>NZ_CP096257.1 GCF_011516635.5 Bradyrhizobium barranii subsp. apii | reverse complement strand
ACGCTTGAGATTGTCCTGGATCGTGCTGCGCGCCACCCCGAGCGTGCGCCCGATCTCCCGGGCGCTCACCCCATCACGGGCAAGCCGCAGCATCTGTCGTATCTGTCGCATGGTCAGTTCTCTCTTGGCCGGCATCCGCTTCCCCTCGTGGATCAACGAGGGACTTGATGCCTGAAGGACTGACCCAAACGAAAACGCCGACTTCCAAAACCCGGCCGGCTTCAAATCGGAATGCCGGCCGGTTTCATTTCGGAATCGTGGCCGGCTTCAAATCGGAACGATGGCCGGCTTCAAGTCGGAATACCCGGCCGGAATAAATCGGAATCCGCAGCGAGAACCAGATTCGCAGCTTGATCAAGGAGTATGGATTACTATTCCCTCGCGCAATCGGCCTGCAGTTTCGCCACCAGGTCCACGAGCTCTTGGGCGATGATCATCAGCTCCTGAGCGTGATATCCCCGCTCTTGTCGATCCATGAGAACGTGTGTCAGCAACAGAATAAGTTCGATGACCAAGTCCGCCGGTTGGCAAAACAGGACGAGACGACGCGCCGTCTGATGACGGTCCCGGGTGTTGGCGTCGTGACTGCCCTAACTGTCCGCCATACGATCGATGATCCCTCACGCTTCCGATCCGCTTCGACAGTTGGCGCCTATCTGGGGCTTACGCCGCGACGCAACCAATCTGGCGAAACTGACACCAACGGCAAGATATCCCGTTGGGGCGATCGACTTCTACGGACTTACCTATTCGAGGCCGCAACCGTTCTGCTGTACCGAACAAAGAAATGGTCTTGCCTCAAGGCCTGGGGCATGAAGCTCGCAAAGCGGATTGGGATGAGGAAGGCAAAGGTAGCCATTGCCCGGAAGATCGCCGTAATCCTGCACTGCATCTGGGTGGACGGCACATCGTTCGACTGGGGGCAGGCGAAGGAGGCATAATCCTATTTTCTAAGCTCCTGGTCCGGCCCCGCCGGACTGGCGATGTCCCGCTGGGACGGTGGTCGTGGCGACCTCGGTCAATCGGCTGGTGGCGGTTCGTCCGCACTCCGCTGCAAACGTTGAGGCGCTCGATCCGGACATCATCATGAGGCGCTCGCGACCTCGGAAAGGACCATGACCCCAGCTACGACATCAATCCATTTACGCCGGAGCAGCCAACGACATCGATTATCCAATCCCGTCAGGCGATCGTGTCGCCATCCGCGATCGCTCCGTCTCCGCAACGCGACCAGCTCCGACGGAGCAATCGCTACGGGCGTGCCACTGGAGAGAAAGAATGACAGCTTGACAACAACCCGCAATTAAAGGGCCGATTGACAGGCCTGATGGGGACGCTGCTGCGCTACCCCTACGAAGTGCGCGATCCGAAGGAGTATTTCGACGAAATCGATGACGTCAAAGTCACCAAGGATATGCTCGAACTGGCCCGGCACATCGTCGAGCAGAAGGCCGGCAACTTCGAACCCGACAAGTTCGAAGACCAGTACGAAACGGCGCTGGTCGATCTCATCAACCAGAAGCGAGCGGGCAAGCCGATCACTCCGAAGGAGCGCCCGCGCGGCGAGAACGTCGTCGATCTGATGGACGCGCTGCGCAAGAGCGTCGGCGGCGCGGCGAAAGTCGGCGTGAAGTATCCGGTGACGCCTGCCGCCGGGTGCCCGGACCGGCTCCGGCGTTGGCGAACAGCCGGGCCTCCGGCACCGTGTCGGTGACGTCGTCTGGCAACGGCCAGGTCAGCCCCGCCGCCTCGAACCGGCGGATCGTCAACCGCACCGTCGAAGGGGCCGTGCCGACCCGCCGCGCAATCTCGCGGGTCGGCATCCCGGCCGACTTCAATCTGATCATATCGCGCACATGGCGCATCGCAAACCTCTCCGTCGGCATCCAGGTCCCCTTCGCAAAGCCGAAAGGCGGGACCGTATCGGAGCCAGAAGAGGCCTCGTCACCCCGGGCGACATCATCCCGGATTGGTGGGCGACATCGAGCGGAATGAGCATACTGGCCGATCTTGGTGGTGATCACATGTCTCGGCCTTGCTTTTAAACATCTAATCCGGCCTCTGATCGAGCAAGTCAAACGGAGAAGGCCCGGGACCAAAAGCCGCCCATGAGTAAGGGCGCCTCAGTTGGCGGCCTCTTTATTATCATCGTCGTCGTATTCAAATGACAGCTGAGTTGGGTCAAGAACGAATAGCGTCCTACGTCAGCTTACGCCGTTCGCTCTCAGCCCTATTCGCCGCCTCGAGCTGCCCTGCGATGTAGTCGGAGATATCGCCGATCTCAGCCTCCAAGTCCGCTTCCGGTATACCTTGTTCCTTGGCAGCATCGATGAGGCGGCGGCTCAGCTCGGCCACATCCTGCGACGCGCCGACAGTCCGATACTGTTCGACAGCGTGAACGCTATTCTCGATCCAGAAATCGATAAACTCGCGCGCCTTGCTCATCGTGCATCCTCTCCGCCAACCTCAAGACCAGCGTTAGCGCCGGTGAGCAAACGCAGCAAGGCCACCTCGAAGCCGGAGACGCCTTTGGCGAAATTTATCACTTCGCCCCAGTCCAGTCGGCGCGGAGATATCGTACCAGTCCACAATCCGGGAAGATCGGCAAGTTTCAGCCGGCTGTTGTGATGCTGACAGCCAACGCAGAAGACCAAGCACCCGTCTTGAAGCCATTTCGGTTCGACGACAGGGCCGGTCCAGTAACGAAGGTGACGAGCGGGCTTGTGACGCCAAGGCAGCCGACTCCATCACGATCTCCAGGGCTCTGGTGAATGGGCACCGCGTGGCCTACACCGCGTGGCCTACCATGTCATGCCAATTCGGAACGACGTGCACGGCGCCGACCGTGCCGCATTGCCGTGCACACAAGGCGCCCGCCGGCGAGCCATTCCGCAGGGCAGCTACCAGATGGCAAGAAGCGGCCGGACCATTTCGTGTAACGACGATGAGCCATCGCGGATGATCGCGCACGATACGGCGTGGAGTGAAGCCGCTAGGGGGCGCTCGGCAAGGTCCCCAGAGGCACCAGGCTTTGGTCGGAGGCGCGCCAGCCCGGTCGCAGTGCTGCCCGCGCTCCGCCCACTGGCACCGGTAGCCGGCGTTGCGAAGGAGACCTGCTCTCGCCATGCCCGACGCGCTCCTTGCGGGAAAGGCCGAGTTCGCCAGCAGTGGCGTTATGTTCTCCTCCGGAACATGCCCAACGCTTCCGGGATTGTTCTGCCGCCTTGCTACTTCACCATGCTCCTGCGCGGCGTCAGACTCGTCAGCGAGACGACGCTTTGCGCCCGATGCGCGGTTTCCGGCCGAGGCGGAAGCGGCTCTATCGATTTTTCGCGATCTTCAGATCGTGGATGTGCCTGGGCGCCCGACCATCGACGAGTGTTGCCTGCCTTGGGTCTGATGCGGGCTTCGTGAATGTCTTTGTGAGTGAGACCGATCTCGGTAACGCTCGCCCAGCGTGGAAGAATTAGGCTTGCCAGCGCTCTTGATCTCTCCCCCGCTCCTGCGCGGCGTCGTATTCATCCGCTAGCCGCGCGCTTCGCCTGCGCCTCGATCTCAAGCGCATTTGCCTGCGCGCGATAGGCGGCGCCGCTGCCAACTGTCGGGCCACCTCGGGCGGGATCTCGATCGCTTTTCGGCTGATCGACATGCCCGTAAAATAGGTATTTGGGGCCCGTCTGGCGAATCCAAACGAAGCGGCCCCAGCAACCCTTGGAGGCCCAGGGGGCGATTGCTGGGGCCACATGGCCAGTCCCGCGTCAGTCGAGATTGGTTAGCTTGATCGCACACCAAATCCGAAGAAGAGACAATAGCGAACCAGAGTTCCGCGTCTCGACGCCGGGGAACAGTGGTAAAATTACCACCATGCCAGGGCGCAACGCCGCCCGCTTAAAATACACGCCGGCGACGTCGGCTCTAGCCCCAGGATGTAAAGTGCAAAATCCTGACGAGCATTAAGACTGCGCAGGCGCAAACGTTTCGTACCCAAGAGGGGTAGCCTGCTGGGTGCAGTGGACCCTTTGCTGAGGACCACCGGGTCCGGTTCTTAAGTGGAGCTGCTGCCGTTCGTTCTTCCCAATACTTTACGCTACTCTTGCTTGCTGCTGTTGTGGCTGTGGGGATGTGGGCAACGCGCAGCGTTGTCCAAGCTTCTCGCTTGCGAGAAGCGTCATATCCACAGCCTCTTCGCCGAATGCGCCCCGGCCTGCCAGACCGCCATCGGCGCGCGAATTTCCAGCGCCTGATGGGATCGGGCGATTCCGGCTTTGGCCTCGTGGCCATCCGAATAACCCTTGAGATAGATGTCCTCGTATTTGAGCGAGCGCCACAGCCGCTCGATGAACACGTTGTCCATCCAGCGGCCGCGACCGTCCATCGAGATCCTGACGCCGGTGGCGGCCAGCGTGCCGGTGAAGGCCGCGCTGGTGAACTGGCTACCCTGGTCGGTATTGAAGATCTCAGGCCGGCCGAGGCGCGCCAAGGCCTCTTCGAGCGCAGACACGCAGAACGATGTGTCCATCGTGTTCGAAAGGCGCCATCCCAGTACCGCACGGCTCGCCCAATCGATGATCGCCACCAAATATAGAAAGCCCTGGCCGGTCGATCACCATATGGCGCAGGAGATACGGGAAGATCTTGTGTCCCGGCGCCGGCTTTGTGGTTCTGGGCTTTGGTCCCAGCGCCGCGATGCCCGTCTTGCGCATCAACCGCTGCACGCGCTTGCGATTGATGCGACGGCCTTCGGCATTGAGCATCGCCGTCATCCGCCGCGAGCCCAGGAACGGCCAGGCCGTGAACAGCTGGTCGATGCGTCGCATCAGCTCAAGGTCGTTGTCATTGGCCGGCCGCGGCGGCCTATATACGCTCGATCGCGCAACGCTCAGCAGTTGGCATTGCCGGCGGATCGATAGACTCTCATGATCGCGCTGAAGCAATCCTCGGCGATCCGGCGCGCTCATCTTCCGGACCTCCTGGCTAAGAACTCTCGCTCGACCGTCAATTGTCCGATCTTCGCGTGGAGCTTTTCGACCTCCAGTTCGTGGGCCGCCTCGCCATCCCGACCAGCGTGTGAATCGGCGTGGGGTCCGGACGCCGATCGGCGCCCCAAGTGCTTGATTGACTTCGCGCGTGCGGGGTCAATGTTCAGCGTCGATTCACACCCACGGGTCGGACTGCGCGACGCGCAGCGAAGGATCGTTAATGCCGCTGCCGCGCACTCTGTGGCGCCTCCCCCTTCAGGCCGCAGCCATGCTGCTCCCTACCGCGGTAGCGGTTTAGTGCAACATTCATTCTGGCAACCTCGGCCCGACATAGTTCAACAACGATCGGGACATCCCCGATGTGCGCCGTTTCCTGGCACTTGCTCGGGCTGTCTTTTTCGTTCCCGAACTGACCCGAGTCGCACGATGTAAGGCGACATCTGTCTTCGCTGCTCGTTTGGTCTTTCTGGCAGATATCTTGCCTTTTTGCGCCTTGGACTGTTGGGGTCTCTTTGCGACTGTTAAGGCAGGATTTGGGGTATGAGGAGTTTCGGCCATCTCCAGCCCGAATAGAGCGGCGACATCGCCTTCATCAAGCACCTTCGCCGCGCCTGGCGCCGTTGTTAGCGGAGAATCCTGTCCAGCGCTGGCGAGCATTTCAGTTTCATCCACATCACGCAGCACAAAAAGAAGCTGAGGCTTTTCATCTAGCCGAGCGCCGACACCATACAGTGCTGCCGCAACGTGCTTGCACATGTCCGCCCAATCTGGACAGCTGCACGACAGCTTGATTTCCGTCGGCGACGGAAACAGGCCGTCCCCCTCTCGACAGACCCGGTCCATCACGCCTTTCGCCAAGCGGCCCTGCAGGAGCTCAACTAGCGAATCGACGGTCCCGGCGCAGTCCCGACAGATGGATTTCCAGCGCGCCCGCGTAACCGGTGCAATGACAATTTTGATTTGGTAGAGCTCAGACCCGGCGACCATTGCCGATATCTCGCCCTTGGCAATTTGCAGGTCGATAACGGAGCCGTTTCGGACATAGGTCCGGCCGCGCGGCAAGCGGCTCTCATAGTCGCTGTATCGTTCAAGGTTGACGCACCAAGATCTGCCCCAGAAGCTCTTGGTAATTGTGCGGCCCTCGATCCTCACGGGCGCAACGGATCGTCCCTGCTTCTTGAGCTTGGCCAACTTGCGTTCTGCCTGTCGCCGCTTCTCAGCTACCGGCACGTAAGCATGCCACCCGTAGTAGCTCATTCATCCCCTTCCTTCATCGCCGCACCCAAATCGAGAGTCACGAGTCTAAGCAACTCCTCATCTTTCATCTCAGTCAACAGGATGTCAGCTCCGCCGCCAAGAAAATCCCCAGCCAATTGTTTCTTCGACTCAATCATATGGTCGATCTTTTCCTCCACGGTGCCGCGACAAACGAACTTGTGCACAAGCACGTTCTTGGTCTGTCCGATCCGGAAGGCACGGTCGGTAGCTTGGTTTTCGACAGCCGGATTCCACCACCTGTCGAAATGAATGACATGCGAGGCCGCTGTGAGATTGAGCCCGGTGCCGCCTGCTTTGACCGAGAGCACGAAGAACGGGACGTCTTCGTCTTCCTGAAATTGGCGCACCAGGTCCCTGCGCTTCTTAACCTCTGTCTCACCATGCAGGACGAGGCCGGGCCTTCCGAATACGGAGCCCAGGAACGCCACTAGTGGCGCCGTTGACTCCTTGAACTGGGTGAAGATAAGTGCCTTCTCCTGCCGGGCGGCAACCACTTCCGCGATGTCGCGCAGACGCACAAGCTTACCGCTATCCTCCTCATTCCACGCACCGTCGCCGAGCCACTGTGATGGATGGTTGCAGATCTGCTTCAAACGCATGAGAAAAGCTAGGACGATACCTCTCCGCTTTATTCCATCGACCTCTTCGAGATGGCTGGCCAGTTCCGCCACTGCTTGCTGATAAAGCGCCGCCTGCTTGCGGCTCAAGGGGCAGAAGGTTTTCACCTCGGCCTTGTCGGGCAGGTCGGCAATGATGCTCTTGTCGGTCTTCAGCCGTCGCAGGATATAGGGGCGCACCAGTTGGCGGAGCGGACCGTAAGGGTTATGTGGCCGGTCGGCGAGGCGTTTGACGAATGCCGAAAACTCCTTCGACGATCCCAACAGGCCAGGATTGATAAAGTCGAAGATCGACCATAGGTCGCCGAGCCGATTCTCGATGGGCGTGCCGGTCAGCGCAATGCGCATTTCTGCCTTGAGCCTCTTGACCGATTTTGTCTGCTTAGCGCCCGGGTTCTTGATGGCCTGTGCTTCATCGAGCACCACAAACCGCCATGATGTAGTTTCTAGCCAAGGCGTACGCGTCAGAAAGCCGTAGCTCGTGATTACGAGATCGACATCTGCGCATCTGTCCGCACTGTAAGTGTTCAGTTTCTCGGACGGCGCAGCCGATGGATGGACCACGACTGTTTTCAAGCTTGGCGCAAATCGGGAAATCTCGGCGGCCCAATTGGCTAACAACGAGGCGGGGGCTACGAGCAGGCAAGGTTTCCGAATTGCCATGTCCTCATTCTTGATCACCAGCAGCAGCGACAACACCTGGATGGTTTTGCCGAGCCCCATATCGTCGGCAAGGCAAGCCCCAAGCTTGAGCTGCGTTAGCAGATAGAGCCATTGCACACCCGACTGCTGATAGGGTCGCAGCGTACCCTGAAAATGTTGACCGGGGTCGACCCGCATGAGCCAATCGGGATGGCGCAGGGTCGCCAGCGTCTCCGCCAGCCAGGGGCCGGCAACGGTCTGGCTCCAATCGATTTCGGCTGGTGCGGCAGTTTTATCTCCGGCAATGCCAGCCCCAGCCAGCAGACGCATCGCCTCACCGAACGAAAGACCATCGGCGGCGGCGCGGCGCTCGATGGCCTCAAATTGCTCGAGTGTGCGATGCAGTCGTTCATGATCGACCTCGACCCACTTGCCACGGATTAAGGTCAATCCATCGGAATGCGCCAGGAGTCGCTTGATCTCGGCCTTCGAGAGGCTTTCGCCCTCGAGCGTCACCTCCATTCGGAAGTCGAGCAGCGCGTCCATCCCCAGCTGTGATGGCGCATTGCCCCCGACCGTTGCTTTCACTTGCGGGCGTGCGGGGTGGTTCATGCGCCAACTCGCTGGCATTCGCACGACCACCCCGGCGCTTTCGAGCGCGGGAACATCCTTCAGGAATTGCAGAGCCTGTTGTGGGCTCCAGCGCAGCGGGTGAAAGATATCGCCGGCATCGACCATGGTCTTCAACCAAGGGCAACTTTCGGCGGCACGCTGGACGGGCATCAGCAGCGAGAGCAGGCGTTGGCGGTTCCTCGCACCGGAATACTCCTGCAAGGCCTTGCCGAGCGGCAGATGCTGGGCCTTGGCCTCAGCCGAAAGTCGGGTCGTGTAGGTCGCAAGAAACGCGAACGGGGCTTCTTCGTCCTTCCGGTTCTCCGCGAGGTTGAAATGAACGCGCCCAACCAAATTCCATGCCGGATGACGGCTCTTGAGGAACTCCTGCACGGAGAGCTTGGCCTGCACCAACTCGGCATCAAAGGCCGCATCCATACCTCGCCAAAGATTGGCCAGGACAGACGTCGTCAGGTATTCCGCGCCGGTCATCGGCGGAACGGCCGCTGCCATCGTGTCCAGCTCGCCATCGGCGGGGATTGGCACAGGCGGCTTGGTCCGGCCGTCTCCAACACTAGGAAGAGCGCACAGTGCAGTCATGTAGCGCATTCCAAGCTCTCGCCAATACGACAACACCGGCGGGAGAACCGTCGCGACTTCGTCGGCGCCGAGCCACAACAATCCGTGCCCTGAGCCCCGTAAAAATGCTTTCTCCAGCTGCAAGCCCTGATCGGGCTCCAACGCAGGAGCTTGCGCCGTTTGTCGCAGCGTCAGCAAACCATGCGGGGTGAGAACGGGTTCCAGCGTCATCATGACGGTGGGACCTTACGACCCCACCGGAAATGTTGGCGATTTTGGTGGTGAGCGGCGCGCCACATCGAGAAGTAATTCGCCATTCTGTCACGAAGTACCGAGGATGGCGCGGTCAGCAATTCCTTGACCAGAATGAACTGGAGAACGCACTCCGCGACTGCGGCCGGACTCTCAAGAAGAAAACCATCATCTTTCAAAACATCAACGTTCCTTTCGCTTTGCGAAAGCTCGATTTGCACCAACTTTGCGCCAATCTCATCCGGCGTGAACATGCGCCTCACCTCGGAAAAGAACCGCGGCAGTTCCCGCGCGAAGTCGGGGATGTCTGGAGGCAGTACTGGCAAAACTCATCAACTTCTCACCGACAAGGTAGTCGAAGGCCGCCGTGAGCCCGAATCGCGCCTTGATCGTTTGAGCCGCTTCGCACTGTTCGATCCAAATCTTATGCGCTTTGCGCACATTCATCGTCGGCCCTCATCTTGTCGGCATCGACGCTATTCTTGACGCCAGCCACTCGTTCAATTTCGACCACCTTCGCCGCCCCGAAACGTTGCGAACCGCGATGGCAACGGCCTTCTTCTGACCGACCAGAACTACCAGTTGTTTGCCCCGGGTGACGCCGGTATAGAGCAGGTTTCGTTGCAGCATGGTGTAGTGCTGCGTCATCACCGGGATCACTACGGCAGGGTATTCTGACCCCTGGCTCTTATGGATAGTTGCTGCGTAGGCCGGCACCAGCGTGTCGAGCTCGCCAAACTCATAAATGACCGAGCGGCCGTCGAAGCTTGCGGTGAGTTCGCTGTCTTCGGAACTGACATCGTCGATATAACCGATGTCACCGTTATAGACCTCCTTGTCGTAATCGTTTTCGATCTGCATCACTTTGTCGCCGGACGCGAACGTCGAACCGAAGCGTTCGACCTTGCGCTCGCCGGCGGGGTTCAGAGCCGTCTGCAGTTCGATGTTTAGCGAGCGCGCACCGACGCCGCCCCGGTTCATTGGACACAGAACCTGAATGTCGCGAATTGGGTCGAGGCCGAAGCGATTGGGGATCCGTGTCTTCACCAACTCGATGATACGCTGTACGGCGGTTTCTGGATCGCCTGCTTGCACGAAGTAGAAATCGCTATCCGTGCCGGGCAGGCTGAGATCGGGGATAGCCCCCTGATTGATGCGATGTGCGCTGATGATGATGCGGCTTTGCGCGGCCTGCCGGAACACCTCGGTGAGACGCACCACCGGCACAGCACCGGATGAGATGACGTCGGCCAGCACTTGGCCTGGCCCAACCGAAGGAAGCTGGTCGATGTCGCCGACGATCAAAAGGGCAGACTTGTCTGGCACTGCCTTGATGAGTGACTGCATCAGCATGACGTCTACCATTGAGGCTTCGTCGACAACAAGCAGGTCGCAGTCGAGCGGATTGTCTTCGCCGCGCTTGAAGCCGCCGCCCTTGGGGTCAACCTCCAGCAACCGGTGGATCGTCCTAGCCTCAAAACCGGTCGCCTCGGTCATGCGCTTGGCGGCGCGGCCGGTCGGCGCGCATAGCAGGAGCCTCACGCCCTTTGCTGCGAGAATGCGGAGAATACCTTTGACGATGGTGGTCTTGCCGACACCAGGACCGCCGGTCATGACCAACGCTTTGGACATCAATGCGAGCCGGATCGCAGCGACCTGGCTTTCGGCAAGGGTAAGCCCGATCCGTTGCTCGACCCAAGGCAGTGCCTTGTCTGGATTGATCCAGGGCCAGGGCAGTGTGCCATTCGCAAGCCGGATCAGCCGCTCGGCAATCGAGCGCTCCGCCCGATGCAGGCCCACCAGAAATACGCAGGACGTTTCGCCTACACTGTCTGCGATGACCGTGCCTGCTGTCCGTTCGAGATCAAGCGCAATGCGCACCAGTTCCACCGGGACCTCGAGCAGCTTCTCGGCAAGCGGCACCAGTTCATCCGTCGGCAAACCGCAGTGCCCTTCGTCCATCGCCTCAGTCAGCCCATAGGAGATCCCGGCCCGAACCCGGATCATTGCGGTCTTTTCGATGCCGAGTTTCATCGCGATCGCGTCGGCAGTCTTGAAGCCGATGCCGCGAATGTCGCGCGCGAGGCGGTAGGGGTTCTCGGTCATGACTTGTACGGCGTCCGCGCCATAGGTCTTATAGATGCGCACCGCCCGCGCTGTGCCGACGCCATTGCTGTGCAGGAAGACCATGATTTCGCGAACGATCTTCTGTTCAGCCCAGGCGGCCGTGATCCGGTTGGCCCGAACCGGGCCGATGCCCGTTACCTCGCGCAGCCGTTCGGGCTCCGCCTCGATGGTATCGAACACCTTCTCACCGAAGGCGCGCACCAGCTTCTTGGCATAGACTGGCCCGATGCCGCGGATCATCCCGGAGCCGAGGTATTTCTCGATGCCGTCGAGCGATGTCGGTTCCGAGGTCTTTAAGAACTTCGCCCTGTACTGTTGGCCATGGGTGCGGTCATTGACCCATTCGCCCGATGCGGTAATCCACTCGCCAGCGGAGATCACCGCGGCGTGCCCGACTACAGTGACCAGTTCGCGGTGGCCGCGCGCCTTGATCCGCAAAACGCAGTAGCCATTCCCGTCGTTGTGGTATGTGACGCGCTCAACAAGGCCAGCAAGAACTTCCCGGCTTGATGGTTCCGGCTGCGGTTTCATGCGGATATTCGCATCATCTGCTCCGTCGCCGAGAGCACCATTTGTGGACAGCTCTCTTACCCGAACCCAATTTGCTCAGTTGGATCGTCGTTGGCAAGCCACCACGGTGGTCACCCCCCTTCGGAGCCCACCGAGTTGGCATGCATAGCGCGACTGCATGGCCGATCAATGGGCGTCCGGCGATATGTGTCGGTAGCCGCCGTGCTGTGTAACAATCGAACTGTAAAGGAGATTAGCCAGTCGTGATTTCGCTTTGCGGTTACCGCCGGCCGCGGCAATCTTGGTCTCGACCAGCAGCCGATCAATCTTGGCTGCGCTGACGCCGAGCACCAGTGCTCGATCGGCCTGGTCCGAGCTTGAGCCGGTCATACCGCTCCAGCGAAGGCAGCAACGTCGGAATCATTACCCTGAGCCGCTTGCCGCAGATCCGATCCGAGGCCTCCCATAGCGCCACCAGTGTGAATCTGCGTGGGGTCCGGACGCCGATCGACGTCGCAAGTGCTTGACTGACTTCGCGCGTGCGGGGTCAATGTTCAGCGTCGATTCACAATCGCCCCCCCGGGCAATTACGGGTGCCGCAACGAGCGCCTTGCAGTTGTGCTGCGGAAGACGCAAAAGGAGGGCAATCTTAGCATCGGCTTTTTCAATGGCGTTACAAAAGCAAAAGATCACCAACGTATTTGCAGTGAGTTGCGGCCAAGATTTGAGTTAGAGTGAGTCACGACCTCAGGCGGGATCTTCGAGGGGCTTTCGGCTGATTGGCGTTGGTCGAAGTATCTATATCTGGGCTCCGGTGGGTGGGTGGGTGTGCGTAAGTTCACAGAAGCATCGCAGACCGGGTGCTACATATTCTTCGCGAATATTATTGCGGTCGTTCATAGTGGGTGACGGAGTTTACGGTGAATTACATGGCACCGATACAGGCTAGGTTCCTCGTACGAAGAGGTAGCGTCGACTGGATGGTTTATGATCGGGATCGCAAGGGGGCGGCCCAACTGAAGGATTACAGCTTGGCTGAGAAGCTGACGAAGGAACAAGCTGAGCAGATTAAGCAGCGGCTGGAGACGGCTTGACCGACGTTTGCAAGGACTGGTGCTCGCACAACGTCCAGATGGACGCGGCGAGATGGCCGGACGAGATGCAGCTATCCGATCTCCAGCCGCGGTTCACTTGCACAGTCTGAGGCAAGCGCGCAGCTCAATCATTCGTTCGGTCGATGAGCCGCCAAGGATGGGTACGCGCGGCTGACGGGGGCTACCCTGCCCAAGTTTGGCCGAAACGGCCCCCATGCTGGTACGAGCCATCTAAGGGGCTATCCGTTGTGTGGTTGAGCCTTGGCGGTGTCGTCCGGCAACGTCGTCGCCAAGGCTCTCACGCGCGCATTCGGTCAATGGGTGCGAAGTGGTGGCGGCCGGAGTGTGCAGGCTAGCTGAAGCATCATTCCAACGGGCCGCGCTAAACTCGCGAGCGTTTGTGATCTTACAAATGTCACAGCCGCTGGTTAGAGCGTTTTCCGATCACGTTGCGTCGTAACCAGCCGCGACGAGATAATTTTGACATTCCTCGGGTGAGAAGCGTTTGAGAGCGTTGGCGATTGCTTGCCAGAGATCGGGCATGGTGCGGGCTGCGGCGGCCCGCAACAGCGCTTTCAGTTTGGAGAAGGCCATTTCAATCGGGTTGAAGTCTGGACTGTAGGGCGGAAGATAGAGCAGGCTAGCTCCGACCGCCTGGATGGCCTCTCGAACGCCATGGACCTTGTGAGCGGGCAAGTTGTCCATGATAACGGTATCGCCCGGCCGCAGCGATGGGGCGAGCAATTGCTCGACGTAGGCCAGGAAAGCGTCGCCATCCATTGGACCGTCCAGAACAAGCGGCGCGATCAGACCGTCGGAGCGCAATCCAGCGGTGAACGTCGTCGTCTTCCAATGTCCGTGTGGGATAGCTGCACGACATCGCTCGCCGCGTGGCGAGCGCCCGTAACGCCGCGCCATTTTGGTGTTGGCGCTGGTTTCGTCGATGAAGACGAGACGCTCAGGGTCAAGGTCGATTTGCCCTTCGAACCACTCCTCACGTGCGGCATTTATATCGCCGCGCCGTTGCTCGGCGGCGTGCGCTGTCTTTTTTTAAGTGTGATCTTTCTGCGCTGGAAAAAACGCCAGAGCGACGCGATGCCAGTCGATATTCCATGACGTTTCAACAGTTCTCGCAACTCGGCAAGCGTGATATCCGGCCTCGCTGTCACCGCCTCCAGAATCAATTGCGAATGCGCTTCGATGCGCTGCGATTTGCGGTCACCGCCCTGGCGTTTAGGAACGATGTCGCCAACTTTCTTGAGGCGAGCGCGCCAGCGGATCAGCACTGGCCGCGCTGACACCAAAGCGCTCAGCAGCCTGTCGACAGGACATGCCACCGTCAATCGCGGCTACCACCCTTTGGCGAAGATCAACCGAAAGCGCCCTGGCCATACATGCTGGCCTCCCTCGCCAGCATGCAGCTTGAATCTGGCTCGCGCCGTTTTGGGAATCCCCACCCGATTCTTTCCGGTCGGAAAATGCTCTAGATACGTATCTACTGATTAGCACGGGCTCTTTCAATTGGCCATATTGCGATGGCGGCGAGCGAAGAGCGCGCTCGCCGAATCCGCGGCGGCGCATCGCAAAGGAAGAGTACAGATGTTCAAGAGACAGGTGTCGGGCCGCAAGCTTAAGTGCGCAACCAAGCGACGTCGAGCGAAGCCGAAGCGGACAGCGCGTCGTCAACTTGACGGAGCGTTCAACTTTGCAACGCGCGTATTTTCAGATTTCGACCCGACCACGGGGGTCGAGGGTGAAATACGGGACCGCATGGTCAGGACGGCTGAAGGGCGCTTCTCTTTGATAGAAGGTCCAGACATCAAGCCGAGTGCTCGTGAAGTCGTAACGCCTTATAGGCTCGAAGATGTCTTTGCGTGGTTGCAGGATTGTCCGGAGCAAATCGAGCGGACAGTGATCGTCGGCAACGCCAACTGCAATCTTTTTGAGCGCTGAGTTCTGCTTTGGGCGACTAAGGCGCGGGGCGTCAGACGACGCCCTGCGTATAACCGAACTCCCGTGGGTTTCGTCAGCTTTCCGAAAGCTTGTCCGAACAAGCTGTTGCAATGAGAATCAATTACGATAACGCCCCCTCCGACGGGCAGAGTCCGGCCCAGCAGCGCGATGCGCTGGCCGGCGCTGCTTACGGCCGCTTTAGCTGCTCAAGGACCAACCTTTTTCGCTGCTGACGAGAAAGGGAGTGAGCCAGTCAGGCGACCCCCGAGCGCGCCCCCAAGGGAAAACCCACCGGGAAAATGTCTCGTCAATGCATTGTCGGAGACTCCTCGGCAGCAATTCAAGTCACATGGTCGTCTTCGTCTCGGTCCGCCTCGAGTTGGTCGGCCTCGTCCGACGCCAGCACAGGAAACTCCCCCGCCAGCATTTTGTCCTTGCTGAGCAGGCCGGCCTCCTCGAGCATTTCCATGTCCGGAAGATCGCGCAGCGTCTCCAGGCTGAAGTGCGACAGGAACGCCTTGGTCGTCACGTAGGTGTAGGGTGCGCCGAGCTGCGGGCTGCGCGGCCCGGCTGCGACGAACTCCAGTCCGCGCAGACGGGCGATGGTATCGCGGCTGACCTCTTTGCCGAAGAAGGATGACAATTCGCTGCGATTGATCGGCTGATAATAGGCGATGCAGGCAAGGATCAGTGCTTCGGTCTGCGACAACGCCTTGTGGTCGCCGGCAGCGCCGATCGCAGCCCGGATCGCCTCGGCGAAGTTTTTCCGGGTCCGGTGCTGCCAGCCGCCGGCGACGGATACGAGCTCGTAAGGCCGGCCGCGCAATTCGTCGCGAATGTCATCGATCAGCAGGTCGATGCTGCAGTCGCGACCGACAACGCGCGCAAGGGCCTCGCGCGTCACCGGTCCGGGCGAGGCGAAGATCACCGCTTCGACCCGGCCCATCCATTCGCGCCAGCGCAGCTCCGGCGGCAGGTCGGCCAGCTCGGTGTCGAGATCCGCTTTTGGCCGCGCGCGCCGGCCCATGTCAGAGCCCGTACAATCGGAAGGTCGGCCGGCCGGTGAGCTCGCGCACCGCGCCGAGCGAGACCAGCCGCTCGAACAGCCGCCGTGTGCTGCGGTCGCTCGCCGTCTTGCCGGGGCCGGCGGACTGGGCGTCTTCCACCATCAGGATCCCGACCATGATGTCGGCATCCTTGCCACGCAACTTCGGCGCGACCGCGAGCAGGCGTGTCGCCCGCCGTGCGAGATCACTGTAGAGGTCGATCGCTGCCACGGCCGCCGTCGCGTAGGCCGCACAGAGTGCGTTCATGAAGACAGTCTCCCCTTCGAGGTGCTGCTGCGCCTTGCGCAGCGCACCGCGCGATAGATGCACCGCGAGCAGCGGCACCGGTGCCGGCCAGCGCAGCTGGTGGGCGAGGACGGCGTCGGCCAGCCACAGCGGCACCAATTCTTCGTTCGGCAGGACGCGGCCACTCGCGGCGATGATCTCCGCGGCGGCCAGCACCGGCATGGCGTGCTGCCGCTGCGTGTGCCGGCTTGCAAGTTCGACGATCTCGCTCGGCAGCGAGCCGAGCGGATGGCCGAGCGCGGTCGCAAGGGCAAAGATCCATCCCTCCACGTCGCTGGAGGAGGCGCGTTCGCCGAGCTTGCGCCAGGCGGCGAGAATACGCCCGCCCGGTCCGGGGTCGTCGGCGTCGCGGCGCAAGTACCAGTGGTCGCGCAGCGCCGCCTCGTCCTCCGTCCGCCCGCCCTGACGCGCGAGCGCGGCCGCGCAAGTGAGCGCGAGACGTTGGCGCCAAAGACTGCCGAGCGGGTGCTCGTCACGGGCGATCGGATGCAGCGCCGCCAGCGCCGCGCCGGCATAAAACACCGCTTCCGTGACGAAGTCGGGCGGTGCGCGACGACGCAACCAGGCCGGCGCGGGGGCGAAGGTCGGCGGCGGGTCGGGGACGATTCGGCGACGCGCGAGCATGCGAAAGGGTAAGCCTACGCGGCGCTTTTTGCTATCCATTTTACATGAAACCGCCGGACCTGTCAGTGGATAACAACGACCGATAATGTTGCCTTATCGATCGTTTTGCTCTTATAGAGGGCATGCGCGATATCGCCGTCCCGAACGCCGAAAACCACCCTGCAGAAGGCTCCGCACCGCCGGAAAGCCCGGCCACCGACGCTGCTCTGTCTGCGGCGGAGGCGTCGACTGAGACCCGCGGCGGCCTCCCCGCCCCGCTTCCGGCCGCGCAACCCCTGCCGACGCATCTTGCGCGCCTCGCCGAGCGCGCACGCGACTATGTCGACGCCGCGAGCTCGGCCAACACCCGCCGGGCCTATGCGTCAGACTGGAAACATTTTGCCGCCTGGTGCCGGCGCCAGGGCCTCGAGGTCTTTCCGCCCGCCCCGCAGACGGTCGGGCTCTACATCACCGCCTGCGCCTCCGGCGCCGCGACCGCCGACCGCAAGCCGAATTCGGTGTCCACGATCGAGCGCCGCCTCTCGGCCCTGACCTGGACCTACGCGCAGCGCGGCACGCCGCTCGACCGCAAGGACCGTCACATCGCCACCGTCCTGGCCGGCATTCGCAACATCCACGCCGCCCCGCCCCGACAGAAGGAAGCCGTTTTGCCGGAGGACGTCATCGCCATGCTCGAGACGCTCGATCGCGGCACGCTGCGGGGCTTACGCGATCGCGCCATGCTGCTGCTGGGCTTCGCCGGCGGCCTGCGGCGCTCGGAAATCGTCGGCCTCGACCTCCACCGCGACGACACCGAGGACGGCCGTGGCTGGGTCGAAATCCTCGACCAAGGCCTGATTGTCACCCTGCGCGGCAAGACCGGCTGGCGCGAGATCGAGATCGGCCGCGGCTCGTCGGACTCGACCTGCCCGGTCGTCGCGCTACAGATCTGGCTGAAACTGGCCCGGATCGGCCACGGCCCGCTGTTTCGGCGGGTGCGCGGGCAAGGCAAGGACGTCGGGCCCGATCGCCTGACCGACCAGCAGGTCGCCCGACTGGTCAAACGCGCGGCGCTCGCTGCCGGGGTGCGCGCCGACCTGCCCGAAGGCGAACGAGAGACGAAGTTCGCTGGACATTCGCTGCGCGCCGGCCTCGCCTCCTCGGCGGAGGTCGACGAGCGCTACGTCCAAAAGCAGCTCGGCCACGCCTCCGCCGAGATGACCCGGCGCTATCAGCGCCGCCGGGATCGGTTCCGCGTCAATCTGACCAAGGCGGCAGGCCTCTGAGGCCGCTCTCCGCTGATTAGAACCGATATGCCCAATCGCGCATTCCGATAAACATGGTGCGCCACGGCTGGTCGATAAGTTTGTTCCACGCGTAGCAACAGTGATCGAGGATGTCGTTGTAGGATTTGAACACGCGGTTCGAAAGCCAGTTGTCACGAAGGAACTGCCAGACGTTCAAAAGCCAGGATCAACTCGACGTGCAGACTCTACACAGTTCGAGAGAACGGTTAGTCGCCGATTCTTTTGGAGCGTGGATTGGCGGCTTGCCAAGGCTCAGTGTCTTCCAGTCGAAGATGATCTTCATCGGGCCTTCCCCTCTTTATTGCTGTCCAATCAGTCGGCGAGCCCGATCATCACGGACAGCATGTTGTTCAGCGCCAGCATATCGGCGCCTGACAGATGGCCTATCACCGGGCCGCATTTGGCCCGCGGATAGGCCAGAACCTTGTCGACCATGACCTGTGAGACGAGTTTGAGACCGTTCGAGGCCGTCGGCTCGATGGTGAGACGATATAGCGGGGCATCGGCGATCGTGCCCGTGAGCAAGACCACGAGCACGCTGTCCGCCGCATTGAGCACATCGGACTGGATGACGACCGCCGGACGGGGCTTCCCGTAGTCGCCCTGTGCCGAAACCGTGACGAGATCCCCTCTCCTCACGATTCAGGCCATTCAGTCGCGGCGGCAATGAAATCCAGCGCCTCAGCTTCCTCGGGCCGGCCGCGCAGCAGCAATCCCTGCCGCCTCGCTTCGGCGGCAAATTCCGGCTTGTGGGGATCAGGCACCCAGATGCGCAGCTGCTTCATGCCGCGATGCTGCTGCTGTTGGCGGTAGCGCTGAAACTTGGTCAGGCCGTCATCGGTATGCTTGGGCCGCGCCATATGAGATCTCCATCAGTTGCGCGCTACTTTACTATAAAGGTTGCGCGCGACCAAACCGTTTGACGCTGGTGACCGCCGATATCGACGAGTTCAGCCGTGTCGACGGCCTGATCGTTGAGAACTGGCTCGACTGAGGCCAAGATATCAATCTCCTAGCGTAGATATTTAATTTGCGATATTCAGATATCTCGGAAGGGATATCTGATGCCTCTGTTCATTCGTGATGATGATGTCGACGCCCTTGCGGCGAAGCTGCAGGCGGCCACAAAGTCTAGGACCAAGACCGAGGCTGTGCGTCTCGCGCTCGAGCATGAGCTGCAGCGCGTCCGTGAGAAACAGCCGGCAAGCGAGCGCGCGGCAGCGAGCATTGCCATATCCAGGACAATGGGGCCGGGTGGCGGCTCCTTCGACATGAAAACCTTCACCGACGACATGTGGGGCGACATCTGATGTATATCGATGCCTCCGCGATCGTGGCCATCCTGGGAGAAGAAAATGACGCCGGGGATCTGCTGGCGCGGCTTGATAGCTCCTCGTCCCAGTTACTCGTGTCGCCGCCGACCGTCTATGAGGCGGTGATCAGCCTCGCCCGGAAGAAGGCGGACGAGAATGGCATGAAGGGTAAGCCAGTGCCTGTGCACTTCATCGAAACCTCACAGTCGGCTGTCGCAAAGTTCTTGGAGGATTTCGGCATCAAGGAGATCATGGTTTCAGCCGATATCGGCCGAAAGGCTGTGGATGCCGCCAAATGCTACGGGAAGGTGGTCGGCCACAAGGCGGACCTGAATTTCGGCGACTGCTTCGCCTATGCCGGCGCCAAGGCCTATCACCTGCCCCTGCTCTACAAGGGCAATGATTTCGCCGAAACGGATCTGGCGTAGCGCCGCGGCTTCCGTGGAAGATGAATTCGGCCCTCATCGCGATTTTGGCCTTTGCAGGTTTTTCAGCAGCGCTTCCGACACGCGGAGGCTTGGCGCGGTGCCAACCGAACGTTCAGATCGAGGTCCGCCGGCATTCCCCGCGGTCCTCTGCGCATCGAGTTTCGCCCGCAGCAGCGCCATGACCATCGGCCAGGTCGAGAATTTACCGTCCCTCGTCCTGTCGGTCAGGCTGCGGAGATACCCTCCGGCGCTGTTGATCTGATCCGCCCGCTGGTAGATAGCGGCCAGCGTGATCGCCGCATGCTGTTCACCCATGGCCTCACGTGCTTCGCGCCAGGCGCTGGGACTGATCCCCAGTAGCGGCCGAGCAATCTCCGCCGCCGCCAGGAAGTCACGCCAGTGGCGGATTTCGCCGCCTCGTGCCAATTCCAGCAGATTCGGACAGGCATCGAGCACGATTCCCAAGGGCAGCTCACGTTTCGGCAAGCTCCGAACGTTGTCGGTTTCCTCGACGGTGCAGCTCGCTTCAACCTGTTTTGGAAGGCTATATTCAGATTCAAAATTAGGGTCTGGATTTGAATTCTGTATGTGACGACCAGAATGGGACTCATTGGCGTCCGGATTCTGTGATTTCGTGAATGTTTCCAGCTCCGCGCGTATGTCCGCATAGAGCGCATGCAAATCCATGCAGACGTCATCTAGAAGCTGCCTGGGCGCCGATCGTGGTAGCCGACCGATAATCGTCTGGTAGTTTTGCTGAACCCTACCCCAGTTGCCTGGCACCCCCTCCTCAATGCCGGCCTCAATCAGCTTGACGATGTCCCGGCGCAGCAGTGTGAGGCGTTCCTTTGCAACACGGCACGCCTTCTTCTCGGCCCCAACAGCCTCCGCTAGGTCCTTGAACTCCTCAGCCCGAGCCACGATCGGCGAGAGGTCGAAGCCATAGGCCTGCTCGATCTCCCCGCCCCGGCCCTTCCGGGCGAAGCGCTTGCCGTTCGGGCTGTCGCGCCGGACGACTAAACCGCAGTCGACCAGCACAGCGATGTGACGCCGCAGCGTCGTCGCCGGCATGCCGTTGGCCCGCGCCATGAGCTGAACGTTTGAGGGCCAAACCACGATCTCGGCATCCCCCGTGAGCGCCGTCTCCGGATGAAAGGTCAGGAGCGCGTTGAGAATCGTGAGCGATCGATCCGTCGCGCCGAGAAGTTCCCTCGCCTCCCGGATGTTCTGGAAGACCTGCCACTTGTGCACGATCGCTTCGGGCTTCGCAGTCCGTGCAGCCATCTGATTTGAGATTTGGCCGAGCGTCATCGGCCGCCGCCCGAAGGGCGTCGTTGTAATGTGCGTCTGCATTTTTCCTTCACCTATGTGTCAGGCAAAGAAAATCCGCTCACCAAAACGGCGCTAAGCTCAGCGCGAGCTCTTGACTGCGATTCGGGGAAGTGCGATTCTCAAAGTCGCCAAACTAGTGAGAAAGGGCTTCCGGAATCCGTTTCGGGGGCCTTTTTTCTTTGCTGTTTGCGTGGTGTCAGGCGATGCATATGCGCCTCGCCGTCACCACGACGAATTCACTCCTTCTTAGTTTGCGCCTCCTCTTCCTTTGCGGCCGAGAATTCCGCGTAAAGTTGGTCCAACCGAGACGAAACCCACGTCGCAAACTCCGGCACTACTTTCTCGTTGAACACCAACGCGGTCTTGCCCGCTGAGCGTTCGACGCGCCCTGCTCGTTTGCCTGCCTGCGTAACCCATACATCGGATCGCTTGGCTGTACTTTTCGGCTGCTTGTCGACGGCCTTCCACACAGCCTGAAACCGACTATCGCTGTCGAGACCGACGACTTCGGGAGCGTTCAGGAGGTTCTCGATTGCGGTCACGACCTTCCCGTCGTCCAGCTTCTCGGCGAGCCCGAGCCACCGGGCCCTGCCGGCTTTTGGAGCCGGCCCGATGCGCAAGACGAACTGCTCGGGGATACGACGCGCGATCGCAATATACCGGCTAAGATCCGCCTTATCGGTTGAAAGGGCCGCGATGATCGTTGCGCGATCATAACCGGCATCCTCGAGGCGCTTTGCGAAAAACGCCTTCTCAATGAACGACAGATCGGCGCGATCAAGATTCTCGCGCCCTTGGGCGATGACGAGCTCGGCGTCAGACAGACTTCGAACGATCGCCTTGACCGATTGACCCAGCCGGACAGCAGCGCGAAGCCGTCGACGGCCATAAGCAATCTGGAAGCGCTCAATTTTCTCGGGATGCGGGCGAACAAGGATCGGCACCTGCTGCCCGTATTCGGAGATACTGGAAACCAGTGCTTCAAAACCCGGATCGACGTCGATGGCAATTCGATCGGCAATCCTGGACCCGTCAATTTGGCCTGGATCGAGTGCGATAACTGTCTCGCCGGCGGCTAGTTGCTGTTGCAGCCGCTCGGCAGCTTTGGCCCCCTCGGTCATTTCCTGGAGCGAAGAGCCCATTGCAGCGATGGCGCCTGTGCGGACCCGATCGGTATGCTTCACCTGTGGCGTCGACGCAGCTTCGGGCTTTTTCAGAAAAAGGGAATTGATCGCATCCTTCCGGCTCATACGCGACCTCCTGCCTTGCGCAAAAGGCCACGCCCCGGGTGTTGGGAGCTCCCAACAGCAAGAAGCCAACGGGCCGAATGATGCTGATTCGGGGGAAGGGCAGTGATCGTGTTGGGAGCTCCCAACACCCCAATGGTGGAACCGGATCCCGGCGCACCAACAGAGTTTGAGGCGGTCATGCTCGCCCCCACGCGGCCTTGATGAGCCCTTCAATCTCTCCATTCACGGCCTGAAGTGATTCCATGGCGCGATCATATGTCGACCGCGTCAGGCTTTCTCGACCGATCTCGTAGAGTGTCTGCTTCGTCAGTCCCGCATCCGAAACCGCGGCGGATTTGACCATCGTATTGGTCAGAACAAAGTCATCAAACATGTTGCGCAAGAGCGCCGCCACCTTGGTCTGCGGGGCGTCCTGCGGCTCAAAGCGAGTCAGCAAATAGCGGACAAAATCGTACTTGAGCTCACCGCCGGCGTCTCGAACCACGCCAAGCAGATCGCGCGTCATCAGGAGAAACTGGCTCATGGAGGCGATATCGAGCATCTGGGGATGCACAGTTACGACCATGGCCGTCGCCGCGCAAAGCCCACTCAGCGTCAGGAAGCCAAGCTGAGGGGGGCAATCGATGACGACGATGTCATACTGATCCGCGACATCATCGAGAGCCTTGGCGACGCGCGTAAAAAACAGGCCGTCGCGCATTTGACCACCAGAGGTGAGGGCCTTTGGCGTCGTATGCTCGAACTCCATCAGCTCCAGATTACCGGGGACAAGATCTAGCCCATCGAAATAGGTCGTCCGGATGACCTCCTTCAACGACTTCTTGTGGTCGTCGTATCGGATCGCCGCATACAGGGTCTGGTTGGCGAGAACTTCCGTCTCTGGAAGCACGCCCAAAAGAGCAGAGAGGCTTGCCTGCGGATCGAGGTCCACCGCCAGAACCCTATACCCTTGGAGGGCCAGGTACTGAGCGAGGTGCGCTGATGTCGTTGTCTTGCCAGAACCGCCTTTGAAGTTGGTCACGGCGACCACCTGCAGGTGTTCACCCGGGCGGCGATGGGGAACCACGTCGATCCTATCGCGGCCGCGAAGCGACTCGGCGAGTAGTTGGCGTATCTCGTTGATCTGCGCCAACGTATAAAGACGCCGCCCATTACTCGCGAGATAAGGTTGCGGGCCCTCGCCGGCTAAAGTCATCTTTCTCAAGGTCGAGTCGGAGATGGAGATTAGCCGCGCTGCTTCCCCAGAAGTAAACTTGCGAAGCACCTTTTTTGAGGTGGGGGGAAAGAGCGCCTCACTCATAGCCTGAAGCTGCGAGCTAAGGAGATCGGCTTGGGCTCCGATAATCTCGTCGACCGAAGGAATCAGCTTTCGCGCGTGCTCGGCAGCAGGGCTCACGTTGAAATCTCTCATCACGGAAAATCAGGCGAATGCCCAATCTATCCGTGACGGTACCATCGAAACATGCCCCTGCAAGAGAGTAATGGTTAACGAGGCGTTAACAATGCCTCCCGAATCGGAGCTCTTTCAAGGCAATTCATCAATAACTTCAACACCATGGCTAAGCTGGACATTTATGAACGGCCGACGCTGCACTCATACTTTTATTAGGGGTCCGGAGCCCGGTTTTTCCGTGTTCCACGACCTTTACGGGGCCATTTTGCCCCGACTCACCCCTGCGGAGCCCGAATCGCACTCATAATTTCATTAGTCGCGCCGCCCTGACGATGATGGCCTTTAGGCCTCCGAACCCGACAGATTCGGAGCAACACGCATGCGGGCAATCGCCGTCCCACCCAAAACATACAGCAACTCGGCTGTCCTTCTCGATTCGATGCATAGACTTCGCGCCCGCGCCTTCCGCGAGCGGATGGATTGGGACGTCGACGTCAAGGACGGCCGGGAGGCCGATCAGTTCGACAACCGCCGGCCGACCTGCATCCTGGCGCTATCCGACCGAAACGAGGTCGCGGGCTGCGCCCGATTGCTTTCCACGGCAGGGCCGACGCTGCTGTCCGTGCGCTTTCCCGAGCTGATCGGGTCGGGCCTGCCTCACGCCGCCATGATCGAAAGCTCGCGGTTCTGCGTCGACACTTCGATTGAGACGGGGAGGGCAGGGAAGGCGCTCCATGACGCCACCTGGACGATGTTCGCCGCGATCATCGAATGGTCGCTAGCGAACGGCTACCGCGAACTGGACACCGAAACCGACGTTCGCATCGAGCGGATCCTGCGCCGCGTGGGCTGGCCGATGGCCCGAATCGGAGCACCCAAGCCGATCGGCAATACCACAGCGGTCGTCGGCCTGCTGCCGACCGACCAGGCAAACTTCGAGCGTGTGCGGCCAGCCTGCTACCGCTCTTCGATCAATCGCTCCCGCAAGCGGCCTGAAGGGAGCCCGTCGCGATGACGCAATTGCGTTCCCATCCGCGCCTGATCCGCAAGCTTCAGGAGGCCCTGGGTGACCAGCTCTGCGTCGCCCTCGATGATGCTTCGGTGGTGGAGATCATGCTCAACCCGGACGGCCGATTGTTCATCGAACGGCTCGGCCACGGCATAGCGGCGACCGGAGAGATGACAGCGGCTGCTGCCGAGATCGTCATCGGGAGCGTGGCGCACGCACTCAATTCCGAAGCCGATGACGAGCAGCCGATCATCTCCGGCGAATTGCCGATTGGCGGCCACAGGTTCGAGGGGTTGCTGCCCCCGATCGTCAAGGCGCCGGCCTTCACGATCCGCCGGCGCGCGTCGCGGCTGATTCCGCTCGACGACTATGTGAAGAGCCGGGTGATGACGGAGCGCCAGGCCGGCATCATTCGTAACGCCGTCGCCTCCCGCCTCAACATCGTCATTTCTGGCGGCACGGGCTCGGGCAAGACGACGCTGGCGAATGCCATCATCGCGGAGATATCCGAAGCGGCCCCCGACGACCGGATTCTGATCCTCGAGGACACCGCCGAGATCCAGTGCCCGGCCGACAACATCGTCGCGTTGCACACCAGCGACACCGTCGACATGGCCCGGCTCCTCAAGAGCACCATGCGCCTGCGGCCCGACCGCATCATCGTCGGCGAGGTTCGCGACGGCGCCGCACTCACGCTGCTGAAGGCCTGGAACACGGGGCATCCCGGTGGCGTCGCCACTGTCCACGCTAACACCGCCGAGTCGGCCCTGCGCCGGCTCGAGCAGCTCACCGCAGAGGTGAGCCAGCAACCGATGCGTGAGGTGATCGGCGAAGCCGTCGACCTCATCGTCTCGATCGAGCGGACCACGAGGGGCCGCGTCCTGCGCGATATCCTCCACGTCGAGGGCTTCGTCAACGGCCGCTACCAGACCGAATCCTATGTCCCAAAGGAGGAAGCCGATGTCGTCTGAACGCCTTGCCGCCCGCATCGTGCTGGGGCTCGCGCTCGGCCTGCTGATCGCTCATCCCGCGCTTGCCTCCTCGGGCGGCAGCCTGCCGTGGGAAAGTCCGCTCGAGCAGATCCAGAAATCCATCACCGGCCCGGTCGCCGGCTTCATCGCGCTCGCGGCCGTGGCGGTGGCCGGCGGCATGCTGATCTTTGGCGGCGAGCTCAACGATTTCGCGCGGCGGCTGATGTACATCGTGCTTGTCGCCGGCATCCTGCTTGGTTCGACCCAGATCGTCGCCTTGTTCGGCTCGACCGGCGCCTCCATCGGCATACCGGTGACGGCACCCCCCGCTTCGTCCGACATCAGGGCAGGGGAGGGGGCTCATGGCTGAAGCCGGCTCCGCGCTCGCCCGCTCGCGCATCCACCGTGCTTTGTCACGCCCCAACCTGCTGATGGGCGCCGACCGCGAACTCGTGCTGCTGACGGGGCTTGCGGCCGTCATCCTGATCTTCGTGGTGCTCACCTGGTACGCGGCGCTGTTCGGCATCGCGATCTGGACCTTCACCGTCGGTCTGCTGCGGATGATGGCGAAGGCCGATCCGGCGATGCGGCGCGTCTACATGCGTCATGTCGGCTACCGCCAGCTCTATCGCCCGACCTCATCGCCCTGGCGGCGCTTCTGAGGACCTGGCATGGTTGCGCTGCATTCCTTCCGCCATTCCGGTCCGTCCTTCGCCGATCTCGTGCCTTACGCGGGACTGGTCGACGACGGCATCGTCCTGCTTAAGGACGGATCGTTGATGGCCGGCTGGTATTTCGCCGGGCCGGACTCGGAGAGCTCGACCGACGCCGAGCGCAACGACGTCTCCCGCCAGATCAACGCCATCCTGGCCCGCCTCGGCTCGGGCTGGATGATCCAGGTCGAGGCGCTGCGCATTCCGACCACGGACTATCCCGCCCGCAAGGACGGCCATTTTCCCGACGCGGTCACGCGCGAGATCGACGAGGAGCGGCGCGCGCATTTCGAACGGGAGAGCGGACATTACGAAAGCCGCCACGCCCTGATCCTGAGCTGGCGGCCGCCGGAGCGGCGTAAGTCGGGGCTCGCCAAATACGTCTATTCCGACAAGGACAGCCGCTCGGCGAGTTTTGCCGACACGGCGCTCGGCAATTTCAGGGCATCGGTTCGCGAGATCGAGCAATATCTGTCGAACCTGCTCTCGATCCAGCGCATGCGGACCCGCACAGTCGAGGAGCGCGGTGGATCCCGCAGCGCACGCTATGACGAACTCTTTCAGTTCGTGCGCTTCTGCATCACTGGCGAAAACCATCCGGTTCGGCTGCCCGAGGTCCCGATGTACCTCGATTGGCTCGTCACCGCCGAATACCAGCACGGGCTGACGCCGACGGTCGACGGCCGCTATGTCGGCGTGGTGGCGATCGACGGCCTGCCGGCGGAAAGCTGGCCCGGCATCCTCAATGTCCTCGACCAGATGCCGCTGACCTACCGCTGGTCATCGCGCTTCATGTTCCTCGACGAGATCGAAGCGCGCGAACGGCTCGAGCGAACCCGGAAGAAATGGCAGCAGAAGGTTCGGCCCTTCTTCGACCAGCTGTTCCAGACCCAGTCGCGTTCGGTCGACCAGGACGCCATGGCCATGGTCGCCGAGACGCAGGACGCGATCGCGGAAGCCGCCTCGCAGCTCGTCGCCTACGGCTACTACACGCCCGTCATCGTGCTGCAGGATCACGATGCCGAACGGCTACGCGAGAAGTGCGAGGGCATTCGCCGTGTCGTCCAGGCCGAGGGTTTTGGCGCCCGCATCGAGACGCTGAACGCCACGGAGGCCTTTCTCGGCTCGTTGCCCGGCAACTGGTATGCGAACGTCCGCGAGCCGCTGATCCACACCCGCAACCTCGCCGACCTTCTGCCGCTCAATTCTGTCTGGTCGGGAAGCCCGATCGCGCCATGCCCGTTTTATCCGGAAAGTTCCCCGCCGCTGATGCAGGTCGCATCCGGCTCGACGCCGTTCCGGCTGAACCTTCACACCGACGACGTCGGTCACAGCCTGATCTTCGGTCCGACCGGCTCGGGCAAATCGACCCTGCTGGCGCTGATCGCCGCGCAATTCCGCCGCTACAGGGACGCGCAGATCTTCGCCTTCGACAAGGGCCGGTCGTTGATGCCGCTGACGCTGGCGGCTGGCGGCGATCACTATGAGATCGGCGGCGGGGCCGGGGAGGGGCTACAGCTCGCCTTCTGCCCGCTCGCCGAACTTGCGACCGACGCCGACCGCGCCTGGGCGTCGGAATGGATCGAGACACTCGTGGTGCTGCAGGGCGTCAGCGTCACGCCGGATCATCGCAATGCCATCTCGCGCCAGGTCACCCTCATGGCGGCGGCACCGGGACGCTCGCTCGCCGATTTCGTGTCGGGCGTGCAGATGCGCGAGATCAAGGACGCGTTGCACCACTACACGGTCGACGGCCCGATGGGGCACCTGCTCGACGCCGAGCGCGATGGGCTGACCCTCGGCGGCTTCCAGACTTTCGAGATCGAGGAGCTGATGAACATGGGCGAGCGCAGCCTCGTGCCCGTGCTCACGTATCTGTTCCGGAGGATCGAGAAGCGCCTGACCGGCGCTCCGAGCCTGATCCTGCTCGACGAGGCCTGGCTGATGCTGGGCCATCCCGTCTTCCGCGACAAAATTCGCGAATGGCTGAAGGTGCTGCGCAAGGCCAATTGCGCCGTGGTGCTCGCCACCCAGTCGATCTCGGACGCCGAGCGTTCCGGCATCATCGACGTGCTGAAGGAATCCTGCCCGACGAAGATCTGCCTGCCGAACGGCGCGGCGCGCGAACCGGGAACGCGCGAGTTCTATGAACGCCTCGGCTTCAACGAGCGCCAGGTCGAGATCGTCTCCAACGCGATCCCGAAGCGCGAATATTACGTCACCTCTCCCGCCGGCCGGCGTCTGTTCGAGATGGCGCTGGGTCCGGTCGCGCTCGCCTTCGTCGGCGCCTCCGGCCGGGACGATCTCAAACGCATCACGGAACTCAAGACAGCGCACGGCCGCACCTGGCCGGCGTACTGGCTCCAGACCAGGGGGATCGCTCATGCCGAAACGCTACTCGCCCATGACTAGATTGGAATTTTTGCGCGGCGCGGCAGTCGCGGCCATGGCGCTGCCGTTCATGGCGAGATCCGCCGTCGCCGACGGCGGCGCCCTCAGTGGCGGCGCGACCGAGTGGACGCAGATGCTCAACAACAGCGAACTCGTCTCGCTGGTCGGCAAATCGGCCGAGCAGGTGAACAACCAGATCAAGCAGATCACGCAGCTCGCCGAGCAGATTCAGAACCAGTTGAAGATCTATAGTAACATGCTGCAGAACACCGCGCAGTTGCCGAACCACGTCTGGGGGCAGGTCCAGAACGATCTTAACCAGCTCAGGAACGTCGTCAGCCAGGGCCAGGGCATCGCCTTCTCGATGGGCAATATCGACGATGTGTTGAAGCAACGCTTCCAGAGCTACGCCGACTTCAAGACCAGTCTGCCGAACAACGCCAGCTTCTCGCAGACCTATCAGAACTGGTCCTCGACCAACCGCGACACGATCGGCGGCACGCTGCGCGCCGCCAGCCTCACCGCCGATCAATTCTCGAGCGAGGAGGCGACCATGTCGCAGCTCCGCACGATGTCGGAAGGCGCCGACGGCCAGATGAAGGCGCTGCAGGTCGGCCACCAGATCGCGACACAGCAGGTCGCCCAGATGCAGAAGCTGCGCGGGCTAGTCTCGCAACAGATGACGATGATGGCGACCTGGTATCAGTCGGAGCAGGCCGAGAAGGATCTCTCCCAGGCGCGCCGGCAGGAGTTCTTCAAATCGACGGCGCCGTCGATGTCGGGCGGGCAGGAGATGCGTCCGCGATGGTGACGGCCTCCTTTCTCACCCGTCCTTCGACGGTGCTTGCCATTGTTGTCACAGGTGCCGTCTTTCTTCGCACCGTCGGTCCGGCAATCGCCGCCGCGGATGGGGGCGTGCTGACGACGGTCGAGAACCAGGTGGTCACGGCCGCGAAGGGGTGGGAATCGACCGTCACAAACGCCGCAAAATCGCTGTTCTGGATCCTCGCCGGCATCGAGGTCGGCATCGCCGCGGTCTGGCTCGCCATCCAGGCCGCGACGATCGAAGCCTGGTTCGCCGAGCTCGTGCGCCGGATCATGTTCATCGGCTTCTTCGCCTTCGTCCTGGCGGAGGGGCCGAGTTTCGCCAAAGCCGTGGTCGACAGCCTGTTCCAGATCGGCGGCGGCAGCGGCTCGGCTTCACCGGCGAACGTCTTCAATGCCGGCCTGACGGTCGCCTCCGCCATGTCGCAGAAGATTTCCTTCGGCGTGTTTCAGGACAACGCACTGGCGCTCTCGGCCTCGCTCGCCATGATCGTCAGCGTCATCGCCTTTTCGCTCGTCGCGGCGATCTTCCTTGCCGTGCTCGTCGAGATGTATGTCGGCCTTCTCGCCGGCATGATCATGCTCGGCCTCGGCGGATCGTCCTTCACCAAGGACTTTGCGATCCGCTACCTCGTCTACGCCTTCTCAGTCGGCATGAAGCTCATGTCGCTCGTCATGATCGCCAAGATCGGTTCCGACGTACTGATCGGCCTCGCCCAGGATACGTCGGTCGGCGACCAGTACCAGACCGCGCTCGCCATCGCCGGCATCGCGGTCGTCGTCTTCATCCTCGCGATGTACGTGCCGTCCATCGTCCAGGGCGTGGTTCAGGGCGCCTCGGTCAGCAGCGGCATGGAAGTGATCCGGCACGGCGCGCAGGCTGCGAGTTTCGCGGCCGGAGGCGCTGCCCTCGCGATGGGCGGGGCCAACGCCGGCGCAGCGGCCTTCTCGGCGGCGCGCGCGAGCGGCTCATCGGTCGGCGGCGCCGCCCTTGCCGGGCTGCGTGGCGCGGCCTCGGCCGGAGGCGCGCTCGCCTCGGCCGCCCGCGACAAGGCGATCGGTGCGCCCGGCGCCTATGCCGGATCTCTGCTCGGGCTCGCCAACGCCAAGCTTGAGAAGAGCGGCGGCGGATCGCCGCCCCCTCCGCCCCAAAAACACGGGAAATGACGGAAGAAACGCGTTTTGGCCTCCCCCAACAGTCCCGAAAATCCCTATATCGCCGCACGGCAGGAATGGACCGAGCGCTACGGCTCCTATGTGAAGGCCGCCAGCGCCTGGCGCATTGTCGGGATCGCGAGCCTCGGCCTCGCGCTCATGAGTACGGCCTATGCGCTCTACCAGAGCACGAAGGTCAAGCTCGTTCCCTACATCGTCGAGGTCGACAAGCTCGGTTCGTCCGTAAGTGCGGGCTTTCCGGCCCAGATCGAATACGCCGACCCGCGCGTGGTGCGCGCCACGCTCGCCGGCTTCATCACCAACTTCCGATCGGTGACGCCGGACACGGTGGTGCAGAAGCAATATATCGACCGCGTCTACGCCATGCTGCGCACGACGGACCCCGCGACCGAAAAGGTCAACGCCTGGTTCCGCTCGAGCTCTCCCTTCGACAAGGCCAAGACCGCGACGGTCGCGATCGAGGTCAACAATGTCGTGCCACTGTCGCCGCAGTCCTTCCAGATCGACTGGACCGAGTATGAGCGCGACCGCAAGGGCAAGGAAGTGGCGACCCGGCGCTTCCGGGGCGTGGCCAGCGTCGTGCTGATCCCGCCGCAGGATGAGGCGGTGATCCGGCTCAACCCGATCGGTCTCTACCTCAAGGATTTTGACTGGACCGCTCAGATCTGAAAGGCGCGCCCTTACCTATGACTGCAACAAGACCAACATTCCGGGCGGCCCTTCTGATCGCGACCGCCCTCGTTTCCATCACCGGCCTCCACAGCGCCGATGCCCAGAGCCTCAACCGGAAGGAAGCGAAGGGGATGGATATCTCCGGCCAATGGCGCGGCCGAACCGGGCTCGTGACGCGCGGCGCCGATGGCAAGGTGATCTTCCTCTATGGCGAAGTGCAGCCATCTGTTGTCTGCTCACCGCTGCAGGTCTGCGACCTCGAGCTGGAGGGCGGGGAGGTCGTGCGCGACGTGCTCGTCGGCGACACCGTGCGCTGGAAGGTCGAGCCCGCGACCTCCGGCGCGACGGGCGGCCAGGCGATCCACCTCATCGTCAAGCCGACCGAGCCAGGCCTCGTCACCTCCATGGTGGTGACGACGTCGCGACGGACCTATCACATCCAGCTCAAGTCCCACGCCACGCAGTACATGGCGCGGGTCGGCTTCGACTATCCCGAGGACGTGTCCTCGCGCCTGGCGGATGTGAACGCCCGGATCGAGACGGGCGGCGCCGGCGTGCCGGCAGAGCAATTGAACTTCAGCTATTCGGTCTCGGGCAGCGCGGGCTGGCGGCCGACTCAAGTCTATAGCGACGGCACCAAGACGTACATCCAGTTCCCGGAGTCGGTCGCCTCGCGCGACGCGCCGGTCCTGTTCGTAGTCTCGGGCGGGCAGAACCGCATCGTCAATTATCGGATGAAGAGCAACATGATGATCGTCGACTATGCGGTCGACAGGGCCATCCTTGTCTCCGGCGTCGGCTGGAGCCAGGAAAAAATCACGATCCAGAGGCGAGGGTGACGGCATGATCCGCCCTTTCTTCTCCACCTTTCGCCCGGCACGCGCGGCCGCCTTCTTCCTCACGGCCGCCCTTCTTTCCGGATGCGCGACTTTCGGAACCGGCGGACTCGTTGCCAGCACCGCCCCAGCCGAACTCTTGGCCCCCGCTGCTTCGGCCGTCGCCGGTGATCTCGTTCCACGCCTTGCCGAACAAATCGGCCAGGGAAAGGCGACGATTGTCCTAAAGCCCGACGGCTCCGCCTTCGGTTCGGCCCTTGAGACTTCGCTGCGGGGCTGGGGTTACGCGGTCACGACCGATCAGGACACCAAGGATCCTAAAGCCATCCGGCTCGCCTATGTGCTCGCCTCCATGGACGGACAGATGCTCGCCCGCCTCTCGACCGGATCGATCGAGATCGGTCGCGTCTATTCCACGACCGCGACCAGCGCGCTGCCGGCAAGCCCGGTCTCGGTGATGAAGCGCAGCTGAGGGGAGGGGAGGCATGACCCAATCTCTGCAGCTCGGCGGCGGCTCCGGCGGGACGGGCGCGCCGAAGGACATTCGCCGTCTCAACCGCCTGCCGATCATCGCCGCGGCCGTGCTCGGCATCGTGTTCCTCGCGGTGATCTTCTACGGACTGACCTCGCGGGGACTTGTATTCCGCTCAACGTCCGACACGGGTTCGATCGGCGGCGCGCCCGCCACGACCTTCGCCGATCAGATGAAGCGCGGCGTTGCCGACGGCCTCATCGGCGACGGCCAACAGCCTCCGCCCGCGGCGCCGACGCCCGAGCCGAAACCTGCCCCGCAAAATCCCTTCGTCCCGCAACAGCCTGCCGTCGCCGAGCCGAGGGGCGGCGCACTCGAATCCGAAGAAGCCTGGCGGGCGCGTCTGGCCCGCGAAGGACAGGAACAGCTCCTCCGGGAGCGGCAGCGCCAGAGAATGGCGCGTCTGCAGGCGAGCAACATCGCGCTGGATTCGCCGCTCGCCATCGACACGCAGAAGATTAAGGCTGCGTCGGCGGCCACGTCGCCGGCGAAACCGGGTGCGATGACACCGGCCTCATCCTCGCCGACCGACCTCTACAGCCTGGCGCTTCTGACCGGGCTCAACGGCCAGAACCTCGATCCCAACGGGCAAGCGAAGAAGGAGACTTTTTTCAACTCCGACCTCGCCAAGCTCGGCTATCTGCCGAACCAGGTCGTTCCCCCGCGCTCCTACTATGAGCTGAAGCGCGGCTCCGTCATCCCGGCGACGCTGATCACCGGCATCAATTCCGATCTGCCGGGCCGCATCACCGCTCAGGTCAGCCAGAACGTCTTCGACAGCGCCACTGGCTACCGCCTGCTCATCCCGCAAGGCACGAAACTGATGGGCCGCTACGACAGCAAGATCTCCTTCGGCCAGAGCCGCGTCCTCGTCATCTGGACCGACATCATCTTCCCGAACGGTTCGACGCTCCAGATCGGCGGCATGGCCGGAACGGACGCGGAAGGCTATGGCGGCTTCACCGACCAGGTCGACAACCACTACTTCAAGACCTTCGGCTCCGCGATCCTGCTCGCGATCATCGGCACGGGCATGGATATGGCGGCCCCGCAAAGCTCGACGCTCGCGACGCAGCAGACCGCGTCGGACGCCGCAAGGCGGAATTTTGCGGAAACCTTCGGCCGCGTCGCCGAGCGCACCATCAACAAGAACCTCGACGTGCAGCCGACGCTGGAGATTCGCCCCGGTTATCAGTTCAACGTCCTTGTCGATCAGGACATCGTGTTCCCGGGCGCTTATCGGGGCTGATCACACGCAATGCGACTGAAGCCGCCATCGATCGCGATGCTCGATCCACCAGTTTCTGCAATCCGGCCTCTACATTTTCGCATTTGTTGCGCCAATTATAAACAACAAGCTACGTCAGACTGCATGAGACGCGAGGAGAGTGGAACGACGCCTATGCACCAACGTCATAACCACGAAAACAGGAGCTTCGCCGAGTTGGCGAGTCAACTTAATCTATCTGTCCACGATGTGTCATGAGGATCTCGCGGTGAACCGAACCGCGTAGCGCTTCACGTTGAACCCTCGCGACAATGTGCACAAGAAGCGGCGCAGCGAAAATCGTTGTGTGGCGTGGAAGATCGCCAGCTTTTACCGTTCACAGCCGGCACCACCACCAGACATCAATCTCACCATCACTGCGTCCTGCGCCGAATCGAGCCGGGTGCTCGCCGCCAGAAAGAAGTCTTCAGAGAAATAATGGATACGAGGAGAATGGACCTAAAAACCTGGTTTCAGCGACTGACGGACGTCACTTCTGCCGCGAGAACGCAGGAAGTTCTGAGGGACGCGCTGCCGGATCTCGTGGAGGAATTGGGCTTTGACTGCTACGCCTATCTCTACATCCAGCCATCCAGAACTTATGCCTACTCGAACTATTCGCCGGAGTGGCTGAAGCACTATTTCGACAGCGACTACACGACGATTGATCCGGTCGTAAAAACCGCCAGCACGACTTTGCGCCCATTCACCTGGTGCTCCGGAGGCTCCCGCCATTCGGAAACGAAGGAGGTTCGGCGTTTCTATTCCGAGGCCGGCGACTTCGGGATCAGATCGGGTATCAGCATCCCGATACGGACGGCCTGCCGGCACATGTCGATGCTGACGCTCGCATCGAGCAAACCGTCCTTGACCCTCGATAAGGATATCGATCAGATCGCCGCCGTCACGGCGGTCGCGTTCCTGCATGCCAAGCTTGAAGAGCACAATGCGAAGCCGACCGCGCAGCCAACTTTCGAGCTGACGGCCAAGCAGACCCTCTGCCTCAAATGGTCGGCTGAGGGAAAGCCGATGAAGTCGATCGCCACCCTCGAAAATATGTCGTTCGCGACCGTGAATTTTCATCTCAACAACGCCCGCAAGGTGCTCGATGCGGGAAGTCTCGCCCAAGCCACGGCACTCGCGACGAAGCTCGGCCTGATCTGACCGCATCCTGCGCCCCTGGATCTATAGGATGAAACGGCCCCCAGCGCTGTGAACGCAGTGGGACCATTTCGAGTGGGCGCCCGACTGAGGCTGGGGCCGAGAATCAGGTGCCTACAACACAAGATCAAATACGCAGATTTTCTGCGCTGCTCTTACCACGCCTTTGATCCACCTTGACCTCGTAAGAGACTTTCTGCCCCTCACGCAAGTCTGAGAGGCCAGCCCGCTCAACCGCGCTTATGTGCACAAAAACATCTTGACCGCCGTCATCCGGCTGAATGAAGCCAAACCCCTTGGTCGCGTTGAACCACTTCACAACACCTGTCGCCACCGTCCGTCTCCTACTTAAGCAATCGCGTTGACAGTAAATCAGCTTGGACCATTCCCGCAAGCCGACCGGTGTTGATCGCTCAGCTTGTCACCCGTCTGGTGCCATGCATCGAATGGGATGCCCCCGGGCGGTTCATCGTTCTCGGCGACATGGAATTGGACAACGTCTGATCGATCGCGGGCCATCGCGCCTACTGCCACTGCAAGCGTCACATTGCACTACTGAACGCTGACCGCTGGCCGGACGGGCTGTCCGACATCGAGCCGCGGTTTGCCGGTCAGGTCTGCGCCTGCTGCTTTCGAGCGTCCGAGTCGACAGCCGGCGGAACTCGCCGGTAAGTGAGGGTCTACTTGACCCAAATCAATCTGCTTCAGAACTCCTATGGCCTTCTGCTTGGGGGGCGAACGACACGAGACCCAGGAGTTTGCAATGAGGATCAGAACGATAGCCTTTGCAGCAACCGCAGTTCTCTTAACAGCATCAACACTTGCCTACGCAGCGGAGACCTCTTCCACGGTAGGAATGGGGCATCCTAGCGCCGCCGACCTCAACGCCTTGACGGATGCGCGCGTCGGCATGATCAAGGCCACCTTGCAGCTTACGCCCGATCAGGAAAAATACTGGCCGCCCGTGGAAGGGGCCATCCGTGCGAGAGCGAAGAACCGACAAGTCCGCTTCGAGCGGGTGGCCGAACTGCGCGATAGCAGCCCAATGGAAGCGATTGGTGAACGCAATCCGGTCGAACTTATGCAACGTCGAGCAGAAATACTGAGTCAACGCGCGGTTGACCTCAAGAAGCTCGCCGACACGTGGGAACCGCTTTATAAGACGCTAACACCGGACCAGAAGAAGAGGATGGCATTCGCGACATACGCGGCGATGCGCGGGATGCGAGATGCGATTGAACATCAGATCGAAACCGAAGATGACGACGACTAGACTACCTGGCGTGACGCGTCGCGGAGCAACAAGTTTTGGTCCGCGACGATCGTCGATACACGCAATCCGGAATCAACGCATTTGATGGCGCGCCGGTGCCCTGACAATTTCGGCGATGCCCGACGTCTCAAAGGCCAGATTGATGTAGTCGGCCACCTCGTGACGGCTTTTGGCCGGCCAGATTGGCGATCTGGGAGATGATCTTTCAGACATATTCTCTCCAACAAAAGGCCGGCAGAGATGCCGGCCTAATTGGATTGGAGAAAAGTATTAGGACAAGGTCAGTATCTCGCCGCGACCGGAGCGCCGTAGCCGCCAAAGCGATAATTCAAGCGCACGGTGACCATATCCACGTCCTGGCTGATCCGGTCGTTGAGTACGGTAGCGAGGCGGGGATCGGCCACCGAGAAGGAGTTATTTGCGTGCCCCATCCACAGATGGTCGTACTCCGCACCGATCGACCAGTTGGGGGCGAAGCCATACTCAAAGCCGACACCCAAGGTGCCGCCCCAGCGCGTGCTATCCGCCGAGACCAAACCGATCCCGGTGGTGTTGTCGAATATGGTCAGGCGATTGCTGGTCACAGCAGCGCCGCCCTTCACGTAGAGCAGCGCCGAATTCCAGGCCCAACCGAGCTGGCCGGTGAAGAGACCGATTGCATCAGTCTTCGCGGTGGTCGAGAGCGTCGGATCGAAAAGGCTCACGCGCGTGTTCTTGATGTCGGCCCAATCGCCTTGAGCTTCCAATCCAAATACGAACTGATTGGTTTGCCAGCGATATCCAATTTGTCCACCGGCCACGCCGCCGGAACGATCACCGCAGCCGCTCGCGACGGTCCCCACAGCAGTGACGAAATCTACGCAGTTGTGGCTTTGGCCCCAGCCGCCGTTGGCGCCGATGTAGAAGCCGTTCCAATCGTAAATCGGAGCCACCATCGGCGGAGGCGCCTTGGTGTAGGGACGGGCCGCCAAATCCGCCGCGCTTGCCGGTACCGACAGGCTCAGCGCCATCGCGCCAATCAAAATCTTCTTCATATGTGTTTCTCCCAGTCCGCTTCAGTTGTCCCCGAAGCGTTGAGGCCAGGCAGGAGCGCCTGCTTCACTATTCCAGTTCTAATTGTAGGGGAGATGCTGCCGGTAGGCTGTAGCGGCGAAGCCACACTCGCCGGCCAAGTTCGAGGACAAGCTATTAACCCGCCCTATTCGTGAGAGCGCGGTATTTTGGTCCGACTGGTGCATCCGCACACCTCCGCTGACGAGGCGCACAGGATTGCCTTCGGCTTTTCACCGCCTGACGACCGGTACTTTGCAACGCGCTTGAGGGATGGGTTGGGTGAACGCGGGCGGACGCCCCACCGGTCAAGGACCGAGCGGCAGCAGCGCGCCGGGCAAGCTGCGGATCAGGTCGGCTTCGGGACATGCCGCGGCGAACGCAAGGCGAATGCGGCTCTTGGTCTCGACAACCCGGGCGGCGATTTTCAAGAGCCGAAGACGCAGCGTCGCGAACTCGGCAGTGGCCAATTCCCGGACTTTGGGAATGGCGTCGCGCACGGTCAGCATCAGCCAATAAGCGGCGGTATGGAGAACGAGGCGGACTTGATTGGCGAGCGCCGAACGGCAACTGGTGCGATCGGAGGCGAGCTGCGTCTTATGCAGCTTGATCAGATTCTCGGCTTGGCCGCGCGCGCAATACAGGCTGTCGTAGATCCACTCGGCCGAGCCGACATCGAGGCTGGTGACGACGAAGCGGATGTCGAGGCCGAGCATCGTCGCCTCAATACGGGCGACGGTGCGTCGTTCGCGATCCCAGGACTTTGCCTTGTGGCGCGTCTCGGTATAGCCGCGCAGAACCGGCAGGTTCTCGATGGCGCGTCGCGTGCGGATGTCGTCGGCGACCGCGTCGACTTTTCTGGCGAGCGGCTTGGTGCCGGACAGACCGAAGATGTAGTCGATGCCGTTGGTCTCGCACCACGCCATTGCCTCCGGCCGGGCATAGTGCCCGTCGCCACGGAACGTAATTCGCGTGTTGTGCCACCGCGTCCGGATATGCCGTACCAGGCGGCGCAGATGGGCACGCACCTCGACGCCGCCCGGCGTCTTGCCGGGCCGCAGCACGACCGCCACGGGCCGGCTCTTCTCCGTGTCGTAGACGTGGATCGGCAGGAAGCAGCGTTCGTCATAATGAGCGTTGAACAGCGAGAGCTGCTGATGGCCGTGGACGACATCGCAGGTATCATCGATGTCGAGCGTGACGGATGCCGGCTCGCGCGGGTAGCTATCCATCCATGCGTCGACCAAAGTGTAGGTCAGTCGGATCACGTCGCGCAGGCGCGGAGCATTCTCCAGGCGCGACAGCGTCGGTTGGGAACACAGATCGCGACCCGTGTCCGGCAGCCGTCCGCAGGCCAGCTTGAATGCGGGATCGGACCGCAGATGATCGAGGTCGTCGGCGTCCTCGTAGCCGCAGCAGATCGCGAACATGCGCGCGCGGAACATATCGACCAGGCTGTGCACGACCCGCGTCGGATCGCGCCGATCCGGGAACACCCGGGCCAAATTGTCGGCCAAGCCGAGACGCCGCTCGGCCATCGCCAGAAGCATCACGCCCCCGTTCGAGGTCAGCCGACCGCCATCGAAGGCAGCTGTGACTTTCTTGGCGTGAACGGCTGGAAACGAGAAGGGCAGAATCGTATCGTCGGTCATGGCGGGCGTGGTGTTCGCGGCTGAAGGTGATGGGGTTGGCTTTGCAACCGAATCCTACGCCGCATCAGCGCTTTACACCACGCTCGCCAGCCTCTCAGGCGCCCTCTGACGAATAAGACGGGTTAATCCGACTTAAGAATTGCCATTGCCGAATCTTGATACCCCCTATGAGGCTTGCCGCCGCAGGTCGGCATCTTCGGTCATATGCTGGGCAGCCTCGGCTATGCGCTGCTTGGGTCCCTCGCGTCAGCTTGCCGTCGGACGGACTTCCGCGATCTCGCTGATGATGGCCGGCACGGTAGGCTGCTTTGAATTGCGCCAGATCAAGTGCGCTCATGCGCCCGTTGCCTAAAGTTCCCGAGTTCACTGCCACGTCCATTTTGTACGGAGTTCTGCGATGTTGATCAGGACTACCACAGTGAGCCGCCCTGCGGTTGATGGGCAATTGGCGGCCCTTGCCGGCCAGCAGATCATCTGTAGCGAATTTACCTATCGCAGAGGGATGGAAGTATTTGGGGAGGGAGAGGAGGCCGAGTACGTCTACCAGATCGTCTCTGGTACAATCCGGACCTACAAGATGCTCTGCGATGGCCGCCGGCAAATCAACTCGTTCCATCTCGCGGGTGATATGTTCGGGCTTGAGAATGGGATAATTCACCGCTTCACCGCCGAAGCAGTGACTGAGGCCAATGTTCGCATCACGAGCCGAAGCAGCCTGCTCGATACGATTGCGCAGCGGGAGCCGGGCCAGGCAAGCCTTCTCAACCTCGTCACGCGCAATCTTCAGCACGCCGAGAACCACATGCTTCTGCTAGGACGAAAGACGGCGCTCGAGAAGTTAGCCGCATTCCTTTTGGAAATGGACGAGCGGCTTGCTCATCCGAACGTCATGAGCTTGCCGATGAATCGCCGCGACATCGCCGACTATCTTGGATTGACCCTCGAAACCGTGTCGCGCGCGTTTTCGATCTTGCGTGATGATAAGATGCTAAGGTTCGATGGACAAACCCAGCGTCAACTCGTTTTGCTGGATCGGGAAGCGCTTGTGCAGCTCGACGCCTGATCGTGCGAGCACGGCAACGTTCAAGTGCTGCGAGCTGACTTTGTACGGTCACGCCAATTCGTCCGTCGATGTCCTGCTGAAGCGTATGTTTTTGGCGCGCTCTTTCCGGCGCAGACTCGTCGGCTGCAACGAGCTCGACCGGGTTCAGACCTGCCTCGCCTACTGGATGTCGACGAGAAGCTTTTATCGAGGCGCAATATACTGTCGGTTCCCGATCAAAGTCTGGCCATAAATACGAATGCAAGAACCGCCAAAGTTTAACCCAGGTAGCTCTGCATACGTTGCCTGCCGCGGAGTGAGTTGAGCACCCGCGCAGCCGTGTTTGCGCCAGCCAATCTCACTCATGCTGCAGCCCCAGGCCTTGTGCTCGAACACCGGCCAGTAGCGCTCGGCGAACTTCCTGTCGAACCCGCTATTGTGCGCTATGACGATGACTGCATCGTCTACGAAGGTCGCGGTGGCCGCATCGTCGAATCTGTGACCGGCCACCATCTCGGCGGTGATGCCCGTGAGTGCCGTAACGTCCGCCGAAAATAGAACCACTCGGCTCGTGGAAGGCGGAGAAGGTGTCGCGGACGCCGACGATCCGCCCGTCCGGCGTATAGTCGAACTTGAGCATCCCGAGCTCTATCATCTCGTCTCTGGCGTGATCGAGGCCGGTCGTCTCGGTGTCCACTAGGACGCTGGTCTTGCAACCTGCCCGATGGTCGGCTGGGACGCGGCCCGCGGTATCAGGCGCCGCAACACTCGGTAGTCGGCCGACTGGCTCAAAGCCTCGGCCATCGCGGCCAGATCCGATGCGTCCTGAAGCATATCTTTCAGGGAATGCGATCTGATAGGCTCGGTAAGGTCGTACAATACCGTGTGCGCAGTGCACGGGGTGGCGCAAAGCCGCGCAATTCGTCGCGCCCTCGCCGGCATGTTCACGATTTTCGGCGACCATCCGCCGTCCAGAGCGGAACGGCCCTCCGTCAGGCGACTTGATCTCCCGAAGAGGCATAAATTCGGAGAGGAACCATGAAGACGATATTGGCAATAGCCTGCCTGACCGCACTCGCCTTCGCGTCGCCGGCGGAAGCCAAGGGATGCATTAAGGGCGCCATCGTCGGCGGTGTCGCTGGCCACATGGCCGGCCATGGCAAGCTCGGCGCGGCGGCGGGATGCGTCGTCGGATATCACGAAGCCAACAAGCAGAACCCGAACAACTCGAACGCTCAGGCTCCCTCGGGCCAGAAGTAGCGCGCGAGCACCTGGGCTGCGCCGTGAAGATCAGATCTCATTCCGAGAGCCACATCGTCGAGCTCGACGATGGCTCGCGCTGGAAGATATTTCCCGGCGACCTCGATCTGACGCTGAACTGGAAGCCCGAGACGGAAATCGTCGTCATGCCGGCTGACGATGATCTCAGTTCTCACCTGCTGGTCGGCGGAGACGCAAAGGTGCGGGCGATCGCCGAGGGCGAAAGCTGGTCGGCAGGTGAGGTCAAGGCGGTGCTGAAGGAAGGATAGGGATGTGCAGCGCGGCGGCCAGACCTTCAGAAAAAGTCTGCAGCGAGGTTCAGGCCATAGGTCATCGCCGCAAGAAGGGAGAGCAAAAGGCCTGCGCCGCAAAAGATCATGATGGTCTTGAGCCCATCGGAGCCGCCGACGTCCACGCTCGCGGAACGCAACAGCACTTTGGCGAATGCGATCATCGTCGGTCTCCTCGAGAGTAAGCGGCGTGACGAGGATAGCCGAGGGCAGCTTCGGCGAGTGTGAACCAGCTCTCAGGTCCGCTGGATCTCGATCGGGTGGGTAGCTTGCCCAGTGGCAGCCTTTTTGAGGGCATCCCGCTCCCGACAGAGATTATCGACCTTGGCTCGCATCCGGACGAGCAGCAGTTCAGCGGATGCCGTCGGGACGCCGGCCCGCTGCAGCATCCGGATCTCGCTCTCCTGAGCGCTGAGCTGCACTAATCAGCCCGAGGAGTATTTCAGCCGTTTGCGCTGCGCTGAGATCGGTATCCACCATCATATTGCTGGCGGGCTACGCGCAGGTTTTTGAGCTGCTTTGGCACCGTCCTAATCTTCGTAGTCGATGGAGCCGGCTGCCCCAGCCCGGCTGGCTGGGGGCCGTGGGCGGCCGAGCCGGGGCAACGCCTCGCTGGGCGGCGGGCCAGTGTGGCGCTTCCCTACGCTACGCCGCGTATTGAGCTATTCAACGGAGAACCGTAGCGAAAAGCGGCGGTTGCAACGCGAAGCGCAGCCCGGAGGAGCGCGATCGCGGCTGGCGGTGCAAGCGCTTCACTCCGGGCGCAGTCGCCCGCGCGCCTGCGTCCCGCGCTGACTTACTGACCATGTCAGCGAAAGAATGAGGCGGAGCTACGACCTGTGCCCCGCCGATCGATGCCGGAAAATGGCGGATGCGCCGCAGCAACTTAATCGCGTCGCTTTCTTGATCGCGCTCAAGCCACAAGGGTGCCTCAGCGATTCCCTGGCTTCTTCAGGTAAAGAAGCCAGGGATGCTTCCACTCGGCGCCGCCCACGCGGTATAGGCAGCATCGTCAGGTTGCATCAAAACGCAGCTTCGCGCCATTAGCCATTGGGGTTAGCGACTTTTGTCGGCATGGCACTGGATCTCCCCGCCAGCCCAGCCAAAAGCCCCTCCCGGGGCGGCTTTCGCGCGCCCTTGGGTTGCATTAAGCTTGAAAGCCGATGTTTGAGGCAGTGGGGAAAATATCATGGAAGACGCCCTAGAACGGGCCTACCCATGAAACCGCTAATCGGACTTATCGCGCTGCTCTTTACGACCGGCGCATTTGCACAAGCCGCTCCCCCGAAGGCGGCTAAAAGGCCGCCCGTTCAGATCAGGCCGCAAGCGCCAATGGGTTGCAAACTGGTCGGCACGGTCAGGGGCACCAAGATCTGGGCGGGCGACTGCATTGCTGCGGCACCCGCCGCGGAAACTCCACCACCGCCATCACCCCCGCCTGCACCGCCTAGTGGCCTCAGCGCCCCTGCAGAGAAGCAGTGATTAGGCGACGTTCCGCCGGCCGGTTGAGAATCGGTTGAGGCAAAGAAATGACAGTCGTCGACCTAAAGGAGCTAGCCCGTCTTATTCGTCAGAGGGCGCCTGAGAGGCTGGCGAGCGTGGTGTAAAGCGCTGATGCGGCGTAGGATTCGGTTGCGAAGCCAACCCCATCACCTCAACCGCGAACGCCACGCCCGCCATGACCGACGATACGATTCTGCCCTTCTCGTTTCCAGCCGTTCACGCCAAGAAAGTCACAGCTGCCTTCGATGGCGGTCGGCTGACCTCGAACGGGGACGTGATGCTTCTGGCGATGGCCGAGCGGCGTCTCGGCTTGGCCGACAATTTGGCCCGCGTGTTCCCGGATCGGCGCGATCCGACGCGGGTCGTGCACAGCCTTGTCGATATGTTCCGCGCGCGCATGTTCGCGATCTGCTGCGGCTACGAGGACGCCGACGACCTCGATCATCTGCGGTCCGATCCCGCATTCAAGCTGGCCTGCGGAGGCTGCCGGACACGGGTCGCGATCTGTGTTCCCAACCGACGCTGTCGCGGCTGGAGAATCCGACTGACCTACACTTTGGTCGACGCATGGATGGATAGCTACCCGCGCGAGCCGGCATCCGTCACGCTTGACATCGATGATACCTTCGATGTCGTCCACGGCCATCAGCAGCTCTCGCTGTTCAACGCTCATTATGACGAACGCTGCTTCCTGCCGATCCACGTCTACGACACGGAGAAGAGCCGGCCCGTGGCGGTCGTGCTGCGGCCCGGCAAGACGCCGGGCGGCGTCGAGGTGCGTGCCCATCTGCGCCGCCTGATTGAAAATCGCGAGGCACCGTTTCTTGCTGAAATCGAACGTCTTCGGTTGTAGGAAAGCCCGAAATCCAGTGAGGCCAAGGGTCTGAATGAAATAGAGCGCGTCAGCCATTTGTTTCCTTCGCCGTCGGAGGATTTGCTCGGTTGCCCGCGAGCTTGACTATCGCCGTTTTCGCCTTAGCCACGGCATCTGGCGTTGGGGATGCCTGTAGGAGATGTGCTCCAAGAATGTCGGCGAGGCCAACATCCACGCCTTCTTTTTCGAACAGGTGTTTGGCCAGTCCGGCTAAGAACTCCGCGGTTGACTGACCTGGCTCTTTCTTCTCTTGCATGCGCGCTCTCCCGGAGCAAAATTATAGCTTCACCACTTTTGGATGCATACCGAAATCGGGGTACGTACGCGGAATTTAGCGCTGTCCTCGCCATCCATTGGACACCACAAGACAACTGTAGACCCGAGAGGCCAATCGTTATTTGAGAAGCGATGGCTCGCACACGCGAAGCAGCTGAGATCAAATTTCACCCGTGGATGCGGTCAGATCCACCGTCGCGAACCTTATGCTGTGACCCTGAATGACAACCGTCTCGTCTAAGGTTCCCCAGATGGACGGATGCAAGAGCAAACCCTGAGCGTGATCTGCCAGGGGATCTCCGCGGCCAACCTGTGAGCGAAGATAGGCATACCCGGACCCGCCTTCCATCATTCAGGTTTTCGGTGATCGTGCCGATCGCTTTGATGGCCATCACGGAAACGGCTTTATCCTGATTATCAAAGGGCAAACCGTGTTTGCGCGTATACGACGACTTGATCGCGATGCGGTCCCCGGGGCGCATAGATCGCACCAATTCGAGGTACCTGTCTTCGTAACCGTTTTCCCAGATCCCCTCCGCCAAGAAGCGTGGCATCTGATCTTCTGTACCGCCGTAAGTTGCCCCCACGAACCAAGTCGCCTTTGATCCGCTTTGAGTTGGTGCGTTGTTCATTTTGCTCCTTCAGCAGCACTGGTCGATTTAGCAATGTATCCGTTAGAACGCTCGTTTTTGGTACATCCCACGCCGGAGCCTTTGGCCTCGAACCTGTATGTGTAGTTACGAAGTACCAAGCGCGTTCTCGGTCAGCCATTCCTCGACAAGCATAAAATGCTTCAACTTTGACCACCTGCGTCGCCCCGACACGTTAGAAAATGCTCGTCGGGCTTGCTTGGATCAAAGGCGATAAATTCGATCCTATGCCAATAACTGCGCCCACAATCGGCATGTGAATGAAGCTATACAACACGGGGCTTCCCGTCGCCTGGGCGATCATTTGACTGTACAGGGCGAGTTGAGGCGAAAATTCCTTCGCCTTTTCGACCCAGGTGTCTGGCGCACCCGGGAATGACTTGTGATCGATGATCACGAAACCCTCAGCCGTCTCAAGCAACAGGTCAATTCGGCCGCTAGCGCGTTGATCGCCGATACGGCTGAACACAGGCAGCTCATGATGCCGCCGGGCTTCGGGCCAGCGATCCGTGATAAAGCGGTCGAGTCTTTTGCTGGCTTCGATTAGTGACGCGGGTAATAAGGCCCCGCCGACGCCCCAGCGATCGAGTGCTTCTTTCGCCATGGCCTCGCGCTCTGCTAATGGTCGGTTGATGCGGTCGGCCGCGAGGAAGCCGTGAACCGCCTCTCCAAGGAGGCGCATGTCATGGTTACCGCTGATGGGCAAGCGCCGTCCGATTTCGATCGGTGTATCGGCGATAGGGGCGCGATGGTCGTTATTGTCTTGCGAGGCAGCACTCGGCGACAGCCGCGCTGGAGGAAATTTAGGCGGCTCTCCCGAAAGAGGGAGTGGAGCGAACCAGGCGACAGCAGGAGCCTCATCCTGAACAGCGGCTGCTGGGGTAAGACCTGCAGACCGCACCACCATGGTGAAGGTTTCGCCGTCGACATTCACCTGGGTTTCGCCATCTGTTGCCGGCAGCGTCAGGACGGGCGTGCCGTCTGCTCGCGTCAGGATGTCTATCCAAGACGATGACGCAGATGGTCGGGTAGCGAATACCAAATAATCTCGCGCCCGGGTCATCCCCACATAGAGGAGTCTAACAAGCTCGGCGAGCTCAGCTTCGGTTCGAGCCTGAGCCTGTGGACTGGCAGACGCCGTGGCGTCGAGATGTACGTCCTTCTCCTGGTCACCATACGGCCACGGCCAAAATCGAATCCAACGTCCTGCTAATGGGTTCCAGGGATCCAATCCGCCGGCAGGCGATTCCGAGTAAACTCCGAAGGGCGAGCGCTTCGCTCCATCTTGGAGGTCAAGCAAGATCACGACTGGCCATTCCAGGCCTTTGGCGCGATGATAGGTGAGCACGCGCACGGCATCGTCACCTTCAAAGGCTGGACGCTCACCGCCGTTCTCCAAGCCCTTCGAGAGATACGCGACCAACCCGGCAGCCGTGGCGGCGCCACGCGTGGCTCGACAGGCATCCTCGTACAAAAGCGCAACTTTACGGAGCGCATCTAAATTCGCTAGCCGCTCGCCCGGGCGGTCCCACCGGTGGACGAGCTGGTCGATGCGGGCCGCAGCGATTGCTGTTTCTAGCGCCTCCGCAGGTGTCAGATGGGCGAGGTTGTCGCGTTTTTCGTCGAGAGCGACGATCGCCTCGCATTGGGACTTCACCACACCGGCGCCCTTCGTCAACCAGACGGCCAGCCAGTTGCCATTGCCTTCGTTGAAATGGGCAAGCTCGGCAACAGCCAACGAGTCCGCGGGGTCAACCAAGTAGCGCAACGCTGCAACTGCCAGAACTGCCTCCGCTGTATCGAGGAGACCGTTTCTCGGCATCGCAGCGGGGATGCCTAAGGCGCCAAGCACATCGGCAACGGCCTTGCAGCGTTCATTCTGACGACAAAGGATGGCTATATCGCTCGGCTTCAGTGGTCGGCTTGTTCCGTCCGCGCGGTTGATTACCGGGGTTGCAGCTGGCGATGCCAGCATTGACTGAATACGCCCGCCCAGGGCTTGCAGCGCGGACGGCCAGTTCTTCCCATCTAACTTCCAATGGTGCAAGGCCGCCCCGAAGCCAGGCGGCTCGGGCCGATGGAAGTTCGGGATTACGACTTTGTCGGCGGGGACACCCTTTGGCGGAAATGCCGCGCCGAAGACAGCATTTGCAAATCGGACCAGACTGGGACGCGAGCGCCGTGACGTATCGAGGGATTCCTCGGCGCCCCCTGTCGCCGGCCTAATTTTCTCGATCACCGCATTTACGAGCGCAGGATCGGTCTGCCGAAAGCCAAAGATGGCTTGCTTCTGATCGCCGACCCAAAGCGAGCGCTTGACGGCTTTTGCCATCTCTAGGAATACCGCCAGCTGTATAGGGCTGGTGTCCTGAAATTCATCGACCATCAAAAGGTCGAATCGCTCCCGCATCCGAGCGCGCACCTCGGGCTGTCGAAGGAGCTCAAGGGCGAGCGCCTCCTGGTCCGTAAAGTCGAGGAGCCCGCGAGCCCGCTTGAACTCCGAGAAATGATCAAGCGCATCTGCCGCGCAGGAAAAAACGAGATCGATGAATTCGCGAAGGTCGGCGTGCAGACGTGGATGCGTCGGATGATGCGCGGCAATCGCCCTAACCGTCTGAAGGAAGGGTTCGGATGCCTTCGCAGCTTTGAGCTTTGAAATCCGCGCCCATGCGTCCCACGCCAAGGGACGTCCATTCGACATCTGAGACGCGATCCGGCGTAGCGTTGTCAAAGCGTCTTTTGTTGTCTTGGTCACGTCGCCGCCCGCGTCGATCTGCGAGATGCAACTCCGAATGGCCTCGACCAAGGCGCGGTCAAGATCGGCCGCGGTTTCATTGGCGGCGACCGGGGCAAGAAGTGGTTCGATGCCCTGCCAAGATTTAAGGGCAAAGTCGGCAAATTGCGTTGGTACCAAGCCGCTTCCACGCGCCAGATTGACGATGTCCAATACGGTCTTTCGCCAGTCGTCTTGCCGCAGGCGTTCCGCGATCGGGTCTATCTTTGGCGAGAATTGTTGGATCGCTTCCTCGGTTGCCAAACCGAAAAGAGAATTGGCCATCTCCGGTGGGATTACCTCGGCGACCGGCGAAAGGCCCCCGTCGATTGCGAAGTCACTTACCAAGCGGCCGCAGACGCTGTTCACGGTGCCGACTAGTCCGGCTAGCGCGCTTTGAGCCGCTTCGGCGTAGCCCTCTTGAATAAGGCGAGCGCGGACTCGTTCCACCAACTCGGCGGCTGCCTTGATGGTGAAAGTCGTCGCAATGATGCGCGCCGGAGACGCGCCGTTCTGGGCGACGTTCACATATTCCGTACTTAGTCGCCATGTCTTTCCAGTACCAGCTCCAGCACTGACAACGGAGATCGGCCCCATATCGGTCATCGCCGACCTCCTTCGATCGACGCGCCACAAAGTGAGCCGTAGTCGCAAAATCTGCAGCCGGGTTCGACCTGGGGCATGGGATCAACGTCTGTATCATCAGTTCCAGCCTCAACGCCCCTTACCAGAACATCACCGCGCTCCAACTGCTCCATACGATGGTCGTATGCCGCACGTAACGCCGCCCATGTCTGCTTAAGATCTGAGCCGGGCACATGGTGGGCGGCGGGGAAGGGATAGGGGCTGGTGAAGAGGAGGCTCTGTTGTCGCAGCATAAAGTACCCGGCTCCCAACGGAGTGCGCCCGGCCTGTTCCTCAAGCCAGGTGTATCCAGCCAGCTGAAGGGCGCGCCCTTCCTGAACCTCTTCACGACGATATTTGTCTCGCGTTGCCCATTTGAGATCGAGGACGACCGATCTTCCCTTCGGATCCTCCAGGACGAGATCCAGATAACCTTCGAAGTCTTGACCTGGGGCAAATGCGACAACCACTTCTTCTTCGCATCCCCTAACGGTCAAGCCAGCATCGGAAATCATCTGAACAAGCAGACGAATCGAATCGGATACGCGCGCCTTGGCTCTCTCATATTCGACGGCATAGCCGAGTCGCAGCAAAGGCGCAGCCGTTTGGACCACAAGGCTATCAAACATTTTTGCAGACGCGCTCGCGGCTTCTTGCGGAAGCCAAGTCTTTCGTTGGGCGAAAAGATTCTCGACGACGGCGTGGGCAAGTATGCCGACCAGATTCGCATCATCGGGCAAGACGTTGAGGGCGCCAGGACGAACACGTGCGCCATAGTTCAACGCCCAGGCTAGCGGGCATTCGATCATCGTTTTGATGCTGGTGATTGACTCGATAGGTCGGCGGGCAATCGTCGAAGCGGGGACGATCCATCGGCGTCGCGCGGTCGGTAATGCGAGCGGGCTAATTCCTTGACGCTTGATCTCGCGATCGCCGAGCCGAGCTGTTTCGCCGATCGCGATGGCCTGAGCCGGAATTCGCGCTTTAGTGACGGCCTGCAGCAACTCGAGCTGCGCAAATATTTCGTGCCACAATGGATGCGGCGTCGCTGTTTCTCCTCGAAGACGGCGAGGCATTATGAGGATCGCCCGAGACCGTGCTCCTAGGAGCGCTTGGCGCCAACTGGCGGCCTCGCGCAGGACGGCGTCTTCGATCGGTTCGACATGGGCATCGACCGCGGCCAGTGCTGCGATTTCGGCGCTCGACCAAGGCTGACGAGGCGGCGAGCTGACGTCACCCGAGAATCCCCACCAAACCACGGTGTCGGCTGTCCCCCAAACCTGACCGGGGGCATCAACAACCGACCAAGGAGCAGCCTCCTCGGTTGCTGCCGGCGCCGACGCGCCTTCGGCGGTTACCGCATCGATGATGCGGCCAAGTTGGATTGCAGGGATGTGAGACACGCCTAGGGCTGCGATCGATTCGCTGAGCGCCGAGGAATGTGCTGCAGCCGTCAGGAAAAGGTAGTCTCTATCGCGTTGTGCACCCCCCCCGGACCATTGAGCGATGCGATGGCATACGTCTTGGACCCGTTGAACGGGGATGCCGTCGGATCGACGAAATCGCTGCGGTTCGAGCCAGAACTTCCATTCGTCCTGTGCCTTCCGAATTTCGCTCTCGATGGCAGCATCATCCAGCCCGTCGGCACGCCGCCAGCCGGTCAGGTCGCGGATGCAGTCTTGCCACGCTTCTATCCATCGCTCTCCACCGATGCCCGGTTCGTCCATCAGGGCACGAACAAATCGCCGAGACACAAATGGGGGAAGGGGAGATCGTGGCAGGCTTAGGAATTCCAGAATCCTCGCAGGCTCGAGTGGGTCCCACAAAATCTCTAACGCTAGCGGCAACACCTGAAGTGCGCTGCGTTGAGGCGATGTTTCGGTCCAGCCCGGACGGGGAAGGCCCAATCTGCGACAGGCGGCATCAAGAGCTGGGCATCCGTTTCCGCGGACTATGACTGTTTCCCGATTGTCTCCTGAGGAGAGCCAGGCAGCTACGGCATCGGCCGCTTGCCACTCATCGTCGGCGTCAAGAATGACGAGGCTTCCATCTCCAACGAATTTTTCCGCTTTGTCGCCGCGTAGCGCGCATTGGATGGCTACGAGATCGGAGTCGCCCGTGTTCACCGAGGGCTCCAACGCGCGGATAGTGATTCCGCTGGCGCGGAGACGGGCTAACAAGCGTCGCCACATCAATGGGAGCCGTTCTTCGGACGAAACGACATCGATTGTTTCGACCGGGAGGTCGTGCCCGTTGGTTAGGACCTCTAAGATGGCGTGAATTCTCTCTCCTGGACAACTTCCTAGAGGTTGGCTCCCTGCCATCTCGAGCGACGCCATCGTTTCGAGGCGCGGTCCTGCGCTTTCGATCTGCTGGCCTTGCCAGCCGGACGCATAGAGCTCGTCACGCCAGGCCAGTATATGTTTCGCTGTTGCCCAGGCATCCCGCACGAAGGAGCCGGAATAGAAGCGTGATCCATCATCGTGCGAACGCAGACGCCCCTGATATCTGGCAATGCGAACTGCTGCCGGCGTATTGGGGCCAACCAAGCCGAGGGCGGATTCGAGCAGGTTAAGAAAGCCGCTTGGGCCAACCACAGGCTGGCCAATTGCGGCTGACGACCCATTTGCTGTTTGCGGATGACATGGGCCGTCGAGCTTCCATCCAAAAACGACGTGCATCTCCGCCCCATCCCATGGAGTGCAAACTTTAAAACGAAAGAATTCTAGTCATTTACTGCGGATTAAAGGAACTTGGCTCGGATTAGAAATATTGGCGGCCGGAGGCAGCAGGTCTCATCGACTCAGTGCCTATAATGCATATGTAAATATTATGTGTGGAAGAATTATTCAGGCGTCCGGCCCCCTTCGTTACCAGTTGGTCGATGGACGGCGACGCCAAGGCCCGGCACGAGGCGGCGAACCGGGCGTCCATTGCGACGGATCAGGCGGTCGCGCACGCGGCCGGTTCAGCAACCTAGCGCGCGCTTTCGATTTTCTGTATTAGCCGCGCGAACTCCCGCTCAGGGTCTAGCTAGCCCGGCAGGACGACGAGGTCATCGCGGCACATGCCGCCAACGAGCTTGTGATCGGTGGCCGTTATCAGACACGGTTCTCCTCAGCGTTCATGGTACCCCGCGCCGATTCACATAAACGCGGCGCGTCAGTGACCAAGGCGGGGACACACTTCAAAACCTAGCTTGCGAGGCTTTGATGTTCACTATATGTTCATATAACATCCTCCTCGAATTTGTTCTACCGAACGAGCGCGACGTGCCTGATCAGATCGTCATTACGGAGAAAACCAGCCAGGCAAAAGACGTCCGCGCAGCGGTTGGTTCTCGCTACGGAGATGTCCTCCCGGCCGAGGGCCATTTGTTCGACCTCCTCGAACCGGAGGACGTTGTGCCGGTCTGGAAGTGCTGGTCACCGATACTTTTGCGGCCCGAAGGTCTTTACGACACTCGCCCGGCAACGGGCGGAAACAAAGCCGCCAAGCTCAAAGCGATTCGCGAGGCTCTGCGTTCCGCCAAGCGAGTTTGGCTCGCCACCGATTGCGATCGCGAAGGTCAGCTAATTGGTCAGGAAATTCTCGAGCACTACAAATACCGCGGCGAAGTCATGCGGGTACTGTTCACCGCGCAGGACCCGCAAACCATCCGTGACGCATTCGGCCGGGCAAAGCCAAATGCCGAATACGCCCGCCTTTACGCCGCCGCCGTCGCGCGCCGGCAGGCCGATCAGATCTACAATTTATCACTCACTCGCACTGCGACCGTGATCCTGGGTCGAGGTACGCGGAGAGTGATCGGCGTCGGCCGAGTGAAGACGCCGACCTTGGCCATTGTGTGCAAGCGCGAGTTGGAAATCCGCGATTTTGTGCCCCTCACCTATTTTGAAGTTGTCGTCACCGCGAAGGTAGCGGAAGGCCAATTCCAGATGCGGCACGCGCCGCAGGACCGGATCGTTAGACACGAAATTGCTGAGGACGCCGTCAAAGCAGCCGAAGGCTTCGAGGGCACGCTCGCCGTGCGCGTCGAAGATAAGCGTCAAGGACCGCCTAAACTGCATGATTTGCCGTCGCTGCAGAAACTCTGCGGCTCACGCTTCGGCTGGTCGGCGAGCAAGACACTTGAGGTGGCGCAGGAGCTCTATGACGGTCAGGGCAAGAAGATCATCACTTACCCGCGCGCCGAGGTGCGCTACCTGCCGCAGAGCTTGATATCGGACGTACCGCGGATCGTGGCCGGCCTGCAGGCGGGCCAATCGTTCAGCGCGATTCCGGTGCCCGTGCCGCCGGTTATCCGTAGAGGCGCGAGCGGCACGTTTTACGACAAGGGGTTGGAAGGCGCGAGTCACCACGCCGTTATTCCCAACGTCAATACGATCGACCAATTACGGGACGTCTGGCCTCGTCTGTCGGCTGACGAGAAGAAGCTATTCGACATCATCGCGCGGGCCTATCTCGCCGCCCTGATGCCTGACTTTCGCTACCGGCAGACAACCGCAACGCTCGACGTGCGCGGCTTCGAATTCCGTGCCGCCGGCCGCCAGCCTATCGATCTCGGCTGGCGAGCAGCATTTCCGGAGTGGCAACCCGCCGACGAAAAGGGCGACGACGCGCAATTGCTGCCGCCGCTGCGCAACGGCGAGACCGCAATGCTGCAGGACCCCAAAATTGAGGCCAAGGAGACCCGACCGCCGCCGCGTTACAACGAAGGCACGCTGATCGAGGCGATGCAGAATGCCTGGCGTTTTGTCGACGATGAGGTTCTTCGGGATCGCCTGAAGGAAGCTAAGGGCATTGGCACGCCGGCGACCCGAGCCGAGATCATCGGCGGGCTGAAGAAGCAGGGTTTTCTGATTGCCCAGGGAAAGCACATCGTGCCGACCGAGGCCGGCCTATCGCTGTTCGGCATTCTCAAACAGGCAGATCCGGCGCTGGTTGATCCGGGCGTGACGGCGCAACTTGAATGCCTGCTCGACGATGTCGTAGTCGGCAAGCAGGAGATGGTCGGCGCAATCGATGCCGTGTGTGATGTTGCCGAACGCATCATCGGCAAACTCAAGGAGGGCGCAGCCGCCGGAGGGCCTCCCCTGCTTGGCGCCTCAGTCGGCAACGGCGCTGCAGCATATCCACCCACGCCTGCGATGAAACGCTTTGCCGACAGCCTCGCCCGGCAAAGCGGCATCAAACCGCCGCCCGGCTACAAGACGTCGATATCAATCTGCGGCGCGTTTCTCAAGCAGCACGCGCCCAAGAAAACCGATGGTGAAGCAACTGGGAAGCTCGAACCCAAATCAGTTAGTCCAGCGCAGTTGTTGTACGCCAAGAAGATCGCGCTCGGGAAAGGCGTCGTCATTCCCGACGAGGCCAAGGGCAACTCGGCTGCCATGGCCGCGTGGATTGACTCGAACAAAGGCACGAGGCGCCGCAAGAGCGGTCGCAAGACCGCCTTCCGGCCGCCGGGATCGATTGCACCTCAATCGACGGCACCGAGGAAGATTGCCCGAAAACGAAAGGCTGCTGCTGCCGCCGATGCATCAATGCCCGCCCAACCAAATCCGGCGGCAGGGACGCCGCTGCGGATTCCTTATGGAAACAAAGAGATCGCTATGAAGCTGGGCGCCCGCTATGGCTCAGGTGGATGGTATGCTCCGCCGGGTGTTGACCTTGCCGCGTTCGGCGAGCGCGGATGGTTATGACGAACAGCCGCCGTTATTGCTTTTTCTGTGTCATTCCAGGAAAACATCGTTACCGGTCGTGCCACCCATTACCAGAAATGGTCGTTCGCTCTCGATCGCGCATAGTAGCAAGTAGCCGACAGAGCCGGTCCCGGAAATCTGCACAGGACGATAAGTGGAATTCTGCCTGACAGGAGCGAGTCGTACAGATCATCGAAGAGTTTTCCGACGACCGCCTGAAGAATTGGCGCATCCATTGCGGCGGCTGGCTGGCTGGTCAACCTTCGATTCCGACAACACCGAGGTGAAGGTCGACACATCGTCCTGGACCGGAGCAGACACGTGACGACTATTCGCGTTCCCGTTCGGGCTCGCCTCCCCAAAGAGTATCGTTCACCGCCTTGAACACCCGGTTGCCGCAGAATTCGCAGCGGGGCTGGCGGGGACGCAAGACACGGCGCCGCCCGAGCGGCGGATGCCAAGGGCTCACTCTCCAGTAGTTGAACCTGGCTTCGCCGCGTTTGGCACCCCTCCTTCGAAGTACTTCGAGAGCGAGAAGGGTTCCTGCCAAGACCGAGACAAAAGCAAAAGGCGCCACGATCCGTCGACCCTCCAACGACTGAAGCGTCCCCTCTCCGCAGAGCTGTTTGAACAACGTGTCATAGGCTATCCCGACGAGCGCGGATGCTTTGAGATTGGGAATTCGTGCTGCAATCTTCTCCGCCGCTGAGCCGCTTATGCGTTCCAACCGCACTTCGTCCACGGACACGCCAAGATGTTCCGCGATGTGATGCTCTCGGGTGAACTCTTCTTGGTCCGCTTCATAGATGCAGCTCAGACAGGCTTGTAGCGTAGGCTGCTTGTGGTGATGGATCACGACCTCCCGAATATCGGTCGTCGAGGCGTCAAACACCTCTCCGGGAAACTCCCTCTGGATTATTCGCCTGGCCCGACGACTATCTACAGCGACGAAAAGCCGTTCCAACCAGGGACCGTTCGATTTTTCCGGCAAATCCTGCAAGCGCAGTTTTCTGGGAGTCAGTTTCAGGCGGGGAAACGAACCTTGAGCCAGAGACGCTAAGCGGTCGGCCTTTGGGAGACCGATGTCGTCCTTCGTAAACCAGATCTGCCGGTTCAGATTTCCCGAACTAACGTCGTCGTCGTCGTCGATATCGAGGCTGCCACGGAAGTCCAGGTGTCTTGCCGCCCAAAGGAATCCGTTTCCAATGGCGCCTGCACCCGCGAGGTATGCGTGTCCAATATCCACCGGAGCCTCGAACACCGTCGGCTCGATTCCCAATTGATCAAATGACACGCGAAGCGGCGACGAACCTTCAAACGGAAGTCGATCTTGGAAGACCGTCTGCATGGTCGCCGCAGCCGCATAGCACGCGACCAAAAGGCAAAGGACGCGAGGAATGCCCGCGCAGCGCTCGCGTGCGGGTTCGCCGCCGATCACGGCGCCCTCCGATCCGACTTGAATGCGGAGGCTCCGGCGGTCGGTTTTGGCGCCGGCGTCTCCGATCAATATCTCCAGAACGACTGCCTCACCAGGTTCGCCCAAGTTGGCGGATCTAATGGTTCTACGGAGCAGAGACGCCAAATCCGTTGCTATTGCGGTCGCGGTCGCGTCCGTCGGGTCCGCGGTGATGGCGACGTCGAACTGCAGCGCCTCGCCCGCCGCTTCCAAACCGATACCGAGCGCAGCGGCAAGCATTGCCGCGTTTTCGCGTTTCGCTTCAGTCGTCAGAGTATCCGTAGACATTCCTGAACCACCTGCGCCCTTGGAACCTCGTCCCACGTTGCCCTATCGGAGAATCTGAATACCTTCGTCTGCTCAACGAAGTTCGCGAGGGAGGTGTCTCGGGCGAACCTGGGCACGACAAGCGACAACGCCCGCTCATGTCGGACGATCGCCCAGGCGTCATCGGCTTTCGAATGAAAGGCCTCTTGCGGGTGCGAATGGACCTGAGCCGCCACCATGAGACGTCCGGAGCGAAGTTTCGTCCGCAGCATATCCATTCCTTCTGGTGGGATCTGGAATCGATCTGCTCTCGCAATTTGATGGGGCAGATAGGCTTCGACGATGTCTGCTCCTTCCGGTCTCGGCCGACCTAGCCAGAGAACGACGCATTCGCTGTTGCGCTCTCCCGCCGCGCGCAGAAACGTCAAGGTTTCGTCGATCATGCTAACGGGACAATTGATCATCAGCCTGTTCCCTTGAGCCAAGCATTCCAAATTTGAGTCATGATGCCGCCGATCGTATAGCTCGATCCTCCTCGGCAGGTGTCCCAGAGATCCGTTACATGGCTGGGATGCGTGTGATACTCCCGCGACCCGCGCATGCAGACAAAGGGCAGATTCGTCAGATTGTGCGGCCCCGCGTGGAAGACGCCAGTGGGGTTTGGCAAAAGCGCCCGCAACGGCTCGCCCGACGGCGTCTCAAGACGGATCGAGGGGGGCAAATCGTTCCAGTTGTCGCATGTCAAGTTCATCCGCAGCGACGTCCTGCCGCTGGCGCTAAAGGAACAGTTGATGATCGGGAAGTCGATGCGATGCATCGTCCACCCACGGCGGGCGCACAGAGCGGGACCGAGACACTTCGTCTCCTCTTCGAACAAGGCCTGCGCGGCAGCGGGATGCATTAGCCACCGCCTCCCTCGCTCGGACCCCAATCGATCTCGGCCTTTCCGAGAGTCCGTTTTCAGCGTAGCTCTTGGAAGGATCCAGAGTTCTTTTCCCGGCGGCCGTGATGACGCTTGCGATCCAGCCGGTGACGTCCTTAATCCGGAGCTCGTGCTGCGCCTTGTGCAATTCGTGCTCGATCGCTTGCTTTTCGGGAACCGAGTCGAATCCTTCGGCCGGATAGAAGCCGGCGGTCGTCGAGATGGAGACTTCGATGTGCTCCTTCTTGTCGATGCGCTCGAACTCCTTCTCGGCCTCCTCAAGTTCGTTTCGCGCCTTGGCGATCTCCCTTTCGGCCTCGGTGTAGTGAGCCTCGGCCTTTTCAAGATCTGCGCGCGCTTTTGCCAAATCGTGCTCAGCCTTCTCCAATTCATTGCTCATCATCGTTCTCCAAAACGGGAAATCGGTTCGATCGATATATAATGGCCCTTTTTTATGTAGTCAATGGCCATTTTTAGTGTGTTCATTATTGACTTTATGGCTAAACAGTCCATACTGGGGCCAATTCAGCAAGCAAATTCAAGGTTTGGCCATGGATCGTCGGCAGATGACGCTCATCTTGAGCGACAAGGAAATGGAAGTTCTGGACGATCTTTCGCAGCGGCGCGGCATGTCAAAGACCGCCCTGCTCCGCCAAGCGCTCCGGCTCTACCAATCCGTTACCGAGCGCATCGAGCGCGGGGAGAAGGTCTTCGTGGAGCATCCCACGACAAAGGATAAGGCTGAGCTCGTCGTACTATGAAGAAGCTGCTCGGCGACCGCGTCCTGCTGAATCGGCATACCGGCGAGATGGAGCCGGCGCAGATTTTCTTCGGATCCGACGACACCAACCGTCGCCATTACGAAGAACTTTGGAAGCCGGACCTCGTGCGGCGAAATGCGGACTTCGCCGACTGGGCTGCGTCCGTGGAAGGCAACGCCCAAGATTCGCACTGGGGATGGGACGACATAATGAAGTCGACCCTGGCCTACGAGAATTTCGTAATCGAATGCGACGGCCTCACCCAAGGAATCATGAACGTCAACATCGCGACCAGATTTGCAACATTGCCTCCGCACAAAGGCCGAGAGCTTGCGTACATAGACCGCATCGCGACCGCGCCATGGAACAGACACAAGCTCTCTCCGAAGCCTAAATACATGGGCGTCGGCCGGGCGCTCTTCGCCACCTGCGTCAGCTTGAGCTTCGATCTCGAGTTTGGCGGTAGGGTAGGACTGCATTCGCTTGAGCAATCCGAAACCTGGTACCGGGATGAGCTGGGCCTAACAGATTGCGGCTTCGACGAGACCGAGGAAATGCGTTACTTTGAAATGACGGAAGAACAAGCGATCGAATTCCTCAGGGGAGCGGAGGTTCGGCCATGAAACTCCTGTTTTCAACGGAATGGCTTGAACAAAAGATCAAATCGGATCCGGACATAGAGACGGACGCCGGACGGGCGCTCGAACGGAATATCGTGGCGGACGATCTGGCGCGCGGGAAATCATCCATCGTAGCTCCGCGAGCCGCCGTGCAATTGAGGATCGCGTTAGGGACGCTCGTTCGCCAATTGCGAATGCGGGATGGCCTGACGCTGCCCGAGGTAGCCGTGCGTGCCGACGTCTTGGAAGACGAACTGCGACAGGTCGAGACGAATCCGAGTTACACGGCCCGACCTCGCCTTCTCCATAATCTTTCGAAATTCTTCGGTGTATCTTTGAACAATCTTTCGCAGATGTCCGGTGCGACGATCGCCGTCGATCGGAGATTGTATAACGAGGCGGTCCAGTTCGCTGCCCATTCGGATGATGTTTCCAGTCTTTCGCGAGAGCAACTTGAAGTGCTGGAGGCGTTCGTCGGAATGCTGAATGAATCGGCGTAGCGGATGAAAAGATGATCGAGGCCGAAGTCGGAGAATACGAGAGGCGGGAGATCGACGCCCAGGTCAACCGCATTCTGCGCGACCTCGGCAATCCCGAGCCGCCAATCCGCCTTGCGGAGGTCCGGAAGCTTCTGAACTTGGATCTTCGATACTACAAAAGCACGGATCCCGGCCTTCTCGATGAGCTCTCGCATCGCTTCAGGCTGTTCGCGAGAAAGACGATACCTGACGTCGGCAAGTATCTCAGCGAGGCACTCACAAAGTCCAAGTTGACGGCGTTCTGGGTGCCGGCATCCATGCGTATCCTTTTGGACGAAACGGTACCCGAGCCGAAGCACCGCTGGATCGAAAGCCACGAGATCAGCCACAGCGTCATCGGGTGGCATAAAGACTTCCTGTTAGGTGACAACAATGTCACCCTCGATCCAACGTGCCATGCCACGATCGAGGCCGAGGCCAACTATGGAGCGGGACGCCTACTCTTCATGACCGATCGCTTCGCCACTGAGGCTCGCGACCTGAGGCCTAATTTCGAAACGGTCAAGAGGCTCGCCAAACGCTACGACAATTCCATCGTGTCGACGTTCTGGCGGTTGATCGAAAGTCGCGATCCAGAACAGGCTATGTTCGGCGTAGTCAGTTCGCACCCCAGGTTTCCTGAGATCGGCGCCCATGACGGTCCCATGGCGTGGCGGTACTTCATCAGATCGCCTGCCTTCAAGAGCAGCTTCTCGAACATCGAGCCGGAAATGGCGTTCTCATTCGTCAAGGCGCATGCCACAAATCGAACTAGGGGCCCCGTATTCGAGGTCACCGACGTCCTCACGGACGCTCGCGGCGAGGGGTGGGAGTTTCGCATCGAGTGCTTCTCGACGACACGAGCCGTGCTAACACTGGGCGTGGCGTCGAATAGGAGAGCGGCGGTCTTTGGAGGATGACAATCTTGCGGGCCCTGACTCAGATGTTGGTCGTACCGCATCGATGGTCTCACTCTCTCGAGAGTGTTCGCTCGATTCTCCGCAACCGGTGGCGACGAAAACGTCGTGTTTTGATAAGACGGGAAATCGTCGGGATCGATCGCCCAAACCGTGGCCGCTGGTGCCCCTGCCATGCCTCCACACGAACTCGCTTCAAGGCGACGATGGCTTGTTCGTCAGGGCATATCCTCACACTTCGGCGGCACAGTATCGACCTCAACGGGAATGTGTCGCCGAGCGTGGTTTGTCCCGCCCCGCGCTGCAACTTTCACGAATTCATCCGACTCGACGATTGGACCTTCGGAGAGGTCGATTAGGGCAGTCCGATGTTTGGGAAGAGCGGCGTCGGCTCCATGCGCTGCGACATATGCTTCGAAATGAAGGCGCTCTGCGATTGATCATGGGCCCAGACGAAACGGCGAGCGCGGCCGACCAAAAACCGGTTGGAGTTGTGGACGATGTCGCGGGGCGGCAGTTTGCGCAACTGCTGCAGGCGGTCGGGGCTGTTGATGGCCACGAAAAGCTTGGTCGGGCCGATCGGCAAATACGCCACCCCGTCGGCATTGTTGAGATTGGCGAACACGGCAGCACGGTCCGATAGGAGGAAGCGGTACGGCGAGTGACCGACGTCGATCACGCCCCAAGTCATGTTATTGAGGTGTTTGCCCAGAATCTCATTGTCGAACACCTTCACGATCATGTTGACGCTGACCTTGATCGCGGTCAACGGATCGCGCGCCGCAAGATATTCGTCGAAAGTCGGCGGGTCCTCGGGCTTTCTGATCGCCTCATACTGGGTTTGATAGGCATCGCCGCCCCCATCCCACACGGATTTGGCAGCAGCACGCAATTCCGGCATCGCGTCGGGATGACGCAAATGCAGTGCGATGACGAAGCGCGACCAGGCGCTGATCAATTCGGTAGTCCACGGCGCCGGCGCCGCCGACAGGTGGTTTCGCAGCGCATCCGCCGCAACGCGATCCGCATAGTTGAAGAAAACGGCCTCGAGGAAATGCGCGGCATCGGGCGGCAACTCCGGAAACGAATACAAGTGCTGCTCGTACCCTGTCGCCCGCGGCCCGACGGGTTTCGCGATAACCTTGTCATGCTTGATCGTGTATTCGACCAGTTTGCCGCTGCCGTCAGCCCATTGCGCCAAGAAAAACGCCGGGATGAAATGATGGTCGATCGGAGCGCTCATCACGGCGGGTCACGCGGCACAAGGTCGGCGCCGAGCCGGCGCAGCTCGGTTCGCAGGAAATCCTCGTCGCAACGAGGGCCGGCGATGATCTCCCGGATCGTGTTATCGGCGAAAGCGGCCCTGAAATCGAAGTCGAGGTGCAAGTGCTGCGGAAAGGCAATCTCGGTACGATCGTCCAGGACGAATTTGCCGATCCCGAGCGCGGACAGCGAGATGCGCAGTTCGCGCTCTTCGGCGAACCGTCCTCTATCCTTCAGGTAGGTGTACATGATCGGGTTGGGCAACCGGGACTCGTTGGCGCGATGGCTCTCCCAATCGACGTAGTTGACGATGCCATAGTTCAGGTCGAAGATCTGGCGGCACCGGGCGCCATTGAATTCCAATGCGGCTCCGCCTGATAGCAACGCGCGGTTCAGGGTGGCGCGGAGCTTGTCGAAGTCGAACACCAGGCCGACGTTGCCCCTCGCTGTGCCGCCGCCGTAGGTCCAGGCGTGATCGGTGTCTTCGAGCGCGGCGCAGAAGGCGTATGTCCGCGATCGCGACTGGTCGTAGTAGTGGGCAACAGAGAACCCCGGCGCCTTTGCGAAGGTCGCGGCCGCGTTGCCCGCGCGGTCGCCCGGCAATTGTTCGCCGTCGTGACGGTCGGCGTCCGGGAAATCCTTGTAGGAATCGACGCGATTAAAATGCAGATAGCCGCCCTCGATGGAACGGACGCAATTCTCCACGCTCATGACCTTGTACAGCAGCTGACCGCCGGGTGGCTGCCGAAGCAGCCCGGCGTGAGGTTCGATCCAACCCGGCAGAGCCAGGGCGGTCGGAGTCGGAGCGTGAAGCATGGCCGCGATGTGGGTATGGCGGGTCCCGAATCCAAGCGATGACGGGCTCAAGTTCAGGCTTCCGCCGGCGGCTTGGTTTTTCCGAATCCCGACTTTCCCCGGTTCTATGGCCCTGCGCTAACGAAATCGTTCGTTAGCCCTTCGTTTTCCACCATATCCACAAGCTCTTGAGCAGAGCACGAGTAGCCGAGCTCGAGCAACACAAGTTAGCGCTCGGAGGTTCAACCAACCTCTGGAGCATGACATGGAATACACGCACTATTGGAAGCAGACGCGATGGATCGAGGTCGCCGAATGGCGACGCATCCTGAGCGAAGTCAGGCGCATTCTCGAGTTCTCGACCGAGGCGCTCGGCATCGCGATCGGGGACGGCAGAGGGGCCCGCGGTACTCCGGCGTTACATTCCGCGCGAAGTGTTTGAGCCCGACGGCTCGGGCTAAGGGTTGCCGGTAAGGACGAACGCCGCGGAGTTTTCGGAAAGGACCGGTTTTATTTTCTGGCCGAGGACGGTCTGGGTCGGCAAGGTCGGCGAAAATGAAAACGATACCGGTTTCGTCTTGTAGGTGAAATCCTTGAGGAATTCCGGCAGCAGCGGGCCAAGGCCGCGGGTCAGCCCGTTGATAAGTCCTGCAGCGGGAGGACAGGCGAGCGCGAAGTTCACGTTCTGCAGCACCAGCGACAGCGGGCTGGGCTGGAAATGCAACTTGAGCGCCAGACCGTCGAGTTTGCCCTCGTACGAAAGGTCCGACGAAGCGTCCTTTCGCACCAAAGACATGGCGGTCGCGACGGACTGCAGGGGTATCGAGGCCGTGATCCGCTTGTCCGCCGTCCACTCCAACGGACAGAGAACGTGCCCGGCCACGTCGAGCGGCACGAACTTGAAATGGGTATCGATATCGGCCTTCCCGTCCGCTTCGAGCGCGAGAGTGACTTTGTCCATGTTCTCGCTGACGTGGACATTTCTGAAACATATCCTCAGATTGCCGTTTCCGGCGACGCTGCCGTCGATGTTTGCCAAGTTGCCGGTGCGGTGAAGTCCGTCGATGACGCCCTTCTCTCCCTCGCACGCGAATTTTTCCGACGTCTTGGCCGCCTCGCAAGCGACGCTTTCGGCTTTCTTGTCCGCCTCGCATTTCAACTTTGCGGTCGAGTACAGGCCGTTTTGCGTCGCCTTTTCGGCCTCGCACACCGCATCCATGATAGGGCCGAGCGCGTTGCAAGCGTTGAAGTCGGTGTCATAGGCGGCATTTTGTGCGGCCTTGGCCGCCTCGCAGAAGGGGTCGTTGCCGTGAGTTATGCAATGCCCGAACGCCGAGGCGATGCACTTGTTGCATTCCCGCTCGTCGTGATTGTGCGTGCAGTTGCGCGGCCGTCGGCAGTCTCTGGTGTCTTCCTGCAAGTCGCATTGCCGCGTAGGCGTGCAATCCTTCCGTGGCGTGCAGTCGATCGACGAAGCGTCAGGCGTCGGAACCTTTTGCGAAAATTCCTCGCGCGGAATGGACCCCTCACCCGTCAGACACGGCTGCGCTTCCGAGAAGGCGTGGTCGAGACTCTTCGCGATAAGGGCTTTGCCGATCGCGAGCCATATCCCGGGCGGGGGATCGGCGATGCCGAGCGCGTCGTTCGTGCTGTTCCGAATTACGGTTTTGACTTCGTCGAACGTTCCGACCTTCTCGGGCGGTTTCGGTGGCAAGTCTCCGAGGGGCGCAAGCTGAAAGACGGCTTCGATCTTGCCTTGATCGATCAGCCAAGCAGCGGCGGCCAGGCCGAATGGGCTTTTCACGGAATGCGCCGCGAGCGTCAATTTGAGGTCCGGAGCTTCCTTGAGATCGACGTGGATCGGTCCGGACACGTCGAACTCCTTCTGAAGAGTGGTCGGAAGTTCGATGTTCAGCACCGGATCGCCGCCGATCGCTGCACTGAGGTTATCCGCATAGCGATTGAGGACGGCCGCCAGGAGGTCGCCGGCTTCGGTCATATCGTAGCGGCCGGCCACCGTGAGTTTTTGGATCTCGAGACCACGCACGACCGGTAAGAGCTTCACGCGCAACGTGCGCTCCGCAGACGAGGTCAAGTCGGCGGCGGCGCCGAGGAACACGTCGATCCGACCGGCGACTTGGGGCTTCAGTTTGGAGAGGAGATCCGCCTTGTCGAGTCCGGGAGGCATATCTTCCGGTTTGAGCACTATGTCGAAGTCAGCAGTCAGGCGAAGGAGCTGCCGCTCGGCAGCGAGCGCGAGTTTCGTGACCCCCCGTTTGCTCAGTTCGTTCTGCAAAACCCCCTGGATCGTCGCGACATCGGTCCCGGCGGCCACGTTGGGAGCCGTCAGAATACTCGCGGCCGTCGAGGCGGAGTCGACGGCTTTTTGTCTCTGCTGCTCCACGTCGACCGGTGGAAAGCGCCGGTTTAGCTCGGATCGAAGAGGATCGTCACGCAATGAGTAGTAGAGGCCGCCACCGACGAGAGCTATTGTGAGCAACACCCAAAACCACCGCATGGCAATCTTCCTCCCGGTTCGCGAGAAGTAAAGTCGTTCCCGTTAACGTTGTCACGGCCACAAATAACATCCACGTCAGATTCGGATTTCGTCAGTTGAACGAGCCGTTCGACGAGGCGCCGCGACCCGACACACGGAAGGAGCTTGGGAAGATGTGACAAGACGATGTCACGACGTGGGCCTGCGGAAAATCGATTGCCTCAACGGAGGCGATCTCCTAAGTCGAAGCTTTCACGGGCTTTGTTCTACCAAAAGGGTAACCATCATGCTGCCGTTGGCTCGCTTTTGGACTTGGTTGGGCGCGGCTTACGTACCGGCTGCGGCCACCGGAATCTTTTTCGTTTACAACGGCACTCATCGTGGCGTTCTGATTTCCGCCGGCTATCTCGGCCTTGCGGCGAGCTTCGCGGTCGGAGCGATCCTCGCGTCGGTATTGGCTCTCTACGTCATGGGGGCCCGCAAGTCCGCAACGTCGACCGTGGCACCTCCCAACACGCTCTTCGAGGATGAAACTCACCGAAGCCCGCTCTTTTCTTGGGGAACGGTGCTTGTGTTCGCAATGGCGGTACTCACCGGGCTCGCGTGTTTCGGCAACAGGTACGTCGATAGCCGCATTCACCTCTGGGACTCTCCGACACCGATCTCCGATTCCTTCTTCGGAAGTCGATCGAAGGCGTTCGCTGCTGGCTGTCCGAAGGGACCCTGTTTCGCAATGGGCCAGCGCATGGAGGGCAAGAAGGCCACGGACCACGTGGTCGAGTATGTCCTGTATTGGACGGACGGCCTTTTGGTATTCCTTTTCTTGTGTCTTTTGGCGGCGCTGGCGTTTCTAATCCACGCATGGCGTAGGCGGTCCGAGCCTCCTCGTTACGAACTGTAGAAGCGCTGAGTTTCGGTCGTCGACCGGGCTCGTCACCGGCGATGCGGAGCATATCGGTGGCAGGGAGTAGTGCGGCGTCGCGCAAGACCCCGGTCATGCGCGCGACGTCGCTGCCGGCGAAAGCGTCCCGGATGACTGCGAGACTCGCGCTGGAGACGCCGGCCGTGGCCAGTGCCATCGCGTAGGAGTCGGTGCCCAATCCCTCGGCTACACGCCTCAGGTTATTCGTGAACGGATCTGGCAGGCCGGCAGCCGTGTGGGCGATGCGGTCATTGTCCAGCAATGCGGCGCCGGCTGCTTTCCGAAGAATATCGTCGTCCATCGTGAGTCCCCTCCGGCGTCACCGTGCACCGAATTGCGAATCTTTGAGCTTAGTGGGACAGGCATCGACGGTCTGCAATGCGACGGAAGCGTGGCGCATCACTACTGCACCGGAGCTCCGATCGACCCTCGTCACCAATCCCGCCGCTCGGCCGACCGGTCTTCTTCTTCGGCTTCGCGCTCGTAGCTCTCGGCGAGCAGGTTGAGCAGGGCGCGGGTCCTCACGTTCGCGATGCCGGCGGCTTTGGCAAAGGCACGATAGCGGGAAGCGATCTCGCGCTCGATGCCGCCGCCCTCCGTCGTGCGGCGCACGGAGGACCCGTGCTTGTTCCGCTCGGCGATGAAGAACCCGTTCTCCAATTCCTTGCTGCTGGCGTGCTCTATGATGTGTCGGACCGCTTCGGGCGGCCACGGGGCGCCATCCTTGTTGGGCACCTTCGACAGGATCGCGCCGATCTTGCTTTCGGCGACCACGGAACGTCGTTCCTCCCGGGCCAGTCGGAGGACTTCCTCGACCCACGATCGGAGGGCCTCCGCGTTGATCTCGCCGTCGGCCCGGATACCGGGCACCGCCGACCAAGCCTGCAGCACGTGGAAGGCCTGCTCGGCGATCTTGCGCTCGGCTTCCGAGAATTCGGGCGGTTGCGCTTCTCCCTCCGCTGGATACACGTGAGCCAGCAGACGCACGAAGAAGCTCGGGTCCGCGGCGATCGCTTCGTCCAGGCACTTCGCGGGACGCGGACCATGCTCGAGCAGGCGGTGGTAGATCCATTCCAGACCGGCTATTTCCAGTCTAGGGAACGACGCGTCGGCATCGAGCCGCTTGAACAGTTCCGTGGCCTCGTGCTGGAACATGTCGCCGTCCTGGATGTCACCGCCGTCGATCGTGGATGGATGGCGCAGGACGGAAGCGACCAAGGAGGCCGGTACTGGCATCTTGGGATTGGCGGCGATCCATGTCATCGCGGTTCGGCCGCGATCGACTGCGAGAAGCTTCTCGATGACGTAGTCGGGGTCGGCTATCGAATCGGAAGCGAACGCATTCATGCGCTTCCAATATCGCGTCGCGACGTCCGCGCCGGCACGCTCGATCGCGTCCCAATTCCGCCTTTCCTGAGTCAGCTGCACGGCGATTCTCGCGAGCAGATCGGGATCTTCGTTTCGCTCCGCGCCCTTCTCCAATCGGTCCAGCAGCCAGGGCTCTCCTCGCGAAACGCGTAGCGTGGAGAGCATGCCGCGGACAAACTCCTCCATTCCCGAGTCCGGGAGCGCCCTCTCCAACAGATCGTCCTTCGTTTCGTCGGGTACGGAGGCGGCGGCGACTGCGTCTCCCAGCAGGCGGGGATTCCGGACCGTCTTCGCCATCGCGATTACGGCCTCCGGCGAAGAGGTCTCGAGGATTTGCTCCGCCGCGGCATGCCGAGCCTCTTCCGCCTCCTTCTGCAATTCGTACCAGTTGCGGTCGCTGCGGAACTTGTAGTCCGGCGCTCCGAACAGCCAGCCATGACGTACGATCGGATCGGTCGGTTCGAGCCTTTCGTAGAGCGTCTTCAGTGGAGCGAGCGCGTCGGCCTTGAGGGTCCAATGCGCCTCGGAAAATTGTTCGTGCTTTCCGATGAGTCGGCGGAGCATCTCGCGGAACGCGACCCTCTGCTCGTCGGAGGCTGCATCGATGACCGCGGAAAGCGCGTTTTCGGCGCTCTTACGCCACTCGTCGTCGAATCCGTTCCAATGGTCGAACAGGTTCGACCAGCGCTCGAGGTCGGTGCCGGCCCCGGCCACCATCCGGGCACCGATTTCGCGGTGGCCGGCGGAGGGCGAGGATCCGCGCGCCGCGGCTTCGGCCGAAAAATCCCGCCATGTCGGAAACGCGGACGGCTCGATTACGGGATGGACGCGGGGAGCCAGTGCGACCAGCAGTTTCCAGCCGACCGTCGGAAATTTCGACACGACGGCATCGACGACCTCCATCCGCTCGGCCATCGAAGCGAACGTGCGAGGCGACAGCGGAAGAAAGATGGTCCGCAAGGTCGCGTCGGGACGGTTGGAGAACGTGCCTCCCGGATCCAACTCGGCCAGCCGCGCAAGCACGAGCGCGGCGCGTCCCAGATACTCGGGACTCCAGGCGAGTATCTCGAGCGCCCACATGAGTTCGGCCAAGTACTCGATCCTGTGGAGGAAACCTTCGTCGCTTCTGAACAGCGGCATGACGGGCCTGGCATCGTCTCGTAGCGCCTGCTCCAGCGCGTCGAGAAGCGCCTCGGGGCACGCTTCCGCGAGCAGACAGAAGTCGTCCGACAGCGACCACCACCTCCGCTCGTCGGCGTCTTCCAGCAGTTTCCGGATCGCCTGGTGGCTTCGGTATTTGCCGTCGAGGACGCCGTTCGCCCGCTCCGGAAACACCGCCAGAGCGATCAACGCTTCGGCGAGGCCTCGCCGGATCAGTTTCGAAGCGAGCTTCGGCGGCCCCGCGGCGACGGTCCAACGGCTTTCGGGGGTTGCGTCGAAGTCGGGATCGTCCGCCGAAAACACGTTCAGGAAGTTTTCGACCAGCAGATCCACCTGATGCGAGGTCAGTTGGTCGGCGAGTAGGAACCAGGTGTCGCGCAGCGATGCCAGCTTCCATGCCGAGCCCGACCTGCGCAGCGGCCCGTCGAAGCCGGCGAACGCGGTCAGATCGGCTACGAAGTCTGCGTAGTTGCGGCCGCTGAGACGCTCCATGATCTCCCGATCGACGGGATGGGAGCCATCCCACGCTCCGGCGAGCATCGCCGCGACGAGGGAGGGCGAGACCGGCGCCGCGCTCCATGAAGGCTTCTTGGCGGAACTTGTCATCAACCTGCGCAGGACCGTCAGACTGCGACCGCATCCGCCGGCCGAGACCTGGGCCTTCTGTTGGTCGACGCCCATCCTCTCGAGCGCGCGCCGGATCGTGAGCTTCCAGGGACGCGCCAAGCGGGAAGGACCTCGCGCGCCGCCGGTGTCCGATCCCAGCGCGACGAACACGTGATGACCGTCCTTCACGAGTGATGCGGCGAGGCCGGGATCGGCGTCCGTCAGAACGATGGCGAGCTTGGCGCTCAATCCGATGCAGCTGCGCGCGGCCTCGCCAGATTCGGCGACGAAAAGGCGGCTTTCCCAGAAGAGCCTGTGGAGCACCGGAAGCGGGTCGATCGCCGCACGAAGGAACGCCGTCGCCTCCTCTGACGATTCGGCCTGCATGGTCAGCACATCGGGCGGACCCTTCAGCCAGCGACGGACCTGCGTCGCCTGCTCGTCCCGGTCGCCGAGCAGCAGTTCAGCGCTCAATGGGGGGTCCGTCGCGAGCGACCATTCCCCGAACACCTGACCGATGTCGCGCAGGTCGTTGCGTCGCTTGCCGATGCGGACCGAAAGCCAGCGCGAGACGCCGGGGCACAGATCCAGCCAGTGGACGAGGTCGTCGCCATCGACGACGGATATTTCCTTCCAGATGCCCTCCGCGATCTTCTGCCGGCGCCATGTCTCCTTTTTCGGCCATCTTTGCGGCGTCACGAACACGTACGTGGTGTTCTTGCGGTCTATCGTCGTCGGTCCTTTCGAGCGCTTTTCATAATCCTCGTTCGCCTTCTCCGCGATACGGGTCCGCTGCGTTCCGACCTCCCAGACGGACACTCCATCGGAGACCTTGCCTCGACCGGTTGCGATGCTGCAGATGCCGTCCCACCCTGCGAACAGGACGCTGTCGCCGGCCGGAAACCGGAAATCGGCGGCGGGCCCGACCGTCGCAAGGATGAGCCGGCCGACCATTTCCGGAAGCCGCTCCTGTCCGTCGCGGCTCGAACCCCAGTTCGCGAGGTCCTGCGCTTCGATCCAGCGGAAGGGGTCGCCGGCCAGTAATTGGGGCGGGGCTGGCGCCGTCTCGACCGCGACGGAGCCGTCCGGCGCGAACCGGACGCCAAAACCCGCCATGGCACGCTCGACAGCTTGAGAATGCTCCCCGAGCGAACCCAGGAGACCCTGTTCGAAGTCGGAAAGCGTCCAGAAGTTGACGCCGGAGGCAACCGAGACGTCCTTGAGCGACTGCGCGGTCAAGGCACGTGCCGAGAGCAGGTTAATCCGGTTTATCGGGCTCTTCGTCATCGGCGCCTTTCGGATGAGGATTTCGGAAGGACGCACCCTCCGATGTCGGCTTGTCCGGCCGATTTGGTGATTGCGGGCCGCGTCGCAAGAGACGTCTCTTGCGATGACGGCCGGCGCTCGTCCCGATGGTCCTAACGCCCACGGCATCTTCATCCGAAAAAGATTCCGCCGCCACTCCATTGGTCGGACTCTCCGGTCTTCTTTTCGGAAACGATCGGTTGACGCCGCGGATATAGAGAAGGCTGGTCTTGTTAGCTTGATCGAGCATGAGATTTTCCAGATCATCCGAGGCGGAGGTGGCGCTCTAGGAAGGCGTAAATAGACATTCGCCTTACGGCTTTCGGTTGCGCCCGCAACGGTGAAGGTGGCCACCAGTCATCAGTTAACGATGACCAGTGATCCCAAGCTATCAAGGAATTAGATCTGTCAGCCAAGGCCGCGAGAATCATCGCGCGGTGCCACAGTCCGATGCTTGGAACGTCGCCAAAACCCTCATTTGGCGCCTTGGTCCCCGGGAAGTGCCGTTGCGATGGCAAGGGACAAGAGCCATTGCCAGCCGAGGATGAAACCGAGATTGGGGTGCCCCGTTGAATTGTCGCTGCAATTGCGACACTGCGATTGCTAATGACCATTGCCTGATTCCTCTCGACCCGATGACTAAACGCCCGCCGTCGCAAGCTGGAATATGCGAAACAGGACAAAGCCGCCGGCGGCGATAAGGTAGCCACGCAATACGGTCATCCAGATGCGGGAGGCGAGCGAAAGGCGCGCCGCGGAAACTGTTCCAAAGGCGGCATCCGCCAATTTTCACTGGCGCCGTTTGCGGTCGGGAATGCCGCCGCGGTTTTCCCAGGCCCCGTTCCTCGACGTAGCTGACCGTCTCGCTCACTGGCCTGCCGCGCAAAGCGGCAGTGGAAGTGAGCGATGTTCAAGAAACTCGCAGAATTCCGGCTTGTTCAGTCACGGCGCACCGTGCCGGGGCCGCGCGAAGCCATCATTCATCCCAATGACAACCTGCCGGGTTTTCGCCGCCCGGCGGCAACAGGCAAGCGTCGGCCTCGATCCCCGGCGCTGGCCTGTCATTGGTTCGACCGCAAGGGTCGGCTCGAATGTCACTGGCTGGTCGAGATGGACGCTGTGCCGATCGATGATTTCGATGAGCATGAGCATTGCATGACAGGCGGCGTTTCCAGAAGCCGGATGCGGAAATTCTTCAAATCACAAACCTCGGGAGGAGTTCGCTCACTTTTCTACGCGAAACTCTGGGGTTGCCATCATCCCTCGGAGTGCGGGGCGACGCCATTAGCGACGATTGAAACGACCAAGGCGGCCCGCATGCGAGGTACGTGGCGTTAGACTGGAGATACTGAGGGACGACCGTGTGGCAATCTCTACTCGATCACCGCCAACGAGGCGGCTATTCGCCGCCTCCTCGCCATCGAAGCCCTTCTCGCGCTCCTTGATCTTCTTGCGCACGCGCACCTTCACCTCCTTGGCGGGGTTCTCGGCGAGCAGTCCCTGATCGACGGCGAACTGGAACATGGCCTTGGTCGAGGCGAGGTAGACGTCCCGGACCGTGATGTTCTTCATGCCGCCTTCGAGCAGCGCGTCCTTCGAGGCGACGATGTCGGCGCGGGCGATCGTTGCGGCGTCGTCGTGACCGAGATGAGCGATCAGCCGGTCGACGGTAAGCGGCAAAGAAACCCCGTCTGGCGGAGTGGTAAGCGATCGGCTATCGGCTGCTGAGTTTGTGAGCCGATGTGAGGTTCTATGTCTGCGCCTAGTTCTGGAACTAGAACCTTCCATATGATCGAAGCGGTCGCCGACCGTCTCGAGGGAGCGCCGCGGCAGCTTCGCCGACGCTGGTCGGACGAGTTCAAGGCGCAAATTGTGACAGAGGCGCTGGAGCCTGGCGCGAGCGTCTCGGCGATCGCCCGCCGGATCGGCATTCACCCGTCGCAGCTGTTCGCTTGGCGCCGTGATGCTCGGGCCGAGCGGCATTATCGCTCGCGGCACTCGAGTTGCGAGGGCGTGGTGGCGTCTGTGGCAGGCACAGTGATTGAGATTGCCATTGGCGAGGTCGTCGTGCGTGCCGGCGTGGACGTCGACGAGGCGCACTTGCAGCGAGTGATCCGGGCGGTGCGTTCGGCATGATTCCCTCGGGCGTGAAGGTGTTCCTCGCCAGCCATCCAGTCGACTTCCGCAAGGGTATCGATGGCCTGGTTGCGCTTGTGCGCGATGCGGGCTCAGATCCGTTCGACGGTGCGCTTTATGTCTTCCGGGCCAAAAGAGCCCAACACTCGACATTCTGCATACAGTCTTCGAAGCGCGACAATTGCGTATCCGTGGCATCCGCTTTTTGGGCGGACGCTTCAGGTGGCACCGTTCCGACGCGGCAAGGAGCTGAAATGCATCTACACAGAGGAGCGGCGTGGGTTTAGCCGCGAAGTTCCCAATTGGATGCTCGACGAAAGCTACTGCGCCGGCATGGCGCTAGGACCGCCGCAGGTCAGTATTGAGGGGCTGAACGAATTTGCTGCTGTTCTGAAGCTTCTGGGCGCGACTCAGGCGTCGGGCGCACAATCCCGTCCTTCTTTGAAGAGGGAGAAAGGACGTGCGGAGAAAAAGCCAATATCGCGAGCCGATGCAACTGGGTCTGGATCTGGGTCTTCGGATTCCCCAGAACCCGCTGGGCGCCAATCCCAAAGGTCTGATCGAGGCGCTCGCCGATCTGTTGCTGGAAGCGGCTGGCGTCGAACCCGCTCAGATGTCGGGAGGTGACCATGAGTGTCAAGATCACACGTGATCACCTCGACCGCGCCGCCGTCGTCTATGTTCGCCAATCGACAATGTCCCAAGTTATGGGGAATCTCGAAAGCCAGCGGCGGCAATATGACTTGGCGCAGGCCGCGGAAACCGCCGGATTTAAGTCGGTGGCGGTAATTGACGATGATCTTGGCCGCTCAGGCTCTGGCAGCACTCAACGGCCCGGATTTGAGCGGCTTGTGGCGATGGTTTGTTCGGGTAACGTCGGTGCCGTTTATTGCATTGAGGCGTCGCGGCTGGCGCGCAATGGACGCGACTGGCATCACTTGATCGACCTATGCGCCCTCGCGGGCGCGTTGGTCATTGATCCCGACGGCGCCTATGATCCGCGGCTTGTCAACGACCGCCTGCTTCTCGGACTGAAGGGAACGATGTCGGAGTATGAGCTGAGCCTGCTTCGCCAACGTGGAATCGCCGCTCGGGACTCTAAGGCCAAGCGCGGCGAGTACCGCTTCATGCTTCCACCTGGATTTTGTTGGAGTGAACTCGGCAAGATCGAAATGGATCCCGACGAACATGTGGCGGGATTGGTTCGACTCGTCTTCACGAAGTTCCGCGAGCTCGGTAGCGCCCGGCAGGTCTTTCTTTGGCTGCGTGCTGCCGACATCAAAATGCCTGTGGTTCTAAAAAACGTTCAAATCTACAAGCTCAGCTGGAAGGCGCCGGCCTATCACACGGTGATGCAGATCCTGCACAATCCGCTCTATGCTGGCGCCTATGCGTTTGGCCGAATCGCCCAGAAGACACGGATCGTGGACGGTCGCGCCCGCAAGGTCAGCGGGTTCAAAAAGCCGCGGGAGGAATGGAATGTTCTCCTGCGCGACAATCATCCCGGCTATGTCAGCTGGCAGGAGTATGAGGACAATCAGAGGCTGCTGCTGGAAAACGCCCACATGAAGAAGAACTGCTCGCGAAAATCGGCGCGCGGGGGACGCGCACTTCTGACCGGATTGATGCGGCGCGGCCATTGCGGGCGGATGATGCGTGTGTTCTACGGCCAGGCCAAGGGGAATGCCCATCGTTATCAATGCCGCGGCGATGACGCCCATGTCGGCGCTGGCCTATGTATCGGCATCGGCGGGGTGCGGGTCGATCGTGCGGTCGCGCTGCAAATCCTTGAGGCCGTCTCCGATCGGGCTGTTGAAGCAGCGATATTGGCGTCCGACCAGGTTGAGCGCTCAAGACAAGAGATCATCACGGCCGTCGAACGGGAGCTTGAAGTCGTACGCTACGAAGCGTCTCTTGCTGCACGCCGATACGAGCTTGTGGATCCGGCCAAGCGCCACGTTGCCCGCGAACTCGAGGCGCGCTGGAATGGCGCATTGGAGCGGGTTGCCGAGCTTGAAGGTCGTATAAAGGAGCTGCGCACCGCATCGGCGGAAAGTCCCAAGATCGACCGCGCCCTGCTTCTGCAACTTGCGCATGATCTTCCGCGGGTTTGGAATGCACCGTCCACGGACACGCGCACCAAGCAGCGGCTGGTTCACATTGTGGTCCGAGAGATTGTTTGCGATCTCGATAGGAACACCAATGAGGCGGTTCTGCTCATCCACTGGACCGGCGGCCGGCACACGGAGGTTCGCGTTGCTCGCGTTAAGACGGGCCGATATCCGGGCGACATGGCACCGACTGCCGTTGACGCACTTCGTAAACTCGCTGGTCATTGGCCTGATCGAGAGCTCGCCGTGTCGCTCAATCGGATGCGCTGCAAGACCGGCGACGGCGAGACCTGGACGACTGTTCGCGTGCGGGAAATGCGCGAACGCCTGGGCTTGCCGGAATACGACCCCGCATCGTCCGACGGCAAAATGATCAGCCTTGCGAAGGCTGCGGCACACTTTGGAATTTGCGTCGGATCAGCAAAGAGCTTGGTGCTGAAGGACATCTTGCCGGCCACACAAGCAATCAAGGGCTCGCAATGGTTGGTTCCTGTCGACGCGCTGAGCTCGGAAACAGTACGTATAGCGGTGCAGCGCGTGATCGAGCGTCGGCCGAGAAACTACATTGATTATCAATATGATAGAATGATCCGCCTACCCGGTATCTGACAAAGGGACGTACAATGAAACGAGCTGTGCCGACAGAATAAAGATCGTATGGTGGGATGGCTCCGGCGTGTGCCTCTATTTAAAACGTCTCGAAAAGGCGAAGTTCTGCTGGCCGCGGATCGGGCATCATCGGGTGCAGATGAATCCTGCGCAGTTGATGGCACTGGTGGATGGAATGGACTGGAAGCGGGTCCGGACCGTGGCGGTCAAGCCGCCGGAGATTGTTGGGTAAAAGCGCTGCGGCGAAGTGAATCAGTGAGCTGAAAAGGCAAGAGAACCGGGGCAAAATGTGCTCTGGTCGGGCCAATGACGCCGCCCGATCTCAACCCCCCGAATGACGTAGAGACGCTGAGAGCCATGGTGCTTGCCCTGGCCGAGAGGGCGGCCCGCGCCGATGCTCTGGAGAGCGAAGTCGCCGATCTCAGGGTGCGCAACGCCGATGCCGATGCGCGTATCGAGCGGCTGACGCAGATCCTGAAGGCCTTCGACCGCGCCCGGTTCGGCCGACGATCGGAAAAGCTCGGCTCTGCGAACGGCAACGATGAACAGCAGGCCTTTGTCTTCGAGGAAATTGAGACCGGCATCGCTGCAATCAAGGCCCAGGTCAGCAAGGGCCGTGAGCAAGCGGATGGCAAGCGTGCACCGCGTCGGCGCAAGGGCTTTGCGCCCCATCTGGAACGGATCGAAACCGTCATTGAGCCGGAAGACCTTGCTGAGCATGCCGGCAAGCAGAAGGTGGTGATCGGCGAGGACGTGTCGGAGCGTCTGGATGTGGTGCCAGCGAAGTTCCGTGTGATCGTCACGCGCCGTCCCAAGTATGCCTTCAAGAACGCGGACGGCGTAATCCAGGCGCCGGCTCCGGCCCATATCATTGAAGGAGGCATTCCGACGGAAGCGCTTCTGGCCAGATCGCGGTCGCCAAATACGCCGATGGCATGCCGCTCTACCGGCAGGAGGCGATCTACGCGCGCGATCATGTCGAGCTCGACCGCCAGCTGATGGCGCAATGGATGGGCAAGCTCGGCTTCGAGCTCGAGATCATGGCCGACTACATCTTCAGCGAGGTCAAGAAGGCCGAACGGGTCTTTGCCGACGAAACCACCCTGCCGACGCTCGCTCCCGGCTCCGGATCGACGAAAACGGCCTACTTATGGGCCTATGCCAGAGATGACCGCACCTTTGGCCGCAGCGGTCCCCCGATGGTGGCTTATCGCTTCGAAGACAGCCGCTCCGGCGAATGCGCGGTCCGCCATCTCAATGGTTATCGGGGCATCCTGCAAGTGGATGGCTATGCCGCCTATAACAAGTTGGCGCGCGCCGATCGCGGCAATGACGGCATCACATTGGCTGGCTGCTGGTCACACAGCAGACGCAAGTTCTACGAACTGCATGTTGCAGGAAGCTCGAAAGTGGCAACGACGACGGTCGAGCGGATGGCAAAGCTCTGGCAGGTCGAGAAGACCGTGCGCGGTCAAAGTCCCCACGCACGCGTTGCCGCGCGTCAGCAAGCCTCCGCGGCGGTCGTCGCAGATCTCTTTGATCTCTGGCAGCAGACCTTGCGGCGGATCTCCGGCAAATCAAAACTGGCCGAGGCAATCCGCTATGCCGTCTCGCGCCGTGCCATCTTCGAGCGCTTCCTGACCGACGGCCGCATTGAGCTCGACTCCAACATCGTCGAACGCGCCATCAGGCCACAAACAATTACGAGAAAGAATAGCCTCTTCGCTGGCAGCGACGGCGGCGGACGAACCTGGGCGACCATCGCGACACTGCTGCAGACAGCGAAGATGAACAACGTCGATCCGTTCGCCTGGCTCACCCTCACGCTTCAGCGCATCGCCAACGGCTGGCCGAGCAGCCAGATCGAGGCGCTTATGCCATGGAACCACGCCGCGTGAACGGCCTCAGCTTGCCGCTTACGGTCGACGACCGGCGACCACCGCTTGACTGTGGCCGGCGAGAGCTGGGCTTCCTTGCCATAGGATTTGAAGAGGGTGCGCAGCGGCACCGGCGCCTTGTCGCTGGCGGCGACCGCGGTCGGACTGGCAAGAGAACGATCCGCCTTCGAAGGATCCGTCGGCGAAGAAACGGCGCCCGCCGGGATCGTGGCGGCCGGCCCCGCGTCCGAGGCGGACTTGCACTGGAGGGGCGCGAGAACGTGGCCCTCGCCGTCGATGATCGCGGCGTCGATCCCCGACCACGCGCGCTCGATCTTCGCTAATTCCTCGAGGCAACGGATAAGCGCGAGCTTGCGGTCGGTCGTGCCCAGCGAGAGTTTGATCTCGCGTTTGCCGACGATATGCTTAAACCGTTCGGGGACTCTCTTCCTGATCTGGAAGATGCCGCTATCCGGGTCTCGCCGTAGACATTCGAGCCGCATGTGTGCCGACCGTGTGTACCGACGGTCGGTCCGGAAACTCCTTGAGATTCAAGGAGCCCGCTGTTTTCTAGGGGTTTTCGAGGGGGGTGGCGGATAGGGAGGGATTCCGCACCGGCCAGAACCGAAACGTCGAAAACTCAGTAAAATAAGGCTCGCCGAATAGCCGGCTCTTCGACTGTGTACCACCCTTGTGTACCACCAGATGACGCACGCGGCTTCATTTTTCTGACCGAAATTCCGGCCTTGACGGGCTCGCCGCTTCCTCGTGGCCAGGTTTTCCGTTGCGAGCCTTCAACTCGGCCTCGGCCTGCTTGAGCAAACAGCCTCGACCTCAGCTCTTGACAGGGATCGCGCGCCCGCCCTCGCAAAGGCTCGTGCGGCGATCGCGGCCGAGAGCGCGAATTCGACCGATCCATTCTCCCGCGACCATTTGAATGTCGCATCCCCGGCCATTCCGCCTTTGTGGATTTCGACGCGGTAGAGCTGGTTCTCGCGGCTGCGGAACTGGCCGTCGGCCGGGATCGCGCAGGGGTCGAGATTGCGCGCGTCGAAGCGGGCGCGGGCGCGCATCAGCGGCCCGATCTGCTCCCATGTGTCGAAGAAGCGCTGCGCATCCGCGCAGGCCTTCTGATCCGGCGCGCCGGCTCCGAACACGTCGGCAAGTTGCCGCGCGGAATCTTCCAGCGCCTTGACGAAATCGCCGAGTTGGCCGTCCCTGTAGACGAAAGGTCGCTTGCATCCGCCGATGCCGATGGCGGCGCCCGTTTCGGACGTCGCGTCGACGATGCTGTCGGCGATGCAGATGTCGGCCGGCAGGCCGGCGATGACGCCGAGGATTACGTCGATCGTGCCGACGATGCTGTGCTCGACGCGAAGCCACAGGCGCGATCCGTCGATGACAATGCTCGGATCGTTGGGACGCAGCGGCTCGCAATCGTGGGCCAGCGCCCAGCCGGGCACAGCGTGCAGTGACGCAGCACGACTTCGCACAGGTCGCCCGCCGCTTCGCCGTCGCCATCCTCGCGCGGGGCGAAGTGCAGGCCGCGACCGGCGACCATCACACCGTCCATGACGAAACGGCTGCCGTTCCCGCCGCTGACCCGCAGCGCATCCTGCTGGCCGGCTTCGACGTCGCTGAGCCAAAGGACCGGACGTGTTCGCGGCGCCGCGACCAGCCAGATCGACTCCCCCGCCTTCAGTTCGATATTGAGCTGGTGGTGGACGCTCGTCCGCTGACGACACGACAGATCCACGAGCGGCTCGAAGGAACGTCCGAGGACTACAACTTCGACGCTGCGCATCGGATGCTGGTCAAGCGCCTGCAGGGATCACGCGTCATCTACCGTTGGCGGCCCAAGACATGGTGGATCCTCGGCAGTAACCGAGGCTGTTGAGTCAAGGGCCGCGTACGGCACTGGCCAAGCGGCGGAGGAACTCCCCCAAGCATATCGCAAGGGCGCTCGGCATCCTGAAGAACCGGGTGCGAGATGCAGCTCACCGAAGTTGTGGGACGAGTTGAAGGCACCTCCCGACTTCACATACGACTGGATGGCTCACGCGATGCGGGTCTATCTCCGCGCATGCCCGCATCACCGTGACGATCTCCGCAGGTTTCGTGGAAGTCAATCGGATCGCGGGGCCGCCGTCGGCCAACTCAATCCATCCGACACATTTGAGGAGCGCGAGGAGCATGAGCGGTATCGATCCGTACGGCTCAATTGCAGATTCGTCGGCAGCCTCGAGATGGGCGCCCAAGCGAAGAAAAACGTTGTACAAGAATAACGCGGCAGCTCGCGCTTCGTCGAGCAGTTCGGCGGCGAACCCAAACGAAACTATGCCGGTCAATCCAGAGCGCGTGGCTTCAAGTTTAAGGCAAGAAGGGCTCGACACACCGTCGGGAAAGAGAACCCTTCTTGCCCGGGGTCACGACCAAGTGAGCGGCCTTTTTCAACCAGGATAGAACATTTCAAATCTGTCATACCCGCGCCGAATTTCCCCGAGCAAGCTTTTCTTCATTTTCTTCCAACCGAATGTCGTTATGTATCTTATCAATCTCCGATCCAAGCATGGCCCATATTTGGAAAAAATAGCTTCGGCTTCTTCATTCGTCGCAGCTGCGCCAAGCATTGCAAGAAACAAATCTGCGTAGCCTAAGCGCCCGGCTACAAATACACGTTCGTACAATTCAAGGCGCATTGCGCTGATTCCTTGATACATCTCAGCGATCGCTTCATGAAGGACATCGGGTCGAATTGAGGTCAAGTCCGCGGCCTTATTTTGGACCAGCTTTTTGATCACCTCCCGAAACGCCCGTGCTTGTTCACTATCTTTGATCAGTCGCCTGATCTGTTCATGCTCCAAAATCTCCGATACCATACCTTCCACCGGCCGATTGCCTCCTAACGAAGCGATAACGTCAACAATTAACTGGGAAGCAACCACCGCAAGTTCTTCGGAGTCGTGGTTCGAACTATAGTTTCCATCTTGCTTGCGCTGAGCGACTAACTGATCAAGTCGCTGCGAAATCATCCATATCAGGGATCTTCCAGACGCATCGGAGGGGAGATCGCGGTCGCTCGAAAGCAACTGGCGCCCCATCGCCACAAATGGTTCTGCAGGCTCAAGCTTCATTTTTGAAGCAAATCTAATTACCTGCCATGTCGCGGGATTAAACGCAGCCGTCAGATCGGCCAGCAGATTACGGCACTTTGCCCCGCTATCGGCGCTTCCTGCAAGGACATGATCTCGGGCGGCTTCTTTGAAATGATATGCAGCCTCCGTAACCACGTCTCTGCGCTGGCTTCGCATGAATGGCAAGCCGGGGCTGCCCAAACCCAATAGGGAAGTTGCAAAGGATCTACCTGCCCGTTCATGCAGAGAGGCTCTTTCGCGTAGATTCGCAGGATGTCAATCGGCGTTCGACTGGGACCCCCTATCGGCATCCAAAAGGGACCCCTTTGATCGGCGTGCTCTGCTGGTAGCGCTCGGGTCGTCGGAGCTGGTCGGGGTTGCGGAGACGGCGCGAGCGCGGGTTGTTTGAACATCGTCGCGGCTTTTGAATCGCCAGCTGTCGTTGCCGGTCTCGACGATGTCGCAGTGATGGGTCAATCGGTCGAGTAGCGCGGTGGTCATTTTGGCATCACCGAACACACTGGGCCATTCGCCGAACGCAAGATTGGTGGTGACAATGATGGAGGTGCGCTCGTAGAGCCGGCTGATGAGATGGAACAGGAGCTGACCGCCGGATTGCGCGAACGGCAGATAGCCCAGCTCGTCGAGAACGATGAAGTCCATGCGGGTCAGATGCTCGGCGAGCCGTCCCTGCCGACCGTTGCGGGTCTCGGTCTCGAGCCGGTTGACGAGGTCGACTACGTTGTAGAAGCGTCCTCTGGCGCCATCGCGGATGCAACTTCTGGCGATGGCAATGGCCAGGTGGGTTTTGCCTGTACCGGTGCCGCCAACCAGCACGACGTTGCGTTGTTGGGCGATGAAGCCGCCGCCAGCGAGATCATTGACGAGAGTCTGATTGATCGGCGTGCCGTCGAACTGGAAGTCGGCGATGTCCTTGGCGAGCGGCAGCTTGGCAATGGTGAGCTGGTATTTGATCGACCTGGCTTGCTTCTCGTTGATCTCGGCGTTGAGCAGGTCGCCGACAATGCGTTGAGGCTCGTGCTGGCGCTTGACGGCAGTTGCCATGATCTCGTCGAAGGCAGCCTTCATGCCGTAGAGCTTAAGTTCGCCCATGAGGTCGAAGATTTGGGTTCGTTCCATCAGATGGTCCTCCGGAGGTTGTCGTAGCGGGCACAATCGGCGATCGGTGCATGACGGAGCGTCAGTGCGGCCGGCGTCATGATGTTGGCCGGTGGGGCGGGTTCACGTTGACGGGCCAGGATATTGAGAACGACATCGGCGGAATGGACGCTGTGACTGAGCGCTTCGGCACAAGCCGCTTCCACCGCGGACAGACCGTCAGTCAGCACCGCGGTGAGGATGTCGACCATCTGCCGATTGCCATCGTCGGTGCTGGCCAGCTTGCGCCGGATCCGCTCGATCGCGGCCGGCAGCACCCAGTCTTTGAAGGGAGCACCGTTGTGCATATTTCAGTGATCGTGAGCAGCGATTTCGCGCGATCATGAGCGCCGAATTCAGACGATCGTGAGCAGCCTCGCTCCGGCCGAGGCGGTGATAGGGTCAGCGTTCTGGCTGCTCGTCAAGGGTGATGGTTTTGGCGTTGCGTTTTCGCATGCTTTCGCCAGCAAGCTGGAGGCGGTGAGCGTTGTGGACGAGGCGATCCAGAATCGCGTCGCCTAGCGTGGGATCTCCGATAACTTCGTGCCATGTGTCCACAGGGAGTTGGCTGGTTACGATGGTGGAGGAGCGGCCATGGCGATCGTCAAGGATTTCCAGTAGATCGCGCCGCTCGGCAGCGGTGAGCACCGACAATCCCCAATCATCCAAAATCAGAACCTGGGCGCGGCCAAGGGTTTTGAGCAAGCGGGCATAACGTCCATCGCCCCGCGCGAGCCCCAACGCTTCGAACAATCTTGGGACGCGGTGATAGAGGACCGAGCGATTATCTCGGCAGGCCTTGTGGCCGAGGGCACAGGCTAACCAACTTTTGCCCAATCCGGTCGCCCCGGTTATGAGCAAATTCTCGTGGCGATCGATCCAGTCGCCGCTGGCGAGCTTGGCGAAGACGGCCCGGTCGATACCCCGCGGCGTGCGCAAATCGACGTCCTCCACGCAGGCATTCTGGCGGAGCGAGGCCAGCTTGAGGCGCGTGGTGAGCCGCCTGGTGTCGCGTTCCGCCGCTTCCCGGTCGACCAGCAGGCCGATGCGATCTTCGAACGGCAAGGCTTCGAGATCAGGCGATCGTCGCTGCTCCTCGAAGGCCTTGGCCATGCCGCTCAAGCCGAGCTCGATCAGGCGTTCGTGGGTGGGATGGTTGAGCATACAGGTCTCCTTGGCTTCAGTGAAAATAATCGCGGCCGCGGATGTTGCCGTGGCGCAGGGGTTGGTGTTCGGAGGGCTCGTCGAGAAAGGTACGATCCAGACCGTTCTGGAGGATGGAGCGGATCGAGGCGACGGATCGCGCCTTGATCAGAATGCCGCGCCGGCAGGCCGCTTCGACGCGCTCCGCGCTGTAGCTTTTGACCAGTGACAGAATGCCGAGGCAGGTGCGAAAGCCTTGCTCGGGATGCGGCCGGGCCGCGATCACGGCCTGGAAGAAGGCGGCGGTCGACGGACCGATCCGCTCGCCGGCGACGATCACTCCGGCGGGCGTCCATTGACCGTAGCGCCGATGGGCGCTGGGCATATGGTCGGCGATGGTGGTGTGGCCCCGCCGGTTGGGCGCGCGGGCGTGGCTGGCGATCCTGCGGCCGTTGTGGAAGATCTCGACCGTTCTGTCATCGATGCGTGCGTCGACAAGCTCACGGATGAGCCGATACGGCGCGGAATACCAGTGTCCATCGATCTCGATATGATAGTCGGGGCCGATCCGGCATCGCTTCCAGCGTGCGAAAGCGTAAGCCTGGTCCGGCAGCTTTGTAAGCTTGGGCTTGTCGAGCTCGGCGAACAGTTCGGCGCGACTGGCGCCAAAGTCGCGCATCTGCCTTGCATTGAGTTCGACGACGAGTGTTTTGATGGCTGCGTTCAGCTCCGCCAACGAAAAGAAGCGTTGGTTGCGCAGCCGCGCCAGAATCCATCGCTGGGCGACTTGCACCGCAACTTCGACCTTTGCCTTATCTTTTGGGCGCCGCGGCCGGGCTGCGAGAATGGCCGTGCCGTAATGGCTCGCCATCTCGGCATAGGTTCGGTTGAGGCCGGGATCGTGGCGGTCGGGATTGGTGACGGCGGCCTTGAGATTGTCGCAGACTACGAATGTCGGCACGCCGCCGAGGAAGGCGAAAAGATTGATGTGGACCCGGATCCAGTCGGCGAGCCCCTCGCTTGGACAGGCCTCGGCATAGGTATAGTTGGAGGCGCCCATCGCCGCGACGAACAGCTTCATCGACTGCACTTCCCCGTTTGAGGGATCGATGACGTCGATGGTGTCGCCGGCGAAATCCACGAAAACCTTCTCGCCGCCCAGATGCGTCTGCCGCATCGAAGGCCGGGCTCGCCCCTTCCAGGCCTCGTACGTCGTGCAGAACCAGGTGTAGCCGAAGCCATCGGGATGGGTGGCGCGATACTCGTCCCACAGCAGCCGACGGGTCACGTTGCGTCGGCGCAGCTCCTTGTCGACATAGCCCCAGTCGGGAACGGCCCGCTGGGGGCTCTGCGACGCAGGCCTCGGCGCCGGGAAAAGCAGCAGCTCCAGGTCCTCGTCGCTCATTCCGGCCGGCAACGGCCACTTCAGCCCGGCAGCCCCGGCTCGGCGTAGATAGCTGTGCACGGCGCCGTTGCTGATGCCCAAGGTGCGCGCGATGGCTCGCTCCGGCAAGCCTTGAACATGTTTTAAGCGGAGAACCTCTTTGATCCGGCGCATCGACAATCTCTGGGTGGGCATCGGCCTTCCTCGTTCACTGACGAGGCAGTTCCTAAGCCGGTTGAGTTGTCGGCCGAAGCGGGCTGAGTTGCTGAAAAGCTGCTCACGATCCCGCGAAATCCGTGCTCACGATCGTCTGAAATCTCTGCTCACGATCCCCTGAAATCCGTGCTCACGATCCCGCGAAACATGCAGTTGCGCAAGGCGCCGGGTTTGCGGGCGAGCACCGGCACATAATGCCAGGGGTCGTAGACGGTATCGCCGCGGCCAAAGGATCGCGGGTGCTCGGCAACGATACGTCCATCCTGACGGATCACGATGCGATCGGCATAGGCTTGAACCTCGACCGGTCGTCCGACTGCACTGGCTGCGACCGAGTACTTGTTGTTGTCGAAGCGCACCAGGCAGGTCTTCGAGACCGATGCTGTCACCGCATGGAAGCCGTCGAAGCGGCCGGCATAGGGAACGAGTTTGGGGCGTTCGGCTTCGAACACGTCCCAGATCGTCTGATCGACCAGCTCCGGATGGCGATGAGCCTTGGCGTAGGCGATGCACTTGTCGAGCAGCCAGGCGTTTAACTCGTCGAGGTTTTTGAACCGCAGCCGCGGCGTGAAGAAGCGCTCCCGGACCAGCCCGACCTGGTTCTCGACCTGCCCCTTCTCCCAGCCCGACGCTGGCGTACAGGCGACCGGATCGACCAGATAGTGGCTGCACATCTGCAGGAAGCGGCGATTGTAGAGACGGCCTTTACCGACAAAGATCGTCTCCACCGCGGTCTTCATGTTGTCGTAGATGCCGCGGGTGCAGGTGCCTTTGAACAGGGCGAATGCCCGGTCGTGGGCGTCGAACACCATCTCCTGCGTCTCCCGCGGATAGGCCCGCACGAACAGCATGCGACTGTGACAGAGCCGAACATGAGCAGCCTTCACCATCACCGTGGTGCCGCTCAGCAGGACCACCTCGTGGCTCCAGTCGAACTGGTAGGCTTCGCCTGGTGCAAAGCTCAGCGGCACATAAGCCGACGCTGTCGAGGTGCCGCGTTCCTTGGTCCACCGTCGGGCGTATCGACGAACCGCATCATAGCCGCCGGCATAACCCAGGCCGCGGAGTTCCTCGAATAGCCGGATCAGCGTCAGCCGTTCCCGCGCCGCCTTGCTCTCATTCCCTGCCAGCAACCGATCAAGCTCGGCACTCCAGGCACCCATCTTCGGGAGCGGCTGCGTCTCGCGCTCGTACCGGAACTCCGTCGCTTGAGAACGAATGACCTTGCGAACCACCTTCCGCGATACGCCAAGTTCTCGGCAGATCGCCTTGATCGGACGACCATCAACAAAGTAGGCGCGACGGATCTTACCAATCGTCTCCACCACCAGCATCCCAACCTCGGCTTCCATGACTCGATGGAAGCCACTGTGGACCCTTATCCCGGGGTCCCGATTGGATGCCGATCACCCCGAAACGGGGGTCCTTATTCCATGCCGAAACACATCGCAGGAAGCGGGGCCTTGCGGGTAAGTACCCAACTATCGGTCATGGGAGTGTATCTAGCAGCGCCTTTCTCTTGAAGGCCCCTAAGAAGCATCTTCGTGGCAGCTCCACGCCATTTTGTTTCGCTCACAACAGCCGATGCCTGCTGTTGTGTGAACTCCATCCTAAAAATCGAGAGTTCGGTCTGCGCCTTGTCAAACTCGGACAATTGCAAATTTCTTTCGGTTTCAAGGCGCTCTTGCACCAAAATAATTCTGCAACGACCGACGTATTCCGACCATTCTCGCCGACGGCCTTTATCGGAAAGGTCATCTCGAATCTCCTTCAGAAGTGTCGCCAAATTCGCCTCGGCAACCGGTTGCTCGGGGCTGCTGATTGCTTCTGGCTTGCTTATGAGGATCGTCAAGTCCGGCGCCTGACCAAACAAAGTTTCTGGACAATGCCGACCGGGCTGCAGCATATCGGTGAGAGATTTTTTTAGCTCGTCGGAGTCTTCAGCGTTGACCTTAGCTAGGTGACTTACGGGGTATCGAAGGGCCTCGCCAAGACTGAGCACGGCGTGCGATCCCGTCTCGAATTCCGTCAATCGCATGAAGAACTGACTAAGGCCGGGAGGCGCGGGATTGAGACTCGCAATCTCCCGACTGCACCACCGCAAATATGACGCGAGCTCGGTGATTGTGATCCAATCCGGCAAATCGTCGACGACTTCGGCCTGCTCGAACCAGTCTCTAATGCTGCCTCTCGACGCTTGATCGAGCGTTAGGGAAAAGGAGGCGTCCGGGCATCGTACCGAACGATAGCGTCGCCAGGAATTGGGAAAAGCTATATCCCAAACGTTGGAAAGCACCCCGCTCTCAAACATGTGAATTCGCTGGCTCTCTGCAGAATCCCGCGCCACGACGTCGCCAAAGCCGTTCTCCGTAGGCGCGTCCGATTCTTTCAGTTCGCCGGCGCGAGGAACGATCAAAGCGTCATATCCCTCGCCCAAGAAAACGTGGCTGATTTTCGCGTCGAGCCCCTCTTTGTGTACTTGCCCGATTTCAGGACCACGACGATTGTCAACCGGCCCATCCGCCGGCGTTACCAAATCGCCAATAATTGCGATCTTTGGCATCTGCCGGTTCATGATCGCGGCCGCGAAGGCGGTCGCGAACAGGGCCGATGCGCTTCTTCCGGCTGCAGGAATTGGATCGTGGTCTCTAAAGACGTGCGAGAGCACCGAATCGCAGGCGCCCAGATCAACCGATAGTGCGACCGACTTGATATATTGAACGCCTTCATCGCCAAGATGCCGGTTGTGGTTCAACAGCAAGGCTCGGGCGTGGTTCGCCCATTCGGTTGCGAAAGCACGCCAGCTATCCTTCGCCGGATTGTCCTCGGCCGTTTGGAGCTGATGATAGACCGGTACAGGTGCGATCAGGACGCGACCGTCAATGACCCTGCAACTTCCATCTCCATGGATCGATGTGGGATTCGCTTCGGCAAAAATCGGAAGAGCAAGAGCAGCTTCATGTCTAATTGTGTCCATAACAACGAGGGGCCAAGCAAACAAGCGATCCAGGGCCTCGCACTCGATGGCCCTGCATAACCTTCGCCACCGGCTATTGTCTTCGGTCATAGATAGCCAAACGCCGATTGACTCAATGATGCCCACCGGCCCTCGCTCGCGTATTGAAGCTCGCAATTGAAGGAACGCATTGCTAAATCTAACGAAGTCCTCGGGAGCCTTTCTTCGCAGATTTTTCGGAAGGCCATTCGGTTGAACCATGTTACCGATCCACCAAAGCGCTCGACTTGGGCAGAGCTGACCAAGCTCCACTGCAGCTAGAAACGATCGAGCCCACTGACGATACTTACCGAGGTCGCGCTCAACTGACCTCCGCGCTCCTTCGATTTCAAAAGAAAAATCAGCTGCATACGGAGTTCCCGACAAGGAAGCGAGCAGGCGGCTGCCAAGTGGCGAGCAGTCTAGCATTCCGTTGTGTCCGAAACGACTTTGGTCGCTGCGCAGCCAGTGCACGCACCGGTCTGCCAAATCAGTTCCGACGGTCGATTTCTGCTGAAGCAGGCTGAGCGCTACCGTCGAGCGGTGCCAAGGCAGCCATGCGGCGCTGCGCTCCAGAGCAGTCCAGTCGCGCAATGGCTCAAGATTATCTTCCATGGATCCTGCTCACATGGATTTCGATACCGTCCTTCCCGAGCAGCGCGACCGCCTCGAACGCCGCCCTCGCTTTTTTCCATCTCAGTCCGATGACGACCCAAACGATGGGCGAATCGAAGGCCCTGAGTTCATTTATGATGGCGACGTCCGACATCTCCTTCAGCGGGTAATCAACGCCATCTATCCTGGCCTTGGCGAATTCCAGGATCAGCTGTTCGGAACTTACGTCTCTTTGTGTCACCAGAAGCACCTCGCCGCCGCGTCTCAGACGCAATTGCGCGGCCGACATGCTGCGCCCGTCAGCGAAAATCGTCCCGGAGATCGCTACTTGCTGCGCCAGCTTTGCAGAACCTAGCTTGCCCTTTGCAACCAATCTGACGGGCTCGTGACGCCGGACCGCGCCAGCGACACGCGAAGCGCCGGCCGCGTCGATGACAGAAAGACTGGAAAGCACGTCAACGTGTCTATTTTGACGCGTTAGGCGACCGCTATCGAGAATGGTGCTGTAACGTTGATCGAGACCACCGCGAGTGCGCGCCCCCCGCGTCATGAGCCATGAGAAGAAGGCACCCACTTGAACTTGGTTCGCGAGGTTGGTCCGCCAGTGCGCTAGTTCCACGGCAGCGAGCCCGCGATGAATTTCGTCCGGACCGTCAGCCGCCAGCGCAACCAGCAGATCGCCTTGGAGCCGGTTGGCTTCGAAAAAATAGACGGCGCCGACTCGGCGAGCCTGCTGCAGATGTTCAATGGCTCCATCCACGTCAGGCGGCGTTTGCGCGAGACGTTGATGAGCCGCGAGAATAGATGCGTCCGCAATCCAAGGGTGGTTACGTGCTAATTCCTCGAGCCAGTAGTCGTTGTGGTGGAGCCAACCTAGTCGCAACATCAACACGCCTACCGCCACCGAGACCCACGGATCGTCGCTAATGTCCGCGCTCGCGTAGCGGGCCAGATGGGCAGGGCCATGCCCAATTTCGTTCCAGATGCCGGTAGCGATTTCGGTCGAATTGGAAGTTAGCGCCTGAAGTAGAGCATGCGTCTCCGGGCGGGCCGGAACGATGCTCAGCGTATCGCTGCTGAGATAGGGAGCCTCCATCGTGCGGAGTACGACTTTGACACCTCCGGCGAACAGAGGAACGAGTATGCGCTGAACACGGTTGGCCTCGATTGCAAACGAAAGTCTTAGGCGCGCTCCTGAATTGGCGGTCGGAAGTTTGTCACCGCGATCAAATACGACTTCGACGTCTCCCGAATCGGTACGGCGAGTCTTCACGATACTCTCTGCGAAGGGGCGCCATCCGCCATAACGAAGCGGCTGGCTGTCATAGGACAGGCCGAGACTGTAGGCCGCCCCGGGACTGGGATTAAAACTCATGGTGGAGCCTGCTGACAGATTGCCGTCGTCGGATCGACTTGCCGACGCAACGGCGTGCGTTTGAAGTATGTTGGGCAATGTCTGGAGATGGTCGGCCCCGGCGATCTTGTCGAGCTGAAGCTTGGCAAGGCTGGCGTAGAAGCCGTCAGGATACTGCGCGAGGAACGCGTTGAGCGCGCTCCTGTTGCCGACCTGCAGCGCCAGTTCGTAGTCGCGGCGGGCTTCAGCCTGCGTATTGAGGGTGGGCGCGGCTGGGGCGGTTGCCGCGGCGGGCGCCGGGCGAACCGGGGCCGGCACCAGCGGCCCATCTTCACCGAGTTCGATCGCCGCGATCTCCCCCGACACCGGCACAATGGGGCGTGCGCCCGCACTCTGGGAACGCTGAAGCCGCAGGGAATCGAGCCGAGGAGCCTGTAGCATCGAATTGTCCGATGCTACCGGAAAGTTCCATAAGACCTGCCCCGTGCCGAGCGATTCCAGACTCGCCGTGTAGGTTCCGGGTTTCGGCGCATCGAATTCGAACGTACCCGTTGGAAGGACCAACCGAGGCTGTACGAGCACGTGCCCGTCTGGACCGAACACGCCGATACGTACAACTCCGGCCTCCTTTGGCGGCTCTATGGTAACCTTTGGCATCATGTCACTCGGTGGAGAAGGACCGGGTCGACTCGCATTTCCGACAAGTCTACCCGCGTCAGCGATTGCGACTGATAGGGTACGTTAGGTCTATTGAAAGTCGCTTGGACGTAGCACAAGTCCATGCGCGCCTGCGCCTTTCCGATCCACTGTTCGGCTTGATCGGCGCGAGCGACGATCACATTATTGGCTGCGTCCCGCAGGCAAACCCGGTCGGCTTGGCTGATAGCGATGGCCGGATCGAGCATCACGGCAAACGGTACCTCGGGTGGGGTCTGATATCTCACGATCGGGCCGGAAGTCACGAGCGACCTGATCGGTGTCGGGTCGAACGCGTCCAAGGGCCAGCCGCGCAACCGATAGAGTGTGTTCATTGCTCGCGGAAGACCGTCCAGCAGCACGCCCCATTGTCCAGAACCCGTGTAGTTTCTTGCCCCGGCTCCGTTTAGCGCTTCAACAAGAACTTGGGTAAAGCGTCCTCCACCGCCTTGGCCGTCGTCATAGGTCAACTGCCCCATCGGTCCGGGCACCAGCAGCAGCACTTTGTTCTTTGTCGCCGCAACACTTTGGGGATAGAATCGCAGCGTGTCACCGATGCCCCCGGATGAATCGATCTGGCCAAGCACTACGTCGGTGATAAGTTCCTGACAGGCGTCAACGAAGAGATAGCCCTCCCGGAGTTCCGCTTGGCGAGACAAGACACCCGCGAGATACTGTACATCAACATGAGACTGCCAAGGAGTGCTCGTAGCGATAGGTCCCCCGGCAACATCCGACAGTAATACAACCGATCGCGTGGGCACCGCCGCACCGTGCCCGCAGATGTAAAACATGGCGACTTGGTTTGGAACGGCCAGAAGTCGCTGGGACCAATCGGTCCCGTCTTGTTGGATTGAGGCACCATCCGTCGACGATATTGCGGTCGAATTTCCGCGGGGATCAATGGCCGATGCATCCGCTAACCGCCCCTTCCATTCATACTGAGACGCCGATGTTGGCGCCGTGGGCGGCGCCGACAACGCGAGATGCACGCTCCCGAGGGGTGCCGGCAGACCATCCGCATGGCCGATCAACCAGTCGCAGAATAGTTTGGCGCCGACTGGCGCGCTATCGAGGTCTGGCACGTTGGAAAGTGCCAGAGGCGTGTTCGGTCCGAAGGGTGAGACTCCGGGCTTCGCGTAGGGATAGGAGCCGACTCCAATGACGAATGCATGGGTCGCCGGCCCGGTGATTTGTCTCTCGTAGACGAGGCTCATGCGCCGATACCGATTTCCTTGAGGCGCTCGTGCAATCGCGCGTAAAAGCGAGGGCGTTTGAAATAACTTGTATGCGCATTGATGAGCCCAGTTACCGAACTGAACTCGAAGTCGAGCACATCTTGAAACATAGGTGCGCAGCGGAACGATAGCAAATCGACGGGGTCATAAACGTTCCACCACGAGCCGATCGAAGGGACAAGCTGCACTTTCTGCGGCGCCTTCGTCGCGTTTCCCAGCAAGCTCATCTCCTGGAAAAGACCGGGCTGCGATCCAACTGTCGCCAACAGATCGATCTTGATGTTCTGGTCTAGGCCAGACGACGGATCTCCAAGCATGTCACGCAGAATAACGCCTCCTAGGCTGTGTCCTATAAGTACAACTTTGCTGCTTTGCTTCTTGGCTTCAATCGCCGCCGCGTTTACATCGGCGGCAACGATTTCACGGATCTTCGTTCGCTTCGACGGCGTTCCACGGTCATATAGGTAGACGACGATATCACCGAGAAAGCGCGCCACGAGAGGACTCGCTTCATCGCGAATGATCGGTGCGATACCGGATGACACCAAGTTGCGTGCTCGGTCCGCAAGCGATTTAGCCGCACTGGCGATGTCATCGCCCAATCCGAAGGACGCGGCTCCACTCGGGGCGACCCGTTTGCGCAATTCCGAGACGATCACCTGATCCGAAGACGCTCCAGTGGCCCAAGAAGGAGGGACGGCCGCATTATTCACCGCGTATTCGCCCGCGGCCCGAAACTTCGCGATTTGGTCGTCTGTCAGCGGCTTGCCGGCGGCCTCGGACTCTTCGATCATGGTAACGAAAATCGCGTCGACCGTGGCTCCGAAGTCGGTTGAGGCAAGACTGCTTAATGGCTGAGCTTGTACAACGGCGCCAGGCGTCGCAATTCCGCCGAGTAAACCGAAACTCGCCGACTTTGGACCGTTGCTTGGCAGGCAAGCAAGATCGTAACCGAATTGCGCGGCCAAGTCGCCCCAGTAGACGTTGTGGATGTTGACAGGCGCTCCCGCCCACGCCGTCTCCTTGAAGAGCCTATCGCGATTTTCGACCTCCAGACCATATCCTGCATCTTTGCGGGTGTTGACGCCATGTACGAAAACAAGTTGATCCATCGTATCCTCCTGGCTTTGTCTAAGTTAGGGCGCAACATGCCACATGATCATAAACTGACGTCAACAGCCGCCCGCGGGTCACGCGAAAACGCAGACGATGAACTCGCACTGACTCTAATTTGACCGGAGAATCTTGGCACCCAACTCGGAGTGCTGTTTTCGCCGACATCCGCTTTGAAACGTAGCTCCAACGCGTTGATGAGCGAGTCTAATTCGGCTTCGCCCTCGATTGACAACTTCGAGTTGGCTTTGGGACGGGATACGCCATGTCGATTGCATCATAAACCATTTGTTTGACGCTGAGGGGTATGCGACGCCTCAAGTTTTGAAGCTCGTCACTCGGCACGTAATTCATGCCCTTAATGGCTTTATCGAAGCTCTCAGCCGCCTCCCTTTCGTTGCCGACAGCGAATAACGTAATGGCGTATCGAAATAGCATCCCACCATCTTTTTCGGTGCGCTCCTTATCCTTTTCATAAAGGGCCTTGGCTTCAGGCATCCGATCCGTCTGCATGAGGATATACGCTTGCGTGTCACGGAAGGTTGAGAGCCAGTAATCGTAATCCTTGTCCTGGCTTCCCTGCCGTTTTAAGTCTTCGATAATGCAGATTGCTTCCCGCGCGGCATCAAGCGGATCATTCGCATCGGCTACGGCGTTGCACGACGTCGGCGTTTGTTGCGAGATTTCTCTGTCGATTCCCCACGTAGTCAGCGTCCACGCCATATCATTTAGCGCCAGCGCGCGCTCAAACGTGCCAGCGCTTGCGTCTGCGATGGGTTGCACAATCTCTTTGCGGAAGCGTTCGGAATTCCTCAGAGCTTGCCTAATAGCCTGAGCCTGTGCCGTACTCGCTGGCGAGTGACCTACGGACTGGGTTCTCAGATCTGGTTGACTCTCATTTTGAGGGTTGAGTAGTTTTTCAAAGTCGTGTGAATTCCATCCGACGGCGACCCACCAGGCCGTCTTCCTGAGCCAGCCATAGGTGCGATCATCCAGCGTTGCTCCCCAGAATGAGGCCTTTTGGAGATCGGCATTGGAAAAGTTCACGTCGCAAAGCAATGCTCGATCAAATACGGCCCGATAGAGATCGGCGCCAGCGAACGATGTCGTAAAGATCTTAGCGTCTCTGTATTGGGAAAATTTGAGTCTAGCGCTGCTAAATTCATTCCACGGCTTGCTCCGGTCCAGTCCGCCGTTTGCGGTACGAAACCACCGCCTAAAGTCATACCATTTAACGCTCTCGCTTTGTTGATTCGCGCTTCCAATGTTGATCGAACTTCCGGCGAATGAGGCGGAGGGCAATTGTGCCTTCGCCAAATTGACGTTGGTGAATTCTACGGTCGAGAAATTCGGCGCCTTCAATGGGGATGTCCCGATCGCTGTTGAACTACGTCGGGTCGACGTTGCCGGAATGAATATTACGCAGCCCTCGTGACGTGGGCAACGGACTTGATTGTCATGCGATCGTGGTGAGCTTGAAGGGCCGCACGCAGAACCGACAATTGCTTATGCGCCTTCAATCGTCGGAAGCCCTTGTTGGCCTCGATCATACCGGCCGCGACCCATCGCAAGGCCATACCGGCATCCCGCCAGCGTTTAACGTTGCGCGTGACGCGGCGAATGGTGCCCATCATGTTCTCGGCGATATTGGTACAGGCGAGCGATCGGCGAAGCTCCTTCGGCAACTTCAACCGGACGACAGTCAGGATTTCGTCGAGGCCTTCGAGGATACTGGCCGCAACGCCGGGCCATTGCTGGTCGAGTCGACGCGCGAGATTGCGGATCAATTTTTCAGCCTTGTCGGCGTCATCGAGCTCCCAGGCCTGGCGCAGCACCCGGCGGGTGGCCGCATGATGCTCTTTCGGCAGGCGTTCCATGATGTTGCGCGCCTTGTGGATCTGGCAGCGCTGGATCGCAGCGGCCGAACCGAAGGTGCGGCGGATCGCCTTCGACAACGCCTTCGCGCCGTCGGCGATGAACAGTCTTGGCACCGTCGGGTCGAGCCCGCGCGAGACCAGGTTGTCCAGCAGGGCCTGAACCGTTGCTGCATTCTCGGTCGCCCCTTCCACCAGCGCCAGCGGATGCTTGTTGCCTTCGCCGTCAACCCCGATCGCGGCCACCAGCACGAGATCGTCGTCGAGATGCAGCCCGTCGATTTGGACCACCAGAAGGTCGAGCGCGGACAGATCGGCAGCCATGAAGTCGGCCAGCCGCGCCGCCGACAGAGCCACGAACCTCCGCGAGGCCGCCGACTTCGAAATCCCCGATCCGGGCGGTGCCGGCACGTCACCCTCGGGCAGCCGGACGGCGCGGCCGAACCGGCGCGTCGACACATTGATCAGCATCAGGTTCATCGCCCAGCGACCGAGCCAGTCCTCCTGCGCCGCCGTTTCCCAGCTCGGGATCGTGACCTCGCGGCCGTCCATGCCCCGGACCCGCGGGCGATCGACCTCGATCTTGCCGCCGTGGAAACCGATCCGCCCCCGCGTTCGGCCCCAACGGTGCGCCCGCCGCGCCGCATCACGACCGTGGCGCGGCCCGCAGGCCGCTGTCACATCCGCCTCCATCATCGTGCCGAGCGCCTCGATTCCTGCCGCAAGGCAGAACCGATCGAAGCTCGCTCGCACTTCCGCAAATGATTTCTCCACAGCCCCGGTCGCCGGCCAACCAGCCGGTGTGATATCTCTCGTCATGGCGTTGCTCTCCTTTGTGGAATCAGCACCCCGAGCCTACCGGCTCAAGGTGGGCAACGCCGACCTCTTCAGAAATTCAACAGAACCCGGGACATCCCCGCCTTCAATTCAAGTTCCGGGTAATGGATGTTCGCAAGTTTTTCCGTTCCGGAAAAGTCGTATGGTGGCGACCACGGTTGGGAGAGTTCAAGCCACCAGAGACGTTGTATCTGAGTTTCGCTTGAGGTTGTCACTTTGATCGTGTGGATCCACGACTTGCTGGTTTGTGGAAGGGCGAAGAATTGCGAAATGAACACCGTCGCCAGAGATCCAAGCACCGCTAAAGCAGTCAGGACGGCATAGGCAATGTTACGCTTGCGTCTTTCTCTCGCATCCTCGCTCGCCTTGATGAACATATCGAGATTTCGGTCTCGGTTCTTAAACCGAGCGGCTTCCTCAATCGTCGCGCCCGTCAAGAGATAGCCGGACTGCTTATCGGAGTCGCGCCACTGCCGTGCCATGGCCGCAAGTCGAATGAGCGCGTGCTGATCATCCTTGTTATTAGCCGCAGCAGCCTCATCGCGCTCGTCGCGCTTTTGAGTTGCGTCAAACGGCGCCAACAGCACCGATTCAAATTCACCCAATGGAGCTTGCGAGGAAGCGGCGAGTTCAGCACTCCATAAGTCCAAGATGCTTTGCGCAACCCTCCGCTCTTGAGCGTCGGCGATGAAGGCTCCCGCCTTGCGCGCACCAGTCAAGAACGATCCGATCAACTGTTCCCGACTTGTGGGACCGGGCCGATCGGTTGACCCGGAAATCGAACGTCTCAGCGCCGAGTGAGCGGCTCGAAGCGCGGCCAGACTCTGGTATGACGAAGCCTCAGAATCTCGACTGGCCTCGCTAGACGGTATCGCCTGATGTTCGTGGGTCATTGGAAAGCTCGTTCAATATTTGCCTGAACGGGCCGCCCAACAGGTACAACGACCCGAAATCCATTCTCGTCGTATCGTCGATTTTAAGAAATGGCCCCCTGAACCAGGCCCGATAGGCTTCAAAATGTAGTCTGACGTTGTCGTCCAGCTTCTTTTCCCGGCAGAATTCGTTGTCGATTTCGAGAGCATATTTCTTCGCCTCGTCAGCCCACCCTTCGTCTGGCTCCAGTGCCGCCAGCCAGTCGATGCGCTCACGAACGGTAAGCCAGTCGTCCGCTATGCTCGTGACGTCATCCGGAAGGATGAAGTACTTGCTAATGAGGGCCATATTTGCCTCGGCGTCCTGCCACATCCTGCTCTTAAGTGAGCGCGCAAGAATGGTTGCTGTGACATCGCGGATGGCCTGCACCAACTCCTGGAATTCCGTGCTGTCCTGAATGTGCTGAAGTCTCGAGGGAAGCTCGTCCGTCAGGGCATCGAAAGAGAGGTCCTGAACGAGCTTGAATATGTCATTGTTCAACTGCGAGAGGCTCCTTCTGACCAGTCGCTGCAAATTTTCGATGACAACGACGGCATTCTCCGGCGCATCAGCCGAGGTACGGAGTGACGCTGCGAACTGCTCCAGCTTAGCAAGCTCGCCTTCGCTAATCGGTGGGGAGTCGGCATCGAGCAGCGAAAGAGTTTGTGGAACTTGTTCGATCGCCTGATCTATGTGGTCGGCTACGCTTCTTAGTTCTGGCGTGACGCCTTCAGCCCGGTTGGCCAAAAGCGCTTCATTCGCATTCAATGTGAACAAAAGCCTGAGAAGACATTCTTGCAGCGTCTTATAGGCGAACAGCGCGATGACACACTTCGGCATCCGGGCAAAGCTTCGTCGGCTTGGAAGCAGCCTATATTTCACCTCCCGTGGAAGCGGCACGCTTAGCACCTTCGATAAGTAGGCCAGAGCGCGCGTAACGTGATCGCCTGCTTTCGGCAATCCAATCAAGGTCTCGGGGAAGGCGTCCACTATTTTCTGCCGAACCATGTCCCCTGCAGTCGCGTGAAACATCACCCGCGTCAACAACCAGCGTTGGTTACCACGATCCCTCAGGAACTCGACGACTTTCTCGATCTTCTTTTTTGGAGGATCTCTTTCACCCACTAAATCGGTAATAGGAATTCCGGTCGACCTTTTGACGAGATCCTTTATGTCGTCGTCGCTAAAAGCGGCTCCGATCGCTGAATAGGCAAGGTCCGACTTGTCAGGCATTGCCGTATCTCCTCACTCGGTTTCAGCGGCCGAGGGCATTCTCGAATCCGCTGTTAATAATGCGTCGGCGGACCAGTTCGATCGGTACACCTTGGTTGAACCGCGCGTTCTGCCATTTGGGATCGCCGTAGTGATGCAACGCAACGATTTCCCAATCCATCGTGAATACCGGCGATCCGGACGATCCTGGATCGGTGTTGGTTCGATAACGCAGGCGCGTTCGGTTTCCGTTGAGCCCAATCACGGCCTGCGTATCCAGCGCCAGCTTCATCGGCGTTCCCTCTGGATGTTGCACTATGAGTATCGGGGCATCGGTCGGCAGCGGCAGAACCGAGTTCGGAAGCGTAATCCACCCGCGAGGTGCGCCTTCGATCTCCTCTTCGCCAACTGGAGCAGCCAGGCGCAGCAGCGCGTAGTCCAGTTCATTCACTGTCGGCAATGGAGCGTCTGGATAGCCGCTCTTTTCGGCGACACTGCACGGGCTGCTATCAAGGCCACCAACGCTGCTAAGCATGACCAGTTGGCCGACATCAGTTTGGCCATTCGGAAGGCGCACATAGTCGAATCGGCATCCGAGCTGGTGCACCCTGTCAGCGCTCTTGGCAATCTCGAACACGTGCCAATTGGTGAGAACGGTGTCGGGCCCGACCAGGAATCCAGTACCGAGTGCCTTACCGTCCATCTCGATACGGCACACCTGTCGCTCGATTTTTATCAACCGATCCTGCCACACGCGCACGTCTATTTTGGTGAGATATGGACGAACGTTGCGCTGCAGGCCCGGCACGATCGCATTTGTTGACGCCTCCGGTTGAGGGATGCCGGCCGCCTGCGCCGAAAGAGCGATCCTTTGATCGAGGACAGCGACCGCCTCGGGAAATTGCTTGACGATTTTGGCTCGGACATCTGGTCTCCCTGGCCGGTTGGCGTAGACGTAAGCTAGGAAGGCGCCGGTGGTCCCTAACTCCTCGAGTGCATTGAGCAAGCTGGAGATCGTGACAAGCTTGGGCTTGCCCTCGCCCACAAACGAATCGTACAAACGATCGCCCGTACTGGCGTGGACATAACTCTGAAGATCGTCAAAACTCAGCGTCCCAGAAAGTAGCGCAGCTAGTTCTCTGATAGACTCTCCGCTCAATGTACCCATGCTGGTACTCCTCTCGAGAAACTCCGCCACATCTCCTTCCGAGGCTGATGGCAATTCACAAGAGTTCGCGAACAGACCCATACTGCCGCTGATGTCTCGAGAGCAGAACGGGTTGACGCCAAGATTGTACCACAATCTCGCCACCCTTGGCGCGCGGAAAGCGCGAAGAAAGAAAAAACAACTGGCCGGAGAGTGAAGCATCTCACACATGGGACCGAAGGGTCGCTGCTATACTTCCGAGTTCAGCAATGGAGCGGGTTATGAGCAAAATGATCTTCATAGTCGCCCTTGCCGTGGTCGGCGCGGCGTTCGCTGTTTTCATGTTTGGCAGCCCTGAACTGGCCTTGGCGGGTTGCGGTTCAAGGTGCTGACGGCGAATTCGGTTTCGAATTTCTAGCGCAATGGCTCCGGCGTCCCTTCAAGCACCGCGAGCCGGGAAGCTGAGTAATGTTCGGCGAGCGCACTAGGTGCGCGAGCCTGGCTCGCTCTTAGGTCGAGGAGATGACGAATAGTGCGACTCCGATTTGGAGGTTGAATTGAGTGCGCTAAAGCAGCGACTTGCCCGGTTGCGCGGTTTCAATGCAGCGGTGCGTCAGGGCGATCCCAAGATTGCGGAGGAGAGCGCCGACCTGAACGGCCTAGAAACGCTGGAGGTCGAGCGGCCGCCCGAGGCGCTCCAGCAGGACATCGGTCTGGAAAGCATTATCATGCGTCGTCAGCGTCCGGTGCTGGCGATCAGGAACAACGAAACCCAACTGGTGTTCGAAGATCTCGGCGACAGCGAAATCTGGACGGCGCGCCTGACCCAAGCCAAATCGTTGCTCGAGAGCGCCATTCGTGCCGTCGGCCGCGTCGAGCTGAAGGGCTCCCAGCTCGAGTGGGTCGGCACCGGATGGCTGGTCGCCGACACCATTATGGTGACCAACCGCCATGTCGCGAACGCGTTCGCCATGCGCAAGGGCGCGGGCTTCACATTCCAGATCGGCAGCAACGGCCCGATCCGGGCATCGGTCGACTTTCTCCAGGAGATCGACAACCCCGCGATGCTGGCGTTTGAGCTGGTCAGGCCGCTGTACATCGAGAACGAGCCCGGCCCCGACATCGCGTTTTTCGAGGTCGCTGTGGTCGGCGACAATCCGAAACTCACCGCGCCGATCGAGCTGGCCACCAAGATCGTGGTGACCGAAAATGTCGCAACCATCGGATACCCAGCCTATGACAGCCGGATTCCCGAGCCGGACCTGATGGAGAAGATCTACGGCAAGATCTACAACAAGAAGCGGCTCGCGCCCGGCGGCGTGACGCGGGTCGAACAGACGCGCCTCCTGCACAACTGCACCACGCTGGGCGGCAACTCAGGCTCCGCCGTGGTCGATCTTGATAGCGGCAAAGCCCTAGGCCTACACTTCAGCGGCAGTTTCCTCGCCACGAACTACGCGGTTCGTGCCGACGTGGTGAAGAAGGTGCTGGACGATGTCCGCTCCGGCCGTGTTCGTCCAGAGGCGCCGGTTCGGCTGAATCCGCCGACACCCCCACCGCCATCACAGCCACCGGCTGGAGGGACGACGTCCGCAACCCTGCGCCGCCAAGGCCGCAGCGCAACCGTCACCATCCCGCTGACCGTGACCGTCTCCATCGGCGATCCGGGCGAACCCCTGCCGCCGTCGCGGGGGTATCCCGTCTCGACGGCTTCGGTGGCCGACGACACAGCCGCGGTTGAGACCGAAGCGGTCGCGGCCGACTACCGCGATCGCGAGGGCTATCAGGCCGATTTCCTTGGCAAGAAATTCAAGGTCGACCTGCCGTCGGTGGACCGCGATGCCGGGGACGTCCTGGACTTCAAGGTGGACGGCAACTCCGACACCGAGCTTCGTTACGAGCACTATTCGGTGGTGATGAGTCGCAGCCGGCGCATGTGCTTCTTCAGCGCATGCAACATCGACGGCAACCTGTCGAAGAAGAGCAAGCGGGTGGGGTGGAAGTGGGATCCCCGCATCCCCAAAGAACAGCAGATCATGCAGGAGTGCTACGGCTCGCCGCCGAAATTCAGCCGCGGCCACATGACCCGCCGGGAGGATCCGGGTTGGGGCAATGCGGCGATGGCCAAACGCGGCAACGAGGATTCGATGCATGTCACCAACACCACGCCGCAGATGCAGGCGTTCAATGCTCCGATCTGGCTGGCGCTGGAGGACTACGCGCTCGGCCACGCCAAGGAGGACGAGATGAAGATCTCGGTATTCACCGGACCGTATTTCCACGCAAAGGATCCAGAGATGTACGGGGTGCTTATTCCGCGGGCGTTCTGGAAGATCATTGCCTTCATTCACGACGACACCGGCAAGCTGTGCGCGACCGGCTATGAAATGAACCAGGGGCAGAACCTGCAGCCCGAAGAAGAGTTCGTGTTCGGCGCGTTCACCTCCCCACAGCTCCGTGTCGCCACGCAGGTGCCAATCCGCTCGATCGAGACGCGCGGCGGTATCAGCTTCGGCAAGCTTGCCAGCGTCGATCCGCTGGCCGGCAGTGACGAAGGGATCGGAGACGGGCCACGGATGCCGCTCGGTGCGCTCGAGCAGATCCGATTCATCCGCTGAAAGGGAATAAAATGTCGTCGACGAGTTTCCTTTTCCGTCCCAAAAGCCGACGGCTCAGGAACTGATGCCCATCATGGCGGGATTCTATCGGACCGAGCGTGAGGCGGTGCTGTTCACCCAGTCGTTCGGTATCGATCCGTTTCCCTCACCTCGTCGGGCATCAGTCAAATCGATACCCATCAGCCACTGGTTGGCGTGTTCATCGATGAGGAGTTCAGCGTCGGGCCTGGAATACGTTCTACGCTCCGCGAAGCAGTCAACAAGTACAATTTCGGCGTGGTCCTAGTCCAGCCGACGGGAAGCGGCGCCGTGATTGCTCCGGCGCTCGGATATGAAGGGTCATCCATCGTTTACGGTGTTCAGACGCAAGGAATCCTATAGCGCGGAAAGGCCAGTCAGATGGGCGCGACTCCAACGGGTGTGAAGCTATGGCCTGGCGGCATTGTGCCGTACGAAATCAATGCCGACCTCGGGAACATCGTCGCGATCAAGGATGCGATCAAAGCGCTCGAGCAGCAAACTAACGTGCGGCTCGTCGGCCGCTACCTGCAAAACGACTACGTCCGCTTTTCGAAGCAAACGTTGGACAACCCAAATTCCAAAACAGGCCGCAAAGGCGGGCGCCAGTTCGTCAACGCGTCGCTCAACGACGTTGGCTCGATTGTGCACGAGATCTGCCATGCCTTGGGCATGATGCACGAGCATTGCCGCAGTGATCGCGACAGCTACGTCATATTTCACGCCGATCGCGTTACCAACGATATGGATCAGTACGAAAAGGACGACACTAGTAACAAAACCGAGAAATATGATTACGAAAGCCTCATGCACTACCCAGCTGGCGACCCAAACAATCCAATTTTCGAGTCCGTGACGGGCCTCCCGGCACCTGGGGACATTGGCAGCAAAGGCTCGCTCACCATCACTGACAAAACGCTGCTCGAAGCCATTTACCCAGCAGCACCGGTCATTCGGCGCACGGATGGCGAGGGAGGGGCGGGCGCCGTACTTCAAACGTCAGCCATTGCCGTCATGAGCGTCAACAATACTGCCATCGTCGCGAACGCCGTCTCGAATGCTTCTGGCAAGTATCAGATCGTGCTGTGGAGGATCCGCGACAACGGCGTGGTGCTTCGTATGCCCGATCCTGTTGGCGCGACGGGCGGCAAGGCCACCGATGTGCGGATCGTCCCTGTTGGCCGTCTATTTGTCAGCGCAATGAAAAACGCGGCTGGCAAGCTTTTGCTCATCAGTCACGGCAACAACTTCGATCGGCTGCACGACAGCGCGGGCCTGGCTGGGGAAGCGAGTGACGTGGATATTGTCGCCATAGCGAACGATCGAGTGATTACGCCCTGTATCTCTGGATCGGACCGCGTCCTTTCGATCGTTTGGCAAATCCGTCCTGACGGTTCGATCGAGCGCTTTTTTGACGGCGGCACGGACGGGCCGAAAGCGAAGCGCGTCACTTCGGTTGTGATTCGGGACGACGGATCGATACAGATCGTCGGAATCCTGTACACGACGCCAGCGTCAAAGCTCGTGCTCAGCACTTGGAGAGTCGACGCGGGATCGATCACCAAGCTCGCGGACTCGGGCAACGTCATGGGCAAAGCCGACTTTGCGCAAGCTGTAAAGACTGACACCGGGCATGTCGTCGTGGTCTGCCGGGATGCGAGCAGCAGGCTGCTCCTGATCCCGTTCAAAGTTGCGGATGACGGAGCGCTTATCACGCGCTTGTCGGGCCTTGAGGGGCACGCCGGCAAGATCCGGGAAGTCTCCGCTGCGCCGAGACCTTATGGCCTACTTACCGCCGTGATCAGCGACAAGGGGCAGATCCTACTGATCAAGTGGGGCATCAATGCCGATGGAGCGTTGGAGAGGTTGGGCGACAGTGGCGATCAGGCAGGCCAAGGCAGCCAGTTGTCAGTCACCGCCCTGCCGTTCGCGGCGCAAGCCACCGTGTGCACGGCTGCGCGCGATGGTAGCGCCAAGTTGTTGCCAATTACTTGGGATGACGTCGATGGGCCAGGCGAGCTCGACGTGGTGTGACGGCAGCTCAAGGCCACCTTCGATGATATAGGCGGATTCGAATCCTGGATGGGTATGCCGCGCGATCGTCACGTCCGCTTCTTTCCGCTCCTACAGTGATCGTCACATATCCCGGCGTTCTCAATGCCCCGTCTAGAGCCGGTCGGGGCCCAAGCCGCGCCGCTCAACGGTCAATCAACATTGTCCCTTTTCCTCTCCGGACTGAAGCTCGCTGACGAGCCGCCCGAAAAGCTCCGCGCCGCGCCTCGTCTTTGATAACGCTTCGAGTTTATCCTAGGCCGAAAGCGCCCATCCAAGTGGAACTGCTTCAGCCCCACTCATAGCAAGATGATAATAAGACCCTCTGAGCTCGCAGGTGCGAGGCCGTCGAAGCCGCAGTCCGTCTTCTCCAACGTCCACATGACGTTCTTCCACCCGGGACGCTGCCCGAGATCCTTGATGGGGCGATGCGGCCGACGTCGGCAACGGACGTCCTATGTCCTCTCTGAGAAGCGGCTGAATGCAGTCAAGGTCTGCAGCCTGGGCTCGACGTCGGGCAGGTAGATTTCCGCCTTCAGAAACGCGATCTAGTCGTCGACCGCGGTCTCGCAGAGGTCGACGTACCATGACCTCGGACGACCGTCGCTTCCGCCGGCCGAAACAGGTCGCGAACGCAACGAAGGAAGCGCGCGAGGCGGCACGGACAACGCGGGCTGCCCAGGGCGTTGTGCCGGGGCTTCACGGCTCGATTAGTCCGTACATGACGTTGCCCGCCTCGCGATAGAGGATCTCGGCGCTCTTCGACCCACCGGGCGTCGGTGGCATCGCGAACGTCACAGGCGCCAGGTTCGGGACGAGACCGTTCGCGTGCAACTGCTGCAGCGACTGATGGAGCGCGTGCAGGAAGACGCCCGGCATCGGCGCTAGATTGCCTACGTACCGGTTGACGACCCGAAACAGCGCGCTGATGGCGGCCTGGTTGGTGGTGATCGAGTAGAGATTGCACATCGGTTAGGGTTCGGTTCGATGATGGCGCGGCTGCCAAGCTAGTTGTAGCAGGGTCGCCGCCGGGCGCCGGCCTGCCTTGGCGCATTTCCTGCAGCGCAGCCGGCTGGCCAGGTCGTGGACGAAGGTGGTCGGCGGGTGCTTCATCGTCGCGAGGTCGACGTCGCTCGGCGTCTTGCACCGGGCGCACCGGATCTCCAGCCAAGGAAAGCCACCGTTGATGGCCTGGTCGATGGTCGGCGACGGATCGATCGGCTCTCCGTCGCTCCACATCCGCTCGTTCCAGCTTTCGCAGAGCAGCCGATCGGCCTGTTGCAGCATGCTTTCCGCTTTGGCTCGCATCTCGGCCGACTGCGCCGCCAGGATGTGCGTCATTGCCCGCGCTTTCCCAAGCTCCTTTTGCAGAGCCTTGCGGTCTCCTCCGGATAGCGGCGTCGGGTGGTGCTTCGGGGCCATCCGGCATCCAAGGTTCAGGCAACGGGACCGACGGCGCGCCGGCGACTACTCGAACGAGGGCCAGCAGCCGTCCTCTTCGTGACGGCCGGTGCGTTGCTGGCAGGTATTGTCCAGGAGGCGCTGGCCCACGTCCTTCCAGATCGCCTGGGGGCCGGCCAGCCGGACAGCATCTGCCCTCTGGATCTCGACGGTCCGGCCGCAGCGGGAGCACCCCACCCGCAGAACATGCTGGGGAATTTCGGACAGCCGCAGCGTCCGGATCGAAGGGCCCGGCGGCACTGGACTGGCGTCGGCGAGCAGGTCGCGTAGGACAGACTCCCAGTATTCCGCGGGCATTGGATCGCCCGGACCTGCATTCGGCGTCCTACGGGGCTCCCTGCCGACGGCGGCAGCAAGCTTTTCCATCTGCTTCGGGCTCGGCATGCGCCAACTTGCGGGTCGATTCATCTCCCAAAAAGAACATATCATGAACACTGAGTCGAATCCGCCGATGGTCGGAAACCGAAAAATGATCGCTCGATGGGTCTTCGGGTGCGAGATCGACCCGCGCTATTTGATCCGTCCCTACTATCTCACTCCAGACGGTAAGGTAGGACACGACGCCTTCGCCGTCATCCGCGAGACCATCCGGGAGATGAACAAGATAGCGATCGGGCGTGTCGTGCTGACCAACCGCGAGCACATCATCGCGCTCGAGCCCTTCGACAAGGGCCTGATGGGAACGCTGCTGCGGTATCCCTACGAAGTCCGCGATGCGGCCGAATATTTCGGCGACATCCAGGACGTGAAGGTCACAAAGGACATGCTCGAGCTCGCCAGGCACATCGTGAACCAGAAAGCGGGTCACTTTGAGCCGGACAAGTTCGAGGACCAATATGAAACCGCCCTGATCGATCTGATCAACCAGAAGCGCGCAGGCAAACCCATCGTCGCGAAGGAGCGTCCGCGGGGCGAGAACGTCGTGGATCTGATGGACGCGCTGCGGAAGAGCATCGGTGGTGGCAGTGGCGCGGCCCGGCCGGAGCCGTCGAAGAAGCCGGTCAAGAAGTCAAAGAAAGCAGCGCCGGGCCAGAAGGAAATGCTGATGCCGATCGCCGGCAAGAAGCCGGCCAAGGAGGCCGCGGCGAAGAAGCCGGCGGCTAGGCCGCAGCGGAAGTCGGCCTGACGCAGCGTGAATCATCCGGTGACGCCGGACGGTCGCTACTTCGTCGTCCACGGGAGGCTGTGGCGGATGGCGGACCCCGGTCTCGACGAAGAGGAACGGACCGATCTCGTCGGCCGGCTAATGAAGGCCCGTCGCGCGGTCCGCGACGCCAAACGTGGCGCCGACCTCGAAGCGGAAGCCGCACAAGGCCGTAGACGAGGTGAATCGGGCGCTCGGCGAGAGGGGCCCATTGTGGTGGGACGACGGCTCGCCGGATCTCAACCGGCACATAGCGAAGAACACGACCTATGCCTACTGGTACGCGAAGATCGGGCGCTCCCGCCCCGGAGAACTCTGAAGTGCCCAAAACCGCAATCTTCGACGTGGACGGAACGCTCTTGGACTCCGTCGATCTCCATGCCCTCGCCTGGCACGAAGCGATGGTGAAGTTCGGTCACAACGTCGGCTTCGAGCAGGTGAGAGGTCAGATCGGCAAGGGTGGCGACAAGCTGATTCCCGTTTTCCTTTCGGCCGCCGAACAGCGGGACCACAGCGAGGAAATGGAGGAATGGCGCGGCAAGCGCTTCAAGACGGAATACCTACCGCTGGTACGCCCCTTCTCCGCGGTCCCGGACCTGCTTCGGCGGCGTGCGGCATGGCGGACTTCGCATTGCCGTCGCGTCATCCGCCAAGAAGGATGAGATCGAGAAGTATCTCGACATTGCCGGTATCGCCGACCTGGTCGACGTGACGACGTGTTCGGACGACGTCAAGGAATCCAAGCCTTCCCCCGACATCTTCGAAGTGGTCCTTGAGAAGCTTGGGATCGAAGGCGCCGACGCCGTCGCGATACTACGCCTCCTGAGCGGTTCGGGGACCGACCTCGCAGTTATCGTATCTGCAACATGATACCGGCCTGTGCCTCTTCCGTTTAGAACGTAGTTTGGGTGCGCAAAAAATTGGTTTCAACTTGGCATAGTGGCAAGGATCAGATACACTTCACTGACCCACTATTTCCTAGCGGCTCTTGCGATGTATCCGGTCAGGCTCGTCGAAGATGCGTTGCATTTCGGAGATTTTGTCCGCGTCTCCTTCCATCGCACCCTGCGTGTCCCGGAAACCGACAGAGATTATCCGCTCCCACCAACCTTCGGACGGTTTCCGCTCATCGAGTTTCCGAACGAAAACAGTAAGCCCGAGTTTGCGATCCCTATCCGCAGGCGCGAAGCGTTATGGATTGCGTTTGAAGGCCCGGACTGGCGACCGAGCGCAGTCAAGATTGGCATCGGCACTGTAAATGCGATCGACGGCCGGTTGTGGGAAGCAGGGTTACGAAGTAACCCGCAAAACTACATTGTCACCGGCACTCAATACTGGCTCGATGGGGTCAATGCCGGCGACAATTTCGTTCGGCAGTTCGTCGCGGCCCCGTTCGGCGAGGGACTGACGATCGAGGAGCAGGCGGCGCACATCCTGGAAGGTACCGTTCGCATCGAAGTATTTGACCCGAAGCCGGGCCGGTTTTCCGTTGCGCACGACAGGCCAGAGCCGTCCGAGCCAGTCTACGGTCCGGCAGAAGAATCTCCGCTCGGTCTTGGGGCCGGCGGTCGCATCCGGCAGACGATTCACACTGATCCACACGGTTACGACACGTGGGACCTGACCAGCCCGGCACTGGCCGTCGTTCGGTTGCTCGATGCGGCGTCATTCCAGAGCTTGAGCGGTCGTGTCGCGCCGCCAACCCCGATCGATGCCGCCACTTATTCGCGCCTGGGACTTCCCTGGTTCAAGCTGTACGAGGAGGAGGCGACGGACATTCAGCCCGCAGAACTTTTCCGTCACATCAGGACGGTATCGCCATTTGAGGCGGAAACGGACGTCGATGCGCTGCGCGTCCGTCGCATCCCGAATTAGCACCTATGACATTTTTAGAGGGAGAATTGAGATGTGCAATGATAGCGACAAAGGTAGCGATGCGCACATTTGCTTCGACATGCAGCTGGCGCAACAGGATTTGCTGAGAGCGGCCGAGAACGCGATCGCAGAGAATCCGGAGAATGCGCCGACGGGCGACATCGATGTCGTCCGCAAGTTCGGGGTGGATTCGACGTCGTCCTTCGAGGCTTTCGGCGCGGTGCTGACCGGCAAAAAATGGCAGCCGGGGCGGACGCTGCGCGTACGTCATATCGACGGTGACGAGCGGATCCACGCCAAGGTGGTACAATACGCCAAAAGATGGGAGGAATTTGCCGATTTGACGTTCGAGTTCGGTAACGATTCGGCGGCCGAGATTCGCATTTCGTATCACCACGACAACCGGTCATGGTCTTATCTCGGCACTGATGCGCTGACGATCGATCCGGATAAGGAAACCATGCATTTTGGATGGCTTGACCCGACGACGACCGACGAAGAATTCCGGCGCGTCATCGTCCATGAATTCGGTCATGCGATCGGCATGATCCATGAGCAGTCACACCCCGAGATATCGATCAAGTGGGACAAGCCCGCCGTCTATCGCCGCTATGAAAAGCAGGGTTGGAGCAAGGCGCAGGTCGATTCCAACGTTTTTTTTAAGTATAGCAAACTGGTGACGCAGTTCAGCGAATACGACCGCTTGTCGATCATGCATTATCCTATTCCACCGGAGCTCACGACCGACGGCGTCGCCGTTGGCTGGAACACCGATCTGTCGCCGATGGACAAGGCGTTCATCGCCAAGATCTATCCGAAGCAGCCTGTAGCGCTGGACGCTATGGGACCTCCGGGCACTGTCGATGCTCCGCCTCCAGCGCAGCTTTCGCCGGCGACGGGTGGCTTGATGCGCGTTCGCCGCACCTGGGGCTGAGCTGTTCGCGCACGCCAGCGTACGGGAGGTCTTTGCATGACGCTTGTCTGGGGTGATCCGCTGCATCCGCCTGGCGCCGGCCAGCGGACACACGCCTTCATTGTCGGCGTCGGACGCTATCGCCATCTGTTCGGCGGCGTAGCGCCGACGCAAGGTATTCCAGCACTTGGCCAACTGACTTCGCCGCCCATTTCGGCGCGAGCTCTTGCCGAATGGTTCATCAAGGGACGGCTGGCGGATGCGCCGGCGCCCCTCGGATCGGTGGAGTTATTGCTCTCGGACCGCACCGGTCAGAACTTTGCAGACACACAGGTCGCCGACGCCACCTCTCAAAACATTCACACTGCCTTCGGCCAATGGAAAGTGCGTTGTGACGCCAATCCAAATAACGTCGCGGTATTTTATTTCTGCGGCCATGGTCTTCAAAAGCACGTGATGTCGCTCCTGCCGGAAGATTTCGCAGTAAGCAAAGATAATCTCTGGAAGGACACCATCGATTTCAGCACGACGTACAACGGCATGGCTCGGTGCAAGGCGGGAACGCAATTGTTCATCATCGACGCTTGCCGCGAACTTTCCCAAGCCGCCATCATGGACGAGGACTTCGGCGGCACCGCACTGATTAGCCCGCGTTTGGGAGAACACAATCTCCGTACCGCGCCAATGCTGTTCGGGACGAAGGTCGGCTTGCAAGCTTTTGGCGACCGCAACGGGGTGAGCCGGCTCACGGAGGCGCTGATCGATTGCCTTGAGGGCCTCGGCGCGACGGAAGCAGGCGCCAATTGGGTCATCGATACGCAACATCTTGGCACAAACGTGCAAAGGCTGGTCAAGCATCAGAATGAAGTTCAAAAGATTCCCGAACAACATCGTCAAGTTGTCGTTCCGGACGGCGAATCAGCCAACGGACCACAGAGTCTGCGCGTTTTCCCCGCCGGGTCGCTGCCGAACGTAATCGTGAAACTTGGCTGCATTCCAGATTCGATCGAGCAGGAAGTCACATTCTTTGCCGACCCCGATCAAGGCCCTCGGCGGCCGGCACCGGGAAAAGGACCCTGGATTACGAAGCTCCCTGCAGGCCGTTACGTCTTCGGGTGCTCGTTCGATTTGCCGGAAGGGCACATAGCCGTCCCGGCTCCGCGTGCCTACGTCATTCCTCCGGTTTACGACACTCCAATCAACGTCCCGCGTCCACATCCGGTAATCAACGTCCCGCCTCCGCCTCAAGTCTGAAGGCCTGCCGATATGTGTGCTGGACGAACGCAAAAGGTTTCAGGTGGAGGGACACTCGCAATCGAACTCGCGCGCCATTCGCATATGGCCAGCGTACCGATTGTCGTCCAGGTTATCCAAATCCTTGAGCGCGACACCAAGGTGCTTTGGAAAGGCGCGATCCGCCTTGGCGATACTCATAGCCTGGACGTCGATCCGGGCGATTACCTCGTGCAGGCGACGCTGCCGAGCGGTGAGACAAAAACGGAGCAGAGAAGTGTCTCCGGACGGGATACCGTCCAGGTGAAAGTGGACGTCGCAAGCGCGTCGCCGCTTGAAAGTCTTGCATGGGCGCAGATAAGCCGACCCGAGATTCTCGAAAGCTCGAGCGATGCACTCTCGAGCTTGCAGTCCGTGTGGTTGCGGTTGTGGCGCAATGGCGGCGACGGAGTCTGGAATGTGGTGCCGTGGCCAGTCCAGCAAGCAATTCGCTATCAAGGGATCGTGCAGTACGAGCTCCGCTTTCTGGGGCAGCCTGGCCAATACTATGTTCAGATCGGCGGCCCGGATGTTCCGTGGCGGCTTGTTGCCGTGCCGGCCGACAATGTGCGCATCATCGTGAAGGGACGCTGGATAAGACCGGATGCCGACGACCCGGTGCAGCGTCGCATTGACCTCGAAGTCGATGGGAGAGGCAATGATGCCCTCGCGCCTATGCAGCGCTGCATTGACGTCGAGGTCGGCACGCTGGATACCAACGCCGAGGTGCTCCTCGGCTATTTGCGCAGCGGGCAAGTCGACTCGGCGGAGGAGGTCAGCAGGAGCTGGCAGGCTCAAAAGCTTCTGGAGCGAAAGACACAGAACCCGACCCTTGCTGCCGTGGCGGGTTATTTCCTCTTGAGCCTGCAGCATCTCGACGATGTGCACCGGATTTGGACGGACAATCTGGCCAACTGGATCAAGTGGCTGCCGGACGGCGCGGTCATCAACGCCCAGTATTTGCTTCGCGGCAACAAGGAAAAGGACTTTACAATAGCACGTGACCGCCTGATCGAAGCGACCGTCCGAGGGATGCCTGTCTATACGCGCGGGTTGCGGTTGTTGCGCGACGGTCTCACGTTGTTCGAAGACGACGAGAGATATGCTAATCCCGCGGTAAGCTCCGCGCTGAGACTGGTGCGCAGCTATTGTGCGGCCGCAGAATGGAACTCGACGACAACCGCCTTCGTCGGCCCCGATCCCATGACGCCCGCCAGGATCAGGGTTGGACGGCCGGAGGCACCGCTGCATGTCGTCTTTGCTGAACCCGACGCTGACGATTTGGCGTGGCTGAGGACGCCGGACAGGTCGTGGATCCGGACCTCGTACGGTTGGACCGCGTCGGCAGATGTACCCGCCGGGCCTGCTTCTATCGAGAGTCCGTCAGCCGCGGCGCAGGCGTCAATGCTTGAGCCCATACAGGTCCAATCAATCGCACCTCCACCGAATTCCGCCGTTCAGGGTGACCCGGCGGAAATCGAGCGCGTTCGCCGGGTCGCGAGAGGTGAGGCGCCGGAAGCGTTATCACTGGCAACGGTTGGTGTGGCGGAGTTACCGGAAGCATCGCCGAGCCCGGCGGCTGCCAGAAAGCTGGCGCGCCTGCGCACGACGCCGCGCGCCGGCGCCGCGCGGTCAAAGGACACAGATGAGCGAATCCAGGGACGTCTGTTACGCCTCGCCAACGAACAGACGGAATCCGAACAAATCGCAGGTACGACACCCGTTGCCGTGAATGTCGGCGCCGCGAGTCCCGCTCATCTCAGCGGCATCGCAGTCGAGCGCGTGCTCGGAACGTCGGATTTGCTCAGCACTACGTTTCTGGAGCGTGGTGTTGCGGCGGCGAGGGCCGTCGCCCGTATCAGCGTTCGCCGCAACGGTCATATGGTCACCGCCACCGGCTTTCTTGTGTCGCCGCGGCTGTTGATGACGGCGGCGCATGTCATTCCAACCGCACAGGATGCGGCCCTGGCCTACGCTGAGTTCGATTACCAGGATGGCCCCGATGGTTCGCTGTTGCCGATCACGCGCGTGCCGTGCGCGGTCGACCGGTTCTTCTTCGTGGATACACGATTGGACGTTGCGATCGTCGCGTTGCACCAGGAGGCAGGGAACCATTTTGGCTGGCTGCGTCTCGGCGCCAGCGAGAGCAAGGCGCTGCTAGGAGAGTATCTGTCGACCGTCGGACATCCATTGGGTGGCCCGAAGCAAGTCGCCCTTCGAGAGCTTCCGATCATAGATATCGGCGATCCCTATTTCTGGTGCACGAGCCAGACCGTACCGGGTTCGTCTGGTGCTCCCTTGTTCAACGACCAATGGGAACTCGTGGGCATGCAGCGCGCGAGCAGTTCATCGGCCAATGCACCGCCGCGCCCGCGCGCGCGTACCGTGCGACCCCGCGTCGCCGAGACCAGTCGGTATCTTGCCATCGAAGCTGTCAGAAGCAGCCGCATCGTCAAGGCAGTCACTGCGAGCGGAATAGTGTTTCCAGGCGATGGTACCGTGTTGATCGAGGAAATGCTCCACGCCAGGTCGATGGGTAGACCGGTCGAGTTGGCAGCGCCTGCGCAAGCCGTCACACGCCCGTTCGTCGATTTGTCGTCTGCCAGTGACAAGGTCACACGCAGCAAGAATCAACAAGGTCTCGTGGAGAAGAGGGACATCGTGGCACAACCGTATTTATCTAATTTGACACCGGAAAAAATCAGTAATTGGCTTCAAAACCTCGAGCGCTTCGATCCCGATCTTGCCAAGTCAATTAATGCCCGCACTGCTGCCATGCAGCCGGCCGCGCGCCGCACGGTGGGATTGGAGGCAACCGTCGCAGAGGCAGCGCCGCCGCTGGATGTTCCCATAGCGATCGAAACGATGGTGCGGCCTGGCCGGCCGGTTGTGCCGATCAAGGGAGACACGGTTGTGGGCGCGCCGGCCTTCATCGAGCCGCCGGATGGGGAGATGATGGTGCAACGGATCTTAGCTGCGGCCGACAAAATCAAGCCCGTCATTCCACTAGTTGGCCGCATCGATGTAGCCAACTTCCCACGAAATGCGAGCTTCATCGGTACCGGTTGGCTGATCGCGCCTGACATCGTCGTCACCAACAGCCATGTGGCCGAGTTGATCGGCCGCCGCGACGGCCGCCGCTTCACCTTCTTGCCCGGCCGGTTCGGCGATCCAATCGTCACCACCGTGAACTGGAAGCACGAGATGGACAGCGACTTGAGCGTCGCCAGTCCGGTCGAAAGCATCATCTTCATCGAGTCGCGACAGGTCGCCGACATCGCTTTCCTGAAGATCGGCCGCAGCAGCGACGGCGCTCGGCAGAACCGCGTCCTGCTGGCCGACACCGATGCCGCCGCGGGTACATCGGTGGCCGTCATCGGCTATCCGGCACGGGCGGGGGAGGATGTCATCCCCGATCAGGCCTGGATGGAACGTGTGTTCGGTGGTCGTTATGACGTCAAGCGCGCTGCGCCCGGCGTCATGATGCCGAATTCACGCGGCTGGGCGAGCCATGATTGCACCACGCTTGGGGGCAATTCGGGCTCGGCGGTCATCGATCTCGCGACCGGCAAGGCGGTCGCGTTGCATTTCGCAGGCGCCTATGTCCTCGAGAATTATGCCGTGCCGGCCTCCACCATCCGCAACTATTTGAAACGCCGACCGTGGGAGACCCCGGAAACAGTCGTAACCGACCGCGGCGGCAACGGTCAGGCAACTGCCGGCGTAACACAGGCACCATCCCCGGCAGCCACGGGGCAAGCCGCCTCTGTCTCGATCACACTCCCTCTCACGATCACGGTCTCGATCGGCTCCCCGATCGCCGGGGGTGGAATCGCGCTGGCAACAACGGAGACTGCTCCGATTGAGGACGCGGTGCGCCGCTTCGCGGCCGCTTTTCGGGGCGACGGCATCCTAGCCGTCCGCTCCGGCCTTGTCGTCAGCAACGGCGAGTTCACCGATACGGCTTGCGTCAATGTTGTCACCCATCCCGACAAGATCGCGGCGGTTCGCGCACGCGTTCCCGCGGCTTATCTCGGCCATCCCGTCGACGTCCGCGCAGCCGGCATCGTCGATATGCTTGGCGGCGCGGACCTCGTCAGCGAGGCCGCGGTCACCTCGATCGCTTACAACGACGAAGATCGAACCGGGGTCAACTTCAGTTTTGGTCAAGTCAATGAAGAGATGGAGTTGACCTGCTGTGTCGGGCCCGAACGTAGCTGGTCGGTGCTGTCGGACTACATCGCCAACGTCAAGGGCCGCATGGTGTCCTCGATGTACGAATTCCACGCCGAGCATATCGCTGACGCTATTGAGGAGCGGCTAGAGAAGGGCATCAAGATGGATCTGGTGATCGACAACGCAACGCGCGTCACCAGAGCAGGGGTCAAGGACGGCGACTTCAACCGCAAGACCGTGTTCCGGAAGTGGGCGAACAATTTCAGCTTTGATCGAATATACGCGCCGGAGGGGACGAACGGCCTGATCGCCGACTCCTACCATATCAAGGTGACGGTGGATGACGATGATCGGTTCTGGCTGTCGAGCGGCAATTGGAAAAATTCGAGCCAGCCCAATATCGACCCCGCTGACCTCAGCGATCTCCAGGCCATCAGGGCGAAGAAGGGAAACCGTGAATGGCACGTGGTGATCAAGAACAAGACGCTTGCCACCCGCTACCGCAGCCACATCCTCGCCGATCTGGAGTTCTCCAAGGAGAACGGGGGAACCGAAGAGGCGGTGATCGAGGACGTGCTGGTCGACGTTCCCGTTGCGATTGAGGAGTCCGTCGCGTTCGAGCTGGAAGCGCGCGCGGCATCGCGCATCTTCGATCCAATCACGATCAACCGTCGCGTCAAGGTCAAGCCGCTGCTGACTCCCGACAAGAGAGGCAAGGTCTATACCGATGCCGTGCTGGATCTCATCGAATCAGCGGACGACGAGCTGTTGTTCCAGATTCCCTATATCAACTCCTTCAAGGACAGCGCCGCGGGCAACCTCGAAAAACTGGTGAAGGCACTCATCAAAAAGTCGAAAGAGATCGAGACCGTGCGGGTTATCCTGCGCTCGGACCACGGCACCTGGATTCCGTGCGCTGAGGATCTCAAGAAGCGCGGGCTCAACCTGAACAAGTGCCTGCGGCACCTGCCAGGCACGCACACCAAGGGCATGATCGTCGACGGCAAGCGCTGTCTGGTCGGCAGCCACAACTGGAGCGGCAACGGGGTTACCCTGAATCGCGATGCGAGTCTCCTGTTCGACGACGGCGAGGTGGCCCAGTACTATCTTGAGGCCTTTGAACTCGACTGGGATCGTGCATCGCGGCCGATCATTCCGGAATCGGCAATCACCGAAGCGCCGCGCATCGCCGATCCCGAAAGCGCCGTCCCACAAGGCTTTCGCCGCATGACGTTGGAGGAGTTTCTTGAAGGGTGAGGGGTGTAAGTCGACCGAAGTGGAGCGCTGGACGACAACGCCGGCACGACCGTGAACAGTTGCCGCGAAGGCAATCTCTCCCCGCAGATGACCGCGAAAGCAGCAGTTATGCCCACGCGAGCGACGAAAGTTTTCGCCTACAGCACGCGGCTTCCGGTCGGCGCTAGGTACGGTCGTACTGCGGCGGCGCTCGCCGCCAGCCGGGTTCGAACTCCCCATCGCTGCGATTCGGGCTTCGACCAGATTCCGGATGCCGGATAGAAGGGCTAAGGATGTCTTTCGTCGAGGAAAACACGGCCTACGAGAATTGGATGAGGACAGTCGGCGACGTCGTCGAGGATGATCTCGATCGTAAGCACGACCGAATGAGCAAGAATGCCTTCAAGTTCTTGAGGGCCACATTCTTCCGGTGGGCATACGCCGTCAAGGCAACCGCTCCCGAAATCATTGGACTGCCTGCTCCCCTCGCCGTCGGCGACGCCCATGTCGAGAACTTCGGCATTTGGCGGGATGCTGAAACGAGGCTGGTATGGGGTGTTAACGACCACGACGATGCCGCCGAAATTCCCTATGCCTCCGACATCCTCAGGCTCGCGGTCAGCGTACGTCTCGCCAATTTCAGCGTGGGAAACCACGATGTCGCGTAAGCAATCTTCGAGGGCTATCGCGAGGGACTGCGCGACCCCGGTCCCACGTTGCTCGACCAAAAGGAAATGTGGATGAGGGACTATGTCATGGTCACGGACGAGCAGCGTGAGTCGTTCTGGAATGAGATCGACGGGTATCCCGACGCAAGCCCGTCGCCGGAGGCGGAAACGGCGCTGCTCGGGAGCTTCCCCACCGGATCCAAGTTCGAACGGTTCGCGCGCGCCAGCAAGGGAGCAGGCAGCCTCGGGAGACCGCGTTTCGTCGCGGTCGCGCGATGGCGGGGCGGTCGCATAGCTCGTGAAGCCAAGGCATTGCTGTCGTCGGGCTGGGACTGGGCGGCCGGAAACCCCGGCCGCGCGAGCAGACTAGATGACGCCCTGAACGGAGAAACATCCGCACCTGATCCTTTCCTGCATACGGATCGCGGGTTCGTTGTGCGGCGCATCGCCGCGGACACACGAAAGCTCGAGCGCGACTCGGACTTCGATGGAAAGTTGGACACGAGGTTGATGCGGGCGATGGGCTTTGAGATCGGATCGATCCACGCCTCGACGTCACAGCTCAGGCAGGCGATGCTCAACGATCTCGAGCGGAGGGATGCAGGCTGTCTTTACGACACGGCCAAGGCGACGGCGTCGGCGGTCGAAACCGACTTCGCAGAATGGAGTGCTTCGAACGCTTGAGCCGCCTCGACCGATGGTGGGAGGTGCTCCGTCGCTGGTCGCTTTTACTTTGGGTCATCTCTGGAACTTCGAAGTCGGTTGCCCCGGATAAGGTCGTCAACTAGAAGCAATGGAGGCTTGAATGGCGCGAAATATTCTGCTCGTAGCGATTGCTCTGATCGCCTGCCCCGCATCGGCTCAAACGCAGCAGAACTGCAATACTGCTCTCACGAGGATCGCCAAGAAAGCGGCCGAGAAGGCAATTGTAGACCATCAGAATGACGCTTGCAGCGGCCTGAAGAAGGGGCCGTTCGGAATCGACAAGACGAAGGCCCTCGAGCTCCGGGCTTTTTCGCTTTGCGAAGCTGGTCCGATCGTGTCTGCATCGATCACGGCTTACGCAAAGTGCGCGACGTCCGACAAGGCCGTGTTTTCGGCCGAAGCGGAGGGGGACGTTACGGCTACCGCGGCGGCGAATCTGGACACCTGCCAGGTTCTAGAAGTCGACGTCTCGTCCTCGGCATTCGTTGTCGAAACCGGAATACAGGTCGCGGATCTGAAGAAGAAGCTTCGCGAAGCCGCCGAAAAGCAGATCAAGGATTACTGCAAGTGATGACCGGCGCCGGCACATCGACGAGCCGGCGCTCGGGTCTTGCCGAGTGCCTCCACGGATGCTTCCCACGTTGACGTTTCGGTTCTTGCCTTTCCGATTGCAGAACATGGACGGGCATTTTTTGACTCTGCGCGCACTAAAGAGTCGGCGCCTACCGTGCGGCGCGACTGAGAAGGCGTCTCGGTACTCGAAAGATCGCCAAGATTGCGAGTATGGCCAGGACCAGGCCGACGCCAGTGAAGGCCGCAATGCCGATTGGCTCAAAAGCGGGAAAATAGGTGACAGCCGCGGGAGCCTTGTCAGCCTTCAGATGACCGTAACGAGTCGAATCACTTGCATTGGTGGACAGCGAGCGCGACCAGCGTGTCACCCCAGGATGAAGGCACCAGTTTCCCACGCAGTCGGTGAGGGTTTCCCCAGTGGAAGCGATTTTCGATTTGTCAATGTAGACAAATCCGTACGATCGGAATTGATCGGCAAAAAAGCACTGCATGTAAAGTGGTGCCAGAACGAAGAACAGGATGGACAGCACGGCGCCGATCCGCGACCCCCTTATTGACAAGATAGTCGGTATACGCTGCCACCACGGATGTTCGGAATAGTTCCGAGCGTAGCGCCAGAGGGCCCAGAATGACACCGGCATCATCAAGGGGTTCAGAAGAAGGCCCCAGAATGCATTGAGCACCGGGTTGCCGCCGCCAAAGGCGAGATCAAACTCGTCTATGCGGTTGGCCAGGAATTGGGCCAGGACAAGGATCAGATTGCCGATGGCGGCGAGCCGGAACAGGGCCGCCACATCCATTCCCATTTGTCGTGTCTCGATGGGAATGCCCCGAAATCTGCTGGCGATGGCATGAGCCGGCAGGAAAAACGCGATTTTCCGGTTCTGGTTGTCGAGTCTTGCCACGATCATGCCGATCGCGGCCTTGACATCCTCGCTCCACACGCGCCCGCCGCTGTAGCCGGGTTCGACAAAACTCTGGACAGGCGTGACGGGCTCGATCTGGGCGAAGCTCTGATTGGTTGCTCCGACATAGCGGCCATCGGTATGGATGGGCATGCTCCGGTTCAGCGGGCCGGCCCTCGCGCCGAAAACACTAACGCGCGAGCCCACCAGGTCGATCCCTTGAATGTCGGCTAGAATGCCGAAGCCGATCGTCTCTTCCGCCGGGACGTCGAGAAGAAGTAGCGCGACATCATCATCGGGCTCGCGGCCGGGCGCCTCGAATTCCTGCACGGAGGCCCGTGCCAGCGGCCGCGCGGGCGGAACTCCGGTTTCGGTGGACCGCGGAAAGCTGACCCAGATAAACTCTCCGATCGGTGACGCCCGACTCATTGGTTCTCGGTGCAGCGCAATGTTCACCACGTGGGCGCAGGTCACGATTTCCTGTGAGCTGACGAGAAGCCCCATGCCGCAGACAAACGGTTTCCCTTCATCCAGCGTCACGATCTGGACGAGGCCGGCGTCGATCCGGCTTGCCTCCGTCATCATGGTTGTTGCGGCGCCCGTGCGAGGCCCCAGCGGACGCCCGCCTTGTCCGGCTCCGGCAGCGACTCGCTTTCGACCTGTAGGTAAGGTCGGACATCTGTCAGTCCTGTCTTCTCTATCCATAGGCAAGCCACGCCACTCACATGGGGGGTGGCCATGCTGGTCCCACTCATGACGGCAAGGCCGCCATTTAGCGCCGCGGATACGATGTCGACCCCTGGCCCCGCCAGATGCGCCCCGACATTGGAGAAGGTCGCGAGCCGCTTGTCCGGCCGGACCGCGCTGACCGATAGGAAGTTCTCCGCATTCGCCGGCGGACTGACGCCGATCTGATAATTTGGCTTGTTGCTCTCGTTCCCAGCCGCGCCGACGACGAGCGCGGCGCGCTGGTCAGGGAACGCGCTAATGAAGCCGGATAGCTTATCGAACATCGCCATGTTGTTGCGATACGCGAACAGGGTCATCGCCATGGCTTGGTTCGGATGCATGGGCCGGTCGATCAGGCGCTTGTAGAAGCTGACCACGTCGAAGCCGAGCGACAGAGAGATCACGCGAGCACGATTGGCGACGGCCCAATTCAACCCGTTGAGAATGCCCTCGATGGATCCCGACTGCCCGTTTCCTGGCAGTACTTTGCCAATCAGGACTTCCGTCACGCCAGGAGCGACGCCGATCCGCGTGCCGTTCACCTCTCGACCAAAGATTGTTCCTGCGCAGTGAGTTCCGTGGCCATCACGGTCCCACCGATCGTCTCCGCTGCAGAAGATCTGCGGGTCCTCGACCAACGACACACCGCGAAAGGCCTGATGTGCTGAGAAACCTTCCGCGATGCCCGTATCCAGCACCGCGACGCGGACACCCTTGCCTGAGTAAGAACTCGTTTGGGCCCCCACCATCGTAACGCCGTATGTCACGCGATCAGCCAGCAGTCCGTCCGGCACCTGCGCGCCTTCGACGGACCGCGATGTCGGGGCGATGAGGGCAACATCCATATCAATGATCGGAACCTTCGACTCGGAAGCGTGCAGAGCGCTGACGTCTTCGGACGTGAGCTGCTTGCGAGTCACGGACAGTTCCGGCGGACCTGCCCCTACCAGCTCAGTATCGGGAAAACCGGCCTCGCCCTGGGGGAAAGCCTCAAGCTCCGACGAGTCATCTGGCCAATGACCACGCCTTTCCTTGCGCTCGACAATGTAATAGTCAAATTTGAAATCGTTCATGTTCGCCTCCACAAATCTGGAAACCTATCGAACAGGCGCATCGTCGATCGATATGCTTCAAGTGCTCCGGGGTAATCGGCTTCGACGAGGCGATCGACGAGAGCTGGAAAATCGATACCCAACGATATCGAGATAATATCGGCTTTCTTCTTGAGCGCCCACTCCAATCCAAGGATCACGACGTCGGCTGCCGCGTCCGCGCCCATAAACTTATCCGGGGTGAACAAGCCGCTTGGGGCCGAAGATCCGCTTAGTACGCAGACGACAAAGGGGGACAAGGTCACCGCGGCACTATCCCGCCTTATTCGCGAGAGGGCGCCTGAGAGGCTGGCGAGCGTGGTGTAAAGCGCTGATGCGGCGTAGGATTCGGTTGCGAAGCCAACCCCATCACCTCAACCGCGAACGCCACGCCCGCCATGACCGATGATACGATTCTGCCCTTCTCGTTTCCAGCCGTTCACGCCAAGAAAGTCACAGCTGCCTTCGATGGTGGACGCCTAACCTCGAATGGGGGCGTGATGCTTCTGGCGATGGCCGAGCGGCGTCTCGGTTTGGCCGACAATTTGGCCCGGGTGTTCCCGGATCGGCGCGATCCGACGCGGGTCGTGCACAGCCTTGTCGATATGTTCCGCGCGCGCATGTTCGCGATCTGCTGCGGCTACGAGGACGCCGACGACCTCGATCATCTGCGGTCCGATCCCGCATTCAAGCTGGCCTGCGGACGGCTGCCGGACAGCGGTCGCGATCTGTGTTCCCAACCGACGCTGTCGCGTCTGGAGAATGCTCCGCGCCTGCGCGACGTGATCCGACTGACCTACACTTTGGTCGACGCATGGATGGATAGCTACCCGCGCGAGCCGGCATCCGTCACGCTCGACATCGATGATACCTGCGATGTCGTCCACGGCCATCAGCAGCTCTCGCTGTTCAACGCTCATTATGACGAACGCTGCTTCCTGCCGATCCACGTCTACGACACGGAGAAGAGCCGGCCCGTGGCGGTCGTGCTGCGGCCCGGCAAGACGCCGGGCGGCGTCGAGGTGCGTGCCCATCTGCGCCGCCTGATACGGCATATCCGGACGCGGTGGCACAAGACGCGAATTACGTTCCGTGGCGACGGGCACTATGCTCGGCCGGAGGCCATGACGTGGTGCGAGAACAACGGCATCGACTACATCTTCGGTCTGTCCGGTACCAAGCCTCTCGCCAGAAAAGTCGACGAGGTCGCCGACGACATTCGCACGCGACGCGCCATCGAGAACCTGCCTGTTCTGCGCGGCTATACCGAGACGCGCCACAAGGCAAAGTCCTGGGATCACGAACGGCGCACTGTCGCCCGTATTGAGGCGACGATGCTCGGCCTCGACATCCGCTTCGTCGTCACCAGCCTCGATGTCGGCTCGGCCGAGTGGATCTACGACAGCCTGTATTGCGCGCGCGGCCAAGCCGAAAATCTGATCAAGCTGCATAAGACGCAGCTCGCCTCCGATCGCACCAGTTGCCGTTCGGCGCTCGCCAACCAGGTCCGTCTCGTTCTCCACACCGCCGCTTATTGGTTGATGCTTACCGTGCGCGGCGCCATTCCCAAAGTCCGGGAATTGGCCGCCGCCGAGTTCGCGACGCTGCGTCTTCGTCTCTTGAAAATCGCAGCCCGGGTCGTCGAAACCGCGAGCCGCATTCGCCTTGCGTTCGCCGCGGCATGCCCCGAAGCCGACCTCTTCCGCAGCTTGCCCGGCGCGCTGCTCCCGCTCGGCCCGTAACCGACCGGGCCTGCGCCCGCTCACCCGCCCCACTCCTCCAACGCGTACAAAACAGCTTGATGTAGAACCCGGTGACAAAAGGCCGGACGGTCACCCACGCCAGCCGCCAGCCCCAGTCAGACGTCAAGAACGACCGTGCTCTCGTGAATAGATCGGGTTAGCCCGCCCTATTCGTGAGAGCGCGGTATTTTGGTCCGACTGGTGCATCCGCACACCTCCGCTGACGAGGCGCACAGGATTGCCTTCGGCTTTTCACCGCCTGACGACCGGTACTTTGCAACGCGCTTGAGGGATGGGTTGGGTGAACGCGGGCGGACGCCCCACCGGTCAAGGACCGAGCGGCAGCAGCGCGCCGGGCAAGCTGCGGATCAGGTCGGCTTCGGGACATGCCGCGGCGAACGCAAGGCGAATGCGGCTCTTGGTCTCGACAACCCGGGCGGCGATTTTCAAGAGCCGAAGACGCAGCGTCGCGAACTCGGCAGTGGCCAATTCCCGGACTTTGGGAATGGCGTCGCGCACGGTCAGCATCAGCCAATAAGCGGCGGTATGGAGAACGAGGCGGACTTGATTGGCGAGCGCCGAACGGCAACTGGTGCGATCGGAGGCGAGCTGCGTCTTATGCAGCTTGATCAGATTCTCGGCTTGGCCGCGCGCGCAATACAGGCTGTCGTAGATCCACTCGGCCGAGCCGACATCGAGGCTGGTGACGACGAAGCGGATGTCGAGGCCGAGCATCGTCGCCTCAATACGGGCGACGGTGCGTCGTTCGCGATCCCAGGACTTTGCCTTGTGGCGCGTCTCGGTATAGCCGCGCAGAACCGGCAGGTTCTCGATGGCGCGTCGCGTGCGGATGTCGTCGGCGACCGCGTCGACTTTTCTGGCGAGCGGCTTGGTGCCGGACAGACCGAAGATGTAGTCGATGCCGTTGGTCTCGCACCACGCCATTGCCTCCGGCCGGGCATAGTGCCCGTCGCCACGGAACGTAATTCGCGTGTTGTGCCACCGCGTCCGGATATGCCGTACCAGGCGGCGCAGATGGGCACGCACCTCGACGCCGCCCGGCGTCTTGCCGGGCCGCAGCACGACCGCCACGGGCCGGCTCTTCTCCGTGTCGTAGACGTGGATCGGCAGGAAGCAGCGTTCGTCATAATGAGCGTTGAACAGCGAGAGCTGCTGATGGCCGTGGACGACATCGCAGGTATCATCGATGTCGAGCGTGACGGATGCCGGCTCGCGCGGGTAGCTATCCATCCATGCGTCGACCAAAGTGTAGGTCAGTCGGATCACGTCGCGCAGGCGCGGAGCATTCTCCAGGCGCGACAGCGTCGGTTGGGAACACAGATCGCGACCCGTGTCCGGCAGCCGTCCGCAGGCCAGCTTGAATGCGGGATCGGACCGCAGATGATCGAGGTCGTCGGCGTCCTCGTAGCCGCAGCAGATCGCGAACATGCGCGCGCGGAACATATCGACCAGGCTGTGCACGACCCGCGTCGGATCGCGCCGATCCGGGAACACCCGGGCCAAATTGTCGGCCAAGCCGAGACGCCGCTCGGCCATCGCCAGAAGCATCACGCCCCCGTTCGAGGTCAGCCGACCGCCATCGAAGGCAGCTGTGACTTTCTTGGCGTGAACGGCTGGAAACGAGAAGGGCAGAATCGTATCGTCGGTCATGGCGGGCGTGGTGTTCGCGGCTGAAGGTGATGGGGTTGGCTTTGCAACCGAATCCTACGCCGCATCAGCGCTTTACACCACGCTCGCCAGCCTCTCAGGCGCCCTCTGACGAATAAGACGGGTTAGTAACCTCCACGGGGGACATCGTGACAACGGAGCGACCATATTTCCGCACTCTAATTTTGGAGGAACAGTCAAGGACCATCGCCTTAATCTTCTCAAAATCAGGCGTGTTGATCGTCCCAATGAACTCGCCAACTTCCCTAGGGGACAGAGGGCGATGTTGCGTTTCCTCGAGGATGTAAGCTGCGTCCTTGAGAGTTGCTCCGACAGCCGCCGCGGACGTTGCGCGTAATTCATCAACTGGCACTTGGTACATTTATCTGGCCCTAATCGTTGCAGAATCGAATTCGACGGCAACAGAGCTGGTCCCGGTTGTTTGGACAGCGCCTCGCGAAAATTAAGTGGATTCCTGCCGGGTTATGCTGAAGGCGGGGCTTTACGATCTTGCTGTGGCGTTTTGCGGAGCCAGCTCTAACCTTCAATTTTCTTTCAGCCGTCCACTGTTGGCCTCCCGGGACCAAGTTCCTTGGCCACCGATCTGATCGAGCGGCCACCCGATGCAACCAGATCAACCGCTCGCAAGTTGGTAGTCTTTTTAGACATCGTCAGATCTTGATGCTGCACGGAGTCCAGCCCGAAAGGCTAGCGACATTTGACGGTACAACATCAACATTGGATCGGGCTCCTACCTATTCTGGGCGCGACCGGATCAAGTCAGAGGGACAGGCGAGGGCTCTATCGCGCCGAGCAGGATGACAACCGACGCGACGGCTCACGCCGTTCGAGGAGCAATCTGTTGCGTGGTTTGAGCCTTGGCGATGTCGTCCGCCAACGTCGTCGCCCAGGCTCTCACGGCTGATCCTCGCCTCATTTTTTCTGGGACAGATCCAGAGTCCGGCCGGGGGTCCTTCGTCTCCCGCGCTTATGTGAAGCACCTTCCCCTGCCAACCCTGCGCGAAGGCGACATCGTCATTCTCGACAACCTCGGAAGTCACAAGTCGAAAGCTGTCAGGCAGATGACCCAGGCTGCTGGCGCCAGGCTCTGGTGCCTGCCGCGATACTCGCCCGACCTCAACCCGATCGAATAGGCCTTCTCCAAGATCAAACACTGGATGCGGCAGGCTCAGAGGCGCACCGTCGAAGACACTTGGCGCCAAATCGGTCACCTCGTTCAGGACATCCAGCCTCGCGAATGCGCAAACTACTTCGCAAACGCCGGTTATGCTTCAGTCAAAATGTGAAACGCTCTAGTCTTACTGCGTCACAAACGGTGGTCTGTGAAATGGGCGAACTTGATTGCACAACAAGGACATCTCGACAACGTTCGGACCAGCCCTTGTTCGAGTCGCCGTCGCATCGTCGTGATCGAATTTGGAATGTGACGTTGGGTCCGTAGCGGCAGAACCGCGGGGTCTGTAATCCGCGGAAACGCGAGCGAGCGGGATCGGCCGGGCGCGCCGAGCGCCTGAGGGGGGAAACGCCTCCCGCTCGGAGATCAGGAATCCGAAGGCTGCAATGCACATCGTTGCGTGATGATGAAAGCCGCGCCAGCCGCGTCCCTCGAAGTGGCCAAGCCCGACCTCCTGCTTGAGTTCCTGATAGTCGCGTTCGATGCGCCAGCGCAATTTAGCCGTCTCTACGAGAGTCCGGAATGCCACATCCTCCGGCAATGTCGAGAGCCAGTATTTGGTAGGCTGGTCCTCGCCTTTCGGCCATTCGATCAGCAACCATTCCTCCAACCGCTGGGTGGTTTGCCAATAATCACGGTGCGCGGCACGGACCCGCACGCGGGCAAAGCGCGAGCTCAGCTTTTCGTTCGTTCCTTGCCGCCACGTGATGGTGCGCCAAGCTTTGGCCGGCAGGCCGATCGCGAGCGCTTTAACGGCGGCCGGCCGACGCTGACGGTTGCGGCGCATCAGTTTCGGGGGACGGCCGCGGCCCGACCATGGCTTCGGCGGCAAGGGACCGGTGCCGGGCGCCCATACCGTTGTGCTCGACAGAAGACCCGCCACATAGGTCAATCCCAGCGCCGTGATCTCCGTGCGCAGATCGCTGTTGTTGCCATAGCCCGCGTCCATCAGCACGACACCACGCGGAAGGCCGGTCGCACAGGCCCACCGCAACTGCTCCAGCGCGATCTCCGGCTTGGTCCGGAAGCCGACTTCGGCAGGAATGCCCACCTTGCGCCGCCGATCGCAATCCTCAGTCCATTCCTTCGGAAGATAAAGGCGGTAGGCAACAGGCAGGCTGGCGTGGTGATTGGCAATCGATAATGACACCGCCACCTGGCAATTATCCTGCTTGCCGAGCTGCCCGCAATATTGCCGTGCAACTCCAACCGAATGTCGCCCCTGCTTGGGAAATCCGGTGTCATCGATGATCCAAGCTTCGATCGGGCCCTGGCGTTCGATCGCCGGCAGGACCATCTCTCGTACCTTGCCCAGCACCTTCTCATCCGACCAGGCGCCGCTGCCGACGAAATGCAGCAGCGATTGATGTTGGGCGGCCGTCCGTTCCGGAGCCGTCATCGCCGCCATTGGCTCCACGCTCTTACGACCGCCACAGGCCATGAGGCCGACGCAATAGTCGCGCAGCGGTGCCTTCCGATCAGCATGACCGATGACGCTGGCAAGCCCTTCCAAATACGTCGCAAATCGCATCTCACTGGTCTTGGTGCCACGCCCGCTCATGTAGCCTCCTCGGCTGATGGTCCATGCTTCAACCATCGCTGATTCCGGCCGGATAAAGCCTGCGGTTTTGTGACTCAGTCGTACTAGCCCGCCCTATTCGTGAGAGCGCGGTATTTTGGTCCGACTGGTGCATCCGCACACCTCCGCTGACGAGGCGCACAGGATTGCCTTCGGCTTTTCACCGCCTGACGACCGGTACTTTGCAACGCGCTTGAGGGATGGGTTGGGTGAACGCGGGCGGACGCCCCACCGGTCAAGGACCGAGCGGCAGCAGCGCGCCGGGCAAGCTGCGGATCAGGTCGGCTTCGGGACATGCCGCGGCGAACGCAAGGCGAATGCGGCTCTTGGTCTCGACAACCCGGGCGGCGATTTTCAAGAGCCGAAGACGCAGCGTCGCGAACTCGGCAGTGGCCAATTCCCGGACTTTGGGAATGGCGTCGCGCACGGTCAGCATCAGCCAATAAGCGGCGGTATGGAGAACGAGGCGGACTTGATTGGCGAGCGCCGAACGGCAACTGGTGCGATCGGAGGCGAGCTGCGTCTTATGCAGCTTGATCAGATTCTCGGCTTGGCCGCGCGCGCAATACAGGCTGTCGTAGATCCACTCGGCCGAGCCGACATCGAGGCTGGTGACGACGAAGCGGATGTCGAGGCCGAGCATCGTCGCCTCAATACGGGCGACGGTGCGTCGTTCGCGATCCCAGGACTTTGCCTTGTGGCGCGTCTCGGTATAGCCGCGCAGAACCGGCAGGTTCTCGATGGCGCGTCGCGTGCGGATGTCGTCGGCGACCGCGTCGACTTTTCTGGCGAGCGGCTTGGTGCCGGACAGACCGAAGATGTAGTCGATGCCGTTGGTCTCGCACCACGCCATTGCCTCCGGCCGGGCATAGTGCCCGTCGCCACGGAACGTAATTCGCGTGTTGTGCCACCGCGTCCGGATATGCCGTACCAGGCGGCGCAGATGGGCACGCACCTCGACGCCGCCCGGCGTCTTGCCGGGCCGCAGCACGACCGCCACGGGCCGGCTCTTCTCCGTGTCGTAGACGTGGATCGGCAGGAAGCAGCGTTCGTCATAATGAGCGTTGAACAGCGAGAGCTGCTGATGGCCGTGGACGACATCGCAGGTATCATCGATGTCGAGCGTGACGGATGCCGGCTCGCGCGGGTAGCTATCCATCCATGCGTCGACCAAAGTGTAGGTCAGTCGGATCACGTCGCGCAGGCGCGGAGCATTCTCCAGGCGCGACAGCGTCGGTTGGGAACACAGATCGCGACCCGTGTCCGGCAGCCGTCCGCAGGCCAGCTTGAATGCGGGATCGGACCGCAGATGATCGAGGTCGTCGGCGTCCTCGTAGCCGCAGCAGATCGCGAACATGCGCGCGCGGAACATATCGACCAGGCTGTGCACGACCCGCGTCGGATCGCGCCGATCCGGGAACACCCGGGCCAAATTGTCGGCCAAGCCGAGACGCCGCTCGGCCATCGCCAGAAGCATCACGCCCCCGTTCGAGGTCAGCCGACCGCCATCGAAGGCAGCTGTGACTTTCTTGGCGTGAACGGCTGGAAACGAGAAGGGCAGAATCGTATCGTCGGTCATGGCGGGCGTGGTGTTCGCGGCTGAAGGTGATGGGGTTGGCTTTGCAACCGAATCCTACGCCGCATCAGCGCTTTACACCACGCTCGCCAGCCTCTCAGGCGCCCTCTGACGAATAAGACGGGCTATCAAGGAGTTCGAAGATCGGCTTGGGAGGCGGAGGAGGGTCGTCAGCCGAGGCCGGCCGGGCGGTCACAATAAAGCCGAGCAGGATAAGACCCGCCCATACAACGCGGGCCGCTCTTCTTCCAAAGACAACTCTGGTCACGCTCATCTCGCGCCACCTTGCAAGCTCGAACGTATTGGCTGGCCGGCACCCTTCGGTCATCCGCAGGGCGGTATGCCCCTTGTGTCTGCGTCTGCCTGAGTTGTCTCGCCCACCTTGAAGCCGTCCTTCCAGATGCTCACAGTCGAACTCGCGCCGGACTTAGTATAGCAATATCCTGCCGCCGCATGGGCCATGGTGGCATCGATGCTTTCATTCTGGAGCGCCTTCCTGAAGTCCAGCGCCGCCGTACAGCAGTCGCGGATGGTCTTGATATCGTCTTCATGAAGCGAGTGCAGATCGAGATGCTCGATGAGCGATTTGGCATCGCGCTTTGCCGGCGGTGCCGGCGAAGGAGCTCCGCCTCGCTTCACTTTCTTGGCTTTAGCCTTGGCCTTTTTGACCTTGGCTTTGCCGACTTTCGTCTTGGTGGCCTTAGCCTTGTTGGCCTTCGATCTCGCGGCCTTCGCTTTTGTGACGTTAACTTTCTTGCGCAATGCCATCAGCAATCCTCCCCTTATGGTGCGAACCGAGAACTGCGCAGTCCGGGGGGATGTCCCGGGTTCTGTTGAATTTCTGAAGAGGTCGGCGTTGCCCACCTTGAGCCGGTAGGCTCGGGGTGCTGATTCCACAAAGGAGAGCAACGCCATGACGAGAGATATCACACCGGCTGGTTGGCCGGCGACCGGGGCTGTGGAGAAATCATTTGCGGAAGTGCGAGCGAGCTTCGATCGGTTCTGCCTTGCGGCAGGAATCGAGGCGCTCGGCACGATGATGGAGGCGGATGTGACAGCGGCCTGCGGGCCGCGCCACGGTCGTGATGCGGCGCGGCGGGCGCACCGTTGGGGCCGAACGCGGGGGCGGATCGGTTTCCACGGCGGCAAGATCGAGGTCGATCGCCCGCGGGTCCGGGGCATGGACGGCCGCGAGGTCACGATCCCGAGCTGGGAAACGGCGGCGCAGGAGGACTGGCTCGGTCGCTGGGCGATGAACCTGATGCTGATCAATGTGTCGACGCGCCGGTTCGGCCGCGCCGTCCGGCTGCCCGAGGGTGACGTGCCGGCACCGCCCGGATCGGGGATTTCGAAGTCGGCGGCCTCGCGGAGGTTCGTGGCTCTGTCGGCGGCGCGGCTGGCCGACTTCATGGCTGCCGATCTGTCCGCGCTCGACCTTCTGGTGGTCCAAATCGACGGGCTGCATCTCGACGACGATCTCGTGCTGGTGGCCGCGATCGGGGTTGACGGCGAAGGCAACAAGCATCCGCTGGCGCTGGTGGAAGGGGCGACCGAGAATGCAGCAACGGTTCAGGCCCTGCTGGACAACCTGGTCTCGCGCGGGCTCGACCCGACGGTGCCAAGACTGTTCATCGCCGACGGCGCGAAGGCGTTGTCGAAGGCGATCCGCCGCACCTTCGGTTCGGCCGCTGCGATCCAGCGCTGCCAGATCCACAAGGCGCGCAACATCATGGAACGCCTGCCGAAAGAGCATCATGCGGCCACCCGCCGGGTGCTGCGCCAGGCCTGGGAGCTCGATGACGCCGACAAGGCTGAAAAATTGATCCGCAATCTCGCGCGTCGACTCGACCAGCAATGGCCCGGCGTTGCGGCCAGTATCCTCGAAGGCCTCGACGAAATCCTGACTGTCGTCCGGTTGAAGTTGCCGAAGGAGCTTCGCCGATCGCTCGCCTGTACCAATATCGCCGAGAACATGATGGGCACCATTCGCCGCGTCACGCGCAACGTTAAACGCTGGCGGGATGCCGGTATGGCCTTGCGATGGGTCGCGGCCGGTATGATCGAGGCCAACAAGGGCTTCCGACGATTGAAGGCGCATAAGCAATTGTCGGTTCTGCGTGCGGCCCTTCAAGCTCACCACGATCGCATGACAATCAAGTCCGTTGCCCACGTCACGAGGGCTGCGTAATATTCATTCCGGCAACGTCGACCCGACGTAGTTCAACAGCGATCGGGACATCCCCCAGTCCGGCCTTCAACTGCTCATTGAGATGCGTTTGTTCGGCCAGGAACGACAGGGACCGACCGCCGGCAGCCAAGGGGCCAAAAGTGAAAACGACCTGATGGGTGCGTTCCCGACCGGCGCTAATGAATTTCCCAGACGGATTGATGGCGCCTGTCGTGAATGTCCAGGTGGGTGTGATATCTCCTAACACAGTTTCCTTGATCGAGACGGTTTGCGTCAGCACGTTCTTTTCGCCCGCTATGATCTCCTCCTTGCGCGGCGCACCCGCGAAACCCAGTGTCACGATCTGAATGCGCGATTCCAGCAGCGGCAGGATTCTCAAATCGATGTCGACGAGCGGCGAGCCTTCCTGGTTGCCACTTGGATCGCGGCAGGGCCGCATCTCGCTGTCCACGTGAAATAGGTTTGGCTTGTAAAGAGCCCACAGGGGATAGAAAACGTTATACTTGTTGTCGTTCGTCGACACGGCGCCACCGCTGATGCCGCCGCCGAGGGTAAAGACGCTCGATAATGGCGACACGGGATTCCAGAGGCCCGTCGGGTTTATCGTCGAATTCTCAGTGACGGTCAGATCCGTAGCAACTTCGACACCCCAATCATTGAGGAAACTGCTGTAGGCACGCCGACTGCGTCGCTTGAGGGCAAGATTCCGATCGTTCTTAATTGCCACGGTAACGGCGTAGCTCAATTCGCAGACAATGCTGCGCACGAGCACGCTATTCATGTCGCTTACGCCTTCTGGCGTGTCTTTTGGCCAGTCGCGCTGGCTGGGAATGTAGGTGCCGCAAGCCGCCAAGAGGCAGCACGGCACGGCGAAAAGCAGGTGCAATAACCTCATGTTGCATCGCCTCTTTTGTTCGCAGTCAATGGTCGTGCTGCCCATGCGTAGGACGTGACAACCGCCACGCCGCGAGAACGTAACAATCGATTTTGCCGCGCGACCGAGGTCGGATTTTCAAGGAATTACAAGCGATCAAAAGAGTAGTGCCGGACTGACGGCGAGTCTGTAGCGAAACCGCAACATGCTACAATTTATCGTTGCATGGGCCGCGCACAGTGGGCGACAAGAGCAATGTGTGCTTGTCGTCCCCCCCCCGCGATTGGAATTGCAAAACTATTTCCAACGGCCAGTTGCGCTCTCACGTACCCGGCATGAACGAGCCAGCTGGCTCAGCAGCGGCATACAACCGCTCCCGCTCCGCCAAGAAAGATGAGCTTGAGAATTATCTCGACATTGCCGGCATCGCCGACCTGATCGACGTGACGACGTGTTCGGACGACGTCGAGGAATACAAGCCGGCCCCCGACATCTTCGAAGTAGCCCTTAAGAAACTTGGGATCGAAGGCGCCGACGCCGTCGCGATCGGCGACACGCCCTACGACGCCGAAGCGGCGGGAAAGGCGAAGGCGCTTGAGGCTTGGGGTGCTGACAGCAATCTATTCCACCAAGGCGCGGCAAAGGAGAGGATCCGGACGTGATCGCAGCGACCATGGCGAAGCCCGGCGTCGTTCTCAAACGGCCCGTCGGATCCATCGGTCCCTTCCGCGAGCATGCCGAACTGCCCGCCAGGTTGGGCGTCGGCGGGAGACCGAAGGAAGCTCCACGCAAGCCGGAAAAAAGTAAACCGCAGAAGGCTGCTGGCCGGCCCGCCGACAAGGCCGCGGCACACAGGGCCGCCCTCGCTTACGAACGGGAGCGGAAGAGCCGCGAGCGCGAACAGGCGAAGGAAGACGCTGCCCGGCAGAAGGAGAGTGAGCGCCGCCAGCAGGCCGTCGACAAGGCGCAGGCTGCACTGGACGGGGCGGAAACGGAGCACTCCGACAGAGCCACGGCCATCCGTGCCGAGGCGGAGGCACTCGAAAAGAGGACGCAGGCCGAAGAGGTTCGGTGGAACAAGGAGAAGGAGCGGTTGATGGCCGCCCTGAAGCGGGCGCGAGATTAGCGTCGCTCGCCGCCGGGGAATCTACAGATCCTCTCGCAGCCCTCGGAAGAATGGATGCCGGACTTTTCCTTCCGCCGACTTCCCGCGGTATTCGATCTCTGCCAGCAGCTTCGGTTCCACCCAGATGCCTCTGTGCGCGATCCGCTTCGAAAATGCCTGCGTCTTTCGGATCAGCGGCTCCAGGCGCTTGCGAAGGTCGGTGGCGGAGACCTTGTCGAAGCCGTGGTCGACCTTGCCGGCGTAGACCAGATCGTAGCCCTTCCGCCGCCCAATGTAGAGACCGTCCCACCTCGATCCGTCGAGAGCGAAGCCGGCGATCGTCAGGGTCTCCCGCTGCGCGCAGGTTCTCTTGACCCAGTCGTTGCTGCGGCCCGTAGGATAGACGCTGTCGCGCACCTTTGACACGACGCCTTCGAGGCCGATCTTGCAGGCGTGCTGGAACATCTCTTGGCCATCGATCTCGAAGGATTCGCTGAATTGGATGTCCGTTCCGGCGATGATCTTGCTGAGTTCAGCCCTGCGCCGGTGGAGCGGGAGCTTCCGCAGTTCGCGACCGTTCAGATACAGGAGATCGAAAGCGACCAGCGCGATCTTCGTAGACTGACCCTTGAGTTCATTCTGCTGCACTGAGAAGTCGGTCGTGCCGTCGACGGCCGGCACGACTACTTCCCCGTCGATGACCGCCGATGCTGCCTTGATGTGCCACGCGTCGTGCGCGACCTTCTCGAATCGGTGCGTCCAGTCGTGACCGCGCCGGGTGAAGATCCGGACGGCGTCGTTGGCCAGATGGACTTGGACCCTGTAGCCATCGAACTTGATTTCGTGGATCCAGCGGGCACCCGATGGGACCTTCGCGATCGAGGTCGCAAGGGCCGGCTCTACGAAGTCTGGTAGCGGCGCTTTGACGCCAATCGCCTCTGCCTTCGTACGCTGAAACGACACCAACGAACTCCATGCAACTCGAAAACAGACTCAAACTGGGACGCCTGCATTTGTTCCGGAACCGGTGAATCCTTGCGGCGTTGCTTCGGTACCGGAACATCACACAGGAGAGAACGACATGGCAGCGAAGAAAGCGGCAAGGAAGACGGCCCGCGGGCGGATCCAGGACAGAGCCAAGGTCGCCGGCGGTCAGAAGTACGAAGTCGACTACGAGGCCAAGAAGACGGGCCGCTCGGCACCGGCCGTGAAGAAGGCCGTCAAAAAAGTGGGCAACGTCCGCGGCAAGGTCGAGAAAAAGCTGGCACGCAAGAAGTGACCCTTGTGCCCGCCGTCACCCCGGCGGGCATTCCGGGCAGGAGTCACCGATAGAATCCAAGACTTCCCGGACCTCCGCCACGGCGGCGTCCCGAGAGAGGCCTGCTGGCGGATGCTGCCAGGCGACTTCAACGGCATGATCTCGAGCGTGCGAATCCGCCCGATCTTTGGCCCAGCCGTGATATTCGCACTCGTGTATAGCGTGCGCTGTCATTCGGCCTGCAATATTGACCGCCAAAAATTTGCAAGCCGATTGACAATTTTCGATGGTTTCGTGCCGGGAGGAAGTGACCAAGGAATAGAAGCGTCCGAGCTCTCCAGTCTTCATTCGCTTGGTTGCATTTGTACTTTGTGCTTTATTACAATTGTGCCCGGCCAGTGACGTTGGCTTTGGGGCCATAAATTTCAGACGGAGGAATTTCAATTGGCAACAGCAGAAAAACTGCCCGCCGGAATCGTCCGTGCGGCGATTCACCCATCGATCGGCATCGCGCGGGTTGGCAACAGCTCGGACGGCAGCTTTTACGGACCGGAGATCACCGATCCACAGCCGCATCCCGCCGGTTTCTACCGCGACGGGAGCGGAGCCTTGAAGCGGCAATCCGCGCGCTTTCGCATCTATGGCCTGGATGCCGACGGCAAGCCTCTCGCGGAGCTGACCGCTATCGATGCGACCATTGCCTGGACCGTCCACCTCGCCAACAAGAAGGCCTCCTGGTACGAATTCCAGCTGGCGCAAGACATCCCGGAAGCGCTCTCAGCGCCGGCGCAGATGCTGCGGAATATCACAGTCAGCGATCGGGCGAGCCTGTCGATCGACCCAGGTCCACGCAGCATCAGCGGGCCGAATGTTAAAGGGGGGCCGCAGCACATATTCGACACCGGGAGCTTCATGGGCACGCCGGTGTATCTCGGCGAGCTTCGCACAGACGAAGCAGGTCGTCTCGTCGTGCTCGGCGGCCGCGGCAAGTCGGCGTCTCACACCGGCACTCGCGCGATTACTTTCGCCAACAATGATGGTTGGTACGACGACGTTTCGGACGGGCCGGTCACCGCCGAGGTGACGATCGGCGGCACGACGCTCCCGGTCGATCCGGCCTGGGTCGTGGTCGCGCCTCCGAACTACGCGCCGCTGCAGAAGTCGGTGCGCACAATGTGGGATCTAATGCGCGACGTGGCGAATTCTTCGCCGCGTCTGAAGCCGAAAGCTCCGCCGCGAACCTCATTCGAGCGGGATATCCGCCCGCTATTCGAACGCCTCGCTGGGCTGCAATGGGTCAATGAGGGCTTCGCCGCCTATTTCGGCTGGCGCTCGCCCGACTATCTGGTTTCACCGGAATGCTTGGCGCGCCTCAATAGTCGCGACGACTCCGAGAAACAAACCCGCGAGATGGTCGCCAGCCAGTTTCGCCGCGCCGATCGCGATGCATGGTCGCCGGTGCCATGGCCGTGGATGTACGGCGACGCCATGAATATTCCTACTCCGAAGACGTCGAATGCGTTCACTACCTTGACGCCGCTGCAGCTCACCATGCTGGATCATTGGGCGGACGGCGATTTCGACGCCGACTACGATCCCGCACGCAAACCGCCGCGCATCATTGAAGACGTTCCGCTGGCCGAACAGCCCGCCATGCTCGATCGGGCATCCCTCGAGTTCTGCCTTGCCGACGCCTTCCATCCCGGCTGCGAGATGACGTGGCCGATGCGGCAGACCTCGATGTACATGGCGCCGTTCCGCTTGCGCCATGCCGCTGACATGAATGACGATCCATCGTACGGTGCAGCCTTCACGCCGGACATGGTGACTCTGCCCGATGGTCCGCTGTACGGACAAGTCGCGGGCGGCGTGACGCGCTGGATGGCGGTGCCGTGGCAGGCCGACACGGCGAGCTGCCGCTCGGGCTACCCATCCGATCCGCCGGTCTACGCGCCGCATTTGCCGACGTTCTGGCCGGCGCGCGTCCCGAACCAGGTGCTCAGCAATGCGAACTACGACATCGTGATGAAGAGCAAGTCGCTGGACGATCGGTTGAAGGCGTTCGCCACCCGGTCGGACTGGCTGGCGCCGATCATGCACGGCGGCTATCTCGACCAGATCAACTCCTTCATCGGCGACATCGGCCAGATGGGCGTGGTGGAAATGCGCGACGGGCCGAAGGGCGATCCGGCCTTTCCGGCGATGATCGGCGTGCAGGACGTGCCGCCGCAGCCGCTTGTGGTCGCCGCGACACGGACGCTCGCGCCAGCGGCGAGCGAAGCCCACGATCTGGCCCGGATCGACAAGGTAAGGCGCTTCCCGTTCGGGCTGAAGACACTGATGTGATCGAGGCCGACGTCGTCATCGTCGGCGCCGGACCGGCCGGATCGACGGCGGCGCTCAATCTCGCGCCGACGCGGCGCGTGGTCATGATCGAACGCCTGCCCCAGATTCCGCCGCGGATCGGGGAGTCGCTGGTGCCCGCAGCGCGCCGGCTGTTTACCGACATGGGCTTGTGGCCCTCGTTCGAGGCCGAGCCTCACGTCCCCTGCTACGGTAATCGTTCGGTCTGGGGCAGCAACGAGCCCGTCGAAAGCGATTTCATGCGCGGTCCCGACGGGCACGGCTGGCACCTTGATCGCGGGCGCTTCGATGCCTGGCTGCGGGTCGTCGCCATTGGCCGCGGCGCGCGACTCCTCGCGCCGGCGCAAATGGAAGATATTGAACGATCCGAAGGAACCTGGCGCTTGTCGCTGGCGACTGCGACGGGAAAGGTCGGCTTGACGGCGCGTTTTCTGATCGATGCAGGGGGCCGCGCGGCTCCGCTTGCGCGCCGTCTGGGCGCAAGGCGGCGCAGACATGACCGCCTCGTATGCGGCTGGATCCACGGGGGTTCGTTCGGCAGCAACGGCATGACGTTCATCGAGGCTGTGGAAGACGGATGGTGGTACACCGCGCCGCTGCCGAACGATCGGCGAGTTCTCGCGTTCCACACCGATGCGAACCTGGCGAGCGCAGGGATCGCACGCGACCGCGAAGCGATGCTTCGCCATGCGACATCCGCCACACACCTTAGCGAACTGCTGTCTTCAGTGAAGTTCACCCCGGACGAGCGCTCCGGCTTTACTGCTGCGCATGGTGCGCACCTTACCCCCTGCGCCGGCGAAGGGTGGCTTGCAACAGGCGATGCGGCGATCAATTTTGATCCACTGTCATCCCTGGGGCTGTTCAACGCGTTGTACACCGGCCTTGCCGCTGCGGAGGCCACCGAAGGATACCTATTGGACGCAGCTAACGCACTGTCTGGCTACGAGCGGACAATCGCCGACATCCGGAACGTCTACGCCGAGCGGCTTGCCCTTTGGTACGGCACGGAGACACGGTGGCGAGAATGCCCGTTCTGGCGCTGCCGCATCGAGACCGCCCATGAAAATGCACGAGCTCCGCAGGCTCCTCACCTTTAGGCCGTGCTTCGCCGTGTGAAAAGTTCACAATGGCCGCTCGAAGCGCCCGCTAATGCGCTGAAATTGCTTTCTATGGCATAACGGGTCATAGCCGGACTCGTTCGGCAAAATCGCACAGGAGCACACTATGCACATCACAATTGCCGGTTCGGGCAATGTAGGTCGTGCGCTGGCGAGCGGATGGCTTAAGACGGGCCATAGCGTGACGTTCGCGACGCGCGACGTGGCTGGCGACAAAGCAGGAGAGCTAAGAAAGGAAGGTTTTGTAGTTGTCCCCCTGAACGAAGCTGCGACCAGTACCGATGTGATTGTGCTCGCGGTCCCCTGGACCGCTGTCGAGGCGACGATAAGATCGCTGGGGGGCCTCGCCGGCAAAGTGTTGATCGACACGACCGATCCTCTCAAATCCGGACGGGAGCTTGCGATCGGCTTTGGCGATTCAGGCGGGGAGGCCGTAGCGCGGCTTGCGCCGAGCGCACGCGTCGTCAAAGCATTCAGCACCACAGGCTCCCACAACATGGCAGACAGTAACTATCCCGGCGGAAAGCTGATGATGGCACTTGCCGGCGACGATACGCCCGCCAAGGAGATCGTCATGGCACTTGTCGCAGACCTCGGTTTCGACCCGATCGATACCGGCCCACTAGCCATGAGTCGCTACCTTGAGCCTTTGGCAATGCTGTGGATCAACCTCGCTTACACGCAGCAGTTCGGACCGAATATTGGATTCGCGCTGCTGCGAAGATGAAGAACCTCCCTGCGGTCCGACAACAGGTGGGCACGCGGACCGAGGCGCTCGAGGACTTCCGATATCGACCGTACGCGAAAGCCGAGCCTGACGCCGCGCGAGATCGGTTCGTCGCCGCGTCGCGGATAGATTTCGAAAACGACACCGTTTCCCGTGCTGGCGAGATGCTCGCGTCCATCGCCGTGACGCTCCATTTCGAAATGCATGCCGAGACCTTCGTAGAAGGCGGCGAGATTCGCCGGATCATCGGAGCGCAGGACCACCAGATTGATCGCGGGAAAGTTCATCAGGCGTTCGCCTTCAGGGCGGTCAATTCCAACTTAGCTTCCATGTCGTCGAAGACGACGCTCATTTCCAGCCGGCCGCCCATCGCATGGATGTGCCGCGCCAGCGTCTCGATCTGGACGTTTCCACGTCTTTCGATGCGTTGCACCGAGGGCTGCTTTATGTCCAGCGCGTTCGCGACGTCCACTTGCGTCAGACCGGTCAGGACGCGCATCTCGACCAGCGTCAGATGCCTGAGCACGCCATCTCTGAAAAACGACTCCCGGAGCTGTCCGATCCTCTTGGCGGCCTTGGCCGCGTTCCGGAAGACCTCGTCGGGTCGCTGGCCGAACACCCCGGTCGTCACGTAGATGCCGAAGCCGAAGTTCGGTCGGTACGACACCTCGGTGCGGAAGTCGCCATCCGAGATATCGATGAAGGACTCTCCTCCTTCGGACTCGGCTTCGTCCACGTCGATCCTCGCGTTGGGAGCGAGTTCTCGAAGGGCCCTGACGAAAGCTTCGATCGATTGAGCGCTCATTCCAGTCTCACCGTTCGTCCATCCTCGCCCGGCTTGTCCAGGCAACAGTGCGGACCACCGCTCTTGCCGGGAAGCTCCTCGATGCGGATCGCACCGTTCGACCCGATCCACGTATTGTGCCCCTTCGAGCGGTAGCGGATCAGATCCGGCCGTCCCGGGACCTTCCTTCGGCTGTCCTCTTGCGGAGGATACAGCCGACCATCGTCGAGGTAGTTGTCGGGGTCTTCCGGAACTCCGGAGAACTCGTCCTCGACGGTGGTCAGGATGCTTCGTAGCAGTTCAAAGGCCTCGTCGTGCGACGCTGCAGGCGCTGCGGACCCGAGCCGGTCCAGAAACACCGCAAAGCGTTGGCGACGGTCTAACATCAGATAGCGTCCTTTAATATACTCCGCAAGGTATATAAATTATTGGCGGATCCTGGCGCGATGTTGTACCAAGTTGTACCGCGTGATTGACACGGACCCTTAACCATGTCAATACTTCTGGTACAACAGGGAACAACGCTATGGCTCAAGCCAGATACTCCGCCGCGAAGGCGCGCGCCCAAGGAAGACCCGGCTGGACCGTGACCTTCCGGCACCCGCTGCGGAACGACGCGAAGGGCAAGCCGGGCCTCAAAGTCCGCAGGGGCCTCGGCACCTCCGATGCCGACGAGGCCGACCGTCTGGTCGCCGAACTCAACGTGATCCTCTCGGACACCTCGTGGTGGAGCGCGATGAAGCGCGACGAAGCCGAACGCAGGTTTTCGAAGATCATCACCGCGGCGTTCTACGACGAGATACAGGCGGGCCGGCCCGATCCCTGGGACGTGCGGGAAAGTCACATCCGCCTGCGAGACGCCACGGAGGACTACAGCCGCGTCATTTTCGTGGGCACGACCGGTGCGGGCAAGACGAGCCTGCTGCGTCACGTGATCGGCTCGGATCCGGACGAGGACAGGTTTCCATCGACCTCCACCGCGAAGACGACCGTCTCCGACATCGAAGTGGTCCTGGCCGATGAACCCTTCTCGGCGGTGGTCACGTTCTTTTCGGAATTCTGGGTGCAGGCCAATCTCGAGGACTGCATCGCGGACGCCTGCTCGGCGGCCTGGGCCAAGGCATCTCCGGCGAAGGTGGCGGATCGCTTCCTGAACCACCGCGACCAGCGTTTCCGGCTGACCTATACGCTGGGTTCGTGGGAGGACGAAGGGGCGCAGATTTCCGACGACGATTGGGCGTTCGAGGAGAATGCCTCGCCGATCGCTCCGGGCGACGACGATATCGACGAGGAGGAACGACGAACGAACGCTTCGCTGCTCCGTGCCTACGTGGAGAGGATCTTCGCGATCAGCGGACGTGCGACTCTGACACTGTCGAAGGAGCTCGACGAAGACGTCAGCAAGCTTGCCGGCCCCGATCTGGAGGCCGCGCAGGAGCTCTTCGAGGAGCGGATACAGGAGGACGACGACTTCGACGAACTGGTCCACGACGTCATGGACAGCCTGCGTTCGAAGTTCGATCTGCTTTCGAAGGGCGCGTTGGACTTGCATCCATCCGGTTGGCCGGCAAAGTGGACCTTCGAATGCCGGGAACGGCGGGAGTTCATCGAGCAGATCCGTTGGTTCTCGAGCAACTACGCTCCGCAGTTCGGAAGACTTCTGACCCCGCTCGTGGACGGAATTCGGATCCTCGGGCCCCTCTTTCCGACGTTCACGAGTACGCAGCCGAAGCTGGTGCTGCTCGACGGTCAGGGGCTCGGCCACACGCCGGACTCCTCGGCGAGCGTGACGACGCACATCACGCGCCGTTTTGCGGAGGTCGACGTGATTCTGCTCGTCGACAACGCCCAACAGCCGATGCAGGCCGCATCCCTATCGGTGATACGTGCAGCGGCGACGGGCGGCCATCAGCAGAAGCTCGCCATCGCCTTCACCCACTTCGACCAGGTCAAGGGCGTCAACCTTCCGGGCTTCGCAGAGAAGCGGGCGCACGTCATGGCGTCCGTGACCAACGGCCTGGCGAACTTGAAAGACGTGCTCGGCAACTCCATCATCCGGACACTCGAACGTTCGGTGGATCGGCAGTGCTTCATGCTGGGCGCCCTCGACCAGCCGAGCGGCAAATTGCCCAAAGGGGTCAAGGGCGAACTCGAACGCATGCTCGAAACGTTCAGGCAGGCGATCGAGCCGCCGCCGGCGCCGGCGGCAAGCCCCGTCTATCATCCGGACGGACTCGTTCTCGCGCTCCAAAGCGCAGCGAGGGGGTTCAGACGACCGTGGAGCGCCCGACTCGGGCTGCAGCCTCACGAGAACGCCTACAAGGAGCATTGGGGGCGCATCAAGGCGCTGAACAAGAGGATCGCGACCGAGATCGGCACGGAATACGACAGTCTGAAACCGGTCGCCGATCTGCTGGCCAGGCTCAGCGAGGAGATATCCCGCTTCCTCGACAACCCGGCAAGCTGGCATCCCCGCACTCCGGACGAAGCGGAGGCCGAAGCCGCGCTATCGTCGATCCGACAGCAGGTCTACACCGACCTGCATCGGATCGTCGAACGCAGGCTGGTCCAGGAACACCTCGACGAATGGCGCGCGGCGTACGATCTCCGAGGCAAGAACTCGACGTTCGGACGTGCGCAGGAAATAAACGCCATCTTTGAAACGGGCGCGCCGATCGCGTCCACCGTGATAAATTCCGTCGCTGCCGAATTCATTCTGGAAATGCGCCGTCTCGTCTATCAGGCGATCGTCGCCAATGGAGGCACGTTGCAAACCGACGATCTCGGCTGACGACTCGTCGCGCCATGTTCCGGCAAGGCGTGGGACGATCAGGCGGACGAGATCCGCTTGGACATCGAAGACCTCGACCGGAGGAGGCGCACTTGGCGTCTCGAGGGCGTTAGCGATCGAACAGGGACTGCTTCACGGAATCGAGCGTGATGGCCCATAGTTGCTGCGCCTTCCAAAGACCGAACGCGGCCGGCGGCGTTGCGAACTTCGTCAATCCGGATTTGCTCGGGGCGAACAGATATGCCCCGCCGGTCGGCTTTATCCAATCCGCGAGGGGAGCCGAGATTTGGATCGGGCCGGCGGGCCCTTGTATCTTCATCGTGCGCGCCGCCCCGTCGGAGCGACCTACCAGGAGGTCGTTGCCGCGACCGGGATTGAGATCACTGTTCATCCAGTGCTGCGTGAGAAATTCGAATTGGGATTTCACGGAGGACTGGAAGGCGAGGAACGCGAGACCTCTGTCGGCCTCCGGCGCCGCGTCGTAAAGCGGCCCGAAGGGTACGCCTCGACGGAGCATCCGCGGTACCTCGAGCACGTCCTTAGGACCGTTCCTAGGGTTGATCTTTCTTATGTGGGCGCCGAGAGGACAGGAAGCTCCGTTGGAATCGTTCTTGAAGTCGAAGTCGTTGCCGGGCGGAAATTGGCCGGGGTCGCTCGTCTGACCGGCCGCGACCGGCGTGCCCGACGGCCAACGTCCGACGATCAGGGCCCCCAGATGTTCGGCCGTAAGTCCCGGCCATTGCGCGGCGAGGCGCATCGCTTCCGACGCGCAGAAGGCGCGAAACGCCCCGACCTCTTGCGCGAGCCGGCGGAACACGAGAAGCGATCCGTTGTCGGTCAACCCGCGCGGATCGACCACGGGCCAAAACGGCTCGGAGCCCGCGACCTTCGGATAGCCGAACACGAAGTTGCCGGGCTGCAGCTCGCCGACGTCGTCGAAGCCCGCGACCTGCGGCTGAGAGATGCCGTCGCGAAAGCCGAAATGTTCGCGGTCGTCCAGCCTGCGCAACGTATCGCGATGCCCGGCGGACAGTCCGGCCGCGACGGCGCTCGTCACTAGTTCCTGCGCCCGTGAGGCTGTCGCTCCCTCGTCGTTGGAAGCGACGATCAAGAGAACGTCCACAGGCGCTCCAGTACCGCCCACACGCCAACCCGCAGGGTCGGACTTGTCGCCGAGCACGGAGGGAGCGCGTTTCACCATGCCGCCGTTGAAGGCTTCGTCGCGAATGAGCACGTCGGATTGGGTCTTGCTGAGCAGACGTTGACCGATCCCGACGCAAAGCCATGGACTTACGGTCGCGGGCGCCGATTTCATGGCTTCGCGCTGCGTGCGTACCTGGGCAACGGTGGTGACCGCAGGCGACAGGCTCGCCACCCATGCCGAGGCGCGCTGGAAATCGGCCGCATCCGCCACCGCGAGCGGCACCAACTCCTGGATGTCGGTGTTGAAACCGCCGAGGACGTTCCCCTGGATGTCGTCGAGGTCCAGAACGCGATCGGTCATCTAAAGGCCGACCGCGGCAGGACCGCCGCCACAGTCTTGGCGGCCGGCTTCGCGGCCGCCACCGCGACGGCGGCCTTTGGCGGAAGCAGATCCGGGAACGCGGGCTGGAAGCCGTCGCTGCAGCTTCCGTCGCTCGATTCCAGGAGCGCACCCTTTCGGCAGCATGTCGCGTCGCACTTCACCTCGGGGCCGACCGAAGCATCGCCCCTCTTCCATCGGGTGACGAAGAGATGGACCGAAAGCAGTTCGGCGACCTGCCCCGGAAACAGAATCTTGTTTCCACCGATCAGCAGATCCTCGATCGTCAAATTTTCCCTCTCCGGCACTTCGAGTTCGAGCCGCAGTACGCGACTGGCGTCAGGATCCCAAAGATCTGCGCCGCGCACGACGTTCCACCACTCTCTGGGAACCTTCGTCTTATTGTCCGGTAGCAGCAGACCTTTCTCTTCGATGCCCGCGACGTACAGGCCGACGGGGTTCGCCAGCGTGTAGCGAAAGCTCTGGAGGACCTGCGCATAGGCCTGCTGCGAGATCAGCGGATCGCTATTGCGGTTTGGATTTCCTCCGCGATTGCAGCACAGGAGCTTTTCGGCGTCGGTCCCGTCCAGCCGCGTGCCGTCGCCCTTCTTGCGTATGATTCCGGATACGCCGGCGAGATTGACTTCCGCGCCGAGCGAGTTGGCGCGATGAGATAGGTGCACGATCCCCGGATTGATGTTGTACCTGTTGCGGGGATTGAAGCCGCCCGGCTCCGCAACGGTAATCGTCGAACCGTCCTTGAGGCGACGGTATATGCCGTCCTTGGCGCGAAGGTCGTCGACCTTCAGATCTCGCTGCCCCGTGAAATCCTTGTAGAGCTCCAGAACGCGGCCTTCGTCGTGTTCGAACAGTTCGGAGAAGTAGTCGTATCCCTCCGCCACGAACGTAATCTTCGTGATTCTTCTCTGGTCGTCCCGCCGTACGGCCCACTCGAGATATTCGTCCTGACGGTCGCGGACGGGAAGGTGCAGCACCCTATCGTGCCGGTCCACGAAGACCCCGGCACGGTGATCGTCTTCTCCGAGATGCTCGACTGCCCTGTAGTTTCCGTCCGGATCGCCGTCCACGGGAGGGTACTCTTTCCAGGGAGCCTTTCGGGATACCGCCCTTGGAAATCCGTTCCAAGGCTGGATCGGCACGGTCTCGGCGGTCTCCGGTGGCGCGGTGCGCGTCGGATCGACGTACGCGAGCTTGTCGCGTTCCGCCTCGATCTGATCGCTGGTTGCCTCGTCCACGCCGAGACTGGACGCGGCCAGTATCGCAATGATGTCGCGCGCCTCCTTCTCCATCGCACGATGCCAGTCCTTAGGATCCCGGAAATCCTTCAGTCCGGCGGGCGCATCGAACATCCAATCGGCCATTTCCGGTTCTCCCCAAAAGGTTGCAAAAGCAGCATCATGCCCCTTTCGTAGAAATTTGCATCACCTTTTGACAGCGGGTGAGATATCGACCGGTGCGAGCCGACGCCTCGCCGCCGGCGAAGTCGGAATTGTCAGGAGCCACCGGTCTCGTCGAAGAGCCCACCGCTGGACGGCGACCGCAGTGCGAACGGCGGCTGCCTCGCAGCGCTATGGCTGCTGCGGACACGGCCATCGAGTGTAGCATTTTCCCTTGATGACGTTGCTGTCGCAGCAGATTTCGACGTGATTGGAGCATCGGCTTCCTGCCGGGCCGCACTGCTTGCTCATTCGCGCAGCGGGAACGGGCGAATACGGCGGACCGCTGAAAGCGCCCATCGTCTTGATGTCTTTCACGACGCCGCCGATCCGCAGGAAAATTCGCGAACCTTTCTCGTCCTTGATCACCGTGACGTCTTTATTTTCGAGCGTCCAACGCTCGTTCGCATCGTCTGCGGGAACGAGTGCCGTATCACTTATGCCGGTCGTCTCGACCCTTCCTTCGAATTCGACCCATTCCGAATCGCTAAAGTCCGTAGGCACCTTGTTCAGGTCGGTCATGCATGCTTCTCCCAGCCGCGGGAATGCGACCCACAACAACTTTGCGGCCACCGGCAAGCTGGTGGCCAGAATAGCGGCGACCAGTCCGGCGCAGAGCACGCCGCGGATGGCCGGATAGAGGATATCGAAAAGATCGACGCCGAGGTAATAAGTTTCGACAGCGAGCTTCGACGGAAATAGCCGGGCGACGTCCGCAGCGTCCGCGGCGACGGCCGCGGCGGTGGCGGGCCGCTCGGATTCGGCCTCCGCAACGGCATGTTCGCCGGCATCCGTTTCGGCTGTCGGCTGAAGGCCTGCCGCCGCCCCGAGTTGTCTCAGCCGACCGTCCAATAGCGCCTTCGTGTCGTCGTCGAACGACCCTCGGTTCTCGGCGGCGAATGCCGAAATCGTATCCGCCAGACTGGAAGGGGGAATGGCGTGGCCGTGCTTCTCGACCGAACGCACCAAGACGAGAGCCGCGTCTTCGCGGGCGAGGCCGCCGCTCTTGCGGATGGAGTGCGCCAGGATCGGAGGACAGTAGAAATTGTAGACGCCGTGAAGCGCCAGGTAGAGCGCGTATCCCGCGAGTTCGATGCGGATGGTGTCGATGGCCGAGAAATGCCTGCAGAAAAGATCGAAATTGAAGACGTGCTGGTTGACCCAGACCGCCCAGATCGAGTTCTTGGCGAGCCCCTCGGTCACGTAGAAGAGCACATAGGACAGAAAGATGATCGTCAGCGGAATCCTGGATCCCTTGAAAAAGGGCTCCAGCGCGGTCCACCGCGGAGTGTGCAGCCGTGCCAGCCATCCGACATCGGGAAACCTGGCGACGAGCAGCTCGAAGCCATAGACAAGAACGGCGCAGACGAAAGCAGCGATCGAGACTGTCCAAGGATGTAGAACAGGCTCGCCTCGTTGGCCCCAGACGTAGGCCCACCGAAGCGCTTCCGCGCCCATCAGAATCGGGAAGACGACCGCAAAGCGCAGCCCAAACCTCTTCAGATGCGCGATGGCTTCTGTCCTCCCGGAAGCGGCGTTCGTCATAGGAGACCGCCCGTCCGACCGGCTAAGGGATGCGAATATCTGTCGAGGCGGAATGCTTCCGGTGCCAGCACCTTCGGATCGAGCGCCATGTCCGCGACCATCGCGCCGATTGCGCTGGCGAACTTCGCGCCGTGACCGGAGCACGGCGAAGCGACGATGATGCGGGGATCGTGGGGAAGCCGGTCGATGATGAACTCGTTGCCGTCGTCCTTGCGAAGGTCCGCTGCGAGAGTATTGGTGTAGAGACAGATGTCGCGATCCACGATCGGACCCGCGGCACCGGGCAACAGATCGGCGAGCGTCGTTCCGACCACATCCAGTTCGTCGTCTGTCGCGGGCGGCTCCCAGGCGTCGGCGTCGACCACCGGACCATGGTCGTGCTGCGCCGCCTTCACGCCTCGTCCCTCGAAATCCGGAAAGCCGTAGACCAGACCGCGCGCGCCTTCGACAATGAATATCGGAAACTCGCCGTAGCGCACCCATTCCGGTCTCGCCGGCGCGAACCAACCGACCGGCTGACGGGTGATCTTCAAATGTCGGGCAAGCCGCGGGACCAGCCCGGCTATCCAAGGTCCGGCGGCGACGATGACCTTCTCGGCCAAGACCTCCTCGTGCGGCGTCGTGATGCGGATGCCGGCCGCCGTCGGCCGCATCCGCGCCGTGGCGGCGACGATGCGCTGCTCGGCTCCTTCCCGGAACGCACGGATCGCCGCTTCCGCCAACAGGATGCCGCCGCTTTCCTGCACGACCACGTCCCATTCCTCAGGCAACCGGAAGGCCGGAAATGCCGCGTTGGCTTCCGTTCCGGTGGCAGCACCGGCGATGTCGCCCTTGAGCCGGGCGGCGGCGCGGGAATCGGCGACCATCTTCGATCCGGGGGGTCCCGCTTCGAGCACGCGGCTCGGCATGAGGATGGTCCGCCCGCTGGCGGACTCCAGCATCCGCCATCTCTTGAATGCCGCATCACTGAGGTCGGTGTAGGCCGCGCTCTCGAAATTGAAGCGCCGGTACACGCGGCAGGAACCATGCGAAGACCCGCGAGCCTCGCCCACGGTGATGGGATCGAACCCGAGAACGTCGGCCCCGCGACGCACCAGCGAGTGGAGCGCCGAGCTTCCCATCAGGCCGAGGCCGACGATCGCGATTTCGCATAGACGCACTCTTGTCTCCCGTCCTTCACCGCCGCCCTTCTGTGGCTCGTCCCGGCATTCTCGCCTTGCTTCGAAGGTCAATGCAATCCCTCGTTGCGTACCCCGGGCATTCCGCCGCTGACGCTCGCTGGATACGCGCCCGTCGGATCAGGGCGTCTTCGTCGTCTCGGCGAGGATCCGTTCGACCTCATGGCCATCGATACGCCCCCGCTCGCGCAGATGGGCCGCGACAGACTGAAGCGCGGCGCGATGCTCGATAAGCACCCTCTTCGCTTCATCGAATGCGGCGGCAAGTTCCTGGTGTGCGGCAGAGCGGAGGTACGCGTGGCTCATGATGTCGCGCGTGCGGGACCGATCGGCGAGAAAGAGCAGCGGGTGCGGACCGGAATGTCCGAACGAGCCGACCAGCGCCGCGGCGATACGGGTGGCCTGCGCCAGATCGGATGACCCTTCCGAGCCGCCCGAGCCGTCTCCGGCTGCCCCGAGTTCGATTTCTTCCGCGGCCCGGCCGGCGAGGAGACCCTGCATCTCGCGGCGGTAATCTTCCAGCGTGCCGGCGGCATGCCTGTGCTTCGACACCACGAAACCGACGGATCGGCGCGATCCTGCCACGACGGCGTGGATGTCGGCGGGCCCTCCATGAAGCACTGCCAGGACGATATGTCCGGCCTCGTGGAAGGACGCCCTGGTCAACACCTCCGGCGACAGCCCTTCGGAATTTCCGAGGACCGCGCGCCGCATGTCCTCGATCGAGAGCGGCCTCCGCTCCTGCCGCGCCTGACGGCGCGCGTCCTTGACGATCCGCTCGATGTCGGCGCCGGTCGAGCCGACCGCGAGCAGCGACAAATCTTCCAGCGGCTCGTCCCCTAGGTCGCCGCGCAGTCTCACGCGCATCATCTTCTCGATATCGGAAGGAGCCGGCAGACCCACCTGGATGATGCGGTTGAGGCGGCCTGCTCGCACGATGGCCGGGTCGCACCGCCGTACGTCGTTCGTGGCGGCGATGAAAATCACCTTCTGGCGGCCGCTCGACGCCGCGCCGTTCGTTGCACCCTGCAGGCCGTCGAGCTGTTCGATGATCGCGTTCACGCAAGCGACGACGTAGTCGTTGGTCGATCCGTCGCGGACGGGGAAGGAATCCAATTCGTCGATGAACATGATGGCGGCAGGCTCCTTGGAGCGGGCGTCGCCGAAATCCTTCTTCATTTCCCTCAAAAAATCGCCCAGGTGCCCCGCCGCCTGCCACTTTGCGTAGGTGGCCGTGATCAGCGGCAGGCCCATGGCGGCGGACGCCACTTTTGCGAATGTGGTCTTGCCGGTGCCGGGAGGGCCGTCGAGCACGACGCCGGCGTCGATTTCGTCCCAGCCGATCTCGCCGCGACGCCACGCATCCAGGTCCCGCTTGGTGCTTCTCGCCCATTCGACGGCTTCGTCTAGACCATGCAGTTCGTCGAGCGTGAGGTCGCGCGATCCCCGCTTCGCCGTCTTCGACGCTACGAAGTGAAGAAGCTTTTCGACGCACTGCTGCGGCGTCCGGTCGAAGCGGACCGCGAGAAGCAGTTCGCGCACGCCCACCTGGGCGACGACATGCTCGGGGAGTGCCGCCCTGCACGGCTTGCCTGTGACGGCTCTGATCACGCTGTCGATCAGCGAGCCGTCGATGTCAGGCAGCATGAGCCGGTGCGTGGCCGCGTCCAACAACACCGCCGACAGGTGCGTTTCGGCGGACGGCGTGATGGCGATGACGGGCAGCGCCAACTGGACCGCGACGAACGCGCGCTCGTCCGCAGAGCCCCTGTTGCTCTTCTTCAGCGGCTCCTTCGTGACGGCCTCGACGGCTCCATAGTCCTCGCGTTTCGTGCGGTCGGACAACGCGCCGATGTCGGCGAAGAGCAGATCGCGCAATCCGAGCACCTCCATCCATTGGTGAGAGACCCGATCAAACAAAGCAAGGTCGGGGATATCCACGATGACGACGGGCGCGCCGGCGCGAAGTTCGCGCATCACCGAGGGATTTCGGTCGAACAGGCGCGCCAGCAGCAGACGAGCCGCGATTCGACCGGGCGTCAACGCCGCGACGTCGCGGTCCGCGCCGTCGTCGTGATCGAACTCCCCCTCGCCGTCGTCGGGAAGCTGACGACGCAGGGCGGCGAAGCCCCGACGAACGTAACTCGGTCCCGTCCCGGCCTGCGGAAGGCTTGCAGCGGGGACCTTCGCCGGACCGTCCGGCGCATCGTTCGCGCCGGCTGCAGCATCGCACTTCGACGCGGCTTGCGCGACGTGACGGGCATAGATGTGGAACTCCCTCCAGTCCGCCTTGTACGCCGCCAGCTCGAGCGGACCAAGACGAGGAGCCGGCGGCGAGGCACGATCTCCCGCAATCTTCTCGAGCATCTCAGACGCCCCCGTCGAAGTTCGGATCGCCGACATCACGATCCTCATTCCGGTGGCGAAGGCCGAGCCGATAGAATCTCGACAGCGTGCGGATCCAGGTGCCGTCGGGGCCGGCCGCCCAGAGCTGGCTGGTCATCGCGTTGATGTTGCCGAGCCGGGGATGACCGGCCACGAAACCCAGCAACCGAAGACCGATCTGCGTGAGCACCAGACGCCAGTCCACGATCAGCGGCGCCTTCGCGAGCTCGGCCTTGGTCGGTGCGCCACCCGCGCGAATTCGATCGAGATCGTCGGCCAGGACCCGGAGCTTGACGGCCAGGTCATGCTCAATGCAGCGCGGCAGTAGAAAGCGGAAATTTTCGGTGATCATGTGCGACCCTGTGTTTCTGATGAGCGTGGTGCCGGCGCCGGTCTCGCCGGCGCCGTGATGGTGGGGGCGTGGCCCGTTCGTGCAGTGGTGGCTTGCGTGTGACCGGTCGCCGGTGCATCCAGGTAAACCTCATGTGCCGACCTCGATGACCAGCGCCGGATCGAAAGCGGCGTTCTCCCGGCCGTATCCGTGAGGGTTCGCGATCACCCTCGTCGAGCCGACGCGGTAGTCCACACCGTCGTGGACGTGCCCATGAACCCAAATATCCGGGGGCTTCAAAGTCGTCGCGGGCTGCTGGCTGTCGACGACCTGCCGCTTGGAATCCAACTCCTCGAGGAACGTGCTGGCGAACGCCGCGCTGAGGATGTCGCTCTCGAACCGCGCGGCGACGGACCCGACGTGGGGGGCGTGGTGACTGACCGCGACCGTTGCGAGCCCGTCGAACGGGGTCGCGAAGGTCTCGACGAAGAAGGCGCGCGAGGCAGCGTGCAGCAATGCTGCTTCCTGAGGCCGGAAGCGCTCCCACGGCTTGCGCTTCCAGCCGATCAGCCGGTGATCGTTCATCCCGACGCGGGCGGCGTGCATGGCGGCGGGCGCGTTGCTGTCGCCGAACAGGCGGTAGTCGGTCCAGAGCGAAGCGCCCGCGACCCTGACGGTGCCGCCGCCGACGACGACGCAGTCGTTCTCGAGCAGATGGATGTTGAAGTCCGGCGCCAGCGCCCTGGCGAGCGCCAGTTCCTCGCCGAGGAATCGCCGGTAGTATTCGTGGTTGCCCATGGTGAAGACGATGGGGACGGCCTCCGGCACGAAGCCCCGCAGCGTCGCGAACGCATTTTGCGCGCCTTCGGCGACGTCGCCTGCGACGACGGCGAGGTCGACGTCCTTGGCCACCGTGATCTGCTTGAGGGAACCGACGCCCACGTGCAGGTCGGAGAAGATCTGGATCCTCACGGCTTGACCTCCCCTTCGGTACGCGCGGAGACGCGGGCGGCGCGCCTGCCGAGACGGCGACGGATGCCTCCGCCGTCGGCCTCGGCCCGAGGCATGTTGTGGGCCAGCCACGACGTCGAGAGACGGCGCCGCTCGACGTCGTCCAGCGGCATCTGCCGGAGCAAATGCGAAAGCACCAGCGCGGCGCCGGCGCTGCCGGCGAGCGCGGCGTTGAGCAGCACCGTCATCGTCAGGTCGGTCGACGCCGTGATGGCCGGCGGTCGCTTCATGCGCAGCACCCGACGGATCGCGCTCGGCGCGTCGCCGCCGATGGCCGCACGCCAGACCTCGATGGTGGAGGAGGTGCGCCGCATGCACTCAGCGACGGCGGCGTGTTCGGCGGGACCGAACCCGTCCGCCGGCACCGTGCGCCACAGGCGAAGCCCGTCCGCCCACGGACAGCAATGGGCGTAGGCTTCGGCGTGCCCGCCGGACTGTCGATCAATCTTCTTCTTCGTACTCATCACGCAAAGTTCTCCCGTTCGCGCCCGAAGGCGCGTCGACCGTCGTCGCCGACGGCGTCTCGCTCGTTTCGAAAAAAATCTGGAGCAGCCCTGTTCGGAGCTCTCCCCTCGCCTCGCCACGCCGGGGCCTGCCATGGCTCGCCGGGCCACGCCCCGCCACGCCGCACCTTGCCGCGCCGTGCCGTGCCTTGAACCTAGTCGATCAGCACCTCGAACCGGCCGTACTTGGGCCGCCAGTCGCCGATGCCGCGCGTCGCTCCCGCGATCTTCATGAAGTCCACGACCTCCGACCGGTTCAGTTCGGTGCTCAGGAATGTGGCCGAGATCACGGCGCTCCACTCGGGGAAGCGCGGGCGGGTCCGCATGGGACGCGCCCGGAGCACGCGCACGCCCTTGCGAAGTCGGAACCGCGCGTCGTCCCAGAGCTTCGCAAGGTCGGTCGGTCCGTCGTAGACCAGCATCGCCGGCTCGTTGACGACGAAGCCGGCTTTCGCGGCGTCGCCTTTCCTCCGCGTCTTGGCGCCCTGGACGAAGGCCGCCTCGACGGCCTCCTGCGGAACGCACGGCAGCTTGTCGTTGAGCCAGAGACCTCCATACCATTCGCGGCGGGCGATCTCCTCGTGGTCGGCCTTGGTCTTGAGGCGCTTGCCGGTGATGGCGGCCAAGCTGATGGTGCGCTCGTCGAGCGGGTCGGCCAGCGCGCCGTTGTGCATGAGCAGCGGGCACACGCCCCTGATCGGGATCTCGATGGTCTCGATGAATGCCTCTCGACGGTCTCCTTGTAGAACTCGCCGGCGAGCGCCACGATCTGGCGATAGTCCAGCTCGCGCCCACGCGGCCGACCTGCGGCGTGATCCTGCCACATCCGCTCGAGCTTGATGTTCTCTTCGGCGCAGCGCAGCCGCGCCTCGTCGACGTCCTTGGTGCCGAGCGAGAACTTGATGTCGCGCCGGCCCATAAGGGCGACGAACTTCGCGGGGACTCGCTTCCTGAACCAGAGAAAGTCGCTGCGCGGATTCGTCCAAGGCTCGATCATGCGAAAACCCATCGTGGTGCCACCTTTGTGTACCACCGGCCTCCTTCGAAGAGCCTTATTTCACCGCTAGTTACTGAGTTTTCAACGCTTTTTCTGTGATCTGGCGGAGAGGGAGGGATTCGAACCCCCGATAGCGTTCGGCCGCGCGCCTTTTGTCGAACCCGTTGTTTTAGTGGCGATGTTGAATGGCCGCCCGCAACAATCCTTCCTATCCACTGAGCCCGCCCAGTGTGCTGAATCATCCGACAAGCTTTGCCGGGCGTGCGCTTTGAATACGAGATTGCGATTTTCAGACGATACACAAACTGGACACCCAGTTTTCTCCGGTCACTAACTAGTGGCTCTGCAAAGTGATTTTGACAGGTTGGGTCCGGCGGTCAGATTAGCTCCGGCAGGAGTTTCGGATCAATGAGGACCTCGATGCTGCGAGGCGTCCTTGGCTGCCGTCTGATGAGGCCGGCGCGTTCCAGCGTCAGCACCATCTGGTGAACCGAAGGCGGGCTGACGCGGAAATATTCCTGCATGTCGGTTTCGGCCGGGGGCCTGCGATGCAGCCGGGTATAGAGGTGGATAAAAGCCAGATACTGCCCCTGCGCGGGCGTGAAGGGTTTTGCCGAAGGACTCACGCCGGCCATCCGATTCAGTTGTTCGTGCGTGCCTCGAACGAGGAGGCAGGCCATGAATGTACGCTATCGGGTCGAACTCAGCCAAATCGAGCGCACCGAACTGAGGGCGCTGCTCAGCGGCGGCAAGCATGCGTCCCGGAAGCTCAAGCGCGCGCAGATTTTGCTGGCCGCCGATGCTGGGACCAGCGACGAGGAGATCGCAAGGAGCGTCGTCGTGAGCGGCTCGACCGTGTACCGGACCAAGCGACGCTTCGTGGAAGGCAATCTGGAGCGGGCGCTGAGCGAAGAGCCGCGTCCCGGGGCGGAATGCAAACTCACGGCAAGGAAGAAGCCTTGCTGGTGGCGACAGCCTGCGCCAGTCCCCCAAAGGGCCGTGCCCGCTGGACGCTAAAGCTGCTGGCGGCTGCGATGGTCAAGCTCACCGAACACAAGAGCCTGTCGCACGAGACGGTTCGGCGGCGCCTGGCCGAGAATGGCCTCAAGCCCTGGCGCAAAGACATGTGGTGCATTCCGCAGGTCGGCGGCGAATACGTCGCCCGCATGGAGGATGTGCTCGACCTCTATGCCGAGGTGCCCGACTCCAGACGGCCAGTGGTGTGCTTCGACGAAAGCCCGGTGCAACTCATCGGCGAGGTGCGTCAGCCCATTCCGGCCAAGCCCGGCCACCTCGAACGTTACGATTATGAGTATCGTCGCAATGGCACGGTCAATCTCTTCGTTCTCTTCGACGTGCATCGTCCCTGGCGCAAGGTCAAGGTCACCGAGCGGCGAGCGGCACGAGATTACGCCCAATGCATGCGTGATCTCGTCGACATCCATTATCCCGACGCCGAGATCATCCGGGTCGTCCAGGACCATTTATCGACCCACTCCGCCGGCGCCCTCTATCAGGCGTTCCCGCCCGCCGAAGCCAGGCGGATTTTGCGACGGCTCGAGTTCCACTACACCCCAAAGCACGCAAGTTGGCTCAACATGGTCGAGATCGAAATCGGCGTCCTGCGAGGCCAGTGCCTGGATCGCAGGATCGACGACTCCAAGCGACTGGGCCGCGAAATCACCGCCTGGGAACGACAACGAAATGCCGCCCGCTCCCGCATCAAATGGATGTTCACAACAGACAAGGCTCGCGCCAAAATGGCAGGCGCCTATCCCGCCTCTTCCAAAGAGTCATAATCACTGTGACGAGGTACTAGCTGCCTTCGTCTGGCGATGACCGGATGAGCTGCTCGGGGGATGGTCGAGTAGCTAAGCCATTCGGCTTCGCCCTCACAGATCCGGGCATGCAGATTTCCCGCACCCGGCTCTTCTCGAGAGTCACCCGCATCGGTTTGCTCCTACGCCCATGAGTGAACGACACGTGCCCGGGGTAAGGGAAAACGCGCTTCCACAGTCTCAAACCAGTCCCAGCCCTTGTCCCGGTTCTTCTGGCTCCGCCGCCTGAGGCAGGTGAACCAGATGCGCCGGACCTCCTGTAGGAATCCGTTGAGAGCGCGCCAGTTGTGTGGGACGCCATAGTAGCCGTAGTGGCCGCGCAGCACGCTGGAGTACCAGCGATGCTGTGTCGCCATCGGGGCATGCATGATCTGCCACGCTTCCTGCCGCAACGCCTTCAGCTTTCGCGTCATGCGTTTGCTCTGCGTTTTGCGTTTTACGATAAATCTGCCGTCCCTGGTCCACCCAGAGTAGTGGGTGAGGCCGAGGAAGGCGAATGTATCTAGCCCGCCCTATTCGTGAGAGCGCGGTATTTTGGTCCGACTGGTGCATCCGCACACCTCCGCTGACGAGGCGCACAGGATTGCCTTCGGCTTTTCACCGCCTGACGACCGGTACTTTGCAACGCGCTTGAGGGATGGGTTGGGTGAACGCGGGCGGACGCCCCACCGGTCAAGGACCGAGCGGCAGCAGCGCGCCGGGCAAGCTGCGGATCAGGTCGGCTTCGGGACATGCCGCGGCGAACGCAAGGCGAATGCGGCTCTTGGTCTCGACAACCCGGGCGGCGATTTTCAAGAGCCGAAGACGCAGCGTCGCGAACTCGGCAGTGGCCAATTCCCGGACTTTGGGAATGGCGTCGCGCACGGTCAGCATCAGCCAATAAGCGGCGGTATGGAGAACGAGGCGGACTTGATTGGCGAGCGCCGAACGGCAACTGGTGCGATCGGAGGCGAGCTGCGTCTTATGCAGCTTGATCAGATTCTCGGCTTGGCCGCGCGCGCAATACAGGCTGTCGTAGATCCACTCGGCCGAGCCGACATCGAGGCTGGTGACGACGAAGCGGATGTCGAGGCCGAGCATCGTCGCCTCAATACGGGCGACGGTGCGCCGTTCGCGATCCCAGGACTTTGCCTTGTGGCGCGTCTCGGTATAGCCGCGCAGAACAGCTAGGTTCTCGATGGCGCGTCGGGTGCGGATATCGTCGGCGACCTCGTCGACTTTTCTGGCGAGCGGCCTGGTACCGGACAGACCGAAGATGTAGTCGATGCCGTTGTTCTCGCACCACGTCATCGCCTCCGGCCGAGCATAGTGCCCGTCGCCACGGAACGTAATTCGCGTCTTGTGCCATCGCGTGCGGATGTGCCGCACCAGGCGGCGCAGATGGGCACGCACCTCGACCCCGCCAGGCGTCTTGCCGGGCCGCAGCACGACCGCCACGGGCCGGCTCTTCTCCGTGTCGTAGACGTGGATCGGCAGGAAGCAGCGTTCGTCATAATGAGCGTTGAACAGCGAGAGTTGCTGATGGCCGTGGACGACATCGCAGGTGTCGTCAATGTCGAGCGTGACGGATGCAGGCTCGCACGGATAGCTATCCATCCATGCATCGACCAGGGTGTAGGTCAGGCGGATCACGTCGCGCAGGCGGGGAGCATTCTCCAGCCGCGACAGCGTCGGTTGGGAACACAGATCGCGACCGCTGTCTGGTAGCCGTCCACAGGCCAGCTTGAATGCGGGATCGGACCGCAGATGATCGAGGTCATCGGCGTCCTCGTAGCCGCAGCAGATCGCGAACATGCGAGCGCGAAACATATCGACAAGGCTGTGCACGACCCGCGTCGGATCGCGCCGATCCGGGAACACCCGGGCCAAATTGTTGGCCAAACCGAGACGTCGCTCGGCCATCGCAAGAAGCATCACGCCCCCGTTCGAGGTCAGCCGACCGCCATCGAAGGCAGCTGTGACTTTCTTGGCGTGAACGGCTGGAAACGAGAAGGGTAGACTCGTATCATCGGTCATGGCGGGCGTGGCGTTCGCGGTGGAAGGTGATGGGGTTGGCTTCGCAACCGAATCCTACGCTTCATCAGCGCTTTACACCACGCTCGCCAGCCTCTCAGGCGCCCTCTGACGAATAAGACGGGCTAGACGCCGTGCGCCGCGTTGTCGTCGAGCCATGGCCGGTAAACGGCCGAACTCGATGAGCCGCGTCTTGTCCTCGTGGAGTGCCAGGCCGAAGCGCGCCAGTCGCTCCTTGAGGTCTGCCATCATGCGTCGGGCATCCGCCAGCCGTTCGAAGCCCATCACGAAGTCATCGGCATACCTCACGATCGATACCCGACCGCTCGCGTGCCGACGGCGCCATTGATGCACCCAGAGATCGAGGGCGTAGTGCAAGACGATGTTGGCGAGGCACGGGCTGATGCCCGCCCCTTGCGGTGTCCCCTTGTCCGTTTCGTACCATTCTCCGCTCTCAAGGGTACCGGCCTCGAGCCACATCCGAATGAGCCGGAGGATCCGAGGGTCGGCAATCCTGTGCGCCACCATCCGCATCAGCCACTCGTGATCAATCGAGTCGTAGAAGTTGCGAATGTCGGCATCGAGCACCCAGTTCACGTACTGGCTCATGATCGCTGTATGCAATGCTGAGAGAGCCTGATGTGGGTTACGCCCCGGCCGAAAGCCGTAGGAGAACCCCATGAAGTCGACTTCGTAGATGCTGCTCAGCACCTCGGCGACCGCGCCTTGAACGATTTTGTCTTCCAGCGTTGGCACGCCGAGTGGACGCCGTCCACCATCTGCCTTCGGGATATGTACACGCCTGACCGGCTGCGGCCGGTATCGGTTGGTGTGGATTCGTTGACAGAGCTCCTCGAGATTGCTCACTAGGTTCTGTTCGTAATCCGTCACCGTGATCCCATCGACCCCCGCGCTTGCCCGCCGCTTCTGACGCCGGAACGCTCGTTCGAGCGCTTCGACATTCACGTGATGCAGCAGAGCCGTGAATTGGGTACGGGCGGCCTTGCGGGCCGCTGCGTTCACCCTCGCGAGGTTGGGCGGCAAGGCACCCCGGCTCTGTGTCCGGTCCTTGTCCCTCTCGTTTGGGCTCCTCTCGAGCTGGCTCCTTCCCTCAGCCCGTCTCGTTTCCTTCGACGGCTTCATCGGTAATATAACCCAGTCCGACTCCCGACCTCAGCTCGGATGGCGGCTCCGGCGTTGCCTTGCCGCCATCCCCCACCGGGGATCATTCCGGCGGACCCGGTCGGGCCTCTCATGTTCCGATGCGTGCTTTCCATGCGTGATCCGGCCTTCGACCCCGACGGAGCATCACCGTCTCGCTTAGCGACGGCGCACATTCTGCCTTCGTGGTCGGGAACACACTCGGCCTCCGTGACATTCAGCATTTCGTGGCTCAATCCCGCACCCCACATGGCCCCTGTCTACACTTCAGACGCCGCGTTACCGCGACGCCCGCAAGACTCGGTCCTGATCTGCCCGCTACGGCTTTGATCAGATGAGACTCTCACTCATAGGCGCGCATCAGCTTTCATGACGTACTCCCGGGTTCTGTTGAATTTCTGAAGAGGTCGGCGTTGCCCACCTTGAGCCGGTAGGCTCGGGGTGCTGATTCCATAAAGGAGAGCAACGCCATGACGAGAGATATCAAACCGGCTGGTTCGTCGGCGACCGGGGCTGTGGACGAAGCGTTTGCAGAAGTGCGGGCGAGCTTCGATCGGTTCTGCCTTGCGGCAGGGATGGAGGCGCTCGGCACGACGATGGAGGCGGATGTTGTGGCGGCCTGCGGGCCGCGCCACGGTCGCGACGCGGCGCGGCGGGCGCACCGTTGGGGTCGAACGCGGGGACGGATTGGTTTCCACGGCGGCAAGATCGAGGTCGAGCGTCCGCGGGTCCGGGGCGTGGACGGCCGCGAGGTGACGATCCCGAGCTGGGAAACGGCGGCGCAGGAGGATTGGCTCGGTCGCGGGGCGATGAACCTGATGCTGATCAATGTGTCGACGCGCCGGTTCGGCCGTGCTGTCCGACTGCACGAGGGTGACGTGCCGGCACCGCCCGGATCGGGGATTTCGAAATCGGCGGCCTCGCGGAGGTTCGTAGCGCTGTCGGCGGCGCGGCTGGCTGACTTCATGGCTGCCGATCTGTCCGCGCTCGACCTTCTGGTGGTCCAAATCGACGGGCTGCATCTCGGCGACGATCTCGTGCTGGTCGCCGCGATCGGGGTTGACGGCGAAGGCAACAAGCATCCGCTGGCGCTGGTGGAAGGGGCGACCGAGAATGCCGCCACGGTTCAGGCCCTGCTGGACAACCTGGTCTCGCGCGGGCTCGACCCGACGGTGCCAACACTGTTCATCGCCGACGGCGCGAAGGCGTTGTCGAAGGCGATCCGCCGCACCTTCGGTTCGGCCGCTGCGATCCAGCGCTGCCAGATCCACAAGGCGCGCAACATCATGGAACGCCTGCCGAAAGAGCATCATGCGGCCACCCGTCGGGTGCTGCGCCAGGCCTGGGAGCTCGATGACGCCGACAAGGCTGAAAAATTGATCCGCAATCTCGCGCGTCGACTCGACCAGCAATGGCCCGGTGTAGCGGCGAGCATCCTTGAAGGCCTCGACGAAATCCTGACTGTCGTCCGGTTGAAGTTGCCGAAGGAGCTTCGTCGATCGCTCGCCTGTACCAACATCGCCGAGAACATGATGGGCACCATTCGCCGCGTCACGCGCAACATCAAACGCTGGCGGGATGCCGGTATGGCCTTGCGATGGGTCGCGGCCGGCATGATCGAGGCCAACAAGGGCTTCCGACCGCGACGGCGCGCCCGGCGCCCGGCACAATTGCGAGCGCCAGGCCGCTCTGCCGAAATGATCATCGACACCTCGGCCATGGTGGCGATCCTCTACCGCGAACCTGAAGCGGAAGCCTTCGCCCGTCTCATTCACGATGCCGACGCCTGCCGCATCAGCGTGGCGAACCATGTCGGGCTGTCGATGGTGATCGAGAACCAGCTCGGCCCGGAAGGAATGCGGCAGGCCGAGGCCTTCTTCCGCCGAGCCGGCATCACGGTCGAGCCGGTGACGGTCGAGCACGGCGAACTTGCCCGACAGGCCTTCCTCGATTTCGGGAAAGGGCGGCACAGAGCCGGCCTGAACTATGACGATTACTTTTCCTACGCTCTGGCGAAGGCCACCGGCGAGCCGCTCTTGTTCAAGGGCAATGATTTCAGCCTGACAGACATCGCGGCAGCATAGTCTCCGCTGGATACGCAGAGTCCTACTGCATTCACGGAGCGCGCCCGCCGATGCCGGACAGATCAATACGGATGCCCGATTTGTGGGGATCGCCGGGCGCCGGCTCCTGCGGTGACGGTGATGGTGCCGCCGCAGCCGGCTGAGACGCCTCCTCCCGCTTCGGCTCCGGCGGCTTCGGTCCGCCAGGATCGGGAGCGGTAAACACCGCCGTCCCCTCAAATTGCCCGCGCGTCCAGGCCTCGACCGCGTCGTCGAACATCTGTGACATGACGCTATCGTCGGTCGGATTGCCATACCATTTCCAGACGATCCGCCAGACCTTGCCGAAGAGGGCCGTGCCCGCGCGGATGTTCTTGCAAGCGTCGAACAGATCCGGCGACATCTCCGACGGATCCTTCACGCCGAGACCGGCCGGATACTGCGTGATGCCGACGCGCACGACGGCTCGACCGATATGGCTGCGGGCGAGTTCGAGCGCCTCCTCCGGGGTTTTGACCGGCGGCAGCAGGATGATGCGATCGCCGCTGCGCACCATCACGGCAAGCGGATCGGGCGCTCCCGCGGCATGCAAGAATTTCTCGACGATGGCGGGTTTCAGGGTGGGATCGGCACATTTCTGGATGAGATCGGCATCAACGGCCATGGGCGAATTCCTGTTCAGAGGTTGAAGACGGTGACGCGGGGAAGACCGAACAGCCGGGCCCAAGCATCGGCCAGGGCAATGGCGGCCACTGGCCAAGCCTTCGTCGTCATGACGAGCAGGCCAGTTGCGGTCGCCGCAAGCCCCCACCATCCCCATCCGGGAAACAACACGCCGGCCGCCCTGATCGGATGCGCCCATCCGACGATGCCGAAGGGCGGAACCGCCATCAGCACGGCCGTGATCAGATAGCAGAACGCCTTCTGGCTTCCCGGCCGGGGACTCCATAGGACGGCATGGACCGCGACGAAGCAGACGGACGCGGCGCCCCACAGCAAAATGCCGGCCCAGACCGACGCACCGAAGAAGCTCGCAACGCCCTGGCGCAAGCCACGCGAAGCCGCCAGGAAATATCCCATCGCCACCGACGCGGCACGATCCTGCGACCACGCCCAGAGCGCTGGAAACAGCATCGCGAGCGGCAATGCGAGGACATCCCCGCTCCAACCGATCCAGCCGACGAGGAGCGCCGCGACGGCGAGAAGGAGCGCGCGCCGGCGATCAGGGATCGAAAGTGAGGACCGGCCGCGCCAGGCCGAGGAGACCGGCCTCCGGAACCGGCCCAAAATACCTCGAGTCATAGGAACCTGCGAAAGTGGAGTGAAGGAAGAAATTGCCGGGCGGAACGACGCCCCCCGCCCAAGGCGGAAGCGGTCGTCCCTGACCGTCGACGGGGCTGAGGCGCAATCGGGGCAGAAGCACGCCGTCGATCATGACCACGGCGCCGATGTCGATGCGCGCACCCGAGAGCGCACCGACAGTCTTGATGAGCGGCGCGGCGCCGCCGGAGCATGGCCCCCGCCGAAAGTATCCGCGCTCGAGGCCGAAGACGGAAACCGGCCCAGGCGGCGGACAGACGAACACGAGATCGCCGGCGACGACTTGCCGATCGATCGGCACGATCCGCCACAGCCCGAGCGGCTCGCTTGGCGTCAGGTTGAGGCGCAAGCCGCCGAGCCAGGCGATGCCGGCGATCGCAATCATCGCCACGCCGCCGGCCGCCATGATCGCGGATGCTCGCCGACGCTGAACACAGCCTTTCCTTCTGGTCGCGGCATCCGACCCTGACGGCTCCGATCGCCGCTCGGCGGTCGAGGTCATCACAGCGACAACCCCGGACGCCGCGCCTGCCGAAGGATGTCGGCTTCTTTCTGCGCCTCCGCGGTTCGCTGCTGAGCCGCGAGCTGCTGCGCGGTTCTCAGATCGGGCCAGGCGGCTTTGAGCTCCTCCTTCTGCGCGGCGTTCGTCCCGCCGGAAATCGCCTCGAAAGCCTTGCCGTCGGCATCCTTGGCCGAGAGGCCGACGAAGGCGCGCTCGCCGAACCGCTCGGACACGGCACGCGCAAAACCTTCCAGCTCCGCCTCGATCATCTTGTCCTCGAGCGCGAACTCCAGGGCAGAGGGCAGGTCGTTCCGATCGATGGCGTCGCGGATGCGCTCGAGTGTCTGCTTCGCCGACGGCGACAGCGCCGGAATGTCGACAGCGACCTTCAGCCGAGCGGCGCGCTCCTCCGCCTCGTAACGATGTTCCGCCTCCGAGCGCAGCCGCAAGAACCGCTCAAGATCACGGGCGAGCGCCGGCACGTTGAGGTCCGCCCGCTGCCTGTCCTGCTTGTCGGCACGGCTGGCCAGAAGGCCGGTTTTGCCCTTCAGCGCACCGAAGCTGTCGGGCTTCTCCGCGAGTTTCGACAGGGTGGATTGCGCAGTCGCCTTGTCCTTCAGCATGCTGTCGATATCGACCTTGCGGAACGAGGCTTCGGGATCGGCGAAGACGAAGCGGAAGCGGGTCGAGATCTCCTCCCATTGCTTCTTCAAGGCGGGATCGGCGGCGAGCTTGTCCTCGACAACCTGGTCGATCGATTTGGCGAAGGTGGTGATGCCGGCGACCATCGGCTTTGCCTCCTTTGTGCCGTTGGGAATCGTCTGTTTCCGAGCTGCGCCGAGGCCAAGCCGGGCGCCGAGCGCGAGGAGCCGCGCTCCGAGATCGGCGAGCCTGGAGCTCTGCCGGACGGTCCAACGAACCTTGTCGGCGACGAGGGTGCGGGCGACACGCATGAGATGGAGACCGCGCGCTTCGGCAAAGCGCAGCGCGGCGCGATAGGAAGGGCCGCGCTCATAGTCGAGGGTGGTTTCTTTCGCCCGGCTCTGCGACAGGATCTTGGTGAGCCCGCCGGCCTTTCCGAAGGAAATCGCCCCGTAATAGAGAGCGACATTCTCGCGATGGCGGGTCAGCGCGACATAGGCAAGATGCCGGTCGAGCGAGAGCGTGGCGAGCACCTTCACCCGGTCGACGGTCGCGCCCTGGCTCTTGTGGATCGTGGTGGCATAACCGTGGTCGACGTTCGCATAGAAGCGCTGGTCGACCTCGACGCGGCGCTGGCGTTCGCCCTCGCCGATCATCGCCGCGAACCAGCCCGACCGCGCCTCGATGACACGCGCGATCATGCCGTTCTTGACGCCGAGCGACCCCTCGTTCTTCAGGAGACGATCTGGTCGCCGGCCGAGAACTTGCGCTGGCCGTCCTCAGTGCAGAACGCCTGACCATCCTCGACGAGGCCGCGCTCGATCAGCTTCGCCCGCGCCATGTTGTTGAGGGCGCGGACATCGCGCCGGAGATGGGCGAGGATCAGGATGGATTTCGCCGGATCGTAGTCGCGGTTCCAGTCCTCGATCAGCGCCGTGACGGCTTGCGCCTTGAACTTGCGCGCTTCCAGCTTGCCGTTCGCGCCATAGGCCTGCAGCGCCTCGGCAACGCGGCCCCGCGCGAGATCGAGCGAGGCATCGCGCATCCATTGCTCGCGCTGGCGATAGATGGTTTCGAGTTCGGCATAGCCGGTGCGCGCCACGATGGCGCGGAACGCAGCACCGGCCTCGATCGGTTGAAGCTGATCGGGGTCGCCGACGAGCACCAGTTTAGCGCCGGTCTTCACAACCGCTTCGACGAACAGCGCCATCTGCCGCGACGACACCATGCCGGCCTCGTCGAGGACAAAGATGGTCTTGTCGTCGAGTTGCTCGCGCCCGTTCGACCAGGCAAGCTCCCACGAGGCCAGCGTGCGCGAGGCGATGCCTGCTTCCTTCTCCAATCCCTCGGACGCCTTGCCGGCAAGCGCGCCGCCGACCACACGATAGCCGGCCGCTTCCCACACTTCGCGCGCCGCCTTCATCATGGTGGTCTTGCCGGCGCCGGCGCGCCCGACCACAGCCGCGATCCGCCCCTCACCGGCGACATGCGCGATCGCGACGCGCTGCTCTTCCGACAGACGGTCATGACGCTCGAAGGCCGCCGCCAGCACTTTCTCCCGGACGCCATGCGAGGATCGGCCGGCAAGCCAGACGGCGCGATGCGCCATCTCGGCTTCGAGCCTGATGAGCTCGCGCGTCGTGTATTTGGCGGGCTCGCGGATTCCGGTCTCAAGCGCGATGCGCTCGCCCTCCAGCCGCAGCACATCCGGGTTCTGGAGGATGCGCGCCATCAGATGCTGGAAAGTTCCGGCATCGTCGACATAGCGGTGCACCACCCTGGCGATGTCACGCTCGGTGAAGACGCTCAGCTCGCGCGTGACGAGATCGAGCACGATCTCAGGACGCCGCAGCATCCGCTCACGGTTGTCGGCCTTTCGTTCTTCGTGGAGCGCGATACGCTCGAGCTTCGGGGACCAGCCCGCCTTCTTTCCTTTCCGGTCGATCGCCTTGGTCGACACGCCGATATGCGTCGTCGGGGCAAGATCGATGCCGCGCTCGGCATAGGAGCGGCCATCGACGCGGATCTCGAGGCCGGCGAGCGCCAGATGCTTGTTCTGAAGGTCGAGCCAGCCTTCGCGTTGCTCGAGGAACTCGGCCTTCTCTCCCGACCAAAGCCGGTAAACGATCTTGCCGAAATCGTTGCGCAGGGGTGCGCCATCATCACCGATGACCGGCACCTTCTTCGGCCCAAATCCGTTGTCGCCGAGAGGGCGAAGAGTGGTCATCAGATGGATGTGCGGATTGCCGGGCTCGTCATGGAAAACCCAGTCGGCGACCTGTCCGCGCGCGAGGACCTGGGTTGCGACGAACTCCCGCACCAGGGCGATGTTCTGGTCGACGGTGAGTTCGACCGGCAGGGCGATGATGAATTCCTTCGCGAGCTGCGCATCGGAGCGTTTCTCGAAGGCCTCGATTGCGTTCCAGAACGCCTCGGCGGCGCCGGCGACCGAGCGGTCGGCGATCAGCTCACGCGCCCATTGTGGGCCATCCGGCGGCAACAGGAATTCCTCATGCCGCAGGCCCCGCTTGGTGGAATAGTCGACGGTCCGCCCCTCCGCCTGATGCTCCATGCGCGCGCAGTGCCGGTACGCTGCCGACAGCACGGCGCTGCGGCCGGAACCGCGCGAAATGAGCTGGGGCGTGAAATGCGTGATGGCCAAGGCGGCGCGATCTCCCGGACGAGGGCGGAACACAGATGCTCGTCGGGGGCGGCGGCAGGGCCACGCCAGGGTGGGACACCCCGGCAGGCGGGAAAACAGGACGTCGCGGATGCGACGTATTACTGCGCCCTTGGACCGCTCTCATCGAGCGGCCGGGATGATCTCAAGCGGCGTCGGCTTTGCCGACTAGCTTTTTTATTAGTCGCTCGGGCCAGCGACTTCCGAAATCCTCCGCACAGTCCCGCAACACTGCCCAGCACGGAGGCTCAACCGAAAATGAAGAAACCGTCGTCGAAGATCCGCGAAGAAATCACTCGCCTCCAGGAACAGTTGAAGGCCGCAGAGACACGCGAGGCCGAGCGGATCGGGCGCATCGCGCTCAGGGCCGGACTCGGTGAGATCGAGATCGAGGAAGGCGAGCTTCTGGCCACGTTCGAGGATCTCGCCGGCCGGTTTCGCGGGAAGGCAGGGAAGGCGACCGGAAGGAAGGGAGCCGAGGCCGGAGGCGATCCGAGCGCTCCTGCCGCGAAGGTCGCGTCTGGCGCGCATGCGAATGGCGCTGGCGAGGTATGAGCGCATGCGCCAGGCGTCATCCTCCGAGGCCCGCAAGAAGGACACGCGCGAGAAGATCGAGCTCGGTGGCCTGATCGCAAAGGCGGGGCTGCGCTACGAGAAGCGCGCGGTCCTGCTCGGCGCGCTGATCGAACTCGGTCGCCGGCTGAGAACCGACGAAGCCGAGCGAGCACGGCTTGCCGCGATCGGGGCGGAGGCGTTCGGCCGTGACGGCGAATAGGCTCCTTCTGCTGATCGTGCCGATGGCCCTGATGCTCGGCGCGATCTTCGGGTTGACCGGAATCGGGCATGGGCTTGCCGGCCTCGGCAAGACGGAGGCGCAGCGTCTCCTGTTCGCCCGCGCCGGGCTGGCGATGCCCTATATCGCGGCAGCAGGGATCGGCGTCATCTTCCTGTTCGCCACCGCCGGCTCCGCGAGTATCCGCGCGGCGGCGTGGAGCGTCGTCGCAGGATGCGTATCGGCGATTTCCATCGCCCTCGCGCGCGAAGCGATGCGCCTGTCCGGGGCTCCCGAGACCATCGTCCCTGGCCGATCAGCGGTGGCCCAGATCGACCCGGCGACCATGGTCGCAGCCAGCGTTGTGCTGATGGGCGGCATCTTCGCGCTCCGCGTCGCCGTGAAGGGCAATGCCGCCTTTGCGGCGCCAGACCCGAAGCGCGTTCGCGGCCGTCGCGCGCTGCACGGCGACGCGGACTGGATGTCGATGCCAGAAGCCGCACGGCTCTTCGGCAACGCTGGCGGCATCGTCGTCGGCGAGCGTTACCGCGTCGATAGGGACAGCGCGGCAGCTCAGCCGTTTCGCACCACGAATCGCCAGAGCTGGGGGTTCGGCGGCCGCCCGCCGCTGCTCTGTTTTGACGCCTCTTTCGGCTCGTCGCACGGCATTGTCTTCGCCGGTTCCGGCGGCTTCAAGACGACGTCGGTGACGGTTCCGACCGCACTCAAATGGGGCGGCGCGCTCGTGGTCCTCGACCCGTCCAACGAAGTCGCGCCAATGGTGATCGCCCATCGGCGCGCGGCGGGGCGCACCGTGCATGTGCTCGATCCACATGCGGGACAGCGAACCGCGCAAGGTCGTCCGCCAGAAGCAGCCCAGGAAGCAACGAACCTGCCGCGAACCGGCTTCAATGCTCTCGACTGGATCGGTCGTTTCGGCGGCACGAAGGAGGAAGACATCGCCGCCGTCGCCTCATGGATCATGAGCGACAGCGGCGGCGCCCGCGGTGTGCGCGACGATTTCTTCCGCGCCTCGGCGCTGCAGCTTCTGACCGCGCTGATCGCCGATGTCTGCCTGTCAGGGCATACGGAAGACAAGAACCAGACGCTTCGCCAGGTCCGCGCCAATCTGTCCGAACCGGAGCCCAAGCTGCGCGCTCGTCTGCAGGCGATCTACGACAATTCGGAATCGGCCTTCGTGAAGGAGAACGTTGCCGTCTTCGTCAACATGACGCCGGAGACGTTCAGCGGCGTCTACGCCAACGCCGTCAAGGAAACCCACTGGCTTTCCTATCCGAACTATGCCGCGCTCGTGTCCGGCTCGACCTTCGTCAGCGACGATCTCGCCGGCGGCCAGACCGACGTGTTCATCAATCTCGACCTGAAGACGCTGGAGACCCATGCCGGACTCGCCCGCGTCATCATCGGCTCCTTCATGAACGCGATCTACAACCACAACGGCGCGGTGACGGGACGGGCTTTGTTCCTGCTCGACGAGGTGGCACGCCTCGGCTTCATGCGCATCCTGGAGACCGCCCGCGACGCCGGCCGCAAATACGGCATCACGCTCCTCCTGTTGTTCCAGTCGATCGGTCAGATGCGCGAAACCTATGGCGGCCGCGACGCGGCAAGCAAATGGTTCGAGAGCGCGAGCTGGATCGCCTTCGCGGCCGTGAACGACCCGGAAACCGCCGACTACATCTCAAAGCGCTGCGGCATGACCACGGTCGAGATCGACCAGGTCAGCCGCTCCTCGCAGGCGTCCGGTTCGTCGCGGACGCGCTCGAAGCAGCTGGCCTCGCGGCCGCTGATCCAGCCGCACGAAGTGCTGCGCATGCGCGCCGACGAGCAGATCGTGTTCACCGCCGGCAACGCACCATTGCGGTGCGGCCGCGCCATCTGGTTCCGGCGCGACGATATGAAGGCTTGCGTCGGTCACAACCGATTCCAACCGGAAGAAAAAGCATGACGGCGCTGCGCTTTCTTGTTGTGGGAGCCAATGGCGATCATTGCGATCCTGGCGATCGCCATCGGTGTCCCCTCGCGGCATTCGCCGGATATGCCGGAGCGATACGAGACCACCACTTTGGTCATCCCGCCGCCTCTGCGGAGCGATACGCTGAGGGCCCGTTTCACGCTTTGCGATGGGCCGATCCGCGTGAACTGCGTCGTCGACGGTGACACATTCTGGTTCAGGGGTGATAAGATCAGGATCGCCGATATCGGCGCCCCGGAAATCTTCACGCCGCATTGCCGCGACGAGAGGCAGGCTGGCGAAATCGCCCGCGATCGGTTGCTGGTCCTACTAAACGCCGGCAGCTTCACGCTAGTCTCGGGCTGGCGCGACACTGACCGGTACGGGCGCAAGCTGCGCACGGTCACGCGCGCGGATCGTTCGCTTGGCGCGACGCTCGTCGAGGAAGGTCTCGCCCGGCGCTGGAACGAGCCGCGACGCGATTGGTGCGCCCTCGATTGATCGCGGCAGCCCGCCGCACACGCTACGATCATCGGTTTTCTCGACCGTGCCACCTACCGCGGGAGGATCGTCACCGGAGGACGAAACCGCATCGCGGGTTCGGTGCGCTTGGCGCATAGAGCCGTCCGCTCGCCAGAGCTGCCCGCCCCCAAAAGCCACCCTTCGCAAAAATGAATCAATATGCCCCTGATCGATTCAAAAAACTCATTGGACGCGGATTCTCCGATGCGGGATTCTGTCGTCATGATCGCGCAGCCCTACCAGCTCTATATCGAACGCACCGACGCCTCGAAGAACATGGCCCGGTTCTACGCCATGGCCATCGAACCGACGCTCTTCGGCGACATCTGCCTGACACGCCGCTGGGGACGGATCGGCGCACAAGGTCAGATGATGAAGCACAGCTTCGCGCGCGAGGACGAAGCGGTCAGGCTGTTCCTCGACCTGCTGCGCCAGAAGCGCAATCGCGGATATCATCCGAAAGGAAAGAAGGCGGCGACGTAACCAGATCGCTGTCTGCGCAGACGCGGTAGGCTCCCACCGGTTGGGTGGCGGCACCCACGGAACAGAGCCTCCGCGAAAGCGAAGCCGGCTCAGTGAGCCGGCCGTTCATCGTGCGGATTATATTCGTGGATGATGTCGAGGCCGTTACCTTCGTCGATCTCGTCGCTGGGCATGACGCCGTATTCGCCGTCGACCTGGAAGAGCGTGACCGGGACCATCAGGGTGCGGGCAAGGTTGAAGGCGTGGTTTTTGTGCGAGGCTGAGATAGGACATTGTCTTGAGGCTCCATCCGGAGCGGGGGAATTCCCGCTCGATGGCTCCTCGAAGGACCGGCCCCGGTCGCGATCACCGCGCCGGCATAAGCCAAGCGGCGGCACGCTTCGCGTAGCCGACCCCGCGCGGGTTGATCGTGGAAGATCCGGGGGTGGACCAGGACGCCATCGCACCCGCTTCGAGGAGCGCTTCTCCGCGGACCGAATGGCGCGCGAGTATGAAAGCGCGTACCGCGGATTGATTTCTGCCGCCGCCGGGAACTCGGCTGCGGCGTTCGCGGCGCCAAACGCTGAACGTCGGCGCGAGACGAGGCCGGCCGACGAACTGCCAGCGTCTAACCGATTTTTCGCTGCCCCCTTGAAAATAGCTCCTGAACATCCACATAAAATCCCTACGCCATCCTGATGGATGGTGAAAATGGATGCTTTCATGGTCGACAATGTGCGCGAGCTGCGACCTCGGATCCCCGATACAGAGAAGATCACGATCAACCTTGGCTATGTCGATCTGGGTCAGGTCGATCTGATGGTGCAGGAAGGGTTCTATTCGAACCGCACGGATTTCATCCGGACGGCCATCCGCAACCAGCTCGAACGCCACGCGGACGTCGTGAAGCAGTCGACGGTCCGAAAGGGCTTGGACTTGGGCGTGCGGAACTACAGCCGCGAGGATCTCGAAGCGGCGCGGCGCGCCGGCGAGATGCTGCACATCAACGTGCTGGGTCTCGCGACCATCGCCCAGGACGTCACCCCCGAGCTGGCCGGCGCCACCATTGCTTCGGTCTCGGTGCTCGGTGCCCTTCACGCCACTCCCGCGGTCAAGGCCGCCCTCTCCGACAGAACAAGGTGAATGCGATGCTGAGCCAGAACTTGATTTCCGAGGCCACGCGCCTCACGCTTACGGGCCAACTGGTCGAGGCCACCGCGCTCCTGCAGCGCATGCTCCGCGGCGAGTCGCCAGAACCGTCCCATGCTCGTGTCTCGCCAGCTCGGCTCGAGCCGCCGACCATCGACGTGAAGGCCAGCATCGTCGAGGAGAAGGAAAGCCGACGAACCACCCGGGTTTCTCCCGCTCCTTTGCAAAGCTTCGATCGCTTGAAAGACTTCCCCGGACTCAACCTGCGTGGTCCGATGACCCGCGCTCCGCCTGCCACGACGGATATCGCGCCCCAAGGCACGAGATTCATCGCAGGCACTTTCCGCAGCGCGAATGGAAGCCGGAATTACAAGCTGTTCGTCCCAAGCCGCTCCCAAGAAAAGCCGCTTCCTCTGGTCGTCATGCTTCACGGCTGCACCCAGTCGCCGGACGAATTCGCGGCCGGGACCCGGATGAATTTCCTGGCGGAAGAGCGAAATTGCTTCGTGGTCTATCCGGAGCAGCCCAGCGGAGCCAACCAGGCGAAATGCTGGAATTGGTTTCGCACGGGCGACCAGCACCGGGACGGCGGGGAGCCTTCGCTGATCGCGGGCATCACTCGCCAGGTCATGCGGGACTATCCGATCGATCCGAAGCGGGTCTACGTCGCAGGTCTGTCGGCCGGCGGGGCGCTCGCCGCCATCATGGCAGCGACCCACGCCGATCTGTACGCGGCCGTCGGGATCCATTCCGGCCTCGCCTGCGGGGCGGCAAGCGATCTTCCCTCCGCGTTCGTCGCCATGCGGCAGGGAGGCGGGTCTGAAATTGCCGATGGTGGACCGCCAGTGCCGACCATCGTTTTCCATGGCGATCGCGACACCACGGTGCATCCGAACAACGGCGACCGGATTGTCGAGCAGTCCATCAAGGCGGCAGGTTTGAAAGCGAAGGTGAGCGACGGACGAGTGCCCCATGGGCACGCCTACACCCGCACGAACCTGACCGATCCGAGAGGGCGGGCCATCTCCGAGCATTGGAACGTTCACGGCGCCGGCCACGCCTGGTCGGGAGGCAGTCCCGCCGGCTCCTACACCGATCCCCGCGGGCCGGACGCGACGAGGGAGATGCTGCGCTTCTTCCTTGAGCATTCGCTCCCGGGTTAGTCGGGCTTCACAAAGCGCTCAGGTCGTCCGGCACGTCGCCGAACTCGCCGGTCGCCGGATCCCCGCTGCGGCTGAACGCGATCGCGCCGACGCAGCCGGGCTTGCGCGAGAGCGCCTCCGCCCGCATGACGGCCGCATTGGCGCTCAGGTCTCCACCGCTTCGCCGGCCGCTACCCCGTCGTCTGCCAGGAAGCGCGACCTAGAGCGTTTTCCGATCACGTTGCGTCGTAACCAGCCGCGACGAGATAATTTTGACATTCCTCGGGTGAGAAGCGTTTGAGAGCGTTGGCGATTGCTTGCCAGAGATCGGGCATGGTGCGGGCTGCGGCGGTCCGCAACAGCGCTTTCAGTTTGGAGAAGGCCATTTCAATCGGGTTGAAGTCTGGACTGTAGGGCGGAAGATAGAGCAGGCTAGCTCCGACCGCCTGGATGGCCTCTCGAACGCCATGGACCTTGTGAGCGGGCAAGTTGTCCATGATAACGGTATCGCCCGGCCGCAGCGATGGGGCGAGCAATTGCTCGACGTAGGCCAGGAAAGCGTCGCCATCCATTGGACCGTCCAGAACAAGCGGCGCGATCAGACCGTCGGAGCGCAATCCAGCGGTGAACGTCGTCGTCTTCCAATGTCCGTGTGGGATAGCTGCACGACATCGCTCGCCGCGTGGCGAGCGCCCGTAACGCCGCGCCATTTTGGTGTTGGCGCTGGTTTCGTCGATGAAGACGAGACGCTCAGGGTCAAGGTCGATTTGCCCTTCGAACCACTCCTCACGTGCGGCATTTATATCGCCGCGCCGTTGCTCGGCGGCGTGCGCTGTCTTTTTTTAAGTGTGATCTTTCTGCGCTGGAAAAAACGCCAGAGCGACGCGATGCCAGTCGATATTCCACGACGTTTCAACAGTTCTCGCAACTCGGCAAGCGTGATATCCGGCCTCGCTGTCACCGCCTCCAGAATCAATTGCGAATGCGCTTCGATGCGCTGCGATTTGCGGTCACCGCCCTGGCGTTTAGGAACGATGTCGCCAACTTTCTTGAGGCGACCGCGCCAGCGGATCGCACTGGCCGCGCTGACACCAAAGCGCTCAGCAGCCTGTCGACAGGACATGCCACCGTCAATCGCGGCTACCACCCTTTGGCGAAGATCAACCGAAAGCGCCCTGGCCATACATGCTGGCCTCCCTCGCCAGCATGCAGCTTGAATCTGACTCGCGCCGTTTTGGGAATCCCCACCCGATTCTTTCCGGTCGGAAAATGCTCTAGCAGTTTACTGAAAAATCCAAGGAATTGGGCGTTTGTTCTGTCGCGGGTGCCATTGTTGGGATGATTTGTTTGAGAGTTTGAAGCGCTTTGGTGGTCTGGACGCCAAGTTGGCTACGCTGCAACCAGTTTGGGGATGAGGATCAGGTTGTAGGCGAGCCGCCAATTGCGACGTTGAAGACGCGACCTCCGCCCCCCTGCGGGCCTTCCCAATTCCCCGAATCACCATTCCGGCGTGCCGTGCCCACCCCGGCAGATCGAGACAGGTGCTCGTGTCGGTTGCTACCTGTCCCACGCTGCCTTCCCCGAATCTCAGGCGGGTTGGCATCTGCAATTTCACTTTCGATATCTGCTCAGGCTTTCCTCACGTTACGGCCCAATGGATGCTCAACCGCCCTCGGCGGCCTTTGCTCAGACAAGCCGCTTGCCAGCTACCAGATCAAACCTACTGTCTGGGTGGCACCTTCCTCCATTGGTGATCCGCGCCGTTGGGCACACTGAGAATTGCGAGTTACCCGAGTCCTTGCAGCACCAGCTGGTTCAACCTCGCCGCGAACGCAGCCGGGTCTTCCGGCAACTCGCTGTCGAGGATCTGCGCCTGCTCGAGCAGTAGCAGGCTGAGGTCGTCGACGACCTCTGAGCTAGCCTGGGCCCTGGTGATCGCCGTCACCAGCGGATGGCGCAGGTTGATCTCGAGGATCGGCTTGGTCCGCATGCCGCGGTTCTGCTGCGACAGGATGCGCTCGAGCTCGCGGCTCGGCCCCTGGCTGTCGGCAACGAGGCAGGAGGCCGAGCTGGTGAGGCGCGTCGAGACCTTGACGTCGCTGACACGCTCGCCGAGCGCGGCCTTGATCACCGCGATGGTGGCGGCTTCGTCGGCGGCCGGCTCGTCCTTTTTCGCCTCGTCCGCCTCGTCGACACGCGGGATCAGGTCGAGATTGAGATCGCCCTGGCTCAGCGACTTCAGCGGCTTGCCCTCGAACTCCGAGGGCATCGAGGTCCAGAAGGCGTCGACGGGATCGGACAGCAGCAGCACCTCGATGCCGCGCGCGGTCGCAGCTTCCAGCCGCGGATTGGACTTCAGCCGCTTGATGCTGTCGCCGACGAGATAATAGATCTCGGTCTGGTTCGGCTTGAAATCGGCGATGACCTGCTTCAGCGACCGCTTCTCGCCCGACGTGGTGGTGAAGCGCGCCAACGCGAGCAGCTTTTCGCGACGCTCGAAATCCTCATAGATGCCTTCCTTCAGCACCGCGCCGAAGGCGTCCCAGATCTTGGCAAAGTTCTCCGGATCCTTCTCGGCGAGGCTTTCGAGCTCGGACACGACACGCGTCGCCACGGCTTTGCGGATCTGTGCGAGCTGCGGATTGTTCTGGAGCATCTCGCGGGAGATGTTGAGCGGGAGATCCTCGCTGTCGACCACGCCGCGGATGAAGCGGAGGTAACCCGGCAGCAGATCGGCATCATCGGTGATGAAGACGCGGCGGACGTAAAGCTTCACCCGGCCCTTCCGGTTCGGCTCGAACAGGTCGAACGGTTTTGTCGACGGCGCGAACAGCAGCACGGCGTAGGAATAGCGGCCCTCGGCGCGGTAGTGCAGCGTCATCGCGGGATCGTCGAAGGCGGAGTTGATCTGCTGATAGGCCTTCTTGTAGTCCTCCGCCGTCAGCTCGGATTTCGAGCGCTGCCACAGCGCGCTCGCCGAATTGATCTGGCGCGGTTCGCCCTCACCGGGCACGAGCTCAATGGGAAACAGGATGTTGTCGGAATAGGCACCGACGATGCGCTCGATCTCGTAGGTCTCGAGATATTTCTTCGCGTCGTCCTTCAGGTGCAGGACGATCTCGGTGCCGCGCACCACACGTGCCGCGTCCTCGTCGCGGGCCCGGGCGATCTCGAATCCGGAGCCGCCGGACGAGGTCCAGGTCCAGACATCGCTCTCGTGGGCGCGGCGGCTGATCACGACGATCTTGTCGGCGACCATGGCCATAGGCGCGGAATGTCGGCCAGACGTATTGCCTCAGGAAGTAATGTTACCCGGGATGAAGGTCTCGCAACTGCGGACCGCTCAGCGACTGACGAATCTGATCTCGGTATTCTGCATTGTGAGCTGGCGCATTTTTTGGATGACGATGCTTAATCGTTCAGCGCCAAATGCCTCACCGGAGTTTGTGCTGACCAAAGGTGAAATCCAATTGCTTGATCGGCTCGTCAAAGACAAGATTCCAGTCAGCGCACAACGAAAGACATTGTCGCATTATCTCATCAAGATCGCCAGGCTCGGCGGCTACCTCGCCCGTGCCAACGATCCGCCACCAGGGAATCTGATCATGTGGCGCGGATTGTCGCGAGTCATCGATATCGCAACGGGAGCGACACTCTGACTCAAAAATGTGGGTAATCGTAAGCTTCGTCGTATGCGTACGACATCAGCCCCCGAGTCGGTTCTGCAGCGCCTGCCGATTGGCAACGAGGCTGCTGAGGTTCAGCAGGTGTGGTGCTCGTCCTTGCTCCAATTGCCTAACCAGCGCCCGCGTGCCGTCCACCACGAAGACGCCGCAATCATAAGTGTTCAGCTGCTGGGTCATGCCGCGTGACTCCAGGCGGGCGCCCAGCCTTGCTGCGAGCTCTGCTGCGGGCGCGTTGTTGTATTCCCCCATGGAGTCGTAGCGATAGGCAACCGGCCTTTCGCGGTCGCGGCGATCAACAAACAGCAACGACCAATGGGTGCCGGGGAGATTCGTAGCACGGGCATTGTTCACTGGCAGGAACAGGAAGTCGGCTGTGTCGTCACCATTCTGATCATGGACGATGCGCTGGAATGCGCGTAGCATTTCGCTCTCGGTGCCCAAGCGCAGGCTAACAAGGGTTATGAGAGGATCCACGAACCGCGTCCGGGCGGCGAGATTCGGATTGTCCCCCCCCAACTCTTGCGCCAGGAGCTGGTAATCTCTCAGGACATGCTCGTCGCCCAGCCATTCCGTGTCCTCGAGCACCAGCCCGCGGCCGTGAGACGAGGCTGTCGGACCTAAAGCCCCGATCTGAGCATCGTAGGAGGTGCTCGGAAACGCCGGCACAGAATTAACATCGTCGCGTGATTCAGACGGCGTGGCCGCAGTCAGATCAACCAACGGAGGACCGCCGTAGGTGCTTGAGCGAGCCCTGGCAGCCTGCGCTGGCTCAAAGTGAGCATCGTCGCGCAACTCGGACGGTGTCGGCGCATTCAGAGCAAGAAATGGCTCAAGACCAACGTAGATGTCTGAGGGAGCCCTGGTAGAGTGCGCTGGCGATGCTTCCAGCATCGGCCACATACTCCAATCAAAGTTGAGCGGCATCTGCGGCGACCAGGTTGAGGCGGACCAGGCAGGTTCCTGCTGTCCAGCTTGGACTATGTCCTGCGCCTGCTCCGGGGGAACCCCGGGCCACGGTGGGCCGTCTTCCACCATCAAACGCAGATCCTGATCATAACCTTCCGGGAGGACCAATGGCCGACTGACAGCTCGCTGCGGCGCCGTGGCATCTTGGTACCCACTCCCCTGCATCGTCGGCTGCGCCTGCCATGGCGATGCACCCAGTTGATGGGTGGGGGCCGACGTCAGCAGGCGACCGCCTGAATTGGCGATCTCGCTCAGCTGCCGCTCAATGGCAAGGCCTTGCAGATTGTCTAGGGTCCTCGGCCTTTTCGCTGGCCTCAATTCAGCTGTGTCATGCTCATCGTTGATGAGGACCTCCTTGCTTGGCAGGAGGTTGCTCTTGGCAAGTGCACCGATCGGCTCGTCCGGGAACTGCTGGCGGTCGTAGCCCCAATTCAAGGGACGAATGGACTCTCCGGGATCCGATGACTGGTCATGGCGCGCGGCTGGCTCAAGAAGAGATGACGACGGGCCGGGTTCGTCCATCAGCTCCCAAAGCAAATCCTGATCGTAGCCTTCTACAGGAAGCAGCTCCTTTGGCCAACTGCCCGCGTCCTGCGACGCGCTGTGCTGCGCAGCGGCGCCGCCGACGGGCATCGGCTCCATCAGTGCCGCGTCTTCGGGATCAGGAACGGGGGAAATATGGCGCTCGCGCTCCATCGCTTTAGCGCCAGCCTGCGATTTTCGGAGATCAGCCAGTGCGGCACCGATATTCCGATTACCCCCGGCGTCCTTCCTATAGCTCTCGACATCTCCATCCAACGCCTTGCCGGAAAGCCGAGCAGCAATGCCCTTCTTGTTATTTTCACGCAGGTAGTCACTGAAACTGTTAAGAACAACTGCATAGGTACGTACGGTACCTGTCGCAGCTTTGTTTTTGTACTCTTTGATGAGAGCCACGTCCTGGGGATAAGGATTCAGCTTAGCGCGGCCTGCGATCGGCACGATCCCGCCCGTCGACTGCGAGGTCCGGAGATGATCTATTGCCGCAAGGAGTTTCGCGGGATCACCCTTTCCGATGAACTCGCGCGCATCAATGGTCAACGACTCGCCGTCGAGCCGAGCAGCAATGCCCTTTTTGTCATTTTCGAAGAGCCAGCGGCCAAACCTGCGAAGAGAACCTGCATAATCCTTGGTGGTGGCTTCAGCGGCCCCGCCCTTGATGAGGGCCTCCTCAAGCCCCGAAATAAGGGGAGCGTCCTCGGAATAAAGAGGCTGCTTCCTGCGAACCCCAGTTGATCGAGCCGGCTGCAGCGCCGAGGACGGCGGGCCGGGTTCGTCCATCAGCCCCCAAAGCAAATCCTGATCGTGGGCTTCCGCAGGAAGCAGCTCCTCTGGCCAACTGCCAGCTTCCTGCGACGCGCGGTGCTCCGCAGCGGCGTCGCCGACCCGCCTCGGCTCCGTCAGGGCCGCGTCTTCGGGATCAGGAAAGGGGGAAATATGGCGCTCAAGCTCCATCGCCTTAGCGCCGGCCGACGATTTTCGGAGATGGGTCAGTGCGGCACCGATATTCCGATTACCCCCGGCGGCGTCTTTCCTATAGCTCTCGACATCTCCATCCAACGCCTTGCCGGAAAGCCGAGCAGCAATGCCCTTCTTGTTGTTTTCACGCAGGTAGTCACTGAAACTGTTAAGAACAACTGCATAGGTACTGGCGGTACCTGTCGTTGCTTCGTTTTTGTACTCTTTGATGAGAGCCGCGTCCTTGGGATACGGATTCAGCTTAGCGCGGTCTGCGATCGGCACGATTCCGCCCGTCGACTGCGAGGTCCGGAGATGATCTATTGCCTTAAGGAGTCTCGTGGGATTACCCTTTCCGAAGAACTCGCGCGCATCAATGGTCAACGACTCGTCGTCGAGCCGAGCAGCAATGGACTCTTTGTTATTTGCGACAAGCCAGCGGCCAAAGCTGCGAAGAGAATATACATTGGCCTTGGCGCTGATTTCGGTGGCCCCGCTCTTGATGAGGGCCTTCTCAAGCCCCGAAATAAGGGGACCATCCTCGGAATAAAGTGGCTGCTTCCTCTGCCTTCTCAAAACTCCAGTTGACTGAGCCGGCTGCAGCGCCGAGTGCGACGGACCGGGTTCGTCCATCAGCCCCAAAACCAAATCCTGATCGTAGCCTTCTGCAGGAAGCTTCTCTGGCCAACTGCCAGCTTCCTGCGACGCGCGGTGCTCCGCAGCGGCGTCGCTGACCCGCCTCGGCTCCATCAGGGCCGCGCGTTCGGGATCAGGACCGGGAGAAATATGGCGATCGAGCTCCATCGCTTTAGCGCCGGCCCGCGATTTTCGGAGATGAGCCAGTGCGGCACCGATCCGCCTATTACCACCGACGTCCTTCTTATAGTCTCCGACATCTCCATCCAACGCCTTGCCGGAAAGCCGAGCAGCAATGCCCTTCTTGTTGTTTTTACGCAGGTAGTCACTGAAACTGCTAAGGGTAAATGCATAGGTACTGACGGTACCTGTCGTTGCTTCGTTTTTGTACTCTTCGATGAGAGCCGCGTCCTGGGGATAAGGATTCAGCTTAGCGCGGTCTGCGATCGGCACGATTCCGCCCGTCGACTGCGAGGTCCGGAGATGACCTATTGCCGTAAGGAGTCTCGTGGGATTACCCTTTCCGAAGAACTCGCACGCATCAACGGTCAACGACTCGTCGTCGAGCCGAGCAGCAATGGCCTGCTTTTTGTTTTCAAAGAGCCAGCGGCCCAATCTAAGAAGATGACCTACATTCTCCTTGGCAGTGCGTTTGACAGCCCCCCCTTTGATGAGGGCCTCCTCAAGCCCCAAAATAAGGTCAGCATCTTGGGAATAAAGAGGACGCCTGCGGGTACCGTAAACCTCTGCTGACTGGCCAGGCTGCAGCGCCGAGGCGCCTGGCATTGGCCCGCCGCCTCCATCCTGCGACGCTGGAGGGCATTCGTGCCCGCTCGCCTGCATGATGGGCTGCGCCTCCGATGGCGATGCGGCGACTTGATGGGGGGGGGCCTGCATCAGCACACGATCACCTGGACGGGTGATCTCGCTTAGCTGCCGCTCAAAGGCCGCCGCGTCTGTCGACGGGGACACCGGTGCAGTCTCTTGCTGGGCGGCGCTGTTCGATTGTTGCTGCAGTCGGCTAGTTGAGGTGAAATCCATCCGTTCTCACTTTCGAAGATGTAGGCGAATCAGAGCTCGGTTTGGATCTCATGCGCGGGGCAATCGAGACGGCAGCGCGGCGACCAAATCCGCGGCACAGAATGAGCTCTCAACGTTGGATCCAGCAACAAACCACCGTGGGTCCGAACCGTCCGCGCCGCAGGCAGTCGGCCACTCGGATGTTCTTCCCCACAATTTTTGCTATGAGAGGAAGCTGTCGAGTACCTGACGAGCGCTGTCGGGCGACGTAAAAATTGGCTCTGACTCACTTTTGTTGCAGTCTGAACCGCCCCGGGTTTGCCGGAGGCTCCAACTCCCGAGAGGATGGAGCCATGACGAGCAAGACGACGAACAAGTTTTCACCCGAGGTTCGGGCCCGTGCGGTTCGGATGGTTCCGGATCACGCCAGCGAGCACCCTTCGCGGTGGGCGGCGGTGAGATCGATTGCCGCCAAGATTGGCTGCACACCGCAGACGCTACATGACTGGGTCAAGAAGGTCGAGATCGACAGCGGGCAGCGGACGGCGTTCCGACGGAGATGGCCGAGAAGCTGAAGGCCCTGGAACGGGAGAACCGTGAGCTTCGACAGGCCAACGAGATCCTGCGCAAGGCGAGCGCTTATTTTGCGATGGCGGAGCTCGACCGCCGGTCCAAGCCATGATCGCCTTCATTGACGATCATCGTGGGGCGCATGGGGTCGAGCCGATCTGTCGGGTGTTGCCTGATCGCCCCCTCGACCTACCACGCCCATGGGGCCAAACGGCGCGATCCCGCCAGGCTGTCGACGCGCGCCAAGCCGGACGCCGCACTGAAGATCGCTCGCGCGAAGCGCGACGGAAGTCGGCAGTGACGGCTCCGGAATAGGGGGTGTGGAAAAGGTTCGCGTCCTGATCGTGAACTGACAGAAACCGTTGAGCCTGACGGGACGATTTAAAACGCTTCATGGCGTCGCCGCGTCGGCTGATGAGAATTCTCGGCCCAATTGTTGAGAGCTTTGTGGTCGTCCGTGAAGAATGCAGATCGGCCTGAGACGGAGGCAGAAGTTATCTCGATAAAGTATTCGATTTTGCAGGAAAGCCGGGTGTTGGGCCGCGGTTTCTTGCGTTTTGGGATTTTGCTTTCGACCGATTCGTGATTCCCTGACGGCCGGTCATAGGCATTGAGGACGGCGATGAGAGCGCTTATCGTCTCCCTCAGACCTGTGAGCGTGCCGCGCTCGATGCCACTTGCAGCGGCCGTTCTCGATTATCAGAAGTACCGAGTGAAGACCTTGCCGGAGGTAGCATAGATGTCATTCGGCCCTGCAATATTGACCCCCTAGGCCGGGGGATCGGCGTCCAAAATTGCCCCCCCGTATTGCCTCATCGAAAATGTTACCGAACAATTCCGCTGATGACTGGGGCGGCGTTACCGAATCAGGTCGGTGGCGCCAATGGCGAGCGGGATCAGCATGGGCGCAAGGCGCGAGGTGTTGGCCGCGGTGGCGAGGCGCTACCGTGCGGCTGGACGAGTGGAGAAGGGACGGATCCTTGACGAGTTGACAGCAACGACGGGTTGGCACCGCAAGCACGCGGTGCGAGCACTGTCGGTTGCCGGAAGGGACAGGCCCAGACCCCCACTGGACGAAGGGGCAACGAGCCCAACCGAACCAGCGACAAGTCGGCGACGCAAATACGCCAGCGTGCGCGACGCGCTGATCGCGCTGTTGGAAGCCTCCGATCGCGTCTGCGGTAAGCGCCTCGTATCGATGATCCCAGTGCTGTTGCCCGCACTCGAGCGGCATGGCCGGCTGAAGCCAACGAGCGCAGAGCGTGCGCTGCTGACAACTCTGAGCGCGGCGACGATCGATCGGATGTTGATCGACGTTAAAATTGCGGCTGCTGGGGGGCGCCGGCGGCGAGTCGGATTCTACTCGGCGATTCGACGCGAGGTGCCGATCCGCACTTTCAATGACTGGGCAAACCCGCCGCCAGGCTTTTGCGAGATCGACATGGTCGCGCACGGTGGGACCAGCGTCGCCGGCTCGTTTATCCAGACTTTGACCATGGTGGACATCGCAACAGGATGGACGGAATGCCTGCCCCTGGTGACACGCGATGGCAGCCTCGTCGTGGACGCGATGACGCGAGCACAGGGCCTGTTCCCGTGGGTGATCTGTGGCGCCGACTTCGATAACGACAGCGCGTTCATGAACGACGTCGTCGTTCCATGGTGCCGAGCACAGAAGATCGAGGTAACGCGGTCACGTGCCTACAAAAAGAACGATCAGGCTTTCGTGGAGCAGAAGAACGGTGCGGTGGTCCGGCGGCTCGTCGGATACGGGCGCTTCGTCGGGGGCGAGACGGCCCGCGTGATGGCACGTCTCTACGCGGCGGCGCGCCTGCTGGTGAACTTCTTCCAGCCGTCATTCAAGCTCAAAGAGAAGCGCCGCGAGGGTGCCAAGATCATCAAACGCTATCATCCGCCTGCCACACCATACGAACGTGCACTGGGGCACCCGAAACTCCCATCAGCGGTCAAGCGCCGTCTGCGCCAGACGTATCGGACTCTCGATCCCATACAATTGCTTGCCACGATCCGCACGGCGCAGGAAGAGCTCGGCGAACGGATCGGCAAGCGCGGTCTTGCGAAGGTTCCCACCGTATCGCCGGCTGATCCGCTCTCGTTTGCCCGATCGCTCGGCACGGCGGCAAAAACCGCCGAAGTGCGGGGCACGCACCGCCGGCCGAAACGGCGATACAAAAAGCGTATTCGCATGCCCTCGAAGCTCGATCCCCATCTCGCGATCATCGAGAACTGGCTCGCCGTCGAGCCACAGCTCACTGCACTGGCCATCGTGGGCAGGCTCGCCACGATCGATCCTTCGATGTTCAGCGACAAGCAGCATTCGATCGTTCAGCGCCTGCTTCGGTCCCTCCGGCGGAAGGTGGCGGAGACAGCCATCGTATCCATGCCCGTGGATGAAATACGGCCCGAGGCTCGAGACCGGTCTGGGGCAGTTCGTAGACCTTCATCCCGGGTAACATTACTTCCTGAGGCAATACGAGGGGTCAAATTTGCAAACGATGACGTAATTGCGGTCGACGCTCGGGAGGAAGGTACTCTCGCTATAGTCGAGCTCTCGCAATCAAAAGGATTCGGAGCAGCTATGATGAAGCAATACGTTGGGCTGGACGTCTCGCAGAGGGAAACGGCGATATGCGTAGTTGGCGAGATGGGAAAAGTAATCTTCGAAGGAAAGGCCAAATCTGATCCGGTCGCATTGACCAACTTGCTTCGCAAGCATGCGCCTCATGCCGAGCGCATCGGATTCGAAACGGGCGCGATGGCGAGTTGGCTGTGGCATGAACTCCGCAGGGTTGATCTTCCTGTGGTCTGTATCGACGCTCGGCACGCGCACGCAGCCTTGTCGGTGCGCATGAACAAGAGTGATCAAAACGACGCGCGAGGCCTCGCCGAGCTGGTGCGGGTCGGTTGGTACCGGGAAGTGAAGGTCAAGAGCGAAGAAAGCCAGAAGATTCGTGCGATACTCGTTGCGCGATTTCGTCTCGTGACCATTCGCCGGGATATCGAGATGCGGATTCCGACGAAGCCGGCCATGCATTCCAATTCGAAGCCGGCCGGGTATTCCGATCTGAAGCCGGCCACCCGTGGCGTCGTTCGCATGGGTCAATTTCATGATGTCGTCGAGGGCTGGGAAGGTCAAGAGACCGGTTGATCTTGAGCGGGTTGCTTCTGCTTCCTGAGGCTCTCTCCTTTGAGTTCGATGCGGTAGGCATTGTGGACGAGGCGATCGAGAATCGCGTCGGCGATGGTGGGGTTGCCGATGATTTCGTACCAGCGATCGACGGGCAGCTGGCTGGTGACGATAATCGAGCGGGCTTCGTATCGATCCTCGACGATTTCGAGCAAATCACGGCGCTGGTCGGCGTCGAGAGATCCCATGGGCTGGACCGCGACCGATATTCCCGGAGAATAGGGTCGCCCCAGAAACCACGCATCCCGAAGGGTGACCATGCATACGACCGGACGATCCGCACAGCCGACCACCATCCGCACCGATCTTGGCGCGATTGTCGTTTCGTTAGAGCTCAGCCGTTCTATTTGGCTGATAACCTCATTGTCGCCCGGAAACGGCGAGAAGATCTCGAAGCATTCGGTGTCGGCAGGGGACCTAGCCGCATTGTTCGCGCGATTTTCGAAGCTGCGTGAGAAGAGCCGGACTAAGACCGGGCACAACTATCCAATCGTCTGCATTCAGGAAGCCGGCCTCGACGGCTTTTGGGTTCATCGGGTGCTTGAGAAAGAAGGGGTCGAAAGCCACGTCGTGGATCCAGCTTCGATCACGACATCACGCCGGCGCAGACGGGCAAAAACGGACCGCATTGACGGCGAAGCGCTGCTGCGGACCCTGATGGCCTACAAGCGCGGCGAGCCACGCGTGTGTGCCATGGTGCAGGCTCCGTCACCTGAGGCAGAGGATCATCGCCGGATCTGCCGCGAGCGTAAAGCGCTGATTGTTGAGCGCGTCGCTCATGTGAACCGCATCAAGGGGCTCCTGTTCTCGCAAGGAATCGCGAACTATGAGCCGCTCGGCAAGGATCGACGGGAACGGCTTGACGTACTCCGGACCGGCGATGGACGTGCACTTCCTGCGCATATGAAGGCCCAGATTTGCCGGGAGCTGGATCGGCTCGAACTCCTGCTCAAACACATTAAGGTCGTCGAGGATGAACGTGACGCGCTGATCACGGCCGAGGCTGCCGCGAGCAAGCCATCACCGGTTACCATGCTGCTCGGCATTAAGGGCATCGGAGCCGAGTTTGCTGCCATCCTATGGTCCGAAGGCCTATTCCGGCATTTTGATAATCGCCGCCAAGTTGCTGCTTACGCTGGATTAGCGCCGACGCCTTGGCAGAGTGGATCCGTTGATCGGGAACAGGGCGTTTCGAAAGCAGGAAATCCGAGACTACGCACGACGCTGATCCAGATGTCCTGGCTGTGGCTGCGTCATCAGCCCGACTCTGCGCTGGCTCGATGGTTCACGGAGCGCGTCCAGCGCAATGGTGGCCGCATGAAGAAGTCGACCATCGTGGCGCTGGCGCGCAAGCTGCTGGTCGCGCTCTGGAAATTCGTGGCCGCCGGCGTCGTTATCGAAGGTGTGGTCATGAAGAACGCCTGATCCTGGCTTCTGCTCAAGTCATTCTGAAAATCTACCAGGACCCGATCAGTCCTGGCGGATCCAGGTCGACGGACCGACCAGAACCCTGGCTAAATGCCGCTTCAGAGAGAATGGTCTCGTCGTCTTGGGCCCCGCCCGCCGCAAGCGGGATATTGGTGCAGCCGCGATAGGTGGCGACCGAATGTGAGGTTGATCAGGCTCGGCAAACGAGCCGCGTCATGCAGTCGGGCTTGAACCTGGATACCGATACGTTGGTGAGAGAGAGTGAAAGAGAATGCTAATGCGTTGTGATTAACGACCTTGACACGAACCATCCCATGTGAGGTTCTGGTCCCCAGTCGTCCAGGATCAGCAGATCAAGTCGTGCGATCGCCCGCAGCATCTTGGTATAGCGGCCATCGGCGCGGCCGAGTGCGAGAGCGGCGAAGAGACGCGGCACACGATGGTAGGCAACTGAGAAGTCGTCTCGGCAAGCCTTGTTGCCGAGGGCACAAGCGAGCCAGCTCTTGCCGACGCCGCACGGCCCGGTAACAAGGAGATTATGTCGTGCCCGGATCCAGTCGCCAGCGGCGAGTTTTAGAAAGAGCGTGCGGTCGAGGCCGCGGATAGCGCGGTAATCGACATCCTCGACGCAGGCGGCATGACGCAGCTTGGCGGCTCGAGCTCTGCTTTCGAACCGCTTTTGCTGGCGCAGCGTTTTCTCGTGTTCCAGGAGCAACGCCAGCCATTCGGCGTGTTCGAGGCTGCGCGCTTCGGACTGGGCATCGAGGTCCTTGAAGCCTTTGGCCATACCGTGGAGACCAAGGCTATGCAGCAGGTCGAGGGTGGGATGGGTGAGCATGCTGGATAATCCTTTCAATGGAAGTAACCGGGGCCGCGCAGATTGGGATGTTCGATGATCGCGTCCTCGGTATCGCGAGAACTGCGTTCGAGCTTGTTGGCGATGATGGAGGCGATGCTCTTGTAGGTCAGTGCGCTGACCGCGACCGCGCGGGCCGCGATCAGCTCGGCGCGTTCGGGATCAATATCCTTGAACAGCCGAAGCACGCCGAGACAGGTCCGGAATCCCTGTTCGGGATGAGGCCGATTGGCCAGGATGGCGAGAACGAGCCCCTCGGTGTTGGGCCCGATCGACCGCCCCCAGCGCCGGAATCGATCGGGAGTCCACTCGGCGTAACGCCGATGCGCACTGGGCATGTGATCGGGATCAGTGCCGTGCCGGCGGCCGCCATAACGGCGCTGGTGAGCAGCAACACGCAAACCCCGATGGAACAACTCGATGGTCCGGGTGGTGGCGCGAACGTCGACCTGCTCCCGGATCAGGCCGTGTGGAACTGAGTAGAAGAAGCCGTCGACCTCGACGTGATAATCGAGCGAGACGCGGGCCAGGAGCCATTCCGCGAACTGATAGTCGGCATCCGGCAACGGCGCCAGGACAGGCATCTCGACGGTCTCGAACAATTGTCGGCGGCTGACGCCGATCCGGCGCATGACGTGGGCGTTGATGCGCTCCAGCGCGGCGGCGATTGCCGCATTCGCCTCAGCCAGCGAGAAGAAGGTCTGCCGGCGAAGCCGCCCGAGGATATAGGTCTGGGCAAAACGCACTCCGGCTTCCACTTTTGCCTTATCCCGGGGCTTTCTTGGCCGTGCCGGAAGGATGCCAACGCCGTAATGGGACGCCATCATCCCGTAGCTGCGATTGATTTCGGGGTCGTAGAACGACGCCCGGTGCACGCCGGACTTCAGATTGTCAGGGACGACGAGGCGTGGCACCCCGCCAAAGAACCGGAACATTCGGACATGAGCCTCGATCCAGTCCGGAAGTGTCTGCGTCCAGGTCGCCTCGGCGTAGGTGTAATTCGAGGCGCCAAGCACGGCGACGAAGATCTCCGCGTCGCGCACAACCCCGGTTGCGCGATCAACGATCATGATCTTCTTGCCGGAGTAATCGACAAAGACCTTGTCGCCGGCCGGATGGTCCTGCCGCATCGTCGGAGACAGCCGCCGCTCGAATTCCCGGAATAAATCGCAGAACCGGCTGTAGCCATAACCTTCCGGATGGACCGCCCGGTACTCCTCCCACAGCACCATCAGATTGACGCCAGGCCGCTTCAGCTCACAGGCCAGCGAGGCCCAATCCGGCTCCCGGCGCCGGCGGAAGCCGCGCCTGACGCCGGCATGGGCAAACAGACGTTGTTCAAGAACGGCGTCGGTCAGATCGCCCGCCAAAGGCCACGCCAGCCCGGCAGTCGAGGCACGC
>NZ_CP096256.1 GCF_011516635.5 Bradyrhizobium barranii subsp. apii | reverse complement strand
CGTGGCTATCTGAACCGGCCGGAGCTAACGGCAGAGCGGTTCATCACCAGTCCCTTTGTGGACGGCGATCGGCTGTACAGGACCGGCGACCTGGCGCGCTATTTGCCGGACGGCAATCTGGAGTTCCTGGGCCGCAATGACGACCAGGTGAAGATCCGCGGCTTCCGCATCGAGCCGGGCGAGATCGCGGCACGGCTGGTCGAGCACGCCTGGGTGGGCGATGCGGTGGTGGTGGCGCGCGAGGATCACACTGGCGAGAAGCAGCTTGTGGCCTATGTGGTGACTGCGTCCGAGCCTGGATCGGACAAGGCAGATGGCGACGCACTGGCCGGCACCTTGCGCGCGCATGTGAGTGCGCAGCTGCCGGACTACATGGTGCCGTCGGCGTTCGTGCGGCTATCGGCACTGCCGCTGACGGTGAACGGCAAGCTCGATCGCCAGGCGCTGCCGGCGCCCGCTGACGATGCCTATGCGCGGGCCGCCTATGAGGCGCCGCGCGGCGCGACCGAGACGGCGCTGGCAGAGATCTGGGCGGAGCTTCTCGGGGTCGAGCGGGTCGGACGCCACGACAACTTCTTCGAGCTCGGCGGCCACTCGCTCCTGGCAGTGCAGCTCTTGAGCCGGCTGCGGCGGCTGTCGCTCGGGGTGGAGGTGCGCACCCTGTTCGCCACGCCGGTGCTGGCCGATCTTGCCGCAAGCCTTGGCCGTCCTCATGAGGTGGCGGTGCCTGCCAACCTGATCAGCGAGCAGAGTACGGCGATCACGCCAGAGATGCTGCCGCTGATCGAGGTTACGCAGGGCGAGATCGACCGGATCGTCGCCACGGTGCCGGGTGGCGTCCGCAACATCCAGGACATTTATGCGCTGTCGCCGCTGCAGGAGGGCATCCTGTTCCATCATCTGCTGGCCAGCCGGGGCGATCCCTATCTGCTGGTGTCGCAGATGGCGTTTGCCGACCGGAGCCTGTTGGAGCGCTATCTTGGTGCGGTTCAGCAAGTGGTGGACCGGCACGACATCCTGCGCACGGCCTTTGTCTGGGAAGGACTGTCGAGCCCGGCCCAGGTGGTGTGGCGTCGTGCGTCGCTGGAGGTGAGCGAGGTCGAGCTGGATGGCTGTGATGGCTCCGGTGCCGATGAGCTCCGGCGGCGGTTTGATCCGCGCCGGCAGCGCATCGATCTTGGCCGGGCCCCCTTGTTGCGGTTTGTGACCGCGCGCGATCCCGGCAGCGGGCGCTGGCTGCTGCTGGAGCTGCAGCATCATTTGATCGGGGATCACACGACGCTGGCAGTGATGCATGCCGAGGTGCGGGCCATACTGGCAGGGCGGGCCTATGAACTGGCCGCGCCGCTGCCGTTCCGTAATCTGGTGGCGCAGGCGCGTCTTGCCGTTGATGCCAAGGCGCATGAAGAGTTCTTCCGAGGGCTGCTGGCCGACATCGACGAGCCGACCATGCCGTTCGGGCTAAGCGAGGTCTACGGCGACGGCAGCGGCGTCAGCGAGGCGCATCGGATGTTGCCGCAGGCGCTCAACGCGCGGCTGCGCGAACAGGCGCGGCGGCTCGGGGTGAGCCTGGCCAGCCTGTGCCATCTCGCCTGGGGGCAGGTAGTGGCGCGCAGCAGCGGGCGAGAGCAGGTGGTGTTCGGCACGGTGCTGTTCGGCCGGATGCATGCGGGTGCGGGTGCCGACCGCACAATGGGCCTGTTCATCAACACCTTGCCTGTGCGGCTTGCCCTGGACGAGACCGGGGTTGCGGCGAGCGTGCGCAGCACCCACGCGCAGCTTTCCGAACTGCTGGCGCACGAGCATGCCTCGCTGGCGCTGGCGCAACGCTGCAGCGGCGTTGCGGCGCCGGCGCCGTTGTTCAGCGCGCTGTTGAACTATCGCCATAACAAGCCGGCGGCCACGTCCAGCTCCGGAACGGATGATGTCCTGTCGGGCGTGGAATGGCTCGGCGGCGAGGAGCGCACCAACTATCCCATGACCCTGTCGATCGAGGATTATGGCGAGGCGCTCGGCCTGACGGCGCAGGTGGCGGAGCCTGTCTCTGCGGATCGGGTCTGCGGCTATATGCAGCGGGCGCTCGAGCAATTGGCGGAGGCGCTGGAGCATGCCCCCAACACGCCGGTGCGCGAACTCGACATCCTGCCGGCCGACGAACGCAGCTATTTGCTGGAGGAGTTGAACCGGACGGCGGCGCCGTATCCGTCAGACAAGTGCATCCACGAGCTGTTCGAGCAACAGGTCCGGCGCGCACCCGAAGCGGTCGCGCTCGTCCATGAGGACGAGCGCCTGAGCTATGGCGAGCTCAATGCGCAGGCCAACCGGCTGGCGCATCATCTGATCGCGCTCGGGGTCAGGCCGGATCAGCCGGTGGCGATCTGCCTTGCGCGCAGCCCGGCGATGGTGGTGGGGCTCTTGGCGATCCTGAAGGCGGGCGGCGCCTATCTGCCGCTGGATCCGGCCTATCCGTCTCAGCGGCTGCGTCAGGTGCTGGGCGATGCCGCGCCGCAGCTGCTGCTTTGTGATGCGGCCGGCCGCGCCGCGCTCGGGACCGAGGCGCTGGCCGATGTGACGGCGCTCGATCTGGATGCGGCCACCCCGCCCTGGGCCGCGCTGGCTGTCTCTGATCCCGAGCCGCGCGCCCTCGGCCTCACATCGCGCCATCTCGCCTACATCATCTACACCTCTGGCTCAACCGGTACCCCCAAGGGCGTCATGGTCGAGCATGCTCAAATTGCTCGTCTGTTCGAGGCGACCCAGGACCGGTATCGCTTCACCGAACACGACGTATGGTGCCTATTCCATTCCATCTCGTTCGACTTCTCGGTGTGGGAATTATGGGGTGCACTGCGCTATGGCGGACGTTTGATTCTCGTGCCAAGTCATGCCGCCCGTTCTGCTCCCGAGTTTCATGAACTAATCTGCAAGTCTGGCGTCACGGTTCTCAACCAGACCCCGTCGGCTTTCAAAGCTTTCATCGAAGTAGAAGGTAAGAATGGAGCTGAAAATCGCCTTCGCTATGTGATTTTTGGTGGGGAGGCTCTCGAGCCATCCATTCTAAAGCCGTGGTACGCAAGGCATTCAGACAGCGTTCCGCAATTGATCAACATGTACGGCATCACGGAAGCTACCGTGCATGTAACCTATCGACCTCTTAATCAATCTGACACCTCCAAGTCGGCCAGTCCGATCGGAGAGCCCATCCCCGATCTTCGGTTGTACTTGTTGGATCAGTTCGGCCAGCCTGTGCCGTTTGGTGCGGTGGGTGAGCTTTACATCGGCGGAGCGGGGGTTGCGCGTGGCTATCTGAACCGGCCGGAGCTAACGGCAGAGCGGTTCATCACCAGTCCCTTTGTGGACGGCGATCGGCTGTACAGGACCGGCGACCTGGCGCGCTATTTGCCGGACGGCAATCTGGAGTTCCTGGGCCGCAATGACGACCAGGTGAAGATCCGCGGCTTCCGCATCGAGCCGGGCGAGATCGCGGCACGGCTGGTCGAGCACGCCTGGGTGGGCGATGCGGTGGTGGTGGCGCGCGAGGATCACACTGGCGAGAAGCAGCTTGTGGCCTATGTGGTGACTGCGTCCGAGCCTGGATCGGACAAGGCAGATGGCGACGCACTGGCCGGCACCTTGCGCGCGCATGTGAGTGCGCAGCTGCCGGACTACATGGTGCCGTCGGCGTTCGTGCGGCTATCGGCACTGCCGCTGACGGTGAACGGCAAGCTCGATCGCCAGGCGCTGCCGGCGCCCGCTGACGATGCCTATGCGCGGGCCGCCTATGAGGCGCCGCGCGGCGCGACCGAGACGGCGCTGGCAGAGATCTGGGCGGAGCTTCTCGGGGTCGAGCGGGTCGGACGCCACGACAACTTCTTCGAGCTCGGCGGCCACTCGCTCCTGGCAGTGCAGCTCTTGAGCCGGCTGCGGCGGCTGTCGCTCGGGGTGGAGGTGCGCACCCTGTTCGCCACGCCGGTGCTGGCCGATCTTGCCGCAAGCCTTGGCCGTCCTCATGAGGTGGCGGTGCCTGCCAACCTGATCAGCGAGCAGAGTACGGCGATCACGCCAGAGATGCTGCCGCTGATCGAGGTTACGCAGGGCGAGATCGACCGGATCGTCGCCACGGTGCCGGGTGGCGTCCGCAACATCCAGGACATTTATGCGCTGTCGCCGCTGCAGGAGGGCATCCTGTTCCATCATCTGCTGGCCAGCCGGGGCGATCCCTATCTGCTGGTGTCGCAGATGGCGTTTGCCGACCGGAGCCTGTTGGAGCGCTATCTTGGTGCGGTTCAGCAAGTGGTGGACCGGCACGACATCCTGCGCACGGCCTTTGTCTGGGAAGGACTGTCGAGCCCGGCCCAGGTGGTGTGGCGTCGTGCGTCGCTGGAGGTGAGCGAGGTCGAGCTGGATGGCTGTGATGGCTCCGGTGCCGATGAGCTCCGGCGGCGGTTTGATCCGCGCCGGCAGCGCATCGATCTTGGCCGGGCCCCCTTGTTGCGGTTTGTGACCGCGCGCGATCCCGGCAGCGGGCGCTGGCTGCTGCTGGAGCTGCAGCATCATTTGATCGGGGATCACACGACGCTGGCAGTGATGCATGCCGAGGTGCGGGCCATACTGGCAGGGCGGGCCTATGAACTGGCCGCGCCGCTGCCGTTCCGTAATCTGGTGGCGCAGGCGCGTCTTGCCGTTGATGCCAAGGCGCATGAAGAGTTCTTCCGAGGGCTGCTGGCCGACATCGACGAGCCGACCATGCCGTTCGGGCTAAGCGAGGTCTACGGCGACGGCAGCGGCGTCAGCGAGGCGCATCGGATGTTGCCGCAGGCGCTCAACGCGCGGCTGCGCGAACAGGCGCGGCGGCTCGGGGTGAGCCTGGCCAGCCTGTGCCATCTCGCCTGGGGGCAGGTAGTGGCGCGCAGCAGCGGGCGAGAGCAGGTGGTGTTCGGCACGGTGCTGTTCGGCCGGATGCATGCGGGTGCGGGTGCCGACCGCACAATGGGCCTGTTCATCAACACCTTGCCTGTGCGGCTTGCCCTGGACGAGACCGGGGTTGCGGCGAGCGTGCGCAGCACCCACGCGCAGCTTTCCGAACTGCTGGCGCACGAGCATGCCTCGCTGGCGCTGGCGCAACGCTGCAGCGGCGTTGCGGCGCCGGCGCCGTTGTTCAGCGCGCTGTTGAACTATCGCCATAACAAGCCGGCGGCCACGTCCAGCTCCGGAACGGATGATGTCCTGTCGGGCGTGGAATGGCTCGGCGGCGAGGAGCGCACCAACTATCCCATGACCCTGTCGATCGAGGATTATGGCGAGGCGCTCGGCCTGACGGCGCAGGTGGCGGAGCCTGTCTCTGCGGATCGGGTCTGCGGCTATATGCAGCGGGCGCTCGAGCAATTGGCGGAGGCGCTGGAGCATGCCCCCAACACGCCGGTGCGCGAACTCGACATCCTGCCGGCCGACGAACGCAGCTATTTGCTGGAGGAGTTGAACCGGACGGCGGCGCCGTATCCGTCAGACAAGTGCATCCACGAGCTGTTCGAGCAACAGGTCCGGCGCGCACCCGAAGCGGTCGCGCTCGTCCATGAGGACGAGCGCCTGAGCTATGGCGAGCTCAATGCGCAGGCCAACCGGCTGGCGCATCATCTGATCGCGCTCGGGGTCAGGCCGGATCAGCCGGTGGCGATCTGCCTTGCGCGCAGCCCGGCGATGGTGGTGGGGCTCTTGGCGATCCTGAAGGCGGGCGGCGCCTATCTGCCGCTGGATCCGGCCTATCCGTCTCAGCGGCTGCGTCAGGTGCTGGGCGATGCCGCGCCGCAGCTGCTGCTTTGTGATGCGGCCGGCCGCGCCGCGCTCGGGACCGAGGCGCTGGCCGATGTGACGGCGCTCGATCTGGATGCGGCCACCCCGCCCTGGGCCGCGCTGGCTGTCTCTGATCCCGAGCCGCGCGCCCTCGGCCTCACATCGCGCCATCTCGCCTACATCATCTACACCTCTGGCTCAACCGGTACCCCCAAGGGCGTCATGGTCGAGCATGCAAACGTATTGAATTTCCTATATGCTCTTTCGGACATATTAAGGATCACGGAGCAGGATGTATTCCTAGCCACTACGTCCATCTCATTTGATATCGCAGGACTGGAGCTATTTCTTCCATCGTGCACGGGAGCCACAATCGTCCTAGCCAGCCGTAAAGCTGTTACGGATGCTACGGCGTTGCATCACCTTCTGAATCAGCGCAAAATTTCTATGATGCAGGCCACGCCAGCAACGTGGGGTTTGCTGTTGGATGCCGGTTGGCAAGGAAAACCGGGCTTAAATGTATTGTGCGGAGGTGAAGCGCTACCTGCGAGTCAGTCGTCGCGGCTTAGGAGAGGGGTGGCGTCTCTAAGAAATCTCTACGGTCCGACCGAAACAACGATCTGGTCGTCCAGTTTTGTTATTGACGCGAGGCTCGGTGTTTCTCATCACAACATCCCGATTGGCCGTCCGATTGCCAACACGCGTGTGTATCTGCTGGACGGCCATGGCGCGCCTGTGCCGTTTGGTGCGGTGGGTGAGCTTTACATCGGCGGAGCGGGGGTTGCGCGTGGCTATCTGAACCGGCCGGAGCTAACGGCAGAGCGGTTCATCACCAGTCCCTTTGTGGACGGCGATCGGCTGTACAGGACCGGCGACCTGGCGCGCTATTTGCCGGACGGCAATCTGGAGTTCCTGGGCCGCAATGACGACCAGGTGAAGATCCGCGGCTTCCGCATCGAGCCGGGCGAGATCGCGGCACGGCTGGTCGAGCACGCCTGGGTGGGCGATGCGGTGGTGGTGGCGCGCGAGGATCACACTGGCGAGAAGCAGCTTGTGGCCTATGTGGTGACTGCGTCCGAGCCTGGATCGGACAAGGCAGATGGCGACGCACTGGCCGGCACCTTGCGCGCGCATGTGAGTGCGCAGCTGCCGGACTACATGGTGCCGTCGGCGTTCGTGCGGCTATCGGCACTGCCGCTGACGGTGAACGGCAAGCTCGATCGCCAGGCGCTGCCGGCGCCCGCTGACGATGCCTATGCGCGGGCCGCCTATGAGGCGCCGCGCGGCGCGACCGAGACGGCGCTGGCAGAGATCTGGGCGGAGCTTCTCGGGGTCGAGCGGGTCGGACGCCACGACAACTTCTTCGAGCTCGGCGGCCACTCGCTCCTGGCAGTGCAGCTGCTCAGTCGAGCGCTTAATCTTGGAATGAAGTTTAATGCCGCCGATCTCTTCCAGGCTCCTGCCCTGAAGCACCTTGCATCGAGGATTGAGTTGGACCCGCAAGGTCATACAGCTGGAGTACTACCCGTTCGGCCGACGGGAACGCAACCGCCACTCTTCTTTGTTCCGACAGGTTACGGAGATTATTCGTATGTCCTCACTTTGGCAAAAGAAATGGATGTGAACTGCCCGATCTATGCTTTGCCATGGCCATCTTTCATTGAACTTCGTCAACCAACTCTCGATGCGATCGCCGCGGAGGTAATCGTCGCGATTAGAAAGATCCAGCCGCAAGGTCCGTATCGCTTCGCTGGTTACTCCTCAGGGGCAATCTTGGCTTATGCGATTGCCAAACACCTGCTAAGTCGCGGGGAAGCTGTCTCGTTTATGGCGTTCATCGATGTCACGCTACCTGCAAATGCATCGAGTAGGTCCGATGCCCAAGTAGCATTGGATATGATATTCGAGCCCCTCGAGTCTTTAGATGATGAGCGGTTCAAATTGCTGGAGAAAACTTCTGAAAACAGTTCGGTTGCTGAGTTGTTTGAAAAGGCGCAGCAAATTGGGGCCATAGCTTCAGATCGCGATCTCTATGACAAAGCCTTGAGGTATGTCTATTTTCACAGGGCACTACGATGCTATCGAGCCCCGACCCTGCCAATTGAGATCCATCAGTTTTATGCAGCTGATGCTTTCCCAAATCGTCGTGTGCGGGGCAAGAACTCAATCGATCCAGAGGCAAGCTCGATCATGCGCGGCTGGGACCGCGTTTTGAGTGGGGCGGCCATTCATGCAGTTTCAATTCCAGGCAATCACGTAACGATGATGAGCAGCCCAGAAAACCGCGATGTTCTGGCACACATGTTATCAACAGCCTTGAATGATTCGCCAGCAAACACGCCGAACTGCACCTCGTTTTTACCGGACACCCGCGTTAGCCGGAGGAGCTAGGTCTGGCCTAGGCATACGCCTATGTCTGAGATGTTTTCGAAGGTGGAAGTCAACGCTGGCGTTGCCGTACTTGCGTCGGTTTACGATGGCCCACACCGAACTTTTATCCAGCCGAGTGTCGGAGATTGGTACGGCAAGTGACGCGGGCGGAGCAACGGAGATCGGCGGAGCTGGTCGATCCCGTGGCGATTTCGCAATCGACGCGAAGAACGAACCAACATATGGTCACGTCGTTGCGCGGAGTTTCCATTTCAGCTTTCTTGGGACCGATCGCGTGGATGCGATTGTATAGACCATGAGCCGTTTCCATATTGGCCCGCCGGTCGACGGTTTTCTCAACGTTCTCGCCTTCACCGGCCGCCACTGGAGCTGGCAGCCGGCCCGGGTCGCGACCATCATGATCTCGATGTTCGCCTGCACGTTGGCTGACGTGCTGACGCCGCTCTATACGGGCCGGCTGGTCGACGCAGTTGCCGACGGAGCTGCAACGCAGGACGTCGCATGGCAGGCCGCGCTTGCCGCCTTCTCTATGCTGATTGGCCTCGCACTTGGCGCCATCGTTATGCGTCACGTTGCCTTCACCTGCATCATCGAACTGACGCTGAAGATGTTGTGCGACATCTCGAGCGAAGCATTCGATCGGGTCCAGCGCTTTTCGACCGACTGGCATGCCAACAGTTTCGCCGGCTCGACGGTACGCCAGATCACGCGCGGCATGGGCGCGCTCGACCTATTGAACAGCACGATCCTTATCGCGTTGTTCCCCTCGCTCATCATGCTCATCGGTTCGGCCGTGCTGCTCGGCTGGCACTGGCCGATGATGGGCCTGATCACTGCCTGCGGCTCTCTCGCCTATGTCGGATTGACGATCACGCTAACACTCGAATATATCGCGCCGCCGGCGAGCCTTGCGAACAGCTGGGATAGCAGGCTTGGCGGCGCGCTCGCCGACGCGATCAGTTGCAACCCGGTGGTCAAAGGCTTCGCAGCCGAACAACGGGAAAACGAGCGCCTCGCGAAGACGCGATGCGGCCTGGCGCTCGAGTCCTCCCAATCCCGAAAGAACCGTAGCTCCCGAGGCACGTAGTCGAACCAGTCCGGGACCGCCTCGAGAAACGGGGTTTCGCGCGTCCCCCAAGGTCCGAGTTCGCGAATGACACGCCCCTCCATCTCGGGCCGCTTGGCTTCGCGTTTCTCGCGTTCGATGCGGCCGCAACGATCGAGAAAACTGCGAACGTGGATCACCGCGCCGCCAGCTCGGCCGAGAAGGCGATAGACCGTAAGCGTAGCGCCGAGGCCCGTCTGATTGTTTGTGCGGAGTCTTGAGAGCACCGTTAGAAGAGTCATCTTCTGGAAGGGTGCTCACAATGGACGACCATTCTGACGACATAAGACGACCGTTGTCACCGCGTATTGAAGTGTTCGCTGGCGCAGGTCGAAAGCGCTGGCCGGATGATTTGAAGGCGCAGATTGCGGCGGAAAGCCTCGAACCGGGGGCGGTTGTAACAGACGTCGCTCGTCGCCATGGCTGCCGGCCCCAGCAGGTGCATGATTGGCGGCGCCGGGCGCGTTTGGGCCAGTTGGTATTGCCGGCGTCGGCGGACACGCTGTCGTTCGTGCCGGTGGTGTCGGAATTAGCGTTGCCTGCGGCCGCAGAGCCCTCCGGTTCGCCGGAAGCAGCCATTGTTACGGTTGAGTTCCAGGGCGCGCGCGTGGAGGTGCGCGGGGCGCCTGGCCTTGCTGCGTTGAGCGATGTGTTCATTGCGCTGCGACGGACACGTTCATGCTGACGATGCCGGCGAGCCTCATGATCTACGTGGCGACGCAACCTGTGGACTTCAGGAAGGGTGCAGAGGGCTTGGCGCTGCTGGCGAAGGATACGCTGGGCCATGACCCGATGAAGGGCGTGGCGGTGGTGTTCCGTGCGAAGCGCGCCGATCGGGTGAAGATCGTCGTCTGGGATGGCAGCGGCCTTGTGATGTACTGGAAGCGGCTCGATGGCAGCGGCTTCAAATGGCCACCCATCGTGGCCGGTGTGATGCGGATGAATGGGGCCCAGCTGTCAGCACTGCTGGCCGGCATGGATTGGACGCGCATGCACGCGCCTCGGATCCCGCAGCCGAAAGCGCTTGCGTAAAAATGCAAATCATCGCTGCATCGTGACGCGAAGCATGGCAAGCTCGGGCCAATGAGTGATTTGCCTGATGAGCTACCGAGCGATCCAGCCGAGTTGCGTGCCTTTGCCGCGGCTCTGCTGGATCGCTGCGCCCGGCTCGAGCGGTTGCTCAAGCTTGCGAAAGATGCGCAGTTCGGTCGGTCCTCGGAAAAGCTGGACGCTGATCAGCTGCAGCTTGTTCTGGAGGATATCGATCAGGCCGTTGCGGCTCTCGAAGCCGCCGAGAATCGTGCCAATCCCAAAACAGGCGAGAAGAGAGCTGCCGCGCGCAGAGCCAACCGTGGTCAGCTGCCGGAGCATTTGCCGCGCGTCATCGAGACTATGATGCCGGCCGAGAGCTGCTGCCCGTCTTGTAAGGGCAACCTCTTCGAGATTGGTCAGGATGAGAGCCAGAGGCTCGACGTCGTTCCGGCGCAGTATCGCGTCATCATCACCCGCCGTCCCAAGCTGGCCTGCCGCGCCTGTCATGGCGTCGTCCTGCAGCACGCGGCTCCCGAGCGATTGATCAGGGGAGGATTGCCCACCGAGCGGCTGGTCGCGCATGTGATCGATGCCAAGTATCACTGGCATTTGCCGCTTTACCGCCAGGCGCAGATGCTGGCGACGCACGGAATAGCGCTGGATCGTTCCACGCTCGCCTTCTGGGTCGGCTATGCCGCCCAGGAATTGAAGCCCGTGTGGCATCGTCTGCGCCAGCTTCTGCTCGCCTCCTCGAAGCTCTGTGTCGATGAGACCCCGGCGCCGGTGCTGGATCCGGGGCGCGGCAGAACAAAAACCGGCTACTTCTGGGCGCTGTCACGCGATGACAGGCCTTGGGCCGGACCTGATCCGCCTGGGGTAGTCTATGCCTATGCACCGGGCCGCGGCGCCGTTCATGGCTTGCGGCTGCTGGAGGGCTATCGCGGCATCATCCACTGCGACGGCTATCAGGCTTACAAGACCATGACCCGAGAGACGCGTGCGGACGCCCTGTCCGGGACGCTCGCCTTCTGCTGGTCGCATCTGCGGCGCCAGTTTGTGAAGATCGAGCGGGAGGCTGCGCCTGCGCCAGCTCCGGTTGCCCGCGAGGCTCTTGAGCGCATCGCCCAGCTTTACGCGGTCGAGAAGGCCCTCCGCGGCCGATCTGCGGACGAGCGCCGTGCTGGCCGACAAGCGCATACCCGGCCTCTGGTTGCAGCCTTGAAGCAGTGGTTTGAGGCCAAGCTCGATCACCTTGCGCAGAAGAGCGACACGGCGAAGGCTTTGCGCTATGCACTACGTCATTGGGACGGCCTGACGCTCTATCTTGATGATGGGCGCATCGAAATGGACACGAATGCTGTCGAGCGTGCGATGCGACCGATCAAGCTCAACGCCAAGAACTCTCTTTTTGCCGGTTGCGACGAAGGCGCCGGGAATTGGGCATTGCTGGCTTCGCTCATTGAGACCTGTAAGCTCAATGGCGTCAGTGCCGAGCACTGGCTCGCTGACGTTCTCGCCAAGCTCGTCAATGGTTGGCCTGCAGCGCGACTGGACGAACTGCTTCCCTGGGCGTCGACCTATACGATGCATACACGCGATCCGAGGCTGGCGGCATGAGCCTGAACACGACCGCGGTCCGGATCAAGGTGACCCTCAAGGATGTGAAGCCGGAGGTGATGCGTCGCCTTGTCGTACCCGTCACCCTGCGCCTTGATCGGCTGCATCTGACGCTTCAGGAGGCATTCGGCTGGACGAACAGTCACCTCTTCGAGTTCTTTGCTGGTGAGGCACATTGGGGGATTCCCGACCCCGACAATGATTACGGTCACCAGCCCATGGATGCCCGCAAAGCGCGGCTGTGCGATATCGTTCGCGAGACCGGCGCCAAGACGATCCACTATCTCTATGACTTCGGCGACAGCTGGGACCATGTGATCAAGCTCGAAAAATGGTTCGAGAACACCACGACGGAGGGGCTTCCCTTCCTGCTCGAGGCCGCCGGTCGTTGTCCTCCGGAAGACGTCGGCGGTGCGCCAGGCTATGCCGAATACCTCGCCGCCATCAGCGACCCCGCCCATCCCGAGCACGGACACATGCGCCTCTGGGGCCCGGAGCGGTTCGATCCCAACGTCGTCGACCGGAAGGCACTCGAAGCCGCCGTCAACGCGTTGTCCGACACAAGGAAGCCGCGGCGACGCGCCACGCGAACAAAATAGGCGTCAAGCGCCATTCAAAAGGGCCGCAGAGCTACGCTTACGATAGACCGGACCGGCCAGGCGATCCAACTGAGGCGGCTGATCAGTGCGGGGCCAGCTCGGATCGAGCAGTTCCTCTTGGCCAAACGGGCGGTAGTTCGGATTGACGATCGGGCCGGCTCGCCATTCGATTTCTCGCCCGAGCGAGATCTGAACATAGTCGGCTGCGCCTGGCCCGGTCGGTGCGAAGACAAACGCGCTGGTGCCGCGCCACTCGGTGATCTGCAGGTCCGTCTCTTTCAGGCGGCGCCAAAGCGCATCGATGGCGCCGCCGTCCTTGGCGAACTCCGCCGTCATCCAGGGCCGCAGTTCGCCAATCCGCGTGCCATCCGGTCGAAATACCGAACGGGTGTCGCGCCAGTAGTCATCGTCGATGCGCGCGACGCTGAACTAAAAACCTTCGAAGGCGTGGGCGAGCGCTGGGACGAGGTTGTCGTCAGCCGAGGCCGGATCGAGGTCTGCGAGGACGGCCTCGATTGAACCAGCGTCAGGGAGACGGAGAGGGGAGGCGTTCATCGACTATTGACCATAAAAGCCGCCTCACACGCCGCGAGGGCCGCGCGCTTTTAGCGGGATTGCCGCGATTTCTGCATATTTCAGTGATCGTGAGCAGCGATTTCGCGCGATCATGAGCGCCGAATTCAGACGATCGTGAGCAGCCTCGCTCCGGCCGAGGCGGTGATAGGGTCAGCGTTCTGGCTGCTCGTCAAGGGTGATGGTTTTGGCGTTGCGTTTTCGCATGCTTTCGCCAGCAAGCTGGAGGCGGTGAGCGTTGTGGACGAGGCGATCCAGAATCGCGTCGCCTAGCGTGGGATCTCCGATAACTTCGTGCCATGTGTCCACAGGGAGTTGGCTGGTTACGATGGTGGAGGAGCGGCCATGGCGATCGTCAAGGATTTCCAGTAGATCGCGCCGCTCGGCAGCGGTGAGCACCGACAATCCCCAATCATCCAAAATCAGAACCTGGGCGCGGCCAAGGGTTTTGAGCAAGCGGGCATAACGTCCATCGCCCCGCGCGAGCCCCAACGCTTCGAACAATCTTGGGACGCGGTGATAGAGGACCGAGCGATTATCTCGGCAGGCCTTGTGGCCGAGGGCACAGGCTAACCAACTTTTGCCCAATCCGGTCGCCCCGGTTATGAGCAAATTCTCGTGGCGATCGATCCAGTCGCCGCTGGCGAGCTTGGCGAAGACGGCCCGGTCGATACCCCGCGGCGTGCGCAAATCGACGTCCTCCACGCAGGCATTCTGGCGGAGCGAGGCCAGCTTGAGGCGCGTGGTGAGCCGCCTGGTGTCGCGTTCCGCCGCTTCCCGGTCGACCAGCAGGCCGATGCGATCTTCGAACGGCAAGGCTTCGAGATCAGGCGATCGTCGCTGCTCCTCGAAGGCCTTGGCCATGCCGCTCAAGCCGAGCTCGATCAGGCGTTCGTGGGTGGGATGGTTGAGCATACAGGTCTCCTTGGCTTCAGTGAAAATAATCGCGGCCGCGGATGTTGCCGTGGCGCAGGGGTTGGTGTTCGGAGGGCTCGTCGAGAAAGGTACGATCCAGACCGTTCTGGAGGATGGAGCGGATCGAGGCGACGGATCGCGCCTTGATCAGAATGCCGCGCCGGCAGGCCGCTTCGACGCGCTCCGCGCTGTAGCTTTTGACCAGTGACAGAATGCCGAGGCAGGTGCGAAAGCCTTGCTCGGGATGCGGCCGGGCCGCGATCACGGCCTGGAAGAAGGCGGCGGTCGACGGACCGATCCGCTCGCCGGCGACGATCACTCCGGCGGGCGTCCATTGACCGTAGCGCCGATGGGCGCTGGGCATATGGTCGGCGATGGTGGTGTGGCCCCGCCGGTTGGGCGCGCGGGCGTGGCTGGCGATCCTGCGGCCGTTGTGGAAGATCTCGACCGTTCTGTCATCGATGCGTGCGTCGACAAGCTCACGGATGAGCCGATACGGCGCGGAATACCAGTGTCCATCGATCTCGATATGATAGTCGGGGCCGATCCGGCATCGCTTCCAGCGTGCGAAAGCGTAAGCCTGGTCCGGCAGCTTTGTAAGCTTGGGCTTGTCGAGCTCGGCGAACAGTTCGGCGCGACTGGCGCCAAAGTCGCGCATCTGCCTTGCATTGAGTTCGACGACGAGTGTTTTGATGGCTGCGTTCAGCTCCGCCAACGAAAAGAAGCGTTGGTTGCGCAGCCGCGCCAGAATCCATCGCTGGGCGACTTGCACCGCAACTTCGACCTTTGCCTTATCTTTTGGGCGCCGCGGCCGGGCTGCGAGAATGGCCGTGCCGTAATGGCTCGCCATCTCGGCATAGGTTCGGTTGAGGCCGGGATCGTGGCGGTCGGGATTGGTGACGGCGGCCTTGAGATTGTCGCAGACTACGAATGTCGGCACGCCGCCGAGGAAGGCGAAAAGATTGATGTGGACCCGGATCCAGTCGGCGAGCCCCTCGCTTGGACAGGCCTCGGCATAGGTATAGTTGGAGGCGCCCATCGCCGCGACGAACAGCTTCATCGACTGCACTTCCCCGTTTGAGGGATCGATGACGTCGATGGTGTCGCCGGCGAAATCCACGAAAACCTTCTCGCCGCCCAGATGCGTCTGCCGCATCGAAGGCCGGGCTCGCCCCTTCCAGGCCTCGTACGTCGTGCAGAACCAGGTGTAGCCGAAGCCATCGGGATGGGTGGCGCGATACTCGTCCCACAGCAGCCGACGGGTCACGTTGCGTCGGCGCAGCTCCTTGTCGACATAGCCCCAGTCGGGAACGGCCCGCTGGGGGCTCTGCGACGCAGGCCTCGGCGCCGGGAAAAGCAGCAGCTCCAGGTCCTCGTCGCTCATTCCGGCCGGCAACGGCCACTTCAGCCCGGCAGCCCCGGCTCGGCGTAGATAGCTGTGCACGGCGCCGTTGCTGATGCCCAAGGTGCGCGCGATGGCTCGCTCCGGCAAGCCTTGAACATGTTTTAAGCGGAGAACCTCTTTGATCCGGCGCATCGACAATCTCTGGGTGGGCATCGGCCTTCCTCGTTCACTGACGAGGCAGTTCCTAAGCCGGTTGAGTTGTCGGCCGAAGCGGGCTGAGTTGCTGAAAAGCTGCTCACGATCCCGCGAAATCCGTGCTCACGATCGTCTGAAATCTCTGCTCACGATCCCCTGAAATCCGTGCTCACGATCCCGCGAAACATGCAGACAAGCGCCGGATCTTTGATCTGGAACTCCAGCAAGCCCGGTACGATGCCACGCTTGCTGAGCGTCGCTACGCCGCCTGTGACCCCGATAATCGCCTGATCGCTGCGCAGTTGGAGAAGAACTGGGAGTACGCTTTGCGCCGTGTGCGTGAGCTGGAAAATCGCCAGAATGACCATCAGTCATCCGGCCACGCGGTCGATCCCGGCACCTTTGCCGATCTGGCGGATAACCTGTCCGTAGCCTGGAAATCCCCTGATGTGACGATGCGCGCGCGCCAGCAGCTGCTGCGAGCCTTGATTGTCGACATCATCGCGGACGTCGACGATGCGGTACGCGACGTTGTGCTCACGATCCATTGGCAGGGTGGGCAGCACTCCGAGCTTCGGATCCGCAAGCCGCGCTCCGGTGAACACGGTTCCTCCACGGCGGAAGATGCCTTGGCTGTTATCCGCAGCATGGCCGGGCGCTGGTCTGACGAGCACATCGCCGCCACGCTCAATCGGATGGGCTTGCCCACCGGCATGGGTAAGACCTGGACAGCACATCGGGTCAGCTCTATTCGCCGTGTGCGTGGCATCCATGCCTACCGTTCAGCGGAAAAAAACGGCGAATGGCTTACGCAGATCGAGGCCGCAAAAGCGCTCGGTGTCTCAAGTCATATGATCCGCCGCCTTGTCTCCAGCGGCGTTCTTCCTGCTGTGCAGGTTGTTCCGCGAGCGCCTTGTCAGATTCGAGCTGCCGATTTGGCGTCCGAGACGGTCAAAACAGCGATTGCCCGAAAGGGTCGCCCGTCTCGCGAAATTGACGCGGACACGCTTCCAATGTTTACAAGCACTTAAAGAAGGGGCGCACAATGACTCAAGGCTTGCCACGGCGCGCAGCTCGCGTTCGGCGGCGTTGTTGGTCATGCACAGCCGGCCATCGTCGATGAAGCGCGTGAACACGTCCCAGCGCTTGAGGCTGTAGTCGATCGCCTTGGCGGTCTCGCTCTTGCCGGAGAGCTTGGCGCGGCGCTCGCGCAGGAAGGTATGAAGCTCATCGACCAGCGGGCGGCTGCGCGCATGGCGCGCGGCTTTGCGCTCGTGCGGCGGCAGACCATTGATCTCGCGCTCGATCGCGAACAGCGCATCGATCTGCTTGACGGCCTCGATCGCGATCGGCGCCTTCTTCAGCCGCGCGATCTCGAAGAACTTGCGCCGTGCATGCGCCCAGCAGCCGACCTCGATGACCGGGCCAGGCTTGCGCGACGTCTCGTAAAGACGGTTGAAGCCGGCATAGGCATCCGCCTGCATCGGTCCGGCATAGGTCGCAAGATGCGCCTCTGGATGGGTGCCGGAGCGGTCGGGCGAGTAGAAGAACACGGCGGCCGGCGGCGCGTGGCCAGCGAAGGGACGATCGTCCCGCACATAGACCCATACGCGCCCCGTGCGCGCCTTGCCCTTGGCCAGAACCGGCACCGTGGTGTCGTCGGCATGGATGCGCTCGGCAGCGAGGACATGCGCCTTGATCGCCTCGACCAGCGGCATCAATGTCGCCGCCGCCGCGCCGACCCAGTCGGCCAGCGTGGAGACGTCCAGCATCACACCTTCATGCGCATACGTCGTGCTCTGCCGGTTGAGGGGCAGGTGCAATCCGTATTTGGCGAACAGGATGTGCGCGAGCAGACGCGGTCCAGCGCGCCCGCGCGAGATCGGATGGAACGGCGCAGGCGGCTGGCTGATCGCCTCGCAGGCGCGGCAGGAGAACTTCTCACGGACATGCTGGATCACCTTCCACTGCCGCGGTACGAGTTCCAGCGTCTCGGTCACGTCCTCGCCGATCTTGCGCAGCCTGTCGCCGCCGCAACACGGGCAATGGGCCGATGCAGGATGCACGATGCGCTCCCGCGGCAGGTCCTCGGGCAGCGGCCGCCGCGCCGGACGCCGCCGCTCGAATGGCTGCACGTCTATCTTCGCGGCCTTGGCGCGTTCGGCTGCCAGCTGCGCATCGGCTTCGGCTTCCGATGCATCCTCCTCGAGGTCGGCAAGTTCGAGCTCGAGCTGCTCGAGCACCGAGGCGCGCTCGGAGGATTGACCGTGCTGTTCGTGCTTGAGCTTGGCGATCGTGAACTTCATCTGCTCGATCAGCAGCGTGCGGGCGCGGACCTCGGCTTCGAGATTGCGTGCCTTGGATTCCGCTGCGAGCTGCGCCGCCTGGCCGGCGAGCACCAGCGCCTTCAGCGTCGCGACATCATCAGGGAGCGAATCGGCTGTGATCATCGTCAAGGATGGAATCACAGCTCCGCCCGGCACGCATCAGTGCCGTTACGTTCAAGCGCTCAACCAACAGCTTCCGGGCGCCACGTCCGCTGCGGATGCCGCCAGTCGATGCCTTCGAGCAGATAGCCGAGCTGTGCCGGCGTGATCGTCACCGCTCCGTCCACAGCCTGTGGCCAGATGAAGCGGCCGCGCTCCAGCCGCTTGGCGAACAGGCACATGCCCTGGCGAACACGAACAAATGGCCGCCATGCGGATCGCGCTTCAGCGTCACCTGGACCAGCAGCGCCAGACCATCGAAGCCCTTGCGCATATCGGTATGGCCGGTCGCCAGCCAGACCTGGGTGCCGGAGGGGATCGGGATCGTCATCGCGAGCCCGCCCGGAGTGCAGCGATCAACGCCGTCACTATCGCGGGATCCGCCGAGCCGCTGATCCGGATCTTCGTCTCGGCCCCGATCTCGACCTCGATCAGCCCTTGCGTGCGGGCGGTTGCCACGTGCGGATCGGCGGCGATCGTGACCGCGGCAAAGCCGGGCGACGGCGTCTCCTTCCCGCACAGCTGCTGGCGCCAGCGGAACACCTGGCTGGAATGCACCCCGAACGCACGCGCCACACCCAGGATCGTCGCGCCTGGCTGCAACGCTGCAGCGACGATCCGCTCCTTGTCAGCCCGCGACCAATGCCGCCGTCGCCGCTCCGACGTGATCACTTCCACTTCCGCTTTGGCCATAGGACTAGCTCCAGGACTAGTCCTATGGCTTCGCGAAGCCTCACTGCCGACGCAAGGCGGCCGTCACCGGGGGCTTACTGCGCACCAGGCGATGCCGTGGAGCAGGAGCTCGCCATTGCTAGGCGCGACGCAGGACTTGGGTTGTCGATCTGGATCGCGACGCAGCCGATCGATTTCCGTCGGGGGATGGACCGCCACCATCGATCGCCTGCTCGTCGATGTGAAGATCGCGGCGAGCGGCGTTCAGGCGGCGCCGTGCCGGATTCTATTCGGCAATCAGGCGCGAGGTCCCGATCCGCACGTTCGCTGACTGGAACAGCCCGGTGCCCGGCTTCGGCGAGGTCGACATGGTCGCCCATGGCGGCACGTCGGTGGCTGGCTCGTTCATCCAGACCCTCACGATGGTCGATGTCGCCACCGGCTGGACGGAGTGCCTGCCGTTGCTGACGCGGGAAGGTTCGCTCGTCGTCGAGGCGATCAACCGCGCACAGAGCCTATTCCCCTGGCTGTTGCGCGGCGTGGACTTCGACAACGACAGCGCCTTCATGAACGATGTCGTCGTGCCATGGTGTCGCGAACAGAAGCTCGAAGTAACTCGCTCGCGCGCCTACAAGAAGAATGATCAGGCGTTTGTCGAGCAGAAGAGTGGTGCCGTCGTCCGCGGGGATGTCCCGATCGCTGTTGAACTACGTCGGGTCGACGTTGCCGGAATGAATATTACGCAGCCCTCGTGACGTGGGCAACGGACTTGATTGTCATGCGATCGTGGTGAGCTTGAAGGGCCGCACGCAGAACCGACAATTGCTTATGCGCCTTCAATCGTCGGAAGCCCTTGTTGGCCTCGATCATACCGGCCGCGACCCATCGCAAGGCCATACCGGCATCCCGCCAGCGTTTAACGTTGCGCGTGACGCGGCGAATGGTGCCCATCATGTTCTCGGCGATATTGGTACAGGCGAGCGATCGGCGAAGCTCCTTCGGCAACTTCAACCGGACGACAGTCAGGATTTCGTCGAGGCCTTCGAGGATACTGGCCGCAACGCCGGGCCATTGCTGGTCGAGTCGACGCGCGAGATTGCGGATCAATTTTTCAGCCTTGTCGGCGTCATCGAGCTCCCAGGCCTGGCGCAGCACCCGGCGGGTGGCCGCATGATGCTCTTTCGGCAGGCGTTCCATGATGTTGCGCGCCTTGTGGATCTGGCAGCGCTGGATCGCAGCGGCCGAACCGAAGGTGCGGCGGATCGCCTTCGACAACGCCTTCGCGCCGTCGGCGATGAACAGTCTTGGCACCGTCGGGTCGAGCCCGCGCGAGACCAGGTTGTCCAGCAGGGCCTGAACCGTTGCTGCATTCTCGGTCGCCCCTTCCACCAGCGCCAGCGGATGCTTGTTGCCTTCGCCGTCAACCCCGATCGCGGCCACCAGCACGAGATCGTCGTCGAGATGCAGCCCGTCGATTTGGACCACCAGAAGGTCGAGCGCGGACAGATCGGCAGCCATGAAGTCGGCCAGCCGCGCCGCCGACAGAGCCACGAACCTCCGCGAGGCCGCCGACTTCGAAATCCCCGATCCGGGCGGTGCCGGCACGTCACCCTCGGGCAGCCGGACGGCGCGGCCGAACCGGCGCGTCGACACATTGATCAGCATCAGGTTCATCGCCCAGCGACCGAGCCAGTCCTCCTGCGCCGCCGTTTCCCAGCTCGGGATCGTGACCTCGCGGCCGTCCATGCCCCGGACCCGCGGGCGATCGACCTCGATCTTGCCGCCGTGGAAACCGATCCGCCCCCGCGTTCGGCCCCAACGGTGCGCCCGCCGCGCCGCATCACGACCGTGGCGCGGCCCGCAGGCCGCTGTCACATCCGCCTCCATCATCGTGCCGAGCGCCTCGATTCCTGCCGCAAGGCAGAACCGATCGAAGCTCGCTCGCACTTCCGCAAATGATTTCTCCACAGCCCCGGTCGCCGGCCAACCAGCCGGTGTGATATCTCTCGTCATGGCGTTGCTCTCCTTTGTGGAATCAGCACCCCGAGCCTACCGGCTCAAGGTGGGCAACGCCGACCTCTTCAGAAATTCAACAGAACCCGGGACATCCCCTCGTCCGCCGCCTCATGGGCTATGGCCGCTTCGATGGCGTCGAGACGGCGCGTATGATGGGCGACATCAACTTCTTCCAACCGTCGTTCAAGCTGAAGGAGAAGCGTCGCGAAGGAGCTAAAGTGATCAAGCGCTATCATCTCCCATCGACGCCCTAAGAGCGTGCCTTAGCGCATCCCAAGGTGACCGCGGCCGTGAAGAAACGGCTACGCGATCAGTATCGCTCGCTCGATCCGGTCGCGCTGTTGGCAGAGATTCGCGCGATCCAAGAGGAACTAGGCAATCGCGTCGATCGTCGTGCCGGACAGGCGCGCGGCCCGCAACCCGCTCACACTAGCATCCTGCCAGCGACCGCAGCGACGTTCGCGAAGACGCTCGGCAAGAGCGTGACGGTCGGCGAGCCGCGTGCTACACACCGGCGAACTCGTCGACCCTATAAGACCAGAGTTCGCATGCCGTCCAAGCTCGACCCGCATATTGCCGCGATCGAAGCGTGGCTCGCAGAGCAGCCGCAGCTGACGGCACTCGCAATTGTCGGCCGGCTGCGCGAGAAACACCCCGAGGAGTTCGGAAAGAGACAGCATTCGATTGTGCAACGTCTGCTGAGGGCGCTCAGACGAAGGGCTGCCGAACGGTTGGTCGCCCAGGGCCCGCTCGACGACGCCACAACCGCTGCCCCATGGCCCGGGGCTGTGGACGGCCCGGGCTATGTAGGGCCCGACCCGCCCACAGCCCCTCTCGTCGAGCAAGCCGGTCGTCGAGCAAGCCGGAAAAGCCACTTGGCGCGGCCAATCCTTCAAGGTCGTATCGACCAGTACGATGGCGCCATGAGGGTAACATTCGCTAATGCGGCAATACGCGAGCCAAAATTGGACACGATGACGTAATTGCGGTCGGCGCCCGCGGCTCGAAAGGTCCGCTATCTTCAAGCCTTCCCGCAATCTCGCGAATCGGAGGGGGCTATGAAGCAATATGTTGGGCTGGATGTCTCGCAAAGAGAAACGTCAGTATGTGTGGTCGACGAAGTGGGTCAGGTCTTGTTCGAGGGAAAGGCCAAGTCCGACCCGGGGGCGCTCACGGCACTGCTTCGCAAGCGGGCGCCACAGGCGGAGCGCATCGGATTTGAGACCGGGGCGATGGCGAGTTGGCTATGGCATGAACTTCGTAGGGTTGATCTTCCGGTGGTCTGCATCGACGCGCGGCATGCCCACGCGGCTTTGTCCGTACGCATGAACAAGAGCGATCGGAATGATGCTCGAGGTCTGGCCGAATTGGTGCGGGTTGGCTGGTATCGAGAAGTCAAAGTCAAGAGTGAGGAAAGTCAGAAGATCCGCGCGATACTCATCGCGAGATCTCGGCTCGTGGCCATTCGTCGAGATATCGAGAACCAGGTCCGCAGTCTAATCAAAGAATACGGCTTGCTCTTCCCACGCGCGATCGGACTGAAGTTTCGCAATCAGGTCTGCGAGCTATTGGGCGAAGATCATCAACTCCTCGGTGTGATCGCGCCGCTTCTGTCGATCCATGAGCAGATCTGCAAGCAGCAAAGCAAGTTCGACGACGAAGTCCGCCAGTTGGCGAAGTCGGATGAGACGACGCGCCGCCTGATGACGGTTCCTGGTGTCGGCGTGGTGACCGCCTTGGCCTTCCGCCATACGATCGACGACCCATCGCGCTTCCGATCGGCATCAAGCGTCGGCGCCTATCTGGGTCTTACGCCCCGACGAAACCAGTCTGGTGAAACTGACATCAATGGCAAGATATCACGATGGGGCGACCGTCTTCTCCGAACGTACCTGTACGAGGCGGCGACCGTCCTGCTTTATCGAACGAAGAAATGGTCCTCTCTCAAGGCTTGGGGCATGAAGCTCGCCAATCGGATTGGCATGCGAAAGGCAAAGGTCGCCATCGCGCGCAAAATCGCCATCGTTCTTCACTGTATCTGGGTCGACGGCACATCGTTCGACTGGGGCCAGGCGAAGGAAGCCTGATCCGATCTTGTAAAGTTCCTGGTCCGGGCTGCCGGACTGGCGATGTCCCGCTGGGACGGTGTTGTGGCGACCTCGGTCAATCGGCTGGTGGCGGCTCGTCCGCACTCCGCTGCAAACGTTGAGGCGCCCGACCCGGACATCATCATGAGGCGCTGCGCGACCTCGGAAAGGACCGTGACCCCAGCGAAGACATCAACCAGCCCCGGCGATCCAATGCCTGGCCGGCAAAGCACGTATCAGCCGCGCCCGCGCCGTCTCCGCAACCCGGACCAGCTCCGACGGCGCGAGCACTACCTCCGTGCCGTGGGCGAGTTCAGAAATGTAAGCTTGACAACAAACCGCAATTAAAGGGCCGATTGACATTCCTACGACAATGCTCTCGCCGAAACCATCAACGGTCTCTACAAGGCCGAGGTGATCCATCGGCGCGGACCGTGGCGAAGCTTCGAGGCCGTCGAGTTCGCAACCCTGGAATGGGTCGATTGGTTCAACAACCGAAGGCTCCTGGAGCCTCAGCTCGGACCGCGGCTCTGGCAGTGCCTTGTCGCTGTCCCGCTGGAGACCAATCCAATGGAGCCGGTCGGGCCTCTCATGTCGCCATGCAGTTGCGGTTGCCGAGAGCGGGCGCAACGGCGACCCGCATAGCTCTTTCAGGAGAGTCGCACCCGACAAGGCGGTGGGGCCGGGCCGGAAAAATCACTTTGACGTTCCAGGCTCCGCTTTTCTTTGCCCGGAACACATCAGGCGAGCTTCCAGAAGCCTTGTGCCGATTGTGTACGATATCCGGCGAGGTCGAATAAGTGACATAGCAGTGTTGGGGTTCAGACTCAATTGATCCAATAAGCGACGATGGCGGCAAGGTGGACGGCAGCCAAGAAATTTCTGGCAAGTTTGTCGTAGCGAGTTGCGACAAGCCTGAAACCTTTGACCAGACAGAAACAGCGCTCGATAACGTTGCGCCCTTTGTAGACGCGCTTGCTGAAGCTGTGGAGGGTTACCCTGTTGGATTTGTTTGGAATGACTGGCTTCGCGCCGCGATTGACGATTTCGGCGATCGCCTCTTCCTCGATGGAAAGGACAGTCGACTTGACTTCCTTGGGGCCTGTCGAACGATCGGCGACGGTCTCGCGCTGCTTCCACTTCGCGACAGTCTTCTGATTGATCCCGTAGCGCTTGGCGAGACCTCTCAGGTTCTCTTGACTATTTGTATTGCTCGACGGACTGCCTCCGTCGTACTGGCGCAGCCATGTAAAACTTATCCCATAGCGCATCCTTCGAATCGTGCGACAAAAATGCACCATCAAAGCGTGGGACTAAACAGCTAGGGCTAGCATACTGACAGAGAACGATTTCTCCTTTGGCACGATACATGCCTAGTCTCCTCTATAAAGGCGCATTGACTGAGGAGAAGTCGTCCGATGATCTCGCTCACCGGAAACTCAGACCAGGTTAAGGTGGGAGCTGCGATTCTGCCGGAGACGATATCTGAAGGCGCGGGGTCTGCCCGCGACGTGGAAGATCTGCGCGGCGGGCAAGAATTTCGGCACCGCCAATACCTCCCCCATACTGCGCAAGCGACTGTGGGCGCGGTTATCCCGAGCAAATTCGAACCAATGTGGCTGGTTTGAGTCACTACGTGGCGCGACTGGTGGGAATGCCCAGCTGATGGATGGACTGCAGGAGCGGTGAAGATGACATATCGGGCATCTCCGGCGCGCGGGAGCGCCTGCCAACCAGGCGATCAGAACAGGCCACCTGAAGCGCGATCGATCTCCCCTACCGTCATTGTCGGCAGTGGTACGCTCGCTATCAGATGCGCGCAGCTGGCAATTGAGATGGGCCACGTCATTGGTGCGACGTTGTGTGCCGGCGGCGTATTCCGCGATTGGGCCGTTCGCTCGAACATCCCGTCTGTAGCAAGCGTTGAAGAGCTCTCTTCTTTTTTGAAGGCTGAGCCGATGGATTGGATTTTCTCCGTTGCCAATCCGTTCATACTGCCACCGGACGTGTTTGGGCGAGTGCATCGAGGTGCTTTCAATTACCACGACGGACCATTGCCACGATACGCGGGAACGCACGCGACGTCTTGGGCGCTGCTGGCGCAAGAGACCGAATATGCCATCACGTGGCATCGGATCGATGATGGTGTTGATACCGGCGACGTCGTGGTTCAGCGCCAAGTGCTGATTGCGCCCACCGATACGGCACTGACCCTGAACCTTAAATGCTATGAAGCCGCGATTGAGGGCTTCCGCGAGCTCTTAACTGGCCTCGAAAACGGGAAGCTTACTGCCTACCCGCAGGCGCTGGTGGGCCGGAGCTACTTTCCGAGACGTCGACGCCCAGATGCGGCAGGCTGTCTGCGATGGGATCAATCCGCGCAAGAGTTGTCGGCGATGACGCGGGCCCTAGGCTTTGGGCCATATCATCCCAATCCATTGTGTCTGCCCAAGGCGCTCGTAGGCGATGAGGCTGTCACAGTCAGGCGCGTGGAGGTGTTGCCTCAACAATCGGGCGTTCCGGCAGGTTCCCTGCTTGAAGTCCACTCCAGCCATTGGCGTGTGGCCACGGGTACGCAGGATGTTGATGTTTGCTTTGGCAACTCCGATGGTCAGGTGTTGGACGCGCGCGCCCTCGCTAGGCACTCCAATCTGGAAGAAGGTGGTCGCCTTCCGATCTTGAGCGATGAGGAGGCGCGGAGCATAACTGCCACCCATGAGTTGCTGGCGCCTTGGGAGGATTTTTGGCGACAGCGGCTCGGGCAGTTTAGAGTATTGCATCCTCCTTTCGTGTCGTCGTTCCTAGCTACGGCGCCGCACCAATGGCAGTCGAGTTCGTGGTTCAGTCCAAGTGCTTTGGCTAAACTGTCCCCACTCGATCGCTCGGAATCCTTGGTAACGGCTTGGCTTATCTATTTCGCCCGCATCACCGGGGAAACAGAGCTTCAACTGGGATGGATGCGTGAACCGGATGGATGGCGAACCGGCTCGAAAGCGATCGAGGTGTTGATCGCCTCTGTCGTTCCGATGGAAGTGACCATTGATCTTGCACATGACTTTGAAGACGTGCGCAAAACCGTAGCGGCCGAATGCGCCCAGCTGAGGGCACACGCTAGCTTTGCCCGGGATATTGTCGCGCGCTGCCCGACATTGCGAGGTGTGGAGGCTCTACGGTCGCACCAGCCCTGGCCGGTTGGCATCAGAATCATGACACAGAGCTGTTCCGTCGCTGGCGATCTGATGACGAGCCACAGAGCTGGCCTATGCGGCGATTTGCTGACCTTTGAGGTTTGCGCTTTGGATGGGAGCTTCCGCTGGCATTTTGATGCCAGTCGATTAGCGCCGAAGCAGATCGACCGCATGACGCAGCATTTGCAAACTTTGTTGCATGGCGTGATGGCCGATGCGGGGCGGCCGGTCGGCCGCATCGACATTCTGCCGGCGGCTGAACGCAGCTATCTGCTGGAGGAGCTGAACCGGACGGCGGCGGCCTATCCGTCGCAGCGGTGCATCCACGAACTGTTCGAGCAGCAGGTGCAAAAGGCGCCGGAGGCGGTGGCGGTGGTCTGCGCGGACGAGCGGTTGAGCTATGGCGAGCTCAATGCGCGGGCCAACCGCCTGGCGCATCATCTGATCGCCTTCGGGGTCAAGCCGGACCTGCCGGTGGCGATCTGCCTGGAGCGCAGCCCGGCGATGGTGGTGGGCGTCTTGGCGATCCTCAAGGCGGGAGGGGCCTATCTGCCGCTGGACCCGGCCTATCCCAGCGCGCGGCTGCGGCAGGTGCTCGAGGATGCGGCGCCGCCGCTGCTGCTGGCCGATGCGGCCGGACGCGCCGCGCTGGGCGGCGACGGGCTCACCGGCGTGACGGTGCTGGATCTGGAGACGGCGACGCCGGCCTGGGCGGAGCTGCCGGCCACCGATCCGGACCCGCGCGCGCTCGGCCTCACCTCACGCCATCTCGCCTATGTCATCTACACCTCCGGCTCAACCGGCACACCAAAGGGCGTCATGGTCGAGCATGGAAGTTTGGTGAACTATTTGTATTGGTCGGATCGCAGCCATTACGAAGGAGCGTTGAACGGTTCGCCGATGCTGCTGTCGTTCAGCTTTGACGGCACCATTACGACCGTGTTCGGTCCACTGCTGGCCGGTACCCAGCTCCGCATTCTAAACCAGGCTTTCCCAATAGATTGGTGTGCGGCCGTCGGGCAGGCTCAGACCTATGATCTGATTAAGCTGACGCCTTCGCATTTAAGCACGCTGACCAATCGGTTTGACGGCTATAAAGGACCAGCTCCAACACGAGTGCTCATGCTTGGAGGCGAAGCCTTAATCCCGGCGGATATACAGTTTTGGCAAGAGCGTTTTCCGACCGTGCGTCTGATCAATCATTACGGTCCGACAGAAGCGACGGTTGGAAGTACCACATTCGCAATATCTGAGGCCGTCGATAAGTTGAGCTCGATCCCGATCGGTCGCCCGATCGCGAACGCGCGGGTGTACTTGCTGGACGCTTATGGTGCGCCGGTTCCGTTCGGAGCGGCGGGTGAGCTTTACATCGGCGGGGCGGGGGTGGCGCGCGGCTATCTGAACCGGCCGGAGCTGACGGCGGAGCGGTTCATCGCCAGCCCGTTTGTGGACGGCGACCGGCTGTACCGGACCGGCGACCTGGGGCGTTATCTTCCGGACGGCAATCTGGAGTTTTTGGGCCGCAACGACGAGCAGGTGAAGATCCGCGGCTTCCGGATCGAGCCGGGCGAGATCGCGGCACGGCTTTGCGAGCACGCCTGGGTGCGCGAGGCGGTGGTGGTGGCGCAGCAGGATGGCGCCGGCGAGAAGCGGCTGGTGGCCTATGTGGTGTGTGCGTCCGAGGCAGGATCGGACGAGGACGATGGAGGCGGGCTTGCCGGCGCCCTGCGGGCGCATCTGAGCGCGCGGCTGCCGGACTACATGGTGCCGGCGGCGTTCGTGCGGCTGGCGGCGCTGCCGCTGACGGTGAACGGCAAGCTCGACCGCAAGGCACTGCCGGGGCCGGCCGATGCGGCCTATGCGCTGGCGGCCTATGAGGCGCCGCGCGGCGAGGTCGAGACGATGCTGGCCGGGATCTGGGCCGAGCTTCTCGGTGTCGAGCGCATCGGGCGTCACGACAACTTCTTCGAACTCGGTGGCCACTCGCTGCTGGCGGTGCAGCTGATGGAGCGGCTGCGGCGGCTGTCGCTCGGGGTGGAGGTGCGCACCCTGTTCGCCAGACCGGTGCTTTGCGATCTGGCCGCAAGCCTTGGCAGCCATCGCGAGGTGGCGGTGCCCGCCAACCTGATCGACGAGCACAGCACGGCGATCACGCCGCGGATGCTGCCGCTGATCGAGCTGACGCAGGAAGAGATCGACCGGGTCGTCGCCACGGTGCCGGGCAGGGTCGCCAACATCCAGGACATCTATGGCCTGTCGCCGCTGCAGGACGGCATTCTGTTCCATCATCTTCTGGCCAGCCGGGGCGATCCCTATCTGCTGGTCAGTCAAATGGCGTTTGCCAAGCGTGGGCTGCTGGATGGCTATCTTGGTGCGGTTCAAGAGGTGGTGGACCGCCACGACATTCTGCGCACGGCCTTTGTCTGGGAGGGCCTGTCGAGCCCGGCGCAGGTGGTGTGGCGCAAGGCGGCCTTGGATGTGCTCGAGGTCGAGCTGGACGAGAATGGCGGTTCCGGTCGCGAGCAGCTGAAGCGGCGGTTCGATCCGCGTCAGTACCGCATCGATCTTGGCCGGGCGCCCTTGATGCGCTTCGTGATCGCGCGCGAGCCGGGCAGCGGGCGCTGGCTGCTGCTGCAGTTGCTGCATCATCTGACAGGGGATCACACGACGCTGGAAGTGATGCATGCCGAGGTGCGGGCCGTGCTGGCGGGACGCGGGCATGAGCTTGCTGTACCGCAGCCGTTCCGCAATCTGGTGGCGCAGGCGCGGCTTGGCATCGATGCCAAGGCGCATGAAGCGTTCTTCCAGGAGATGCTGGGCGACATCGACGAGCCGACGCTGCCGTTCGGGCTTCGCGAGGTGCATGGCGACGGCAGCGGGATCGGCGAGGCGCATCGGATGCTTCCGCAGGCGCTCAACGATCGACTGCGCGCTCAGGCGCGGCGGCTCAGGGTGAGCCTTGCGAGCCTGTGCCATCTGGCCTGGGGGCAAGTGGTGGCGCTGAGCAGCGGCCGAGAGCAGGCGGTGTTCGGCACGGTGCTGTTCGGCCGCATGCATGCGGGTGCGGGCGCCGACCGTGCGATGGGCCTGTTCATCAACACCCTGCCTGTGCGGCTCGACCTTGACGGAGCCGGTGTCGAGGCGAGCGTGCAGGCCACGCATGCGCGGCTTTCCGAGCTGCTGGCGCATGAGCATGCCTCGCTGGCGCTGGCGCAACGCTGCAGCGGCGTTGCGGCGCCGGCGCCGCTGTTCAGCGCGCTGCTGAACTACCGCCACAACACGCCGGCGGCCAAGTCCGGCTCAGGAACGGATGATGTCCTGGCCGGCATCGAACGGCTGGGCGGGGAAGAGCGCACCAACTATCCGTTGACGCTATCGGTGGAGGATTTTGGCGAGGCGCTCGGCCTGACGGCGCAGGTGGCGGAGCCAATCTCTGCGGATCGGGTCTGCGGCTACATGCAGCACACGCTCGAGCAGCTAGCAGATGCATTGGAGCAGGCTCCCGACAGGCCGGTGCGGGAGCTGGACATCTTGCCGGCGGCTGAACGCAGCTATCTGCTGGAGGAGCTGAACCGGACGGCGGCGGCCTATCCGTCGCAGCGGTGCATCCACGAACTGTTCGAGCAGCAGGTGCAAAAGGCGCCGGAGGCGGTGGCGGTGGTCTGCGCGGACGAGCGGTTGAGCTATGGCGAGCTCAATGCGCGGGCCAACCGCCTGGCGCATCATCTGATCGCCTTCGGGGTCAAGCCGGACCTGCCGGTGGCGATCTGCCTGGAGCGCAGCCCGGCGATGGTGGTGGGCGTCTTGGCGATCCTCAAGGCGGGAGGGGCCTATCTGCCGCTGGACCCGGCCTATCCCAGCGCGCGGCTGCGGCAGGTGCTCGAGGATGCGGCGCCGCCGCGCTGCTGGCCGATGCGGCCGGACGCGCCGCGCTGGGCGGCGACGGGCTCACCGGCGTGACGGTGCTGGATCTGGAGACGGCGACGCCGGCCTGGGCGGAGCTGCCGGCCACCGATCCGGACCCGCGCGCGCTCGGCCTCACCTCACGCCATCTCGCCTATGTCATCTACACCTCCGGCTCAACCGGCACACCAAAGGGCGTCATGGTCGAGCATCGGGGATTGGTCAATCTTGTCACATGGCATGTGCAAACGTTTTGTCCGCAACCAGAGGCCTGCTGCGCACTCGCGGCTGGAGTGGCATTCGATGCCAGCACTTGGGAGCTATGGTCTGCGTTATGTAACCGCAGCACATTGCAGCTGCCGCCCAGAGCGGCAGCTGCAGATTCCTTACATCTGCTGCAATGGTGGCGAGATCAATCGCTGGACGTTGCCTTCTTGAGCACGCCACTGGCTACACTCGCGCTGGACGATAAGCTCATCAATTCCAGATTGGAGTACTTGCTTGTTGGCGGGGATCGTCTTCAGCGTGTGCCTGGGCCTCTGTCGCCTCTGAAGCTAATCAACAACTATGGGCCTACTGAAGCTACGGTCGTGGCGACCTCAGGACGGCTCTTCAGCGACAACGCTGTGCCACATGTCGGTCGCCCGATCGCGAACGCGCGGGTGTACTTGCTGGACGCTTATGGTGCGCCGGTTCCGTTCGGAGCGGCGGGTGAGCTTTACATCGGCGGGGCAGGGGTGGCGCGCGGCTATCTGAACCGTCCGGAGCTGACGGCGGAGCGGTTCATCGCCAGCCCGTTTGTGGACGGCGACCGGCTGTACCGGACCGGCGACCTGGGGCGTTATCTTCCGGACGGCAATCTGGAGTTTTTGGGCCGCAACGACGAGCAGGTGAAGATCCGCGGCTTCCGGATCGAGCCGGGCGAGATTGCGGCGCGGCTTTGCGAGCACGCCTGGGTGCGCGAGGCGGTGGTGGTGGCGCAGCAGGATGGCGCCGGCGAGAAGCGGCTGGTGGCCTATGTGGTATGTGCGTCCGAGGCAGGATCGGACGAGGACGATGGAGGCGGGCTTGCCGGCGCCCTGCGGGCGCATCTGAGCGCGCGGCTGCCGGACTACATGGTGCCGGCGGCGTTCGTGCGGCTGGCGGCGCTGCCGCTGACGGTGAACGGCAAGCTCGACCGCAAGGCACTGCCGGGGCCGGCCGATGCGGCCTATGCGCTGGCGGCCTATGAGGCGCCGCGCGGCGAGGTCGAGACGATGCTGGCCGGGATCTGGGCCGAGCTTCTCGGTGTCGAGCGCATCGGGCGTCACGACAACTTCTTCGAACTCGGTGGCCACTCGCTGCTGGCGGTGCAGCTGATGGAGCGGCTGCGGCGGCTGTCGCTCGGGGTGGAGGTGCGCACCCTGTTCGCCAGACCGGTGCTTTGCGATCTGGCCGCAAGCCTTGGCAGCCATCGCGAGGTGGCGGTGCCCGCCAACCTGATCGACGAGCACAGCACGGCGATCACGCCGCGGATGCTGCCGCTGATCGAGCTGACGCAGGAAGAGATCGACCGGGTCGTCGCCACGGTGCCGGGCAGGGTCGCCAACATCCAGGACATCTATGGCCTGTCGCCGCTGCAGGACGGCATTCTGTTCCATCATCTTCTGGCCAGCCGGGGCGATCCCTATCTGCTGGTCAGTCAAATGGCGTTTGCCAAGCGTGGGCTGCTGGATGGCTATCTTGGTGCGGTTCAAGAGGTGGTGGACCGCCACGACATTCTGCGCACGGCCTTTGTCTGGGAGGGCCTGTCGAGCCCGGCGCAGGTGGTGTGGCGCAAGGCGGCCTTGGATGTGCTCGAGGTCGAGCTGGACGAGAATGGCGGTTCCGGTCGCGAGCAGCTGAAGCGGCGGTTCGATCCGCGTCAGTACCGCATCGATCTTGGCCGGGCGCCCTTGATGCGCTTCGTGATCGCGCGCGAGCCGGGCAGCGGGCGCTGGCTGCTGCTGCAGTTGCTGCATCATCTGACAGGGGATCACACGACGCTGGAAGTGATGCATGCCGAGGTGCGGGCCGTGCTGGCGGGACGCGGGCATGAGCTTGCTGTACCGCAGCCGTTCCGCAATCTGGTGGCGCAGGCGCGGCTTGGCATCGATGCCAAGGCGCATGAAGCGTTCTTCCAGGAGATGCTGGGCGACATCGACGAGCCGACGCTGCCGTTCGGGCTTCGCGAGGTGCATGGCGACGGCAGCGGGATCGGCGAGGCGCATCGGATGCTTCCGCAGGCGCTCAACGATCGACTGCGCGCTCAGGCGCGGCGGCTCAGGGTGAGCCTTGCGAGCCTGTGCCATCTGGCCTGGGGGCAAGTGGTGGCGCTGAGCAGCGGCCGAGAGCAGGCGGTGTTCGGCACGGTGCTGTTCGGCCGCATGCATGCGGGTGCGGGCGCCGACCGTGCGATGGGCCTGTTCATCAACACCCTGCCTGTGCGGCTCGACCTTGACGGAGCCGGTGTCGAGGCGAGCGTGCAGGCCACGCATGCGCGGCTTTCCGAGCTGCTGGCGCATGAGCATGCCTCGCTGGCGCTGGCGCAACGCTGCAGCGGCGTTGCGGCGCCGGCGCCGCTGTTCAGCGCGCTGCTGAACTACCGCCACAACACGCCGGCGGCCAAGTCCGGCTCAGGAACGGATGATGTCCTGGCCGGCATCGAACGGCTGGGCGGGGAAGAGCGCACCAACTATCCGTTGACGCTATCGGTGGAGGATTTTGGCGAGGCGCTCGGCCTGACGGCGCAGGTGGCGGAGCCAATCTCTGCGGATCGGGTCTGCGGCTACATGCAGCACACGCTCGAGCAGCTAGCAGATGCATTGGAGCAGGCTCCCGACAGGCCGGTGCGGGAGCTGGACATCTTGCCGGCGGCTGAACGCAGCTATCTGCTGGAGGAGCTGAACCGGACGGCGGCGGCCTATCCGTCGCAGCAGTGCATCCACGAACTGTTCGAGCAGCAGGTGCAAAAGGCGCCGGAGGCGGTGGCGGTGGTCTGCGCGGACGAGCGGTTGAGCTATGGCGAGCTCAATGCGCGGGCCAACCGCCTGGCGCATCATCTGATCGCCTTCGGGGTCAAGCCGGACCTGCCGGTGGCGATCTGCCTGGAGCGCAGCCCGGCGATGGTGGTGGGCGTCTTGGCGATCCTCAAGGCGGGAGGGGCCTATCTGCCGCTGGACCCGGCCTATCCCAGCGCGCGGCTGCGGCAGGTGCTCGAGGATGCGGCGCCGCCGCTGCTGCTGGCCGATGCGGCCGGACGCGCCGCGCTGGGCGGCGACGGGCTCACCGGCGTGACGGTGCTGGATCTGGAGACGGCGACGCCGGCCTGGGCGGAGCTGCCGGCCACCGATCCGGACCCGCGCGCGCTCGGCCTCACCTCACGCCATCTCGCCTATGTCATCTACACCTCCGGCTCAACCGGCACACCAAAGGGCGTCATGGTCGAGCATGGAAGTTTGGTGAACTATTTGTATTGGTCGGATCGCAGCCATTACGAAGGAGCGTTGAACGGTTCGCCGATGCTGCTGTCGTTCAGCTTTGACGGCACCATTACGACCGTGTTCGGTCCACTGCTGGCCGGTACCCAGCTCCGCATTCTAAACCAGGCTTTCCCAATAGATTGGTGTGCGGCCGTCGGGCAGGCTCAGACCTATGATCTGATTAAGCTGACGCCTTCGCATTTAAGCACGCTGACCAATCGGTTTGACGGCTATAAAGGACCAGCTCCAACACGAGTGCTCATGCTTGGAGGCGAAGCCTTAATCCCGGCGGATATACAGTTTTGGCAAGAGCGTTTTCCGACCGTGCGTCTGATCAATCATTACGGTCCGACAGAAGCGACGGTTGGAAGTACCACATTCGCAATATCTGAGGCCGTCGATAAGTTGAGCTCGATCCCGATCGGTCGCCCGATCGCGAACGCGCGGGTGTACTTGCTGGACGCTTATGGTGCGCCGGTTCCGTTCGGAGCGGCGGGTGAGCTTTACATCGGCGGGGCGGGGGTGGCGCGCGGCTATCTGAACCGGCCGGAGCTGACGGCGGAGCGGTTCATCGCCAGCCCGTTTGTGGACGGCGACCGGCTGTACCGGACCGGCGACCTGGGGCGTTATCTTCCGGACGGCAATCTGGAGTTTTTGGGCCGCAACGACGAGCAGGTGAAGATCCGCGGCTTCCGGATCGAGCCGGGCGAGATCGCGGCGCGGCTTTGCGAGCACGCCTGGGTGCGCGAGGCGGTGGTGGTGGCGCAGCAGGATGGCGCCGGCGAGAAGCGGCTGGTGGCCTATGTGGTGTGTGCGTCCGAGGCAGGATCGGACGAGGACGATGGAGGCGGGCTTGCCGGCGCCCTGCGGGCGCATCTGAGCGCGCGGCTGCCGGACTACATGGTGCCGGCGGCGTTCGTGCGGCTGGCGGCGCTGCCGCTGACGGTGAACGGCAAGCTCGACCGCAAGGCACTGCCGGGGCCGGCCGATGCGGCCTATGCGCTGGCGGCCTATGAGGCGCCGCGCGGCGAGGTCGAGACGATGCTGGCCGGGATCTGGGCCGAGCTTCTCGGTGTCGAGCGCATCGGGCGTCACGACAACTTCTTCGAACTCGGTGGCCACTCGCTGCTGGCGGTGCAGCTGATGGAGCGGCTGCGGCGGCTGTCGCTCGGGGTGGAGGTGCGCACCCTGTTCGCCAGACCGGTGCTTTGCGATCTGGCCGCAAGCCTTGGCAGCCATCGCGAGGTGGCGGTGCCCGCCAACCTGATCGACGAGCACAGCACGGCGATCACGCCGCGGATGCTGCCGCTGATCGAGCTGACGCAGGAAGAGATCGACCGGGTCGTCGCCACGGTGCCGGGCAGGGTCGCCAACATCCAGGACATCTATGGCCTGTCGCCGCTGCAGGACGGCATTCTGTTCCATCATCTTCTGGCCAGCCGGGGCGATCCCTATCTGCTGGTCAGTCAAATGGCGTTTGCCAAGCGTGGGCTGCTGGATGGCTATCTTGGTGCGGTTCAAGAGGTGGTGGACCGCCACGACATTCTGCGCACGGCCTTTGTCTGGGAGGGCCTGTCGAGCCCGGCGCAGGTGGTGTGGCGCAAGGCGGCCTTGGATGTGCTCGAGGTCGAGCTGGACGAGAATGGCGGTTCCGGTCGCGAGCAGCTGAAGCGGCGGTTCGATCCGCGTCAGTACCGCATCGATCTTGGCCGGGCGCCCTTGATGCGCTTCGTGATCGCGCGCGTGCCGGGCAGCGGGCGCTGGCTGCTGCTGCAGTTGCTGCATCATCTGACAGGGGATCACACGACGCTGGAAGTGATGCATGCCGAGGTGCGGGCCGTGCTGGCGGGACGCGGGCATGAGCTTGCTGTACCGCAGCCGTTCCGCAATCTGGTGGCGCAGGCGCGGCTTGGCATCGATGCCAAGGCGCATGAAGCGTTCTTCCAGGAGATGCTGGGCGACATCGACGAGCCGACGCTGCCGTTCGGGCTTCGCGAGGTGCATGGCGACGGCAGCGGGATCGGCGAGGCGCATCGGATGCTTCCGCAGGCGCTCAACGATCGACTGCGCGCTCAGGCGCGGCGGCTCAGGGTGAGCCTTGCGAGCCTGTGCCATCTGGCCTGGGGGCAAGTGGTGGCGCTGAGCAGCGGCCGAGAGCAGGCGGTGTTCGGCACGGTGCTGTTCGGCCGCATGCATGCGGGTGCGGGCGCCGACCGTGCGATGGGCCTGTTCATCAACACCCTGCCTGTGCGGCTCGACCTTGACGGAGCCGGTGTCGAGGCGAGCGTGCAGGCCACGCATGCGCGGCTTTCCGAGCTGCTGGCGCATGAGCATGCCTCGCTGGCGCTGGCGCAACGCTGCAGCGGCGTTGCGGCGCCGGCGCCGCTGTTCAGCGCGCTGCTGAACTACCGCCACAACACGCCGGCGGCCAAGTCCGGCTCAGGAACGGATGATGTCCTGGCCGGCATCGAACGGCTGGGCGGGGAAGAGCGCACCAACTATCCGTTGACGCTATCGGTGGAGGATTTTGGCGAGGCGCTCGGCCTGACGGCGCAGGTGGCGGAGCCAATCTCTGCGGATCGGGTCTGCGGCTACATGCAGCACACGCTCGAGCAGCTAGCAGATGCATTGGAGCAGGCTCCCGACAGGCCGGTGCGGGAGCTGGACATCTTGCCGGCGGCTGAACGCAGCTATCTGCTGGAGGAGCTGAACCGGACGGCGGCGGCCTATCCGTCGCAGCGGTGCATCCACGAACTGTTCGAGCAGCAGGTGCAAAAGGCGCCGGAGGCGGTGGCGGTGGTCTGCGCGGACGAGCGGTTGAGCTATGGCGAGCTCAATGCGCGGGCCAACCGCCTGGCGCATCATCTGATCGCCTTCGGGGTCAAGCCGGACCTGCCGGTGGCGATCTGCCTGGAGCGCAGCCCGGCGATGGTGGTGGGCGTCTTGGCGATCCTCAAGGCGGGAGGGGCCTATCTGCCGCTGGACCCGGCCTATCCCAGCGCGCGGCTGCGGCAGGTGCTCGAGGATGCGGCGCCGCCGCTGCTGCTGGCCGATGCGGCCGGACGCGCCGCGCTGGGCGGCGACGGGCTCACCGGCGTGACGGTGCTGGATCTGGAGACGGCGACGCCGGCCTGGGCGGAGCTGCCGGCCACCGATCCGGACCCGCGCGCGCTCGGCCTCACCTCACGCCATCTCGCCTATGTCATCTACACCTCCGGCTCAACCGGCACACCAAAGGGCGTCATGGTCGAGCATCGGGGATTGGTCAATCTTGTCACATGGCATGTGCAAACGTTTTGTCCGCAACCAGAGGCCTGCTGCGCACTCGCGGCTGGAGTGGCATTCGATGCCAGCACTTGGGAGCTATGGTCTGCGTTATGTAACCGCAGCACATTGCAGCTGCCGCCCAGAGCGGCAGCTGCAGATTCCTTACATCTGCTGCAATGGTGGCGAGATCAATCGCTGGACGTTGCCTTCTTGAGCACGCCACTGGCTACACTCGCGCTGGACGATAAGCTCATCAATTCCAGATTGGAGTACTTGCTTGTTGGCGGGGATCGTCTTCAGCGTGTGCCTGGGCCTCTGTCGCCTCTGAAGCTAATCAACAACTATGGGCCTACTGAAGCTACGGTCGTGGCGACCTCAGGACGGCTCTTCAGCGACAACGCTGTGCCACATGTCGGTCGCCCGATCGCGAACGCGCGGGTGTACTTGCTGGACGCTTATGGTGCGCCGGTTCCGTTCGGAGCGGCGGGTGAGCTTTACATCGGCGGGGCAGGGGTGGCGCGCGGCTATCTGAACCGTCCGGAGCTGACGGCGGAGCGGTTCATCGCCAGCCCGTTTGTGGACGGCGACCGGCTGTACCGGACCGGCGACCTGGGGCGTTATCTTCCGGACGGCAATCTGGAGTTTTTGGGCCGCAACGACGAGCAGGTGAAGATCCGCGGCTTCCGGATCGAGCCGGGCGAGATTGCGGCGCGGCTTTGCGAGCACGCCTGGGTGCGCGAGGCGGTGGTGGTGGCGCAGCAGGATGGCGCCGGCGAGAAGCGGCTGGTGGCCTATGTGGTATGTGCGTCCGAGGCAGGATCGGACGAGGACGATGGAGGCGGGCTTGCCGGCGCCCTGCGGGCGCATCTGAGCGCGCGGCTGCCGGACTACATGGTGCCGGCGGCGTTCGTGCGGCTGGCGGCGCTGCCGCTGACGGTGAACGGCAAGCTCGACCGCAAGGCACTGCCGGGGCCGGCCGATGCGGCCTATGCGCTGGCGGCCTATGAGGCGCCGCGCGGCGAGGTCGAGACGATGCTGGCCGGGATCTGGGCCGAGCTTCTCGGTGTCGAGCGCATCGGGCGTCACGACAACTTCTTCGAACTCGGTGGCCACTCGCTGCTGGCGGTGCAGCTGATGGAGCGGCTGCGGCGGCTGTCGCTCGGGGTGGAGGTGCGCACCCTGTTCGCCAGACCGGTGCTTTGCGATCTGGCCGCAAGCCTTGGCAGCCATCGCGAGGTGGCGGTGCCCGCCAACCTGATCGACGAGCACAGCACGGCGATCACGCCGCGGATGCTGCCGCTGATCGAGCTGACGCAGGAAGAGATCGACCGGGTCGTCGCCACGGTGCCGGGCAGGGTCGCCAACATCCAGGACATCTATGGCCTGTCGCCGCTGCAGGACGGCATTCTGTTCCATCATCTTCTGGCCAGCCGGGGCGATCCCTATCTGCTGGTCAGTCAAATGGCGTTTGCCAAGCGTGGGCTGCTGGATGGCTATCTTGGTGCGGTTCAAGAGGTGGTGGACCGCCACGACATTCTGCGCACGGCCTTTGTCTGGGAGGGCCTGTCGAGCCCGGCGCAGGTGGTGTGGCGCAAGGCGGCCTTGGATGTGCTCGAGGTCGAGCTGGACGAGAATGGCGGTTCCGGTCGCGAGCAGCTGAAGCGGCGGTTCGATCCGCGTCAGTACCGCATCGATCTTGGCCGGGCGCCCTTGATGCGCTTCGTGATCGCGCGCGAGCCGGGCAGCGGGCGCTGGCTGCTGCTGCAGTTGCTGCATCATCTGACAGGGGATCACACGACGCTGGAAGTGATGCATGCCGAGGTGCGGGCCGTGCTGGCGGGACGCGGGCATGAGCTTGCTGTACCGCAGCCGTTCCGCAATCTGGTGGCGCAGGCGCGGCTTGGCATCGATGCCAAGGCGCATGAAGCGTTCTTCCAGGAGATGCTGGGCGACATCGACGAGCCGACGCTGCCGTTCGGGCTTCGCGAGGTGCATGGCGACGGCAGCGGGATCGGCGAGGCGCATCGGATGCTTCCGCAGGCGCTCAACGATCGACTGCGCGCTCAGGCGCGGCGGCTCAGGGTGAGCCTTGCGAGCCTGTGCCATCTGGCCTGGGGGCAAGTGGTGGCGCTGAGCAGCGGCCGAGAGCAGGCGGTGTTCGGCACGGTGCTGTTCGGCCGCATGCATGCGGGTGCGGGCGCCGACCGTGCGATGGGCCTGTTCATCAACACCCTGCCTGTGCGGCTCGACCTTGACGGAGCCGGTGTCGAGGCGAGCGTGCAGGCCACGCATGCGCGGCTTTCCGAGCTGCTGGCGCATGAGCATGCCTCGCTGGCGCTGGCGCAACGCTGCAGCGGCGTTGCGGCGCCGGCGCCGCTGTTCAGCGCGCTGCTGAACTACCGCCACAACACGCCGGCGGCCAAGTCCGGCTCAGGAACGGATGATGTCCTGGCCGGCATCGAACGGCTGGGCGGGGAAGAGCGCACCAACTATCCGTTGACGCTATCGGTGGAGGATTTTGGCGAGGCGCTCGGCCTGACGGCGCAGGTGGCGGAGCCAATCTCTGCGGATCGGGTCTGCGGCTACATGCAGCACACGCTCGAGCAGCTAGCAGATGCATTGGAGCAGGCTCCCGACAGGCCGGTGCGGGAGCTGGACATCTTGCCGGCGGCTGAACGCAGCTATCTGCTGGAGGAGCTGAACCGGACGGCGGCGGCCTATCCGTCGCAGCAGTGCATCCACGAACTGTTCGAGCAGCAGGTGCAAAAGGCGCCGGAGGCGGTGGCGGTGGTCTGCGCGGACGAGCGGTTGAGCTATGGCGAGCTCAATGCGCGGGCCAACCGCCTGGCGCATCATCTGATCGCCTTCGGGGTCAAGCCGGACCTGCCGGTGGCGATCTGCCTGGAGCGCAGCCCGGCGATGGTGGTGGGCGTCTTGGCGATCCTCAAGGCGGGAGGGGCCTATCTGCCGCTGGACCCGGCCTATCCCAGCGCGCGGCTGCGGCAGGTGCTCGAGGATGCGGCGCCGCCGCTGCTGCTGGCCGATGCGGCCGGACGCGCCGCGCTGGGCGGCGACGGGCTCACCGGCGTGACGGTGCTGGATCTGGAGACGGCGACGCCGGCCTGGGCGGAGCTGCCGGCCACCGATCCGGACCCGCGCGCGCTCGGCCTCACCTCACGCCATCTCGCCTATGTCATCTACACCTCCGGCTCAACCGGCACACCAAAGGGCGTCATGGTCGAGCATGGAAGTTTGGTGAACTATTTGTATTGGTCGGATCGCAGCCATTACGAAGGAGCGTTGAACGGTTCGCCGATGCTGCTGTCGTTCAGCTTTGACGGCACCATTACGACCGTGTTCGGTCCACTGCTGGCCGGTACCCAGCTCCGCATTCTAAACCAGGCTTTCCCAATAGATTGGTGTGCGGCCGTCGGGCAGGCTCAGACCTATGATCTGATTAAGCTGACGCCTTCGCATTTAAGCACGCTGACCAATCGGTTTGACGGCTATAAAGGACCAGCTCCAACACGAGTGCTCATGCTTGGAGGCGAAGCCTTAATCCCGGCGGATATACAGTTTTGGCAAGAGCGTTTTCCGACCGTGCGTCTGATCAATCATTACGGTCCGACAGAAGCGACGGTTGGAAGTACCACATTCGCAATATCTGAGGCCGTCGATAAGTTGAGCTCGATCCCGATCGGTCGCCCGATCGCGAACGCGCGGGTGTACTTGCTGGACGCTTATGGTGCGCCGGTTCCGTTCGGAGCGGCGGGTGAGCTTTACATCGGCGGGGCGGGGGTGGCGCGCGGCTATCTGAACCGGCCGGAGCTGACGGCGGAGCGGTTCATCGCCAGCCCGTTTGTGGACGGCGACCGGCTGTACCGGACCGGCGACCTGGGGCGTTATCTTCCGGACGGCAATCTGGAGTTTTTGGGCCGCAACGACGAGCAGGTGAAGATCCGCGGCTTCCGGATCGAGCCGGGCGAGATCGCGGCGCGGCTTTGCGAGCACGCCTGGGTGCGCGAGGCGGTGGTGGTGGCGCAGCAGGATGGCGCCGGCGAGAAGCGGCTGGTGGCCTATGTGGTGTGTGCGTCCGAGGCAGGATCGGACGAGGACGATGGAGGCGGGCTTGCCGGCGCCCTGCGGGCGCATCTGAGCGCGCGGCTGCCGGACTACATGGTGCCGGCGGCGTTCGTGCGGCTGGCGGCGCTGCCGCTGACGGTGAACGGCAAGCTCGACCGCAAGGCACTGCCGGGGCCGGCCGATGCGGCCTATGCGCTGGCGGCCTATGAGGCGCCGCGCGGCGAGGTCGAGACGATGCTGGCCGGGATCTGGGCCGAGCTTCTCGGTGTCGAGCGCATCGGGCGTCACGACAACTTCTTCGAACTCGGTGGCCACTCGCTGCTGGCGGTGCAGCTGATGGAGCGGCTGCGGCGGCTGTCGCTCGGGGTGGAGGTGCGCACCCTGTTCGCCAGACCGGTGCTTTGCGATCTGGCCGCAAGCCTTGGCAGCCATCGCGAGGTGGCGGTGCCCGCCAACCTGATCGACGAGCACAGCACGGCGATCACGCCGCGGATGCTGCCGCTGATCGAGCTGACGCAGGAAGAGATCGACCGGGTCGTCGCCACGGTGCCGGGCAGGGTCGCCAACATCCAGGACATCTATGGCCTGTCGCCGCTGCAGGACGGCATTCTGTTCCATCATCTTCTGGCCAGCCGGGGCGATCCCTATCTGCTGGTCAGTCAAATGGCGTTTGCCAAGCGTGGGCTGCTGGATGGCTATCTTGGTGCGGTTCAAGAGGTGGTGGACCGCCACGACATTCTGCGCACGGCCTTTGTCTGGGAGGGCCTGTCGAGCCCGGCGCAGGTGGTGTGGCGCAAGGCGGCCTTGGATGTGCTCGAGGTCGAGCTGGACGAGAATGGCGGTTCCGGTCGCGAGCAGCTGAAGCGGCGGTTCGATCCGCGTCAGTACCGCATCGATCTTGGCCGGGCGCCCTTGATGCGCTTCGTGATCGCGCGCGAGCCGGGCAGCGGGCGCTGGCTGCTGCTGCAGTTGCTGCATCATCTGACAGGGGATCACACGACGCTGGAAGTGATGCATGCCGAGGTGCGGGCCGTGCTGGCGGGACGCGGGCATGAGCTTGCTGTACCGCAGCCGTTCCGCAATCTGGTGGCGCAGGCGCGGCTTGGCATCGATGCCAAGGCGCATGAAGCGTTCTTCCAGGAGATGCTGGGCGACATCGACGAGCCGACGCTGCCGTTCGGGCTTCGCGAGGTGCATGGCGACGGCAGCGGGATCGGCGAGGCGCATCGGATGCTTCCGCAGGCGCTCAACGATCGACTGCGCGCTCAGGCGCGGCGGCTCAGGGTGAGCCTTGCGAGCCTGTGCCATCTGGCCTGGGGGCAAGTGGTGGCGCTGAGCAGCGGCCGAGAGCAGGCGGTGTTCGGCACGGTGCTGTTCGGCCGCATGCATGCGGGTGCGGGCGCCGACCGTGCGATGGGCCTGTTCATCAACACCCTGCCTGTGCGGCTCGACCTTGACGGAGCCGGTGTCGAGGCGAGCGTGCAGGCCACGCATGCGCGGCTTTCCGAGCTGCTGGCGCATGAGCATGCCTCGCTGGCGCTGGCGCAACGCTGCAGCGGCGTTGCGGCGCCGGCGCCGCTGTTCAGCGCGCTGCTGAACTACCGCCACAACACGCCGGCGGCCAAGTCCGGCTCAGGAACGGATGATGTCCTGGCCGGCATCGAACGGCTGGGCGGGGAAGAGCGCACCAACTATCCGTTGACGCTATCGGTGGAGGATTTTGGCGAGGCGCTCGGCCTGACGGCGCAGGTGGCGGAGCCAATCTCTGCGGATCGGGTCTGCGGCTACATGCAGCACACGCTCGAGCAGCTAGCAGATGCATTGGAGCAGGCTCCCGACAGGCCGGTGCGGGAGCTGGACATCTTGCCGGCGGCTGAACGCAGCTATCTGCTGGAGGAGCTGAACCGGACGGCGGCGGCCTATCCGTCGCAGCGGTGCATCCACGAACTGTTCGAGCAGCAGGTGCAAAAGGCGCCGGAGGCGGTGGCGGTGGTCTGCGCGGACGAGCGGTTGAGCTATGGCGAGCTCAATGCGCGGGCCAACCGCCTGGCGCATCATCTGATCGCCTTCGGGGTCAAGCCGGACCTGCCGGTGGCGATCTGCCTGGAGCGCAGCCCGGCGATGGTGGTGGGCGTCTTGGCGATCCTCAAGGCGGGAGGGGCCTATCTGCCGCTGGACCCGGCCTATCCCAGCGCGCGGCTGCGGCAGGTGCTCGAGGATGCGGCGCCGCCGCTGCTGCTGGCCGATGCGGCCGGACGCGCCGCGCTGGGCGGCGACGGGCTCACCGGCGTGACGGTGCTGGATCTGGAGACGGCGACGCCGGCCTGGGCGGAGCTGCCGGCCACCGATCCGGACCCGCGCGCGCTCGGCCTCACCTCACGCCATCTCGCCTATGTCATCTACACCTCCGGCTCAACCGGCACACCAAAGGGCGTCATGGTCGAGCATCGGGGATTGGTCAACTATCTGTCCTGGGCCTGCGACGTTTATGATCCCCGGTCCTCTTCCATGGTGTCCTCATCACTCGCCTTCGATTCAACGATTACGAGCCTATTTGCGCCTCTGATCTGTGGTGGCCACACACAGCTTGTGATGGAGGAAGACAACGTCGAGGGACTAAGGATAACGATCAGTTCCCACTGCGGCGTAATCAAGATCACGCCGAGCCATCTGGATGCCCTTGGGCAACAGATGCTGGCACAGAAGGTGTCAAGCCAGGTCGACACTTTTATTATCGGCGGGGAACCGCTTTCGCATTCAACGGTCTCGTTGTGGCGCAGCATCCAGCCTATGGCCAGGATGGTGAATGAATATGGCCCGACCGAAGCTGTCGTCGGCTGCGTCTTCTTTGACATTCCGACCGGGCTCGCCACCTCCACAAACGTCCCGATCGGTCGCCCGATCGCGAACGCGCGGGTGTACTTGCTGGACGCTTATGGTGCGCCGGTTCCGTTCGGAGCGGCGGGTGAGCTTTACATCGGCGGGGCAGGGGTGGCGCGCGGCTATCTGAACCGGCCGGAGCTGACGGCGGAGCGGTTCATCGCCAGCCCGTTTGTGGACGGCGACCGGCTGTACCGGACCGGCGACCTGGGGCGTTATCTTCCGGACGGCAATCTGGAGTTTTTGGGCCGCAACGACGAGCAGGTGAAGATCCGCGGCTTCCGGATCGAGCCGGGCGAGATCGCGGCGCGGCTTTGCGAGCACGCCTGGGTGCGCGAGGCGGTGGTGGTGGCGCAGCAGGATGGCGCCGGCGAGAAGCGGCTGGTGGCCTATGTGGTGTGTGCGTCCGAGGCAGGATCGGACGAGGACGATGGAGGCGGGCTTGCCGGCGCCCTGCGGGCGCATCTGAGCGCGCGGCTGCCGGACTACATGGTGCCGGCGGCGTTCGTGCGGCTGGCGGCGCTGCCGCTGACGGTGAACGGCAAGCTCGACCGCAAGGCACTGCCGGGGCCGGCCGATGCGGCCTATGCGCTGGCGGCCTATGAGGCGCCGCGCGGCGAGGTCGAGACGATGCTGGCCGGGATCTGGGCCGAGCTTCTCGGTGTCGAGCGCATCGGGCGTCACGACAACTTCTTCGAACTCGGTGGCCACTCGCTGCTGGCGGTGCAGCTGATGGAGCGGCTGCGGCGGCTGTCGCTCGGGGTGGAGGTGCGCACCCTGTTCGCCAGACCGGTGCTTTGCGATCTGGCCGCAAGCCTTGGCAGCCATCGCGAGGTGGCGGTGCCCGCCAACCTGATCGACGAGCACAGCACGGCGATCACGCCGCGGATGCTGCCGCTGATCGAGCTGACGCAGGAAGAGATCGACCGGGTCGTCGCCACGGTGCCGGGCAGGGTCGCCAACATCCAGGACATCTATGGCCTGTCGCCGCTGCAGGACGGCATTCTGTTCCATCATCTTCTGGCCAGCCGGGGCGATCCCTATCTGCTGGTCAGTCAAATGGCGTTTGCCAAGCGTGGGCTGCTGGATGGCTATCTTGGTGCGGTTCAAGAGGTGGTGGACCGCCACGACATTCTGCGCACGGCCTTTGTCTGGGAGGGCCTGTCGAGCCCGGCGCAGGTGGTGTGGCGCAAGGCGGCCTTGGATGTGCTCGAGGTCGAGCTGGACGAGAATGGCGGTTCCGGTCGCGAGCAGCTGAAGCGGCGGTTCGATCCGCGTCAGTACCGCATCGATCTTGGCCGGGCGCCCTTGATGCGCTTCGTGATCGCGCGCGAGCCGGGCAGCGGGCGCTGGCTGCTGCTGCAGTTGCTGCATCATCTGACAGGGGATCACACGACGCTGGAAGTGATGCATGCCGAGGTGCGGGCCGTGCTGGCGGGACGCGGGCATGAGCTTGCTGTACCGCAGCCGTTCCGCAATCTGGTGGCGCAGGCGCGGCTTGGCATCGATGCCAAGGCGCATGAAGCGTTCTTCCAGGAGATGCTGGGCGACATCGACGAGCCGACGCTGCCGTTCGGGCTTCGCGAGGTGCATGGCGACGGCAGCGGGATCGGCGAGGCGCATCGGATGCTTCCGCAGGCGCTCAACGATCGACTGCGCGCTCAGGCGCGGCGGCTCAGGGTGAGCCTTGCGAGCCTGTGCCATCTGGCCTGGGGGCAAGTGGTGGCGCTGAGCAGCGGCCGAGAGCAGGCGGTGTTCGGCACGGTGCTGTTCGGCCGCATGCATGCGGGTGCGGGCGCCGACCGTGCGATGGGCCTGTTCATCAACACCCTGCCTGTGCGGCTCGACCTTGACGGAGCCGGTGTCGAGGCGAGCGTGCAGGCCACGCATGCGCGGCTTTCCGAGCTGCTGGCGCATGAGCATGCCTCGCTGGCGCTGGCGCAACGCTGCAGCGGCGTTGCGGCGCCGGCGCCGCTGTTCAGCGCGCTGCTGAACTACCGCCACAACACGCCGGCGGCCAAGTCCGGCTCAGGAACGGATGATGTCCTGGCCGGCATCGAACGGCTGGGCGGGGAAGAGCGCACCAACTATCCGTTGACGCTATCGGTGGAGGATTTTGGCGAGGCGCTCGGCCTGACGGCGCAGGTGGCGGAGCCAATCTCTGCGGATCGGGTCTGCGGCTACATGCAGCACACGCTCGAGCAGCTAGCAGATGCATTGGAGCAGGCTCCCGACAGGCCGGTGCGGGAGCTGGACATCTTGCCGGCGGCTGAACGCAGCTATCTGCTGGAGGAGCTGAACCGGACGGCGGCGGCCTATCCGTCGCAGCGGTGCATCCACGAACTGTTCGAGCAGCAGGTGCAAAAGGCGCCGGAGGCGGTGGCGGTGGTCTGCGCGGACGAGCGGTTGAGCTATGGCGAGCTCAATGCGCGGGCCAACCGCCTGGCGCATCATCTGATCGCCTTCGGGGTCAAGCCGGACCTGCCGGTGGCGATCTGCCTGGAGCGCAGCCCGGCGATGGTGGTGGGCGTCTTGGCGATCCTCAAGGCGGGAGGGGCCTATCTGCCGCTGGACCCGGCCTATCCCAGCGCGCGGCTGCGGCAGGTGCTCGAGGATGCGGCGCCGCCGCTGCTGCTGGCCGATGCGGCCGGACGCGCCGCGCTGGGCGGCGACGGGCTCACCGGCGTGACGGTGCTGGATCTGGAGACGGCGACGCCGGCCTGGGCGGAGCTGCCGGCCACCGATCCGGACCCGCGCGCGCTCGGCCTCACCTCACGCCATCTCGCCTATGTCATCTACACCTCCGGCTCAACCGGCACACCAAAGGGCGTCATGGTCGAGCATCGGGGATTGGTCAACTATCTGTCCTGGGCCTGCGACGTTTATGATCCCCGGTCCTCTTCCATGGTGTCCTCATCACTCGCCTTCGATTCAACCATAAACAGCCTGTTTACACCTTTACTTCATGGTGACCATGCTTCCCTTTTAAAGAAAGGAGATGAGGTCGAAGGACTAAAGACAAGGATCGGCTCGGCATGTGGGCTGGTCAATATCACGCCGAGCCATCTGGATGCCCTTGGGCAACAGATGCTGGCACAGAAGGTGTCAAGCCAGGTCGACACTTTTATTATCGGCGGGGAACCGCTTTCGCATTCAACGGTCTCGTTGTGGCGCAGCATCCAGCCTATGGCCAGGATGGTGAATGAATATGGCCCGACCGAAGCTGTCGTCGGCTGCGTCTTCTTTGACATTCCGACCGGGCTCGCCACCTCCACAAACGTCCCGATCGGTCGCCCGATCGCGAACGCGCGGGTGTACTTGCTGGACGCTTATGGTGCGCCGGTTCCGTTCGGAGCGGCGGGTGAGCTTTACATCGGCGGGGCAGGGGTGGCGCGCGGCTATCTGAACCGTCCGGAGCTGACGGCGGAGCGGTTCATCGCCAGCCCGTTTGTGGACGGCGACCGGCTGTACCGGACCGGCGACCTGGGGCGTTATCTTCCGGACGGCAATCTGGAGTTTTTGGGCCGCAACGACGAGCAGGTGAAGATCCGCGGCTTCCGGATCGAGCCGGGCGAGATTGCGGCGCGGCTTTGCGAGCACGCCTGGGTGCGCGAGGCGGTGGTGGTGGCGCAGCAGGATGGCGCCGGCGAGAAGCGGCTGGTGGCCTATGTGGTATGTGCGTCCGAGGCAGGATCGGACGAGGACGATGGAGGCGGGCTTGCCGGCGCCCTGCGGGCGCATCTGAGCGCGCGGCTGCCGGACTACATGGTGCCGGCGGCGTTCGTGCGGTTGGCGGCGCTGCCGCTGACGGTGAACGGCAAGCTCGACCGCAAGGCACTGCCGGGGCCGGCCGATGCGGCCTATGCGCTGGCGGCCTATGAGGCGCCGCGCGGCGAGGTCGAGACGATGCTGGCCGGGATCTGGGCCGAGCTTCTCGGTGTCGAGCGCATCGGGCGTCACGACAACTTCTTCGAACTCGGTGGCCACTCGCTGCTGGCGGTGCAGCTGATGGAGCGGCTGCGGCGGCTGTCGCTCGGGGTGGAGGTGCGCACCCTGTTCGCCAGACCGGTGCTTTGCGATCTGGCCGCAAGCCTTGGCAGCCATCGCGAGGTGGCGGTGCCCGCCAACCTGATCGACGAGCACAGCACGGCGATCACGCCGCGGATGCTGCCGCTGATCGAGCTGACGCAGGAAGAGATCGACCGGGTCGTCGCCACGGTGCCGGGCAGGGTCGCCAACATCCAGGACATCTATGGCCTGTCGCCGCTGCAGGACGGCATTCTGTTCCATCATCTTCTGGCCAGCCGGGGCGATCCCTATCTGCTGGTCAGTCAAATGGCGTTTGCCAAGCGTGGGCTGCTGGATGGCTATCTTGGTGCGGTTCAAGAGGTGGTGGACCGCCACGACATTCTGCGCACGGCCTTTGTCTGGGAGGGCCTGTCGAGCCCGGCGCAGGTGGTGTGGCGCAAGGCGGCCTTGGATGTGCTCGAGGTCGAACTGGACGAGAATGGCGGTTCCGGTCGCGAGCAGCTGAAGCGGCGGTTCGATCCGCGTCAGTACCGCATCGATCTTGGCCGGGCGCCCTTGATGCGCTTCGTGATCGCGCGCGAGCCGGGCAGCGGGCGCTGGCTGCTGCTGCAGTTGCTGCATCATCTGACAGGGGATCACACGACGCTGGAAGTGATGCATGCCGAGGTGCGGGCCGTGCTGGCGGGACGCGGGCATGAGCTTGCTGTACCGCAGCCGTTCCGCAATCTGGTGGCGCAGGCGCGGCTTGGCATCGATGCCAAGGCGCATGAAGCGTTCTTCCAGGAGATGCTGGGCGACATCGACGAGCCGACGCTGCCGTTCGGGCTTCGCGAGGTGCATGGCGACGGCAGCGGGATCGGCGAGGCGCATCGGATGCTTCCGCAGGCGCTCAACGATCGACTGCGCGCTCAGGCGCGGCGGCTCAGGGTGAGCCTTGCGAGCCTGTGCCATCTGGCCTGGGGGCAAGTGGTGGCGCTGAGCAGCGGCCGAGAGCAGGCGGTGTTCGGCACGGTGCTGTTCGGCCGCATGCATGCGGGTGCGGGCGCCGACCGTGCGATGGGCCTGTTCATCAACACCCTGCCTGTGCGGCTCGACCTTGACGGAGCCGGTGTCGAGGCGAGCGTGCAGGCCACGCATGCGCGGCTTTCCGAGCTGCTGGCGCATGAGCATGCCTCGCTGGCGCTGGCGCAACGCTGCAGCGGCGTTGCGGCGCCGGCGCCGCTGTTCAGCGCGCTGCTGAACTACCGCCACAACACGCCGGCGGCCAAGTCCGGCTCAGGAACGGATGATGTCCTGGCCGGCATCGAACGGCTGGGCGGGGAAGAGCGCACCAACTATCCGTTGACGCTATCGGTGGAGGATTTTGGCGAGGCGCTCGGCCTGACGGCGCAGGTGGCGGAGCCAATCTCTGCGGATCGGGTCTGCGGCTACATGCAGCACACGCTCGAGCAGCTAGCAGATGCATTGGAGCAGGCTCCCGACAGGCCGGTGCGGGAGCTGGACATCTTGCCGGCGGCTGAACGCAGCTATCTGCTGGAGGAGCTGAACCGGACGGCGGCGGCCTATCCGTCGCAGCGGTGCATCCACGAACTGTTCGAGCAGCAGGTGCAAAAGGCGCCGGAGGCGGTGGCGGTGGTCTGCGCGGACGAGCGGTTGAGCTATGGCGAGCTCAATGCGCGGGCCAACCGCCTGGCGCATCATCTGATCGCCTTCGGGGTCAAGCCGGACCTGCCGGTGGCGATCTGCCTGGAGCGCAGCCCGGCGATGGTGGTGGGCGTCTTGGCGATCCTCAAGGCGGGAGGGGCCTATCTGCCGCTGGACCCGGCCTATCCCAGCGCGCGGCTGCGGCAGGTGCTCGAGGATGCGGCGCCGCCGCTGCTGCTGGCCGATGCGGCCGGACGCGCCGCGCTGGGCGGCGACGGGCTCACCGGCGTGACGGTGCTGGATCTGGAGACGGCGACGCCGGCCTGGGCGGAGCTGCCGGCCACCGATCCGGACCCGCGCGCGCTCGGCCTCACCTCACGCCATCTCGCCTATGTCATCTACACCTCCGGCTCAACCGGCACACCAAAGGGCGTCATGGTCGAGCATGGAAGTTTGGTGAACTATTTGTATTGGTCGGATCGCAGCCATTACGAAGGAGCGTTGAACGGTTCGCCGATGCTGCTGTCGTTCAGCTTTGACGGCACCATTACGACCGTGTTCGGTCCACTGCTGGCCGGTACCCAGCTCCGCATTCTAAACCAGGCTTTCCCAATAGATTGGTGTGCGGCCGTCGGGCAGGCTCAGACCTATGATCTGATTAAGCTGACGCCTTCGCATTTAAGCACGCTGACCAATCGGTTTGACGGCTATAAAGGACCAGCTCCAACACGAGTGCTCATGCTTGGAGGCGAAGCCTTAATCCCGGCGGATATACAGTTTTGGCAAGAGCGTTTTCCGACCGTGCGTCTGATCAATCATTACGGTCCGACAGAAGCGACGGTTGGAAGTACCACATTCGCAATATCTGAGGCCGTCGATAAGTTGAGCTCGATCCCGATCGGTCGCCCGATCGCGAACGCGCGGGTGTACTTGCTGGACGCTTATGGTGCGCCGGTTCCGTTCGGAGCGGCGGGTGAGCTTTACATCGGCGGGGCGGGGGTAGCGCGCGGCTATCTGAACCGGCCGGAGCTGACGGCGGAGCGGTTCATCGCCAGCCCGTTTGTGGACGGCGACCGGCTGTACCGGACCGGCGACCTGGGGCGTTATCTTCCGGACGGCAATCTGGAGTTTTTGGGCCGCAACGACGAGCAGGTGAAGATCCGCGGCTTCCGGATCGAGCCGGGCGAGATCGCGGCACGGCTTTGCGAGCACGCCTGGGTGCGCGAGGCGGTGGTGGTGGCGCAGCAGGATGGCGCCGGCGAGAAGCGGCTGGTGGCCTATGTGGTGTGTGCGTCCGAGGCAGGATCGGACGAGGACGATGGAGGCGGGCTTGCCGGCGCCCTGCGGGCGCATCTGAGCGCGCGGCTGCCGGACTACATGGTGCCGGCGGCGTTCGTGCGGCTGGCGGCGCTGCCGCTGACGGTGAACGGCAAGCTCGACCGCAAGGCACTGCCGGGGCCGGCCGATGCGGCCTATGCGCTGGCGGCCTATGAGGCGCCGCGCGGCGAGGTCGAGACGATGCTGGCCGGGATCTGGGCCGAGCTTCTCGGTGTCGAGCGCATCGGGCGTCACGACAACTTCTTCGAACTCGGTGGCCACTCGCTGCTGGCGGTGCAGCTGATCAGCCAAGCACTAAACCGAGGATTAATGTTGGGTGCTGCCGATCTTTTCCAGGCCCCGGTCCTGAAGCTGCTTGCGTCGAAAGTTCACTTGGACCACCTCCGTCACACAGCTGGAGTGCTGCCGGTACGGACGAACGGATCTCAATCACCACTATTCTACGTTCCGACAGGCTATGGAGATTGCTCATACGTCCTATCGTTGGTGAAGGATATGGAAATAGACTGCCCTGTCTACGCTCTGCCATGGCCATCGTTCAACGAAAATGATCGGCCAACGCTCGAAGCGATAGCCGCGCAAGTCGTTTTGGCCGTGAAGAAAACCCAGCCGCGTGGCCCCTACCGTCTTGCTGGATATTCCTCGGGGGCAATCTTGGCTTATGCGATTGCCCAGCACTTACTGAGCATCGATGACGCCGTATCGTTCGTTGCTTTCATCGATGTCACCCTTTCCGCAACTCCATCGAACATGTCGGATGCGCAAATAGCGCTAGAAATGATTTTCGAGCCTCTCGATACTCTAGATGATAAACGCTTCCAACTCTTGGAGCGTCTTGCCAAGGAATGCTCAATTACTGAGTTGCTTCAGAAGGCACAGCAGATCGGCGCAATAATAGTAGACGAAGAACTCTACGCTACGGCTTCGATGTACGCACACTTTCACCAGGCGCTGCAGTCATATGAAATTCCAGCCCTGCCATTGGAAATACATCAATTTTATGCCGCCGAACCTTCCGGGGGGCGGCGTGTGCGAGCCGACGCTTCGATGCGTACAGAACAGAGGTCACCTATGCGCGGTTGGGACCGGATCCTGGATGTCGCGGCCATTCATGCCGTGCCGATTCCCGGTGATCATTTAACACTGATGAGCGTTTGGGAAAATCGTCGGGTTCTGGCCGCTGTTCTATCGAAGGCCTTAGCAACTGATCCACCCCCTAGAATCTTCGATCAACACGGCAGCGGTTGGCGGCAATGAGAAGCTGATGACGTCACGGCACCGACAATTTGAGAACCAACTGAGACGCGACAACGCGTTGCCTCACCTGAGGTTGGACCAAATACGTGGATTGCGGGGCCCACAGCACCGGCGCGCGTGGAAGGCATAGCCCTCGAATAGCCAGGGAACTGAGCGGCGTCGACATCCGCTATGCTGTCCAATTCGAGGGCGGCCACTCGGGCAGCGGCACAAAGAGCTGGCCCCGGTTGTTTGGACAGTGCCCCGCGGAAATTAAGTGGATTCCTGCCAGGTTACACTGAATGCGGGGCTTTGCGATTTTGTCGTTGCGCCGGGAGAAGCTATGGGAGGCGGCGAGGCTGAGGGGGATGTCCCGGGTTCTGTTGAATTTCTGAAGAGGTCGGCGTTGCCCACCTTGAGCCGGTAGGCTCGGGGTGCTGATTCCACAAAGGAGAGCAACGCCATGACGAGAGATATCACACCGGCTGGTTGGCCGGCGACCGGGGCTGTGGAGAAATCATTTGCGGAAGTGCGAGCGAGCTTCGATCGGTTCTGCCTTGCGGCAGGAATCGAGGCGCTCGGCACGATGATGGAGGCGGATGTGACAGCGGCCTGCGGGCCGCGCCACGGTCGTGATGCGGCGCGGCGGGCGCACCGTTGGGGCCGAACGCGGGGGCGGATCGGTTTCCACGGCGGCAAGATCGAGGTCGATCGCCCGCGGGTCCGGGGCATGGACGGCCGCGAGGTCACGATCCCGAGCTGGGAAACGGCGGCGCAGGAGGACTGGCTCGGTCGCTGGGCGATGAACCTGATGCTGATCAATGTGTCGACGCGCCGGTTCGGCCGCGCCGTCCGGCTGCCCGAGGGTGACGTGCCGGCACCGCCCGGATCGGGGATTTCGAAGTCGGCGGCCTCGCGGAGGTTCGTGGCTCTGTCGGCGGCGCGGCTGGCCGACTTCATGGCTGCCGATCTGTCCGCGCTCGACCTTCTGGTGGTCCAAATCGACGGGCTGCATCTCGACGACGATCTCGTGCTGGTGGCCGCGATCGGGGTTGACGGCGAAGGCAACAAGCATCCGCTGGCGCTGGTGGAAGGGGCGACCGAGAATGCAGCAACGGTTCAGGCCCTGCTGGACAACCTGGTCTCGCGCGGGCTCGACCCGACGGTGCCAAGACTGTTCATCGCCGACGGCGCGAAGGCGTTGTCGAAGGCGATCCGCCGCACCTTCGGTTCGGCCGCTGCGATCCAGCGCTGCCAGATCCACAAGGCGCGCAACATCATGGAACGCCTGCCGAAAGAGCATCATGCGGCCACCCGCCGGGTGCTGCGCCAGGCCTGGGAGCTCGATGACGCCGACAAGGCTGAAAAATTGATCCGCAATCTCGCGCGTCGACTCGACCAGCAATGGCCCGGCGTTGCGGCCAGTATCCTCGAAGGCCTCGACGAAATCCTGACTGTCGTCCGGTTGAAGTTGCCGAAGGAGCTTCGCCGATCGCTCGCCTGTACCAATATCGCCGAGAACATGATGGGCACCATTCGCCGCGTCACGCGCAACGTTAAACGCTGGCGGGATGCCGGTATGGCCTTGCGATGGGTCGCGGCCGGTATGATCGAGGCCAACAAGGGTGCGGATTCCGATTTATTCCGGCCGGGTATTCCGACTTGAAGCCGGCCATCGTTCCGATTTGAAGCCGGCCACGATTCCGAAATGAAACCGGCCGGCATTCCGATTTGAAGCCGGCCGGGTTTTGGAAGTCGGCGTTTTCGTTTGGGTCAGTCCTTCAGGCATCAAGTCCCTCGTTGATCCACGAGGGGAAGCGGATGCCGGCCAAGAGAGAACTGACCATGCGACAGATACGACAGATGCTGCGGCTTGCCCGTGATGGGGTGAGCGCCCGGGAGATCGGGCGCACGCTCGGGGTGGCGCGCAGCACGATCCAGGACAATCTCAAGCGTGCCTCGACTGCCGGGCTGGCGTGGCCTTTGGCGGGCGATCTGACCGACGCCGTTCTTGAACAACGTCTGTTTGCCCATGCCGGCGTCAGGCGCGGCTTCCGCCGGCGCCGGGAGCCGGATTGGGCCTCGCTGGCCTGTGAGCTGAAGCGGCCTGGCGTCAATCTGATGGTGCTGTGGGAGGAGTACCGGGCGGTCCATCCGGAAGGTTATGGCTACAGCCGGTTCTGCGATTTATTCCGGGAATTCGAGCGGCGGCTGTCTCCGACGATGCGGCAGGACCATCCGGCCGGCGACAAGGTCTTTGTCGATTACTCCGGCAAGAAGATCATGATCGTTGATCGCGCAACCGGGGTTGTGCGCGACGCGGAGATCTTCGTCGCCGTGCTTGGCGCCTCGAATTACACCTACGCCGAGGCGACCTGGACGCAGACACTTCCGGACTGGATCGAGGCTCATGTCCGAATGTTCCGGTTCTTTGGCGGGGTGCCACGCCTCGTCGTCCCTGACAATCTGAAGTCCGGCGTGCACCGGGCGTCGTTCTACGACCCCGAAATCAATCGCAGCTACGGGATGATGGCGTCCCATTACGGCGTTGGCATCCTTCCGGCACGGCCAAGAAAGCCCCGGGATAAGGCAAAAGTGGAAGCCGGAGTGCGTTTTGCCCAGACCTATATCCTCGGGCGGCTTCGCCGGCAGACCTTCTTCTCGCTGGCTGAGGCGAATGCGGCAATCGCCGCCGCGCTGGAGCGCATCAACGCCCACGTCATGCGCCGGATCGGCGTCAGCCGCCGACAATTGTTCGAGACCGTCGAGATGCCTGTCCTGGCGCCGTTGCCGGATGCCGACTATCAGTTCGCGGAATGGCTCCTGGCCCGCGTCTCGCTCGATTATCACGTCGAGGTCGACGGCTTCTTCTACTCAGTTCCACACGGCCTGATCCGGGAGCAGGTCGACGTTCGCGCCACCACCCGGACCATCGAGTTGTTCCATCGGGGTTTGCGTGTTGCTGCTCACCAGCGCCGTTATGGCGGCCGCCGGCACGGCACTGATCCCGATCACATGCCCAGTGCGCATCGGCGTTACGCCGAGTGGACTCCCGATCGATTCCGGCGCTGGGGGCGGTCGATCGGGCCCAACACCGAGGGGCTCGTTCTCGCCATCCTGGCCAATCGGCCTCATCCCGAACAGGGATTCCGGACCTGTCTCGGCGTGCTTCGGCTGTTCAAGGATATTGATCCCGAACGCGCCGAGCTGATCGCGGCCCGCGCGGTCGCGGTCAGCGCACTGACCTACAAGAGCATCGCCTCCATCATCGCCAACAAGCTCGAACGCAGTTCTCGCGATACCGAGGACGCGATCATCGAACATCCCAATCTGCGCGGCCCCGGTTACTTCCATTGAAAGGATTATCCAGCATGCTCACCCATCCCACCCTCGACCTGCTGCATAGCCTTGGTCTCCACGGTATGGCCAAAGGCTTCAAGGACCTCGATGCCCAGTCCGAAGCGCGCAGCCTCGAACACGCCGAATGGCTGGCGTTGCTCCTGGAACACGAGAAAACGCTGCGCCAGCAAAAGCGGTTCGAAAGCAGAGCTCGAGCCGCCAAGCTGCGTCATGCCGCCTGCGTCGAGGATGTCGATTACCGCGCTATCCGCGGCCTCGACCGCACGCTCTTTCTAAAACTCGCCGCTGGCGACTGGATCCGGGCACGACATAATCTCCTTGTTACCGGGCCGTGCGGCGTCGGCAAGAGCTGGCTCGCTTGTGCCCTCGGCAACAAGGCTTGCCGAGACGACTTCTCAGTTGCCTACCATCGTGTGCCGCGTCTCTTCGCCGCTCTCGCACTCGGCCGCGCCGATGGCCGCTATACCAAGATGCTGCGGGCGATCGCACGACTTGATCTGCTGATCCTGGACGACTGGGGACCAGAACCTCTCGACGCCGACCAGCGCCGTGATTTGCTCGAAATCGTCGAGGATCGATACGAAGCCCGCTCGATTATCGTCACCAGCCAGCTGCCCGTCGATCGCTGGTACGAAATCATCGGCAACCCCACCATCGCCGACGCGATTCTCGATCGCCTCGTCCACAATGCCTACCGCATCGAACTCAAAGGAGAGAGCCTCAGGAAGCAGAAGCAACCCGCTCAAGATCAACCGGTCTCTTGACCTTCCCAGCCCTCGACGACATCATGAAATTGACCCATGCGAACGACGCCACGGGTGGCCGGCTTCAGATCGGAATACCCGGCCGGCTTCGAATTGGAATGCATGGCCGGCTTCGTCGGAATCCGCAACAAGGGCTTCCGACGATTGAAGGCGCATAAGCAATTGTCGGTTCTGCGTGCGGCCCTTCAAGCTCACCACGATCGCATGACAATCAAGTCCGTTGCCCACGTCACGAGGGCTGCGTAATATTCATTCCGGCAACGTCGACCCGACGTAGTTCAACAGCGATCGGGACATCCCCGGAGTCGGCCGTGGAACCGTGCGCATCGCGACCCGCGAGGCCCTCTTCGAGTTGCTAGCCTCGGGGGCATCCTACCGGATCGATCCGGTGCGTCCTATCAGGGTCGCTGCGCCCGGCGAAGGTGCTCATCCCACCACGCCGGTTAACGTGGCTGACGCCCCGATTGTGGGTGTGGTCGACGGTGGCCTTCACGCACCGAGTTATGCAGGTGCGGAAGCGTGGCGCGCGCGCAAGTTCGTCACCGATGCACAGGCGGACCGTGTTCACGGTAGCGCCATCAGCTCGCTGGTCATTCAAGGGCATGCTTGGAACACAAATCGTGTCTTACCTGATCTCGACTGCCGTATCGGGACCGTTCAGGCTGTTCCCGCGCGGAACACCAATGCCAGGATCGACGAACTAGCCCGTCTTATTCGTCAGAGGGCGCCTGAGAGGCTGGCGAGCGTGGTGTAAAGCGCTGATGCGGCGTAGGATTCGGTTGCAAAGCCAACCCCATCACCTTCAGCCGCGAACACCAGGCCCGCCATGACCGATGATACGATTCTGCCCTTCTCGTTTCCAGCCGTTCACGCCAAGAAAGTCACAGCTGCCTTCGATGGCGGTCGGCTGACCTCGAACGGGGGCGTGATGCTTCTGGCGATGGCCGAGCGGCGTCTCGGCTTGGCCGACAATTTGGCCCGGGTGTTCCCGGATCGGCGCGATCCGACGCGGGTCGTGCACAGCCTTGTCGATATGTTCCGCGCGCGCATGTTCGCGATCTGCTGCGGCTACGAGGACGCCGACGACCTCGATCATCTGCGGTCCGATCCGGCATTCAAGCTGGCCTGCGGACGGCTGCCGGACACGGGTCGCGATCTGTGTTCCCAACCGACGCTGTCGCGTCTGGAGAATGCTCCGCGCCTGCGCGACGTGATCCGACTGACCTACACTTTGGTCGACGCATGGATGGATAGCTACCCGCGCGAGCCGGCATCCGTCACGCTCGACATCGATGATACCTGCGATGTCGTCCACGGCCATCAGCAGCTCTCGCTGTTCAACGCTCATTATGACGAACGCTGCTTCCTGCCGATCCACGTCTACGACACGGAGAAGAGCCGGCCCGTGGCGGTCGTGCTGCGGCCCGGCAAGACGCCGGGCGGCGTCGAGGTGCGTGCCCATCTGCGCCGCCTGGTACGGCATATCCGGACGCGGTGGCACAACACGCGAATTACGTTCCGTGGCGACGGGCACTATGCCCGGCCGGAGGCAATGGCGTGGTGCGAGACCAACGGCATCGACTACATCTTCGGTCTGTCCGGCACCAAGCCGCTCGCCAGAAAAGTCGACGCGGTCGCCGACGACATCCGCACGCGACGCGCCATCGAGAACCTGCCGGTTCTGCGCGGCTATACCGAGACGCGCCACAAGGCAAAGTCCTGGGATCGCGAACGACGCACCGTCGCCCGTATTGAGGCGACGATGCTCGGCCTCGACATCCGCTTCGTCGTCACCAGCCTCGATGTCGGCTCGGCCGAGTGGATCTACGACAGCCTGTATTGCGCGCGCGGCCAAGCCGAGAATCTGATCAAGCTGCATAAGACGCAGCTCGCCTCCGATCGCACCAGTTGCCGTTCGGCGCTCGCCAATCAAGTCCGCCTCGTTCTCCATACCGCCGCTTATTGGCTGATGCTGACCGTGCGCGACGCCATTCCCAAAGTCCGGGAATTGGCCACTGCCGAGTTCGCGACGCTGCGTCTTCGGCTCTTGAAAATCGCCGCCCGGGTTGTCGAGACCAAGAGCCGCATTCGCCTTGCGTTCGCCGCGGCATGTCCCGAAGCCGACCTGATCCGCAGCTTGCCCGGCGCGCTGCTGCCGCTCGGTCCTTGACCGGTGGGGCGTCCGCCCGCGTTCACCCAACCCATCCCTCAAGCGCGTTGCAAAGTACCGGTCGTCAGGCGGTGAAAAGCCGAAGGCAATCCTGTGCGCCTCGTCAGCGGAGGTGTGCGGATGCACCAGTCGGACCAAAATACCGCGCTCTCACGAATAGGGCGGGCTAGACCTCATCGACCACCTTGCCGACGTTATGCGGACCCACCCAGATACAAAGGTCTGGAATATTTCTGCCAACCAACCTGGTGCTAGCCCAGACGCGGTGAGCTTGCTTGGCCACGAACTCGCCACCCTAAGCCGCCACTTCGGCGTTCTACCGGTCGTATCGGTCGGCAATGTGTCTCCGTCAGGCACGACACGGCCGGAGCCGCCGGCTGACTGTGAGGCCGCCATCGTGGTGGGCGGCCGTCAAGCGAATGCAAGCGGTGGGCCGGCTGGGCCTTGTCCTAATTGCCTTGGAGGGCCAGGTCCCGACGGCATGCTCAAACCAGACGTATCCTGGTTTTCTGAGCTTCAGATGATCGGCGGTGTTACCGACACCGGCAGCAGTTATCCGACGACGCTGGTGTCGTCGTTGGCGGCGCATACGTTCGCTAACCTCCGTAACCCGACGCCCGATCTCGTGAAGGCGCTCTTGGTCAGCGCGAGCGAACTCGATGAGCACCACCCGCAACTCGGGTGGGGAACGCCGTACCAGGGAACTATGCCGTGGACATGTGCGCCGGGCACCGTGGCGCTAACCTGGACGGCTCAGCTGCAGCCAGGAACGGCCTACTACTGGACTGGTATCCCGATTCCTCCAGAGATGATCCATAACGGCAAACTGCTCGGCCGGGCGAGGTGGGGATGTCCCGATCGCTGTTGAACTACGTCGGGTCGACGTTGCCGGAATGAATATTACGCAGCCCTCGTGACGTGGGCAACGGACTTGATTGTCATGCGATCGTGGTGAGCTTGAAGGGCCGCACGCAGAACCGACAATTGCTTATGCGCCTTCAATCGTCGGAAGCCCTTGTTGGCCTCGATCATACCGGCCGCGACCCATCGCAAGGCCATACCGGCATCCCGCCAGCGTTTAACGTTGCGCGTGACGCGGCGAATGGTGCCCATCATGTTCTCGGCGATATTGGTACAGGCGAGCGATCGGCGAAGCTCCTTCGGCAACTTCAACCGGACGACAGTCAGGATTTCGTCGAGGCCTTCGAGGATACTGGCCGCAACGCCGGGCCATTGCTGGTCGAGTCGACGCGCGAGATTGCGGATCAATTTTTCAGCCTTGTCGGCGTCATCGAGCTCCCAGGCCTGGCGCAGCACCCGGCGGGTGGCCGCATGATGCTCTTTCGGCAGGCGTTCCATGATGTTGCGCGCCTTGTGGATCTGGCAGCGCTGGATCGCAGCGGCCGAACCGAAGGTGCGGCGGATCGCCTTCGACAACGCCTTCGCGCCGTCGGCGATGAACAGTCTTGGCACCGTCGGGTCGAGCCCGCGCGAGACCAGGTTGTCCAGCAGGGCCTGAACCGTTGCTGCATTCTCGGTCGCCCCTTCCACCAGCGCCAGCGGATGCTTGTTGCCTTCGCCGTCAACCCCGATCGCGGCCACCAGCACGAGATCGTCGTCGAGATGCAGCCCGTCGATTTGGACCACCAGAAGGTCGAGCGCGGACAGATCGGCAGCCATGAAGTCGGCCAGCCGCGCCGCCGACAGAGCCACGAACCTCCGCGAGGCCGCCGACTTCGAAATCCCCGATCCGGGCGGTGCCGGCACGTCACCCTCGGGCAGCCGGACGGCGCGGCCGAACCGGCGCGTCGACACATTGATCAGCATCAGGTTCATCGCCCAGCGACCGAGCCAGTCCTCCTGCGCCGCCGTTTCCCAGCTCGGGATCGTGACCTCGCGGCCGTCCATGCCCCGGACCCGCGGGCGATCGACCTCGATCTTGCCGCCGTGGAAACCGATCCGCCCCCGCGTTCGGCCCCAACGGTGCGCCCGCCGCGCCGCATCACGACCGTGGCGCGGCCCGCAGGCCGCTGTCACATCCGCCTCCATCATCGTGCCGAGCGCCTCGATTCCTGCCGCAAGGCAGAACCGATCGAAGCTCGCTCGCACTTCCGCAAATGATTTCTCCACAGCCCCGGTCGCCGGCCAACCAGCCGGTGTGATATCTCTCGTCATGGCGTTGCTCTCCTTTGTGGAATCAGCACCCCGAGCCTACCGGCTCAAGGTGGGCAACGCCGACCTCTTCAGAAATTCAACAGAACCCGGGACATCCCCGGCGAGCCTCACGGCCGTGCTCAAACCCGTTGTGTCGCCCTTTGCCGAAACCAACTACTTTGCTACGCGCCTTGAAACGTCGCTCTCGTACCAACATCCGACGAAACCAAGTGAGTGGAAGTCCCTACTAGGGTCGATGATGGAGTCAACGCTTCCCGAGAACGATGCGCGCGAGAATCTGAAGAAGTGGCAGCCGATCCGGAGGCATTGCCGCGATTTCGCCAAAGGCGGTGGCTTGGCCTTTTCCGGCAACCAACTCCGCCTGTACGCGCGCGTCTTCGCGCGCGATCTCTACCAATTCGGCTGGCAAACCAACGGCGATGTCGGCCCGCAGGAGGTAGCATTCGTGCTCACCTTTCGGGGACCGGGCGACGAGCCGTCGATCTACAACTCGACCGCACAGATGCTCGGGACGTTTGTGGAAAGCGCGGTAATCAACCAAGAAATCGAGATTACCAACAATCCGTAAAATGGTGGGGGCGGCCGGTCTCGAACCGGCACAGATCTGTGAAACGGCCGTGGAACACCGCCAGTCCCCTTTGAAATTGAGAAGTCCTATCCTCCACGGGGCCCACTGCAACAGTGCAGGCTTGTTCAAAGCGCTGCATTCAGCTGCTTCCGATGTGGTCAGTCAAAGAAATCTAAACTCATAACGATCTACGGTGATGACTGGTCCAGGCACCTTTGCAATGGCTGCTACGGGAGGCTCCTGTCGATCTATGAGGTTAAGGCAGGCACGGCCCCAGATGATGAGCGCGCTGATGCTCTTGCGGCCGTGCTGCTGGGCCTCGTCAGCAAAGACGATATTGCCCAGGCGGAGCGTCTGCTCAGGGCGTCTGAGAAGCGAGCCGAGCTGCTTTCGCCGGAGGCCATACGGTTCATTTCAACCTCGGAGCATGTGTCGAGGCATCTAGCGGTTCAGCCCGAGCTGGAATGGTCGCCAGCCGTCATCGGGCTCTGTAAGTCAGTAGAACTGGAGTGTGTCCGGCTTCTACTGCGGCCACTGGCAGGACAGCTTGCCGGAGCCGATCTCGCGGCCGACCGAGCCGACAAAGACTACGGACGAGTGGCCGCGTTCTGTGCTGAGCCGACACGACGTCCGCCAGAGTTGGGAGCGATCGTCCATCTCCTAAGGACATTGACGAATAGCAAACAGCGTCGGCAGCAGAGTGTCCTTTTACAGGGCTTCTTGAAGATGGTCTCGAACTGGTCTGGCTCACATTGGGTGCTGGACGAGGGCGGGCTCGCGGGTTTTCTCAACACCCTGACGATCAATTACAGAAATCCCGCAGCCCACACCACGGAGCTGGGGCAGGCTGATTACAACAGGTGTCGCGATCTTGTTCTCGGCGCCGATGGAGGACTTTGGAAGCTGTTGGTATCCACAGTCAGGCACCGCAGCTAGGCGCAGGCGCCCCGAGCCGCCTTCCGCGTCTCGGCGATCCGATCTTAAACTCATCCCGGGTTCTCTAAAATTGAAGCAAGGGGTAACGTCACGAAGCGGATTCATGCTCGGGCTGATCAGGAGGCAGCATAATGTTCAAGAAGCGGTCGAGCCCGAGGGGTCTGATGACGAGCCGGACAGAGCCGGGCCCAACCTTCAACCTCATGACCGAGGAGGGGAGGAAGGACTTCCAAGATGCTGCACAAAACCCGCTTATGTCGTTCACTTTGACCGCCGGAAGCCAGGGTGAGGAGGTCATCGCATTCGGCCCGAACTGGCTCGAAATGTGCAGAAGAAATCTCGCCGCTTTTGAAGAGATCGCGCGCTCGGAGGGAGCACAGGAAAATTGGCGACTGAACCCAGCAATGAGGGATTCAGGCCAACTCGATCGAGTCTTACTCGCGTCCGAGATGCTGGAAAATGCCCTCAGTGCGAAACGAGTCCTTGAAAGGCTTGTCGGTGAAAACGATCGCGAGCGCGCGAAGCTTCTAGCCTATCAAGCAGTGTACGAACTCACCGCGCTTGCGGCGAACTATCACGCTTGGACGGTGGTCGACAACGAACCATCCATTGTTGCTCGCAATCAATCGATCGAAGGCGCAAGGCAGGGAGGCCTCAAGAAGGCGCAAAGCAAACGCGGCCGCGATTTGGAAATCGCTCGCCAGTTTGAAGCCCAGAGGGGCGGAAAGCTTAGTGATACCGCCCTGAAGCAAAAGATAGGCAGGAAGTATGGACTAGGACGGACGGCCGTCTCCGATGCAATTAGACGCGCGCAAAAAAGTGGTCGCCGAGCGGGGCAGACCGACCGATAGACCGTCTATTACCTCCGGGTAACTCCGGTCGCTTCTTTGACCGGACCTTAAACGGAGGTCAAAAGTATGGCAAATCTACGTACTCCCGAGGCGTGCCGCGGACGTCGCCGGGCGCGGCGCCGTGATCGCAGCGTTGTTCGCGCTCCAGCATGGCGGCGTCGCCGCCATTCGCCGGGCTCTGTGCCGAGATGCACGAGGGCTGCCACTAGGCCTGCTTGGCATGGCCCTCGACAAGCTCCTCGTTTTGTGAGCGGCCGGGTGAGGAGGCAGGAGGGTGACGGAGAAGCCGATGAGACAAGCTCGTCATGGTCAATCACGCCCTTCTTGAGCTCCCGCCGGGCCCCCGTGACCTCGAAAACCGAGAAGCTCAAGCACGTGCATGTTTCGCGGGATCGTGAGCACGGATTTCAGGGGATCGTGAGCAGAGATTTCAGACGATCGTGAGCACGGATTTCGCGGGATCGTGAGCAGCTTTTCAGCAACTCAGCCCGCTTCGGCCGACAACTCAACCGGCTTAGGAACTGCCTCGTCAGTGAACGAGGAAGGCCGATGCCCACCCAGAGATTGTCGATGCGCCGGATCAAAGAGGTTCTCCGCTTAAAACATGTTCAAGGCTTGCCGGAGCGAGCCATCGCGCGCACCTTGGGCATCAGCAACGGCGCCGTGCACAGCTATCTACGCCGAGCCGGGGCTGCCGGGCTGAAGTGGCCGTTGCCGGCCGGAATGAGCGACGAGGACCTGGAGCTGCTGCTTTTCCCGGCGCCGAGGCCTGCGTCGCAGAGCCCCCAGCGGGCCGTTCCCGACTGGGGCTATGTCGACAAGGAGCTGCGCCGACGCAACGTGACCCGTCGGCTGCTGTGGGACGAGTATCGCGCCACCCATCCCGATGGCTTCGGCTACACCTGGTTCTGCACGACGTACGAGGCCTGGAAGGGGCGAGCCCGGCCTTCGATGCGGCAGACGCATCTGGGCGGCGAGAAGGTTTTCGTGGATTTCGCCGGCGACACCATCGACGTCATCGATCCCTCAAACGGGGAAGTGCAGTCGATGAAGCTGTTCGTCGCGGCGATGGGCGCCTCCAACTATACCTATGCCGAGGCCTGTCCAAGCGAGGGGCTCGCCGACTGGATCCGGGTCCACATCAATCTTTTCGCCTTCCTCGGCGGCGTGCCGACATTCGTAGTCTGCGACAATCTCAAGGCCGCCGTCACCAATCCCGACCGCCACGATCCCGGCCTCAACCGAACCTATGCCGAGATGGCGAGCCATTACGGCACGGCCATTCTCGCAGCCCGGCCGCGGCGCCCAAAAGATAAGGCAAAGGTCGAAGTTGCGGTGCAAGTCGCCCAGCGATGGATTCTGGCGCGGCTGCGCAACCAACGCTTCTTTTCGTTGGCGGAGCTGAACGCAGCCATCAAAACACTCGTCGTCGAACTCAATGCAAGGCAGATGCGCGACTTTGGCGCCAGTCGCGCCGAACTGTTCGCCGAGCTCGACAAGCCCAAGCTTACAAAGCTGCCGGACCAGGCTTACGCTTTCGCACGCTGGAAGCGATGCCGGATCGGCCCCGACTATCATATCGAGATCGATGGACACTGGTATTCCGCGCCGTATCGGCTCATCCGTGAGCTTGTCGACGCACGCATCGATGACAGAACGGTCGAGATCTTCCACAACGGCCGCAGGATCGCCAGCCACGCCCGCGCGCCCAACCGGCGGGGCCACACCACCATCGCCGACCATATGCCCAGCGCCCATCGGCGCTACGGTCAATGGACGCCCGCCGGAGTGATCGTCGCCGGCGAGCGGATCGGTCCGTCGACCGCCGCCTTCTTCCAGGCCGTGATCGCGGCCCGGCCGCATCCCGAGCAAGGCTTTCGCACCTGCCTCGGCATTCTGTCACTGGTCAAAAGCTACAGCGCGGAGCGCGTCGAAGCGGCCTGCCGGCGCGGCATTCTGATCAAGGCGCGATCCGTCGCCTCGATCCGCTCCATCCTCCAGAACGGTCTGGATCGTACCTTTCTCGACGAGCCCTCCGAACACCAACCCCTGCGCCACGGCAACATCCGCGGCCGCGATTATTTTCACTGAAGCCAAGGAGACCTGTATGCTCAACCATCCCACCCACGAACGCCTGATCGAGCTCGGCTTGAGCGGCATGGCCAAGGCCTTCGAGGAGCAGCGACGATCGCCTGATCTCGAAGCCTTGCCGTTCGAAGATCGCATCGGCCTGCTGGTCGACCGGGAAGCGGCGGAACGCGACACCAGGCGGCTCACCACGCGCCTCAAGCTGGCCTCGCTCCGCCAGAATGCCTGCGTGGAGGACGTCGATTTGCGCACGCCGCGGGGTATCGACCGGGCCGTCTTCGCCAAGCTCGCCAGCGGCGACTGGATCGATCGCCACGAGAATTTGCTCATAACCGGGGCGACCGGATTGGGCAAAAGTTGGTTAGCCTGTGCCCTCGGCCACAAGGCCTGCCGAGATAATCGCTCGGTCCTCTATCACCGCGTCCCAAGATTGTTCGAAGCGTTGGGGCTCGCGCGGGGCGATGGACGTTATGCCCGCTTGCTCAAAACCCTTGGCCGCGCCCAGGTTCTGATTTTGGATGATTGGGGATTGTCGGTGCTCACCGCTGCCGAGCGGCGCGATCTACTGGAAATCCTTGACGATCGCCATGGCCGCTCCTCCACCATCGTAACCAGCCAACTCCCTGTGGACACATGGCACGAAGTTATCGGAGATCCCACGCTAGGCGACGCGATTCTGGATCGCCTCGTCCACAACGCTCACCGCCTCCAGCTTGCTGGCGAAAGCATGCGAAAACGCAACGCCAAAACCATCACCCTTGACGAGCAGCCAGAACGCTGACCCTATCACCGCCTCGGCCGGAGCGAGGCTGCTCACGATCGTCTGAATTCGGCGCTCATGATCGCGCGAAATCGCTGCTCACGATCACTGAAATATGCAAGCACGCTCACGTTGAGGCCCGAAGCGATCCGCTCCATCCTATTGGAGTCAGCGACCCTGACTCTTCCGACAGGGGATTTTGCGTTCGATCTTCGACATTGTCCGCGTCGCGTAACGTTGCACTGGTGTGTTGGTTTAAACCAACACACCAGTACGACAGGCCCAAGGGAGTTGTTGCGCGGGGGCCCGTCGGTAAACGAGCAATCTCTGTCGTCGTGGGCGGAGGAATATTGATGGCGCAAGCGTATCCGCTCTCTCCGCAGGCTGCTGAATGAACATCATTGTCATCAACAATCAGAAGGGGGGCGTCGGCAAGGGGGATGTCCCGGGTTCTGTTGAATTTCTGAAGAGGTCGGCGTTGCCCACCTTGAGCCGGTAGGCTCGGGGTGCTGATTCCACAAAGGAGAGCAACGCCATGACGAGAGATATCACACCGGCTGGTTGGCCGGCGACCGGGGCTGTGGAGAAATCATTTGCGGAAGTGCGAGCGAGCTTCGATCGGTTCTGCCTTGCGGCAGGAATCGAGGCGCTCGGCACGATGATGGAGGCGGATGTGACAGCGGCCTGCGGGCCGCGCCACGGTCGTGATGCGGCGCGGCGGGCGCACCGTTGGGGCCGAACGCGGGGGCGGATCGGTTTCCACGGCGGCAAGATCGAGGTCGATCGCCCGCGGGTCCGGGGCATGGACGGCCGCGAGGTCACGATCCCGAGCTGGGAAACGGCGGCGCAGGAGGACTGGCTCGGTCGCTGGGCGATGAACCTGATGCTGATCAATGTGTCGACGCGCCGGTTCGGCCGCGCCGTCCGGCTGCCCGAGGGTGACGTGCCGGCACCGCCCGGATCGGGGATTTCGAAGTCGGCGGCCTCGCGGAGGTTCGTGGCTCTGTCGGCGGCGCGGCTGGCCGACTTCATGGCTGCCGATCTGTCCGCGCTCGACCTTCTGGTGGTCCAAATCGACGGGCTGCATCTCGACGACGATCTCGTGCTGGTGGCCGCGATCGGGGTTGACGGCGAAGGCAACAAGCATCCGCTGGCGCTGGTGGAAGGGGCGACCGAGAATGCAGCAACGGTTCAGGCCCTGCTGGACAACCTGGTCTCGCGCGGGCTCGACCCGACGGTGCCAAGACTGTTCATCGCCGACGGCGCGAAGGCGTTGTCGAAGGCGATCCGCCGCACCTTCGGTTCGGCCGCTGCGATCCAGCGCTGCCAGATCCACAAGGCGCGCAACATCATGGAACGCCTGCCGAAAGAGCATCATGCGGCCACCCGCCGGGTGCTGCGCCAGGCCTGGGAGCTCGATGACGCCGACAAGGCTGAAAAATTGATCCGCAATCTCGCGCGTCGACTCGACCAGCAATGGCCCGGCGTTGCGGCCAGTATCCTCGAAGGCCTCGACGAAATCCTGACTGTCGTCCGGTTGAAGTTGCCGAAGGAGCTTCGCCGATCGCTCGCCTGTACCAATATCGCCGAGAACATGATGGGCACCATTCGCCGCGTCACGCGCAACGTTAAACGCTGGCGGGATGCCGGTATGGCCTTGCGATGGGTCGCGGCCGGTATGATCGAGGCCAACAAGGGCTTCCGACGATTGAAGGCGCATAAGCAATTGTCGGTTCTGCGTGCGGCCCTTCAAGCTCACCACGATCGCATGACAATCAAGTCCGTTGCCCACGTCACGAGGGCTGCGTAATATTCATTCCGGCAACGTCGACCCGACGTAGTTCAACAGCGATCGGGACATCCCCTCGGCAAGACGACCCTTGCTGTACATCTCGCCTGGTTCATGGCGGAGTCGGGCCGGCGGGTTTTGATGATCGATGCCGACGCGCAAGGCAACGCGACCGACACGCTCAAACGTCACGTGGGAGAGACTTCGGCGGCCGGTCTATTCCATCCGGCGGCACGGATCGTCGCCAGCGGGGACAGTGGCATCACGTTTGCGCCAGCAGACAGCTCGTTGACCGACGTTGATCGCGGCAGTGCCGCTGCAGTGATGACCCTTCAGCAGAATCTTGCCGCTGCTGCCGAACTGTTCGACATTTGCGTCATCGACACACCGCCGTCGCTTGGACTTCGCAGCGTGGCATGTCTGGTTGCGGCCTCGCACGTGTTGGCACCCATCTACCTTGAGGACTATTCGGTGAAGGGCGTCAAAGGCCTGCTGCAGACCGTGATCGGGGTGCAACAGCGTTACGGCCGCGAGGGCATGACCTTCCTCGGCTTGTTGCCATCAAACTTCAACACTAAATCGCCGCGCCAACGTACCCATCTGGAGCAGTTGTTGCGGGAAGCCGGCAAGTATGTCTTCCCGGGCCAGATTGTGGCCCGCGACGGCTATGCCGAAGCTGTAGCGGAACGAGTCCCGGTGTGGAGTCTCAAGCGCCGCTCGGCTCAGGAGGCTGGTCGGGAAATCCGCGCTGTTCTCGGCAAGATCGCAGAACGGCTCGACGAGGAGATGACTGATGGCGCTTGATCTTAGTTTCAAAGACCTCGCCGACGTCGCTGAAAGGGGAAGCGGCGGCGCCGGGTCCCCACTTCGCATCGCGATCGACCGCATTGACGAAGACCCAGATCAGCCGCGCCGTGTCTTCAGTGAGCAGGAACTCGATGAACTTTCGGCGACCATCCTCGAACATGGCGTGCTGCAACCCATCGTAGTTCGCCGGTCCAACCAGGAGGGCCGATACGTTATCATCATGGGTGCGCGCCGGTATCGCGCTGCGCAGCGTGCCGGGTTACAGGAAATCCCGGCATTTTTGCAGGAAGGCGGCGAGCCGGATCGATACGCGCAGATGATCGAGAACATCCAGCGCGACGATTTGCGCGCACCCGAGATCGCCGCGTTCGTTGCGGGCCGTCTGGACGCCGGCGACACGCAGGCCGAAATTTCGCGCAAACTCGGCAAGCCAAAAGACTGGGTGTCGCGGTTCGCCTCGGTTCAAAGCATGCCGGAATTTCTTCGGACGAGGCTTGAGAAATCGTCGATTCGCGCAGTCTACGAACTCTACCAGGCTTGGCGCACCCATCCGGAAGCGATCGAAAGGCTTTGCGCGACGCGCGAGAGCTTTACGGATGCACAGGCGCGAGAGCTGGTTCGGGAGGTTCGCGCCAATTCCGACCGCACCGGTGCTCAGAGTGAACCCCCGGCGGAATCAATACCGTCGGATAGGAGTGATCTCGCGACGAGAGCGACGCTGTGGCGTCCGGCAAGCGAGGGCGCAGATGCACCAACCAATGATCTGTCGGCGAAATCTCGTGTCGCTTCGCCATCACGGTCGGCATGCCTGACGATCCTGGTACGGCACCAGCATCGGGCCGGTCGCCTTCTGATTGATCGTAGCGCGTCGCAAGGCAGCCGTCATGGTGTCGTGGTGTTCGATGGCTCCGACGACGCGGAAGAGGTGCCGGCGTCGGCGCTCACGATCGAGGAGATCCTTTCGCCATGAGATTCTTCTTCTATTCCTGTTCGAGGAACGAAGTCTCGCGGCGGGTAGCGGTGGAGCGACGTTTCCACCCGAAGGGTGGCGCGTCAGCGCTGCAGCCGAAGGCCGAACGCGCTTCCCGTAGCGCCGTAGTGAGGCCGCAGGCTGCTGAAACGTCGCGGTCCACAACCTCGGAGCCGGCTGGTCAGCCCCTGTACCGCTGTGCTGGTACTTCTCTGGCGGGAACTCTCACCCTGCAAGCGAGCGGCGCTGGACAGTTGGCCCTGACAGCTGTTGAGCATTCGCCATTTTGCTGGCTGGGTATGGACGGCTTCAAACCCGGCGAATGTTGGTTCAAACCAACACGGAGGGGGTGGTCTCAGCGTTTTCTAGTGCAGGATAGGCTTCGCGCCAGCGATGTATTACATCGCGATTGGGATTGGAGTGCATGGCTCTGATCTCGCTTCGCGTCCCCGACGAAGTCGCGGCGGAGTTCTCAGTTCTTGCAGCTACCCAGGGCGGCAAATCCGCGCTGCTGCGGCGTCTCATTGCTGATGCCCTAGCTGCACCAGCGCCACGCATCTTGGCGTTGCCGGTCGGACGGCCGGAGAAGGTGACGGTGCGATTTCGCGAGAGCGAGATGCGGCAGCTCGCGGAAGTTTCACATCAGCGTGGCATGACCCGAACCGGCTGGATCGTCGCGCTCGTGCGCTCGCGATTGGCATCGCCAGTACAGCATTCCCCAGACGAGCATGCCGTGCTTCGCGCGATCGTTCGCGAGCTCAACCGGATCGGCGGCAACATCAACCAGATCGCGGGTGCCGCAAACACCAGTGTGCTGCAGGGCAGGGCGGTCGAGTTCGATCTGTCCGCAATTCAAGAGGCAAAAGTGGTCATCGAAAGAGAGCTCGCGCAATTGCGCAATGTGCTGAATGGCAACGCCGATTATTGGGATGGGCAGCAATGAGTCGGCGCTACTCGCCGCGGCCGAATGACCTGGCCTCCGAACTTCCGCCGATTTCGTATGTCTGGGAAACGCCCAATCGGCGCCCGCGGCGGGCCGAGTGGGATATCCCCATCCCGACCGCCCCCGGCCGCCTTACGCCGGCGATGCGTGCAAAACTCGAGCGCATCGTGCGCCGAGCACCAGAGGTGATGGTCAAGATCACTGGCCGCACCAAGGACGTGGCGCATCTCAGGTCGCACTTGGCATACATCACGCGAAACGGCGAGCTCGATGCGGAAACAGACCAGGGCGCAATGATGACGGGTCGTGCCGGATTGAAAGATCTGCAGCAACAATGGGAGGATGATGCTGGTCTCGACCAAAAGCGCCGCCGCGATGGATCGCTTTCGATCAACATCATCCTGTCGATGCCGGCTGGCACTGATGCCGTCGCAGTCAAGGAGTCAGCCCGGGCATTTGCCATCGAGACGTTCGGGGGCAATCGCGACTACGTCTTCGTCCAGCATCTCGACGATAAGCATCCCCACGTGCACTTGACCGTTCGGTCCCTCGGGCATGACGGCAAGCGCCTGAACCCCCGCAAGGCGGACCTTCAGGTCTGGCGCGAACGGTTTGCCGGAGAGCTTCGGCTTCGTGGGATCGCGGCGGAGGCAACGCCGCGACGAACCCGGGGACAGGTTCGAAAGGCTGATCGCGGGGTGGTGCTCGCTTTACGCAAGCGAAAGATAACGCCCGATGTCGATCGGCTTGCCCGTGAGCAGGTGCTTTCGGAGGTGAGGGGCGGCAAGGCGGTCAAACATCCTTGGGATGAACAAACTAAGTCACGTCAGGATGCGATCCGAAGGCGATATCTCGACTATGCCGCCGAGCTACAGCGCTCTGGTGTGGCAGCAGATCACGAGCTAGCGCGCCAGATTCGGCAATTCGTCAACGAGATGCCGGCTGTCGAAACCCGCTGGCATGTATTGAAAAGCGAGGTCTCCGAGCTCGCTAGTAGCCGGCGCCGCGGGGCAGAGCTGGGAGGAGATGACGTGCGCGATCACAAGCGAGATGATGAGCGGACAAGATAATGGGACCTGGATGATTAGATACTCTTCGAGCTAAATTGGACCTCCGCCGCCCGCTGACTCTTAATTAGCGGGTCCCAGGTTCGAGCCCTGGTGCGCCCACCAAGCTTCTCAATAGCTTAGGGGTTTGTCACCGTCGTCATTCCGACAGACGTGTCGTGTCTATTCCGACAAACCGGCTGCCTTTGTTCTTTCCTCTCGCCGTTTCTTTGTGCCGGAAATTAGCTGTTTCCGTGTGCGCTTTGCATAGGTCGGCAACTGCCGCGACGAGCGATGGCGGCCAGCGGCTCTGAGCTCGGCGTCCGTCAGATCGCTGTCGGCTCCCTCGGTAAAGCCGCCGTGGCGGAATGGTGTAAAAGAAAGCTCTTCGCGAAGATCCGCTGCACGGACGATCTTCTTCACGACCGCGCGTAGATAGCGAAGATCCTGCTTGGCCGTGATCCAAGGCACCGGGGTAGGTGACCTCCGGTGCGAATGGTCGCGTCGAAAGACCAGGCCGGACACGGTCGTCTGCTTGAACTCGTCGAGCTCAGCCATCAGCTCCGGGAATAAGTTCTCGCCAGTCTCATCGAACAGTGGCCACCAGGCTTCCTCGCCATTCTTTGGATGGACGATGCGAACGCTATTCGGACGTTCTTTCGGTCGGTAGTGACTGATCTCGAGCGCGCCGAACACGTGCTCTTCTCTCTGGAGCCACTCCCACGCGACAAGTGCCGCCGTTGCCACCGATCGGTGGCCAAGTTCGTTCGCCTTGGCGCGAAAGGCAACGAGTTCGTCCCAAGTTGCAGTCGGCGTCTCTCGCACTGGCTTTCCTGGTGCGCGCGCCTTCAGTCCCATTTTTGAGAACGGGTTGACGGCGGGCACTTTCTTTTCTTCTGCGCGCTGCCCGACGAACCAGGCGCGCCGGCACGCGGTCATCGCCGCGTTCGCAAAGCGTCGACGTTCCCGCTGGACGACGTTTCCATCGGCGTCTTTCTCTTCGACAATGAGCAGCTTTGCATAAACGGCGTCGACGAAGCCCTTCGTAAAGTCGGCGATCTGCTTCGACCCAGCGCGCGTGCCGTCTTTTAATAGGTGGTCAGCGAACAACGCCAAGCCCTGCTCATAGAGACGCTGTGGCTTGTGGTCGATTTCCTTCCACTTCTGATGCGCCTTGAAGACGCTGGCGAGCCAGTCGAATGATCCCTGTGCGATGCCGACGGGGACCATGTCCGTCAGGCCACGAGATCGCCAACTGTCGAATGCCGGCAAGAGAACGTATTCAGCGCGTTCTACGGCCGCAGGGTAATCCTCGTCTAAGGGCTCTGCCTTCACATGGCATCCCTGTTCGCGTGCCCAGGTGGATGGCTCGAAAAAGTAGGCCCATCGGCCACTCTTTAACGGCTTCCGTCTGCAATACAGAGGCAATTTCAAAGCAGTTTCCGGTGGCTTCATACCAGTGCTGCCAGATCGGTTAGCGGCCGATTCTGCCGGATGGCGCAGACCCGCGCAACATATTCGTCTACGACGACCTTAGACCAAATTGGCTCTCGTGACCGGCCTCGGATGCGGTAGCTTGTTGGTGCCGGTGCGCGCCCCTTGGAAATCGCGCGTACGAGTTCGTCGACGTTCCGGAAATCGAGATAAGCCGCGAGCATGTCAATTCGCATCTCAGCTGGCCAGGCACCCCTCTCTGGGTAACGAGGCAAGCACGCGACCTGTCGCGCGTTCGACGCACGCCTCTTGCCGTCGTCGGCCAGTTGGGCTTCGGGGCTGTCGATCGCCATGAAGTGCAGCAAACATCATTCGCCGGATCGTTCAACACCAAGCCAAACTAGGTTGCAGCATCCTGCGCTCAGGTCGGACGGCTTGAGTCATCTCGATCAGGCTGGTGACTGTTAGGTCAAATCGATCATCTTCGCGTTATCGCAAGGCTGGACATGTCTGAGCCGCCATATGTTGCCTTCGCCGGCTCATTGCTCAGTCTTCGACCCTCGCCCCGCTGGATCGCGGTGCAGCCGATCATTCTACCGCCGTGAATACCATCATTGTGGTGCATAGTTAGGTCTTCAGTTTTTGATGAAGATTGTGAGCATGCGTCCAATTCAAGTTCGGTCCCGCTTCGGACAAGCTTTGCCCCGTACCGTGGGTTCGAATACCACTCTCTCAGCCACTGCCGCCGTTGATAGCGACGCGAAGCTGAAGGCTCGCGTGACGCAGCTCGTCGCGGATGCTCTTTCGGGGACTGCATTTTGCCGCGACTGGCATCACCACGTCCGTGGTGGAATTCCGCGCAGGTCCCGGATCGTCCGTTGAAAGCTTCTAAGCCATTGCAAATTGTGCTATAATCGCTTCGTGAAAAATTCGCCGCTGCTCACGGTCGTTCACCGCAATCCGCTGCAATCCGTGCTCAATGGTGGGGCGGATGGTGGGGCGGAAAATGGCCAAGAGACAGCTGCACAAGCTCTCGGCTCGGGAAGCGGAGACCATAGTTGAGCGCGGACGCCACAGTGACGGCGGTGGGCTTTACCTCGCGATCGAGACGGGTGCGCACGCGCGACGGCAATGGGTTTTCCTGTACCGTGTGCCTGGCACCGGGAAGCGTAGAGAAATCGGACTGGACTGGGCTCGGCGAAGGGCAAAGGCAGGGATGGCATCTCGCTCGCTGACGCCCGCCTCAAGGCGGCAGACGCGCGCAAGAAACTAGCCGAAGGCAAGGAGCCGGAGGCGGAGCGGCGCGCTAAAATGGTGGCGGCTAGCAGCTTCGGAGAATTCGCGGACGCCTTCCTGCTATCAATCAAGGCCGGCTTCAAGGGCAAGAATACGCTCGCAGATTGGACACGTGACCTGAAGGTCTGGTGTAAGCCTATCCGGGGTACGGAGCTCACCAACATCACCGTGAACGATGTGTTGGGGATTTTGTCGCCCATATGGATGACGATCAACCGCACGGCGCGCGAAACGCGAAGCCGGATCGAGCGCGTGCTTGACGCCGCAGAGGCGAAGGGGCTTCGGTTCGGGAAGAATCCCGCGATGTGGAAGACCTTGAAGCCGCTCTTGTCGAAGCCGAAACTCTCGAAGCGCCATCACAAGGCCGCGCCATACAAGGACGTCCCCGGCATCGTCCAGGCGCTGCAAGCCAACCACGAGGCAGCGGACACGGCGGTCAACCTCGCGGCCGAATACATCATCTTGACGGCAGTGCGGACCGGCGAAGCCCGTCTCATGCGCGTGCGCGAGGTAGACTTCGGGGAGCGGCTTTGGACGATCCCGGCCGAACGGATGAAGACAGAAGACCATCCCGAAGGCCAAGATTTCCAAGTGCCGCTCTGTGACCGGGCAATTGAGATCTTGAAATCAGTCATCCCGAAGGACGCCGCGCGCGACGCTTACGTGTTCGCAGGGCAATGGTCCAAGGACCACACTAAGCCACTAGGCATGAATGCCGTGCTCCATGCGCTGAAGACAGTCTATCCGGCGATGACGGCGCACGGGTGCCCGATCCAGCTTCCGCGATTGGGCCGGTGACGAGACGCGTTTCGAACGCGAAATTGCGGAGATGGCATTGGCCCACAAGGTGGGTGATGAGACCGAGCAAGCCTATCGGCGTGGCAATGCGTTGAAAAAGCGGCGACAGTTGATGGACGCTTGGAGCCGATATGTCGCGAGAGGTTCCAACGTGATCACACTTCCTCGTCGTGCCTCGGTATAGGTCTTCTATCCGGATATGAAGCATGCCTATCGGTCGTGTTGATCGTGCCTGCGGCAGGTTCAAATTCGTCGGCTGACATCATCGATTGAGGCGCCTCCTTGAGCCAACTAGATGGTTCGGTTGTGTCACGCAATAACGGGCCGGCAGGACTCGAATCTGCAACCAGATTGTGTACCGGCGTCGAACCTTGACCCCTATGAAGTGAAACTTACCGGGATGTTATGGCGCCGATCGGTGTGCAGACCACGCGCCGATCTACACAGGGTGAATTTCGGGACATTTCTTAGCTACCTTCAGTAGCTCGTTCCTGGTCCGTAGGCCGCCCAGCAGTTCGGTGTCTCCCACACCTTGAGGCAGACTAGAGAGGCCTGACCGTTCGAACGTTGCGTGACGCGGGGGGCCAGTAAGTTGAACCAGTGACAAGCAAGGTATTCTGCCGTCGGGACGTAAGGTAGAACGCAGATTTTGGCGCCGCCGCGTCCGGCGCCGGTGAAGGCGCCACTTCGGCGCACGGCGCCGTCGATTTCGGAGCCGAGCTTGCTGTCATCGAGGCCAAACATCTGCCGACACAACGGATCTCCGACCCAAAAAATGAAGGCGTGATCGCAGGTGGCATCGATCTCGGCCATCATCTCCTCCTTGAGGAATCCAAAATCCAGCACCATGCCGTTCTGCTCACCATCGCAGAACAGAGGTCCTCGGCACCATGCCTGGACCGTGTATCGGTGACCGTGCAGATTGCGACATTTGGAGTTGTGGTCGGTGACCCGGTGGCCGGCATCAATGCTGATCTCTCGGCTGATGAGGTAGGTCGTCCCATTGCCAGCATTCACGTTCGCCGAACGGTCGTCAACACGTTCATCAATATAGGCTTCCATGACCTGTGCCCTTCCCTATCGAACCGAGAAATTCACGACGTGCTTGCGATTGGTCACGGAAGGAGCCGAGCAATCGGGTCGTGACCATTGTCGAGGAGTGACTGTGGACTCCTCGCGTTGTCATGCAGCCATGGGCGCCGACGACGACAACCCCCACGCCGACCGGTTGCAGCACGCGGTCAAGTGCGCTGGCAATCTCGGCGGTCAGCCGCTCTTGGATTTGCAGCCGCTTTGAGTAAAGCTCTACGAGGCGAGCCAGCTTCGAAATACCGACGACGCGGTGGCGAGGAAGGTAACCAATGTGCACGCAGCCGACGATCGGTGCCATGTGATGCTCGCAATGCGACTCAAAGCGGATGTCGCGCAGCAGCACCATCTCGTCGTAGCCCCCGACCTCCTCAAAGGTGCGTTGCAACAAGCTCTCCGGGTTCTCGTTGTAGCCACCGAACCATTCTTCGTAAGCGCGGGCCACGCGCGCCGGCGTTTCGCGCAAGCCTTCACGTTCCGGATTGTCGCCGGCCCATCGGATCAGTGTGCGCACGGCCGTTTCCGCCTCTGCTCGCGACGGGCGCAAATCGTTCTCGGGAACGCGGAGGCCGGGTATTGTGTCGTTCACATGGCCGTTCATTGATCCGTTGACGCGTGCGGAGCGGCTGCCGATTGGGTCGGCAGCGCCGCCCATATTCAACTCGATTGTCATCCTGCACTCCTTGCGTTGGCCTCTTACGTAACCACGTTCGACGGAGTGTCCGTCGCAAAACCATCAGATATCCATTTGCAAAAAAACGCAATCTAAGATATACTGATGGATAGCGATGATTTTGAGGTTGCGATCGTGAGCCTCGCCGCTGGCGCGATTGAAACCTGCTTTGTCCTTGCAGAATTCAGAGATCGCCCATGAACAGTTTCAACGATGGCATTCCGCAAGGATATGCGTTCGACGATGTGCTTCTGGTTCCAAACCGCACACGTGCGACGTCGCGGACCATTGTCGACCTCTCGACGCGGCTGACTCCGCGAATTGCGTTGGCGATTCCAATCGTCTCAGCCAACACACCGTGGTGCACGGAGTCTCGGCTCGCCGTCGCTCTGGCGGCGGAGGGTGGCATCGGCATCATTCATCGTATGACGACCTCACACACTCAGGCCGAAGAGGTACGCCGTACCAAGGCTGCGGTGGTCGACCCTGCTATATCTCCGCGCGCGACGCGGGATGCACAAGGACGGCTACGCGTCGGCGCAGCCGTCGGCGTTAAGAGCGACACGCTCGCCCGGGCCGCAATGCTGATCGAGGCTGGCGCCGACGTGCTGGTCGTCGATGTCGCGCACGGCCATGCCGACTATGTCATCGATACTGTCCAAGCGCTCAAATCCGCGCATCCGCACGTCGATCTTATCGCCGGCAATGTCGCGACGGCCGAAGGCGTGCGCGATCTGGTCGAGGCTGGGGCCAGCGCCGTGAAGGTCGGCATTGGTCCCGGCAGCGTCTGCTCGACCCGGATCGTTACCGGAGCCGGGGTGCCGCAACTCTCCGCGATCCTTGAATGCGCACGCGAGGCGAAGCTCCGCGGCGTGTCGGTGATCGCCGATGGCGGCATCCGTACCTCCGGCGACATCGTCAAGGCGCTCGCGGCCGGTGCTGCTTCGGTGATGCTGGGCAAGTTGTTGGCTGGTACCGAGGAAAGCGCCGCGATTCCGATCGAGCGCGACGGACGTCGTTACAAGATCACCAACGGCTTCGTTTCACTTGGCGTAGGGCTCACGCTCAAGCGGCTCGAGGGAGGTGAAGTGAGCGAGGAGGAATTCAAGAACTATGTTCCCGAAGGGGTGGAAGCGACCTTTGACTATGCCGGGCTGCTTTCCGATGTGTTGCGACAGCATCTCGGCGGTGTGCGCTCTGGGTTGAGCTATGGGGGGAGCCTGACGATCGCGGAACTTCAGCAGAAGGCCCGCTTCATCCGGGTAACGGCCAGCGGCAATTACGAAGGGCGTCCGCACGTGCAGGATCATACGCCGGCGCACCATCCGAACTATGCAGCGATGTTCGTCGCTCCAGCCAACCGGCTGGAACGGTCGTCGTGACTAGCATAGCCAGCTCTGTGCCTCCGGAAGGAGGCGCCGCAACCGCCGCCATTCACATGTTCGGCTGGGCCGAGATAGATGCCCTTGTCGAATTGATCGCTGAACGTGTTGCTGCGCAGAAAGTTGAGGCCATTGTTGGGATCGCGCGCTCCGGCCTGGTTCCCGCAGTCATGCTGTCGCACAGAATCGGCGTGCGTCCATTTTCCGTCATCGAAATCGCGCGCACGACTTCTGACGCCATCGATGCTTCAAAGTCCGCTCCGGTGTGGCACGGCATTTCCAACCGGGGTGCCGTTGCCGGACGCCGGGTGCTGCTGATCGACGACATCGTCGGTCACGCGATGACGATGCCGATGGCAGTAGCTGCACTACGCGATGTCGGGGCCGAGCCGGTTACTGCAACTCTGGTCGTCAACCAGCGCAATCTCGGCGCCCGCACACCGCGCAGTGTAGTCGATATATACGGCTGTGTCGTCCACGGCTGGGTTGTGTTCCCCTGGGAAGGGAAGGACGACTTGTCCCATGCGTGAAGCACTGACATACGCCCGCGTGATGATGGTTGATCGGCCGATTGACCCGGTGCTGGGGGTCACTTCGTTCGTCAGCGACTGGATCAACCGACACGGCTTCTATCCGACTTTTCAGTTCAACGACATTCTCGGCTGCCCCGGTTTCCGCCTCGTGATGAATCTGCTGAAGCGCGAAATCTTGCTCCGCAGCCTCGATGTCCCTGCGAAGGCCAGCCTCGCGACGTTGACGCAGCGTCTCAGTGGCACTGGCGTGGTCATGCGTAGTCCAAGCCTCGCGGTCAATTTGCGGGCGAGTCTCGATACACTTCCGTTGTTGCATCACCAGCCACGCGACAAGGGTCGCTATCTTACGTCCTTCATCGGTTGTCTGGAGAGTGAGGACGGCACCTGGAATCTCGGCTTCTACCGCGCGTATGTCGCTGGGCCGAGGAAGCTCGTGATCTTCATGGATGCCCGGACTGACGGTCACCGGATAGTCAACGATGGATTGAAGCGGGCCAGTGCGGTACCGATCACGCTGTTCAATGGTGGACCGCTCGCCTGCTACCTGGCTGCCGCCGCCAAACTACCGGTGGACCTCGACAGCTTTGAGGCGGCGGCGCGGCTTGGGGGCCATGCGCTGGACCTCGACCGTACCAACTATCCTCCGGCGCCGACTGAATCCGAGATCGTGATCCGCGGCGTTGTAACCAGCCGGCGCGAGACGGAGGCGCCATTTGGCGAGTTTAAGGGCTATTACTGCGCGCCGACGCTGAGCCCAGTGATTGAGGTCGAACAGATCAAGGTTCGCGATGAACCGTCCTGTCTTGGCCTATTCTGCGGCAAGGAGAGCGGGCTGACCCTGATGTCGCTGCAGAATGAGATGCTACTGTTTGCGCATCTAACGTCGCTTGGTTTCGTCGTCGATTCGATCACCTATCCGCTAACCGCCAAGGGCGAGTTCCTGTCCCTGATCCGGACCCCACAGCCGTCGGTCGATCTGCTGGATGCGGCGATGGCGTTCGATCAGCGGTGCAAGATGTTCGTGGTCAGTGAGGCCGGAGAAAACCTGCTCGGTGAATTGGCCATCTTTCCTCTTCATAGTCGTTTGGCGCCGCACATCCGGCACGGCCGGCGTGAGGGTGAACGCGTCGGCATCGTCTGCGATCGATCGGTTGCGTATGACTGGGTAGAGTATTAGCGGAAGCGCCGGATCCGGATGGGTCGGTGAGGTCGTTCATCGCCGGGGTATGGAGGTCACCGTGTACGGCACAAATCCCGCCCGACGACAGGAGGTTGGCGACGGCGACAGCCTGTGGATCCAGGAAGTCTTCTATACGCTGCAAGGCGAAGGGCCATTCGCGGGTGAGCCATCGGTGTTCGTGCGCACTGCCGGCTGCAACTTGAAGTGTTTCTGGTGCGATACCGATTTCGAGTCGTCGTCGTGGCGACCGTCGCTTGACGAACTGCTCGCGCGCATCGACCGCGAGCGTCCGCGTTTCGCCGATCTCATTGTCCTTACCGGCGGCGAGCCGCTGCGCCAGAACGTCGCTCCGTTGGTCAGAGAGCTCCGGGCTCGTCAACTTCGAGTGCAAGTCGAGACCGCCGGCACGTTGTGGGTCGACCTTCCCGACGATCCCGGAATCACCATCGTATGCAGTCCTAAGACCAAGCATCTGCATAGCCGGATTGTACCGCGCGTCAGCGCCTTCAAATATGTGATTGGTGCCGGTGACATCGATCCCGACGACGGGCTGCCTTGTGCATCGACACAAAAGGCTGGGCAAGTCACGCGGCTGTTTCGCCCACCAGCCGGCGTCCCCGTCTTCGTGATGCCGCGGGACGACGGCAACGCCCGTGACAATGCCCGTAATCTCCACGCCTGCACGCAGGTGGCGATGACTTTCGGGTATCGGCTGTGCCTCCAGGTCCACAAGCTGATCGGAGTTGCCTGACATCGCTCGGTATCGTGTGGAAACGTCGGAAAGACGTTGCCGACCTGTGCAAAAATAAGTGAAATTATTGGTGCAGAAATGACTTGAAACCGGTGCGATTTATGTCATCTTGGGTTGTATGATGGATCGTCATATACCTGTGCAGCGCCTTACACCTGCGCAGAGGGAGGTCCGCCGCATCCGTGCGGTTCGGGCGCTCGGTCGCGGACTGTCGCAATCCCAGGTCGCGGCGATACTGGGGACAAGCTGCGCCTCGGTCAGCAACTGGGCGATGCGGTTTCGAACTGGGGGTGTGGCGGAACTGATGGCGCGGCCGGCCGGCCGGCCAACGCGATCACGCGCTCCGCGCGGACTGGAGGCCGTGCGGCTAGCGGTGGGCACCCGTTTGCCCGACGATCTTGGCCTCGATGATGCGCTATGGACGTGGCGCAGCGTGCAGGCCTTAGCGTTTCGCACCTGCAAGAGCGAAATGTCGCGGTGGACCGTGATGCGTCACGTGCGAGACTGGGGGTTTGCCCCGCCGGCAGCGAATGGCGCTGGCAATTCGGAGCGATCTCGGAATGGCATGACTCGGCGTGCGGCGGGACGTAGCCTCTACGAGGTCGCTTCCGGTGACCTTGTGCATGCGGCATGGATGGCACGCGCCGACAACGTCGTGCTGTGGGCATTCGGCCGGCGCGGTGAGGCCGCGTTCGCGACCTATGCCGCGCCGCTTGCGGCGGCCGACATCATCGATTTCCTGGAACGTCTGCGCCGCCACGCGGGCGTGCCGATTCTCGTGCACGGGCCGTCGTCGCTGGTTGCGCGGAACGAACTTGGCGGATGGTTGGCTTCGCGCGCTAGGGAAATCTTGTTGCAAGCCACGACAATCCGACCGGTCACCAATTCCGGGGCCGGTCGTAATGATGGAGAGCGCAAATGAGTCGCAAAGTCAACGCCATGGCGAGCGCAGTCGTTCGTCGCCTCAAAGCAAAGCGCAAGGTACTTCGTCGCGGACGTCCGCCTCTTGAGGTTGCCGTCGCCAGTGCTGTCGCACGCCGTCTGGCACTATCGGGCAAAGGTCGGCCGGCACCGGCCGCCATCGCGTCGGCGGTCGCGGCACGCCTCGCATCAAAACGAACCGGCGCCGCGAAGCGGCGCGGACGGCTATCGCATCCTGCGGCACGCGGTCCCAGCGGCGTCCCGCCCGCAGTAATTGCAAGCGCGGTCAACCAAACGCTGGCGGTACGGTCGCGCCGGCCGAAGCGCAAGTCCCTGGCGGCGGCGGTCGCCAGTGCTGTCGCACGCCGTCTGGCGGCGCGAGGGAAACGTCGCCAGTAGATTCGCACATCCGATTCCAGGCGCAGCCGTACCGCGGCGCCTGGAGCGTTGCCCTATTTCCATCGGCCGATCGTGACCGCAGGCGGTCTCGTCATCGGTAGCACAAACCAGGAGAGCACTATGAGCCAAGTTGATAGTCTGGCGCGCGCCGTACTCGCACGGATCGCCTCCAAGCGACGCCCGCGCAAACGGGCGATAGGTCTTGCCGGAGCTGTGGCCAGTGCCGTCGCTGGTCGTCTCAATGCGCCGGGCGCACGGAAATCGGCGCGGCCGAACCGGCTTGCGGGCGCGGTCGCGAGCGCGGTCGCGCAGCGGTTGGGCCAGCCTGGCGGTCCGGCCGATGCACGGCCCAACGCCGCTTCGGCGGCGTCGAAAACGTTGGCAGGAACCCAGATCGCAAGCCGAGTCGCTCGTCAGGTCGCATCGCGGATTCCCGAAACGCGGTCGGACTTCGGCAGCGATTTCGCGGCGGTGGATGTCGCCAAGGTTGCCGAGGCCGTGATTGCAAAGCTCGACGCGCGTAAGAGCAAGGGCATCGACCATGTCGACGTGCTTGCAAGCCAGATCGCCTCGCGGCTTGCGTCGCCGCGCCTTCAGGGTTCCGCAGCGGGCGCGATCGACTTTCGGAACCGGATCGTCGCTGCTGTCGTCGATGCGGTGACACGGCAGCGCGCCAAAGCAGTCGAGGCGGCTCAGCAGGCGGTTGCGGCGAAGCCCAGCGAAGATGTGAAGTCCGCGTCCGGGGAGAAGTCGGCTTCGGTGGCCAAGCAATCGTAACGCTCGCGCGTCGAGAGCGATGAGGTAATATGGAGCCTGGCTCTTGACCGCCGGCACGCCGTCGGCCGGGACCAGCTCGGTCGTGACGATCGGATCGCCAGCGACTGTCGCAGCGCGGCTTGAATTCCGAGGACGAAGGCTCCATGCAATTTTCCGACGATACACCATCGCAGGGCGACATCCCCGAAGTCTATCCGAAACAACCGCCGATTAATCTGCTCGAGCCGGCACTGCTCCGGCCCAACAATTTCTTTGCGTTCGAAGGTGTCGATGGTGCTGGAAAATCCAGCTTGATTGCCGAGGTGATCGCGGCCTGTCGTGCCCGGGAGGTGGCCACCCGTGTCATGAAGCTCGGTCGTTCGGACGTTACCGCACACGCGCTCGAACGGGCGAAATGGCTCAATTCGAATCCGATGACGTTCAACCTGCTCAACTGGGTAAGCCTCTATGAACAAGCAACTCAGGCGCGCGCCGACTTGAACAGTGACGTTCGCGTGCTGGTCGATCGTTACATTCTCACCCTCAAGGTGCGCGGACTGCTCGAGGGTATGTCGACCGATTTCATGGAACCGCTTGCGGCCAATCTGCCGCGTCCGAGCATTCTATTTTTTATCGATTGTGATCCCGATTTGTGCTGTCAGCGCATCCTGTCGTCGCATCGGACGATCACCTACTTCGAAGCCGGCTCCCGGATCGTCGATGGCCTTGGCCAGCCGATGCTTGAGCGCGATCCGTCCGCGCGTCAGGTGTCGCCCGCGCGCGAAGCAGGCCTGCGCAGCCACCTCCATCGCATGCGTGCAGCGCTCAAGGCGCTGGCGGAACGCGAAGACAATGTCGTGATGGTTGATAACTCCGGGCCACCTCAGCGGGCACTCGCCGTGATCCTAGCGGCGATGGGGCTGTCGTAACAGCGATTGATCGCCGGAGCGTGGGCTAATCGGGCGCGATGGCTGACCCGGCTCATGATGCACACCTTGAGGAGGGGCATAACCTGTGATACATTCAATCTTTAGGTGTATGGATGTTAGGTAGCGCCCTAAAGTTAGGAGGGCCGTCATGCCGCGCTATGATATCGATCTCATCGCGAGCGCAGTGGTCGCGGAGTTGCGTCGCTCGAAGGCTTCGCGCGGCTCCCAACACAGGCGGAGGGGGCCGCCGCGTCGCCACGACTCGGCGTCCATGGCCAGTGAGATTGCCGCGGCGCTCGTGGCAACGCCGGCTGTTGGTCGGCGAGGTGGCACGAGACCTACCAGCGCATTTTCGCGAACGGCATCGGCGATTGCGTCGCAGGTCGTTGCCAAGCTTGCTCCTGCTCCAGCGCGCGAGGACTTGCCGATGGTGAGGATTGAAATCTGATATGGCGAAAGCATCGGCCAAAAGTCGCAGTACCAAACGGCAATTGCAAGCCGCTGCCCCGGCCGTGGACGAAGCAGCTGGCGGACACGGCAGCGATACCACCGGTGGTTCGAGCGCGGTGCAGGCCGAAGCCGACCTGATGGCATTGATCGCTGGTGTCGCGCCGGACGCGACGGTGGCGCGAGCCTCCGAGAATTCCGGCGAGTTGCTCGCTCGAATGCTCGATTCCTGGCAAATCCTGCCTTCACTGACAACAGAGGTTCTCAAGGACCTCGCCGCAATGATGACGCCCCATGACCATCTCCGCACCGTTCGCGCCTGTCTTGCGGTCACGGCGTTCGAACGGGCCCAGATCGCCGGATGCCGCGATTTCTTGGGTGAGCTTCAGCACGCCGGTCTTCGGCATTCCTTGCTCAAGGGCGCAGCTTCCGCCTGCTTCCTCTATCCGGCACGCCATATGCGAGCGGCGTGGGATTTTGATCTCGGCGTAGCTTGGCCTGACCTCGAGATGGCCGAAGGCCTTGCGCTCAAGTCGGGCTTCCATCAGGCTCAGCGCGATCCGGATCTTCCCCGCTTCTATCGCGCCGACCGGCAATTGCGCGCGATCGTCGAAGAAAGCCATTTCGAACTCGGCTTTCTAGTCCGCCGCCTGCAGCCGACCAATCTCGATGACGAGACCAAGGCCGCAATCGCAGCCGAGCCGTGGGCCCACCAGTTCTGGCACGATGCCCTGACGGAGGCCCCATGGTGCTATGCGGTCGTCGACATTCACCACAAGCTGTCGCTCGACATCGAACTCGACGATCTTCTGGCTCATGTCCAGACGGTCGAATGCGCTGGCGAGCGGCTCTACGTGCCCGATCTGGCGTGGAGCACGGCACATCTGATCTACAAGCTCTATTGGGAGGGCGTGCACAAATATAGCAAAGGTCTTTACCAATACGCCGATTTGATCCGGTTGGTACCGCGGCTGGACGCCGCCAGCTTCGGCCGCACCGTGGCCATCCTCGACAACTATAATCTGGTCGCTGGCGGATATTACACCTTGAAACATCTTGCCGATTTCGGCGTGCCGCTGCCGTCCTTCGTACAGGACTTCATTCACGACGCGCGCGTGCCGCCTGAAGGCGCCGATCCCATCGAGATCAATGATCTCGGAGACGTGTGGCCAAAGCTGTGGGGGCGACGGTAGGCAGAAAAGCTCGCCCGATCCAGCGCCAGGGCATTGCTGTGGAGAACGCACCCTGTGCGGTGGTCGGTTGTACAACTTGTGAGGAGTTTAGATGAACGCCCCGATCGCATCTCAGCGCCGACTGATCGTCGGCATTTCAGGAGCTTCCGGTGCAATTTACGGCCTGCGTCTGCTCCAGCTGTTGCGCAACGCCGGCGTTGAAGCGCATCTGGTGATGTCAAAGACAGCTGAACTGACCTTTGCGTATGAAACGGCGGTCAAGATCGCTGACGTCAAGGCTTTGGCTCACACCGCTCACGACATCAACGATATGGCGGCATCGATCGCGAGCGGATCGTTTCGCACCTTCGGCATGATCGTTGCGCCATGCTCGATTCGGTCGATGTCTGAAATCGCTAACGGCACGACGACAACACTGCTAACACGAGCGGCCGACGTCACGCTGAAGGAGCGCAGGCGGCTTGTGCTGATGGTAAGGGAGACCCCGTTACATGCCGGTCACCTTCGAACCATGGCGGCGTTATCCGAAATTGGTGCAATCGTCGCACCTCCAGTTCCGGCGTTTTATGCCAGACCCAACACGATTGAGGAGATGGTGGATCACACGGTGGGACGTATGTTGGATTTGTTCGACATAGAAGTGGGCCCCATCCGACGTTGGGGCGAAGATTCAGATCTGAGACGCCGGCCGTTGAAGTGAGATTGCAGATTTAGCGTCTCGTACCGCCGCATATCGCGACACAAAAGACTCGTGGCCCGGCCGGCATTGAATTTATCGAGTAAGCAATTGATTGTGTTTGAGTTTAATAGACGTTACGACCTCTCTGCCAACGCGAATACCAACCATCGTGGTGCATAGTTCGGTCTTCAGGCTTTGGCCCATCGCCGATTCTAGTGCCGGCCATGCCGGCGGCCCTTCCACGGAACGGTGGGACTAGCTAGTCGTCCGTTAAGAATCCGAATTGAGCGGGATGGGACATGTGAACGTGCGCCATATCCGGATCAGGAACAGGTCCAAGAAATCTCTCAGCCAGGCGAGGATGCGGCGGAAGTTGTGGCCTACGGCGGAGAGGACGACGTTGGCGGCGTCTCCTGCGCGGCCTTTGAGGTAGCAGCGCCCGAGGTGACCTTCGGCCTTCAGGTGTCCGATGATGGGCTCGATGGCGGATCGGCGGCGCAACTCGCGCTTGATGATCCCGAAGACGCCGCGCTTCTGGCCGGAGATGAAGACGCGACGTGGATTTTGAGCGTCGTGGCCGCGATACCCCTTGTCGACATAGGCCCGCTCGATCGGACAGCCGGTGAGTGCCTCGGTGCGGTCGATGACGTCGCGCAGGGTGTGACCGTCATACGGATTATCGGGCAGCGCCCTGACGTGTAGCACGAACAGACCGCCGGGAGCTCGGCGGTTGTTGGTGACGATGGAAGCCTTGACGCCGAACTCGTACGGCGCGGAGGCCTTGCCCTTGCCGATGCACTCCACCTCCGGGGCATGGAAAGAATAAAGCTTCCAGCCGCGTTGGCGCTGCTGCTGCGAGCGGATCTGGCTGGCCCGGCCAAGCGGAAGGGCGAACGCCTCCTCCAGGGCTGGCTGGCCGTCGATCTTGCGGCGGATATCGCGGATGATCCGGCCGAGCCTTGAGCGCAGGATACGCAACTGCCGCTGATGCCGCCTGAATTGTTTGGCATGGGCGTAGCGGCCCGCCATCATCGCGGCGGCCTTGGCGATCCGAGAATAGGACTGCCGCAGCCTGACGCCGTGCCTTCTCGCCAGGCGATTGAGCCCCTTGATGGCCGCATGCAGCAGCTTGGCGTCGGTCGGAAAGGTGATGGCCTTTGGCTGCACCGTGGTATCGACCGTGACCCGCTTGAGGTCCTGGCCGCGTAACGCGCCGGCCTCGTGCGCCACCCGCAGGCTCTCGGCCAGCAGCAGTTCCAGCTTGTCGCCGAGCCGCTTGCGCCAATGGCTCAGGTCCGATCGCTCGTGCGGGAAGGCGTGCTGGAAGAACTCTTCGCCGGTGAAGTACTGGAAATACGGGTCGTGGACCCAGCGCTCGCAAATCCCCTCATCGGACAGCCCGTAAATCTGCTTGAGCAACAGCAGCCCGATCATGAAGCGGGTCTCGATCCCCGGCCGGCCGTTCTCGCTGTAGAGCGGCGCGATCTCGCCGTCGATCCAGTCCCAATCGATCTTGCCGGCCAACAGAACCAGCTCGTGCTTCAGATTGATGATCTGGTCCAGCCGCGCCCGGAACAGGTCGTTCGATCCCGTCGTCTTGTGCTTCTTCGGTCGCATCGTCCCCTCCGATGCAACACAGAATCATGGTCCGCTGCGAAAGGGAATCTGGAGGGTTCTGTGAGGTCGCGCTCACGCGAGGGCGCGGCAGGCGCTTATGACGCGACCTCATTGAAGCCGGATTGAACGAAGGCGCGGGAGGCTATTCGCGGTTTTGCAGCTATGGGGATTGTTCGAGATCGCCATGCCCGATCTGCTGGCTCGGCGCGTGAGGCAGAGACACAGGAGTGCGCATCCTGGAAGAGTTGAGATCAGACGCGCTTCGCCTGAGATCGCGATAGGCCTTTTGCTGCATCGGACGGTTGTTGTCGCGCAGTGTGACAGCACGGATTCGACATCGTCCGCGATGATCGAGACGCTGGGAGCGAAATGACGAATGATGATCGTCGTGCACGACATGACTTGGCTCACGATGTGTCGCATCGGAACGGTGATGTTCGAGGGCTGGGGCGTCTGAAGCTATGTCGAAAGCGCTCAATGATGCGCATGACGCCACCACAATCGGGACAGGCAGGAACCTCGGCCCAGGTTTGAGCCTCCGAATCCACAGGCGACGGCTGGCCATCGTTTGGGGCTGTTCGCTCATGATCGAGAAGTTCGCGGCAAAGGGCGAGCTTGGCAGCGCGATGGCGGTTGGCCATGAAGCCGAAGTGGCGGATGCGGTGGAAGCCGTCAGGCGGCGTATGAAGCAGGAAACGGCGAATGAACTCATCGGGCTTGAGATTCATGATCTTTGTCGCGCTGTTTTGGCGATAGTCCTTCCATGAGAAGGCGACATGATCGTCGTCGAGTGCGACGAGCCGGCTGTTGGCGATCGCGACGCGATGGGTGTAGCGGCCGAGATAGGCCAGGACCTGTGCGGGTCCGCCGAAGGGCCGCTTGGCGTAAGCAACCCAGTTGATGCGTCGCATGGCGTCGAGGTGGGCCGCAAAGGCAGCCGGCTCGGCCAGAGCTCCGAGATCGCCGAAGAAACGCAAGGCACCGGAGTTGAAGGCTGCCGACAGACGTTTGAGAAAAAGTGTGCGAAATAGTCTGGACAACGGTTTGACGGCCAGGAAGAAGTTCGGTCGGCAAGCGGTCCAGCGCGCGCCATCGGGCGAGAGGCCGCCACCCGGAACGACGCAATGGACGTGGGGATGATGCATCAGCGTCTGTCCCCAGGTGTGGAGGACGGCGACGCCGCCGATCGCACCGCCGAGCCGGCGTGGATTGGCGGCGAGCGTCGTCATCGCCTCGGCGGCAGCCTTGAACAGGATGGCATAGACGACGGCCTTGTTCTGGAAAGCGATCGCGGCGATCGGTGCGGGAAGTGTAAAGACGACGTGGAAATAGGGAACCGGAAGCAGGTCGGCTTGACGCGCGGCGAGCCACGCGGCTCGGGCTCTCCCCTGACACTTCGGACAGTGCCGATTGCGGCAGGAATTATAGGCAACGCGTGTCGTGCCGCAGTCGTCGCAAGCCTGCATGTGGCCGCCGAGCGCCTCGGTCCGGCACGCAACGATCGCGCTCATCACGCGCCGCTCGACCCGCCCCAGATGACCGGCATGTACACGGCGATAGGCGTCGCCATGCCGGCGCAGAATATCGGCAATCTCGATGGCGGGCCTGTTGGAGCGGATGTCGGAGCGGGTCATGACCCGCATCCCGCTGCGGGTCATCCAGGTGGCGTCACCTCCAGCGACAGGCGATCGAGCGGGCTCTGCGTCGCTCGGATCGTATCGGTGGCGACCTGCGTGTAGCGCGCTGTCGACGACAAATTATTGTGCCCGAGCAAGACCTGGATGATCCGGATATCGGTTCCGTTCTCGAGAAGATGTGTCGCGAAGCTGTGGCGCAGCGTGTGCGGCGTGACGCGCTTGGTCAGGCCCGCAGCCTTCACCGCCGACCGGCAGGCGGCATGCAGCACGGTCTGATCGATCGGATGATCTTCGTCACGACCAGGGAACAGATAAAGCCGCGGCCGGGCGAGCCGCCAGTAGGTGCGCAGGATGCCCAGCAGCTGGGGCGACAGCATCACGTTGCGATCCTTCGCGCCCTTGCCGTGGCGCACCTGGATGACGCCGCGGGCGCTGTCGATGTCTTCGATCCGCAGTCCCGCAACCTCCGAGGCCCTGAGCCCGGCCGCATAGGCGGTGGTGAGCGCGGCGCGGCTCTTCAGGCTCGATACCGCTTCAAGAAACTGAACCACTTCGTCGGCGCTGAGAACGACCGGCAGCTTGCGCGGTTCTCGCGCATAGGGAATGCGCTCTGGGATGAGCGCCTCGCCGAGCGTGACGCCGTAGAAAAACCGTAGCGCACAGACGATCTGGTTCAGCGCCGGCCATGAGATGCCGGTCGAGACCAAATGCACCTGGAAGGCGCGGACGTCTTCCAGCTCTAACCGGTCAGGCGATCGGCCAAAATAGCGGCTGAACTTCGAAACCGCGCTGATGTAGGATCTTTGCGTCGCCGGCGACAGATTGCGGACGGTCATGTCTTCGATCATGCGGCGGCGAAGAGGGCTCAAATCGGCCATCTCGATACTCCTGTCTGAGGGGGTGGGCTCCAACACCCACATCCTCTCAGCCAGGAGGCGATCTATGCCACCTTGCCCCCTACGCCGCGGCAGCGGCTTCGTTCAATCCACAATCGAATTTGCAGGCTTTGGCGGTCTTTACCTCCCAATCCCTGCAATCTCAAACCGTCTCAAATCCGAAAAACAGACTCTCGCTCAATCGCTTAGAGCCTTGTTCACGGACGACTAGCTAGCCCGTCTTATTCGTCAGAGGGCGCCTGAGAGGCTGGCGAGCGTGGTGTAAAGCGCTGATGCGGCGTAGGATTCGGTTGCAAAGCCAACCCCATCACCTTCAGCCGCGAACACCACGCCCGCCATGACCGACGATACGATTCTGCCCTTCTCGTTTCCAGCCGTTCACGCCAAGAAAGTCACAGCTGCCTTCGATGGCGGTCGGCTGACCTCGAACGGGGGCGTGATGCTTCTGGCGATGGCCGAGCGGCGTCTCGGCTTGGCCGACAATTTGGCCCGGGTGTTCCCGGATCGGCGCGATCCGACGCGGGTCGTGCACAGCCTGGTCGATATGTTCCGCGCGCGCATGTTCGCGATCTGCTGCGGCTACGAGGACGCCGACGACCTCGATCATCTGCGGTCCGATCCCGCATTCAAGCTGGCCTGCGGACGGCTGCCGGACACGGGTCGCGATCTGTGTTCCCAACCGACGCTGTCGCGCCTGGAGAATGCTCCGCGCCTGCGCGACGTGATCCGACTGACCTACACTTTGGTCGACGCATGGATGGATAGCTACCCGCGCGAGCCGGCATCCGTCACGCTCGACATCGATGATACCTGCGATGTCGTCCACGGCCATCAGCAGCTCTCGCTGTTCAACGCTCATTATGACGAACGCTGCTTCCTGCCGATCCACGTCTACGACACGGAGAAGAGCCGGCCCGTGGCGGTCGTGCTGCGGCCCGGCAAGACGCCGGGCGGCGTCGAGGTGCGTGCCCATCTGCGCCGCCTGGTACGGCATATCCGGACGCGGTGGCACAACACGCGAATTACGTTCCGTGGCGACGGGCACTATGCCCGGCCGGAGGCAATGGCGTGGTGCGAGACCAACGGCATCGACTACATCTTCGGTCTGTCCGGCACCAAGCCGCTCGCCAGAAAAGTCGACGCGGTCGCCGACGACATCCGCACGCGACGCGCCATCGAGAACCTGCCGGTTCTGCGCGGCTATACCGAGACGCGCCACAAGGCAAAGTCCTGGGATCGCGAACGACGCACCGTCGCCCGTATTGAGGCGACGATGCTCGGCCTCGACATCCGCTTCGTCGTCACCAGCCTCGATGTCGGCTCGGCCGAGTGGATCTACGACAGCCTGTATTGCGCGCGCGGCCAAGCCGAGAATCTGATCAAGCTGCATAAGACGCAGCTCGCCTCCGATCGCACCAGTTGCCGTTCGGCGCTCGCCAATCAAGTCCGCCTCGTTCTCCATACCGCCGCTTATTGGCTGATGCTGACCGTGCGCGACGCCATTCCCAAAGTCCGGGAATTGGCCACTGCCGAGTTCGCGACGCTGCGTCTTCGGCTCTTGAAAATCGCCGCCCGGGTTGTCGAGACCAAGAGCCGCATTCGCCTTGCGTTCGCCGCGGCATGTCCCGAAGCCGACCTGATCCGCAGCTTGCCCGGCGCGCTGCTGCCGCTCGGTCCTTGACCGGTGGGGCGTCCGCCCGCGTTCACCCAACCCATCCCTCAAGCGCGTTGCAAAGTACCGGTCGTCAGGCGGTGAAAAGCCGAAGGCAATCCTGTGCGCCTCGTCAGCGGAGGTGTGCGGATGCACCAGTCGGACCAAAATACCGCGCTCTCACGAATAGGGCGGGCTAGGAACGGGACCGCCGCTCGGGGCTACGTCGCCGCCAGCAAGTCTCTCCTCCACATCAGTGGACGAGGTTGCATTGAGCGCAAGCTTGGTTGGCTTGGGCCGGCGAGCGGATCGATCCGCATGCCGTTGGGCGGTTGTTGCTCGATACTCCAAACCGCCGCCGACGGTGGCCGCGTTGCGTCGCAGTTCTCTTTCATAACCCTTACGTTTTGTCATCCGCTTCGAGCATGCTCCCGATGGGGCAATCTGGCAGGACAAGGTAACGCGAAACAATTTCTTCCTTCACGCTTTCAAATTGGTCTGCTCTCTGACTTTACTGGCGTGCCCCGAAGGATGAAACTGGGCGCCACTATTGTAGTGCCGCTGCAATTTCCGCATCAGGAGGAGAATGATGAGCCTCTATACTAAGGACGGGCGTCCGCTGCAGGAATCCGGTGAGTACATCTATAGTGGATCGGGCGTCCCGGTCGGCAAGCGCCGGGGTGACAAGGTGTTCGGCCCAACAGCCGGAGGTGACGATCGAAGTCTCCTCCAATTCCGCTTCACCGAGAGCCCGCAGGATGGCGATATGCGTGCTCAATCTGAAAAATTTTACGTAAGGGGTGCTTAGCCAGTGAGGGCGCCATGCGACTAATCGGGAATATCGGGTTCATCGCCCCAGGCGCCCGAACCAGCCGAATGAGCTCGGCCGGAGCGGAAAGACACAAATGGCAGCCCGAGAGATAACGCCAAGTAGCGCAATTTAGGCGTGATGAGCCGACCGACATCTTCTACGAGGCCGACGTGTTCAGTTGTAGATACGTGAGTCAGCTCGGATGACAATATCGAATGACCGAGGGCGAAGCCCTTGAAGCGGGCGCGCACCGGCGCAGGGTAGGCATGATGAGAGACGCCGTTGACGGCCTGCGTAAGAAGGCCGCGCAAGTGTCGTGCAAGTCGGCGGGAAAGGTCGCTAGCTCTTCAGAAGGTGCGGTGCGTGTTCAGCGATCAAAGCCGTTGTAAGCTGCTCGCCTCGCCGGCTGAGGCGCTCAATCCACTCCGGCTGCATCGCTGAGAAGTCCGTGGGATAAGCATACGCCTCCTCGCGGGTGACAAGACCTGTCGGAGCGAATTTCAGGCGGCTGTCATCCTGGGGATGTCCCGATCGCTGTTGAACTACGTCGGGTCGACGTTGCCGGAATGAATATTACGCAGCCCTCGTGACGTGGGCAACGGACTTGATTGTCATGCGATCGTGGTGAGCTTGAAGGGCCGCACGCAGAACCGACAATTGCTTATGCGCCTTCAATCGTCGGAAGCCCTTGTTGGCCTCGATCATACCGGCCGCGACCCATCGCAAGGCCATACCGGCATCCCGCCAGCGTTTAACGTTGCGCGTGACGCGGCGAATGGTGCCCATCATGTTCTCGGCGATATTGGTACAGGCGAGCGATCGGCGAAGCTCCTTCGGCAACTTCAACCGGACGACAGTCAGGATTTCGTCGAGGCCTTCGAGGATACTGGCCGCAACGCCGGGCCATTGCTGGTCGAGTCGACGCGCGAGATTGCGGATCAATTTTTCAGCCTTGTCGGCGTCATCGAGCTCCCAGGCCTGGCGCAGCACCCGGCGGGTGGCCGCATGATGCTCTTTCGGCAGGCGTTCCATGATGTTGCGCGCCTTGTGGATCTGGCAGCGCTGGATCGCAGCGGCCGAACCGAAGGTGCGGCGGATCGCCTTCGACAACGCCTTCGCGCCGTCGGCGATGAACAGTCTTGGCACCGTCGGGTCGAGCCCGCGCGAGACCAGGTTGTCCAGCAGGGCCTGAACCGTTGCTGCATTCTCGGTCGCCCCTTCCACCAGCGCCAGCGGATGCTTGTTGCCTTCGCCGTCAACCCCGATCGCGGCCACCAGCACGAGATCGTCGTCGAGATGCAGCCCGTCGATTTGGACCACCAGAAGGTCGAGCGCGGACAGATCGGCAGCCATGAAGTCGGCCAGCCGCGCCGCCGACAGAGCCACGAACCTCCGCGAGGCCGCCGACTTCGAAATCCCCGATCCGGGCGGTGCCGGCACGTCACCCTCGGGCAGCCGGACGGCGCGGCCGAACCGGCGCGTCGACACATTGATCAGCATCAGGTTCATCGCCCAGCGACCGAGCCAGTCCTCCTGCGCCGCCGTTTCCCAGCTCGGGATCGTGACCTCGCGGCCGTCCATGCCCCGGACCCGCGGGCGATCGACCTCGATCTTGCCGCCGTGGAAACCGATCCGCCCCCGCGTTCGGCCCCAACGGTGCGCCCGCCGCGCCGCATCACGACCGTGGCGCGGCCCGCAGGCCGCTGTCACATCCGCCTCCATCATCGTGCCGAGCGCCTCGATTCCTGCCGCAAGGCAGAACCGATCGAAGCTCGCTCGCACTTCCGCAAATGATTTCTCCACAGCCCCGGTCGCCGGCCAACCAGCCGGTGTGATATCTCTCGTCATGGCGTTGCTCTCCTTTGTGGAATCAGCACCCCGAGCCTACCGGCTCAAGGTGGGCAACGCCGACCTCTTCAGAAATTCAACAGAACCCGGGACATCCCCTTCAAAGTCACCTGGGGTCTCCCACCGAAGGCGCGACTACGACTGAAGTCTAGCGGCAACGCCGACACGCAAAAGGTGACCGCCATCGCTGCGAAGGCTCCGAGCAGCGGCGTCTTAGTTTCCGCTCTGATCTCCAGCGCAGTAACCGCTAAGCGGATTCAGAACACAATGAAATTGGGCACGGCCTTTCTCGACGTCGACTTTGCCGTTCCGCCTCGCGTGAACATGAAATTCGTGAACTCCAAGGACAGTCCAAAAGACGATCTTCGCGATCTGGATGACCTAGAGTTTGCTTGTAAGAACAGAGGCTAGAGATTTTTCTCTGCCGCTTGCATGTCCACTTTTCAACCTCGCCGAATCTTCAATCGGACTCGGCGTTGTTAGACGCAGCTGCTGATCAGGCCGTCGCGGCTGGTGGCGGTGGCGCGTGAAGCCGTGAAGGCGCTGTTAGTTGCGGACGAATTTTTGGAGTCGCAGATTTCAGAGGGCTATGTGCGCGGAGTTAGCCCGCCGGTTCACCGACATGACGACAACGATCTCGGCATCGACATCGTAGCCAAGCCGAACCCAACGATCTCCGTACCACAGTTGTCCGTGAAAAGAGGGTCTGGATCGATCTCAATTTCCGCTTCCTATTCCATTCGGCCGACATACCGTATCTCCGCAGCAAAGCGAAGTGGCGGCTCAATTCGCCTTGTTTGCTCGGCTCTCGAGGTCCGCGCACCGGCGCATCAACTCATCAAATGTTTCCGGCTCGTCGAGCAAGAGACCGTCCGCGATCATGTGCTTGTAGTCTTCTTCCAAGACAGCTCGCGATTGCCCCTTAGGGACGACCTTTAACGCACCACCGACGGCCTTGTTGTAGTCGATGACTGCCCCAGAAGGATCCTTTTCGACGAAGAACCACGACTTGTGCTCGGCAACTGTTGCAGCAAGCTTGCGATCTTTCAGAGCCGATTCCGCAATCCCTGCGTCGTCCAATCTCACAAGGTCATACCAGTGGCGAGCAAAGCGTCCGCCTTTCAGCTTCCCTTGGACGCAAAAGACATGGATCGCAGTCGCCTTCTCCCAGAAGGTACGTTCTGCTTTCATGGTCTTGGGCTTGGCGGTCGGAAACTCGAGAGTTTCGAGGTACTGGGCAGCGTCGCAAACGACATCATGAAGTTCGCTCGGCTCACCTGTCGATCGTGCGCCGAATTCGAGCATCACGGCAGGGCTCACATAGCCGCTACCGGTCTCCAAGTGATCGTATGTGACGAAAATCTTGTCGTCCTTGGCTTCAGCCTTGGCGCTGAGCTTGTCATCTTGCAGGCGCTGATTGATGACGGACAACGCCTTTTCCTTGACCCAGACCGGGAGGCGTTCTCGTGCCTTGTCGCTCCACTTTCTACTTTGACTACGACTCTGAGGAACCGGATTTTCATCGTTTTTGTTCACCAAGTCCGGAGCTATCTCGCGAATGTCGTAGGTGAGATCGACATCTTCCGAGAAACGGCGGATTGCGCCGTAAGCCTTTGAAAGGGACGTTCCACCCTTGAAGACGAGATGGTCGCCAAGCGGCGAGGAAAAAAGCGCGTTCAAGCACCAAACGACCCAGACATCCTTTTCGAGAAGATGTGCCGGCCGTCCTGAGTTCGAAGCAGCAACGCCGAGCGCCTCGCGACGCTCGGCGTCAGATAGATTTAGGAACTTATCCGACACGCAGTTCACTTACCGGCCTGGCAAGCCAAGTCGGCAATGAAGATGCGGCAGACCTCAGTTCGCTCACTTCAGTCGGGGTTAATCTTTGACTGACGGATCGCAAGGCCTGTCTTGCGGTCTTAGGACCAACCCAGGCAAGCGCGCGCACGACCTCACCCGCACGACGATTGGCCAGGGTAAGCTGCCAACGCGGCGCATGCTTGAACTCCACAACTTGCTTGCCAAGATGGAGTTCGCGGGAAGGGCCGGAAGTCAAATAGACCTGCCGAACAGGTACCTGCGTCGTCAAACCGAGGTGGTTGGCCGCCGCAGCGCCGCTGGAAACGATGGTTTCACCGCTGCGCGCCTTGGTCTCCTCAACGACCTTTTCGACCGACGGAGCTCTCGTTCCGAAACGGCTTTCGACTGGACGCAGATATACCCCTCGCCTCGCCCGCAGGAGCTTTCCTCGCTCGGCAAGACGCGAAAGGGCCTGATCAACGGCAGCACGCTTTCCAAGGTGCAAAAGCGCCTTGGCAGCGATGGGCGCGCCTTCGGGCAGTTCTTTGGTCGCTTCTAAAATCCGGCTGCTCAAGGGGATCATGGCACTCACTCCAGTGTCAGAAACATAGGAGAACTTCTGACACCCTACAAGTAGGAGATTGAGAAAAGGTTTCTATTGAAAAATCAGCTATTTACCACCAAATAGGACCGAATCGGACCTTTTCCAGGCGACTCAATCGAGTCCCGGGCAGGGTCGTTTCAGCAAGGGGACGTCACTAGCGATCTCTGAGAAGCGTAGATCGTTTTCCACCAGAGAAAATCTCGAGCTCTCGAGAAAACAAACAAACACAGTCGACGCCGGAGCTCAACGATAGTGAAAGCGCACTGTTGTAGGCCGCACCTCTGTTTGCCTCTGCAGCATTGGACACTTGTCTCGCCACAATCCGATAAGACCAGCCGACGCACTTGTAAGGCTCGGACTTGCTCATTCGGCCGAACGCGACCGCTCCATCGTGGGCGCTATCATTACCCGCCATAGCTTCCCGGACCCTGCTGCCGAAACTCCCGTCGAAGACGAAACCTCCGCTCAGCATCGGAACGCGAAGCATCGAGACGCAGTCCGGTGGCTCCTCACTTCCAGTGAAGAACACGACCAGCAAAGGGTAGCGGGGCAGACCTTCAGAATGTACTTTCCGAAGTATCGCTTCAATATCTCTTTCCTCAGACATTTGATTCGGACATGCCTTCAGGCTTTTCGATCTCTGCAATCATCATCTTGGCTGCCGCAGTCTGGGCAATTTCGCTGCTTTTCTTCGGAGTAGACCTATCTTGGGACTACGCCAAGCCATTTTCGGTCACGGTCGCGATAGTGACCGGTCTCCTGACTGCTTTCGACCGAACATTGTGGCGATACTGGCCTTTCAGGCTATTCCATAAGACGCCGGACCTCTCAGGTGAATGGGCCGCTGAATTACTGTCGTCCTATTCCGAGCAAGGAGGTCGAGGCAACAAGGCCATCACAGGTAATGCCACGATCACCCAAACCTATTCGACATTGTCGGTTCGCTTAGTGACCGGACAAGAGCCGAATACGAACAGGTCTTTTCAACTTGCAGGACGCCTGATCCGTCACGCCGACGGCGCTTACGAAGTCATCGGTGTCTACCAGAGCGACCCTGACCATCCGCGTCAGTCGACCGAGACGCCGGCGAACTCCACGACCTTGCGCCATTTCTCGGTCTCGTCGGCCACCAGTTTGCCAAATTCGGCCGGGGTCATCGGCTTCGGGATGCCGCCGACCTCGGCGAGGCGCGCCACCAGCTTGGGGTCCTTCAAGGCTTCGCCGACCGCCTTGTTGAGGATGTCGACGATTTCCGGCGGCGTGCCCTTGGGCGCGGAGATGCCGTAGAAGCCGACCGACTCGAAGCCCGGCACGGTCTCGGCGATCGCCGGCACGTCAGGCACGCCCGGCCAGCGCTGCGGCGAGGTCACGCCGAGCGCACGGACGCTGCCGCCGCGCGACTGCTCCAGTGCCGACGGCAGATTGTCGAAGATCAGCTGCACCTTGTTGGAGATGATGTCGGGGAAGGCGATCGCGGATCCCCGATACGGCACGTGCTGCATGTCGCACTTGGTCATCGCCTTGAACAGCTCGGCCGACATATGCACCGAGGTGCCGTTGCCGGATGAGGCGTAGGCGATCTTGCCCGGGTTGGCCTTGCAGTAATCGATGAACTCCTGAACCGTCTTCACCGGCATCGCGTTCGCGACCACCAGCATGTTGGTGAGCTGCATGATGCTGGCGACGGGGGTGGTGTCGCGCAGGAAGTCGTAGGGCAGCTTCTTGTAGAGCGAGGTCGAGATCGCGTTGTTCGGCGCGACGAACAAGAGCGTATAGCCGTCCGCCGGCGAATTGATCGCGGCGGCGGCTGCGATGTTGCCGCCGGAGCCGGCGCGATTCTCGACCACGAATTGCTGGCCGAGATGATCCGACAGCCACTGGCTCATGATGCGCGCCACGATGTCGACCGGGCCGCCGGCGGCAAAGCCGATCAGCCAGCGCACGGGGCGGTTCGGATAGTCGGATGCGGAGGAAGGCGCAACGGAGGCAAGGCAACAGATCAAGCCAAGCAACGCGGCACGTGCGAACCGGAACATCGTCTCTCCCGTCATTTTCTCGTGACTGTTGCCATCATGGTTTCACAAAACGCTGGCTTTGCCTACGTGTGTTTCGGCATGGAATAAGGACCCCGTTTTCGGGGTGATCGGCATCCAATCGGGACCCCGGGATAAGGGCCACAGTGGCTTCCATCGAGTCATGGAAGCCGAGGTTGGGATGCTGGTGGTGGAGACGATTGGTAAGATCCGTCGCGCCTACTTTGTTGATGGTCGTCCGATCAAGGCGATCTGCCGAGAACTTGGCGTATCGCGGAAGGTGGTTCGCAAGGTCATTCGTTCTCAAGCGACGGAGTTCCGGTACGAGCGCGAGACGCAGCCGCTCCCGAAGATGGGTGCCTGGAGTGCCGAGCTTGATCGGTTGCTGGCAGGGAATGAGAGCAAGGCGCATTTGGTGCGGGCGACTGGGTGACCATTGCATTAGCTGGGTTGTACGGGTGGATTGGAAATTCGAGCGACGTTTGAGATCACGCTCGCAGGTCTTCGCGGAACGCACTTGAAGTCATTCCCGCAAACAGAGGACGATTTGCCACAAGGGGATGTCCCGGGTTCTGTTGAATTTCTGAAGAGGTCGGCGTTGCCCACCTTGAGCCGGTAGGCTCGGGGTGCTGATTCCACAAAGGAGAGCAACGCCATGACGAGAGATATCACACCGGCTGGTTGGCCGGCGACCGGGGCTGTGGAGAAATCATTTGCGGAAGTGCGAGCGAGCTTCGATCGGTTCTGCCTTGCGGCAGGAATCGAGGCGCTCGGCACGATGATGGAGGCGGATGTGACAGCGGCCTGCGGGCCGCGCCACGGTCGTGATGCGGCGCGGCGGGCGCACCGTTGGGGCCGAACGCGGGGGCGGATCGGTTTCCACGGCGGCAAGATCGAGGTCGATCGCCCGCGGGTCCGGGGCATGGACGGCCGCGAGGTCACGATCCCGAGCTGGGAAACGGCGGCGCAGGAGGACTGGCTCGGTCGCTGGGCGATGAACCTGATGCTGATCAATGTGTCGACGCGCCGGTTCGGCCGCGCCGTCCGGCTGCCCGAGGGTGACGTGCCGGCACCGCCCGGATCGGGGATTTCGAAGTCGGCGGCCTCGCGGAGGTTCGTGGCTCTGTCGGCGGCGCGGCTGGCCGACTTCATGGCTGCCGATCTGTCCGCGCTCGACCTTCTGGTGGTCCAAATCGACGGGCTGCATCTCGACGACGATCTCGTGCTGGTGGCCGCGATCGGGGTTGACGGCGAAGGCAACAAGCATCCGCTGGCGCTGGTGGAAGGGGCGACCGAGAATGCAGCAACGGTTCAGGCCCTGCTGGACAACCTGGTCTCGCGCGGGCTCGACCCGACGGTGCCAAGACTGTTCATCGCCGACGGCGCGAAGGCGTTGTCGAAGGCGATCCGCCGCACCTTCGGTTCGGCCGCTGCGATCCAGCGCTGCCAGATCCACAAGGCGCGCAACATCATGGAACGCCTGCCGAAAGAGCATCATGCGGCCACCCGCCGGGTGCTGCGCCAGGCCTGGGAGCTCGATGACGCCGACAAGGCTGAAAAATTGATCCGCAATCTCGCGCGTCGACTCGACCAGCAATGGCCCGGCGTTGCGGCCAGTATCCTCGAAGGCCTCGACGAAATCCTGACTGTCGTCCGGTTGAAGTTGCCGAAGGAGCTTCGCCGATCGCTCGCCTGTACCAATATCGCCGAGAACATGATGGGCACCATTCGCCGCGTCACGCGCAACGTTAAACGCTGGCGGGATGCCGGTATGGCCTTGCGATGGGTCGCGGCCGGTATGATCGAGGCCAACAAGGGCTTCCGACGATTGAAGGCGCATAAGCAATTGTCGGTTCTGCGTGCGGCCCTTCAAGCTCACCACGATCGCATGACAATCAAGTCCGTTGCCCACGTCACGAGGGCTGCGTAATATTCATTCCGGCAACGTCGACCCGACGTAGTTCAACAGCGATCGGGACATCCCCGCGGTCGATCAGGACCTCGTTCACAATTTGGATGTAAGGTATCTGACTATTCGTGTTGGCACAGGTTAAAGGCAGATCGAAAAGGCCTTTGCGCCGGCTTTTCAGGGTCCATGTGGCCGGGATGGTGCCTATGTTCGGAGCGGTGACATACTGTTCGACAATGCGCATCACATCAACGAAATAAGCAGCTGGACCGAAGATCGATTTGCAGTGCTCGCACTGGCAATAGTTCTGTGGCCCGAAAAGGTCCTCATAGGTCGGCAGGGCGGAAAAATACTCTTCCAGCCCTGTCGGGAGCGCCAGCGTGCGGATAGCGCGCGAGTATGGGGAGCCAATATTGCTGTGAAGGTTTGCCCACAGATGGGTTACCTGACCACGGATGGTTTGCGCCTTCTGATAGGCGCGCTTTGCCATCTTCGCAGACCCAAAAATATCTTTGGTCTGGGCAATGAACTGGTGTTCCGGTATTGCGGCTACATGCTGGGCGCAATGGAAGCCCCGCCCGATTAGCTGTTCCGCGACATGCGTGTTTGGATGCAGCTTCAAAAGCCGCTGAAAACGCATCAGGCTTAGGCGGAATGTTTCGTGATCGTCTATGCCAGACCAATCTAGCTGACGACAGGCTTTAGAATCCCAAAAGTCAAAAGACAGTAGATCAATAGCCTCATTAGCTTCAAAAAACACTTTGAATTCTGGCGAATGTAAACGGACAGACCTGTCGTACGACACTCGCATGTGCCCCCTATAAGCTGTGTTTTTAAAAACCCCACGAGAATGGCCGAGATCACATAGGCGGCCGTTTTTTCCATGTTCGATCCACCAGCAAAACTGGGATCGATCGCCTCTATGACTCGCTACGGGCTAAAACGTTCCGGCGCGCGCCGAAGCTCCCGAGGAGGGTGATATCTTCATGAGCAGGGACTGAACTTTCTCCTTCCGTCCCAGCCCGCCCCGGTTGTTCATTGATCAAGCAGCCGATGACCTGCGTCGGTGAGCATAGGCGCGTCATCCTGCAGCTCAACCAGGCCCAATTCAGTCAAGGTGCTCAAATCATTTGGGCTTAAAGGCATTAGCTTCGTTCGCTTGGCCTTGATATCGCGCAATGACCAGCGCAGGCGGATGCCGTGTCTAGATCTAGCCCGTCTTATTCGTCAGACGTTGCGTGAGAGGCTGGCGAGCGTGGTGTAAAGCGCTGATGCGGCGTAGGATTCGGTTGCGAAGCCAACCCCATCACCTTCAACCGCGAACGCCATGCCCGCCATGCCCCATGATACGATGCTGCCATTCTCGTTTCCAGCCGTTCAGGCCAAGAAAGTCACAGCTGCCTTCGATGGTGGTCGCCTGACCTCGAACTGGGGCGTGATGCTTCTGGCGATAGCCGAGCGGCGTCTCGGCTTGGCCGAGAAGTTGGCCCGGGTGTTCCCGGACCGGCGCGATCCGACGCGGGTGGTGCACAGTCTTGTCGATATATTCCGCGCTCGCATGTTCGCGATCTGCTGCGGCTACGAGGATGCCGACGACCTCGATCATCTGCGGTCCGATCCGGCGTTCAAGCTGGCCTGCGGTCGGCTGCCGGACACGGGCCGGGATTTGTGTTCCCAACCGACGCTGTCGCGCCTGGAGAATGCGCCGCGCCTGCGCGACGTGATCCGCCTGACCTACACTTTGGTCGACGCATGGATGGATAGCTACCCGCGCGAGCCGGCATCCGTCACGCTCGATATCGACGACACCTGCGATGTCGTCCACGGACGTCAGCAGCTCTCGCTGTTCAACGCTCATTATGACGAACGCTGCTTCCTGCCGATCCACGTCTACGACACGGAGAAGAGCCGGCCCGTGGCGGTCGTGCTGCGGCCCGGCAAGACGCCGGGCGGCGTCGAGGTGCGCGCCCATCTGCGCCGCCTGGTACGGCACATCCGGACGCGGTGGCACAAGACGCGAATTACGTTCCGTGGCGACGGGCACTATGCCCGGCTGGAGGCGATGACGTGGTGCGAGAACAACGGCATCGACTACGTCTTCGGTCTGTCCGGTACCAAGCCTCTCGCCAGAAAAGTCGACGAGGTCGCCGATGACATCCGCACGCGACGCGCGATCGAGAACCTGGCTGTTCTGCGCGGCTATACCGAGACGCGCCACAAGGCAAAGTCCTGGGATCGCGAACGGCGCACCGTCGCCCGTATTGAGGCGACGATGCTCGGCCTCGACATCCGCTTCGTCGTCACCAGCCTCGATGTCGGCTCGGCCGAGTGGATCTACGACAGCCTGTATTGCGCGCGCGGCCAAGCCGAGAATCTGATTAAGCTGCATAAGACACAGCTCGCCTCCGATCGCACCAGCTGCCGTTCGGCGCTCGCCAACCAGGTCCGCCTCGTGCTCCACACCGCCGCTTACTGGCTGATGTTGACCGTGCGCGACGCCATTCCCAAGTTCCGGGAATTGGCCACTGCCGAGTTCTCGACGCTGCGTCTTCGTCTCCTGAAAGTCGCCGCCCGGATCGTCGAGACCGCGAGCCGCGTGCGCCTCGCCTTCACCGCGACATGCCCGGAAGCCGACCTGATCCGCGGCTTACCAGGCGCGCTGCTCCCGCTTGGTCCCTGATCCGCGGGGCATGTGCCCCATTCGCCCAACCCATCCCTCAAGCGCGTTCGGTTGCGCTGGGAGCGCGAATCCGTAGTTGTCGTGTCGCCCGCAGCTCCCGTCATATCAAGCAGGAGGTGCAAATGCGACGGGTGTTTGGCATCGACGTCCACCGAACCTCGGACCGAAAACCCGCACTCTCACGAATAGGACGGGCTAGACCGGCTAGCGACGAGACTGGTGGAGTTGTTGCCGGCGGTTCGGCGGCGGCATCCTCTCCCGGCGTGGGCGCGGTTTCGGAAGGCTCGGCTGGTGTGTGCCAGCGCGCTCTCACGGCCGATGAAATTTCTTCCAGTCTGTCCTTTGTGCTCACATCTCACCTTCATCAACAGCCGGCGGATAGCTTGAGAGCAATGGCCTTATCACGTCCTGTCTTATTTGGGTCGGCGACCGCGTGGCGCGAAACTGGGGGGCTTTAATCGGTCGGCAGCGTTCCGCAGTTTACCAGCTTCTTTAAAAGCTTCAGAGCGAGCCGCGCCCGGAGGTAGGCTGCGGGCGTACTTGAGTGACGCGTCGGCTGCCGCGTCTGCCTCCTCAAAGTCGTCCCGATCGTTCACTTTTTTACCTTCAATCCCAGTTCTACCAGCCGGCGGATGGCTTCGGAGCGGACCGGGGTGTCTTCCTGCTGACGAGCCCATTTGTCCACGGCCTCCGCTGTCGCAGGGGGAAGCCGCACGGCGCTGACCGGATAGGAGCCGCCCTTCTTCTTGGGTCGGCCCACCGGATTTTTGTTTACAGAAATTGCAAGCCGAGGGGAAGCGCGAACTTCCGCCCCGGCTCTAACCCCAGCCAAGGAGTGACCCATGCCCAAGGCTATCCGTACAAATAGCACGCCGCAACGTCGCTCGTCTCAAAATACCCAAGGCTACTCAACGGCTGCAGTTGCATCGGATCCAGTTGTCGAGCTGTCGCGCCATCTTCTGGTTCTAGTTGATGCCGACGACGGCGCGGAGCTGGAATATCGCGACAAGTCTATGGAAGACCCGAGCCGCAATGCTGCGCGTCAGTTCGGAGAGTGGCGCACCGCAGTTGAGAGGATGATTAGCTTCTCTGAGGCGAGCAGCCTCGACGGTGCGCTCGTGCAATTGGCACTCGCCTTAGATATGCTGGACGATATAGACTCGCTGGTCCCTGATGAAGTTGCAGGGTTCATATCTAAGCGTCTCGAGATCGAGCGGCTCGTCCGGTCGGCGATGCGAGCTGTGCGCAAGGGGCGGACAACGGAGCCGACCGTCCAATCGCTCGTTGAGTATTACTCGGGAAGCGGTTCCCTTTGGATCGATCGCGTTGAGGCTTGGGCAACTGAGGGGCGCATGCAGCGCGAACGCGGGGATTAGCGCCGATCAATGCACCGATCTAGGTTGCGACTGAGATAGGGCCCGGCCTAAGCGCTGGGCCTTTTTCATTCATTAGGCTGGCTTTGACGGCGTAGCGGGAGGGGGGACCGCCGGTCACGCAGGGACTCATTGCTCGTTGTCATCGTTCCCAACCGCGACGCCAACCGCCGTGACCGTCGCCCCAACTGTAACCGGGACCCCAATAACGTGGACCGTAGTCGTGGCGGCGAGGCCAGTCATCGCCGTCAAATCGATATCGACGATAGTACCTATGCCGACGATAGTCATTCGGCTGCCACCAGCAACGTCCCCAGGGGTTGCAGACCCAGCCGACCTGTTCCACGCTTGACGTCGGCGCCACGGATGGCGCGATCGGCGTGGCGTTGACGCCGGTCGCGGCAAACAGGATGATAATCGCGCCGACCGCTAGGCCCAGCGTGGCGGCAATGGACAATGCAAACGTCCAGTCGGTCCGCGCCATAGGTTGATCGTTGCTCTCGTTCGAGGCCCTGCGTTGATCTGGATCAAACGGAAATCACGTACCCATTCGTAAGCGTGAAGAGACCATTCCGGGGGTGAGCGGCGGTGGCAAGGCCCGGCGTGTGCCGTCCGGAAAGCGTCGCGCGCCGGGCCAGCCGCCGCGGAGCTGAACGGTGAAGCCCGGCCTCATCCTTCTGTTTGCCATTGCCAACCTGATCGCAGGCGGGTGTCTGACCGGCCGCATGGCACCGGATCAGCACGTCCAGGCGATCATCGTCGCGATTGACCAGTACGCCGAGAAGGCGCTGGGCAACCGCGAATACTTTCTCAACAAGCCCTACGGTGGATGAACGGCGAGCCGCCCGGTGATCGTCCGGGCGGCTCTTGTCGCAATTGCCGGTTCGTGACCGATCCAATTGCGTGATCTAGCCGGGCTGCTCAAAGAGCGCGACGGCAAGCAGACCGTTGATTTGGATCAACGGTACCGGTTTGAGCGGGCCGACCGTTGCCCGATGGCCGGGATCGACTGGGTACACGTAGTGGGCCTCGCCACGCTGATTCTTGCGGTCAGCGCGATCGGCATCAGAGCTATGCGGGAAAGTGGGTGATGACGGCCTGAGATAGGCGGCGTATCGAGGCGGGTGTCGAGCCTGCCAGAACCTCACATGGGATGGTTCGTGTCAAGGTCGTTAATCACAACGCATTAGCATTCTCTTTCACTCTCTCTCACCAACGTATCGGTATCCAGGTTCAAGCCCGACTGCATGACGCGGCTCGTTTGCCGAGCCTGATCAACCTCACATTCGGTCGCCACCTATCGCGGCTGCACCAATATCCCGCTTGCGGCGGGCGGGGCCCAAGACGACGAGACCATTCTCTCTGAAGCGGCATTTAGCCAGGGTTCTGGTCGGTCCGTCGACCTGGATCCGCCAGGACTGATCGGGTCCTGGTAGATTTTCAGAATGACTTGAGCAGAAGCCAGGATCAGGCGTTCTTCATGACCACACCTTCGATAACGACGCCGGCGGCCACGAATTTCCAGAGCGCGACCAGCAGCTTGCGCGCCAGCGCCACGATGGTCGACTTCTTCATGCGGCCACCATTGCGCTGGACGCGCTCCGTGAACCATCGAGCCAGCGCAGAGTCGGGCTGATGACGCAGCCACAGCCAGGACATCTGGATCAGCGTCGTGCGTAGTCTCGGATTTCCTGCTTTCGAAACGCCCTGTTCCCGATCAACGGATCCACTCTGCCAAGGCGTCGGCGCTAATCCAGCGTAAGCAGCAACTTGGCGGCGATTATCAAAATGCCGGAATAGGCCTTCGGACCATAGGATGGCAGCAAACTCGGCTCCGATGCCCTTAATGCCGAGCAGCATGGTAACCGGTGATGGCTTGCTCGCGGCAGCCTCGGCCGTGATCAGCGCGTCACGTTCATCCTCGACGACCTTAATGTGTTTGAGCAGGAGTTCGAGCCGATCCAGCTCCCGGCAAATCTGGGCCTTCATATGCGCAGGAAGTGCACGTCCATCGCCGGTCCGGAGTACGTCAAGCCGTTCCCGTCGATCCTTGCCGAGCGGCTCATAGTTCGCGATTCCTTGCGAGAACAGGAGCCCCTTGATGCGGTTCACATGAGCGACGCGCTCAACAATCAGCGCTTTACGCTCGCGGCAGATCCGGCGATGATCCTCTGCCTCAGGTGACGGAGCCTGCACCATGGCACACACGCGTGGCTCGCCGCGCTTGTAGGCCATCAGGGTCCGCAGCAGCGCTTCGCCGTCAATGCGGTCCGTTTTTGCCCGTCTGCGCCGGCGTGATGTCGTGATCGAAGCTGGATCCACGACGTGGCTTTCGACCCCTTCTTTCTCAAGCACCCGATGAACCCAAAAGCCGTCGAGGCCGGCTTCCTGAATGCAGACGATTGGATAGTTGTGCCCGGTCTTAGTCCGGCTCTTCTCACGCAGCTTCGAAAATCGCGCGAACAATGCGGCTAGGTCCCCTGCCGACACCGAATGCTTCGAGATCTTCTCGCCGTTTCCGGGCGACAATGAGGTTATCAGCCAAATAGAACGGCTGAGCTCTAACGAAACGACAATCGCGCCAAGATCGGTGCGGATGGTGGTCGGCTGTGCGGATCGTCCGGTCGTATGCATGGTCACCCTTCGGGATGCGTGGTTTCTGGGGCGACCCTATTCTCCGGGAATATCGGTCGCGGTCCAGCCCATGGGATCTCTCAAGGAGAGCGATACGCCATGAACGAGACTAGCAATATTGTTGCCCTTCGTCATCCCGACGAGATCGACGATCCACTGACCAATATTCTGCGTGCCGGTGCGCGGCAGCTTCTGACGCAGGCGATTGAGGCTGGCTGAGGTCGAGACGTTTCTTGCGACATTTGAGGCTCGCCGACGGTCGCGCCCGTGTGGTGCGGCATGGTCACGGCCCGGCGCGGACGATCCAGACCGGGATCGGCCCGGTGGAGGTGGCGCGGGCGAGGATTCGCGACCGCGGGGCGGCCGGCGATGGCGAGCGGATCCGGTTCAGCTCGGCGATCCTGCCGCTGTGGGCGCGGCGCACCAGAAGCCTGGATGCGCTGTTGCCGGTTCTGTATCTGCGCGGCATCTCGACCGGCGATTTTCAGGAAGCGCTGACGGCCTTGCTGGGCAAGGACGCGCCGAACCTGTCTCCGTCGGTGATTTCCCGGCTGACGGCGGAGTGGCAAGGCGAGTACGAGCGCTGGCAGAAGCGCGACCTGTCGGCGCGGCGGTACGTTTACGTGTGGGCCGATGGCGTCTTCCTGCAGGCGCGCATGGAAGACCACGGCGAGTGCATGCTGGTGCTGATCGGCGCGACGCCGGAAGGCAAGAAGGAGCTGATTGGCTTTCAGGTCGGCGTCCGGGAGAGCACGCAGAGCTGGCGTGAGCTCCTGATCGACGTGAAGCAGCGCGGGTTGCAGATCGCCCCGGAAATTGCCGTTGGCGATGGCGCGCTCGGCTTCTGGAAGGCGCTTGACGAGGTCTTTCCCGGCACGCGGCACCAGCGCTGCTGGGTGCACAAGACCGTGAACGTCATGGACAAGGTCCCGCTCTCGATGCAGGCCAAAATGAAGAAGGACCTGCGCGAAGTCTACTGGGCACCGAACCGGGCGGCTGCCGAGGCGGCGATCGACGTCTTCGCCGAGAAATACGGCGCCAAGTACGGCCGGGCGGTCGAATGCCTCGCCAAGGACCGCGACGCGCTGCTGGCCTTCTACGACTTCCCTGCCGAGCATTGGGATCACTTGCGCACGACCAACCCCATCGAAAGCGTGTTCGCCACCGTGCGGCACAGAACCGTGCGGACGAAAGGATCACTGTCGTCAACGACCGCCAGGCTGATGGTGTTCAAGCTGGTCTGTTCACGCCGCCGACATTCGAGGAGAAGCCGGCGCGGCCCGCGCTCCTGCCACCCTGTAGCCCGCGCCCGGTGGTGACGATTGCGACACCAACGGCGCGAACGACAGTGCACCCGCCGCTGCTGGCAGCACCAGTTGACCTAATCGCCCCCGGCGCCGCCAGTCATGCACCTGCTGGGGACGGCAGCCATGGCGGCGGGCGATATCAGTTACAATCGCACCCGGCTCAAGGCTTTCGGCGACAATGGTCGTCTTATGTCGTCCGAATGGTCGTCCATTGTGAGCACCCTTGCAGAAGATGAGACTCTTCTATCGGTGCCTTCAACATCGCGCACAGACAATCTAAAGGGCCGCGGCGCTACGCTTACGATAGATCCGCCCCACGCCCTTCAAGTTGCCGACATAAAAGGTGTCCTGCGCACCGCAATGGCCCAGGCACTCTCGAACTCGCCATGCGCCTCTTTTTCAGACTTGGCCATCTCCAGCGCGACGAGCTGGGCCTCGGCCGTCCTGGGCCATCTTGGCCTCCAGGGCCGTCAGCCGCTTCTTGAAGTTGGCAAGGTCGTGACGCAACCACACCGTGCCGCGTAAGCGCAATTCCTTCACCAGTCGATCTTGCAGCGTCTGGTTGGCCCGTTCCACACGGCCCTTGGCCTGCGGGCTGTTGCTGACCCGCACCTGCCCCCAGGCCGGCTGTTCGACCGCCAAGTCCACGACGGCGGCCTCGATCTCAGCACTACACGGTTCTTCAGGAGCGGTTTCTTGCGGCTGATCTCGATCAGCGCCAGCTCGCCGCCTTTGTCGTACAGTTCCTTGAACCGGTAAAAGCTGTCGCGGCTATAGCCCATCATCCGGCAGGCTTGGCTGACATTGCCAAGCTGCTTAGCCAATTCCAACATGCCGACTTTCGTAAGCGCTAAGCCGATAACCCTGGCTTCGGGGTTAGATTAAATGTGCAAGAAAGCCTCCGGCTTGAAAGGAGGTTTGCGATGGGATTGGACGGCAAAAAGGACGTCCATTTGGACAGCTCGTCAATTGGCGCAGTCAGTCGGCTTGAAGTGCTTGAAGGACCGTCCGGGCGTCGTGTGCGTTTGGAGGCCGAGCGGGCTCGGATCGCCGCCGAAAGTCTGCTGCCTGGCGCTCAGGTGGCGGAGGTGGCGCGCAAGCACGGGGCGACGCGCTGGCAGATTTACGATTGGCGGCGCCGCTTCCGCCAGCGCGGCGAATTGCCGTCGTGCGAGGCTTCGCAGCCGCCATTCGCGCCGCTGGTCGTGGAGGGGCCGTTAGAGGAGCGCCAGGTTCCGGCAGTCAGGCTCGAGATTGCGATTGGCGACGTCGTCGTGCGGACGGACGCGACGATAGGAGCAGCTGTCTCGGGTGATCTGCGCGGTGCGGGCGTCACGATGATTATACCCGGCGCCGAGCTGAAGATTTATATCGCGACGCGGCCTGTCGACTTCCGCTGTGGCCACGATGGGCTTGCCGCGAAGGTGCAGGAGATGCTTGGTCTCGACCCGTTCAGCGGTGCGGCCTTCGTGTTCCGGTCGAAACGGGCGGACCGGATCAAGATTCTGGCCTGGGATCGAACGGGCCTGGTGCTGGTGCACAAGCGCCTTGAGGGCTGCAAGTTCGTGTGGCCAAAGATTGCGGACGGTGTGATGCGGATATCGCCGGCGATGTTCGCGGCATTGTTCGAAGGCTTGGACTGGAGGTTGGTCCGTCCGGAGGAAGCGCGGCGTCCACAGATCGCTGGATAACTGCGGCAGAGTGACTCTGAGCCGAGTTGCGCATGGCGCCGGCGGTGGAGATGTGCTCGACATGGCGCATGAGCACCGCGACGCTTCGCGACGAGAATGAACGCTTAAAGGCGCTCTTGGCGCAAACGCAGGCAGCGTTGAGCGAGCATCAAGCGGCGCTGGCAACGTCGGAAGAAGCGCGGCGCCGGTTGGAGGTCATTCTCGGCGAACTACGCCGGGAGAAGTTCGGAGCGAAGTCCGAGAAGCTGCGGCCAGATCAATATCATTTGCCGCTCGAAGACGCGGAGATCGCGCAAGGCGTCCTAGAGCGTTTTCCGATCACGTTGCGTCGTAACCAGCCGCGACGAGATAATTTTGACATTCCTCGGGTGAGAAGCGTTTGAGAGCGTTGGCGATTGCTTGCCAGAGATCGGGCATGGTGCGGGCTGCGGCGGCCCGCAACAGCGCTTTCAGTTTGGAGAAGGCCATTTCAATCGGGTTGAAGTCTGGACTGTAGGGCGGAAGATAGAGCAGGCTAGCTCCGACCGCCTGGATGGCCTCTCGAACGCCATGGACCTTGTGAGCGGGCAAGTTGTCCATGATAACGGTATCGCCCGGCCGCAGCGATGGGGCGAGCAATTGCTCGACGTAGGCCAGGAAAGCGTCGCCATCCATTGGACCGTCCAGAACAAGCGGCGCGATCAGACCGTCGGAGCGCAATCCAGCGGTGAACGTCGTCGTCTTCCAATGTCCGTGTGGGATAGCTGCACGACATCGCTCGCCGCGTGGCGAGCGCCCGTAACGCCGCGCCATTTTGGTGTTGGCGCTGGTTTCGTCGATGAAGACGAGACGCTCAGGGTCAAGGTCGATTTGCCCTTCGAACCACTCCTCACGTGCGGCATTTATATCGCCGCGCCGTTGCTCGGCGGCGTGCGCTGTCTTTTTTTAAGTGTGATCTTTCTGCGCTGGAAAAAACGCCAGAGCGACGCGATGCCAGTCGATATTCCACGACGTTTCAACAGTTCTCGCAACTCGGCAAGCGTGATATCCGGCCTCGCTGTCACCGCCTCCAGAATCAATTGCGAATGCGCTTCGATGCGCTGCGATTTGCGGTCACCGCCCTGGCGTTTAGGAACGATGTCGCCAACTTTCTTGAGGCGACCGCGCCAGCGGATTGCACTGGCCGCGCTGACACCAAAGCGCTCAGCAGCCTGTCGACAGGACATGCCACCGTCAATCGCGGCTACCACCCTTTGGCGAAGATCAACCGAAAGCGCCCTGGCCATACATGCTGGCCTCCCTCGCCAGCATGCAGCTTGAATCTGACTCGCGCCGTTTTGGGAATCCCCACCCGATTCTTTCCGGTCGGAAAATGCTCTAGACGCGGCACAAGAGAAGGCTGCGGCGATCATCAGGGGCCGATCGCGCGCTGGATCGGATCAGGACCATCATCGCAATCGTGGTTACTTGCCTGCCCATTTGCCGCAGGTGGAGCGGGTCATCGAGCCTGCGAGCATGTTCTGTCCGTGCGGTTGTGGCGCCATGACGAAGATTGGCGAAGACGTCAGCAAACGCCTTGACGTGATCCCGGCACAATGGCGCGTGCTGGTCACGCGCCGCCCGAAATACGTCTGCCGTCGCTGCTCGGGAGCTGTCGTGCAGGCACACGCGCCGGAGCATGTCGTGCCCGGTGGGCTGCCGACCGAAGCTGCCATTGCGCACGTGATCGTCTCCATTCGGCGACTATACGCCGTTTTACCGTCAGGCCGAGATCTATGCGCGACAAGGGATCCGGCTCGACCGGGCGACGCTGGGCAACTGGTCAGGCCGCGCCTGCTTCCATCTCCAGCCCGTCGGGGATCACATGCGCCGGCATCTGGCCGCGGCGGATCGCCTGTTCATGGACGAAACCACGGCGCCGGTGCTCGATCCCGGGCGCGGCGAGACGAAGAAAGGCTACTTCTGGGCGATCGCCTCCGACGATCGCGGCCATAGCGGCCCAAGTCCGCCGATCGTGCTGTTCCGCTATGCACCCGGACGCAGCGGTGCTTTTGCCGAGCAGTTCCTGGCGGGCTTCAACGGGCGCCACCTGCAATGCGACGGGTATGACGGCTATGACCGGCTCTCGGTGCTGGCTCGACCACAGGGCCCGTGGACCCTCGTGCATTGCTGGAGCCATCTGCGCCGGCGCTTCGTCAAATTGGTGCGCAACAGCAAATCGCCGATCGCCGAGGCCGCGGTGCGGCAGATCGCACAGCTTTACGCCATCGAAGCCACGGTCCGCGGTCTATCGCCGGACATCCGGCTGGCCGCACGCAAGGAGCATTCGCTGCCCATCGTCGCCGCGTTGAAGCCATGGTTCGAGAAACAGCTGTCGATGATCTCGAGCGGCTCGACGCTCGCCGAAGACATGCGCTACGCGCTCAATCTTTGGCCCGGACTGACGCGCTTCCTCGATGACGGGCGTCTCGAACTCGACACCAATCCGGTCGAAAATGCGATCCGGCCGATCTGCTTGACCAGAAAAAACGCGCTCTTCGCCGGTCATGAGGTCGGAGCCGAAAACTGGGCTTTGCTCGCATCCATCGTGGCGACCTGTAAGCTCAACGACGTCAACCCCGTGGCCTACATCACCGAAACACTCAAGGCGATCATCGCCGGCCATCCCCAAAGCAGAATCGACGACCTTATGCCATGGCGATTCCGCAAAACGTCAAGCCAGCATCAATAGGGTTCCGGCTAAGCGCTTACCCACCGCCGCCGCCGGCACCGTCTCCTCTTTCAGACACATTGCAGGAGGTATTCGCGAAAAGCTGGCCGAGTTGGTACGGTGAGCCGGTTGATGTAAATCTAATTTCTGGCGGTACTGTCAGCGGAACGTTCCAGGAGTGGGGAAAGGATTTTGTCGTTCTGAACGTTCAGCTGAATAAGAGCCACTATGTCCTATTTCACGCTATTTCGTTGATGGTAGTCGGTCCGCCAAAGCCGCCATAACGCGGAATCAGGCTGCAAACCTGCCTCCCTAAACCCTCGTTGGTTTGCAAATGAGCACTGGGCGCTTTCCCTGTCTATCTTGGCAGCAGAAGATTGCACTCATCATTGGCGGCGTGACCCAACCTTCATCCTTTGAAAACCGCAGACTTTGCTTGGCATTCTGGGATTGAGCCAAGTCGTATATATCGGCGGCAAACTGGTGACACCGAACAACCGACGACGATGGCGGACCTGAACAAGTCGATTGGTGATCTTCGCGAGGCTGAAAGGAAATTCCGGGCTTCTGCCGTCACGGCTAACAACGGCATCCTTCCGGCGACGGTCCCGCAAGCAATCGTGCCTGCCAGTCAGACGGCGTACGACGCCTACATGATGCTCGCGACGGATGTTGCCACGCTGTTTACGGCGCAGACGGGCCTAGACGTCGCACCCGAGAAGCTGGGGATGTCCCGGGTTCTGTTGAATTTCTGAAGAGGTCGGCGTTGCCCACCTTGAGCCGGTAGGCTCGGGGTGCTGATTCCACAAAGGAGAGCAACGCCATGACGAGAGATATCACACCGGCTGGTTGGCCGGCGACCGGGGCTGTGGAGAAATCATTTGCGGAAGTGCGAGCGAGCTTCGATCGGTTCTGCCTTGCGGCAGGAATCGAGGCGCTCGGCACGATGATGGAGGCGGATGTGACAGCGGCCTGCGGGCCGCGCCACGGTCGTGATGCGGCGCGGCGGGCGCACCGTTGGGGCCGAACGCGGGGGCGGATCGGTTTCCACGGCGGCAAGATCGAGGTCGGTCGCCCGCGGGTCCGGGGCATGGACGGCCGCGAGGTCACGATCCCGAGCTGGGAAACGGCGGCGCAGGAGGACTGGCTCGGTCGCTGGGCGATGAACCTGATGCTGATCAATGTGTCGACGCGCCGGTTCGGCCGCGCCGTCCGGCTGCCCGAGGGTGACGTGCCGGCACCGCCCGGATCGGGGATTTCGAAGTCGGCGGCCTCGCGGAGGTTCGTGGCTCTGTCGGCGGCGCGGCTGGCCGACTTCATGGCTGCCGATCTGTCCGCGCTCGACCTTCTGGTGGTCCAAATCGACGGGCTGCATCTCGACGACGATCTCGTGCTGGTGGCCGCGATCGGGGTTGACGGCGAAGGCAACAAGCATCCGCTGGCGCTGGTGGAAGGGGCGACCGAGAATGCAGCAACGGTTCAGGCCCTGCTGGACAACCTGGTCTCGCGCGGGCTCGACCCGACGGTGCCAAGACTGTTCATCGCCGACGGCGCGAAGGCGTTGTCGAAGGCGATCCGCCGCACCTTCGGTTCGGCCGCTGCGATCCAGCGCTGCCAGATCCACAAGGCGCGCAACATCATGGAACGCCTGCCGAAAGAGCATCATGCGGCCACCCGCCGGGTGCTGGGGGATGTCCCGGGTTCTGTTGAATTTCTGAAGAGGTCGGCGTTGCCCACCTTGAGCCGGTAGGCTCGGGGTGCTGATTCCACAAAGGAGAGCAACGCCATGACGAGAGATATCACACCGGCTGGTTGGCCGGCGACCGGGGCTGTGGAGAAATCATTTGCGGAAGTGCGAGCGAGCTTCGATCGGTTCTGCCTTGCGGCAGGAATCGAGGCGCTCGGCACGATGATGGAGGCGGATGTGACAGCGGCCTGCGGGCCGCGCCACGGTCGTGATGCGGCGCGGCGGGCGCACCGTTGGGGCCGAACGCGGGGGCGGATCGGTTTCCACGGCGGCAAGATCGAGGTCGGTCGCCCGCGGGTCCGGGGCATGGACGGCCGCGAGGTCACGATCCCGAGCTGGGAAACGGCGGCGCAGGAGGACTGGCTCGGTCGCTGGGCGATGAACCTGATGCTGATCAATGTGTCGACGCGCCGGTTCGGCCGCGCCGTCCGGCTGCCCGAGGGTGACGTGCCGGCACCGCCCGGATCGGGGATTTCGAAGTCGGCGGCCTCGCGGAGGTTCGTGGCTCTGTCGGCGGCGCGGCTGGCCGACTTCATGGCTGCCGATCTGTCCGCGCTCGACCTTCTGGTGGTCCAAATCGACGGGCTGCATCTCGACGACGATCTCGTGCTGGTGGCCGCGATCGGGGTTGACGGCGAAGGCAACAAGCATCCGCTGGCGCTGGTGGAAGGGGCGACCGAGAATGCAGCAACGGTTCAGGCCCTGCTGGACAACCTGGTCTCGCGCGGGCTCGACCCGACGGTGCCAAGACTGTTCATCGCCGACGGCGCGAAGGCGTTGTCGAAGGCGATCCGCCGCACCTTCGGTTCGGCCGCTGCGATCCAGCGCTGCCAGATCCACAAGGCGCGCAACATCATGGAACGCCTGCCGAAAGAGCATCATGCGGCCACCCGCCGGGTGCTGCGCCAGGCCTGGGAGCTCGATGACGCCGACAAGGCTGAAAAATTGATCCGCAATCTCGCGCGTCGACTCGACCAGCAATGGCCCGGCGTTGCGGCCAGTATCCTCGAAGGCCTCGACGAAATCCTGACTGTCGTCCGGTTGAAGTTGCCGAAGGAGCTTCGCCGATCGCTCGCCTGTACCAATATCGCCGAGAACATGATGGGCACCATTCGCCGCGTCACGCGCAACGTTAAACGCTGGCGGGATGCCGGTATGGCCTTGCGATGGGTCGCGGCCGGTATGATCGAGGCCAACAAGGGCTTCCGACGATTGAAGGCGCATAAGCAATTGTCGGTTCTGCGTGCGGCCCTTCAAGCTCACCACGATCGCATGACAATCAAGTCCGTTGCCCACGTCACGAGGGCTGCGTAATATTCATTCCGGCAACGTCGACCCGACGTAGTTCAACAGCGATCGGGACATCCCCGGGTGCTGCGCCAGGCCTGGGAGCTCGATGACGCCGACAAGGCTGAAAAATTGATCCGCAATCTCGCGCGTCGACTCGACCAGCAATGGCCCGGCGTTGCGGCCAGTATCCTCGAAGGCCTCGACGAAATCCTGACTGTCGTCCGGTTGAAGTTGCCGAAGGAGCTTCGCCGATCGCTCGCCTGTACCAATATCGCCGAGAACATGATGGGCACCATTCGCCGCGTCACGCGCAACGTTAAACGCTGGCGGGATGCCGGTATGGCCTTGCGATGGGTCGCGGCCGGTATGATCGAGGCCAACAAGGGCTTCCGACGATTGAAGGCGCATAAGCAATTGTCGGTTCTGCGTGCGGCCCTTCAAGCTCACCACGATCGCATGACAATCAAGTCCGTTGCCCACGTCACGAGGGCTGCGTAATATTCATTCCGGCAACGTCGACCCGACGTAGTTCAACAGCGATCGGGACATCCCCGAGAAGCTTCAGCCTTCCTAATAAGGCGGCTTCGTTTTGGACTGTACGTACGTTCTCTCTAACGCTATCGCCCATCCACCTCGAAGAATTCACGCGGCCCTCGTGACGTGGCAACGGGGTTGGTCATGCGATCGTGGTGAGCTTGAAGGGCCGCACGCAGAACCGACAATTGCTTATGCGCCTTCAAGTCAATCGTCGAAAGCCCTTGTTGGCCTCGATCATGCCGGCCGCGACCCATCGTAAGGCCATACCGGCATCTCGCCAGCGTTTGACGTTGCGCGTGACGCGGCGAATGGTACCCCGGCATTTTGCGATATCCTTCGTCACCTTCGCCGTAGCGTTCTTTCTAGTAATGGGTACGTGGTTGCCCACGGGTTGCCCAAAAGGTGATGAAATTTGACTAACGCTGATTGTGCGTGAGTACGACGGTGTGTCAGACAATGCTTGATCTTCCTGCTAAGACACCCTCGCGCGTTGCAAGCAACTTTGTCCCCGAGTAGGACTCGAAACCCCCTGTCACGATTTCACGTCTTGACGCATCTCTTCAACCGCCGTGCGGCCGGATTCGCGACTAAGCAGCGCGGGGATACCGGCGGCCGGGACGGCATCACTGAACAGATAACCTTGTCCTTCTGCGCAACCATTGGCCACCAGATAGGCCAGTTGGCCAGCGTCTTCGACACCCTCGGCCGTGGCCGTCAAACCAAATCCATTTGCAATGCCAAGGATAGCACGAACGATCACCTGGCTGTCGGTACTGTCGTCGAGATGCGACACGAAGCTGCGGTCTATCTTAATCTTGTCGAGACGAAACGAAAGCAGCTGGCTAAGCGTAGCATAACCCGTACCGAAATCATCGAGCGCGATGCGGACGCCGGCTTGACGGAGTTCATCCATCACGGTCTTCGCAACCCCGGTCTTTTCCACGAACGCGCTCTCCGTAATTTCAATCTCCAGGCGGCTCGGACTGAACCCGGTTTGCCCAAGGATCGATAGAATGCGCTGTCCAAGCGCGGGGTCACGCAACTGAATTGGCGAAATATTGAAGGCAAGCGTAAACATCTCCGGCCACGTATTGGCATCAAAACAGGCGCGGCGAAAAAGCTGATCGCCAAGCGCGTTGATGAGGCCAGTTTCTTCTGCAATCGGAATAAACACGTCGGGCGGAATATGCCCAAAAGTCCTGTTTTCCCAACGCGCCAGGGCCTCGAACCCGATGATGCAATTACTTTTGAGCGAAACGAAAGGCTGGTAGTGCGGCTCGATAATATCGGCCGTTATCGCGCTGCGAAGCTCTCGCTCGATCTCGATACGCCGCTCGACATGCATGTCCATCTCTGGTTCGAAAAAGCGAACACACGACCTGCCACCGCCTTGTGCGCGATAAAGTGCACGTTCTGCGCGCCTGACCAATTCGTGGAGATTGACGCCGTCAATCGGAGCGATGGCGATGCCAATTCCAACACCAAGCTCGGCTGACCCCGTCTCGATCGCGAAAGTGCCGCCGGCGGACGCCACAATACGGCGCGCCAGATTGGTAGGATCCTCAAGGGAGGTAATGTCTGGCATGACAATCCCGAATTCGTCGCCTCCAATCCTCGCCAGGACGCCATCCGTGCGCAAGACGTCGGCGAGCCTGTTGGCAAATTCGCAAAGCGCCTTGTCCCCCGCTGCGTGGCCATGCGCGTCCTTGATTCTCTTGAAGCCCCTAAGGCCAAGCATCAGAACGGCCACCTGGTGGGTGTCGCCGGCGAGGCCAAGGCACGCATCAAGTTTTTCATCAAACAGGCGACGGTTAGGCAGGCCGGTCAATGGATCATGTCGCGCCAGATCGCGCGCTTCTGCTTCTGCAATGGTTCGTGCTTTGGTTTCTCGGGCGAGATCTCGATAGCGGCGAACACTAAAGAGTGTCAGCGCAACGCTCAGAAAGAATGCGACGAACATCATGAATACGATGGCGTCGAGTGCCGAATCCGCATAGCCCCGTCCTTGCTGAAACAATCGAGGGCCAAGCTCATAAACATGCGCCAAGATCGAAGCAAGAACGACGCCCCCAAAGAGAGCAATGAAATCCCTTGTGGCAGAACTACGCCAATCGAACCAATCGGCGCGCAATACGCGCGATCGTGGATTTGACAAACTCATCACAGTCGAACCTTCGCTGACGCCGGTTATTCCAGTAAGCTCTTACAAGTAGCATAAAGACACGCTTAGACCAGCGGGTGTGCGCCGATTGCCTGAACTCGACTAACGCCTCGCAAGGCCCGCGACGGTAAGCGCGCGAATGAACGAAGCCTACGCGGCAATCACACGATTGCGACCTTCATGTTTTGCGCGATAGAGCCGCTGATCTGCGACGTTCAGCAATCCGTCAAGCGTGTCTCCATCGCGCCCGAGCTCCGACACCCCAACACTGATGGTGACGCGGACCGACGGCTGGGCTTCGACGTCGAATGCAGTGCCTTTAATCGTCGATCGTAGGCGCTCGGCTACCGCGCAAGCCGCGTCGAGCGTCGCTCCCGGCAGCAAGACCATGAATTCTTCACCGCCCACGCGCGCGACAGAGTCATAAGGGCGAATTGCCTCCAGACACTTTCGCACGAATGCACGGAGGACCTCGTCGCCGACGCTGTGACCACGTGAGTCATTGATATCCTTGAAATGGTCGAGATCGAGCGACAACAGAGATAATGGAGCACCGGTTCGTTTGGCCCGCGCGATCTCGGCGCCGATATGCTCGAGGAAGTGTCGCCGATTTCCGGCACCGGTCAGTGGGTCGGTGGCGGCAAGGCGTTCCAACCGTTGATTGCTCAATTGCAGTTGCTGTAGCGCCTTTTGGGTGTCGGCCATCGATTGGGCCAGGCGGGCCATCATTTCTTCCTGGCTATAGATGGTCGAGAATGATTTCGTCGTTCGGAAAGCCTGGACAACGCCATAGCTGAGCAGGAAGAACCCGCCAGCAAAGATCCCGTGGGCGAGCCACCACATATGGTTCCACGGCGCCGCCAGAATGAACGCGAGCGACGATAGCGCAAACCACGCGACCGAAATGCCGAAAATAAGCATGAGCGGCGAGTGAAGCCGCCGAATAAGCATGGCCGTGACGTTCAGCGCGCTGAACACCAGTGCGCCGCCCTCCATGGACAAGCGTACCGCGGGGTGTCCCGCATAAGGGGAGTAGGCGATCAGGGCGACGGCTATGTCCATCGTCAGGAACAGGCCGATCCACATCAGCCATGCGCGCGCATCGGAACGCGTCTCGACCTCGTCTGACGGCTGGTTGTAGCTGAGCAGCCCAACGAAGAGTAGAATCGACATCGCAAGACGCGATGCCGGCCCATAGAGCAGAAACAGCCAAATATTGCGGTGTGCCATCCCGGTGAAGGCGCCGTGCGGCGAATAGATCAGCACGAAGCCGAGAAAACCCAGCGTCAACCAACGCAACAGAGGTTCGCCTGAAGATTGGTAGCAACGCCACGTCACATAGGTGACGAACAGCCCTTCGAGGGTGGCGACGGCAATCGCGAATTCGTGGAACCGGTGATTCTCGAACTTTAGCGTGGGATCCTGCTGGAAATACAGGTAGGCGATGAACTGGGCCGGCATCAGGGCGAAGGCGATGAGGAGAAGGCGCATATACGCCTGTGTAACCAGCCGGAGCGCGTTGGTCGGTTCGTGTACCGCAAGATTGGTGCTCATATGCATATACCGTCTCCCATGATGACCTGCGGTCGTTTCATGGACTCTTGGCCGTCTCGCGGGATACTTTGTCCCAGAGCACCTTCGGTCCTTGTGTACTACCCAGATGAAGGAACCAGGATGCGTCGCGGCCGGAAGGCCATTCAACAATTCGGCGCCCGCGATCACCGCTGCACGGGAGCGACGGAGGCGTGAGCTTGAGCTTTCTGTCCATCTGGGGCACCCCGTCGAGCAGGCGGCGACACCGACAGGGTCGGCCTTGTCGTTCAGCAGATTATTCCGGCTCCTGCCGCGAGTTGTCACGGTCTGCGAGGCGCTCGAAAACGCCCATCGAAAGACAAGGAAATCACGATCCCGTTGAGGAAGCAGTCTGCGTATTACCGTACTCAACCGTCTGCCTGCCGCCCGCCGGTAGTGCCGCCGCCACAATCGGTCCGTTACTGGTTCGGCTCCGAGTCAACACGCGTAATGAGCAAAATCGTAAGCGTCAGCCCGCTTTGATTGACGAGTTTCTTGTAGGCCATCTGCGATCTCCTTCGTCTGGGATGTCCCGCACTGCGCGACCGGGGCCGTTAGGTTACGTAAGCTTGTTGAGTTGGTCGCCTGCCAAACCTTGTAGGTTCGCTAACGCAACCAGTGAGATTGGCTTGCGGCAAGGAGGAATTACTCGATCCGTCCCCGGATGATCGCCGGTCCAGCTCTATCGGGCCCGCGGCCAGCAGCGTCGCCCATGTCCGGAGCCTCCTGACGCGGCGTGTCCGCCCCAAGTGTTGACACGCGCGAAGTCAATCAAGCACGTGGGACACCCGATCGGCGTCCAGATCCCACGCCGATTCACAGTGTCTTCCGTCAGCGTCGAGCCTTGCAGCCGCTTTACGAGCGCGCGCGGTTTAGTCGCGCCATAAGTAGAAAAGGACTGTTGCAAACGTCGAGGTTGTGTGCAACCCTCATCCACCCAAGATAGCGTCAGTGGCCATCAATGGGCCATCGTATAACGGCCCCGTTCGGTGGGACGGTGCGCCCATGTCGAAGGGGCACCCCAAAAGCACATTGGCCGTTCAGGATTACGGTTTCTGAACCCCGCGCGCATTGACAGTTCAGGGTCCGGTCATCATGAATCAGGAACAGCAGAAGCCCTTTCCCGAAGATCATACGTCCATTAGCAAGGACGAGGAATCGGGCGCACGAGGGCTGCAGCGCGATTTGCAGGACCGCTTGCAGCCGGCGGACGACGAGCCGGTCAGCGAGCCTGTCAATGATAGCGCCCCCCATCCCGAAGCGCCTGCAGGATCGGGCCGGTGGGTTCGACGCCTGCTCAAGGTCGGCATTGGCCTCGCCCTCGTCGCGATCTTCGGATGGCTGCCGCTGAAAGCCGTGCTGCAGACCTCGAGCGTCGAGGCCGTGGTCAATGCCAGGATCGTAACCCTGCGCTCGCCGATCGACGGCACCGTGAGAGCGAAGCCGCAGAGCTCGACGCAGCTCAGTGTGGTCCACGAAGGCGATACGATCCTTCATGTCGTCAACGCGCGCGGTGATCGAGGGCGGCTCGACGATCTCCGGCGGCAGATGTCCCGGATGGAGAATGAGCGCCCGAGTCTCGCCGCAAAGCTTGCGGCCGCCGAGACGTCGCAACAGGACCTCGCGCGCCAGGCGGCCCAGTTCCGCGACGGCCGCATCCTCCAGCTCGAGGCGCGCATCGCCGAAATCCAGACCGCGATCGAGGCCGCGGCCGCGCGACGGGAAGAAGCGACGGCGGCGGTTGAACGCGCCTCGTCGCTGATCAAATCGGGCAGCGTCTCGACGGTCGAAATGGCCAGGCTGACGCGCGAGCAGGCGATCGCGCATCAGACCGAGATGGGCGCGCAGCGCCGGCTCGACGCCGCCAAGGTCGAACTCACCGCGGCAAGGAACGGCACCTATCTTGGCGACAGCTACAATGACCGGCCGAGTTCCGTGCAACGCGAAGAGGAGATGCGCCAGCGCGTCAGCGATCTGCGCGCCGATCTGGTGCATTCCGATGCGGAGATCGACTGGCTTACCCACGAGATTGCCTCGGAGCAATTGCACTACATCAACCGGGCCGAAGCCGACATCAAGGGGCCGGTCGCCGGGCGCATCTGGGAGATGATGACGTCGCCAGGCGAGGACGTCAGGGCCGGGCAGCCCCTGCTCAAGCTGCTTGATTGCAACGGTGCGGTGGTCACCGCCAATGTCACCGAAGGCGTCTATAACCGCCTCAGGCTTGGTGAGCAGGCGAGCTTTGAGCCGAACGACGGCAGCGCTTCGATCAAGGGTGAGATCGTCAACCTCACCGGTGCATCGGGGGCGCCCGCGAACCTTGCGATCAATCCGGATGCGCTGAACAAGGAACCATACCGGGTGACGGTCTCGATGCCGGAGCTCGCTACCACGGGCAAGGAATGCGCAGTCGGCCGCACCGGGCGGGTGGTGTTCAACACGGACGCGGCAAAGCCATGATGGCGGCATTCGCGCCCGGGCTGGTCGCCTTCGGCGCCTGTCTTGCGATCCTGCCGCTGCTCCGGCGCGAGCAGACGCTGGGGCGCGTCATGATGACCGGCATATCGTTCCTGCTGCTGTTGCACTACTTCGTCTGGCGGGTGACCCAGACCCTGCCGCCGTTGGGGCTCACCGCCGACGCGGTGGTCGGCTATCCCTTCGTGGCGGCCGAGGCGGCCTCGATGATCGCGGTGTGCCTGTCGTTGCTGTTCCTCAGCCGGACCATCGACCGTTCGCCCGCGGTCAATGCCATCCTGTGTCAATCCAAGGCGTCGACGAATGCGCCGCGCATCGACGTCTTCATCTGCACCTACAATGAAGAGAAGGCGATCCTCGAGCGCACCATCATCGGCGCCACCGGGCTGAACTATCCCAATTATCGCGTCTGGGTGCTCGACGACGGACGGCGGCTCTGGCTGCGCCGGCTCGCCCAGGAGCTCGGCTGCAATTACCTGACCCGTCCGGACAACCGCCACGCCAAGGCCGGCAACATCAATCATGCGCTCCAGCACGTATCCGCCCCGCCGGACCGCCCTGAATTCATCTCGATCCTCGATGCGGATTTTGTCCCGATGCCGGACTTCCTGACGCGGGCGATCAGCCTGATGCAGGACGGCACCGTCGGCGTCGTGCAGACGCCGCAGCACTTCATCAATCCGGATCCGATCCAGACCAATCTCGCCGCAACCGACGTCTGGCCCGACGAACAGCGTTTCTTCTTCGACATTTTTATGCCGGCCAAGGACGCCTGGGGCACCGCGTTCTGCTGCGGCACTTCATCGCTGATCCGTTACTCCGGACTGATGCAGATCGGCGGCTTTCCGACCGATTCGGTGACGGAGGACTATCTCGTCACGCTGCGCCTGAAGGAAAGGGGATTGCGCACGGTCTGCCTCAACGAGCGCCTGACCATCGGCCTCGCGCCGGAGGGATTGAAGGAATACATCACGCAGCGCGGCCGCTGGTGTCTCGGCTTCATGCAGATCTTCAGGGGCCGCAGCGGGCCGTTCTCGCGGCAATCGAAGCTCGCCTTCATGGACCGGCTGTCGCTGGTCGACGCTTTCATGAGCTGGGCGGCGGTCTATGGCACCAAGGTTTTCGGCCTCGTCGTGCCGTGGCTCTATCTGCTGTTCGGCATCAAGGCGGTTCACGCCGATCTGTTCGAGCTTCTGAAGTACTTCATGCCGTTCTATGTCTGGCACGCCTTCACCATGGCTTGGATCTCGCGCGGTCGCTCGCTCGCGATCATGACCGACGTGTCGCAATACATCGCAGCCCCCGCGGTCTTGAAGGCGGTCGTGACCGGCCTCGCCAAGCCGCAAGGCCACAAGTTCAAGGTGACGGCCAAGGGCGGCGACCGCAATCGCCGCTTCATCGAGTGGCCGCTGCTGCGGCTCTATGGCGCCGCCCTGCTGATCACGCTGCTGGCGATCGCCTACGCATTCATCCTGCATCTGCGCGGCGACAGCATCGCCTATGGCGGGCTGGCGCTGGCCTGGAGCCTGTACAATTGCGTCGTGCTGGCGATCGTGTGCTTCATTTGCATCGAGCAGCCGCGGCGTCGCAAGGCCGAGCGCTTCGAGCGTGACGAGCCGATCCTGATTCACGAAGGTACGGAGCCGCGGCTGGTCCGGATGGTCGACATTTCGATCTCGGGCGCGCGCTTCATCGATCCCGCCCCACCCGCAATCGGCGCCTCGATCAAGTGCAATGTCTACGGACAGAACGTGGCCGCGCTCGTCGTCCGCCGCACCCGCGATGGCTTCGGCGTTCGTTTCGAGGACGCGGTTGCGACGCGGATCAATGTCGTGCGCGCATTCTATGCCGGCGAATATGTCCGCGCCTTCCGCAGTGTCCGCGCAGCGCCGGTCGGCAAGGCCCTGCTGATGCGGCTGTTCGGCTAGCTAGCCGTCCTTGTGAACCAACTGAAAGAATTGGATCGGCAGGTCGAGGCCATCGAGCGCGAGCTAGCTCAGATCCAGCGAGTAAATCCGATGGCGAAGTTGCTGTCCTCGATTCCCGGGATCGGTCCCATAACGGCCACGGCTCTCGCCGCGACCGTGCCGGACCCGACAATGTTCCACTCCGGGCGGGAGTTCGCGGCCTGGCTTGGCCTGACGCCTAAGCAGAATTCCACCGGCGGGAAGGATCGGCTCGGCCGGATTACGAAACAGGGCGATTCCTATCTCAGGCACTTGCTTGTCATCGGAGCACGTAACGTCGTTCGGTACCCAAAGGCACGCTCCCGGGTTGGAGGCGGCTGGATCGAAGCCCTGCTTGAACGGCGTCGGCCCATGGTCGTCACCATCGCCGTTGCCAACAAGTTGGCTCGGACCGTCTGGGCGATGATGACGACCGGGGAGTTCTATCGGCCTAAGCTCGCGGCCTGACTTTCCGCGTATGTTGGCCACCTTATGGTGTGAGGGCAAATGACAGCATGATGGACACCGGCGGAGCTGGGGATCGAGCAAGCCCGAAGAGCTTTAAGCGCAACAAGCGCGACCCGTTGATGAGGCCTCGATCCGCGATCTCCATCAGGGCCAGCGGCCATGGCATCGGTCGCACTAACAGGCCGTATACATGAACGCACCCGACCGGTATCCAAGTGCTGCTGAAATCCCTTGCATCCGCGGGGCCGTCTATACATGAAGCTCTCGATGAAGGCGTTCTGCATGGGCTTACCCGGCGCGATGTAGTGCCATGCGACGCGGCTCTGATCGGCCCAGGTCAGGATGGCGTTGCTGGTGAGCTCGCTGCCGTTGTCGCTGACCACCATTTTCGGCTTGCTGCGCTCAATCAGCAGCCGGTCCTGTTCCCGCGCCACCCGGGTGCCGGAGAGCGAGGTGTCGGTCACCAGCGCCAGACACTCGCGGGTGCAGTCGTCGACCACGGTCAGGATGCGGAAGCGGCGGCCGCAGGTCAGTTGGTCCGAACCACCGGCCGTTCGACATCATCGGAGCCAGCATCGGCGCCCTGGTCCCGATCGCCCGCTTGCGGCCGCCGCGGCGGCGCACTGTCAGCTTCTCTTCCCGATAGAGCCGGAAGAGCTTCTCGTGGTTGTACCTTCGATGGGGGGCGCTTAAAGCGATGGATGACAATCTCGCACCCGGCTGGGTAGACGTGCATGTCTGCACTGCAGAAATACTTGACGCATAACCAAAATGGCGATCGAGAAAGGCCTTTTATCACCGAGTGGCGTTTTGATCGCAGATGATTGCAGAGACAATCTCATTATAGATCGATATGATCCCGTCTTCGCCGACATGCGGGCCAGCAAGATCAAACATCTGAGAAGCGCTAACAGCGAAGACGCGGTTACTTGGAACGTTTTTCGTTCACTGCGTCAAATGCCTGCGTTGGGGGATGTCCCGGGTTCTGTTGAATTTCTGAAGAGGTCGGCGTTGCCCACCTTGAGCCGGTAGGCTCGGGGTGCTGATTCCACAAAGGAGAGCAACGCCATGACGAGAGATATCACACCGGCTGGTTGGCCGGCGACCGGGGCTGTGGAGAATCATTTGCGGAAGTGCGAGCGAGCTTCGATCGGTTCTGCCTTGCGGCAGGAATCGAGGCGCTCGGCACGATGATGGAGGCGGATGTGACAGCGGCCTGCGGGCCGCGCCACGGTCGTGATGCGGCGCGGCGGGCGCACCGTTGGGGCCGAACGCGGGGGCGGATCGGTTTCCACGGCGGCAAGATCGAGGTCGGTCGCCCGCGGGTCCGGGGCATGGACGGCCGCGAGGTCACGATCCCGAGCTGGGAAACGGCGGCGCAGGAGGACTGGCTCGGTCGCTGGGCGATGAACCTGATGCTGATCAATGTGTCGACGCGCCGGTTCGGCCGCGCCGTCCGGCTGCCCGAGGGTGACGTGCCGGCACCGCCCGGATCGGGGATTTCGAAGTCGGCGGCCTCGCGGAGGTTCGTGGCTCTGTCGGCGGCGCGGCTGGCCGACTTCATGGCTGCCGATCTGTCCGCGCTCGACCTTCTGGTGGTCCAAATCGACGGGCTGCATCTCGACGACGATCTCGTGCTGGTGGCCGCGATCGGGGTTGACGGCGAAGGCAACAAGCATCCGCTGGCGCTGGTGGAAGGGGCGACCGAGAATGCAGCAACGGTTCAGGCCCTGCTGGACAACCTGGTCTCGCGCGGGCTCGACCCGACGGTGCCAAGACTGTTCATCGCCGACGGCGCGAAGGCGTTGTCGAAGGCGATCCGCCGCACCTTCGGTTCGGCCGCTGCGATCCAGCGCTGCCAGATCCACAAGGCGCGCAACATCATGGAACGCCTGCCGAAAGAGCATCATGCGGCCACCCGCCGGGTGCTGCGCCAGGCCTGGGAGCTCGATGACGCCGACAAGGCTGAAAAATTGATCCGCAATCTCGCGCGTCGACTCGACCAGCAATGGCCCGGCGTTGCGGCCAGTATCCTCGAAGGCCTCGACGAAATCCTGACTGTCGTCCGGTTGAAGTTGCCGAAGGAGCTTCGCCGATCGCTCGCCTGTACCAATATCGCCGAGAACATGATGGGCACCATTCGCCGCGTCACGCGCAACGTTAAACGCTGGCGGGATGCCGGTATGGCCTTGCGATGGGTCGCGGCCGGTATGATCGAGGCCAACAAGGGCTTCCGACGATTGAAGGCGCATAAGCAATTGTCGGTTCTGCGTGCGGCCCTTCAAGCTCACCACGATCGCATGACAATCAAGTCCGTTGCCCACGTCACGAGGGCTGCGTAATATTCATTCCGGCAACGTCGACCCGACGTAGTTCAACAGCGATCGGGACATCCCCGGGAGGCGGATGGTCGAGGATAGCTACCGGCCGGTGTTCCAGGCGATGCAGACGTCGGAGGCGCGGCGGCCTGCCGGGGCAGCATTGCCGAAACCCCGCGCACCCTGTAAACGGAGCTCGCACCGTTGCCGGCCGCGCCATGCGGCCCGCAAGGCGGCGGGGCCTGTAGCTCAATGGTTAGAGCCGGCCGCTCATAACGGTCTGGTTGCAGGTTCGAGTCCTGCCGGGCCCACCAGCCAAATCAATTGCTTAGTCAGGGGTTATCACGCCGCAGCGGGATGACCGCACCAGAAACCGCACCAGATACGTGCGCCTTTCGTTCGTGACCTGGCGTGCGCATCGCGATTTTCTCGACTGCATCTGACAAGTAGTCAGGGTGATGGTGGCCATAGGTGTGGAGCAGAACCTCGAGCGACATTCCAAGATAGCCGGCGGCCTGCCACGGATCCGCGCCCTTCTGCATCAGCCAAGTCGCCGCCGTGTGCCGTAACGTGTGAGGCGATATGCCAGGATCGAGCCCCGCGTGCTTGACGGCACTCTTGAATGCCGTCTTGACCGAAATCACCGGCTTGCCGTTGAACTCAACGAAGTGCTTGGCGTCCGGATCAATGCGGTGCCAACGCCGCAAATGAGCGAGCAAGCGCGAGGGGATCGGAACTGTCGGTTGCCGCTTGTTAGTCCGCGAACTGCCCTGCTTCAGACGGTAGTACCGTCCGCGCTCCAGATCGACGTAAGACCGGCCGACCGCTGGTATCGGTGATGCGGCGGCAATGGCTCCGGCGCGCGTCCCGCTATAGATGCCCAATAGTATGAAGCGGGCAAGATGCCGCAGCGGGCGTTTGCGTGTCGGGGCCTTCACATCCTCCGTCGGCCGTCGCGACTTCTTCTGAAGTTCGCGATAACGCCAGCAGGTCCAGATGAGCTTCGCGGCATCGCCTCGGGTTAACCATTTGTCGCGCGGCTCGCCTTTCTCCGGCAGCGAGATTTTAACGATTTCCCGATGATAACCTTCGGCGGCATGATGGCCAATGGCGGCGCGCAAATCTTCCAGATCTCGCCTTGCACCGCCTCGGTTGCGTCGTTTCTTCCTATAAGAGCGACACGCCTCTCCGTTCACCTCGCCGAGCATTTTCGTACCCCACCACGCGTTCAGTCTCTCGATGCGCTTTTTAAATTTCCGTATGGCGGGGATGGTGTCTTCGCTTTCTCCATCTACTTTGAAGCGATCGCGAAGCTTTTCTAGCTGCGCATCCAAGTAAATCGAGAGAACGTCCGCGACTGGAATGTCGTCGATGTGCCGCACTCGCCGTTTGGGCGTGTATTTGGACGCTATGTAGTCCTCTAGCTTTCTTTCCGCGGCCGCAATTTCATCTGCAGCGCAGCCTGTGCTGACATCGCGTCCGTTGTCTCTGATGATCCAAGTAGCCTGGTGGGTAATCTTTCCGCTCTTGTCTCGGCGGGCGGATTTGAGCTGAAGCCTAGAGCATGATGTGTTTATACGGAAACGTACCCTGAATTTTTGAGATAGTTGGCGCACTCCTCCTTGGAGAAGACGTCGAGGAGTTCGCCGACCTTGCGCCAAGTCGCTTCGACATCACGCGGCTGCGCGGCTCGCATCAGGTGTTTGAGCTTGGCGAAGACCTGCTCGATCGGATTGAGGTCGGGGCTATAGGGCGGCAGGAAGAGCAGATGGGCTCCTGTGGCGCGGATGGCGTTGCGCGCCGCCTTGCCCTTGTGACTGCCGAGATTGTCGAGAATGACGAGTTCACCCTTTGCGAGGGTCGGCGCCAGCACCTGCTCGACATAGAGGGTGAAGAGCTCGCCATTGATGGGGCCGTCGATGACCCATGGCGCGCTGATCCGGTCGTGGCGCAGCGCCGCGATGAAGGTCATCGTCTTCCAATGGCCGAAAGGCGCAGACGCCTGGAGACGTTGCCCACTCGGTCCCCAGCCTCGCAGCGGCGCCATGTTGGTTTTGATCCAGGTCTCGTCGATAAAGACCAGGCGCGAGGCGTCGATCCTGCCCTGATGGGTCTTCCAGCGCGTCCGTTTACGCGCGATATCGGGACGATCTTGTTCGGCCGGCAGGATCGTTTTTTTTGAAGCTCAGCCCTTCGGCATGGACGAACGTCCACACTGCCCGCACGTCGGTCTTGATCCCGCGCGCAGCCAGTTCCTGCGTCAGCTTCCGCAAAGTGAATGGGCCGGAGCGAATGCGTTTGCGCAGCCAGTCGGCATTGGTGCCGGACAGAACCGGCTTCTTGTGACCGCCGATCTTGCCGGGAGAAACGCCTCCGGTCTCCCGCCGCAGATTCTTCCACTTCGTCACACAGGAAGGACTGATCTGAAGCGCTTCTGCAATCGAACGAACGGTCTCGCCCGCGCCAGAGCGAGTTCACGAAGATCTTCCGAATAGGGTCGCGTCATCCATGCTGGCCCCCGTTCCAGCATGGAGTTTGAATCAGAAATTGTCCCTTCTGGGAATCTGGAGGGTTCTGTGAGGTCGCGCTCACGCGAGGGCGCGGCAGGCGCTTATGACGCGACCTCATTGAAGCCGGATTGAACGAAGGCGCGGGAGGCTATTCGCGGTTTTGCAGCTATGGGGATTGTTCGAGATCGCCATGCCCGATCTGCTGGCTCGGCGCGTGAGGCAGAGACACAGGAGTGCGCATCCTGGAAGAGTTGAGATCAGACGCGCTTCGCCTGAGATCGCGATAGGCCTTTTGCTGCATCGGACGGTTGTTGTCGCGCAGTGTGACAGCACGGATTCGACATCGTCCGCGATGATCGAGACGCTGGGAGCGAAATGACGAATGATGATCGTCGTGCACGACATGACTTGGCTCACGATGTGTCGCATCGGAACGGTGATGTTCGAGGGCTGGGGCGTCTGAAGCTATGTCGAAAGCGCTCAATGATGCGCATGACGCCACCACAATCGGGACAGGCAGGAACCTCGGCCCAGGTTTGAGCCTCCGAATCCACAGGCGACGGCTGGCCATCGTTTGGGGCTGTTCGCTCATGATCGAGAAGTTCGCGGCAAAGGGCGAGCTTGGCAGCGCGATGGCGGTTGGCCATGAAGCCGAAGTGGCGGATGCGGTGGAAGCCGTCAGGCGGCGTATGAAGCAGGAAACGGCGAATGAACTCATCGGGCTTGAGATTCATGATCTTTGTCGCGCTGTTTTGGCGATAGTCCTTCCATGAGAAGGCGACATGATCGTCGTCGAGTGCGACGAGCCGGCTGTTGGCGATCGCGACGCGATGGGTGTAGCGGCCGAGATAGGCCAGGACCTGTGCGGGTCCGCCGAAGGGCCGCTTGGCGTAAACAACCCAGTTGATGCGTCGCATGGCGTCGAGGTGGGCCGCAAAGGCAGCCGGCTCGGCCAGAGCTCCGAGATCGCCGAAGAAACGCAAGGCACCGGAGTTGAAGGCTGCCGACAGACGTTTGAGAAAAAGTGTGCGAAATAGTCTGGACAACGGTTTGACGGCCAGGAAGAAGTTCGGTCGGCAAGCGGTCCAGCGCGCGCCATCGGGCGAGAGGCCGCCACCCGGAACGACGCAATGGACGTGGGGATGATGCATCAGCGTCTGTCCCCAGGTGTGGAGGACGGCGACGCCGCCGATCGCACCGCCGAGCCGGCGTGGATTGGCGGCGAGCGTCGTCATCGCCTCGGCGGCAGCCTTGAACAGGATGGCATAGACGACGGCCTTGTTCTGGAAAGCGATCGCGGCGATCGGTGCGGGAAGTGTAAAGACGACGTGGAAATAGGGAACCGGAAGCAGGTCGGCTTGACGCGCGGCGAGCCACGCGGCTCGGGCTCTCCCCTGACACTTCGGACAGTGCCGATTGCGGCAGGAATTATAGGCAACGCGTGTCGTGCCGCAGTCGTCGCAAGCCTGCATGTGGCCGCCGAGCGCCTCGGTCCGGCACGCAACGATCGCGCTCATCACGCGCCGCTCGACCCGCCCCAGATGACCGGCATGTACACGGCGATAGGCGTCGCCATGCCGGCGCAGAATATCGGCAATCTCGATGGCGGGCCTGTTGGAGCGGATGTCGGAGCGGGTCATGACCCGCATCCCGCTGCGGGTCATCCAGGTGGCGTCACCTCCAGCGACAGGCGATCGAGCGGGCTCTGCGTCGCTCGGATCGTATCGGTGGCGACCTGCGTGTAGCGCGCTGTCGACGACAAATTATTGTGCCCGAGCAAGACCTGGATGATCCGGATATCGGTTCCGTTCTCGAGAAGATGTGTCGCGAAGCTGTGGCGCAGCGTGTGCAGCGTGACGCGCTTGGTCAGGCCCGCAGCCTTCACCGCCGACCGGCAGGCGGCATGCAGCACGGTCTGATCGATCGGATGATCTTCGTCACGACCAGGGAACAGATAAAGCCGCGGCCGGGCGAGCCGCCAGTAGGTGCGCAGGATGCCCAGCAGCTGGGGCGACAGCATCACGTTGCGATCCTTCGCGCCCTTGCCGTGGCGCACCTGGATGACGCCGCGGGCGCTGTCGATGTCTTCGATCCGCAGTCCCGCAACCTCCGAGGCCCTGAGCCCGGCCGCATAGGCGGTGGTGAGCGCGGCGCGGCTCTTCAGGCTCGATACCGCTTCAAGAAACTGAACCACTTCGTCGGCGCTGAGAACGACCGGCAGCTTGCGCGGTTCTCGCGCATAGGGAATGCGCTCTGGGATGAGCGCCTCGCCGAGCGTGACGCCGTAGAAAAACCGTAGCGCACAGACGATCTGGTTCAGCGCCGGCCATGAGATGCCGGTCGAGACCAAATGCACCTGGAAGGCGCGGACGTCTTCCAGCTCTAACCGGTCAGGCGATCGGCCAAAATAGCGGCTGAACTTCGAAACCGCGCTGATGTAGGATCTTTGCGTCGCCGGCGACAGATTGCGGACGGTCATGTCTTCGATCATGCGGCGGCGAAGAGGGCTCAAATCGGCCATCTCGATACTCCTGTCTGAGGGGGTGGGCTCCAACACCCACATCCTCTCAGCCAGGAGGCGATCTATGCCACCTTGCCCCCTACGCCGCGGCAGCGGCTTCGTTCAATCCCGATTCCGGCAAAAAACAACATGCTCTAGCGCCCTTGCTTCGTCGCGGCATAGCTCTCGCATCCGTTCAATGTGAGCCAGCGTAGTAAATTCCTTGCCGGCAATCTTTTCAACTACTAGTCGATTGCGATTGCGATTGCGATTGCGATTGCGATTGCGATTGCGATCGCGCTCACGTCGCAGACCCGCGACCGTCATCCCGCCCAAAGGAAATGCGATCTTCACGGCATCAGCAAGGCGAAGCGGAGTATCTGGCGTAATTTCAGCCTGCGCTCGATCTGTCATCGACGCTACAAGAAATGCGGGCTCAATCGTCGGGCGATCGCAATTATCGCGACAGCTCACCTCTAAATAAAGCCCGTAATTCTCTGTGTCGCATGCCAGAGTATGCCGTCGCACAATCAAGCAGGTACGCATAGCGGTGGAGAGATTTGGCGGAAGCGCCGTCGCATACCTCAAGGCGTCGTTCGACCTGGGTGCGAGGACTCCGCGGAGATATAGCAAAGCGATCTGAGAGGCCCAGAAAAGTGTGGGTCACGCGTGGTAGCGGCGGTCCGTTTCCATCAAAGTCCCCCCGGCAAATTCCTGGCGTTTTCGATCTTCACCGGCAAGACCGCTTAGGCGCTGTTTGTTGCGGCTCTCCGCAGCGATCGGCACCCCAAACAATATCTGTCACCTGAGGGCGTTCGGTCTATACGGAAAGACGCCCACGAGCGGGTTTTGAGACATGCAAGTATTTTCATACCTTATCGAGAGCTGCGGGCTCATTAACGACCCTCCTTGATTTTAGTCCACTTGCGCCCCTCCGCCAGGGGATGTCCCGATCGCTGTTGAACTACGTCGGGTCGACGTTGCCGGAATGAATATTACGCAGCCCTCGTGACGTGGGCAACGGACTTGATTGTCATGCGATCGTGGTGAGCTTGAAGGGCCGCACGCAGAACCGACAATTGCTTATGCGCCTTCAATCGTCGGAAGCCCTTGTTGGCCTCGATCATACCGGCCGCGACCCATCGCAAGGCCATACCGGCATCCCGCCAGCGTTTAACGTTGCGCGTGACGCGGCGAATGGTGCCCATCATGTTCTCGGCGATATTGGTACAGGCGAGCGATCGGCGAAGCTCCTTCGGCAACTTCAACCGGACGACAGTCAGGATTTCGTCGAGGCCTTCGAGGATACTGGCCGCAACGCCGGGCCATTGCTGGTCGAGTCGACGCGCGAGATTGCGGATCAATTTTTCAGCCTTGTCGGCGTCATCGAGCTCCCAGGCCTGGCGCAGCACCCGGCGGGTGGCCGCATGATGCTCTTTCGGCAGGCGTTCCATGATGTTGCGCGCCTTGTGGATCTGGCAGCGCTGGATCGCAGCGGCCGAACCGAAGGTGCGGCGGATCGCCTTCGACAACGCCTTCGCGCCGTCGGCGATGAACAGTCTTGGCACCGTCGGGTCGAGCCCGCGCGAGACCAGGTTGTCCAGCAGGGCCTGAACCGTTGCTGCATTCTCGGTCGCCCCTTCCACCAGCGCCAGCGGATGCTTGTTGCCTTCGCCGTCAACCCCGATCGCGGCCACCAGCACGAGATCGTCGTCGAGATGCAGCCCGTCGATTTGGACCACCAGAAGGTCGAGCGCGGACAGATCGGCAGCCATGAAGTCGGCCAGCCGCGCCGCCGACAGAGCCACGAACCTCCGCGAGGCCGCCGACTTCGAAATCCCCGATCCGGGCGGTGCCGGCACGTCACCCTCGGGCAGCCGGACGGCGCGGCCGAACCGGCGCGTCGACACATTGATCAGCATCAGGTTCATCGCCCAGCGACCGAGCCAGTCCTCCTGCGCCGCCGTTTCCCAGCTCGGGATCGTGACCTCGCGGCCGTCCATGCCCCGGACCCGCGGGCGATCGACCTCGATCTTGCCGCCGTGGAAACCGATCCGCCCCCGCGTTCGGCCCCAACGGTGCGCCCGCCGCGCCGCATCACGACCGTGGCGCGGCCCGCAGGCCGCTGTCACATCCGCCTCCATCATCGTGCCGAGCGCCTCGATTCCTGCCGCAAGGCAGAACCGATCGAAGCTCGCTCGCACTTCCGCAAATGATTTCTCCACAGCCCCGGTCGCCGGCCAACCAGCCGGTGTGATATCTCTCGTCATGGCGTTGCTCTCCTTTGTGGAATCAGCACCCCGAGCCTACCGGCTCAAGGTGGGCAACGCCGACCTCTTCAGAAATTCAACAGAACCCGGGACATCCCCCGAACCCGCTCCGCGGGAGGGTATCCGCGTTGAGCGTGGGGTATCCCCCTTGAAGCCAGCCCGTGTCTCTGACCCCGACACCACCCGTACAGCGACGTAATCCATTCCATTTCAGACGCGCTTGCCCTTGGCAAGATGGTGTTGCTGCCCGCGCGCAGCGTCCCCCTTGCCAAGGAGTTCGCTATGACCTCGCTTCGGTTACGCATGATGGAAGACATGCAGGTACGCAACCTGTCGCGACACACACAGGATTCGTATTTGCTGCAGGTTTCGCAGTTCGCCCGGCATTTCGCTAAATCGCCGGCTTTGCTAGGCCCGGAGGATATCCGAGCCTACCAGGTCTATCTGACGAACGAGAAAAAGCTGGCGCCACGTTCGGTGCACGTGACCGTCGCAGCGCTTCGATTCCTCTACCGCGTCACGCTCGGCCTCGATTGGGATTTCGACCAGGTCATTCCGTGCCCAAAGGCGCCAAAGACACTGGCCGTCATTCTCAGCCCCGAGGAGGTGCTGCACTTCCTTGGCTGCATCGAGAGCTTCAAGCACCAGGCGATCCTGACGACATGCTATGCCGCCGGCCTGCGTATTTCCGAGGCGACCCGCCTGAAGCCTGAGGCCATCGATCGCCAGCGCATGGTGCTGCGCGTCGAACAAGGCAAGGGACAGAAGGACCGCTACGTCATGCTATCGGCCAGGTTGCTGGAGGTGCTGACGGACTATTGGCGCGCCGTGCGACCCACCGGGGGTTGGATGTTTCCCGGCGCCGTTACTGGAGAACCGATATCGACAAGCGCCGTGGATGCCACCTGCCGCAAGGCACATCGGGTGTCGAAACTCTCCAAGCCGGTGACGCCGCATTCGCTGCGGCACGCATTTGCGGTGCACCTGCTCGAAGCCGGAACCGATCTCCGCACCATCCAGCTCCTGCTCGGCCATCGCAGCCTGTCGACGACCGCCCAATATTTGCGGATCGCTACCAACAAGGTCTGCGCGGCGACGAGCCCGCTTGAACTGCTGCCGCGCCCAATCCCCAAGGCTTCCTCGCCGCCAACGCCCGAACATTTCTGACGGCCAACCTCATGGGCCGCTCAAGTCCGGAGGTCGCGGATATATTCCGTCGCTACGGTGCTGCCTGGCGAGAGCAGCACCGGGCCTCGCTATCGACCGAACGACGCGCAGCGATGACTGCCATCGAGCGCTGCCGAACGTCGGCGCTCGGAGGGCATGTCGAACAGTGTGACCGCTGTAGTGAACGACGGATCGCGTACAACAGCTGCCGTTCCCGCAGTTGCCCCAAGTGCCAGTGGCTCGCCCGAGCGGAATGGATCGAGGCTCGGCGGGAAGAGCTTCTCGATACGCAGTACTTCCATGTCGTCTTCACCGTTCCCGACGAGATCGCCGCGATTGCCTTCCAGAATGCCAGCACGGTCTACAAGATCCTGTTCCACGCAGCCGCCGAGACTTTGCGCACCATTGCTGCCGATCGGCGACATCTCGGCGCGGAGATCGGGTTTTTCGCGGTGCTTCACACCTGGGGTCAGAATCTCAGCCATCATCCCCATCTCCACTGCGTCGTGCCCGGCGGCGGGCTGTCGCCTGACGGGAGCCGCTGGATCGCGTGTCGTCCCGGCTTCTTCCTACCAGTCGCCGTGCTCTCCCGACTCTTCCGGCGATTGTTTCTCGAAGGCCTGCAAAGAGCATTCGATGCCGGTGAGTTGCGATTCTTTTCGTCATTGGAACGGCTGCACGATCCCGTCGCATTCCGGCGCTATCTGGATCCCGCCCGCCAGGTCAACTGGGTGGTCTATGCCAAGCCACCCTTCGCGGGCGCTGAGCAGGTTCTGGAATATGTCGGACGCTATACACACCGGGTGGCAATCGCCAACAACCGGATCGTCGATATCGAGGATGGCAAGGTACGCTTCCGGTGGAAGGACTATCGCAACGAGAACCGGCAAAAGGTGATGACGCTCGACGCCGGGGAGTTCATCCGGCGTTTCCTCGTCCATGTCTTGCCCGAGGGATTTCAGCGCATCCGTTATTACGGTTTCATGGGCAACCGCTACCGCAAGCAAAAGCTCGCCCGCTGCCGCGAACTGCTCGGAATGCAGCAGTCCGATACGCCGGTAAAACCGAAGGAAGGGCGCGATTATCGCGACAAGGTCGAGGAGCTGACCGGAGTTTCCCTGCGAGAATGTCCCTTTTGCCGTCAAGGGCAGATGGTGTGCATCGAGGTGCTCGCGCCCGTTGCGTCACACGACCCACCTCTTATGGACACTTCATGACGGTCGGGCTTTTCAACTCATTGATCATCGTGCTTTCCGTCTGCCAAGGCAGACAGCAGGCGTCCTATTGTCACGCCTCCGACATCGAGCCCTCCAGGCGCTGGCGTCGCCGGTCCTTTCGTCCGGGAGACCATATCTCGATTAGAATGTTTCGCATCAAGACCGCATCCAGCATGTCCCCGAAGCCCCGGCGACGGCGCTGTCCATCGGGAAGCAGCATCCAATTTCCATAGCGGCAGCTGCGCGCTAGGCGGCTTCGTCCAACACGTTTTTAGATTACCGGCGCACTCGCAGCTGCGCACTTTGAAGTTTCGGTACCGCGCCGCCAATCTAAAAACGCTCTCTATTATGCGTAGAGCGGCATTATGCGGAGTGTTGGCCTGTGAGGCTGGATTTCCGCCGGTTTTGGTGGATTTTGCTCCGCATAATGTCGAACACCTTGGGCCGTCGTGACGCATAGTCCGCCTTAAACGGAGGTCGTCTTTGGTCTATGTTTGCGCGCGACATGAACATTTAGGCGTAGGCTACAAAGTTGGTCGACAAGAATGAAGCTTCGGGGGAAATCGCACGCATTCGACGGCGGTTAGCTGATCTGAATGCAGAGCGGATGGAGCTTGAGCGTGAATTGGAAGCGCTTGAGCAAAAGCTGATCTCCGGTAGCCGCGCGGCCGAACGGCACGCTTTTGCCGATGCCTCTGTTACCAACAACTCCTCATCTATCGAGAAAATCGAGTTGTTCCGGCGCCTGTTCGCCGGGCGGCCCGATGTTTTCCCGGTGCGATGGGAAAATAGAAAAGCTGGACGCTCCGGTTATTCGCCGGCCTGTTCCAACGAATGGGCGAAAGAAATCTGCGGGAAACCGAAGGTAAAATGTGGGGAATGCCCGCATCAGGCTTTCATTCCTCCTTCCGAGGACATCATCGAAAAGCACCTTCGTGGCGGCGATACCCGCACCGGTGACTTTGTCGCCGGTGTATACCCGTTGCTCCAGGACGAAACATGCTGGTTCCTCGCCGCAGACTTCGACAAGGAGGCGTGGGCGGAGGACGCCGGGGCGCTCCTGCAAACCTGCCGCGGCAGAGGCATCGCTGCCGCTCTCGAGCGGTCCCGATCGGGAAATGGCGGCCATGTCTGGATATTCTTCGGCGAACCGATCCCGGCGCGGACCGCGCGCCAGATGGGGGCGGCCCTGATCACGGAGACGATGGAGAAACGTCCCGAGATCGGCTTCTCCTCTTATGATCGGTTCTTTCCCAACCAGGATACGATGCCACTTGGTGGCTTCGGCAATCTGATTGCACTTCCCCTCCAACGAAAAGCTCGCGAAGTTGGCAACAGCGTTTTTGTCGACAGAGATCTGCGACCTTACGACGACCAATGGGCGTATCTGTCTTCTCTCCCAAGATTATCAGCTGATGCGGCCTTCGGGATCGCCAACGAGGCGGAACTGTCAGGACGGGTGTTGGGCGTCCGGATGCCGGTCGATGACGAACATGCTGACGAGCCGTGGAAGATGTCGCCGTCACGCCGTAGTGAGCCACGGCGTATCAATGCTGCGATACCACAGCAGATCAGGATCGTGGTCGCTGATCAGATCTACATCGACAGGACAGAACTTCCGCCGGCCCTGATTGCGCAGTTCGTTCGCTTGGCAGCGTTCCAGAACCCGGAATTCTATCGCGCGCAAGCAATGCGTTTGCCGACATTCGGCAAGCCTCGAATCGTCTCGTGCGCCGAGCTCCATCCTCGACATGTAGCTCTGCCTCGCGGCTGCTTCGACGAAACTGTCGAACTCATCAAGAGTCACGGGGCGGTCGCCATTTTGGACGATCATCGCGAAGATGGAACGGCGCTGCCTGCCGGCGTCTCATTCCAGGGCGGACTGCGAGGGCCACAATCCCGGGCTTTCGATGCTCTCGTTGCCCACGACAGCGGCGTGCTCGCCGCCACGACGGCCTTCGGCAAGACGGTTGTCGCAGCCGCACTCATCGCACATCGCGCCCGCAACGCACTGGTTCTCGTTCATCGCCGGGAACTACTCACTCAATGGGTGGAGCGCCTGAGTTCCTTTTTGAACATCGATCCGAAACAGATCGGCGTTATCGGGGGTGGAAAAAGAAAGCCGACCGGCGTCATCGATGTGGCGCTCATCCAGAGCCTCGTCCGCAATGGAGAGGTCGCTGATATCGTTGCTGATTACGGTCATCTGATTGTCGACGAATGCCATCATCTGTCCGCTGCAAGCTTTGAGCTTGTCGCTCGGCGGTCAAAGGCGCGATACGTCGTCGGCCTGTCCGCGACCGTTGCCCGAAAGGACGGGCATCATCCCATCATCTTCATGCAATGCGGCCCTGTTCGCCATCGGGTCGATGCAAGAGTTCAGGCTGCCGAACGTGGCATTCGTCACCGCGCCCGCGATCGCTCGACGAAATTTGAATTGCCGCCGTCCTTGGCGTTGGCCGAACGCCCGTCAATGCCGGCGATCTATGCAGCCCTGGCGCAGGACAGTGGCCGGAATGACCTGATCTTTGATGATGTATTGAAATCGCTTGAAGCCAAGCGTTCGCCCATCGTTCTGACAGAACGAAAAGACCATCTCGAATATCTTCGTCAGAGATTCTCGCCATTCGTGAAAAATCTCGTGGTGCTGCGTGGCGGCATGTCCGCGAAGGATCGCAAAACAGCCAACACGGTGTTGAATGTCCCTGATGATGATGAGCGTCTGATACTCGCAACAGGCCGCTACATTGGTGAAGGCTTCGATGACGCTCGACTCGACACGCTGTTCCTGACGATGCCGATCGCCTGGAAGGGAACATTGGCACAGTATGTCGGCCGCCTGCATCGCCAGCATGATGGCAAGAAAGATGTTTTGGTCGTCGACTATGTCGATAATACCGTCCCGGTTCTGGCCCGGATGGGAGCGAAGCGACGAGCGGGTTATCGCGCGCTGGGCTACGTGATCGAGTAGTGGCGCCCCGCTGAGAGCGGAGCGCCGTTGGGCCAGTCATCGCGACCAGATGAGCTTGTGCTCGCCCTTGTCACCCTGAACTAGGGAGGCGTAGACCGGAGCCGTGAAGGACGGATCGTCGAGCTTGAGCGAGAGGTACTCGGCACCAGTCTCACGGGCGGTCCTGCTCCAGCCGGCGCCGAACTCGACACCGTTGGCGGTGACGCGATAGTCGGGCGCCTTGTCGTTGTCGCGGTCGCAGGGTTTGATGGTGGCCTTGACGTTGAGGGTGAGGGTCTTGATCGTGCCGGCGAAGGCGCCGTTGTCGTCGCGGGTGAAGGTGCCGATCTGAGCCATTGTCGTATCTCCTGAGAGTTCCCCGAAGCCGCCCGATGCAGCCTCGATGGCGGTCGTGAGGCGATGGACCGGACGTCTGCACCCTCGGGCCGCAGCGTCAGCGGAGGACGGCGGCAGCCGAGCTTGTTGTTGCGCGAGGAATGCGGCGTGGCCGCAGGGGAAGAAGGTCGGCGGAGCCGTTGCAGGCCAAGTCTGGAGCGGCGCCAGACCAGCCCCAAGAGAGGCCGCATCGGGGGCTTCGCCGGCATTGTCGGCAGAGAACGACGCTGGCGGTCGGCGCCTCTTCAGCACGTTCGGCGCCGCCGGCGCGTCAACCCTCCGGCATTACGGCCAGCATGCTCCGACCCAACGACACACGCCGCGCCCGACGGGTCTCCACGGACATGTCGGATTCGGATCCAGTGGGCAAAACGCCTATCGCATGGAATGGGATCGAAACCTTCGGTTTGCTCGACGCGCCGGGCGCTCCCGGCGTGAACAAGCAACTCGAAGGAAAACGTGGTGACAAAACGAAAGCGCAGACATCGCCGAAGCGTTGATGTCCGGATCAACTGGCTGCAACCGCATGTCGATGACTTCAAGGACTGGCTCTCGCTGCGGAAATACACACCGGCGACAGTAACAGAGGTGGCGCGCCTGCTCGCGCTGTGGGCCGATTGGGTCCGCGCGTCCGGCTTCGAGATCGAAACGCTCGCCGCCGGCTTCGCCGCATCGGCGTCGGTGTTCCGGGGTAGCAAGACAACTCGTGCGCCACAGGGCGCCGCCGCGCTGTTCATCGCCTATCTGCGTGAGACGAACGTGCTGCCGCCGGAGCGGCGGCCGTCGCTGGAGGAGAGCTGGCCGGCACTGGCCGCCTTCCGTCGCTGGATGCGGGAGCAGCGCGGCGTCAAGGACTCCACGCTCGACACCTATCAGGCGATCCTGGTCGACCTGCTGGCGTCGCTCGGCACCGATCCGGCCCCGTACACAGCCGCCGCGATCCGCGGCTTCGTGCTCGATCGCGCGAAGCCGCACGGACGCGGACGGGCGCAAGGCATCACCGTCGCCACGCGCGCCTACCTCAAATATCTTGTGGCGACAGGGCAGTGCCCGGTCGGCCGGGAACAGGCTGTTCCGAGCTTCGCGAACTGGCAGTTGGCGACGACGCCACGCTTCCTCGGGCAAGCCGACATCGGCCGCCTTCTTGCCGCTTGTGACGGCGAGGATCGGCTGCGCGATCGGGCCGTCATTCTGCTCCTTGCCCGCTTGGGCCTCAGGGCAAGCGAAGTCGCTAATCTGGCCTTCGGTGAGATCGACTGGGTGGCTGGCAGGATAACCCTTGCCGGCAAGGCTCGGCGCGAGGAGCGCCTGCCACTGACTCAGGAGATTGGCGATGCCATCCTCGCCTATATCGAGCGGGCACGGCCGCGCGTCGCGACAACGCGGGTCTTCCTGACGAGTGCTGCGCCCGTCAGGCCGCTCAGCCGCATCGCCGTGAAATGCATCGTGCGCCGTGCCCTCGATAGGGCTGGCGTCAAAAGCATCCATCGTGGGGCTCATGTTCTGCGCCACTCCGCCGCGACGACCATGCTGCGCAACGGCGCCAGCCTTGCCGGTGTCGGCGCCGTGCTGCGGCACCGCTCCCCATCGGTCACAGCGCTCTATGCCAAGGTGGATATCGGCCTCTTGTCGGAGATTGCGCAGCCCTGGGGCGGGAGGCTACCATGTTGAGCGAGGACGCTGACCGCTACATCACCCTTCGCCGCACGCTCGGTTACAAGCTGGTCAAGGCCGAGCGGTGTCTTCGTGCCTTCGCGCGCTTCGCCGCCGGGCGGGACGAAGCGCATATCCGCACCGCATCCGTTCTCGCCTGGTTGCCGACGGTCGCCCGGACGCCGGGCGCACGCGAACGGCGCCTGACGGACCTGATCCTGTTCGCGCGCTTCCTGCATGCCGAAGATCCTCGGCATGAGATCCCGCGCGCCGACTTCGCGCGGAACCGGCAAACGCGACCGATTCCCTATATCTATACCGCGGACGAGATCGCCCGCATCCTCGAGGCCGCCGGCAGGCTCCGACGTCAGAAGCCCAATCCCCTGCGTCACCAGCTCTACGTCATGCTGTTCGGGCTGATCGCCGCCACGGGACTGCGCATCTCGGAGGCCATTGCGCTCAAGCTTGATGACATTGGGCCCGATGGTGTGCTGCACATCCGCGAGACCAAGTTCCGCAAGAGCCGGCTCGTGCCGCTGCATCCGACGGTCATCGAGGCGCTCGCCCGCTATCTCGAGGCCCGCCGCCAACGCGCCGGCGCAAGCGACTGGCTGTTCCCATCCGTCCGGCACAGGGCGCTGTACTCGACGACGGTGAATTACACATTCCGCTGCGTCTTGCGGCGAGCGGGAATTGCACCGGAGCGAAGCCAGCAGCCTCGCATCCACGATCTGCGCCATACCTTCGCAACTCGCGTGCTCGAACAATGCGGTGTCGAGCGTGGCGCGGTCGCCCGGCACTTCGTCGCTCTGTCGACCTATCTCGGCCATGCCGATATCCAGAACACCTACTGGTACCTCCAGGCGACGCCGGAGATGATGGCGGATATCGCCTCGGCAGCGGAAATGCTGGTTGGAGGGAGCGTGGCATGACGAAGCTCGCCCCTCTCATCACAGGCTTCCTGCGCGACTACATGCCCCGCCAGCGCGGCTACAGTCCGGAAAGCTGCGAGACCTACGCGTTCAGCTTCAAGCTGCTGTTCGACTTCGCCGCGAAACGGCTCGGCACGCGTCCGTCACGGCTGACGATCGAAGACCTGGACGCGCCGCTGATCGTCGCCTTCCTGGCCCACATCGAACAGGAGCGCGGCAATGGCGCCGCCACGCGCAACCTGCGGCTCGCCGCCATCAAGACGTTCATGCGCTATGTGGAGCACCGGGTGCCCTCCGCCCTTGAGCAGATCGGTCGCGTCCATGCCATCCCGGTCAAGCGCCACGACCAGAAGCTCATCCGCCATCTGACGATGGAGGAGGTTCGCGCGATCCTCAACGCCCCCGATCTTGCGACACGATCCGGCGTGCGCGACCGGGCGATGATGCACCTCTGCTTTGCCGGGGGCTTGCGGGTCTCCGAGCTGGTCGGCGTTCTGACCGAAAACCTGTCGCTCCAGCACGGAGCGAGCGTGACGATCCGGGGCAAGGGCCGCAAGGAACGCTGCCTCCCACTCTGGAAGGACACCGCGCGCGACCTTCGCGCCTGGTTGAGCGTCAGGGGAGCAGTCCGCGTGCCGGAGCTGTTCGTCAACGCACAGGATGAGCCGATGACCCGTGCGGGCTTCGAGTACGTGCTCGACAAGCACGTTCGTGCGGCGGCCGAGGCGTGCCCGTCCTTGCGCAGTCGTTCGATCTCTCCGCACCAGCTTCGGCATAGCTGCGCGGTGATCATGCTGCAGGCGACGCACGATATCCGGAAGGTGGCGCTGTGGCTTGGGCATGCCGATATCCGCACAACCGAGGTCTATCTCCGCATGGATCCCTCGGAAAGGCTCGAGGCAGTGGAAGCGGTCGTTCCGCCGGAGCTGCGCCGCGGTCGGTTCAGGGCGCCGGATGCATTGATCGCCTCTTTGTTGGAGAACGCATCTACGTCCGACACGACGTGAGGCTTCATTATCATGCTACGGTGACGCGCCGTCGGTCCGTTCGGTGCGGCAGCACGATCGTGCCGGCCACATCAGCAAGTTGAGCCTTCTCCCGTTCGATCTTGGAACCGGAGAAGGACGCTCTTGTTGCGCGTGAATCTGGTTAGTGCGGTGACGCCGTCATTGGCCTTGGTGATGCCTGTGAGCCGATGCTCTCCTGTGAAGCTGCTTGGGCTCACGTCCATACCGGCCTTTTGCTGGCGGATCACGCGCCACAATACGCTCGCTGCGCTCGCCGACCTTTACCCGCAATGGCTCGTTCGCGATCTTCTTCCCCTGCCGCCAAGCGGCGGCATTCCTCGCGAGGCAACAAGATCGCTCAGCCCGCCATCCTCCGCTGACGCTGCGGGCCAAGGCTGCGGGGCGGTCGTTGCGGCGCTCACAGATCGCCATCAAGGCCGCGATGGTCGCGGGCTTGGAAACAGCAACAGGAGATCACCATGGCTCAGATTGGCACCTTCACCCGCGCCGAAGATGGCTCGTACACCGGCACCATCAAGACGCTTTTGCTCAACATTAAGGTACGCTTCCTTCCGACCGAACCCTCCGGTAACGAGAAGGCGCCGGACCTGCGCGTGACGGCCGGCAACGTTGAGATAGGCGCCGCGTGGCAGCGGACCTCGAAAGAGAACACCGTCTATTCTTACTGCGTCACAAACGGTGGTCTGTGAAATGGGCGAACTTGATTGCACAACAAGGACATCTCGACAACGTTCGGACCAGCCCTTGTTCGAGTCGCCGTCGCATCGTCGTGATCGAATTTGGAATGTGACGTTGGGTCCGTAGCGGCAGAACCGCGGGGTCTGTAATCCGCGGAAACGCGAGCGAGCGGGATCGGCCGGGCGCGCCGAGCGCCTGAGGGGGGAAACGCCTCCCGCTCGGAGATCAGGAATCCGAAGGCTGCAATGCACATCGTTGCGTGATGATGAAAGCCGCGCCAGCCGCGTCCCTCGAAGTGGCCAAGCCCGACCTCCTGCTTGAGTTCCTGATAGTCGCGTTCGATGCGCCAGCGCAATTTAGCCGTCTCTACGAGAGTCCGGAATGCCACATCCTCCGGCAATGTCGAGAGCCAGTATTTGGTAGGCTGGTCCTCGCCTTTCGGCCATTCGATCAGCAACCATTCCTCCAACCGCTGGGTGGTTTGCCAATAATCACGGTGCGCGGCACGGACCCGCACGCGGGCAAAGCGCGAGCTCAGCTTTTCGTTCGTTCCTTGCCGCCACGTGATGGTGCGCCAAGCTTTGGCCGGCAGGCCGATCGCGAGCGCTTTAACGGCGGCCGGCCGACGCTGACGGTTGCGGCGCATCAGTTTCGGGGGACGGCCGCGGCCCGACCATGGCTTCGGCGGCAAGGGACCGGTGCCGGGCGCCCATACCGTTGTGCTCGACAGAAGACCCGCCACATAGGTCAATCCCAGCGCCGTGATCTCCGTGCGCAGATCGCTGTTGTTGCCATAGCCCGCGTCCATCAGCACGACACCACGCGGAAGGCCGGTCGCACAGGCCCACCGCAACTGCTCCAGCGCGATCTCCGGCTTGGTCCGGAAGCCGACTTCGGCAGGAATGCCCACCTTGCGCCGCCGATCGCAATCCTCAGTCCATTCCTTCGGAAGATAAAGGCGGTAGGCAACAGGCAGGCTGGCGTGGTGATTGGCAATCGATAATGACACCGCCACCTGGCAATTATCCTGCTTGCCGAGCTGCCCGCAATATTGCCGTGCAACTCCAACCGAATGTCGCCCCTGCTTGGGAAATCCGGTGTCATCGATGATCCAAGCTTCGATCGGGCCCTGGCGTTCGATCGCCGGCAGGACCATCTCTCGTACCTTGCCCAGCACCTTCTCATCCGACCAGGCGCCGCTGCCGACGAAATGCAGCAGCGATTGATGTTGGGCGGCCGTCCGTTCCGGAGCCGTCATCGCCGCCATTGGCTCCACGCTCTTACGACCGCCACAGGCCATGAGGCCGACGCAATAGTCGCGCAGCGGTGCCTTCCGATCAGCATGACCGATGACGCTGGCAAGCCCTTCCAAATACGTCGCAAATCGCATCTCACTGGTCTTGGTGCCACGCCCGCTCATGTAGCCTCCTCGGCTGATGGTCCATGCTTCAACCATCGCTGATTCCGGCCGGATAAAGCCTGCGGTTTTGTGACTCAGTCGTACTAGGCGGTGCATTCACCAGCGAAGTCGAGGTCTATGCCAGTCTGATCCGCTACGGCAATTGCGCCGATGTCGTCAGGGCCACTCGGCAGGCCATTGAGCGCGGATATCCAAACGCAGCGGCTTGGGGCGATATCAAAGCGCGGGAATCGACGACTTCGGAGGTTGCTGATCGTCGGTGCGACCTTGATCATCAAGTTGCTTGACGAGGCTTGAATGCCCCGCTCTGGATTCCTGCCGGGACGCGATGACCCCACCAGAGCTGGCGCGAGAAGGTCCATGGCCGCATCCAGTCGAGGCAGGTTTTTTCCCGCTGCTTGACGGCGGGACAAGCAGGCGTGCTCCGCGAAGCCGTGGCCGCCCGCAGGAACATCCTGGTGGCCGGCGGCGCCTCGACCGGCAAGACCACCCTGACGAACGCATTGCTGGCCGAGATCGCCGGCACCGCCGATCGCGTGGTCCTAATCGAGGATACGTGTGAGCTGCAATGCCGCGCGCGGAACCCGGTCGCGCTGCGCACCAAGGACGGCGTTGCGTCGCGTCCCTGTCTGATCTGGTCCGCTCGTCCCTGCGCCTCAACCGAATTCAAATTGGCGAAGTCCGCAGCAGCGAAGCCTTGGAGCTGCTCAAAGCCTGGGGCACGGGGCATCCCGGCGGGACCGGAATGATTCACGCCGGCACGGCGCTGGGCGTGCTTCGCCGCCTCGAGCAGCTCATCCAGGAAGCCCTCCTCACCGTTCTCAAAGCGCTGATCGCCGAGACCATCGATCTCGTCGCGGTGCTGCGCGGCCGCGCCTCACTGACTATTTTCTCGAACCGGAGCGGGCATCAATCCACGTGATAGCCGAGCTGCGGGGCGACCAGTTCAGAATGCCCGCCATGGAGCCGCTAGATCGAAGGAAGATATTTTCGGCTGCCGAAACTTCGCAACGGTTGATCGGCGCGACCTACAACATCCGCTGAAACAGGAGCTGGGAATGGACAAGGTCGTGCATTACGTAGTCAGCCGACTTCCGGTGATCGGCGCCGACCCGGCGGTGATCAACTACAATCGGATTGATCGCCTTCGTTTCGCCCCTCAGGCGGGCGCATGACGCATCCTGAGGATATTCGCGACCTGCTCTTACGGTTCACAGGCCCCGACGCTAACGCAGACGCTTGCGCGAATCGAGAGCGCGATGCGCGGGGTGGAGGCGAAGGATTGCGAAAGCTTTTTCGAAGGCGTGGGAGGAAGCCTTGGCCGCGGCCGCCGAGATGAAGCGCCTGGCCGGGTAGATCAATGGACCATCCATGGCTCGGCATCCTGCTTTGCCTTCCGCACATCCTCGAACCGGGCGACTGGGTCGAATATCGCTCGGCGCCGGCAATACTGGGCGCGATTTCGACCTGGAGACCAACCTGCCGGTCGCCGAGCTCAAAAATTCATTCGATGGCAGGGCGGCGCGGAGTCGATCCGTGAGATCCGGCCGCCGAGATGAAGCGCCTGGCCGGGTAGATCAATGGACCATCCATGGCTCGGCATCCTGCTTTGCCTTCCGCACATCCTCGAACCGGGCGACTGGGTCGAATATCGCTCGGCGCCGGCAATACTGGGCGCGATTTCGACCTGGAGACCAACCTGCCGGTCGCCGAGCTCAAAAATTCATTCGATGGCAGGGGCGCGGAGTCGATCCGTGAGATCCCGTGTTCAAGGATTAGCTGCTGACGTTGCTGCCGCCAGGGTAATCCACGAGCGCTTAACTGAATCCGGTCTGCGCCCGCCACAAGCGAGCGTAAGCGCCTTCAGCCGTCAGCAGATCAGCATGCCTTCCCTCCGCAACAACACGTCCCTTATCCAACACGACGATCTTATCGGCTCCGCAAATCGTGTTGAGTCGATGAGAGATAACCACGATGATCTTGCCGGCCAGACGCAGTTCCTCAATCGCCCGTATGACAAATGCCTCGGCGACGGAGTCGAGAGAGGCGGTCGCCTCGTCGAGGATTAAGACCTCTGGATCGCGGTACAAAGCTCGAGCCAACGCTAGGCGCTGCTTCTCTCCGCCCGAAGGGCGTACGCCGTTCTCGCCCAGATAGGCCTGGTAGCCACCTGGCCAGCGCTCGATCACGTCACGCAGACCGATTTGTTCGCAGATGTGCACTATCTTCCCGGTGTTCGGTTCGAACTCGCCAAGCGCGATGTTCTCGATGACTGAGGCCGAGAACACGTCCACGGATTGCGGTACCGCGGCAACAATCTTGCGCAGGGATTCAGCCGAGAGGTCTTGGAGGTTATAGGAGCCGATGCGGATGCGTCCACCCTCAAGCGGGTACACATTTTGCAGCAAGGCAGCAAGCGAACTCTTGCCCGAGCCGCTTTCTCCGACCACAGCCGTGATCTCCCCTCGCCGGAAGCTGACGCTGAAATCCTTGAAAAGCTCCGGCTGGGCGCCATGGCGGAACGTGACGTTCTCCAGATGAATATCGCCAACGTCCGACGTGGTGGCATTAATGCCGCCGCTGCCTGCTGGATCAAGGTCGAATATCTCGAACAGGCGATCCGCCGCGATAATGGCATCCTGAACAATCCTGTTGGCGTGAATTAGGCTTGTAACCGGGCCGGTGATATGGCCGAGCAGCGCATAGCAGGACAGTAACTCGCCGGGTGTAATGGTCTGATCGAGGGCGAGCGTTGCACCGAACCACATCAGCACGATGGTAAAAAGGGTCGAGAGGAAGATCGATGCATTGTCTCCGACGATTGAGATGAGGCCGGACCTGTAGATGGAGTGCAGGGTCTTAACAAAGCGAGTCTCAAACTTCAGGCCGGCATAGCTCTCTATTCCGAAAGCTTTGATCGTGGAGATGGTTCCGAGTGATTCTACCACCTGCGCCTCCAGATCTGCCGCATTCTCCATAATTGCGCGCTCGCGCTTGCTATTCAGCCGGTTCATGGTCCAATAAACTAAGAGGTATACTGGGACGGAGCCCGCCACTACCAAAGCGATTTTCCATGAGTAGACGAACATCAGCCCAAAGGAGAACAGGATCACCAGCACATCAACAAATAAGGTGATCGAGACGTCGTTCAGAAAGCTTCGGATCTTGACCGCGTCGTTCATGCGGGAGATGATTTCTCCTGTACGCATGCCATCAAAAAACTTCTGGGGCAGGCTTAGGACGTGATTGTAGTAGCCTAGGATCAAGTGGAGATCGATCTTTTGCCCCGTTTGCAGGACGAGCCGGTTTCGCAGGAAATTGATCAGGGTCTGCGGCACAAGGATCAGCAGCATCACGACGCTCATGAGATTGAGCAAATTGCGGTTTCCTGCTGTGATAACATGATCGACAATCTTTTGGATGTAGATGGTCGTCGAGAGGCCGAGGAGGGTCGTTATCAGTGCGCCGACGAGGGCCTGCGTTAGTGCGGCTTGGTGGGGCGCAACCAGTCGGGCAAAGCGGAGAAGGGGGGAGGTGGTCTCGTCGCGGCGCTTGAAGTTGTCTGCCGGGACCATGAGCAACAGGACACCAGTCCATTGCGTCTTGAATTCCTCGTGAGACAGCTTGCGGATCTCTCCATACGCTGGGTCCATGATGGTGACCCACCTCCGGTCGATCGCTTGAACGACTACGAAGTGGTGCAGGACCTCCTTTACCACCACATGCGCGATGGCGGGCTTGGGAATCTTGTGCAAGCTGTCGAAGCCACCTTTGACGCCCTTCGCAATGAAACCGAGCTTTTGAGCCGCTTGGAGGAGACCCGACACGCTGGTCCCGGAGCGGTCGGCCGAGGCAAACTGACGGATCAGCGACAGTGGCAACTTGCAGCCATAGAAGGCGCCCACGGAAGCAAGACTAGCAACCCCGCAATCCGTGATGTCGCGCTGCTTGAACTTGGGGATTCGACTCGACATGGCGGCCCACTGGCCCCTTAGAAAATTTAACTAACGAGGTGACAGGAGCGGGTTAAGCCAATCATCGATCTCGTTGTAGAGTAGTTGCAGGAGTGTGCGCTTCGCCACGAGAAAGCGGCCGCGCACGGTCATGCCCTTCTTCAAATGACCGATTATCCCGTTTGTGAGCTCAAGATAATTTCGGGAGAGCGCGCAGCGGACCTTGAACACAGGGTTCTTGTCACGCAGGGTGAAGTCCTGCGCCACGTCTAGCACTGTCGCGTCGATCATACCCCATTGATTGTAGTTGAAAGCATCGACCTGGAGCCGCACCGGCTGGCCCGGCCTTACGAAACCGATGTCTTTGGACGAAACGTAGATTTCTGCCACCAGTTCGCGGTCGGGCGAGATCCAGCCGACAGTTTGCCCCGCCTGGACGTAGCTTCCGGGCATAAGGCCGGCGAATTGCTCGATAGCCCCTGACACGGGGGCACGGATGATAGTCAGATCACGTTCGTTCTCAAGCTGATGCAAGTTGGCTGTTAGTTCTCTCAGGCGCAGATTAGTGTCGAAGAGCTGCTGGTTCCATTCGGCGGATTTGCTCCGGGCGAGGATCTCGCCTCTCGCCTCAAGGCTCTGGAGAGCGAAAGCCTTTTCCTCAATTGACTTCGCGGGCGCGGCAGCAACCGAGACGAGACGCTGAGCACGCTCGAGTTCTGCGGCGGCATTCCTGCGGGCATATCGGTTCTCCCGCAACAAGTTGAGAAAATGCAGCCACTCGGCCCTGGCGGACTCGGTCCGCAGGGGGATGGGCGCGTCCGCCTGCGCACCGAAAGAGATCATGGTCTGAAGATCAGTGGTGCGATCGTTCTTCGCACGAATTTCGCCAGAGAGCACACTGATCTTCTCTTGAATGCCCTTATCGTCAAGGGCGAGGATTTCTCCGCCTTCTGCAACAATATCGTTCTCAACTGCGAGTACACGTGAGATGCGCCCGGAGGTGGGCGCGATCACAGGAGTCTTCTCGACGGTAGGACGAATCGCACCAGCACTTTGAACTGACAGCGTGACGGTTATGACTGGCAGCGACAGCAACGCCGCAGCGACCGAAGACACGATGATCTTATAGATCGCCAAAGATCGTCCTGTTTCTCGCGACAGGATGCTCTCTGCAGTGAAGTTGATCATTTCAGGAGGGAGCAGGATATTGGTCATTGCAGACGTATATTCCTATCGACGATTGGCTGCCTCCATTGAAACTCTGATCGAGTGGGGCTGGTCGCTGCTTAAGTGGTGCACCGACCAGCGCCGCGCTCTGATTGCGGTTATAAGGCTTTGGCCATCTCATTAAGGATGGCGACCACCGCGCCCGCGAATGATTCCAACTCCAATTATTGCACCGAGCGCCAGTGTCGCAACGTTAACCACTGTTTGAACGACCCTATCGAAGATCTTCCAGAACGAGCCTCCCAAAGTTGCCGCTGCTTCTTCTGGGGATAATTCGGTTACGCCGTAGGCTAGCAGGTCGATTTTCATCGTTGCTCGTTTTTCCATGATTGCTCCTTTCTGTTGTCGATAAACGATGCGCGTCAGCGCCGCCGACTCGCAAGCAGATGGACATCAAGAATCGTGCCAACTGCTCTGAGAAAGCGGAAATCTTTTCCATGCTGCTCGAAGGAGCATCGCCATGTCTGACGCGCGACAATGTAGGTTGTTCGCCGCTGAAGGAGTTCGTGGCCGACTTCACCCTGGAGAACCGGTTCCTAAATAGCTTCTAGGATGATGGAGGAGTACGAGACATGAGATATCCTGCATCCGAGATAGCGTGACCGTCGGCTTTGAACGCCGTACTAGCTAGATGTGTCCTCGATGCGCCGCCGGAACTTGGTAGGCAGTCGATCTAAATCAACAGTGTTGTTGAGTTGACGCTCTCGATCTCTCGCCGAAGCCCGCGTGAAAAGCACGGCCCCGGTTCAGCAGTTGCTACTTCCGGGCGCAGGGCCACTTCGGTCGTCATTGCCTCCCGCGCCGTCTCCAGCGCGATCTTTGCGTTCAGTGTAGGGTCGATCTGCGTCTCGTCTTGGTCGTCATCATACCCCGTCTACCATTCGAATGAGGGCGTCGGCCGTTGTAAAACTCGAGTGCTTGGCTGATACTATGTCGCGCCTCGTCAACACTTCGTAGGCTGAAGGACAATGCCGCCAAGGGCGGGTCGCGAGTTGGATCACCCAGCAACGACCGCCCTTGACCAAGCGCACGGTTCGCGCACGCGAACGGATGCCGGCGGCCAGGGCCGTGGACATGATAGACAACGCCGACGCGCTGATCATGCCTACGGCAATTTAGCAAACACTGTGCCGGCGTCTGAAGTCGTCACTTTCCAACTAAGTGTTCCGCTCTGCTCGTCCACTTCACCGTTTTGGTTTTAGAATCGAATCCCGGGCGAAAGTGGCTTCCACCAAGGGGGGATGCTGGCCACGCAAAAGCAGTTTCTCAGCCTGTTCGCGAGAGAACGAACCTCCCGACGTTGCGGCTGCTTCTTGAGGAGCTAAGCTGCTTACACCGTACGCGGACATGTCAGTCATTATTGTCTCCATCGAAGTGACAAGTCGGTGGTGCTGGTCGTCAGCTGTCGGCCAGCAAGGACCAACAGTCAAGGACCGTGCCAACTCACCCGTAATGAGCCCCCATGCTTGAGGGTCGGCGCCGGACCATCTGGCACAACCCGCTTGCCGTGGGCGGGCCCGTCACCTCAGCGGCGAACATGGGTCACCGTCACCGCGGATCACGGCCTAGTGGGCGCTACCGCATGCGTCCATCTCCACCAGCAGAACTTCGCTGCGCCGCTCGTCTGCTTGAACACTGGCGGTCCTTCGGCATCCGGCCCCGTGAACCTGGAAAGCATGCTTTCTCCGCGTCCTTGTAGGATTGGCAGCACCGAGCGTGGTGCCTATCTCTTGATGTTCTCACTCGATGACGAAAATCCTTGTGAGGCATTCTGACCAGCAAGGGTGATCCTCAAGCAATTAGCCCGCCCTATTCGTGAGAGCGCGGTATTTTGGTCCGACTGGTGCATCCGCACACCTCCGCTGACGAGGCGCACAGGATTGCCTTCGGCTTTTCACCGCCTGACGACCGGTACTTTGCAACGCGCTTGAGGGATGGGTTGGGTGAACGCGGGCGGACGCCCCACCGGTCAAGGACCGAGCGGCAGCAGCGCGCCGGGCAAGCTGCGGATCAGGTCGGCTTCGGGACATGCCGCGGCGAACGCAAGGCGAATGCGGCTCTTGGTCTCGACAACCCGGGCGGCGATTTTCAAGAGCCGAAGACGCAGCGTCGCGAACTCGGCAGTGGCCAATTCCCGGACTTTGGGAATGGCGTCGCGCACGGTCAGCATCAGCCAATAAGCGGCGGTATGGAGAACGAGGCGGACTTGATTGGCGAGCGCCGAACGGCAACTGGTGCGATCGGAGGCGAGCTGCGTCTTATGCAGCTTGATCAGATTCTCGGCTTGGCCGCGCGCGCAATACAGGCTGTCGTAGATCCACTCGGCCGAGCCGACATCGAGGCTGGTGACGACGAAGCGGATGTCGAGGCCGAGCATCGTCGCCTCAATACGGGCGACGGTGCGCCGTTCGCGATCCCAGGACTTTGCCTTGTGGCGCGTCTCGGTATAGCCGCGCAGAACAGCTAGGTTCTCGATGGCGCGTCGGGTGCGGATATCGTCGGCGACCTCGTCGACTTTTCTGGCGAGCGGCCTGGTACCGGACAGACCGAAGATGTAGTCGATGCCGTTGTTCTCGCACCACGTCATCGCCTCCGGCCGAGCATAGTGCCCGTCGCCACGGAACGTAATTCGCGTCTTGTGCCATCGCGTGCGGATGTGCCGCACCAGGCGGCGCAGATGGGCACGCACCTCGACCCCGCCAGGCGTCTTGCCGGGCCGCAGCACGACCGCCACGGGCCGGCTCTTCTCCGTGTCGTAGACGTGGATCGGCAGGAAGCAGCGTTCGTCATAATGAGCGTTGAACAGCGAGAGTTGCTGATGGCCGTGGACGACATCGCAGGTGTCGTCAATGTCGAGCGTGACGGATGCAGGCTCGCACGGATAGCTATCCATCCATGCATCGACCAGGGTGTAGGTCAGGCGGATCACGTCGCGCAGGCGGGGAGCATTCTCCAGCCGCGACAGCGTCGGTTGGGAACACAGATCGCGACCGCTGTCTGGTAGCCGTCCACAGGCCAGCTTGAATGCGGGATCGGACCGCAGATGATCGAGGTCATCGGCGTCCTCGTAGCCGCAGCAGATCGCGAACATGCGAGCGCGAAACATATCGACAAGGCTGTGCACGACCCGCGTCGGATCGCGCCGATCCGGGAACACCCGGGCCAAATTGTTGGCCAAACCGAGACGTCGCTCGGCCATCGCAAGAAGCATCACGCCCCCGTTCGAGGTCAGCCGACCGCCATCGAAGGCAGCTGTGACTTTCTTGGCGTGAACGGCTGGAAACGAGAAGGGTAGACTCGTATCATCGGTCATGGCGGGCGTGGCGCTCGCGGTGGAAGGTGATGGGGTTGGCTTCGCAACCGAATCCTACGCTTCATCAGCGCTTTACACCACGCTCGCCAGCCTCTCAGGCGCCCTCTGACGAATAAGACGGGTTAGTCTTCTCGGCGATCCTCGCCATTGACGGTGCGTGCTTTGTGTTGGGCCGTGTCTGGTCCAAGACGTCGCTGTCCCAGGCCCGACAGTAAGTGTCTGTTCCAAAACATGTTGAGTCGAATGAATCGGTTGTGATTCAAGGTGAGCGGCCTGATTCGATGGGGACGCGCCGCCAATGTGGACTACCGAGAACCGTGCACGCTACGACCGCAGCCGCCTGCGCTATCCGAGCGACTTGACCGACGAGGAGTGGGCGCTGATCGCGCCTCGCATCCCGCCGGCCAAGCGCGGCGGCAACAAGCGTACGGTGGACCTGCGCGAGATTGCCAACGGGCTGATGTACATCCTGAGCACAGGTTGCCAGTGGCGCGCGATCCCCAAGGACCTGCCGCCGCGCTCGACGCTGTATGGCTACTTCGATCTGTGGAGCTGGAACGGCACGCTCGATAAAATTCATCACGCCCTCTATGTCGAATGTCGCGAAAGGGCCGAGCGCGAGGCTTCTCCCACCGCCGCCATCATCGATAGCCAGAGCGTGAAAAGCGCTGAAAAAGGGGGCCTCATGATCTCCATGGCTACGACGCGGGCAAGAAGATCAAGGGCAAGAAGCGGCACATTCTCGTCGACACGCAAGGCCTCTTGATGCACGCCATCGTGCATGCGGCGGACATCCAGGATCGCGACGGCGGCGTGCTCCTGATGGCAACGTTGTTCGGCCTCTATCCCTTTCTTCTGAAGCTCTACGCCGACGGCGGATATCAAGGGCCACATTTCCAGAAGGGGCTGCGTAGCGCTCTGAAGCGCGTGAACCTCGAAATCGTCAAACGCTCCGATCAGGCTCACCGTTTCGTCGTCTTGCCCAAACGCTGGATCGTCGAGCGTACCTTTGCCTGGCTCGGGCGATGCCGAAGACTGTCCAAAGATTGGGAATGCTTCAATCACAGGGCGCTCGCCTTTCTCAAGCTGGCCTCCATCCGACTCATGCTGCGAAAGCTATGCAATCCAAGATAATCTTTCCGGACAGACTCTAAGACGGCAGTATTCAGTCAACGCAGCGATAGGTGCGTTGTTTCTTTAAGAAAAGCCCGCAGAGCGCCATTGGCACGTCGGTTGCTTGAGATGCGCGAGTGATCCCTCACGACCATGATCAAGGGACCGGGTGCCTTATCCTTCGAACAAGTGCATTCAAGAGCTGTTCGAGGTCGAGGTGAGGAAAGCGGCCAACGAAATTTCTATTACTTTGCTCGAACGAGCATTCGAGCGTGACGAGCTTCAGAAGCTGTTCTCGCTGGGCGCGTAGAAATGACAGATATTGTTAGGGGCAGTTTGGAAAATCTGGATGTAGAAGGCTTGAGCAAGCTTCTAGTCCTCGCCAAGGAGAGAAACCGGAGTAGCAGCCGAAAAGCTACGTTGATGCGAAAGGTCGGGCGCGAAACCGCGCTAGCACCATCGTTTGCGCAGCAGCGGCTGTGGTTTTTGGCGCAGCTGGATCAGGGCAGCACGCAGTATCACGTGCCGCTGGCGTGGCGGCTGAAGGGTGGGCTCGACCGCAGCGCCTGGCAACGCAGCCTGGACCGTTTGTTTGCGCGGCATGAGGCGCTGCGCAGCGTCTTTGTCACCTCGGAGGGCAAGCTCCGGGTTGAGCTTCTGCCGGAGGAGGCGGGGCTGCCGGTCGTGGAGCACGATCTGCGGGGCAGGCTGGATGCGGACGCCGCGCTGTCGCAGCTGTGCCAGCAGGAGGCGCGCACGCCGTTTGATCTGGCGCGGGGCCCGCTGATCCGCGGCCGGCTGATCCGGCTGTCGGACGAGGCGCACGTGTTGCTGCTGACCCAGCACCACATCGTCTCGGACGGCTGGTCGCTGGGCGTGTTGGTGGGCGAGCTCACTCAGCTGTACCGGGCATTCGCGGCTGGGCAGGACGATCCGCTGCCGCCGCTTGCGATCCAGTATCCGGACTATGCTGCCTGGCAACGGCAGTGGCTGTCGGGGGAACGGCTGCAGCGCCAGGCGCAGTATTGGCGCAGCAATCTGTCCGGCGCGCCGGCCCGTCTGGCGCTGCCGACGGACCGGCCGCGGCCGGCGCAACAGTCGTTTGCCGGGGCGACGGTCCCGATCATCATTGATGCGGATCTGACGCGGGGGCTGAAGCGGCTGAGCCGGCAGCATGGCACGACATTGTTCATGACCGTGCTGGCGGGGTGGGCTGCGGTGCTGTCGCGTCTGTCGGGACAGGACGATCTTGTGATCGGGGTGCCGAGTGCCAATCGGGGGCACCGCGAGATCGAAGAGCTGATCGGCTTCTTCGTCAACACCCTGGCGCTCCGGCTGGACCTGTCGGGCGAGCCGAGCGTGTCGGAGCTGTTGGAGCGGACGCGGCGCACGGCGTTGGGAGCGCAGGAGCACCAGGAGCTGCCGTTCGAGCAGGTGGTGGAGATCGTGCAGCCGCCGCGGGCTCTTGATCATACGCCGTTGTTCCAGGTGATGCTGGCCTGGGAGAACAATGCGGTTGGGTCATTGGACCTGCCGGGGCTGAGTGTGGAAGCTGCCGGGGAAGAGATTGATCAGGTCAAGTTCGATCTGGAGCTGAGCCTTGGCGAGCAGGGTGAGGAGATCGCCGGAACGCTGGCTTATGCCACCGCGCTGTTTGATCAGACGACGATCGAGCGGCAGCGGGATTATCTGCTGGCGCTGCTGCGGGCGATGGCTGCCGATGCGCAGCAAGAGGTCGGGCGGATTGAGCTGCTGTCGTCCGCCGAGCGCACCTATCTGCTGGAGGAGCTGAACCGGACGGCGGCACCGTATCCTGCGGACAAGTGCATCCAGGAGCTGTTCGAGGCGCAGGTGCGCAAGGCGCCGGAGGCGGTGGCGCTGGTCTATCAGGACCAGCGCGTAAGCTATGGCGCGCTCAATGCGCACGCCAACCAGCTGGCGCATCATCTGATCGCCCTCGGGGTGAAGCCGGATCAGCCGGTGGCAATCTGCGTTGCGCGCAGTCCGCTGATGGTGGTGGGGCTTTTGGCGATCCTGAAGGCCGGCGGGGCGTATGTGCCGCTGGACCCGGCCTATCCGTCGGCGCGGTTGCGCCAGGTGCTGGAGGATGCGGCGCCGCGGCTGCTGCTGACCGATGCGGCGGGCCGCGCCGCCTTGGGCGATGTGGGCCTCGATGCGAGCGTGCTGGAACTCGATGCGGCGGCACCGGCCTGGGCCAGCCTGCCGGAATCGGATCCGGACCCGCGCGCGCTCGGCCTCACCTCCCGCCATCTCGCCTACGTGATCTACACCTCGGGATCCACCGGTACGCCCAAGGGCGTCATGGTCGAGCATCGGAGCTTGGTCAATCTGGGGCTGGCTCAGATAACGCTTTTGGGCGTTTGTTCAAACAGCCGAATAGTGCAGTTTGCCTCCTTTGGTTTTGATGCGAGTGTTTGGGAAATTATAATGGCGTTTGGCTCGGGAGCCGCATTGCATTTGCCTGCGGATGAGCTCTGTCAAGCGAGCACCAAGCTATCGGATTATCTGCGAAGCGAAGCCATCACGCACGCGACGTTGCCCCCAGCCTTACTTCAGCAAAGCAAGCATGTGGAATATTTGGCGTCGCAAGCTCTCATTCTTGCCGGAGAGCTGCCGAAGGCTGAACTTATCCGATGCCTGCCTGCCGCATCCATTGTCAACGGCTATGGACCGACCGAAACGACGGTTTGTGCGACGACCTGGAGTTGTCCGGCTGAGTTTGATGAGGCCATTGTCCCGATCGGCCGTCCGATCGCGAACACGCGGATCTATCTGCTGGACGATCATGGGGAGCCGGTGCCGTTCGGGGCGGTGGGCGAGCTCTGCATTGGCGGTGCGGGGGTGGCGCGGGGCTACCTGAACCGCCCTGAGCTGACGGCGGAGCGGTTCATCGCCAGCCCCTTTGTGGACGGCGACCGGCTGTACCGGACCGGCGACCTGGCACGCTACCTGGCGGACGGCAATCTGGAGTTTTTGGGGCGCAACGACGAGCAGGTGAAGATCCGCGGCTTCCGGATCGAGCCGGGCGAGATCGCGGCGCGGCTCCTCGAGCATCCGGCGGTGGGTGATGCGGTGGTGGTGGCGCGCGAGGATGGCCGCGGCGAGCAGCGGCTCGTTGCGTATGTCGTCGCCCCCGAAGCTGAGGAATCTGATCTTGCCGGGGGTTTGCGCGCACACTTGAGTGCGCGGCTGCCGGACTACATGGTGCCGTCTGCGTTCGTGCGGCTGGCGGGGCTGCCGCTGACGGTGAACGGCAAGGTCGATCGGAACGCGCTGCCGGCCCCGGGCGAGGAGGCGTATGCGCATCGCGCCTACGCGCCGCCGCAGGGCGAGATCGAGACGGCGCTGGCAACGATCTGGGCCGAGCTTCTCGGTGTGGAGCGCATCGGGCGCCACGATCACTTCTTCGAACTGGGCGGCCACTCGCTGTTGGCAGTACAGATGTCGAGCCGGCTGTCGCAGGCGCAGGGTGTCGAGCTGCCGCTGCGGACGCTGTTTGCAAGACCGGTGCTGGCCGATCTGGCGGCAAGCATCGTCGAGCTGTTGAGCCGCTGCGGTCCGCAAGAGCTGCCGGCGATTGTGGCCGTGTCACGTCACGAGCCGCTTGTGCTGTCATTTGCGCAGCAGCGGCTGTGGTTTTTGGCGCAGCTGGATCAGGGCAGCACGCAGTATCACGTGCCGCTGGCGTGGCGGCTGAAGGGTGGGCTCGACCGCAGCGCCTGGCAACGCAGCCTGGACCGTTTGTTTGCGCGGCATGAGGCGCTGCGCAGCGTCTTTGTCACCTCGGAGGGCAAGCTCCGGGTTGAGCTTCTGCCGGAGGAGGCGGGGCTGCCGGTCGTGGAGCACGATCTGCGGGGCAGGCTGGATGCGGACGCCGCGCTGTCGCAGCTGTGCCAGCAGGAGGCGCGCACGCCGTTTGATCTGGCGCGGGGCCCGCTGATCCGCGGCCGGCTGATCCGGCTGTCGGACGAGGCGCACGTGTTGCTGCTGACCCAGCACCACATCGTCTCGGACGGCTGGTCGCTGGGCGTGTTGGTGGGCGAGCTCACTCAGCTGTACCGGGCATTCGCGGCTGGGCAGGACGATCCGCTGCCGCCGCTTGCGATCCAGTATCCGGACTATGCTGCCTGGCAACGGCAGTGGCTGTCGGGGGAACGGCTGCAGCGCCAGGCGCAGTATTGGCGCAGCAATCTGTCCGGCGCGCCGGCCCGTCTGGCGCTGCCGACGGACCGGCCGCGGCCGGCGCAACAGTCGTTTGCCGGGGCGACGGTCCCGATCATCATTGATGCGGATCTGACGCGGGGGCTGAAGCGGCTGAGCCGGCAGCATGGCACGACATTGTTCATGACCGTGCTGGCGGGGTGGGCTGCGGTGCTGTCGCGTCTGTCGGGACAGGACGATCTTGTGATCGGGGTGCCGAGTGCCAATCGGGGGCACCGCGAGATCGAAGAGCTGATCGGCTTCTTCGTCAACACCCTGGCGCTCCGGCTGGACCTGTCGGGCGAGCCGAGCGTGTCGGAGCTGTTGGAGCGGACGCGGCGCACGGCGTTGGGAGCGCAGGAGCACCAGGAGCTGCCGTTCGAGCAGGTGGTGGAGATCGTGCAGCCGCCGCGGGCTCTTGATCATACGCCGTTGTTCCAGGTGATGCTGGCCTGGGAGAACAATGCGGTTGGGTCATTGGACCTGCCGGGGCTGAGTGTGGAAGCTGCCGGGGAAGAGATTGATCAGGTCAAGTTCGATCTGGAGCTGAGCCTTGGCGAGCAGGGTGAGGAGATCGCCGGAACGCTGGCTTATGCCACCGCGCTGTTTGATCAGACGACGATCGAGCGGCAGCGGGATTATCTGCTGGCGCTGCTGCGGGCGATGGCTGCCGATGCGCAGCAAGAGGTCGGGCGGATTGAGCTGCTGTCGTCCGCCGAGCGCACCTATCTGCTGGAGGAGCTGAACCGGACGGCGGCACCGTATCCTGCGGACAAGTGCATCCAGGAGCTGTTCGAGGCGCAGGTGCGCAAGGCGCCGGAGGCGGTGGCGCTGGTCTATCAGGACCAGCGCGTAAGCTATGGCGCGCTCAATGCGCACGCCAACCAGCTGGCGCATCATCTGATCGCCCTCGGGGTGAAGCCGGATCAGCCGGTGGCAATCTGCGTTGCGCGCAGTCCGCTGATGGTGGTGGGGCTTTTGGCGATCCTGAAGGCCGGCGGGGCGTATGTGCCGCTGGACCCGGCCTATCCGTCGGCGCGGTTGCGCCAGGTGCTGGAGGATGCGGCGCCGCGGCTGCTGCTGACCGATGCGGCGGGCCGCGCCGCCTTGGGCGATGTGGGCCTCGATGCGAGCGTGCTGGAGCTCGATGCGGCGGCACCGGCCTGGGCCAGCCTGCCGGAATCGGATCCGGACCCGCGCGCGCTCGGCCTCACCTCCCGCCATCTCGCCTACGTGATCTACACCTCGGGATCCACCGGTACGCCCAAGGGCGTCATGGTCGAGCATCGGAGCTTGGTCAATTATCTCTCCTGGGCCCGCGATGCGTACGCTCCCAGATCATCCTCCGTGATTTCCTCGCCTCTGGTCTTCGATGCGACAATCAACAGCCTGTTTGCGCCTCTGATCTGTGGTGGCCATGCATTCCTTATAAAGGAGAGAGATGAGGTCGAAGGACTCAAAGAGACGGTCCGCTCGGACTGCGGGATCGTCAATATTACCCCGAGCCATCTGAATGCTCTTGGGCAACAGATGCTAGCGGACTCGGCGCCGAGCCGCGTTGGATTGCTTATCATCGGCGGTGAAGCGCTGTCGCATTCGACAGTGGAGTTGTGGCGCAGGATCCAGCCCACGGTGAGAATGGTGAACGAGTACGGCCCAACTGAAGCAGCTGTCGGTTGTATCTTCTATGACATTCCGAGAGAGCCATCTCTACCCAGCAACATCCCGATTGGCCGTCCGATTGCGAACACGCGTGTGTATCTGCTGGATGGTCATGGGGAGCCGGTGCCGTTCGGGGCGGTGGGCGAGCTCTGCATTGGCGGTGCGGGGGTGGCGCGGGGCTACCTGAACCGCCCTGAGCTGACGGCGGAGCGGTTCATCGCCAGCCCCTTTGTGGACGGCGACCGGCTGTACCGGACCGGCGACCTGGCACGCTACCTGGCGGGCGGCAATCTGGAGTTTTTGGGGCGCAACGACGAGCAGGTGAAGATCCGCGGCTTCCGGATCGAGCCGGGCGAGATCGCGGCGCGGCTCCTCGAGCATCCGGCGGTGGGTGATGCGGTGGTGGTGGCGCGCGAGGATGGCCGCGGCGAGCAGCGGCTCGTTGCGTATGTCGTCGCCCCCGAAGCTGAGGAATCTGATCTTGCCGGGGGTTTGCGCGCACACTTGAGTGCGCGGCTGCCGGACTACATGGTGCCGTCTGCGTTCGTGCGGCTGGCGGGGCTGCCGCTGACGGTGAACGGCAAGGTCGATCGGAACGCGCTGCCGGCCCCGGGCGAGGAGGCGTATGCGCATCGCGCCTACGCGCCGCCGCAGGGCGAGATCGAGACGGCACTGGCAACGATCTGGGCCGAGCTTCTCGGTGTGGAGCGCATCGGGCGCCACGATCACTTCTTCGAACTGGGCGGCCACTCGCTGTTGGCGGTACAGTTGATGGAGCTTCTGCGGCGGCGGTCGCTGGGCATCGAAGTGCGCACCCTGTTCGCCCAGCCGGTGCTGGCGGATCTGGCCGCAAGCCTCGGCCACCATCAGGAGGTGGCGGTCCCGGCCAACCTGATCACCGAACGGAGTGCGGCGATCACGCCACAGATGCTGCCGCTGATCGAGCTGGCACAGGACGAGATCGACCGGATCATCGCCACGGTGCCCGGCGGGGTTGGCAACATCCAGGACATTTACGGCCTGTCGCCGCTGCAGGACGGCATCCTGTTCCATCATCTGCTGGCGGCAAAGGGCGATCCATACCTGCTGGTATCGCAGATGGCGTTTGCCGAGCGTGGGCTGCTCGAGCGCTATCTTGCCGCGGTCCAGCGGGTGGTGGATCGGCATGACATCCTGCGCACCTCGTTTGTCTGGGAGGGGCTGTCGCAGCCGGCCCAGGTGGTGTGGCGGAAGGCGCAACTGGAGGTGACCGAGGTCGAGCTGGATGGCGCTCATGGTGCTGGCGCCGAGCAGCTGAGGGAGCGGTTTGATCCGCGCCGGCACCGCATCGAGCTTGGCCGGGCGCCACTGCTGCGGTTTGTGATTGCGCGCGAGCCCGGCAGCGCGCGCTGGCTGCTGCTGGAGCTGCAGCATCATCTGATCGGGGATCACACCACGCTGGACGTGATGCATGCTGAGGTCCGGGCCGAGCTGGAGGGGCGCCAGCATGAGCTGCCGGCGCCGCAGCCGTTCCGCAATCTGGTGGCGCAGGTGCATCTACGCGGTGATGCCGAGGCGGACGAAGCGTTCTTCCGGGAGCTGCTGGCCGACATCGACGAGCCGACCACGCCGTTCGGCTTGAGCGAGGTGCGCGGCGACGGCGGCGGGGTTCGTGAGGCGCATCGGTTGTTGCCGCCGGCGCTCCATGCGCGGCTGCGGGAACAGGCGCGGCGGCTGGGCGTCAGTCTGGCAAGCCTGTGCCATCTGGCGTGGGGGCAGGTGGTGGCGCGCAGCAGCGGCCGCGAGCAGGTGGTGTTCGGCACGGTGCTGTTCGGCCGCCTGCAGGGCAACGCCGGCGCCGACCGCGCCATGGGGCTGTTCATCAACACCCTGCCGCTGCGGCTTGATCTTGATGGGACTGCGGTCGAGGCGAGCGTGCGAACCACGCATGCCCGGCTGGCCGAGCTGCTGGCACATGAGCATGCCTCGCTGGCGCTGGCGCAGCGCTGCAGTGCCATTGCGGCGCCGGCGCCGCTGTTCAGCGCGTTGTTGAACTACCGCCACAACACCGCGGCGGTCGCCACCGCAACCGATGACAGTCTGGTGGGCGTGGAATGGCTGGGCGGGGAGGAGCGCACCAATTATCCGCTGACCTTGTCAGTGGAGGATTTTGGCGAGGCGCTCGGGCTGACGGCGCAGGTGGCGGAGCCTATCTCGGCGGATCGGATCTGCGGCTACATGCAGCGGGCGCTCGAGCAGCTGGCAGAGGCGCTGGAGCGGGCGCCGGACACGCCGGTGCGGGAGCTGGACATCCTGCCAGCGGACGAGCGTACCTATCTGCTGGAGGAGCTGAACCGGACGGCGGCACCGTATCCTGCGGACAAGTGCATCCAGGAGCTGTTCGAGGCGCAGGTGCGCAAGGCGCCGGAGGCGGTGGCGCTGGTCTATCAGGACCAGCGCGTAAGCTATGGCGCGCTCAATGCGCACGCCAACCAGCTGGCGCATCATCTGATCGCCCTCGGGGTGAAGCCGGATCAGCCGGTGGCAATCTGCGTTGCGCGCAGTCCGCTGATGGTGGTGGGGCTTTTGGCGATCCTGAAGGCCGGCGGGGCGTATGTGCCGCTGGACCCGGCCTATCCGTCGGCGCGGTTGCGCCAGGTGCTGGAGGATGCGGCGCCGCGGCTGCTGCTGACCGATGCGGCGGGCCGCGCCGCCTTGGGCGATGTGGGCCTCGATGCGAGCGTGCTGGAGCTCGATGCGGCGGCACCGGCCTGGGCCAGCCTGCCGGAATCGGATCCGGACCCGCGCGCGCTCGGCCTCACCTCCCGCCATCTCGCCTACGTGATCTACACCTCGGGATCCACCGGTACGCCCAAGGGCGTCATGGTCGAGCATCGGAGCACTGTCAACCTGCTGCATTGGAGCAGCGGCGTGTTTGCGGAATCAGAAATCAGCCGGACGCTGTTTGCCACCTCGATCAGCTTTGATCTGTCGATCTACGAGTGCTTCGTTCCACTCTCGCAAGGAACCAGGCTGCACCTTGTCGAGAATGCGCAAACGCAGTCGGATGTCTCCTTAATCAACACCGTCCCTTCGGCGATCGCCGCTCTGCTCGATCAGAAAGCAGTACCGGCTTCGACAAGCGTCATCAATTTGGCCGGCGAGCGGCTGAAGGCGGATCTCATCGCGAAGGCATTTGAGAGCAGTGGTGTCGAGAAGATCTGTAATCTGTACGGTCCTTCCGAGACAACGACCTACTCGACCTGGATTTGCATACGAAGGGGGGACGTTGTCGTTGAAACGATTGGCCGTCCGATTGCGAACACGCGTGTGTATCTGCTGGATGGTCATGGGGAGCCGGTGCCGTTCGGGGCGGTGGGCGAGCTCTGCATTGGCGGTGCGGGGGTGGCGCGGGGCTACCTGAACCGCCCTGAGCTGACGGCGGAGCGGTTCATCGCCAGCCCCTTTGTGGACGGCGACCGGCTGTACCGGACCGGCGACCTGGCACGCTACCTGGCGGGCGGCAATCTGGAGTTTTTGGGGCGCAACGACGAGCAGGTGAAGATCCGCGGCTTCCGGATCGAGCCGGGCGAGATCGCGGCGCGGCTCCTCGAGCATCCGGCGGTGGGTGATGCGGTGGTGGTGGCGCGCGAGGATGGCCGCGGCGAGCAGCGGCTCGTTGCGTATGTCGTCGCCCCCGAAGCTGAGGAATCTGATCTTGCCGGGGGTTTGCGCGCACACTTGAGTGCGCGGCTGCCGGACTACATGGTGCCGTCTGCGTTCGTGCGGCTGGCGGGGCTGCCGCTGACGGTGAACGGCAAGGTCGATCGGAACGCGCTGCCGGCCCCGGGCGAGGAGGCGTATGCGCATCGCGCCTACGCGCCGCCGCAGGGCGAGATCGAGACGGCACTGGCAACGATCTGGGCCGAGCTTCTCGGTGTGGAGCGCATCGGGCGCCACGATCACTTCTTCGAACTGGGCGGCCACTCGCTGTTGGCGGTACAGTTGATGGAGCTTCTGCGGCGGCGGTCGCTGGGCATCGAAGTGCGCACCCTGTTCGCCCAGCCGGTGCTGGCGGATCTGGCCGCAAGCCTCGGCCACCATCAGGAGGTGGCGGTCCCGGCCAACCTGATCACCGAACGGAGTGCGGCGATCACGCCACAGATGCTGCCGCTGATCGAGCTGGCACAGGACGAGATCGACCGGATCATCGCCACGGTGCCCGGCGGGGTTGGCAACATCCAGGACATTTACGGCCTGTCGCCGCTGCAGGACGGCATCCTGTTCCATCATCTGCTGGCGGCAAAGGGCGATCCATACCTGCTGGTATCGCAGATGGCGTTTGCCGAGCGTGGGCTGCTCGAGCGCTATCTTGCCGCGGTCCAGCGGGTGGTGGATCGGCATGACATCCTGCGCACCTCGTTTGTCTGGGAGGGGCTGTCGCAGCCGGCCCAGGTGGTGTGGCGGAAGGCGCAACTGGAGGTGACCGAGGTCGAGCTGGATGGCGCTCATGGTGCTGGCGCCGAGCAGCTGAGGGAGCGGTTTGATCCGCGCCGGCACCGCATCGAGCTTGGCCGGGCGCCACTGCTGCGGTTTGTGATTGCGCGCGAGCCCGGCAGCGCGCGCTGGCTGCTGCTGGAGCTGCAGCATCATCTGATCGGGGATCACACCACGCTGGACGTGATGCATGCTGAGGTCCGGGCCGAGCTGGAGGGGCGCCAGCATGAGCTGCCGGCGCCGCAGCCGTTCCGCAATCTGGTGGCGCAGGTGCATCTACGCGGTGATGCCGAGGCGGACGAAGCGTTCTTCCGGGAGCTGCTGGCCGACATCGACGAGCCGACCACGCCGTTCGGCTTGAGCGAGGTGCGCGGCGACGGCGGCGGGGTTCGTGAGGCGCATCGGTTGTTGCCGCCGGCGCTCCATGCGCGGCTGCGGGAACAGGCGCGGCGGCTGGGCGTCAGTCTGGCAAGCCTGTGCCATCTGGCGTGGGGGCAGGTGGTGGCGCGCAGCAGCGGCCGCGAGCAGGTGGTGTTCGGCACGGTGCTGTTCGGCCGCCTGCAGGGCAACGCCGGCGCCGACCGCGCCATGGGGCTGTTCATCAACACCCTGCCGCTGCGGCTTGATCTTGATGGGACTGCGGTCGAGGCGAGCGTGCGAACCACGCATGCCCGGCTGGCCGAGCTGCTGGCACATGAGCATGCCTCGCTGGCGCTGGCGCAGCGCTGCAGTGCCATTGCGGCGCCGGCGCCGCTGTTCAGCGCGTTGTTGAACTACCGCCACAACACCGCGGCGGTCGCCACCGCAACCGATGACAGTCTGGTGGGCGTGGAATGGCTGGGCGGGGAGGAGCGCACCAATTATCCGCTGACCTTGTCAGTGGAGGATTTTGGCGAGGCGCTCGGGCTGACGGCGCAGGTGGCGGAGCCTATCTCGGCGGATCGGATCTGCGGCTACATGCAGCGGGCGCTCGAGCAGCTGGCAGAGGCGCTGGAGCGGGCGCCGGACACGCCGGTGCGGGAGCTGGACATCCTGCCAGCGGACGAGCGTACCTATCTGCTGGAGGAGCTGAACCGGACGGCGGCACCGTATCCTGCGGACAAGTGCATCCAGGAGCTGTTCGAGGCGCAGGTGCGCAAGGCGCCGGAGGCGGTGGCGCTGGTCTATCAGGACCAGCGCGTAAGCTATGGCGCGCTCAATGCGCACGCCAACCAGCTGGCGCATCATCTGATCGCCCTCGGGGTGAAGCCGGATCAGCCGGTGGCAATCTGCGTTGCGCGCAGTCCGCTGATGGTGGTGGGGCTTTTGGCGATCCTGAAGGCCGGCGGGGCGTATGTGCCGCTGGACCCGGCCTATCCGTCGGCGCGGTTGCGCCAGGTGCTGGAGGATGCGGCGCCGCGGCTGCTGCTGACCGATGCGGCGGGCCGCGCCGCCTTGGGCGATGTGGGCCTCGATGCGAGCGTGCTGGAACTCGATGCGGCGGCACCGGCCTGGGCCAGCCTGCCGGAATCGGATCCGGACCCGCGCGCGCTCGGCCTCACCTCCCGCCATCTCGCCTACGTGATCTACACCTCGGGATCCACCGGTACGCCCAAGGGCGTCATGGTCGAGCATCGGAGCTTGGTCAATCTTATAATATGGCATGTGCAAACCTTTTGTCGCCAGCCAGAAACCTGCTGCGCGCTCACGGCTGGAGTAGCGTTCGATGCCAGCACCTGGGAGCTATGGTCTGCGTTATGTAACCGCAGCACGTTGCTGCTCCCGCCCAGAGCGTCAGCAGCAGATTCTCTTCTGCTCCAATGGTGGCGTGATCAGTCACCTGACATTGGCTTCTTGATCACCCCGCTCGCGACAATCGCATTGGAGTATAAGCTGGTAAACTCCAAGGTGGAGTACTTGCTTGTTGGCGGTGATCGTCTCCAGCGTGTTCCTGGATCGCTAGCACCGAACCTAAAACTGATAAACAACTATGGACCTACGGAAGCTACCGTAGTGGCGACCTCGGGACGGCTCTTCGCCGAAGACGTAGTGCCGCATATTGGCCGTCCGATTGCGAACACGCGTGTGTATCTGCTGGATGGTCATGGGGAGCCGGTGCCGTTCGGGGCGGTGGGCGAGCTCTGCATTGGCGGTGCGGGGGTGGCGCGGGGCTACCTGAACCGCCCTGAGCTGACGGCGGAGCGGTTCATCGCCAGCCCCTTTGTGGACGGCGACCGGCTGTACCGGACCGGCGACCTGGCACGCTACCTGGCGGGCGGCAATCTGGAGTTTTTGGGGCGCAACGACGAGCAGGTGAAGATCCGCGGCTTCCGGATCGAGCCGGGCGAGATCGCGGCGCGGCTCCTCGAGCATCCGGCGGTGGGTGATGCGGTGGTGGTGGCGCGCGAGGATGGCCGCGGCGAGCAGCGGCTCGTTGCGTATGTCGTCGCCCCCGAAGCTGAGGAATCTGATCTTGCCGGGGGTTTGCGCGCACACTTGAGTGCGCGGCTGCCGGACTACATGGTGCCGTCTGCGTTCGTGCGGCTGGCGGGGCTGCCGCTGACGGTGAACGGCAAGGTCGATCGGAACGCGCTGCCGGCCCCGGGCGAGGAGGCGTATGCGCATCGCGCCTACGCGCCGCCGCAGGGCGAGATCGAGACGGCACTGGCAACGATCTGGGCCGAGCTTCTCGGTGTGGAGCGCATCGGGCGCCACGATCACTTCTTCGAACTGGGCGGCCACTCGCTGTTGGCGGTACAGTTGATGGAGCTTCTGCGGCGGCGGTCGCTGGGCATCGAAGTGCGCACCCTGTTCGTCCAGCCGGTGCTGGCGGATCTGGCCGCAAGCCTCGGCCACCATCAGGAGGTGGCGGTCCCGGCCAACCTGATCACCGAACGGAGTGCGGCGATCACGCCACAGATGCTGCCGCTGATCGAGCTGGCACAGGACGAGATCGACCGGATCATCGCCACGGTGCCCGGCGGGGTTGGCAACATCCAGGACATTTACGGCCTGTCGCCGCTGCAGGACGGCATCCTGTTCCATCATCTGCTGGCGGCAAAGGGCGATCCATACCTGCTGGTATCGCAGATGGCGTTTGCCGAGCGTGGGCTGCTCGAGCGCTATCTTGCCGCGGTCCAGCGGGTGGTGGATCGGCATGACATCCTGCGCACCTCGTTTGTCTGGGAGGGGCTGTCGCAGCCGGCCCAGGTGGTGTGGCGGAAGGCGCAACTGGAGGTGACCGAGGTCGAGCTGGATGGCGCTCATGGTGCTGGCGCCGAGCAGCTGAGGGAGCGGTTTGATCCGCGCCGGCACCGCATCGAGCTTGGCCGGGCGCCACTGCTGCGGTTTGTGATTGCGCGCGAGCCCGGCAGCGCGCGCTGGCTGCTGCTGGAGCTGCAGCATCATCTGATCGGGGATCACACCACGCTGGACGTGATGCATGCTGAGGTCCGGGCCGAGCTGGAGGGGCGCCAGCATGAGCTGCCGGCGCCGCAGCCGTTCCGCAATCTGGTGGCGCAGGTGCATCTACGCGGTGATGCCGAGGCGGACGAAGCGTTCTTCCGGGAGCTGCTGGCCGACATCGACGAGCCGACCACGCCGTTCGGCTTGAGCGAGGTGCGCGGCGACGGCGGCGGGGTTCGTGAGGCGCATCGGTTGTTGCCGCCGGCGCTCCATGCGCGGCTGCGGGAACAGGCGCGGCGGCTGGGCGTCAGTCTGGCAAGCCTGTGCCATCTGGCGTGGGGGCAGGTGGTGGCGCGCAGCAGCGGCCGCGAGCAGGTGGTGTTCGGCACGGTGCTGTTCGGCCGCCTGCAGGGCAACGCCGGCGCCGACCGCGCCATGGGGCTGTTCATCAACACCCTGCCGCTGCGGCTTGATCTTGATGGGACTGCGGTCGAGGCGAGCGTGCGAACCACGCATGCCCGGCTGGCCGAGCTGCTGGCACATGAGCATGCCTCGCTGGCGCTGGCGCAGCGCTGCAGTGCCATTGCGGCGCCGGCGCCGCTGTTCAGCGCGTTGTTGAACTACCGCCACAACACCGCGGCGGTCGCCACCGCAACCGATGACAGTCTGGTGGGCGTGGAATGGCTGGGCGGGGAGGAGCGCACCAATTATCCGCTGACCTTGTCAGTGGAGGATTTTGGCGAGGCGCTCGGGCTGACGGCGCAGGTGGCGGAGCCTATCTCGGCGGATCGGATCTGCGGCTACATGCAGCGGGCGCTCGAGCAGCTGGCAGAGGCGCTGGAGCGGGCGCCGGACACGCCGGTGCGGGAGCTGGACATCCTGCCAGCGGACGAGCGTACCTATCTGCTGGAGGAGCTGAACCGGACGGCGGCACCGTATCCTGCGGACAAGTGCATCCAGGAGCTGTTCGAGGCGCAGGTGCGCAAGGCGCCGGAGGCGGTGGCGCTGGTCTATCAGGACCAGCGCGTAAGCTATGGCGCGCTCAATGCGCACGCCAACCAGCTGGCGCATCATCTGATCGCCCTCGGGGTGAAGCCGGATCAGCCGGTGGCAATCTGCGTTGCGCGCAGTCCGCTGATGGTGGTGGGGCTTTTGGCGATCCTGAAGGCCGGCGGGGCGTATGTGCCGCTGGACCCGGCCTATCCGTCGGCGCGGTTGCGCCAGGTGCTGGAGGATGCGGCGCCGCGGCTGCTGCTGACCGATGCGGCGGGCCGCGCCGCCTTGGGCGATGTGGGCCTCGATGCGAGCGTGCTGGAGCTCGATGCGGCGGCACCGGCCTGGGCCAGCCTGCCGGAATCGGATCCGGATACGCGCGCGCTCGGCCTCACCTCCCGCCATCTCGCCTACGTGATCTACACCTCGGGATCCACCGGTACGCCCAAGGGCGTCATGGTCGAGCATGCTCAGATCGTTCGTTTGTTCGAGGCGACGCAGGAATGGTATGGGTTCACTGAACAGGACGTATGGTGCCTGTTCCATTCCTTCTCGTTCGACTTCTCGGTGTGGGAGTTGTGGGGCGCACTGCGTTATGGCGGTCGTTTGATTCTTGTGCCGAGCGACACCGCTCGCTCTGCTCCTGACTTCGATGATCTCATCTGCAAGTCCGGCGTTACAGTTCTGAATCAGACCCCTTCGGCTTTTAAAGCTCTTGTGGATCTGGAGCGTCAGCGCGGTGCTCGAAACCGCCTTCGCTACGTTATTTTGGGTGGAGAGGCTCTGGAGCCATCGATTCTGAAGCCGTGGTATGCAAGGCATTCAGATCGTGCACCACAATTGATCAACATGTACGGTATTACGGAAACGACCGTGCATGTCACCTATCGGTCTCTTGATCAGTCTGACACCACCGATTCGGGCAGTCAGATCGGAAGGCGCATTCCCGATCTTCGGATCTATCTGCTGGACGATCATGGGGAGCCGGTGCCGTTCGGGGCGGTGGGCGAGCTCTGCATTGGCGGTGCGGGGGTGGCGCGGGGCTACCTGAACCGCCCTGAGCTGACGGCGGAGCGGTTCATCGCCAGCCCCTTTGTGGACGGCGACCGGCTGTACCGGACCGGCGACCTGGCACGCTACCTGGCGGACGGCAATCTGGAGTTTTTGGGGCGCAACGACGAGCAGGTGAAGATCCGCGGCTTCCGGATCGAGCCGGGCGAGATCGCGGCGCGGCTCCTCGAGCATCCGGCGGTGGGTGATGCGGTGGTGGTGGCGCGCGAGGATGGCCGCGGCGAGCAGCGGCTCGTTGCGTATGTCGTCGCCCCCGAAGCTGAGGAATCTGATCTTGCCGGGGGTTTGCGCGCACACTTGAGTGCGCGGCTGCCGGACTACATGGTGCCGTCTGCGTTCGTGCGGCTGGCGGGGCTGCCGCTGACGGTGAACGGCAAGGTCGATCGGAACGCGCTGCCGGCCCCGGGCGAGGAGGCGTATGCGCATCGCGCCTACGCGCCGCCGCAGGGCGAGATCGAGACGGCGCTGGCAACGATCTGGGCCGAGCTTCTCGGTGTGGAGCGCATCGGGCGCCACGATCACTTCTTCGAACTGGGCGGCCACTCGCTGTTGGCAGTACAGATGTCGAGCCGGCTGTCGCAGGCGCAGGGTGTCGAGCTGCCGCTGCGGACGCTGTTTGCAAGACCGGTGCTGGCCGATCTGGCGGCAAGCATCGTCGAGCTGTTGAGCCGCTGCGGTCCGCAAGAGCTGCCGGCGATTGTGGCCGTGTCACGTCACGAGCCGCTTGTGCTGTCATTTGCGCAGCAGCGGCTGTGGTTTTTGGCGCAGCTGGATCAGGGCAGCACGCACTATCACGTGCCGCTGGCGTGGCGGCTGAAGGGTGGGCTCGACCGCAGCGCCTGGCAACGCAGCCTGGACCGTTTGTTTGCGCGGCATGAGGCGCTGCGCAGCGTCTTTGTCACCTCGGAGGGCAAGCTCCGGGTTGAGCTTCTGCCGGAGGAGGCGGGGCTGCCGGTCGTGGAGCACGATCTGCGGGGCAGGCTGGATGCGGACGCCGCGCTGTCGCAGCTGTGCCAGCAGGAGGCGCGCACGCCGTTTGATCTGGCGCGGGGCCCGCTGATCCGCGGCCGGCTGATCCGGCTGTCGGACGAGGCGCACGTGTTGCTGCTGACCCAGCACCACATCGTCTCGGACGGCTGGTCGCTGGGCGTGTTGGTGGGCGAGCTCACTCAGCTGTACCGGGCATTCGCGGCTGGGCAGGACGATCCGCTGCCGCCGCTTGCGATCCAGTATCCGGACTATGCTGCCTGGCAACGGCAGTGGCTGTCGGGGGAACGGCTGCAGCGCCAGGCGCAGTATTGGCGCAGCAATCTGTCCGGCGCGCCGGCCCGTCTGGCGCTGCCGACGGACCGGCCGCGGCCGGCGCAACAGTCGTTTGCCGGGGCGACGGTCCCGATCATCATTGATGCGGATCTGACGCGGGGGCTGAAGCGGCTGAGCCGGCAGCATGGCACGACATTGTTCATGACCGTGCTGGCGGGGTGGGCTGCGGTGCTGTCGCGTCTGTCGGGACAGGACGATCTTGTGATCGGGGTGCCGAGTGCCAATCGGGGGCACCGCGAGATCGAAGAGCTGATCGGCTTCTTCGTCAACACCCTGGCGCTCCGGCTGGACCTGTCGGGCGAGCCGAGCGTGTCGGAGCTGTTGGAGCGGACGCGGCGCACGGCGTTGGGAGCGCAGGAGCACCAGGAGCTGCCGTTCGAGCAGGTGGTGGAGATCGTGCAGCCGCCGCGGGCTCTTGATCATACGCCGTTGTTCCAGGTGATGCTGGCCTGGGAGAACAATGCGGTTGGGTCATTGGACCTGCCGGGGCTGAGTGTGGAAGCTGCCGGGGAAGAGATTGATCAGGTCAAGTTCGATCTGGAGCTGAGCCTTGGCGAGCAGGGTGAGGAGATCGCCGGAACGCTGGCTTATGCCACCGCGCTGTTTGATCAGACGACGATCGAGCGGCAGCGGGATTATCTGCTGGCGCTGCTGCGGGCGATGGCTGCCGATGCGCAGCAAGAGGTCGGGCGGATTGAGCTGCTGTCGTCCGCCGAGCGCACCTATCTGCTGGAGGAGCTGAACCGGACGGCGGCACCGTATCCTGCGGACAAGTGCATCCAGGAGCTGTTCGAGGCGCAGGTGCGCAAGGCGCCGGAGGCGGTGGCGCTGGTCTATCAGGACCAGCGCGTAAGCTATGGCGCGCTCAATGCGCACGCCAACCAGCTGGCGCATCATCTGATCGCCCTCGGGGTGAAGCCGGATCAGCCGGTGGCAATCTGCGTTGCGCGCAGTCCGCTGATGGTGGTGGGGCTTTTGGCGATCCTGAAGGCCGGCGGGGCGTATGTGCCGCTGGACCCGGCCTATCCGTCGGCGCGGTTGCGCCAGGTGCTGGAGGATGCGGCGCCGCGGCTGCTGCTGACCGATGCGGCGGGCCGCGCCGCCTTGGGCGATGTGGGCCTCGATGCGAGCGTGCTGGAACTCGATGCGGCGGCACCGGCCTGGGCCAGCCTGCCGGAATCGGATCCGGACCCGCGCGCGCTCGGCCTCACCTCCCGCCATCTCGCCTACGTGATCTACACCTCGGGATCCACCGGTACGCCCAAGGGCGTCATGGTCGAGCATCGGAGCTTGGTCAATCTGGGGCTGGCTCAGATAACGCTTTTGGGCGTTTGTTCAAACAGCCGAATAGTGCAGTTTGCCTCCTTTGGTTTTGATGCGAGTGTTTGGGAAATTATAATGGCGTTTGGCTCGGGAGCCGCATTGCATTTGCCTGCGGATGAGCTCTGTCAAGCGAGCACCAAGCTATCGGATTATCTGCGAAGCGAAGCCATCACGCACGCGACGTTGCCCCCAGCCTTACTTCAGCAAAGCAAGCATGTGGAATATTTGGCGTCGCAAGCTCTCATTCTTGCCGGAGAGCTGCCGAAGGCTGAACTTATCCGATGCCTGCCTGCCGCATCCATTGTCAACGGCTATGGACCGACCGAAACGACGGTTTGTGCGACGACCTGGAGTTGTCCGGCTGAGTTTGATGAGGCCATTGTCCCGATCGGCCGTCCGATCGCGAACACGCGGATCTATCTGCTGGACGATCATGGGGAGCCGGTGCCGTTCGGGGCGGTGGGCGAGCTCTGCATTGGCGGTGCGGGGGTGGCGCGGGGCTACCTGAACCGCCCTGAGCTGACGGCGGAGCGGTTCATCGCCAGCCCCTTTGTGGACGGCGACCGGCTGTACCGGACCGGCGACCTGGCACGCTACCTGGCGGGCGGCAATCTGGAGTTTTTGGGGCGCAACGACGAGCAGGTGAAGATCCGCGGCTTCCGGATCGAGCCGGGCGAGATCGCGGCGCGGCTCCTCGAGCATCCGGCGGTGGGTGATGCGGTGGTGGTGGCGCGCGAGGATGGCCGCGGCGAGCAGCGGCTCGTTGCGTATGTCGTCGCCCCCGAAGCTGAGGAATCTGATCTTGCCGGGGGTTTGCGCGCACACTTGAGTGCGCGGCTGCCGGACTACATGGTGCCGTCTGCGTTCGTGCGGCTGGCGGGGCTGCCGCTGACGGTGAACGGCAAGGTCGATCGGAACGCGCTGCCGGCCCCGGGCGAGGAGGCGTATGCGCATCGCGCCTACGCGCCGCCGCAGGGCGAGATCGAGACGGCGCTGGCAACGATCTGGGCCGAGCTTCTCGGTGTGGAGCGCATCGGGCGCCACGATCACTTCTTCGAACTGGGCGGCCACTCGCTGTTGGCAGTACAGATGTCGAGCCGGCTGTCGCAGGCGCAGGGTGTCGAGCTGCCGCTGCGGACGCTGTTTGCAAGACCGGTGCTGGCCGATCTGGCGGCAAGCATCGTCGAGCTGTTGAGCCGCTGCGGTCCGCAAGAGCTGCCGGCGATTGTGGCCGTGTCACGTCACGAGCCGCTTGTGCTGTCATTTGCGCAGCAGCGGCTGTGGTTTTTGGCGCAGCTGGATCAGGGCAGCACGCACTATCACGTGCCGCTGGCGTGGCGGCTGAAGGGTGGGCTCGACCGCAGCGCCTGGCAACGCAGCCTGGACCGTTTGTTTGCGCGGCATGAGGCGCTGCGCAGCGTCTTTGTCACCTCGGAGGGCAAGCTCCGGGTTGAGCTTCTGCCGGAGGAGGCGGGGCTGCCGGTCGTGGAGCACGATCTGCGGGGCAGGCTGGATGCGGACGCCGCGCTGTCGCAGCTGTGCCAGCAGGAGGCGCGCACGCCGTTTGATCTGGCGCGGGGCCCGCTGATCCGCGGCCGGCTGATCCGGCTGTCGGACGAGGCGCACGTGTTGCTGCTGACCCAGCACCACATCGTCTCGGACGGCTGGTCGCTGGGCGTGTTGGTGGGCGAGCTCACTCAGCTGTACCGGGCATTCGCGGCTGGGCAGGACGATCCGCTGCCGCCGCTTGCGATCCAGTATCCGGACTATGCTGCCTGGCAACGGCAGTGGCTGTCGGGGGAACGGCTGCAGCGCCAGGCGCAGTATTGGCGCAGCAATCTGTCCGGCGCGCCGGCCCGTCTGGCGCTGCCGACGGACCGGCCGCGGCCGGCGCAACAGTCGTTTGCCGGGGCGACGGTCCCGATCATCATTGATGCGGATCTGACGCGGGGGCTGAAGCGGCTGAGCCGGCAGCATGGCACGACATTGTTCATGACCGTGCTGGCGGGGTGGGCTGCGGTGCTGTCGCGTCTGTCGGGACAGGACGATCTTGTGATCGGGGTGCCGAGTGCCAATCGGGGGCACCGCGAGATCGAAGAGCTGATCGGCTTCTTCGTCAACACCCTGGCGCTCCGGCTGGACCTGTCGGGCGAGCCGAGCGTGTCGGAGCTGTTGGAGCGGACGCGGCGCACGGCGTTGGGAGCGCAGGAGCACCAGGAGCTGCCGTTCGAGCAGGTGGTGGAGATCGTGCAGCCGCCGCGGGCTCTTGATCATACGCCGTTGTTCCAGGTGATGCTGGCCTGGGAGAACAATGCGGTTGGGTCATTGGACCTGCCGGGGCTGAGTGTGGAAGCTGCCGGGGAAGAGATTGATCAGGTCAAGTTCGATCTGGAGCTGAGCCTTGGCGAGCAGGGTGAGGAGATCGCCGGAACGCTGGCTTATGCCACCGCGCTGTTTGATCAGACGACGATCGAGCGGCAGCGGGATTATCTGCTGGCGCTGCTGCGGGCGATGGCTGCCGATGCGCAGCAAGAGGTCGGGCGGATTGAGCTGCTGTCGTCCGCCGAGCGCACCTATCTGCTGGAGGAGCTGAACCGGACGGCGGCACCGTATCCTGCGGACAAGTGCATCCAGGAGCTGTTCGAGGCGCAGGTGCGCAAGGCGCCGGAGGCGGTGGCGCTGGTCTATCAGGACCAGCGCGTAAGCTATGGCGCGCTCAATGCGCACGCCAACCAGCTGGCGCATCATCTGATCGCCCTCGGGGTGAAGCCGGATCAGCCGGTGGCAATCTGCGTTGCGCGCAGTCCGCTGATGGTGGTGGGGCTTTTGGCGATCCTGAAGGCCGGCGGGGCGTATGTGCCGCTGGACCCGGCCTATCCGTCGGCGCGGTTGCGCCAGGTGCTGGAGGATGCGGCGCCGCGGCTGCTGCTGACCGATGCGGCGGGCCGCGCCGCCTTGGGCGATGTGGGCCTCGATGCGAGCGTGCTGGAACTCGATGCGGCGGCACCGGCCTGGGCCAGCCTGCCGGAATCGGATCCGGCCCCGCGCGCGCTCGGCCTCACCTCCCGCCATCTCGCCTACGTGATCTACACCTCGGGATCCACCGGTACGCCCAAGGGCGTCATGGTCGAGCATCGGAGCACTGTCAACCTGCTGCATTGGAGCAGCGGCGTGTTTGCGGAATCAGAAATCAGCCGGACGCTGTTTGCCACCTCGATCAGCTTTGATCTGTCGATCTACGAGTGCTTCGTTCCACTCTCGCAAGGAACCAGGCTGCACCTTGTCGAGAATGCGCAAACGCAGTCGGATGTCTCCTTAATCAACACCGTCCCTTCGGCGATCGCCGCTCTGCTCGATCAGAAAGCAGTACCGGCTTCGACAAGCGTCATCAATTTGGCCGGCGAGCGGCTGAAGGCGGATCTCATCGCGAAGGCATTTGAGAGCAGTGGTGTCGAGAAGATCTGTAATCTGTACGGTCCTTCCGAGACAACGACCTACTCGACCTGGATTTGCATACGAAGGGGGGACGTTGTCGTTGAAACGATTGGCCGTCCGATTGCGAACACGCGTGTGTATCTGCTGGATGGTCATGGGGAGCCGGTGCCGTTCGGGGCGGTGGGCGAGCTCTGCATTGGCGGTGCGGGGGTGGCGCGGGGCTACCTGAACCGCCCTGAGCTGACGGCGGAGCGGTTCATCGCCAGCCCCTTTGTGGACGGCGACCGGCTGTACCGGACCGGCGACCTGGCACGCTACCTGGCGGGCGGCAATCTGGAGTTTTTGGGGCGCAACGACGAGCAGGTGAAGATCCGCGGCTTCCGGATCGAGCCGGGCGAGATCGCGGCGCGGCTCCTCGAGCATCCGGCGGTGGGTGATGCGGTGGTGGTGGCGCGCGAGGATGGCCGCGGCGAGCAGCGGCTCGTTGCGTATGTCGTCGCCCCCGAAGCTGAGGAATCTGATCTTGCCGGGGGTTTGCGCGCACACTTGAGTGCGCGGCTGCCGGACTACATGGTGCCGTCTGCGTTCGTGCGGCTGGCGGGGCTGCCGCTGACGGTGAACGGCAAGGTCGATCGGAACGCGCTGCCGGCCCCGGGCGAGGAGGCGTATGCGCATCGCGCCTACGCGCCGCCGCAGGGCGAGATCGAGACGGCACTGGCAACGATCTGGGCCGAGCTTCTCGGTGTGGAGCGCATCGGGCGCCACGATCACTTCTTCGAACTGGGCGGCCACTCGCTGTTGGCGGTACAGTTGATGGAGCTTCTGCGGCGGCGGTCGCTGGGCATCGAAGTGCGCACCCTGTTCGCCCAGCCGGTGCTGGCGGATCTGGCCGCAAGCCTCGGCCACCATCAGGAGGTGGCGGTCCCGGCCAACCTGATCACCGAACGGAGTGCGGCGATCACGCCACAGATGCTGCCGCTGATCGGGCTGGCACAGGACGAGATCGACCGGATCATCGCCACGGTGCCCGGCGGGGTTGGCAACATCCAGGACATTTACGGCCTGTCGCCGCTGCAGGACGGCATCCTGTTCCATCATCTGCTGGCGGCAAAGGGCGATCCATACCTGCTGGTATCGCAGATGGCGTTTGCCGAGCGTGGGCTGCTCGAGCGCTATCTTGCCGCGGTCCAGCGGGTGGTGGATCGGCATGACATCCTGCGCACCTCGTTTGTCTGGGAGGGGCTGTCGCAGCCGGCCCAGGTGGTGTGGCGGAAGGCGCAACTGGAGGTGACCGAGGTCGAGCTGGATGGCGCTCATGGTGCTGGCGCCGAGCAGCTGAGGGAGCGGTTTGATCCGCGCCGGCACCGCATCGAGCTTGGCCGGGCGCCACTGCTGCGGTTTGTGATTGCGCGCGAGCCCGGCAGCGCGCGCTGGCTGCTGCTGGAGCTGCAGCATCATCTGATCGGGGATCACACCACGCTGGACGTGATGCATGCTGAGGTCCGGGCCGAGCTGGAGGGGCGCCAGCATGAGCTGCCGGCGCCGCAGCCGTTCCGCAATCTGGTGGCGCAGGTGCATCTACGCGGTGATGCCGAGGCGGACGAAGCGTTCTTCCGGGAGCTGCTGGCCGACATCGACGAGCCGACCACGCCGTTCGGCTTGAGCGAGGTGCGCGGCGACGGCGGCGGGGTTCGTGAGGCGCATCGGTTGTTGCCGCCGGCGCTCCATGCGCGGCTGCGGGAACAGGCGCGGCGGCTGGGCGTCAGTCTGGCAAGCCTGTGCCATCTGGCGTGGGGGCAGGTGGTGGCGCGCAGCAGCGGCCGCGAGCAGGTGGTGTTCGGCACGGTGCTGTTCGGCCGCCTGCAGGGCAACGCCGGCGCCGACCGCGCCATGGGGCTGTTCATCAACACCCTGCCGCTGCGGCTTGATCTTGATGGGACTGCGGTCGAGGCGAGCGTGCGAACCACGCATGCCCGGCTGGCCGAGCTGCTGGCACATGAGCATGCCTCGCTGGCGCTGGCGCAGCGCTGCAGTGCCATTGCGGCGCCGGCGCCGCTGTTCAGCGCGTTGTTGAACTACCGCCACAACACCGCGGCGGTCGCCACCGCAACCGATGACAGTCTGGTGGGCGTGGAATGGCTGGGCGGGGAGGAGCGCACCAATTATCCGCTGACCTTGTCAGTGGAGGATTTTGGCGAGGCGCTCGGGCTGACGGCGCAGGTGGCGGAGCCTATCTCGGCGGATCGGATCTGCGGCTACATGCAGCGGGCGCTCGAGCAGCTGGCAGAGGCGCTGGAGCGGGCGCCGGACACGCCGGTGCGGGAGCTGGACATCCTGCCAGCGGACGAGCGTACCTATCTGCTGGAGGAGCTGAACCGGACGGCGGCACCGTATCCTGCGGACAAGTGCATCCAGGAGCTGTTCGAGGCGCAGGTGCGCAAGGCGCCGGAGGCGGTGGCGCTGGTCTATCAGGACCAGCGCGTAAGCTATGGCGCGCTCAATGCGCACGCCAACCAGCTGGCGCATCATCTGATCGCCCTCGGGGTGAAGCCGGATCAGCCGGTGGCAATCTGCGTTGCGCGCAGTCCGCTGATGGTGGTGGGGCTTTTGGCGATCCTGAAGGCCGGCGGGGCGTATGTGCCGCTGGACCCGGCCTATCCGTCGGCGCGGTTGCGCCAGGTGCTGGAGGATGCGGCGCCGCGGCTGCTGCTGACCGATGCGGCGGGCCGCGCCGCCTTGGGCGATGTGGGCCTCGATGCGAGCGTGCTGGAGCTCGATGCGGCGGCACCGGCCTGGGCCAGCCTGCCGGAATCGGATCCGGATACGCGCGCGCTCGGCCTCACCTCCCGCCATCTCGCCTACGTGATCTACACCTCGGGATCCACCGGTACGCCCAAGGGCGTCATGGTCGAGCATGCTCAGATCGTTCGTTTGTTCGAGGCGACGCAGGAATGGTATGGGTTCACTGAACAGGACGTATGGTGCCTGTTCCATTCCTTCTCGTTCGACTTCTCGGTGTGGGAGTTGTGGGGCGCACTGCGTTATGGCGGTCGTTTGATTCTTGTGCCGAGCGACACCGCTCGCTCTGCTCCTGACTTCGATGATCTCATCTGCAAGTCCGGCGTTACAGTTCTGAATCAGACCCCTTCGGCTTTTAAAGCTCTTGTGGATCTGGAGCGTCAGCGCGGTGCTCGAAACCGCCTTCGCTACGTTATTTTGGGTGGAGAGGCTCTGGAGCCATCGATTCTGAAGCCGTGGTATGCAAGGCATTCAGATCGTGCACCACAATTGATCAACATGTACGGTATTACGGAAACGACCGTGCATGTCACCTATCGGTCTCTTGATCAGTCTGACACCACCGATTCGGGCAGTCAGATCGGAAGGCGCATTCCCGATCTTCGGATCTATCTGCTGGACGATCATGGGGAGCCGGTGCCGTTCGGGGCGGTGGGCGAGCTCTGCATTGGCGGTGCGGGGGTGGCGCGGGGCTACCTGAACCGCCCTGAGCTGACGGCGGAGCGGTTCATCGCCAGCCCCTTTGTGGACGGCGACCGGCTGTACCGGACCGGCGACCTGGCACGCTACCTGGCGGGCGGCAATCTGGAGTTTTTGGGGCGCAACGACGAGCAGGTGAAGATCCGCGGCTTCCGGATCGAGCCGGGCGAGATCGCGGCGCGGCTCCTCGAGCATCCGGCGGTGGGTGATGCGGTGGTGGTGGCGCGCGAGGATGGCCGCGGCGAGCAGCGGCTCGTTGCGTATGTCGTCGCCCCCGAAGCTGAGGAATCTGATCTTGCCGGGGGTTTGCGCGCACACTTGAGTGCGCGGCTGCCGGACTACATGGTGCCGTCTGCGTTCGTGCGGCTGGCGGGGCTGCCGCTGACGGTGAACGGCAAGGTCGATCGGAACGCGCTGCCGGCCCCGGGCGAGGAGGCGTATGCGCATCGCGCCTACGCGCCGCCGCAGGGCGAGATCGAGACGGCACTGGCAACGATCTGGGCCGAGCTTCTCGGTGTGGAGCGCATCGGGCGCCACGATCACTTCTTCGAACTGGGCGGCCACTCGCTGTTGGCGGTACAGTTGATGGAGCTTCTGCGGCGGCGGTCGCTGGGCATCGAAGTGCGCACCCTGTTCGCCCAGCCGGTGCTGGCGGATCTGGCCGCAAGCCTCGGCCACCATCAGGAGGTGGCGGTCCCGGCCAACCTGATCACCGAACGGAGTGCGGCGATCACGCCACAGATGCTGCCGCTGATCGGGCTGGCACAGGACGAGATCGACCGGATCATCGCCACGGTGCCCGGCGGGGTTGGCAACATCCAGGACATTTACGGCCTGTCGCCGCTGCAGGACGGCATCCTGTTCCATCATCTGCTGGCGGCAAAGGGCGATCCATACCTGCTGGTATCGCAGATGGCGTTTGCCGAGCGTGGGCTGCTCGAGCGCTATCTTGCCGCGGTCCAGCGGGTGGTGGATCGGCATGACATCCTGCGCACCTCGTTTGTCTGGGAGGGGCTGTCGCAGCCGGCCCAGGTGGTGTGGCGGAAGGCGCAACTGGAGGTGACCGAGGTCGAGCTGGATGGCGCTCATGGTGCTGGCGCCGAGCAGCTGAGGGAGCGGTTTGATCCGCGCCGGCACCGCATCGAGCTTGGCCGGGCGCCACTGCTGCGGTTTGTGATTGCGCGCGAGCCCGGCAGCGCGCGCTGGCTGCTGCTGGAGCTGCAGCATCATCTGATCGGGGATCACACCACGCTGGACGTGATGCATGCTGAGGTCCGGGCCGAGCTGGAGGGGCGCCAGCATGAGCTGCCGGCGCCGCAGCCGTTCCGCAATCTGGTGGCGCAGGTGCATCTACGCGGTGATGCCGAGGCGGACGAAGCGTTCTTCCGGGAGCTGCTGGCCGACATCGACGAGCCGACCACGCCGTTCGGCTTGAGCGAGGTGCGCGGCGACGGCGGCGGGGTTCGTGAGGCGCATCGGTTGTTGCCGCCGGCGCTCCATGCGCGGCTGCGGGAACAGGCGCGGCGGCTGGGCGTCAGTCTGGCAAGCCTGTGCCATCTGGCGTGGGGGCAGGTGGTGGCGCGCAGCAGCGGCCGCGAGCAGGTGGTGTTCGGCACGGTGCTGTTCGGCCGCCTGCAGGGCAACGCCGGCGCCGACCGCGCCATGGGGCTGTTCATCAACACCCTGCCGCTGCGGCTTGATCTTGATGGGACTGCGGTCGAGGCGAGCGTGCGAACCACGCATGCCCGGCTGGCCGAGCTGCTGGCACATGAGCATGCCTCGCTGGCGCTGGCGCAGCGCTGCAGTGCCATTGCGGCGCCGGCGCCGCTGTTCAGCGCGTTGTTGAACTACCGCCACAACACCGCGGCGGTCGCCACCGCAACCGATGACAGTCTGGTGGGCGTGGAATGGCTGGGCGGGGAGGAGCGCACCAATTATCCGCTGACCTTGTCAGTGGAGGATTTTGGCGAGGCGCTCGGGCTGACGGCGCAGGTGGCGGAGCCTATCTCGGCGGATCGGATCTGCGGCTACATGCAGCGGGCGCTCGAGCAGCTGGCAGAGGCGCTGGAGCGGGCGCCGGACACGCCGGTGCGGGAGCTGGACATCCTGCCAGCGGACGAGCGTACCTATCTGCTGGAGGAGCTGAACCGGACGGCGGCACCGTATCCTGCGGACAAGTGCATCCAGGAGCTGTTCGAGGCGCAGGTGCGCAAGGCGCCGGAGGCGGTGGCGCTGGTCTATCAGGACCAGCGCGTAAGCTATGGCGCGCTCAATGCGCACGCCAACCAGCTGGCGCATCATCTGATCGCCCTCGGGGTGAAGCCGGATCAGCCGGTGGCAATCTGCGTTGCGCGCAGTCCGCTGATGGTGGTGGGGCTTTTGGCGATCCTGAAGGCCGGCGGGGCGTATGTGCCGCTGGACCCGGCCTATCCGTCGGCGCGGTTGCGCCAGGTGCTGGAGGATGCGGCGCCGCGGCTGCTGCTGACCGATGCGGCGGGCCGCGCCGCCTTGGGCGATGTGGGCCTCGATGCGAGCGTGCTGGAGCTCGATGCGGCGGCACCGGCCTGGGCCAGCCTGCCGGAATCGGATCCGGATACGCGCGCGCTCGGCCTCACCTCCCGCCATCTCGCCTACGTGATCTACACCTCGGGATCCACCGGTACGCCCAAGGGCGTCATGGTCGAGCATGCTCAGATCGTTCGTTTGTTCGAGGCGACGCAGGAATGGTATGGGTTCACTGAACAGGACGTATGGTGCCTGTTCCATTCCTTCTCGTTCGACTTCTCGGTGTGGGAGTTGTGGGGCGCACTGCGTTATGGCGGTCGTTTGATTCTTGTGCCGAGCGACACCGCTCGCTCTGCTCCTGACTTCGATGATCTCATCTGCAAGTCCGGCGTTACAGTTCTGAATCAGACCCCTTCGGCTTTTAAAGCTCTTGTGGATCTGGAGCGTCAGCGCGGTGCTCGAAACCGCCTTCGCTACGTTATTTTGGGTGGAGAGGCTCTGGAGCCATCGATTCTGAAGCCGTGGTATGCAAGGCATTCAGATCGTGCACCACAATTGATCAACATGTACGGTATTACGGAAACGACCGTGCATGTCACCTATCGGTCTCTTGATCAGTCTGACACCACCGATTCGGGCAGTCAGATCGGAAGGCGCATTCCCGATCTTCGGATCTATCTGCTGGACGATCATGGGGAGCCGGTGCCGTTCGGGGCGGTGGGCGAGCTCTGCATTGGCGGTGCGGGGGTGGCGCGGGGCTACCTGAACCGCCCTGAGCTGACGGCGGAGCGGTTCATCGCCAGCCCCTTTGTGGACGGCGACCGGCTGTACCGGACCGGCGACCTGGCACGCTACCTGGCGGACGGCAATCTGGAGTTTTTGGGGCGCAACGACGAGCAGGTGAAGATCCGCGGCTTCCGGATCGAGCCGGGCGAGATCGCGGCGCGGCTCCTCGAGCATCCGGCGGTGGGTGATGCGGTGGTGGTGGCGCGCGAGGATGGCCGCGGCGAGCAGCGGCTCGTTGCGTATGTCGTCGCCCCCGAAGCTGAGGAATCTGATCTTGCCGGGGGTTTGCGCGCACACTTGAGTGCGCGGCTGCCGGACTACATGGTGCCGTCTGCGTTCGTGCGGCTGGCGGGGCTGCCGCTGACGGTGAACGGCAAGGTCGATCGGAACGCGCTGCCGGCCCCGGGCGAGGAGGCGTATGCGCATCGCGCCTATGAGCCGCCGCAGGGCGAGATCGAGACCACGCTGGCACAGATCTGGGCCGAGCTTCTCGGTGTGGAGCGCATCGGGCGCCACGACAACTTCTTTGCGCTCGGCGGCCATTCCCTGCTAGCTGTGCAATTGCTCAGTCGCGCACTTGATCTTGGGCTCAAGTTCAGTGCCGCCGACCTCTTCCAAGCCCCCGTTCTAAAGGAACTTGCATCAAAGACTCAATTGGAACCACAGCCCAGCAGTTCGAGAGTGATTTGTGTTCGAGCAACCGGATTGCAGCCGCCACTGTTCTTTGTTCCCACAGGTTTGGGCGACTGCTCCTATGTCCCCAGTTTGGTCCAGGAAATGAACGTAGAATGTCCTGTCTACGCTTTGCCATGGCCCCAATTCAGTGAAGTTCGAGTTCCAGATCTTGAAGAGATAGCCTCGCAAGTAAATTTGGCGATTAGAGAGATTCAGGCACGAGGTCCATATCGATTCGCTGGATATTCATCAGGAGGAGTCTTGGCCTACGCCATTGCGCAGCAGTTACTGGATCTTGATGAAGCTGTTTCATTCATCGCTCTAATCGATGTTGTGCTACCTGCAAAACCGTCAAGCGTATCACCCACCCAAATGTTGCGAGAAGCGTTGTTGGAATCTCTCGAATTAGACGACGAGAAGTTCAAAATGCTTGAACGCTTCGCTGAACAAAGTTCAATTTCTAAGCTCCTTGAAAAGGCCCAGAAAGTTGGGGCGATCCATTTGGATCGTGATCTCGAGAACGACATTCTGACGTATGAAAGGAGCATGCAGTTTCATAGGGCGCTGGACTTGTATGAGGTACCATCCCTACCGATTGAGATACATCAGTTCTATAGCAACGAGCATCTTAGCCGTCGCGCACGATCTCGCAAAAATTCAATAGATCCAGAGGGTGCGCCCCTGCGGGGTTGGGACCGCGTTCTGAGTGCGGAGGCCATTCATGCCGTGCCAATTCCGGGCGACCACGTGACTATGATGAGTGTCCCGGAGAACCGCCGAGTTCTGGCTCGACACCTATCAACGGCCTTAACAGCCGATAGACCCCCTCCCAAGAGTAGTGGCTCATAAAATTTCAAGATCATCGCCCGGTTAACAACTGAGAGGTAAACCGGTTTCAAGTCGGAGAAAGTGGACGACAAGTAGAGCATTCCGCGCGGCAATTAGGGGTTCTTCCGCACATTTGGTGCAGGGTGCAGGATTCACGGACAGTGCAAATAAGGGCATAAGGTCGGAATCGCAGTCGACGCCCGTGATTCGCCTTGCTCCAAGCCTTCCGCTCACTGGTTTCCTCCGAGCTTTCGATTGTCGAGATCCTTCCCCAGACCAACAGGGTGGTGCTCGTAGCTCGGCCGAAGTCAGCGGTCTCGCTCTGTCCCTGTTGCGGCTGCCAGACGTGTCGCGTCCACAGCCATTACGTGCGACGCTTAGCCGATCTGCCCTGGCAGGGTCGGGTTGTCGAAATCCGGCTTCACGCGCGACGGTTTCGATGCGCGAATCTGCAATGCCCGCGTCGGATATTCACCGAACGACTACCGGCAACGGTGCGGCCGAAAGCAAGACGCACAACCCGCCTCGGCGAGAGCCAACTGGCGATCGGCTTTGCGGTCGGCGGAGAGCCCGGCTCACGCCTGGCGCGCAAACTGGCCATGCCGGTCAGCGGCGACACCTTGCTCCGAATGATTCACTCGGCCCCGTTGCCGGATTTCGTTGCTCCGACCGTCGTCGGAATCGACGATTGGGCTTGGCTGCATATTTCAGTGATCGTGAGCAGCGATTTCGCGCGATCATGAGCGCCGAATTCAGACGATCGTGAGCAGCCTCGCTCCGGCCGAGGCGGTGATAGGGTCAGCGTTCTGGCTGCTCGTCAAGGGTGATGGTTTTGGCGTTGCGTTTTCGCATGCTTTCGCCAGCAAGCTGGAGGCGGTGAGCGTTGTGGACGAGGCGATCCAGAATCGCGTCGCCTAGAGCGTTTTCCGATCACGTTGCGTCGTAACCAGCCGCGACGAGATAATTTTGACATTCCTCGGGTGAGAAGCGTTTGAGAGCGTTGGCGATTGCTTGCCAGAGATCGGGCATGGTGCGGGCTGCGGCGGTCCGCAACAGCGCTTTCAGTTTGGAGAAGGCCATTTCAATCGGGTTGAAGTCTGGACTGTAGGGCGGAAGATAGAGCAGGCTAGCTCCGACCGCCTGGATGGCCTCTCGAACGCCATGGACCTTGTGAGCGGGCAAGTTGTCCATGATAACGGTATCGCCCGGCCGCAGCGATGGGGCGAGCAATTGCTCGACGTAGGCCAGGAAAGCGTCGCCATCCATTGGACCGTCCAGAACAAGCGGCGCGATCAGACCGTCGGAGCGCAATCCAGCGGTGAACGTCGTCGTCTTCCAATGTCCGTGTGGGATAGCTGCACGACATCGCTCGCCGCGTGGCGAGCGCCCGTAACGCCGCGCCATTTTGGTGTTGGCGCTGGTTTCGTCGATGAAGACGAGACGCTCAGGGTCAAGGTCGATTTGCCCTTCGAACCACTCCTCACGTGCGGCATTTATATCGCCGCGCCGTTGCTCGGCGGCGTGCGCTGTCTTTTTTTAAGTGTGATCTTTCTGCGCTGGAAAAAACGCCAGAGCGACGCGATGCCAGTCGATATTCCACGACGTTTCAACAGTTCTCGCAACTCGGCAAGCGTGATATCCGGCCTCGCTGTCACCGCCTCCAGAATCAATTGCGAATGCGCTTCGATGCGCTGCGATTTGCGGTCACCGCCCTGGCGTTTAGGAACGATGTCGCCAACTTTCTTGAGGCGACCGCGCCAGCGGATTGCACTGGCCGCGCTGACACCAAAGCGCTCAGCAGCCTGTCGACAGGACATGCCACCGTCAATCGCGGCTACCACCCTTTGGCGAAGATCAACCGAAAGCGCCCTGGCCATACATGCTGGCCTCCCTCGCCAGCATGCAGCTTGAATCTGACTCGCGCCGTTTTGGGAATCCCCACCCGATTCTTTCCGGTCGGAAAATGCTCTAGCGTGGGATCTCCGATAACTTCGTGCCATGTGTCCACAGGGAGTTGGCTGGTTACGATGGTGGAGGAGCGGCCATGGCGATCGTCAAGGATTTCCAGTAGATCGCGCCGCTCGGCAGCGGTGAGCACCGACAATCCCCAATCATCCAAAATCAGAACCTGGGCGCGGCCAAGGGTTTTGAGCAAGCGGGCATAACGTCCATCGCCCCGCGCGAGCCCCAACGCTTCGAACAATCTTGGGACGCGGTGATAGAGGACCGAGCGATTATCTCGGCAGGCCTTGTGGCCGAGGGCACAGGCTAACCAACTTTTGCCCAATCCGGTCGCCCCGGTTATGAGCAAATTCTCGTGGCGATCGATCCAGTCGCCGCTGGCGAGCTTGGCGAAGACGGCCCGGTCGATACCCCGCGGCGTGCGCAAATCGACGTCCTCCACGCAGGCATTCTGGCGGAGCGAGGCCAGCTTGAGGCGCGTGGTGAGCCGCCTGGTGTCGCGTTCCGCCGCTTCCCGGTCGACCAGCAGGCCGATGCGATCTTCGAACGGCAAGGCTTCGAGATCAGGCGATCGTCGCTGCTCCTCGAAGGCCTTGGCCATGCCGCTCAAGCCGAGCTCGATCAGGCGTTCGTGGGTGGGATGGTTGAGCATACAGGTCTCCTTGGCTTCAGTGAAAATAATCGCGGCCGCGGATGTTGCCGTGGCGCAGGGGTTGGTGTTCGGAGGGCTCGTCGAGAAAGGTACGATCCAGACCGTTCTGGAGGATGGAGCGGATCGAGGCGACGGATCGCGCCTTGATCAGAATGCCGCGCCGGCAGGCCGCTTCGACGCGCTCCGCGCTGTAGCTTTTGACCAGTGACAGAATGCCGAGGCAGGTGCGAAAGCCTTGCTCGGGATGCGGCCGGGCCGCGATCACGGCCTGGAAGAAGGCGGCGGTCGACGGACCGATCCGCTCGCCGGCGACGATCACTCCGGCGGGCGTCCATTGACCGTAGCGCCGATGGGCGCTGGGCATATGGTCGGCGATGGTGGTGTGGCCCCGCCGGTTGGGCGCGCGGGCGTGGCTGGCGATCCTGCGGCCGTTGTGGAAGATCTCGACCGTTCTGTCATCGATGCGTGCGTCGACAAGCTCACGGATGAGCCGATACGGCGCGGAATACCAGTGTCCATCGATCTCGATATGATAGTCGGGGCCGATCCGGCATCGCTTCCAGCGTGCGAAAGCGTAAGCCTGGTCCGGCAGCTTTGTAAGCTTGGGCTTGTCGAGCTCGGCGAACAGTTCGGCGCGACTGGCGCCAAAGTCGCGCATCTGCCTTGCATTGAGTTCGACGACGAGTGTTTTGATGGCTGCGTTCAGCTCCGCCAACGAAAAGAAGCGTTGGTTGCGCAGCCGCGCCAGAATCCATCGCTGGGCGACTTGCACCGCAACTTCGACCTTTGCCTTATCTTTTGGGCGCCGCGGCCGGGCTGCGAGAATGGCCGTGCCGTAATGGCTCGCCATCTCGGCATAGGTTCGGTTGAGGCCGGGATCGTGGCGGTCGGGATTGGTGACGGCGGCCTTGAGATTGTCGCAGACTACGAATGTCGGCACGCCGCCGAGGAAGGCGAAAAGATTGATGTGGACCCGGATCCAGTCGGCGAGCCCCTCGCTTGGACAGGCCTCGGCATAGGTATAGTTGGAGGCGCCCATCGCCGCGACGAACAGCTTCATCGACTGCACTTCCCCGTTTGAGGGATCGATGACGTCGATGGTGTCGCCGGCGAAATCCACGAAAACCTTCTCGCCGCCCAGATGCGTCTGCCGCATCGAAGGCCGGGCTCGCCCCTTCCAGGCCTCGTACGTCGTGCAGAACCAAGTATAGCCGAAGCCATCGGGATGGGTGGCGCGATACTCGTACCGAAAGTTCTTTGTCGGCGATGCCTTCTTTTGGGAGACGCTGCAGCAACGCAGGAGTCACCAGTACGATCCCAATGCGGGAATTCGCCAAGCCCTTGTCGATCGCGCGGAGCAACGGCACGCCAAGGCCAACGTCCTTTTCGCTGAACCATACCTTGACACCGCGTGCCTCAAGCAGATCGTGCAATTGTTTGGCTGCCCCCTGCCGGTCGTCCCACGCATGGCAAAGAAACATATCCCGAAGGACAAAGGACGCTTGCTTCTCGACGGCCTCGCGTACTGGTGTGAGCTCCCGCACCTCGGTCGGCGTATACAGCACGGTCGAATCCGGTCGCGACCATCGCGCCCTTACGCGGCCCCCCGACGCGCTGCCGCTGCTCCCTGACGAGGAGTAGGACGGTGAGGAGTACGAACTGTAACTATGGCCGCTGTAGCGGGGACCCCAACTGCCACGGCATGCAGGGCAGCTCGCTGCGGCACTGGCTGAGCGATGGCCTTCTACTGGTGCAGTGCATCTAGCCATACTTAGCCCGTCTTATTCGTCAGAGGGCGCCTGAGAGGCTGGCGAGCGTGGTGTAAAGCGCTGATGAAGCGTAGGATTCGGTTGCGAAGCCAACCCCATCACCTTCCACCGCGAACGCCACGCCCGCCATGACCGATGATACGAGTCTACCCTTCTCGTTTCCAGCCGTTCACGCCAAGAAAGTCACAGCTGCCTTCGATGGCGGTCGGCTGACCTCGAACGGGGGCGTGATGCTTCTTGCGATGGCCGAGCGACGTCTCGGTTTGGCCAACAATTTGGCCCGGGTGTTCCCGGATCGGCGCGATCCGACGCGGGTCGTGCACAGCCTTGTCGATATGTTTCGCGCTCGCATGTTCGCGATCTGCTGCGGCTACGAGGACGCCGATGACCTCGATCATCTGCGGTCCGATCCCGCATTCAAGCTGGCCTGTGGACGGCTACCAGACAGCGGTCGCGATCTGTGTTCCCAACCGACGCTGTCGCGGCTGGAGAATGCTCCCCGCCTGCGCGACGTGATCCGCCTGACCTACACCCTGGTCGATGCATGGATGGATAGCTAACCCGCCCTATTCGTGAGAGCGCGGTATTTTGGTCCGACTGGTGCATCCGCACACCTCCGCTGACGAGGCGCACAGGATTGCCTTCGGCTTTTCACCGCCTGACGACCGGTACTTTGCAACGCGCTTGAGGGATGGGTTGGGTGAACGCGGGCGGACGCCCCACCGGTCAAGGACCGAGCGGCAGCAGCGCGCCGGGCAAGCTGCGGATCAGGTCGGCTTCGGGACATGCCGCGGCGAACGCAAGGCGAATGCGGCTCTTGGTCTCGACAACCCGGGCGGCGATTTTCAAGAGCCGAAGACGCAGCGTCGCGAACTCGGCAGTGGCCAATTCCCGGACTTTGGGAATGGCGTCGCGCACGGTCAGCATCAGCCAATAAGCGGCGGTATGGAGAACGAGGCGGACTTGATTGGCGAGCGCCGAACGGCAACTGGTGCGATCGGAGGCGAGCTGCGTCTTATGCAGCTTGATCAGATTCTCGGCTTGGCCGCGCGCGCAATACAGGCTGTCGTAGATCCACTCGGCCGAGCCGACATCGAGGCTGGTGACGACGAAGCGGATGTCGAGGCCGAGCATCGTCGCCTCAATACGGGCGACGGTGCGTCGTTCGCGATCCCAGGACTTTGCCTTGTGGCGCGTCTCGGTATAGCCGCGCAGAACCGGCAGGTTCTCGATGGCGCGTCGCGTGCGGATGTCGTCGGCGACCGCGTCGACTTTTCTGGCGAGCGGCTTGGTGCCGGACAGACCGAAGATGTAGTCGATGCCGTTGGTCTCGCACCACGCCATTGCCTCCGGCCGGGCATAGTGCCCGTCGCCACGGAACGTAATTCGCGTGTTGTGCCACCGCGTCCGGATATGCCGTACCAGGCGGCGCAGATGGGCACGCACCTCGACGCCGCCCGGCGTCTTGCCGGGCCGCAGCACGACCGCCACGGGCCGGCTCTTCTCCGTGTCGTAGACGTGGATCGGCAGGAAGCAGCGTTCGTCATAATGAGCGTTGAACAGCGAGAGCTGCTGATGGCCGTGGACGACATCGCAGGTATCATCGATGTCGAGCGTGACGGATGCCGGCTCGCGCGGGTAGCTATCCATCCATGCGTCGACCAAAGTGTAGGTCAGTCGGATCACGTCGCGCAGGCGCGGAGCATTCTCCAGACGCGACAGCGTCGGTTGGGAACACAGATCGCGACCCGTGTCCGGCAGCCGTCCGCAGGCCAGCTTGAATGCCGGATCGGACCGCAGATGATCGAGGTCGTCGGCGTCCTCGTAGCCGCAGCAGATCGCGAACATGCGCGCGCGGAACATATCGACAAGGCTGTGCACGACCCGCGTCGGATCGCGCCGATCCGGGAACACCCGGGCCAAATTGTCGGCCAAGCCGAGACGCCGCTCGGCCATCGCCAGAAGCATCACGCCCCCGTTCGAGGTCAGCCGACCGCCATCGAAGGCAGCTGTGACTTTCTTGGCGTGAACGGCTGGAAACGAGAAGGGCAGAATCGTATCATCGGTCATGGCGGGCCTGGTGTTCGCGGCTGAAGGTGATGGGGTTGGCTTTGCAACCGAATCCTACGCCGCATCAGCGCTTTACACCACGCTCGCCAGCCTCTCAGGCGCCCTCTGACGAATAAGACGGGCTAAATATCGTCGGGCTTCAAGTCTTCCATTCGATATTCGCCCGCTTCAATACGTTTGTCTCGCGCTACACCGGCCTTGATCCCGTCGTTCAGCACAAACAGAAAGGCCAGAGCCCAATTGAGCCTGGTCGGAGGATCTTACGCGCGCAAGTCGATAACCGGGCCCGCTTGTCCGCTTCGATCGCCTCCCCAGCGACGCGAGCCGTTGCTTCGGGCCCCGAAAGGCGGGGATTGTCAAAGCAAACTGCGCAAAACCGCGGCTTGCGGCTTGACCCTCCAATTTTTCTCGTTCTAATTTTGTTCTCATGCTGGCCCGATTCTACCGGCCCATTCCATTTTGAAATGTCAACAGCAGCCGCCCGATCCGGACAGGAACCATGCACGAGATCATCTGTCCCCACTGTGACAAGGCCTTCAAGGTCGATGAGACCGGCTACGCCGAGATCCTGAAGCAGGTCCGTGACGCCGATTTCGACAGACAGCTGCACGAGCGTCTGGAATTGGCCGAGCGTGACAAGCTGAGCGCTGTTGAATTGGCCAAGGCCCAGGTGAGCAACGATCTCCAGAAGGCTGCGGCCGCTAAGGACGCCGAGATCAACGAGTTGAAGTCCAAGCTTGAGGGCGGTGAGGTCGCCCAGAAGCTCGCCGTTAATGAAGCGCTCAGCGCCATCGAAAAGGAGCGCGACAGACTTGCGAACGAGCTGGTCCAGTCTGAGCGGGAAAAGGAAGCGGCCTCGGAGCTTGCTGAAGCGCTTCTGGCCAGCGAGCAGCATAAAATCTCTGCTGCCAAGGACAAGGAAATCCAAGAGCTGAGGGCCCAGCTTCAGGCCGTCGAGCTTGAGAAGAAGCTTGCGGTGACCGAAGCGGTCGGCGCCGTCGAGAAAGAGCGCGATGAGCTGAAGAACGGCATCAAGCAGGTGCAGCTTGAAAGGCAGCTGTCTGAGCAGTCGCTCAAGGACAAGTACGAAACGCAAATCAAGGATCGTGATGACGCGATCGAGCGCCTCAAGGATATGAAGGCCCGCCTGTCAACCAAGATGGTGGGGGAGAGCCTCGAACAGCACTGCGAGACCGAGTTCAATCGGGTGCGGTCGATGGCTTTTCCGCGGGCTTATTTCGAGAAAGACAATGACGCACGGACGGGCAGCAAGGGCGACTACATCTTCCGAGACTCGGATGAGGCCGGTACTGAGATCATCTCGATCATGTTCGAGATGAAGAACGAAAGCGACAAAACCGCGACGAAAAGCAAGAACGAGGACTTTCTCAAGGAGCTTGACCGGGACCGGATTGAAAAGGGCTGCGAGTACGCGATCCTGGTCTCATTGCTTGAACCGGAAAACGAACTTTACAACTCGGGCATCGTTGACGTGTTCCACCGTTACCCGAAAATGTATGTGATCCGGCCGCAGTTCTTCCTGCCGATGATTACGCTTCTGCGGAATGCGGCGATCAATTCACTGAAGTACAAGGCCGAGCTGGCGCTCGTGAAAGCCCAGAATATCGACATCACTCAATTTGAGAGCCAGCTTGAGACGTTCAAGACCGCATTCTCGAAGAACTACGATCTTGCTTCCAGACATTTCCAGACCGCCATCAATGAGATCGATAAGTCCATCGATCATCTGCAGAAGACGAAGGATGCGTTGATCGGCGCAGATCGCAACCTGCGCCTCGCAAATGACAAGGCGCAGGACGTGACGATCAAGAAGCTGACTCGGGGCAATCCGACGATGGCGGCGAAGTTCGCAGAGCTTAAAAGCTCCCCCGCTGAAGCCGCAGAGTGAGGCAGCCAAGAGCAGGCAGAAACAAGCGGCGGCGTGAAATCGTGCAGCCGTATTCGCGGTTTCACGATTCAAGGCGGGAAGGGCGGCGCTCAACCAAAGATATGGCCGAGCCAGGCGCCAATTGCCGCAACGGCGGCCGTGGCCATCGGAATGACTTCGGTCCCACTCTCTGGGACGTCCGCCATCCGAAAGATCCCGAAGGCGGCCATCGCGCAGCCGCGACCGCTCTTCGGCATCAAGCAACGCTGGTTAGTGGATGCCTACGCCAACGTCGATGGCGGCTACGAGACCGACCTTCTTGCCCAGGATGATGAAGAAGCAGAATGGCGGGGGCTTTCGTTTTGGTCGGAGGTCGAGTTGAAGGAGATTCAGTGACGCCGCCGATCACCGATTCCTACAAGCTCTTCGGTTACGGGATGTACGCCAGGTTCGCTCTACCGGACCATCGGCCGGGAGCCGGATGTCCGGGATGCTAGAGCGTTTTCCGATCACGTTGCGTCGTAACCAGCCGCGACGAGATAATTTTGACATTCCTCGGGTGAGAAGCGTTTGAGAGCGTTGGCGATTGCTTGCCAGAGATCGGGCATGGTGCGGGCTGCGGCGGCCCGCAACAGCGCTTTCAGTTTGGAGAAGGCCATTTCAATCGGGTTGAAGTCTGGACTGTAGGGCGGAAGATAGAGCAGGCTAGCTCCGACCGCCTGGATGGCCTCTCGAACGCCATGGACCTTGTGAGCGGGCAAGTTGTCCATGATAACGGTATCGCCCGGCCGCAGCGATGGGGCGAGCAATTGCTCGACGTAGGCCAGGAAAGCGTCGCCATCCATTGGACCGTCCAGAACAAGCGGCGCGATCAGACCGTCGGAGCGCAATCCAGCGGTGAACGTCGTCGTCTTCCAATGTCCGTGTGGGATAGCTGCACGACATCGCTCGCCGCGTGGCGAGCGCCCGTAACGCCGCGCCATTTTGGTGTTGGCGCTGGTTTCGTCGATGAAGACGAGACGCTCAGGGTCAAGGTCGATTTGCCCTTCGAACCACTCCTCACGTGCGGCATTTATATCGCCGCGCCGTTGCTCGGCGGCGTGCGCTGTCTTTTTTTAAGTGTGATCTTTCTGCGCTGGAAAAAACGCCAGAGCGACGCGATGCCAGTCGATATTCCATGACGTTTCAACAGTTCTCGCAACTCGGCAAGCGTGATATCCGGCCTCGCTGTCACCGCCTCCAGAATCAATTGCGAATGCGCTTCGATGCGCTGCGATTTGCGGTCACCGCCCTGGCGTTTAGGAACGATGTCGCCAACTTTCTTGAGGCGAGCGCGCCAGCGGATCGCACTGGCCGCGCTGACACCAAAGCGCTCAGCAGCCTGTCGACAGGACATGCCACCGTCAATCGCGGCTACCACCCTTTGGCGAAGATCAACCGAAAGCGCCCTGGCCATACATGCTGGCCTCCCTCGCCAGCATGCAGCTTGAATCTGACTCGCGCCGTTTTGGGAATCCCCACCCGATTCTTTCCGGTCGGAAAATGCTCTAGAAGCCACATCAAGGTCAACGAGGCGATCGAAGGCAGCGCCGTTCGCAGCTTCAGAATCCGTGCGGGCCGGCAATTCTCACACAGCCGCCCCCGACCAGTAGTTGCACCAAATTCTGATGGGCCCGGACGGTTGGCGCATTGCGGCGATGGAGGATGAGGCTGCAAGCAGCGGCGAAATTGACTTCAATGCTGGATGGCATCACCGACAAAGGGCAGGGGCTCGAAATGATGGAGGCACATTCGACTTTGGCCAAAGATCCTGCCTCGGGTGGGAGCCGCAGAACTCCATCGCGAGTCGAGCCCCGACTGTCTTCTTGCCAGCATAAAATTTCTGAATCCTTGGTCCTGATCGATTCGTTTATTTAATTGGACGCTCGATTCGGGAATTGCGATTCTGGCGCATGTCCGAACTCACCGTGCAATACCTCGTGCTCGAGCGTCGCGATCCGGCCCGCAACATGGCGCGGTTCTACGTGCTCACGATCGAGCCGACGCTGTTCGGCGATACGGCATTGGTGCGTGAATGGGGTCGTCTCGGTGGGCGCGGACGACGGCGGCTCGATCTGTTCGATGGTCACGTGCAGGCCGTCGAGGCTCTCGAGTCCTGGCTGAGACGAAAAACCCGTCGCGGTTACGTCCAGCGGCATTCGTCATGTTTGGAGCGAACGTGCGACCCCGCGTGATGGCCGGGATGGACGAAGCGCCGAAGAAAGTATACTAAAGTAATCTGAGGTTGTTTTTGACCGCATTCCAAGAATTGCATAAGTATTCCATAATCTATGTTATGCGAGCAATAGACCACCGTTAGAAGAGCTGCGACGCGCGCCTATTTGCAGCGCTACGGCAAGCCGATCGCATTCTACTCGGATAAGCACGCGACGTTCCGGGTAAACAAGGGTCGGGGCGCCCGGGGGTGACGGCATGACCCAGTTTGGCCGGGCGTTGCACGAGCTCAACATCGATATCATCTGTGCCAACGCTCCGCAGTCGAAGGGGCGCGTCGAACGAGCCAATGGAACGCTGCAAGATCGTCTGTTGAAGGAGATGCGGCTGGCCGGAATCTCAACCATCGAGGCCGGCAACGCATTTTTGCCCGCGTTCATGGAAGGCTACAATCGGCGGTTGGCGAAGCCTCCCTTCAGTGACAAGGACGTGCGTCGACCGCTGACTGAGCACGACGTCGTCGATGATGCCTTTGCCTGGAAGGAAGAGCGCACGGTATCGCAGAGTCTGACGCTGCAATACGACAAGATGCTGTTCATCCTCGAGCCGAACGAGATTACGAGCACCCTCGCCCGCCAGCGCGTCACCGTGTTCGACCATCCGGACGGGCGGCTTGTGATCAAGCACAGGGGCCGTGCGCCGCCCTACCGGACGTTCGACAAGGCGCGACAAGTCGACCAGGCGGAGATCGTCGAGAACAAGCGGTTAGGGTCGGTTCTGGCGTACACTTGCCGAGCAGCAGAAGCTGCTCGACTTCAGCCGCAGCCAGAAGGCTCCGCGGCGACGTGGCCAAGGTCCGAGCTTGTTCAAGGCGGGCTAAAACCCGCAACTCGACCAGTCGCCGTCGCTGGCATTGGGGCTCTCATCCGGGCGCCCGGCCGCTGCGCAACCCCGGCCAGCTTCGCGTCCGTGCGCCCTCCTCGCCGGGCCTTGCGGTGACATTTCTAACGAGCGCAATCAGCGACTTGTCTATCGAGTTCCAACATGATTTTGCTGCACTATCAATTTCTTAAGAACGTTGCGCATTCTCCGCGAGACACTTCGGCGGCGCGCCGGGCCGAGCATCGTGGTTGCCTCAGGAATGCGAGCAGATCGGAGGCGCCGCATTGTCCAACGGTCGAGCAGCGAAATTGACGTACTGACGCGATAGACCCCGCTACATTGCGGGCTCAACTTTCAGATGCCCGCTCGCGACGCGAGCCATCCAGATCTTCTCCGTCAGTTCACGACAGTGCTCACGCAGCCGTCATCTAAATTCGATTTGCTGTCGCCGGAACATTTGGAATGTATCCGAGCTGCCCCTCGAGAGCCGCCAGGGCCTGGCGAGCTCCCTCTAACCGTGCGGTCGCCTCATCCAAGACCTGCCGCGCCTCATTCAATCGAACGACCGCTTTCGCACCGGCATCAAACAGCTTGCTCCGTATTGATGGAGATCGATCCTCGAGAACTGCGCGCTCGAGCTCGGGCAGCATGTTCATGAGCGCTCGATGTGCGAGCGCTTGCACGGTTTCAGACTTCTCGGCAGCGGTAAGAGCCTCTCGGTAAAATAGTACCGCCTTGATGGCTTTCTCTTCAAGATGGAGATCGTCGCTCAATCACTCATTCTCGCTACTTGCATCGTGAAATAACCAGCCGTTTCTTCTGTTCTACGGGCGCTGGCGGCCTGTGAGCTCGCGATAACAGGCATCCAGCTCACCGAGCTCAATCGCTCGCGCCGCCGCGCTAGTAAGGCTAAGTGGATCTCCATTTGAGAATCGAAGCATTTTTACTCCTCGATGAACGGCTCTAGCCCGTCTTATTCGTCAGAGGGCGCCTGAGAGGCTGGCGAGCGTGGTGTAAAGCGCTGATGCGGCGTAGGATTCGGTTGCAAAGCCAACCCCATCACCTTCAGCCGCGAACACCACGCCCGCCATGACCGACGATACGATTCTGCCCTTCTCGTTTCCAGCCGTTCACGCCAAGAAAGTCACAGCTGCCTTCGATGGCGGTCGGCTGACCTCGAACGGGGGCGTGATGCTTCTGGCGATGGCCGAGCGGCGTCTCGGCTTGGCCGACAATTTGGCCCGGGTGTTCCCGGATCGGCGCGATCCGACGCGGGTCGTGCACAGCCTGGTCGATATGTTCCGCGCGCGCATGTTCGCGATCTGCTGCGGCTACGAGGACGCCGACGACCTCGATCATCTGCGGTCCGATCCCGCATTCAAGCTGGCCTGCGGACGGCTGCCGGACACGGGTCGCGATCTGTGTTCCCAACCGACGCTGTCGCGTCTGGAGAATGCTCCGCGCCTGCGCGACGTGATCCGACTGACCTACACTTTGGTCGACGCATGGATGGATAGCTACCCGCGCGAGCCGGCATCCGTCACGCTCGACATCGATGATACCTGCGATGTCGTCCACGGCCATCAGCAGCTCTCGCTGTTCAACGCTCATTATGACGAACGCTGCTTCCTGCCGATCCACGTCTACGACACGGAGAAGAGCCGGCCCGTGGCGGTCGTGCTGCGGCCCGGCAAGACGCCGGGCGGCGTCGAGGTGCGTGCCCATCTGCGCCGCCTGGTACGGCATATCCGGACGCGGTGGCACAACACGCGAATTACGTTCCGTGGCGACGGGCACTATGCCCGGCCGGAGGCAATGGCGTGGTGCGAGACCAACGGCATCGACTACATCTTCGGTCTGTCCGGCACCAAGCCGCTCGCCAGAAAAGTCGACGCGGTCGCCGACGACATCCGCACGCGACGCGCCATCGAGAACCTGCCGGTTCTGCGCGGCTATACCGAGACGCGCCACAAGGCAAAGTCCTGGGATCGCGAACGACGCACCGTCGCCCGTATTGAGGCGACGATGCTCGGCCTCGACATCCGCTTCGTCGTCACCAGCCTCGATGTCGGCTCGGCCGAGTGGATCTACGACAGCCTGTATTGCGCGCGCGGCCAAGCCGAGAATCTGATCAAGCTGCATAAGACGCAGCTCGCCTCCGATCGCACCAGTTGCCGTTCGGCGCTCGCCAATCAAGTCCGCCTCGTTCTCCATACCGCCGCTTATTGGCTGATGCTGACCGTGCGCGACGCCATTCCCAAAGTCCGGGAATTGGCCACTGCCGAGTTCGCGACGCTGCGTCTTCGGCTCTTGAAAATCGCCGCCCGGGTTGTCGAGACCAAGAGCCGCATTCGCCTTGCGTTCGCCGCGGCATGTCCCGAAGCCGACCTGATCCGCAGCTTGCCCGGCGCGCTGCTGCCGCTCGGTCCTTGACCGGTGGGGCGTCCGCCCGCGTTCACCCAACCCATCCCTCAAGCGCGTTGCAAAGTACCGGTCGTCAGGCGGTGAAAAGCCGAAGGCAATCCTGTGCGCCTCGTCAGCGGAGGTGTGCGGATGCACCAGTCGGACCAAAATACCGCGCTCTCACGAATAGGGCGGGCTAGGGCCGTTCGCAAACACCTATGATCGTACAACCTGACGCTACGTGCGCTTCAAGCCGTTTGTGCTCATGCTCAGCCGACGGGCGTGGCCACAACCAGTTCGCGGGGCCTTCTCGTAGCGTGCCGAGACCGAACGTTGGTCGTGTCCTCAGTGATGGTGTAGGTCGGTAGAGCAAAGCCGCCCGCACGCGCGCCTCAAATAGCGCCGTAGCGGGCGGGCGGCTTTGCGGTGGTCACCGGCAGTTCTCCGGTAGGATCGGGTTGCGACACGCCAACGCAACCGAGGAACCACCGATGACCGACGATATGATGAACCTGCGGACGCTCGTGGAGAAGACCCCTGATGCCGATCTGTTGCGCGAGATGATCGGCTTTGCCGCCCAGCGGTGTGTTTCGGCATGGAATAAGGACCCCGTTTTCGGGGTGATCGGCATCCAATCGGGACCCCGGGATAAGGGCCACAGTGGCTTCCATCGAGTCATGGAAGCCGAGGTTGGGATGCTGGTGGTGGAGACGATTGGTAAGATCCGTCGCGCCTACTTTGTTGATGGTCGTCCGATCAAGGCTCTGCCGAGAACTTGGCGTATCTCGGAAGGTGGTTCGCAAGGTCATTCGTTCTCAAGCGACGGAGTTCCGGTACGAGCGCGAGACGCAGCCGCTCCCGAAGATGGGTGCCTGGAGTGCCGAGCTTGATCGGTTGCTGGCAGGGAATGAGAGCAAGGCGCATTTGGTGCGGGCGACTGGGTGACCATTGCATTAGCTGGGTTGTACGGGTGGATTGGAAATTCGAGCGACGTTTGAGATCACGCTCGCAGGTCTTCGCGGAACGCACTTGAAGTCATTCCCGCAAACAGAGGACGATTTGCCACAACGCCGCCGAAGGTTAGAGGGAACGCGATTGTGCAACACCTGATGTGCTGAGGATTGGCGCACGTAAAGAATCGCCTTACGCTCCAGATGATGAGGCCTGACCTTGTCAGAGATCATGATCGCCCCCTTCGCGGGCGGCGTCGCTGTCATCGCAGCATGGTCGAGCATCAACTGCGTCATCAGGCTTGTGAGGGCCGCCCGCGCTTCCCCCGGCAGCTCCGACCATGCCGGCGCGCCGAGGGCGCCGTTCGACAGGCCGCCCCCGAACAGATCCATCTGCTGCTGCAACCGCGGTTGTCGATTGTGTCGGTATCCGCTCCCTGGCATTGCCGTCTCGCGTGACATGAGTCGCTCCCCGATTCTGGTCGTGAGAGCCTCTGGATGCGCCAGAAAGCGGGGCAGCTGATGGCGTTCGATCCTTCAACGCCAGATCGAGAAGCGCAGCGAGCGCCGCAAGTGCATCGATGCTAACAAACGGCTGAGCTGTCAGAAGCTCGGCGTCAGGGCAGGCCGTCCGGTCGAACATCCATGCTGGAACTTCCAGCCAACGGTCTGCTTGCGATCCGTCCAGGGTGCAGCGAAAAACGACATCGTCAACCTTGTCGACCGCCCCATGAACGCAAACTCGGCGACCAAACCAGGGATTATGCCGATAACGAACCTCGCGAAGAACGGTCCTGTGGGCGTTCTTGAGCCTTGTTGTATAACTACACACGACCGCACTCACAGCTCGGATGGAAGACACCCTCCGAGTTCGCCTTCACCTGCCACCCGCGCCGGGATCTGGCGCTGCGCTATGCCGATGGCTCCGCGCCAGCTCCCGTCGCTACCACCGCCCAACTGGGCAAATCCAATGGCTTGAGCGAACTCAGAACTGGATAAAATCTGGGGGCAAGGTCACATCTCGTCCAGCAATGCGCCTGCAGCGCAGACAATCAACGCGCCGGGCTGATCATCCCCTTCGCCTATGTCAAGGACAAGCCGCAGTCGGTCAGCTCGACCACGACGTCGGTTGTAGAAATGACCCCTTTGCGATGAGTGATTGCCAGCACGGTCACATCTTCCGCTAGGCTGCGAATATGGTCCAAAATGTCCCGCTCGGTTCGTTCGTCAGTAAGCGCGAATTTCTCCGCACCTTTTGCTTTTGAGAGTCCTGATGCATGAGGTGTCCACCAAAATAGGTGGACACCTTGTGATGAGCGACGATGATCAGAAACTGCGGGTCAGGCTTGTCGGCCGGAACGGTCGCCGGCGCTACGAGGCGGCATCGAAAGAGCGTCTTGTCGCGGCCTGCCTTGAGCCTGGGGTTTCGGTATCGAGGCTTGCACTCGAACATGGGGTCAACGCGAACCTCCTTCGGAAGTGGATCAAGAAGCACAGCGCGACCAGGTCGCTGCCGCCGTCCTCACGCCCGGCGTTCATCCCGGTTCAGCTTGAGGGGAAGTCCGAGCGGGACCTGTCGCGAAAAGACAGCGTGGCGACGGTTGATTTGCCGGCTTACGATGAAGTGCGTGGTTCGGAACCCAAAGGGACTCCAGCTTTTTGTTCTCCGGCCAAAGTGAGCGTGTCGCTGCCGAATGGCGTGAAGCTCGCGCTGGAATGCGGCGATGTGGATGCATTGACGGCGATCATCGGAGCGCTGGGCGATGTTTAGACTGGGCGATGACCTGCAGGTCTATCTGCACCGTGAGCCGATCGACTTCCGGGCTGGCATCAACAGCCTTGCGGTCCTGGTCCAGGAGACGATGGCGCTCGATCCATTCACTCCGGCGGTTTTTGCGTTCTGCAATCGCCGTTGCGACCGGATGAAGCTTCTGTTCTTCGATCGGTCCGGCTTTGTACTGGTCCTGAAGCGGCTGACCGAAGACAGGTTCCGATGGCCGCGCCGCCAGGAGGCGATCGTCACGCTGACGACGGAGCAATTGCACTGGATCCTTGACGGCATCGATATCGATGCGATGGTCCGCCATCCGGTGCGGCAATATCAGGTTGCCGGCTGAGCTCTCGAGTTGAGCGGTTGACGCGTCGGTACGGTTCAGATTCAAGAATTCGATGAATCGAACCGGCGATCCGAGTGTTGAAGTGCTGTTGGCACGCATTGCTGCGCTGCAGGCGGAGAACCATCAACTCGCCGACCGCGTCGCCAAGCTCGAGGAAGAACTGGCGCTGGCACGCCTGCATCGTTTTGCGCCGCGCAGCGAAAAGCATGTTGATCGTCTCTTCAATGAAGCCGAGCAGGCCTCCGATGAGGAGGACGCCGGCAGTGAAACGAACAATATCGCCGAACTTCCGGACACGGGCTTGCCACCCGTCGAAAACACAATGGGAAAGAAGCGCGGCCGCAAGCCGCTGCCGGGGAACCTACCTCGTGAGCGCGTCGAGTATGACCTGTCCGACGATCAGAAGGCGTGTCCTTGCTGCCGTGGCCAGATGCATCGCATGGGCGAGGCTGTCACCGAGCAACTTCATATCGAGGTGAAGGCGAAGGTTTTACAGAATGTGCGCTTCAAATATGCGTGCCGCCATAGCGATCGCACCGGGATCCACGCCCCTGTCGTGACCGCGCCGATGCCGCCGCAACCATTGCCGGGCAGCGTTGCCACGCCCTCGACGCTGGCGTTCGCGCTGGTTCACAAATATGTCGATGGCACGCCGCTCTACCGCCTGGCGCAGGCCTTCGAACGTGCAGGTGTTCCTGTCAGCCGCGGCGCTTTGGGCCACTGGGTGATTGGCTCGAGCGAGAAGCATCTGCATCGCATCTACGACGCCCTGAAGCTGCGGCTCAGATCACAACCTCTCATCCATGGCGACGAGACAACGGTTCAGGTCCTCAAGGAGAAGGACAAACGGGCCACCAGCACATCGTACATGTGGGCTTATCGCAGCGGCAAGGGCAGCCACGAGCCGATCGTTCTTCTGGATTATCAGCCGGGCCGCGGCCAAATCCACCCGCAAGCCTTCCTCGGCGATTACCGTGGCATTGTAATGAGTGACGGCTATACCGCATGGCGCACGCTGGAAGGGGCCACCCACATTGGATGCATGGCCCACTCCCGGCGGCGCTTTGTCGATGCCCTCAAAGCCAGGAAGAAGGGCGGCGGTCCGCCCGAGCAAGCGCTGCGGTTCTTTGAACAGCTCTACCGGGTTGAAAGGCGGGCGTGGGACGGAATACCGGAGAAGGGTGAAACACAGGCCTACTGCATTCGCCGCTTCCGCCAGCAACATAGTGTCCCCATCCTCAATGCTCTCAAAGTATGGCTCGATGACATGGCCCCGAAGGTCTTGCCTGACAGCAAGCTCGGCGACGCCGTATCCTACACCCGAAACCAATGGGAATATCTGACGCGCTACACCGGGGACGGCAGCATGCCGATTGACAACAATCTTCTGGAGCGCGACATCAGGGTTTTTGCAACTGGCAGGAAGAGTTGGTTGTTCAGCGATACCGTGGACGGAGCCAAGGCCAGTGCCGTCGTCTATAGCCTGATGCTGACCTGCCGCGCCTCACGTGTCGAGCCGTTAGCGTGGTTGCGCCACGTCCTCACCGAATTGCCTCAGCGCGCCGGCGACGCCGATATTACAGACCTGCTGCCCTTCAACTTCCACAAAGCCGCCACTGCCTGAACGGCTCGGTATCGCCCGATACCAGGGCAATCCATCAAAACCGCCGGCGTGCGAAGAAAATCGCGCTTACGAAAGAGGAGCGCCAAAGAACAGAAAGAAGATTGAATGGAAACTCCTGACCGATCTTCCAGTGCAATCGCGCGGGGATGCTATCGAGAAACTCGAATGGTATTCCTTGCGATGGAAGATCGAGGTCTTCCACAAGATACTCAAATCCGGCTGTAGGGCAGAGGACTCGCAACTGCGGACCGCTCAGCGATTGACGAATCTGATCTCGGTATTCTGCATTGTGAGCTGGCGCATTTTTTGGATGACGATGCTTAACCGTTCAGCGCCAAATGCCTCACCGGAGTTTGTGCTGACCAAAGGTGAAATCCAATTGCTTGATCGGCTCGTCAAAGACAAGAATCCAGTCAGCACACAACGAAAGACATTGTCGCATTATCTCATCAAGATCGCCAGGCTCGGCGGCTATCTCGCCCGTGCCAACGATCCGCCACCAGGGAATCTGATCATGTGGCGCGGATTGTCGCGATTCGTCGATATCGCAACGGGAGCGACACTCTGACTCAAAAATGTGGGTAATCGTAAGACGACGAAGACCGCTTGATTGACGCATGCGCGCGGGCACGGGCAGCTCTATGATAGCGCTGCGTGAAGGTCAGCTTGCTGATCGGCGGGCTTGTCGGCTTGTTGCAGAAGCTTCCATTCCCAGGGCAACAGTTCGTGCAGACGCGAAGCTGGAAGATCAGCGATACGGGCGAGGACGTCGGCGAGCCAGGCTTTGGGATCGACATCGTTGAGGCGGCAGGTCGTGATCATCGTCAGCATGATGGCGGCGCGGTCGGCGCCGCGCAGGCTGCCGGCGAAGGTCCAATTGCGCCTTCCCAAGGCCAGTCACCGTTCATTCTGCCCATGTCGGCGAGGATTTTGAGGTCCACTATCGCTGGCATCCCTATTTTGGCCGGATGGTGAACGTGCGTCGTGTAGAGCAACGCGCGACAGGTCAGTTTTTGCGGATCCGAGGCCCATTGAGCACGGTCATCACGATCCCCGGCTGGATGGTGGATCCGATCGCATGCGCGGAGATGACCTCCGGGCCACCCCAAGTTGATCTTGCCGCACTGTTAGCCCGCCCTATTCGTGAGAGCGCGGTATTTTGGTCCGACTGGTGCATCCGCACACCTCCGCTGACGAGGCGCACAGGATTGCCTTCGGCTTTTCACCGCCTGACGACCGGTACTTTGCAACGCGCTTGAGGGATGGGTTGGGTGAACGCGGGCGGACGCCCCACCGGTCAAGGACCGAGCGGCAGCAGCGCGCCGGGCAAGCTGCGGATCAGGTCGGCTTCGGGACATGCCGCGGCGAACGCAAGGCGAATGCGGCTCTTGGTCTCGACAACCCGGGCGGCGATTTTCAAGAGCCGAAGACGCAGCGTCGCGAACTCGGCAGTGGCCAATTCCCGGACTTTGGGAATGGCGTCGCGCACGGTCAGCATCAGCCAATAAGCGGCGGTATGGAGAACGAGGCGGACTTGATTGGCGAGCGCCGAACGGCAACTGGTGCGATCGGAGGCGAGCTGCGTCTTATGCAGCTTGATCAGATTCTCGGCTTGGCCGCGCGCGCAATACAGGCTGTCGTAGATCCACTCGGCCGAGCCGACATCGAGGCTGGTGACGACGAAGCGGATGTCGAGGCCGAGCATCGTCGCCTCAATACGGGCGACGGTGCGTCGTTCGCGATCCCAGGACTTTGCCTTGTGGCGCGTCTCGGTATAGCCGCGCAGAACCGGCAGGTTCTCGATGGCGCGTCGCGTGCGGATGTCGTCGGCGACCGCGTCGACTTTTCTGGCGAGCGGCTTGGTGCCGGACAGACCGAAGATGTAGTCGATGCCGTTGGTCTCGCACCACGCCATTGCCTCCGGCCGGGCATAGTGCCCGTCGCCACGGAACGTAATTCGCGTGTTGTGCCACCGCGTCCGGATATGCCGTACCAGGCGGCGCAGATGGGCACGCACCTCGACGCCGCCCGGCGTCTTGCCGGGCCGCAGCACGACCGCCACGGGCCGGCTCTTCTCCGTGTCGTAGACGTGGATCGGCAGGAAGCAGCGTTCGTCATAATGAGCGTTGAACAGCGAGAGCTGCTGATGGCCGTGGACGACATCGCAGGTATCATCGATGTCGAGCGTGACGGATGCCGGCTCGCGCGGGTAGCTATCCATCCATGCGTCGACCAAAGTGTAGGTCAGTCGGATCACGTCGCGCAGGCGCGGAGCATTCTCCAGACGCGACAGCGTCGGTTGGGAACACAGATCGCGACCCGTGTCCGGCAGCCGTCCGCAGGCCAGCTTGAATGCGGGATCGGACCGCAGATGATCGAGGTCGTCGGCGTCCTCGTAGCCGCAGCAGATCGCGAACATGCGCGCGCGGAACATATCGACCAGGCTGTGCACGACCCGCGTCGGATCGCGCCGATCCGGGAACACCCGGGCCAAATTGTCGGCCAAGCCGAGACGCCGCTCGGCCATCGCCAGAAGCATCACGCCCCCGTTCGAGGTCAGCCGACCGCCATCGAAGGCAGCTGTGACTTTCTTGGCGTGAACGGCTGGAAACGAGAAGGGCAGAATCGTATCGTCGGTCATGGCGGGCGTGGTGTTCGCGGCTGAAGGTGATGGGGTTGGCTTTGCAACCGAATCCTACGCCGCATCAGCGCTTTACACCACGCTCGCCAGCCTCTCAGGCGCCCTCTGACGAATAAGACGGGTTAGAGCATTTTCCGACCGGAAAGAATCGGGTGGGGATTCCCAAAACGGCGCGAGTCAGATTCAAGCTGCATGCTGGCGAGGGAGGCCAGCATGTATGGCCAGGGCGCTTTCGGTTGATCTTCGCCAAAGGGTGGTAGCCGCGATTGACGGTGGCATGTCCTGTCGACAGGCTGCTGAGCGCTTTGGTGTCAGCGCGGCCAGTGCAATCCGCTGGCGCGGTCGCCTCAAGAAAGTTGGCGACATCGTTCCTAAACGCCAGGGCGGTGACCGCAAATCGCAGCGCATCGAAGCGCATTCGCAATTGATTCTGGAGGCGGTGACAGCGAGGCCGGATATCACGCTTGCCGAGTTGCGAGAACTGTTGAAACGTCGTGGAATATCGACTGGCATCGCGTCGCTCTGGCGTTTTTTCCAGCGCAGAAAGATCACACTTAAAAAAAGACAGCGCACGCCGCCGAGCAACGGCGCGGCGATATAAATGCCGCACGTGAGGAGTGGTTCGAAGGGCAAATCGACCTTGACCCTGAGCGTCTCGTCTTCATCGACGAAACCAGCGCCAACACCAAAATGGCGCGGCGTTACGGGCGCTCGCCACGCGGCGAGCGATGTCGTGCAGCTATCCCACACGGACATTGGAAGACGACGACGTTCACCGCTGGATTGCGCTCCGACGGTCTGATCGCGCCGCTTGTTCTGGACGGTCCAATGGATGGCGACGCTTTCCTGGCCTACGTCGAGCAATTGCTCGCCCCATCGCTGCGGCCGGGCGATACCGTTATCATGGACAACTTGCCCGCTCACAAGGTCCATGGCGTTCGAGAGGCCATCCAGGCGGTCGGAGCTAGCCTGCTCTATCTTCCGCCCTACAGTCCAGACTTCAACCCGATTGAAATGGCCTTCTCCAAACTGAAAGCGCTGTTGCGGACCGCCGCAGCCCGCACCATGCCCGATCTCTGGCAAGCAATCGCCAACGCTCTCAAACGCTTCTCACCCGAGGAATGTCAAAATTATCTCGTCGCGGCTGGTTACGACGCAACGTGATCGGAAAACGCTCTAGAACTGAAGAGGCTGGTCACTGTGTCAACCGGCGTCCAAATTTGACCCCCGTCCCAGTCGAACGCCGATTGACACCCGGCCTGGCCGAGCGCCAGCGCGACTGATCAGGTTACGTTAAGACTAGACTCTGATTTTAATAACTGATATTCATACTCTAATATGATTTTACGCAGACTAGTTTAGTATCTACAGACTGATCCTATTTGCTACCAATAAGGCTTCAGTATGAGAAATGTTCACCAGCGAGCCCGGCAGCGGCTGGATGAGCGGCTCCAGCCGCTCAAGCCGACTGATCGCTTTCAGCTCCCGCCCAAGGGCTGGGCCCGGGCAATCCGGGAGGCGCTCGGCATGACCGGCGTGCAGTTCGCCCGGCGGCTAAAGATCAGTCCACAGAGCGTCGACGCGCTGGAGAAATCCGAAGCCAGTGGCGCGATCAAGATCGAGACGCTGCGGCGCGCGGCCGAAGCGCTCGACTGCACCCTCGTCTATGCGCTCGTGCCAAACACCTCGCTGGAGCAAGCCGTGCGTGAGCGGGCACGCAAGCTCGCCCTGCGCGATCTCGGCCGCGTTGCGCACACCATGAAGCTCGAGGCGCAAGGCACCGGCGATGCCGACCTCGAGGCCCGGATCGACACCTATATCCGCGACACGCTTCGCGAGCGCGATCTTTGGGAACAGCCATGACGGACCTGTTTCAGGAGCCCGATGACGCAACGCCGTTGACGCCCGCGGAGCGTGACGGCTTGCGCCAGTCCTGGATCACCCATCGCCGCGATCTCAACGAGGCCGAACAGGAGAACATCGTGCAAGGGGCGGCCTGGGCCCGGCGCCGGCGCGGTCTGACCGCCCCGCACCTTCTCGATGACGGATTCGCGCGAAGACTTCATGGGCGCATGTTCGGCGACGTCTGGGAATGGGCTGGCGCTTACCGCCAGACCGAACGCAACATCGGCGTCGCCGCCTATCGCATCGCGCCCGACCTCGCTGCCCTGTTCGATGACGTTCGCTATTGGATCGAGCATGACACCTATCCGGCCGACGAGATCGCTGCCCGATTTCATCATCGTCTGGTGTCGATCCATCCGTTTCCGAACGGCAACGGCCGGCATGCCCGTCTGATGGCGGATCTGCTGATCGAGAAGCTGGGCGGCGCGTTGTTCAGCTGGGGCGGCGGCAGTCTTGCCGATGTCGGCGAACTGCGGGCACGCTACGTCGCCACGCTTCAAGCCGCCGATGGCCATGACATCCGACCGTTGCTCGCCTTCGCGCGATCATAAAAGGCGGTTTGACGCGTCCGCTTGGGAGAAAAACAAGCAGAACTCGCCGGCCAGAATGAAATGGCGCGGGATCTCTTCCGCCTTCAGGCGGACGAGTATGCCGCGGTCCAAGCTCGCCTAGCGAAGATCGAAGCCAAGCTGATGAAGTGGCATCGCGAGGATGACATCAGCAGGCGTATTGCGACAATTCCTGGCGTCGGTCCGATTGGATCGTCGATGCTCAGTATGAAAGCGCCGCCGCCCGAGACCTTCAGATCGGGGCGCGACTTTGCGGCGTGGCTCGGGCTGACACCTAAGGATCATTCAACTGGCGGCCGGCAAAGGCTCGGCGGCATTACAAAGGCTGGAGATTCTATACTGCGATCGACGTTGATCGTCGGTGCGACCGCACTGCTGAGGCATATTCGAAAGGGCCGTCATAAGCCCACACCATGGCTCGCTTCGCTGCTGGAGCGAAAGCCGCCAAAGTTGGTCGCGGTGGCCTTGGCCAACAAGTTTGCCCGCATCGCTTGGCGCTTGATGATATCGGGCGGCGTGTACAAGCAGCCGGTAGCCGTCATGCCGACTTGATCTGAAATCGGCCCGCGAGCAGGTTGCTCGGCGGATTGCCCACGAACTTGCAGGACGCAGTAGATGGAAGGACCGATCGGTCGATACGCGCGAGCTTCCGAAGATTACACTGGCACCAAAAATGTCGCTGAAACCTTTGGTGCATTGAACCGAAGATCGCTTCTTTTCGTCTAAGAGTCTGTCCGGAAAGATTACCTTGGATTGCATAGCTTTCGCAGCATGAGTCGGATGGAGGCCAGCTTGAGAAAGGCGAGCGCCCTGTGATTGAAGCATTCCCAATCTTTGGACAGTCTTCGGCATCGCCCGAGCCAGGCAAAGGTACGCTCGACGATCCAGCGTTTGGGCAAGACGACGAAACGGTGAGCCTGATCGGAGCGTTTGACGATTTCGAGGTTCACGCGCTTCAGAGCGCTACGCAGCCCCTTCTGGAAATGTGGCCCTTGATATCCGCCGTCGGCGTAGAGCTTCAGAAGAAAGGGATAGAGGCCGAACAACGTTGCCATCAGGAGCACGCCGCCGTCGCGATCCTGGATGTCCGCCGCATGCACGATGGCGTGCATCAAGAGGCCTTGCGTGTCGACGAGAATGTGCCGCTTCTTGCCCTTGATCTTCTTGCCCGCGTCGTAGCCATGGAGATCATGAGGCCCCCTTTTTCAGCGCTTTTCACGCTCTGGCTATCGATGATGGCGGCGGTGGGAGAAGCCTCGCGCTCGGCCCTTTCGCGACATTCGACATAGAGGGCGTGATGAATTTTATCGAGCGTGCCGTTCCAGCTCCACAGATCGAAGTAGCCATACAGCGTCGAGCGCGGCGGCAGGTCCTTGGGGATCGCGCGCCACTGGCAACCTGTGCTCAGGATGTACATCAGCCCGTTGGCAATCTCGCGCAGGTCCACCGTACGCTTGTTGCCGCCGCGCTTGGCCGGCGGGATGCGAGGCGCGATCAGCGCCCACTCCTCGTCGGTCAAGTCGCTCGGATAGCGCAGGCGGCTGCGGTCGTAGCGTGCACGGTTCTCGGTAGTCCACATTGGCGGCGCGTCCCCATCGAATCAGGCCGCTCACCTTGAATCACAACCGATTCATTCGACTCAACATGTTTTGGAACAGACACTAAGCGAGAAATCCGGGTGGGGTGAAAGATATTCTGATAACGCGAAATACTGGTTGCTCCGTCAGGCAAAACAGTGGTTCATAAGGTGCTGGCCATAGTAGATGAAGGAGCCAGCCCGATGGCAAATGATGTCGACCGGCGTAAAGCGCCCCTTGATGTCGGTGGAGGGAATCGGAAGAGAGCCAGACGTAACGTCCCGCCTTCAGTGGGGAGGCAACAGCATATAGTCCTCGATCGCTTTGTTCGCCGCATCCAGTCGCATCACGCCCGCAGAGATTTGCCGTCGGCAGGCTTTCCATTGCGGGTGGTCCTCTCCGCGCTGCGCCAGCCGTCGCGCGACGAGAAACGAAACCAGGCGCGCTCCCCTGACATCGAGACCAATGCCGTTAACTAGCTCCGCTTCAAGACCAAGGTCGGCCCTTAAGATCTCCAAGTTCGCTGGCATCCTTGCTTGTTCGGAGGCCCAAAGCTCTCTGGTATCGATCCAGTCGCAGTCGCGCGGAGATACGTATGCATTGCAATTTCTGGGCAGCTTTTTGTTGAGTTCACTGGTGCGCTACCGGCCGCAAATTTGGCAAAATGCGCTTTCTCGATCGGTTATCCGACACCTGCGATCTGCCCATGCTGTGGTGACAGCCGATTGCGCAAGATCGGCGAGAGCTATCGCTGAAAGTTGGTGACGGCGGGAATCGGGAAGGCGGCATATCGTGGGGGTGCTTGACGCCTCCACTTCTCCACCGAAGGAGCGATATGCCGTGTCCAAAGATAACATCATCAAGTTGATTCAGCCAGGAAACGTCGACGATCGGCGTGCCGCCGCGGCTCACCATCGCCGACGGCGCGCTCGGGTTCTGGAAGGCCGCCGGCGAGGTCTGGCCGAAAACGCGCGAGCAGCGCTGCTGGGTACACAAGACCGCCAACGTGATCGCCAAGTTGCCGAAGAGCCAGCAGCCTAAAGCCAAACGCGCGTTGCAGGAGATCTGGATGGCCGAAACCAAGGCCGCCGCCGAGCTGGCGTTCGACGCCTTCATCGAGAGCTACACGCCCAAATACGAGAAGGCGGCCGACTGCCTGAGCAAGGATCGGGACACGCTACTGGCGTTCTACGACTTCCCGGCCGAACACTGGAAACACCTGCGGACCACCAATCCCATTGAAAGCACCTTCGCTACCGTGCGCCACCGCACGATCCGATCGAAGGGCTGCCTGTCCAACAGAACGGCGCTCGCGATGGTCTTCAAACTGCTTGAGGCCGCGCAGAAAAGCCGGCGTCGTCTCGATGGCCACAACCAGTTGCCAAAACTCGTTCTCGGTGTGACATTCAACGACGGGATCGAGGTCATCGCCAAACCGACTGACCGTCAGCCCATAACCGCCGCCGCCTGACCGGCCGCGCCGTCACCAAAATTTGGCGATAGCTCGATCGGCGAAGACGTGACCGAGTCGCTGGAGCTCGTTCCGCGCCAGTGGAAGGTGATCCAGCACGTGCGCGAGAAGCTCGTCTGCCGGGCCTGCGAAGCGATCACCCAGCCGCCGGCTCCCTCGCATCCGATTGCGCGCGGGCGTGCAGTGCCCAAACTGCTGGCCCATGTTCTGTTTGCCACCTATCAGCCGATCATAATACCGCGCTCGCCAAGTGTTGCTCGGTAGCGGCTGCGCGTCGGTCGGCAGGCATTGAGACACTGTCAGCAACTTGACACCAGCCGCGACGAAGTGCCTGCAAAGCCCGCGAATTCACTTCGGCACGCGACTTGCTCTCTTTGCGGCATCATCACCAATCGGAGTGCGTTTGGTCTTCGGGACGGACTCAACGCCGTCGCTGTTAGCGTCTGATCCGGCCCGACGGTTTGCTGCGCGATAATTTAAAGGCGCTCGGTTGTGAAACGAGATAATGCAGAGAAGTGTTGGATGCGATCTGGAGTTCTTTTTTTGGGAGCCACGACAATTGCGCTCGTCGCAACCGGTGCAGCCAATGCGGCAGACCTTGAGCCAGAAGCGAAACTGCCACCCACGGTGTGGAACTGGTCCGGAGGCTATATTGGCGGCCACGTCGGTGGCGGGTACGGTCGCACCTCCTTCAGCAATCCCTACGGTGTGTCAGTCTATGGCGATGTCGTCGATACCCCAGTATTCCTTGCAGGTGGCCAGATCGGCCACAATTGGGAGAAGAACGGCGGGGTGTTTGGTGTCGAACTGGATGCCAGCGGTGCTGTCTCCGAGGGCACAAATATCTGCCTCGCCGCCTCCGGCTTTATTGTGAGCGCAAACTGCAAGGCCGGTCCCAATCTCCTTGCGACCGGGACCGGCCGCGTCGGTTACGCGTTTGGCACACTGAGTCACACGCTCGCCTATCTCAAGGGAGGCGTAGCTTGGCAAACCAATCGCGGCGACGTCGTCAATAACTTCGAAGGCCGCGCGCCACAGGAAAACACCCATTTTGACTATGGTCGGGTCGGTGGCATCATTGGGCTAGGCGTCGAGCAAGCGCTTGCGCCTGCGTGGTCTGTCAAAGTCGAGTATGACTATCTGCATTTCGGCGGGCCGAGTGTCGCAACGCCTCCAACTCTGCAGGATCCGCCGTTCGCAATTCTTCCGACGAACACAACGAGCCTGTCCAGCAATTATCACCTCGGAAAGATCGGGTTGAACTACCATTTTGGCGCCGACCCGTGGGCGGCGCAATGGCCCGATGCACCGCTGTACGCGAACGCACGCGCTGGCGTGCCGCCGCCGATTGTTCACACAGCCCGTTGGTCGTTTAAAGGCGGATCGCGGCTGGCTCAGCCGGGGACGATTCCAATGGGACGCTAGCGCTGAGCCTGATGAAATCCGCCGTGGAGATCCCAGCATTCTTGTATCAAGGCTCACTTATCACGGACCGGACGGGCTTTCTGGAGAGTTATTTGGTCGTCTTGACAGACCGTGGGGAGTGTTCCTGAAGAGTAACCTTGGCACTGGCCGCTTCAACAAAGGAAACTCGAATGATCAAGACTGGGGCACGCCCTATGTCAACACGAAATCAGGCGAGTCGAACGGGAGGTTCACCTATTATACGGCCGACGCCGGCTACGATTTCCTACGCGGCGCCAACTACAAGGTCGGCGGATTTATCGGCTGGACCTATTACGAACAAGAGCTCCGACTCGACCGGGTGTGTACAGATCGCTAGGCCGAAGGCTACCTGCTTGCCGACGGGTGATCACAGAGTTGTTGGGAGCCAGAACACTCAATGGAATGCACCTCGTATCGGCCTAAGCGCCGAAACCATGCTCACCGAGCGTTGGCGTTCGAGCGCGGGCGTCGCTTACCTGCTCTAGACCGATTTCAAAGGGCGTGACAATCATCTCTTGCGCCCGACGACCACCTTCGCTGAACAACGCGGAAACCGTGTTGGCGGCGTCCAGATTGGAGGCGCGTTGTGCTACTTCATTACCAAGAACTACTTCAGCGTCGGCGTCGGCGGGCGCTATTGGCCAATGTGGACCAAAAAGGACAGCATAGCGCCGCTGGACGACGTGGGAATCACTCTCGATGCGGGCCTCGGCAATGAAGCGCGTCAGCCCGTTCCAACGCGACAGCGCATATCGAATGGCCTCCGCGAGTTTGGTCTTCTGGCTGAGCAGACCAAGCTTGGCGCGCAGCCAGGGTTGAGGGAGAGACCAGATGAACGTCCACAAGAATGCGCCTTTGACGCCCAAAGGTCGAGAGGCGATGGTCCGGAGCGTAGTCGAGGGCGGGTTGACCCTGCCCGCCGCGGCTGACCTGTTCAACATATCGCCGAAGACGGTCGCCAAATGGGTCAAACGGTTCCGCGCAGAAGGTGTGGAGGGATTGCGAGATCACTCCTCCAGACCCCTTTCATCGCCAAGCCAAACCCCGCTCGCCACATGCACGGCGATCGAGGCCTTGCGCCGCCAGCGCCACACCGGCAAGCAGATCGCAGCCGAGATCGCGGTGTCGCCGGCCACCGTCGGCCGCGTCCTGCGCCGCCTGGGATTGAACCGGATACGCGATCTGGAGCCGGCCGCGCCGGAGCGTCGCTATGAGCGCGAGCACCCAGGCAAGATCATTCACATCGAAATCAAAAAGTTGGGGCGTTTCAAGCGGGTAGGACACCGCATCACCGGCGATCCGAGTGCTCCGAACAAGAGCCGCGGCGCTGGTTTGGATTTCGTCCACGTCTGCGTTGACGATCATTCCCGCGTCGCCTTCTCCGAACGCGTGCAGCAGAGCCACGCGAAGAGGTCAGGCGCGCTTGGCCGCCGCAGCTAGGACGGCTGAACGGACGAGTAATCATGACCTTTGAGACACAGCATCCAGTATTCCAGGCTTTGCGCGAACGTCTATTACTCGGCTATTGGCTACCCGGCATGGCCTTGAAGCCGACCGACATTGCGGATGAGCTTCGCGTCGGTATTTCGCCTGTACGAGAGGCTTTGATACGGCTGACTGAGCGCGATGTAGTGCAAAATGTCAACCACAAGGGGTTCAGCGCTAGGCGGATCGACCCAGACCAAGCCATCCTATTCTGCAAGATGCTGTCACAAATGTATGTCGATAGCATCAGCGGCTTCACCAAGGCGAAGCTGATCGATAAGGTGGCGGCAAGCTTCTGCGATGAAATTAGGCCCATTTACGCGAGCAATGAGGATCCCGCGACACTCTTCTTGAAAGTAGGCGAGTGCTATCGGCGCGCTTTGCTGGTCAAACAGCATCGCCACATTGCGGATCACGTCGCAGACGTGGTTTATGTCTATCTTTCACGCGCAATGGGAACGCGTACGTACTACGGCGATTTGCTTGTCGAAAGCCAAGGTATTAGCCCGTCTTATTCGTCAGAGGGCGCCTGAGAGGCTGGCGAGCGTGGTGTAAAGCGCTGATGAAGCGTAGGATTCGGTTGCGAAGCCAACCCCATCACCTTCCACCGCGAACGCCACGCCCGCCATGACCGATGATACGAGTCTACCCTTCTCGTTTCCAGCCGTTCACGCCAAGAAAGTCACAGCTGCCTTCGATGGCGGTCGGCTGACCTCGAACGGGGGCGTGATGCTTCTTGCGATGGCCGAGCGACGTCTCGGTTTGGCCAACAATTTGGCCCGGGTGTTCCCGGATCGGCGCGATCCGACGCGGGTCGTGCACAGCCTTGTCGATATGTTTCGCGCGCGCATGTTCGCGATCTGCTGCGGCTACGAGGACGCCGATGACCTCGATCATCTGCGGTCCGATCCCGCATTCAAGCTGGCCTGTGGACGGCTACCAGACAGCGGTCGCGATCTGTGTTCCCAACCGACGCTGTCGCGGCTGGAGAATGCTCCCCGCCTGCGCGACGTGATCCGCCTGACCTACACCCTGGTCGATGCATGGATGGATAGCTATCCGTGCGAGCCTGCATCCGTCACGCTCGACATTGACGACACCTGCGATGTCGTCCACGGCCATCAGCAACTCTCGCTGTTCAACGCTCATTATGACGAACGCTGCTTCCTGCCGATCCACGTCTACGACACGGAGAAGAGCCGGCCCGTGGCGGTCGTGCTGCGGCCCGGCAAGACGCCTGGCGGGGTCGAGGTGCGTGCCCATCTGCGCCGCCTGGTGCGGCACATCCGCACGCGATGGCACAAGACGCGAATTACGTTCCGTGGCGACGGGCACTATGCTCGGCCGGAGGCGATGACGTGGTGCGAGAACAACGGCATCGACTACATCTTCGGTCTGTCCGGTACCAGGCCGCTCGCCAGAAAAGTCGACGAGGTCGCCGACGATATCCGCACCCGACGCGCCATCGAGAACCTAGCTGTTCTGCGCGGCTATACCGAGACGCGCCACAAGGCAAAGTCCTGGGATCGCGAACGGCGCACCGTCGCCCGTATTGAGGCGACGATGCTCGGCCTCGACATCCGCTTCGTCGTCACCAGCCTCGATGTCGGCTCGGCCGAGTGGATCTACGACAGCCTGTATTGCGCGCGCGGCCAAGCCGAGAATCTGATCAAGCTGCATAAGACGCAGCTCGCCTCCGATCGCACCAGTTGCCGTTCGGCGCTCGCCAATCAAGTCCGCCTCGTTCTCCATACCGCCGCTTATTGGCTGATGCTGACCGTGCGCGACGCCATTCCCAAAGTCCGGGAATTGGCCACTGCCGAGTTCGCGACGCTGCGTCTTCGGCTCTTGAAAATCGCCGCCCGGGTTGTCGAGACCAAGAGCCGCATTCGCCTTGCGTTCGCCGCGGCATGTCCCGAAGCCGACCTGATCCGCAGCTTGCCCGGCGCGCTGCTGCCGCTCGGTCCTTGACCGGTGGGGCGTCCGCCCGCGTTCACCCAACCCATCCCTCAAGCGCGTTGCAAAGTACCGGTCGTCAGGCGGTGAAAAGCCGAAGGCAATCCTGTGCGCCTCGTCAGCGGAGGTGTGCGGATGCACCAGTCGGACCAAAATACCGCGCTCTCACGAATAGGGCGGGTTAGCACCTTGATCATCGAAGGACAGCACAAGGCCGCAGTCCGTGCCGTCCGGGCCTACTTCAGACGCCGGATCACGGAAATTGTTCAAGCGCACGCGAGGCTTTCGCGGATGCCGAGCACGACAAATCTAACACGTAGTCATGTGGACTTATCACGCCCCGACGGTGCGTAACTGCTATGATCGTCGTGCCCGATGCGAGTTGTCGAAGTGCGTCGAAGATCCAGCCCTCGGTCTGCTCGTCCAGCCCGGCACTGGGCTCGTCGAGAAGCAGCAACCGGGGCCTCGCGATGAGTGCACGGGCGATCGCAAGGCGCTGCCTCTCGCCGCCGCTTAGCAATTGGCCCCGCTCGCCGACGCGGTAGTCCAAACCGTTCTGCAAGGAAGTCACCTTATCAGCCAGATGGACGCAATCGAGTGCGTGAAGCACATCCGCATCGGAAAACGGGCGGCCCAGCAGAACGTTTTCGCGGATACTCAGATTCATCATCAAGGGCTCTTGGGGCAAGTAACCTACGTACGCCAGGTAATCTTCCGGATCGAGCGTGGCCAAGTCCAGTCCAGGGGGCCAATGCGCACCAGGCCGCTGTAGCCTTGATGCATTTTTAGCAGGAGTTGCATAAGCGTGGATTTGCCAGCACCCGACCGTCCGATGATGAAGTTGATGACGCCGGGCTTGAACTCGCCCGTTATCTCAGAGAGGAGCGGCGAAGCCCCTCGTTCATAACCAAACGAAAGCGCGCTGATAGAAACGTTGAGTGAGCCCAATATCGGCATGGTACGCCTGAGCATAGCGGGTCGCACCGCTGGAGCATGTGCATCAAGCAGCTCCTGCAGCGGCCCAGCCATGCCACGCGCAACGGTGATGTCCCGCATTGACATGCCGATAAGCTCGAAAGGCCGGTTCAGTTGAACGAGGATCATGCTCACCATGACGAGCCCACTTATCTCGCCTGACCGGTCATAGAGCCACAGCAAAAGCCCCAAGATCGAGGCATACTGAACGAACAAGAAGGCGGATTGCAAAGCGCCATAGCGCAACCGGACGCTATAGAACGTAAGCCAAGCTCGGCGCGTGGCGGCTGTCTGGCGATCATACAGCTCAGCTATCCAAGGTTGAGCGCGGAACATGCGAATCGGAACGATGTTCTCGATCGCACTTCCTAAAAGGTTCGAGCTCTCATTAGTCGAAGCCTGCGCTTGAGCTTGATACACCTTTGTAACCCTATTGCTCTTCCATGTTGTCAGTACGAGCACGGCGCCGTAGGCTAAGATGAACAACGCCACCAACCAATTCGCTGCTCCTCCGACGGCAAGGAACGAGAACGCAACATCGGCGACCCCGCCCATTAGCACCATCGAATAGAGCTGAATGTAGATCTTGTTGGACTGGTGCCAACTCTCCACAATTGCCGAAAGCTTGCTCGGATTGTTTTGAGCAAACAGCGATAGCTCGGCGGTCGCCAGAGCGGCCATGATCTTCTTGCTGGAGAGATTGCGAACGTGCTGTTCCAGCCTGTTCGATAGAACCACCTTGACGTCTTGCAAGCACCGAGCAAGCGCGGCCGTAACGGCAAACAGCCACAACAAACTGAGCGTGTAAAGCGGCGGCGCGCTGGCCAGCCGGGCGACAGCCCGTGAGAACAAGAGCGGCCCGGCGACCGCGCAGCCGGACGCTACAGTGGTCGTGAGCACGAAACCCGCGACAAGAAGGCGGGAAGATTGCATGCTCGTCTTGATGACGTCCCATTGGAGCGGGGGCAAGGGCGGCTTACCCGAGTTCATAACGATCCATCCAATCGGCAACAGCGCATACCCGAATGAGCGCAGACGCTGAATCGTAAGACAAATTATCGATAGCAGTACGGAGCAGATCACGGGAGATCAAGCCGTGCCGATACAATGCACTACGCTCGACACGTGCCGCCAAGGCACCATATTTGTACCGAGTTAGCAGATCGCGCCCAGCACCTTTGCCAAGTCGATAGTAGATCACGTCGGGCAAGTCTTCCCGGAAGGCCTCGCGCTCAAGTGCGCGATCAATTCCATTTGAGCAGTGATTTCGGCGAGCCGCGAGAAGTCCGGCCTTGATGAGCGGCCAGAACACAAAGGCCTTTCGCTCTTCTACCGCAATGTCTCGTAGTGCGATGCGATTGAGCTCTGCATTACGCATGCCGAAGAACTGAAACAGTCGCGTCGTCGGCAGGTGGCGTAGGGCCCTAGAGCCCGGTACGAGCTCTGCTCGGACATCCGGCCGTACTGATGCGACAGGCGACTGCGGAAATCGAAGATCACCGAACATATGCCGGCGTAAGTCCCGGCTGCTCTGGCCGGTGATCACGTCGCCAAGAACACGCCAGACAGACGCTCGGGCCTGGATCGCAAGGCCGGCGAGCTCGCGCAATGTCTCTCGTGGCGATCGGGCTTCGGCAAGCAGCTCTCTGGCCATCGTCAAGCGGCGCATTCTTGAGAAATAGTTGATCGCCTCCATCCCCTGTCAACACAAGACGCGATCCTGCAGCCTGCGCAGCCTCGTGAAGTTGAGCTGTCGTGGCGATCGTGGCCGCTAGCTTACAAGGTCGCGGCGTTGGAGCCAGCAATTCTGATGACAGGTCGGTCATCGACGAGCGAGCATTCGTTTCGACATAGGTTGGCACGCCGCGCGCCCGCTCGGCCAGCGCGGCAAAAAAGAAACGTTCGTCACCCTTGACGTCCGTCTCTGAGTAGCTGTTCAGGAGGGAGAGGGACCTATCTCGATGGAGGTCGGCCGCTGCCAATGCCACGACCGATGAATCAAGCCCCCCGGAACATTCAATGCTAAAACCACCGCCATATCGGCGCGTTTTGTGAGCGACGCTCGCCGAGATCAATCGGCGAAAGCTGGCCACATCATCCTCGAAAGAGACCGCGGTTCCCTTGAGCCTGGCTACGGCGCTCGCCAGAAAGTCGACTTGCCGAAAGCCCCCCCTTGAGATGAAGAGGGCCGCGCCACTCAGCAGCTCGAAAACCCCACACAACCCTGTTTCCGGGGTCATCCAGGACGTGTTGCACATTAGTCCAATCAAATAGTCAAAGTTGAAGGCGTGGCGTTGCGCCAAGACGGCATCTGGCAGCTTCAGTCCTGCCCAACACTCAATTACATCATTTCTGACTTGGTAGAAGATGGAGATCTCCGAGAAAGGAGGGCGTACGATCGCAGTGCCACTCGGCGCGCGAACAATGAAAGCCGCATCGCCAGCGTACCGCTCCTGCAGCACAGCTACAATCTCCGGCAGAGACGTGCCTTTGAAGTGTGTTGGTTCCAATTCAGTCGGCTCGCCGGTCTTGGCGTCAACAATATCGTTGAGCACCGTGATTTCAACGCGGCCGTTTACAACGATGCTGGCAAGCTCCTTGACTGAATCCAGGAGCCCATCGGCGTTCAGTCTCATTACGCGAATCTCAAGATGACGCTGTAGTCCTCCACAGCCCGCCTCGTGTCGTTCAAAATGAGGTCGCCCGATTGCAGCCAAGCGTGGGCACTGAACGGTGGCTGCTTCACACCCACGAGGAGCTCGAGCGATGCGATGTAGGGATAGAAAAAAAGATATCCACCCACGGAATCCTCAAGACAGCGCGGGCGGCGTAACCGAAGATTGCGCAGATGCTGGAATACGCTGGCGTAGCAATGGATCGTTTCGCCTCCCACGGGTGCCGTACCGTGACGTGATGCACGCAGAAAGTCGAGTTGACAAGCGATGCTCTGCTGCGAATGAGGCGGGCAGCATGAGCCGCACGCGCATAGCGCCACACCAGATGGACGGGCGGGACGAAGGCTGGCAGTGAGTTCAGACAATCGCGCAACCTTGCTGTCGTCTCAGTCAGCCGTTCACGCTCCTCCGGACAAGCTACAGATGTGCTAGCCATGCTGTAACGATTGGATTGCAGGTCGAGGCTGATCCAACGGCCGTTAGACCACGCATGGAATACGTTGCTCACAGCAGCGATCCTTCTGCCCACCTCGCCGTCAAATTGATGGGATGGGCCGAAGCCCATCCCATCAAGCGGTCCACGTCAAGCGGGTTGGTAATAATCGTCCGTCGTAGGTTCAAGGGTCCAATCGCCCCCGAAGCCTTCCGTGAGCTCGGTGGCATCCCCGACGTCCTGCGCCGTGTCATTGATAGTCGTTGTATTCATCGACTTCTCCTTATTCATCGCATTCTCCTGGGTGACTGGCCTATCGCCAGCATGCGCAGCCTAGCATCGTGAAATAAAATAGGACTTTTATATTCTGAATATGATGTCGATCGATTCGAAGAATCGTTTGACGTGGTAGAAAGTTGCGGGAATTTGGGCGACGAGGCGATTAGGCGGCGCGTTTGTGGCCAGCCGGCCGAAGGTACGATGAACGGGCGATTCAATCACCTGTGATCAGGCGTATCCCTGATCCTTCCAGGATTAGTTCGAGGAGAAGGTTTCATCGCCTGTTTTCATCAAAGCCGCGTCTTAAAAACTCCAACGGGCGTTAACCGCAGGCCTCGGGCTCAATCCAGGTTGAAAATCGCTCGGGCTCACGACAACGATCCGAGCATGAAGCGCAGCCGCTTTTCCGACGCGGTGCTGGAGTTCGGCTGTCTGCAAAGGCTGGCAGCGGCACCGCGCGGACCGCCGCCCTTCTTCCACGGCAGCAAGGACACGCCTTCTGAGCTGCTGCCGGTTTGATGGACACCCGGTTAAGCTAATCCCACCTTGCGCTCGAACTCAACGGGGCTAAGATAGCCGATGGTCGAGTGCCTGCGGGTCGTGTTGTACAACGAGGTTTGAGAACGCCCACAGGACCGCTCTTCGCGTGGTTCTTTATCGATATCATCCTTGGTTTGGTTGCCGAGTTTGCGTTCATGGGGCCGTCGACAAGGCTGGCGATGTCGCCTTCCGCTGCACACTGGATGGATCGCAAGCAGATCGTTGGCTGGAGGTTCCAGCATGGATGTTCGACCGGACGGCATGCCCTGAGGCGGAGCTTTTGGCAGCTCGGCCATTTGTCAGCATAACCGCACTTGCAGCGCTTTCTGCGCTTCTCGATCTGGTGTTGATGGATCGAACGCCATCAGCTGCCCTGCTTTCTAGCGCATCCAGAGCCTCTCACGACCAGAATCGGGGAGAGACCCATGTCACGGCAGACGGCAATGCCAGGGAGCGGATACCGACACAATCGACAACCGCGGCCGCAGCAACAGATGGATCTGTTCGGGAGCGGCCTGCCGAACGGCGCCATCCGCGCGCCAGCATGGCCGGAGTTGCCGGCGGAAGCCCGGGCGGCCCTCACAAGCCTGATGACGCAGTTGATCCTCGACCATGCTGCGATGACAGCGACGCCGCCCGCGAAGGGGGTCGATCATGATCTCTGACAAGGTCAGGCCTCATCATCTGGAGCGTAAGGCGATTCTTTACGTGCGCCAATCCTCAGCACATCAGGTGTTGCACAATCGCGAGAGCAGCGCATTGCAATACGCCATGCGGGACCGGCTGACGGCACTCGGGTGGTCAGAGATCGAAGTGATCGATGATGATCTCGGTCGTTCAGCCGCCGGCTGCATATTTCAGTGATCGTGAGCAGCGATTTCGCGCGATCATGAGCGCCGAATTCAGACGATCGTGAGCAGCCTCGCTCCGGCCGAGGCGGTGATAGGGTCAGCGTTCTGGCTGCTCGTCAAGGGTGATGGTTTTGGCGTTGCGTTTTCGCATGCTTTCGCCAGCAAGCTGGAGGCGGTGAGCGTTGTGGACGAGGCGATCCAGAATCGCGTCGCCTAGCGTGGGATCTCCGATAACTTCGTGCCATGTGTCCACAGGGAGTTGGCTGGTTACGATGGTGGAGGAGCGGCCATGGCGATCGTCAAGGATTTCCAGTAGATCGCGCCGCTCGGCAGCGGTGAGCACCGACAATCCCCAATCATCCAAAATCAGAACCTGGGCGCGGCCAAGGGTTTTGAGCAAGCGGGCATAACGTCCATCGCCCCGCGCGAGCCCCAACGCTTCGAACAATCTTGGGACGCGGTGATAGAGGACCGAGCGATTATCTCGGCAGGCCTTGTGGCCGAGGGCACAGGCTAACCAACTTTTGCCCAATCCGGTCGCCCCGGTTATGAGCAAATTCTCGTGGCGATCGATCCAGTCGCCGCTGGCGAGCTTGGCGAAGACGGCCCGGTCGATACCCCGCGGCGTGCGCAAATCGACGTCCTCCACGCAGGCATTCTGGCGGAGCGAGGCCAGCTTGAGGCGCGTGGTGAGCCGCCTGGTGTCGCGTTCCGCCGCTTCCCGGTCGACCAGCAGGCCGATGCGATCTTCGAACGGCAAGGCTTCGAGATCAGGCGATCGTCGCTGCTCCTCGAAGGCCTTGGCCATGCCGCTCAAGCCGAGCTCGATCAGGCGTTCGTGGGTGGGATGGTTGAGCATACAGGTCTCCTTGGCTTCAGTGAAAATAATCGCGGCCGCGGATGTTGCCGTGGCGCAGGGGTTGGTGTTCGGAGGGCTCGTCGAGAAAGGTACGATCCAGACCGTTCTGGAGGATGGAGCGGATCGAGGCGACGGATCGCGCCTTGATCAGAATGCCGCGCCGGCAGGCCGCTTCGACGCGCTCCGCGCTGTAGCTTTTGACCAGTGACAGAATGCCGAGGCAGGTGCGAAAGCCTTGCTCGGGATGCGGCCGGGCCGCGATCACGGCCTGGAAGAAGGCGGCGGTCAACGGACCGATCCGCTCGCCGGCGACGATCACTCCGGCGGGCGTCCATTGACCGTAGCGCCGATGGGCGCTGGGCATATGGTCGGCGATGGTGGTGTGGCCCCGCCGGTTGGGCGCGCGGGCGTGGCTGGCGATCCTGCGGCCGTTGTGGAAGATCTCGACCGTTCTGTCATCGATGCGTGCGTCGACAAGCTCACGGATGAGCCGATACGGCGCGGAATACCAGTGTCCATCGATCTCGATATGATAGTCGGGGCCGATCCGGCATCGCTTCCAGCGTGCGAAAGCGTAAGCCTGGTCCGGCAGCTTTGTAAGCTTGGGCTTGTCGAGCTCGGCGAACAGTTCGGCGCGACTGGCGCCAAAGTCGCGCATCTGCCTTGCATTGAGTTCGACGACGAGTGTTTTGATGGCTGCGTTCAGCTCCGCCAACGAAAAGAAGCGTTGGTTGCGCAGCCGCGCCAGAATCCATCGCTGGGCGACTTGCACCGCAACTTCGACCTTTGCCTTATCTTTTGGGCGCCGCGGCCGGGCTGCGAGAATGGCCGTGCCGTAATGGCTCGCCATCTCGGCATAGGTTCGGTTGAGGCCGGGATCGTGGCGTAGGTGCGGTCGCTGGCGGCGAAGCTGGCCTTGACCTTGCCGCCGAGCTCCTCGTCGCTGCGGGATCTGGTGCTGGGAGAGCGATTCAGCCAGGCATGGAAGCCCGACCGCGACACTCCCAGCGCATCGCATAGCCATGCCACCGGCCAGATCGTCCGGCGCTTCGCGACGAAGGCGAACTTCATGTCGCTTCCTTCGCGAAGTAGGCTGCGGCCTTTTTTAGGATATCCCGCTCGGCCTTCAGCTTGGCGACCTCACGGCGCAGCCGCTCGATCTCCTGCTGCTCCGGCTTCATCTGCCCGTGGCCGGGAAAGGCTTGCGCCGGGTCGGAGCCCAACTCCTTCACCCATTTGCGGAGAACATTCTCATGAACATCCAGGTCACGGCCGGCTTGCGCCACCGACACCCCACGGTCCCGCACCAGCTTGACCGCCTCGACCTTGAACTCGCGGCTGAACTTCCGTCTTTTCATCGCCACCTCCGGCTTCATGAAACACCTAACCCGCCTTATTCGCGAGAGGGCGCCTGAGAGGCTGGCGAGCGTGGTGTAAAGCGCTGATGCGGCGTAGGATTCGGTTGCGAAGCCAACCCCATCACCTCAACCGCGAACGCCACGCCCGCCATGACCGATGATACGATTCTGCCCTTCTCGTTTCCAGCCGTTCACGCCAAGAAAGTCACAGCTGCCTTCGATGGTGGACGCCTAACCTCGAATGGGGGCGTGATGCTTCTGGCGATGGCCGAGCGGCGTCTCGGTTTGGCCGACAATTTGGCCCGGGTGTTCCCGGATCGGCGCGATCCGACGCGGGTCGTGCACAGCCTTGTCGATATGTTCCGCGCGCGCATGTTCGCGATCTGCTGCGGCTACGAGGACGCCGACGACCTCGATCATCTGCGGTCCGATCCCGCATTCAAGCTGGCCTGCGGACGGCTGCCGGACAGCGGTCGCGATCTGTGTTCCCAACCGACGCTGTCGCGTCTGGAGAATGCTCCGCGCCTGCGCGACGTGATCCGACTGACCTACACTTTGGTCGACGCATGGATGGATAGCTACCCGCGCGAGCCGGCATCCGTCACGCTCGACATCGATGATACCTGCGATGTCGTCCACGGCCATCAGCAGCTCTCGCTGTTCAACGCTCATTATGACGAACGCTGCTTCCTGCCGATCCACGTCTACGACACGGAGAAGAGCCGGCCCGTGGCGGTCGTGCTGCGGCCCGGCAAGACGCCGGGCGGCGTCGAGGTGCGTGCCCATCTGCGCCGCCTGATACGGCATATCCGGACGCGGTGGCACAAGACGCGAATTACGTTCCGTGGCGACGGGCACTATGCTCGGCCGGAGGCCATGACGTGGTGCGAGAACAACGGCATCGACTACATCTTCGGTCTGTCCGGTACCAAGCCTCTCGCCAGAAAAGTCGACGAGGTCGCCGACGACATTCGCACGCGACGCGCCATCGAGAACCTGCCTGTTCTGCGCGGCTATACCGAGACGCGCCACAAGGCAAAGTCCTGGGATCACGAACGGCGCACTGTCGCCCGTATTGAGGCGACGATGCTCGGCCTCGACATCCGCTTCGTCGTCACCAGCCTCGATGTCGGCTCGGCCGAGTGGATCTACGACAGCCTGTATTGCGCGCGCGGCCAAGCCGAAAATCTGATCAAGCTGCATAAGACGCAGCTCGCCTCCGATCGCACCAGTTGCCGTTCGGCGCTCGCCAACCAGGTCCGTCTCGTTCTCCACACCGCCGCTTATTGGTTGATGCTTACCGTGCGCGGCGCCATTCCCAAAGTCCGGGAATTGGCCGCCGCCGAGTTCGCGACGCTGCGTCTTCGTCTCTTGAAAATCGCAGCCCGGGTCGTCGAAACCGCGAGCCGCATTCGCCTTGCGTTCGCCGCGGCATGCCCCGAAGCCGACCTCTTCCGCAGCTTGCCCGGCGCGCTGCTCCCGCTCGGCCCGTAACCGACCGGGCCTGCGCCCGCTCACCCGCCCCACTCCTCCAACGCGTACAAAACAGCTTGATGTAGAACCCGGTGACAAAAGGCCGGACGGTCACCCACGCCAGCCGCCAGCCCCAGTCAGACGTCAAGAACGACCGTGCTCTCGTGAATAGATCGGGCTAATCTCGGTGTCCATCAAACCGGCAGCAGCTCATTCTTCCGATTTGGGACTCCAAATCGATTCAAGCTAGACCCATCCCGCTCTAGAACAACGCGTACGCAGCAGGATCAACCTGTTGGAGCCGGCTCCGCGCAGCTTCGAAAACAGGAGCTGGAGGTCGGCAATAGCTCCTTATTCCACGATAAGTCACACCCTGGATCGAAAGACAAGTAATCGCAAGTAAGTTCTTCACCAGGTTGTACGTCACGGGCTGTGAAAATTCTGCAATGATCGTCTTGATATGTGTTTGGATGACTGCTGTGATTCATGAAGCGAGCGTTGTCAGCATTATACTCTACGACACCGTCATTAACTTTGTGGTCTCTGGGATAGGCATGCTTATCAAGTAAAGCTTGAAATGTTGGAGCTAGAGCTTCGTATTGTTCGCGCGTCACCGCAATGTCAACGATCGGGTTGTGGATCCAAACTAACGTGCCTTTAGGCAAACGAGTCGCGGAGAAAAGTCCAATGCCGCCAAACTGGTCTGGCTTCAAAATAGTTTCAGCAATCAACATCGAAGAAGTCCCCCAAAGTCACTAACACCCAGCAAGCAAGCTAACTGACGTGAGCTGCGAAATCTCCTACACGAATTGGTAGGGTCTATCCGCGCCACTCTCGCATCGCTCATCAACTCGGCAAGGCTTCACGACATCGACCCGCGGCACTATCTTACTGATGTTCTCGAGCGCATCGTCTCTGGACGCACCAAGATCAAGCAGCTGAACACGCTGCTGCCGTGGAATTGGAAATGAGTCCGCGTCCTAGCACTACTTTGGCAGATTTTGGCGATTGATCGGCGAAACTGGATTGGTTAGAAGCCGACATTGTGGTTCGATAGATGCACAACTTAAACTCCGATTCGAGTTTTGCAGTGTGTCAGGGTTGCGGTCGCGCGTAAGCGCGCAATCAATCTGCAACGAGCAGGCCTACGTGCGAGTGAATTTGCGTGATGCGAAGCACTGAAGCTTCCTGCCTGTGCGCTTGCGACGCGAGACGCGACGTCGACCCTCGAGGCAACGCCTGCAAGGATACGCCAGCCCGGAGGCGGCGCGTTGCGCAGCCGCGCTGGTAGTGCGCCGAGGCGACGCGCGCCGTTGCGCAGCGCCAACAATTAACGGTTGTGAGGCTCGTTTACAGGCGATAAGGCTGGCAAGAGATGCAATCTCAGCAGGTGGGGCGACAAATTCCGGTTGTCCTGCGTGCTTTTCTCCTTCGAAACCGATGGGTGGTAATCAAGCCGGCGATCGTGCCTGCGACATGATCGAACTGCGGCGCAGGCCGACGCTAATTCCGATCCAGCTCGTACCTGACATGATTAGATCGAGGCTGAGAAACAGTCCAAGAATATAGACGCTGTTGAGCGGCCAACGTGCTAAGATCAACAGCCCAACCAGCAGGGTAATGACGCCGGCTATCGCCAGCCAGAACCGGGGCGTTGCGCGCTTCATGCTGAATGCCAGGAGCAGGCGCATGATGCCAGCGGCGACCAGCAATGCGCCGAGCATCAGTGTAAGCAGCGCAGCGGCGAGCGCAGTATTTTCAAATGTCACAAAGCCGGCAACGATGTAAAGCGCACCCAAAAGAGCGCACAGCAGGAACTTGCCCCAGGTCTTAACCTGGAAGGCACTAATCACTTCGGCTACGCCGGCGATGACCATCATCACGCCAACTAGTAGCACACTCGCCACGGTCGCGAGCGCGACGCTGCCGAGCGCCACGAAGCCAGTGATCAGATAAACTACGCCGAGGGCGAACATCCAGCCCCACTTCGGTATTGGAGCGATGTCCGGACCGGGTCGAAAATGGCGCAGAACATCAGAAGAATTTGGCATGATGGCGCTCCGATGCGAAAGCTGGGCCGCCGGATGGCGCACCTATAAGAGAGTCTCGCCCCGGCTTGTCGCGACCAGCCGCGAGATCACTGGGCCGAGATTGCGGGTCGCCTTAAGCAGCCGGCACAGCATGCCCACGCCAGGCTCGCGCTACATTGGGTACTCACCGCCGACGCCACGAGTTAGGTCGCTAACGATCCCGCCGAGACACTCCTAACGCAAGGACGCCAACCGCACTCCAAACATCCGCCGTTGTTAGACCTTTACTCACGTCGGATCATCCCCGAAAAGGCCCGTGAGCGCACCTACCAGGATTGGTTGGGCGGCAAGGGTACTGGGCTGCTGCAGGCAGAGCTACTTATGCCGGAACGACTTAAGATTGTTGCGACTGCAATTGCCTGGGAGCAGAGCATGGAGCCCGACGAGCTTGCAAAGCGTTACGTCGAGAAGACTCCGGCCAGAGCCCGGAGATGGCTGACGCACGTGCGAGGAAGAAGCGGCCAGCACCGCGCGCGCCGAGGAAACCAAGCAAGCGCGCAGAACTCTCCGGGAGGTCATGTTCTTTTACATGCACAAACTTCAGACGCAGCAAAGAAAAGCGATTGGGCAGCTCTTGAGCTTGACGGGACGATTTGAGACGCTTCATGATCCGCTCGCGTCGCCGCGTCGGCTGATGAGATTTCTCGGCCCGATTGTTGAGAGCTTTGTGCTGGCGATGTTCGACGTGAAAGCCCATCTTCGCCCTCGCAACGCCGTACGAACGCAGCTTGTCCGTGATCATCACGCGCGGCGGCGTGCCGGCGGATTTCAAGAGCTTCTTCATGAGCCGCTGCGCAGCGCGCGAGTCTCTTCGGCGCTGGATCAAGACGTCGAGAACGAAGCCATTCTGGTCAACAGCGCGCCAGAGCCAATGTTGTTCGCCCGCGATCGAGATAACGACATCGAGATAACGACTTCGAGATAACGACTTCGTCCAGATGCTATTTGTCACCGCGAGCGAGTGAGCGCTCGGGTATCCGATCGGAAAACGCCCTGCGGAATTTCCGTACCCACTGGCGCACGGTTTCATAGGTCACGCCAATGCCACGCGCCGCCAGCATTTCCTCGACTATGCGCAAGCTTAAGAAAAACCGGAAATACAACCAAACGGCATAGCTGATCACTTCCGGTCGGAAGCGATGGCGGCGATAAAGAGGGTCCCGGGCGGTCGGCATGCCTGCCGTCTACCCCCTCGGCCGCTCCAATTCGTTAACTTGACGGTGCCGCCTAACCTGCGGCGACAAGCCGAACTGTACATCCGGGCCGCGCTAGGTTTGCATGCCCGATGGAAATGATATCTGTACTTTGCGCCGTCATCGGTAACCAAGGCCGATTGGCACGCCAATTGCTGGAAAATATGCTGAGGAAGAACACCACGATCGCCGAGAGGATATCAATGTCAAACCCTGATTGGTTCTCTTGGTTGAGTTTTCCGTTTTTCGCGCCACTCAGCGGGTCGGTGGTGCAGGACATCGCACCGAATTTTCACCGGCAAGTCGATAATGACGTAAGCGCTGAGATTGGCTTAGCTGAACAGCTGGTCATTCTTTCCAATGCCGTTAAAGAGCTTAGGGCGATGCTCGTAGGCATTGAGGAAACACGACCAGGCGCGAAGCTCAAGATCGCATCCGAGAATGTAACAACAGCAATGGGGCAGCTCGCAGGGATGGAAGCAAAAGTAAACGAGATCAAACAGCGTCATAGCCAGGCCGCCGATCTGGAAGCTGAGCGCGCGCTAGATCGCCTGAAGGAGGTTAATCCCGAGGGATATGAGACGTTCATTCGTAAGCGCGAGAACCGCGCGAGCACCGGCGGAGATGCCGGAAAGTCGAACGGCGGATCAGCCCAATAGGGCAAAAACGATAAGCCCATGCTCAGCTCAAACTCAACTGTGCCTGGATCGTAACGGCAGCTGGTCGGGATTTGTGGTCGAGGCGAGGCGCTTTAGGGGCTTCAGCTGTGCCCGGTTCAAGACTCGGATGTCCGAACTTTTGCACGAAGATCGACGTCGCGGGTCAGCTCAGCCTATTCATCGCGGTCATGTGGGTCGCGCGCATTCGGTCCTGACGTCGCTCACCAGATGTTCTACCGTTAGAGCCGTTGGTTCCTAACCGAGCTACTCTTGAAGACAGCAACCGGCCTGAGTGTCGCGCGCCATGGAAAACGGCCCCCTCAGCGTCACGAGGAATTGCCCCCTCCTCGGATAGCTGAGGAGAGAGTGAATGAAGCGGGAATGAATCACTGAAGGCTCGCCGTGGAATGATCCACGGGGGCAGGTGATGAAGACGCCGGATGACGTGGCGGAAATGATCCGCCTGAGAGCGTGCGGGTGGGGCGTGAAGCGGATTGCGCGGCAGCTTGGCTGCAGCCATCACACGGTGAAGGACTACGTGGCGGCGGGCGGGGTGAAGCCGTTCAAGTCGCCTGAGCGGCCGAAGCGTCTCGACGGCCTTGAGGGCTGGCTGCGCGAGAGGCTCATTCGGCATCGCGGCAATACCGACGTGGTGCGCCAGGACCTGTTGGCCGAGAAAGGCGTGGCCGTCAGCCGGCGGACACTGCAACGCGCCGTGCAGCCCTATCGCCAGGCGCTGAAGGCGGAGGCGCTGGCGACGACGCGGTTTGAGACGCCGCCGGGCCGGCAGCTGCAGATCTACTTCGGGGAGCGTCTGGTCGAGATCGGAGGGGCGAAAGTCAAGGCATTCGTGTTCGTGGCAACGCTTGGACACTCGCGACGGCTCCATGTGCGTGCGTTCCGGGCCGAGAGGCAGGAGCATGGGTTCGCCGGGCTCGAGAGTACATTCACGACCTTCAGCGGCGTGCCGGAGGAAGTGCTGATGGACAATCCACGCGCGCTTGTCGTGCGCCACGACGCGGTGAGCCGGTCGTTTCAGTTCAACGACAAGCTGATAGCCTTCGCAAAACATTGGGGCTTCCGTCCTCGCGCCTGCGCGCCATATCGGGCGCGCACGAAGGGCAAGACGGAGAACGGCGTCGGCTACGTGAAGAAGAACGCGATCGCCGGTCATTCCTTAGTTGGGAAGCATTCGAGGCGCATCTCGACAGGTGGGAGCGTGAGGTTGCGAACGTTCGTATCCACGGCACGACCGGCGAGGCGCCGATCATCCGCTTCGCGCGTGACGAAATACATCGGTTGAAGCCGCTCGGCGGGCAGCCGTCGTTCGGATCCTTGCGTGAACTGACCCGCGTCGTCGGCAATGATTGCGCCGTCGAGATTGATACGAACAGCTACTCGGTGCCGTGGCGCCTTATTGGCGAGCGCGTAGCGGTAACGATCGCGGCCGGCGAGGTGCGGATCCGCCATGGCGTGCACCAGGTCGCGGTTCACGAGCAATCGAAGGGGCGCCGGCTGCGGATCGTCGATCCGGTTCATCTCGACGGTGTTGCCGGGCGCAATGGCGCGGTCCGCCGGCCGGAGACTGCAGCGGCGGTGCCGGGATCGTCTCCACCGCATTCGTTGTTGCGTCCGCTTACCGAATATGAAGCCGTGATCGGGGGAAGCTTCTGATGACGCGCGCAAAGAAGGCAACCGAAGCACCGACCGATCCGCTCGATGCCATGCTGGCGCGATTGCAGCGTAAGCGTAGCTCTGCGGCCCTTTTGAATGGCGCTTGACGCCTATTTTGTTCGCGTGGCGCGTCGCCGCGGCTTCCTTGTGTCGGACAACGCGTTGACGGCGGCTTCGAGTGCCTTCCGGTCGACGACGTTGGGATCGAACCGCTCCGGGCCCCAGAGGCGCATGTGTCCGTGCTCGGGATGGGCGGGGTCGCTGATGGCGGCGAGGTATTCGGCATAGCCTGGCGCACCGCCGACGTCTTCCGGAGGACAACGACCGGCGGCCTCGAGCAGGAAGGGAAGCCCCTCCGTCGTGGTGTTCTCGAACCATTTTTCGAGCTTGATCACATGGTCCCAGCTGTCGCCGAAGTCATAGAGATAGTGGATCGTCTTGGCGCCGGTCTCGCGAACGATATCGCACAGCCGCGCTTTGCGGGCATCCATGGGCTGGTGACCGTAATCATTGTCGGGGTCGGGAATCCCCCAATGTGCCTCACCAGCAAAGAACTCGAAGAGGTGACTGTTCGTCCAGCCGAATGCCTCCTGAAGCGTCAGATGCAGCCGATCAAGGCGCAGGGTGACGGGTACGACAAGGCGACGCATCACCTCCGGCTTCACATCCTTGAGGGTCACCTTGATCCGGACCGCGGTCGTGTTCAGGCTCATGCCGCCAGCCTCGGATCGCGTGTATGCATCGTATAGGTCGACGCCCAGGGAAGCAGTTCGTCCAGTCGCGCTGCAGGCCAACCATTGACGAGCTTGGCGAGAACGTCAGCGAGCCAGTGCTCGGCACTGACGCCATTGAGCTTACAGGTCTCAATGAGCGAAGCCAGCAATGCCCAATTCCCGGCGCCTTCGTCGCAACCGGCAAAAAGAGAGTTCTTGGCGTTGAGCTTGATCGGTCGCATCGCACGCTCGACAGCATTCGTGTCCATTTCGATGCGCCCATCATCAAGATAGAGCGTCAGGCCGTCCCAATGACGTAGTGCATAGCGCAAAGCCTTCGCCGTGTCGCTCTTCTGCGCAAGGTGATCGAGCTTGGCCTCAAACCACTGCTTCAAGGCTGCAACCAGAGGCCGGGTATGCGCTTGTCGGCCAGCACGGCGCTCGTCCGCAGATCGGCCGCGGAGGGCCTTCTCGACCGCGTAAAGCTGGGCGATGCGCTCAAGAGCCTCGCGGGCAACCGGAGCTGGCGCAGGCGCAGCCTCCCGCTCGATCTTCACAAACTGGCGCCGCAGATGCGACCAGCAGAAGGCGAGCGTCCCGGACAGGGCGTCCGCACGCGTCTCTCGGGTCATGGTCTTGTAAGCCTGATAGCCGTCGCAGTGGATGATGCCGCGATAGCCCTCCAGCAGCCGCAAGCCATGAACGGCGCCGCGGCCCGGTGCATAGGCATAGACTACCCCAGGCGGATCAGGTCCGGCCCAAGGCCTGTCATCGCGTGACAGCGCCCAGAAGTAGCCGGTTTTTGTTCTGCCGCGCCCCGGATCCAGCACCGGCGCCGGGGTCTCATCGACACAGAGCTTCGAGGAGGCGAGCAGAAGCTGGCGCAGACGATGCCACACGGGCTTCAATTCCTGGGCGGCATAGCCGACCCAGAAGGCGAGCGTGGAACGATCCAGCGCTATTCCGTGCGTCGCCAGCATCTGCGCCTGGCGGTAAAGCGGCAAATGCCAGTGATACTTGGCATCGATCACATGCGCGACCAGCCGCTCGGTGGGCAATCCTCCCCTGATCAATCGCTCGGGAGCCGCGTGCTGCAGGACGACGCCATGACAGGCGCGGCAGGCCAGCTTGGGACGGCGGGTGATGATGACGCGATACTGCGCCGGAACGACGTCGAGCCTCTGGCTCTCATCCTGACCAATCTCGAAGAGGTTGCCCTTACAAGACGGGCAGCAGCTCTCGGCCGGCATCATAGTCTCGATGACGCGCGGCAAATGCTCCGGCAGCTGACCACGGTTGGCTCTGCGCGCGGCAGCTCTCTTCTCGCCTGTTTTGGGATTGGCACGATTCTCGGCGGCTTCGAGAGCCGCAACGGCCTGATCGATATCCTCCAGAACAAGCTGCAGCTGATCAGCGTCCAGCTTTTCCGAGGACCGACCGAACTGCGCATCTTTCGCAAGCTTGAGCAACCGCTCGAGCCGGGCGCAGCGATCCAGCAGAGCCGCGGCAAAGGCACGCAACTCGGCTGGATCGCTCGGTAGCTCATCAGGCAAATCACTCATTGGCCCGAGCTTGCCATGCTTCGCGTCACGATGCAGCGATGATTTGCATTTTTACGCAAGCGCTTTCGGCTGCGGGATCCGAGGCGCGTGCATGCGCGTCCAATCCATGCCGGCCAGCAGTGCTGACAGCTGGGCCCCATTCATCCGCATCACACCGGCCACGATGGGTGGCCATTTGAAGCCGCTGCCATCGAGCCGCTTCCAGTACATCACAAGGCCGCTGCCATCCCAGACGACGATCTTCACCCGATCGGCGCGCTTCGCACGGAACACCACCGCCACGCCCTTCATCGGGTCATGGCCCAGCGTATCCTTCGCCAGCAGCGCCAAGCCCTCTGCACCCTTCCTGAAGTCCACAGGTTGCGTCGCCACGTAGATCATGAGGCTCGCCGGCATCGTCAGCATGAACGTGTCCGTCGCAGCGCAATGAACACATCGCTCAACGCAGCAAGGCCAGGCGCCCCGCGCACCTCCACGCGCGCGCCCTGGAACTCAACCGTAACAATGGCTGCTTCCGGCGAACCGGAGGGCTCTGCGGCCGCAGGCAACGCTAATTCCGACACCACCGGCACGAACGACAGCGTGTCCGCCGACGCCGGCAATACCAACTGGCCCAAACGCGCCCGGCGCCGCCAATCATGCACCTGCTGGGGCCGGCAGCCATGGCGACGAGCGACGTCTGTTACAACCGCCCCCGGTTCGAGGCTTTCCGCCGCAATCTGCGCCTTCAAATCATCCGGCCAGCGCTTTCGACCTGCGCCAGCGAACACTTCAATACGCGGTGACAACGGTCGTCTTATGTCGTCAGAATGGTCGTCCATTGTGAGCACCCTTCCAGAAGATGACTCTTCTAACGGTGCTCTCAAGACTCCGCACAAACAATCAGACGGGCCTCGGCGCTACGCTTACATTGCAGCTCTCCGGCATCCGCGATCAGCTCGACAGCCTGCTCGACGAGGCGGCGCGCGCGAACCTGTCGGCGCGTGAGACGCTGATCTTGCTGTGCGAACGTGAGATCGCGCGCAAGGATCATCGCCGCATCGATATGGCGCTGAAGCTTGCACACTTCCCGGCCGTGAAGGAGCTCGCAGGCTTCGACTTCGAGGCGCAGCCCTCGATTGATCCCAAGCAGATCCGCGACCTTGCCGCATCACGTTGGATCGCTAACGGAGAGAACGTGCTGTTGCTCGGGCCGCCCGGAGTCGGCAAGACGCACTTGTCGATCGCGCTGGGGCGAGAGGCGATCCTGGCCGGGTACACGGTGCAGTTCACCACGGCGACGACACTGGTCGCAGGCCTTGCCAAGGCGCATGGCGAACGGCGTCTGGATGAGAAACTGCTCGCGCTGTCGAAGCCAAAGCTGCTGATCGTCGACGAGCTCGGCTACCTGCCGCTGGAACCTGACGCGGCGCATCTGTTCTTCCAACTGGTCAGTCGGCGCTATGAAACTGGCGCCATGCTGATCACCTCGAACCGCAGTGTTGCCGAATGGGGCACCGTGTTCGCCGATCCCGTGGTCGCCACCGCGATCCTCGACCGGCTCTTGCACCACAGCCACGTGCTGACGATCCGCGGCGACAGCTACCGGCTCCGAGCCAAGCGCAAGAGCGGCCTCATCAAAACGCCGACCGCCGGTGACGGCCCTCCGGTCGGCTCCGCCTCCCTCCGGCCCGTCACCGGCGGAAACAACCTTCAACCGAGATCATAATCCCGATGGTGGGGGCAGTTCTTCATGACGCAAAGGGGGCAGTTCCGGATGGCGTTTGACAGCCTGAGGCCCCTACCTAGCCCGTCTTATTCGTCAGAGGGCGCCTGAGAGGCTGGCGAGCGTGGTGTAAAGCGCTGATGCGGCGTAGGATTCGGTTGCGAAGCCAACCCCATCACCTTCAGCCGCGAACACCACGCCCGCCATGACCGACGATACGATTCTGCCCTTCTCGTTTCCAGCCGTTCACGCCAAGAAAGTCACAGCTGCCTTCGATGGCGGTCGGCTGACCTCGAACGGGGGCGTGATGCTTCTGGCGATGGCCGAGCGGCGTCTCGGCTTGGCCGACAATTTGGCCCGGGTGTTCCCGGATCGGCGCGATCCGACGCGGGTCGTGCACAGCCTGGTCGATATGTTCCGCGCGCGCATGTTCGCGATCTGCTGCGGCTACGAGGACGCCGACGACCTCGATCATCTGCGGTCCGATCCCGCATTCAAGCTGGCCTGCGGACGGCTGCCGGACACGGGTCGCGATCTGTGTTCCCAACCGACGCTGTCGCGTCTGGAGAATGCTCCGCGCCTGCGCGACGTGATCCGACTGACCTACACTTTGGTCGACGCATGGATGGATAGCTACCCGCGCGAGCCGGCATCCGTCACGCTCGACATCGATGATACCTGCGATGTCGTCCACGGCCATCAGCAGCTCTCGCTGTTCAACGCTCATTATGACGAACGCTGCTTCCTGCCGATCCACGTCTACGACACGGAGAAGAGCCGGCCCGTGGCGGTCGTGCTGCGGCCCGGCAAGACGCCGGGCGGCGTCGAGGTGCGTGCCCATCTGCGCCGCCTGGTACGGCATATCCGGACGCGGTGGCACAACACGCGAATTACGTTCCGTGGCGACGGGCACTATGCCCGGCCGGAGGCAATGGCGTGGTGCGAGACCAACGGCATCGACTACATCTTCGGTCTGTCCGGCACCAAGCCGCTCGCCAGAAAAGTCGACGCGGTCGCCGACGACATCCGCACGCGACGCGCCATCGAGAACCTGCCGGTTCTGCGCGGCTATACCGAGACGCGCCACAAGGCAAAGTCCTGGGATCGCGAACGACGCACCGTCGCCCGTATTGAGGCGACGATGCTCGGCCTCGACATCCGCTTCGTCGTCACCAGCCTCGATGTCGGCTCGGCCGAGTGGATCTACGACAGCCTGTATTGCGCGCGCGGCCAAGCCGAGAATCTGATCAAGCTGCATAAGACGCAGCTCGCCTCCGATCGCACCAGTTGCCGTTCGGCGCTCGCCAATCAAGTCCGCCTCGTTCTCCATACCGCCGCTTATTGGCTGATGCTGACCGTGCGCGACGCCATTCCCAAAGTCCGGGAATTGGCCACTGCCGAGTTCGCGACGCTGCGTCTTCGGCTCTTGAAAATCGCCGCCCGGGTTGTCGAGACCAAGAGCCGCATTCGCCTTGCGTTCGCCGCGGCATGTCCCGAAGCCGACCTGATCCGCAGCTTGCCCGGCGCGCTGCTGCCGCTCGGTCCTTGACCGGTGGGGCGTCCGCCCGCGTTCACCCAACCCATCCCTCAAGCGCGTTGCAAAGTACCGGTCGTCAGGCGGTGAAAAGCCGAAGGCAATCCTGTGCGCCTCGTCAGCGGAGGTGTGCGGATGCACCAGTCGGACCAAAATACCGCGCTCTCACGAATAGGGCGGGCTAGCTGTCCCTCGGCTAGCGCGCGACACAGCCTGGCATGAGCGGCTCGGTGGAGGTGGAACGATGGCAAGCGCGTTAGCGATTACAATCCTCACTTGTTGGTCCTCCTCGAGGCTGTTGGGAACTGATTAACTAGGCTTGCGGGATGTCGATTTCCTATCCCTTTGATGAATGGGCGCTCGTCGCGCCGGATCTCGTGGGCGACTGCCTGACTGCCTCATAAACGGCCATGTCGTCCATTCGAAGGCACTTAACGTCTGCTCGCTGAGCACGTTGCATCGGCTTACAGGCGCCGTAGCTAATCGGACGCCGCTCCATGAGCGGTCTCGTTCGTTTGGGCCACGCGTAGCGACCGATCACGGACGACGGTGCAACGATTGAGCTGGCAAGCGGGCTTGGGATGATCCAAAAATTCGAGGAGCCGATTATCTGCATCGCGGGCCCCTTTTGCGGGGTCGAAGCCTGCCGAGATCGAGCCCCCGATTAGGCGTCCTATAGCCAAAAACAATTTACTCGGGAGAAACATCGGTTTTAAGGAAAGCGCGCCAGCGGACCCGTATCATCGGGTATCTATGCTATTCTCAGAATCAACATCACCCATGAAGCACCTCAACGCAACAGTGCAACCGAAACGTGGCGGCCCGGCCTTCGCCGACCGGCGAGATCAGCGAACGGAAGATCGACGCGTATCTCTTAGAGTCTGTCCGGAAAGATTACCTTGGATTGCATAGCTTTCGCAGCATGAGTCGGATGGAGGCCAGCTTGAGAAAGGCGAGCGCCCTGTGATTGAAGCATTCCCAATCTTTGGACAGTCTTCGGCATCGCCCGAGCCAGGCAAAGGTACGCTCGACGATCCAGCGTTTGGGCAAGACGACGAAACGGTGAGCCTGATCGGAGCGTTTGACGATTTCGAGGTTCACGCGCTTCAGAGCGCTACGCAGCCCCTTCTGGAAATGTGGCCCTTGATATCCGCCGTCGGCGTAGAGCTTCAGAAGAAAGGGATAGAGGCCGAACAACGTTGCCATCAGGAGCACGCCGCCGTCGCGATCCTGGATGTCCGCCGCATGCACGATGGCGTGCATCAAGAGGCCTTGCGTGTCGACGAGAATGTGCCGCTTCTTGCCCTTGATCTTCTTGCCCGCGTCGTAGCCATGGAGATCATGAGGCCCCCTTTTTCAGCGCTTTTCACGCTCTGGCTATCGATGATGGCGGCGGTGGGAGAAGCCTCGCGCTCGGCCCTTTCGCGACATTCGACATAGAGGGCGTGATGAATTTTATCGAGCGTGCCGTTCCAGCTCCACAGATCGAAGTAGCCATACAGCGTCGAGCGCGGCGGCAGGTCCTTGGGGATCGCGCGCCACTGGCAACCTGTGCTCAGGATGTACATCAGCCCGTTGGCAATCTCGCGCAGGTCCACCGTACGCTTGTTGCCGCCGCGCTTGGCCGGCGGGATGCGAGGCGCGATCAGCGCCCACTCCTCGTCGGTCAAGTCGCTCGGATAGCGCAGGCGGCTGCGGTCGTAGCGTGCACGGTTCTCGGTAGTCCACATTGGCGGCGCGTCCCCATCGAATCAGGCCGCTCACCTTGAATCACAACCGATTCATTCGACTCAACATGTTTTGGAACAGACACTTAAGTTCGCTGAGAAACGCTTCCAGCCCCTCGTTTGAGTCGTCACGCCAATCCCGGAACTCTTGGAATATCTGGGGAAGGCTTGAAGATAGCGGACCTTTCGAGCCGCGGGCGCCGACCGCAATTACGTCATCGTGTCCAATTTTGGCTCGCGTATTGCCGCATTAGCGAATGTTACCCTCATGGCGCCATCGTACTGGTCGATACGACCTTGAAGGATTGGCCGCGCCAAGTGGCTTTTCCGGCTTGCTCGACGACCGGCTTGCTCGACGAGAGGGGCTGTGGGCGGGTCGGGGCCCTACATAGCCCGGGCCGTCCACAGCCCCGGCGTGCCGATGGTGCCGCCGTGGACACCCGCCGCTCCCCAAGATCCGGTCCCGTCGCCTCCTCCGCTTCCCGGCGCGCTCCCTGAAGCGCCGCCGGAGGGTATTCCTCCGTTGCCCGCTCCCGTTTCCCCGGCGGCACCGCTTGGACTTCAACCGCCGCCTGTTGCCCCGGGGAACCGCTTCGGGGGCGCGAGGACGAGCCTTGGCAGCTTCGCGCGATCCGGAGACGGTCGCGACCTTAGACGCGGATTGGGTCACTACGTTCGCAGCGGCTACGGCGGATCGAATACAGCAACCCGGCGCTTCGGTGGCACCGCGCAGACCGCGGGTTCGCTCGGGCATGTGCTCTATTCGACTGCCACCGGTGCTGCGGACGCGCCTGTGGACGCAACCGCACTCGCCGGTCGCTCGACGGAAGAGATCGCGACCGCAATTATCGAAGCGGTAAGACCCGTCGACGGCACGCAGGATGCGGAAGCGGAGCGCGCCTCGATCCACGACGCGATGTCCGAATTACTGGACGAGTATCCGAATGCGGATCTGCTCAATCTTTCAGCCGACGAGCGCGAGTTCGTCATAGAAAAATTCACCGCGATCGACGTCGCCAGGCGGTTCGAACTGGACGTGGGTAAGCACCTGCTCGAAAGGGCGCCGACCGCAACGGTAGCCATGGCACGCCTGAAGCAGATGCGAGCTTATATCGCTGAGACGATCGCCGCCTCCTTTCGCAAACTGAAAGCGGAGGGGCGTACCCTCACGACCGGGCGCGTGGCGCGCGTCGTGCAAGCCGCGCTGCGAGACACTTTCGAGGTCTTCGAAGGATCCGAAGAATGAAGTTGCTGTGCGCACCGGCCGGCCTCGGCCGCGTAAACGAGGTCGACACTCTCAGGATCGTGCTCTACGGTCAGGCCGGCGCGGCCGACCGCGGAAGCGCCGGCGCCGCGGTACGCAATGAAATCCGCAAGGCGGGTTTTGCCCCAGCACGCCGAGCTTGGGATCTGCTCTCCATAGCGATGTCGATCATGGCGGCCGATGCAGCCGGTCTGCGCACCCAAAGCCCCGATGGCTGGACCCGCGAGTTCGAGATGGAAATCGCGGTCACTGAACCGGACTTCTGGAACGGTTGCGCCAATCTGCTGGCTGACGCTCTCGCATTCCTCACCACCGACCGATGGCACTTCCGTTTCATCGCGGGTGGCGCCATGCCGCCTGTTCCGACAAAGGTCTTCAGGCCGCCGGAAAACGCCGTCGTTCTGCTGTCGGGTGGCCTCGACAGCCTGAGCGGTGCCATCGACCTCGCCGCTCGCGGCGAGCGGCCCGTCGCGATCAGCAAGACGGTTCGCGGCGACGCGGAGAAGCAGGTCGACTTCGCGGCGAGGATCAGCGACGGGCTCCGGCATCTTCAGTTGAACGATAATGCCGTTGTTCCTGGAGATGAAGACACAACGCAGCGAGCCCGCTCTATCATCTTCCTCGCCTTCGGGATCGTCGTCGCGACGTCCCTTAGGCCGTACCGCACCGGTGGCGATCTGCCTCTCTACGTGTGTGAGAACGGATTCATCGCCGTGAATCCGCCGCTGACCGGAAGCCGTATCGGGAGCCTGAGCACGCGGACGGCTCACCCCAATTTCCTTTCTCAATTCCAAGATATCCTCGATGCCGCGAACATCGGCGTGACGATCCACACGCCCTACGCGGCCATGACGAAGGGTGAGATGCTGCGCGGTTGTGCCGACCAGTCGCTGTTGCGCTCACTTGCGGGAATTTCTACCAGCTGCGGTCGCTTTCAGCGCTTCAACTATAAACACTGCGGACGATGCGTTCCGTGCCAGGTCCGGCGCGCCGCCTTCTTCGCATGGGGGCAGCCCGATCCGACCGACTACGTCTTCGAGGCCTTAGGTCGCGACGACGCGGACCATGCCGGCTTCGACGATGTCCGTTCGGTCGGCATGGCCTTGGCGGCGGTAAGAGACGGAAGTTTCGACGAATGGCTCGGGAGCGCTCTGTCCTGGCCACGGATCGAAGGGCGCGGGGCGTTGAAGGATATGCTACGCAGGGGCCTGGCCGAACTCGGCGCCCTGCACTCGAACTACGGTATCAAGTGATCGACTTTCACGCCCATCTGGATCTCTATTCGGATCCTGCCGCGACGACGAAGGAATGCGTTCGGCGCGACCTGTTCGTTCTATCGGTCACCAACACGCCTTCGGCATGGAAAGGCACCGCGGCGCTCGCGAAAGACGCCTCGCGTATTAGAACCGCGATCGGCCTCCATCCGCAGATCGCCCAAGAGCGCCAAAGCGAACTCGGGCTTCTCGAAGATCTGCTTCCACAATCAAGGTACGTCGGGGAAATTGGCCTGGATGGCAGCCCCGAACTCAAGGCGACCTGGGATACGCAGCGTCGGGTCTTCAGCGAAATCTTGCGCATGTGCACGGCGGCCGGCGGACGCATCATGACGATTCACAGCCGGCGAGCAGCGACGCCGGTGCTGGACGCGCTGGCTGGCGGCGTCGATGCCGGCGCGGCCGTGCTTCATTGGTTTTCCGGCTCGCGGCGCGAGCTACAACGTGCAATCGATCAGGGATGCTGGTTCAGTGTCGGGCCAGCGATGCTCGCCGGCGAGCGCGGGCGCGGCATTGCAGCCATCATGCCGCGAGACCGCGTCCTCACTGAATCGGACGGACCGTTCGCCCAGATCGACGGGCGGCCTCTCTTTCCATGGGACGTGGCTAATGCCGAAAAGGAGCTCGCCAGGATCTGGGGCGTCGCCGAAAAGGACGTCCAGTACCAACTGGCGCAAAACCTGCGGCGGTTAACCTCGATGATCCCGCACTAGCTTTCTGGCCCCACGAGTAGCGCGCATCTCAACCTGCTCGCTGCCTTCAAGCAATCTGCCGATGTTACGCGTTGGATCCCTCTTGCGTAGTTCGCACGTGATAGAACGTCGGCTTGGTAGGCCGATGTGCCAACATATCGATGACGCGCCTATCGTTGCACAGCGCTTGATAGCAACCGTCCGCCATCCCTAGCAGGGTCTTCCGCCGGCTCTCGGTCGCGAGGTCCATCCCGAGATCGGAAATCTGCTCGGCGGAGGGCTGCTCGTCGAACCTGATGTAGCGATCGCCGAGTTGATGCTTGAGCATGAAATCGACAAGCTGCTGTTGCGAGGAAATGATGGTCGAAGGAAGTCGGTTGTTCTCCAGCCAGTCTCTTTGGCCAAAATTGCGACCGGCCGACGTCGGCAGCGAGAATTTGCTGGTGGTCGTGCCGATGCTCATCACCGATACGTCCTCGATCTTTTGATCCAGGAACTGGACAGCTTCGTGCAGCGCACAAAGGTCCGGTGCGTTTGCGACCACGCCGCCGTCGATGAAATAGCTGTTTCCGATCTCGGCCATCGGGAAGTACAGCGGCGCGGCCGCCGTCGCCATGGCGATGTCCGCGGCCTTCACCTTGTAATCGGTCATGAACCTCGGATTGTGCGCGGTCTTGAACATCTGGACGCTTCCCTTGGTCATGTTGACGGTTGGGATGAGCACTCGCGTCCTAGCGTCGCTGAGCTTGGTGTCGGCCCCGAGCACGCCCTCGATCTTGCTCCGGAGCACGGTGCCGTCGTACTTGGGATGTCGCCACTCGAACCACCGGGCCTGCATTTGCGCCACCCGGGTTTTCGGTCTCTCGCCGCGGAGGAATATCTCCTCCCCGTGCTCGAGAAACATCTCCTGAATCGTCTCAGCCTTCTTCCCCATCGCCAGACCGAGGGCGATGATGCCGCCTGCCGATGTCCCCGAGATCAGGTCAAAGCATTCGTGAAGGGGACGCTTTGCCTGCTCCTCCAGGCGCGCCAGGACCGAACTTGTGAACAGGCCTCGAAAGCCGCCGCCGCTGAGAGCAAGTATCTGAAAAGCCATTGCAATCTCTAGTTTCGGAGCACGCTGTGGCATCGGAGATCCGCCGAGGCTCGGGAATCCCGTATGAAGTGTTCATTTTCTGTTCTACAATCTAATGGACTCTCAAGATAGAGTCTGATTCGCGCGGTTGTGCGACTGGAGGCATTGTCCACCGTCTAGATCTCCCTCGCTTTTCCAGATGGAGATCGGCCATGGCCAACGTCTCGAAAGTGCTGCACGCGTCTGGCGACGCGCCGTGTTTCCTGAAGAACCTGAACATCGCCGATACCGACCGCGCGAGCCTCATGGTAGCGCGCGAGAAGATTCGAGTTTGCCTGCGCAAGACGTTCGCGGCTTTGACCAAGCAGGAGCTCGGCGTGACAGTCCATCCCCGGTTTTTCACGCAGGGTAGCTTCGCATACCGGACGATCAACGATCCGTGCTGGACCCCGCCGCAGCAGATGGACCTCGACGACGGCGCCTACCTCCCGATGACGTTTATCCAGGGCGTACAGCGGCCTTCCGTCGCCGCTGCCGCCTTCTTCAAGGTGGTTGACGCCGCGCTCGAGAAGCCCGCGAAGGAAGAAGGCTGGCAGTTCGTGAAGAAGCCGACCTGCTCGCGGCTGGTGATCTCGTCGAACTCGCACATCGACGTGCCGCTGTACGCGATTCCAGATGCGGAATTCGAGAAGCTCGAGAAGCAGATGAAGTCGTTCGACGCTTTGGCCCGCGATGCGCGCGCCGACAGCGATGATCGTTGGGACGCGCTGCCGTCGGACTGCGTCCTGCTCGCCCATCGCGAGCACGACTGGATCTCGTCGGATCCGCGCAAGATCCGGGACTGGTTCGTCGAGGCCATCAAGATCTACGGTCCGGTGCTTCGCCGCGTCTGCCGGTACCTGAAGGCCTGGCGCGACCACCACCGCCCCCATCTCGACGACGTATCGTCGATCCTTCTGATGGTCTGCGCCTTCGAAGCGTGCGAGGACCTCGGCCGTCCGAACGTTCCCGGCCGTGACGACCTGGCGCTGCTGCGGATCGCCGAACGTCTTCCGCGCCTGCTGGAAGGCCCGGTCTGCAATCCCACCGACCGCGACGAGCGCGTCGACGGTAGACTGAGTGCGGCCAGCCGCCGTGTCGCGATCGACATGGCCAAGAAGTTCGATGCGGAGCTCACCGAGATCGTCGAGAAGTGCTTCGATCCCGAAGAAGCCATCGAAAGGCTGACCGCATTGTTCGGTGACCGCATTCCGGATCGGATCGATCTCGTTGACGTCACCAAGGCCGCGCATGCCGAGGTACGCTCGCATGCTCCGAGGATCGCCGCCGCCCCCACGGTCGGCAAATCGACCAGTGCCTGAGCGGGACGACGCTTCTGTCCGGCGCATTCACGACGCCTTCAGTCAGCGCAACTTCCGGCGCGACTTTTCGCGTCGTGGCCTTCACTACATCGGCCTTCTCGACGAGAACGGACTCAAGGTCCCGGCGATCGTATCCGTCGACGACCTCGACTTCATCAGGCCTCCGGTCATTTGCCTGACCGACCCGGAAGCGGGATCGAAGGGGCAGGTCCCGCACGTGCTCCGCTCGGACGGCACGTTCTGCTACCTCGACCGCAAGAGTGTCGTGCTCGACCGCTACAAGCCCGCCGAGACCATCATCCAGTGCCTCGAGCGTGCGGACCAGGTGCTGCGCGACGCCGTAAGGGGCCGCCTGGCCGACGACCTCGCCGAAGAGTTCGGCGGCTACTGGTGCGACGGCGAGGTCCTAGTCGATCTGCCGCCTTCTTTCGAAGGCGATGCGAAGATCCACATCCTCAGGCTGGACCGCTATCTGGAGCACAAGACCATCGTCGTCTCCCATGACAAATCAAGGTTCGCGAAGCTGCACCGGCGGAACACCGGAAAGGATCCGGATCCCGGAATCCTTTGCCCGGTCGTCCTCGTGCCGCCGCTCTCGTTCGATCCGAAGCAGTCGTGGCCGCCCAAGGATCTGGCGCAGCTCAACGCCTGGCTGAAGAAAATGGCCCCCAATGCGCTCGGATCGATCGAAGCGGCTTTCGCCAGGACGAAGGATCTCCACATCCAATGGATCTGCCTGTCCGCGCCGAACGGAAGGTTCTTCGTATCGGCGGAGATCGCCAAACCCTATCGGACGCCGGAATTCCTGAAGAACAGGCGAGCCAGCATCTCGCGAACGCTCGATCGGATACCGGCCGCTGTCGAAATTTCGGGCTATGTGGGAGTCCCAGCCGATGAAGGCTATGTCTTTTCGAGGAATCTCGGTCACATGAAGAACCTCGCAGGAAAGCGCATCCTGCTGATCGGATGCGGAACGGTCGGCGGATTTCTTGCGCAGCACCTGGCTCAAAGCAGCGCCGGCGCCGGCGGCGGAAGATTGATGCTCGTCGACGACGACGAACTCCAGGGCGCAAATCTCGGCCGGCACCTCCTCGGCGCGCCGTATCTCACGTGGAACAAGGCCGAAGCCTGCGCCGATTTTCTTGGCCAGCAGCTGCCGCACCTGGACATCGGGTTCAGCTGCGATTCGATCATGAAGCAGCTGGCAATCATGCAGCGGTACGACCTGTGCATCGATGCCACAGGCGAAGAAGCGCTGTCGATCGCGCTGAACGACTACGCCGTAAGAAAGCGTCCCGACTTCCCGCCGATCCTCTACACTTGGCTCGAAGGAAACGGTGCCGCCGCCGTCGGCTTCATGTCGCACGATCCCGATCTCGCCTGCTTCAAGTGTCTGAAGGTTGAGCTCGCAGGCGAGAAGAGATTCCGGCTGCTGCGTGAGGGAGTGGAAATCGAGACCGCCCGGAATCTCCCATGCGGACCCTCGCCGACGCCGTCGCGCAAGAGCTCGCGCGCTTCGCGGCTCCGCCGGAGTCGGATCGCGAGGCCGGCGGCATACTTTTGGGACGCTACCGAGGCCCGCACGTCGAAGTATTGAAGTGCACCACTCCGATGCCGGAAGACCGCCGCACCCGCTTCGGATTCGTGCGGCAGGACAAGGGCCATCAGGAAATCGCCAGCAGAGATTGGTTCGAAAGTGGAGGGGCCGTGAACTTCGTGGGCGAGTGGCACACCCATCCCGAGCGGCATCCAACGCCGTCCTGGGTCGACCGGCGGTCGTGGCGCAAGCAGTTGCGACCCTTTGGTGTTCATCATAGTCGGTACAGCCGCGACGTACTGTGAGATCGGCTCCGACGGGCACCTCGTCGCCATGGGCAAGATCGGTTGAGCCGGCGCAAGCGCTAATCTCCCGCAAATCACAAGCCGAAGTCCCAGGTAGGCGAGCCGAAATGAATTCGGATCAGCCTAGTGAGTGCGGAAACAGCTTGCGCGCTTCCTGCGATAAGCTTCAAAAGCGTCTTGCCGTCATCCATTTTATCGACTGCGAAGAGCGCCAATGCGCCCTTCACGACGGAATCGCAATCCTCGTTCGAGGCGACCGATCCAGCATATTCCACCTGATTGAAAACGATCGACAGCCAGGCGCTGGCCATGTCGAGAAGCCGATTCCTTCCGTTGCCATCCGGTTGCATGTGTTTGTCCAAGTCGTGGACTCCATGCGCCAGAACGTAGGACAAAAGCTTGCCTGACGTCGTCTGAGGCGAAGGGTCCGCGATTTTCTCGACGCAATCCGGCTTGGTTCGACAGTATCCCTGGTGATGCCGAACGAAGTCCAATCCCGAGATGTCCGACAACGGAAAATCATCCGCAACCATGAACTCTGAACAGAAATCCGGATGCCACCGCCACGTCCCGTCGACACGCCTCAATGGGCCGTCATCCTTCTCCGGATCGTACTTCGTCACCAACGGCGAAGCGATATCCTCGAACGCCATGAGAAAACGGAAGGCCGGCGGGTGGTAGTTCGGCATCGCCTCGACCCAGTAGATCTTCTTGTGTTTGACGAGTTTCTCCCAATCGAACTGAAATTCGACCGTCCCATAGAGTGACCCCAGCGACCAATTATTGGCCGACAGCCAGGTGACGCTGATGCGTGACTTGTTGAGCCGGCTCTTGTCGAAGACAAGCCCGGACTTTATCCGTCCGTCCTCGATGATCCGGCGGGCGACAGGCAGGTGCACGATATGCCGCACGGTAGTGAGTTCGGCGTACTTGTCGGCAATCTTGTATCGCTCCCATTCTGGCTGGGGCATTTCAGTCCTCGGTTATCTTCGAGCTCCAAGTGTCGGAACCTGCCCTATCTATAGAACGAGAGGGATCGTCCTTTGCTTCCGTCAGATTGCCAAGGAACGCGGCGCAACGCGACCTATCGGAGCATAGAGCAGACCGTCTCCGCCGATCTGAACCGGTCCGTCGCTGCGGCGCGCCCTCGCGTCGAGGCGTTGGCCTGCGAGAGCTCTCCGGATGACATCCGCATCGACCCCTACGAACCGGATAGAGTTCGGCATCGCTTGGGCGAGGGTCTGAGCTTGACCGAGGGGAAACGGCAGCACGCCAAGCGGTCCAACGGGTACGCCTAGATAGGTGGCGGAGTCCTCACCGTCAGACCCGAGGAACGCTCCCTCCAGAGGCCTGTTGTCGTCGAGACCTGCATCATCCTCCCAGCGTTGCTGTAGGTCTTTCAATCCGGAACGACCCGCGAGGGTCGCGCCCTGCTCTGTTTCCGCATCGAGGTTGCCGTTTCGCATGATGTAAGATAGGTGCGACTTAAGGTGCTCTACGCCCTTTGTGCGACCGGTGATCTTGACCATCACCTCTGGTGCTCGGCGCACGATGCGTTCGAGCTTTCCACGCATCGCCGGCGTAAGGAGGCCCGGAGTGCCCGGATCTGGGATATCCCACTCGGCCCGCCGCGGGCGCCGATTGGGCGTCCTCCAAACGTACGAGATCGGCGGAAGCTCAGAGGCCAGGTCGGTCGGCCTCGGCGGGTAGCGCCGGCTCATCGCCGTCCCTCCCAATAATCCGCATTGCCATTCAGCGCATTACGGAGCTGCACGAGCTCTGTCTCAATAACCAGTTTGGTTTCTCGAATTACGGCTAGAACCGGCTCGACCACCCTGCCCTGCAGCACACTGGCATTTGCGGCCCGCGCGATCTGGTTGATGTTGCCGCCGATCCGGTTGAGCTCGCGAACGATCGCGCGCAGCTCGTCATGCTCTTCCGGGGAATGCTGCACGGGCGACCCCAACCGTGAGCGCACCAGTGCGACAATCCAGCCGGTGCGCGTCATGCCACGCTGATGCGAGACCTCCGCGAGCTGCCGCATCTCGCTCTCACGAAATCGCACCGTCACCTTCTCCGGTCGTCCGACAGGCAACGCCAACATACGCGGCTCTGGCGCAGCTAGCGCATCAGCAATGAGCCGCCGCAGCCGTGCGGATTTGCCGCCCTGGGTTGCTGCAAGAGCCGAGAACTCCGCCGCGACTTCGTCGGAGATGCGAAGCGAGATTAGAGCCATGCAGGCCAATCCCAATCGCGATGTAATACATCGCTGGCGCGAAGCCTATCCTGCACTAGAAAGTGCGAATCCCTCCACCCCCTCCAAGTTGGTTCAAACCAATAGGCTCGGCGTTCGAAGCGCGGGAGCTGCCCCAGTTGGAATCCAACCCAGCTGACGATCGATGCGGAGAATTCCCCTGGCCGAGCCGTCCCCCCCAATGCTTCTACTCCACGAACGCCGTGCGTGGAGATCGGCAACATTGGCACCGAGCACGTGGACCGCGGCTTTCCAGCAGCCTCCGGATGGGAAATCCGCTCCGCCGGCGCCTGAACTGCAGCAATGTTTCTGCGGAGGCTGTTTAAGAGCAGCTTCATACGACAAGGATCTCTTCGATTGTGATGGTCGATGCTGGAACCTCTTCCGCTTCGTCTGCGCCATCGATCAACAGCACGGCATGGCGTGAGCCTTGAGACGCGGATCGATCGACCAGAAGACAGCCCATGCGATCTTGGTGACGCACTCTGATCGTCAGAGACGGACTCATTCGCTCGTTCCGATCGGCCGACGGGCTGGGGGTCCTTTTCGCTGTCGCCGTTACACGGTCTCTCTCTATGGGGCGCAATGGCGCTTGCGGTGCCATCGGGCTTCGTGCTGGTTGAGCTGCAGGGGCACCTTCGCCACCATCATGGGAACCGCGGGCTTCGCTGCGAATTTTGCGTGCTAGCTGACGGGCATGTGCGTCGGTGAAGCTCTCCTGCGCTGCGCATAAGGTCTCGACGGCGTTGGGCCGCTCGCGCCAAGCCTGGTAGAGTTCATACACAGCGCGGATTGATGAGCCGGCAAGCTTCGACCGGAGGAATTCCGGCATGCTCTGGACCGATGCGTAACGAGACACCCAGTCCCTGGGCTTACCTAGCTTGCGCGAGATGTCAGCCTGGTTATCCCCCTCCTCCAAGCGGTCCGCGATGAACGCCGCAATTTCGGGGGCATTGAGGTTATCGCGCTGGATATTCTCGATCATCTGCGCGACGATCTTGGCGAGAACATCGCGGATTTCGCGACCAGCTTCCTGCGCAGAGCGGCGCTTCAACTTCCAGACAGGCAGGCGTTCCGCGACGGCCTCAGCGTACCCGTCCCTTGCAACGATCTGACCCGGGAACACATATTTGCCAGCCTCTCGCAGGAGTTGCTCAAGATGCGACCTTTGACGGGGCGACTTCGTGTTGAAGTTCGAGGGCAGCAAGACGATGGTGCAGACCTTCGATGGCAATGCGGACCCGCTCGAAGCATTCGGACGGCTGGAGCGCGCCAAGCGAGGGCGCGGTACGCTGCAGTCGACGAAAAAACGGTCAAAGTCAGCCAATTTCTCGGGGATTGCGGCTCCGCCTGCGATGTCGGTTCTATCTGTTCCACAGCCTTGATGTCAGACGAGCCAAATCGAAACAAGACGGAGCTCGTCCAATGACGACTGCCAATGAGATCGCCGAAAAGATTGCAGCCGAGAACGACCTGACAAAGGCTCAGGCGAAGTCCATTGTCGATAGCGTGTTCAAGGCCATCGCTGATGCAGCCGTCAGCGGAGCCGAGACCAGCCTTCCTGGGTTCGGAAAGTTCAAGGTCAAGGATAGCCCTGCCCGTGAGGGTCGCAATCCCTCGACCGGCGCAACGATTGCGATCGCAGCCTCGAAAAAGCTGACGTTTGCACCTGCCAAAGCCATGAAAGATGTTCTGAACGGAGGAGCGGCCCCTACCGACGGAGCATCTTAAGTCGCAAGAGGAGGGGGCTTATGCCCCCTCCTCGGCCGCGAGCGCTTCGTCCCGTTGACGGATGAGCTCCGCCAGTTCGAGTTCAAGCACCTTGCGCTCTGCCGGCGTGAATGCGCAGTCGCGCAGCTCGGCGCGCAACTCTTCAATGGTGTCGATGGTCATGATCCCATCTCCAGTCGAAGGGAGCGGGCCCCGCCTCGCGGCGGAGCCCACTGGCTGAGCCTCAGTCCCGGTTGGGCCGGGACCAGATCAGCTGGAGACCTTCCGCACCTTCGACCTCGGTCAGGGTGGCGTAGATCGGGGCGGGGAAGCTCGGATCGTCCAGCTTGACGGAGAGGTAGTCGCGCTCAGTGTCCTTGGCGGTCTTCTGCCAGGCAGCACCCAGCTCGACGTTGCCTGAGTAGATGCGGAAGTGCGGTCCCTTGTCGGAAGGGTTCTCGACGCGGATCAGCTTGGCCTTGACGTTGAGGTTGAGCGTCTTGATCGCGCCGGAGAAGCCGTTGCCCGTGGAGGTGAAGGTGCCGATGGTGGCCATTGTCTCATTCGTGCGCCAAGAGTGACGGGTGGAGTCCGTCACGCGCACTTGTTGCCCCTGCGGGGTGGGAGACCCCGCAGCCCACGTGCCGCAAGCACGGGGGTTGAAGCAGACGGGTGAGGTAAGCCGGGTGCCTCCGGCGAGCCATAAATGAGCAGAACCCGTCAAAGTCGGACGACCCGGGACTTCCGTCCGAGGCTGGTCCGGCGAGCGTACCTGCTACGGAAAGAGTTGTCGAACCGATGTTTGAAGCCTCGTTGCAACATGGAATCCGCCGAACCGGAAGTGGGCGGATCGGTCGAAAGACCGGAGGAGTGCCGATCTCCGCTGAGTGGACGGGGATCAGGGACGTGCGTGATCGCGCACGTCAGCCAGCGGCCCAGCTTGCGGTGACCGTTGGCCGGAATCCTCACGGGTAGAGTCGGTCCCTAAGGCAGGTGAAGGGACGTCAGGTGAACTTGGGAACCTTGCCGTGCTCTCTCGCGCCGGATGGCGCGAGATGATCGAGGCGACCGATGATCGGCGCGGCAGGGGGCGGAGTCTTCGTAGTAGTCGGAGGGCGGGAAAGCCGTCCACATGGCGAAGGGAGACAGTGGGTGAAGCAAGCCGGCAGGAGGCGGGCCGATGAGGCCCGGCGCGGTGAATACCGCGTTCGTCCTTGACATGCAGCGCAAGCTTCACAGGTGGAGTGTCGCGAATGCCGAAAAGGTGTTCGCGGATCTGTTCAACATCGTATGCGACCGCAGGACGCTCTTGGAAAGCTGGCGTCGGCTGACCCGTAACAAAGGCAGCCGCACACCGGGTACCGATGGCGTCACGCGGAAGACGGTCGAAGAGCGGCTGGGCGGCGCAGTACGGTTCATCGAGGATATCCGCGGTGAACTACTGCATGTTTCGCGGGATCGTGAGCACGGATTTCAGGGGATCGTGAGCAGAGATTTCAGACGATCGTGAGCACGGATTTCGCGGGATCGTGAGCAGCTTTTCAGCAACTCAGCCCGCTTCGGCCGACAACTCAACCGGCTTAGGAACTGCCTCGTCAGTGAACGAGGAAGGCCGATGCCCACCCAGAGATTGTCGATGCGCCGGATCAAAGAGGTTCTCCGCTTAAAACATGTTCAAGGCTTGCCGGAGCGAGCCATCGCGCGCACCTTGGGCATCAGCAACGGCGCCGTGCACAGCTATCTACGCCGAGCCGGGGCTGCCGGGCTGAAGTGGCCGTTGCCGGCCGGAATGAGCGACGAGGACCTGGAGCTGCTGCTTTTCCCGGCGCCGAGGCCTGCGTCGCAGAGCCCCCAGCGGGCCGTTCCCGACTGGGGCTATGTCGACAAGGAGCTGCGCCGACGCAACGTGACCCGTCGGCTGCTGTGGGACGAGTATCGCGCCACCCATCCCGATGGCTTCGGCTACACCTGGTTCTGCACGACGTACGAGGCCTGGAAGGGGCGAGCCCGGCCTTCGATGCGGCAGACGCATCTGGGCGGCGAGAAGGTTTTCGTGGATTTCGCCGGCGACACCATCGACGTCATCGATCCCTCAAACGGGGAAGTGCAGTCGATGAAGCTGTTCGTCGCGGCGATGGGCGCCTCCAACTATACCTATGCCGAGGCCTGTCCAAGCGAGGGGCTCGCCGACTGGATCCGGGTCCACATCAATCTTTTCGCCTTCCTCGGCGGCGTGCCGACATTCGTAGTCTGCGACAATCTCAAGGCCGCCGTCACCAATCCCGACCGCCACGATCCCGGCCTCAACCGAACCTATGCCGAGATGGCGAGCCATTACGGCACGGCCATTCTCGCAGCCCGGCCGCGGCGCCCAAAAGATAAGGCAAAGGTCGAAGTTGCGGTGCAAGTCGCCCAGCGATGGATTCTGGCGCGGCTGCGCAACCAACGCTTCTTTTCGTTGGCGGAGCTGAACGCAGCCATCAAAACACTCGTCGTCGAACTCAATGCAAGGCAGATGCGCGACTTTGGCGCCAGTCGCGCCGAACTGTTCGCCGAGCTCGACAAGCCCAAGCTTACAAAGCTGCCGGACCAGGCTTACGCTTTCGCACGCTGGAAGCGATGCCGGATCGGCCCCGACTATCATATCGAGATCGATGGACACTGGTATTCCGCGCCGTATCGGCTCATCCGTGAGCTTGTCGACGCACGCATCGATGACAGAACGGTCGAGATCTTCCACAACGGCCGCAGGATCGCCAGCCACGCCCGCGCGCCCAACCGGCGGGGCCACACCACCATCGCCGACCATATGCCCAGCGCCCATCGGCGCTACGGTCAATGGACGCCCGCCGGAGTGATCGTCGCCGGCGAGCGGATCGGTCCGTCGACCGCCGCCTTCTTCCAGGCCGTGATCGCGGCCCGGCCGCATCCCGAGCAAGGCTTTCGCACCTGCCTCGGCATTCTGTCACTGGTCAAAAGCTACAGCGCGGAGCGCGTCGAAGCGGCCTGCCGGCGCGGCATTCTGATCAAGGCGCGATCCGTCGCCTCGATCCGCTCCATCCTCCAGAACGGTCTGGATCGTACCTTTCTCGACGAGCCCTCCGAACACCAACCCCTGCGCCACGGCAACATCCGCGGCCGCGATTATTTTCACTGAAGCCAAGGAGACCTGTATGCTCAACCATCCCACCCACGAACGCCTGATCGAGCTCGGCTTGAGCGGCATGGCCAAGGCCTTCGAGGAGCAGCGACGATCGCCTGATCTCGAAGCCTTGCCGTTCGAAGATCGCATCGGCCTGCTGGTCGACCGGGAAGCGGCGGAACGCGACACCAGGCGGCTCACCACGCGCCTCAAGCTGGCCTCGCTCCGCCAGAATGCCTGCGTGGAGGACGTCGATTTGCGCACGCCGCGGGGTATCGACCGGGCCGTCTTCGCCAAGCTCGCCAGCGGCGACTGGATCGATCGCCACGAGAATTTGCTCATAACCGGGGCGACCGGATTGGGCAAAAGTTGGTTAGCCTGTGCCCTCGGCCACAAGGCCTGCCGAGATAATCGCTCGGTCCTCTATCACCGCGTCCCAAGATTGTTCGAAGCGTTGGGGCTCGCGCGGGGCGATGGACGTTATGCCCGCTTGCTCAAAACCCTTGGCCGCGCCCAGGTTCTGATTTTGGATGATTGGGGATTGTCGGTGCTCACCGCTGCCGAGCGGCGCGATCTACTGGAAATCCTTGACGATCGCCATGGCCGCTCCTCCACCATCGTAACCAGCCAACTCCCTGTGGACACATGGCACGAAGTTATCGGAGATCCCACGCTAGGCGACGCGATTCTGGATCGCCTCGTCCACAACGCTCACCGCCTCCAGCTTGCTGGCGAAAGCATGCGAAAACGCAACGCCAAAACCATCACCCTTGACGAGCAGCCAGAACGCTGACCCTATCACCGCCTCGGCCGGAGCGAGGCTGCTCACGATCGTCTGAATTCGGCGCTCATGATCGCGCGAAATCGCTGCTCACGATCACTGAAATATGCACGGCACCAACACGCGCCGTGTGCGCCGCGCGCTCAGCGCTCTTTTCGCTGGCGCGGTCGGCAAGGACACCGTGAGCCGGGTGTGGCGCAAGGTGAAGAGCGACTGGGACGCGTGGAATGCCCGCTCGCTGGCCGAAGAGCCGATTGTGCGGCTGATTCTCGACGGCACCGTGGTGCGCGTGCGGCTCGACCGCAAGGCGACCGCCATCTCGCTGCTGGTCGTCCTCGGTGTGCGCGCCGACGGCCAGAAGATCCTGCTCGCAATCAAGGCCATGGGCAGCGAGAGCACCGAAGCTTGGCGTGCCGTGCTCGACGATCTGATCCGGCGTGGACTGCGGCGGCCCGAATTCCTCATCGTCGACGGCGCGCCCGGGCTTGAGGCCGCGATCGCCGCCGTGTGGGATGGCGTGCCGGTGCAGCGCTGCACCGTGCACAAGCACAGGAACCTGTTGGCGCATGCGCCCGAGCGGCTGCATGAGGAGATCACCGCCGACTACAACGACATGATCTACGCGGCGACGCCCGAGGAGATCGAGGCGCGGCGCAAGGCCTTCATCCGCAAATGGCGGCTCAAGCATTGTGCGGTGGCCGACAGCCTGCAGGAAGCCGGCGACCGGCTCTTCAGCTTCACGCGGCTGCCACCGAGCCAGTGGAAGAGCGCAAGGACCACGAATGCCATCGAGCGGCTGCACGAGGAGTTCAAGCGACGGATCAAGACGCAGACTGTGCTGCCATCAGCGGACACCGCGGCGATGTTGTTCTGGGCTCTGCTCGCCTCCGGCCAAATCAACATGCGCAAGGTCGATGGCTGGAAAACGCTCGCCACAAAACCCATCGATCAGCCAATTGACCTCGCCGCGTAATCAGATAGCTTCACGATGTCGGAGGCTGCGCCACTTCCACATTCCAACCACATCCCGGACGGCACCCTGCGGTGAACCCAGCCTGCACTGATATGCCGGTGCGCACGTTCGGCACATTCACAGAAGACCTGCATCATCTGGCAGACTGGTTTAAGGCCTGCGGCGTGACGAGTGTCGCGATGGAATCCACCGGGGTCTATTGGATCCCGGTTTACGAGATCCTGGAGCAGCGCGGGTTTGAGGTCATTCTGGTCAACGCTCGCTACGCAAAGAACGTGCCCGGGCGCAAAAGCGATGTCAGCGATGCCGCATGGTTGCGCCAGCTTCATTCCTATGGCCTGTTACGCGGCAGCTTCAGACCTGATGCCGAGATTGCAACCCTGCGCGCCTATTTGCGCCAGCGGGAGCGGTTGGTGGAATATGCCGCTGCCCATATCCAGCATATCCAGCATATGCAGAAGGCCCTGATGGAGATGAACCTGCAGCTCCATCACGTGGTCTCGGATATCACGGGTGCGACTGGCATGCGGATCATCCGAGCTATTGTTGCGGGCGAACGCAATCCCGACGTGTTGGCGACCTACCGGGATGCACGCTGCCATTCTTCCATAGAGACGATCCGCGCTGCACTGGTGGGCAACAACCGACATGAACATGTCTTCGCCCTGACCCAATCGCTGGAACTCTACGACGTCTACCAGGCGAAGATGCTGGACTGCGATCGCAAGCTCGAAGTCTTGATCGCTGCGTTGGGCAACAGAGGGGCAAAACCGGGCAGAAAGTTACCCAGGCCACGCGTAAAGACCAAGCAGGTCAACACACCCACGTTCGATGTCAGGACCGCGCTGTATGGTGTGCTCGGCGTCGATCTAACCGAGATCCATGGGTTGGGTCCGTCGCTCGCCTTGAAGCTCATCGGCGAGTGCGGCACAGATCTGAGGGCATGGCCGACCGCCAAGCACTTCACCTCCTGGCTCTGCCTCGCACCGGGCAACAAGATCTCCGGCGGCAAGGTGCTGTCTTCGCGTACGCGACGATCCTCCAGTCGGGCAGCCGCGCTGTTGCGGTTGGCGGCCACAACGGTCGGTCGAAGTGATACAGCGCTGGGAGCATTCTATCGTCGGCTGTCCTCACGGGCAGGTAAGTCGAAGGCCGTAACGGCGACCGCCCGCAAGATTGCGGTTTTATTCTACAACACGCTCCGGTACGGCATGAGCTACAGGGATCCGGGTGCCACCCAATATGAGCAACAATATCGCAGCCGCGTCGTCGCCAACCTTCAGCGGAGGGCCAAATCGCTAGGCTTCCTGTTGCAGGCCATTCCGGGGGACGCCAATCCGGCTGTTTCTTAGGAAGGATTTGGACGCGCACATCAAATCGATTTGCAGGAGAAGGCGAGAAGGGACGGACAATAGAACGGTTGGGCTGAGATTCTTAAGACAACGCTGCGCCGAATCGTGGAAACGGCGCCACAGAAGCAGCGCGAGCACGACTCTGCGTCGCTGTCCCTACCGCGCTCGCGCTGCCAGTTAAATTAGCGGCAGCGCGCTGTCCTTGACAGCGCACCACTAACTTTGGTGGCCAGCCCGTCCTCGAAGACTGAGGCTGGCCACCTTTGCTCCCAAAGAGGATGAAATTCTCAAGGTGCGAGCAATTTGTATCGTGAGACCCACCGGAGAGCACCTACCAGCACCGGTGGGTTGCCGCATCCCCGCGTGCCGTCATATTAAAGCTCCTGGCCTGCAGCTGCCAGCTGTTCGGGCTGGCTCCGCTCATAGGAGTAACCGTCGTGCCCAGGACCGAATTGGTAGCGGCAATCCAGGCATTCACGCACTACGTCCGTAGGCCAAGCCATACACCGGCAGAAGACACGCACGGGCCGCAGCGAACTGAAAAACAGCTAGCCGATTGGCGATCCCGGGTCGAAGCTATCTGCTCAAAAATGGACGCGGTGGCGGATTGCCCTCTTTCGACATTATCCGAATTCGAGGCGCTCAGACGCGAGATGGGGACAGAGTTTCCCGCAACGCCACCCGCTTTACTTAACCGTGTAGCGGACGCAGTTTTACACCGTGGTTCGGCGGATGCCGGACCCTTAATCGTGACGGAGCCGGAAATGCCTAGCACATTCTCACTGCACAAGATCGACGAAGCTATACGCGACCTCGAAGAAAAAGCTGCTCACGGTGCAGAAATCAGCCGCGAGGAGCTCGCGAGCGGCATTCTGCGGATTACGAAGCGCCTTCGAGATGAACTCGAAGCGGCGGTCACGGTAATCGATAGCCTCAAGGATCACACCGGACTGACGGTGGCGGCCTCACGACCTAAACAGCGGGAACGCTAGCGGCCTCGCGACTGGACGGTTCGAGGTAGACAAGGGGAGGCGCCTTCCCTGCCGTGTCGCTAAATTCGCCCTGGTCAGCTTCAAGAGGCCGATGGGGATGCATCCTCCGGACGAATGCCTCGGAGCGACTACCAAGACAGGGCGGTGACTTGTCGATCAGTTTCATGTCGCTGGAAGTGCGGACGCGGCTCGGCGGCTGTTGGCTTGGGGGCATGACAGGCGCTGTCCCAGCCCCGCCCGCACTAACTTTGAAGCTAGCGGAACTCAACTCGGCGCTGACCGTTCTGGTGCCATTGCGCTGTCCCTGCCAAGTTCCACTGACTTCAAAGGCATTTTATCCGGACTAGCTTTCCGAAACCTGACAAGACGAGCGGCTATGGATCGCCGTCACGCTGCGGGCTTACTCAGAAGCTCACGCGCTGCTTTTGAGCCGATGACCGGCATCGGCTGGAGGCAAAGCCGCAATATGTTCTGTGAACAAACCACGGGTCGGTCAAAACACTGTTGCCTAGAAGTCCGGCTATGCCAGAGACTATTCGTGAACAGCTCGAAGAAGTGGAGCGAGATATCACGCTTTACAATGAATTCGACGACCCTGAGTGTCCGACCGAAAAATAAGTTGAGTGATAACAGCGAGTTCTGATTCCATCGGTGTTGCGAAGCATCAAAGGGATCGAGAATGTGGACTGATATCACCCGGGCACAGTTTGCCCGAGAGGAGCTGCGTTTGCCAAGCGACTTGACGGATGCGGAATGGGGCGTGCTGGAGAGGTTGCTTCCTGTGCGGGCCAAGCGCGGGCGGCGCCCGAAATGGAGCTATCGCCACATCGTCGAGGCAGTGCTCTATCTGCTGCGCGGCGGATTGCCGTGGCGCATGCTGCCGCCCACTCTGTTTCCACTAATGACCACGGTGTAGTACTATTTCTACCAGTGGCGCGACAACGGATTGTGGCAATCGATCAACCACGCACTCCTGATGCTGGCGCGCGAGGCGATCGGCCGGGAGGCCTCGCCGACGGCCGGCGTGATCGACAGCCAATCGGTCAAGACCACGGAAAGTGGCGGCCCTCGCGGCTGCGACGCGGGAAAGAAGATCAAGGGTCGAAAGCGCCACATCGTCACCGACACCCAAGGGCTCCTGGTCGGAGCGATCGTTCACGCTGCCGACGTCCAGGATCGCGACGGCGCGCCAGATGTCCTGTGCAGCATTCGCTACCGCTTCCCCTGGCTGCGCCATATCTTCGCCGATGGCGGCTATGCCGGCGAAAAGCTCAAGGCGGTGCTGGAAAAGATCGGCCGGTGGACTGTCGAGATCATCAAGCGCTCCGATGCCGCACAGGGCTTCGAGGTGCTTCCGCGGCGCTGGGTGGTCGAACGAACCTTCGCCTGGCTCGGCCGCAACCGCAGATTGGCCAAGGACTTCGAGCGAACCATCGAAAGCGCAACTGCCTGGCTCGTCCTCGCCTCTGTCCAACTCATGACAAGGCGCATCGCAGCGGTAAAAACAGCAATGCAATTTTGAGTCAGGCTCTAAGTGTCTGTTCCAAAACATGTTGAGTCGAATGAATCGGTTGTGATTCAAGGTGAGCGGCCTGATTCGATGGGGACGCGCCGCCAATGTGGACTACCGAGAACCGTGCACGCTACGACCGCAGCCGCCTGCGCTATCCGAGCGACTTGACCGACGAGGAGTGGGCGCTGATCGCGCCTCGCATCCCGCCGGCCAAGCGCGGCGGCAACAAGCGTACGGTGGACCTGCGCGAGATTGCCAACGGGCTGATGTACATCCTGAGCACAGGTTGCCAGTGGCGCGCGATCCCCAAGGACCTGCCGCCGCGCTCGACGCTGTATGGCTACTTCGATCTGTGGAGCTGGAACGGCACGCTCGATAAAATTCATCACGCCCTCTATGTCGAATGTCGCGAAAGGGCCGAGCGCGAGGCTTCTCCCACCGCCGCCATCATCGATAGCCAGAGCGTGAAAAGCGCTGAAAAAGGGGGCCTCATGATCTCCATGGCTACGACGCGGGCAAGAAGATCAAGGGCAAGAAGCGGCACATTCTCGTCGACACGCAAGGCCTCTTGATGCACGCCATCGTGCATGCGGCGGACATCCAGGATCGCGACGGCGGCGTGCTCCTGATGGCAACGTTGTTCGGCCTCTATCCCTTTCTTCTGAAGCTCTACGCCGACGGCGGATATCAAGGGCCACATTTCCAGAAGGGGCTGCGTAGCGCTCTGAAGCGCGTGAACCTCGAAATCGTCAAACGCTCCGATCAGGCTCACCGTTTCGTCGTCTTGCCCAAACGCTGGATCGTCGAGCGTACCTTTGCCTGGCTCGGGCGATGCCGAAGACTGTCCAAAGATTGGGAATGCTTCAATCACAGGGCGCTCGCCTTTCTCAAGCTGGCCTCCATCCGACTCATGCTGCGAAAGCTATGCAATCCAAGGTAATCTTTCCGGACAGACTCTTAGACTGGTCGCGCAGCAAGCTGATGCCAGCGTCGTCGTATTCATCTGGGCCAGTGCCAGGTCGATCACACATCGTCCGCAACTCGACGCCGAGCCTCTGGATCCGCACCGGCGAGGCACACCTTTCTATCTTTATTGAAGCACTTACTGCGTAAATTCTCTGGTGGCACACCCATTGCTAGTCAGGTCCCAGATCCCTGCCGGGGAGAACGCGCATTAGTACCCGTAGCTAACCCTGCAATCGCCGTCGTGGCGATCGCGAGCTATCGCTCAAGCACTGTGGAGCCCACTTGATACTCAGCTTCCTCGATTCGTTTGGCATTCAGCCGCAGAGGGCGTACGAAGCGCGGCTCCTGGCCGCGCAGACGTTGTCCGCCAAGCCCGCTACATGATCGCGCACGTCACCTGCGGATGTTGACCGCCGCCGACAAGACCCAGTCGATCCAGTTGGCTACGGGCCGGCTCGATATCGCCGTGGACAAGGCGGCCTGGCCGCTGGAAAGCCTTTGCGCGTTTGCGGCGCGCGAAAATCCGCGGCGGGGATTCCTGGTCGTATCCCGCGTCCTAGGGCGCTATTTGCCCGCCACGCCGCAGATGATGCGGCAGAGCGCCCGCGATCTCGCGGCGCGGCTTCCTGACGATCTGCCGGGGCCGGTGCTCGTCGTCGGCCTGGCCGAGACCGCCGTGTGCCTTGCCCAGACGGTGCACGAGGAATTTCGCCTCGCAACGGGCCGGGTCGACATCCACTTCCTGCATTCGACGCGACAGCAACTGGATCATCCGTTGCTGTGCCGCTTCGAAGAACCGCACAGCCATGCCTCCGCGCATCTGATCTACAGGCCGGCGCTTCCGGAGCCGCGATCAGTGGTGTTGGTCGACGACGAGATCTCGACAGGAACTACCCTTTGCAACCTCGCCCAGGCGCTCGCCACTGCTTGGCCACTGATCGAAGCGATGGCGGTAGCGACGCTGACCGACTGGTCGGCCGGCAAGGCGTGGCAAGCACGCATGCCGCGTCCCACGTGCATCGCGTCGCTGCTGCGCGGACGCATGCAGTGGACGCAGGAGGCGACGACGGTGCTCAACAGCGCGTTCGATACCGCTGCTGCTTCACTCGGGCGCATGGCGACGCATCGCAATTTCGGTCGGCTGGGACTCGACCGGCCCGTGGTGCCCGAACCCGATACCGCTGTGCCCGAGATCCTCGGCCCACTGCGGATCATCGGAACCGGCGAGTTCACCTATCCCCCCTTCCTGCTGGCGGAACGCCTCGCAGAAGAAGGGCATGATGTCGTCGTGCAGGCGACCAGCCGAAGCCCCGCATTCCCCGGTGCCGCGATGGCGACCAAGCTCCGCTTTGCCGACAATTATGGATCGGGCGTGCCCAATTACCTCTACAATGCCGACCGGGCTGATGGACGCGCGAACTGGATCGCGCATGAGACCGGCGCGGCGACAATCGACCCCGGGCTGATTGCCGCTCTCCGTGCCGAACTGATCGGCTGGACGGCATGACGCGTGCCATCGCCCTGGTCGATCTAGACGACACGCTGTTCCAGACGCTGCGCAAATGCCCGCCCGATTTGCCGGCCGACCGCTTGACGCCGCTGGGCTTCGCGCGCGACGGATCGCCGCTGAGCTATGCGACCCCGCGGCAGATGCAGTTCCTGGAATGGCTGGCCGATACGACGCATCTCGTCCCCGTCACCGCCCGCAGCCTGGACGCATTGCGGCGGGCGCGCATTCCATTCCGCGCAGCGGTGTGCGCGCATGGCGGCGTCGTGCTGGATGACAGCGGTCAGGTCGACATGGACTGGGCTGCGACGATCGCCGACCGCGCCGCGCCCTTCGCGTCGCAGCTTGCTGGCCTGGCGGAGGCGATCAGGCGCAGGGCGCGCGACCGCGGCATCGCGGTCAACGCCCGTGTGCTGGTCCAGGATGCGCTGCCGCTCTACACCGTGGCCAAGCATGAAGATGCAAATGCCGCGGCACTTTTTGCGGTGGTCGACGCTGCCGTGCCGTCCTTGCCCAAGGGCTGGACGGACCACCGCAACGGCAACAACGTGGCGCTGATGCCACCCTATCTCGGCAAGGCCCATGCGGTGGCATATATCCTACCCGGCCTCCGCGCACGCTTCCCTGATGCGCCGGTGATCGGCATCGGCGACAGCCGCACCGATGCGCCCTTCATGGGCCTTTGCGATTTCGCCATGATGCCCACCCGTTCGCAGCTGGCCGGCGGCATGTTCCATGCGGACTGAGGTCGCGCCCACGTTCTCGGGCAGCTACGACCCGGCCGATGTCACCTTCCTGCTCAAGCCAGTGGTAATGGCCCCGACTTCCGTCGCCGAAAAGGAAGCGGCGATCCAGTCCGGCCGCCACCACTATTCGGAGATGATCGCGCCGGAGAGGGTGCCGGACGACAGCTATCTATCCCTCTATCACGCCGCGCTTGCGCGGAACGGTGCCCGCCTGGCGCAGGATGTCGCCACCCTCGCTGCGCAGCTCGCCGCACGCAGGCCGGCGCGCGAGCTGGTAATCATCTCGCTGGCGCGTGCGGGGACTCCGATCGGCGTCTTGCTCGCACGGACCTTGCGGGCGCACGGCCATCGCGCAGCCCATTATTCAATCAGCATTATCCGCGATCGGGGTGTCGATCGCGTCGCGCTCGCCCATATCGCCGGCCGGCACGATCCGCGCGACGCGGTATTTGTCGATGGCTGGACCGGCAAGGGTGCGATTGCCGGCGAACTTCGCGCGGCCCTGGCCAATGCGCCATTCGGCTTCACACCGGACTTAGCCGTGATTGCTGACCCTGCAGGACAGGCAGACATCGCCGCGACGGCGGATGATTATCTGATCGCCTCGGGCTTGCTGAACGGCATCGTTTCGGGCCTAGTCAGTCGCTCGATCCTCAATGCCGCGTTGGTGGGGCCGGGCGATTTCCACGCCTGTGTCACCTACCCGCAATATGCCGGTGCTGATCTCTCACGTGCCTTCGTGGACACGATCGCGCCGTTGGCCGCTGCGGCGATACCGCAACCGGTAGACGGGCACGGCTCCCGCCGAGCGGAGCTGAAACAGGAATGCGAGGCGATGATGCGGCAGTTGCTGGCGGAAAGCGGAACGCGTGACCGCAACCGGATCAAGCCCGGCATAGCCGAAGCGGCGCGCGCGCTGCTGCGGCGGGCGCCGGAACGGCTGCTGGTTCGCGATTTCGAGGATGCCGATGTGGCGCACTTGCTCTATCTTGCCGCCGCGCATGCCATTCCAGTCGATATGCTGGGCGGGGAATCGCAGTATCGCGCGGTCGCAATTATCCGTAGCCTGGGCGACGACGCATGAGCCGGGTTTCCGCCCTCGCCTCGGCGCCATCTTGTATATGCCCTGCACCCGCGCGGATCTGGCCGATGCGTTGCTCGGCGCCAAGCGCGTACCCGGCCTCCGGTCCGCCCGGTTGTGTCTTGACAACGCCCTGCTCGAACGGGACCTGCCGGTCGCACTCACCTGGCTTTCGGCATTCCTTCGTTCCGAGCTAACGCCAAATTTTGGTGGCGGCCGAGCCGGTCAGGCGGCGGCGGTTGTGGGCTGACGGTCAGTCGGTTTGGCGATGATCTCGATCGCGCCGTTGAATGTCACACGGATAACGAGTTTTGGCAACTGGTTGTGGCCATCGAGACGACGCCAGCTTTTCTGCGCGGCCTCAAGAAGTTTTAAGACCATCGCGAGCGCCGTCCTGTTGAACAGGCAACCATTCGATCGGATCGTGCGGTGGCGCACGGTGGCGCCATTCGTGGCGCGGGTGATTATGGCCAATCCGTTGCGCGTCGATCAACGTACCGTCAACCGAGAAGTGCTCGCCGGACAGCAGCTTGCTCACCTGCGGCAGGTTGAGAACGCTTGCGAAAAACTTCGCCGCGATATCGCCGTCGAGAAGCCGATCGCGGTTCTTGCAGAACACGGTCGCGTCCCAGACCGAATCGTCCGCAGACAATCCGACGAACCAGCGAAACAGCAGGTTGTAGTCGAGCTGCTCCATCAGTTGCCGTTCCGACCGCACCGTGTAGAACGCCTGCAGCAACAGCGCTCGCAACAGCCGCTCCGGAGGGATCGATGGCCGTCCTTCGCGGGCATACAGCCGATCAAACGACCGCGACAAATCCTTCAGCGCCGCATCAACGAGCTCCTGGATCGCTCGCAGCGGATGGTCCGCCGGGATCCGGGTCTCCAGCCGCACGTAGCTAAAAAGGCGTTCCGCATGCTCATCTTCGCCGCGCATCCCGTTCCTCAATCGAAAGGAATCAACCGCATGCACAGAATCACAGCCCAGCGGCCTCACGAAACGACTTTTTCAGCAGCCTGCTAGTCTTACTGCGTCACAAACGGTGGTCTGTGAAATGGGCGAACTTGATTGCACAACAAGGACATCTCGACAACGTTCGGACCAGCCCTTGTTCGAGTCGCCGTCGCATCGTCGTGATCGAATTTGGAATGTGACGTTGGGTCCGTAGCGGCAGAACCGCGGGGTCTGTAATCCGCGGAAACGCGAGCGAGCGGGATCGGCCGGGCGCGCCGAGCGCCTGAGGGGGGAAACGCCTCCCGCTCGGAGATCAGGAATCCGAAGGCTGCAATGCACATCGTTGCGTGATGATGAAAGCCGCGCCAGCCGCGTCCCTCGAAGTGGCCAAGCCCGACCTCCTGCTTGAGTTCCTGATAGTCGCGTTCGATGCGCCAGCGCAATTTAGCCGTCTCTACGAGAGTCCGGAATGCCACATCCTCCGGCAATGTCGAGAGCCAGTATTTGGTAGGCTGGTCCTCGCCTTTCGGCCATTCGATCAGCAACCATTCCTCCAACCGCTGGGTGGTTTGCCAATAATCACGGTGCGCGGCACGGACCCGCACGCGGGCAAAGCGCGAGCTCAGCTTTTCGTTCGTTCCTTGCCGCCACGTGATGGTGCGCCAAGCTTTGGCCGGCAGGCCGATCGCGAGCGCTTTAACGGCGGCCGGCCGACGCTGACGGTTGCGGCGCATCAGTTTCGGGGGACGGCCGCGGCCCGACCATGGCTTCGGCGGCAAGGGACCGGTGCCGGGCGCCCATACCGTTGTGCTCGACAGAAGACCCGCCACATAGGTCAATCCCAGCGCCGTGATCTCCGTGCGCAGATCGCTGTTGTTGCCATAGCCCGCGTCCATCAGCACGACACCACGCGGAAGGCCGGTCGCACAGGCCCACCGCAACTGCTCCAGCGCGATCTCCGGCTTGGTCCGGAAGCCGACTTCGGCAGGAATGCCCACCTTGCGCCGCCGATCGCAATCCTCAGTCCATTCCTTCGGAAGATAAAGGCGGTAGGCAACAGGCAGGCTGGCGTGGTGATTGGCAATCGATAATGACACCGCCACCTGGCAATTATCCTGCTTGCCGAGCTGCCCGCAATATTGCCGTGCAACTCCAACCGAATGTCGCCCCTGCTTGGGAAATCCGGTGTCATCGATGATCCAAGCTTCGATCGGGCCCTGGCGTTCGATCGCCGGCAGGACCATCTCTCGTACCTTGCCCAGCACCTTCTCATCCGACCAGGCGCCGCTGCCGACGAAATGCAGCAGCGATTGATGTTGGGCGGCCGTCCGTTCCGGAGCCGTCATCGCCGCCATTGGCTCCACGCTCTTACGACCGCCACAGGCCATGAGGCCGACGCAATAGTCGCGCAGCGGTGCCTTCCGATCAGCATGACCGATGACGCTGGCAAGCCCTTCCAAATACGTCGCAAATCGCATCTCACTGGTCTTGGTGCCACGCCCGCTCATGTAGCCTCCTCGGCTGATGGTCCATGCTTCAACCATCGCTGATTCCGGCCGGATAAAGCCTGCGGTTTTGTGACTCAGTCGTACTAGACGGCCTGCCGCTCGAACAGACTGCGATAGATGCCGCCGGGTTGCACGGTCAGTGTCGGATGCGTGCCCTGCTCGACGATCTCGCCACGATCGAACACCAGGATGCGGTCGAGCCCGCGCACCGTCGACAGGCGGTGCGCGATTACGATCGAGGTGCGGTCCTTCATTAGCCGTTCCATCGCCTCTTGGATTAGCGCTTCCGATTCTGAATCCAGGCTCGACGTCGCCTCGTCCAGGATCAACACTGGCGCATCGGCAAGGAACGCGCGCGCCAGCGCAATGCGCTGCCGCTCGCCGCCCGACAGATTTATGCCACGCTCGCCCACCAGCGTGCCGTAGCCCTTTGGCGATCGTATGATGAAGTCATGCGCATGGGCGAGCCTGGCCGCGTCCTTGATCGCGGCCATGCTGGCGCCGGGTCGGCCATAGGCGATGTTTTCAGCCAACGAGCGGTGAAACAGGATTGGCTCCTGCTCCACGATCGCGATCTGGCTGCGCAGTGACTGCTGCTTGGCTTTCGCAACGTCCTGGCCGTCGATCAGGATCCGGCCGCCGGAGACGTTGTAGAGCCGCTGAAGCAGCTTGACGAACGTGGTCTTGCCGGACCCGGAGCGGCCCACGAGACCGATCCGCTCGCCGGCGCGGATGTTGATCGACAGTCCGTCGTAGAGCGGCACGCGATCGCCGTGATAGAGGAAGGTGACGTTCTCGAACGTGATCCTCCCAGAGTGAATTTCGATCGGCTTGGCGTCGGGAGCATCGATAATGCCGATCGGCTCGCCATAGATGGTAACCAGTTCCTCCATGTCGTTCACCGAGCGCTGCAGATTGTTGATGTGCATCCCAACGTCCCGCAAATAAGCGTGAATAATGTAATAGCTCGTCAACACATAAGTGACGTCGCCTGGAGAGGTCCGCCCCGCTATCCACAGGAGGATGGCGCCACCGATCACCGAAGCACGAAAGCACAAGAGCATCATCAGCTGCACCGTGCTCGTGCAGTTGGACCGCAGCCAGGTGCGCTGCACCCGCGCCCGCCAGCGTCTGACGACCCCGTCAAACCGCGCATCCTCACGCGCCGCAGCACCGAAGGATTTCACCACAGTATTGCAGGTGAGTGCGTCCGCTAGCGTGCCGCTGACTTTGCTGTCCCAGGCGTTGGAGACGCGCGCCGCCGGCGCGATGTAGCCGATCGTGAATGCCGCCGCCATGGCGACATAGATAACTGCGCCGAAGCCGAACACGGCGCCGAGCTCGAGCCAATGCAGGCCGAGCAGGATCGTCGAGCCCACGAGCACCGCGAGAGACGGCAACAATGCCGTCAGGATCGTATGATTAAGCAGTTCGAGCGCCCACATGCCGCGGGTGATCTTGCGCACGGTCGAGCCGGCAAACGAGTTTGCGTGCCAGTCCGTTGAGAAGCGCTGTACTCGCATGAAGCCCCCACGGGCCACATCTGACATGGTCTTCAGCGTGAACGGCACGATCGCCTGCAAGCCCATAAACCGCAGTACAATCGAGAGCAGACCAAGCGCGAGGGTGCTAGCGAACGCAATCAGTGCCGCATGTCGCGCCGCCTGATCGGAGGGGACCGAGGTCAATGCGTCCACTAGACGGCCGGAATAGACCGGCATGAACAGATCGGCAACCGTCGCCCCCAAGAAGCCGACCAGGACAACAATGGCACGGACTGGCTGCTTCAGCCAGTGCTCCAACGCAAACGGGAGAACCACGCCGATTGCGACGAGGCGTTTGTTATCTTGACTGCTCATGGCGCTGGGGGCTTGCGGCGCACACTGTGTAAAAGCCGTTCGCTCCAAACCCGATGTGCACAATGCTTGGCGCGCCGTCCGAGGGATGCGATAAATGCCCGTAGTCTTTGGGCTGCGGCCGAAGTCTTCTAACCATTCCACCCACTCCTGGCGTAACCGCTGAGCTGAAGCGCCTCACGCTTTGCGTGCTCCTCGAGATCCACTCAAGCTACTGTCCGAATTTGCGACGTGGATTTGCATGCGACGGGGAGAGACTGTCGTTGAGACGATCGGCCGTCCGATTGCGAACACGCGGGTGTACCGTCCCTTCGGTAGGGCCGCGGTTGTTTATGAGCTTGAGAGCCGCTGGTAGAGACGCAGGCAAACGTGGGAGACGATCCCCGCCAACAAGCAAGTACTCCAATCTGGAATTGATGAGCTTATCTTCCAGCGCGAGTGTAGCCAGTGGCGTGATCAAAAATGAAACGGCCAGCGATTGATCTCGCCGCCATTGCAGCCGATGCAAGGAATCTCCTGCTGCCGCTCTGGGCGGCAGCAGCAATGTGCTGCGGTTACATAACGCAGACCATGGCTCCCACGTGCTGGCATCGAATGCTAGTCCAGCCGTGAGTGCGCAGCAGGATTCTGGTTGCGGACAAAATGCTTGCACATGCCATGCAAGGAGACTGACCAGGCCGCAATGCTCGACCATGACCCCCTTGGGTGATCCGGTTGAGCCTGTAGTGTAGATCACATAGGCGAGGTGGCGCGAGGTCAGGCCGAGCGCGCGCTGGTCGGGATCCGACGCCGGGAGAGTGGCCCATTCCGGCGTTGCCGTGTCGAGATAGATCACGGCGAGATCTGCCAGCGCCTCGCCGCCCAGCGCGGATCGTCCGGCCGCGTCGGCCAGCAGCAGATGGGGCGCCGCATCCTCCAGCACCTGGTGCAGCCGCGCCGACGGATAGGCCGGATCCAGCGAATGATAGGCGCCACCCACCTTAAGGATCGCCAGCAGCCGGACCACCATCGCCACGCTGCGCGCAACGCAGATCGCCACCGGCTGGTCCGGCGACACCCCGAGGGCGATCAGATGATGCGCCAGCTGGTTTGCCCGCGCATTGAGCTCGCCATAGCTGACGCGCTGGTCCTGATAGACCTCCGCCTCCGGCGCCTGGCGCACCTGGGCCTCGAACAGCTCATGGATGCACTGCTGTTCAGGATACATCACCGCCGTCCGGTTCAGATCCTCCAGCAGATACGTGCGCTCGGCGACTGACAGTAGCTCAATCGGCCCAATCGGCTGCTCGGCATCGGCAACAACAGCAAGCGAATTTGGCAAATGCATCAAATCGACCAAATTGAACCCTTAGACTTGGGTCGCGACGATGGTGACGGGGTCCCTTTGCATCTCAAGCAATGGATGTGCCAAATAGTGTTCGACGAGCGTTTCCTCGTGACACAACGCGCCTCTCGCTGCGTTGACAGGGTGTTCGTGACTTGCAGTCGAGCTTCGGACATCAATGTCTTGGAGATGACACAGCTTAATAGTGTCTAGCGGTTCTTGCCCGAGTGAGAACTGGAAGTGTTCGTATTGCTTACCGTGCCGCACATGACGGGCCCGCCTTAGTAATCTTATCTCTCAGCCTTCGCTGATCAATTTCGACCAGAGCCGCTCCGCGAAATCCAGATGGCATTTCATTACGTCCGACGGAGTGTTGGATTTGGCTAGAGTCTTCAGAAGATTCGCTTGAGCGTGCAAAGAGAAAGCAGTCTGCTTTGACCCGTCCTTCAATTCCTCAGCGTACAGGTCCGTTGTCTTTTCGAGAGATCGGTTCCACTCTGGAGACGCAAATTGATGGCTTGATTTGAAATGGACCCCGATTTTGGGACCAGAGGCCGAATTGGAAAAGGGCCGCTCCGTTTGATAGACGGAGAGCATGATGACGAAGAAGACGAGACGGACGATCGACGCGGTACTGAAGGCAAAGATCACGCTGGAAGTGGTGCGGGAGCAGGCGACGGCGGCCGATCTGGGCCAGCGCTATGAGGTTCACCCGAAGCAGATCTATGCGTGGAAAAAACAACTTCTGGAACAGGCGGCACTGGCCTTTGACGCGGGTGTCGGGCGGGAGAGCGAGGAAACGCGCGAACGCGAGATCGAGAAGCTGCACGCCAAGATCGGGCAATTGACGGTGGAGCGCGATTTTTTAGCGCGGACGTCCGGAAGATGAGCACGCCGGACCGTCGAGGAATGCTCGATCGCGCCGACATGGCGCTGTCGATCCGCCCTCAATGCATGTTGCTTGGCATCGCGCGCTCTGGGGTCTACCGTCCGCCACGGCCGGCCAACGACAACGACCTTGCCCTGATGCGGCGGCTCGACGAGCTGTTCACCGCCTGGCCGTTCCTGGGCTCGCGGCGAATGACCGCGATGCTGAAGGTTGAGGGGCTTCAGGTCAATCGCAAGCGCGTGCAGCGGTTGATGCGCAAGATGGGCATCGCGGCGCTGGGACCGAAGCCGAACACGACGAAGCCGGCACGCGCAAGGGCAAGCAACGCCGTCGCCGTCATTGGTCCCACGCCTGGGATTGTCATCAAACGGCGGGCATCTTTTTCTTTTCGGGCGCGACGGGTGATCTCGCTGTCGAGTGTCTTGATCTGCATTTCCAGCGTCTCCATCGTCTTGATCAAGATGTCGAGTACGAACCGTGCCGCTTCGGGCACATTGGTTTTTGGATCCATTGCGCGCTCGACAAGCTCTCCGACATGGGCCGTGCCCTTTGCCATGATCACCCCCGTATTCAGCGAGATGACCACGCAAAGCATTGATCGCCTGGGTCCGCTGCCGGATCAGCAGGTCGCGGGTCCGAAACACCACCGCGCTCGCTTGCTGCTCTTCACTCTTGACGGGAACGAAACGCATGGTCGGCCTCTGCGCTGCTTCACAGATCGCCTCTGCATCGGCCATGTCGTTCTTCTGCCGCTTGACGAAGGGCTTCACGTAAGCCGGTGGGATTAGCCGCACTTCATGGCCGAGCTTGCCAATCTCACGAGCCCAGTAATGCGCGCCCGAGCAGGCTTCCATCGCCACTAGGCAAGCCGGCTGCTCGGCAAAGAATGCCAGCAGCTTATTCCGGCGCAGCTGTTTGCGAAAAACGACCTTTCCGGTGGCATCGGCTCCATGGGCCTGAAAGACATACTTCGCTAAATCTAGTCCAATTGCGCTAACTTCGTTCACGGACGCTTCCTCTCTCGTGATGGCTGTTCCACACCCTTCACTTTGGCACATCGATGCCGTCGAGGGGGCGTCCACCCCATCACAGCAGGAGCAACAGAAAAACCAACCCGTCGAGTCGCGATTCAAGATTGACCACGCGGCGTCGCCGATGCCACAAACCAGACAGCCAGAACGCTTCGCGCCCGGGCGAGATCAAATCGGAATACCCGGGCGAGATCATCGGAATCGGCAGGCCGAGATCGTCATCATCGCGACTCGGACACAGGAATACGGCGAACTCGCCTCGTTGCAAGTTGCCAGCAAGACGGTATTCGACGCGCGTCGACTGCTCAATCCAGCCGATTTGGCCGCGGCGGACTACCTAACTATAGGGCGCCGCCCTAACTGAGCAGTGCTATAATCGCGAACCTGCACCGACTCGGCAGCTTTCCCGGTCATTTTCAGCGCTCGCGGCATCGATCATCGGTGATGCCACCGCGTCGGATGCTTGCGCCGCTCGAATGCTCCGACGGCACGAGGCCGAGAAAGGCCATCAACTGGCGGGGATTGTCGAAGCGGGAGAAGTCGCCGACCTCGGCAACCACCGTCACGGCAACGATGAAGGCGACGCCGCGCATGGCCTGCATGGCCTCTACGAATGGCGTCATCGACCATTGTGGCGCCAGATTGCGGATTCCGACGAAGCCGGCCATGCATTCCAATTCGAAGCCGGCCGGGTATTCCGATCTGAAGCCGGCCACCCGTGGCGTCGTTCGCATGGGTCAATTTCATGATGTCGTCGAGGGCTGGGAAGGTCAAGAGACCGGTTGATCTTGAGCGGGTTGCTTCTGCTTCCTGAGGCTCTCTCCTTTGAGTTCGATGCGGTAGGCATTGTGGACGAGGCGATCGAGAATCGCGTCGGCGATGGTGGGGTTGCCGATGATTTCGTACCAGCGATCGACGGGCAGCTGGCTGGTGACGATAATCGAGCGGGCTTCGTATCGATCCTCGACGATTTCGAGCAAATCACGGCGCTGGTCGGCGTCGAGAGGTTCTGGTCCCCAGTCGTCCAGGATCAGCAGATCAAGTCGTGCGATCGCCCGCAGCATCTTGGTATAGCGGCCATCGGCGCGGCCGAGTGCGAGAGCGGCGAAGAGACGCGGCACACGATGGTAGGCAACTGAGAAGTCGTCTCGGCAAGCCTTGTTGCCGAGGGCACAAGCGAGCCAGCTCTTGCCGACGCCGCACGGCCCGGTAACAAGGAGATTATGTCGTGCCCGGATCCAGTCGCCAGCGGCGAGTTTTAGAAAGAGCGTGCGGTCGAGGCCGCGGATAGCGCGGTAATCGACATCCTCGACGCAGGCGGCATGACGCAGCTTGGCGGCTCGAGCTCTGCTTTCGAACCGCTTTTGCTGGCGCAGCGTTTTCTCGTGTTCCAGGAGCAACGCCAGCCATTCGGCGTGTTCGAGGCTGCGCGCTTCGGACTGGGCATCGAGGTCCTTGAAGCCTTTGGCCATACCGTGGAGACCAAGGCTATGCAGCAGGTCGAGGGTGGGATGGGTGAGCATGCTGGATAATCCTTTCAATGGAAGTAACCGGGGCCGCGCAGATTGGGATGTTCGATGATCGCGTCCTCGGTATCGCGAGAACTGCGTTCGAGCTTGTTGGCGATGATGGAGGCGATGCTCTTGTAGGTCAGTGCGCTGACCGCGACCGCGCGGGCCGCGATCAGCTCGGCGCGTTCGGGATCAATATCCTTGAACAGCCGAAGCACGCCGAGACAGGTCCGGAATCCCTGTTCGGGATGAGGCCGATTGGCCAGGATGGCGAGAACGAGCCCCTCGGTGTTGGGCCCGATCGACCGCCCCCAGCGCCGGAATCGATCGGGAGTCCACTCGGCGTAACGCCGATGCGCACTGGGCATGTGATCGGGATCAGTGCCGTGCCGGCGGCCGCCATAACGGCGCTGGTGAGCAGCAACACGCAAACCCCGATGGAACAACTCGATGGTCCGGGTGGTGGCGCGAACGTCGACCTGCTCCCGGATCAGGCCGTGTGGAACTGAGTAGAAGAAGCCGTCGACCTCGACGTGATAATCGAGCGAGACGCGGGCCAGGAGCCATTCCGCGAACTGATAGTCGGCATCCGGCAACGGCGCCAGGACAGGCATCTCGACGGTCTCGAACAATTGTCGGCGGCTGACGCCGATCCGGCGCATGACGTGGGCGTTGATGCGCTCCAGCGCGGCGGCGATTGCCGCATTCGCCTCAGCCAGCGAGAAGAAGGTCTGCCGGCGAAGCCGCCCGAGGATATAGGTCTGGGCAAAACGCACTCCGGCTTCCACTTTTGCCTTATCCCGGGGCTTTCTTGGCCGTGCCGGAAGGATGCCAACGCCGTAATGGGACGCCATCATCCCGTAGCTGCGATTGATTTCGGGGTCGTAGAACGACGCCCGGTGCACGCCGGACTTCAGATTGTCAGGGACGACGAGGCGTGGCACCCCGCCAAAGAACCGGAACATTCGGACATGAGCCTCGATCCAGTCCGGAAGTGTCTGCGTCCAGGTCGCCTCGGCGTAGGTGTAATTCGAGGCGCCAAGCACGGCGACGAAGATCTCCGCGTCGCGCACAACCCCGGTTGCGCGATCAACGATCATGATCTTCTTGCCGGAGTAATCGACAAAGACCTTGTCGCCGGCCGGATGGTCCTGCCGCATCGTCGGAGACAGCCGCCGCTCGAATTCCCGGAATAAATCGCAGAACCGGCTGTAGCCATAACCTTCCGGATGGACCGCCCGGTACTCCTCCCACAGCACCATCAGATTGACGCCAGGCCGCTTCAGCTCACAGGCCAGCGAGGCCCAATCCGGCTCCCGGCGCCGGCGGAAGCCGCGCCTGACGCCGGCATGGGCAAACAGACGTTGTTCAAGAACGGCGTCGGTCAGATCGCCCGCCAAAGGCCACGCCAGCCCGGCAGTCGAGGCACGCTTGAGATTGTCCTGGATCGTGCTGCGCGCCACCCCGAGCGTGCGCCCGATCTCCCGGGCGCTCACCCCATCACGGGCAAGCCGCAGCATCTGTCGTATCTGTCGCATGGTCAGTTCTCTCTTGGCCGGCATCCGCTTCCCCTCGTGGATCAACGAGGGACTTGATGCCTGAAGGACTGACCCAAACGAAAACGCCGACTTCCAAAACCCGGCCGGCTTCAAATCGGAATGCCGGCCGGTTTCATTTCGGAATCGTGGCCGGCTTCAAATCGGAACGATGGCCGGCTTCAAGTCGGAATACCCGGCCGGAATAAATCGGAATCCGCAGCCAGATCCTCGATCCGCTTGGTCAAGCAGTCCACACGGGCCTCAGCGTCGGTCACGGCATGAATGTAGTCCTGCAGAACGATTTGGCTCGCCGGGTGATCGAAGCGCACCGTGGTGAGCCAGCGACGATAAGCCAAAGTCCCCCCTTCTTCCCGGCATAAATGCGCCCATGTCGCAGCAGAAAGCCTTGGAGATGTTGCCGCGCTTTGCCGAGCACACGCATCGCCGTGGCGCGGGCTCGCACCAAGTCGCGCATGGCCTCATGCGCCGCATCCGGAACCCACACGGCTGTCAGCTCGCCGCTCCAGTGCAGCTTGGCCAACATCGCCGCATCGCGCCGGTCAGTTTTTATCCGATCCCCAGCCTTCATCGGGATCAGAGAGGGGGCCACCACGATGCAGTTGTGCCCCAGTCCCGTCAGTTGTCGATGCAGGCCATATCCGCAGGGTCCGGCTTCGTAACAAAAACTTACCTGCCGGTCACCCTTGCCAAGCTTCTTCACCAGCTTCTCGATCTGATCGATGCGATTAGGGATGATCCCCAAGTTACGAACTTCCCCGCCGCGCATTCCTTCCGCCACTGCGACCGAAATCGTCGCCTTGTGCACATCTAGCCCTACGAAAATGCTATCGTTTATCAGGCCCGCTCCCCATGCTTGAGGCTCGGCACCGGCTCATCCGGCGCAACCCTCGATGGAGCTTGCCGCGGGGCGGGCCGCCTGTCACCTCAGTGTCCGACCGAAAAATAAGTTGAGTGATATCAGCGAGTTCTGATTCCATTGGTGTTGCGAAGCATCAAAGGGATCGAGGAATGTGGACTGATATCACCCGGGCACAGTTTGCCCGAGAGGAGCTGCGTTTGCCAAGCGACTTGACGGATGCGGAATGGGTCGTGCTGGAGGAGTTGCTTCCTGTGCGGGCCAAGCGTGGACGGCGTCCGAAATGGAGCTATCGCGACATCGTCGAGGCGGTGCTCTATCTGCTGCGCGGCGGGTTGCCGTGGCGCATGCTGCCGCCCACTCTGTTTCCACCAATGACCACGGTGCAGTACTATTTCTACCAATGGCGCGACAGCGGATTGTGGCAATCGATCAACCACGCACTTCTGATGCTGGCGCGCGAGGCGATCGGCCGGGAAGCCTCGCCGACGGCTGGCGTGATCGACAGCCAATCGGTCAAGACCACGGAAGGCGGCGGCCCTCGCGGCTACGACGCGGGAAAGAAGATCAAGGGTCGAAAGCGCCACATCGTCACCGACACCCAAGGGCTCCTGGTCGGCGCGATCGTTCACGCTGCCGACGTCCAGGATCGCGATGGCGCGCCAGATGTCCTGTGCAGCATTCGCTACCGCTTCCCCTGGCTGCGCCATATCTTCGCCGATGGCGGCTATGCCGGCGAAAAGCTCAAGGCGGTGCTGGAAAAGATCGGCCGGTGGACTGTCGAGATCATCAAGCGCTCCGATGCCGCACAGGGCTTCGAGGTGCTTCCGCGGCGCTGGGTGGTCGAACGAACCTTCGCCTGGCTCGGCCGCAACCGCAGATTGGCCAAGGACTTCGAGCGAACCATCGAAAGCGCAACTGCCTGGCTCTTCCTCGCCTCCGTCCAACTCATGACAAGGCGCATCGCAGCCATAAAAACAGCAATGCAATTTTGAGTCAGGCTCTCAGAGCGCAAACATAGGGTCTAGCACTACTTTGGCAGATTGTGTTTTCGCCGCTGTTTTTCACGGATTTGCTTTCGGCAATACGGGCAATGCTGAGACGGCGGCCGAAGGATGAGATCGACGATGGCGTGACGTACGGCTGGCATGGTTGGCTGACGCGGAGGCCCGTAGATTCTCTTTTTTCCGCCCCGCGTATGCGAGGCGACGATGCTGCAGGAAGGCGTAGGCGATCATTGTCATCAGGGCGTGGCGATGAAGACCTTGCCATGATCGCCCTTCGAAGTGATCAAGTCCGAGCTCCTCCTTCAATTGCTGATGCGCCTGCTCACAAATCCATCTTGCTTTGATGGTGGCGGCCAGTGTGCGCAGATCCGTCGCCGCAGGGAGATTGGCAAGATAGTATTTCTTCTCCCCCGAGGCACGTTGCTCGCCAATGAGCCAAGCTTCGTCGCCCGGGAGATGCTGCTGACCCTTATCCCAAATCCGCTGAGGAGGGCCGTCGGCTGTGCGGACACGGAGAGCAGCAAATCGGGCTTTCAGCCGACCTTTCGTCCCGCTGCGCCAGCTCACGGCTTTCCATTTGGCACTGGCCAGCATTTGTTCTGCCGCAATCGATAAGATATCGGGCACGTGGTGCTTTCGTGGTTTCTCACCTCGACCAAACCGACCTCGGCGGAGTCACGCGCCGCACGATCATCCGGCTCGAGACGGAAGAGACGATCCCGACGAATCCGCGGCGGATCGAGGTGATCGCCGCCATCGGGACAAGCTGGAGAAGGACTACGGTATTCGCTTCGTCTACGCCGACACGGAGACCGGCGAAGGCGTCGTCATGAAGCGGGGAAAATGACGGCGCGGCATGTCGAGCCTGCGAGTGGGCAAGATGCCTCTCACCTAATTGTTGGAATGTGTGATCTGTTTCATAGGGGCGTCACCGGCAGCAACCTCAACATCCGCGAAGGAAAGCAGGGACGGAGGGAGCTTTGATAGTCGTAAACATGCCCGGTGGAGGCGTTCTGGATCTCGACGAAGACCAGCTGCTTTGGCTGCGGAAGGCCTTCGACGGCGAATGGAAGGGCGCGACGATGCTTCAACTCGTGGCCGACCGCGTCTATTCGAACGAGACCCCGGACGATCTGGCCGACAAGTTCGAGAAAGCCAAGGAGCCATTGATCCAATTCGCGGCACCGGAAGGGCGGGTAAAGCTGTTCGTGAGCGCAAATCGCGTCAAGCAGATCGTCGAGAGCGATCCGGTCATCTACAGCGAAAAGTCAAAGTCGGTCCTATTGTTCGCGACACGGGTGCGCCTCGCGGTACGCGAGACGCCCCAAGAGGCGCGCGACAAGCTGAAGGGTGCCGGTAATCCGATCGCGTGACGAATGTCGGTCCGAAATTCCGATGACGGTCACAGCGTCCCCGCTAGGCAGCACCGACCTCGGCGAATCTATTCGGCAGTGACGCGCCGCACGATCGTCCAGATCGACATGGAAGAGATACTCCTGACGGACCAATGTCGGCACTTCGGCATCGCGGCGCGGCTGAAGGACAACACCGCGCTTGATGCGAGGACGGAAACGGCTAATACGGCGTTCTCACCCAAGCTTGAGTGCGCTCCCCCTCGGCCACGGGACGAACTCGATGGACCGTCCGACAGACCATGCCCAATATCGTAAATTTCTACCTCGATGATTCAGGCGCCAGGCATCCGGATCACGCGCCCGGGAAGCGGGCTGCGCACGGATACGACTGGTTCGCCTTGGGAGGAGTCCTAGTCAAACAGGAGGACGAGGATGCGGCGCGGGCCTTGCACAAGGCCTTCTGCGACAGGTGGAACATCGCCGACGCGATTCATTCGGTGGAAATTCGGGGCCGGACGGGCAATTTCCTCTGGCTCATGGAACTGAGTAAGGCAAACCAGGAAAAGTTCTTCGAGGAGCTCTATCAACTAATGAGAAGCGCTCCCGTCACGGGTCTCGCCTGCGTGATAGACCGCCCGGGCTACAACGCGCGATACGCCGAGAAATATGCGGGCCAACGCTGGATGCTTTGCAAGAGCGCCTTCAACATCGTGGTCGAACGCGCGGCAAAACACGCCCGCTCGATGGGATATCGGCTTCGTGTCTCGCCCGAACGATGCAACAAACCCGAAGACGCGATGATCAAGGGATACTACGAGGACCTGCGGACCAAGGGCCCTCCGTTCGCGGTCGACACGTCGGACAAATATGCGCCCATGACGGCCGGGCAATTCAAGGAAACGCTCTACGAGCTCAAGCCGAAGAAGAAGTCGTCTCCGATGGCGCAGTTCGCCGATCTATTCCTTTGGCCCATCTGCATCGGCGGATACCACGCAGGCAACCGCCCGTTCCAGCGTCTTATGCAAGACGGCAAACTCATCGAGTGCGGAATGGCGTCGGAAGAGTGGCCGATGCTCGCGACGAAGGCCGTGCTGGACGAGCTCGCCCTTCAGGCGTCGCGATGACCGGCGTCGCCTCCCTTCTCTGCGCGATGCTCGGATTGGCGTGCAACGATCCTTCCTCGTCCTCGGACATAGCCAGATACGGACTGGTGGCTGCGCCGTCGGGACGGCCGACCGTACAGGTCGCGATCGGGCTGGTCAGGAAGATCCTTCCGGATCCTCCGCCGCTCGTCATCGAGGCCGGGTGGAGCTCTAATCGATCCGAGCGCGCGGTGCCCGTGCACGCCGTGGCCGCACAGGCTCTCGGTCGCAACGAACTGGTGTCGATCTACTCGGACTGTCGATGCATTCTCGTCAAAACCGGCGACCTAGCCCTCCTTATTCGCGAGAGGGCGCCTGAGAGGCTGGCGAGCGTGGTGTAAAGCGCTGATGCGGCGTAGGATTCGGTTGCGAAGCCAACCCCATCACCTCAACCACGAACGCCACGCCCGCCATGACCGATGATACGATTCTGCCCTTCTCGTTTCCAGCCGTTCACGCCAAGAAAGTCACAGCTGCCTTCGATGGTGGACGCCTAACCTCGAATGGGGGCGTGATGCTTCTGGCGAGCCGAGCGGCGTCTCGGTTTGGCCGACAATTTGGCCCGGGTGTTCCCGGATCGGCGCGATCCGACGCGGGTCGTGCACAGCCTTGTCGATATGTTCCGCGCGTGCATGTTCGCGATCTGCTGCGGCTACGAGGACGCCGACGACCTCGATCATCTGCGGTCCGATCCCGCATTCAAGCTGGCCTGCGGACGGCTGCCGGACAGCGGTCGCGATCTGTGTTCCCAACCGACGCTGTCGCGTCTGGAGAATGCTCCGCGCCTGCGCGACGTGATCCGACTGACCTACACTTTGGTCGACGCATGGATGGATAGCTACCCGCGCGAGCCGGCATCCGTCACGCTCGACATCGATGATACCTGCGATGTCGTCCACGGCCATCAGCAGCTCTCGCTGTTCAACGCTCATTATGACGAACGCTGCTTCCTGCCGATCCACGTCTACGACACGGAGAAGAGCCGGCCCGTGGCGGTCGTGCTGCGGCCCGGCAAGACGCCGGGCGGCGTCGAGGTGCGTGCCCATCTGCGCCGCCTGATACGGCATATCCGGACGCGGTGGCACAAGACGCGAATTACGTTCCGTGGCGACGGGCACTATGCTCGGCCGGAGGCCATGACGTGGTGCGAGAACAACGGCATCGACTACATCTTCGGTCTGTCCGGTACCAAGCCTCTCGCCAGAAAAGTCGACGAGGTCGCCGACGACATTCGCACGCGACGCGCCATCGAGAACCTGCCTGTTCTGCGCGGCTATACCGAGACGCGCCACAAGGCAAAGTCCTGGGATCACGAACGGCGCACTGTCGCCCGTATTGAGGCGACGATGCTCGGCCTCGACATCCGCTTCGTCGTCACCAGCCTCGATGTCGGCTCGGCCGAGTGGATCTACGACAGCCTGTATTGCGCGCGCGGCCAAGCCGAAAATCTGATCAAGCTGCATAAGACGCAGCTCGCCTCCGATCGCACCAGTTGCCGTTCGGCGCTCGCCAACCAGGTCCGTCTCGTTCTCCACACCGCCGCTTATTGGTTGATGCTTACCGTGCGCGGCGCCATTCCCAAAGTCCGGGAATTGGCCGCCGCCGAGTTCGCGACGCTGCGTCTTCGTCTCTTGAAAATCGCAGCCCGGGTCGTCGAAACCGCGAGCCGCATTCGCCTTGCGTTCGCCGCGGCATGCCCCGAAGCCGACCTCTTCCGCAGCTTGCCCGGCGCGCTGCTCCCGCTCGGCCCGTAACCGACCGGGCCTGCGCCCGCTCACCCGCCCCACTCCTCCAACGCGTACAAAACAGCTTGATGTAGAACCCGGTGACAAAAGGCCGGACGGTCACCCACGCCAGCCGCCAGCCCCAGTCAGACGTCAAGAACGACCGTGCTCTCGTGAATAGATCGGGCTAACGAGCGCGATCGGCGACTTGTCTATCAAGTTCCCAACACAGTATGTAGGCCACCGTTAGAAAGGTCACGCCTGTCCTCATTACAGATGTCACTGTCCCGGCCATGACGCCTTGGGGAGTTTGGTGTCTCAACTTGCCGTTGGCCTTCGGGATATGGATTCGCTTGACCGGCGTTGGGCGATAAGTGCCCTCCAACAGGGCCACGCGCAACCAGTCCAGATGACGCTCCAGAACGGCAGCAAGCCTTCGTTTGTACATTCCGTCAAGACCCGGTGTATTGGCGCCTTTCGACGCCAGGACGATCCGGTCCGCTGAAATGGACCCGCCGAGCGGGACCGCTTGAACGGTAATGGACCCGATTTTGGGGCCACGTCCTTAGTTGGAAGGGGCTGCTCCCTTTGATAGACGGAGCGCATGATGACGACGAGGACGAGACGCAAGATCGACGCGGCACTGAAGGCAAAGATCGCGCTGGAAGCGGTGCGGGAGCAGGCAACGGTGGCCGATCTGGCCCAGCGCTGTGAGGTTCACCCGAACCAGATCTATGCCTCGAAAAAGGAACTGCTGGACCAGGCGGCCCGGGCCTTTGACGCGGGTGTCGGGCGGGAGAGCGAGGACGCGCGCGAACGCGAGATCGAGAAGCTGCATGCCAAGATTGGACAACTGACAGTCGAGCGCGATTGTTTAGGGCGGAGGTCCGGAAGATGAGCACGCCGGACCGTTGAGGAATGCTCGATCGCGACGACTCGATTGCGACGACATGGCGCCGCGATGCCCATCTTTCGCATCAACCGCTGTACGCGCTTGCGATTGAGCTGAAGCCCCTCAGCCTTCAGCATCGCGGCCATTCGCCGCGAGCCCAGGAACGGCCAGGCGGCGAACAACTCGTCGATCCATCGCATCAGGACAAGGTCATTGTCGGCAATGCTGGCGGATCGACAGCGCGGTTCTGGCGTGGCGGTTGTCGAACACGATGGACGTCTCGTTCTGCGTGGTGGCTCTGGAAGAGGCTTCGTGACACTGGAGGATGCCTTGGCCCGTCGCGGCAAGCCAGAGATATTCGCACCGACCACGGCTCGCAGTTCACCGGTGCGGCGTTCAACGGCGTGCTCGCAGGCGGCCGCATCGCCATCAGTATGGACGGCTGGGGCACCTGGGCGGGAGTGTTCGTAGAGCGTTGGCTCATCAGTTCAATCGAACCTGTAGGACGCCTGAAAAAACGTACCCCAGCGCTCCATGCTGAATTTGGAGAACTGAGTCCCAATGGTGATTCCCTGGTCACCACAGCCTGTGCATGTCACTTCGCTTTCTTTTTTGGTCCACATGGCCCAGTAGCGCGCGCCAACGCCGACGCTGAAGTGTTTGGTGATGAAGTAGGATAACACGCCTTCAATATGGACGCCGCCGCCACCATTCCCGCGTTGTTCAGCGAAAGTGGTCGTCGGGCGCAAGAGATGATTGTCACGCCCTTTGAAATCGATCCAGGGCAGGTAAGCGACGTCCGTGCTCAAACGCCATTGCTCGCTGAGCATGGTTTCGGCACTTAGGCCAAGCCGAGGTGCATTCCACTGAGTATTCTGGCTGCCCATGACCCTGTCGTCGCCGGGTGGCAAGCATGGCATCGCCGGGTTGGCGATCTGTACACACCCCCTCGAGTCGGAGCTCTGTTCGTAGTAGCTCCAGCCGATAACTCCGCCGACCTTGTAGTTGGCGCCGCGCAGGAAATCGTAACCGGCATCGGCCGTGTAATAGGTGAACCTCCCGTTTGCCTGGCCGGATATCGTGTTGACATAGGAAAATGGTGGCCCCAGGCCCCAGTCTTCATCGTTCATGTTTCCTTTGTTGAAGCGTCCAAGGCCAATATTGCCCTTCAGGAATATTCCCCACGGGCTATCAACACGGCCAAATGCGTCACCGGAAAGCCCGTCGAGGCCGTGGTAGGTGAGCCTCGATATAAGAATGTCAGGATCTCCAGTAGCGATATCGAGGGGCACAGCGTTAGCGTTCCATTGGAATCGTCCCCGGCTGAGCCAGAGCCGCGATCCTCCTTCGAACGACCAACCGGGGGCGTAAGCAATCGGCGGCGCGCCGGCGGGCGCTTTCGCGTACAGCGGTGCATCGGACCTCTGCGTCCACGGGTCGGCGCCAAAGTGGTAGTTCAATCCGATCTTTCCGACGTGATAGTTGCTGGACAGGCCCGTTGTGTTCGCTGGCAGAATTGCGAACGGTGGATCTTGCACCGTCGGAGGGGTCGCGACACTCGGCCCACCGAAATGCAGGTAGTCATACTCGATTTTGACCGACCATGCAGGCGTAAGCGCTTGCTCAACACCTAGCCCGATGGTGCCACCGACCCGGCCATAGTCGAAATGGGTTTTCTCCTGTGGCCCCCCGCCTTCAAAATTGTTGAAGACGTCGCTCCGATTGTTTTGCCAAGCCACGCCTCCCTTGAGGTAGGCCAGGGTGTGGCCCAGCGCGCCAAACGCGTAACCGATGCGACCGGTCCCGGTGGCAAAGACGTTGGGACCTGCCTTGCAGTTTGCGCTCACGATAAAACCGGACGCGGCGAGGCAAGTATTTGTACCGTCGGAGACATCACCGCTGACATCAAGTTCGACGCCAAATACCCAGTCGTTGTTCTGCCAGTTGTACCCGACCTGACCACCTGCGAGGAATACTGGGGTATCGACGACGTCGCCATAGATTGAAGGACCGTACGGATTGCTGAAGGAGGTTCGGCCGTAGCCGCCTCCGACGTGGCCGCCAATATAACCCCCGGACCAGTTCCACACCGCCGGTGGCAGTTTCACTACTGGCACAAGGTCTGCCGCATTGGCTGCGTCGCTTGCGACGAGCGCAATTATCAGCGCTCCCAAAAGAAGAACTTGAGATCGCAACAGACACATCCCTGCGTTTTCTTGGTCCACAACCGAGCGCCCTTAAGTTATCGCCGCACCATCCGTCGTGCGAAACGCACGCTAACAGCGAGTTGCGCTAAGTCCGTCCGTAGATCATTGCACTGCGATTTGTGATGATGCGGTGAACCGAGCAAGTTACGTGCCGATGTGAATTCGTGAGTTATGAAGGCACTTCGTGGTGGCGTGTAGGGTCAAATTGCTGACATTGGTCTCAAGACCGACAGCCGGCGCAGCCGGGTCGCCACAATACCGATCAGGGGGCTTGGCTGCCGAGCTTGTGGAAGATGCGTTGGAGGAGCGTCAGGCTCCGGCGATCAAGCTTGAGATCGCGATCGGTGATGTCGTGCTGCGGATGGATACGGCCATTGATGGTGAGCAGCTGTCCCGTGTGATCCGTGGGTGCGAGCCTAGAGCTGGCCCCGGTTGTTTGGACAGTGCCCCGCGGAAATTAAGTGGATTCCTGCCAGGTTACACTGAATGCGGGGCTTTGCGATTTTGTCGTTGCGTCGGGAGAAGCTATGGGAGGCGGCGGGGCTGAGGCACTATCGGCGCTGGACCACCAAAGATGGATGTAGATCATGCCCGCAGTCGATGATTTGAGTCGTTCCCTCACCGCGCTGAATCAAGATAGCACGTTGATGACGGTTATCGAAATGAGCAAGTCAAGTTGGCTCGTCGCCGGGATGGTGCCTGGCATTGAGCGGCATCCCATGAAGAAGCTCGATCCCGATCCGGTGGCGTTACTCAACCTGGTCAGTCGCTGGCGCTGCGAAGCGGAGAGGAAACAGCGGCGGATCGACCGGAGCGTGTCACAGACACGACAGAAGTGTTTGACATCTGCCAATCTAGACACGTGAACCTGACCTTGACCTAATTGTTGTAAGAACCCTGCTAGCCAATCTTCTTCAGAACCATGATGGTTTGAGCTGGTCCAGCAAATCTGAATGGTGCGATATGTGAATTCCCTTCTGACGGCGGGCAAGATTGACCGGTGAATCAGGAGAGACGATGAACGGACAATCTCGGCGGAACCACACTCCGGCTTTCAAGGCGAAGGTGACGCTTGCCCGTCAAGGGTGACTGCACGCTGGCGCAACTAAAGCGGGATGGGACGACGCCAACGTCGTCCTCTCAGCTGTCCGCCACAACTCTCGGGGATGGTCCTAAGTTTGCTGTGGCGCGCGCTCGCCTCTCCACCGGCTCAGGCCGGCTTCTTAGACTCGTGTGATCGCGAACGACGTCAAATTAGCGCCGTCCTCGTGGCTGAGGTGATTTTCAGCCTTCATGTGCCCGATGGCCGAGCGGCGCAAAACGTACAAGGCCAGTAAGGCAAGCGCTCCATCTGAGCTGACACCCGGGCTCGCACTTGTATTCTTGTGTCGGCTCCTTCAGAGTTGAACTTCGAACACCGCGCCCGCCGCCGTCAGCGATCGACACTTGCTATTGTCCACGCTCTATCCGTTGAATAGTCAGTGCTCATGTTCAAGCCACACGGTTCGGCCAATTGCACTCCTCCACCCTCTCTCTGGCGCCCCACTTACGGCTGGAAACGGCCCAAAAGCTTCGACTGCATGTGGGCGAGCGCGTCACTCAGCCTTGCCGCCTCTTCGAATCGGGTTTCCTGGTGCGGCGGGTGCGAGCCAGGATCGACCACGATGGCCTCGGCGGATTCCGAGAGCCGGCGCAGCGGGATCATGAGCCATTGAGCGGCGCACAGGAGCAGTACCAGTGCGACCACGGCGCCGGCGCCGAGAATGAACCAGAACGTACGGATTAGTTCTCGAATTGATGCCATAGCGTCATCGGCGTTCTGTCGGACCAGAAGAGACCAGCCGAAGCTCGGAAGGTCCGTAAAACCAACGGTCGGAACTATCACGGTGAAATAGTCCTTTCCATCGGACCATCGCTCGCTCGAGAACGCGCGGGTGACGCGACTGGCCGCAAACGATGAGCCGACGCTTAGCTGCTTGTTGACGACATCGGCCGGGCCAAACAGCACGGTTCGGTCCCGTGATAGCAGCAGCACATCGATTCCAGGCGCCTGCAACGCGGCCATGCCCTCCTCTACCCATTTCCAGTTGAGGTGCGCTCCGATCACGCCCGCGACGGAGCCATCATGCCGCAAGGGTGCAGCTAGATCGACGAAGCGATAAGGTTCCGCGGATACAGGCAAGAGGCTAGCCAGGAGTTGGGCCTCGTGGACATCGACTGCAGTTGGCGCATCAAGGCCGCGCGTGAACCATGGCCTCTGCGCTACACTTGCGCCCTCGAGCATCCCGTCCCTGGCCGCCAGTACCTTGCCCTCAAGATCGGCTATGCCGAGCCAGGAGTATCGGCCATCCAGGCGGCTCAGAGTCTGTCCGGAAAGATTACCTTGGATTGCATAGCTTTCGCAGCATGAGTCGGATGGAGGCCAGCTTGAGAAAGGCGAGCGCCCTGTGATTGAAGCATTCCCAATCTTTGGACAGTCTTCGGCATCGCCCGAGCCAGGCAAAGGTACGCTCGACGATCCAGCGTTTGGGCAAGACGACGAAACGGTGAGCCTGATCGGAGCGTTTGACGATTTCGAGGTTCACGCGCTTCAGAGCGCTACGCAGCCCCTTCTGGAAATGTGGCCCTTGATATCCGCCGTCGGCGTAGAGCTTCAGAAGAAAGGGATAGAGGCCGAACAACGTTGCCATCAGGAGCACGCCGCCGTCGCGATCCTGGATGTCCGCCGCATGCACGATGGCGTGCATCAAGAGGCCTTGCGTGTCGACGAGAATGTGCCGCTTCTTGCCCTTGATCTTCTTGCCCGCGTCGTAGCCATGGAGATCATGAGGCCCCCTTTTTCAGCGCTTTTCACGCTCTGGCTATCGATGATGGCGGCGGTGGGAGAAGCCTCGCGCTCGGCCCTTTCGCGACATTCGACATAGAGGGCGTGATGAATTTTATCGAGCGTGCCGTTCCAGCTCCACAGATCGAAGTAGCCATACAGCGTCGAGCGCGGCGGCAGGTCCTTGGGGATCGCGCGCCACTGGCAACCTGTGCTCAGGATGTACATCAGCCCGTTGGCAATCTCGCGCAGGTCCACCGTACGCTTGTTGCCGCCGCGCTTGGCCGGCGGGATGCGAGGCGCGATCAGCGCCCACTCCTCGTCGGTCAAGTCGCTCGGATAGCGCAGGCGGCTGCGGTCGTAGCGTGCACGGTTCTCGGTAGTCCACATTGGCGGCGCGTCCCCATCGAATCAGGCCGCTCACCTTGAATCACAACCGATTCATTCGACTCAACATGTTTTGGAACAGACACTTAGACTGCCTCGCCGCTCTTGGACTGTCTTGGACGGCAAAGTTGCCGTCTTTCGGTCTGGCTTCGCTGTTGAGTCGTTCGTGCATTTCCTTACTGGCCTCGAAGTGTGGAAGGCGCTTCTCGTCGACGCGTACGAGCGCCTGTGCGCGGATTCCTGCTGATGCGAGCTTGCCGTCCGAATCCACGTAGCTCAACCCGATCGCCGCGCGCGAGCGAAGCAACGATCTCGTCGAGTATTGCATTGACAATAATCTCGACATCCCGCTAATAAAGCCGTGGATTTCGGCCGGCGATACGCTCAACGAGTTCGAATCTGATCATTGACACTAGCATCCACAGAATGGCGCGCATAGAGGCCAGGTTGATGCCGCTCTCGATCAGCTCTTTGAGTTGAAGCGATTGGCAGGCACTGGTGCCCGACCCACTCTAGAAGGCTTGCAAGTAATGCGCCGCGGAGATCGGCGCCCGGCCGCTTCGGGTGCCATCGTCGCTTCCGCAATCGGTCAGATGGCGTCGGTCAAGCGCCTGCGCCGTAACCGCAGCTGCTGCGGGAGCGCACCCTAAGGAATGTAGAGCAGGACAAGGATTGCAAGCGCGGCGATAGCACAGAAAGCCACTGTCTTGCCGATCACCGCGCGTTGCTCGATTTGCGCGGCCGCATATCCGAAGCCTCTGGCAATATTGAGGAGGCTGTCCCGTTCGAGCCCTTCCGGCGAATGCTCGGCCTGTAGCAGGTAAGTCTGCTCCAACCGCCGGTACTCGTCCGCTCGCAATCTGCTCGCGCGCGCCGCCATATGTCTCCCTCCGACCAGCTCACCAAGATGCTCGCAGACTATCCGCGAACTGCGGACCGGATGTGACCGCCGGCCTACCAGGTCAGATAGTTGCACCTGTGCCCCAGTAGAAAATTGGCGCTTCGGGGGTCCTTCCGGGGCCCTTCCCATGCGGGTGACGCGCTACCGCCCAACTTGGCTAGATAAAAAAACGTCAAAAGTGACTTTTTGTTCTCGGATCGGTTGTGGAATTGAGGGTCGCAGCCATCCCCGGCCTGATCGGGAAAACATCGGATCGGCGATTTTCGAAGGCAAAATTGATGTTTTGGTATGTGGCGGCGGCGCTTAAGGGCGACCGAAACGCGCTCGAAAGAAACAATACCGATTTGAGACGGTATGGCTCGTGATCGGAGCCTCTATCCATGATCGTTATCGGCCTTAAAGGGCTTTGTCGGGTCGGTCCGGCAAGACCACCGTGGTCCGCCATCTCATCGAAAACTACGGGTTTGGCGCGGCCGGTTCCCTGGCGCGCTAAAGGACAACGAATTGACCGAGTTGCCCGACGATATCGCCCAGCGCATCGGCGAAGTCCTGAAAGCGTTTGGCTATGATCCCCAGGGCGACCGGTGCATTGAGCCCGCGGCCGATGTCCCTGACGGGTCGCAGGCCCATTCGACGAACTTCTTCCGCAAGCTGAACGAAGACGCGCTGTCGAATCTGCATGCCTGGGTGGCGCATCGTAAGTTATTCGGCGAGCAAGGCGTCGATGGCGCTAATTTCGCCGCGTTCGAGGCCGCGCAGGGTGACGTCGAGGAGTTTCAGGGCGCGCGGCATCTTCAGACTGACCAAGTTGGTCTTAACGCGCTCGATGACGGAGGAAGCACTCATCATACGATCTCCTGGGCTGTCAGACGGCGGCCGACGGCCGCGTAGAAGTCAAGCGACGACGAACGGTGTGGTCACCGGCGCACGTGAGGGTGACGGGTTCTGCACTGCCTGGATGGCGTAGGCCGAAGCTGGCGAGCTTGCGATGTGCCGGATCGAGCCGCTTCTGACCCCGACCATCGAGCGGGGCATACTTGCCACCAGCACGCTGCCCTCGAAGATGCGGATTTCGTCAGCGAATACATGGACGTTGGAGACCCGCCACCGCGTCGTACTCGACCTCAAACCTGGCGAAGTAACTTGCGCCTGCTCACCTGCTGAAGCGTCAAAACGCACTTCAAAAGTTGTCGGCTGGGCAGGCCGCAGTTCGCGCACGCGATCGCGTACGATGCTGTCGCCGCCGACGAAGCTGCTTTCCTTGAGCTCAAGGACAACCGCACGGTGGTGAGCGCAGGATAGGCAGCCAGCCGCTCACGCAAATAAGCTTCGAAGTGGTCGACAATTCCGGGCCGCGCCGCTCGCTTTTTGTAGACCGGCGCCTCTAATCCTTCGGCGATGTAGGCCCTGACTGTCTTTTGGTCGAGACCAGGTTGCCGGGCGATAGCGCTGACCGACAGACCTTGGCCATGCAAATCCAAGATCATGACAAGGTCCCCAAGTGTGAGCACCGCGCCCTCCCCTCTGCCTGCAGGAGGAGCGTCGGCGATTCGGCCGGCACGCAAACTGGGGATTTTTCAAATGGAATAAGTGGGGAGAATTACTCCTCACAAGATGGAGCACGAACTGTTTCAGCTCGCTGGCAACGTCGATTGAGACTGGATCGACGACGAGATCGCACCGCTCTGCAGCGAGAACGGCCGGCCCGGCATCACGACCCGCTCATGATCGGGCTGCTGCTGCCCAAGCATATTTACGGCCTGCCCGATGAGGGGGTGTGCGAGCGCTGGGTCACGACCCGTATTTCCAATTCTTCACCGGCGAAGAGTTCTTCCGGCACACGTTCCCGCATGGGCGCTCGGACCTGAGCCACTGGCGCCAGCGGCTCAGCGACAAGCTGGAACTGCTGCTGGCCGAGAGCCTGCGGGCGGCGCATGACGTCGGCGTGTTACGCAGGCAGTCGATACCACGGTGCAGCCAAATTCGCGACCGATACCAAGGTGCTGCATGTGGCGATCGAGGGTTCAACCGTCTCTCCCGCCGGCGGCATAAAAAAGCATACGCAGACATAGCTGTCTCGCCAACGCCCTGCGCTTCGACCGTTGCGCCGAGCAACGACCGCACACAGCCTAAAACCGAAACCTCTGCTTTGGCGTGGAGTGGGACGGGGGCGAATACGACGCGTAGCCGCCGCCATCGCATGGATTTTACTGAAGATCACGGACAGTTAGCCAGCAGAAGAAGAGTGTTAGGTTGAATGCCGTCCGCTGCCGTCTTGATGTACTTGTGTCCATCGTGCGTGGCCCACACGACATCAACTCTGCGACCGTTTTCTTCGACATAAAACTCCCACTCGTTGCTCTCGATGTCTCGGATAGCCTGATCGATGGATCGCTTCCACGGCGTTCCGTCCGGGTTAGGTCCCCCAACATGTGTGATTCTTTCGTGAGGTTTCTTTCTGTCCGTCTTGTTGACGTAGCGTATGCGTGCGCGTTTGGTCATTCTCGTCTCTCCTAAATCTGCAGGTTACTGAAGGACCAGCATAGCCCAATGGTTGGATTAGGCGGCTACCAATCCTGGTGGGTGTCTTGCAGTCCTTCTCCACAATACAACTTGCGGCGCCACAAGATTACCCTTCACCTTAGCGACACGGGATAGGGACAGCGCTCATGGTCCAACGCCACGGCTCAAGCTGAGATCGCGGCGCAGATGGCAGCTGAGAATCGTTCGAGCGCCGCAAGCCAGCCCGTCGGCCGCTGCCCGAGCATTTGCGCGGGAACGCATTGTCTATTGGATACGGGGCCACCTGCCCATGCTGCGACGACAGCCCATTGCGCAAGATTGGCGAGGGATGTGACCGAGACGCTGGAGCTCGTTCCGCGCCAGTGGAAGGTGATCCAGCGCTAGCGCGAGAAGCTCGACTGCCGGGCCTGCGAAGCGATCGCCCAGCCACTGGCCCCCTCACATCCGATTGCGCGCGGGAGCGCAGGGCCCAACTACTGGCCCAGTTACACCTGCCGTTCTATCGTCAGAGCGCGATCTATGAGCGTGAAGACATCGACCTCGACGTATCGACGCTCGCGGACTGGTAGATGCCTCCGCGGCAATCCTGGTCGATGGTATCCGGAGGCGCGTCTTTGCTCTGGACCTACGTAAGCACATTGAGATCAAAGTCGACTGCAACACGATCCGAGCCGGTCGTGGGGCAGACACTGTGATGATTGCGCCAATCCTATAGACGCTGAAGGTGAGCCTCGATAAGCCGTCTGGTGCGGTCCGTTGATGGTGGTGACCAAAGCTAAAAAGTCGTCCGTGAAGAGCGGCTAAGCGATTGAGCTGGAATCGCATTTGTCGTTTTGGACTGTTTTAGGATTGCAGGGTTTTGATGCTTCGGGCATCGGAACCTTGCAATTCCATTTTCGGGATTGAACGAAGCCGCTGCCGCGGCGTAGGGGGCAAGGTGGCATAGATCGCCTCCTGGCTGAGAGGATGTGGGTGTTGGAGCCCACCCCCTCAGACAGGAGTATCGAGATGGCCGATTTGAGCCCTCTTCGCCGCCGCATGATCGAAGACATGACCGTCCGCAATCTGTCGCCGGCGACGCAAAGATCCTACATCAGCGCGGTTTCGAAGTTCAGCCGCTATTTTGGCCGATCGCCTGACCGGTTAGAGCTGGAAGACGTCCGCGCCTTCCAGGTGCATTTGGTCTCGACCGGCATCTCATGGCCGGCGCTGAACCAGATCGTCTGTGCGCTACGGTTTTTCTACGGCGTCACGCTCGGCGAGGCGCTCATCCCAGAGCGCATTCCCTATGCGCGAGAACCGCGCAAGCTGCCGGTCGTTCTCAGCGCCGACGAAGTGGTTCAGTTTCTTGAAGCGGTATCGAGCCTGAAGAGCCGCGCCGCGCTCACCACCGCCTATGCGGCCGGGCTCAGGGCCTCGGAGGTTGCGGGACTGCGGATCGAAGACATCGACAGCGCCCGCGGCGTCATCCAGGTGCGCCACGGCAAGGGCGCGAAGGATCGCAACGTGATGCTGTCGCCCCAGCTGCTGGGCATCCTGCGCACCTACTGGCGGCTCGCCCGGCCGCGGCTTTATCTGTTCCCTGGTCGTGACGAAGATCATCCGATCGATCAGACCGTGCTGCATGCCGCCTGCCGGTCGGCGGTGAAGGCTGCGGGCCTGACCAAGCGCGTCACGCCGCACACGCTGCGCCACAGCTTCGCGACACATCTTCTCGAGAACGGAACCGATATCCGGATCATCCAGGTCTTGCTCGGGCACAATAATTTGTCGTCGACAGCGCGCTACACGCAGGTCGCCACCGATACGATCCGAGCGACGCAGAGCCCGCTCGATCGCCTGTCGCTGGAGGTGACGCCACCTGGATGACCCGCAGCGGGATGCGGGTCATGACCCGCTCCGACATCCGCTCCAACAGGCCCGCCATCGAGATTGCCGATATTCTGCGCCGGCATGGCGACGCCTATCGCCGTGTACATGCCGGTCATCTGGGGCGGGTCGAGCGGCGCGTGATGAGCGCGATCGTTGCGTGCCGGACCGAGGCGCTCGGCGGCCACATGCAGGCTTGCGACGACTGCGGCACGACACGCGTTGCCTATAATTCCTGCCGCAATCGGCACTGTCCGAAGTGTCAGGGGAGAGCCCGAGCCGCGTGGCTCGCCGCGCGTCAAGCCGACCTGCTTCCGGTTCCCTATTTCCACGTCGTCTTTACACTTCCCGCACCGATCGCCGCGATCGCTTTCCAGAACAAGGCCGTCGTCTATGCCATCCTGTTCAAGGCTGCCGCCGAGGCGATGACGACGCTCGCCGCCAATCCACGCCGGCTCGGCGGTGCGATCGGCGGCGTCGCCGTCCTCCACACCTGGGGACAGACGCTGATGCATCATCCCCACGTCCATTGCGTCGTTCCGGGTGGCGGCCTCTCGCCCGATGGCGCGCGCTGGACCGCTTGCCGACCGAACTTCTTCCTGGCCGTCAAACCGTTGTCCAGACTATTTCGCACACTTTTTCTCAAACGTCTGTCGGCAGCCTTCAACTCCGGTGCCTTGCGTTTCTTCGGCGATCTCGGAGCTCTGGCCGAGCCGGCTGCCTTTGCGGCCCACCTCGACGCCATGCGACGCATCAACTGGGTTGTTTACGCCAAGCGGCCCTTCGGCGGACCCGCACAGGTCCTGGCCTATCTCGGCCGCTACACCCATCGCGTCGCGATCGCCAACAGCCGGCTCGTCGCACTCGACGACGATCATGTCGCCTTCTCATGGAAGGACTATCGCCAAAACAGCGCGACAAAGATCATGAATCTCAAGCCCGATGAGTTCATTCGCCGTTTCCTGCTTCATACGCCGCCTGACGGCTTCCACCGCATCCGCCACTTCGGCTTCATGGCCAACCGCCATCGCGCTGCCAAGCTCGCCCTTTGCCGCGAACTTCTCGATCATGAGCGAACAGCCCCAAACGATGGCCAGCCGTCGCCTGTGGATTCGGAGGCTCAAACCTGGGCCGAGGTTCCTGCCTGTCCCGATTGTGGTGGCGTCATGCGCATCATTGAGCGCTTTCGACATAGCTTCAGACGCCCCAGCCCTCGAACATCACCGTTCCGATGCGACACATCGTGAGCCAAGTCATGTCGTGCACGACGATCTGCATGTTTCGCGGGATCGTGAGCACGGATTTCAGGGGATCGTGAGCAGAGATTTCAGACGATCGTGAGCACGGATTTCGCGGGATCGTGAGCAGCTTTTCAGCAACTCAGCCCGCTTCGGCCGACAACTCAACCGGCTTAGGAACTGCCTCGTCAGTGAACGAGGAAGGCCGATGCCCACCCAGAGATTGTCGATGCGCCGGATCAAAGAGGTTCTCCGCTTAAAACATGTTCAAGGCTTGCCGGAGCGAGCCATCGCGCGCACCTTGGGCATCAGCAACGGCGCCGTGCACAGCTATCTACGCCGAGCCGGGGCTGCCGGGCTGAACTGGCCGTTGCCGGCCGGAATGAGCGACGAGGACCTGGAGCTGCTGCTTTTCCCGGCGCCGAGGCCTGCGTCGCAGAGCCCCCAGCGGGCCGTTCCCGACTGGGGCTATGTCGACAAGGAGCTGCGCCGACGCAACGTGACCCGTCGGCTGCTGTGGGACGAGTATCGCGCCACCCATCCCGATGGCTTCGGCTACACCTGGTTCTGCACGACGTACGAGGCCTGGAAGGGGCGAGCCCGGCCTTCGATGCGGCAGACGCATCTGGGCGGCGAGAAGGTTTTCGTGGATTTCGCCGGCGACACCATCGACGTCATCGATCCCTCAAACGGGGAAGTGCAGTCGATGAAGCTGTTCGTCGCGGCGATGGGCGCCTCCAACTATACCTATGCCGAGGCCTGTCCAAGCGAGGGGCTCGCCGACTGGATCCGGGTCCACATCAATCTTTTCGCCTTCCTCGGCGGCGTGCCGACATTCGTAGTCTGCGACAATCTCAAGGCCGCCGTCACCAATCCCGACCGCCACGATCCCGGCCTCAACCGAACCTATGCCGAGATGGCGAGCCATTACGGCACGGCCATTCTCGCAGCCCGGCCGCGGCGCCCAAAAGATAAGGCAAAGGTCGAAGTTGCGGTGCAAGTCGCCCAGCGATGGATTCTGGCGCGGCTGCGCAACCAACGCTTCTTTTCGTTGGCGGAGCTGAACGCAGCCATCAAAACACTCGTCGTCGAACTCAATGCAAGGCAGATGCGCGACTTTGGCGCCAGTCGCGCCGAACTGTTCGCCGAGCTCGACAAGCCCAAGCTTACAAAGCTGCCGGACCAGGCTTACGCTTTCGCACGCTGGAAGCGATGCCGGATCGGCCCCGACTATCATATCGAGATCGATGGACACTGGTATTCCGCGCCGTATCGGCTCATCCGTGAGCTTGTCGACGCACGCATCGATGACAGAACGGTCGAGATCTTCCACAACGGCCGCAGGATCGCCAGCCACGCCCGCGCGCCCAACCGGCGGGGCCACACCACCATCGCCGACCATATGCCCAGCGCCCATCGGCGCTACGGTCAATGGACGCCCGCCGGAGTGATCGTCGCCGGCGAGCGGATCGGTCCGTCGACCGCCGCCTTCTTCCAGGCCGTGATCGCGGCCCGGCCGCATCCCGAGCAAGGCTTTCGCACCTGCCTCGGCATTCTGTCACTGGTCAAAAGCTACAGCGCGGAGCGCGTCGAAGCGGCCTGCCGGCGCGGCATTCTGATCAAGGCGCGATCCGTCGCCTCGATCCGCTCCATCCTCCAGAACGGTCTGGATCGTACCTTTCTCGACGAGCCCTCCGAACACCAACCCCTGCGCCACGGCAACATCCGCGGCCGCGATTATTTTCACTGAAGCCAAGGAGACCTGTATGCTCAACCATCCCACCCACGAACGCCTGATCGAGCTCGGCTTGAGCGGCATGGCCAAGGCCTTCGAGGAGCAGCGACGATCGCCTGATCTCGAAGCCTTGCCGTTCGAAGATCGCATCGGCCTGCTGGTCGACCGGGAAGCGGCGGAACGCGACACCAGGCGGCTCACCACGCGCCTCAAGCTGGCCTCGCTCCGCCAGAATGCCTGCGTGGAGGACGTCGATTTGCGGGGATGTCCCGGGTTCTGTTGAATTTCTGAAGAGGTCGGCGTTGCCCACCTTGAGCCGGTAGGCTCGGGGTGCTGATTCCACAAAGGAGAGCAACGCCATGACGAGAGATATCACACCGGCTGGTTGGCCGGCGACCGGGGCTGTGGAGAAATCATTTGCGGAAGTGCGAGCGAGCTTCGATCGGTTCTGCCTTGCGGCAGGAATCGAGGCGCTCGGCACGATGATGGAGGCGGATGTGACAGCGGCCTGCGGGCCGCGCCACGGTCGTGATGCGGCGCGGCGGGCGCACCGTTGGGGCCGAACGCGGGGGCGGATCGGTTTCCACGGCGGCAAGATCGAGGTCGATCGCCCGCGGGTCCGGGGCATGGACGGCCGCGAGGTCACGATCCCGAGCTGGGAAACGGCGGCGCAGGAGGACTGGCTCGGTCGCTGGGCGATGAACCTGATGCTGATCAATGTGTCGACGCGCCGGTTCGGCCGCGCCGTCCGGCTGCCCGAGGGTGACGTGCCGGCACCGCCCGGATCGGGGATTTCGAAGTCGGCGGCCTCGCGGAGGTTCGTGGCTCTGTCGGCGGCGCGGCTGGCCGACTTCATGGCTGCCGATCTGTCCGCGCTCGACCTTCTGGTGGTCCAAATCGACGGGCTGCATCTCGACGACGATCTCGTGCTGGTGGCCGCGATCGGGGTTGACGGCGAAGGCAACAAGCATCCGCTGGCGCTGGTGGAAGGGGCGACCGAGAATGCAGCAACGGTTCAGGCCCTGCTGGACAACCTGGTCTCGCGCGGGCTCGACCCGACGGTGCCAAGACTGTTCATCGCCGACGGCGCGAAGGCGTTGTCGAAGGCGATCCGCCGCACCTTCGGTTCGGCCGCTGCGATCCAGCGCTGCCAGATCCACAAGGCGCGCAACATCATGGAACGCCTGCCGAAAGAGCATCATGCGGCCACCCGCCGGGTGCTGCGCCAGGCCTGGGAGCTCGATGACGCCGACAAGGCTGAAAAATTGATCCGCAATCTCGCGCGTCGACTCGACCAGCAATGGCCCGGCGTTGCGGCCAGTATCCTCGAAGGCCTCGACGAAATCCTGACTGTCGTCCGGTTGAAGTTGCCGAAGGAGCTTCGCCGATCGCTCGCCTGTACCAATATCGCCGAGAACATGATGGGCACCATTCGCCGCGTCACGCGCAACGTTAAACGCTGGCGGGATGCCGGTATGGCCTTGCGATGGGTCGCGGCCGGTATGATCGAGGCCAACAAGGGCTTCCGACGATTGAAGGCGCATAAGCAATTGTCGGTTCTGCGTGCGGCCCTTCAAGCTCACCACGATCGCATGACAATCAAGTCCGTTGCCCACGTCACGAGGGCTGCGTAATATTCATTCCGGCAACGTCGACCCGACGTAGTTCAACAGCGATCGGGACATCCCCCGATTTGCGCACGCCGCGGGGTATCGACCGGGCCGTCTTCGCCAAGCTCGCCAGCGGCGACTGGATCGATCGCCACGAGAATTTGCTCATAACCGGGGCGACCGGATTGGGCAAAAGTTGGTTAGCCTGTGCCCTCGGCCACAAGGCCTGCCGAGATAATCGCTCGGTCCTCTATCACCGCGTCCCAAGATTGTTCGAAGCGTTGGGGCTCGCGCGGGGCGATGGACGTTATGCCCGCTTGCTCAAAACCCTTGGCCGCGCCCAGGTTCTGATTTTGGATGATTGGGGATTGTCGGTGCTCACCGCTGCCGAGCGGCGCGATCTACTGGAAATCCTTGACGATCGCCATGGCCGCTCCTCCACCATCGTAACCAGCCAACTCCCTGTGGACACATGGCACGAAGTTATCGGAGATCCCACGCTAGAGCATTTTCCGACCGGAAAGAATCGGGTGGGGATTCCCAAAACGGCGCGAGTCAGATTCAAGCTGCATGCTGGCGAGGGAGGCCAGCATGTATGGCCAGGGCGCTTTCGGTTGATCTTCGCCAAAGGGTGGTAGCCGCGATTGACGGTGGCATGTCCTGTCGACAGGCTGCTGAGCGCTTTGGTGTCAGCGCGGCCAGTGCAATCCGCTGGCGCGGTCGCCTCAAGAAAGTTGGCGACATCGTTCCTAAACGCCAGGGCGGTGACCGCAAATCGCAGCGCATCGAAGCGCATTCGCAATTGATTCTGGAGGCGGTGACAGCGAGGCCGGATATCACGCTTGCCGAGTTGCGAGAACTGTTGAAACGTCGTGGAATATCGACTGGCATCGCGTCGCTCTGGCGTTTTTTCCAGCGCAGAAAGATCACACTTAAAAAAAGACAGCGCACGCCGCCGAGCAACGGCGCGGCGATATAAATGCCGCACGTGAGGAGTGGTTCGAAGGGCAAATCGACCTTGACCCTGAGCGTCTCGTCTTCATCGACGAAACCAGCGCCAACACCAAAATGGCGCGGCGTTACGGGCGCTCGCCACGCGGCGAGCGATGTCGTGCAGCTATCCCACACGGACATTGGAAGACGACGACGTTCACCGCTGGATTGCGCTCCGACGGTCTGATCGCGCCGCTTGTTCTGGACGGTCCAATGGATGGCGACGCTTTCCTGGCCTACGTCGAGCAATTGCTCGCCCCATCGCTGCGGCCGGGCGATACCGTTATCATGGACAACTTGCCCGCTCACAAGGTCCATGGCGTTCGAGAGGCCATCCAGGCGGTCGGAGCTAGCCTGCTCTATCTTCCGCCCTACAGTCCAGACTTCAACCCGATTGAAATGGCCTTCTCCAAACTGAAAGCGCTGTTGCGGACCGCCGCAGCCCGCACCATGCCCGATCTCTGGCAAGCAATCGCCAACGCTCTCAAACGCTTCTCACCCGAGGAATGTCAAAATTATCTCGTCGCGGCTGGTTACGACGCAACGTGATCGGAAAACGCTCTAGGCGACGCGATTCTGGATCGCCTCGTCCACAACGCTCACCGCCTCCAGCTTGCTGGCGAAAGCATGCGAAAACGCAACGCCAAAACCATCACCCTTGACGAGCAGCCAGAACGCTGACCCTATCACCGCCTCGGCCGGAGCGAGGCTGCTCACGATCGTCTGAATTCGGCGCTCATGATCGCGCGAAATCGCTGCTCACGATCACTGAAATATGCAGCCAAGCCCAATCGTCGATTCCGACGACGGTCGGAGCAACGAAATCCGGCAACGGGGCCGAGTGAATCATTCGGAGCAAGGTGTCGCCGCTGACCGGCATGGCCAGTTTGCGCGCCAGGCGTGAGCCGGGCTCTCCGCCGACCGCAAAGCCGATCGCCAGTTGGCTCTCGCCGAGGCGGGTTGTGCGTCTTGCTTTCGGCCGCACCGTTGCCGGTAGTCGTTCGGTGAATATCCGACGCGGGCATTGCAGATTCGCGCATCGAAACCGTCGCGCGTGAAGCCGGATTTCGACAACCCGACCCTGCCAGGGCAGATCGGCTAAGCGTCGCACGTAATGGCTGTGGACGCGACACGTCTGGCAGCCGCAACAGGGACAGAGCGAGACCGCTGACTTCGGCCGAGCTACGAGCACCACCCTGTTGGTCTGGGGAAGGATCTCGACAATCGAAAGCTCGGAGGAAACCAGTGAGCGGAAGGCTTGGAGCAAGGCGAATCACGGGCGTCGACTGCGATTCCGACCTTATGCCCTTATTTGCACTGTCCGTGAATCCTGCACCCTGCACCAAATGTGCGGAAGAACCCCTAATTGCCGCGCGGAATGCTCTACTTGTCGTCCACTTTCTCCGACTTGAAACCGGTTTACCTCTCAGTTGTTAACCGGGCGATGATCTTGAAATTTTATGAGCCACTACTCTTGGGAGGGGGTCTATCGGCTGTTAAGGCCGTTGATAGGTGTCGAGCCAGAACTCGGCGGTTCTCCGGGACACTCATCATAGTCACGTGGTCGCCCGGAATTGGCACGGCATGAATGGCCTCCGCACTCAGAACGCGGTCCCAACCCCGCAGGGGCGCACCCTCTGGATCTATTGAATTTTTGCGAGATCGTGCGCGACGGCTAAGATGCTCGTTGCTATAGAACTGATGTATCTCAATCGGTAGGGATGGTACCTCATACAAGTCCAGCGCCCTATGAAACTGCATGCTCCTTTCATACGTCAGAATGTCGTTCTCGAGATCACGATCCAAATGGATCGCCCCAACTTTCTGGGCCTTTTCAAGGAGCTTAGAAATTGAACTTTGTTCAGCGAAGCGTTCAAGCATTTTGAACTTCTCGTCGTCTAATTCGAGAGATTCCAACAACGCTTCTCGCAACATTTGGGTGGGTGATACGCTTGACGGTTTTGCAGGTAGCACAACATCGATTAGAGCGATGAATGAAACAGCTTCATCAAGATCCAGTAACTGCTGCGCAATGGCGTAGGCCAAGACTCCTCCTGATGAATATCCAGCGAATCGATATGGACCTCGTGCCTGAATCTCTCTAATCGCCAAATTTACTTGCGAGGCTATCTCTTCAAGATCTGGAACTCGAACTTCACTGAATTGGGGCCATGGCAAAGCGTAGACAGGACATTCTACGTTCATTTCCTGGACCAAACTGGGGACATAGGAGCAGTCGCCCAAACCTGTGGGAACAAAGAACAGTGGCGGCTGCAATCCGGTTGCTCGAACACAAATCACTCTCGAACTGCTGGGCTGTGGTTCCAATTGAGTCTTTGATGCAAGTTCCTTTAGAACGGGGGCTTGGAAGAGGTCGGCGGCACTGAACTTGAGCCCAAGATCAAGTGCGCGACTGAGCAATTGCACAGCTAGCAGGGAATGGCCGCCGAGCGCAAAGAAGTTGTCGTGGCGCCCGATGCGCTCCACACCGAGAAGCTCGGCCCAGATCTGTGCCAGCGTGGTCTCGATCTCGCCCTGCGGCGGCTCATAGGCGCGATGCGCATACGCCTCCTCGCCCGGGGCCGGCAGCGCGTTCCGATCGACCTTGCCGTTCACCGTCAGCGGCAGCCCCGCCAGCCGCACGAACGCAGACGGCACCATGTAGTCCGGCAGCCGCGCACTCAAGTGTGCGCGCAAACCCCCGGCAAGATCAGATTCCTCAGCTTCGGGGGCGACGACATACGCAACGAGCCGCTGCTCGCCGCGGCCATCCTCGCGCGCCACCACCACCGCATCACCCACCGCCGGATGCTCGAGGAGCCGCGCCGCGATCTCGCCCGGCTCGATCCGGAAGCCGCGGATCTTCACCTGCTCGTCGTTGCGCCCCAAAAACTCCAGATTGCCGTCCGCCAGGTAGCGTGCCAGGTCGCCGGTCCGGTACAGCCGGTCGCCGTCCACAAAGGGGCTGGCGATGAACCGCTCCGCCGTCAGCTCAGGGCGGTTCAGGTAGCCCCGCGCCACCCCCGCACCGCCAATGCAGAGCTCGCCCACCGCCCCGAACGGCACCGGCTCCCCATGATCGTCCAGCAGATAGATCCGAAGATCGGGAATGCGCCTTCCGATCTGACTGCCCGAATCGGTGGTGTCAGACTGATCAAGAGACCGATAGGTGACATGCACGGTCGTTTCCGTAATACCGTACATGTTGATCAATTGTGGTGCACGATCTGAATGCCTTGCATACCACGGCTTCAGAATCGATGGCTCCAGAGCCTCTCCACCCAAAATAACGTAGCGAAGGCGGTTTCGAGCACCGCGCTGACGCTCCAGATCCACAAGAGCTTTAAAAGCCGAAGGGGTCTGATTCAGAACTGTAACGCCGGACTTGCAGATGAGATCATCGAAGTCAGGAGCAGAGCGAGCGGTGTCGCTCGGCACAAGAATCAAACGACCGCCATAACGCAGTGCGCCCCACAACTCCCACACCGAGAAGTCGAACGAGAAGGAATGGAACAGGCACCATACGTCCTGTTCAGTGAACCCATACCATTCCTGCGTCGCCTCGAACAAACGAACGATCTGAGCATGCTCGACCATGACGCCCTTGGGCGTACCGGTGGATCCCGAGGTGTAGATCACGTAGGCGAGATGGCGGGAGGTGAGGCCGAGCGCGCGCGGGTCCGGATCCGATTCCGGCAGGCTGGCCCAGGCCGGTGCCGCCGCATCGAGTTCCAGCACGCTCGCATCGAGGCCCACATCGCCCAAGGCGGCGCGGCCCGCCGCATCGGTCAGCAGCAGCCGCGGCGCCGCATCCTCCAGCACCTGGCGCAACCGCGCCGACGGATAGGCCGGGTCCAGCGGCACATACGCCCCGCCGGCCTTCAGGATCGCCAAAAGCCCCACCACCATCAGCGGACTGCGCGCAACGCAGATTGCCACCGGCTGATCCGGCTTCACCCCGAGGGCGATCAGATGATGCGCCAGCTGGTTGGCGTGCGCATTGAGCGCGCCATAGCTTACGCGCTGGTCCTGATAGACCAGCGCCACCGCCTCCGGCGCCTTGCGCACCTGCGCCTCGAACAGCTCCTGGATGCACTTGTCCGCAGGATACGGTGCCGCCGTCCGGTTCAGCTCCTCCAGCAGATAGGTACGCTCGTCCGCTGGCAGGATGTCCAGCTCCCGCACCGGCGTGTCCGGCGCCCGCTCCAGCGCCTCTGCCAGCTGCTCGAGCGCCCGCTGCATGTAGCCGCAGATCCGATCCGCCGAGATAGGCTCCGCCACCTGCGCCGTCAGCCCGAGCGCCTCGCCAAAATCCTCCACTGACAAGGTCTGCGGATAATTGGTGCGCTCCTCCCCGCCCAGCCATTCCACGCCCACCAGACTGTCATCGGTTGCGGTGGCGACCGCCGCGGTGTTGTGGCGGTAGTTCAACAACGCGCTGAACAGCGGCGCCGGCGCCGCAATGGCACTGCAGCGCTGCGCCAGCGCCAGCGAGGCATGCTCATGTGCCAGCAGCTCGGCCAGCCGGGCATGCGTGGTTCGCACGCTCGCCTCGACCGCAGTCCCATCAAGATCAAGCCGCAGCGGCAGGGTGTTGATGAACAGCCCCATGGCGCGGTCGGCGCCGGCGTTGCCCTGCAGGCGGCCGAACAGCACCGTGCCGAACACCACCTGCTCGCGGCCGCTGCTGCGCGCCACCACCTGCCCCCACGCCAGATGGCACAGGCTTGCCAGACTGACGCCCAGCCGCCGCGCCTGTTCCCGCAGCCGCGCATGGAGCGCCGGCGGCAACAACCGATGCGCCTCACGAACCCCGCCGCCGTCGCCGCGCACCTCGCTCAAGCCGAACGGCGTGGTCGGCTCGTCGATGTCGGCCAGCAGCTCCCGGAAGAACGCTTCGTCCGCCTCGGCATCACCGCGTAGATGCACCTGCGCCACCAGATTGCGGAACGGCTGCGGCGCCGGCAGCTCATGCTGGCGCCCCTCCAGCTCGGCCCGGACCTCAGCATGCATCACGTCCAGCGTGGTGTGATCCCCGATCAGATGATGCTGCAGCTCCAGCAGCAGCCAGCGCGCGCTGCCGGGCTCGCGCGCAATCACAAACCGCAGCAGTGGCGCCCGGCCAAGCTCGATGCGGTGCCGGCGCGGATCAAACCGCTCCCTCAGCTGCTCGGCGCCAGCACCATGAGCGCCATCCAGCTCGACCTCGGTCACCTCCAGTTGCGCCTTCCGCCACACCACCTGGGCCGGCTGCGACAGCCCCTCCCAGACAAACGAGGTGCGCAGGATGTCATGCCGATCCACCACCCGCTGGACCGCGGCAAGATAGCGCTCGAGCAGCCCACGCTCGGCAAACGCCATCTGCGATACCAGCAGGTATGGATCGCCCTTTGCCGCCAGCAGATGATGGAACAGGATGCCGTCCTGCAGCGGCGACAGGCCGTAAATGTCCTGGATGTTGCCAACCCCGCCGGGCACCGTGGCGATGATCCGGTCGATCTCGTCCTGTGCCAGCTCGATCAGCGGCAGCATCTGTGGCGTGATCGCCGCACTCCGTTCGGTGATCAGGTTGGCCGGGACCGCCACCTCCTGATGGTGGCCGAGGCTTGCGGCCAGATCCGCCAGCACCGGCTGGACGAACAGGGTGCGCACTTCGATGCCCAGCGACCGCCGCCGCAGAAGCTCCATCAACTGTACCGCCAACAGCGAGTGGCCGCCCAGTTCGAAGAAGTGATCGTGGCGCCCGATGCGCTCCACACCGAGAAGCTCGGCCCAGATCGTTGCCAGTGCCGTCTCGATCTCGCCCTGCGGCGGCGCGTAGGCGCGATGCGCATACGCCTCCTCGCCCGGGGCCGGCAGCGCGTTCCGATCGACCTTGCCGTTCACCGTCAGCGGCAGCCCCGCCAGCCGCACGAACGCAGACGGCACCATGTAGTCCGGCAGCCGCGCACTCAAGTGTGCGCGCAAACCCCCGGCAAGATCAGATTCCTCAGCTTCGGGGGCGACGACATACGCAACGAGCCGCTGCTCGCCGCGGCCATCCTCGCGCGCCACCACCACCGCATCACCCACCGCCGGATGCTCGAGGAGCCGCGCCGCGATCTCGCCCGGCTCGATCCGGAAGCCGCGGATCTTCACCTGCTCGTCGTTGCGCCCCAAAAACTCCAGATTGCCGCCCGCCAGGTAGCGTGCCAGGTCGCCGGTCCGGTACAGCCGGTCGCCGTCCACAAAGGGGCTGGCGATGAACCGCTCCGCCGTCAGCTCAGGGCGGTTCAGGTAGCCCCGCGCCACCCCCGCACCGCCAATGCAGAGCTCGCCCACCGCCCCGAACGGCACCGGCTCCCCATGACCATCCAGCAGATACACACGCGTGTTCGCAATCGGACGGCCAATCGTTTCAACGACAACGTCCCCCCTTCGTATGCAAATCCAGGTCGAGTAGGTCGTTGTCTCGGAAGGACCGTACAGATTACAGATCTTCTCGACACCACTGCTCTCAAATGCCTTCGCGATGAGATCCGCCTTCAGCCGCTCGCCGGCCAAATTGATGACGCTTGTCGAAGCCGGTACTGCTTTCTGATCGAGCAGAGCGGCGATCGCCGAAGGGACGGTGTTGATTAAGGAGACATCCGACTGCGTTTGCGCATTCTCGACAAGGTGCAGCCTGGTTCCTTGCGAGAGTGGAACGAAGCACTCGTAGATCGACAGATCAAAGCTGATCGAGGTGGCAAACAGCGTCCGGCTGATTTCTGATTCCGCAAACACGCCGCTGCTCCAATGCAGCAGGTTGACAGTGCTCCGATGCTCGACCATGACGCCCTTGGGCGTACCGGTGGATCCCGAGGTGTAGATCACGTAGGCGAGATGGCGGGAGGTGAGGCCGAGCGCGCGCGGGTCCGGATCCGATTCCGGCAGGCTGGCCCAGGCCGGTGCCGCCGCATCGAGCTCCAGCACGCTCGCATCGAGGCCCACATCGCCCAAGGCGGCGCGGCCCGCCGCATCGGTCAGCAGCAGCCGCGGCGCCGCATCCTCCAGCACCTGGCGCAACCGCGCCGACGGATAGGCCGGGTCCAGCGGCACATACGCCCCGCCGGCCTTCAGGATCGCCAAAAGCCCCACCACCATCAGCGGACTGCGCGCAACGCAGATTGCCACCGGCTGATCCGGCTTCACCCCGAGGGCGATCAGATGATGCGCCAGCTGGTTGGCGTGCGCATTGAGCGCGCCATAGCTTACGCGCTGGTCCTGATAGACCAGCGCCACCGCCTCCGGCGCCTTGCGCACCTGCGCCTCGAACAGCTCCTGGATGCACTTGTCCGCAGGATACGGTGCCGCCGTCCGGTTCAGCTCCTCCAGCAGATAGGTGCGCTCGGCGGACGACAGCAGCTCAATCCGCCCGACCTCTTGCTGCGCATCGGCAGCCATCGCCCGCAGCAGCGCCAGCAGATAATCCCGCTGCCGCTCGATCGTCGTCTGATCAAACAGCGCGGTGGCATAAGCCAGCGTTCCGGCGATCTCCTCACCCTGCTCGCCAAGGCTCAGCTCCAGATCGAACTTGACCTGATCAATCTCTTCCCCGGCAGCTTCCACACTCAGCCCCGGCAGGTCCAATGACCCAACCGCATTGTTCTCCCAGGCCAGCATCACCTGGAACAACGGCGTATGATCAAGAGCCCGCGGCGGCTGCACGATCTCCACCACCTGCTCGAACGGCAGCTCCTGGTGCTCCTGCGCTCCCAACGCCGTGCGCCGCGTCCGCTCCAACAGCTCCGACACGCTCGGCTCGCCCGACAGGTCCAGCCGGAGCGCCAGGGTGTTGACGAAGAAGCCGATCAGCTCTTCGATCTCGCGGTGCCCCCGATTGGCACTCGGCACCCCGATCACAAGATCGTCCTGTCCCGACAGACGCGACAGCACCGCAGCCCACCCCGCCAGCACGGTCATGAACAATGTCGTGCCATGCTGCCGGCTCAGCCGCTTCAGCCCCCGCGTCAGATCCGCATCAATGATGATCGGGACCGTCGCCCCGGCAAACGACTGTTGCGCCGGCCGCGGCCGGTCCGTCGGCAGCGCCAGACGGGCCGGCGCGCCGGACAGATTGCTGCGCCAATACTGCGCCTGGCGCTGCAGCCGTTCCCCCGACAGCCACTGCCGTTGCCAGGCAGCATAGTCCGGATACTGGATCGCAAGCGGCGGCAGCGGATCGTCCTGCCCAGCCGCGAATGCCCGGTACAGCTGAGTGAGCTCGCCCACCAACACGCCCAGCGACCAGCCGTCCGAGACGATGTGGTGCTGGGTCAGCAGCAACACGTGCGCCTCGTCCGACAGCCGGATCAGCCGGCCGCGGATCAGCGGGCCCCGCGCCAGATCAAACGGCGTGCGCGCCTCCTGCTGGCACAGCTGCGACAGCGCGGCGTCCGCATCCAGCCTGCCCCGCAGATCGTGCTCCACGACCGGCAGCCCCGCCTCCTCCGGCAGAAGCTCAACCCGGAGCTTGCCCTCCGAGGTGACAAAGACGCTGCGCAGCGCCTCATGCCGCGCAAACAAACGGTCCAGGCTGCGTTGCCAGGCGCTGCGGTCGAGCCCACCCTTCAGCCGCCACGCCAGCGGCACGTGATAGTGCGTGCTGCCCTGATCCAGCTGCGCCAAAAACCACAGCCGCTGCTGCGCAAATGACAGCACAAGCGGCTCGTGACGTGACACGGCCACAATCGCCGGCAGCTCTTGCGGACCGCAGCGGCTCAACAGCTCGACGATGCTTGCCGCCAGATCGGCCAGCACCGGTCTTGCAAACAGCGTCCGCAGCGGCAGCTCGACACCCTGCGCCTGCGACAGCCGGCTCGACATCTGTACTGCCAACAGCGAGTGGCCGCCCAGTTCGAAGAAGTGATCGTGGCGCCCGATGCGCTCCACACCGAGAAGCTCGGCCCAGATCGTTGCCAGCGCCGTCTCGATCTCGCCCTGCGGCGGCGCGTAGGCGCGATGCGCATACGCCTCCTCGCCCGGGGCCGGCAGCGCGTTCCGATCGACCTTGCCGTTCACCGTCAGCGGCAGCCCCGCCAGCCGCACGAACGCAGACGGCACCATGTAGTCCGGCAGCCGCGCACTCAAGTGTGCGCGCAAACCCCCGGCAAGATCAGATTCCTCAGCTTCGGGGGCGACGACATACGCAACGAGCCGCTGCTCGCCGCGGCCATCCTCGCGCGCCACCACCACCGCATCACCCACCGCCGGATGCTCGAGGAGCCGCGCCGCGATCTCGCCCGGCTCGATCCGGAAGCCGCGGATCTTCACCTGCTCGTCGTTGCGCCCCAAAAACTCCAGATTGCCGCCCGCCAGGTAGCGTGCCAGGTCGCCGGTCCGGTACAGCCGGTCGCCGTCCACAAAGGGGCTGGCGATGAACCGCTCCGCCGTCAGCTCAGGGCGGTTCAGGTAGCCCCGCGCCACCCCCGCACCGCCAATGCAGAGCTCGCCCACCGCCCCGAACGGCACCGGCTCCCCATGACCATCCAGCAGATACACACGCGTGTTCGCAATCGGACGGCCAATCGTTTCAACGACAACGTCCCCCCTTCGTATGCAAATCCAGGTCGAGTAGGTCGTTGTCTCGGAAGGACCGTACAGATTACAGATCTTCTCGACACCACTGCTCTCAAATGCCTTCGCGATGAGATCCGCCTTCAGCCGCTCGCCGGCCAAATTGATGACGCTTGTCGAAGCCGGTACTGCTTTCTGATCGAGCAGAGCGGCGATCGCCGAAGGGACGGTGTTGATTAAGGAGACATCCGACTGCGTTTGCGCATTCTCGACAAGGTGCAGCCTGGTTCCTTGCGAGAGTGGAACGAAGCACTCGTAGATCGACAGATCAAAGCTGATCGAGGTGGCAAACAGCGTCCGGCTGATTTCTGATTCCGCAAACACGCCGCTGCTCCAATGCAGCAGGTTGACAGTGCTCCGATGCTCGACCATGACGCCCTTGGGCGTACCGGTGGATCCCGAGGTGTAGATCACGTAGGCGAGATGGCGGGAGGTGAGGCCGAGCGCGCGCGGGTCCGGATCCGATTCCGGCAGGCTGGCCCAGGCCGGTGCCGCCGCATCGAGTTCCAGCACGCTCGCATCGAGGCCCACATCGCCCAAGGCGGCGCGGCCCGCCGCATCGGTCAGCAGCAGCCGCGGCGCCGCATCCTCCAGCACCTGGCGCAACCGCGCCGACGGATAGGCCGGGTCCAGCGGCACATACGCCCCGCCGGCCTTCAGGATCGCCAAAAGCCCCACCACCATCAGCGGACTGCGCGCAACGCAGATTGCCACCGGCTGATCCGGCTTCACCCCGAGGGCGATCAGATGATGCGCCAGCTGGTTGGCGTGCGCATTGAGCGCGCCATAGCTTACGCGCTGGTCCTGATAGACCAGCGCCACCGCCTCCGGCGCCTTGCGCACCTGCGCCTCGAACAGCTCCTGGATGCACTTGTCCGCAGGATACGGTGCCGCCGTCCGGTTCAGCTCCTCCAGCAGATAGGTGCGCTCGGCGGACGACAGCAGCTCAATCCGCCCGACCTCTTGCTGCGCATCGGCAGCCATCGCCCGCAGCAGCGCCAGCAGATAATCCCGCTGCCGCTCGATCGTCGTCTGATCAAACAGCGCGGTGGCATAAGCCAGCGTTCCGGCGATCTCCTCACCCTGCTCGCCAAGGCTCAGCTCCAGATCGAACTTGACCTGATCAATCTCTTCCCCGGCAGCTTCCACACTCAGCCCCGGCAGGTCCAATGACCCAACCGCATTGTTCTCCCAGGCCAGCATCACCTGGAACAACGGCGTATGATCAAGAGCCCGCGGCGGCTGCACGATCTCCACCACCTGCTCGAACGGCAGCTCCTGGTGCTCCTGCGCTCCCAACGCCGTGCGCCGCGTCCGCTCCAACAGCTCCGACACGCTCGGCTCGCCCGACAGGTCCAGCCGGAGCGCCAGGGTGTTGACGAAGAAGCCGATCAGCTCTTCGATCTCGCGGTGCCCCCGATTGGCACTCGGCACCCCGATCACAAGATCGTCCTGTCCCGACAGACGCGACAGCACCGCAGCCCACCCCGCCAGCACGGTCATGAACAATGTCGTGCCATGCTGCCGGCTCAGCCGCTTCAGCCCCCGCGTCAGATCCGCATCAATGATGATCGGGACCGTCGCCCCGGCAAACGACTGTTGCGCCGGCCGCGGCCGGTCCGTCGGCAGCGCCAGACGGGCCGGCGCGCCGGACAGATTGCTGCGCCAATACTGCGCCTGGCGCTGCAGCCGTTCCCCCGACAGCCACTGCCGTTGCCAGGCAGCATAGTCCGGATACTGGATCGCAAGCGGCGGCAGCGGATCGTCCTGCCCAGCCGCGAATGCCCGGTACAGCTGAGTGAGCTCGCCCACCAACACGCCCAGCGACCAGCCGTCCGAGACGATGTGGTGCTGGGTCAGCAGCAACACGTGCGCCTCGTCCGACAGCCGGATCAGCCGGCCGCGGATCAGCGGGCCCCGCGCCAGATCAAACGGCGTGCGCGCCTCCTGCTGGCACAGCTGCGACAGCGCGGCGTCCGCATCCAGCCTGCCCCGCAGATCGTGCTCCACGACCGGCAGCCCCGCCTCCTCCGGCAGAAGCTCAACCCGGAGCTTGCCCTCCGAGGTGACAAAGACGCTGCGCAGCGCCTCATGCCGCGCAAACAAACGGTCCAGGCTGCGTTGCCAGGCGCTGCGGTCGAGCCCACCCTTCAGCCGCCACGCCAGCGGCACGTGATACTGCGTGCTGCCCTGATCCAGCTGCGCCAAAAACCACAGCCGCTGCTGCGCAAATGACAGCACAAGCGGCTCGTGACGTGACACGGCCACAATCGCCGGCAGCTCTTGCGGACCGCAGCGGCTCAACAGCTCGACGATGCTTGCCGCCAGATCGGCCAGCACCGGTCTTGCAAACAGCGTCCGCAGCGGCAGCTCGACACCCTGCGCCTGCGACAGCCGGCTCGACATCTGTACTGCCAACAGCGAGTGGCCGCCCAGTTCGAAGAAGTGATCGTGGCGCCCGATGCGCTCCACACCGAGAAGCTCGGCCCAGATCGTTGCCAGCGCCGTCTCGATCTCGCCCTGCGGCGGCGCGTAGGCGCGATGCGCATACGCCTCCTCGCCCGGGGCCGGCAGCGCGTTCCGATCGACCTTGCCGTTCACCGTCAGCGGCAGCCCCGCCAGCCGCACGAACGCAGACGGCACCATGTAGTCCGGCAGCCGCGCACTCAAGTGTGCGCGCAAACCCCCGGCAAGATCAGATTCCTCAGCTTCGGGGGCGACGACATACGCAACGAGCCGCTGCTCGCCGCGGCCATCCTCGCGCGCCACCACCACCGCATCACCCACCGCCGGATGCTCGAGGAGCCGCGCCGCGATCTCGCCCGGCTCGATCCGGAAGCCGCGGATCTTCACCTGCTCGTCGTTGCGCCCCAAAAACTCCAGATTGCCGCCCGCCAGGTAGCGTGCCAGGTCGCCGGTCCGGTACAGCCGGTCGCCGTCCACAAAGGGGCTGGCGATGAACCGCTCCGCCGTCAGCTCAGGGCGGTTCAGGTAGCCCCGCGCCACCCCCGCACCGCCAATGCAGAGCTCGCCCACCGCCCCGAACGGCACCGGCTCCCCATGATCGTCCAGCAGATAGATCCGCGTGTTCGCGATCGGACGGCCGATCGGGACAATGGCCTCATCAAACTCAGCCGGACAACTCCAGGTCGTCGCACAAACCGTCGTTTCGGTCGGTCCATAGCCGTTGACAATGGATGCGGCAGGCAGGCATCGGATAAGTTCAGCCTTCGGCAGCTCTCCGGCAAGAATGAGAGCTTGCGACGCCAAATATTCCACATGCTTGCTTTGCTGAAGTAAGGCTGGGGGCAACGTCGCGTGCGTGATGGCTTCGCTTCGCAGATAATCCGATAGCTTGGTGCTCGCTTGACAGAGCTCATCCGCAGGCAAATGCAATGCGGCTCCCGAGCCAAACGCCATTATAATTTCCCAAACACTCGCATCAAAACCAAAGGAGGCAAACTGCACTATTCGGCTGTTTGAACAAACGCCCAAAAGCGTTATCTGAGCCAGCCCCAGATTGACCAAGCTCCGATGCTCGACCATGACGCCCTTGGGCGTACCGGTGGATCCCGAGGTGTAGATCACGTAGGCGAGATGGCGGGAGGTGAGGCCGAGCGCGCGCGGGTCCGGATCCGATTCCGGCAGGCTGGCCCAGGCCGGTGCCGCCGCATCGAGTTCCAGCACGCTCGCATCGAGGCCCACATCGCCCAAGGCGGCGCGGCCCGCCGCATCGGTCAGCAGCAGCCGCGGCGCCGCATCCTCCAGCACCTGGCGCAACCGCGCCGACGGATAGGCCGGGTCCAGCGGCACATACGCCCCGCCGGCCTTCAGGATCGCCAAAAGCCCCACCACCATCAGCGGACTGCGCGCAACGCAGATTGCCACCGGCTGATCCGGCTTCACCCCGAGGGCGATCAGATGATGCGCCAGCTGGTTGGCGTGCGCATTGAGCGCGCCATAGCTTACGCGCTGGTCCTGATAGACCAGCGCCACCGCCTCCGGCGCCTTGCGCACCTGCGCCTCGAACAGCTCCTGGATGCACTTGTCCGCAGGATACGGTGCCGCCGTCCGGTTCAGCTCCTCCAGCAGATAGGTGCGCTCGGCGGACGACAGCAGCTCAATCCGCCCGACCTCTTGCTGCGCATCGGCAGCCATCGCCCGCAGCAGCGCCAGCAGATAATCCCGCTGCCGCTCGATCGTCGTCTGATCAAACAGCGCGGTGGCATAAGCCAGCGTTCCGGCGATCTCCTCACCCTGCTCGCCAAGGCTCAGCTCCAGATCGAACTTGACCTGATCAATCTCTTCCCCGGCAGCTTCCACACTCAGCCCCGGCAGGTCCAATGACCCAACCGCATTGTTCTCCCAGGCCAGCATCACCTGGAACAACGGCGTATGATCAAGAGCCCGCGGCGGCTGCACGATCTCCACCACCTGCTCGAACGGCAGCTCCTGGTGCTCCTGCGCTCCCAACGCCGTGCGCCGCGTCCGCTCCAACAGCTCCGACACGCTCGGCTCGCCCGACAGGTCCAGCCGGAGCGCCAGGGTGTTGACGAAGAAGCCGATCAGCTCTTCGATCTCGCGGTGCCCCCGATTGGCACTCGGCACCCCGATCACAAGATCGTCCTGTCCCGACAGACGCGACAGCACCGCAGCCCACCCCGCCAGCACGGTCATGAACAATGTCGTGCCATGCTGCCGGCTCAGCCGCTTCAGCCCCCGCGTCAGATCCGCATCAATGATGATCGGGACCGTCGCCCCGGCAAACGACTGTTGCGCCGGCCGCGGCCGGTCCGTCGGCAGCGCCAGACGGGCCGGCGCGCCGGACAGATTGCTGCGCCAATACTGCGCCTGGCGCTGCAGCCGTTCCCCCGACAGCCACTGCCGTTGCCAGGCAGCATAGTCCGGATACTGGATCGCAAGCGGCGGCAGCGGATCGTCCTGCCCAGCCGCGAATGCCCGGTACAGCTGAGTGAGCTCGCCCACCAACACGCCCAGCGACCAGCCGTCCGAGACGATGTGGTGCTGGGTCAGCAGCAACACGTGCGCCTCGTCCGACAGCCGGATCAGCCGGCCGCGGATCAGCGGGCCCCGCGCCAGATCAAACGGCGTGCGCGCCTCCTGCTGGCACAGCTGCGACAGCGCGGCGTCCGCATCCAGCCTGCCCCGCAGATCGTGCTCCACGACCGGCAGCCCCGCCTCCTCCGGCAGAAGCTCAACCCGGAGCTTGCCCTCCGAGGTGACAAAGACGCTGCGCAGCGCCTCATGCCGCGCAAACAAACGGTCCAGGCTGCGTTGCCAGGCGCTGCGGTCGAGCCCACCCTTCAGCCGCCACGCCAGCGGCACGTGATAGTGCGTGCTGCCCTGATCCAGCTGCGCCAAAAACCACAGCCGCTGCTGCGCAAATGACAGCACAAGCGGCTCGTGACGTGACACGGCCACAATCGCCGGCAGCTCTTGCGGACCGCAGCGGCTCAACAGCTCGACGATGCTTGCCGCCAGATCGGCCAGCACCGGTCTTGCAAACAGCGTCCGCAGCGGCAGCTCGACACCCTGCGCCTGCGACAGCCGGCTCGACATCTGTACTGCCAACAGCGAGTGGCCGCCCAGTTCGAAGAAGTGATCGTGGCGCCCGATGCGCTCCACACCGAGAAGCTCGGCCCAGATCGTTGCCAGCGCCGTCTCGATCTCGCCCTGCGGCGGCGCGTAGGCGCGATGCGCATACGCCTCCTCGCCCGGGGCCGGCAGCGCGTTCCGATCGACCTTGCCGTTCACCGTCAGCGGCAGCCCCGCCAGCCGCACGAACGCAGACGGCACCATGTAGTCCGGCAGCCGCGCACTCAAGTGTGCGCGCAAACCCCCGGCAAGATCAGATTCCTCAGCTTCGGGGGCGACGACATACGCAACGAGCCGCTGCTCGCCGCGGCCATCCTCGCGCGCCACCACCACCGCATCACCCACCGCCGGATGCTCGAGGAGCCGCGCCGCGATCTCGCCCGGCTCGATCCGGAAGCCGCGGATCTTCACCTGCTCGTCGTTGCGCCCCAAAAACTCCAGATTGCCGTCCGCCAGGTAGCGTGCCAGGTCGCCGGTCCGGTACAGCCGGTCGCCGTCCACAAAGGGGCTGGCGATGAACCGCTCCGCCGTCAGCTCAGGGCGGTTCAGGTAGCCCCGCGCCACCCCCGCACCGCCAATGCAGAGCTCGCCCACCGCCCCGAACGGCACCGGCTCCCCATGATCGTCCAGCAGATAGATCCGCGTGTTCGCGATCGGACGGCCGATCGGGACAATGACCTCATCAAACTCAGCCGGACAACTCCACGCTGTCACGTCGATCGCAGCTTCCGTCGGACCGTAGAGATTGTGCAGGCCCGTCCGGGGCAATACGCGCCGAACCCTATGCACACTGGCGGCAGGGAGCGCCTCGCCGCTGCATAAAACACGCCGCAGCGACCTGCAGCGGTCAACACTCTTCGCATCCATAAAACTGACCAGCATGGATGGCACGAAGTGAATCGTCGTGATGCGCTGGCTGATGATCAAGTCGACCAATGCGTCGGGATCTCTGTGCGCGCCGGGCGGCGCCAGCACCAGGGTTGCCCCTTCAAGCAAGGTCCAGAAGAACTCCCAGGCCGAGACATCGAAGCTAAATGGCGTCTTCTGCAACACGACATCAGTTGCGTTGAGACCATAGGCATTTTGCATCCACATCAGGCGATTGACGATAGCCCGATGCTCGTTCTGGGCCCCTTTAGGCGTACCGGTGGATCCCGAGGTGTAGATCACGTAGGCGAGATGGCGGGAGGTGAGGCCGAGCGCGCGCGTATCCGGATCCGATTCCGGCAGGCTGGCCCAGGCCGGTGCCGCCGCATCGAGCTCCAGCACGCTCGCATCGAGGCCCACATCGCCCAAGGCGGCGCGGCCCGCCGCATCGGTCAGCAGCAGCCGCGGCGCCGCATCCTCCAGCACCTGGCGCAACCGCGCCGACGGATAGGCCGGGTCCAGCGGCACATACGCCCCGCCGGCCTTCAGGATCGCCAAAAGCCCCACCACCATCAGCGGACTGCGCGCAACGCAGATTGCCACCGGCTGATCCGGCTTCACCCCGAGGGCGATCAGATGATGCGCCAGCTGGTTGGCGTGCGCATTGAGCGCGCCATAGCTTACGCGCTGGTCCTGATAGACCAGCGCCACCGCCTCCGGCGCCTTGCGCACCTGCGCCTCGAACAGCTCCTGGATGCACTTGTCCGCAGGATACGGTGCCGCCGTCCGGTTCAGCTCCTCCAGCAGATAGGTACGCTCGTCCGCTGGCAGGATGTCCAGCTCCCGCACCGGCGTGTCCGGCGCCCGCTCCAGCGCCTCTGCCAGCTGCTCGAGCGCCCGCTGCATGTAGCCGCAGATCCGATCCGCCGAGATAGGCTCCGCCACCTGCGCCGTCAGCCCGAGCGCCTCGCCAAAATCCTCCACTGACAAGGTCAGCGGATAATTGGTGCGCTCCTCCCCGCCCAGCCATTCCACGCCCACCAGACTGTCATCGGTTGCGGTGGCGACCGCCGCGGTGTTGTGGCGGTAGTTCAACAACGCGCTGAACAGCGGCGCCGGCGCCGCAATGGCACTGCAGCGCTGCGCCAGCGCCAGCGAGGCATGCTCATGTGCCAGCAGCTCGGCCAGCCGGGCATGCGTGGTTCGCACGCTCGCCTCGACCGCAGTCCCATCAAGATCAAGCCGCAGCGGCAGGGTGTTGATGAACAGCCCCATGGCGCGGTCGGCGCCGGCGTTGCCCTGCAGGCGGCCGAACAGCACCGTGCCGAACACCACCTGCTCGCGGCCGCTGCTGCGCGCCACCACCTGCCCCCACGCCAGATGGCACAGGCTTGCCAGACTGACGCCCAGCCGCCGCGCCTGTTCCCGCAGCCGCGCATGGAGCGCCGGCGGCAACAACCGATGCGCCTCACGAACCCCGCCGCCGTCGCCGCGCACCTCGCTCAAGCCGAACGGCGTGGTCGGCTCGTCGATGTCGGCCAGCAGCTCCCGGAAGAACGCTTCGTCCGCCTCGGCATCACCGCGTAGATGCACCTGCGCCACCAGATTGCGGAACGGCTGCGGCGCCGGCAGCTCATGCTGGCGCCCCTCCAGCTCGGCCCGGACCTCAGCATGCATCACGTCCAGCGTGGTGTGATCCCCGATCAGATGATGCTGCAGCTCCAGCAGCAGCCAGCGCGCGCTGCCGGGCTCGCGCGCAATCACAAACCGCAGCAGTGGCGCCCGGCCAAGCTCGATGCGGTGCCGGCGCGGATCAAACCGCTCCCTCAGCTGCTCGGCGCCAGCACCATGAGCGCCATCCAGCTCGACCTCGGTCACCTCCAGTTGCGCCTTCCGCCACACCACCTGGGCCGGCTGCGACAGCCCCTCCCAGACAAACGAGGTGCGCAGGATGTCATGCCGATCCACCACCCGCTGGACCGCGGCAAGATAGCGCTCGAGCAGCCCACGCTCGGCAAACGCCATCTGCGATACCAGCAGGTATGGATCGCCCTTTGCCGCCAGCAGATGATGGAACAGGATGCCGTCCTGCAGCGGCGACAGGCCGTAAATGTCCTGGATGTTGCCAACCCCGCCGGGCACCGTGGCGATGATCCGGTCGATCTCGTCCTGTGCCAGCTCGATCAGCGGCAGCATCTGTGGCGTGATCGCCGCACTCCGTTCGGTGATCAGGTTGGCCGGGACCGCCACCTCCTGATGGTGGCCGAGGCTTGCGGCCAGATCCGCCAGCACCGGCTGGACGAACAGGGTGCGCACTTCGATGCCCAGCGACCGCCGCCGCAGAAGCTCCATCAACTGTACCGCCAACAGCGAGTGGCCGCCCAGTTCGAAGAAGTGATCGTGGCGCCCGATGCGCTCCACACCGAGAAGCTCGGCCCAGATCGTTGCCAGTGCCGTCTCGATCTCGCCCTGCGGCGGCGCGTAGGCGCGATGCGCATACGCCTCCTCGCCCGGGGCCGGCAGCGCGTTCCGATCGACCTTGCCGTTCACCGTCAGCGGCAGCCCCGCCAGCCGCACGAACGCAGACGGCACCATGTAGTCCGGCAGCCGCGCACTCAAGTGTGCGCGCAAACCCCCGGCAAGATCAGATTCCTCAGCTTCGGGGGCGACGACATACGCAACGAGCCGCTGCTCGCCGCGGCCATCCTCGCGCGCCACCACCACCGCATCACCCACCGCCGGATGCTCGAGGAGCCGCGCCGCGATCTCGCCCGGCTCGATCCGGAAGCCGCGGATCTTCACCTGCTCGTCGTTGCGCCCCAAAAACTCCAGATTGCCGCCCGCCAGGTAGCGTGCCAGGTCGCCGGTCCGGTACAGCCGGTCGCCGTCCACAAAGGGGCTGGCGATGAACCGCTCCGCCGTCAGCTCAGGGCGGTTCAGGTAGCCCCGCGCCACCCCCGCACCGCCAATGCAGAGCTCGCCCACCGCCCCGAACGGCACCGGCTCCCCATGACCATCCAGCAGATACACACGCGTGTTCGCAATCGGACGGCCAATATGCGGCACTACGTCTTCGGCGAAGAGCCGTCCCGAGGTCGCCACTACGGTAGCTTCCGTAGGTCCATAGTTGTTTATCAGTTTTAGGTTCGGTGCTAGCGATCCAGGAACACGCTGGAGACGATCACCGCCAACAAGCAAGTACTCCACCTTGGAGTTTACCAGCTTATACTCCAATGCGATTGTCGCGAGCGGGGTGATCAAGAAGCCAATGTCAGGTGACTGATCACGCCACCATTGGAGCAGAAGAGAATCTGCTGCTGACGCTCTGGGCGGGAGCAGCAACGTGCTGCGGTTACATAACGCAGACCATAGCTCCCAGGTGCTGGCATCGAACGCTACTCCAGCCGTGAGCGCGCAGCAGGTTTCTGGCTGGCGACAAAAGGTTTGCACATGCCATATTATAAGATTGACCAAGCTCCGATGCTCGACCATGACGCCCTTGGGCGTACCGGTGGATCCCGAGGTGTAGATCACGTAGGCGAGATGGCGGGAGGTGAGGCCGAGCGCGCGCGGGTCCGGATCCGATTCCGGCAGGCTGGCCCAGGCCGGTGCCGCCGCATCGAGTTCCAGCACGCTCGCATCGAGGCCCACATCGCCCAAGGCGGCGCGGCCCGCCGCATCGGTCAGCAGCAGCCGCGGCGCCGCATCCTCCAGCACCTGGCGCAACCGCGCCGACGGATAGGCCGGGTCCAGCGGCACATACGCCCCGCCGGCCTTCAGGATCGCCAAAAGCCCCACCACCATCAGCGGACTGCGCGCAACGCAGATTGCCACCGGCTGATCCGGCTTCACCCCGAGGGCGATCAGATGATGCGCCAGCTGGTTGGCGTGCGCATTGAGCGCGCCATAGCTTACGCGCTGGTCCTGATAGACCAGCGCCACCGCCTCCGGCGCCTTGCGCACCTGCGCCTCGAACAGCTCCTGGATGCACTTGTCCGCAGGATACGGTGCCGCCGTCCGGTTCAGCTCCTCCAGCAGATAGGTACGCTCGTCCGCTGGCAGGATGTCCAGCTCCCGCACCGGCGTGTCCGGCGCCCGCTCCAGCGCCTCTGCCAGCTGCTCGAGCGCCCGCTGCATGTAGCCGCAGATCCGATCCGCCGAGATAGGCTCCGCCACCTGCGCCGTCAGCCCGAGCGCCTCGCCAAAATCCTCCACTGACAAGGTCAGCGGATAATTGGTGCGCTCCTCCCCGCCCAGCCATTCCACGCCCACCAGACTGTCATCGGTTGCGGTGGCGACCGCCGCGGTGTTGTGGCGGTAGTTCAACAACGCGCTGAACAGCGGCGCCGGCGCCGCAATGGCACTGCAGCGCTGCGCCAGCGCCAGCGAGGCATGCTCATGTGCCAGCAGCTCGGCCAGCCGGGCATGCGTGGTTCGCACGCTCGCCTCGACCGCAGTCCCATCAAGATCAAGCCGCAGCGGCAGGGTGTTGATGAACAGCCCCATGGCGCGGTCGGCGCCGGCGTTGCCCTGCAGGCGGCCGAACAGCACCGTGCCGAACACCACCTGCTCGCGGCCGCTGCTGCGCGCCACCACCTGCCCCCACGCCAGATGGCACAGGCTTGCCAGACTGACGCCCAGCCGCCGCGCCTGTTCCCGCAGCCGCGCATGGAGCGCCGGCGGCAACAACCGATGCGCCTCACGAACCCCGCCGCCGTCGCCGCGCACCTCGCTCAAGCCGAACGGCGTGGTCGGCTCGTCGATGTCGGCCAGCAGCTCCCGGAAGAACGCTTCGTCCGCCTCGGCATCACCGCGTAGATGCACCTGCGCCACCAGATTGCGGAACGGCTGCGGCGCCGGCAGCTCATGCTGGCGCCCCTCCAGCTCGGCCCGGACCTCAGCATGCATCACGTCCAGCGTGGTGTGATCCCCGATCAGATGATGCTGCAGCTCCAGCAGCAGCCAGCGCGCGCTGCCGGGCTCGCGCGCAATCACAAACCGCAGCAGTGGCGCCCGGCCAAGCTCGATGCGGTGCCGGCGCGGATCAAACCGCTCCCTCAGCTGCTCGGCGCCAGCACCATGAGCGCCATCCAGCTCGACCTCGGTCACCTCCAGTTGCGCCTTCCGCCACACCACCTGGGCCGGCTGCGACAGCCCCTCCCAGACAAACGAGGTGCGCAGGATGTCATGCCGATCCACCACCCGCTGGACCGCGGCAAGATAGCGCTCGAGCAGCCCACGCTCGGCAAACGCCATCTGCGATACCAGCAGGTATGGATCGCCCTTTGCCGCCAGCAGATGATGGAACAGGATGCCGTCCTGCAGCGGCGACAGGCCGTAAATGTCCTGGATGTTGCCAACCCCGCCGGGCACCGTGGCGATGATCCGGTCGATCTCGTCCTGTGCCAGCTCGATCAGCGGCAGCATCTGTGGCGTGATCGCCGCACTCCGTTCGGTGATCAGGTTGGCCGGGACCGCCACCTCCTGATGGTGGCCGAGGCTTGCGGCCAGATCCGCCAGCACCGGCTGGGCGAACAGGGTGCGCACTTCGATGCCCAGCGACCGCCGCCGCAGAAGCTCCATCAACTGTACCGCCAACAGCGAGTGGCCGCCCAGTTCGAAGAAGTGATCGTGGCGCCCGATGCGCTCCACACCGAGAAGCTCGGCCCAGATCGTTGCCAGTGCCGTCTCGATCTCGCCCTGCGGCGGCGCGTAGGCGCGATGCGCATACGCCTCCTCGCCCGGGGCCGGCAGCGCGTTCCGATCGACCTTGCCGTTCACCGTCAGCGGCAGCCCCGCCAGCCGCACGAACGCAGACGGCACCATGTAGTCCGGCAGCCGCGCACTCAAGTGTGCGCGCAAACCCCCGGCAAGATCAGATTCCTCAGCTTCGGGGGCGACGACATACGCAACGAGCCGCTGCTCGCCGCGGCCATCCTCGCGCGCCACCACCACCGCATCACCCACCGCCGGATGCTCGAGGAGCCGCGCCGCGATCTCGCCCGGCTCGATCCGGAAGCCGCGGATCTTCACCTGCTCGTCGTTGCGCCCCAAAAACTCCAGATTGCCGCCCGCCAGGTAGCGTGCCAGGTCGCCGGTCCGGTACAGCCGGTCGCCGTCCACAAAGGGGCTGGCGATGAACCGCTCCGCCGTCAGCTCAGGGCGGTTCAGGTAGCCCCGCGCCACCCCCGCACCGCCAATGCAGAGCTCGCCCACCGCCCCGAACGGCACCGGCTCCCCATGACCATCCAGCAGATACACACGCGTGTTCGCAATCGGACGGCCAATCGTTTCAACGACAACGTCCCCCCTTCGTATGCAAATCCAGGTCGAGTAGGTCGTTGTCTCGGAAGGACCGTACAGATTACAGATCTTCTCGACACCACTGCTCTCAAATGCCTTCGCGATGAGATCCGCCTTCAGCCGCTCGCCGGCCAAATTGATGACGCTTGTCGAAGCCGGTACTGCTTTCTGATCGAGCAGAGCGGCGATCGCCGAAGGGACGGTGTTGATTAAGGAGACATCCGACTGCGTTTGCGCATTCTCGACAAGGTGCAGCCTGGTTCCTTGCGAGAGTGGAACGAAGCACTCGTAGATCGACAGATCAAAGCTGATCGAGGTGGCAAACAGCGTCCGGCTGATTTCTGATTCCGCAAACACGCCGCTGCTCCAATGCAGCAGGTTGACAGTGCTCCGATGCTCGACCATGACGCCCTTGGGCGTACCGGTGGATCCCGAGGTGTAGATCACGTAGGCGAGATGGCGGGAGGTGAGGCCGAGCGCGCGCGGGTCCGGATCCGATTCCGGCAGGCTGGCCCAGGCCGGTGCCGCCGCATCGAGCTCCAGCACGCTCGCATCGAGGCCCACATCGCCCAAGGCGGCGCGGCCCGCCGCATCGGTCAGCAGCAGCCGCGGCGCCGCATCCTCCAGCACCTGGCGCAACCGCGCCGACGGATAGGCCGGGTCCAGCGGCACATACGCCCCGCCGGCCTTCAGGATCGCCAAAAGCCCCACCACCATCAGCGGACTGCGCGCAACGCAGATTGCCACCGGCTGATCCGGCTTCACCCCGAGGGCGATCAGATGATGCGCCAGCTGGTTGGCGTGCGCATTGAGCGCGCCATAGCTTACGCGCTGGTCCTGATAGACCAGCGCCACCGCCTCCGGCGCCTTGCGCACCTGCGCCTCGAACAGCTCCTGGATGCACTTGTCCGCAGGATACGGTGCCGCCGTCCGGTTCAGCTCCTCCAGCAGATAGGTACGCTCGTCCGCTGGCAGGATGTCCAGCTCCCGCACCGGCGTGTCCGGCGCCCGCTCCAGCGCCTCTGCCAGCTGCTCGAGCGCCCGCTGCATGTAGCCGCAGATCCGATCCGCCGAGATAGGCTCCGCCACCTGCGCCGTCAGCCCGAGCGCCTCGCCAAAATCCTCCACTGACAAGGTCAGCGGATAATTGGTGCGCTCCTCCCCGCCCAGCCATTCCACGCCCACCAGACTGTCATCGGTTGCGGTGGCGACCGCCGCGGTGTTGTGGCGGTAGTTCAACAACGCGCTGAACAGCGGCGCCGGCGCCGCAATGGCACTGCAGCGCTGCGCCAGCGCCAGCGAGGCATGCTCATGTGCCAGCAGCTCGGCCAGCCGGGCATGCGTGGTTCGCACGCTCGCCTCGACCGCAGTCCCATCAAGATCAAGCCGCAGCGGCAGGGTGTTGATGAACAGCCCCATGGCGCGGTCGGCGCCGGCGTTGCCCTGCAGGCGGCCGAACAGCACCGTGCCGAACACCACCTGCTCGCGGCCGCTGCTGCGCGCCACCACCTGCCCCCACGCCAGATGGCACAGGCTTGCCAGACTGACGCCCAGCCGCCGCGCCTGTTCCCGCAGCCGCGCATGGAGCGCCGGCGGCAACAACCGATGCGCCTCACGAACCCCGCCGCCGTCGCCGCGCACCTCGCTCAAGCCGAACGGCGTGGTCGGCTCGTCGATGTCGGCCAGCAGCTCCCGGAAGAACGCTTCGTCCGCCTCGGCATCACCGCGTAGATGCACCTGCGCCACCAGATTGCGGAACGGCTGCGGCGCCGGCAGCTCATGCTGGCGCCCCTCCAGCTCGGCCCGGACCTCAGCATGCATCACGTCCAGCGTGGTGTGATCCCCGATCAGATGATGCTGCAGCTCCAGCAGCAGCCAGCGCGCGCTGCCGGGCTCGCGCGCAATCACAAACCGCAGCAGTGGCGCCCGGCCAAGCTCGATGCGGTGCCGGCGCGGATCAAACCGCTCCCTCAGCTGCTCGGCGCCAGCACCATGAGCGCCATCCAGCTCGACCTCGGTCACCTCCAGTTGCGCCTTCCGCCACACCACCTGGGCCGGCTGCGACAGCCCCTCCCAGACAAACGAGGTGCGCAGGATGTCATGCCGATCCACCACCCGCTGGACCGCGGCAAGATAGCGCTCGAGCAGCCCACGCTCGGCAAACGCCATCTGCGATACCAGCAGGTATGGATCGCCCTTTGCCGCCAGCAGATGATGGAACAGGATGCCGTCCTGCAGCGGCGACAGGCCGTAAATGTCCTGGATGTTGCCAACCCCGCCGGGCACCGTGGCGATGATCCGGTCGATCTCGTCCTGTGCCAGCTCGATCAGCGGCAGCATCTGTGGCGTGATCGCCGCACTCCGTTCGGTGATCAGGTTGGCCGGGACCGCCACCTCCTGATGGTGGCCGAGGCTTGCGGCCAGATCCGCCAGCACCGGCTGGGCGAACAGGGTGCGCACTTCGATGCCCAGCGACCGCCGCCGCAGAAGCTCCATCAACTGTACCGCCAACAGCGAGTGGCCGCCCAGTTCGAAGAAGTGATCGTGGCGCCCGATGCGCTCCACACCGAGAAGCTCGGCCCAGATCGTTGCCAGTGCCGTCTCGATCTCGCCCTGCGGCGGCGCGTAGGCGCGATGCGCATACGCCTCCTCGCCCGGGGCCGGCAGCGCGTTCCGATCGACCTTGCCGTTCACCGTCAGCGGCAGCCCCGCCAGCCGCACGAACGCAGACGGCACCATGTAGTCCGGCAGCCGCGCACTCAAGTGTGCGCGCAAACCCCCGGCAAGATCAGATTCCTCAGCTTCGGGGGCGACGACATACGCAACGAGCCGCTGCTCGCCGCGGCCATCCTCGCGCGCCACCACCACCGCATCACCCACCGCCGGATGCTCGAGGAGCCGCGCCGCGATCTCGCCCGGCTCGATCCGGAAGCCGCGGATCTTCACCTGCTCGTCGTTGCGCCCCAAAAACTCCAGATTGCCGCCCGCCAGGTAGCGTGCCAGGTCGCCGGTCCGGTACAGCCGGTCGCCGTCCACAAAGGGGCTGGCGATGAACCGCTCCGCCGTCAGCTCAGGGCGGTTCAGGTAGCCCCGCGCCACCCCCGCACCGCCAATGCAGAGCTCGCCCACCGCCCCGAACGGCACCGGCTCCCCATGACCATCCAGCAGATACACACGCGTGTTCGCAATCGGACGGCCAATCGGGATGTTGCTGGGTAGAGATGGCTCTCTCGGAATGTCATAGAAGATACAACCGACAGCTGCTTCAGTTGGGCCGTACTCGTTCACCATTCTCACCGTGGGCTGGATCCTGCGCCACAACTCCACTGTCGAATGCGACAGCGCTTCACCGCCGATGATAAGCAATCCAACGCGGCTCGGCGCCGAGTCCGCTAGCATCTGTTGCCCAAGAGCATTCAGATGGCTCGGGGTAATATTGACGATCCCGCAGTCCGAGCGGACCGTCTCTTTGAGTCCTTCGACCTCATCTCTCTCCTTTATAAGGAATGCATGGCCACCACAGATCAGAGGCGCAAACAGGCTGTTGATTGTCGCATCGAAGACCAGAGGCGAGGAAATCACGGAGGATGATCTGGGAGCGTACGCATCGCGGGCCCAGGAGAGATAATTGACCAAGCTCCGATGCTCGACCATGACGCCCTTGGGCGTACCGGTGGATCCCGAGGTGTAGATCACGTAGGCGAGATGGCGGGAGGTGAGGCCGAGCGCGCGCGGGTCCGGATCCGATTCCGGCAGGCTGGCCCAGGCCGGTGCCGCCGCATCGAGCTCCAGCACGCTCGCATCGAGGCCCACATCGCCCAAGGCGGCGCGGCCCGCCGCATCGGTCAGCAGCAGCCGCGGCGCCGCATCCTCCAGCACCTGGCGCAACCGCGCCGACGGATAGGCCGGGTCCAGCGGCACATACGCCCCGCCGGCCTTCAGGATCGCCAAAAGCCCCACCACCATCAGCGGACTGCGCGCAACGCAGATTGCCACCGGCTGATCCGGCTTCACCCCGAGGGCGATCAGATGATGCGCCAGCTGGTTGGCGTGCGCATTGAGCGCGCCATAGCTTACGCGCTGGTCCTGATAGACCAGCGCCACCGCCTCCGGCGCCTTGCGCACCTGCGCCTCGAACAGCTCCTGGATGCACTTGTCCGCAGGATACGGTGCCGCCGTCCGGTTCAGCTCCTCCAGCAGATAGGTGCGCTCGGCGGACGACAGCAGCTCAATCCGCCCGACCTCTTGCTGCGCATCGGCAGCCATCGCCCGCAGCAGCGCCAGCAGATAATCCCGCTGCCGCTCGATCGTCGTCTGATCAAACAGCGCGGTGGCATAAGCCAGCGTTCCGGCGATCTCCTCACCCTGCTCGCCAAGGCTCAGCTCCAGATCGAACTTGACCTGATCAATCTCTTCCCCGGCAGCTTCCACACTCAGCCCCGGCAGGTCCAATGACCCAACCGCATTGTTCTCCCAGGCCAGCATCACCTGGAACAACGGCGTATGATCAAGAGCCCGCGGCGGCTGCACGATCTCCACCACCTGCTCGAACGGCAGCTCCTGGTGCTCCTGCGCTCCCAACGCCGTGCGCCGCGTCCGCTCCAACAGCTCCGACACGCTCGGCTCGCCCGACAGGTCCAGCCGGAGCGCCAGGGTGTTGACGAAGAAGCCGATCAGCTCTTCGATCTCGCGGTGCCCCCGATTGGCACTCGGCACCCCGATCACAAGATCGTCCTGTCCCGACAGACGCGACAGCACCGCAGCCCACCCCGCCAGCACGGTCATGAACAATGTCGTGCCATGCTGCCGGCTCAGCCGCTTCAGCCCCCGCGTCAGATCCGCATCAATGATGATCGGGACCGTCGCCCCGGCAAACGACTGTTGCGCCGGCCGCGGCCGGTCCGTCGGCAGCGCCAGACGGGCCGGCGCGCCGGACAGATTGCTGCGCCAATACTGCGCCTGGCGCTGCAGCCGTTCCCCCGACAGCCACTGCCGTTGCCAGGCAGCATAGTCCGGATACTGGATCGCAAGCGGCGGCAGCGGATCGTCCTGCCCAGCCGCGAATGCCCGGTACAGCTGAGTGAGCTCGCCCACCAACACGCCCAGCGACCAGCCGTCCGAGACGATGTGGTGCTGGGTCAGCAGCAACACGTGCGCCTCGTCCGACAGCCGGATCAGCCGGCCGCGGATCAGCGGGCCCCGCGCCAGATCAAACGGCGTGCGCGCCTCCTGCTGGCACAGCTGCGACAGCGCGGCGTCCGCATCCAGCCTGCCCCGCAGATCGTGCTCCACGACCGGCAGCCCCGCCTCCTCCGGCAGAAGCTCAACCCGGAGCTTGCCCTCCGAGGTGACAAAGACGCTGCGCAGCGCCTCATGCCGCGCAAACAAACGGTCCAGGCTGCGTTGCCAGGCGCTGCGGTCGAGCCCACCCTTCAGCCGCCACGCCAGCGGCACGTGATAGTGCGTGCTGCCCTGATCCAGCTGCGCCAAAAACCACAGCCGCTGCTGCGCAAATGACAGCACAAGCGGCTCGTGACGTGACACGGCCACAATCGCCGGCAGCTCTTGCGGACCGCAGCGGCTCAACAGCTCGACGATGCTTGCCGCCAGATCGGCCAGCACCGGTCTTGCAAACAGCGTCCGCAGCGGCAGCTCGACACCCTGCGCCTGCGACAGCCGGCTCGACATCTGTACTGCCAACAGCGAGTGGCCGCCCAGTTCGAAGAAGTGATCGTGGCGCCCGATGCGCTCCACACCGAGAAGCTCGGCCCAGATCGTTGCCAGCGCCGTCTCGATCTCGCCCTGCGGCGGCGCGTAGGCGCGATGCGCATACGCCTCCTCGCCCGGGGCCGGCAGCGCGTTCCGATCGACCTTGCCGTTCACCGTCAGCGGCAGCCCCGCCAGCCGCACGAACGCAGACGGCACCATGTAGTCCGGCAGCCGCGCACTCAAGTGTGCGCGCAAACCCCCGGCAAGATCAGATTCCTCAGCTTCGGGGGCGACGACATACGCAACGAGCCGCTGCTCGCCGCGGCCATCCTCGCGCGCCACCACCACCGCATCACCCACCGCCGGATGCTCGAGGAGCCGCGCCGCGATCTCGCCCGGCTCGATCCGGAAGCCGCGGATCTTCACCTGCTCGTCGTTGCGCCCCAAAAACTCCAGATTGCCGTCCGCCAGGTAGCGTGCCAGGTCGCCGGTCCGGTACAGCCGGTCGCCGTCCACAAAGGGGCTGGCGATGAACCGCTCCGCCGTCAGCTCAGGGCGGTTCAGGTAGCCCCGCGCCACCCCCGCACCGCCAATGCAGAGCTCGCCCACCGCCCCGAACGGCACCGGCTCCCCATGATCGTCCAGCAGATAGATCCGAAGATCGGGAATGCGCCTTCCGATCTGACTGCCCGAATCGGTGGTGTCAGACTGATCAAGAGACCGATAGGTGACATGCACGGTCGTTTCCGTAATACCGTACATGTTGATCAATTGTGGTGCACGATCTGAATGCCTTGCATACCACGGCTTCAGAATCGATGGCTCCAGAGCCTCTCCACCCAAAATAACGTAGCGAAGGCGGTTTCGAGCACCGCGCTGACGCTCCAGATCCACAAGAGCTTTAAAAGCCGAAGGGGTCTGATTCAGAACTGTAACGCCGGACTTGCAGATGAGATCATCGAAGTCAGGAGCAGAGCGAGCGGTGTCGCTCGGCACAAGAATCAAACGACCGCCATAACGCAGTGCGCCCCACAACTCCCACACCGAGAAGTCGAACGAGAAGGAATGGAACAGGCACCATACGTCCTGTTCAGTGAACCCATACCATTCCTGCGTCGCCTCGAACAAACGAACGATCTGAGCATGCTCGACCATGACGCCCTTGGGCGTACCGGTGGATCCCGAGGTGTAGATCACGTAGGCGAGATGGCGGGAGGTGAGGCCGAGCGCGCGCGGGTCCGGATCCGATTCCGGCAGGCTGGCCCAGGCCGGTGCCGCCGCATCGAGTTCCAGCACGCTCGCATCGAGGCCCACATCGCCCAAGGCGGCGCGGCCCGCCGCATCGGTCAGCAGCAGCCGCGGCGCCGCATCCTCCAGCACCTGGCGCAACCGCGCCGACGGATAGGCCGGGTCCAGCGGCACATACGCCCCGCCGGCCTTCAGGATCGCCAAAAGCCCCACCACCATCAGCGGACTGCGCGCAACGCAGATTGCCACCGGCTGATCCGGCTTCACCCCGAGGGCGATCAGATGATGCGCCAGCTGGTTGGCGTGCGCATTGAGCGCGCCATAGCTTACGCGCTGGTCCTGATAGACCAGCGCCACCGCCTCCGGCGCCTTGCGCACCTGCGCCTCGAACAGCTCCTGGATGCACTTGTCCGCAGGATACGGTGCCGCCGTCCGGTTCAGCTCCTCCAGCAGATAGGTACGCTCGTCCGCTGGCAGGATGTCCAGCTCCCGCACCGGCGTGTCCGGCGCCCGCTCCAGCGCCTCTGCCAGCTGCTCGAGCGCCCGCTGCATGTAGCCGCAGATCCGATCCGCCGAGATAGGCTCCGCCACCTGCGCCGTCAGCCCGAGCGCCTCGCCAAAATCCTCCACTGACAAGGTCAGCGGATAATTGGTGCGCTCCTCCCCGCCCAGCCATTCCACGCCCACCAGACTGTCATCGGTTGCGGTGGCGACCGCCGCGGTGTTGTGGCGGTAGTTCAACAACGCGCTGAACAGCGGCGCCGGCGCCGCAATGGCACTGCAGCGCTGCGCCAGCGCCAGCGAGGCATGCTCATGTGCCAGCAGCTCGGCCAGCCGGGCATGCGTGGTTCGCACGCTCGCCTCGACCGCAGTCCCATCAAGATCAAGCCGCAGCGGCAGGGTGTTGATGAACAGCCCCATGGCGCGGTCGGCGCCGGCGTTGCCCTGCAGGCGGCCGAACAGCACCGTGCCGAACACCACCTGCTCGCGGCCGCTGCTGCGCGCCACCACCTGCCCCCACGCCAGATGGCACAGGCTTGCCAGACTGACGCCCAGCCGCCGCGCCTGTTCCCGCAGCCGCGCATGGAGCGCCGGCGGCAACAACCGATGCGCCTCACGAACCCCGCCGCCGTCGCCGCGCACCTCGCTCAAGCCGAACGGCGTGGTCGGCTCGTCGATGTCGGCCAGCAGCTCCCGGAAGAACGCTTCGTCCGCCTCGGCATCACCGCGTAGATGCACCTGCGCCACCAGATTGCGGAACGGCTGCGGCGCCGGCAGCTCATGCTGGCGCCCCTCCAGCTCGGCCCGGACCTCAGCATGCATCACGTCCAGCGTGGTGTGATCCCCGATCAGATGATGCTGCAGCTCCAGCAGCAGCCAGCGCGCGCTGCCGGGCTCGCGCGCAATCACAAACCGCAGCAGTGGCGCCCGGCCAAGCTCGATGCGGTGCCGGCGCGGATCAAACCGCTCCCTCAGCTGCTCGGCGCCAGCACCATGAGCGCCATCCAGCTCGACCTCGGTCACCTCCAGTTGCGCCTTCCGCCACACCACCTGGGCCGGCTGCGACAGCCCCTCCCAGACAAACGAGGTGCGCAGGATGTCATGCCGATCCACCACCCGCTGGACCGCGGCAAGATAGCGCTCGAGCAGCCCACGCTCGGCAAACGCCATCTGCGATACCAGCAGGTATGGATCGCCCTTTGCCGCCAGCAGATGATGGAACAGGATGCCGTCCTGCAGCGGCGACAGGCCGTAAATGTCCTGGATGTTGCCAACCCCGCCGGGCACCGTGGCGATGATCCGGTCGATCTCGTCCTGTGCCAGCTCGATCAGCGGCAGCATCTGTGGCGTGATCGCCGCACTCCGTTCGGTGATCAGGTTGGCCGGGACCGCCACCTCCTGATGGTGGCCGAGGCTTGCGGCCAGATCCGCCAGCACCGGCTGGGCGAACAGGGTGCGCACTTCGATGCCCAGCGACCGCCGCCGCAGAAGCTCCATCAACTGTACCGCCAACAGCGAGTGGCCGCCCAGTTCGAAGAAGTGATCGTGGCGCCCGATGCGCTCCACACCGAGAAGCTCGGCCCAGATCGTTGCCAGTGCCGTCTCGATCTCGCCCTGCGGCGGCGCGTAGGCGCGATGCGCATACGCCTCCTCGCCCGGGGCCGGCAGCGCGTTCCGATCGACCTTGCCGTTCACCGTCAGCGGCAGCCCCGCCAGCCGCACGAACGCAGACGGCACCATGTAGTCCGGCAGCCGCGCACTCAAGTGTGCGCGCAAACCCCCGGCAAGATCAGATTCCTCAGCTTCGGGGGCGACGACATACGCAACGAGCCGCTGCTCGCCGCGGCCATCCTCGCGCGCCACCACCACCGCATCACCCACCGCCGGATGCTCGAGGAGCCGCGCCGCGATCTCGCCCGGCTCGATCCGGAAGCCGCGGATCTTCACCTGCTCGTCGTTGCGCCCCAAAAACTCCAGATTGCCGCCCGCCAGGTAGCGTGCCAGGTCGCCGGTCCGGTACAGCCGGTCGCCGTCCACAAAGGGGCTGGCGATGAACCGCTCCGCCGTCAGCTCAGGGCGGTTCAGGTAGCCCCGCGCCACCCCCGCACCGCCAATGCAGAGCTCGCCCACCGCCCCGAACGGCACCGGCTCCCCATGACCATCCAGCAGATACACACGCGTGTTCGCAATCGGACGGCCAATCGGGATGTTGCTGGGTAGAGATGGCTCTCTCGGAATGTCATAGAAGATACAACCGACAGCTGCTTCAGTTGGGCCGTACTCGTTCACCATTCTCACCGTGGGCTGGATCCTGCGCCACAACTCCACTGTCGAATGCGACAGCGCTTCACCGCCGATGATAAGCAATCCAACGCGGCTCGGCGCCGAGTCCGCTAGCATCTGTTGCCCAAGAGCATTCAGATGGCTCGGGGTAATATTGACGATCCCGCAGTCCGAGCGGACCGTCTCTTTGAGTCCTTCGACCTCATCTCTCTCCTTTATAAGGAATGCATGGCCACCACAGATCAGAGGCGCAAACAGGCTGTTGATTGTCGCATCGAAGACCAGAGGCGAGGAAATCACGGAGGATGATCTGGGAGCGTACGCATCGCGGGCCCAGGAGAGATAATTGACCAAGCTCCGATGCTCGACCATGACGCCCTTGGGCGTACCGGTGGATCCCGAGGTGTAGATCACGTAGGCGAGATGGCGGGAGGTGAGGCCGAGCGCGCGCGTATCCGGATCCGATTCCGGCAGGCTGGCCCAGGCCGGTGCCGCCGCATCGAGTTCCAGCACGCTCGCATCGAGGCCCACATCGCCCAAGGCGGCGCGGCCCGCCGCATCGGTCAGCAGCAGCCGCGGCGCCGCATCCTCCAGCACCTGGCGCAACCGCGCCGACGGATAGGCCGGGTCCAGCGGCACATACGCCCCGCCGGCCTTCAGGATCGCCAAAAGCCCCACCACCATCAGCGGACTGCGCGCAACGCAGATTGCCACCGGCTGATCCGGCTTCACCCCGAGGGCGATCAGATGATGCGCCAGCTGGTTGGCGTGCGCATTGAGCGCGCCATAGCTTACGCGCTGGTCCTGATAGACCAGCGCCACCGCCTCCGGCGCCTTGCGCACCTGCGCCTCGAACAGCTCCTGGATGCACTTGTCCGCAGGATACGGTGCCGCCGTCCGGTTCAGCTCCTCCAGCAGATAGGTGCGCTCGGCGGACGACAGCAGCTCAATCCGCCCGACCTCTTGCTGCGCATCGGCAGCCATCGCCCGCAGCAGCGCCAGCAGATAATCCCGCTGCCGCTCGATCGTCGTCTGATCAAACAGCGCGGTGGCATAAGCCAGCGTTCCGGCGATCTCCTCACCCTGCTCGCCAAGGCTCAGCTCCAGATCGAACTTGACCTGATCAATCTCTTCCCCGGCAGCTTCCACACTCAGCCCCGGCAGGTCCAATGACCCAACCGCATTGTTCTCCCAGGCCAGCATCACCTGGAACAACGGCGTATGATCAAGAGCCCGCGGCGGCTGCACGATCTCCACCACCTGCTCGAACGGCAGCTCCTGGTGCTCCTGCGCTCCCAACGCCGTGCGCCGCGTCCGCTCCAACAGCTCCGACACGCTCGGCTCGCCCGACAGGTCCAGCCGGAGCGCCAGGGTGTTGACGAAGAAGCCGATCAGCTCTTCGATCTCGCGGTGCCCCCGATTGGCACTCGGCACCCCGATCACAAGATCGTCCTGTCCCGACAGACGCGACAGCACCGCAGCCCACCCCGCCAGCACGGTCATGAACAATGTCGTGCCATGCTGCCGGCTCAGCCGCTTCAGCCCCCGCGTCAGATCCGCATCAATGATGATCGGGACCGTCGCCCCGGCAAACGACTGTTGCGCCGGCCGCGGCCGGTCCGTCGGCAGCGCCAGACGGGCCGGCGCGCCGGACAGATTGCTGCGCCAATACTGCGCCTGGCGCTGCAGCCGTTCCCCCGACAGCCACTGCCGTTGCCAGGCAGCATAGTCCGGATACTGGATCGCAAGCGGCGGCAGCGGATCGTCCTGCCCAGCCGCGAATGCCCGGTACAGCTGAGTGAGCTCGCCCACCAACACGCCCAGCGACCAGCCGTCCGAGACGATGTGGTGCTGGGTCAGCAGCAACACGTGCGCCTCGTCCGACAGCCGGATCAGCCGGCCGCGGATCAGCGGGCCCCGCGCCAGATCAAACGGCGTGCGCGCCTCCTGCTGGCACAGCTGCGACAGCGCGGCGTCCGCATCCAGCCTGCCCCGCAGATCGTGCTCCACGACCGGCAGCCCCGCCTCCTCCGGCAGAAGCTCAACCCGGAGCTTGCCCTCCGAGGTGACAAAGACGCTGCGCAGCGCCTCATGCCGCGCAAACAAACGGTCCAGGCTGCGTTGCCAGGCGCTGCGGTCGAGCCCACCCTTCAGCCGCCACGCCAGCGGCACGTGATAGTGCGTGCTGCCCTGATCCAGCTGCGCCAAAAACCACAGCCGCTGCTGCGCAAATGACAGCACAAGCGGCTCGTGACGTGACACGGCCACAATCGCCGGCAGCTCTTGCGGACCGCAGCGGCTCAACAGCTCGACGATGCTTGCCGCCAGATCGGCCAGCACCGGTCTTGCAAACAGCGTCCGCAGCGGCAGCTCGACACCCTGCGCCTGCGACAGCCGGCTCGACATCTGTACTGCCAACAGCGAGTGGCCGCCCAGTTCGAAGAAGTGATCGTGGCGCCCGATGCGCTCCACACCGAGAAGCTCGGCCCAGATCGTTGCCAGCGCCGTCTCGATCTCGCCCTGCGGCGGCGCGTAGGCGCGATGCGCATACGCCTCCTCGCCCGGGGCCGGCAGCGCGTTCCGATCGACCTTGCCGTTCACCGTCAGCGGCAGCCCCGCCAGCCGCACGAACGCAGACGGCACCATGTAGTCCGGCAGCCGCGCACTCAAGTGTGCGCGCAAACCCCCGGCAAGATCAGATTCCTCAGCTTCGGGGGCGACGACATACGCAACGAGCCGCTGCTCGCCGCGGCCATCCTCGCGCGCCACCACCACCGCATCACCCACCGCCGGATGCTCGAGGAGCCGCGCCGCGATCTCGCCCGGCTCGATCCGGAAGCCGCGGATCTTCACCTGCTCGTCGTTGCGCCCCAAAAACTCCAGATTGCCGCCCGCCAGGTAGCGTGCCAGGTCGCCGGTCCGGTACAGCCGGTCGCCGTCCACAAAGGGGCTGGCGATGAACCGCTCCGCCGTCAGCTCAGGGCGGTTCAGGTAGCCCCGCGCCACCCCCGCACCGCCAATGCAGAGCTCGCCCACCGCCCCGAACGGCACCGGCTCCCCATGATCGTCCAGCAGATAGATCCGCGTGTTCGCGATCGGACGGCCGATCGGGACAATGGCCTCATCAAACTCAGCCGGACAACTCCAGGTCGTCGCACAAACCGTCGTTTCGGTCGGTCCATAGCCGTTGACAATGGATGCGGCAGGCAGGCATCGGATAAGTTCAGCCTTCGGCAGCTCTCCGGCAAGAATGAGAGCTTGCGACGCCAAATATTCCACATGCTTGCTTTGCTGAAGTAAGGCTGGGGGCAACGTCGCGTGCGTGATGGCTTCGCTTCGCAGATAATCCGATAGCTTGGTGCTCGCTTGACAGAGCTCATCCGCAGGCAAATGCAATGCGGCTCCCGAGCCAAACGCCATTATAATTTCCCAAACACTCGCATCAAAACCAAAGGAGGCAAACTGCACTATTCGGCTGTTTGAACAAACGCCCAAAAGCGTTATCTGAGCCAGCCCCAGATTGACCAAGCTCCGATGCTCGACCATGACGCCCTTGGGCGTACCGGTGGATCCCGAGGTGTAGATCACGTAGGCGAGATGGCGGGAGGTGAGGCCGAGCGCGCGCGGGTCCGGATCCGATTCCGGCAGGCTGGCCCAGGCCGGTGCCGCCGCATCGAGTTCCAGCACGCTCGCATCGAGGCCCACATCGCCCAAGGCGGCGCGGCCCGCCGCATCGGTCAGCAGCAGCCGCGGCGCCGCATCCTCCAGCACCTGGCGCAACCGCGCCGACGGATAGGCCGGGTCCAGCGGCACATACGCCCCGCCGGCCTTCAGGATCGCCAAAAGCCCCACCACCATCAGCGGACTGCGCGCAACGCAGATTGCCACCGGCTGATCCGGCTTCACCCCGAGGGCGATCAGATGATGCGCCAGCTGGTTGGCGTGCGCATTGAGCGCGCCATAGCTTACGCGCTGGTCCTGATAGACCAGCGCCACCGCCTCCGGCGCCTTGCGCACCTGCGCCTCGAACAGCTCCTGGATGCACTTGTCCGCAGGATACGGTGCCGCCGTCCGGTTCAGCTCCTCCAGCAGATAGGTGCGCTCGGCGGACGACAGCAGCTCAATCCGCCCGACCTCTTGCTGCGCATCGGCAGCCATCGCCCGCAGCAGCGCCAGCAGATAATCCCGCTGCCGCTCGATCGTCGTCTGATCAAACAGCGCGGTGGCATAAGCCAGCGTTCCGGCGATCTCCTCACCCTGCTCGCCAAGGCTCAGCTCCAGATCGAACTTGACCTGATCAATCTCTTCCCCGGCAGCTTCCACACTCAGCCCCGGCAGGTCCAATGACCCAACCGCATTGTTCTCCCAGGCCAGCATCACCTGGAACAACGGCGTATGATCAAGAGCCCGCGGCGGCTGCACGATCTCCACCACCTGCTCGAACGGCAGCTCCTGGTGCTCCTGCGCTCCCAACGCCGTGCGCCGCGTCCGCTCCAACAGCTCCGACACGCTCGGCTCGCCCGACAGGTCCAGCCGGAGCGCCAGGGTGTTGACGAAGAAGCCGATCAGCTCTTCGATCTCGCGGTGCCCCCGATTGGCACTCGGCACCCCGATCACAAGATCGTCCTGTCCCGACAGACGCGACAGCACCGCAGCCCACCCCGCCAGCACGGTCATGAACAATGTCGTGCCATGCTGCCGGCTCAGCCGCTTCAGCCCCCGCGTCAGATCCGCATCAATGATGATCGGGACCGTCGCCCCGGCAAACGACTGTTGCGCCGGCCGCGGCCGGTCCGTCGGCAGCGCCAGACGGGCCGGCGCGCCGGACAGATTGCTGCGCCAATACTGCGCCTGGCGCTGCAGCCGTTCCCCCGACAGCCACTGCCGTTGCCAGGCAGCATAGTCCGGATACTGGATCGCAAGCGGCGGCAGCGGATCGTCCTGCCCAGCCGCGAATGCCCGGTACAGCTGAGTGAGCTCGCCCACCAACACGCCCAGCGACCAGCCGTCCGAGACGATGTGGTGCTGGGTCAGCAGCAACACGTGCGCCTCGTCCGACAGCCGGATCAGCCGGCCGCGGATCAGCGGGCCCCGCGCCAGATCAAACGGCGTGCGCGCCTCCTGCTGGCACAGCTGCGACAGCGCGGCGTCCGCATCCAGCCTGCCCCGCAGATCGTGCTCCACGACCGGCAGCCCCGCCTCCTCCGGCAGAAGCTCAACCCGGAGCTTGCCCTCCGAGGTGACAAAGACGCTGCGCAGCGCCTCATGCCGCGCAAACAAACGGTCCAGGCTGCGTTGCCAGGCGCTGCGGTCGAGCCCACCCTTCAGCCGCCACGCCAGCCGAATGTGATACTGCGTGCTGCCCTGATCCAGCTGCGCCAAAAACCACAGCCGCTGCTGCGCAAACGATGGTGCTAGCGCGGTTTCGCGCCCGACCTTTCGCATCAACGTAGCTTTTCGGCTGCTACTCCGGTTTCTCTCCTTGGCGAGGACTAGAAGCTTGCTCAAGCCTTCTACATCCAGATTTTCCAAACTGACCCTAACAATATCTGTCATTTCTACGCACCCAGCGAGAGCAGCTTCTGAAGCTCGTCACGCTCAAATGCTCGTTCGAGCAAAGTAATAGAAATTTCGCGAGCGAGGGCAGCCAGTATCGGTTTTGCGAACACCGTCATCAGCGGCAGTTCGACCCCAACCGCTTGTGACAGCCGGCTCGACATCTGTACTGCCAACAGCGAGTGGCCGCCCAGTTCGAAGAAGTGATCGTGGCGCCCGATGCGCTCCACACCGAGAAGCTCGGCCCAGATCTGTGCCAGCGTGGTCTCGATCTCGCCCTGCGGCGGCTCATAGGCGCGATGCGCATACGCCTCCTCGCCCGGGGCCGGCAGCGCGTTCCGATCGACCTTGCCGTTCACCGTCAGCGGCAGCCCCGCCAGCCGCACGAACGCAGACGGCACCATGTAGTCCGGCAGCCGCGCACTCAAGTGTGCGCGCAAACCCCCGGCAAGATCAGATTCCTCAGCTTCGGGGGCGACGACATACGCAACGAGCCGCTGCTCGCCGCGGCCATCCTCGCGCGCCACCACCACCGCATCACCCACCGCCGGATGCTCGAGGAGCCGCGCCGCGATCTCGCCCGGCTCGATCCGGAAGCCGCGGATCTTCACCTGCTCGTCGTTGCGCCCCAAAAACTCCAGATTGCCGTCCGCCAGGTAGCGTGCCAGGTCGCCGGTCCGGTACAGCCGGTCGCCGTCCACAAAGGGGCTGGCGATGAACCGCTCCGCCGTCAGCTCAGGGCGGTTCAGGTAGCCCCGCGCCACCCCCGCACCGCCAATGCAGAGCTCGCCCACCGCCCCGAACGGCACCGGCTCCCCATGATCGTCCAGCAGATAGATCCGAAGATCGGGAATGCGCCTTCCGATCTGACTGCCCGAATCGGTGGTGTCAGACTGATCAAGAGACCGATAGGTGACATGCACGGTCGTTTCCGTAATACCGTACATGTTGATCAATTGTGGTGCACGATCTGAATGCCTTGCATACCACGGCTTCAGAATCGATGGCTCCAGAGCCTCTCCACCCAAAATAACGTAGCGAAGGCGGTTTCGAGCACCGCGCTGACGCTCCAGATCCACAAGAGCTTTAAAAGCCGAAGGGGTCTGATTCAGAACTGTAACGCCGGACTTGCAGATGAGATCATCGAAGTCAGGAGCAGAGCGAGCGGTGTCGCTCGGCACAAGAATCAAACGACCGCCATAACGCAGTGCGCCCCACAACTCCCACACCGAGAAGTCGAACGAGAAGGAATGGAACAGGCACCATACGTCCTGTTCAGTGAACCCATACCATTCCTGCGTCGCCTCGAACAAACGAACGATCTGAGCATGCTCGACCATGACGCCCTTGGGCGTACCGGTGGATCCCGAGGTGTAGATCACGTAGGCGAGATGGCGGGAGGTGAGGCCGAGCGCGCGCGTATCCGGATCCGATTCCGGCAGGCTGGCCCAGGCCGGTGCCGCCGCATCGAGCTCCAGCACGCTCGCATCGAGGCCCACATCGCCCAAGGCGGCGCGGCCCGCCGCATCGGTCAGCAGCAGCCGCGGCGCCGCATCCTCCAGCACCTGGCGCAACCGCGCCGACGGATAGGCCGGGTCCAGCGGCACATACGCCCCGCCGGCCTTCAGGATCGCCAAAAGCCCCACCACCATCAGCGGACTGCGCGCAACGCAGATTGCCACCGGCTGATCCGGCTTCACCCCGAGGGCGATCAGATGATGCGCCAGCTGGTTGGCGTGCGCATTGAGCGCGCCATAGCTTACGCGCTGGTCCTGATAGACCAGCGCCACCGCCTCCGGCGCCTTGCGCACCTGCGCCTCGAACAGCTCCTGGATGCACTTGTCCGCAGGATACGGTGCCGCCGTCCGGTTCAGCTCCTCCAGCAGATAGGTACGCTCGTCCGCTGGCAGGATGTCCAGCTCCCGCACCGGCGTGTCCGGCGCCCGCTCCAGCGCCTCTGCCAGCTGCTCGAGCGCCCGCTGCATGTAGCCGCAGATCCGATCCGCCGAGATAGGCTCCGCCACCTGCGCCGTCAGCCCGAGCGCCTCGCCAAAATCCTCCACTGACAAGGTCAGCGGATAATTGGTGCGCTCCTCCCCGCCCAGCCATTCCACGCCCACCAGACTGTCATCGGTTGCGGTGGCGACCGCCGCGGTGTTGTGGCGGTAGTTCAACAACGCGCTGAACAGCGGCGCCGGCGCCGCAATGGCACTGCAGCGCTGCGCCAGCGCCAGCGAGGCATGCTCATGTGCCAGCAGCTCGGCCAGCCGGGCATGCGTGGTTCGCACGCTCGCCTCGACCGCAGTCCCATCAAGATCAAGCCGCAGCGGCAGGGTGTTGATGAACAGCCCCATGGCGCGGTCGGCGCCGGCGTTGCCCTGCAGGCGGCCGAACAGCACCGTGCCGAACACCACCTGCTCGCGGCCGCTGCTGCGCGCCACCACCTGCCCCCACGCCAGATGGCACAGGCTTGCCAGACTGACGCCCAGCCGCCGCGCCTGTTCCCGCAGCCGCGCATGGAGCGCCGGCGGCAACAACCGATGCGCCTCACGAACCCCGCCGCCGTCGCCGCGCACCTCGCTCAAGCCGAACGGCGTGGTCGGCTCGTCGATGTCGGCCAGCAGCTCCCGGAAGAACGCTTCGTCCGCCTCGGCATCACCGCGTAGATGCACCTGCGCCACCAGATTGCGGAACGGCTGCGGCGCCGGCAGCTCATGCTGGCGCCCCTCCAGCTCGGCCCGGACCTCAGCATGCATCACGTCCAGCGTGGTGTGATCCCCGATCAGATGATGCTGCAGCTCCAGCAGCAGCCAGCGCGCGCTGCCGGGCTCGCGCGCAATCACAAACCGCAGCAGTGGCGCCCGGCCAAGCTCGATGCGGTGCCGGCGCGGATCAAACCGCTCCCTCAGCTGCTCGGCGCCAGCGCCATGAGCGCCATCCAGCTCGACCTCGGTCACCTCCAGTTGCGCCTTCCGCCACACCACCTGGGCCGGCTGCGACAGCCCCTCCCAGACAAACGAGGTGCGCAGGATGTCATGCCGATCCACCACCCGCTGGACCGCGGCAAGATAGCGCTCGAGCAGCCCACGCTCGGCAAACGCCATCTGCGATACCAGCAGGTATGGATCGCCCTTTGCCGCCAGCAGATGATGGAACAGGATGCCGTCCTGCAGCGGCGACAGGCCGTAAATGTCCTGGATGTTGCCAACCCCGCCGGGCACCGTGGCGATGATCCGGTCGATCTCGTCCTGTGCCAGCTCGATCAGCGGCAGCATCTGTGGCGTGATCGCCGCACTCCGTTCGGTGATCAGGTTGGCCGGGACCGCCACCTCCTGATGGTGGCCGAGGCTTGCGGCCAGATCCGCCAGCACCGGCTGGGCGAACAGGGTGCGCACTTCGATGCCCAGCGACCGCCGCCGCAGAAGCTCCATCAACTGTACCGCCAACAGCGAGTGGCCGCCCAGTTCGAAGAAGTGATCGTGGCGCCCGATGCGCTCCACACCGAGAAGCTCGGCCCAGATCGTTGCCAGTGCCGTCTCGATCTCGCCCTGCGGCGGCGCGTAGGCGCGATGCGCATACGCCTCCTCGCCCGGGGCCGGCAGCGCGTTCCGATCGACCTTGCCGTTCACCGTCAGCGGCAGCCCCGCCAGCCGCACGAACGCAGACGGCACCATGTAGTCCGGCAGCCGCGCACTCAAGTGTGCGCGCAAACCCCCGGCAAGATCAGATTCCTCAGCTTCGGGGGCGACGACATACGCAACGAGCCGCTGCTCGCCGCGGCCATCCTCGCGCGCCACCACCACCGCATCACCCACCGCCGGATGCTCGAGGAGCCGCGCCGCGATCTCGCCCGGCTCGATCCGGAAGCCGCGGATCTTCACCTGCTCGTCGTTGCGCCCCAAAAACTCCAGATTGCCGCCCGCCAGGTAGCGTGCCAGGTCGCCGGTCCGGTACAGCCGGTCGCCGTCCACAAAGGGGCTGGCGATGAACCGCTCCGCCGTCAGCTCAGGGCGGTTCAGGTAGCCCCGCGCCACCCCCGCACCGCCAATGCAGAGCTCGCCCACCGCCCCGAACGGCACCGGCTCCCCATGATCGTCCAGCAGATAGATCCGCGTGTTCGCGATCGGACGGCCGATCGGGACAATGGCCTCATCAAACTCAGCCGGACAACTCCACGCTGTCACGTCGATCGCAGCTTCCGTCGGACCGTAGAGATTGTGCAGGCCCGTCCGGGGCAATACGCGCCGAACCCTATGCACACTGGCGGCAGGGAGCGCCTCGCCGCTGCATAAAACACGCCGCAGCGACCTGCAGCGGTCAACACTCTTCGCATCCATAAAACTGACCAGCATGGATGGCACGAAGTGAATCGTCGTGATGCGCTGGCTGATGATCAAGTCGACCAATGCGTCGGGATCTCTGTGCGCGCCGGGCGGCGCCAGCACCAGGGTTGCCCCTTCAAGCAAGGTCCAGAAGAACTCCCAGGCCGAGACATCGAAGCTAAATGGCGTCTTCTGCAACACGACATCAGTTGCGTTGAGACCATAGGCATTTTGCATCCACATCAGGCGATTGACGATAGCCCGATGCTCGTTCTGGGCCCCTTTAGGCGTACCGGTGGATCCCGAGGTGTAGATCACGTAGGCGAGATGGCGGGAGGTGAGGCCGAGCGCGCGCGGGTCCGGATCCGATTCCGGCAGGCTGGCCCAGGCCGGTGCCGCCGCATCGAGTTCCAGCACGCTCGCATCGAGGCCCACATCGCCCAAGGCGGCGCGGCCCGCCGCATCGGTCAGCAGCAGCCGCGGCGCCGCATCCTCCAGCACCTGGCGCAACCGCGCCGACGGATAGGCCGGGTCCAGCGGCACATACGCCCCGCCGGCCTTCAGGATCGCCAAAAGCCCCACCACCATCAGCGGACTGCGCGCAACGCAGATTGCCACCGGCTGATCCGGCTTCACCCCGAGGGCGATCAGATGATGCGCCAGCTGGTTGGCGTGCGCATTGAGCGCGCCATAGCTTACGCGCTGGTCCTGATAGACCAGCGCCACCGCCTCCGGCGCCTTGCGCACCTGCGCCTCGAACAGCTCCTGGATGCACTTGTCCGCAGGATACGGTGCCGCCGTCCGGTTCAGCTCCTCCAGCAGATAGGTGCGCTCGGCGGACGACAGCAGCTCAATCCGCCCGACCTCTTGCTGCGCATCGGCAGCCATCGCCCGCAGCAGCGCCAGCAGATAATCCCGCTGCCGCTCGATCGTCGTCTGATCAAACAGCGCGGTGGCATAAGCCAGCGTTCCGGCGATCTCCTCACCCTGCTCGCCAAGGCTCAGCTCCAGATCGAACTTGACCTGATCAATCTCTTCCCCGGCAGCTTCCACACTCAGCCCCGGCAGGTCCAATGACCCAACCGCATTGTTCTCCCAGGCCAGCATCACCTGGAACAACGGCGTATGATCAAGAGCCCGCGGCGGCTGCACGATCTCCACCACCTGCTCGAACGGCAGCTCCTGGTGCTCCTGCGCTCCCAACGCCGTGCGCCGCGTCCGCTCCAACAGCTCCGACACGCTCGGCTCGCCCGACAGGTCCAGCCGGAGCGCCAGGGTGTTGACGAAGAAGCCGATCAGCTCTTCGATCTCGCGGTGCCCCCGATTGGCACTCGGCACCCCGATCACAAGATCGTCCTGTCCCGACAGACGCGACAGCACCGCAGCCCACCCCGCCAGCACGGTCATGAACAATGTCGTGCCATGCTGCCGGCTCAGCCGCTTCAGCCCCCGCGTCAGATCCGCATCAATGATGATCGGGACCGTCGCCCCGGCAAACGACTGTTGCGCCGGCCGCGGCCGGTCCGTCGGCAGCGCCAGACGGGCCGGCGCGCCGGACAGATTGCTGCGCCAATACTGCGCCTGGCGCTGCAGCCGTTCCCCCGACAGCCACTGCCGTTGCCAGGCAGCATAGTCCGGATACTGGATCGCAAGCGGCGGCAGCGGATCGTCCTGCCCAGCCGCGAATGCCCGGTACAGCTGAGTGAGCTCGCCCACCAACACGCCCAGCGACCAGCCGTCCGAGACGATGTGGTGCTGGGTCAGCAGCAACACGTGCGCCTCGTCCGACAGCCGGATCAGCCGGCCGCGGATCAGCGGGCCCCGCGCCAGATCAAACGGCGTGCGCGCCTCCTGCTGGCACAGCTGCGACAGCGCGGCGTCCGCATCCAGCCTGCCCCGCAGATCGTGCTCCACGACCGGCAGCCCCGCCTCCTCCGGCAGAAGCTCAACCCGGAGCTTGCCCTCCGAGGTGACAAAGACGCTGCGCAGCGCCTCATGCCGCGCAAACAAACGGTCCAGGCTGCGTTGCCAGGCGCTGCGGTCGAGCCCACCCTTCAGCCGCCACGCCAGCGGCACGTGATACTGCGTGCTGCCCTGATCCAGCTGCGCCAAAAACCACAGCCGCTGCTGCGCAAACGATGGTGCTAGCGCGGTTTCGCGCCCGACCTTTCGCATCAACGTAGCTTTTCGGCTGCTACTCCGGTTTCTCTCCTTGGCGAGGACTAGAAGCTTGCTCAAGCCTTCTACATCCAGATTTTCCAAACTGCCCCTAACAATATCTGTCATTTCTACGCGCCCAGCGAGAACAGCTTCTGAAGCTCGTCACGCTCGAATGCTCGTTCGAGCAAAGTAATAGAAATTTCGTTGGCCGCTTTCCTCACCTCGACCTCGAACAGCTCTTGAATGCACTTGTTCGAAGGATAAGGCACCCGGTCCCTTGATCATGGTCGTGAGGGATCACTCGCGCATCTCAAGCAACCGACGTGCCAATGGCGCTCTGCGGGCTTTTCTTAAAGAAACAACGCACCTATCGCTGCGTTGACTGAATACTGCCGTCTTAGAGTCTGTCCGGAAAGATTATCTTGGATTGCATAGCTTTCGCAGCATGAGTCGGATGGAGGCCAGCTTGAGAAAGGCGAGCGCCCTGTGATTGAAGCATTCCCAATCTTTGGACAGTCTTCGGCATCGCCCGAGCCAGGCAAAGGTACGCTCGACGATCCAGCGTTTGGGCAAGACGACGAAACGGTGAGCCTGATCGGAGCGTTTGACGATTTCGAGGTTCACGCGCTTCAGAGCGCTACGCAGCCCCTTCTGGAAATGTGGCCCTTGATATCCGCCGTCGGCGTAGAGCTTCAGAAGAAAGGGATAGAGGCCGAACAACGTTGCCATCAGGAGCACGCCGCCGTCGCGATCCTGGATGTCCGCCGCATGCACGATGGCGTGCATCAAGAGGCCTTGCGTGTCGACGAGAATGTGCCGCTTCTTGCCCTTGATCTTCTTGCCCGCGTCGTAGCCATGGAGATCATGAGGCCCCCTTTTTCAGCGCTTTTCACGCTCTGGCTATCGATGATGGCGGCGGTGGGAGAAGCCTCGCGCTCGGCCCTTTCGCGACATTCGACATAGAGGGCGTGATGAATTTTATCGAGCGTGCCGTTCCAGCTCCACAGATCGAAGTAGCCATACAGCGTCGAGCGCGGCGGCAGGTCCTTGGGGATCGCGCGCCACTGGCAACCTGTGCTCAGGATGTACATCAGCCCGTTGGCAATCTCGCGCAGGTCCACCGTACGCTTGTTGCCGCCGCGCTTGGCCGGCGGGATGCGAGGCGCGATCAGCGCCCACTCCTCGTCGGTCAAGTCGCTCGGATAGCGCAGGCGGCTGCGGTCGTAGCGTGCACGGTTCTCGGTAGTCCACATTGGCGGCGCGTCCCCATCGAATCAGGCCGCTCACCTTGAATCACAACCGATTCATTCGACTCAACATGTTTTGGAACAGACACTTACTGTCGGGCCTGGGACAGCGACGTCTTGGACCAGACACGGCCCAACACAAAGCACGCACCGTCAATGGCGAGGATCGCCGAGAAGACTAACCCGTCTTATTCGTCAGAGGGCGCCTGAGAGGCTGGCGAGCGTGGTGTAAAGCGCTGATGAAGCGTAGGATTCGGTTGCGAAGCCAACCCCATCACCTTCCACCGCGAGCGCCACGCCCGCCATGACCGATGATACGAGTCTACCCTTCTCGTTTCCAGCCGTTCACGCCAAGAAAGTCACAGCTGCCTTCGATGGCGGTCGGCTGACCTCGAACGGGGGCGTGATGCTTCTTGCGATGGCCGAGCGACGTCTCGGTTTGGCCAACAATTTGGCCCGGGTGTTCCCGGATCGGCGCGATCCGACGCGGGTCGTGCACAGCCTTGTCGATATGTTTCGCGCTCGCATGTTCGCGATCTGCTGCGGCTACGAGGACGCCGATGACCTCGATCATCTGCGGTCCGATCCCGCATTCAAGCTGGCCTGTGGACGGCTACCAGACAGCGGTCGCGATCTGTGTTCCCAACCGACGCTGTCGCGGCTGGAGAATGCTCCCCGCCTGCGCGACGTGATCCGCCTGACCTACACCCTGGTCGATGCATGGATGGATAGCTATCCGTGCGAGCCTGCATCCGTCACGCTCGACATTGACGACACCTGCGATGTCGTCCACGGCCATCAGCAACTCTCGCTGTTCAACGCTCATTATGACGAACGCTGCTTCCTGCCGATCCACGTCTACGACACGGAGAAGAGCCGGCCCGTGGCGGTCGTGCTGCGGCCCGGCAAGACGCCTGGCGGGGTCGAGGTGCGTGCCCATCTGCGCCGCCTGGTGCGGCACATCCGCACGCGATGGCACAAGACGCGAATTACGTTCCGTGGCGACGGGCACTATGCTCGGCCGGAGGCGATGACGTGGTGCGAGAACAACGGCATCGACTACATCTTCGGTCTGTCCGGTACCAGGCCGCTCGCCAGAAAAGTCGACGAGGTCGCCGACGATATCCGCACCCGACGCGCCATCGAGAACCTAGCTGTTCTGCGCGGCTATACCGAGACGCGCCACAAGGCAAAGTCCTGGGATCGCGAACGGCGCACCGTCGCCCGTATTGAGGCGACGATGCTCGGCCTCGACATCCGCTTCGTCGTCACCAGCCTCGATGTCGGCTCGGCCGAGTGGATCTACGACAGCCTGTATTGCGCGCGCGGCCAAGCCGAGAATCTGATCAAGCTGCATAAGACGCAGCTCGCCTCCGATCGCACCAGTTGCCGTTCGGCGCTCGCCAATCAAGTCCGCCTCGTTCTCCATACCGCCGCTTATTGGCTGATGCTGACCGTGCGCGACGCCATTCCCAAAGTCCGGGAATTGGCCACTGCCGAGTTCGCGACGCTGCGTCTTCGGCTCTTGAAAATCGCCGCCCGGGTTGTCGAGACCAAGAGCCGCATTCGCCTTGCGTTCGCCGCGGCATGTCCCGAAGCCGACCTGATCCGCAGCTTGCCCGGCGCGCTGCTGCCGCTCGGTCCTTGACCGGTGGGGCGTCCGCCCGCGTTCACCCAACCCATCCCTCAAGCGCGTTGCAAAGTACCGGTCGTCAGGCGGTGAAAAGCCGAAGGCAATCCTGTGCGCCTCGTCAGCGGAGGTGTGCGGATGCACCAGTCGGACCAAAATACCGCGCTCTCACGAATAGGGCGGGCTAATTGCTTGAGGATCACCCTTGCTGGTCAGAATGCCTCACAAGGATTTTCGTCATCGAGTGAGAACATCAAGAGATAGGCACCACGCTCGGTGCTGCCAATCCTACAAGGACGCGGAGAAAGCATGCTTTCCAGGTTCACGGGGCCGGATGCCGAAGGACCGCCAGTGTTCAAGCAGACGAGCGGCGCAGCGAAGTTCTGCTGGTGGAGATGGACGCATGCGGTAGCGCCCACTAGGCCGTGATCCGCGGTGACGGTGACCCATGTTCGCCGCTGAGGTGACGGGCCCGCCCACGGCAAGCGGGTTGTGCCAGATGGTCCGGCGCCGACCCTCAAGCATGGGGGCTCATTACGGGTGAGTTGGCACGGTCCTTGACTGTTGGTCCTTGCTGGCCGACAGCTGACGACCAGCACCACCGACTTGTCACTTCGATGGAGACAATAATGACTGACATGTCCGCGTACGGTGTAAGCAGCTTAGCTCCTCAAGAAGCAGCCGCAACGTCGGGAGGTTCGTTCTCTCGCGAACAGGCTGAGAAACTGCTTTTGCGTGGCCAGCATCCCCCCTTGGTGGAAGCCACTTTCGCCCGGGATTCGATTCTAAAACCAAAACGGTGAAGTGGACGAGCAGAGCGGAACACTTAGTTGGAAAGTGACGACTTCAGACGCCGGCACAGTGTTTGCTAAATTGCCGTAGGCATGATCAGCGCGTCGGCGTTGTCTATCATGTCCACGGCCCTGGCCGCCGGCATCCGTTCGCGTGCGCGAACCGTGCGCTTGGTCAAGGGCGGTCGTTGCTGGGTGATCCAACTCGCGACCCGCCCTTGGCGGCATTGTCCTTCAGCCTACGAAGTGTTGACGAGGCGCGACATAGTATCAGCCAAGCACTCGAGTTTTACAACGGCCGACGCCCTCATTCGAATGGTAGACGGGGTATGATGACGACCAAGACGAGACGCAGATCGACCCTACACTGAACGCAAAGATCGCGCTGGAGACGGCGCGGGAGGCAATGACGACCGAAGTGGCCCTGCGCCCGGAAGTAGCAACTGCTGAACCGGGGCCGTGCTTTTCACGCGGGCTTCGGCGAGAGATCGAGAGCGTCAACTCAACAACACTGTTGATTTAGATCGACTGCCTACCAAGTTCCGGCGGCGCATCGAGGACACATCTAGCTAGTACGGCGTTCAAAGCCGACGGTCACGCTATCTCGGATGCAGGATATCTCATGTCTCGTACTCCTCCATCATCCTAGAAGCTATTTAGGAACCGGTTCTCCAGGGTGAAGTCGGCCACGAACTCCTTCAGCGGCGAACAACCTACATTGTCGCGCGTCAGACATGGCGATGCTCCTTCGAGCAGCATGGAAAAGATTTCCGCTTTCTCAGAGCAGTTGGCACGATTCTTGATGTCCATCTGCTTGCGAGTCGGCGGCGCTGACGCGCATCGTTTATCGACAACAGAAAGGAGCAATCATGGAAAAACGAGCAACGATGAAAATCGACCTGCTAGCCTACGGCGTAACCGAATTATCCCCAGAAGAAGCAGCGGCAACTTTGGGAGGCTCGTTCTGGAAGATCTTCGATAGGGTCGTTCAAACAGTGGTTAACGTTGCGACACTGGCGCTCGGTGCAATAATTGGAGTTGGAATCATTCGCGGGCGCGGTGGTCGCCATCCTTAATGAGATGGCCAAAGCCTTATAACCGCAATCAGAGCGCGGCGCTGGTCGGTGCACCACTTAAGCAGCGACCAGCCCCACTCGATCAGAGTTTCAATGGAGGCAGCCAATCGTCGATAGGAATATACGTCTGCAATGACCAATATCCTGCTCCCTCCTGAAATGATCAACTTCACTGCAGAGAGCATCCTGTCGCGAGAAACAGGACGATCTTTGGCGATCTATAAGATCATCGTGTCTTCGGTCGCTGCGGCGTTGCTGTCGCTGCCAGTCATAACCGTCACGCTGTCAGTTCAAAGTGCTGGTGCGATTCGTCCTACCGTCGAGAAGACTCCTGTGATCGCGCCCACCTCCGGGCGCATCTCACGTGTACTCGCAGTTGAGAACGATATTGTTGCAGAAGGCGGAGAAATCCTCGCCCTTGACGATAAGGGCATTCAAGAGAAGATCAGTGTGCTCTCTGGCGAAATTCGTGCGAAGAACGATCGCACCACTGATCTTCAGACCATGATCTCTTTCGGTGCGCAGGCGGACGCGCCCATCCCCCTGCGGACCGAGTCCGCCAGGGCCGAGTGGCTGCATTTTCTCAACTTGTTGCGGGAGAACCGATATGCCCGCAGGAATGCCGCCGCAGAACTCGAGCGTGCTCAGCGTCTCGTCTCGGTTGCTGCCGCGCCCGCGAAGTCAATTGAGGAAAAGGCTTTCGCTCTCCAGAGCCTTGAGGCGAGAGGCGAGATCCTCGCCCGGAGCAAATCCGCCGAATGGAACCAGCAGCTCTTCGACACTAATCTGCGCCTGAGAGAACTAACAGCCAACTTGCATCAGCTTGAGAACGAACGTGATCTGACTATCATCCGTGCCCCCGTGTCAGGGGCTATCGAGCAATTCGCCGGCCTTATGCCCGGAAGCTACGTCCAGGCGGGGCAAACTGTCGGCTGGATCTCGCCCGACCGCGAACTGGTGGCAGAAATCTACGTTTCGTCCAAAGACATCGGTTTCGTAAGGCCGGGCCAGCCGGTGCGGCTCCAGGTCGATGCTTTCAACTACAATCAATGGGGTATGATCGACGCGACAGTGCTAGACGTGGCGCAGGACTTCACCCTGCGTGACAAGAACCCTGTGTTCAAGGTCCGCTGCGCGCTCTCCCGAAATTATCTTGAGCTCACAAACGGGATAATCGGTCATTTGAAGAAGGGCATGACCGTGCGCGGCCGCTTTCTCGTGGCGAAGCGCACACTCCTGCAACTACTCTACAACGAGATCGATGATTGGCTTAACCCGCTCCTGTCACCTCGTTAGTTAAATTTTCTAAGGGGCCAGTGGGCCGCCATGTCGAGTCGAATCCCCAAGTTCAAGCAGCGCGACATCACGGATTGCGGGGTTGCTAGTCTTGCTTCCGTGGGCGCCTTCTATGGCTGCAAGTTGCCACTGTCGCTGATCCGTCAGTTTGCCTCGGCCGACCGCTCCGGGACCAGCGTGTCGGGTCTCCTCCAAGCGGCTCAAAAGCTCGGTTTCATTGCGAAGGGCGTCAAAGGTGGCTTCGACAGCTTGCACAAGATTCCCAAGCCCGCCATCGCGCATGTGGTGGTAAAGGAGGTCCTGCACCACTTCGTAGTCGTTCAAGCGATCGACCGGAGGTGGGTCACCATCATGGACCCAGCGTATGGAGAGATCCGCAAGCTGTCTCACGAGGAATTCAAGACGCAATGGACTGGTGTCCTGTTGCTCATGGTCCCGGCAGACAACTTCAAGCGCCGCGACGAGACCACCTCCCCCCTTCTCCGCTTTGCCCGACTGGTTGCGCCCCACCAAGCCGCACTAACGCAGGCCCTCGTCGGCGCACTGATAACGACCCTCCTCGGCCTCTCGACGACCATCTACATCCAAAAGATTGTCGATCATGTTATCACAGCAGGAAACCGCAATTTGCTCAATCTCATGAGCGTCGTGATGCTGCTGATCCTTGTGCCGCAGACCCTGATCAATTTCCTGCGAAACCGGCTCGTCCTGCAAACGGGGCAAAAGATCGATCTCCACTTGATCCTAGGCTACTACAATCACGTCCTAAGCCTGCCCCAGAAGTTTTTTGATGGCATGCGTACAGGAGAAATCATCTCCCGCATGAACGACGCGGTCAAGATCCGAAGCTTTCTGAACGACGTCTCGATCACCTTATTTGTTGATGTGCTGGTGATCCTGTTCTCCTTTGGGCTGATGTTCGTCTACTCATGGAAAATCGCTTTGGTAGTGGCGGGCTCCGTCCCAGTATACCTCTTAGTTTATTGGACCATGAACCGGCTGAATAGCAAGCGCGAGCGCGCAATTATGGAGAATGCGGCAGATCTGGAGGCGCAGGTGGTAGAATCACTCGGAACCATCTCCACGATCAAAGCTTTCGGAATAGAGAGCTATGCCGGCCTGAAGTTTGAGACTCGCTTTGTTAAGACCCTGCACTCCATCTACAGGTCCGGCCTCATCTCAATCGTCGGAGACAATGCATCGATCTTCCTCTCGACCCTTTTTACCATCGTGCTGATGTGGTTCGGTGCAACGCTCGCCCTCGATCAGACCATTACACCCGGCGAGTTACTGTCCTGCTATGCGCTGCTCGGCCATATCACCGGCCCGGTTACAAGCCTAATTCACGCCAACAGGATTGTTCAGGATGCCATTATCGCGGCGGATCGCCTGTTCGAGATATTCGACCTTGATCCAGCAGGCAGCGGCGGCATTAATGCCACCACGTCGGACGTTGGCGATATTCATCTGGAGAACGTCACGTTCCGCCATGGCGCCCAGCCGGAGCTTTTCAAGGATTTCAGCGTCAGCTTCCGGCGAGGGGAGATCACGGCTGTGGTCGGAGAAAGCGGCTCGGGCAAGAGTTCGCTTGCTGCCTTGCTGCAAAATGTGTACCCGCTTGAGGGTGGACGCATCCGCATCGGCTCCTATAACCTCCAAGACCTCTCGGCTGAATCCCTGCGCAAGATTGTTGCCGCGGTACCGCAATCCGTGGACGTGTTCTCGGCCTCAGTCATCGAGAACATCGCGCTTGGCGAGTTCGAACCGAACACCGGGAAGATAGTGCACATCTGCGAACAAATCGGTCTGCGTGACGTGATCGAGCGCTGGCCAGGTGGCTACCAGGCCTATCTGGGCGAGAACGGCGTACGCCCTTCGGGCGGAGAGAAGCAGCGCCTAGCGTTGGCTCGAGCTTTGTACCGCGATCCAGAGGTCTTAATCCTCGACGAGGCGACCGCCTCTCTCGACTCCGTCGCCGAGGCATTTGTCATACGGGCGATTGAGGAACTGCGTCTGGCCGGCAAGATCATCGTGGTTATCTCTCATCGACTCAACACGATTTGCGGAGCCGATAAGATCGTCGTGTTGGATAAGGGACGTGTTGTTGCGGAGGGAAGGCATGCTGATCTGCTGACGGCTGAAGGCGCTTACGCTCGCTTGTGGCGGGCGCAGACCGGATTCAGTTAAGCGCTCGTGGATTACCCTGGCGGCAGCAACGTCAGCAGCTAATCCTTGAACACGGGATCTCACGGATCGACTCCGCGCCGCCCTGCCATCGAATGAATTTTTGAGCTCGGCGACCGGCAGGTTGGTCTCCAGGTCGAAATCGCGCCCAGTATTGCCGGCGCCGAGCGATATTCGACCCAGTCGCCCGGTTCGAGGATGTGCGGAAGGCAAAGCAGGATGCCGAGCCATGGATGGTCCATTGATCTACCCGGCCAGGCGCTTCATCTCGGCGGCCGCGGCCAAGGCTTCCTCCCACGCCTTCGAAAAAGCTTTCGCAATCCTTCGCCTCCACCCCGCGCATCGCGCTCTCGATTCGCGCAAGCGTCTGCGTTAGCGTCGGGGCCTGTGAACCGTAAGAGCAGGTCGCGAATATCCTCAGGATGCGTCATGCGCCCGCCTGAGGGGCGAAACGAAGGCGATCAATCCGATTGTAGTTGATCACCGCCGGGTCGGCGCCGATCACCGGAAGTCGGCTGACTACGTAATGCACGACCTTGTCCATTCCCAGCTCCTGTTTCAGCGGATGTTGTAGGTCGCGCCGATCAACCGTTGCGAAGTTTCGGCAGCCGAAAATATCTTCCTTCGATCTAGCGGCTCCATGGCGGGCATTCTGAACTGGTCGCCCCGCAGCTCGGCTATCACGTGGATTGATGCCCGCTCCGGTTCGAGAAAATAGTCAGTGAGGCGCGGCCGCGCAGCACCGCGACGAGATCGATGGTCTCGGCGATCAGCGCTTTGAGAACGGTGAGGAGGGCTTCCTGGATGAGCTGCTCGAGGCGGCGAAGCACGCCCAGCGCCGTGCCGGCGTGAATCATTCCGGTCCCGCCGGGATGCCCCGTGCCCCAGGCTTTGAGCAGCTCCAAGGCTTCGCTGCTGCGGACTTCGCCAATTTGAATTCGGTTGAGGCGCAGGGACGAGCGGACCAGATCAGACAGGGACGCGACGCAACGCCGTCCTTGGTGCGCAGCGCGACCGGGTTCCGCGCGCGGCATTGCAGCTCACACGTATCCTCGATTAGGACCACGCGATCGGCGGTGCCGGCGATCTCGGCCAGCAATGCGTTCGTCAGGGTGGTCTTGCCGGTCGAGGCGCCGCCGGCCACCAGGATGTTCCTGCGGGCGGCCACGGCTTCGCGGAGCACGCCTGCTTGTCCCGCCGTCAAGCAGCGGGAAAAAACCTGCCTCGACTGGATGCGGCCATGGACCTTCTCGCGCCAGCTCTGGTGGGGTCATCGCGTCCCGGCAGGAATCCAGAGCGGGGCATTCAAGCCTCGTCAAGCAACTTGATGATCAAGGTCGCACCGACGATCAGCAACCTCCGAAGTCGTCGATTCCCGCGCTTTGATATCGCCCCAAGCCGCTGCGTTTGGATATCCGCGCTCAATGGCCTGCCGAGTGGCCCTGACGACATCGGCGCAATTGCCGTAGCGGATCAGACTGGCATAGACCTCGACTTCGCTGGTGAATGCACCGCCTAGTACGACTGAGTCACAAAACCGCAGGCTTTATCCGGCCGGAATCAGCGATGGTTGAAGCATGGACCATCAGCCGAGGAGGCTACATGAGCGGGCGTGGCACCAAGACCAGTGAGATGCGATTTGCGACGTATTTGGAAGGGCTTGCCAGCGTCATCGGTCATGCTGATCGGAAGGCACCGCTGCGCGACTATTGCGTCGGCCTCATGGCCTGTGGCGGTCGTAAGAGCGTGGAGCCAATGGCGGCGATGACGGCTCCGGAACGGACGGCCGCCCAACATCAATCGCTGCTGCATTTCGTCGGCAGCGGCGCCTGGTCGGATGAGAAGGTGCTGGGCAAGGTACGAGAGATGGTCCTGCCGGCGATCGAACGCCAGGGCCCGATCGAAGCTTGGATCATCGATGACACCGGATTTCCCAAGCAGGGGCGACATTCGGTTGGAGTTGCACGGCAATATTGCGGGCAGCTCGGCAAGCAGGATAATTGCCAGGTGGCGGTGTCATTATCGATTGCCAATCACCACGCCAGCCTGCCTGTTGCCTACCGCCTTTATCTTCCGAAGGAATGGACTGAGGATTGCGATCGGCGGCGCAAGGTGGGCATTCCTGCCGAAGTCGGCTTCCGGACCAAGCCGGAGATCGCGCTGGAGCAGTTGCGGTGGGCCTGTGCGACCGGCCTTCCGCGTGGTGTCGTGCTGATGGACGCGGGCTATGGCAACAACAGCGATCTGCGCACGGAGATCACGGCGCTGGGATTGACCTATGTGGCGGGTCTTCTGTCGAGCACAACGGTATGGGCGCCCGGCACCGGTCCCTTGCCGCCGAAGCCATGGTCGGGCCGCGGCCGTCCCCCGAAACTGATGCGCCGCAACCGTCAGCGTCGGCCGGCCGCCGTTAAAGCGCTCGCGATCGGCCTGCCGGCCAAAGCTTGGCGCACCATCACGTGACCAGACGAGCGCGTAGCCGTCATCGACCGCGACGAAGTTGGCGTAGATCGGCGCCGGGAAGGACGGGTCGTCGAGCTTCACCGAGTGATAGACGGTGTTCTCTTTCGAGGTCCGCTGCCACGCGGCGCCTATCTCAACGTTGCCGGCCGTCACGCGCAGGTCCGGCGCCTTCTCGTTACCGGAGGGTTCGGTCGGAAGGAAGCGTACCTTAATGTTGAGCAAAAGCGTCTTGATGGTGCCGGTGTACGAGCCATCTTCGGCGCGGGTGAAGGTGCCAATCTGAGCCATGGTGATCTCCTGTTGCTGTTTCCAAGCCCGCGACCATCGCGGCCTTGATGGCGATCTGTGAGCGCCGCAACGACCGCCCCGCAGCCTTGGCCCGCAGCGTCAGCGGAGGATGGCGGGCTGAGCGATCTTGTTGCCTCGCGAGGAATGCCGCCGCTTGGCGGCAGGGGAAGAAGATCGCGAACGAGCCATTGCGGGTAAAGGTCGGCGAGCGCAGCGAGCGTATTGTGGCGCGTGATCCGCCAGCAAAAGGCCGGTATGGACGTGAGCCCAAGCAGCTTCACAGGAGAGCATCGGCTCACAGGCATCACCAAGGCCAATGACGGCGTCACCGCACTAACCAGATTCACGCGCAACAAGAGCGTCCTTCTCCGGTTCCAAGATCGAACGGGAGAAGGCTCAACTTGCTGATGTGGCCGGCACGATCGTGCTGCCGCACCGAACGGACCGACGGCGCGTCACCGTAGCATGATAATGAAGCCTCACGTCGTGTCGGACGTAGATGCGTTCTCCAACAAAGAGGCGATCAATGCATCCGGCGCCCTGAACCGACCGCGGCGCAGCTCCGGCGGAACGACCGCTTCCACTGCCTCGAGCCTTTCCGAGGGATCCATGCGGAGATAGACCTCGGTTGTGCGGATATCGGCATGCCCAAGCCACAGCGCCACCTTCCGGATATCGTGCGTCGCCTGCAGCATGATCACCGCGCAGCTATGCCGAAGCTGGTGCGGAGAGATCGAACGACTGCGCAAGGACGGGCACGCCTCGGCCGCCGCACGAACGTGCTTGTCGAGCACGTACTCGAAGCCCGCACGGGTCATCGGCTCATCCTGTGCGTTGACGAACAGCTCCGGCACGCGGACTGCTCCCCTGACGCTCAACCAGGCGCGAAGGTCGCGCGCGGTGTCCTTCCAGAGTGGGAGGCAGCGTTCCTTGCGGCCCTTGCCCCGGATCGTCACGCTCGCTCCGTGCTGGAGCGACAGGTTTTCGGTCAGAACGCCGACCAGCTCGGAGACCCGCAAGCCCCCGGCAAAGCAGAGGTGCATCATCGCCCGGTCGCGCACGCCGGATCGTGTCGCAAGATCGGGGGCGTTGAGGATCGCGCGAACCTCCTCCATCGTCAGATGGCGGATGAGCTTCTGGTCGTGGCGCTTGACCGGGATGGCATGGACGCGACCGATCTGCTCAAGGGCGGAGGGCACCCGGTGCTCCACATAGCGCATGAACGTCTTGATGGCGGCGAGCCGCAGGTTGCGCGTGGCGGCGCCATTGCCGCGCTCCTGTTCGATGTGGGCCAGGAAGGCGACGATCAGCGGCGCGTCCAGGTCTTCGATCGTCAGCCGTGACGGACGCGTGCCGAGCCGTTTCGCGGCGAAGTCGAACAGCAGCTTGAAGCTGAACGCGTAGGTCTCGCAGCTTTCCGGACTGTAGCCGCGCTGGCGGGGCATGTAGTCGCGCAGGAAGCCTGTGATGAGAGGGGCGAGCTTCGTCATGCCACGCTCCCTCCAACCAGCATTTCCGCTGCCGAGGCGATATCCGCCATCATCTCCGGCGTCGCCTGGAGGTACCAGTAGGTGTTCTGGATATCGGCATGGCCGAGATAGGTCGACAGAGCGACGAAGTGCCGGGCGACCGCGCCACGCTCGACACCGCATTGTTCGAGCACGCGAGTTGCGAAGGTATGGCGCAGATCGTGGATGCGAGGCTGCTGGCTTCGCTCCGGTGCAATTCCCGCTCGCCGCAAGACGCAGCGGAATGTGTAATTCACCGTCGTCGAGTACAGCGCCCTGTGCCGGACGGATGGGAACAGCCAGTCGCTTGCGCCGGCGCGTTGGCGGCGGGCCTCGAGATAGCGGGCGAGCGCCTCGATGACCGTCGGATGCAGCGGCACGAGCCGGCTCTTGCGGAACTTGGTCTCGCGGATGTGCAGCACACCATCGGGCCCAATGTCATCAAGCTTGAGCGCAATGGCCTCCGAGATGCGCAGTCCCGTGGCGGCGATCAGCCCGAACAGCATGACGTAGAGCTGGTGACGCAGGGGATTGGGCTTCTGACGTCGGAGCCTGCCGGCGGCCTCGAGGATGCGGGCGATCTCGTCCGCGGTATAGATATAGGGAATCGGTCGCGTTTGCCGGTTCCGCGCGAAGTCGGCGCGCGGGATCTCATGCCGAGGATCTTCGGCATGCAGGAAGCGCGCGAACAGGATCAGGTCCGTCAGGCGCCGTTCGCGTGCGCCCGGCGTCCGGGCGACCGTCGGCAACCAGGCGAGAACGGATGCGGTGCGGATATGCGCTTCGTCCCGCCCGGCGGCGAAGCGCGCGAAGGCACGAAGACACCGCTCGGCCTTGACCAGCTTGTAACCGAGCGTGCGGCGAAGGGTGATGTAGCGGTCAGCGTCCTCGCTCAACATGGTAGCCTCCCGCCCCAGGGCTGCGCAATCTCCGACAAGAGGCCGATATCCACCTTGGCATAGAGCGCTGTGACCGATGGGGAGCGGTGCCGCAGCACGGCGCCGACACCGGCAAGGCTGGCGCCGTTGCGCAGCATGGTCGTCGCGGCGGAGTGGCGCAGAACATGAGCCCCACGATGGATGCTTTTGACGCCAGCCCTATCGAGGGCACGGCGCACGATGCATTTCACGGCGATGCGGCTGAGCGGCCTGACGGGCGCAGCACTCGTCAGGAAGACCCGCGTTGTCGCGACGCGCGGCCGTGCCCGCTCGATATAGGCGAGGATGGCATCGCCAATCTCCTGAGTCAGTGGCAGGCGCTCCTCGCGCCGAGCCTTGCCGGCAAGGGTTATCCTGCCAGCCACCCAGTCGATCTCACCGAAGGCCAGATTAGCGACTTCGCTTGCCCTGAGGCCCAAGCGGGCAAGGAGCAGAATGACGGCCCGATCGCGCAGCCGATCCTCGCCGTCACAAGCGGCAAGAAGGCGGCCGATGTCGGCTTGCCCGAGGAAGCGTGGCGTCGTCGCCAACTGCCAGTTCGCGAAGCTCGGAACAGCCTGTTCCCGGCCGACCGGGCACTGCCCTGTCGCCACAAGATATTTGAGGTAGGCGCGCGTGGCGACGGTGATGCCTTGCGCCCGTCCGCGTCCGTGCGGCTTCGCGCGATCGAGCACGAAGCCGCGGATCGCGGCGGCTGTGTACGGGGCCGGATCGGTGCCGAGCGACGCCAGCAGGTCGACCAGGATCGCCTGATAGGTGTCGAGCGTGGAGTCCTTGACGCCGCGCTGCTCCCGCATCCAGCGACGGAAGGCGGCCAGTGCCGGCCAGCTCTCCTCCAGCGACGGCCGCCGCTCCGGCGGCAGCACGTTCGTCTCACGCAGATAGGCGATGAACAGCGCGGCGGCGCCCTGTGGCGCACGAGTTGTCTTGCTACCCCGGAACACCGACGCCGATGCGGCGAAGCCGGCGGCGAGCGTTTCGATCTCGAAGCCGGACGCGCGGACCCAATCGGCCCACAGCGCGAGCAGGCGCGCCACCTCTGTTACTGTCGCCGGTGTGTATTTCCGCAGCGAGAGCCAGTCCTTGAAGTCATCGACATGCGGTTGCAGCCAGTTGATCCGGACATCAACGCTTCGGCGATGTCTGCGCTTTCGTTTTGTCACCACGTTTTCCTTCGAGTTGCTTGTTCACGCCGGGAGCGCCCGGCGCGTCGAGCAAACCGAAGGTTTCGATCCCATTCCATGCGATAGGCGTTTTGCCCACTGGATCCGAATCCGACATGTCCGTGGAGACCCGTCGGGCGCGGCGTGTGTCGTTGGGTCGGAGCATGCTGGCCGTAATGCCGGAGGGTTGACGCGCCGGCGGCGCCGAACGTGCTGAAGAGGCGCCGACCGCCAGCGTCGTTCTCTGCCGACAATGCCGGCGAAGCCCCCGATGCGGCCTCTCTTGGGGCTGGTCTGGCGCCGCTCCAGACTTGGCCTGCAACGGCTCCGCCGACCTTCTTCCCCTGCGGCCACGCCGCATTCCTCGCGCAACAACAAGCTCGGCTGCCGCCGTCCTCCGCTGACGCTGCGGCCCGAGGGTGCAGACGTCCGGTCCATCGCCTCACGACCGCCATCGAGGCTGCATCGGGCGGCTTCGGGGAACTCTCAGGAGATACGACAATGGCTCAGATCGGCACCTTCACCCGCGACGACAACGGCGCCTTCGCCGGCACGATCAAGACCCTCACCCTCAACGTCAAGGCCACCATCAAACCCTGCGACCGCGACAACGACAAGGCGCCCGACTATCGCGTCACCGCCAACGGTGTCGAGTTCGGCGCCGGCTGGAGCAGGACCGCCCGTGAGACTGGTGCCGAGTACCTCTCGCTCAAGCTCGACGATCCGTCCTTCACGGCTCCGGTCTACGCCTCCCTAGTTCAGGGTGACAAGGGCGAGCACAAGCTCATCTGGTCGCGATGACTGGCCCAACGGCGCTCCGCTCTCAGCGGGGCGCCACTACTCGATCACGTAGCCCAGCGCGCGATAACCCGCTCGTCGCTTCGCTCCCATCCGGGCCAGAACCGGGACGGTATTATCGACATAGTCGACGACCAAAACATCTTTCTTGCCATCATGCTGGCGATGCAGGCGGCCGACATACTGTGCCAATGTTCCCTTCCAGGCGATCGGCATCGTCAGGAACAGCGTGTCGAGTCGAGCGTCATCGAAGCCTTCACCAATGTAGCGGCCTGTTGCGAGTATCAGACGCTCATCATCATCAGGGACATTCAACACCGTGTTGGCTGTTTTGCGATCCTTCGCGGACATGCCGCCACGCAGCACCACGAGATTTTTCACGAATGGCGAGAATCTCTGACGAAGATATTCGAGATGGTCTTTTCGTTCTGTCAGAACGATGGGCGAACGCTTGGCTTCAAGCGATTTCAATACATCATCAAAGATCAGGTCATTCCGGCCACTGTCCTGCGCCAGGGCTGCATAGATCGCCGGCATTGACGGGCGTTCGGCCAACGCCAAGGACGGCGGCAATTCAAATTTCGTCGAGCGATCGCGGGCGCGGTGACGAATGCCACGTTCGGCAGCCTGAACTCTTGCATCGACCCGATGGCGAACAGGGCCGCATTGCATGAAGATGATGGGATGATGCCCGTCCTTTCGGGCAACGGTCGCGGACAGGCCGACGACGTATCGCGCCTTTGACCGCCGAGCGACAAGCTCAAAGCTTGCAGCGGACAGATGATGGCATTCGTCGACAATCAGATGACCGTAATCAGCAACGATATCAGCGACCTCTCCATTGCGGACGAGGCTCTGGATGAGCGCCACATCGATGACGCCGGTCGGCTTTCTTTTTCCACCCCCGATAACGCCGATCTGTTTCGGATCGATGTTCAAAAAGGAACTCAGGCGCTCCACCCATTGAGTGAGTAGTTCCCGGCGATGAACGAGAACCAGTGCGTTGCGGGCGCGATGTGCGATGAGTGCGGCTGCGACAACCGTCTTGCCGAAGGCCGTCGTGGCGGCGAGCACGCCGCTGTCGTGGGCAACGAGAGCATCGAAAGCCCGGGATTGTGGCCCTCGCAGTCCGCCCTGGAATGAGACGCCGGCAGGCAGCGCCGTTCCATCTTCGCGATGATCGTCCAAAATGGCGACCGCCCCGTGACTCTTGATGAGTTCGACAGTTTCGTCGAAGCAGCCGCGAGGCAGAGCTACATGTCGAGGATGGAGCTCGGCGCACGAGACGATTCGAGGCTTGCCGAATGTCGGCAAACGCATTGCTTGCGCGCGATAGAATTCCGGGTTCTGGAACGCTGCCAAGCGAACGAACTGCGCAATCAGGGCCGGCGGAAGTTCTGTCCTGTCGATGTAGATCTGATCAGCGACCACGATCCTGATCTGCTGTGGTATCGCAGCATTGATACGCCGTGGCTCACTACGGCGTGACGGCGACATCTTCCACGGCTCGTCAGCATGTTCGTCATCGACCGGCATCCGGACGCCCAACACCCGTCCTGACAGTTCCGCCTCGTTGGCGATCCCGAAGGCCGCATCAGCTGATAATCTTGGGAGAGAAGACAGATACGCCCATTGGTCGTCGTAAGGTCGCAGATCTCTGTCGACAAAAACGCTGTTGCCAACTTCGCGAGCTTTTCGTTGGAGGGGAAGTGCAATCAGATTGCCGAAGCCACCAAGTGGCATCGTATCCTGGTTGGGAAAGAACCGATCATAAGAGGAGAAGCCGATCTCGGGACGTTTCTCCATCGTCTCCGTGATCAGGGCCGCCCCCATCTGGCGCGCGGTCCGCGCCGGGATCGGTTCGCCGAAGAATATCCAGACATGGCCGCCATTTCCCGATCGGGACCGCTCGAGAGCGGCAGCGATGCCTCTGCCGCGGCAGGTTTGCAGGAGCGCCCCGGCGTCCTCCGCCCACGCCTCCTTGTCGAAGTCTGCGGCGAGGAACCAGCATGTTTCGTCCTGGAGCAACGGGTATACACCGGCGACAAAGTCACCGGTGCGGGTATCGCCGCCACGAAGGTGCTTTTCGATGATGTCCTCGGAAGGAGGAATGAAAGCCTGATGCGGGCATTCCCCACATTTTACCTTCGGTTTCCCGCAGATTTCTTTCGCCCATTCGTTGGAACAGGCCGGCGAATAACCGGAGCGTCCAGCTTTTCTATTTTCCCATCGCACCGGGAAAACATCGGGCCGCCCGGCGAACAGGCGCCGGAACAACTCGATTTTCTCGATAGATGAGGAGTTGTTGGTAACAGAGGCATCGGCAAAAGCGTGCCGTTCGGCCGCGCGGCTACCGGAGATCAGCTTTTGCTCAAGCGCTTCCAATTCACGCTCAAGCTCCATCCGCTCTGCATTCAGATCAGCTAACCGCCGTCGAATGCGTGCGATTTCCCCCGAAGCTTCATTCTTGTCGACCAACTTTGTAGCCTACGCCTAAATGTTCATGTCGCGCGCAAACATAGACCAAAGACGACCTCCGTTTAAGGCGGACTATGCGTCACGACGGCCCAAGGTGTTCGACATTATGCGGAGCAAAATCCACCAAAACCGGCGGAAATCCAGCCTCACAGGCCAACACTCCGCATAATGCCGCTCTACGCATAATAGAGAGCGTTTTTAGATTGGCGGCGCGGTACCGAAACTTCAAAGTGCGCAGCTGCGAGTGCGCCGGTAATCTAAAAACGTGTTGGACGAAGCCGCCTAGCGCGCAGCTGCCGCTATGGAAATTGGATGCTGCTTCCCGATGGACAGCGCCGTCGCCGGGGCTTCGGGGACATGCTGGATGCGGTCTTGATGCGAAACATTCTAATCGAGATATGGTCTCCCGGACGAAAGGACCGGCGACGCCAGCGCCTGGAGGGCTCGATGTCGGAGGCGTGACAATAGGACGCCTGCTGTCTGCCTTGGCAGACGGAAAGCACGATGATCAATGAGTTGAAAAGCCCGACCGTCATGAAGTGTCCATAAGAGGTGGGTCGTGTGACGCAACGGGCGCGAGCACCTCGATGCACACCATCTGCCCTTGACGGCAAAAGGGACATTCTCGCAGGGAAACTCCGGTCAGCTCCTCGACCTTGTCGCGATAATCGCGCCCTTCCTTCGGTTTTACCGGCGTATCGGACTGCTGCATTCCGAGCAGTTCGCGGCAGCGGGCGAGCTTTTGCTTGCGGTAGCGGTTGCCCATGAAACCGTAATAACGGATGCGCTGAAATCCCTCGGGCAAGACATGGACGAGGAAACGCCGGATGAACTCCCCGGCGTCGAGCGTCATCACCTTTTGCCGGTTCTCGTTGCGATAGTCCTTCCACCGGAAGCGTACCTTGCCATCCTCGATATCGACGATCCGGTTGTTGGCGATTGCCACCCGGTGTGTATAGCGTCCGACATATTCCAGAACCTGCTCAGCGCCCGCGAAGGGTGGCTTGGCATAGACCACCCAGTTGACCTGGCGGGCGGGATCCAGATAGCGCCGGAATGCGACGGGATCGTGCAGCCGTTCCAATGACGAAAAGAATCGCAACTCACCGGCATCGAATGCTCTTTGCAGGCCTTCGAGAAACAATCGCCGGAAGAGTCGGGAGAGCACGGCGACTGGTAGGAAGAAGCCGGGACGACACGCGATCCAGCGGCTCCCGTCAGGCGACAGCCCGCCGCCGGGCACGACGCAGTGGAGATGGGGATGATGGCTGAGATTCTGACCCCAGGTGTGAAGCACCGCGAAAAACCCGATCTCCGCGCCGAGATGTCGCCGATCGGCAGCAATGGTGCGCAAAGTCTCGGCGGCTGCGTGGAACAGGATCTTGTAGACCGTGCTGGCATTCTGGAAGGCAATCGCGGCGATCTCGTCGGGAACGGTGAAGACGACATGGAAGTACTGCGTATCGAGAAGCTCTTCCCGCCGAGCCTCGATCCATTCCGCTCGGGCGAGCCACTGGCACTTGGGGCAACTGCGGGAACGGCAGCTGTTGTACGCGATCCGTCGTTCACTACAGCGGTCACACTGTTCGACATGCCCTCCGAGCGCCGACGTTCGGCAGCGCTCGATGGCAGTCATCGCTGCGCGTCGTTCGGTCGATAGCGAGGCCCGGTGCTGCTCTCGCCAGGCAGCACCGTAGCGACGGAATATATCCGCGACCTCCGGACTTGAGCGGCCCATGAGGTTGGCCGTCAGAAATGTTCGGGCGTTGGCGGCGAGGAAGCCTTGGGGATTGGGCGCGGCAGCAGTTCAAGCGGGCTCGTCGCCGCGCAGACCTTGTTGGTAGCGATCCGCAAATATTGGGCGGTCGTCGACAGGCTGCGATGGCCGAGCAGGAGCTGGATGGTGCGGAGATCGGTTCCGGCTTCGAGCAGGTGCACCGCAAATGCGTGCCGCAGCGAATGCGGCGTCACCGGCTTGGAGAGTTTCGACACCCGATGTGCCTTGCGGCAGGTGGCATCCACGGCGCTTGTCGATATCGGTTCTCCAGTAACGGCGCCGGGAAACATCCAACCCCCGGTGGGTCGCACGGCGCGCCAATAGTCCGTCAGCACCTCCAGCAACCTGGCCGATAGCATGACGTAGCGGTCCTTCTGTCCCTTGCCTTGTTCGACGCGCAGCACCATGCGCTGGCGATCGATGGCCTCAGGCTTCAGGCGGGTCGCCTCGGAAATACGCAGGCCGGCGGCATAGCATGTCGTCAGGATCGCCTGGTGCTTGAAGCTCTCGATGCAGCCAAGGAAGTGCAGCACCTCCTCGGGGCTGAGAATGACGGCCAGTGTCTTTGGCGCCTTTGGGCACGGAATGACCTGGTCGAAATCCCAATCGAGGCCGAGCGTGACGCGGTAGAGGAATCGAAGCGCTGCGACGGTCACGTGCACCGAACGTGGCGCCAGCTTTTTCTCGTTCGTCAGATAGACCTGGTAGGCTCGGATATCCTCCGGGCCTAGCAAAGCCGGCGATTTAGCGAAATGCCGGGCGAACTGCGAAACCTGCAGCAAATACGAATCCTGTGTGTGTCGCGACAGGTTGCGTACCTGCATGTCTTCCATCATGCGTAACCGAAGCGAGGTCATAGCGAACTCCTTGGCAAGGGGGACGCTGCGCGCGGGCAGCAACACCATCTTGCCAAGGGCAAGCGCGTCTGAAATGGAATGGATTACGTCGCTGTACGGGTGGTGTCGGGGTCAGAGACACGGGCTGGCTTCAAGGGGGATACCCCACGCTCAACGCGGATACCCTCCCGCGGAGCGGGTTCGTCCAATGTCGAGCTAGGAGCGGCTTGGCAGAAGACCGCCAGGGACACCGAGCGCGATTACCTCTCGGTCAAGCTGGACGACCCGAGCTTCCCGGCTCCAATCTATGCCACCCTGATTGAGGTGGAAGGCCAGGAAGGTCTTCAGCTCATCTGGTCCCGCCCCAGCCGGGACTGAGGGCCCGCGAGAGCGGCCTCGCCGAAAGGCGGGGCCGCGTCTGCATTGACACCAGCAGATGTGCGCACGCTCAGGGCCTCAGGCGCGGGTATGGAGCCGTTTAGCCCGTCTTATTCGTCAGAGGGCGCCTGAGAGGCTGGCGAGCGTGGTGTAAAGCGCTGATGCGGCGTAGGATTCGGTTGCAAAGCCAACCCCATCACCTTCAGCCGCGAACACCAGGCCCGCCATGACCGATGATACGATTCTGCCCTTCTCGTTTCCAGCCGTTCACGCCAAGAAAGTCACAGCTGCCTTCGATGGCGGTCGGCTGACCTCGAACGGGGGCGTGATGCTTCTGGCGATGGCCGAGCGGCGTCTCGGCTTGGCCGACAATTTGGCCCGGGTGTTCCCGGATCGGCGCGATCCGACGCGGGTCGTGCACAGCCTTGTCGATATGTTCCGCGCGCGCATGTTCGCGATCTGCTGCGGCTACGAGGACGCCGACGACCTCGATCATCTGCGGTCCGATCCGGCATTCAAGCTGGCCTGCGGACGGCTGCCGGACACGGGTCGCGATCTGTGTTCCCAACCGACGCTGTCGCGTCTGGAGAATGCTCCGCGCCTGCGCGACGTGATCCGACTGACCTACACTTTGGTCGACGCATGGATGGATAGCTACCCGCGCGAGCCGGCATCCGTCACGCTCGACATCGATGATACCTGCGATGTCGTCCACGGCCATCAGCAGCTCTCGCTGTTCAACGCTCATTATGACGAACGCTGCTTCCTGCCGATCCACGTCTACGACACGGAGAAGAGCCGGCCCGTGGCGGTCGTGCTGCGGCCCGGCAAGACGCCGGGCGGCGTCGAGGTGCGTGCCCATCTGCGCCGCCTGGTACGGCATATCCGGACGCGGTGGCACAACACGCGAATTACGTTCCGTGGCGACGGGCACTATGCCCGGCCGGAGGCAATGGCGTGGTGCGAGACCAACGGCATCGACTACATCTTCGGTCTGTCCGGCACCAAGCCGCTCGCCAGAAAAGTCGACGCGGTCGCCGACGACATCCGCACGCGACGCGCCATCGAGAACCTGCCGGTTCTGCGCGGCTATACCGAGACGCGCCACAAGGCAAAGTCCTGGGATCGCGAACGACGCACCGTCGCCCGTATTGAGGCGACGATGCTCGGCCTCGACATCCGCTTCGTCGTCACCAGCCTCGATGTCGGCTCGGCCGAGTGGATCTACGACAGCCTGTATTGCGCGCGCGGCCAAGCCGAGAATCTGATCAAGCTGCATAAGACGCAGCTCGCCTCCGATCGCACCAGTTGCCGTTCGGCGCTCGCCAATCAAGTCCGCCTCGTTCTCCATACCGCCGCTTATTGGCTGATGCTGACCGTGCGCGACGCCATTCCCAAAGTCCGGGAATTGGCCACTGCCGAGTTCGCGACGCTGCGTCTTCGGCTCTTGAAAATCGCCGCCCGGGTTGTCGAGACCAAGAGCCGCATTCGCCTTGCGTTCGCCGCGGCATGTCCCGAAGCCGACCTGATCCGCAGCTTGCCCGGCGCGCTGCTGCCGCTCGGTCCTTGACCGGTGGGGCGTCCGCCCGCGTTCACCCAACCCATCCCTCAAGCGCGTTGCAAAGTACCGGTCGTCAGGCGGTGAAAAGCCGAAGGCAATCCTGTGCGCCTCGTCAGCGGAGGTGTGCGGATGCACCAGTCGGACCAAAATACCGCGCTCTCACGAATAGGGCGGGTTAGCTTATTGTTACGAGGGTATGAACCGACCAGTTTGAAACTCGAGGCCAAAGTCGTAGTTGGACTACGATAACGAACATTAATCTAAGAGTCTGTCCGGAAAGATTACCTTGGATTGCATAGCTTTCGCAGCATGAGTCGGATGGAGGCCAGCTTGAGAAAGGCGAGCGCCCTGTGATTGAAGCATTCCCAATCTTTGGACAGTCTTCGGCATCGCCCGAGCCAGGCAAAGGTACGCTCGACGATCCAGCGTTTGGGCAAGACGACGAAACGGTGAGCCTGATCGGAGCGTTTGACGATTTCGAGGTTCACGCGCTTCAGAGCGCTACGCAGCCCCTTCTGGAAATGTGGCCCTTGATATCCGCCGTCGGCGTAGAGCTTCAGAAGAAAGGGATAGAGGCCGAACAACGTTGCCATCAGGAGCACGCCGCCGTCGCGATCCTGGATGTCCGCCGCATGCACGATGGCGTGCATCAAGAGGCCTTGCGTGTCGACGAGAATGTGCCGCTTCTTGCCCTTGATCTTCTTGCCCGCGTCGTAGCCATGGAGATCATGAGGCCCCCTTTTTCAGCGCTTTTCACGCTCTGGCTATCGATGATGGCGGCGGTGGGAGAAGCCTCGCGCTCGGCCCTTTCGCGACATTCGACATAGAGGGCGTGATGAATTTTATCGAGCGTGCCGTTCCAGCTCCACAGATCGAAGTAGCCATACAGCGTCGAGCGCGGCGGCAGGTCCTTGGGGATCGCGCGCCACTGGCAACCTGTGCTCAGGATGTACATCAGCCCGTTGGCAATCTCGCGCAGGTCCACCGTACGCTTGTTGCCGCCGCGCTTGGCCGGCGGGATGCGAGGCGCGATCAGCGCCCACTCCTCGTCGGTCAAGTCGCTCGGATAGCGCAGGCGGCTGCGGTCGTAGCGTGCACGGTTCTCGGTAGTCCACATTGGCGGCGCGTCCCCATCGAATCAGGCCGCTCACCTTGAATCACAACCGATTCATTCGACTCAACATGTTTTGGAACAGACACTAAGCGAGGAGAGTGAGCTTTATCGATCCCGCACCAGGAGCCCGATTAGCCCTGCGAGGCCTAGCTCCGCGACGAGATCCTGCGTCGCGTCGGGGTGGCGAGTTGCTCCGCGACCATCCGCCGAGCCGCCCAAACCCCAGCGAACGCTCGGTTGCTGGCCGAGCGAGAGCTATGTCTTGGGAGCGGCGCGAGCCAGCCGTTGCTTCGCCGAATCTGCGCTCGCCGCCGCGAGCAGGTCCGGCCAGCTGTCGGGCGGATTGCCGCGATTGAGCATCCTGCGAAACGCCGCGTAGGCGTCGTCGGCGCTCTCATAAGCGCGCAACGTCGTGTCGTCATTGACCCAGGCCAACACTATCACCTTCGCGTCCGCGGACTGCTGGTAGCGAAAGAACAGCCGGAACTGCTGTAGGAATTTTGCCCGGAACCAATGCTTGTACGCGTCGCCGAGCGTGCCGCCCTGGCGGTAGGCGTCGCGCGTCGGGTCGTTCGGAATGTCTTCGAACGCGACCTTGAGAACGGCTGCGAGTAGTTTTGTAGCGCGCTTCTTCTTGTATCCTTGCGGGTCTTTCTTCCGCGCTTTTTCGACGGCGCCGACCATCGCCTCAAGCTGGTCGAGAAACAACGGGTGCGCGTAGATCGTCCAGCCGTTGATTTCGAGCGTCTTGTGGCTCACGCCTAGTCGTCCGCAAGCGGCGCGTCGAGATCGACCTTAACGCCCTTGACCAGGTCCTTGCCGCGGGACACGAGTGAGCGCGGCACCGGCCGAATCCGCGACGGTTCATTCGCCATGTCGCGCGCGAGAAATGAGAGAAACTTGCCGATCACGGGATCGCCATCCTCGACCTGGGCCACCTTCTTCGCGATCACGACGGTGCCATCCGCAAGCCCGCGAAACACCACCTGATCGCGCTTGCCGAGCGCGAGCATTTTCCGGATTGCCGCGGGCACGGTCGTCTGGCCACGCTCAGTGATGGTGGCGGGAATTTCGAGAATTTCAGCCGTTTTCGCCATGGCCGGCTCCGGGGGTTGCACACTCTTCGATGTAATGCATTTGCATTGTATGTCAAGGCGCCACCGACGCTATCGAGACACAGCAGCAGCCAGGGCGCCCTAGGATGCCGGTGATGCACCGCGTGGTGCGCATTTGGGATCTATTCGCCGGTGCAGCATCTAGCCTACGCTCGGTCGCCAGAATCTCGCGCGCGAAAGTCGCCCATGCAGAAGCCCCTGCTTGACCAGGATGTCGCCGACGAAGCACCGACCGCCTCCGTTCTGACCGGCTATGACGAAGAGCACCTGGTCACCTACCTGCGCCTGCTCCATGCCGAAGCCGACGGCGCCGATTGGAAAGAGGTTGCGCGGATCGTGCTGCACCTTAATCCGGCCCAAGAGCCTGAGCGTGCTCGGCGCGCCTGGCAGACACACCTAGCTCGCGCTCGCTGGATGACTGAGTACGGCTATCGGCATTTGCTTCGCGGCGGGGCGCCGCATTGATCGCGTCTGGGCCTGCCACCTGCTCGAGCAACGCGAAGTCAGCAAGGCCGCGGCCTCAATCAAGGGGATCAAGTCTGAGTTTGACGTTTCACGTTGGCAGCGGCTAATGCCGGTGCATCGTGTCGGCATGCTCTTGTCTCGCCGTTTCCTGCGGCAGGCTTGCGGCGATCACGCGTTCGAGGATTGCGCGTCGCTCGCTCGGCCCCTCGTGGCGTCTCGCTATCCTTGAATTCCACACCGAATTGTTTAAGCATTCCGCCGGTGCGTCACGCCTGAAGACGCAGCCGCTGCCGCACTCTTTCGTAGAGCTGCACTTCGGCCTTCTGCAAGAGTTCGATGACGACGGCGAATTGCTGCCGATCGACATGGGTGGCCCAGCCGCTTTCGCAGCGCACGACAAGATAGTAGCTATCCCCATAGTCCTCGATGCCACGTTTGAACGTGACGGTGGCGGATTGGACGGTCCCCTTCTCCCTCGCCTGGGGACCGGGAACGAGATTGCAATTGTATCTCCCGGCGAGCTCCGGAAATGGACCATCGTCCTGCTCGCGCTTTCGGTAGTGCTCGAAGATCAGATCAGGTTGGCAGCCCCGAATCAGCCGGAAGCTCATGCCGACACCTGCATAATCGGTTCGCGTGTGTCGCACCGGTGGATCAAACGCCAGCGTCACGCGAATGCAGCGTTCCCCATTTCCCGCTTGAAACGCTTCGGGAATTGGAATGCGATAGACGGCAAAATGGTCGAGGGCGAGCTCGTCTTCTGCGTAGAGCGTGACGCGCGCGTCGTCGGAGAAGGCCGCGCGTTCCAGATCGACGAGGCCGTGCCCGCAGATCGCGCGCGTCGCGTCCACACCAAGCAGCTGAAGCCGCTCCTGGGCTGGCTGCGGGATTTCCGCGGAACCCACGATGAGCGCGCGCACCAGATTGGCTGAGGCATGCGGGAAGCGCGTCAGGATCTGAGCGGCGCTGAACGCAACTCGTGGGGCGGCATAGGATGTGCCCGAACCCGCCGTGAACAGGCGATCAAGATAGCTGTGATACAGCGTCAGGACGCCAGCGCTGCCGAGATCCTCCCCGCCCCGCAGACGCGCGACGATGGGGTCGAAGATCAGCGTGCCGCCAATCTCGACCACGTCAGGCTTCGTGGCCCCGCCAGGCCCCGGTCCGATCCGGGAAAACGGCGCCGGCTCGTGCAGGAGCGTGATCGGGCGCACGCCCACATCCTCGGCCCGATCCGGATCGAGGCCCTCGCCATGCGCGAGCGCGCCGACGGTGATCACATTCAATGCGCCCGCGGGCTCGAAGAATCGATTGGCGTCCTCCAGAAGATAGCGCGGATATTCGGTCACCGCCTGTTCCAGGCGATTGCCGCCTCGCGGGCTGCGGTTTCCGGAGGAGACGATGATGACGACATCGAGCTCACGCGCCAGTTCATCGAGCGTGGCCGCCCACGTCCCCACCTTGCCGCCGTCGAAAACGCGTCGGCGGTCGGCCAGGGCAACGACGAAGATCCGACAGCCGAAGCGCAGGTTCAGCGTCGTGATCGCCTCGCGCATCTGGGAGGGCACGAGGCGGCGATCGTCAAAGTCACCCCGGTCGTTCACGACCTTCGCCGCACAGATACGGGCGCCGCGTTGCAATGCGCCGACGGCAAGCTGTGCGCGCAGGTCACCAAACGCGGCGACGCCGGCGACCCGGGTGCCGTGACCCCAAACGTCCGCCGTGCCGAGATCGGCGGGAACGCCGATCGCGCCGGCGACAATATCCGCCAAGAACGGGTGATCGTTGACGCCGCTGTCGATGATGCCGATGAGCGGCGCGTCCTCGGCAAGCGCGTTCAGCGCGGGAGCATCGGCCAGCGTCAGGTCGAGCGCTTCCGCCGTCGTCACATCCGGCGCAGGTGGCAGATCGATCGTCGCCACCTCCTCGATTGTAAGTAGGGTGCGAATGAGTTCGCCCGTCAGGCGCGCGCGAAACATGCTGATCGAGGGACCGATGTAGCGATCCAAGACCTCACCGGCCCGGGCCTCGACGTAACGGATGACCTCCTCGATCTTGCGTTCCCGCAGACGGCGCTCGCCAAGGTCCCAAAGCTCGATATCGACCAGGTAGGATGTTTGGGGCACAAAGTCGTTGAGGTCCGCAAACCCTTCCTCCTGAAAGCGCGAACCAATCCGGTCCCGGGGTTCGACTGACCCAATGCTCTCGATTCCTGCCACGAAATTGTTGTACGGCGCATGCTTCTGGCCGGGCGGCGCGCCGCGCTGGTAGGCATCGAGGCGGGCGCGGAAGTCCTGCATGTCTTCGTTCGAAGCGAACAGCACGAGCGTGCGGTCTGCATCGCTCGACAAGACCGTAAGCCCCAAACGCTCCCAGTCCTCCTCAAGGAGGGCGCCCGTCATTTGCACGCGCAGGATCAGAGAGGGATCGACGAATTCAGGCTTGCGCCGGCCTCTCTGCGCCTGCGTCGCCGCATTAAGTTCATCGCGCAGTTTCGTGCTGTGCTGGTCGCGATCGCGTGCCGGCGGAGGCCCGCCGCCGCCGAGCTTGCGGCGCTCGAACTGTTCGGGCAGCCGGACAAGCTCAAGATGATCGTAGCGTGCCACGATGCGCCTAGCTCGTCGGCGCGAGGCGAGACTGTCCTGCTCGGCGCCGCGCCTCATCTTCCAAGGCGCGATTGAAATCGCGTTCCTGCACCTGCTTGCGGCGGTCGATGATCATCGACTTGACCGCCTGCGTGCAGACCCGCTCGATCTCGGCGTAGGAATAGCCTTCCAGCGCCGCGGCATGCTGCATCGGATCGAAGGCGAGGGCGACATTCTTGAACCTCAACCGCAAGAATCGCCCGATCATCGACCGGCCAGGTTTGTCGAACCAGACGACCTCGTCGAACCGCCGCCAGACTGCGGGATCGAGCGATCGGTCCAGGTTCGTCGCGGCGATCAAGAAGCCCTTCGGCTGGATATGGTCGATGAACAACAACAAGCTGTTGACGACGCGGCGTAGCTCATTGTGCTCGCTGCTGTCATCGCGCGAGCGCGCCAGCGCGTCGAATTCGTCAAAAAACAGAACGCAAGGTTGCTTGCGGGCGAACTCGAAGATCTTGCGGACATTGCCGGCCGTCTCGCCCAAGTAGGACGAGATCAGCCGGTCAAGCTTGACGAGGAAGAGCGGTAGTCCAAGCTCCGCGGCGAAAATCTCCGCGCACAGCGTCTTGCCGCAGCCCGGCGGCCCGCAGAACAGGAGTTTCGAGCGCACCTTGAGGCCGTGGCGCCGGATTTCATCGGCGCGGCGAAACTCTTTGACGAGGCCAAGCAGTACGCGCACGTTCGTCGCGCCCAGGACGATGTCGTTCCGGCTGTGGCGTGGCTCAACCCGCTCGATAAAATCCGCCGCCGCCTCGGGAAAGGGAATGAGGGGCGCGAGCACCTTGGGACCGCTCGGCCGGCTCGGGCCAGCCTCGAGCGTCTTGCGCAGGCTGCGCGCCAGAACGCGATTATTCTTCTTTTCCTCCTCGTCGATGATTTGCTCTGCCACGGCGCGGAACTCATCGTCCCGACCGTAGCTGGCCAGCAATTTTTTCATCAACTCCCCGCGGGCCATGGCTCTGCTTTACTTTCCCCTGTGGGACGAATCATAACCTCAATCGAAGCGTTTCACGATGGGGTTACTGCCCGATTTAAACAACGCAAATGGCCGACGGGTGGCCACAGATGGCAAATTGGATGTCCGAAAGACATATACTGACTTCGGACAAACCCGATCCAACCAGCGCGCGCCTTTTCAGAGAATCCCCCACGCCCGGTAGCGTCCCCGGCCGGTCGCCTCGCGGAGGCCGAGCTCCGCGACGAGGTTTTGGGCCGCACGGGGCGTGATCCCGAGCTCTTCGGCGATCATGCCGGCCGAGACGATCGGCCGGGTCAGCACGTAATCGAGGAGCGCCGGCAGTTTTGAAGTGGTGCGACGGCCGGCGAGTTTGCGGGTGAGCAGGTTTCTGGTCATCAGCCAGCGGTCGTGGTCCTTGCGGCCGGCCTCGGCCGCGGCCGTCATCGCCTCGAGCTGCACCGCGAGCCGTGCTGCGGCGTCGCGCGGCCGCCGGCGCTCACGCGAGATGCTTTTCAGCCCGGCATGCAGGCACGGTAGATGCCAGCGTGTCTTGCCGCGCGCGCGCAACACGCCAGCTGCGAGCAGGCGGCCGAGCCAAGGCGTGTGCTCGAGCGGTTCGATCGCGTCCCAGGCATCCGCGGCGATCGCCGCCGCCAGGGTCGGCGGCAGGGTGCGGGTCTCGTCGACGACGGTGCGCCAGTCGTCGAGGCGGCCGTCTTCGTCCCAGTCGGGATCGTAGACGAGGGAATCCCGCTCCGGCCGCGACCGAGCCTCGTCGGCGAGCCTGCGCTCCGCCCTGGCGTTCGCGGCATCGACCGCGGCGAGGGCGGCGGCCAGATGGGGATCGGTGTTGATGGCATCAAGCGGCCCTTCGAAACCCACCTCCTCCCGCTCCGCGTCCTCGTCGACCCCAAGACTTCCCTCGACTTCCTTCCGGTTGCCCGTCCCCTCCTCTCGCTCGCTCCGCCCGCGGAGGCCAGCGAGCCCGGCAACGGACTGCGCCCAATCGGGCTTCGCCTCGGCGATGCGCCGACGGGCGCGCAGCACGGCATGAGCCCGGGTCAACTCGTGGGTCGGGGCGCGGACGTCCATGCCGGCGTCGTGGAGGACAAGGTCGTCGAGGTGGACAAGTTCGCCGTCGAGCCACAGACTGGCGCAGGAGTCGGCGAAGTGCATCCGGCTGATCGCGCCGTCGCGTATTGGGCTTTTGGCCAGCCGCTCGTCGAGGCGGGCGAGCGCATCCTCGGCGGCGGCGAGCGGCCCGGCGAGCTGGGCCCAGGGCAGCGGTTCGGGGATTTTGTAGCTGGGCAGCAAGGCCTTGATAACCTTAACAGGAAGCGGCGAAACGGAAGCTAACACAGCTTTGGCTTCCGTCATAGCGGGGCCTGTTCCCGGCCAGTCCTCACTATCGATAACCACCCCTTATCGATAGCGTTGGACGTCACGGCGCAAATCGGTGATTCTGAGTTCTGGGAGCCCCCGGACGTCGCATCGTCTGGGCACCAGATCGGCCTGCGAGCCCGCCATGCTGAGGCGCTTTGCCCTTCCGGTTGCAGGGACAGCCTAGCGGCTGCCTCAGGCGGCCTCGATGTCGGTCTGCGGAAAGTCGCTGCCCTTGAACATCAAGGGCTGGCGCAGATGCCGGGCACAGGCATAGGCAAAGCAGTCCCCGAAATTGAGGCTCGCCGGATGCCGGCCCTTGCCGAACCGGTCGAAGGCGTCGAGCGCGATCCGCGCCGTCTCCGGCGGCACCGCGACCACGGCGATCTCCATCAGCGCGAGATAGTCTTCGACCGCCTCCGCGGCGGCGCTGACCGAAAGTTTCAACACGCGCGCCACCGCGACCGCCGCCTCCCACACCGCCAACGGCGAGGTCAGACGCGTTCCGGTCTGCTGCAGGCGGGCCAAAAGCTCACGCGCCTCGTCCTCGTCGGTCAACAACGCAGTCAGCGCCGAGGCGTCGATGAACATCAGGTGTCCTCATACAGGCTGTCGCGGAACGCCTTGTCGGCGGGCTGGCCCTGCGCCGGATTGCCCTTGGCGCGCAGATCCCGGCAGAACTGGACGCCGAGGTCGACCAAAGACGGCTTGCCCTGCTCGCGCTCGAGCTCATGGGCGAGTGCGGCGTGCACGGCTTCGGTGAGGCCGATTTTTTTCAGCGCCGCCACCTTGCGGGCCAGCGCATCGGTCTGCGGGTTCTTGATGTGGAAAGCCATGCGCATTCCTCTAGATCGTGGAGTGTATCCGTATATATCATCTCGGATACACAGAGGGAAGGGTCGGTTGCGCCATTGGCAGGACCAACAAGGTCCTGGGCCCCGCCGATTCGGCCCCCGCTCAGGGCGACGGGGCGCAGCCTGCCGATCGCGCGCCACGGAAATCGCGGCAATCCCGCTAAAAGCGCGCGGCCCTCGCGGCGTGTGAGGCGGCTTTTATGGTCAATAGTCGATGAACGCCTCCCCTCTCCGTCTCCCTGACGCTGGTTCAATCGAGGCCGTCCTCGCAGACCTCGATCCGGCCTCGGCTGACGACAACCTCGTCCCAGCGCTCGCCCACGCCTTCGAAGGTTTTTAGTTCAGCGTCGCGCGCATCGACGATGACTACTGGCGCGACACCCGTTCGGTAATTCGACCGGATGGCACGCGGATTGGCGAACTGCGGCCCTGGATGACGGCGGAGTTCGCCAAGGACGGCGGCGCCATCGATGCGCTTTGGCGCCGCCTGAAAGAGACGGACCTGCAGATCACCGAGTGGCGCGGCACCAGCGCGTTTTGTCTTCGCACCGACCGGGCCAGGCGCAGCCGACTATGTTCAGATCTCGCTCGGGCGAGAAATCGAATGGCGAGCCGGCCCGATCGTCAATCCGAACTACCGCCCGTTTGGCCAAGAGGAACTGCTCGATCCGAGCTGGCCCCGCACTGATCAGCCGCCTCAGTTGGATCGCCTGGCCGGTCCGGTCTATCGCCTTCTCGGCCGAGCTGGCGGCGCGGTGATCCACGTTCGCAGTTTTCTCGATCGTTGCGGCCGCATCGAACGCGATAAACGCGAAGCCAAGCGGCCCGAGATGGAGGGGCGTGTCATTCGCGAAGTCGGACCTTGGGGGACGCGCGAAACCCCGTTTCTTGAGGCGGTTCCGGATTGGTTCGACTACGTGCCTCGGGAGTTACGGTTCTTTCGGGACTGGGAGGACTCGAGTGCCAGGCCGCATCGCGTCTTCGAACATTGGGCGCTCGATGTCCGCGATTATACGCACAAGGGAGAGCGCGAAGTCGGCTTTGTCCCCCGGCCGCTGCAGCCGCTGGCCGAGCGCCTCGCGCCGCCAAAGGATGCGTCCATTCATATCCTGATGGACCGGATCGACGCAGTGGACCGCGAGATCGGCCGGCCCTTCGGCTGGTTCTTCCTGATGATCCACGGTCACTGGGTCGATCCCGAAGTCGGCCTGGCGATTGCGCAAGGCCTGAAGGCGCAGCGCGTGCGCCTGCCCGACCCCGGCGCCCGCGTGCTGCTGCGCTGGGCGGATCGAACTTACGGCTTCTGACTGAGCAACGCCGATGGACGACATCACCTCCCGCCCGCTGATCTCCGACCCCGAAACCCGGCGGGCGCTGCAGCTCGATACGCTCTCGGCGGTCCTGCCGATGGAACGGCGCGACCGGCTCGCCGCGCTCCTGACCGCGACGACGTCGAAACGCTGAAGTACCTCGCGCGCGAACGGGCGCTGGCCTCGGACCTCGCCTATCTCGAAGCTTGGCACGAAACTCGTCCGAGGCCGAATTTTTAAGGTTAGCATTCTATGAATGCCACCTCTTTGGTGCTTCCCGCGAGCCTGTGCTGATTGGGAGCCAGCGCAACAGGGAGATGTTGTCAGCTGACAACATCCATCCCAGGCAAGCCCCTGTTGTCAGCTGACAACAACCTCTTCCCGGGGCGCTGTTATCTGGCAAGAGTTCCGCCCGTCCGATGTCGCTATGTTGGAGTGGCTCGCAGCTCGGATCTCGGCGGATCTCCCCATCGGGCCGAGGCTCGGTGCGGCTGTTTTGCCGCTTGCTATCAAAGGAGCGGCTGGCCTTCGGCGCTGGGCGCCTCGTCTTGTTGAACTCGATTAGGACAGTCCGCCGCGAGGTCGATTCACCCCTCGACTGGGTCAACCCAATGCCGCATGTGATGGCCCCATCCCTAACTCCAGCGATGCCGCGCCCCTGCGTGCGAATGCGCCGAACCAAGCGCATCTCAAGCTTGGCGATGGACGTCGCCTCGGCCGACTGTCCGAAGCCGGGCCAAGTCACTGCCATTTACAATTGAGCCGGGCGAGGCCAGTTCTCTGCTGCTTGGTCGTGCCCGGCCGAGGTGGCCTATCCGGTCGCGGTCGCGAACGGGATGGTAACCAGGACCCGCCGTTGCCGGCACACGGGAACGCGGCGCCGCCGCAGAAAGTCCCCGTTGCAAGAGGCGTTTATCCAGCGTCGTGAATTTGGGAGACTTCGGCGTCGATGGTATTTCATTACCAAGGAAGACTGCCTCGAATATCCGCTCGCCGCGCGCCGGGCGGGGCATGTCCAGCAGATCCGGACCGAAGCGTCGACAGCTTGTTTGCCCGGCGGCGGTACAGCGTAGGCGGGGAAGCCCTCGATTCATCTGCGACGGTTGCCGACTCTTCGCCCGTCCAACGTGGGCGCTGAAAGGCCCGTGTCGCTGACGAGGCGGTGAAGCGGGTTGACGGGGGCTGGATTCAGCGTGCCTCACATCATCCGCGGTGAATAATGTCGCGGCGGCCCGCGCTCGCAAGAGTGGGGCAGGGGGACGGTGCGGAGCACTTTGCGGAGCTGCGCGGGAGGGTCTCTTTGATCGAGACGATGCACAATGGCTGCACCTTTCGATGCAGCGGGGAGCGGGGGGGCGCCGACTCATGCTAAAGTAGAGTTCCGCCGGGTCGCTGGAGGCTTTGTTGTCAGCTGACAACACCGCACGATGCACCGAAAAGCGCCCTTGCTTGTGGGCAGCGCGCCATTGGGCGTTAACAACTCGTTAACCCTTTAATTCTTGCTCAAATCATAGAATCGTGGCCATCTCTCAAGACGGAGATCAGGCGTCTGACGCGCAGAAACCGTCTTGAGAAAGCAAATGCCGAGCTTAGCGGAAGATTCACTTACCATGAGCGAGACTGCGTCTGCCCGGATCACGCGGCACGCCGGCATCCTTTCCGGCCAGCTTCGCTCGCTGGCGACAACGCTTTTCCCGCCTTCAGCCAGTAAGTCTCTCCGCTCGTTCTCCTCAGGGGAGGTTGCGCGAATTGTCCGCGTCTCCGATGGTTATCTCCGACAGCTCTCCCTCGACGGACTTGGACCGACCCCAGCGACCGGACTTGGGGGCCGCCGATCCTATACCCTGGCTCAGATTCATGAGCTGCGCGCGTATCTAGCCACGGCGCGGCCCCGAGAAGCGTCGGAATTTCTCCCGCGCCGCCAGCCGGGCGACAAGCTCCAAATTATCACCGTCGCCAACTTCAAGGGCGGGTCCGCCAAGACGACGACGGCATTGTATCTTTCCCAATACCTCGCCCTTGCCGGCTTTCGGGTTCTTGCCATTGACCTCGATCCGCAAGCGTCGCTCTCCGCGATGTTCGGGTACCAGCCCGAGTTTGATATTGGGGCGAATGAAACTCTCTACGGTGCCATCCGGTATGACGAGCACCGCCGGCCGATGCACGACATCGTCCGGCCGACCTACTTTGACGGGATAGGTCTTGTTCCGGGCAATCTTGAGCTGATGGAGTTCGAGCACCACACGCCTCGCGCAATGATCGAGCGGCGTGAACGCGGACACGACCTGTTCTTTCGCCGAGTCGCCAGCGCCATCGACCAGGTTGCCGACGACTACGATGTCGTCGTTATCGACTGCCCACCCCAACTTGGTTACCTGACCATGGGCGCGCTAAACGCGGCCACCGCGATGCTCGTGACCATCCATCCGCAGATGGTTGATGTCGCATCCATGAGCCAATTTCTCCTCATGACGTCGGATCTCATGTCCGTCATCGAGGAAGCCGGCGGGCGACTCGACCACGACTTCATCCGGTACGTCATCACGCGTCACGATCCCAACGACGTGCCCGAAGCTCAAATCGTGGCTCTCCTTCGTAATCTCTTTGGATCGGATGTGCTCCAGGCCACTGTTTGGAAATCGACTGCAATCGCCAATGCTGGCCTCACCAAGCAATCACTTTATGAGCTGGAGCGCGGCGCGGTAGGGCGGGGCGCCTACGACCGCGCGTTGGAATCAGTCGACGCGGTCAATGCCGAAATCGCGCAACTTCTGAAGAAGGTGTGGGGTCGATGAGCAAACGTACTGACACTATCAAGAGCCTTTTCACGGCCCCGCAATCAAGCACGTTGTCAGCTGACAACGTGCCCGCTGCCTTGCCGCGGGTCTCGTCGGGCTCGGTCCGCTCGTTGAAGGATTCTTTTTCCGAAGTCGAGAAGGAGAACGAGGAGCTTCGCGAAAGAATCGCGTCTGGGGCTGTAATCCTTGAAATCGACCCTTCGCTTATTGATCCGTCACCCCTGTCCGACCGGTTTCGCGACAATGATGATAGCTCGTTCGAAGCACTCAAACAGTCGATCGCACAACGTGGCCAAGAGGTGCCCATTCTCGTTCGGGAGCATCCTGAAGCAAAAGGGCGCTATCAAAGCGCGTATGGTCATCGCCGCGTCCGCGCCACGCGCGAATTGGGTATTTCCGTCAAAGCGATCCTGCGATCGCTGTCAGATGAAGCCCTTGTCGTGGCGCAAGGACTCGAGAACGCACCGCGCGAGGATTTGAGTTTCATTGAGCGCGCCAGCTTCGCGATGCATATCGAAGATGCCGGGCATAGCCGGTCAATCGTGCAGGATGCGTTGTCGATCGATCGGGCTGAGGCTTCGAAACTCCTTGCCGTCGCTCGATCGGTTCCCCCCGAAGTCGTTCGAGCAATCGGGAAGGCTCCGAAAGTTGGCCGCGGCCGCTGGCAGTCCTTCGCTGAATTACTCAAGGATGCCGCGGCGCTCAAACGTGTCAGAGCGGTGATCGCTGCCCCGAAATTTGCAGAGCGGGAAACCGATGCGCGATTTCTCGCAGCATTCTCAGCAGCAAGCCGTCCATCTCCCGCGGGGACATCGAAGCCATCGGAAGAGAAGCCAGTCTTTTCCGCATCCGGGGACAAGATTGCGCACGTGCGTCAGGTCGAGCGCGAATTGAAGCTTACCATCGACAAGAATGTCTCGGCGACATTCGCGGCATTTCTTGTGGACCAACTCCCGGCCATCTTCGACGCTTTTTCCAAGACGAGTGGCGGCCAGGAAACTACCGAGGCCTGACGGCCTCGTCCCGTAAACACGAACCAGGAGCAGACAAGGGAAAAGAAAAAAGGCCCCCGAAACGGAGTTCCGGAAGCCCTTCTCTTCAAGTTTGGCGACTGACAGAGAATCACTTTCGCGAATCGCAGTCAAGAGTTTCTACGCGATTTTATCGCCGTTTCGGCGAGCAGATTTTCTTTGCCCAGCTGAGGCAAAGACATGCAGTCACACTCCCCAACGACGCCCTTTGGGCGGCGATCGCTGACGCTTGCCCATGTGGCAAGCCAGATGGTCGCGACGGAACGTCCTCCCGAAAAGATCGTGCACAAATGGAAGATCTTCCACGCCATCTGCACGGCGCGGCCGCGCCTTGGCGTGTCGGAGCGCTCGCTCTCAGTATTGAACGCGCTCCTAACCTTCCATCCCGAGACCGCGCTCACCGGGGAGGATGATCTGATTGTCTTTCCGTCAAACTATCAACTCACTCGGCGCGCGCATGGCATGCCGGCATCGACGCTTCGTCGTCACCTTGCTGTGCTGGTCGACGCCGGCCTGATCGTTCGGCGCGACAGTCCGAATGGCAAGCGGTATGCACGAAAGGACAACGCCGGCGAAATCGAGCTCGCCTTCGGCTTCGATCTGTCGCCGCTGGTCGTGCGCTCGGAGGAGATCGAGAGCCTGGCGGCCGATATCGAAGCCGAGGCCCGTGCACTCAAACTCGTACGAGAGCGCATCACGCTGTGCCGGCGCGACATCGCGAAGATGATTGCAACTGGCATCGAGGAAGCCGTTCCGACGCGAAGGGGAGGGCAGGGGCCTGCCGATTGGCAGGTTGTGCACGCCGCCTTCCGCGCGATCGTCGACCAGATTCCGCGCACGGCCACCCGCCAGCAGCTCGAGCCGATCGCCGACGAGTTATCTCAGCTTGCCGACGACGTCCTCAATCTTCTGGAAGCACACATCAAATCCAAGAATCCGAGCGCCAATGAGTCCCATTCTGAGCGCCACATACAGAATTCAAATCCAGACGCCCCTATTGATCTTGAACCTGTCCTTCGAGAAGGCCGGGCGGCGGGAGCTGAGCCAAAATCTCAACCCTCGCGAGTCGGGGAGGGAGCGTATCCGTTAGGAATGGTCTTGAGTGCGTGCCCCGACATCGTCGACTATGCGAAGGGTGGGGTTTCGAACTGGCGCGATTTCCTCGCTACCGCGGCTGTTGTCCGATCGATGCTGGGCATCAGCCCGAGCGCCTGGGAGGAGGCGCAAAAGGTTATGGGCGAGGTGCCCGCAGCCATCGTCGTGGCGTGTATCCTGCAGCGCGGGACGGCGATCAATTCCGCCGGCGGTTATCTGCGCGGCCTGACGCGAAAAGCCGAGGTCGGCGAATTCTCGCTTGGCCCGATCCTGATGGCGCAGATCAATTCTCGCCGGCGAGACAAGCAGCGGGCGTAAGGCGATGAGGCGCCGTTCCCAGACCTTGCCTTTTTCGTGTGATCGAACTACCCGCACTGCCCGGCTGCTGCGCCGTGTCGACGCAGAGCGGTTCGGAGAGATCGTCATGGCAAAACGCCCTCCAATCATCCTCACGCCGTTCTTCCAGCCTCGTGATGAAGGCGCCGCGGAGCAGCAGATGTACGTGGCGGGGTTCGCAGACGAGGCGGGCGAGGCCTGGGGGACGCTGATTCCGTTGGATGCGGCGATGGTCGAGCACGCTGTCCTGGGACTTCAGGCATTCACAGTCTGGTGCAACTCCGACGGTCGCATCCAACCGCAGCCGAGCAGCGACAGTCTGTTTGAGGAGCTCTTGGAGAAAGGCCAATTGGCGGAGACGCCTCTCGATGAGCTCGTCGCCGAAGCCATCGAGCAGGGAAAGAATGAACCCAATGATGACATCCTCGATATGTTCGAGACTCTGCATGAACGGCTGGTGCGGGCGCAGGGCATGGTCGCTGACGAGATCGCGCGGCGCAGGCGATGACGCTTTGCGGCGCGCGTGCGCGGCTCAGTGCTGTAGGGCCAGCACCTTGGCCGCGGGCGGCCTGCACCCGGACCGGTCGATGAAAACATAGAAAACCGACGACCGGGCCGCGCTCCGACTATTCTTAAGCTTCGCCGGAGCCGGAAAACAGCGCCGTCGGTGGCGTCGCACGCGGCGGCGGGAGGGTCCGACCGCCCGGGGCTCCCGGTCTGCTCTTGAGATCGTATCGCTGGGCTAGGTCGAGTAGCCGCCGCTTGGTGAACGGATCCGCGTTCTCCGCCAGATCGCGCGCCCGCTGCGCGAAGCCCCTGTAAAATTCTTCCACGACGCCACCCCCGCAACATCACTGAAAATCGGATTTCAGTGTGAGATGCGCTCCACGTCAAGCGGCCTGGTGCATGCGGACGATTTTTGTCGATCCACTTGTGCTCGCGGTGCACGCGGAACTAAGCTGGTCCCGGCAGGGAAAAACCATGACTCCGCTCTACCTGAGCCGGAAGCTGTGCCCGAAGTGCGGGAAGCCGATGACGGCTGTGCCCGACGACGTCGCGCCGGGCCGGCCGCGCTACGTCTGCCCGGTCTGCGAGGACGATCCGCTGCGCGATCCCGCCGCCCGGAAGTGGGCGGAAAGCCCGCTGCGGCCGCCGGCCAAATAACGTTCGAGTCGAAATCGAGCCCGGCAGCCGGATTGCTGCAGAGGCCGATTGTGCTCACAACCCTCTCCAAATGCTGTTGCAACCCGAACGCCCAGCTTCGTTCCATCGCGCGTGGCGGCGGAATCGCCGAACTCGGTGGCCGGCATGTCCAGCGACACTAGCATCTGTTTCACGCCTCGCAGGCCGGTCGGTCGCATGGATGCGGAGGGCGGGGTTGCATCCACATGGCGAGTACGTCGTCAGCCTCGTTATCGATCTTGCGATGGCGAGTTCGACAGGTGCGCCGACGTTGCTGACAGCGACGGTTTCCATTGGGGTGATGATCGCGCCGTCTAGGTGACCTACTTGAGGTGAGCCGCGTTTTGCTGCCACGCCGTCGCCTGAGATCCGAATGGCCGAACGGATTAGGGCCGCCTGTCCTCATTCCATGTGTTTTCGCGACGGGCGCACCCATCAGCGTCCTCGATAGAGGCTGGTCTGACCGAAGACCGATCCCGCTTCGCGGGCTCTCGATCTTGTCCCTGCAACGTCCGTCCTCGACTTTCTTCCCCTGGCGCTGCGCACCATTCCTCGCGGTCCAAGAAAGTCGTTGCCGGCCGCCCTCCATTTCATTTCGGCCTGTGGGTGCAGGTCGATCGCCTCCGGTCTCACGACCGCCATCGAGGACGCGATAGGCGCGACCCGAGAAAACAAAGGGTAGAGTAGGGGCACAGCGCCTGCCCGTCTTGCGACGGATGGTTTCTGCGCCCCTCTCGCCGAACCGGGCGTGCAAGTTTCCAAGCAACCGGCTCTCCATGCGCGGCTTACGCCGCGTGTGATCCTCACGCGTCCATGAGGGTGTTGAATGACGCCCAGAAACGATCGGCTCCTTTGCGGAACTTCTCGCCAGGATCGTTCCATCCGTTCGGTATGCGTATGCCCCGGTGCGGGAAGTGGAGTGATCCGCCTTCCCGGAAGAACCGCAGCGATTTCGGTCCGTCGACCCATCGCCAGCGGCTGTCGGGCGCTGTTGCCTGGAAGCGGCGACGCAGTTCTTGCCACGTCGTCTTAGGATGCTTCCTGTGCAGCCATCGCCCGATGCGCTCCCACAGCCACCAATCCAGACTGGCGAAGTCCCGCGTGGCCCACGTGGCGTAGCGGTAGTAGTTTCGCCATCCGGTGATGACCGGGTTGATATCGTCGATGAGATCGGCAAGGGCTCGGCCTGTCGGCGTCGCCTTCACCCTGACCTTGATCTTGTGGCGTAGGTCTTTCAGCTTGCTCTTCGGAATGAAGAGATTACCGACCATACGTCCGGTGCGGCGTGCCTTGGTCTGCACCACCCGATAGCCGAGGAAGTCGAAGCCTTCCCCGACGCCGGTGATCCTGGTCTTTTCCATCGACAGTTCCATGCGCAATTCCGTTTTGAGGAACTGCGCCAACGCAAACTTTTCGGCTTCTGCTTCCTCGCGGGTCCCGTCCGTCAGCACGACGAAGTCGTCGGCGTAACGTACGGCGTAGAATGTAGGCCTGTTTCTCCGGCGATCGTAAAGCCGCCGGTCGGCTGCATTCTGCGGTCGTTCGCGAGGGCGCATCGACCACCGTCCGTATCTCTCGTCGATGGCCGCCAGATAGACGTTGGCCAGCAACGGCGAGATGATGCCGCCCTGCGGGGTGCCCGTAACAGGGTGGCGGACGGTGCCCTCGATCATGACATCGGCTTTTAGGAAGGCGAGCACGAGCCTGAGGACCTTGCGATCCCCGATGCGTCGGCGCACACGCTCCATCAGCACATGATGATCGACGGCATCGAAGCAGCCCTTGATGTCACCCTCGATCGCGAAGCGGTACTCGGAAGTGCCGCTGGGTGTGGGGTGCATTCGTCGCTGGATTTTCGCCAGCGCATCATGGGTGCTCCGGCCGGGCCGGAAGCCATAGGAGGTCGGATAGAAGTCCGCCTCGAAGATCGGCTCCAGCACGAGCTTCAAAGCCATTTGCACCAGTCGGTCTTTGAGCGTCGGAATGCCGAGCGGACGCACCTTGCCGGGCTTACCCGGTTTGGGGATTAGCCTTTGCCGGACAGGCTCGGGCCGATAGGTGCCGCTGCGTAGTTGCATATTTCAGTGATCGTGAGCAGCGATTTCGCGCGATCATGAGCGCCGAATTCAGACGATCGTGAGCAGCCTCGCTCCGGCCGAGGCGGTGATAGGGTCAGCGTTCTGGCTGCTCGTCAAGGGTGATGGTTTTGGCGTTGCGTTTTCGCATGCTTTCGCCAGCAAGCTGGAGGCGGTGAGCGTTGTGGACGAGGCGATCCAGAATCGCGTCGCCTAGAGCGTTTTCCGATCACGTTGCGTCGTAACCAGCCGCGACGAGATAATTTTGACATTCCTCGGGTGAGAAGCGTTTGAGAGCGTTGGCGATTGCTTGCCAGAGATCGGGCATGGTGCGGGCTGCGGCGGTCCGCAACAGCACTTTCAGTTTGGAGAAGGCCATTTCAATCGGGTTGAAGTCTGGACTGTAGGGCGGAAGATAGAGCAGGCTAGCTCCGACCGCCTGGATGGCCTCTCGAACGCCATGGACCTTGTGAGCGGGCAAGTTGTCCATGATAACGGTATCGCCCGGCCGCAGCGGGGGATGTCCCGATCGCTGTTGAACTACGTCGGGTCGACGTTGCCGGAATGAATATTACGCAGCCCTCGTGACGTGGGCAACGGACTTGATTGTCATGCGATCGTGGTGAGCTTGAAGGGCCGCACGCAGAACCGACAATTGCTTATGCGCCTTCAATCGTCGGAAGCCCTTGTTGGCCTCGATCATACCGGCCGCGACCCATCGCAAGGCCATACCGGCATCCCGCCAGCGTTTAACGTTGCGCGTGACGCGGCGAATGGTGCCCATCATGTTCTCGGCGATATTGGTACAGGCGAGCGATCGGCGAAGCTCCTTCGGCAACTTCAACCGGACGACAGTCAGGATTTCGTCGAGGCCTTCGAGGATACTGGCCGCAACGCCGGGCCATTGCTGGTCGAGTCGACGCGCGAGATTGCGGATCAATTTTTCAGCCTTGTCGGCGTCATCGAGCTCCCAGGCCTGGCGCAGCACCCGGCGGGTGGCCGCATGATGCTCTTTCGGCAGGCGTTCCATGATGTTGCGCGCCTTGTGGATCTGGCAGCGCTGGATCGCAGCGGCCGAACCGAAGGTGCGGCGGATCGCCTTCGACAACGCCTTCGCGCCGTCGGCGATGAACAGTCTTGGCACCGTCGGGTCGAGCCCGCGCGAGACCAGGTTGTCCAGCAGGGCCTGAACCGTTGCTGCATTCTCGGTCGCCCCTTCCACCAGCGCCAGCGGATGCTTGTTGCCTTCGCCGTCAACCCCGATCGCGGCCACCAGCACGAGATCGTCGTCGAGATGCAGCCCGTCGATTTGGACCACCAGAAGGTCGAGCGCGGACAGATCGGCAGCCATGAAGTCGGCCAGCCGCGCCGCCGACAGAGCCACGAACCTCCGCGAGGCCGCCGACTTCGAAATCCCCGATCCGGGCGGTGCCGGCACGTCACCCTCGGGCAGCCGGACGGCGCGGCCGAACCGGCGCGTCGACACATTGATCAGCATCAGGTTCATCGCCCAGCGACCGAGCCAGTCCTCCTGCGCCGCCGTTTCCCAGCTCGGGATCGTGACCTCGCGGCCGTCCATGCCCCGGACCCGCGGGCGATCGACCTCGATCTTGCCGCCGTGGAAACCGATCCGCCCCCGCGTTCGGCCCCAACGGTGCGCCCGCCGCGCCGCATCACGACCGTGGCGCGGCCCGCAGGCCGCTGTCACATCCGCCTCCATCATCGTGCCGAGCGCCTCGATTCCTGCCGCAAGGCAGAACCGATCGAAGCTCGCTCGCACTTCCGCAAATGATTTCTCCACAGCCCCGGTCGCCGGCCAACCAGCCGGTGTGATATCTCTCGTCATGGCGTTGCTCTCCTTTGTGGAATCAGCACCCCGAGCCTACCGGCTCAAGGTGGGCAACGCCGACCTCTTCAGAAATTCAACAGAACCCGGGACATCCCCGCCGCAGCGATGGGGCGAGCAATTGCTCGACGTAGGCCAGGAAAGCGTCGCCATCCATTGGACCGTCCAGAACAAGCGGCGCGATCAGACCGTCGGAGCGCAATCCAGCGGTGAACGTCGTCGTCTTCCAATGTCCGTGTGGGATAGCTGCACGACATCGCTCGCCGCGTGGCGAGCGCCCGTAACGCCGCGCCATTTTGGTGTTGGCGCTGGTTTCGTCGATGAAGACGAGACGCTCAGGGTCAAGGTCGATTTGCCCTTCGAACCACTCCTCACGTGCGGCATTTATATCGCCGCGCCGTTGCTCGGCGGCGTGCGCTGTCTTTTTTTAAGTGTGATCTTTCTGCGCTGGAAAAAACGCCAGAGCGACGCGATGCCAGTCGATATTCCACGACGTTTCAACAGTTCTCGCAACTCGGCAAGCGTGATATCCGGCCTCGCTGTCACCGCCTCCAGAATCAATTGCGAATGCGCTTCGATGCGCTGCGATTTGCGGTCACCGCCCTGGCGTTTAGGAACGATGTCGCCAACTTTCTTGAGGCGACCGCGCCAGCGGATTGCACTGGCCGCGCTGACACCAAAGCGCTCAGCAGCCTGTCGACAGGACATGCCACCGTCAATCGCGGCTACCACCCTTTGGCGAAGATCAACCGAAAGCGCCCTGGCCATACATGCTGGCCTCCCTCGCCAGCATGCAGCTTGAATCTGACTCGCGCCGTTTTGGGAATCCCCACCCGATTCTTTCCGGTCGGAAAATGCTCTAGCGTGGGATCTCCGATAACTTCGTGCCATGTGTCCACAGGGAGTTGGCTGGTTACGATGGTGGAGGAGCGGCCATGGCGATCGTCAAGGATTTCCAGTAGATCGCGCCGCTCGGCAGCGGTGAGCACCGACAATCCCCAATCATCCAAAATCAGAACCTGGGCGCGGCCAAGGGTTTTGAGCAAGCGGGCATAACGTCCATCGCCCCGCGCGAGCCCCAACGCTTCGAACAATCTTGGGACGCGGTGATAGAGGACCGAGCGATTATCTCGGCAGGCCTTGTGGCCGAGGGCACAGGCTAACCAACTTTTGCCCAATCCGGTCGCCCCGGTTATGAGCAAATTCTCGTGGCGATCGATCCAGTCGCCGCTGGCGAGCTTGGCGAAGACGGCCCGGTCGATACCCCGCGGCGTGCGCAAATCGACGTCCTCCACGCAGGCATTCTGGCGGAGCGAGGCCAGCTTGAGGCGCGTGGTGAGCCGCCTGGTGTCGCGTTCCGCCGCTTCCCGGTCGACCAGCAGGCCGATGCGATCTTCGAACGGCAAGGCTTCGAGATCAGGCGATCGTCGCTGCTCCTCGAAGGCCTTGGCCATGCCGCTCAAGCCGAGCTCGATCAGGCGTTCGTGGGTGGGATGGTTGAGCATACAGGTCTCCTTGGCTTCAGTGAAAATAATCGCGGCCGCGGATGTTGCCGTGGCGCAGGGGTTGGTGTTCGGAGGGCTCGTCGAGAAAGGTACGATCCAGACCGTTCTGGAGGATGGAGCGGATCGAGGCGACGGATCGCGCCTTGATCAGAATGCCGCGCCGGCAGGCCGCTTCGACGCGCTCCGCGCTGTAGCTTTTGACCAGTGACAGAATGCCGAGGCAGGTGCGAAAGCCTTGCTCGGGATGCGGCCGGGCCGCGATCACGGCCTGGAAGAAGGCGGCGGTCGACGGACCGATCCGCTCGCCGGCGACGATCACTCCGGCGGGCGTCCATTGACCGTAGCGCCGATGGGCGCTGGGCATATGGTCGGCGATGGTGGTGTGGCCCCGCCGGTTGGGCGCGCGGGCGTGGCTGGCGATCCTGCGGCCGTTGTGGAAGATCTCGACCGTTCTGTCATCGATGCGTGCGTCGACAAGCTCACGGATGAGCCGATACGGCGCGGAATACCAGTGTCCATCGATCTCGATATGATAGTCGGGGCCGATCCGGCATCGCTTCCAGCGTGCGAAAGCGTAAGCCTGGGGGGATGTCCCGGGTTCTGTTGAATTTCTGAAGAGGTCGGCGTTGCCCACCTTGAGCCGGTAGGCTCGGGGTGCTGATTCCACAAAGGAGAGCAACGCCATGACGAGAGATATCACACCGGCTGGTTGGCCGGCGACCGGGGCTGTGGAGAAATCATTTGCGGAAGTGCGAGCGAGCTTCGATCGGTTCTGCCTTGCGGCAGGAATCGAGGCGCTCGGCACGATGATGGAGGCGGATGTGACAGCGGCCTGCGGGCCGCGCCACGGTCGTGATGCGGCGCGGCGGGCGCACCGTTGGGGCCGAACGCGGGGGCGGATCGGTTTCCACGGCGGCAAGATCGAGGTCGGTCGCCCGCGGGTCCGGGGCATGGACGGCCGCGAGGTCACGATCCCGAGCTGGGAAACGGCGGCGCAGGAGGACTGGCTCGGTCGCTGGGCGATGAACCTGATGCTGATCAATGTGTCGACGCGCCGGTTCGGCCGCGCCGTCCGGCTGCCCGAGGGTGACGTGCCGGCACCGCCCGGATCGGGGATTTCGAAGTCGGCGGCCTCGCGGAGGTTCGTGGCTCTGTCGGCGGCGCGGCTGGCCGACTTCATGGCTGCCGATCTGTCCGCGCTCGACCTTCTGGTGGTCCAAATCGACGGGCTGCATCTCGACGACGATCTCGTGCTGGTGGCCGCGATCGGGGTTGACGGCGAAGGCAACAAGCATCCGCTGGCGCTGGTGGAAGGGGCGACCGAGAATGCAGCAACGGTTCAGGCCCTGCTGGACAACCTGGTCTCGCGCGGGCTCGACCCGACGGTGCCAAGACTGTTCATCGCCGACGGCGCGAAGGCGTTGTCGAAGGCGATCCGCCGCACCTTCGGTTCGGCCGCTGCGATCCAGCGCTGCCAGATCCACAAGGCGCGCAACATCATGGAACGCCTGCCGAAAGAGCATCATGCGGCCACCCGCCGGGTGCTGCGCCAGGCCTGGGAGCTCGATGACGCCGACAAGGCTGAAAAATTGATCCGCAATCTCGCGCGTCGACTCGACCAGCAATGGCCCGGCGTTGCGGCCAGTATCCTCGAAGGCCTCGACGAAATCCTGACTGTCGTCCGGTTGAAGTTGCCGAAGGAGCTTCGCCGATCGCTCGCCTGTACCAATATCGCCGAGAACATGATGGGCACCATTCGCCGCGTCACGCGCAACGTTAAACGCTGGCGGGATGCCGGTATGGCCTTGCGATGGGTCGCGGCCGGTATGATCGAGGCCAACAAGGGCTTCCGACGATTGAAGGCGCATAAGCAATTGTCGGTTCTGCGTGCGGCCCTTCAAGCTCACCACGATCGCATGACAATCAAGTCCGTTGCCCACGTCACGAGGGCTGCGTAATATTCATTCCGGCAACGTCGACCCGACGTAGTTCAACAGCGATCGGGACATCCCCAAGCCTGGTCCGGCAGCTTTGTAAGCTTGGGCTTGTCGAGCTCGGCGAACAGTTCGGCGCGACTGGCGCCAAAGTCGCGCATCTGCCTTGCATTGAGTTCGACGACGAGTGTTTTGATGGCTGCGTTCAGCTCCGCCAACGAAAAGAAGCGTTGGTTGCGCAGCCGCGCCAGAATCCATCGCTGGGCGACTTGCACCGCAACTTCGACCTTTGCCTTATCTTTTGGGCGCCGCGGCCGGGCTGCGAGAATGGCCGTGCCGTAATGGCTCGCCATCTCGGCATAGGTTCGGTTGAGGCCGGGATCGTGGCGGTCGGGATTGGTGACGGCGGCCTTGAGATTGTCGCAGACTACGAATGTCGGCACGCCGCCGAGGAAGGCGAAAAGATTGATGTGGACCCGGATCCAGTCGGCGAGCCCCTCGCTTGGACAGGCTTCGGCATAGGTATAGTTGGAGGCGCCCATCGCCGCGACGAACAGCTTCATCGACTGCACTTCCCCGTTTGAGGGATCGATGACGTCGATGGTGTCGCCGGCGAAATCCACGAAAACCTTCTCGCCGCCCAGATGCGTCTGCCGCATCGAAGGCCGGGCTCGCCCCTTCCAGGCCTCGTACGTCGTGCAGAACCAGGTGTAGCCGAAGCCATCGGGATGGGTGGCGCGATACTCGTCCCACAGCAGCCGACGGGTCACGTTGCGTCGGCGCAGCTCCTTGTCGACATAGCCCCAGTCGGGAACGGCCCGCTGGGGGCTCTGCGACGCAGGCCTCGGCGCCGGGAAAAGCAGCAGCTCCAGGTCCTCGTCGCTCATTCCGGCCGGCAACGGCCACTTCAGCCCGGCAGCCCCGGCTCGGCGTAGATAGCTGTGCACGGCGCCGTTGCTGATGCCCAAGGTGCGCGCGATGGCTCGCTCCGGCAAGCCTTGAACATGTTTTAAGCGGAGAACCTCTTTGATCCGGCGCATCGACAATCTCTGGGTGGGCATCGGCCTTCCTCGTTCACTGACGAGGCAGTTCCTAAGCCGGTTGAGTTGTCGGCCGAAGCGGGCTGAGTTGCTGAAAAGCTGCTCACGATCCCGCGAAATCCGTGCTCACGATCGTCTGAAATCTCTGCTCACGATCCCCTGAAATCCGTGCTCACGATCCCGCGAAACATGCAGATCGTCGTGCACGACATGACTTGGCTCACGATGTGTCGCATCGGAACGGTGATGTTCGAGGGCTGGGGCGTCTGAAGCTATGTCGAAAGCGCTCAATGATGCGCATGACGCCACCACAATCGGGACAGGCAGGAACCTCGGCCCAGGTTTGAGCCTCCGAATCCACAGGCGACGGCTGGCCATCGTTTGGGGCTGTTCGCTCATGATCGAGAAGTTCGCGGCAAAGGGCGAGCTTGGCAGCGCGATGGCGGTTGGCCATGAAGCCGAAGTGGCGGATGCGGTGGAAGCCGTCAGGCGGCGTATGAAGCAGGAAACGGCGAATGAACTCATCGGGCTTGAGATTCATGATCTTTGTCGCGCTGTTTTGGCGATAGTCCTTCCATGAGAAGGCGACATGATCGTCGTCGAGTGCGACGAGCCGGCTGTTGGCGATCGCGACGCGATGGGTGTAGCGGCCGAGATAGGCCAGGACCTGTGCGGGTCCGCCGAAGGGCCGCTTGGCGTAAGCAACCCAGTTGATGCGTCGCATGGCGTCGAGGTGGGCCGCAAAGGCAGCCGGCTCGGCCAGAGCTCCGAGATCGCCGAAGAAACGCAAGGCACCGGAGTTGAAGGCTGCCGACAGACGTTTGAGAAAAAGTGTGCGAAATAGTCTGGACAACGGTTTGACGGCCAGGAAGAAGTTCGGTCGGCAAGCGGTCCAGCGCGCGCCATCGGGCGAGAGGCCGCCACCCGGAACGACGCAATGGACGTGGGGATGATGCATCAGCGTCTGTCCCCAGGTGTGGAGGACGGCGACGCCGCCGATCGCACCGCCGAGCCGGCGTGGATTGGCGGCGAGCGTCGTCATCGCCTCGGCGGCAGCCTTGAACAGGATGGCATAGACGACGGCCTTGTTCTGGAAAGCGATCGCGGCGATCGGTGCGGGAAGTGTAAAGACGACGTGGAAATAGGGAACCGGAAGCAGGTCGGCTTGACGCGCGGCGAGCCACGCGGCTCGGGCTCTCCCCTGACACTTCGGACAGTGCCGATTGCGGCAGGAATTATAGGCAACGCGTGTCGTGCCGCAGTCGTCGCAAGCCTGCATGTGGCCGCCGAGCGCCTCGGTCCGGCACGCAACGATCGCGCTCATCACGCGCCGCTCGACCCGCCCCAGATGACCGGCATGTACACGGCGATAGGCGTCGCCATGCCGGCGCAGAATATCGGCAATCTCGATGGCGGGCCTGTTGGAGCGGATGTCGGAGCGGGTCATGACCCGCATCCCGCTGCGGGTCATCCAGGTGGCGTCACCTCCAGCGACAGGCGATCGAGCGGGCTCTGCGTCGCTCGGATCGTATCGGTGGCGACCTGCGTGTAGCGCGCTGTCGACGACAAATTATTGTGCCCGAGCAAGACCTGGATGATCCGGATATCGGTTCCGTTCTCGAGAAGATGTGTCGCGAAGCTGTGGCGCAGCGTGTGCGGCGTGACGCGCTTGGTCAGGCCCGCAGCCTTCACCGCCGACCGGCAGGCGGCATGCAGCACGGTCTGATCGATCGGATGATCTTCGTCACGACCAGGGAACAGATAAAGCCGCGGCCGGGCGAGCCGCCAGTAGGTGCGCAGGATGCCCAGCAGCTGGGGCGACAGCATCACGTTGCGATCCTTCGCGCCCTTGCCGTGGCGCACCTGGATGACGCCGCGGGCGCTGTCGATGTCTTCGATCCGCAGTCCCGCAACCTCCGAGGCCCTGAGCCCGGCCGCATAGGCGGTGGTGAGCGCGGCGCGGCTCTTCAGGCTCGATACCGCTTCAAGAAACTGAACCACTTCGTCGGCGCTGAGAACGACCGGCAGCTTGCGCGGTTCTCGCGCATAGGGAATGCGCTCTGGGATGAGCGCCTCGCCGAGCGTGACGCCGTAGAAAAACCGTAGCGCACAGACGATCTGGTTCAGCGCCGGCCATGAGATGCCGGTCGAGACCAAATGCACCTGGAAGGCGCGGACGTCTTCCAGCTCTAACCGGTCAGGCGATCGGCCAAAATAGCGGCTGAACTTCGAAACCGCGCTGATGTAGGATCTTTGCGTCGCCGGCGACAGATTGCGGACGGTCATGTCTTCGATCATGCGGCGGCGAAGAGGGCTCAAATCGGCCATCTCGATACTCCTGTCTGAGGGGGTGGGCTCCAACACCCACATCCTCTCAGCCAGGAGGCGATCTATGCCACCTTGCCCCCTACGCCGCGGCAGCGGCTTCGTTCAATCCCCACCCGATTCATTCCGGTCGGAAAATGCTCTAGTGGGCGCTGTCGTGGGCGGCACTGGCGGCGCCTTGCGCGTGCAGCGCATATTACTTCATTCGCGGACTGTTACCGCCGGCAAAGCCGTGACATCACACCGATCCACTCCTGCTCCGATACGCCGTCGGCCATGCGAGATCTCAGCGCGCCAACATCCTCGAGTCGACGCGGGCACCCCCAATTCTATAACTCCACCCCGAAACCTCCTCGGGACGGGACGCCATGAACACCCACCACGACGCGGGCATCGCCATCCGCTCGCGGATCTTCGCGCTCGTCGCACTCGTCTTCGGGCACGTTCGATGGGCCCGACGAAAAGACGCAGCTGCGGCAAGCGAATGAGATTTCCGGACCAGTAGAGCATTGAGATACGCAAAGCCTACTGTTGTGGCACGCTGCCGGTTGCCTCGGCGAATCTGTCAATTTCGAACGCGAGCAGGGCCACTAGCGATGGGGCGCATCTTCGGCCAATTCGTTCGGAATTAACGCAAGTTGCCGCTCAAAGCACGTGTACAAAACAAAGCCGATAGGCGTGGACCACCATTCCCTCTAGAAAATATCGACCTCGATATGCCGGTGATAGGCAGTAACCTCGGGGTATCGCAGCGGCGATGTCCTCGCACCCGCAGGTCAACGAGAAGGGGACAAGGAGCGAAGTCACCAAGGCGTTCAGGCTCATGGCGATGCTGATCTGGTCGTTGAAAACGGTGGACGCAATTACCTGAAGTAAAATAGCACTATGCAGGTCTTAAGAGGCTAGAAAACATACAACCCATTGATTTTCAATGAACATCCGGTCTCATAAATAGATTTTAGAACATATTCCTAGCTAGCGACAAGCCAAAGTTTTGCGAGAATCGCTTTTGCCTTGCCGGCCAGGCGCGGCAGCGCCAAGGTTCCTCCGGATCGACCCCAGCTTAGGGGAGGGAGCCCCGCACCTGGAACTTTCGCGCGTTTCGTCTATTTCACTTGTTGCGTTTATTTCGAATAAAGCATATGTACAAAGCCATAAAAGGGGAAGAACGATGACAATGCTAGCCTACGCCGAAGAGCTGGGAGGTACTCGCCTGCCTTCCGCGAGCGAGAAGGCGGCAGCCAACCAGCTTCGTCAGATACTCGCGTCGCATGCGACGGGAGATGCCAAGCTACGCGTGCTCGACGATGCCCAGAAGGCTGCTGAGATAACCTTGTCGCCGGCCCTGTCGAGCCTTTTAATGGAATTGCTTCGACATATCGGTCGCGGCGATGCGGTGACGCTCGTGCCTGTGCATGAGATGTTGACCACTCAGCAAGCTGCCGACATCCTAAATGTCTCACGTCCGTTTCTGGTCTCGTTGCTTGAGAAGAACGAAATTCAGCACGTGACAGTGGGCCGTCATCGCAGGATTAAGGCGGAGGACCTATTCGCCTATAAGCGCACGCGTGATGAGAAGCGAAGTAACGCGCTTGCGAATCTCGCCGAGCTGGACGCGGAGCATCTGTAAGCTTGTTTGCGAATCGTTTCACCGCATTCGTCGACGCTTGCTCACTTGCAAGCGCGCTCAAAAGGAACTTGCTGCTCTCCTTGGCGGAGGCGGAATTTTTCCGCCTCCGCTGGTCGACTCGTGTCCTGGATGAGACAAAAGCAGCTATTGAAGAAATTTTGACCGGCAAGGGCTTTGAGGATGCGACGGCGCGCGCAGAGCGGGCGCGGGCCAGCATGGAAGCTGCCTTTGAAGACGCCATGGTCACGGATTTTGATAACTTCCTGCCGGTTGCGACGGGTCTGCCCGATTCCGGCGATCGCCACGTGGTTGCTGCGGCGGCCAAGACGCAAGCCGCAATGATCGTAACGGAGAACCTTAAAGATTTTCCGCCGGCAGTTCTTTCCGACCTGAATATGGAAGCGAAATCCGCCGATGCTTTCATTGCGGATACTATCGCACTCGACGAAGCTCGCGCCGTTGCAGCCATTCGGCGTATGCGCGAACGCTTCAAAAAACCGGAAGTGACGCCAGCCGAGCTATTGCTCGTGATGGAGGCTGCGGGACTGATCGAGACGGTTGACCTGCTACGGCCACACATCGAATCGCTCTAGCCGAGCAACGGCTAGCAACGGGACGTTCGGCAATCGACTGGGCCCTTCAGGCAGCTGAGATTTCGGCGCGAGTTTTATTTCGGATATTCTATAATGTAAGTTATGCGAATATCCACTGGATGCCGTTTTACTTGTACCGGAGCGCAATCGGATTTTTGGGCTCATATCCAGCCTCAATGCAAGGCTCGCTGTTGCCGAAATAGCAAGCTATTGCACCATTTTGTTAGATCTTGATGATGAGCTGGAGACATCACCTCCGAGAACCTCAGGCGGCACCATGAAAAACAAGCGCGAGTTGACTCCAGGCGACCACCATCGGACCCCAGTTCTGCCCAGCGACCTAGAAGGATCACTTCGGCACTTAGACGAAGCCACCTTTGCGCTTCTGTTAGATAGTGTACTGCGGGAGGCAGGCCGCCGAAATACCTTATTGCCGAATCCTGTCGGAGACAAACTGGGAGCGGCTTCAAAAATCGAAGCTTCCTCTTCTCACAAGGGGAATGCGCCGCCACGCGAAAACTCGAGCTTCTCCCTACCTCAGGGACAACTGAATGCGATCCGAGCCGCTTTCAGAGCCGGCGTCAAGGCTTCAACTATTGCACGGCAGTTCGGGGTCTCCCAGTCAGTTATAAAGCAAGTTATCGCCTCCAACCATTAGGGCAGGCGGAACCTCCCATAGGTTGTCGCGAACATTCGCGCTCTTCAACCGAACAGCAAGTCAATATCGATGCGCATAGCGTATTGATTATGGAATATATTCCTAGGTGGATTTTGAGAAAAGCGAGGCCGGCGGCGTTTCGAACAAGTGGCGGCGCATCGGCTCACAGTCCAAAGCGTAAGGGGCCCAAAAGGGCCCCTTTACTCAGCCGAGAACACGAACACCCGCCTGCACACTGCCGCCATATCCTCCGAGATCGACGGCAACATGCCAATGGCCAGCGCTGGGCACCTGCAAACGAATCGGAGACTGCTTCGCATGACCACCAAAAAAGCGATGTTGGCCACCTTGACGATAGTTGGCGAAATTTGAGCTATCCATGAGCTTGACGTTGGCCTGACTCGACAACGTCACCTCGACCAACTCGCCGCCACGCAGCAATCCGAGGTCATTGTGGACGAACTGCATCTGTCACTTCTCCTTGACCGTGGTGTTCGGATGGGACTTGCCGAAGCTGTTGCTGACGTACTGGCCGGATTTGGCGCTCCGGTAGTGCGGTCCGCTCGATCCGCTCGGACCGGCAGCTTCGCGAACCGTTGTGCTCGGATGGCGGTTGCCATACGAGTTAGAAACGTACTGGCCTGAAACGGCACTGCGGGTGTGGGTACCCGAACCTTTGTTCTTCGACATGGATCATTCCTCAGCCCCCAATGGCTATTGCTATGTAGGTATTCAATTGCTACGTAGCAATTACGGCGTCATTCGGGCATCGCAACCGCAGCAGACAGGAAATTTAATGGCTTCTGGAAAGTTCGATGGGGAAGGCTTCTTTGCCGCTATCGACAGCGTGCGCATCGCACGCAACCTCAATTGGAAAAAAGTGGCCGAGCAAGCTGAAGTACCCGCTTCAACGCTTACCCGCATGTCTCAGGGCCGCAAACCGGACGTCGATAGTCTCGCTTCGCTGTGCGCCTGGTCCGGCTTGAAAGTCGAGGATTTCACGCTCGGCATGACCAAGAAGAAGGTAATGACGGAGCCCTTAGCGGAATTGACGGCACATCTGCGTGCCGATCCCAAATTGTCCAAGGAAGGCGCCAAAGCGCTCGAAGCACTTATCAAGACTGCTTATCAGCAGTTCAGAAGGTCATGAGGCGCATTGATGGCCTTGCGCCGGGGATTCAAGTCTGAAGCAAACTGGCTGGCGCGCGATGTGCGCGACGAACTCGGAATAGCTCCGCATCTGCCTCTGTGTCCTTGGCGGCTGGCGGAGCTGCTTGGGTTTCCGGTCGTCGCGCTGAGCGAGTTCGCAGATAGCAACCCTGACGCCGTCATCTATCTGCGATCGTCAAAGGGGCAGCGCGATTTCTCCGCCATAACGCTGTTCAACGGCAATTCCCGCATGATCATTCACAACGACGGCCATCAGTTGAAACGACAGGGTGCAAACATCGCGCACGAGCTTGCCCACGGCCTGCTGCTGCACCCGCCAAAACCACCTTTTGATGGCGAAGGTTCGCGCCACTACGACCCGGCGATTGAAGAGGAAGCGAACTGGCTGGGGCCCGCCTTGCTGGTATCCGAAGAAGCCGCCAATCACGTCGCCCGCATGAGCCTTCCGCTTGCGAAAGCTTCAGACGTTTACGGCGTGAGCGAGGATCTGATGCGCATGAGGCTCAATGTAACCGGCGCATTGATAAGGGCCTCCCGACGCGCAGCCAGCTAACCCGTCTTATTCGTCAGAGGGCGCCTGAGAGGCTGGCGAGCGTGGTGTAAAGCGCTGATGCGGCGTAGGATTCGGTTGCAAAGCCAACCCCATCACCTTCAGCCGCGAACACCACGCCCGCCATGACCGACGATACGATTCTGCCCTTCTCGTTTCCAGCCGTTCACGCCAAGAAAGTCACAGCTGCCTTCGATGGCGGTCGGCTGACCTCGAACGGGGGCGTGATGCTTCTGGCGATGGCCGAGCGGCGTCTCGGCTTGGCCGACAATTTGGCCCGGGTGTTCCCGGATCGGCGCGATCCGACGCGGGTCGTGCACAGCCTGGTCGATATGTTCCGCGCGCGCATGTTCGCGATCTGCTGCGGCTACGAGGACGCCGACGACCTCGATCATCTGCGGTCCGATCCCGCATTCAAGCTGGCCTGCGGACGGCTGCCGGACACGGGTCGCGATCTGTGTTCCCAACCGACGCTGTCGCGCCTGGAGAATGCTCCGCGCCTGCGCGACGTGATCCGACTGACCTACACTTTGGTCGACGCATGGATGGATAGCTACCCGCGCGAGCCGGCATCCGTCACGCTCGACATCGATGATACCTGCGATGTCGTCCACGGCCATCAGCAGCTCTCGCTGTTCAACGCTCATTATGACGAACGCTGCTTCCTGCCGATCCACGTCTACGACACGGAGAAGAGCCGGCCCGTGGCGGTCGTGCTGCGGCCCGGCAAGACGCCGGGCGGCGTCGAGGTGCGTGCCCATCTGCGCCGCCTGGTACGGCATATCCGGACGCGGTGGCACAACACGCGAATTACGTTCCGTGGCGACGGGCACTATGCCCGGCCGGAGGCAATGGCGTGGTGCGAGACCAACGGCATCGACTACATCTTCGGTCTGTCCGGCACCAAGCCGCTCGCCAGAAAAGTCGACGCGGTCGCCGACGACATCCGCACGCGACGCGCCATCGAGAACCTGCCGGTTCTGCGCGGCTATACCGAGACGCGCCACAAGGCAAAGTCCTGGGATCGCGAACGACGCACCGTCGCCCGTATTGAGGCGACGATGCTCGGCCTCGACATCCGCTTCGTCGTCACCAGCCTCGATGTCGGCTCGGCCGAGTGGATCTACGACAGCCTGTATTGCGCGCGCGGCCAAGCCGAGAATCTGATCAAGCTGCATAAGACGCAGCTCGCCTCCGATCGCACCAGTTGCCGTTCGGCGCTCGCCAATCAAGTCCGCCTCGTTCTCCATACCGCCGCTTATTGGCTGATGCTGACCGTGCGCGACGCCATTCCCAAAGTCCGGGAATTGGCCACTGCCGAGTTCGCGACGCTGCGTCTTCGGCTCTTGAAAATCGCCGCCCGGGTTGTCGAGACCAAGAGCCGCATTCGCCTTGCGTTCGCCGCGGCATGTCCCGAAGCCGACCTGATCCGCAGCTTGCCCGGCGCGCTGCTGCCGCTCGGTCCTTGACCGGTGGGGCGTCCGCCCGCGTTCACCCAACCCATCCCTCAAGCGCGTTGCAAAGTACCGGTCGTCAGGCGGTGAAAAGCCGAAGGCAATCCTGTGCGCCTCGTCAGCGGAGGTGTGCGGATGCACCAGTCGGACCAAAATACCGCGCTCTCACGAATAGGGCGGGCTAATGCCGGTAAAGACAGCAGCGAGATGCTCTTATGACGTCACCCATCGTTGTCGACGCCTATTTTGATTCCCTCTTAGCGCGCGCGTCCTCAGCGGTCACCGTTCCGCTCATGCCAATTGCCTACACCGAGGCCGACTTCAATAACTGCCATACCAAAGCCGAAACGCTGAACATCCTCAATACGTGGTGGTCAGGGGATGGTTATTGTGGCCACAGGCGGGACCGCCCCACATGCTTCATGCGCATTCAGTGATAAGCGGACCGGTGGGGCTTGAAGACGTAACTCCACTCCGCGATCCAGGACTTCATTTTCTCCGCCACGAGGGAAGCGAGCAGGAATTCTTGGCGCTGGCCAAGAGCCATGCCCAACACATCCATGGCCTCGACTTCACTCTTGCTGTTCCACCCAGAATGGAAGATTGGCCATGAACAAGGATGCGAAACGGGTAGAAGAAATACTTGCCGCGGTGAAGCCGCTCGCAGCTGAATATTACCGGCTCACCAATAAGCCTCTCGGGGTCACCGGCGAGGTTGCGGAGTACGTCGCAGCCCAGAAACTTGGGCTGACACTCGCGCCGCCACGGACCTCCGGTTACGATGCCATCCGCAAGACGCCGTTAGGCGACGAGCGCATCCAGATCAAGGGGCGCGCGTTCGGCGAGACCTCCACGCCAAGTCAGCGGCTGGGGTCGATCAAGCCGGGGGCGGCCTGTGACACCGTGTTGCTCGTCATCCTCGACAACGCAACGCTTGAGCCAACGGGCATGTGGGAAGCACCCTACCCCAAGGTTATCGCCAAACTCGCCGAGCCTGGTTCAACCGCTCGCAATGTCCGGGGTTCGTTGAGCATTAGCGCCTTCAAGCAATGGGCACGTCCCATCTGGAGCGTCAACCCGCCCAAAACGCCTTCCGTTCGGTAGCTCCTGCATCCCTCATTGCTCATCTCACCGGCGCGGCCTGACCTTGCACTCAGGCTGACCTGACGGAGATCTCCGTTCGCCGCAAGGTGCAAGCCCTCGCGCAAGCGCGCCCTTCGGGTGCAGCGCCCGTCTCTCTAAGTGTCTGTTCCAAAACATGTTGAGTCGAATGAATCGGTTGTGATTCAAGGTGAGCGGCCTGATTCGATGGGGACGCGCCGCCAATGTGGACTACCGAGAACCGTGCACGCTACGACCGCAGCCGCCTGCGCTATCCGAGCGACTTGACCGACGAGGAGTGGGCGCTGATCGCGCCTCGCATCCCGCCGGCCAAGCGCGGCGGCAACAAGCGTACGGTGGACCTGCGCGAGATTGCCAACGGGCTGATGTACATCCTGAGCACAGGTTGCCAGTGGCGCGCGATCCCCAAGGACCTGCCGCCGCGCTCGACGCTGTATGGCTACTTCGATCTGTGGAGCTGGAACGGCACGCTCGATAAAATTCATCACGCCCTCTATGTCGAATGTCGCGAAAGGGCCGAGCGCGAGGCTTCTCCCACCGCCGCCATCATCGATAGCCAGAGCGTGAAAAGCGCTGAAAAAGGGGGCCTCATGATCTCCATGGCTACGACGCGGGCAAGAAGATCAAGGGCAAGAAGCGGCACATTCTCGTCGACACGCAAGGCCTCTTGATGCACGCCATCGTGCATGCGGCGGACATCCAGGATCGCGACGGCGGCGTGCTCCTGATGGCAACGTTGTTCGGCCTCTATCCCTTTCTTCTGAAGCTCTACGCCGACGGCGGATATCAAGGGCCACATTTCCAGAAGGGGCTGCGTAGCGCTCTGAAGCGCGTGAACCTCGAAATCGTCAAACGCTCCGATCAGGCTCACCGTTTCGTCGTCTTGCCCAAACGCTGGATCGTCGAGCGTACCTTTGCCTGGCTCGGGCGATGCCGAAGACTGTCCAAAGATTGGGAATGCTTCAATCACAGGGCGCTCGCCTTTCTCAAGCTGGCCTCCATCCGACTCATGCTGCGAAAGCTATGCAATCCAAGGTAATCTTTCCGGACAGACTCTAAGTGACTGCACGCCAGACCCTTGTGACAGCCAGCTGCGAATCGCGCATTTTCATCAATGGCTGTCATTTGCTCGCTGGTATAAAAATTCTGAATCGTTGCCCCTGATCGATTCGATAATTTAATTGGACGGCCGTTTCGGCAGCTGCGATTCTGACGCATGTCCGAACTCACGGTGCAATACCTCGTGCTCGAACGCTGCGATCCGGCCCGTAACATGGCGCGGTTCTATGTGCTCACGATCGAGCCGACACTGTTTGGCGATACTGCATTGGTGCGCGAATGGGGGCGTCTCGGCCAGCGCGGCCGGCGGCGCCTCGATCTGTTCGCTGGGCGGGTGCAGGCCATCGAGGCGCTCGAGACGTGGCTCGTGCGCAAAGCACGTCGCGGCTACGTCCGGCGAAATTCAACAGCTTCACCTTATGCTGATTCCGCTCGATGTCGCCCACCATTCCGGAATGATCTCGCCCACCGTTCCGATTTGATGTCGCCCACCATTCCGAGATGATCTCGCCCACCATTCCGGGATGATGTCGCCCGGGGTGACGAGGCCTCTTCTGGCTCCGATACGGTCCCGCCTTTCGGCTTTGCGAAGGGGGACCTGGATGCCGACGGAGAGGTTTGCGATGCGCCATGTGCGCGATGTGATCAGATTGAAGTCGGCCGGGATGCCGACCCGCGAGATTGCGCGGCGGGTCGGCACGGCCCCTTCGACGGTGCGGTTGACGATCCGCCGGTTCGAGGCGGCGGGGCTGACCTGGCCGTTGCCAGACGACGTCACCGACACGGTGCTGGAGGCCCGGCTGTTCGCCAGCGCCGGAGCCGGTCCGGGCACCCGGCGGGGCCATCGGCGGCAGGCCGAGCCGGACTGGGCGGCGGTGCATCGCGAGCTCAAGCGCAAGCACGTGACGCTGTCGATCGTGTGGGAGGAGTACATCGCGGGCGAACCCAGCGGGTATCGCTATTCGCGGTTCTGCGAGCTCTACCGGGCTTGGGAAGGCCGGCTGTCGGTGACGATGCGCCAGTCGCACGCTGCCGGCGAGAAGCTGTTCGTCGACTATGCGGGCGACGGCGTGCCGGTGGTGATCGACCGGCTCACCGGCGAGCGGCGCGCCGCGCAGATTTTCGTCGCGGTGCTCGGCGCATCGAGCTTCACCTACGCGCAGGCGACCTGGACGCAGGGCCTCGCCGACTGGATCAGCGGGCACGTCGGCGCCTTCGAGGCGATCGGCGGCGTGCCGGCACTGCTGGTGCCGGACAACACCAAGGTCGGTGATCAAGGCCTGCCTCTACGATCCGCAGATCAACCGCAGCTACGCCGATATGGCGGCGCATTACGGCACCGCCATTCTGCCTGCCAGGCCACGACGGCCACGGGACAAGGCCAAGGTCGAGCAGGCGGTCCTCATGGTCGAGCGCTGGCTGCTCGGACGGCTGCGCCACCGGATCTTCCACAGCCTCGCCGAGGTCAACGCGGCGATCGCCGAGTTAATGACCCGGCTCAACGAGGAGCGGCCGATCCGGCGGCTCGGCGTCACCCGCCGCAAGCTATTGGAGGAGATCGACCGGCCGGCACTGAAGGTCTTGCCGGAGAGCCCTTACGTGTTCGCCGAGTGGCGGATCTGCCGGGTCAGCATCGACTATCACGTCGAGGTCGAGGCGCATTACTACAGCGTCCCGCATCGCTTCGTCCGCGCCGAGGTCGAGGTGCGCTTCACCGCCCGCACCGTGGAGATTTTCCACAAGGGCGAGCGGATCGCCGCGCATCAACGCGTGAGCGGCAACCACAAGCACACGACCGTGCCGGAGCACATGGCCTCCAGTCATCGGCGCTACGCCGGCTGGACCATCGAGCGCATCCGCAAGGATGCCGCCACGATCGGGCCGGCCACCGCGGCGCTGTGTGATCTGATCCTGGATGAACGCACACACCCCGAGCAGGGCTTCCGCGCCTGCCTCGGCATCATCCGGCTGGCCCGCTCCTACGGGCAAGAGCGGCTCGATGCCGCAGCCATACGGGCGATCGATATCGGCGCGCGCACTTACGGTTCGGTCAAATCGATCCTCGCCAACAATCTTGATCGGCGTCCTTCACCCAAGCGCTCCGCGGACGACGCGCCGATCCTCCATCCCAACATCCGCGGGCCGCGCTACTACAATTAGGAGATCACGCCTTGCTCACCCATCCGACCCTCGATCAGCTCCATCAGCTCGGCCTTCACGGCATGGCCAAGGCCTTCGCCGACATCGAAGCCGGCGGCGAGGCCGCCAGCCTCGGCCACGCCGAATGGCTTGCGCTCCTGCTCGAACGTGAAGCGTCGCTGCGACGCGACAAGCGACTGTCGAAGCGGCTTCAATATGCCAAGCTGCGCCAGCAGGCCTGCGTCGAGGACATCGACTATCGCACCCCGCGCGGCCTCGACCGCAGCCTCTTGACGATGCTGGTCGAAGGCCAATGGATCGCCGACCACGCCAATCTTTTGATCTGTGGCCCGTCCGGCGTCGGCAAGAGCTGGCTCGCCTCGGCGCTCGGCAACAAAGCCTGCCGCGACAATCGCTCCGTGCTCTATCAGCGCGTCCCGCGACTGTTCAGCGATCTGGCTTTGGCGCGCGGTGACGGCCGCCACCCCCGCCTGCTGCGCGCGCTCGGCCGCGTCGATCTCCTCATCCTTGATGGTGTGGACGGCCTCACCTCAACGGCATCATAGTGCCAAGGCGTGGTCGCCAGAGCGCCACAAAGAAGGGAGACCGTCCGAGATGAAGTTTATCAGAATAGGCGTTGATCTCGCCAAGAACTATTTTCAGATTCATGCGCTGTCTAGTGAGGATGCACCAGCCGTAAAGCGCAAGCTGACGCGCCGGACGATGCGCGAGTTCTTCTCGAAGATCGAGCCGTGCCGCGTTGGCATGGAGGCTTGCGGCTCAGCGCACTATTGGGCGCGCGAACTGAAGGCCATGGGACACGATGTGTCTCTGATGCCGCCGGCCTACACAAAGCCCTATGTCAAACGAGGTAAGAACGATGCCGTCGATGCGGAAGCCATCTGTGAAGCGGTCTCGCGTCCTGCCATGCGTTTTGTGCCGATCAAGAGCGCTGATCAGCAAGCGACCCTGATGTTGCACAAGACGCGCGAGCTGCTGGTCAAACAGCGAACGATGAGCGTGAACGCTCTACGCGGCCACTTGGCCGAATTCGGTCTTGTCGTCGCCAAGGGCACCGGCCGCGTCGACGAGCTTTTAGGCCTCGCAGAAGGCGACGCGACTCTTCCCGACGCTGCTGTCGTGGCCGCGAAGGTTCTCGGTCAGCAAATTGATGCGCTCGGAAGCGCGCTCGATGATTTGGAGAGAGAGATCGCCAAGGCTCACGCGCTCAGCGAGACGAGCCGTTCGCTCGGAGAAATTCCCGGCGTTGGCAAGCTTGTTGCCTCGGTAATTACAGCCAGTGTACCAGACCCAAGCGTATTCAATTCGGGACGGGATTTTGCTGCCTGGCTGGGTCTGACACCCAGGCAAATTTCGAGCGGGGGTAAACCAACTCTCGGAACCATCACCAAGGCGGGTAATCGATATATAAGGAAGCTACTCGTTCTCGGAGCAACATCGCTTCTAAACGTTGTGGAAAAACGCCGCGGCGGCTTGCGCGACTGGATTGTCGGGCTTTTGGCTAAAAAGCTGGCGCGGCTTGTGACCGTCGCCCTCGCCAACAAGCTTGCTCGGATCATCTGGGCAATGATGAAAACCGGAGAATGCTTCCGCACCGAGATGTTCGCCAAACCTTGAGTGTCGGACAGCCGCATCCGAATCAAAGAATTATAAGCTTGGTAAGTGCAAGAAAGGCATGATGAAAGACAACGGTCGCCACCGAAAACCAGGAAAACCCGACCAGTCGTGTGAGCTTTAAAGCTCGCATCCTTGATGTGACCCCTTGGTTGTCGGACTTCATCAGGGCCAGCGGAGATATGATCCGCGCTAAAGGCCGGACATACGATCGCAGCCGTCCAAGTCGTTCGCAGTGCCAAATTGTGCTTGCCATCAGAGGCCGTCCACATATGACGACTGGGGACCCGAACCGCTCACCGCCGACCAGCGTCGTGATCTACTCGAGATCGTCGATGATCGCTACGACAAGGGATCATTGTTGATCACAAGTCAGCTCCCCGTGTCGCAATGGCATGACGTGATTGCCGATCCCACGCTTGGCGATGCCATCTTGGATCGCATCATTCACAATGCACACCGCATCGAGCTCAAGGGCGACAGCCTGCGTCGGCGGGCCGACGATAGGACAAACGCGTGACCACCGCACGCCCGATCGCCCCACCGGCCCACAGGTCCCTCCCATGGACCGCCGGACCGATCTCCAAACCCTCCCGTCTGTCTTGACCAGGAAGACCATTTCCAGCACACATTAAACACGTCAGTCGTGTTCGCCTCCGCAAGTGATCACCATCGTCTGGAATCCGTGATCACGATCGCCTGCAATCGCTGATCACCATCAGTGGAATACGCACCGTCGTCCGCCGCCTCATGGGCTATGGCCGCTTCGATGGCGTCGAGACGGCGCGTATGATGGGCGACATCAACTTCTTCCAACCGTCGTTCAAGCTGAAGGAGAAGCGTCGCGAAGGAGCTAAAGTGATCAAGCGCTATCATCTCCCATCGACGCCCTAAGAGCGTGCCTTAGCGCATCCCAAGGTGACCGCGGCCGTGAAGAAACGGCTACGCGATCAGTATCGCTCGCTCGATCCGGTCGCGCTGTTGGCAGAGATTCGCGCGATCCAAGAGGAACTAGGCAATCGCGTCGATCGTCGTGCCGGACAGGCGCGCGGCCCGCAACCCGCTCACACTAGCATCCTGCCAGCGACCGCAGCGACGTTCGCGAAGACGCTCGGCAAGAGCGTGACGGTCGGCGAGCCGCGTGCTACACACCGGCGAACTCGTCGACCCTATAAGACCAGAGTTCGCATGCCGTCCAAGCTCGACCCGCATATTGCCGCGATCGAAGCGTGGCTCGCAGAGCAGCCGCAGCTGACGGCACTCGCAATTGTCGGCCGGCTGCGCGAGAAACACCCCGAGGAGTTCGGAAAGAGACAGCATTCGATTGTGCAACGTCTGCTGAGGGCGCTCAGACGAAGGGCTGCCGAACGGTTGGTCGCCCAGGGCCCGCTCGACGACGCCACAACCGCTGCCCCATGGCCCGGGGCTGTGGACGGCCCGGGCTATGTAGGGCCCGACCCGCCCACAGCCCCTCTCGTCGAGCAAGCCGGTCGTCGAGCAAGCCGGAAAAGCCACTTGGCGCGGCCAATCCTTCAAGGTCGTATCGACCAGTACGATGGCGCCATGAGGGTAACATTCGCTAATGCGGCAATACGCGAGCCAAAATTGGACACGATGACGTAATTGCGGTCGGCGCCCGCGGCTCGAAAGGTCCGCTATCTTCAAGCCTTCCCGCAATCTCGCGAATCGGAGGGGGCTATGAAGCAATATGTTGGGCTGGATGTCTCGCAAAGAGAAACGTCAGTATGTGTGGTCGACGAAGTGGGTCAGGTCTTGTTCGAGGGAAAGGCCAAGTCCGACCCGGGGGCGCTCACGGCACTGCTTCGCAAGCGGGCGCCACAGGCGGAGCGCATCGGATTTGAGACCGGGGCGATGGCGAGTTGGCTATGGCATGAACTTCGTAGGGTTGATCTTCCGGTGGTCTGCATCGACGCGCGGCATGCCCACGCGGCTTTGTCCGTACGCATGAACAAGAGCGATCGGAATGATGCTCGAGGTCTGGCCGAATTGGTGCGGGTTGGCTGGTATCGAGAAGTCAAAGTCAAGAGTGAGGAAAGTCAGAAGATCCGCGCGATACTCATCGCGAGATCTCGGCTCGTGGCCATTCGTCGAGATATCGAGAACCAGGTCCGCAGTCTAATCAAAGAATACGGCTTGCTCTTCCCACGCGCGATCGGACTGAAGTTTCGCAATCAGGTCTGCGAGCTATTGGGCGAAGATCATCAACTCCTCGGTGTGATCGCGCCGCTTCTGTCGATCCATGAGCAGATCTGCAAGCAGCAAAGCAAGTTCGACGACGAAGTCCGCCAGTTGGCGAAGTCGGATGAGACGACGCGCCGCCTGATGACGGTTCCTGGTGTCGGCGTGGTGACCGCCTTGGCCTTCCGCCATACGATCGACGACCCATCGCGCTTCCGATCGGCATCAAGCGTCGGCGCCTATCTGGGTCTTACGCCCCGACGAAACCAGTCTGGTGAAACTGACATCAATGGCAAGATATCACGATGGGGCGACCGTCTTCTCCGAACGTACCTGTACGAGGCGGCGACCGTCCTGCTTTATCGAACGAAGAAATGGTCCTCTCTCAAGGCTTGGGGCATGAAGCTCGCCAATCGGATTGGCATGCGAAAGGCAAAGGTCGCCATCGCGCGCAAAATCGCCATCGTTCTTCACTGTATCTGGGTCGACGGCACATCGTTCGACTGGGGCCAGGCGAAGGAAGCCTGATCCGATCTTGTAAAGTTCCTGGTCCGGGCTGCCGGACTGGCGATGTCCCGCTGGGACGGTGTTGTGGCGACCTCGGTCAATCGGCTGGTGGCGGCTCGTCCGCACTCCGCTGCAAACGTTGAGGCGCCCGACCCGGACATCATCATGAGGCGCTGCGCGACCTCGGAAAGGACCGTGACCCCAGCGAAGACATCAACCAGCCCCGGCGATCCAATGCCTGGCCGGCAAAGCACGTATCAGCCGCGCCCGCGCCGTCTCCGCAACCCGGACCAGCTCCGACGGCGCGAGCACTACCTCCGTGCCGTGGGCGAGTTCAGAAATGTAAGCTTGACAACAAACCGCAATTAAAGGACGCCGATTGACAAAGCGAACGTCCTTCTGTCGTTCCCGCGTGGATAAGAGGGACCGGCTTACCGTCATCAACGCCGTTTGAGGCAATGCGGTTTTGGCAACGATTTCGCCTGTAAGCGTCCCGAGCTTATCCTCAACGTGGACCGCCCCCTATATATCCACCTATTGCGGCAGCTGCCATCCCAACAACGCCGACAATTGCAAACACAACCCCCCAAAGCACGCCTCCCGAAGTAGCAGATGCTTCCTCAGGAGTTAGTTCCGTTAGACCCAAGGCTGAGATATCGGCCTTCATTGCTGTGTCCTTTCCAAATCTTAGGATGAGTGAGCGATGCTGGCAAGAAAATCAAGAATCGTGCCAACTGCATAGGAACAGCCCAGAAAAGCGTTCTGCTATCTATTCAACGGCTTAACTGAGTGCGGCGGCACGCCGGCCGAACATCACCGTGTCACGGACGCGACAAAACGCCCTTACTAACCTACTCCGAGGCCCTCCGGCACGTGCAGGCTCAAGAGGCCAAGGGCAACATGGTGGCCTGGGTCATCGATCGCGCCGGAGCAGGCGCCACCAAATAGGAATGGTGATCACGCATCGGTCTGCAATTGATCGTAAGGCCGGCTCAAGCGCCTTGATTTGCACTGACGTCTATTTTGATCACGGCGTGTACCGACGCAGCCTCCACTTTTCCAACAATGCGTAGAAGCTGGCCTCAAACGCCTGCCGATCAATGACAGAGCTGGCCCCGGTTGTTTGGACAGAATTTCCGCGTTGATAGGTGGAGCGTCTGCCGTGGTTAGGCTGCCATGCGGAGCGGCAGCGAGTTGAAGTAGGCTTGATCCGGAGCGCCGCGGTCAAGGCTCGAGTGGGGACGCCGGCCATTGTACAACAAGGCTTGAGAACGCCCACGGGACCGTATGCCGTGAGGTTCTGTACCGGCATCACCCTTGGGCAGGCCGCGAGGTTTTCGTCCATGGTGTGATCGACAAGGCGGACGGCGTTGTTTTCCGCTGCACGCTGGATGGATCGGAGACGCGGCGTTTTCTGGAGATCCCATCCTGGATGTTCGACCGCGCGGCATGTGCTCGCGGTGGCAGCCTAACGGCAGAGCCCTTTGTCAGCCTGGAAGCGCTCAACGCGTTGTCGTCGCTTGTCGATTCAGCGGTCAAGAGCGCGACATCATCATTGAATGAACCGCTTTCCGGTGCATGCGGAGTCTCTCACGATGAGAATCGGGGAGAGGCTCATGGCAAGCAGGACGGCGATATCGGCGAACCCGGTTCGGCGCAACCGGCGGTTCGGCGTGCATCAGATGGACCTGTTCACGGGTGGCATAGCGCACGGCGCCGTCGGGGTACCGGAATGGCGGGAGCTGCCGAAGGAGGCGCAGGATGCGCTGGTGAACTTGATGACGCAGCTGGTGCTGGACCATGCACGGGTAAGCGCAACGCTCGCGAAGAGGGAAGACGGTCATGATCAGTGACAAGGTCCGCCCTCACCATCTCGAACGCAAGGCGATCCTCTATGTGCGCCAGTCCTCCGCCCATCAGGTTCTGCACAATCGTGAGAGCAGCGCGTTGCAATACGCGATGCGCGACCGATTGACGGCGCTGGGGTGGTCCAAGATCGAGGTGATCGACGATGATCTTGGGCGTTCCGCTGCCGGCGGCGTCCAGCGCGCGGGCTTCGAGCGGATGGTGGCCGAGGTCTGCCTCGGCAAGGTCGGCGCAGTCTGTGCGCGGGAGGTCTCGCACTTTGCCCGCAATAGCCGGGATTGGCAACAGCTGATCGAGATGTGTCGCGTCGTCGACACGGTGCTGGTTGACCAGGAAGCTGTCTATGCTCCGCGGCATGGCAACGACCGACTGCTTCTCGGGCTGAAGGGGAGCCTCAACGAGTATGAGCTGGACCTTTTGCGACAACGCTCGCTCTCGGCACGCTACGAGAAGGCCAGCCGTGGCGAACTGATTGCGGCCACGCCAGTCGGCTTTGTGAAGGTTGGTGATCGCTACGAGAAGGATCCGGACCGGCGTGTGCAGGACGCCATTACGCTCGTCTTCGACAAGATCGAGGAACTCGGGACCGCGCGGCAGGCGCTGCTGTGGTTCCATGAGCACGGCCTCGACCTACCAGTGAAGCAGCCGAACGGCGACACAGCCTGGCGGCGGCCCAGCTACGCGACTCTCCACAGGATGGTCGAGAACCCGGTCTACGGCGGAGCCTACGCCTATGGTAGAACAGCCGTAGCGACGGGGTACGGCGTCCATGGCGCAGGCGCGAAGATCCGGCGGAAGGCGCGCGCCGAGTGGCTCGTCCTCAAGCCGGACGCCCACGAAGGCTATGTGAACTGGGAGAGGTTCGAAGCGATCCGTACAATGGTCTCCAGTAACGTGCCCACGAGCCGGCATCATGGCGCGCCCAAGCATGGCGAGGCGCTGCTCGCTGGGCTCATCCGCTGCCGGCGTTGTGGCCGCAAGCTGACGCTGCGCTACAGCGGTATGAAGCATCACATCCCCCGTTACAGCTGCTCGCGCGGCTGGATGGACAACGGCGAACCGCGCTGCATCGCGTTCGGTGGCTTGCGCGTCGATGATGCGATCGAAGGGGCACTGCTCGGCGTTGTCGGACCCGGCGCCGTTGCGGCGGCTACGGCCGCCGCAGCCCAAGCCACACATCAGAGGGATCAAGTTCGCGAAGCGCTCGGCCGTGATCTCGAAGCGGCCCGTTACGCCGCCGATCGTGCCTTCCGGCAATATGACACGGCGGATCCGGCAAATCGCCTGGTTGCCGCGGAGCTTGAGACGCGCTGGAATCGCTCGCTTGCCCGTGTCTGCATATTTCAGTGATCGTGAGCAGCGATTTCGCGCGATCATGAGCGCCGAATTCAGACGATCGTGAGCAGCCTCGCTCCGGCCGAGGCGGTGATAGGGTCAGCGTTCTGGCTGCTCGTCAAGGGTGATGGTTTTGGCGTTGCGTTTTCGCATGCTTTCGCCAGCAAGCTGGAGGCGGTGAGCGTTGTGGACGAGGCGATCCAGAATCGCGTCGCCTAGCGTGGGATCTCCGATAACTTCGTGCCATGTGTCCACAGGGAGTTGGCTGGTTACGATGGTGGAGGAGCGGCCATGGCGATCGTCAAGGATTTCCAGTAGATCGCGCCGCTCGGCAGCGGTGAGCACCGACAATCCCCAATCATCCAAAATCAGAACCTGGGCGCGGCCAAGGGTTTTGAGCAAGCGGGCATAACGTCCATCGCCCCGCGCGAGCCCCAACGCTTCGAACAATCTTGGGACGCGGTGATAGAGGACCGAGCGATTATCTCGGCAGGCCTTGTGGCCGAGGGCACAGGCTAACCAACTTTTGCCCAATCCGGTCGCCCCGGTTATGAGCAAATTCTCGTGGCGATCGATCCAGTCGCCGCTGGCGAGCTTGGCGAAGACGGCCCGGTCGATACCCCGCGGCGTGCGCAAATCGACGTCCTCCACGCAGGCATTCTGGCGGAGCGAGGCCAGCTTGAGGCGCGTGGTGAGCCGCCTGGTGTCGCGTTCCGCCGCTTCCCGGTCGACCAGCAGGCCGATGCGATCTTCGAACGGCAAGGCTTCGAGATCAGGCGATCGTCGCTGCTCCTCGAAGGCCTTGGCCATGCCGCTCAAGCCGAGCTCGATCAGGCGTTCGTGGGTGGGATGGTTGAGCATACAGGTCTCCTTGGCTTCAGTGAAAATAATCGCGGCCGCGGATGTTGCCGTGGCGCAGGGGTTGGTGTTCGGAGGGCTCGTCGAGAAAGGTACGATCCAGACCGTTCTGGAGGATGGAGCGGATCGAGGCGACGGATCGCGCCTTGATCAGAATGCCGCGCCGGCAGGCCGCTTCGACGCGCTCCGCGCTGTAGCTTTTGACCAGTGACAGAATGCCGAGGCAGGTGCGAAAGCCTTGCTCGGGATGCGGCCGGGCCGCGATCACGGCCTGGAAGAAGGCGGCGGTCGACGGACCGATCCGCTCGCCGGCGACGATCACTCCGGCGGGCGTCCATTGACCGTAGCGCCGATGGGCGCTGGGCATATGGTCGGCGATGGTGGTGTGGCCCCGCCGGTTGGGCGCGCGGGCGTGGCTGGCGATCCTGCGGCCGTTGTGGAAGATCTCGACCGTTCTGTCATCGATGCGTGCGTCGACAAGCTCACGGATGAGCCGATACGGCGCGGAATACCAGTGTCCATCGATCTCGATATGATAGTCGGGGCCGATCCGGCATCGCTTCCAGCGTGCGAAAGCGTAAGCCTGGTCCGGCAGCTTTGTAAGCTTGGGCTTGTCGAGCTCGGCGAACAGTTCGGCGCGACTGGCGCCAAAGTCGCGCATCTGCCTTGCATTGAGTTCGACGACGAGTGTTTTGATGGCTGCGTTCAGCTCCGCCAACGAAAAGAAGCGTTGGTTGCGCAGCCGCGCCAGAATCCATCGCTGGGCGACTTGCACCGCAACTTCGACCTTTGCCTTATCTTTTGGGCGCCGCGGCCGGGCTGCGAGAATGGCCGTGCCGTAATGGCTCGCCATCTCGGCATAGGTTCGGTTGAGGCCGGGATCGTGGCGGTCGGGATTGGTGACGGCGGCCTTGAGATTGTCGCAGACTACGAATGTCGGCACGCCGCCGAGGAAGGCGAAAAGATTGATGTGGACCCGGATCCAGTCGGCGAGCCCCTCGCTTGGACAGGCCTCGGCATAGGTATAGTTGGAGGCGCCCATCGCCGCGACGAACAGCTTCATCGACTGCACTTCCCCGTTTGAGGGATCGATGACGTCGATGGTGTCGCCGGCGAAATCCACGAAAACCTTCTCGCCGCCCAGATGCGTCTGCCGCATCGAAGGCCGGGCTCGCCCCTTCCAGGCCTCGTACGTCGTGCAGAACCAGGTGTAGCCGAAGCCATCGGGATGGGTGGCGCGATACTCGTCCCACAGCAGCCGACGGGTCACGTTGCGTCGGCGCAGCTCCTTGTCGACATAGCCCCAGTCGGGAACGGCCCGCTGGGGGCTCTGCGACGCAGGCCTCGGCGCCGGGAAAAGCAGCAGCTCCAGGTCCTCGTCGCTCATTCCGGCCGGCAACGGCCAGTTCAGCCCGGCAGCCCCGGCTCGGCGTAGATAGCTGTGCACGGCGCCGTTGCTGATGCCCAAGGTGCGCGCGATGGCTCGCTCCGGCAAGCCTTGAACATGTTTTAAGCGGAGAACCTCTTTGATCCGGCGCATCGACAATCTCTGGGTGGGCATCGGCCTTCCTCGTTCACTGACGAGGCAGTTCCTAAGCCGGTTGAGTTGTCGGCCGAAGCGGGCTGAGTTGCTGAAAAGCTGCTCACGATCCCGCGAAATCCGTGCTCACGATCGTCTGAAATCTCTGCTCACGATCCCCTGAAATCCGTGCTCACGATCCCGCGAAACATGCACCCGTGTCGTCGAGGTAGAGAGCAAGATTGCCGCGCATGATGCGACGACCGCACCGACAGCGATCGATCCAACGATGCTCAGCGTGCTGGCCTCAGACCTCAAGTCAATCTGGTCAGGGCCGACCATCGATGCGCGGCTGAAGAAGCGCATCGTCCGTACGCTGATCCACGAGGTCGTTGCCGATATCGATGACGAAGCGTCCGAGATCGTTCTTGTCGTGCATTGGGCGGGCGGCGCTCACAGCGAGATGCGGCTGCCGAAGCGTCGACGGGGGCAGCGTAACAGCACCTCCGGTGACATCATCGCAGCCATCCGGCAACTGGTGCTGATCGCCAGCGACGACCTGATTGCGGGCCTGCTCAACCGCAACGGCCTCAAGACGGGCAACGGCAACCGTTGGACCCGTGAGCGCGTCACAACCACGCGATCTTATCATCGGATACCCGTCTTTCGGCGGGCCGAGGATAGCGTCGAGCCATGGCTCAATCTCTCCGACGCCGCCAGGCTTATCAAGGTCGCATCCAAGACGCTGCGCTTGGCCGCAGAAGCTGGTCAGATCGACGCGGTCCACCCTCTGCCGGATGGGCCATGGATCTTTGCGCGCGCGGCCTTGACCACGGATGCCGCCACATCCATCACCGAACGAGCGCGGCAGAACCCAAGATACCCCGCAGGATCGCATCCCGATCAACAAAGTCTCTTCTCTTCAACAACATAGACAAATGGGTGTTCTGATGCGCGGTTGTAAAAGTCGAGGTATCGGCCGATCGAGGCTCGAGCTTCGCTGACGCTCTCGTAGGCCCGCAGATAAACCTCCTCGTATTTGACGCTGCGCCACAGCCGCTCGACGAACACGTTGTCCCGCCAGGCGCCCCGGCCGTCCATACTGATGGCGATGCCGTTGTCGGTGAGCACGCCGGTGAACGCCGCGCCGGTGAACTGCCGAGCCTTGGTCGGTGTTGAAGATCTCCGGTTTGCCGTGACGAGCCAGGGCATCTTCCAGTGTCGCGACGCAGAATGCAGCCTCCATGGTGATCGACAGCCGCCACGACAGAACCCGGCGGGTCGCCCAGTCCAGCACCACGGCCAGATAGACGAAGCCTTGCGCCATCGGGATGTAGGTGATGTCCATCGCCCAGACCTGGTTCGGACGCGTGATCTCCATACCACGCAGCAGGTACGGATAGATCTTGTGGCCGGGCTCGGGTTGGGTGGTGCGCGGACGGCGATAGAGCGCCTCTATCCCCATCCGCCGCATTAGCGTTTTGACATGCCGGCGGCCGATCTTGCACCCCTCGGCAGCCAGCAGGGGGGATGTCCCGGGTTCTGTTGAATTTCTGAAGAGGTCGGCGTTGCCCACCTTGAGCCGGTAGGCTCGGGGTGCTGATTCCACAAAGGAGAGCAACGCCATGACGAGAGATATCACACCGGCTGGTTGGCCGGCGACCGGGGCTGTGGAGAAATCATTTGCGGAAGTGCGAGCGAGCTTCGATCGGTTCTGCCTTGCGGCAGGAATCGAGGCGCTCGGCACGATGATGGAGGCGGATGTGACAGCGGCCTGCGGGCCGCGCCACGGTCGTGATGCGGCGCGGCGGGCGCACCGTTGGGGCCGAACGCGGGGGCGGATCGGTTTCCACGGCGGCAAGATCGAGGTCGATCGCCCGCGGGTCCGGGGCATGGACGGCCGCGAGGTCACGATCCCGAGCTGGGAAACGGCGGCGCAGGAGGACTGGCTCGGTCGCTGGGCGATGAACCTGATGCTGATCAATGTGTCGACGCGCCGGTTCGGCCGCGCCGTCCGGCTGCCCGAGGGTGACGTGCCGGCACCGCCCGGATCGGGGATTTCGAAGTCGGCGGCCTCGCGGAGGTTCGTGGCTCTGTCGGCGGCGCGGCTGGCCGACTTCATGGCTGCCGATCTGTCCGCGCTCGACCTTCTGGTGGTCCAAATCGACGGGCTGCATCTCGACGACGATCTCGTGCTGGTGGCCGCGATCGGGGTTGACGGCGAAGGCAACAAGCATCCGCTGGCGCTGGTGGAAGGGGCGACCGAGAATGCAGCAACGGTTCAGGCCCTGCTGGACAACCTGGTCTCGCGCGGGCTCGACCCGACGGTGCCAAGACTGTTCATCGCCGACGGCGCGAAGGCGTTGTCGAAGGCGATCCGCCGCACCTTCGGTTCGGCCGCTGCGATCCAGCGCTGCCAGATCCACAAGGCGCGCAACATCATGGAACGCCTGCCGAAAGAGCATCATGCGGCCACCCGCCGGGTGCTGCGCCAGGCCTGGGAGCTCGATGACGCCGACAAGGCTGAAAAATTGATCCGCAATCTCGCGCGTCGACTCGACCAGCAATGGCCCGGCGTTGCGGCCAGTATCCTCGAAGGCCTCGACGAAATCCTGACTGTCGTCCGGTTGAAGTTGCCGAAGGAGCTTCGCCGATCGCTCGCCTGTACCAATATCGCCGAGAACATGATGGGCACCATTCGCCGCGTCACGCGCAACGTTAAACGCTGGCGGGATGCCGGTATGGCCTTGCGATGGGTCGCGGCCGGTATGATCGAGGCCAACAAGGGCTTCCGACGATTGAAGGCGCATAAGCAATTGTCGGTTCTGCGTGCGGCCCTTCAAGCTCACCACGATCGCATGACAATCAAGTCCGTTGCCCACGTCACGAGGGCTGCGTAATATTCATTCCGGCAACGTCGACCCGACGTAGTTCAACAGCGATCGGGACATCCCCCCAGCAGGCCTCGCAGCATTCGCGAACCGGCGAAGGAAAACTCCAGATGCATCCGGTCGAGCCTTTGCATCAGCGCGAGGTCTTTGGGCGGCACTGGACGCGGCAGATAGTAGACGCTGCCGCGGCTGATGTTCAGAGCTTCCGCCTGCTTGCCGATCGGCAGATCGTGTTCACGGTCGATCATCGCTTTGCGCTCAGCAATCCCGCCTTGGTGAGCGCTCCTTCTAAAAAACTGAGCGGGCGCTGCGCGCCCCCTGTGGGATATAAACGGGCGTCAACTCGCCGATCTTGGCATGCAGCGACTTCACGTCGACGGTGGGTTCGGCGATCCGACTCCCGCCGCCCGGACCGAAAACATCGGCAGCGCGGCCTTCGAGCTGGCCCTTCCACGATGTGATCTGATTGGGGTGAACGTCGAACTGCTCCGCTAGTTGCGCCAGCGTGCGGTCACCCTTGACGGCGGCAAGCGCCACCTTCGCCTTGAAAGCCGGAGTGTGGTTCCGCCGTGCTCGTCTGCTCATCGTCTCTCCTGATTCGCGGGTCAATCTTGCCCGCCGTCAGGCAGAAACTCCACTTATCGCACTGTTCAGATTTGCGGGGCCGGCTCAATCCTCGAATGGCTCGGAATAAAAACGTCAAAATCACTGTGATGAACCACTAGCGAGAACGCCCAATTGCAACCCTTCTCCACTGTAGCAGGTGTTCTGACGCGTGATCGTTCATCATAACGCAATCAACAGAGTTGTCGAACGAAACGTTCCGCCCATAAAAAGCGAGCCAAGGTGCTTGTTGCGGAAAATTCGTGTGTTGTTATCACCCTGTTCAAGAGCGCCATGACAGCCTCTTGCGAAACCAAGCCGAAGTCGGCCAAGGCGCAAGAAGCAAGCTGTGATGAAATTATGTCCGCACGAGCCGCAATCGCCTTTGGCAGTACAAGCGCGAAAGTCTCCTTTGCGTATCCGTGTGGAAATACGTCAGAGCCCAAGCGCTCACTCAAATAAGAACGGAGGAGTTCCTTGCCCGAGCGAAGTGCAAACGGAAGCTTCGCTCCAAAATTGATCAATCTCGGATCGCCGAATGGGCGGACGGGCCAAAGACCTCGCGTCGCGAGTGGGCGAGCATGACAAAGACTTGCGAGCAGAGTTGTGGATAGAGTGGCGCTGAGGGGGGCGCTAAAAAGGAAGGATGAACGAGCGGCGTCGAGCCCACGTTTCGTCAACAGGTCTTCTGCAAGCCCAAGTGCGATATCCAGGTCGGGTGAAGACGGAGATCTGGGTTCCTCCTCGTCGCTGCTGAAGCGAGCGCAAAGCTCGTCTCCTCCTATGCCGGTCCAGATTATTTCGCAGCCATCACCTCGGAACCGATCCCAGAGTGACCCGAACGCCTCAAGGTAATACTCTGAAATGAGTGGCAGGCGTCCTTTCAGGTCAAGATCTAGATCAATCGCCGGCATGTGGGCGTGCATGTCAACTTTGTGATCGCGACAATCCAGTGCGCTCAAAATGTTAGCTCGGCGGTCAATCTGCTTGGGGCTACTCCCGTCGCCCAATAGTATCCCGCCACATGCTAGCGATGCTACACTCTCGCTAACAGCAACTGCGACGGAAGCGGAGTCCATTCCTCCGCTCAGCTCCACAGCGTTTGCGCAGAAGGCCGTCGGCCGCGAACGAACAACCGCCTGAAGAGTATCAGAAAACTCAAGGACATAATTGCTCCCCTCTCGTCCAGAGAGCTCAGGGGCTGATGAAGTTGTCGCGCCGTACTCAAATGACGTTTCCGATCTGTCGACGTACAAGGTGGAGCCAGCAGTCAGCAGGTTAACGCCAACGCAGGCCTGTCGCGCAGAGTAGAACGTTCTCATCGACAGGTGATGCGCTATAATCTCTGCATCAATCGCTCGCGATTTATCCAAAAACTCGACAAAATCCCAGGAGAGCGTAACCGTGCGAGCGCGCTCCTCCACGTGGAAGTAAATTGGGAGGCTGCCAATATGGCCTGCTCGTACACGCAACCGAGGACCCCGGCGAGCGGCCTCGATCACGATAAAATCGAGCGGCCAGTGCATGCATTTCTGGTAGTGCTGACGAAACTGATCTGTAGACGCATGGTCTATTACGACCGAATGAACGCCAGCCCCGTCCGCCGCTCCTTGACGCTCACGTATGACGAAGAACCATTGCTCAGTGCTCTTCACTAACGAGCTCTCAAGACTCTTATGTTGGAAAGGCCAGATGCAGCTTTCACCAAACTCTATCGAACAGCCTTTGACAACAGGATCGAAGTTTTCCAGGTCGGCTATTTTCAGAGTGGCCTTGAGCATTTGTTCCTCGACTTAAACGTTACCGCCTCTCGTGTGAGAGGCGGTAACAGAGTGAAGAATGATCTTAAAGGTAACCTTCGTTAGCGCTGTCGCTAGGGAAGGGGCCCTTCGGATACGAAGTAGTGGGAGGTGGCAGCACCGGTAAGGGGAGGTCAGTTGTATCGGGCCGCGATGGCCGCTTAGACGTGTCTGCAGTTGCGCTCTTCATGTCGTGTTCCTATTGATAGCGTGATCGGGCTTCTCGTCGTGTGGCGCGGCAGCGTGTCGAGCCACTCTATAGCGTCTCTCATGTGAGAAGCCGGGCGACAACCTACCAAGATTTGCGGGTTGGATGACGGTGCTGGACAGAATTGGGTTGGAGCTTAGTAACGGTAAACGGCAGCAAATTCCGCAGAGCCGCATCTTTACGTGAGATCGTATGGAATCCAGATCGCAAGGCCATGTCGGCTCTCTCAGTGCAAGCAAAGCCCCATTCCCTGGATCCGCCGCAGATCAGGTCAACGACAGCACATTGTCGCCGGTTTCCGAAATTCTGCATGCGTACTGGCGATCCGATCGGCGCTTGCTTCTCATCGTTGCCACAGTGGTGCTGATCTCCAGCACGAGCAGCGTCGCAGCCCCCTATGTAGTCGTCCGTGAACAAGGCTCTAAGCGATTGAGCGAGAGTCTGTTTTTCGGATTTGAGACGGTTTGAGATTGCAGGGATTGGGAGGTAAAGACCGCCAAAGCCTGCAAATTCGATTGTGGATTGAACGAAGCCGCTGCCGCGGCGTAGGGGGCAAGGTGGCATAGATCGCCTCCTGGCTGAGAGGATGTGGGTGTTGGAGCCCACCCCCTCAGACAGGAGTATCGAGATGGCCGATTTGAGCCCTCTTCGCCGCCGCATGATCGAAGACATGACCGTCCGCAATCTGTCGCCGGCGACGCAAAGATCCTACATCAGCGCGGTTTCGAAGTTCAGCCGCTATTTTGGCCGATCGCCTGACCGGTTAGAGCTGGAAGACGTCCGCGCCTTCCAGGTGCATTTGGTCTCGACCGGCATCTCATGGCCGGCGCTGAACCAGATCGTCTGTGCGCTACGGTTTTTCTACGGCGTCACGCTCGGCGAGGCGCTCATCCCAGAGCGCATTCCCTATGCGCGAGAACCGCGCAAGCTGCCGGTCGTTCTCAGCGCCGACGAAGTGGTTCAGTTTCTTGAAGCGGTATCGAGCCTGAAGAGCCGCGCCGCGCTCACCACCGCCTATGCGGCCGGGCTCAGGGCCTCGGAGGTTGCGGGACTGCGGATCGAAGACATCGACAGCGCCCGCGGCGTCATCCAGGTGCGCCACGGCAAGGGCGCGAAGGATCGCAACGTGATGCTGTCGCCCCAGCTGCTGGGCATCCTGCGCACCTACTGGCGGCTCGCCCGGCCGCGGCTTTATCTGTTCCCTGGTCGTGACGAAGATCATCCGATCGATCAGACCGTGCTGCATGCCGCCTGCCGGTCGGCGGTGAAGGCTGCGGGCCTGACCAAGCGCGTCACGCTGCACACGCTGCGCCACAGCTTCGCGACACATCTTCTCGAGAACGGAACCGATATCCGGATCATCCAGGTCTTGCTCGGGCACAATAATTTGTCGTCGACAGCGCGCTACACGCAGGTCGCCACCGATACGATCCGAGCGACGCAGAGCCCGCTCGATCGCCTGTCGCTGGAGGTGACGCCACCTGGATGACCCGCAGCGGGATGCGGGTCATGACCCGCTCCGACATCCGCTCCAACAGGCCCGCCATCGAGATTGCCGATATTCTGCGCCGGCATGGCGACGCCTATCGCCGTGTACATGCCGGTCATCTGGGGCGGGTCGAGCGGCGCGTGATGAGCGCGATCGTTGCGTGCCGGACCGAGGCGCTCGGCGGCCACATGCAGGCTTGCGACGACTGCGGCACGACACGCGTTGCCTATAATTCCTGCCGCAATCGGCACTGTCCGAAGTGTCAGGGGAGAGCCCGAGCCGCGTGGCTCGCCGCGCGTCAAGCCGACCTGCTTCCGGTTCCCTATTTCCACGTCGTCTTTACACTTCCCGCACCGATCGCCGCGATCGCTTTCCAGAACAAGGCCGTCGTCTATGCCATCCTGTTCAAGGCTGCCGCCGAGGCGATGACGACGCTCGCCGCCAATCCACGCCGGCTCGGCGGTGCGATCGGCGGCGTCGCCGTCCTCCACACCTGGGGACAGACGCTGATGCATCATCCCCACGTCCATTGCGTCGTTCCGGGTGGCGGCCTCTCGCCCGATGGCGCGCGCTGGACCGCTTGCCGACCGAACTTCTTCCTGGCCGTCAAACCGTTGTCCAGACTATTTCGCACACTTTTTCTCAAACGTCTGTCGGCAGCCTTCAACTCCGGTGCCTTGCGTTTCTTCGGCGATCTCGGAGCTCTGGCCGAGCCGGCTGCCTTTGCGGCCCACCTCGACGCCATGCGACGCATCAACTGGGTTGTTTACGCCAAGCGGCCCTTCGGCGGACCCGCACAGGTCCTGGCCTATCTCGGCCGCTACACCCATCGCGTCGCGATCGCCAACAGCCGGCTCGTCGCACTCGACGACGATCATGTCGCCTTCTCATGGAAGGACTATCGCCAAAACAGCGCGACAAAGATCATGAATCTCAAGCCCGATGAGTTCATTCGCCGTTTCCTGCTTCATACGCCGCCTGACGGCTTCCACCGCATCCGCCACTTCGGCTTCATGGCCAACCGCCATCGCGCTGCCAAGCTCGCCCTTTGCCGCGAACTTCTCGATCATGAGCGAACAGCCCCAAACGATGGCCAGCCGTCGCCTGTGGATTCGGAGGCTCAAACCTGGGCCGAGGTTCCTGCCTGTCCCGATTGTGGTGGCGTCATGCGCATCATTGAGCGCTTTCGACATAGCTTCAGACGCCCCAGCCCTCGAACATCACCGTTCCGATGCGACACATCGTGAGCCAAGTCATGTCGTGCACGACGATCATCATTCGTCATTTCGCTCCCAGCGTCTCGATCATCGCGGACGATGTCGAATCCGTGCTGTCACACTGCGCGACAACAACCGTCCGATGCAGCAAAAGGCCTATCGCGATCTCAGGCGAAGCGCGTCTGATCTCAACTCTTCCAGGATGCGCACTCCTGTGTCTCTGCCTCACGCGCCGAGCCAGCAGATCGGGCATGGCGATCTCGAACAATCCCCATAGCTGCAAAACCGCGAATAGCCTCCCGCGCCTTCGTTCAATCCGGCTTCAATGAGGTCGCGTCATAAGCGCCTGCCGCGCCCTCGCGTGAGCGCGACCTCACAGAACCCTCCAGATTCCCTTTCGCAGCGGACCATGATTCTGTGTTGCATCGGAGGGGACGATGCGACCGAAGAAGCACAAGACGACGGGATCGAACGACCTGTTCCGGGCGCGGCTGGACCAGATCATCAATCTGAAGCACGAGCTGGTTCTGTTGGCCGGCAAGATCGATTGGGACTGGATCGACGGCGAGATCGCGCCGCTCTACAGCGAGAACGGCCGGCCGGGGATCGAGACCCGCTTCATGATCGGGCTGCTGTTGCTCAAGCAGATTTACGGGCTGTCCGATGAGGGGATTTGCGAGCGCTGGGTCCACGACCCGTATTTCCAGTACTTCACCGGCGAAGAGTTCTTCCAGCACGCCTTCCCGCACGAGCGATCGGACCTGAGCCATTGGCGCAAGCGGCTCGGCGACAAGCTGGAACTGCTGCTGGCCGAGAGCCTGCGGGTGGCGCACGAGGCCGGCGCGTTACGCGGCCAGGACCTCAAGCGGGTCACGGTCGATACCACGGTGCAGCCAAAGGCCATCACCTTTCCGACCGACGCCAAGCTGCTGCATGCGGCCATCAAGGGGCTCAACCGCCTGGCGAGAAGGCACGGCGTCAGGCTGCGGCAGTCCTATTCTCGGATCGCCAAGGCCGCCGCGATGATGGCGGGCCGCTACGCCCATGCCAAACAATTCAGGCGGCATCAGCGGCAGTTGCGTATCCTGCGCTCAAGGCTCGGCCGGATCATCCGCGATATCCGCCGCAAGATCGACGGCCAGCCAGCCCTGGAGGAGGCGTTCGCCCTTCCGCTTGGCCGGGCCAGCCAGATCCGCTCGCAGCAGCAGCGCCAACGCGGCTGGAAGCTTTATTCTTTCCATGCCCCGGAGGTGGAGTGCATCGGCAAGGGCAAGGCCTCCGCGCCGTACGAGTTCGGCGTCAAGGCTTCCATCGTCACCAACAACCGCCGAGCTCCCGGCGGTCTGTTCGTGCTACACGTCAGGGCGCTGCCCGATAATCCGTATGACGGTCACACCCTGCGCGACGTCATCGACCGCACCGAGGCACTCACCGGCTGTCCGATCGAGCGGGCCTATGTCGACAAGGGGTATCGCGGCCACGACGCTCAAAATCCACGTCGCGTCTTCATCTCCGGCCAGAAGCGCGGCGTCTTCGGGATCATCAAGCGCGAGTTGCGCCGCCGATCCGCCATCGAGCCCATCATCGGACACCTGAAGGCCGAAGGTCACCTCGGGCGCTGCTACCTCAAAGGCCGCGCAGGAGACGCCGCCAACGTCGTCCTCTCCGCCGTAGGCCACAACTTCCGCCGCATCCTCGCCTGGCTGAGAGATTTCTTGGACCTGTTCCTGATCCGGATATGGCGCACGTTCACATGTCCCATCCCGCTCAATTCGGATTCTTAACGGACGACTATGTATTTTCGGGTCTCATTGATCGCCTCCCGCGGGGGGGAAGGCATGTCGGCGTTTGCCTGGGGATTCGCCGGCTATGCGGTCCTGCTCGGCATAGCCTCCGCATTGCAGCGCATGCTGCAGTATCTTTCCTTCATGACAGCCGAGAACCTGGGCTTCATCGCTGCAACTCGCTTTTTCGATCGCATCCTGAGAAAAACCTCAGCCTTTCTTCTTGAGCACAATCCCGTGGAGATACAGAGTGCGGCTGCGCGCGGGTGCAGCGCGTTGACGACGTTGGTCCAGCTTGGAATTATGATATTCATCCCGGCTGCAGCGCAGCTTCTGCTTACGCTCGCTATTCTCGGTGTGCTCGTCAATATCCAGATCGCTGCAATCGTCGTCGCTTATGGGGCTGTCGCGATTACATTGGGGTGGAGTTCCACGCGTCGGGCGCGCGTGTTTCTGGACCGGGCCATCGAAGCCGGACAGGAGAATGCGCGTTTCGTCGGCAACGTCATGAACTCCATGGACACGTTGCGCCATTTCGGCAGTCATTCCTGGACGAGCCAGCGCTTTACGATGAAGGCGCGGGAAGTGCGCGATAACTGGCGAACCTACGTGTTTCAACGATTGGCCTACATAGCCGTGCTCGGCTTAGCCATCGCGCTACAATTTGCCGTCACACTTCTCCTTCTAATACCTGAATACCGGGCCGGCGCGGTCACGATCGGCGATATTGTGCTATTCAACACGCTTCTACTCCAACTCAATATGCCCTTCGAGATGGTCGCGCGCGCGATCTCTGACGCGGCGCGGTCGCGAGCCGACCTCATTCCTCTCGCCAGACTGTGGGTCGCACCAGAAGAGCGGCGAACATCTCATGCTCATGATTTCACGCCCTCCGAGGGCATTGGTTATGCCTACAACAACGGTCGTGGCGTTACGAATGTCTCGTTTATGGCTAGGCGCGGCGCCATTACCTTCCTTGTCGGCGAAACCGGATCGGGGAAGTCGACAATATTCAAGCTCGTCCTGAAATCGATTGAGCCAGACTGCGGCCGTATTCTGGTCGATGGAACCGATATAGCGACCATCGATCACACGGATTGGTATGCCGCAGTTGCTGTTGTGCCGCAGGAGGTGATGTTGCTCAATGAGTCGCTAGCCGACAACATTCTGCTAGTGGTTCATCACAGTGATTTTGACTCTTTGACGACGGCCGGATAGGCGCGGCGGAGTTTGGCGCGGGCTTTGTCGGTTGTGAACATCCACTTGATGCGGTCTTGCGCCTTGTTTCGCTGCCGTTGCCATGCCGCGATCTCGTTTCGGAGCTTTTTGGGGTCGTCGATGCGGCGGCCGAGACACTGGCGCTGCAGCACGCTGATCTCGCACGCAACCAGGTTGGGCCAACTGGCGTGTTTCGGGGTGTAGTGGAATTCGAGGCGGCGCAGGATGCGCCGGGCTTCGGCGGGCGCAAATGCTTGATACAGCGCACCGGCGGTATGGATCGACAGATTGTCCTGCACGACACGGATGCAGGCGGCTTCGGGATAATGGACGTCGACGAGTTCACGCATGCAATGGGCGTAGTCGACGGCGGCGCGGCGCTCGGTCGCCTTCACGTTGCGCCACCCCCGATGTGGATCGAAGGTAACGAAGAGATTGACGGTGCCATTGCGGCGGTACTCGTAATCGTAGCGCTCGCGCTGTCCGGGCTTGGCGGAGACCGGCTGGCGCACCTCGCCGATCAGCTGGACCGGGGTCTCGTCGAAGCAGACCAGCGGCCGGGCGGGATCCGGCCTCTCGGCGTAGAGGTCAAGCACGTCCTCCATGCGGGCGACGTATTCGCCATCGACATGAGGAATGCACCACATGTCCCTGCGCCATGGCTTGAGGTCGTTCTCCGCCAGCCGGCGGCGCACGGTCTCGCCCGACAAGCTGTCGTGATCGGTGAGCTTGACCATCGCGTTGGCCAGCAGCGTCAGCGTCCAGCGTTTGCGGCCGGCCGGCGGCTTGGCGCATGCGGTCGCCACCAGCAGGGCCTCCTCCTTGCCCGTCAGCTTGCGTTCCGCCCCTGGACGCGGCTCCTCGCTCAGGGCCCGCTCCAGATTGCCTTCCACGAAGCGGCGCTTGGTCCGATAGACGGTGGAGAGGCTGACACTTACGGTCCGGGCAATCTCCTCGTCGCGGCGCCCTCCATCGGCCGCCAGCAAAATCTGCGCCCGCTTGAGCTTGCGCGCGGCGCACTTGCCGCCGCCGAGCATCGCCGTCAGTTCGTCTCGCTCGGCTTGGCTCAATTCGACCCGATAACGGACATTCATCCTTTGCCTCCTTGTCGGAAGGCCGGGACGAATCGATCCATGAGTCAAAAATCAGGCGCGCGCTTCACCCAGAAGCAGGGGCACTACCTCGCTTTCATCTACACATATTCCAACATGTTCGGACAGCCGCCCGCCGAGAAAGACATCCAGCGCCACTTCCGCGTCAGCCCGCCTTCGGTCCACCAAATGATCGTAACTCTCGAACGAAACGGATGCATCCGTCGTCAACCCGGCGTCCCAAGGAGCATCGAAATTCTCGTGCCGCCGGAAAGCTTGCCGATCCTCGAATGGCTCGGAATAAAAACTTCAAAATCACTGTGATGAACCACTAGTCTTACTGCGTCACAAACGGTGGTCTGTGAAATGGGCGAACTTGATTGCACAACAAGGACATCTCGACAACGTTCGGACCAGCCCTTGTTCGAGTCGCCGTCGCATCGTCGTGATCGAATTTGGAATGTGACGTTGGGTCCGTAGCGGCAGAACCGCGGGGTCTGTAATCCGCGGAAACGCGAGCGAGCGGGATCGGCCGGGCGCGCCGAGCGCCTGAGGGGGGAAACGCCTCCCGCTCGGAGATCAGGAATCCGAAGGCTGCAATGCACATCGTTGCGTGATGATGAAAGCCGCGCCAGCCGCGTCCCTCGAAGTGGCCAAGCCCGACCTCCTGCTTGAGTTCCTGATAGTCGCGTTCGATGCGCCAGCGCAATTTAGCCGTCTCTACGAGAGTCCGGAATGCCACATCCTCCGGCAATGTCGAGAGCCAGTATTTGGTAGGCTGGTCCTCGCCTTTCGGCCATTCGATCAGCAACCATTCCTCCAACCGCTGGGTGGTTTGCCAATAATCACGGTGCGCGGCACGGACCCGCACGCGGGCAAAGCGCGAGCTCAGCTTTTCGTTCGTTCCTTGCCGCCACGTGATGGTGCGCCAAGCTTTGGCCGGCAGGCCGATCGCGAGCGCTTTAACGGCGGCCGGCCGACGCTGACGGTTGCGGCGCATCAGTTTCGGGGGACGGCCGCGGCCCGACCATGGCTTCGGCGGCAAGGGACCGGTGCCGGGCGCCCATACCGTTGTGCTCGACAGAAGACCCGCCACATAGGTCAATCCCAGCGCCGTGATCTCCGTGCGCAGATCGCTGTTGTTGCCATAGCCCGCGTCCATCAGCACGACACCACGCGGAAGGCCGGTCGCACAGGCCCACCGCAACTGCTCCAGCGCGATCTCCGGCTTGGTCCGGAAGCCGACTTCGGCAGGAATGCCCACCTTGCGCCGCCGATCGCAATCCTCAGTCCATTCCTTCGGAAGATAAAGGCGGTAGGCAACAGGCAGGCTGGCGTGGTGATTGGCAATCGATAATGACACCGCCACCTGGCAATTATCCTGCTTGCCGAGCTGCCCGCAATATTGCCGTGCAACTCCAACCGAATGTCGCCCCTGCTTGGGAAATCCGGTGTCATCGATGATCCAAGCTTCGATCGGGCCCTGGCGTTCGATCGCCGGCAGGACCATCTCTCGTACCTTGCCCAGCACCTTCTCATCCGACCAGGCGCCGCTGCCGACGAAATGCAGCAGCGATTGATGTTGGGCGGCCGTCCGTTCCGGAGCCGTCATCGCCGCCATTGGCTCCACGCTCTTACGACCGCCACAGGCCATGAGGCCGACGCAATAGTCGCGCAGCGGTGCCTTCCGATCAGCATGACCGATGACGCTGGCAAGCCCTTCCAAATACGTCGCAAATCGCATCTCACTGGTCTTGGTGCCACGCCCGCTCATGTAGCCTCCTCGGCTGATGGTCCATGCTTCAACCATCGCTGATTCCGGCCGGATAAAGCCTGCGGTTTTGTGACTCAGTCGTTCTAGTCTTACTGAGTCAGAGTGTCGCGGCCCTTGTCGACAGGAATCATATATTTGAGAAGACTCACTTTTCGTCATGCGGGGGCTGAGATGAGTCTGACAAAATCGGGAGACGTAGCGTCGCGGTTTTCGGCATATATTGAGGGCCTTGCGAGTGTGATCGGCCATGCAGGACGCGCCAAACCGCTGCGCGACTACTGTACCGGGCTGATGATGCCATGCGATCGCAAGAGCGTCGAGCCGATGGCGGCAATCACGGCACCTGAGCGGACAGCAGCGCAACATCAGTCGTTGTTGCATTTAGTCGGTCAAGGTGACTGGTCGGATCAGCAGGTGTTGGCCAAGGTCCGTGAGTTAGTGCTGCCGGGCATCGAACGCTGCGGGCCGATCGAAGCGTGGATCATTGATGATACGGGCTTTCCCAAGAAGGGGCGGCATTCAGTCGGCGTTGCGCGGCAATATTGCGGCCAGTTGGGCAAGCAAGACAATTGTCAGGTGGCCGTATCTCTTTCGCTTGCGAACCATCATGCGAGCTTGCCGGTGGCCTATCGGCTCTATCTCCCAAAGGAGTGGGTGACGGACCGTACACGTCGGCGCAAAGCCGGAGTCCCCAAGGAAATCACCTTCAAGACCAAGCCGGCAATTGCACTTGATCATTTGCGCTGGGCCTGTGCGGTGGGCTTGCCGCGCGGCGTGGTCCTGATGGACGCCGGCTACGGCACCGACACCGCTCTGCGTGGGAGTATTACCGAACTGGGCCTGAGCTACGTGGCCGGCATCTTGCCACAAACCTCGGTATGGGCGCCCGGAACCGGACCGCGGCCGCCGAAGGCATGGTCGGGGAACGGACGACCTCCGAAACTGCTACGGCGTGACAGCAAACACCGACCGATTTCGGTCAAGAAGCTTGCGATCGGTCTGCCAGCACATGCTTGGCACAAGATCACGTGGCGTGAGGGTACGGCAGAACCGTTGTCTTCGCGGTTTGCCCGTGTGCGCGTCCGTCCGGCACATCGAGATTACTGGCTCGCCGAAAGCCGGCCCGAGGAATGGCTGCTGATCGAGTGGCCAGAGGGCGAGGCAGCACCAACCAAATATTGGTTTTCAACGCTTGCAGCCAACATTGGATTTCGTCAGCTGGTCGATATTGCCAAGCTGCGCTGGCGCATCGAGCGCGACTACCACGAACTCAAACAGGAGGTTGGCCTTGGTCACTTCGAGGGACGAAGCTGGCGTGGCTTCCACCACCACGCAACATTGTGCATTGCCGCCTACGGTTTTCTAGCCCGTCTTATTCGTCAGAGGGCGCCTGAGAGGCTGGCGAGCGTGGTGTAAAGCGCTGATGCGGCGTAGGATTCGGTTGCAAAGCCAACCCCATCACCTTCAGCCGCGAACACCACGCCCGCCATGACCGACGATACGATTCTGCCCTTCTCGTTTCCAGCCGTTCACGCCAAGAAAGTCACAGCTGCCTTCGATGGCGGTCGGCTGACCTCGAACGGGGGCGTGATGCTTCTGGCGATGGCCGAGCGGCGTCTCGGCTTGGCCGACAATTTGGCCCGGGTGTTCCCGGATCGGCGCGATCCGACGCGGGTCGTGCACAGCCTGGTCGATATGTTCCGCGCGCGCATGTTCGCGATCTGCTGCGGCTACGAGGACGCCGACGACCTCGATCATCTGCGGTCCGATCCCGCATTCAAGCTGGCCTGCGGACGGCTGCCGGACACGGGTCGCGATCTGTGTTCCCAACCGACGCTGTCGCGCCTGGAGAATGCTCCGCGCCTGCGCGACGTGATCCGACTGACCTACACTTTGGTCGACGCATGGATGGATAGCTACCCGCGCGAGCCGGCATCCGTCACGCTCGACATCGATGATACCTGCGATGTCGTCCACGGCCATCAGCAGCTCTCGCTGTTCAACGCTCATTATGACGAACGCTGCTTCCTGCCGATCCACGTCTACGACACGGAGAAGAGCCGGCCCGTGGCGGTCGTGCTGCGGCCCGGCAAGACGCCGGGCGGCGTCGAGGTGCGTGCCCATCTGCGCCGCCTGGTACGGCATATCCGGACGCGGTGGCACAACACGCGAATTACGTTCCGTGGCGACGGGCACTATGCCCGGCCGGAGGCAATGGCGTGGTGCGAGACCAACGGCATCGACTACATCTTCGGTCTGTCCGGCACCAAGCCGCTCGCCAGAAAAGTCGACGCGGTCGCCGACGACATCCGCACGCGACGCGCCATCGAGAACCTGCCGGTTCTGCGCGGCTATACCGAGACGCGCCACAAGGCAAAGTCCTGGGATCGCGAACGACGCACCGTCGCCCGTATTGAGGCGACGATGCTCGGCCTCGACATCCGCTTCGTCGTCACCAGCCTCGATGTCGGCTCGGCCGAGTGGATCTACGACAGCCTGTATTGCGCGCGCGGCCAAGCCGAGAATCTGATCAAGCTGCATAAGACGCAGCTCGCCTCCGATCGCACCAGTTGCCGTTCGGCGCTCGCCAATCAAGTCCGCCTCGTTCTCCATACCGCCGCTTATTGGCTGATGCTGACCGTGCGCGACGCCATTCCCAAAGTCCGGGAATTGGCCACTGCCGAGTTCGCGACGCTGCGTCTTCGGCTCTTGAAAATCGCCGCCCGGGTTGTCGAGACCAAGAGCCGCATTCGCCTTGCGTTCGCCGCGGCATGTCCCGAAGCCGACCTGATCCGCAGCTTGCCCGGCGCGCTGCTGCCGCTCGGTCCTTGACCGGTGGGGCGTCCGCCCGCGTTCACCCAACCCATCCCTCAAGCGCGTTGCAAAGTACCGGTCGTCAGGCGGTGAAAAGCCGAAGGCAATCCTGTGCGCCTCGTCAGCGGAGGTGTGCGGATGCACCAGTCGGACCAAAATACCGCGCTCTCACGAATAGGGCGGGCTAGTCTCCGAGCGAGAGACGATTCCCCCCTCAGAAGCAGCCTCCACCAAAATCTTCAAGGAAGCTGCTATTCCCGCAACCTATCGGCCGAGGGGATCCGCCATTGCGGCCTGAACGACACGTTCCGAATTCGATTGCGACCGTCCGACGAAGATTGAGCGCTGCGCTCGTCGTCACACTATCTCGATGCCCTTGTTGCATCAGGGCACTCTCAAGTCAAAGTGGCTATCGAAATTTATGACGCAGTAAGACTAGTCTTACTGCGTCAGAAAGTCGCGGACGTTTTTGACGACGAATCGGCTACCCGAGGGACTCACGCGAGGGGGAGCTGGAATGGGTAGCCGAAGCGGTAACCAGGGTGAAGCGCGATTTACGGCCTATGTCGAGGGTTTGGCGAGCGTGATCGGGCACGCGGATCGGACGAGACCGCTGAGGGACTACTGTGTTGGCCTGATGCTGCCCGGGGATCGCAAAAGCGTCGAGCCGATGGCGGCGATAACAGCCCCGGAGCGAACGGCGGCCCAGCATCAATCATTATTGCATTTCGTCGGCGCGGGCGGATGGTCGGACGAGAAGGTCTTGAGCAAGGTGCGAGAGATGGTCCAGCCCAAGATCGAGCGACACGGTCCGATCGAGGCCTGGATCATCGATGATACTGGCTTTCCCAAGACCAAGAAAGGGCGGCATTCGGTTGGCGTGGCACGGCAATACTGCGGTCAGCTTGGCAAGCAGGACAATTGCCAAGTGGCGGTCTCGCTATCGATTGCCAATCATCATGCGAGTTTGCCGATCGCCTACCGTTTGTACCTGCCGGAAAGTTGGGCCGAGGATGAGGATCGCCGAGAGAAGGCGGGCGTACCAAAGGATGTCACCTTCAAGACCAAGCCTGAGATCGCGCTGGAGCAGATCCGGTCGGCGTGTGCAGCGGGCATTGCACGCGGTGTTGTGCTGATGGATGCGGGATACGGGGCCGATACCGCGCTGCGCGAGGAAGTGACGGCACTGGGGTTGCGCTATGTTGCCGGTATCTTGCCGCACACCTCTGTCTGGCCACCAGGCACGAGACCGCTGCCACCAAAGCGATGGTCTGGGAATGGGCGGCCGCCAAAGCTGATCCGGCGCGACGACAAAAATAAGCCCTGCTCAGTCAAGGCGCTCGCGCTCGCGCTGCCGAGAACGGCCTGGCGCAATGTCAGATGGCGCGAAGGCAGTGCTGATTGGCTGACCTCGCGCTTTGCACGCGTTCGGGTCCGTCCCGCTAATCGCGATTACTGGCTGAGCGAGCCCCGTGCGGAGGAATGGCTGTTGATCGAATGGCCTGACGGCGAGGCGGAGCCGACCAAATACTGGTTCTCGACACTGCCTGAAAACATCTCCTTCCGCGCCCTGGTCAACTTCGCCAAGCTCAGATGGCGCATCGAACGCGACTACCAAGAGCTCAAGCAGGAGGTCGGCCTGGGGCATTATGAAGGGCGTGGTTGGCGCGGCTTCCATCACCACGCCACGTTATGCATCGCCGCCTACGGCTTCCTGATCTCCGAAAGGGAGACGATTCCCCCCTCGCGACCTCGTCGGCCCGCGTTCGTCAAAGAATTTGCGCTTCCCAAAAATCAAAAGCCGCGGGGCGCTACCGCTCAGAACCGAGCGTCATATTCCGAATTCGATCGCTACCATGCGGCGGCGCCTTATCAGCGCATTGGTTAGCCGGCTACGTAGATGTCCGTGCTGCGCAGTCCAAATCCAGGTCGATGCGCCGCATGATTTGTGACGCAGTAAGACTAGATTAGTCTAGGATGTGGGCAATCTAATGTCCCGAGTCACAAGTTCGCAATCGTAGATTCGCAGTAGGTTCGCGTCGCTGTGCCAAGGCTGGAGGCAGCAGCAGTGACGGAGGATCTGATGGCGGTCCGGCAACTTGCCTCCCTGACATTGAGTGATGAAGAGCGCGCCGAACTGAAGGCGCTGACGACGCGGCGGAAGACGGCGCAGGCGCTGGCTCTGAGAGCCCGGATCGTGCTGACCTGCGCGGAAGGCGGTCAAAACAAGGAAGTGGCGGCCAAGCTGGGCTTGGGCCGGTCAACGGTAGGCAAGTGGCGGCGGCGCTTTGTGGAGCGGCGCGTGGACGGGCTGCATGACGAGGCCCGCTCCGGAGCGCCACGTACGGTTGACGATGCCCGCATCGAAGCCCTGATCGTAAGGACGTTGGAGAGTTGCCCCGAGAACGCCACCCATTGGAGTTCCCGCGGCATGGCGAAGGCCAGCGGCCTGTCGGTGTCGACGGTGCAACGCATCTGGCGGGCCTTCGGGCTCCAGCCGCACCGGCTGGAGACGTTCAAGCTCTCGACCGATCCAAACTTCGTGGCCAAAGTGCGCGACGTCGTGGGCCTTTACGTCTCCCCGCCGGAGCACGCCATCGTTCTCTGTGTGGATGAGAAATCCCAAATCCAGGCACTGGACCGCAGTCAGCCGATGCTGCCGATGCGTCCCGGCCAACCGGCCCGAAGAAGCCATGACTACACAAGGCACGGCACCACATCGCTGTTCGCCGCCCTCGACATTGCCAGTGGACGGGTGATCGGCAAGTGCTACGGACGCCACCGTGCTGTCGAGTTCCGCAAGTTCCTCGACGAGATCGAGGCTGCCGTGCCGCGCGACCTCGACGTCCATTTGATCATGGACAATTACGCCACGCACAAGACGCCATTGATCCGAAGATGGCTCGCCAAGCGGCCCCGGTGGCACGTGCACCTGACCCCGACCAGTTCGTCATGGCTCAACCAGGTCGAGCGCTTCTTCGCACTCCTGACCGACAAGAAGATCAGACGCGGCATCTATCGGAGCGTTGCCGCCCTCCGGGCAGACATCGCTTCCTTCATCGACCGGCACAACGCCGATCCCAAGCCGTTCCGCTGGACTAAGTCCGCCGATGACATCCTGGCATCCATCGAACGCTTCTGCCGGTACAACGCTCCGCCAAATCCAGATTCGATATCGCGAACTTCTGGTCCACCACACTAGGTGCCATCGAGCGTTTAAATGTTGCCGGCGTTGATCCATTGGACAATGCTGCGCATCGTCAGCTTTCTCCGAGTTCTCCCTCTGTCTCCCTGCGCGGCGCCCGCGCACCAGAGGCGACCACTACTCAGTCGCTTGCCCATAGTGTTAACGGCGCGCCAAATTCTGCACTGCTTGGAATCTCGGTTCCTGAGCTTGTTACTCAGCAGACGCTTTCAGGTATTGCGCCCAAGCTCGAGGACTTTGCGACGGGAAGCAACATGTCGGCAATCGCGGCGCTCATTGTTCGTGTCAATTCTGAGCTTCGCAAAGCGGCCAGAGAGGACATGTGGGCGGCGGTTGGCGCCGATATCGCTGCGCAGGACGCGGCCGCCAAGTCGATTCGAAGCTCAGGGCTCTACCAGTTGTTTGGCTCAATCGTCGCATCGTGTGGCGCTATCGCTGGCGCCGGCATGAACCTCAAGGGTGCTCGCCAGAGCCAATTGCGATTTGAAAGCAATGCACCCAAGGCCCCGCCTGGCCTTGACGCTCACACTCCTGGTGGCATGGGCCATTTCGACTTTACGCGCATGGCTCGCGCGCAAACCGCAGCCGCACAGGCGACCATGAAATGGGGAGGCATGGCCGCCATTGCAACGGAAACGTCCAAGATCGCCGGGGCCGGCATGAACATGGCGTCCACTCAATGTCAGGAAGAAAAAGTGAAGCATGACGCGGATAGCACCAAGGCGAAGGCCCACGCGGAGGACGAAAGGCAATTCATCGATTACTATCAGACGCAGATCCAGGACATGCTGAGCAAGCTTGCGGAGATGCGTAGTGCAGATAGCGAGACGAGGAGCAAACTCGTCAACATGGCCTGAGTGCAACCCATCGTTTAAGCAAACGATGTTTAGACCGGAAGGAAGGTGGAAAATGATCAATGGAACTGCCAGCGTGCCGTCCTACAGTGCGGATTATGCCCTCACAGATGGACAGTCGCTATATTCAACCATGCTGCTGCTCATGATGGAGCGACACGGCATCTACGAGACGGAGCTCCGGGCTGATTATGCCAGCATGCAGGCGCGCAACAATCTTTTGAAAGACATGAATAGTGCATTGGCGACCATGCGGGCCGAAAGGCCAAATGACGAAAAGACTGTCAGATCGTACGGCACCTTTATAGATTCGCAAGGCAAGACCCGAAGCGTTTATGAGTTCGTACAGGCGAATGGCATCGCCATCGAGACCAACTGTAACGACGTGTATGGCATACAGGCGGAGTTCGACGCTGCGATCAACAATGTTAGGGCGGCGATTGATAGCGCCAACAGCGAAGGGCAAATGGCAGTGATTTCGTTGCAAGGGCTTCTGGATAAGCTCAATCAGGTCACTGAATTGACATCTAACGTTCTGTCGAAAGACGAAAAGGCCAAGGAGGCTGTCATTGGCAATATTCGATGATGGGCCAGTATTGACTGAGCTAAGGCTGATTCTGGGTGACGCGGCCTGATCAGGCCGCGTGGCTTTCAGTGGTCGGAATGACCTCTGATGCCGTCAGTAAACTTTACACCGGCAATGACCCCCGGCAACTGATTTGTGATCCTTTCGTTTGCACCGTGCGATGCCGCACCGTGGCGAACACGCTCTCGATCGTACTCGAGGTGCGCAGATGTGTCCAATGCTCGGCAGGGAAGTCGAAGAACGCGAGCCGCGCCTCACGATCCTTGATCAAGCACTCGACCGCAGGTCCGTATTTGGCACGGTATTTCTCGACGAAGGTGTCGATCGCGGTTTCGGCTTTCGCTCGGGCTCGGTGCCAGATTGAAATGGACCCGCGGAGCGGGACCGCTTGAGCCGGTTTGTTAGTTGGAAACTGACCGCTCCTGATTACTTCCTATCACGCTGCCAGAGACGTACGCATACGACGAAGCTTACGATTACCCACATCTTTTGAGGTGCACTGAGCCGAAAAACTTGAGTCGCCAGAATCGCTTGTGATTCTTTGATGGGCACCTGATTCGAGAAGAGGTGCTCTATGGGACTGACTTCACGCGCCCGGGATGAGAAGGCGCATCGGTTGGCGTCTGACGTTGTGACTTGGTTTGACCGTGAAGCTGCGCTGTGCGAATTCCAGGACGCTCATCGATATCGCAACGGGAGCGACACGCTGACTCAAAAATGTGGGTAATCGTAAGAGCTCACCGGATGCGTACAGCCTGATGTCGGTTCCTCGTCCTCCAGCGTCTCCCCTATGTGAACACTCCAGATCGAAGATGCTGACAATGCTCAGACAGAGCTGGCTCCGCAAATTCGGACAGTAGCTTGAGTGGATTTTCTGCCTGAGAGCGGCGAGGATTCTTGCCGCGAATCAGGAGCGAAGATGACGAAGAGGAGTCGCCGGACGCATTCTCCGGCATTCAAGGCAAAGGTGGCTTTGGCGGCCGTGAAGGGGGAGAAGACGTTGGCCGAGCTGGCGCAACTGTTTGATGTCCATCCGAACCAGATCACGACCTGGAAGACCCAACTCCTGGAAGGCGCCGCCGGAGTGTTTGGGCAGGACAACGGACCGGCCGAGGCGCCGGTCGATTTGAAGGCGTTACATGCCAAGATCGGCGAGCTTGCGTTGGAGAACGATTTTTTGTCCGGCGCGCTCACCAAGGCGGGCCTGCTGAGCGCAAAGCGATGATCGACCGCGACCATGATCTGTCTGTCGTGCGCCAGGCGAAGGTCCTGAACCTTGCCCGCAGTACGGTTTACTATGAACCTCGGCCGGTTTCGGCCGAGGACCTTGTCTTGATGCGCCGGCTCGATGAGCTGCACCTCGATTATCCCTTCGCAGGGGCGCGCATGCTGCGATCGCTGTTGCAGCGTGAGGGCATGCAGGTTGGCCGCCGCCACGTCGCGACGCTGATGAAGCGCATGGGGATCGAGGCGATCTATCGCCGTCCGAACACGAGCAAGCCCGCACCGGGCCACAAGATCTACCCGTACCTATTGCGCGGATTGAAGATCGAGCGGCCGAACCAGGTCTGGGCAATGGACATCAGCTACATTCCGATGCGACGTGGATTCGTCTACCTCGCGGCGACCGTCGATGTGTTCAGCCGACGGGTATTGGTCCATCGCGTATCGATCACGATGGAGACGATATTCTGCGTCGAAGCGCTCCAGGAGGCGTTGGCGAAGCACGGCAGGCCCGAGAGTTTCAACACGGATCAGGGTAGCCAGTTCACCAGCCTCGACTTCACCGGCGTGCTGCTGGACGCGAACATCGCCATCAGCATGGACGGCAAGGGTGCCTGGCGCGACAACGTGTTCGTCGAGCGGCTGTGGCGCACTGTCAAATACGAGGAAGTCTATCTGCGTGCTTACGACAGCGTGCTCGAGGCGCGAGCATCGATTTCCAAATATCTGGCGTTCTACAATCGAGGACGTCCTCACTCGAGCCTTGACGAACGCACGCCCGACGAGGCTTACTTCGGCGCGCAAACGATGGTGACGGCCGCATGATCGTCGCCAACGATTTTGCTGCGGCTCTGGTCGAGCTTACGCCCTCCCGACGCCACAGCAAACTCGTAAAGCCCCGCCTTCAGCATAACCCGGCAGGAATCCACTTAATTTTCGCGGGGCGCTGTCCAAACAACCGGGGCCAGCTCTGACCTCTGGTGTCGAAATTGTTCGATGCGATCGATTTCACACTGCCTGTTTTCGCGCTCCCGCCGCATCTCTTGCGCCCGTCGAGCAGTTCCACATTCAGCCGGCCGCCGCTCGAAGCTGGCGCGTTGTACGCCGCCGGCGGCTTAGGGACCGAGATCATCGATCACTTCAACCTCTGACCACCCGAGGGCCGTCGGCGGCTCCCGCATGGCGTATCGCAATGCACTGCTCTCGCGAATATGCAACACCTGCTTACGCTGAGGAATGACGCACGTAAGACACTTGCCTTGCGCTCCAGATGATGAGGGCTGACCTTGTCAGAGATAGGCCTCCTTCGCGGCGTCGCTGTCGACGCAGCTTGGTGGAGGACCAATTGCGTCATAAGGCTCGTGACGGCCGCCCGCGGTTCCGTTGGCCGCTCCAGCCATACGGAAGCGCCGGCGGTGCGATTGGATACGTCGCTTCCGAACAGATCCATCTGCTTCTGTGCCTCCGCTGTCAACAGCGGAGAACAGGAAGATGGAAGTTGAAGAGTACTTGGGCAGAAGCCGGCTGTACCGGCGTCTCAGAAGCGAGCCGCACGGACGGCTCGTCGAGTGCTACGCCGTTCGTCTCGTCGAAGAGAGGCTCGTTCGGCATGGCGCGTGGCGCTGCCTCAACGTAGTTGGCGGGCTCCTGAGTTGGATCGCGGGCCGTCGCTATAAGCTGATTGATCTCGATGAGCAGGTCGTTGAGCAGTACCTCCGACATCGAGGTGGGAGGCAATCTATACAACCCGGCGACCGGGCAGCGCTCAAGCGATGGTTGTCGGTGCTGCGCGAGGAAGGCGCGATCGCGCCGTTGGTGCTACCGCCTCTCACCCCGCACGAACGGATCTTCAAGGAGTTCGATGCCTACCTGCGATCAGAGCGCGGCTTGGCCCCGAAGTCCATCGTACGCCATCTCCCGGTCATCCGCAGGTTTCTGCACGAGGTGTGCTCCGGCGGCGCCGCCGCCCTGTGCAAGATCAACCAAGAGGACGTGATCCGCTACATTGAGTGCCACGCCCGGGATTGGAGCCCGGGAACAGGCAAGGCGATGTGCTGGTCGTTGCGCGCCTTTCTCCGTTACCTCCACCATCGGGGGCTGAACGCGCGCCCGTTGGCGGATTGCGTTCCATCGATGCGGCGATGGAAGCTCGCAACTCTGCCGACCTATCTGCCTGCCGCGCAGGTGCAGAAGGCTCTTGTCGTCCCCGTCACCCTGCGCCTTGATCGACTGCATTTGACGCTTCAGGCGGCGTTTGGCTGGACGAATAGCCACCTCTTCAAGTTCTTCGCTGGTGATGTCCATTGGGGATTCCTGATCCCGACAACGATTACGGCCACCGGCCCATCGATGCCCGCAAGGCGCGCCTCTGCGATATCGTTCATGAGACGGGCGCCAAGACGATCCACTATCTCTATGACTTCGGCGACAGCTGGGACCATGTGATCAAGCTCGAAAAATGGTTCGACGACACGTCGACCGAGGGACTTCCCCTCTTGCTCGAGGCCACCGGTCGTTGTCCTCCGTAAGATGGCGGCGGTGCGCCAGGCTATGCCGAATATCTCGATGCCATCGGCGACCCCTCCCACCCAGAGCACGAACACATGCGCCGCTGGGGTCCCGAACGCTTCGCTCCCAACGTCATCGACCGGAAGGCACTCGAGGCCGCCGTCAACGCTTTGTCCGAAATTTGGAAGCCGCGGCGGCGCGTCACGCGGCTCAAATAGACGTCAAGCGTCGATCAAAAGGGCCGCAGAGCTACGCTTACGGTCCATCGACCTGCGCCTCATTGAGACCCGTCGACTTTGTTTGAGGGGCCTGGCTTCGTGTTTGATTTTCCCGGCGCCGGCTTCGCCGACTTCTTTGTCTCCGAGCTGAAGGCCAACGTCGACGATCCCAAATAGGGGGCGCAGGGTGGCTCCAAGAGCAAACGCCTGCGCTACTTCCTTCAGAGCGAGCTGCGGCACAAGGTTCGTTTCCGAACAGCCTTCATGAAGGCAAGCGCGCTGGGTCTTCTCTCAAGTTTAGCCGGTGATCTCAAGAGGCTGTGCTTTCGCCGCTGATGCTCCTCGCACCGGCTTCAGTGCTCTGCTTCTTTCCGTGCAAGACAGTTAGCGTTCCTTGTTGGAGCGCAGAAAACTTTCCGACGAACAGGCTGACCTCAAAGAAGCGAACCGTTCCGGGCCCCGCTTTTTTTGCGCGATACAGTGCAAGCTCGGCATTTTTCAGGAGCTCATGAGGCGTATTGCCGTCGCGCGGAGCCAACACGATCTCGCCGCTTTCCCGCGCCATATCCGATAGAATGAAACAATCCTGCGGGTTCGCCGCAAGAAGCGCACGATACGAACGCAATGGCCGAGGTGTTTCGAGACCAGCCCCTCAGACAGGTCTGGCCCGAATGAATTTTAAGGGCATTGTCGAGGTTAACACCAACTCCGCTCTGTCGGCGCCCCTGCGCCTTGCCCATAGCACCGCAGCACTTGCGCCGATGATCAGCAGTCTGCGTAGTGTTCCGCTCACCCATTCGAGAGGTCTTACCACCGCTCGAGCATGCCTTCATTCTTCTACTTAGTCGCGACGCTTGCGTCATCCCTCATGGTAAGGTGCGTGTTCCGTCACCTACCAAATATAGTGATTGAGCCGCATGATGATGAAGTGTCACTATTGGTTATGACGACCGATCCGATCGTCAGCATGCGGCAAGATGAACGAACTGAGGGAACTATAATGATCCAAAAAGCGCACACTGCTGAATGGCGCAAATACAGAACGGGTCTCTGGGCGAGAACCTTTCTTCTTATATTGGTCGCGGCGGCGGGCTTGTGCTCCCAGCCGGCGCACGCCAAGCCCGTCCCGTGTCCCTACGATGACGTGATCTGTGACGAGTTCTGTTTCTGTGATGATCGTGGTGGGTGAGTGATCTAGCGCCGGAGGTTGGCTTCGGCCGCGAGGTCGAAGCCAACTCCCTTCGGAATGGTGAGCAACGCCTACAAGGAAAACGTTAAGGCAGTAGCTGCTTTCAGGAGAATTCGATTCTCTCCCCCGGTCAGCGCGTGTCGGCGTTCTCGTATTGCCAGCAGGGCCTGCAGCCCGTCATCAACGCGTCCTTTCACGGAATTATCCCAAATCCGCCTCGCCGGTAACGATCCTTCAGACGTCAACGCGCGGCGCGACGTTGCAGGCATCAGATCCGACGGATTCGTACGAAGCGTACGGATCGTATTCTTCGATAAAGTTAGGCGATTGCCTTCCGCGTCCGATACTGCCGCTTGGGAGTTACAACACAAATAGCAGTCTTGCTGCTAATCCCCTTGCCTGAACTTAGCCAATCAGTCATCAACGCTCGTGTTCATTTTCACAATCCATTCGGCGATCTCGGTGGCAACCCGTTCATCCGTGACGATCCTTCGATGAGTTGCAAAGGTCAACTTATTCAAGAGCCTATGCCAGCGCGAGCGTCGAAAATCGGCATTGTGTAGGGAAGGGTGTCCACGCGATAATGAAACGGCTTGAACGGCATTGGCTTTGACCGGACTGCAATGAAAAGAAAGTCCAATGAAAAGCCTAGCTTTGCGCCCGAATACATGAGGTTGCTCAGTTCATTCAGAAACTGAAATGCCATGGCAATGAAACCCAATAGCGATGGTCGGAAGTAATTCCATATAAGTTTGAACAGTCCTGCGAACAGAAGAACGATGGCTGCAACGAGGAACCACGTTCGATAGGCGTCTAAACTGAACAAGATGCTACAGGTCGCTAGCCCGTCTTATTCATGATTGCCGGGCGGGGCAGCTGGAACATTTCCGGTCGGGGTGAAGGCGCGCGCGAACGCTTCGGCTTTTTCGCCGCTTTTCGACCCGACTTCGTGAACGCGTTGGAGGACGGCAGCGGGGTGACCGGGGGCTCATGCCCCGCGTGTCAGGGTGCTTGCGGGACCAGAGCGTTTGCCAAGCCGCGGAACAGGTCGGCGTCGGGGCACGCCGCAGCGAAGGCGAGACGGACGCGGGTGGCGGTCTCGATGACGCGGGCTGCGATCTTGAGAAGCCTGAGCCTGATCGTGTTGAACTCGGCCGTTGCCAGATCGCGCGGCTTTGGGATGGCATCGCGCACGGCGAGGATGAGCCAATAGGCGGCGGTGTGGAAGACGAGGCGGACCTGGTTGGCGAGCGCCGAGCGGCAACTGGTGCGATCGGAGGCGAGCTGGGTCTTGTGCAGCTTGATCAGGTTCTCGGCCTGTCCGCGAGCGCAATAGAGGCTGTCATAGATCCACTCAGCCGAGCCGATATCCAGGCTGGTGACGACGTAGCGGACGTCGAGCCCTTGTTGGGTTGCCTCGATGCGGGCGACGACGCGGCGCTCACGATGCCAGGAGCCGGCCGCGTGGCGGGTCTCGGTGTAGCCGCGAACCACGATCTTGTTCTCGATCGCACGTTCGGTTCGAAATGCATCACAGACCTCGTCGACCTTTCTGGCGAGCGGCTTCGTGCCGGCTAGCGCGAAGATGTAATCGACGCCGTTTTGCTCGCAAAAAGTCATCGCCTCGGGGCCGGCGTAATGGCTGTCGCCGCGGAAGGTGATACGCGTATCGGGCCAGCGCCGGCGAATGCGCCGAACCAGGCGGCGCAGGTGTGCCCGCACCTCGCGGCCGCTCGGCGTCTTGCCGGGGCGCAGGATGACCGCAACAGGCCGGCTGTGCTCGGTGTCGTAGACGTGGATCGGCAGGAAGCAGTGTTCATCATAATGGGCGTTGAACAGCGAGAGTTGCTGACGGCCATGCACCACGTCGACCGTGTCGTCGATGTCGAGCGTGATTGCGCTCGGCGCTCGCGCGTAGCTGTCCATCCATAGGTCAACCAGCACAGAGCTCTCAGCCGGATCACCTCGCGCAGGTGTGGTGCATTCTCCAGGCGCGATAGGGTCGGCTGCGAACACAGATCCCGGCCAGTGTCCGGCAGTCGGCCGCAAGCCAGCTTGAACGCCGGATCGCCGCGTAAACGATCGAGATCATTGCCATCCTCGTAGCCACACGCGATGGCGAAGATGCGGGCGCGGATCATATCCGCAAGGCTGTGCACGATGCGTCCCGGATCGCGCCGCTCGGGGAATACGCAGGACAACTTCGCGGCCAAGCCGAGGCGCCGGTCCGCCATGGCCAGAAGCATGACGCCGCCATCCGACGTCAGCTTGCCGCCGTCGAACGAGGCTGTGATCTTCTTGCGGGAAACGGCTGGAAATGAGAACGGCAGACTCGTATCGTCGGTCATGGCGAGTGTGGCGGCCCGGATGCGCGGAGGGTGGGTGTCTATCCTACGCCACCTCAGCGGCTTACGCCACGCTCGCCAGCCTCTCAACAAGCCGCTGATGAATAAGACGGGCTAGGCCGGCCGATGAGAATTCTCGGACCCGATTGTGGACAGATTTGTGCTGCGGACGTGAAAGGCCATTTTCGCCCTTGCAGCGCCGTACGAACGGAGCTTGTCACTGATTATCATCACGCGCGGCGACGGAGCTATCGCCAAATTTTGGTGACGGCGCGGCCGGTCAGGCGGCGGCGGTTATGGGCTGACGGTCAGTCGGTTTGGCGATGAGCTCGATCCCGTCGTTGAATGTCACACCGAGAACGAGTTTTGGCAACTGGTTGTGGCCATCGAGACGACGCCGGCTTTTCTGCGCGGCCTCAAGCAGTTTGAAGACCATCGCGAGCGCCGTTCTGTTGGACAGGCAGCCCTTTGATCGGATCGTGCGGTGGCGCACGGTAGCGAAGGTGCTTTCAATGGGATTGGTGGTCCGCAGGTGTTTCCAGTGTTCGGCCGGGAAGTCGTAGAACGCCAGTAGCGTGTCCCGATCCTTGCTCAGGCAGTCGGCCGCCTTCTCGTATTTGGGCGTATAGCTCTCGATGAAGGCGTCGAACGCCAGCTCGGCGGCGGCCTTGGTTTCGGCCATCCAGCTCTCCTGCAACGCGCGTTTGGCTTTAGGCTGCTGGCTCTTCGGCAACTTGGCGATCACGTTGGCGGTCTTGTGTACCCAGCAGCGCTGCTCGCGCGTTTTCGGCCAGACCTCGCCGGCGGCCTTCCAGAACCCGAGCGCGCCGTCGGCGATGGTGAGCCGCGGTGGCACGCCGAGCCCGCGCCGCTTCAGGTCGAGCAGCAGATCGCGCCAGTCCTGCGCGCTCTCGCGGGCGCCATCGGTGAAGCCGACCAGTTCCTTGCGGCCTTCCGGCGTCGCGCCGATCAGCACCAGGATGCACTGCTTTTCGTCTTCGAGGCGTGCTTGGAGATGGATGCCATCGGCCCAGATGTAGACGTAGCGCTTCGCCGACAGATCGCGCCTCTGCCACGCGGTGTGTTCGTCAAGCCAACCGTCCTTCAGACGGCCGATGGCGGATGCCGACAACCCGGCAGCATCCTTGCCGAGCAGCGCCGCCAGAGCCTCGGAGAAGTCGCCGGTGGAGATACCCTTCAGGTAAAGGATCGGCAGCAGCGTCTCGATCGATTTCGAGCGGCGCATGTAGGGCGGCAGGATCGACGGAGAGAACCGGATGCGGTCGGGATCGGTAGCCTCCGCCTCGCGATCGCGTACACGCGGCTGGCGGACGCCGACCGGACCGATACCGGTCATCACCTCGCGTTCCGGCAGGTGACCGTGGCGCACGAGCGCTGGTGGCCGTCCGCAGTCTTCAAATCGGCATGCTTGCCGAGAAAGTCCGCGACCTCGGCCTCGACCGCCTGGGCCAACAGAGCACGCGCCCCATTGCGCAAGATTTCGGTGAGTTGATCGTCGACGTTTCCTGGCTGAATCAACTTGATGATGTTATCTTTGGACACGGCATATCGCTCCTTCGGTGGAGAAGTGGAGGCGTCAAGCACCCCCACGATATGCCGCCTTCCCGATTCCCGCCGTCACCAACTTTCAGCGATAGCTCTGCGGCGACGTGTCGGTGGATTTCAAGAGCTTGTTCAGCAGCACCAAATCTCGTCGACGCTTGATCACGACGTCGAGAACGAGGCCATTCTGGTCGACAGTGCGCCTGAACCAATGTTGTTCGCCGGGATCGCGATAACGACTGCGTCGAGCTGTCATTTGTGGCCGCGAACGGAGCTGGCGAATCCGGTCGGAGTGGACAACGCAAGTACGTTAGATGTCCGACAATGTCGGATGACTGAAATAGCAGTCTCAGGCTAGCATATTGACAGAACACGATTTCTCCTTTGGCACGCCAGATGCTTGGTGTCGTCTATAGAGGCGCATCGACTGAGGAGAAGTCGTCCGATGATCTCGCTCACCGGAAACTCAGACCAGGCAGACGTGGCAGTTGCGATTCTGCCGAAGTCGAATGGCGTGGGGCCTGCTCGCGACATTCGGAATCTGGGCTGCGCGCAAGAATTTCGGCACCGCCCCCATATTCGCAAGTTACTGTCGGCGCGGTTATCCCGAGCAAATTCGAGCCAGTGTGGCTAATTTGATCGCTACGCGGCGCGACGCCCTGGTGGGAATGCCTAGCGTGATGGATGGACTGCAGGAGCGGTGAAGATGACATATCGGGCATCTCGGGCGCGCGGGAGCGCTTGGCAATCAGGCGATCAGCACCGGCTACCTGATGCGCGATCGATCTCCTCTACCGTCGTTATCGGTAGTGGTACGCTCGCTATCAGATGCGCGCAGCTGGCAATTGAGATGGGCCACGTCATTGGTGCGGCGTTGTGTGTCGACGGCGTATTCCGTGATTGGGCTGTTCGCGCGAGCATTCGGTCTGTAGCAAGCGTTGAAGAGCTCTCTTCTTTCTTGAGCGTCGCCTCCGTAGAGTGGATTTTCTCAGTTGCCAATCCCTTCATATTGCCAGCGGATGTATTGGGCCGGGTTCGGCGAGGTGCTTTCAATTACCACGACGGTCCACTGCCACGATACGCGGGAACGCACGCGACGTCCTGGGCGCTGCTGGCGCAGGAGACCGAATACGCCATCACATGGCATCGGATCGATGATGGCGTTGATACGGGAGACATCGTGGTTCAGCGCCAAGTGCTGATTGCGCCCACCGATACGGCACTGTCCCTGAACCTCAAATGTTATGAAGTCGCGATAGAAGGCTTCCGCGAGCTTTTAACTGGCTTAGCGAAGGGAGAGCTTACTAGCTATCCGCAGGCGCTGGTGAGCCGAAGCTACTTTCCGAAACGTAGACGCCCAGATGCGGCAGGCTGTCTGCGATGGGATCGGCCCGCGCAAGATCTGTCAGCGATGACGCGTGCCTTAAACTTTGGGCCATATCATCCCAATTCATTGGGGCTGCCCAAGGCATTCGTGGACGATGAGGTTGTCATAGTCAGCCGGTTGGAGGCGCTGCCTCAACGCTCGGGCCTGCCGGCAGGTTCTCTGCTTGAAGTCCACTCCAGCCACTGGCGGGTGGCGACGGGTACGGAGGATGTCAATGTTTGCTTTGGCAGCTCCGATGGTCAGGTGCTGGACGCGGAAGCCCTCGCCAGGCACTCCAATCTGGATGAAGGTGATCGTCTTCCAATTTTGAGCGAAGATGAGGCGCGGAGCATAACTGCGAGCCATGAATTGCTGGCGCCTTCAGAAGAGTTTTGGGTAAAGCGGCTAGAGCAGCTTAGAATATTGCAGCTTCCTTTCCTGTCGGTGTCCGCGGCTAAGACGCCACCAAGATGGCAGTCGAGTTCGTGGTTTATTGCAAGAGCTTTGGCTAAGTTGTCGCCACATGACCGCACGGAATACTTGGTAACGGCTTGTCTGATCTATCTCGCGCGCATCACGGGAGAAACAGAGCTTCAACTGGGTTGGACGCCAGCATCGGATGGAGCACTAGCTGGCTCCAAAGCGGTGGGCGTGTTGATCTCCTCTGTCGTGCCGATGGAAGTTACTATTGAGCTTGCTAATGATTTTGAAGAAGTGCGCAAAACCGTAGCGGCCGAAATCGCTCAGCTGAGGGAGCACGGTAGCTTTGCTCGGGATCTTACCGTGCGCTGCCCGGCATTTCGGGGTGTGGAGGCGCTACAGTCGAAGCAGCCCTGGCCGATTGGCATCATAATCACCACAGACGGCGGTTCTGGCGCTGGCGATCTGAACACAAGCCCAAGTGCTGGGGAGGTCCTATCCGGCGATTTGCTGACGTTTGAGGTTTCCGCTCTGGATGGGAGCCTTCGATGGCATTTTGATGCAAGTCGGCTAGAGCCGAAGCAGATCGACCGCATGACGCAGCATTTGCAAACTTTGTTATATGGTGTGACGGCCGATGCCGGGCAGCCGGTCGGCCGCATCGACATCCTGCCGGCCGACGAACGCAGCTATTTGCTGGAGGAGTTGAACCGGACGGCGGCGCCGTATCCGTCAGACAAGTGCATCCACGAGCTGTTCGAGCAACAGGTCCGGCGCGCACCCGAAGCGGTCGCGCTCGTCCATGAGGACGAGCGCTTGAGCTATGGCGAGCTCAATGCGCAGGCCAACCGGCTGGCGCATCATCTGATCGCGCTCGGGGTCAGGCCGGATCAGCCGGTGGCGATCTGCCTTGCGCGCAGCCCGGCGATGGTGGTGGGGCTCTTGGCGATCCTGAAGGCGGGCGGCGCCTATCTGCCGCTGGATCCGGCCTATCCGTCTCAGCGGCTGCGTCAGGTGCTGGGCGATGCCGCGCCGCAGCTGCTGCTTTGTGATGCGGCCGGCCGCGCCGCGCTCGGCACCGAGGCGCTGGCCGATGTGACGGCGCTCGATCTGGATGCGGCCACCCCGCCCTGGGCCGCGCTGGCTGTCTCTGATCCCGAGCCGCGCGCCCTCGGCCTCACATCGCGCCATCTCGCCTACATCATCTACACCTCTGGCTCAACCGGTACCCCCAAGGGGGCAAAGAATGAGCATCGGGGTATTATCAATCGCCTGGTCTGGATGCAGAAAGCCTACGCTCTCGATACGCCTGATGTCGTCTTGCAGAAGACGCCATTTGGCTTCGATGTCTCGGCTTGGGAATTCTTCTGGACGTTGCTTGAAGGGGCGACCCTGGTGCTGGCACCTCCGTCTGCACATAAAGACCCCGATGCGCTTGTAAACCTTATAATCAGTCAGCGCATTACCACTGCACACTTTGTACCATCCATGCTTGTCAGCTTCATGGACACGAAGGGTGTTGATCGCTGCAGCTCGCTGCAGCGTCTCCTGTGCAGTGGCGAGGCGCTTCCTGCCTCCGTTGTGCACAAGGTTCGGCGTGTATTGCCTTGGATTGGTCTGCACAATCTATATGGCCCCACGGAAGCTGCTATCGACGCTACAGCCTGGAGTTGTCCGGCAGATTTTGATGGGGCATCGATCCCGATTGGCCGTCCGATTGCCAACACGCGTGTGTATCTGCTGGACGGCCATGGCGCGCCTGTGCCGTTTGGTGCGGTGGGTGAGCTTTACATCGGCGGAGCGGGGGTTGCGCGTGGCTATCTGAACCGGCCGGAGCTAACGGCAGAGCGGTTCATCACCAGTCCCTTTGTGGACGGCGATCGGCTGTACAGGACCGGCGACCTGGCGCGCTATTTGCCGGACGGCAATCTGGAGTTCCTGGGCCGCAATGACGACCAGGTGAAGATCCGCGGCTTCCGCATCGAGCCGGGCGAGATCGCGGCACGGCTGGTCGAGCACGCCTGGGTGGGCGATGCGGTGGTGGTGGCGCGCGAGGATCACACTGGCGAGAAGCAGCTTGTGGCCTATGTGGTGACTGCGTCCGAGCCTGGATCGGACAAGGCAGATGGCGACGCACTGGCCGGCACCTTGCGCGCGCATGTGAGTGCGCAGCTGCCGGACTACATGGTGCCGTCGGCGTTCGTGCGGCTATCGGCACTGCCGCTGACGGTGAACGGCAAGCTCGATCGCCAGGCGCTGCCGGCGCCCGCTGACGATGCCTATGCGCGGGCCGCCTATGAGGCGCCGCGCGGCGCGACCGAGACGGCGCTGGCAGAGATCTGGGCGGAGCTTCTCGGGGTCGAGCGGGTCGGACGCCACGACAACTTCTTCGAGCTCGGCGGCCACTCGCTCCTGGCAGTGCAGCTCTTGAGCCGGCTGTCGCAGGCTGTTGGCGTCGCACTGCCGCTGACGGAGCTGTTTGCCAAACCGGTGCTGGCGGAGCTGGCGGCAAGCCTCGTGGAGGTGTTGAGCCGCTCCGGTTCGCAAGAGCTGCCGGCGATTGCGGCCGTGTCGCGTCATGAGCCGTTGGTGCTGTCGTTTGCGCAGCAGCGGCTGTGGTTTTTGGCGCAGTTGGATGAGGGCAGCACGAACTACCACATTCCGCTGGCCTGGCGGCTGCGTGGGGCGCTCGACCGCAGCGCCTGGCAGCGCAGCCTTGATCGTTTGTTTGCCCGGCACGAGGCGCTGCGCAGTATCTTTGTCGCACCGGAGGGCAAGCCCCGGGTTGAGGTTCTACCGGCGGATGCGGGGCTGCCGGTGCTCGAGCACGATCTGCGGGGCCGGCCGGATGCTGAGGCGGCGCTTCTGAAGCTGTGCCATGAAGAGGCCGGCACGCCGTTCGATCTTGCGCGCGGGCCGCTGATCCGCGGGCGTCTGATCCGGATGTCGGATGAGGAACACGTCGTCCTGCTGACCCAGCATCACATCATCTCGGACGGCTGGTCGCTGGGCGTGCTGGTGCGTGAACTCAGTCAGCTTTACCGGGCGTTTGAGGCTGGACAGGACGATCCCTTGCCGCCGCTGGCAATCCAGTACCCTGATTATGCCGTCTGGCAACGGCAGTGGCTGTCGGGGGAACGGCTGCAGAAGCAGGCGCAGTATTGGCGCGACACCCTGTCGGGTGCTCCGGCCCGTCTTGCGCTGCCGACGGACCGGCCGCGGCCGGCCCAGCAGTCGTTTGCCGGGGCCAGTATTCCTGTTGTCATCGATGCGGATCTGACGCGGGACTTGAAGCGGCTGAGCCGGCAGCATGGCACGACGTTGTTCATGACGGTGCTGGCGGGCTGGGCGGCGGTGCTGTCGCGTCTGTCGGGGCAGCATGACGTTGTGATCGGCGTGCCGAGCGCCAATCGCGGCCGGCGCGAGATTGAAGGGTTGATCGGCTTCTTCGTCAACACCCTGGCGCTTCGGCTGGACCTGTCGGGCGAGCCGAGCGTGTTGCAGCTTCTGGAACGGACGCGGCGCACGGCACTGGCTGCGCAGGAGCATCAGGACCTGCCGTTCGAGCAGGTCGTCGAGATCGTCAAGCCGCCCCGGCATCTCGATCACACGCCGTTGTTCCAGGTGATGTTGGCCTGGCAGAACAACGCCGTCAGGTCGTTCGACCTTGCCGGGTTGAGCGTGGAGGCTGCCGGGGAAGGGCTCAATCAGGTCAAGTTCGATCTGGAGCTGAGTCTAAGCGAATGTGATGAGGTCATAACCGGAAGGTTTGATTATGCCACGGCGCTGTTCGATCAGGCGACGATCGAGCGGCAGCGTGGTTATCTGCTGGCGCTGCTGCGGGCGATGGTTGCCGATGCCGGGCAGCCGGTCGGCCGCATCGACATCCTGCCGGCCGACGAACGCAGCTATTTGCTGGAGGAGTTGAACCGGACGACGGCGCCGTATCCGTCAGACAAGTGCATCCACGAGCTGTTCGAGCAACAGGTCCGGCGCGCACCCGAAGCGGTCGCGCTCGTCCATGAGGACGAGCGCCTGAGCTATGGCGAGCTCAATGCGCAGGCCAACCGGCTGGCGCATCATCTGATCGCGCTCGGGGTCAGGCCGGATCAGCCGGTGGCGATCTGCCTTGCGCGCAGCCCGGCGATGGTGGTGGGGCTCTTGGCGATCCTGAAGGCGGGCGGCGCCTATCTGCCGCTGGATCCGGCCTATCCGTCTCAGCGGCTGCGTCAGGTGCTGGGCGATGCCGCGCCGCAGCTGCTGCTTTGTGATGCGGCCGGCCGCGCCGCGCTCGGCACCGAGGCGCTGGCCGATGTGACGGCGCTCGATCTGGATGCGGCCACCCCGCCCTGGGCCGCGCTGGCTGTCTCTGATCCCGAGCCGCGCGCCCTCGGCCTCACATCGCGCCATCTCGCCTACATCATCTACACCTCTGGCTCAACCGGTACCCCCAAAGGCGTCATGGTCGAGCATCGCGGACTGGTGAACTATTTGCATTGGTCGAATCGCCGTCATTGCGAACGAGCTGCGAATGGCTCGCTGATGCTGCTGTCGTTTAGCTTTGACGGCAGCATCACGACCTTGTTTGGGCCTTTGCTGGTCGGTACCAAGCTGCGCATTCCAAACCAGACTGTCCCAATAGATGGGCTTGCCGCTGTCGACGATGGCCAGACCTATGATCTGATCAAGCTGACGCCTTCGCATCTAAGCATGCTGAACAAACGGCTCGAAGCCGACAAAGCGGCGGCTCCCACAAGAGTGCTCATGGTCGGGGGCGAGGCCCTAATTCCGGCAGACATGCAGTTTTGGCAAGAGCGTTTTCCGAGCGTGCGTCTGATCAATCATTTTGGTCCGACGGAAGCAACGGTTGGATGTGCCACATTCGAGATATCCAAATCCGTCGAGGGGCTGGCATCGATCCCGATTGGCCGTCCGATTGCCAACACGCGTGTGTATCTGCTGGACGGCCATGGCGCGCCTGTGCCGTTTGGTGCGGTGGGTGAGCTTTACATCGGCGGAGCGGGGGTTGCGCGTGGCTATCTGAACCGGCCGGAGCTAACGGCAGAGCGGTTCATCACCAGTCCCTTTGTGGACGGCGATCGGCTGTACAGGACCGGCGACCTGGCGCGCTATTTGCCGGACGGCAATCTGGAGTTCCTGGGCCGCAATGACGACCAGGTGAAGATCCGCGGCTTCCGCATCGAGCCGGGCGAGATCGCGGCACGGCTGGTCGAGCACGCCTGGGTGGGCGATGCGGTGGTGGTGGCGCGCGAGGATCACACTGGCGAGAAGCAGCTTGTGGCCTATGTGGTGACTGCGTCCGAGCCTGGATCGGACAAGGCAGATGGCGACGCACTGGCCGGCACCTTGCGCGCGCATGTGAGTGCGCAGCTGCCGGACTACATGGTGCCGTCGGCGTTCGTGCGGCTATCGGCACTGCCGCTGACGGTGAACGGCAAGCTCGATCGCCAGGCGCTGCCGGCGCCCGCTGACGATGCCTATGCGCGGGCCGCCTATGAGGCGCCGCGCGGCGCGACCGAGACGGCGCTGGCAGAGATCTGGGCGGAGCTTCTCGGGGTCGAGCGGGTCGGACGCCACGACAACTTCTTCGAGCTCGGCGGCCACTCGCTCCTGGCAGTGCAGCTCTTGAGCCGGCTGTCGCAGGCTGTTGGCGTCGCACTGCCGCTGACGGAGCTGTTTGCCAAACCGGTGCTGGCGGAGCTGGCGGCAAGCCTCGTGGAGGTGTTGAGCCGCTCCGGTTCGCAAGAGCTGCCGGCGATTGCGGCCGTGTCGCGTCATGAGCCGTTGGTGCTGTCGTTTGCGCAGCAGCGGCTGTGGTTTTTGGCGCAGTTGGATGAGGGCAGCACGAACTACCACATTCCGCTGGCCTGGCGGCTGCGTGGGGCGCTCGACCGCAGCGCCTGGCAGCGCAGCCTTGATCGTTTGTTTGCCCGGCACGAGGCGCTGCGCAGTATCTTTGTCGCACCGGAGGGCAAGCCCCGGGTTGAGGTTCTACCGGCGGATGCGGGGCTGCCGGTGCTCGAGCACGATCTGCGGGGCCGGCCGGATGCTGAGGCGGCGCTTCTGAAGCTGTGCCATGAAGAGGCCGGCACGCCGTTCGATCTTGCGCGCGGGCCGCTGATCCGCGGGCGTCTGATCCGGATGTCGGATGAGGAACACGTCGTCCTGCTGACCCAGCATCACATCATCTCGGACGGCTGGTCGCTGGGCGTGCTGGTGCGTGAACTCAGTCAGCTTTACCGGGCGTTTGAGGCTGGACAGGACGATCCCTTGCCGCCGCTGGCAATCCAGTACCCTGATTATGCCGTCTGGCAACGGCAGTGGCTGTCGGGGGAACGGCTGCAGAAGCAGGCGCAGTATTGGCGCGACACCCTGTCGGGTGCTCCGGCCCGTCTTGCGCTGCCGACGGACCGGCCGCGGCCGGCCCAGCAGTCGTTTGCCGGGGCCAGTATTCCTGTTGTCATCGATGCGGATCTGACGCGGGACTTGAAGCGGCTGAGCCGGCAGCATGGCACGACGTTGTTCATGACGGTGCTGGCGGGCTGGGCGGCGGTGCTGTCGCGTCTGTCGGGGCAGCATGACGTTGTGATCGGCGTGCCGAGCGCCAATCGCGGCCGGCGCGAGATTGAAGGGTTGATCGGCTTCTTCGTCAACACCCTGGCGCTTCGGCTGGACCTGTCGGGCGAGCCGAGCGTGTTGCAGCTTCTGGAACGGACGCGGCGCACGGCACTGGCTGCGCAGGAGCATCAGGACCTGCCGTTCGAGCAGGTCGTCGAGATCGTCAAGCCGCCCCGGCATCTCGATCACACGCCGTTGTTCCAGGTGATGTTGGCCTGGCAGAACAACGCCGTCAGGTCGTTCGACCTTGCCGGGTTGAGCGTGGAGGCTGCCGGGGAAGGGCTCAATCAGGTCAAGTTCGATCTGGAGCTGAGTCTAAGCGAATGTGATGAGGTCATAACCGGAAGGTTTGATTATGCCACGGCGCTGTTCGATCAGGCGACGATCGAGCGGCAGCGTGGTTATCTGCTGGCGCTGCTGCGGGCGATGGTTGCCGATGCCGGGCAGCCGGTCGGCCGCATCGACATCCTGCCGGCCGACGAACGCAGCTATTTGCTGGAGGAGTTGAACCGGACGGCGGCGCCGTATCCGTCAGACAAGTGCATCCACGAGCTGTTCGAGCAACAGGTCCGGCGCGCACCCGAAGCGGTCGCGCTCGTCCATGAGGACGAGCGCCTGAGCTATGGCGAGCTCAATGCGCAGGCCAACCGGCTGGCGCATCATCTGATCGCGCTCGGGGTCAGGCCGGATCAGCCGGTGGCGATCTGCCTTGCGCGCAGCCCGGCGATGGTGGTGGGGCTCTTGGCGATCCTGAAGGCGGGCGGCGCCTATCTGCCGCTGGATCCGGCCTATCCGTCTCAGCGGCTGCGTCAGGTGCTGGGCGATGCCGCGCCGCAGCTGCTGCTTTGTGATGCGGCCGGCCGCGCCGCGCTCGGCACCGAGGCGCTGGCCGATGTGACGGCGCTCGATCTGGATGCGGCCACCCCGCCCTGGGCCGCGCTGGCTGTCTCTGATCCCGAGCCGCGCGCCCTCGGCCTCACATCGCGCCATCTCGCCTACATCATCTACACCTCTGGCTCAACCGGTACCCCCAAAGGCGTCATGGTCGAGCATCAAAGCGCCGTGAACCTGCTGCATTGGAGCAGCGGCGTATTTGCGGAGTCAGAGATTAGCCGCACACTGTTTTCGACCTCGATCAGTTTTGATCTGTCTGTCTATGAGTGCTTCGTACCGCTGTCGCAAGGAGGCGCCCTGTGTCTTGTCGAGGATGCACTGGCGCTGGCGCAGACGTCCTTGGATGTTTCCTTGATCAACACCGTCCCCTCGGCGATCGCCGCCCTTGTCGACCAAAAAGCCGTGCCGGCTTCGACAAGCGTCATCAATTTGGCCGGTGAGCCGCTGACGGCAGGTCTGATCGAGAGGGTCTTCGAGGGCAGTGATGTAGAGAAAGTCTGTAACCTGTACGCTCCATCGGAAACGACGACTTATTCGACCTGGATTTGCATGCCCAGGAGAGAGGCTGTCGTTGAAACGATTGGCCGTCCGATTGCCAACACGCGTGTGTATCTGCTGGACGGCCATGGCGCGCCTGTGCCGTTTGGTGCGGTGGGTGAGCTTTACATCGGCGGAGCGGGGGTTGCGCGTGGCTATCTGAACCGGCCGGAGCTAACGGCAGAGCGGTTCATCACCAGTCCCTTTGTGGACGGCGATCGGCTGTACAGGACCGGCGACCTGGCGCGCTATTTGCCGGACGGCAATCTGGAGTTCCTGGGCCGCAATGACGACCAGGTGAAGATCCGCGGCTTCCGCATCGAGCCGGGCGAGATCGCGGCACGGCTGGTCGAGCACGCCTGGGTGGGCGATGCGGTGGTGGTGGCGCGCGAGGATCACACTGGCGAGAAGCAGCTTGTGGCCTATGTGGTGACTGCGTCCGAGCCTGGATCGGACAAGGCAGATGGCGACGCACTGGCCGGCACCTTGCGCGCGCATGTGAGTGCGCAGCTGCCGGACTACATGGTGCCGTCGGCGTTCGTGCGGCTATCGGCACTGCCGCTGACGGTGAACGGCAAGCTCGATCGCCAGGCGCTGCCGGCGCCCGCTGACGATGCCTATGCGCGGGCCGCCTATGAGGCGCCGCGCGGCGCGACCGAGACGGCGCTGGCAGAGATCTGGGCGGAGCTTCTCGGGGTCGAGCGGGTCGGACGCCACGACAACTTCTTCGAGCTCGGCGGCCACTCGCTCCTGGCAGTGCAGCTCTTGAGCCGGCTGTCGCAGGCTGTTGGCGTCGCACTGCCGCTGACGGAGCTGTTTGCCAAACCGGTGCTGGCGGAGCTGGCGGCAAGCCTCGTGGAGGTGTTGAGCCGCTCCGGTTCGCAAGAGCTGCCGGCGATTGCGGCCGTGTCGCGTCATGAGCCGTTGGTGCTGTCGTTTGCGCAGCAGCGGCTGTGGTTTTTGGCGCAGTTGGATGAGGGCAGCACGAACTACCACATTCCGCTGGCCTGGCGGCTGCGTGGGGCGCTCGACCGCAGCGCCTGGCAGCGCAGCCTTGATCGTTTGTTTGCCCGGCACGAGGCGCTGCGCAGTATCTTTGTCGCACCGGAGGGCAAGCCCCGGGTTGAGGTTCTACCGGCGGATGCGGGGCTGCCGGTGCTCGAGCACGATCTGCGGGGCCGGCCGGATGCTGAGGCGGCGCTTCTGAAGCTGTGCCATGAAGAGGCCGGCACGCCGTTCGATCTTGCGCGCGGGCCGCTGATCCGCGGGCGTCTGATCCGGATGTCGGATGAGGAACACGTCGTCCTGCTGACCCAGCATCACATCATCTCGGACGGCTGGTCGCTGGGCGTGCTGGTGCGTGAACTCAGTCAGCTTTACCGGGCGTTTGAGGCTGGACAGGACGATCCCTTGCCGCCGCTGGCAATCCAGTACCCTGATTATGCCGTCTGGCAACGGCAGTGGCTGTCGGGGGAACGGCTGCAGAAGCAGGCGCAGTATTGGCGCGACACCCTGTCGGGTGCTCCGGCCCGTCTTGCGCTGCCGACGGACCGGCCGCGGCCGGCCCAGCAGTCGTTTGCCGGGGCCAGTATTCCTGTTGTCATCGATGCGGATCTGACGCGGGACTTGAAGCGGCTGAGCCGGCAGCATGGCACGACGTTGTTCATGACGGTGCTGGCGGGCTGGGCGGCGGTGCTGTCGCGTCTGTCGGGGCAGCATGACGTTGTGATCGGCGTGCCGAGCGCCAATCGCGGCCGGCGCGAGATTGAAGGGTTGATCGGCTTCTTCGTCAACACCCTGGCGCTTCGGCTGGACCTGTCGGGCGAGCCGAGCGTGTTGCAGCTTCTGGAACGGACGCGGCGCACGGCACTGGCTGCGCAGGAGCATCAGGACCTGCCGTTCGAGCAGGTCGTCGAGATCGTCAAGCCGCCCCGGCATCTCGATCACACGCCGTTGTTCCAGGTGATGTTGGCCTGGCAGAACAACGCCGTCAGGTCGTTCGACCTTGCCGGGTTGAGCGTGGAGGCTGCCGGGGAAGGGCTCAATCAGGTCAAGTTCGATCTGGAGCTGAGTCTAAGCGAATGTGATGAGGTCATAACCGGAAGGTTTGATTATGCCACGGCGCTGTTCGATCAGGCGACGATCGAGCGGCAGCGTGGTTATCTGCTGGCGCTGCTGCGGGCGATGGTTGCCGATGCCGGGCAGCCGGTCGGCCGCATCGACATCCTGCCGGCCGACGAACGCAGCTATTTGCTGGAGGAGTTGAACCGGACGACGGCGCCGTATCCGTCAGACAAGTGCATCCACGAGCTGTTCGAGCAACAGGTCCGGCGCGCACCCGAAGCGGTCGCGCTCGTCCATGAGGACGAGCGCCTGAGCTATGGCGAGCTCAATGCGCAGGCCAACCGGCTGGCGCATCATCTGATCGCGCTCGGGGTCAGGCCGGATCAGCCGGTGGCGATCTGCCTTGCGCGCAGCCCGGCGATGGTGGTGGGGCTCTTGGCGATCCTGAAGGCGGGCGGCGCCTATCTGCCGCTGGATCCGGCCTATCCGTCTCAGCGGCTGCGTCAGGTGCTGGGCGATGCCGCGCCGCAGCTGCTGCTTTGTGATGCGGCCGGCCGCGCCGCGCTCGGCACCGAGGCGCTGGCCGATGTGACGGCGCTCGATCTGGATGCGGCCACCCCGCCCTGGGCCGCGCTGGCTGTCTCTGATCCCGAGCCGCGCGCCCTCGGCCTCACATCGCGCCATCTCGCCTACATCATCTACACCTCTGGCTCAACCGGTACCCCCAAAGGCGTCATGGTCGAGCATCGCGGACTGGTGAATCATACGACCTGGCAGGTCAACCAATTCCAATTCACTGTCCACGACATCTTCTTGCAGCGAACCTCTTTCGCTTTTGATGCTGCCGGATGGGAGCTATGGACAGCTTTGTCGACTGGCGCACGTGTGATCTTTCTTCCTCTCGACCGGCAATCAGACATTCGAACCATTTTAGATCTTTTGCACAAGTATGCAGTCACAGTTCTGCAAGTGGTTCCGTCACTCCTTTCAGCATTGCTTACGGGCGCTGACGTTGAGCAGCAGCGAATCGCTTCTTTACGCTACCTCTTCTGTGGTGGAGAGCTCCTCAGAAAAGAGTTAGCCAACAGATGGCTGCAATTGGGGGCAAAGGCACTTGTCAATCTCTATGGCCCTACCGAGTCAACAATTGACGCGGCGGCCTGGCTTTGTCGTGCTAAGTTTGACGGGGAAGTTGTCCCGATTGGCCGTCCGATTGCCAACACGCGTGTGTATCTGCTGGACGGCCATGGCGCGCCTGTGCCGTTTGGTGCGGTGGGTGAGCTTTACATCGGCGGAGCGGGGGTTGCGCGTGGCTATCTGAACCGGCCGGAGCTAACGGCAGAGCGGTTCTAACGGCG
>NZ_CP096255.1:7947500-9940904 GCF_011516635.5 Bradyrhizobium barranii subsp. apii | reverse complement strand
CGTCAAAAAACTTCTATTGAGAGATAAAGTTGCGTTGTGAGTGCCATGAAGGGGTCCCGCCAGGATCCCTAGAAGGGCACGACCTCGAGCGATTCCATCGTCGGACACAGCTCCGCCGTTCGGCGCGAACGCCGCGGGTCGGACTAACGATGTCAGAGATGGAGGGGTCGCGAGGTCAGCGCGTACTCGGCGCTCCGTCACACGCGGGAGGCTGGAGGTTGGGCTGATCTAAACCGGCATCGTTGGAGTAGGTGGCTTGTTTCAATACCGCGTTGAGTCCGTAAGACATGATACCCTCCCCGTCCTGCCGTGATTGCTCACGGCAAGGTCCTGCGTGTCCTGAAGACAGCTGCGACTGAAGTCGCCGATGTCCCGCCCGTCTGCACTGTTCGTCCGCTCGGCTACGCCATCACGTGTGTCGCGGTAGTTTCATGACATCTCTCGTTTGCGTCTGGCGCGAGCGGGATCGAAGATCCCGCTTGGAGACATTCAGACAAAGAGCTACCGTTCCCATATTGCTATGGGTTTTGAACCGACAATCGCTTGTTGAAGCGTCGCCTACGTGCACACCGCCGCCGATTTGCACGCTCGCCCCGTTTCTAAAACCGCGCTGGTCTTGAGATCGTGGGCGCTGCGGACGACTTAAGGAATACACTATGCGGAAAGACTCGCAACGAAATTGATTCACACTTGAGGCGACTAAAAACTTGACCAGCGTTAACGGCGCGCGGGAGTTGTGCACAGGCTTGCGAGCAAGAGTTTGAATCCGTGCACAGATTCGAAGGCGCCGCGCGTCATGTGACAAATCTCCGCCACCGCCAAAGATTTTTTACAAAAGCGTCACGCGCACGCCTTGCGGGCAATTTTTCCAAATGCTTGTCGGCGCTATGTCGATAAGTGATTATTGAGACACCGCTTTTTGAGTCTCGTTTCGCAGGGTAACTCCATCGCGAACCGGTTCCGGGAAAACTACGGTGTGCAGAACTCTCGCGCGCGCGGATTCAACTTAAGCCCGCCCCGCAGGGGTTTTTCGCAGCGCAGTGAAAGTTTCCGCTGTTGCAAAAACATCCGCCAGTGAAATTACGGGCGCAGCGCAGCGAAGACGACAAGAGTCTTCCAACGGAAGAGTGGTCGCCCAACGACCGCAAGCGTGAATTGTGACAGGCAACAAAAAGCCCGGCGCGAGCCGGGCTGATTGACGAGCGCGATGTCGATCCGATCAGTCGATCGGATGACTCGACGAGCTTACTTCGCGAGCTTGGCGATCTGCGCGGTGAGCCGGGAGACTTTGCGGCTCGCGTTGTTCTTGTGAACGATGTTGCGCTGCGCGGCCTGCATCAGCGCGGGCTCGGCGCTCGCCATCGCCTTCAGCGCGGCGGCGCGGTCGCCGGTCGCGATGGCTTCTTCGACGGTACGCACGGCACCGCGCATCTGGGTGCGGCGCGACTTGTTGACGGCGGTGCGGCGGGCGATCTTGCGCGTCGCTTTCTTGGCGGAAGTGGTATTGGCCATGGTCTCAATATCCTTTGCGGTACCGGTCGCGTCTTGGTCGGGTAGCGCCGGCTGCTTGACCGCTTAATCGACGCTCGGATTTAGGGTGTTCGGCTGCTGGGCTGTTCCCGGAACATGAGCGACGGCCTTGCGGTCGTCTCTGAGGCTCCAAGCCTTTAAAGCTCATGGAGCCTGCAACTGCTCAAAGAACAGCGGCGGCAGGATTGCGCCCACCGCCAGTTGGCGCCCTTATAGAGGGGGTCTGCGGCGCCGTCAACGCTTTCCGAGCCTGGAAAACAGGCCTTGGGCGCTCCAGCGCGCGCCGTAACGCCCTGAAGAGGTTGAATTTCTGCCGTCGCCCGGCTATTGGCTGGCGGCATTGCAGAGGTCGTTCGATCGGACGACCATATAGGTGAGGCATGATCCGCGGCTTTTTCCGACTGATTGGGCTGTTGCTGCTGGCCGGCGGGTTCATCTTCATGGTCTATGACGGCGCCCGCTGGGTGGCCGACCAGACCCTGCGGTTCACCCGGTTCGGCCAGTTCTGGAACGACATCAACCAGGCCAGCCAGACGGCGTTTCGCACCTGGGTCGAGGCCAAGGCGCCCTGGCTCTGGACCTCGGTGATCCGCCTGGTGCTGGATCAGCCGGTTTTCGCCGTGCTCGGCATCTTGGGCATCCTGCTGATGATCCTGTTCCGCCCGCGGAAGCCGCTGATCGGTTATTCCCGGGATTGATCTTTCAATTCCCGCCGAGACTGAACCTCGCGTTGACGGCAGCCGTAACAGGGCTGCCCCCTCCTGCGTAGATACCTATATTCCCACCTTGATCGCGAGCGCGCCGCCTGAGCCCTTGGCTTGTTGCATTGGCTCAAGCGACGGACAGCTCGTCTCGGAGAGCCAATCATGCTGTTCATGCGCAAGACCACCGCATTGCCGAGCGCCACGGAAGCGCTGCCGGGCCGTGCGCAAGCCATTCCCACCGCGACCACCCATTTCGTCAATGGCGCGAAGTTGCAGCCGCCTTATCCCGCGGGCCTCGAGCAGGCCGTGTTCGGGCTCGGCTGCTTCTGGGGCGCCGAGCGCAAATTCTGGCAGCTCGGCGACGGTGTTTACGCGACCGCTGTCGGCTATGCCGGCGGCCACACGCCGAACCCGACCTATGAAGAGACCTGTTCGGGACGCACCGGCCATACCGAAGTGGTGCTGGTCGTGTTCGATCCGAAGAAGATCCCTTACGAGAAACTCCTGAAGACGTTCTGGGAGAGCCACAACCCGACGCAGGGCATGCGCCAAGGCAACGATGTCGGCACGCAGTACCGAAGCGCGATCTACACTTATTCAGATGCGCAGAAGAAAGCGGCCGATGAATCGAAGGCGCTCTATCAGAAGGCGCTTGCTGCGAAAGGTCTCGGCGCCATCACCACCGAGATCGCGCCCGCCGGCGCGTTCTATTTCGCCGAGGACTACCATCAGCAATATCTGGCGAAGAACCCCGCCGGCTATTGCGGCCTCGGTGGCACCGGCGTGTCCTGCCCGATCGGCGTGGGTGTGAGCGCGTAAGTTCGCCACGAACAACTCGTTATGCCCGGGACAAGCCCGGGCATGACGGAGTGTGCGGTGTCATCGCATCCGCATTGCCGCGCTGCCCCCCTCAACGCTTTGTTAACCATAACCAGTGCAAGACTGGGACCGTCTCGTTTCGAGGGATTAGGTCCGGTGCCGGTTGCACGCGCGTTTCGATGGTCGATCTTGACAGCCTCCTTGGCAGCGTCCGCCGCGCTTGCCCTCGGCGGCTGCATGCAGACCGCCGGTCCCGTCGCGGTCATGCAGCCCCGTGCCGATCTCGACTCCATGGCCTATGGTCAGCCCTATGGCGCACCACAGCCGGTCGTCGTCGCTGACGGTGGCGGCGCCATCGGCGCGTTGCGCAATTCCTTTGCCTCGTCGCCTGCACCCATGCCGGTCGGTTACGCCGCGCCGATGGCGGCGCCGGTGCGCTACGACTCCTCCTATCATCTCGATGCCGGCGACAGGCTGCGCGTCGTGGTCTACGGCCAGGAAGGCCTCACCAACAGCTACGCCATCGATGCCGGCGGTTCGATCACCATGCCGCTGATCGGCGGGGTGCCGGCCCGCGGCCGCACCCCGGCGGGTCTCGCCGGTGAAATCGCCGCGCGCCTGCGCAACGGTTACATCCGCGAGCCCTCGGTCGCGGTCGAGATCGAAGCCTACCGCCCGTTCTTCATCCTCGGCGAAGTCACGGCACCCGGCCAATATCCTTATGTGCCGAACATGACGGTCGAAAGCGCGGTCGCGATCGCCGGCGGCTTCTCGCCCCGCGCCAAGCGCGACGTGGTCACCGTCACGCACACCGAAGCCGGCGGCGCGATGCGCGCCATCGTCCCGCTCGGCACTCCCTTGAGCCCCGGCGACACCGTGTTCGTCGGCGAGCGCTGGTTCTAGCTCACCGCCTGAAATCCAGCCGTCCGTTCGGAAAGCATCCGTCGATGCGCGTGCCATCGACCACGAGCCCGACCCATGGCCGCGTGATCGCAGGCGTGGTCAGGTTGATGTACTTTCCGACCAGGCGCGCGCCCTCGCGCGCAGCATCGATCAGGCCGTGCCGGCGGCCATGGTCCCAGTCGAAACGCAGATAGATCCGGCTCCCCGCGATGCGGATATCCGCGCGCCCCTCTTTCCATCTGTCCGGCGTATCACCCGCAATGGTCGGATCGGCGCCGCCATTCCAGCGGCTAGCCCAGATGCCTTCGAGCGGATCGGAGAGGGCGGCAATGGATGTCCATGCCGCCGCGTTGATGTCGGCCGCATCGCCGGCCAGCGTGGCGGTCGCCGCGTAGTCCATGACTTCAGAATCGTCCGGGCCCGGGACGTCCATGGTTCCGAACGGATTGCGGATGACGAGGTGCGTGATGGCTTGCTGCATGGCGATCTCCGGGCGTGACTTGGCTTGATCGGCCAGCTCTATCGCCGGGTGCCGTGATGCAGCCACCCGATTCCTGCTTTGAGTGGCGCGCGCTACTTCGTCAGATGCTTCGCGAAAAACGCCAGGCTGCGCGGCCAGGCGACATCCGAGCTCGCCTTGTCGTAGCTCGGCCGCTCGTTGCAATGGAAGCCGTGCTGGGCGCCGGGATAGATGAAGACCTCCACATCCGGCCGCTTCGCCTTGACGGTCTCGACGTCGGTCAGGGGAATGCCGACGTCCTTCTCGCCGAAATGCAGTTGCGTCGGCACCTTCGGTTTCTCGTCGGCGAAGCGCACCAGGGCGCCGCCGTAATAGCCGATCGCGGCCTTGAGGCCCGACAGCCGCGTCGCCGCGACAAAGGCGACGCTGCCGCCCAGGCAAAAGCCGATGATGCCGACCGGCCCGACGCTCTTCACCGCGTCGATCGCGGCCTGGGTGTCGCGCAGCATCGCGTCCCAGTCGGGACTGGCGACGAACTTGCGCGCCTCGGCGATCTCGTCGGGCGTGTAGCCCGACTGGAAGTTCGGCGAGGTCCGGTCGAAGATCGACGGCGCGATCGCGACATAGCCTTCCCTGGCGATGCGGTCGCAGACCGAGCGGATGTGGTGATTGACCCCAAAGATCTCCTGGATCACCACCACCGCGCCCTTCGGGGCGCCTGCGGGATCGGCGCGATAGGCGCCGAGCTGGAAATTGTCGGAAGCTGTCAGCTTGATGTCTTGTCCCACGCGGGTTGTCCTTCTTGGTTACTACGAACTCTAATCTCTCCCCTCATCCTGAGGAGCGCGTCAGCGCGTCTCGAAGGATAAAAGGCCGAGAAGCAGCAGCGTGGCCTTCGTCCTTCGAGACGCTTGCTCCGCAAGCTCCTCAGGATGAGGGGAGGCGGCTGTGCGTCGCTCTCACTCCCACATCCAGTTCTCGCCGTAGTCTTCCTTCCATCCCGCCAGCCGTCCGTGACGGAACTGCAGGAACAGGCGGTGGCGGTAGGGAATCAGTCCGCTGCCGCCGAGGTTGCGAAGCGCGAGATAGATCTCGTTGCCGGGCCGCCCGCGCACATATTGCAGCGGCTGCCCGAGTGCCCGCGCGGTCTGCTCGGCATCCATGCCGAAGGCGAGCGGCGTGTTGTTCGACAAGGTCGCAACGAAGGGCCGGCGCGGCGGCGTGCCGCCGAACGGCTCGGCCTGCGCGGACATCGATAGCAGCACCGCGCTCGCAGCCAATATCGCTTGCTTCATTGCCCGTGTCCCTGTCCGACCGTCCTATGCCGGCAAGTTCTTCAGGAAAGGTGTCACCGCGTCAATAAAAGCCTTGGGCTGATCGATGTTGACGGCGTGACCGGCGGCGGGGATCACGACCTTTTGTGCGCCGGGGATCTTTGCGGCCATGTAGTCGGACGCGGCGAGGAACGGCGCGTCGTCGGCGCCGACCACGATGAGGCCGGGCACCTTGATGTCGGGGAGCAGCTCGATCACGCGGGCGTCGCGCTGGGTCAGCATGCCGCGTGCGGCGAGCGCCAATCCCCTGGCGTTGCGATGGCTCGCGGTGGCGCGCTCGCGTGTCGCCGACTTCAGCATGTCGAGACCTTCATGGTCGAGCTTGCCGGCGGTCGCAAGCGCCCGCGCATTCCAGGCCTCGCGCGCGTCGTCCTTCTTGAAGCCGGGGCCGGTGTCGATGATCAGCAGGGCACGGGCGCGTTGCGGATAAGCGCGATAGAACGCGAGCGACATGTAGCCGCCGAGGGAGAGCCCGCCGATGATGGCGCGCTCGGCGCCGACCGCATCGAGGATCGCGGCCATGTCGCCGGTGGTGAGCGTTTCGCTATAGGCATGGGGATCGTCGGGATAGTCGGACTGGCCGTGGCCGCGCATGTCCCACAGGATGAGCTTGTGGTCCCTCGCGAGCGCATCGACCTGCCCATGCCACATCGCCGAGGTCGAGGAATAGCCGTGGGTGAGCAGCAGCGGCGGACCGTCGCCGTGAACTTCGTAGTAGATCCCGACACCGTCCCGATCGATTTTTGGCATGTCTCCCGCCTCTTTATGCTGGTTGTTGTTTTCGCGTCGATCCTAGCTCGACGGGTTACCTGGAAGAAACTGCCTGAACGCGATGGCACGCATGCCTGATGCATTCTCTGTTGCGTCCAGTCGCTGCATCGGGTGCCGTTGTCGCAACGCACAACACTGAGCTGCCGCGATAGTTTCGATCGATTCCAAATTGCATTTGCCTCTGGCTGCGAACCCGATCATTCTCGCGATCAAGGTGGGCGCCAGCCCGGTGGGCGTCCACTGTTCAAGTTGCCGCCGTAAGCGGCTTCATGCACCGGCAGGGGAAGACGCCTATGCCAACTCTCACCATCAACGGGCGGAGTCTGTCCGTGGATGCGGCGAACGACACGCCGCTCCTCTGGGCGATCCGCGAGCAATTGCAGATGACCGGCACCAAGTTCGGCTGCGGGGCCGGGCTGTGCGGTGCCTGTACCGTGCACGTCAACGGCGAAGCCGTGCGCTCGTGCCAGACCATGGTCGGCGATGTCGCCGGCAAGAAGATCACCACCATCGAAGGCCTCTCCGCCAAGGGCGATCATCCGCTGCAGAAGGCGTGGATCGCCGAGCAGGTGCCGCAATGCGGCTACTGCCAGTCGGGTCAGATCATGCAGGCGGCCTCGCTGCTTGCCAAGAATGCCAATCCGACCAAGGAGGAGGTCGTGGCGCATATGGACGGCAATCTCTGCCGTTGCATGACCTATTCGCGGATCCAGAAGGCGATCATGCGCGCCGCCACCGAGATGCGCACCGCATCCGTCTCCGGCAACGAACGGAGGCCCACATGAATAGGCACGTGAACACCATCACGCCCGAGACATCAGATCTCAGCCGCCGCTCCTTCCTGGTCGGCACGGCAGCGACCGGCCTCGTGCTGGGCTATGCCGGCGTGCCCGGCATCGGTGAGGCGCTCGCTGCGCCTTCAAACTTTGAGCCGAGCGTCTGGTACGCGATCGCGCCCGATGGCCTGGTCACCGTGACCTGCGGCAAGGCCGACATGGGTCAGCACATTGCCTCCACCATGGCGCAGATCATCTGCGAGGAATTGGGCGCGAAGTGGAGCGACATGCGGGTCAATCTCGCCTCCAACGATCCGAAGTTCAACGACCCCGTGCTGGGTGCACAGATCACCGGCGGCAGCTGGTCGACCATGATGAACTTTGACGCGATGAGCCGGGCCGGTGCAGCCGGACGGACGGCATTGACGGAAGGCGCGGCCGCCGCGATGGGCGTGCCGGCGTCAGAGCTCGTGGTGCGCGATTCCGTGATCTCGCATCCGAAGTCGAAGAAGCAGATGTCGTTCGCCGACGTCGTGAAGAGCGGCAAGGCGACCAAGACCTTCACGCCGGACGAGCTGAAGGCGATCAAGCTGAAGACGCCGGACCAGTACACCATGATCGGCGTGTCGGTGCCGCAGCTCGACATCCCCTCCAAGACCAACGGCACGGCCAAGTACGGCATCGACGTGATGCTGCCGGGCATGGCCTATGGCGCGGTGGTCACGCCGCCGGTGCGCTTCGGCGCCACGGTGAAGTCGGTCGACGACTCGGCTGCGAAGAAGGTGCCGGGCTTCATCAAGGCCATCACCCTCGACGACAAGACCGGCACGACATCCGGCTGGGTCGTCGCGGTCGCCAGCACCTACGCCAATGCCAAGAAGGCGGCCGCGGCGCTGAAGATCGCCTATGACGGCGGTCCGAACGCGAAGGTCTCGAGCGAGTCGCTGCTCGACGAAGCCAAGCGGCTTCAGAAGCTCGAGGATTCCGGCCAGTTCTTCGTCAAGGACGGCGATCCCAACGCGGCGTTCGGCTCGGCCGCAAAGGTGCTGGAGGCGGAGTACACCACCAGCATCAACATCCACGCGCCGATGGAGCCGATGAACGCCACGGCGGAGTTCAAGGGCGACATCCTGCACATCTATTCCGGCAATCAGTTCGCGACGCGCTCCGGGGCGATTGCGGCAGGCGCCGCCGGGATCGATCCGAAGTTCGTGGTGATGCACCAGATGTGGCTCGGCGGCGGTTTTGGCCGCAGGCTCGATGCCGACATGATGGTGCCGGCGGTGCAGGCGGCGAAGGCCATCGGCAAGCCGGTGAAGGTGATCTATACGCGCGAGAACGACATGACGATGGATTTCTCGCGTCCGCTCACCTACCAGAAGGTCAAGGCCGGCGTGGACGGCGACGGCAAGCTCGTCGCGCTCAGCCACGACGTCGTCTCGGCCTGGCCGACCGCGCGCTGGGGCATCCCTGACTTCCTGACGCCCTCGGTCGACAAGAAGGGTCCGCTCGATTCCTTCACGGTGAACGGGGCCGACTTCTTCTACACCGTGCCCAACCATTATGTGCGCGCGATCAAGAACGAGCTCGCGCACAATGCGACGCCGTCCGGGCAGCTTCGCTCGGTGGCGCCCGGCTGGACGTTCTGGGCGGTCGAAAGCATGATCGACGAGATCGCGGCTGCGACCGGCAAGGACCCGGCGCAGTTCCGCATCGCGCTGCTCGACGGCAAGGGCAAGAACGACGGCGGCGCGCAGCGGCTGCGCAACACGCTGCTCGCCGCGATGGGGCTGTCCGGCTACGGCACCAAGCAACTGCCGAAAGGCGAGGGCATGGGCGTGGCCTGTGTCTCCTCGCAGGAGCGCGCGACCGCGAGCTGGACGGCGTGCGTCGCCCATGTCGCGGTGGCGCCGTCGGGCGAGGTGACCGTGAAGAAGCTCACGGTCGCAACCGACGTCGGCACGCAGGTGCATCCCGACAACATCCGTGCCCAGGTCGAGGGTGCGGCGCTGTGGGGCCTGTCGCTGGCGATGTACGAGAAGGCGACGCTCAAGGACGGTGGCATCGAGCAGACCAATTTCGACAGCTACACGCCCTTGCGCATGAGCCAGATGCCCGAGGTCGCCGTCGCCGTGATCGCCAACGGCGAAAAGGCCACCGGCGTCGGCGAGCCCGCGGTGACGGTCATCGCCCCGGCAATCGGCAACGCCATCTTCAACGCCTCAGGCGCCCGCATCCGGGCCCTGCCGATCACGGCCGAGGCCGTCAAGGGGGCGATGAAGGCGTGAGGCGAGGCGAGTAAGCTGATCCGCCGGAGGGCAACTTCCGGCGGATTTGTTTTGGTAGGCGTCTCCACAATCTCGCTGTCATGCCCCGCGAAAGCGGGGCATCCAGTACGCCGCGGCCTCTCGGCTCCGGCCGCGCCGCCTCGGAATACTGGGTCGCCCGGTCAAGCCGGGCGACCCAGCGGAGAGTGGGCGAGAGCGCCCCAAATTCCCCTTTCCCATCAAGGCCCGTTCTACTGTGCATGGGGTTGTTTTCGCCGTTTTCGATTGGAACCGTGCCGGGACCCCAATTCCCTAAAATTGCACCCAATTCCGGAGGGTTCCGTTGAGCAAGCCTCTTAAGGGCCGGAGAACCTGATCCGGCTTAGGCTGACGCCAAATACACTCCCGTGCTCTGGGGAAGCCATGAACGCGCCAGCCAAATCCGCCGCCAAACGCCGGCTCTTGCTCGCTTCCGACCGGAGCGACGAGAGCACCGAGCTTGCCAGCATCCTGAAGGCCGTGGGCGACGTTTCGACGGTGACGACGCAGGACATTCCCGAGCAGCCGTCGCGCGATCTGTCCGGTCTCGTGGTCGACATCAATCTGCGCTCGCCCGAGAGCGTGCAGCGGGTGCGCAACAAGCTGCGCGGCGATGCCTATCGCACGATGCCGCGGCTGTTCGTGCTCGCCGATGCCCTGCATCACGGCACCATGCAGGCCTGGGCACTGGGCGCCACCGACACGATCTCGCGGCCGCTGCAGCCCGATGCGATTCTTCAGCGCATCCGCGCGGCATTCCCCGACACCGCCACTTACGACGCGACCGACCGCGGCAAGACGCTCAACCGTGGCGTCGAGGCGGCGCATGCGGTGCTGAGGAAGATGTTCGAGAAGCTGCCGCTCGGCGTGCCCTTGACCTTCGACGACGTCATCGCCGCCGAGAGCAAGATCCTGAAGGCGATCAAGCATTCCTCGCTGCGCGAATGGCTCACCACCGTCGGCTGCCATCATGTCGGCAGCTACCGCCACTGCCTGTTCGTCACCGGCTTCGCCGTCGCCTTCGCGCAGCATCTCGGCATGCGCGAGGACGACCAGCGTCGCCTGACCCGCGCCGCGCTGTTGCATGACGTCGGCAAGGCCTTCGTTCCCTCCGTGCTGCTCGACAAGCCGGGCAAGCTCACCGACGAGGAGATGGCCGAGGTGCGCCAGCATCCGCGCCGCGGCTATGACGCGCTCGCGGAGCAGGGCGGCTTCCCGCCGGAGATGCTCGACGTCGTGCTGCATCACCACGAATTCCTCGACGGCTCTGGCTATCCGAACGGCCTGTCGTCGAACCAGATCAGCGACATCGTGCGGGTCACGACGATCGTCGACATCTACGCGGCGCTGGTGGAGAAGCGCGCCTACCGCATGCCCTTCACCCACTCGCGCGCCTTCACGATGATGGAAGGCATGGGCGGCAAGCTGGACCAGCAACTGCTGCAGGCGTTCCGGCCGGTGGCGCTGGGATCGTTCTGAGCACGATGCCGTAGGGTGGGCAAAGGCGCGAAGCGCCGTGCCCACCATGCTTCCTCAATTGCGACCCGAATGTTGGGCACGCTTCCGCCTTCGCTCTTCGAGCTACGGCGGACAAGCCGCTTTGCCCACCCTACGAGAGTCGTCGTTTGGCGCGGCTGCTCACCCCACCATCTTCCGCAACTCCGCCTTCGCCACCTTCTCCAGCGTCGAGCGCGGCATGTCGTCGACCAGCCTGATTTCGCGCGGCACCTTGAAATCCGCGAGTCCCGCGCCGCAGGCCGCCATCACGCGATCATGCAGATCAGGCGCAGCGCCCGCGACGCCGCCGTGCGGGATGATGAAGACAACAGGCACCTCGTCCAGCATCGGATGCTTCTTCGCCACCACCGCGGCCTCGCGCACGCCTGCTACCACCGCGATCACCTGCTCGATCTCGGAGGCCGCGACGTTCTCGCCGCCGACCTTCAGCATGTCCTTGGCGCGGTCGCCGAACCTGATGAAGCCGTTTTCCAGCCGCTCGACGCGGTCGCCGGTGAGAAAGAAGCCGTGCGCGTCGAAGCTTTCGCGCGTCGCCTTTTCATTGTGCAGATATTCGGCGAACAGCGACAGCCCGACAATGCCCTTGATCGCGAGATTGCCGGTGTCGCCGACCTCGGTCGGCCGTCCGTCATCGTCGGTGATGCGGATCTGATATTCGGGCGCGGCGCGCCCGATCGACATCGGGATGTTGGGCTGGTCAACCTCGCCGACGATGCCGTGGGTGATGGTCTCGGTCATGCCCCACCAGCCGATCATCTTGACGCCGAACGCAGCGAAGGCCGGCGGTTCGTTGATGGCGGTGCCCCACAGGCGGAATTTGTGGTCCTTCGGGATCTCCTGCTCGAGCAGCGCCTTCATGCAGAACGGAATCGTCGAGGTCCAGGTCGAGCCGTGCTCGCGCGCGACGCGCCAGAAGCGGCTTGCGGAGAACCGCGGCTGGATCACGCAGGTGGCGCCGACCCATAGCGTCGCCAGCATCGAATAGGCCAGCGCATTGGTGTGGAACAGCGGCAGATAGGTCTGGTGCACGTCGTTCGCATGAAGGTCCTCATGCGCGGCGTTGATCTTGGCGCCCCACAGCGCGTTGGCGTGGGTCCACAGCACTGCCTTCGGGCGCGATGTCGTGCCTGACGTGTACTGCACGCTGCACGGCGCGAACGGATCGGTCGCGCGCCTGGGACGGTCGGCGCTGTCGGCGAATAGTGACTCGAAACTGTCGCCGCGCGAGATCGCTTGCGTGGGCGCCGCGCCCGCATCGTGCGAGGTCACCGCCAGCCAGCGGATGTTGCGGCAGTTTTGCGCGACGATTTCTGCATAGGCCGGTTGCGTGATCGCAGCGACCGCGCCGCAATGATCGGCGAAATATTCCATCTCCGCCGGAGCCGAGCGGGTGTTGGTGGTCACCGCGATGGCGCCGAGTTCGACGCAGGCGAACCAGGCCAGCAGCGCCTCGATGCAATTGTCGAGATGAATGAGCACATATTCGCCCGGCTTGACGCCGCGCTTCACCAGCCCCGCCGCGAGCGCGCCGACGCGCTCGTGAAACTCGCCGTAGCTCCAGCGCCGCGCCGGCGCGCCGAACGGCGCCCAGATCAGGAACGCATGATCGCGGCGCACCGCGGCGCGCATCTTCAGCAGCCATGGCACGTCGAGCCCGTCGAACGGTCCTACGAGTCCGGCGGCGGTCTGTTGGATAGGCATGAATCCTCCCCGTGCAGCCTGCATCTTGATGGCGGCTGCCTTTTGATGATTGCGTCTTCCTGCCATCGGATGACGCGGGGAGCAAATCGGCGGGGCGGCGTCTCCCCGCCGTCATTGCGAGCGCAGCGAAGCAATCCAGACGGTCTCCGCAGGGGCGCGGTCTGGATTGCTATGTCGCAATGGCTCCTTGCAATGACGATGGGGTGGGCAGCGCTGCCCTATCGACCACCGTCCTCGTACGACGAAATCTCGATCAGACTGCCATCCGGATCCCGGCAATAGACCGAGCGCAGCGTGCCGAGGGCACCCTGCTTGGGAACCGGGCCTTCCTCGATCGCGACGCCATGTGCCGTCAAATGCGCCACCACCTCGTCGGGCGCGGCAGAGGTGAGGAAACACAGATCCTCGCTGCCGGCGGTCTGATGGTCCGCGGTGAACCACTCCACCTTGTCGGCATCGCGCGGCCGGACGTTGATCTTCTGGTTACCGAATTGCAACGAAGTCCGCGGCGCTTTGCCGCCGCCGGGGTCGAACACCTTGACTTCCATGCCGAGAATCTTGCGGTACCACTCGGAGGTCACTGCGACGTCGGCGACGTTGATGACGAGATGATCGAGGGCTTCGACCTTGACCGGCATGCCTTATCCTTTCGTCGTGATGCGCCGGGCGCACTTTCCGCCTGCGGCAAGCTTTGTTACAACCGCGTCGACTTTGAAGCCATCTGGCTTTCAAGAACAACACGTTGGGAGAACCCTTGAGATGATCACTCGCCGTACCGCGCTGGGCCTGCTCGCCGCCAGTCCGCTTGCAGCCACCCCGCTGTCGAAGGCCCTTGCCGCCGACTATCCGGCCCGGCCCGTGAAATGGGTGGTCGGCTATCCGCCGGGCGGAGCCACCGACATCCTGGCGCGGCTGATCGGTCAGCGGCTGTCGGAACGGCTCGGCCAGCAATTTGTGATCGAGAACAAGCCCGGCGCCGGCAACAATATCGGCACCGAATCGGTCGTCAATGCCGAGCCCGACGGCTACACGCTGCAGCTGGTCAATCCGGCCAACTTCATCAACGCTTCGCTCTACACCAACCTCAAATTCAACTTCGTGCGCGACATCGCGCCGGTGGCCTCGTTCCAGCGGGTGCCGAACGTGATGACCGTCAACAAGGACGTTCCGGCCAAGAACGTCGCCGAGTTCATCGAATATGTGAAGGCCAATCCCGGCAAGGTGAACATGGCTTCGTCCGGCAACGGCACCTCGGTGCATCTGTCCGGCGAGATGTTCATGGCGCTGACCGGCTGCAAGATGCAGCACGTGCCCTATCGCGGCGCGGCGCCGGCGATCACCGACATGCTCGGCGGCCAGGTGCAGGTGATCTTCGACAACATGCCCTCGATCATCCAGCACATCCGCTCCGGCTCGCTTCGCGCGATCGGCGTCACCACCACGGAGCGCTCGCCGCAGCTGCCCGACGTCCAGGCGATCGCCGAGACCGTGAAGGACTACGAGGCCAGCGCGCTGTTCGGCATGGGCGCGCCGAAGAACACGCCCAAGGAGATCATCGCCAAGCTCAACAATGAGATCAATACGCTCATGAAGGAGCCCGACATGACCAAGCGACTGGTCGAACTCGGCGGCGAGCCGCGGGTGCAGACGCCGGAGGCGTTCGGCGAGGAGATCAAGGCCGAGACCGAGAAGTGGAAGAAGGTCGTCGAGTTCGCCGGCCTGAAGGTCGAGTAGCGATCTTGTGATCCCTGAGATTGGAGCCCTGCCGCCTGGCAGGGCTTTTTTCTTGCGTACTTCGTTCCGTTGATCTGGAATAAAACGGCTCGGCGAAACCTGATGATACATGGCGCGTATCTCGCCCTGTGAAGAGAGGAGTCTGGATCATGCGCAAGACGCAATTGGCGCTGCTGACGCTGGGCGCGACGGTCCTTGCCGGCTTCGTCACCGTCACGCCCGCGGCGGCCCGCGACTATCCCTGGTGCGCCCAGGGCGGCGAGTATGACTATCCCGGCGAATGTGCCTACAGCACCTATGAGCAATGCCAGGCCAGCGTCTCCGGCCGCCTGCTGTACTGCGGGCCCAATCCAATGGTGGCCTATGGCCAGGCGCCGCAGCCGCAACCTCGGCCGCACCGTCGCGCGCGGCCCGTTGCACCGTACTAGCCGCGCGCGCATTGCGCAGCCGCGTATTTTTGCGCGATCGCTCCGGAATAAACCGGCTCCGCGAGCCTTTCACTCTGTGAGGTCGGATGTCGCGCGGCGAACATGGGAGGTCGGTCATGGGCAAGGCGCAATTTGTGCTGGGCACCATAGTCCTTGTGTGGCTCGCTGGCGGGAGCCCGGCGCGCGCGGACTATGATTACGCGTGGTGCATTCAGAACTCGGAATACGGCTATCCCGGCGACTGCTCCTATCAGACCCGCGAGCAGTGTCAGATGAGCGCGTCGGGCCGCAAGGGCTATTGCGCGCAAAATCCTGCCCAGGTGGCCGTACGGCCTCCGCTTCAGCCGTCACTACGCGGTCGGTACGTTCGTCCGTACTAGTCGCGCCTCACACTGAGCACTGCCTGATCACGCAGTCGTGCAGATCCGGACGCGCGGGTTCCTGCTTGACGCCTTCTCGTTCACGTCTATACTAAACCAAATGGTTAAGTATAGAGACAAGACGCTCGACCGGACCTTTGCGGCGCTGTCCGATCCGACGCGGCGTGCCCTTCTCGCGCGGCTCGGCGAGCGGGACGGCCTGTCGGTGAGCGAGCTGGCCGCGCCGTTTCCGGTCTCGCTGCCGGCGATCATGAAGCATCTCGACGTGCTCACGGATGCGGGCCTGATCGTGCGGGAGAAGACCGGACGCACGGTGTCCTGCCGGCTCACCGCGCAGCCGATGGAGCAGGCGATGAACTGGCTCAATCGCTACGCGCAGTTCTGGTCCGAGAAGTTCGACCGCCTCGCCGCCTTCGTGGAGGACAAGACATGGCCAACGCAGCCGTCAACGCCGATCCCCGCACAGCCGAACGTCCAAGCGAGCGGCCCAGCCTCACGCTCACGCTCACGCTCACGCTCACGCGCCGGCTCCGCGCACGGCCGGAGAAAGTCTACGCCGCCTGGACGCAAGCCGCGCAGCTAGTCCAGTGGTTCGGGCCGCCGAACATGAAGCCGGCGACGCTGGACGCCGAGCTCGATGTCCGTACCGGTGGCCGTTACCGCATCAGCTTCACCGGTGACGACGGCGAATATTTCGAGGCCGGCGGCATCTATCGCGAGGTCGTGCCGAACGAGCGGCTGGTGTTCACCTGGGCCTGGCATTCGACGCCGGAGCGCGAATCGTTGGTGACGATCACACTGAAGCCGGATAGCGCCGGCACGCTGATGATCTTCCATCACGCCCAGTTCTTCGACGAAACCGCACGCGACAATCACCGGCGCGGCTGGAGCTCGTGCCTCGACAAGCTCGACGCCTTCGTCGCCCTCCACCATGGAGGATACCGTGCAGCAACATCAGATCGTCTTGCGCGAGCAATGGATCGCGGCCCGCAAGGCCCACCTGGCGCATGAGAAGGAGCTCAGCCAGGCCCGCGAGCGCCTCGCCGAGCAGCGCCGCGCATTGCCCTGGGTGAAGGTCGACAAGAACTATGTATTCGACGGACCGAACGGCAAGGTGACGCTCGGCGATCTCTTCGGGGGGCGCCCGCAGCTCGTGGTGCAGCATGTGATGTTCGCTCCCGACTGGGAGGCCGCGTGCAAGAGCTGCTCGTTCTGGGCCGACGCTCTCGATCGCATGGTGCCGCACCTCGCCGCGCGCGACACCTCCACGGTTGCGATCTCGCTGGCACCTAGCGCCAAGCTCGAGGCCTTCAAGAAGCGGATGGGCTGGACCTTCGACTGGGTCTCGTCAGGGAGCAACGACTTCAACTACGACTACGAGGTCTCGTTCACGCGCGAGCAGATCGACAAGGGCGTGCCGAAATACAACTTTGGCACCACGCCGTTCTACGGTCCGGAGCTGCCCGGTATCAGCGTGTTCTACCGCAACGAGGCCGGCGAGATCTTCCATACCTATTCATGCTTCGCGCGCGGTCTCGACATGATGAACGCGGCCTATCAATATCTCGACCTCACCCCGCTCGGTCGTCACGAGGACGGCCTGCCCTATCCGATGGACTGGGTCCGCCTGCGCGACCAGTATGAGCCGCAGGCGAAGGGGGCTTGCTGCCACGGGTGAGACGGCGGGTGCGCTGTGCCCACACCAACGGTGTCATCGCCCGACTTGATCGGGCGATCCAGTATTCCAGAGGCCGTGGCGTGATACGGAGGAGCCGCGGCGTACTGGATTCCCCGCTTTCGCGGGGAATGACAGCGGAGAGCGGCGAGGCAGCTGTCCTTCCGCCGCGCCCTACCGCTTCGCGTCGGCCTGCTCCGTGCCATTGCACGAGATCAGCATCGTGTACGGCCGCGCGTTGCCGGCGATGTCGGTGGTCTTGAGCTCGCCCTTCGGTTCGGCGGTCTGGTAGGGCACCACGGAATTGTCGAGGAAGTCGCGCAGCATGCCGGTCTTGATGGCGAAGTTGATGTTCTCCGGAATGTTGCCGGTCGCAGCGACGATGCGCAGTGCGGGGATCTTTGCGGTGACCACGCCCACGATCTGACCGGTGGTGTCGAACAGCGGGCCGCCGCTATTGCCGGGCTGCACCGGCGCGCTGATTTGCAGGAAACGCGTGTCGTTGCGCATGCCGCTGAGCGAGCTCGCGATACCGGTCGTCACGGTGAAGTCCGACGTGAGCAAGCCATGGAAGGGAAAGCCGATTACGATGACGGAATCGCCGGAGCGGATCGAGCGATCGCGGATCCGCGCAAAGTCCTTGAATGTCGTCGTCGACGGCGCCTGCAACAAAGCGAGATCGTTGTTGACGTCGCTCGATACGACGCGCAGCACCATCGCGGCTTCGCCGGTGAGGTTGCCCTTGATGTCGCCGACACAGCCGTCGATCACATGGTTGTTGGTGACGACGTGGCCGTTCGCACTGACCACGAAGCCGGTGCCGGTCTTGGCCCTGGCAACTTTGCCGCCGGCCGGCGGCGCCTGCTTGTCCGGCGCAGGCTGCGGCTTGGCGGCCATCTTGGTGAAGTCGCCGGCCTTGTCGAGCCCGTCGGCTTTCACCTTGGTCACGCAATTGGCCAATGCGGCGATCACCGGCCCGGTCGATGTCAGATCGAAATTCAGAACGGCGCGGCCGGCTGTCGCCACCATCAGGCTCGCCTTCTGAAACGTGCGCACAACATTGACCGGCATGATGGCCGTGAGCATGTTGGGCTGGTTCGCCGTGGCGAACAGCCTGGCTTGCTCCTGCCCGTCAAAGGTCACGTCGATCGCGGCGTTCTCGCCCTTGTTGAAGCGGTAGCTGGGACTCGCAAAGGCGAGCGACCATGTGCCGGCGGCATTTTGGCTCACGACGAGGATGACGCCGTTCGCATAAGGCGTCGTCGCGGCGCAATGGGAGAAAGCGCCCGTCTCGTCATTGCTGAAGGCGCCGCCGATCCAGTTGCCGACATTGACGCTGCCGAATGGTCCTTTCGCATGCGCGATGCCGGCGACGCTCACCTGCAACAGAGACGCAACGACAAATGACTTAAGCCACATACTTCCTTCCCCCCGGAATGCTTTTGAAGCCATCTTATCCGGCCGAGGTCGTGCGGCGCAACCGGCAGTTGTTTAAGCGGATCGAACCATCCGGCTGCGACTTCCGGGCTTGCCTTTACTTTGCGGTGCGATATACTTTGCGATACAAAGTGACGACGGGACGGGCGGTCCCGGTTAATTGGGCGGAGCGGGGTTTTGGCGTTGCCAATGCGCGATCTCGACAAGGCACTGGCCGACATCGTGGCGATCCGCAACCAGATTGCGGCGGGCACGGCGTTCCGCGGCTATGGCCCGGCGACGATCGCTGCGACGGGCGCCGTCGCGCTTCTTACCGCAATCCTCCAATTCTGGCTGCTCGGCGATCCCACAAGCGAGCCGGTCGGCTTCTTCCTCGGCTGGTTCATGGCCGCGGTGCTCTCCGTTCTGATGATCGGCATCGAGATGCGCGCGCGCTCGCGCCGTCATCATTCTGGCCTGGCCGATGCCATGATCCATCAGGCGGTCGAGCAGTTCCTGCCCGCAGGCGTCGCCGGCGTGCTGCTCGCAGTGGTGATGTGGAAGTTCGCGAGCGAGACGCTGTGGCTGTTGCCCGGCCTGTGGCAGATTCTGGTGTCGCTCGGCATTTTCGCTTCCGTCCGCTCGCTGCCGCGCACCGTCGCGCTCGCGGGCGCCTGGTATTTCATTTCCGGCTTCGCGGTCGTGGTGCTCGCGAGCCGGACTCACACGCTATCGCCATGGACCATGGGACTGCCCTTCGTGATCGGGCAGTCGGTGATGGCGGGCATTCTGTATTTCGCGTCCGGAGACCATGATGTCGAAGACTGACAGCGCACCCTTCTCCTATGAAGGGCTCGACCGCGTCATCCACGAGAAGGCGAGGCTCGGGCTTCTGACCTCGCTGATGGCGCATCCGAAGGGTCTGGCGTTCGCCGACCTCAAGCAACTCTGCGGCCTCACCGACGGCAATCTTAGCCGGCATCTTGCCGTGCTACAGGAGGCCGGCCTCGTCGAGGTGACCAAGGGCTATGAGGGCAACCGCCCGCACACGACCTGCCGCCTGACCAAGGCCGGCCGCCGCCGCTTCCTCGACTATCTCGCCGTGCTCGAGCGGCTGGTGCGCGACGCCGCCAAGGCTGCCGGCCGCGACGCGCCGCCGTTCGGCCGTCTCGGTATCATCTCGACTTGATCCCCCTTTTTTGACCGGAGACTTTGCAATGCAAAGCGACATGACCTCTCGCAACGAGAAGCTTCACGTCGGCATCATCATGGACGGCAACGGCCGGTGGGCGACGCGCCGCGGCTGTCGCGCCTGCGCGGCCACGAGGCCGGCGTGGAGGCGATCCGCCGCATCGTCGAGGCCGCACCCAAGCAGGGCATCGGGACGCTGACACTTTACGCCTTCTCCACCGACAATTGGCGACGACCAAAAACCGAAGTCGCCGCGCTGATGACGCTGCTGCGCTTCTATCTCGCCAACGAGGTGCAGAGCCTCGCCAGGAACGGCGTGCGCCTCACCGTGATCGGCCGCCGTGACCGTCTGCCCGACGGCATCGCCAATGCGATCGCGCGCGCGGAGGACGCCACGGCGCACGGCCGCGCGCTTCACCTGCGCATCGCGGTCGACTATTCCGCGCGCGACGCTATCCTCAACGCCGCAGCGAAGGCGGCGGCACTGACGAGCCTCACACGCGAAGCCTTCTCGCAACTCGTCACAGGTGAAGCAGGCCTTCGCGACGTCGATCTCATCATCCGCACCTCCGGCGAGAAGCGGCTGTCGGACTTCCTGCTCTGGGAAGGCGCCTATGCCGAGCTTCACTTCACCGAGCGGATGTGGCCCGAATTCGACGCGGGCGATCTCTCCGCGGCGCTGGCGTCCTTCCACGGCCGCGAGCGCCGCTTCGGCGGCCTCCAGGCGATCATGCCCGACGAGGTGCCGTCACTCTCCCGTGTGTGATGTACGGCACGGGACAACGAGCTGTTCGTTTTCAGCCGCATGATTGGCAGTGGTGTCCAAGCCGCGGAAGCGCGGCCTCGGTTAGGTGTGCGAGCCACGCAACCTGCCGAGAGCATCACGCATGTCACTGTTGTTTCCGGGAGCCGTCGTCGAGCCTGTCGAACTGGCCGAAGCGAAGGGCACGGTCTGCATCAGGACCGCCAGTGTATCCGACGTCGAGAACCTGTCGGTCTATTTCACCGGACTGTCCACCACGTCGCGCAACAAGCGCTTCATGGGCGCGCGTACCGACGTCGCCCTGGTCGCGGCCGAATGCGCGGCGAGGACGGGCCGTCCCGGTCATTTCACCCTGCTCGCCGAAGTCAGGCAGGGAGGGCAGCACACCATCATCGGCGAAGCGAACTACGCCTATGATGCGACTGCACGGCATGGCGAGTTCGCCATCTCGGTCGCCGATGCGTTCCAGCGCCTGGGCCTCGGCTTGCAGATGATGACGGCGATGGAGACGCGGGCGACCGATCTTGGCCACGAGATGATCGCGGCCGAGACTGCGCGGACAAATGCCGAGATGCGTGGTCTGGCGAAGAGGGCAGGCTTCCGGGATACCGGCCTCGGAGACTGGCAGTCGGTTCATCTCGCAAAGCGCTTGTCGCGATAGCCCGTCCGCGCGTTGCCGCCTGGCACGGATCGTGCTCTAGTATCGCCTGGATTTCCCCAGCGATGGGAGCTTCGGCGATGCGCGCAGTTCTGGATCATTGCACCGGCGGAACGGAGCGGCAGGTCAAGGCCGGCACGTCGGTCGTCACCGAGGGCGGCACCAGCAGCGGCCGCCTCTACGTGCTCGTCGAGGGCAAGCTCGAGGTGCTCAAGAGCGACACGGTGGTCGCGACCATCACCGAGCCCGGCGCCGTGTTCGGCGAGATGTCCGTGCTGCTTGGGTTGCCGCATACGGCAACGGTGCGGGCCAGCTCGGATTCCGTCATCTATGAGTTCGAGGACGCGGCATCATTCCTGATTCAGCGGCCCGAGGTCGCGCTGCTGCTCGCGCGCACGCTGGCGCAGCGGCTCAACGTCGCCAACACCTATCTCGCCGATCTCAAGCGGCAATATGCCGGCCACGGCACGCATCTCGCCATGGTCGGCGAGGTGCTCCAGAGCATGATCAACTTGCCGCCGCTCGAGGTCTCGCCAGGCTCGGATCGACAATCCGATCCAAGGATGTGAGCCAGTCCGGCGGCTCCTCGACGGTGTTTGCGGGCCGCTTCAGCGGTGCGCCGAGGTCGATCCACTGCGCTTCGCCCGCTGCCAGCCAGAACGCCTTGTCCGCAGTGAGATCCAGCACGATATGCGTCGGCGGTCGGCCCGGTTGCAGGCCGGCGTTGAACACCCAGGTCAGCCCGAGCCGGTCGAACCACGAGCCGTCGGCGATGAAGGGCGACTGGTGGACATGGCCCGAGATCACCATCGACGGCTGATACTGCATGATCCACTGCACCAGATCGACATCGCCGAAGAAGCGCTTGCCGCCCCAGCTCGTCGGCGAATTCGCCGGCGGCGCATGATGCGCCCAGATCCAGCGCTGCGGACGATTGGCGGCGGCGTCGCGCAGCTGCTCGACGATGCGCTGCTTGACCAGCGGGCCGTCCCACCACGGGCACACCGTGAACAGCGTGTCGCCGATGGTGAGGTTGCCGCCGTCGCAAGTGATCCCGAGCTCCCGCACCTCCGAGATCCAGCGCGAGATCTTTTCGCCCTCCGCATTGCGCTCGTCGAGGTCGTGATTGCCGGAGCAGAGGATCACGCGGGTCTGCGCCGCGAGCAACGCGAGGTATTTCTTCACCACCACGATCTGCGCGCGAAAATCCACCATCGAGCCGATGTCGAGCGCATCGCCGGCGAAGATCACGAGGTCGAACTGCGGTGCCGCGCTGACCAGCCAGTCGAGCTGCGGCAGCGAGTAGTGCAAATCGGCCACGACCAGGCAGCGCATTGAAAATCCGTGGCGGGTTTGAAAAGGTCCGGGAATTCCAAAACGTTATTTATAAAGCAAGAAGCAGACCAGAATGGCTGCTCTCTTCGTCAGGCCAATGGCCGGCAGCATGCTGCGGTGCATTGGCGTGCGCAAGTAGCCGGGCACCGCAGGGCTGGACCGTGTCATCGAATTCTGATGTCGTGGCGCATCCTCAACCGCCTGTATCCGCATGACCTCCTTCAAGACCATTCGTGCCCGCGCCGAGAAACGCAAGGGCGGCCCCAAGGCGCTCGACAGGCTGATGCCCGAAAAGCCCGACCTGAAGGGGCTGGCCAAGCTCGGCGACGATCGCATCCTCGCCGAGATGACCAGGCGGGTGTTTTGTGCCGGCTTTGCCTGGAGCGTGATCGATTCGAAATGGGACGGCTTTGAAGCGGCGTTCCTGCATTTCCAGCCGGCCAAGCTCACCTTCCAGCCCGAGGATTATTGGGAGGGCCTCGTGCGCGACGCGCGCATCGTGCGCAACGGCGCCAAGATCATGTCGGTGCGCGACAACGCGGCCTTCGTCCAGGAGATCGCGAAAGAGCACGGCAGCTTCGGCAAGTTTCTGGCGAAATGGCCGCCATCCAACGAGGTCGGCCTGCTCGATCTCCTGACCAAGCGCGGCAGCCGGCTCGGCGGCAACACCGGGCAGATGCTGCTGCGCTTCGTCGGCTGGGATGGTTTTGTCACCTCCAGGGATGTCGTCGCCTGCCTGCGCGATGCCGGCCTCGACATCGCCGAAGAGGTGAAGTCCAAGGGCGATCTCGCAAAGGTGCAGGCACAGTTCAACGCCTGGGCCGAGGAGACCGGTCTGCCCTACACATATCTGTCACGCATCTGCGCGCTCTCGGTTGGCGAGAACCGAGGCGAGCACTAAGTCACGAGAAACCAGGAGAAACAAAATGGCAAAAGCCTATTGGGTTGCGACCTACCGCGCGATCAAGAGCCCCGATGCCATGGCGGCCTACGCCAAGCTGTCGCGTCCGGCCATCGAGGCCGCCGGTGGACGCGTGCTCGCGCGCGGGATGCCGGCCGCAGCCTTCGAGCACGGCTTGATGGAACGCGTCGTTCTCATCGAGTTCGACAGCGTCGAGCGCGCCAAGGCGGCGTATGAAAGTCCCGCCTACAAGGCCGCTCACGACTTGCTCGGCGATGGTGCCGACCGCGACATCCGGATCGTCGAAGCCGTCGAATAGCGCCATCGACAGGCGGATCATGTGCATCGTGTGGCGATCCCGTGCCGCGAGCGCGGCAGATGAAACTCGCGATCACGAAATGCATTTTTCCGGAACATTCGTGCGCAACACCCGTTCGGGAATTTGAGTCAGGCGACACAGGCGCAGGGAACGCCCGTTTTGGCTCGACTCACTGAAACCCGGCACGACAGAAACGGAGCAGCTCATGAAGCTCACATCCGAACAGGTGAAGCAGACCGTCAACCAACTCGGCGCCCAGGTGCTGCCCGACGAACATCCCGCCATGCCGCAGCTCAACAGCATGTTCGGCGAACACACCTTCTTCGTCGACGAAACGGGCCTGAAGGTGCTCGAGCCGACGCCGTCGGTCAGCGCCGAGCGCCAGACCGGCGAAGTCGTCAGCCTCGCCGACTGGAGCGATGCCGACCTCACGCGCCTGATGGCCCATGAGCCGGAGCCGACGGGTGTGATCGTCGTGTTCGAGCACGTGAGGCATTGATTGGCCCGAGCGGATCGGCTTCTACGGGTGGCGGGTCTGAAAATCCCGCCACCTTCCATGGCTGGTTTGGAGCCGCGCCGCGGACAAGGATCTCGCGTTCGCGGAGGGCCTTTCCAGTCTGGTTCAAATGCCGAAAGTCAGCTGCGGCTCCGCATCGTCGCCGTCCTGGAGGGCAGACAGCGATACCCCCACGAGCCTGACGCGCTTGGGCAGCGGCATTTCGACTTCGAGCAGGCTGCAGGCCAGCCGCTCCAGATCGTCCCGGCCTGCAACCGGCGCTGTGACGGACCTGCTGCGCGTGATGATCTCGAAGTCGGCGAACTTGATCTTCAGGGTGACGGTGCGGCCGCGGTTGCCGGTCGTCTCGCAATGGCGCCAGACCTTGTCGACGAGCGGCTTGAGCTCGGCGGCCAGCGCGCCGTATTCGTCGAGGTCGGTCGAGAACGTCGTCTCCGCGCCGATCGACTTGCGAATCCGGTTGGCCCGGACCGGCCGCTCGTCGACGCCGCGTGAGATCCAGTAGTAATAGGCGCCCGACTTGCCGAAATTCGCATTCATGAACTCCAGCGTCTGGTTGCGGATGTCGAGGCCGGTGAACAGGCCGAGCGCATTCATCTTCGCGCTGGTCGCCGGGCCGATCCCGTGGAACTTGCCGACGGGCAGCGTCTCGACGAAGGCGGGTCCCATCTCCGGCGAGATCACGAACTGACCGTTGGGCTTGCGATGATCGGAGGCGAGCTTTGCAAGAAACTTGTTGTAGGAGATGCCCGCCGAAGCGTTGAGGCCGGTCTCGGCCTTGATCTTCTCACGGATCAGCAAGGCGACGTCCCGCGCCAGCGGGATGCCTTGCAAATTCTCGGTCACGTCGAGATAGGCCTCGTCGAGCGACAATGGCTCGATGATTGGCGTGTGCTCGGCAAAGATGTCGCGGATCTGCCTGGAGATCGCCTTGTAGACCTCGAAGCGCGGCCTGACGAAGATCAGGTCGGGACATTGCCGCTTCGCGGTCACCGACGGCATCGCAGAGCGAACGCCGAACTTGCGGGCCTCGTAGCTGGCGGCCGCGACGACGCCGCGTTCCGCGGAGCCGCCGACGGCGACCGGCTTGCCGCGCAGCTCCGGATTGTCGCGTTGCTCCACGGACGCATAGAAGGCATCCATGTCGATATGGATGATCTTGCGGACGGGCGAGGCCTCGCCAGTCACCGTGCCGGATTCGCTCATGGAACGATGATACAATTGCCCGAAGAGAAGCGCGAGGTGATGGATGCTTCAGTTGTTGGTCTTCGTCGTCGGTGTGGTCGGCATCGGCTGGCTGATCGGCGCGACCAATCTTCCGGGAGAGTGGTATGCGGCCCTTGCCAAGCCGGGTTTCGTGCCGCCGAACTGGGCGTTCCCGGTGGCGTGGACTATCCTTTACATCATGATCGCGGTTGCGGGCTGGCGGACTTTTCGCCGTGAGCCGTCGGGTCGAGCGATGCAGGTCTGGGCCGCGCAACTGGCGCTCAATTTCGTCTGGTCTCCGGTGATGTTCACGATGCACCAGATCGGCGCCGCGCTCGTCATCCTCATCTGTCTGTTCGTCGCGATCGTGACCTACATCAGTCTCGAGACATCACGGGACAGGCTGGCCGCTGCGTTGTTTGTGCCTTACGCAGCCTGGGTCGCCTTTGCCGGCCTGCTCAATGCGGCCATCTGGCGCTTGAATTGAGGCGATTTGTCCAGGGTTCATCAAAGAGCAATCTCAAGCTTGTGAGTGGCGAGCCTAGGCCCGCGTTCCTACATGGGGGCGCGGAGGACAGCCAATGCAATACAGCTCCGAGCTCGTTCAGACCATGCGCCAGGCCCTCGAGACCGTGATGGCGAGCGTGCCGGCCCATCAGTCGGTGTTCGGTCTGAAAGCCGCTGTCGCCGAATGCATTTTGAAAGCTGCCGCGCACGGTCATACGTCGTATGACGCCCTGGTGACGTCCGCCTCCGATCAGATCCAGTCGATCATCTCGATGCTGACGTGAGAGAGGCAGGCGGCAGATCCGGAGTTCATGCCGACGGAGGCGCCCATAGGAACTCAGGACGAATGCCCTGCTGGATGAGGTCCGTGCCAAGCGACTGAAGTGTGAACATGGCGCCGATGCTGGGTCTTGTACCGCTTGTCCAGCACGTTTGAAGCCCGATCAAGAGCTGCGACAGGGCCTGATTGAACGCAAGCGACGGACTCGGTGTGACGGTCGATTGCTGAAAATCGAACCAGGTCGGAAACGGGATTGGTGCTCCCGTAAAGCTCCAATGGCCAGCCGCATCCTGCACCAGCGTTTTCTCGGTGTAGATTTCCTTGAAGACATAATAGTGGGCGAATGTTGCATTGCCGGTTGGGGGTTGGTTAGGAGAGCCTTCCGTACCTTCACCTTCGGCCTTGATCAGCTGGATCGCCGCCTGCGCATCGGCGATGCTCTTGATCGGCGTTGCTTCCCCCGAATTGACCGCGAAGGCGCTGGCATTGATCGCGGGATTGACTGTGGTGAAACCCTCGGCGATCGCATCGTAGAAATCACCGATCGTCGCGGGTCCCGTTCTTGCGGCGAGCGCAACCGGTGGAAATTCCGGATACTCGATCTGCATGAAGACCTGAACTTGATCTGGCGTAAGCGGCTTCAGATCAACGGGCAACTTTTGCAGAATTTCTCCGGGCAGGACATTGGTCGGGTAGCTCGGAATGAAGGCCGCATTGGCAATGGATGGCGCGCCGCCGATCGCGGTCAGCATGTTGCCTGCCAGGGCAAAGTGATACATCTCTTGCACCACAATGTCCTCAATCATACCGCCGACGCCGCCCGGGTCGCTGTTGATCGACCATTGCGCGCAAAGATAAGGCGGGATGGTGGAGAACTCCAATTGCATCGCGGTCTGTAGTGCGTCTTTCAGGTCGGAAAGCGTCGTAATGCGATCCTCGACGAACTGGGCGATGGTTTTCATCTGAAGCACCCCTCCCGACTCGATTGATTGCGAAGCTCTGTTCCTGGCGCCGCCACTGGACCGACGTCGTCAAGCAGGTTCCGTGTTGGCTCATAGCTTGCGGGATGAGCGCTCCCGGGGTGATTCAGTCCGACAATAGCCGGATATCGGTCTGCGACATCACGCCTACAATCGGACCTGCCCCGATGATCGCGACCAGAAACATGCTGCGATCAGGCTCATTTTCCGCAACCCATGAACAATAGTACAATTTAAGGGTGCAATCAATTGCGCAGGCGATCAGGGATTTGTGACCGCTTTTCCATTCGACGTGCTTAGCCGGACGCGCGCGCGACGTTGCGAAGGCCAGATTGCGAGCCGCAACATTTGATGGATGGTGCCGTCACAGCGTCAAAAGCCGGCACACAATCTCGGTCCGGCACACAGTCTCGGTAAAGAGCAAGGAGACTGGCGCACCCGACACGATTCGAACGTGTGACCTTTGCCTTCGGAGGGCAACGCTCTATCCAGCTGAGCTACGGGTGCTAGTCGAGGTTCATTTAGCCGATTGGCGGGGGGTGGGCAACCTCCGCTTTGCCCGGGCCCGGACGCCCGGCATCGCCCAATTCCTGGTCTTATGCTTCGCTCTTCAATCCCGGAGGGCGGCCGGTCCCGAGATCTCGCCGGAATCGGTCACGAACATCGACGGGCCCGTCTCCGAGGTGGTGAACACGGCCGCCGTGAGCGGGCCGCCGAAGCAGGCGCCGGTATCGAGGTTCAACCGGTTGGCCCGCAGATCGGGTGTCCCGGTCCGGACCGGCGTATGGCCATGGACAACGAAAAGCCCGTGGTCGTGATCCGACGACAGGAAGGGTTCCCGGATCCACAGCAGGTCCCGCTCGGATTGTGACGCCAGCGGCACGTCCGGCCGTAGTCCGGCATGGACGAACAGCCGCCCATGCTCGATTCTCGTCAGCGGAAGCGCGCGTATCCAGTCGAGATGCTCGCTCGGTAGATCGGCGGGATCGTCGATCCCGTAGCTGTCGAGCGTCTGCTCGCCGCCGTTGCCCCACCAATTCATCAGGTCGCGGTCGGTGCGCTCCATGTCGGCTGCGCGAAGCAGCATCTCCTCATGGTTACCCCGCAGACAGACGAAGGGGCGGTCCTGCTTCCCCTCGCTGCCGACGAGAAAATCCATCACCTCGCGGCTTTGGGGTCCCCGGTCGATATAGTCCCCGACAAGCACAAACTGCGCGCTCCGCTCGCCGCGAAGCTCCTCGCACGCGGCGAGCAGCGACGTCAGCTTGTCAAAGCAGCCGTGGATGTCGCCGATCGCGAAGGTGAGCAGTTCGTGCTCGGGAAGCGGCAAATTAGGTTTCTCCCGCGTGCCGGCTCAGATGGTGAGACCCTTTGTCGTGCCTTTGAACCTGATCCGCTCCGGACCCACGCCCACCTTCGCGAGCGATTCAATCACTCTGTCGTTCAGCGTCTTGCCGTCCTTGTCCTTCCGATCGCGTTGAACCGCGGTGAAATCATACACGAGCAGCCCGACATTGGCGCTGCTCACGTTGATCTTTGCCCCCTTCGCAACGGCGCTGATCGCCGCAGCCACATTGCGGAGTCCGTTGCTCCATTCCGCCATCTCGGCCAGATTCTTCGCAACGCATCGATAGCTGTCATCGAACTCCGTCTTGTGAAGGTCGATCACCTTCTGATAGTCCGCGATCTGACCGACAATGTCGCCGTTCTCCAGCTCGGGGTTGCTGAACGTCTTGGCCTCCCAGAACACTAGATCCACGCCGGTCGCCGTCGTTTCGAAGTTCGCCAGGTCCATGCGGGGGAGGTTCCGCTTGATGCCGGGGACGCCGGATGCGTTGATCGCAACCTCGACGTCGACGACGGAGAGATTGGACGTCGCGATCTCGTGGACGCCTTCCTTCTCCTGTCCGGAATAGAGCGATGCCGCCCTTTTGAGCTTCGCCAGCGTCGCTGCGCCTTCGTAGTCGCGCGTCAGCATTCTTGGCTCGGCGTTGCCGAAGGCGAACTTCCCCTCGACCAGCGAGACCTGATCCTTCAAGTCCGGATTCAGCAGATATTTCTCGTGCGTCGAGGCGGTCACTTTCCCGCCCTTGAATGACACTTTGAAGATGGATTGTCCCTGCCAATAGACGTTCAGGTACTCGTCCCGAATGCCGATGATGAGTGTGGGATCGGTGAGAACGTCTTTCCACCACCCATCCTGCTGGGCGAGTGTCTCGAGTGCCTTGCGAAAGTCGTCGCCCCGGATTCCGCGTCTGAAGCTCATCTCATACCTCCCACCATTCGCCATCGCTGCGTCGCGTGACGTTGTCAAAATATCTGGCGAAACTGTCGCCTTCGAATGTGTGAACGGGCACCAGCCTGTCCGGCTGTATTGCGTTCGCGAGCCGCTTGAGATCGAGAATGCTGGCGTGACCCGAGGTATGGATGATCTCTATGGGAACGCCGCGTGTCGCGAGATCCGCCTTCAGCCGGGCGCCGGGACCATCCTTCAGATATCCGTCCCATTGCGACCAGATCGCTCTGGTGCCGGGCCAGAGATTTGCGGTCTCCACGTCGTCGGCCATCGCCGGGCGAAACAGCATCACGGTGCGATCGGCGATCTCGGTGATGCGCTCGCGGTAGATCCGTGCGGACTTGTAGGGATCCAGCAGGTCGAAGCGCTTTTTCCTTGCGATCTGCCGCCGTTGATATTCCGGCACATAGACCGACAAATTGGGCCAGCCGGCGTTCGGTAGGCGCTCGTTGCCGGTGGCCCGCAATATCTCCATTGCGTAGAGATCCAGCAGCAGCGTCCGGCCGCTACGCTTGCAGGCGCGATAGATACTGACGATGCGATCGATGTTCTGCGCGGACGCCGAGAGGATGACGAAGCCTGGCTGTTTAAAACTCTGGGTCAGCCTCGCCTCAATGTCGTCCTCCGTCGGGAATTGCGTGTGCTCGTCGAGACGGCCGAGGCTCGACCCCTCCATCAGCATCGTGTCGATACCGCGGGGCGGATTGCTCACCAATCGCTCGAACAGACCGCCCTTGCGACCGTGCGCACGGATGTCGCCGCTGTAGAACAGACGCCGGCCGGCCGCCTGGATCAGCAGCGCATAGGCATCATAGGCCGAGTGATCGACAAGATAGGGCGTGATGCTGAACGGGCCGATCTGGAAGGTTCTGCGATCGTTCAGCTCGAATGAAACATTGGGCACGAAGGCGTTGGGCACGAAAGGAGCTGCCGCACACATGATGCGAGCGGTCGCAGCGCCCATGGCGAGGGGGACATTGGGTCTGCACAGGGGGAGCAAACCCCAATGATCGCCGTGTCCGTGCGACAGGACAACCGCGCGCAGGGTTGGATCTTCGACGCGAAGCCCGGCCACAGGCGGGAGAAGATCGTCGGACGCGCCGTCGGCATCCAGCGGAAGGCCAAGGTCGAGCAGGATTCGCTCGCCCGCGGCCTCGAGCTCGATGCAGGTGCCACCAATTTGCTGCGTTCCGCGGTGGACACGTCCGCGAAACGAACCGGCTGCTTCGGTCATCAGCGGTTGGTCTTGGCGGCCGAGCCGGGTTCGGCCGTCACTCGCGACCAGGCGATGGCGTTTTTGGCGGTGGGGAGGGCACTGCGGGATGGGCGGGGATATTTCAAAGCGAGTACGGCTCCAGGCAACGACCTATCTATATTCAAACGAGCGCCCGAGAAATTGCGGCTTTTCGAGAAGAAAATGTCCGTGTTGTTCCGGCGCAACATCACCTGCTGGTGAGGCCGAACGCAATAGAACCTTCGGGGGGATGAACGTCAGCCCCGGCTGGACCGGCGATTGGCGGCGACTTGAACCCCGGGCGAGCCGCGATCGGCGCGCGCGAACTCCGCAAGCAGGCGTTCGGAGCAGATGACGCGGTTGCGGCCGAGCCGTTTTGCCGCATAGAGCGCCTCGTCGGCCGCACCCAGCAGCCGGTCGGGGTTGCCGTCGGTCTCAGAGTCTGTCCGGAAAGATTACCTTGGATTGCATAGCTTTCGCAGCATGAGTCGGATGGAGGCCAGCTTGAGAAAGGCGAGCGCCCTGTGATTGAAGCATTCCCAATCTTTGGACAGTCTTCGGCATCGCCCGAGCCAGGCAAAGGTACGCTCGACGATCCAGCGTTTGGGCAAGACGACGAAACGGTGAGCCTGATCGGAGCGTTTGACGATTTCGAGGTTCACGCGCTTCAGAGCGCTACGCAGCCCCTTCTGGAAATGTGGCCCTTGATATCCGCCGTCGGCGTAGAGCTTCAGAAGAAAGGGATAGAGGCCGAACAACGTTGCCATCAGGAGCACGCCGCCGTCGCGATCCTGGATGTCCGCCGCATGCACGATGGCGTGCATCAAGAGGCCTTGCGTGTCGACGAGAATGTGCCGCTTCTTGCCCTTGATCTTCTTGCCCGCGTCGTAGCCATGGAGATCATGAGGCCCCCTTTTTCAGCGCTTTTCACGCTCTGGCTATCGATGATGGCGGCGGTGGGAGAAGCCTCGCGCTCGGCCCTTTCGCGACATTCGACATAGAGGGCGTGATGAATTTTATCGAGCGTGCCGTTCCAGCTCCACAGATCGAAGTAGCCATACAGCGTCGAGCGCGGCGGCAGGTCCTTGGGGATCGCGCGCCACTGGCAACCTGTGCTCAGGATGTACATCAGCCCGTTGGCAATCTCGCGCAGGTCCACCGTACGCTTGTTGCCGCCGCGCTTGGCCGGCGGGATGCGAGGCGCGATCAGCGCCCACTCCTCGTCGGTCAAGTCGCTCGGATAGCGCAGGCGGCTGCGGTCGTAGCGTGCACGGTTCTCGGTAGTCCACATTGGCGGCGCGTCCCCATCGAATCAGGCCGCTCACCTTGAATCACAACCGATTCATTCGACTCAATATGTTTTGGAACAGACACTCAGTGGGAATATGGCTGGCGACGCCGACGCTGAGGGTGACGTGGTCGCCGGCTCCAGCAGCGCCATGAGCGATCCGCAAGGCCATGACGGCACGGCGGATCTCCTCGGCGATGGCGCAGGCGGCATCGCACTCCATGTCGGGCAGGATCAGCGCGAACTCTTCCCCGCCATAGCGGCTGGCGAGGTCGAGCGGGCGTACGGCATGGCGGCTGACGACATCAGCGACCGCGCGCAGGCATTCGTCGCCGCTCTGGTGGCCGTGCCGGTCGTTGAACAGCTTGAAATGATCGACGTCGACGAACAGCAGCGCCATCTGCTTCTGCGTCCGCTGGGCGCGGGCCCATTCGCTCATCAGCATCTGGTCGAAGGCGCGCCGGTTCGACAGGCCGGTCAGCCCGTCCTTGGTGGCGAGCTCCTTCAGCGCCATCTCGGCGCGCTTCTGATCGGTGAGGTCGCGCAGCGTCTCCACCACGGCGATCAGATGGCCGGCCTCGTCGTGGATAGGACCGGCGTCGATCGCGAGATAGAGCTGGCTGCCGAGCTTGGGCATCACGCACCAGTTCTCCGCGGAAAAGCCGAGCCCGTTGTGGCCGCGTGCGGCATATTCCGAATAAAACTCCGGCAGCTGCTCGGGACGGTCGAGCGCGACCAGGTCGGCGAGGCAGGGGCGCCGGGTCTCGTAGAAGGCCTGCCAGTGTTTCGTCGTGCCGATCACCTCCGCGGCGGGGACGCCGGTCAGCCGCTCGCAGGCTCTGTTCCAGATCACGACGCGGCGCTTGGGGTCGATCACGAAGGTCGGCACCACCAGATGCTGCATCAGCCGTACGGCATAGGAATCCGCGACGTCGACGGCTTTCGCTGACGTTTTCCTCGGCTTCGCCATCTCAGGCCACCGCCGCCACCGGCGCGGCATCGTTCGGACCGAACAGCTTTCGCACCTCGGCGGCCGGCTTCGGTTTGCTGAACAGATAACCCTGCATCTCCGTGCAGCCGAGCGCGCGCAGCATCTCGCGCTGCGCCTCGGTCTCGACGCCCTCGGCGACGGTGGTCATGTGGCTCGCCGCGGCGATGTTCACCACCGCCTGCACGATCACGGGCGCGCCACTGGTCTCCGCGATGTCGGCGACGAAGCAGCGGTCGATCTTGATCTTGTCGAACGGGAAGCGCTTCAGATAGCTCAGCGAGGAATAGCCGGTGCCGAAATCGTCGAGCGCGATGCGCACGCCGATGGACCGGAGCTGGTGCAGGATCGAGAGCGCGGCCTCGTCGTCGCGGATCAGCACGGCCTCGGTGATTTCGAGCTCGAGCCGGGAGGGAGAGAGCCCGGAGGCGGCGAGTGCGCCGGCAATCCGCAGCGCCAGCGTGTCGCATTTGAGCTGCACCGGCGAGACGTTGACCGCAATCCGCACATGCGCCGGCCAGGTCGCGGCCTCGTTGCAGGCCATGCGCAGCACCCAGTCGCCGAGCTCGTTGATCAGGCCGGTATCCTCGGCGATCGGAATGAACTCCGCCGGCGACACCCTGCCGCGTTCGGGATGCCGCCAGCGCAGCAGCGCCTCGCAGCCCGACACGTCGTTGGTGCGCAGGTCGACCAGCGGCTGGTAGTGGATCTCGAAGCCGCCGTTCACCAGCGCCTGGCGCAGATCCTGCTCCATGGTCAGGCGCGCCTTGGCGCTCGCATCCATCTCCGGTTCGAAGAAGCGATGGGTGCGGCGTCCTTCGGCCTTGGCGCCGTACATCGCAAGATCGGCGTGCTTGATGAGCTGATCGAGATCGGTCCCGTCCTGCGGCGCCAGCGCGATGCCGATGCTGGCGTCGGTGGAGAGCTGATGGCCGAGGCAGTGATAGGGCTGGCGGATCGCCTCGTAGATCCGCGTCACGAATGACAGCACGTCCGCAGAGGACTGGATTCCGCTCTGGATCACCGCGAATTCGTCGCCGCCGAGCCGCGCGATCAGGTCGCTCTTCTTGAGGCAGCCGCGCAGCCGGGTCGCGATTGCCTTCAGCAGCTCGTCGCCGACGTGATGGCCGAGCGAATCGTTGATGCCCTTGAATTCGTCGACGTCGATATAGAGCAGCGCGAACTGCTCGCCGCCGGCGACCTTCGCCAGCTCGCGCTCGATCTGTTCGCGGAACAGCGTGCGGTTCGGCAGGTCGGTCAGCGCATCGTAATGCGCCATATGCGCGATCTTGTCGTGGGCGCGCCGCCGCTCGGTGACATCCTCGACGACGCTGATGAGGTAGCGCGGCTCGCCGGACTTGTCGCGAATGCCGATCCGGGTCGAGGTGATGTAGCGCGGTCCCTTGGTCTGGCTCTGCCAGGCGTGCTCGTCCTTGAACAATCCCCCGGGCGCCTGCAGCGCCTTGCTGTCGTCGTCGTTGACGATCCTGGCGGCGGCTTCCGGATACATGTCGAAAGGAGTCTTGCCGACGATGACGTCACCCGACTGGCCGAACTGCTCCTCGGCGGTCCGGTTGACCAGCAGATATTGCCGCGTCAGAGCATCCTTCACCGTGATCTGCGAGGGGATGTGATCGATGATCTCGCGCAGGAACATGTAGTTGCGGTCGCGCTCCTGCTCCAGATTGCGCCGCTCGGTGATTTCCTCGATCGTGGCGACCCATCCGCCCTGCGCCAGCGGGGTGTTGATGACCTGGAAGGCGCGGCCGTTGGGCAGTTCGTGGATCCTGCTGGAGACCTTGCCCTCGGCGACGACCCGCATCACACCGGTGCAAAACGTCTCGACGTCGCCGCCGAACGTGCCACGCTCCTTGCGATGCTGCATCGCCTCGCGGATGTGACAGCCGGGCTTGATGATGTCGTCGGACAGGCCGAACATCTCGGAGTAGCGGCGGTTGCAGGTGACGATAAATCCGGCGGCGTCGTACAGGATCAGCCCTTGCGACATGTTGTTCAGGGCGGTGTCGAGCCGCAGCCGTTCCGCTTCGATCCGCTCCTGGGCTTCCCGGTTCTGCCGGCTGATCTGGCGGATGATCAGGAAGAGGATCAATGCGATCACGATCGCCGAAAGCGTTGCCGTGGTGACCATGAAGCCGGTCTGCTGACGCCAGTCGGCCAGCGCGGCGCTCGTGGTGTGGGTCGCGACGATGACCAGCGGGAAATGCGACAGCGAGGCCCCCGAGCCGAGGCGGTCCTCGCCGTCGATCGGACCCTTGACGCGCAGCGTGTGCCGGCCGCCCTCGGCCAGCATCTTGCGCATCAGCGGCGCGTCCTTGAAATTCCTGCCGATCAGCTCTTCGACATGCGGATAGCGCGCCAGCATCTTGCCCTCGCGATCGAACAGCGAGATCGCCGTACCCTCGGCAAGCGCGACAGAAGCGAAATACTGCCGGTAGCTGTCCGGATCGATCCGCCGGACCATGGCGCCGAGGAAGGTGCCGTCCGCGCCGCTCAGCCGCCGCGCGACGATCGTGGTCCATTTGCCGATGATGAAGCTGCGGACGGATTCCAGGATGACCGATTCGGCCATCGGATCGGATTTGAACGTCTGGAAATAGGCGCGCGAGGAGACGTTGATCTTGGGCAGCGGCTCGGCCCGCGACCAGTTGATCAGCTCGCCGTCGGCATCGTAGATCGCGATGTCGCCGAGATAGGAGACGGAGCTGATCTTGCTCCGCAGCATCTGATTCGTCGCGAGCCCGGACATGCGCTCGCGGAACATCGCCGGCGAGGTGATCTCCGGCAGGTTCATCTGCCCGATCAGGTCGGCGGCGACGACGTCGGAATCCTGGAATTGCTGATCGAAGTGCCGTGCTATCAGCTGCACCGTGTTTTCCAGCTCGCGCTCGCGGTTGGCCAGGGTGCGCTCGCGGAATTCGCCGACGGCCATGGCGGTCACGGCGAAGATCCCGGCGACCAGCAACACGCCGCACAGGGTCAGCCAGAGGACAGGACCACGCCGCGCCAAGGCCGCCCAGCCGTTGGTCGCGGCTGATGACATTCCGGCTGTCACCGTGGAAAAGACCTGGCGCATTCCCCCTCCCTGGAAGGACAGGAATACACCGCACAAATGGCGCAAACCTTAGGAAAGCCAGTTACCTAAGAGTCTGTCCGGAAAGATTACCTTGGATTGCATAGCTTTCGCAGCATGAGTCGGATGGAGGCCAGCTTGAGAAAGGCGAGCGCCCTGTGATTGAAGCATTCCCAATCTTTGGACAGTCTTCGGCATCGCCCGAGCCAGGCAAAGGTACGCTCGACGATCCAGCGTTTGGGCAAGACGACGAAACGGTGAGCCTGATCGGAGCGTTTGACGATTTCGAGGTTCACGCGCTTCAGAGCGCTACGCAGCCCCTTCTGGAAATGTGGCCCTTGATATCCGCCGTCGGCGTAGAGCTTCAGAAGAAAGGGATAGAGGCCGAACAACGTTGCCATCAGGAGCACGCCGCCGTCGCGATCCTGGATGTCCGCCGCATGCACGATGGCGTGCATCAAGAGGCCTTGCGTGTCGACGAGAATGTGCCGCTTCTTGCCCTTGATCTTCTTGCCCGCGTCGTAGCCATGGAGATCATGAGGCCCCCTTTTTCAGCGCTTTTCACGCTCTGGCTATCGATGATGGCGGCGGTGGGAGAAGCCTCGCGCTCGGCCCTTTCGCGACATTCGACATAGAGGGCGTGATGAATTTTATCGAGCGTGCCGTTCCAGCTCCACAGATCGAAGTAGCCATACAGCGTCGAGCGCGGCGGCAGGTCCTTGGGGATCGCGCGCCACTGGCAACCTGTGCTCAGGATGTACATCAGCCCGTTGGCAATCTCGCGCAGGTCCACCGTACGCTTGTTGCCGCCGCGCTTGGCCGGCGGGATGCGAGGCGCGATCAGCGCCCACTCCTCGTCGGTCAAGTCGCTCGGATAGCGCAGGCGGCTGCGGTCGTAGCGTGCACGGTTCTCGGTAGTCCACATTGGCGGCGCGTCCCCATCGAATCAGGCCGCTCACCTTGAATCACAACCGATTCATTCGACTCAACATGTTTTGGAACAGACACTAAGCATTAATCCGGTTGTGCAGTCGCGCCCGTATGCAGTGGGGCGGGAATCACGTCGCGGTTGTGCCGTGCCCATCACAACCGCTGCGCTGCATCATTAATGCCGGCCTAATGCGAAGCGCCCGCGCTCTTGTCGCGGCCTGCATTGCGCAGCCGTCCGACGACGCCGGTCGGGAAGAAGTAGACGCTGGCGATGAACAGGAGCCCGAGCCACAGCAGCCAGCGATCGGGATGCAACAGCCCCGGCAGCAGCGGCAGGCCTGCTTCGCTCGCCGCCTTGGAGGCGACGCCCATCAGCGACTGCAGATAGTTCTGGGCGAGGATGAAGATGGTGGCGCCGATGATCGCGCCGTAGATCGTGCCCATGCCGCCGATCACCACCATCAACAGAATGTCCAGCATGATCGAGAAGCTGAGCGAGGTGTCGGGGCCGGCATAGCGCAGCCACAGCGCGTTCAAAATGCCGGCGCTGGCGGCGACCAGCGCGGCGAGGCAGTTGGCGTAGGTCAGATGGAAGACGGTGCGAAAGCCGAGCGCCTCGGCGCGAAAGCGGTTCTCGCGGATCGCCTGGAGCACGCGTCCGAAGGGCGAGTTCACGACACGCAACAAAGCGAGGATCATCAGGGCAGAGACGGCGAACACCAGGTAGAAGGTGAGGATGCGGCCGTTGATCTCGAATCCGAACAGGTTCTTGGAGATCAGCACCGTGCCGGGCCGCAGCAACTCCGGCAGCTGGAAGCTGCGCCCGTCCTCGCCGCCGGTCAGCCAGGAGAGCTGCGAGGCCAGCACCTGGAAGGCGGAGGCGACCGCGAGCGTGATCATGGCAAAGAAGATCGCGGCGACCCGCAGCGAGAACAGGCCGATCGCGAGCGCGAGCAGCGCCGCGAGCGGCAGGCCGACGACGATGCCGGTCGCGACCGCGGCCCAGTTCGGGCCCATCCCGTACAGCGCGATCGCGATGGCGTAGCTGCCGATGCCGTAGAACATGGTGTGGGCGAACGACACCGAGCCGGTATAGCCGAGCAGGAGGTCGTAGGAGGCGACGAGCGCGGCGAAGACGCAGATCTTGGCCGCGACGTTCAGCGCCTTGGCGCCCGGGAACAGGAACGGCGTCGCCGCCAGCGCCAGGATGATGACGATGAGGAGAAGCGTGAGCACGCGGCTCTTCGGCGGATCGCCTGACAGGAGCATCATCGGCTGGTCACCGCATAGAGGCCGCGCGGCCGCCACATCAGAATGGCGACCATCAGCAGGATGTTGGAGACGAGGGCGAGTTTCGGCACCAGGAAGCCGCCGTAATTGGCCACCATCGCGACCAGGATGGCGCCGATGAAGCAGCCGCCGATCGAGCCGAGGCCGCCGATGATGACGACGATGAAAATCAAGACGGTGAGGTCGTCACTCATGGAGGCATGGACCTGCTCGCGATAGAGCGCCCACATCACGCCGCCGAGGCCGGCGAGCGCCGATCCCGTCATGAACACGCCGAGGAACAGGCGGCGGATGCGATAGCCGAGCGCCTCGACCATCTCGCGGTTCTCGACGCCGGCGCGGATCAGCAGGCCGAGCTTGGTGCGGTTGAGCACGAGCTGGATCGCGATGAAGACGGCGAGGCCGACCAGCATCGCCAGCACGCGGTATTTGGCGATCGCGACGTCGCCGAGGATGAAGGAGCCCCGCAGCGATGTCGGCAGCGGCGTCGGGATGATCTGCGGTCCCCACAGCGCATAGAGCGTCTGCTCGGCGACGATCAGGCCGCCCGTCGTCATCAGGATCTGCTTCAGATGCTGGCCATAGACGGGCAGGATCAGCATGCGCTCGACGACCAGGCCGAGCGCGCCGGATACCGCCATCGACAGCAGCGCCGCCGGCGCCAGCACGGCGAGGTTCATCCACAGCGAATCCGCCTGCATCGAGGCCGCGAACGGCGCCAGCACGAGGGTCGCCACATAGGCGCCGACGGCGATGAAGGCGCCGTGGCCGAAATTGAGCACGTCCATCAGGCCGAACACCAGCGTCAGCCCCGAAGCCATGATGAAGATCATCATGCCCATGGCGAGACTCGCGGCGGTCAGCGTCAGCCAGGTGCTGGGTGACCCCACCAGTGGAATCATCGCAAGCGCCAGCGCGATCGGCAGCAGGATCGGCGCGAGATCGCGCTTCGGCTTCGGCAGCGGATCATTTGCGGCGAGTTCAGTCACTGATGCGCCTCCAGGCTCAGGCCGAGCAGCCGCTCCTGCAGCGCCACGTCGGCGGCGAGCGCCGCCATCTCGCCGCGATGGACGATGGTGCCGTTGTCCATGACCAGCACGTTGTCGCCGAGCTCGCGGGCGGCAAAGAAATTCTGTTCGACCAGCAGGATCGTCGCGCCCTTGCGCTTGATCTCCTTCAGGCACTCGATCAGTGCCATGACGATCGCGGGCGCCAGCCCCTTGGTCGGCTCGTCGATCAGCAGCAGCTTGCGCGGCTCGACGATGGCGCGCGCGATCGACAACATCTGCTTCTGTCCGCCCGAGAGGCTTCCCGCGCGCGACAGCCAGAACCGGCGCAGCGCGGGGAAGAAGCCGAAAATCCAGTCGAGCTGGGTATCGTCGAGCGGGCCGTCGCGGGCCGCCAGCACCAGGTTTTCCTTCACCGTAAGGTCGGAAAACACCGCCATGCTCTCCGGCACGTAGCCGACGCCGAGCCGCGCGATGTCGGGCGTGGCGCGGCTCTCGATGCGCTCGCCTGCGAGCGTGATTTCGCCGCTGGAGGCCTGCCACAGGCCCATGACGGTGCGCAGCGTCGTGGTCTTGCCGGCGCCGTTGCGGCCGAGCAGCATGGTGGTCTGGCCCTGCGGGACCGCGAGGTCGATGCCCTGGAGGATGTGGTAGCGGCCGATATGCGTGTGCACGCCGGAGAGTTTGAGCAGGTCGGTCATGCGGCACTCTTTGGGGCAACGCCGAGATAGGCTTCCTGCACGATCGGCGAGGCGATCACCTCTGCCGGCGGACCGTCGGCGACAAGTTGTCCGTTGTGCAGCACGATGATGCGGTCGGCGAGCGAGCGCACCACGTCCATCTTGTGCTCGACGAGGAGGATGATCTTGCTCTTGTCCTGCTTCAGCTGCGCGATCAGGTTCAGCACGACCGGCACCTCGTCGATGCTCATGCCCGCGGTCGGCTCGTCGAACATGAACACTTTGGGTTCGAGCGCGATCATCAGCGCCACCTCGAGCTTGCGCTGGTCGCCATGCGACAGCGCAGTCGCCGCGACGCCGCGGCGATTGCCGAGTGCGACCTGGTCGAGGATGGCATCGGCGCGGGTGATCAGGTCGCGGCGGACCATCCAGGGCCGCAGCATGTCGTAATGGGTGCCGCTGGCGGCCTGCACCGCGAGGCGGACGTTCTCTTCCACGGTGAGGTTCGGAAACAGGTTGGTGAGCTGGAAGGCGCGCCCGAGGCCCGCGCGGGTGCGCAGCGGTGCGGAATGCTGCGTGATGTCGGTGCCGTCGAACAGGATGCTGCCGTGTGAAGCGCGCAGCTGGCCCGAGATCAGGTTGAAATAGGTGGTCTTGCCGGCGCCGTTCGGCCCGACGATGGCGATGAGCTCGCCGGGGCGGAACGTGCAGGTGACGTTGTTGACCGCGACATGGCCGCCGAAGCGGATGGTGAGGTCGCGCGTCTCTAACGTCAGGGCCATCGGGAGGACTCTGGGAATGTGGAAGAAGCCTCTCCCCGCCGATGCGGGGAGAGGGAACTTGATATCAGCGCTTGTTGCGGACCGGAACGTCCATGTCCTCGATCTTCAGCTCGCGCACCGGCTCGAGCACGGCCCAGGCGACGTTCGGATCGACCTTGACCTTGAAGTGATACATGCTCTGGAGCGCCTGATGGTCCTCCTTGCGGAACACCATCTTGCCCTTCGGCGTGTCGAACTCCAGGCCTTCCATCGCCGTGATCAGCTTCTCGGTGTCGGTCGACTTCGCCTTGGTGACGGCGGCGACGACGGACATCGCGGCGGCGAAACCGCCCGCGGTGAAGAAGTCCGGCGGCGCGTTGAAGCGCTTCAGGTGCTCGGCGACCAGCCAGTCGTTCACCGGGTTCTTCGGGATCTCGTAGTAGTAATAGGTCGCGCCTTCCATGCCGGGCAGGCCCTTGTAGGCGGCCAGTGCCGGCAGGATGTTGCCGCCGGTGGAGAGCTCGATGCCGTAGCGCTTCGGATCCATGTCCTGGAGCTTGGCCAGCGGATTGCCGGCGCCGGCCCAGATCACCCAGATCACCTTGCGGCCGGGTTTGTCCTTCAGAGCGTCGAACAGGCGCTGACCGACCGCGGTGAAGTCGGTGGTCGAGGTCGGGGCGTATTCTTCCGCGGCGAGCGTCGCGCCGGTCTTGGCGAGCGCCTCCTTGAAGGCGGCGACGCCGTCGCGGCCGAAGGCGTAGTCCTGCGCCAGCGTCGCCACGGTGACGCCCTGCTTGCCGATCGCGACCGCGTTCGAGATAGCGTCCTGCGACGAGTTGCGCGCGGTGCGGAAGATGTAGCGATTCCACTTCTCGCCGGTAATCTGGTCCGCGACGGCGGGCTCGACGATCAGGATCTTCTTGTTCTCCTCGGCGACGGGGAGAATGGCGAGCGCCGCGGCCGACGAGGTCGTGCCGATCGCGATGTCGGCCTTGTCGTCCTGATAGGCTTCCGCGAGCGCGGCTTTCGACAGGTCGGGCTTGCCCTGGTCGTCCTTGGTGATGACGACGATCTTGCGGCCGTCGAGCATCATGGTGCCCTTGGTGGCGTATTCAAAACCCATCTGCAGGCCGGTTTCGGTCTGCTTGGCATAGGCTTCGAGCGGGCCGGTCTTGCCGTAGATCAGCGCGACCTTGAGGTCGTCGGCCTGCGCGGAGGTGTTCGCGGCCAGGCCGAGGATGGCTGCCGTGAGAATGAGCGATCGACGCACGATGATTTCCTCCTTGAATGAACTGCCTTGATCACAGCGATTTGCACAAGTGTGCATACATTGCAATTCCACCTTCCGGCGGAGCTTGCACGAGGCTCATGTGACAGTCTCTTGACGTGCGCGTGCCGGATCGTCGCAGGCCGCGATGCGTTCGCGTTAACGATCCCTGGCTTCACATCAGCCCATGCGTTTCCTCAGGCCGCCTCAGAGCAAGCCCTGCGCCAGATCCGGAGCTTGGCGCGGGAATGCCTGAAATTGCGGCGGATCACGCGCGAATGCCACAGGCGAGCGCCGATATGGCGGTGTCAGGAGTCCGAGACTCCGGACACGTGCCCGTCTCGAAAGTCAGACAGGCGGCGATCCCGACGCCAGTCCGAACTTGGCGAGCTTCTTGTAGAACGTCGCGCGCGAGATGCGCAGCATCCGCGCGGCTTCCGAGATCTGGCCGTTGCTGGCGGCGAGCGCATGCTCGAGCGTCTGTTTCTCGAACTCCGCCTCGGCTTCGGCATAGGGGACGACCGAGCCGGTGATCTGCGGCGCCGGTCCAGGGCCGGCATCCGCGCTGACCGGCAGGATGTGAACGAAATCGTCGCCGGTCAGGCGCCCGGAATCGCTCAGGATCAGTGCGCGTTCCAGAATGTTGCGGAGCTCGCGGACGTTGCCGGGCCAGTCGTAGCGCGCGAGCGCCGACAATCCGCTCGGCGTGATCCTGGCATTGAGGAAATCGCCGGAGGCACTGATGTCCTCGATCAGCCGCGCGCAGATGTTGGGCAGATCGTCGAGGCATTTTCTCAGAGGGGGCAGGTCGATCGAGAGCACGTTGAGGCGGTAGTAGAGATCGGCGCGGAAGGCGCCGTCGCTGACGCGCTTGCGCAAATCCACGTTGGTCGCGGCAATGACGCGCACATCGACCTTGCTGATCTTGTCCGAGCCGAGTGGCTCGATCTCGCGCTCCTGCAGCACGCGCAACAGCTTGGCCTGCAATTGCAGCGGCATCTCGCCGATCTCGTCGAGGAACAGCGTGCCGCCATCGGCGATCCGGAACTTGCCCTCGCGTCCCCTGCGATCGGCGCCGGTATAGGCGCCAGGCGCAGTGCCGAAGAATTCGGACTCGATCAGCGTTTCCGGGATCGCCGCGACATTGACGCTGACGAACGGCTTTTCCGCGCGCGAGGACGTATTGTGGATCGCCTGCGCCAGCAGCTCCTTGCCGGTGCCGGTCTCGCCGGTGAGCAGTACGGTCACGCTCTGCCGCGCCGCGCGCTTGGCGAACTCCTTGGCCTGCGCGATCGCCGCTGTCGTGCCGACGAAATCGGCAAGGGTGAAGCGCGCCGCGCGGGCGTTGGACAATTGCCGCCGCGCCAGCCGCAGATCGCTCTCGAGCTGGGTGACGCGGGCGAGCAGCGGCTTGAGGCTTTCGAGGTGGTCGTAGAGCACGAAGCCGATCGCGCCGATGACGTTGCGGTCCTCGTCCTCGATCGGCATGCGCGTCACCACGAGCTGCTCGCCGCCGAGCTCCATGATGTCGAGCAGGATCGGCTCGCCGCTCTCGGCGACGTTCCGCATCAAGCTGTTCGGGATGATCTCCTCGATCGGCCGGCCGATCGCTTCGGTGGTGTGCTTGAGGCCCAGCGAGGCCAGATATTTCTCGTTGACGTAGATCACCCGCCCGCCGCGATCGATCGCGATCGCGCCCTCGCACAGATGCTCCAGCCGCTCGAACAGCGTCACCATCGCCCGCGCGCGGACATAGGCGGGATCGCTGACGTCGGGGGAGGAGGGCATGGCGTACCTCAGGGAAGTCCGCCTGTGTATTAGCAAAAGGGCAGTAATTTCAAAGGGGGAAATGGCACGTAAGCAGCTCAGCAATTGCCGTCGTCCCGGGGCGCGAAGCGAACCCGGGACCCATACCCACAGGGAGAAGTTTGGCGAAGACTAGGAGTGGGAGCCTCGCTCCACAACTGCTCCCTGGGGTTATGGGTCCCGGGCTCGCGCTTTGCGCGCCCCGGGACGACGGCGGTACTCGTTGCGCCGTTGTCGCCTTACCGCCGGTACCCGCTCGCCCGCGAATAGCCCTGCCGGTTCTGCTGCGTCGGGCGGTTGGACACGCCGGGACGGGATTCGCTGGAGGCGGGGGTCGCGAGCTTGAGCTCCTCCAGGAAGATCGGCCGGGCGAAATAATAGCCTTGCGCGTAGCGGATCTTGGTCGCGGCCTGGAGATAGGCCAGCTCCTCGTAGGATTCGAGGCCTTCGGCGATCACGGTCATGCCGAGCGCTTCGCTCAGGGATTCGATCGCGCGCAAGATGCCCTGGCTGCGCGGGCGCTTATGGATGTCGGTGATGAACGAGCGGTCGATCTTGATCTCGTCGGCCGTGATGTCGGCGAGCGCCGAGAGCGAGGAATAGCCGGTGCCGAAATCGTCGATGGAGATGCCGACGCCGAGCTTGCGGAACATCGGCAGGATCTCGGTCTGGAAATGATTCTTGGCGACGAAGGCGTCTTCCGTCACCTCGATCATGAAGCGCTGCGGAAAGCCGGTCTCGTCCAGCGCCCGCGCGAAACTGCGCATGAATTCGGGGTTGCCGGCCTGCTTGGCGGCGACGTTGATGCTGATGGTCGCTTCCGCGCCGAAGCTGTCGTTGATCAGGTCGATCGACTTGACGATCTCGGCGAGCACGAGATGGGTGAGCTCGTCGATGAGTCCCAATTCGCCGGCAAGGTTGATGAACGAGCCCGGCGCCTGGATCACGCCCTCGTCGTCGCGCAGGCGCACCAATGCCTCGATGCCCGTCACGGCCTGGGTGCGGATGTCGACCTTGGACTGGAACGCGCAGCAGAACCGCTTTTCGAGGATGGCGAGCCGCAGCGACTGCTCGATCTTCATCCGCGCCAGCGCCTCGCGCTCCATGCTGGCGTCGAAGAAGGCCGCCGAGCCCTTGCCGCTGTTCTTGATGCGGTACATCGCGATGTCGGCGTTCTGGCGCAGCGTCTCGAAGCTGCGGCCGTGGTCGGGATAGAGGCTGACGCCGACGGAGGTGGAGGCGAAGACCTCCGAATTGTCGATGAAGAACGGTGCGGTCAGCCGCTCCAGCGTCGCTTGCATGAATTCGGCGACTTCCTCCTGGCTCTGGATCGGGGAGAGCAGCAGCAGGAATTCGTCGCCGGAGATGCGCGACAGCATGTCGGAATCGCGCAGGTCGCGCCCGAGCCGCTTCGACAGCTCGACCAGCAGCGCGTCGCCGACGGCGTGGCCGTAATAGTCGTTGATGTGCTTGAAATTGTCGACGTCGAGAAAAGCAAGCGCGAAACGCTCGCCTTTGCCGTCGCGCGCGAGCAGGCTGCCGGCGCGATGCTCGATCACGCGCCGCGAGGGCAGGCCGGTCAGCTCGTCGAAATAGGCCGAGCGGAACAGCTGGTCCTCGAAATTCTTCTGTTCGGTGATGTCGGAGGACGCCGAGATCAGCAGCTCGCGTCCGGCAACGCGGACGGGGCGATGGGTGGTCAGCAGCACCTGGCGTGCAGCTCCGTCCTGGAGCGCTTCCTCGGAGATGACCGCCTCGCCGGACCTCAGTGCCCGCTGGCAGGCTTCCCGGCGCGGCGTCAGATCGGGCGACGGACGGCTGCCGTCCATGCCGAGCTGGGCGGCCGCGACATCGTTAACCAGGAGAAGCTCGCCCTGCGCGTCCTGCACGGTCAGACCGGCAGGCAGCATTCTAACGATTTCCTTGAGAAATCCGAGCTCGGCTTCACTCGCGCCGGAATATCTGTTGTCGTTCATAGAAGTCATGAATCTTGTTGTTTCAGCGCGCCTTTGCAATGGACGCGATCTTGCGCAGTTCCCTCTTAGGTTTGGTTAAGGGGTACGGAGAAATACGGGGGTGTTTTGCGGCGATGCGACGCGCCCGACCCATCGTCATTAACGGAGCGTCAACGCGCGCAGCGAAACTGCGAGCGGAGCGCGCGTCTCTTGCGCTCGTGACGCGTCTAACCGTTCTGCGGGATGCGGCATTGCATGATGCAATGCAGGCCGGTCTTGAGATACGAGACCTCGGACTTGCCGTCGAAAGCCGACAGCGCCGACTTCAGCAGCTTGGTGCCGAAGCCGGGCTCGGAGACCTTGTCGATGCTCGGACCCTCGGTTTCGTCCCAGGTGACGGTCAGACGGTCGCCGCTGACGGTCCACGACACCTGCAATAATCCGCGCGGCGCGGAGAACGCACCATATTTGCCCGCGTTGGTGGCGAGCTCGTGAAACATCAGGGACGTGACCGCGAGCTTCGGCGGCAGGAACAGCCGGTCGCCGTTGAGCGTGAAGCGGACATGGCCGTAAGGTCCGAGCTCCGCGATCAGGAGATCGCGGATATCGCAGCCGCCCTTGTCGATCCGCGAGATCAGATCGTCGGTTGCAGCCAGCGACCGTAGCCGCGGATCGATCCGGGCCCAGACCTGCGGCTGGTCGTGCAGCACCTGGTGCAGCACGGCGTGCGCGGTCGACAGCTTGTTCTTCAGCCGGTGCTGGAGCTCGTCGACCAGCAGCTTGCGGTATTCTTCTTCCTCGATCAGGCGTTTGGAAATCCGGCGCTGTTCCGCCAGCATCCCGCGATAATGCTCGACGCCCCAGATCGTGAGGGCGGAGACGCCCCAATAAAGGGTCAGCAAGGTGAACCTGGAGCGATCGGCAAGAGCGTCGCTGAAATTGACGACGACGCCGAGCACGCCGCCGACCAGCGCGGTGATGATGCCGATCCGCAAGCCGCCGAATGCGGCGGCAAAGAACACGGCCGGAAAGTACGGGGTGAAGTAGACGTCGGGCCGCACATGCGCGAGACCCCAGCGCGCCACCGTCGCAACCAGCAGGCAGGCGACCGCGAAGCCGAGGCTCAGAGCGAGCGATGGCGCTGCCACGCCCTGCCAGCCCTTGCGGAATTCGTCGATCAGCTTCTCCATGCCCGGCCCGGTTGCGCTATGCGCGCGTAAATCGAGAAAGGAGCGGGAATGTTACGCATGTCGCATGCACAAGCAAAGCTTGCCTTGTCGCAGACCGGCAGGAATAGTGACTGTCGCGGCGCCGAGATCGATCGGCGTCCGCCATTTGACATCAAATCATTCGAAAACAGGAACATTCCATGGGCAGGCTGGATGGCAAGGTTGCAGTGATTACGGGCGCGACGAGCGGGATCGGCCTGCGTACCGCGGAAGTCTTCGTTGCTGAAGGTGCCAAAATTGTGATCGCGGGGCGGCGCATACCGGAAGGCGAGGCGCTGGCGAAGCAGCTCGGGGCCGCCTGCATCTTTCGCCAGACCGACGTGACGGTCGAAGCGCAGATGCAGGCGCTGATCGCGCTCGCGGTGGAGAAATTCGGCCGGATCGACTGCCTGTTCAACAATGCCGGCGGCCCGGCGCAGACCGGGGGCATCGAAGGCCTCGATGTCGAGCGGTTCGACGCGGCGATGGCGACCTTGGTGCGCAGCGTCATGCTCGGCATGAAGCATGCCGCGCCCGTCATGAAGAAGCAGGGGTCTGGCAGCATCATCAACAATGGCAGCATCGCAGGCCGTCTCGCCGGCTTTTCCTCCTCGGTCGTCTATGGCGCGGCCAAGGCGGCGGTGATCCATCTCACCAAATGCGTGGCGATGGAGCTCGGCGAGTCCAACGTGCGGGTCAACTCGATCTCGCCCGGCGCGATCGCGACCGGCATTTTCGGCAAGGCGCTGGGGCTGTCGACAGAGGCCGCCGAGAAGACGCCGGCGGTGATGCGCGATATCTACAAGACCGCGCAGCCGATCCCGCGCGCCGGCATTCCTGATGACATCGCCCTTGCCGCGGTGTTCCTGGCGAGCGACGAGTCGAGCTTCATCAACGGCCACGACCTCGTCATCGACGGCGCCATCACCGGCGGTCGCAACTGGAGCCAGCAGCAGCAGGGATTGTCAGCGTTGCGCAAGGCGTTTGATGAGGCGTAGCGGATAGGTCTCGAGCCCCGGATGCGGTGCGGCGTGAAGTGCCGCTCCGCAGAGCCGGGGCCCATCTATCCGCAGCTTACCCTCTGGCTTGCTGGGTCCCGGCTCTGCGCAGGGGCGCAAGCGCTGCAGCGCGTCCGGGGCACGAGAGTTGAGCCCGCGATATCTCTGCAACTTTCGTCATTGCGAGGAGCGAAGCGACGAAGCAATCCAGGCTGTTTCCGCGGAAACAGCCTGGATTGCTTCGCTTCGCTCGCAATGACGGCGAGGGCGCCTACACCGCCTTCACCCGCACCCTCAAGCCATCCCGCGGCTTCGGGATCGGCCACATCTGCCAGTCCGGCTTGTAGCCCGGCTCCAGCGATACTTCGAGGTTCTGCAAAAAGTGCCGGGCAAAGCACTTCGCCTGCATGTAGGCGAAGTGCAGGCCGAGGCACATATGCGCGCCGCCGCCGAACGGCACCCAGGCAAAGCGATGCCGGTTGCGCTGGGCTTCCTCGGTGAAGCGCAGGGGATCGAAGCGATCCGGCTCCGGCCAGATGTCCTTCATGTGGTGGGTGTAGAGCGGATTGACGCCGACGGCGGTGCCGGCCGGAATCGTAAAACCCTTGAAGGTGAAATCGCGCATCGCACGGCGCGGCATCGACGGCACCGGCGGCTTGATCCGCAGGGCCTCCTTGAACGCCATCTCCGACAGCGGCATTTTTTCGAGGTCGTCGAAGCTGCTCGGCGAACCCGGTGCGAGCCCCAGCGCAAGAACCTCTGCGCGCAGCCTGTCCTGCCAGTCCGGATTGGCGGCGAGCTCGCCGATGAAGGAGGTCAGCGACGAGGTCAGCGTGTCGTGCGCCGCCATCATCAGGAAGCTCATATGGTCGATGATGTCCTGCTCGGAGAGCAGGGCGCCATCCTCGTGGGTGGCGCGGCAGAGCTGCGAGAACAGATCGTCGCCGCCGTGATTGCCGCGTCTCAGCGGGATCTGCTCGCGGAAATAGGCCACGATGCGCTTGCGTCCCTTCACGCCGGCCGCCATCTGCGTGCCCGGCAGCGGCCGGCGGATCGGGGCGACCGCGGCCGCGACCATGTCGACGAACGCGCGGTTGATCTCGTCGACCTCCGGCCCGATATCGGCACCGAGGAACGACGCCGCCGCGAGGTCGAGCGTGAGCTGCTTCATCGCCGGATAGAGCTTCATCTCGCCGGGCTTCGCCTTCCACTGCGCGACGCGCGCGGCGATGCCGTGGTCGAGATCGCTCAGGTACGACTTCATCGGCCCCGACTTGAACGCGACCGACAGCGCCTTGCGATGCAGCCGGTGCTCGTCGAAATCGAGCAGCATCAGGCCGCGCGGAAACAACAGGCCCAGCACCTTGTTCCAGCCGTGTGTCGACGAGAACAGCTTTTGCTGGTCGAACAGCACGAGCTCGTTGGCCTCGGGCCCGAGCAGCACGACATTGGTCTCGCCGAAAATATGGGTGCGGTAGACCGGGCCGTATTTGGCGCCGTTCGCTTCGATATGTCCCTTGGGATCGGAGAGCACCTGAAAGGTCTTGCCGATGATCGGCCAGCCCGCGTCGCCGGGGATGTGCGTCAGCTCGTTGCGCCTGGGTGCGGTGAACGGAAGCGCAGGGGCGACAGTCTGCATCGACATGACGATTGCTCCGGTTGACCGACCGAACAGGCGCGCGAACACAGATGACTACGACCCGCGCCAGCTGACCGGGGTCAGCATAGCACAGGCCGGTATGACTTTCTTGTGAACGTCGTTACAAGCGTAGTTCCGACGGGCCTACCGCTTCGCCGCTTCCTTCTGCAAATCCGGGGCGTTGACGGCGGGAATGGCGACGCGGCCGGCGCCGGTCACCTTCAAGGCCTCTGCAGCCTTCTCGTTCTCCATGATCTTCGCCATCACGGCCTGCCCGGCGCGTTCGAAGATCGCGCGGTTCTCGATCACGAACTTTTGCGACTTGCGCAGTCCGTCGATATAGCCGTTGATCTCCGGCACGACGTAGCGCGCCACCAGGTCCCAGCTTCGGCGGGTATTTTCGGGATTGGCCCAATCGTGCACGAAGCCGATCACGGCGCCGACGCCGCCCGACACCTGCATCACGTTCTTGATCATCTTGACGAGGTCGTCGGGCGTACCGATCACGGAGGCCGCACCGTCGACGAAAGCGGTCTTGTCCACGGCCTCGTCGGGCGAGGCGAACGCGGTCAGGCCCGGCCGCTGCAGCGTGCCGACATTATATTCGTTGTGCCAGCGCATCAGGCCGGCGCCGGCTTCGCGGCGGGCCTGCTCGCGGGTCTCGGCGAGGTGGCAGGTCAGCAGCACGCGCCAGTTCGCCCGATCCACCTTGGTGCCGTGCTTCTTGGCGGCGTCCTCGGCGAACTGCCATTGCTGTTGCAGGGACATCAAGCCCTGCGTCGTCATCGAGCCCAGCGAGATGATGCCGATGCCGTATTTGCCGGCGAGCGTCATGCCCGAGGGCGAGATCTGCGAGGCCACGACGAACGGCATCTCCTCCTGCAAGGGCAGGATCTGGAGCGCGGCGTCGTTCATGGTGAACCAGTCGCTCTTCGCGGTGACGCGCTCGCCGTTGAACAGGCGGCGGGTCACGCCGATCGCCTCGTCCTGGCGGTCGCGCTGCGTCATCGGGTCGATGCCGAGCGTGTGCGCGTCCGACGCCAGCGCGCCGGGACCGGAGCCGAAAATGGCGCGGCCGCCGGTCATGTGGTCGAGCTGCACCATGCGCTGGGCGACGTTGAAGGGATGATGATAGGGCAGCGACACCACGCCGGTGCCGAGCTTGATCCGCTTGGTGCGCTCGCCGGCCGCGGCCAGAAACATCTCGGGCGAGGCGATCATCTCCCAGCCGGAGGAATGGTGCTCGCCGCACCAGAACTCGTCATAACCGAGCGCGTCGAGCTGCTCGACCAGGTCGAGATCGCGCCGGAACTGGAGCATCGGATGTTCCCCGATCGGGTGATGCGGGGCAAGGAAGGCTCCGAACTTCAGGCGCGCCATGGCGTTCTCTCCGGCTGAATTTTCTGTTTGTTGGGTGTGCGGAGGCTACGTGCTGGGGGCACTGAACGCAATCGCGCGATGTCCCGCGCAGCGGAATGCAGGCATGCGCAGCGAAGACCACTCTCTTCTCCTTCTCCCCATTCTTGCGTGCAGACGCTTCCACACCGTCATGGCCGGGCTTGTCCCGGCCATCCACGACCTTTGCGGCGCTACGAAGAACGTGGATGCCCGGGACAAGCCCGGGCATGACGAGAAGAGGGCGAGGAGAAGATTACCGCGTCATCCTGTTCCACGCATCCAGCCCGGCGATCTTGTACGCCTCCGCCAGCGTCGGATAGTTGAACGTGTTCTGGATGAAATAGTCGATGGTGCCTTTGAGGTTCAGTACGGCCTGGCCGATATGGATCAGCTCGGTGGCGCCTTCGCCGAGGATGTGCACGCCGAGCAGCCGGCGCGTCTTGGTCGAGAAGATCATCTTCATCATGCCGCTGTTCAGCCCCATGATGTGGCCGCGGGAGGTCTCGCGGAAGCGTGCGATGCCGACCTCGTAGGGAATGCCGCGCGTGCGCACCTCTTCTTCGGTGAGTCCCGTCGTCGATATCTCCGGCACCGAATAGATGCCGTAGGGGAAGAACTCCGGCGGCGCGAGCGGCTCCATGCCGAGCGCGTGGCAGGCGGCGACGCGTCCCTGCTCCATCGAGGTGGAAGCGAGGCTCGGAAAGCCAATCACGTCACCGGCGGCGTAGATGTGCGGCACGCTGGTCTGCAAGGTCACGGGATCGACCGAGATGCGGCCGCGATGGTCGACGACGATACCGGCCGCCTCTAAGTTGAGCCGATCGGTGGCGCCGACGCGCCCCGCCGCGAACAGCAGCATTTCCGTGGTGACGTGCCGCCCGTCCGACAAATGCGTGACGATGCCACCCTGCGCAGTCTTTTCGATCGAGTTGACCTTGGCGCCGAGCCGCAGCGCGACGTTGCGGTCGCGCAGCTCGTGCACGAATTCGTCGATCAATTCCTTGTCGATGAAATCGAGGAAGGTCGGCCGCGGTTCGATCAGGGTCACCGGCACGTCGAGCGCGCTGAAGATGGTGGCGTATTCGACGCCGATCACGCCGGCGCCGATCACAGCCAGGCTGCGCGGCAGCTTTGGCAGCTCGATGATCTCGTCGCTGTCGAGCACGGTGGTGCCGTCGAACGGCACGTAGTCCGGGCGGAACGGGCGCGTGCCGCAGGCGATCAGGAGCGGTGCGCACCAGGTTGCGGCTGAACTGATGCTCGAGTACCTCGACCTCATGGTCGAGCGTCTTCTGAAGACGGATCATCAGGTCGCTCGCCGCGATGTCCTGCTTCACCTTGTAGGAGCGGCCGTAAAAGCCGCGCTCGCGCCAGCCGGAGAGATTGAGCACGGTCTCGCGCAGGGTCTTTGAAGGAATCGTCCCGGTATGGACCGAGACGCCGCCGACCCGCCGGCCCTTCTCCACCACCAGCACGGCCTTGCCGAGCTTGGCACATTGCACCGCAGCCCGGCGCCCCGACGGGCCCGAGCCGATCACCACCATGTCGTAGTCGTACATCCGGAAAACTTCCGAGCCCGCAAAACCAGCGGGAATTGCCATGCAGCAATCGGGCCAAAGCGGCAAGTCCTACCTCGGAGGTAATCGCGCCGATGACGCCGATCTGCGAGTTTTGCGCCCAAATAAATCGCCGAAGGCTCGCGCGAAAATGCATCAAACCGTCACAAAACAAGTCGATTCGTCGCGCCGCTGGGGCGTGTTGGCGATCGTCGTCGCCGCGCAGTTCATGTTCGGCGTCGATGCCTTCATCGTGAACGTCGCCATTCCCACTATCGCGGCGGACCTGCATGCGACGCCGGCGCAGATCGAATCCGTCATCGCGATCTATCTGATCGCCTACGCCACGCTGGTCGTCACCGGCGGCCGCCTCGGCGACATCCACGGCACGAAGAATGTCTTCCTGGCCGGCGTGCTCGGCTTCACGGTGACCTCGCTGTGGTGCGGGCTGGCGCAATCGGGCGCGGAGCTGATCATCGCGCGGCTGGCGCAGGGCGCGACTGCAGCGCTGATGGTGCCGCAGGTGCTGGCGACGCTGCATCTGCTCTTCACCGACGAACAGCGCAGCCGCGCTTTCGCCATCTACGGCATCGTGCTCGGGCTTGCGGGCGCCGCGGGCTTCCTGCTCGGGGGTCTCCTGGTCACGATCGACCTCGCCGGTACCGGCTGGCGCTCGGTGTTCTTCGTCAACGTGCCCTGCGGCCTCGTCATTGCGGCCGCCGCCTGGCGCATCATGCCGTCGGTGCCGCGCCGGGCCGGCACGCGGCTCGACATCAAGGGGAGCGTGGTGCTGTTCGCGGGGCTGTTGTGCCTGATCGGACCGCTGCTGTTCGGTCACGATGTCGGCTGGGCGCCGTGGCTATGGGCCGTGATGGCGAGCGGCGGCGCGATCCTTGTCGTCTTCTTGAAGCTCGAGCATGCGGTGGCGCGCGCCGGCGGCATGCCGCTGATCGATCTGACGCTGCTGTCCGATGCAGCCTTCCTGCGTGGGCTCGGCGCAGCGTTCTTTTTCTTCGTCGCCAATCTCTCGTTCTATCTCGTCATGACGCTGTTCATGCAGCGCGGCCTGAAGATCCCACCGCTCGCAGCCGGCATGGCCTTCATTCCGCTCGCGCTGGCTTTCGTGGTCGCGTCGCGTCACAGCGGCGCGCGGGCGCGCCATCGCGGGACCAAGGTGTTGATCGAAGGCTGCATGTTGCAGATCGCGGGCCTCGCCGCACTCGCGCTGGTCACGGGCTATATCGATGCGCCGACGCCGATCCTGCTCGCACTCGTCATGATCATCTTCGGCTACGGGCAGGGGCTGGTGATGGCGCCGCTATCCGGTGCGGTGCTCTCGACGGTGAAGCCTGTCGCGGCAGGCTCGGCGTCCGGCATGTACGGCACGACGGCGCAGATCGGAAATGCAGCCGGAGTGGCCGCAATCGGCGCGGCGTTCTTTGCGGTTGAAGCGTTGCAATCGGCGCGCGCAGGCTTCTTCGTTTCGCTCGCCGCGTTTGCGGCGTTAATCACGATCTGCGCCGCATTTCTGGCGTGGATGCGCCGCGTCTCTGCACGAAGTTGAGGCATTGCGGTTAATTCATGCGTATTCCTGCGGATTTTTGCATGATTTCGGGTGATAGACAGCACACGGGCTTTTTATTTTGCACCGCAGCAACTATTTGGTTTGGGTGAACGTTGAACGTCGCCTGCCAGGAGTTGCCGTGTCGCTTGCCAAAAATCTCGCTCTCTTGAGACATCTGCCAAAGGTGGATGGTCTGCGCCTTGCCGAATTCGGCCGGAGCGCGGACGTATCCAGCGCGTTGGAAGAAGTCACGGGCTTCGGCGACAATCCCGGAAACCTGCGCATGTTCGCGTTCGTGCCGGCGCAACTCCAGAAGCCGCGCGCGCTCGTTGTCGTGCTGCATGGCTGCGGCCAGACCGCCGCTGCTTACGATCTCGGCGCGGGATGGTCGACGCTCGCGAAGCATTACGGCTTCGCGCTGGTGATGCCCGAGCAGCAACGCGTCAACAATGGCAACACCTGCTTCAACTGGTTCAATCCGGAAGACACTGCGCGGGACGGCGGCGAGGCGCGGTCGATCCGCGAAATGATCGCGCATATGGCCAAAGCGCACCGCATCGATCCCAAACGCGTCTTTATCACCGGTCTCTCCGCCGGCGGCGGCATGACGTCGGTGATGCTCGCGACCTATCCGGAAGTTTTTGCGGCCGGTGCGGTGATCGCCGGGTTGCCCTATGGCATCGCCTCGAATCTGCGCGAGGCGCTCGACGGCATGTTTCATTCGCCGCAGCGGCCGGAGCGCGAACTCGGCGACTTCGTGCGGCGCGCCTCGAACCATCGCGGGCCGTGGCCGAAGATGTCGGTGTGGCACGGCAGCGCCGACCGCACCGTCAATCCCGGCAACGCCAGCGAGATCGTCAAGCAGTGGCTCGACTTGCACGATCTGCCGGCCGTGCCGATGGCGGAGACCATCGTCGACGGCTATCCGCGCCAGGCCTGGTGGAACAAGGACGGCGAGACGCTGGTCGAGTCCTACGCCATCACCGACATGGCCCACGGCACGCCGCTCGGCCTCGCCGATAATGATCAGCGTTACGGCATCGAAGGCGCGTTCCTGATCGAGGCCGGTATCTCCTCGTCGTACCACATCGCAAAGTTCTTCGGCCTCACCGGCTGGATTCCGGACGCGGCCGGGAAGAAGGCCGGGCCCGGGACGTCGAAGCCGGCGCTTTCACCCGCGCCGCATCTCGCCCGCTCGATCCGCGCCGCAGTCGCCGAAGAGCCGGCCGAGCCGAAGCGCGAGGCGGCGCGCGGCTTCGATCTCGGCCAGATCATCACCCGCGCACTCACCGCCGCGGGATTGATGAAGTAGCCCCACTGTCGTCCCGGGGCGCGACGTAGTCGCGAGCCCGGAATGACGGAGCTACGCCGTCTGATCGATCCATTCGATCGGCGCCACCGTCACCTCGCCGCCGGCGACCTTCCGCGTCATCTCCTGATAGGCCTTGAAGAAGTCGCGCGATTGCAGCGCCTTTTGCGCGGCCTCGTCGGTGACGCTGGCGAGGTGGAAATAGCTGGCGTCGTCGCGGTTCTTCAGGACCCGATAGCCGATCCGCCCCTTCAACTCCGGATCGCCCTCGATCGCCTTGATGAAGCGGCGGATCTCCTGGTGCCAAGCTTCCGTCGTGCCGTTCCTGAATTCGTACCTGATCATGAAGTGCTTCATGTGACGCTCCCTGTTCGTCATGTGCGCCATCATCTGCGCCTTGCGGGCGATCCTGCAAGTATGGACAAAATTGATAGTATGGACTTTTTCGACGTCGCTCCTATCCTTATCGCATAGCGTTTTCGAGCGAAGTGGATACCGGTTCGCGTAAAGAAAACGCGTCAAAACAAGAATGGCTGGCTGCGTATGGAGGAGGCGACATGGCAAGGGCAAACCCGGCGCGCACCTGTCCGGTTACGGCCTTTCAGAAGATGATCAGCGGCAAGTACAAGCTGCGCATCGTCTGGGACCTCAGGGACGGTCCGCGGCGCTATGGCGAGATCAGGAGCGGCCTGTTGCGCGGCATGGCCGGCAGCGCCGAGATCACCCCGCGCGTGCTCAGCCGCGAATTGAAGGCGCTGACCCAAAGCGGCCTCATCGACCGCAAGGATTTTGGCGAGGTGCCGCCCAAGGTCGAGTATCGCCTGACGCGCAAGGGCAAGAGTTTCGTGCCGGTCGTCGCCGCGATCCGCGACTGGGGCGAGCGCAACCTCAGTGAGACGGCGGCGTTGGCGGAGGCCGCCGAGTAGCGCTCACATCTCGCCGGTGATGAACGGATTGGTCATCCGTTCCTGGCCGATGCTCGAGCCGGCGCCGTGGCCGCAGATGAAGCCGACGTCGTCGCCGAGCGGCAGGAGCTTGGTCTTGATCGAGTTGATCAGCGTGGCGTGACTGCCGCCGGGCAGGTCGGTGCGCCCGACCGAGCCTGCGAAGAGCACGTCGCCGACATGGGCAAAGCGCAAGTCCTTGTTGAAGAACACCACGCTGCCGGGCGAGTGGCCCGGGCAGTGCAAAATGTCGAACTGCAGGCCGCCGATCGACACGCTGTCGCCCTCGTCGAGCCAGCGGTCCGGCTCGAAATTGCGGCCGCCGGTCATGCCGAAGCGCGCGCCGCTCTCGACCACGTTGTCGAGCAGGAATTTATCCGCGACATGCGGCCCCTCGATCGGCACCTTCAGCGCATCGCGCAATTCGGCCGCGCCGCCGACATGGTCGATATGGCCGTGGGTCAGCCAGATCTTCTCCACGGTGACGCCGGTCTGCTTGATCGCGTCCAGAATCTTCGGCACGTCCCCGCCGGGGTCGATCACCACGGCCTTCTTGCCGGGCTCGTCCCAGATGATGGTGCAGTTCTGCTCGAACAGCGTCACGGGGACGATGATCGCGCCGGCCTTGGCTTGCGAGGACTCTTGGGTGTCATTTTGCTCGGTCATGGCGCCACAATGCCGATTTTTGTCATGCCGCCAAGCAAAAGATTCGTGCCTCGCCCGGGAACAGCCGCACCCGCCGTCACACGTCCGTCCCAATTCGCCTGCTGGTTTGAACCGCGGCGTTCGTTCCGCGTTCACTCGCGCGAGACGCAGATTTTTGGGTGGGTTTTCCGGCATGGCTCAGGGCGGCGACAATTGGTGGCGCGACGGCATCTTCTATCAGATCTACCCGCGCTCCTTTCAGGACACAGACGGTGACGGCGTCGGCGATCTCGCCGGCATTTTGCGCCGGCTGCCTTACGTGAAATCGCTCGGCGTCGACGCGATCTGGCTGTCGCCGATCTTTCCGTCGCCGATGGCCGATTTCGGCTACGACATCTCCGACTATACCGGCATCGATCCGCTGTTCGGCACGATGGCGGATTTCGATGCGCTGCTCGCGGCGGCGCATGACAACGGCCTGAAGCTGATCCTCGACCTCGTGCCGAACCACACATCAAGCCAGCATCCCTGGTTCGTCGAGAGCCGGTCCTCGCGCGACAATCCCAAACGCGACTGGTACGTCTGGCGCGATCCGGCCGCCGATGGCGGTGTCCCGAACAACTGGCTGTCCGAATTCGGCGGCAGCGCGTGGGCTTTCGACGAGACGACAGGTCAATATTACTACCACGCCTTCCTCGCCGAGCAGCCGGACCTCAACTGGCGCAATCCGGATGTCCGCGCGGCGATCTACGACGCGATGCGGTTCTGGCTGGAGAAGGGCGTCGACGGCTTCCGCGTCGACGTGATCTGGCACCTGATCAAGGATGCCGAATTCCGCGACAACCCGCCGAACCCGCATTACGTCGAGGGCCGACCGCCGAACGAGAAGATCCTGACGCAATACTCCACCGACCAGCCGGAGGTGCATGACGTCATCGCCGAGATGCGGCGCGTCACGGACGCGTATCGCGACCGCGTGCTGATCGGCGAAATCTATCTGCCGCTGCACCGGCTGATGGCCTATTACGGCAACGATCTCACCGGCGCGCAGATGCCGTTCAACTTCGCGCTGCTCTCGACGTTCTGGAGCGCGCGCTCGATCGAGACAATCGTTGAGGATTACGAGAAGGCGCTGCCGAAGGGCGCCTGGCCGAACTGGGGGCTCGGCAATCACGATCGTCCGCGCGTCGCAAGCCGCGTCGGGCCGGAGCAGGCCCGCGTCGCCGCCATGCTGCTGCTGACCTTGCGCGGCACGCCGACGCTCTATTACGGCGACGAGATCGGCATGCACCAGCTGGCAATCTCCCCCGAGGACGTGCGCGACCCCTTTGAGAAGAATGTGCCCGGCATCGGGGTGGGGCGCGACGGCTGCCGTACGCCGATGCAGTGGGACTCTTCGCAGACCGGCGGCTTCTCCGGCGTAAGGCCATGGCTGCCGCTGCCGGAGGACCACATCCACGAAAACGTCGTCAATCTCGAAGCGGATTCACGATCGATCCTCAGTCTCTACAAGAGGCTGATCGCGTTGCGAAAGGCCTCTCCGGCGCTGGTCGAGGGCGACTACCATCCGATCGCCGCGCAAGGCGATCTGCTGGTCTATCGCCGCGAGGCCGAGGGCATCGCGATCATCATCGTCCTCAATCTCGGGCCCGACCCGATCGCCGTGACCACCAGCGCGATCCGTTTCAACAGCGAGATCTTGCTGTCGACGTTTCTGGATCGCGAGGGCGAGAGGCTGGAAGGCGTGCTGGATCTGCGCGGCAACGAGGGCGTGGTGGTGATGCCGCCCCACATCTAGCCGTTCGCGGGGACGACAGATGAGCTTGTGGCCGCGGTTCATCGGGCAGTGTCCGCACCTACCGGAATCGGCTAAGCTCCCCTCATGGACAGCACCGCCCGCAACATCGCCCTGGTTCCGCCGCCCGACCGCCGCCAGTCCGAGACGGCGTTGGCGATCGCGCGCGGCACGGCGCGGCTGCTGCGCTCGCTCGGCTTTACCTGCATCAGCGAACTGCCGCTGCCGTCGGGCCGGCGCGCCGATCTGGTGGCGCTGAACGAGCGCGGCGAGATCTGGATCGTCGAGATTAAGTCATCGGTCGAGGATTTGCGTGCCGACCAGAAATGGCACGAGTACCGCGCCCATTGCGACCGGCTGTTCTTCGCCTTCACGCAGGATCTGCCCTGCGAGATTTTTCCGCAAGACACCGGCCTGATCATTGCGGACGCCTATGGCGCGCACATGCAGTGCGAGGCGCCCGAGCACAAGATCGCCGCCGCCACGCGCAAGCAGATGACGGTGCGTTTCGCGATGGCGGCAGCGCTGCGGATCAACCGTCTGGTCGACCCGCAGGGCCACGCGGATTTTTGGGAATAGCGGCGCGGCGAACGCGGACGCCGTAGGGTGGGCAAAGCGAAAGCGTGCCCACCATCCAAGCCGATCAGGATTGAAGTAGAAGCGGTGGGCACGGCGCTACGCGCCTTTGCCCACCCTACGAGACCGTTACCTCGGCGCGCGCTTCGCCAGAATCCGCTGCAACGTACGACGGTGCATATTCAGCCTGCGCGCCGTCTCCGAGACGTTGCGGTTGCACATCTCGTAGATGCGCTGGATGTGCTCCCAGCGGACGCGGTCGGCGGACATCGGGTTGGTCGGCAACTCGGATTTCTCCGAGCTGGTCGAGAGCAGGGCGGCGACGACGTCGTCGGCATCCGCGGGCTTCGACAGATAATCGATCGCACCCATCTTCACGGCGGTCACGGCGGTGGCGATGTTGCCATAGCCGGTCAGCACGATGGCGCGGGCTTCGGGGCGCTTCTTCTTCAGCGCGGAGACGACGTCGAGACCATTGCCGTCGCCGAGCCGCAGATCCACCACGGCGAATGCGGGCGCGGCCTTGCCGATCTGCGCGAGGCCATCCGAGACGGTGTCACACGACGTCACCGCAAAGCCACGGGTCTCCATCGCGCGCGACAACCGCTCCAGGAACGGCTTGTCGTCCTCCACGATGAGAAGCGAGCGGTCGGTCTGTTCGTTCAGTTCGGCGATGGCGTTCAAGGTGTTGTCCTCTCTCTGCACATCTACATATGGCGTCGCAATCAGGCGGTGCCAAGGCCGCAAATAGTCGATCGGCCCTGCTGTGCGACGCAAGGTCGCGGCCTATCCTATTGTTTCTTCGAGCGTCTCGATAGTCTCAAAACGCTCTCTCGGCCAATTGATGTGAACCACAGCACCGTGTTCCGGAAAGGTCCGGTTGGTAAACGAGACCTTGGCCCCGGTGCGTTCCAGCAAGGTGCGCGCGATGAACACGCCAAGCCCGAGCCCACGCTGCTCGCCGCCGCCGTCATCCAGATTGCGCCGCCGCGACAAATAGGGCTCGCCGATCCGGTTAAGGATATCGGGCGGAATGCCCGGGCCGTCGTCGGAGATCACGAGCTCGATCGTGTCCTTGTTCCACCATGCATTCACCTCGACGGTGGTGCGGGCGAAATCGACCGCGTTCTCGACGATGTTGCCGACGCCGTAGAGGATCGCCGGGTTGCGCGAGCCGATCGGCTCGGCGAAGGCCGCCACCGCGATCCGCACCTTGATGTCGACGCCGAAATCGCGGTGCGGGGCCACCACCTCCTCGATCAGCTCCGACATTTTCATGCGGTCGAACGGCGCGCCTTCGGAGGAAAGCTGGGTGATCTTGCTCAAGATGTCGCGGCAGCGCTGGGTCTGCTCGCGCAGGGTTTTCAGGTCGGCGGCGAAACTTGGGTCCTTCACCGTCTTTTCCAGCTCGCGCGAGATCAGGAAGATGGTCGCGAGCGGCGTGCCGAGCTCGTGCGCGGCTGCGGCAGCCAGGCCGTCGAGCTGGGTCAGATGCTGCTCGCGTGTCAGCACCAGCTCGGTCGCAGCCAGCGCGTCGGCGAGCTTGCGCGCCTCCTCCGTCACCTGGAACGAGTAAAGACTGGTGACGCCGATCGCGAGCACGATCGAGAGCCAGATGCCGATGAGATAAATCGGCGGCAGCACCAGGGGATCGTCCGAATCCCAGGGCAGCGGCAGATGGAAGAAGAACAGGACCGAAGCACAGGCCACCGCGAGCAGGCCGAGGCCGAAGGTGAGGCGGGCCGGCAGCGCCGTGGCCGAGATCAGCACGGGCGCGAGGAACAGGAACGAGAACGGGTTCTGCAGTCCGCCGGTGAAGAACAGCAGCCCCGCCAGCTCCACGATGTTCAGCGCCAGCAGTCCGGCCGCCTGCATCGGCTCCAGCCGTTGCAGCGGATTGGACACGGTCTGGAGCGCCAGGTTGAGCGCCGCCGACAGCGCGATGATGCTGACGCAGGGGACGATCTCGACGTTGAACTCCAGCCCCTGCGCCACGATGAAGATCGCCGCGAGCTGGCCGAGCACCGCCAGCCAGCGCAGCCGCAGGATCGTGTCCAGGCGGATATGCCGCTGTGCGTGGCGGAAGTCGGTATCGGCAGTCTCAGTCATCTCGGCCAATGTGGCGGTGCCTTCTCGGTCACAAACGCGGGGCTCGCGGAACCACCCGGATTACAAGCCTTGCGCTATCCGCTGCAATAGCAGAAGAACGGCTAGCATGACCGGGAACGACAAAGCTTCAAGTCCGCCGACTGTCGCGGAGCGCGGCTCCTCTGCGGCCATTGCGGTCGATCACCTCGTCAAGGTCTACAAGCAGACCCGCGCCGTCGACGATATCTCCTTTTCGCTGCCGCGTGGCAGCATCACCGGGCTCCTGGGCGGCAACGGCGCCGGCAAGACCACGACCATCGCGATGATCATGGGCCTGGTGCTGCCGACCTCCGGCCGCGTGCAGGTGCTCGGGCATCGGATGCCGGAGCAGAGCGCGGCGGTGCTGGGGCGGATGAATTTCGAGAGCCCCTATGTCGACATGCCGATGCGCCTCACGGTGCGGCAGAACCTCACCGTGTTCGGCAAGCTCTATGCGGTGAAGAACGTCTCCGATCGCATCGCCAGGCTGGCCGACGAGCTTGATCTCACCGAATTCATCGACCGCGCCAACGGCAAGCTCTCCGCCGGCCAGAAGACCCGCGTCGCGCTGGCGAAGGCGCTGATCAACCAGCCCGAGCTGCTGCTGCTGGACGAGCCCACCGCCTCGCTCGACCCGGATACAGCCGACTGGGTGCGGGCGCATATGGAGCGCTATCGCAAGGAGAACAACGCGACCATCCTTCTGGCTTCGCACAACATGCTCGAGGTCGAGCGTCTGTGCGACCGCGTCATCATCATGAAGCGCGGCCGCATCGAGGACGACGACACGCCGGAGGCCATCATGGCGCGCTACAACCGCACCACGCTGGAGGAGGTGTTCCTGGACGTCGCGCGCGGGCGGGCGAACGGTGCGAAGGAGGCGGCGCGATGACCGAGCTCTCCCTCCACCGCGGCATTTCCATCCATCGCATCGGCGCGATGATCCTGCGCTACTGGTACCTGTTGATGTCGTCCTGGCCGCGGCTGCTCGAGCTGCTTTATTGGCCCGCGCTCCAGGTCATCACCTGGGGCTTTCTCCAACTCTACATCGCCGAGAACGCCAATTTCTTCGCGCGCGCCGGCGGCACGCTGATCGGCGCCGTCATCCTCTGGGACATCCTGTTCCGCGGCCAGCTCGGCTTTTCGATCTCGTTTCTGGAGGAGATGTGGGCGCGCAACATCGGCAACCTCATGATGAGCCCCCTGAAGCCGATCGAGTTTCTGCTGTCGCTGATGATCATGAGCATGATCCGGCTCGCGATCGGCGTCATCCCGATGACGCTGCTCGCGCTGTTCCTGTTTCACTTCAACGTCTACGCCCTCGGTCTGCCGCTGATTGCATTCTTCTGCAATCTGATCTTCACGAGCTGGGCGGTCGGCATCTTCGTCTCGGGGCTGGTCTTACGAAACGGCCTTGGCGCCGAGAGCATCGTCTGGACCCTGATGTTCGCGATCATGCCGCTCGCCTGCGTCTACTATCCCGTCCGCGTGCTGCCGGCATGGCTGCAATACGTCGCCTGGTCGCTGCCGCCGACCTATGTGTTCGAGGGAATGCGGGCGCTCCTGATCGAACAGACCCTCCGGATCGATCTGATGTTGCGTGCGTTGGCCATCAATGCGGTGCTGCTGGTTGCATCTTTTGGGGCATTCCTTGCCCTTTTGCGGAGCGCCAAGAAGCACGGCTCGCTGCTCTCGAGCGGTGAATAATCTCACTTTCCCGTGGATTCAGGCTGATTTAGCCGTTCCGGCTCCGTAGATGTACGGAACCATGCATTGACGCAATATTACGCATTCGGCAGTATGTTGCGATGCGAAGAGGATTTTAGCGATGCCTATTGGTGAGTTCGGCGGCGCGCCGCCCCTGGCGGCCGAAGGCAGTCCGGTCCTGACGACGCCGATGTACTGGATGTACGAGATGGGGCAGGCCTCTCTCAATCCGGCGCGTGCGGTCACCGATGCGACCAAGCTCCTGTTTCAGAATCCCCTCAATCCGTGGGCGCGCACCGAGGTCGGCAAGTCCGTCGCCGCGGCCTGTGAATTGTTCGAACGCACCACGCGCCGTTACGGCAAGCCGGAATGGGGCCTCAACGACACCGAGGTCAACGGCATCCGCGTTCCCGTCGAGGTCCGCTCGGTCTGGGAAAAGCCGTTCTGCAAGCTGCTCTACTTCGATCGCAAGTTCGCCCGTCCCTTGCGCAGCCCGCAGCCGCGCGTGCTGATCGTGGCGCCGATGTCCGGCCACTACGCGACGCTGCTGCGCGGCACGGTCGAGGCGTTCCTGCCGGCGCATGAGGTCTACATCACCGATTGGGCCGACGCCCGCATGGTGCCCCTGAGCGAAGGCCGCTTCGATCTCGACGACTACATCGACTACGTCATCGAGATGCTGCACGTCCTTGGCGGCAACACCCATGTCATGGCGGTGTGCCAGCCCTCCGTTCCCGTCGTTGCCGCCGTCTCGATCATGGAAGCGCGGCGCGATCCCTTCGTGCCGACGTCGATGACGCTGATGGGCGGTCCGATCGACACCCGCCGCAATCCGACCGGGGTGAACAAGCTCGCCCAGGAGCGCGGCATCGACTGGTTCCGCAACACCGTCATCACCAAGGTGCCGTTCCCGCATCCGGGCATGATGCGCGACGTCTATCCGGGCTTCCTGCAGCTCAACGGGTTCATCAGCATGAACCTCGACCGGCACATGGACGCCCACAAGCGCCTGTTTGCCAATCTGGTGAAGGGCGACGGCGACCTCGTCGACAAGCATCGCGACTTCTACGACGAATATCTCGCGGTGATGGATCTCTCCGCCGAGTATTATCTGCAGACGGTCGACACCGTGTTCGTGAAGCACTCGCTGCCAAAGGGCGAGATGACCCATCGCGGAACACGCGTCGACCCCTCGAAGGTCACGCGCGTGGCGCTGATGACGGTCGAAGGCGAGAACGACGACATCTCCGGGCTCGGTCAGACCGAAGCAACGCACACATTGTGCAGCTCGATCCCCGATCACCGACGCGTTCATTACGTCCAGAAGGGCGTCGGGCATTACGGCGTGTTCAACGGCTCGCGCTTCAAGTCGGAAATCGTGCCGCGCATCCATGACTTCATGGTCTCGGCTGCGAATCCGAGCTCGTTGCAGGCTCTTGCGGCCGAATAAACGCGTTTTTCGGCTTTCCCGCTGAAAATCGGCGCCCTGTCGGAGGTTCCGGCAGGGGCTGGTTCCCTCCAGATTCGCGGTATTTAGGTAGCCTTATAGGAGTGAGTCCCACCTCAGCCCTTGGGGGTGCCGCATGCGTCCAACGGGGGCGAAAAAACCGGGTTCCAGCCCCAGTCTGTAGGGTCTCCCGGACGCTAGACCGCTGTATATTGGGCAAATGATTTGTTTTTGCGCCGAGCGCTTTCCCTGGCGGCGGTTATGGCAGAATCCGGGCGCCCTCCTGCCCCCCGGACTGACAGACATGGCCACTCGCGCACTCCTCTATCGACGGCCCCACGAGCCGAAGACCCTGGTCATCACCCATGGATCGCAGTTTTTTGCGATTCGATTGCGTCGGCACCGCCGCGCGCGCCGCTACACGCTCAGAATCCATCCGAGCGATCGCGAAGCCATCCTCACCATCCCGCCGCGCGGCACGCTGGCCGAAGCCAAGGACTTCGCACAACGTCACGGCGCGTGGATCGCTGCACGTCTTGGTCGTTTGCCGAAGGCTGCGCCGTTCCAACCCGGCACAGTGATACCGCTACGCGGCACGGCCCATCGTATCGTTCATCGTGCCGGCACGCGCGGCACGGTATGGACAGAAGTGCGCGACAGCGGTGAACGCATTCTCTGCGTCGCCGGCGGGGTCGAGCATGTCGACCGCCGCGTCAGCGACTTCCTCAAGCGCGAGGCGCGCCACGATCTCCAGCGCTCGGCGGAGGCCTATGCCGTCGAGCTCGGCGTCAGGGTCAAGCGCCTCTCGATCCGCGATCAGTCCAGCCGTTGGGGCTCCTGCACCTCGGCTGGCTCGCTGTCGTTCTCCTGGCGCCTGATCCTCGCGCCGCCCTACGTGCTCGACTACCTCGCCGCGCACGAGGTCGCCCATCTCGTCGAGATGAACCACTCGGCGCGGTTCTGGCGCGTCTGCGGAAAGGCCTGCCCGTCGATGGAGCGCGCCAAGAAGTGGCTCGATACGCACGGCAACGACCTGCACCGGTACGGCGTCGAGGATTAGGGCGCGCTGCAGATTAGGCCTCGCTGCTAGCCCAACACTCACTGTCGTCGCCCGGCTTGACCGGGCGACCCAGTATTCCAGAGGCGGTCATTGTTAAGCCGAGAAGCCGCAGCGTACTGGATTCCCCGCTTTCGGGGGGAATGACAGCGGAGGACGGGGCGACATCAGTGCGTCTCGTGCCACGCTTTCCGATTTCCCCGAACGACCGACCCATCGGACTATCTAAGGCGAGCAGCTCTCGTCGCGCGACATCGCGGGCGTTGAACGCCGACGATGGCTGCTCGTTGTTCGGCGTCAGCCGGGATGATCTTGCTTGATGTGCTTTGACTCGTCGCCCGGATGCCGCGCGTCCTCAAACCATCTCTCAGGTCAGGCGCTGATATCTGCGCTTGTCCCCGGCTGCGCGCGCGAGGCGAGATAGGACGATTGCAGTTGCACGGCGGCCTTCTGGCCCTCGGCCAGCATCGCCTGGAAGGCCGCGTCGAGTTGATCGCGACTATAGGGCGCAGAACTGCTTTGACGCGGTGTCCATTGCGATTGCGTGATCGCGGTGGACGCTTTTTCGACGGTGCCGCCAAGCAGCTTGGCGTAATTGTCGGCTCGCCATTGCGCCAGATCAGGTCCACTCAGACCGGGAGGATCCTCGAGCTTGCCGATCTTTGCGGCCGCCGCGTTGGTCATCGTCGAGGACCCGCCATTGTACAGTGTGGCCACCACTTTGCCGTCAACCTTCACCTGGGCATAGGTGTTCTCAGGCGCATCGTCCGAGACGGCCGGTTGAGTCGCGTTCGCGCCGTGGGTCATCAGCCAATTCGTTGCCATCAGGTCGCGCAGGACCGGGTTATCCGTCACCGAGATCGGCTTGGCGCCTTGCAGCGGCTTGAGTTGCGACACGCTGATTCCGGGGCTGCTGGTCGCAGGGTCAGTTGCAGTCGACGCCTCCGGCTGGAGATCCGATGTCGTTGTCGCATTGGAACCGGTCGTTGATGCAGGGCGCAGATAGGGCAACGCCGCGCTGGATAGACCTGTAATCATGGAACGCTCCTTCCCACTAAACCCGAGTCTTCGGAAACTCAACCTAAGAGAGCAATTCCCGGGCCGATGTCGGAGCCTTGAAGAGACTGGTGTTTTGGCCGTTCAGGGATATTTCGGCATCGGTAAATCTTGCCGTCTTGGGCAGGACTTGTTGGGCAGGACTTGTTGGGCAGGACTTGCCGAAGCCGTGGCGCGATGTCAGCCCGAGCAAACGCTGGCCGCATCCATCACTGTCATCGCCCGCGAAGGCGGGCGATCCAGCACGCCGCGGCAGCTATTTTGAATCTCGACGTCTCGGCGTACTGGATTCCCCGCTGGAGCCTGTCATCGGGCTCGCCGAAGGCGAGACCCGGTGGCGGGGAATGACAGTTGAGAGTGGGGCGACGTCAGCGCGCTTTGCGCGATCCCCGCCATACTTCGCGACGATTGCGCGGCACGCTCGATTTGTCCCGCCGGATCAAACGTTTCCTACAATCCACCGCGCGGCGCGCCTGAAGTCACCGTCTACTGTGCATGGGGTTGTTTTCGCGTTTTTTGTTTTGAGGCTCTGGGGACCTCAGCTCGAAGCTACCGATTTCCGCCGAACAGCCGGTCCATCAGCCAGCCGTCGAGGCCTGCTGCGGCTTCCGGCCGCACATTGGCGCGCGTCGGAGGCGGGCGATAGCCGCCACTGCTCGCCGGTGCCGGTCCGGGTGCTGTCGTCGCCGTCGGCGGCGATACCTGCGATGCCGCCTGCGCGAGGTTCGACAGGCCCCAGCTCGCTTGCGAGTTCGGCAAGGCGGCCACCGGCACGCCCTCGTGCGCCGTGCGCATGAAGCGCGACCAGACTTCGACGGGCAGGCCGCCGCCGGTCGCCTTCTTGGTCGGCGAGTTGTCGTCATTGCCGAGCCAGACGCCGGTGACGAGGTTGGCGGTGTAGCCGATGAACCAGGCGTCGCGATAATCCTGGCTGGTGCCGGTCTTGCCGGCTGCCGGCCAGCCGGGGATCTCCGCCTTCTTGGCGGTGCCTGATATCAGCGTCTCCCGCATCATCGTGTTCATCATGCCGACATAGCGCGGGTCGATCACCTGGTTGCGCTCTTCCGCTTGCCGCATGTAGAGCAGCTTGCCACTGAGCGTCCTGATCCGCGTGACGACGTGCGGCGCCACCGCGAAGCCGCCATTGGCGAAGGGGGCATAGGCGCCGACCAGCTCGACGACCGAGACTTCGGAGGTGCCGAGCGCGATCGAGGCATTGGGCTCGAGCTTCGAGGAGATGCCGAGCCGGTGCGCGGTGCGCACCACGTTCTTCGGCCCGACCTCGAGACCGAGGCGGATGGCGACGGTGTTGAGCGACATCGCCAGCGCCTGCGTCAGCGTCACCGCGCCGAAATATTCATGGGTGTAGTTCTCGGGCTTCCAGCCCTTGACCTCGATCGGCGCGTCCTGGCGCACCGTGTCCGGCGTCAGCCCCTGCTCGAGCGCGGTCAGGTACACGAACGGCTTGAACGAGGAGCCCGGCTGGCGCTTCGCAGTGACTGCGCGGTTGTACTGGCTGTCGGAATAGTTCCGCCCGCCGACCAAGGCGCGTACCGCGCCGTCGGGCGTCATCGCCACCAGCGCGCCCTGGCTGACGTTGAACTTCACGCTCTTGGCCGCGAGCTCGTCGATGACGGCGGCTTCCGCCACGCTCTGAAGCTTCGGATCGATCGTAGTCTCGACCTTGATGCTCTCGTCGATCTGGCCGACCAGATCGTCCAGCACCTCGCCGATCCAGTCGGCGACGTAGTTGAGCGTGCCGGCGCCGGCCGGCTTCACGTTGTAGGAGGGGTGGCCGATCGAGGCCTGCGCCTGCGCTTCGGTGATGAATTTTGCATCCGCCATCGCCGCGAGCACGATTTGCGCGCGCGCTTCCGCGCCTTCCGGATTGCGGTTCGGCGCCAGCCGCGACGGCGATTTGACGAGGCCCGCCAGCATCGCGGCTTCGGCGACGGTGACGTCCTTCGCCGACTTGCCGAAATATTTCTGCGCCGCGGCCTCGACGCCATAGGCGCCCGAGCCGAAATAGACGCGGTTGAGATAGAGCTCCAGGATCTCGTTCTTGGAATGCTTGCGCTCCAGCCAGATCGCGAGCTCCGCCTCCTGCAGCTTGCGCGCCATGGTCCGTTCCTGGGTCAGGAACAGGTTCTTCGCGAGCTGCTGCGTCAGGGTCGAGCCGCCCTGCGAGACGCCGCGATGGAGCACGTTGGTGACGAGGGCCCGCAGGATGCCAATCGGGTCGATGCCGAAATGCGAGTAGAAGCGGCGGTCCTCGATGGCGATGAAGGCCTTCGGCAGATAGGGCGGCAGGTCCTTCAGCGAGACGTTGGCGCCGGCCATCTCGCCGCGCTGCGCCAGCATGCTGCCGTCGATGCCGACGATCTGGATCGTTGGCGGGCGCTTGGGAATCTCCAGCGACTGGATCGGCGGCAGATGGGCGCCGACATAGATCACGACGCCGATCACGGCGATCATGCCCCACAGGCCGAGCACCGCACCCCAATAGACGAGGCGGCCGAGGCTGAAGCTTCCACCCGATTTCGACCGGCGCTTGGCGCCGCTGCGGCCGGCTTGTGCCTTCCGCTCGCGCGGCGGCTCGTCGCCAGCATCCTCGCTCTTGCGCTTGGCGGATGATTTCGTTGATTTCTTCGGCTTGTCCTCGCCGCCGGGGACGCGGTCGGCCGCGGTCAGGCGCAGATCGGCGAGCGCAGCAGGCAAGCCGATCAACGGCTCCTTCCGCCCACCCTTTTTCTTTCCCCACGCCATACGCAAAACGCCCGGTCAGCCCGCCCCGCCGCACGCTACCGGTCGCTGTTTAAGGCCCGGTTACCCAGAGCTTAACGCGCGATTAGGAGGTGCGGCATTCGCCTGCCGCAGTTCCGCTCGCCAGGCGGCAGAGCTAGGATCGCCCGCATAAAACAAGAGGGAACCGGCATGGGCCATATCGATCCGAGCAAGGAGATTTTTGCGCAGTTCCGGGACAACGACCGTCCCGGCCCGATCCACATGCTGAACCTCGTGCGCTTGCGCGAAGAGGCGGCCTATCCCGACGGCCGCAAGGCGAGCGGCGCGGAAGCCTATGCCGCCTATGGCCGCGAGAGCGGCCCGGTGTTCGAGCGCCTCGGCGGCCGCATCGTCTGGCAGGGCAAATTCGAGCTGATGCTGATCGGCCCGCAAGAGGAGCGCTGGGACCATTGCTTCATCGCCGAATATCCAAGCGTCGCCGCCTTCGTCGAGATGATCCGCGATCCCGTCTATCGCGAAGCGGTGAAGCATCGGCAGGCCGCGGTGGAGGATTCACGGCTGATCCGGCACGCGGTGCTGCCGGTGGGCAAGAACTTTGGAGAGATACCCACCTGAATGCCGTCGGGCGAATCTTTTTCCATCGTCATGGCCGGGCTTGACCCGGCCATCCACGCCTTTGACTTGCCGCTCCAAGAACGTGGATGCCCGGGCCTTCGCCGCGCCGAAGCGGCTTCGGCCGCGCAGGCGGGACAAGCCCGGGCATGACGTCGTTGAGGCAGTTGTTTCCGAGAACTAATCGATCGGGCCGGCATCCTCCAGGATCGGGCCGAACAGCTCCCAGCGCTCACCGTTGAATTTCATCATCTGAAGTTGCTTGTTGACGCGGTAGTCGGTCGCCGAGGTGTTGGCCTTGATACCGGGCAGCGCGCTGTCGCTGACGACGTCCTTCAGCGACGCGGCCTGCTTCATGACGTTCTCGCGCGTCAGGTCGTCGCCGCACTGCTTCAGCACATGGACCAGCAGCTGCGCCGTGCTGTAGCCGTAGGTGTTGAAGTTCGAGTCCTTGTCGCCGTCCGGATAGTACTTCGCCATGAAGTCGAAATACCTCTTCAGGCCGGCATCGTCCTTCCAGGTCGGATCGAGCGGTTCCTTGCCGTAGTTGACGCTGATCAAGCCCTTGGCGGCATCGAGGCCGGCCGGCTTCAGCACCGCGCCGACCGAGGTGGCGTTGATGTCGACGATCTGCACCGGATGCCAGCCCATCTCGGCGATCTTCTTGATCGCTTGTGCGGCCTGCTTCGGCGTGGTGGCGCTGAAGAACAGATCGGCGCCGGCGTCCTTGATCTTGAGGACCTGCGAATCGACGGTCGGATCGGAGACTTCGTAGGAGGCTTCGGTCACGATCATCTTGGCGGCCTTGTCGCCGAGGCCGGCCTTGATGCCGTTCAGATAGTCCTTGCCGAGGTCGTCGTTCTGATAGAGCACGCCGATCTTGGCGTTGGGATGCTCCTTCAGAATGTACTGGCCGTAGATGCGGCCTTCGACGAAGTAGTTGGGATTGAAGCCCATGGTCCACGGGAAGTTCTTCGGATCGGTGAACCGCGATGCGCCGGTGGCCGCGAACAACTGCGGCACCTTCTTGGAATTGAGATATTTCTGCACCGCCGCGTTCACCGGCGTGCCGATGATCTGGAAGGTCAGCAACACCTCGTCGCTCTCGACGAGCTTGCGGATCTGCTCCACGGCTTTCGGCGGCGAGTAGGCGTCGTCATACTGGATCAGATTGATCTTGCGACCGTTGACGCCGCCCTGGTCGTTGATCATCTTGAAATAGGCGGCCTGGGTCTTGCCGATCGACGAATAGGCCGACGCCGGTCCCGAAAACGGCATGGTCTGGCCGACCTTGATCTCGGTGTCGCTGGCGCCCGGATCATATTTTTTCTGGGCATTGGCCGCAGAGACGGACAGCGCCAGGGCCAGCGCCGTTGCCGTGGCCAGATGCAGCATTCCATTCCTCATTCGCAATTTCCTCGGTTTGTTATTGTCGATGATCTGCCCGGGTGCTCTTGCGCACAGGACGTCACCGCTGAGGGCGATTGTGGATGAGGCGTTGCTGCAACGCAAGGTGGGTGGAGACGCGCAGTTCGTAGGGTGGGTCAGCCTTGCGGCTGCGCGAAGCGCAGTCCGCCAGGCGTAACCCACCACTTCTGTTGCCGCGGATGTCGAAGAGGTGGATTACGCCGAGCAGATGCGCTTTGCGCATCTGCAGGGCTAATCCACCCTACGCAGTTACTAACCCGCCGGGCCGTTGTCCTCGATGATCGGGCCGAACAGCTCCCAACGCTCGCCGTTGAACTTCATCATCTGCATCTGCTTGTTGACGCGATAATCGTTCGGTCCGGTGTTGATCTTGATGCCGGGCAGCGCGAAGCTCGGGGTGAAGTCCTTGATGTTGGCGACCTGCTTCATCACGTTCTCACGCGACAGGTCGTCGCCGCACTGTTTCAGCACCTGCGTCAGCAACTCGGCGACCGAATAAGCATAGGTGTTGACCGTGTTGAGCTTGTCGCCTTCGGGGAAATACTTGTCCATGAAGGCGAAGAACGCTTTCACGCCCGGATCGTCCTTCCACTGCGGATCGCTCGGCTCCTTGCCGTATTGGGTCGAGATGATGCCCTTGGAGATGTCGAGGCCGGCCGGCTTCAGCGTCGCCGAGATCGGGCTCGCATTGATGTCGAGGATGTGCACCGGCGTCCAGCCGAGCTCGGCCACCTTCTTGATGGCCTGCGCCGCGAATTTCGGCGTCGACGCATCGTAGAAAAGATCGGCGCCGAGCGACTTCAGCTTGACCACCTGCGAGTCGACGGTCGGGTCGGTGACCTCGTAGGACACCTCGCCGACGATCATCTTGGCTGCCTTTTCGCCGAGGCCGCTCTTGAGGCCGGCGAGATAGTCGCGGCCCATGTCGTCGTTCTGGTAGAGCACGCCGATCTTGGCATTGGGATGATTGGCGAGAATGTACTTGGCGTAGATGCGTCCCTCGGACACGTAGTTGGGATTGTAGGCGATGGTCCAGGGATAGTTCTGCGGATCGTTGAAGCGTGCGGCGCCGGTGGAGGCCAGCAGCTGCGGGATCTTCTTGCCGTTGAGATATTTCTGCACGGCGGCGTTCGCGGCCGTGCCGATGATCTGGAAGGTGAACAGCACCTCGTCGCCTTCGACGAGCTTGCGCACCTGCTCGACCGTCTTCGGCGGCGAATAGGCATCGTCATACTGGATCAGATTGATCTTGCGGCCGTTGATGCCGCCCTGATCGTTGATCATCTTGAAGTAGGCGGCCTGGGTCTTGCCGATATTGGCGTAGACGGAATAGGCGCCGGAGAACGGCACGGTCTGGCCGATCTTGATCTCGGTGTCGCTCGCGCCGGTGTCATATTTCTTCTGGGCGAGGGCTTGGCTGGCGGAGAACGCGAAGGCGAGCGCCGCCGTGGCAGCTATGAAGGCTCTGCGATTGTTCATCTTGGTTGTTCCTCCTGACGGAATTTCCGGTCGACGGTCTTTTCCCGTTGATTGCAACGGTCGCCATCGCTGCCGGAGAGTGTGGAGGAAGGTCCGGCGCCGCGCAAGGATCGCGACGCTGCGCCGTAGCGTCTCAGGTCACGAGAATCAGGTCAGAAACAGTGCAACCAGTGCGATCGCCGCCGGCAGCGCCTGCACGAGCAGGATGCGGGTGCTGACGGTCGCCGCGCCGTAGACGCCGGCCACGATCACGCAGAGCAGGAAGAATGCCTTGATCTGGAATGCGAAGGCCGGGTTGCCGTGGACGAGGCCCCAGATCAGGCCGGCGGCGAGGAAGCCGTTATAGAGCCCTTGGTTGGCCGCCAGCACCTTCGTGATCTCGGCCTTTTCAGGCGTATTGCGGAATGTCTTCAAGCCAAGCGGCTTGTCCCAGAGAAACATCTCCAGGATCAGGAAGTAGGCGTGCAGTGCGGCGACCAGCGCCACCAGGACATTGGTGATCAGAATCAAGTTGAGCCCCCCAAAGCGTCAGCTTTCGGGTGGACGTTAGCACGGCCGGCATGGCAAGTGCGATGGCGTGTTTCGATGGCCTGGTGTCGCAATGCCCGCTCGATCAACCAAACCGGCTGAACGATTCGGCCTCGATCGCCTGACGACGCCGATCGGGATCGCGCTGCTCGTCACCGATGCCGAGGGCGCCTTGCGTGCGCTCGACTGGGAAGACTACGAGCACCGCATGCGCGAGCTGTTGCGCCTGCAATACGGCGCCGTGGATCTGAGCGATCTGCCTGCGCCGACGGAGATGCGGACGGCGCTGTCGGGTTATTTCGAAGGCGATCTCGGCCAGCTCTCGCGCGTCGCATGGCGCATCGCCGGCACGCCTTTCCAGCAAAGGGTCTGGACGGCGCTCGCGCAAATTCCTGCCGGTACCACGATGAGCTATGGCGCGATGGCCGCAAGGATCGATATGCCCAAAGCCATTCGTGCCGTCGGCCATGCCAACGGCTCAAACCCGATCAGCGTGGTGCTGCCCTGTCACCGCCTGATCGGCGCGGATGGCTCGCTGGTGAAATATGGCGGCGGGCTCGAGCGGAAGCGCTGGCTGCTGCGGCATGAGGGGGTAGAGATTTAGCTCTCTCCTCACGCCGCCGGCTGCACCGCCTTGTCGCCGGCCATCACGTGGGTCAGCGCGCTCTTGATTGCGGACTGGCGCGTCGGCGCGTTGATCTGCGCGCCCAGGAGGTCGGTGACGTAGAACACGTCGCGGGCACGCTCGCCGAAGGTCGCGACATGGGCCGAGGCGATGTTGAGGTTGAGCTTCGAGATCGCGGTGGTCAGCTCGTAGAGCAGGCCGGGGCGGTCGAGGCCGGACATCTCGATCACCGTGTAGCGGTCGGACCATTGGTTGTTAATGGTCACTTCCGGCTCGATCGTGAAAGGCCGCGCCTTGCTGCGCACGGTGCGCCGCGCCACCACTTCGGGCAGCCGCAGCTTGCCTTCCAGCACGTCCTCGATCATCTCGCCGATGCGCGTGGCGCGCCTTCCCTCGTCCTCGTCGCGATCGTATTCCCTGGAGATCGAGATCGTGTCGAGCGCGCGGCCGTCGGTCGTGGTGTAGATCTGCGCGTCGACGATGTTGGCGCCGGCCGAGGCGCAGGCGCCGGCGATGATCGAGAGCAGCCAGGGATGGTCGGCGGCGAAGATCGTGAGCTCGGTGACGCCGCGCACCTCGTCGAAGCCGACATTGATCGCGAGCTTGTGGCCGGCCTGTTCGCTGGAGCGGACGAAGCGGGCATGGCGGATCTTTCGCGGCAGCTCGACCTTGAGCCAATAGGCGGGATAGTGCCGGCCGATATAGGCATCGAGCTCGTCCGCCGGCCACTCGGCGAAGGCCATGCGGAATTCGGCGTAGGCGGCCGTGAGGCGCTTGCCGCGGTCGACTTCCGAGAAGCCGCCGGTCAGCACCGGTTCGGTTTCATAATAGAGAGAGCGCAGCAGCTGCGCCTTCCAGCCGTTCCACACGCCCGGGCCGACGCCGCGGATGTCGGCGGTGGTCAGGATCGTGAGCAATTTCATCTGCTCGACCGACTGCACCACGGCGGCGAAATTCTCGATGGTCTTGCGGTCGGAGAGGTCGCGCGACTGCGCGACCGTGGACATCGTCAGATGCTCCTCGATCAGCCAGGCCACGAGCTCGGTGTCGGCCGCGCTGAAGCCGAGCCGCGGGCACAGCCGGCGCGCCACCTTGGCGCCCGCGATCGAGTGATCCTCCGGCCGTCCCTTGGCGATGTCGTGCAACAGCGTCGTGATGTAGATCACCGCACGGTGCTCGGGCCGGATCTTGCGGAAGAGATCGCTGGCGACCGTGAACTCCTCGATGCCGCCGCGCTCGATGTCCTGCAGGAAGCCGACGCAGCGGATCAGATGCTCGTCGACGGTGTAGTGATGATACATGTTGAACTGCATCATCGAGACGATCTTGCCGAAGGCGCGGATGAAATGGCCGAGCACGCCGGTCTCGTTCATCCGCCGCAGCACGATCTCGGCGTTGTCGGAGGTCAGGATCTCCATGAACAGCCGGTTCGCTTCCGGGTTCTCGCGCAGCTGCGCGTTGATCAGTCCGAGCGAGCGCGTCACGTCGCGCATCGCGTCCGGATGGAAGGCGAGGTTGTTCTTCTGCGCCAGACGGAAGATCCGGATCAAATTGACCGGATCGTGCTTGAACACGTCGGGCGCGGCGACGTTGATGCGGTTGTTGTCGACGAGGAAGTCGTCGCTGTCGGGGACGCGGCGCTTCGCGGGCGCGGGGCGCAGCCGCGCCATCATCCGGCTCAGCACCGGCGCGGGCTTGGCCTGCTGGTCCTCGAGCTTGGCGCAGAGGATGGCGGTGAGGTTGCCGACTTCCTTGGCGACCAGGAAGTAGTGCTTCATGAAGCGCTCGACGTCCTGCATGCCGGGATGCGAGGTGTAGCCGAGCCGGACCGCGATCTCGCGCTGGAGATCGAAGGAGAGGCGCTCCTCCGCGCGGCCGGAGTAGAAGTGCAGATTGCAGCGCACCGACCAGAGGAAGTCGGCGCAGCGGCGGAAGGTGCGGTATTCCTGCGCGTCGAACACGCCGCGCTCGACCAGCTCGTCGGTATCACGGACGCGGTAGACGTATTTGGCGATCCAGAACAGCGTGTGCAGGTCGCGCAAGGCGCCCTTGCCGTCCTTGACGTTGGGCTCGACCAGGTAGCGCGACTGGCCGCCGCGGCGGTGGCGCTCCTCGCGCTCGGCGAGCTTTGCGGTGACGAATTCGGACGCCGTGCCCTGCACCACGTCCTTGTCGAAGCGCGCGACCAGTTCGTCATAGAGCGGCTGGTCGCCGGTCAGGAAGCGCGTTTCCAGGATCGCGGTGCGGATGGTCATGTCGCCGCGCGCCTGCCGGATCGATTCATCGACCGAGCGCGTGGCGTGCCCGACCTTCAGCCCCATGTCCCAGAGACAGTAGAGAATAGCCTCAGCCACCTGCTCACCCCAGGCGGTCTGCTTGTAGGGCAGGATGAACAGGAGATCGATGTCGGATTCCGGTGCCATCAGGCCGCGGCCATAGCCGCCGGTCGCGACCACCGCCATGCGCTCCGCGCCGCTCGGGATCGGCGAGCGGTAGAGATGCCGGGTCGCCGCCGAATACAGGATGCGGATGATCTCGTCCTGCACGTGGCACAGCCGCTCGGCGCAGCGCCGGCCGTGACGGTCCTTCAGCAGGATCGCCTGCGCCGCGGCGCGCGCTGCGATCAGCTCGGCCTTCAGCATTTGCGCCATGGCCGTGCGGAACGTGTCCTCACGTCCCTGATGCTTCTCGGCAAGCGCATCGACCGCGGCGGTGATCCGCGCGGTGTCGAAGCGATCGTCCACCTCTGGCTTGTGCTCAGTCGCGACGCTGTCCATGTCTCACCGGATATAAGAGGTGACAGGCGCTGTCACCCGCCATTCTCTGGCAATAGTCGTTCCATGCTGGAAAAGGCCGGCCTCGGGCAAAATCGTTCTCGGCCGAGGGGCTTTCGGGATAGCGATTTTCTCGTTGACCTCTAGAAATAACTCATTGAAAAACAATGAAGTTTTTGAGGAGGCTGGGCATGACCGGGATTACACGACGCATTCTGTTGGCGGGGGCTGTTGCGCTCGCCATGACCCCCGCGGCACGGGCGGCGGATCCGCTCAAGGAAATCCGCATCGACTGGGCGACCTACAATCCGGTGTCGATGGTCCTGAAGCAGAAGGGTCTGCTGGAGAAGGAGTTCGCCAAGGACGGCATCAGCATCATTTGGGTGCAGTCGGCTGGCTCCAACAAGGCGCTCGAATTCCTCAACGCCGGCTCGATCGATTTCGGCTCGACCGCGGGCTCGGCGGCGCTGGTGGCGAAGATCAACGGGAACCCCATCAAGTCGATCTACGTCTATTCGCGTCCCGAATGGACGGCGCTGGTGACATCAAAGGATTCCAAGATCGCGAGCGTTGCTGATCTCAAGGGCAAGCGCGTCGCGGTGACGCGCGGCACCGATCCGCACATCTTCCTTGTGCGCGCGCTGCTCGGTGCAGGCCTGACTGAGAAGGACATCACGCCGGTGCTGCTCCAGCACGCCGACGGCAAGACCGCGCTGATCCGCGGCGACGTCGACGCCTGGGCCGGCCTCGATCCGATGATGGCGCAGGCCGAGGTCGAGGAAGGTGCAAAACTGTTTTATCGCAAGGCGGATGCCAACACCTGGGGCATCCTCAATGTGCGCGAGCAGTTCTTGAAGGACTATCCGGACGCCGCCCGCCGCGTGCTCGCGGTGTATGAAGAGGCCCGCAAATATTCGCTGGCGAATTACGACGACCTGAAGAAGACCTTCATCGCCGTGACCAAGCTGCCGGACGCGGTCGTCGACAAGCAGCTCAAGGAGCGCACCGAGCTCACCCACAGCCGCATCGGCGCACCCCAGCGCGAGTCGATCCTCGCCGCCGGCCTTGCCCTGCAGCAGGCCGGCGTCGTCGACGCCAAGGTCGACGTGAAGGCCACGCTGGATGCCCTGATCGACGACCAGGTCCCGCTGCCGACGAACTAGTTCTGCGCAAGAGGCAGGTGCGCGCAACAAACTCCGCTGTCGTCCCGGGGCGCGAAGCGAGCCGGGGACCCATAAGCCCAGGGAGTAGTTTGACGCGAAGGCGGTCACTCCGAGTCCCCGTAGCCATGTCTGCCTGTGGCTATGGGTCCCCCGCCTTCGCGGGGACGACGCAAGAAAGCGCGGCAAGAGTAGTGTTGCATTCCCTCGCCAGACGCGCTCCCTACCGGCCATGATCACCGACGCGCCAGTCCTGCAACAGACATCGGAACCGGCCGAGAGCGCCGCCGCGCCCTCGCGGCTGTCGCGTTATGCGCGGCCGTTGCTTGGAATCTTGCTGCCGCTCATCCTCGCGCTCGGCTGGGAGCTGGTGGTCTGGTCCGGCTGGTCCAACGGCCGTCTGGTGCCGCCGCCCTCGCGCGTCTTTGCGACCATCGCCGAGCTCGCCCGCTCCGGAGAGCTGGTCCGCCACATCGCCGCGACGCTATGGCGGGTCGGTCTCGGCTTCGCCTTCGGCGTGATCGCGGGCACCGTGCTCGGTGCCATCTCCGGCTATTGGTCGCTGGCGCGGCGGCTGCTCGATCCGACCGTGCAGGCGCTGCGTGCGATCCCTTCGCTGGCCTGGGTGCCGTTATTCATCCTCTGGCTCGGCATCTTCGAGACCTCCAAGATCGCGCTGATCGCGGTCGGCGTGTTCTTCCCGGTCTATCTCGGCGTGATGGGCGCGATCCTTTCCGTCGATCGCAAGATCGTCGAGGTTGGTCGCACCTTCCGCCTCTCCGGGTTCGCCATGATCCGCCGCATCCTGCTGCCTGCCGTGCTGCCGGCCTATGTGGTGTCGTTGCGTGTCGGCCTCGGGCTTGGCTGGATGTTCGTGGTGGCGGCCGAGCTGATCGGCGCCTCGGAAGGCCTCGGCTATCTCCTGCTCGACGGCCAGCAGCTCGGCAAGCCCGCGCAGATTTTGGCCGCGATCGTCATCTTCGCCATCCTCGGCAAGCTCACCGACTGGCTGATCGAGGTCGCAGCCGCGCCGTTCCTGCGCTGGCAGGACGCCTTCGGGCGCGCGAAGGGAACGTAACACGATGCTGGCGCTCGACCGGGTCAGCAAGACCTATCCCAACGGCGTGCAGGCGCTGGCGCGCTTCTCCGCCGAGATCAAACAGGGCGAGATCGTCGCCATCATCGGCGGCTCCGGCTGCGGCAAGTCCACGCTCTTGCGCGCCATCGCAGGCCTCGATCGCGCGAGCGCAGGCACGGTGACGCTCGACAGCGAGGCGATCAATTCGCCGCACGCAAAAATCGGCATCATCTTCCAGGAGCCGCGGCTTCTGCCCTGGCTCAGCGTCGCCGACAATATCGGCTTCGGCCTTGCCGACCTGCCCGCGACTGAGCGGAGCGAGAAGGTGGCGCGCGCGCTCGCCCGCGTCGGCCTCGCCGACAAGGCGCAGGCCTGGCCGCGTGAGCTCTCGGGCGGGCAGGCGCAGCGTGTCGCGATCGCGCGTGCGCTGGTGCCGCAACCGGAAGTGCTGCTGCTCGACGAGCCGTTCTCGGCGCTCGACGCCTTCACCCGCAGGGATCTCCAGGATCATCTGCTCGACCTCTGGGCCGATACGCGGCCGACCTTGATCCTCGTCACACATGACGTCGACGAGGCCGTGGTGCTGGCTGATCGCGTTTTGGTGATGCGGCCGCGGCCGGGCCGGCTGTTCGACCAGATCGAGATCAATCTGGGCCGGCCGCGCGACCGCAATTCGCCGCTGTTCGAGAATTTCAAGCGAAGTGTGCTGACGTCACTCGACCGTTCGCTGGACCGCAACGTGCCCGACCGTGACGCAACCCAGGGTCCCGGTCAGGCCATGTGGTGGTGACATTTTCTCTCTGAGCCGGTACATCGAAGGACGATTTTTCCGGGAGAGAACAAGATGGACGCCGCAGCACTGCGCCAGATGCAGGCCCCGATCAAGGAACGCTACAAGACCGATCCCAAGACCGCGATGATCACGCTGAAGGCCAAGGGCTCGACCGACAGCGAAGGCATCGCCTGCAAGGTCGAGACCGGCCGCGCCATCGCGATGGCGGGCCTGCATCCGGCCACCGGCGGCTCCGGCCTCGAGCTCTGCTCCGGCGACATGCTGCTGGAAGCCTTGGTCGCCTGCGCCGGCGTCACGCTGAAATCGGTTGCGACCGCCATCGAGATCCCGCTGAAGACCGGCAACGTCTATGCCGAGGGCGATCTCGATTTCCGCGGCACGCTCGGCGTCGACAAGGAGACCCCGGTCGGCTTCGCCGAGATCCGCCTGCGCTTCGAGGTCGACACCGACGCGCCGCAGGACAAGCTCGATCTCCTGCTCAAACTCACCGAGCGCTATTGCGTGGTCTACCAGACCATCAAGAGCGGCCCGAAGGTTTCGGTGTCGATGCAGCGGATGTGACTTCCTGCCCCTCCCCTTGAGGGGGATGGTCGATCGCGCGTAGCGCGAGCGGGGTGGGGTGATCTCTCCACTCGGGCACCGTATCCGTCGAGAGACTGTCACCCCACCCCGTCTCATATTTCGCTACGCTCCAGATGAGCCGACCCACGAGCGAGCTTCGCTCGTCTCGGACCCCTGCCAGGGCAGGGTAAGAAGCAAAAAATGCCCCCCGAGCTCCACTTCATCATCTTCCTCGTCCTGCGCATGGCGATCGCCGCGGCGTTCGTCGTGTCCGCGTCGTTCATTGCCGAGCGCACCGGTCCGGTGATCGGCGGACTGGTGGCGACCTTGCCGATCTCGGCCGGTCCTTCCTACGTCTTCCTCGCGCTCGACCATGACGCCGCCTTCATCGCGCAAGGCGCGCTGTCGAGCCTTCCGGTCAACGCCGCGACGATCGTCCTTGGGCTCACCTATGTCGTGCTGGCGCAGCGGAACAATCTGCTGGTGAGCGCCGGCAGCGCGGTCGCGGTGTGGATCGTGCTGGCCTCCATCATCCGCCTGTTCGACTGGACTTTGACCGCCGGGCTCGCCGTCAACCTGGTCGCCTTCGGCATCTGCATTCCGCTGCTCGCAAGGTACCGCCATGTGAAGATGCCGCTGGTGACGCGTCGCTGGTACGACAGTCCATTCCGCGCCTCGCTGGTCGCGACGCTGGTTGCGATCGTGGTCTCGACCTCGGGCTGGGTCGGCCCGCGGGTAAGCGGCGTCATCGCGCTCTACCCGATCGTGTTCACCAGCATGATGGTGATCCTGCATCCGCGCATCGGCGGCCCGCCGACCGCCGCCGTGCTCGCCAACTCCGCCTGGGGCCTGCTCGGCTTCGGTCTGGCAATTGCGGTGCTGCACGTCGCCGTCACGCAGTTCGGCTCGGCGATCGGCTTGAGTTGCGCACTCGCCACCTGCATCGGCTGGAACCTGACGCTGTGGTGGATGGGACGACGGAAGAGGCCGATGCATCAGCCGCGCCGCGCTTCGTAAGGCGAGATACGCTACGCTTGGGACCTCAACCCTGCGTCAGGATAGTTAGTTACCCGGGCTGGCAGACCCGCTAAACTGGCAACAGAGCAAGATCGGGGCGTGCGGTGGAGGGATTGTACAAGGTCGAATACGATATCAACGACGGCTCCGGCCGCAGCGTGCTGTACGCCCATGCCGGGAAAATGCTTGGCGGCAATACGGCCTTCGCCCACTTCGGCACCTACGAGATTGTGGACGGCGAAATCGTCGCCAGGCTCCGGACGAAGCGCCACAGCCGGTCGCCGCAGCACAGGTCGCTGGTCAGTTCCGACGCCGTCACAATCAGTATTCGCGGTCGACCGCAGGGCAAGCTCTACCGCTTCGAGGGAGAAGTGGTCGAGGACGCCTCGGTGTTTCGCGCCGTGATGACGCCGCTCGGCGACGATGACGTTCCCCCGCCCGGTGCGGTCGGCGAGGGCGGCATCGTCAGCGGACTCTATTCGATCGACATCCGGATGCTGGATGGAATTACCGGTGGCCATACCGGCGTGATGTTGCTGCGCGACGGCCGCATCCTCGGCGGCGATGCCTTCTTCTATTATCTCGGCGCCTATTCTTCGGCGAACGGTCGCTGGAAAGGTGAATTCGTCAATCAGGAACACACGCTGGCAAAGAGCGAGCATCCCTTGTTCGGTGGCTATGAGGTGGGCATCGGCTTCTCCGGCCACTGCGATGACAAGGGCGCCGACATGGAAGCGATCGCGCTCGCCGGCAAGCGCAGCATCCGCCTCGCCGCCACCTTGAAGCTGATCGAGCCGTTTGCCAGGGCAAGCCGCTGACGGCCGCCGGAAGGCGTTGCGTTAATGGGTCAGCATCCTGGACGGTACGCGCGGAAAAGCGCGCGCGGGGCCGCGATCCGTTCATGTCGCGACGTCGCTAAGTATCGATTCGATCGTTGCTAATTCGCGTTTCGGCCGTTTCTTCCGCCGGCCATTTTCGGTTCCATCACTCCGTATTTCTTCGGAGATGGGCTGCCCGATTCCGATAGGTGCATTAATCTAAATTTGGTGCATTCCCCGTAAAGCTACTCGTCGGTTGTCGTTTCCGCGTTTGGGCGGACATGGGCATCAAGGCGGGTTCTCTGTACGCGTGAACGGACCCACATAGTTCACAGCTAGTCATATTCCAACGCTCGGTCTGTCCGAGGGCGTCCGCTCGCCTGTCTTTGAGGCGCGTTGCGCTGCGGCACCATGCGATCCATTCTGGAGATGTTTTGATGTTTGGTCGTAATCCCCATGGAAATGCCCAGGCACAGCTCGACGCCATCGGCCGTTCGCAGGCGACGATCGAATTTGCACTGGATGGCACCATCCTCACCGCGAACGAGAATTTCCTGAAGGCCCTGGGCTATGGGCTGGAGGAGATCAAGGGAAAGCATCACTCCATGTTCGTGCCCGCCGATCAGCGAGGCGGCGCGGCGTACAAGGCGTTCTGGTCCGCGTTGAAGAGCGGCGAGTTCCAGGCCGCGGAGTTCAAGCGGATTGCAAAGGGCGGTCGCGAGATCTGGATCGAGGCGTCGTATAATCCCGTGCTTGACGGCGACGGCAAGCCAGTCAAGGTCGTGAAGATCGCGACCGATATCACCGCGAAGAAGATCAATGCCATGACGGAAGCCTCCAAGGTGTCCGCCATCGGCCGCGCCCAGGCCGTCATCGAGTTCAAGCTCGACGGCACTATCGTGACTGCGAACCAGAATTTCTGCCAGGCGCTCGGCTATTCGCTGGCCGAGATCGAGGGCAAGCATCACAGCCTGTTCGTAGCCCCCGCTGAGCGCGACAGCGCGGCCTATCGCGAATTCTGGGCCAGGCTCAACCGCGGTGAATACCAGGCGGGCGAATACAAGCGTATCGGCAAGGGCGGCCGCGAGGTCTGGATCCTCGCCTCTTATAACCCGCTGCTCGACGAGAACGGCAAGCCGTTCGGCGTTGCCAAATTTGCGACCGACGTCACCGCGGAGAAGCTGAAGAACGCCGACCTCGCTGGTCAGATATCGGCGATCGACAAGGCGCAGGCCGTGATCGAATTCAACATGGACGGCACGATCATCACCGCCAATGCCAATTTTCTCGGCACGCTCGGCTATTCGCTGGCCGAGATCAAGGGCAAGCATCACAGCATGTTCGTCGAGCCGTCGGAGCGCGACGGCGCTGCCTATCGCGAGTTCTGGGCAACGCTCAATCGCGGCCAGTACCAGGCGGCTGAATACAAGCGCATCGGCAAGGGCGGCAAGGAGGTCTACATCCAGGCCTCCTACAACCCGATCCTCGATCTCAACGGCAAGCCGTTCAAGGTCGTGAAATACGCCACTGACACCACGCGGCAGGTGCTGGTCCGCATGGGCAATGAGCGCGTCCGCGGCATGATGGAATCGGTCGCCGCAGGCTCGGAGGAGCTGAACGCGTCGGTGCGCGAGATCTCCGAAGCGATGACCAAGTCACGCGAGACCGCGATGAGCGCGGTGGAGCAGGTTGCCTCTGCCGACGCGCAGGCGCAGCGGCTGACCGAGGCGGCGAAGGCGATGAGCGGTATCATCGAGATGATCAACAGCATTACCAGTCAGATCAACCTGCTCGCGCTCAACGCCACGATCGAATCGGCGCGCGCCGGCGAGGCTGGCCGCGGCTTCGCGGTGGTCGCTTCCGAGGTGAAGAGCCTCGCCAATCAGGCGAGACAGGCGACCGACAAGATCGGCCAGGAGATCGGCAGCCTCAACGGCATCTCCGGCGACGTCGTCAGCGCGCTCGGCTCGATCAAGCAGGCCATCAACAACGTCAGCGAATACGTCACCTCGACAGCCGCCGCCGTCGAGGAGCAGAGCACGGTCACGAACGAGATGTCGACCAGCATGCAGCGCGCCGCCGCGGAAGCCGCCGCGATGGCGGCAAGGGCGTAAGCCAAGCGCGCAGAGGTCGTAGGGTGGGCAAAGGCGCGCTCTTCGCGCGCCGTGCCCACCATCTTCCCGCGAATTGGTCGTTGAATGGTGGGCACGCTGCGCTTTGCCCACTCTACGGCATCGTCACTGCTTCGGCAGCTTGGCCTTCAACGCATAGAGCGCATCCAGCGCCTCGCGCGGGGACATCTCGTCCGGGTGGAGGGCCTTCACGGCGTCGATCAATAGCTCGGCCTCGGTCGGCGGTGCGGCTTCGGCGGCGGCGCGCGAGGGCACCGCGAACAGCGGCAGATCGTCGGCCAGCGCACGTGCGGTCTGGCCGCGGTCTTGCGCCTCCAACTTCGCCAGCACCGATTTGGCGCGCGTGATCACGGCCGGCGGCAGGCCTGCGAGCTTGGCGACCTGGATGCCGTAGGAGCGGTCGGCCGAGCCCGGCAGCACCTCGTGCAGGAACACGACATTGCCCTGCCATTCCTTCACCCGCACCGTCGCGTTGAACATGCGCGGCAGTTTTGCCGAGAGCGCGGTCAGCTCGTGATAGTGCGTGGCGAACAGCGTGCGGCAGCGGTTGCTCTCGTGCAGATGCTCGATCGCGGCCCAGGCGATGGAGAGACCGTCGAACGTCGCGGTGCCGCGGCCAATCTCGTCGAGGATCACGAGCGCGCGCTCGCCGGCCTGGTTCAGGATCGCAGCCGTCTCGACCATCTCCACCATGAAGGTGGAGCGGCCGCGCGCGAGGTCGTCGGCGGCGCCGACGCGCGAGAACAGGCGGTCGATGATGCCGATCCGCGCGCGCGTGGCCGGCACGAAGCTGCCGATCTGCGCCAGCAGCGCGATCAGCGCGTTCTGGCGCAGGAAGGTCGATTTACCGGCCATGTTGGGACCGGTGAGCAGCCACAGCTGGCCGGATTTTTGCGCCGGTGTTGGCGAGAGATCGCAGGCATTGGCAATGAATGGCTCGCCATTGCGCTTGAGCGCCTGTTCCACGACGGGATGGCGGCCCGCCTCGATCGCAAAGCCGAGGGAGTCATCCACGTCCGGCCGCACATAATTGTCGTCGACCGCGAGCTTGGCCAGCGAGGTCGCGACGTCGAGCAGCGCGAAGGCATGGGCGGCGGCGCGCAGATCGTCGCTGATATCAAGCGCCTTCGCGGCCAGCCGCTCGAAGATCTCGAGCTCGAGTCCGAGCGCGCGGTCGCCGGCATTGGCGATCTTGGCCTCGATCTCGCCGAGCTCCGAGGTGGTGAAGCGCACCTGTCCGGCCAGCGTCTGGCGATGGATGAAGGTCGCATTCAGCGGCGCCGACATCAGCTTGTCGCCGTGCTGCGCGGTGACCTCGACGAAATAGCCGAGCACGTTGTTGTGCCGGATCTTGAGGCCCTTCACGCCGGTATGATCGGCGTAGCGCGCCTGCATCGAGGCCACCACCAGGCGCGAGGCGTCACGCAGGCTTCGCGTTTCGTCGAGCGCGGGCTCGTAGCCCTGACGCACGAAGCCGCCGTCGCGCTTGATCAGCGGCAGCTGCTCGTCCAGCGCGCTGGCAAATTCGGATGCGAGCTCGCGCGACGGACGCTGCAGGGCCGCCATCACCACCGCGATCTCCTGCGGCGGCTGGTCGAGCTCGCCAAGCCGCGTCAGCACCTGGTCGGCGGCGATGATACCGTCGCGCAGGCCTGCAAGATCGCGCGGGCCGCCGCGGCCGACCGAGAGACGGGCCAGTGCGCGCGACATGTCGGGCGCGCCGCGCAGGATGCTGCGGATGTCTTCACGCGCAGCGGAGTCTGCAACGAAGGCGCTGACGGCATCGAGCCGCCGCGCGATTGCGGGCGCGTCCGTCAGCGGCGCGGCCAGCCGCTGCGCCAGCAGGCGCGAGCCGGCCGAGGTCACCGTGCAGTCGATGGCACCGAGCAGCGAGCCGCGCCGTTCACCCGCGAGCGTTCGCGTCAGCTCGAGATTGGCGCGGGTGGCCGGATCGATCGCCATGGTGGCGCCCGAGGCCTCGCGCGCGGGTGGCGACAGCGGCGGATGCTTGCCGACCTGGGTGCGGTCGACATAGGTGACGGCGGCGGCGGCGGCAGTGGCTTCCAGCCGCGTCAGTTGCGCCAGCCCGTCCATGGTCGCGACGGCGAAATAATCGCACAGGCGTTTTTCCGTGGCGCCATCGAAGACGTCGCGGGTCAGCGGCGTCACCGCCGGCAGCTCGCGCAAGGTCTGTCCGAGCTCGCCGTCATTGTAGAGCGCGTCGGTGACGATCGCCTCATTCGGATTGATGCGTGCCAGCGTCGCGGCGAGCTCACCGCTAGAGCATTCCATCACCGTGAATTCGGCGGTCGAGATGTCGATCCAGGCAAGCCCAAAACGGTCGCCGCCACCGGAGGCGCGGGCGCGCGCGATCGCCAGCAGATAATTGTTGGCGCGCGCGTCTAACAGCGTGTCCTCGGTCAGCGTGCCCGGCGTGACCAGCCGCACCACGCCACGACGCACCACGCTCTTGTTGCCGCGCGCCTTGGCGGCGGCGGGATCTTCGGTCTGCTCGCACACGGCGACCCGGTGGCCGGCGCTGATCAGGCGATGCAGATAATCCTCGGAACGCTCGACCGGCACGCCGCACATCGGGATGTCGGCGCCCTGATGCTTGCCGCGCTTGGTCAGCACGATGCCGAGCGTCTTCGAGGCGATCTCGGCGTCCTCGAAAAACAGCTCGTAGAAGTCGCCCATCCGGTAGAACAGCAGCAGGCCCTGATGCGCCGCCTTGATCTCAAGGTACTGTTCCATCATCGGCGTGACGCGCGCGGCAGCTTCCGCCGGCGGTGCGGGCGTGGATTCGGGTTCTGGCGCGGGGATGGGCTGTTGCATTGTCATGGGCGGCGCAACCTACAAAATTTCGCCTCCTGCTCCTACCGGTTTGGCCAGAGCAGGCGGGTTTTCCACGTTGTCCGCACCGCGGCATGCATTGGCAGCGTGCGCACCCCTCGGAACACGCAAGAAACCGTCAATTGACCTGCCGCGGGCGCCCTCCTAAAACTCCGCGGACATTGAAGAATTTGGGCCGGACCGCGGCATTCAGGGAGAACAACGATGCGTGACGTCTTTATCTGCGATGCCGTGCGGACCCCGATCGGCCGTTTCGGCGGCTCGCTCGCCAAGGTGCGCGCCGACGACCTCGCGGCGGCCCCGATCAAGGCGCTGATGGCCAAGCATCCCAATCTCGACTGGGCACAGGTCGACGAAGTCTTCTTCGGCTGCGCCAACCAGGCCGGCGAGGACAACCGCAACGTCGCGCGCATGGCCCTGCTGCTTGCGGGCCTGCCGGATTCGGTTCCCGGCCAGACCCTGAACCGGCTCTGCGCCTCCGGCCTGGACGCGGTCGGTGCGGCCGGCCGCGCCATCCGTTCCGGCGAGATCGAGCTTGCGATTGCCGGTGGCGTCGAATCCATGACCCGCGCGCCCTTCGTGATGGGCAAGGCGCAGGAAGCCTTCTCGCGCTCCGCCGAGATTTTTGACACCACCATCGGCTGGCGTTTCATCAATCCGCTGTTGAAGGCGCAGTATGGCGTCGACGCCATGCCGGAGACCGGCGAGAACGTCGCCGAGGAATTCCAGGTCTCGCGCGCCGACCAGGACGCCTTCGCCATCCGTTCGCAGCAGCGCGCGGGCGCGGCGATCGCGGCGGGTTATTTCGCCGAGGAGATCACGCCGATCACCATCCCCGGCGGCAAGGCGGGCCCGATCACGATCGACAAGGACGAGCATCCGCGCCCGGAGACGACGCTGGAAGGCCTGGCAAAACTGAAGCCGATCGTGCGCAATCCCGGCACCGTGACCGCCGGCAACGCCTCCGGCGTCAATGACGGCGCCGCCGCGATGATCCTGGCCTCTGAAGCCGCCGTGAAGAAGCATGGCCTCACCCCGCGCGCCCGCATCCTCGGCCTCGCCTCGGCCGGCGTGCCGCCGCGCATCATGGGCATCGGCCCGGTGCCCGCAACCCGCAAGCTGATGGAACGCCTCGGCAAGAAGATCAGCGATTTCGACCTGATCGAGCTCAACGAGGCCATCGCCTCGCAAGGCATTGCCTGCATGCGCCAGCTCGGCGTTGCCGACGACGCCGATTTCGTCAATCCGCATGGCGGCGCCATCGCGCTCGGCCATCCCTCGGCATGAGCGGCGCGCGCCTCGCGCTCACCGCCGTCCACGGCATGGAAAAGCGCGGCGGCAAGCTCGCGCTGGCCACGATGTGCGTCGGCGTTGGCCAGGGCGTTGCCGTTGCGATCGAGAAGCTGAACTGAACTCTCTCCTCTCCCTCTCCCCGCAAGCGGGGAGAGGCGAAGATTCCGGGCTCGTTCGTTTCACTCGCGCCCGGAATGACGGGTAATCCGGAGACGAGCATGATCATCGAGCGCGAGCAGGACGTCACGGCCGCTGCACTGGCGGTGATGGAGCGGACGTCCGATCCGCGGCTGCGCCAGATCATGGTCTCCCTCGTCAAGCATCTGCACGCCTTCGTCCGCGATGTCCGCCTGACTGAGAAGGAGTTCCGGGACGCGACCGCGATCGTGGCCGAGCTAGGCAAGCTCACGACCGACACGCACAACGAAGTCGTGCTGATGGCGGGCTCGCTCGGCGTCTCGCCGCTGGTGTGCCTGCTCAACAACGGCGATCGGGGCAATACCGAAACCGATCAGTCGCTGCTCGGCCCGTTCTGGCGGTTGAACTCGCCGCGGGTCGAGAATGGCGGCTCGATCGTCCGCTCGGAGACGCCCGGCGCGCCGCTGTTCGTCAGCGCCCGCGTCATCGACAAGGACGGCCGTCCCGTCGCCGGTGCGGATGTCGATGTCTGGCACGCCTCGCCGGTCGGTCTCTACGAGAATCAGGACCCTGATCAGGCCGACATGAACCTGCGCGGCAAGTTCACGACCGACCAGGACGGACGCTTCGCCTTCCGCTCGGTGATGATGGTCGGCTATCCCATCCCGACCAATGGCGTGGTCGGCCGCCTCCTGGAGGCGCAGAGCCGGCATCCCTTTCGTCCCGCGCATCTGCACGCCCTGATCTTCAAGCCCGGATTCAAGGTGCTGATCTCGCAGGTCTACGACCCCGCCGACCCGCATATCGACAGCGACGTGCAGTTCGGGGTGACGCAGGCACTGATAGGCAAGTTCCAGCGCCACGACGCGCCGCATCCGACCGCACGAGACGTCCCGACCCCCTGGTATTCGCTCGACCACACCTACCGGCTGGAGGCCGGTGAGGCCGTGCTGCCGCGTCCGCCGATCAAATAGCGTGGTCCTGCCGGCGCAGGACACCTGCCAAACCCGCTTCCCTAGATTAGTTATGTTCTATAATGATCGGGGGAAGCGTTGACCGGCCGGAGCAAAATGGCCGGGGAGGAGTTCGCCAATGACATTCATCTATCCCGTCGATAGCAACAAGGCGCATCCGCTGCCGCTGTCGCCCGAATACAAGAGCTCGATCAAGCGCGCGCCGAACAAGCCCTTGATCCCGATGCGGCACACGCTGTCGGAATTGACCGGCCCGGTCTACGGCCACGAGACCGTGCGCGAGGGCGACGCCGATCTCACCACCCAGCATACCGGCGAGCCGATCGGCGAGCGCATCATCGTGCATGGCCATGTGCGCGATGAGGACGGCCGCGGCGTGCCGAACTCGCTGGTCGAGATCTGGCAGGCCAATTCCTGCGGCCGCTACGTCCATGTCCGCGACCAGCATCCGGCGCCGCTCGATCCGAACTTCACCGGCGCGGGCCGCACCGTGAGCGATGCCGACGGCTACTACCGTTTCGTCACCATCAAGCCTGGCGCCTATCCCTGGGGCAATCACCACAACGCCTGGCGTCCCGCGCATATCCATCTGTCGGTGTTCGGCCATTCCTTCGTCACGCGGCTCGTGACGCAGATGTATTTCCCTGCTGACCCGCTGTTCCCGTTTGACCCGATCTTCAACTCGGTGCCGGACGAGAACGCGCGGGCGCGGATGGTGTCGTCATTCGACCTCGAGAACACGCAGCCCGAATGGGCGCTGTGCTACCGCTTTGACATCGTGCTGCGCGGCAAGAACGCCACGCCAATGGAGAACACTTAAGTGCAGGACAACGGTATTACCCCATCGCAGACCGTCGGTCCGTTCTTCAAATACGGCCTGACGCCGACCGGCGAATACGCCTGGAACGACGCGTTCACCAACTCGACGCTGACGCCCGACGTCACCGGGGATCGCGTCCGCATCGAAGGCCGCGTGTTCGACGGTGACGGCGTCGTGGTGCCCGACGTCATGCTGGAGATCTGGCAGGCGGACGCGCAGGGCCGCTTCGCCGACCCCCAGGACAAGCGCGCATTGCCGAATGCGAGCTTCCGCGGCTTTGCCCGCTGCGGCACCGACAAGGACGGCAATTATTCCTTCGACACCGTCAAGCCGGGCGCGGTGCCCGATCCCGACGGCAAGCCACAGGCGCCGCACATCGTGCTTGCGGTGTTCGGCCGCGGCATGCTGCGGCATCTCTACACCCGCATCTATTTCAGCGACGAGGCCGGCAATGCCGCCGATCCCGTGCTGGGACTGGTGCCGGCCGATCGCCGCGCGACGCTGATCGCGACGCGCGAGGCGGGGAAGACGGTCTATCGGCTCGACCTGCGGCTTCAGGGCGACGACGAGACGGTCTTCTTCGACATGTGAGGCAGCAACGCGTGGCGGCGATATCGACAGCCGCCACGCGTTTCTCATCCAGCGCAACTGAGCTAGTTGCTGCGTTTCATCGGGCCTGAGACGTTTCTCTCCGTGCCCTGAGTTGGTCTCGCTGACTCAAAAACGACCGACTGACGTCCTCTTTTCGTAATTTTCCGGTGCCCGCGGGATACAATTTCCGCGCGAAGCAATCCCGTGTTTACCGCAGTTGTTTAGGGTCCGTTCGGATTTCGACCTGCGCCATTGGATTGTTTCATGAAAATTCGTCTCTCGCTTTCTTCTGCAGTCATTGCATTCGGGATCGTGCTCGCCATCGGCTTTACTGCCGTCGTCTCGACCAGCCTTTACGCCCTGCGCGAGCTCAAGGTCGGCGGTCCGCTTTATTCCGACATCAAGCTCGGCAACGACCTCATCGCGGACATCCTGCCGCCGCCCGAATATGTGATCGAAGCCTATCTCGAGGCCACGCTCGCCATGCGCGAGCCGGACCAGCTGTCGGCCCATGGCGAACGCCTGGTCCAGCTCCGCAAGGATTACGATGAGCGCAAGGCATTCTGGACCACCTCCAGCCTCTCCACCGATCTGAAGACGGCGCTGGTGTCGAAATCCGACGCCGAGGTGCAGAAGTTCTGGAAGCTTTTGTCCGACCAACTCCTGCCGGCCCTCAAAGCCAAGGACGTGGCCGGCGCCGAACGCGCCTATGCGCAGCTCAAGGACGCCTACACCGCGCACCGCGCCGTCATCGACAGTATCGTCGAGAGCGCCAACAAGCAGAATGCCGACATGGAGAAGCTGGCGGCCGAGCGCGACAGCTCGATCCTCTACTTTCTCCTCGGCGTCTCCGCAGCCGTCCTGCGAAGGAGGTCTCGGCCAAGATCGCCAATGTCAGCCGCGACGCCGCCTCGGTGGACGAGCGCGCCACGGAGGTGAGGCAGGCGATCGCGGGCATGGCGGCCAACCTGGAATCGCTGCGGTCGGTCGTCGTCCGGACCGTGCGCGACTCGACCGAAGCGGCTTGAGTCGGGCGCCGGGTCTGCGGCTGGTGCGTGGGGCCGTGATCGTGCAGTATGGCGCGGGACAGGGGCATCGTGGTTATGACACCTCCACAACTGCCGGCGGTCGTTGAGCCCGCCCAACTGACGGCTGCGCTGCGCAAGGCTGGCGCGCTGGATCGTGGCGCTGTCCGCGAAGTGAAGGTGCTGCATGAGCGTGACACGATCCTGTCGCACATCGTGCGACTCGGCTTGCGCTATGTCGGGGAGTCTGCCGGTGCGCCGCAATCCCTGATCCTGAAGACCGCGCATTCCGCCTTCGCGAAGACGCTTGCAAATGGCGGCCGGCACGAAGTGGCCTTCTACACGAAGCTTGCGCCGCAGATGCCGCCGGGGCTCGTGCCGCGCTGTTTCGACGGTCATTTCGACGAAGAGAGCCAGACTTGGCATCTACTGCTCGAGGACCTCACCGACAGCCATGAGATCGCCACGCAATGGCCGCTGCCGCCCTTGCGCGCGCAGGCGATGGCGATCGTCACCACGCTGGCCGGCATGCATGCAGCGTGGTGGGACCATCCCGGTCTCGGCGAGACTGTCGGCACCTGGGCGAGCACTGAGGACAGCACAAGCCACATGGAGACCTTCGCCGGCCATTACGATCGCTTCGCCGACCTGCTCGGCGACCGCCTCAGCGAAGAGCGCCGCATCCTCTACCGCCGCCTCATCGATCAGTCGGCCCGGCTATCCCAGCGTTACCACTCTCGCCGCCACGCTACGATCACTCACGGCGACGCGCATACCTGGAATTTTCTGCTTCCGCGCGCCAGCGTCGCGGATAGCGTGCGCATCTTCGATTTCGACCTCTGGGGCATCAACGTGCCTACCACCGACCTCGCCTACATGATGGCGATGCAATGGTATCCAGATCGCAGGCAGGCGCTCGAGCGGGCGCTGCTCAATCGTTACCACGAGACGCTGATAGCCAACGGCGTCAGCAGCTACACGCGCGGCGCGCTCGATCAGGATTATCGTCTGTCGGTGCTCTGGCACATCACCAAGCCGGTCTGGCAGTGGAGCATCAACATCCCGCCGTTGATCTGGTGGAACAATCTGGAGCGGGTGATGATGGCGGTGGACGATTTGGGCTGCGAGGAGTTGTTGTAGAAGCTCGTGCCACCTGTTCGCTGTCGTTGCCCGGCTTGACCGGGCGACCCAGTATTCCAGAGACGGTTGTGGGATTCGGAGAAGCTGCGGCGTACTGGATGCCCCGGTCAAGCCGGGGCATGACACCTGTGGTTACTCCATCACCGCATGTTCCGGCCCCGCGGCCTGCTTGCGCAGCGTGGCCTTGGTCGAGCCGATCAGCAAGGCGAGCGGGATGGTGCAGAGGATGAAGATCATCACCAGCATATAGTCGTGTGCGAACGCGATGATCTGCGCCTGCACGCTGACCATCCTGTCGGCCATGGCGCGGCCGGCGTCGGTGGAGAGATTGATCATGCCGCTGACGCTGGGCATCTGGAGCGCGTGGTTGAACGGGTTGATGTATTCGGACAGGATCGCGTAGGTCCGTCGCGTTCCCTGCGTCAGCTCGGCGATGACGACGGAGATGCCGACCGAGCTCGCGACGTTGCGCATCAGGGTCAGCATCGCGGTGCCGTCGGTACGCAGCTCGTTCGACAATGTCAGGAACGCCACCGTCGAGAGCGGCACGAAGACGAGGCCGAAGCCAAAGCCCTGGATGACGCTGACGGTGACGATCTCCGGCACCTGGGTCAGGTCGGTCCACCCGGTCATCTGGAACAGCGAGCCCGCGGTCAGCGTCAGGCCGGTGATGATCAGCGTGCGTGCCTCGAAATAACGCATCATGCGGCCGACCAGCATCATGGCGAAGAAGGTGCCGAAGCCGCGGCTCGCCAGCAGCAGGCCGGCGGTGATGATGGGATAGCCGATCACGTTCTGCATGTAGGGCGAGGCCAGCGCCATGGTCGAGAACAGCACGAGCCCCATCACGACCATGAACATGCAGCCGGTGACGAAGTTGCGATCCTTGAACAGCGCGAAGCGGATGAACGGCGTCGACGTCGTGAAGGAGTGCGCGAGGACGAAGTAGAAGGCGACGGCCGAGACGATGAACTCTGCGATGATCTCATTGGATTCGAGCCAGCCCAATTGCTCGCCCCTGTCCAGCGCGAGTTGAAGCGAGCCGATCGCGACCGCCAGCGCGGCAAAGCCGAACCAGTCGAATTTGAGGCTGATATCCTTCCGGGTCTCGTCCATGAAGACGATCAGGCCGAGCACGGTGACGGCGCCGAACGGCAGGTTGACGAAGAACACCCAGTGCCAGGAATAGGTCTCGGTCAGCCAGGCGCCGAGCGAGGGGCCCATGATCGGGCCCATCATCACGCCCATGCCCCAGATCGACATCGCCTTGGCGCGTTCCTGGAGCGTGTAATAATCGAGCATGACCGATTGCGACAGCGGCACCAGGGCGGCGCCGAACACGCCTTGCAGCAGGCGGAACAGCACCATCTGGTTGATGTCCTGCGCGAGCCCGCACAGCACGGATGCGAAGGTGAAGCCGGCGGCGCAGATGATGAAGATGCGCTTGCGGCCGAAGCGGTTGGCGATCCAGCCGACCGGCGCCGTCATGATCGCGGCGGCGACGATGTAGGAGGTCAAGACCCAGTTGATCTGGTCCTGCGAGGCCGACAGTGAGCCCTGCATGTAGGGCAAGGCGACGTTGGCGATGGTGGTGTCCAGCGCCTGCATGATGGTCGCGGTCATGGCGCAGATCGTCACCATGTTCCGGCGCAGGCCGGGGACCATCAGGCTGGCATTGGGGCCGGACATCGGATCAGTCCTTGTCCTGGTCTTTGTCCTGGTTCGCCGTCGCCGACAATCCGAACAGGCCGGCGAGCGAGCGCTTGTGGCCGGTGTCGATGGTGGCGTAGACGCTCATGCCGGCCTTCAGCTTTCGCACGTATTTGTCGGTCTCGTCGAAATAGATCCTGACAGGCACGCGCTGCACCACCTTGACGAAGTTGCCGGTGGCGTTCTGCGGCGGCAGGATCGCGAATTGCGCGCCGGTGCCGGGCGAGAGCGAACCGATCTTGCCCTTGAAGACGTGGTTCGGAAACGCGTCGACCTCGAGGGTCACAGGCTGTCCCTCGGTGACGTGGGTGAGGTCGCTCTCCTTCGGATTGGCGTCGACCCAGGGGTGAGCGACGTCGATGATGGAGAACACTGGCGTGCCGGCGGTGACGTAGCGGCCGAGCTGAATCTGCTCGACCTGCGTCGCAACGCCGCCCATCGATGCCCGCACCACGGCGTGGTCGAGATTGCGCTCGGCATTGTCGAGCTTGGACTTGGCCTGCGCGTAAGGCGGGAATTTCTCCAGCGGCAGGTCGGTGTCGCCGAGCAGCTGCGTCTTGGCCGTCGAGATCTGCTGCTTGACGTATTGCGCGATCGAACCTGATGTGACCAGCGCGTTCGCCGCGTTGTCGAGGTCGAGTTGCGAGCCGTAGCTGTTCTTCACCAGCGCCTGTTTGCGCTCGACGTCGCGCTGCTTCAGGTCGACGCCCTGTTGCGCAAGGTTGAGCATGTCGCCGTAGATCTTGATGTTGGCGCGGAGGTTGTCATAGGTCGACTGCGCCTGCATCAGCTGCGCCCTGGCCTCGTCCACCGCGAGGCGGAACGGCACGGGATCGATCTCGAACAGCTCGTCGCCTTGCTTGACGATCTGGCCTTCCCTCACGACGACCTTCTGGATCTTGCCGGAGATGTCGGGCGTCACCAGGACCTTCTGCGCGCCGACATAGGCATCGTCAGTGCCGACATAGCGGCCGCCGTTCAGATAGAAGGTGAGGCCGCCGAGGGCGACGACGAGCGGCAGCACGACCAGGAGCAGGACGCGGCGATAGCGGCGCAGGCCCGCCACCAGGCGGCGGCGCGGATCGGTGCCGGCTTTCTTGGTGGGCTTGCCGCTGTCGCTCTTCTGCTCGGGCTGGAACTTGAGGACCTGATCAGCCATAGCGCTGCTCCTTACGCGCTTGTTCCGCGCCGGATGTCTGGATCGCGTTACGCACGTTTTCCTTGATGGATTCGAGTTGGGTGAGGAGACGGCGGGCGTCCGCCGGGCTGATGCCGTCGAGTGCGTTCGCCGTGAGTTCCGATTTCAGGCCGCTCATCTTGCCGAGCAGCGCACGGCCGGCCTTCTTGAGATAGAGGCGCTTGACGCGGCGGTCCGAGGCGTCGCTGCGGCGCTCGATCCAGTCGCTGTCGCAGAGCTTGTCGATCAGGCGCGTCAGCGTGATCGGCTGCATCTCCAGCAACTCGGCGAGTTCCGACTGCTTCATGCCCTCGCTGCGCTCGACCTTGGCCAGGACCGCCCATTGCGCGCGGGTGATGCCGAAGCGCGATGCCTCCTTGTCCGCATAGACCCGCAAGAGGCGGTAGAGTTCACCGAGCGTGAACAAGAAGTTCTGGTCGACGGACCCGCGGGTCATAACGTTATCTCCAATGAGCTTGACTATAATAAGCAAGCTTATGATTATTTCGTGGCGGATTAGCGGGACGCTGTCCCGCAGCAAGAGCATGGCTGACAGGCGCATTCCCGGTCGCGCTTTGGGTTCCACGGCCGAAATGCTAGAAGGCAGGCCACATGACCCTCGCAAAGCCGGCATTTCCGACGCCTGACCACGATCACGGCCGCTGCACCGCGGACGCGCTGGCGCACGCCGAGACGGTTTGCGAGGCTCGCGCGCAGAAATTCACGCCGATCCGCCGCCAGGTGCTGGGGGCGCTGCTCTCCAGCCACCGGCCGCTCGGCGCCTATGAGATCATCGACGAGCTCGCCAAGTCGATGCCGCGGCCGGCGCCGATCACGGTCTACCGTGCGCTCGATTTCCTGATGGCCAACGGCCTCGTGCACCGCATCGAAAGCCGCAACGCCTATCTCGCCTGCGCCGCCCACGACCACGACGCGACCTCGGCGGTGGCGTTCCTGATCTGCGAGCGCTGCGGCCTGGTCGGTGAGATCCCGTCGGCGTCCTTCGCCAAGGACCTCAATGCCGCGGCGCGCAGCTCAGGCTTCGCACCAAAACTGTCCGTGGTGGAGATTACGGGCGTCTGCGCCCATTGTCAGAAAGCTGCATAAAGCAACAACGGCGCAAGCCGGTATTCGGGAAGAAATGTCCGCACCACAAGCCATACCGTCCGCCGCTCGCCCCCTCAGTGCCGGCGCCATCGCCCTGATGCTCATGCTGTGCCTGACCTGGGGCTTCAATCAAATCGCAGTGAAGCTGGTGCTGCCGGAGGTGCCGCCGATGCTCCAGGCGATGATCCGCTCGATGGGTGCGTTGCCCGTGCTGTTCATTATCGGCAGCTTGCGCGGCGTCAAATTCTTCGAGCGCGACGGCACGTGGAAGCCGGCCTGATCGCCGGGCTGATGTTCGGCGTCGAGTTCGTGCTGATTTTCCAGGGCCTGCGCCTGACCTCGGCCTCGCGCGCGGTGGTGTTCCTCTACACGGCGCCGTTCTTCGTCGCGCTCGGGTCCTACCAGGTGCTCGGCGAGCGGCTCGGCGGCACCCAATGGCTGGGGCTGGCCGTGAGCTTTGCCGGAGTTGCGCTCGCGATCGGCGTGCCGCAGCCCAATGTGGATTCGCACATCCTGCTCGGCGATCTCCTGATCGTGGCCGGCGCAGGGCTTTGGGCGGCGACCACGCTGGTCGCCAAGGGCACCCGGCTGCGCTTCGCGGCGCCGGAAAAGGCACTCGGCTATCAGGTCGCGACCTCGATCCCGATCCTGGGCACCGCCGCCTGGCTGTTTGGGGAGACCATCACCCGGACCCCGTCGCCGCTGTCGCTCAGCCTGATGGCCTTCCAGGCGATCTGGGTGGTTGGAACCACGTTCACGCTTTGGTTTGCGCTGGTGAAGACCTATTCGGCCAGCAAATTGTCGGCTTTTACCTTCATCACCCCTTTGTTTGGCGTGGTGGGTAGCTATTTCATCATGCACGACACCTTGAGCCTGACATTCGGGGCCGCTGCGATCCTTGTAATTGCTGGGCTTTTTCTGGTTAACCGTCCCAGCTCAACGGCTGCGGCGCCGCGCGATGCATTGCTCAACGTCACCAAAACCTGATATTTGGACCCCATGAACAAGCTCGAAAACCCCATTGATTCCGACATCGCGGGCCCGGCGCCCCGGCACCGGACCACCCAGGTCAAGGTCGGCGACGTCGCCGTCGGCGGCGGTGCGCCGATCGTCGTGCAGTCGATGACCAACACCGACACCGCCGACATCGACGGCACCATCGCCCAGGTCGCAGCGCTCGCGCGCGCCGGCTCCGAAATGGTCCGCATCACCGTGGACCGCGAGGAGGCCGCCGCCGCCGTTCCGCATATCCGCGATGGCCTCGCCAAGCGCGGCATCACCACGCCGCTGATCGGCGACTTCCATTATATCGGTCACAAGCTGCTCGCGGCCTATCCGGCCTGCGCCGAGGCGCTCGCGAAATATCGCATCAATCCCGGCAATGTCGGCTTCAAGGACAAGCGCGACACCCAGTTCGCCGACATCATCGAGATCGCGAACAAGAACGGCAAGCCGGTCCGCATCGGCGCCAATTGGGGTTCGCTCGACCAAGAGCTGCTGACCAAGCTGATGGACGAGAACGCCGCGTCCGCCAATCCGCGCGACGTGCGCGCGGTGACGCGCGAGGCCATGGTGCAGTCGGCGCTGCTCTCGGCCGCGCGCGCCGAAGAGCTCGGCATGCCCAAGGATCGCATCATCCTGTCCGCAAAGGTGTCGGCGGTGCAGGATCTGATCGCGGTCTATCAGGATCTCGCGGCGCGTTCCGATTACGCCATCCATCTCGGTCTCACCGAGGCCGGCATGGGCACCAAGGGCATCGTGGCATCGTCGGCCGCGCTCGGCATCCTGCTTCAGCAGGGCATCGGCGACACCATCCGCATCTCGCTGACGCCGGAGCCCGGCGGCGACCGCACCCGCGAAGTGCAGGTCGGCCAGGAATTGCTGCAGACCATGGGCTTCCGCACCTTCGTGCCGCTGGTTGCGGCGTGCCCCGGCTGCGGCCGCACCACATCGACCACGTTCCAGGAACTGGCGAGCTCGATCCAGGCGTTCATCCGCGACGAGATGCCGGGCTGGAAGACGAAATATCCGGGCGTCGAAGAGCTCAACGTCGCGGTGATGGGCTGCATCGTCAACGGCCCCGGCGAATCCAAGCACGCCAATATCGGCATCTCGCTGCCGGGCACCGGCGAAGCGCCGGCCGCGCCCGTCTTCGTCGATGGCAAGAAATTCCGCACGCTGCGCGGCCCAACCATCTCCGCCGACTTCAAGGCGCTGGTGATCGACTACATCGACCAGCGCTACGGTCAGGGCGCCAAGGTCCCGGTGACCGCGGCGGAGTAAGCGTCTCCAAATATCGAATCGTAAGGCGGGTTAGCAAAGCGTAACCCGCCTTATTTTTTGCGCGGTCGTAGCCCGGATGGAGCGCAGCGAAATCCGGGAGCCTCTCGCAGCCTGAGCAACCGTTCCCGGATTGCGCTTCGCTCCATCCGGGCTACGATGTCTCCAATCAAACGATCGGGAGACACGCCATGAGCTCACTCGCCGGCAAGCAGGGCCCGCGCTATCGCCACACGGCCGAAGACGGCGCGGCTTACGAGACCATCGCGGTCGAAAAGCTCACCCCCATCATCGGCGCGGAAATATCCGGCGTCGATATCGGCAGCCTCGTCGATGGCGATGCCCGCTCCAACCGGCAGATGGACGAGATCCACCGCGCGCTTGCCGAAAACCTCGTCATCTTCTTCCGCGATCAAGACATCACGCCAAAACAGCATCTCGCGTTCGGCCGCAAGTTCGGCGAGCTGCATTTCCATCCCGCCGCACCGCACGAGGACGAAGATCCGGCGCTGATGAAGATCTACGCCGATAAGAACTCGCCGCGGGCGAACGGCGAGGGCTGGCATTCGGACGTGTCCTGCGATCTCGAGCCGCCGATGGGCTCGATCCTCTACATCAAGCAGTGCCCGCCGCGCGGCGGCGACACGCTGTTCGCCAACATGTACGCGGCCTATGAGGCGCTGTCGGATCGGATGAAGGCGTATCTCGACGGGCTGACCGCGCTGCATGACGGCGAGCCGATCTATCGCGGGCTTTACGCCAATTACGGCGTCGCCGATCGTCCGTCCTATCCGAGCGCCGAGCATCCGGTGGTGCGCACGCACCCGGTGACGGCCAAGAAGGCGCTCTACGTCAACCGCGGCTTCACCCGCCACATCAACGGCATCCCGCGCGACGAGAGCGATGCGATGCTCGCCTATCTCTACCAGCACGCCGAGAACCCGCTGTTCCAGTGCCGCTTCCGCTGGACCGAGAACGCCATCGCGTTCTGGGACAACCGCTGCACCCAGCACCGCGCGATGTGGGACTACTGGCCGCACACGCGCTCAGGGACGCGGGTCACGGTGAAGGGGGAGCGGCCGGTTTAAGTCGCCACCGTCGCCAATCGCTCAGTGACCTGAATCACGGACTTGGTATTGCCCCCGTCGAATGATGTGGGCTCGTGGTGCTGCTTGCAGGGGCTACAACCAGCGATATACTCGCAAAGGGCGATTTGGGGGGAATTATGCGCTGGGTGGCGGCTACCATTCTTGCGCTCGTTTTTTACGGGTTCGCGGGTCAGGCGCTGGCCGAGAAGCGCGTCGCTCTGGTGATTGGCAATTCGTCGTACCGGAATGTCCCGAGCCTTCCGAATCCCCGGAATGACGCCGCCGAGATTGCCTCCCTGTTCAGATCTGCAGGATTCCCCGCGGTCGATGCTCGCCGTGATCTTGGTATTTCAGACATGCGGCGCGCGATCAGCGATTTCGCCGAGATGGCAAGCGATGCCGACGTCGCCGTCGTCTATTTCGCCGGCCATGGCATCGAGGTCGATGGTGCAAACTACGTCATCCCCGTCGACGCGAAGTTGTCCCGCGATTTCGACATCGAGGATGAGGCTATTTCCCTCGATCGCATTCTGAAATCGATCGAGCCCACCAGGCGGCTTCGCCTCGTCATCCTGGATGCGTGCCGGGACAACCCGTTCTTGAAGACCATGAAGCGAACCATAGCGTCCCGATCGATCGGTCGCGGGTTGGCGAAGGTCGAGCCCGCGATATCCGATACGCTGATTGCCTTCGCGGCCAAGGCCGGATCGGTTGCGTTGGACGGCGATGCCAAAAACAGTCCCTTCACGGCCGCGCTGCTGCACAACATCGCCGCTCCCGGCTTGGACTTGAGGATTGCATTCGGCCGAGTTCGCGACGAAGTGCTGAAGGTCACCAATCGTCACCAGGAGCCGTTCGTCTATGGATCATTGGGCGGCTCTGTCATCTCGATCGTCGATGCACCGAAACTGCCGCCACCGCCAACGACGGATGACATCGTCTGGAACGCCGTGAAGGATTCGACCTATCCGGCCGTGTTCGAGGAGTTCATCGCGAAGTTTCCGACGACGCCACATCTGAAGGCGGCCCAATCACGGCGTGATGAGCTCAAGCAGGCGCAAGCTGCGGCTGCCGCGCGCATACCCCCGCCGCCGACCGCCGACGAAATCGTCTGGACGGCGATCAGGGATTCGAACTATCCCGCGATCTTCGATGATTTCCTCAGCAAGTTTCCCGCCAGCAAGCATCGAGCCGAGGCGCAATCGCGTGCCGACGAGCTGCAAAAGCAGATCGCCGCCGCTGCCGCCCGCGTTCCACCGCCTCCGACCGCCGACGAGGTCGTCTGGGATGCCATCAAAGGCTCGACGTATCCGGCAATCTTCGAGGATTTCGCCAGCAAGTTTCCGGCAAGCCCGCATCTGGCGGACGCCAAGGCGCGCAGGGACGAGCTGAAAAAGCAGATTGCCGCCACGCAAGCTCCGCCACCTCCCGCCGCCGAGGACATCGTCTGGGCCGCGATCAAGGGATCGCGCGATCCCGCGATCTTCGATGAGTTCGTGAGTAAATATGCGGCGAGCCCGCACATCGCGGCCGCACGACAGCGAGGGGATGACCTGAGGAAGGAGATCGCTGCTGCTCAAGCGCCGCCACCTCCGCCTGCAGATGAGATCGTCTGGAACGCGATCAAGGAGTCGCACGAGCCCGCGATCTTCGAGGAGTATTCCGCAAAATATTCCAGCAGTTCGCACGTCTCTGCCGCGCTGTCGCGTCGTGACGAGCTGTGGAAGGAACGCGCGGCGGCAGCTGCACCGCCGCCGGCCTCGCCCGCGACCGATGAGATCGTCTGGAATGCGATCAAGGATGGGCGCTCGCCGGCGATGTTCGAAGAGTTTCTGAGCAAATTTCCCGAAAGCGCGCGCTCCGCAGAGGCGCGCGAACGGTTCAAGGCGTTACAGGCGGTGCAGGTGGCCTCCACCAACGCCACGCTTCTGGCTCCAGACACGACCCCGCGGCGCGAAGGACTGACTGCGATCGGCATCAAGGTGTTGTCCGATTCGGAAGAGGCGGCTCTGAAGCAGAAGGCCAGCTTCAAGGAATGTGAAAAGTGTCCGGAGATGGTTGTGGTCCCACCGGGCGCGTTCATGATGGGGACGTCGGAGAGTGCATCGAAACGCACCGCGGAATCGTCTCGCCACAAGGTGACGTTCGCCCATTCATTCGCGGTTGGCCGTTACGCTGTCACGTTTGCGGAATGGGACGCCTGCGTCGCCGATGGGGGATGCAATGGGTACAAGCCCTGGGACAACGGTTGGGGCCGCGGGAGACGACCGGCGATCAACATTTCCTGGTCGGATGCCAAGAGCTATGCAGCCTGGTTGTCGGCCCGCACCGGCAAGACGTACCGCCTCCTGAGCGAAGCCGAGCGGGAATATGTGACGCGCGCGGGAACGACGTCATCGTTCTGGTGGGGAGTCTCCGTGTCTCGGGGCCAGGCCAACTACGATGACAGGGCCAGCCAGGACAAGAATGCAAAGGGTGCCTTCGGGCAAAAGACGGCTCCTGTCGATTCCTTCCAGCCGAATCCGTGGGGCCTCTATCAGGTGCACGGCAATATCTGGGAATGGGTCGAGGATTGCGTCAACGACACTTATGAGGGCGCGCCTGTGGACGGGAGTCCTTGGCTGAAAGGCCGATGCGAGCAGCGTGTCCTCAGGGGAGGCTCCTGGGTCAGCAAGGCGGATGCAGTCGAAGCGGGGAGCCGTTACGGCGTGCAGTCCGAAGGACGAGTGAGCAACGTTGGATTTCGAGTCGCGAGAACCTTGAGATAGCCGGGCACGAGTGCATCGGCCTCGCCAGCCGGAACAATCCCATACAATAACTCTTAGTGTCTGTTCCAAAACATGTTGAGTCGAATGAATCGGTTGTGATTCAAGGTGAGCGGCCTGATTCGATGGGGACGCGCCGCCAATGTGGACTACCGAGAACCGTGCACGCTACGACCGCAGCCGCCTGCGCTATCCGAGCGACTTGACCGACGAGGAGTGGGCGCTGATCGCGCCTCGCATCCCGCCGGCCAAGCGCGGCGGCAACAAGCGTACGGTGGACCTGCGCGAGATTGCCAACGGGCTGATGTACATCCTGAGCACAGGTTGCCAGTGGCGCGCGATCCCCAAGGACCTGCCGCCGCGCTCGACGCTGTATGGCTACTTCGATCTGTGGAGCTGGAACGGCACGCTCGATAAAATTCATCACGCCCTCTATGTCGAATGTCGCGAAAGGGCCGAGCGCGAGGCTTCTCCCACCGCCGCCATCATCGATAGCCAGAGCGTGAAAAGCGCTGAAAAAGGGGGCCTCATGATCTCCATGGCTACGACGCGGGCAAGAAGATCAAGGGCAAGAAGCGGCACATTCTCGTCGACACGCAAGGCCTCTTGATGCACGCCATCGTGCATGCGGCGGACATCCAGGATCGCGACGGCGGCGTGCTCCTGATGGCAACGTTGTTCGGCCTCTATCCCTTTCTTCTGAAGCTCTACGCCGACGGCGGATATCAAGGGCCACATTTCCAGAAGGGGCTGCGTAGCGCTCTGAAGCGCGTGAACCTCGAAATCGTCAAACGCTCCGATCAGGCTCACCGTTTCGTCGTCTTGCCCAAACGCTGGATCGTCGAGCGTACCTTTGCCTGGCTCGGGCGATGCCGAAGACTGTCCAAAGATTGGGAATGCTTCAATCACAGGGCGCTCGCCTTTCTCAAGCTGGCCTCCATCCGACTCATGCTGCGAAAGCTATGCAATCCAAGGTAATCTTTCCGGACAGACTCTTAGGCACGGTTTGCCAATCGATGCCGTCTTCCGCGATATCGGTGATCCTCAAAAATGGCACTCCCGCTGAGCTTTTGCTCGCTTTCGCGGTCAACCCATATTGCAAGCGATCAAACAGTTCACCGAAGGTTAATTGCGTCCATCCAAGTGCAGCTGTACTCATTCTGCTGCCTCGGCCGCAAATTCGCCGGCGCCATTCGGCTCCAGTTCCTCCGACAATGTTTCGATGGCCTCCAGCGCGGCCTTGAGGTGTCCGATGAGAGCGGCGGCGATATCGTCAGGCTCAGTTAGTTGTTCCTCGGCCTCAACTTCCGTGTCACGCAACCACGAAATATCCAGATTATCGTTGCGAGCCTTGATGGCTTCTCGGGTGAAACAACGCCATCGTCCGGTTTCACCCTGATCCTTCCGTTTCGCGCCTCCATTGGGATCGCTACCGTAGGCCTTCTCGAACTCGGTAAAGTCCTCGACAACGAGGGGACGCGTTTTGCCGAAGGCTGGCATGTTCGCGCGCATATCGTAGACCCATACAGCCTTCGTGTTCGCCTTGTCAGTCTTGCCGCGCTGGAAGAACATTAGGTTGGTCTTCACCCCCTGCGCATAGAAAATCCCGGTCGGCAGCCGCGCAATGGTGTGCAGGTTACAAAGCTCCATTAGCCAGGTACGCAAACGGCGCCCCGTGTTGTCCTCGAACAACACATTATCCGGAACGACCATCCCCACGCGCCCGCCGGGCTTCAATGCCCGGACCACGTGCTCGATAAACGCCAACTGCTTGTTGGAAGTATCGGCCGTAATGGAGAAATCGGAACGCGTGGGTCGTCCCCCGCCCTTCTTGGTGCCGAAAGGAGGATTGGTCAGCAGCAAATCGGCTTTGGGCAGGCGTTCGCCATCCGGCGAGAGCGTGTCAGCCAAATCCACCCCACCCTCAATCCCATGCAAGAGGAGGTTCATCATGCAGAGGCGATGCGTGTCGGGCACTAATTCAGCACCGACAAAGGCACTATGCCTCTGGAAGTGTCCCTGTTGTTCGGTCAGCTTGTAGAGGTCATCTGTCCGATCCTTAATGTAACGGTCGGCGGCCACGAGGAAACCGGCCGTGCCTGCCGCTGGGTCTTGCACCACCTCACCGACATCGGGCTTCAGGAGGCGAACCACACAATCGATCAAAGGACGCGGCGTGAAATATTGACCCGCACCTGACTTTTTGTCCTCAGCATTCTTTTGCAACAAACCTTCATAGAGATTGCCAAGCCCTTCTTCGCGAGCCGAGAACCAATCGAGTTGGTCAATGGCTGCGGTCAGCGCTTTTAGGTTGGTAGGCTTTCGAAGACGCGTTTGCGCATCCGTAAAAATTGCGCGAATTAGCACGTCCTTGACGTCTGGTTTACCCAAGTCGAGCAAGAGCCGCTTGTAGTGGTCGAGTTGATCAAGACCATCACGCTTCGCCAGTTCCCGCCAGCGATACGCCTTTGGGAGCCGCTCTTCCTTCTTGGTCTCCTCAAGCATCTTCAGAAAGAGCAAATAAGTTAGCTCGGTCACATACTCGTTGTAGGTAACGCCATCGTCACGCAGGATATGACATAGTGACCAGAGCTTCGCGACGATGTCGCCAGTGTTTGACATTATCCTGCCCTCTTCCACATTTCTTCGTTGATGCTGCTCAGCAAGCTCTCAAGCTCGCCATCGAAGACCTTATTGAGGCGCGCAAAGCCACCATCCGCCGCGAATGGCTCTCGATCAAGCGCCTCTCGATCAACAACGATTTCCTTCTGAACTTGTTCGGCGATGCGGCGGAGCCATCTGGTCTGAGGATCGCTCCACTTCTTGCCGCTCAATACCCTCTGGATCGCACTCTTCACCCGATCTGTATAGGGCACCAGCGGGTCACCTAAGGCCGCCTGCCGAACAAAGCCAATGATGGAAGCGGCGATATCCACATTCTTGGCGTCGGCCCACGCCCGACGAAGATTTGCCTCGGAGTAACCCTTCAAATCGAGTGCGGCGCGAAGCTCGCGCAAGTCCGCCCGTGTCAGGTCACGGGGCCGCTGGACGACGAGCTTCAGGGCTGCGACGGTGTTAATGTTGTCGCGCACATACGCCTTAAAACCCTCGAGAAAATCTTCCGGCTTACTCGCGGCGCCATATCCGCGCGTGACGGCAATCACGGCATCGGGATGATGCGAGATAGGCATGAAGCGTGGCTGCTGCCCATCGCCGTCACCTTGCCAATCCAGGATCGGCCCGACCGCCGACCGAGACGAGAACCAATCCGACAACTCCGCGGGCTTTACCTCCAATAAGCGCTTCAGTGTCGCCTCGGGCGCCTCGCCGGCCGCTGCTTCAAACTTGGCGCGCGTTTCGGGCGAAAGCCTCTTCAAGGCACGGCGGAGCTTCACGGCAAGTTGCTGGCGGATGGCTTCCCGGTGGGCGTCTTTATCCGCCGTCACCAGCTCCTCAAAAAGCTGCTCGAAGCTAATGGATGGATTGACCACCACCGGCTTCATGTCCGTCAATTCTTGCAGATGCGGGTAAAGGTCGACGGCATCGAAGATGCGGAACACCTCCTTGCCAATGTCGGGGCACAGCCGCGTAGCGCGGCCTATCATTTGCTCATAAAGAATGCGGCTGTTGACCCTTCGCAGAAACACCAGATTTGTGATGGAAGGCACATCCACCCCGGTCGTAAGCAGGTCGACCGTGACGGCAATCTTGGGATCGGCGTCGTTGCGGAAAGACCGGATAAGGGTTCCCACCCGATCCACGCTTCCAGTAATCTTCCTTACCGTAGCGTCATCGATATCACCGTATTTCTTTGCGAACGCCTTTTTGATTTCAGCTACGACGATATCAGCGTGAGCGTCGGTCGCGGCAAAAATCAATGTCTTTCCAGCCCCAGGCGCCGATGGGTCGATGTGGTTCGCAAGCTCCTCGGCCACTACGCGGTTGAACTCGGCAGTGATAACCTGCTTGTTGAACTGCTCGACATCAAATCGGATTTCGTCAGGCGCATGAGCTAAGTTGACTTCGCCGGCTCGAGTGTTCAGCAGATCAAGCTGTTTATCCTTTTCAAAAAACTATACCTGCCCGCGCCAACGCGGTTTCGATCCGCACGGGAGGCTCGTGGTCGATCAAGAAACCATCGATCACCGCCTGCCGATAAGAGTACGTGAAAATCGGATCGCCAAATATTTCGGTCGTGTGGAGTGCCGGGGTAGCCGTGAGCCCTATCTTTACCGCGTCAAAGTACTCAAGGACGCGACGGTACTTGGAAATGTAGTCCTCTTGACCACGGAAGCTTAACTCAGCGTCCGACATTTCACGGTCAAGCAAATAGCCACGGTGACACTCGTCGATCACCATGAGGTCGTATTGATCCACAGGCGGCGCTTCCGAGCTATCAGCCGCGTATAGGACGCGCTTGACGAGCCCTTGTATGGTGCAGATGTGGACCTTCGTTTCGCTTTCCGGCATCACATCGGAGAGCCTTTTGAGGCCGAAGATGTCGGCGAAGGCCTTTCCCGATACGACCTTGGTCGTCGTGAACTCCCCCGCTGCTTGCTCACCAAGGGCGGACCGGTCAACGACAAAGCAGACGCGCCGAAACCTCTTAGTTTCGAGTAAGCGGTAAAGCATTGCTATCGCGAGCTTGGTCTTTCCGGTACCTGTCGCCATAGCGAGCAGCATCGAACGTCGCCCATCGCCTAAGGCCCCTTCCACAGCCCGTATCGCGCCCTGTTGATATTCTCGGAGCGGAAAGCCAAACGCGAAGGGCATATCCTTCAGAGCAGCGTCGGCGGCATCTGGTTTGATTTCGAGTTGCCCGACAAGGCCTTCAGGGGTTGGCCAGCCTACCAGTGCTCGGCGGTGGTTGCCTGAACGTCGCGTATCGCGAAACCAGATGCCACTCTCAGTCTCGATCTGCTTCAGGTATGAACGCCCATTTGCCGCGAACACGAATGGCACTTGGTGAGTGCCCCACGGCCTCCCATCCGCGAACGAGAATGCCTCGTCGCCTTTCATCCCGACCGAATAGCGCTCGGCCTGATCGATGGCGGCGGATACGTTCTTACGCTTCCGCTTTGCCTCAACGACGCCGATGAGTGTCAAACCAACAAATAGCGCATAATCTGCCGGTCCACTCGCGGTCGGCCACTCAGCAATTGCAACATTTCGGCCCTTAGCTGGGCGAGCACCCTCACTGTGGCGAAGCGCCCTTGTATCTGCTTCCCATCCACTATCGCGGAGCTGCTGGTCAATAAGGTCACGTGTTGAAGCTTCGTCCAGATCAATGTTCTTTGCCGCCTCTTCACCGCGAGCGACTAGATCAAGCAGATCGGTTTGAGGTGCCTGCTTCGCAGCCTCCTGAAGGCTGTCGAGAGGACGATCACGCTGAGTTCTAAAGGCTTCCATCGGCTCGGAAAGTCGAGAAAGCAATACTTCCGATGCTTGGTGCTGCCGCTTGGGCACTCCCCCAAGCTTCTCCTGCTCGGCTTCGTGAGCAAGCGCCTCCCACACAGAGCGCTCCTCTTCCAGCTCTTTCAGTTTTTCTTCGAGGGTCGTGCGTGCGCGGAAGTTTTCCCGCGCTTCGCCAGTCGCTTGTGCGAGGGCTTGGAGCGCGTCTTCCAGCTGCTGCTCCGTCACGCGGAGCCGTTCAGCGGCCTGCTCGATTTCCTTCTGACTGGGTGCTACCGGCACAATGAACGGCGGCGGCTTGAAGCCAGGTTGCTTACCGTAAACGCGGTGAAACCAGATCGCGAGTTGCCAGCCAAACTTCAGGGCAGACAGCGCGTCCCTGATGGTTCCCTCGCCGTCATGGACTGCCCGATTGCCAATCTTGCGGATGGCATGGAAAACGTCCGCGACTTCCCTGGGGGTTATACGTTCAAGACTAAGCCGTCTAAGCGTTTCCTCGAAAGTCTCTCGCTCCCCAAGGTAGAGGGCGTGTCGAGCGGCAATGCTCTTACAAAGCAGCTCGGCGAACTGCCGGAGTTTGAAAATTGCCGTGTTGGGGTCGTCGTGCAGATAACGCTCGGCGGCAGCTCCATATGCCACCAAACGCGCATCGTGAAGCTTTAAGAATTGAAAGTTGCCAGCCTGCGCCATTCCTGCCCCCGCGGCTATCTATCTGCGATAAGCCGCAGCGCTGCAACCTGAAAGAAGGTCGAATTCCGGGAGCCACGGACAAACCGGAGTTGGCAGCCGGGCGGCGGCGGCGCCCCTTTAAACCCGCTTTTTGAAGACGGGGATGGCCTGCTTTTCCAAAGGGGCCCCACCCGGAAAAAGGGGACCCGTTGAGATGCCCCGCGGGCGAAAGGGAGAGCCGAGGGCCTCTTGCAAACTGTTCGTAATTCGGACATTATACGAACAGTACTCGTTCTCATTCTGGTGAAAACGTTGGCCAAATCGCACCTCCGCTTGATCACGCCGGACATCGAAAAACGGACAGTTACACCGAAGCGGCTTCCCAACGCCGACCTGAGAACCCGCGAGTACCTAACCGAGGCCGAGGTCGAGCGGCTGATTGAGGCCACCAAGGGCAACCGTTGGGGTCACCGGGACGGCACGATGATCCTCGTGGCCTACCGTCACGGCCTTCGGGCGGCCGAGCTGGCGGACCTGCGCTGGGATCAGATCGACTTCACAACGGCCACCCTGCACGTCCGCAGGGTCAAGCAGGGCAGCCCCAGTACGCATCCTATCCTCGGAGACGAACTGCGGCGGTTGAGGCGGCTCCAGCGCGAGCAGCAGCCCAAGTCGCCCTTTGTGTTCACATCGGAGCGGGGGGCGCCATTCACCACGGCAGGCTTTGCCCGGATGGTCGAGAGGGCGGGCGCACAGGTGAACCTGGGGTTCAAGGCTCATCCGCACATGTTGCGGCATGCCTGCGGGTTCGCGCTGGCGAACAAGGGACACGACACGCGTGCCTTGCAAGCCTATCTCGGACACCGGAACATCCAGCACACGGTGAAGTACACGGAACTTACGTCAACGCGGTTCAAGGATTTTTGGCGGAGCTGAAACCAGTAAGCAGGCGCAGATAAGCCAACCGAGCCTTAGGCGTAATTTGCGGTCGATGGCGAGGCGGAGGCCGCACCGGAGGCTCGGATTGGTAAGCCTTGGTGCGGCCCTAAGTGTCCGACCGAAAAATAAGTTGAGTGATATCAGCGAGTTCTGATTCCATCGGTGTTGCGAAGCATCAAAGGGATCGAGAATGTGGACTGATATCACCCGGGCACAGTTTGCCCGAGAGGAGCTGCGTTTGCCAAGCGACTTGACGGATGCGGAATGGGGCGTGCTGGAGAGGTTGCTTCCTGTGCGGGCCAATCGCGGGCGGCGCCCGAAATGGAGCTATCGCGACATCGTCGAGGCAGTACTCTATCTGCTGCGCGGCGGATTGCCGTGGCGCATGCTGCCGCCCACTCTGTTTCCACCAATGGGGGATGTCCCGGGTTCTGTTGAATTTCTGAAGAGGTCGGCGTTGCCCACCTTGAGCCGGTAGGCTCGGGGTGCTGATTCCACAAAGGAGAGCAACGCCATGACGAGAGATATCACACCGGCTGGTTGGCCGGCGACCGGGGCTGTGGAGAAATCATTTGCGGAAGTGCGAGCGAGCTTCGATCGGTTCTGCCTTGCGGCAGGAATCGAGGCGCTCGGCACGATGATGGAGGCGGATGTGACAGCGGCCTGCGGGCCGCGCCACGGTCGTGATGCGGCGCGGCGGGCGCACCGTTGGGGCCGAACGCGGGGGCGGATCGGTTTCCACGGCGGCAAGATCGAGGTCGATCGCCCGCGGGTCCGGGGCATGGACGGCCGCGAGGTCACGATCCCGAGCTGGGAAACGGCGGCGCAGGAGGACTGGCTCGGTCGCTGGGCGATGAACCTGATGCTGATCAATGTGTCGACGCGCCGGTTCGGCCGCGCCGTCCGGCTGCCCGAGGGTGACGTGCCGGCACCGCCCGGATCGGGGATTTCGAAGTCGGCGGCCTCGCGGAGGTTCGTGGCTCTGTCGGCGGCGCGGCTGGCCGACTTCATGGCTGCCGATCTGTCCGCGCTCGACCTTCTGGTGGTCCAAATCGACGGGCTGCATCTCGACGACGATCTCGTGCTGGTGGCCGCGATCGGGGTTGACGGCGAAGGCAACAAGCATCCGCTGGCGCTGGTGGAAGGGGCGACCGAGAATGCAGCAACGGTTCAGGCCCTGCTGGACAACCTGGTCTCGCGCGGGCTCGACCCGACGGTGCCAAGACTGTTCATCGCCGACGGCGCGAAGGCGTTGTCGAAGGCGATCCGCCGCACCTTCGGTTCGGCCGCTGCGATCCAGCGCTGCCAGATCCACAAGGCGCGCAACATCATGGAACGCCTGCCGAAAGAGCATCATGCGGCCACCCGCCGGGTGCTGCGCCAGGCCTGGGAGCTCGATGACGCCGACAAGGCTGAAAAATTGATCCGCAATCTCGCGCGTCGACTCGACCAGCAATGGCCCGGCGTTGCGGCCAGTATCCTCGAAGGCCTCGACGAAATCCTGACTGTCGTCCGGTTGAAGTTGCCGAAGGAGCTTCGCCGATCGCTCGCCTGTACCAATATCGCCGAGAACATGATGGGCACCATTCGCCGCGTCACGCGCAACGTTAAACGCTGGCGGGATGCCGGTATGGCCTTGCGATGGGTCGCGGCCGGTATGATCGAGGCCAACAAGGGCTTCCGACGATTGAAGGCGCATAAGCAATTGTCGGTTCTGCGTGCGGCCCTTCAAGCTCACCACGATCGCATGACAATCAAGTCCGTTGCCCACGTCACGAGGGCTGCGTAATATTCATTCCGGCAACGTCGACCCGACGTAGTTCAACAGCGATCGGGACATCCCCCACCAATGACCACGGTGCAGTACTATTTCTACCAATGGCGCGACAGCGGATTGTGGCAATCGATCAACCACGCACTCCTGATGCTGGCGCGCGAGGCGATCGGCCGGGAGGCCTCGCCGACGGCCGGCGTGATCGACAGCCAATCGGTCAAGACCACGGAAAGTGGCGGCCCTCGCGGCTACGACGCGGGAAAGAAGATCAAGGGTCGAAAGCGCCACATCGTCACCGACACCCAAGGGCTCCTGGTCGGAGCGATCGTTCACGCTGCCGACGTCCAGGATCGTGACGGCACGCCAGATGTCCTGTGCAGCATTCGCTACCGCTTCCCCTGGCTGCGCCATATCTTCGCCGATGGCGGCTATGCCGGCGAAAAGCTCAAGGCGGTGCTGGAAAAGATCGGCCGGTGGACTGTCGAGATCATCAAGCGCTCCGATGCCGCACAGGGCTTCGAGGTGCTTCCGCGCCGCTGGGTGGTCGAACGAACCTTCGCCTGGCTCGGCCGCAACCGCAGATTGGCCAAGGACTTCGAGCGAACCATCGAAAGCGCAACTGCCTGGCTCTTCCTCGCCTCTGTCCAACTCATGACAAGGCGCATCGCAGCGATAAAAACAGCAATGCAATTTTGAGTCAGGCTCTAAGGCCGTTTACGCGACCTTCACAAGATAGCCTTTCGTGGCAGAGCCTCGCCCTTCGACCCTGTAGAGAACTCCCAACTCACGAAGCGCGGCGGACAAGTTACTGGCGACCTTCGCAAGGTCTTCCTTGAGCCTTCCGAACTGCCTGCCTGTCAGTGAGAGCTGAGTGCGAATGTAGGAAAGAGGCGTTGGCCCCGGCTCGCGTGTCCGCATCAGTTCGATTACCGCTTGAGCGACCGAATTACTGCGCGGCGCATAGACCTTCGGGCCATCAGGCTCGAAATCCCATGCAACCTGCTTCAGGCCCGGCATGTTGGTGTGGATGTCTCTCAGGATAGCATCTCCGCGCCAGTCCTTCGGCAGGACGATGTACACATCCGCCTCTGCGCATCGCCCGTCAGTATCGGTTACGCGCCTGATGCAAATGCGATTGATGGCTTGGATCACTGATGCCGAAACGTCCTTCTGAGAGATCACGGCCAAGATGTTCTCGTGTGTGCCGTGGCGTGGAGCCTTGAGCCACGAGGCATCCTTCGGCCCGTCGATGGCAAACACGTTGTTGATCGGACGCGTCGGGTCCTGCCAATAGAGCCCGTAGATCACAGCCACGTTGCAATGCTGCCAATCATTCTTCCCGTCCACAGCGCCCCAGTAGCCGATATGCAACGGCAGTTCTGATGTGCTGTAGGTGCCAGCCAGGTCTTTGGCGCACTTGTGGACGCACAAGAAGACATTGCTCCCTTCGGGAAGTTCCTTTCGTAGTTCAGCGGCGAGCCGGGGTAGGCGCGTGTGCTTAGTTTTCTCCATCTTTGTCTTTCCCATTCCCGAGGTCGTGCGTGCGACGTGCAGTGTCACGTTCTCGTAGTTGCGAATGCCGCGAGGTACATCAGCGATCATGACACCGCCCCCCAGTAGCTCGTAAGTCACGTTTGAGCGCGCTGTGGCATCCAGTACCAGAACACCCGGCATGCCCTTGGGGATGATGTAGCGCGCAGAGTTCAGGGTGTGTTGGGCACCGCTGCGGTGATAATAGGCGAACTCTTCGAGCATGACCTGCACCGCCTCAAGCACGGTTGACACGTTGTGTGCAGCATCCTCGGCGAAGAGGTCGGGATCAAACTCGACAGAGCCCAAGGCCTCGTGGAGAGCTTCAATCTCCGTGGCTTGCTCGGGGAAGCCCTGAGCCCACAGAGGCACCGTCTGAGCATCGCCGCGGGCTTGCTCTTGTTCCCGCTTGTCGAGGTAGCGCTGTAGGTTCGTCAGTGTCTTGATAGCACCTCCGAACTTGTCCCTGTCCTCGTGCGGTATCGCTCGCAACACCAATTCAATGTCCTTGCTGCTGACCCGATGGTGGCTAACTGAGTTCAGCAATGCCTCGTCCACCACGACGAGATGGCGCTTGCCTCCAGCCCACGAGTAGAACGAGTTCCAACGCTCCTCTGAGCCCGACCCGAAGGACCAGCAGGCGCGCATGAAGGCGGCGTGGGTGATCACCAAGACGTCCGCCTCGGCCATTTCGTGGGCCTTGAGTTTACCCTCGGTGTGACTGGTGACCGCTACAGGACGTCCAGCGATTGCGTTGATCTTCTGCACCAAGCTGTCAGCGTCCTTGATAAGCCGTGTGACGATCAGAGTGCCAATTGGCATCCCTTCCTTCGCGTTGGCCTCCGCTTGGAGAGCTGCGTAAACACAGGTGCCTTCGGTCTTACCCGAGCCGGTCGGCAGGGGAAGCACCACAGAAGGCTTGAATGGACTGTCACTCGCATTGTTGATGATCAGTTCTCTGGACCTACTCTCGAAGACGCACCAAGCCTCCTTGAGGGCCGGTGTGGCGGGCATGTTGCCGTCAGAGATTTCGGACCAATGTTGAACCATACGGTTCAGAAAGATTTGCGACGGCACGAGAGCAAGCCCGTGCTGGTCGATAGAGGTCTGCAAAGCAGAATTGTCCTTGAATTGAACACGACCCCTCATCCGGCCGAAGGACGGTCAGGAAGTGTCATGTTTGATGATTGATAAAACCTCCCCCTTTCTCTTCTAAGAGTCTGTCCGGAAAGATTACCTTGGATTGCATAGCTTTCGCAGCATGAGTCGGATGGAGGCCAGCTTGAGAAAGGCGAGCGCCCTGTGATTGAAGCATTCCCAATCTTTGGACAGTCTTCGGCATCGCCCGAGCCAGGCAAAGGTACGCTCGACGATCCAGCGTTTGGGCAAGACGACGAAACGGTGAGCCTGATCGGAGCGTTTGACGATTTCGAGGTTCACGCGCTTCAGAGCGCTACGCAGCCCCTTCTGGAAATGTGGCCCTTGATATCCGCCGTCGGCGTAGAGCTTCAGAAGAAAGGGATAGAGGCCGAACAACGTTGCCATCAGGAGCACGCCGCCGTCGCGATCCTGGATGTCCGCCGCATGCACGATGGCGTGCATCAAGAGGCCTTGCGTGTCGACGAGAATGTGCCGCTTCTTGCCCTTGATCTTCTTGCCCGCGTCGTAGCCATGGAGATCATGAGGCCCCCTTTTTCAGCGCTTTTCACGCTCTGGCTATCGATGATGGCGGCGGTGGGAGAAGCCTCGCGCTCGGCCCTTTCGCGACATTCGACATAGAGGGCGTGATGAATTTTATCGAGCGTGCCGTTCCAGCTCCACAGATCGAAGTAGCCATACAGCGTCGAGCGCGGCGGCAGGTCCTTGGGGATCGCGCGCCACTGGCAACCTGTGCTCAGGATGTACATCAGCCCGTTGGCAATCTCGCGCAGGTCCACCGTACGCTTGTTGCCGCCGCGCTTGGCCGGCGGGATGCGAGGCGCGATCAGCGCCCACTCCTCGTCGGTCAAGTCGCTCGGATAGCGCAGGCGGCTGCGGTCGTAGCGTGCACGGTTCTCGGTAGTCCACATTGGCGGCGCGTCCCCATCGAATCAGGCCGCTCACCTTGAATCACAACCGATTCATTCGACTCAACATGTTTTGGAACAGACACTAAGAGAACAATCAAAGTGGAGCTTGAGGGGGAGATTGGTGTGGAGAGTTGAAGGTGATTAGCTTGAGCCACAACGGGCTCGGAGCTTGCCTTGTGGGCCACAGGGAGCCCTGAGGGATCGTTTGAGAACCTTGGTGCGGCATAACGCCATCACCCATCAAAAACGCCTCAGTGGACTCCCTGAGCCCTTACCGGGCATGTCGTAGTTGAGTTTGTTTGTTGGTGTTTAGGACAAGGCGCGTCCCAAAGCCCAGAAGCTAACGTCAGCCATAGGATGTGGTCAGCAAGACAACATCTACACGTAGAGATAAGTTGATCTTGGTCTACGGCGTTCGCCTCTTGTGCAGACCAGCAGGCTTCCGGCCACGAACCTGTCGGTCGCCCAAGGCTCACCAGAGGCTTCTAAGGTCTCCCATGGTGTCTCTGGTGTTCGCCCTGTGCGGCTGGTGTCGCTCGCGTCTGCTCAGTCGCCCGAGCCGATAATCGTGTTCAGAAAGTCTTCGGGCCTATCGCATAGAAGCGCCTCTTTGCAGGTTGGTTTGGCCTTGGTGTACGTGAGGACGATGTTGATGGCCTGAGCTTTCACTCGTGGGGTCGATGGTCCGACAGCGAGCACGAAGGCCTCGCGCAGGGCACCCTCGGCCTTTCCTTCGTCAGTAGGTGGCACGAAGATCCCACCGTCGTTGTTGTTGGCAACCTGGCGGGGCAGGTCAGGCAGTTCACCTTTCGCCTTCAGGCCTTCGATGAACCTATCGGCAAGTTCGTTTGCTCGTGCCCACAGGTGTTCTGCTTCGGCTCGGCGCATCCCATCGGGCACACCGTATCTGTAGAACTTGGTCGGGTCGGCCTTAGCAGCCGCGATCCGCGCTTGATCTCGGTGCTTCATCTTCTCGCGAAACTCAGGAGTGGCCCAGAGTTCCTTGAGGCGCGCTGATGTAGCTTGAGTGGCCCTCGGGGCGCCCTTGCCCCGTGCAGACTTCTTTCGTGGGCGAGATTTGGTCGTGGTTGTCATTTCTCTCTTTGGTTTCTGCATTGGTCGCCTAGTGCAGGGTTTCGCTCGGATCACGTCCGATAAGATGCGAGAAGAAATCGCGAAGCGCGGTTTCGTAGCCAACCTGCCATTCGTTCTCGGCGGGATCGCACTGGCAGAGTTCAAGCTCCCCGTAGAGCCAATCGAGCGCGTCGTCCCAGTTCAGTTCTTCTTGTTCGAAGTCGGTGTCGTTCATCGGAAATTTCATTTGAGTTCCTTGCGTAGTTACTTCGTGGTCTGACAGGCAGTTCCGCCTTGCGCCCGTTTGCGGGCTCCGAAAGACGCCTCCTGTTCACACAGGGACGGAGCATCGCCCACCAGCCCAGAGCATGCTGTTGATTTTTCTTATGCTTCTTGGCTTGACCCGGCAAAATCAATGGACTTAACAAAACAGGTCCGCTAACGACTCGCCACGATGAAGACTTTCCCTTCCAGCCATCCCGTCTTCCATGATGAACATGCTGCGAGAGCCGCTGTGGAAGCCTTGAGATGGCCCGACGGCCCCGTGTGCCCCCACTGTCACGCGAAGGCTCAGAGCTTTGAAATTGGGGGAGAGAAGCAGTCCCATCGTGCGGGGCTGCGTCATTGCCGAGAATGTCGCCGACAATTCACAGCCACCGTTGGCACCGCGCTCGAACGGACCCGAGTGTCTTACGTGAACTGGATGCGCTTGGCTTACGTTCTTAGTGAGACCAACAGTCGTAACGTGAGCGTGCCCGAGGTGGCTGAGGCGCTCGACGTGCCTTACAAAACTGCGGCCCGCATGTTGGAGCGCGTGTCCGATACGCTGGTCACTTACAGGGGGTTGCTGGACAAGAGAAGGTTTGGGTCGCCCGTCACTGAGTTCGTCGTGAAAGCTCGGGGGCCCCAGCCTCGACTTAGGTTCCCGAAGCATCCCAGCTACGCGAAGCACAGAGCAAAGGTGGGGCAAAGCTACGTGCGGTGGAAGGAGCGGTTGAAGCTGGACGCAACGGCCACACCCATCCTGACCGGCGTTCTTCGTTCGAAAGACAAGGCTTCGGGGGCGCAGGAAAACCTTGATAGAGTCGAGAGGCTCCTCATGGTGGTCCTGCATGCTGACCAAGTCGAAGCCAAGGCGGCGAGGAAGAAACGAAATGGATGGGAGTGGCATCGGCGGCGCTTCCAAAAGGTCCGCATACGCCTTCCAAATGGTGCAAGCGCGCCACAGCGCCATAAGGCTTCGAAGGAAACCGAAGTAAAAGCGTGATTGCTATCATGGGAATTTGGCGATGTTAGCACCGGACTGAGCGTACATGCCCTCCGGGTTCGATGGGTATGCCTCGGGCGTTCAGCGCCTCCTCGATCCGCCTCAGCGCGCTCGCAGTGACTTCTTGTACCTTGCGGATGACCTATCAGGTCCTTTTATGGCCCTACTGTTTGATGTGATTTGAGCTGCTGTCCACCGGATGTCTGTGAGGTCGAGACCGGGATAAGCTACCTTCTCCACCGCGGCATTCAGCCTCGGAAAACCGAAGCGGCGAACCATATCTCGCCACCCGTAACCTCGCGCAACGGCATTGCCTCCGCTGTGGCCGGTCAGAGCGTCATTGACGTCTTCCTGCACGCCCGCCGCGCGCAGCGCATCCTTGAAGCCATGTCGAAACGAATGGAAGACGCTGCTCGGGTTCTCGACCCCGAGTGCGCGCTTGTAGCGGCCAAACCACTTTGAAAATGCTTCCCCAAAGCCGCCCTTTGAACCGGCTGTGAGCTGCGGGAAAAGGCGCGCGGGGGCCCCACCAGACGCACGAACGTAATCTACGAAGTCAATAAAGCCGATCCGCACAAGCTCCGGGTGAACCGGAACGGCCCGCACCGATTGCTCGGTCTTGACACCTCTACCCGCGTCTTCGTCTTCAATGACCGTCACGAAGCGCACCCCTGATGCTGCGTCAATCTTCACGTCTTCGACAGTCAACGGCGCCAATTCGTTCAGGCGCGCGCCGCTAAACAGTGCGAGGAGCGGCAGCCAGAATGCGGCTTCACCTTTTCCGCCCATTGGTCGCTCGCCTCTGCGATACACAGGTGACCCAAAGAGCAACTTGAGTTCATCGACTTCCCACGGCTGTCGATTGCTTTTGCTTTCCGTCAAGCGCATGCCGGATACAGGATCGGACCACGGCACCTCATCAGGGATGAGCCCATTTTTCCGCGACCAGTTCAGCACCGCTCCGAGGCAATTTAGCCATTTGTTGATGGTGGCCGCCTTCAGTCGCGGCTCATTGGGATGCTTGCGTGAGTATTCAACAAGCTCAGGCAGACCGGCCTTGAGGAGCTTCCCACTTCTCCTTGCCGGTACGAGCTGCGCCGCGTCCCGAAACTCGCGCACATGGCGGCGGCTGATCTGGGAGATATCAAGATCACCGTGAAGCTCAATGAAGCGATCAATCCCGCGCGCAAATTCGAGCTGAGTGGATTTCTTGCGTGGCTCCACTTTGACCCAACCCTCGTAAGCAGCCCGCAAGCGCCAACTACCCAACGCGGACACGCTGGTTGCTCCAGGTTCGACCAGCTTGGGGCTCTCAATCGGCTCGCCTTGATGGCGCGCTTGGATGGCCTCCAAGGCCCGGACCTCGGCCCTCATGACGGCGAGCGCCAGCTTGCGAAAGTCGGGGCAGTTGGGATCGAGATTGATGCGGAAGAGCTGAAGCAGCTCGCTGACCTCATAGCGGATGAAGTCTACTTTGCCGCGCGCCAAAGCCTGTTTCAATGCAGGCAGCACGGCTGAAGTGTCCTCCTCAATCTTGTGCATCATCCTGTCTGAGAGGCCGGAGGAGCCCTGCGAGACATCAAAGGGGCTTGCGAACTCGACACCAGCCTCGGTGAGCTGACGATGAACGTCTGCAAACACCGGATCAGACCCAACGCCCTCCTCGCGAAGCTCTTGGTCAGCGTTCAGCTCGTGCGCATAAAAGTAGTCGCTGATGGTTTTGATTTCAGCTTCGGTCAGCGACGTGCGCACGGGGTGCTCGACAAGCAGAGCCTCGGCTTGCGCGAGGATGCGGTCGAACTCCATCATGATCGGCTTGGCGAGAACCTTGGCTCGCTTCTCATCCTTGGTGCGCAATGAACGCTTGAGCCATGGCTGTCGTGCTCTCGCCGCTCCCTGAACTCTCGCAACTGCCTCTTCGAGACGCTTGGGCACCTTCCGGCGCACACACCAAACGCCATGCTCGTTCTGTATCAGTCCAAGTCCCACGACACGCACCATTGATCCCACCGCTTGATACCAGTGCGGCAGGACGAAGCTATTGATTTGTCGATTTATTCCCGAGAAACAAGGACTTCGCGAGATGATGGCGCGCCCGGAACGATTCGAACGTCCGACCCTCAGATTCGTAGTCTGATGCTCTATCCAGCTGAGCTACGGGCGCGTTTTTCGCAAACAGTGCGGGCTGGGCCCGCAGGCAGCCTCCGGACAGCGCCGGAGGGGTGCGAAAGAGCGCTCTGACTAACCGCTCTTGCCTCGATTGGCAAGGTCCGGGAGGGGGAGATTTTACAGAGAGGTGACGATTTCCCGGGTGGGTCGCTGGCCGACTACGCCCTCTGCCGCTCGTTGCGGATGGAGAGGAGTTCCACGGGGCGGTCGGGGATGACGATCCGGAAGGTGGCGCCGATGGTGCCCTCGACCAGATGGATCTCGCCGCCATGGGCGCGGACCAGCTCGGCGGCGATCGCCAAGCCAAGCCCGCTGCCGCCGGGGCGGCCGGAGGTCTGGAACGCCTCGAACAGATGGTCCCGGGTCTTCTGCGGGACGCCGGGGCCGGTGTCGGAGACCTCCAGGATGGCGACGGCACCTTCGCGCTTTCCCGTGATCCGGATCTGCTGCGCCCCGCCGTCGCCCGACGAATGGCTTTCCAGCGCCTGGGCGGCGTTGCGGACGAGGTTGAGCAGCACGCGGAAGAGCTGGTCGGGATCGGCATCGACCGCGAGCCCGCGCTCGATCGCGGCGACCCAGGCGATCGAGGCGTCGCTGGCGAGGCCCGCGGTTTCGCGCACCTCCAGCACCACGGGCTCGATCATGATCATGCGGCGGTCGGGCGCCGCTTCCTGGGCGCGGCCGTAGGACAGCGTCGACTGGCAGAAGGCGATGGCGCGCTCGAGCGAGCGCACCAGCTTCGGCGCAAAGCGCTGCACCCGCGGATCGGGCACGCTGGCGAGCTGGTCGGACAGAAGCTGGGCCGACGCGAGCAGATTGCGCAGATCGTGGTTGATCTTGGAGACGGCGAGGCCGAGGGCGGCGAGCCGGCTCTTCTGGTGCAGCATCGACATCAGATCGCGCTGCATGTCCGACAATTCGCGCTCGGCGACGCCTATTTCATCACTGCGCTGGCTCGGCACGATGATCCGCGCCGAGCTTTCGGGGTTTTCGTGGAAGCCGACCAGGCTCGCGGTCAGCCGCCGCATCGGGCGCACGAAGAGATAATGCAGCACGAGATAGACGAGGCCCGCGGTCAGCACCGCGATGATCAGCGCGACCACCACGACGTTGCGGGAGAAGCGATACATCTGCTGCCGCAGCGGCAGCTCATCGGTCACGATCTCGATGAACTGGGCGTTGCCGACGCCGGGCCCGACGATGCGGATGGCCTGGTTGCCGGTCTCGAGCATCATCCGGAACGAGCCGGTGATCGCCTCCCACACCGTCATGTCGCGCAGGTCGATGTCATGCTCGATGGCGGTGGGAAGGTTGTCGCTGGCGAGCAGCCGTCGCTGCTGTCCCATCTTGATGGCGACGGCACGCGCATTGATGCTTTTCAGGATCTCGCGCGACAGCGACTCGGGGACCATGCCGAGCGGGGCGGCGTCGAGCACCAGCGCGGCGGTGTTAGCCGCCGCGACGCGGTCATTGAGCCGGTTGACCCAGAAGTTGGCGATGGCGGGCACGTAGAGCAGGACAGCGGCAATCATCACCAGGGGGACGGTGAGCAGCAGCAGCTTGCCGGATAGCCCAAGCCCGCTGGGCCCACGCGGCCGCATCGCCGGCTGGCCCGGCTGATCCGTATCATGGACCGGCTGGAGGTCTGTCGCTGCCACGAAGTTCGCCCCTGTTGGCTTTGTAATAGAGCCTGGCTGATGAAGGATGCGACCCGGCCGGGGGCCGGTCAAATTACGGATCGCTAATCTCTCAAGGTGGGATGTAAGCTCTGATATCGCGAGTCGCCACCTCAAGGGTTAAAAACCCCGCACAAACAGTGATATTCACCGGAACAGTGCGCTCTTGCGACGTTGACGAAAAGAAGACGCTCGCTTATAAGCCGCGCAAATTGTCCGCGATGACCCGGTGCGCACGCCGGGAGCGGCTCTCTTGGGGCCGAAAAGGGCCCGTTTTGGGCCGCATCTTCCGGACTTTATCATCAATTCTACAGGCAAATTGCCCGGTCAGCGGAGAAAAACCCGTGAAGCGGACTTATCAACCCAGCAAACTGGTGCGCAAGCGCCGTCACGGCTTCCGTGCCCGTCTCGCCACTGCCGGCGGCCGCAAGGTTCTCGCCGCCCGCCGCGCCCGCGGCCGCAAGCGTCTGAGCGCCTGAGCCGGACCCCCATTTTTGGGATTTCATCATGGATCGGCTGAGGCAGCGAGCGGATTTCCTCGCCGTTGCCAATGGCGCGCGGGCGAATAGTCCCGCGTTCGTCCTGCAAAGCCGCCGCCGCGACGACAGCGGCCCGATCCGGATCGGCTTCACCGTTACCAAAAAGAACGGCAACGCCCCCCAGCGCAATCGCATCCGGCGCCGGCTTCGCGAATTGGTGAAGCGGCTCGACCCGGTGTCGATGCAGCCCCATCATGACTATGTACTGGTCGGCCGAAGGGACGCGCTCTCGCGCGACTTCGCCACCATGCTCGACGATCTGCGCATAGCGTTCACGAAGCCTGCGCGGCATACGCACAAGGGACGCGGCTCAAGAACCGACGGCTCAAGGCCCGGCCCCGCTCCTGCGACCAGCCGCAAACCGGATTGATGACGAGACAATAGTGATGACCGACAATCGCAATACCATCCTCGCCGTCATTCTGTCGGGCCTCGTCCTGATCGCCTGGCAATATTTCTACAATGTGCCGGCGATGGAGAAGCAGCGCGCCCAGCAGCAGGCGCAGGCCGAGCTCCAGAAGAACACGCCGCAGCCGACGGCCTCCGCAACGCCGGGCGCCGCGCCGCAGCCCGGCAGCGCGGCCCAGCCGGCAACACCGGCCGCGAACCAGGCCCAGCCGGTCGTTTCCCGCGAAAGCGCGATTGCAGCCAGCCCGCGCGTGAAGATCGACACGCCGCGGATTGCCGGCAGCATCTCGCTGAAGGGCGGCCGCATCGACGACATTGCGCTGGTGCAATACCGCGAGACGGTCGACCCGAAGTCGCCGCCGATCGTGCTCTATTCGCCCTCGGGCACCGCAGAACCCTATTACGCCGAGTTCGGCTGGGTGCCGGCGACGGGCGTGACGGCCAAGCTGCCGGACGCCCAGACCCTCTGGCAGCAGGACGGCAGCGGCAGCCTGACGCCGACGACGCCGGTGGTGCTGAAGTGGGACAATGGCGAGGGCCTCACCTTCCGCCGCACCATCGCGGTCGACGACCATTATCTCTTCACGCTCAAGGACGAGGTGAGCAATGTCGGCAACGCGCCTGTTACGCTCTACCCGTTCGCGCTGATCTCGCGCCACGGCACGCCGCAGGTCTCCGGCTATTACATCCTGCATGAAGGCCTGATCGGCTATCTCGATGGCTTGCAGGAATACGCCTACAAGAAGATCGACGAAGCCAAGGCGGTGAACTTCAAGGCCACCAATGGCTGGCTCGGCATCACCGACAAGTACTGGGCTTCGGCGCTGCTGCCGGACACCAGTGCCCAGCTCCAGGCGCGTTTCTCGTCGAACCCGGTCGGCAACGTCCACACCTACCAGACCGATTATCTGCTCGACCCCGTCACCGTCGCGATCGGCGGCACCGCGACCGCGAACGCGCGGCTGTTCGCCGGCGCCAAGGAAGCCGGCGTCGTCGGCGTGTTCCCGTTCGCCGGCCTCGGCGGCTACAACAAGGAGCTCGGCCTCAACCATTTCGATCTGTTGATCGACTGGGGCTGGTTCTACTTCATCACCAAGCCGATGTTCCTCGGCCTCGACTTCTTCTATCGCTTCTTCGGCAATTTCGGCATCTCGATCCTGCTCGTCACCGTGATCGTCAAGCTGCTGTTCTTCCCGCTGGCCAACAAGTCCTACGCCTCGATGGCGAAGATGAAGTCGGTCCAGCCGCAGCTTCAGGCGCTGAAGGAGCGCTTTCCCGACGACAAAGTGAAGCAGCAGCAGGAGATGATGGAGATCTACCGCAAGGAGAAGATCAATCCGGTCGCCGGCTGTCTTCCCGTGGTGATCCAGATCCCGGTGTTCTTCTCGCTCTACAAGGTGCTGTTCGTCACCATCGAGATGCGGCACGCGCCGTTCTTTGGCTGGATCAAGGACCTCTCCGCGCCCGATCCGACCAATCTGTTCACCTTGTTCGGGCTGATCCCGTTCGATCCGACGACGATCCCGGTGTTCGGCCACTACCTCGCGCTCGGCATCTGGCCGATCATCATGGGCATCACGATGTGGTTCCAGATGAAGCTGAACCCGACGCCGCCGGATCCGACCCAGCAGCTGATCTTCAACTGGATGCCGCTGATCTTCACCTTCATGCTGGCGGGCTTCCCGGCGGGTCTCGTGATCTACTGGGCCTGGAACAACACGCTCTCGGTGCTCCAGCAGAGCTTCATCATGCGCCGCAACGGCGTGAAGGTGGAGCTGTTCGACAATCTCAAGGCGACGTTCGCGAAGAAGGCGACGTAGCGCCGTCATTGTTGGGCGCAAATGCCTCCACATCGTCATGCCCGGGCTTGTCCCGGGCATCCACGTTTTGGAGGGTACCGTGTGGACAGACGTGGATGGCCGGGACAAGCCCGGCCATGACGAGAGGTGAGATCTTCGCATGACCGACGACAAAGATGCGAAGCTGATCGAGACCGGGCGAAAGCTGTTCACCCGCGACTGGCAGTTCATCTGGGCCTCGCCCTCGATTGCGACGCTGCCGCCGATGGATGGGCTGGAGATCGCCTTTGCCGGCCGCTCCAATGTCGGCAAGTCCAGCCTGATCAACGCGCTGACCGGCCGCAACGCGCTTGCGCGCACCTCGCACACGCCGGGCCGCACCCAGGAATTGATCTTCTTCGAGGTCCCCGGCAAGAAGGACCTGCGCCTCGTCGACATGCCCGGCTATGGCTACGCCAAGGCGCCGAAGACGCAAGTCGCGTCCTGGACCGAGCTGATCCACAAATTCCTGCTGGGGCGCGCCTCACTTGCACGCGTCTACGTGCTGATCGACGCGCGGCATGGCCTCAAGGACGTCGACCTCGAAATCCTGGGGACGCTCGACCGTTCCGCGGTGAGCTACCAGATCGTGCTGACCAAGGCCGACCAGGTGAAGGCGTCCGAGCTTCAATCCCGCATCACCGAGACCGAGGCCGCGCTGGCAAAACACCCGGCGGCGTTTCCGAACGTGCTCGCGACCTCGTCGCGGAGCTCGACCGGCATGGCCGAACTGCGCGCCGCGATGGCGAAGCTGCTGGAAGAGCGAACCTCGTGACGCCTGCATTCCGCCTGCTGATTGGGCTTGCCGGTTTGATGGGCGCCGCCGGCGTCGCGCTGGCCGCCGCCTCCGCCCACGGCGCCGACGCCAGCCGGCTCGCCTCCGCCAGCGCGATGCTGCTGTTTCACGCAACTGCCATACTCGCAGGCGTCGCCCTGCTCGCGCGCGGCCTTCTGCACAGCGGAATTGGCCTCGTCGCGGCGTTCGGCTTCGTGATCGGCGCCGCGCTGTTCGCGGGCGATCTGACCTTGCGGCAATATGCGGGGCACTCGCTGTTTCCGTTCGCGGCGCCGACCGGTGGAACGGTGATGATCTTGAGCTGGCTGGCGGTGACGCTCGCGGCGGTGGCGGCGAGGAAGTGATGCTCCGTCTTACCCTCCCTTGGAGGGGGAGGGTCGGCTCATATTGAGCGTAGCGAAATGTGAGCCGGGGTGGGGCGATCTCTCCACTCGGGCACTGCTCATCGCGGAGAGACCGTCACCCCACCCCGCTCGCGCTGCGCGCGATCGACCCTCCCCCTCCAGCGGAGGGTAAGAGGCAACACCCACTTTGCGCCGCGCCCGCCAATCGGATAGAACGCGCACCGACAGTCCCGCCAGCGAGATCCGCCTCATGACCGACATCTCCCCGCTCGACCAGGCCCGCATCCTGTCCGAAGCGCTGCCGCACATGCAGCAGTATGACGAGGAAACCATCGTCATCAAATATGGCGGCCATGCCATGGGCGACGAGGAGACCGCGAAGAACTTTGCCCGCGACATCGTGCTGCTCGAGCAGACCGCGATCAACCCGGTGGTGGTGCATGGCGGCGGGCCGCAGATCGCGACCATGCTCAAGCGCCTCGGCATCCAGTCGGAGTTCGCAGCAGGCCTGCGCATCACCGATGCCGCGACCATCGAGATCGTCGAGATGGTGCTGGCCGGCTCCGTCAACAAGCAGATCGTCGGCTACATCAACGAAGCCGGCGGCAAGGCCGTGGGCCTGTCGGGCAAGGACGCCAACATGGTGAAGGCGTCGAAGACGACGCGCACCATCGTCGATCCGGGCTCGAACATCGAGAAGGCGATCGATCTCGGCTTCGTCGGCGACCCCGAGAAGGTCGACCTCACGCTGCTCAACCAGCTGATCGGCTATGAGCTGATCCCGGTGCTGGCGCCGCTCGCGACCTCCAAGGACGGCCAGACGCTCAACGTCAACGCCGACACCTTTGCCGGTGCGGTCGCCGGCGCGCTGAAGGCGAAGCGCCTGCTGCTGCTCACCGACGTGCCGGGCGTGCTCGACAAGTCGAAGAAGCTGATCCCGCAGCTTTCGGTGAAGGACGCGCGAAAACTGATCGCCGACGGCACCATTTCCGGCGGCATGATTCCGAAGGTCGAGACCTGCATCTACGCGCTCGAACAGGGCGTGGAGGGCGTCGTCATCATCGACGGCAAGATGCAGCACGCGGTGCTGCTCGAGCTCTTCACCAACACCGGCACGGGAACGCTGATCCATAAGTGATGATGAGCGGGCCAAAGCAAGCCGTCATGGCCGGGCTTGTCCCGGCCATCCACGACCTTTCGTCTCGCGCCAAGAACGTGGATGCCCGGCACAAGGCCGGGCATGACGAGTTGAGGGCTCGGCGACATCGTCGCTCAACCCTGACCCGCTTCCTGATGACACTGCCCGCCGCGGCCGTCTCGTTCGTCTTCTCCTCTGCGCCCGCCCTGGCCGACCTGAAGATCTGTAACCGCATGTCCTATGTCGTCGAGGCCGCGATCGGCATCGACGACAAGGCGGCGACCGCGACGCGCGGCTGGTTCAGGATCGATCCCGCCACCTGCCGCGTCGTGGTGCAGGGTACGCTCTCCGCCGACCGCATCCTGCTCAACGCCCGCGCGCTCGGCGTCTACGGCGCCTCGCCGATCCCGCAGAACGGCAGCGACATGCTGTGCGTGGCGCAGGACAATTTCGTCATCGCGGCTGCGCGGCAATGCCGCAGCGGCCAGACCCAGGCCGCGTTCACCCAGATCACGCCGACGCAAGCCGCGGACGGCAATTTCACGGCCAATCTTGCCGAGGATTCCGAATATGACGACGAGCAGGCGCGCCTCGCCGGCATCCAGCGGCTGCTGGTGATCGCGGGCTACGACGCAGCGCCGATCGACGGCGTCGACGGGCCGAAGACGCAAGCTGCACTTGCCGCCTTCCTGAAGAGCCGCGGACTGGCCGCGGACATCATGTCGTCGCCGAACTTCTTCAAGACCATGGTCGATGCGGTGCAGACGCCTTCTGCAACCGGCCTGACCTGGTGCAACGACACGCCGCACAAGGTGATGGCGGCGGTCGCCACCGACGATGGCAAGTCCGTGACCAGCCGCGGCTGGTACCGCATCGATCCCAAGACGTGCCTGCACCCCGATGTGACCGGGCAGCCGAAGCAGATTTTCAGCTTCGCGGAAGCCATCGATGCCGACAACCGCGTCATCAAGCTGAAGGACAAGCCGCTGAGCTGGGGCGGCGACAAACAGCTGTGCACGCGCGAGACCAAGTTCGAGACCAACGAGCAGGCCGATTGCGGCGCGCGCGGATTCGCGGCGACGGGTTTTGGCGTGGTGGACATGTCGAGCGGCGGCAAGACGCTGCGCTTTGCGATGCCGTGATGGGTCAGACCGCGCCACAAACTCCGCTGTCGTCCCCGCGAACGCGGGGACCCATAACCACAGGCCGCAGTTGTTGGGCACGATGTAACTACGATCCCGCAAACGATTCCTCCCTGTGGTTATGGGTCCCGGATCTGCGCTTACGCTTGTCCGGGACGACAGCGGAGAGTGGGGCGGCGCTTGCACCCAACCGATAGAGATTTGATATGACCTCCCCCCGCACCTTTGCCCACGTCGACACCTGGGTGTTCGACCTCGACAACACGCTCTACCCGCATCACGTCAATCTGTGGCAGCAGGTCGACGCGCGGATCGGGGAGTTCGTCTGCAACTGGCTGAACGTCGGCCCGGAGGAAGCGCGCAGGATCCAGAAGGATTATTATCAGCGCTTCGGCACCACCATGCGCGGCATGATGACCCTGCACGGCGTGCACGCCGACGACTACCTCGCCTACGTCCACAAGATCGACCACTCGCCGCTGGAGCCGAACCCGGCGCTCGGCGAAGCCATCGCGAAACTGTCGGGGCGCAAGCTGATCCTGACCAACGGCTCGGTCGACCATGTCGATGCCGTGCTGGCGCGACTCGGCCTGGCAACGCATTTCGACGGCGTGTTCGAGCCGAAGCCGTCGCCGCAGACCTATCAAAAATTCCTCGCCGACCATGCGGTCGATCCGACCAGAGCCGCGATGTTCGAGGACCTCGCCCGCAACCTCACCGTCCCGCACGCGCTCGGCATGACCACCGTGCTGGTGGTGCCTGACGGCACCAAGGAAGTGGTGCGGGAGGACTGGGAACTGGAGGGCCGGGACGCGCCCCATGTCGACCACGTCACGGATGATCTGGCGGGTTTTTTGGCGGGACTGTTGCCCAAATAGCCGCCGTCGTCCCGGGGCGCGAAGCAAGCCCGGGACCCATAACCACAGGGAGTGGTTGTGGCGCGAGATCGATAACTCCGAATCCTCGCCAAATGACTGCCCGTGGCTATGGGTCCCGGGCTCGCGCTTCGCGCGCCCCGGGACGACGGCGGAGTATGCCTTGACTCCTCCCCGCCAAATCCCGAAAAAGCGCCCCAATCCGTCAAAATTCTCATTTCCCAGAGGAAATCCCGATGTCCCTGTCCGCCCTCGAATCCACCATCAACAGCGCCTTCGACGCGCGTGACGGCATCTCGACCTCGACCAAGGGCGAGGTGCGCGAGGCCGTGGACCAGGCGCTGGAGATCCTGGACAAGGGCGAGGCGCGGGTCGCCGAGCGCGGAGCCGACGGCAAGTGGAAGGTCAACCAATGGCTGAAGAAGGCCGTGCTGCTGTCCTTCCGCCTCAACGACATGGGCGTCATTCCCGGCGGTTCCGGCAAGGCGACCTGGTGGGACAAGGTGCCCTCGAAGTTCGAGGGCTGGGGCGAGAACCGTTTTCGCGATGCCGGTTTTCGCGCGGTGCCGGGTTCGGTCGTCCGCCGCTCGGCCTTCATCGCCAAGAACGTCGTGCTGATGCCCTCCTTCGTCAATCTCGGCGCCTATGTCGATGAGAGCACCATGGTCGACACCTGGGCCACCGTCGGCTCCTGCGCGCAGATCGGCAAGCGCGTGCACATTTCCGGCGGCGCCGGCATCGGCGGCGTGCTCGAGCCGCTGCAGGCCGAGCCCGTGATCATCGAGGACGACTGCTTCATCGGCGCGCGCAGCGAGGTCGCCGAAGGCGTGATCGTGCGCAAGGGCGCGGTGCTGGCGATGGGCGTGTTTTTGGGCGCCTCGACCAAGATCGTCGATCGCGAGACCGGCGAGATCTTCATTGGCGAAGTGCCGGAATATTCGGTCGTCGTGCCCGGCGCCCTGCCCGGCAAGCCGATGAAGAACGGCCACATCGGCCCGAGCACGGCCTGCGCCGTGATCGTCAAGCGCGTCGACGAGCGCACGCGCTCGAAGACCAGCATCAACGAGCTGCTGCGGGATTGATCGGCGCCACCAGCGCCATTCCCTTACCGTCACCCTGAGGTGGCCGCCCCTTCGGCGGCCCTCGAAGGGCGACGGCCTGCTGCCGCCACATCCCGGCCGCCCATCCTTCGAGGCTCCCGGCGCGATGCTTTGCATCGCGCCACTCGCACCTCCAGCGACAGCGGCTTCGCCGCTGCGCGGGGATGACGGGTTTGCTACCGTATCGAACCCTCCTTCTCCCCATCGCGACCAATCACCGGACGGCCTCCGCTGCCCGGAACCTTCGCCATGGACTGGACCTGGTACCTCTTTCGCTTCGACGGCCGCATCAACCGCGCTTTGCTGTGGCAGGCGCTGCTGATCGTCGCGGTGCTGGCAGCCTTGCTGGGAATCATTGGTCAGGTGATCCACCTCATCAACGCCGAGGGGGCGTTGAGGCTATCCCTGAAACTCGATTTCGACTTCGGCCTCGACGACCTCTTCAAGCTGGTCGATCCCCGGGCCTATCGCTCGCTGGCGCCCGTTGATCGCACCAACCTGATCCTGAAGGCGTTCGGCTTGTCGCTGTTCCTCTGGATCTATCTCGCGACTGCGATCAAGCGGCTACATGATCGCGACAGGAGTGGCTGGTGGCTCGTTCCGTTGTTCTTCCTGCCCGGCCTGTACAGCCAATTCTCGGACCTGCTGCCGAACTCCACCTGGATGCTTCCGTTCTGGCTGGTCGCGTCCATCCTATGGCTGTGGGGATTTGTCGAGATGTTCATCGTATCAGGCAGCGTCGGCGATAACCGGTTCGGTCCTGATCCATTGGCCAAGACCGAGGACGGCCCGTCCCCTGCAAAAAGCTGGGACCAGCAAAGCGAGCTCGAATTGGTGCCGCCCAGCGCTAGCCCACCCGGCGGCATGCATGTTAAGCGGGGCGCATGACCGATGCTCTCTCGATTGCCCGCGATCTCATCCGCTGCCCCTCGGTAACCCCGGCCGATGCCGGTGCGCTGGGCGTGCTTGAGAAAGCCCTCAACGCTGCCGGCTTCACTTGTCACCGTGTGACCTTCTCCGAACCCGGCACCGCCGACGTCGACAATCTCTATGCGCGGATCGGCACTGAAGGCCCGCACATCACCTTCGCCGGCCACACCGACGTGGTGCCACCCGGCGACGAGAACGCCTGGAGCGTCGGCGCGTTCTCGGGCGAGGTGAAGGACGGCTTTCTGCACGGCCGCGGCGCGGTCGACATGAAGGGCGGCATCGCCTGCTCGGTCGCAGCCGTGCTCGAGCATCTCGCCGCGAATGGCGGCACGCCGCGCGCCGATGGAAAGGGCTCGATCTCGTTCCTGATCACCGGCGACGAGGAAGACGTCTCCATCAACGGCACCATCAAGCTGTTGAAATGGGCCGCGGAGCGCGGCGAAAAGTTCGACCATTGCGTGCTCGGCGAACCCTCCAACGTCGAGACGCTCGGCGACACCATCAAGGTCGGCCGCCGCGGCTCGCAGTCCGGCACGCTCTATGTCGACGGCGTGCAGGGCCATGTCGCCTATCCGCACCGCGCGTCCAATCCGGTGCCTGATATCTCGCGGCTGATCGTGGCGATCAGTGACGACCCCCTCGACCATGGCAGCGCGCAATTCCAGGCCTCCAATCTCGAATTCACCTCGGTGGACGTCGGCAACAAGGCCAACAACGTCATCCCCGGCGAAGCCCGCGCAAAATTCAACATCCGCTACAATGACAACCACACCCAGGCATCCTTGCGCGAGCTGGTCGAGACGCGCCTGACGAAAGCCTGCGGCAACCGCATCAAGGCTCGCATCGTCTGGGAGCCCTCGAACTCGAACGTGTTCGTGACCAAGCCCGGCCCGTTCACCGACCTCGCGGTCTCCGCGATCGAAGAGGTGACGGGGCGCAAGCCCGAGCTGTCGACCTCAGGCGGCACCTCGGACGCGCGCTTCATCTCGAGCTACTGTCCGGTGATCGAGTTCGGCCTGGTCGGCCAGACCATGCACCAGGTCGACGAGCGCGTGCCGGTGGTGGATTTGGAGAGATTGACGCAGGTGTATCGTGGGATACTGACAAGGTATTTTGGGTAGGGCGCTAATCGCCGCCCAACCCACCGCCGTCATGCCCGGGCTTGTCCCGGGCATCCACGTTCTTCGGCGCTCCTGACAAGAAAGATCGTGGATGGCCGGGACGAGCCCGGCCATGACGATGTGGCGAGAGCTCGGCACGACTTATTGAACAATCGTCTCGTACAGATCCTTCCATTGGGGATTATCCCTGAGGATCAACCTCACCTTCCACGTCCGCGACCAATGCTTGATGTTGTGCTCGCGCTGGATAGCGGTTTGGATATCCTCATAGCGCTCGAAATAGACCAGCAGCTTGACGCCGTACTTCTTGGTGAAGCCGGGAACGAGTCCGTTTCGATGCTCATAGATGCGGCGAATAATGTCGCTCGTCACACCGACATACAAAATGCCGTTTGGCGCGCTCGCCAGGATGTAGACCCATCCACCATGCATGGTTGCATGTTGGCGCACGTGGATGGCCGGGACAAGCCCGGCCATGACGTCTGTGGCGGCAGCGGGCGCTAATAATCCACCTTCATCAGATACAGCCCGTCAGGCGGCGCGACGATGCCGCACGCTGCGCGGTTGCGGGCTGCGAGCGCGGCGGTGAGATCGTCCGCGGTCCAGCGGCCCTCGCCGACCCAGACCAGCGATCCCACCATCGAGCGCACCTGGCTGTGCAGGAACGAGCGTGCCGAGGTGAGAATCGTGATCTCGCGGCCGTCGCGCAGCACGTCGAGCTGGTCGAGCGTTTTCTCCGGTGACTTGGCCTGGCACTCGGTGTCGCGAAACGTCGTGAAGTCGTGCTTGCCAAGCAGACGTTGTGCCGCCGCATGCATCGCATCGGCATCGAGCCGGCGCGGCACGCGCCAGGCGTGACCGATGTCAAGCGCGAGATTGGCGCGGGTGTTGACGACGCGGTAGCGGTAGTGCCGCTTCACGGCCGAGAAGCGTGCCTCGAAGGTGTCAGGGACGATCTCGGCCTCTAACACCGCCACCGGATGCGGGCGCAGATGCGCGTTCAGCCCGTCACGAAAACGGCCCGGCGGAAACTGCTTGTCGATGTCGACATGCGCGACCTGGCCGCGCGCATGCACGCCGGCATCGGTGCGGCCCGCACCGTGCACGCGCAGATCCGCGCCGGTCATCGCCTTCACCGCCGCCTCTAACGCGCCCTGCACGGAAGGCAGCGTGTCCTGCACCTGCCAGCCGAAGAACGGCGCGCCGTCATATTCGATGGTGAGCTTGTAGCGGGGCATCAGGCCAGCCGCATCGGCGGCTTCACAGGCACGCCGCGCAGGAAGTCCGTGGCCTGCATCCGCGCCTTGCCTTCGCGCTGGAGCTCGAGGATGCGGATCGCGCCCTCGCCGCAGGCAATCGTGAGCTGGTCGTCGAGCACCTCGCCGGGTGCACCGGAGCCCTTCGCCAACTCGCAGCGCAGGATTTTTACGCGCGCATTCTCAAGCTCGGCCCAGGCGCCGGGAAACGGCGACAGGCCGTGGATGTGGCGCAGCACGGGGCGCGCAGGCCTGGTCCAGTCGATCCGGGCTTCGGCCTTGTCGATCTTGGCGGCGTAGGTGACGCCATCCTCGCTCTGCTTCTTGAGCTGGAGCCCGCCGCGGGCGAGCGCGGCCATCGCGCGCACCATCAGATCGGCACCGAGCCGGGAGAGGCGGTCATGCAGATCGACCGCGGTCATGTTGTCGGGAATCGCGATGCGCTCGGCCATGGCGACGTCACCGGTGTCGAGACCGACATCCATCTTCATCACCATGACGCCGCTCTCGGCATCGCCTTCCATGATCGCGCGGTTGATCGGCGCGGCGCCGCGCCAGCGGGGCAGCAGCGAAGCGTGCAGATTGTAACAGCCGAGCTTCGGCGCATCGAGGATCGCCTGCGGCAGGATCATGCCATAGGCGACGACGACGGCGGCATCGGCGTCAAAGGCGAGAAACTCGTCGAGCGCTTCGGGCGTCTTCAACGACTTCGGCGTCAGCACGGGCACGCCGAGCTTTCGCGCGGCTTCCTCGACCGGGGTCGGCTGCAGTTGAAGGCCGCGCCGCCCGCCGGGCTTGGGCGCGCGGGTATAGACCGCCGCGATCTCGTGGCCGTGCGAGACCAGCTCGAGGAGCGTCGGCACGGAGAAATCGGGCGTGCCCATGAAGATCAGGCGGAGGGGCATGACAAGGACTCGGTATGTTCCCTCCCCCCTTGCGGGGGAGGGCTAGGGAGAGGGGTGCCACACGACGCGCTCTCTCGGTATGAGCGCGGACCAGTTCTTCGCCCCGGTTAGACTTCCGCCTGGGCTACCCCTCTCCCCCGCCCTCCCCCGCAAGGGGGGAGGGAGCGCATGGGAGTTCGCGGCAGCACCGGTGCTTACAAATGACTTACTCCGCGCGCTTGGCGGCTTTCTCGAACTTCTTGATCACGCGGTCGCGCTTGAGTTTTGACAGATAGTCGACGAACAGCACGCCGTTGAGATGGTCGATCTCGTGCTGGATGCAGGTGGCGTAGAGGCCTTCGGCGTCCTCCTCGTGCACCTTGCCGTCGAGGTCGGTGAAGCGCACGCGCACCTTCGCAGGCCTTTCGACCTCCTCGTAATATTCGGGGATCGAGAGGCAGCCTTCCTCGTAGACCGACAGATCCTCGGAGGAGGCGATAATTTCAGGGTTGATGAAGACACGCGGCTCCGGCTTTGTCTCGCCGTCCGGGTCAGGCTTGGCGAGGTCCATGGTGATCAGCCGCAAGGGCTGCGCGATCTGGATCGCCGCGAGCCCGATGCCGGGCGCGTCGTACATGGTCTCGAACATGTCGTCGGCAAGCTTGCGGATCTCCGTCGTGACCTTCTCGATCGGCTTGGAGACCAGACGCAGCTGCTTGTCGGGCAGGATGATGATTTCTCTGAGGGCCATGGCCGCGATTTAAGCCGCATGCCGGATGCGGTCAATGCGGCGAGGAACTCCGTTAACCCTCCGCTAACCATAGAACTTCAGGTTTCGTTAACCATAAAAATTAGGGGCTATTAACCATAAGCGTTCGCTATTCGTTCGCGGAGGGTGTCGAATCGGCTACAAGGGCCGCCATGAACGAGATCATTTTCCTGGCTGGCGACTGGCCGGTCCGCACGATCGATGCGCTGATCGGCTTCGGCGCCCTCGTCGTCATCCTGCTGGTGGTGATCGCGGTCGTGATCGCGCGATCCGGGCGGCGGGGCGCGGAACTCGCCATGGCCAATGCCATCCGCGCCGACGAGCTCGAGGAGCGCCTCAGCCAGGTGCTGCACGCCCAGAGCGAAGCTGCCGGCCGAGCCGACGCCATAACCCAGGCGCTGGCCGGCCGCCAGGCCGACATGGCGCGCGCGGTCAACGAGCGGCTGGATTCGGTGACCCATCGGGTCGGCCAGTCCATGGAACACTCGACCCGCAACACGATGGAGAGCCTGCGCGCCCTGCACGAGCGGCTCGGCATCATCGACAACGCGCACAAGAACCTCACCGACCTCACCACGCAGGTGACAACCCTGCGCGACGTGCTCGCCAACAAGCAGTCGCGCGGCGCCTTCGGCCAGGCAAGGATGGAGGCGATCGTCCAGGACGGCTTGCCGAAGGGCGCCTACGAGTTCCAGTTCACGCTCTCGACGGGAAAGCGGCCGGATTGCGTGGTGTTCCTGCCCGACCAGCGGCCGCTCTGCATCGACGCAAAGTTTCCGCTGGAGGCGATGACCGCGCTGCACGATGCGCGCACCGACGAGGAGAAGCGCATCGCCACGCAGCGGCTGCGCGGCGACGTGATGAAGCATGTCAGCGACATCGCCGATAAATATCTCGTCGCCGGCGAGACCCAGGAGATGGCGCTGATGTTCGTACCGTCGGAATCGGTCTACGCCGAGATCCACGACGGTTTCGACGACGTGATCCAGAAGGCCTATCGCGCCCGTGTCGTGCTGGTGTCGCCTTCGCTGCTGATGCTCGCGATCCAGGTGATGCAGCAAATCATGAAGGACGCGCGCATGCGCGACGCCGCCGACCAGATCCGCACCGAGGTGATCAAGCTCGGCGACGATTTGGGCCGCCTGCGCGACCGCGTGCTGAAATTGCAGAAGCATTTTGCCGACGCCAACGAGGACGTGCGGCAGGTGCTGATCTCCGCCGACAAGATCGAGAAGCGCGCCGGGCGAATCGAGGAGCTCGATTTCAGCAAGACCGATGCGCCGGAGGGGCCGCATCTGGTGGCAACCGGAGCCGCGGAGCTGTTCCCGAGGAAGCTCCAGGCGGGGGAGTGAGTTTTGAGGCACACTGTCGTCGCCCGGCTTGACCGGGCGACGACGCCTCACTTGTGGCAGCCAGAATCTGCTAACACCTCCCCATGACCGCACCCGACGCGACCTCCCCTGCCAGCCCCGACACGGCCCCCACGTCCTGGCGCGATGGCCTGGCCGTGTACCTGCAACCGCGGGTGCTGATCGTGCTGTTCCTCGGCTTCTCGTCCGGGCTGCCGCTGGCGCTGTCGGGCTCGACGCTGCTGGTGTGGATGCGCGAGGCCGGGGTCGACCTCAAGACCATCGGGCTGTTTGCGCTGGTCGGCACGCCCTACACGCTGAAATTCCTGTGGGCGCCGCTGGTGGATGCGCTGCATGTGCCGCTGTTCACGCGCGCATTCGGGCGGCGGCGCGGCTGGCTGCTGTTCTCGCAATTGCTGCTGATCATCGCGATCCTGCTGCTGGCACTCACCGATCCCGCGCGCTCGCCGTTCTACGTCGCGCTCGGCGCGCTGCTGGTCGCGACGACGTCCTCGACGCAGGACATCGTGGTCGACGCCTTCCGCGTCGAGAGCCTGCCGGAGAGCGAGCAGGCCGCCGGAATGGCTTCCTATGTCGCGGCCTATCGCATCGGCATGCTGGTCTCGACCGCGGGCGCGCTGTTCATCGTGTCCGGCTTCGAGGGTACCGGCATTCCGCGCGCGTCGGCCTGGATGTGGGGCTACGTGGTGATGGCGGCGATGGTGCTGATCGGCACGATCACCGCGCTGGCCGCGACCGAGCCCGAGCAATCGGTGCGGGCGGAAGCTGCGACACAAACCGAGACGGCGTTCGCGCGCGTGCTGCACGCGGCGATCGGGGCCTTCTCGGAATTCCTGTCGCGCAAGGACGCGCTCGCCGCGCTCGCCTTCGTCGTGCTGTTCAAGTTCACCGATGCCTTCTCCGGCACGATGACCGCGCCGTTCGTGATCGACCTCGGATTTTCCCGCAACGATTATGCGGCGATCGTGAAGGGCGTCGGCCTCGCGGCAACGCTGATCGGCGGCTTTGCCGGCGGCTTCCTCGCGCGGCGCTATTCGCTGGCGACCAGCCTGTGGATCGGCGGCGTGGTGCAAGCGCTCGCCAATCTCTCCTTCTCCTGGCTGGCCTTCGTCGGCACCAGCCAATGGGCGCTGGCCTTTGCCATCACCTGCGAGAACTTTACCAGCGCCATCGGCACCGTGATCTTCGTCGCCTATCTCTCCGCGCTGTGCCAGAATCCGCTGCACACGGCGACGCAATACGCGCTGCTCACCGCGCTCGCCGCAGTCGGGCGCACATATCTGTCAGCGAGTGCGGGCTTCGTGGCGGACACGACCGGCTGGCCACTGTTCTTCGTGATCTGCGTGCTGGTGGCGATCCCGAGCCTTGTGCTGCTGGCCTGGCTGCAGAAGCGCGGGCATTTCGAGACGCTGGGGCCGGTAAGGGTGTAAACTCGGCACGCGCTACGCCCGCGATGCCGTAGGGTGGGCAAAGCGAAGCGCGCCCACCACCTGAATCGTCGCCGGGAGAATGGTGGGCACGGCGCTTTGCGCCTTTGCCCACCCTACGGTAGCTCGGCTGGAGCCGCGCCCCCTACTGCTTCTTGATCAAGCTCCACTTCGTGATCACAGCTTCGCTCATCTGGCCTGGATCGCTGGCGCAGGCGACTTCGTCGACCTTGACCGAGATCGCCTTGCCGACGAACGATTTCAGCTGCGTGGCCTGCGCGTCGCTCGAAGTGACGAGCTGGAACGTCTCTGGACCGGTCTCGAGATTGCACAGCCCGTTCGGCGCCGGCAGTCGACGCGGCTCGGAGGTGATCTGGTACATCGCAATCCGCTTGCCGGCGTTCTTGATGTCGCGCACCTTCATTGCGTTCAACTCGCCCGAGAGCACCTCGCCGGCACTGATTGGCTTGCCGGGCTTCGGCGGCGGCGGCGCGCCGTCGTCCTGCTCCGCGGAGATGGCCGGGGTCGCCAGCATTATCATCGTCGCGACCAAAGCCGATCGTGTGGCGAAAAGTTTCGTCATGTCGTCCGTTCCGTAAGTCTGGATGGCTAGAACAAGGTCCGCTGCCGCATCGCGGCCGATAGCGTACCTTCGTCGAGATAATCAAGCTCGCCACCGACCGGCACACCATGGGCCAGCCGGGTTACTTTTACGTTGGCATCCTGAAGCAGGTCGGTGATGTAGTGCGCCGTGGTCTGGCCGTCGACCGTCGCGTTCAGCGCCAGGATGATCTCGTGCACCTCGGCAGCATGCGCGCGCGCCACCAGCGCGTCGATGGTGAGGTCCTGCGGCCCGACACCGTCGAGCGGCGACAATGTCGCGCCGAGCACATGATAGCGCCCCTGGGTCGCATTGGCCCGTTCCAGCGCCCAGAGATCGGCGACATCGGCGACGACGACGATGATTGCATCATCGCGTTTCGGATCGGTACAGACCGTGCAGGGATTTTGCGTGTCGATGTTGCCGCAGGTCTTGCAGACCTGGACCTTGTCGAGCGCGACCTGCAGGGCCGAGGACAGCGGCATCATCAGCGCTTCGCGCTTCTTGATCAAATGCAGCGCCGCGCGCCGCGCGGAGCGCGGGCCCAAGCCCGGCAGCCGTGCGAGGAGCTGGACCAGCCGCTCGATTTCGGGACCTGCAACCGAACCCATCTTATTGGCCGAACATACCCGGCGGCAGGCTGAGCCCGCCCGTGAGCGCCTGCATCTTCTCCTGCACGGCCGTCTCGGCCTTGCGGCGGGCATCGCCGAGGGCGGTGACGAGCAGGTCCTCGAGCACCTCGCGCTCTTCCGGCTTCATCAGCGAGGGATCGATCTTGATGCCCTTCACGTCCATCTTCGCGGTCATGCGCACGGCGACGAGACCGCCGCCGGAAATGCCTTCGACCTCGACGTTGGAGAGCTGATCCTGCATCTCCTGCATCTTGGATTGCAGCTGCTGCGCCTGCTTCATCATGCCGAAAATATCGACCATCGGTGCTGTCCTTGGTTGGCGCGATGACTCGTCATCGCGCCTTAACTCTTGGTTTGAGCATGATCTAATCGGAAAACCGCTTCACACTTTGCGCTACGCGGCCCTTCGGGTCCGGATCATGCTCTAGAGATCGTCGCCGTCGGAACCATCGGGCGGATCGTCACTGCCATAGTCCGCATTCATATTGGTTTCCGGCGCCTCGGGGGCAAGCCTGCGGACCTCGACGACCTTCGCACCGGGAAAACGCGACAGCACCTCCTGCACGCGCGGATCGGCTTCGGCGGAGCGCGCATGTTCCTGCTTCGCCGCCTGGTTCAGCGAACGCAGCGTCGGCTGGCCCTGCTCGTTGGAGACGATCACGGTCCAGCGCCGGCCGGTCCAGAGCTCGAATTTTCGCGCGAGCTCTGAGATCATGGTCTTGGAGGCGTTCGGCTCGAGCGCGACTTCCAGCCGGCCCTCCTCGAAACGGACGAGGCGCATGTCGCCTTCGAGCGCGGCCTTGGTCATGAGATCGCGCTTCTGCCCGGCGACCGCGACGAGCTGGGTGAAGCTCGTGATGCGCAGCTGGGGCGCGGCCCCTTGCGGATCCGGCGCGGGCGCCGCCATCTGCGGCCGGGCGGCGCCGCCACCGAACCCGGACGGTGACGAAGTCGGTGCGCGCATGGGTGCAGCCGAGGCAACCGGCGCCGCGGAGGCCACCGGCGCACCTGGCGCGCCGCTGCGCGCGGCACTTCCGCCGCCCACGACCGGCGAGCCGCCGCCGTTCTGCTCCAGCATCTTGATCGCTTCGTCCGGCGTCGGCAGGTCGGCGACATAGGCGATGCGCACCAGCACCATCTCGGCAGCCGCTGCGGGGCGCGTCGCGGCCTGCACCTCGGTGATGCCCTTGAGCAGCATCTGCCACATCCGCGACAGCACGCGCATCGAGATCTTCGAGGCGAACTCCCGCGCGCGCACGCGCTCGGTCTCGCCATAGGCGACGTTGTCGGCGGTCGCCGGCACGATCTTCACGCGGGTGACGAAATTGACGAACTCGGCGAGGTCCGACAGCACGACGATCGGATCGGCGCCGACGTCGTACTGGTCGCGGAACTCCTTGAAAGCGGCAGCGATGTCGCCGCGCGCCAGCGAATCGAACAGGTCGATGACGCGGGTGCGGTCGGCGAGTCCCAGCATCTGCCTGACCGCATCCGCCTTCACGGTGCCTGCCGCGTGCGCGATCGCCTGGTCGAGCAGCGACAGAGAGTCGCGCACCGAGCCTTCCGCGGCACGCGCGATGATGCCGAGCGCCTCCGGCTCGATCTCGACGTTTTCCTTGGTCGCGATATTGGCGAGGTGCTTCATCAGCACGTCGGCCTCGACCCGGCGCAGGTCAAAACGCTGGCAGCGCGACAGCACCGTGACCGGAACCTTGCGGATCTCGGTGGTCGCGAACACGAATTTGGCGTGCTCCGGCGGTTCCTCCAGCGTCTTCAGGAAGGCGTTGAACGCCGCCGTCGACAGCATGTGGACTTCGTCGATGATGTAGACCTTGTAGCGGGCGCTGGCCGGCGCGTAGCGCACGCTGTCATTGATCTGGCGGACGTCGTCGACGCCGGTGTGCGAGGCCGCGTCCATCTCCAGCACGTCCATGTGCCGGCTTTCCATGATCGCCTGGCAATGCACGCCCAGGGTCGGCATGTGGATGGTCGGGCCCTTCACCGATCCGTCCGGCATCTCGTAGTTGAGCGCACGGGCCAGAATACGCGCAGTGGTGGTCTTGCCGACGCCGCGGACGCCGGTGAGGATCCAGGCCTGCGGAATGCGCCCGGTCTCGAACGCGTTCGAGACGGTGCGGACCACGGCCTCCTGGCCGATCAGGTCGTCGAAGCTGGAGGGCCGGTACTTGCGCGCCAGCACCCGGTAGGGCGTGCTGGCCTGGCCGGCGCTGTCGGGGTTGGGAGGGGCGCCAGCGTCGGTCATCGGTCGATCCGCAATGGAATGTCTTTCGCCCGGCTTTTGCGGAAAGGAGCGCGCTGGCGGGAAGCCCGCCGGCGCAATTCGCTCGGAAAAACAGGTAGGAGACTGACGAGCGACCCGATCCGGACCTCGTTAGGGCTGCTTCCTTCCGGACCTGACCCGGTTGGCGAGTGGCTCGTCCACCGCCAATCTCCCGGTCCCTATTTGGGGCCAAAAGGTCGGGAAAGCAAGCGGGTATCCGTGGGTCCCGCACACCTCGCTGGACGGCCCCCGCCGGCCCATTTGGACGCGGAAGCCGGCTCAGTGTTGGCGAGCTGGAACCTCCGTGATTCGCGCAAACCGCTTGCGATACTCGGCGGGCGTCACGCCGACGTGACGATTGAACGCGCGACGCAGCGTATCGGCGTCGGCGAATCCACAATGGAGCGCCACCTGCTTCGGGGCTTCATTGCCAAACTCGAGCAGCCGCCTCGCCGCATTGACGCGGGCTTCCTCGACCCAGGTCGCAGGCGTGACCCCGACCTCGGCGCGGAACAGCCGTGCAAAGTGCCTCGGGCTGAGCTCCATGCGCGTCGCGAGGCTCGCAACGCTGTGGTCGAGCCCGGGATTGGCGGCGACCCAGCGCTGCAGCTCCTGCAGCGCGGCGCGGCCGGCGGGAACAGCCTCGCCCTTGCGGGTGAACTGCATCTGCCCACCCGCGCGCTTGAAGAACATCACGAGCTGGCTTGCGACCTTCATGGCCGTATCGCGCCCGAGATCTTCCTCGACCAGGGCCAGTGCCAGATCGAGCCCTGCGGTCACGCCGGCGGCCGTGCGGAGCTTTCCGTCGGTGACGTAGATGGCATCCTTGTCCACGGTGACCGACGGGAATTTGCTGGCCAGCATGTCTGCGACCGCCCAATGCGTCGTGACCCGCCTGCCATCAAGCAGACCGGCGGCGGCAAGGAAGAAGGCCCCGCTGCACACCGAGCCGAATCTGCGGGTCCGCGAAGCCCGCCGGCGCAGCCAGTCGATCACGCTCCCGTCCGCCGGGACTTCGGCCGCGTTCGGGCATCCCGCCACCAGCAAGGTGTCGATCGGCTCCTGGAAGTCGCGGTCGACGATTCGGTCGGGCATCAGCTGGACGCCTGAGGAACTGCGGATCGGCCCTGGCTCCGCGCCCGCCACGAACAAGGCATAGGCGGGATAGCCGGCCTGCACGTTCGCCTCGGCGAACACATCGAGCGGCCCTGCGACATCGAGCAGCTGCACCCCTGGCAGCGCCACGATCACAACCGTCCTTGGTTTCGGCTTTGCGCCCATGTCCTCCTCGATCCGGATTTGTCCGCTTTTGACGTATTACGTCGATTTAAGACAACCTAGCCCGGATTTACAGTGAACGCGATCCAAAATTTCAGGAGCTGCTCATGTCAGAAATCACCGAGGCCGCCGTCATTCCCGACAGCAAGCTGGCGCGTGCCATTACCGAATACATCCGCGACACCGAAACGGACCTGCTCTTCAACCATTCCAGCCGCGTCTACCAGTTCGGTGCGATGGCCGGCGTCCGCCGTGGGCTGACATTCGACCGCGAGCTGCTTTACGCCGGCGCCATGTTTCACGACATCGGCCTGATGCCGGGCCATGGCAGCCGGCACGAGCGGTTCGAGGTCGATGGCGCGCATGCCGCACGCGATTTCCTGCGCAGCCACGGCATTTCGGAAGCCGACGCCTACACGGTGTGGACTGCGATCGCCCTGCACACCACACCGGGCGTTCCCCAGCACATGCACCCCGTCGTCGCGCTGGTGACCGCGGGCGTCGAGATGGACGTGCTCGGGCTCACCTACAGCGAATATTCCGACGCGGAGCGCGAGACGGTCGTGAAAGCGTTTCCGCGCACTGCGCATTTCAAGGAAGACATCATCCAGGCCTTCTACGACGGCATCAAGCATCGGCCTGACACGACGTTCGGCAACGTCAAGGCCGACGTCATCGCCGACAAGGAGCCGCATTTCCATCGCGGCAATTTCTGCAGCGTCATCCGCAACTCGCATTGGCACGGTTGACCGGCGTTCGCGCAAGGACAGTGCGATCTCGAAATCGACTGCTGTGGACCCATGCGAGCCTGAGATTTCGCACGCGGGCAGCAATAGCCAATGACCCCATATTCAGGAGCATCCCATGGCCGATGAGCCGAAACGCTTGACCCATGCGACGGGCGCGCCCGTCAGCGATAACCTCAACATCATGACCGCGGGCCGCCGCGGGCCCGCGCTGCTGCAAGACGTCTGGCTGATCGAGAAGCTAGCACATTTCGATCGCGAAGTGATCCCGGAGCGACGGATGCATGCCAAGGGTTCCGGCGCCTTCGGCACCTTCACCGTGACCAATGACATCACCCGATACACCAAAGCGAAGATCTTCTCGGAAGTCGGCAAGCAAACGCCGATGTTCGCGCGCTTCTCGACGGTGGCCGGCGAGCGCGGCGCAGCCGACGCCGAACGCGACATCCGCGGCTTTGCGCTGAAGTTCTACACCGAGGAAGGTAATTGGGACATGGTGGGCAACAACACGCCCGTGTTCTTCTTCCGCGATCCCTTGCGCTTTCCCGACCTCAATCATGCGATCAAGCGCGATCCCCGGACCGGAATGCGCAGCGCCGACAACAATTGGGATTTTTGGACGTTGTTGCCGGAGGCTCTGCACCAGGTCACCATCGTGATGAGCGGGCGCGGCCTTCCCAGAAGCTTCAGGCACATGCATGGCTTCGGCAGCCATACCTACAGCTTCATCAATGCCGCCAATGAGCGGACCTGGGTGAAGTTTCACTTCCGGACGCAGCAAGGCATCGAAAACCTGACCGACGCCGAGGCCGAAGCCCTCATCGGCAAGGACCGCGAGACGCACCAGCGCGACCTGTTCGAGAGCATCGAACACGGCGATTTCCCGCGCTGGACGATGTTCGTGCAGATCATGACCGACGATCAGGCCAAGGCGTTCGCCTTCAACCCGTTCGACCTGACCAAGGTCTGGCCGAAGGCGGACTTTCCGCTGATCGAGGTCGGCTATTTCGAGCTGAACCGCAATCCGGAAAACGTCTTCGCCGAAGTCGAACAGGCCTCCTTCTCGCCGGCCCATGTCGTTCCGGGCATCGGCTTCTCGCCCGACAAGATGCTGCAGGCGAGGCTGTTCTCCTACGGAGACGCGGCGCGCTATCGCCTCGGCGTCAACCATCATCTGATCCCGGTCAACGCGCCGAAATGCCCGTATCACAGCTACCATCGCGATGGCGCAATGCGGACCGACGGCAATCAAGGGAGGACGCCGACCTATTTCCCGAACAGCCACGGCGAATGGACGGACCAGCCCGATCTCAACGAGCCGCCGCTCGAGATCGATGGTGCAGCCGCACATTGGGATCACCGCATCGACGACGATCACTATCGGCAGCCCGGCGACCTCTTTCGCAAGATGAACGCAGCCCAGCGGCAAGCCTTGTTCGACAACACGGCGCGTGCTGTCGGCGCCGCTGCCATCCCGATCCAGGAACGGCACATCGCCAACTGCGCCAAGGCCGATCCCGCCTATGGCGCGGGCGTGCGCGACGCGCTGACGCGCCTCGCGACCGTTCGTGCCAAGGCTACGGAAAAGGCCGCAGAATAGGGTCGGTCGATCCGCGCCGACCTCTCGCCGTCTTCGGCGAACGGCGCCAACAGGGCGCCGTTCGCATTTTTAAAGCGAACCGCCGAAACCTCTCAATTTTCTCGCGAAAATAGCTCGAGCCGACGCCCTCGCCGGACCTTCCCTCGCGCATCCCCGTGCACGCCTGTCGCGAAGTGCAGATGCGGACGTTCGCCTCGGAAAGCGTCATGGCCGATGGGCTCCCTGCCCATCTTCGAGGCCCCGCACATCCCTGAGGCAATCGAGTCTTGACAGGGCCCGCCCGGCAGCGCCTTTCTATGAAATCCTGCCGGAACCGAAACAAAGGGTGCGCGAAAATCCGATCCAGAGCATTTTTCAGCCGGCTGACGCCGATTGATGGGCGAATTTTTCGCGCGAGATCAACCACACACCTTCATCCAACCAGAAAAGCGATTCCTCAAAATGGTTACACGTCGTGATGTCGCATCGATTGTCGGACTTGGCGCGATGGCTGCGGCCACGCTGGCCTCACCGGCCGTGGCGCAGACCGCAGCGGATTCCAACGAATCGACCTTTGCCCGCATTCGCCGCACCAAGAAGATGCGGATCGGCGCGGTCGGCGGCGGTGCGCCCTATTACATGAAGGACCTCGCAAGCGGCCAGTGGAAGGGCTTCTACGTCGACATCGCCAAGGCACTCGCCGACGACATGGAGGCCGAGCTCGAGATCACCGAAACCACCTGGGGCAATTCGGTGCTCGATCTGCAGTCCAACAAGATCGACATCTTCTTCGGCCTCAACCCGACCCCGAAGCGCGCGCTGGTGGTCGACTTCTCGGTGCCGGTCTTCAACAACGCCTTCGGCATCCTCTGCAAGAAGGACTTCAAGCCGAAGAGCTGGGCCGAGCTGAACTCGCCCGACGTCAAGATCGCCGTCGACCAGGGCTCGTCGCACGACCAGGTCGTCAGCCGCCTGACGCCGAAGGCGCAGATCTCGCGACTGAAGACCGCCGACGATGCCACCGCCGCGCTGCAAACCGGCCGCGTCGACGCGCAGTGCCTGATCACCATGCTGTCGCTGACCGTGCTGAAGAAGAATCCCTCGCTCGGCCAGTTCGTGCTGCCGACGCCGATCTTCGCCACCACGTCGAATGCCGGCTTCCGCCGCGAGAACGACAAGACCTTCCGCGACTACGTCAACACCTGGATCGACTTCAACAAGGGCCTCGGCTTCATCCGCAACGCGATCATCACCAACATGGAGCTGGTGGGCGTGACCGAAGCGGACATTCCGCCGGGCGTTTCGTTGTAAGCTTCCACTGTCATTCCGGGGCGATGCGAGGCATCGAACCCGGAATCTCGAGATTCCGGGCTCGCCCTTCGGGCGCCCCGGAATGACGACACCCACGACGAGTAAGAACACGCATGTATCAGTGGGACTTCGGCATCCTCTGGAGCTATCGCTGGCTCTTTCTCAATGGGCTTGGCGTCACCGTCGGCTTCACCGTGGTCATCGTCGTGCTCGGTCTCGTCTTCGGCCTGTTCGGTGCGTTCGGCAGCCTGTCGCGCTTCAAGGCGGTGCGTCTGGTCGCCCTCACCTTCATCGAGGCGTTCCGCTGCACGCCGATCCTGGTGCAGCTGATCTGGTTCTATTACGCGCTGCCGATCCTGGCCGGCGTCGAGATGACGCCGATCACGGCCTCGGCGCTGGCGCTCTCGCTCTATGGCGGCTCGTTCTATTCCGAGATCATCCGCGGCGGCATCATCTCGATCGACAAGGGCCAGTCGGAAGCCGGCGCCGCGCTCGGCATGACGCCCGGACAGAGCATGCGGCGCATCGTGCTGCCGCAAGCGATCAAGCGCATGATCCCGGCGCTGATGAACCAGTCGATCATCCAGTTCAAGAACACCTCGCTGGTTTCGGTGCTCGCCGTGCCCGACCTCGTCTACCAGAGCCAGGTCGCCGCCCATGACAGCTACCGGCCGCTCGAGACCTACACCGCGGTCGCGGTCGCCTATGCGGCGATCCTGATTCCCCTGACCATCATCGTCCGCCGCGGCGAGAAGCGACTGGCGGTCAGCGAATGAGCGAGCCATCCAGGAACACTTCGAAGATCGCGATCCGCAGCCTTCGCAAGAGCTTTGGCAGCAACGAGGTTCTGAAGAACATCAGCCTCGACGTGGCCAAGGGGGGCGTGGTGGCGCTGATCGGCCCATCCGGCTCCGGCAAGTCGACACTGCTCCGCTGCATCAATCTGCTGGTCGTGCCCGACGGCGGCAGCGTCCGCGTCGGCGACACAAGCTTCCAATTCGGCGAAGGCGCCAAGCTTCCGGACGTGAAGACACTCGCCAAATTCCGCACCACCACCGGCATGGTGTTCCAGCATTTCAATTTGTTCCCGCACATGACGACGCTTCAGAACGTCATGGAGGGGCCCGTCACGGTGCGCCGCATGGCCAGGGCGGACGCCGAGAAGCTCGCGCGCGCGCAGCTTGCCAAGGTGGGCCTTGCGGAGAAGGCCGACCAATATCCGGCGACGCTGTCCGGCGGGCAGAAGCAGCGCGTCGCGATCGCACGTGCGCTCGCGATGGAGCCGGACGTGATGCTGTTCGACGAGGCCACCTCGGCGCTCGATCCCGAGCTCGTCGGCGAGGTGCTCGCCGTCATGCAGCGGCTGGCCTCGGAAGGCATGACCATGGTGATCGTGACCCATGAGATCGCCTTCGCCCGCGAGGTCGCCGACCGCCTCATCTTCATGCGCGACGGCGTCGTGGTCGAGGAAGGTCCGGCGCGGCAGGTGATCGACAATCCGCAGGAAGCCGCGACGCGCGCCTTCCTCAGCCATTTCCACTGCACCGGCGCGTTGCCGCCGGCCAACGTAGCACCGTGATGCCTGATATCGATCGCGCCTATCTCGTTACCGGTGCCGCCAGCGGCATCGGCCGCGCCACCGCAAAACTGCTCGCGGCCCCCGGCACCGCGCTTCTGCTCCATACCCGCTCGAACGCGGAAGGTCTCGATGCCGCCGCGGCCGAAGCCGAAGCGAAGGGCGCCGTGGTCGCAAAGTGCCTCGGCGATCTCGCCGAGGAAGCAGCCGTCACCGACGCCGTCGCCGCCGCGCAACGCGCGTTCGGACGGCTCGACGGATTGATCCTGGTCGGCGGTCATGCCCGTCGCGGCAGCGCGATCGGCACGCCGGCGGATCAGTTCCGGCAGGCGATGGACGAATCGGCGCTGGCCTTCACGCGGCTGGTCGACGCCGCGCTGCCGCTGCTGCGCGCCGGGCGCGATGCGCGGATCGTGGCGGTGTCCTCTTTCGTCGCGCATGCGATCCGGCCGGAATTCGCACCCTTTGCCGCAACGGCGGCAAGCCGCTCCGCGCTCGAAGCGCTGGTGCGTCTCACCGCGATCGAGCTCGCAAAAGACGGCATCACCGTCAATGCGGTGTCACCCGGCCTCATCATCAAGGACAAGCCGAGCGAGAGCCGGCTCTCGCCCGAGCAAATCGCCACCACCGAGGCGCTGATCCCGATGCGCCGCCGCGGGCGCCCGGAAGAAGTGGCCGAGATCATCGCCTTCCTGGCATCACCGAAGGCGTCCTACGTCACCGGCCAAGTCTGGCACGTCAATGGAGGCCTGACATGACCGAAGCAACCATCGAACGCATCAGGCTGTTCCTGATCGAGAGCCCGATCAAGATGGCGCGCCTCCAGGGCGTCGGCAACGTCAAGGGCACGGTGAAGCGCGTGCTGATCGAGCTCACCGCGAGCGACGGCGTGATCGGCTGGGGCGAAGCAGCTCCGTGGGAAGTGTTCACGGGGACGCCGGAAGCAGCCTTCTCCGCGCTCGACATCTATCTGCGGCCGATCGTGCTCGGCAAACCCGTGCGCCGCATTCGCGCGCTGATGGCCGAGCTCGACCGTGCGCTGGTCGGTCATGCCGAGGCCAAGGTCGCAATCGAGATGGCGCTGCTCGACATCGTCGGCAAGTCGTCAGGATTATCGGTCGCCGACCTGCTCGGCGGCCGCGTGCGGGACACGATTCCCCTCTCCTTCTCCATCGCCGATCCCGATTTCGCCGCCGATCTCGAACGCATGCGAAAAATGGTTCCGGACGGCAACGTCATCTACAAGGTCAAGACCGGCGTAAAACCGCATCGCGAGGACCTCGATCATCTCGAAGCGATCCGCAAGGAATTCGGCGACAAGGTCGACCTGCGCGTCGATTACAACCAGGCGCTGGCGCCGTTCGGCGCGATCAAGATTTTGCGCGATGTCGAGGAATTCGCGCCGACCTTCATCGAGCAGCCGGTGCCGCGAAAATATCTCGACGTGATGGCGCAGCTCACCGCAGCGCTGGAAACACCCGTTCTCGCCGACGAAAGCTGTTTCGACCGCCGCGACATGATGGAGGTGGCGCGCCGCGAGGCCGCCGATGCCGTCTCAATCAAGCTGATGAAGGCCGGCGGCCTGTTCGAGGCGCAGGCGATCATGGCGATCGCCGACATCGCCGGCCTGCCCGGCTATGGCGGCACGCTGTGGGAGGGCGGCATCGGGCTTGCCGCCGGGACGCAGCTGATCGCGGCAACGCCGGGCATCTCGCTCGGCTGCGAATTCTACATGCCGCATCACGTGCTGACCGAGGACGTGCTGGAAGAGCGCGTTGCCAACCGCGCCGGCCATGTCGTGGTGCCCGACGGCCCGGGCCTCGGCATCCGCGTCAGCGAGGCCTCCGTCCGCGCCAATGCGCGGGTGCTTGCGGAGGCGTAATTCCGTCATTCCGGGGCGCGCGCAGCGCGAGCCCGGAATCCATAACTACAGGAAGTGGTTGTCGCGCGAGCTGGTCACCACGCATCTTCGCCAAACTTCTCCCTGTGGTTATGGGTCCCGGGCTCGCGCTTTGCGCGCCCCGGGACGACAGCGGAGCATGCCGCCCCCGCGGCCCCTAACCTTCCCCTCAGGGACTCCCTATCGTATGGTCCGGCCAAACACGCCCGCCCCCATCGGGCTATCCGGAAACGCATATGTCTGATCCCGCCTGGTCGCTGCACTCCCGCCTGAAAGAGGACACCATCGACATCGGCGACCTGCCGCTGTCGAAGGTACTGGTCATCAAGGACGCGCATTATCCCTGGCTGCTGCTGGTGCCGCGGCGGCCCGATGCGGTCGAGATCATCGATCTCGACGAGGTGGAGCAGGCGCAACTCATGACGGAGATCTCCCGCGTCTCGCGCGCGCTGAAAGAGATCACCAAATGCGACAAGCTCAATGTCGCCGCGCTCGGCAACCTCGTGCCGCAGCTTCACGTCCATATCATCGCACGCCGGACCAGCGACGCCGCCTGGCCGCGGCCGGTGTGGGGCGTGATGAAGCCCTTGGCGCATGACGCCACCGAGGTGCAAACTTTCATCAGCGCGCTTCGCCGCAAGATCTGGTTGGGTTGAGAACAAGAAATGTCAGCATTCGACTCGTTTCCGCTGGGACAGCCGGCCTTCGTCACCGACATCCTCGATCGCGCCGCGCATCTGCGCCGCGACGACGAGAAGCTGTTCGCGATGGAGCAGAAGCCATCGTCACGCGCCTATGTCGTCTACCGCGACTCGCTGCTGGTGAAGCGCGAGGGCGACAAGGCGCGCGCGCTGCTGGGCGTAGACGAGGCGCTGAAATGCGGCGCCAACCCCGGCACGATCTTCTTAGGGTTGCGCGACGGCGCCGCGGTGTTCGGCATGGGGATGTCGCAGGCGGCGGCCGAGAAGCTGATCGGCCGCGAGGACTACACCGTCACCGAGCTGCGCGGCATGGCGATGCAGGGCGCGATTCCGCCCGGCGAGCTCTCGGCGATCGCGATGGCGAAGTCGATGGTGAGCTGGCATCAGCGCCACGGCTATTGCGCCAATTGCGGCACGCGGAGCGCGATGAAGGAAGGCGGCTGGAAGCGCGAATGCCCTGCTTGCAAGGCCGAGCATTTTCCGCGCACCGATCCCGTCGTGATTATGCTGGTCGCCTCGGGCGAGAAGTGCCTGCTCGGCCGCCAGAAGCAGTTTCCGCCGGGAATGTATTCCTGCCTCGCCGGCTTCGTCGAGGTCGCCGAGACCATCGAGGACGCGGTACGCCGGGAAATCCTCGAAGAATCCGGAATCCGCTGCACCGACGTGCAGTATTACATGACGCAGCCCTGGCCCTATCCATCGTCGCTGATGATCGGCTGCAGCGCGCGGGCGCTCAACGAGGACGTCGTCGTCGATCATTCCGAGCTGGAGGACGCGCGCTGGTTCACCCGCGAGGAGGCCGCGCTGATGCTGACGCGGACGCATCCGGACGGGCTCGCCGGCCCGCATCCGTTCGCGATCGCCCACCATTTGCTCGGCCGCTGGGTGCACGACAAGACCGGCGCGTAAGCTGGGGCCGCCGGTGGCCACATCAGGGACCGCGCCGCGCATCCTCTGCATCGGCATTCCCGTGCGCGACCTCACCTTTCGCGTCGAGGCCGTGCCCGCGCGCGGCAGCAAGGCCAACGCCACGCATCTCGCCGAGATCTGCGGCGGCAACGCGCTCAATGCTGCGATCGCCATCGCGCGGCTCGGTGGCCGGGTCTCCTTCGCAGGACCGATGGGCGATGCACGGGAAGCGTCGAGCGGCTTCATTCTCGAACAGATGGCCAGTGAAGGCATCGACACGACGCACGTCGCGCGCATGCCCGGCCTGACCACGCCGGTCTCCGCGATCCTGATCGAGCCCTCGGGCGAGCGGACGCTGACGATCTATCGCGATCCCGGCCTGTGGAGCGTGAAGCTGCCGGACGGTGACGCGCTGCTCGCCGATTGCCGGGCGGTCCTCGTCGAGAGCCGCTGCGGCGCCCTTTGTATCGATCTCTGCGCCGAGGCGCGCCGGCGCGGCATTCCCATCATCGTCGGCGTCGATCGCGCGATGTCGTTGCAGGACGGCCTGCTCACGGCCGCCTCGCACCTGCTGTTCGCCAGCGACCAGGTGCAGGAGACGGCCGGTGTCGCCGACGACGGCGGCGCGTTGAAGCACCTGGCAAAGCTGACGCCGGCCTTTCTCGCCGCCACGCGCGGCCCGCGTGGCACGATCTGGCTGAACGAGGCGGGCGAACTGGAGGAGACCCCGGCCTTCCCGGTTCAGGCGGTCGATACGCTCGGGGCCGGCGACGTCTTCCATGGCGCCTTCACGCTTCGCCTCGCCGAGGGCGAGGAGGCGCGCGAGGCGCTGCGATTCGCCGCGGCCGCCGCAGCGCTGAAATGCACCCGCCATGGTGGCGGCATGGCTGCCGCACAACGTGTTGAAGTTGAAGAGCTTTTACGAGGCCGGCTCTAGAGAAGTTCCACTGTTACGCCGAGATTATAGGCTTGCCGTGGAAAGATTTTCTCTATATCGTGGAAATCAGCCCCTGAAATGGAACAAAGTTCTTCAAATGACTGACCTCGCTGTGCAACTCCCCGAGACCAGCCGCCGCCTCGACGCGATCGACCGCAAGATCCTGATGGTGCTCCAGGACGATGCCTCCCTGTCCGTCGCCGAGATCGGCGACCGGGTCGGGCTTTCTTCCACCCCCTGCTGGAAGCGCATCCAGCGCCTCGAGGCCGACGGCGTGATCCTGAAGCGGGTGGCGCTGGTCGACCAGAACAAGATCGGTCTCGGCATCTCCGTGTTCGTCTCGGTGGAAAGCTCCGACCATTCCGATGCCTGGCTCAAAAAATTCGCCGAAGCCGTGAGCGCCATGCCCGAGGTGATGGAGTTTTACCGCATGGCCGGCGACGTCGACTACATGCTGCGCGTCGTGGTCGCCGACATGCAGGCCTATGACGTGTTCTACAAGAAGCTCATCAGCGCCGTGCCGCTGAAGAACGTCACCTCGCGCTTTGCGATGGAGAAGATCAAGTCGGTCACCGCGCTACCGATCCCGGCGGTGGTGGCGGCTTAGAGGCTTAGTTCTCAGGTCTCACCACAAGGAAGCTGTCATCGCCCGGCCTTGACCGGGCGATCCAGTATTCCAGAGGCGGCGATTGGATACGGAGAAGCTGCGGCGTACTGGATGCCCCGGTCAAGCCGGGGCATGACAGCGGAGATTTGCGGCGCGGGTTGTGCTCCCTGATGCCCCTCAAATCGTCTGATTGTACGCGCCGACTTCGGGATGCGTGCGGAGCACGCTGTTCACCATCTCGAACATGTCGTGCATGCGCTGCTCGGAGACCGGGCTCTCGACCACGACCACGAGCTCGGGCTTGTTGGAAGAGGCGCGCACCAGGCCCCAGCTTCCGTCCTCGACCGTGACGCGCACGCCGTTGACGGTGACGAGATCGCGGATCGCCTGGCCACCAATCTTGGCGCCCTTCGCGTGCAAGCCCTCAAAATGCTTCACCACGGCGTCGATGACGCCGTATTTGACCTCGTCGGCGCAATGCGGCGACATGGTCGGCGATGACCAGGTCTTTGGCAGCGAGTCCTTGAGGTCGGCCATCGACTTGCCGGGCGCGCGGTCGAGCATGTCGCAGATCGCGATCGCCGACACCAGGCCGTCGTCATAGCCGCGGCCATACGGCTTGTTGAAGAAGAAATGGCCGGACTTTTCGAATCCGGCGAGCGCACCCGTCTCGTTGGTGCGGCGCTTCATGTAGGAATGGCCGGTCTTCCAATAGGTGACCTTGGCGCCCTGCTTCTGCAGCACGGGATCGGTGACGAACAGGCCGGTCGACTTCACATCGACGATGAAATGCGCGTCCTTGTGGATCGCCGACATGTCGCGGGCCAGCATCACGCCGACCTTGTCGGCGAAGATTTCCTCGCCGGTGTTGTCGACGACACCGCAGCGATCGCCGTCACCGTCGAAGCCGAGACCGACATCGGCCTTGTGATGCAGCACCGCGTCGCGGATCGCGTGCAGCATTTCCATGTCTTCCGGGTTCGGATTGTATTTCGGGAAGGTGTGGTCGAGCTCGGTGTCGAGCGGGATCACCTCGCAGCCGATCGCCTCCAGCACCTGCGGCGCGAACGCGCCGGCGGTGCCGTTGCCGCAGGCGGCGACGACCTTGAGCTTGCGGGTCAGCTTCGGACGGCCGGTGAGATCGGCGATGTAGCGCGCCGGATAATTCTCGTGGAACTGGTAGGAGCCGCCGGCCTTGTTCTTGAATTCGGCGTTGAGCACGATCTCCTTCAGCCGCGTCATCTCGTCGGGGCCGAAGGTCAGCGGGCGGTTGGCGCCCATCTTCACGCCGGTCCAGCCATTGTCGTTGTGCGAGGCCGTGACCATGGCGCAGCAGGGCACGTCGAGGTCGAACTGCGCGAAATAGGCCATCGGCGTTACCGCGAGCCCGATGTCGTGCACCTTGCAGCCCGCAGCCATCAGGCCGGAAATCAGCGCATATTTGATCGAGGCCGAATAGCCGCGGAAATCATGGCCGGTGACGATCTCCTGCTTGACGCCGAGCTCCGCAATCAGCGCGCCCAGCCCCATGCCGAGCGCCTGGATCCCCATCAGGTTGATTTCCTTCTGGAACAACCAGCGCGCGTCGTATTCGCGAAAACCCGTGGCCTTCACCATCGGCTCGGATTCGAAGGCATAGGTGTTGGGCAACAAGACGGATTTCGGCTTGGGGAACATTGAGACGGTCTCGTGAAAATGGCGGGAATTGATGCAGCCTTAGCGAATGCCGGGCCGCAGCGGAAGGCGGGAATGGCAGCTTATGGCTTATAATTGCGGCAGTTTGGTAACGGGAAAACGCGGCCCGGCGCGAGACTTCCGCCAATGCCGTCCTGAAAAAATCCGCGCGAACGACCGTTCGTCGGCGCTGTGAGCGCCTTTGAGGCGGCTTACTGCTCCAGCACCATCTGGCCGTTGGCGTATTCGAAGCGCTTCAGGCGGGACAGGAAGGAGAGGCCGAGCAGGTTCTCCGACAGAGCCTCATCCGGCAGCACCATGGCGTCGACGTCGCGCACGACGAGGCCGCCGACCTCGAGCATGGCGATGCGCGTGCGCGCCGCCTTGATGGTGCCGTTGGCGGTCGAGACGGCGGCGTTGTACTCGCCGCGCGAGGGACGGAGGCCAAAGCGGGCGGCCGAGCTCTCGTTCAGCGCGACCACGGAGGCGCCGGTGTCGATCATGAAGCCGATCCGTTGGCCGTCGATGCGGCCTTCGGCCTGAAAATGGCCACGGCCATCGCGGGAGATGGCGAGGCTGCGCCCACCGGCCGGCGCCGTCGCAGCAACCGCGATCGTCGTGCGCGGCGTTGACGTCGCGGAGGCGGAACTCATCCTGTCCGCCATCTGCGCCATGAACGTGCCGAGGCCGATCATGATGGCCGCGAGGATCATTATGTTACGCATCACACCACTTCCGAGCCGGAAAGCTCGATTTCACCACGCGCCACGTCTGGCCGCGAGCGACGCTGCGGTCAGAGCGTCGCTATTTTGACGAAAAGGATGAGCGGAGGGTTAATGTGCCTTCGTGGCTTCTCAGGTCCCGCGCGGCTTGACCCGCCGTGTCGGCAGCGCACTCGCCGGATCCTCCGGCCAGGGATGGCGCGGGTAGCGGCCGCGCAGGTCGGAGCGCACCGCGGCGTAGCTGCCGCGCCAGAAACCGGGGAGATCGCGCGTCACCTGCACCGGGCGCTGCGCCGGCGACAGCAATTCCAGCACCAGCGGCACCTTGCCGGCGGCGATCGACGGATGGGTGTTGAGCCCGAACAATTCCTGGAGTCGCACCGCAATGGTCGGCCCCTGCTCGGCCTCGTAGTCGATCGCGAGCACGCTGCCGGTCGGCGCCTCGAAATGCGTCGGCGCCTCGCGATCGAGCCTTGCGCGCATCTCCCAGGGCAACAGCGCCATCAGCGCGTCGGAGAGATCGCCGGCCGAGATGTCCTTCAGCGCGATCTTGTCGTAGAGCGCCGGCACCAGCCAGTCGTCGCGCCGCGCGATCAGTCCGTCGTCGGACAAATCGGGCCAGCTGTCGCCCTCGGCCTTGCGCAGAAACATCACGCGGTCGCGCCACTGCTTTGCGGCCTTCGACCAGGGCAACCGGTCGAGACCTGCGGCAATCAGCCCATCGGCGAAGATGCGCGCGGTCTCCTCCGAAGGCGACACCGCGAGTGTTGCCTCAGACAGCGTGATCGCATGCAGCGCGCGCTTGCGCCGCGCGCGCAGCGCCATCGCGCCACGATCGAAGGAGATCTCGTCGACGGTCTCGATATGCTCGGCAAAATGCCGCTCGATGTCGTCCTCGCCGATCGGCGCTGCCAGCAGAACGCGGCCGCTCGCCGCCGTGCCCGTCATCTCGCCGATCGCGATGTAGGGCGCGCGGGCGAGCGACGAGGTCTGCTCCACCGCGGCGCCGCGACCATTGGCGAGCACGAAGGTGCCATTGCCGCGATTGCGCGCGACACGGTCCGGGAAGGCGTAGGCGAGCATCAGGCCGGTCGAGAGATCATCTTGTCCGGTTGCGGCCGTCTCCGACGCCGCCACCTGCGAAGCCCAGCGCCGCGCGAGATCGCGCGCGCTCGCGGCGCGCGGCGAGCGATCGCGGCGGAACTGATCGCGCCGGTACTCGAGATCGACGCTGTCGCCGCCGAGCCCGCGCTCGGTGATGATGGCCGCGATCTCGGCGGCGACTTCACCGCTGCCCACGCGATGCGAGTCCACGATCATGCGCGCCAGTCGCGGCGGCAGCGCCAGCGCACGCAGGCTTTTGCCTTCGGCGGTGATGCGGCCGTCGCCATCGAGCGCGTTGAGCTCGGAGAGAAGGCTTTTCGCCTCTTTCCAGGCCGGCAGCGGCGGCGGATCGAGGAATGACAGCGCCGACGGATCGGCGACGCCCCATTGCGCGAGGTCGAGCACCAGCGAGGAGAGGTCGGCGCTGAGGATCTCCGGCTGGGTGTAGGGCGCGAGCGAGGCCGTCTGCGGCTCGTCCCAGAGCCGGTAGCAGACGCCGGGCTCGGTGCGGCCGGCGCGGCCGCGGCGCTGGTCCACCGCCGCACGCGCGGCGCGCACGGTCTCGAGCCGCGTCAGCCCGATGTCGGGCTCGTAGCGCGGCACGCGGGCGAGGCCGGAATCGACCACGATGCGCACGCCCTCGATGGTGAGCGAGGTCTCGGCGATCGAGGTCGCCAGCACCACCTTGCGCGAGCCCTTCGGCGCGGGCGCGATCGCGCGGTCCTGCACGGCAGCGTCGAGCGCGCCGAACAGCGGCACGATCTCGATGGAGGCATCCTGGACGCGCTCACTGAGGAAATTCTGGGTGCGGCGGATTTCGGCCGCGCCCGGCAGGAACGCCAGCACCGAGCCGCTGTCGGCGCGTAGCGCGGACGCGATCGCATCCGCCATCTGCCGCTCGACCGGCGCATCCGCCTTGCGGCCGAGATAGCGCGTCTCGACCGGAAAGGCGCGGCCCTCGCTCTCGACAACGGGCGCTTCCCCGAGCAGCTTTGCCACGCGCGCGCCGTCGAGCGTTGCCGACATCACGAGGATGCGCAGATCCTCGCGCAGGCCGGTTTGCGCGTCGCGCGCCAGCGCGAGGCCCATGTCGGCATCGAGCGAGCGCTCGTGGAATTCGTCGAACAGGACAGCCGCGATGCCGGAGAGCTCGGGATCGTCGAGGATCTGGCGGGTGAAGATCCCCTCGGTCACCACCTCGATGCGCGTGGTGCGCGAGATCTTAGAGCCGAAGCGGACGCGGTAGCCGACGGTTTCGCCGGCCCGCTCGCCAAGCGACTTGGCCATGCGCTCGGCACTCGCCCGCGCAGCGATACGCCGCGGCTCCAGCACGATGATCCTCTTGCCCGCGGCCCAGGGCGCATCCAGCAGCGCCAGCGGCACGCGCGTGGTCTTGCCTGCGCCGGGCGGCGCCACCAGCACGGCGGCGTTATGCGCCTCCAGCGTGCGCGAGAGATCGTCGAGCACGGCATCGATCGGGAGGGGCGTGTCGAAGCTGCGGGGCAAGGCCTATCCATTCGTCATGCCCGGCCTTGTGCCGGGCATCCACGTCTTCGACTAGAAACAGACGTGGATGGCCGGGACAAGCCCGGCCATGACGAAATCGTTGCGGCAATGGACCGTCAGCCCTGCACCGGCGGACGCCCGATGCTCTCGTAGGTGAAGCCGGCGGCTTGCATCTCTTCGGGCGGGTAGATGTTGCGGAGATCGACGACGACGGGCTGGGTCATGGCCGCCTTCAGCCGGTGGAGATCGAGCGCGCGGAACTGCACCCATTCGGTGACGATGACGAGCGCATCGGCGCCTTGCGCGCAGGAATAGGCGTCCTCGCAATAGGTGATGTTCGGCAGCTCGCCCTTGGCCTGCTCCATGCCGACGGGATCGAAGGCCTTGACCGTCGCGCCCATGTCGATCAGGCCGGTGACGAGCGGGATCGACGGCGCATCGCGCATGTCGTCGGTGTCGGGCTTGAAGGTGAGGCCGAGCACGGCGATGGTCTTGCCGCGCAAGCTACCGCCGAGCGCCTGGCTGACCTTGCGCGCCATCGCGCGCTTGCGGTTCTCGTTGACGGCCAGCACGGCTTCGACGATGCGCAAGCTCACGTCATAGTCCTGCGCGATCTTGATCAGCGCCTTGGTGTCCTTTGGGAAGCAGGAGCCGCCGAAGCCGGGCCCCGCATGCAGGAACTTGGTGCCGATGCGGTTGTCGAGGCCGATGCCGCGCGCGACCTCCTGCACGTCGGCGCCGACCTTTTCCGAGAGATCGGCGATCTCGTTGATGAAGGTGATCTTGGTCGCGAGGAACGCGTTCGCTGCGTATTTGATCATCTCGGCGGTGCGGCGCGCCGTGAACATCAGCGGGGCCTGGTTCAGCGACAGCGGGCGATAGACGTCGCCCATCACCTTGCGGCCGCGCTCGTCGGAGGTGCCGACGACGACGCGGTCGGGGTACTTGAAGTCGCGGATCGCCGCGCCCTCGCGCAGGAATTCGGGGTTGGAGGCAACGACGACGTCGGCCGCGGGGTTGGTCTCGCGGATGATGCGCTCGACCTCGTCGCCGGTGCCGACCGGGACGGTGGATTTGGTCACGACGACGGTGAAGCCCGACAGCGACTGCGCGATCTCGCGCGCGGCGGCGTAGACATAGGACAGATCGGCGTGACCGTCGCCGCGGCGCGAGGGCGTGCCGACCGCGATGAAGACGGCATCGGCGTCCGCGACCGGCTTCGACAAATCGGTGGTGAAGTCGAGCCGCTTGGCCTTCACATTGGTCGCGACCAGCTCGTCGAGGCCGGGCTCGTAGATCGGAATCTCGCCGCGATGAAGCGCCGCGATCTTCTTCTCGTCCTTGTCGACGCAGGTGACGTCGTGACCGAAATCCGCAAAGCAGGCTCCGGACACCAGTCCCACATAGCCCGTTCCGATCATCGCGATGCGCATGAAAAACCCTGTTCCAGCTTGGTTAACGAAACCCCAACTCGAGCGGTTTAGCATTTTCCTGAGGGGAGAGAACAGCCCGGATGCAAAAACCGGCACGCGAATTGTACCGGTAAAGAGACCTTAAACCGCAAGGCTTCACACTGCGCCACGTCCGCACAGAGCCGGGCGGACCGCGCCTCGAAACGGGACACCATGGCACTATCAGGCACAATCGCCGCGAGCGGGCTTTCCAAGGCCCCCTCGCCCGCACGTGTCGACTGGGTCGACTATGCCAAGGGCATCTGCATCGTCATGGTCGTGATGATGCACTCGGTGCTGGGGGTGGAGATCGCGGCCGGCCAGACCGGTTTCATGCATGTCGCCGTGGCCTTCGCAAAGCCGTTCCGGATGCCGGACTTCTTCCTGATTTCGGGCCTGTTCCTGCCATTGGTGATCGATCGGGACTGGCGAACCTATCTCGACCGCAAGGTGGTGCATTTCGCCTATTTCTATGTCGTCTGGGTGACAATCCAGTTCGGCTTCAAGGCACCGGCGTTCGCGGCGGAGACGAGCTGGCGCGAGGCCGGCCTGCTGTATCTGGAATCCTTCGTCGAACCGTTCGGCACGCTCTGGTTCATCTACCTGCTGCCGATCTTCTTCGTCGTCACAAAATTGACACGGCGTATTCCGCCACTGGCGATCTGGCTCATCGCTGCCGCGCTGGAGACGGCGCGGGTCTCGACCGGCTGGACCGCGATCGACGAATTCTGCGCGCGCTTCGTCTATTTCTATTCGGGATATCTGTTCGCACCATACGTGTTCGCGCTGTCCGATCGCGCGCGCAACCATCCCGCACTCGCGCTGGCGGCGCTCGCGACCTGGGCGCTGGTCAATGCGGGCCTCGTCGCGCTCGGCGCCGGCGAATGGAAGATCGTCTCGCTCGTGCTCGGCTTCGCCGGCGCCTGCGCCATCATCACGATGGGCACGCTGCTCGCCCGCGCACAATGGTTGAACTTCTTCCGCTTCTGCGGCGAGCATTCGATCGTGATCTACCTCGCCTTCTTCCTGCCGATGGCGGCGACACGAACGCTGCTGCTGCGCACCGGCGTCATTGCCGACATCGGCACGGTGTCGCTGATCGTCACCATCGTCGGCGTGATCGGATCGCTCGCGATCTGGTACGTCGCATTGCGGCTCAATGCCCGCTTCCTGTTCGAACGGCCGCAGACGTTCTGGATCGCGCCGAAGAAGGCAGGGCCGGTGTTGCAGGCGGCGGAATAGCCGCCCTCTCGGTGTCGTCGCCCGGCTCGACCGGGCGACCCAGTACGCCGAGACGCCAGTGATCGAGCCGAGAAGCCGCGGCGTACTGGTTTCCCCGCCTTCGCGGGGAATGACAGCGGGGATGTGGGGAACGACGGTGGGGATAGCGGCACCAGCGGCCCAAAAATCCCCCGCTCAAGGCTGTCAAAGCCCGCAAAAATTCATACATTGCGGCCATGCCCAAAAGCTCCCCAACGACATCCCCGAAGACCGCCGCCAAAGCCGACACCAAACCCGCTGCTGACAAGCCTGCTGCCAAACCGGTTGCGGCGAAGGTGGCCGGCAAGGGCGACCACATCTTCCTGGTCGACGGTTCCGGCTACATCTTCCGCGCCTATCACGCGCTGCCGCCACTGAACCGCAAGTCCGATGGCTTGCAGGTCAACGCCGTGCTCGGTTTCTGCAACATGCTGTGGAAGCTGTTGCGCGACATGCCCGCGGACAACCGCCCGACGCATCTGGCGATCGTGTTCGACAAGTCGGAAGTCACCTTCCGCAACAAGATCTATCCCGAGTACAAGGCGCACCGGCCGCCCGCGCCCGATGATCTGATCCCGCAATTCGCGTTGATCCGCGAAGCCGTGCGCGCCTTCGACTTGCCCTGCCTGGAACAGGGCGGCTTCGAGGCCGACGATCTCATTGCGACCTATGCGCGGCAGGCCAGCGACCGCGGCGCCCACACGACCATCGTATCCTCCGACAAGGATTTGATGCAGCTCGTGAACGACAAGATCATGATGTACGACACCATGAAGGACCGTCGTATCGGAATCCCCGAGGTGATCGAGAAGTTCGGCGTGCCGCCGGAGAAAGTCGTCGAAGTGCAGGCGCTGGCCGGCGATTCCACCGACAACGTTCCTGGTGTCCCCGGCATCGGCATCAAGACCGCCGCGCAGCTGATCGTCGAATATGGCGACCTCGAACAGCTTCTGTTCCGCGCTACCGAGATCAAGCAGCCGAAGCGCCGCGAGGCGCTGATCGAGAATGCCGAGAAGGCGCGAATTTCGCGCAAGCTGGTGCTGCTGGACGACAAGGTCGAACTCGAGGTGCCGCTGGACGACCTCGCGGTGCACGAGCCCGACGCGCGCAAGCTGATTGCCTTCCTGAAGGCGATGGAATTCACCACGCTGACGCGCCGCGTCGCCGACTATTCGCAGATCGATCCCGCCAATGTCGATGCCGATGCGTCGAACAGCAGCGGCGCCAGGGCCGGCGGCGACGCAGCCAAGGCAAGAACGTCAGAGACCTCCGGCGATCTTTTCGCCGCTCCAGCCGCGACCGCAACGGGCGGCGACAAGGGCGATAAGTCGGCCGGTCTCAAGGGCTCGCCGATTTCACTGGCCGCCGCGCGCGAAGAGGCGCTGCGCAAGCTGCCGGTCGATCGCGGCAAATACCAGGCGATCAAGACGCTCATGGAGCTCGACGCCTTCGTCGCGCGCATCCATGACGCCGGCTATGTCGCGATCGAGACGAGAGCCAACTCCATCGATCCGATGCAGGCCGATCTGTGCGGCATCGCGCTGGCGCTGGCGCCGAACGAGGCCTGCTACGTGCCGCTCGCGCACAAGCAGTCCGGTGGCGGCGCCGGTCTGTTCGACGCGGGCCTCGCGCCGGACCAGGTCAAGCATGCCGACGCGATCGAAGCACTGCGGCCGGTGCTGGAATCGGCGGGCATTCTCAAGATCGGCTTCGACGTCAAGTTCACCGCCGTGATGCTGGCGCAGCACGGCATCACGCTGCGCAACGCCGACGATGCGCAGCTGATCTCCTATGTGCTCGATGCCGGCCGCGGCTCGCACGCGATCGAAGCGCTCGCGGAGCGCTGGTTCGGCCACGCCATGCTGAAGGAGAGCGAGTTGCTCGGCAGCGGCAAGGGCAAGATCACCTTCGACCAGGTGCCGATCGACAAGGCCGCACCGCTGTCGGCGGAAGGCGCCGACATGGCCTTGCGCGTGTGGCGCGTGCTGAAGCCGCGCCTCGTCGCCGAGCACATGACCGCCGTTTACGAGACGCTGGAGCGGCCGCTGGTGTCGGTGCTCGCGCGCATGGAGCGGCGCGGCATCTCGATCGACCGCCAGGTCTTGTCGCGGCTATCAGGCGACTTCGCCCAGACCGCGGCGCGCGTCGAAGCCGAGATCCAGGAGATCGCGGGCGAGCCCGTCAATGTCGGCAGCCCCAAGCAGATTGGCGACATCCTGTTCGGAAAGATGGGACTGTCCGGCGGCACCAAGACCAAGACTGGCGCGTGGTCGACGACCGCGCAGGTGCTCGACGAGCTTGCCGAGCAGGGCCACGACTTCCCGAAGAAGATCCTGGAGTGGCGCCAGGTTTCGAAACTGAAATCGACCTACACCGACGCGCTGCCAACCTACGTCAACCCGCAGACCCATCGCGTCCACACCACCTACGCGCTGGCCGCGACCACGACGGGCCGGCTGTCATCGAACGAGCCGAATCTGCAGAACATTCCGGTGCGTACCGAGGACGGGCGAAAGATCCGCCGCGCCTTCATCGCGACACCGGGGCACAAGCTCGTCTCCGCCGACTATTCGCAGATCGAGCTGCGGCTGCTCGCCGAGATCGCCGACATTCCCGTCCTCAAGCAGGCGTTCAAGGACGGGCTCGACATTCACGCGATGACGGCCTCCGAAATGTTCGGCGTGCCGATCGAGGGCATGCCGAGCGAAATCCGGCGCCGCGCCAAGGCGATCAATTTCGGCATCATTTACGGCATCTCGGCATTCGGCCTCGCCAACCAGCTCGGCATCGCGCGCGAGGAAGCCTCCGCCTACATCAAGAAGTATTTCGAGCGCTTCCCCGGCATCCGCGCCTACATGGACGAGACGCGCGACTTCTGCCGGAGCAACGGCTATGTCACCACGCTGTTCGGCCGGAAGATGTACTATCCCGACATCAAGGCTTCGAACGCCTCGGTGCGCGCGTTCAACGAGCGCGCCGCGATCAACGCGCGGCTCCAGGGCACCGCCGCCGACATCATCCGCCGCGCCATGACGCGGATGGAGGACGCCCTGGTCCAGAAGAAGCTGACGGCGCAGATGCTGCTCCAGGTGCACGACGAACTGATTTTTGAGGTGCCTGACGCCGAGGTCGCGGCGACGCTGCCGGTGGTGCAGCACGTGATGCAGGACGCGCCGTTCCCGGCCGTGAACCTGTCGGTGCCGCTGCATGTCGATGCGCGCGCGGCGAAGAATTGGGACGAGGCGCATTGATGTCCCCACCAGCACGGTGTCGTCCCGGCGAACGCCGGGACCCATAACCACAGGATCGAGTTAGGCGAAGATTGCCCATGACGATCCAGCCTCAAACTCCTCTCTGGGGGTATGGGTCCCCGCTTTCGCGGGGACGACGTTGGGGTGAGATGCGGGACTCGAATTGTCCTCCGTGCAATTGCGCGATGGCTCCGCCGCGCGGCGCACATTAGAACGGTGTCGTCTCCCACACCGGTTCACGCATGCCCCACACCTCCGCCCTGCTCGGCTTCGCCCTCGTCTGCCTTGGTCTCGTGCTCACGCCGGGGCCGAACATGATCTATTTGATCTCGCGCTCGATCACGCAGGGGCCGGCGGCGGGCATCGTCTCGCTCGGCGGGGTGGCACTCGGCTTCGTCTTCTACATGCTGTGCGCGGCGTTCGGCATCACCGCGCTCTTGCTCGCCGTTCCCTTTGCCTATGACGCGCTGCGTTTCGCCGGTGCCGGCTATCTGCTGTGGCTGGCCTGGCAGGCGGTGAAACCGGGCGGACGTTCGCCGTTCCAGGTGAAGCAGCTCGCGATCGACAGCCCGCGCAAACTGTTCGCGATGGGCTTTGTCACCAATCTGCTCAATCCGAAGATCGCGATGCTGTATCTGGCGCTGCTGCCGCAGTTCATCGATCCCACCGCCGGCAGCGTGCTGACGCAGTCGGTGGTGTTGGGGGCGATCCAGATCGCGATCAGCGTCAGCGTCAACGCGATGATCGCGCTTGCCGCCGGATCGATCGCACTGTTCCTGGCGAGCCGGCCGAGCTGGATGCTGGTGCAGCGCTGGCTGATGGGCACGATGCTGGCCGGGCTTGCGGTGCGGATGGCGGTGGAAGCGAAGAAGGTGTGAGGCACACTGTCATGCCCCGGCTTGACCGGGGCATCCAGTACGCCGCGGCCTCTCGGCTCAATCACCGCCGCCTCTGGAATACTGGATCGCCCGATCCCGTCTCCGCCAAGGCTCCGCCGGGCCAAGAACTCACTCGGCCACCGAAGCCTTAGCGAAGGCGGCAAGTCGGGCGATGACACCGCCCAATCAATCCAGCTTCGCGTCCATGCCCCGCTTCACCGCGGGACGGGCCATCAGCGCCTCATACCAGCGCTTGACGTTGGGAAAATCGGCCAGCTCAACCTTGTGGCGAGGGTGGCGCCAGGCCCAGCCCAGGATGGCAAAATCGGCAACCGAGAGGTCGCCGGCGACGAAGTCGTAGGCTTCCAACCGGCGGTCCAGCACGCCGTAGAGCCGGCGCGTCTCCGCCATATAGCGCTTCAGGCCATAGGCGCGATCCTGCTCGTTCTCGAGCGCGATGAAATGGTGCACCTGGCCGGGCATCGGGCCGAAGCCGCCCATCTGCCACATCAGCCATTCATAGACGGGGATGCGCCCGGCAAGCGATTTCGGCAGGAATTTACCGGTCTTTTCGCCGAGATAGAGCAGGATCGCACCGGACTCGAAGATGCTGACGGGCTTGCCGTCCGGGCCCTCGGGGTCGACGATCGCGGGGATCTTGTTGTTGGGGCTGAGCTTCAGGAAGCCCGGCGCCATCTGCTCGCCCTTGGTGATGTTCACCGGGACCACCTTGTAAGGCAGCCCCATTTCTTCCAATGCGACCGAGATCTTGCGGCCGTTCGGCGTGTTCCAGGTGTGCAGCTCGATGGTCATTCAGGCATTTCCTTCCCCGAGATATCTGGCATCCAACTACTCCAGAAGGTTGCACCCGCCACAACTGGCGGACCGGGATGGCCGATCCCTGTTGACTCGACCGGTCCCCTCTGGAATGTCGCGGCCGTCGCGGATAAATTCCGCCACCTCCAAAAAGCCCCGAGGGACCGCCGTGTCGAAATCTGCCTCCCGCGCCCGCCTGTTCGAAATCATCCGCCGGCGCTCCTTCGGCCGCGGTGACGTCACGCTCGCGTCGGGCCGCAAGAGCGATTTCTACTTCAACCTCAAGCCGACCATGCTCGACCCCGAGGGCGCGACGCTGCTCGCCGAGCTGACCTATGAGGCGCTGAAGGACGACCAGCTCGACTTCATCGGCGGGCTCGAGATGGGCGCGGTGCCGCTGGCCGGCGCGCTGGCGCAGATCTCCTGGATCAAGGGCCATCCAATCGCGGCGTTCTTCGTGCGCAAGAAGCCGAAGGAGCACGGCGCGAAGCTCGCGATCGAAGGTCTGCCCAAGGGCGAGACGCTCGAAGGCAAGCGCGTCGTGATCGTCGAGGACGTCACCACCACCGGCGGCTCGGCGATGAAGGCGGTGGAATCGGTGCGCGAGACCGGCGCCGAAGTGGTGCTGGTGCTGACCATGGTCGACCGCGAGGAAGGCGCCACCGATACGTTTGGCGCGGCCGGCCTGCCGTTCCGCTCGCTGTACAAGGCGTCGGAGTTCCTGAAGGCTTAAGGCCGCGAGACAGTCCGTCCATGCCCGGGCGTTGCCCGGAAGCAACCATCCGCCGGAAGCTGTGCCTGGCCTTGAAGAGGTCACGGCCTCGACTTGAAATCGCCTCCGCTCAACTGCTCATTTACCATCCAGCACTATGGTGAATCATGTGCCGAGACCTCGGAAGGTTCCGGCCGGTTCAGTAGCGTCGGAGTGAGCATTGCGTACAGCCTTGTCCCATGCGCGTCGCGCGATGCTTATGGCCGCCAGCCTGGCGGCCCCGCTGCTTGCGGCTCCAACCCCGGTTTCGGCCGAAGGCCTGTTCGACTTCTTCTTCGGCGGAATGCAGCGGCCCCGGCCGCAGCGTGAGGTGCCGCAGCAGTCGAACTCCTTTGCCGATCCCTTCGCCAGCCAGCAGAATCCCGCAAACCCGCAATATGTGCCACCGACACGCGCGGCGGCCGCCGGCGGCTCGGGCCCGGCCTTCTGCGTGCGCACCTGCGACGGCAAATATTTTCCGCTGATGCGCGGCCTCGCCTCGCCCGCCCAGATGTGTCAGGCGTTCTGTCCTGCCACCACGACAAAGGTCTATTTCGGCTCTTCGATCGACGGCGCCGCTTCGCAGACCGGCGAGCGCTACGCCGACAGCGAAAACGCGTTCGCCTATCGCAAGGCGCTGCGTGCCGACTGCACCTGCAACGGCCGCGAGCCGGTCGGCCTCGCCCCGGTCGATCTCGCGCTGGATTCCTCGCTGAAAGCCGGCGACGTGATCGCGACCAGCGACGGCCTCGTCGCCTATACCGGCATCCGCGTCGGCAATGACCAGGCTGCGGACTTCACGCCGGTTGCCTCCTACCCCGGACTCACCGCGCAGGTCCGCGCGCGGCTCGGCGAGATGAAGGTGGCCCCGGTGCGCGCAGAGACGGTCGCGGCAGATGCGCCGGCCTCAGTCGAGATCGTGCGCGAGGCGCTGCCTGACGTGACGGTGCCGAAGACCCCTGCACAGAAGCCGGCGAAGCGGGCGGGGCTGGACTAAGCCCCAACTGAATCAAAGTCGTCATTGCGAGCGCAGCGAAGCAATCCGGTCTGTCACCGCGAACAGATTATGGATTGCTTCGCTACGCTCGCAGTGACGGAGAGTGCTGCGTCATCTCCCGATGATCACGCCGATCACGTTCGGGGCCGCCAGATATTTCTCCTCGATCGCCGCGCGCGCGGCGGCACGGTTTTCCTGAGTCAGCAGGCCGCGCTTCTCGGCCAGGATCATCCAGCAGAAGCCCCACCAGTCGGTGAGCATGCCCGCCTCGCCGATGAGATCGTAACCCTGCTCGGCTGCGAAGATGCGCGCATGCGCTTCGTCCAGCGTGTCGAGGAACAGATGATCCTCGGTCGAGAACAGATCGTCGCTGACGTCGTCGATGGTGTAGCCCCAGATCGACTGGCACACCGCGTTGAACTCGCGGTCGAACTGGTCGTCATCGACCGCGTAGCGCCGCGCGGCCTGATGCAGCCGCGACAGCGAGCGCGCGAAATCGGCGATCCGGGTGAGGGCAAATTGATCAAAGGCGATGGTGGACATGTAGTCCTCGCAAAGTCTGACGGACGCTAGATATTGTGTCGGCAACGCGCCGAATCACAATGATATATCAAAGACTTGCTAAAGTGTTCTTAATTCGTTCCGGAACAGGGGACAAAGTCCGACTGGCGGAATCGAAAGGGGCCGCCTCGCAGCGACCCCTTTGCCGGTTGCAATCGTGTTCGGGATGAAATCCAGCCCCGGCAATTTGGCAAGTTAGAGGTACCTATGGACTTAGGCGATTCCGGATAAGTACTGGACGTAGTCCTGTCCTATTTTCCGTTGACGGGCCCGATGGATCCGGGTTCGCACGAGGCCGGGATCTCAATAACAGCGCGAGGCCGCAATGGCGTGGACGCGGCGGTCACCGAGCAGATGGGCGACAAAACCATTGCTGGGAAAGATCTTTGCGAACGCGGCATCGCGGATGCTGAGACCGCCGGCATAGGCGCCGAAGGCGGGCATCACGGCGCGCATTCCGTCACTGGCGAAGCAGCGGCGTTCCATCGAGCGGCCGCGTGCGGAGACGCGCGCCTTCGGATGCAGATGGCCGGCGATCTCGCCGCGCGCACCGGTCGGCTCGTGACGGAAGGTGATCGGGCCGATCGCGACTTCGTCGGCGACGGTCCCGCCGAGATCGCGCGGCAGCATCGGATCGTGATTGCCCGAGATCCAGATCCAGTCGCGGCCGGTCTGGAGTGCGGCAACAGCATCGCGATCGTCGGACGACAACCGCTCATGCGCGGTTCGGTCGTGAAAGCTGTCGCCGAGAGCGATGACCGTGCGCGGATTATGGCGGGAGATGACAGCAGCGAGACGGCTCAGCGTTGCCAACGTATCGTAAGGCGGCAGCAGCACACCGCGCGTGGCGAAGCTGGACCCTTTTTCCAGATGCAGATCGGAGACGACGAGCAGGCGCTGTTCTTCCCAGAACAGCGCACCGGAGAGATCGGCGTGGAGCGCGATGCCAGCCACATCCAAAGTGCGTGTCGATGAGATCGATAGTGCCACTTGCTCCGTCATGGCCGGGCTCGTCCCGGCCATCCACGTTCTTGCCGCGGAAGCAAAGACGTGGATGCCCGGGTCAAGCCCGGGCATGACGATGTGGACGGAGTTGCGCGCACCACTGGTAAAATTCTCTACGACATCGCCTCTTTGACCAGCTCGTCGGCGGCTTCGGCCAACAGCTCGTCACCAGCTTCGCCATAGACTGACTCGCGGCCGATTTCCAGCATAACGGGGACGGCGAGCGGAGAGACGTGATCGAGTTCCCGATGCGTGATACGGCCCTGGATGCGGGCAAGCATGGCGCCGAGACGGCGCAGGTCGAGCAGGCCGGTAGCGGCATCAGCACGGGCGGCGCGCAGCAACACGTGATCGGCCTGGTGCTTGCGCAGGACGTCGTAGACGAGGTCGGTCGAGAACAGCACCTGGCGGCGGCTCTTGTCCTCGCTGGTGAAGCGCCGCTCGATCAGGCCGGAGATCAGCGCGCAATTGCGGAAGGTGCGCTTCATCAGCGCGGATTCCGCGAGCCAGGCTTCGAGATCGTCCCCGAGCATGTCCGGGTTGAACAGCGCGTCCAGATCGAGCTGGCCGTTGCGGATCATGAAGGAGGCATCGCCAAGCCCCCAGATCGCCACCGCATATTCATTGGCGACGAAGCCGAGCGGCCGGGCGCGCATCCGCTCCAGCCGCCGCGTCAGCAGCATGCCCAGCGTCTGGTGCGCGAGCCGGCCCTCGAAGGGATAGCAAATGAGATAATGCTTGTTGCCGCGTGGAAAGGTCTCGACCAGCAGCTCGCGCACGCCGGGCACACGTGAGACGTCTTTCTGCAACGACAGCCAGTCGCGCACCTGCTCAGGCAGACCGTTCCATGCACGGCGGTCGTCGAGCAGGCGCCGCACGCGCTCGGCAAGATAGGTCGAGAGCGGAAATTTGCCGCCCATATAGGACGGCACCTTGGGGTCCTTGTCGTTGGCGCGGGAGACATAGACCTGATCCTCGGCCAACGCCTCATAGCGCACGACTTCGCCGCCGAATACAAAGGTGTCGCCGGCGGTCAGGCCCTCGATAAAATATTCCTCGATTTCGCCGAGCACGCGGCCGCCGCGCGCAATGGCACCGGTCGAGCCGCTGCCGGTGGAGCGGCCGCGAACGAGCCGCACCTTCAGCATCGGCTCCTCGACGATGGTGCCGACATTGAGACGATAGCTCTGCCGCACCTTTGGATTGGCGACACGCCAGCGGCCCTGCTTGTCCTGCTTGATGCGAGCGAAGCGCTCGTAGGTCTTCAGCGCGTAGCCGCCGGAGGCGACGAAATCGACGACGTCGTCGAAATCCTGCCGGGCGAGATTTGAGTAGGGCGCCGCCGTGAGCACCTCGCCGTAGAGATCATCGCTCAGAAACGGCTCGCCGCAGGCGCGGCCGAGCACGTGCTGGGCCAGCACGTCGAGTGCGCCGGTGCGCAAGGGTGGCGTATCCTGTGCATTCTCGGCGATCGCATCGATCGCGGCGCGGCACTCCAGCACCTCGAACCGGTTGGCCGGCACCAGCACCGCGCGCGAGGCTTCGTCGAGGCGGTGATTGGCGCGGCCGATCCGCTGCATCAGACGCGAAGAGCCTTTTGGCGCACCGATATTGACGACAAGATCGACATCGCCCCAGTCGACGCCGAGGTCGAGCGAGGAGGTGCAGACCACGCCGCGCAATCTGCCCGCCGACATCGCGTCCTCGACCTTGCGGCGCTGGGCGACGTCGAGCGAGCCGTGATGCAGCGCGATCGCGAGGTTGTCGTCGTTCATGCTCCAGAGATTCTGGAACAGCATCTCGGCCTGGCTGCGGGTGTTGACGAAGACGAGCGTGGTCTTGTTCGCCTTGATCAGCTCGTAGATTTCGGGAAGCGCGTGGCGCGCGCTGTGGCCTGCCCAGGGCAGGCGCTCGCGCGTATCCAGCATCTCGACCAGCGGCGGCGCGGCACCGCCGGCGACGACAATGTCGGCGGCCGCCTCCTTCCCGCCGGGCTGCGGCACCAGGAAGCGCGCAAGCTGGTCCGGCTCGGCCACGGTCGCCGACAGGCCGATCGCGCGCAGCTGCGGCGCCAGCCGCCAGAGCCGTGCCAGACCCAGCGAAAGCAGATCGCCGCGCTTGGACGTCACCAGCGCGTGGAGCTCGTCGAGCACAATGCGCTTCAAGGAGGAGAACAGGAACGGCGCGTCGTCGGAGGAGAGCAACAGCGCGACCTGCTCAGGCGTCGTCAGCAGGATATCGGGCGGATAGCGCCGCTGGCGCTGTCGCCGCGACACCGGCGTGTCGCCGGTGCGGGTCTCGACCTTGATCGGCAGCCCCATCTCCGCAATCGGCCGCTCGAGATTGCGGGCGATATCGACGGCGAGCGCTTTCAGCGGCGAGATGTAGAGCGTGTGCAGGCCATCGCTGCGGCGAACATCGCGGCCGGTGGAGACGAGGCTTTGCTTCGTCCTTCCGTCCCGCTCGACCGGCTGCGTCGAGAGCTCCACCAGCGTCGGCAGAAATCCCGCCAGCGTCTTGCCCGCGCCGGTGGGCGCGACCAGCAGTGCGGAACGATCCTCACGCGCCTTGTCCAGCAGCGCGAGCTGATGCTCACGCGGCGACCAGCCGCGGGCCGCGAACCACGCCTGGAAGCGGTCGGGCAGCAGCGTGGCCGGCTCGGCCGGGATTTTGAGGATGCGGGGCGGCACGGCATCACAGGTAAGCCGTGGGGGTGGGTTCGTCGAGGGGTGGGGATGTGAATAGCGGGGCGCCGCTCTTCCCTCTCCCCTTGCGGGAGAGGGTGGCTCGCCGCGACAGCGGCGAGACGGGTGAGGGGTATCTCTCCGCGCGTCATTCTCTTTCGCGTACGTGGAGAAAGACCCCTCATCCGGCGCTTCGCGCCACCTTCTCCCACAAGGGGAGAAGGAAGAAAGCGCGACCTACTCCGACATCGGCTTGTCGGAGATGTCCCAGTCCTTGCCGCTGAAGGTGGAGATGAAGAGCGTCTTCATCGGCGTGTAGTCCTCGGGCGTGTAGCTGTAGGTGACGCCGTCGAGGAAATAGGGCGAGTGGAAGCCTGCGAGCGTGGACGCCTGCTTCAGCACGTTGGCGCGGGTGAGATCGTCGCCGCAGCGGCGCAGGATCTCGCCCATGGTGACGGCCTGGCCGTAGCCGGCAAACGCGATGGTGTTGTCTTGATCGATCGCCGGCGTGTACTTCTTGCGCAGCTCCTCGAACGCCATCACGTCGGGGTCCTTCTCCCATTTGGGCAGGCCGACCTCCTTGTTGTAGCGGATGGCGACGATGCCGGTGGCGTTCTCGAGGCCTGCTGCGTTGAGGATCGAACGACCGGTCGAACCGGCTGACAACAATTGCAGCGGCTTCCAGCCGAGCTCGGCCACTTTGCGGATCGACTGCGACGACGCCTTGCCGGTGGAAATGTTGTAGAAGACGTCGGCGCCCGATTTCGAGAGATTGATGAGCTGGGAATCGACGGTCGGATCGGTCAGATCGTAGGTCTGCTCCATGATCACCTGCGCGGTGCCCCCGGCATCCGCCAGCACCTTCTTGAACGGACCGAGGAAGTCACGGCCGAAATCGTCGTTCTGGTAGAGAATGCCGACCTTGGCATTCGGCTTCACGCTGAGGACGTGCCGCGCCAGGATGCGCGCTTCGGTCGGATAGAGCGGCAGGCCCGCCATCGTCCATTTGAACTCTTTCGGATTGTTCCACTTGGACGCGCCGGTGTTGAGCAGCAGTTGCGGCACGCCTTTCGAATTCAGGTATTTGTGCACGGAGGTCTGCGGCGCGGTGCCGAGCGAACCATAGAGCGCGAGCACCTCTTCCTGCTCGACCAGGCGCCGCGTCGCCTCGACGCATTTCGGCGCACTGTAGGCGTCGTCCATGGTGAGGAACTTGACCTTGCGGCCGTTGATGCCGCCCTTCTCGTTCAGCATCTGGAAATAGGCTTCGCCGATGCGCCCCAACACGCCGTACAGCGAGCCGGGGCCGGAATGCGGCACGGTCTGGCCGATCTTGATTTCGGTGTCGCTGGCGCCCGCATCGTATTTCTTCTCCGCGGCCCAGACATACGGCGCAGGCAATGTGGATGCTGCCATGGTTGCGAGCGCACCGGCGCTGAAATCGCGCCGCGATGGATTCTTGGTCATTATTTGTTTCTCCCTAGTGCGCGCATTGTGCTGGCAACGCAGCACGGCTCGCAAGTAGGAAGACGCCGCTTTGCGACGCAATGACGCTTAAATCGCGGGGCTTTTAGCGCCTAAACTCAAGTTTTCTCGGCGACGACGACGAGGCCGCGCACCGGCTCGTTGTTCTCGATGCGTGGCGATGCCCGCTCCAATGTCAGCAGCTTGAGCCCGGCCTTCGCCATCGCCCCGCGCACATATTCCGCCGAATGGGCATAGCGCAGGCCTTCGCCGAGCACGATGCCGCTGCCGTCATGCGTCTCCAGCGTGAAAGCGACCACGCCGCCGGATACGAGCACGCGCTTGGCTTCGACGAGCACCGGCGCGAGATCGGAGAGATAGACGAACGCATCTGCGGCGACGACGAGGTTCGCGCTCGTATCGCCCTTGGTTCGCAGGCCTTCGATCATGTCGGCGACCTCGAGCTCGGCATAGAGCTCGGTGGCGCGCGCCTCCTTGATCATGCCGGTCGACAGATCGATGCCGATGAAATGATCGACCTGCTTGGCGAAGGCGGCCGCGGCGAGCCCGGTGCCGCAACCGAGATCGATGGCGCGCTTGAACAAGGCCGGCTTCTTGGCGACGACGCGCGCGGCCACCACCGCCTTGAAGATCAGCGACGGTGCGCGATAGTCGAGATCGTTGATCAGCGTGTGCTCGAAGCGCGGCGCATATTGATCGAAGAGGGCCTGCACATAGGCCTTGGGCATCTCCGCCATCTGCGCGTCGCCGAGCCGCATCAGATGCAGGCCGGAGCCGTGCTGGTCCTCAGGGTCGCAGTCGCGTGCTTTCCGGAACGCCGCGATCGCCTTGTCGCGCTCGCCGAGCTGCTGGCGGATCTCGCCGAGCGTGAACCAGGCCGAGGTGAAGTCAGGCGCGAGCTCGAGCGCCTGCTCGATGAGGTCGGCGGCGGCGGGCAGATCGCCCTTGAGCTGGAGGTCGCGCGCGAACTCGAAACGGCGGTCGGCCATGAGATCGCCGGAGGAGTGGAACAGGCGCAGGGGCATAGGAACTCGGCTCGTGATTGCCGGGCTCGACCCGGCAATCCATCAAAAAGGGAACTGTTTAAGAGGATGGATGCGCGGGTCAAGCCCGCGCATGGCGGGTGAATATCGGGCGCCGGTGCTTATATGAGAACCATGCGTCCGCAAGACATCCTGCTGCCAACTGCTGACGGCCTGTGCTGCAAGCCGGGCAACTTCCACATCGACCCTGTCCGCCCGGTCGAGCGGGCCGTGATCACCCACGGCCATTCCGACCATGCCCGCGCCGGCCATGGCGCGGTGCTGGCGACGCAGGAAACGCTGGACATGATGCGGCTGCGCTATGGCGAGAACTTTGCCGGCTCAACGCAAGCGATCCGCTATGGCGAGGAGATCCGGCTCGGCGACGTCCGCGTGAGGTTTCACCCGGCCGGCCATGTGCTGGGCTCGGCGCAGATCGCCGTCACCTGCAAGGACACCTGCATCGTCGCCTCCGGCGACTACAAGGATGCGCCCGACCCGACCTGCACGCCGTTCGAGCTCGTGCCCTGTGACGTCTTCATCACCGAAGCCACCTTTGGCCTGCCGGTGTTTCGCCATGGCGATGCCGCCGGCGAGGTGAGGAAGCTGCTGGCCTCCGTTGCGTTGTTTCCCGAGCGGGCGCATCTGGTCGGCGCCTATTCGCTCGGCAAGGCGCAGCGCGTGATCGCGCTGTTGCGGCAGGCCGGCTATGCGGCACCGATCTACCTGCATGGCGCGATGGAGAAGATCACCGAGTACTATCAGAGCCGCGGGATCGATCTCGGCGAGCTCAAGCCGGTGATGGGCGTAAAGAAGGCGGCGCTCGCCGGCACCATCACGCTGGCGCCGCCGTCGGCCACCTCGGACCTCTGGACGCGGCGCTTTCCCGACCCCGTCACCGCCTTTGCCTCGGGCTGGATGCGGGTGCGCGCCCGCGCACGACAGCGCGGCATCGAGCTGCCGCTGGTGATCTCCGACCACGCCGATTGGGACGGCCTCACCAAGACCATCGCCGCGACCGGCGCCGGCGAGATCTGGGTGACGCACGGCCAGGAAGACGCGCTGGTGCATTGGTGCAAGTCGCAAGGTCTTCGCGCGCGGCCGCTCGATCTCGTCGGCTATGGCGACGAGGAGGAGAGCGAGACGCCGCTTCAAGATGAGGCCGAAGCATGAACCGCTTCGCCGAACTGCTGGACCGCCTCGCCTACGAGCCCGGCCGCAACAACAAGCTGCGGCTGATCACCGGCTATTTCCGCGAGGTCGGCGATCCCGACCGCGGCTACGCGCTGGCCGCGCTGACCGGCGCGCTCAGTTTCAAGCACGCAAAGCCGGCGCTGATCCGGGATTTGATTGCGTCGCGCACGGATGAGGTGTTGTTCGGATTGTCGTATGACTACGTCGGCGATCTCTCGGAGACCGTGGCGCTGATGTGGCTGAAGCGCAGCGCAAACAACGAAGAGTCTTTTCCGGGCCACCCCTCTCCCCAACCCTCCCCCGCATCCGCCTTCGCTAAAGCTTCGGCGGACAAGAGGGGGGAGGGACAGAGCGCGGAGCAATCGACAAGCAAGACGCCGATAAACGCGGGCGAGTCAATTTCGCATCAGGAACATACTTCCTCCCCCCTCTTGTCCGCCGTAGCTCGAAGAGCGAAGGCGGATGCGGGGGAGGGGCAGGGAGAGGGGTACCGCGGGCGGGATGCTCATGAGTCCACACATCCAAGCAACCACAACAACCCACCGCCCCCCACCCTCACCGAAGTCGTCACCACGCTGCGCACGCTCGGCAAGACCGAGCTGCCAAAGCAGCTCGAACGCTGGATCGACGAGCTTGACGAGACCGGCCGCTGGGCGCTGCTGAAGCTCGTCACCGGCGCGCTGCGCATCGGCATCTCCGCGCGGCTGGCGAAGACCGCGGCCGCGGCGCTCGGCGACAAGGACCCGCATGAGGTCGAGCTGATCTGGCCGGGGCTCAGCCCTCCCTATCTCGACCTGTTCGCCTGGCTGGAAGGCCGCGGCGAAAAGCCGGTCAATCGCGATCCCGCGCCGTTCCGCCCGGTGATGCTCGCGCACGCGATCGAGGACACGGATTTCGCCGCGCTCGATCCCGCCGACTACATCGCCGAATGGAAATGGGACGGCATCCGTGTGCAGGCGGTGGCGGGCCGCGATGAGCGCGGACAGATCACGGCGCGGCTCTATTCGCGCACCGGCGAGGACATCACGGGGAGCTTTCCGGATCTCGTGCCGTCGCTGCGGCTGGCAGGCGCGATCGACGGCGAGCTGCTGATCCTGCGCGAAGGCCGCGTACAGAGCTTTAACGTCCTGCAACAGCGGCTCAACCGCAAAATCGTCTCGCCAAAGCTGATCAAGGAGTTTCCGATCCATTTGCGCGCCTATGATCTGCTCGGCGACGACGAGAACGATCTGCGCGAGCTGCCCTTCGCGGAGCGGCGCGAACGGCTGGAGACGTTCATCGGCAAGCTCGACGATCCCCGCATCGACCTGTCGCCCACCGTGCCGTTCGCAAGCTGGCAGGCGCTGACCGCGGCGCGCGCCGATCCCGCGAGTGCCGGCGCGGGCGAAGATGCCGATGCCGTCGAAGGCGTCATGCTGAAGCGGCGCGATGCGCCTTACCTGCCGGGGCGGCCAAAAGGCCAGTGGTGGAAGTGGAAGCGCGATCCGCACATCATCGATGCCGTGCTGATGTATGCGCAGCGCGGCCACGGCAAGCGCTCGTCCTATTACTCCGATTACACCTTCGGCGTCTGGACCGAAGGCGAAGCCGGCGAGGAGCTGGTGCCGGTCGGAAAAGCCTATTTCGGCTTCACCGACGAGGAGCTCTTGCAGATCGACCGTTTCGTCCGCCGCAACACCACCGAGAAATTCGGCCCCGTGCGCCATGTCGTGCACGAGCGCGACAAGGGGCTGGTGCTGGAGGTGGCGTTCGAGGGGCTGCAGCGTTCCCCGCGGCACAAATCCGGCGTCGCGATGCGCTTTCCCCGCATCAGCCGGCTGCGCTGGGACAAGCCGCCGCGCGAGGCTGACCGGCTGGAAACGCTGGAAAAGATGCTGAAGGCTGACGAATCCCTACCAACAATTAAGGTTGCGGCTTCCGCCGACAGCCATTGACGAGGGAATGCGGGTTCCCCATGTGCCCCGCCGTGACCTATAATGGGGTCGAATCCCCGCGAGGAGTTTGAGATGGTCCAAGACGTCAGAGATTTGCCGGCCGGCCGCAGCGATGGGCTGAACCGCTTTCTCGGCGGCTCGCCGCTGGCGGTCGCGTTTCGCCTGGTCCTGCTCTCGATCCTGGTCGGCGTCGTGCTCGCCGCGATCGGCTTCGATCCCTGGAATATCATCTACAGCATCCGCTTGCTGTTCCAGCGCCTCTGGGATCTCGGCTTCGACGCGGTGAACTGGCTGTGGCGCTACTTCCTGCTCGGCGCCGTCATCGTGATTCCGATCTGGCTGCTGTCGCGCGTATTCGGCGCGCCGCGCAACAGGTAAGGATTTGGGAGCCCGCAGCCGATGCAATTGCGCTTTGTCGGCTGCGGCGACGCCTTCGGCTCGGGCGGCAGGCTCAACACCTGCTTCCACGTCTCGGGGCGCGCGGCCAACTTCCTGATCGATTGCGGCGCGTCGGCTCTGCCGGCGCTGAAGCGACTCGAGATCGACCGCAACGAGATCGACCTCATTCTCATCACGCATTTCCACGGCGACCATTTTGCCGGGCTGCCGTTTGTCCTGCTCGATGCGCAATTCTCGCGGCGGACCCGGCCGCTGACGATCGCGGGCCCGCAAGGCCTCGAGACGCGGCTCGGCCAAGTGATGGAGGCGCTGTTCGAGCACTCCTCGAAGACCAAGCAGCGCTTCGAGCTGAACCTCATCGAACTTGCGCCCGGGCGAAGCCAAACCTTCGGCGGGGTGAATGTGACGCCCTACCCGGTGGTGCACGGCGAATCCGGCGGGCCGTTCTTGGCCTACCGCGTCGAGGTTGAAGGCCGCACGCTCGCCTACAGCGCCGACACCGAATGGACGGAGGCGCTCATTCCGCTGGCGCATGGCGCGGACCTTTTCATTGCTGAAGCCTATATGTACGAGAAGGTGGTCAAGAACCATCTCAGCCTGAAGACCTTGGAACAGCATCTGCCAGCAATCGGCGCGAAACGCCTGGTCCTCACCCATATGAGCGACGACGTGCTGTCGCGCCTGGACGACGTACCGCATCTCGCCGCCGAAGACGGCATGGTGGTCGTGTTCTGACATGCACGCGCCCGTTCATCCCAGGATCGGTTCCCGCCAGGTCTTCACCATCGCCGGTCCCGCGATGGTCGCGAACCTCACCACGCCGCTGATCGGCGTAGTCTCGACCACCGCGATCGGGCGGCTCGACGATGCCGCGCTGCTTGGCGGTGTCGCGATGGCCTCCGTCATCTTCGACTGCCTGTTCTGGCTGTTCGGCTTCCTGCGCATGAGCACGCTCGCCTTCACGGCGCAGGCGATGGGCGCGGGCGAAACGCGCGAGCAGACCGTGATCCTGGTGCGCGGCTTCATCGTCGCGGGCCTGATCGGCGCCGCGCTGATCGTGCTGCAATTGCCGCTGGCCGCCGGGCTGTTCGACCTGATGGGCGGCAGCGAAGGCGTTACGCGCGCGGCAAAGACCTATTTCATGATCCGGATCTGGTCGTCGCCGTTCGCCTTCGCCAACTACGTCATTCTCGGCTGGCTGGTTGGGCAGGCGCGCGCCAATCCGGCGCTGCTGCTGCAGGTCGTCATCAACCTCATCAACATGGCCGCGACGATCTTGCTGGTGCTGGTCTACGACACCGGCATCGCGGGCGCGGCGATCGCCGCACTGATCTCGGAGACGATTGGCTTCGTGCTCGGCGTGATCGTCTGCCGGCGCTATGCGGATGGCGGCTTTGCGGTGCCCCTTGCCACGCTGCTCGACCAGGCAAAACTGATGCGGCTGCTGGCGGTGAACTCCGACATCATGATCCGCACCGCGGCGCTGATCGCCGTGTTCCTGTTCTTCACCGCCAAGGGCGCGCGCGCCGGTGATGTCACGCTGGCGGCGAATTCCGTGCTGAACAATTTCCTGCTGGTCAGCGCCTTCTTCCTCGACGGTCTTGCGAACGCAGCCCAGCAGCTCTGCGGCCGCACGTTTGGCGCGCGCGATTCCAGGGGCTTTGCGGACTCGACCCGGCTGGTGCTGCTGTGGGGCCTCGGCTTCGCGCTGGTCGTCGCGGTGCTGTTCGCGCTGGTCGGGCCGAACCTGATCAATGTCATGACAGCGAGCGAGGACGTCCGCCGCGCCGCGCGCGAATTCCTGCCGTTCATCGTGCTTGCGCCGATCCCCGGCGTGTTCGCCTTCGGCTTCGACGGCATCTATGTCGGCGCGACCTGGGCGCGCGAGATGCGCAATCTAATGCTGTTATCGTTCACGATCTTTATCGGCGCCTGGTGGGCGCTGCAATCGTTCGGCAATGCCGGGCTGTGGAGCGCGCTGATCGCCTTCTACGTCGCCCGCGGCGGATTGCAGGGCGCGCGCTATCCGGCGCTGTACAGGGCGACGTTCCCGAAGCCGTAGCCCGGATGGAGCGCAGCGTAATCCGGGGCCTTCGTGCCCGCGGACAGATTCCCGGATTGCGCTTCGCTCCATCCGGGCTACGCAGCGCGGGCCTATAGCCCAGGCCAGTCTTCCGCCGTCAGTGTCGCCGCGTCGGCGCCGACGATTTCGGACAGCGAATCCCGCCCCGTCCGCAGCAGCGTCGATGTCAGGTCGCGCTTGATCTCGTCGACGAGGCCCAAGCCCTTGTAGACCAGCGACGAATAGAGCTGGATCAAGCTCGCGCCGGCGCGGATCTTCGTCAGCGCGGCGCCGCCGGAATCGACGCCGCCGACGCCGATCAAGGGGAACGCGCCCTCGACACGCACATAGGTCTCCGCGACCATGCGCGTCGACAGGCGGAACAGCGGCCGGCCGGAGAGGCCACCCTGCTCCTTGGCGCGCATTTCCTCGCGCAGCGTGCTCGGCCGCGCGATCGTCGTGTTCGCCACGATCATGCCGTCGACCCGGCGCGAGCGCGCCACCTGCACGACGTCGTCGAGCTGGGCGAGGCTCAAATCAGGCGCGATCTTGAGCAGCACCGGCGTGTCGCCGGCCTTCTGGCGCACCCGCTCGCGCGCGTCGATCACCCTGGCGAGGAGATCGTCCAGCAGCGCGCCTTCCTGCAAATTGCGCAGGCCCGGCGTGTTCGGCGAGGAGACGTTCACGGTGAAATAGCTCGCGACCGGTGCAAAGGTCTCGATCAGCTTGACGTAATCGCCAACGCGATCCGGCGAATCCTTGTTGGCGCCGACATTGACCCCGATGATGCCGCCGTGCTGCGCACGCGCCGCGAGCCTGCGCAGCGCGACTTCAGCGCCGTCGTTGTTGAAGCCCATGCGGTTGATCACGGCCTCGTCGCGCTCCAAGCGAAACAGCCGCGGCCGTGGATTGCCGCTTTGCGGCTTCGGCGTCACCGAACCGATCTCGACGAAGCCGAAGCCGAGCCGCAGCAGCGCATCCGGCACCTCGGCGCTCTTGTCGAAGCCCGCGGCCATGCCGATCGGATTGGGGAAGTTGAGCCCGAAGGCACGCACCGCAAGCTTGGGATCGTCAGGCCGCGGCTTGACCGGCGGCAGGAAGCGCAGGCCCTGGATCGCGAGGCGATGCGCATCCTCCGGATCGAGCCAGCGCAGCACCGGCAGCGAAAAGGCGTCGAAGGCGCGGATCACGGGATAAGCTCCGGAACGTCGTGGCCGCCATCGGAACGCATGTTGAGGTTCATCACCGACAGCACCGCGCCGAAATCGAGCTCGCCATAGAGGTGCGGAAACAGCTCCTCATTGCGCGAGCGCTCCCAGCGCAATGCGCTGCCGAGCGCGTCGCCGTCGACCTCGACCAGGAACAGCGCGCGCTGCCCGAAATAGTGCTTGCGCAAGGTCTCGGGAACCTGGGGCGCGGTCGAGAAATGGATGAAACCGTCGCGCGAATCGTCCGCGCTGCCCCGGTAGACACCCTGCCGTTCCGCCTCGCGCCAGGCCGAGGCCGGACAGATTTTGTAGATCTTGACCACCGCTCACGCAGCCCTGTTTGCTCTTTGAGTCTTTTGGGTTTTTTCGTCTCGTGCGGGTCCTCAAAACCCGGGCGCGACCGTAATGGCCGCCCCCTCCGAACTCAAGGCTTAGAGCCATTTCCGTTCCGATGAAATCGGAACGGGGCTTTAAATTCTTGTTTTGACGCGTTTTCTTGACGCGAACCGGTATCCGCTTCGCTTGAAAATGCTTCTCCCGCCACCCCTTGCGCGAAAAACGGAAAACCGGTTGATTTGAGGACAGTTTTCCTGAGTTACGACGGGCTGGACCTTCCATGGTCAGACAGGCCAAAGCGCAGAGGATACTGACTCACGACCAGATCTGGGGAGCGCTGGATCGGCTGGCGGAGCGTGCCGGCCTGTCGCCGTCCGGCCTCGCCAAGCGGGCCGGGCTCGATCCCACCACCTTCAACAAGTCCAAGCGCGTCACCCCCGATGGGCGCGAGCGCTGGCCATCCACCGAATCGATCGCGAAAGCGCTGGCGGCGGCCGGCTCCTCGATGGACACCTTTGCCGGGTTGACCGGTGACGACGCCAGCGACGGCCGCTCGGTGCCGCTGCTCGGCCTCGCGCTAGCCGGCGCGAGCGGAGCTTTCGACGAATCCGGCTTTCCATCCGGCAAGGGCTGGACCGAACTTGCGCTTCCCACTGCCGAGGACAGTCGCGCCTTTGCGCTGGAGATTTCCGGCGATGCGCTTGCCCCGGCCTATCGCGACGGCGACGTCATCCTGATCTCGCCCCGCGCGCCGATCCGCAGAGGCGATCGCGTGGTGGTGAAGACCAAGGCGGGCGAGGTGACGGTCGCGACGCTGAAGCGCCGCACGGCAAAGGCACTGGAATTGCAGCCGCTCGATGCATCGCAGGCGGAGCACACGATGGCGCCGAGCGACGTCGGCTGGATCGCGCGAATCGTGTGGGCGAGCCAGTGATTGCGTCGTGACCGGACCATGACGCCGGCCGCGCCGCTTCTCGGCCCCGGCGACCTTGCGGCTCACCGTCCCTCTCGCATAGGTTGCGGCCGATTTTTCCGATCAAATTCATCGCAGGGGGATATGATGAATCGCCGTCACGCATTGAAGGCCCTGGCGGGTCTCGCGCTTTGTCCGCTGTGCAAGCCGGCCTTTGCCGCCGAAGGCACGCATTGGAGCTACGAGGGCGCCGGCGGCCCGGCCAAATGGGGCGATCTCGACGCAGCCAACAAGGCCTGCGCGGTCGGCCTGCAACAATCGCCGATCGACATCGAGGGGACGATCAAGTCGCAATTGCCTGTTCTGAAGCTGAACTGGGGCAAGAGCGCCGACACCATCGTCAACAACGGGCACACGATCCAGCTCAACTTCGCCGAAGGCAGCACGCTCACGCTCGGCGACGTCAAATACAAGCTGCTCCAGGTGCACTTCCACCGGCCGAGCGAACACACGATCGGCGGCAAGAACTTTCCGATGGAAGCGCACTTCGTGCATCGCAACGATGCCGGCGGGCTCGCCGTGGTCGGCGTGCTGATGGCGGAAGGCAAGCAGAACACGGCCTTCGGCAAGATCGTCAAGACCATGCCGGCGGCGGAAGGGCCCGCGGTGAAAGCCGACGCGGCCATCGATCCCCACGCCATGCTGCCGCACAGGCTGAGCTACTTCCGCTACTCCGGCTCGCTGACGACTCCGCCCTGCTCGGAGGTGGTCGAATGGCTGCTGCTGACCGACCCGATCCAGGTGTCAGCCACCGACGTCGCTGCGTTCGCAAAGCTCTATCCGATGAACGCGCGCCCGGTGCAGAAGGACAACCGGCGCTTCGTGCTGCGCTCGATCTGAGGCGCTCTTCAAATCTGTAGCCCGGATGAGCGTAGCGACATCCGGGCTACGCGCTCCTCACGCGCTTCGCGCTAGCGCGCCGTCGATCATGTTCACCGCGTTCTGCACGCCGTAGACCGCAACGAAGGAGCCGAAGCGCGGGCCCTTCTCCTGGCCGAGCAGCACCTGGTAGAGCATGTTGAACCAGTCGAGCGTCACGCCCGGACGGCCGTCCTTGCCCTTCTTGACCTGGTCGAGGAACGGCTCGCGGCGGCCGATCTCGTAGACGACGTTCTGGATGTCCTCGGCCGAGGATTCCTGCGGAAGCTGTGACAGCGCATCGCGCAGATCCTGCAACGCGGCGCGCTCAACCTCGGTCGGCTCGCGGAACTGCTTCGTCGGCGCCACGAAGTCACGATAGTAGTTGATGGCATAGCCGACCATCGCATCGAGCTTCGGATGCGTCTGCGGGCTCACGCCGGGACGATAGCGACCGATGAAGCCCCACAGCGTCTCGGCATTCTCCGCATTCGACGACGACACCAGCGTCAAGAGGAGCTGGAACGTGACGGGCATGTCGCCCTTCGGCGGATGGCCGTTGTGGACGTGCCAGACCGGATTGCCGAGCTGCTGCTTGCCATCCTGCTTCGCAAAGCCGTCGATGAACTGCTGGTAGTCGTCGACGTTGCGCGGGATGACATCGAAATACAGCCGCTTGGCCGCCTTCGGCTCGCGATACATGAACAGCGACAGCGATTCCGGCGACGCATAGCGCAGCCATTCGTCGATGGTCAGGCCGTTGCCCTTCGACTTCGAGATCTTCTGGCCCTTCTCGTCGAGGAAAAGCTCGTAGTTGAAGCCTTCGGGCGGCGTGGCGCCGAGCGCCCTGGCGATCGCGCCTGACAGCTTCACGGAGTCGATCAGGTCCTTGCCGGCCATCTCGTAGTCGACGCCGAGCGCGACCCAGCGCATCGCCCAGTCGGCCTTCCACTGGCACTTGACGTTGCCGCCCGTCACCGGCGTCTCGACTTCCTGGTTCGTGTCTGGATCGACATAGGTCACGGTGCCGGCCGCGACGTCGCGGCGGATCATCGGCACTTGCAACACGACACCGGTGGTCTTGCTGATTGGCAGGAACGGCGAATAGGTGGCGCGGCGATCGGGGCCGAGCGTCGGCAGGATGATCGCCATCACCTTGTCGTAGGCCGCGAGCATCTTCAGCAACGTCGCGTCGAAGCGGCCGGACGTGTAATAGTCGGTCGAGCTCGCGAACTCGTAGTCGAAGCCGAAATGATCGAGGAACGCGCGCAGCCGCGCGTTGTTGTGCGCGCCAAAACTGTCATGCGTGCCGAACGGATCGGGCACGCGCGTCAGCGGCTTGCCTAGATTGGCTTCCAGAGGTGCCTTATTCGACACGTTGTCCGGCACCTTGCGCAGGCCGTCCATGTCGTCGGAGAACGCCAGCAGGCGCGTCTTGATCTTGTCCTCGGTCAGCACGCGGAAGGCATGGCGCACCATCGAGGTGCGCGCGACCTCGCCGAACGTGCCGATATGCGGCAGGCCGGACGGGCCGTAACCGGTCTCGAACAGCACCTCGTCCTTCGGGCTTTTCTTCAGCCGCGCGACAATGGCCTTCGCCTGCTCGAACGGCCAGGCGTTGGATTGTTCGGCGAGCGCACGCAGGTCGCTCGGGTTCGCGGCAAGATCGATGACAGACATTCAGGGGCCTCCGGGCCGCGGAAAATAGCGATTTCCGGGCAGAATGCAAAAGTAGCAGCGCCTTTATCGTGGAATCGTAGGGTGGGCAAAGCGAAGCGTGCCCACCACTGCCAAAGACGGTGGGCACGGCGCTAGCGCGCCTTTGCCCACCCAGGCACTAAAACGGGCTCACCGAAAAATACCGCAGCCACAGATCGGTGTAGCGGCCTTTCTCCCAGACGCGGAACAGGGCCCAGTTCAGGGCCTGGCGCAGCACGTCGTTGCCCTTGCGGACGGCGATGCCGATGCCCTCGCCGAAGAAGCGGCTCTCGACGAAGGGGCCGCCGGAGAAGGCGCAGCAATCGCCGGAATCCGTGCCGTTGATCCAGAACGCCAGCGAGATGGCGTCGCCGAAGATGAAGTCGACCTCGCCCTTGCGCAAGGCGGCGCGCATCGCGTCGTCGTTGGGATAGGGGTGCAGCTCGGCGTCGGTGAACATCGCCTTGAGATAGGCTTCGTGCGCGGAGCCGGCGATGACGCCGACTTTCTTGCCCTCGAGGTATTCGGGCCGGATCTCCGGCATCACCGCATCCTTGCGCGAGGCGAAGCGCGCCGGCACGCGGTAATAGGGATCGGTGAAATCGACGCGGACGCGGAGCTGCGGACTCACCGCCATCGAGGCGATGATGGCATCGCCCCGGTTGGAGGAGAGCGCGTCGACCAGGGTCTCGAAGCGGCGCATCTGCACCGTGCAGGTGACCTTGATCTCCTCGCACAGCGCGCGGGCGAGATCGACGTTGAAGCCGGCCGGATTGCCGTCGGCGCCGGTGTAGTTGAACGGCGGATAGTCGGTCTCGGTCAGGAAGCGGATCACGGTCAGGCGCGACAGGTCGGGCCGCTCCGGCCGCCGCCGCGGGTCCCAGAAGCCGGGCACAGCCTGGGGAGCGGCTTGAGGGGCGACCTGCGGCGTGGCCTGGGGTGCCGCCGGGGGCTGCTTGGCGGGCGCCTGCGCCTTTGCGGAGGGCATGCCTGCTAGCAGGCATGCCGCGACGGCCAACCCTGTCAGCAAGCCACGGGCAGATTTGGACGATTTCGCCTGTTGCGATGGAGCCATCGGCCGGAAATGAGCGAATTTCATTGGGATCGGAAGGCGTTATAGACCATCCCACCGGGAACGCGAGCGCCGATTGCGGGATGGGTAAAGGTCTCTCAGCCGTCATGCCCGGGCTTGTCCCGGCCATGACGATGTGGAGAGGACTGCGCCCGAAAGGGCCCTCAGAGATACCGCTTCAAATCGGCCGCGGCCTCTTCCGGCGTTCGCTTCATGTTGAACGGCGATACGAACCGCCCGTCGCGGTCCATCAGGTAGATCAGCGCGGCGTGGTCCATGGTGTAGTCGCCGTCCTTGGTCGGGACCTTCTTGGCATAGACCCGGTAGGAGGTGATCACCTTGGCGGTCTCGGCGGGGTCGCCGCTGAGCCCTTCGAGGTGCGGGTCGAAGCTCGACAGATAGTCCTTCATCGTCGCCGGCGTATCGCGCTCGGGATCGACCGAGATGAAGACGGCATTGACCTTGTCGGCATCCTTGCCCATCGCGCGCAGCACCTCCGAAATCTCGAACAACGAGGTCGGGCAGACGTCGGGGCAATGGGTGTAGCCGAAGAAGATCAGGGTCGGCTTGCCCTTCAGGTTCTTGTCGGTGACGGCCTTGCCGTGCTGGTCGGTGAGCTGGAACGGGCCGCCGATCGCGGCCGGCTGCGCCACTTTGCTGACCCCGCCCATCGCCCAGAACACGATCAATAGTCCGACGACGAGGCTTGCAGCGAAGGCGGTCGCGATCACCAGCGGACGGGCGGTGGAGCTCATGAGCGGAAAACTTCCTGTCGCAGGTCAGAAGCAGGCGGCAAAGCCGGTCCTGATCATTTCGAAGAACACCTGGCTGCCGTAGTGGAACCAGAGCGCCAGCGCGCCGAGCACGACCAGACCGCCGATCCCCGCGCCAGCCAACAGCAGCACGAACGGCAGCCGGCCGGCAGTGGGCGAATTGTCCTGTAGCGGTTGGGCCGGGTGCAGTGGTTGAGCCATGACAACGATCGAGGCGAAGGCCCCGGTTCCCTTGCCATTCAAATAGGCGTTGGCCCGGGCCCGGGCAAGCGCCGCGGGTGTTCCAAGGAATACTTCCCGGAGTCAGATCGCGCCGATGACGTCAGCGAAGCAGCTGGCCCCGAGCGGACTCCAGCTCTTCCGCCTGTGGGAGAGCCCGGCGCAGGGGCCGGTTGGTCGAGGCTTGCGCGTCGAGGTAGCAGGGCTTGTACATGGCCTGGAGCTGCTTGCCCCTCAGGAAGAGCATGTGCGGGGTGAGGCCGCCGCGCTGGTTGATCCAGCGCTTCACCTGCGAGGGATACATCGCATAGAGCATCTGGGTCGCTTCGGGATTGGTGACGGCGCGGCCGTTGGTGCCGAAATCCCAGGCGGCGTGGAAGCCGAGCGTCGCGTGCGAGGTCACACAGATGCGGTCGCGCGGGATGGCGCCGAGGACGATGGTGCAGGCCGAGGCACAGAGGCCGTCGATGATGACGGTGTCACCTGACTGGCGCAGGTCCTGGTATCTGTCGACGTAGGTTCCGATCCGGCCACCGCGGTCATCCGCAATCCGAACCACTGCGTGAGAAGCCCCCATGCCCGCGATCAGGAGAACCGCCGCGAGCAACCCCGTCAGAAACTTCATTGTCCCCCGCCCCAGTCGAATTCGAATCTGCGTGTCAGGTGGTGATGCGTTGCTAGCGTCCGTCGTAACCGTGGTTTTGTCTAGGCACGCCGGCTGGCTCAAAACAAATTCAAATCCAGTGTTGCGCCCGCGCTGCACCAGGTCCGACTCGGTCCCAAACCGGAACAAGTTAACGATGTCTTACGCGCCAAGCCCTTGATCTCAGTTGCAACGGCTGGCTTCAATCCGGACAACTACAGGGGGGAACCTATGGCGGAAGAGACAGACGTCATCGTCGTCGGCGCGGGACTATCGGGACTGGTGGCGGCAACCGAGATCGCCGACGCCGGCAAGCGGGTGATCGTGGTCGACCAGGAAGGCGAGCAGTCGCTCGGCGGCCAGGCGTTCTGGTCGTTCGGCGGCCTGTTCCTGGTCAACTCTCCCGAGCAGCGCCGGCTCGGCATCAAGGACTCCTTCGATCTCGCAATGCAGGACTGGCTCGGCACCGCCGGCTTCGACCGCGACGAGGATTTCTGGCCGCGCCAATGGGCCGAGGCCTATGTGGCGTTTGCGGCGGGCGAGAAACGCGACTGGCTGCGCGCGATGGGGCATCGCATCTTCCCGGTGGTCGGCTGGGCCGAGCGCGGCGGCTATGACGCGATGGGCCACGGCAATTCGGTGCCGCGCTTCCACGTCACCTGGGGAACCGGCCCCGGCATCGTCGAGCCGTTCGAGCGCCGTGCGCGCGAGGCCGTGAAGAGCGGCCGGCTGACCTTCAGGTTCCGCCATCGCGTCGATGCGCTCTCCATCACCAACGGCACGGTGGACGGCATTAGCGGCGCCGTGCTCGCCCCTGACAATGTCGAGCGTGGCAAGAGCTCGTCGCGCAACGTGGTCGGCGAGTTCGCGCTGAAGGCACAGGCCGTGATCGTGGCGTCCGGCGGCATCGGCGGCAATCACGAGCTGGTGCGGCAGAACTGGCCGAAGCGGCTTGGCGAGCCGCCGAAGTTCATGATCTCCGGCGTGCCCGAGCATGTCGACGGCCGCATGATCGGCATCACCGAGAAATCGGGCGCGCGGCTGATCAACCGCGACCGCATGTGGCATTATGTCGAAGGCATCCAGAACTGGAATCCGATCTGGCCGCGCCACGGCATCCGCATCCTGCCCGGCCCGTCCTCGATGTGGTTCGACGCAACAGGCACGCGGCTGCCGGCGCCGTTGTTTCCCGGCTCCGACACGCTCGGCCAGCTCCAGTACATCATGTCCACGGGCTATGATTATTCCTGGTTCATCCTGACCCAGAGCATCATCAAGAAGGAATTTGCGCTGTCGGGCTCGGAGCAGAATCCTGATCTGACCGGCAAGAGCTGGCGGATGACCCTGCGCCGCGCCACCAACAAGGGCGCGCCGGCGCCGGTGGAGGCATTCAAAAGCCATGGTGTCGACTTCATCGTACGCGACAAGATCGAGGATCTCGTCGCGGCCATGAACAAGCTCGCCGGCAGCGACCTCCTCAAGCTCGAGCACATCAGGATGCAGATCGAGGCGCGCGACCGCGAGATCGCCAACCCCTACGTCAAGGATGCGCAGGTGATGAACATCCACAATGCGCGGCGCTATATCGGCGACAAGCTGATCCGCACCGCCTCTCCGCACCGCATCCTCGATCCCGCGCAGGGGCCGCTGATCGCGGTCAAGCTCAACATCCTCACCCGCAAGACGCTCGGCGGTTTCGAGACCGATCTCGACTCGCGCGTGTTCGGCAGCGAGGGCAGCGTCATTCCCGGCCTCTATGCGGTCGGCGAAGCCGCAGGCTTCGGCGGCGGCGGCGTGCACGGCTATCGCTCGCTGGAAGGCACCTTCCTCGGCGGCTGCCTGTTCTCGGGCCGCAATGCCGGCCGCGCCGCGGCGAAGGCCGTGGGCTAGATCATGCGGAGGTGGATGCAGATCGGGGCGCTTCTTGCGGCATTGGCCGCAGCTTCTGCTGCATCCGCCGATACGATCGACGTCAACGGCGTGAAGCGATCCTACACCGCGCAACTGCCGGCGAAGCGGCTGGTGCCGCTCGTGGTCGTGCTGCACGGCAAGACCCAGCGCGGCGCTGACATGGTCGCGCGCACAGCGTGGCCGCAGGTCGCGAAGCGCGAGGGTTTTGCCGTGGTCTTTCCTGATGGCCTCAACCATGCCTGGGCCGATGCGCGGACGAAAGCTGGACCGGCGCTGCGTGGCCCGCCCGAAGGCACCGACGATGTCGCCTTCATCGCAAAGCTGGTCGAGACGCTGGTGACGAACGGCACGGCGGACCCGAAGCGTGTCTATATCGCCGGCACCTCCAATGGCGGCGCCATGGCGATGACGCTGGTTTGCGCGCGCGCCGATCTGTTTGCGGCGGGCGCAAGCGTGATCATGAATCTCACGGACGAGGCCGCAGTCACCTGCCATCCATCGCGGCCGCTGCCGATGCTGCTCATCAACGGCACGGCCGACCCGCTGGTCCCCTACGAGGGCGGACGCGGATCGAGCTATTATGCCGCAGACGGGTTCTGGTCCACCGAAGAGACACTGGCCTTCTGGCGCAAGCTCAATGGCTGCGAGACCGATGACGCCGAGGTGACCGATTTGCCCGAGAAGGCACCCGCGGATCAGTCTACGGTCACACGGATCTCCTCACGCTGTCCCAAAGGGCACGACGTCGTGCTCTATCGCATCAACCATGGCGGCCACCGCATGCCCGGCAACGCTCCGGATGCCCGCTTCCCGAAGGTTGCAACCAGCCTGCTCGGGCCGCAGAACCGCGACATCGACGGCGCCGAGACGATCTGGTCGTTTTTCAGTCAGTTTCCGTGAACGACGCGTGCATCAGCGAGCAACGCATGCGTGCCCGGCAACGCATGCGTGCCCGGGGTGGCAGAGCAGGGGGCGCTGGGCTAGACAGGGCCGCCATTCCCACCAGGAGATCCCCCAATGAGCATTCAGCGTTTCGAAACCGGCCCGCGCATGAGCCAGGTCGTCGTGCACGGCAACACCGTCTATCTCGCCGGCGTCGTCGCCAACAAGGCCGCCGGTGAAAGCGTCACGAAGCAGACCCAGGACATCCTGGCGACCATCGACAGCCATCTCGCCAAGGCCGGCACCGACAAGTCGAAGCTGCTCTCGGCCACGATCTACATCACCGACATGAAGACCTTTGCCGAGATGAACGCGGTGTGGGACGCTTGGGTCTCGCCCGGCAACACCCCGGCTCGCGCCACCGTCGAAGCCAAGCTCGCGGCTGCACAGTACACCGTCGAGATCATGGTCACCGCGGCGCAGTAAATTCGCGCTGAGATTGTTGCGAACGTCCGAAGCGCGATGAGAGCATCATCGCGCTTCTTTTCTGCGTACGCATGACCTCCGAGGTAATCGATCTGCGCGTGCGAACCTTCGATAGTCGAGACAGCCGAACACGGCGCCATCGAAGGAGAGCACCATGACCGACCCCGTCACCATCGCCCGCCGCTATATCGAGCTCTGGAACGAGCGCGCCGCAGGCCGCCGTCGCGAACTGCTCAGCGAAAACTGGACGGCGGATGCGAGCTATGTCGATCCCCTGATGAAGGGTGACGGCCGGGACGGCATCGACGCGCTGATCGCGGGCGTGCAGCAGCGTTTCCCCGACTTCAAGTTCACGCTGATCGGCGAGCCCAACGGCTACGGCGAGCATGTCCGCTTTTCGTGGGGCCTTGGTCCCGACGGTGTCGACAGCCCGATCAAGGGCACCGACTTCGCCGTGCTGAAGGACGGGCGCATCAGGAGCATCACGGGATTTCTGGACCAGGTGCCCGCGGGCGCGTGACGTCTCTTACCCTCCCCTGGAGGGGGAGGGTCGGCTCACATTGAGCGCAGCGAAATGTGAGACGGGGTGGGGTGACAGTCTCTCCACCAATGCGGTGCTCGAGCGGAGAGATCACCCCACCCCGCTCGCGCTACGCGCGATCGACCCTCCCCCTCCAGGGGAGGGTAAGCAAGAGCCCGGCCCTTAGCTTGCAGTTGCCAGCCGATAGGCTCTCTTCGCATTCACGCCAAATGCCCTCTCTCGAACATTCGGACCCAGCTTCGCCAGGCACGCTTCCAGCGCCCCCTTGATCTCGCCATAACTCCCGGCAAGCAGACACACCGGCCAGTCCGAGCCGAAGATCAGGCGATCCTCGCCAAAACATGTTGCGGCATGTTCGACGAACGGAAACAGCCGCTCGGCATCCCAGTCACTCCACACCGCTTCTGTCGCGAGGCCCGAAATCTTGCACCAGACATTGCCGCAGGCCGCGAGAGCCGCGATGCGATCGGCCCATTCGGCGCTTCCGCCATCGGCGATCGGCGGTTTTGCGGCGTGGTCAAGCACGAAACGCGCTTGCGGAAAGGCCTGCGCAGTTGCGATCGCGGCAGGCAATTCGCGGGTGCGGACGAGAAAATCGTAGGCGAGATCGCGGGCGAACGTTGCGGTGAGGCCACGTTGAACGTCCTCGCGCAGCAGCCAGTCCGGATCGGCCTCGTCATGCACCTGGTGACGAATGCCGACCAGCCTGTCGCCGCCGGGCGAAGCGCGCAAGCGGTCGAGCGTGTCGCCAAGCGCACCGTCCGTCAGATCGGCCCAGCCAACGACGCCAATCACCGAGGGCGTCGCATGCGCGATCCGCAAGAATTCCTCGGTCTCCTCCAGCGCGGAGCGGCACTGCACCACGATGCTCGCGTCGATGCCGTTTGCTTTCAACAGCGGCGCGAGATCGGCGGGGCCGAAGGCGCGGCGGATCGAGGCCAATTCCGGCGCGTCCATCCAGGGATAGTCGGCGCGCGACGGATCCCAGAAATGCTGATGGCCGTCGATGATCATGCCCTCACGCTCCGCCCGGCAACGGCGCGCGTGCGTCGACGAGTTTGCGCGCACGCAGCTCCTGCCAGAAGGCTTGCGGCACCGCCTTCTCCGACATCGCGATGTTGTCGGAAACTTCCGCGGCGTTGCGCGCGCCTAGCACGGCAATTGTGACCGCCGGATGGGCCATGCAGAACTGGAGCGCGGCGGCCTTCAGCTCGGTCCCGTGCTTGCGGCAGAGCTCGTCGAGCTCGAGCGCACGCGCGATCAGCGCCGCGTCGGCGTCCTGATAGTTGAACTTCGCGCCGGGATGCGGATTGGCCAGAATGCCGCTGTTGTAGATGCCGCCGAGCAGGATGCCGATGTTCTTCTCGCGGCAGACCGGAAATAGCGCATCCAGCGCGCCCTGGTCGAGCAGCGTGTAGCGGCCGGCGAGCAGGAAGCAGTCGACCGCAACGGCCTGGGCAAAACGAACCAACATTTCCGACTGGTTCATGCCGGCACCGATCGCCTTGACCGTGCCGTCGGCGCGCAGGCGCTGGAGCGCGCGGAAGGCGCCGGCCACGGCGTCGTCATAGTGATCGTCGGGATCATGCACGAGCAGGACATCGATGCGGTCGAGCCCAAGGCGCGTCAGGCTCTCCTCCACCGAACGCATCACGCCGTCATAGGAGAAGTCGAACACCGGCCGCTCGCGCGACGTACCCTTGTAGTGCGCGTCCTCGGCGGCCGCGCCATCAGGCGCGCGCAGCAGACGACCGACCTTGGTCGAGATGACGTAGGAGTCGCGCGGCTGCTGCAGCAGGAAAGCGCCGATCCGCCGTTCGGCGAGGCCAAAGCCGTAGAGCGGCGCGGTGTCGTAGAAGCGGATGCCGGCCGACCAGGCGCGCTCGATCGTGGCGAACGCATCGGTATCGCTGACGGCGGTGAACAATCCGCCGAGCGGGGCCGAACCGAGACCGATAGAGGTGACGTCGAGGGAGCCGAGCCGCGATCGTTTCATTCCCATTGCCTTCCAAAAGTCTTCCTTCCAACCGTCCAAATCATCTCCCCCGCTTGCGGAAACCGCAAGCGGGAGAGGATCGCAGGAGCACGGGGCTGGCGACGCTCCTACTTCAACATCTGCGCAACGTTGTCCTTGGTCACGAGATCGAGGCCGGTATAGACGATCTCGGGTACCTTCTCGCCCTTCTTGATGGCGAGCAGCGTATCCATCGCCTTCTCGCCCATCTCGAACGGTCGCTGGCCGACCAGCGCATTGGCGTAACCGTCGCGCAGCAGTTCAAGCTGCATCTTCAGCGTATCGGCGACGACCAGCGTGAACTTGCCGGAGTCGATGTCCTTCTTGTTCCTGGAGGCGAAGGCCTTGAAGCCTTCGGGGGCGAACATCGGCCAGCCGCCGATGGGAACGATCGAGGCGAGGTCGGGCGTGGCGGTGCGCATATCCGTCATCTGCTGGACCGCCAGCGCCGGATCGTCGTTGCAGAAGGTCGGCGAGCCCGCGACCTCGGTCCATTTCGAGCCCTTCAGCGCCTCGCGGACGCCGTCGACGCGCTCGGCGAGATTCTTGGCGCCCGGACCGCCCGAGACCATCGCGTATTTGCCGCCATCGGGCCGCAGCTTCAAGAGCTCCTTGCCAAGCGCGACGCCGAACTCCTTGTTGTTGGTGCCGATATAGGCGATCCGCTTGGAGCCAGGCGCATCGGCATCGAAGGTGATGACGGGGATGCCGGCCGCGGTCGCCGCCTCGATCGACTTGGTCATGGCCGCAACGTCGGCGACCGAGATGGCGAGGCCGTCGACCTTCTGGGTGACGAAGTCCTGGATGATCTGCGCCTGCGTCGCCGGCTCATGCTCCACCGGCCCCTTGTAGATGCACTCGATGTTGCCGAGCTCCTTGGCACGCTTCAGGCAGCCATCGCGCGCGAAGTCGAAGAACGGATTGTTCATCGCCTTGGGCACGATCACGAAACGGTAGTTCGCGGCAAACGCCGGCGTCGCCATCATCGCGACCGCGATGCCGGCAAGAAGAAGTTTCCTCATTGTTTCCTCCACCCTTCTCTGGCGCCCATCCTCTCAAGATCGTCCGGGGAGCGGACAGGCGACATTTTCGTTGCCCTCCCGGAACGACGTCAGTTCAGATCATCCGCGAGCGGATGCGATCGACCAGCACCGCCAGGATGATGATCACGCCAACCAGCGTCTGCTGCCAGTAGGAGCTGACCTGTGCCAGCACGAGGCCGTTGCGGATCACTTCCAGCAGCACGCAGCCGACGATGGCCCCCAACGGACCGCCGATGCCGCCGGCGAGGTTGGCACCGCCGATGACGGCCGCCGCGATCACGTTGAGCTCGTAGGACGTCGCCATGTTGGCGGGCGCGGATCCGAGCCAGCCGGAGATGATGATGCCCTGGAGCCCTGCGGCAAGCGCGCAGATCACATAGACCTCGATCTTCACCCGCACGACCGGTATGCCCGTGAGTTCGGCGGCCTTCTCGTTGCCTCCGAGCGCGAACACGTGGCGGCCGAACGAGCTGTGGTGCAGGACCACAGCCATCGCCAGCGCGAGGATCACGAGGTAGATGAAGGGTACGGGCACGCCGAGCACGTCGCCCGAGGTGAGCGCGTAGAAGTAATCAGCGTCCGGCCCGCCAGGAAAACTGCCGCGACCGTTGGAGACGACATAGCCGAGCCCACGCACGATCGAGAGCATGCCGAGCGTGGTGACGAAGGGCGACAGGCCGAGCACGGCGATACAGAAGCCGTTGACGAGGCCCGCAATCAGCGCGACGCCGAGCCCCGCGAGGATGGAGATCAGCAGGATCAGACCCGGCACGTTGGCCAGCACGGTCTTGCCGTCGGCGGCCATATGCACGAACAGCGAGCCTGCGGGCGAGCCGGGCGCCGACAGCTCGGTCATGACCATCGAGGTGATCATGGCGGAGAAGCACATCATCGAGCCGACCGACAAATCGATGCCGCCGGTGATGATCACGAAGGTGACGCCGAGGGTGGCGATGGCGATGAAGGAGAAATTCTTCGCCACGTTCTGCATGTTGCCTTCGGTGAAGAAATAGGGGCTGGCGAAATGCATCACCACCAGCAGCATCGCCAGCGCGAGCAGGACATAGCCGGTCTGGGAGGCGAAGATGCCGCGCTGCCACCATCTGATCCGGCCGACATTGGTGAAGCTGATCGGAGATTCCAAGGGCATGGCCATCACGCCGCCTCCTTCGCGCCGGTGATCAGGGCGGTGACTTCCTCGGGCGACGTCTGGTGGATCGGCTTGTCGGCCCGCTTCTCGCCGCGACGCATGACGATCACGCGGTCGCACACCGCGAACACATCGGGCATGCGGTGCGAGATCAGCATGACGGCGACGCCCTGCTCCTTCAGCCGGTGGATCAGGCCGAGGACCTGCTCGACCTGGCGTACCGAAATCGCGGCGGTCGGCTCGTCCATCATGACCAGCCGCGCGTTGGAGCGGCGCGTCCGCGCGATCGCAACCGCCTGGCGCTGGCCGCCAGACATCTGCTTGACGAGATCGTCGGGGCGCGTCTCCGAGCGCAATTCGCCGAACAGCTCCAGCGCACGCGCCGCCATCGCCTTGTGGTCGAGCAATGCGAGCGGGCCGAACCTGCGCTTCAGCTCGCGGTCGAGGAAAACGTTGGCAGCAGCCGTCAGATTGTCGGCAAGCGCGAGGTCCTGGTAGACGACCTCGATGCCGACGCCGCGGGCATCGACGGGCCGGTTGAAATGGACCGCGTTGCCGGCAAAGCGGATCTCGCCATGGCTGGGACGGAAATTGCCGGCGATGATCTTGACCAGCGTGGACTTGCCCGCGCCGTTGTCGCCCATCAGGCCGACGACCTCGCCGGGCTGGACCTGCAGGTCGACGCCGTGCAGCGCGCGGATTGCGCCGAACTCCTTGCCGATGCCGGTCAGTTCGAGGACCGGTGTCGCTTCAGCATTTGTCATCAGCGGCCTTCCTCAGACGTAGCGGTTGACCAGGGATTCCAGATATTCCTGCCGCCCCGAGCGCGGCCGCGGGTCGAAGCCGGGGCTGAGCGCACGGTCGGCCAGTTCGGCGAGCGAGCGTTGGCCGCCGAGAATGGCCCGGCCTTCGGGCCCCGCCCATCCCTCGTAGCGCTGCGCGAGCGGTGCGGTGAGGGCGCCGGCATCGAGCATGTCGGCGGCGGCGAGGAGCGCGCGCGCGCAGGCATCCATCGAGCCGACATGGGCATGGATCAGATCGTCAGGGTCGATCGACTGCCGCCTGATCTTGGCGTCGAAATTGAGCCCGCCCGAGGTGAAGCCGCCGCGATTCAGGATCTCGTGGAACACCAGAGCCAGCTCCGGCACGTTCATCGCGAACTGGTCGGTGTCCCAGCCGAGCAGATCGTCGCCGCGATTGACGTCGAGCGAGCCGAAGATGCCGAGCGCCTCGGCGAGCGCGACCTCGTGATGGAAGGAGTGGCCGGCGAGAATGGCGTGGTTCTGCTCGATGTTGAGCTTGACGTCGTTCAGGAGATCGTAGCGCTCCAGGAAGCCGTAGCAGGTGGCGACGTCGAAATCATATTGATGCTTGGTCGGCTCCTTCGGCTTCGGCTCGATCAGGATCGGGCCCTTGAAGCCGATCTTGTGCTTATGCTCGACGACCAGCGAGATGAAGCGGCCGAGCTGGTCGAGCTCGCGCTTGAGATCGGTGTTGAGCAGCGTCTCGTAGCCCTCGCGGCCGCCCCACAGCACGTAGTTCTGGCCGCCGAGCCGGTGCGTCACCTCCAGCGCGGCGCGGACCTGGCCGGCGGCATAGGTGAAGATTTCGGGGTCCGGATTGGTCGCGGCACCCGCCATGTAGCGGCGATGCGTGAACAAATTGGCCGTGCCCCACAGCAACCGGACTTTTGCGGAGGCCATCTTCGCTTCGAACAGATCGGCGATCGCGTTGAGATTGGCGACGGACTCGCTGAGCGAAGTGCCTTCCGGCGCCGCATCGACGTCGTGGAAGGTGAAGAAGGGCACGTCCAGCAGGCGGAACAGCTCGAAGGCGACATCGGCCTTGGCGCGTGCCTGCGCCATCGCATCGGCACCTTGATGCCACGGGCGCAGAAAGGTTTCGCCGCCGAAGGGATCGCCGCCCGGCCAGCAGAACGAATGCCAGTAGCAGACCGCAAAGCGCAGGTGATCCTCGAGCCTGCGGCCATGCACGAGCCGGTCCTTGTCGTACCATCGGAAGGTGGGCGTGTTTCCCGCATCCTTGCCGCCGAAGGCGACAGGGGCGCTTGCATCGAAGAATTTTGCTGGTGCGTTCACTTAAGACTCTCCTTCAACGCAGGATAAAGTTCGCGCCACCGCCGATAGGCGTCGTCATAGGCCGCAGTGACGGATGCGCGGGGCGCAAAGCTCGCGAGCCGCCGCGGGCGCTTGCACACTTCCGCGGGATGTTCGCCTGTGGCGGCGAGCCGCGAGGTTGTCGCGCGCGGCGAAGGCGACGCCTTCCAGCACGGCCTGCACGATCTGGCTGCGCCCGGTCGCACCGCGCAGGCCGACGAAGGCGCCGCTGGCGGCGGCATCGTTGTGCGGCGTGCGCTCGCCGTCGAGATAGGGAAGGAATTTTATGGAGCTCGGTCCGTCGACACGCTCGCCGAGCGGCGCCAGGAGCGCGGCGGCCGGCGTCTCCATCACACCCGCGAGCCAGGCCAGCGAAGCCGCGGCCGACAGCATCACGCCCATCTGATGCCAGAGGCCGGGCAGCGCATGGCAGAACGCATGCACGGCCGAAGCCGGTGCCGGTGCAAACCGGTCGGTGACGCGGAACACCACGCCGGATGTGCCGAGCGACAGGAACGCATCGCCCGGCGCGATCGCGCCGAGCCCGATGGCGCTCGCGGCATTGTCGCCGGCACCGCCGGCGATCACGACATCATTCGCCATGCCCCAGCGCCGCGCGAATTCCGGCGCGAGCACTGCACTGACCTCGCTGCCCTCGACGAGGCGCGGCATGTGGTGGAGATCGAGCCCGACGGCATGCAGCAGCAGCGCCGACCAGCGGCGCAGACCGACGTCGAGCCACAGCGTGCCCGCGGCGTCGGACATGTCCTCGACCATCTCGCCGGTGAGGCGATAACGCACATAGGCCTTCGGCAGCAGCACCTTCGCCACGCGCTCGAAGATCTGCGGCTCGTGCCGCGCGACCCAGAGCAGCTTGGGCGCGGTGAAGCCGGGCATTGCCAGATTGCCGGCGATCGTGTGCAGCGACGGGCAGCGCCGCTCGAGCGCGACGCATTCGGCGTGCGAACGGCCGTCGTTCCACAGAATAGCGGGGCGCAGCGGCCGTCCATCCTCGTCCAGCAGCGTCGCGCCATGCATCTGGCCGGACAGCCCGATGCCGCGCACCTGAGCGACCTCGCGCGGATGGCGGGCGGCGAGATCGTCGACGGCGCCAACCGCCGCATTGACCCAGGCGTCGGGATCCTGCTCGGACCACAGCGGCGCGGGATGCGACAGCGCAAGCTCGCGCGCGGCCGTCGCGACAATCGCGCCGGTTTCGCTCACGAGCACCGCTTTCACACCGGATGTGCCGATGTCGATACCGAGATACACGCCGTCCTCCCTTTCGCCTGTTGCGGTGCGCGCTCTTGAGGTCGCCCTTTCCGCAACGGACCGTTTCGAAATCCACCCGCCCCTAGGGCAAATTGTCCCGCATCACGATGTCGATCCTGATCTTCTCCTGTTCGCGCAAGATCGGCTCGCCGCGCGCAAGCGCGAGCAGCACGCGCACGGCGGCGCGCGCTTCATGCCCGGGGTTCTGCGAGATCGCGGCATCCATCACGCCCTGCAACAGCAGCCGGCGCGTCAGTACGGTGCGTCGTGTCCGACGAATACCACCTGCTTGCCGCGGCCGGCATCGCTCAACGCTTTGGCGACGCCTTGCGTGCCGGCGCCGACGTTATAAAGGCCGACAATGTCAGCATGCCTGCCGAGCAGCTGCGCCAGGACCTGTTCCGAACGGCCGTCTTCGTCGCGCCCTTCCAGCACCGGCAGCACGCTGAGATCGGGGAATTCCGACGCCATCACCTGGCTGAAGCCGAAGGTGCGTTCGGAATGGTCGCGCAGGCCCTGCGAGCCCGCGACGATCGCGACCTTGCCGGACCGTTGGCCGACCAGCCGACCGACCAGCGCGCCGGCGGTGCGCCCCGCGGCAATGTTGTCGATGCCGACATAATGGTGGCGACGCGAGGACGGCACGTCCGAGACCAGCGTCACGACCCTGGTCCCGGCGTCGACGAGATCGTTGATCGCGGCGCGGACCCCGGGATGGTCCAGCGCCACCACGGCGACGCCGTCGTAATCGCCGGACAGCGCCTCCAGCGAGGCCGCGAGCACGGACGGGTCGAACACATCCGTGGCGACCACCTCGACGCCGAGGCGGCGGGCTGAGAGCCAGGCCGACATCTCGCCGAGATAGGCCTCGATCTGCTGCATGAAGGGGTTCGGCCCCGCCGGCATCACGAAGGCAAAGCGGCGGGCACGGCTGCGGGCGAGCTCGGCGGCGGCAACGTGCGGCTGGAAGGCGTTGCGCTCGATCGCCGCCTTGACCCGCCGGACCGTATCGGGCCGCACGCCCGGGCGGTTGTGCAGGACGCGGTCGACCGTCGCGAGGCTGACGCCCGCCTCGCGGGCGATGTCCTTCAGCGTCAGCGCGGTCGCGGTGAGAGTATCGGCCATGGCTGAAGGTTATCGAGGTGTTTTGAGGTGCGCAACTCATTTTGAGGCACACGACGATGTTTTCGCGCCCGGGTTAACACCGCGCGGCCTCAGCCGCCGGTCAGGTCGAGCGTCAGGAACAGGCTGTTGGGATCCTCGACATACCCCTCGAACGGGCCGCAGAGCACAAAGCCGCGCGCCTGATAGAGCGCATGCGCGGGCTTGAAATAGTCCCAGGAGCCGGTCTCGAGGCTGAGCCGCTGCAAGCCACGCGCGCGGGCCTCAGCGATGATGCGGCGGAGCATTTGGCCACCGAAGCCGCGCCTCCGCGTGGCTTGCAGCGTGTGCATCGACTTCACCTCGCCATGGTCGGCCGAGAGCAGCTTCAGCGCGCCGGTGGCGACCAGCGTCTCGCCGTCCCAGCCGGTCCAGAACGCGACGTCGCTCGCGCGGAGCCCCGCGAGATCGAGCGCATGGGCGCTGCCCGGCGCGGTCTGCGCCCGCGCAGCCGTGACGTGATGGTCGAGCAGCGCAATGACGCGCGGATCGAAGGTATCGCCGGTGCGGACCTGCATCGTCACGGCCTCACCTCACTTGAAAGCCGCTTCTGCATGAGGACCATATCGAGCCAGCGGCCGAACTTGCAGCCGACCTCAGGCATACGGCCAACCTCGGCAAAGCCGAACGACGCGTGCAACCCGGTCGAGGCGGAATTCGAGGCCTCGATCGCGGCGACCATCGTGTGCTTGTTGAGCGCGATAGCGCGCTCGATCAGCGCGGCCATCAGGCAGCGGCCGACGCCGAGCCGATGATGTTGCTCGCCGACATAGACCGAATTCTCGACCGTGTGGCGATAGCCGGGCCAAGGGCGGAAATCGCCGAATGACGCGAAGCCGACGACGTCCCTGCCCTTCATCGCGACCAGCACGGGATAGCCGGCCGCTTGCCGCGCGCGCATCCACTCGCGCCGCGAGGCCAGATCAGCCGGTCCGTCGGTCCATACCGCCGTGGTGTTGATCGCGGCGTAATTGTAGATGGCCAAAATATCTTCGGCATCCTCCAGCGTGGCGTCCCGCACGATCAGCGACATCACATTTTCCCGTACGATGTGCCGCGCCGCGTGATGATGACGTAGCGCGCATCCTGTTTGGTTTCGTTCTCGAAGGTCACCGCCCGCATCACGTCGAAATCGAGACAATCGCCATCGCGCAGCCGCACGGTCTTGGCGTCGATATGCACGCAGACCGCGCCCTCCAGCATCAGCAGCTGCTGGGTGAACGCGTTGCGGCCCCAGGGGCTGTAGGAGACGCGCGCACCGGCCGGCAGGTCGACGACGATGATCTCGATGCCACTTGCCGCATCCGGCGGCGAGGCGTGCCGCCGACGGTAGCCGCTGTCGGGATCGCGCCAAAGCGGTTGGTCGGCAAGCCGCATCAACCGCTCCGGCGGTTTCTCGGCGAGCGCGACGACGTCACTGAGGGTGACATCGAGCGCCGCGCAGAGCTTGTTGAGCAGCGCAGCGGTGGCGCTGCTCTGCGCCCGCTCCACCCTCCCGATCATGGCCCGGCTGACACCGGAGCGCGTCGCGAGTTCGTTCAACGTGATGCCCGCCTGCGTCCTCAACGTCTTCAAGCGACGACCGATCGCACGGTCGAGTTTCTGCTGGTCCATGGCTTTCATCCGAATATTGCCCGACAGGAGGACCGCACCCATCAGGGCGGGAGAAGCTTAAGCCGGGCGGGGCGCGCATGCCGGATGCGAAGAGCTAATATATTAGAATTTTTGCGCGGCAAATTCCCTGGCGAATTGCCACAGCCCGCCTGGACATGGCGGGCTCGGCAAAGTGTCCTCGTGGAAATTCGCTAGACAAGAAAATCCGGCGCCGCGCCATGGGCTTGCGGGATCAAGGATCCAGGCGCGAGGTGAAGCGTCATCGCATGATGATCCGCATCGGTCAGTGTCAAAATACCGGTCTGAGCGTCAAATGCCGCGTTCACCGTGGTGTCGAAGCCATCCAGCACCAACGTTGTGCCTGGCGTATAGCCCGCCCTATTCGTGAGAGCGCGGTATTTTGGTCCGACTGGTGCATCCGCACACCTCCGCTGACGAGGCGCACAGGATTGCCTTCGGCTTTTCACCGCCTGACGACCGGTACTTTGCAACGCGCTTGAGGGATGGGTTGGGTGAACGCGGGCGGACGCCCCACCGGTCAAGGACCGAGCGGCAGCAGCGCGCCGGGCAAGCTGCGGATCAGGTCGGCTTCGGGACATGCCGCGGCGAACGCAAGGCGAATGCGGCTCTTGGTCTCGACAACCCGGGCGGCGATTTTCAAGAGCCGAAGACGCAGCGTCGCGAACTCGGCAGTGGCCAATTCCCGGACTTTGGGAATGGCGTCGCGCACGGTCAGCATCAGCCAATAAGCGGCGGTATGGAGAACGAGGCGGACTTGATTGGCGAGCGCCGAACGGCAACTGGTGCGATCGGAGGCGAGCTGCGTCTTATGCAGCTTGATCAGATTCTCGGCTTGGCCGCGCGCGCAATACAGGCTGTCGTAGATCCACTCGGCCGAGCCGACATCGAGGCTGGTGACGACGAAGCGGATGTCGAGGCCGAGCATCGTCGCCTCAATACGGGCGACGGTGCGTCGTTCGCGATCCCAGGACTTTGCCTTGTGGCGCGTCTCGGTATAGCCGCGCAGAACCGGCAGGTTCTCGATGGCGCGTCGCGTGCGGATGTCGTCGGCGACCGCGTCGACTTTTCTGGCGAGCGGCTTGGTGCCGGACAGACCGAAGATGTAGTCGATGCCGTTGGTCTCGCACCACGCCATTGCCTCCGGCCGGGCATAGTGCCCGTCGCCACGGAACGTAATTCGCGTGTTGTGCCACCGCGTCCGGATATGCCGTACCAGGCGGCGCAGATGGGCACGCACCTCGACGCCGCCCGGCGTCTTGCCGGGCCGCAGCACGACCGCCACGGGCCGGCTCTTCTCCGTGTCGTAGACGTGGATCGGCAGGAAGCAGCGTTCGTCATAATGAGCGTTGAACAGCGAGAGCTGCTGATGGCCGTGGACGACATCGCAGGTATCATCGATGTCGAGCGTGACGGATGCCGGCTCGCGCGGGTAGCTATCCATCCATGCGTCGACCAAAGTGTAGGTCAGTCGGATCACGTCGCGCAGGCGCGGAGCATTCTCCAGACGCGACAGCGTCGGTTGGGAACACAGATCGCGACCCGTGTCCGGCAGCCGTCCGCAGGCCAGCTTGAATGCCGGATCGGACCGCAGATGATCGAGGTCGTCGGCGTCCTCGTAGCCGCAGCAGATCGCGAACATGCGCGCGCGGAACATATCGACAAGGCTGTGCACGACCCGCGTCGGATCGCGCCGATCCGGGAACACCCGGGCCAAATTGTCGGCCAAGCCGAGACGCCGCTCGGCCATCGCCAGAAGCATCACGCCCCCGTTCGAGGTCAGCCGACCGCCATCGAAGGCAGCTGTGACTTTCTTGGCGTGAACGGCTGGAAACGAGAAGGGCAGAATCGTATCATCGGTCATGGCGGGCCTGGTGTTCGCGGCTGAAGGTGATGGGGTTGGCTTTGCAACCGAATCCTACGCCGCATCAGCGCTTTACACCACGCTCGCCAGCCTCTCAGGCGCCCTCTGACGAATAAGACGGGATAGTTTGAGATGACGCCGGATGTTTGTTTGGCATCGGGTCCGAAGACAAATGAGTCCGTACCCGTCAGAACGACATTGCTGCTTAGATTGCCAGTGACCACCAATGTCCCGTTGTTGACGTTGACAGCGCCAGTCCCGCTTAAATTATCGACCTTGAGCACGCCACTATCCAGGACAGTGCCGTTGTTGACGAGGTTGCCCGAAACATCCACCTCACTGCCGGCGTGGACATTGACGATGCCGCCATTGGTCAAGCCATTCCCGAAATCGATCGTGCCGCCCTGATCTGCGGTGATCGTTCCAAAGGTGTTGAAAACGGCGTCGTCGAAATCGAGCGAGGCATGCACGGCTTCGATCAGGCCGCTGCTGGTGACGGAATTGCCGGTATTCACCGCAAGCGGCTGGGACCCGTTCGCCTCGAGCGTGCCGGAGACGCCGATATCCAAGGTGAGGCTGTGATCTCCGTTTCCGATCGTGCCGGCGCCGTCGATCGTGCCGCCGTCAAGGTCGAGCGTGTGATGTGCACCGCTGTTCAGGATCGAGGAGCCCGGATCGAGCTTGATCTCGCCATTGCCGATGACCGTGGTGTCGCCGGTCAGGATGGCTTTCGCGAAATTGAAGAACTCGATCTTGCCGCCATTGTTCAGCGTGCCGCTGACATGCAGAGCGCTTGCGGCACTGTCGTCAAACACGGCGCCGGCCTTGAGCGTCACGTTGTTGAAGCTGTTGGCGCTGCCTGCAACGGATTCGATGAGTCCGCCTGATGTCGCATCCAGCGACGTCCCGTCGAGATGCACGTTGTCGAAGGTGATGGTGCCGCCATTGGCGACGATCGCACCGAGGGAACCGCCGAAGATCGTATCGTTCACGAACGCGAGCATCGCCTGGGTTTCGCTCAGTGAACCGAGATTGTTGATCGTGCTGTTGCTGATCACACCGGCGCTGGCGGTCTCGTGCAAATTGCCGGTCACGCTGATATTGATCGTGGCCCGGTCAATCGACGTGAAGCCGGTCGAGCCGGTGACCGTCAGAACGCCACCGCCGCCGCTGGTGTCATTCACGTCAGTGACCGTGATCGCGACGTTCTTTGTCGCGATCTCTGTCCCGTCGCTGACCGCGACGGTGACGTCGTAGACGTTGTCGTGGTTCGCGTCTTTCGGCGCCTCGAAGTCGGGCGCGGACTTGAACGTCACATCGCCCGTCGCCGACACGTCGAACAGAGCCGCGTCAGTGCCGGACAGCGAATAGGTCCGCGCGGGACTGTCCACATCGGTCGCCGCGACGTGGTAGGCAACGCCAGAGCCATTCTCCGCGAAGCTTGCCGTCGTGCCCGAGCTGATCACGGGCGCATCATCGATTCCCGTCAGCGTCACGGTGATGCCCTGTGTCCCGTAGAAGCCGTCGAGGACCAAGATGAAGATGTCGGTATGGGTCTGTCCGGCCGAGAGCGGAGCGATGTTGGCATGAGAGACATCATAGCTCCACGTCACCTTGCCATCGGCAACGTCGATGGTGGCCGTGAGTGTGCCGAGATTGCCGTCTTGCGGTGCCACCGCGACCGTGTGGGCACCGGCAAAGAAACCCGCCTGCGATGTCGAAACATGGGCAGCGCCATTGTCCGTCAGCTTCGCTGCGGTGAAGGAAGGCGTAGTAAGATCTCTTACAAAGATGTCGTAGGTATGGTTGGTATCGCCCGGCACCAGAATGCTGGATAAGGACTCGAATGCCACCTTGGTGCCATCAGGCGAGAACACGGGAAGCCGGCTGCCGCCTCCGAATTCCCACGGCCTGCCCCCATTGGTCGAGACGGCCGTGATGGCACCCGTGGCCAGGTCCTTCACATAGACGACCTGATCGGCATTGACACCCGGCACGAGATTGGTGGCACTGGAATAGAACGCAATCTTGGTGCCATCAGGCGAGAACACGGGTTCCTGGGCTTCGCCGTTGTTCTGCGGGACTCCGTCGGCATCGGTCGATACCAGCGTGACCGCGCCTGTGGTCAGATCCTTAATGACGATGTTGCCGATTAGGTTGTTAGAACTACCCGGCACAAGATTGTCGGCAAAGGTATAGAACGCCACCTTGGTGCCATCTGGCGAGAACACCGGGTCGAAGCTGCCGCGATCCCCACGAGCGCCGCTGGCGCTCTCCGACACCAGTGTGGTGGCCCCGGTGGAAAGGTCCTTGATGTAGATCTCGGTGGTGTCGCCGCGCACTGTGGCCGACCCGAACACGATTTTGGTGCCATCGGGCGAGAACGAGGGGGGGAAGGTAAAGCCATTCTCAAGCCCGCCGCCGCCGGGTCCTCCGTTGTATGGACTGGGCGCTATGAGCGTTATCGCGCCAGTGGTCAGGTCCTTCACGAAGATGTCGCGCACGTGGTCGGTATCATCAGGCACGAGATTGTCGGCATCGGAATAGAACGCAACCTTGGTGCCATCAGGCGAGAATATCGGGTTGGTGGTCAATAAGCCGTCCGCCTGCGCCCCGCTGGCACTGGTCGACACGCGCGTGACGGCACCGGTGGCCAGGTCCTTCACGAAGATGTCCAAAGCTTGATTGGTATCGCCCGGCACCAAATTGTCGGAGCCCGATGCGAACGCCAACTTGGTGCCATCGGGCGAAAAAACCGGCTGGTAGCTCCAGCCATCCCCCTGAACTCCGCTGGCATTGGTCGACACGAGCGTGATCGCGCCAGTCGTCAGGTCCTTCACAAAGACGTCGGGTGCGCCGTTGGTATCGCCGGGCACCAGATTGTCGGCATAGGATTCGAACGCGACTTTCGTGCCGTCGGGCGAGAACGCGGCCTGGAAACTCGCGCCATCCGCCTGCGCCCCGGTTGCGCTGGTCGACGCGCGCGTGAACGCATCGTCGCTGCCACCGCCAGCGGTGAAAACAGGTGCTGAATTTGTCATCAATGCCTCCGTTTGCCCGGCAACAGGCCGGGTCCGAATGTTTTGTTCGATGATCAGAAACAAGAACGCGGCGCCAATGAGTCCCTGCTGACCAAAGCAAGTTTAGTGCCCTTGGATGACGAACGCTTGATGCAGCCGGGCGGGATCAGACGGAGCGTCGTCGGCTGCCCCGCTGCACGACAAGCAATCAGACTGCACCAATAGTCTTTCACCGATGCGCATCCGCACCGGGCTGCGAGCGCGCATAGCACCCCTCAGGGTGATCTCGTGCCGTCGGGATGAATAAGCCGCTCCATTCTGAAATGCAGCGCGAGCGGTGATCCGTTACATCGCCAAGAATTGCCATCGCCAAAAATTGGCCACTTGAACCGACGCTGGGGAGACCGACGCCATTTGGCGGATCTTTGGCCCCTTCATGCTTCCGGATACGCCAAGATGAACGTGGCCAGGGGTCGGAGAAACATCCAACACGCCAAATCAGCGGCCATCAATTTTTGAATGGAGCGGGCGAAGGGAATCGAACCCTCGTATGCAGCTTGGGAAGCTGCCGTTCTACCATTGAACTACGCCCGCAATCCTTTGAGATTGCTTGTCTTTCGCGATCGAGCCGAATTTGCTTGGCACGATTTTGGCACGGACACGGCGGTCCGTAGACGGCATACTTAGACCAAACCGCGTCGCATTTTGCAATCTCGCAGGCAGGCAAAGGCCCGCTCGCCTCAAGTCTAACGCCACTGCGCGCCGGATTTCAGAGAGTGACTACAACCAAGTGCCTGTGGACACTCATGGGGAGCTCAAGGCGCCCATGTCGCTTGACCATCGAGGTGGACGGCGCAAACCATGTGTTTCCATGATTGGAGCGAGACGGGTCAGTCCACATCGAATGCGCGCCAACTGTTGGGGGCCGGGCAGTTGAAAGTAAATTATGCTTATATTACAGTGATTTAGGTTCTCTTAACGGAGGCTATGCTTTCCTGCCCGCTGAAGGCTCCCTGAATGTTTCGGGCGGTCTCTGCTGGCAGGAGGCAAGCATGGGCTCAGGAAATATCGTTCATTTACCAAGATCCAATCTCGCAGAAAGTGAGTTCGATCCTAATCTCTCTAAGCGCTTCACCGGCAGGGAAATGAAAGACGTCTGGGAGAAGCTCGACCGTGTTGCCTTGGAAGAGGTGCGCAAGCTAGTTCTTAAACACGAGCCCCATTTGGAGTTCGAACTTCAGGCGGAGTCGCTAGCGCTGAGGGTTGCTGAGCTCGCCGCTTTTTTTCTACGTCAGTCTGCCAAACGCGTGGTAACTCATGCTTCCGCAGAGGCATCAGTTTCAAAACCCGGGACCTAATTCCGGGTTTTTCTCTTGCGCTCAGCGTCTCCATCCAATTCTGTCGGCACTGTCACGCGAGACATCACAGATGCTTCTGGATGACGCTTGCCAAAGTCATCAATCGTGTCATCGTAAAGACGTAAGTAGCGCTTGTACATCGTCGCATCCGAAAAGCCCGCGAGCTCCGCTTTCTTTGAAAGTGCTACTCTCTGAGCATCTGTGTACCGCGGAATAGCTTCGATGGCGTCCTTAAGCTCCCGGCCTATCTTGATAGCATCACCCGAAGCAATATCTGCAATTCCAGCAGAGCCATCGCGCAAGCTCGCTGGAAGATCCACCACTTTGACTTCGGTCGAATCGAAGCCCAGCTTTCGTAGCTCGTCGAAAAACTTTGTCGAACGTGTCGCAACTACGGGCACTCCAGATGACAAAGCTTCTAATACGACCATTGGCTGCACTTCGCTCAACGACGGCAAAAGCAAAACGTCAAAATGGCGCATCGGCCGGTTGGCCCCACGTGGCGCTTGATCGGCATAAATCCAAACAAAATCCTTATTCGTCTCTCGCAACTGTCTGGCGCGATTCTGACAGGCCTCATATTCCCTCGACGCGGGCTGAAAGCGAAACTGCACGAACAAGCTGGCGTCACCCAGACCGTCTCCCTTTGAGTTCAAAGTTGACAGCTCATGCAGCAGCTGCAAGCCTTTGCTGTTCTCCACACGGCCGACAAAACCGATGAGCTTCTTTTCCGCTAGAATCTGCCCTTGTTCCGGAAGGTTCGTAATTTTGTCGACGTCCGCTCGAAACTTCCTCCGTTGAGCCAGAGTCGACGGGTAATACAGTGACTTCCGGGCGCCGTTTGATACGACCTCAAATCTGATGTCGTTTCTCAAATTTGGAATATGAAATCTTAGAGTCTGTCCGGAAAGATTACCTTGGATTGCATAGCTTTCGCAGCATGAGTCGGATGGAGGCCAGCTTGAGAAAGGCGAGCGCCCTGTGATTGAAGCATTCCCAATCTTTGGACAGTCTTCGGCATCGCCCGAGCCAGGCAAAGGTACGCTCGACGATCCAGCGTTTGGGCAAGACGACGAAACGGTGAGCCTGATCGGAGCGTTTGACGATTTCGAGGTTCACGCGCTTCAGAGCGCTACGCAGCCCCTTCTGGAAATGTGGCCCTTGATATCCGCCGTCGGCGTAGAGCTTCAGAAGAAAGGGATAGAGGCCGAACAACGTTGCCATCAGGAGCACGCCGCCGTCGCGATCCTGGATGTCCGCCGCATGCACGATGGCGTGCATCAAGAGGCCTTGCGTGTCGACGAGAATGTGCCGCTTCTTGCCCTTGATCTTCTTGCCCGCGTCGTAGCCATGGAGATCATGAGGCCCCCTTTTTCAGCGCTTTTCACGCTCTGGCTATCGATGATGGCGGCGGTGGGAGAAGCCTCGCGCTCGGCCCTTTCGCGACATTCGACATAGAGGGCGTGATGAATTTTATCGAGCGTGCCGTTCCAGCTCCACAGATCGAAGTAGCCATACAGCGTCGAGCGCGGCGGCAGGTCCTTGGGGATCGCGCGCCACTGGCAACCTGTGCTCAGGATGTACATCAGCCCGTTGGCAATCTCGCGCAGGTCCACCGTACGCTTGTTGCCGCCGCGCTTGGCCGGCGGGATGCGAGGCGCGATCAGCGCCCACTCCTCGTCGGTCAAGTCGCTCGGATAGCGCAGGCGGCTGCGGTCGTAGCGTGCACGGTTCTCGGTAGTCCACATTGGCGGCGCGTCCCCATCGAATCAGGCCGCTCACCTTGAATCACAACCGATTCATTCGACTCAACATGTTTTGGAACAGACACTTAGATCGTCGACCATGAAACTAGCCGGGACTATCACTGTATGCGCGCACTGGATGCAATGTTCTATATTTTCCCTGTTCGAAAAGGAGGGGACGCCGATCGGACACCGTTTCGGAAAGTAGTTAAACTGACAATGCAAATGAATAACGATTGGAACGTCGCGACTCAGGCTCCAGGTTGAGATAAACCGCGCATCAGCTAAATGATCCGGATTGTGAGAAACGACTAATGTTGGTGTGTCTGTGACATTCGGATATTGCCGTTGGCGTACGTCGTTCCTCAACAATGTCAGTCCGTGGAAGAGCGACAAGTCATAGACGAAATAGTCTTGTGCGTGTCTCTCGTGATCGCCGCTTGCCCTTCCGCTCGAGTGAGCGGAAGCGCCCGCACAATCTGGTTTGCGCTTTCCACGCAATCTCGCGCGCGCGTCTCGGTGCGGCCTCCACCTTTGGCTGCTTGTCTCGGCTCACGCGCGGCGGATATCGATAGCTCCAGGCCGCCTCCACAAGAATACGTCGCGCCCGCCCATTACCGGCTTTGGTGATGCCGCCTCGCTTGACCTTGTCGCCGGTCGAGTTTTCTGTGGGTACCAGACCCAGATAGCCCATCAGCTCGCGCGGATTTTGAAAGCGGGAGAGATCACCGATCTCGGCCAGCACCCCAACAGCCGCAATGAGATCAATCCCCCGCATCGCCTGCAGGGCCGCGACAACCTCGGCGAGCGACCACTCGGGTACCACCTCGCGGATGGCACCTTCCAAACGCTCCATCCGCTCACTTTCCTGGCGTATCCCCTCAAGTAACTCTTCGAATGCGATGCGCTGCTCGCGATGCTCGAGCTTCTGCGATATCAGCCATCTCATATGGGCTGGTCCCCACGTCGTCTTGCCCGGATAGATGCGTCCCAGCCGCAGCATCAATGACGAGATCTGTTGGCGCTTGCCCTGGAGGTCCTTCTTCACTGCCTGACGGGCGCGCGAGAGATCGCGCATGGCTTCATGCCGCTCGTCCGGCACCCACACCGCGGTGAGTTCGCCCGCGCGTAACAGCTTGGCGAGGCTTACTGCATCGCGTCGGTTCGTCTTCACGCGATCACCGGCCTTCTTCGGAATCAGCGAGGGAGCTACCACCAGGCACTCGTGGCTAAGGCTCTTGAGCAGCCTATAGAGACCATATCCTGTCGGCCCTGCTTCATAGCAAAACGTCAGATGACGGTATTTCGTTGCAAGCTTTGCCACGAGCTTTTGGATCGCCGCCTCCGTGGCAGGAAACTCCCCGAGATACCGGACCTCGCCGCCACGGCCGCTATCGGCAATTGCCACTGCATTACGCAATTTTGACGTATCGATTCCGACAAAGGCCTCGGTATGATGCTCCACGACTCGCCCTCCTTGTTTGAGGCTCTACCCGGTCCATCCGGGAAACCCTCGTTGCAACATCGAGGGTGAGTCGCCTCATTTTGTGGAGGGGACATACAGTCTAGTGGTGACGCCCGCGGGGAAGCGGAAAGCTGTCGCGCATCTCGTGGATGCCCACGGGATGAGCGAACGGCGGGCGTGTAAAGCCATCGGCTGCTGCCGCATGACGATGAGATACCAGACAACCCGGGCGGACGATGCCGGCTTTCGCCAGCGCGTGAGGGCGATCGCCCAGGAGCGCCGCCGCTTTGGCTATCGACCCTTCTGGATGTCTCCTGGACCAGCGGGATCGCCCCTGGGGCGATAATCTACGCGACCGGTTCACTTCAGTTTGTGGCGCTCGATCGAGCGCTCGATCGGATCATTGCAGACGCATCGAGCGATCCGAGCCTGAGACAATTGTCGATTAGCCTGGGGCTTGCAGAAACCTTCATGGGCACCAAATGGCGAGGTGGCAACACAGCATCAGAAATTCCTCAGGCTCGCGGCAATGGGCGTAAATGTTTTCGTATCCAGCGGGTGACGCCGGATCCAATCCGAACAGCGACGGGCAGACCGCCAACGGCCCGGCTCAGGCGGAATGTGCAGCTTCCGATGCGGCAGTTGTCGCGGTCGGCGGCAAAAGCTTAGGGCTTACGCGAGGGGACGGGACCGTTGCGCACGAGGACGTATTGGCCGGGCAGTGGAGGCGGCGACAGCATCTTCTTCAGCCGCCCTGCCTGGCAGAAAGGCGAAGGCGTACCGACCGGGAGCAAACGGTCGGTCCCTGATGTGAGTGCCGCCGCTGATCCAAATGAAGGGGCATTTTTGGTCCTGCATGGACAGCCCACCGGAATTGGCGGAACAAGTTGGGCCGCGCCCGTTTGGGCCGGCTTCTGCGCTCTCATCAATGAGGCGCGCCAAAAGGCCGGATTGCCTCCGCTCTCTTACTTGAACCCGTTGATTTACCCGCTCAACGGCATTGGGTGCTTCCGGGACATTACGGCTGGCAGCAATGGCGAGTTTAAAGCAACTGCCGGTTATTCCGCGTCACCGGATTGGGGGACCCGGACGTCAAGGAATTGGTCGCCGCGCTAACGCGAGCACCGGCGCAGGCATCCATAGCAGCTTAGAAGGCGCGCGAAGAGGCGGGGGTTATCGCCACAAGTGCGATGCAAGGCTCGCCAAAAGGTACCAGCCCTGCATCGTTGCCTGGACTGACTCCGAAACAGTAGGCGCGCCCAAGATTGGGACGTAAGGCTAAGTCCGAACGCCCCGATATTGGGGGATGTCCCGGGTTCTGTTGAATTTCTGAAGAGGTCGGCGTTGCCCACCTTGAGCCGGTAGGCTCGGGGTGCTGATTCCACAAAGGAGAGCAACGCCATGACGAGAGATATCACACCGGCTGGTTGGCCGGCGACCGGGGCTGTGGAGAAATCATTTGCGGAAGTGCGAGCGAGCTTCGATCGGTTCTGCCTTGCGGCAGGAATCGAGGCGCTCGGCACGATGATGGAGGCGGATGTGACAGCGGCCTGCGGGCCGCGCCACGGTCGTGATGCGGCGCGGCGGGCGCACCGTTGGGGCCGAACGCGGGGGCGGATCGGTTTCCACGGCGGCAAGATCGAGGTCGATCGCCCGCGGGTCCGGGGCATGGACGGCCGCGAGGTCACGATCCCGAGCTGGGAAACGGCGGCGCAGGAGGACTGGCTCGGTCGCTGGGCGATGAACCTGATGCTGATCAATGTGTCGACGCGCCGGTTCGGCCGCGCCGTCCGGCTGCCCGAGGGTGACGTGCCGGCACCGCCCGGATCGGGGATTTCGAAGTCGGCGGCCTCGCGGAGGTTCGTGGCTCTGTCGGCGGCGCGGCTGGCCGACTTCATGGCTGCCGATCTGTCCGCGCTCGACCTTCTGGTGGTCCAAATCGACGGGCTGCATCTCGACGACGATCTCGTGCTGGTGGCCGCGATCGGGGTTGACGGCGAAGGCAACAAGCATCCGCTGGCGCTGGTGGAAGGGGCGACCGAGAATGCAGCAACGGTTCAGGCCCTGCTGGACAACCTGGTCTCGCGCGGGCTCGACCCGACGGTGCCAAGACTGTTCATCGCCGACGGCGCGAAGGCGTTGTCGAAGGCGATCCGCCGCACCTTCGGTTCGGCCGCTGCGATCCAGCGCTGCCAGATCCACAAGGCGCGCAACATCATGGAACGCCTGCCGAAAGAGCATCATGCGGCCACCCGCCGGGTGCTGCGCCAGGCCTGGGAGCTCGATGACGCCGACAAGGCTGAAAAATTGATCCGCAATCTCGCGCGTCGACTCGACCAGCAATGGCCCGGCGTTGCGGCCAGTATCCTCGAAGGCCTCGACGAAATCCTGACTGTCGTCCGGTTGAAGTTGCCGAAGGAGCTTCGCCGATCGCTCGCCTGTACCAATATCGCCGAGAACATGATGGGCACCATTCGCCGCGTCACGCGCAACGTTAAACGCTGGCGGGATGCCGGTATGGCCTTGCGATGGGTCGCGGCCGGTATGATCGAGGCCAACAAGGGCTTCCGACGATTGAAGGCGCATAAGCAATTGTCGGTTCTGCGTGCGGCCCTTCAAGCTCACCACGATCGCATGACAATCAAGTCCGTTGCCCACGTCACGAGGGCTGCGTAATATTCATTCCGGCAACGTCGACCCGACGTAGTTCAACAGCGATCGGGACATCCCCCGATATTGCAGCCAAAAATTCTCGAGATTTTGCTCGATTCACCCGCTTCTCGGAACATGCCGCGCCCGAACTCGACGAAAGGGCCACACAGTGTAATGCAGTTCACAGATGCATTCCGGGCTCGCATGCTACCATTGCAGTAGCACCATACACGATCGAGCCTTGCCGGTAGCGATACGTGGGCTGTCGCGGATCGCTCCACGTTCGATAGGAGAGGGCCGCCATGTTTAGCTGGATTTGGAACAATTTGCACTGGCTAGAAGCGTTAGGCTTTGGCGCAATCATCGTTGGCGTGTGCTGCTGGTCGCGCTTCGACGAGCCGAGCTACAATGGCACTGCAGAATATTTCACCCGTTACAAGCCTAGGTTTTCGACCTCGCGTCGGCGCTACGCGCGCGCCAAGCTCGGCTATGAATGCGCGATCCTCATTGTCTTTGTTGTCTTTTCAGCGGCGCCGGAACTCTTCTACGCACTGCTTCCGGATAACGTACCAAAGCCTAGCGAAACGACGCTTCCGCTCGGTATTGCTTTGATAATGGTGGCGTTCCAAACGATCCCACGGCTCAATGAAGGAGAACGCCGGATCCGCGGCATTCTTCATTCGGTTGCGCGTATACCTGAGTCGATCCGCAGAACCGTAGCGCAACTGCGTGGCTCCTCGTTCAATTGCAGTCCCGGCGCGGTCGCTTGTCAGACACGTAAACTTAACATGCAGATTGGCAAGGGCGCTCCACAGCCGGCCCTCTTGAGTAAGCTCATCTTCGAGGATGACCTCCTACATATTTGGTACAGCATTGGATGCGTGCTCTCCGCATTATCGGAAAATAACCAAACGAACACTGGAATTGATCCGCTCTTCTACGAGACCTACAAGGACGAACTTGACAGTGTTTGCGACAGGCACATTGCGCTCGCCCCGCCGGTGCGTAAGTACTTTGCTGAACTTTTGCGTACAAACTCCTCACCTGACGTCGTTCCCGACCCCGCAGTATTCCGGGAAGTTAAGAATCTGCGCGACCGGCTATACACTTTCGTGGCTTGTGGCATTCGATCCAGTGTAACGAATGACGCGGAGAGCTTGGATGCCATCAGCCGGCTTGGTTTTGCGATCAAGCCGCAAAAGCGTGATGAAGGCAATATCGCGGCGCTCGGGTGGCTCTCAGTCGTTGCGCTCCTAATTCTGTCGGTATTCGCTGTATGGGCGACGCAGGTCTTCATAGAGCAGGTCTTGAAAAATGATCCGAAGTTAATCGATGCATTCCGGGTGCCAACTGGCTTGTTTTGGCAGTTTTACTGGTCTTGGACAACGGCAGCTTTTTACTTCTTCGCAATTTTTGGAGCACTCGTTATTCGCAGCGTTCATGTTGGCCGGCGCGAGTGGTTCGACATCAATGACCTAGAACGAAAACGGCCTATCCCGGTTTACGCGAAATCAATTCTTCTCGGTGGTGCCCTCGGATATGTCGCACTGGTCATCATCGGCCTACTCGGCGGGCCCCTGTTCAAAATCAAGAAAGTTGATGATATCGGGGATGTGCTCGTCGAGGTTGTTGGTCAAACGTTGCCGTGGGCTCCTCTTGCAATCGTCATCGCAGCCATTGCGATCTCGCTGAGCGACAGCCGATTTGGCACTGAACAGCCCTCATATGGCAGGCTCGTCGCTCGCGCCGCGGTAGGCAGCCTCGTCATGATGTTTGCAGGATACCTGACGAGTAGCATTGCCTACCGAAACGTTCATGACCACGGCGCAGCGACCATCTACATGAGCTTGTTTATCGCGGCTCAGATTGGGCTAGTTACGGTAGTGCTGTGCGTCGTCGTGCAGATGTCCGAGCTATACACGGACGGGGCGCGCTCATTCGCGGGAAAGTACATTGAAGGCTCGACTCGGCAGGGTCGTCAATTTTGTATGTTCCTCAATAAAGATGGTACAGCATGTCTGCGCCCCCCGCACCGTGGTGGTCTCAAGAGTTCGGCGGTCCTATGCCAGGGACGGTGGCAGCAATTCCCTGAAGGCACAGCCGTAAAATGGGACAGGGAAGTTGATGATTGCGCAAAGGCTGGTTGTTTCGGCCTAATCTCCGCTTTCGGTGATTCACTTATATACGAAGGCTACGCGGAGCGCTTCTCCGGCACGCCCGACTTCGTTGTCCAGCTCAACGTGCGAACGAGCGCCGATGCTAGCACTAAACAGCCCCCTCCCGGTGAAACACCGCCAAAGACCGAACCGCCAGCGCCGCGAACGTCCCCAGCAGAAGCAACCACCAGTGTTGCGCCCCACTGATTGAGAGGATGCGACGGATGTCCTCCGAAGCCCGATACTTCATCCCGGTGTGCCTGTACCCGCACACAAAGTACCGTACATCAGCCGGGATCGGGGCGCTTTTTGACAAGTACGCGCTGCGGGACCATGATCACCTGATAGTGGTCGCGGATCGCCTTCTCGTTCTGGATCGCTTGATGACTGGCCGTTACTGGACGCTCTCGTCGGCAATCAAGAAGGCAAAGAATGAGGCTAGGCAGATCCTGGCCCTCATCCGCCGGATGTCATCCAAAGCGGGAGCGCGCGGGACGATCGTCTGCTGGGATGAAATCGCAGATGCCACACAGTATTCGGATTTCGCGCGCCGCCTGCAAGATGCGATACTGAGTGACGAGCTATTGTCGCAAACGATCGAAGCCTTCGTTCGGCAGCGGGTCGGACGTTATGGTCTCGGCGCATCACCGGAACGAGAGCGGAACTACGAGCGCGAGTATCTGCTTTCAGAAGTATGCATGAGCGTTTTTTGCACTGAGGTTCTCGGCTTTTGGAATGAGATATGGGAGCGACCGCCTGCAGCCGATATACCCGATCCGCTTAAACTGCTCTACGACAAACGTCGAGAATTGATCACACAGCTCACAGGACACCCCGCCATGCGCGTTCTGACGTTCCTCTTTCCGGATCCCCCAGAACAGGGGAAGGAGAATTTTGAGGAGCGGCGCCCTGCGGGTTAGGTATGAAACTCAGATTTCCGCGCGTCAGAACACGTGACTTGACCGTTCATTTCCCGGTGTGCCCTGCAATTGTGGTCGGCGGCAGCTGGTCAGGCTACCTACCCACTACCTTTTTAAGGTGAGCTTCGAGCTTCTGCAGCGCAGTGCGCTTCTCGGGTAGATAGTCATACCTGTCGTAAATCTCGTCGAGATCGGTTTTGCCTCCACCGGTCACGTGGTTGAGCATGATCTCAGCGATCTCACGCGAGATTCCCAAGCGGGCTAGGCTAGAGCGGAAAGTGCGGCGAAGATCTCGCACTTGCCATCCGGTCACTCCCGATTGCTTATCCAGCTCCCTCTTGAGTTTGCCCCACGAGCCATCATTAAAGTGGGTGCCCTTTATGTGACCAGGGAAGTAGTAATCGGTGTTCTTGTCTCGCCAATTGTCACCGAGCATATCTTGACGATCCATAATCGCGCGCGCCATGGGTAGGATCGGAATTGCGTGCGCGCGTCCGTTCTTCGTGAATTCACCTGGAATGGTGATCACACGCCCCTCTCGCCAGGCGCGTTGTAACCGTCCTATTTCGCCATTCCGGCATCCCCACAAGATGATGAGCCGGATCATATCCCCGAAGAAGCCCTCGCATGCTTGCCAAATATTTCTGAGCTCGGCGTCATTCAAAATACGGCTGCGTTTCTTATCTTTCCCCGGAGCCGGATAACCTTCAAGCGGACTGCGCTTGATGTAACGGTGCGGAGGTTTCGTGCACCACCGGAGCATTGTCCGGAGTGCGCGGAATGCGTGAAGCTGCTCACTGGGCACATCACCGAGCTTTCCGAGCTCACGTTCAATCGCTGCATCGTCGAGGTCAGCGAGCGTGCATCTGAAGTTCAAGCGGTTAAGGAGACGAAGCGTCTCAGATTTGGTGCGCTCGGCTTTGCCTTTGTAGTTCTCCTCAACGAAGGCGAGCTTCGCTTGCTCGAACTCGATGCTGATTTCCTTCTCGCCGACAGGCGTGCCCAACGCAACAAAGGCGCGGCGGCGCGCTTCTGCGAGCTTCAGATCCGGATAGTGACCCAACCGGATTTTGGTGCGGTTGGGCTCCTTAAGGACGATCCAGGTCTTTCGACGTTTGCCGACACGCAATCCAAAAGCCGGCGTCTTCCGGTCCATGTACAAACCGGGCTTCAGTGACTGGACAGAGAGATCTGTGAGTCCAAGAATTGGCACGATTTGGCACGCCTTTCACGTGGATTGAGGCGGATAACCATGCCGAAGTATATGACGGTCGAGTCGCAGAAACCACTGCAAAACACGGGGTTTCCGGACACTATGTGGAACGGTGGAGAGGCTTCACAAAAGATTGGGAAGCTGCCGTTCTACCATTGAACTACGCCCGCGAATGCGCGTCTCACGCCAACCCTGATTAGCCGAGACGGCGCCGCTCGCCAAGCGCTTTGGCGCGGCCGGCCGGACGGTTGTTAACGTCCTGGCAAGATTCCAGGTGCGCCGGATTGTGGCGGTGTTATGATCGCGCGTCTGGGGAGAGACGTGCACTGAGTGGGGCGTGTGCATGCTGGGGCGTGGCTACACGATATTCAACACGGCCATAGGGCGCTGCGGCATCGTCTGGAGCAGCACCGGCGTGGTCGCCGTGCAATTGCCGGAGGCGCGGGAGATCGATACCCGCCGCCGGATTTTCGCGGTCCATCCCGAGGCGCGCGAGCAGCAGCCTCCGCTGAATGCCGAGCTTGCGATCGAGGGCATCGCAGGCTTGCTGCAGGGCGGCGACCCTGATTTTTCCGAGGTCAGCCTGGACGCCGGCGGCGTCCCCGGCTTCCATCGGCGCGTTTATGAAGCCGCCTGCGCCATTCCGCGCGGGGAGACCCGCACCTATCACGAGATCGCCAAGGCGCTGGGCGCCTCCGGCGCCGCGCATTCGGTGGCGCAGGCGATCGCCAAAAATCCCTACATGCTGATCGTGCCCTGTCACCGGGTGCTGGAGGCCGACAATTACGCCGACCGACTCTCGCCTTACGGCGGGGTGATCTCCAAGCGGCGGCTGCTGGCGCTCGAGGGCGCCCATCCGGTCGCGAGCAAGACGCTGTTCGAGGTGCTGCTGCCCGTTGCGCCAACGAGGCCCAGCTAAGGCGCGATCGCAATCGCACCTTAGCTTTGTTTTTTTTGGCATGATCTTGTCGGACAACCGCTACACACTTGTCCGGACCATGCCTAGATAGGTGGCATGGATGCGACCACGCTGCTGACCACGCAATCGATGACGGTCTCGGAGTTTCGCTGCGATGCGGGACCGGACGACAAGCCGTTCGCGGAGTGCCGCACCGGGCATTCCATTGCCTATGTCCGCTCCGGCAGCTTCGGCTGCCAGTGCCGCGCCGGCTTCTTCGAGCTGGTGGCGGGCTCGATGCTGGTCGGCGCTCCACGCGAGGAATACATCTGCACGCATGAGCACGTCAGCGGCGACGTCTGCCTGGGCTTCTTCTTCAGCGAGGACCTGGTCGATGCCCTCGGGGGACGGCGCGAGATCTGGCAGGTCGGCGCGACACCGCCGCTGCCCGAGCTGATGGTGCTGGGCGAGCTCGCCCAGACGGCGGCAGATGGCAACAGCGACCTCGGTCTCGACGAGGTCGGTCAAATTCTGGCCGGCCGCTTCATCGATGTCGTCTCGGGCAAGGCGCGCAAGCCGGCCACGCCCACCGCACGCGACCGCCGCCGCGCAGTCGAAGCCGCGCTGTGGATCGACGCCAACTCGCATGACGAGGTCGACCTCGAACAGGCGGCGCGGCAGACGGGCCTCAGCCCGTTCCATTTCCTGCGGCTGTTTTCGGCCGTGCTCGGCGTCACCCCGCATCAATATCTGGTGCGCTCGCGGCTACGCCATGCGGCGCGGCTGCTGACAGATGATGACATCGCGGTCACCGACATCGCCTATGACGTCGGCTTCGGCGATCTCTCCAATTTCGTCCGCACCTTCCATCGCGCCGCCGGCGTGTCGCCGACGAAGTTCCGGCAGGCGTCGAAGGGCGAGCGCAAGATTCTCCAAGAGCGCGCGACCCTCAACTGAATAGGGTCGTCTCCGGCGCGCGCCAGTTGCGGCGCGCTTTGCAATGGAGACGATCATGTACGACCACATCGGACTGCGTGTTGCCGACCTCGACGCCGCCACGCGCTTCTACACCGCGGTGCTGGCCCCGCTCGGCTACGCCCTGTGCTCCAGCGGCGACGGCTATGCGGGCTTCGGGCCGAAGGGCGAGCCGGCGCTCTGGCTGCACCTGAACAAGGGACGCAAGGCCGACGGCGCGCATATCGCGTTTCGCGCCAAGGACCATGATGCGGTCAAGGCATTCCACAGCGAGGGCCTAAAGAGCGGCGGCCGCGACAATGGCGGCGCCGGCCCGCGGAAGGACTATAGCCCGACCTACTACGCGGCGTTCCTGATTGATCCCGATGGCAACAACGTCGAGGCGGTTTGCGTGTGAGCGTCGGCCGCCATCGCCTCACAAGCTGTCATGCCCCGGCTTGACCGGGGCATCCAGTACGCCGCGGCTTCTCGATTCAAATCACAGCGGCCTCTGGAATACTGGATCGCCCGATCAAGTCGGGCGATGACACCTGAGATGATGGCTCGCTTGTTTCTCCAAATTATAGGAATCAACCATGGCCTCCATCCACAACGACATCCCCCTCCCCGTTCCCGCCCGCGACGTCTGGGACGCCGTACGCGATTTCGGCGCGCTGCCTCAGCGGCTGGCGCCGGGCTTCGTCACCGCCTGCACGCTCGACGGTGATGCACGCATCGTCACCTTCGCCAATGGATCAGTGGCGCGCGAGGTGCTGGTCGATTGCGACGATGCGCGACAGCGGCTGGTCTACGCCATCAACAACGAGCGGCTCAGGCATTACAGCGCCTCGGTGCAGGTGATCGCCGAGGGCGAGGCGAGCTGCCGCCTTGTCTGGATCATCGACATGCTGCCGAACGAGCTTGCGGCTTACGTCCAGGGGCAGACCAAGGACGCCGTCGCCGCGATACACCGGGCGTTCCCGGCTGTGGCTGCGTGATCTTTCTCACAGAGCCCTGCCCTCGCCGGCCCTAACCATGGCCGCGTGCGTCCGGTTGGCTCCGCTCTCCCGGCGGAGCCACGCACGCGAGGAGCAGGCCATGAGAGGTGCGGATAAGGTGATCTGCCAGGCGGCCGCCGTGCTGCTGCTATTTTCGATCTCGAGCGCGCCGGCAAAGGCGCAGTTCCTCGGCGGCGGAGGCGCCGGCGGCGAGGACATGATGACCCAGATGGCGCCGATGCTGGAGATGATGAAGGCGAAGATGGGCAAGCGCCGCTTCGCCATGCTGATGCAGACCATGGGTCCGATGATGAGCCGCATGATGGAGAACGGCGGCGGCGGGCTCGGCGGCATGATGGGGGGCGGCGGCAGCCTGAGTGGCGGCAATTTCGGCGGTGGCTTCGGCGCGCCGAACTACGGCGGCTACACGCCGATGGGCGCAGGCGGCACCATGCCGATGGGGCTCGGCGGCTCCGGCGGCGGCGACATGATGGCGATGATTCCGCAGCTGATGCGGCTCGCCAATGTCGGCGGTGGCGGCCATCGCCGCCACCGGCATCGCTAGTCGGCAGCCGAAAGAGCCGGCCTGATCGTAGGTTTCGTCTCGCGCGGCCCCCAGCGTGTCAGCACCACGCTGGAGCACGAGAGCAGGCCGAGCACGACCATCGAGCTGGCGGCCAGCCAGAAGAAGCTCTGCGCGGTGGCGTCGTGCGTCGACAGCCACCAGCCGATCGCAGCGATGTAGATCAGGCGCGCGGTCTGCGCCAGCACCGGCCCGATCACCTTGGCCGCGCCCTGCGACGAGAAATACATCGTCGAGGCGAGCCCGATGAAGGCGTAGAACGGCGCCACCGTCGACAGATATTCATGGCTGGTCGCGCGCACGGTGGCGCTGTCGGTGAAGATGTTGACCCAGAGATCTGGGAACAGCGCGACGAGGCACGCCGGCACGCCGACGGCGACGAACGCGCTCGCACCGGCGATCCAGGCGATGCGCCGGGCGCGCGCGATGCGCACCGCGCCGATCGCCATGCCGATCATCGGCACCGAAGCGATGCCGAACGAGAACGCGATCGAGGTCAGCAAAAATTCCAGCCGCGCGCCGATGCCGTAGCCGGCGAGGATCGCAGTGCCGAACTTTGCCAGCATGTGGGTGAAGATCGAGATCGTCAGCACCGATTGCAGCGGCGAGAAGCAGGCGATGGCGCCGACCTTCAGGATATCGAAGAACATCGCCCATTGAACGCGCAGCCCGCGCAGTTTCGGTACGATTCGGGCGCGGCCGGAGAACAGGTACCAGCCCATCACACAGATGTTCATGGAATAGGCGATCAGCGAGCCGGCCGCGACGCCGCGCATGCCGAACTGCGGCACGGGCCCGAGCCCGAGGCCCAGCGTGCCGCCAAGCACGACCTGCATGACCGCGGAATTCAGCATCAACAGCGAGGGCAGCTTCATGTTGCCGGTGCCGCGCAACACGCCGGCCATGGTGTTGAGCAGCCACGGCAGCACGGCCCCGCCAAAAAACACCTGTGTGTAGGCGACCGCATGCGTCAGCACATCCCCGCGTCCGCCGAGCATCTCCAGCACCTTGGGCCCGAAGATCAGCATGCCCAGCATGAAGACGAGGCCGAAGGTGATGCCGATCAAGAGCGCATGCGCGGCGAGCGTGCCGGCGCGCTCGCGATCGCCTCCGCCGAGCGCCCGCGCGATGGCCGACGCCACGGCGCCGCCCATGGCCCCCCCGGACATCGTCATGGTCAGGATCACTGTCGGAAACACCAGCGCCATTGCCGCCAGCGCCTCGACGCCGAGCCGGCCGATATAGGAGGTCTCCGCGATCACCACACAGGTGCCGGCCGACAGCGCGACCACGTTCGGCCAGGCGAGGCCGAGCAGCGTGCGCAGAATCGGCCCGTCCATCAGCGCGCTTCGTACCGGCCGCGGAGGCGGCGGCAACGGACGCTCTTGTTCATCGACCGGGATTTCGGCGATGTCGGACATGTCCTCTCCCGGGCGCAGGCCATTCGCGGCGCGGCAATGCGTAGGTGTGCCAATAAATTTCTTCGCGCGGAAGGCGCGACGACAGGCTTAGCACGGCAATTGCCGATTCCTCCTGCGCCGGATGCAGGCGTGCCCTGCGGCAGCGCATTTCAAGTGGTGGAATTACTCAATGGTCCACACCAGCGGCGGCCGACCGCCCGCTGTCGGGCGCAGGTGCACGCCGATGCGCCGCCCGCATCCGGCAGCGAGCCCCTCGAACAACCCTTCCAGCACTTTGGTGCAGGCGCGATGATAGTCGGCGACGTCATCCATCAGCTTCCAGCTCTGCTGGTGAAATTCAAACGTGCCTTCTGATGCCGTCGTCTCGGCAGAGTCATCCTGCGCGGCAAACAGCGCATTCAGGAACGCTGCGAACTCGCGTGCGCCACCGCGGCGCATAGACAGCGCCGCCGCGACCTCGTCAAAATACTGCATCCCGATCAGCTTGCCGGTGAGGTGAAGGAGGTAGCCGGCGTCTTCCGGGCCGAACAATTGCACCATCACGGGCGCGGCGGTGCGTACATATTCCATCGCGTAGTTGCGGTAGGCTTTTTCCAGCCGCGGCTTCGGCCAGCTCGCGACGGGCAAGGCAGGCGCGGTCTTGGCGTCGAACAACGGCGCTTCCAGATGGCGCGCGAACACCAGGCGCTGGTCCAACTCGAGCGGGTGGTCGTACTGATGATAATAGCCTTCGAGCCCGTCCTGACCGTCGACGCTCTGCTTGGTGCAGACGAAGCCGAGCCTGAGATCGCCGAGCGCGACGCCATTGTTGGCGTGCCAGCCGCGCAGCATCGCGCGCGAGACCTCGCCCGGCACGCCGCAGATCGCGGTGCCCTTCCAGATCCAGCGCGGCGGCGGATAGCGGATCCAGGCTTTGCGGTCGCTCTCATACATGTACTCGACATGCACGCCGCCGATCCAGTTGGAGAGATAATGATATTGCGCGGCGGCCACCGCCGGCGGCAGATGACTGAGACCGAGCTTTTCGAGCCCCGGCAGGAAGCGCTCCTGCTGCTGGCGGCGAAACACGCGGAAGACGAATTCGGCGGCATCCGCAGTGCCGCGCCGCGTGACGACGGTGAGGATGAGGCCGGTGAAATAAGCGTGATAGAGCTCGGCGACCGCACGCCAGCACTTCCATTGCGCTTCTTGTGCTGCGTCTGTTGCGGCGGTCATGTTCGCTCCCGATCGTTGTTTTGATCGAGTGTGTCACCGCGACCGGTGCGAGGCAACCTGACGCTCAGGCAGAGCGCCCTGCACGCCAGCCCGTCAATTCCGCATCACGAATTTTGCGCAAGCCTGGCCGCGCGCTCGCGCTCGACGCGCTCGGTGACGTCGCGCGCCATCGCGACCGATCCGACCACGGCACCGCCGGCATCGCGCACCAGCGCGAAGGTCATCTCGATGTAGAGCTTGCGTCCGCTCTTGTGCAACGCGCGGGTCAGCGTCGGCCTGCCCGCGAGCTTCATCGCCCCGGTGGCAAGCGCAGCTTCGAAGCCCTTCCAGTGCGCGGCACGCAGATGTTCGGGAATGATCAGATCGAGGTTCTGGCCGAGCGCCTCGTCCGCCGAGAAGCCGAACAGTGTGGTCGATGCGCGATTCCAGCGCGTGATGGTGCCGGCGCGATCCGAATAGATCAGCGCGTCCGCGACGCCTTCGAGGATTCTTGCGTCGAGTTGATCTGTCATCTCACCGCCTCGCACGTAGCTGGATTTCGCTTCGCATCCTGACACACATTCGGTGTCATCGCCCGGATCGGGCGATCCAGTATTCCAGAGGCATCTGTTGTTAGAGCCGATAGGTTGCGGCGTACTGGATGCCCCGGTCAAGCCGTGGCATGACAGTAGGGTGTGGAGCTACACCCGAAAATGCTTCGATAGTTTGAGGCCCTGCGCCTGGTAGTTCGAGCCGATGCGCTGGCCGTACATCGCGTCGGGGCGCGCCAGCATCTTCTCGTAGACGAGACGGCCGACGATCTGGCCGTGCTCGAGAATGAACGGCACCTCGCGCGAGCGCACTTCGAGCACGGCGCGCGATCCCTGCCCGCCGGCGCCGGCATAGCCGAAGCCGGGATCGAAGAATCCGGCATAGTGCACGCGGAACTCGCCGACCAGGGGATCGAACGGCACCATCTCCGCGGCGTAATCGGGCGGCACCTGCACGGCTTCCTTGGAGGCGAGGATGTAGAACTCGCCGGGGTCGAGGATCAGGCTGCCGTCGGGACGCGCCGAGATCGGCTCCCAGAAATCCTCCACCGCATAGCCGGAGCGGCGGTCGACGTCGACGACGCCGGTGTGGCGCTTGGCGCGATAGCCGACGAAGCCGTTGGCCTTCTCGCCGGAGAGATCGACGGAGACGGCGACGCCGCCGGTGAGATCGGCATCGTCGAGATCGACGAGACGCTCGGTCGCATGCAGCGCCTCGAGCTCGTCGATGTTGAGGATGGCATCTCCGGTGCGGAAGCGCACCTGGCTCAGGCGCGAGCCCTCGCTGACCAGCACGGGGAACGTCTTCGGGCTGATCTCGGCGTAGAGCGGGCCATGATAGCCGGCGCCGATCATGTCGAAGCGGCGGGTGCCGTCGGCGATGACACGGGTGAAGACATCGAGCCGGCCGGTCGAGCTTTTCGGGTTCGCGGCCGCGACGATCTCCGGCGGCAGCGCCAGGCTTTCCAGGAGCGGCACGATGTAGACGCAGTTGGTCTCCAGCACCGCGCCATCGGCAAGGCTGAACTCATGCAGCTTCAACTCGTCGATGCGCTCGGCGACGGTCGCGCCGGGCCCCGGCAGGAAGCTGGCGCGAACGCGATAGGCGATGTCGCCGAGGCGAAGGTCGAGGCTCGCCGGCTGGATCTGGCTTTCGACGAAGTCATAAGCGGGCAGGATGAGGCCCGCCTTCGCCATCGCCGCGATCATGCGGTCGGGCAGGATACCATTGGCGTCGGCGGCAACCGTGAAGCTCAACCGGGGGGGTCCTCGTCAGGGGTCAAATGCATCCGGACATGCGGGAAATAGCAGCCTTTTACGGCTATCCGATGGACGCCTTGACGGAAAGGCCATTGCGGAATATGAGCATCACTTATCCCGTGGTGATTTGAGCCGGCCGGCTTGCAGCCACGTTAAATAAGTCGCTAAACAGGCCGGGGACCTCTGTGATCCCGGCCCGTGGAAGTTATCCAGGCCGGTTTTTTTGTGACCATTTTCGATGGTCACGCAGAGGAGGTCCTATGTCGAAGTCCCCGAAGTCCCCGGCGTCCACCACGCAATACCGTCCCGAAACCCGCCTGGTCCATTCCGGCACCCTGCGCTCGCAATATGGCGAGACGTCGGAGGCGCTGTTTTTGACCCAGGGCTACGTCTACAACAGCGCCGAGGAATGCGAGGCGAGGTTCAAGGGCGAGGACCCCGGCTTCATCTATTCGCGCTATTCCAACCCGACCATCTCGATGTTCGAGCGCCGCATGATCGAGCTCGAAGGCGCCGAAGCCGCGCGTTCGGCCGCGACCGGCATGGCCGCGGTGACGACCGCGATCCTGGCGCCGCTGAAGGCCGGCGATCACGTGGTGGCCTCGCGCGCCCTGTTCGGCTCGTGTCTCTACGTCATCCAGGATCTGTTGCCGCGCTACGGCATCGAGACGACGTTGGTCGACGGAGCCGATCTCGACCAGTGGCAGCGCGCCTTGAGGCCGAACACCAAGACGTTCTTCCTGGAGAGCCCGACCAACCCGACGCTCGACGTGCTCGACATTTCAGGGATCGCCGAGATCGCGCACAGCGGCGGCGCGCGGCTCGTCGTCGACAACGTGTTCGCGACGCCGATCTGGCAGAGCCCGCTCGCGCTAGGGGCAGACGTCGTGGTCTATTCCGCGACCAAGCACATCGACGGCCAGGGCCGTTGTCTCGGCGGCATCATCCTGTCGTCGGAAGCGTTTATCGCCGAGCACATCCACAATTTCATGCGCCAGACCGGCCCGTCGATCTCGCCGTTCAACGCATGGGTCCTGCTCAAGGGCCTGGAAACGCTGGGCGTACGCGTGCGCGCGCAGACCGAGACGGCGGGACGCATCGCCGACGTGCTGGCGAGCCATCCGAAGATTTCGCGGCTGGTCTATCCCGGCCGCGCCGATCATCCGCAGGCAGCTCTCGTGAAGAAGCAGATGCGCGGCGGCTCGACGCTGGTCGGCTTCGAGGTCAAGGGCGGCAAGCAGGGTGCGTTCCGCGTGCTCAACGAGCTCAAGCTTGCAAAAATCTCGAACAATCTCGGCGATGCCAAGAGCCTCGTCACGCATCCGGCGACCACGACGCATCAGCGCCTCAAGCCGGAAGACCGCGCCGCGCTCGGCATCAGCGAGGGCTTCATCCGCTTCTCGGCGGGGCTCGAGCATGTGGATGATCTGATCGAGGATCTGACCGCGGCGCTGGAGAAGGCGTGAGGGCTCCACGAGCTAGGAATCGTAGGGTGGGCAAAGCGACTTGTCCGCCGTAGCTCGAAGAGCGAAGGCGGAAGCGTGCCCACCATTCACGATCACACTGACAATAGATGGTGGGCACGGCGCGCGAAGGGCGCGCCTTTGCCCACCCTACGGAAGCTCACATCGGCCGATAAGTCCGCACGTCCGCGGGCACGTTGACGCCGAGCTTGATCTGGCCGACGGAGCGGATGATGTCGTCGCCGAGGATCTGCGCGAAGCAGGCATAGCCCCAATCGTTCATATGCAGGCCGTCGGCGATCACGAAACTCTCGACCGGGATCGATTGATTCTCGTGCCAGTCGCGCATCACCTCGAAGCGGGGGAAGATGCCGACGTGACGGAGCTCGGCGACCTTGCCGAGCAGGTGCACCATCTTGCCGGCGCTCTCCTTGCGCTGGTTGACGGCTGGCGAATATTGCGGATCGACCAGCACGATGTCGGCGCCGCCAGCGGCCTGGATGCGGGAGATGCCGTCCTCGACCATCTTGGCGGTGTCACCGGGATCGAGATTGCGCAGCACCGCATTGGTGCCGACCTGCCAGATCACGAGATCCGGATGCACGTCGATCACCTCCTTCTGGAGGCGCTTCATCATCTCGGGCGCGTCCTCGCCGCCGACGCCGGCGTTGATGACGGTGATGTCGGCGGTCGGATATTGCCGGCGGAGCTGCGCGGCGAGACGGTTCGGATAGTTGAAATCGGGCGAGCTCGCGCCATAGCCTGCCGTCGACGACGAGCCGAACGCAACGATCACGACGGGTTTGCCGGCGACGAGCTTGCCCGCGACATGCGGCAGCGAGCCCATCGCCTTCGAGCCACCCTTCGGCGTGAGGCAGGGCACGCGGCTGAAAATGTCCCCGGCGGATTTCGCGACCTGCTTCACCTTGTCGATGGCGCGGGCGGTCACGCCGCGCTGCTCGTGGGACGTCGCGGCGACGGTGGTCTGGGAGGGCGAAGCGGAAGCCGGACTAGCGGCCTGCTGCGGCGCGGGCGTTGCTTGCGTGGCCTGCGCCTGCACTGGTGCCAGCGACACCGGCGTCAGGAGCAGCAGAGCCGCCGCGGGCGCAGCCAGCCATGCCGTCAACCAAAAAGGGCGGAGAGAACTCATTAACGCTAGACCTCAATTTTGCTGCTGGGCCGGCCCCAGATGGGCTGCGTCGATCACAAACTGTGCCAACGCCCGGCCAAGGCAGTCATGGACCTGTTTCGCCAGCTCTGGCCCGCGGGACGGGCTGAACAGGTCGAACTGACCCTGATCATTCCACTGCCGCATGATCGCGAAACGGTCGAACAGCGGGATGTCATGCTCCTGCGCCACCACCCGCATATTGTCGAGATAGGGCGGCACCGAGATCATGGTTTCGGTACGCGGGCTGTACTGCAAGTTCATCAACACGACGTCAGCCCCTGCTTTTTGCAGCGCGGAAACCCCTTCGGTCACCGCCCCGCGAAAATCATCGGGATCAATCGCTCGGATAGCATCCACAGTCCCGGTCTGCCAGATGACCAAAGTAGGCCTTTTTGCTTCCATCAGCTTAACGAAGGTGGCGGCCGCCTCCTCGGCCGTCTTCTTGCTCTGTATTTCTACGGAGACGTGCACGGTCTCCGACGGCAGCAGCCTGTCCTGCAGGATGGCCTGCATGCGCGCCGGATAGGAGCTGTCCTCCGAGGCCGGAATCGTGGTCGAACGGCTGCCGATGACCAGGATTTCGAGCGGTTTGCCGGCCTTGATGGCATCGGCGACCCTCGGAAGCTGGTTTTCAGTGGTGAGCAGGTAGGATGGCAATTCGCAGGCCGGGGGCGCGGCCGGAGCAGGCGACACAGCATCGCCCGCGCGCGCCAGGGGCGCGGCGAGGCTACCGCACAGCAGGACCAGGCTCAGGAGAACCTTCGCCTTCATCAGCCCCCTCCCGCCAGATCGGCGTTGCCGACGGCGTTTTTGGTTTTCGCACCGCTCTTGTCAGCCACGCGCTTGTACCACGAAATCACCCAGGCAACGCCCCACATGATCAGGATTCCGGAGAGACTAATCAGCGCATGCATGGCTGCGCCGCCGGAGACTTCGGCCAGGATGAAATGGCCGGCGAAGGCGAGGAAGACGCCGAGGCAGAAGATCTCCAGGGAATGCTGGCCGCAGAGGATCAGCGGCCGCAGCCAGGGCGATTTCAGGCCCGGCCATTCCCGGGGCAGGAAGCGAACGGTGAGTGCGGCGAACGCCAGGAAATGCGTGAAGCGCAGCACGTCGAGATCGGCCTTGTCGATCGGATACATCCACTGCTCGAGCCGCCTCGGCATGAAGTGGGAGAGCTGCGGCACATACCAGGTCAGCGTCACGTAGAACGCCGCGACCAGATAGGCGATCGATATCCACATCGTGACGCGGGACGCCAGGATGCGCGACATGCGTCGCGCACCTCCGAGCGCACACCATGCGCCGAATACGAAAAGCAATTGCCAGGCGAAGGGATTGAACGCCCAGAAGCCGTTCGGATAGGCCGACAGATAGAGGTCGTATTCCCAGGTCACCGCGTAGAGCAGAACCGAGAGGCCGAGCGTCACGTCGGGCCGCCATTTCATCAGCCACAAGATCAAGGGCAGCGCCAGCATCAGCACGATATAGAGCGGCAGCACGTCCATGTTGACCGGACGAAAGCGCAGCAGCAGCGCCTGCACGATCGTGACGTCGGGCTGCTTGAGGAAATCCATGATGCCCATCTCTTCGGTGTAGAGCGGGTTCTCGAACCTGGTCGCAACGTAGGAGATTTCGGCGAGGAAGATCGTGAACAGAAAGACGTGGGCGACATAGATCTGCCAGACGCGCCGCAGGATGCGCGCGGTGGCGACGACGAAGCCGCTTTCGAGCATGGCACGACCGTAGACGAACGCCGCGGTATAGCCGGAGATGAAGATGAAGATCTCGGTGGCGTCACTGAAGCCGTAATTGCGGATCGTGAACCAGGTCAAAAGGCTCGGCGGCAGATGGTCGACGAAGATCAGCCACAGCGCGAGCCCGCGGAACAGGTCGAGCCGGAGCTCGCGCTCGCCGATGGCGGGCAGCGTGATGGCCGGCGCGGCGGAGCGCGGCTTCGCCTCCGCAGGTCTGGCCTCCGCAGGCTTGCCGGTTCCCGCGATCGTCGATCCCGTCACTTGGTCGGCAATGGTCATCGGGGGTTCGAAACCCTTCCGCAAATCGCAACGTGTCATGGAGTGTACAGGTCCGGCCGTCGTCTTGCAAAGCGGCCGGATCACATTGGGTCTACTTCCTCGGCAATTCTGGCGGCACGATGTCACCAAAACCGCCTGCGGGCGTTGGTTCCCGGCCGGGTTTTCGTTATGATGGCCGCCATGTATCGCGCCGTGACCCGCCAGATCGAAGTGACCGTCGAGCCGAACTTTATTCCGGAGCAGTCGTCGGCTGACCGCTCCCACTATTTCTGGTCCTACACCATCGTCATCACCAATTCCGGCGACGAAACCGTGCAGCTGAAGACGCGGCACTGGATCATCACCGACGCCACCGGCCGCCAGCAGGAGGTCAGGGGCGAGGGCGTCGTCGGCGAGCAGCCGACCCTGGCTCCCGGCGAGCGCTTCGAATACACCTCCGGCGTGCCGCTCGCGACCGCCTCGGGCTTCATGACCGGCCGCTACCAGATGGTCAGCGAAAGCGGCGAACGCTTCGAGATCGACGTGCCGACATTCTCGCTGGACAGCCCGGACAACAAGCGGGTGTTGAACTAGCGCGGCGCCGTAGGGTGGGCAAAGGCGCAAAGCGCCGTGCCCACCATTCCAAACGTGGCGCATAAGATGGTGGGCACGCTGCGCTTTGCCCACCCTACGACTGGATTGCTTCGCTGCGCGCGCAACGAGGGAGGATGCGACGCCTACGCGTCTTCCACGCCCGCCTCGTGCGGCGTGAACTGGTACACCGACGAGCAGAATTCGCAGGTCACGACGACCTTGTCTTCCTTGACCATCGCGGCGCGGTCGTCGGGCGAGAAGCTCTTCAGCATCGCACCGACCGCGTCGCGCGAGCAGGAGCATTGCGCCTTCAGCACCAGCGGATTGAACACGCGCACGCCACGCTCGTGGAACAGGCGGAACAGCAGCCGCTCGCCGGAGAGTTCGGGGTCGATCAGCTCGACGTCCTCAACGGTCTCGATCAGCGAACGCGCCTCGACCCAGGCGTCGTCTTCGGCGACAGCATGCACCTCGGCGCCTTCGGGCGCATCGCCGGGATGCAAATCGGCCTGACGCGCGCGCTCGGGCGCCTTCGGCAGGAACTGCATCAGCATGCCGCCGGCGCGCCAGCGATGCTTGCCGCCGTCGTTCGAGCGCCACTCCTCACCGACCGCGAGACGCACGCGCGTCGGGATCTGCTCGGAGCGCAGGAAATATTCGTGGGCGGCATCTTCCAGGCTGCCGCCGTCGAGCGCGACCAGACCCTGGTAGCGGCTCATGTCGGGACCCTGGTCGATGGTCATGGCGAGATGACCGTTACCGAGGAGCGTGCCGGAATCCTTTGTCTCGCCGAGGCGCTCGGCATCGTAGCGCGCATAGGCGCGCAGGCGATCCGGCGCCATGTAGTCGACGACCAGGAACGACACCGGACCGTCGGTCTGGGCCTGGAGGATGAAGCGGCCCTCGAACTTCAGCGCCGAGCCGAGCAGCGTCGTCAGCACGATGGCCTCGCCGAGCAGCTTGCCCACGGCAGCGGGATAATCGTGCTTGGTCAGGATCTCGTCGAGCGCGGGATCGAGCCGCACGAGGCGGCCGCGCACGTCGAGTGCGTCGACCTCGTAAGGCAGCACGGCGTCATCGATGGGAACCGCTGATGGTGCGCGAACCGGGCCTTCAGGCCCGGTATTCATGTCAGGGGATTGGGAAACCATGGCGCTTTATCTCGGGTCGATGAAGGAAAATGGAAGAGGGCGCAAGGGTGGTGTGTTCCGGATGCACTTATGATCGCACAGGATCCTGCAAATTCGATGTCGTCCCGGCGCGCGCAAAGCGCTGATACGGGACCCATAGCCACAGGATTACGCGATAGCCCGCGTAGCCCGGATGGAGCGTAGCGCAATCCGGGACCACTCCAACTGCGGACACAAACCCGGATTTCGCTGCGCTCCATCCGGGCTACAAGTGAGATTACTTCACCGCGTCAAAGCACCAGGCCAGAATGCCCTTCTGCGCATGCAGGCGGTTTTCGGCCTCGTCGAACACGACCGATTGCGGGCCGTCGATCACTTCGTCCGTGACCTCCTCGCCGCGATGGGCGGGCAGGCAATGCATGAACAGCGCATCGGGCTTGGCCAGCGACATCAGCTTCGAATTGACCTGATAGGGCTTGAGCACGTTGTGACGGTGCTCACCTTCCTTGTCGCCCATCGACACCCAGGTGTCGGTGACGACGCAGTCGGCCCCCTTCACGGCGGCCTCGGGATCGGTGCCGAGCACGATCGGCGCGCCGGTGGCCTTGATGAAGTCCCGCATTACCTTTTTCGGCGCAAGCTCCGGCGGCGTTGCGACATTGAGCTTGAACTTGAAGCGCTCGGCGGCATGCGCCCAGGACGCCAGCACATTGTTGTCGTCGCCGGTCCAGGCCACCGTCCTGCCCTCGATCGGGCCGCGATGCTCTTCGTAGGTCATGAGGTCGGCCATCACCTGGCACGGGTGCGAGCGCCGCGTCAGGCCGTTGATGACGGGCACCGTCGCATATTCCGCAAGCTCCAGCAGGGCCTCGTGATTGAGGATGCGGATCATGATGGCGTCGACATAGCGCGACAGCACGCGTGCCGTGTCGGCGATGGTCTCGCCGCGGCCGAGCTGCATCTCGGCGCCGGTCAGCATGATGGGCTCGCCACCGAGCTGGCGCATGGCGACGTCGAACGAGACGCGGGTGCGCGTGGAGGGACGCTCGAAGATCATCGCCAGCGTCTTGCCTTCCAGCGGCTTCACCGGCTGGTGCGCTTTCTGCTTCGCCTTCATGGCGGAGGATGCCGCAAGCATGCTCTTGAGCTCCGACAACGGGAGCTCGTTGATATCCAGGAAGTGCTTCGGGGACTTGCTCATCAGCTTGTCGCCCGCTTGGTCTGACTGGACGAGATCGCGGCGCAGGCGCGTTCGAGCCGCCCGACGCTGTCCTCGATCTCGGCTTCGGTGACGATCAAGGGCGGCAGGAAGCGCACGACATTGTCGCCGGCGCCGACCGTGAGCAATTTTTCGTTGCGCAATGCCGCGCCGAGATCGCCTGACGGCGCCACGGCCTTGATGCCGATCAGAAGGCCTTCGCCACGCACTTCGCTGACGATGTCGGGATAACGATCGATCACGGAGGCGAGCTTCTGCTTGAGCAGCAGCGACATCTTCTGCACGTGGTCGAAGAAGCCGGGCTTGAGCATGACGTCGAGCACGGCGTTGGCAGCCGAGATCGCGAGCGGATTGCCGCCGAAGGTCGAGCCGTGCGAGCCGGGCCCCATGCCGGCAGCCGCATCCGCGGTCGCCAGCACCGCGCCGATCGGGAAGCCGCCACCGAGCGCTTTGGCCAGCGACATCACGTCAGGCGTGACGCCGGTGCGGCGATGCGCGAACAGATCGCCGGTGCGGCCCATGCCGGTCTGCACCTCGTCGAACGCGAGCAGCAGGCCCTTCTCATCGCAGAGCTGGCGCAACGCCCTCAGGAAGGCCGGCGTTGCCGAACGCACGCCGCCCTCGCCCTGGATCGGCTCGATCAGGATGCCGGCGGTCTGCGGACCGATCGCCTTCTTGACGGCTTCGATATCGCCATGCGGGACCTGGTCGAAGCCGTCCATCGGCGGGCCAAACCCTTCGAGATATTTTGCCGAACCGGTCGCGGCGAGCGTTGCCAGCGTGCGGCCGTGGAAGGCGCCTTCGAAGGTGATGATGCGGTAACGTTCCGGATGACCCTTGGAGAAGTGATGATGGCGGACGAGCTTGATCACACCTTCCAGCGCTTCGGCGCCGGAATTGCAGAAGAACACGAAGTCCGCGAAGCTTTCGTTGCACAGACGCGCGGCGAGCTTCTCGCCGTCCGGGCTCTGGAACAGGTTCGACATGTGCCAGAGTTTGGTGGCCTGCTCCTGCAACGCCTTGACCAACGCAGGATGAGCATGGCCGAGCGCATTCACCGCCACGCCCGAGGTGAAATCGAGATAGCGATCGCCATTGGTCGCAATCAGCCAGCAGCCTTCACCGCGCTCGAAACCGAGGTCGGACCTGGCGAAAACGGGGAGCAAATGCGGCGCTGCGCTGTTAGTCATGACGATCACTTGAATGTTGCGGACGGCGTGAGCGTGCATTGCGCAACGCACCATTGACCGGCCCGGAAAACGAAACGTGCCGCCTTTTAAGGGCGGCACGCGAGACTATCTTATGCCTGGTGAAACCGGTGTCAATGCCGCCCGGAAAGCCTCGCGAAACGCAGAATCCGTAGTCTTGCGGTGGCGATTTTGCGTATTTCCGCCACGGAACATGTGGAAGCGAGTCGGCGGACTCTTGCGCGTGAGTCACGCCATATTGTAGCGTTTGGCTTGTCAGATACGACATCTCGTGCAGCAGTTCTGATCCTCTAAGTCCTCATGTACCGGCGTAAGCGTTCGGGCGCATCTGGTGCGCCCGGCGAGCCTTAAGGGATTCTGGCGGCACGGGTTTTTCGAAGCTTAGGCATTCGCCGTGCGGCCGCCAGGATGGCAGGCGCCGGCGAAGGAAAGGGTGCAATGACCGTTTTGACCTGGTCGGATGATCGCGTCGAGCAGCTGAAAAAGCTCTGGGAGGCCGGACTTTCGGCCAGCCAGATCGCCGCTGAACTCGGCAATGTGACCCGCAATGCCGTAATCGGCAAAGTGCACCGGCTCGGCCTGTCGGGCCGCGCCAAGAGCCCTTCATCGGCAGCGCCGCGGCCGCGCAAGGCGCGTCCGGCGCAGCACATGATGCGGGTGACCCGCCCGATCGCACGCGGCAACACCGCGCTGGCGCAAGCCTTCGAAGTCGAGGTCGAGGCCGAACCGGTCACCTACGACAACGTCGTGCCGATGAGCCAGCGGCTGTCGCTGCTGGAGCTGAACGAGGCGACCTGCCACTGGCCGGTCGGCGATCCCTCGAGCCCGGATTTCTTCTTCTGCGGCGGCAAGGCGCTCTCCGGCCTGCCCTACTGCGCCCAGCACTCGCGCGTGGCGTATCAGCCCGCAGCCGATCGCCGGCGCGCGCCGGCGAAGCCGGGTCCGCGCTGAGGTATCGGATTAGCTGACTACGAAGACGGCGCCGTCACGCGATGACGGCTCAACTCACTCGGTGTCGTCCCTGCGAACGCAGGGACCCATAATCCCGGCGCGTAGTTATTGCGCGGGATGATCACTCCGAGTCGTCGCCAAACCACTCCCTGTGGTTATGGGTCCCTGCGTTCGCAGGGACGACATCGAGGATGCGGTGGCAGCCCGCTAAATCACGTCTGCCACAGCAACCCCTTACGCTTGCTCCGCCTTCGCAAAGCGATCGTCCAGTGCGTAGCCCGCGCCGCGGACGGTGCGGATCGGGTCCTGCTCGCGGCCGAGATTGAGCAGCTTGCGCAGGCGGCCGATATGGACGTCGACGGTGCGCTCGTCGATGTAGATGTCACGGCCCCAGACGCTGTCGAGCAGCTGCTCGCGCGAGAACACGCGGCCGGGATGCTCCAGGAAGAACTCCAGCAGGCGATATTCGGTCGGGCCGAGATCGATCGGCCGGCCCGAGCGCGCCACGCGGCGCTTGTCGCGGTCGAGCTCGATGTCGCCATAGGCGAGCACGGTGGCGAGCCGCTCCGGGCTGGCGCGCGCCTGAGCAGGCCCTTCACGCGTGCCAGCAGCTCCGGCACCGAGAACGGCTTGACGATGTAGTCGTCGGCGCCGGTCGCAAGACCCCGCACCCGCTCGCTCTCCTCGCCGCGCGCGGTGAGCATGATGATCGGGAGCTGCTTGGTCTCGGGCCGGGTGCGCAGCCGCCGGCACAGCTCGATGCCGGAGAGGCCCGGCAGCATCCAGTCGAGCACGATCAAATCGGGGATATGCTCCTTGAGGCGGGTGTCGGCATCGTCGCCGCGCATCACCGTCGCGACGTCATAGCCGTCGCCTTCGAGGTTGTAGCGGAGAAGCTCGGTGAGAGCTTCCTCGTCCTCAACCACCATAATGCGTGCGCCCATGGTGTTCGTCGCTCCTTAAGTGTTCGCGACCGTCGTGGCGAAGGTCGTCATGTCGCCCTTCGGCCGCTTGTCGGTGATCGCCTGGCCCTCGATCATGTAGAACACGGTCTCGGCGATGTTGGTGGCGTGGTCACCGATGCGCTCGATGTTCTTGGCGCAGAACATCAGATGAATGCAGAACGAGATGTTGCGCGGATCCTCCATCATGTAGGTGAGGAGCTCGCGGAACAGCGAGGTGCAGATGGCGTCGACCTCCTCGTCGCCCTTCCACACCGCCATCGCCGCCGGCAGATCGTGCGCGGCATAGGCATCCAGCACCGACTTGACCTGCTGCTGCACGAGGTCGGTCATGTGCTCCAGACCGCGGAACAGCTTGAGCGGATGGAAATCCGTCTCCAGCGCCGCGACGCGCTTGCCCATGTTCTTGGCGAGGTCGCCGATCCGCTCGAGATCGGTCGCGACGCGCATGGCGCCGACGATCTCGCGCAGATCGACCGCCATCGGCTGGCGGCGCGCGATGGTGAGCACGGCGCGCTCCTCGATCTTCTTCTGGAGCGCGTCGAGCTCGGTGTCGATGGTGACGACGCGCTGGCCGAGCGCGACGTCGCGGCGGATCAGCGCGTCGACGGAATCGACGATCATGCGCTCGGCGATGCCGCCCATCTCGGCGACCAGGCGCGTGAGCTCCTGGAGGTCGGTGTCGAAGGCCTTTGCGGTATGTTCAGAACCCATGTTCCGTCTCCTCAGCCGAACCGGCCGGTGATGTAATCCTGCGTGCGCCGGTCGGTCGGCGACGTGAAGATCTTGCTGGTGTCGTCGAACTCGATCAGCTCGCCGAGATACATGAAGGCGGTCTTGTCGGAGACGCGCGCCGCCTGCTGCATGTTGTGGGTGACGATCGCGATCGTGTAGTTCTCGGACAGCTCCTGGATCAGCTCCTCGACCTTGGCGGTCGAGATCGGGTCGAGCGCCGAGCAGGGCTCGTCGAACAAGATCACCTCGGGCCGCACCGCGACCGTGCGGGCGATGCAGAGGCGCTGCTGCTGGCCGCCGGAGAGCGACAGGCCGGAGGCGTTGAGCTTGTCCTTGACCTCGTTCCACAGCGCGCCGCCGCGCAGCGCCTTCTCGACGCGGTCGTCCATCTCGGACTTCGAGATCTTCTCGTAAAGGCGGATGCCGAAGGCGATGTTCTCGTAGATCGTCATCGGGAACGGCGTCGGCTTCTGGAACACCATGCCGACGCGGGCGCGCAGCAAATTGAGGTCCAGCTTGGGGTCGAGGACGTTGGTCTGGTCGAGCATGAGCTGACCGGTGACGCGCTGGCCCGGATAGAGGTCGTACATCCGATTGAAGATGCGCAGCAGGGTCGACTTGCCGCAGCCCGACGGGCCGATGAACGCCGTGACGCGGTTGGTGCCGAGCGCCAGATTGATGTTCTTCAGCGCGTGGTGCTCGCCGTAATAGAAATTGAGGTTGCGCACCGTCACCTTGGCCGGAGCTTCGGGCAGCACCGGCGCCTGGGGCAAACCACCGGCCGCGCTCATCGATACGGAAAGATCACTCATTTTGCGGCCCTCTCGGCGCTCAGAATGCGCGCGCCAATATTCAGGGCAAGAACGGTCAGGGTGATGAGCAGCGCGCCGCTCCAGGCGAGCTGCTTCCAGTAGGCGTAGGGGCTCTGCACGAAATTGTTGATGGTGACCGGCAGGTTCGCCATCGTCTTGTTCAGACCCAGGCTGAAGAACTGGTTCGACAGCGCGGTGAAGAGCAGCGGCGCGGTCTCGCCGGCGACGCGGGCGGTGGCCAGCATCACGCCGGTGATGAGGCCCGAGCGCGCCGCGCGATAGGCGATGCGCTTGATCACCAGCGAGCGCGGCAGGCCGAGCGCCGAGGCCGCCTCACGCAGTGCGTTCGGCACCAGCAGCAGCATGTCCTCGGTCGTGCGCAGCACCACCGGGATGACGATCACCGCAAGCGCGAGGCAGCCGGCAATCGCCGAGAAGCCGCGCATCGGCACCACCACCGCACCATAGATGAACAGGCCGATGATGATCGAGGGCGCCGAGAGCAGGATGTCGTTGATGAAGCGGATCACCGAGGTCAGGCGGTCGTTGCGGCCGTACTCGGCGAGATAGGTACCGGCGAACAGACCGAGCGGTGCGCCGATGCCGACGCCGAGCACGGTCATGATGATCGAACCCACGATGGCGTTGCGCAGGCCGCCCTCGGTCGAGCCCGGAGGCGGCGTGTCCGCAACGAAGAGCTCCAGGTTCAGGCCGGCAATGCCGTTGTAGAGCAGCGTCATCAGGATCAGCGCGAGCCATGTGACGCCGAAGGCAGCGGCAGCCAGGCAGAGCACACGGATGACGATGTCCATGCGGCGGCGGCGTGCGTAGATCGGGTTCATGTTACTTCCCCGCCTTCTTTTCAAGACGCATCAGCATCAACCGTGCAGCCGCGAGCACGAAGAATGTCAGCACGAACAGCAGCAGGCCGAGCAGGATCAGGCCGGACTGGTGCAGGCCGTCGCTCTCGGCGAACTCCGATGCGATCGCCGCCGAGATCGTGGTGCCCGGGGCAAAGATCGACGACGAGATGCGGAACGAGTTGCCGATGATGAAGGTCACCGCCATGGTCTCGCCGAGCGCGCGGCCGAGCGCCAGCATGACACCGCCGATGACGCCGACGCGGGTGTAGGGGATCACCACGCTGCGCACGACTTCCCAGGTGGTGCAGCCGACGCCGTAGGCGGCTTCCTTGAGCACCGGCGGCACCGTCTTGAACACGTCGACCGAGATCGAGGTGATGAAGGGCAGCACCATGATGGCGAGGATCAGCGCCGCGTTGAACAGGCTGAGATAGGACGGCGGGCCTGCGAAGATCGCGCCCAGCACCGGGACGCCGTCGAAGATCTTGATCATGAAGGGCTGGAACGTGTTGGCCAGGAACGGGCCGAGCACGAAGAAGCCCCACATGCCGTAGATGATCGAGGGAATGCCGGCGAGCAGCTCGATCGCCATGCCGATCGGGCGGCGCGCCCATTGCGGGCAGAGCTCGGTCAGAAAGATCGCAATGCCGAGACCGACCGGAATGGCGATCGCCATCGCGATGAAGGAGGTGATGAGCGTGCCGTAGATCGGGCCGAGCGCGCCGAGCACGGGCGGATCTGCCGACGGCGCCCAGCGCTGCGTCCACAGGAAGGCGAAGCCGTATTCCTTCATCGCCGGGAACGCGCCGACGATCAGCGAGATGATGATGCCACCGAGGATGAGCAGCACCGAGATCGCGGACAGCCGCGTGATCCAGTAGAAGGTGAGGTCGCCGAGCTTGAAGGCGCCCAAGGCCTTGGCGCGGTCATACGGTCCGGCGTCGTCGATTACATCGCTCTGAACGGCCATCTCTGCCACGCCGATCCCCTGTGCCCGTTTGATATACGCTTGTTGTCGGTCTTGTTGTTGGTCTTGCGCTCCGGATGCGGCGCGAGGCCGAACCGGAGCGGAGGTCTTGTGAGATCCCGGCGCCCAGTCCGGGACACAGAGCGCTTAGCTCTTGATCTCGGCAGCCCAGGTCTTCTCGATCAGCTGGACGACCGGGTCCGGCATCGGGATGTAGTCGAGCTCTTCAGCCGCCTTGCCGCCGCTCTTGAAGGCCCAGCGGAAGAACTTGATGGCTTCCTGCGAGGCTGCCTTGTCAGTGGCATCCTTGTGCATGAGGATGAAGGTCGCCGCCGTGATCGGCCAGGACTTGTCGCCGGGCTGGTCGGTCAGGATGACGTAGTAGCCGGGAGCCTTGGCCCAGTCGGCATTGGAAGCCGCGGCCTGGAAGGCCTCGACGGTCGGCTGCACCGGCTTGCCGGCCTTGTTGACGAGACCGGTGTAGGTCAGCTTGTTCTGCTTGGCATAGGCGTACTCGACGTAGCCGATCGAGTTCTTGGTCTGGCTGATGTTGCCCGACACGCCTTCGTTGCCCTTGGCGCCGACGCCGACCGGCCACTCGACCGCGGTGCCCTCACCGACCTTGCTCTTCCAGTCCGCGCTGGCCTTGGCGAGATAGTTGGTGAAGTTGAAGGTGGTGCCCGAACCATCCGAGCGGCGGACCACGGTGATCGCGTCCGACGGCAGCTTCACGTTCGGATTGAGCTTCTTGATCGCGGCGTCGTCCCACTTGGTGATCTTGCCGAGATAGATGCTGGCCAGGGTCTCGCCGTCGAACACCAGCTCGCCGGGCTTCACGCCCTCGATGTTCACGACCGGAACGATGGCGCCCATCACCATCGGCCACTGGACGAGGCCGTCCTTTTCGAGCTGCTCGGCCTTGAGCGGCGCGTCGCTGGCGCCGAAGGTCACGGTCTTGGCCTGGATCTGCTTGATGCCGCCGCCGGAGCCGATCGACTGGTAGTTCAGACCGTTGCCGGTCTCCTTCTTGTAGGCGTCAGCCCACTTGGAATAGATCGGGAACGGGAACGTCGCACCGGCACCCGTGATGTCGGCAGCAAACGCCGCCGTCGCCGATGCGGCGACCAAGCCGGCAGCGACGATAGTTTTGATGAAATTCATGGTGGTCTCCATACAGGGGAGCGAAGCGCCATCCGCGCCCGATCGCGCTCCCCGTGCCGCCCCTTTAGGAGCGGTCGGCTGTGCTTTTACGAAGGTTTCGTGACAGCTGGATGACGCGGCCAAGCGATTGAAATCGCTCGAATATCAGGTCGAAGCCGCGGTCTTCGCCTGGGGAAAACAGGCCGTGAAAACGGCGCCCTGCTTGGGCACGCTCTCGATCAAAAGCCGGCCGCGATGGCGGTTAAGAATATGTTTCACCAGCGATAATCCGAGCCCCGTCCCGCCCTGCGAGCGGCTGTCGCCGACGTCGACCCGGTAGAACCGCTCGGTCAGTCGCGGCAGATGCTCGGGCGCGATGCCGGGGCCGAAATCGCGGACCATGACCCGGATTTCCTGAGTTCCATCAGTGGCTGCCGCCGCGGCCAGCGACACGATGACACGTCCGCCCGACGCCCCGTATTTGAGCGCGTTCTCGATCAGGTTCTCGAACAGGCGGAGCAATTCCTCGCGGTCGCCCGCGATCATCACCGGGGTCTCAGGCAGATGGGTTTCGACCTCGACCTGGCGCTCCCGCGCCAGCGGCTCGAGCCCGTCGGCGACCTGGAAGATGATCGGCAGCAGGTCGACCAGGGTGTCGGGCCGCACATGGGCCGACAGCTCGACCCGCGACAGCGAGAGCAGATCGTCGATCAGGCGCGCCATCCGGGTCGCCTGGTTGTGCATGATGCCGAGGAACCGCTCGCGTGCCTTGGGATCGTCCTTGGCCTGGCCCTGGAGCGTGTCGATGAAGCCCGACAGCGCGGCGAGCGGCGTACGCAGCTCGTGGCTGGCATTGGCGACGAAGTCTGCGCGCATCTCCTCGACCCGTCGCAGCGGCGTCTGGTCGTGGAAAGTCATCAGCATGCATTTGTCGGCGCCGCCGAAGGAGGTCGGCACCGGCACAGGCGTAATGGTCAGCTCCATCCAGCAGTCGACCGGCACATGGTCGAGATAGGTCGTGCGCCGCGGCTCGGTGGTCGCAATCGACTCCCGCAGCGCCGTGATGATCTCCGGCGAGCGCAGCGCGAACTGGGCGAGCTCGTTCTTGCGCAGCGCCGGCGCCAGCTGGGCGGCGGCGGCATTGAGATGGATGACACGCCCGGCGCGGTCGAGCAGCACCGCCGGATCCGGCATGCCAGCGACGACCGCGGCCACCGCCGCGCTCTCGACCGGGTTGACGCGGCGGGTGTCGTCGCGCGAGGCGGCATTGTCGTGCAGCCGCCAGGGGATCAGCGCCGCGGCCGCGATGCAGAGGAACACCGTCGCCGCCCGCATCACCGACAATTCGTCGAGCGAGACCACCACCGACAGCGCCAGCGCCGCGGCGATCAGGATGACGGTCGAGTGCCGCAGCCGGTCGGACCAGGGCTGCGCGGAGGGAGAAGATGGGGCGTCGATCGCCATCGCGGCGGCTTCTCCTAAAGGGGATGCGCCGGTCAGGCGCCGGTGTCGCTGCGCTCTCTCACATAGGCGGCTTCACGCGCTGGGCCGGGGTCGAGCTTGAGCGCCGCCTGCTGCAAGCGCTTCGATCGAGCGCCGATTATAACCTCGCGAAACGTCAGCAAGATTACAGATATGACGAAGGGAGAGAGATAATAGAGGACGCGGAACAGGAGCATGCCACCCAGCAGTTCCTCGCGGTCCATCTGCCAGAGGCCGACCAGCATGGCGGCATCGAACACGCCGAGCCCTCCCGGCGAGTGGCTGGCGAAACCGAGCAACGTCGCCGAAACGAAGATCACCGCCACCACGACGAAGCCGAGATTGGGCTCGTCCGGGACCAGCACGTACATCGCGAGCGCACAGAAGCCGAGATCGATGATGCCAATGGCGATCTGGAGCAGCGTCAGCGGGCCGCCCGGCAGCACCACGGTCCAGGGCCCGCGGCCGACCACCCGCGGCTGGGTCCAGACCCAGACCACATAGGCGACCAGCCCCGCGATGATCATCATCGCCAGCATCCGGTTCAGCCAGGGCGGAAGCTGGTCGATCGCGGCAGCGGCTTCCGGATGGTAGGAGATGCCAAGGCCGAGCACCGCGGCATTGCCGAGCCAGAAGGTCAGGCCGGCGAGGAAGCAGATCTTTGCGACGTCGATCGCGTTCAGGCCATAGGCAGAATAGATGCGGTAGCGCACCGCGCCGCCGGTGAAGACGCTGGCGCCGACATTGTGGCCGATCGAATAGCTGGTGAAGGCGGCGAGCGCATTGATGCGGTAAGGCACATGGGCGTGGCCGATCGCGCGCACGGCGAACAGATCGTAGAAGGTCAGGGTGAAATAGCCCGCGGCCACGAACAGCGCCGCCATCGCGATCTGGCTCGGCTCGGTGCTCTTGATCGCTTCGAGGACCTCGTTGACGTCGATGCCCCGCAGCATGTGGTAGAGCACATAGCAAGCGATGCCGATGACGGCGACGCTGATCACAACTCCAAGCTTATGCAGGACTTGCTTCTGGCGCAGAAACGTCATCGCCCTGCGTATGGCTTCCAGCATCTAGACCTCGAACAACGCTTCAGCGGCCGGGGTGGCCGGCGGACAGGCGGACGACGCACAGGCATTCAACGAACCCTTGCCGCCGGCTCCGGCATCGCGCATGCCCCATGCCCCTCCACTAGCGCGTTTTGGGGCGGAGTGGAATTCAGCAATTCGAACAAATACTCGTGCCTTCAATATTTTAGGCAGGGTTGCGGGCTCCTGATGCACGGATTGGCGCTTTCGGCGGCAAGACTGACGCGAATCTCCATGGCAATCCTGCGCAGGCGCCATGAAGTTTTGATGATTTCGACCGCACAATGTTCCGTCACGACTTAAGCCGACGTCAATCTATGGGCCGCCCCCGCCTGGCGAAAGAGGGGGTGGCTGGCGCTGTTGTTCAGGGATTTCAGGTGGGCCGAAAGGCCGCGGCGACGGTGGCGGCCTCAGGAAGCGATCGGAATCCGCCCCGGATCAGTGCCACGCGGAAGTGACGGCGGCCACGATTTCGTCGGTACCGGGAAAGTGGCCCTTGCTGCGGCTGGCGACGATGCTGTCGCCGACCTTGACCTGGAAGATCCCACCCCCGGCGGGCACGAGAGCCGCCTCCAGCGCCAGATGCTGCCGCAGCGCAGCAGCGGCGTCCTTGGCGCGCTTCTCGTGGCCGCAGGGACGGCAATAGATGATGGTCACATCAGCCATCTCGCCCGCCTTCAGGCAGCGCGCTGCTGGCGCACGGCTTCGATGCCGGCGATCCAGCCGGCGACGGAGCGGCCGATCGCCTCGGGGTTATCCTCCTGGAGAAAGTGCAGCCCGGGTCCGAGGCGGACCAATGCGCAGTGCTTCAGCGAGGCCGCGAACCGCTCGGCGAATTCGGGCGCAACGAGCGCGCCGGGCGTGCCCGAGAACAACAGCTTCGGATAGGCCGATGCAGCCAGCGCCGCATGCGCGGATTGGAGCGTCTCGTAGACGTCGGCGGGATCGCCCGCGATCGGCAGTTCGCGGGGGAAGGCGAGAACGGGCCGGCGGCTCTCCGGCGTCGGGAATGGCGCACGGTAAGGCTCCATCTCGTCCTCGCCGAGCTTGCGGACGATGCCACCGGGCAGCACGCGTTCGACGAACGCGTTCGCCTCGAGGATCATCGCTTCGCCCTCGCTCGGCGTCCTGAATTTGCGGAACGCCGCCCTCGCCGCCTCGGCGTGGTCCTGCTGCTCCGCGACCTCGGTGTGGTGAAAGTCCTGCCAGGTCGGCATCGGGCGGATGAACTCCATGAAGGCAAGGCCGCGCACGAAATCCGGCCGGCGCGCGGCGAGATGGAACGCGAGCGCGGTGCCCCAGTCCTGCGCGACGAGGTAGGCCGATTTGATGCCGCGCTGTTCGATGAATGCATCGAGATAGCGGACGTGGTCGACGAAGCGATAGCCGATGTCGGGCTTGCCGGATTGGCCGAAGCCGACGAGATCGGGCGCGATGCAATGTGCGACCGGCGATACAAGCGGCAGGATGTTGCGCCAGATATGTGACGACGTCGGGTTGCCGTGCAGGAACAGGGCAGCGGGCGCATCGCGATCTCCCGCCTCGCGATAGGCCATCGTGCTTCCCAGCACAGACGCTTTGAGAATCTCGATTTCAGTTGGCTTGCTCATGTCAGCTCCCTGAAGACGGTTTGAAAGGCGATGGTCTTGAAACGTTCGAGGGCGTTGGGATTGCGGTCGACCTTCATGCGCAGGATCGCGCCCTGCCAGGACGCAAGCAGGAAATCGGCAAGCTCTTCGGGCTCGAAATCGGATGCGATCTCGCGGCACGTCTGGGCGCCCCTGATGCAGGCGGCGAACGGCGCGCGCCACTCCGCGAAGATTTCGGCGAGACGGGCGCGCAGCATTTCGCTGCTGGCTGATGCCTCCAGGCTGAGATCACCGATCAGGCAGCCGCGGCCATAGCCGTCGGCCTCGAGCCGGCCGGTGATGATGTCGAGATAGCGCCGCAGCCGCGCGCGCGGCGTCAGCGAGGTGTCGTCGAGCGCCTCCGCGACCAGTCCCCTCGTGGTGTCGAAGTAGCGGTCGAGCACCTCGGAGGCGAACACCTCTTTGGAGCGAAAATGATTGGTGAAGGACCCCTGCGGCGCGCCCGCCGCAGCGGTGACGTCGCGCACGCTGGTGCCGTGATAGCCGGTCCTGAACATGACCTTCAGGCCGGCATCGAGGATGGCGTCTTTGAGTGAGGGCTTTGGCATGAGGAAAATAATACGTACGTACGTATTGATGTCAAGCGCGTTCTGATTGTTCGGCAATTTGCTTGCCGATCAAGCCGTTATCGTAATGTTGGATAGAGGCCCGCCCCCGAGCGAGCCCAAGGGCTCAGGCGGCCGGCTGGCTCCGCGAGACCACCCTGTCGCGCAGCCAAGCGCCGATGGTGCAGCCGACGAGGTAGCAGGCGAACATGACCAGCCCGAGATCGAGCCAATAGCCGAAGCGGCCGGGTACCACATGCGCGAAGGAGGCTGCGACCAGGGCGGCGGCAAGCACGGCGAGCCAGCGCGCGGTCACCTTCGAGGTGCCGTTGCCGCGCTGGACCACCGAGATCCAGCCCATGCAAAAGCCCAGCAGCAGCGAGCCGATCAGCCAGCCCAGATGGAACGAGACGAGATAGGGCATCGTCACCTCACCAGAAATTCGATGCGGCGGTTCTGCGCCTTGCCTTCGTCGGTGTCATTGCCGGCGAGGGGGTGCGTGGCGCCATAGCCGACCGGAGTGAAGCGGGTGGCCGGCAGCCCGGCCTTGACCAGATAGTCGATCACGGCCTGCGCGCGCTTCTCCGAGAGAGCCTGGTTGAAGGAGTCCTCACCATCGGCGTCGGTGTGGCCGGCCACCTCGATATTGGTGGTGGGGCAGCGCAGCGCCGTCTCGATCAGGTGGTCGAGAATGCCGGCGGAATCCGGATCGATGTCGGCGCGTTTCGTTGCAAAGCGGATCTTGCCCTTGTTCAGGAGTTCCGAGAACAATTGCTGGCAGACCGTGCCGTCGACCGGACCCGCGGCAGGCTTCACCGTAATCTCCGGCTTGTACTGCCAGTTCTTCGGGAAGTCCTTGCCGAGGCCTGCGCGGATGTCGTTGGCGGCCCCTTCATAGAGCGCGTCGCCCGACAGCTTCACCTCGCGATCGGACACCACGAGCGTACCGGTCGACAGCCGCGACAGCCCGCCGAGCGCTGCGACCACGGCAGTATTGAAGGAGCCGGGTGCGCCGACGCTGGCCTTGAGATTGTCGACGACCTTTTCGGTGAAGAACTTTCGCGAGGCACTCGTTGCAATGGCCGCGTGCACGTTGTTGTCAGGCACGTAGCCCGTCAGCGTCACGGTCGCGGCGACCGGGTCCTTGTAGGCCTGGAAGATGTAGGGCGGCGCCTTGACATCGTTGGCGGCGACCGAAAAGCCCTCCGGCAGGTTCTTGAGCGCGGCCGCGATCGCCTCACGGCCGCCGAGGTCGCGCGCCATGCCCGACAGATTGACCTTGGTGTCGGTGATCGTGATCTTGCCGTCCTTGAGCTTGCCGATCTGGTCGAGCAGCAGCATCGCGGCCGCCTCGAACCGCGGCGGCGCGCCGCGCGCGAGACCCATCTGATCGGCGACCTCGGTCCCGTTGACCTCCTTGCGCGCGGCCTCGGTCAGGCGCGCCTTCATCGACGGCAGGGGCGCGGAGCCGGACAGCGTCACCCGCACCACGTCACGCTCGGCATTCCAGACGAAGGGCGTCGCTTCGGGAACAAGGCGGGTCCGGTCGTCGACCAGGCGCACGCCCGGGACGAGCTCGACCGCCATCACGGCATCGCGGCGCCCCTCCTCGGAAAAGGCGTCCGCGGCCAGGCCGACGTCCCGGCCGTCCACCGCGATCCGGGTCTTGTCCAGAACGGTCTCCTTGAGCGCCGCCGAGCTGCGGGCGGACAGGTCCGCCTCGACCGGCAAGGTATTATTCCAGGCCGCAAATCCCCACATGACGGCCAGGGGGATCAGCCCTGGCCACCATTTGCTGGCCCACCTGAAAAGCTTCTGCATTCAACGACCCGAACTCTGGAACCGGAGACAAAACAAACCCTTGCCGGGCTGTCAAACCGGAAATGATGCCCTTCCGAAGGCCATGCGTCGACAATTGGAATAACTTTTTCTTCAAGGGTTCTTCCGTAAGTTGAAATTGGAATGCCAGAGTTCGCCAGCCGGTCATGAAACAACTCCGAAACAAGGTCATCCGCGCCGGGCTGGGGGCACTCTATTTCAGCGGGGCGCACCACCTGTTGCGCCCGCTCTTGTCGGGCGTCGGCGCCATTTTCATGCTGCACCACGTGCGGCCGGCCCGCGAGGCCGCGTTCCAGCCGAACCGGCACCTCGAAGTCACCCCCGATTTCCTGCGCGCCACCCTGAGCCATTTGCGCTCTCGCGGGATCGACATCGTCAGCATGGACGAGCTGCATGAGCGGCTGGTGCAGGGCCGGTTCACCCGCCCCTTCGCCGCCTTCACCCTCGACGACGGTTACCGCGACAATCTCGAATTCGCGCTGCCGGTTCTGCTCGAATTTGACGCGCCCTTGGCCGTCTATGTCGCGAGCGAGTTTGCCGAGGGCACCGGACGTCTGTGGTGGACCGCGCTGGAAACCGTGATCGCCAAGGCCGAACAGATCGACATCCAGATCAGCAATTCCGCGCTTCGGCTGGATGCAACGACCCCTGCCGCAAAACAGGTTGCGTTCGACCGCCTGCACGATTGGCTGCGCGCGCTGCCGGGCGAACATGATCTCAAGCGCGAGATCGAGGCGCTCTGCGCCAGATACAACGTCGACATGGCCGCACTGTGCCGCAGCCTGTGCCTGTCCTGGGACGAGGTGAAGGCATTTTCCGCCGATCCGCTGGTCACGATCGGCGCGCACACCATCAGCCATTGCAATCTCGCCAGGCAGAGCGAGGGGATCGCCGCACAGGAGATGGCGGTAAGCCGCGCTCGGATCGAGCAGGCGCTCGGCCGTACCGTGCTGCACTTCGCCTACCCCTATGGCGACCGCGAAGCCGCGGGCGAGCGCGAATTCGCTCTCGCTGCATCGGCCGGCTTCAAGACCGCGGTGACGACCCGGCCCGGCATGCTGTTCGCCGAGAACGCCGGCCACATGACCGCGCTGCCGCGCGTCTCGCTCAACGGCAACTACCAGGACGCGCGAATTTTGCCGGTGCTCACCTCAGGCGCCGCGACCGCAATGTGGAACGGCTTTCGCCGGATTGCGGCGGCCTGATCCATCACTCAGACCTCATCCTGAGAAGCGCTCCGTAAGAGTGACGGCGGAGATTGACTCCCCTCTCCGCCGCGCTCAAAACGTCGCCAACCAAGGGAGGCACCATGTTCAACGATCTGTTCTCGCTCAAAGGCCGTGTCGCGCTCGTGACCGGCGGGTCGCGCGGCATCGGCAAGATGATCGCGGCGGGCTTCCTCGCGCAAGGCGCGGCGAAGGTCTACATCACCGCGCGCAAAGCCGGGCCATGCGAGGCCACGGCGAAAGAACTCTCCGCCCAATATGACGGCGAATGCATCGCGCTGCCGATCGATATCTCGACCATCGAAGGCTGCGACAGGCTGGCCTCCGAGATCATCAAGCTGGAGCCGAAGCTCGACATCCTCGTCAACAATGCGGGTGCGGCCTGGGGCGCGGAGTTCGACGAATTCCCGGAGAGCGGCTGGGACAAGGTGATGGACCTCAACGTCAAGTCGCTGTTCTTCCTGACCAAGGCGTTGGCAAAACCGCTGCGCGCGGCGGCCTCGCACGAGCGGCCCGCCAAGGTCATCAACATCGCCTCGGTCGACGGCATCTTCGTCAATCCCAGCGAGACCTACTCCTACGCCGCCAGCAAGGCCGCCGTGATCCATCTGACGCGGCGCATGGCGACGAAACTGATCAAGGACAACATCAACGTCACCGCGATCGCGCCGGGCGCGTTCAAGTCCGACATGAACCGCGCCGCGCGCGACCATGCGGACGAGGTCGCAAAGCGCATTCCGGCGCGGCGTATCGGAACCGATGAGGACATGGCCGGCGTGGCAATCTACCTCGCCTCGCGCGCGGGCGATTACGTCGTCGGCAACACCATCGCCGTCGATGGCGGCGTGGTGTACGCGAATGCGGGGCTGGAGATCGCGGGGTAGGCGAGCTTATTGCAGCGCGGACGGTGCGCTCCCTCGCCCCGCTCTTGCGGGGAGAGGGTTGGGGTGAGGGGCCTCTCTCCACGCGTGAGATTGTCGCCGCACCTGTACCACCTCACCCGGATCGCATCTGCGATGCGATCCGACCTCTCCCCGCAAGCGGGGAGAGGTAAGAAGCTTACGACTCGATCTTCACGTACTCGAAATCGCCGGGCTTGTTGTCGATGCCGACTTTCGGCGGCGAGATCCAGGAGGCGAACTGGCCGGTCTCGGTGACGGGCTGCATCAGCGAGGTGATGAAGTCGCCGTCGGCGGTCGAGGGCAGCCAATCGTCCTTGCGCCTGGCCCAGGTGGCGTCGTCGATCAAAAGACCATCCGGCGTCGCATGGATGCCCTTGAACTCGCCGATATGGCGATGGAAAGCGACGTTGGGCAGTTTGAGCTGGAAGTTATAGCCCGCGGTCGAGATCACCTTGTTCCAGCGCAGCATGCCCTTGACGCAGTCCTGGCTGTAATCGTCGCGCAGCCTCATGTTGAGCGCAGTCAGCGCCGGCTCGTCGACCAGCTTGATCTCGCCGTCGATGAACTTGAGCACCGGATAGGTGGCGTTCTTGAGCTGGTGATCGTCGTCGATCTGGGTCTCGTGATAACGGCCCTTGATGCCGGTGTTGAAGGCGTTGGCCGCGTTGGTCGAGACCTCCGAGCCGAACAGGTCGAGCGACAGCGTATAGTGCAGGTTCAACTTCTTCTGGATCGTCGGCAGGTCGATCACGCCGAGCGCGCGGACCTTGGCGATGTCGGTGGGATCGGTGATGCCGGCTTCGCGCATCGCGTCGCAGGTGCGCTGCACGACGCGGGTGATGCCGGTCTCGCCGACGAACATGTGGTGCGCTTCTTCCGTCAGCATGAAACGGCAGGTGCGCGACAAGGGATCGAAGCCCGACTGCGCGAGCGAGTGCAGCTGCATCTTGCCGTCGCGGTCGGTGAAATAGGTGAACATGAAAAAGGACAGCCAGTCCGGCGTCGCCTCGTTGAAGGCACCCAGCATGCGCGGCGCATCGGCATCCCCCGAGCGACGGCGCAGCAAGTCATCCGCTTCCTCGCGGCCGTCGCGGCCAAAGTACTTCTGGAGCAGATAGACCATCGCCCAGAGATGGCGGCCTTCCTCGACATTGACCTGGAACAAATTGCGCATGTCGTAGAGCGAGGGCGCGGTCTTGCCGAGGTGGCGCTGCTGCTCGACGGAAGCCGGCTCGGTGTCGCCCTGGATCACGATCAGGCGGCGCAGCATGGCGCGGTACTCGCCCGGGACTTCCTGCCACGCCGGCTCGCCAAAATGCTCACCGAACGGAACGACGCGGTTCTCCTCCTGCGGCGCAAGCAGGATGCCCCAGCGATAGTCGGGCATGCGGACGTAGTCGAACTTGGCCCAGCCGCGCGGATCGACGGAATAGGCGGTGCGCAGATACACCAGCGACTCCTGAAAGCCCTCCGGCCCCATGTCGCTCCACCAGTCCATATAGCCGGGATGCCAGCCTTCCAGCGCCTTCAGCACCTGGCGGTCTTCGGCGAGATTCACGTTGTTCGGAATCTTGGTCGAGTAGTCGACGTTCATGATGTTCATGGTGGACCTCCCGTGGGGGACTGATTCATTCAACGATTGGCATCGAACCGTGAGCTTGCGAATGGCGAGTAGCGAATGGAAATCCCTATTCGCCATTCACCACTCCCGACTCGCTAAACTCTCGTCATATCGAATTTCGGCTTCTGGCCGCTGCCGTAGCGGCGCAGCGCGCCTTCCTCGCCGACCGCGTTCGGGCGCTGGAAGATCCAGTTCTGCCACGCGGTCAGACGCGAAAAGATCTTCGATTCCATCGTCTCGGGGCCGACGAAGCGCAGGCTCGCTTCCATGCCGGTGAGGCTGTCTGGCGAGAAGCTGGCGCGCTCCTCGAGGAACACGCGCACCTCGTCGTCCCAGTCGATGTCGTCGAGCGCGAAGGTGACGAGGCCGAGCTCTTCCGCCTGCTCGGCGTCGAGCGCGGTGCCCATGGTGGCTTCCGCACGCTCGACGTCGGACGGATCGGCCTGGAAGCGCGATTCCAGCCGGGTCAGGCCGTGGCTCATCGGATACGGACCGAAGTTCATGGCCGACAATTCGATCGACGGCGGCGGACGGTTGTCGCCCTGGCGCGCGCCGATCAGCATGTAGGAGCGGTCGGCGGCGAAGACGAGCTCGGCGAGCGTGCCGGCAAAGCAGGAGCCGGGCTCGACCAGCGTCACCAGCGTGCGCGAGGTGACGTCGATGCGCTTCAGCACGCGCTTCCAATAGTGCCTGATTTCGTTGACCAGCCAGTGCGCCTTGTTGGCTTCGAGGAAGGCGTCGGATGACAGCACATGGGCGCGGTCGCCATGGCTCTTGAAGACGAGCATCGCAATCTCGAGCTCGTTGATGCGCAGATGCAGGATGGCGTCGTCGAGCTCGCGCGCGACCTGGAGCGGCCAGAACGAAGATCCCTGCGCCATCATGCCGTCGATGTCGGCCGGCGGCGCGGCCTCCGGCGCCTTGATCGAGATGGTGGCGATGCGCGCCGTGCGATCGATGTCGACGCTGACAAAACCGTAGCGGATGCTGGTCTCGTCGATGACGCGCCTGAGCGGTGTCAGCGCAATACCTTTGCCGCTGCCCTTGTGCTTCGACTGGCCTGCGAACTCCTTGGCGCGCTCGGCGATCTTGGCCTCGAGCTTCGAGTTCGGCGCGATCTCGTCGACGAGACGCCACTGCACGGCGCGCTTGCCCTTCACGCCTTCCTCGATGGTGCAGAAGAAATCGGCGTGGTCGCGGCGCACCTTGCGCTTGTCGACGACGCGGGTGAGGCCGCCGGTGCCCGGCAGCACCGCGAGCAACGGCACTTCCGGCAGCGCAACGGCCGACGAGCCGTCATCGGCGAGGATGATGTGGTCGGTCGCGAGCGCCAGCTCATAGCCGCCGCCGGCGGCCGAGCCGTTCACCACCGTGATGAAGCGCTGGCCGGAATTCTCCGACGAATCTTCCATGCCGTTGCGGGTCTCGTTGGTGAATTTGCAGAAGTTCACCTTGTGGGCATGCGTCGAGCCCGCGAGCATGCGGATGTTGGCGCCGGCGCAGAACACCCGGTTCTTGGCCGAGCGCATCACGACGACCTTCACCTCGGGGTGCTCGAAGCGCAGGCGCTGGACGACGTCAGCCAGCTCGATGTCGACGCCGAGATCGTAGGAATTGAGCTTGAGCAGATAGCCCTCGAACAGGCCGCCGTTCTCGTCGACGTCCATGGTCAGGGTGGCGACGTCGCCATCGACCGCGAGCTTCCAGTGCTTGTAGCGGGACGGTTCGGTCTGGAAATCGATGAATGTCGCGCCGCATGCGAGGCGCCGATCTTCCCCGGCCATGGGCCACCCTTGAGCTTGGTTAAGCGTTTTGGCTGTAGCGTTAAATGCACAATAATGCATCTTTTTGAACGCGTCTAGCCCTTAACGGCCACCGCATGCACTTTGTTTCATGAGACCTATTGAGACCGCACAATGGCGCCGAGGGTGATCCAGTCCGCCTTGGAGAGTTCGGAACGGCCCAGCTTGGCCTGGAGCAGAGCCGTCAGCGCCGGAATGGGGAAGCTCTCGACAAAGCCGTCGCCGCCCGCGGCCGCCTTGCGCGAGTTCAGCGCCCGCAACTCTACCTGCGCGTCGCCGAACAGGCGCGCGGCCGAATGCAGGCGTTGCATGCGCAGTCGCAAATTGGCATTGGCGATGTGAATGCAGGCGCGCAGCAGAATGCGCTCGCGGCCGCCTTGCGGGGCTGCGGCCCAGACCGCTTCCAGCACCTCCTGCGATTCCCAGAAATAGCCGCGGTCGTTGAGCGCGAGCCCATAGCGCAGCGCCGGATGGCGCGCCGGCACGTAGCCGCGGAACGCCGGGGGCACCAGCGCCTTGGCCAGGTCAAGCGTCTCGTAATCCGCGTCGACCCCGTCGGTCTCGCCCGGCACATAGGCCCATCGCGGCCACGGCAACGGGCCGCTCGCATCCGAAGGCACATTCATGGATGTGCCTCCGCAGGATCATGCGGCGCGTCCCTGAAGTCCCTGATCGTCGCGCAGGGCCGCTCTTGCAAATTGCTCAATCGCGTCAAGCGTCGCCCCCGGCGCTTCACGATGCGGGGAATGTCCCGCGTCTGAAATAACTTTCAAATCTACCGGACAATAACACTCTTCCTGCGCAATATCGACCTGTCGCAGTGTCCCATATTGGTCGTCCTTGCCCTGCACGACCAGGATGGGAACGCGGATGTAGGCGAGGTATTCCGAGATGTCCCAGTCGCGGAATTTCGGATCGAGCCAGGCACGGTTCCAGCCGTAGAAGGCGTTGTCGACATCCTTGTGCCAGCGCGCCAGCTTTGCCTTGAGGTCGGTGGTCTCGAAGGTCGTCTTGATCGCTGCGATGGATTTCACCGAGATGTCCTCGACGATGAAATGCGGCGCCATCAGCGCGAGGCCTTGCAGACGGTGATCCTGATGCGCGCCGGCATAGATCGTCGCGATCGAAGCGCCATCGGAATGGCCGAGCAGGAGGCCGCGCTTGAAGGAAATCGCATCGAGGATCTTCGGCAGCACATCCAGCGCCTCGCGCTGCATGTAATCGAGCGGCCGCGGCAGCGTGACCGGGCTCGACTGGCCGTAGCCCGCGCGCGAATAGACGAAGATGCCCGCGCCGGTGGCTTGCTGAAGTTTTTCCGGGAAGTCGCCCCACAGACCGACCGAGCCGAGGCCTTCGTGCAGCATGACGATGGTGGGTGCATCGGCGTCCTGCGGGGCGAGCCATTTGTATTCGAGGCTGGCGCTGCCGATGCTGAGGAAGCCGGCGGGGGAGAGGTTGGTCATTTCTTCGCTCTTCTTTCTCCGTCGTCATGCCCGGGCTTGACCCGGGCATCCACGCCTTTCCTCAATCGCGGATGCACGTGGATGGCCGGGTCAAGCCCGGCCATGACGACCGATTGCTAGTTTGCGCCCTCGCGCAATTTGAACCGCTGAATCTTCCCCGTCGCCGTCTTCGGCAGTGACTCCACCACGTCGATCCAGCGCGGATATTTCCAGGGGCCGATCTTCTGCTTGACGTGCTCCTTCAGCATCTCCTGCAAGTCCGCCGTCGCCGCGCCCGGACGCAGCACGACGAAGGCCTTCGGCTTCAGCAGGCCTTCCGGATCGGCTTCCGGCACGACGGCGGCTTCCAGCACGGCGGGATGCGTGATCAGCGCGCTCTCGACCTCGAACGGCGAGACCCAGATGCCGGAGACCTTGAACATGTCGTCGGCGCGGCCGCAGAAGGTGTAGCGGCCTTCGCCATCCCTGACATATTTGTCGCCGGTGCGGGTCCACGGACCTTCAAAGGTGCGGCGGCTCTTGTGGCGCTGGTTCCAGTAGCCCTCGCCGGCGGAGGGCGCATCGACCAGGAGCTCGCCGACCTCGCCGTCGGCGACATCCTGGCCAGCCTCGTTGACGAGCCGCACCGCATAGCCCGGCACCGGCTTGCCGGAGGAGCCGTATTTGATGTCGCCGGGCGCGTTCGACAGGAAGATGTGCAAGAGTTCGGTCGAGCCGACGCCGTCGAGGATGTCGACGCCGAAGCGCGCCTTCCAGCTGTTGCCGACGGATTCCGGCAGCGCCTCGCCGGCCGAGGTGCAGATGCGCAGCGACTTGCCGCCGCGCTCGGCTTTCATCGTCTCGTCGTTGAGCATCGCCGCGAACAATGTCGGCACGCCGTAGAAGATCGAGGGATTGTACCTGTTCATCAGGTCGAACATGCGCGCCGGCGTCGGGCGCTCGCTGTTCAGCACCACGGTGGCGCCGACCGACATCGGAAACGTCAGCGCATTGCCGAGGCCATAAGCGAAGAACAGCTTTGCCGCGGAGAGGCAGACGTCGTTCTCGCGGATGCCGAGCACCTGGCTCGCATAGGTGTCCGCGGTCGCCTGCAAATTCGAATGGATGTGGCGCACGCCCTTGGGCATGCCGGTTGAGCCCGACGAATACAGCCAGAACGCAGGCTCGTCCGGATGCGTCGCGGCGGTCGTGAACTGGTCGCTCTCGCCGGCGATCTCTTCCGCGAGCTGCCTGTGGCCGTTCATCTTGGCGCCGGAGACCACGACGTGCTCGAGATCCGGCATGCGGCCGACGACGTCCTTGATGACGGGATAGAGCGCCTCGGAGACGAACAGCACCCGCGCGCGGCAATCGGCGAGGATGTAGGCGTATTGATCTGATGTCAGCAGCGTGTTCAGCGGCACCGGCACGATGCCGGCACGGATCGCGCCCAGAAACACGATCGGGAAGTCGATCGTATCAAGCATGATCATCGCCACGCGCTCCTCGCGGCGGACCCCGAGCCGGCGCAGCATGTTGGCGGCGCGCCGGGTCTCGCGCTGGAGCTCGCCATAGGTGAGCCGCGAGACGGTGTCGTCGAAGACGAGCTTGCAGCCCCTGCCGTCCTCGACGTTGCGGTCGAGCAGCCAGGTCACCGCGTTATAGGATCCCTCGCTCACGGACTTCTCCCCCGAATTTAGAATTATAATTCATAGAAAGACACCGCGGCGGCTTGCTGTCAATGCTGGCAGGCACTATGTTTCATTAAAACGCGCCGCAGGGCATCAGCTAAAGAAGGCCCATGATCTGCAGTCCATGACCGACAGTCCCGACGCCGAATCCCGATTTCTCGAACAGCTCGGCCAGCGCGTGCGCACCATGCGCGCGCTGCGCGGCATGTCGCGAAAAGTGCTCGCCAAGGTATCAGGAATTTCGGAGCGCTACATCGCGCAGCTCGAGAGCGGCAAGGGCAACGTCTCCATCGTGCTGCTGCGCCGCGTCTCGGACGCGATGGGCGCGCATCTGGAAGATTTGCTTCCCTCGGCCGACCCGACGCCGGACTGGCAGATGTTTCGCGATCTCCTGCGCAAGGCGACGCCGGCGCAAATCGCTCAGGCCAAGGACGTTCTCGCCGGCGGCAGCGCGTCGGCGCCGCGGCGCGCACCTTTCTGCGGCATCGCGCTGATCGGCCTGCGCGGCGCCGGCAAATCGACGCTTGGGCGGATGCTGGCGAAGAAGGTCGGCTGGAGTTTCGTCGAGCTCAACAAGGAGGTCGAGCAGCAGAACGGGCTCTCGGTCGCCGAGATCATCGCGCTCTACGGCCAGGAAGGCTTTCGCCGCATGGAGCAGGCCGCGCTGCAACAGCTGCTCGCGCGCAACGAGCTGATGGTGCTGGCGACCGGCGGCGGCATCGTGTCGGAGCCGTTGACCTTCGACCAGATCCTGTCGTCGTTCTACACGATCTGGCTGAAGGCCGAGCCCGAGGAGCACATGGCCCGCGTGCGCCGCCAGGGCGACCTGCGCCCGATGGCGGACGACCGCTCCGCGATGGCCGAGTTGCGCAACATCCTGCTGAGCCGCGAACCGCTGTATTCGCGCGCGACGGCGGTGGTGGATACGGCAGGGCTGTCGGTCGATGCGGCGGCTGCAAGGCTGATCGATGCGGTGCGGCCGGTGCTGCAGAACGAAGCGCGGAGTTTCGGCCTGCGCAGCGTGGCGCTGTAAGGCAATCCGCGCGCGCCGACCTCCGCTGCGTTCCCTCCCCCCTTGCGGGGAGGGTTAGGGAGAGGGGTCCACACGGGGACTCCATCGATCGCGCAACGCGCTTCTTCTTCGTCGCGACAACCAATACCATTTCCTGGGCGACCCCTCTCCCCTGCCCTCCCCCGCAAGGGGGGAGGGAGCAGAGCTGAGCGCGCAGCTACGCCATGCGTCCCCTTTTCGTTTCGCAAAGGGAGACGATATGAAGAGCCTTGCACCAGACAGGACTGACGATGACCTCCAGCGACGTCGCAATCTCCATGTTCGAGCGGATCGGCGGCAGCAACTCGATCGACCTTCTGGTCGACCGCTTCTACGAGCGCATGGACACGCTGCCGGAGGCGAAAATGATCCGTGCGATGCACGCGGATGACCTCGGACTGATCAGGAACGTGCTGAAGCGCTACCTCACCGAATGGACCGGCGGCCCAAAACTCTATTCCGTCGAGAAGGGCCATCCGCGGCTGCGGCAGCGGCACATGGGCTTTGCCATCGGCGACGCCGAGCGCGATGCATGGCTACTCTGCATGCGCGGCGCGCTGGACGAGACGGTCACGGACGCCGCCGCGCGGCAGGACCTCGACAAGGCGATATCGGGCCTTGCCGACTGGATGCGCAATCGGCAGTGACACAGAACGCGAGGCGGGGACGCGGTGGGCTACTCCAGCGGACTGCGCTTCGCGCAGCTGCAGGCTAACCCACCCTGCGCACCCCAGCCCTGTCATTGCACGCGTCAAACACCGAGCGATCCAGCGCCTCGGCCACAAAGCCCGCCACATAAATCAACGCCAGGATCGCCGCCGAAATCGCCACCGTCTCCGCATGCGCGAACAGCAACCGCAACAGCCGCTGCAACAATGTCGGCGGCGGGAAGCGGTAGGTCCGGCCCTGCGGCGTGATCAGGTCAAACGATCGAACCGACCGCGAGCGCACGGGGATCTTGCTGGGCAGCATCCGGATATCTCCTCTCCAGCTCCTCGATCATGCCGCGCGCGATCTCCCGCTCGCCCATGATGACGACATCCGCCCCCAGCCCCTTCAAATGATCGACCTCGGCATCCGCATGCGCCCGCGCGATGATGCGGATATCCGGATTGGCCGCACGCGCCTGCTGCACGATCTGCCCTGCCTCGAACGCCTCGGGGATCGCGATGACGAGATGCCGCGCCCGTGACGGATTGGTGGCGCCGAGAATTTCGGGCTGCGCGGCATTGCCCATGATGGTCTCGATGCCGCCCTGCTTCAGCTTCGCCAGTGCACTCTCGCCGACCTCGGCGACAAGGAACGGCAATTGCCGCTGTTTCAGGGCATCGCCGACGAGCGCGCCGACGCGGCCATAGCCGATCACGATCGTATGGTCGGTCAGGTCCGTGGTGCGGATCGGTTCGGGCACGGCTGCCTCGGCCTGCGGTGAATCCCGGCGCGGGTCGAGACGCGGCGCGAGCCAGGTGGCGGCCGCGAACATCAGCGGGTTGAGCATGATGGAGAGGATCGCGCCGGCCATGATCAGGTCGCGACCGTCGCTGGGCAGGATCTGCGAGGCGACGCCGAGCTCGGCCAGGATGAAGGAGAACTCGCCGATCTGCGACAGGCTCGCCGAGATCGTCAGCGCGGTCGCGACCGGATGCCGAAACAGCACCACGATCAGGAACGCCGCGAGTGATTTGCCGAGCATGATGATCGCCAGCGTCGCCAGCAGCGGCCAGGGCTCGCGGACCACGCTCATCGGATCGAACATCATGCCGACCGAGACGAAGAACAGCACCGCGAAGGCATCGCGCAGCGGCAGCGATTCCTGCGCGGCGCGCGCGCTGAGCGGCGATTCCCGCAGCATCATGCCGGCGAAGAACGCGCCCAGCGCCAGCGAGACGTCGAACAGCTTCGTCGCCCCGAACGCGATGCACAGCGCGATCGCAAGCACGCCCAGACGGAACAATTCGCGCGAGCCGGTATGCGCGATGTAGTGCAGGATCCAGGGAATCACCCGGCGCCCCACCACCAGCATCAGCCCGATGAACACAATGATCTTGGCCAGGGTCAGCATCACGATGCCGGCAAGCCCGAAGCCGGCCTGCGCGGCCAGCGGCTCGAAGGCTGGCTTGTCGCCGCCGCCCTGAAGGCTTGCGATCGCCGGGAACAGCACCATCGCGAGGTCCTCGACGATGAGCCAGCCGACCGCGATGCGGCCGCGATCGGTCTCCATCAGGCGCCGCTCCTGCAGCGCGCGAAGCAGGACCACCGTGCTCGCGACCGACAACGCCAGTCCGAACACGAGTCCCGCACCGACGCTCCACCCCATCAGCCATGAAAGGCCGAGCCCCATCAGTGTGGCGACCGCAATCTGCACGACGGCGCCCGGAACGGCGATGTGCCGGACGCTCAGCAGATCCTGGAGCGAAAAATGCAGGCCGACGCCGAACATCAGCAAGATAATGCCGAGTTCGGCGAGCTCGGTCGCAAGTGCCTGGTCGGCGACGAAGCCTGGCGTGAACGGGCCGACGGCAACGCCGGCAAGCAGGTAGCCGACAAGCGGCGGAATGCGGAACCGCTGCGCTATAGTTCCAAGTACGAAGGCGAGTCCAAGTCCGACGACGATGGTGGCGATGAGAGGTGTGTCATGCGGCATTTTTGCCTTTTGACACAGCGAGCGCGTCGGCGCACCGCGACCAAGTGAGGCGGCTCAGCGCGCGACGCCTGCCGCAATCGCGCCGTCAGATCGACCAATAATTTGGGTGCGCGTAGGGCCGCGAACGATCGCCCCAGTCGAATTCGTCGCCGTCGAACTCGCACGGTCCGCTGGCGAGTTCGTCCTGCGTCACCTCGACACGGAAAGCCTGCCGCGCGGGATCGTATTTCAGCGCGCCCCACTGCACAGGATAATGGTGGTGCGTGCCGAGCAGTCCGCCAGTCCTGATCACGGCGTAGGCGACCGTGCCGGTCACCTTGTCGAGCATCAGCCGCTCGATCGAGCCGAGCTTCGCGCCGTCGCGCCCGTAGACGCAGACGTGCTCCACGCGATCACTGGGAACCATGGTGTGTTTCATGGCGTCCTCCCTGTTGTCTTGCGTGACGAGATTATAGGCCCGCGGACGGGCGGCGCCAACGATCGTTGCTATAACAGCTGCGACCGCACGGATTCCGCGCCTTCGCGGAGCAGCGGGAGCAACCGGTCGACCAGCTCCTCTGCCTGCACGCGGTCGACATGGGCCCCCATGTTGATGGCGGCGACGATCACGCCGTCGTAGCGGCGCACCGGAACCGAGATCGAGCGGAAATGCGGCTCTGCCTCGCGATCGACCAGCGAATAGCCTTGGTCGCGATCGGCTGTGATGCTGGCCAGCAGCGCCCTGGGATCCGTCACCGTCTGCGGCGTCAACATCTCGCGCTTCATTGTCTTCAGGCGTGCGGCAAGCGCTGCATCATCAAACTGCCCGAGCATGGCGCGGCCGACCGAGGTGCAGAACGCCGGCAGCCGGTAGCCGATCTCGAGCCCACCCGAGAACATCCGCGCCGGGCTGCTGCGTGCGACAAACACGACGTCGTCGCCGTCGAGCACCGCGAGCGAGGAGATTTCCTGCGCTGCTGTGGCGACGCGATCGAGCACCGGCTGAAGCACGGCGACGAGCTGGCTGGAGCGCAGGTAGGAAGCCGCGAGCGTCAGCACGTGCGGCGTCAGCGAGAACAGCTTGCCGTCGCCGGCGACGAAGCCGCCGCGCTGAAGCGTGAACAGCATGCGCCGCGCAGTGGCGCGCGGCAGCTCTGCGGCCCGGGCGAGATCGCTCAGCGTCATCGGGCCGGTGGTCGCGCCGAAACATTGCAGCAGGCGCAGGCCGCGATCGAGGCTCTCGACGAAATCCGGCGCCCGCTCGTCGTTTTCGCTGCGCTTCAGCTTGGGCATAGGTCCGGGAACATCCTGCAAAATATTGCTTGCCGCGGGAACAAGGCATGGCATAATTCGCCCATTCGTTCAATAGGCGAACAAACGCCTCTCCGATAAAGGACGCCCGCCATGATGAGCCAGGAGCAGAACGACCTGATCACCCATACCGGTCCGAAGGACCCTTGCGGCAAGCTGATGCGGAGCTACTGGCAGCCGGCGGCGCTGGTCGACGAGTTGGAGGGCGCGCGCCCGATCCGTCCCGTCAAACTGCTCGGCGAGAACCTGGTGCTGTTCCGCGACGAGAGCGGACGCTACGGTCTGATCGATCGTCACTGCGCCCATCGCGGCGCCGACCTCGCCTTCGGACGTCTCGAACATGGCGGCCTGCGCTGCGCCTTCCATGGCTGGCTGTTCGACGCCACCGGCCAGTGCATCGAGACGCCGGCCGAGCCGAAGGACTCAAAACTCTGCCAGAACATTCGCCAGCGTTCCTATCCCGTGGTCGAGAGGAGCGGCATCCTCTGGGCTTATCTCGGCGGGGGTGAACCACCGGCATTTCCGGAGCTCGACTGCTTTGTCGCGCCCGGCACGCACACTTTTGCGTTCAAGGGCCACATGGCCTGCAACTGGCTTCAGGCCCTCGAGGTCGGCATCGATCCCGCGCACGCCTCCTATCTGCACCGCTTCTTCGAGGACGAGGATACGTCGACGGCTTACGGCAAGCAGTTCCGCGGCGCCTCCGCCGGCAGCGACCTGCCGATGACAAAGATCCTGCGCGAATACGACCGTCCGATCATCAATGTCGAGCACACCGAATATGGCCTGCGGCTGATCGCGCTGCGCGAGATCGACGAGGAGCGCACCCATGTGCGCGTCACCAACCAGCTCTTCCCGCACGGCTTCGTCATCCCCATGAGCACGGAAATGACGATCACGCAGTGGCACGTGCCGGTCGACGACGAGAACTGCTACTGGTACGCGATCTTCACCAGCTACACCAACCCGGTCGACAAGCAGAAGATGCGCGATCAGCGGCTCGAGCTCTATGAGCTGCCCGACTACAAGTCGCGCAAGAACAGCGGCAACGATTACGGCTTCGATCCGCACGAGCAGGCGACCGCGACCTATACCGGCATGGGCACCGACATCAACGTCCACGACCAGTGGGCGGTGGAATCGATGGGCGCGATCCAGGACCGCACCAAGGAGCATCTCGGCTCGAGCGACAAGGCGATCGTGCAGTACCGCCGCCTTTTGCGGGCTGAGATCGAAAAGGTCGGCGGCGGCGAAAAGCCGATGCTGTTCCTGGACGAGAGCAGGGCGCGCAGCATCCAGGGACCGGCCACCATGGACGGCATCGGGCCGACCCAGGGTTGGGAGCTCTACTGGATGGAGGTCGACGTCAAGCGCCGCCGCGGCGCACCTTGGGCCGCGCCGGTGCCGAAGGAGATCGCCGACAACGTGCACCGGCTGACGGCGGCGGAGTGATAATGCCGTCAATCAGCGGCAGGCGGCACATACTCCACTGTCATGCCCCGCGAAGGCGGGGCATCCAGTACGCCGCGGCCTCTCGTGGACACGTCGCCGTCTCTGGAATACTGGATCGCCCGCCTTCGCGGGCGATGACAGCACGGACTGAAGGAGCAACCGAGTGACTTTCGTCGCGCGTCATGCGCTGTGGTCGGATGAGCAGAGGGACGCCGCAGCGCGCCTGCGCCGCATCGTCGAGGAAAAGAACCTCGAGGTCATCCGCCTCGCCTTCCCGGACCAGCACGGCATTTTGCGCGGCAAGACCATCATCGCCGCCGAGGCGATCGCCTCGCTGGAGAGCGGCTGCTCCATCACCACGACCATGCTCGCCAAGGATACCTCGCACCGCACGGTGTTTCCGGTGTTCACGTCAGGCGGCGGGTTCGGCATGAAGGAGATGGAGGGCGCGGCCGACGTGTTGATGGTCGCCGACCCAACCACGTTCCGCGTGCTGCCATGGGCGCCTGCGACGGGCTGGGTGCTCTGCGATCTCTATTTTGGCGACGGCCGTCCCGTGCCATTCGCGACCCGCGGCCTCTACCGCAAGGTGCTCGATGATCTCAGCGGCCGCGGCCACGATTTCGTCGCCGGCCTCGAGGTTGAATTCCACATCTTCAAGCTCGACGACGCGCATATGCGGCCCGAGGATGCCGGCCAGCCCGGGACGCCGCCGTCGGTGAGCCTGCTCAGCCACGGCTATCAATACCTCACCGAGCAGCGCTTCGATCAGATGGAGCCGGTGCTGGAGATCCTTCGCCGCGATATCGTCGCGCTCGGACTGCCCTTGCGCTCGGTCGAGGTCGAGTTCGGACCGAGCCAGTGCGAATTCACCTTCGCACCGAAGAAGGGGCTGGAGCCCGCCGACAACATGGTGCTGTTCCGCTCTGCCGTGAAGCAGATCGCGCGCCGCCACGGCTATCACGCCACCTTCATGTGCCGGCCGAAACTGCCGAACGTGTTCGCGAGCGGCTGGCACCTGCACCAGTCGATCGTCTCGCGCGCGTCTGGCGAAAATCAGTTCATGGCGAAAGACGGCAGCGAGCCGCTCAGCGCGTTCGGCCGGGCGTACCTTGCCGGCCTGCTCGACCATGCCCGCGCCTCGACCGTGTTCACCACCCCGACCATCAACGGCTACAAGCGCTACCGCTCCTATTCGCTGGCGCCGGACCGGGCGATCTGGGGCCGCGACAATCGCGGCGTGATGATCCGCGTGCTCGGCGGCGCCAATGATGCCGCAACGCGCCTGGAGAACCGCATCGGCGAGCCCGCCGCCAATCCCTATCTCTACATGGCCTCGCAAATTTTGTCGGGCCTCGACGGCGTCGACCGCAAGCTCGACCCCGGCCCGTCCGCCGACACGCCCTACGAGACCAAGGCGCCGCCGTTGCCGAAGAGCTTGCGCGATGCGGTCGCCGCGCTGAAGGACGATCCGTTCTTCCGCGAGAAGTTCGGGCCTGAGTTCGTCGACTACTACACCCACATCAAGAATGCCGAGATCGACCGCTTCCTGTCAGAGGTGACCGACTGGGAGCACCGCGAATATTTCGAGGTGTTTTGACGGAGATACGTCTCACGCCCGCGTGAGGCGACTTCGTCCGGTCTGTTCCGACGACATCACGGCGCTCGCCGACGAAGCCATTTTCCCTGTCCCTCGAAAACGGCCGGAAAGACTGGGGGCCTAATATCCTGCATGTGATCAACAGTGGAGTTCGATCATGTGGGTTCAATTGTTCAGCCTGATCTACCGCCTGTCCTGCCGGACCACGTTGGTTGAAATCGGTACCCACCACCTGGCGCGTTAGTCGCCGGCGCCAGCGGTTTGGGTAAGACATATTGACCGGATAACCGGGCTTCTCAGGCGCAAGCTGGTTCACCAGCGATAGCCGAGCGTTGCGATGACGGTCAGCGGCGCGCCGCGGTAGCAATAACCGACCTGGCACGTGGTGTAGTGCAGGTTGAACAGGTTCTTGGCATTGACCTGGAACTGGAGGCCCTTCAGCTCCTTCATCGCTTGGCCAAAATCATATTTCAGCGCCGCGTCGATCAGGGTTACCGAGCTGTTCTTGAACGTGTTCGCATCATCGCCGTAGCTCCAGGACATGTAACGCGCGCCGCCACCGACGCTCAATCCTGCAAACGGTCCGGCCAGCGGCAGGGCGTAGTTCGCCCACAGCGTCGCGGTATGCGGGGGATTGCCCGAGGGAAACTTGCCAATCAGCGAGTCGTCAGCGGCCTGCTTGGTCACCATGTCGAGATAGGTGTACGACGAGGTGATGTCGAAACCACCGCCCAGGCTGGCAAGCGCCTGCAATTCGAAGCCGCGGCTTTGAATCTCGCCACGCTGGACCGTCACGCCCGTCCCCGTCGTGACCAGGCCGCCGTCCTGGGTCAAATCGAACACCGCCGCGGTAATGAAGCTCCTCGTTCCCTGCGGCTGGTACTTCACACCGACTTCGGTCTGCTTGCCGGTGGTCGGCTTGAAGAAGGCGCCCGACGGATCGACACCGAGATTGGGAAAGAATGAGGTCGAATAGGCAACGTAAGGCGCAACACCGGAATCGAACACATAGGTCAGCCCGGCTCGCCCGCTATAGGCCTGATCGGACTGCGTCTGCCGGGTCAGCGCGAACAGATCCTCACCTGTGGTGCTGACCCAGTCGCTGCGGCCGCTCAATGTCAGGATCGAGTGATCGAGCCTAGCCTGGTCCTGAACATACACGCCGGATTGGGTTTGCCGCTGGGCCGTCGAGGACGAGATCGCGGGATCGGGAATGGATTCCGGCGCGTAGACCGGCGCAGCCAGGTTGAGATCGGAGACGCCGAAGCCGAATCCCTGCTTGTCGTTGAACTTCGACGAGGTGTAGTCGGTGCCGACCAGGAGTGTGTGCTGCACGGGCCCGGTCGATAGCCTGGCCTCGACTTGGTTGTCCATGATGGCCGATTGCAGCGTGTCGTGGACGTAGCCGGTGTAGCGCGAGACGACATTGCCCACCGGCGCGCCGAGAAAGCCCACATAGCGGGTGACCGCGTCGACATCGACGTAACGGAATTTCTGGCGGACGGTCACGTCGTTGTTGAACGCGTGCTCGAACAGGTAGCCCACGCGTCCCTGCTCCTGGTCGAGCGAATTGTAGGACGGACTGCCCGTGAAGATGTCCGTGGCGGTGCCGGTGCCCGTGGAGTAGGTGAACATGGATCCGGGCGTCTTCGACTTCTGATAGGACCCGAGAATCGTCAGGGTCGTCGATTGATCCGGCTTCCAGGTGACGGCGGGCGCGATGTAGGTCCTGTTATCCTTGCCGCCGGGCACGAACACGTTCGCGTCGCGCATCACGCCGGTCAGCCGATACGAAAACTGACCGTTGGCATCGACCGGGCCCGACAGGTCGAAATTGCCCTGAACGCGATCGCGGTCGCCGAACACCGTCTGCACTTCGTGAAACGGCTGGCTGGTCGGCAGCTTGCTCGACAGGTCGATCAGTCCGCCGGGCGAGCCGAGCCCGTAGAGTGCCGAGCTCGGCCCGCGGACCACAGTGATGCTGTCGACCCCATAAGGCTCGGTCTTGAACACGCTGAGACCGGCTCCCACGAGGCGCAAGCCGTCGAGATAAACGCCGTTATAGGTGATGTCGAAGCCGCGGATCGCGATCGCGTCGAAACGCGGATCGTAGCCTGAAGCATCGATGCGGACGCCGGGTTCATAGCCAACCGCCTCCGTCAGCGTCTGGACGGCGCGGTCGTTGAGTTCCTTGCGCGTCACGACCGAGATCGACTGCGGCGTCTCGAGCAACGGCGTGTTGGTCTTGGTACCCGCCGAACTGCTGTCTGCAACATAGCTGCTCTCGCTCGACGCGTTGGCGCGACCGGCACCGGCCTCGCGCACGCCCGGATTTCTGGCTGGCGCGGGCCCGGCATTGCGTTGCGTCGCGACGCGGCCGCGCGACGACTGCGAAGCTCGCTGCGCGGGCTGGGTGCGTGGACGCGCCTGGATCGGTGCCTCCACCGTGACGGGAGGCAATGTCGTCGCCGTCGACGTCGAATTGGTCCCGGCGGTCTGTGCGACCGACGGCGTTGCGTGCAGGACTATTCCCAGGCCGGCCGCTCCCAGACCAGTTCTCGCCATCCGTTCCCAGCCGAGCGTCCGCCCGTCGTTGCGCGTCATTGTCTTCCCCGAGTTCCGTGTTCGAACAACCCGGGAGTAACCAGATCGAGGCGCACACCGCCTTTGCGCGCGCGCAAATCACCTTTGATCGCACGTGGAGGCGTTCAAGTTCACTGACAGCGGCTCGGCGAATAGCCGAAGTGCCTGCGGAACGCCGTCGCGAAATTGGCCGGATGGGCATAGCCGACCCGAAAGGCCGCCTCGGTGACCGACAACCGTTGATGAATCAGAAGGTCACGTGCGGCATCGAGTCGGCGGGCCCGCAAATAGTCGATCGCGCTCTCGCCATACGCCATCTGGAATTTCTGATTGAAGGACCGGCGGCTCAGCCCCGCATTCCGCGCCAGTTCGTCGATGCTCCAGGGATAAGCGAGATCGGCATCCATGCGCGCCTTGACCGATTGCAACCGCTCCCGCTGGAGGTCGGCTGCAGGATCGAGCGCGATCCCGCGCTCGCCGAACAAGGCGTGGACCACGATCTCGGCGGCGTGCGCCGACAGCAGCAATTGCGTCGCGTTTCCGGCCACCGGTGGCGAGAACATTTCTGCCGCGAGGGCCTGCACGCGCGGAGACGCCGGGAGAGAGACGATGGCCGTGCCCAACGCGTCGGTCTTGAACAGCGCCCGAACCTCGTCGCCGAGTCCGAGCCCGTCGATGGAGGCTTGGGGAAGCGCCAGGCCGATCGCAGGACGTTCGCCGCAGCGAACCGAGCCTCCTAGGGCGACGGATTCGCGCACGGCAATCGCCGTCATCTGCCCTGCACCGGTTGTGCGCGTCAGAATGCCGCGGCCTGCGCCTTCATCGAGCGCAACGGAGATGAACAAGCCCGGCCCTGCGATCGCCGGCCGATCGGGATCGGCGCGAAACTCACCTCTGATGAACACACAGCCCGGGAAATCCAGCCACTGAGGCGCTGTCGAAGCGCCTCGCTGTGCGGAGCCGATGATGTCGTCGTCAGGCCGTCCGGCAATTTGATTGTAAAAGTCCTGCATCGAATCCGCTAGGCCGCGACATTGGCGGCTGGCGGCGGCGCACTCAAGACCTCTGCGCGCAGTTTGGAGAGCTTCGAAACTGACGTCCTCGACGAGGTTCTGCGCGCGAGGCGATCTGCACGGACGATACGGCAACCAGATCCAGGAGCGCGTCAGATGCCCAGATATTTATGCTGCAGATCCGGCTCCGCCATCAGCTCGACGGACGTGCCGCTCCACACCGTCTTGCCGCGCTCGATGATGTAGTGCCGGTCGCAGATGCGGGCGAGGTGGTCGACGTTCTTGTCGACGACCAGGATCGACTGTCCCCGGCGCTTCAGCAGCGACAGGCAGTTCCAGATTTCTTCGCGGATCAGCGGCGCAAGACCCTCGGTCGCTTCGTCCAGGATCAGCAGCTTCGGATTCGTCATCAGCGCGCGGCCGATCGCGAGCATCTGCTGCTCGCCGCCGGAGAGCTGGTTGCCCATGTTGGAGGCACGCTCGGCAAGGCGGGGGAACATCACGTAGATCGCGGCCAGCGTCCAGGGATTGGGGCTAGCGAAGCGATCGGCGGCGGCCGCGACGAGATTTTCGCGCACGGTGAGGTTCGGGAAGATCTGGCGTCCCTCGGGGACGAGGCCGACGCCGAGTTTTGCAATTCTGTAGGATGGAAGCTGCCGCACTTCTGCGCCGGCGAAGCGGATCGTTCCGGCGCGCGCCGGTGTCAGGCCCATGATGGAGCGGATGGTGGTGGTCTTGCCCATGCCGTTGCGGCCCATCAGCGAGACCATCTCGCCCGGCTTGATCGACAGCGACAGGCCGAACAGCACCTGGGAGAGGCCGTAGCAGGTCTCGATGCCGTCGACGTCGAGCAGCGTGTCAGCCGTCGCCTTTTCAGACATGGTGCGTCACCACGTGCTGGTCGCCGAGATAGGCGCGCTTGACGTCCTCGTTGGCGCGGATCGCGGCTGGATCGCCCGAGGCGATGACGCGGCCATAGACCAGCACCGAGATGCGGTCGGCGAGCGCGAACACCGCCGGCATATCGTGCTCGACCAGCACGATCGAGACTTCCTTCCGCAGCTCCTGAAGCAGTTGCACCATGCGCTGGGATTCGGTGACGCCAAGACCCGCCATCGGCTCGTCCAGCAGCAGCAGCTTCGGCTTGCTCGCGAGCGCGACCGCGAGCTCGATCTGGCGGCGCTCGCCATGGCTGAGCCTGGACACCAGGACATCGGCGCGATGGCCGAGCCCGACGCGGTCGAGCGCGGCATGGGCGGCATCGCGCAGGCCCTTCTCCTTGCGCGCATTGGCGAAGAAGCGGAACGAGTGGCCGGCATGCGCCTGCGCCGCCAGCGCGACATTGTCGGCGGCGGTGAAGTCGAGCAGCAGCGAGGTGATCTGGAACGAACGGGCGAGCCCCAGCGCGCAGCGGCGATAGGCCGGCAGATAGGTGATGTCGCGACCGCCGAGCGAGACGCTGCCGGAATGCGGTTCGAGGTGCCCTGTGAGCTGACTAATCAGCGTGGTCTTGCCGGCACCGTTCGGGCCGATGATAGCGTGCAGCTCGCCGCTAGCTACGTCGAGCGAGACGTTGTCCGTCGCAACGATGCCGCCGAAGCGGCGCACCAGTTTTTCGACGCGGAGCAGCGGTTCAGCCACGATTGAGCCTCCCGAGCAGGCCCATGATGCCGCCGCGGCCGAACAGCACGATCAGCAGCAAGAGCGGGCCCATGATCAGCGCCCAGTATTCGGTGATCTGCGACAGGAATTCTTCCAGCAGCAAAAACACCACCGCGCCCATCACCGGGCCGAACAGCGTGCCCATGCCCCCCAGGATCACCATCACCATGAGGTCGCCGGAGCGGGTCCAGTACATCACGGCCGGGCTGATGAAATCGGTGTTGTTGGCGAGCAGTGCGCCGGCAAGGCCGCACATCATACCGGAGATGACGAAGCAGACGAGCTGGTAGCGTTTTGCCGGAAAGCCGATCGCCTGCATCCGCTGCTCGTTGGAGCGCAGGCCCTGCAAGACGAGGCCGAAGCGCGAATTGGTGATGCGCCAGATCAGGACGATCACGGCGAACAGGCAGGCGAGGCAGAGATAATAGAACTGCGTGCGGTTCGACAGGTTGATCAGGCCGGAGAAGTCGCTGCGCTTGTAGACGGTGAGACCGTCATCGCCGCCGTAACGCGCGAGGCCCGAGGCGACGTAATAGGCCATCTGCGCAAACGCCAGCGTGATCATGATGAAGTAGACGCCACGCGTACGCAGCGAGAGCGCGCCGATCACCAGCGCATAGATCGCGGAAGCTGCGAGCGCGACCGAGAACTGGATGAAGCCGGAGCCGACGCCTTCCTGCGCGAGCATGCCGACCGCGTAGCCGCCGATGCCGAGATAGGCGGCGTGGCCGAAGCTCATCATACCGCCAAAACCCATGATGAGGTTGAGGCTCGCGGCCGCCAGCGCCAGGATGACGATGCGGGTAAACAGCGTCAGGATGAAGATGTTGCCGGACAGCTGCGAATAGAGCGGCAGCAGCACGAGGCCCGCTAGCATCAGGGCCGTGACGGCCTTGCGCACAGTGAAAGCCTTCATCGACGGTTGGCCGGAAACAGCCCCTCCGGCCGCACCACCAGCACGATCGCCATCAGCAGATAGATCAGCATGGACGACAGTGCGGGCGCGGCGGTGGAGGCGGCGGCGCCGCTCAGCACCTGCCGCAACAGGTTGGGCAGGAAGGCGCGGCCGAGCGTGTCGATCATGCCGACGAAGATCGCGGCGAGGAACGCGCCACGGATCGAGCCGATGCCGCCGATCACGATGATGACGAAGGCGAGGATCAGGATGTTCTCGCCCATGCCGATCTGCACGGTGAGGATCGGCGCCTGCATCAGGCCGGCGAGGCCGGCGAGCGCGGCGCCCAGGCCGAACACCAGCGTGTAGAGCAGCTTGATGTTGATACCGAGCGCGCCGATCATCTCGCGGTTGGAGGCACCGGCGCGGATCAGCATGCCGATGCGGGTGCGCATCACGCCGAGATAGAGCAGCAGCGCGACCAGCAGCGCCACCACGATGATGGCGAGACGATAGGCGGGATAGTGGATGCCGGGCAGGATCGGCACCGGCACCGTGAGCCAGGCCGGCAGCGGCAGCGCAAGCCCGGCCGGACCCCAGATCAGCCGCACCGCTTCATTGAAGAACAGGATCAGGCCGAAGGTCGCGAGCACGTGGTCGAGATGATCGCGCCCGTAGAGATGCCGCAGCGCCGACATCTCCAGCACGATGCCGAGCACCAAAGTCGCCCCTAACGCCATCAGCGCACCGAGCAGGAAGCTGCCGGTCCAGGCCGCAAAGGTCGCGGCGAAATAGGCGCCCATCATGTAGAGCGAGCCGTGCGCGAGGTTGACGAGATCCATGATCCCGAGCACCAGCGTCAGGCCGGCGGCGAGCAGGAACAGGAGCAGGCCGAACTGCAATCCGTTCAAGAACTGTTCGACGACGAGCAGCATCAAAACTCTTTCAGGCGCACGCGGTGTCGCGCCGATGTTCGAACACGGTCGCCATCAGTGAAAGAGCTCCCCCTGCCTCTTCAAGGCGGAAAAATGGGTAATGGCAGTATCGTTCCGAGGCAAGAGCGATTCAACACCAGACATGCACTTTGTTGCATGCCGGTGCATGCGATCGAAATTGGCCCTGCAAGAAGGCTGCCGCACAGGATGGGTCAACCTGCCGCACCCAAACGATCGCCCTCCCCCAGGCATGCCTGGGAGAGGGCGCGAAGGTCGACGGAAGTAGGAGAAGGCGTCTAGTGCGACGTCATCTGCCGGGGAAGATCATCCGGCTCGGCCAGCACGCTGTTGGCCGTCGAGGCTTCCAGCGCCGCCATCCGGAACAGATAGGCGAGCGTTGCCAATCCGGTGTCTTCCGCCATCTGCGCCAGCTCGAGCGCCATGTCGGACATGTAGCCGAGATTCTCGTCCTTGGTCTGCGCCATGATCTGGCTGTCCCGCATCATGTTCGACATTTCAGGCGCTCTTTCGTTGCGCGGCAGCAAGGCCGCAGAGGTTGGCACGGGCGACGGCGTCCAGACGCGGGCCGTCCTGTTGTACGATCGAATCCATGCCGATGCGATCATGCAGGGCATCGAGGGTCTCGCGGCGAATGTCGATGGTCGCCGCCATGGTCCAGGCGTTCTCCACCAGCTCGGGCAGACCAAGCGGCGTCACGACGAAGCCGGCCTCATGGAAGCGCGGCAGCCACCAGGTCTCCATGATCGCGCTGACCTGCGCGATTCCCTGATCGAGGCAGAATTCCTGCACCGCCGCCATCAGTTGCAGGTTGAGAGTGCCGTCGCGGCGATCGCGCACGACGAAGTAGCGCGACCATTCCCAGACCAGCGGATTCGCAGGGCAGCCGCGAACCGATGCCAGATGCGGGAAGACCTCGCTCATCATCGAGGGTTTGGTGGCGGGGTAGAGCCGGTGACCGCCGACGACGCGCCGGCCTTCCAGCGCAAGCAGATAGACAGTGTCCTCGTCGTCGTAGGAATCGACCTCGCGGCAATCAGGCCGGCGCAGCGTCTCCCAGTGCCGCTCCTCGACGAAGATGTCGTGGCGTAGTCGGAAGTGCTGCTCGAGTACGTCTTCGTAAAGGTGGCGATTGACCGAAGAAATTGCGTGAATCATGAAAACCCCCATTCAGCCGGAATGAGGGGCAGCCTCTGCGAAAAGAGGCAGGTTCGATATTGGGAAATTTCCCAGTACGTCGCTTAGGGATTGATGAGCTTGTTGCGAATCGCCAGTGCAACCGCATGCGTACGGTTGACGGCACCGAGCTTGCGCGCGGCGGTTGCAAGATGCTCTTCTGCAGTGCGCTGCGTGATGTGCAGGATCTCACCGATCTCCCAGGCCGACTTGCCCTGCGAGGCCCAGGCGATCACCTCGCGCTCGCGCGGGGTGAGACGCGTCGACAGATGCGGCGCCGGATCCAGCAGGCGGCGAATATGGTCGAAGCCATACATTGCCATCAGGTGCAGTGCCGGCTTGCTGCGGGGATTGAGGTCAAGATGGACGCCACCGAGCGACACCGCCGCCTCGTAGCCGGTGAGCCCGTGGATCGGCACGATGAAGCCGCGCGACATGCGAAAATCGCCGGCGCGGTTCATCACCTCGGCCGCGCTCGGCTCGAGCTCGGCATCATAGGGCGCTTCCGACCACTCGAACGGATTGACCGATTGCCGGCACAGCCGCACCACGGGGTCGACGCGGTCGTAATTGTTCTGGGTGTAGAGATTGAACCATCCTGCCGGCCAGCGCTTGGCGAGCACCATCTGCGCGAACCGCTGATCGGGATTCGGCAACCCCGTCACGATGATGGTCTCGAAGCCGAAGCGACCGAACGCCGCCTCAAGCGCATTCATGGCGTCCGGTACCTTGCGATAGGTCCCCAGGCCTTCGATGAAGTCGAGCGCTTCCCGGCCATAATCTACGGCGTCTACGGCGGACATCGGTACGTTTCCTGAGCCTCGCCGTAGGTATAGCACGTATTTGGGAGCTGCCTCAATTCGCTGCTTCCGTAGTTTACCGGCCCTCGTCTGCACCCGAGATTTAATCTACTTGTGGAGGAAGTGACGTCAAGTTACACCTATGGCGTCTGAAGCGGGAAAATCACGATGGAAGACGAGGACATCGCCCTCAACAGCGTGCTCGGCCTGGAACTCAACCGCGTGTTTTTCGCCGTCCGCGAAACGGCAAACAAGCAGAAGATCATCGAGTACGCGCGCGAAGTGCTGCAGCGCGAACGCGCGGAGCGGCCCGGCAGCGCGTCGCCCGAGAGCCCGGCGAGCTAGAACGCGGTTACAGGTGAGGCGTACGTTCTGCGCGAGCGGCGCCCTTCCATTCGAACGTGCCGATTTTGGCCGAAACATTCTGACTGCGAAGTTAATCAGCAATTGTTGCCGGTGAGCGAGCTGCGCTCTTACCCTCCCCTGGAGGGGGAGGGTGAAGCGCCGCCCGCTCCGCCCACATCACACTTGCCGCTGGATGACATCACGGCTCTCGTGAGATGATCGCCACCACGATCCTCTTTGGGATGCCCACGACATGATGACGCTGCGCCAGATTGAAGTGATCCGTGCCGTGATGGTGACGGGTACCATCGGCGGCGCGGCGAAGCTGCTCAACGTGTCAGCGCCGGGGATCAGCCGGCTGGTCAAATACACCGAGCGCACGCTCGGCATCCGCTTCTTCCAGCGCCAGAACGGGCGCTATTTCCCGACGCCGGAAGCCGAGAACATCTTTGAGCAGATCAACGGCGTCTACAAGAAGGTCGACGACCTCTCCGAGCTCATCTCCAAGATCGGCCGCGGCGGTTTGTCGGAATTGCGCATCGGCTCGGTGCCGAGCATCTCCCAGGTGATGGTGCCGCGCGCGATCGAGCGCGTCCGGCGCCGCTATCCGGATCTCGGCATCGACATCAACATCCTCAAGCTCGAGGAGGCCATCGACTACCTCCTGCTCGGCCGCGGCGAGTGCGTGGCGATGAGCTATCGGCTCGAGCATTCCGGGCTCGACTTCATGCCGCTCGCCTCGGGTGAGCTCTATTGCATCGTGCCGCCGGGTCACGAGCTTGCCGGCCGCAAGCAGGTCTCGGCGGCCGAGATCACCCGCTATCCGCTGATCGGCATCGATCCCAACGATCCCTACGGCCGGATCATGGCCGGGATCTTTGCGCGCCACCGGCTCGACTACAACATCACGATCCGCGCGCGCTTCGGCACCACGGTGTGTGCGCTGGTGAAGGCAGGGCTCGGCATCGCCATCATCGACCAGTTCACGGTGGCCCATGGCGGCTATCCGGGAATCGAGCTGTTGAAGATCACCGAGCCGACGCGGTTCGAGACCTATATTGCGGTGAAGCGCGGCGCGCCACTGTCGCTCCATGTCGAGTATTTCATCGAGTCCCTGCGCGCCGAGATGCGCGCGGTGGAGCCGTCCCGCAGCGAGGGCAACGCCGCCCCGGCACGCGCGCGGAAGAAATAACATTATGTCAGGTTTGCCCAATAAATGGGTAATTGTGTTAGGCACGGGAAAGGCTATCGTCGCAACTGGAAGCCCCCTTGGAATTGTGCGGATTTCCCCGCTAATGGCCAGGACCCAACGCTCCCAACGAGACGATAGCCAACCATGTCCAAGCGCGGATACGCCGCCAGCGAGAAGCTTCTCACCGGCCTGATCGGGGCGCCGATCGCGCATTCCGCCTCCCCTGCCATGCATGAGCGGGCCGCCGAGGCGCTCGGCCTGCGCGGTCACTACCAGCTCATCGAGGTCGCCGGCGCCGATGCGGCCGGGCTCCGCATGATGCTCGAGGGCGTGCGGCGGCTCGGCTTTGCCGGCGTCAACGTGACTTACCCTTACAAGGAAGCGGTGGTCCCGCTGCTCGACGAGCTGGCGCCGGGCGCGGCCGCCATGGGCGCGGTCAACACCGTCGTCGTCAGGGACGGCCGGCTGATCGGCCACAACACCGACACGACCGGGTTTGCGCGCGCGGTCGCGCCGCTGTTGGCACCGTCCGGAAATGCAGTCGCCGTGATCGGAACGGGCGGCGTCGGCAAGGCAATCGCCTTTGCGCTGGCGAGCCTGAAGGTCTCCGGCCTCCGCATTTTCGACAGCGAGACGGCGCGCGCCGAAAAGCTCGCTTCATTGCTTGCCAGGCACGGTGGCGCCACGGTGGCGAAAAGCGTCGAGGACGCGCTCGATGGCGCAACCGGCCTCGTCAACGGCACGCCGGTCGGCATGCTGCCGAACCGGGGCATGCCGGTCCCGGCGACCTTGCTGCACGAGAAAATGTGGGTCGCGGACGCCGTCTATTCGCCGCTGATCACGCCGCTGCTGGCAGCAGCACAGGCCGAGGGCGCGCGGATCATGACCGGGCGGGAACTCGCGATCTACCAGGCCGCCGATGCCTTCGAACTGTTCACGGGCCTTGCCCCATCGACCGAGGTCATGGGAGAGGCTTTCGACGAGGTGATGGCGGCGCGAAGCGCGGCCTATCACGCCGCGTAACCGAAGCGGCCGGACACAAGGCCGCGGACAATATCAACGAAAAATGGGAGGAGTGACCATGAAATTGACCCTAGTGGCAGGCGCATTGCTTGCCTTCGCGACTGCAACCAGCGTCCACGCGCAGGCGATCAAGCTCGCCGACGTCGCCGAGCTCTCGGGCGGCGGCGCCACCGTCGGCACCAACTGGAAGAACGGCATCGACCTCGCGATCGAAGAGATCAACGCCAAGGGCGGCGTGCTCGGCCGCAAGTTGGAGGTCACACACGCCGATTCGCAGTCCAACCCCGGCGTTGCCCGCGCCCAGGTGCAGAAGGCGCTCGACGCCGAGCCCTATGTGCTGCTCGGGCCCGGCTATTCCGGCTCGGTCAAGGTGACGGCGCCGCTCGCGGCCGAAGCCGGCATCGCTCAGATCATGGGCGGCGAAGCCGCCGAATTGACGCAAGCCGGCAACAAGTTCCTGTTCCGCACCTCGTTCGGCCAGCAATCGTCGATGCCGAAGGTCGCAAAATACATCCACGACGACATGAAGGCGAAGACGGTCGCGGTGGTCTGGGTCAACAACGACTTCGGCCGCGGCGGTCGCGACGTCGTCGTGAAGGAACTCGACCGGCTTGGCTCCAAGGTGGTCGCCGATCTCTCGACCGAAGCGGGACAAGCCGACTTCGCCGCCGACGTCGGCAAGATCAAGGCCGCCAACCCCGATGCGGTGTTCGTCTACCTGAATGAAGAAGAGAGCGCGCGCATCCTGAAAGAGCTGAAGCGCCAGGGCGTCACCGCGCCCCTGATGGGCGAGACTACGCTGATCGGCCAGAAGGTGATCGAGCTCGCCGGCGATGCCGCCAACGGCGCGCGTGGCCATGTCGGCCTCACCACGGACGCGCCGGTCGACCTGATCAAGGCGTTCCGCGACAAGTTTTCCAAGAAGTACAATTACGTGCCCGACCATAACGGCCTGAAGGGCTATCTCGCCGTCTACATGGTGAAGGCCACCACCGAGAAGATGGGCAAGGTCGACAGCAAGGCATTCGCCGACACGCTGCACGGCCTGACCATCAAGGCCGCGGACGAGCCGGGCATTCTGATGGACGTCACCCTCAGCGAGACCGGCGACATCGACCGGCAGAGCTTTCTGGTCGAAGTAGTCGAAGGCAAGCAGGTGGTGAAGCAGGTGCTACCCAAGGTGAAGTGAGGCTTTTTCGCCTCTCCCCGCGCCCGTCCCGCCGAAGCTTCAGCGAAGGCGGATGCGGGGGTCTCTCTTCTCCCTCGCCCCGCTCTTCGCGGGGAGAGGGTTGGGGTGAGGGGTGCTTCTGCAAGGACGGTGAGAGATGGGCTCGCGGATAGAGCCCCTCACCCCGCCCTCTCCCCGTAAGAACGGGGCGAGGGAGACGACAGAGCTGGGCGAGGGACACGAGAGGGGAAAATGTCCAATCTGTTCGATCTTCTGGTCGCAGGCCTTGCCACCGGTGCGATCTATGCGCTGGTCGCGGTCGGCTTCACGCTGCTGTGGCAGACCTCGCAAACCATCAACTTCGCGCAAGGCGAGTTCGTGATGCTGCCGGCGTTCCTGATGCTGGCGGCGATGCATGCGGGCGCGCCGTTCTGGCTCGCGATCATCCTCGGCATCCTGCTCTCGATGCTCCTGCTGGGCCTCGCCTTCAAGATGCTGCTGGTCGATCCGATGATGCGCCATGGCGTGCTGCCGCTGGCGATCGCGACGATGGCGCTCGCGATCGGCATCAAGGAGGCCGTGAAGCAGTTCTTCAGCGCGGAGGCCTCGCCCTTCCCCTCGATCGTGCCGACCGGTGATATCTCCATTCTCGGACATGCCGTATCGCTGCAAAGCATCGGCGTCCTCGTCCTCGCCATTCTTGCCGTCTTCGGCCTGACGAGCCTTCTCAACCGCACGTCGCTCGGTCACCAGATGCAGGCGGCGGCGCAGAATCCGACGGTAGCGCGCATCATCGGCGTGCCGGTCGAGCGCATGATCCTGCTGACGTTCCTGATCAACGCCTTCCTGGTCGCACTGGCGTCGCTTTTGATCACGCCGATCTATCTCGCAAAATTCTCCTCCGGCGAGGTGCTCGGCCAGGCCGCCTTCATCGCCGCGATCGTCGGCGGCTTCAACCAGGTGCGCGGCGCCATCGCCGGCGGCCTCCTGATCGGCGTGCTCGACAATCTCGCCGCCGCCTATGTCTCGACGCAGTACCGCGCCGCCGTGCCGATGATCTTCCTGATCGCCGTCATCCTGTTCCGGCCGCAGGGCTTGCTCGGCCGCGCCGAGGAGCGCACCGTATGAGCGGCTTCGCCAAACCGTTGAAGATCGCGCTCGGCCTCATCGTCATTGCCGGCCTGATCATCATCCCCATGAATTTCAACCGCTACGGCCTGTTCATCCTGAGCCAATGGGCGGTGATGAGCATCGCCGCGATGGGGCTCAATTTGACGCTCGGCTATGCCGGCCAGGTCTCGCTGGCGCAAGGCGCCTTCGTCGGCATCGGCGCCTATGCGGCCGCGATCATGACCACCCATGGCTGGCCGCTGCCGGCGGCGATCGTGGTCGCGATTGCCTTGAGCTTCGCGGTCGGCTGGGTGCTCGGCTATCCGGCGCTGCGCGTGCAGCACCATTACCTCGCCTTCGTCACGCTCGCCTTCTCCACCCTCGCCTTCCTGGTGTTCCGCAACGAAAGCTGGCTCACCGGCGGCATCTACGGCATCTCCAACATTCCGAGGCCGCACATCTTCGGCATCGCGACCAACAAGCCGCTACCGTTCTACTATGTCTGCCTCGGCTCGCTTGCGATCGTGTCGCTGGCGGTGTGGTGGCTGATCCGCTCGCCCTGGGGCCGCGCCTTCATGGCATTGCGCGAAAATCCGCTGCGCGCGCAGTCGCTCGGCGTCGACACAAGGCGCTATACGCTGATGGCGTTCGCGATCGGCTCGGCGCTCGGCGGCGTCGCCGGCGCGCTCTATGCGCCGCTGACGCAATATATCGATCCCGTGCCGTTCAACCTGTCGCTCTCGCTCGACCTCTTGATGATGGTGATCGTCGGCGGTGCCGGCTTCTATTTCGGCCCCTTCCTCGGCGCGATGATCGCGGTGCTGTTGCCGGAATGGCTGCGCTTCACGGAAGGGTATTATCTGATGCTCTACGCGGTCGCGGTGATGCTGCTGTTGATCTGGTCGCCGACCGGCATTCTGGGAATTCTCGACCGCTACCTCGCCGAGCGCCGCACCAAGGCGGCCTCCGCGCTGCGCGCCGTGGCAAAGTCCCGGCTGGAGACGGTGCAATGAGCGCGGTCCTGGAAGTCACCGGCATCAAGAAGAATTTCGGCGGCATCAGCGCGGTCGATGGCGTCTCATTCGACGTCCGCGAAGGCGAGATCCTCGGCCTGATCGGCCCGAACGGCTGCGGCAAGTCGACCCTGTTCAACTGCATCCTCGGCCAGCTCACACCATCAGGCGGCGAGGTGAAGCTCGACGGCAAGGTGGTCACGGGCCTGCGTCCCGCCGAGCTCAACAAGCTCGGGGTCAGCCGCACCTTCCAGCTCTTGCAGGTGTTCCCAAAGCTCTCGGTGCGCGAGAACCTGATCCTCGCGGGACAGGAGCACCAGGGCAATATGGCCTCGCGCCTGGTCGGCCGCTCCGATGCCGGGTTGACTGAGACCGCCAACCAGATGATCGGCTTCTTCAAGCTCGACCATCTCACCGACGAGCCGGCCGGCGGACTCTCCTATGGCCAGCAAAAACTGCTCGATGCCGCGATGGCCTTCATGGGCGGCCCGCGCCTCGTGCTGCTCGACGAGCCCGCCGGCGGCGTCAACCCGTCGATGCTGTCGGACCTGAAGGACCGCCTGGTCGCGATCAACCGCGAGAAGAACGCGACCTTCGTCGTGATCGAGCACAACATGGAATTCGTGATGTCACTGTGCTCGCGCGTGATGGTGATGGCGGAGGGCAAGGTGCTGGCGATGGGGCGGCCGGACGAAGTGCGGAAAAATCCCGCCGTGATCGAAGCCTATCTCGGACATTAGGAAGCCATCATGAGCGACCCGATCCTCTCGGTTAACAATCTCGTCGGCGGCTACGGCAAGATGACGATCCTGAACGGCACCACCTTCGCCGTGCCGCAGGCCACCATCACCACCATCATCGGCCCCAACGGTGCCGGCAAGTCGACGGTGTTCAAGGCGATCTTCGGCCTGTTGAAGCTGCGCGAAGGCAAGATCAGCTTTGCCGGCCGCGACGTCACGAATCTGAGCCAGCGCGCGCTGCTCAATGCCGGCATCTGCTACGTGCCACAGGGCCGCAACATCTTTCCCGAACTGTCGGTGCGCCACAATATCGAGCTTGGTGGGGTCTCGGCCGGCAAGGGCATCGACCTGCCCGCACGGATCGAAGCCGCGCTCGACCTGTTTCCCGCGTTGCGCCGCAAGTCGGCGCAGCAGGCCTCCACGCTCTCCGGCGGCGAGCAGAAGCAGCTCGAGATCGCGCGCTCGCTGCTGCTCGAGCCGAAGCTCGTGCTGATCGACGAGCCCTCAATTGGCCTGTCGCCGCTGATGGTGCAGCAGACCTTCGACATCCTGAAAGGCTTGCGCGACCGCGGCGTCACCATCCTGATGATCGAGCAGAACGCGCGCTCGGCGCTGGAGATTTCCGACATCGGCATCGTGCTCGAACTCGGCCAGACCCGCATGGTCGACGGCGCAAAGCGCATTCTGAACGATCCGCGTATCGGCCAGCTCTTTCTCGGCGGCGCCATGGAGGACAACGCAGCATGAACAAGCGTTCGATCGCGACCGTCTCGCTCTCAGGCAGCCTGGACGAGAAGCTCCGCGCCATCGCATCAGCCGGGTTCGACTCGGTCGAGATTTTCGAGAACGATCTGCTGTCGTTCGGCTCGGGCCCGCGCGAGGTGGCGCAGCTGTGCAAGGACCTCAATCTCGAGATTTGCGCATTCCAGCCGTTCCGCGATTTCGAGGGCATGCCGGAGCCGCAGCGGACACGCAACTTTGCCCGCGCCGAGCGCAAGTTCGACCTGATGCAGGAGCTCGGCACCGACCTCCTGCTGATCTGCTCCAACGTCTCGCCCGCCTCGCTCGGCGGCATCGATCGCGCCGCGGATGATTTTCGTGAGCTCGGCGGGCGCGCGGCCGAGCGCGGCTTGCGCGTCGGCTATGAAGCGCTGGCCTGGGGCCGCCATGTCAACGACTACCGCGACGCCTGGGAGATCGTGCGGCGCGCCGATCATCCCGCGATCGGTGTCATCCTCGACAGTTTTCACGCGCTCGCGCCCGGCTTTCCGGTACGCGCCATGGCCTCGATCCCCGGCGACAAGATCTTTCTTGTACAACTCGCCGACGCGCCGAAGCTCGAGCTCGACATCCTCTCATGGAGCCGGCACTTCCGCTCCTTCCCCGGCCAGGGCGACCTCCCGGTCGGTGAATTCATGCAGGCCATCGCGGCGACCGGCTATGTCGGGCCGCTATCGCTCGAAATCTTCAACGACCAGTTCCGCGCCGGCTCGTCCGCTCAGACCGCGGTCGACGGCCTGCGTTCGCTGATCCTGCTGGAGGACCAGCTCGCGCCGGATTGGCCGAAGCTTGTCGGCGAGCCGCTGGCGCCGAAGGCCAGGAGCCACGGCACCGGCTTCATCGAGTTTGCCGTCAACGAGACCAAGGCGGTCGACCTCGCCCGCCTGTTCGCGCAGCTCGGCTTCCGCAAGACCGGCAAGCATCGCAGCAAGGCCGTGGAGCGCTGGTCGCAGGGCAAGGTCGAGCTCGTGATCAATTGCGAGACCGACGGCTTTGCGCATTCGCATTACGTCACGCACGGCCCCGGCGTCTGCGCGATTGCGCTCGACGTCGACAATGCCGGTCTTGCCATGCGGCGCGCCGAAGCGCTGAAGACGCGCACCTTCTACCAGCCGGTCGGGCCGGGCGAGCTGGAGATTCCCGCAATCCATGGCGTCGGCGGCAGCCTGCTCTACTTCCTCGATCAGGCCGGCAAGAACTGGGATACCGATTTCGAGCCGGTCGCAAGTGACGCGAACGCCGACGCCCTGCTCGCCGTCGATCACATCGCGCAGTCGATGCCCTATGACGAGATGCTGTCCTGGCTGCTGTTCTACACCGGCATCCTCGACCTGAGGCGGCTGCCGCAGATGGAGATCGCCGACCCCCGCGGCCTCGTGCAGAGTCAGGCGGTCATCAACGCCGACCAGAGCCTGCGCTTCGTGCTCAACGGCTCATCCGCCAACCGCACCCTGCCGGCGCGTTTCATCTCGGAGTTCTTCGGCTCGGGCGTGCAGCACGTCGCGTTCTCCTGCCGGGACATTTTTGCGACGGTCGCCGCGATGCGCAAGCGTGGCGCGGATTTCCTGGATATCCCCGATAACTACTACGACGACATCGAAGCCAAATACGACCTCGCGCCCGACCTGATGGCGCAGCTGCGCGCCAACCACATCCTCTACGACCGCGAAGGCGACGGCGAGTTCTTCCAGGTCTACACCCACATCTTCGACGAGCGTTTCTTCTTCGAGATCGTCGAGCGAAGGGACTATCAGGGATTTGGCGCAGCCAATGCCGGGATCAGGCTCGCGGCGCAGGCCCGCGAGGTAAGGCCTGCGAGCATGCCGCGGGTGTAGGTCTTCGCCTCTCCCCGCCTGCGGGGAGAGGCCGGAATCTGCGGCAGCAAATTCCGGGTGAGGGGGGACTCTCCGCGAGAGATATGTCCCCAGGAGCAACGTTCTCTCAACACGTCATTGCGAGCGCAGCGAAGCAATCCAGAGTCCCTCCGCGGAGACAGTCTGGATTGCTTCGCTGCGCTCGCAATGACGATGTGGGGACTATCGAGGAGTACAACGACCTCCGTCCCCGCGGAGACTCCCCCTCACCCTCTCCCCGCAGGCGGGGAGAGGGGAAGAGGCATCAGCTCACTTCATCGCGCACTTTTCGTGGAAGCGATCCTGGTCGTTCTCCACGATCGTCGCGACCGTCTTCAGCGAGAGCTGGCCTTCGCCGTCCTTGACCACGTCCTGGAGATAGAAGCTCTGCACCGGGATGTGGTTCTTGCCGTATTTGAACGGGCCGCGCAGCGACTTGAAGTTGGCCTTCTCCATCTCGGCCTTCATCGCGTCCTTCTTGCTGGTGTCGCCCTTCACAGCGACCACCGCGCTGTTGATGAGCTGGGCCGCGTCATAGGCCTGGGCGCCGTAATAGGTCGGGCGCAGATTGGGGTAGTTCTTGCGGTAGTCGGCGACGAAGCGCTTGTTCTGCTCGTTCGGGAGGTCGTTGACCCATTCCTGCGCGCCGGGCACGCCGAGCGCGTTCTCCTTCTGGAGCGGCAGCGACAGCTCGTCGACCGTGAAGGCGGTGTAGAGCGGCATCGTGCTCTTCAGTCCGGCCTGCGCATATTGATTGAGGAACTGCACGCCGGCCGCACCGGGATAGAACACGAAGATCGACTCGGCGCCCGAGGCGCGCGCCTTGGAGAGCTCGGCGGAGAAATCGAGCTGGCTCGGCCAGACCGTGTACTCCTCGCCCTTGACCTCACCCTTGAACGTGCTCTTCAGGCCCGCGAGCATGTCCTTGCCGGCCGCGTAGTTCGGCCCGATCAGGAACACGCTCTTGACGCCCTTCTGGTTCATGTAGAGGCCCATGGCGGCGGGCGTCTGGTCGTTCTGCCAGGAGGTCGAGAACACGTAAGGCGAGCACAGTTCGCCGGCGAGCTGCGACGGACCGGCATTGGCCGAGATCAGGAAAGTCTGCGTATCCACCGCGGTCTTGAGCGAGGCCAGGAGCACGTTCGACCAGATGTAGCCGACGATGAAATCGACCTTGTCGGACTGCACCAGCTTCTCGGTCTTCTGCTTGCCGACATCGGGCTTCTGCCCGTCGTCCTCGTAGATCACCTCGACCGGCTTGCCGTCCATCTTGCGGCCGATGTGGTCGAGCGCGAGCTCGAAGGAATTGCGCATGTCGTTGCCGATCACGGCGGTCGGGCCGCTGAAGGTCGAAACGAAGCCGATCTTGATGGTGTCGCCGGCGAAAGCCTGATTTGCCAGCACCAGCGCCGCTGCGCCCGCCAGCCAGAATGCCGTCCTCATAACCACTCCCCTCCTTATTATTGATCCCGGAAACGGGGTGATCGCCGCCCCCGGGTCGTCTCTATTGAACGTAAAATCTGTCGCGCCGCCAATGGCTCAGCGCCCGCCCCTGCACCATATTTCGCCCCAATCGAGGATGGCAAGAAATATAATTCTACTCACTTCGACCAAGGCTGCGGCGCTTTTTCGCGGGATGACGATACGCCCAGCCTATGCCGCGATTGATGACGGCTATTGGACTACGGCGCCCAATGCGCACTTACATGGAGGAGAGCAGCAGCGAGATTCGAGGGTGTATCATGGCCGCAAATCCCCACCGCGTCGTCATCGTCGGAGCCGGCTTCGGCGGGCTGGAGGCGACCTACCGGCTTGCGGGCACGCCGGTCGAGATCAAGCTGATCGACCGCCGCAACCATCATCTGTTCCAGCCGCTGCTCTACCAGGTCGCGACCGCCTCGCTCGCGACCAGCGAAATCGCCTGGCCGGTCCGGCACCTGATGCGCGACCGGCGCGAGGTGACGACCCTGTTTGCGACGGTGAGCGGCGTCGATGCCGACCGGCGCTGCGTGTTGATCGACGACGGCAGCGAGGTGCCCTACGACACGCTGGTGCTCGCCACCGGCGCGCGCCATGCCTATTTCGGCCATGACGAGTGGGAGCAGTTCGCCCCCGGCCTGAAGACGCTGGAAGACGCGACCACGCTGCGCCGTCACATCCTGGTGGCATTCGAGCGCGCCGAGCGCGAGACCGATCCGGCCAAACGCGCGGCGCGGCTGACCTTCGTCATCGTCGGCGCCGGCCCCACCGGCGTCGAGCTCGCCGGCACCATCGCCGAGATGGCGCACCACACGCTCCCCGCCGACTTCCGCAACATCGACACCCACAAGGCACGCGTGGTGCTGATCGAGGCCGGACCACGCGTGCTCGCAGGCTTCCCCGATGATCTCTCGGCCTATGCGCAGGCCTCGCTGGAAAAGATCGGCGTCGAGGTCGTGCTGGGCCAGGCCGTCACCGAGATCAACCGAGAGGGCGTCGTGTTCGGCGGCAAGCTGCTCGAAGCAAAGACGCGGATCTGGGCCGCCGGCGTGCGCGCTTCGCCCGCCGCCGAATGGCTGGGCGCACCAAGCGATCGCGCCGGGCGCGTGGAGGTCCAAGACGATCTGACGATACCTGGTCATCCCGAAATCTTTGCGATCGGCGACACTGTTGTGATCAACGCCTGGGAGGGGAAGCCGGTGCCCGGCATCGCGCCGGCCGCCAAGCAGCAGGGCCGGCACGTCGCCGAGACCATCAAGGCGCGCCTGCGTGGCGAGAACAAAGGTGCATTCCGTTACAAGCACTCCGGTAGCCTCGCACAGATCGGCAAGCGGCTCGCGGTGATCGATTTCGGCAAGGTCAAACTGCGCGGCACCATCGCATGGTGGATCTGGGGCATCGCCCACATCTACTTCCTGATCGGGCTGCGCCACCGCCTCAGCGTCGCCCTGAGCTGGCTCTGGATCTACGCCCGCGACCAGCGCGCGGCGCGGTTGATCACGCAGGGGAGTAGCAAGGTGGCGTAGCTCTTTCTTCCTTCTCCCCTTGTGGGAGAAGGTGGCGCGAAGCGCCGGATGAGGGGTTCTCTCCACTCGCAATACCATTCGTGAGGAGAGAACCCCTCACCCGGCTTCGCTTTGCGAAGCCCCCCTCTCCCACAAGGGGAGAGGGTGCAGTGGCGCGCGCGGCACTACTTCACCAACTCGCACCCGCCCTCCGCGAGCGGCCTAAACGCCAGCTCCGCGGGAATCGTCGAGACCAGCTTGTAATAGTCGTACGGATATTTCGACTCCTCCGGCTTCTTCACCTCGAACAGATACATGGGATGCACGACGCGCCCGTCCTGGCGGATCGTGGTGTCGCCGCACAGCTTGTCCTTACCCCTGAACTTCTTCATCTCGGGCACGGCGTCCTTCGCATTGTCGCTGCCGGTCGCGGCGACCGCGTTCAGATAAGCGAGCGTCGAGGCATAGACACCGGCCTGGTTGCCGCTCGGCATCTTGCCGTTCATGCCGGGTCGCGCCGCAAATCGCTTGGCGAAGGCGCGGGTGTCGTCGTTCATGTCCCAGTAAAACGCTTCCATGAGCTGGAGGCCCTGCGCGACCTTGATGCCCATCCCATGGACGTCGTTGATGAAGAGCAGGAAGGCGACGAGCTTCTGCCCGCCTTGCTGGATGCCGAACTCGGCAGCCTGCTTCACGGCGTTGATGGTGTCGCCGCCGGCATTGGCGAGGCCGATCACCTGCGCTTTCGAGCCCTGCGCCTGCAACAGGAAGGAGGCAAAGTCCGACGTGCCGAGCGGGTGCTTGGAGGAGCCGAGCACCTTGCCGCCGTGCGCCTCGATGTATTTCTGCGCCTCCGCCTCGATGCCCTTGCCGAGCGCATAGTCGACCGTGAGGAAATACCAGTCCTTGCCACCGCGCGACATCATCGCGGCCGCGGTGGTGTTGCCGGTCGCCCAGGCATCGTTGACCCATTGGATCGTATTGGGCGAGCAGGCCTTGCCGGTGAGATCCGAGCTTGCGGTGGACGACGCCAGGAAGGTCATGCGGCTGTCGCGCAGCAGCGTGTTGATGGAGAGGCCGACGGCCGAATTCGGCACGTCGACGATGGCATCGACACCCTCGACATCGAGCCATTTGCGCGCGATCGCGTTGCCGACATCGGCCTTGTTCTGGTGGTCGGCATAGACGATCTCGACCTTGATGTTCTTGCCGCCGCCGTTGAAATCCTCGGCCGCCATCCGCGCGGCCTCGACCGAGCCCATGCCGTTGGTGTCCTGGAAGATGCCCGAGATGTCGTTGAGCACGCCGACGCGCACGACATTGTCGGAGATCTCGGCGCTTGCCGCGCCGCTCATCAGGCTCGCCGCCAGCGCAAGCGTCCATTTCAGGTGTTTCATCGTTCCCTCCCCTTTGTGTGTCGCGCCGGTCGCCGCCGGCACGTTCTGGAATCAGACCTGCCGTTCCGGCAATCTCAGCACCAGCCCGTCGAGCGCGGGCGTAATCATGATCTGGCAGGCCAGCCGGCTGTTCGGCAGCCGCTCGGCGGCGGTGCCGTCGAGCAGCGCGTCTTCGTCATCAGCCATCGCGGGCAGGCGCGCGAGCCAGGCTGCGTCGATATAGACGTGGCAGGTCGCACACATGGCATTGCCACCGCACTCGGCCAGGATGCCGTCGAGACCATGGCGGGTCGCGGCCTGCATGGCGCTTTCGTCGCCTGAAGTTTCGACACGATCGGACTTGCCGTCGGCATCAATGAAAGTGATGGCGGGCATCAAGGCTCCTCGTCAGGCCGGGGTGATGGTGACCGGCAGGCTGTCGAGCCCGCGCAGCGTGTTGTTGAAGCGGCGTTTCGGCTCGCACGTGATCTCGATCTTCGCGATACGCCGCGCCAGCGCCGTCAGCATCACTTCGCCTTCGAGGCGCGCGACGAGCTGGCCGACGCACATGTGGATGCCGGAGCCGAAACCGACATGGCCGGACGAGCGGCGCGTGATGTCGTAGCTGTCGGGCTTGTCCCAGCGGCGCGGATCGCGATTGGCGGCGGCAAGGAACATCAGCACCTTCTCACCTTCGCCGATCGTCGCGCCTGACAGCTCGACCTCACGTGTGGTGGTGCGGAAGAAGGTCTGCACCGGGCTTTCGAAACGAACCGCTTCCTCGAAGGCGCTACGCGCGAGCGTGAGATCGCCGCGCAGGCGCTGCCATTGCTCGGGGAAGCGCGCGAGGCAATAGACGGCCGCGCCGATGCCGTTGACAGTGGTGTCGAGACCAGCCGACAGCAGCGAGCGCACCAGCAGCGGCGCTTCGGTGGCCGTGATCGCGCCCTCGTCGACCTGGGCATGAATGCAGGCGCCGAAGCCGCCGGGCGCAAGGTTCTCGCGCTGGCACTGCTCGGCAACATAGGCTTGATGGGGCGTCGAACGCGCAATCGCCTCCCGGCGCAGCTCGTTGGGCGGCCCGAATGCGTTGAACACGACGCTCGCGTAGGGAATCAGATGCTCGCGCCCCTCGGATTTCAGCCCGAGCGCATCCGGGAAGATCGAGAGCGGATAGGCCTCCGCGAGGTCGGCGATCGCGTCGAAGCTGCGCCTTTCGATCAGCGCGTCCACCCGCTTCTCGGCCGCCGCGGAAAAGCGGTCGCGCACCTGCTTCATCACGGTCGGCGACAGCACCTTTGAGAGCACGGCGCGGGTCCGCGTATGCGCGGGCGGATCGGCCTCGAGGATCAGGCTCGGCGGCCGCCACGGCGTCTCCTTCTTGAAATCGGAGAGGCCGACGCCGCGGCTGGAGCAGAACGTCGCGGGATCGTTCAGGACGGCATGGACCTCGGCATAGCGTGCCACGCCATAGACGTTCCACTTGTCGAGATAGACGACCGGACCTGCCTCCCGCAGCAGCTCGTGCGTGGGATAGGGGTCGGCGAAAAAATTCATGTCGAAGGGATCGACGTCGAGATGCGGGACGCCTGATACGGCGGAGCCAGGTGCGCTCATTGAAGTCGTCCCTCATTTTGATCTTGTGAAAGGGCCGCGCTTGCCCTTAGGTCTTCGGACACGCCGCGAGACAAAAGACCGATATGCCGCCGTCTTCGACCAGAGCCCGCCAAAGGCCCGCACCCGCTGAAACCGGGCCGACGCTCGATCTCGATCGTTATGTCCCGGCTTTCATCACCTTCATCGCCAACAAGCTCTCGAACAGCGCCACCGCGTTCTACCAACGCGAGTTTGGCGTCAACGTCATGGAATGGCGGATCATGTCGCTGCTGGCGATCGAGCCCGGTATTCCCGCCTCGCGCATCTGCCACGTCATCGGTTTTGACAAGGGGCCGGTGAGCCGGACGCTTGCCGGCCTCGAGAAGCGCGGACTGGTCTCGATTCGAACCGACCCGAACGATGGCCGCACCCATTCGATCTCGCTGACAGCGAAGGGCCGCGCCACCCATGACAAGGTGATCGTCGCGGCGTTCGATCGCGAGCGGCGGCTGCTGTCCTGCCTGAGCAAGGACGAGCGCGAGGTGCTGATCGATCTGCTGCGCCGGCTGCACGAAAATCTCGGCGCAGTGACCGGCAGCAGCACCACCTGACGCGCGCGTGAAGCGCGCGGCATCGCCGCCTTCAGGCATACGCCGGCATTTGCCCGCGGCACCCTCTCTGCCGAGCATCGTTTCCTCCAGGATCAGGCGCAGCGGTTCCCCCGCCGTCATCCTTGTCTGGAACGGTTCGCACAAATTAGTTGCTTAAGCAACAAAAGAATCATGCAGGATATTGCGGCAGAATGGCTGGCGTATTTTGCGAGCTGCTCGACCCATCCCCGTCATTGCGAGCGCAGCGAAGCAATCCAGAGCCCCACCGGGGAAAGATTCTGGATTGCTTCGCTGCGCTCGCAATGACGATATGGACAGAGCGTGGCCTCACTCCGACTTGATCTGCCCGTGGCTACAGACCGATCCACTCACCCGACGCATCATCATTCACCCGCGCCACCGCATCGGCACGCCGCGTCAGCACGGCGCGCTGGTTGATGTAACCCTTGTCGGTGATCTCGCCGCCGTCGACCGATGGCGGCTCGGCGAGCAGCAGCGCGCGTGTGGCGTGGCCCGAGGAGTTGGCACCCTGCTGTTTCAGCTTCGCCAGGCCCTGCGTGATCGCAGTCCTGACCTTGTCATGCGCGAGCACATCGTTCACGCCTGCCGTCTCGGGCAAGCCGGCATGGGCACGGCAAGCAGCCATGTTCGGGAAGACCAGGAAGCGCACCTCGTCGCCGCCATGGCCGGTAACGACGATGTCCTGCGCCAGCGGCGCGAGTGCCGCGATGCCGGCGACGCGCAGCGTGCCGACACTGACCCAGGTGCCGGAGTTGAGCTTGAAGTCTTCCGCAACACGACCATCGAAGAACAATCCGCGCTCAGGCCGTTCCGCATCGGCAAGCTTCACGGCATCGCCAATGAGATAGAAGCCCTCGTCATCGAAAGCCTGCTTCGTCAGCTTCGGCGCCTTCCAGTAACCCGGCGTGACATTGGGGCCGCGCACCCGCACCTCGAGCTTGTCGCCGGACGTGACGAGCTTCAGTTCCGTCCCGGGAATGGGCACGCCGATATTGCCCGAGCGCTCCGCGAGAAAATGACAATCGGTCGCGAGCGGTGACGTCTCGGTCGAGCCCCAGGCCGACACCATCGGCAGCGGACGACCAACAGTCTCCACCGAAAGCTGTTCGAGCGCGTCCCAGAGGTTCTGCGGCAGCGCGGCGCCGGCATAGAAGGCGAATTTCACCTCGCCGAAGAAGCGGCGGCGCAGCTCCTCGTCGCCGCGCAGCGCTGCGATCAGCATGTCGAAACCGCGCGGCACGTTGAAATAGACCGTCGGCATCACGCTTTTCAGATTGGCGAGTGACGTTGCGAAGAGACCGGGCGCGGGCTTGCCGCCGTCGATATAGAGCGACCCGCCGTTGCGCAGCACGAGATTGAAATTGTGGTTGGCGCCGAACGTGTGGCTCCAGGGGAGCCAATCGAGAATGACGAGATCGCTGGCAGCCTGCTCCAGGAACGTCCAAGTTTGCGCCTTGGCCTGCTGGCTCGAGGTCAGCATGCGCTGGGTGTTGATGACGGCTTTCGGCGTGCCGGTCGAGCCCGAGGTGAACAGGAATTTTGCGATCGTGTCCGGTGTCACCGCGGCGAAGGCTTTTGCGACGTCGGGGCTTTCGGGCGTTGCCGCGATGTCACGGAAGGCCAGCGCATCGGCATCGCCGGCATTGCCACTGATGATCTGCGCCTTGTGCAGCGGCTCGATCGCGGCCAGCGCCGCGGCAAACGGCTTTGTCGCCGAGACATAGATCGCGCCCGGCTGAAGCAGCGAAATCATGCTCTTGAGCTTGTCGAAATCTTTCGACATCAGCGAATAGGCCGGCGAGATCGCGGCCGAGGGAACGCCGACATGCTGGGCGGCCAGCGCAAGCAACGCGTGATCGATGCTGTTGTCGGAGAGGATGACGACGGGACGCTCGGCGCTGAGCTCTTGCGCCAAAATCCAGCTCGCCGCTGCGCGTACCCGCCGCAGGGCGCCCGCGTAGGTCATGGTGGCCCAGGGCGTGTCGGCGCTGTCGCGCTCGGCGAGGAAGATCGCATCAGGCGTCTGCCGCGCCCATTGCTCCAGCCAGTCGCCGATGCAGCGCGCGCTGTCGCGCAAGGGGTCTGGCGAGCGCAGCACGATGCTGCCGTCGGGGCGATGCTCGGCGACGGTCTTGGGCGTTGCGAACAGGCTCGAAGCGTCACCGCGTGCGGCGGTTGTCATGGTTTCCTCCTCGCCCGTATCAGGGATCGGCTACAGCCTCGTTCCGGGCAGCTTTGGCCATATTGTTGGGCACGACAATTGTTGTCGTCAACAACAATCTTCCGTAGAGGCCTTCGGGGCGCTAAGGTTGCACGGCAGGAGAGATCACGTGACAGCCAGCGCAGCCCGAGCCGACGCCCGCCCCTCCCCACGCAAACGTGCCGGCAACGGCGCGGCGCGGCCGAACGACGCGGACGAGATCGGCCTCGACGCACTGGTCGGGCACGCCGGTTATGCAGTGCGGCGCTTCCAGATCTGGATCTTTCAGGACTTCATCAAGACGCTCGGCGAGGTCGACATCAAGCCGACGCAGTATTCCGTGCTGACGGTCATCGGCGCCAATCCGGGCCTGTCGCAGATGGCGGTGGCGAAGCGTCTTGGCATCGAGCGCGCCCGGCTGGTGCATCTGCTCGACAGCCTCGAACAGCGCAAGCTGGTGAAGCGGGTCAAGTCGAAGGCGGACCGCCGCTCCCATGCGCTGCACCTCACCGCACCGGGGGAGACGGCGCTTGCCAAATTCAAGCGCCTCGCCGCCGAGCACGAGCGGCATGTCGTGGAGAAGATCGGCAAGGAGAACCGGGAGCGGCTGCTCCAGATCCTTGCCGGCTTCACCTGATCGGCGCCGCCCAATATTTACGCAAATGCCCGTATCAGGGCGCTGGCACGACGGCCCATCAGTCCTCGAAATATCCGACAAGCCACTGATCCCTCGATAATATCCGAGACATTGCGCCTGCCCGGATTGTGTACACAATGGCACATCGCTTGCTTCAATCCGGGTACGACCTGTTGCCGGAGTTTTGTCACCATGGGGGCTGAGCAGCCTGAAACGATCGCCGCGATTGTGGCCGCGCATCGCGCGGGCACGATCACGCCTGCGCAGACCGTCGCGCGAACCTATCATCGCATCCGCGATCACAACGATCCCGCAATCTTCATCAGCCTGCGCGACGAGAAGGACGCGATCGCGGAAGCCGAGAAGCTTGCCGCAAGGGATGCCACCAGCCTGCCGCTCTACGGCGTGCCGGTCGCGGTGAAGGACAATATCGACGCGCTGGGATTTCCGACCACCGCGGCCTGCCCGGCCTTCTCGTATACGCCGACGCGTGATTCGACCGCGGTGGAACGCCTGCGCGCGGCCGGCGCGATCATCATCGGCAAGACCAATCTCGACCAGTTCGCAACCGGCCTCGTCGGCGTGCGTTCGCCTTATGGCATCCCCAAGAATTCGATCCGCGAAGATCTCATTCCCTGCGGCTCGAGCTCTGGCTCGGCGGTCGCGGTGGGTGCCGGACTGGTGCCGCTGTCGCTGGGCACGGACACCGCCGGCAGCGGCCGGGTGCCGGCGATGCTCAACAACATCGTCGGGCTGAAGCCGAGCCTCGGCATGATCTCGACTGCTGGCCTGGTGCCGGCGTGCCGCACGCTCGACTGCATCTCGGTGTTCGCATTGACCGTCGACGACGCCGCGCTGGCGCTCTCCGTGATGGCGGGGCCGGACCAGGCCGACCCGTTCTCGCGCGACCGGCCGCTGGGCGCGATCACGCCGTTCTCCGCGAATTTGCGCCTCGGCGTGCCGCGCAACGGACAGCTGATCTTCTTCGGCGACAGGAAGGCGGAAGCCGCTTACGGCGATGCGCTGAAGCGCTGGACCGCGCTCGGCGCTAAGCTGGTCGAGTTCGACCTCGAGCCGTTCTACGAGACGGCGCGGCTGCTCTATGAGGGGCCGTGGGTCGCCGAGCGTTATCTCGTGATCAAGGATCTGCTGGCGTCCGCGCCTGATTCGATTCACCCGGTGACGCGCGAGATCACCGCGGCCGGCGCGCGGCTGACCGCTGCGGAAACCTTCTCTGCGCTCTACCGTTTGCAGGGCCTGCGCAAGGTTGCCGAGCGGACGTTTGCCAATATCGACGCGCTGGTGCTGCCGACCGCGCCGACCGCGTATACGACACTGCAGGTGCTGGCCAATCCGATCGAGCTCAACAGCCGGCTCGGCACCTACACCAATTTCGTCAACCTGCTCGATCTCTGTGGTCTTGCGGTGCCTGCATCGATGCGCGCGGATGGCATTCCGTTCGGCATCACGCTGCTCGCGCCTGCGGGGCGCGATGCGCTGCTTGCGAGCATCGGCCGTGTATTCCATGCGGATACGAAACTGACCGTTGGAGCGAAGGGCGTTGCGCAGGCACCGCTGGCGCCGCTTGCCGCAAGCGGCAACGACGAGATTCCGATCGCGGTCGTCGGCGCGCATCTCTCCGGTATGGCGCTGAACGGCGAATTGACGGCGCTCAACGGAAAGCTGATCGAAGCGACCAGGACCGCGCCCGACTACAAGCTCTACGCACTCAAGACCACGCCCTCGAAGCCGGGTATGCTGCGCGTCGAGGCTGGCACGGGCGCGTCGATCGAGCTGGAGATCTGGTCGCTGTCGTCGTCGGCATTCGGCAAGTTCGTGAATGCGATTCCGGCACCGATGGCAATCGGCACAATCAGGCTTGCGGACGGCCGCAGCGTGAAAGGGTTTCTCGTCGAGCCGGAGGTGCTGGGCGAGGCGCGAGACATCACGGCGTATGGCGGCTGGCGGAAGTTTATGGCGGAAGCTGCGAAGGCGTAGCTGCCGTAGGGTGGGCAAAGCGTAGCGTGCCCACCAACAGGATTAGTTAGGATAGATGGTGGGCACGGCGCTTTGCGCCTTTGCCCACCCTACGGTACCGCGTTTGCCGCCCTAAACCGACACCGCGTAAATCTCATATTCCCCACGCACCAGCTCGATATGCGCGCGCATGGCGGCGGCGGCGCCCTGCTTGTCGCCGCGCATGATCGCGACGACGACGCGGTCGTGCTCGGCTTGCGACTTTGCCAATCGGCCGAGGTTGCGGAACTGGGCGCGGCGGAACGGTTGCACGCGGACGCGCGTCGCCAGCGTGATCTCGGCGATGTAGCCGTTCTGCGATCCCGCATAGATCGCGTTGTGGAAGCGCTCGTTGACCTCGTGGAAACGATCGGGATTGCCGGCGTAGCTGAGCACGCGCAGCTCTTCATGGATGGCTTCGAGACCGTGGCGCTCGGCCGCCGACATGCGCTCGGCGGCAAGGCCGGCGCACAGCGCTTCGAGCTCCGCCATGGCCTCGAACATGCTCTTGAGACGCTCGACCGAGGGCTGCGCCACCACCGCGCCACGATGGGCGCGCGATTCGACGAGGCCGCTCGCCACCAGCTGGCGCAGCGCCTCGCGGACCGGCGTGCGCGAGACGCTGAAGCGCCGCGCGATGTCGGTTTCATCAAGCGGCGCGCCGGGGGCCAGGGTTCCGCGTACGATCTCGTCGGCGAGTTGAAGCCGCAGTTCCTCGGCGCGCGTGATCTTGTGCACGCTGGGCTGCGCCCGGTCGACGCGCGGCACCACCGGCTCGGCCGGCAATGTTCCGGGCGGAAGATCGTCAAGCGTCATACGATCAGGTCTCTTTCGACTCGTCGATGATGCTGACATGGGCGGCGACGACGCGCCAGCCCTCCGGGAAGCGAATCCAGGTCTGCATCTGCCGGCCGACCTTGCCGGGAGCCGTGTCGCGATAGAACAGGGTGGAGGCCACGGCCGTGTCACGGCCATAGCTGGTGATCACGGTTTTCGCGGTGCGGCGGTTCAGGCCGACCGGCGAGCGGCCAGCGCGGAAGCCGGAGATCGCCTCATAGCCGTACAGGTTCTCGCCGATGCCGTAGCGCAGCGTGCGGGGATCGTTGCGAAAGAGTTCGCCGAGCACGGCGACGTCGTTGGTGACGAGAGCCTGCTCATAGCGCTCGAATGCGGCCTTCACTTCCGCGATCACCTCGGGGAGATCGATCTCCATTTTAAATCCTCTCAAAGTCCCCTCGGCGACGGCGCGGATACCACGCCCATCTTCTCCAATGCGTGCGCGACGCGCAGCGCGATGTCCTCGCGCCAGGGCGCGGCGATGATCTGCACGCCGATCGGCAGCGGCTCGAGCGGCACCGGCACGGCGACCACCGGCAACCCGATGAACGAGATCGGTTGGGTGTGGATGCCGATATTGGCGCGAACCGGCAACTCGACGCCGTCGAGCGTGAAATTCACCTGGCCAAGCTTCGGCGCGGTGCAGGGCGTGGCCGGTGCAATCAGCACGTCGACGGATTTGAAGATCTCGGCGAGCTGCGCGCGATACCAGCGGCGGAATTTCTGCGCGCGGTCGACCAGCGGCGCCGGCACCATCGCGCCGGCAATCAGCCGGTCGCGCACGGCGGGATCGAAATCGTTCGGACGCTTGCGCAGGCGATCCAGATGCAGCGAGGCGCCTTCGGTGGTGGTGATGACATAGGCCGCCGCGCGGGCGCGCGAGGCTTCGGGCACGTCAACGATCTTCGTCGCGCCGAGCGCCTTGGCGATGCGGCTCACCGCTTCGACGGCCTCGGGAAACACGTTCTTCTGAAAGTGCCCGCCGGCAATCGCGATGCGCAGGTCCGACACCGGATTGGCGAGCAGCGGCAGCGTCGGCTCCAGACCGCGCGTGGTGCAGGCAGCATCATCCGCATCCGGTCCCTGCATCGCGTCATAGGCGAGCGCGAGATCGGTCGCCGAGCGCGCGAACGGGCCGAGATGATCGAGGCTCGCGACGAACGGGAACGAGCGCGCCCGCGACAGCCGGCCATAGGTCGGCTTCAAGCCAAAGATGCCGCAAAACGAGGACGGCACGCGGATCGAGCCGTTGGTGTCCGAGCCGAGCGCGATCGGCACCAGCGCGCCGCCGACGGCGCTGCCGGAACCACCGGACGAGCCGCCGGTCATCCGGGTCGTGTCATGCGGATTGCGCGAGGGACCGTCATGGACGTTCTCGCCGGTGAAGTCGTAGGCGTATTCGCCCATGTTGAGCGCGCCGACGAGCACGGCACCTGCGGCTTCCATCCGCTCGATCAGCGTGGCGTCGCGCTTGGCAGGCGCGAGGTCGCGGTTGATCTTCGAGCCGGCGCGTGTCGGAAGCCCCGCGACGTCAAACAGGTTCTTCACCGCGAAGGGAACGCCGGCGAGTGGGCCAACCTCCTTGCCGGCAGCAATGTCGGCGTCGATCGCACGCGCTTTCGCACGGGCGCGATCGGCGGTGACGTCGGTGAAGGAATTGAGGACGCCATCGTGCTGCTTGATGCGCGCAAGCGCTGCTTCGGTGGCATCGAGTGCCGACATCTTGCCGCCGGCCACAGCCTTGGCGATGTCCGCAGCCGTCATCTCTGGCTTGGCGGTCATGGCGGGGTCAGACCGTGAAGATCGGCGCCGGCTCGGTCTCGTCCGGCAGCGCGAATTCGTCGACCAGTCGGCCAAGCCGCAGCGAGACTTCGAGATTGGCGCGCACCGCCGGCCTCCAGGCCTCCTCGACCGGCAGCGCCAGCGCTTTCGATACGGCGTCGATATAATCGTCCAGCGGCTCGGCCATCACGCTCCCAAACAATCTCTCAGTGAACCGGCAACGGCGGATGCGGGATCGCCGTCAACAGCTCCTTGGTATAGTCGTCCTGCGGATCGCTGAGGACTTTTTCGGAAGAGCCCTCTTCGACGATTCGACCTGTCCGCATGACAATGACACGATCGCACAACAAGCGCACTACGTTCAAATCATGCGAGACGAACAGATAACTCATACCTAAGCGCGCTTTCAGGTCCTGAAGCAGATTGAGGACCACGGCCTGCACCGAGACGTCCAGCGCCGCGGTCGGCTCGTCCAGGATGACGAGTTTTGGATGCAGCGCGATGGCGCGCGCGATGCCTACGCGGGCCTTCTGCCCGCCGGACAGCTGGTGCGGAAACCGATCCAGCAGATTGTGCGGCAGGCCGACCATGGTCGCCAGCTCCTCGCAGCGCGTTCGCAGCGCATCGCGGCCCCTGATGTCGCCGAGCTGCATGATGGGGTCGGCGATGGCGCGGGCGGCGGTGAAACGCGGGTTGAGGCTGTCGGTCGGGTCCTGGAACACCATCTGGATGCGGCTGCGCTGCGGCAGCCGGGCGAAGGAGGCAGGCGCGATGGCGCCGATGTCCTCGCCGTCGAACTGGATCAGGCCCGAGGTCTGGTCGAGCAGACGCATGACCATCATCGACGTGGTCGATTTGCCGCAGCCGGACTCACCGACCAGGCCGACGCTCTCGCCATGACCGATGGAGAGGCTGATGCCGTCGACGGCGCGGAAGACGTCCGGCTCCACAGGAGGCTTCCGGCCGAACAGTTTTCCGAGCGTCGCCGTGGCGCCCTGGCGGGGGTATTCCTTGACGAGCTTTTCGATGAGGAGGAGAGGCTTTTGGCTCTCCGTGCCTGCTGCGGCGGTCGGGGCGGATGCTGGGCTCGCGGCCGCGGCGGCCGCGCCCTCCTCCTCCGGCAACAGATCCCGCAAGCTCACCCCGAGCCGCGGCGTCGCGCGCATCAGCTTCTTCGTATAGGGGTGCTGCGGGTTGGCAAAAATGTCGGCGGCCTTGGCGGTCTCGACGACGCGGCCCTTTTCCATCACGACGACGCGGTCGCAATAGGCAGCCGCAAGGCCGAGGTCGTGGGTGATCAGGATGGTCGACATCGCCTTGCGCTTGGTCAGCTCGACGATCAGGTCCATCACCGCCTTCTGGGTGGTGACATCGAGGCCGGTGGTCGGCTCGTCCGCGATCAGGAGCTGCGGATTGCAGGCGAGCGCGAGCGCGATGACGACGCGCTGGCACATGCCGCCGGACAGTTCGAACGGATAGGCGTGGTAGCGCTCGCGCGGGCGGGCGATCTTGACCTGCTCCAGCGCCTCGATCGCCTTTTCGCCGTGGTCAGCAACCTGCGCCTGCTGCACATGGGTGCGCAGCACGTCCTCGATCTGATCACCGACCTTGCGGATCGGATTCAGCGCGGCGCGCGGGTTCTGGAAGATCATCGAGACTTCGCGACCGCGCAGGTCGCGCATCTGGTCTTCGGTGGCGGCCTTCACGTCGATGCCGGAAAACATCACCGAGCCCTCGGCGATCCGCCCGGCGCGATCGAGGATGCGCATCACTGCATAGGACGTCACCGACTTGCCCGAGCCGGACTCGCCGACGATGGCGAGCGTCTCGCCCTTGGCAACGGAGATGTTGACGTGCTGCACGGCTTTGACGATGCCGCGGCGGGTGGTGAATTCGACCGTGAGATCCTGGACGTCGAGCAGGGGCTGGACGGTCATGAGGGCCTCCCGATCAAAAATGTCGAAAACAACCCCATGCACAGTAGAACGGGGTTGGAATCATTGGGGAATTTCGGCGGGAAATTTGCGTGTGAGGCGGGCACCGGCCTCTCGCTCCCTCCCCCCTTGCGGGGGAGGGTTGGGGAGAGGGGTGGCCCCGGGAGAGGTCGGAGTTCGTGGCTACCCCTCTCCCTGCCCCTCCCCCGCAAGGGGGGAGGGAATGAGAGAGCAGTGGCCACCTCACTTGTTAGCTTGGCGCTCCGCTGCTCGCACTCAAGGCCAACAATCATCACGTCCTCCGCTGGGGGTCGACGATGTCGCGGAGGCCGTCGCCGAGGAGGTTGAAGCAGAACACGGCGATCATCAGAGCGAGGCCCGGGAATAGCGCGATCCACCATTCGCCCGACACCATGAAGCCCGCGCCTTCCGCGACCATGATGCCCCATTCGGCGGTCGGCGGGCGGACGCCGAGGCCGATGAAGGAGAGGCCCGCGGCGTTGAGGATGGCGTAGCCCATGGTCAGCGACATCTGCACGCTCATGATCGGCATGATGTTCGGCAAGATGTGCACCAGCAGGATGCGGAATTCGCCGTTGCCGGACAGGCGCGCGGCCTGAACGAAGCCGGCATTGCGGCGGACATTGGCTTCGGCGCGCGCGACGCGGGCATAGAGCGGGAAGTTCACGATGGCCGTGGCCAAGATGATGTTCTGCACGGTGTTGCCAAGCGCGGCAACGATGCCCATCGCCAGCACGAACAGCGGGAACGCCATGATGGTGTCGGCGATACGGCCGACGATGCGATCGGTCCAGCCGCCGAAATAGCCGGCCGCGATGCCGGCGAGGCCGCCCATCAGGAACACCAGCACGACGGAGGCGACGGCGATGAACGTATCGAGCCGCGTCGCCACGATGACGCGGCTGAAGATGTCGCGGCCGAGCTGGTCGGTGCCGAACCAATGCGCCATCGACGGCGGCTTCAGCGCCGCGGCGGTATCGGAAGCGAGTGGATCATACGGCACCACATAGGGGCCGAAGATCGCCGCGATGAGGATCACGATGAGCAGCGCGAAGGCGAAACCCGTGACCTTGTTCTCGCCGAGAACGTAGCGGGTCTGTTCGAGGATCGCGACGAGCCCTGATGTCCGCGCGGGACCGACGGGTTCAACAGCAGGCGCAACGGAGCTCATGATTTAGCCCTCCAACCTGACACGCGGATCGATCACGCCGTAGAGAATGTCGATCACGAGATTGAGCAGCACGTACTTGACCGCCATGGTCAGCACAAAACCTTGTACCGGCGCGAAGTCGGACGAGATCAGCGCTTCCACCGCGTAGGAGCCGATGCCGGGCCAGGCGAACACTTTTTCCACCAGCACGTTGGCCCCTAACAGGAACGAGAACACCATGCTGAGCGTGGTGATCACGGGCAGCATCGCATTGCGAAACGCGTAGGTGATGATGACCGTTGCCGGCGACAGGCCGCTGGCGCGCGCGGTGCGGACGAACTCCGACGACAACACCGCCAGCATCGAGGCACGCGTCATGCGCGCGATCGGCGCCAGCGAGAAGATCGCGAGCGTCGTCGCCGGCAAAATGAGCTGGCTCAGCGCGGAGCGGAACGCCTCGAAGTCGCGCGCGATCAGGGTGTCGATCAGATAGAAGCCGGTCACCGTCGGCGGCGCGCTGTAGAACACATCGAGGCGGCCGAGCGGCGCGGGTGACCAGCCGAGCCTGAAGTAGAAGACATAGACCAGCACCAGGCCGGTGAAGAACACGGGTAACGACACGCCGGCCGTCGTCGTGACACGGCAGAGGTGGTCGACCCATGATCCTGGTCGTGTCGCCGCGAGCACGCCGAGCGGAATGGCGATCACGACAGAGACGATGAGGCCGAGCAGCGTCAGCTCGGCGGAAGCCGGCAGGCGGTTGCGGATCTCGGCCGCGACCGGCTGTCCCGTGGTGAGCGAGTTGCCGAAATCGCCATGGGCGAGGTCGTTGGTGTAGCGGAAGAACTGCTCGATCAGCGGCTTGTCGAGGCCGAGTTTCTTGCGGATCTGCTCAACGGCTTCCTTGGTCGCTGCGGGACCGGCGAAGTACGCGGCGGGATCACCGGGCAACGCGCGCGTCAGCAGGAAGGTGACGATGACGACCCCGATCAGCGAGGGAATCGCGAACATCAGGTGCTTGCCGATCATGGTCAGCATGGGAGCGCTCTCCTTCTGCTTGGCAATTGTGAGCAGGCTTGCTCCGCTGCGTTCCCTCCCCCCTTGCGGGGGAGGGCTAGGGAGAGGGGTAGCCCCGGGAGAGGTCGGAGTTCGTGGCTACCCCTCTCCCCGACCCTCCCCCGCAAGGGGGGAGGGAATGAGAGGGCGGTGGCCACCTTACTCGAGTCCGGAAGACCACCACATGCGGATGCGTCGCCGACGATCAGCATGACGGCTCACCCCTTCACCAGCGCGCGGTAATCCAGCCTCCGGTGGAACCAGTATTGGTAGCCGCTGATGTTCTTCTGCATCGCGACGTTGACGAAGGGCTGGTACAGCGGGATGCGCGGGATGTCGGTGTAGGCGAGATCGACAAAACCCTTCACGTCGGTGTCGTAGGTCGCGGTGTCGCCGGTGGCGGCGGCGGTGCGCGCGCCGTCGATCAGCTTGTCCATCTCCGCCGACTTGTAGCTCATGGTGTTGAAGACGGAATTGTTGCCGTGATAGCACCAGTAGAAGAAGTACTCGGGGTAATCGAGCCAGCCCGAGAACACGTTGGTGAAGAGCGGCATCTCCTTCTTGTTCAGCTCGGTGCGCCAGTTGGCGCCGGGCACCTTGTTGATGGTCGTCTTGATGCCGATCTGCGCGAGTGACTCCTGCACCAGCACGCAGAGCGGCTCGTTGACGCCGGCAAAATTCAAGTCGAACGAGATCGTGGTCTCGAAGCCGTTGGCGAGGCCCGCCTCCGCCATCAGCGCTTTCGCCTTCTCGATGTCGGTGTTGTATTTGTGCGGCTGCGGCCAGGCGACTTCGGTCGGCTTGTCCTTCGGCGCGCCGAACATCGGGTTGGCGAGGCCAAACATCACCGCGTCCATGATCTTCTGATAGGGCAGCGCGTAGGCGACCGCCTGACGCACCTTGGGATTGTCGAAGGGCGGCTTGGTGACGTTCATGCCGATGTACTGGATGCCGTTGGAGAACGGCAGCGACACGACGTTGAGCTTGCCGTTCGCCTTCATCTCCTGAAAATCCTTGTTGGGCAGCTCGTAGGAGATGTCGGCGTCGCCGCGCTCCAGCAGCGCGCGGCGGTTGCCGGCCTGCGGCACCATGCGCCAGATCACGCGCTTGATCTTCGGCAGGGGACCGCAGACCCAATCCTCGTTGCGCTCCATGATGACTTCGGTGCCGGCGGTCCACTTCGTCACCTTGTAGGCGCCGGAGCCCGCGGTCTGCTGCTTGGTGAATTCGAGACCCCAGGGGTCCTTCTCACTGGCGTTCTTCTTCACCAGCTCGGAGTTGACGATGCAGGGCACGATGACCGCGAGATCGGGGATCGTGAGCTTGTCCTTCTTCAAGAAATCGACGCGAACAGTGTAGTCGTCGATCACGACGAACTGCTCTGGCTTGGTGAGAGAGCCAGCGCTCATCTGGAAGGTCGGGAAGCCGCCGACGCTGACGGCGCGGTCGAGCGACCACTTGACGTCCTTGGCGGTGACGGGCGTGCCGTCGTGGAATTTGGCGTTCTTGCGCAGCTTGAAGGTGACCGACATGTCGTCGATCTTCATCTCCTCGGCGAGCTCGCCCTTGAACTTGTCGCGGTCGTAATAGGGCACGCCGCCGGGGCCGGTCTTCATCTCGTGGCTGATCAGGCGGTCGTAGCAATTCCAGGACACTTCGTAGCCGGGCACGTTGGTGCCGACGCCGTGGATGTCGAGATTGTTCGGGCCACCTTCCGAGACGATCAACAACGTCTCCGAGCGCGCATCGGCGTAGGCGGTGGAGACGACCTGTGGGATCGCCGGAAGCGCCGCGCCTGCGGCCAATCCGGACACGGACTTGAGAAAATCGCGGCGCTTCATGGAAAATGCTCCAACGCAAAGTTTCTGGTTGGAACAGGGATTCGCAAGGTTCGTGCCAGCGCTTAACGACGCCTTAATTTCCACATAAGATACTGATTCTGAATAATCTTTTTGATATTTCGGCGATTGATCGCGCTTTGATCAAGCCGATCAATTGCATACAAAGATGCGATTCTGCTCTAAAAATAAGCTGAAAGATTGAGCGCTGCCGGATTGAGCAGGACGTCGCGGCGCCCACTTCGCAGATGGCCAGGCGGGTTCAGCCCGCCCAGATCAGATCCTGCAACTCGACGAGATCGTTCGCCCTGTCCTGCCAGCCCTCGATACAGACGTGGCTATTGAGGTCACTGGCGCGGTGCAGCAGCATCAGCGCCATCAGCCGGCGCTTGAGCGCATAGTCCGGCTTTGCATAGCCAAAGCCCTCGAGCAGACTGCGCACCCTCCCCGGCCGGCCCGCCGCCATGAAGGCGCCGGGGCCGAGCAGATCGTAGTCGCGCCATCCCGTCAGCACGTCGCCGAAGTCGAACAGGCCGGCGAGCGACCATTGATCGTCGTGGCAGGCGAGCAGGAAGTTCTGGGGGATATATTCGCCGACCAGGATCACCGGCGGCGCATCCATCGGAATCAGCTCGGCCGCGTCGCGCAGGAGATCGTCGAGGCCTTCGAGGAATTTCGGTGCAAGGCCGAGGCGCGAGTGCCGCGCCTTGCAGCCCCGCATCTGCGCGCACATGAACTCGTCCCAGTGCGGCTGGATTTGCGCGAGCGGTCCGAGCGGCGCGCGCTGCACGGCGGCGATGGTCTCGCCGATCTGGCGCAGCAGGCGTTCCTTCTGGTCTTCCGCAAGCTGCGGCCAGACCTCCGAGCCGAGCGTGCCGGCAAGGCGCGTCATGACGAGATAAGGCCAGCCATCACGCTCCCCTTCCGCGACGATCTCGGGGATCGGCAGATGAAGACGGCCGGCAAGCTGCATCAGCGATCCGCGCTCGGAGACGAACTGTGCGCGCAAGTGCGGCGGGAAGATTTTCAGGATCAGCTTGTCGCCGAGGCCGACGACGAGATTGGTGCCTGTTACGAACACATGCGGCGCGCTGACATCGAGACCGTGGCTGCGCGCGATGTCGAGCGCGATCGGCAGCCATCGAGACGAATCGGAGCGGAAGGCGCGAAAGGCTTCAGCGTCGGCGAATTGAGGAAGTGTCATCGACATCACGAGCTTAATCATTTGAGTCCGTCATGCCCGGGCTTGTCCCGGGCATCCACGTTCTTCGTGCTGCGGCCAAGGCGTGGATGGCCGGGACAAGCCCGGCCATGACGACGTGGAAGGGTCTCGCGCTCCAACCAACGCCAAGCTTCCCATCGCTAACGGTCCGGGCTGGCGCGCTCGAACTGGCGCAGCAGCTTGTTGCCGCGCTCGACCGCGGCATCGAGCGCGGCCTGTGCGCCCTTCTGGCCGGTAAAGGCCTGCTCCAGCTCGTCCTCGATTGCGCCGCGGATCAGCACGAAGGAGCCGAGCCGGATGCCCTTCGAGTTCTCCGTCGGCTGATGCAGCGTGATCTCCTCGAACGAGATCGCGGAGCCCGGATTGCGCTCGTAAAAGCCCTGCGCGCGCGTCAGCTCGAAGGCGGCGCGGGTGATCGGCAGATAACCGGTGTTCTGGTGCCAGGCGGCTTGCACGCCGGGCTGCGACAGATAGGCGAAGAACCGTGCCACGCCCTTGTATTCCGCGCGCGGGCGGTCGCGCAGCACCCACAGCGTGGCACCGCCGATGATCGAGTTCTGCGGCGCGTTCTTCACATCGGGCCAGTACGGCATCATGCCGTAGCCGATGTCGAACTTCGAATTCGCCTTGATGTCGGCCCGCGTCGCCGAGGAGCCGATGAAGATGCCGCATTCGCCCTTCTGGAAGCGCGGCTCGGCCAACTGCCCGCGGCCGCCGTAGTCGAACACCTTGTCCTTCTGCCACTCGGCGAGCTGGGCGATGTGTTGCACGACGACCGGGTTGTTGATGGTCAGCTCGGCATCCAGCCCCGCAAAGCCATTGGTCCGTGTCGCGAGCGGCAGATTGTGGAAGGCGGAGAAATTCTCGATGTGGATCCAGGACGGCCAGGAGGTGGTGAAGCCGCACACAGCGCCGCGCTCGCGCAGGCGTTTTGCGGCAAGCCCAAGCTCGGGCCATGTCTTCGGCGGCGTCTCCGGATCGAGGCCCGCGTCGCGGAACATGGTCTTGTTGTAATAGAGGATCGGCGTCGAGGAATTGAACGGGAAGGACAACAGATTGCCGGCCGCATCGGTGTAATAGCCGGAGACTGCGGGAAGGTAATCGCCCAGCGAGAACGGCTCGTTCATGTCCCGCATCATGGTGAACACGGGATAGATCGCGCCCTTGGCCGCGGTCATGGTGGCGGTCGCGACCTCGTTGACCTGGACGATCGCCGGCTGGCTGCGCGAGCGGAAGGCGAAGATCGCCGCCGTCACCGTCTCGGTGTAGTTGCCCTTGTAAGCAGGCACGATGCGGTAATCGGACTGCGAGGCGTTGAAGTCGGCGGCGAGCTTCTCGAGCTGCCGGCCAAGCTCGCCGGACATGGCGTGCCACAGCGCGATGTCGGTGGCGGCGCGCGCCTGAAGAGGCATTGCGAGGACGATGAAAGCGGCGACGATCCGCAAAAGACTCGATGCTGAAATCACGATGGCTCTTCCCGTGTCGCGCGGCAAAAGGCGACCATACCTGCTTAAGGCGCGGCATTTCCTGTTTCAACCGGGAATGAACGGCGGCCGCGCCGCACAATCGCGCCGCCGGGTGCGGCGGGATGGCCTTCCCTCAACCATCTGCTAGATTGCGTTGAACCTTTTGGCTTCGCCATAGACTCCACCACTGAGGGGTTGAGTGTGCCAGTGCTGAACCGTGCCGAACTCTCGCGGACCGGGTTGATCTTCGTCGCGCTTCTGCTCGCGGTCTGCGCGACGAGCGCAGCTGCGCGCGAATTCCGCGCCGCCGACACCCAGGCCGAGGATTACCCGACCGTCCAGGCGCTGCGCTACATTGGGCGCGCTGATTGCCGAGCGCACCGGCGGCCGGCACGAGATCAAGGTGTTCCACTCCCGTCAGCTCGGCGAAGAGAAGGAGACCATCGAGCAGACCAGGGTCGGCGCGATCGACCTCAACCGGACCAATGTGGCGCTGATCGGCAACTTCGTCCCGGCGATGAACGTGCTCGCCATGCCGTTCCTGTTCCGGTCCATCGAGCACATGCAGAAGGTGCTGGACGGGCCGATCGGCAGCGAGATCCTCGGCAGTTTCGAGCCCTACGGCTTCGTCGGGCTCGCCTTCTACGATTCCGGCGCGCGGTCGATCTACAACGGTGTCCGTCCGATACGGAGTGTCGCCGACCTCAGGGGATTGCGGATCCGGGTGCAGCAGTCGGAGTTGATGAGCGAGATGATTCGCTCGCTCGGCGCCGAGCCGGTGGAGATGCCCTACGGGCAGGTGCTCACCGGGCTTGCCAACCATCTGATCGACGGCGCCGAAAACAACTGGCCATCTTTCGTGACGACAGACCATTACAAACAGGCCGGCCACCTCGCGCTCACCGAGCACACGATGAGCCCGGAAGTGCTGGTGATCTCGCTGAAGGCCTGGAAAAGCCTGTCGGCGGACGACCAGCAGATATTCCGCGAGGCCGCGGCTCGCTCCAGCCGGTTCATGCGCGAGAAGTGGCGCGACCTCGAGGAGCAGTCGCAGCACAAGGCTGAAGCCGCCGGCATCACCGTCGCCAGGGATATCGACCGCAAGCCGTTCGAGGACGCGATGGCTGCGATCTATGCCAAGGCGGGGCGCGATCCCGCCGCGGCCGCGCTGATCGAACGCATTCGCAAGGTGGAGTGAGCCGCTTGGCTGCACTTGGACACAGCGAGCACGCAGACAGGCCGCCCGGCCCGCTCGGGCGGCTGCGCGCACGCCTGGTCGGGATGCTCCGCGCGGTGCCGATCCGCTGGCGCATCCTGTCGATCGCGGCGCTGAACTCGGCCGTGGTCGTGGTGCTGGTGGGGCTGATCTGGAACGGCACGCAGGTGCTGGGCTCGGCCTGGGGCGACGTCCGCCAGGTGCGCGAGTCCGACCGCATCCTGGCGCTGCTCGAGAGCGAGACCGGGCGCCTGCACAATCTGATCCACCGCTACATCAACCAGCCGAGCCCGGACCTGTTTGCCGAGATCCTGCTGCTGCGCGAGGCGGTGCTGGGCACGCTCACCGACCGTGCCGCCAAGGACCCGATGCTGTCGGGCTCAGTCGAGGAGCTGGAGCGCACCACCGACCGCTTCCTCAACGGCTTCGGCGAACTGCGCGGCGTGCAGGCGACCATCGCCAAGACCTATGAGGAGCAGGTGCAGGGCCCGGCCCGGGACATGGCCGGGCTCTATTCCATCATCGAAGGTGCCACCGGTCATCGCGACGCCCTGATCTGGCCCTCGCTCGGCAAGTCCCGCGAGGCCTTCACCGCGATGCTGGTGGCCGCCAACTCCTACTATCTGTCGCTCTCGCCGGGCGCCGCCGACGACGCGCGCCGCAACACCGAGACGATCGAGAAGACCATTCCGGTCATGATCGATCTCGCCGACAACGACCTGCAGCGCATGGCGCTGCAACGGCTCGGGACCCGCACCATGGCGCTGCGCGAGGGTTTCGCCAAACTCTCCGAGCAGCTGACGAGCCGCACCGAATTGCTGCGCAACACCATCGACGCCAGCCAGGCCGAGGCGATCGGCGCCATCGACGACCTCTCCACCAAGATGCGCCAGCGCGAGCAGAAGGCGCAGGAGACGTTTGATCGCACCCTCGCCGATATCTCGCGGCGGGTGCTGTCGATCGCGGTGATCTTCCTCGGCATCATCCTCACCGCCGGCGTGCTGATCGCGCTGTCGATCCGCCTGCCGCTGCAGCAGATCATGACCGCGATGCGCGCGATCACGCTCGGCGACCTCGACCGCGAAGTGCAGGGCACCAAGGCACGCGACGAGGTCGGCGCCATGGCGCGCGCCGTCGATGTGTTCCGCGAGAACGCGATCGCGAAACGCGAGACCGAGGACGAGCTGCGCGCGTCCAAGGAGAAGGCCGAGAGCGCGCTGCTCGAGCTCAACACCGCGCAGCAGAATTTGATCGACGCCGAACGGCTGGCGGCGCTCGGCGGCCTCGTCGCCGGCGTCGCGCACGAGGTCAACAACCCGATCGGCATCAGCCTGACCGTCGCTTCCAGCTTCGCCCGGCGCACCGAGATCTTCGAGGCCCAGCTCAAGGGCGACGGCGGCCTGCGGCGCTCGCAGCTGGAGGAGTTCGTGCAGTCCTCGCGCGACGCCTCGCAGCAGCTCGTCGCCAACCTCACCCGCGCCGGCGAGCTGATCCAGTCGTTCAAGCAGGTCGCGGTCGACCGCTCGCATGCCGAGCGGCGGCAGTTCTCACTCAGCGAAGCTACCGACCAGATCATCGCCAGCCTGCGTCCGGTCCTCAAGCGCTCGCCGATCACGCTCCAGGCCGACGTGCCCGAGGGGCTCCTGCTCGACGGCTATCCCGGCTCCTACGGCCAGATCCTGACCAACCTCTTCCTCAACGCCGCCAACCACGCCTTTGCCGACGGCCGCGCCGGCACCATCACGATCTCGGCGCGGCCGCGCGGGACCGACGACATCGAGATCATCTTCGCCGATGACGGGGCCGGCATGACCCCTGACGTGCAGCGCCAGGCCTTTGACCCATTCTTTACCACCCGGCGCAATGAAGGCGGTACGGGACTCGGCTTGCATATCGTCTATAACCTTGTCACCCAGCAGCTCGGCGGGCGCATGATGCTGGAATCCAAGCTGGGACAAGGCACTACTTTTCGCATTATCATGCCCCGGGTCGCCAAGGGCGGCGCGCAAAGCACAGAGACTGACGGGACTTCTCAATGGCCGAACAGGACGATGTCCTCCACCTGATCGACGATACCGGTACCGCACCGGAGGACCAGAACGCACGGAAGTGGAAGATCGCCGTCATCGACGACGATCCGGCCGTGCACGACGGCACCCGCTTCGCGCTGTCCGACTACAGCCTCAACGGCCAGGGGCTGGAGATCCTCTCCGCCCATTCCGCGGCGGAAGGTCGCAAGCTGATGGCCGCGCATGGCGATATCGCCGCCGTGCTGCTCGACGTCATCATGGAGACCGATGTCGCCGGCCTCGAGCTGGTCGAGTTCATCCGCAACGAGCTCAAGAACGAGACCGTACGTATCATCCTGCGCACGGGACAGCCTGGCCAGGCGCCGGAGCGGCGCGTGATCGTCCAGTACGACATCAACGACTACAAGGCCAAGACCGAGCTCACCGCCGACAAGCTGTTCACCTCGCTGACCGCGGCGCTGCGCTCCTATCAGCAGCTCGAGCGCATGGTGCAGACCCGGCGCGGGCTCGAGATCATCATCGACGCCGCCTCGACGCTGTACGACTTCAAGTCGATGCAGCGGCTCGCCGAGGGCGTGCTGACCCAGCTCGCCTCGCTGCTCAATGTCGATTGCGCCGGCATACTGGTGCTGCGCGACAATGGCGGCGTGGACCCCGAGCTCTCCGTGCTCGCCGGCAGCGGCTGCTACAGCCGCTTCATCGGCACGACCTCGTCGAAGGCGCTCGACCCCGATCTGCGGACGATGGTGGAAGCCGCGTTCCAGGGCCGCAAGAACGAATTCGCCGACCACCGCAGCGTGATCTATCTGCGGACCGGCTCCGGCCGCGAGGTGGTGGTGCTGCTGCAGGCCGAGCGCGAGCTGTCCGAGACCGACCGCTCGCTGGTCGAGATCTTCTCCAGCCGGCTCTCGATCGCCTTCGACAACGTCATCCTCTACCAGCAGCTCCAAGACGCCAACACGCAGCTCGAGGACCGCGTCGCCCAGCGTACCCGCGCGCTGATGCAGGCCAACCGCCGCCTCTCGGCGCAATGGCTGCGGCTGCAGCGCGCCAACGGCTTCAAGAACGAGATTCTCGGCACCGTCGCCCACGACCTCAAGAACCCGCTGGGCGTCATCCTCGGCCGCACCGAGATGCTGAAGGAGCTGATCTCGACCGGCGCCTCGTCCGACGGCGTGGTCGCCCAGGTCGATCACATCCGCGATGCCACGAAGCGCCTGACCACGATGGTCGATCATCTGATCTCCGACGCGATGGCCGATGCCTTCGACATCACCATCCGCCGCGAGCCGGTCGACGTCGCTGCGCTGGTGAAAGAGGTCGCCGATGCCAACCACCCGCTCGCGGTCAACAAGCAGCAGGCAATCAGCGTCACGGCGCCACCCAACATCGTCACCATGTGCGACACCGACCGCATCCGCGAGGCGATCGACAATCTGATCAGCAACGCCATCAAATACAGCCCGATCGGCGGCAAGATCATCGTCGCCGTCACCCATGAGGCCAGCGATACCGTCGTCCGCGTCAGCGACGAGGGCGCCGGCCTGTCGCCGGAGGATCTCGGCCGCCTGTTCGGCCGGTTCCAGCGGCTGTCGGCCAAACCGACCGCGGGCGAGAGCTCGACGGGGCTTGGGCTTTCCATCGTCAAGCGTATTATCGACATGCATGGCGGCGAGGTGACGGCCGAGAGCGACGGTCCCGGCACGGGATCGACCTTCACCATCACCCTGCCCGCGACCGAGTTGCCGTGATTCGAGTACCGAGATCTGAGTGATATGACCCAAAGCCAGCACATCATGATCGTCGACGACGAGGCCCCGGCCCGGGAGATGGTCGGTGATTACCTCAAGATGCACGGCTTCACCGTGACGCTGTGCGACGGCGGCAAGAGCTTGCGCACCGCGATCGACGGCAGCATGCCCGACCTCGTTGTGCTCGACCTCAACATGCCCGAGGAAGACGGCCTCTCGATCATCCGCGACCTCAAGAGCCGCATCAACGTGCCCGTGATCATGCTGACGGCGACCGCGAGCCCGATCGACCGTGTCGTCGGTCTCGAGCTCGGCGCCGACGATTACGTGGCAAAGCCCTGCGAGCTGCGCGAGCTGATGGCGCGCATCCGCTCGGTGTTGCGGCGAAGCACGCCGGTGAAGGCGGCCGAGACCGCGCCCGCCAAATCGGACAAGGATCAATTGGTGCGCTTCGGCACCAAATGGCTCGACCTCGAAGCTCAGGCCTTGCGCGACGACGAAGGCAACGAGCACCCGCTCACCGCGTCCGAGTTCGGGCTGCTCAAGGTGTTTGCGGCCAATCCGAAGCGCGTGCTGTCGCGCGAGCGCCTGCTCGAACTGGCCAATGCGCGCGACGCCGAAGCCTTCGACCGCGCGGTGGATCTGCGCATCATGCGCATCCGCCGCAAGATCGAGCCCGACCCGACCAAGCCAGCCGTGATCCGCACCATCCGCGGCGGCGGCTATCTGTTCTCGCCCGCGGGCGAGAAGGCGTAAGTCGCGCGGCACCTACCGCTGTCGTCCCGGGCTCGCTTCGCGCCCCGGAATGACGACGTGGGCGGCGCGACCGAACGCAAAGCCCGGAATTTCGTTCCCGGCTGCCCCGGGCGCTCCCCAATCCCCACCCCCGTATTTTCCGTACATTGAAATTCCATGGCTTTTCGCCCCGAATGTTTCGTCGCGGCCTGTCCGACGAAACAATTTGGCGGCGCACGAAACCATTTTTCGCTTTTCGTGCAGACGTCCCGAAACGTTCGCTGATTAACACTTTGGTCCAAGGAAACGCCGCTCGGTTGCGGCGCTACGGGGAGCTAAGTCAATGCCGAACGTCATCGCCATCAACGCCCAAGCCAGCCAGAGCATCATTGCCGCTCAGGCGACCTCGGACGACATGCTCCTGGAGAGCATTGCGGACGGCAACCGGACGTCCATGCACATCCTCTATTGCCGGCACAATGTGCGGGTTTATCGCTTCATCCTGCGCATCGTGCGTGACGCGACCACGGCGGAAGACCTGGTCAGCCAGGTGTTCCTCGACGTGTGGCGCACCGCAGGCCAGTTCCAGGGCCGCTCGCAGGTCTCGACCTGGCTGCTCTCGATCGCACGCTTCAAAGCGCTGACCGCGATGCGCCAGCGCCGCTTCGAGGACATCGACCAGGACGACGTGCGCCAGATTCCTGACGATGCCGAGACGCCCGAGACCTCGCTCGACCGCAACGACACCAGCGCCATCCTGCGCGCCTGCGTGCAAAAACTGTCGCCCGCGCATCGCGAGATCATCAACCTCGTCTACTACCATGAGAAGTCGGTGGAGGAGGTCGGTCAGATCATCGGCATCCCGCAGAGCACGGTGAAGACCCGGATGTTCTATGCGCGCAAGCAACTGGCCGATTTGCTTAAGGGCGCCGGCGTCGACCGTTTCGCCGCCTAAGACCAAGGATTTCAATGGGATAGGACCGAACTTTCGGCCCTGTCCCCGGACACGGAAGTGTTACCGCCGACGAAATAATTGAAACAAAGCACAACATCAGGCGGAAAAACTTCCCTCCTATAAAGCTCACATACGGTTTCGTTAAACCTCCCAAGACTTCCAGCGACCCGGACGGGATGCCCCCCTCCGGGTCGTTTTGTGTTTGGCGGGCTGAGGCCCATTCTCGCCACCCAAGTGAGGCGGGCACCGCTCCATCATTCCCTCCCCCCTTGCGGGGGAGGGGCAGGGAGAGGGGTACCGCACGGGGACTCCCTCGATTTGTCGTGCGCGGCACGATCGAGGCTCGACAGACCTTTCCCGGGGCTACCCCTCTCCCCGCCCTCCCCCGCAAGGGGGGAGGGAGCGCACCGTCGCTGCGGCCGGCAGGACTGCCTCGCAATGCCGCCCGGTGCGCCCCACACCAGACACCCGCCTCTCACGAACGTGTGACGCCACGTAACAACGCGCGCATCCATCCCGAACTGCCCTCGTGACCTCCCTCACGAGTGCCCGATGCTCGAACTTGTCTTCGCCGTCCTTGCCGGCATCCTCACCATCGCCGCGCCCTGCACGCTGCCGATGCTGCCGATCCTGCTCGGCGCCTCGATCGGGCGGGCGGGGCATCTGCGGCCTGCGATGATCGCGCTCGGCTTCGTCGTCTCGTTCTCGGCGACCGCGCTGCTGTTGGGTGCGATCACACGGCTGTTCGATTTCGATCCGAACGTGCTGCGCGAGGCCGCGTCGATCCTGCTGCTCGGCTTCGGCCTGTTGATGCTGCGGCCGGCGCCGTTCGAATGGCTGTCGATCCGGCTCAACGGCTGGCTCGATCTCGGCAATGCCGGCGCCGTGCAGCGCGAGGGCGCGCTTGGCGGCCTCGTGCTCGGCACCACACTCGGCCTGGTCTGGACGCCCTGCGCCGGTCCCGTGCTCGGCTCGATCCTGACGCTGGTCGCGACGTCGAAGAACGCCAGCTGGGCCGGCGTGCTGTTGATTGCCTATGCCATCGGCGCGGCGATCCCGATGCTCGCGATCGCCTATGGCGGACAGGCTGCGACCACGCGCGTGCGCAGCCTCGCGCGGATCTCCCCGCGGCTGCAGCAGGGCTTTGGTGTCGTCGTGATCGCCTTCGCGGTCGCGGCCTATTTCCAATACGACACGCTGATCGTGGCGTGGCTCACCGGATTCTATCCCACCGGCCAGATCGGCCTGTGATCATCCCTCATCTTCACCGGAGGACGCTTCCATGACTTTCAAACTGCTCGCCGTCTCCGCCGCACTGATCGGCATGGCCGTGACAGGCGCCGTCATCCCCGGCATCTGCGACGAGGCCGCGCGCGCCACCCCCGTCGTCACCGCTGCCGCAAGCCAGCAGGCTGCGCCCGACTTCACCGGCATCAACACCTGGTTCAACTCGAAACCGCTCAGCATCGCCGACCTCCGCGGCAAGGTCGTGCTGGTCGACTTCTGGACCTATGGCTGCGTGAACTGCGTCAACACGCTGCCGCACGTCACCGACCTCTACGCCAAGTACAAGGACAAGGGCCTCGTCGTGGTCGGCGTGCACACGCCGGAATTCCCATTCGAGCGCTCCGCCGCCAATGTGCAGGCCGCACTGAAGCGCCACGGCATCACCTATCCGGTGGCGCAGGACAATGATTCCAGGACCTGGAACGCCTACCAGAACCAGTATTGGCCGGCGCAATACATCATCGACCAGAACGGCAAGATCGTGTTCCAGCACGAGGGCGAGGGCCGCTATGACGAGATCGACCGCACCGTGGCAAAGCTGCTGAACGCCAACAGCTGAGACCGGATCGCCGCGGCCGCCGTTGTTGCTTGACTCCACGGACCCGTCCGTGGAGTTTCCCGAGCGACGGAATCAGCGCCCGCAATGGACGACGCGACCACCAGCACCGACATTCGCCTTCGCGAAGGCGCCTCGATCGCGCAGCGGCTGGTCATGTCCGGCTTCGCGGCCGCCGTGGCGCTGTGCTTCACGCCGGGCCTGTTCACGCACGACACGTTGGAAGTGATCGTCTCGGTGGCCGCGCTGCTCGTGGGAGCTGCGTTCGTCGTCGGCATCATGCTGGCGCCGGCGGTGGTGTGGATCATCACGCCGAACGAGATCCTGATCGGGCAACAGCGTCCGTTTGGAAAGCTCCGGACCAGGATCGTCGCGAAGGACGACATCAGGGGATTACAGGTTCCCGGCAGCAAGCGGGCGAAGGCCCGTTTCCAGCTGGCCTTCACGCTGGCCTCGGGGGAGCGCCTGACGTCCCCGCCGATCTCCGACGTCACGCATGTACGCGACACCGTCGCGCGGATCGCCGCGCAGTTCGATGTCCCCGACGTCGAGTCACCCGTCAATCCGCTCGATGCCAGCAATCCCGAGATGCGTCTCGGCGAGCCGCTCGAGGCGTTTTCCGCGCGGGACATAAGGATCGTCGCGCTGATCGCCGTCGCCTTGTCCGCCGTTCCCTACGCCTACAAGCTCTGGCGTGGATGGCCGCCCAGCCATGTCGACATCCTGCTGCTGCCGCTCGGCGCGATCGCCGCATTCGCGGTTTACCGATACGCCAACCTCGTGACCGGCGCGTTCTGGATCATCCGCGAGAGCGATATCCGCGTCGAACGCCTGTGGGGCGACGGCACGCCACGCGCCGACCATATCGAGGGGCACGACGTGAAGACGATCACCGTCGACCGCCGCGGCCGGTCCGAGGACGAGCACTGCATCGTCACGATCCGGTTGCGCTCAGGGCGACGCTTTCGCAGCCCACGAATCGGGTCCCGGATCGAGGCCCGCGCGGTGGGGACCGAAATCGTCCGGCGTCTCGAGATCGCGCCGGAGAACAACAAGATTTAGAGCGCGCTACGTCCACATCGTCATGGCCGGGCTTGTCCCGGCCATCCACGTCTTTACCCAGGGCACGAAGAACGTGGATGCCCGAGACAAGCCCGGGCCTGACGGATGCAGATTTGACAGCCCGCCGCCCGGAGGATGGCGCCGGCACTGCTTTTCGCGCCATCCCCTGTTTGTGGCATTGCCCGGCCTCGTCAAAAAACCAAAGCATTCTCGTGACATACCAGCCGGGCGCGCCATGAACTTGCCACGAAGCTGCCCCTGAGTTCAGATGGTCCGAATGATTTACGCTGTGGCAGCGGGGAGAGCTTGAAATGACGGATTATCGTCGCCTGACCGGGGCGTTCATCGCGGCGCTGGGCCTGGTCCTGACCACCTCATACGCCTCCGCCCAACAGCCCGACCGCGGCGATGAGCCGGGGCTGGTCGCCGACGACGCCTATCAGCTCGAGCCGGAATGGCAGAAGCAGGTGGTCTACTTCCGCACCACCGAGACGCCGGGCACCATCATCATCTCGACCGCTGAGCGCCACCTCTACCTGGTGCAGCCGGGCGGGCGCGCGATCCGTTACGGCATCGGCGTCGGCCGCGACGGCTTCCAGTGGCAGGGGCTGGTGAACATCACCAACAAGAAGGAGTGGCCGGACTGGACGCCGCCGCCGGAGATGATCCAGCGACAGCCCTATTTGCCGCGCTTCATGGCCGGCGGCCCCGGCAATCCGCTCGGTGCCCGCGCCATGTATCTCGGCACCACCGTCTACCGCATCCACGGCACCAACCGTCCTGATACGATCGGCACCAAGGTATCCTCGGGCTGCTTCCGTCTCGTCAACCATGACGTCGCCGATCTCTACGATCGCGTCCCGGTTGGCACCAAGGTGGTCATCCGACAGAAGCCCGAACTCTGATCTTCCTCGCCTTAGCGAATATTCCTTTTCCCGATTATTTCGAGAGAGCAACATGATGCGCACTTTTCGAGGCGGCCTGCTGATCGGGCTCGCCGTTGCCGTACTGGTCGGCGCCCTCGCGGTGATCTATGAGTTCTACGATACCCGCACCCTGAAGCGCACCGTTCGCCGCGGCGAGGTGCTGTGCGGCGTCAACAAGGGCCTGCCGGGCTTCTCGATCCCCGATGACAAGGGCAACTGGACCGGATTCGACGTCGATTTCTGTCGCGCGGTGGCAGCCGCCATCTTCAACGATCCCGGCAAGGCCAAGTTCGTTCCACTCGACGCCAGCGAGCGCTTCAAGGAATTGCAGAGCCGCAAGGTGGACATCCTCTCGCGCAACTCGACCTGGAGCATGGCGCGCGAGCTCGACTATGACCTCTATTTCCCAGCGGTGGCCTACTACGACGGCGCCGGCTTCATGCTGCCGCGTTCACGCAACAAGGAGACGTCGCTGGACCTGACCGGCAGCAAGGTCTGCGTGCAGGCTGGCACGACAACGCTGCTCAACGTCGCCGACTACTTCCGTGCCAACAACATGAAGTATGAAGAGGTGAAGTTCGACAAGCTGGACGAGGTCGTGAAGGCCTACGACACCGGCAAGTGCGACACGCTCTCCGCCGACGTCTCGCAGCTCTACGCGCTGCGGCTCAATCTCTCCAAGCCCGGCGACCATATGATCCTGCCGGACATGATCTCCAAGGAGCCGCTCGCACCCGTGGTGCGCCAGCGCGACGACGACTGGATGATGATCGTGAAGTGGACGCTCTACGCGATGATCAACGCCGAAGAGCTCGGCGTGAGCTCGGAGAACATCGACGAGGCGCTGAAGTCGAAGAAGCCGGAAGTGATGCGCCTGGTCGGCACCGAGGGCAATTACGGCGAGCAGCTCGGCCTCACCAAGGACTGGGTTGTCCGCATCATCCGCAACGTCGGCAATTACGGCGAGATGTACGAGCGCAACATCGGCGAGAAGTCCAAGCTGAAGATCCCGCGCGGCATGAACCAGCTGTGGAATGCCGGCGGCGTGCAGTACGCGCCGCCGATGCGGTAATAGACTTCGGTTGCAGCCACGCTCTCAATCGTCATGCCCGGGCTAGTCCCGGGCATCTACGTTTTTGAGGCACCGCAAGAACGTGGATGGCCGGGACTAGAGCGTTTTCCGATCACGTTGCGTCGTAACCAGCCGCGACGAGATAATTTTGACATTCCTCGGGTGAGAAGCGTTTGAGAGCGTTGGCGATTGCTTGCCAGAGATCGGGCATGGTGCGGGCTGCGGCGGCCCGCAACAGCGCTTTCAGTTTGGAGAAGGCCATTTCAATCGGGTTGAAGTCTGGACTGTAGGGCGGAAGATAGAGCAGGCTAGCTCCGACCGCCTGGATGGCCTCTCGAACGCCATGGACCTTGTGAGCGGGCAAGTTGTCCATGATAACGGTATCGCCCGGCCGCAGCGATGGGGCGAGCAATTGCTCGACGTAGGCCAGGAAAGCGTCGCCATCCATTGGACCGTCCAGAACAAGCGGCGCGATCAGACCGTCGGAGCGCAATCCAGCGGTGAACGTCGTCGTCTTCCAATGTCCGTGTGGGATAGCTGCACGACATCGCTCGCCGCGTGGCGAGCGCCCGTAACGCCGCGCCATTTTGGTGTTGGCGCTGGTTTCGTCGATGAAGACGAGACGCTCAGGGTCAAGGTCGATTTGCCCTTCGAACCACTCCTCACGTGCGGCATTTATATCGCCGCGCCGTTGCTCGGCGGCGTGCGCTGTCTTTTTTTAAGTGTGATCTTTCTGCGCTGGAAAAAACGCCAGAGCGACGCGATGCCAGTCGATATTCCATGACGTTTCAACAGTTCTCGCAACTCGGCAAGCGTGATATCCGGCCTCGCTGTCACCGCCTCCAGAATCAATTGCGAATGCGCTTCGATGCGCTGCGATTTGCGGTCACCGCCCTGGCGTTTAGGAACGATGTCGCCAACTTTCTTGAGGCGAGCGCGCCAGCGGATCGCACTGGCCGCGCTGACACCAAAGCGCTCAGCAGCCTGTCGACAGGACATGCCACCGTCAATCGCGGCTACCACCCTTTGGCGAAGATCAACCGAAAGCGCCCTGGCCATACATGCTGGCCTCCCTCGCCAGCATGCAGCTTGAATCTGACTCGCGCCGTTTTGGGAATCCCCACCCGATTCTTTCCGGTCGGAAAATGCTCTAGCCCGGCCATGACGGAGCTTGGGGCAAACTTTCTCCACACACTCAACTGTCATCGCCCGGCTTGACCGGGCGATCCAGTATTCCGAGACGTTAATCGTATCCGGAGGGGCCGCGGCGTACTGGGTCGCCCGGTCATGCCGGGCGACGACACCGAGGGCGAGGCGCACGTCCTCGCGCTTCACATGAAGTCCGTAGCCCCGGATGAGCGCCCTCTCCCCTCATCCTGAGGAACGCGCCTTGCGCGCGTCTCGAAGGATGAAAGGCCGAGATGCAGCAGCGGGGGCCTTCATGGTTCGAGACGCCGCGCAAGCGCGCGGCTCCTCACCATGTGGGGTTAGAGATCAATACCCGCGCGCCCTTGCCAGCTGCTCGGTGTGGTAGTTCGCATCGCCGAACAGCTCCTCGCACACGCGTGCACGCTTCATGAAGAAGCCGATGTCGAACTGGTCGGTCATGCCCATGCCGCCATGCATCTGCACGCCCTCCTGCACCGCGCGCGTGGCGGTGGCGCCGGCGCGGGCCTTGGCCACGGCGACGCTTGATGCGGCCTTGGCGACGTCGGCATCCAGTGCCTGCAGCGCCTTCATCGTGGCGGCGCGGGTTATCTCGATGTCGACATAGAGCTCGGCGGCGCGGTGCTGCAGCGCCTGGAATTCGCCGATCAGCTTGCCGAACTGCTTTCTGTTCTTGAGGTACTCGACGGTGCGGTTGAAGACTTCTTCGCTCAGGCCCACCATCTCGGCGGCGACCGCGCCGCGGCCGATGTCGAGCACGCCGTCGAGCAGCGCTGCACCCTGATCGACCTCGCCGAGCACGCTATCGGCGTTGACCTCGACATTGGCAAGCTCGATCCGTGCCGCGTTGTGCGCATCGACCATGATGGTGCGCTCGATCGCAACGCCCTTGGCCTTGGGGTTGACCAGGAACAGCGTCAGCCCTTCACGCTCGCCGGCGGCGCCAGCGGTACGCGCCGCGACGATGAACAGGTCCGCGACGTGACCGTCGACGACCAGCGCCTTGGCGCCGCTGAGCTTGAAGCCGTTGCCGGCGCGCACCGCCTGCAGGCTGGTCTGGAGCGGGCGATGCTTGGCGCCTTCGTCGATCGCGAGCGTCGCGAGCAGCGAGCCGTTGGAAATTTTCGGCAGGTGCTCCGACTTCTGCGCGGCATTGCCGCCGCGGTTCAGGGCCGAGGCCGCGACCACGCTGGTGGCGAGGAACGGCGACGGCATCAAGGTGCGGCCGATCTCCTCCATCACGATGCCGGCCTCCATGAAGCCAAGGCCGCTGCCGCCGAACTCTTCCGGCACCAGGAGGCCGGCAAAGCCCATCTCGGCGAAGGAATGCCACAGCTCCTTGGAGAAGCCGGTGGGATCCTTGGCGTCGCGCAGGGATCGCAGGTGCGACACCGGCGCCTTGTCGCTGATCAGCCCGCGCGCTGAGTCGCGGAGCATCGATTGTTCTTCGGTGAGGACGAGGGCCATGTGCGTGTTTCCGATGCGAAATCTATTTTGTCTGCGTCATTCCGGGATGGCCCGAAGGGCCAGGCCCGGAATCCATACTCCCGATTGGTGGTTATGGATTCTCAGATGCGCAATTGCGCATCTTAGCTCACGCTTCCGCCTTCGCTCTTCGAGCTTCGGCGGACAAGTCGCGCGCCCCGGAATGACGTGTGGTGAGAGCGTGCCTCACGCTCCCGGCAAATCCAGGATGCGCTTGGCGACGATGCCGAGCATCACCTCCGTCGTGCCGCCCTCGATCGAGTTGGCCTTGGTGCGCAGCCAGGCGCGCGGGCGGGCGCCCTGCCTGGAGCGCTCGCTCTCCCATTCCAGCGCGTTGACGCCACCGGCCGACATCAGGATCTCGTGGCGGCGCTTGTTGAGCTCGGTGCCGTAGTACTTCATCGCGGACGAGAACGCCGGATGCGCCTGGCCGGCCTTGGCGAGATCGACCGCACGTTCGGCGCAAGCGGCGAGCGCGGCCTCGTCGACGTCGAAGCTCGCGATCCGGCCACGCAGCATGGAATCGTCGAGCTTGCCTTGTGCATCGGTGCCGACGGAATCCGCCGCGATCTGGCCGAGCGGCCGGCCGACGCCGCGCTCGCCCATGCCTGATATCATCGCGCGCTCATGCTGGAGCAGATATTTTGCGACGTCCCAACCGCGGTCGACCGTGCCGACCGATTGCGACTTCGGCACGCGAACACCGTCGAAGAAGGTTTCGCAGAACGGCGAATAGCCCGAGATCAGCAGGATCGGCTTGGTCGTCACGCCCTTCGAGGCCATGTCGAACAGGATGAAGCTGATGCCGTCATGCTTCTTCGCCGCGGGATCGGTGCGGACCAGGCAGAAGATCCAGTCGGCGTAGTTGGCATAGGACGTCCAGATCTTAGAGCCCGTGATGACGAAATCGTCGCCGTCGCTTTCGGCGCGGGTCTGGAGCGAGGCGAGATCAGAGCCGGCGTTCGGCTCGGAATAGCCCTGGCACCAGCGGATCAGGCCCGCCGCGATGTCAGGCAGGTGCTCCTTCTTCTGCGCCTCGTTGCCGTATTTGAGCAGCGCCGGCCCCAGCATCCAGATGCCGAAGCTCGACAGCGGCGGACGCGCGCCCATCCTGGCCATCTCGGCGCGCAGCACTTTGTGCTCGGCAGCGCTGAGGCCACCGCCGCCATATTCCCTAGGCCAGTCCGGCACGGTCCAGCCCTTGTCGCGCATGCGCTCGAACCAGAGGCGCTGCGGCTCGGACGCGAATTTCGTATTGCGCCCGCCCCAGAACACGTCGCTGTCCGAGGTCACGGGCTTGCGCATCTCCGGCGGGCAGTTGGCTTCCAGCCAGGCGCGCGTTTGCTCGCGGAATTGTTCGAGATCGGCGGCTTCAGATTCGCTCATGGTCGTTTCCATCAATCAAAAAGACTTGTTGGGCGCGACTCTGAGCCATCGCACCGTGGAATTCAACCACTTCCGTGGCGCTGCATTCGGCTATAGTCGGAGCGATGGCGAGGCTTGAAAACAAAGAGGAAACAACAATGCGCCTGAAACTCCTTTCGCCTGGCGAAATGAACGAGAGCCAGCGGCAGACCTATGACGAATCGATTGCCGGCAAGCGCGGCAAGCCGCCGGCGCCGATGATGGCCTGGCTCAACAGCCCCGACATGGCCCGTCACGCCACGCGGCTCGGCGAAGTGCTGCGCTACGACACGATATTCCCCGCCAAGCTTTCGGAGATCGCGATCCTGGTGACGGCGCGGCACTGGACTGCGCATTACGAATGGTATGCGCATAAGCGCCTGGCGCTCCAGGGCGGCATGGATCCTGATATCATCGACTCGATCCGCGACCGCCGCACGCCTGTCTTCGACGATCCCAAGGGAAAGATGATCTACGACGTCGCGAAGTCGCTGCATGAAGGCCATGGCGTCGAGAAGGGCCTCTACGATGCAGCGGTGAAGGTCCTCAGCGAGCGCGGCGTGGTCGAGGTGATCGGGCTGTGCGGCTATTACACAATGGTGTCGATGACGCTGAACACGTTCGAGTTCGAGCTGCCGGAGGGCGAGGCGCCGGAGCTCTCATAGTTTCGTATCTGGAAACGATGGGTTTCGGGATAGGCAGGTAGCACTGTCCCGGAGCCGGCCTTATCTGGAGTTGGTCAACGGAGCAGCACCATGTCGCAAAGCCCAGCCGTCAATGCCGGCACAAGGATCGGCCACGTTCACCTCAAGGTCGCCGATCTCGATCGCGCGCTCGGCTTCTATTGCGGCGTGCTCGGCTTCGAGCTGATGCAGCGCATGGGCTCGGGCGCGGCGTTCATCTCGGCCGGCGGCTATCATCACCACATCGGGCTCAACACCTGGGAGAGCAAGGGCGGCTCGCCGCCGCCGCCGGGCACGACGGGCCTGTTCCACACCGCGATCCTCTATCCGACGCGGCCCGCGCTGGCGGATGCGCTGCATCGCGTGCTCACGGCCGGCATTGCGCTCGACGGCGCCAGCGATCACGGCGTCAGCGAGGCGCTGTATCTGCGCGATCCCGACGAGAACGGCGTGGAGCTGTATTGGGACAAGCCGAAAGAGCAATGGCCGCTCGGGCCGGATGGCAAGCTTGCGATGTTCACGAAGCGGCTGGATGTCGAGGGGCTGCTGAAGCAGCGCGAGGGGTAGTCTCGTAGGGTGGGCAAAGCGACTTGTCCGCCGTAGCTCGAAGAGCGAAGGCGGAAGCGTGCCCACCACCTCTCGCGAGGCACGTTGAGAGGTCGATGGTGGGCACGGCGCTTCGCGCCTTTGCCCACCCTACGAGAGCTTCGCTCGCGGCTTCCCCCGCACCATGATCAGCGCCGCCGCCGCCACCTCCAGCGCGATACACAGATAGAACGGCAGCGCGTAGCCGCCGGAGAAATCGCGCAGGAAGCCGACGACGCCGGGGCCGAACGCATAGGTCACCTGGTTGATCGCCGTATTCAGGCTGATCAGCACGCCGAACGAGGCGGAGTCGAATTCCTGCTGCACGATCAGCGACGGCAGCGTGATGAGATTGCCGACCGAAAAACCGAACACCGCGCAAGCCGCGATCAGCACATAGTCGTTGTGCAAATTGATGACGACGCACAGCGCCGCGGCCTGGCTCAGAAACGACAGCGCCGACGCCAGCCGCTGGTTGAGGCGGTCGATCACCATCGAGAACAGCACCCGGCCGATCACCGCCATCGCGGTCAGCACCGCGACCGCCACGGCTGCGCGCTCGCGGCCAATCACGGGATCGAGGAACGAGATCAGGTGCACGATGAAGCCGACCTGCGCGAACAGCACGAGAGCGAACGCAATCGTCACCGTGAGGAAGCCGACGTCGCGCAACGCCCATGCGCGGATCTCCGTCGACGATTGCGGCCTGGCCTTCGCCGTCGCGTGCCAGCCGTGAAGATCGGGCGGCCGGCCGACGAGAAGGAGGATCACCGGCAGCAGCAACACCAGCATGGCGCCGGCGGCGGCGTACATCGCGCTGGCAAAGCCGATGTGGCCGATCAGGGTCACCAGCAGCGGCACGCCGACGATGCCACCGAAACTGGCGCCGTTCAGCGCCAGGCTGATCGCCATGCCGCGCTTCTGGTCGAACCACAGGCTGATCGTGTTGGTGATCATGGCGAGACTGGTGCCGGCCCAGCCGAAGGCGAGCACGGCATCGGCGAGATAGAGCTGCCAGGGTTCGCGGACCGCGCCGATCGCGACCGCGGCCGCCGCCATCGCCAGCGTGCCGGCGATCAGGCAGAGCCGCGGGCCATATTTTCTGACGGCCTCGCCAACGAAGACGACGAGCAGCGCGCCGAACAGATAGAAGAACGTCGTGCCCGAGGAGATCAGCGAAGCCGGCCAGCCCCGCGCGCGCTGGAGCTCGGCGACATAGACGCTCTGGCCGTAAAAGCCGAGCCCCCAGCCGAAGGTCGCGAGCAGGAAGCAGACCGCGACGATGCGCCAGCCTTCGTAACGGAGGGAGGATTCGTCGATGGGGGCGTGTTGAGGATTATCGAGCATTGCCGCTTACTCCGTCATGCCCGGGCGTGTCCCGGGCATCCACGTTCTTCCTTCGACGTAGCAAAGACGTGGATGGCCGGGACAAGCCCGGCCATGACGACATCTAATTAACTCTCACTCGAAAATCACTTCGACGCAGATCGAAGTATCGACGCTGCTGACAGCCTCCTGCCAACTCAGATCGCATCCGGGAACTCGCCCATCGCCGCGTCCAGCCGCGCCTTGCGGCGGCGGGCCCAGGACGCCAGCGAGAGCACGGCGAGGCCGAGCACCACCGGCGGGAACACCACCATGTTCACCGCCGACCAGCCGTAATTCGCCAGCAACTGGCCGGAGGAGAACGAGCCGATCGCCATCATGCCGAACACCAGGAAATCGTTGAAGGCCTGCACCTTGTTGCGCTCTTGCGGACGGTGCGTCTCGAGCACCAGCGCGGAGGCGCCGATGAAGGAGAAATTCCAGCCGACACCGAGCACGATCAGCGTGGCCCAGAAGTGCATCGCGGTGAGGCCGGAGAGACCGATGCCGGCGGCCACGGCCTCCAGCAGCAGGCCGGCGGCGACGATCTTGGGCGCGCCGAAACGCGCAATGAGCGCGCCGGTGAAGAAACTCGGCCCGTACATGGCAACGATGTGCCATTGAATGCCGAAATTGGAATCGCTGACACTGAGGCCGCACATCTTCATGGCGAGCGGCGCCGAGGTCATCACCAAATTCATCATGGGATAGGAGATGACGCCGCACAGCGCGGCCGCGATGAAGCGCGGCTGGGTCACGATGTCGAGCAGCGGCCGGCCGCCGTGCAGATCTGCCGGTGCCGGCTTGGGCATATCGACGCCGGCGACGATGCCCATCGCGACCAGCGCCACCGCAGCCTGCACCAGGAAGCTGAAGGCGAACAGATAGGGCGACCAGACGTCCATGGTCCATTGCACGAGCTGCGGACCGAGCACGCCGGCGAACACGCCGCCGGCCATCACCCAGGACACAGCTTTCGGCCGGTAGGCCGCGCTCGCGCCGTCGGCGGCGGCGAAGCGATAGGATTGCGCCACCGCGCCATAGAGCCCGCCGAGGAAGGTCGCGACGCAGAACAGCGCGAACGACGCATGCAAAATCGCGAACGAGCCGCACAGGCCGGTGAGCGTGCCCAGACCCGTGCCGACGATAAAGGCCGCGCGGCGGCCGAAGCGGCGCGAGATTGCGCCAGTCGGCAGCGTGCCGGCGGCGAGCCCCAGCACATACATCGAGATCGGCACGGTCGCGAACGACATGTCGGGCGCGAGCGTGGCGCCGACGATCGAGCCGGTGGCGAAGATCACCGCCGAGTTGGCGCCGGTCAGCGCTTGCGCCGCGGCAAGGCGCACCACATTGGCACGCACGCGGGCGTCGGCAGCGATTTCGTGGGCTGTAGTCACGTCTAACATCGGCATTTCCGCCCGAGAGGACTTGTTGATTCCCGGCACTATGGAGGGGCGTGGGAGGGCGGGCAACCGGCGCAAACGGGCGCAGGCCATGCCTCTGACGCAATCGGGCGGATGATAGCGGGCCGCGCACTTGACGGCTTGCGCTCGATCAAATCCTATCCGCAGCGATCTCTGGGAGTTTCGTTCATGTCTGTCGACGACCGGCCCACGCTCAGCGCTCCCGACGACGATCCCTGGCTCTGGCTGGAGGAGATCGAAGGCAAGCAGGCGCTCGATTTCGTCGCGCGGCAGAATCAGCTGACGCTCGCCGCGTTCGGGGGCGCGGCCTTCGAGCGCGACCGCGATGTCCTCGCGGCGATCTACGATCGTCCCGACAACATCCCCTATGTCAGCCGGCGCGGCGGCGATCTACACAATCTCTGGAAGGATGCCGCCAACCCGCGCGGCCTGTGGCGGCGAACCACGCTGGCGGAATTTCGCAAAGCGCATCCGGCGTGGGAGATCATGCTGGACATCGACCAGCTCGCGGCGAGCGAAGGCGAGGACTGGCTGCTGAGCGGGATCGCCACGATGCCGGGACGCTCGCGGGCGATTCTGAGCCTGTCGCGCGGCGGCAGCGACGCCGTCACCCTGCGGGAATTCGACCTCGACACGAAAAGCTTCGTCGCGGACGGTTTTGTGCTGCCGGAAGCCAAGGGCGGCGTGGACTGGATCGATGCCGATACGCTGCTGCTGTCGAGCGCCCATGGCGAGGGCATGGCGACTACTTCCGGATATTCGCGGACCGTTCGCGTGTGGCGGCGCGGCCAGCCTGTCGATCAGGCGCAAACGATCCTCGAGACCACGGCCGATCACATGGCGATGTCAGGCATGGCCGACGACACGGGACCGGCGCCGCGGGTCTGGATCGTCGACCAGATCGATTTCTTCAATCATGCGATCTGGCTGCGCGATGCGGCCGGCACGACGACGAAGCTCGATCTGCCGACCGGCATCTGGCTGCAGGCGCATGGCGACTGGTTCGCGATGAAGCTGCGCAAGGACTGGACGGTCGAGGGGCGGACCTACGCCACCGACACCGTGCTCGGCATCTCGCTCTCGGCATTCCTCGCCGGCAGCCGCGAGTTCATCGTCCTGTTCGAACCCGGGCCGCGGCAGGCCCTGCAAGGTCTGTTCTGGGCGGCGGGAAAGTTGGTGCTGTCGATCCTCGACGAGCTGCAGCCGCGCTTCGAGATCTTCACACCATCCGCCGGCGACTGGAGCCGCGAGACGCTTCCCGGCCTCCCGCAAATCGGCGTCGTCGACATCTGGCCGCTCGATCGCCATCCGTCCGAGAGCAATGGCGACCTGCTCGCCAATGTGCAGGACCCGCTGACGCCGCCGTCGCTGCTGTTGCTGGAGCGCGGCGTCGCAAGCCCGACCGTACTGAAGCAGGCGCCGAAGACGTTCACCGCCGACGGCCTCGTGGTCACACAGCACGAGGCGATCTCGATCGACGGCGAGCGCATTCCCTATGTGCAGACCGGCCCCGCCGGGGAGACCGGCGATGCGCCGGTCTATATGAGCGCCTATGGCGGCTTCGCCCATGCGGTGAAGCCGTACTACAACCCCTCGCTCGGCAAGCTGTGGCTCGAGCGCGGCGGCACCATCGTGCAGGCGAATTTGCGCGGCGGCGGCGAGTTCGGCACCCGCTGGCACGATGCCGGCCGGCTCGCCGGCAAGAAACTCTCGCACGACGATTTCGCGGCCGTTGCCGCCGATCTCGTGCGACGCGGCGTGACCAAGCCAAAGCGGATCGCAGCACAAGGCGGGTCGAACGGCGGCATCCTCATCACCAACATGCTGGTGCGCTACCCCGAGCGTTTTGGTGCGCTGTTCTGCACCATCCCGCTGATCGACATGCGCCGCTACACCAAACTGCTCGCGGGCGCGAGCTGGATTGCGGAATATGGCGACCCTGACAAACCCGAAGAGTGGGAGTGGCTGAAGACCTACTCGGCCTATCACAACGTGAAGGCCGGCCAGTCCTATCCGCCGATCCTGATCGCCACGACACGGCGCGACGACCGCGTTCATCCCGGCCACGCGCGCAAGATGGCCGCCAAGCTGCAGGCGATGGGCTACGAGGCCTGGTTCTACGAACCGGAAGCCGGCGGCCACGGCTACGGCAAGGACAACAAGGAGCGCGCCGGCTTCGAGGTGATCGGCTTCCGGTTCTTGAAGGACAGGATCGAGTGGAAGGATGAAGGCTAGCGCTTGGACGCTGACGCCTCCACATCGTCATGGCCGGGCTTGCCCCGGCCATCCACGCCTTGCCTTGCTACTCGAAGAACGTGGATGCCCGGGACAGGCCCGGGCATGACGACGACCCGAATTAGCTCCGCGAAAACACCAGCGTAAGATTGTTCGCCGGCATCTCGATCGTGTCGACGAGGCGAAGGCTGGCTCCGCGTGCGAGCGTCTCGACGTCGCTGATATCACGCACGCCCCATTCGGGATTGCCTTCGCGCAACGAGGTGTCGAACACGGCATTGCTGAGCGCGGTGTGCTTGCCGTCGCGCTTGAACGGGCCGTAGAGGAACAGCTTGCCGTCGGCCCGCAAGTAACGGCCGGCGCCGGCGAACAGGCCCTCGGCCACGCTCCATGGTGCGATGTGGATGACGTTGGCGCAGAACAATGCGGCAAGACTCGTCGGGCCCTGCCCGCTTCGCATCTCCGGACACCAGTCGGGGTCGGTGAGATCGATCCGCAGGGGCGAGCGGATGTTTTGCAGGCCCGAATGAACGCGCCAGGCCTCGATGCTCTTGAGGTGGCGCTGGTTGAGGTCGCTCGGCCACCAGATCAGGCCGGGCGTGTGCTGCGCGAAATGGACCACGTGCTGGCCGGTTCCGCTGCCGAGCTCGACGACATTGCCGGTCAGGCCTGCGAGATGCTTTTCCAGCGCCGCCCAGAGCGGCTCGTGATTGCGATGAAATGCCGGTGCATCGAGCCGCCCATCCGACTCCACCCGTCCGCCGTCCCTGCCAAATTCGACGACATATTCTGCCAATTGAGGTCCCCTTGAAAAAACGAGAACGGGAAAAAAACACGATGGGCGCCCAAACGCCCCGAAAACAGCCGGCCAGCACCCCTGGCCCGAATCCGCCGGACAAATAAGCTCTTTAGTTGCAATGCGGAAGATATTAACTCCATTTTGCCGCGCGCATAGTCTTGATTGTCAGCCGATGCCCTTTGTGCTTTGGAACACTATATTTCCGCGAACGAGATCATCGACATAACGCCTCGGAATGACGCCTTGACCGCCTTTCCACGGACGCCCGTCCTTTACGTCCTGCTGGCGATCGCCGCCGGCCTTGCCGCAGGCCCCGCGCGGGCGCAATCCGCCGTGGCCGACGGCCAAAAGCTCGCCTTCGACCGCGGCAAGGGCAATTGCCTGACCTGCCACGTCATCAAGGGCGGCGACCTGCCGGGCACGATCGGGCCGGAGCTGAAGGACATCAAATCAAGATACCCTGATCGCAACGAGCTGGTCGCGATCATCTTCGACGAGACCAAGCGCAATCCGCAGACCATGATGCCGCCGTTCGGCCGGAACCGGATTTTGACCGAGCAGGAGATCAACGCGATCGTTGATTTCCTCCAGACCCTGTGACCACCGGCACGCCAAGAGAATGTCCAGGAGATTTGAGATGACCATCACCACCGGCCCTCATCCGACGCGGCGCCTGATCCTCCAGGGCGCAGCCGGCGTCGTGCTGCTCGGCCTCGGCGACCTGCCGTTCGCGCCCGCGCGTGCAGCGGCCAACGACAAATATCCGGAAGAAGGATTCAAGCAGAAGAGCGAGGCGGACGCGATCAAGGCGCTCTACGGCAAGACCGCCGAGCCGTCCGACAAGGTCAAGCTCGACGCACCCGAGATCGCCGAGAACGGCGGCGTGGTGCCGATCTCGGTGACGACGACGCTCGACAAGGTCACCTCGATCTCGTTCTTCGTGGCCGAGAATCCGAGCGCGCTCGCGGCGAGCTACAAGATTCCCGATGGCACGATCCCCGCTGTCGCCAACCGCCTGAAGATGGCCAAGACCACCAACGTGACCGCGATCGTGGAAGCCGACGGCAAGCTCTACAGCGCGACCAAGGAAGTCAAAGTCACAGTCGGCGGCTGCGGCGGTTAGGAGAATTTAGATGGCATCCAGCATTCGCGTCCGCGCCACCGCCAACGGCGACATCACCGAGGTGCAGGTGCTGATCCCGCACCCCATGGACACCGGCTTGGTCAAGGACGCCAAGGGTGAGGTGATTCCGGCGCACTTCATCCAGCGACTGAAGTTCGAATGTAACGGCAAGGACGTGTTCGTCGCCGATTGGGGCACCGCGGTCTCCAAGGACCCCTACGTCAAGTTCAGCTTCAAGGGCGCCAAGAAGGGCGACGACCTCAAGGTCTCCTGGACCGACAACAAGGGCGGGTCGGACACGACCACTGCGAAGATTTCGTGATGAATGCCCGCTTCTTTCTCCTTGGTTCGTTGAGCGCCGCGCTGGTCGCGTTCGCCCTCACCTCTCCGCGCGTGATCGCGGCCGACAAGGTCGATCCCGTTGCCGATGCGAAGGCGTTCCAGAACTTCTTCTTCCAGAAGTTTCCGACCGTGAAGCACGAGGATTTCGTCAACGGTCCTTATTCGATGAACGAGGACATGAAGCGGCAGTGGCAGGAGAAGGAGGAATTCCCGCCCTACGAGTTCGCGCTCGACGCCGGCAAGGAGATGTTCGCGACCCCGTTCAGGAACGGCAAGACCTATGCCGACTGCTTCCCGAACGGCGGCATCGGCATCCGCCAGAACTATCCTTACTTCGACACTGGGGAAGGCAAGGTCGTCACGCTGGAGCTCGCGCTCAACCGCTGCCGCGAGGCCAATGGCGAGGCGCCCTATTCCTACGTCAAGGACGAGATGGCTTCGCTCACCGCCTACATGGCGTTCACCTCGCGCGGCAAGCCGATGGACATCAAGATTCCCGACGACCCGCGCGCGCTCGCCGCGTACGAGAACGGCAAGCGCTACTTCTACACGCGCCGCGGCCAGATGAATTTCTCCTGCGCGAGCTGCCATGTGCAGAGCCCGGGCGAGCGCATCCGCGCCGAGATCCTGGCGCCGGCGCTCGGCATTCTGAACGCGATGCCGATCTACCGCTCCGAATGGAGCGGCATGGGCACGACCAGCCGCCGCTTCGTCACCTGCAACAGCCAGACCCGCGCGGTTCCGCTGGAGCCGCAGGCCGATGAATATCGCGACGTCGAATATTTCCTGTCCTACGTCGCCAACGGCCTGCCGATTTCAGGGCCGGGAGCGCGGCCATGAAGCTGTCACTTCCTCTCGCCATGTTGCTCGCATTGAGCCTCGCGCCAGCAGCGCGCGCGGCAAACGAGGCGGACTACAAGGCGGCCTATGCCGCTGCGGAGGCCGCCTCCAAGGAGGCAGCCGGCATGCGCAACCAGTGGACCGTGACCGTATCTGCGCTGGCGGCAGCCAAGAAGGCGGCCGACGGCGGCGATTTCGACCGCGCGGTTGCCGCTTCGAAGGAGGCCGAGGCGCTGGCGAAGGCCTCGATCTTCCAGGCGACGTCAGAAAAAGAGGCGTGGAAGGCGATGGAAATCCGCTAGACTAAAAATCTCGTGGAACCGTCGAATTGCCGTTGAGAGGCGCGGAGAATTTCTGGATGGCCATCCGCCGCCGCGATTTCCTGAAGAGCACCGCTGCTGTCGCCACATCGCTCAGCCTGCCGCGGCTCGCGCGCGGCGCCGAGACCGCGAGCATTTACGACCTTGAGCGGTTCGGCAATGCGCGCATCCTGCACACCACCGACACGCATGCGCAGCTCAACCCGGTCTATGTCCGCGAGCCCAGCGTCAATATCGGCATCGGCGAGATGGCGGGACGGCCGCCGCATCTGGTTGGCCGCGCTTTCCTCGAACGGTTCGGTATCCGCTCCGACAGCGCCGATGCCTATGCCTTCAGCTGCTTCGAGTTCGAGAAGTCGGCGGGCCGCTTCGGCAAGCTCGGCGGCTTCGCCCATCTGAAGACACTGATCGATCGCTTGCGCGGCGATGCCGGCGAAAAGCACTCCGTGCTCGTCGACGGCGGCGACCTCTGGCAGGGCACGGGTCTTGCCAACATCATGCAGGGCCGCGACATGGTCGAGGTCGCCAATCTGCTCGGCATCGAGGCGATGACCGGGCACTGGGAATTCACCTATGGCGAGCAGGCGCTGCGCGACAATCTCGAGCGCTTCAAGGGCGAGTTTCTGGCGCAGAACGTCTTCCTGACCGAGGAGGCCGCGTTCAACGACGCCCCCGCCTTCGACAAGGCGAGCGGGCGCGTGTTCAAGCCTTCGATGATCAAGGAGCTCGGCGGCCATCGCGTTGCGATCATCGGCCAGGCCTTCCCCTATGTGCCGATCGCGCATCCCAAGCGGTTCACGCCGGACTGGACTTTTGGCATCCGCGAGGAGGAGTTGCAGAAGCATGTCGATGCCTTGCGCGGCGCTGAGAAGGTCGATGCGGTCATCCTGCTGTCGCACAACGGCATGGACGTCGACCTCAAGCTCGCGAGCCGCGTCACCGGCATCGACGTCATCCTCGGCGGCCATACCCATGATGCGATCCCGCAGCCAATCGCAGTGAAGAACGCGAGCGGCACGACGCTCGTCACCAATGCCGGCTCCAACGGAAAATTTCTGGGTGTCCTCGATCTCGCGCTCGACAAGGGCAAGGTCGGCGATGTCAGGTACCATCTGCTGCCGGTTTATTCCGAGCTGCTGAAGCCCGACCCCGGCATGGCCGAGCTGATCGGGCGGGTGCGCGCGCCGCATGTGACCGACTGGTCGGAAAAGATCGCAACGCCAGACCGCCTGCTGTATCGCCGCGACAATTTCGCCGGCCCCGTCGACGAGCTGATCTGCACCGCGCTGCGCAGCGAGCTCGATGCCGAGATCGCGCTGTCGCCGGGCTTCCGCTGGGGCGTCACCGCACTGTCAGGCCAGCCGCTGACCATGGAGGACGTGCTCGCGGAAACCGCGATCACCTATCCCGAGACCTATGTGCAGGAGATGACCGGCGCCCAGATCAAGGAGGTGCTGGAAGACATCTGCGACAACCTCTTCAACCCCGATCCCTATTACCAGCAGGGCGGCGACATGGTGCGCGCCGGCGGGCTCAGCTACACCTGCACGCCGACGGCTGCGATCGGCAGCCGCATCTCCGAACTGAAGCTCAATGGCGGCAAGGCGCTCAGCGCGAGCAACCGCTACAAGGTCGCGGGCTGGGCCTCGGTCAACGGCCAGCAGGGCGCACCGGTGTGGGATGTCGTCGCCAAATATCTGCGCTCGGGCCGGATGTTTCAGGAGCGGCTCGGCTCCGGCGTGACGCTGAAGGGCGTCGAGGGCAATCCAGGCATTGCAGGACAGGGATGATGCGGTCGCAAATCTGTCGCGCGATGCTGCTAGCGGCGCTCGCCTTCGCCGCCACGCCATGGGCCTCGGCGCAGCAAGTGGCGCTCCAGGACAAGCCGTTCGCCGAGCACAAGATCGTGCTTCAGCTCTCCGACGGCGATGCGAAGAAGCACGCGCTGGTGCTGAGCGTCGCCAACAATCTCCTGAAGGCCTACGATCCCGACAAGGTCGCGATCGAGGTGGTTGTGTTCGGCCCCGGCATTGATCTTCTGTTCACCGGCAGCGAGCGCCGCAAGCAGGTCGAAAGCCTGATCGTGCAGGGCGTGCGCTTCGATATCTGCCTCAACACGGTCGACACGATCGAGCGGGAGACCGGACGACGACCGGAGTTCATCCCCGCTGCGACGCCGGTGCAGGTCGGGGTCGGGCAGATCCTGTTCCTGGCGGAGAATGGGTACACGGTGGTGCGGCCGTAAGCGCTCCCGTCATATGGAGGGCAATCGCAGGCATTCACGAGTGGTCGTCATGCCCGGGCTTGTCCCGGGCATCCACGTTCTTCGTGCCGCGTGGCTAGCCGTGGATGGCCGGGACAAGCCCGGCCATGACGCCGCGGAACAGCTACGTAAAATAATATTTCCTGTTTTACTCCCTACACAGTGACTTGCTTCTCTTTTTGACCCGTGGCGTAGTAAGAACTGGAAACCAATCCACGCCGGGTCTTGCCATGATCTTTCGCCAGCTCTTCGACAGCGTTTCGGGCACCTACAGCTATGTCCTCGCCAGCCGCCCCGGCGGCGAGGCGCTGATCCTCGATCCCGTGCTGGAGAAGGTCGATCGCTATTGCCAGCTGCTGCGCGAGCTTGATCTCAAGCTGGTGAAAGCCGTCGACACCCATCTGCATGCCGATCACGTCACCGGCCTCGGCGAACTGCGCGACCGCACCCATTGCATGACCGTGATGGGCGACCAGACCAAGGCCGACGTTGTGGCGATGCGGGTCGCCGACGGCGACAAGGTGACGATCGAGGGCCTGTCGCTCGACGTGATGTACACGCCCGGCCACACCGACGATTCCTACTCCTATCTGATGGGCGACCGCGTCTTCACCGGCGACACGCTTCTGATCCGCGGCACCGGCCGCACCGATTTTCAGAACGGCTCGTCGCGAGCGCAATACGATTCGATCTTCAATCGCCTGCTCAAGCTGCCGGACGAGACGATGGTGTTCCCGGCGCATGACTACAAGGGCGACACCGTCTCCACCATTGGTGAGGAGAAGCGCTACAATCCGCGGCTCCAGGTGCGTTCGGTCGACGAATATATCGAGCTGATGGCGAACCTGAAGCTGCCCAATCCGAAGATGATGGACGTCGCGGTGCCCGCCAACATGCATGTCGGCCTGCATCAGGAGGAGCTGGAGAAAGAGGGCCGCGCAGTCAGCGCCGTCGAGGCGATCCGCTCACTCGGCCGTCCCGATATCCTGCTGGTCGATCTGCGCGAGACCAATGAGCGGATGAAGCACGGTATGCTCGAAGGCGCGCTGCATACGCCCTACCCGTCCGTTGAAGACAGCTTGAAGCCCGGCGGCATGCTGCGCGAGGTCGCGGCCGCCACCGGCCGCCGCGTCGTGTTCTTCTGCGCCTTCGGCGAACGCTCGGCGATGGCTGTCGCCGCCGCCAAGGAAGCCGGCCTTTCCAACACTGCCCACATCGCCGGCGGCATCGATGCCTGGAAGAAGGCCGGCGGGCCTGTGGTGCACTGATGCCCCCTTCTTGCGGTAAGTCAGGAACCGCACATATTTTTGGGGTAGAAGCGGATGACGCATCACCATCCGGGATCACCCATGGCCAAGACCGCCAAGCCGCGCAAGCCGCCCAAAGTCGCTGATAACAAGCAAGCGGACGACAAGGCGAAGAAGCCCTCGCCTCCGCTCGACGACGACGATTACGACGACGGCGACATCGCGACGCCGAAACGCGACCGCTACGGTTCGGATGACGAGCCGTTGTGAGGGGGTGAGGCTCGGCTTTGACGCGCACTGACGCGACACCCTCCCATGTCGTCCCTGCGAACGCATGGATGGAAGCCCCACCCGCGCTACCTGCCATGCGCCTGCGTTCATGGACAAATAACCGCTCTCCCCGATAGTTTGCGCTCGCTTTAGGGAGTGAAACGGAACTGCAATGGTCGACGTTCTCGCCGCACCGCAACAAGGCAAGGCGGACAGCGCGCTACGCACGCTGACCGGGATTTCGATCGCGCATTGGGTCAGCCATTTCCATCTGCTGGTCCTGCCGATGCTGTTTCCGTTCCTGAAGAGCCAGCTCGGCGTCGGCTACATCGAACTCGGCTTCGCGCTCACCGTATCAGCAGTCGTATCCGGCCTGACGCAGGCGCCGACCGGCTATCTCGTCGACCATTTTGGCGCGCGCAGAATCCTGCTGGGCGGGCTCGCGCTCGGCGGCTTCGCGCTGATCCTGCTCGGCCTGCACCTCAGCTATGCCTCGCTGATTGCCTGCGCGGTGCTGCTGGGTCTCGCCAACAGCGTCTACCACCCCGCCGACTACGCCATCCTGGCCGAGCACATGGATGAGGCGCGGATGGGCCGCGCCTTCTCGGTCCACACCTTTGCCGGCTATCTCGGCGGCGCCGTGGCGCCGGCGATCGTCGCGGCGCTCGTCACCGTCTCCGGCGGCACGGGTGCGCTGATCGCGTCGGGCGCGATCGCCGTGCTGGTGGCCCTGCTGCTGGTCGTCATGAACATTCCCGATGCCGGCGCGCACAAGACCAAGCCGGGCAACGAAAACGCGCCGAGACAGGCCGTCATCACGCCGGCGCTGATCACGCTCACCGCGCTGTTCATGCTGCTCAGCCTGTCGGTCGCCGGCATCAACAATTTCGGCGTGGTGGCGCTGATGAGCGGCTACGGCGCGTCCTACTCCGCCGCGAACGTGGCGCTGACGGCGTTTCTCGGCTCCAGCGCCGCAGGCGTGCTCGCCGGCGGCCTCCTCGCCGACCGCACCGCGCGCCACGGCTATGTCGCAGCCGCCTGCTTTGCCGCGAACGCAGCGATCGTGCTGCTGATCGCGCTGGTCACGCTGCCCGGCTGGATGCTGACCGCCGCGATGATGATGGCGGGCTTCCTCTCCGGTGTGATCGCGCCCTCGCGGGACATGCTGGTGCGCAACGCCGCGCCTCCTGGCGCCGCGGGTCGCGCCTTCGGCATCGTCTCCACCGGCTTTAATCTCGGCGGCATCGTCAGCCCGCTGCTGTTCGGCTGGATCATGGACCAGAGCGCGCCGCACTGGGTGTTCGGGGCGTCCGTGATCTTCATGGTCGCAACCGTGGTGCTGTCGCCGTTCACGGAGCGGAAGCCGCAAGCCAAGGCATAGCCAAGAATTCAGTCGTCGTCCCTGCTAAAAGCAGGGACCCATAACCACAGGGAGCAATCGTCGCGCGAAGCTGGTCACTCCGAGTCTTCGCGACACTACTCCCTGTGGTTATCGGTCCCGGATCTGCGCTTCGCTTGTCCGGGACGATGGATAGAGAAACGCAAAACAACAAACTGGGAAGAAACATCATGCGCACCCCTGATCTCGTGATCCGCGGCGGCACCGTCGCGGATGGAAGCGGCGGCGAATTGTTCGAGGCGGATGTCGCCATCACTGCCGGCAAGATCACCGAGGTCGGGAAGATCTCCGCGAAGGGAGAGGAAGAGATCGACGCGCGCGGCAAGCTCGTCACGCCGGGCTTCGTCGACGTGCACACGCATTATGACGGCCAGGTCACCTGGAGCCAGGACATCACGCCGTCGTCGCAGAACGGCGTCACCACCGCGATCATGGGCAATTGCGGCGTCGGCTTCGCGCCGTGCAAGCCCGCCGACCACATCCGCCTGATCCAGCTGATGGAGGGCGTCGAGGATATTCCCGAGCCGGTGCTGAGCGCCGGCATTCCCTGGGCGTGGGAAAGCTTTCCGGACTACATGAACTGGCTGTCGAAGCGCGATTTCGACATCGACGTCGGCGCGCAGCTGCCGCATGCGGCGCTGCGCGTCTATGTCATGGGCGAACGCGGCGCGCGCCGCGATCCCTCGACTGCGGAAGACAATGCCGCGATGGCGAAGCTCGCGGGCGAGGCGGTGCGCTCGGGCGCGCTGGGCTTCTCGACCTCACGCACGCTCAACCACCGCACCTCGACCGGCGATTTCACACCGACGCTGAAGGCCGGCGAGGACGAGCTCACCGCCATTGCCGGCGCGATGCACAGCCAGGGCCGCAGCGTGCTGCAATTCGTGCTCGACCTCTCCACCCTCCACGAAGATCTGCCGATGATGCTGCGGGTGGCCGACAGCACAAAGTGCCCGATCTCGTTCTCGATCACGCAGAACGACAAGGCGCCAAACCGCTGGCGCCAGACGCTGGACGAGATCAACGCGGCCGCCAGGCGCGGCCTTTCCATCACCGCGCAGATCGCGGCGCGCCCGGTCGGCCTGCTGCTCGGGCTGGAACTGTCGCGCAATCCGTTCCAGACCCATCCGAGCTACAAGGCGATCGCGCATCTGCCGCTCAGTGAGCGCCTGGCGCGGCTGCATCAGCCGGAGGTACGCAAGGCGATCCTGAGCGAGACGGCGACCGCGACCGATGATCCGCTGTTCTTCCGGCCCAACTACGACAAGATGTTCTTGCTCGGCGATCCCCCCGATTACGAGCAGCCGCCGGAGAACGCGCTGGAGCCGCAGGCGCGCAAGCAGGGCCGCCAGCCGGAAGAGCTCGCTTACGATGCGATGCTGTCGGATGAGGGCAAGGGCATGCTCTACGTGCCCTTCCTCAACTATGCCGACGGCAATCTCGACGCGACGCGCGAGATGCTGATCGATCCGCAATCGGTGCCGGGCCTCTCCGACGGCGGCGCGCATTGCGGTATCATCTGCGACGCCAGCTTCCCGACCTATCTGCTGACGCACTGGACCCGTGACCGCACGCGCGGCGAGAAGCTCACGATTCCGTTCGTGGTCGCCGCGCAGTCGCGCAAGACCGCGCTCTCGGTCGGCCTCACCGATCGCGGGCTCATTGCGCCCGGCTATAAAGCCGATGTCAACGTGATCGACTACGATCGGCTGCATCTGCATCCGCCGAAGGTGCATTACGATCTGCCGGTCGGCGGGCGGCGGCTGTTGCAGGATGTCGACGGCTATGACGCGACAATCGTGTCGGGCGTGGTGACGCGGCGGCACGGCGAGGCCACGGGAAGGCGACCGGGGAAGTTGATCCGGGGTGCGCAGGGGATGGCGAGCTAGCGAAGACCGAGTCTGAGGCGCGAAAGCCGCGCCTCACTCTCGCTGTCGTCCCCGCGAAGGCGGGGACCCATACGCAGCAGCAATCGTTTTGCGAAGGCTCAGAGTTACCTACTCACCCCAAACCACTCCCTGTGGTTATGGGTCCCGGGCTCGCGCTTCGCGCGCCCCGGGATGACAGTGTGCCTGGAGCAATCGCGCCCCTTACGTCGGCGACACCGCGCCCTTCAGTGCCGCGGCCTGCGGGGCCGCACCGCGGGTCAGCCTGGCCTTTTCCGTGTTCGGCCACAGCAGCAGCAAGCCGATGACGCCGGAGCCGACCATCACCACCGCGTTGATGGTGAAGCCGGTCAGGTAGCCGTCGACCATGTTGCCGGCGCGCTGGATCACGGCGCCCATCACGCTCGGCGCGATGATGCCCGACAGCGTGTACAGCGCGCCGTAGATCGCGATGACCGCGCCGCGCTGCGACGCCGGGGTGAACTCGCCGAGCATCGGCGGGCAGACGACGTAGATCGCCCCGCACAGGCCGGAGCCGACGACGAGCAGCGCGATCTGCAGGCCAGCACCCTGCACATGCGCCATCATCGCCAGGATCAGGCCGCCGATGATCAGCGGCACCGAGCCGAGCACGCCGCGCGAGATGCGCGTCGTGTAGCCGCGCGCCATCATCACCTGCGAGACCCACCCCGTGAGGATGACGATGGTGGCGCCGAACACCCAGGGCAGGATCGAGACGTAGCCGGCCTGGCTCTGCGAGAAGCCCAGGCCCTTGACGATGAAGGGCGTGAACCAGGTGAGGCCGAGCGACAGCGCCCAATAGGCGCCGAAGGTCGCGATCACGCAGCCGAGGAAGGTGCGCGAGGTCAGCAGCTGCACATAGGGGATTTTCGGCTCGGTGACGGCGAGAACCTGCGTGTCCTCGAGCGGTCCTTCCTTGCCGAACGTCAGCCAGGCGCAGACCCAGAGCAGGCCGACGACGCCAAGCGCGCCGAAGGCGTAGTGCCAGGAATGATTGACGATGACCCAGTTCAACGCCGGCACGGCGAGGATGACGCCGAAGGCCGAGTCTTGCGACAGGATCGCGGTCGGCAGCGTGCGCTTCTCGTCGGGGAACCATTTGTAGATGGCGTGCGCTGCGACCGAGAAGGCAGGTCCCTCGCCCGCGCCGAGCACGATGCGGCAGATCAGGAGCGTGGTGAACGAGACGGTGCCGACCATCGGGAACTGCGCCAGCGCCCAGATCACCGCCAGCGTCAGCAGCACCCAGCGCGTCGGCACCTTGTTGACGATGAAGCCGACCACGATGGCCGAGATCGAGAACAGGAAGAAGAACGAGGAGCCGAGCAGGCCGAATTGCTCGGCATCGAGCTTCAGGTCGGTCATGATCGGCACGCCGGCGAGACCGACGACGATCTTGTCCGCGAAGTTCACCACCATGAAGAGAAAGAGGAGAAAAGTGACGGTCCAGGCGCCCTTCGGCGTTGCCTTGGTTTCCCCTGCCGTCCTGCCCGCAACGTCGGGCGTTCCCTGAGCGCTCATCAATCTCCCCGTATGTCTTTTTGTCGGCACGTTTTTGATTTGGCCGTTTTGGGAGCTAACAACGGCTTCAAGGCCAACGCAACCCCGGCATTTCCACGGCAAGTGTGCTACGCAGCATTGAGTTAATTCCGTCGGGCGCATTGACCTTGCTGAGCATCCGAAACCTCTCAAAGACCTTCTCCTCGGCCGGCGAGCCGGTCCATGTGCTGCGCGGTGTCGACCTCGACCTCAAGGCCGGCGAGCGCGTCGCGCTGACCGGCGAGTCCGGCAGCGGCAAGAGCACGCTGTTGCACCTGATTGCGGGTCTCGATGCCGCCGACAGCGGCGCAATTCGCCTGGAGGACACCGAGGTCACCAAGCTCTCGGACGCGGGCCGGGCCGAGCTGCGGCGCGACCGGATCGGCCTCGTGTTCCAGCAGTACAACCTGATCCCGAGCCTGTCGGTCGCGGACAATCTCGCCTTCCAGGCGCGGATCGCCGGCCGTCACGATGCGGCATGGTCAAAGGAGCTGGTCGAACGGCTCGGGCTCGGCAATCTGCTCAAGCGTTATCCAGAGCAATTATCAGGCGGCCAGCAGCAACGGGTCGCGATCGGCCGGGCGCTGGCGACAAAGCCCTCACTGCTGCTCGCGGACGAGCCGACCGGCAATCTCGACGAGGATACCGCCGACGACGTGCTGGCGCTGACGCGCGACCTCGTCACGCGCACCGGCTGCGGCTTCCTGATGGTGACGCACAGCCTGCATCTCGCCGGCACGCTCGACCGCCACGTCACCTTGCATGCGGGGCGGATCGCATGAGGCGCGCGCTGTGGGTCCTCGCGGTGCTCCTGAGCCACTGGCGACGGCACAAGATGCAGTTCGCGACGCTCCTGATCGGGCTGATCGCGGCGACCGCGCTGTGGAGCGGCGTGCAGGCGATCAACCAGCAGGCCCGCAATGCCTATGACCGCGCGGCGGCGACCTTCGGCGGCGTGCGCACGGCGATGCTGGTGGCGCCTGATGCCGCGACCTTTTCGCAGGAGCTGTTCATAAAACTTCGCCGCGCGGGCTGGCCGGTCTCGCCGGTGCTGGAAGGCCGCGTCCAGGTTAACGGGCGTTCGGTGCGGCTGCTCGGCATCGAGCCGGTGACGATGCCGGCCGATGTCGGCAACGCGCCACGCCTTGGCGCCTCGGATTTGAGCAGTTTTGTTGCGCCGCCCGGCCAGACATTGGTGGCGCGGGAGACGCTGACCGATCTGCAGGAACAGGAAGGCGCGGCACCGCCAATCAGCAACGGCGCAAAACTGCCGCCGCTGCGCGTGCTGCCGCAGCTCGTGTCCGGCGTGCTCGTCGTCGACATCGGCGTCGCGCAGCGGCTGCTGAACAAGCCGGACCAGGTGTCGCGGCTTTTGATCGGCAAGCCGAAGGGCAAGCCGGCGCCGCTGGCCAGTATCGTCGGCGAGCAGTTGCGGCGGGTCGAGCCGAATGCGGAGACGGAGCTGGAGCGCCTCACCGACAGCTTCCATCTCAACCTGACCGCCTTCGGCCTGCTGTCGTTCTTCGTCGGCCTCTTCATCGTCAACTCGGCCGTCGGCCTCGCCTTCGAGCAGCGGCTGCCGATGCTGCGCACGTTGCGGGCCTGCGGTGCCTCGGCGCGGTTGGTCAACACGGTGCTGGTGGTCGAGCTGGTGGCGCTGGCGCTGGTCGCAGGACTGATCGGGCTCGTCTGCGGCTATTTCATCGCGGCCGCGCTGTTGCCCGATGTCGCGGCGTCGCTGCGCGGGCTGTATGGCGCGCAGATCCCGGGACAGCTCACACTGCGCTCCGAATGGTGGCTCGCCGGTATCGGCATCAGCATCGCCGGCGCGATCGTGGCGGCGGCGACCAGCCTGATCAAGGCGATCAGGATGCCGGTGCTGGCGACCGCACAGCCGTACGCCAGGCAGCAGCGGCAGCGCCGCTGGCTGGTCCTGCAGAGCGGCGCGGCCTGCGCCGTGTTCGCGGTCGCGCTATTGCTGCTGCACTACGGGCAATCGCTGATTGCGGGATTCGGCGTGCTCGGGGCGCTGATGCTGGGCGCGGCGCTGATCCTGCCTGCTTTCCTCGAGATCATCCTGCTCGTGGGCCAGCGCTGGGCGAAGGGGCCGCTCGCGCTGTGGTTCTGGGCGGACAGCCGGCAACAGCTCTCCGGCTTGTCGCTGGCCCTGATGGCGCTGCTGCTTGCGCTGGCCGTCAATGTCGGGGTGTCCACCATGGTGGAGACCTTCAGCCGCACCTTCGTCGGCTGGCTCAACGGGCGGCTTGCCGCCGACGTCTACATCAGCGCCTCCGACAATGCGCAAGGCGTGGCGATCCGGAGCTGGCTGAAGGAGCGCAGCGACGTGCAGGCGATCCTGTCGGGCGGACGCGCCGATACGCAGGTTCAGGGGCAGCCGGTCGAGCTGCTCGGCCTGCCCGATCACGCACTCTATCGCGAGCGCTGGCCGCTGCTGGAGACCGCGCCGCGCGCCTGGACCCAGCTCGTGCCGGGCAATGCCGCTTTCATCAGCGAGCAGCTGAGCCGCCGCCTCAACGTCCGCGTCGGCGATGTCATCGAGGTGCCGGCGCCCGGCGGTACCTGGGAACTCGACATCGCCGGGATCTATGCCGACTACGGCAACCCCAAGGGACAGCTCGCCGTCAACGTCGCGGCGCTGATCCGGCACTTTCCGCAGACGCCGCAGACGCGCATCGGCCTGATCGTCGCGAAGGAAAATATCCCCGGCCTGATCGCGGCGTTGCAGAAGCAATTCGCGCTCGACGACCGCAGCGTCGCCGACCAGGCGACGGTGAAGGCGGAATCGATCCGCATCTTCAACCGCACCTTTGCGGTAACGTCGGCGCTGAATGCCTTCACGCTAGGCGTAGCCGGCATTGCGCTCTTGACCAGCCTGCTGACGCTGGCGAATTCCCGCCTGCCACAGCTCGCGCCGCTGTGGGCGATCGGCATCACCCGGCCGCGCCTTGCCGCGATCGAACTGACCAAGACATTGTCGGTTGCGCTGTTCACGGCGCTGCTGGCCGTGCCGCTCGGATTGCTGGTGGCGTGGTGCCTGATCGCGATCGTCAATGTGAAGGCGTTCGGCTGGCGGCTGCCGTTCCACGTGTTTCCGCTGCAGCTGGTGGAGCTGGTCGCGGTCGCGCTGATCGCTTCGCTGCTTGCCGCGCTGCTGCCGATGATACGACTGGCGCGGATGCAGCCGGCGAGCCTCGTCAAGGTGTTTGCCAATGAGCGCTGATAAAATCACGCGGCGCGCCTTCGCCGGCGGCATCGCCGCACTCGCGGCTGCCCGCCGCGCTGGCGCGCAGGGCTATGCCGGGCTCGGCGAGACCGCCGACGGCTTTGCGAAGGTGACGCCGGGAAAGACGTTCAGCTTTCCGGCCGATCACGGCCCGCATCCGGAGTTTCGCATCGAATGGTGGTATCTCACCGCGAACCTCGTCGATGGCACCGGCGCGGCTTGCGGCCTGCAATGGACGCTGTTCCGCCAGGCCGCGCAGCCGGGCCCGCAGGGCGAGGGCTGGGCCAATCAGCAGATCTGGATGGCGCATGCGGCGGTGACGCGCGCCGACACCCACCGCTTCAACGAGGTGTTTGCACGCGGCGGCATTGGACAGGCCGGCGTCACCGCAAAGCCATTTGCGGCGTGGATCGATGATTGGGAGATGAAAGGGTCCGAGCGTACCGACGATCGCACATTGGCGCCGCTGACGCTGAAGGCTTCGGGGACCGATTTCAGTTATTCGCTCACACTGGAGGCCGATCGTCCCGTAGTGCTGCAGGGCGATCACGGTTTCAGCCGCAAGTCCGAGCGCGGGCAGGCGTCCTACTATTACAGCCAGCCGTTCTACCGCGCCCGCGGCAGCCTCACGATCGACGACAAATCCGTCGATGTCTCGGGCCAGGCCTGGATGGATCGCGAGTGGAGCAGCCAGCCGCTCGATGCCGACCAGACCGGCTGGGACTGGCTGTCGCTACATCTCGCATCCGGCGACAAGCTGATGCTGTACCGGCTGCGGCAGAAGGACGGCCAGGAGTATCCGTTCGGCAACTGGATCAGCGCCGCGGGTGACACGCAGATGATCGCGGGTGGCGATATCCAGATGAGTCCGAAAGCGACCGCCGAGATCGCGGGGCGCAAGCTGCCGGTGGAATGGCAGATCACGATCCCCTCGCGATCGCTCTCGATTGCCTGCAAGCCGCTTAACCCAAAAGCCTGGATGGGGACCGGCTTCTCCTATTGGGAAGGGCCGATCAGCTTTGCCGGCACGCATGACGGCGTTGGCTATCTCGAGCTGACCGGCTATTGAGGCGCGGTCTCTTCAAGGAAAACAGTGATGTATCATCTCACCGCCCTCGTCACGCTGCTGGCGATCGCACTTTACATGTTCACCTGCATCAACGTCTCGCGCTCGCGCACCAAGACCGGAGTCAAGGCGCCGGCGATGTCGGGCCATCCGGACTTCGAGCGCGCCTTCCGCATTCAGGCGAACACGCTGGAATGGATGCCGGTCTTCCTGCCGGCGCTCTGGCTGTTCGCGATCTATATCGGCGATGCCAGTGCAGCGGGAATCGGCGCGGTTTGGATCATCGGCCGCATCGTCTACTTCATCGGCTATTCGCAGGCGGCGGCAAAGCGCGGCCCGGGCTTTGCGATCCAGGGCATTGCGGCGATTGCGCTGTGGGCGGGGGCATTGGGGGCGGTGGTGTTGCGGATGGTGTGAGGCGCGGCGGCCACAAACTCCGCCGTCGTCCCGGACAAGCGCAGCGCCGATCCGGGACCCATAACCACAGGGAGCAGTGTGGCGCAAGTTGATAACTCCGAGTCCCCGTAACCACGTCTGCCTGTGGTTATGGGTCCCGGATCGGCGCTCCGCCCTCGACAACGCTACGCGTTGCCAAGGGCTACGCTTGTCCGGGACGACAGCGAGAAATGTGGCGCTCGCTGTGCCCCTTCCCTTACTTCGTCAGCGGGCAGCCGCTGTCCTTGGCGGCGAAGAACGCCTTGTCGCCGGGGACGGTTGCGAGCAGCTTGTAATAGTCCCACGGCTTCTTCGATTCCGACGGCTTCTTGACCTCGAACAGATACATGTCGTGGACCATGCGGCCGTTCTCGAGCACCTTGCCGCCCTGAGCAAAGTCGTCGTCGACCGGCAGCTCCTTCAGCTTCTTGGCGACCGCGTCGGGGTCCTTGGTGCCGGCGGCCTTGACCGCCTTGAGATAGCTCAGCGTCGCCGAATAGGTGCCGGCCTGGATCATGTTCGGCATCCGGCTGGTGCGCTTGAAGAAGCGTTCGCCGAAATGGCGGGTGCGGTCGTTGAGGTCCCAGTAATAGCCCTCGGTCAGCACCAGGCCTTGCGCGGCCTGCAAGCCGAGACCATTCACCTCGGCGAGCGTCATCAGGAGGCCGGCGAGCTTCTGGCCACCGGAGACGATGCCGAACTCGGCCGCCTGCTTGATCGAGTTGGTGGTGTCGAGGCCGGCATTGGCGAGGCCGACGATCTTCGCCTTCGAGCTCTGCGCCTGGAGCAGGAAGGAGGAGAAGTCCGACGAGTTGAGCGGCACGCGGACCGAGCCGGCCACCTTGCCGCCATTGGCGGTGACGATCTCGCTGGTGTCCTTCTCCAGCGCGTAGCCGAAGGCATAGTCGGCCGTGAGGAAGAACCAGGTGTCGCCGCCGGCTTTCGTCAGCGCGCCGCCGGTGCCGACGCCGAGCGCACGGGTATCATAGGCCCAGTGGAAGCCGTAGGGCTGGCAGGCATCGCCGGTGAGGCGCGAGGTCGCGGCGCCGACGACGATGTCGATCTTCTTCTTTTCCTTGGAGAGCTCGTGGATCGCGAGCGCGACCGAGGAGGTCGTCAGCTCCGTGATCATGTCCACGTTCTCGACGTCGTACCAGCGCCGCGCGATCGACGTGGCAAGATCCGGCTTGTTCTGGTGATCGGCGGTGACCATCTCGATCTTCTGGCCAAGCACCTCGCCGCCGAAATCCTCGATCGCCATCTTGGCGGCTTCGACCGAGTATTTGCCGCCGTAGTCGGCATAGACGCCGGACTGATCGTTGAGAATGCCGATCTTGACGCCTTGGGCGGAGGCCGGCGCAGCGAGCAACAGAGCAGACGTTGCGACAGCGGCCAAAAGTGCTGATTTCATATGTTGGCTCCCAGCAGTTTTCTGTTTTGAAATCGCGCGGATACTAGTGAAGAACCCCGCGCCTGCCCATCCATTTCGGCGTAGGCCGTTAGTATGGGATTCTGCGCGCCAACCACCGCTGTCGTCCCGGGGCGCGCGTAGCGCGAGCCCGGGACCCATAACCACAGGGAGAAGCTTTGCGAAGGCTCGGAGTTACCTGTCTCGCGCCGCAACTTCCCCCTGGGGGTATGGGTTCCCGCTTACGCGGGGACGACAGCGAGGGTGTGGATACGCCAGTGGCCACCCGCAACGACTAAGAAGCAGCCACCTCCGGCTTCTTCCCCTCGTTCCGCCCTTCCGCCAGGTTCCGCACCACCACATAGAAGATCGGGGTGAACAGCAGGCCGAACAGGGTGACGCCGATCATGCCGAAGAACACGGCAACGCCGACCGCCTGCCGCATCTCCGAGCCCGAGCCGGACGATATCACCAGCGGCAGCACGCCGAGGATGAAGGCGAAGGAGGTCATCAGGATCGGCCGCAGGCGCAGGCGGCAGGCGTCGATGACGGCCTCCAGCCGCGGCTTGCCTTCCTTCTCGATGTCGCGTGCGAACTCGACGATCAGGATCGCGTTCTTTGCAGCTAACCCCACCAGAACGACGAATCCGATCTGGGTGAGGATGTTGACGTCCTGCCCCATGATGCGCACGCCGATCGTGGCGGCCAACAGGCACATCGGCACGATCAGGATCACCGCGAATGGAAGCGTCCAGCTGCCATATTGCGCGGCGAGCACGAGATAGACGAACAGCACGCAGATCGGGAACACGAGCAGGCCCGCATTGCCGCCGGTGACCTGCTGATAGGACAGATCGGTCCATTCGAAGGTGAAGCCGCTGGGCAAGATGTCGTCCGCGAGCTTCTTGATGGTGTTGAGCGCGGTGGTCGAGCTGGTGCCCGGCGCCGGCTCGCCTTGGAGCTCGGACGCAGCATAGAGATTGTAGCGCGCGACGCGGTCGGGGCCGGAGACGTCCTTGAACTCGACCACGCTGCCGAGCATCACCATGTCGCCGGAGGCGTTGCGCGTGCGCAGGCGCGAGAGGTCGCTGGGCTCTTTTCGGAACGGGAAGTCAGCCTGCGCGGTGACGTGATAGGTGCGGCCGAACAGGTTGAAGTCGTTGACGTAGGTCGATCCGAAGTAGGTCTGGATCGTGTCGTTGATGCTGGCGATGGGCACGCCGAGCTTCTGCGCCTTGGTGCGGTCGATGTCGACGAAGAGCTGCGGCGTGTTGGCCGAGAACGGGGAGAAAACCGTGGGGCCGAGCAGCAACGGCGATTTGCGCGCCGCGGCGACAAGCTCGTCGGTGGCCGCGGCGAGCAGCTCAGGTCCTCGGCCCTGGCGGTCCTGGACGCGGATGGTGAAGCCGCCGCCGGTGCCGATGCCGGGCACGGCCGGCGGCGGAATCACGATGATGAAGGCGCCCTGGATTGCGGCCAGGCGCTTGCGCAGTTCGACCGTGATGGCGTTCGCAGACAATCCCTTCTTCATCCGCGCCTCGGGCTCGTCGAAAACCGGGAACAACGCCGCAGCATTGCCCGCCTGCGTGCGGGTGGCGCCCGAGAAGCCGGCGAAGGCGGCGACGCGGACGATGCCGGGCGTGTCCAGCGAGATCCGCTCGATCTCGCGCACGACTTCGGTGGTGCGCGCCAGCGACGCCGCGCCCGGCAATTGCACGGAGATGATGACGTAGCCGCGATCCTGCGCGGGAATGAAGCCCTGCGGCGTGGTCGCGATCAGCCAGCCGGCGCTGCCGATCAGCACGACATAGATCAGGATCATCACCACCGAATGGCGGATCACGAAATTGGCGAGACCAGCATAACCATGCGCGAGCCGGTCGAACACGCGGTTGAACACGCCGGTGAAGGCATTCCAGCCGCGCGCGATGACATTCCAGGCGGCCGGCGGTCGCTTTTCCTCGTGCGGCGTGAGGATCATCGAAGCCAGCGCCGGCGACAGCGTCAGCGAGCAGAAGCAGGAGATCGCGGTCGCCACCGCGATGGTGACGGCGAATTGCTGGAAGAACTGGCCCGAAATCCCCCCTATGAACGCCGTCGGGACGAACACCGCGCACAGCACCAGCGCGATCGAGACCAGCGCGCCGCCGACCTCCTCCATGGTCTTGAGCGCGGCATCGCGCCGGCTCAAGCCGTGCTCGAGATGCCGCTCGACGTTCTCGACCACGACGATGGCGTCGTCGACCACGATGCCGACAGCGAGCACGAGGCCGAACAGCGTGAGATTGTTGATGGAGAAGCCGAGCGCTGCCATCACCGCGAAGGTGCCGACCAGCGAGACCGGTATAGCGATGATCGGAATGATCGCCGGCCGCCATCCCTGCAAGAACACCAGCACCACGATGACCACCAGCAGCATGGCCTCGTAGATGGTCTTGATCAGCTCATGGACCGACTGCGCGATGAACTCGGTCGGGTTGTAGCCGATATTGTAGTCGAGGCCTTTCGGGAAGCTCGCCTTGAGATTCACCATGGTGTCGGAGATGCTCTTGGCCGTCGCAAGGGCGTTCGACCCGGGCCGCTGCGTCACCAGCATGGCACCCGCCGATTTGCGCAGCAAGAAGCTGTTGGTCGAGTAGGCGAGAGCACCGAGCTCGATGCGGGCGACGTCGCGCAGCCGCACCGTGCGGCCGTCGGAGCCGGCCTTGATCAGGATGTCCTCGAACTGCTTCTGGTCCTTCAGGCGCCCGGTGAAAACGAGGTTTGGCTGGAAGGCCCGATCGGCGATCGGCGGCTCGGCGATCTGGCCGCCCGCGATCTGGACGTTCTGGGCACGGATCGCGGCCAGCACCTCGGTCGAGGTCAGGCCGAGATTGGCGATGCGGTCAGGATCGAGCCAGAGCCGCATCGAATAGTCGCGTGCGCCGAAGATCTGGATGTCGCCGACGCCGTCGATCCGCAGCAGCTGGTCACGGACCTGGAGCAGCGCGTAATTGGAGATGTAGAGCTGGTCGAACGTATCGTCCGGCGACAGCATGAACACGACCATCAGGATGTCGGGCGAGTTCTTGCGCGTGACGACGCCGTTGCGCTGCACTTCGTCCGGCAGCTGCGGCTGTGCGATCGCGACGCGGTTCTGCACCAGCACCTGCGCCTTGTCGAGGTCGGTCCCGAGCTTGAAGGTGACGGTGATCGTCAATTGCCCGTTCGAGGTCGCCTGGCTGTAGAGATACAGCATGTCCTCGACGCCGTTGATCTGCTGCTCGATGGGAGCTGCGACCGTGTCGGACACGGTCTGCGCCGAGGCGCCCGGATATTGCGTGGTGACGACGACCGTCGGCGGCACCACTTGCGGATATTCGGAGACCGGCAGCGTGGTATAGGCGAGCGCGCCGACGATCAGCAGCACGATCGACAGCACCATCGCCAGGATGGGCTGGTTGATGGAGAGACGGCCAAGGTTCATGACTTGTCACCGGACTTGGCCGGCGCTGGCGCGGGAGACGGAGCGACCTTGGCGCCGACGCGGGCGCGCTGGATGCCGTTGACGATGACGCGGTCCTCCGCCTTCAGCCCCTCGCGGATCACGCGCAGGCCCTCATCGAGCGGACCGAGCACCACGGGGCGGGCCTCTACGGTGTCGTCCGGCTTCACGACGAACACGATCTTGCGGGACTGGTCGGTCGCGACCGCGACGTCGGGAATCAGCAGCGCCTCATAGGGCGCGCTGCCGATCAGCCGGACGCGGCCGAACTGGCCCGGCAGGATCGAGAGATCGGTGTTCTTGATCACGGCCCGGCTGCGCAGCGTGCCGGTTGAGACATCGAGGCGGTTGTCGAGGAAGTTGATGGTGCCCTCATGCGACGGCTTGGTCTCGCCGGCGAGCGTCACCTGCACCGGGTTCGCGGTGTCGCGCGAGCTCGGGCGGCGGCCTTCGAACCACAGCTTGCTGTATTTGATGAACGTCGCCTCATCCATGTCGAAATAGACGTAGATCGGGTCGAGCGCGACGATCGAGGTGAGCAGCGTCGAGGTGCCGGTATCGCTGCCCTGCACGAGATTGCCAGGGCTGACGAGATGGCGGCTGACGCGGCCGGTGAGCGGCGCGGTCACATGGGTGAACTCGATATTGAGCCGGGCGGCCTTCAGCGCACCTGCGGCCTGCGTCTCCGCGGCATGCGCCGCCTGCAGGGCCTGGCGGCGCTGGTCGACGGCCTGCTCGGAGACCGCGCTGGTCTGGACCAGATTCAGGCCACGGTCGAGCTCGCGCTTGGCAAGCTCCACCTTGGCACGCGCGTCGGACAACTGGCCGTCCGCCTGCTCGGCCACCGCCTCGAACGGGCGCGGGTCGATGACGTAGAGCAGGTCGCCCTGATGCACGATCGCGCCGTCCTGGAACTCGACGGAGTTGACGAAGCCGCCGACGCGGGGACGCACCTGCACCTCCTCGACCGCCTCGAAGCGGCCGGTGAACTCGTCCCAATCGGTGACGGTGCGCTTGACCGGCTGGGCGACGGTCACCGGCGGCGGCGGTGGGGCGGCGGCCTGCGAGGCCGGTTGTCCGCAACCAGCGAGAGCGAACGTCGCGGCGAGGAGCCCGGCAATTGCGCAAAGTCGAAGTAGGACGAAATCGTGCGTTTTGACAAAATGCTCGTTTCGGTCCGGTCCGCTCATCCCAAGTCCCTCGCACATTTGCCGCAGCAAAAGCAGCGTACTCGCCTACCCGCGGGCGACACAAGATGGGTTTCAATGATGAAATCTTCAAGACGAAAGCGCGCGCAACGCTTGGGAGGATGCCCTAGCCGGATGACGGGTTGACAGCGAGAGAGATGATGACAAGCGGCAGCTGATGCGCGTCGGCGTAAGGTCAGCAATCAAGACGCGGCGCTCGCCACCCTCCCCTGGAGAGGTCCGGGACGAGCGTAGCTCGCCCGAGGGTCGGCTCATGTTGAGCGAAGCCAGACATGAGACGGGGTGGGGTGATGGTCTCTCCGCGTTGAGCAATGCCCGTGTTGAGAGATCACCCCACCCCGCTCGCGCTACGCGCGATCGACCCTCCCCCTCCAGGGGAGGGTGAGAAGGCCGCCAGCGTCTTCGCACATGACGGACACCGTCCGCTCGGCTAGATTACTCCCAGAAAAACAAAGCCGAATTGTCCGGGGAGGACAGGCGTGCACCAGGGACGTGTCGTTTACGGCGCGATCGAGGAGGTTGTGTTCGGCCATCCCGCGGCCGCAGCCATTGTCGCACAGATGGACCGACTGGGGACGCACCGCGCCTTCCTGATGGTCTCGGGCACGCTGAACCGTCAGACCGACGAAATCACGAAGATCAAAGACGCGCTCGGCGCGCGATGCGCCGGCCTGTTCGACGCCATGCCGGCGCACACGCCGCGCGAGGCGGTGATCGCGGCGACCAATGCGGCGCGCGAAGTGAACGCCGACCTGATCGTCACCGTGGGCGGCGGCTCGATCACCGACGGTGCCAAGGCGGTGCAGCTCTGCCTTGCCAACGGCATCGACGACGTCGACGGGATCGAGCGCATCCGCGTCCACAAGGGCGTCGCGCCCGAGATGACCGCCCCTGACGTGCGGCAGATCAGTGTGCCGACCACGATCGCCGGCGGCGAGTTCAGCGCGATCGCCGGCGTCACCGACCGCGTCACGCATGTGAAGCAGATGCTGCGGCATCCGCTCACGGTGCCGCGTGCGACCATCCTCGATCCCGCCATCACCGTGCACACGCCGGAATGGCTGTTTCTCTCCACCGGCATCCGCGCCGTCGACCATTGCGTCGAGGCGATCTGCTCGCGCGAGACGCACCCTTATGCCGATGCGCAGTCGGTGAAGGGGCTGGCCATGCTCGCCGACGCGCTGCCGCGGGTGAAGGCCGACCCTGCCGACCTCGACGCCCGCATGGATGCGCAGATCGGCACCTGGCTGTCGATGGGCGCGCTCGCCGCCGGCGTGCCGATGGGCGCGAGCCACGGCATCGGCTATGTGCTGGGTGCGGCCTTCGACGTGCCGCACGGCTACACCTCCTGCATCATGCTCCCTGCGGTGATGCGCTGGAATGCGCGCGACAACGCCGAGCGCCAGATGATCGTCGCCGCCGCGATGGGTTTTCCCGGCCACAACGCCGGCGACGTGCTCGATGCCTTCATCCGCTCGCTCGGCATGCCGCACAGCCTCGCCGACGTCCGCGTCTCGCCTGAGCATTTCGACGCCATCGCCGAACAGGCGATGCGCACGAACTGGATCCCGCGCAACCCGCGCAAGATCGACGGCCCCGCCGACATTCGCGAAATCCTGCTTCTCGCCGCATAATTTCAAGCCGGAGGACTGATGTATCCAGGTCAGCATGCTCGTCTACGCCCGCTCCAACCCGCCTTCATCATGGCTGCAACCGGCGAGGCCGTCACCTATCGCGAGCTCGATGCGCGCAGCAACCGCCTGGCGCATCTGTTCCGCGAGCACGGCTTGAAGCGGCTCGAACATTATTCGATCTTCATGGAGAACAATTCGCGCTACCTCGAAGCCTGCGGCGCGGGCGAGCGCTCCGGGCTGTACTACACCTGCATCAACTCGTTCCTGACGCCGGGCGAGCTCGCCTATCTTCTCGTCAACAGCCAGTCGAAGATCCTGATCACGTCCGTTGCGAAACTCGACATCGCCCGCGAGGCGATCAAGGCCTGTCCGGACATCAAGCTCTGCATCGTCGCCGACGGCCCCGGCGAGAGCGACCGCATCGTCGGCCTCGCCGAGGTGACCGCCGACCTGCCCGAGGCTCCGATCGCCGATGAATGGCTCGGCACCGCCATGCTCTATTCATCCGGCACGACCGGACGGCCGAAAGGCATCCTGCGCCCGCTGCCGGAGGAGCCGCCGAAGCACAATCTGCCGCTGTTCGATTTCCTGACAAAGCTTTGGCGCTACCGCGAGGGCATGGTCTATCTCTCGCCTGCCCCGCTCTATCACTCCGCGCCGCAAGCCGCGGTGAACCTCACGATCCGCATGGGCGGCACCGTGATCATCAAGGAGACGTTCGATCCCGAACGTTATCTCCAGCTGGTCCAGCAATGGGGTATCACCCACACCCAGCTGGTGCCGACGATGTTCTCGCGCATGCTGAAGCTGCCGGAGGAGGTGCGCGACCGCTACGACCTGTCGTCGCTGGAGATTGCGATCCACGCCGCAGCGCCCTGCCCGGCATTGGTCAAGGACGACATCATCAAATGGTGGGGGCCGATCATCCACGAATATTACGGCGCGACCGAAGGCCTCGGCTTCACCGCCTGCAACAGCGAGGAATGGCTTAGCCACCGCGGCACCGTCGGCAAGGTGCTGCTCGGCGACCTCCACATTCTCGACGAGAACATGAGGGCGTGCCCGACCGGCACGCCGGGCCAGGTCTGGTTCAAGACGGCATCGTCGTTCGAATATTTCAACGACCCCGAGAAGACCAGGGAGGCGCGCTCGGCCGACGGCAGCATGAGCACGGTCGGCGACGTCGGCTATGTCGATGAAGATCGTTTCCTCTATTTAACCGACCGTGCGACCTTTATGATCATCTCCGGCGGGGTGAACATCTATCCGCAGGAATGCGAGAACCTGCTCATTACCCATCCGAAGGTCGCCGATGCCGCGGTGTTCGGCGTGCCCAATCCCGATCTCGGCGAAGAGGTGAAGGCGGTGGTGCAGCCGATGCCCGGCATCGTGCCGGGCGAGACGCTCGCCGAAGAACTGATCGCCTTCTGCGGCCAATCGCTGTCGCGGCAGAAGGTGCCGCGCTCGGTCGATTTCGAGAAGGAACTGCCGCGGCTGCCAACGGGCAAGCTGTACAAGCGGCTGCTGCGGGACCGCTATTGGGGGAACAAGACGTCACGGATCGTGTGAGCCCCACTGTCGTCCCGGGGCGCGACGAAGTCGCGAACCCGGGACCCATAACCACCGACAGGAGTCGTCACGCGAGCAGGTAACTGCGAGTCTTCATCAAACGACTTCCTGTGGTTATGGATCCCTGTGTCTTGGAAGCCTGTCATGATGGAGTGGGCGGGAAGCCGTTGGGTCCTTGGCGCTTGACGCCGTGATCCGGCCCGGTCTCCCGCCCGTTCCATCTATCAACCTGAACAGTTGCACGAGGCTGCGGCAACAGACCTCGCATCACAGGGACAGGCACCGTGATCATACCCCTTCGTTACGTCGGAATCGACGTCTCCAAACAACATCTCGATATCTTCGATGAGGGCTTGGGTGTGCCGGAGCGCATCGCCAACGCGCCGCAGGCCATCACACAGATCGTGGCGCGTTGGCGATGCGACGTGCTGGTCGTCTTCGAGGCAACGGGTGTCTATGATCTCGAACTTCGCGAGGCGCTGGGTCAGGCCGGTATCCGCTTCGCGCGGATCAACCCGGCCCGGGCTCGCGACTTTGCGCGCGCCAGCGGCCAGCTCGCCAAGACCGACCCGATCGATGCGAGGATGCTGGCGGCCTTTGCGCGGGCCCTGAAGCCAGCCACCGAGCAAATTGCCAATCCCGCCCGCAATGCCTTGGCGAGGCTCGCAAAACGGCGGGATCAGCTGGTCCTCATGCGTGCGCAGGAGAAGAACCGGCGCAGCGAGGCCGACGACCGTGCCATGGCCGATCGTATCGGCCGTCTCATCGAGGTCCTCGACGGCGAGATCGCCGAGATCGAGGCCGACATCAGCACGCTGATCAAGACCGAGCCGGAGATCTCGGGCGATGCGCAGTTGATACGTTCACTTCCTGGCGTGGGTCCCGTAACCTGCATGCAACTGATCGCGCAGATGCCGGAACTCGGAAAAGTGGGACCGAAGCAGGTGGCAGCGCTAGCCGGCCTGGCTCCCTTCAACGTGGCTTACCGTGGCAAACGTAAGATCGCCGGGGGCCGAAAGCGCGTCCGTGATGCCCTTTACATGGCTGCTCTCAACGCGGTCCGCCGGGCCGATCCGTTCAAGGTCTTTTACGTACGATTGCGACAGGCCGGCAAACCAGCCAAACTCGCCCTCATTGCCGTCGCCAGGAAGCTGCTGACGGTCCTCAACGCCATGATGCGCGACAGGAAGCCCTACCTGAACGTCAAGCCGACATAACAGTTGCCGGATCTGCGCTTCGCTTGTCCGGGACGACGGCGGAGTTTGTTGAGGCAGCTGCCCGCAACATCTGCACAGGAACCATCCCTTCGCACCTGCACTCTCACATGAAGAGAGTGTGAACGCCTGCGGCCTTCCGTCATCCGAATTGTCGAGGCGGCGAGCGGCCTTGCCGGTTGCCTCGCTGCACGTGCGTCGCTATCGTCTGACAAACAGGCCGCAAAGGCCCAAAAGACTAAAGACTAATGTCCAGGGAGGATGAGCATGCGGAGCGTGTGGGCGCTCGCCGCAGTGGCGGCGCTATCTGTGCTGACGGCCTCGACGACCACGCTCGCCGGCGGGCCCAAGCAGGGCGGAATCCTGCGGATGTACCACCGCGACAGCCCCGGCAATGCCTCGATCCATGAAGGCGCGACCTATTCGCTCAATGTTCCCTTCATGCCTGTGTTCAACAACCTCGTCATCTACAAGCAGGACGAGGCGCAGAACAGGATGGACAACATCATTCCGGAACTCGCCGAGAGCTGGGCCTGGGTCAACGACAACAAGACGCTGACCTTCAAGCTGCGCCCGGGCGTGAAATGGCATGACGGCAAGCCGTTCACCTCCGCGGATGTCAAATGCACCTTCGACATGCTGATGGGCAAGTCGCAGCAGAAGTTCCGGCAGAATCCGCGCAAGACCTGGTACGAACAGGTCAACGACGTCTCCACCAACGGCGACCTCGAAGTTTCCTTCAACTTGAAGCGGCCGCAGGCGTCGCTGCTGGCCCTGCTCGCCTCGGGCTACACGCCGGTCTATCCCTGTCACGTCTCGCCCGGCGACATGCGCACGCACCCGATCGGGACCGGCCCGTTCAAATTCGTCGAGTTCAAGGCCAATGAATCGATCAAGCTGACCCGCAATCCCGACTATTGGCGCGAGGGGCGGCCCTATCTCGACGGCATCGAGTTCACCATCATCCCGAACCGTTCGACCGCGATCCTCGCCTTCGTCGCCGGCAAATTCGACATGGCGTTCCCGACCGAAGTGAGCATTCCGCTATTGAAGGACGTCAAATCGCAGGCGCCGAAAGCGGTCTGCGTGGTCGAGCCCAACAATGTCGCCACCAACATCATCGTCAATTCCTCCGCGCCACCGTTCGACAATATCGACATCCGCCGCGCCATGGCGCTGTCGCTCGACCGCAAGGCGTTCATCTCGATCATGTTCGAGGGCCAGGGCGATGTCGGCGGCACCATGCTGCCGCCGCCGAACGGGCTGTGGGGCATGCCGAAGGAGATGCTCGAGACCATTCCCGGCTATGGCCCCGATGTGAACGCCAACCGCGAGGAAGCCAGGAAGCTGATGCAGAAGGCCGGCTACGGGCCGGACAAGCATCTCGCCGTCAAGGTCTCGACCCGCAACATCCCGGTCTACCGCGATCCCGCGGTGATCCTGATCGACCAGCTCAAGAGCATCTATATCGACGGCGAGCTCGACGTGGTCGAGACCGCGAACTGGTTCCCGAAGATCGCACGCAAGGACTACATGCTCGGGCTCAACCTGACCGGCAACGCCGTCGACGATCCCGACCAGTCGTTCTACGAGAACTATTCCTGCGGCTCCGAGCGCAACTACACCAATTACTGCAACAAGGAGATCGAGAAGCTGTTCGACGTGCAGTCGCAGGAGACCGACGTCAACAAGCGCAAGAAGCTGGTGTGGGACATCGACAAGAAGCTGCAGGAGGACGTCGCCCGCCCGATCATCTTCCACGCGTGCACCGGCTCCTGCTGGCAGCCCTATGTCAAGGGCGTAACGGTGATGTCGAACAGCTCCTATAATGGGTATCGCTACGAGGACGTCTGGATGGACAAGTAGCGCAGGCGGCTGACGGTTTCGACAGGAGGCGATGCATGTTTGCCTATCTGGTGCGGCGACTGTTCCTGATGCTCGTGACCCTGTTCGGGATCTCGGTCGTCATCTTCTTCCTGCTGCGCGTCGTGCCCGGCAACATCGTCGACATCCTGTTTGCCGCGGCGGGCTACGTCGATCCCGCCGACAAGGCCAATCTGGAGAAGGAACTCGGCATCGACCAGCCGCTGGTCGTGCAGTACTGGCACTGGATCAGCGGCTTTCTGCGCGGCGATTTCGGCTACTCCTATGTTTCGGAGAAGCCCGCGCTTCAGGAGATCCTGCCGCGGATCCCGATCACCGCGCGGCTCGCCGGGCTGGCGCTGTTGTTCTCGGCGTCGATCGGCATTCCGCTCGGCGTCATCAGCGCGGTGAAGCAAGGAACACGGCTCGACTACGCGTTGCGCGTCGTCAGCCTCAGCGGATTGTCGCTGCCCTCGTTCTGGCTCGGTCTGCTGATCCTCACCGCGTCGGTGGCGATGTTCAACCAGATGCCGATCTTCAATCCCAATCCGCAGACCTGGCTCGAGGCGTTCGCGACCTACGCCGTGCCGGCGGCCGCCGTCGGCTTCCGCAGCGCCGCGCTGACCATGCGCATCACGCGATCCTCGATGCTGGAGGTGCTGCGGCAGGACTATATCCGCACCGCGCGCGCCAAGGGCGCCTCCGACGCCGCCGTCAACTATAAGCATGCGCTGAAGAACGCGATCCTGCCCGTCATCACCGTGATCGGCATCGAGGCCGCGTTCCTGATCGGCGGCCTGATCGTGACCGAGACCGTGTTCAACATCCCCGGCGTCGCACGCTTCCTGGTCGAAGCGATCCGCTGGCGCGACTATCCGATTGTGCAGAACCTCGTGATGCTGATTGCGATCGTGGTGGTGAGCGCGAACTTCATCGTCGACATGCTCTACGCGGTGTTCGATCCGCGCATCCGGTATACGGATTAGGAGATCAGCTTGGCCGCGATCGACTATGATCTCGAACTGAGGCGGGCCGGCGCGCATGCGACCGGCGGCTGGCGGCGCGTACTGTATTTGGCGCAGCGGCATGTGCTGGGCGCGGCCGGGCTGATCATCATGACGCTGTTCGTGCTCACGGCGATCTTTGCCGACTTCATCGCGCGCTACGATCCCCTGACTATCGACGCCGCCCGCGCGCTGGCGCGCCCGAGCCTGGCGCACTGGATGGGCACGGATTCCTTCGGCCGCGACGTGTTCAGCCGCATCATCCACGGCGCGCGGATCTCGCTCGCGGTCGGCATCGGCTCGACCGCACTTGGCGGCACGATCGGCGTCATCGTTGGCCTCACCTCCGGCTATCTCTCCGGCTGGGTCGACCTCGTATTCCAGCGCGTCTCCGACATTCTTCAAGCGCTTCCACTGCTGGTCCTGGCTCTGATCATGACGGCGGCGCTCGGTCCGTCCCTGCCGAACGTCATCATCGCCATCGCCATTCCGCTGATCCCGACGGTGTCGCGCGTCATTCGCGCCAACACGCTGGCGCTGCGCGAGCTGCCCTTTATCGAAGCCGCCAAGTCGATCGGCATGAGCGAGGTGCGGATCGCGCTGCGCCACGTGTTGCCGAACACGCTGGCGCCGCTGATCGTGCTCGCGACCGCGCAGCTCGGCTCGACCATCCTGACCGAAGCCTCGCTGTCCTTCCTCGGCCTCGGCATTCCCGAGCCCTATCCATCGTGGGGCCGCATGCTCTCGGAATCCGCCGCCGAGTATGTCCGTACCGCGCCATGGCTGGTGATCTTCCCGGGCATCGCGATCAGCCTTGCCGTGTTCGGCGCCAACCTGTTCGGCGACGCCCTGCGCGACATCCTCGATCCCCGGCAGCGCGGCTGATGGCAAACAAATCCGATCTCGTGCTCGATGTGAAGAACCTGAAGACGGTGTTCTTCACCAACTCCGGCCTGTTCAAAGCCGTCGACGATGTCTCCTTCACCGTGAGGCGCGGGGAGACGCTCGCAATCGTCGGCGAATCCGGCTGCGGCAAGAGCGTCACCGCGTTGTCCCTGATGCGGCTGGTGCCCGATCCGCCCGGCCGCATCGTCGGCGGGTCGGTCTCGCTCGAAGGCACCGAACTGCTGGCGCTGGATGAATCCGAGATGCGCGCCGTCAGGGGCAATCGCATCTCCATGATCTTCCAGGAGCCGATGACCTCGCTCAATCCGGTGATGCGGATCGGTGACCAGATCGTCGAGGCGGTCCGGTTGCACCGGGCGATGCCGGCCAGAGAAGCGCGCGACATCGCGGTCGAGATGCTGCGGCTGGTCCGCATTCCCGAACCGGCGCGGCGCGCGCGGGAGTATCCGCATCAGCTTTCCGGCGGCATGCGCCAGCGCGCGATGATCGCGATGGCGCTGGCCTGCCGTCCGGCGCTGCTGATCGCGGACGAGCCGACCACCGCGCTCGACGTCACCATCCAGGCACAGATCCTGGCGCTGATCCTCGACCTTCAGAAGGAGCTCGGCACCGGCCTCGTGCTGATCACGCATGATCTCGGCGTCGTCGCGCAGACCGCGCAGCGGGTGATCGTGATGTATGCGGGGAAGAAGGTGGAGGAGGCAACGGTGGAAGCGCTGTTCGCCGATCCCAAGCACCCCTACACCCGCGGGCTGATGGCCTCGATCCCGGCCGTGCCGGCGTCCGGCATGCCGGTGCAGGCGCGGCTCAACGAAATTCCCGGCACCGTGCCGTCGCTGGTGCGGCTGCCGAAAGGCTGCGCCTTCGCGCCGCGCTGCAAGCTCGCGATCAAGCGTTGCGAGGCCGAATATCCGCCGCTGGAGGACTGGGGCGGCGGCCATCTCGCGGCGTGCTGGCGCGCGGCCGAAGTGGCGGAGGTGGCATGACCGAAGCGCTGCTCGAAGTCACCGATCTCAAGAAGCACTACGCGGTGCGCGCCGGCGTGTTGCGGCGGCAGGTCGGCACCGTGCATGCGGTCGACGGCGTCTCGTTCTCGGTTCATACCGGCGAGACGCTCGGCCTGGTCGGTGAATCCGGCTGCGGCAAGTCGACGGTGGCGCGCAGCGTGCTGCGGCTGGTCGAGCCGACCTCGGGTCAGATCCGCCTTGATGGAGAGGACATCACCCGTCTCTCCAAGACCGCGCTGCGGCCGCATCGCCGCTCAATGCAGATCGTGTTTCAAGATCCCTTTGCTTCGCTCAATCCGCGCATGACCGCCGGCGACATCGTCGGCGAGCCGCTCGCCGTGCATGGGCTCGCAAGCGGCAAGGAGCTGGAAGCGCGTACCGCAAGACTGTTCGAGCAGGTGGGCCTGCGGCCCGATCAGATGCGCAACTTCCCGCATCAATTCTCCGGCGGCCAGCGCCAGCGCATCTGCATCGCACGGGCGCTTGCGCTGGGTCCACGCCTGATCGTCTGCGACGAGCCGGTCTCCGCGCTCGACGTCTCGATCCAGGCGCAGGTGATCAATCTCCTGATCGACCTGCAGAAGGCGCACGGCTTCTCCTATCTCTTCATCGCGCATGACCTCGCCGTGGTCGCCCATATCAGCCACCGCGTCGCCGTGATGTATCTCGGCCGCATCGTCGAGATCGCCGGCAAGGACGAGCTGTTCCGCAATCCGCGCCATCCCTACACGCAGGCCCTGCTCGCGTCAGTGCCGGTTGCAAACCCGTTTGCCAAGAAGCTCGCGCCGCTGGTCGACGGCGACGTGCCGAGTCCGGTCAATCCGCCCTCCGGCTGCGCATTTCACACCCGCTGCCGGTTTGCGATCGAGCGGTGCAAGACGGAGCGGCCGGCGCTGGTGGACGCAGGCGGCGGACATCAGGTGGCGTGCCTGCTCAACGAGGGGACGGGACGGAGCCAGTAGGCCGCAACGCCCGGATCACCGGCCACGCCGCCAGCGCGGCGGCCAGATGCTTGAGCGTGTGGCCCGAGACAATGTGGCCTGTCGCTTCAAATATGGTCACGTCACCCAGCTCGAAAAGCTTGGCCAGCGCGTAAAAGAAGATCACGCCGCCCAGAGACACGCCAAGCGCACCGGGCCGGGGCCGTGTCAACGCCAGTCCCACGGCCAACGCCATGCCGCCGAACTGCACGACCACCCATGGCGTGAGATTCTCGCGTGCCACCCAGGCCGCGAGCAGGCCCGCAACCGTCACCAGCACCACCACCGCCTGACCGGCACGCACGCTGATGCGCTCGCTGGCCGCGATGCCCAGAAAGCCCGCGAACGCCACCGCCATACCGAGACGATCGGCCACCAGCCGCTGCGGCGCGTCGGGATCCAGATGATAGATGCACGATCCTATGCAAGTGAGGATCAGACCCACGAAGAGGCAACCTGCACCCGCGGGCGCATCAGGGTGGGCACGCAGGCGCAGCAAGCCCCAAGCGCCCATCGCCAGGAAGGCAAGATTGCTCAGCACGTCGCCGGCGTTGGGCACGCCCAGCCAGGTGCGAGTGTCGACGAATTGCGGGATGTGCCAGGCGGAGGCGGGCAACGCCGGCGCGAGGAGCGCCACGAGCGTCAGGACGAAGAGTGCGCCGATCAGATATTTTTCGCGAACTTGCGGCGGCGCGAACGAGAACCGGCGGGACACTGACGGCAGCAGGGCATCGGTCTCTCGGGCGTGGTGATTTGCGCGCAACATGCAGGCCTCCACATGATTTGACATCGCTCATTATTAGTAGCCCAGGATTGAACAATGTTCAATAATAATCGTGAGCGAGATCAAACAGGCAATATCATATTGGAATTATTTGGATTTATTCGGACGCCCGCGTGCTGCCACGGCGGCGAGTCGAGTTTGAGACGGCATCTCTCCCCATCGTCATTGCGAGCGCAGCGAAGCAATCCAGAGTGCTTCTGCGGATGCAGACTGGATTGCTTCGCTTCGCTCGCAATGACGGAGAGAGGCTAACCCGCCGCGATCTCCGCGACGATCCTGCCCGTCGTGACCTGCTCGCCTTCGGCGACGTCGATCGCGGCGACCACGCCGTCGATGCCGGCCTTGTGGACGTGCTCCATCTTCATTGCTTCCAAGGTCATCACTGGTTGACCGGCGGTGACGCGATCGCCGGGCTTGACCAGCACGGCGACGATGCGGCCGTTCATGGCGGCGCGGACTTTGCCATCGCCGCCATTGCTCGCAGCCGCCTTTGGCGCGGCGAGGGTGAGATCGGTGACAGCAAGCGGGATGCCGCGATGCTGGAGGTAAAGCCGGTCGCCATCGCGCAGGAATTTTGCGCTGTCCATCACGCCGTCGTGGCGGAAGCGGATGGCGTCAGGATCGAGCTGGTCGATCTCGAACTTGTCCTGACGGCCGTCTGCGGCGACGATGTAGCCGCCATCGCGCTCACGCGTGACTTCGAGCTCGTGGGTGTGGCCGGCGATCTCGACTTTCGCCGGCAGCGGGAATGTTGCCGCCAAGCTTCGGCCACCTTGCCATGACGGCGCGCGCGGATTGGTGACATAGAGCAGCAGGCCAGCCAGCGCCGTATCGAATGCAGCATTCGCCGGAGGCGCCAACAGTTCGTCGCGATGTGCGCCGATGAAGGCTGTCGTCGCCTCGCCCCTGGCAAATCCGGGATGGCGCAGGCAGGACATCAGGAACGCCTGATTGGTGGTCACGCCAAATGCAGTGAGTTGCTCCAGGCCGACGATCAGCCGCCCCCTCGCCTCCTCCCGTGTCGCGCCATGGCTGATCACCTTGGCGATCATGGAATCGTAGAACGGCGGAATCTCCGCACCCGATCGCAGCGCGTGCTCGACGCGGATGCTGTCAGGTACCTGCCAGCGCGCCATGCGGCCGGACTGCGGCATGAAATCCTGCGCGGCATCTTCTGAGCACAGCCGCACCTCGATGGCGTGGCCTGAGAATTTGATGTCCTGCTGCTTCACCGGCAGAGGCTCGCCACGGGCGACACGCAGCTGCAGCTCGACGAGATCGAGCCCGGTGATGGCTTCGGTGACGGGATGCTCGACCTGGAGGCGCGTGTTCATCTCCATGAAGTAGAACTCGCCGCTGGCGTCGAGCAGGAATTCCAGCGTGCCGGCGCCCTCGTAACGCAATGCCCTCACCGCGGCGACAGCGACCTCGCCCATTTTCGCGCGCAGCTCCGGCGTGACCGCCGGCGATGGCGCCTCCTCGATCAGCTTTTGATGTCGCCGCTGCACCGAGCAGTCGCGCTCGCCGAGATGGATGGCGTTGCCGTGGCTGTCGCCGAACACCTGGATCTCGATGTGGCGGGGATTCTGGATGGCGCGTTCGAGGATGACCGTGGGATCTCCGAACGCGGCGTTCGCCTCCGACCGCGCGCTGCGCAGCGCGTCGGGGAAGGATGCGGCATCGGTGACGAGCCGCATGCCGCGTCCGCCGCCGCCCGCAACCGCCTTGATCATCACGGGGAAGCCGATCTTCCTGGCTTCCGTGAGCATGACCTCGTCGCCCTGGTCGGCACATTGATAGCCGGGCACGCAGGGCACGCCGGCCTTCTTCATGATCTCCTTGGCGCCGGCCTTGTTGCCCATGGCCTCGATCGCCTGCGGCGAGGGGCCAATGAAGACGAGGCCGGCCTCCTTGCAGGCCTGCGCAAAGTCCTCGTTCTCGGCGAGGAAGCCGTAGCCGGGATGGACGGCATCCGCGCCGCTCACCTTGGCCGCGGCGATGATCGCGGGAATGTTGAGATAGGATTGCGCCGGCAGGGCTTCGCCGATGCGCACGGCCTGGTCCGCCTGCCGCACATGGAGCGCATCGCGATCGGCATCCGAATAGACCGCAACGACGCCGAGGCCGAGCTGCCGCGCGCTGCGCATCACCCGCAGCGCGATCTCGCCGCGATTGGCAACCAAAACCTTGAAGAACGGCCGGTGCTGCACTGATCCGTTCCTCATGGGCGGGCCACCGAAAACTGCATGCGCTGGGGCGTGCGCGCATCGCCCTCGCGGCAGATCGCGAGCACCTCGGACAGCACCGCACGGGTGTCGCGCGGATCGATCACACCGTCGTCGAGCACGCGCGCGCTGGTCGAGAACACGTCCATCTGGCCGTCGAACACGCCGATGATTTGCGCCTTCATCGCGTCGAGCTTTTCTTTCTCGACCGGCTTGCCGCGGCGCGCGGCGGCGGCCTCGGTCACGATCGCCATGGTCTCGGCGGCCTGCTCGCCACCCATCACGGCGGTCTTGGCGTTGGGCCAGGAGAAGCAGAAGCGCGGATGGAAGCCGCGTCCACACATGCCGTAATTGCCAGCGCCGAACGAGGCACCGCAATAGATGGTGATCTGCGGCACCGTCGCCGACGTCACCGCCTGGATCATCTTTGAGCCGTGCTTGATCATGCCGGCTTCTTCATAGGCCTTGCCGACCATGTAGCCGGTGGTGTTGTTGAGATAGAGAATCGGCGTACGGGTCTGGCAGCAGGCCTGGATGAAATGCGTCGCCTTGTTGGCGCCGGCGGGATCAAGCGGACCGTTGTTGGTGATGATGCCGATCGCCTGGCCCTCGATGCGGGCGTGACCGCAGACGGTGGCGGGGCCGTAATTGGGCGCCATCTCGGTGAAGTCGGAATCGTCGACGATGCGCGCGATCACCTGCTTCATGTCGACGGTGCGCTTGTGGTCCATTGGCATGATGCCGAGCAGCTCGTCCTGGTCGTAGCGTGGCGGTTTGAACTGTGAATCCGCTCGGCCCGGCCGCTCCCATTCCAGCGCCGCCATGATCTCGCGCGCGATGCGCAACGCATCGCGGTCGTCCTCCGCGAGGTAATCGCCAAGGCCGGAGACCTGCGTGTGCATCTCGGCGCCGCCGAGTTCTTCCTCGGTCGCGATCTCGCCTGTCGCCGCCTTCAGCAGCGGCGGCCCGGCAAGGAAGGCGCGGGTGCGGCCGCGCACCATGACGATGTAGTCGGACAGGCCGGTCTGGTAGGCGCCGCCCGCGGTCGACGAACCGTGCGTGACGGTGACGACCGGCAGCCCCGCCGCCGAAAGCCGCGCGAGATTGCGAAAGATGTTGCCGCCACGGACAAAGTCCTCGACGCGGTAGCGCAGCAGATTGGCCCCGGCGCTTTCGACGAGCTGGACGTAAGGCAGCTTGTTCTCCAGCGCAAGCTCCTGCACCCGCAGCGTCTTGTCGAGACCGTAAGGCTGGAGCGCGCCCGCATCGATGCCGGCGTCATTGGCGCTGACCATGCAGCGGACGCCGGAGACGAAGCCGATGCCGGAGATGACGCCGCCGCCGGGCACGCTCTTGTTCGCATCTGATACGTCGAACATGTAGCCGGCGAGCGTCGACAGCTCGATGAAGGGCGCGCCGGGATCGAGCACCAGCGCGACGCGTTCGCGCGGCAGCAGCTGGCCGCGCTTGTGGAAGCGATCCTTTGCCGCCGCCGACGCCGCACGCGTGCGCTCTTCCAGCGCGCGCATGCGGTCGATCAGCGCGAGCATGCCGTCGCGGTTGGCGTGGTAGGCGGCGCTGCCGGGGGAAATGGTGTTGTCGAGAATGGACATAACTCTATCCTGCTCGTCATTGCGAGGAGCGAAGCGACGAAGCAATCCAGACCGTCACCGCGGAAAGACCCTGGATTGCTTCGCTTCGCTCGCAATGACGGTTGAGGCGATACCTTACCTATTCGTCCCAAAGATCTTCCGCGCCTCGGCGGGGCTTGCGATCTCGCGGCCCACACGGCGGGCGCAGGCGGCGATGGCCTCGATCAACTGGCCGTTCGACGTCACCTTCTTGCCGTCGGCGAGATAGAAGGCGTCCTCCAGACCGGTGCGGAGATGGCCGCCGAGTTCGGCACAGCGCTGGTGCAGCGGCCAGATCTCTTCGCGACCGATCGCGGTGACCTGGAAATGCGCCTCGGGCCGTTTCAGCTTGATCAGGATCGGCAGCAGATCAGGATCGGACGGCATGCCGGAGGCAACGCCCATCACGAAGTTATATTCGAGCGGACCTTTGTACATGCCGACCTGATGGTACATGCCGACGCAGCGGACGATGCCGACGTCGAAACATTCGAACTCGGGGATGGTGCCGACCGCGTTCATGACGTCGAGATAGTCCTTCACCTTCTCGACCGCGTTGTCGAACATCATCGGCGGCCAGGCCCAGGTGTTGTCAGCTTTCACCTTCAGATAGTTCAGCGAGCCGGCGTTGCAGGCCGCGATCTCGGGCCTGGTCTCGCGGATGCAATCGAGCGCGCCGCTGTAGTTCGGCCCTGAGACGCCCGAGGTGTGATTGATGATGACGCCGGGGCAGGCCTCGCGGATGGCCTGCTGAATCTCCTTGCTGACACTCACGTCCCAGGACGGCAGATGTCCCTTGTCCGGCGCCTGCTGGCGCAGATGGATGTGCATGATGCTGGCGCCGGCATCGAACGCAGCCTTGGCTTCGCGTGCCATCTGCTCGGGCGTCACAGGCACGTTGTGCTGCTTCGGGTCGGTGAGCACGCCGTTCAGCGCGCAGGTGATGACGGCCTTGTCGCTCATGCCACTATTGTCTCGCACGTTGAGAATTCAACGCTTGCGATCATGGGACGCGCGGGCATGCGGCTTCTTGCGCGGAGAAGCTGGAAGGCGAGATGCCGTAGGGTGGGTTAGCCGAAGGCGTAACCCACCTCTTTAGCTTCCGCGGAGACAGAAATGGTGGATTACGCCTTCGGCTAATCCACCCTACGAAGAACTAGCTCGCCTCCCCGAGCCTCACCGTCTCGGTGCTGCGGTAGATCGCGAGGTCGCGCGAGCCGACGAAGATCGCGCGCGGCTTCAAGCCATAGAAGCGACGGATCGAATGGCTGAAATGGGTCGAGTCGGGATAGCCGATGTCCTGCGCGAGATGGGCGAGGTTGAGGTCCTGGTTGGCGAAGTGCAGCAAATGCCGTGCGCGCTTCCAGGCGCGGAAGGAGCGGAACGAGATGCCGGTCTCCTCCTTGAACAGATGCAGGAAGCGCGAGGCCGAGAGCCCCGCTTCGGCGGCGCACGTATCCGCCGTCACCGGCTCGCCGGAGAAGCGGCCGATGCGGGCGACGGCGCGCATCACGCGCGGATCGAGCACGCGACGCGGCAACGCCTCGCCAAAGCACATCTCGTCGAATTCGGCGGTGGTGATGTCGCCATAGCGGCGCTGGCGCAGCAGCGTGTAGGCGGCGAGGATCTTGCGGGCATAGACGGCCCGGTCAGGTCCGGTCAGCCGCTCGGCCAGGGCCTCGATTACGCCGTCCGGCATGCTTTCCGGCTCGAGCGTCACGCTGATTGCAGTGCGGTAGTCGCTGGCGATGGAATGCCGCTGGTTCGGCAGGGTCACGAACAGCTCGCCGGTGGCGAGAACGTCGTCGATCGTCAGATGCAGGCTGCCCTTCACCGCGACATAGACGTGGCAGCAGCCGGGGGTGCGCTTGCGGGGGCGGCCGAGCAGGCCGGCATAGAATACCCGCTCCGGCGTGATCAGCATCAGATGGTCGGATTCGCGACCGTTATCTTCCATTGGGATCCTCCTCGCGCGGCTCTTTGGCCGCTGCGGACGGAGGTCACCTTAGCGGAAATTTGGGCGCTGTCACGGCGCGATAGCGCTGTCATGGCGCGCAAAAGATTACCATTCCGGGACGATGATCAGTCGTCCCGGAACCGCGATGAGACCGCAGTCCCATCCTACGGAATGCTTACGCCCTCACGCGCGGCGCAACATTCTGCTCGACGCCGGCCTTCTGCTCCGCAGCAACCGCGCGCTTGAATCCGTCGCGTTGCTGCAAACGCGCCCAATACGCTGCGACATTTGGCCCGAAATCCTTGGCGAGCCCGACGTTGTTGGCGAGGCGGAGCGCGTAGCCGATGACAATGTCAGCGGCGGTGAAGCGGCCTGCGCACAATGTTTCGGCATTGGCCGTCGCCGCCTCGACCGCGCGCAGGCGCCCCAAGAACCATTTTGCATAGTCCCCGGCGACCTGCGGATTGCGGCGCTCCTCCGGCTCGAGCTGGGTGTACCGGAGCACCAGCGTCTGCGGGAAGGTTAACGTGGCATCGCTGAAATACATCCAGTTCAGGAAGGCGCCATAGGCGGGATCTTCGGGTCCGACCATCAACGGCGTCGGCCCGTGCTTGATGCCGAGGTAATGGCAGATGCCGGAGGACTCGGTCATCTTCGTCTCGCCGTCGACCATGAAGGGAATGGTGCCGAGCGGATTGAGCGCAAGGTACTCCTTGGCGAAGACCCGCGGCGGGAACGGCAGCATCTTCAATTCATACGGAAGCTCCATCTCCTCCAGCATCCAGAGCGGACGGAACGAGCGCGCGGCGTCGCAGTGATAGAGCGTGATCATCAGGAAATACCTTTACTGCCGGGCAGCGTGCCCATCATCTTGCACAGGACCATCAGCATGACCTCGTCGGCACCGCCGCCGATCGAGGTCAGGCGGCTGTCGCGATAGGCACGGCTGACCGGCGTCTCGTTGGTAAAGCCCATTCCGCCCCAATATTGCAAGCAGGCGTCGGTGAGCTCGCGGCCGAGCCGGCCGGCTTTGAGCTTGGCCATGGTCGCAAGCTTGGTCACGTCCTCGCCGGCCACGAGCTGCTCGGCTGCGCGATAGATCAGCGCGCGCAACAGCTCGACTTCGGTCTGCATCTCTGCGAGCTTGAAGTGCACGACCTGGTTGTCGAGGATCGGCTTCCCGAAGGCCTTGCGGTTGCGGGTGTACTCGATGGTTTCGTTGATGATGTATTCATGCGCCTTCAGGCAGGCCGCCGCGCCCCAGAGCCGCTCCTCCTGGAACTGGATCATCTGGTAGGTAAAGCCCTTGCCCTCCTCGCCGATCCGATTGCGCTTGGGCACGCGGACATTGTCGAAGAAGATCTGCGCGGTGTCTGACGAGCGCATGCCCATCTTGTCGAGCTTTCGCGCCACCGTGACGCCCCTGCTCTTCATGGGCACGCAGATCAGCGACTTGTTGCGGTGAACCGGCCCATCGCCGGTGTTGGCGAGCAGACAGATCCAGTCGGCCTGGGTGCCGTTGGTGATCCACATCTTGCCGCCATTGATGACGTAGTCGTCGCCGTCAGAGCGCGCATTGGTCTTGATCGAGGCAACGTCCGAACCCGCGCCGGGCTCGGAAACGCCGATGCAGGCGACGTAATCGCCTGATATCGAGGGGCTGAGGAATTCGCGCCGCACCTCGTCCGAGCCGAACCGCGCCAGCGCCGGCGTCGCCATGTCGGTCTGCACCCCGATCGCCATCGGCACGCCGCCGCAGGTGATGGCGCCAAGCTCCTCCGCCATCATCAGGGCGTAGGAATAGTCGAGGCCGGAGCCGCCGAACGCGACCGGCTTGTTCAAGCCGAGGAAGCCGAGGCTGCCCATCTTCTTGAACAGCTCATGCGCCGGGAAAATGTCGGCCTTCTCCCAGTCATCGACATGAGGATTGATCTCGTTGGCGATGAATTTTTGCAGGGAACGGCGGATGTCGTCGTGGTCGGCGGTGAATGGCATTTTTGTCAGCTCAGCTCTCGGTATCTCTAATGTGCTCGTCATGGCCGGGCTTGTCCCGGCCATCCACGTCTTCGTCACCCGGCAGCAAGAACGTGGATGCCCGGGACGAGCCCGGGCATGACGGAGAAAGCGGCTATAATCCCATCTGCCGCGACGCCAGATCCTTCATGATCTCCTCCGTCCCGCCGCCGATGGCGTTGACCTTGACCTCGCGGTAGATGCGCTCGGCCTTGATGCCGCGCATGAAGCCGGCCCCGCCGAAGATCTGTACGGCTTCCGAGGCGCAGAACGCCATGGTTTGCGTGGCCTGGTTCTTCATCATGCAGATCTCGGCGACCGGGCTCTCGCCCTGCTCCAGCCGCCAGGCCAGTAATTCCAGCATCGACTGGGATGCCGCGACCTTCTGCGCCATGTCGACGATCTTGTGACGGATGACCTGGTGCTGGGCGAGCGGCTTGCCAAAAGTCTTGCGCTCCTTGGCATAGGCGATCGCTTCGTCGAGGCAGACCCGCGCGAAGGCGGTGCAGCCCGCCGCCATGCCCATGCGCTCGCTGTTGAAATTCCGCATGATGATCTTGAAGCCCTGGCCTTCCTCGCCGATCAGATTTTCGGCCGGCACGCGGCAGTCGTCGAAATGCAGCGTCGCGGTGTCGGAGGCCCACCATCCCATCTTCTTCAGTTTTGTGCGCGACAGGCCGGGCGTGTCACCCTCGATCAGGAGCAGGCTGACGCCGCCGGCGCCCTCGCCGCCTGTACGCACCGCAACGGTCAGATAATCGGCGCGCACGCCCGAGGTGATGAAGGTCTTCTCGCCGGTCACGACGTAGTGATCGCCATCGCGCCGCGCCCTGGTGCGGAGGTTCGCCACATCCGAGCCGCCACCCGGCTCGGTAATCGCCAACGCGGAGATCTTCTCGCCCGACAGCACTTGCGGCAGCACGCGTGCCTTGACCTCCGGGCGCGCCGCCCGCGCGATCGGCGGCGAGCCGATGGTGTGGCTCATCAGGCTGGCGCTGACCCCGCCGGCGCCGGCGCGCGCCAATTCCTGGCTCGCCACGATCTTCATGAACTGGTCGGCGGCGATCCCGCCATATTCCTCGGGGAATCCGAGCCCCAACAGGCCAATCTCGGCCGCCTTGCGATAGAGCACACGGGGAAATTCGCCAGCCTCGTCCCATTCATGGGCAAAGGGCGTGATCTCCTTCTCGACAAAGCGGCGCATCACCTCGCGGAAGGCGTCATGCTCGGCGGTATAGAACGGACTCGTCATCGTCGTCTCGCCCTGCTGGCGGATTCGTGTTGTCCACCATGGCCGGAACATCTGCCGCTCACTTGCGCAGAGTGGCTGACCGGGGGAACCGCTCCACGCAGCCTAAGGCCTAGCAACTCAACGCAAGACGATTTTCGCCGCTCGCAGGCCAACTCCGGGGCAAAAAAAGACGTGGCGCACAAACTCCGGCTGGCCCCAGGGCCACGCCGGGCATGGTGCCCGGCAAATAGGGACACAGGCGGCACAAGACCGCCGAGGGAGGGATTTTTGGCCGTTCGTTATTACGACTGGATCGTCCATCACGGCCGCCGTACGCCTGACAAGGTCGCGGTCATCGACCTCGCGAGCGAGCGCCGCTTCACCTATTCACAGCTCGATGCCCGCGTCTCGCGCCTGGCCGGATTTCTCCGTGACGCGCTCAAGGTGTCGCGCGGCGACCGCGTCGCGGTGCTGGCGCTGAACACGACCGATACGCTGGAGGTGCAGTTCGCCTGCGGGCGGCTCGGCGCGGTCTTCGTGCCGCTGAACACCCGCCTCACCGTTCCCGAGCTCCAGTTCATCACCGACGATTGCGCGCCGAAGGTGATGATCCACGACACTGATCTCGCCGAGACCGCGCTCGCCGTCGCAAAGCTCTGCAACGTCGCGACCAGCCTGCTGCTCGGCCCCGGCGGCGCTTACGAGACCGGCATCGCGTCCGCCAAGCCGCTCGCCCGCGCCGAGGAGGTCACGCTCGATGACGTCTCGACCATCATGTACACGTCGGGCACCACGGGCCATCCCAAGGGCGCGACCATCACCCATGGCATGACCTTCTGGAATTGCGTCAATCTCGGCGGCCCGGCCTGCATCGGGCCGGCCTCGGTGCTGCTGACCGTATTGCCGCTGTTCCACACCGGCGGGCTCAATTGCTACACCAACCCGGTGCTGCATGCCGGCGGCACCGTGATGATCATGCGCGCCTTCGATCCCGGCACGGCGCTCTGCCTGATCAACGATCCCGCGCAGGGCATCAACGTGTTCTTCGGTGTGCCCGCGATCTACCAGTTCATGGCACAGCATCCGGCCTTCGCGACGACCGACCTGACCCGGTTGATCGTCTGCGGTGTCGGCGGCGCACCGATGCCGGTGCCGCTGCTCAAAGTCTGGGAGGCGCGCGGCGTCGCGCTGCAGCAGGGCTACGGCATGACCGAGACCTCGCCGGCCGTGCTGGTGCTGGATCGCGAGGATGCGGCACGCAAGGCGGGTTCGGCCGGCAAGCCGGTGCTGCACACCGAGGTGCGGATCGTGCGCCCCGACGGCAGCGATGCCGCTATCGGTGAGCTCGGCGAGCTCTGGGTGAAGGGACCCAACATCACGCCGGGCTACTGGAACCGGCCGGAGGCGAACAAGACGTCCTTCACCGACGGCTGGCTCCACACGGGCGATGCGACGCGCGTCGACGAGGAAGGCTTCTACTATATCGTCGACCGCTGGAAGGACATGTACATCTCGGGCGGCGAGAACGTCTATCCGGCCGAGGTCGAGAACGTCCTGCATCAGCTCACCGCGATCGCGGAAGCCGCCGTGATCGGCATTCCCGATCCGCAATGGGGCGAAGTAGGGCTCGCCATCGTCGCAGCCAAGCCCGGTCAGCGGCTGACCGAGGCGGATGTCTTTGCGCACTGCGCGGCCAATCTCGCGCGCTTCAAATGCCCGCGACAGGTGCGCTTCGTCGATGCGCTGCCGCGCAACGCCACCGGCAAGATCCACAAGCCGACCTTGCGGAAAGAATTCTCGGTGGCGTCCGAAGTCGACAAGAAAGTCGCCAACGCCTGATCAAAGCGCCCCTTGCGGGCGCTTCTTCGTTTCTGACGTGCCTGCTCCAACCCAGAAGAAACCGCAAAGAAAACCCCAAGGAATTTTCATGAACAAGAAACTCTCCCTGCTTGCCGCAGCAACGGCGTTGACGCTGCTTGCGACCCCGTCCGCATATGCGCAGAAGGCGTACGACACCGGCGTCACCGACACCGAGATCAGGATCGGCAATGTCGAGGCCTATTCCGGTCCCGCGTCCGCCTACGGCATCATCGGCAAGACCGAGGAAGCCTATTTCAAGATGATCAACGACCAGGGCGGCATCAACGGCCGCAAGATCAACTGGATTTCCTATGATGACGGCTACTCGCCGCCGAAGACCGTGGAGCAGATCCGCAAGCTGATCGAGAGCGACGAGGTTTTCCTGGTGTTCAACGCGCTGGGCACGCCGACCCAGACCGCCGTGCAGAAGTATCACAATTCAAAGAAGGTGCCGCAGCTCTTCCTCGCCACCGGCGCCAGCAAGTGGAACGACCCGAAGAACTTTCCCTGGACCATGGGCTTCCAGCCCAGCTACCGGGTCGAGGCACAAATCTTCGCAAAATACATTCTGAAGGAGAAGCCGGACGCGAAGGTCGCGATCTTCTATGCCAACGACGATTTCGGCAAAGACTACCTCGCCGGCATCAAGGACGTGTTCGGCGAAAAGGCGTCGAAGCTGATCGTGGCCGAAGAGAGCTACGAGACCTCGGAGCCGTCGATCGATGCCCACATCGTCAAGCTCAAGGGCACCGGTGCCGATGTCTTCGTGAACATCGCGACCCCGAAATTCGCGGCCCAGGCCATCAAGAAGATCGCCGAGCTGGAGTGGAAGCCGATGCACCTGATGACCGACGTCTCGGTCTCGATCGGCGCGGTGATGAAGCCGGCCGGCCTCGAGGCATCCGAAGGCGTGTTGTCGGCCGGTTATCTGAAGGATGCGTCGGATCCGCAGTGGAAGGACGACGAGGGCATGAAGAAGTTCATGACCTTCATCGACAAGTACATGCCCGGTGCGAACATCTCGGACGCCAATCTGGTGTACGCCTATGCCGCAGCCCAAACGATGGTGCAGGTGCTGAAGCAGTCGGGCGATAATCTGACCCGTGAGAACGTGATGAAGCAGGCCGCGAGCCTGAAGGACTTCGTCCCTGATACGCTGATCCCGGGGATCAAGATCAACACCTCATCTACCGACTTCGCGCCGATCGAGCAGCTCAAGATGTGGCGGTTCAAGAAGGGCCAGTGGGAGCTGTTCGGCGACATCATCAGCGCCGAAACGGGCGGCTAGCCACGCATCGCAGCAACGGGCGGAGACGTGCAGCTGACGTCTTCGCCTGCACTGACGTCGATCCCCGCGACCGGCAGGCCGAGCCGGCGCGGGTCATCGATGGCCGCAAAGCGCGGACAGGCCCATGCCAGGATCGCCCTGCCCGATGGCGGCAGATCGAGCTGAAGAACGAAGGCACCCGCGTCGATCGCGGTCGCGGTATCCGCAACGCGCACGCCGTCGAGATAGAACTGCACGCCGATCCGATCCAGCGGCCCGCGAATCTCCGGCGACGCGATGCGAATGATGGTGCGCCCAGGCGGCGCCTCGATCCGCAAGGCGGCTTCCGGCTCGCTCCAGCGGAAGCTGCGGCTCTGCCAGACCTCCCAGGCATGGAAGCCGGCCTGTGCGACCATCTGATCGCCGAGACTCTGCGCAGCTCCGCCAAGGCTCCCCCGAATGCCACGGATAGAATGGAGGCGCTGATAGTGGATCAGCGCGGCGATATAACGCTTCAGCCAGCGCGCGATGCTGCCGCGAGAGCCGCCCATGGTGAGCAGGGTCAGGCTGCAGCGCGCATAGCCTGCCGCCAAACGTGCAAGACCAAGCGCAAGGCGGTCGCCGGCCAGTGCGATCGCGCCCCAACGCCCGATCGCCTGCAGGCCTTCGCTTGTCACGCGGCCGGCGCGCATCCGTGCACCAAGGGCGCTGCGCGCCAGCGCGACTTTGAAATCGCCGCGGCTGCTCCACTCGACCGGAGTTTCGAGCAGCTCGCTGCCGGGATCGTTGCGCGCTTCGCTGAGATAGCGGATCTCGCCCCGCACGAAATCGAGCGTGAATGTCTTCAGCTCGCCGATTTCGCCGATATAGTAGTGATGGAAGCGCGCCTCCTCGAGATAGCCGATCGTATGGCCCCTCGCGTGATACGCGGCGGCGAGCACCCATTCGGCGAAATGACCGAGCTCCTCACGCAGGCCGCCGCATTCCCAATAGGCGTCGCGCCGCGTCACGAAGCACTGGTCCAGCACCTTGCGCCAGGGATGCTGCTTCATGCCGAACTCGATGTCGGCCTGGTACATGGCGGCCTCCGCCACGGACAGCCGGTTATGGCAGATCGGCACCGACTGACAGGAGAACCCAGCCCAGTCGGGACGCGCGCCGATCGCGCGGATGCAGGCCTCCATCACGTCAGGCTCGGGCCGGCAATGCGACTCCGTAAAGAACAGATATTTGCCGCGGGCCTTGGCGGCGCCGAAGGCGCAGAGCCCGATGTCATGGTCCGAATTGGTGAATTCGAGGCGCGCTTTGCCGCCGGCCAGCGCCTTCAGCTCGTTGAGTGCCTCGAAATCAGGCGGCACCACCAGGATGATTTCGTAAAGCGATTTGTCGGCGGTCTGCGACGTCCAGCCGAGCCAGGACAGCTCCCACTGCCCGCGGTGATGTTCCAGCGGGATGATGATGGAGAACAGCGGAAATTCACCGCCGTATGGTGCGGGCACGTCCTGCATGTTCCCTTATAGACGCACGCGACGCCATTCCGGACTCTTTCTCGCGGACTATACCGACAGAAACAACGCGAACGATTCCTCCACCGTTCGGCGCAGATGCTTTCCATACAATGCGTGGTTGGCATCGTCGGGGCCGACCCGTCCCAGGGACGGCTTCGCGACGTTGCGGAGCGGCACATAGGCGATCGGCGCTGCGATCGGCGTCAATTGCGAGCCGGGTCCGGCGCGGAGCGTCGAGATGATGCCGTACATCTCGCCGGCAACCGTCGGCCGCGACACCGTGATCACGCGGTGCTGGCCGTGCTTGATGATGACGAGATAGATGAAGCCGGACTGATGCGGCACCGCAACCTCGCCGGTGTGCTCATAGGCGGCATCGGTCCGCTCGCCCTCACGGAACACCAGCGAAGACACCTTCGGCTCCCAGACGATCTCGGTGCGATAAGCGAAGATCGCATCCTTGTCGCCGAAGGACGGCCGCAGCGTGATGTAGACGTCCTCGAGCCAGGTCACCGCGCGATGCGCATAAGAGCCGAGGCTGTCGGGCGCGACATCGTTTGCGGCCGGAGGCGTCACCACGGCGGCGCTTTTACGCAAGGAGACGCCCAGCGCCTGCTCCAGTCGCACGGTCGTTGCCAGCGTGAACGGCCGCCGGCCACCGAGCACCTTCTCCAGCGTCGACAGGCTGAGCTTGGCCTGCTCGGCCAACGCTTGCCGGGAAATCCGGCGCCTGGCGAGTTCCTCGCGAATGGTCTCCGCGATCTCGCGGCTCTGCTCGTCCGAAAGCTGCCTGTCGGTGACTTTATCCTGCGTCTGCATCGTCAACCCTGCTCCACGGACGCAAGTCTAGCAGGGCGGACAAGCCAGCACAAAACCGTACATGGCGATCCCGGCCTTGGCCTGCCGGGGCCGGCCGCGGCGGAACATTGCCGATCATTCTGCTCGCGCATTCAGGCGCTCCCGACGGATGCTCCGAGCCAGCGAACACCCTTCGGGAGCAGGCGAAATGGATAGCTACGACACAGCCGACAGCGACGAGCACCCCATGCTGGGGCGGCTGATCAAGCTCGGATTGTTTCTTCTGGTGCAGGGCATCGCGGTGATGCTGGTCGCCTTCGTGGCCCTGCTCGTGAGTCTTGAGCCCGGATGGTCGGCGACGACGGAGCAGGCCAGCCTGCTCCAGCCCGGCGATGCCAAATCCGGCACCCTTCTCCTGAAGGAGGACGGTGCCACCACGGAGGCGATCCGCCTCGGCATCGACGTCGACATCACGGTATCAGGCCCGACGCTGCACGCCCGCGTTACCCAGGTCTTCCGCAATCCGACCAAGGACTGGGTCGAGGCGACCTACGTTTATCCGCTTCCCGCCGGCGGCGCCGTCGACACGCTGAAGATGGTGGTCGGCGACCGCGTCATCATCGGCGACATCAAGGAGCGGCAGCAGGCACGCGTGATCTACGAGCAGGCGAAGCGCGCCGGCCAGAAGGCTGCGCTCACGGAGCAGGAGCGGCCGAACATCTTCACCAATTCGGTCGCCAATATCGGTCCCGGCGAAACCGTGCTGGTGCAGATCGAATATCAGGAGCCGGTGCATCAATCCGGCAATGAGTATTCGCTGCGGCTGCCGCTGGTGGTCGGGCCGCGCTACAATCCGGCGCCGATCGTGCAGAGCGTCGACTTCCGCAAGGACGGCTCGGGCTGGGGCGTGACCAATTCGGAGCCGGTGCCGGACCGCGACCGCATCTCGCCGCCGGTGCTGGATCCCGCCAGGAACGCGCCGGTCAATCCGACCAGCATCACCGTGCGCCTGAAGGCAGGCTTCGCGCTCGGCGAGGTCAGGAGTCACCACCATAACGTCAAGGTCGAGAGCCCGGACAATGCGACGCGAATCGTCACGCTCGCTGACGGCGCCGTGGCCGCCGACCGCGATTTCGAGCTGACCTGGAAGCCGGCTGCGGAGAAGGCACCGTCCGTTGGGCTGTTCCGCGAGCGTATCGGCGATGCCGATTATTTGCTCGCCTTCGTCACCCCGCCCGGTGCCGAGCAGGCGACGCAAAAGCCGCTGCCGCGCGAGGTCGTGTTCGTGATCGACAATTCGGGCTCGATGGGCGGTACGTCGATCGTTCAGGCCAAGGCCAGCCTGACTTACGCGCTCTCTCGCCTTCAACCGAGCGACCGCTTCAACGTCATCCGCTTCGACGACACCATGGACGTGCTGTTCCCGGCCTCCGTGCCGGCCGACGCCACGCATGTCGGTGAAGCCACGTCGTTCGTCAGTGCCTTGCAGGCCCGCGGCGGCACCGAGATGGTGCCGGCGATGCGCGCGGCTCTGACCGACAAGGCTGGCGACACCAGCATGGTCCGCCAGGTGGTGTTCCTGACCGACGGCGCGATCGGCAACGAGCAGCAATTGTTCGAAACGATCACTGCGATGAGGGGCCGCTCCCGCGTGTTCATGGTCGGCATCGGATCCGCGCCCAATACCTATCTGATGACGCGCGCCGCCGAGCTCGGCCGCGGCGCCTTCACCCATATCGGCTCCGTCGAGCAGGTCGAGGAGCGCATGCGCGGCCTGTTCGCCAAGCTGGAAAACCCGGCCGTGACCGGCCTCAGCGTAAAGTTCTCCGACGCCAAGGCGGACGTGACGCCTGCGATCATTCCTGACGTCTATCGCGACGAGCCGCTGGTGCTGGCGGCAAAGCTCGACAAGCTCGCCGGCTCGCTCGAGATCAAGGGACGCGTCGGCGACCGCCCGTGGTCGGTGACGCTGCCGCTGCAAAACGCCGCCGAAGGCAAGGGCCTGTCAAAACTCTGGGCCAAGCGCAAGATCGGCGACGCCGAAGTTGCGCGCACCATGCGCGAGATGACGCCCGAAGACTCCGACAAGGCGATCCTGGCGCTGGCGCTCGACCACCAGATCGTCACGCGGCTCACCAGCCTCGTCGCGGTCGACAAGACGCCGAGCCGCCCCGAGGGCGCGCCGCTCAAGCTCAGCGAGCTGCCGCTCAACCTGCCGGCCGGCTGGGATTTCGAGAAGGTCTTTGGTGAGCGACCGCACCTGACGCCCACACAATTGCGCGAACGCCATGCAGATGCGCGCAACCAGCCGACGACGAGGCGGCCGACGCCCGCCGCGCCGGATGCGATCCGCCTACCGAAGACCGCGACCTCAGCCGAGCTCAAGATGATCGCAGGTTTCATCCTGATCGTGCTCGCCCTGATCCTGTACGTGTTCAACCGGCGTCAGCCCTTGCTCACTGACGCCGTTTGAGAGAGGAGCCCCCCGAACTCCTCTGTTAGCGCGCGCGGCTGCCCGTCCCATACCAACGGCCGCGCGCGCCTTTTTATCAGCCGTCATTGCGAGGAGCGAAGCGACGAATCAATCCAGACTGCCGCCACGGAGACAATCTGGATTGCTTCGCTTCGCTCGCAATGACGGGGGAAGGACCATCATGCCCCGCTTCATCTCTCCTCTCGCTCTTGCACTTGTCGGCCTCATCCTGTTCGGTGACGGCGCCTACATCCATGCCAAGGCATGGCTCGCGCAGGTGCTGCTGGAGCGCGCGTTCGACAGGAGCGTTGCGACCGGCGAGCCGGTCAAGCCGTGGTCATGGGCCGACACCTGGCCGGTCGCGCGGATCGAGGTGAAGCGGATCGGCGCCAGCGCGATCGTGCTGGAAGGCACCAGCGGCCAGGCCCTCGCGTTCGGACCCGGCCATATCCACCAAACGGCTGATGCCGGCGAGCGCGGCATTGCCGTATATGCTGCGCACCGCGATACACATTTCCGCTTCCTGCGGAATGTCGCCATTGGTGACGTAATCGATGTCACACGCCGTGACGGAAAGCACTTTCGCTATCGGGCGGATTCCTCCGCTGTGGTTCGCTTCGATGAGTCCGGCATCGATCCCGCGGCGCAAGATGTCGAACTGGTGCTCACAACCTGCTGGCCCTTCGACGCCGTCACGCCCGGACCCGAGCGCTACACCCTGCATGCCACCTTGATCGAAACAGGTGAATAGCGGTTCGCAATCGGCCATCCGGGATCGATAGAGACCGCGCCGAACAGCCGGGGAACCGCGCTTGATCGGGCCGCTGAACTGGCGTCGTCTCCTATAGACCTGTAAGAACAGCCGATTGATCTTTTGACGCTGTAATTTTCAGGACAACCTGTAATGGACGACGAGTTCAGGCAGCGCCTCGAACAGCGGCTGGAGCAACTCGAAAATCGTGTCGCGCTCCTTGAACGGAATCAGGACCTCATTGCTGCCGGACAGAGACGATCCTCGCTGCGGAGCCTCTGGCGACGCCCGCCGATGTGGACCTTCGAGCAATATCCGCCGCGCCTGCTCAACCTGACTGCCTTCCCGCCTGCGCCCGCGATCCCGGCGAATGCGCCGCGGATCACGATGGTCACGCCGAGCTACAATCACGCGCAATATCTCGGCGCCACGATCGAGAGCATCGTCAGTCAGAACTATCCGAAGCTGACTTATCACGTGCAGGACGGCGCCTCGATCGACGGCACGATCGATCTCCTGAAGAGCCGAGGTGAGAGCATCAGCTGGGCGAGCGAGCCGGACAAGGGGCAGTCGAACGCCATCAATCTCGGCTTCGCCGGTGCCGATTGCGAGATCATGGCCTATCTCAACAGCGATGACATGCTGCTGCCCGGAGCGCTCGCCTATGTCGCCGACTACTTCATGGCGCATCCCGATGTCGACGTCGTCTACGGCCATCGCGTCTTCGTCGACCGCGAGGGGCTCGAGGTTGGACGCGCTGTGCTGCCGCCGCATGACGGCAAGGCTTTGCAATATGCCGACTACATCCCGCAGGAGACGATGTTCTGGCGCAAGCGCGTGTGGGACAGGATCGGGCCCATCGACGAGAGCCTCCACTACGCGATGGATTGGGATTTCATCCTGCGGGCGCAAGCCGCGGAATTCAAATTCGTGCGCCTGCCGCGATTTCTCGCCTGCTTCCGCATCCACGATGCACAGAAGACGGCTTCGACCTACGCGCTCGGCGTCAGGGAGATGGGCATCCTGCGGCGCCGCGTTCTCGGCTTCGATCCGACGCAGATGCAGATCCGGCGCGCCATCGCTTCCTATCTCGCGAAGCAATTGGGCTATCACTACGCCTACAAGCTGCGCCTGCTGCGTTACTGAACGATAGCAGAGGCGTGATCACCATTTGAAAGAATGCGCGTCACGCAGTCGTGGCACGTCGTCCGATCGTTCGCACTTTCGCCAAAAGTCTGGTGATGCTAGCCTTGTCGCGAAGCACGCACCATTCCGCCACGCGGCATGGAGCCATCACGATCAGCCCCACCAGACGCCGGCGCAAGACAGGGCGCTGCAACAAGAGGTAAAGCGCCATGGAAGCCCAGGTACCTGCTGCGTCTATTTCTCCGCGTCCATGGTCTTCAGCGCCCGATGCCAGCGATGTCGTCAAGGGCATCCACGCCATGCTGCACCCGCACAACATCGTGCTGGTGGGCGCGACCGACAAGCCCGGCAATTATGCCGAGCGCATCTGGAACAACCTCGTCAAGTACGGCTACGAGGGCGGGCTCTATCCGGTCAACGCCAAGCGCGACACCGTCTGGGGCGTGCCCTGCTACAAGGATTTCGCGAGCCTCCCGGAAAAGCCCGATCACGTGCTGGTGCTGGTGCCCGCGCGCTTTGCCGTGCAGGTGATCCGCGACGCCGCCGCGGCCGGCGCGCGCTCGGCCACCATCGTCACCTCGGGCTTCAGCGAGTTGCAGGATGAGGAGAGCCAGAAGCTCGCTGCCGAATTGCAAGCCGCGATACGCGAAACGGGGCTCGCCGTCACCGGCCCGAACTGCCTCGGCAATCTGAGCGCGGGCGAAAAGCTCTTCACCAATATCGACGACCGCGTCGTCACCATGGAACAGGGTGCGGTGGCGATCGCCGGGCAATCCGGCGCCATCGTGATGGCGATCCGGCAGGCGCTGGACGATCGCGGCGTCGGGGTCGGCTACATGGTGACGACCGGCAACGAGGCCGGGCTCGAGACGCCGGACCTGATGCGCTATTTCGCCGAGGATCCGAGCATCAAGGTGATCGTGGTCTACCTCGAAGGCGTGCGCAACACGAAGGCGTTTCGCGACGCCTGCAAGGCCGCGCGCGCCGCAAGCAAGCCGGTGATCGCGCTCAAGCTCGGTTCGTCCGAGGGCGGCCGCGCGGCGGCGATGGCGCATACCGGTGCGCTCGCGGGCTCAATCGAGACGTTCGACGCCATCGCGACCCGTGAAGGCGTGATCCGGGTTGGCGGACTCGACGAACTGATCGAGACCACCGAATGCTTCGTTCACGCGGCCGTGCCCAAGGGCGACCGGCTCGCCGCGGTCACACTATCAGGCGGCAAGCGTGGCGTGCTGCTTGACGCCTTCTATGCCGAAGGCCTGAACTTTGCGCCGCTGAGCCCGCACGTCGGCTCCGAACTGGCGAAGATGCTTGGGCCGGGCTCGATCGTGGGCAATCCGCTCGATGCCGGCTTTGCCGCGGTGGTCGATCCCTCCGTCTACATGAAGTCGATCGAGCTGATGATCGACGACCCCGATATCGACATCGTCATCATCGATGCCGAACTGCCCAAGGCGCCGCACGAGTTGCGCGAGCGCAATCTGCGCATCGTCGATGGGATGGCGAGCCGGGCCGGCAAGCCGGTGATCTACATCAGCGCGATGTCGGTCGGCTTCACCGAATTCACCAAAGGCTTGCGCAAATCGCTGCCGCATCTCGCGGTCATGCAGGGCATGGACCGCGCGGTGACCGCGATCAAGTCGCTGCTCGACTATGCGAAGCTGCGCAAGGCAGTGCCCGACATCGCCTCGAGCTCGAAGCTTGCCGCCCGCGCCGTGCTGGAGAAGGCTCTGAAATCGGCGAGCGGTGCCGCGCTCGACGAGGTCGCCTCGAAGAAGCTGCTGAAGGCCTATGGCATCCCGACCTCGAAGGAGGCGATCGCACAGACGGCGACGGACGCCGCGAAGATCGCGAAGCAGATCGGTTTCCCGGTCGTTGCAAAAGTCGTCAGCGCCGAGATCCTGCACAAATCCGACATCGGCGGCGTGGTGCTGAACCTCGCCAGCGCAGCGGAGGTGAAGAAGGCATTCGCCGACATCACCGCGCGGGTGGCGAAGCTGAAGGGCAAGCCGAAGCTCGACGGCATCCTGATCGCGCAGCAGGTCAAGGCCGATCTCGAGCTCGTGGTCGGCGCCTCGCTCGATGCCGAGATGGGCCCGGTCGTGCTGTTCGGCACCGGCGGCATCGACATCGAGCTGATGAAGGACGTCGCACTCGCCGGCGCACCGCTCGACGAGGCCGAGGCCCGGCTCCTGATCGGCCGCACCAAGGCCGGCATCAAGATGCGCGGCTATCGCGGCAAGCCGGCCTTGCACGAGGCCTCCGCGGTGAAAGCGCTGGTCGGCCTGTCCAATTTGATCGCAGATGCCGGCGACCGGATCGCTTCGATCGACGTCAACCCGTTCCTGATCAACACCAAAACGGGCGTCGCCGTCGACGCCCTGATCGTATTGAACAATGCTGCGGCAAAACGCGCGGCCGGGCATTGATGTCGCGTAAGGCGGATTGGCGGGTTACGCTTCCGCCTTCGCTCTTCGAGCTACGGCGGACAAGTCGTTAACCCGCCCGCTCTAGTATTGCGGCCGCAGCATCGTCCTTCCAACCATCCCGCTTTGGCCGTAAAATCGCCCTGCATGGCACGCGCGAGCAACCTCGTAATCGGAACGGCGACGCTGGCGGTCATCGCCGTGGCGTTCGGCGGCGTGCTCGGCGTGCAGAAATGGCGCACCGCCCAGAGCCGGAGCCAGTTGCGCGTGGTGTTCGAGGGCGGCTCCGCCAGCGGCCTGCGCCGCGGCGGGCCGGTCAATTTCGACGGTGTTCCCGCGGGCCAGATCCTGTCGATCAAGTTGGATAATCCGCGCAAGATCGTGGCGCTGGTGATGCTCGACAACAGCGCGCCGATCCGCAAGGACACGGTTGCGGGCATCGAGTTCCTGGGTCTCACCGGCGTTGCCGCGATCTCGTTGATCGGCGGCGCGCCCTCCGCGCCGCCGGTACCGCTGGATACGGACGGCGTCCCTATGCTGATCGCCGATCTCAGCGACGCCGAATCCATCGTCGACACCCTGCACAGCGTCGATCGCACGATCGTCAGCAATGCCCCTGCGATCAAGGACGGCCTGCGCACGTTCGAGAACTACACCGCCGATCTCAGAAGCAAGGGCGGCGAAATCGACTCCGTCATGGCCAAGGTCGACAGCGCCTTCGCAGGCTTCGACAAGGCGGTCACCAAGATCGAAGGCGTGGTCCCCGGCTTCGTCGACGGCAAGGCCGACGAGCTGTTCGAGAAGATCAGGGGACTGCACGAGCTCGCCGATGCCATGAAGAAGAAGTCGGCTGCTTACGTCGAGGACATCCGCCGCTCGCTGCTCGACGTCAGCGAAGCCGCCAGCAAGATGGCTGGCACACCCTCGCCCGCCGCCGCCCCGCGCCCGCCGCACAAGCCTCCGCAGAAGAAGCAGTAGAGCCTACCACGCGTAGCGCACGACGCCCTTGCCGGCGTAGGAGCGGGTGACGTTCGAGAACTCGCCCTCGAAGGTCGCCGACGCAGACCAGCCGTTCATCCAGTTCATCTGCACCGCCGCCGTGGTCAGCGCGGAATCGCGCGCCAGCGCTGCACCGTTCACGACGAAGGCCGAGCCCGGCAGGGTCTGGAACACCGCGCCGACGGTGCGGTCCGGATTGTAATCATGCGCCCAGGCGACGCGGCCGCGCAGGGTCATCAGGCCACCGGCCGCGGCGAATGATTTGTCGGCGCGCAGGCCGAGCTCGGTACGGGTGCTGGTCACGTCCTTGGCGGCGTAGTTGAGCGCGAAGGTGCTGTTGCCGACCACCGCGAACTCCGAATAGTTCGGAAGGCTGAACATGGTGGCCTGGGCCGCCGCATAGGGCGTGAGGCCGATCCACTGCGTAGCGTAGCGGTAACCGCCCTCGACACGGCCCGAGAGCGCGTTGGCGTTGAACTGCGCCCGCAGCTGATCGACGCCGGCGGCCGTGACGATGCGGTTGGTCGTGACGTCCTGCCAGCCATAGGCCAGCGCAGCGGTGATGTAGGCAGGTCCTGCCGTGTGACGAACGAAGGCGCCGGCCTGGAACAGGTCGGAGCGGCCCCAGCCGAGCCCGTTGACGTTGAAGCCGGTCCCACCGCCGGCAAGCGCAAAGCCGGCGATCGTCGACGGCGAGAAGCGATAGTCGAGGCCGACGGCGGTGCCATAGACGCTGCTGGTGGTGTTGTTCGAACCGAGACCGACATTGCCGTCGGTGGTCTGCGAGCCGCCATAGCCGGCCGCCCACACATCCCAGCGCTGCTCGAAGGTTGCGGCCGGTGCCTTGCGGTAGATCGAGGCGAAGGCGTCGCGCGCGTTCTTGTCACGCCCGCCCTTGCCGGTCGCGGCATAGGCATTCGCGCCCGGCTCGTCGGCATAGGGCGTCGCACCTGATGTGCCGCTGCGTCCCGAGCCGAACACATCGGTCAAGAGGCCAAGGAACAGGTTCATCGCATTGAAGGTCGTCTGCTGCGAACCCGTTGCCGGTTCGCCGGAGGCCTGGGTGAGGCCGTTGGGGCCGAGGCCCGCGAATTCGGCTTGAAGGAAGCCATTGGCGTTGAAGAAATTCTGAAGCGTCGTGGCGACGTTCTGCTGGTTGATGTTGAGCGCGTATTTCGCGCCATAGTTCAGCGTGAAATCGAGGAGCACTTCGTTTGACCCGACCGTCGTGGTGCCGACTAGGCCACCCGGCGCGGCAACGCCGGCGAAATTACCGGTGGCGCTGCCGAAAAACTGCATGATCGAGTAGTGCTGCATTATCTTGCTGCCGGGATACAGCGCGACACCCACGGTCCCGTCCAGCGTGACGTTGCCGCTGACGAGCGCATGGCTCGTGCTGAATCCACTACCGGCCTGCACAACATAGACCGAACCGGGCTGCAAGGTGAGATCGCCCTGGACCTGCATGCTTGAGCCCGGGCCGCCGTCGCCGGGCGCATAGATGCCACCGGTGGCGATAACGGTGTTGCCGACAATCCCGGCGCCGAACAACGCACCGCCGGCATTCACGGTGGTCAGGCTCGATTGCGAGATGTCGCCATCAACCCGCAGGATGCCGCCATTCACCTTCGTCGTACCGGTGTAAGTGTTTGTGCCGGAGAGGATCAGCGTTCCGCTGCCGACCTTTTCCAGCGAGCCGGAGCCGATTGCGCCGCAACCGCAGGGATCATAGTCGCCGATGACACCACTGACCTCCGTCGACAAATTGTTACCGCCAACGACGAGTGTGTTGCCGCCACCAATATAATAGGTGCCGCTGCCTTCGATCGAACCGGCGGTAATGCGGCCATCGCCGGCCGGGCCGGTACCGCCCCCGAAATCGACGATGCCTGTCCCTGTGGTGATGAAGCGTGCGTTGCCGCCAGTGGAATTGTCGGCGAACTTGGTCTCGCCGCCATCCTTGGTGATGATCGTGGCGTTGCCCGCGGTCGTGAACGAGCCGAAAGCGGTCTGGCCGTCGGCCTCGTTGATAATTGTTGCGTTTTCGGCGGTCGCGGTGCTTCCGCCAAACGCGCCAAACGTGGTGCCGCCAAAATCTTTGTTGACGATGGTCGCTGAGCCGGCCGAGGCTTGATCGATGAACGCGGTGATGCCGCCGTTCTGGTTGGTGATGGTGGCGGAGCCAGCATTGGTTCGGCCAAAGAAGCCGATCAAGCCCCCATCATTGGTGATGGTCGCCCGGCCGGCGGTGGCAGTGTCGGTCCCGCTCCCCAACGGATCACCGAACAGCAGCTGGCCGTTATTGGTGATCACCATAGAGCTGGCGGAGGTCGCGTTGAGGAACATCGTCGTGCCGGAGACAGCGTTCAGGAGCGATGTAATTCCCGACGTATCGGCATTGACGATATTGAAGAGGCCCTCGTTGTTGACGGCGCCAATGATGCTCGCGGTGTGGGTGGCGTCACCGAGTTGCAGCGCTGCGCACGAACAGATGAAAGTGTCGCCGGTATAGGTGTTGGCGCCGAGCAGCGCCAGGATGCCGGGTCCCTGCACGGAGATGCCACCACTGCCGGTGATGCGCGAGGCGATGACGGCCGATGGGTCTGTCGTGCCGGTGACATCGTTGGTGAAGAACGTCGTCCCCCCGGAGGCTAGCCTGAGATCGCCGCCCTGAATGGTGTAGACAGAACCGTCGCCGGTGAGGTCGAAGCCCACGAGGCTGGTGAGCTGCACGCCGCCTGGCGTAACCGTCACCGTGCCACCGCTTGCCGGCGTCGAGACTCCCGAGTAGCCGAACACCGTGCCGACTGACGAGGGATCGTAAGCAGTGCTGGTCGAACCGAAGACGTCCGTCCAATTCGTGGTGGTGGCGTCCCAGACGCCGCCTCCGCCGTTGACGGCGCCGTTCGGCGTGGTCTGCGACCCGTTGAAGATTTGCTGCGCTGCTGCGGGGCTCGCCGCCGCCGCCGCGCTCAAGGCGAGGCCGATCCAGAATGCCGCGCGAACAGCGGTGGCACGACGCGAGCAACCCCGCCCGCTCGATGGCAACCAAGCCCCCACGCTCTTCCCCTCACCCGCGGCGCTCCCCAGCGGCGCCGCGAGGAACTTAGGCCATGAGGCTGGCCGGTAGAACTACGGTTCCTCGAGAATCAGCCAACGGGACCGCAACTTGGGCAGATTCAACAACTCATGTTGCAACCGAGCCACGGTTTTGCCGGGCTCAATTCCTACCCCGCGCATGCGCCCATGCGTCAGAATGTCCGTTCCATGTACAGCTGTTCACATCTTGGCTGATCATCCAGGGCCGCGCCCCGTGCCCCCATTCCTCGGCGCATTCGCATGAATGGCAAGCGCGCCGTCCGCAATAGCTCAGTAATTGCTCGCCGCCGACCCATTCGGGATGCCGTCGATCGGACATTCCTCCGTCCCCGGCGTCGAGCGGGTCATCGCCTCGACCATGTCCCGCGTCCCTTCCGGATCGGCGATCCAGTTCTTGTAGAAATCATAGGGGCAGGCCGCCACGCCGCGCGGGCTTTCGCCGGAATTGATCATGCCGGTGTAGCCGCGGTGGACCAGCTTGTAGAGATGGTTCTGCGACTGGCCGTTGCGGCGCGCATCGCGGATCAGATGTTTCGACAGCTGGGCATATTGGATGCCGTAGTCCTCCTCGCCGCACTCGCCGAGCGTCCGGCCGTCGAAGCCGATGATCGCGGAGTGACCGAAATAGGAATAGACGCCGTCGAATCCGGCGGCGTTGGCGACGGCGACATAGACGTTGTTGGCCCACGCCATCGCCTTGGAGATCATGACCTGCTGCTCCTTGGCCGGATACATGTAGCCCTGGCAGCGCACGATCAGCTCGGCGCCCTTCATGGCGCAGTCGCGCCAGATCTCCGGAAAATTGCCGTCGTCGCAGATGATCAGGCTGACCTTCATCCCTTTCGGGCCGTCGGAGACATAGGTGCAATTGCCGGGATACCAGCCCTCGATCGGCACCCATGGCATGATCTTGCGGTACTTCTGGACGATCTCACCCTTGTCGTTCATCAGGATCAAGGTGTTGTAGGGCGCCTTGTGCGGATGCTCCTCGTGGCGTTCACCGGTCAGCGAGAACACGCCCCAGACCTTGGCCTTGCGGCAGGCCTCCGCGAAGATCGCGGTCTCTTCACCGGGCACCGCCGAGGCCGTCTCGTACATCTCCTTGGAGTCGTACATGATGCCCTGGGTCGAGTATTCCGGGAAGATCACCAGGTCCATGCCGGGCAGGCCGGCCTTCATGCCCACCAGCATGTCCGCGATCTTGCGCGCGTTGTCGAGCACCTCGGCCTTGGTGTGCAGGCGGGGCATCTTGTAGTTGACCACCGCGACGCCGACGGTGTCGTTGCTGCTGGAAATGTCACCGTGAAGCATGTTGAGCGCTCCTGACTTTTATTTGTTTGAGGTTTCGACCGATCAAGCGACTGAGTCAGTGGCTGATCATCCAGGGCCGCGCGGTCGGAAAGCCCTTGGCGCCGCTCCTGGTCTTGGTCATCAGCCGCGCGGGCTTTGTCTTGTCCGTCGAGCTCTTGTCCTTCACGGTCTTGCCCGACGAACAGCAGCCGCAGCCGGGACCGTGCGAGGCCTTGTATTGCGCGAGCGTCTGCGGCGCATGCGTGCTGCGCTCGTTGACGGCGTGAGCCTTGCGCTTCTCCGCGGGCATGCAGAAGAAATTCGGCGCGGTCAGGATCACCCGCGGCGCCATCGTCTCGCAGTGCGGACAGCTTTGCGGATCATCGCATTCCGCCATCGGGCGCAGGTCCTTGAACGGCCCGCAATCGTCACAGAGATATTCATAGACCGGCATCGCATCATCCCTACGCTGTTGCCTGTGAGAGAATTCCCGCGGCGGATGCGGGGCGGCAAAGTCGCGCCGTCCCGCATCCCGTCGCGCAGGGAGACTATTTGTCCGGCGAGATCGGCATCTGGATATCGCCGGTGATGTGCTTGATGGGTCCTGCCGCCGACGGCTTCACGTCGAAGTCGAAGATCTCGGTCGGCAGCCATAGCGTGGCGCAGGCATTGGGAACGTCGACCACGCCGGAGATGTGGCCCTGGCACGGCGCGGTGCCGAGGATCGAATAGGCCTGGGCGCCGGAGTAGCCGAACTTCTTCAGATACTCGATCGCGTTGAGGCAGGCCTGGCGATAGGCGATGTGGACGTCGAGATAGTGCTGCTTGCCCTGCTCGTCGACCGAGATGCCCTCGAAGATCAGATAGTCCTTGTAGTTCGGCGTGATCGGCGACGGCTTGAAGATCGGGTTCTTGATGCCGTACTTCGCCATGCCGTCCTTGATCACCTCGACCTTCAGATGCAGCCAGCCGGCCATCTCGATGGCGCCACAGAAGGTGATCTCGCCGTCGCCCTGGCTGAAGTGCAGGTCACCCATCGAGAGGCCGGCGCCCGGCACGTAGACAGGGAAGTAGATTTTCGAACCGCGCGAGAGGTCCTTGATGTCGCAGTTGCCGCCGTGTTCGCGCGGCGGCACGGTGCGCGCGCCTTCGGCGCCGATCTTGGCTTTGACGTCGCCCTTGGCGCGGCCGCCATGAGCGGTCGGCGCGAATGGCGGATTGGCGAGGCCCGGCACGCGGGTCGGGTTGGTCGAGATCAGCTCGGCCTCACGCTTGTTCCAGGTCTCCAGCATCTTCGGATCGGGCAGACAGCCGATCAGGCCGGGATGGATCAGGCCGGCGAAGTTGACGCCGGGCACGTGACGCGACGAGGTGTAGAGACCCTTGATGTCCCAGATCGACTTCTGCGCCAGCGGGAAATGATCGGTCAGGAAGCCGCCGCCGTTCTGTTTGGAGAAGAAGCCGTTGAAGCCCCACAGGTTCTCCTTCATCGGGCCGACGTCGAGCAGATCGACGACGAGGAGATCACCGGGCTCGGCGCCCTTGACACCGATCGGGCCGGACAGGAAATGCACGATCGAGAGATCGATGTCGCGCACGTCGTCGGCGGAATCGTTGTTCTTGATGAAGCCGCCGGTCCAGTCATAGGTCTCGATGATGAAGTCGTCGCCGGGATTGACCCAGGCCACGATCGGGATGTCGGGGTGCCAGCGGTTGTGCACCATGTCATTATCGTAAGCCGATTTGGTGAGATCGACCTTGATCAGTGTCTCTGGCATCGAGATGCTCCCCTTTTACTGCGGTTGGTTAGACGGACAGATATTTCGAGACTTGCGCGGCATCGACGGCGTCGCGCGGATCGTCGCGCACGATCTCGCCGTTCTCGATCACCAGCACGCGGTCGGCGATGTCGAGCGCGAAGCTCAAGACCTGCTCCGACACCACGATCGAGAGCCCCTTTTCGTCGCGGATGCGCTTCAGGGTGCGCGCCATGTCCTTGATGATCGACGGCTGGATGCCTTCGGTCGGTTCGTCCAGCAGCAACACCTTCGGCTTGGTCGCGAGCGCGCGGGCGATGGCGAGCTGTTGCTGCTGGCCGCCGGAGAGATTGCCGCCGCGGCGGCCCTTCATTTCCAGCAGCACCGGGAACAATTCGTAGATGTCGGCCGGCACTTCGGTCCCGCCGGAGACGACGAGGCCGGTCTCGATGTTCTCCTTCACCGTCATGGTCGAGAAGATCATGCGGCCCTGCGGCACATAGGAGAGGCCCTTGGCGACGCGCTCGTAGCTCGGCAAGCCGCCGAGCTCGGCACCGTCCATGGTCACCGAGCCGCTTTTGGCGGGGAGGATGCCCATCAGCGACTTCATCAGCGTGGTCTTGCCCATGCCGTTGCGGCCCATGATCGCAACGATCTCGTTGGGCGCGACCTTGACGTTGAGCCCGTGCAGCACCTCGCTCTGGCCGTAGGCGACGTGAAGATCGGAAATAGCCAGCATCGTCGCGTCTCCTTAATGGCCCAGATAGACTTCGACGACCTTGGGGTCGTTCTTCACCTTCTCCATGGTGCCCTCCGAGAGGATCTGGCCCTGGTGAAGCACGGTGACCTTGTGCGCGATGTCCTCGACGAACTTCATGTCGTGCTCGATCACCAGCACCGAGCGGTTCTTGATGATACGGTTGAGCAGCTCGGCGGTCTTGGTACGCTCGGACACGCTCATGCCGGCGACGGGCTCGTCCAGCATCAGCAGATCCGGATCCTGGATCAGCAGCATGCCGATCTCGAGCCACTGCTTCTGGCCGTGGCTGAGCAGATCGGCGTTCACGTTGAGCCGGTCCTTCAGGAAGATCATTTCGGCGACTTCGTGCACCCGGTCGCGCACGGCGGCGTCGCGGGTGAAGGTCAGTGCGCCGAATACCGAGCGGCCGCGCGGATAGGAGATCTCCAGATTCTCGAACACCGTGAGATCGTCGTAGATCGAGGGGTTCTGGAATTTGCGGCCGACGCCCGTCTTGACGATCTCGTTCTCCTTCATCCGCGTCAGCTCCTTGCCACGGAACTGGATCGAACCCGACGTTGCTTTGGTCTTGCCGCAGATCAGGTCGAGCACGGTGGTCTTGCCGGCGCCGTTGGGGCCGATGATGACGCGGATCTCGTTCTCGTCGACGTAGAACGAGAGATCGTTGACCGCCTTGAACCCGTCGAACGACACGGTCAGCGCCTCAACGGCGAGCAGGAATTCCTTGGGCTGATGACCGACGAGCATGATCTATCTCCTCACTGCCAGCGTGGCATCGGCATCGTGGTGACCTACGAGCATGATGATCTCCTCACTCCGCCGGGGCGCCGTCGGCGACCGAGCTGTCGGTCCACCCTTCAGGTTTCGGTTTGCGCGACGAGATCAGGCGATCGATGCGCGGCTGCACGTAGTCGCCCCAGATCCCGGCGAGACCGTTCGGGAAGGCCAGGACCACGGCGATGAACAACCCGCCGAGGCCGAACAGCCACAATTCGGGAAAAGTTTCCGACAGGCTGGTCTTGGCGAAGTTGACCAGCAGCGTGCCGTAGACCGCGCCAAGGATCGAAAGTCGGCCGCCGACCGCGGTGTAGATCACCATTTCGATCGACGGCACGATGCCGACGAAGGACGGCGACATGAAACCGACATTGAGCGCGAACATGGCGCCGCCGATCGCGGCGAACACGGCAGCGAGAGAAACGGACCCGGTCCTCCTTCTCGCGCATCGCGACCAGGATGCGCCCGAGCTTGGAGTGCCGGACGAACTGCGCGATCATGATGCAGACGAACAGCAGTCCCACTTCGAAGAAGTACAGCACGATCTTGGCATGGTCGGGCCGGATGTCCAGCCCTTCAACGTCCGCAGATCGGTCATGCCGTTGATGCCGCCGGTATAGCCCTGCTGTCCCACGATCAGAATCGTGAGGATGGCCGCGACCGCCTGGGTGATGATGGCGAAGTAGGTGCCGCCGACCCGGCGCTTGAACATCGCGGTGCCGATGATGAGGGCGAAGATGCCAGGCACGAGAATGATGGCGGCGATCGTGAAGGTGAGGCTGCTGAATGGCTTCCAGAACAGCGGCAGCGCGGTGATCTGATTCCAGTCCATGAAATCGGGGATACCCGGCGTCGACTGGATCTTGGTGTTCTCCACGCTCGATGCCTCGAGCTTGAGGAACATCGCCATGCAGTAGCCGCCGAGCCCGAAGAACACGCCCTGACCGAGGCTCAGAATGCCGCCATAACCCCAGCAGATCACCAGCCCCAGCGCGACGAAGGCATAGGTCAGGTATTTCGCGACCAGATTGAGCCTGAAGACGTCGAGCGTAAGCGGCAGAACTACCACCAGGAAGACCGCGAGCACCAGAATTCCGATGAACTCCGATCGATTGAAGAAGCGATTGTCGGTCATTGCATCAGCCCCAGTTTCTCACTTGCGGACCTTGAGGGCGAACAGCCCTTGCGGCCGCAGCATCAGGATTCCGACAACCGCGAGCAGCGTCAGCACTTTCGCCATCGAGCCCGACATGAAGAACTCGAGGGTCGATTGCGTCTGCGAGATCGAGAAGGCCGAGGCGATGGTGCCGATCAAACTGGCGGCGCCGCCGAACACGACCACCAGGAACGTATCGACGATGTAGAGCTGCCCGGAGGTTGGCCCGGTCGAGCCGATCATCGTAAAGGCGCTGCCGGCGACACCGGCGATGCCGCAACCGAGACCGAAGGTGTAGCGATCGACCTTTTCGGTGTTGATGCCGACGGCTCCGGCCATGATGCGGTTCTGCACGACGGCGCGGACCTGGCGGCCCCAGCGCGACTTGTACATGACATAGGCGACGCCGATGGTGATCAGCAAAGTGAGGCACATCACGAAGACGCCGTTGATCGGCACCTCGATGCTGTCGGTGACGTGCAGCGAGCCGAGCATCCATTGCGGCAGCTCGACGCCGACCTCGCGCGCGCCGAACACGGAACGATAGGCCTGCTGCAGCATCAGGCTGAGGCCCCAGGTCGCAAGCAGCGTGTCGAGCGGGCGCTTGTAGAGATGCCGTATCAGCACCCACTCCACCAGCATTCCCAGCGCGCCGGATGCGACGAAGGCCAGGATCATCGCCAGGAAGAAGTAGCCGCTGAACAGGCTCGGCAAATAGGCCTGGAAGAAATTCGAGGTCATCCAAGTGACGTAGGCCCCGAGGATCATGAACTCGCCATAGGCCATGTTGATGACGCCCATCTGGCCGAAGATGATCGCAAGCCCAAGCGCCCTCAGGACGTAGACTGAGAACAGGATCAGTCCTGCAAACCCCTGCATGACGAAGATGGAGCCAAGATCACCAAGCGAATAGTCGCCGAACATCGATGTCCTCCGTCAGGGATAAGGTCCCGCGTCGCGAGCAGGTTCGCGACGCGGGGGTCTTGGGCGTGGATTTGCTGTCCACGCCAGGGAGAGGCTTGGTGTTGAGGAAAGGCGCGAGCGACGTCGCGACTTACTGGTAACCCTTGGGGAACGGATCCGGCTCGACGAGATCGGCGGTCTCGTAGATCAGCTCGAACTGACCATCGAGCTTGGCGCGCCCCACCCGGGTCTTCGACCAGAGGTGATGGTTTTCGTGGATGCGCACATAGCCTTCCGGCGCACCCTTGAACTCGACGCCGGGCGATGCCGCCGCGATCTTGTCGACGTCGAAGGAGCCCGCCTTCTCCACCGTCAACTTCCACAGCCACGGGCCGAGATAGGCAGCCTGGGTGACGTCTCCGATCACGGTCTTCTCGCCCCACATCTTCTTGAACGCGGGCACGAAGGTCTTGTTGTTGGGATTATCGAGCGACTGGAAGTACTTCATGCAGGCATAGGCGCCCGCGATGTTCTCGCCGCCGATGCCGTCGATCTCGTCTTCGGTCACCGAGATGGTGAGCAGCGCCTGCTTGGAAAGGTCGATGCCGGCGGCCTTGAGCTGCTTGTAGAACGCGACGTTCGAGCCGCCGACGACGTCGGTGAAGATCACGTCGGGCTTGGTCAGCTTGATCTTGTTGATGACCGAATTGAACTGGGTGTTACCGAGCGGATAATACTCCTCGCCGACGACCTTGCCCTTCAGCACGTTCTCGACGTGCTTGCGCGCGATCTTGTTCGAGGTGCGCGGCCAGATGTAGTCAGAGCCGATGAAGAAGAACGACTTGGCGCCCTTTTCCTTGGCGATCCAGTTCAGGCCGGCAGAGAATCTGCTGGGTCGCTTCCTGGCCGGTGTAGATCACGTTCTTGGACTGCTCGAGGCCTTCGTAGAAGGTCGGGTAGTAGAGCATGCCGTTGTACTGCTCCATAACCGGCAGCACGGCCTTGCGGGATGCGGAGGTCCAGCAGCCCATGATCGCCGCGACCTTGTCGTTGACGAGCAGCTTCTTGGCCTTTTCCGCAAAGGTCGGCCAGTCGCTGGCGCCGTCTTCCTGGATGAACTTGATCTTGCGCCCGAGCACGCCGCCCATGGCGTTGATCTGCTCGATAGCGAGCTTTTCGGCCTCGATCGAGCCGGTCTCGGAGATGGCCATGGTGCCGGTCGCCGAGTGCAGGATGCCGACCGTCACCTCGGTGTCGGTGACTGCCAGGCCCGTGGTGTTGACCGCCGAGGTCGCCGGTGCCTGCGCGAAAGACGCCCGCGGCAGCATCGTGATGGCCGGCACGGCGGCCATTCCCATCAATAGTTTGCGCCGGAGCGGCGACAACAGGCCCTTGTTTGCTTCGTCTGACATGAGCACCCCACTTTTGTTCGAGGACACGCGATTGGTGCCGTGAGGATGGCTCGAATTTGTGCAGCGCAAGCATACGCAAGATCGCGTATACTGCACCGCAAAATACCGACGTAGGCTTCTGGTACGGAATTTGCGAGGGCTCTGGGACGTATCGGGAGTGGGGTAACGAGTGGCAGGGCGGCAGCGAATAGACCGCGTCAGGCGCCAGTACAACCAGTGGGTCGCCAACCAGACGCTGGAAGACTACGCGCTGCGCTTCACCGCCAAGAGCGCGCGCCGCTGGTCTGCCGCCCGTGTCGCCAACACTGCACTCGGCGCCATCTCCTTCCTGGCGCTGGAAGCGATCGGCGGCACCATCACGCTGAACTACGGCGTCACCAACGCCAGCGCCGCGATCCTCGTCGTCTCCATCATCATCTTCTTCTGCGGCGTGCCGATTGCCTATTACGCAGCCAAATGCGGCATCGACATTGACCTGCTCACCCGCGGCGCCGGCTTCGGCTATATCGGCTCGACCGTCACCTCGTTGATCTACGCATCCTTCACCTTCATCTTCTTCGCCATCGAGGCGGTGATCCTGGCAACGGCGCTGGAGATGTGCTTCGGCATTCCGCGCCCGATCGGCTACCTCATCAGCGCGGTGGCGATCATTCCGCTCGTGACCTACGGCATCACGCTGATCAGCCGCTTCCAGCTCTGGACGCAGCCGATCTGGATCATCCTGCACATCCTGCCCTTTGCCGCGATCGCCTGGGCCAACCCCTACTCGTTCACGGAGTGGCGCAAGTTCGCCGGCGAGCATGGCGACCCGAGCGGACATTTCGATCTGCTGCTGTTCGGTGTCGCATCCTCGGTGGTGTTCTCGCTGGTGGCGCAGATCGGCGAGCAGGTCGACTTCCTCCGGTTTCTGCCGCGCGACCGCCGCACGTCGCGAACGTCGTGGTGGATCGCCCTGCTGATCGCGGGCCCGGGCTGGATCATCTTCGGCGCACTGAAATTGTTGCTGGGCTCGTTTCTCGCCTTCTTCGCGCTGAGCCACGGCCTCTCGGGCGAGCTGGCGGCCGAGCCCGCGCACATGTATCTCGAAGCGTTTCGCTACGTGCTGTCGCAGCCGGACCTGGCGCTGGCGCTCACCGGCATGTTCGTGATCCTGTCGCAGCTCAAGATCAACGTCACCAATGCCTATGCCGGCTCGATCGCCTGGTCGAACTTCTTCTCGCGTCTGACGCACAGCCATCCCGGCCGGGTGGTCTGGCTGGTGTTCAACGTGATGGTGGCGCTGCTGTTGATGGAGATCGGCGTCTACAAGGCGCTGGAGCAGACGCTGGCGCTCTATTCCAACGTCGCGATCGCCTGGGTCGGCGCGCTCGTCGCCGATCTCGTCGTCAACAAGCCGCTTGGCCTGCGCCCGCCGCAGATGGAGTTCAAGCGCGCCCATCTCTACGACATCAATCCGGTCGGTGTCGGCGCCATGACGATCGCGACCATCGTCTCGATCGCGGCGTTTTACGGCCTGTTCGGCCCGACCATGAAGGCGCTCGCCGCCTTCGTCGCGCTGACGGTTGCCTTCGTCACCGCGCCGGTCATCGCCTGGCTCACCGACGGAAAGTACTACATCGCGCGCAAGCCGAAGCGGAGCTGGGCCAACATCGAGTCGATCCAGTGCTGTATCTGCGAGCACAGTTTCGAGCCGGAGGACATGACGTCCTGCCCCGCTTACGCCGGCCCGATCTGCTCGCTGTGCTGCTCGCTCGATGCACGCTGCCACGACCTCTGCAAACCGCATGCGCGCGCGCAGGTGCAGTTCGCCGACGCGCTCGGCAAGATTCTTCCCGAACCGATCTACCGGCGGATCAACTCGCAGTTCGGCCACTATATCGGCGTGTTCGTGGTCTCCGCCGGCCTCGTCGCGCTGGTGCTGGGACTGATCTATCTTCAGACCTCGGCGAGCGTGCCTGGCGAGAACATGCTTGTCTCGAACGTGCTGTGGAAGGTGTTCTTCTCGCTCAGCATCATCATCGGCGCGGTGGCCTGGCTGTTCGTGCTGGCGCAGCAGAGCCGCCGCGCCGCCGAGGCCGAGACGCGGCGGCAGACGACGCTGCTGATCCAGGAGATCGACGCGCACAAGCGCACCGACGCCGAGCTTCAGCGCGCCAAGGAGGTCGCCGAATCCGCCAACCTCGCCAAGAGTCGCTACGTGGTGGGCCTGAGCCACGAGTTACGCTCGCCGCTGAACGCGATCAGCGGCTATGCCCAGCTCCTGGAGCAGGACGCGACGCTCAGCACCAAGCCGCGCGACCAGGTTCGCGTGGTTCGCCGCAGCGCCGATCACCTCTCCGGCCTGATCGACGGCATCCTGGATATTTCCAAGATCGAGGCGGGGCGGCTGTATCTGTCGCGCGACGAGGTGCGCCTGAGCGAATTCCTCGACCAGCTCGTCGGCATGTTCCGTCTCCAGGCGGCCGCCAAGGGCATCGACTTCGTGTTCAGGCGGCCGGCGCATTTGCCGGTCGTGGTCTACGCCGACGAGAAGCGGCTGCGCCAGGTGCTGATCAATCTGCTCTCCAACGCGATCAAGTTCACCCAGACCGGCAGCGTGCAGTTCGTCGTGCACTACCGCAGCCCCGTTGCCGAGTTCGAGGTGATCGACACCGGCCCCGGCATCCAGGGCGACGACCTCGAACGCATCTTTGCGCCCTTCGAGCGTGGCGCGCTCGGCGTCTCGCAGCCGCAGACCGGCACCGGGCTGGGCCTGACCATCAGCCGGCTGCTCGCCGGCGTCATGGGCGGCGACATCAAGGTCCTGAGCACGGTTGGCGCCGGGAGCACCTTCAAGGTCAAGATCCTGCTGTCGGAAGTCGCCAATCCGCTGCGCATCGCGCCGGTGGAGGCGCCGGTCTCCGGCTATCGGGGCGCGCGCAAGACCATCCTCATCACCGACGACGACCCCGTGCATCGCGACCTCCTGCGCGAGGTGCTGGCGCCGCTCGGCTTCATCCTGCTCAGTGCACCCGATGGGCCAGGATGCCTCGCGCTGGCGCAGCATTGCCGGCCCGACCTGTTCCTGCTCGACATCTCGATGCCTGCCATGGACGGCTGGGCCGTCGCGGAGGCCTTGCGCACGAGCGGCCATCACCAGGCGCGCATCCTGATGGTGTCGGCGAGCGCACTGGAGGCTCACGGCACGCCGCTGGCACAGCCCTTCCACGACGGCTATCTGATGAAGCCGATCGACATCCCGCGGCTGCTGGAGACGATCCGCCAACTCCTGAAGATCGAATGGCAGTACGGCTCGGACCAGATCGCGGTGCCGTTCTGGCGGCTCGAGAGCGGATCAAGGCCACCGGTGCGGCACATCGAGGCGCTGATGGGGCTGGGCCAGATCGGCTACGTCAAGGGCATCCAGTTGAAGCTGGACGAGATCGGCAGCGAGCACCCCGAGCATGCCGACTTCGTCGCGGAAATGCGGTCGCTCGTCGACCGCTTCGATCTCGACCGGTACATGGCCACATTGAAGACGTTGCATGCGCATGAGCATTGAGTCGAGGAAGCGCGATGTCGCGCTCGTTGTCGATGACTCCCCGGAGACGCTGCGGCTGCTCACCGATGCGCTCGACGGCGCCGGGATGACGGTGATGGTGGCGCTCGACGGCGCGGCCGCGATGCGCATCTTCGACCAGATCACGCCCGACATCGTGCTGCTGGACGCCGTGATGCCCGGCATGGACGGATTCGAGACCTGCCGCCGGCTCAAACGCGACGCGGGCGTTGCCAACGTGCCCGTGATCTTCATGACGGGCCTTGCGGAGACCGAGCACATCGTGCGCGGGCTGGAGGCCGGCGGCGTCGACTACGTGACAAAACCGATTGTGATCGAGGAGATGCTGGCGCGCATCCGTGTCCATCTCGGCAACGCCCGCTTGACCCAGAGCGCGCGCGCCGCGCTCGACGTCTCCGGCCGCTTCCTGTTCGCGGTCAACCGCCAGGGCCACATCCTTTGGGCCACCCCGCAGGCGCAAAAACTGCTGGCCGATCATCATGGCGCGCAGACCGACGACTTCGTCCTGCCGCCACCACTCCTGCAATGGCTGGAGCAGGCGAAGGACAAGGGCAGCTCGAAGTCGCAGGCAGCTCCCCTGCCCGACAATCCGCAACTGCGGCTCTACTACATGGGCGAAACCGCGCCGAACGAATTCCTGCTGCGGCTGTCCAAGGAGTCCGGCACGGCGCTGCCGCCCGAATTCACCAGCGAGCTCGGCCTCACCACCCGCGAGGGCGAAGTGCTGGCCTGGCTCAGCAAGGGCAAGACCAACCGCGACATCGCGCAGATCCTGGGCTTGAGCCCGCGCACCGTCGACAAGCACCTGGAGCAGATCTACGCCAAGCTCGGCGTGGAGAATAGGACTGCGGCGGCCGCGATTGCAACGAATGCGAAGAGAAGGAATTCGTAGCAGCACTGCAAATGAGTTGAGACGCAGTTCGCCCAACAAAAGTGTCGTCCCGGGGCGCGAAGCGAGCCCGGGACCCATAATCACAGGAAGTGGTTTGGCGAAGACTCGGAGTGACCAGCCAGCCCTATGACCACTGCCTGGGAGTATGGGTCCCGGGTTCGCTTCGCGCCCCGGGACGACAGCCGTGTGCGTGGCGATCGCTACCGCCCCTCACACGAACAATCACTCACCCGTAAACAAACGCTCCGTCGTCCAGATCCGTCTTCGGGATCTCGTCCTTCTCGGTCCAGTAATCCTGGCTGTGCTGCCATTCCGGCTTGTCGCCGCGCTTGGGGAGCAGGTCCATGTTGCGCATGATGTAGCCGGGATTGAAGTTTTCCGGATCGATCCAGGGCAGGATCGGCATGTTGTGGTCCTCAGGCCGCAGCCTGACCTCGACCTTCTTCGTGCCCTTGGCCTTCATGTGGCCGAGCAGCCGGCAGACGAAATCGGCGACGACGTCGACGCGCAGCGTCCAGCTCGCACGGAAATAGCCGAACACCCAGACCATGTTCGGCACGCCCGTGAACATCATGCCGCGATAGGTCACGGTGTCGCCGAAGGCGAGCGGCTTGCCGTCGATCTCGAAGGCGATGTCACCGAGCGCCGCAAGATTGAAGCCGGTTGCGGTGACGACGACGTCGGCTTCCAGCAGCTTGCCGGACTTGAGCTGGATGCCGTTCTCGACGAAACATTCGATCTCGTCGGTGACGACGGAGGCCTTGCCGCTGGCGATGCCCTTGAACAGATCGGCATCGGGCACAAAGGCGATACGCTGCCGCCACGGCCGGTAGGTCGGCGTGAAGTGCGTTTCGACGTCGTAGTCCGGCCCGAGAACCGCGCGGATCTGGTCGATCAGATCCTTCTTCACCTGCTCCGGCTTGGCAATGCAGAGCTTTGTGAAAGCATCCTGCTCGAACAATATTTTGCGGCGGACGATCTCGTGGATCCACTCCTCGTCGACCTGAAGCCGGCGCAGCTCCTCGGCGATCTCGATCGCGTTGCGGCCGAGCCGGAAATAGGTCGGCGAGCGCTGCAGCATGGTGACATGCGCGCAGGCGTCGGCGATGTTCGGCACCAGCGTCGCCGCGGTCGCGCCCGAGCCGATCACGACGACCTTCTTGTTCGCGAGGTCGATATCGTCGGGCCAGCTCTGCGGATGGACGATGCGGCCCTTGAAGCGGTCCATGCCCTTCCATTCAGGCGTGTAGCCTTCGGAATGGCGATAATAGCCCTGGCACATCCAGAGGAAGTTGGCGGTGAACGTCTTCGCCTCGCCGGTGTCGGTCGTCGTCGCCTCGATGGTCCAGAGATTTTGCTCGCTCGACCAGCTCGCGGAATTGATCTGGTGCTTGTAGCGGATGTGCCGGGCGATATCGTTGTCTTCGATCACCTCGTTCATGTAGGCGAGGATTTCCTCGGCGGTCGCGATCGGCGGTCCGACCCAGGGCTTGAAACTGTAGCCGAAGGTATGGAGATCGCTGTCCGAGCGAATGCCGGGATAGCGATGCGTGCTCCACGTGCCGCCGAACGTCGCCTGCGTTTCCAGGATGACGTAGCTCGTGCCGGGAAGCTGCTTTTCGATGTGATAGGCGCTGCCGATGCCGGAGATGCCGGCACCGACGATCAGCACGTCGAAATGTTCAGAGGCCTGCTTGGTTGTGGCGTGACTGCGGACAGCGACATTCATTGTTGCTTCTATGCCTTGCTTGTTTTTGTGGCCGCCCTTGACCGGACGGCGCGTTTCCTCCGCGACGGGCATGGTCGCCCATCGCGCTTCCACTTCAAAATGACACAGATCAATTCGCGGTCAAACTATAACGCCACACCCCAGCTCCGCGCGGTCTGCAAAATCCAGTCGCGATAGAGCGTGAGCGGCGTGACGCCGGTCAATCCGCCGCAGCCGGCGGCGCCGTTCGGTCCCGTGGACCAGCTGATGACGCCGACAAGCACCGGACCGTTCGGCTTGTCCTCGAACACCGGACCGCCGGAATCGCCGGTGCAGGCGCCAATTCCGTCGCGAACACCGTTGGTTACGGGATCGACCAGCCGGATCTGGAACGTGCCGGGCTGGCCCGTGGCCACGAGCCCGGCGACGCGCGCCGCGCCGCCGCTCTTGCCGTCGCCACGCACGGTGACGCCGATACCGACGATGACGAAGCGGCTGCCAACCTGGATTGGAATAGTCGGCGCACCGACCGACACCGTCGATTTTCCCTTGAGTGGAATTTCCAGTTGCAACAATGCCACGTCCGCGGTGGCGCGGTGCGCCTGCATTGCCTGCATGTTGAAGTTGGGATGGATCGCGACGGTGCGCACGTTCAGCAATTGCGGCGCACCGTCAGCGCCGCGATCGACGATCTTGTAGTCCGCGCCGGGCTGCACACAGTGAGCAACCGTCAGCACGACCTTCGGGGCGATCAGGCTGCCGGTGCAGAAATTGCCACGCGAACCGACGATGGTGACGACCGCGCGCGCGACACCATCGGCCTGCGGCGTGCCGCCGCCGACGATGGCGTGTGCGGGCGTGGCGAGCAGCAGCGCGGCTGCGATGGGGGTTGCAAGCTTCTTCATGGGAACACGCTTTGGCGTCGGCATCGGTGACGGCGGGGATTGCTTCGGACTGGCCCTTGCCGATAGCGCATGCTAGCGCTCTTGGAAAGGAATTGACGAGGGCGGGATCTTGACGATCGAGGCTGTGATCTTTGATTTTGGCGGCGTGTTGACGAGTTCGCCGTTCGAGGCGTTCGCGCGGTACGAGACCGAGCGCGGCCTGCCCATCGACATCATCCGGCGCACCAACGCCGCCAATCACCTGGAAAACGCCTGGGCCAAGTTCGAGCGGGCCGAGGTCGACATCGACACCTTCGACAAGCTTTTCGCGGAAGAATCGCGAGCGCTCGGCGCGGAGGTGCGCGGCCGCGACGTGCTGCCGCTGCTTCAGGGCGATCTTCGTCCCGAGATGGTCGAAGCCCTCAAGCGCATCAAGGCGCAATTCAAGACCGGCTGCATCACCAACAATCTGCCTGCCAACGCGATCGGCAGCATGACCGGGCGCTCACTCTACATCGCCGAGGTGATGGTTCTGTTCGACCACGTCATCGAATCCGCCAAGATCGGCCTCCGCAAGCCCGACCCGCGCATCTACATGATGATGGTCGAGACGCTGAAGGTCGATCCGAAGAATTGCGTCTATCTCGACGATCTCGGCGTTAACCTGAAGCCCGCGCGCGAGATGGGCATGACCACGATCAAGGTGGCCAGCGGGGCCCAGGCGATTGCCGAGCTCGAGAAGGCGACGGGGCTGAAGCTGAGCTAGTTTAGCCTGTCATTGCGAGGAGCGAAGCGACGAAGCAATCCAGAGTCGTTCCGCGCAGGGATTCTGGATTGCTTCGCTGCGCTCGCAATGACGGCGTAGAGCCATCTCGCCTGGCAGACTGACTACTCCGCCGCGGCAGCGATCCGCTCCGGAAAGGCGGCCGCCAGCGATGCTCTATCCGGCTTCAGCACACCGCGCTCCGTGATGAGACCAGTGACCAGACGCGCCGGCGTCACGTCGAACGCGTAATTCGCGACCGGCGAGCCCTCCGGCACGATGCGCACCGTCTCCAGCCGGCCGTCCGCGGTGCGGCCGGTCATGTCGGTCACCTCCGTGCCGCTGCGCTGCTCGATCGGAATGTCGCGGATGCCGTCATCGACGGCGAAATCGATCGTCGGCGACGGCAGCGCGACATAGAACGGCACGCCGTTGTCGTGCGCGGCAAGCGCCTTCAGATATGTGCCGATCTTGTTGCAGACATCACCATTGGCGGCGACGCGATCGGTGCCGACGATGGCGAGGTCGACCATGCCGTGCTGCATCAGATGTCCGCCGGTGTTGTCGGGGATGACCGTGTGCGGCACGCCGTGATGGCCGAGCTCCCTGGCGGTGAGCGAGGCGCCCTGGTTGCGCGGACGGGTCTCGTCGACCCAAACATGGACCTTGATGCCGCGCTCATGTGCCAGATAGATCGGCGCCGTTGCGGTGCCCCAATCGACGGTGGCGAGCCAGCCCGCATTGCAATGGGTCAGCACATTGACCGTCTCGCCCGGCTTCTTCTTTGCGACGATCGCCTCGATCAGCTTCAGCCCGTTGCCGGCGATGCCGCGGTTGATCTCGACGTCCTGCTCGACGATCTCGTCGGCGCGCGCGTAGGCCGCCTCCGCCCGCTCGACCGGCGCGAGCGCCGTGCGCATCTCGTCGAGCGCCCATTTCAGATTGATCGCGGTCGGCCGCGCCACGACCAGCGTGTCATAGGCGTGCTTGAGGCCGGCGTCAGATGAATCCTCGCGCATGGCGAGCGCCATGCCGTAGGCCGCGGTTGCACCGATCAGCGGTGCGCCGCGCACCAGCATGTCGCGGATCGCGACCGCAGCGTCTTCGCATGAAGTCAGCTTCGCGACGACGAACTCATGCGGCAGCCGGCGCTGGTCGATCGCGCCGACCGACCAGCCATCGCGCTCGCGCCAGATGCTGCGGAAATGCTTGCCGTCAACCTTCATGGCAGTCTGCCTTTCGTATCACGCCCGCAGGATGCGCCCGGCCACCGCATCGAGCTTCTTCAAGAGCTCGGGATCGCGCGCCTCGGGCGCCGTGATCAAAGCGGTGTCGAGCGCGCGGTCCGAACCGATCGGGCACGGCTCGTGCTCGCGCGGAAAGTCCCTCGCGAGCCGCGCCACCAGCGCCTTCGCCTTGTCGGCGTTCGAGGTCAGCACGCGGATGATGTCCTGGACGGTGACGGCGTCGTGGTCGGGATGCCAGCAATCGAAATCCGTCACCATCGCGACCGTGGCGTAGCAGATCTCCGCCTCACGCGCGAGCTTCGCCTCGGGCATGTTGGTCATGCCGATCACGGAATAGCCCGATGTCTTGTAGGTCATGCTTTCCGCGTAGGTGGAGAATTGCGGCCCCTCCATGCAGACATAGGTGCCGCCGCGCGCAAACGCGATGCCCTCGGCTTCAGCTGCCGCCGCGAGATGGATACGAAGCCGCGGCGAGACCGGATGCGCCATCGACACATGCGCGACGCAGCCCCGACCGAAGAACGAGCTCTCGCGCTTGTGGGTGCGATCAACGAACTGATCGACGAGAACGAAGGTGCCGGGTGACAGCTCCTCCCTGAACGAGCCGCAGGCCGACAGCGAGATCAGGTCGGTGACGCCGGCCCGCTTCAGAACATCGATGTTGGCGCGATAGTTGATGTCGGAGGGCGACAGCCGGTGACCCTTGTCGTGCCGCGGCAGGAACACGATCGGCAGGCCGGCAATCGAGCCGCGCCGCAGAGGGGCCGACGGCTCGCCCCAGGGGCTCTTGATCACTTCTTCGCGCGCACCCTCGAGACCCGGCAGATCGTAGATGCCGGAGCCACCAATGATGCCCAATACCGCCTGCGTCATGCCTGCTCCACCCGTTCGCCATGTGCGACATGGTTAAGCTATGCCAGTTTTGCGGCGGTTTTGGAACGGGGGCGTTGGGGCGATGCCGGTGCTGTGAGGAGCCCGGAGCGCTCGCCTCGCTCTCAGCGTCGTCCCCGCGAAAGCGGGGACCCATAGCCACAGGGCGCAGTTTGGCGAGGATTAGTCGTTCTGTACTGCGATCTTCAACGATCGATAGATTCCGCGGTATGGGTCCCTGCGTTCGCAGGGACGACCCGGGGAGAGATAGGTAGGTCTAATTAAGCCGCGGCGGCCAGCTGCAGCTGGGTCGCGACCATCCGCTCCAGCGTCTCGACCGACTGGAAGTTCTCGGGCGTGATCTCGGACTGCGGGATGGTGAAGTCGAACTCGGCTTCGACGCCGAGCATCAGGTTGACCATGTCCATCGAGGTCAGGCCCGCATCGACGAGCTTCGCCTGTGGCGTCATGTCCGCGTTGAGCGAGTTCTGCTCGAGGATGCCCTTCACCAGCTTGATGATGCGATCGCGCACGTCGGTATCGAAGGCCTGCATCGGTAAATTCCCATCTGTCTATTCAACGGTCGGACCGGTTGCCGGCTACGATGGGCGCGACGGGCCGATCCCACAATGGGCGCCACCATTACTTCGCCTTTCTTAGTAAACGATGACTCAGATTGTCTGGAATTCCAGGTTCTTCCAGATCCCTAACGCGACCGCGGAATTGTCGGCGATGCAAACAACCCGAACTTAACTGTTCGTTCGGAATTTGGCTTTGTTTACCCTCTATTTCATCGACGAATTTGAATTAAATCCGTAGCCTCGTCTCACAAGCAAAATGGTCGGAGGATCGCTTGCACGGCATCGCGAATGGTGCGGCGATCCTGAACGGCAAACTGGAGGCGGACGAGTATGAACGTGCGTGAAGCAGTCCTCACTGTCGACGAAACGCAAACGAGCTTTCTCGAACACGGCCCCTCCCTCATCGAACGCGCTACCCGGACCGCCGCTGCGGCGGCGACCGACGCGGACGGGGTCGATCGCGACGCCCGCTTCCCCCACAAGGCTTTCGAGGTCGCGCGTGAGCAGAAACTGCTCGGCGTCATGATCCCGGTCGAGTTCGGCGGCCTTGGCGCTTCGATCTACGACGTCACCGACATCTGCTACACACTCGGGCACGCCTGCGCCTCGACCGCGATGATCTATGCGATGCACACGACCAAGGTCGCCTGTGTCATCAGGCACGGCCACGGCATCCCCTGGATGGAAACGATGATGCGCCGGGTCGCCCGCGACCAGTGGCTGCTCGCCTCCTCCACCACCGAAGGCCAGAACGGCGGCAACATTCGCGCCAGCGCCGCGGCAGTCGACCACGCCGGCGACGCAGTCTCGCTGGTGCGCGACGCCACTGTGATCTCCTACGGTGCGGAGGCCGATGGCCTCGTCACCATCGCCCGCCGCGCCACCGAGCCCGCCGCCTCCGACCAGGTTCTGCTGGCGCTCGCCAAGGACGATTATTCGCTGAAGCAGACGCAGGGCTGGGAGACGCTCGGCATGCGCGGCACCTGCTCGACCGGTTTCGAGCTGAAGGTCGATTGCCCGGCCGACCGCATCTTCCCGGAATCCTATGACAAGATCCATGCCCAGACCATGACGCCGTTCGCGCATCTGTGCTGGTCCTCGGCCTGGGCCGGCATCGCTGCTGCGGCGGTGACCCGTGCGCAGGCTTTCGTTCGCAAGGCGGCCCGCACCTCGGGCGGCCAGATGCCGCCGGCCGCGGCGCATTTCACGGCTGCGAAGATGTCGCTGGCCAAGCTGCGCGCGCTGATCGCAGCCAATGTCGACACCTTTGCCCGCGCCGAGCATGACGAGCGTGCGCTGAGCTCGCTCGATTTCCAGTCCTCGATCACGCTGTTGAAGGTGCAGGCCTCCGAGCTCGCGGTCGAGACCGTGATGCATGCGATGCGCACCGCGGGCCTCTCCGGCTACCGCAACGACGGCGAATTCACCATGGGCCGCCACCTGCGCGACGTGCTGTCCTCGCCGATCATGATCAACAACGACCGCATTCTCGCCAACGCCGCCACTTCGACGCTGATGAGCGGCATTCCGGCAAGCCTTCGGGACTAGAAAGCCTTCGCGACTGACGTGCCTTTCGGCCAAAAAGAACAATTTCAGATAGCAGGAAGTCGAACATGAACATTGCTGTTCTCCCCAGCTCGCCCGAGACCGCGCCGCAAATCGCCGATCCGCTCGATCATCTCGCTGACAAGCTGTTCCACCCCATGGGCTCGGACGGCGTCTACGCCCGCACCGCGCTCTATGAGGGCGTCGTCGAGCGTCTCGCCGCGCTGATCACGAGCCATCGCGAGACCGGCACCGAGGTCATGCGCTTTCCGCCGGTGATGAGCCGGGCCCAGCTCGAGAAATCCGGCTATCTCAAGAGCTTTCCGAACCTGCTCGGCTGCGTCTGCGGCCTGCACGGCACCGAACGCGAGATCAACGCGGCGGTGAGCCGCTTCGATGCCGGCGGCGACTGGACTTCATCGCTCTCGCCGGCCGACCTCGTGCTGTCGCCCGCCGCGTGCTACCCGGTCTATCCGATCGCCGCGAGCCGCGGACCTTTGCCGAACGGCGGCCTGCGCTTCGACGTCGCCGCCGACTGCTTCCGCCGCGAGCCGTCGAAACATCTCGACCGGCTGCAATCGTTCCGGATGCGCGAATATGTCTGCATCGGCAGCCCCGACGACGTCGCCGATTTCCGCGAGCGCTGGATGGTGCGCGCGCAGGCGATTGCCCGCGACCTCGGCCTGACCTTCCGCGTCGACTATGCCAGCGACCCCTTCTTCGGCCGCGTCGGCCAGATCAAGGCGGTGAGCCAGAAGCAGCAGCAGCTCAAGTTCGAGCTCCTGATCCCGCTTCGCTCGGAGGATCAGCCGACCGCCTGCATGAGCTTCAACTATCACCGCGAGCATTTCGGCACGACCTGGGGCATCCAGGACGCCAATGGCGAACCGGCCCACACCGGCTGCGTCGCCTTCGGCATGGACCGCCTGGCCGTCGCCATGTTCCACACCCACGGCACCGATCTCGCCGCCTGGCCCGCCAAGGTGCGGGAGATCATGGGCATGCAGCCGTTAGTCACGGCCGATGCCCATGGTGAAGGCTGGCGCTAGAGCATGATCCGGAAAAGTGCGGGGCGGTTTTCCGAAAAGATCGTGCTGAAACGATAGAGCGAACGAGGCCTCCCATTTCCACGGGTAAAACGAGCGTGATCCACACCAAGGTCCGATGCCGCGAGATCACCGAGGCCGACGTCGATGCGGTCGCGGACCTGCTGACGCGCGGCTTCGTCGGCCGCTCGCGCAATTACTGGATTCAGGGGCTGCGCCGACAGGCCTTCCGGCCCGTGCCGGAGGGCTATCCGCGTTTCGGCTACATGCTCGACAATGACGGCGCGCCCGTCGGCGTGCTGCTGCTGATCTACACGGCGCGAAAGCACGGCGAAGAGGCCGCCATCCAGTGCAATTTGTCGAGCTGGTATGTCGATCCGGCCTACCGGAACTACGCCCCGCTGCTGACCAAGATCGCGCAGCGGCACAAGGATGTCACCTATCTCAACATCAGCCCGGCGCCGTGGACCTGGCCGATCATCGAGACGCAGGGCTTGCGTGCCTATTGCCACGGCATCTTCTTCTCCGTGCCCGCCCTCGCGCGCCCTCCGCGCTGGAGCAAGATCGAGGTCATCTCGCAGCACGCCAAGACGATCGAAGGGCTGACCGACGACGAGACGCAGCTCCTCACGCGGCATGCCCGCTACAATTGCCTCAGCCTGGTCTGCCGCACGCCGAAGGGGACGTTCCCCTTCATCCTGCAGCCGGTGCGCATCCGCCGCGGCTTCATCGCGCCGCCGGCGATGAAGCTGATCTATTGCCGCAGCGCCGCCGAATACGCCGCCTGCGCAGGCCGCATCGGCCGGCTGCTGCTGCGACTCGGCAAGATCTCGGTGGCGATCGATTCCAATGGCCCGATACCCGGCCTCGCCGGCATCTACACCGAGCGGCGCGGTCGTAAATATTTCAAGGGCCCGCACCGGCCGCAGCTCGGCGACCTCACGGACACGGAACTCGTGCTGTACGGGCCGTAAGGGACACTCGACCCAAACATCCGCTGTCGTCCCTGCGAACGCAGGGACCCATACCGCGTGATCTGTCGGTAGGGGCGGGTATCGGTACTGCGGGAAGACCCGCTCACTGCCAGTCTTCGCCAAACCTCTTCCTGGGGGTATGGGTCCCTGCGTTCGCAGGGACGACACCTGATTTGTTGCAGGCTCTCGGCCAACTCTGGCTTGCAGGCACTTCCGCATTCGCGCGCTTGGCGCACGCCGCTCCGCATCCCCAGTCACCCTCCGTAAACTACTGCGCTTAAGGGAATTTTCCGGCCTCTTCGTTACGCTCAGTGGCTGAATTACGTTGCGTTAAATCTATTGCCGGCCGAGACCCGTCGATCCCATGACGCCGATCCGCGATAACGAGCTTGGTGCACGCCGCGCAGAGGGCCCGCAGGCCCTCGTCGGGCTGAGCCAGCTTGCGCTCGATCACATGGAGCAGGGCGTCTGCGTCTACGACGCCGACAACCGGATCGTGCTGGTCAACCAGAGCTATCTGTCGCTGTTCGACATGTCGGCCGACATCGTGCATGTCGGCACGAGCTACCGCGAGGTGCTCGCACACAGCGCGGCGCGCGGCAACTTTCCGCAACACGAGATCGACGCGCTGTATACGAAGCGAATCGCGCAGATCGCAGGCGGGAAGCCGTTCCGCACCGAACAGACACTCGCGAGCGGACTCGTCATGGCGCTCGAGCTGAAGCCGCTTCCCGGCGGCGGCTGGATGACGATCTGCGATGACGTCAGCCGCCTCGCCCGGCTCGAGGCGGAATTACGCGTGCAGACGGAGCGCAGCCAGCACGCGCTCGCCAACATGTCGCACGGCCTCATCATGTACGATGGCGACAGCCGTGTCGTCGTCTGCAATGAGCGGTTCCTGAACCTCTACAATCTCGACCCCGACATCGTGAAGCCGGGCGTCTCGCATTGCTCAGTGATCGAACACTGGATGTCGCGCGGCAACCTGCCGGGCATGTCGGCCGACGAGTTCCATGACACCAGGCTGGAGGATGTGCGCAGCAGAAAGGCGAAGACCCTGCTGGTGATGCGCCATGACGGCCGGATGGTGCAGGCGGTGTCCCGCTTCCTGCCCGACGGCGGCTGGGTGACGGTGCATGAGGACGTCACCGAGCGGCTGCAGTACGAAGAAGCGCTGCGGCAACAGAACTTCATCCTCGATGCGGCGCTGGAGAACATGGCGCACGGGCTCGCCTTCTACGACAGCGACATGCGCCTGCGCGTCTGCAACACCACCTCCCGCAAGATCTATCGGCTGTCGCCGGAGGAAACCAGGCCTGGCACGCATCTCGGCGAGCTGATCGAGCGGTCGATGGTGAACGGGGCGTTCACTTCCGAATACAGTCCGCAACAGCTGCTGGAAGCCGCCAGCGCGAGGATCGCGAACCACGATTCCTCGCCGATGCGGCGGCGCATGTCGAACGACACCGTGATCTCGGTGCGCTACTGCGCGCTGCCCGAGGGCGGCTTCGTCGCCACCTACGAGGACATCACCGACCGCGAGCGCGCGATCGAAGAGCTGAGCGAGCAATACCGCCGCTTCGACGCGGCGCTGAACAACATGAGCCAGGGCCTGTGCATGCTCGATGCGAGCCTGCGCGTCATCGTCTGCAATCGCCGCTACATCGAGATGTATGGGCTGTCGCCCGATGTCGTGAAGCCCGGCGTCTCGATGCGCGAGATCATGGAGCATAGCTGCGACCTCGGCATCCATCCGAACACGACCGCCGCGAGGATCTATGCCGACTATGTCGAAAGGCTGCGCGAGGGCGAACACACGCTGCACCGTCACCTGAACGACGGCCGCATCATCAAGCTCAATCACAAGCGGATGGAGCACGGCGGCTGGGTTGTCACCTATGAGGACGTCACCGAGCGCCACAAGGCCCAGGCCCGCGTGGCGCACATGGCGCAGCACGATTCACTCACCGACCTGCCCAACCGCACGCTGTTCCGCGAGAAAATGGGCGAGGGACTGAACCAGGTCGCGATCGCCGGCGGAGCGATGGCCGTGCTGTGCTTCGACCTCGATAATTTCAAGACGGTCAACGACCGCCTCGGCCACGCCGCCGGCTATCGGCTTCTGCGCTGGGTCGCGTCACGGCTGAAGGAGAATGTCGGCGAGCATGACACCGTCGCCCGCCTCGGCGGCGACGAGTTCGCCGTTCTCCAGCGCGGACCGCAGCCGCAATCGGCGGAACGGCTCGCCCGCCGCCTGGTCGAGATCATCGGCCACCCGCCGCCGCTGGAAAGCCAGTCGATCCATGTCGGCGTTTCCGTCGGCATCGCGATCGCGCCCGATCACGGGCTCGATGCCGACGAGCTGATGAAATGCGCCGACCTTGCGCTGTACCAGGCCAAGGCCAAGGGGCGCGGCGCCTACCAACTGTTCGAGCCCGAGATGGAGGAACAGGCGCGCGGCCGGCACGCGCTGGAGCACGATCTGCGTGGCGCGCTTGAGGCACGCGAATTTCACCTCGTGTTCCAGCCGCAGGTGCGGCTCGACACCACCGAGCTCACCGGTTTCGAGGCGCTGCTGCGCTGGAAACACCCCTCGCGCGGCTCGGTCTCGCCGGCCGAATTCATTCCGCTCGCGGAAGAGAACGGGCTGATCGTCCCGATCGGCGAATGGGTGCTGCGCACGGCCTGTGCGACCGCGGCGTCCTGGCCCGATGTCACCGTCGCGGTCAATTTGTCGCCGGTGCAGTTCCGCTCGCGCGGACTGGTGGCGATGGTCACGAGCGCGCTTGCGGAAGCCGGCCTGCCGCCACGGCGGCTCGAGCTCGAGGTCACCGAGACAGCGCTGCTCGACGACAGCGAGGCGACAATCGAGATCCTGCACCAGCTCCGCGCTCTTGGCGTGCGCGTCAGCCTCGACGATTTCGGCGTCGGCTATTCCTCGCTGAGCTATTTGCGCAAGTTTCCGTTCGACCGCATCAAGATCGACCGTTCCTTCGTCGGCACGCTCGGCGAAAGCCCGGAGAGCGTCGCCATCGTCCGCACCATCGCCAGCCTCGGCTCCGTGCTCGGCGTCGAGACCACGGCGGAAGGTGTCGAGACCATCGAGCAGCTCGACTTCGTCCGCGAATGCACCGCAGTCCAGGGCTATTATTTCGGCAGGCCGTGCCCGGCAGCCGAGGTCGGACGCACGATCGAGCGACTGAACGCGGTCAGGCGCGTGGCGTGACGCTCCGCTTCACCTCGCCGCTCTCTCTATCGTTACGCCCGACACGACCTCAGGCGATTGAGCGTGGCACGATCGGCCGATGCGAGCGCATTGCTCCACTCCCGTTCGGAGAGGTCTCCGACCAGGCTGGAAAGGCTGATGGCAAGCGCACGAAGCCGCGCATTCTCCTCAAGAAGCAAAAAAACGTCGTTCGACGGGGATTCATCGTCCGAAAAGCTAGCGCCTTCGCAGAGCTGCTGCGACAAGAGTTCGAAAGACTCATCACGCACGATATCTTCGGCAGTGGAAATCAGCTTCTGTCTCTTATGACGCATTAAATCTTCATCACTCATGGCAAATTCCCCAACTCAGGACATGCCTCCAACCGCATTTGGATACATCGATTGAGTCGGCGGCGGATTTGAGTCCGAAATGGGCTCACACGATGTACGCCTCGTGTCCCCCGGCGCCTCGCTTGCTTATTCGTTCGCTTCACCGGCGTCTTTCAGACCGGCTCGCAGTGCGGTCACGACGCGATGGGCCACGTCGATATCCCTGACCGACAATCCATCCGCAAGGCCGTTGACCCAGGGGACCTGCAACCGGCCGGCGGCGTCGTAGACCTGCCTGCCCTTGTCGGTGAGGACCACGAGCTGCGCCCGGCGGTGATGCGGGTTGGTCTCGAACACGACGAGACCATCCCGCTCGAGGTCGTTGACGATGCGCTGCACGTTCTGGCGATTGGCGCCGAGATTGCGGGCGAGCCAACCGACCGGCTCCGGGCGCTCGGCGTCGGCGATCGCCCCCAGGATCTGCCAGCGCGCACTGGTGAGGCCGAGCGATGTCACCAGCCGATCGCCAGCGGTCAGAAGCAGGCTGTTGGCGCGGAACAGGTCGAGGATGAGGCCGGTCAGGGCTTCGCCCGCCGGGGTCCGCTTGGTCTTGGTCATTTGGCACCATTGATCCGCATTGACATCATGATGTCAATTGCCTATATCCGGGGCTGTCGAATTGACATTATGATACCAAATTGACCGGAGCAATGTCATGCCCCTCATGCGCCCCCTCGACCCTGCCTTCCCGATCGACCGTCAGATCGCGCTCGAAACCGGCCCCGTGGTGCTCGTCAACGTCTTCACGCTCGACGCCGAGGATGAGCAGGACTTCCTCAAGACGTGGCAGGACGACGCCGCCTTCATGAAGCGCCAGCCCGGTTTCATCTCCACCCAGCTTCACCGCGCCGTCGGCGACAGCCCGACCTATCTGAATTACGCGGTGTGGGAATCCAACGCGCATTTCCGCGCCGCTTTCACCCACCCGGAATTCCGCGCAAAGATTGCCGCCTACCCCGCATCCGCAGTCGCAAGCCCGCATCTGTTCCAGAAGGTCGCGGTGCCCGGTATTTGCGTGGGGTAGCAGCGCGCCTCCCACTCAGCTGTCATGCCCCGGCTTGACCGGGGCATCCAGTACGCCGCGGCCTCTCGGCTTAAACACAACTGTCTCTGGAATACTGGATCGCCCGATCAAGTCGGGCGATGACAGCGAGCATGCGGAAAGCCCCCCGCAGCTCGTCATTATCCGACGAAGCAAGGGACGCAGCTCTATCCTGCCGCAGGCAGTGCGCTGTCCGGCGGCGTGCCCCATGGGCGGTCGGCTGAGGCGAGCCCGATCAGGCGGCCCTGGATGTAGTCGCAGCCCCAGTCGCGCAGCATGGCGGCGGCCTCTTCGTCCTGCACCCACTCGGCGACCGTCTTGATGTCGAGGCGGCGGGCGAGGTCGATCAGGGTCTGCACGAAGGCGCGATCGTCGGCGGAACGGGTGATGTTCTGCACGAAGGCACCGTCGATCTTGACGATGTCGACGCCGAGCTTGCGCAGGTTTCGGAACGAGGTGTAGCCGGCGCCGAAATCGTCGATGGCGATGCGGCTGCCGAAATTCTTCAGCCGCGTGACGAAGCCGCGCACGTCATCGATGTCCTGGATCGCGACCGTCTCGGTGATCTCGACGATCAGCCGCTCGGCGACGCCGGGATGGGCCAGCATCAGCGACTCAATTCCCGCCCACCAGTCCGGATCCATCGTCGTATCAGGCGAGATGTTGAGGCTGAGGCAGATGTCGGGCGCGGCCGCGAGCTCGGCGACCACGAGCTCGAGCACGCGGTGATCGACCAGGCGGATCAGGCCGAGCCGTTCGGCGACCGGCACGATGTCGGGCGCGAGCAGCACCTGGCCGTCGCCCTGGTCCATCCGCACCAGGCATTCGTGGAACGCGCACTCGCGCGAGGCGGCCGAGACCACCGGCTCATAGGCGAGCTTGATGCGGCGCTCGTTCAGCGCGGTGACGATCTCGTCGGTGACACGGATGTTGACGCGGCGCTGTGCGTCTCGCGCGGCATCCGGGCGCCACGCCGCGAACGAGCCGACGCGGCGTTGTTTTGCCGCGTCCAGCGTCTCATGGGCGCGATTGACGGCCTCGTCGGTGCTGCGGGCATAGCGCGGCACGCTGACCGCGCCGATCGACGCCGTGACCGAGACCGGGCCGGATTTGGTCGGCACCACCTCGTCGCGGATGCCGGCAAGGAAGCGCTCGGCGGCGACGTTCATGTCATCGACGGTGCAGTTCTTCAGGATCAGGCCGAACTTGTTGCCGGAGAAACGGCCGAGCACGTCACCGCCGCGCAGGCGGGCGCGGATGCGCTTGGCCACGTCGAGGATCACGGCGTCCGCGACGTCGAAGCCGAAAGCGTCGTTGACCCGGGCGAGATGATCGATGCCGACCAGCATGAAGGCTGCGGTCGAGCGGAAGCGGGTCGTCTCCTCGATCGCCTCGGCCAGCGCCGCGATCAGGTGGGAACGATTGAGCTCGCCGGTCAGCGGATCGAGCCGGGCCAGCTTGGTCAATTCCTCGTCGCGGGCGTGGCGCTCATTGTTGATGCGGATGGAGCCGATCGCGCGCACCGGGCGGCCATCGGGGCCGGCGAACCAGCGGCCGGTCTCCTCGATCCAGACCACGGGATCGGCGGCGCTCATGCGCACGCCATATTCGACCCGGTAGGGCGTGCCGTCGGCGCCGTGCACCGGCGAGGTCTGCGCCAGCGCGGCGGTCCGCAGCGCCTGTGTGGGCTCGATCAGCTTGGCGAATTCGGCGCCGGTCGCGAGCCGCTCGGGCGGGATGCCGGGAAAGACGCTGGCGACCTGCTCACCCCACACGATGGAATCGCTGGCGATGTCCCAGGCGAAAACGGCCTGACCAAGAGCGGCCAGGATGTCGGAGGCTTGCGGCAATGCAGGGGTCAAAATCGCCTCGTTTCGGGACAGCAGGGAGTCCTGAGTCGGCACAGAATACGGCCAGATTCGACTCCGACTCTAGGCAAAGTTCATAAACAATTTGGAAACCATGTTTCGCAGGCCCGCGGAACCAAACCGGCCCGGCCGGCATAGGCCTTGCGAGTACATGACACGCACCGGCGCCAGCGTCTCGAAACGCGACAGGCCTCGCCGGATCAACGGTGATTGCGATGTTAAGTACCGATCGATCGGACTGCGCGGACAACGGCACGGGCACGGCCCTGGTGCCGCTGCTGCCGACGTTGCAGTGGGTCCACAAGGCGCCGCTGCCCCGTCCCGATCCGAGCTTCGTCACCCAACTCATCGCCAATGCGGAGCACCTGCCCCAGGCCAGCCGGCTCCGCCGCGCCTCGTCCGAGGATGCGCAGATGGCCTATGGCGACAAGCACCCGCTCGGAACCGTCACCGCGCGCACGCGACAGGTGGCTTAAGCACGACGAATTTGCTGAGAGAGGTGGAGCCCTTCACCTCGCCCCGCAAGCGGGGCGAGGGAGCGCACCGCCATTGCGCCGGCGACTCACGATCAGCGCGGCGCGTCGGGAGACGGCGGCGTGCCGTTGCCCGGTTGCAAATCCGGCGAGGGAATTTCCGGCGAGGGCGGGTTCACCGGCTTCGGCGCGGGATGATCCTTCAGCACGGATTCGGCGACCGACTGCGCTGATGGCGCGGGTGGCACCGCCGGCGCAGACACCGGCTCGAACTTGGGTTCGGGCGCCGCGTCGTCCGCTGCCGCTTCGGCCTGGCGCTTGGCCTTGCGCGGCGCCGGCACTGTCGTCTCCGCGACATAGGTGACGCGGCGGCGCGTGCGCTGGGCGATACCGCCGAGGAAATCGGCAATCGCGAGCAGCACCAGCAGGAAATAGGTGGAGTTGCCGAATTTGGGCCACATCACGAATTCGGCCGCGGCAGCACCGAACACGATCAGCGACAGCAGATGATCCATCAGGAATTTCGAGCCGGGCCGCGCGCCTTTGACGACCTCTAGCAGCAGCAACACGATACCGAGCGCGAGCATCACGTCGGCAAGCGTGACCGGCCAGGTCTCGCCCGTGATCATCGGCACCTTGAACAGCACGTCCGTAAAGGACACGGACGGCATCAGGAAGGCGATGATGTTGTAGACCGCGAGCGGGATCAGGAGCAGCGGGAAACCGACCATCGGCGAAATGCCTTCTCGATCAAGATATCCGGACAGGACAATGCGGCCGCGAAGCATTAGCTCCGCCGCCGTCATTGTCATATCTCATTGGGTGGCCGAAATCAGGCAGGCGAAATGATCCTGCCCGGAGAAAGGTCCTAAATTCAGGACTCTTTCTTCTTGAGGACCTGACGGCCCTTGTACATGCCGGTCTTGAGGTCGAGATGGTGCGGACGACGGAACTCGCCGGAGTCCTTGTCTTCCGCATAGGTCGGCTTCTTGATGGCGTCTGCCGAGCGGCGCATGCCACGACGCGACGGCGAGGTTTTTCTTCTCGGAACGGCCATTTCAATATCCTCTAGGGATTGGTGTTGTCAGGGCATCGTCCGCGAGGGGACGGCTCAGCACCCGCAAACCGAGGCGAGCTGAATGCCGATCAAGGCCGGGCTTATAGAGGAAGGCTGGCCGTAAATCTAGGCTTTTGGACCGGAAAATACGTCCGAAAAGGGCCCAAAATCAGCGATTTTCCCGCCAGCAGGTCAAAAGCGAGTTCGCCTGCGCCCTCGCCACAAAGGTCCCCGCCAGCCGCCGGACGCCAGGCCCGGGGGTCCGGGCGCTCCGTTTGACCGGATTGGGCAGGATCGAGGCCAGAAGTGCCGCCTCCCGAGGCGAGAGGTTGGCCGCCGATTTGCCGAAGGCATAGGCGCTGGCCGTCTCGACCCCGAACTGGCCCTGGGGACCGAGCTCGGCGATGTTGAGGTAAATCTCGAGGATTCGCGCCTTGGGCAGGACGAGATCGATCCACAGCGCCAGCGGGAATTCCAGCGCCTTGCGGACGAAATCCCGCCCCTGCCAGAGGAACAGGTTTTTTGCCACCTGCTGGGTGATGGTGGAGGCGCCCCGGAAGGGCGTACCGTCCTCCTTCGCATCGTCGATCGCCTCGCGCAGCGCGCCCCAGTCGATGCCGTGATGCTTGCAGAAATGGGCGTCCTCGGCCGCCACCACCGATCGCAGCAGTGAGGGCGACATCGCGGCCAGATCAATCCACTCCCGATGCATCGGCGCACCCCGGAGCGACCGCCAGGCCATCAGCGTCGAAACCGGATGGCCGGCGCGGTAGAACGGCGCGATCACGTAGGGCGCGAGAGCCACGACCACGAGCGCTACCAGCAGGATCTTGACGATGCGCAAATCGACCTTTCCGGCGCAAAATGAAACGCGACCACGGATCCCGCCATTAAGTCTGTGATAATTCGGGCCTTTTCCAGCACTTTTTAGGCCTTCCAAACGATTGACTGGGGCGGGCGCATAAAGGATTGTCCCGCCGAATTTTAGTTCTGGAGCCCTTCTTGATGACCGGCACGTCCCCGTCCGATTTCGCCAAACGCCTGGACAAGACCGCTGATGACACCGAAGCCCTGCTTGGACGCCTGCTGGCGGACGACATCCTGCACGATGAGATCGCCCGTCCCAAGCGACTGATGGACGCAATGCGCTATTCGAGCCTCAACGGCGGCAAGCGTCTGCGGCCGTTCCTGGTGGTCGAGAGCGCGGCCGTATTCGGCGTTCCCCGCAAGGCCGCCCTGCTCGCCGGCGCCGCGCTCGAATGCATCCACTGCTATTCGCTGATCCATGACGACCTGCCGGCGATGGACAATTCGGACCTGCGCCGCGGCCGTCCCACCCTGCACAAGAAGACCGATGACGCGACCGCGATCCTCGCCGGCGACGGCCTTCTGACGCTCGCCTTCGACATCATCACCCGCGATGAGATCCACCGCGACGCCAATGTGCGCCTCCTGCTGACGCGCGCGCTGGCGCGCTGCGCCGGCATCGGCGGCATGGTCGGCGGCCAGATTCTCGATCTCGCCGGCGAAGGCCGTTTTGGCGGCCACGAGCCGATCGATGTCGCCCGCATTCAGCAGATGAAGACCGGTGCGCTGCTGCGCTACGGCTGCATCGCGGGCGCGATCCTCGGCCAGGCCTCGCAAAAGGAATATCAGGCGCTCGACGATTACGGCCGCGCGCTCGGCGAGGCCTTCCAGATCGCCGACGATCTGCTCGACGTCGAAGGCGATGCGGCGGCCCTCGGCAAGCCGGCCGGCGCCGATGCCGCACTCGGCAAGACCACCTTCGTCACCCAGCTCGGCATCGAAGGCGCCAAGCAGCGCGTGCGCGACCTGCTCGCGCGGGCCGACGGCGCCGTGTCGATCTTCGGCGACCGCGCCGCCGTTCTGCAGGCCGCCGCGCGCTTCGTCGCCGAGCGGAAAAACTGATGTAGTGCACGATCTTCACCTCGCCCCGCTTGCGTGGAGAGGTCGATATTCAAGCGCGGCTTGAATATCGGGTGAGGGGGAGTCTCCGCGAATCCAGCTCTCACCGTCCTTGCGGAGGCGCCCCCTCACCCCAACCTCTCCCCGCAAGCGGAGCGAGGGAGCAGGCCGCCGCTGCGGCGACAACGAGAGTTGAGCGAGAGGGCTGGAGCCATCATGGCCACCGACAAAGACGATCCCGTCCTCGTCCGCTTCCGCAAGATGTCGCGGCCGATGCGGCTGATCTACGCGCGGCCGCGCACCTTTATCGCGCTCGCTGCCGGCATCCTGGTCTGCTTGCTGCTGCCGGGATCGCACCGGCTGGTGACGCGGCTGCTGTTCGGCTGGGATGCGTTGATCGCGGTTTATCTCGTGCTGGTCTACGCGATGATGCTGTGCAACGACCAGCAGCACATCCGCCGTAGTGCCGCAATGCAGGACGACGGCCGCTTCGTGATCCTGCTGGTGACGGCGATCGGCGCCTTCGCCAGCATCGCAGCGATCATGTCTGAGCTCGGCACGCCGCATCGCGGGGCGTGGGAGTTGACCATCGCGATCGCCACCATCGCGCTGTCATGGGCCGCCGTGCACACGACCTTCGCGCTGCATTACGCCCATGATTACTACCGGCACCCGCCGGGCGGATTGCAGTTTCCGAGCGGCGATAAGGAAGATCACGCCGATTATTGGGACTTCGTCTATTTCTCGTTCGTGATCGGCATGACCGCGCAGGTCTCCGACGTCGGCATCACCGACAAGACCATCCGCCGCACCGCGACCGCGCATGGCATCGTGTCGTTCATCTACAACACGGCGTTGCTGGCGCTGACAGTGAACATCGCGGCAAGCGCGATCTCGAACTGACGTCATCCCGGCAAGTGCCGAGACGACGGCGTCGATGGCGCGATCCTAGCCCGTCTTATTCGTCAGAGGGCGCCTGAGAGGCTGGCGAGCGTGGTGTAAAGCGCTGATGCGGCGTAGGATTCGGTTGCAAAGCCAACCCCATCACCTTCAGCCGCGAACACCACGCCCGCCATGACCGACGATACGATTCTGCCCTTCTCGTTTCCAGCCGTTCACGCCAAGAAAGTCACAGCTGCCTTCGATGGCGGTCGGCTGACCTCGAACGGGGGCGTGATGCTTCTGGCGATGGCCGAGCGGCGTCTCGGCTTGGCCGACAATTTGGCCCGGGTGTTCCCGGATCGGCGCGATCCGACGCGGGTCGTGCACAGCCTGGTCGATATGTTCCGCGCGCGCATGTTCGCGATCTGCTGCGGCTACGAGGACGCCGACGACCTCGATCATCTGCGGTCCGATCCCGCATTCAAGCTGGCCTGCGGACGGCTGCCGGACACGGGTCGCGATCTGTGTTCCCAACCGACGCTGTCGCGTCTGGAGAATGCTCCGCGCCTGCGCGACGTGATCCGACTGACCTACACTTTGGTCGACGCATGGATGGATAGCTACCCGCGCGAGCCGGCATCCGTCACGCTCGACATCGATGATACCTGCGATGTCGTCCACGGCCATCAGCAGCTCTCGCTGTTCAACGCTCATTATGACGAACGCTGCTTCCTGCCGATCCACGTCTACGACACGGAGAAGAGCCGGCCCGTGGCGGTCGTGCTGCGGCCCGGCAAGACGCCGGGCGGCGTCGAGGTGCGTGCCCATCTGCGCCGCCTGGTACGGCATATCCGGACGCGGTGGCACAACACGCGAATTACGTTCCGTGGCGACGGGCACTATGCCCGGCCGGAGGCAATGGCGTGGTGCGAGACCAACGGCATCGACTACATCTTCGGTCTGTCCGGCACCAAGCCGCTCGCCAGAAAAGTCGACGCGGTCGCCGACGACATCCGCACGCGACGCGCCATCGAGAACCTGCCGGTTCTGCGCGGCTATACCGAGACGCGCCACAAGGCAAAGTCCTGGGATCGCGAACGACGCACCGTCGCCCGTATTGAGGCGACGATGCTCGGCCTCGACATCCGCTTCGTCGTCACCAGCCTCGATGTCGGCTCGGCCGAGTGGATCTACGACAGCCTGTATTGCGCGCGCGGCCAAGCCGAGAATCTGATCAAGCTGCATAAGACGCAGCTCGCCTCCGATCGCACCAGTTGCCGTTCGGCGCTCGCCAATCAAGTCCGCCTCGTTCTCCATACCGCCGCTTATTGGCTGATGCTGACCGTGCGCGACGCCATTCCCAAAGTCCGGGAATTGGCCACTGCCGAGTTCGCGACGCTGCGTCTTCGGCTCTTGAAAATCGCCGCCCGGGTTGTCGAGACCAAGAGCCGCATTCGCCTTGCGTTCGCCGCGGCATGTCCCGAAGCCGACCTGATCCGCAGCTTGCCCGGCGCGCTGCTGCCGCTCGGTCCTTGACCGGTGGGGCGTCCGCCCGCGTTCACCCAACCCATCCCTCAAGCGCGTTGCAAAGTACCGGTCGTCAGGCGGTGAAAAGCCGAAGGCAATCCTGTGCGCCTCGTCAGCGGAGGTGTGCGGATGCACCAGTCGGACCAAAATACCGCGCTCTCACGAATAGGGCGGGCTAGTTGCACACCTCGGCATTGGCGTCGTTGCCGGGGCCGCCGCCTCCGCGATATTCGAGATGACAGCCGCGGTTGACCGGGCGGCAGCTGCCGCCATTGCAGAAAATCTGCCCGCCACCCGAGGCGCGGCCGGCGCTCGCGGCAGCCGCAATGCCCGCGGCGGCACCATAGCCGCCCGCCACGCCACCGGCCTGACGGCGCTGCCGTGCGGAACGCTCATCGCCGTCGTCGCGCTTGGCGATTGCGGGCTTGGCCGTCGCAGGCTTGGCGATGCGCTGCTTCTCGCACGCATTGTCGTCGTTGATCGCATAGCCCTCACGGCAAACGATCTTCGTGCACGTGTCGCCGTCGGCCATGAAGCCGTGCTCGCAGACCAGCGGGCAGACGCGCGACGGCTTTGACTTGACGGTATCGAGCGCATCGGTGCTCGCCACTTTCACGTCGAGCTTGGTGCCGGCGTAACGGTTGAACTGCGACAGCGAACGCCGCGAAGTCGTATTCCAGTTGCCATCGGCCTGCCCGGAGAAGCAGCCGACGCGGCCGAGCTCGGTCTGCACCAAGCGGCTGAGGTCGACCGGCGCGGTCGTCGGCGTCAGCGAAGCGACGCTGGCGCCGGCGGGGCTCGCCGTGCTGGCGGGTGCGGCACCTGGCGCCGCGGCGGCGAGGTTGACGCGCTGCTGCTCGGCCGCCGCCGCCGCCTGCTGCTGCACCTGCTCCTTGGCCTTCTGCGCGGCGAGCTGCGCCTGCTCGGCGGCTTTCGCATCAGCCGCAGCCTTGGCCTGCGCATCTTTCTGCGCGCCGAGGGCGGCAAGACGATCGCGTTCGGCCTCGGCCTGCTTCGCCTTCTCGGTGGCCGCCGCATGGGCCTGCTCGGCACCGATTTTGTCGACCTGAAGCTTGGCGAGATTCGCATAGAAGCCGTCAGGATGCTGGGCCAGGAATGCCTCCCAGGCCGGCCTGTTGCCAACCTGGAGCGCGAGCTCGTAGTCGCGGCGGATATCGGCCGCCTGCGGGTTCGCCACCGGCGCCACCGGAGCGGCCGCGACCACCTTGACCGGCACCAGCGGCACGTCCTCGCCGCCGAGCGAGCCGTACACGAACGGCTCCTGCTTGTTGCCGGTCGATTTGAGCACGTCGTCGCGCACGAAGCCGAAGGCGCGGCGGACGTCGAGGCCCGGCGTCGTCAGATGCTTCGACAGTGCCATAGTAAAGGGGCTGTTGGCGCCGTCGCCGTCCTGCGCCGTGAAGCCGGCCTTGGCCGAATACGCGATCAGCGTGTTGGGGCTGTTCGGCTCGACCTGGGCCAGGCCGCGGCCGATGCCGCGCGAGACAACCGTGCGCTTCATGGTCTTGCCGAACGGATTATCGCGGCAGGCGTCGAGGATCACCAGGCGAAGCTGCTTGGCGGGCTCGACCGTGACCAGGACGCGGTCGAGCGACAGCCCCTGGTCGTAGACATCGGTGTCGCGTTCGAGCTTGGCGTCAACAGGGATCAGATAGTTCGAGCCTTCGACCTCGATGCCGTGGCCGGCATAGTAGATCACGGCGATGTCGGCATCGCGCGTCGCATCGGCAAAATCGCGCAGCACGCGCCGCGTCTCCAACGCGGACAGATCATGCCGGGACTCTACAATTTCGAAGCCGGCGTCCTTCAGCGTCTTGGCCATCACCGCACCGTCATTGACGGGGTTCGCGAGCGACGGCGCGTACTGATACGACGAGTTGGCAAGGACCAGCGCCACGCGCTTTCCGGCGAGAGCGGGCCCAGCGCCGAACAAGAGAGCCAGAAAAAGCGGACAAAGTCCGAGCAGGCTACGCATGACAGAACTTCCAGAGATCGGGAGCAATTCGGTCGCCCTTTGGGGATTGCCTTAGCAGAATCCGCCATCGCATTTGTGATGGAGATCACGAAGACGATGCCGGCAAACTGCCAAGGAACTCTTTAGTCTCGCCGGAGCGATAGCGGTTCGCTGGCGCAGGCCAAGTATGCGCTCAGTCACCCCCGATGTGTCCCCGGTATTGCGGCAGCTCGTCCGTGATCTCATGCCAGGGCGCTTTCGAGCCCACGAAGATGTGGGCGCTCGGCCGGATCGAGGGGGCGTCAACCAGGGTTCCCATGGCGACATGGACCCATTTTCCCTCGCGCACCCGGGAATAAAGCAGCGAGCCGCAGCGGGCGCAGTGCGCGTCGTGGGTTGCGTCGTCGCCATAGATGAGGCGCTGGTCCTCGCCATAGATGAGGCGCTGGTCCTCGCCACGGACGATGCGGAGCTTGTCCTGCGCGATCCCGGCGAATGGCTTGAAAGCGGAGCCGGTGGTGCGGCGGCAATTCGAACAGTGGCAGTTCAGCGCGTAGGAGAACGCGTCCGCGACCTCGTAGCGCACCGCACGGCAATAGCATTCGCCGGTGAGGATCCGAGCGTTCGAATGTTCTGATCCGGTCATTCCAGCGTCCTCGCCCAATTGGCGCAGACACCCATAGCGCATTTTGATGTGCACGACTAAGTTCGCCCCAAGCCATCATTCAAAGGGATGACCCATGAGCCAGAACCGTTCGAGCGTCGAAGCCGTCGTGCAATCCTATTTCGACGGACTTTACGAGGGCGATGCCGAAAAACTCGGCGCCATCTTCCATCCCTCCGCCGATTTGCGCTGGGTCGAGAAGGGCGAGCTTCAGGTGCTGACCGTGCCCGACTGGCTCGATCGCGTCCGCAAGCGCCCTTCCGGCAAGGCCGAAGGCAAGCCGCGCGAGGATTTCATCGTCACCATCGACCGCTCGGACGACAAGACCGCCTTCATCAAGGTCAGGTGCCAGCTGCCGCCGCGCTTTTTCACGGATTATCTGGTGGCGATGAAGCTCGCCGACGGCTGGCAGATCGTGTCGAAATCGTACCGGTATGACCTGAGGGAGTGAGGCACCCTCGCACTGCCCGAAATCCGGCACACTCGCCCGGCATTCTCCGTCATTGCGAGCGAAGCGAAGCCATCCAGTCTGTCTCCGCGGAAAGATTCTGGATTGCTTCGCTGCGCTCGCAATGACGATGTCTGAAAGTCCCCTATGCCTCTCGACCGCCGTACCCTGCTTGCCTCGCTGTGCTGGATGGCCGCCTCCCCCGCGCTCGCCGTAGACGCACCGCCGGAGCTCGAATCCTACGAGCGCGAGAGCGGTGGGCGGATCGGGGTCTATGCCGAGAACCTCGCGACTGGCGCGAAGCTCGCATGGCGCGCCGACGAGCGCTTCGTCATGTGCTCGACGTTCAAGGCTTCGCTCGCGGCCTGCGTGCTGGCGCGGGCCGATCGCGGCGAGGAGCAGCTTGCGGCCATGATCCCCTACGGCAAGGCCGACCTGCTCGACTACGCGCCGGTCGCCAAACAAAATCTCGCCGCCGGCACGATGTCGGTCACCGACATGTGCAAGGCCATCGTCGAGCTCAGCGACAACACCTGCGCCAACCTGCTCTTGGCGCGGATCGGCGGCCCCGCCGCGCTCACGGCCTTCTGGCGATCGCTCGGCGACACCACCTCGCGGCTCGACCACAACGAGCCTGAGCTCAACCGCTCACCGCCCGGCGATCCCCGGGACACCACGACGCCGGCGGCGATGGCCGGCAATCTGAAGCGGCTGGTGGTAGGCGAAGCACTGTCGCCGGCCTCGCGGACCCAGCTCACCGAATGGATGGTGGGCTGCAAGACCGGCGCCAACCGGCTGCGCGGCGGCCTGCCGGCAGGCTGGAAGATCGGCGACAAGACCGGCAACAACGGCAAAGACGCATCGGGCGATATCGCGGTCGTCTGGCCCAAGCTCGACAACAAGCCCGATGCGCCGATCCTGATCGCGGCCTATACCCAGGGCGGCACGCCCAACGCCGCGCAGATCGAAGCCGTATTCGCACGCGTCGGACGCATGGTGGCCGAACGGCTGGCGTGAGCCGCGACGCATTGACCTTTTGGCCGCTTCCGGGCCAAGACAGGCCATGATCGCAGCGAAATTTCAGACTTTCCTCATCCTGCTCACCGTGCTGGCCGGCACCGCGCTGGTCGCCCGCCGCTTCAACATCGCGCCCGCCATTCTCCTGATGCTGTCCGGCGTCGGCCTCGCCTTCGTGCCGGGCATGCCGCCGGTGGAACTGCCGCCGGAACTGGTGCTGCTGATGGTGCTGCCGCCGCTGATCTACTCGGCGAGCGTCGCGATGAGCTGGCGCGAGTTCAGGAACAATTTGCGGCCGATCGTGCTGCTCGCGGTCGGCGCGGTGATCTTCACCGCGGCGCTGGTGGCTACTGCCACGCATTATGTGATCGGCCTGCCCTGGACCATCGGATTCCTGCTCGGGGCCATCGTCGCTCCGCCCGACGTGGTGGCGCCGCTCGCCATCGCGCGTCGTCTGAACATACCGCGCCGGCTCCTGGTCATCCTCGAGGGCGAAGGGCTTGCGAATGACGCGACGGCCCTGATCCTCTACCGCTTCGCGCTTGCGGCCATCATTGTCGGCCATTTCTCACTGCCGCTGGCGGCCGGCGAGTTTTTCCTCATCGTCGCCTGCGAGATCGCCTTCGGCATCGGCATCGGCTGGCTCTCCCTTCGCTTCCGCAAATGGTCCAGGGATCCGCAGGTCGAGCTGACGCTGTCGCTGATCACGCCCTACGTGTCCTACTGGCTGCCCGAGCATCTCGGCGGCTCCGGCGTGATCGCGACCGTGGCCTGCGGCCTCTATGTGAGCTGGAACGGGCCGCTGCTGATCTCGGCGTCGACCCGCCTGCAAGGCATCTTCTTCTGGGATCTCATCATCTACTTGATCGAGGGCCTGCTATTCCTGCTCACCGGCTTCCAGATGCGGGCACTCTACGAGAAGTCGAAGGCGTTTCCGCTCGACGATATCATGATCGCGACCGCGGTGGTCCTGGCGGTCATCGTCATCGCACGCTTCGTCTGGCTGTATCCTGCGATCTATCTGCCGCGGATATTGAGCAAGAGCCTGCGCAAGCGCGACCCATCGCCGCCATGGCAATGGCCGTTCGTGCTCGCCTTCACCGGCGTGCGCGGCGCGGTGTCGCTGGCGGCCGCGCTGGCGCTGCCGTTCACGTTGCCTGATGGCAATGCCTTCCCGTATCGCGACCTGATCTTGTTCGTCGCCTTCGGCGTCATCTTCGTGACGCTGATCGGCGTCGGCCTGACGCTTCCGCCGGTGGTGCGCTGGCTCGGTGTCGCCGAGGCCGGCCGCAACGAGCATGTCGCCGAGCATGAGGCCGAGATCGCGGCACGCCGCCAGGCGCTCGAGGCGGCGCTGAAGTCGCTCGACGCGATGACCGAAGAAAAGGATGTGTCGGACGAGGTGATGCGGCTCCTGCGCGCGCGTCACGAGATTCGTGTCAACCAGCTTCCGGATTCACTCGACCCCAACCATCACGACGTCTCCGCCGCCGGCACCGCTCTGACCCGCGACCTGATCGTCGCCGAGCGAAAGTTCATCCACGACCTCCTGCGCGAGGGCCAGATCACCGACGAGACGCGGCGCCGGATCGAGCGCGATCTGGACCTGGAAGAGGCAAGCCTGGCGAACAGGGAGTATCGGGGGGTGCCGTTGTAGCTTTTTCGTCATTGCGAGCGAAGCGAAGTAATCCGGACTGCTGCCGTGGAAAGACTCTGGATTGCTTCGCTTCGCTCGCAATGACGGCAGCGCCAACTATCGCATCTTGCAAAAATCCCCGACCCCCGCCGCGACGGCGCCCGCAATCATCTCCTGCCGCTCCGACGAGTTCATCTCCATCTCCTCGTCGCGGTTGATGATCGAGCCGGCTTCGAGCAGCACGGCCGCGCTTCTCGTTCGCGACAGCACGACGAGCCCGTCATAGCGGTAGACGCCGACATCCTTGTCGAGCAGCTGGCGCCGGTAGCGGCCCATCACCGGCAGGGTGTATTGGCTGGCATAGTGCAGCCCCTGCTCCTTCAATTGTCTGCCGATCATCCGGGCCAGCTTCAGGCTGCTGGTGAAGTGTGGATTGCGCTCGGACACGAACAGCGAGTGACCCGAGAAGCGGTCGCTGAAATAGCTCTTTGCGCCGTCGAACTCCCAGGTCTCGAGCAGCTTGTCCGGCACTGAGTCGTGATGGATCGACAGCACGAGATCGGCCCGGCCGTCATTCGCGGCACTGACGCGCTTGAACAGGCTCGGCCGCGCCTTGCCGTCCGTGACGAGCAGCCGGGTTGCGGTAAAGCCTTCGGATTTGAGTTTTGCCGTGACCAGCCTTGCGAGCCGGAAGTTGAAGCCGAACTCCGGATCATTGCGCGCGCTCAACGCGCCGTAGGAGTCCGGGGTGTGCCCGACGTCGACGACGATCCGGAATTTCGGCATCTCACATTTGGCTGGTGCGGGCGCAGGCTTAGGTCTGGCTTTCGCAACCTTCCGGGCCGGGGCAGCACGGCCCGCGTCGATCGACGGAAGCAACAGTGCGACCATCGACACGAGGAGAATTGCGACGATGCCCCGCCCTAACGACAAGTCCTACTCCGCTGCCGCGATCCTCGGCCTGCCAACGAAGCCGGCGACGTCGCCGAAGCGCTGCACGACGATCGCAACAACTCGCCCATTCCCGTCCCCGAGCCGGACTCGGTCAGGAACTTGTTGTCCTCGGCGCGGAGCATGGCGGATCCTCCCGATTTGATTTTCGGGAAGATTGGCGCGGACGCGGGAAGACGTCAACGCAAGAACGGCTTTGTGAAGTGGGTTGGCGCAGCGTAATCGCCGCCTTTATCGCAGGCCGAAGGGGGCAGATCTTAGTGTCTGTTCCAAAACATGTTGAGTCGAATGAATCGGTTGTGATTCAAGGTGAGCGGCCTGATTCGATGGGGACGCGCCGCCAATGTGGACTACCGAGAACCGTGCACGCTACGACCGCAGCCGCCTGCGCTATCCGAGCGACTTGACCGACGAGGAGTGGGCGCTGATCGCGCCTCGCATCCCGCCGGCCAAGCGCGGCGGCAACAAGCGTACGGTGGACCTGCGCGAGATTGCCAACGGGCTGATGTACATCCTGAGCACAGGTTGCCAGTGGCGCGCGATCCCCAAGGACCTGCCGCCGCGCTCGACGCTGTATGGCTACTTCGATCTGTGGAGCTGGAACGGCACGCTCGATAAAATTCATCACGCCCTCTATGTCGAATGTCGCGAAAGGGCCGAGCGCGAGGCTTCTCCCACCGCCGCCATCATCGATAGCCAGAGCGTGAAAAGCGCTGAAAAAGGGGGCCTCATGATCTCCATGGCTACGACGCGGGCAAGAAGATCAAGGGCAAGAAGCGGCACATTCTCGTCGACACGCAAGGCCTCTTGATGCACGCCATCGTGCATGCGGCGGACATCCAGGATCGCGACGGCGGCGTGCTCCTGATGGCAACGTTGTTCGGCCTCTATCCCTTTCTTCTGAAGCTCTACGCCGACGGCGGATATCAAGGGCCACATTTCCAGAAGGGGCTGCGTAGCGCTCTGAAGCGCGTGAACCTCGAAATCGTCAAACGCTCCGATCAGGCTCACCGTTTCGTCGTCTTGCCCAAACGCTGGATCGTCGAGCGTACCTTTGCCTGGCTCGGGCGATGCCGAAGACTGTCCAAAGATTGGGAATGCTTCAATCACAGGGCGCTCGCCTTTCTCAAGCTGGCCTCCATCCGACTCATGCTGCGAAAGCTATGCAATCCAAGGTAATCTTTCCGGACAGACTCTAAGGTCATTTCTGGTGACGCTATCAGACGATATGAATTAGCTGACGGTGACTTTGTGTTCGCACGTTCTGGGTCGATTGAGAAAGCGGCCCGGATTGAGCAGCATCCGCCAAAGGCGGTGTTCGCATCGTACCTCATTCGGGGTAAGCTACTCGATCAGGATTATCTGATTGGGTGAAGCATTTCATAACGTCACAGGGTTATCTCAGCCAAATTCAGGAACGGGCCGCTGGCATCGGCATGTCAAATGTAAGTGCGGCCAAGCTTGCAACGATAACTATTCCGATTGCGCCGTTATCCGAACGACGGAAGATAGTGGCGAAGATCGACAGCCTATCGTCTAAATCCAAGCGCGTGCGTGATCACCTCGACATCGTTCCCCGGCTACTGGAGAAGTACAAGCAGGCGATAATGGTGGCTGCCTTTCAGGGCGAGCTAACGCGCGAGTGGCGAGAAAGCCGGTCTCCCGAGGCCGTCACGTTTGGGAGGAGGAACATCGATCAACGTGTCAACCAGCTGGGCGAGCTTCCAACAACGTGGCGTTGGACAGCGATGCAAGATGTAGCTTCTATCAGCGGGGGTCTCACAAAGAACGGCAGGCGAGCGGAGTTGCCTAACCCGTCTTATTCGTCAGAGGGCGCCTGAGAGGCTGGCGAGCGTGGTGTAAAGCGCTGATGCGGCGTAGGATTCGGTTGCAAAGCCAACCCCATCACCTTCAGCCGCGAACACCACGCCCGCCATGACCGACGATACGATTCTGCCCTTCTCGTTTCCAGCCGTTCACGCCAAGAAAGTCACAGCTGCCTTCGATGGCGGTCGGCTGACCTCGAACGGGGGCGTGATGCTTCTGGCGATGGCCGAGCGGCGTCTCGGCTTGGCCGACAATTTGGCCCGGGTGTTCCCGGATCGGCGCGATCCGACGCGGGTCGTGCACAGCCTGGTCGATATGTTCCGCGCGCGCATGTTCGCGATCTGCTGCGGCTACGAGGACGCCGACGACCTCGATCATCTGCGGTCCGATCCCGCATTCAAGCTGGCCTGCGGACGGCTGCCGGACACGGGTCGCGATCTGTGTTCCCAACCGACGCTGTCGCGTCTGGAGAATGCTCCGCGCCTGCGCGACGTGATCCGACTGACCTACACTTTGGTCGACGCATGGATGGATAGCTACCCGCGCGAGCCGGCATCCGTCACGCTCGACATCGATGATACCTGCGATGTCGTCCACGGCCATCAGCAGCTCTCGCTGTTCAACGCTCATTATGACGAACGCTGCTTCCTGCCGATCCACGTCTACGACACGGAGAAGAGCCGGCCCGTGGCGGTCGTGCTGCGGCCCGGCAAGACGCCGGGCGGCGTCGAGGTGCGTGCCCATCTGCGCCGCCTGGTACGGCATATCCGGACGCGGTGGCACAACACGCGAATTACGTTCCGTGGCGACGGGCACTATGCCCGGCCGGAGGCAATGGCGTGGTGCGAGACCAACGGCATCGACTACATCTTCGGTCTGTCCGGCACCAAGCCGCTCGCCAGAAAAGTCGACGCGGTCGCCGACGACATCCGCACGCGACGCGCCATCGAGAACCTGCCGGTTCTGCGCGGCTATACCGAGACGCGCCACAAGGCAAAGTCCTGGGATCGCGAACGACGCACCGTCGCCCGTATTGAGGCGACGATGCTCGGCCTCGACATCCGCTTCGTCGTCACCAGCCTCGATGTCGGCTCGGCCGAGTGGATCTACGACAGCCTGTATTGCGCGCGCGGCCAAGCCGAGAATCTGATCAAGCTGCATAAGACGCAGCTCGCCTCCGATCGCACCAGTTGCCGTTCGGCGCTCGCCAATCAAGTCCGCCTCGTTCTCCATACCGCCGCTTATTGGCTGATGCTGACCGTGCGCGACGCCATTCCCAAAGTCCGGGAATTGGCCACTGCCGAGTTCGCGACGCTGCGTCTTCGGCTCTTGAAAATCGCCGCCCGGGTTGTCGAGACCAAGAGCCGCATTCGCCTTGCGTTCGCCGCGGCATGTCCCGAAGCCGACCTGATCCGCAGCTTGCCCGGCGCGCTGCTGCCGCTCGGTCCTTGACCGGTGGGGCGTCCGCCCGCGTTCACCCAACCCATCCCTCAAGCGCGTTGCAAAGTACCGGTCGTCAGGCGGTGAAAAGCCGAAGGCAATCCTGTGCGCCTCGTCAGCGGAGGTGTGCGGATGCACCAGTCGGACCAAAATACCGCGCTCTCACGAATAGGGCGGGCTAAGCAGGTTCCATATCTTCGCGTCGCGAACGTCTATGCGAATGCACTTCGGCTTGACGATATCGCTCAAATAGGTTGCTCCGATCAGGAGCTTAAAAAGACGCTGCTGCAACAAGGTGACCTTCTTATTGTCGAGGGCAATGGCAGTCTCGATCAAATCGGCCGCGTAGCTCTTTGGAATGACGAGATCAAGGGATGTTCACATCAGAACCACATCATAAGGGGGCGTCCCGGATCTGACCTATTGCCGAGTTACGGCCTCTTTTGGCTTCTTTCTCCAGAAGGTCGCAGGGCAATCGAAGCAGTGGCATCTTCAAGTTCTGGCCTGCACACCCTGAGCATTTCGAAGGTTGGAGGATTGCCAATCCCGATATGCAATCTTGCGGAGCAGCGGGAAATCATTCGGCGGATTGAGGCTGCCCTTCTGTGGATCAACCGCGTTGCTTCTGAAGGTAACAGCGCGCGGAGGCTAATTGATCGTTTGAACCAAGCTATACTCGCGAAGGCGTTCCGGGGTGAACTTTTGCCGCACAACGCGAATGAGGACGCGGTAGACGTGGTCCCGGAGCCGTTTCGCAACCGGCATCAAGGCGTCAACTCGATCAAAGCTGCCCGACCGCCTCGCGCAGCGAAATAAACGCCGACAAAGGCATTTGAAAGTGGTATCCTAAAGTGGTATTGAGCTGCTGGGCAGTACGTTATTTTCTCCAGTGATTTCAGCGGCTTCTGAGGTCGTGTGTCGCCTCGTTCCGGGCGCGCCACTTGCGTACAAAACTGCGAACGTTCGGGTTCGCGTTTTGGCCACCTGCGATGACCTGTTCAAGTGTTGCTTGGTCGCCGACGATGCGAATGGCGTGGTCATCGACCTCCACCCGGTCCACGACCGACTTGATGTACGCCTTACGGAACGGAATCGGGCCGGAAGTAATATTTTCACGCATGAGCCTGCCAAAGAGATCAATGGCCTGGGCGTCGAAGACATGAGCCTTGGGCCGGACTTTGATGCGGTCCAGGGCCTCCTTGGCGCGGTCGCGATCGGCCTTAAGGGTCGCGATCCGGTCCTTCAGGATGTCGTCCAGCTCGGTGACGCCATTCTCTACCATCGCATAGAGGCGCTTCAGCTTGTCCTCCGCAGCCGTCGCCTCTGATTGCAGGACAGATACCCGCTGATCGACCTCAGCGGCCTGCTCAGACCGGCGATCCACCAGCTTGCCGAGAATGACCCTGAGCCGCTCGGGCTGGAAAAGACGCTCGACGAGGTTCTCGACGACGATGGTGTCCAGCTTATCCATCGGGACGGAGCGGCCCTTGCAGCCGGTCTTTCCCTGCCGGGCGCAGGTCGAGCAGGTGTAGTATTTGTGGACCTTGCCGGTGGAAGAGGTCCCGGTCCGCAGCGTCATACCGCCGCCGCAGCTGGCGCAGGTGGCAATTCCGGTCAGCAAGATCGGCCCGGTCACCACCCGGGGCGCGGTCACCCGAGGATCCCGCGTCTTCAGGGTGGCCACCACGGCCTCGAATTCGGCCGTGGGGATGATGACGGGCACCTCGACCGTCACGTGCTCCTTGGCCGGCTTCTGCCGGAGGGTCCGAGAATCCCGCTTGTTGAAGATCCACTGCCCCACATAGATCGTATTGGTCAGGATGCCGTGAACCGTCGCCACCCCAAACCGCGCTCCGCTCCGAGTTCGGTAGCCACGCTCGTTCAGCCAGGATGTTAGGTTCTTGACGCCGAGCGGTCCTGACGTCCCGTCGCCCTCGCGATAGAGGCGAAAAATCAGGCGAACCGTTTCGGCCTCGACAGGGTCGATGGCCAGCTTCTTCTTGACCCGCGCCCCGCGCTTTTCAACCTCGACCGTCTTGTATCCGAGCGGCACCGGAGAGCCGTTGTAGAATCCCTGGCGCGCGTTCTCGACCATGGCCTTGCGCACATGCTTGCCATTCTCGCGCGACTGGTACTCGTCGAAAAGCCCGATGATCTGGCGCATCATGACCTGCGCCGGATCATCACCGAGTTCTTGCGTAACTGACACGAGCCGTACGCCGGCCTTGGCGAGCTTGCGGATGTACATTTCCATCGTGAAACCGTCGCGGAAGAAGCGACTGAACGCATAGACCACGATGACGTCGTAGGGATGATCGTCGTCGCATGCGCGCTCGATCATCTTCTGAAATTCAGGGCGGTTGTCGTCGGTAGCGGTCAAGCCCTGCTCGATGAATTGCGCCGCCAACTTCCAGCCTTTGCGATCGCAGTAAGCCTCGACCGCACGCACCTGGCTCGGAATGGTCAGTTCGGCTTCGGTTTGCCGGGGCGTGGACGCTCGGAAGTATCCACAAGCACGCAGGTCGGTCTCTCCACCCAGCTCCTCTGCGATGATGATCGTTGCTCGGCCTACGCGTGATTTCTTCATTTGACACCTACTCTTCACCTTAAGTTTCGCAGCAGTCGGAGCCGAAGAAAAGCCCCTATTTGTTGATGCTTCGCCAGTACTTAACGATCTTAATCGAGCGAACTAGCTGAGAGCGGATGTTTACCGCCGGAAGACAAGAAGCGTGTCGCTAATCGGCCGCTCGCCTCCAGAGCTTGAATACTTGAGCTTGAGTTGGAGCCGATTGCAAAAGCTGTTCTTATTGCGGTACCGGCGCGATTTCCGCGCCGGCACCCGTTGTTTGTTGGTGAGTCTAGAACCTGAAAACGGCACCAGTCTCGACCTGGAGATGCAGCCCGTTCTGGTCATCGACGTGGATCCGCAGCCAGTCGGTGCCGTTGATGCGTCCCACCAAGCTGGTGGAGCCATCGTCGGCGTCGATATTGCGGAACGCGACGCTGTTGGCCTGCAGCGCGTCGCGAACACTCTGCGAAGAGTCGGCGTCGGTGCTGTCGACCCAGACGTCGATCTGCCCGAGAGCGCCGACGCTGATGTTGGCGATGCCGCCAATATCATCCGCGATCGGCGTCGCGGCATGCGCCGCATCCAAGGCGAGCAGGGCGAAACGCCTCGCCAGCTCATGACTCCGAACGAGCAGTTCGATAACAGTCTTAGGATTCATGTGAGGTACCTCTGTGTTAGGTGAAGTCTAGGTGAAGACGCGAGGCGCTTAACTACGGCGGTCCTCGCGCTTGTGGTCGGTGTGCTAGACCGAGCAGACGATCGAGTGCCTCGCCCAGATAGAGCTCGATGACCTCGAGCTCGCGCTCAGTGACCTGAATCGGATCGATCCAAGTCGACGACAACCGGCAGCCGTCCGTCGCGGCGGCGCCTTGTGCCTGGCGCTTTGTGCGTTTCGCTTGTTCCGATCGTGTCCGAGCGGTCGCTGTGTTGGGACGATTTGACATGGCAGCCTCCGTTGATGAGGCGCCATTGAAGCTCGAGAAACCCATGTCCCTTTTGGAAGCCAAAGTGACGCACTGGCAACGTCACTTTGGCTTCCAAAAGGGCCCCGCCGATCATCTGAAAAAAATCGACCTCCGCTCATTCGGAGGTCACATGGTTGCGAGCATCGGAAAAGGGACTGTCGCGCAATACTATCTGCGCAGGACGGAATATTATCTCACCGGCAAAGAGCCGCCAGGCGTGTGGCTGAGCGAGTCGTCGGTGCTCGGCATCAAGGCTGGGCAGTTGGTCGAAGCTGACCTGTTCGAAAAGCTGCACGCCGGTCTTGGGCCGGACGGACGCAAGCTCATCACCAATGACGGCGGCAAGGAGCGGGTCTCCGGATTCGATCTGACGCTGAGCGCCCCGAAATCGGTCAGCATCGCGTTTGCGCTGGCCGACCAGGAGATGCGCGCCGCAATCGAGCAAGCGCAAATGGAAGCCTGCAAGGCCGTCGTGGCGATGCTGAACCAGGAGGCCGCCTTCACGCGCCGGGGGAAGAACGGCGTCATTATCGAAAAGACCTCGCTGATCGTGGCGGCCTTCCAGCATGGCGAGGCCCGACCTGCGCTACACGTGGATGGGCGTGTGACCGCGGATATGGACTGCCATACACATCTCTGTATCGCGAACATCGGGCAGAAGCCGATGAGGGAGGAGGAGCGCGAGCCGACCTTCGGAGCTTTGGACGCGCGGGCCATTTACAGCTTTAAGATGTCGGCTGGAGGGATGTACCACCTGGTCTTAGCTTCAGGTCTTCAGAAGCTTGGCTTCCAGATTGAGGTGACGGGTAAAAACGGAATCTTCGAACTGGTCACACCATCCGGGCCCGCTGTGGCTGAGGACGCGAAGCGCTACTTCTCGGCCCGCAGAAGCAAGCTCGAGAATCGCCTCGCAGAATACGACCTCGTGACCGGCGAAGCGCCGCAACTCGCGTCTGCCATTGTCAAGGCCACGCGACTTTCGAAGACCGATGACAGCCGGGATCGGTTCGAAGTCTGGCGCGAGCAGGCGCAAGAGTGGGGCATCGATGTCGAGCACTTCATCGAGCGCGCTCAGAGTGGACGTACTCTTTCGGAGCGTGAACGGGAGGCGCTGATCGCCGAGCGATTGGCCGAAATTCCGCACCACCTCACCGAGCAGGAATCCGTCTTCGAGCGACGGACGCTGTTGGCGGCCGTCGCGAGCAGTCTTGTAGGAACAGGCGCCAGCGCGGATCGCGTCAATGTCGAGATCGACCGGCTCACGAGCGCCGGCCGGATCGTGCAGCTCGGCAAGGACATTCATGGCCATGGGCTGTATTCGACCCGGGAGATGATCGCCATTGAACAAAACCTTCTCAAGGAAGCTAGCCCGTCTTATTCGTCAGAGGGCGCCTGAGAGGCTGGCGAGCGTGGTGTAAAGCGCTGATGCGGCGTAGGATTCGGTTGCAAAGCCAACCCCATCACCTTCAGCCGCGAACACCACGCCCGCCATGACCGACGATACGATTCTGCCCTTCTCGTTTCCAGCCGTTCACGCCAAGAAAGTCACAGCTGCCTTCGATGGCGGTCGGCTGACCTCGAACGGGGGCGTGATGCTTCTGGCGATGGCCGAGCGGCGTCTCGGCTTGGCCGACAATTTGGCCCGGGTGTTCCCGGATCGGCGCGATCCGACGCGGGTCGTGCACAGCCTGGTCGATATGTTCCGCGCGCGCATGTTCGCGATCTGCTGCGGCTACGAGGACGCCGACGACCTCGATCATCTGCGGTCCGATCCCGCATTCAAGCTGGCCTGCGGACGGCTGCCGGACACGGGTCGCGATCTGTGTTCCCAACCGACGCTGTCGCGCCTGGAGAATGCTCCGCGCCTGCGCGACGTGATCCGACTGACCTACACTTTGGTCGACGCATGGATGGATAGCTACCCGCGCGAGCCGGCATCCGTCACGCTCGACATCGATGATACCTGCGATGTCGTCCACGGCCATCAGCAGCTCTCGCTGTTCAACGCTCATTATGACGAACGCTGCTTCCTGCCGATCCACGTCTACGACACGGAGAAGAGCCGGCCCGTGGCGGTCGTGCTGCGGCCCGGCAAGACGCCGGGCGGCGTCGAGGTGCGTGCCCATCTGCGCCGCCTGGTACGGCATATCCGGACGCGGTGGCACAACACGCGAATTACGTTCCGTGGCGACGGGCACTATGCCCGGCCGGAGGCAATGGCGTGGTGCGAGACCAACGGCATCGACTACATCTTCGGTCTGTCCGGCACCAAGCCGCTCGCCAGAAAAGTCGACGCGGTCGCCGACGACATCCGCACGCGACGCGCCATCGAGAACCTGCCGGTTCTGCGCGGCTATACCGAGACGCGCCACAAGGCAAAGTCCTGGGATCGCGAACGACGCACCGTCGCCCGTATTGAGGCGACGATGCTCGGCCTCGACATCCGCTTCGTCGTCACCAGCCTCGATGTCGGCTCGGCCGAGTGGATCTACGACAGCCTGTATTGCGCGCGCGGCCAAGCCGAGAATCTGATCAAGCTGCATAAGACGCAGCTCGCCTCCGATCGCACCAGTTGCCGTTCGGCGCTCGCCAATCAAGTCCGCCTCGTTCTCCATACCGCCGCTTATTGACTGATGCTGACCGTGCGCGACGCCATTCCCAAAGTCCGGGAATTGGCCACTGCCGAGTTCGCGACGCTGCGTCTTCGGCTCTTGAAAATCGCCGCCCGGGTTGTCGAGACCAAGAGCCGCATTCGCCTTGCGTTCGCCGCGGCATGTCCCGAAGCCGACCTGATCCGCAGCTTGCCCGGCGCGCTGCTGCCGCTCGGTCCTTGACCGGTGGGGCGTCCGCCCGCGTTCACCCAACCCATCCCTCAAGCGCGTTGCAAAGTACCGGTCGTCAGGCGGTGAAAAGCCGAAGGCAATCCTGTGCGCCTCGTCAGCGGAGGTGTGCGGATGCACCAGTCGGACCAAAATACCGCGCTCTCACGAATAGGGCGGGCTAGGCGACTGGCCAATCGCCGGTTCGAGCCGATTGATCGAGCCAGAATCGAGCGAGAGTGCGAGTTGCGCGGCCTGTCCGATGAGCAGCGCCGGGCGGCCCTTGCGGCCACCGACGACAGGTGCCTCGCCATTGTGGAGGGGGCGGCCGGGGCGGGCAAGACCACCATGTTGAAAGTGGTCGTGGACTGCTACACGTCTGCCGGCACCAACAAGGCAGATTCCAAGACTGTTGTCAGCAAAGCCAACCCCAAGACCGTACTCGGCTGTGCCACGGCGTGGCGTACGGTTGAGATGATTCGGGCCGAGTTGGGCATTGACGGCTACGCCGTCGATAGTCTCCTCGCCCGCATCAACGCCGGGCAACATATCTTGGACCGAAACACCGTGCTCTTGGTCGATGAATGTGGGCAGATCGGCTCACGCAGCATGAACGCACTCATCGGCGCCGCGGCAAGAGCGCAATCTAAAGTAGTATTTGTTGGGGATCGCAAGCAACTGCAGCCGATTTCTGCGGGGCCTGCCCTCAAAATCATTTCTTCCGTTGTGGAGCCGACCCGGGTCGACAAAATCGTCCGTCAGCGGGAGAAATGGGCCCAGGATGCCGCCCGAGCCTTCGCCAAGGGGAAGGCGGCCACAGGCCTCAAAGCCTACGCCGAGAAGAGGCTGCTGACGGGCTGCGCCGGGGCGCAAGCCACCATTCGGGCCGCCGTGGATTGCTATATGGACGCGCAACATCGGGCGCCCGGCAAGCCGCATCTTCTCATCGCAAAATCCAACAAAACGGTTCGGGCGCTCAATGCTGAAATCCGGTCTCGCATGCGGGATTCTGGTCTCCTCACCGGGCCCGATCACGTCGTCACGGCAGGTGACGCGTCGGGACGCAGCTTTCGGCTGCAATTGGCCGCCGGCGACAAGATCAGGTTCGGCATCCGCCAGGACAGGATTGGGAGCGGCGTCATCAACGGCACGGTCGGCCGCGTCGACAAGATTGACGTCCTTGACAATCAACACCTGCTGATCCGCGCCCAGGTCCAGGGCAAGACCATCGAGTTTTCGACCGAAGCTCTCAAGGATAAGGCGGGGCGGGTCAGGCTCAGCCACGACCTTGCGGTCACGGCGTATAGCTCGCAGGGTCTGACCGCGGAAACGGCGACCGTCGTGCTGGGGGCCGAGTACGATCGGCATGAAAGCTACGTGGCGTGCAGCCGCGCGCGGGGCGAGACGGCCATTTTTTACGATCAGGCGCTGCTCGCGGCTCAAACGAGAGGGCAGCGGCAGATTCAGAATTGGAGGTAGACAATGGCTGCTCTTCCCAATCTCAAACCCGGACTGGACCTCTACTGCGCGTCCGACGAGGCCATCTTTGTCGGCGTAATCCTGTTCTCGGTGTCGCTGATCCCGCTGCTGGCGCTGTTCCTGGCGTTGCCGGTGAGCGACGAGCCCTTCTCATGGCTCGACTGGTACACCAACCTCATGAGCCTGCGCGATCCCCACTACTGGGCGGCGTTTCTGACGACGCGATGGCCGCACGCGGCTATGGCGTTCGCAATCAGCGTAACCGCGGCCTATCTGGGCTGCCTGGACGCGCGTGACGAGGCACCGCTGGCCGAGCCGTTTGCAACGCCTGACAAGAGCCAGGCGCGCATCTACTACGATCATGACGCACGCAGGAGGCTTGGCGCCCAGTTCAGAGCCGAGGCCGGGCGCTCTGCCCGCAAGGGCATCTGGCTCGCGCCGCACCTCAATCTGCCGTTCGAGCTGGAAAGCCGCTACGCCCTGGTGCTCGGTGCCTCCGGCCATGGCAAGTCGAACCTGGTGCGCGCCTATTCGTCGCGCAATTTTCGCTGATCAGGCCCAGCTTGCACGAGCAGGATCGTTTCAAAAATTTGCGGCGACCAAATCGTAAGAGCCCCTGCTGCCGCGGCTGTAGACCTTGGCAGCGGCGGCACAGATCAAGTCACGATTGGAATCAAACGCGTTCAGAAAGCCCGCTTCATCGTAGCTGGCATCTGGTCGAAGTCGCTTCAGCGCGCCTTCGTTTATGAAAAACGACGCCTCTATAGCGCTGTCGTGTCCCCAAAATCGCACGGCACGCCGCGTGCGATCATAAGAACGACTGTGATTTGGAAACGCAATCATGGTTGAGACCGATCAGTTGCCGGTACACGAGACTCGTGCCTGGCACGATTTGCATCGAAAGATTTCGGATGCCCTTAGCTTATCCTGTCCCGCGACGCTCTCGTCGACATTGCGTGTGACGGTAGGCTGACAACATCGGACGTGGCCGAAGCTTGGCGCGCAGGGGAGGGATGTTGGAGCGACCCAGTTGCGCCAACCCTCAAGTGGTTATACTGGAAGCGTATTACAATGCCGATCGATGCTGACGACAGCAAGAAAGTTGCGCTTGACCTCGTTATTCTGCGAATAGGCACTACATCTTAGTCATCACCGCGCGCCCCTCGGCTGTTATCGGTGACTGAGAGCATTGTGCTCCCGCCGCGACCAAGAGGCGGTCAAATGTCGAATATCTCCAAGTTCAGTATTCGCGAGTGGATGGTACCTCCCGTATTGCTGCCGATCTTTTTTGTGCTGCTGATCGCTGCTGCAGTGCTTATTCAGTGGTAGTTCCTCCCGGCAGGCGAGCGCCGTCAGCTCCAGCCAATGGCTCATTCGGGCCAATGAAGGGAGTCAAATCGTTGTTGGCTTCTGAACTGAACATCAAGGCGGCAAACGCCCTAGATAGAGCTCGCAAGATGCCGCCGGGACGTGAGCGCGCGGAGGCACTGCAAAAGGCAACAATTCTGTCGAACGCTGCTGAGATGCTCAAGCATCTCAGCAGGAAAGTCGGCGGGGCCGGCAGAATGACAGCTGAGATTTAATCCCGTTCGCTCCACCATTCACGCACGCCGATCGAATCGGATTCTGAGGGGCGAGCATCTGGACATGGATCATCGGGGCACCGAGATGCTTGCCGCGAATCGATCGGTTCAAGCCAACAGCCGTTTCTCGTAGATGCCCATCCGATGGTGCCCAGTCTTTCGCGTTCCAATCGTCGTTCTCATCGTTGAAGACGAGATAGTGCTCCGCATGGCGCGGTCGACATGGTGGAAAATGCTGGCTACAATTTTTGGCTTGCACTCGAAGCTTGGCAAATCATAGCTCAAATGCGGACCATGATTGGCCGCGCCTAAGTCTGGTGGTTTTTGGCGCCGGATAGCGCCAGGATCCCTCAATGCGGACGCTCCGTCGAAAATAGGTGCGATAGCCCGTCCACGGTGATACCGTTGCAAATGCTCGAAATTGACCTCCGCACAGGCGAACGCCCTGGCGGCGCGGAATCGCACGAGGACTGTCTGGCGGCAGAGAATGTCAGCCTGCGGCTTCTCCTTGCCCAGGCTGAGATCAACACCAAGAGTCTGCTTGCCAAGGCTGGCATCGACGCCCGAGAGCGAGCGGCGTCCGACAAGCTCCAGAAACTGATCCTCGAGGAGTTGCACCACCGTATCAAGAATACGCTCGCAACCGTCGCCGCCATCGTGTCCCAGAGCCTGCGCGACCTGCACGGAGCCGAGCACGCGCAGCAAGCCATTGAGGGCCGGCTGTTGGCGCTTGGCCGGGCGCACGATCTCCTTCTCCAGGCAAGATGGTCGAGCGCCGATCTTGGCACGGTCGTCCGCAGCGCAATCGAAGCCTTCGACAATCCCGACGAGCGAAAATTCTCGATCTCGGGCCCCGATATCCGCATGACGTCGGGTGCCGTCATCGCGATCGCGATGACGCTCAACGAGCTTTGCACGAACACCACGAAGTTTGGTGCCCTGTCGGTCCCGGAGGGGCACGTCGACCTCGCCTGGATGGTGGACCAACAGACCCAACGCTTGCACCTCACCTGGATCGAAAAGAACGGCCCAGTTGTCCAGCCGCCCGCAAAGCGCAGCTTCGGAACACGGCTGATCGAGACGCTCGGCAAGCAGTTGCAGGGCGACGTGCAATTAACCTATGCGTCGACGGGGTTCTCGTACACGTTCGACGTGCCAACAGCTTCGCTGAGCTCCCTGGCATAGGTTTGGTCCGGGCGACTCTTCAACCGGACTCAAAACACTAACGTCGGGCACGAACATTGGAATCTAGAGGGCTGCCGTTCTGCCACTAGGTTTTAATCGATCTTTACCTGGTCTTCAGCCAGCACCTTGTAGATGAGCTCGCACTTGGAGCATTCGAAGGTCCGCAGATCAGGACTGCTGCGACCAGGTTCGATGCGCGTCAGCACCATGCGGCCCTGACACGTCGGGCAGCGTGGTCGCACGATCGGAATCAGCGATGGTTCGGGGCGCGCAAGGATGTCAGGCATGTGAAGCTCCTTGCGGATCGGGAGGCGTGCGAGTGCCCTCAGCCACCAGTAGTAATGAATCGGACGGCGAAGAAACAAGCTTGCCGCACCGCATGATCAACTGCTGGTCAATATTGCTCACATTCCAAGAGAATTGGCGGCAGTGTCGGTTAAGGAGCTCAACCCGGATCTCGTGCATCCCGAGCGCAGGCCTGCAGCCGTGTTCAGTCCGCGGTTCTTATCAAGTGCTGGCTTTGTTGACTGAGCAATATTGCTCAGCAAAACATCCGGGCGCCGACTAATATGCCGGCTCCCAGGTCGGGCCTTTGATGAAGGAGCCGAAATGAATCCGATCACCGCGTTTCTTGCGATAGCCTGCGTCGCTATCGGCGCGGCGCTTGGCGTCATGGGTTACTTCGTGCTGAGCGCCGCTTGGCTGATCGCGGCGATCGTCATCGGCTCTGCTCTGAAGATGGCGAACACCTGGCAGAAGTTCGTTATCCTCCGCGCCGGCAAATTGCGCGGCGTAAAAGGGCCCGGACTCTTCGTGATCATTCCGGTTGTCGATAGTGTCGTTGCCGTCATTGACGAGCGCATTCAGACTACCGCTTTCAGCGCCCAGGAGGCTCTGACGAAGGACACCGTTCCAGTGAACGTGGATGCCATTATTTTCTGGTTCGTCCATGATGCACAGAAGGCGGCCTTGAACATTACGAACTACCGGGAAGCCATCGATCGTGTCGCCCAGACTTCGCTGCGCGAAATGATCGGCTCGTCGATGCTCTCCGCGCTCTTGTCGGAGCGAACCGCCGCAGACCAGCTGTTGCGAAGCGAAATCGGACGCAAAACGGCAGACTGGGGCATCTCAGTGAGGTCGGTCGAGATCCGCGACGTCGCGATCCCGGTGGCTTTGCAGGATGCGATGTCTCGTCAAGCCCAGGCCGAGCGGGAAAAGCAGGCCCGTGTGATCCTCGGATCAGCCGAAGCCGCTATAGCCGGCAAATTCGTTGAGGCGGCCACGATCTATGCGGGGCAGCCGGCGGCGCTGCAACTTCGCGCCATGAACATCATCTATGAGACAACCAAAGAGCGCGGCACCACGATCCTGATGCCGACATCGATGGTCGACAGCATGAACCCCATCGTGGCCTTGGCTTTGGCGGGCCAAGACAAGGCCGCGTCAGCGGATGCAACAGGACCGCTGCCGCTGAGCAGCCCATTCACGCAACAGAAAAATGCTCCCGACGTTGACAGGACTTCGCTTGTTCCTGAGCCAACTTGATAAACCGCCATCTCGGTCTTGGAGCAGTTGCCAAAGGGCCGCCGGTGGACAAGCTGGAACGCACATCTCCGAAAGCAGTCGAGACATGGTTCAAGGCCCACCGGAAACCCGCGCGTTGGCACAGCTGCTTGCCCGCTACCGCCAACCCAATAACGCGCGCGGCATTTTCGAGCTGATGATCACAGCGGTACCTTTCTTTATCATCTGGGCTCTGATGCTGGTTGTCGTTGCCCGCGGCCATTGGATCGTTCTGCTGCTGGCAGTGCCCGCGGCGGGTCTGCTCGTTCGTCTCTTCATGATCCAGCATGACTGCGGCCACGGGTCGTTCTTCCGCGTTCGTCTTGCGAACGATTGGGTCGGCAGAGCCATCGGCGTTTTGACCCTAACTCCTTACGACTACTGGCGACGCAACCATGCGCGCCATCACGCGAATTCGGGTAACCTCGATCATAGGGGCTCCGGCGACATCGACACATTGACCGTGAGCGAGTTTGCCGCGCGGCCTCGATGGCGACAGATCCACTATCGTCTGTACCGTCATCCGATCGTAATGTTCGGCGTAGGTCCCACATATCTGTTCATCTTGCGGCATCGGTTGCCGATAGGGGCGATGCGCAACGGCTGGCGGCCTTGGCTGAGTACAATGGGTACAAACCTCGCCATCGCGGTTCTGATCGCCGGCATGATTGGGCTGGTCGGCCTTGGGCCATTCCTGCTGGTGCATCTGCCGATCGTGGTTCTGGCTGCGTCGATCGGTGTCTGGTTGTTCTATGTCCAACACCAGTTCGAGGACACATGGTGGTCCCTTGATGAGGCCTGGAGCTTTCACGAAGCTGCGCTGCATGGCAGTTCGCACTATCAGTTGCCGGGTGTTTTGCGCTGGTTCACGGCGAACATCGGCGTCCATCACGTCCATCATCTATGCAGTCGAATTCCCTGCTATCGGTTGCCGGACGTGCTCCGGGATCATCCGGAACTCGCTGCCGTGAGGCGGATCACCCTTTTGCAAAGCTTGCGGTGTGTGCCGAGGGCCTTATGGGATGAGAAAGGGCGGCGGCTAATTTCGTTCCGAGAGGCCGACATTGGCCAAAAGCCGGGGCTGGAAAGTTCTCCATTCCCGTAACCCACGCGGGATCCTGGGAGCCGGCGCCGTTGCCATTATCAACGTGCTGCCTCACGCAGAGCGGGCCCACAGTCGCGGGGCCGGTAGCCAGGTCACAGTGGGCGGTCGCGAGTCTCCCCGCGGGAATGCGTCACCATCGCCGACCCCAATTGCCGCCCCACCTACCTCCCCATCCGCTGCCACCCCGAAGCAGCCGCACGATGAGCAGCAGTAAAATCGCTCCGATGGTGGCGTTGACGATCGCGCTGATCACTCCGGTACCGAGATGGATGCCCAGCTGAGGTAACAACCAGCTTCCGACAAAGGCGCCCAAAATCCCGACAATGAGGTCACCGATGATTCCAAAACCGGTCCCCTGGACGATTTGACCCGCCAACCAGCCCGCAACGAGACCGACAAACAGTATGACCAGCAGGCCTTCGCTCGACATATTCATTGTGACACCTCGGCATCCTGGTTTGAACGCAGTATCTCAAGCTGATCCGCTTGGTGTCTGTGCAAATTTGATCAGTCTCTTGCAGTATCGCCCTTGGCCCCAAGTATGGCCTCGCGCCGTCAGCCTCGTGGCAATTGATTGAGTCCGCCTGGGTAGCGGGCGGCCCATCACCCCTTTTGGTCGCAGGGTAGAGGCACGTGCGCGGTCGATTTGAAGTGACATTTCCAACCGCGTTCTTATCCGCGATCGGCACTGACAAGGCTAGCCTCGAGTTTCGCGCCATTGCCGTGCGGGCACAGGGGCCGCTGAAGTTGGGCCAAGTCGCATCGGCCCTCTCAGTCAATTGTCTCGCTGGCGTTAACACGCGTCAAACCACGATGCGCGATTTGATCGCCGCTCGGGTCGCCAGTTTCTATTTATGAGCGTTATCTACGGCGTTTCTATCTATGGGGGTTCGCTAGAGACCAGAGGAAATCGGCGTCTCGCATAACTGTGTGACGCGCCGCCGCCACGATCGGAAAACCGATGCGGAAGTTGCTGGCACGATGCGCGGTGATCTCCTTTGTGCTGACTTCGGCGCTCGCCGCCGAACCGGTCAAGCTCAAATTGGCGTTCTTCAGCTCCGACCGCTCGACGAGTTATCTCGCCGCGGTCAAGCCGTTCGTCGACGCGGTCAACGCCGAGGCCAGAGGCCAGATCGAAATTGACACCTATTTCAGCGGCGCGCTTGGCAAGGATCCTGCCGAGCAGCCCCAGCTCGTGCTCGATGGCAGGGCGGACATCGCCTATGTCGTGACAGGACTGACGCGCAACCGATTTGCGGATAATGCAATCCTTGAAATGCCCGGCCTGTTTGCGAGCATGCGGGAGTCCGTTGCGGTGCTCACCCGGCTGATGGCTGCCAACGCGCTGCAAGGATACGATGACTACATCGTGATCGGCGCTTATGTCAGCGAACCCGAGACGATCCACAGCAATATCCCGATCACGTCGCTGAATGATCTGAAGGACAAGAGAATTCGCGTCAACAATCCTGGCGAAGCCGCAGCGCTCGAAAAGCTGGGGGCGCGGCCTGTGCTCCTGCCGGTCAACAAGATCTCCGAAGCCATCGGCAACGGCAGCATCGACGGCGCCCTCGTGAACCCTGCTTCAGTGGTCGATTACGGCGTCAAACGCGTTGCGACTTATCACTACCTTCTTGGCATCAGCGGCGCGCCGCTGATGGTCTTGATGAACCGGACGACATTCAACCGGCTACCGAAATCAGCGCAGTCGATCATCCTCAAATACAGTGGTGCGTGGTCTGCCGGACGCTTCATAGATACCTACGAAGCTGTGGAAAGCAGCATTATGGGGGAGCTAAAGTCCGATCCCAACCGTCACGTGATCATGCCCTCGCCGTCGGACCTGGATGCGGCAAATGCCGTGTTCGCGACCATTGCCGATGATTGGGCTTCGAAAAGTCAGCGTAATGCCGAGCTGCTGAAAACGGTCCGGGCCGAGCTCACGAAAATGCGATCGACCCGGTAGCCGCGGATGCCATCATTTGCCAGCATCCGGCCTCAGCGAAACATCGTCATCATCTGCGCTGCGCTTGCCATTCTGTTGCTGGGCGCCGGGGCGACCCTGAAGATCACGACCGATCATCTTCTCCGTCAAGACGCGACGTCGACCGCTCGCAGCTGGGCCCGGTTCCTGGCAGCCAGTGTCGCCGATCTCGAGCAGATTGCCGGCGGCGAGCAGCCGTCCGCCGCAAGCCTGGCGTTCTTCCTGTCGGCGCGAAATTCCGGTGAGGTCTTTCAATACGAGATCTTCAACCGCTATGGTTATTCCCAGCTCGTGTCGACCCACGAAGAGATCGCACTCCTCGATTTGTCGGTATACAGCCCCGATGCGGCGCGATCGGTCGCTGAGGCTCAACCTATCGTCGATGTCAGGGAGGGCAATTCGGTCGACCGACCGGCATTCTTCGCGCGCGCCTATGTCCCGGTCCAGGCGAACGGCCGTCACATTGCGGTCGTTGCGGCCTACGTGGATGAAACGGAACAACGCAGGAGTTTTCACGATACTTTCCTGACCGCGGCCGCATTCCTTTGCCTGCTGTCGGGCCTCGCCTTCTCCATTCCCGCAATTGCGTGGTATCGCGAATCAAAAGTGAAACAGGTTGACCGACGCATCCGCTTCCTCGCCCACCATGACGCGTTGACCGGGCTGACCAATCGTCTCCAATTGATCGAAAAGCTGGAGAGAGCGCTCGCTCACTTGCCGACGCGGGGCGGCAGCCTTGCCGTTCACTTCATCGACGTTGACCGCTTCAAGGATGGCAACGATACGCTTGGTCATGACGGCGGCGACTTTCTGCTCAAGTCCATCGCGGAGCGTCTGCGCGCTGCGGTCCGGATCGACGACGTGGTGGCCAGGCTCGGCGGCGACGAGTTCGTCGTCGTGCAGAACGACGTCGGCGGCAGGATGCAGGCCGAGGCGTTTGCGCGCCATCTTGCCGCGGCTGTAAATGCTTCGGTGAAGTTTAAGCAGCGCGAGATACTCAGCACCGCTAGCATCGGCGTGGCGCTGGCGGCGGAGGACACCCCCCCGGAGCGGTTGCTCAAGAGTGCCGACCTCGCGCTCTACGCGGCCAAGGCAGCGGGCCGCAACTGCATCCGGTTTTTCGTGCCAGAGATGGATGCCGAGCTACAGGCGCGCATCGAACTCGAGAGAGCGATTCGCGAGGCGGTACAGAATGATCGCTTCGAATTGCATTATCAGCCCCTCTTCGAAATATCTCAGCGCCGCCTTGCCGGCTTCGAAGCGCTGATCCGGATGCACGCAGCGGACGGGACCCTCGTTCCGCCACTGGCCTTTATTCCGGTCGCCGAGGACTTGCGGCTTATCGACAAGATCGGGGCATGGGTGTTGCGGGAGGCATGCCGCACCGCCGCGACCTGGCCGGCGCACCTGACCGTTGCAGTGAACCTGTCACCCCAGCAGTTCGTGGCGGGCACCATCAGCGACATCGTCGCTGCCGCACTGAAGGAGGCGGAACTCGCGCCGCACCGGCTCGAACTGGAGATTACCGAAGGCTTGCTGCTCGGCAACACCGAAACAATTGTGGCGCAGCTCCTGACTCTCAAGGCGATGGGCGTGGCCATCGTGATGGACGATTTCGGTGCCGGTTATTCGAGTCTCAGCTATCTGTGGCGCTTTCCGTTCGACAAGATCAAGATCGATCGAGCCTTCATGCAGGGCCTCGACGGCCCCCATTGCCAGGTCGGAGCGGTGGTCAAAGCGATCATCGCGCTTGGACGCGAGTTGAACATGCGTGTAACGGTCGAAGGCGTCGAGACCGCCAGCCAGGCGGCGTTTCTCGATACGGCCGACGGTGATCAGGTCCAGGGGTTTTTCTTCGGCCGGCCGGTCTCGGCCTCGGAACTCGGCGCCAGCATTCTGGCCGGCTTCTCGAGGCCAATGCCGCCGGCTTCGCCCGTGCCCAAGCTGCACGTGGTCAACGCCACGGCTGAACGGTAGCACGAACCTGCACCTCCGTAGGCGGAGCGGCTCCCGGCCCTCCGCCATTGTAGACCATTCTCGCCTTTCGGTTAGCGCTTGTCTCACCAACATGACATTTTCTTCCGTGGCCTGCATCTCTCGCCGAGGTTGCGCGTTGGTGATCATGAGTACCATACAAAATCAATCGCGTTGCAACTCCGCGCCCGAAAGCGGCAGTCCACACACCGGTGGACCTCTCACGACGTCGATCGACGGCGCAACAAATGGCGGGTACGGTCCACGGCCCGAGTTGGACGGGCATCTTAATCCCCGCAAGACCGAGGCACCGGAGACCGACGCTCCGACCGCGAATGTGGCGCAATCCAAGCCGAGCCGGATACCACTGCGATTTGTGAAGGCGGCCGCGGGTATCGCCATCGTCGCTATATTCGGCTGGCTCCCGCTGAGAGCGCTTTTCCAAACGTCAAGCGTCGAAGCCGTCGTCAACTCGAGACTGGTGACCTTGAGGTCGCCGATCGATGGCAAGATTTCATCCGGCGCCGGTCTGTCGGGCGATCCAGGCGTCGTCGCCGAGGGCACGTTCATCCTTCGTGTCGTCAACCCGCGCGGTGACCGCGTGCGGCTCGATGATCTGCGCAGCCAGCTGTCCCGCCTGGAAAACGAGAGGCCAAGCCTCGTTTCGAAGATAGCTTCGGCTCGCGCGGCGCAGAAGGATCTGGCGCGTCAGGCGGCCCTATTCACGGAGGGGCGTATTCGTCAGCTCGAGGCGCGCATCGCGGAAATCCAGACCTCGATCGAAGCAGCCGCGGCGCGTCGCGAGGAGGCGACCGCCGCAGTGGAGAGAGCTTCGTCACTTATAAAATCGGGCAGCGTTTCTTCTGTCGAGCTTGGGCGCTTGACGCGGGATCAAACCATAGCCCAACAGACTGAGATCGGCGCGCGACGCCGCCTGGATGCGAACCAGGTTGAGCTCACCGCCGCGCGCGAAGGCACGTTTCTCGGCGACAGCTACAACGACCGTCCGAGTTCTGTGCAGCGCGAGGAGGAAATGCGGCAGCGGGCCGAAGGGCTGACCGCGGACGTAGCGCATGCTGATGCCGAAATCTCGTGGCTCACCGGCGAGATCGAGTCCGAGCGATTTCAATACATCAGCCGCTCCGAGGCTGAGATCAAGTTCCCCGTCGCCGGCCGGATCTGGGAGGTCATGACCGCACCGGGGGAGGACGTGCGAGCCGGCCAACCACTTATTCGGCTGCTCGATTGCTCCGGTGCCGTGGTGACGGCCAATGTCACGGAGAGCGTCTATAACAGGCTGCAATTGGGATCGGTTGCGCATTTCCGACCGAACGCCGGCGGGCCCGAGTTGGCCGGCACCGTCGTCAATCTCACGGGCTCCGCAGGGGCCGCAGCCAACCTCGCCATCAATCCTGATGCGCTGAGCAAGGAACCATATCGTGCCACGATTTCGGTCCCCGGCCTTAACGACGGCTCCAACGATTGTCCGGTCGGACGAACCGGACGCGTGATCTTCTCGACAGATAGTGCGAGAAAGCAATGATCCCCGCGCTGACACCGGGCCTTATTGCGCTCGGGTTCTGCCTTGCCATCCTGCCCTGGCTCCGGCTTGGGAGCTTTGCGGCGCGTTCGCTGATGATCGCAATCGTATTGCTGCTCATGATCCGCTATTTTGGATGGCGTCTTACATCCACGGTCCCGCCCGTCGGCTGGACCGCCGATTTCGTCGTGGGAGTCCTGTTCCTCGTCGTCGAGGCTGCATCACTCGCGGCGAGCGCACTGTCGCTGCTGTTTCTCAGCCGCACAACCGACCGAACGCCGCAAGTCGAAGCCAACAGACGGTGGCTTGCCGGACAGGTCTCTCCCCTGATCGACGTGTTCATTTGCACCTACAACGAGGAAGTTTCGATTCTTGAGCGCACGATCGTCGGCGCAACTGGAATGAACTATCCTAACTATCGAGTTTGGGTGCTGGACGATGGGCGGCGCCGCTGGCTCGAAAAGCTTGCAGGCGAGCTCGGCTGCCGCTATCTGGCTCGGCCCGACAACAAGGACGCCAAGGCCGGCAACATCAACCACGCTCTGCGGCATGTGACGGGGCTCGCCGATCCTCCCGACTTCATTTCGATCCTCGACGCCGATTTCGTTCCCATGCCCGAATTTCTCGCTCGCGCGATGTGCCTGTTCCGCGATTCTGGCGTAGGCGTGGTGCAAACGCCTCAGCATTTCATCAATGCGGATCCGATCCAAACCAACCTGGCTGCGACCAAGGTTTGGCCGGACGAGCAGCGCTTCTTCTTCGATATTCTAATGCCAGCGAAGGACGCGTGGGGCGTGGCTTTCTGTTGCGGCACGTCGTCGGTCATCAGATACTCGTCACTTGTGAAAATTGGCGGCTTTCCGACCGATTCCGTGACGGAGGATTATCTACTGACGCTGCGGCTGAAGGAAATTGGCGCGCGCACGGTGTACCTGAACGAGCGGCTGACCTTGGGGTTGGCCCCCGAGGGACTCAAGGAGTACATCACTCAGCGCAGCCGATGGTGTCTTGGCTTCATGCAGATCTTTCGTGGGCGCAGCGGCCCCTTTTCCGGAAGATCGCGGCTGGATGTTGTCGACAGGCTGTCCCTGGTCGAGGCATTCATGAGTTGGACCTCGACCTATGTCGTCAAGGTATTCGGTCTTGTCGTCCCGAGCCTTTATCTTCTGTTCGGAATCAAAGCCATTCAGGCGGATCTTTCCGTATTCCTCGGATATTTCCTGCCGTTCTATATCTGGTATTCGCTCGCCATGGCCTGGATTTCCCGTGGACGGTCAATGGCGGTGATGTCCGACGTCGCTCAATACATTGCTTTGCCGGCGGTTCTCAAAGCAGTCGCGAGGGGACTGCTCAAGCCACTGGGGCACAAATTCGAAGTCACCGCAAAAGGCGGGGATCGCGATCAAAGTTTCATCGAATGGCCGCTCCTCAGGCTCTACGGCTCCGCGTTGGCGATTACGCTCGCCGGAATTGTCTATGCCTTCGTGCTTCATGCGCAAGGCGATGTTATCGCCTATGGCGGCCTGGCGTTGGCCTGGAGTTTATACAATGCGGTCATCCTGACGATCGTCTGCTTGGTGTCCATCGAACAGCCGCGGCGGCGAAAGGCCGAGCGGTTCGAGCGAACTGAGCCGGTTCTTTTCAGTATCGGTGGGCGGTCCGGTATCTACCGTTTGGCCGATATGTCGATCACGGGTGCCCGCTTCGTGAGCAACAATCCCCCACCTGTTGGCACTGCCGTCCATTGCACTCTTCGGGAGAGAACTGTCGCGGCTCTGGTCGTGCGGCGCACTGGGGATGGATTTGCGATCCGGTTCGATGAGACCCTCAACACGCGCGTTGATCTCATTCGAGCTTTCTATTCCGGTGACTACGTCACCGCATTCACCGGAATACGCGCCGTCCCTCTCGGCAAAGCAATCATGATGCGGATTTTCGGGTGACTACGTCTGCCGGCGGTATGGTTGGCTCAGGGCGTGGCCGCGGCTCGGGCGGCTGTGCGGAGCGGGTTGGGGCAGCATGGCTCTCCCAGCATGATGTCGTGCTGATTGGCGGCAAGAGCAAGCCGCAACGGAGAGCGTCGCGGCAGATCAGGGCCATTTGATAACCAAGCGCTCGCCGTTGAAACTGAGCAATATCGACCACCGAATCGGTGTCTCTAAGTGTATGTATCCTTGGGGGGTAGGGCTGTTGGGAGGAAGGAATGATCGCCGAGCGAAAGCCGCCCACCTTTTGGCCCCAGAATCAGGACGACGACATGCGAATGATTGGCGCCCTTCGCTCTCTCGAAAAAGAGAATATAGAGCTGAAAGAGCTGGTCGTGCGCCTTTCGGAGACCATCCTTCGATATGTCGAAGGGCGGCACTGAGTTCGCGCAACGATGCGCTGAGCCAGATGTTCGTTGAGCAGGTCACGGCCGTTGCGAAGCCAGGCGTCGCACTCGGCTTCGTCGCCGCAATGCCCACATCGATGCTTTCAGCGCTTGATCGCTTCGGTTGCGCGCGTGCTATGTCGGCGCGCGCAGCTCGCCTCGAAACCAAGCTAAAGTATTTGCGCATTTCATCGGGTCGACTGCCTCGTCGAGGAGCTGGTGGATGAGATCACAAGCGGGACATTCGAAGGTCTGAATGCAAAAGCCGGCGTGACCGGGCGTAATGCGCGCCAGCATCATGCTTATCTGGCATTTGGGACACATCGGTCGCTGGATGATCATGGAGCTAGCCTTGATCAGGGCGGGAGCGCGAAACTCCCGGTCACCGGTGGATGCCACTGGGAGCGGTGATGCACCATCGTGAAACTATGGATGCTGCCGCCGCTGACCAATATTGATCACCTCCCGAACTAACGTGGGTTATCCCAAACACGCGCTTTCACGATTCGACTCATTTTTGAATGCGCAATTGTCAGATCGCTCCCATGGATGGGCGTCCTACCGGCCCTGGCTGGCCTGTCCGCGCCGACGCGCCGCCGGCAAATGGCTAGCCGACCGGCCGATGAGAAATTCGCTGCGCGCACACACAGCGGGCTGTTCGTCGTGCGAACACACGCCGCGGAACGGACCCGCGAGAACTGAGGGCTCTGAAGCAAAACTTGGTGGCGCGCAACGTTGATCCACCACCAAACGAACAAGGAAACATGAATGTCAGATCAGATCCGGACAGACCAGAATTTACCGCACCAATCGAATGGCAATGATCAACTCAATACAGGAGCTTCGTCCAGCGCCTTGCCTGGGGGCTTCCTTGCGATTGCCAGTGCTTACGGGGACTACACGAAGAAGTCGTTTGAGGACACGAAACTGTTTGTTGAGAAGCTCTCGGGCGTAAAGTCGCTCGACAATGCGATTGAAGTTCAGGCCGACTTCGCCAAGGCAACTTATGACACGTTCGTTGCGGAGTCGCCGAAGATCGGCGCGCTTTACGGCGATCTTGCCAAGCAGTCGTACAAGCCATTCGCAGAGCTTGTTGCAAAGATGACCCCGACAAATCGCTAACATGTCTGTCCCGCGGTGCCGGAGCAAAGTGGCTCTGGTTCATCGCGAGGCGGGACTGAGCTTGGCAAACGAGCTTGCCGTGAGGAGCATTATGGCCAGTGTCAATCCGATTTTCGAAAGCTTATCCGTTGATCCAGAGCAGGTAACCGCCGTGAACGCAGCGTACGACCTGGCATGTCGAACGCTTCAACACATCGGCCAGCTGGAGGTAGATCGGGAAATCATTGCCAGGAGAATTGTGCAGGCAGCAGGCGACGGCGAACGCGATGCCGACAAGCTGTGCGAGCGTGCCATCCATGGACTGACCGCGCTCGACTATCGGCAGCATAGCACCTAAAGGCCCGACCGATCGACCGACCGGCAGCGAAGCTCCGACAGCTGGCCGAACAAAGGTTCCATGGTGGTTTTGTAATTCGCCGCTTCCGCCGGTGAACTTATGATGGGTTCGCGCTTTGGTTCGTTGGAGAACCAGCTTGCGCCGCATATTCAAATCCTCTGTATTTCTGATGGCCGCCGTCTACTTCTTGGTGGATGTCGTGCTTTTCGCTCTCGCCAAGCCTGTACTTCGCTGGCTGGCGGATTGCTGGGTGTTTGAGAGCGTGCGGGCGTGGATTGTGTCGCTTCGGCCGTATCCGACCTTGGCGTTGTTCATTGTGCCGGTTATTTTGCTGGAGCCTGTCAAGCCAGTCGCAGCTTACCTGACGGCGACAGGCCACATCGTTGAGGGACTTATGGTCCTCATCTTTGGCGAGCTCCTCAAATTCTTGCTTGTTGAGCGGCTTTTCAAACTTAGCCGCGAGAAACTTATATCAATTCCTGCTTTCGCTTGGTGCTACGACAAGTTCTGTCAAGCCCAGGATTGGGTCGCCACTTTGCGGACATGGCAACTCACGCGCCGCTTAAGTGCGCTTGCCAAGCACGCTATTCAAAACTACGTCCTCGAATTTAAGACCGCGCAGAAGCAAAAGAGGCTTTTTTTGCGAGCGCGCTTAGTGTCTGTTCGAGAGCCAATAGGCGGTTTGGGCTTAGATGGCACAGCGCAGTTATTTACGCGAGTGATTCAGCCGGACGCGAGAGCGCGTGCGGGAGCCCGAACGAAGGGCTGAATGTAATTGTCGTCAATTGACGGCGCCTATCTCCCAACCGAAGGCAGCAGCGGAACTATAGTCTGTTGAGACCGTTCCACCCTATGGCCGACGCTCGTCGGCATAGACTCGGTTTGAATTGGAAAATATCAGATGAAGAAGTCCTTAATGGTGTCTGCGGCCGTTGCCTCCCTATTGGCCACGACCGGGCTTGCGACAGCGCAAGGCGCTCAAGGAGCAGCGAAGGAAGCACCGGCTGCCGCCTCGCCTAAAGGCGATAGCGCGGTGCCGATGAACGGACCAGCGGCGAAGGGAGCCGAGACAGCAACGCCGGGCGCTGCGTCAAAAGAGGGTAAGCCTCAACATGCGCAGGTCAAGCCGGACGCAAAAACGACCGGCGACATGAAAGCCGAGGGCCAGTCGAAGGCTTCGGACTCGACTGCTCCGACCGCCACTTCGAAGGACATGAAGAATCCGACCGCTGAATCGAAGCCACTTTCTGACAGCAAGACAGCAAGCGAGCTGAAAGCCGACAGCAAGGCAAAGGCCGTTGATTCGACCGCCACCTCAAAGGACTTGAAAACGCCGACTGCCGAGACCAGGCCCTCGGCCCCGGACAGCAAGACGACGGGAAATGCCGCAACTTCGGCGACGGCAGCCCCTCCCGCCGAGAAGCGCACCCAGATAACCTCGGCGATCAGGCAAGAGAAGGTCGAGGAAGTCACGAACGTGAATTTCAATCTCTCGATCGGAACGGCTGTCCCAGCCGGTGTCCGGTATTACCCGATGCCGTCACGGATCGTGGAAATCTATCCGGAATGGCGTGGATACGACTTCATCCTCGTGCACGGCAAGTATTTTGTCCTTCGCCCGCGCACGCATGAGATCGTTTACATCATTGAGGGGTAGGCGAGCTCGGCAACCACATGACAAGCAGCTTCAAAACGCGAGAGGGCGGCTCAAGAGCCGCCCTCAACATCTGAACCGGGCGCTGCGCGCGTGGTGCTGTTTTCTCCTCTGCGTGTCTTGTTGCGAAAGCGAGCAATATTGACCAGCGCAGAGGGAACCCAAAAAGCTAGGTTGTTTGGATCACCGCCCTACCATAGGCAACAATCGGTGACTGAGAGTGTCGCGCTCCCGCCTGGTTCTCAAGGGGAGTATCATGCTGTCTAGTCAATCCAATCCGAGGCTTAGTGCTGCAGACTTCAGAATTCATGGCTGCTCGAGATGCCGCACACCGATGACGTTGGTCTGCATCGAACCGGACAAACCCGGTTTTGATCTGCGCACCTTTAAATGCGCAAGGTGCGGTCACGACGAAGTGCTTCTCTTCGCAATTTAGGCGGGCTTCGTAATCCGCTTGTTTGGCTGCCTGAAGAGCGGAGCAAGGGCTTCACGCCTGTGCTCTTGCGAAGCCTGAAGCTGAAGGGGGGTGATTGGCACCGAGGAGATGATCCGCTCATCTCCAGAGGGAAAACCATGGTTGCCGTCATACCGCCGCCGCAGAGTCCTTCCGTCCCGCTGGATATCGATCCGGCAGAGCCACACGCCGCGGCAATCGAGGCTGCCAATGAGACGGAGATGCCGCTTCCGTCCGATCCGCGGACGTTCTTTCTCGGTGGCCTGTTCGGATTAGGTGTCCTGGCGGCGCTTTACGTCGCAAGCTCGATCATTCTTCCGGTCATGCTTGCCCTCGTTCTGAATCTCCTGCTTCAACCCGCTGTCCGCCTCTTGGGGCGTTTGCATCTCCCCAAGGCTGTCGGAGCGCTCTTCACCGTGTTTCTGGTCATTGGAGCGCTTGTAGGGCTGGTGGCGGCGTTATCGGTACCGGCCACCACCTGGGCTGAGCGGCTGCCCGAGGGCATCCCGCGCCTGGAGGCACACCTACGGCTTGTCAGCGGGCCGATCCAAGCGTTGCAAAAGGTCATCCAACAGGCCGAGCAGGCTGCAGATGCTCCGCCTGGCAGGGGGTCAATTGTGTCGGTTCGCCGCGATCTGGGCATAACGGGTGTCCTTTTCGCAGGCACGCGCTCCGTACTCGATGGCCTGTTTACGACGGTCTTGGTGCTCTATTTTCTTTTGGTCGCGGGCAACATATTCCTCCGACGTGTCGTCGAAATCCTGCCGACGTTCAGCAACAAGCGACAAGCCGTCGATATCTCTCAGCAGATCCAAGAGGACATATCAGGATATCTCCTGACCATCACGGCCATGAACGCGGCTGTGGGTATGGCGACGGCGGCCGCGATGTATCTGTGCGGCCTGGGAGACCCTTTGTTGTGGGGCGCCACTGCCTTCCTGCTCAACTACATTCCGATTTTGGGGCCGCTTTTCGGGGTCTGCATCTTCGTGCTGGTCGGAATGCTGAGCTTCGAGAGCTTGTGGTGGTCCTTGCTGCCGCCGGTGCTCTACCTTGGCATTCATCTCGTTGAGGGCGAAACACTAACGCCCATGTTGCTTGCGCGGCGCTTCACGCTGAACCCGGTGCTGATTATCCTGTCGCTGGTCTTCTGGTTCTGGATGTGGGGCGTGCTTGGTGCGATCTTGGCTGTGCCGATGCTGGCTATTCTGAAGATCATCTGTGACAGGTTGCGCCCACTAAAGGCGCTGGGGCATTTCCTCGAAGGGGAATAGTGACGTCGGCCAACGATTTCACGCACCTTTTTGGTGTGCCGGATCTCGACCTCGCATCCCTGGCGGAACGAACACCGTCGGCGCGACTTGGTGAGGGGCGACCGGATGCATATGCCCCCCAAGCATCCGATGAAATGACGGCCTCAGCGCGCCCCCACGCCCTGGGGTCGTTCCTTGGGACCGCCCTGCTAATCGCGCTCTCTCAGCAGGGGCTTCTCATGCAAAACCGCGCTCAACAGCGAATTGTGGACCTCGATGTGTCCATTATAGCTGATGAGGCCCAGCCTGCGAAACTTGTTCATGAAATAGCTCACGCGGGATCGCGTCGTCCCGATCATTTCGGCCAATGTCTCCTGACTGATAGTCGCGCTGATCGGCTGCGGACTGCCCTCCTTGCCAAAATTCGCGAGCAGCAACAGCAGTCGAGCAAGCCGCCGCTCGCTCGAATTGAAGAGCTGGTCGATCAGGTCCTCCTCAATCCGACTGTTCCGGGTCAGAAGATAGGACATGAAGAGCTGTGAAAATTTCGGTTCGTCGCGAATAGCCGCCATCATCGCCTCTTTGGTGATCGACGTGATAACGCAATCTTCCATCGCTGTTGTTGTCGCGATGCGTAACGGATGACCATTCATGCATCCTTCGCCAAAGAATTGGCCGGGCTCCAGAATTGCGACGACCGCTTCCTTGCCCTGCTCAGACACGACCGTTAGCTTGACCCTGCCTTTTTGAATGTAAAACACCGAGTCTGCGACGTCGCCTTGCTCGAACACATGCCTGTTCTTCGGAAGCTCGAGGATCGTTTTCCCTGCGCCCACTTTGGCGAGGAATTTTTGGGGGTCAAAGATGTCCTTGATTGGCTTTGCCACGGCAGCCTCCTTTGACTCGCAAGCCTGCCCGATGTCGGTTAACTGCCAAGCGCCCAGCGCGCGTGCTGTTTTAGCCAGCTAATCACTTGCGGGGGCTTGCCCCGTTCTCAGATATTACCTGCTGATTATCAGCAGTTCTACGGGAAAAAGCCCGATTTTTTGAGCGCGTCAGTTCGCTGGCCGCCGGCGACAGAATGCTCGCCTCAGATCGGCGGAGCGAGGCAGTTTGTGTCTTATGGGAGTGGCTCGCCGTCAGCCTGTCGCCTTCGGCGCACTGTTGGCTGTTTCGGTATCAGCCATTTCTTCATGTCTGCGGCGAAGCGAAGTTGTGGCTTTGCATCGCATCAAGCCGGGCGGCAACTTCTCTGCCTGTGCCAAAGCCTCAGATGCCCGGGCAGCCCAATCGTCACGATCGAGATGATTGGGCGGTGATTCTGTCATGTCATCCTTGTTACTTTGGCTCTCAAGCCGCTGCGTCGTGAATCGGGATGAGACGGAAGCACGATCGAACTCTCCGGTGTTCATGGATGCCGAAGATCGTGCGGTGATGCGGCAGTATGCTGGCTCGGCACCCCAGCCCCCTGGTCAATATTGCTCACTCTTGTGCCATCTTATTTGTACGCCGGGGCTCGTTATTCGAACCTTTGATCCCCATATTCAGGCAAGTGCGACCATCGAGGATGGTCGGAGATGGGCCGAGACTTCAAATGAAAGGGCCCGGCATGTTTAAATCTCAGCAGTATCGTGCAAAAGCAGCCGAGTACGACGAACTGATTAAGCGTTCGACCGACCCGGATGAGGTCCATGGATTTCAAAAGCTGCAGCACCGATTTGCCTCGCTCGCCGATAACGAGCAGGGACTGGCGGACGAGTATGACAATGCAGTGTGCGGATTCCGACGAAGCCGGCCATGCATTCCAATTCGAAGCCGGCCGGGTATTCCGATCTGAAGCCGGCCACCCGTGGCGTCGTTCGCATGGGTCAATTTCATGATGTCGTCGAGGGCTGGGAAGGTCAAGAGACCGGTTGATCTTGAGCGGGTTGCTTCTGCTTCCTGAGGCTCTCTCCTTTGAGTTCGATGCGGTAGGCATTGTGGACGAGGCGATCGAGAATCGCGTCGGCGATGGTGGGGTTGCCGATGATTTCGTACCAGCGATCGACGGGCAGCTGGCTGGTGACGATAATCGAGCGGGCTTCGTATCGATCCTCGACGATTTCGAGCAAATCACGGCGCTGGTCGGCGTCGAGAGGTTCTGGTCCCCAGTCGTCCAGGATCAGCAGATCAAGTCGTGCGATCGCCCGCAGCATCTTGGTATAGCGGCCATCGGCGCGGCCGAGTGCGAGAGCGGCGAAGAGACGCGGCACACGATGGTAGGCAACTGAGAAGTCGTCTCGGCAAGCCTTGTTGCCGAGGGCACAAGCGAGCCAGCTCTTGCCGACGCCGCACGGCCCGGTAACAAGGAGATTATGTCGTGCCCGGATCCAGTCGCCAGCGGCGAGTTTTAGAAAGAGCGTGCGGTCGAGGCCGCGGATAGCGCGGTAATCGACATCCTCGACGCAGGCGGCATGACGCAGCTTGGCGGCTCGAGCTCTGCTTTCGAACCGCTTTTGCTGGCGCAGCGTTTTCTCGTGTTCCAGGAGCAACGCCAGCCATTCGGCGTGTTCGAGGCTGCGCGCTTCGGACTGGGCATCGAGGTCCTTGAAGCCTTTGGCCATACCGTGGAGACCAAGGCTATGCAGCAGGTCGAGGGTGGGATGGGTGAGCATGCTGGATAATCCTTTCAATGGAAGTAACCGGGGCCGCGCAGATTGGGATGTTCGATGATCGCGTCCTCGGTATCGCGAGAACTGCGTTCGAGCTTGTTGGCGATGATGGAGGCGATGCTCTTGTAGGTCAGTGCGCTGACCGCGACCGCGCGGGCCGCGATCAGCTCGGCGCGTTCGGGATCAATATCCTTGAACAGCCGAAGCACGCCGAGACAGGTCCGGAATCCCTGTTCGGGATGAGGCCGATTGGCCAGGATGGCGAGAACGAGCCCCTCGGTGTTGGGCCCGATCGACCGCCCCCAGCGCCGGAATCGATCGGGAGTCCACTCGGCGTAACGCCGATGCGCACTGGGCATGTGATCGGGATCAGTGCCGTGCCGGCGGCCGCCATAACGGCGCTGGTGAGCAGCAACACGCAAACCCCGATGGAACAACTCGATGGTCCGGGTGGTGGCGCGAACGTCGACCTGCTCCCGGATCAGGCCGTGTGGAACTGAGTAGAAGAAGCCGTCGACCTCGACGTGATAATCGAGCGAGACGCGGGCCAGGAGCCATTCCGCGAACTGATAGTCGGCATCCGGCAACGGCGCCAGGACAGGCATCTCGACGGTCTCGAACAATTGTCGGCGGCTGACGCCGATCCGGCGCATGACGTGGGCGTTGATGCGCTCCAGCGCGGCGGCGATTGCCGCATTCGCCTCAGCCAGCGAGAAGAAGGTCTGCCGGCGAAGCCGCCCGAGGATATAGGTCTGGGCAAAACGCACTCCGGCTTCCACTTTTGCCTTATCCCGGGGCTTTCTTGGCCGTGCCGGAAGGATGCCAACGCCGTAATGGGACGCCATCATCCCGTAGCTGCGATTGATTTCGGGGTCGTAGAACGACGCCCGGTGCACGCCGGACTTCAGATTGTCAGGGACGACGAGGCGTGGCACCCCGCCAAAGAACCGGAACATTCGGACATGAGCCTCGATCCAGTCCGGAAGTGTCTGCGTCCAGGTCGCCTCGGCGTAGGTGTAATTCGAGGCGCCAAGCACGGCGACGAAGATCTCCGCGTCGCGCACAACCCCGGTTGCGCGATCAACGATCATGATCTTCTTGCCGGAGTAATCGACAAAGACCTTGTCGCCGGCCGGATGGTCCTGCCGCATCGTCGGAGACAGCCGCCGCTCGAATTCCCGGAATAAATCGCAGAACCGGCTGTAGCCATAACCTTCCGGATGGACCGCCCGGTACTCCTCCCACAGCACCATCAGATTGACGCCAGGCCGCTTCAGCTCACAGGCCAGCGAGGCCCAATCCGGCTCCCGGCGCCGGCGGAAGCCGCGCCTGACGCCGGCATGGGCAAACAGACGTTGTTCAAGAACGGCGTCGGTCAGATCGCCCGCCAAAGGCCACGCCAGCCCGGCAGTCGAGGCACGCTTGAGATTGTCCTGGATCGTGCTGCGCGCCACCCCGAGCGTGCGCCCGATCTGCATATTTCAGTGATCGTGAGCAGCGATTTCGCGCGATCATGAGCGCCGAATTCAGACGATCGTGAGCAGCCTCGCTCCGGCCGAGGCGGTGATAGGGTCAGCGTTCTGGCTGCTCGTCAAGGGTGATGGTTTTGGCGTTGCGTTTTCGCATGCTTTCGCCAGCAAGCTGGAGGCGGTGAGCGTTGTGGACGAGGCGATCCAGAATCGCGTCGCCTAGCGTGGGATCTCCGATAACTTCGTGCCATGTGTCCACAGGGAGTTGGCTGGTTACGATGGTGGAGGAGCGGCCATGGCGATCGTCAAGGATTTCCAGTAGATCGCGCCGCTCGGCAGCGGTGAGCACCGACAATCCCCAATCATCCAAAATCAGAACCTGGGCGCGGCCAAGGGTTTTGAGCAAGCGGGCATAACGTCCATCGCCCCGCGCGAGCCCCAACGCTTCGAACAATCTTGGGACGCGGTGATAGAGGACCGAGCGATTATCTCGGCAGGCCTTGTGGCCGAGGGCACAGGCTAACCAACTTTTGCCCAATCCGGTCGCCCCGGTTATGAGCAAATTCTCGTGGCGATCGATCCAGTCGCCGCTGGCGAGCTTGGCGAAGACGGCCCGGTCGATACCCCGCGGCGTGCGCAAATCGACGTCCTCCACGCAGGCATTCTGGCGGAGCGAGGCCAGCTTGAGGCGCGTGGTGAGCCGCCTGGTGTCGCGTTCCGCCGCTTCCCGGTCGACCAGCAGGCCGATGCGATCTTCGAACGGCAAGGCTTCGAGATCAGGCGATCGTCGCTGCTCCTCGAAGGCCTTGGCCATGCCGCTCAAGCCGAGCTCGATCAGGCGTTCGTGGGTGGGATGGTTGAGCATACAGGTCTCCTTGGCTTCAGTGAAAATAATCGCGGCCGCGGATGTTGCCGTGGCGCAGGGGTTGGTGTTCGGAGGGCTCGTCGAGAAAGGTACGATCCAGACCGTTCTGGAGGATGGAGCGGATCGAGGCGACGGATCGCGCCTTGATCAGAATGCCGCGCCGGCAGGCCGCTTCGACGCGCTCCGCGCTGTAGCTTTTGACCAGTGACAGAATGCCGAGGCAGGTGCGAAAGCCTTGCTCGGGATGCGGCCGGGCCGCGATCACGGCCTGGAAGAAGGCGGCGGTCGACGGACCGATCCGCTCGCCGGCGACGATCACTCCGGCGGGCGTCCATTGACCGTAGCGCCGATGGGCGCTGGGCATATGGTCGGCGATGGTGGTGTGGCCCCGCCGGTTGGGCGCGCGGGCGTGGCTGGCGATCCTGCGGCCGTTGTGGAAGATCTCGACCGTTCTGTCATCGATGCGTGCGTCGACAAGCTCACGGATGAGCCGATACGGCGCGGAATACCAGTGTCCATCGATCTCGATATGATAGTCGGGGCCGATCCGGCATCGCTTCCAGCGTGCGAAAGCGTAAGCCTGGTCCGGCAGCTTTGTAAGCTTGGGCTTGTCGAGCTCGGCGAACAGTTCGGCGCGACTGGCGCCAAAGTCGCGCATCTGCCTTGCATTGAGTTCGACGACGAGTGTTTTGATGGCTGCGTTCAGCTCCGCCAACGAAAAGAAGCGTTGGTTGCGCAGCCGCGCCAGAATCCATCGCTGGGCGACTTGCACCGCAACTTCGACCTTTGCCTTATCTTTTGGGCGCCGCGGCCGGGCTGCGAGAATGGCCGTGCCGTAATGGCTCGCCATCTCGGCATAGGTTCGGTTGAGGCCGGGATCGTGGCGGTCGGGATTGGTGACGGCGGCCTTGAGATTGTCGCAGACTACGAATGTCGGCACGCCGCCGAGGAAGGCGAAAAGATTGATGTGGACCCGGATCCAGTCGGCGAGCCCCTCGCTTGGACAGGCCTCGGCATAGGTATAGTTGGAGGCGCCCATCGCCGCGACGAACAGCTTCATCGACTGCACTTCCCCGTTTGAGGGATCGATGACGTCGATGGTGTCGCCGGCGAAATCCACGAAAACCTTCTCGCCGCCCAGATGCGTCTGCCGCATCGAAGGCCGGGCTCGCCCCTTCCAGGCCTCGTACGTCGTGCAGAACCAGGTGTAGCCGAAGCCATCGGGATGGGTGGCGCGATACTCGTCCCACAGCAGCCGACGGGTCACGTTGCGTCGGCGCAGCTCCTTGTCGACATAGCCCCAGTCGGGAACGGCCCGCTGGGGGCTCTGCGACGCAGGCCTCGGCGCCGGGAAAAGCAGCAGCTCCAGGTCCTCGTCGCTCATTCCGGCCGGCAACGGCCAGTTCAGCCCGGCAGCCCCGGCTCGGCGTAGATAGCTGTGCACGGCGCCGTTGCTGATGCCCAAGGTGCGCGCGATGGCTCGCTCCGGCAAGCCTTGAACATGTTTTAAGCGGAGAACCTCTTTGATCCGGCGCATCGACAATCTCTGGGTGGGCATCGGCCTTCCTCGTTCACTGACGAGGCAGTTCCTAAGCCGGTTGAGTTGTCGGCCGAAGCGGGCTGAGTTGCTGAAAAGCTGCTCACGATCCCGCGAAATCCGTGCTCACGATCGTCTGAAATCTCTGCTCACGATCCCCTGAAATCCGTGCTCACGATCCCGCGAAACATGCACCCGATCTCCCGGGCGCTCACCCCATCACGGGCAAGCCGCAGCATCTGTCGTATCTGTCGCATGGTCAGTTCTCTCTTGGCCGGCATCCGCTTCCCCTCGTGGATCAACGAGGGACTTGATGCCTGAAGGACTGACCCAAACGAAAACGCCGACTTCCAAAACCCGGCCGGCTTCAAATCGGAATGCCGGCCGGTTTCATTTCGGAATCGTGGCCGGCTTCAAATCGGAACGATGGCCGGCTTCAAGTCGGAATACCCGGCCGGAATAAATCGGAATCCGCAGCTGGCCGCTGAAGCCGGCGAAATCGAAGCCTTCCATCCGCTGTCGGACGGCCCGTGGATCTTCGCCCGCGCCTCGCTGATAACAACTGCCGCTCAATCTATCGCCGAACGAGCGCGACAGAACCCAAGATACCCCACGGGATCGCATCCCAATCAGCAAAGTCTCTTCTCTTCAACAACATAGACAGATGGGTGTTCTGATGCGCGGTTGTAAAATCGTTCGATGTAGTCGAACACATCGGCGCGTGCCTCATCTCTGGTTCGATAAATCTTGTTGGCCGTACGCTCGGTCTTGAGCGAGGAGAAGAAGCTCTCCAGCTCATGCTGCAAACGATGCCGTGGTCGGCCATCAGGCGCTGGAACTGCTCGCTGGTGTACTGGCTGCCCTGGTCGGAGTGATGCAACAGTGCATCCGGCTTGCCGCGCCGCCAGACGGCCATCAACAATGCGTCCGTCACGAGCTGTGCCGTCATGGCGGCACTCATCGACCAGCCCACCACGCGGCGTGAGAACAGGTCGATCACCGCTGCGACATAGAGCCAGCCTTCGGCCGTCCAGAGATAGGTGAAGTCGGCGATCCACTTCTGGTTCGGCCGCTCGGCGGCGAACTGCCGGTCAAGGAGGTTCGCCGGTACGGTCTCGAGCTGTCGATCGCCGCTGTCCTTCGGCAAGCGCCGACGTCGCGGCCGCGCCCGCAAGCCTTGCAGGCGCATCAGCCGCTCAATCCGGTGCAGGCCGCAATCCGCCCCGTCGGCGAGCAGGTCACGCCACACCCGGCGTGCGCCATAGGTGCGGTCGCTGGCGGCGAAGCTGGCCTTGACCTTGCCGCCGAGCTCCTCGTCGCTGCGGGATCTGGTGCTGGGAGAGCGATTCAGCCAGGCATGGAAGCCCGACCGCGACACTCCCAGCGCATCGCATAGCCATGCCACCGGCCAGATCGTCCGGTGCTTCGCGACGAAGGCGAACTTCATGTCGCTTCCTTCGCGAAGTAGGCTGCGGCCTTTTTTAGGATATCCCGCTCGGCCTTCAGCTTGGCGACCTCACGGCGCAGCCGCTCGATCTCCTGCTGCTCCGGCTTCATCTGCCCGTGGCCGGGAAAGGCTTGCGCCGGGTCGGAGCCCAACTCCTTCACCCATTTGCGGAGAACATTCTCATGAACATCCAGGTCACGGCCGGCTTGCGCCACCGGCACCCCACGGTCCCGCACCAGCTTGACCGCCTCGACCTTGAACTCGCGGCTGAACTTCCGTCTTTTCATCGCCACCTCCGGCTTCATGAAACACCTAATCTCGGTGTCCATCAAACCGGCAGCAGCTCAGCGGGCTGTATCTCTATGTGGCGCCGAGCATCGGCTCACCCATCATCAAGCTCGCTCATGGCCTCATCCATATCCGACTGGGAATCGCTTATGACTTGCGTGGCGACGGAAACGAGAGCCTTTTCGAATGCTCGGCGCAGTAGCGCTGCACGCGTGTCATCGCCGCCGCTCTCGGCGGTGTCGGAGGGGGCGCCAACCTGCGGCGCTGTTGCATTAATATCGGCTGCGTTCATGTCGTAACACCCGGATAGCGGCGTCGCCGCGAGATGACCTATCCGCTTCATGCTAGCAGGGACAGCTTGCGAAAAGCTGACTAAGATCGAGCCTCCTTGGCGGCTTCATCCATGACCACGCAAGTGAGGACAACCGTTGTGCCGGCACGGTCATTACTGCGATCGGAGCTCTGGTAAATCATGGCGCCAAAACACTTGGCCACGTCAGCAAGCGCGACGGCGACTGTTGCGCGTTGAAGGCTCAGTGGTACCACAAGCATTTGTGGAGCTATCGCGCTCGATCTGGCGCGCGCGGCAAGCCACCGAGATCGCACGATCATGGCAGGGACGCACCTCACGCCAGTTCCACAAGAAGAGCAACACCTTGCTGGCGCAGCTCGATCGCATTCTCGACCGCTTTGAATTTCAAGCCAAACGTTGCGCGTCACGAGATTATCCCTCGCCAGCATCGCCCAGAACCTTCGCCGAACGGATTCCTATCCAACGCGGACTCGCATAGGCACCCGTCATCGCGACGGAGCATCGAAATCAAAATGCTGCCACTCTTTTCACGGAATGGGCCGAAGCAGGGGGGGCATTTGCTCGAACACAGCGTTGCGGGCCCGGACCCGGAGCGGACGTGGCGTCCTGCGTCTCGACTCCCCTGCCACAAGCCTTGACGAATCTCGACGCGCGGCGTCTGTATGTAGATCTGCCACGGTCTTCCATTCTGCATCTAGTAGGGTGGAAGCTAAGAGAGAACCCGGTGCGCCGGTAACGGCTATTCCGGGGCTGCCCCCGCAACTGTAAGCGGCGAGCGGTTGTCATAATGGTCACTGGCCGCGACAGCACCGGGAAGGCCGACAGCCGCAGCGACCCGCGAGCCAGGAGACCTGCCGCGACAGAATAGAACGTCCTCGGGCGGGGTGCCCCGTGCGTCGCTTGCAGCCTGGGACGTTTGACCCGTCTCCTCGCAAGTCGTGCGCGTGGCTTCACCCCCTAACATCGCGGGGTTGCCGATGTCGCCGTCTTACGATTTCAATCAGCATGGTCATCTAATTGAGTGGCCGAGTGTGCGGCCGTGGCCGGCGCGGCCAAAGTCTGCCGCGCCTCAGCGGTGTGTTGTGCCGCCGCCGTCATCGCCTCCGCTGCCGCGGCCTCTCGCGCCATTGCCAAAGCCGTCCGATCTCACGCTCGATCGATCGCGCGACGGCCTGCTGACCGCGTTCGGCAAGCTAACGCTGACCGATCGTTATCTGCTCGTCGGCGAAAGCGTCCAGGACATGTTCGCGCGGGTGTCCTGTGCCTTCGCGGACGATGTTGCGCACGCCCAACGTCTCTATGACGCGATGTCTCGGCTGTGGTTCATGCCAGCCACGCCGGTGCTGTCCAATGGCGGCACCACGCGCGGCCTGCCAATCTCGTGCTTCCTTAACTCGGTGTCGGACTCGCTCGAAGGCATCGTTGGCACCTGGGACGAAAACGTGTGGCTTGCCTCCAACGGGGGCGGTATCGGCACGTACTGGGGCAATGTTCGCTCGATCGGAGAGAAGGTGAAGGGCGGCGTCAGCTCAGGCGTCATCCCGTTCATCCACGTCATGGACGGCCTGACGCTGGCGATCAGCCAGGGCTCGTTGCGGCGCGGCTCGGCGGCGGTCTATCTCGATATCCAGCATCCCGAGATCGAGGAGTTTCTCGAGATCCGCAAGGCGTCCGGCGACTTCAACCGCAAGAGCCTCAACCTGCATCACGGCATCAACCTCACCGACGAGTTCATGCGTGCCGTGGGCGCCGGCACCGCGTTCGCTCTGCGCAGCCCGAAGACGAACGAGGTCGTCCGCGAGATCGACGCGCGACAGCTATGGCAACGCATTCTTGAGAACCGGTTGCAGACAGGCGAGCCTTATCTCTTGTTCATCGACACTGTGAATCGCGCGCTTCCCAAGCACCAGCGCGAGCTCGGTCTCAAGGTCTCGACCTCCAACCTGTGCAGCGAGATTACGCTCCCGACCGGCATCGACCATCGCGGCGAGGAGCGCACCGCGGTGTGCTGTCTGTCATCGCTCAACCTCGAGACTTGGGACCAATGGAATGAGGAACCCGGCTTCATCGAGGACGTCATGCGCTTCCTCGACAACGTGCTCACCCACTTCATCACGACGGCGCCGGAGGGTATGAAGCGGGCCCGCTACGCCGCCCTGCGCGAGCGCTCGGTCGGACTTGGCGTCATGGGCTTCCACTCGTTCCTCCAGGCGAATGGCATTCCAATGGAGAGTGGCTTGGCGAAATCATTCAATCTAAAGATGTTTCGGAAGATCCGGGGTGATGCCGACGCGGCATCCGTCGCCCTTGCTCGCGAGCGTGGCCCGTGCGCGGACGCCCTGGAACGTGGCGTGATGGAGCGCTTCAGCCAGAAGATCGCGATCGCGCCGACTGCTTCGATCAGCATCATCTGCGGCGGCACCAGCGCATGCATCGAGCCGATCCCGGCCAACATCTACACCCACAAGACGTTGTCTGGTGCCATCTCGGTACGTAATCCTCATCTGACCAGGGTACTGATCGCCAAGGGCGCCGACACCCCGGTGACCTGGCAGTCGATCATTGCGCAGGAGGGTTCGGTCGCCCATCTCGACATTCTGTCGGAACACGAGAAAGCGGTGTTTCGCACCGCCTTCGAGGTCGACCAGCGCTGGATCGTCGAGCTTGCAGGCGACCGGGCCGCATTCATCTGCCAGAGTCAGTCAATCAACCTCTATCTGCCGGCCGAGGTCGATAAGTGGGATCTCCACATGCTGCACTGGACGGCGTGGAAGCGTGGGGTGAAGAGCCTTTATTACTGCCGTTCAAAATCGATCTCGCGCGCGGCGTTCGCCGGCAAGATCGTCGACGATGACGAGGCCGCGCCGCGGCAGCCGCCTGCGCAGCGCACCGATTATGAGGAGTGCCTCGCATGTCAATGATCGATCTCTCGTCTGTCGATCCGCGCACGCTGATCGGCAAGGGACGCGTTGGTCTCCTTGACTCGATGGGCAGCTATGACGTTGATCGCTACGCTTGGGCCTACGAGTTCTGGAAGCGTCAGCAGCAGACGCATTGGATGGCCGAGGAGGTGCCGCTCGGCAACGACCTCAAGGACTGGGCGTCGGACCGCGTCACCGCCAGCGAGCGCGCGCTGCTCACCCAGATCTTTCGCTTCTTTACTCAGTCGGACATCGAGGTCGGTGACAATTATCTCAAGCGATACATCCCGATTTTCCAGCCGCTCACCGTCCAGATGATGATGGCGGCCTTCACGAACATGGAGACGGTCCACATCGACGCCTATGCGCTGCTGCTCAAGACGCTCGGCTTGCCCAAGACCGAGTTCGAGGCATTTCGCAGCTATGCGCAAATGCGCGCCAAGGCGGACTACATGCACGAGTTCGGCGTTGACACCGTGGCCGATGTCGCGCGCACCCTGGCTATGTTCGGCGCCTTTACCGAAGGCATGGCGTTGTTCGCGAGCTTCGCTATGCTGCTCAATTTTCCGCGCCACAACAAGATGAACGGCATGGGACAGATCGTAAGCTGGTCGGTGCGCGACGAGAGTCTCCACTGCGAGGGCGTCATCAAGCTGTTTCACGAATGGCACCGCGAGACCGGCGCCGTGACGCGCTCGGTCCGTGACGACATCGTCGATGTCGCCAGAACGATGGTAAAGCTGGAGGAGAACTTCGTCGATCTCGCCTTTGGCCTGGGCAAGATCGAGGGCATGCGCCCTGAGCAGATCCACGCCTACGTCCGTTTTGTCGCCGACTGGCGACTGACCCAACTCCGGATTGCCCCGGTTTTCGGCTTCTTCAAGGCCGAGGAGGATGGGTTCACGCAGCTCAAGCCGCATCCGCTGCCTTGGCTCGTCGAGATCCTCAATGGCGTCGAGCACGCCAATTTCTTCGAGCAGCGCGCCACGGAGTACTCCAAGGCGGCGAGCCGAGGCAGCTGGGACGGCGAGGACGGGGTGTGGGCGGCTTTCGGCCGTATGTAGGCAGCCGGAACAGCATGCGTCCGTTCATACATCTTGGAGGTTCGCGGAAGTCCTCTGCTGCGGCTTCCGGCGGCACAGCGGACCTCAAGCGGCATCATCCACGCCGCTCGAAAATCATAATGGGGGAACACCCGCCCACGGGGCTGATGTACGAAAGTGAAGTCTGATCTTGTGCTGAGTTGCTTCGGTGCGGCAGACTTCGAAAAGGCGATCACAATCGTTGCAATTTGCAGATTGGCGAGACGTCCGTCCCGCATACGGAACTCGGAAAGGTCTGGCGGTACAACTTCGGAAGGCCCAGCCTGAGATGGTCCGGCGTGCGAAGGCCGGATGCGCCTCGATCGCCTGAGCGATCGTCTGCTGCGAGAGGTGATGCGGGGACGGTTCTGGTGCTGGATCTGCACCGAGCGCAGCCGGCGCATGCGAATCATCCTCCAAACGCAAGCCTGGCGAATAGGGTTGCGCTATATCCAGGTATGGCGAATAAGGGTGCCGAGCATCCAAGTACGGCGAATAGTGACGGCCTGCGTCCAGATATGGCGAATAGGGCTCCCCCGGCAGCGCGGGCGAGGCGGTACGATGTGGCGCAGCACCACCCTGAGCGCCGTTGAGCTGCTGCTCAAAGCCGGTAGCGTCCGTGGGCGGTAGCGGTGAATTGGTGTCCGGGCTCGTGTTCGATGGTCCGAATTCGTTGAAATCCATCTGTCATTCCCGCATGATGGAGCAGCTCGAGCAATGCGAAGGCTCCTGTCCTGCGAGACCGAAGCAGCTGTTTCGGAGGTTCGCGTTGATCTTCAAGCTCTCCTGGATGCACACGTCTGGCGCGGTCGATGCGAGGCGCCGCCATCCAGACAGGCTCATCCTGGGTAAGGCGGCTTTCGAAAAGCTGACGATCAGAGGATTTAAGCGAATGCAGTTCGGATCCTCGGCTCGAGCTCTCTCGTATTGTTAAGTCACTTCTGGCCTGCAGCTTCGCGCGCGATGCCGTCCTGATGCTGCGCTTCTGAGGAATAGTGGCTTTCAGGTCGTCCGTCGCGAATGACCGTGCTCGAGGAGCCACGAAACAACATCAAAACCGACCCCAGTGGCGGCTTTTCGGCAGCGGTTGGATTCCGCCGCGCCTGCGCCTCCGCCACAAGGCCCTTGAGCGTTTGGTCCACGAGCGCGATGAAGCGTGGCGGGCCCGAAGCCAGGACGAGGCCATCTCCTGGAGCCGGCTTCACGATATAGCGCTCATCGGAGATGTTGAGCACATCGAGCGCGGTCCTGAACGCATCGAAGCTGATCGGGTTCAACACAATGAGACGGCTTTGCGCCTCTTGAGCCGCGGATATGTAAAGCACGAGACCGTCGTAATACCATTGAAGATTGTACAGATTGGTCAAGCGCTCGAGGAACTCTCGCGGTGGCTGGTCCGGCATTCGCCCACGAATCCGGCCCTTTACCTCGGCGCTGACATTGACCCTGATATTGTGATTGTTGCCGAACTCCTGCAGCGCGGCGGAAAGGTCCTGATCCAGAACCGTGTAGCTGTAAGGAGCCGACGGCAGTGAGAGGGATGCGCCGAGCGCGCTTACCGATCCCAGATAGACAAAAACTCCGACATGGAGAACTCTCCTCAAAATGTTAACCGTTGTGGATCGGATGAGCATTCCCGAAGGCCTTCCGCCTGAAAAAAACCTAGAATTTCATTCCAACGTGAAGGCCAAACGTGATCTTTAGATGACGTAACCAGCGGCATCTTCGTCAGGTTTTCGTCAGCTCGCCAATCTACGCTCATGATCCGTTCGTCGTTTAACCATGCCTGATCTCATCACACGAGCACAATGACTCCTTATATTATGATGGTAGGCGCGACGCCGATCTCTCCCCATTCAGCTGACTGTGTTTCCAGTGCCTGCTCGCCGGCCGCCACTGGCGAGCAGGCCCACTTTGAGCAGTCCCTTGCGCAAGCGTCTTCCAATGAGGTCGTTGCCTCGTCAGTCTCAGCTAGAGCGGCAGTCGCTCCGCCGGTATCAGAGGTTCAGCGTGCGAGTGCGTTCGCAAGTCCGCCGGGCGATCGCGTCCTTCATGCACTTTCCACTATGTACCGGAGTCATGCCGTTTCTCCCGCAGTCAGCGGCGCGCCTGCTCCGAATGGCGTGCAAGGGGGGTCGGCTGCGCAGCTGCTTGTGCATGTGGATGATGTCGGCGCACATGCGGCGGTTAAGCCGATAGGTTCGGATTTCGATTCGATGATGGTTGGTCTGCGCGATGTCTACAGAGACGTCGTTCAGGTTTCACTTGTCTCCAAGAGCACCAGCGCCGTCAGTTCGTCGCTGAACAAGCTGCTATCGGCCGGCTGAGTGAGGATGATGACTGACGTGGTCCAGAGGCGTGGCGGTGGCGGCCATCGATCGTGGCGGCGGCTTCGCATTTGTCTTGCCCTGCCGCTCCTTCTTGCTTTGATTGGCTGTAAGACCGATCTCTATACCAAGATTCAGGAGCGTGAGGCTAATGAGATGCTCGCGCTTCTTCTTGGTAAGGGTGTCGATGCGGTCCGTGTTGTCGCCAAGGATGGAACCAGCGCAATCCAGGTCGAGGAAAAGCAGCTTGCGTATTCGATTGACTTGCTGAATGTCGAGGGGTTGCCTCGCCAATCCTTTAAGAATCTTGGCGAGGTGTTCAAGGGGTCGGGACTGGTTGCCTCACCGATCGAGGAGCGCGCTCGTTACATCTATGCGCTAAGCGAAGAATTATCCCGCACGATCAGTAACATCGATGGCGTCCTTTCAGCGCGTGTTCATGTCGTTCTGCCGAAGAACGATCTGTTGCGGCAGGATGCGACCCCATCCTCGGCGTCGGTCTTCATTCGACATGGCTCTAGCGCGAAGCTCTCGGCGCTCTTACCGCAGATCAAGATGCTGGTCGCCAACAGCATCGAGGGGCTCTCCTACGACAAGGTGGCGGTCGTCTTTGTGCCGGTTGAGCGGGCGCCGCTTGAGTCGTCACGGGCAGTCAGTTCCCCTCAACCAGCAAAATTTGCTTCAACGCCGTTGCTTGCGTTCGGGGTGGGCGGTGCCGGCGCCGCATTCGGCATCGCCTCTTACGTGTTGTTGGGCGCGCGTATTCGTCAATTCGGACAATCGTCGCGTAAGCTGACCATGTTTGGCGGAGGTTCGAGCGTGCCGGCCGTCCGGGCTGCTGACAAGAAGACCACTTCTGATGCGACGTAGTCAGGACGCTTATGTCGGCATCGATGTCATTCACCGAATCCAATCGTTCGTCCATGTTGGCCTCCGATCGGCTGCGCGAGCTTGTTGCCTCCATTCATCCGAGCCACTTTGCTGCGCGCCTTGATCCGCTGCTGTCGCCTCCCACGTTGCTGCGGCTACAGCAGAGTTCCAGACTGCAGCCAAAACTGGCCGGGCTGCTGCTTGGCGGCGAAGTCGAGGTGAGCGGAGCCAACTGGAACGAAGACCTGCTGCTCGGGCATGATCCGCGTCGAGCTGCCCTGCTCGCAGGTAGTATCTGGCATGCGCGCTCGGTCCTGAAGCTGGTTTCAAGGCACGATCTATCAATTTTGGTCGAACTGATCGGTGCCGAAGCGCATGCTTTTGGGATCCGGCATTTATCAAGCGCGGTCGCAACGACGCCCATTGCCGACCCGGAGCAACTATCGCGACAGATTGAACATGATGGGCACGTCTGTCTCGGCACCTGGCTCGACGAGGCTCCAGCGCTTGAGCGTATCCGCGTGCTTCTACGCTTGCCCGTTGGGACCGCCGCGGACAATCCGGCCGCCGACTACCGTGGTGCCGCAGGCCCGCTGCTTTCCTTGGTCATGGCTCATTTGAGGACGGAGGTTGCCAGGGGATGACCGCCGATGTCCCAGCATTGCCGGTGGCGCCGCGGATTCGCCCGCTCGGGCCCCTGATACGGGCAGCCGAACTCAAGGTTTGGCACGATGCCGTGCAAGCGCTCGCCGCTGCCGAGCGACATCTGCAGCGCGTTCGTAGCTGGGGACGCAAAGCTTTTGAGCTGGAACGGATGCGCGGCCATGCCGAGGGCAAAAAGACGGGAGCGGAGGAAATGACACGGCTGATCGCGCAGGCTGTTTGCGAACTGGCGCAGCGAAAGGCCGCTCTGGATCAGGAATTGCCGCAGTTGGTCATTGAGATCGTGAGCAATTTGCTGGGTGCCTTTGAGCCGAGCGAGATGCTGGTGCGGGCCGTTCGTCACGCCATCGAGCAAAAGTATAAGAACACGGAAGTGTGCCTTCACGTATCGCCCCTGAAAGCCGATCTGCTGGCCAGTGAGTTCGCGGCCTACGATGGACTTGACGACCGACCTAAGGTCAGGATTGAGCCGGATCCTGCGCTGACGGCGGACCAGTGCGTTTTGTGGAGCGAGTTTGGCAATGTCGACCTTGGACTTGCCGCGCAGGTCCGCGCGCTTCGTCTTGGCCTTGGTTTGTCCTCGCAGGAGAGCGAGCCGTGACCATGCAACGACCAGCCCATGAGGCTGCGGCAGGGGAAGGGAATGTTCACGCCGCGCTCTCGTCCTTAAGATCTTCCGCAAAGCATATCGACACCCGCGCCGTTCGTGGTCGGGTCACGCGGGCAATAGGCACGCTGCTCCACGCCGTTCTGCCGGAGGCCCGTGTTGGGGAACTGTGCCTCCTGCAAGATCCTCGCAGCGGATGGTCACTAGAGGCCGAGGTGATCGGTCTATTGCCGGACGGGGTGTTACTCACCCCGATCGGCGACATGGTCGGATTGTCCAGCCGTGCAGAAGTGGTCACGACCGGGCGAATGCAGGAAGTGCCAGTCGGTCCCAATTTGCTCGGCCGCGTAATCGACAGCTTCGGCCGTCCACTCGATGGCGGGGGCCCGATAAAGACTGGCGAAGTTCGTCCGCTGCGCGGCAGGGCGCCCAACCCCATGAAGCGACGCGGCATCGAACAGCCTTTTCCGCTTGGCGTTCGCGTCCTGGACGGGCTTCTGACATGTGGAGAAGGCCAGCGGATCGGAATCTATGGTGACGCTGGTTGCGGCAAGTCGACGCTGATGTCGCAGATCGTCAAAGGCGCGGCCGCCGATGTCACCATCGTCGCGCTGATCGGCGAACGTGGCCGGGAGGTGCGTGAATTCATCGAGCGCCATCTTTGCGAGGCCATGCACCGTTCGGTCGTCGTCGTTGAAACCTCCGACAGTTCGGCCATGGAGCGGGCGCAATGCGCCCATATGGCAACCGCGCTGGCCGAATATTTTCGTGATCAAGGATTGCGCGTCGTTCTGATGATGGATTCATTGACGCGCTTTAGCCGCGCCATGCGTGAAATCGGCCTTGCCGCAGGAGAGCCTCCGACTCGACGCGGATTTCCACCCTCGGTTTTCGCGCTGTTGCCAGGCCTATTGGAGCGTGCTGGCATGGGCGAGCACGGTTCAATCACGGCTTTCTATACCGTGCTCGTCGAAGGTGACGGCACGGGCGATCCCATCGCCGAAGAATCGCGCGGCATTCTTGACGGCCATATCATTCTCTCACGCGCGCTTGCCTCGCGAGAGCAGTTTCCGGCCATCGACGTGTTGTCGAGCCGAAGCCGCGTCATGGACGCAATCGTGTCTGTGCCGCATCGCAAGTCGGCATCCTTCTTCCGTGATCTGCTCTCGCGTTACGCCGAGGCGGAGTTTTTGATCAAGGTCGGCGAATACAAGCAAGGCTCCGATCCGTTGACGGACCGGGCGATCGCCTCGATTGATGAGTTGCGGGCATTTTTGCGCCAGGGTCAGGACCAGGCATGCAGTTTTGAGGAGACGGTGGCATGGATGTCACGTCTGACCGCCTGAATGGCGTTCATGCGTCTAAACTGCGGCTCGTCAAGGACATGAGGGAGCGAAGCGCCCTTCGTGAACTGTCCAACATGGAAACCAGGCGCCACATCGCGGTTGATGCCGTCGAACAGGCTTCCACGCATCTTGCAAATGCCGAACGACGCCGCGCAAGGGTTGAAGCCGAGCTTTATCGGGAAATGTTGTCGGCCGATGCGATATCGGTCGCCGACCTCGAGCGGCGCCACCATCTCATCATTGGGCGGCTCACAGAGGAGATCGCAGCGACGCAACGGGCGTTTGATGAGGCACGTTCCGCTCAAGACCAGGCCGAGGCTGCCGTTCTTGAGGCGCGGACCCTCTGGGCCAAACGTTCAACGGCGAGCCAAAAATGGCAAGAGATCGAGCGCGACGTTCAGCGCATGACCGACGCGCATTGCGAAGCTGCGGCCGAAATTGAAGCCGATGATGAGGTCGTGCTTCGGTACCGGAGGGGATCAGATCGCCAAGTGGGAGGCGAGCCGACCTGATGGCCACTTCTCCAACGCCAGGACGCCCTGATGTGGAAGGGAGGGTTGCGTCGCGATCGTCGGGGGAACCCGCACCGTTCAGACCAGCGCTGATCCTCTCTCATGCTGTGGTCTCATGGCTCAATGAAATCGCAGCGTTCCGCGTCGCTCTGCAAAGCCATCTAGGAGATAAACCGCTGTCGCTGGATCATAACCGGCTGGTCTGGCAGGCCGAGCCGGCTGCGGCATCGATGCTTGACTGCGTCTTTGACGCCGGCGGCGAAACGGTCGTCTTGTCCTTGCCTGGTTCGCTTGTGGAAGCGTTGATTGCGAACGTGCAGAGTGGTTTGACCTTACCTTCCGAGCCAAGTCGTTCGCTGATCCTTGAACTCGCGCTTGAACAATTGCTCGCTCCACTGGAGAGATTGATCCGACGGCCGTTGCAGCTTATCCGCACCCATAAAGCAGTGATGTCGGGTCCATATATTGAGTTCGACGTCTCCTATGGTCCGCTTACAGCGAAGGCTCGCCTGCTTCTATTCCCGTCTCTCGACGGTCCCGTTCCACCTGCGTTCAGCGCCCTCGGCGAACTGCTTGGCCGATTGCCGCGACAGCGGCCCAAGCTTCGTTCTGAGCTGCCTGTCATCGTTGCAGGCCAGATTGGCTCGCTCCGCGTCACGATTGGGCTTGTTCGTCAAGCACAGCAAGGTGACGCGCTGCTGCCGGACGCAATTCCCCTCGCTTGCGGCCAGATCATCCTTGCCGCTGACCAATTATGGGCTCCTGCCGAGATTGCCCGCGACAGGCTGGTCCTGCGGGGGCCATTCCGCTTGCAATCCCACCCCCTGAAGAGTGGACATATGACGACACAACCAGAAGCGCAGCAGCTTCCCTCTGAAGCCGACATCGACAGCCTTGAGATCACACTTGTATTTGAATGCGGCCGCTGGCCGCTGCCGCTGGGAACCTTGCGAACTATCAACGAAGGTCATGTGTTCGAACTTGGCCGGCCGCTTGATGGTCCGGTCGATATCCTTGCCAACGGCCAACGCATTGGACGCGGCGACCTCGTGCGGATTGGCGAGAAACTTGCCGTCAGGTTACGCGGCAGGTTGGCGGTCAATGACTGAGATTCAACCCAGCATCCTCGCGCTTCTGGCGGTGACAGTCGGCCTCGGCCTGCTCGCGTTCGCCGTCGTCACAACCACCGCCTTCATAAAGGTCTCCGTTGTTCTCTTCCTGGTTCGCAATGCGCTCGGGACCCAATCGATACCGCCGAACATTGTCCTGTACGGCGCGGCACTGATTCTGACCGTCTTCATCAGCGCTCCGGTCTTTGAGCAGACCTACAACCGATTGACTGATCCCCAACTTCGCTACCAAACCTTCGATGACTGGATGACCGCCGCCAAGGAAGGACAGGAGCCGCTGCGCGCCCATCTGAAGAAATTCACCAATGAAGAGCAGCGCCGGTTTTTCTTGTCCTCGACTGAACATGTCTGGTCGGAAGAGATGCGCGGCAGCGCTACGGCCGATGATTTTGTGATTCTGGTTCCGTCCTTCCTGATCTCCGAACTCAAGCGTGGTTTCGAGATCGGGTTTCTTCTCTATCTTCCCTTTATTACCATCGACCTGATCGTCACGACGATTCTGATGGCCATGGGCATGTCGATGGTGTCCCCGACGGTGATATCTGTTCCCTTCAAGCTCTTTCTGTTCGTCACCATCGATGGCTGGTCACGTCTCATGCACGGGCTGGTATTGAGCTACACAACGCCGGGAGGCGGACAATGAATGAAGCCGGTATCCTCACGCATCTGAGCGAATCGCTCGTCCTGTTCATGATCTGGGTTCTGCCACCGCTCCTCGCAGCCTTGGTCTCCGGATTGATTATCGGCCTCATCCAGGCGGCGACGCAGCTCCAGGATCAAACCTTGCCCCTGACGGTGAAGCTTCTGGTCGTCGTCGCCGTCCTCGCTGGGTTTTCTCCGGTGCTCAGTGCTCCCCTCATCGAGCAGGCCGAGCGCATCTTCAGCGACTTTCCCGCACTCACCGGCAGATACTAGCAGAGCCTGGATGGCTGGACTGTCCCCCACAGATGCGCAAGCTCTGGTCCAGGGCGCGATCGAACTTGTCGCCGCAACGGGTCTTGGTGCGGCCCGTGCCTTGGGAATCATGCTGGTCCTTCCCGTCTTTACGAGGCCACGTATAAGTGGCTTGGTTCGAGGAAGCATGACGATTGCGATCGGACTGCCGTGTCTGGCGCAGATCAAGCTCGGCCTGGAGGCGCTGGATCCAAACACGCGACTGGTCAGCGTCACCATGCTCGGTCTGAAAGAGGTGTTCGTCGGCCTTCTGCTCGGAATCCTGCTCAGTATCCCATTATGGAGTATCCAGGCGGTCGGCGACATCATCGATACTCAACGGGGAATTTCGAGCCAGGTGGCGGCGGAGGATCCCGCAACGCATAGCCAAGCGTCGGGAACCGGGCTTTTTCTCGGCATCACGGCGGTCACGATTTTCGTTCTGGTGGGCGGCCTGCAGACCATGGTGAGAAGCCTTTATGGCAGCTACCGGATCTGGCCCGTGTATCAGCTTCTGCCCGCGGTGACGGCGCAAGGGGCAATGCAATGTCTGAGCCTACTCGATCACATTATGCTGACGACGCTTCTGGTCGCCGGGCCGGTGCTGGTCCTGCTGCTGCTGATCGATGTATCGGTCATGATGCTGGGGCGCTTTGCATCGCAGCTCAAGTTGAACGATCTCTCTCCGACGATCAAGAATGTCGCCTTCGGTCTCATCATGGTCAGCTACACCGTCTATCTTCTTGAATACGCGGGAGCTGAGATCCTCACGTCGGACAACGTGCTGGAATATCTGAAGAAGCTCTTGAAATGAGCGGCTCGAGCGAGGAGAAAAAGCTACCTCCAACTCCCAAGAAGCTGCGCGATGCGCGCAAGAAGGGGCAGAGCGCGCGCAGCTCCGATTTGGTGAGCGGTGTCAGCGCATGCGCCGGTTTCGGCTGTCTGTGGTGGAGAGCCGGGCCGATCGAAGACAAGTGGCACGAAACGGTCCGGCTGATCGACAAAGTGCAGGAGCAGCCGTTCACGAGCGCGGTCCCGCAAGCGCTCAGTGGCTTGCTGGAGCTTTCGCTGGCAGCCGTCGCGCCATTGCTCGCCTGTGCCGTGGCAGCGGCCCTGTTGGCGAATATCCTGGCCAATGGCGGCTTTATGTTTGCCTCGGAGCCACTCAAGCCGAAGCTGGAGAAATTGGATCCCGTCAAGGGCCTGAAGCGGATCGCATCGAAACGTTCGTTGATCGAACTTGGCAAGACGCTGGTCAAGGTGGTGGTCCTCGGGACGAGTTTGTTCCTCACCGTGATGGCAAGCTGGAAGACGCTGGTGTACCTGCCGGTCTGCGGCATGGGCTGTCTTGGCTTCGTCTTCACCGAGGTCAAACTGCTAACCGGAATTGCCGCTGCGGCTTTTCTGGTCGGCGGATTGGCCGACCTTCTGATCCAGCGCTGGTTGTTTCTGCAGGACATGCGCATGACGGAAACCGAGGCCAAGCGCGAGAACAAGGAACAGCAAGGCAATCCGCAGATAAAGCGTGAGCACCGCCGTCTGCGGCAGGAGGCGGCGAACGAGGCTCCGCTCGGCGTCCATCGCGCCACTTTGATATTGAGGGGAGCGGCAACCTTGATTGGGTTGCGCTATGTTCGCGGCGAAACCGGCGTGCCGATCCTGGTCTGCCGTGGCGAAGGCGACGCTGCGTCACAGCTGCTTCATGAGGCGCGCGCGCTCCGCCTCCGTATTGTAGATGACGACATCCTGGCGCACCAGCTCCTCGGCAAAGCAAGGCTGGGCAACCCGGTTCCTACAGAGTATTTCGAGCCGGTCGCAAAAGCGCTTTACGCTGCCGGACTGGTCTAGATCGTTTTGATCGGGGGCTGCGATTGCGAAAGGCCGTCATCGAGGCGGCTGTATGTCCCTCGTTCCGCCCGCTGGGGCTTCCGGCGCTGCCCTGTTGGCTCCATCGTCGCCATTGCTCTTGTTGCGCGCGGTAAATGTCCCGTAGTTCGCAACGGGACCGGCGGCACGATCGCCATTGCTTGGCATAACCGATCGATTGTCCAGCAAATCGAGCGGATCGTTGACCATGGCTGCCAGATTGCTTCTGGTCGAGCAGCCGAGCGTCGGGTCAAACGAATTATCGTCAACTGCAGGCCCGACGATGGAAAGCGACGGACAGACAGGAGGATGGACTTGATAGGTGATTGCCTCGATCCTCACCCCGAAACGGGCAGGCAGATCGAGCGGGGAGGCCGACAGGCGGATGTTGTAAGGGGCAACGCCCATGGCACGGGCCTCGTGCGTCACCTGGGCGATGAGACGGGGCGAGCCGGTGACCTCGATATGAAGTGCATCCCGCCGGCCGCCACTCGCAGCTGCAATGAAACTGTGCAGCCGGCGCCTTTCGGAGCCGCGAAGGCTCTGCAGGACCAACACGCTGTTCTTCTGCTCCACCTCAATCGCTTGTTGAGCCGATCCAGAATGGGTCGAAGCATTGTTTGCGCATCCGCCTAATGCTGCCGCAACAGCGATCAAATGGCACAAATGTCGTAGGGGCATTTGACGATCCTCACTCGATGATAAAGCCGGCACTGCCAGTCAACCCTGGTGCGCTCGTGCGGTGCCCATCGCGATCTCGGGACGGCCGTGCCAGCGTGTTCGTCAGAACGCGGCCCGCATCTGAGGGCGGCGCGATGCGATCGTTCGGCGCACTCATCCGAGTCGGGTTCGATCCCGGCCGAACGATGTAGGGTGTGACGACAATGACGAGCTCGGTTTCGCGCTTTTGAAACGATGAGGAGCGAAAAAGCGCGCCAAGAATCGGCACGTCGCCGAGCCAAGGAAACTCGCCGATGTCAGTGTTGAAGTTGCGCCGGATGAGCCCCCCGATTGCAAAGCTCTGACCGCTGGCGAGCTCGACAACGGTGCTAGCACGCCGCGTCGAGAGGGCGGGCACGGCCATGCCATTGATTTTGACTTCACCTTCTGTGGACAATTCACTGACTTCGGGCTTCACGCGCACGTTGATCTGGTTGTTGCTGAGGACCGTGGGGACAAACTCCAGGCTCACGCCGAACTGACGGAATTGGACCGAAACCTGCCGGTTATCCTGCATGACCGGAATGGGAAATTCGCCGCCGGCCAGGAAGCTCGCAGCTTCCCCGGACATCGCCGTCAAGTTGGGCTCAGCCAGGATTGAAGCGAGGTGCTCGCTGGCGAGCGCGTCGAGAACAGCGCTCAGGTTGATACTGCCGGCGCTAAATCCGATACCGACCGTGCCGCCGCCGCCCGCAGCGCCGGAACCTGCACTTTTTCCGGTGACAATGAAGGCGCCATTTTGGCCCGAGGCGGAGAGGTTGATATTGAGATCCTTGACGGCGCTGCGGGAGACTTCCGCCACGCGGACGCTGAGATTCACCTGCAAAGAGCCGGCGACCTGGATCTTGTTAACGACCAGCGCACCCGCACCGAGAAACTGCTCGGTCACCTTCTTGGCGGTCTCGACGACGTCTGCATTGGGCGCGGTCCCGCCAAGGATCGCTCCGCGCGGGGTATAGCTGACCTGAATCGGATAGTCGCCGACCTCGGCTCTCAGCGTGGCACGCAGATCCTCAATCGCTGCGTGACCACAACACGCATCTCGGCGAGGGCCTCGCCGGCGTCGTTCAAGGCAAACAGGCTGGTCCGCCCAGGCTTTTTACCAAACACGAAGATCGTCGTGTTTGAGGGGGCCTGATAATCGGCGATCGCCGGATCTGCAACAAAGATGCTGGCCGCAGGAGCGGTCAGATGAACTGTCTTGCCCTGTGAGGAGGACAGGTTGAGGGTGCCGGTCGCGCTGCCAGGCGCAGCTCGCGGCGGTTCTCCTTTGCCGTCCCGCTTTGTCTGAGCCGCGGCAGCAAATGGAAATAGCACTGCGAGCGCGCAGAGGGCGTAGCAGAGAAGCGGCAGACCGGCAAAGAGCGGCGCCGTGGAAACCATCGGCGACTTGTCAGCGCCGGCAGCATTGTTAATGACCTTCAAGGGATTGTGCTTTCAAGTTCGATCGATTAGGCGGCCGATGCCGCACTAACGAGCTCAAGGGTGTAACCAACGCCGCGCGCGGTCTTGATTCTTAAGGTTGCACCCGCCTGGCTCAAATGCGCGCGCAAGCGATAGATCCCAACTTCCAGCGCGTTGGTGGAGACCTCGTCGTCGAAGGCATACAGGCTATCCTCCAGTGACGACCGAGGCACGGTGCGGCCGGCGCGGCTCAGCAGATGCTCAAGAATGCACACTTCCCGGCGCGCAATCCTCAGTACTCGGCCGCTGACGGAGACTTGTCTTCCGATCGGGTCGAAATGCAGGTTGCCGAATGTCACGACCGGCGCCGTCATCTGCGTTGACCGTCGCAGTATAGCGCGCATGCGAGCGATGAGTTCGTCGATTGAGACGGGCTTGGCCAGGAAATCATCCGCACCCGCATTAAAGATCGCGATCCGCCGGGCGAGATCGTTCAAGTTGCTCATCATCATCGTAGGCATTGAACATCCGTCGCGCCGCAATTGCTTCAGCCAGTTCAAGCCGTCTCCATCCGGTAAAGCCGATTCGAGCAAGAGAATGTGGTAGCTGGCGCAATCCAGCGCTGCCGCCGCTTCATCCAGGGTGCGTGTCACGTCAACCGCGAACCCGCAACCGAGGAGCGCTTCCTTCACAGCGCGGGCAAAGTCCGCGTGATGATCAACCAAGAGAATTCGCATGTCATCGCCTCTCGTTCATCCACGCCGAGACCTGCGTACGTTACGGGTGACCAAGAGCGTCGGCCAAACTCACAGAGGCGCACTTTGAAAAAGCCCGAAAGCGACGAAGCAGATCGTGGCGGCGCGCGAGCAAGTCGAGCCATTCACTTGTCACCGAACACAAAAAAGCGGCGGTCTGCCGTGGACTGGGAAGATCTCCAAAATCATTCACGAGGCCCAAAATAGAAGCAGCAGGCGGATGCCTAGGTGCGCTGATCGCGGCCAGGCGTGCACGCGCTGGGCCGCCTCGTTCGATATCGTTAGCGCCAGACGGCGCGATCGATACGCAAGCGCAGGAGACAGCTGGATCTGAACCGTCTAGCAAAATCGACATTTGGAAACTCCGCCACCTTGCTCAAGTCCTGCGGTCGGCACTGCTATGCTTGCGCCTATGGCGTCGCCAGGTCATGACAAAGCACGCTTTTCCGCTTGAAGAAGTTTACGCCCCGCAACCGACCGATGCTTCAGAAGCCGCGGCGCGTAACGATGCTATCGATGCTCCTACCGGCTAGCGACAGAGCCGTTCGGTAGCCGGTGATAGACATGCAGACGCCAGCGATCCCGACTTTGAATCGCGTCCGATGTCCCGGACGCGGCATCCCCTCGACAGCAGTGCACGAGGCCGAAAAGGCGCGGCACGCGCAACGAGGCATCATCGGATTGAAGTCGTTACGCCAGCTGTCTCTCATCGCTTGGGATGAACGACGGCTGAATGACCGATGCCCGACCTTAAAGTGCCTTTGTGTCGGCACGGAGCGAGATAAGCGGGGGCCGCATTCTACGCGCCTGCTACAGTCGGCTCCGGCTAAGGCTGTGCTGATTCGTCCGTCCTGCAGGTAGGCGGCGTTGAAAAGTCGCCTTCGAAAGGAGTGGTCGACCCGCGTGACGGGGCGGAGTGGGGCTGCATTAAGCTTTAAAGATGTTCGCAATTCTTGCTACCTATCAGGAAGTGTTCGCCCGAGTGGGGTTCTTTGTGGTGAGGCTGTCGGAAATCCTACAATCTCACGTACGGTGCGATTCAAGTGTCTTTAACGTTTGGTTTAGCGGAGTCCCGTCAAATGTGCGGGCGCCCTGGAGCGGCGTCGACACAGATGCGGCCATCTACATGCGAATCATGGTCGCTCTCACCTTACTTCAAGGTCGTATGCATTACCTTATGATGTCCAGCGTGAGCCGTAGCCGATGGCAGTGTGTTATGAGGCAGTCGTTCTCACTACGCGTCACCGCTGTCCACGGCGTCTGACCGGGCGGCTGGCTGATCGCCTCAGATGTGGCAATCAGCCAGACAAACTATGGCTAGTCGTGGGATGCTTGGACCTGCCGCGTCATTTACATCCTGGGTGCAAACGCGCGATTGCCCAAGTCGAGTTGACCGGCAGGGGACTGAGAAAGATTGTCACACTACGTTGTAGAATGCGGCCTCCCAAGATTGCTCCGCCGACTATGGGGTCTTCGCGTAAGATCGGCAAAATCGATTGTTTCGATGGAACGCATTCAGAAGACGAATGGACTCTGTCGCGATGCACCGCATGCGCGGTTGATGCCGCTTTACTGCGCTTGGTGGTGCGATCGGTCTGACCGTCCCTTGATCGAACGCGCGTCCAGAATCAGGCTGAGACGGCCGTGAACAGAAGCCGGGCTTTCAGCGCTTCACGTCACCGGGCTCGATGACGAATGTGACCGCTAGCCATCGGATCGATGCGGGGATGCCAGATGCGCTTGGGGCGCCGCGCCAAGAACGCGTTAAAGAGCCATTCGGGCGGCTCCAGATGCCTGACCCGTTCGCAGGGCCCGCTCGAAGGCCGCATGCGGAGGCTGCTCGATACGTTGTTTGTAAAGCCTGCGCTCATGGCACATCCTCCGTTTCTTCCCTGGGGGACGTGCCTAGCGTTTCAGCATGAAGGCACTTACCGACAAAGGGCGCGCAGGAGGCCGTCTAATCATTGCCATCGCGCTTGTACGGATTTGGGTCGCCGGGTACGGTAGTCGTCGAGATTGCCGCCCGGAAAAAGGCGCTCGGTCTCTGGGGTTGGCGTTCTGCCCAGCGCGCACATGAAGTCCACATCCGCATCGATGTTGTGCTGATCCTCAACATTCATTCCGAGCCCAATGCTGCTCAGCACGTCGTCGGGCGTCCAGACCGCGGACCTCGGTACGGTGTAGGTGTGCAGCGCGTTCGTACTTTGGGCGATCGCTCGTGCCCAGTGATCGCGCGAATCGACGAGTTTGGATGGATCCTCAACCAGCGACACGAAGGGGAATGCTGTTCGACCGCGCATATGCCATCCGGCTTGGCGCGCCCGGTCCATGGGATATCGCTCCAGAGGATCTCCCATGGAAGAATGATCCCGCGCCGTGTTGCGCACATGCGATATTGCGCTCGTGTTGTCTTCCACGCGCGGCCTGCAATCGCTGTCCTGGTGCTGGAAGCGCCGCAGCGTGACATATGACGATCCTACCACGTCATCGAAAACGCGCTCCCGATCGACACCGCCGTCGAAAGCGGCGGTCGATGGCGACCACCGTGCCAATTGCTGCACAGCCAATTCGATCTCATTTCTGAGCGCATCAAGGGGGGCGCCTGTCAGCGTTGCGGCAAGCTGAGCGCGCGCGCCCACAAATGATGCGGCTGGATAGCGAACGGTTTGCCGGGCCTCGTTCGGCCCAGTCGAGGACGTGGAAGTTGCGGAATTTGTTGCGGTAGGAACTGAATCCGACGTTGGGGGAGTCGGATGCAGGGCTCCAGATGCTGCTCGAAGCTTGCTTGATCAGCGGACGGTTCTGCCCTTGAGCTGGTCTGTGCGTTCGACTCATCGAGCTGCCGGGGCACCCGGTGCGGCTGCGGGAGGACATCGTGAACGCCAACCGGAGTTTCTGCAGCATTCCGCGGATCAATATTTATTGGATGCCTTTCAAGTACTGCTCGTTCGTGTACATTTTCGTAGATGTAGCATTCAGGAAGCTGACGGACGGGGAAATAAACGATATCCGCTGAGGGTTGCCGGATGGATGAATTCAGTCCAGTAAGGCGAGCGGCCAGCCGAACGGAAGCCGCGCAAAGCGGTGGAGCAAAGTCGGCGCTGTTTTTCGCCGTACCATGCTCCCGCAAGGTCTCGAACAGACGTTTGTAAGCTGTACGCGGGAAGAGTTGGTCGCGATAAACGAGATTGAGGAGCGCCATCGGCTTGCGCCGCAGGGCATGGATGACGTGCCGGTAATCCACGACATGACCGCCCTGGCTCTCGGACATAGGCCGACCGCGCCGCAGCGTCACGACCGGCGTGACGCCAAGGAAGCATTCGAGCCGGTCGTCGAAGATGCGCACACGCAGGCGATGGCCGATCAATCTTGAAGGCACGGTGTAGAACACGCGCCGCAGGATGAAGCCGCCTGACTACGTCACCGGGATGACAGGCATCGCCTTGACAGGCTCGATCCACTGCAACTCGCGGACGTGCATAGGGCTATCGGTTACCGATGATCGGCAGGCGGTAAAGCCGGCTCTGATCGTTGTCCTGGCGCGAACAAGCGCAATTTCCGTCCGACACGTACAAAGCCTCGAGGCTGATCATCATCATGCTTAGCTGCGACTAGCTCGTCGGGGGCGTCGATCAACTTGGCTCAACCCCGACGTTCCAGCGAAATAGACATCTGCTGACAGTTCGTAGTCAGCGGCAAACCGCAGTTCCGAAGTGGCCGGACGCACCGGATCGCTTCTTGATACAAATCGTGCGTTTTGTACGCAGCGAGATCCATCTCGCTGTCGAACTCACCGTACACCACGACGTCGACTTCATTGCCGAGTTGATCGCTCTTGCGGTTGCGCGCAATCCCGAGCCGGCGTGCATACGGGATTGCGGTGAGAACTGACAGACCTTCGACGATCTGGTCGATACCGGCTTGATCGTTGGCTGTGAAGAAGGCGATGTGACGAATCATGGTGGCCGCAATCGTGACGCTGCAACGTGGCGTTCTTATATCGGCATCAAGCCCAACGCAATGCTGTACGGAAGCTGGCAGCACTCGGCGCGAATTTCTGGAAACCGATCCAGGTTGGCCTCGAAGCGGGACCGACGCTGTGCGTGTCGCCCGCCTTTGCCGTCTTCCATCCGGTCGCATCGTGCCCGAGCGTTATCGCCTGCAAGCGGGCGACCCCATATTCGCCGGAGATTGACGAGGTTCGCATCGACCCGGAACCGCCCGACGTCACGGCGACCAACATGGGCATCTCTAGAATCCATTTGTGCGCCGGTCCATCTTGGCCCCGGGGGCGCGTCGCAAGTCTCGCGCGGCTCATGCCAGCGTAAGGCGCCGACAAACCTTGGTATAGGTTTGGCAACCCATTCTATATCGCGCGCTTGCCTTTGTAGAGTTGAGTCACTCGTCGAGTTGTTTGTACTTTCGACGTCGCCGCTGGATCATTCGATAGTGGCGCGGAAGCCGTTAGTGCCGACTGATCCGCTTGCTGCAAGGCGTTGCTTGAGGCGTGAGGATGAAGCGGAATGGAAATGCGTGAGCCCGCTTCCGTATTCTGAGTCGGACCTCGGGCCGATTGCGCACAGAATGACATGGGTCTTTATCCTGAAGAGGTGTGTCCATACTTACGATCAGCGATCAAAAGGGCAAAGATTCATCCAAGGAATGGTGATGAAGAAGTGGAGGATCGGATCCTCTGCCAAGGAACTAGCCGTTAGAGCAGCCGATTCCGCTTCCTTCTCGGGTCTTTGCCACTGTCAGCCGCGCTGATGACCGTAGCTGGAGCGCGACTTGCCAGTGCCAGCGAATTTGCGTCACCCTCCTGAATGCGAGAGCCTCGATGGCATTTGCCGATCTTTTCCTCAAACGTCCCGTGTTATCAGTCGTCATCAGTCTGCTGATCCTATTGATCGGCCTTCGCGCGGCCGCCGTTCTGCCGATCCGGCAGTATCCGAAGCTGTCAAACACGGTCGTCAATATCACAACCTCCTACCCGGGTGCCTCCGCCGACATGATCCAGGGGTTCATCACGGCCCCCCTGGAGCAGGCAGTGGCGTCCGCCGAGGGCGTCGACTACATCACGTCCTCATCGGTGCTCGGTAGCTCGACGATCCAGGTCTACATCAAGCTCAATTTCGATCCCAACGAGGCGCTTACCGAAGTGCTCTCCAAGGTCAACTCGGTCAAGTCTCAAATTCCGAAGGAATCAAACGATCCGGTCGTCACCAAGTCAGCCGGTCAGAGCACGGCTGTCATGTATATCGCTTTCTCCAGCGAGGAACTGACGGCCAGCGCGATCTCCGACTATCTTTCACGCGTGGTGCAGCCGGTTATGTCGACTGTAGAGGGGGTCGCAGCGGCGGACATCCTGGGCGGCCAGAGTTTTGCGATGCGGCTATGGCTCGATCCTGTGAAAATGACGGGGCATGGCGTGTCGCCGGCGGACGCTTCGGCTGCAATTGCCGCCAACAACTTCCAGGCCGCGGCCGGTCAGGTCAAGGGCTATCTCACCATCTCCGACATCACGGCCAACACTGATCTGCGCGGTGTCGATGACTTCAAGCGCATGATCGTCAAGGCCAATGACGGCGGATTTGTGCGCATGGAGGACATTGCGACGGTCGAGCTTGCCGCGCAGACCGCAGACGCCAGTGTCTCCATGAACGGCGAGCACGCGGTCTTCATCGGCGTGCAGGCGAGCCCTCAAGGCAATCCACTGAACATCGTACGAGGCGTACGGACGCTATTTCCAGACATGGAGCGCAACTTGCCGCCTTCGCTGAAGATGAAAGTGGCCTACGACTCCACGAAGTTCATTCAATCATCGATCGATGAGGTGGGGAAGACGCTGGTCGAGGCCGTCTTGATCGTGGTGGTCGTGATCTTCCTGTTCCTGGCTTCGTTTCGGTCGGTCATCATTCCCGTAGTTACCATTCCGCTGTCGCTTGTTGGCGTCTGCAGCATGATGCTGGCGCTGGGGTTTTCATTCAATCTTCTGACCCTTCTCGCGATGGTGCTTGCGATTGGTCTCGTGGTCGACGATGCAATCGTCGTCGTGGAGAATATTCATCGCCATCTGGAACAAGGCGCGCCGCCCGCGCTGGCCGCGACCCAGGGGGCGCGCGAAATCGTCGGTCCCGTCGTCTCCATGACGATCACGCTGGCCGCCGTGTACGCGCCAATCGCCTTTATCGGCGGCCTCACTGGCGCGCTGTTCCGCGAATTTGCGTTCACGCTGGCGGGCTCGGTCATCGTTTCGGGCGCAATTGCGTTGACGCTGTCGCCGATGATGTGTTCGGTCTTCCTGAAGAACTCTGAGGAGGGGCGGTTTGCAAGGGTTGTGAACCGCGCGTTCGGCGCCACGACCCGCTGGTACGGTCGCAACCTCGACCGCTCGCTCGACTATGGTCCGATTACCGGGCTGTTTGCGCTGACCATGCTGGGCCTTGCGGGCTTCCTCTACATGCATACGTCCAAGGAACTTGCACCTGAGGAGGATCAGGGCATCATATTCGCGCTGACTAAAGCGCCGAAATACGCCAATATCGATTACTTCGATTATTACGGCGCCAAGCTCGACAAAGCGTTCCAGAAGTTTCCCGAGACCGATTTGCGCTTCGTGCTCAACGGCAGCAGCGGGCCGCAGGGCGGCATGGCCGGCATGTTGCTGAAGCCTTGGGACGAGCGTAAGAGATCATCGATCGCGCTCAAGTGGTCCGTTCAGGCCGAGCTGTCCAAAATCGAAGGCATCAACGCATTTGCCTTTGGTTTGCCGCCTCTTCCGGGCGGTTCGGGCGGCCTGCCGGTGCAAATGGTGATCAGTTCGACCCTAGGTTTCCAGTCCGTCTATGAGCAGATGTCGAAGCTGAAGGATGCCGCTCGCAAGAGCGGTCTGTTCGCGGTCAGTGACTCTGACCTTGAGTTCAATCAGCCCGTGGTGCAAATCAAGGTGGATCGATCCAAGGCAAGCGATCTCGGCATCACCATGGAGAACGTCGGTGGCGCGCTTGCGACCCTGCTCGGCGGCAACTACGTGAACCGCTTCAACTTGCAGGGGCGCTCCTACCAGGTGATCCCGCAACTGGCGCGCGAAAACCGCCTGACGCCGGAATCACTTGGAAGCTATTATGTGAAGACTGCGAGAGGCTCGATGCTGCCGCTGTCGACCGTGGTTTCCATCGAGACTGCGACCGATCCGAACACGCTCACCCACTACAACCAGCTCAACTCCGCGACCTTCCAGGCTGTACCGATGCCTGGTGTCACGATCGGTCAGGCTGTGGACTACCTGGACGAGGAGGCAAAGATGCTGCCCGCAGGCTTTAGCCACGACTTCCTTGCCGACGCTCGCCAATATGTGCGCGAGGGTAATCAACTCGCCATCACCTTTGCGTTTGCACTCATCATCATTTTTCTGGTGCTTGCGGCGCAGTTCGAAAGCCTGCGCGATCCCCTCATCGTCATGATCAGCGTTCCGATGGCGGTCGTCGGGGCCTTGATCCCGCTATTCTTTGGCTTGTCGACGATGAACATCTACACTCAGGTTGGGCTGTTGACACTGGTCGGGCTGATTTCCAAGCACGGTATCTTAATGGTTGAGTTTGCCAATGAGCTGCAGCTCAAGGAGAGGCTCGACCGCCGCTCAGCTATCGAGATGGCGGCGCGCGTTCGACTTCGTCCGATCTTGATGACCACGGCGGCGATGGTCACTGGTCTCTTACCTTTGTTGACCGCAACGGGCGCTGGCGCCGCGAGCCGCTTCTCGATTGGGCTCGTGCTCGTCGCGGGCATGTCCATCGGAACGTTGTTCACGCTCTTCGTGCTACCGGCGCTCTATGTCGCGATTGCGTCCGATCACCGCGCCGGTGCGAATGCTGTCCACGTCAAGAACACCGCTGAGTTGGAACACGCCGGGGCTGTTGATGCCCACTTGGCCAAGTGATGACGCTCACAATCAATTGAGCTTCGCTGAATTGGTGCTAAAGCAGGGGGCGCTGATCGCCGACCGCGGTGACTTGATCGCGCTGGTTGGCTACAATTGGTGGCGCGGTCCGCGTCATTCTCTTCTCCGACAGGCTCGGTATTGTTGCCGACCGATCAGAAAGGGGCGGTAGCTATTGGCCTCTGCCAGGGTGAATTGCCGGACATCCACGGCAGCGCAACTCGCATGCTTGCCTGTCTGGGAGAATTCATGCACTCCCGATGACGAACAGTGGTGGTGCCGCCTTGTTTCATCGGCTCTGGAAGGGAATGATTTGCTCGGGCTTGTCTTGCCGGCAGAACAGACGAGCGCTGGTTTGCTGCAGTCTGCGTCCCGTAGGCGAGCGGGTCGGAACTGGCTGGGCGTCTGAGGCCTATCTCATTAACATAGCTATGGATTCGATACTGGTCGGGCACAGGCAGCCTATTCTGGCTAGCAAGGGGGCCTCTAGCGCTGCGCAGCAAGAAACCCGCCGTGTTGCAGCGATCATCACGCGGATTGCCCATCGCTTGTTCCAATGCCGATGACCATCCAGTAGGAAAAAGCGAAAAACTCGAAAGCCTACCCGACCCCAACAAGAAGGCGCGGCCCTAACACCGGCCCCTCCTGCAAAAATCGAATGGTTCATCAAGACAATTCCTATCTCTCGGGCCGATCTACTTTCTTCCCCAAAGATTTGACGGGGAGCGCGATATGAGCGGAAGGGACCCGTGATCACGTTGTCCAGCGCTACGACGGGCTTCGCTTATGCGCAGCGCTCTGAATTCTCGGCGGTGCCGTCTCGGGCATCATCAGCATGGCACAGAATCCGGCCGCGCTAGCGACAAGCATGTACCAGGCGGGAGCCAGTGCGTTCCCGGTAACGTGGATCAACCAGGTGACGATGGGTTGAGCTGTGCCACCGAAGATCGCTATCGCAAAAGCGTAAATCGTCGCGAAGGCGCCGCCGCGGATGTTCTTGGGTAAACCTTCGGCCATGCTCACATAGAAGGCGCTATACGGGACCGTTCCGATGAAGGTGAGCGCGCCGAGGCCTCCGAGAAGTGCGATGGCACTGCGGCTCTCTACGATCCACCAGAATACCGGATAGGTCATCAGCAGCGCGGTGACCTGCGGCCATATCATGATGTGCCGGCGTCCGGCACGATCCGCAAGCCAACCGCCCAGCAGTGCGGCGCCAATTCCTACTGCATTGCTGACGAGCGTGGTGGCGAAGGCGAGAGGCGCAGAAACTTGCAAGGTATTCAGCGCATAGGTGGTCATATATTCCGTGATGTAGGTAAAAATTGTGCAACTGGCCAAAATGACGAGTCCCAAGCTCGCCATACGGCGGACGGCACGCAATCTCTTCGCACTCTCGACGACGGGAGCCGAAGCTTCCGGGCGGTGTAATGTCTCCGGCAGGGCGCTCCGCAGCCAAAGTCCGAACGGCAGCGTGCCGGCGCCGAGCAAGAACGCGATCCGCCAACCGTACGCGTCCAGTGCCTCACTTGTCATCGCGAGGGAGAGTATTTCTCCAACCAGCGCTCCGGCGGTTGCAGCTATCTGTTGGCTGGCAGGCTGAAACGAGACAGCAAGACCGCGGGCTTCGGCCGGGGCCGCTTCCATCAAATAGGCAGTAGTCGGACCGACCTCACCTCCCAGAGCGAAGCCCTGCACCAAACGTGCGAAAATGGCCAGCAACGGAGCGCCAATTCCTATCGTCTCGTACGATGGCGTAACAGCTAACGCGAGGATCGCGGCGCTCATCATGGCAAAGCTGGCAGTCATCGCGGGCCGGCGCCCGACCCGATCCGAGTACGAGCCGAGCGCGATGGCCCCTATCGGTCTGGTTACAAAACCCGCGCCAAACGTCCCGAGCGACAGCATGAGGCTGGCAAACGGGTCGCTCGCCGGGAAGAACGCCTGACCTATCTGGATTGCGAAAAAGGTATAGGTCCCGAAGTCGTAAAATTCGAGAATATTGCCGATCGTTGCGCCCAACACGACGCTGCCGGTCAGGCTTTCGTCCGGCGCAACGAGAATCGGCTTTCGATGCTCCGGAGCGAATTGACTGGCCATCCCCGATCCATCTCGGTCGCGATCTGTCCGAAGGCTTCGGCCAGCCAGGTTGCGCGCGCTGCTCTCCATCTAACCTACGCGCCGTCTATCTTGAGGCGGCCGGGTCGCGCGCCGATTCCCCAGATGTGGATGTAGCATGTCACGACGAAGCCCATCGTAACGCCTGCAATAAAGATGCCTGCTTCGTGCAGCCCGATTCAAGCCTTGCACTGATCGCGGCAATCGCCCGCAAAAATGAATAAAGGAAACCGGTGCAGCCATCGGGCGCGGGCAGTCGTTGTGGTCCTGCGCGATGGCGAGTTTGCGACAACATTGGCAGCCACCGAACAGGAGGCCTGCTTTCACACAGAAGGGCCGCCATGCGTGCATGCTGCGTTCAGCTGGCTGCGCGTGCGCGGAAGTGTCAGGCGATTGGCCCGGCTCTTTGCTCCACCACGTGGTAGTTGCGCGAAACTGCATGCTTTGTCGAGATTGTTCCCTGCAGAATAAGATCTTCGTGCGATCAAACGTAATGGGAGCTTGCATTGTTGATGGCACCTTGAAAACGGCCGACATCGCGCCGGCCGCCGCAGGCATCAGGCGGTGATATCCGGTCATGGCGAGCTGCAGCTCAGCTGGCCGCAAATGACAAGCGTGATGCGCCAGAATTGAGCCCCGAAAAGTGGAGTCAAAGGCATCAGCGATGGCGACGCGCCTCTGTGGGTGGATTGGATTCATCAATGTCGTCCTAGGATTATAGCCTTCCTTTCATATTGCGACGCTGCCGTCAGGTTATGGCCGCAAAGGCGTGCGGCCTCTGTAACCAATAGCGGTCGCGCTCCGCTCACGCATCTGCGTGCGCACGCTCGAAGCTCGATGGCAAAGCACGCCTGCAATCAAAAGTCGGTTCGCTGAAATGGACCCCGATTTTGGGACCAGAGGTTAGTTGGAAAAGGGCCGCTCCGTTTGATAGACGGAGGGCATGATGACGACGAAGACGAGACGCAAGATCGACGCGGCACTGAAGGCAAAGATTGCGCTGGAAGCCGTGCGGGAGCAGGCGACGGTGGCCGATCTGGCCCAGCGCTATGAGGTTCACCCGAACCAGATCTATGCCTGGAAGAAGCAACTGCTGGACCAGGCGGCGCGGGCCTTTGATGCGGGTGTCGGGCGCGAGAGCGAGGAAACGCGCGAACGCGAGATCGAGAAGCTGCACGCCAAGATTGGACAACTGACGGTCGAGCGCGATTTTTTAGCGCGGAGGTCCGGAAGATGAGCACGCCGGACCGTCGAGGAATGCTCGATCGCGCGGACAAGGCGCTGTCGATCCGTTGGCAATGCCTGTTGCTTGGCATCGCGCGCTCCGGGGTCTACCGGCCGCCCCGGCCGGCCAACGACAACGACCTTGCCCTGATGCGGCGGATCGACGAGCTCTTCATCGCCTGGCCGTTCCTGGGCTCGCGGCGAATGACCGCAATGCTGAAGGCTGAGGGGCTTCAGGTCAATCGCAAGCGCGTGCAGCGGTTGATGCGCAAGATGGGCATCGCGGCGCTGGGACCGAAGCCGAACACGACGAAGCCGGCGCCGGGCCACAAGATCTATCCTTATCTGCTGCGCAACATGACGATCGACCGGCCGAACCAGGTGTGGGCCGCCGACATCACGTATCTGCCCATCGGCCGTGGCTTTTCTTTATCTCGTCGCCATCATCGACTGGGCGAGCCGTGCGGTTCTGGCGTGGCGATTATCGAACACGATCGACGTCTCGTTCTGCGTGGCGGCTCTGGAAGGGGCGCTGGCGAAGTACGGCAGGCCGGAGATTTTCAATACCGACCAAGGCAGCCAGTTCACCAGCGCGGCCTTCACCGGCGCGTTGGCGGGCGCAGGGATCAAGATCTCCATGGATGGCCGCGGTCGTTGGATGGACAACGTCTTCATCGAGCGGCTGTGGCGGTCGCTAAAAGCATGAGGACATCTATCTCAAGGGCTATGCCGACGGCCGCGAGGCCAAGGCAGGGATCGCGAGCTGATCGCCTTCTACAACGATCGTCGCCTTCATCAGGCGCTCGGCTATCGCACGCCGATGGCGGTCTGGCGCGAACGGATGCAGGCCGCGAAGGCTGTGGAATGGTGGACAACGCTGACGCGTTGACCGCATGCCCACAGCAACAGCAGCAGACAGTGTCTCTGGCAGCGTGATAGGAAGTAATCAGGAGCGGTCAGTTTCCAACTAACAAACCGGCTCAAGCGGCCCCGCTCCGCGGGTCCATTTCAATCGGTCACGCCGACCGGGCCAAGCCATTGCGGGATTACCGTCAAGGCCTGATGCTGCCGTGCGAGCGCAAGAGCGTGGAGCCGATGGCTGCGGTGACGGCACCAGAGCGAACGGCGGCGCAGCACCGGTCTCTGTTGCATTTTGTCGGTGAGGGGCGCTGGTCGGACGAGCGGGTGCTGGCCAAAGTTCGCCAGATGGTTCTGCCGGCGATCGAGCGGCATGGGCCGATCGAGGCCTGGATCATCGACGACACGGGCTTTCCCAAGAAGGGCACGCATTCGGTGGGCGTGGCCCGGCAGTATTGCGGCCAGCTCGGCAAGCAGGACAATTGCCAGGTCGCGGTGTCGCTGTCGCTGGCCAATGCTCATGCGAGCCTGCCGGTGGCCTATCGCTTGTATTTGCCGGAGAGCTGGGCCTCTGACACTGCCCGCCGCCAGAAGGCAGGCGTGCCCGAGAAGATCGGCTTTCAGACCAAGCCGGAGATCGCGCTCGATCAGATCCGCGCGGCCTGTGCGGCGGGCTTGCCGCGCGCGTCGTGCTGATGGATGCGGGCTATGGCGCGCACATCGATCTGCGCACAGCCGTCACGGCGCTGGGGCTGCCCTACGTCGCTGGCATCCTGTCGAACACCACCGTGTGGGCGCCCGGCACCGGGCCTTTGCCGCCCAAACCTTACGTCCGGGGCCGCGGCCAGCCGACCAAACAGCTACGCCGTGATGCCAAGCACCAACCGGTCAAGGTCAAGGATTTTGCCTTAGTGTCCGACCGAAAAATAAGTTGAGTGATATCAGCGAGTTCTGATTCCATAGGTGTTGCGAAGCATCAAAGGGATCGAGAATGTGGACTGATATCACCCGGGCACAGTTTGCCCGAGAGGAGCTGCGTTTGCCAAGCGACTTGACGGATGCGGAATGGGGCGTGCTGGAGAGGTTGCTTCCTGTGCGGGCCAAGCGCGGGCGGCGCCCGAAATGGAGCTATCGCGACATCGTCGAGGCAGTACTCTATCTGCTGCGCGGCGGATTGCCGTGGCGCATGCTGCCGCCCACTCTGTTTCCACCAATGACCACGGTGCAGTACTATTTCTACCAATGGCGCGACAGCGGATTGTGGCAATCGATCAACCACGCACTCCTGATGCTGGCGCGCGAGGCGATCGGCCGGGAGGCCTCGCCGACGGCCGGCGTGATCGACAGCCAATCGGTCAAGACCACGGAAAGTGGCGGCCCTCGCGGCTACGACGCGGGAAAGAAGATCAAGGGTCGAAAGCGCCACATCGTCACCGACACCCAAGGGCTCCTGGTCGGAGCGATCGTTCACGCTGCCGACGTCCAGGATCGTGACGGCACGCCAGATGTCCTGTGCAGCATTCGCTACCGCTTCCCCTGGCTGCGCCATATCTTCGCCGATGGCGGCTATGCCGGCGAAAAGCTCAAGGCGGTGCTGGAAAAGATCGGCCGGTGGACTGTCGAGATCATCAAGCGCTCCGATGCCGCACAGGGCTTCGAGGTGCTTCCGCGCCGCTGGGTGGTCGAACGAACCTTCGCCTGGCTCGGCCGCAACCGCAGATTGGCCAAGGACTTCGAGCGAACCATCGAAAGCGCAACTGCCTGGCTCTTCCTCGCCTCTGTCCAACTCATGACAAGGCGCATCGCAGCGATAAAAACAGCAATGCAATTTTGAGTCAGGCTCTTAGCCTTCCGGCCAAGGCGTGGCGGACGATCACTTGGCGCAAGGGAAGCAATGTGCTCCTCAAGTCGCGTTTTGCGCGGCTGCGCATTCGCATTGCCCATCGCGACTTCAACCGCAGCGAACCTTGGCCGGAAGAATGGCTGTTGATCGAATGGCCGAAGGGAGAACAGGAGCCGACAAAATACTGGCTCTCAACTCTGCCGGAGAATATTGGCTTCGCCCGTCTTGTCGATCTGGCCAAACTGCGCTGGCGCATCGAGCGCGATTATCAGGAGCTGAAGCAGGAGGTCGGGCTCGGGCACTTTGAGGGGCGCGGCTGGCGCGGCCTCCATCATCACGCAACGCTCTGCATCGCAGCCTACGGATTCCTGATCTCCGAACGAGAGACGATTCCCCCCTCAGCACCTCGCTGCACCGCTCTCTTCTCGCAACTTGCCGTTCCCGACGGTTACAGACCCAGAGGATCCGCCATTGCGGCCTGAGCGTCACATTCCAAATTCGATCGCAACCATGCGCAGGCGGCTGGCCGACGCAATCATCAAGACCTTGCAACGATGCCCGTGTTGTCGACGCCGACAGCAAAACGTCAATCGTCGCCTGCGCTTATGACGCAGTAAGACTAGGTGGTGTGGACTCTAGGGATTCCCTTTTAGGCGCAAATCAGATTCCAGGCTGCTTTTGGGGAGGCAGTCTTGGGTGTGATGGACCGTTTGGCATTGAGCGACGCTGCTTGGGAACTGGCGCCGCTGATAATAGGTCGCCCCGACCAGAAGGGCTCCGCTGGGCGCGACAATGCGTAGTAGTCCAGGACAGTTGAGCCGGCCTTGACGAGCTGATCGATCAAGTCTTGCGCCTCAGACGAGTTCCGACATTGCATAGCCGCATTGCGGCAAGCATCAAGTTCCTTAAGCAGGCTATCCATTCGCTCTGCTGCATTGACATCGTCGCCACTCGAGGAAATGGGGACTGCGCCACCCGAAGTTCGCGGTTGGCCGGCGAGCGGCGCCGTTCTATCTTGAGGCCCGGAGCGCATACGCTCGACGACGGAGTCGAACGATTGGCCACCTTCCCCTGGGGCGAGATCGTACTGCGAGCGCGAACCGCTCGATCTCCACGTGCTGTCCGCTCCTGTAGGCCCAACGGGCGATTTATCTGGTCGGCCAATGCCGGTCATATTCCATCTCCGATCAGTGAGAATGTGTAGCCTACTAGCCCGCCCTATTCGTGAGAGCGCGGTATTTTGGTCCGACTGGTGCATCCGCACACCTCCGCTGACGAGGCGCACAGGATTGCCTTCGGCTTTTCACCGCCTGACGACCGGTACTTTGCAACGCGCTTGAGGGATGGGTTGGGTGAACGCGGGCGGACGCCCACCGGTCAAGGACCGAGCGGCAGCAGCGCGCCGGGCAAGCTGCGGATCAGGTCGGCTTCGGGACATGCCGCGGCGAACGCAAGGCGAATGCGGCTCTTGGTCTCGACAACCCGGGCGGCGATTTTCAAGAGCCGAAGACGCAGCGTCGCGAACTCGGCAGTGGCCAATTCCCGGACTTTGGGAATGGCGTCGCGCACGGTCAGCATCAGCCAATAAGCGGCGGTATGGAGAACGAGGCGGACTTGATTGGCGAGCGCCGAACGGCAACTGGTGCGATCGGAGGCGAGCTGCGTCTTATGCAGCTTGATCAGATTCTCGGCTTGGCCGCGCGCGCAATACAGGCTGTCGTAGATCCACTCGGCCGAGCCGACATCGAGGCTGGTGACGACGAAGCGGATGTGGAGGCCGAGCATCGTCGCCTCAATACGGGCGACGGTGCGTCGTTCGCGATCCCAGGACTTTGCCTTGTGGCGCGTCTCGGTATAGCCGCGCAGAACCGGCAGGTTCTCGATGGCGCGTCGCGTGCGGATGTCGTCGGCGACCGCGTCGACTTTTCTGGCGAGCGGCTTGGTGCCGGACAGACCGAAGATGTAGTCGATGCCGTTGGTCTCGCACCACGCCATTGCCTCCGGCCGGGCATAGTGCCCGTCGCCACGGAACGTAATTCGCGTGTTGTGCCACCGCGTCCGGATATGCCGTACCAGGCGGCGCAGATGGGCACGCACCTCGACGCCGCCCGGCGTCTTGCCGGGCCGCAGCACGACCGCCACGGGCCGGCTCTTCTCCGTGTCGTAGACGTGGATCGGCAGGAAGCAGCGTTCGTCATAATGAGCGTTGAACAGCGAGAGCTGCTGATGGCCGTGGACGACATCGCAGGTATCATCGATGTCGAGCGTGACGGATGCCGGCTCGCGCGGGTAGCTATCCATCCATGCGTCGACCAAAGTGTAGGTCAGTCGGATCACGTCGCGCAGGCGCGGAGCATTCTCCAGACGCGACAGCGTCGGTTGGGAACACAGATCGCGACCCGTGTCCGGCAGCCGTCCGCAGGCCAGCTTGAATGCGGGATCGGACCGCAGATGATCGAGGTCGTCGGCGTCCTCGTAGCCGCAGCAGATCGCGAACATGCGCGCGCGGAACATATCGACCAGGCTGTGCACGACCCGCGTCGGATCGCGCCGATCCGGGAACACCCGGGCCAAATTGTCGGCCAAGCCGAGACGCCGCTCGGCCATCGCCAGAAGCATCACGCCCCCGTTCGAGGTCAGCCGACCGCCATCGAAGGCAGCTGTGACTTTCTTGGCGTGAACGGCTGGAAACGAGAAGGGCAGAATCGTATCGTCGGTCATGGCGGGCGTGGTGTTCGCGGCTGAAGGTGATGGGGTTGGCTTTGCAACCGAATCCTACGCCGCATCAGCGCTTTACACCACGCTCGCCAGCCTCTCAGGCGCCCTCTGACGAATAAGACGGGCTAGATGGGCCGCCTGGCCGACGAAAAGCGTTCTCTCGGATTCACAAGGAAATCCAAATCGACAGGTGCGGGATAGTCAACTGCATCATGACCGCGGCCGCCATAACGATATGCTTGCAGCCCGCGCCGGCATCCGCCGTGACGGCAATCCTTGAGAACCGGCAGCTATGCAGGCGCCTTTATCTGCGGAAGGCCACAACATTCCCCGCCGCGGGTACATGGAAACCTCTCGCGCTGCGATCGCTATTCACCGCTGACGCACCTCTGACCATTCAACAGAGATGGTAACGTTCGATAGGATAAGCTTCCGCCCACGCGCATCAAGTGTGGAACTTTGGAAAGCTGTTGCCTGCCATCAAAGCCGGCGGGAAGATCAAAGCCATCATCGATGATATGAAGCGGCTCGAGGCCAGACAAGCGAAGTCGAGGGAGAACCTCGCGAACGCGGCAGAGCCGCCGCCTCTCCTACATCCGATATGACGGATATCAGCGTCAGTGCCTAGGTGCGGCAGGCCACAGCATGCGAGTTGACATAGCTGCTTTCCTGGCAGCTCGTCAGCTTCTGGACAGCCGACTCTCCTACGATAGCAATCGGGTCTCTCGCCGAAGGAACTGCTGACGCTGAGCTATCCATTGGGCGGACCTGCAAGAGACCATGTTCCCAAAGGCAACAAGGAGAGCAGCATGGACTTCAACCGAATCGGCGGTGCCGGGCCGTCAAGGTCCCCAGAGGAGTACGCCTGGAATCAAGAGGATGAAGATTACCTTCGTCAGTTCCTGGATGAAGCAAGGACGAACGAGGCGGGGCCATCATCGGCTGCCCCTGAGGAAACATATGATGTCTCATGGGCGGTTCCCGAGAGATTTTCCCATGGTTCTCAACCCGCCCCGCAACGAATGATCGAGAGACTGTCCCACCACGGTCTTTTGCCGGACGCGGACCAGCCGACGATGTCCTACGAGATCCGGGGTCACCGCTATACGGCCACGCAGGACCCGACCAGCGGCACTCGTCTCATCCACAATCCTCCGGAGGACCAGAGGATGGGCGAGGGGCCGCAGGGCGTACCAGATTTCGGAGCATTCTTCCGGGAGACCTGCCGTCGCAACGTCCCGCTGCCGGAGCAGTGGGCCCCGCTGGCCCTGATCGAGAAGCTGCGCGAGGCGGGTTACATGCCTACCCCTAACCACCCAACAACCATCGCGCTCGACGGCAAGCTGCACAAAGCCGAATTAATCGAAGGAGGGTTCGTCAGACTTACGCGGCAAGGGTGAGACTGCAGACGATGACTGAACCAGCCCGTGGCTAGCGTCCTGCCTGTTACATGGTCGCCAGAGCTAAGCAACCGGGTTAGAGCGGCAATTCTTGTTGCAGGCTGCTTTGAGAATGCGAGGGTCTGAGGCTTTGAGCCTCAGAACCTCGCAATTCCGCTTTCCAAACGCCCTTCGCGGATGAAGCATGTCTCCCTATCCACGTCCGAGGAGGGATGCGCCGAAGATGTACCCAACGATGGGATCAGGCGATCTGTTCTGGGCCAGGCTGGACCGGATCAGCAAAGCGCGAATTGGTTCTGCTCGCCGGCCAGATCGATGGGATTGGATCGACAGCGAGTCGTGCCGCTTATCGCGAGAATGTTGGCCGGATTTCGCGACGCACTTCATGATCGGGCTGCTGTTGCTCAAGCGCACTTGCGGGCTCTCCCGGCAACGGCGGAACAGCTTTTTTAGTCGATCCGGAGCCCACCCGCGCGAGCAAATATGGAGGCGCCAATAGCCGACACGGCGGCTCCAGTGGGCGATCGTCTTTATGCGCAGCGAAGCCCAGCGGTAAGCGGCAAACTGAGGCCGTTCAGGCGGCGTGGTTCCATGGCATAAGTGTCTCATCCTGTTTTGCCAGCCGTTGGTAGTCGTCCGTTAAGAATCCGAATTGAGCGGGATGGGACATGTGAACGTGCGCCATATCCGGATCAGGAACAGGTCCAAGAAATCTCTCAGCCAGGCGAGGATGCGGCGGAAGTTGTGGCCTACGGCGGAGAGGACGACGTTGGCGGCGTCTCCTGCGCGGCCTTTGAGGTAGCAGCGCCCGAGGTGACCTTCGGCCTTCAGGTGTCCGATGATGGGCTCGATGGCGGATCGGCGGCGCAACTCGCGCTTGATGATCCCGAAGACGCCGCGCTTCTGGCCGGAGATGAAGACGCGACGTGGATTTTGAGCGTCGTGGCCGCGATACCCCTTGTCGACATAGGCCCGCTCGATCGGACAGCCGGTGAGTGCCTCGGTGCGGTCGATGACGTCGCGCAGGGTGTGACCGTCATACGGATTATCGGGCAGCGCCCTGACGTGTAGCACGAACAGACCGCCGGGAGCTCGGCGGTTGTTGGTGACGATGGAAGCCTTGACGCCGAACTCGTACGGCGCGGAGGCCTTGCCCTTGCCGATGCACTCCACCTCCGGGGCATGGAAAGAATAAAGCTTCCAGCCGCGTTGGCGCTGCTGCTGCGAGCGGATCTGGCTGGCCCGGCCAAGCGGAAGGGCGAACGCCTCCTCCAGGGCTGGCTGGCCGTCGATCTTGCGGCGGATATCGCGGATGATCCGGCCGAGCCTTGAGCGCAGGATACGCAACTGCCGCTGATGCCGCCTGAATTGTTTGGCATGGGCGTAGCGGCCCGCCATCATCGCGGCGGCCTTGGCGATCCGAGAATAGGACTGCCGCAGCCTGACGCCGTGCCTTCTCGCCAGGCGATTGAGCCCCTTGATGGCCGCATGCAGCAGCTTGGCGTCGGTCGGAAAGGTGATGGCCTTTGGCTGCACCGTGGTATCGACCGTGACCCGCTTGAGGTCCTGGCCGCGTAACGCGCCGGCCTCGTGCGCCACCCGCAGGCTCTCGGCCAGCAGCAGTTCCAGCTTGTCGCCGAGCCGCTTGCGCCAATGGCTCAGGTCCGATCGCTCGTGCGGGAAGGCGTGCTGGAAGAACTCTTCGCCGGTGAAGTACTGGAAATACGGGTCGTGGACCCAGCGCTCGCAAATCCCCTCATCGGACAGCCCGTAAATCTGCTTGAGCAACAGCAGCCCGATCATGAAGCGGGTCTCGATCCCCGGCCGGCCGTTCTCGCTGTAGAGCGGCGCGATCTCGCCGTCGATCCAGTCCCAATCGATCTTGCCGGCCAACAGAACCAGCTCGTGCTTCAGATTGATGATCTGGTCCAGCCGCGCCCGGAACAGGTCGTTCGATCCCGTCGTCTTGTGCTTCTTCGGTCGCATCGTCCCCTCCGATGCAACACAGAATCATGGTCCGCTGCGAAAGGGAATCTGGAGGGTTCTGTGAGGTCGCGCTCACGCGAGGGCGCGGCAGGCGCTTATGACGCGACCTCATTGAAGCCGGATTGAACGAAGGCGCGGGAGGCTATTCGCGGTTTTGCAGCTATGGGGATTGTTCGAGATCGCCATGCCCGATCTGCTGGCTCGGCGCGTGAGGCAGAGACACAGGAGTGCGCATCCTGGAAGAGTTGAGATCAGACGCGCTTCGCCTGAGATCGCGATAGGCCTTTTGCTGCATCGGACGGTTGTTGTCGCGCAGTGTGACAGCACGGATTCGACATCGTCCGCGATGATCGAGACGCTGGGAGCGAAATGACGAATGATGATCGTCGTGCACGACATGACTTGGCTCACGATGTGTCGCATCGGAACGGTGATGTTCGAGGGCTGGGGCGTCTGAAGCTATGTCGAAAGCGCTCAATGATGCGCATGACGCCACCACAATCGGGACAGGCAGGAACCTCGGCCCAGGTTTGAGCCTCCGAATCCACAGGCGACGGCTGGCCATCGTTTGGGGCTGTTCGCTCATGATCGAGAAGTTCGCGGCAAAGGGCGAGCTTGGCAGCGCGATGGCGGTTGGCCATGAAGCCGAAGTGGCGGATGCGGTGGAAGCCGTCAGGCGGCGTATGAAGCAGGAAACGGCGAATGAACTCATCGGGCTTGAGATTCATGATCTTTGTCGCGCTGTTTTGGCGATAGTCCTTCCATGAGAAGGCGACATGATCGTCGTCGAGTGCGACGAGCCGGCTGTTGGCGATCGCGACGCGATGGGTGTAGCGGCCGAGATAGGCCAGGACCTGTGCGGGTCCGCCGAAGGGCCGCTTGGCGTAAGCAACCCAGTTGATGCGTCGCATGGCGTCGAGGTGGGCCGCAAAGGCAGCCGGCTCGGCCAGAGCTCCGAGATCGCCGAAGAAACGCAAGGCACCGGAGTTGAAGGCTGCCGACAGACGTTTGAGAAAAAGTGTGCGAAATAGTCTGGACAACGGTTTGACGGCCAGGAAGAAGTTCGGTCGGCAAGCGGTCCAGCGCGCGCCATCGGGCGAGAGGCCGCCACCCGGAACGACGCAATGGACGTGGGGATGATGCATCAGCGTCTGTCCCCAGGTGTGGAGGACGGCGACGCCGCCGATCGCACCGCCGAGCCGGCGTGGATTGGCGGCGAGCGTCGTCATCGCCTCGGCGGCAGCCTTGAACAGGATGGCATAGACGACGGCCTTGTTCTGGAAAGCGATCGCGGCGATCGGTGCGGGAAGTGTAAAGACGACGTGGAAATAGGGAACCGGAAGCAGGTCGGCTTGACGCGCGGCGAGCCACGCGGCTCGGGCTCTCCCCTGACACTTCGGACAGTGCCGATTGCGGCAGGAATTATAGGCAACGCGTGTCGTGCCGCAGTCGTCGCAAGCCTGCATGTGGCCGCCGAGCGCCTCGGTCCGGCACGCAACGATCGCGCTCATCACGCGCCGCTCGACCCGCCCCAGATGACCGGCATGTACACGGCGATAGGCGTCGCCATGCCGGCGCAGAATATCGGCAATCTCGATGGCGGGCCTGTTGGAGCGGATGTCGGAGCGGGTCATGACCCGCATCCCGCTGCGGGTCATCCAGGTGGCGTCACCTCCAGCGACAGGCGATCGAGCGGGCTCTGCGTCGCTCGGATCGTATCGGTGGCGACCTGCGTGTAGCGCGCTGTCGACGACAAATTATTGTGCCCGAGCAAGACCTGGATGATCCGGATATCGGTTCCGTTCTCGAGAAGATGTGTCGCGAAGCTGTGGCGCAGCGTGTGCAGCGTGACGCGCTTGGTCAGGCCCGCAGCCTTCACCGCCGACCGGCAGGCGGCATGCAGCACGGTCTGATCGATCGGATGATCTTCGTCACGACCAGGGAACAGATAAAGCCGCGGCCGGGCGAGCCGCCAGTAGGTGCGCAGGATGCCCAGCAGCTGGGGCGACAGCATCACGTTGCGATCCTTCGCGCCCTTGCCGTGGCGCACCTGGATGACGCCGCGGGCGCTGTCGATGTCTTCGATCCGCAGTCCCGCAACCTCCGAGGCCCTGAGCCCGGCCGCATAGGCGGTGGTGAGCGCGGCGCGGCTCTTCAGGCTCGATACCGCTTCAAGAAACTGAACCACTTCGTCGGCGCTGAGAACGACCGGCAGCTTGCGCGGTTCTCGCGCATAGGGAATGCGCTCTGGGATGAGCGCCTCGCCGAGCGTGACGCCGTAGAAAAACCGTAGCGCACAGACGATCTGGTTCAGCGCCGGCCATGAGATGCCGGTCGAGACCAAATGCACCTGGAAGGCGCGGACGTCTTCCAGCTCTAACCGGTCAGGCGATCGGCCAAAATAGCGGCTGAACTTCGAAACCGCGCTGATGTAGGATCTTTGCGTCGCCGGCGACAGATTGCGGACGGTCATGTCTTCGATCATGCGGCGGCGAAGAGGGCTCAAATGTAAGCGTAGCTCTGCGGCCCTTTTGAATGGCGCTTGACGCCTATTTTGTTCGCGTGGCGCGTCGCCGCGGCTTCCTTGTGTCGGACAACGCGTTGACGGCGGCTTCGAGTGCCTTCCGGTCGACGACGTTGGGATCGAACCGCTCCGGGCCCCAGAGGCGCATGTGTCCGTGCTCGGGATGGGCGGGGTCGCTGATGGCGGCGAGGTATTCGGCATAGCCTGGCGCACCGCCGACGTCTTCCGGAGGACAACGACCGGCGGCCTCGAGCAGGAAGGGAAGCCCCTCCGTCGTGGTGTTCTCGAACCATTTTTCGAGCTTGATCACATGGTCCCAGCTGTCGCCGAAGTCATAGAGATAGTGGATCGTCTTGGCGCCGGTCTCGCGAACGATATCGCACAGCCGCGCTTTGCGGGCATCCATGGGCTGGTGACCGTAATCATTGTCGGGGTCGGGAATCCCCCAATGTGCCTCACCAGCAAAGAACTCGAAGAGGTGACTGTTCGTCCAGCCGAATGCCTCCTGAAGCGTCAGATGCAGCCGATCAAGGCGCAGGGTGACGGGTACGACAAGGCGACGCATCACCTCCGGCTTCACATCCTTGAGGGTCACCTTGATCCGGACCGCGGTCGTGTTCAGGCTCATGCCGCCAGCCTCGGATCGCGTGTATGCATCGTATAGGTCGACGCCCAGGGAAGCAGTTCGTCCAGTCGCGCTGCAGGCCAACCATTGACGAGCTTGGCGAGAACGTCAGCGAGCCAGTGCTCGGCACTGACGCCATTGAGCTTACAGGTCTCAATGAGCGAAGCCAGCAATGCCCAATTCCCGGCGCCTTCGTCGCAACCGGCAAAAAGAGAGTTCTTGGCGTTGAGCTTGATCGGTCGCATCGCACGCTCGACAGCATTCGTGTCCATTTCGATGCGCCCATCATCAAGATAGAGCGTCAGGCCGTCCCAATGACGTAGTGCATAGCGCAAAGCCTTCGCCGTGTCGCTCTTCTGCGCAAGGTGATCGAGCTTGGCCTCAAACCACTGCTTCAAGGCTGCAACCAGAGGCCGGGTATGCGCTTGTCGGCCAGCACGGCGCTCGTCCGCAGATCGGCCGCGGAGGCCTTCTCGACCGCGTAAAGCTGGGCGATGCGCTCAAGAGCCTCGCGGGCAACCGGAGCTGGCGCAGGCGCAGCCTCCCGCTCGATCTTCACAAACTGGCGCCGCAGATGCGACCAGCAGAAGGCGAGCGTCCCGGACAGGGCGTCCGCACGCGTCTCTCGGGTCATGGTCTTGTAAGCCTGATAGCCGTCGCAGTGGATGATGCCGCGATAGCCCTCCAGCAGCCGCAAGCCATGAACGGCGCCGCGGCCCGGTGCATAGGCATAGACTACCCCAGGCGGATCAGGTCCGGCCCAAGGCCTGTCATCGCGTGACAGCGCCCAGAAGTAGCCGGTTTTTGTTCTGCCGCGCCCCGGATCCAGCACCGGCGCCGGGGTCTCATCGACACAGAGCTTCGAGGAGGCGAGCAGAAGCTGGCGCAGACGATGCCACACGGGCTTCAATTCCTGGGCGGCATAGCCGACCCAGAAGGCGAGCGTGGAACGATCCAGCGCTATTCCGTGCGTCGCCAGCATCTGCGCCTGGCGGTAAAGCGGCAAATGCCAGTGATACTTGGCATCGATCACATGCGCGACCAGCCGCTCGGTGGGCAATCCTCCCCTGATCAATCGCTCGGGAGCCGCGTGCTGCAGGACGACGCCATGACAGGCGCGGCAGGCCAGCTTGGGACGGCGGGTGATGATGACGCGATACTGCGCCGGAACGACGTCGAGCCTCTGGCTCTCATCCTGACCAATCTCGAAGAGGTTGCCCTTACAAGACGGGCAGCAGCTCTCGGCCGGCATCATAGTCTCGATGACGCGCGGCAAATGCTCCGGCAGCTGACCACGGTTGGCTCTGCGCGCGGCAGCTCTCTTCTCGCCTGTTTTGGGATTGGCACGATTCTCGGCGGCTTCGAGAGCCGCAACGGCCTGATCGATATCCTCCAGAACAAGCTGCAGCTGATCAGCGTCCAGCTTTTCCGAGGACCGACCGAACTGCGCATCTTTCGCAAGCTTGAGCAACCGCTCGAGCCGGGCGCAGCGATCCAGCAGAGCCGCGGCAAAGGCACGCAACTCGGCTGGATCGCTCGGTAGCTCATCAGGCAAATCACTCATTGGCCCGAGCTTGCCATGCTTCGCGTCACGATGCAGCGATGATTTGCATTTTTACGCAAGCGCTTTCGGCTGCGGGATCCGAGGCGCGCGCATGCGCGTCCAATCCATGCCGGCCAGCAGTGCTGACAGCTGGGCCCCATTCATCCGCATCACACCGGCCACGATGGGTGGCCATTTGAAGCCGCTGCCATCGAGCCGCTTCCAGTACATCACAAGGCCGCTGCCATCCCAGACGACGATCTTCACCCGATCGGCGCGCTTCGCACGGAACACCACCGCCACGCCCTTCATCGGGTCATGGCCCAGCGTATCCTTCGCCAGCAGCGCCAAGCCCTCTGCACCCTTCCTGAAGTCCACAGGTTGCGTCGCCACGTAGATCATGAGGCTCGCCGGCATCGTCAGCATGAACGTGTCCGTCGCAGCGCAATGAACACATCGCTCAACGCAGCAAGGCCAGGCGCCCCGCGCACCTCCACGCGCGCGCCCTGGAACTCAACCGTAACAATGGCTGCTTCCGGCGAACCGGAGGGCTCTGCGGCCGCAGGCAACGCTAATTCCGACACCACCGGCACGAACGACAGCGTGTCCGCCGACGCCGGCAATACCAACTGGCCCAAACGCGCCCGGCGCCGCCAATCATGCACCTGCTGGGGCCGGCAGCCATGGCGACGAGCGACGTCTGTTACAACCGCCCCCGGTTCGAGGCTTTCCGCCGCAATCTGCGCCTTCAAATCATCCGGCCAGCGCTTTCGACCTGCGCCAGCGAACACTTCAATACGCGGTGACAACGGTCGTCTTATGTCGTCAGAATGGTCGTCCATTGTGAGCACCCTTCCAGAAGATGACTCTTCTAACGGTGCTCTCAAGACTCCGCACAAACAATCAGACGGGCCTCGGCGCTACGCTTACGCTCAAATCGGCCATCTCGATACTCCTGTCTGAGGGGGTGGGCTCCAACACCCACATCCTCTCAGCCAGGAGGCGATCTATGCCACCTTGCCCCCTACGCCGCGGCAGCGGCTTCGTTGAATCCACAATCGAATTTGCAGGCTTTGGCGGTCTTTACCTCCCAATCCCTGCAATCTCAAACCGTCTCAAATCCGAAAAACAGACTCTCGCTCAATCGCTTAGAGCCTTGTTCACGGACGACTTGGTAATGTGCTTGAAGCGTAAGGGTAACCCACCCACTCCACCAGACGAGGTCTCTTTCAGTCTCTTTGCCGCTTACAGTCTCTCAGATCGGACTGAATTGTTGTGGTGAGGGAAAACGACCCGAGATATCTCGATTGAGAGACCTTTGGCTGCCGCATAAGCCCCGCTCTTTGGGTATGACACGCAAGTCTGCTCCTGCAGAGGAGCGGAGCCAACGATCATGCGCCAGTCCCAACTAGATGCAGAACGTCCGTTAAAACATATTTTCTTTCTCGCGTTCGAATTGCATGTTTCGCGGGATCGTGAGCACGGATTTCAGGGGATCGTGAGCAGAGATTTCAGACGATCGTGAGCACGGATTTCGCGGGATCGTGAGCAGCTTTTCAGCAACTCAGCCCGCTTCGGCCGACAACTCAACCGGCTTAGGAACTGCCTCGTCAGTGAACGAGGAAGGCCGATGCCCACCCAGAGATTGTCGATGCGCCGGATCAAAGAGGTTCTCCGCTTAAAACATGTTCAAGGCTTGCCGGAGCGAGCCATCGCGCGCACCTTGGGCATCAGCAACGGCGCCGTGCACAGCTATCTACGCCGAGCCGGGGCTGCCGGGCTGAACTGGCCGTTGCCGGCCGGAATGAGCGACGAGGACCTGGAGCTGCTGCTTTTCCCGGCGCCGAGGCCTGCGTCGCAGAGCCCCCAGCGGGCCGTTCCCGACTGGGGCTATGTCGACAAGGAGCTGCGCCGACGCAACGTGACCCGTCGGCTGCTGTGGGACGAGTATCGCGCCACCCATCCCGATGGCTTCGGCTACACCTGGTTCTGCACGACGTACGAGGCCTGGAAGGGGCGAGCCCGGCCTTCGATGCGGCAGACGCATCTGGGCGGCGAGAAGGTTTTCGTGGATTTCGCCGGCGACACCATCGACGTCATCGATCCCTCAAACGGGGAAGTGCAGTCGATGAAGCTGTTCGTCGCGGCGATGGGCGCCTCCAACTATACCTATGCCGAGGCCTGTCCAAGCGAGGGGCTCGCCGACTGGATCCGGGTCCACATCAATCTTTTCGCCTTCCTCGGCGGCGTGCCGACATTCGTAGTCTGCGACAATCTCAAGGCCGCCGTCACCAATCCCGACCGCCACGATCCCGGCCTCAACCGAACCTATGCCGAGATGGCGAGCCATTACGGCACGGCCATTCTCGCAGCCCGGCCGCGGCGCCCAAAAGATAAGGCAAAGGTCGAAGTTGCGGTGCAAGTCGCCCAGCGATGGATTCTGGCGCGGCTGCGCAACCAACGCTTCTTTTCGTTGGCGGAGCTGAACGCAGCCATCAAAACACTCGTCGTCGAACTCAATGCAAGGTAGATGCGCGACTTTGGCGCCAGTCGCGCCGAACTGTTCGCCGAGCTCGACAAGCCCAAGCTTACAAAGCTGCCGGACCAGGCTTACGCTTTCGCACGCTGGAAGCGATGCCGGATCGGCCCCGACTATCATATCGAGATCGATGGACACTGGTATTCCGCGCCGTATCGGCTCATCCGTGAGCTTGTCGACGCACGCATCGATGACAGAACGGTCGAGATCTTCCACAACGGCCGCAGGATCGCCAGCCACGCCCGCGCGCCCAACCGGCGGGGCCACACCACCATCGCCGACCATATGCCCAGCGCCCATCGGCGCTACGGTCAATGGACGCCCGCCGGAGTGATCGTCGCCGGCGAGCGGATCGGTCCGTCGACCGCCGCCTTCTTCCAGGCCGTGATCGCGGCCCGGCCGCATCCCGAGCAAGGCTTTCGCACCTGCCTCGGCATTCTGTCACTGGTCAAAAGCTACAGCGCGGAGCGCGTCGAAGCGGCCTGCCGGCGCGGCATTCTGATCAAGGCGCGATCCGTCGCCTCGATCCGCTCCATCCTCCAGAACGGTCTGGATCGTACCTTTCTCGACGAGCCCTCCGAACACCAACCCCTGCGCCACGGCAACATCCGCGGCCGCGATTATTTTCACTGAAGCCAAGGAGACCTGTATGCTCAACCATCCCACCCACGAACGCCTGATCGAGCTCGGCTTGAGCGGCATGGCCAAGGCCTTCGAGGAGCAGCGACGATCGCCTGATCTCGAAGCCTTGCCGTTCGAAGATCGCATCGGCCTGCTGGTCGACCGGGAAGCGGCGGAACGCGACACCAGGCGGCTCACCACGCGCCTCAAGCTGGCCTCGCTCCGCCAGAATGCCTGCGTGGAGGACGTCGATTTGCGCACGCCGCGGGGTATCGACCGGGCCGTCTTCGCCAAGCTCGCCAGCGGCGACTGGATCGATCGCCACGAGAATTTGCTCATAACCGGGGCGACCGGATTGGGCAAAAGTTAGCCTGTGCCCTCGGCCACAAGGCCTGCCGAGATAATCGCTTGGTCCTCTATCACCGCGTCCCAAGATTGTTCGAAGCGTTGGGGCTCGCGCGGGGCGATGGACGTTATGCCCGCTTGCTCAAAACCCTTGGCCGCGCCCAGGTTCTGATTTTGGATGATTGGGGATTGTCGGTGCTCACCGCTGCCGAGCGGCGCGATCTACTGGAAATCCTTGACGATCGCCATGGCCGCTCCTCCACCATCGTAACCAGCCAACTCCCTGTGGACACATGGCACGAAGTTATCGGAGATCCCACGCTAGGCGACGCGATTCTGGATCGCCTCGTCCACAACGCTCACCGCCTCCAGCTTGCTGGCGAAAGCATGCGAAAACGCAACGCCAAAACCATCACCCTTGACGAGCAGCCAGAACGCTGACCCTATCACCGCCTCGGCCGGAGCGAGGCTGCTCACGATCGTCTGAATTCGGCGCTCATGATCGCGCGAAATCGCTGCTCACGATCACTGAAATATGCACGAATTGAGCAAAACCTATCTTGCGCAACGTTTTCAAAGTTGACTCATGCAGAACTGCCGCCCATCTTACGCCTTCTCAGAATACGGTCATAGGAATAACGCTGCGAGCGTACCAAGCGCGCCAAGCACCAGCCCGATCAGCGAACCAGCCGTCGGCACATCTCGAAAGAGCAGAAGCGTGAGACTCGGTTCCACCACTAAACTTGCTCCCACCGAGATGGAGATGATTATCCAAATATTCTTCAGATGCATGTAGCCTAGGTTTTTAGTCCCGGCATTTGCTGGAGCGGGATTGAGTTTGAATCGTTCTGGCTGGGAAGTCCAGCATTTGCAGATGTATTGGTAGGGTGTGAGGCCCTTCAGGGTCTTCAGCCGCCGAACGTAGTTGTAGGCGGTGATGAAGTCGGCAAGGTGAGCTTCGAGCTGATCGTGTCGATCATAATGGTAGCGTTGGACGGTCACTTCCTTGATCGTGCGGTTCATGCGCTCGACATGGCCATTGGTCCAGGGATGCTTGATCTTGGTCAGCCGATGTTCGATCCCGTTTTCTTGGCATCGCATATCGAACATATGCGTCACGTATATTGCTGTCGGGCCGTCCGCATAGCGGGGTGGGAAGGTGAACTGGATCCCATTGTCGGTGAGCACTGTGTGGATCTTGTAGCGGACAGCCGCGATCAGAGCTTCGAGGAAGGCCGAGGCGGAGGTCCTTCCCGTCTTCCTAGCCAGTTGTACAAAGGCGAACTTGCTGGTGCGACCGATTGCGACGTAGAGGTAGAGCTTGCCTTCGGCAGTCTGGAGCTCAGCGATGTCGATGTGGAAATAGCCGATCGGATAAGCCTTGAACTTTTTCTTCGAAGGCTTGCCGCCTTCAACCTACGGCAATCGGCTGATGCCGTGGCGTTGGAGGCAGCGATGCAGGGACGACCGCGTCAGATGCGGGATGGTCGGCTGCAGGGCATAGAGGCAACCGTCGAGCGGCAGCAGTGTATGCCGCCGGAAAGCGACGATGGCCGCCTCCTCCTCGATGGAAAGGACTGTCGAGTTGGCTTTCCTTGGGGCCTGTCGAACGATCGGCGACGGTCTCGCGCTGCTTCCACTTCGCGACAGTCTTCTGGTTGATCCCGTAGCGCTTGGCGAGTGCTCTCAGGCTCTCTTGACTATTTTGTATTGCTCGACGGACTGCCTCCGTCGTGGTGGCGCAGCCGTGTAAAACTTGTCCCATAGCGCATCCTTCGAACCGTGCGACAAGAATGCACCATCAAAGCCCGGGACTGAACACCTAGTGCGTATCCGCAGACGAGCAGGATACCGCCGAGGGATATCAGCAGGAACATCGGCAGGAGCGCTGTCAGATGCCCGCCTTTCCAAACCGCTTTGAGGCAATCAACTCCGCGATTATCGAAAGCGCTTCTCCAAGCAAAAGCGCTCCCACCGCTGCAATCTTCAATATTGAGCTCATCGTCTAACGTATCGAAGACGCTCCTTAAAGGCGCCGGCATCGCAAAGGGCTTGGCCAGGCACCAGTGCTCACGGAGCTCCGTGCCCATGAGCAGCTCCTTAGTACCGATCGACGCCGATTAGGTACCAATGGAGCAGCGAGACTGGCCAAAAAGAACGCAACCGTGATGCGGGTGTCAGCTCCCAATCCAGAGCATCACGGCCTAAGCTGCGATCCGCACGGGAAGCACGGAATAACCGTGCACAAAATTTGACGCAATCCGCTCGGGCTCGCCGACAACCTTGACCTCTAGCCCCGCATTCAACATTTCCTCCCACAGGATTCTCAGCTGCAGTTCCGCAAGATGTCGACCAACGCAACGATGGATGCCGAAACCGAACGAAAGATGCTGCCGCACGTTCTTGCGGTCGATCACGAAGCTACTCGCATTCTCGATGACCTCTTCGTCGCGGTTACCAGAGATGTACCACATGACGACCTTGTCCCCTTGCCTGATTCGTTTCCCACCCACGATGGTATCGACCACGGCGTTCCGGCGCATATGTGCGATGGGTGTCTGATATCGAATAATCTCGGACACAGCGCTCGACACCAGCTTGGGATTATTGCGTAGTTTTCGCAACTCGGAGGGAAACCGGTTCATGAACAGGAGCCCCCCGGTGATCGAATTGCGCGTAGTGTCATTGCCTCCCACGATCAGCAGAATCAGATTCCCGAGAAACTCCATCGGATCCATATGGCGCGTCGCAGGAGAATGCGCCATCATGGAAATCAAGTCGAGGCGAGGCTCGGCATTGATGCGCTCATTCCAAAGACGGGTAAAATAGTCCAGGCACTCGAACAGGATTTTGCTTCGCTTGTCCCAGCTATCGACAGCATGACCTTTTTTCGGAATTGTAGCACCTATGTCCGACCAATAGGTCAAGAGCCGTCGATCCTCGAATGGAAAGTCGAATAGTGTGGCGAGCATCTGCGTCGTCAACTCAATGGAGACCATGTCCACCCAATTGAACGCATCATTGCGCGGCAAGCCGTCCAGAATCGTCCTGACCCGACAGCGAATTAAGCCTTCGAGTTTTGTCAGATTTTCCGGTGCAACTATCGGACTTACTGTATCGCGCTGCTCGCGATGTTTGGGAGGACCTATCTTGATGAAACTCTGAGTCCAGTGCTCATCAGGCACATCGATAATCGTGACTCCTCGCTCTGACGAAAATACCTTATGATTTGCATCTACCGCCAGGATATCTCGGTATTTCGTTAGGGACCAATAGGGACCATAAGGACTGTCTTGGCAGTAATGAACGGGATCCTCCCTTCGCAGCCGCTCGAAGCAGCTCCATATCCTATTATCTTGAAAACGCTTTGCTTCGCTTACGTCCAGATTGCTCAGCGGGATGTTGCAAGCATCGTCGGCTCCAACGTCTGCCAATCGAGTTTCCATGACCGTCTCCGCAGATCTTGCTCGCTCGAGAGCTCACGGATCCATTTAGCGATTTCAGGTTTCGAGCTGCCGTAGCGTCTTGTTGGGGGTTGTCGTTCGACACGGTATCGCAAAGTTTACGCAACCACCCCCTACCATTATTGGGGGTCAGGATCGCATTGACTCTCTAAATCAATCTGTTCCAGTGGATCGATGAGAAACTATCACTGGTAGACAGGCGTCGCGTCATGGCAGCCGCATTACTGCTCGAGCTATCGAAAAGGACGCAATGTGATCCTTCTTTGAAAACGGCTAACCCCGCCATCTTCGGCGGCTCGGGACCGCCCCCTCAATTCACTACTGAAATGGACCCCGATTTTGGGACCAGAGGTTAAGTTGGAAAAGGGCCGCTCCGTTTGATAGACGGAGGGCATGAAGAGCTGGCTCCGCAAATTCGGACAGTAGCTTGAGTGGATTTTCTGCCTGAGAGCGGCGAGGCTTCTTGCCGCGAAACAGGAGCGAAGATGACGAAGAGGAGTCGCCGGACGCATTCTCCGGCATTCAAGGCAAAGGTGGCTTTGGTGGCCGTGAAGGGGGAGAAGACGTTGGCCGAGCTGGCGCAACTGTTTGATGTCCATCCGAACCAGATCACGACCTGGAAGTCCCAACTCCTGGAAGGCGCCGCCGGAGTGTTTGGGCAGGACAACGGACCGGCCGAGGCGCCGGTCGATTTGAAGCGTTACATGGCAAGATCGGCGAGCTTGCGTTGGAGAACGATTTTTTGTCCGGCGCGCTCACCAAGGCGGGCCTGCTGTGTCGACCAATTGCCGCCATTTGCCTCAGCACCGCGCGTCAAACTCGTCGTCTTTCCAGGCGGTCACATGTTCTATTCACGAGATGGCTCGCGCCACGCGTTTCGTGCAGAGGCCGAAGCGATTATGAAGTAACCATGACCACCGCGAACGAGGTCACAAGCATGCTCGCGTTCGCACGAGCATAGTTATGATCTCTCAACGAGATCCGGGCACCGGCTTCAATCGGCGCGAGACTCGGCTACGATCATCGTGAATCAAGCAATTGGGTGGGAATTTATGTGTCGACTAAGCTTGGACTCGATTCTGGTCTGCCAGACCTGCCCGCTCTACCTGTCGCGCGGCGGTTTCGGTCAGGATTTGAGGATTGGCCTCAGGCTGCCGCCGATCGGCATCTTTTTCTATGTCGTCGCCGGCCGTACGCACCTCGTGCCGTGGATGATGGGACAGACAGGCGAAGCCGTCGACGGCAGGGGCATGGCTGGTAGGTCCATGGTATCCGTAAATCCACGGTCGCGATCCAGCTGCTGACGATGGTTCTCCCGCGTTCCTGGCAGCGCTGCGCCTCCTGCGCCAGACGAATTCGAAAAGCGAGCCAATCGCGCCTGCCGTTCTCACGCACGCGCTCGCTCAAATGGCGCGGGTCGGTCGCCGCATTTTTGATGTTGCCTTCGCTGAGATTGCCTGCCGCTAACTCTTTGATGAGCGCCTCGTCCGCCGCGTCGACCCCGCGCGTCCGGCCGGCTGCCTCGCGTAATGAATGCGAAGCTTCGTTGAAGAAACCTCTGACTGCCCCGCGTCTCGCGAGGGTTTTTTACTCCTGCTCCCGCCAAGGGCTTTGCCGCCCCCGATCTGATGCGTGACCACAGTCCGCGGATTTTTCCGCTCTTGGCGTGAACCGCAGCGTCTGAGTCCGGCAAGCTGTAGCGTTCGCTGCTGAACGGGTCATCCCGCAAACTGGACTGCGGCGCTAGGGCGGGGATGTCCCGATCGCTGTTGAACTACGTCGGGTCGACGTTGCCGGAATGAATATTACGCAGCCCTCGTGACGTGGGCAACGGACTTGATTGTCATGCGATCGTGGTGAGCTTGAAGGGCCGCACGCAGAACCGACAATTGCTTATGCGCCTTCAATCGTCGGAAGCCCTTGTTGGCCTCGATCATACCGGCCGCGACCCATCGCAAGGCCATACCGGCATCCCGCCAGCGTTTAACGTTGCGCGTGACGCGGCGAATGGTGCCCATCATGTTCTCGGCGATATTGGTACAGGCGAGCGATCGGCGAAGCTCCTTCGGCAACTTCAACCGGACGACAGTCAGGATTTCGTCGAGGCCTTCGAGGATACTGGCCGCAACGCCGGGCCATTGCTGGTCGAGTCGACGCGCGAGATTGCGGATCAATTTTTCAGCCTTGTCGGCGTCATCGAGCTCCCAGGCCTGGCGCAGCACCCGGCGGGTGGCCGCATGATGCTCTTTCGGCAGGCGTTCCATGATGTTGCGCGCCTTGTGGATCTGGCAGCGCTGGATCGCAGCGGCCGAACCGAAGGTGCGGCGGATCGCCTTCGACAACGCCTTCGCGCCGTCGGCGATGAACAGTCTTGGCACCGTCGGGTCGAGCCCGCGCGAGACCAGGTTGTCCAGCAGGGCCTGAACCGTTGCTGCATTCTCGGTCGCCCCTTCCACCAGCGCCAGCGGATGCTTGTTGCCTTCGCCGTCAACCCCGATCGCGGCCACCAGCACGAGATCGTCGTCGAGATGCAGCCCGTCGATTTGGACCACCAGAAGGTCGAGCGCGGACAGATCGGCAGCCATGAAGTCGGCCAGCCGCGCCGCCGACAGAGCCACGAACCTCCGCGAGGCCGCCGACTTCGAAATCCCCGATCCGGGCGGTGCCGGCACGTCACCCTCGGGCAGCCGGACGGCGCGGCCGAACCGGCGCGTCGACACATTGATCAGCATCAGGTTCATCGCCCAGCGACCGAGCCAGTCCTCCTGCGCCGCCGTTTCCCAGCTCGGGATCGTGACCTCGCGGCCGTCCATGCCCCGGACCCGCGGGCGATCGACCTCGATCTTGCCGCCGTGGAAACCGATCCGCCCCCGCGTTCGGCCCCAACGGTGCGCCCGCCGCGCCGCATCACGACCGTGGCGCGGCCCGCAGGCCGCTGTCACATCCGCCTCCATCATCGTGCCGAGCGCCTCGATTCCTGCCGCAAGGCAGAACCGATCGAAGCTCGCTCGCACTTCCGCAAATGATTTCTCCACAGCCCCGGTCGCCGGCCAACCAGCCGGTGTGATATCTCTCGTCATGGCGTTGCTCTCCTTTGTGGAATCAGCACCCCGAGCCTACCGGCTCAAGGTGGGCAACGCCGACCTCTTCAGAAATTCAACAGAACCCGGGACATCCCCGCTAGGGCGAAGCTTCAAGCTGAAAGCGGGGAATGTCCAAGCTCGCCCGCCCACCGCCGAGCGCGCCGCCTCTAGAACCAAGGTGTGGCGGCATCCGCATCGAACCGCCGATATCGCCTCGGCTGATCCGTCCACGGCCCTCTGCGACAGCCCGATCCGGCGAAGGCGAGCTTGCGGGGGTCCCCTCCGTCGAATCAACCTGCAAATCCTCCATCCGCCGCTCAAAGTTGCTTTGCTGGCTTGCGTTGCCTGCTCGCGCCTGTTGCGCGGCGTACTCCTCGATTCAAGCGCCCGAATTGAAGAAGGGGTCGGTTGGATCCATCCGTTCTCCTTGCGATGGTACAGGGCTTGCGTAATCCGCACGCCTTACAAGGCCGCAAGCGGCAGCCGTTCGGCGGCCGTTGGATTCTGGAGAATACGGGATTCAGCTTTCGAAAGCTGACAAGAATTAGGAATTCGCAGCCGGCAATGTCGATCGCTTTGCTTTCCTTCTTAAAGGAGGCAACAAGAATCTGGCGCGCTACGATGGCCGCCCCTGCCCGAATGCGAGTTGCTGTGGACGAGCCGCCCGAGCGCAACGAGGCTCGGGTCAAAGGGTTTGAAAACCCTCCACTTCCCGAGCGTTCGTCTAATTTTTATCTTGAGGGTTCGCTGGACAGCCAATCTGTCGCGCCCCCGAAGAACGCTTTCAGCGACCATTTCGCGGCTTCGCTGTCAGTCAATTGATGAGAATGAGGCTCGCGGCCTGCGGGATTAGCCCCGATGCTGGAGGATTTGTATTCGGCATAGTAGGCCGTCTTGAACGTATCCGTCTTGCCGGGGGCCCATTCGCGCCAGCCTTCCGCAATGACCGGCGCATCGATCTTCGTCGACAGGAAGATCACTGTGGCATAGGGGCGCCAAGCGCGGCCAAGCGCAACATAGCGCGCACCAGGCTCGGCAGTCAGCCTGCACTGATCGAACACAAAGGCACTGTCCTCGCCCGGCGCTCTTTTGCTCTGCGCCGTATACACAACCGCTTGATTTGCGATGCCGTGCAACTCACAGCGCCTGAAATAGGCCTTCGCATTGCCAAAAACGAAGTCGACATGCCCCTCGATGTAGCAATCAGAGAAGTACTGCCGCGACATTCGACCGTTAGGGCCCTTACCGGCGAACAATGTATCCTGGGCGCCAAGCAGGCGAACATGGATGATTGCGTCCCGGTCGCCGGTCACCGATAGAGCCACGGCCTGCGAAGCTGGATTGTCCCCCTTGAGGGAATAGTCGTTTTGGACCGTCAGATTGTCGAGCCGGAAGTCATCGCCCGAGGCGTTGAGCGTCGCAGAACGGGCCGTCCCTCCCGCGTTGATTGCGCCATCGCCGTACACGATGATCGTATCATCCGGCTTTTTGCCGGTACCTTTGAGATGAACACCAGGTTTGAGGACTTTGACCTTTTCGCGATAGATGCCAGGCTCGATCTGGATATCCCCGCCTTGCGGTGGCAGTGCGTCAATGGCTGCCTGCACGGAGTGATAGGCCGTCTCTCCGGCGTGCGACACAAAAAGCAACTGAGTATCGGCTGCCGAGATAGAGCAACATTCCGCGAGAGCCGCAGCGGATAGCGCGATCATTCGCATGTGACCTTCTCCATCCGATCCGCTGCGGGCTCGATGATCGATACAAACAGCCGCAGCGCAACAGCAGCCGAACCTTGCCAACGCAGCGAGTATGCCGCCGGGCGCGATTTCCAGAGCGGCTGACCGCGACAAGGCTTGTCGGAAAGCTTGGCAAGAACGTGAGCGCTATGAAACGACCCGGGGCGCAACGCCACTCAATCTCAACCGCATTGACACGAACCTGACCCGCCGGACACGAGTTTGTTGTGGTTACGCATTAACTAGTTCCGGAAGGCCTTTGCACATTGCTCCCACCCGCCCGGCCCCCTCTCTCCAGCCCAGCCGGGCAGCGGCGGCGACACTTCAGAATGATCGGCGGTTACATTGGCGTTTTCCAGCCGCCAAGTCGCAGACTCGGCAAACCGAACATCCTCCAGCGTCACGTCAAGTGCATGCTTGCCGTCTACACCGCGCATCAGCAGCGTACCGTTGTCGCCGCGCACATGGCGGAGAGCGATCTGGCGATAGACTGGAATGCTGAAGCCTTGTGCGTGTGGATTGTACTTTGTATCGAAGGCGATCGGCCATCGGTTGCCGCGCAGACACACGTTCTCATAAGTCACTCGCTCCACCAAGCCGCCTCGACTGACATCGCTCTTGATGCGCAGGCCGGATGTCGTGCCATCCAGCGTCAGGTCGCGCACCAATATGTCGCTGGCGCCGGAGTTCACTTCGCTGCCGATCGACATTCCATGTCCCCAGCCGAAGTAATTGTCGATGATGGAGATATGACGGCTTGGGCCATTGTCGCCGGCTTTAATGGCCACGTTATCGTCTCCAGTGCGGATAAAGCTGCGGGTGATGGTCACATCCTGGCTGGCGCCAGGGTCGATGCCGTCGGTGTTGCGGGCCTCGGCCGGCGCATCGATCGTGAGCCCCCAAAAGGTGGCACCTTCGACCCTGTTCATCACGACGTGGAAATTGGGCGCATTGCGTAGCGTGACACCATAGAACGTGATGTCCTGCGCCTGATCGATCTGGATCAAACGCGGGGCGTTCTGATTGCCGCTCTCAGTCTGGGCGCGGCGGGCCAACTGCCACCAAGTTTCGGTGCTGCCGGCCATGGCTGCTCCACCCTGGCCATCGATGGTGCCGTCGCCATAAATGCCGCCGCCACGCGTCTCGGAAAAGCTGATGAACGGACGGCAACCATCGCCCTTGCCTGCGATCCGTCCACAATGGCGCCGGCCTTTGTCATAGAGAGCTGGTTCGGCTATGGCGACAAGCGTGGCGCCACGTCCGATCCATAAGGTGACGCCTGATTTCATCCCGAGCGGGCCCGAGAAGTACTGGCCGCGGCCCAGATAGACCGCCGCGCCGGCGGGGCAATGGTCGATGGCGTCTTGCAACCTGGCCGTATCGTTTGTGCCAGACGGCACCGGGCGGTCGCAGACCGTGTGAGGTGCAACAGGTTCGGCAACAATGCGGCGGTCCTGCGCCTTGGCCACAGGGCAGAAAGCCATGAAAGCAACGAAGGACAATAAGCCCCAGTTGCGGAAACGCTTTGTCATCGACTACCTCGAGCTTTGCCGCCCGCATCCTTGCAGCATGCTTTGTGTGAAGCTGAGCGCTGGCTGGATCGGCCGTAGCGCGGCTAACTGGCATGGGCAAGATGACATTTATAAGACGCAGAGGAGGCGTGAACCTTGCAACCCGGCGACAGCACCTTGCTTGTGAGCGAACAAAGATGAGCCGGTCAAAACGGCTGATCCCAACACTTGTCACGCGCGTGAGCGTTCGTGGCTTGGCTTCTCGCCACTTGCACTTGTGCGCGAATTCTTGCGCTCTACACCGCTCAGCCATTGCACCAAGCCAAGCCCCTGTTGCGAAGACCCGGTTGGCAGCCTACTTCCAGCTGTCGCTCGGTCGGACGCTGCCCCCAGCATCCGCTCGCAGGTTAGCGGGATCCAAGACAGGCTCCAATTGACGTGGTCGCACGTTATGCTCTCCGACCTCCTGCGCACGTGCGCTGAAGTGTCCCAGAGCAGATCGATGAGCCGTCTTCACGCTTCGGCGTTTGCTCGAGCTCTGTCAATTCTGCTTGGTACCTGGCCACATCCGATCGCGCGCGAAGGAGCTTGACTTTGATCTCGTCTCGTCGCCTCGATTCCTCTTCAAGCCGCCAATTATCCTCGATCGGCTCAATGGTCATTTACGTACGGTCTCCGATCTGCAGATGACTACAATCCTCAAAGCCTCGGACTGTCGATCTCCGGCGCAGGTGGACCTTTGCCAGAACGACTTGAGGCACTGTTCACAGCAAGTTGCTCGAATTGTGCGTAGCAGGTTCTATTGTCAGCTTGAGACCATTGTCAGGAAGTTGATACGACACACTCTTAGTGTCTGTTCCAAAACATGTTGAGTCGAATGAATCGGTTGTGATTCAAGGTGAGCGGCCTGATTCGATGGGGACGCGCCGCCAATGTGGACTACCGAGAACCGTGCACGCTACGACCGCAGCCGCCTGCGCTATCCGAGCGACTTGACCGACGAGGAGTGGGCGCTGATCGCGCCTCGCATCCCGCCGGCCAAGCGCGGCGGCAACAAGCGTACGGTGGACCTGCGCGAGATTGCCAACGGGCTGATGTACATCCTGAGCACAGGTTGCCAGTGGCGCGCGATCCCCAAGGACCTGCCGCCGCGCTCGACGCTGTATGGCTACTTCGATCTGTGGAGCTGGAACGGCACGCTCGATAAAATTCATCACGCCCTCTATGTCGAATGTCGCGAAAGGGCCGAGCGCGAGGCTTCTCCCACCGCCGCCATCATCGATAGCCAGAGCGTGAAAAGCGCTGAAAAAGGGGGCCTCATGATCTCCATGGCTACGACGCGGGCAAGAAGATCAAGGGCAAGAAGCGGCACATTCTCGTCGACACGCAAGGCCTCTTGATGCACGCCATCGTGCATGCGGCGGACATCCAGGATCGCGACGGCGGCGTGCTCCTGATGGCAACGTTGTTCGGCCTCTATCCCTTTCTTCTGAAGCTCTACGCCGACGGCGGATATCAAGGGCCACATTTCCAGAAGGGGCTGCGTAGCGCTCTGAAGCGCGTGAACCTCGAAATCGTCAAACGCTCCGATCAGGCTCACCGTTTCGTCGTCTTGCCCAAACGCTGGATCGTCGAGCGTACCTTTGCCTGGCTCGGGCGATGCCGAAGACTGTCCAAAGATTGGGAATGCTTCAATCACAGGGCGCTCGCCTTTCTCAAGCTGGCCTCCATCCGACTCATGCTGCGAAAGCTATGCAATCCAAGGTAATCTTTCCGGACAGACTCTTAGAACGACTGAGTCACAAAACCGCAGGCTTTATCCGGCCGGAATCAGCGATGGTTGAAGCATGGACCATCAGCCGAGGAGGCTACATGAGCGGGCGTGGCACCAAGACCAGTGAGATGCGATTTGCGACGTATTTGGAAGGGCTTGCCAGCGTCATCGGTCATGCTGATCGGAAGGCACCGCTGCGCGACTATTGCGTCGGCCTCATGGCCTGTGGCGGTCGTAAGAGCGTGGAGCCAATGGCGGCGATGACGGCTCCGGAACGGACGGCCGCCCAACATCAATCGCTGCTGCATTTCGTCGGCAGCGGCGCCTGGTCGGATGAGAAGGTGCTGGGCAAGGTACGAGAGATGGTCCTGCCGGCGATCGAACGCCAGGGCCCGATCGAAGCTTGGATCATCGATGACACCGGATTTCCCAAGCAGGGGCGACATTCGGTTGGAGTTGCACGGCAATATTGCGGGCAGCTCGGCAAGCAGGATAATTGCCAGGTGGCGGTGTCATTATCGATTGCCAATCACCACGCCAGCCTGCCTGTTGCCTACCGCCTTTATCTTCCGAAGGAATGGACTGAGGATTGCGATCGGCGGCGCAAGGTGGGCATTCCTGCCGAAGTCGGCTTCCGGACCAAGCCGGAGATCGCGCTGGAGCAGTTGCGGTGGGCCTGTGCGACCGGCCTTCCGCGTGGTGTCGTGCTGATGGACGCGGGCTATGGCAACAACAGCGATCTGCGCACGGAGATCACGGCGCTGGGATTGACCTATGTGGCGGGTCTTCTGTCGAGCACAACGGTATGGGCGCCCGGCACCGGTCCCTTGCCGCCGAAGCCATGGTCGGGCCGCGGCCGTCCCCCGAAACTGATGCGCCGCAACCGTCAGCGTCGGCCGGCCGCCGTTAAAGCGCTCGCGATCGGCCTGCCGGCCAAAGCTTGGCGCACCATCACGTGGCGGCAAGGAACGAACGAAAAGCTGAGCTCGCGCTTTGCCCGCGTGCGGGTCCGTGCCGCGCACCGTGATTATTGGCAAACCACCCAGCGGTTGGAGGAATGGTTGCTGATCGAATGGCCGAAAGGCGAGGACCAGCCTACCAAATACTGGCTCTCGACATTGCCGGAGGATGTGGCATTCCGGACTCTCGTAGAGACGGCTAAATTGCGCTGGCGCATCGAACGCGACTATCAGGAACTCAAGCAGGAGGTCGGGCTTGGCCACTTCGAGGGACGCGGCTGGCGCGGCTTTCATCATCACGCAACGATGTGCATTGCAGCCTTCGGATTCCTGATCTCCGAGCGGGAGGCGTTTCCCCCCTCAGGCGCTCGGCGCGCCCGGCCGATCCCGCTCGCTCGCGTTTCCGCGGATTACAGACCCCGCGGTTCTGCCGCTACGGACCCAACGTCACATTCCAAATTCGATCACGACGATGCGACGGCGACTCGAACAAGGGCTGGTCCGAACGTTGTCGAGATGTCCTTGTTGTGCAATCAAGTTCGCCCATTTCACAGACCACCGTTTGTGACGCAGTAAGATTAGAAACTTCGCTGCAAAATATCGGCACGCGGTGCGGCCAGAGGCCGCGTGACAAGTTAAAGCTGCGCCGCGTCATGCTCTACGTCGATTAGACCCGCCTTTCCCGCGGCGACGCCGCGACCTTTGACGGTGACTATGGGGAGGAATAAGTGATTTTGCCGCATCCATGACCGGTTGCGCGGTGACTTCGCTTGATGGGGGATCGATGGTTGATCGAGGCCGCTCGCTCTGATCGGCGACGGCCTTTTCGAGCGCGGAGAGGAATTGCCGGCCCTCTTCCGTGATTTCCCAGCCAAGAGTATCGCGAAAGACAAACCCGGCCGAGAAGATATTCAGGTCAGGTGCGCGTTCGGCCAGCCGCTTCATGCGATCGGTCCAGTCACGGCCGCTGTTCATCAGGATTTCAACGGCGTGCCTTATGTCGGCAACGGAGGCCAGCCCGGCAGATTGGCCGGCCAGCACTTTCAGGACGGTCAGCTGGAAGGACACTTCCACCTCTCCGGTGGGCCGGGTGTGCAGTTTCCGGTGCAATGGATCAAGCATAGGGGCGCAACGTCAATATCATAGCGCGGTTAACCTCAACTATATTGACTAACCGCGAGCGCGACGGCCCAGATTTACCTCGCCGCGGGGCGTCAAGGTCAACGCGCGAGCCCGCTTGCCTCAAGACGTGAAAGGCCTCGGGCGTCAGCGTAGCTGATATTGCTCTCCGGCCGCAACGCCGCGGGCCAGTATGGGCCTACCTGGCGGACCCAAGCTGTGCGCGCCCCTTCATCAGCCACAGCATCACTATCGATCGGCAGCACAGCCGACGGCATCGCTGCCTGCGCCGATCTTTGCGCGGTGTGCACCTTGACCTACGGGGTACGATGAGCGCCCAGTTCAGACCGTTCTTAGCCCGTCTTATTCGTCAGAGGGCGCCTGAGAGGCTGGCGAGCGTGGTGTAAAGCGCTGATGCGGCGTAGGATTCGGTTGCAAAGCCAACCCCATCACCTTCAGCCGCGAACACCACGCCCGCCATGACCGACGATACGATTCTGCCCTTCTCGTTTCCAGCCGTTCACGCCAAGAAAGTCACAGCTGCCTTCGATGGCGGTCGGCTGACCTCGAACGGGGGCGTGATGCTTCTGGCGATGGCCGAGCGGCGTCTCGGCTTGGCCGACAATTTGGCCCGGGTGTTCCCGGATCGGCGCGATCCGACGCGGGTCGTGCACAGCCTGGTCGATATGTTCCGCGCGCGCATGTTCGCGATCTGCTGCGGCTACGAGGACGCCGACGACCTCGATCATCTGCGGTCCGATCCCGCATTCAAGCTGGCCTGCGGACGGCTGCCGGACACGGGTCGCGATCTGTGTTCCCAACCGACGCTGTCGCGTCTGGAGAATGCTCCGCGCCTGCGCGACGTGATCCGACTGACCTACACTTTGGTCGACGCATGGATGGATAGCTACCCGCGCGAGCCGGCATCCGTCACGCTCGACATCGATGATACCTGCGATGTCGTCCACGGCCATCAGCAGCTCTCGCTGTTCAACGCTCATTATGACGAACGCTGCTTCCTGCCGATCCACGTCTACGACACGGAGAAGAGCCGGCCCGTGGCGGTCGTGCTGCGGCCCGGCAAGACGCCGGGCGGCGTCGAGGTGCGTGCCCATCTGCGCCGCCTGGTACGGCATATCCGGACGCGGTGGCACAACACGCGAATTACGTTCCGTGGCGACGGGCACTATGCCCGGCCGGAGGCAATGGCGTGGTGCGAGACCAACGGCATCGACTACATCTTCGGTCTGTCCGGCACCAAGCCGCTCGCCAGAAAAGTCGACGCGGTCGCCGACGACATCCGCACGCGACGCGCCATCGAGAACCTGCCGGTTCTGCGCGGCTATACCGAGACGCGCCACAAGGCAAAGTCCTGGGATCGCGAACGACGCACCGTCGCCCGTATTGAGGCGACGATGCTCGGCCTCGACATCCGCTTCGTCGTCACCAGCCTCGATGTCGGCTCGGCCGAGTGGATCTACGACAGCCTGTATTGCGCGCGCGGCCAAGCCGAGAATCTGATCAAGCTGCATAAGACGCAGCTCGCCTCCGATCGCACCAGTTGCCGTTCGGCGCTCGCCAATCAAGTCCGCCTCGTTCTCCATACCGCCGCTTATTGGCTGATGCTGACCGTGCGCGACGCCATTCCCAAAGTCCGGGAATTGGCCACTGCCGAGTTCGCGACGCTGCGTCTTCGGCTCTTGAAAATCGCCGCCCGGGTTGTCGAGACCAAGAGCCGCATTCGCCTTGCGTTCGCCGCGGCATGTCCCGAAGCCGACCTGATCCGCAGCTTGCCCGGCGCGCTGCTGCCGCTCGGTCCTTGACCGGTGGGGCGTCCGCCCGCGTTCACCCAACCCATCCCTCAAGCGCGTTGCAAAGTACCGGTCGTCAGGCGGTGAAAAGCCGAAGGCAATCCTGTGCGCCTCGTCAGCGGAGGTGTGCGGATGCACCAGTCGGACCAAAATACCGCGCTCTCACGAATAGGGCGGGTTAGCTCACTGACAAAGGAGTATCTCGCCATGCCCACAACACACCTCGCCGGAAAAGCCTCAATTTCCTGCGGCGCGGGTCGAGCGGCGGTTTTACGAGACTGGACTAAGCTGTTAGTATAGCCTGCTACACATCGTGACGCTCCAAAGGAGAAAGTGGCAGGCAAAAGCGCCGCGCGCTCGCGACAGGCAAACCGAATGCATGCGCAATCGCGAAACGGAATATGCAGATCGCCGATTCCGAGAGCCGGATGGGGAGACGGACGTTGATGACCTCGCCACGGGGCTTCGCCTGCTCGATCCCGACTTCGAGAATCCAGGATATCGACATGGACGGCGTCGTTCGGATTGAACGGCCGGGCGTCGCCCCCAACATCAACCAAGCGTCCGCGCCATACCCGTGAGCCGCCCCGCCCAAACGGCAGGTTATCGTTCCCGCGCCATCGCGATGGATGCGAGCGTGATGGCGGCCAATGCCAGCCGCAATCACGGCAAAGCGCATCGACGTGCGACCGCACCACCTTTGGCGGCACCGTCGATCTACGCAGTCAGCGCTCGTCCTCAACGAGGTTGCCGCGATTCTCAGCCTCTGAACCGGGGATGGGTGAACATTCCAGCAAGTGGCGCCTAGAATGCGCAATTTGCGGCGCGATCACGCCGTACCAAAAGAGGTAGGTATGACATGTTGGAGGGTGTGGTACCTTCTGAAGGTTGATGATCGGAACCGAGCAGCGAACAACTCAGGTGTTACAAATCCTCTTTTAGGCCAGGAGACGTCGAATGAACGCGAATACAACCGAAGACGAGAAACGCGAACGGCGGCCACGTCCAGAGCCCGGACTGACCCAACTGACCGGCGCCGCAGCCGATGGCGCTGGAGAACCTGCAGCAGCGGCATCACGCATTCCGTCAATTTTTCCGGAATGGCAAAAATCGATCGAATCGACAAGGCACCTGTACGCCGCGGCATTAAAGGATGGATTAAGTTTGGCTGCTTCCTCTCTGCACGAACAAGCAAGCTTTCTGAGAAATCTTGCCGACTCTAAAACTCCCTCAGAGCTACTGAAGTGCCATCTGGACCTCGCGGAGAAATTCTGGTCGAAGTCGTTCAGCGAAGGCTCGAAAATATTGGATCATCTCAAACCATCGCCATCCTCTGCGGTAAGGCAAGGAACCCACTAAGCTTGAGAAATGAGGCCCCGACCGCACTCTGCTTTATCCGCAGCTGGGGCTGCACGTCCCCGACCGGCGACGTTATGGATACTGCATCTCGGCGCGTCCTGAGAAAACCTCCTTCCGCCACCTGGTCGATTTGGAGCTCAGGTGGCACATCGAACGCGAGTGTCAAGCAGACTGTCGGCGCCAGCATTATGTGCGGGCACGATTGTTGCGGCTTCCATTACCAGCCATGTTATGAATTGCGGCCCGAGAACAGTTCCGCCTTCGCGTGTGTCGCCTTCGACACTCGACGAAGGGCTTGCCCCTTGCAATTCACACTCGTACGGGCCGTGGAGAACGAGCTCTCCAGCTGCAACAAGGCAGGCGAACGCACAAAGCCCTCACTGAGCAGTCTTGCCGGGTTCGGTAGCGCCGATATTCTTCAGCATTAGGTCGCGCAAGAGCGCCGGACCGGGAATTCGGATTTCCTTGCCGTCGCGCAGTCTGCCGATTGCCGCAAGCAGCTTGCGGATATCATAGGTCGAATTGAACACCTCTGGCACACCACGTTCGACGTTGAGGAGCGTGTAGACGGCCTCCATCGCCGTGCGCACTGAGTATTCGGTCGTGAAGACGCAATCGCGCTCCGCCGACTCAGCAAACTGGCCGATGAAGGCAAAATTGATGGCGCCTTTGGGCACAACATTTGGTCGATCACCCGCCTGCCGCGGCATGAAGAGAGAGGTGACGTAGGGCATCATCACCGGCACAGTTTTTGCGGCCATCGCGGCGAGTCCCGGTATGTCCTCGACCGGCACGCCGAGGTGATGCAACCATTCCTGCGTGATTTCCTCGCCCGTGCAATCTTGCATCGGCTTGTTCACGTAGTCGCCAGGCTCGTCGACGAAAAGTGAGTAGACCCAGACGACGATCTGATTACTGGGCTGGTACTTGAAATGCGGTTGACGGTTTACAGTCCAACTGAGCAGCCAGTTCGAATCCTTCGCCGTGACGATCCCTCCCGTGACGACCTTGCCGCTGAACGGATCGCGTTTGGCGATCTTGCGGATATAGGCTGGAATGCGCGCATCTAGAGTCGTGATCGTCGCCGATTGCCATTTGGTTGCAGGAATATTGCCGCCGAAGACATCCGGGCGGCCGAACGCCGCGTCCTTGGCCGCAATACGCCGCCACAGATCCCAAGCAGGCGCCGGGCCTTCGTCGAGCCTGGAGGGCGTGTGATGGTCTGCCTTGTCCGAGTTTTCGGTGAGCGACCCGATCGTCATGAAGACAAGATCGTCGGCGCCAAGGCCGATGCCGCCGGCGACGCCGCCCTCCAGACAGTGGATAGCCGTGGCCTGCTTGCATCCCGCCTTTATGTCGAAATCGACATCAGTGACTTCGACGTCGTAGCGGAAGTTGACGCCCTGCTCCAACAGCCATTTGCACAACGGTAGAACCAGCGCTTCATACTGATTGTACCTGGTAAACTTCAGCGCGCTGAAATCCGGCAGGCCCCCGATATGATGGATGAACCGATCCAGATAAAGCTTCATCTCCAGGGCAGAATGCCACTCCGTAAAGGCGAACATCGTCCACCAATAGAGCCAAAAATTGCTGCTGAAAAACTCTTTCCCGAACACTTCGTCGATACGACTGTTCTCCATCTCCTCACGGGAGGCAAGAAAGACGGCGATCAATTCCTTTTCCGCCTTTTCGCTCAGAGTGAAAAGGCCGTCGGTGTGCGCGTCCTGTCCCTGGTTCACCGTCGCCCGTTGCAGCGAGTAGTTCGGATCATCCTTGCTCAACCAGTAGAATTCGTCGAGCACGCTGGCACCTTCAGTTTCCAGCGAAGGGATCGACCGGAACAAGTCCCATAGGCACTCGAAATGATCCTCCATCTCGCGGCCTCCCCGGACCACGAAGCCCCTTCCTAGGTCTTGGTTACCGTCGAGAGCCCCACCCGGTATCTTCAGCCGTTCGAGGATGGTGATCCGGTCGCCACGCATATGGCCATCGCGGATCAGGAAGGCCGCACCGGAAAGCGCCGCCAGGCCCGCACCGACGAACCACGCAGTCTTGTTGTCCACACCTTCGGGTTTGCGAGGGCGGGCAAAGGCTTCGTAATTTCCGCTACCGTAGTACATCGCAACATTCTATCCGACTAGATTGGACATTCAGTCAGGTTAATCAAAAGAGGTTCTCGGGCGCCAGGCATTTGCGCGGGACGCCGACCGTCAGACCTCCATCGATGACGACCTCCGAACCGGTAAGGTAGCTGGACTCGTCGCTGAGGAGGAACAAGACGACCTGCGATACTTCCTGCGGCTCGGCTGCCCGCCCGAGTGGAACGGGAAAAAGGGAGGACTCGAAGCTCTCGGTCATCGGGGTGGCAATGAAGCCGGGATGGATCGAGTTGATGCGGACTCCCGAGGCCGCGGCTTCCAGTGCAGCGGACTTGGTTATGCCCCGCACGCCGAACTTCGAAGCGACATAGGCGTGGAGTCCGGCACTGCCCCGCAGTCCCTCGACGGACGAGACGTTGACGATCGAACCTCCGCCCGCGCGCCGGATGGCCGGTAGGGCTGCCTGCATTCCGAGGAATACGCCGGTTAGATTGACGGCAAGGGTCTTGTTCCACTGATCGAGCGAGAACTGCTCAATAGGGGCTATGTTGGCGATCGCGGCGTTGTTGACCAGCCCGTGGAGCGCGCCGAAGCGCCCTTCGGCGCTTGCGACCGCCTCGGCCCACTGCTTCGGCTGGGTAACGTCCTGAGGCATATAGATGGTCGAATTGCCAAGTTGAGCCGCGAGAGCCTCTCCTTCTGTATGAAGAATATCAGTGATCACGACCCTGGCCCCCTCAGCCACCAGCAGGCGCGCATTAGCTGCCCCCATTCCGCGAGCCCCGCCGGTCACCAGAATGACCTTGTCGTTCACACGTCCCATAGTCGTCGACCCGTTCCGTTGATCAATGGCGGTGCAGCGTCTTCCAGACGTCGAAGAGGAACGCGAGGGTCATCCGTTATGACGCGCGAGGTGTCGAGAATGTGCGGAATGCTCTGTGCGAATCGCGGGTGCCTTCTTATCGACACGTCCATGCTAAGCGGACCAACCATTGAGGCGCTGTTGGCGGCGGACAGAAGTTAGCGGCGACGTGACGCAGGTGCCCGCGTGAGTCATGCACAGGCACTGTCCCTCGTCGATATCACGCGCCGCTAACCTCAAGTGGCCAGCCACGGCCTCAAGCTGCGATGGTGGCCATGTCCAGGGGAGGGCGCCCCTGGGCATATCCAAGGTCTGCATTCTTCGTGCCAAAAAATGGTCCAGAGTTCGCATTGTTTTGTGTGGGTTTTGTTCTCTTTCCGACTTGCGAACGTCGTGATGTTTGCACCCGGCCCTATTTACAGCGGCTTCATGTCGATCGTGACGCCCCCGCAAGCATCGGCAGCGCAGGCACGTTTTGCTGCCAGTTTCGACACGATGAAAGACCTGGATTAACCGTCATCGGCGCTGCGTGGCCCCGTTGCATCCCTGCACGTCTGAGCTCGCTCAGCTATGTCCGGTCGATGACATGCATGTGGGGAACTGCAATCGAGGCGCAAAGCGCAGCGTTTTGTCTCTGTTCAAGCGGAATGCCGGTACGATGGTTTGGCACGCTGGTTGCTGACGCATGTATGGCTCGGCTGCTCATATGCTCGCGCAACCTCCATGGGACAGCAAAGCCTCTTCGAAGCGTAAACTAGCGCGGGTGGCCCTTCCACCCGCCCGCGCGCTTTTCCGCAGGCCGCCCGTGGAGAGTATGCTATGAAAAGGCTTTGGAGAACGCCATAGAGGCGCTGAGGAGATGGTCTGAAGGCTAACTCGCAACCGGCACCGTACTTGCCGCGCTGGCAAAGCTTGAAGCGAGTAGGGCAACACCGCGGCTGCATCCAGAACGGAAGCTCTCCGCCATCACGCGGATGCGCGCGTCTAAGCTACGCCCAGCAATCTCGGTCGACGGTCCCGCTGTCAATTTCCGGAAATCAAGCGGTCGAAGTGTTAGAAGAGCGCGAGATCACCGCATATCACGAGGCGGCGCATGCGGTGATTGCTCGCGCACTCGACACCGCGCCGCTCCCAGCGCCCCTAGCGATCGATGATCCCGGTAAGGATGGCTTTGACGCGCACGGAGACGGCCATGCAATTTTGTGCGGCTTTGATGGACTTGAGCCTTCCCGGATCATTCTGTGCGATGTTGGGATCAGATAGGAGGCGCTGCAGCCGGACGCGGCGCCATGCCTGCACATGGCGGAGGCGCGGCAGGATCGCAGGCCGTGCGAAAGCGTCGATCCGCTCAAAGCTGGTCGCCACGGCCTGTTCCCTCCAGGTCGCAGACTAGCGCAATCCGCCGCACGGATGGAAGAGGAGCCTGTGATTTTACGGACTGACCGCTCCGGTCGCCGCCAATTGCAACCTTCCGTTGTTGGGAGGTCACATCAGGCAAGGGACGTGAAGTCCGCCTGTCGTGAATTCGGACAAACTGATGGCGGCAGGACGGATACTTTGGCGTCGTCTAAGTGTCTGTTCCAAAACATGTTGAGTCGAATGAATCGGTTGTGATTCAAGGTGAGCGGCCTGATTCGATGGGGACGCGCCGCCAATGTGGACTACCGAGAACCGTGCACGCTACGACCGCAGCCGCCTGCGCTATCCGAGCGACTTGACCGACGAGGAGTGGGCGCTGATCGCGCCTCGCATCCCGCCGGCCAAGCGCGGCGGCAACAAGCGTACGGTGGACCTGCGCGAGATTGCCAACGGGCTGATGTACATCCTGAGCACAGGTTGCCAGTGGCGCGCGATCCCCAAGGACCTGCCGCCGCGCTCGACGCTGTATGGCTACTTCGATCTGTGGAGCTGGAACGGCACGCTCGATAAAATTCATCACGCCCTCTATGTCGAATGTCGCGAAAGGGCCGAGCGCGAGGCTTCTCCCACCGCCGCCATCATCGATAGCCAGAGCGTGAAAAGCGCTGAAAAAGGGGGCCTCATGATCTCCATGGCTACGACGCGGGCAAGAAGATCAAGGGCAAGAAGCGGCACATTCTCGTCGACACGCAAGGCCTCTTGATGCACGCCATCGTGCATGCGGCGGACATCCAGGATCGCGACGGCGGCGTGCTCCTGATGGCAACGTTGTTCGGCCTCTATCCCTTTCTTCTGAAGCTCTACGCCGACGGCGGATATCAAGGGCCACATTTCCAGAAGGGGCTGCGTAGCGCTCTGAAGCGCGTGAACCTCGAAATCGTCAAACGCTCCGATCAGGCTCACCGTTTCGTCGTCTTGCCCAAACGCTGGATCGTCGAGCGTACCTTTGCCTGGCTCGGGCGATGCCGAAGACTGTCCAAAGATTGGGAATGCTTCAATCACAGGGCGCTCGCCTTTCTCAAGCTGGCCTCCATCCGACTCATGCTGCGAAAGCTATGCAATCCAAGGTAATCTTTCCGGACAGACTCTAAGACGACAGCGGGCTTCGATATGTGACCTACGCGGTCGCGAGGGCCGATACGGCCGAAGCCGTAAAGGCTTCGTCGGCAGCCGGCGCAGGCGAAGCAGCGACCTCGAATCTCGAACTCCGCGAAGCCGACTGGAAGCGGCCTTGGCCATGGCGAGCTTGTGGCGATAGAACGATGATCGGAATATTCCGCTGGCGCACCGAACAGGCAGGTTCAATACAGGTGGTGTCGGGGACCCTCGGCCGCGAACGTGTTCACCTTGAAGCGCCGGCTGCCAAGCGGCTTCAGACCGAGATAAAGGCGTTTCTGGACTGGTTCAACACCGAGCAAGGCCAGGCCCCTGTTATCACGGCTGCACTTGCGCATCTGCGGTTTGTGACCATCCATTCCTTCGAGGACGGCACCGGACGAATAGGGCGTGCGATCGCCGATTTGGCACTCGTGCGTTCCGAACAAAGCACGCGGCGCTTCTACAGCATGTCCAGGCAAATCCGGAAGGAGCGCAAGCCTACTACGACATCCTTGAGCGAACCCGACGTGGCACGCTCGACATCATCATTTGGCTCGACTGGTTTCTCGGTTGCCTGGGTCGGGCTTTCGACGGCGCTGAGATGATCATCGGTAGCGTCTTGCAGAAGGCAGCGTTCTGGGAAAAGCATGCCACGAGCGACCTCAGCGATCGCCAGCAACGGATGCTAAATCGGCTGCTCGACGGACTTCCAGGGAAAGCTCACTTCGTCGAAGTAGGAAAAATTGCCAAGCTCTCGCAGCCGACCGCAACGCGCGACATTAATGACTTAATCAAGCGGCATTCAAAAGACGCCGCAGGCGGTCGCAGCACCAGTTACTCCCTTGGACTTAGCGATGCAGATCAAACTGATCAGCCTACCTAGCCGCGCCTGGGTCGCGGCCAATCACCCCCTCATCGCCGGCATCGATCACGTCGAGCATTCTTCAAGATTGATGCACGATCGAGGCTTACCTAAGCTGTAAGAACAGCCTTGGTATCGAAGGGGATTTTCATGTGATACATTTCGCGTGCAAGCTCAGTCTTCAAGGAAGTGCCCGGGCCGTTAGGAAATATAGGCAATGCCATCAAGGTCGGATGGCTTCTCCACCGTCGACTTCATAAGCGCAGCCACATTGGCTGCCCCAAACTTCCCGATAACGAAGCCGAGTTCGAACACGACATTCTGCCGCGCCCGCGATCGAAGGCCTGCTTCCGTATCCACAATACCGCTCGCGACCAACGATCCAAGGCCTGTTTGACAGTATACAGTTGCGGCTACCCATCTGATGCTCTGCTAGAATCCCCCGCAAGGGACGTATGCAAAAGGAAAGCGCCCCGCCCTTTCGGACGGGGCGCTACGGCGGCGCGGACTTGGGGTCAAGGCCAGATCTGGCCGCCGAATCGTTGCTCCGGATATCATATCGTAGCCAGGCTCCCGGCGGGCGCGAGATGTTATTTTGATGCTGATTAGGCGATGCTGAACACAGATTTTCGCGGTGGCCGCATCTGGGGGCCATAGCCCACCCAAGTGCATCGGCCGGATCAAGATCTACCTCTTGGACAACGGATCTGGCCCTAATCAACACGTCGTTCGCCGAGCGTCAGAACCTTACCAAGCGCATATTCACCCCGCCTAACGCGTCCCTAAGAAGTTGAAAACCATTGTCACGCATTCTGGCCATTTTTGTTCTAAAATTTTTTGCCAAACTGATAAGACGCTTGTCGCTACCGCGGCGAAGGCTTCTGGCTTGGCTGGGAGGATGTGCTGACGCGGATCGACAAGCGGACCGTCCGGGGTTGCGCCGCGTGTGCAAGAAGCAGGTAGGAAGCCAGACAATCTCAAACTGAGGCACTGGCGCTTGCCGAATTTTCCCGGAATCAGCCTTGGCGACGCCTCGACCAATACGGCGCTAGTTTTCATCCAGAGATAATTTTCAGCTTTGGTGCACCTCTTCGACAACTGGCGCTGCAAACAACAAACTTGTCCAGCCGACCAGACGTTTGGATTAAATGCCAGGGAGTGAATAGCCGACTAAGGAGCCAGACATCGCCTGCTCGAGCGACCGGCTATCAAGACTTCTCGGAGAAAAGCACCACGGATAAGGCGCTGGTTGATTACGGCAATCTGAGTCCTGACCTATGGCCCCGAGAGCCAGACGCTGAAATCATTGCCATACCAGCCACGCTGCGGCATAATCGCGAGGGTACCGTCGAGCGCCGCACCTCCGTTCACCACGAGGCGGCTGAACGCACCAGTATCGTTCACCGCGAGCTGCAAGCGCCCGGTGGACGTTTGCAGATAGCCCCCATTCACCGTTATGTTGTTGTCACGACCATCGATGAGCGGCGCGACAGCCCCGCTATTGGTGAAGCGGCCATCGGTATTGAGCAGATAACTGCCGTTACCGGACAGGGTTGCGTGTTGCGCGACAGTTGCGTCGTACACTTCGTGATTGCCAGTAAACAACGCGACGCCGCCGGACAACTGCAGCGACAGGTTGTTGCGTCCAATGATGTTACCTTCATAGCGGGTCGCAAAGCTTGCGTCGGGCTGTCCCGTTGTGTGACCATGTGTCAGGCGTCATACCGAGCGTCAATTTGGTCAGGCGCGGCGAACCCTTCTCGTCAAGTTGGGCGTAATCAGACAGGATGTCCCCTGACAGCGTTGCGCCACGCATCACGTTGATCTCGCCCACATAACCACTGTTCGACATGTACATCGCGGCGTAACTGCCAGCCAGGCGCCCGGTCAGATCGAATGTGTTGACGAGCGGACCGTCGATTTCGTTCAGCATCGGGGCCGCGCTATTGCCAATCGTGCGAATATACGAGCCACGATATTCACGGTGATTGCCCATCGCATTGTTGCCAAAGTCGAAGCTTGCTGCGATGCCATGCTCGCCGAGCGCCTGCACGTCGCCACGCTGAGTAAGCGAGTGACCCTTGCCATAGGCGAACATCGCCGTCCGCATGGACGCGGGTCCCCGGCGGGATTGTTATCCGATTGGCTTCGCCATCGACGCGGATGCCAGCGCTCCCCGTTCCTTCCGAAAGCAGGCCGGCGCGCTGGACCACAGTGTTGTCGCGGCCATAGACATGCAGCCCCAGTCCGAGCATCGCCGTGTTGTATGTATTTGGGAGATACGCGGTTCCTTCAGTGTTGCGAGCGAAGAAGGGGTTATCGCTAATCAGACTCTGACCGTTGCCGTAGATGGAGTAACCGAACAACTTGCGCCGATCGATGGTATAGCCGATATCCTGCAACGCGGCCAAACTCCGCCTCCATGAAGGGTGTGTAATTCCGGTATCGCTGGTGGCTCATTAAGCTGTTCTTGAGCTCGCTATGCGAGACGAAGGCTGCATCCGGCGACGCGTCCTCATGCATCGCCTGCACCGGAATACCGGGCATGGCGCCGGCCAGCACTTCACTCATATGCTTCCCGGCGAAATAGCCCGCGGCGCAGGTCGAAAACGTTGTCAGCTCGCAGGTTGGCGCAGCCGGAGCAATAGATCGCTTGTCCCGGCTTGGCTTGTTTGCCATTGTCATCGTGCAAATGGTCCGTCCAGCCGTTTATCGCTTCGGGCGAAATGCGGCGATGCTTCGTGGCCGTCAATAGTACTGACGATTCCCATCTGATGGGCGATCTCATAAATCATAACGGGTGCGAGACCTATCTTTCGCGTCATCGGCAATTGCGAAGGGATGTATGCTTCGGCTGAAAACCCCATCTGTCCGATCGCAACCATGCCAAGCGCCCCGTAGGTCAGCGAGCCGCCTCGTGAGTGCCGCCTGCACCTTGTTGCCGCTATCGGGTGACGATTGGATAGAGGCCCATGCGTTGTCAATGGCAATCCCGGCGACGTTGACGATGGCCGGCGATTGACCCGGTATGACCTTAATGATTTCAGCCCAATACTGAATCGCAGCCAGTGAATGATCTATTTCCCATTGCGGCAAATTCCGCAGTGCGCGCTGCTCGTCACTTGGGCCACAACAAAAAGGGCCATCTCTGACACCGAATATCCGCGCCCGTATGAATGGCATGCCGTTCGAATCGGTGACATCGTAGGTTTCAACGGCCGCGCTGGGCGATGAAATGGACCCGCGGAGCGGGGCCGCTTGAGCCGGTTTGTTAGTTGGAAACTGACCGCTCCTGATTACTTCCTATCACGCTGCCAGAGACACTGTCTGCTGCTGTTGCTGCTGTGGGCATGTGGTCAACGCGTCAGCGTTGTCCACCATGTCCACAGCCTTCGCGGCCTGCATCCGTTCGCGCCAGACCGCCATCGGCGTGCGATACGTCCTCGATTGTAGAACGCCAGATATTTGGAAATCGATGCTCGCGCCTCGAGCACGCTGTCGTAAGCACGCAGATAGACTTCCTCGTATTTGACAGTGCGCCACAGCCGCTCGACGAACACGTTGTCGCGCCAGGCACCCTTGCCGTCCATGCTGATGGCGATGTTCGCGTCCAGCAGCACGCCGGTGAAGTCGAGGCTGGTGAACTGGCTACCCTGATCCGTGTTGAAGAAGATCTCGGGCCTGCCGTGCTTCGCCAACGCCTCCTGGAGCGCTTCGACGCAGAATATCGTCTCCATCGTGATCGATACGCGATGGACCAATACCCTTCGGCTGAACACATCGACGACCGCGGCGAGGTAAACGAATCCACGTCGCATCGGAATGTAGCTGATGTCCATTGCCCAGACCTGGTTCGGCCGCTCGATCTTCAATCCGCGCAATAGGTACGGGTAGATCTTGTGGCCCGGTGCGGGCTTGCTCGTGTTCGGACGGCGATAGATCGCCTCGATCCCCATGCGCTTCATCAGCGTCGCGAGCGTCCCGACGTGGCGGCGGCCAACCTGCATGCCCTCACGCTGCAACAGCGATCGCAGCATGCGCCCCCCTGCGAAGGGATAATCGAGGTGCAGCTCATCGAGCCGGAGCATCAAGACAAGTCCTCGGCCGAAACCGGCCGAGGTTCATAGTAAACCGTACTGCGGGCAAGGTTCAGGACCTTCGCCTGGCGCACGACAGACAGATCATGGTCGCGGTCGATCATCGCTTTGCGCTCAGTCATGCTTTTCGAGCCAGCGGCGGACCACCAGCGCGAGCGCGTTGACGTCGCCGTCAACGGAAAAGAGCCGCTTGCGCACATCATCGCCGGTCCCCACGAAACGGCTATAGCTTGTGCCCACGGGGTCGAGAAACACCAAATCGGTGAAATCTAGCCAAGTCTCCGCGTTTGGCCTCACCTCCGGAAAAGTGGATGGCGTGACCTCGTCAGCATTGATCGGTAGCCGCCACGGTCCGGCATTGCCAAGCTGCAGCCAGGCCGATGATGAGCCCGGTCCGCCGTTGAAGAAGAACGTTACCGGGCGCGTGCCGCGATCGGCGCCGTCAAGCTGATAGGACGTATAGGCGATGTCGGCCTCCGGTTCACCCTTCTCGTCGAACAGGCGGATGGAGCCGCCCGTCGCGATGAAAGAGAGCGTCCGCCCAGGGAGATCAAGCGTTTGCCTGGTGCTGGAGTCCGGCGGCAGGCGATGCTGCTCGGCCGCCGACGGCGTACTTCGGCGCTTGGCCGGCGTGTTCGCCGGGGCCGCCCTTCTGGCCGGCCGGCGTCGTGGCATTAGCGCGCCGTGGCAGATCGTCTGCCCGCACGCTCCCCATGATCCCCCAAGCAAACAGGATCAACGCAAGAGAGGTGCTGCGCAGTGCGGTCGACGACATAGAGGTTCTCCTGTGCAAGGCTTGCTCTGTTGGTGCGCGAGGCGTGTCTGTCAAAAACGGTCTAGTCACTAGCTCATGCGTGGGAACAACAAACCTACCAGAGTCAGCAGTTGCCACCGTCGGCGGGTGCAGATCGTATGCCCGACCATCGCCAATCGCCCGGTTGGCGGTTCGACCCCTGATCGGCTCAACGCGCTCGGCCTTCACGGCATGGCCAACGCCCTTCGTCGACATCGCCAAGCTGCGGCAGCAGGCCGCCGTCGAGGACATCGACTATCGCACTCCGCGCGGTCTGGACCGCAGCCTTCTGGCAATGCTGGTCGAAGGCGGCTGGACCGCCCACCACGCCAACCTGCCGATCTGCGGCCCCCCGGCGTCGAGAGCCTGCGGCGAACCCGCAAGCCCGGCCGAAAGGCCTGAGCGAGGGGCTCCGTGGACATGCCGCCGCGCGTGGACAACGCGAAGGGCGTTGCCCACCTGCCCACAGCAGGAGCAGCAAAAAAACCAAATCCTTCGAGCCGCGATTCTAGATTGACCTCGCGGCTTCGCCGATACCCGGGCGATGGGCGAGATCATCTCGGAATCCTGGGCGAGATCAAATCGGTACAGCCAGGCGAAATCATCGGAATCGCAATCGAGAAGCTTGCTGTCGCATGCTCCATGAAAAGGTAGGAGCAAAACGAGGCTTGCGATGATCTAGAAGAATATCAACGTAGACACCAATAAGTCGAGGGCGTGCTCCGTTTGGGGCGTGTGTGTGATGCTCGTCGGGTTATGGATGTATGACAGGCCGATGCTCGCATATATTCCGGGCGCGAGATACGCAGTGTATGTTCCCGTGATTGCTGTTGTATCGCGATGCACGAGCTCGCCCTTGGCCAAAGCAGCATCCACCGCAAACTTGCTCCAGACGGTGTTGGTGGCAACGAGAGCCATCAGATCACTGGGCCGACTATCAAAAGGTCCCTTCGCATAAAGGCGAAGCTCGTAGTACTGGCTGATTCTGTTGAGGTCGGGCGGTGCTCCCATGAGAGAGAATCCGCCATAGATACCACGAGATGGTGCCCCCTGGACGTCACTCTGCCAGAGCTGCCGGTCCGCGGCGATGTAGTGAAAACTATTGCCGCTATGCCTTTGCCGGTCCGGGTCCGCTACATTCTTGTAGCGGCTGTTGCTGAAACCAGCGCCTGCCCGCAACCACGTGTCAGGCACGCCGGGAGCGGCCTTACTCTTGTAGCCAATCTCGTCGATGAAAAGAATGCCCGCGTTTGCTGTGCTCCAGTTCACGCCGCTGGGATTCTCGGTTACATGCGCATAGGGTCCATCTGGACTGATTGAGCGCTGCACGGAGATTTTGTCGTACCAGCGATCATCGAAATTGTACTTCAGGTTGAGGGCGGGGGTCGGCGCCGCGTTGGTGCTCATCCCTGCTTGGAAAAGGGCGAACATGTTTGATCCTGAAATTCCTCCGAACAATGTGCCGGTGAATTCGTTCTGATTTCTAAGATAGCCAAACTTGAGTTCGAGTGTCCTGTCGAGGAAAGTTTGGTAGTAAGCGAGCGTGTTGAGTCCTACTCGATCAGGCCCCGGGCGCTTCCATGTCCAGTATTGCTGCTCGGCCCCCACGGCAATTTGACCATCAGCAATACCGAAGCGGCTGAGATCGTAGGTGACGATCATGAAGTTCGCCGTGGCAAATGTCGGATTCTGTCCCATATAGAGCTGGTTTGCGAAGCTGCTTCTGGCTGCATTCGGCAGCTGGTTGTCTGCAAAGCTGTTGTGCGTCCAGCCGATATACCCGATGCCGATGTCCGCCAGCGCCGATCTGGCGCCGCCCTTGTCCTGATCTATCGTATCGGAAGGCCCAGGTATGGCGAGCCACAACCCCTTTTCTCGTAGATGTTCGAAACGCGCGAAAGGGTCGATCGCCGCTTGTGCTCTCGTCTGGGTAGCCCGATCGGCACTGCCGCTCTTTTTGAGAGGCATGCTGGGACCATTTGCCGGCGCCGCGGCACGGGGTCCGGATGCCTTACTGATCAAGCGGATGGAGAGCCTTGTCTTCCGATCGGGAGCGGTGCTGCGGCTTCTTTTGGTGACCTGATCTGCAGTATCTCTGTTGAGATCAAGATCGTTAGCGGCTTTTGCCAGAACTGAATTGCCGACCAGACAAGCCGCCAGCGGAAGTGCGACAACCCGGCCCCGTCGCTTCGAGCTGTATGCAAGTGCCGCCGTAGCCGAAGATGTTCGAGACGTTATCGCCGAAACAATGCGATCGCGCATAATGTACTTCGCGTCCCTATCTGCGAGCCGTGAATGGATCGAGCTTCGGCCTGATTGCCCGAGAAGCGGACTTCCCAGCCTTTGGAGTCTGAAGGCTATGGTGACCTCTAAAAGCAAAAGGTGTCGTATGTCCCCAGCGGGACCGGCTTTAACCGTCCCGAACCTCGTCACCCGGGGAGGGCGAGGCTGATCTGGCCTGCACGTAGCTTGTGCATCATGCGTGGCGCGAGCGCGAGCGGCGTGCTGGCTCGATGAGGTGATGATGACGAACGAGCTTCAGCTGTCCTTGCCAGCAAGACATCGCGAGCGACCGTGCTCCGTGATGCCGCAGAAGAGTCTTATGGTGCCGAACATCGTGTTTGAAGGCGTCATTCTCGACGAAATGGTAGTCACCGAAAAGCAACCCCGCCGGTGACGAGGGCAGGCATCATGAAGCTTTGTTGGCAGCTCGGTCACCGAAAGACGAGGCAATCGACGGGCGCGAGGTCTGGAAAATGTTGCCGTCTGAGCCCCCGGCGATCGTGGCAGAGTGTTCTGCGAGCTGGCGCAGGAGAACGGAGAAAATAGCATTCGAGCAGCTTTGATCGCTGCCGCAGGGCAGTTGGCGAATCCGTCAGCTCCATTAGCGCGGCCAGATCTATGGTGCATTCCGAGTTCCTTGACAAATGACCCGTGGGGCGTTCGATGGCCACGCTTGCCAGCTGTCCATCGTCTCGATCAACCTGCCGAGATTGGTAGTTGCAATGGCTGCCGGTCCAATGGCATGGCGCCCAGTGCTGAGGTGGCTAGCTGGCAGGGCTGAGTTTCCGTCACAACGCACTCCGGCGAGTTGGCGCGGTTCGTATTCGGCCGCAGCAGGGTGAGAAAATCTGCAAGGATCTTGTGAATCGTGAGAAAATGGTGCCCCGTTGCTCGCAAAGACGCGAAGCAGTACGCCGCTGCCGACGGTAGGATGTAGGAGATCCCCGCTAGGGGGGGCTTTTGCGCTGAAAAAGAGCCCACATTGGAGCCGAAGGGCAGACAATCAGAGGTTGCGGAGAATGATGGTGCCCGGGGGGCGCGGGCGGCTGCAGCCCGTCAGCATCGCAGGCTATTGCAGCAACGAGCTGCCTATTGGGTCGGGGAAGTCGCGCGTGGAACCATGGAGATAACAGATCAAGCTGCCGCCTCGGACTTGCGGCCGCTCTTGCACAGCTCGTTAGGGCGCATTCGCTGGGGTTTGATGTTTCTTGTTGTCTTCGTCGGCCTGGGTGCGGCGGCAGCCCATTTTGCATCGAGCCTCGCAGAGTTCGTCGAAACGCCTGCCGCTGGGCAAGTCGGTTCAACGATGGTTCTGTCACCGGAGGACAGGGCATCCCTGACCGAGACACAGGGGGCGCAGCAGAAGCTGAGCGATGACATTGCAGGGCTCACCCGCCACATCGATGCCCAGCGGGGCGACCTCCAAGCGATCTTGGATCAGCTCACCACACTGACTTCGCGAATCGACATCTTGCAGATTCCGGCGCCTGGTCCATCTGCTCCTTCCGCTGCTACTTTGCCGCCAGACAAAGCGGTCTTGAGCTCCGTCAAGAAACGCATCGGACGCTCAAAACCACAGGGTCCTGTTTCGGTCGGAGGCGCGCCTTTGATCGCAGGATCGATCGGCGAGCGCTGACACCACAGACCGGTCGCCTCCGTATCGCTGTCTCACCGCCTCGCCACCGCCGGGGCGGCGCCCGCGCCGAGCGCCGCGTCAAGCTGGCTCGCGCCGCCTCGACCCAAACCGGATATGGATTGGCCCCGTCCATCACATGTCTCGTCAGTGCAGCCGGATCTTCGCGATCACAGCGAGAAGATCCGCTACGGACGGCCTCCGCCGTAAGTCCGAACCGAAACGCCTGTCGATCTGAATGATGGGCCCGAGCAACGCCGAACCTGGACTATCCTAGTGGCTCTGCACAGTGATTTTGACTGGTTAGCACCGCGGGGTCCAACGGACTTTCAGCGGAAGCTAAGAGCGCTAAGGATGCCGGGGTCATCTAACGGGCCAGGCAACTCGCAGGGCAGCCCGTCGCCGGCCGGGGCGCGGACGCGTCTCCCGCGGGCTCGCGTGAATCTTCCGTATCGCGTGAATCTTCCGTATAGAGAGTCCGCGTTGCACGACGATCCTGGCCTTGCGCGCGACCCATCGCAGCACAGCCTGTCGGTGGAGGTCACCGCTGCGTCTGGGTCCAAAGGTTGGCATCGACGCCGTGTAGCCGCATGGCTTTGCGGGCCGCGTATAAGCGTCGCGCTGAGCGTCGGAAATGGAAGCGATCCAACGCGCCACGCTGAGACCATGGCGTTTAAGTTGAAGTCCTGCTCCCAGTTCATGGCTCATAGAAGGGATTGTTGCCGGGCAGTAGGTAGTCGTCCGTGAACAAGGCTCTAAGCGATTGAGCGAGAGTCTGTTTTTCGGATTTGAGACGGTTTGAGATTGCAGGGATTGGGAGGTAAAGACCGCCAAAGCCTGCAAATTCGATTGTGGATTGAACGAAGCCGCTGCCGCGGCGTAGGGGGCAAGGTGGCATAGATCGCCTCCTGGCTGAGAGGATGTGGGTGTTGGAGCCCACCCCCTCAGACAGGAGTATCGAGATGGCCGATTTGAGCCCTCTTCGCCGCCGCATGATCGAAGACATGACCGTCCGCAATCTGTCGCCGGCGACGCAAAGATCCTACATCAGCGCGGTTTCGAAGTTCAGCCGCTATTTTGGCCGATCGCCTGACCGGTTAGAGCTGGAAGACGTCCGCGCCTTCCAGGTGCATTTGGTCTCGACCGGCATCTCATGGCCGGCGCTGAACCAGATCGTCTGTGCGCTACGGTTTTTCTACGGCGTCACGCTCGGCGAGGCGCTCATCCCAGAGCGCATTCCCTATGCGCGAGAACCGCGCAAGCTGCCGGTCGTTCTCAGCGCCGACGAAGTGGTTCAGTTTCTTGAAGCGGTATCGAGCCTGAAGAGCCGCGCCGCGCTCACCACCGCCTATGCGGCCGGGCTCAGGGCCTCGGAGGTTGCGGGACTGCGGATCGAAGACATCGACAGCGCCCGCGGCGTCATCCAGGTGCGCCACGGCAAGGGCGCGAAGGATCGCAACGTGATGCTGTCGCCCCAGCTGCTGGGCATCCTGCGCACCTACTGGCGGCTCGCCCGGCCGCGGCTTTATCTGTTCCCTGGTCGTGACGAAGATCATCCGATCGATCAGACCGTGCTGCATGCCGCCTGCCGGTCGGCGGTGAAGGCTGCGGGCCTGACCAAGCGCGTCACGCTGCACACGCTGCGCCACAGCTTCGCGACACATCTTCTCGAGAACGGAACCGATATCCGGATCATCCAGGTCTTGCTCGGGCACAATAATTTGTCGTCGACAGCGCGCTACACGCAGGTCGCCACCGATACGATCCGAGCGACGCAGAGCCCGCTCGATCGCCTGTCGCTGGAGGTGACGCCACCTGGATGACCCGCAGCGGGATGCGGGTCATGACCCGCTCCGACATCCGCTCCAACAGGCCCGCCATCGAGATTGCCGATATTCTGCGCCGGCATGGCGACGCCTATCGCCGTGTACATGCCGGTCATCTGGGGCGGGTCGAGCGGCGCGTGATGAGCGCGATCGTTGCGTGCCGGACCGAGGCGCTCGGCGGCCACATGCAGGCTTGCGACGACTGCGGCACGACACGCGTTGCCTATAATTCCTGCCGCAATCGGCACTGTCCGAAGTGTCAGGGGAGAGCCCGAGCCGCGTGGCTCGCCGCGCGTCAAGCCGACCTGCTTCCGGTTCCCTATTTCCACGTCGTCTTTACACTTCCCGCACCGATCGCCGCGATCGCTTTCCAGAACAAGGCCGTCGTCTATGCCATCCTGTTCAAGGCTGCCGCCGAGGCGATGACGACGCTCGCCGCCAATCCACGCCGGCTCGGCGGTGCGATCGGCGGCGTCGCCGTCCTCCACACCTGGGGACAGACGCTGATGCATCATCCCCACGTCCATTGCGTCGTTCCGGGTGGCGGCCTCTCGCCCGATGGCGCGCGCTGGACCGCTTGCCGACCGAACTTCTTCCTGGCCGTCAAACCGTTGTCCAGACTATTTCGCACACTTTTTCTCAAACGTCTGTCGGCAGCCTTCAACTCCGGTGCCTTGCGTTTCTTCGGCGATCTCGGAGCTCTGGCCGAGCCGGCTGCCTTTGCGGCCCACCTCGACGCCATGCGACGCATCAACTGGGTTGTTTACGCCAAGCGGCCCTTCGGCGGACCCGCACAGGTCCTGGCCTATCTCGGCCGCTACACCCATCGCGTCGCGATCGCCAACAGCCGGCTCGTCGCACTCGACGACGATCATGTCGCCTTCTCATGGAAGGACTATCGCCAAAACAGCGCGACAAAGATCATGAATCTCAAGCCCGATGAGTTCATTCGCCGTTTCCTGCTTCATACGCCGCCTGACGGCTTCCACCGCATCCGCCACTTCGGCTTCATGGCCAACCGCCATCGCGCTGCCAAGCTCGCCCTTTGCCGCGAACTTCTCGATCATGAGCGAACAGCCCCAAACGATGGCCAGCCGTCGCCTGTGGATTCGGAGGCTCAAACCTGGGCCGAGGTTCCTGCCTGTCCCGATTGTGGTGGCGTCATGCGCATCATTGAGCGCTTTCGACATAGCTTCAGACGCCCCAGCCCTCGAACATCACCGTTCCGATGCGACACATCGTGAGCCAAGTCATGTCGTGCACGACGATCATCATTCGTCATTTCGCTCCCAGCGTCTCGATCATCGCGGACGATGTCGAATCCGTGCTGTCACACTGCGCGACAACAACCGTCCGATGCAGCAAAAGGCCTATCGCGATCTCAGGCGAAGCGCGTCTGATCTCAACTCTTCCAGGATGCGCACTCCTGTGTCTCTGCCTCACGCGCCGAGCCAGCAGATCGGGCATGGCGATCTCGAACAATCCCCATAGCTGCAAAACCGCGAATAGCCTCCCGCGCCTTCGTTCAATCCGGCTTCAATGAGGTCGCGTCATAAGCGCCTGCCGCGCCCTCGCGTGAGCGCGACCTCACAGAACCCTCCAGATTCCCTTTCGCAGCGGACCATGATTCTGTGTTGCATCGGAGGGGACGATGCGACCGAAGAAGCACAAGACGACGGGATCGAACGACCTGTTCCGGGCGCGGCTGGACCAGATCATCAATCTGAAGCACGAGCTGGTTCTGTTGGCCGGCAAGATCGATTGGGACTGGATCGACGGCGAGATCGCGCCGCTCTACAGCGAGAACGGCCGGCCGGGGATCGAGACCCGCTTCATGATCGGGCTGCTGTTGCTCAAGCAGATTTACGGGCTGTCCGATGAGGGGATTTGCGAGCGCTGGGTCCACGACCCGTATTTCCAGTACTTCACCGGCGAAGAGTTCTTCCAGCACGCCTTCCCGCACGAGCGATCGGACCTGAGCCATTGGCGCAAGCGGCTCGGCGACAAGCTGGAACTGCTGCTGGCCGAGAGCCTGCGGGTGGCGCACGAGGCCGGCGCGTTACGCGGCCAGGACCTCAAGCGGGGCACGGTCGATACCACGGTGCAGCCAAAGGCCATCACCTTTCCGACCGACGCCAAGCTGCTGCATGCGGCCATCAAGGGGCTCAATCGCCTGGCGAGAAGGCACGGCGTCAGGCTGCGGCAGTCCTATTCTCGGATCGCCAAGGCCGCCGCGATGATGGCGGGCCGCTACGCCCATGCCAAACAATTCAGGCGGCATCAGCGGCAGTTGCGTATCCTGCGCTCAAGGCTCGGCCGGATCATCCGCGATATCCGCCGCAAGATCGACGGCCAGCCAGCCCTGGAGGAGGCGTTCGCCCTTCCGCTTGGCCGGGCCAGCCAGATCCGCTCGCAGCAGCAGCGCCAACGCGGCTGGAAGCTTTATTCTTTCCATGCCCCGGAGGTGGAGTGCATCGGCAAGGGCAAGGCCTCCGCGCCGTACGAGTTCGGCGTCAAGGCTTCCATCGTCACCAACAACCGCCGAGCTCCCGGCGGTCTGTTCGTGCTACACGTCAGGGCGCTGCCCGATAATCCGTATGACGGTCACACCCTGCGCGACGTCATCGACCGCACCGAGGCACTCACCGGCTGTCCGATCGAGCGGGCCTATGTCGACAAGGGGTATCGCGGCCACGACGCTCAAAATCCACGTCGCGTCTTCATCTCCGGCCAGAAGCGCGGCGTCTTCGGGATCATCAAGCGCGAGTTGCGCCGCCGATCCGCCATCGAGCCCATCATCGGACACCTGAAGGCCGAAGGTCACCTCGGGCGCTGCTACCTCAAAGGCCGCGCAGGAGACGCCGCCAACGTCGTCCTCTCCGCCGTAGGCCACAACTTCCGCCGCATCCTCGCCTGGCTGAGAGATTTCTTGGACCTGTTCCTGATCCGGATATGGCGCACGTTCACATGTCCCATCCCGCTCAATTCGGATTCTTAACGGACGACTATTTCGGGCCGTAGCCCGGATGGAGCGAAGCGCAATCCGGGACCGGCGTTGCTTGGGGCAGGCCCCCCGGATTTCGCTGCGCTCCATCCGGGCTACACGCCCCACCGCTAAAACAAGGTTCTACGATTAAATTCTTCAGACAATTGAAGCGTCTCCGCACTGAGCGCGATCGTGACAGCGGTGATCGCTCACCATCCCCCGCGTAGCGCTCATGGCTCATCAAGACGTCGAGGGGAGCCTCAGAGGGCTGGTAGGTCAAATTTGGCTTGAAGCTGACGTAAGGTCATATTGTAGCGTCGCCAGCGAAACATGACCAAAGCAGGCTCGATCCGATAATGCAATTTAGATTTACAGACTTCGACGACGTGCGCGCCGCAAACAGAGCATATAGCAAGGCTTCGGGAGTAGGTTATCATCGCAGTAGACTGCGCGGGACACCACATCTCGAGCAGCAGGCAGCTTCAGCTCTTGACATATGGACTTGGTGTCTATCGCCTCAAGAGAGGATCAATTACATCCGAAAACATCGTTCCCAATTCCGGTTTGACAGCTACGGCCAGATGATCGGTGTCGTCCGCGGTCGTTGCTTCAATGGTTACGCATCCGAGCTCATCAAATGGCGAAATCGATTCAGGGCCAACACGTGGCGTGCTGCTGTGTTGTTTTGCGCTGGGACTTGGGCAATCCTCATTTATGCTGTCCTCCGAGTGCTAGATATCGTTCGCAATTGACTGGAGTTCCCATAGTAAGGCCGTTCACCGCCGCGTGAATTGAAAGTCTTTAGTATGCGTGTGAACGGTTGCAAGCTGACTCGTGTCTGCAGCCGTAGCTCGGACTCGTCCCATCTTCGGCGCGTTACGGATTTGGTTCACGTGCCATCGGATAGTCATGAGATTGCCGCCCACGAACAGGGCCCGGTCTCGGTTGGTCGTCGGATGATCCAATCTTGGTCCGAAACCCCTGCCGGGGTTAATCTGACCGCCGGACCCAACTTATCAAAATCACTGTGCAGAGCCACTAGGCGAGCGTGATATCCGGCTTCGCTGTCACCGCCTCCAGAATCAATTGCGAATGCGCTTCGATTTGCGGTCACCGCCCTGGCGTTTAGGAACGATGTCGCCAACTTCCTTGAGGCGACCGCGCCGGCGGATCGCGCTGACACCAAAGCGCTCAGCAGCCTGTCGACAGGACATGCCACCGTCAATCGCGGCTACCACCCTTTGGCGAAGATCAACCGAAAGCGCCCTGGCCATACATGCTGGCCTCCCTCGCCAGCATGCAGCTTGAATCTGACTCGCGCCGTTTTGGGAATCTGGAGGGTTCTGTGAGGTCGCGCTCACGCGAGGGCGCGGCAGGCGCTTATGACGCGACCTCATTGAAGCCGGATTGAACGAAGGCGCGGGAGGCTATTCGCGGTTTTGCAGCTATGGGGATTGTTCGAGATCGCCATGCCCGATCTGCTGGCTCGGCGCGTGAGGCAGAGACACAGGAGTGCGCATCCTGGAAGAGTTGAGATCAGACGCGCTTCGCCTGAGATCGCGATAGGCCTTTTGCTGCATCGGACGGTTGTTGTCGCGCAGTGTGACAGCACGGATTCGACATCGTCCGCGATGATCGAGACGCTGGGAGCGAAATGACGAATGATGATCGTCGTGCACGACATGACTTGGCTCACGATGTGTCGCATCGGAACGGTGATGTTCGAGGGCTGGGGCGTCTGAAGCTATGTCGAAAGCGCTCAATGATGCGCATGACGCCACCACAATCGGGACAGGCAGGAACCTCGGCCCAGGTTTGAGCCTCCGAATCCACAGGCGACGGCTGGCCATCGTTTGGGGCTGTTCGCTCATGATCGAGAAGTTCGCGGCAAAGGGCGAGCTTGGCAGCGCGATGGCGGTTGGCCATGAAGCCGAAGTGGCGGATGCGGTGGAAGCCGTCAGGCGGCGTATGAAGCAGGAAACGGCGAATGAACTCATCGGGCTTGAGATTCATGATCTTTGTCGCGCTGTTTTGGCGATAGTCCTTCCATGAGAAGGCGACATGATCGTCGTCGAGTGCGACGAGCCGGCTGTTGGCGATCGCGACGCGATGGGTGTAGCGGCCGAGATAGGCCAGGACCTGTGCGGGTCCGCCGAAGGGCCGCTTGGCGTAAACAACCCAGTTGATGCGTCGCATGGCGTCGAGGTGGGCCGCAAAGGCAGCCGGCTCGGCCAGAGCTCCGAGATCGCCGAAGAAACGCAAGGCACCGGAGTTGAAGGGTAAGCGTAGCTCTGCGGCCCTTTTGAATGGCGCTTGACGCCTATTTTGTTCGCGTGGCGCGTCGCCGCGGCTTCCTTGTGTCGGACAACGCGTTGACGGCGGCTTCGAGTGCCTTCCGGTCGACGACGTTGGGATCGAACCGCTCCGGGCCCCAGAGGCGCATGTGTCCGTGCTCGGGATGGGCGGGGTCGCTGATGGCGGCGAGGTATTCGGCATAGCCTGGCGCACCGCCGACGTCTTCCGGAGGACAACGACCGGCGGCCTCGAGCAGGAAGGGAAGCCCCTCCGTCGTGGTGTTCTCGAACCATTTTTCGAGCTTGATCACATGGTCCCAGCTGTCGCCGAAGTCATAGAGATAGTGGATCGTCTTGGCGCCGGTCTCGCGAACGATATCGCACAGCCGCGCTTTGCGGGCATCCATGGGCTGGTGACCGTAATCATTGTCGGGGTCGGGAATCCCCCAATGTGCCTCACCAGCAAAGAACTCGAAGAGGTGACTGTTCGTCCAGCCGAATGCCTCCTGAAGCGTCAGATGCAGCCGATCAAGGCGCAGGGTGACGGGTACGACAAGGCGACGCATCACCTCCGGCTTCACATCCTTGAGGGTCACCTTGATCCGGACCGCGGTCGTGTTCAGGCTCATGCCGCCAGCCTCGGATCGCGTGTATGCATCGTATAGGTCGACGCCCAGGGAAGCAGTTCGTCCAGTCGCGCTGCAGGCCAACCATTGACGAGCTTGGCGAGAACGTCAGCGAGCCAGTGCTCGGCACTGACGCCATTGAGCTTACAGGTCTCAATGAGCGAAGCCAGCAATGCCCAATTCCCGGCGCCTTCGTCGCAACCGGCAAAAAGAGAGTTCTTGGCGTTGAGCTTGATCGGTCGCATCGCACGCTCGACAGCATTCGTGTCCATTTCGATGCGCCCATCATCAAGATAGAGCGTCAGGCCGTCCCAATGACGTAGTGCATAGCGCAAAGCCTTCGCCGTGTCGCTCTTCTGCGCAAGGTGATCGAGCTTGGCCTCAAACCACTGCTTCAAGGCTGCAACCAGAGGCCGGGTATGCGCTTGTCGGCCAGCACGGCGCTCGTCCGCAGATCGGCCGCGGAGGGCCTTCTCGACCGCGTAAAGCTGGGCGATGCGCTCAAGAGCCTCGCGGGCAACCGGAGCTGGCGCAGGCGCAGCCTCCCGCTCGATCTTCACAAACTGGCGCCGCAGATGCGACCAGCAGAAGGCGAGCGTCCCGGACAGGGCGTCCGCACGCGTCTCTCGGGTCATGGTCTTGTAAGCCTGATAGCCGTCGCAGTGGATGATGCCGCGATAGCCCTCCAGCAGCCGCAAGCCATGAACGGCGCCGCGGCCCGGTGCATAGGCATAGACTACCCCAGGCGGATCAGGTCCGGCCCAAGGCCTGTCATCGCGTGACAGCGCCCAGAAGTAGCCGGTTTTTGTTCTGCCGCGCCCCGGATCCAGCACCGGCGCCGGGGTCTCATCGACACAGAGCTTCGAGGAGGCGAGCAGAAGCTGGCGCAGACGATGCCACACGGGCTTCAATTCCTGGGCGGCATAGCCGACCCAGAAGGCGAGCGTGGAACGATCCAGCGCTATTCCGTGCGTCGCCAGCATCTGCGCCTGGCGGTAAAGCGGCAAATGCCAGTGATACTTGGCATCGATCACATGCGCGACCAGCCGCTCGGTGGGCAATCCTCCCCTGATCAATCGCTCGGGAGCCGCGTGCTGCAGGACGACGCCATGACAGGCGCGGCAGGCCAGCTTGGGACGGCGGGTGATGATGACGCGATACTGCGCCGGAACGACGTCGAGCCTCTGGCTCTCATCCTGACCAATCTCGAAGAGGTTGCCCTTACAAGACGGGCAGCAGCTCTCGGCCGGCATCATAGTCTCGATGACGCGCGGCAAATGCTCCGGCAGCTGACCACGGTTGGCTCTGCGCGCGGCAGCTCTCTTCTCGCCTGTTTTGGGATTGGCACGATTCTCGGCGGCTTCGAGAGCCGCAACGGCCTGATCGATATCCTCCAGAACAAGCTGCAGCTGATCAGCGTCCAGCTTTTCCGAGGACCGACCGAACTGCGCATCTTTCGCAAGCTTGAGCAACCGCTCGAGCCGGGCGCAGCGATCCAGCAGAGCCGCGGCAAAGGCACGCAACTCGGCTGGATCGCTCGGTAGCTCATCAGGCAAATCACTCATTGGCCCGAGCTTGCCATGCTTCGCGTCACGATGCAGCGATGATTTGCATTTTTACGCAAGCGCTTTCGGCTGCGGGATCCGAGGCGCGCGCATGCGCGTCCAATCCATGCCGGCCAGCAGTGCTGACAGCTGGGCCCCATTCATCCGCATCACACCGGCCACGATGGGTGGCCATTTGAAGCCGCTGCCATCGAGCCGCTTCCAGTACATCACAAGGCCGCTGCCATCCCAGACGACGATCTTCACCCGATCGGCGCGCTTCGCACGGAACACCACCGCCACGCCCTTCATCGGGTCATGGCCCAGCGTATCCTTCGCCAGCAGCGCCAAGCCCTCTGCACCCTTCCTGAAGTCCACAGGTTGCGTCGCCACGTAGATCATGAGGCTCGCCGGCATCGTCAGCATGAACGTGTCCGTCGCAGCGCAATGAACACATCGCTCAACGCAGCAAGGCCAGGCGCCCCGCGCACCTCCACGCGCGCGCCCTGGAACTCAACCGTAACAATGGCTGCTTCCGGCGAACCGGAGGGCTCTGCGGCCGCAGGCAACGCTAATTCCGACACCACCGGCACGAACGACAGCGTGTCCGCCGACGCCGGCAATACCAACTGGCCCAAACGCGCCCGGCGCCGCCAATCATGCACCTGCTGGGGCCGGCAGCCATGGCGACGAGCGACGTCTGTTACAACCGCCCCCGGTTCGAGGCTTTCCGCCGCAATCTGCGCCTTCAAATCATCCGGCCAGCGCTTTCGACCTGCGCCAGCGAACACTTCAATACGCGGTGACAACGGTCGTCTTATGTCGTCAGAATGGTCGTCCATTGTGAGCACCCTTCCAGAAGATGACTCTTCTAACGGTGCTCTCAAGACTCCGCACAAACAATCAGACGGGCCTCGGCGCTACGCTTACGTTGAAGGCTGCCGACAGACGTTTGAGAAAAAGTGTGCGAAATAGTCTGGACAACGGTTTGACGGCCAGGAAGAAGTTCGGTCGGCAAGCGGTCCAGCGCGCGCCATCGGGCGAGAGGCCGCCACCCGGAACGACGCAATGGACGTGGGGATGATGCATCAGCGTCTGTCCCCAGGTGTGGAGGACGGCGACGCCGCCGATCGCACCGCCGAGCCGGCGTGGATTGGCGGCGAGCGTCGTCATCGCCTCGGCGGCAGCCTTGAACAGGATGGCATAGACGACGGCCTTGTTCTGGAAAGCGATCGCGGCGATCGGTGCGGGAAGTGTAAAGACGACGTGGAAATAGGGAACCGGAAGCAGGTCGGCTTGACGCGCGGCGAGCCACGCGGCTCGGGCTCTCCCCTGACACTTCGGACAGTGCCGATTGCGGCAGGAATTATAGGCAACGCGTGTCGTGCCGCAGTCGTCGCAAGCCTGCATGTGGCCGCCGAGCGCCTCGGTCCGGCACGCAACGATCGCGCTCATCACGCGCCGCTCGACCCGCCCCAGATGACCGGCATGTACACGGCGATAGGCGTCGCCATGCCGGCGCAGAATATCGGCAATCTCGATGGCGGGCCTGTTGGAGCGGATGTCGGAGCGGGTCATGACCCGCATCCCGCTGCGGGTCATCCAGGTGGCGTCACCTCCAGCGACAGGCGATCGAGCGGGCTCTGCGTCGCTCGGATCGTATCGGTGGCGACCTGCGTGTAGCGCGCTGTCGACGACAAATTATTGTGCCCGAGCAAGACCTGGATGATCCGGATATCGGTTCCGTTCTCGAGAAGATGTGTCGCGAAGCTGTGGCGCAGCGTGTGCAGCGTGACGCGCTTGGTCAGGCCCGCAGCCTTCACCGCCGACCGGCAGGCGGCATGCAGCACGGTCTGATCGATCGGATGATCTTCGTCACGACCAGGGAACAGATAAAGCCGCGGCCGGGCGAGCCGCCAGTAGGTGCGCAGGATGCCCAGCAGCTGGGGCGACAGCATCACGTTGCGATCCTTCGCGCCCTTGCCGTGGCGCACCTGGATGACGCCGCGGGCGCTGTCGATGTCTTCGATCCGCAGTCCCGCAACCTCCGAGGCCCTGAGCCCGGCCGCATAGGCGGTGGTGAGCGCGGCGCGGCTCTTCAGGCTCGATACCGCTTCAAGAAACTGAACCACTTCGTCGGCGCTGAGAACGACCGGCAGCTTGCGCGGTTCTCGCGCATAGGGAATGCGCTCTGGGATGAGCGCCTCGCCGAGCGTGACGCCGTAGAAAAACCGTAGCGCACAGACGATCTGGTTCAGCGCCGGCCATGAGATGCCGGTCGAGACCAAATGCACCTGGAAGGCGCGGACGTCTTCCAGCTCTAACCGGTCAGGCGATCGGCCAAAATAGCGGCTGAACTTCGAAACCGCGCTGATGTAGGATCTTTGCGTCGCCGGCGACAGATTGCGGACGGTCATGTCTTCGATCATGCGGCGGCGAAGAGGGCTCAAATCGGCCATCTCGATACTCCTGTCTGAGGGGGTGGGCTCCAACACCCACATCCTCTCAGCCAGGAGGCGATCTATGCCACCTTGCCCCCTACGCCGCGGCAGCGGCTTCGTTCAATCCACACCCGATTCATTCCGGTCGGAAAATGCTCTAGTATGACCGTACGGGCCGCGGCCCGCGACCTCATTTGATGCTTCAAGAACTGTGCGCATATGGGTGGTCTTCGTTAATATGGTGCGCGGTCGAGATAAGCGTCGAATGCCGCAGCAACGGCGCGGATGACAAAACGGTGCTCCTGCTTGACGCGGAGGATACCCTTTTCGATCTCCACTATCCCGTCCTCGGTGAGCATCTCCAAGCGATCAGCTGAATCAAGAAAAGCTACCGGATCAAATCCGTGGTTGGCGCAGATTGCTGGAACATCGGCCTGTAAGTCGCACATCACGCGTTCGATGATTTCGGCCCGAAGCCGGTCTTCCTCGGTGAGACGGTAGCCCTTTGAAGTCGGGAAGCAGCCAGCTTTGATATGCTGATGATAGGAAGCGGTTGCGAGCTCATTCTGGACGTAGCCGTCAGGAAGGCGGCCAATGGCGGACGGACCGAAGCCGATCACGGTTTGACAGGTATCAGCCGAATAACCCAGGGAGTTGCGGCAAAGGCGACCGGCCTTCTGCGCCAGCGCGAGCTCGTCGGATGGCAAGGCGAAATGGTCGAGCCCAATTTGTCGGTAGCCCGCCGCGACCAGAGTTTCAGCCACCGCCGCGGCTTGCTCGGCGCGAGCGACATTGTCTGGCAGCGCCGCCTCATCGATCTGGCGCTGACGTTTCATATAGGAGGGAACATGGGCGTAGCCGAAAACCGCAAGCCGGTCCGGCCGCATAGCAACCGCGATTCTGGCGGAGTCAACGCAGGACTGCACCGACTGGTGTGGCAATCCGAACAGGAGGTCGAAGTTGATGCGGCTTATTCCATGCTGGCGCAGACTTTCGACGGCAAGAGCTATCTGTGTCTCGCTCTGGACGCGGTTCACTGCCCGCTGCACCAGGGGATCAAAACTTTGCGCGCCAATGCTGGCGCGGCTGACGCCGGCTGAGCCTAGTGTTTCGGCCATCTCGGTCGTGAACGCTCTGGGATCGATCTCGACGGCAACGGTGGTCGACTTGCTGAATGTGAAGCGGTCGCGCAGGAGCTCCATCAGGCCCAAGAAGTCGGCAGGCGAGATGATGGTCGGCGTTCCGCCGCCGAAATGCACGTCGCTGACGGACAAGGCGCGGGGCGCCTGCGCTGCGACCAAATCAATCTCCTCGCGGAGCACCCCGAGATATTTGCGGATCGGTCGCTCGCTGTGAGTGAGGCTTGTCGGGAAGCCGCAATACCAGCAAATCGAGCGACAGAACGGAACGTGGAGATAGATGGATACCGGTTCATCGCGCAGCAGCCGCCTCAACCATCTCCCATAAGTGTTGGCGCCCACCATCGCGGAGAAATCAGGTACGGTCGGATAAATAGTGTACCAAGGCAGGCGGGAATCGCAATATTTGTTCAGCAACGAGGTCTGCACGTCTTATCTATCCATGCTCACACAACATGAAGTTGACCGATCTCCTCTTCGGTGTCTTTGCTTCATGTCAATGTGCCCGCTTTGGTCTCGATCTTTGTCTGGACGTAGTGGCAATCCGTCCTCCGAAGGTGTGTCGCTTCTGGCTCTCACACGTTTATGAAGAAGCAATGATCTCAAACCATCAGCTCGCGGCGGATGTGGTAAAGCGCGCCGACGGCTGGCGGGATCAAATTCGCTCTGGCAGTCTGGCAGCATAGGATCAATAGGGCAGGAGGGTTCATGAACTGATCGTCATACGTTCAAATCCGGTCCCGCAACGACCGATGTTTGCGATAGCAAGCCATCCAGAGCCCAGGCCTCCGAGAGGAAGTCGGGGTTCTTCTTGTCCGCCGCAAATCGCAGGATCGCGGCCAAGTCACCGCGCAGCACGATGGCGAGCTGTTCCCCGTCGAGCACGAGCGTGACCTGATCGATCAACGTACGGAACCGCCGCCTCGGCTTTCTCCTCTTCGCACTGCAGGCTTTCATACAGTGCAGAGATGCGCTGCCGATAGACTCCGCATGTTCGGGTGCAAGAGCGGCGGGGGCCTCAGCGCTCGCGAGCAGATCGGTCAACTTCGACTTGCAAGCTTCGAGCGCATCCATCTCAGCCTTCATCGACGGTTCATACATGCCATCTTGATCGCAGTGATAATGCCTCGAATCTGCTTTTTGACTCTTTCCAGCTCGCTTTGCCAAGCATCCTGATCGGTTCGACGTTCGATCCGCATTCGGTTCACTTCTTGGGTGAATTCCTCGCAAAACTGCTTGAACAATTCGGGCTTTGTTAAGTGCGTCCGGAGGCCGTTCAATACGGATGGCGCCAGCGCATCGTGCCGGATGTTCACGCGATTATTGCACGTCACCTTGTTCCCGCGCCGCCGTGCAGGTCCTTCGAGATCATCGTGTACCCACCGCCGACGCCGGCGGCCCAGGCATCTCTTCGCCGGCCGAGTGAGATGCGGTTGTTGCGTGGCGGTCGAGCTTGTCGCGGGCGTAGATGGCCTCCTGGCGGTAAAGCGGCTCGCCATCGGCATATTTGGCAACGGCAATCTGGGCCAGAAGCGCTTCCGTCGTCAAAGCAAGTGCCGGTAACGAGAGACGCGGAAGCCAACCCCAGCGTCGCCGACCGCCTCGCAGTGTTCCAGTTAACGTCCTCTCGGCCTAATCCTCCGTAGAAATCACCCGGCCTCGGCGAGCCGAGGGGCATCAGCAGCTATCGGATTGCACGTCTCTCCACCATACTGTGTATGTGAAGGACAGGACTTGGCGGCAATCAAATACCTGAACGTGACCGCTGACGATTTTCACTGAGAAGAAGGACGATGTGTCATCCTCGTAGCCGATGCATATCTCCGAGGTCCCAGGGCTCAATATCCAACGCGATTTCGCCCCGTGGTGACATAGGTTCGGTAACAAACCGCTGACGTGGCATTCACTGTCGTAGTCGTATCCGTCCACTTGTTTTCCGCATACGGCGACACTAATCTCGTTGCGCTTTTTGGTTTCGCGTTCGTACACGCTGAGGACTTCGCAGCGGCGATGGTAAGCGAACGCGACCGCAGCTGACGCCACCCGGACATGCTGTTTCATATCACCTACCTAATGCCGGACGGACGAAGGGCGGGATGCGCCGAGTGCGCCCCCGTGTCGTCAATGGCCGGCAACGATCGCCGAGGGTAAGGGAGTCCAAATAAAAGACGCCGCTCCTCTTCGTCCTAACTCCCCACCGCGGGTTCTTTCTTTAGGCCCTCAAGGGTGACGACCCGGATTCTGATCGCCGAATCACTGCGCTTTAGCTCACTCGCGATCTCTTGCGCAGCTCGCGCGGCTTCCCGCAGTTCGAATACCCGCTGGTCGTCCAGCTTAGTCCATCGGGTAAATCGCTTACCTAGCAACCCCACCTAAAAGCAGTCATTTATCTGGGTTCTCCCCGACTAAATTCGTGTCCTACCGCTGTGCGACGTCAGTGCTTTGCCTGACAAGCTCGCGAACTCTTACGCGATAAGGTCTCGTCTGAGAATGCTAACCCGTTTGTTCGGTGCTCGGCGCAACGCATTGCCCTCATCTGTCGTCATCCTGCCAGCGGACCGCTCGGACACACAATCCATCATGACCCGTTGAATCTGGACCAGTTTCATACTTTCGATCTGGGCAATGCGCTTCTTAACTTCGGCGTGCAAGCAGGCAGTCTTTCTAGACATCGTCAGATCCTGATGCTCCACGGAGTCCAGCCCGAAAGGCTAACCACGTTTGACGGTACAGCATCAACATTGGATCGGGCTCCTACCTTTTCTGGGGGGCCCGTCGCTCCCTGGCCACTCATCCTCTATTCATCCTCGGGGCGGCCCGGGCTAAAGAAGGGCACTGCCCGTCGTCACCCAGCGCTCAATCTAGCGGATTGCGGTCGAGGCGCCGAGACCGAGCACCCGCGCCGTTTCCGTCTGCTCTCGCCGTCTTCGACTAGCGCGACCGCCCGCGCCCTGAGATCCTTCGAGTACCCCTTCGCCATCGCGACCTCGCCATTGCTTGTCAAAGCAACCCGAATCTGATTAGCGCGCCTCAGGGACCGCCCTTATTTGTTCCGATTCACATCAACCGAAAACCGCTCTAGCCTGAAGGAGATCGAGCTTAGCGCGCCCGTACATCTGCCGTTTGACCAGCTTGAGTTTCCTGAGCTTCCACTTGGCCATTGGACCATGGTTGCGTGTGAACTTCCTCCGAATGAGTGTACACCTGTAGTAGGCTCAATGAGGGGGATGTCCCGATCGCTGTTGAACTACGTCGGGTCGACGTTGCCGGAATGAATATTACGCAGCCCTCGTGACGTGGGCAACGGACTTGATTGTCATGCGATCGTGGTGAGCTTGAAGGGCCGCACGCAGAACCGACAATTGCTTATGCGCCTTCAATCGTCGGAAGCCCTTGTTGGCCTCGATCATACCGGCCGCGACCCATCGCAAGGCCATACCGGCATCCCGCCAGCGTTTAACGTTGCGCGTGACGCGGCGAATGGTGCCCATCATGTTCTCGGCGATATTGGTACAGGCGAGCGATCGGCGAAGCTCCTTCGGCAACTTCAACCGGACGACAGTCAGGATTTCGTCGAGGCCTTCGAGGATACTGGCCGCAACGCCGGGCCATTGCTGGTCGAGTCGACGCGCGAGATTGCGGATCAATTTTTCAGCCTTGTCGGCGTCATCGAGCTCCCAGGCCTGGCGCAGCACCCGGCGGGTGGCCGCATGATGCTCTTTCGGCAGGCGTTCCATGATGTTGCGCGCCTTGTGGATCTGGCAGCGCTGGATCGCAGCGGCCGAACCGAAGGTGCGGCGGATCGCCTTCGACAACGCCTTCGCGCCGTCGGCGATGAACAGTCTTGGCACCGTCGGGTCGAGCCCGCGCGAGACCAGGTTGTCCAGCAGGGCCTGAACCGTTGCTGCATTCTCGGTCGCCCCTTCCACCAGCGCCAGCGGATGCTTGTTGCCTTCGCCGTCAACCCCGATCGCGGCCACCAGCACGAGATCGTCGTCGAGATGCAGCCCGTCGATTTGGACCACCAGAAGGTCGAGCGCGGACAGATCGGCAGCCATGAAGTCGGCCAGCCGCGCCGCCGACAGAGCCACGAACCTCCGCGAGGCCGCCGACTTCGAAATCCCCGATCCGGGCGGTGCCGGCACGTCACCCTCGGGCAGCCGGACGGCGCGGCCGAACCGGCGCGTCGACACATTGATCAGCATCAGGTTCATCGCCCAGCGACCGAGCCAGTCCTCCTGCGCCGCCGTTTCCCAGCTCGGGATCGTGACCTCGCGGCCGTCCATGCCCCGGACCCGCGGGCGATCGACCTCGATCTTGCCGCCGTGGAAACCGATCCGCCCCCGCGTTCGGCCCCAACGGTGCGCCCGCCGCGCCGCATCACGACCGTGGCGCGGCCCGCAGGCCGCTGTCACATCCGCCTCCATCATCGTGCCGAGCGCCTCGATTCCTGCCGCAAGGCAGAACCGATCGAAGCTCGCTCGCACTTCCGCAAATGATTTCTCCACAGCCCCGGTCGCCGGCCAACCAGCCGGTGTGATATCTCTCGTCATGGCGTTGCTCTCCTTTGTGGAATCAGCACCCCGAGCCTACCGGCTCAAGGTGGGCAACGCCGACCTCTTCAGAAATTCAACAGAACCCGGGACATCCCCCTCAATGAGCCCGGAGGTGTCGAATGTAACCTCAACGTCGGTCGTTTACCGAGGATTACAAGCGCCAGGCGGTCGAACTGGTGGTGTCGAGCGGTCGCTCGATCGGGTCGGTTTCCAAAGAGCTGGGTCTGCGCAACTCGGTGCTGCGGCGCTGGGTAGATAAGCTCCGGCAGGAGCCGGCATCGGCGGCGTGGCGCCCCACCACGCAGGCGACGCCGATGTCGGCGGACCAGGCTTCAGAGATCGCCCGGTTGCGTCAGGAGAACGAACGGCTGCGCATGGAGCGCGACATTTTAAAAAAGTCGATCGCGATCTTTGCCGGAACCCGGACATGAGCTTTCGCTTCATCGAGGACCACCGCGAGACCTATCCGATACGCTTGATGTGTGCCGTGCTCGAGGTCTCGCCGGCGGGCTATTACGCATGGCGCGAGCGCCCGGTGAGCGCGCGTGCGGGCTCCAATTCCACGCTCCTGGCCGAGATCCGGCAGGTCCATCACGACAGCGGTCAGCGCTATGGCAGCCCGCGGGTCTATGCCGCTCTGCGGACCCAGGGACGGGGCGCCAGCCGCGGCCGGATCGAACGGCTGATGCGTCTGATATGGCATTCGAGCGCTCATGGCGCGACCCCGTCGGGTTCGCACCACCGACAGTCGTCACGATCTGCCGATCGCGCCGAACCTGATCGCGCGTGACTTTACCGCCGCAGCGCCAAACCGGGTCTGGCTCGCCGATATCAACTACATCCCGACCGCGGAGGGCTGGTTATACCTGGCGGCCGTCATGGACATGTTCAGCCGAAAGATCGTCGGGTGGGCGATGCGGGATCACATGCAGGTCGAACTGCCATCCGCGGCTCTGGCAATGGCCATCAAGCAGCAACGCCCGCAGCACGGGTTGATCCACCACTCCGATCGCGGAGTGCAGTATGCCTCACGCGCCCATCGCGACGCTTTCACGGGCGCCGGCATCACCGCATCGATGAGCCGCAATGCATATTTCAGTGATCGTGAGCAGCGATTTCGCGCGATCATGAGCGCCGAATTCAGACGATCGTGAGCAGCCTCGCTCCGGCCGAGGCGGTGATAGGGTCAGCGTTCTGGCTGCTCGTCAAGGGTGATGGTTTTGGCGTTGCGTTTTCGCATGCTTTCGCCAGCAAGCTGGAGGCGGTGAGCGTTGTGGACGAGGCGATCCAGAATCGCGTCGCCTAGCGTGGGATCTCCGATAACTTCGTGCCATGTGTCCACAGGGAGTTGGCTGGTTACGATGGTGGAGGAGCGGCCATGGCGATCGTCAAGGATTTCCAGTAGATCGCGCCGCTCGGCAGCGGTGAGCACCGACAATCCCCAATCATCCAAAATCAGAACCTGGGCGCGGCCAAGGGTTTTGAGCAAGCGGGCATAACGTCCATCGCCCCGCGCGAGCCCCAACGCTTCGAACAATCTTGGGACGCGGTGATAGAGGACCGAGCGATTATCTCGGCAGGCCTTGTGGCCGAGGGCACAGGCTAACCAACTTTTGCCCAATCCGGTCGCCCCGGTTATGAGCAAATTCTCGTGGCGATCGATCCAGTCGCCGCTGGCGAGCTTGGCGAAGACGGCCCGGTCGATACCCCGCGGCGTGCGCAAATCGACGTCCTCCACGCAGGCATTCTGGCGGAGCGAGGCCAGCTTGAGGCGCGTGGTGAGCCGCCTGGTGTCGCGTTCCGCCGCTTCCCGGTCGACCAGCAGGCCGATGCGATCTTCGAACGGCAAGGCTTCGAGATCAGGCGATCGTCGCTGCTCCTCGAAGGCCTTGGCCATGCCGCTCAAGCCGAGCTCGATCAGGCGTTCGTGGGTGGGATGGTTGAGCATACAGGTCTCCTTGGCTTCAGTGAAAATAATCGCGGCCGCGGATGTTGCCGTGGCGCAGGGGTTGGTGTTCGGAGGGCTCGTCGAGAAAGGTACGATCCAGACCGTTCTGGAGGATGGAGCGGATCGAGGCGACGGATCGCGCCTTGATCAGAATGCCGCGCCGGCAGGCCGCTTCGACGCGCTCCGCGCTGTAGCTTTTGACCAGTGACAGAATGCCGAGGCAGGTGCGAAAGCCTTGCTCGGGATGCGGCCGGGCCGCGATCACGGCCTGGAAGAAGGCGGCGGTCGACGGACCGATCCGCTCGCCGGCGACGATCACTCCGGCGGGCGTCCATTGACCGTAGCGCCGATGGGCGCTGGGCATATGGTCGGCGATGGTGGTGTGGCCCCGCCGGTTGGGCGCGCGGGCGTGGCTGGCGATCCTGCGGCCGTTGTGGAAGATCTCGACCGTTCTGTCATCGATGCGTGCGTCGACAAGCTCACGGATGAGCCGATACGGCGCGGAATACCAGTGTCCATCGATCTCGATATGATAGTCGGGGCCGATCCGGCATCGCTTCCAGCGTGCGAAAGCGTAAGCCTGGTCCGGCAGCTTTGTAAGCTTGGGCTTGTCGAGCTCGGCGAACAGTTCGGCGCGACTGGCGCCAAAGTCGCGCATCTGCCTTGCATTGAGTTCGACGACGAGTGTTTTGATGGCTGCGTTCAGCTCCGCCAACGAAAAGAAGCGTTGGTTGCGCAGCCGCGCCAGAATCCATCGCTGGGCGACTTGCACCGCAACTTCGACCTTTGCCTTATCTTTTGGGCGCCGCGGCCGGGCTGCGAGAATGGCCGTGCCGTAATGGCTCGCCATCTCGGCATAGGTTCGGTTGAGGCCGGGATCGTGGCGGTCGGGATTGGTGACGGCGGCCTTGAGATTGTCGCAGACTACGAATGTCGGCACGCCGCCGAGGAAGGCGAAAAGATTGATGTGGACCCGGATCCAGTCGGCGAGCCCCTCGCTTGGACAGGCCTCGGCATAGGTATAGTTGGAGGCGCCCATCGCCGCGACGAACAGCTTCATCGACTGCACTTCCCCGTTTGAGGGATCGATGACGTCGATGGTGTCGCCGGCGAAATCCACGAAAACCTTCTCGCCGCCCAGATGCGTCTGCCGCATCGAAGGCCGGGCTCGCCCCTTCCAGGCCTCGTACGTCGTGCAGAACCAGGTGTAGCCGAAGCCATCGGGATGGGTGGCGCGATACTCGTCCCACAGCAGCCGACGGGTCACGTTGCGTCGGCGCAGCTCCTTGTCGACATAGCCCCAGTCGGGAACGGCCCGCTGGGGGCTCTGCGACGCAGGCCTCGGCGCCGGGAAAAGCAGCAGCTCCAGGTCCTCGTCGCTCATTCCGGCCGGCAACGGCCAGTTCAGCCCGGCAGCCCCGGCTCGGCGTAGATAGCTGTGCACGGCGCCGTTGCTGATGCCCAAGGTGCGCGCGATGGCTCGCTCCGGCAAGCCTTGAACATGTTTTAAGCGGAGAACCTCTTTGATCCGGCGCATCGACAATCTCTGGGTGGGCATCGGCCTTCCTCGTTCACTGACGAGGCAGTTCCTAAGCCGGTTGAGTTGTCGGCCGAAGCGGGCTGAGTTGCTGAAAAGCTGCTCACGATCCCGCGAAATCCGTGCTCACGATCGTCTGAAATCTCTGCTCACGATCCCCTGAAATCCGTGCTCACGATCCCGCGAAACATGCAAGGGTTCTGTGAGGTCGCGCTCACGCGAGGGCGCGGCAGGCGCTTATGACGCGACCTCATTGAAGCCGGATTGAACGAAGCCGCTGCCGCGGCGTAGGGGGCAAGGTGGCATAGATCGCCTCCTGGCTGAGAGGATGTGGGTGTTGGAGCCCACCCCCTCAGACAGGAGTATCGAGATGGCCGATTTGAGCCCTCTTCGCCGCCGCATGATCGAAGACATGACCGTCCGCAATCTGTCGCCGGCGACGCAAAGATCCTACATCAGCGCGGTTTCGAAGTTCAGCCGCTATTTTGGCCGATCGCCTGACCGGTTAGAGCTGGAAGACGTCCGCGCCTTCCAGGTGCATTTGGTCTCGACCGGCATCTCATGGCCGGCGCTGAACCAGATCGTCTGTGCGCTACGGTTTTTCTACGGCGTCACGCTCGGCGAGGCGCTCATCCCAGAGCGCATTCCCTATGCGCGAGAACCGCGCAAGCTGCCGGTCGTTCTCAGCGCCGACGAAGTGGTTCAGTTTCTTGAAGCGGTATCGAGCCTGAAGAGCCGCGCCGCGCTCACCACCGCCTATGCGGCCGGGCTCAGGGCCTCGGAGGTTGCGGGACTGCGGATCGAAGACATCGACAGCGCCCGCGGCGTCATCCAGGTGCGCCACGGCAAGGGCGCGAAGGATCGCAACGTGATGCTGTCGCCCCAGCTGCTGGGCATCCTGCGCACCTACTGGCGGCTCGCCCGGCCGCGGCTTTATCTGTTCCCTGGTCGTGACGAAGATCATCCGATCGATCAGACCGTGCTGCATGCCGCCTGCCGGTCGGCGGTGAAGGCTGCGGGCCTGACCAAGCGCGTCACGCTGCACACGCTGCGCCACAGCTTCGCGACACATCTTCTCGAGAACGGAACCGATATCCGGATCATCCAGGTCTTGCTCGGGCACAATAATTTGTCGTCGACAGCGCGCTACACGCAGGTCGCCACCGATACGATCCGAGCGACGCAGAGCCCGCTCGATCGCCTGTCGCTGGAGGTGACGCCACCTGGATGACCCGCAGCGGGATGCGGGTCATGACCCGCTCCGACATCCGCTCCAACAGGCCCGCCATCGAGATTGCCGATATTCTGCGCCGGCATGGCGACGCCTATCGCCGTGTACATGCCGGTCATCTGGGGCGGGTCGAGCGGCGCGTGATGAGCGCGATCGTTGCGTGCCGGACCGAGGCGCTCGGCGGCCACATGCAGGCTTGCGACGACTGCGGCACGACACGCGTTGCCTATAATTCCTGCCGCAATCGGCACTGTCCGAAGTGTCAGGGGAGAGCCCGAGCCGCGTGGCTCGCCGCGCGTCAAGCCGACCTGCTTCCGGTTCCCTATTTCCACGTCGTCTTTACACTTCCCGCACCGATCGCCGCGATCGCTTTCCAGAACAAGGCCGTCGTCTATGCCATCCTGTTCAAGGCTGCCGCCGAGGCGATGACGACGCTCGCCGCCAATCCACGCCGGCTCGGCGGTGCGATCGGCGGCGTCGCCGTCCTCCACACCTGGGGACAGACGCTGATGCATCATCCCCACGTCCATTGCGTCGTTCCGGGTGGCGGCCTCTCGCCCGATGGCGCGCGCTGGACCGCTTGCCGACCGAACTTCTTCCTGGCCGTCAAACCGTTGTCCAGACTATTTCGCACACTTTTTCTCAAACGTCTGTCGGCAGCCTTCAACTCCGGTGCCTTGCGTTTCTTCGGCGATCTCGGAGCTCTGGCCGAGCCGGCTGCCTTTGCGGCCCACCTCGACGCCATGCGACGCATCAACTGGGTTGTTTACGCCAAGCGGCCCTTCGGCGGACCCGCACAGGTCCTGGCCTATCTCGGCCGCTACACCCATCGCGTCGCGATCGCCAACAGCCGGCTCGTCGCACTCGACGACGATCATGTCGCCTTCTCATGGAAGGACTATCGCCAAAACAGCGCGACAAAGATCATGAATCTCAAGCCCGATGAGTTCATTCGCCGTTTCCTGCTTCATACGCCGCCTGACGGCTTCCACCGCATCCGCCACTTCGGCTTCATGGCCAACCGCCATCGCGCTGCCAAGCTCGCCCTTTGCCGCGAACTTCTCGATCATGAGCGAACAGCCCCAAACGATGGCCAGCCGTCGCCTGTGGATTCGGAGGCTCAAACCTGGGCCGAGGTTCCTGCCTGTCCCGATTGTGGTGGCGTCATGCGCATCATTGAGCGCTTTCGACATAGCTTCAGACGCCCCAGCCCTCGAACATCACCGTTCCGATGCGACACATCGTGAGCCAAGTCATGTCGTGCACGACGATCATCATTCGTCATTTCGCTCCCAGCGTCTCGATCATCGCGGACGATGTCGAATCCGTGCTGTCACACTGCGCGACAACAACCGTCCGATGCAGCAAAAGGCCTATCGCGATCTCAGGCGAAGCGCGTCTGATCTCAACTCTTCCAGGATGCGCACTCCTGTGTCTCTGCCTCACGCGCCGAGCCAGCAGATCGGGCATGGCGATCTCGAACAATCCCCATAGCTGCAAAACCGCGAATAGCCTCCCGCGCCTTCGTTCAATCCGGCTTCAATGAGGTCGCGTCATAAGCGCCTGCCGCGCCCTCGCGTGAGCGCGACCTCACAGAACCCTCCAGATTCCATCTGGAATTGGACTGTGATTCAAGCTTCTCAGCGGAAGGGAGGCTTGAATGGCAAAGCAGGTCTACTGGCTCAGCGATGCGGAATGGCGGCGGATTGAGCCGTTGTTGCCACGAGGGCGCAAGGGAGCGCATCGGGTCGATGATAGACGCGTGATCAGCGGCATTGTGCACATGCTGAAATCTGGTTCGCGCTGGCGCGATTGCCCGGAAGTCTACGGCCCCTACACGACGGTCTACAACCGCTTCAACCGCTGGAACCGACAGGGGATTTGGACGGATATTTTTTACGCCCTGACCGGATCGACCGGCATGTACGGATCGATGTCGGTGGATTCCAGTTACATCAAAGCCCATCGCTCCGCGGCCGGCGCAAAAGGGGGGCCTTCAACAACGCGATCGGCCGCTCGCGCGGCGGGCAGACCACCAAAATCCACGCGCTGACCGACGATATCGGCCGTCCGCTTGCCTTCCTGATCACCCCCGGCAACACCCACGACCTGGTCGGTGCACGCGGTTTGATCGGCATGGTTCGTACCCCGCGCCGTCTGCTGGCTGATCGAGCCTACGACGCCAGAAGCCTGCGCGACGAACTAGCCGCACGCCGCATCAAGGCCGTGATCCCGCCAAATCCGACCCGCAAGCATCCGCATCGCTACGATAAGGTCGCCTACAAAGGCCGCAACGTCATCGAGCGGATGTTCTGCCGTCTCGAGGACTTCCGCCGCATCGCAACCCGATACGACAAGCGCGCAGACATCTTCCTGTCTGCAATCCTGCTGGCCGCCGCGATCACTTGGTGGATCAATTGAGTCCGGATCCTAGAGCAGCTGTAAGCGAGCTTTCCGGCGCCAAGGACCACAGCGCGTATTGCACGCGTCGCAACACAACGCTCAGAGCCAAAGCCGGTGCTTGGAATCCATTGATGCTGTATGGACACTGACAGGCCGGGCGCCGAGGCGATGTCGGATCCGCAACAACCACGAACCTAGTATTCTCAGATCCGTAGGCTAGATCGAGCTGATGGCACGGTCGTTGCAAAACCCTCACGCAACATTTGCCTCTGTACAGCAGACTGAATGGTTCCCGCCAGGATCATGAGCGAGACGGCAGGACTGAAAAACCGCGAGAAAGAAACTAACCAACGGAGACGATCGTGCGACCAACTGCATCCGGCGGGGAAAAACGACCCTTTTTACCGATCTCACGTCTTCCTATCTGCGGTGTTGATCGGATCGAACGCCGATGCTTCAGCCCGTCTTCGCATTGGAGCAATTAGAGCAAGGTTGACCGGGTGACAAAACTGGCGAGGCTCAAGGAACTACGCGACATGATGCAGCTGCTTTGGCAGTTGTTCGAATCAGTGCAGCAGCTTCCTAGAGGCCCAGAGCATGCAGCAACCGTTCAGACGCTTAAACAGTATGAGCGCCGGCTGATGGAGCTGATTCAAGCATCTGAAACGGCTCGCGCGGCTATCCGGGACGTCACTCACCGCGCCGATATATCAAAATAGCGATTATCGGCAACTCAGCAATTATCACGGGAGTCTTATGCATCTCCCGTCCGTAAGCCCGTGCAACGGCAACAACCGAGAACGTCAAAGGACATGCCGCGAGCGAGGCAACGAGCCCGCTTGCCCGATCGATCGCTGTTACACAACAATGTGCTACATAAATCTGGGGCAAGCTCTTTCACCGACGAACGGGCTGCCGGATATGGCAGCTAGAATTGCGTATTTTTCAGCAATACGTCACCCTCCACTTCGCGGGGATAATGAGCCGCCACTTCGAATGATGGTAATAGGTCGAGAATGGCTTGCAGGGACAGCTGCCCCTCGTAGAGCTCGCGATCGCTATATTCCGTGTAGATGAAGCGCGTGTTGCTTAACGTCTGCACGCCACCGGCGATGACATCGGCCTCGGCTCCTTGAACGTCCATCCAGATGAAATCGACCGTGTTCAGTCCAGCTTCGCTGCACCAATCGTCGAGCCGTCGAGTTTCAACCGAGAAGGGACCGTCGAAGCGAACCCAATCATACTCGGTAAGATGGTTCTTCGGGCGGCGTATTGAGCCAGAGAGGTCCCATTCCTTTGCATCTCCATCTGCATTGCTTGGATGGAAGTCGATCGTCCCGTTTCGTTCGCTGATCGCAATTTCAAGCAGCTTCACCTTATCGAGATTTGGACCGAGCTTCTTCTTGAAACGCGCGATCGCTCGGGGGTCCGGCTCAAAGCAGTAAAGCTGAGCTTGTGGGCACAGGGTAAGAAAATGTGCCGTATCGGTTCCGTCATTGCAGCCGATATCCAAGATCACTGGATTGGACATCCCAAGAAGTGACAGAATATGCTGATGTACGTCCACAGAAGACACGGGTTGTTTTTCCATTGGAACTCCGTTGACACTTTGTCCTAGACGCGCAATCACACGTCCGACATCCCAGCACAACGTATATCAACGTATATAATTCATATGCCGGCGCGCGAGCGGTCGCGGATGGCGCTCTCTTTCGCTCGAGCGTGGCGAGGGATGATGCTGCCGCCACTGCCGGCTTGTCTTGCGAAGCGGGCCGCGGCGTGCTCTCGATGGCGCCATCTGGAATGCGATCTTCGCGGTAACATAGGTGATTTGCGAGTGGCCCTTTGACCACTGCATCGCGATCTGGCTTCGCAAGGCGATAAAGACCCGCGCCGAACGGATTGTGGTCTGATTGTCACCAGTCTTGGTACCACCTTCGGGCACCAGGTACCGGGAGCGGCCACGGGCGACTGCGCCCGCTCCAGGAAAGGCTACTGATCGACGTTCACTCCGCATAGATGATAATTGTGATGAACTGAACGAGCGCCGGCCTCCGTTCGAACGGTATCGGGCGATCACCAGCATGCGATCGAAAAAATTGGCAAGGTAAAGCCTGCCTTGACCCTATCCATAACCACCATGGTTTCGAAGCGCTCTATGTCCGGATCTTCATGAGAGAGGCGGCGGGTAAATTTCTCTTACTCCTCCAGATTATCTGCGGTAACGAGCAGGACGAAGTGGGGCTGACCGGTGACATAGAATCCGCTCATCACCTCAGTCATTTTTGCAGATTGCGCGCTTGAAGCGATCAACGATGTCGGCTCAATTCCGGTGAAGTGAGACGAGAACCGAGCTATCGCTGAAAGTTGGTGACGGCGGGAATCGGGAAGGCGGCATATCGTGGGGGTGCTTGACGCCTCCACTTCTCCACCGAAGGAGCGATATGCCGTGTCCAAAGATAACATCATCAAGTTGATTCAGCCAGGAAACGTCGACGATCAACTCACCGAAATCTTGCGCAATGGGGCGCGTGCTCTGTTGGCCCAGGCGGTCGAGGCCGAGGTCGCGGACTTTCTCGGCAAGCATGCCGATTTGAGGACTGCGGACGGCCACCAGCGCTCGTGCGCCACGGTCACCTGCCGGAACGCGAGGTGATGGATGGTATCGGTCCGGTCGGCGTCCGCCAGCCGCGTGTACGCGATCGCGAGGCGGAGGCTACCGATCCCGACCGCATCCGGTTCTCTCCGTCGATCCTGCCGCCCTACATGCGCCGCTCGAAATCGATCGAGACGCTGCTGCCGATCCTTTACCTGAAGGGTATCTCCACCGGCGACTTCTCCGAGGCTCTGGCGGCGCTGCTCGGCAAGGATGCTGCCGGGTTGTCGGCATCCGCCATCGGCCGTCTGAAGGACGGTTGGCTTGACGAACACACCGCGTGGCAGAGGCGCGATCTGTCGGCGAAGCGCTACGTCTACATCTGGGCCGATGGCATCCATCTCCAAGCACGCCTCGAAGACGAAAAGCAGTGCATCCTGGTGCTGATCGGCGCGACGCCGGAAGGCCGCAAGGAACTGGTCGGCTTCACCGATGGCGCCCGCGAGAGCGCGCAGGACTGGCGCGATCTGCTGCTCGACCTGAAGCGGCGCGGGCTCGGCGTGCCGCCGCGGCTCACCATCGCCGACGGCGCGCTCGGGTTCTGGAAGGCCGCCGGCGAGGTCTGGCCGAAAACGCGCGGGCAGCGCTGCTGGGTACACAAGACCGCCAACGTGATCGCCAAGTTGCCGAAGAGCCAGCAGCCTAAAGCCAAACGCGCGTTGCAGGAGAGCTGGATGGCCGAAACCAAGGCCGCCGCCGAGCTGGCGTTCGACGCCTTCATCGAGAGCTATACGCCCAAATACGAGAAGGCGGCCGACTGCCTGAGCAAGGATCGGGACACGCTACTGGCGTTCTACGACTTCCCGGCCGAACACTGGAAACACCTGCGGACCACCAATCCCATTGAAAGCACCTTCGCTACCGTGCGCCACCGCACGATCCGATCGAAGGGCTGCCTGTCCAACAGAACGGCGCTCGCGATGGTCTTCAAACTGCTTGAGGCCGCGCAGAAAAGCCGGCGTCGTCTCGATGGTCACAACCAGTTGCCAAAACTCGTTCTCGGTGTGACATTCAACGACGGGATCGAGGTCATCGCCAAACCGACTGACCGTCAGCCCATAACCGCCGCCGCCTGACCGGCCGCGCCGTCACCACAATTTGGCGATAGCTCACGAGAACCAGCAGGGTCACGTTTCGTCCGATTGCTTTCGGAGAAATGATTGAGACGTCCGCTTCGATTCCGCGCAGTGCTCGCAGGCGCTTCAGTCGGCGCTGAACGCCAGAGGCCGACAACCCGACCTTCGCGCCGAGTATTTCACTGCTCAGACGGTTGTTTCTTTGCAGTAAGTCAAGAAGGCGGGCATCCGTTCTGTCAAGTTTCATGGTTCTGGCGGGATCAACGGGCGAGCAGGTTTTTCCACGACCAAACCCGGCCCCTCGCTTGAGCCCTGCCCTTCCAATACGTAATCAGATCGTTCAAGCGGGGAGCGGTAGGGCGTCAGACCAGCTCGGCTCGCACGCCCGATCGCTTTGTTGATTCTCGAGCGACGAGCTTGCTCAGCCAGCTACGGTCGGCTTGCCGGCGGGCGCGCAGGCGATCGAGGCACTTCCTTGGACAAAGAGAGGTCCGCCATGAGTAGTACCGGACCAGTCCGAACTGACCATTACAGACGGCGCATCGTTTGACGATGCTAATTCCGAGAGTTTCAGAGCAGTAGCGCATTGTTGTCTCTTCGTGCCTTGCCCGGCTGATCTCCCTTCACACCCATTGCGTACACGATGCGCTCTATCGCAGACCTTTTCACCGCAGCGCCGGCTTAGACATCGCGAGACCAAAATGCTGCGATGACCAAGCTTCGGACGCGCCGCACCTTGCTTCAATACATCAGTTGACCGATTTTGCGAAGCCAGTAGCAGCGCCGCACAGACGGACTGCGCTAGCGAACAGCTTGTCTCGCCCAATGCGCGCGTGTAACGCCCGCTCTATTCGCTTGGCGAGGACGTCGTCGAACAGCTGGTGGGCTAGTGGAAAAGCCCCTCTCGGACAACCGACCTAACCTTTGACGGCCCCGAGCAGTCCAATAGCCGGCGCGAACGAATATTAACTGTCGTAAGCTGGCTAAAACAACGAGCCGCCAGGAGCGCTGAGAGCAACAAGGCGGCGCGACAGCCGCCCAAAACGCAACCTAACATCGACCGAGCGTGACCGGCGGGCTTCTTCCGCAGTGATATCTTAAGGGGGGAATCGGTGAGAGCACTTTTAGAGAGCTCGGTGATCGTTCCGTGGGATGCGGCATCCGTCGATCCACGGGCGTAACTGATTGATAGGACCTTGGTGCAGTGTTCCGCTTTTACTTTGAGTGCTTGGGATCCGCTATCGCAGACTCATCTGCATCAGACGCTCGCAAGTGACGGTTACTCCGAGAAGCTGCTCGATCACATCAATGATGATTTCGTCAAAGACAATCCTGCCTTCACCATTGCGCATCAGGATGATCCGCGCTCGCTCAGGTGGCGCGATTGTGAGCGAGACTGGACCCTTTGGTTTCCCGAGACTCTGACGGCGCGCGAATTTCTCATTCCATCGGGCCTCCACGAGGGCTCGACGATGTGCTTGCGGTTGTCGGACTGCCGCTACGTCGGTGCTTTCCAATGAAGTGGACTACGTCAGCGGGGGCAACGGATGAGCCCAAGGACATCACTCAGCGATTTCGTCCCATTCTGGCCGAGCTCTGCGACCGGCTGAGAACGCCCCCTCTACTCGCAGAAGGCGTGGCTCCTAACTCGTTTGCGTTGGTGATTTCTTCAAGTGGCGCCGCTTTCAACTTGCTGGCACGTGCAGCGGGTCGAGAGCTGGGCGACGGGGGTGCAAACTGCTCGCGGAAATGCTTAGGCCCTGGACCCCGCGACGCTTCCTGTGGAGCGATGACAGCGGCCAATGCCATCACGTCTCAACCTTGCCAGCATACCATGGTCGTGGTCACCGAGGAGCAGATTTCGTGGCCATACGATCTCTCGCTCAGAGAGATCCAAGTGTTACATCTGGTTGCAACCGGCGCGTCAAACCCGCAAATCGCACAGCAGCTGTTCGTCTCGCCGCGCACGGACCGATCGTCAGATCGAGCGCGCCTGAAACGCATTTTGCCGACTGCATCGCCCGCTTGCAAATAGGGGGCCGACTGAAGTGGAACACTGCCGAGCAAATATTCCATCATGCGCTTGTCATTACGGTGCGCTTTGTCGGTTACCCACAACAACGCACCTTTCTGGCCGTCTTCGAGATACGCGCCACTTCCATCGAAGTAGGGATCGCCGGCGTAGTATTCCAGGAAGCCGGCGAAATGGCGTAAGTAGCGCTCCGGTTCTGGATATAGCCATCTTAGCAGCAGGCAGGTCGTAAAGGCTGTCGTCAGAACGGCAATGACCTTCGGACGGTCGGCAGGGCCGACGATCTTGATAGACCCGTTCTCTTTTGACGCGGACTGCATGATTGCTCCTTCCAAATCCGTCCAAGCGGTTTCGATGCCAAAGCCCAACAGCGCAGAGCCGCGGAGAAGCCGCGGATCACGAGGGTTGGCACTCGAGTGCACTGCCAATCGTGAGCCTGCATGCATCGGACTCCTCTGACCAGCCTGACTTGCCGCGACCCAAGCCTGCATGATTTAGGCCAAGGCGTGACGATCGATGCTGGTGCTTTGACGAGATGCAATGTCACTTTCACGACAGCTTGACGGGCTGAGTACGCCAGCGCGTTTGCTTCCGGACGAACATACGCGCAAGTGTACGATTTAGCAGAACTGCAGGCAGGATCAATCAGCTCATCTTTGGCCTGCCTCTTGCTATAACGGCGCTGTTCGCAATGTGCCTATCTCCAACCCGTTCAAATGCTCAGGAGGCCTGCATGAATTTCCGTCCGCTTCACGATCGCGTCGTGGTCAAACGCATCGACGCAGAAGAGAAGACCGCTGGCGGTATCATCATTCCCGACACAGCCAAGGAAAAGCCCTCGCAAGGCGAAGTTATCGCCGTTGGCCCGGGTGGCCGTGACGAGACCGGCAAGCTGATCCCGATCGACGTGCAGGTCGGCGACCGCGTGCTGTTCGGCAAGTGGTCGGGCACCGAGGTCAAGATCGACAGCCAAGAGCTATTGATCATGAAGGAAAGCGATGTCATGGGCGTTCTTACCGACGTGTTCTCAAGAAAGAAGGCCGCCTAGTTCGTCGTTCACACTGCTTATCCCCGAAGAGTGCCGGCCGGGCGCCCCGAAGGTCGAAATACAACTGAAGGAATCATTATGTCAGCCAAAGAGGTCAAATTCGGCGTAGAAGCGCGCGATCGCATGCTTCGGGGTATCGATATCCTCGCGAACGCCGTTCAGGTCACGCTCGGTCCGAAGGGCCGCAACGTGGTGCTCGACAAATCGTTCGGCGCTCCGCGCATCACCAAGGATGGGGTCGCGGTCGTCAAGGAGGTGGAGCTGGAGGAAAAGTTCGAGAATATGGGCGCCCAGATGGTGCGCGAGGTCGCCGCCAAAGCCGCTGACGCGGCCGGAGATGGCACCACGACCGCGACCGTGCTTGCGGCTGCCATCGTGCGTGAAGGCGCCAAGTCGGTTGCGGCCGGCATGAACCCGATGGATCTGAAGCGCGGTATCGACCTCGCGGTCGAAGCCGTCGTTGCGGACCTCCAGAAGAACTCGAAGAAGGTCACCTCGAACGAGGAGATCGCCCAGGTCGGCACCATTTCGGCCAACGGCGATGCCGAGATCGGCAAGTTCCTCGCCGACGCCATGAAGAAGGTCGGCAACGAGGGCGTGATCACGGTCGAGGAAGCCAAGTCGCTCGAGACCGAGCTCGACGTCGTCGAGGGCATGCAGTTTGATCGCGGCTACATCTCGCCCTACTTCGTCACCAACGCCGACAAGATGCGCGTTGAGATGGACGACGCCTACATCCTCATCAACGAGAAGAAGCTCTCCTCGCTGAACGAGCTGCTGCCGCTGCTCGAGGCCGTGGTGCAGACCGGCAAGCCGCTGGTGATCGTCGCTGAAGACGTCGAAGGCGAAGCCCTCGCCACCCTCGTCGTCAACCGCCTGCGTGGCGGCCTGAAGGTCGCGGCCGTCAAGGCTCCGGGCTTCGGCGATCGCCGCAAGGCCATGCTGCAGGACATCGCGATCCTGACCGGCGGCCAGGCCATCTCGGAAGACCTCGGCATCAAGCTCGAGAACGTCACGCTGCAGATGCTCGGTCGCGCCAAGAAGATGATGATCGACAAGGAAAACACCACGATCGTCAACGGCGCCGGCAAGAAGGCCGACATCGACGCCCGCGTTGCCCAGATCAAGGCGCAGATCGAGGAGACCACCTCGGACTACGACCGTGAGAAGCTGCAGGAGCGTCTCGCCAAGCTCGCAGGCGGCGTCGCGGTGATCCGCGTCGGCGGCGCGACTGAGGTCGAGGTGAAGGAGCGCAAGGATCGCGTTGATGACGCGATGCATGCGACCCGTGCGGCCGTCGAGGAAGGTATTTTGCCTGGCGGGGGCGTCGCCCTGCTCCGAGCGTCCGGGCAACTCAAGGGCCTGAGCACCAAGAACGACGACCAGAAGACCGGCGTCGAGATCGTGCGCAAGGCGCTGTCCTGGCCTGCCCGCCAGATCGCGATCAATGCTGGCGAAGACGGCTCGGTCGTGGTCGGCAAAGTGCTTGAGAAGGATCAATATTCTTTCGGCTTCGATGCGCAGACCGGCGAATACAGCAATCTTGTCTCCAAGGGCATCATCGACCCGACCAAGGTCGTGCGCATCGCAGTTCAGAACGCCGCCTCGGTTGCTGCACTCCTGATTACCACGGAAGCGATGGTCGCCGAGCTGCCGAAGAAGGCTGCGGCCGGGCCCGCAATGCCCCCGGGCGGGGGCATGGGCGGCATGGACTTCTGATCCAGCCTCTCTCGGCAGCCATGACTGGCAGAACCCTGGCAGCAATGCCGGGGTTCTTGCGCCTTCGGTCGGGCTTGCAATGATCCTCAGCCCTTGCGAGGCTTCGAACTGGATCGGCAGCTTGCGCCGAGATACTCAAGATCAATTGGGGACGCTTTTGAGTCGCTGCGCGATCCGACGCGGGTCGTGCACAGCCTTGTCGATATGTTCCGCGCGCGCATGTTCGCGATCTGCTGCGGCTACGAGGACGCCGACGACCTCGATCATCTGCGGTCCGATCCCGCATTCAAGCTGGCCTGCGGACGGCTGCCGGACACGGGTCGCGATCTGTGTTCCCAACCGACGCTGTCGCGGCTGGAGAATGCTCCGCGCCTTCGACGCATGGATGGATAGCTACCCGCGCGAGCCGGCATCCGTCACGCTCGACATCGATGATACCTGCGATGTCGTCCACGGCCATCAGCAGCTCTCGCTGTTCAACGCTCATTATGACGAACGCTGCTTCCTGCCGATCTACGTCTACGACACGGAGAAGAGCCGGCCCGTGGCGGCCGTGCTGCGGCCCGGCAAGACGCCGGGCGGCGTCGAGGTGCGTGCCCATCTGCGCCGCCTGATACGGCATATCCGGACGCGGTGGCACAACACGCGAATTACGTTCCGTGGCGACGGGCGCTATGCCCGGCCGGAGGCAATGGCGTGGTGCGAGACCAACGGCATCGACTACATCTTCGGTCTGTCCGGCACCAAGCCGCTCGCCAGAAAAGTCGACGAGGCCGCCGACGGCATCCGCACGCGATGCACCATCGAGAACCTGCCGGTTCTGCGTGGCTATACCGAGACGCGCCACAAGGCAAAGTCCTGGGATCGCGAACGACGTACCGTCGCCCGTATTGAGGCGACGATGCTCGGCCTCGACATCCGTTTCGTCGTCACCAGCCTCGATGTCGGCTCGGCCGAGTGGATCTACGACAGCCTGTATTGCGCGCGCGGCCAAGCCGAGAATCTGATCAAGCTGCATAAGACGCAGCTCGCCTCCGATCGCACCAGCTGCCGTTCGGCGCTCGCCAATCAAGTCCGCCTCGTTCTCGACACCGCCGCTTATTGGCTGATGCTGACCGTGCGCGACGCGATTCCCAAAGTCCGGGAATTGGCCACAGCCGAGTTCGCGACGCTGCGTCTTCGTCTCTTGAAACTCGCTGCCCGTGTCGTCGAGACCACGAGCCGCATTCGCCTTGCGTTTGCCGCGGCATGTCCCGAAGCCGACCTGATCCGCGGCTTGCCAGGCGCGCTGCTGCCGCTCGGTCCTTGACCGGCGAGGCGTCCGCCCCCGTTCGCCCAACCTACACCTCAAGCGCGTTGCAAAGTGCCGGTCGTCAGGCGGTGAAAGGCCGAAGGCAATCCCGCGCGCCTCGTCAGAGCAGATGTGCGGCCACATCAATCGGACCAAAAAAAACGCACTCTGACGAATAAGACGGGTTAGGTCGTGTGGACACTTACCGCATCCAAAGAACGATGGCTGCGAGAGTGACGACGGCTAGGTAATCTCGGGCGGTCTTTTCGAAGCGGGTTGCGACGCGGCGGAACTGCTTGAGCTTTGAGAAGCAGCATTCGAAGAGGTGCTTGTCCAGCGGGTATTTGAGTGCGCGTGACGGGTTGTTGGGGATGACGGCGAGCGCGCCCTTGGCGGCGATGGCTTGGCGCAAATGATCGGCGTCATAGGCCGTGTCGGCCATGACGACCTCGGCAGGTAGTCCCTCGATCAATGCGGCAGCTTGCGGTGCATCGCCCTTCTGGCCTGCGGTCAGCGCGAACCGTACGGGACATCCCAAGCCACGAACGGCCATATGTAACTTGGTGCTCAGCCCCCCCGCGCGAGCGGCCGATCGCCTGATCTTCAGACCCCCTTTTTTGGCCCCGGCGGCGTGCTGATGCGCCCGGACGATGGTTGAATCGACGATCAGCCCTTGATGCTCCATCGACTGAAGCGCCGGAACACGCTGTTCCAATCCCCGAACGCCTCCGGGAGATCACGCCAGGGAGAGCCCGTGCGAACAATCCAAAGTACACCTTCCACGAACATCCGATTGTCGCGCCAAGTGGAGCCCTTCTGGTCGGGGCGACCTATAATCAGCGGCGCCATTCGCTCCCAAGCCGCGTCGCTCAATACCAAGCGGTCCATCACACCCAAGACTGCCTCCCCAAAAGCAGCCTTGAATCTGATTTGCGCCTAAAAGGAAATCCCTAGAGTCCAAACCACCTAGTCTAGTACGACTGAGTCACAAAACCGCAGGCTTTATCCGGCCGGAATCAGCGATGGTTGAAGCATGGACCATCAGCCGAGGAGGCTACATGAGCGGGCGTGGCACCAAGACCAGTGAGATGCGATTTGCGACGTATTTGGAAGGGCTTGCCAGCGTCATCGGTCATGCTGATCGGAAGGCACCGCTGCGCGACTATTGCGTCGGCCTCATGGCCTGTGGCGGTCGTAAGAGCGTGGAGCCAATGGCGGCGATGACGGCTCCGGAACGGACGGCCGCCCAACATCAATCGCTGCTGCATTTCGTCGGCAGCGGCGCCTGGTCGGATGAGAAGGTGCTGGGCAAGGTACGAGAGATGGTCCTGCCGGCGATCGAACGCCAGGGCCCGATCGAAGCTTGGATCATCGATGACACCGGATTTCCCAAGCAGGGGCGACATTCGGTTGGAGTTGCACGGCAATATTGCGGGCAGCTCGGCAAGCAGGATAATTGCCAGGTGGCGGTGTCATTATCGATTGCCAATCACCACGCCAGCCTGCCTGTTGCCTACCGCCTTTATCTTCCGAAGGAATGGACTGAGGATTGCGATCGGCGGCGCAAGGTGGGCATTCCTGCCGAAGTCGGCTTCCGGACCAAGCCGGAGATCGCGCTGGAGCAGTTGCGGTGGGCCTGTGCGACCGGCCTTCCGCGTGGTGTCGTGCTGATGGACGCGGGCTATGGCAACAACAGCGATCTGCGCACGGAGATCACGGCGCTGGGATTGACCTATGTGGCGGGTCTTCTGTCGAGCACAACGGTATGGGCGCCCGGCACCGGTCCCTTGCCGCCGAAGCCATGGTCGGGCCGCGGCCGTCCCCCGAAACTGATGCGCCGCAACCGTCAGCGTCGGCCGGCCGCCGTTAAAGCGCTCGCGATCGGCCTGCCGGCCAAAGCTTGGCGCACCATCACGTGGCGGCAAGGAACGAACGAAAAGCTGAGCTCGCGCTTTGCCCGCGTGCGGGTCCGTGCCGCGCACCGTGATTATTGGCAAACCACCCAGCGGTTGGAGGAATGGTTGCTGATCGAATGGCCGAAAGGCGAGGACCAGCCTACCAAATACTGGCTCTCGACATTGCCGGAGGATGTGGCATTCCGGACTCTCGTAGAGACGGCTAAATTGCGCTGGCGCATCGAACGCGACTATCAGGAACTCAAGCAGGAGGTCGGGCTTGGCCACTTCGAGGGACGCGGCTGGCGCGGCTTTCATCATCACGCAACGATGTGCATTGCAGCCTTCGGATTCCTGATCTCCGAGCGGGAGGCGTTTCCCCCCTCGGGCGCTCGGCGCGCCCGGCCGATCCCGCTCGCTCGCGTTTCCGCGGATTACAGACCCCGCGGTTCTGCCGCTACGGACCCAACGTCACATTCCAAATTCGATCACGACGATGCGACGGCGACTCGAACAAGGGCTGGTCCGAACGTTGTCGAGATGTCCTTGTTGTGCAATCAAGTTCGCCCATTTCACAGACCACCGTTTGTGACGCAGTAAGACTAGAGCAGCCTGCTCATGCTACGCTCCCACCCACATATACCATTGTGTGATCGAGCTAGCCCCGGGGATGATTGTCACGAAGCGCGGGCTCATCTATTATGCACTAATGGCTATGTACTCTCAAGTTTACTCTCCATTCGGGGAGGCGCAGGAACGCACAGCTGAAGGTGCTGTACCTACCCTATATTCCAGTTTGATCGATGACCTGAGTCAGCTGAATTTCGCTGATGCGGATGACCGTCGGGCATTTCCTCCGACCCTACACAGCATATTAGCAAGGCACGGACTGTTCGGGCTCACTACACGAACAGAGCACGGCGGACTAGCTCTTCCCTTGCAAGAGGCCATCGACCTCATCTCTGCCACTGCATCCTTCGATATCTCGGCCGCCTCTACCCTCGTTATCCATAACTTTCTGGCCTTGCCCTGCATCGAAGCAGCACCGCGCATCCCTGAACAAAGGCATGTCATGTGGGGTGCAACACGCGGAGACCTTTGCGCTTTCGCTTTGACAGAGCCTGGGGCTGGCTCTGCCCCGCGGCACATAGAGACTTCGGCTTTCATGCACGAGGATAGAGTTCGCATCTCTGGCCGCAAAATTTGGATTGGCCTCGCTGACTGGGCTCGCTGGATCGTTTGCTTTGCACGAGCCTCTGGTCCCGACGTGAAAGGTCGGCTCGTTGGTGTACTAGTTGATAGGCAGGCTCCGGGCTTAATGGTCACACACGAGCATCGCACACTCGGTCTACGTGGCATTATCCAGAATACTTTGGAGTTCAAGGATGTCGAGGTGCCGAGCGCTTACGTTCTTTCTCGCGATCAAGACGGCTGGGGAACAGCAGCATCCAGTATGAACCGCGGGCGCATCGGTGTGGCTGCGATGGGCCTTGGAGCCCTTGAGCGCGCTATCCAGGTCGCAGCCTCATATGCAAGACATCGTCGACTAGGTAAGCTGCGCATGATTGAGAACAGCTATATCGAGCAGCTATTCGGGCAAATGGTGCTCCGGCGGGAAGTAGTGAAGGCAATGCTAGCTGCATCCTGCCGACTTATCTCAGCGAAGGGCGCGCCCAATGTCCACCTTGCGTCAGCAACGAAGGTTTTGTCGTCGGAGTGGTGCGGCCTCGTCGCTGATCAATGCCTCCAGCTGTTGGGGGGCCGTGGTTACGATGAGGGAACGCCTGTAGCTAAAATCTATCGAGACGCTCGCATTCTCCGCATCTTCGAAGGTCCGACAGAGACGCTCCTATCACATCTCGGCCGCTGCCTTCTCTCTAGAGCCACGCGTGATGAGATAGCCGATCTTTTTCTGTCTCTTGGTGCGGCGCCGGTCCATGCTGCTGCAATTGAGGAACTCTCTGGGCTCAATGAGACAGATGGTACCGTGCTCATCTATGCCGGTTGGCTCACCACATTAGGACTTGCACAAGCAGTCATGTCTGCTGGTTGCTTCTCCGCCTCAGATTGCGCCGCTGCCGCGGCTGACCTTGTTGGTTCCGAACTAGCAACTCTCCGTACTCGCGCACCGGCACGGCTATCTTTCGAAGGCCGCGTTCGCGCTAGTCGGACACTGGATACCTTCCTTCAAGACGCAGCTTCTTCTATCCGCTCACCTGTCCTCACGAGCGATTACCTCAAGCTGGAGCAGTATGTCTGATCCCGTAGCTAACAAGGGGAGCGAGGAGGCCCGTCTTATAACTGCTGGCATTGTGAACGCCCCGATTCACGCTTGCTCCTCTCAGCGAACGCTTGGCGTCCGAAAGCCCGCTCGAAGAAAACGCTGAGCGCCTCAGCTTGCGTCCCGGCGGGGAGAGGACGGCGCCACGGTAGCCTCACTCATGGTACTTAAGGCTTCTCTGAGCTGCTGCCGGTTTGATGGACACCCGGTTAAGCTAATCCCACCTTGCGCTCGAACTCAAGCGGGCTGAGATCGCCGATGGTCGAGTGCCTGCGGGTCGTGTTGTACAACGAGGTTTGAGAACGCCCACAGGACCGCTCTTCGCGTGGTTCTTTATCGATATCATCCTTGGTTTGGTTGCCGAGTTTGCGTTCATGGGGCCGTCGACAAGGCTGGCGATGTCGCCTTCCGCTGCACACTGGATGGATCGCAAGCAGATCGTTGGCTGGAGGTTCCAGCATGGATGTTCGACCGGACGGCATGCCCTGAGGCGGAGCTTTTGGCAGCTCGGCCATTTGTCAGCATAACCGCACTTGCAGCGCTTTCTGCGCTTCTCGATCTGGTGTTGATGGATCGAACGCCATCAGCTGCCCTGCTTTCTAGCGCATCCAGAGCCTCTCACGACCAGAATCGGGGAGAGACCCATGTCACGGCAGACGGCAATGCCAGGGAGCGGATACCGACACAATCGACAACCGCGGCCGCAGCAACAGATGGATCTGTTCGGGAGCGGCCTGCCGAACGGCGCCATCCGCGCGCCAGCATGGCCGGAGTTGCCGGCGGAAGCCCGGGCGGCCCTCACAAGCCTGATGACGCAGTTGATCCTCGACCATGCTGCGATGACAGCGACGCCGCCCGCGAAGGGGGTCGATCATGATCTCTGACAAGGTCAGGCCTCATCATCTGGAGCGTAAGGCGATTCTTTACGTGCGCCAATCCTCAGCACATCAGGTGTTGCACAATCGCGAGAGCAGCGCATTGCAATACGCCATGCGGGACCGGCTGACGGCACTCGGGTGGTCAGAGATCGAAGTGATCGATGATGATCTCGGTCGTTCAGCCGCCGGCGGCGTGCAACGCGCCGGTTTCGAGCGAATGGTAGCGGAGGTTTGCCTCGGTAAGGTTGGTGCGGTTTGCGCCCGCGAGGTCTCGCGCTTCGCCCGCAACAGCCGGGATTGGCAGCAACTCATCGAGATGTGCCGCGTGGTCGATACCGTTCTGGTCGATCAGGAGACGATCTATGCACCGAGGCACGGCAACGATCGCCTGCTACTCGGGCTCAAGGGCAGCCTCAACGAGTACGAACTGGATTTGTTGCGCCAACGCTCGCTCTCGGCCCGCTACGAGAAGGCGCGCCGGGGCGAGTTGGTTGTGGCGGCGCCCGTCGGTTTCGTGAAGGCCGGCGACCGTTATGAGAAAGATCCGGATCGGCGTGTCCAGGAAGCGATCAAGCTGGTGTTCGACAAGGTCGAGGAACTGGGCAGCGCGCGACAGGCGCTCTGCTGGCTCCACGAGTACAATCTCGATCTACCAGTGAAGCAGTCCAACGGCGACACAGCCTGGCGGCGACCGAGTTACTCCGCCATCCACCGGATCATTGAGAACCCGGTCTACGGCGGCGCCTATGCCTATGGTAAGACGGCTGTGGCGGCGGGATACAGCGCCGGGGGCGTGAGCGTGAAGATCCGCCGCAAGACGCGGAACGAATGGCTGGCGCTGATGCCCAACACCCACGACGGGTATGTGAGCTGGGAGAGGTTCGAGGCGATCCGCACCATGGTCAGCAGCAACGTTCCCACCGGTCGGCATCACGGCGCACCCAAGCATGGGGACGCGCTGCTGGCCGGTCTGATCCGGTGCAAGCGCTGCGGCCGCAAGCTCACACTCCGGTACTCCGGCATGGAAAACCATATCCCGCGCTACAGCTGCAGCCGCGCCTGGATGGACAATGGCGGGGCCCACTGCATCGCCTTCGGCGGATTGCGTGTCGATGATGCAATCGAGGACGCACTGCTTGGCGTCGTCGGTCCGGGCGCTATCGCCGCTGCAACCGCTGCCGCCGAAGGAGCCAGGGAACGGCGGGATCAGGTGCGCGATGCGCTCAGTCGCGATCTGGAAGCGGCGCGCTATGCCGCCGACCGGGCTTTCCGGCAATACGATGCCGCTGACCCCGCGAACCGGTTGGTGGCGAGTGAGCTGGAAGCGCGCTGGAACAGGGCACTCGCTCACGCGGCGGAGGTCGAGGGCAAGATCGCCATGCATGATGCGGCGACGCCCGCACCCATTGCTGATCCAGCTTCGCTCGGCGTACTGGCCTCGAACCTCAAAACGGTCTGGGATGCGCCGACGACGGATGCTCGTCTCAAGAAGCGCATTGTACGCACCCTCGTCCATGAGGTCGTGGCCGATATAGACGACGCGGCGTCCGAGATCGTTCTCATCGTCCACTGGGTGGGTGGCGCTCACAGCGAGTTGCGCTTGCCCAAGCGCCGGCGCGGACAGCGCAACAGCACTTCCGCCGATATTATCCAAGCCGTGCGTCAACTGGTGCTGATCGCCAGCGACGATCTGATTGCCGGCCTCCTCAACCGAAACGGCCTCAAGACGGGCAACGGCAATCGCTGGACCCGCGAGCGCGTCACATCAATGCGCTCGAGCTACCACCTCCCGGTATTCAAGCCCGCCGATGACGGGATCGAACCCTGGCTCAACCTTAGCAACGCCGCAAAGCTCCTGAAGATCGCGCCCAAGACGCTCCGGCTGGCCGCTGAAGCCGGCGAAATCGAAGCCTTCCATCCGCTGTCGGACGGCCCGTGGATCTTCGCCCGCGCCTCGCTGATAACAACTGCCGCTCAATCTATCGCCGAACGAGCGCGACAGAACCCAAGATACCCCACGGGATCGCATCCCAATCAGCAAAGTCTCTTCTCTTCAACAACATAGACAGATGGGTGTTCTGATGCGCGGTTGTAGAAGCCCTCGATGAAGGCGAAGATATCGCGCTGGGCTTCGGCGCGGGTGTTGTAGTCGCGATGATGGACGAGCTCGGTTTTCAACGTATGAAAGAAGCTCTCCATCGGGGCGTTGTCGTAGCAATCGGCCTTGCGTGCATGTTTCGCGGGATCGTGAGCACGGATTTCAGGGGATCGTGAGCAGAGATTTCAGACGATCGTGAGCACGGATTTCGCGGGATCGTGAGCAGCTTTTCAGCAACTCAGCCCGCTTCGGCCGACAACTCAACCGGCTTAGGAACTGCCTCGTCAGTGAACGAGGAAGGCCGATGCCCACCCAGAGATTGTCGATGCGCCGGATCAAAGAGGTTCTCCGCTTAAAACATGTTCAAGGCTTGCCGGAGCGAGCCATCGCGCGCACCTTGGGCATCAGCAACGGCGCCGTGCACAGCTATCTACGCCGAGCCGGGGCTGCCGGGCTGAAGTGGCCGTTGCCGGCCGGAATGAGCGACGAGGACCTGGAGCTGCTGCTTTTCCCGGCGCCGAGGCCTGCGTCGCAGAGCCCCCAGCGGGCCGTTCCCGACTGGGGCTATGTCGACAAGGAGCTGCGCCGACGCAACGTGACCCGTCGGCTGCTGTGGGACGAGTATCGCGCCACCCATCCCGATGGCTTCGGCTACACCTGGTTCTGCACGACGTACGAGGCCTGGAAGGGGCGAGCCCGGCCTTCGATGCGGCAGACGCATCTGGGCGGCGAGAAGGTTTTCGTGGATTTCGCCGGCGACACCATCGACGTCATCGATCCCTCAAACGGGGAAGTGCAGTCGATGAAGCTGTTCGTCGCGGCGATGGGCGCCTCCAACTATACCTATGCCGAGGCCTGTCCAAGCGAGGGGCTCGCCGACTGGATCCGGGTCCACATCAATCTTTTCGCCTTCCTCGGCGGCGTGCCGACATTCGTAGTCTGCGACAATCTCAAGGCCGCCGTCACCAATCCCGACCGCCACGATCCCGGCCTCAACCGAACCTATGCCGAGATGGCGAGCCATTACGGCACGGCCATTCTCGCAGCCCGGCCGCGGCGCCCAAAAGATAAGGCAAAGGTCGAAGTTGCGGTGCAAGTCGCCCAGCGATGGATTCTGGCGCGGCTGCGCAACCAACGCTTCTTTTCGTTGGCGGAGCTGAACGCAGCCATCAAAACACTCGTCGTCGAACTCAATGCAAGGCAGATGCGCGACTTTGGCGCCAGTCGCGCCGAACTGTTCGCCGAGCTCGACAAGCCCAAGCTTACAAAGCTGCCGGACCAGGCTTACGCTTTCGCACGCTGGAAGCGATGCCGGATCGGCCCCGACTATCATATCGAGATCGATGGACACTGGTATTCCGCGCCGTATCGGCTCATCCGTGAGCTTGTCGACGCACGCATCGATGACAGAACGGTCGAGATCTTCCACAACGGCCGCAGGATCGCCAGCCACGCCCGCGCGCCCAACCGGCGGGGCCACACCACCATCGCCGACCATATGCCCAGCGCCCATCGGCGCTACGGTCAATGGACGCCCGCCGGAGTGATCGTCGCCGGCGAGCGGATCGGTCCGTCGACCGCCGCCTTCTTCCAGGCCGTGATCGCGGCCCGGCCGCATCCCGAGCAAGGCTTTCGCACCTGCCTCGGCATTCTGTCACTGGTCAAAAGCTACAGCGCGGAGCGCGTCGAAGCGGCCTGCCGGCGCGGCATTCTGATCAAGGCGCGATCCGTCGCCTCGATCCGCTCCATCCTCCAGAACGGTCTGGATCGTACCTTTCTCGACGAGCCCTCCGAACACCAACCCCTGCGCCACGGCAACATCCGCGGCCGCGATTATTTTCACTGAAGCCAAGGAGACCTGTATGCTCAACCATCCCACCCACGAACGCCTGATCGAGCTCGGCTTGAGCGGCATGGCCAAGGCCTTCGAGGAGCAGCGACGATCGCCTGATCTCGAAGCCTTGCCGTTCGAAGATCGCATCGGCCTGCTGGTCGACCGGGAAGCGGCGGAACGCGACACCAGGCGGCTCACCACGCGCCTCAAGCTGGCCTCGCTCCGCCAGAATGCCTGCGTGGAGGACGTCGATTTGCGCACGCCGCGGGGTATCGACCGGGCCGTCTTCGCCAAGCTCGCCAGCGGCGACTGGATCGATCGCCACGAGAATTTGCTCATAACCGGGGCGACCGGATTGGGCAAAAGTTGGTTAGCCTGTGCCCTCGGCCACAAGGCCTGCCGAGATAATCGCTCGGTCCTCTATCACCGCGTCCCAAGATTGTTCGAAGCGTTGGGGCTCGCGCGGGGCGATGGACGTTATGCCCGCTTGCTCAAAACCCTTGGCCGCGCCCAGGTTCTGATTTTGGATGATTGGGGATTGTCGGTGCTCACCGCTGCCGAGCGGCGCGATCTACTGGAAATCCTTGACGATCGCCATGGCCGCTCCTCCACCATCGTAACCAGCCAACTCCCTGTGGACACATGGCACGAAGTTATCGGAGATCCCACGCTAGGCGACGCGATTCTGGATCGCCTCGTCCACAACGCTCACCGCCTCCAGCTTGCTGGCGAAAGCATGCGAAAACGCAACGCCAAAACCATCACCCTTGACGAGCAGCCAGAACGCTGACCCTATCACCGCCTCGGCCGGAGCGAGGCTGCTCACGATCGTCTGAATTCGGCGCTCATGATCGCGCGAAATCGCTGCTCACGATCACTGAAATATGCAGTCGACGCTGGAGCGCGAGTTTACCGCGCTCTATTCGCCGATTTGGCGGCCGTCGATCCCGCCGGAGAAGTTGCTGCGGGCGATGCTGTTGCAAGCGTTTATTCGATCCGTTCGGAGCGGCTTTTGATCGAACGGCTGGAATACGACCTGCTGTTCCGCTGGTTCGTCGGAATTGGCGTCGACGACGGAGCCTGGGACCATTCGGTGTTCTCGAAAAACCGCGACCGGTTGCCGGAAGGCGACATCGCGGCCAAGTTCCTCGCGGCGGTGCTGGCGCAGCCCAAGGTGAAGAAGCTGCTGTCGAGCGATCACTTCTCGGTCGATGGCACGCTGATCGAGGCCTGGGCCTCGATGAAGAGCGTGAAGCCGGTAGAGGGCAATGACGTCAGCGGCCGTGAAGTCCTAGCCCTTGAGCGAGGTCGCCAGGATTACCCAATCAGCGGCCTCAAGTGTTTGCCTGGAGAGTTGATGGCCTCCCTTCTGGGCCGTCTTGCGTGCCTTGCGTCGCGCCTCCGCGGCCGCATGCGCCTGCTTTTTGACCGCGACCAAGCGCACAGCAAGCGGTTGCGCGCCGGACTTGCGCTCTATCCAGATCGGTCGATCGATCATGCCGCCTGCCAAGGCCTTGCGCAGCTCTGCGATGAGACCGACAAGGTTGCCGTTGCGATCCAGCCAACGCGCGCTCTTCCAGCCCGCGCGGATCACGAAGTCCGCGCCGGCATCGACGCACTGTGGATACGCCACACTGCGTTGTTTTGCCTGCCCTCGGTCCCGCTTTGGGGACCGTCGTGGCATCAACGATGCGGATCAGCCGACCGCGGCTTGCCTTCGGCGCACCACTCGCAAGTGCCTGACCTATCAGTTGCGCCAGCCAATCTCCGGACTGACGCAAGCGATACAACAAAGCCACGTTGGAGATGCCGACAAGGCCCACCGACGTCGCCCACGCCGCCGTCAGCCGCAGACCCCGCGTGCCCAGACAATACGCAAGTATCAGCCGCAGCAAATCAACCGCATTGGTGATCTCGCGCGGACGAACAAACGCCTTCGTCTCGCGCGCGCTAACCTCTAGGTCGTGTGGACACTTACCGCATCCAAAGAACGATGGCTGCGAGAGTGACGACGGCTAGGTAATCTCGGGCGGTCTTTTCGAAGCGGGTTGCGACGCGGCGGAACTGCTTGAGCTTTGAGAAGCAGCATTCGAAGAGGTGCTTGTCCAGCGGGTATTTGAGTGCGCGTGACGGGTTGTTGGGGATGACGGCGAGCGCGCCCTTGGCGGCGATGGCTTGGCGCAAATGATCGGCGTCATAGGCCGTGTCGGCCATGACGACCTCGGCAGGTAGTCCCTCGATCAATGCGGCAGCTTGCGGTGCATCGCCCTTCTGGCCTGCGGTCAGCGCGAACCGTACGGGACATCCCAAGCCACGAACGGCCATATGTATCTTGGTGCTCAGCCCCCCGCGCGAGCGGCCGATCGCCTGATCTTCAGACCCCCTTTTTTGGCCCCGGCGGCGTGCTGATGCGCCCGGACGATGGTTGAATCGACGATCAGATATTCGAAGTCAGGATCATCGGACATCGCCTCGAAGATCCGCCACCAGACGCCCTTGATGCTCCATCGACTGAAGCGCCGGAGAACACGCTGTTCCAATCCCCGAACGCCTCCGGGAGATCACGCCAGGGAGAGCCCGTGCGAACAATCCAAAGTACACCTTCCACGAACATCCGATTGTCGCGCCAAGTGGAGCCCTTCTGGTCGGGGCGACCTATAATCAGCGGCGCCATCCGCTCCCAAGCCGCGTCGCTTAATACCAAGCAGTCCATCACACCCAAGACTGCCTCCCCAAAGCAGCCTTGAATCTGATTTGCGCCTAAAAGGAAATCCCTAGAGTCCAAACCACCTAGAGCCTCAGCCCCACCAAGCCGAGCAACAACACGCGCCCAGTCTTCGTTCACAAGCGATTCGTGTCTCATCCCTTCTTGGAATCACATACAAATTCAACACGCAATCCTATTTTAACGCCTATGGGCCTGCGCCAGGGTCGATGCCGTCGGTGTTGCGGGCCTCGGCCGGCGCACCGATCGTGAGCCCCCAAAAGGTGGCACCTCCGACCCTGTTCATCGCGACGTGGAAATTGGGCGCATTGCGTAGCGTGACACCATAGAACGTGATGTTCTGCGCCTGATCGATCTGGATCAAACGCGGGGCGTTCTGATTGCCGCTCTCAGTCTGATCGCGGCGGCGCGAGACGTGAACCTTGCAACCCGGCGACAGCACCTTGCTTGTGAGCGAACAAAGATGAGCCGGTCAAAACGGCTGATCCCAACACTTGTCACGCGCGTGAGCGTTCGTGGCTTGGCTTCTCGCCACTTGCACTTGTGCGCGAATTCTTGCGCTCTACACCGCTCAGCCATTGCACCAAGCCAAGCCCCTGTTGCGAAGACCCGGTTGGCAGCCTACTTCCAGCTGTCGCTCGGTTGGACGCTGCCCCCAGCATCCGCTCGCAGGTTAGCGGGATCCAAGACAGGCTCCAATTGACGTGGTCGCACGTTATGCTCTCCGACCTCCTGCGCACGTGCGCTGAAGTGTCCCAGAGCAGATCGATGAGCCGTCTTCACGCTTCGGCGTTTGCTCGAGCTCTGTCAATTCTGCTTGGTACCTGGCCACATCCGATCGCGCGCGAAGGAGCTTGACTTTGATCTCGTCTCGTCGCCTCGATTCCTCTTCAAGCCGCCAATTATCCTCGATCGGCTCAATGGTCATTTACGTACGGTCTCCGATCTGCAGATGACTACAATCCTCAAAGCCTCGGACTGTCGATCTCCGGCGCAGGTGGACCTTTGCCAGAACGACTTGAGGCACTGTTCACAGCAAGTTGCTCGAATTGTGCGTAGCACGTTTAGGATCACCATTCGTCGATACCGTACAGAGCAATCTCATCCTCGGCGCAGGACCGAAGCCGCACCGGAAGATAGAGAGCTTGCCAGGCGAGGCTGCGTCTCCGATGCAGCTCGCTGACCGCTTGAAATGAACGAGCAAGTTTCATCTGACTCACAGATCAGGTGCCGCGAGATCGCAATAGTCGCCGCAGCGGACGCTCGGCACATCGAGCAACCGACGTGCCAGTGACGCCGACCGCCGTTTTTGACGAATCGCGGCACCTCTCGGCGCGCTGTCTGGATACCGACGTCGGGCTTCGGACAACCGACGTCTTCGATCACTGGGCTGAAATGGCTCATACTGCAAGTGGTCTGGGCGGACTTACCAAACACACACCATCGAGTGCGCAGATCTCGGATCAATGCTATTCCACCTGTTGCACCGCTGCGCAACGTCCGGTTCTGTGGCGGCGAATATTCACAACCGGAATGCTCGCCGCCGCATTGTCGCGTACCGCTACCCGTCGCCATTGAGGAGCCGAGCGGCCGAACGGCGTCAGGCCGCATTCTCCGCAACTTCCAAGGCCCGCAGGTTCATCAAGGGAACGAAGTTCCATTGCTGCGCGGGCGAGCCGTTGAACTTGAACAGCCAAACCGGGTTGCCGTCACTCGTGCCACGGGTCTTATTATCGATACACAGACTGTTATCCGGGAGGCTAAGGATGAAGCCGGGGCTCTTGAGAAATTCCCACCGCTGACTTTGGATGGCTGGGTTATACACTTTGAGCGAGAGGAGAGCCTCCGGCGCGACGCGATCGGTGCCGACCGCGAGATTGCCCCCGCTCGAGTTCAGTGTAATCGCTCCAGTATCGAAGTTGAGGTCCCAGAGAACGTAACGGAGAGGCGTATCTTTCTTCCGTAGCACGACCGCCGCACCGTCTTGCTGATCCTTCACGCCGAGCACGAAGTTTCGGTCTTGTTTGTACTCGATAAGGTAAAGACCCATATTTTCCTCCTGTTGGTTTGCTGAGCTTGCGAAGGCGAGTCCTATCCAGCACGCAGAGGGGGCTGGGCGTTTGAGCCTTCGTTGTGATCTAAGCAAATGACATGCCACGGCTGCGTTGTGCTCTGGGAAGAGGCTACTCGAGCAACGCTTGCGCTGTTCTCGATCACGGCATTCAAGACCACGTACTTTGGCTATCCTCAAAATAACGATGGACGTCGCGAGTTCAGGTTCAATGGAATAGCTCTTCGACAACCGCACGCACGAGCGCGCCATCACGGCTGCATCTCGCCCTTGTACGCACGCAGGCAATAGAGAGCGGAATGCTATGAAAGGCCTTTCTGTTTTGGTGGCTTTGGGGGCTCGGGTGGCTGAACAGTCTTGTGAAGCTCTACAATCGCGTCGAGCACGTCGCTAATCGAGATATTCCCCTCCGACCATTCTTTAAGCGCCGCTATCGCCTTTGTCAGAGCCTCTTCGCGGGTCACGGCATGATCCCCTGTGATGGATGGCTGAGACCGATCAACAGTAAAGACGCACGGACGGTGGGGTGGATCGCCGCCCGTGCGAGTTGGCGCTACGAAAGGGCTTGATTGTCTCGTAAGCGTCACTAACGTAGAAGCACCCAAGCCGTCGATATCTCAGCAACTTGCGTGCCAGACGGTCATTGGATGTTCGAGGGAAAACGATGTGCTTTCACAGCGCCCGGAGGCTTCTCGCGGTCAATCAGTATCAGCTTTCGGACATGCCCGTCATCACGTGCAAGCAAATGAACGAAGTGGGGCAAAGAAACAAACGCGCTTAACCCGTCTTATTCGTCAGAGGGCGCCCGAGAGGCTGGCGAGCGTGGTGTAAAGCGCTGAAGCGGCGTAGGATTCGGTTGCAAAGCCAACCCCATCACCTTCAGCCGCGAACAGCACGGCCGCCATGACCGATGATACGATTCTGCCCTTCTCGTTTCCAGCCGTTCACGCCAAGAAAGTCACAGCTGCCTTCGATGGCGGTCGGCTGACCTCGAACGGGGGCGTGATGCTTCTGGCGATGGCCGAGCGGCGCCTCGGCTTGGCCGACAATTTGGCCCGCGTGTTCCCGGATCGGCGCGATCCGACGCGGGTCGTGCACAGCCTTGTCGATATGTTCCGCGCGCGCATGTTCGCGATCTGCTGCGGCTACGAGGACGCCGACGACCTCGATCATCTGCGGTCCGATCCCGCATTCAAGCTGGCCTGCGGACGGCTGCCGGACACGGGTCGCGATCTGTGTTCCCAACCGACGCTGTCGCGGCTGGAGAATGCTCCGCGCCTTCGACGCATGGATGGATAGCTACCCGCGCGAGCCGGCATCCGTCACGCTCGACATCGATGATACCTGCGATGTCGTCCACGGCCATCAGCAGCTCTCGCTGTTCAACGCTCATTATGACGAACGCTGCTTCCTGCCGATCTACGGTAAGCGTAGCTCTGCGGCCCTTTTGAATGGCGCTTGACGCCTATTTTGTTCGCGTGGCGCGTCGCCGCGGCTTCCTTGTGTCGGACAACGCGTTGACGGCGGCTTCGAGTGCCTTCCGGTCGACGACGTTGGGATCGAACCGCTCCGGGCCCCAGAGGCGCATGTGTCCGTGCTCGGGATGGGCGGGGTCGCTGATGGCGGCGAGGTATTCGGCATAGCCTGGCGCACCGCCGACGTCTTCCGGAGGACAACGACCGGCGGCCTCGAGCAGGAAGGGAAGCCCCTCCGTCGTGGTGTTCTCGAACCATTTTTCGAGCTTGATCACATGGTCCCAGCTGTCGCCGAAGTCATAGAGATAGTGGATCGTCTTGGCGCCGGTCTCGCGAACGATATCGCACAGCCGCGCTTTGCGGGCATCCATGGGCTGGTGACCGTAATCATTGTCGGGGTCGGGAATCCCCCAATGTGCCTCACCAGCAAAGAACTCGAAGAGGTGACTGTTCGTCCAGCCGAATGCCTCCTGAAGCGTCAGATGCAGCCGATCAAGGCGCAGGGTGACGGGTACGACAAGGCGACGCATCACCTCCGGCTTCACATCCTTGAGGGTCACCTTGATCCGGACCGCGGTCGTGTTCAGGCTCATGCCGCCAGCCTCGGATCGCGTGTATGCATCGTATAGGTCGACGCCCAGGGAAGCAGTTCGTCCAGTCGCGCTGCAGGCCAACCATTGACGAGCTTGGCGAGAACGTCAGCGAGCCAGTGCTCGGCACTGACGCCATTGAGCTTACAGGTCTCAATGAGCGAAGCCAGCAATGCCCAATTCCCGGCGCCTTCGTCGCAACCGGCAAAAAGAGAGTTCTTGGCGTTGAGCTTGATCGGTCGCATCGCACGCTCGACAGCATTCGTGTCCATTTCGATGCGCCCATCATCAAGATAGAGCGTCAGGCCGTCCCAATGACGTAGTGCATAGCGCAAAGCCTTCGCCGTGTCGCTCTTCTGCGCAAGGTGATCGAGCTTGGCCTCAAACCACTGCTTCAAGGCTGCAACCAGAGGCCGGGTATGCGCTTGTCGGCCAGCACGGCGCTCGTCCGCAGATCGGCCGCGGAGGGCCTTCTCGACCGCGTAAAGCTGGGCGATGCGCTCAAGAGCCTCGCGGGCAACCGGAGCTGGCGCAGGCGCAGCCTCCCGCTCGATCTTCACAAACTGGCGCCGCAGATGCGACCAGCAGAAGGCGAGCGTCCCGGACAGGGCGTCCGCACGCGTCTCTCGGGTCATGGTCTTGTAAGCCTGATAGCCGTCGCAGTGGATGATGCCGCGATAGCCCTCCAGCAGCCGCAAGCCATGAACGGCGCCGCGGCCCGGTGCATAGGCATAGACTACCCCAGGCGGATCAGGTCCGGCCCAAGGCCTGTCATCGCGTGACAGCGCCCAGAAGTAGCCGGTTTTTGTTCTGCCGCGCCCCGGATCCAGCACCGGCGCCGGGGTCTCATCGACACAGAGCTTCGAGGAGGCGAGCAGAAGCTGGCGCAGACGATGCCACACGGGCTTCAATTCCTGGGCGGCATAGCCGACCCAGAAGGCGAGCGTGGAACGATCCAGCGCTATTCCGTGCGTCGCCAGCATCTGCGCCTGGCGGTAAAGCGGCAAATGCCAGTGATACTTGGCATCGATCACATGCGCGACCAGCCGCTCGGTGGGCAATCCTCCCCTGATCAATCGCTCGGGAGCCGCGTGCTGCAGGACGACGCCATGACAGGCGCGGCAGGCCAGCTTGGGACGGCGGGTGATGATGACGCGATACTGCGCCGGAACGACGTCGAGCCTCTGGCTCTCATCCTGACCAATCTCGAAGAGGTTGCCCTTACAAGACGGGCAGCAGCTCTCGGCCGGCATCATAGTCTCGATGACGCGCGGCAAATGCTCCGGCAGCTGACCACGGTTGGCTCTGCGCGCGGCAGCTCTCTTCTCGCCTGTTTTGGGATTGGCACGATTCTCGGCGGCTTCGAGAGCCGCAACGGCCTGATCGATATCCTCCAGAACAAGCTGCAGCTGATCAGCGTCCAGCTTTTCCGAGGACCGACCGAACTGCGCATCTTTCGCAAGCTTGAGCAACCGCTCGAGCCGGGCGCAGCGATCCAGCAGAGCCGCGGCAAAGGCACGCAACTCGGCTGGATCGCTCGGTAGCTCATCAGGCAAATCACTCATTGGCCCGAGCTTGCCATGCTTCGCGTCACGATGCAGCGATGATTTGCATTTTTACGCAAGCGCTTTCGGCTGCGGGATCCGAGGCGCGTGCATGCGCGTCCAATCCATGCCGGCCAGCAGTGCTGACAGCTGGGCCCCATTCATCCGCATCACACCGGCCACGATGGGTGGCCATTTGAAGCCGCTGCCATCGAGCCGCTTCCAGTACATCACAAGGCCGCTGCCATCCCAGACGACGATCTTCACCCGATCGGCGCGCTTCGCACGGAACACCACCGCCACGCCCTTCATCGGGTCATGGCCCAGCGTATCCTTCGCCAGCAGCGCCAAGCCCTCTGCACCCTTCCTGAAGTCCACAGGTTGCGTCGCCACGTAGATCATGAGGCTCGCCGGCATCGTCAGCATGAACGTGTCCGTCGCAGCGCAATGAACACATCGCTCAACGCAGCAAGGCCAGGCGCCCCGCGCACCTCCACGCGCGCGCCCTGGAACTCAACCGTAACAATGGCTGCTTCCGGCGAACCGGAGGGCTCTGCGGCCGCAGGCAACGCTAATTCCGACACCACCGGCACGAACGACAGCGTGTCCGCCGACGCCGGCAATACCAACTGGCCCAAACGCGCCCGGCGCCGCCAATCATGCACCTGCTGGGGCCGGCAGCCATGGCGACGAGCGACGTCTGTTACAACCGCCCCCGGTTCGAGGCTTTCCGCCGCAATCTGCGCCTTCAAATCATCCGGCCAGCGCTTTCGACCTGCGCCAGCGAACACTTCAATACGCGGTGACAACGGTCGTCTTATGTCGTCAGAATGGTCGTCCATTGTGAGCACCCTTCCAGAAGATGACTCTTCTAACGGTGCTCTCAAGACTCCGCACAAACAATCAGACGGGCCTCGGCGCTACGCTTACGATCTACGTCTACGACACGGAGAAGAGCCGGCCCGTGGCGGTCGTGCTGCGGCCCGGCAAGACGCCGGGCGGCGTCGAGGTGCGTGCCCATCTGCGCCGCCTGATACGGCATATCCGGACGCGGTGGCACAACACGCGAATTACGTTCCGTGGCGACGGGCGCTATGCCCGGCCGGAGGCAATGGCGTGGTGCGAGACCAACGGCATCGACTACATCTTCGGTCTGTCCGGCACCAAGCCGCTCGCCAGAAAAGTCGACGAGGCCGCCGACGGCATCCGCACGCGACGCACCATCGAGAACCTGCCGGTTCTGCGTGGCTATACCGAGACGCGCCACAAGGCAAAGTCCTGGGATCGCGAACGACGTACCGTCGCCCGTATTGAGGCGACGATGCTCGGCCTCGACATCCGTTTCGTCGTCACCAGCCTCGATGTCGGCTCGGCCGAGTGGATCTACGACAGCCTGTATTGCGCGCGCGGCCAAGCCGAGAATCTGATCAAGCTGCATAAGACGCAGCTCGCCTCCGATCGCACCAGCTGCCGTTCGGCGCTCGCCAATCAAGTCCGCCTCGTTCTCGACACCGCCGCTTATTGGCTGATGCTGACCGTGCGCGACGCGATTCCCAAAGCCCGGGAATTGGCCACAGCCGAGTTCGCGACGCTGCGTCTTCGTCTCTTGAAACTCGCTGCCCGTGTCGTCGAGACCACGAGCCGCATTCGCCTTGCGTTTGCCGCGGCATGTCCCGAAGCCGACCTGATCCGCGGCTTGCCAGGCGCGCTGCTGCCGCTCGGTCCTTGACCGGCGAGGCGTCCGCCCCCGTTCGCCCAACCTACACCTCAAGCGCGTTGCAAAGTGCCGGTCGTCAGGCGGTGAAAAGCCGAAGGCAATCCCGCGCGCCTCGTCAGAGCAGATGTGTGGCCACATCAAGCGGACTAAAAAAGCACTCTCACGAATAGGACGGGTTAGCCAAAGCTCCGCTCTCAGCTTCCGCTTGGGAAGCTGAAGTCGGCTGCCGCGGGCACAGAATCGGTCTCAAAGTGCTGAACCAAGGGCTGAAGCACTAATGCGGCCGCTCGCCGCGCGATATCGTTTGCGAATAGATCATGATGCGCTTGCCCCGCGAAGGCGGGTGGTCAGGCTGACTACGAGAGATGCGCGATGACCGACTTGCGGACCTGATAATCACTCCGACGGCGCGAATTATCGCCAAGAAGTCGTCGAAGCTCCCCCTGAGGCCAGCCGCGTGAGACATCCTCTCCACTGCCGCCTCTCGCTTGGCGGCAGTGATCCCGGGTTGACCTCCCGTCCGTCGCACACAGAAGAACACTTGCGACGTGAGCTGGTTGCACGGCCTTCCGGCGACGCCGAACCGATCTTTCTGCACCCGCTCTGCCTCGTCCTCTAAACCATCATACCGTCGCGCGAATCTTAGCAGACAACATTGCCGCTTCGGATGGTCCTAGCCCAACAATACCTACAAAGCTCGGCGGCGGCCTTGGGATGTGCCGATCAGTGGGTCTCCAGAGGTGAAGGCAGTACCGGCTGTTATTGACATACTGCGAATGCGGCGGATGCAATTGCATGACGCATTCCTCCTCATCCCAGAACAAGTCTTTGACAAAGCACATCTCTTGCCAGTTCGGACAACGCCGCGGCGTCGAAACGGCGACCTGCTCCCAGCCCGGACGGACAAAGCCACTGATTTTCAGTTCACTCCCGCAAGGGCCCTGCACCAAGAACAGCCCACCGGGGCCTGATCCTGGTACGCTGGCGAACTTGCCGGATCGTACGCGGCCGGCTTCCAGCTTCTCTATGATCTGCGCTCGCACGCACCCTCCTTTGCTTTACGGATCGCTTTGAAGTCGACGTAGATGACGTTGTTTGGCAACTCATGAGCCAGCGCAAGCTCCGTCAGCAGCGTAGCGGTCGAGCACCACTCTCCAGCGAACCATCTGCTGAGAAAGCCGCAGATGTCCATCATCACTTGTTCTCCCATTACTTAGTTCTCGGCAGCTCACATCCTCTTCAAGCACCCGACGAACGCCTTCACTGCACTCCCCGATTGCATGAAAGGCCGGCAATGCACGAAGTGCTCAATCCGATTCATCCGCGGAATTGACCTCCACACTCACGAACACCCGATGGGGTAACCAGCCCCGCCAGACAACTCGGTCACGAAGCGCGCTTTTGGCGACACATCTTACTTACCCATGCCCGCGGGCGCTGATCACCCGGCGCCGGACAGAGTGCGCTTCAGCAAGGTAAGATCCGCGCTCGATTTCCCGCACTTGCAAAACGAGTGTTCATTAGCCTTTCCGTTCAAGTCTCGAGGATGCATCTCGGCAATATGAAATTTGTCAATCGACGCGTATCACTTCATCCCTCCTGTTCTGATGTCGCATCCGATATCCGTTTGTGCACTCGATTATGGCTCGCCGAAACGACGTCACGCCGCACGGACTGACGCGACGCAAAAGCAATATCGGCTTTGGCCCGATGCGGCCTTGTGACGTGGCAGCACTTGAATCATTCGCAGCTCTCGCCGCTAGCGGAGCCTGAAACAATGCCAATACGTCATCTATGTGACCATGAAGAACTTGTCGGACCAAAAATTCGAACGGGCGCGTCTAGCTCGTGAATGCTTGGCACAATGTGTTTCGGATCGAGTTGATAGCATCCTACGGCTCCTCGCGAGGATGATCCGACATGACGAGTTAGTCCTTTGGACAGACCATCACTGCGACCATCCGCGGATCTTCAGGCGCGTCGATACAATGCAACAACTGGCGCATCGTTGCAGGTATGACGTCAGCAAACATTCACGCTTGCCTCACATTGCTGGCGTCGGCTTTCGGACATCGATGGTCGCAACTCCAACAATCGTCGATCGGTCCACAGCGCCGCACTCTAGAGGCACGCATCTAACCCTTGTCGAGCGGTGCGGGCACTTCTCGATTACTGGCATACTGATTGCTGTAGTGTCGAAACAGGAAGGACACGCTATCCTGACATCAATTTGCATTGGACTCGTTGTTTGGTGTTTGGTTTTGACTTATGCATTGCCAAAGCACGTTTCGGACTTGCACGGCATCTCCCTGATCGATAATACGCGACCAAGTCGACAGGCCGCATACCTCACGTGCAACAAGCCGAATTCTGACACTCCGAGCTTTGGAAGACCAACTGATGGATAACACGAGGCGTCCGGACGCTAACCTTTTTCCCTGGACCAGTGGAGCATGCGAGGAATGACGCACTGGCGCGCACCAAAGCAGTCCATGGTGAAGCATTACGCTGCTGACCGCCGCTCTTGGCAGACGCAGAGGAGATGGAACCTGTCGCCGCTGGCCGGGCTTCTCCTTCATGCGCTGCTTTGGGCCAGTATATGTTGGATCATCGCAGCGTCCTTATGAGCGAAACGATGAGCCAGAGGAGATCTCAGTGGATGGGTGCTGGTATAGGAGGGCTTTTCGATGCCGTCGTATACCGCGGCCGCGGTCTTGCAATTGTTGAGTGGCTAGATATGAAAACCTCCGAGGTCAGACAGGCAGGTGAAGAAGTGTTGGATGTCGCGGATTATCGGACTTATATGCCTGCAAGCTTGACTTGACCTGACGGCAGCTATTTTCCCATCCGGTATTCGGCACTACGCCCGACAAGTGCTTTACGTTTCTCGCGCAAGAGCGGGACTAAGATCGGCGCGCCGGCTCGATAGTAGGCGGATTAGCTTTCGAGAAGCTGACGAAAAGAGTACGCTTGCGCCTATACAATCCCTTGTAGGTCGTTAAAGCGGCTCGCTGCGCTGAGGCGGCATGCTGACTGGGATTCGATTGGAACGCTTTGTGCGAGAGAGGACCGTCTGGAGATTCTCGGCACGGCAGCCTCTGCAATGAATCGCCCACCCGAGTACCGAGCCAGATTGTTGCTCGCCGTTGGCATTCGTGGCGATCTGCCGATGGAGGTTCCATCGACACGCGAGACGCTACGACTCTTGGCCGGACCAAGTGCCCCGCTCGTTCTTGTGAAATGGACCCCGATTTTGGGACCAGAGGTTAGTTGGAAAAGGGCCGCTCCGTTTGATAGACGGAGGGCATGATGACGACGAAGACGAGACGCAAGATCGACGCGGCACTGAAGGCAAAGATTGCGCTGGAAGCCGTGCGGGAGCAGGCGACGGTGGCCGATCTGGCCCAGCGCTATGAGGTTCACCCGAACCAGATCTATGCCTGGAAGAAGCAACTGCTGGACCATGCGGCGCGGGCCTTTGATGCGGGTGTCGGGCGCGAGAGCGAGGAAACGCGCGAACGCGAGATCGAGAAGCTGCACGCCAAGATTGGACAACTGACGGTCGAGCGCGATTTTTTAGCGCGGAGGTCCGGAAGATGAGCACGCCGGACCGTCGAGGAATGCTCGATCGCGCGGACAAGGCGCTGTCGATCCGTTGGCAATGCCTGTTGCTTGGCATCGCGCGCTCCGGGGTCTACCGGCCGCCCCGGCCGGCCAACGACAACGACCTTGCCCTGATGCGGCGGATCGACGAGCTCTTCATCGCCTGGCCGTTCCTGGGCTCGCGGCGAATGACCGCAATGCTGAAGGCTGAGGGGCTTCAGGTCAATCGCAAGCGCGTGCAGCGGTTGATGCGCAAGATGGGCATCGCGGCGCTGGGACCGAAGCCGAACACGACCAAGCCGGCGCCGGGCCACAAGATCTATCCTTATCTGCTGCGCAACATGCGATCGACCGGCCGAACCAGGTGTGGGCCGCCGACATCACGTATCTGCCCATCGGCCGTGGCTTTTCTTTATCTCGTCGCCATCATCGACTGGGCGAGCCGTGCGGTTCTGGCGTGGCGATTATCGAACACGATCGACGTCTCGTTCTGCGTGGCGGCTCTGGAAGGGGCGCTGGCGAAGTACGGCAGGCCGGAGATTTTCAATACCGACCAAGGCAGCCAGTTCACCAGCGCGGCCTTCACCGGCGCGTTGGCGGGCGCAGGGATCAAGATCTCCATGGATGGCCGCGGTCGTTGGATGGACAACGTCTTCATCGAGCGGCTGTGGCGGTCGCTAAAAGCATGAGGACATCTATCTCAAGGGCTATGCCGACGGCCGCGAGGCCAAGGCAGGGATCGCGAGCTGATCGCCTTCTACAACGATCGTCGCCTTCATCAGGCGCTCGGCTACCGCACGCCGATGGCGGTCTGGCGCGAACGGATGCAGGCCGCGAAGGCTGTGGAATGGTGGACAACGCTGACGCGTTGACCACATGCCCACAGCAGCAACAGTGTCTCTGGCAGCGTGATAGGAAGTAATCAGGAGCGGTCAGTTTCCAACTAACAAACCGGCTCAAGCGGCCCCGCTCCGCGGGTCCATTTCACTTGTGCGTCTGCCACTCTAGGGCGCGCCGAGCGAGCTCGTCGTATTCCTTGGCTATCTTGAGAAGCCTATCTCTGGCTTTGCCGTACGCCAGCGCTTCCGCTTTCTCTCGCGTTGCTTCCGCACGGCCGCGCCAAAGGTCGGGATCGTAGAGTTTACTCTTCGGATTCATAGCGATGAACATGCAATTTGCAGATCAAACAAATGTGACAGTGGCGCTCCGTACAATTACGTAGCAGTGACGCTTGTGGCCCTGGGTTATCAGCGAGTAGACACCAACGGTGCGCGCAAACTCATACTTGCCCTGAGCGTGGTCATAGAGACGCCGCGGTTTACAAACACTCAGCGCGAGGTTTCGCCGGAGCACACTCGTCCTTCTGACGGACCCTGTAGATCCCAAGATGTATTCAGACGACAGGGCTTGAATCGCACGTAGCGTCAGATTGCACGATCCTAGACGAGTGAAGACTGTTTCGAACAATCCGGGCGTTTCCCGCCAAATCCCCAGAACTGCGAATGTTTCAAACACCCCAAGCTCAACCGCGAGATTCAAAGCACACTTGGCTGCACCTTATTGGTGGCTGGTCCAATGAGAGGTAGAAACAATTGCGCTCTTCGAGACATGGACGGCCCCTTTCGATCATGGCATGCGCAGGGGAACGGACGCCCGGTACTGACGCCAACTCGATTGCCCCCGCTCTTGCGTCAAATGAAGTGGCACGCACGTTGCGGGACCGCGCCGCGCGTGACAGGGACACGCGCGATGACAGCTTTGCCTGCGCAGTCGAGTGCATCATTTGTCAATGGATTGAGCAGCCCTGCCTTGGGCGCTCCTCGCCGCCTTTCCTGGCCCGCGGTCACAAGTCCTGTTCGATCCCTGCGTCGGGACTACGATGGCCTCCTCCGTCGGTTGACTCGTCATTAGGCTGCGGCCGCACTTTAGACTCATGCAAAAGCCTCCCAATGCCTCACGAGATCGGGGCATGACCGCGGCCACCGCACGATCACCGAAAGCTTAACCGTGATCAAATTGTTGGGTCAGTGCAGCTCGGCGCCGGCAACGACAGATGCTGACAAGTCGCCGCGAAAATACCGACTCCCGGCCCGGATGGTTTCGCAAGAGAAAAAAACGGTCTCGCAGGCGCCCACCGTAAGCGCCGTTCAGCGGCCACCTTCCGGACCACGGGCGATCTGCGAGTCTGCGGTTTGTTTGAACCGTTAGGAGCTATCGCCAAATTTTGGTGACGGCGCGGCCGGTCAGGCGGCGGCGGTTATGGGCTGACGGTCAGTCGGTTTGGCGATGAGCTCGATCCCGTCGTTGAATGTCACACCGAGAACGAGTTTTGGCAACTGGTTGTGGCCATCGAGACGACGCCGGCTTTTCTGCGCGGCCTCAAGCAGTTTGAAGACCATCGCGAGCGCCGTTCTGTTGGACAGGCAGCCCTTTGATCGGATCGTGCGGTGGCGCACGGTAGCGAAGGTGCTTTCAATGGGATTGGTGGTCCGCAGGTATTTCCAGTGTTCGGCCGGGAAGTCGTAGAACGCCAGTAGCGTGTCCCGATCCTTGCTCAGGCAGTCGGCCGCCTTCTCGTATTTGGGCGTATAGCTCTCGATGAAGGCGTCGAACGCCAGCTCGGCGGCGGCCTTGGTTTCGGCCATCCAGCTCTCCTGCAACGCGCGTTTGGCTTTAGGCTGCTGGCTCTTCGGCAACTTGGCGATCACGTTGGCGGTCTTGTGTACCCAGCAGCGCTGCTCGCGCGTTTTCGGCCAGACCTCGCCGGCGGCCTTCCAGAACCCGAGCGCGCCGTCGGCGATGGTGAGCCGCGGCGGCACGCCGAGCCCGCGCCGCTTCAGGTCGAGCAGCAGATCGCGCCAGTCCTGCGCGCTCTCGCGGGCGCCATCGGTGAAGCCGACCAGTTCCTTGCGGCCTTCCGGCGTCGCGCCGATCAGCACCAGGATGCACTGCTTTTCGTCTTCGAGGCGTGCTTGGAGATGGATGCCATCGGCCCAGATGTAGACGTAGCGCTTCGCCGACAGATCGCGCCTCTGCCACGCGGTGTGTTCGTCAAGCCAACCGTCCTTCAGACGGCCGATGGCGGATGCCGACAACCCGGCAGCATCCTTGCCGAGCAGCGCCGCCAGAGCCTCGGAGAAGTCGCCGGTGGAGATACCCTTCAGGTAAAGGATCGGCAGCAGCGTCTCGATCGATTTCGAGCGGCGCATGTAGGGCGGCAGGATCGACGGAGAGAACCGGATGCGGTCGGGATCGGTAGCCTCCGCCTCGCGATCGCGTACACGCGGCTGGCGGACGCCGACCGGACCGATACCGGTCATCACCTCGCGTTCCGGCAGGTGACCGTGGCGCACGAGCGCTGGTGGCCGTCCGCAGTCCTCAAATCGGCATGCTTGCCGAGAAAGTCCGCGACCTCGGCCTCGACCGCCTGGGCCAACAGAGCACGCGCCCCATTGCGCAAGATTTCGGTGAGTTGATCGTCGACGTTTCCTGGCTGAATCAACTTGATGATGTTATCTTTGGACACGGCATATCGCTCCTTCGGTGGAGAAGTGGAGGCGTCAAGCACCCCCACGATATGCCGCCTTCCCGATTCCCGCCGTCACCAACTTTCAGCGATAGCTCACCGTTAGGCTTAGAATGGACACAGAGCATAGTGCTATCACGGAGCCGGTGCGGCGGCTTGAGGTCTTCACCGGAGCCGGCCGCCGGCGGAAGTGGAGCGATGAGGACAAGGTGCGGATCGTTGCGGAGATCGTGGCGAGCGGCGGCTCGGTCTGTTCGGTGGCCCGACGGCATGGATTGTCACCGCAGCAGTTGTTTGGCTGGCGACGTCAGTTGCGAGAAGGAGCAGGCGGTCATTCCGAAATAGAAGAAGTAAGTTTGTGCCGGCGGTGGTGGATGCCGCGGTGCCGGCGCCCGCTGTTGATCGGGAGCGCAAAGCGGTGCGCTGCAAGGCCAAGGCGGATACCCGGGCTCGCCGTTGCGATGCCGGGATCATCGAGATCGAAGTCGACGGCATCACAATCCGGGCCGGTCGTGGTGCGGATACGACGATGATTGCGTCGATTGTCCAGGCACTGAAGGCGAGCCGGTGATCGGCCCGTCGGGTGCGGTCCGGGTGATGGTGGCGACCAAACCGGTGGACTTCCGCAAGGGGATGGAAGGGCTCGCGATCCTGGTGCCCGAGAGCATGCGGGCAGACCAATTCTCGGGAGCTGTCTATGTGTTTCGGGCCAAGCGGGCGGATCGGATCAAGCTGGTGTTCTGGGCGGAGCGGGTCTGTGCCTGTTCGCCAAGAGGCTCGAGGATGGGATCTTCCGCTGGCCGACGATCGAGGACGGCGTGATGCGCCTGTCGGCGGCGCAATTGTCGGCGCTGCTGGAGGGGCTCGGCTGGCGGCTTGTGCATGAGGCGCGAGAGACGCCGGCGCCAACGCAAGCCGGATATTGTTGGCAGCGCTGCGGCGAAGTGAATCAGGAGCGTCGAACTCACGCTGGGAGGGCCTGACGCGCTTCATCAATGATGGCCGTATCGAGCTGGACAACAACGCCGTCGAGCGCTTGATCCGTCCGATCACGCTGAACTGGAAAAATGCGCTGTTCGCAGGCTCTGACGGCGGTGCCCAGCACTGGGCCGTTATCGCCTCCTTGATCGAAACCTGTAAGCTGAATCGCATTGACCCGCTGGCCTATATCACCGATGTCCTCACCAGAATCGTCAACGGTCACCCGAACCGCCAGCTCGACAGTTTGTTGCCATGGAACTACGGAAACGGCTAGAATCCGGCCTGGGCGAAGAAAATCGACGAACCAACATTCTTGAGGCGCGCCGGTGAGCGACAAGAACATCTTGTGGCAACAGGACGGGTCGATCCCGGTTGGTTTACGGCCGAACACATCGGATCGATCAGGAGCAGCACGAGTTACCGCCCGGGCGGTTGGTAGTTCTTGCCTGCTTGGCTACCGGACACGCAAGAACACGACGTTGGTCCATTTAAAACCAAGACTGCAGCACTAGCTGAGGCGGAGCGGCTGGCAGCCCTCCACAAACGAAAAACATAGAGGTCAGCTCACGTCTCGAACCCGTGTGTTCGGAACAGCGCTTACCGCCACCTAACAATCCGGCATGTCTTCGGTCGGAAGGCCTGAAGAACATGCCGCAAACCAACCGACGCGAAGGAACACCATGATTCAAAACCAGCGGCTTCGTTTGGCTTCGCCCCTGAAGGCTGCCATCCCCTTGCTTTTGCAATGACCGCCCTCATCCCAGAGCGAGTAGACGCGCGCGATCACGCGCCGACCGTAGAGGAGAAAGAAGCCTGCATGGAGGACGTGTTCCGCCTGTGCAGCAGCCATATTCCTGATCGCGTCGCCATCATCGCTTGTCTCATATCCAAGCAATCGAGGCTCAGTCGTCTGAAATGTCGCTACATGATTTCCGCTGGTGACGCTGGCAAGAAGAGTAACGAACCGAAATGAGGGGATGGCGAACCAGGTGGCTGCTCCTTCGCCTCAGGCTCAGAGATTGCCGACCGTGACCAGCAGGCCGTCACGCGATGGCGGGACAACAGGCACGGGCAATCGAGAGCGACGTCGATAACTTAGAGTCTGTCCGGAAAGATTACCTTGGATTGCATAGCTTTCGCAGCATGAGTCGGATGGAGGCCAGCTTGAGAAAGGCGAGCGCCCTGTGATTGAAGCATTCCCAATCTTTGGACAGTCTTCGGCATCGCCCGAGCCAGGCAAAGGTACGCTCGACGATCCAGCGTTTGGGCAAGACGACGAAACGGTGAGCCTGATCGGAGCGTTTGACGATTTCGAGGTTCACGCGCTTCAGAGCGCTACGCAGCCCCTTCTGGAAATGTGGCCCTTGATATCCGCCGTCGGCGTAGAGCTTCAGAAGAAAGGGATAGAGGCCGAACAACGTTGCCATCAGGAGCACGCCGCCGTCGCGATCCTGGATGTCCGCCGCATGCACGATGGCGTGCATCAAGAGGCCTTGCGTGTCGACGAGAATGTGCCGCTTCTTGCCCTTGATCTTCTTGCCCGCGTCGTAGCCATGGAGATCATGAGGCCCCCTTTTTCAGCGCTTTTCACGCTCTGGCTATCGATGATGGCGGCGGTGGGAGAAGCCTCGCGCTCGGCCCTTTCGCGACATTCGACATAGAGGGCGTGATGAATTTTATCGAGCGTGCCGTTCCAGCTCCACAGATCGAAGTAGCCATACAGCGTCGAGCGCGGCGGCAGGTCCTTGGGGATCGCGCGCCACTGGCAACCTGTGCTCAGGATGTACATCAGCCCGTTGGCAATCTCGCGCAGGTCCACCGTACGCTTGTTGCCGCCGCGCTTGGCCGGCGGGATGCGAGGCGCGATCAGCGCCCACTCCTCGTCGGTCAAGTCGCTCGGATAGCGCAGGCGGCTGCGGTCGTAGCGTGCACGGTTCTCGGTAGTCCACATTGGCGGCGCGTCCCCATCGAATCAGGCCGCTCACCTTGAATCACAACCGATTCATTCGACTCAACATGTTTTGGAACAGACACTTAGAACTGACGGACACGGTCGCCGATTACTTCTATCGGGCAGCTCAGCCTGGAGCGCTTGACCCTCACGTAGCGTCAGGTTGTAGCCTGACGAAAGAATCGCATTTAAGCGGCAGATACGCAAGCATCGAGGACGGTCTGCCGCGAGCGGGTGCTCGCACAACAATATCAATGCAATTGACGCCACGCCTCGTCGACGAAAAGTCCCCTATTGAACGAGGAGCCCGAGGATAGACTGGTAACGTGTGAAGTTCGATGGAAGCGCTTAGATCGATCATTGGCAAAGTTGCCAGCGGCACCACTCTGACATGTGAGGAAAGTGAGTTCGCCTTCGACAGCATGATGTCGGGTCAAGCGAGCCCTTCACAGATCGGTGGCTTGTTGCTGGGAATGCGGGTCCGCGGCGAGACCGTCGAAGAGGTCACCGGCGCGGCCTCCGCGATCCGCAATAGAATGCCACGGGTCGATGCGCCATGCGATCCCATCGGTATTGCTAGCACGAATGATACCCCGTTTTGCTCAGTCAACGTGGAGACGTGCGCCTCCTTTATCGTCGCCGGGGCCGGCGTTCCTGTCGCCAAGCACACCGACCGCGCAGCGTCATCAAGCTCGAGCACCGCGAACATTTTGGCGCGCCTAGGCGTGAAGACCGATCTCACGCCTGAAGCCGTTGCTCGTTGTCTACAGGAAGCCGGCATCGGCTTTCTGTTTGCGTCGGCCCAGTATCCGGCCATGCAGCGTATTCGCCAGATCCGAACTGCACTTGGGACTCGCACGATTTTTAATCTAATCACACTTCTGTCCAACCCCGTGGGGGTTAAGCGGCAGATGGTCGGAGTGTTCTCTCGTGAATGGGTGCAGCCACTGGCCCTAGTGTTGAAGAACCTTGGCGCCGAATCGGTGTGGGTGGTGCACGGCTCGGACGGGCTCGATAAGATAACCCTTGCCGGCCCGACCTTTGTTGCCGCGCTCGAGGCGGGTGCAGTCCGCACCTTCGAGGTGACGCCAGAAGATGCTGGGCTCCCCCGCCACACCGAGGCGCTGGAGAGCGGCGATGTGGACGGCAATGCCGTCGCGCTGCAAAGCGTGCTCGGTGGCGCAGCAAGTCGATATCGCGATGCCGCCCTTTTGAACGCGGCGGCGGCATTGATCGTGGCCGGCCGGGCCTCCACGCTACAGGAAGGCGTCGCACTTGGCCAGGAAGCGCTTGATCGCGGCGCCGCAGCCACCCGACTGGAGCGCCTGATCGCGGCTTCCAACGAATGACAACTGAGTCGGGCCCTGTTCAGTTGTGACCGCCAAGGCCAACGTTCACAAGCGCGAATGCTCGCTGCTCCTGCGAGGCTTGCGAGCTTGCGCCGCTTGCCCATGCATCAACGCAGTTGGCATCGAATAGGTGGCAAGAGCCGACCTTCGTCGTCGGCGAGAGCCTGTTGCGGCGCACCGTTGCCGAGGTTTCAGAGCCCGCTACGTGGTGCTAACGCTGCCGGCCAAAGGAGATGATCGATGACGTTCGCACAAAAAACGGAAGCACTCGGATCCATCGCAACGATAGGACACATCATTCGCAAGTTTAGGGAATTGATTGATACGGACAGCTCGATCCCCCCGGAGCTGCGGGGCGCGCTGCACGCAATACTCGATGAGCATCTTATCGATGCAAAAAAGCGTGTTCTCTCACGGGGACATTAAGCGCGCCAATGCCCTGCATAAGGAGAAACAATTTGCCCTGGCCAGCGCCCGCCAATACTGCAATCGGCATGATCCTGTCCGCACGGCCAGTCGGCGACGTTCGAGCCATGCACCGATCGCGCCGACGGAATCCAGCAGCATGGCCGCCCCTTTCTGCCTAGCGGGGATAGGATTGAGCTCGACAAGATCAAGCAATTGCTCATTGGTCTACAGAGAAAGCCAAGCACATTATATCCATCGAGATGGTCCAGCTTCAGGCCCGTTCTCGCGCACGGCCGTCGGCCAAACCGTCGGCGATTGCCTTAGGCTGACTGCCGCGTTCGGCCTGCCGGTGAGCCATGCCGAGATTGCCACTTTCGGCAGAACCACGGCGCTGGTGATCGAGCGCCTTGCGGTGGACCCAGGATGGCCGCTTGTTCCGGCTGCCGCAGGAGGACTGCTGTCAGGCGCTGTCTTCTTGCCGCTACGCAAGTATCCGGGCGCGGCGGCCGGCAGGGTGGAGCTTCTTGATCTGCCAAAAAGACAGCGATGTCCCTTCCGAGGACCAGGCGATTCTGCTGAGGGCGCAGATTCTCTTTTGGCCGATCGGCGCAACGCATGCAGATGAAGCTTGTGACGTCGGTAGGGACATACAACTCCTACAGGATTGCCGGCGTACAGGGGCGGCATTTCGTGCAGACCCGCGAAACAGCGGGCGTAGCGAAAAGGCTCGTTCGGGATTCTATTGAAGCTATGGCAACTACCGCCAAAGCTGCTCTCGACAAGATCGAAAGCAAGCTGCACACGGGATTTCTCGGATCGATTCATACGTCGGTAAAAGCTGCCCGTCATGCAGCGCCTGGGTTCATTGAGAGTGCAATACCGGACAACCACGGTTGCTGCCGCCGGCCGACTAGGGGATGCCGCCGATGCCTTGTCACCTGCGCATTGCGGATCATGCGTTCCATGACGCACCGGCTCCCTCGTTCGGAAGTGAGTTGCCGTCACGCATTGCCGGACATCTCCTACACTGCTTGGTCTTTGCCATATCGCTGCGAATTGACGAAGCCGGCACGCCCGACATCACCAACACGGCCGTCGACCGAACGCTGCTGCAAACAAGAGCTGTCAACAGACAAAAAGCGAACCCGCGCATTTTCGGGACATGTGCCTTCACAAAGCCCGATGTGCCGAACCGAGCAGCCGGGGAACAGCGAGGCCTCCGGCAAACCCTCCTGGCCGAGCAGGAGGGTGCCTCCACCTCTTCGATGCGCGCGGCCATACGCAGGAATGCGTGCGGCCAGACACCAAAGCGCGTGCAGCTACCTCGTGGAACGAGCAAGGATCGACAAGATTGTCTCTCAGGGTGTTGTAGAGCGCTGCGCTATCACGGCACGCGCGCGTGCGAGCCGGCACTCACGGCTTCTCCGATCACCGGCAAGCACATCCTCCCGGAATAAGACCACGAGCAGCGCATCGAATACGTGCACTTGAACGAGGAAGGCGGGCGGCCGGCTCCACAGGTGCATTCTGCGCTCCCGCCGAAGCCAATCCGTGCCAGGCACGGCACGTTCTTGGATTGATGTCGTGGTTTTGCGCAACAGAAGGCAGGTCAGCAATGCGAGGACGGCCCATACCAGGGCGCGCTCCTGAGCTTCTACAATTGCGCCGACACCTACCAGCCCTGGTAGCTCAGTTACTATCGATAGCCGCGTAGCATCATTGCCGCGGCAAGACCGGCTTCACAAGACCAGGCTTCAGAAGGCACAGGTGCCCCACAACAATTGCGCATCTTAAGACCTTCGCGCGAGATCATGATAGAATTAGCGTGGGTCTTATCCTGATCTTGTATGAGCGATGAGAGGCGAGTTCACAGGCGTCAGGCGACGTCCAGCGATCCGTTTCGAGCAACGGCAATCCTCGAGGGTATCTGACGTTGGGTTGGGATCGAGTCTCCAACGGAGCGGCCGGATCAGGTCAACAAGCTCGTCGACCTCGTCGCCGCAGGCTATGGCGACTTGCCGGCAACTGTGGAACGTGTCGCGGGACGCGACGGCCGAGGGGATCACCTGATCGCACGCTCGTCCTGGGGCCAGGAGGCACCGGGCGTCCTGGCGCTGAGCCATCTCGATACCGTACACCGGATGGGCTTCATCGAGCGCCTGCCGTTCCGGATCGATGGCGACAGCGCGTTCGGTCCCGGCATTGGCGACGTGTGTTGGCCTTCCGTTGCCCAACGGACGCGTCACGACGAACCCAGACGAACTATTCAGAGCGGTCACCTCCCTGAGCTCTGAGTGTCCGACCGAAAAATAAGTTGAGTGATATCAGCGAGTTCTGATTCCATCGGTGTTGCGAAGCATCAAAGGGATCGAGAATGTGGACTGATATCACCCGGGCACAGTTTGCCCGAGAGGAGCTGCGTTTGCCAAGCGACTTGACGGATGCGGAATGGGGCGTGCTGGAGAGGTTGCTTCCTGTGCGGGCCAATCGCGGGCGGCGCCCGAAATGGAGCTATCGCGACATCGTCGAGGCAGTACTCTATCTGCTGCGCGGCGGATTGCCGTGGCGCATGCTGCCGCCCACTCTGTTTCCACCAATGACCACGGTGCAGTACTATTTCTACCAATGGCGCGACAGCGGATTGTGGCAATCGATCAACCACGCACTCCTGATGCTGGCGCGCGAGGCGATCGGCCGGGAGGCCTCGCCGACGGCCGGCGTGATCGACAGCCAATCGGTCAAGACCACGGAAAGTGGCGGCCCTCGCGGCTACGACGCGGGAAAGAAGATCAAGGGTCGAAAGCGCCACATCGTCACCGACACCCAAGGGCTCCTGGTCGGAGCGATCGTTCACGCTGCCGACGTCCAGGATCGTGACGGCACGCCAGATGTCCTGTGCAGCATTCGCTACCGCTTCCCCTGGCTGCGCCATATCTTCGCCGATGGCGGCTATGCCGGCGAAAAGCTCAAGGCGGTGCTGGAAAAGATCGGCCGGTGGACTGTCGAGATCATCAAGCGCTCCGATGCCGCACAGGGCTTCGAGGTGCTTCCGCGCCGCTGGGTGGTCGAACGAACCTTCGCCTGGCTCGGCCGCAACCGCAGATTGGCCAAGGACTTCGAGCGAACCATCGAAAGCGCAACTGCCTGGCTCTTCCTCGCCTCTGTCCAACTCATGACAAGGCGCATCGCAGCGATAAAAACAGCAATGCAATTTTGAGTCAGGCTCTGAGACCGGCAGCGCAATTGTTAAGTTGGACAATGGAGCCGGTGGGTTTAGAAATGTCATCTTGACCGGCGAGGAGAGCAGTCCACTACCTAGGGAGCTATCGCCAAATTTTGGTGACGGCGCGGCCGGTCAGGCGGCGGCGGTTATGGGCTGACGGTCAGTCGGTTTGGCGATGAGCTCGATCCCGTCGTTGAATGTCACACCGAGAACGAGTTTTGGCAACTGGTTGTGGCCATCGAGACGACGCCGGCTTTTCTGCGCGGCCTCAAGCAGTTTGAAGACCATCGCGAGCGCCGTTCTGTTGGACAGGCAGCCCTTTGATCGGATCGTGCGGTGGCGCACGGTAGCGAAGGTGCTTTCAATGGGATTGGTGGTCCGCAGGTATTTCCAGTGTTCGGCCGGGAAGTCGTAGAACGCCAGTAGCGTGTCCCGATCCTTGCTCAGGCAGTCGGCCGCCTTCTCGTATTTGGGCGTATAGCTCTCGATGAAGGCGTCGAACGCCAGCTCGGCGGCGGCCTTGGTTTCGGCCATCCAGCTCTCCTGCAACGCGCGTTTGGCTTTAGGCTGCTGGCTCTTCGGCAACTTGGCGATCACGTTGGCGGTCTTGTGTACCCAGCAGCGCTGCTCGCGCGTTTTCGGCCAGACCTCGCCGGCGGCCTTCCAGAACCCGAGCGCGCCGTCGGCGATGGTGAGCCGCGGCGGCACGCCGAGCCCGCGCCGCTTCAGGTCGAGCAGCAGATCGCGCCAGTCCTGCGCGCTCTCGCGGGCGCCATCGGTGAAGCCGACCAGTTCCTTGCGGCCTTCCGGCGTCGCGCCGATCAGCACCAGGATGCACTGCTTTTCGTCTTCGAGGCGTGCTTGGAGATGGATGCCATCGGCCCAGATGTAGACGTAGCGCTTCGCCGACAGATCGCGCCTCTGCCACGCGGTGTGTTCGTCAAGCCAACCGTCCTTCAGACGGCCGATGGCGGATGCCGACAACCCGGCAGCATCCTTGCCGAGCAGCGCCGCCAGAGCCTCGGAGAAGTCGCCGGTGGAGATACCCTTCAGGTAAAGGATCGGCAGCAGCGTCTCGATCGATTTCGAGCGGCGCATGTAGGGCGGCAGGATCGACGGAGAGAACCGGATGCGGTCGGGATCGGTAGCCTCCGCCTCGCGATCGCGTACACGCGGCTGGCGGACGCCGACCGGACCGATACCGGTCATCACCTCGCGTTCCGGCAGGTGACCGTGGCGCACGAGCGCTGGTGGCCGTCCGTAGTCTTCAAATCGGCATGCTTGCCGAGAAAGTCCGCGACCTCGGCCTCGATCGCCTGGGCCAACAGAGCACGCGCCCCATTGCGCAAGATTTCGGTGAGTTGATCGTCGACGTTTCCTGGCTGAATCAACTTGATGATGTTATCTTTGGACACGGCATATCGCTCCTTCGGTGGAGAAGTGGAGGCGTCAAGCACCCCCACGATATGCCGCCTTCCCGATTCCCGCCGTCACCAACTTTCAGCGATAGCTCCTACCTAGGGCAAGAGATACGCAGTAAGCGGGGCTGCGAGGCCCCATCAGATTGTTTGTGCGTAGACCTGTGAGCGCCGTTAGAAGAGTCATCTTCTGCAAGGGTGCTCACAATGGACGACCATTCGGACGACATAAGACGACCGTTGTCACCGCGCATAGAAGTGTACGCCGGCGGCGGCCGGAAACAGTGGCCAGATGATTTGAAGGCGCAGATTGTCGCGGACACCTGGCGCGTTGACGCTCGGGCCGAGCGGCATTATCGCTCGCGGCACTCGAGTTGCGAGGTTGTGGTGGCGTCTGTGGAAGGCGCAGTGATCGAGATTGCCAAAGGCGAGGTAGTCGTGCGTGCCGGCGTGGATATCGACGAAGCGTACTTGCAGCGGGTGATCCGCGCGGCCCGTTCGGCATGATCCCCTCTGGTGTGAAGGTGTTCCTCGCCAGCCATCCAGTCGACTTCCGCAAGGGTATCAATGGCCTTGTTGCGCTTGTGCGCGATGCCGGCTCAGATCCGTTCGACCGTGCGCTTGCCAAACGGCTGGCCGAGCAGCGAAATCGATGCGCTTATGCCATGGAACGCGGCCGCCTGACGGCCTCACCTTGCCGCGTACTTTCGGTCAGTTCGCATTCAGGGTAGAGGCAGCGTGGACGAAAGCCGTCGCCCGCCACGGACGAACAACCGACTGCGCGCCAGCGCTGGTTAGACCGTCTGGCTATGAGATATAAGAGTCCCCCCATGAACGAACCAGGCGAATCCGACCTTTAGAAGGAGTCACGGCATTACCCATAAATTTGCGAACTTCGGTAAGTCGAACGAGAGCACCACACTCTTTGTTGGACGTTCGCTCTAAGTATGTTCGAACTAGGTTCGTCATCCAGTGGATCGTTGCCACTGTCTCAGCAGGCTGTTGTCATCCGAAAGACGGCAAACCCGGGCGTGGCTCCGCCTTTCTCCTTGAGCTCGTCAGCTTCTCGAAAGCCAACCTTCCTAGCATTCGCACCCGGTCTCAAGATGCCAATGCCGCCTATGCTGAACTAGGGTCCCCGCTGGGCGGATCTGCAGGAGACTTTGTTATTATAATCGAAAGGAGAGCTTTATGGATTCCAATCGGATAAGCGGTGGCGGCGCGCAAGGGTCCCCACCGGGGCACGTCCGGACACAGGAGCATCATGATCTATTTAGGCAGGCCGCGAATGAAGCCGGGTCATTATCATCTGCCGCGCTTGTATCGGCGCAGGCTCCGATTTGGAGTTCGAGCGCTCCATACGGAAGCTTTTCACGCGATGGCTACTCTTGGAACAACGACGTATGGGGTCCGCGCCCTGGGCCTCAGACGATTTCGGTGAGTGGCGTCAACCGGTGGAGCGTATGGTCGAACCAGCCTAATACGCCGGGCATCAAGAGCTATCCGCACGAGGCTTTTAGTATCGGGAAACCGCTCAGTTCAATCAACACTCTGAGCTCGAGCTTCAATCAGGAGGTTCCTACTGGCGGCGCCTGGGATGTCGCCTACGATATCTGGGACAGCTCAAACCAGCATGAGGTAATGCTCTGGACAAACTACACCGGAAACTCGGACGGGAGCGGCAACGTTAAGCCCATTTCATATCATTATGCCCCTTCCGGTGCGGCGATTCCGGTCTACAGCAATGTCAATGTAGGCGGAGCGACTTGGAACGTTTTTGAAGGTGAAGGCCCCGACGGTCACAAGGTCATCTCATTGCTGCGCACTTCGAAGACCAACAGCGGGACAGTGGACATCAAGAGTATCCTGCAGTGGATCAAATCGAAGGGGTACTTTGGCGACATAAACGTCGGTAGCGTCCAATACGGCGTCGAGATTACCTCGTCCCCGGGGGGAAAGAACTTCAATTTCAACAACTGGTCTGTGACCTCGAAGTGAAGATCCGTGTGCGGGCGGCAAGGTGAGCTGCGCTTATGCCAATGAGCCACGCTGGCTGACGGCCTAGCTTGCGCTTACCGTCTCGCTCGCGGCCGTAATGGACACATTCCCGCCGCACCAGCCTCTGATGAAATGTCGCGGACGTTCTGTACGCGTTCGGTGATGGCTTCGCTGGAAGGATCACTCGCGTCGACTGCTTGACGGCCGGCCCTCGCGGTCAAGGCCTCTAAAGCCCGTCTTATTCGTCAGAGGGCGCCTGAGAGGCTGGCGAGCGTGGTGTAAAGCGCTGAAGCGGCGTAGGATTCGGTTGCAAAGCCAACCCCATCACCTTCAGCCGCGAACACCACGCCCGCCATGACCGATGATACGATTCTGCCCTTCTCGTTTCCAGCCGTTCACGCCAAGAAAGTCACAGCTGCCTTCGATGGCGGTCGGCTGACCTCGAACGGGGGCGTGATGCTTCTGGCGATGGCCGAGCGGCGCCTCGGCTTGGTCGACAATTTGGCCCGCGTGTTCCCGGATCGGCGCGATCCGACGCGGGTCGTGCACAGCCTTGTCGATATGTTCCGCGCGCGCATGTTCGCGATCTGCTGCGGCTACGAGGACGCCGACGACCTCGATCATCTGCGGTCCGATCCCGCATTCAAGCTGGCCTGCGGACGGCTGCCGGACACGGGTCGCGATCTGTGTTCCAACCGACGCTGTCGCGGCTGGAGAATGCTCCGCGCCTTCGACGCATGGATGGATAGCTACCCGCGCGAGCCGGCATCCGTCACGCTCGACATCGATGATACCTGCGATGTCGTCCACGGCCATCAGCAGCTCTCGCTGTTCAACGCTCATTATGACGAACGCTGCTTCCTGCCGATCTACGTCTACGACACGGAGAAGAGCCGGCCCGTGGCGGTCGTGCTGCGGCCCGGCAAGACGCCGGGCGGCGTCGAGGTGCGTGCCCATCTGCGCCGCCTGATACGGCATATCCGGACGCGGTGGCACAACACGCGAATTACGTTCCGTGGCGACGGGCGCTATGCCCGGCCGGAGGCAATGGCGTGGTGCGAGACCAACGGCATCGACTACATCTTCGGTCTGTCCGGCACCAAGCCGCTCGCCAGAAAAGTCGACGAGGCCGCCGACGACATCCGCACGCGACGCGCCATCGAGAACCTGCCGGTTCTGCGTGGCTATACCGAGACGCGCCACAAGGCAAAGTCCTGGGATCGCGAACGACGTACCGTCGCCCGTATTGAGGCGACGATGCTCGGCCTCGACATCCGTTTCGTCGTCACCAGCCTCGATGTCGGCTCGGCCGAGTGGATCTACGACAGCCTGTATTGCGCGCGCGGCCAAGCCGAGAATCTGATCAAGCTGCATAAGACGCAGCTCGCCTCCGATCGCACCAGCTGCCGTTCGGCGCTCGCCAATCAAGTCCGCCTCGTTCTCGACACCGCCGCTTATTGGCTGATGCTGACCGTGCGCGACGCGATTCCCAAAGCCCGGGAATTGGCCACAGCCGAGTTCGCGACGCTGCGTCTTCGTCTCTTGAAACTCGCTGCCCGTGTCGTCGAGACCACGAGCCGCATTCGCCTTGCGTTTGCCGCGGCATGTCCCGAAGCCGACCTGATCCGCGGCTTGCCAGGCGCGCTGCTGCCGCTCGGTCCTTGACCGGCGAGGCGTCCGCCCCCGTTCGCCCAACCTACACCTCAAGCGCGTTGCAAAGTGCCGGTCGTCAGGCGGTGAAAAGCCGAAGGCAATCCCGCGCGCCTCGTCAGAGCAGATGTGTGGCCACATCAATCGGACCCAAAAAAAACGCACTCTCACGAATAGGACCGGCTAAACAGCCTAATCGGGCAAACTTTCGAGAAGCTGACGAGGTCTGCGATCCCGGAAGGCGTGGACCTAATTTTCTGCGTCCCATTGCGCTGCCGCGCCTCCGCGCTCGGACCCGAGTTCGACCTGGTCGATTCCAAGCGGCACGATCATGTTACCCCCAGCGGCAACACGCAGCGTTTTCGGTTCAGCCGCTATCTGCGAAGGTGATGCGATGTATCGCCTTCGTCCGATTCGGACCCGAGCCGTCGCGAAGCAGCCGTTATCTGCGGAGAGCGTAGTCGCAACAGTGTTGATGTCGATAATGCAAATCTGGATAGTGCGAATGCTTGTGGCGAAGCGGCGCGTGGAGATGCCGGTGCGAATGCGGCTCCGCTGCCGCGGCTTCAGCATGCAAATGCTGGTGGTGTTTTGCGGCGGGTCAAGCGAAGTCACCCGATCCGGTGATGTCGATCCGGAAAGCCGGCCCCAAGCGTCAGTTCAGCGAAACTCCGGGCTTCCGCGCGGAAGAGTTCATTCCCGATATCTGCAAGGGATACTCTTCCTGAGCGGTGATGGAATTCGATGACAAGCGTCGGAACCGCTAAGTGTCTGTTCCAAAACATGTTGAGTCGAATGAATCGGTTGTGATTCAAGGTGAGCGGCCTGATTCGATGGGGACGCGCCGCCAATGTGGACTACCGAGAACCGTGCACGCTACGACCGCAGCCGCCTGCGCTATCCGAGCGACTTGACCGACGAGGAGTGGGCGCTGATCGCGCCTCGCATCCCGCCGGCCAAGCGCGGCGGCAACAAGCGTACGGTGGACCTGCGCGAGATTGCCAACGGGCTGATGTACATCCTGAGCACAGGTTGCCAGTGGCGCGCGATCCCCAAGGACCTGCCGCCGCGCTCGACGCTGTATGGCTACTTCGATCTGTGGAGCTGGAACGGCACGCTCGATAAAATTCATCACGCCCTCTATGTCGAATGTCGCGAAAGGGCCGAGCGCGAGGCTTCTCCCACCGCCGCCATCATCGATAGCCAGAGCGTGAAAAGCGCTGAAAAAGGGGGCCTCATGATCTCCATGGCTACGACGCGGGCAAGAAGATCAAGGGCAAGAAGCGGCACATTCTCGTCGACACGCAAGGCCTCTTGATGCACGCCATCGTGCATGCGGCGGACATCCAGGATCGCGACGGCGGCGTGCTCCTGATGGCAACGTTGTTCGGCCTCTATCCCTTTCTTCTGAAGCTCTACGCCGACGGCGGATATCAAGGGCCACATTTCCAGAAGGGGCTGCGTAGCGCTCTGAAGCGCGTGAACCTCGAAATCGTCAAACGCTCCGATCAGGCTCACCGTTTCGTCGTCTTGCCCAAACGCTGGATCGTCGAGCGTACCTTTGCCTGGCTCGGGCGATGCCGAAGACTGTCCAAAGATTGGGAATGCTTCAATCACAGGGCGCTCGCCTTTCTCAAGCTGGCCTCCATCCGACTCATGCTGCGAAAGCTATGCAATCCAAGGTAATCTTTCCGGACAGACTCTAAGACTTCATCGCGCGGAAAGGTGCCGCACGATGTTTTCATCGCGTCTTGTTTTTGAACGTGCAACCCTAGGCGGTGTGGACTCTAGGGATTGAACGAAGCCGCTGCCGCGGCGTAGGGGGCAAGGTGGCATAGATCGCCTCCTGGCTGAGAGGATGTGGGTGTTGGAGCCCACCCCCTCAGACAGGAGTATCGAGATGGCCGATTTGAGCCCTCTTCGCCGCCGCATGATCGAAGACATGACCGTCCGCAATCTGTCGCCGGCGACGCAAAGATCCTACATCAGCGCGGTTTCGAAGTTCAGCCGCTATTTTGGCCGATCGCCTGACCGGTTAGAGCTGGAAGACGTCCGCGCCTTCCAGGTGCATTTGGTCTCGACCGGCATCTCATGGCCGGCGCTGAACCAGATCGTCTGTGCGCTACGGTTTTTCTACGGCGTCACGCTCGGCGAGGCGCTCATCCCAGAGCGCATTCCCTATGCGCGAGAACCGCGCAAGCTGCCGGTCGTTCTCAGCGCCGACGAAGTGGTTCAGTTTCTTGAAGCGGTATCGAGCCTGAAGAGCCGCGCCGCGCTCACCACCGCCTATGCGGCCGGGCTCAGGGCCTCGGAGGTTGCGGGACTGCGGATCGAAGACATCGACAGCGCCCGCGGCGTCATCCAGGTGCGCCACGGCAAGGGCGCGAAGGATCGCAACGTGATGCTGTCGCCCCAGCTGCTGGGCATCCTGCGCACCTACTGGCGGCTCGCCCGGCCGCGGCTTTATCTGTTCCCTGGTCGTGACGAAGATCATCCGATCGATCAGACCGTGCTGCATGCCGCCTGCCGGTCGGCGGTGAAGGCTGCGGGCCTGACCAAGCGCGTCACGCTGCACACGCTGCGCCACAGCTTCGCGACACATCTTCTCGAGAACGGAACCGATATCCGGATCATCCAGGTCTTGCTCGGGCACAATAATTTGTCGTCGACAGCGCGCTACACGCAGGTCGCCACCGATACGATCCGAGCGACGCAGAGCCCGCTCGATCGCCTGTCGCTGGAGGTGACGCCACCTGGATGACCCGCAGCGGGATGCGGGTCATGACCCGCTCCGACATCCGCTCCAACAGGCCCGCCATCGAGATTGCCGATATTCTGCGCCGGCATGGCGACGCCTATCGCCGTGTACATGCCGGTCATCTGGGGCGGGTCGAGCGGCGCGTGATGAGCGCGATCGTTGCGTGCCGGACCGAGGCGCTCGGCGGCCACATGCAGGCTTGCGACGACTGCGGCACGACACGCGTTGCCTATAATTCCTGCCGCAATCGGCACTGTCCGAAGTGTCAGGGGAGAGCCCGAGCCGCGTGGCTCGCCGCGCGTCAAGCCGACCTGCTTCCGGTTCCCTATTTCCACGTCGTCTTTACACTTCCCGCACCGATCGCCGCGATCGCTTTCCAGAACAAGGCCGTCGTCTATGCCATCCTGTTCAAGGCTGCCGCCGAGGCGATGACGACGCTCGCCGCCAATCCACGCCGGCTCGGCGGTGCGATCGGCGGCGTCGCCGTCCTCCACACCTGGGGACAGACGCTGATGCATCATCCCCACGTCCATTGCGTCGTTCCGGGTGGCGGCCTCTCGCCCGATGGCGCGCGCTGGACCGCTTGCCGACCGAACTTCTTCCTGGCCGTCAAACCGTTGTCCAGACTATTTCGCACACTTTTTCTCAAACGTCTGTCGGCAGCCTTCAACTCCGGTGCCTTGCGTTTCTTCGGCGATCTCGGAGCTCTGGCCGAGCCGGCTGCCTTTGCGGCCCACCTCGACGCCATGCGACGCATCAACTGGGTTGCTTACGCCAAGCGGCCCTTCGGCGGACCCGCACAGGTCCTGGCCTATCTCGGCCGCTACACCCATCGCGTCGCGATCGCCAACAGCCGGCTCGTCGCACTCGACGACGATCATGTCGCCTTCTCATGGAAGGACTATCGCCAAAACAGCGCGACAAAGATCATGAATCTCAAGCCCGATGAGTTCATTCGCCGTTTCCTGCTTCATACGCCGCCTGACGGCTTCCACCGCATCCGCCACTTCGGCTTCATGGCCAACCGCCATCGCGCTGCCAAGCTCGCCCTTTGCCGCGAACTTCTCGATCATGAGCGAACAGCCCCAAACGATGGCCAGCCGTCGCCTGTGGATTCGGAGGCTCAAACCTGGGCCGAGGTTCCTGCCTGTCCCGATTGTGGTGGCGTCATGCGCATCATTGAGCGCTTTCGACATAGCTTCAGACGCCCCAGCCCTCGAACATCACCGTTCCGATGCGACACATCGTGAGCCAAGTCATGTCGTGCACGACGATCATCATTCGTCATTTCGCTCCCAGCGTCTCGATCATCGCGGACGATGTCGAATCCGTGCTGTCACACTGCGCGACAACAACCGTCCGATGCAGCAAAAGGCCTATCGCGATCTCAGGCGAAGCGCGTCTGATCTCAACTCTTCCAGGATGCGCACTCCTGTGTCTCTGCCTCACGCGCCGAGCCAGCAGATCGGGCATGGCGATCTCGAACAATCCCCATAGCTGCAAAACCGCGAATAGCCTCCCGCGCCTTCGTTCAATCCGGCTTCAATGAGGTCGCGTCATAAGCGCCTGCCGCGCCCTCGCGTGAGCGCGACCTCACAGAACCCTCCAGATTCCGGTTTTTGGCGGTTTATGATTCAAGGTGCTGACTGGATTGGAGGCCAGCATCGCATGACCCGACCTCTTTCCCTGGATCTTCGCGAGCGTGTGGTGGCGTCGGTTTTAGCGGGCGAGAGCTGCCGATCTGTGGCGGAACGGTTTGGTGTTGCGGTCTCGTCGGTTGTGAAGTGGTCACAGCGGCAGCGGGCGACCGGCTCGGTTGCGCCTGGCAAGATGGGCGGTCACCGCAAGCCCGTGCTTGATCCGCATCGTGCCTTCATTGTCGAGCGGATCACTCAGACGCCGCACCTGACGCTGCATGGTCTGAAGGCGGAACTGGCAGCTCGGGGGGGGCAAGGTCTCACACAACGCGGTCTGGCTGTTCCTGCGCCGGGGAAGGACTGCGGTTCAAAAAAAACATTGTTCGCCCTCGAACAAGCGCGCGCCGACGTCTCTCGTAGGCGCCAGCGTTGGCAATCCTGGCAGGCCGGACTTGATCCGGGCCGGCTGGAAGGCCATGCGAGCAACGATCCGAAGCTTGCACATTCCCCGGCAAACGCCGGGGACGCTGGCTGAGCTTGCCCAACAGATCAATCCGCTCCTCCGGGGTGGATAGGTTATTATGGTCGGTTCAGCCGTTCAGCGCTGTTCTCTCTGGTCGACTACGTCAATCAGAAGCTGAAGGCGTGGATCATGCGAAAGTACAAGCGCTTCCGGCTCCACAAAACCGGTGCTTCGCTGTTCTTGCGAAAGCTGGCTCGGAATCCTGAACACCTTTCTCAAGCAAATATTGAGTTTGAATATCGGCAAGTTCTTCATCGATAGTTACGCGCCCCATCTGCGTGTTGTCGGCGCGCCATCCGCAAAAATCACAGTTAGACGCACATCGGTTAGCCCGCCTTATTCGCGAGAGGGCGCCTGAGAGGCTGGCGAGCGTGGTGTAAAGCGCTGATGCGGCGTAGGATTCGGTTGCGAAGCCAACCCCATCACCTCAACCGCGAACGCCACGCCCGCCATGACCGATGATACGATTCTGCCCTTCTCGTTTCCAGCCGTTCACGCCAAGAAAGTCACAGCTGCCTTCGATGGTGGACGCCTAACCTCGAATGGGGGCGTGATGCTTCTGGCGATGGCCGAGCGGCGTCTCGGTTTGGCCGACAATTTGGCCCGGGTGTTCCCGGATCGGCGCGATCCGACGCGGGTCGTGCACAGCCTTGTCGATATGTTCCGCGCGCGCATGTTCGCGATCTGCTGCGGCTACGAGGACGCCGACGACCTCGATCATCTGCGGTCCGATCCCGCATTCAAGCTGGCCTGCGGACGGCTGCCGGACAGCGGTCGCGATCTGTGTTCCCAACCGACGCTGTCGCGTCTGGAGAATGCTCCGCGCCTGCGCGACGTGATCCGACTGACCTACACTTTGGTCGACGCATGGATGGATAGCTACCCGCGCGAGCCGGCATCCGTCACGCTCGACATCGATGATACCTGCGATGTCGTCCACGGCCATCAGCAGCTCTCGCTGTTCAACGCTCATTATGACGAACGCTGCTTCCTGCCGATCCACGTCTACGACACGGAGAAGAGCCGGCCCGTGGCGGTCGTGCTGCGGCCCGGCAAGACGCCGGGCGGCGTCGAGGTGCGTGCCCATCTGCGCCGCCTGATACGGCATATCCGGACGCGGTGGCACAAGACGCGAATTACGTTCCGTGGCGACGGGCACTATGCTCGGCCGGAGGCCATGACGTGGTGCGAGAACAACGGCATCGACTACATCTTCGGTCTGTCCGGTACCAAGCCTCTCGCCAGAAAAGTCGACGAGGTCGCCGACGACATTCGCACGCGACGCGCCATCGAGAACCTGCCTGTTCTGCGCGGCTATACCGAGACGCGCCACAAGGCAAAGTCCTGGGATCACGAACGGCGCACTGTCGCCCGTATTGAGGCGACGATGCTCGGCCTCGACATCCGCTTCGTCGTCACCAGCCTCGATGTCGGCTCGGCCGAGTGGATCTACGACAGCCTGTATTGCGCGCGCGGCCAAGCCGAAAATCTGATCAAGCTGCATAAGACGCAGCTCGCCTCCGATCGCACCAGTTGCCGTTCGGCGCTCGCCAACCAGGTCCGTCTCGTTCTCCACACCGCCGCTTATTGGTTGATGCTTACCGTGCGCGGCGCCATTCCCAAAGTCCGGGAATTGGCCGCCGCCGAGTTCGCGACGCTGCGTCTTCGTCTCTTGAAAATCGCAGCCCGGGTCGTCGAAACCGCGAGCCGCATTCGCCTTGCGTTCGCCGCGGCATGCCCCGAAGCCGACCTCTTCCGCAGCTTGCCCGGCGCGCTGCTCCCGCTCGGCCCGTAACCGACCGGGCCTGCGCCCGCTCACCCGCCCCACTCCTCCAACGCGTACAAAACAGCTTGATGTAGAACCCGGTGACAAAAGGCCGGACGGTCACCCACGCCAGCCGCCAGCCCCAGTCAGACGTCAAGAACGACCGTGCTCTCGTGAATAGATCGGGTTAGCCCGCCCTATTCGTGAGAGCGCGGTATTTTGGTCCGACTGGTGCATCCGCACACCTCCGCTGACGAGGCGCACAGGATTGCCTTCGGCTTTTCACCGCCTGACGACCGGTACTTTGCAACGCGCTTGAGGGATGGGTTGGGTGAACGCGGGCGGACGCCCCACCGGTCAAGGACCGAGCGGCAGCAGCGCGCCGGGCAAGCTGCGGATCAGGTCGGCTTCGGGACATGCCGCGGCGAACGCAAGGCGAATGCGGCTCTTGGTCTCGACAACCCGGGCGGCGATTTTCAAGAGCCGAAGACGCAGCGTCGCGAACTCGGCAGTGGCCAATTCCCGGACTTTGGGAATGGCGTCGCGCACGGTCAGCATCAGCCAATAAGCGGCGGTATGGAGAACGAGGCGGACTTGATTGGCGAGCGCCGAACGGCAACTGGTGCGATCGGAGGCGAGCTGCGTCTTATGCAGCTTGATCAGATTCTCGGCTTGGCCGCGCGCGCAATACAGGCTGTCGTAGATCCACTCGGCCGAGCCGACATCGAGGCTGGTGACGACGAAGCGGATGTCGAGGCCGAGCATCGTCGCCTCAATACGGGCGACGGTGCGTCGTTCGCGATCCCAGGACTTTGCCTTGTGGCGCGTCTCGGTATAGCCGCGCAGAACCGGCAGGTTCTCGATGGCGCGTCGCGTGCGGATGTCGTCGGCGACCGCGTCGACTTTTCTGGCGAGCGGCTTGGTGCCGGACAGACCGAAGATGTAGTCGATGCCGTTGGTCTCGCACCACGCCATTGCCTCCGGCCGGGCATAGTGCCCGTCGCCACGGAACGTAATTCGCGTGTTGTGCCACCGCGTCCGGATATGCCGTACCAGGCGGCGCAGATGGGCACGCACCTCGACGCCGCCCGGCGTCTTGCCGGGCCGCAGCACGACCGCCACGGGCCGGCTCTTCTCCGTGTCGTAGACGTGGATCGGCAGGAAGCAGCGTTCGTCATAATGAGCGTTGAACAGCGAGAGCTGCTGATGGCCGTGGACGACATCGCAGGTATCATCGATGTCGAGCGTGACGGATGCCGGCTCGCGCGGGTAGCTATCCATCCATGCGTCGACCAAAGTGTAGGTCAGTCGGATCACGTCGCGCAGGCGCGGAGCATTCTCCAGGCGCGACAGCGTCGGTTGGGAACACAGATCGCGACCCGTGTCCGGCAGCCGTCCGCAGGCCAGCTTGAATGCGGGATCGGACCGCAGATGATCGAGGTCGTCGGCGTCCTCGTAGCCGCAGCAGATCGCGAACATGCGCGCGCGGAACATATCGACCAGGCTGTGCACGACCCGCGTCGGATCGCGCCGATCCGGGAACACCCGGGCCAAATTGTCGGCCAAGCCGAGACGCCGCTCGGCCATCGCCAGAAGCATCACGCCCCCGTTCGAGGTCAGCCGACCGCCATCGAAGGCAGCTGTGACTTTCTTGGCGTGAACGGCTGGAAACGAGAAGGGCAGAATCGTATCGTCGGTCATGGCGGGCGTGGTGTTCGCGGCTGAAGGTGATGGGGTTGGCTTTGCAACCGAATCCTACGCCGCATCAGCGCTTTACACCACGCTCGCCAGCCTCTCAGGCGCCCTCTGACGAATAAGACGGGCTAGTGACGGGCGAACCTGACGTATGAAGCTGGTTACGTCATGTTCTGTACAAGTTGATGCGGCCGTACATTGCAAAAGCGATCCTGACCGATAGTTGCTCGGACGAGAGACGCTGTCCATCCACTCGCTGGTCAGGCTACGAGCCAGCAAGGCGGGGCGTGCTTTACGCCCTGATCGCGTAGCGCGGGCGAGTGCGCGCGGCATTTTGTAGGTGATAAGCCGTCGCTGTCGCAATGCATACGCGCCTTGTCGCCAAGTCTCCAGCTGTTACGCGAGCGCGACATTAGGACGCAAAAGCGGGGCGCGTTTGCGTGCATAGCGATGGCCCAAATCCTGCTACGTGTCCGCCAACGGTGCTACAGGATGGGAGGCTGGCGTGGGTCTCGATCTGCCAAATGACGATATGGTCGGAGGTCTGTTGTCTGCAACACAGTCGGGTTGTCCCGTGCATGCCTGCCACGCCGGCGTCCACCGGGGAGAAAAGAAGGCGATGTTGCTGACCGGCGCCTCACGCGGGATCGGTCACGCCACTGCCAAGCTGTTTTCGCAGGCGGGCTGGCGGATCATTTCTTGCGCGCGCCAACCGTTCGATCGCGAGCGGTGCCCGTGGGAGTCAGGGAACGAGGATCATGTCCAAGTCGATCTTGGCAATCATCGAATGCTGCCGCGCGTGATCACCGAGGTCAAGAAACGGTTGGCGGGCGCACCGTTGCACGCGCTGGTGAACAATGCCGGCGTCTCGCCGAAATCGTCCAATGGTGGCCGGCTGACGTCGTTGACGACCTCATCCGAAACCTGGATGAGGGTGTTCCATCTCAATCTGGTGGCTCCGATAATGCTGGCGCAAGGGTTGTTTGAGGAGCTGAGAGCTGCGTCAGGATCGATCGTCAACGTGACGTCCATCGCGGGCTCGCGTGTGCACCCATTTGCCGGTAGTGCGTATGCGACGTCGAAAGCTGCGCTTGCAAGTCTGACACGAGAAATGGCCCACGATTATGCGCCGCATGGCATTCGCGTGAATGCGATCGCACCCGGCGAAATACAGACGAGTATGTTGTCGCTCGACACGGAAGCGCGTCTCGTGCCAAGCATTCCGCTGCGCAGAGTGGGAACACCCGATGAAGTGGCCAAGGTCATCTTTTTCCTATGTTCGGATGCTGCAAGTTATGTCACCGGCGCCGAGGTGCCGATCAATGGTGGGCAACATCTTTGAAACGGCGAGGCCCAGCAAGGTAGCTGATTTGAACCGAAGTAGTGGAACTTGCGTTCACGCCGACGTTACGCACCCATTCCGCAAAAGCTGAGATCGAGGCCCTGTGAGTTACCCTCGTGCCATGAAAAGGTGTTACCCTTCTATGTCATCTCGTCAACACTTGGCGCTAGATCGAGCATGACATGCAAAGAAACGCTCGCAAACCCGAACAAGGTGCCAGGGGAGGCCGATCAGAACAACGGAGACCTCGTTATGCTGCATATCGCATCCGCACGCGAAAGACCTAACTCACAGTCAGAGACGGAGCGCGAGGTCTCGGTCGAACCGCTGTGCGAGAGCGCCCTGACAGGCATCTTCGAAATATCAAGGGCGCTCACTGCACCTTGCCGGCTCGAAGTGACGTTGGCCAAAGTGGTCGATCTTCTGCAATCGTTTGTGCAGATGCGACACGGCATCGTTTCACTCTTCGACGATGAAGGGATGCCGGACATCGCCGTGGGGGCCGGCTGGAGCGAGGGTAGTGACGAGCGCTACCGGATGCACTTGCCGCGGAAGGCGATCGATCAGATCGTCGCGACGGACACACCCCTGATCGCCGAGAATGTGGCAGTCGAGCCGGCGTTCAGCGCTGCGGACCTGCAGGTGCTCGGCGCCACAGACAGTATGCTGGTGTCATTCATCGGGGTTCCAATTCGTATTGATCCGAAAGTCGTGGGTACGCTGACGGTTGATCGTATTCGGGACGACAGGTCGAGCCAACAACTTGACTACGACGCGCGGCTGCTCGGCATGATCGCCAACCTGGTCGGGCAGACAGTTAAGCTGCATCGCCTGTTCGCCTGTGACCGCGAACGACTGATGGTGGAGAAAGACCGGCTGCATAAGCAACTGTCAGAGCAGCCCGCAAGGGAGCGCAAGAAGGTGCCGATCCACGGGATCATCGGCGACAGCCCGGCGCTGCGCGGGCTGCTCGAGAAGATCGCGGTCGTCGCTAAATCGAACAGCACCGTTTTGCTTCGCGGTGAATCCGGTACTGGGAAGGAACTCGTAGCCAAGGCCATTCACGAGTTGTCGTTGCGTGCCAAGCGGCCCTTCATCAAGCTGAATTGCGCGGCGCTCCCTGAGACAGTTCTGGAGTCCGAATTGTTCGGTCACGAGAAGGGTGCCTTTACCGGCGCGTTCAGCGCGCGCAAAGGGCGCTTCGAGCTTGCCGACAAGGGCACGCTGTTTCTTGACGAGATCGGTGAAATTTCGGCCCCGTTCCAGGCGAAGTTGCTGCGCGTTCTGCAAGAGCAGGAGTTCGAGCGCGTCGGCAGTAACCAGACCATCAAGGTGGATGTTCGTGTCATAGCTGCGACCAATAGGAATCTTGAAGAGGCTGTGGCGAGGAGCGAGTTCCGCGCAGACCTGTATTATCGCATCAGCGTAGTTCCCTTGATGCTGCCAGCGCTGCGCGAAAGGCGAAGTGATATTCCGTTGCTAGCCAGCGAGTTTCTGAAAAATTTCAACAGCGAGAACCGCCGTACGCTGAGCTTTGAGGCGAGTGCGATCGATGTGCTGATGAACTGCGGATTTCCAGGAAATGTCCGCGAACTCGAAAATTGCATCCAGCGAACAGCGACCCTGGCCGCCGGGCCCTCGATCATGAGAAATGACTTTGCATGTTGCCATGGCCAGTGCCTTTCCGCGATGCTCTGGAAAAGTACATCGGATGAGATGACAGTCCAGCCTGCACCAACCATGCCAATGCCGGCGAGTCCTGTCACACCCGTGACTAAGGCGGACGCGCCGCTGCCGCCTGTTGGCAGCGAGTTGGCCTCACTGGGACCTCCCGGCACAGTCCTCGTGAGCGGCGCGAAGATTGCCGATCGCCAACGAGTCATTGCCGCCATGGAAAAATCCGGTTGGGTTCAAGCAAAGGCAGCGCGCTTGCTCGGACTTACTCCGCGCCAGATCGGCTACGCGTTGAGGAAATACGGAATCGAGATCAAGCGATTTTGAGAAGGACACAGGAGCGGGAGCTGCGATCATCACATTGAGGCAAATAGCCGTGGCAGGTTAATCGTCGATGGTTTCGGGGGGGGCTGGTCTACCCCTCCTCTGAGGACGGTCCTATCCACGGCAGGTTTTCATCATGGATAGAGACCCGGACCGGACTCGAGAGCTGTGAGCATGAGCTCGCTCGACCGGGATAGAGGTCGGCTTGCGCTCGACGTGCAGAACACCACCGAGCGTCGATACGTTCGGTCGTCGTGGCGAGCGGCTTGGTTGATCCATAGTTCAACCGAGATATCAAGCCAACGCCGGCTCGGACGAACTGGATCCGTATCTTGATCGTCTGGAGCAAAACCCACCTCGTTGAGGAGGAACTCTCCCGGGCCGGCTCAATTGCCGATCACGTCGCTCGAACAGCCCTGTCGCATTCGCGACGAGTGTCGACATTGCTTCGTCGGGAGCGTCGGGCGATATCGCCTGGCTCGCCTAAGCTTTTGGATTGTTGAGCTGATTCCGAAATCATGCGCGCTGGTACAACACTTGCTGTTCTTCTTCGCAGCTTGGCAATTTATGGAGCTGAACTGTGCACAATGTCGTCTGCATTAAACAAGTTCCCGATTCTGCACAGATCCGCGTGCACCCGGTCACCAATACGATCATGCGCCAGGGCGTGCCGACGATCATCAACCCATATGACCTTTTCGCGCTCGAGGCCGCACTGGAGCTGCGCGATCGGTTCGGCGGCAAAATAACCGTGCTCACAATGGGGCCGCCGTCGGCGGAAGACTCGCTCCGAAAAGCGCTGACCTTTGGCGCCGATCGCGCGGTACTGCTAACCGATCGTTGCTTTGCGGGCTCCGATACCCTGGCCACAACGTACGCACTGGCAACAGCCATTCGACAGATCGACAAGGAATATGGCCGGCCAGATCTTATCTTTACCGGCAAGCAAACCATCGACGGCGATACTGCGCAGGTCGGGCCCGGCATCGCAAAGCGGCTAGGCGTGCTTCAGCTAACCTACGTCGCCAAGGTCAGGTCGCTTGATCTCGCCGCACGCACAATTGAGGCAGAGCGGCGCTCCGAAGGTGGGGTCCAGGTTCTGCACACCAGGCTGCCGTGCCTGATCACCATGCTGGAGGCGACCAACCAGATTCGTCGTGGCGCCATGGCGGATGCCTTGCGCGCTGCGCGCGCCCCGATCGTGAAATGGAGCGCCCAGGATGTCGGCGTCGAGGACGTCTCAAAATGCGGTCTTAGGGGCTCGCCGACTGTCGTCAAGCGGGTGTTCGCTCCGTCCGCCCGCGTTGAGAAGGCGGCACTGGTTGAAGCGGCCGAGCAACCAGCGCAAGCGCTGATCGACGCCATCTTCAAGCATCAACCGAAGCTAGAAGCCGAACTCGCGGCGTTAGCCCGCAATGCTTGATCTCAACTGCGTTACTGCCTTCGAGTGACGCGTCGAGTCTGCCGGGCGCATCGTCGCCGCCATCATCAAATGGACATGTTTCCATCGATGCGATCATCAATAGGACCGAGCTCGTCATGCCGCAGTCTGTTGCCGTGAAGGTGCCGGCCCAGGGGAGTTTCACATGCATGGTCAACGCCATCATAGACCGCCTTCCCAACGAAATCGTTGATCAGTTGCGTCACCTTAATAGCTAGAGATCAAATGACGTCTTCTCGCGCATCTGAATTTGCACTGGATCAGCCTCCTCAGATCTCGGTCCATGAGTATTTGACACAGAAAGCGCGGGCGTGTTCGGCCCCCATCCGTTCGCTGCGGCGATGTCAAAGGACCAGATTGTCAGCCTGATTCCTGAATACTTGGCGATGTCACAGGCATTCCCATATCTGCGGGCAGGGTCCCAAAAGGACCTTGTATTCGCCGCGATGCATACCAATCGCGACCTTCCGAGGCATGTTGAACTGACCAGCGTGGTCGCAAATTTCATCTGTTGGGATGAGACGGGTGGTCATAGCCGAGTTCTCCGGGCCGGCAACGCGGCGTTACCCGATATTCTGGCCACCGAACAGTTCCACTCGAACCTATTTAGAAAAGATGAATCGCGACTACTCGGTGGGGCAGTAAAACCAAACTATAGCTCCACAACAAAGCGATATCTGCATTCTCTGTATGCCGGGCTGTCATCGAAAGACCCCGTGGTGCGTTGCGCCTACATGGTCGCATTCGAACTGCATGCTGCGGAGATGACCCCCTGCTATCGGCCACTGTGGTCGAGACCTTTGATGTGGAGGCAGACGATCTTGAGTACTTTCGGGTCCATGTCGGCGGCGAGGATCCAGCGGAAAAATATCACGAGGAGATGACAAGCCGCCTCATTGGCGAAATTGTCCCGGCTGACAGCAGTAGCCGTTTTTTCGATGAGTTTGATCGAGCCTATCGGCACAGCTTGGAGTGGTGCCGGGATCTGCTCGCAGGGTTTTCCCTCGAAGGCGATGGTGCCGAGATCCGCCACCATGGCCGCTGTCATTGTGGTTCTGTGAAATTCTGCGTTCGAGCGCCGCGAGTGCTTTCCGCAGTGCGATGCAACTGCTCAATTTGCCAAATGTCGAAATTTTTAAATTTGCTCGTGCCTGGCGACAAAGTGGGCATTGAGTGCGGCTAAGAATTTCTCACTTCGTACCAGTTTAATAAGAACGTCGCTCGGCACACGTTTTGCCGGATCTGCGGCGTAAAGCCATTCTACAGGCCTCGATCCAGTCCTTCAGGATTCAGCGTAAATATTGTATGTTTGGATAAACGAACGATCGAAAGCGTATGAATAAAGGATTTTGATGGCGAGCGTTGGGAGCAGGCCATCCACTCGATGCAAGGCGATAGCGAAGGATCCTTAAGTCCGAACTTGGAGTAAACGCGAATGGCACGCGCAGTAAATGATAAATCCCGTCTGCTTGCAGAAGAGGCTCTCACAAAATACCGCATAGAGCTGTTGGTTAAGGGGACGGTCTTGATCGCCCCCCAGACCTTGTTCACCGATGATGACTTGGCAAGGGTCGATCAGCTGCAGACCGAGATTCCCGAAGAGGAGGTGCGGGAAGGGGATGCCGGCGATTCACACAGTGTCTTTGTGAAACGCGTCAGGGTAGATCTGCCCGGCCGCCCTCCTAGCAATGCGCATGGTACAGCTCCAGCTCAAATCATCGAGTTACTCGAAAGGAAACACCGTCGCCTCACGTTGAAAAAGATCTTAGGTGGATGGTCTGATTATGTGATTCGCCGCTGCCAAATACATCGTATGCCGACCGGATCCTTTGTTGGCATCCATTTGGATGCTGAGAGCGACCCTGATTTCGAGTACGCCGTGATTGTTCAACTCACTAGAGAATTTGAGGGGGGTGAGTTTGTGATATATCCTAGTGCGTACGAACAATACGTGTTTCGACCACCATTTGGAAGCGTACTTGTTACTACATGCAGGAACCGGCATGAGGTGAAGCCTGTGCACGCTGGGGAGCGTCGTTCACTGGTTTATTTCTGTTCAAAACGCAGCGGCGCGAACCGCCGGATCATCGAGAGCTCTACTAGTTAGCCGATGACAAGAGGTAGCTGGAGGGATCTGTGGATGCATTAAGTAACGGGCAGCTTGCCGGACGAGATCGGCAGAGCATCTCTTCGGGCAGATGTCCGTGAGCTCGTCATTGCTGTGCGCTACAGTGGCAGTGGCCAGATGGAGCCGGAAACCATGACGTTGGCGCCGTTCGCGAGTCGATACGCGTGGACTGAGAATCGTCCAATCGCCGGTCGGCCTAAATCAGGCTCAAGGCAATCGTGGTTCGGGACGAGCTCAATGGAACGGTCCTCGCTCACAGCGGCGCCCCGTGCGGTAGGCTGGACAGCCGATAGCGCCGATGACATTCTCCGCTTGGATCCGCGAATATGGTCTTCACAACCAATCTCCCACCAGAAGCCGCGCGTCTTAAAGAGCTGTATCACCTCGTGGGGCGTCCTGAAGACCTAGCTAGTACGACTGAGTCACAAAACCGCAGGCTTTATCCGGCCGGAATCAGCGATGGTTGAAGCATGGACCATCAGCCGAGGAGGCTACATGAGCGGGCGTGGCACCAAGACCAGTGAGATGCGATTTGCGACGTATTTGGAAGGGCTTGCCAGCGTCATCGGTCATGCTGATCGGAAGGCACCGCTGCGCGACTATTGCGTCGGCCTCATGGCCTGTGGCGGTCGTAAGAGCGTGGAGCCAATGGCGGCGATGACGGCTCCGGAACGGACGGCCGCCCAACATCAATCGCTGCTGCATTTCGTCGGCAGCGGCGCCTGGTCGGATGAGAAGGTGCTGGGCAAGGTACGAGAGATGGTCCTGCCGGCGATCGAACGCCAGGGCCCGATCGAAGCTTGGATCATCGATGACACCGGATTTCCCAAGCAGGGGCGACATTCGGTTGGAGTTGCACGGCAATATTGCGGGCAGCTCGGCAAGCAGGATAATTGCCAGGTGGCGGTGTCATTATCGATTGCCAATCACCACGCCAGCCTGCCTGTTGCCTACCGCCTTTATCTTCCGAAGGAATGGACTGAGGATTGCGATCGGCGGCGCAAGGTGGGCATTCCTGCCGAAGTCGGCTTCCGGACCAAGCCGGAGATCGCGCTGGAGCAGTTGCGGTGGGCCTGTGCGACCGGCCTTCCGCGTGGTGTCGTGCTGATGGACGCGGGCTATGGCAACAACAGCGATCTGCGCACGGAGATCACGGCGCTGGGATTGACCTATGTGGCGGGTCTTCTGTCGAGCACAACGGTATGGGCGCCCGGCACCGGTCCCTTGCCGCCGAAGCCATGGTCGGGCCGCGGCCGTCCCCCGAAACTGATGCGCCGCAACCGTCAGCGTCGGCCGGCCGCCGTTAAAGCGCTCGCGATCGGCCTGCCGGCCAAAGCTTGGCGCACCATCACGTGGCGGCAAGGAACGAACGAAAAGCTGAGCTCGCGCTTTGCCCGCGTGCGGGTCCGTGCCGCGCACCGTGATTATTGGCAAACCACCCAGCGGTTGGAGGAATGGTTGCTGATCGAATGGCCGAAAGGCGAGGACCAGCCTACCAAATACTGGCTCTCGACATTGCCGGAGGATGTGGCATTCCGGACTCTCGTAGAGACGGCTAAATTGCGCTGGCGCATCGAACGCGACTATCAGGAACTCAAGCAGGAGGTCGGGCTTGGCCACTTCGAGGGACGCGGCTGGCGCGGCTTTCATCATCACGCAACGATGTGCATTGCAGCCTTCGGATTCCTGATCTCCGAGCGGGAGGCGTTTCCCCCCTCAGGCGCTCGGCGCGCCCGGCCGATCCCGCTCGCTCGCGTTTCCGCGGATTACAGACCCCGCGGTTCTGCCGCTACGGACCCAACGTCACATTCCAAATTCGATCACGACGATGCGACGGCGACTCGAACAAGGGCTGGTCCGAACGTTGTCGAGATGTCCTTGTTGTGCAATCAAGTTCGCCCATTTCACAGACCACCGTTTGTGACGCAGTAAGACTAGCAGGCTGTTGAAGAACTCAGCCGCGTTCGCAAACGAAGGCTAAATCGTCGCCATTGTGTATGTAGAAGTGACCGACGGGCCTGCCCGCAGTGCCGATCATAGCCCATCTGCGACCGCAGGCGGGGTCATTCTCGTCGTGCCCTTCCCATGAGAACTCCGCACAGGCCGAACCGTCTCGCGCGCCGTAGCGGACATCGAGGAAGCCCTTCAGCGCACCGAAGGCAATTTCACCGTCGGACTTGCCCGTGAAGGTGAGATGCGCCTGTTCGACGAGGTCGAGGAAGGTATCCTCCATTGAAGGCCGCCTTTGTTTGACGAACGGGATCGCTGCAGGTCCTAGGGTAATCCTAGGAGAAGCGCTATGACGATTTCGAGGACGGAAGGAGCTCTGCAAGCACGGCGAAGCGAGCATGGCTCCGTTTGTTCCAGTCGAGATTGGGCCGCCTGCGTCACCGCGGGAGCTGGCCGAAGTGCCGTTGACGACGACGCAAGAGCGATGGCATCATCGAGATCGATCTTGATAGCGGGCATCGCATCCGGGTCGATGGCGACGTTGATGGAGACGCGCTACGTCGCGTTCTCGATGCTTTGGCCCACCGATGATCCCGGTTCCGACAGGCGCACGAGTGTGGCCCGCGACAGGCCACATGGATATGCGCCGGGGCTTTCCGTCGTTGGCACTCCAGGTGCAAGAGGTGCTGCGCAAGGATCCGCTCAGCGGTCATTTGTTCGTCTTCCGGGGGCGCCGCAGCGATCTTGTGAAGGTGATCTGGCACGGTGTGCTGCAGAGCATGAAGGAGGTGAATAACCGAATTTAATGCGTACAGCTTTATGAGAGATGGAGGATGGCCCTCCTGCATCGGCGTTTCAGGCGCAGATGCAAAACCACGACACTGTGGCTTCGCTTAAAAGGCGCGGTCATGAGCAAGTGTTGCAAAAGTCCCGGGTTTACGGGGCAGGTAAGTATCCAGAAGGCGAGCGAAAGCGAATCTTCCGATGACGCGTCGAAAATTATTTAGACGTCGCCAAAATCAGGGGCGCGTGCCATCCCTGAGATCAATCCGTGAGACGCCTGGATTACTGCGCGGATGGCGACCGGCGTTTAGGGGACGCGATCTGGATACAGGCTCTTGTAGAGAACTGCAGGAACCAGTCGTTGTGATGCCAAGGGAGAAGTTCAAGCGGCGCACACCGCGAGACGAGAGTACCGAAGCACAACACTGGGGCGGATCGGCTCGTAGTAGTGATGAAGGTGCTGTAGTGGAACTGGAGCGAAGGGGCCGAAACAAGTGGGTTGCGCCCATATGCAACTGTGATGAGCAGGAGGACATGTGAGTGTAACCGGACGCAAGCAGTACGATATCGACAAGCAGACAGTGATGAAGGCCTACAAACTGGTCAAAGCCAATGCGGGCGCGGCCGGCGTGGATAACGTGTCGCTCGAAGCGTTTGAGAAGGACTTGAAGGGCAACCTTTACAAGGTCTGGAATCGAATGTCTTCTGGCAGCTACTTTCCACCTGCCGTTCGGGCTGTCCTCATTCCCAAGAAGAACGGCGGACAACGCATTCTAGGTGTGCCGACAGTAGCAGATCGCGTGGCGCAGACGGTCGTCAAGCTGCAGATTGAACAAGCACTCGAGGAAATCTTCCTTCCCGATTCCTACGGCTACCGGCCCGGAAAATCCGCGCTGGACGCCGTCGGCGTCACCCGGCAACGGTGCTGGAAGATGAACTGGGTGCTGGAGTTCGACATCAAAGGCCTGTTCGACAATATCAGCCACAAGTTGCTTATGAAGGCCGTCAGGAAGCATGTGCAAGACGAATGGGCTCTGCTCTACATCGAACGCTGGCTAACAGCGCCGATGCAAGACAGAGACGGAGCGATCACCGCTCGCGACCGGGGCACACCCCATGGCGGCGTGATCAGTCCCGTCCTTGCCAATTAGTTCTTGCATTATGCGTTCGATACATGGATGGCGCGGAACTTCCCGCAGTCGCCGTGGTGTCGATACGCGGACGACGGGCTCGTTCATTGCCGAACCAAGGCTGAAGCGGAAGCCATCAAGGCGGCGCTGCAAGCAAGGTTTAAGGAATGCGAACTCGAAATGCATCCCGACAAGACCAAGATCGTCTACTGCAAAGACAGCAATCGCCCGGGTAGCCATGCCAGTCAGTCATTTGATTTTCTGGGATTTACCTTTCGACCGCGCAGGGCAAGAAACCATCAGAAGAAAGAAAACTTCTGTACGTTCTCGCCAGCGGTCAGCAGGGCGGCGATGAAGTCTATGCGTATGACGATCCGGCAGCTCCGGCTCAGGCTTCGCTCGCAGACGGAAGTCGACGCAATTGCCTTGGAACTGAATCCCGTCCTTCGTGGATGGATGCAGTACTACGGCAGATATGGGCGGTCAGAAATGCACAACCTGTATCGATACGTCGATGAATCTCTTAACCGCTGGGCGCGACGCAAATACAAAGGGCTGAAGAATGGAACAGTCAGAGCCTCCACATGGCTCAGATTGATCCGCTGCCGCAGGCCGAAGCTGTTCGCTCATTGGGCGATGTTGAGTTCTGCTTCGTTACTTGTTGAGAGCCGTATGACGTGAGAGCGTCACGTACGGTTCGGAGAGCGGCTCCGGGTGCAACTCCCGGGGCCGACTCACCATGGCCAGGGGGCATGCCTGTTTACCAAGAGACTGGAGAGAGGAAGGTGTATATGGCCATCCGTTGCGGGTGAAGCTGTGACGATCTCGCCAGCGCAGATGAGCTAGAGCGTTTTCCGATCACGTTGCGTCGTAACCAGCCGCGACGAGATAATTTTGACATTCCTCGGGTGAGAAGCGTTTGAGAGCGTTGGCGATTGCTTGCCAGAGATCGGGCATGGTGCGGGCTGCGGCGGTCCGCAACAGCGCTTTCAGTTTGGAGAAGGCCATTTCAATCGGGTTGAAGTCTGGACTGTAGGGCGGAAGATAGAGCAGGCTAGCTCCGACCGCCTGGATGGCCTCTCGAACGCCATGGACCTTGTGAGCGGGCAAGTTGTCCATGATAACGGTATCGCCCGGCCGCAGCGATGGGGCGAGCAATTGCTCGACGTAGGCCAGGAAAGCGTCGCCATCCATTGGACCGTCCAGAACAAGCGGCGCGATCAGACCGTCGGAGCGCAATCCAGCGGTGAACGTCGTCGTCTTCCAATGTCCGTGTGGGATAGCTGCACGACATCGCTCGCCGCGTGGCGAGCGCCCGTAACGCCGCGCCATTTTGGTGTTGGCGCTGGTTTCGTCGATGAAGACGAGACGCTCAGGGTCAAGGTCGATTTGCCCTTCGAACCACTCCTCACGTGCGGCATTTATATCGCCGCGCCGTTGCTCGGCGGCGTGCGCTGTCTTTTTTTAAGTGTGATCTTTCTGCGCTGGAAAAAACGCCAGAGCGACGCGATGCCAGTCGATATTCCACGACGTTTCAACAGTTCTCGCAACTCGGCAAGCGTGATATCCGGCCTCGCTGTCACCGCCTCCAGAATCAATTGCGAATGCGCTTCGATGCGCTGCGATTTGCGGTCACCGCCCTGGCGTTTAGGAACGATGTCGCCAACTTTCTGCATGTTTCGCGGGATCGTGAGCACGGATTTCAGGGGATCGTGAGCAGAGATTTCAGACGATCGTGAGCACGGATTTCGCGGGATCGTGAGCAGCTTTTCAGCAACTCAGCCCGCTTCGGCCGACAACTCAACCGGCTTAGGAACTGCCTCGTCAGTGAACGAGGAAGGCCGATGCCCACCCAGAGATTGTCGATGCGCCGGATCAAAGAGGTTCTCCGCTTAAAACATGTTCAAGGCTTGCCGGAGCGAGGGGATGTCCCGATCGCTGTTGAACTACGTCGGGTCGACGTTGCCGGAATGAATATTACGCAGCCCTCGTGACGTGGGCAACGGACTTGATTGTCATGCGATCGTGGTGAGCTTGAAGGGCCGCACGCAGAACCGACAATTGCTTATGCGCCTTCAATCGTCGGAAGCCCTTGTTGGCCTCGATCATACCGGCCGCGACCCATCGCAAGGCCATACCGGCATCCCGCCAGCGTTTAACGTTGCGCGTGACGCGGCGAATGGTGCCCATCATGTTCTCGGCGATATTGGTACAGGCGAGCGATCGGCGAAGCTCCTTCGGCAACTTCAACCGGACGACAGTCAGGATTTCGTCGAGGCCTTCGAGGATACTGGCCGCAACGCCGGGCCATTGCTGGTCGAGTCGACGCGCGAGATTGCGGATCAATTTTTCAGCCTTGTCGGCGTCATCGAGCTCCCAGGCCTGGCGCAGCACCCGGCGGGTGGCCGCATGATGCTCTTTCGGCAGGCGTTCCATGATGTTGCGCGCCTTGTGGATCTGGCAGCGCTGGATCGCAGCGGCCGAACCGAAGGTGCGGCGGATCGCCTTCGACAACGCCTTCGCGCCGTCGGCGATGAACAGTCTTGGCACCGTCGGGTCGAGCCCGCGCGAGACCAGGTTGTCCAGCAGGGCCTGAACCGTTGCTGCATTCTCGGTCGCCCCTTCCACCAGCGCCAGCGGATGCTTGTTGCCTTCGCCGTCAACCCCGATCGCGGCCACCAGCACGAGATCGTCGTCGAGATGCAGCCCGTCGATTTGGACCACCAGAAGGTCGAGCGCGGACAGATCGGCAGCCATGAAGTCGGCCAGCCGCGCCGCCGACAGAGCCACGAACCTCCGCGAGGCCGCCGACTTCGAAATCCCCGATCCGGGCGGTGCCGGCACGTCACCCTCGGGCAGCCGGACGGCGCGGCCGAACCGGCGCGTCGACACATTGATCAGCATCAGGTTCATCGCCCAGCGACCGAGCCAGTCCTCCTGCGCCGCCGTTTCCCAGCTCGGGATCGTGACCTCGCGGCCGTCCATGCCCCGGACCCGCGGGCGATCGACCTCGATCTTGCCGCCGTGGAAACCGATCCGCCCCCGCGTTCGGCCCCAACGGTGCGCCCGCCGCGCCGCATCACGACCGTGGCGCGGCCCGCAGGCCGCTGTCACATCCGCCTCCATCATCGTGCCGAGCGCCTCGATTCCTGCCGCAAGGCAGAACCGATCGAAGCTCGCTCGCACTTCCGCAAATGATTTCTCCACAGCCCCGGTCGCCGGCCAACCAGCCGGTGTGATATCTCTCGTCATGGCGTTGCTCTCCTTTGTGGAATCAGCACCCCGAGCCTACCGGCTCAAGGTGGGCAACGCCGACCTCTTCAGAAATTCAACAGAACCCGGGACATCCCCCGGAGCGAGCCATCGCGCGCACCTTGGGCATCAGCAACGGCGCCGTGCACAGCTATCTACGCCGAGCCGGGGCTGCCGGGCTGAAGTGGCCGTTGCCGGCCGGAATGAGCGACGAGGACCTGGAGCTGCTGCTTTTCCCGGCGCCGAGGCCTGCGTCGCAGAGCCCCCAGCGGGCCGTTCCCGACTGGGGCTATGTCGACAAGGAGCTGCGCCGACGCAACGTGACCCGTCGGCTGCTGTGGGACGAGTATCGCGCCACCCATCCCGATGGCTTCGGCTACACCTGGTTCTGCACGACGTACGAGGCCTGGAAGGGGCGAGCCCGGCCTTCGATGCGGCAGACGCATCTGGGCGGCGAGAAGGTTTTCGTGGATTTCGCCGGCGACACCATCGACGTCATCGATCCCTCAAACGGGGAAGTGCAGTCGATGAAGCTGTTCGTCGCGGCGATGGGCGCCTCCAACTATACCTATGCCGAGGCCTGTCCAAGCGAGGGGCTCGCCGACTGGATCCGGGTCCACATCAATCTTTTCGCCTTCCTCGGCGGCGTGCCGACATTCGTAGTCTGCGACAATCTCAAGGCCGCCGTCACCAATCCCGACCGCCACGATCCCGGCCTCAACCGAACCTATGCCGAGATGGCGAGCCATTACGGCACGGCCATTCTCGCAGCCCGGCCGCGGCGCCCAAAAGATAAGGCAAAGGTCGAAGTTGCGGTGCAAGTCGCCCAGCGATGGATTCTGGCGCGGCTGCGCAACCAACGCTTCTTTTCGTTGGCGGAGCTGAACGCAGCCATCAAAACACTCGTCGTCGAACTCAATGCAAGGCAGATGCGCGACTTTGGCGCCAGTCGCGCCGAACTGTTCGCCGAGCTCGACAAGCCCAAGCTTACAAAGCTGCCGGACCAGGCTTACGCTTTCGCACGCTGGAAGCGATGCCGGATCGGCCCCGACTATCATATCGAGATCGATGGACACTGGTATTCCGCGCCGTATCGGCTCATCCGTGAGCTTGTCGACGCACGCATCGATGACAGAACGGTCGAGATCTTCCACAACGGCCGCAGGATCGCCAGCCACGCCCGCGCGCCCAACCGGCGGGGCCACACCACCATCGCCGACCATATGCCCAGCGCCCATCGGCGCTACGGTCAATGGACGCCCGCCGGAGTGATCGTCGCCGGCGAGCGGATCGGTCCGTCGACCGCCGCCTTCTTCCAGGCCGTGATCGCGGCCCGGCCGCATCCCGAGCAAGGCTTTCGCACCTGCCTCGGCATTCTGTCACTGGTCAAAAGCTACAGCGCGGAGCGCGTCGAAGCGGCCTGCCGGCGCGGCATTCTGATCAAGGCGCGATCCGTCGCCTCGATCCGCTCCATCCTCCAGAACGGTCTGGATCGTACCTTTCTCGACGAGCCCTCCGAACACCAACCCCTGCGCCACGGCAACATCCGCGGCCGCGATTATTTTCACTGAAGCCAAGGAGACCTGTATGCTCAACCATCCCACCCACGAACGCCTGATCGAGCTCGGCTTGAGCGGCATGGCCAAGGCCTTCGAGGAGCAGCGACGATCGCCTGATCTCGAAGCCTTGCCGTTCGAAGATCGCATCGGCCTGCTGGTCGACCGGGAAGCGGCGGAACGCGACACCAGGCGGCTCACCACGCGCCTCAAGCTGGCCTCGCTCCGCCAGAATGCCTGCGTGGAGGACGTCGATTTGCGCACGCCGCGGGGTATCGACCGGGCCGTCTTCGCCAAGCTCGCCAGCGGCGACTGGATCGATCGCCACGAGAATTTGCTCATAACCGGGGCGACCGGATTGGGCAAAAGTTGGTTAGCCTGTGCCCTCGGCCACAAGGCCTGCCGAGATAATCGCTCGGTCCTCTATCACCGCGTCCCAAGATTGTTCGAAGCGTTGGGGCTCGCGCGGGGCGATGGACGTTATGCCCGCTTGCTCAAAACCCTTGGCCGCGCCCAGGTTCTGATTTTGGATGATTGGGGATTGTCGGTGCTCACCGCTGCCGAGCGGCGCGATCTACTGGAAATCCTTGACGATCGCCATGGCCGCTCCTCCACCATCGTAACCAGCCAACTCCCTGTGGACACATGGCACGAAGTTATCAGAGATCCCACGCTAGGCGACGCGATTCTGGATCGCCTCGTCCACAACGCTCACCGCCTCCAGCTTGCTGGCGAAAGCATGCGAAAACGCAACGCCAAAACCATCACCCTTGACGAGCAGCCAGAACGCTGACCCTATCACCGCCTCGGCCGGAGCGAGGCTGCTCACGATCGTCTGAATTCGGCGCTCATGATCGCGCGAAATCGCTGCTCACGATCACTGAAATATGCAACCCTCCAGATTCCATCTGGAATTGGACTGTGATTCAAGCTTCTCAGCGGAAGGGAGGCTTGAATGGCAAAGCAGGTCTACTGGCTCAGCGATGCGGAATGGCGGCGGATTGAGCCGTTGTTGCCACGAGGGCGCAAGGGAGCGCATCGGGTCGATGATAGACGCGTGATCAGCGGCATTGTGCACATGCTGAAATCTGGTTCGCGCTGGCGCGATTGCCCGGAAGTCTACGGCCCCTACACGACGGTCTACAACCGCTTCAACCGCTGGAACCGACAGGGGATTTGGACGGATATTTTTTACGCCCTGACCGGATCGACCGGCATGTACGGATCGATGTCGGTGGATTCCAGTTACATCAAAGCCCATCGCTCCGCGGCCGGCGCAAAAGGGGGGCCTTCAACAACGCGATCGGCCGCTCGCGCGGCGGGCAGACCACCAAAATCCACGCGCTGACCGACGATATCGGCCGTCCGCTTGCCTTCCTGATCACCCCCGGCAACACCCACGACCTGGTCGGTGCACGCGGTTTGATCGGCATGGTTCGTACCCCGCGCCGTCTGCTGGCTGATCGAGCCTACGACGCCAGAAGCCTGCGCGACGAACTAGCCGCACGCCGCATCAAGGCCGTGATCCCGCCAAATCCGACCCGCAAGCATCCGCATCGCTACGATAAGGTCGCCTACAAAGGCCGCAACGTCATCGAGCGGATGTTCTGCCGTCTCGAGGACTTCCGCCGCATCGCAACCCGATACGACAAGCGCGCAGACATCTTCCTGTCTGCAATCCTGCTGGCCGCCGCGATCACTTGGTGGATCAATTGAGTCCAGACCCTAGGCCGATGCTACCGAAAGAAGCGCGAGCGGCTGGAGGAGCCGCTCGCGCTAGCGCAAGGCTGCGCGGACTTCGCCATCTCATGGGGGTTGCGCGAAAGTATGAGAAGCCGAGTCCAAACGTCTCTCAGCAACTCTCATGCCAGACCGTCGCGACGCAAAAGAGGCGAAAAGCTGCGCAGCCTTTCCACAGGTCACGATCCACACGAAGCGCGGCGCTAAGGCCAGCACCGTGAAAAGGGTGCGGACGGCGGAAGGAGCCGCCCGCACGAGTTGCTGGTGGAGACTTGGCCGTCTCACGAGGTTCATCAGTAAGCAACCAAGCCATAAGGGGGTAGCAACCGGCGTGCCAAATAGTCGAAATGCAACTCTGCTTGAAGGAGAGGCAGAACGCATCGCTTCCAGCTTTGGCCCGAGCAATTTCTCGCAATTCAAATGGCGGCTTCCGGACACATGTCATCAATCGGACACGGGTGAGCGAGATCAGACGTGCAGCGCTTTTAGTGACTTTGGGGTCGCGAGATGATTGGATCGATCTAGTCATCGAGTATAGCGATCAGCTCGCCAGGCTCCACGCCGGGCCTTTGCAATTGCTTCTCTTCGATCGGGCAGTTTAGCATTGCGGCCTTTGCCCCCGCAGTCTTTCAGGGGCAGCTTCACGGCTGACCGCAAAGTTACATGCCTGTTCGTCGTCGTCGCTGTCTTCCTTGAGGATGGTGACCGTCACTATCCAACCATCCATCTTGCTGCACCTTGGAAAGAGTCCTGGCTATGTGAGGCCGGCTCGCACCGATAATCTTGCAAATCCGGAGCCGCCGGACTTATCAACGCCGCGCAGCACCGCACGGTCGTCTATGCATGCCAAAGTCATTCTGTTGGGGCTGATAGGCGCTAGGCATATGCCGCGCGGAAAGGCGAAGGTCTTCTCAGCCCTATGGGCGAGACGCTAGGTCTTTACGCTCTCTTAACCACTCATGCTGCGGATGTCAGGCAGAAAGGAGGTGACTGCCATGACACTCGACGAATTTGTCGCTGCCGATATCGCTCATCTTCGAAAGCCAATTGCGATCGGCGATAGCTGCCCGCCAATAGCGGACAAGAACAGGCACAGCGCGCTAATCGCAGAACTCGATGCATCGCTCAAGACGATTGATCAGCCGCAGAGCGCGGCCTGGTCAGGCTAGATGCGGTAAGGGGCCCTGCTCCGAGCAAGGGGGCATGATGGTGGCTGTCCCCTGATCAAACGGGGTCACGACTTGAGTCGGCCCAAGCATCCTGAGACGGAGGGTTGCCGTGGAGAACTAGGCCGGAATCGACGTGTCATTGGAACTGTCGAGCGTGTGCGTTGTGATGCCCAGGGTAAAATCCTGAAGGAAGCAAAGGTCGCGAGCGAACCCGACGCCTTACTCAACGGCGCGATGGTTTCCAGTGTCATGTAACGGGCACGCTGGACGGCCCATTCATCGTTCGGCTCGAGCAGGATCGAGCCGATGAGGCGGAGATGGCATCCTCGTTGGGGAAGATGCCAACCACCTCGGTGCGCCGCTTGATCTTGCCGTTGAGGCGCTCGATTGGGTTCGTGGAGTGCAGCTTGGTGCGATGTTGCGGCGGGAATTCATGTAGGCCAGCACATCGGTCTCCGCTTCGTCGAGGAAGTCGGCAAGCTTGGGCAGCTTGGGGCGGAGTTGATCGGCGACCTTGCGCTACTGCGCCGTTGCGGCTTCGGCATCGTCCTGGGCGAAGGCGGTGGCAATGAAGGCGGAGACGACGCGCCGCCCGCTCTTGCCGGCGCGCGCCAGCGCGTTGCGCATGAAGTGGACGCGGCACCGTTGCCAGCCGGCGTTGAGCACCTTGGCGACGGTGGCCTTGATGCCCTCATGGGCGTCGGAGACGACCAACTTGACGCCACGCAAGCCCCGGCGAGCGAGCTTGCGCAGGAACGCCGTCCAGAACGTCTCGGCCTCGGAAGGGCCAATATCCATGCCGAGAACTTCGCGCCGGCCGTCGCTGTTGACGCCAACAGCGACGATCACTGCGACCGACACGATACGCCCCTGCTGGCGCACCTTCACGTAGGTGGCGTCGATCCACAGATACGGCCAGTCGCCCTCGATCGGCCGGGCGAGGAACGCCTTCACCTTGTCGTCGATCTCCGCGCAGAGCCGGCTCACCTGGCTCTTGGAGATGCCGCTCATCCCCATCGCCTGGACGAGATCGTCGATGAGCGGTCGAGACGCCCTGCACATAGGCTTCCTGAACTACGGCGGTGAGCGCCTTCTCGGCCATCCGGCGCGGCTCCAGGAAACCCGGGTAGTAGGAGCCCTTGCACAGCTTGGGGATGCGAAGCTCGACCGTGCCGGCCCGGGTCTCCCAGGTCCGGTCGCGGTAGCTGTTGCGCTGGGCCAGCCGTTCGGGGTTCTTCTCGCCGTAGGCCGCCCGGTGTGGCCCTCGACTTCCAGCTCCATCAGCCGCTGGGCGGAAAAGCCGATCATCTCGCGCAACAGATCGGCATCAGGGGTCTTCTCCACGAGCGTGCGCAGGTTCACATATCGTCGGTCATCGGTGGTTCCTCGGTTGCGTTGGCGTGTCGCAACCCGATCCTACCGGCGAATCGCCGGTGACCACCGCAAAGCCGCCCGCCCGCTACGGCGCTATTTGAGGCGCGCGTACGGGCGGCTTTGCTCTACCGAGCTACACCATCACTGGGACACGACCGGATTCTCATAGAGCAGTTTCTCGGTGGCTCGCGCATCATCCTCATGTACGGGAAAATGCGAGACGATGTAGCCAACGCTATTCAGGTTGACTGAGAAGCAAAGGGCGCGGTCTTAGAAGCTGCGTTCGGCCGTGGCACCGGCGAATGTCATATGAGAATGAAGCACCTTCTTGATGTGGTACATGCTGCGTCAGCGGGGTTGCGTGTGATCGATCCTCACGACAAGCACGAGTCGTACCAGCAAGGTCGTTGCCAGCACCAATGTCTGTCCCTCAACTGCTGTGACATCGGCCAATGAAACGCCTTCGAATGCCACGACATCATCTGATGAAACGTTCGCCCAGAATGGCCAGGAACGGAAGCTCGCCTTCGTCAGCGCATCCGTCGACCGCCGGACGACCAGTCCGGATCGCCTCGTGAGGCCAGCTTCGCCGTTTGTGGTGCAGGCCGGCACAGTCATTCCGGCCGCTCTTATCACGGGCATTCGATCCGATCTACCGGGGCAAATCACGGCGCAGGTGACGGAAGCTGTCTATGACAATCCAACGCGGCGAGCTCGAAGGCTGATCGGCACCTACGACAGCCAGGCGGCATTTGGCCAGTCGCGCGTACTGTTGGTTTGGACGCGGCTGATTATGCCGAACGGGCGTTCGATCGTCCTGGAACGGCAGCCTGGCGCAGATGCATCTGGATACGCCGGCCTCGAGGACGAGGTCGACAATCACTGGAAAGAGCTCTTGGGCGCAGCAGCGCTTTCGAGACTGCTCGCTGTTGGCACGGAGGTCAATTCGGGCGCGGACGCAGGCAACACCAACAGCGACCTCATTGCTGCGCTCCGGCGTGGAGCGGAGGATTCCGCAAATCAGACAGGACAGCAGCTGGTTTGCCGCAATCTCAACATCCAGCCAACGTTGACGATCCGCCAGGCATTCCCGGTGAGGGTGATCGTCAACCGCGACCTGGTGCTCGAACCATATAGGGGATAACGCGATGGCCAAGCTCAAGCTTGGAGCGATCGAAGACGACAAACCGATCAAAGTGGCGCACGAACTGCCGGCAATCGTCCACCGGGACCTCGCTGCCTACGCTGAAATCCTGGCCCAGGAAACGGGACAACCCGTTCAGGATCCAGCCAAGCTGATCGCACCTATGCTGGCGAGGTTCATGGCGGCGGACAGGAGCTTTCGCAAAGCTCGGCGCGCGCGTCAGCGTGCGACTGGAGGCGAGGGGTAGCGCTCTGACAGCAAGTTCAATGCGGCCAACTTGGGTTGTCGTTGTCCGCTCGCGAATATGCCCAAGAGTCGAGCCGGCCGCGGCCGGTTCCGTCGCGCAATTCGCGTAGAAGAGGCTCGCATACGATTCCTGCGTTCGTGCTAATCAGGCTCGCGGCGGCGGCTGACACCGTGGCGCTCGATTTTTGGCGCCTTCAGGCTAAACTGGCTTGGAAAACAAAAAATCCTCAAAGGCTTTTCGTCTCTCGTAGTTCTGCATCGTCACGCTATCGCCGTGGGTGCTGATGACGGACTATCGCTGGGCATGGCTGAAGAGGAATATTGGCGCGTTCCAACTCAATGATCGATCGCGGCTCAGCATCGACTTCAGATCGCGCTTATCAACTGTCGACTTCGGCGGAGTAGAACAACACATCCGCGATCATGATCATTTTGCGTCGTGATGCAAGCCGGTTGATCCGCATGCTGGCCAGCATGTACCGGGACTTACATGTTGAGGATCCAACCGGTCGCCGTGTGAGAAGAAGGCCGTTCACGGAGTACATTATTACCGAATGGCCTGGGCTGACGGACGGCCGGGAGAGTCGCCGCGGACTCGTCGTGCAGGATTGCCTTCCCTTAGAGTCTGTCCGGAAAGATTACCTTGGATTGCATAGCTTTCGCAGCATGAGTCGGATGGAGGCCAGCTTGAGAAAGGCGAGCGCCCTGTGATTGAAGCATTCCCAATCTTTGGACAGTCTTCGGCATCGCCCGAGCCAGGCAAAGGTACGCTCGACGATCCAGCGTTTGGGCAAGACGACGAAACGGTGAGCCTGATCGGAGCGTTTGACGATTTCGAGGTTCACGCGCTTCAGAGCGCTACGCAGCCCCTTCTGGAAATGTGGCCCTTGATATCCGCCGTCGGCGTAGAGCTTCAGAAGAAAGGGATAGAGGCCGAACAACGTTGCCATCAGGAGCACGCCGCCGTCGCGATCCTGGATGTCCGCCGCATGCACGATGGCGTGCATCAAGAGGCCTTGCGTGTCGACGAGAATGTGCCGCTTCTTGCCCTTGATCTTCTTGCCCGCGTCGTAGCCATGGAGATCATGAGGCCCCCTTTTTCAGCGCTTTTCACGCTCTGGCTATCGATGATGGCGGCGGTGGGAGAAGCCTCGCGCTCGGCCCTTTCGCGACATTCGACATAGAGGGCGTGATGAATTTTATCGAGCGTGCCGTTCCAGCTCCACAGATCGAAGTAGCCATACAGCGTCGAGCGCGGCGGCAGGTCCTTGGGGATCGCGCGCCACTGGCAACCTGTGCTCAGGATGTACATCAGCCCGTTGGCAATCTCGCGCAGGTCCACCGTACGCTTGTTGCCGCCGCGCTTGGCCGGCGGGATGCGAGGCGCGATCAGCGCCCACTCCTCGTCGGTCAAGTCGCTCGGATAGCGCAGGCGGCTGCGGTCGTAGCGTGCACGGTTCTCGGTAGTCCACATTGGCGGCGCGTCCCCATCGAATCAGGCCGCTCACCTTGAATCACAACCGATTCATTCGACTCAACATGTTTTGGAACAGACACTTAAGCCCACTTGCCGGGGATGAGCTGGATCACTCTGGTGGCCTTTATTGCTCTGGCCGAGATACGCCCGGTACGCCAACTTAATGCCTTCCTCCAGTGAGGTCTGGGCACGCCAGCCGAGCCTGGCCAAATGGCTGACGTCGAGCAGCTTGCGCGGGGTGCCGTCCGGGCGCGACGTGTCGAAGCTGATCTCACCGCGATAGCCGACGGCCGCCGCCACCAAGAGTGCGAACTCGGCGATGGTGATGTCCTCGCCGGTGCCGATATTGACCAGTTCCGGTGAGGAATAGGTCTTCATCAGGTGGATGCAGGCATCCGCGAGGTCGTCGACATAGAGGAATTCACGGCGCGGCGTGCCGGTGCCCCACACCACGACGCTGCCGACACCCGAGACCTTGGCTTCATGGAAGCGACGGATCAGCGCGGCGACGACGTGGCTGTATTCGGGATGATAATTGTCGCCGGGACCGTAGAGATTGGTCGGCATCACGCTGATGAAATCGGCGCCGTACTGGCTGCGATAGGTCTCGGCCATCTTGATGCCGGCGATCTTGGCGATGGCATAGGGCTCGTTGGTCGGCTCCAGCGGGCCGGTCAGCATCGAATCCTCGCGCAGCGGCTGCGGCGCCAGGCGCGGATAGATGCAGGACGAGCCGAAGAACATCAGCTTCTCGCAACCATTGGCATGCGCCGCCTGGATCACATTGGTCGAGATCGCCAGATTGTCGTAGAGGAATTCCGCCCGCAGCGTGTTGTTGGCGACGATGCCGCCGACCTTGGCGGCGGCGAGGAACACCGCCTGCGGCCGCTTCGCGGCAAACCAGGCGCTGACCGCGGCCTGGTCGCGCAGATCAACCTCGCCGCGCGACACCGTCAGCAGCTCGGCCCCTTCGCGCGCCAGCCGGCGCATCAGCGCCGAGCCGACCATGCCGCGATGGCCGGCGACGAAGACCGTCTTGCCCTTCAGTTCAAACGCCGTGCTTGCCATTGGCCGCATCCTGCCTGGCCTCGACGAGATCGCTGGCGACCATTTCATTCACCAGTTGCGCGAACGGCGTCTTCGGCGTCCAGCCGAGCTTGGCGCGCGCCTTGCTGGCGTCGCCGATCAGAAGATCGACCTCGGTCGGACGGAAATAGACCGGGTCGATCTGCACCAGGGTGTTGCCGGTCGCCTTGTCGACGCCGATCTCCTCGACGCCCTTGCCGCGCCATTCGACGCTGCGGCCGACTTCCGCAAATGCCAGCTCGACGAATTCGCGAACCGAGCGCGTCTCGCCGGTCGCGAGCACGAAGTCGCCGGGCTCGTCCACCTGGAGGATCTTGTGCATGCCCTCGACATAGTCGCGGGCGTGGCCCCAGTCGCGCTTGGCATCGAGATTGCCGAGAAAGAGCTTGTTCTCCAGGCCGACCTCGATGCGGGCGACGGCGCGGGTGATCTTGCGCGTCACGAAGGTCTCGCCGCGGATCGGGCTCTCATGGTTGAACAGGATGCCGTTGCTGGCGAACATGCCGTAGGCCTCACGGTAGTTCACCGTGATCCAGTAGCCGTAAAGCTTGGCGACGCCGTAGGGCGAGCGCGGATAGAACGGCGTAGTCTCCTTCTGCGGCACCTCCTGCACGAGCCCGTAGAGCTCCGAGGTCGAGGCCTGGTAGAACCGGGTCTCCTTTTCCATGCCGAGGATGCGGATCGCCTCCAGCAGGCGCAGCACGCCGATGGCATCGGCGTTGGCGGTGTATTCCGGGCTCTCGAAACTGACCTGGACGTGGCTCTGGGCGGCGAGGTTGTAGATCTCGGTCGGCCGGATCTGCTGCACCAGCCGGATCAGATTGGTCGAATCGGTCATGTCGCCGTAGTGCATCAGGAACGGCACGTTGCCGGCGTGCGGATCCTGGTAGAGATGGTCGACGCGCGCGGTGTTGAACGAGGACGATCGACGCTTGATCCCGTGCACGGTATAGCCGAGGCCGAGCAGATATTCGGCGAGGTACGCGCCGTCCTGCCCGGTGATGCCGGTGATCAGCGCAACGCGCCGCTTTGAATTCTGAGCCGCCATGGTCTCTATTGGTTGCGCCGTAAAGAGCCCCCCTTAAGAACGCCAGTTGCGAAGCGGCTGCGAGAGATCTAGATGCTCAAGCGCGCTCCACCCGCAACTAGAGGAAAGCGATCGTCAGCTCCGATCATACACATCATATATACATGTACACTACATACATTGATTTATACCGATCCGGCAGTTGCTCCCAACATTAAAATCATTCGGACCTGGCTTATCGTGGCCGGATAAAGCGACGTGCTGAGGTTAGCCAGTTGAAAGTTAGGAGATCGGCATTGCATTGATAGAATCGCAGCATGCAGGCCGACACCCAGCCACAGCCTGTGCATAGATAGTCGTCCGTTAACAAGCGGGATTGAGGGCGACTGGGGTTGCGAAGGCGCGCCAAAGGACGGTCAGGATGAAGCGCAAGAGCTTCCTGAGCCAGGCGAGGATACGGCGGAAGTTATAGCCGACGGCGGAGAGGATGACGTTGGCCGCATCGCCGGCACGGCCTTTGAGGTAGCAGCGGCCGAGGTAACCATCGACTTTCAGGTGTCCGATGATGGGTTCGATGGCGGAGCGGCGGCGCAGCTCGCGCTTGATGACACCGAAGACGCCGCGCTTCTGGCCAGAGATGAAGACGCGACGGGGATTTTGTGCGTCGTGGCCGCGATATCCCTTGTCGACATAGGCCCGCTCGATCGCGCAGCCGGTGAGTGTCTCGGTGCGGTCGATGACGTCCCGCAAGGTGTGACCGTCGTACGGGTTATCGGGTAGCGCCCTGGCGTGCAGCACGAACAGGCCACCGGGAGCCCGGCGGTTGTTGGTGACGATAGAGGCTTTGACACCGAACTCGTAAGGCGCGGCTGCTTTGCCCTTGCCGATGCATTCCACCTCCGGGGCGTGGAAGGAATAGAGCTTCCAGCCGCGCTGGCGCTGCTGCTGCGCGCGAATCTGCGTGGCCCGGCTGAGCGAGAGGGCGAACGCGTTCTCGAGCACAGCCTGACCTTCGATCTTGCAGCGGATATCGCGGATGATCCGGCCCAGCCGGCTGCGCAGCTGCCGATGATGACGCTTGAATTGCTTGGCATGGGCGTAGCGTCCCGCCATCATTGCCGCGGTCTTGGCAATGCGAAGATAGGACTGCCGCAGCTTGACCCCGTGCTTCCTCGCCAGGCGGTTGAGCCCCTTGATCGCCGCGTGCAGCAGCTTGGCGTCGGTCGGGAAGGTGATCGCCTTCGGCTGCACGGTGGTATCGACCGTGACCCGCTTGAGGTCTTGGCTGCGTAACGCGCCGGCCTCGTGCGCCACCCGCAAGCTCTCGGCCAGCAACAGCTCCAGCTTGTCGCCGAGCCGCTTGCGCCAGTGGCTCAGGTCCGAGCGCTCGTGCGGGAACGCGTGCTGAAAGAACTCTTCGCCGGTGAAGTACTGGAAATACGGGTCGTGGACCCAACGCTCCCCCTCGTCGGACAGGCCGTAAATGTGCTTGAGCAGCAGCAGCCCGATCATGAAGCGGGTCGCGATGCCCGGCCGGCCGTTCTCGCTATAGAGCGGCGCGATCTCGCCGTCGATCCAGTCCCAATCGACCTTGCCGGCGAGCTGAACCAGCTCGTGCTTCATATTGATGATCTGGTCCAGCCTGGCCCGGAACAGATCGCCCGATCCCGTCGTCTTGTGCTTCTTCGGTCGCATCGCCACCTCCGACGCAACGACGGAATCATGACTGGCGATTCGACGGAAACCCGAAAATGAAACTGCAAGGTTCCGATGTCCGAAGCATCAAAACCCTGCAATCCTAACAATCCAAAACGACAAATGCGATTCCAGCTCAATCGCTTAGCCGCTCTTCACGGACGACTAGATATCGCAGCCCACAATGCGTGCCGCTCACTCAACTTCCAACAGAACACTCAGCCTAGGGCGCAGCAAGCTCATCGACCATATCGATGACAATCGCTTCTGCTGGTGCAGGAAATACGGGGAGCTTGCAAACACTTGTATAGTTCTTCGAACGTTTCGACATCGAAAGTTTACCTTCGTACAATCGAGCTATCGATATTGATCGCTTAGTCTGATCTCGACAAGCGGAGCATGCATCTGTCCGAGTATCGCATGTTCGCCTGAACGAGCGCGACAAACATTTCCAGTAACAAATGGCAACACACGCTAGAGCAGCCCCGCAACTACGTCGACAGCAGACCATTCGGAAGCCGCGGCTTCGTGAACTTGGGGTGCATTGATCAGCATGTGTGGAATTGTCGGCATCCTGGGGCGTGGTCCGGTCGTTAGACAGTTGGTCGCTTCGCTCGAGCGGTTGGAGTATCGTGGCTACGACTCCGCAGGCGTTGCGACGCTCGAAGGTCTCCGTATCGAGCGCCGCCGCGCTGAAGGCAAATTGAGAAACCTTGCCGAGCGGCTGCACCGGCATCCGCTATCGGGTCATATCGGTATTGGTCACACCCGATGGGCGACTCATGGAAGGCCTACCGAAAGAAATGCCCATCCGCATGCGACGGAAAATGTCGCGGTCGTTCATAATGGGATCATCGAGAATTTCCGCGAGTTGAGAGCCGAACTGGAACAGAATGGAGCTCATTTCAGTTCAGAGACCGACACCGAGGTGGTGGCGCATCTCGTTGAATCCTATCTCATGAATGGCTACTCGCCACAGCATGCGGTGCAGGCGTCGCTGCTGCGGCTGCACGGAGCCTTCGCGCTGGTATTCCTGTTCAAAGGCCACGACGATCTTTTGATCGGTGCGCGCAAGGGATCACCCCTTGCGATTGGGCATGGCAATGGCGAAACGTATCTAGGATCGGACGCGATCGCGCTCGCACCCTTGACCGATTCCATTGCCTATCTTGAAGATGGCGACTGGGCCGTGCTGACCCGCACGACTTGTGTGATCCACGACGCGGACGGCACTATCGTCCACCGGGAAACATCAAAGTCAGGCGCGTCGTCACTCCTGGTAGATAAAGCGAATTACCGACACTTCATGGCCAAGGAAATCCACGAGCAGCCGATGGTGGCCGGGCAGACATTGGCTCATTATGTCGATATCGGCGCCGAGCGCGTAGCCCTGCCGCTGACTCTACCGTTCAACTTCAATTCGATTCAGCGAATCTCGATTACGGCCTGCGGCACGGCAAGCTATGCCGGTCACATCGCCAAATACTGGTTCGAGCGGTTAGCACGTCTGCCGGTCGAAATCGATGTAGCATCCGAGTTCCGTTACAGGGAGGCGCCTTTGCGTAAGGGCGATCTCGCGATCGTCATCTCGCAGTCGGGGGAGACTGCCGACACACTGGCTGCGCTGCGTTACGCCAAGAGCCAGGGTCTGCACACGATATCTGTAGTCAACGTCCAGACCTCGACGATTGCGCGTGAGAGCGAATCCGTGTTGCCCACGCTGGCGGGACCGGAAATCGGCGTCGCCTCCACCAAGGCGTTCATCTGCCAGCTAGTGGTATTGGCGGCGCTTGCCCTGGCAGCAGGCAAAGAGCGCGGTAAACTGCACGAGATCGATGAATCGAAGCTTGTCCGCGAGCTTATCGAAGTGCCGCGGCTGATTGCTGCGGCGCTGTTGATCGAGCCGCAGATCGAGAAACTCGCGCGTCATGTCGCCAAGTCGAGCGATGTGCTCTATCTCGGCCGCGGCACATCGGCCCCCCTGGCACTGGAGGGTGCGCTCAAGCTGAAGGAAATCTCGTATATCCATTCAGAAGGCTACGCCGCTGGCGAGCTCAAGCACGGACCGATTGCATTGATTGATGAGACGGTGCCCGTGGTGGTGATCGCGCCATACGACGCGGTCTTCGGAAAAACTGTCTCGAACATGCAAGAAGTCGCGGCTCGCGGCGGCAACATCATCTTGATCACTGATGCGAAGGGCGCTTCGGAAGCGACGGTGGATACGCTCATGACCATTGTGATGCCGGACATGGGTGGAAGCTTTACGCCCATGGTTTATGCCATCCCGGTTCAGCTTTTAGCCTATCATACTGCCGTCGTTATGGGGACGGATGTGGATCAGCCGCGCAATTTAGCAAAATCGGTCACCGTCGAATAGCCGGCCGCGGCAATGTCGAGGTGCTTCTCCGTTGTCTAGCCATCAGGCTGCGGTGGCTGCCCCATCTGGTGGATTCAAAATCCGGAAAGGCTGTAGTCTCGCGCTTATCCATGGTTGGTCATGGTTGGCGGATACTTGGTTGTCGCGAATTCTGGTAACTGTTAGCAGGCCGTGAGCTCCCCCGGACTTATCGAGACTGCAATCTGGGCATACGTCTAGCATGGCGCGCGGCATCAGAAGGAGAGCGTTCGACGGCTGATTCAATTAAAAGAACTATCGATCGAACCTGCTCCTGATAGGCTGACATTGCGAGCCATGCTCGTAGCCTCACCAATCCCGGCAACGCCAATGCGACGTGCATTGGTGCCGCTTTAGGAAAGCTTGCCGAAAGGATGAGAGGGCATTCACGGTCTCGCGTCAGGTTCTGGTAAGGCAGTCAGCCTATCAACTCCGCCGAGTCTAACAAGCCTGAACCAAATGCGGAAGTGTATGCCCGTTGGGAGCACCAATCGCCATGTATAATCGGATCAATGGCTTGTCCGACTTCCAATCCTCACGCTTTGTCGAAGCTGACGAGCAATGGGATGCAAACAGCTTCGCGGATGCGTTCGCCAATATGCGCTTGGCCGCGCCAGGCCCCAGTGGCTGCGGATTCCGATTTATTCCGGCCGGGTATTCCGACTTGAAGCCGGCCATCGTTCCGATTTGAAGCCGGCCACGATTCCGAAATGAAACCGGCCGGCATTCCGATTTGAAGCCGGCCGGGTTTTGGAAGTCGGCGTTTTCGTTTGGGTCAGTCCTTCAGGCATCAAGTCCCTCGTTGATCCACGAGGGGAAGCGGATGCCGGCCAAGAGAGAACTGACCATGCGACAGATACGACAGATGCTGCGGCTTGCCCGTGATGGGGTGAGCGCCCGGGAGATCGGGCGCACGCTCGGGGTGGCGCGCAGCACGATCCAGGACAATCTCAAGCGTGCCTCGACTGCCGGGCTGGCGTGGCCTTTGGCGGGCGATCTGACCGACGCCGTTCTTGAACAACGTCTGTTTGCCCATGCCGGCGTCAGGCGCGGCTTCCGCCGGCGCCGGGAGCCGGATTGGGCCTCGCTGGCCTGTGAGCTGAAGCGGCCTGGCGTCAATCTGATGGTGCTGTGGGAGGAGTACCGGGCGGTCCATCCGGAAGGTTATGGCTACAGCCGGTTCTGCGATTTATTCCGGGAATTCGAGCGGCGGCTGTCTCCGACGATGCGGCAGGACCATCCGGCCGGCGACAAGGTCTTTGTCGATTACTCCGGCAAGAAGATCATGATCGTTGATCGCGCAACCGGGGTTGTGCGCGACGCGGAGATCTTCGTCGCCGTGCTTGGCGCCTCGAATTACACCTACGCCGAGGCGACCTGGACGCAGACACTTCCGGACTGGATCGAGGCTCATGTCCGAATGTTCCGGTTCTTTGGCGGGGTGCCACGCCTCGTCGTCCCTGACAATCTGAAGTCCGGCGTGCACCGGGCGTCGTTCTACGACCCCGAAATCAATCGCAGCTACGGGATGATGGCGTCCCATTACGGCGTTGGCATCCTTCCGGCACGGCCAAGAAAGCCCCGGGATAAGGCAAAAGTGGAAGCCGGAGTGCGTTTTGCCCAGACCTATATCCTCGGGCGGCTTCGCCGGCAGACCTTCTTCTCGCTGGCTGAGGCGAATGCGGCAATCGCCGCCGCGCTGGAGCGCATCAACGCCCACGTCATGCGCCGGATCGGCGTCAGCCGCCGACAATTGTTCGAGACCGTCGAGATGCCTGTCCTGGCGCCGTTGCCGGATGCCGACTATCAGTTCGCGGAATGGCTCCTGGCCCGCGTCTCGCTCGATTATCACGTCGAGGTCGACGGCTTCTTCTACTCAGTTCCACACGGCCTGATCCGGGAGCAGGTCGACGTTCGCGCCACCACCCGGACCATCGAGTTGTTCCATCGGGGTTTGCGTGTTGCTGCTCACCAGCGCCGTTATGGCGGCCGCCGGCACGGCACTGATCCCGATCACATGCCCAGTGCGCATCGGCGTTACGCCGAGTGGACTCCCGATCGATTCCGGCGCTGGGGGCGGTCGATCGGGCCCAACACCGAGGGGCTCGTTCTCGCCATCCTGGCCAATCGGCCTCATCCCGAACAGGGATTCCGGACCTGTCTCGGCGTGCTTCGGCTGTTCAAGGATATTGATCCCGAACGCGCCGAGCTGATCGCGGCCCGCGCGGTCGCGGTCAGCGCACTGACCTACAAGAGCATCGCCTCCATCATCGCCAACAAGCTCGAACGCAGTTCTCGCGATACCGAGGACGCGATCATCGAACATCCCAATCTGCGCGGCCCCGGTTACTTCCATTGAAAGGATTATCCAGCATGCTCACCCATCCCACCCTCGACCTGCTGCATAGCCTTGGTCTCCACGGTATGGCCAAAGGCTTCAAGGACCTCGATGCCCAGTCCGAAGCGCGCAGCCTCGAACACGCCGAATGGCTGGCGTTGCTCCTGGAACACGAGAAAACGCTGCGCCAGCAAAAGCGGTTCGAAAGCAGAGCTCGAGCCGCCAAGCTGCGTCATGCCGCCTGCGTCGAGGATGTCGATTACCGCGCTATCCGCGGCCTCGACCGCACGCTCTTTCTAAAACTCGCCGCTGGCGACTGGATCCGGGCACGACATAATCTCCTTGTTACCGGGCCGTGCGGCGTCGGCAAGAGCTGGCTCGCTTGTGCCCTCGGCAACAAGGCTTGCCGAGACGACTTCTCAGTTGCCTACCATCGTGTGCCGCGTCTCTTCGCCGCTCTCGCACTCGGCCGCGCCGATGGCCGCTATACCAAGATGCTGCGGGCGATCGCACGACTTGATCTGCTGATCCTGGACGACTGGGGACCAGAACCTCTCGACGCCGACCAGCGCCGTGATTTGCTCGAAATCGTCGAGGATCGATACGAAGCCCGCTCGATTATCGTCACCAGCCAGCTGCCCGTCGATCGCTGGTACGAAATCATCGGCAACCCCACCATCGCCGACGCGATTCTCGATCGCCTCGTCCACAATGCCTACCGCATCGAACTCAAAGGAGAGAGCCTCAGGAAGCAGAAGCAACCCGCTCAAGATCAACCGGTCTCTTGACCTTCCCAGCCCTCGACGACATCATGAAATTGACCCATGCGAACGACGCCACGGGTGGCCGGCTTCAGATCGGAATACCCGGCCGGCTTCGAATTGGAATGCATGGCCGGCTTCGTCGGAATCCGCACAGTGGCTGCTCATCGTCGGCAACAAGACCGTATTCGCTCGTTCAAAACCCTCCTGTGGTGCAATAGGCTCAGACCTATCACGGCGAAGAGATCAAGTACATCGCCGACAACCCGCAAGAGTACTCAGATTTCGTGTCCGCAAGAGCAAGGCGAACTGCGGAAATTGCTGAGGACTATGGAACAACTCGAGATTCCGATAATGCGCGATATTTCAGCTGCCAATTAGGAAACAAGAGTGTCGGGCTTCTAAGAATGGAAGGCGGCGACAGCATGACAGAGTTCGACGTCAAGCGATGGCGGGAGCTGTTTCCTGGGCGAACGGGGACTACCTCGAGTGTAGATCTTCAGGTCGTTCATCCGCTTGTCGAGAACGCTGGCGATATTCTGCTCGAGCATCGACTTCGAATGGACGGTAAGGCCGTTGCTCAATTTGCGTCCGGCTAATCCAGAAGCAGGAGCCGGTGCGGAGAAGTTGGGGTTTGTCGAGGTTGACGCCGACAAATGGTCCTCGACCCAGAGACGTCAGAAAATTGGATAAGGAACAGTGATGGTGAATGGCAGCGAAATGGCGCTGCCGCGCGATATCTTTCCGAAATTGGCAGCTGTGAGAACGGTGATACCGAGATCGCAGAAGGCTCAGCGACCTACGATTGCGAGGATGATTTTATGTGACTAGAGTATAGTTGCGTGGAACGTATCTCGTCGTGCTCTTCGCGCCGTCTTTGCTGCGCTAGGCGGCCTTGGGGAAGGCTCACATTCAGAAGAGCTCCTGCGCGGAGAAGATGGTACGCAGACTGAGCCGGCCGGCGTAGTCTTCGCCGAGCTGCTAGTGCCTGGTGCGCTCTGTGACAGCATTGCACAAGCCGATAGATCGAATTGGCGGCGTCGTAATAACTTTACGAGGCGCGGCCAAGATCCGCCCGGCCGTCGAAAGGAGGCCGGGCATTTTGCACGCAGATTATGTGGGGTATCTGGAGGCAAAGGTCTTCCGGGCGATCTGATGAGGCCCAAGAGTTCATGAGGAGCAAAGGAGCAGCCTGAGATAGGGCGTGAAGGAGCTACGGAGCGATTGCGGCCCCCCAATAGACAAGGAGGCGCGGTGAACAGGAGCTCGTCCCACAGAGCTTTTCGCCCGACGACCAACATCGATGATGAACAAGACGCAAGCAATTGGTTCGAAAATGCTTTCCGGAGAGCTCCTGGGCTGAGCAGAGCTCTTTCGTTGTTGAAAATAGTATGCTTGCTGCAACGAGACCGAGCTAAGCAAGCGCGCGAACCTGTCGAATCCTGTCCGGGAGGAGGATCACCCTGAGCACCAGCCTACGGAGATTGAACGGAGCCGGGAGTGCCGAGTACCGCGAGCCTCGCGGCGGCAACGTTGGTCTTGATCAACGCGGCTAGCGAGCGGAGCACGTCAAAGGATCAATAAGCCAAAGTAAGAAATCGACCGCTGGTGATGCCGGCCGATTTCGGGGAGTTCATTCCAGTAGATCGTACGAGCTCGAGATAGGATTTCAACATGCAGGTCTTGAACCGTGCTTGAGCGAACTCGCGGGTGACGAGCCTAAAAAAGCGGACCAACCAATTAGACTGGAGCGCGCGGACCCGGCCTCTGGGAGTTCTAATTACAGGCGCAGCGTGCTCGGCGCCAAGAAGCTGATCGATGTCGTGTAGCGTGAGAAGTGCGCAGATTGGACATGAGGTTGGCGGTCTTCTGGATTAGGTGTGCCCCCCGTCGCGATTCTCCTGCAGTGCAGCATCGAGGCACTCGATCAGCGTATGCCCGGCGAAGGGCTTGGCCAGAAAGCCAATCGCTCCCGCGTCCAGGGCTGAGGCGCTCACGCGGTCGTTCGGGAACGCAGTAATGAAAATGAACGGCACACCGTGACCCCTCGCCCGCATTTCTGCCAACAGGTCCAAGCCGCTCATAACCGGCATCTGCAGATCCGAAATTACGCAGGAGGTTTCGTTCAATCGCGGTGACCTCAAGAAGTCCTCGGCCGACGCAAACGTTTGGACGATGTAGCCACGCGATTTCAGAAGGTTCTCTGTCGCCGCGCGGACCGACGCGTCGTCGTCAACGACAGATATTAAAGGCGTGCACAAGACGTGCCCTCCGGACGCGGGAATGGCGGCTGCCGCAGCATTAGCCACCCTCGGCGAAAAGTGGGCTTGAGTGTTGAAATTGTAAAATCATACTTAGGTTTGTTCGGGCCGATTTGCGCGGATGCTCAGCGTCTCAGTCATTCTGATCAAATCCGCGAGCGACCGGGCGCGCATCTTTTTCATTACGTGTCCACGGTAGATCTTGACCGTAATCTCGGCGAGCCCCAGCTCGGCGGCTATCTGCTTGTTCATCAGGCCGGTAGCGACCAGCCTCATCACCGCCTGCTCGCGCGGGCTTAAGGTGTTAAATAGAGCCTGCAGTTCCGCGACGGTCTGCTCAGCCTTCCGTCTTTTGCGATCACGTTCGGTCGCGGCGACCACGGCGTCAAGCAGCTCCTGATCGCGAAACGGTTTGGTCAGAAAATCGACGGCTCCGCCTTTCATGGCCCTGACGCTCATGGGAATGTCGCCATGGGCGGTGATGAAGATGATCGGAATATGAATGTTCAACCGCGCCAGGTCAGCCTGGAACTCAAGTCCACTCAGACCTGGCAGCCGGATATCAAGAACCAGGCAGCTAACAACATCGGGAAGCCCGCTCTGTGGCATTTCGCGGGCCGATCCGAATGCAACGACGTCCAGGCCGACCGATTGAAAAAGGTTCGTTAGCGACCGACGCATCGAGACGTCATCTTCGACAACGAAGACTGTCGCATTTGCCGACGCTTCAGCTTTGCTGCCTTCGCGCGGGGGGGAAGGGCGTTCGCTCACGGCACGAGCTCCTTGTGCAACGGCAGGTCAAACCGAAAGCTCGCTCCCGGCCCCTGCTTGCGAACGACTGAGAGGCGGCCTGCATGAGCTTCCACAATCGAGCGGCAGATCGAAAGGCCCATGCCAAGGCCACTCGACTTTGTCGTGAAGAAGGGGTCTAATACTCGGTCGGTATCATCTTCAGCGATCCCGACGCCGCAATCAGTCACGGTAACCTGCACATATCCCGTGTCGTCCTCCGACGACTGAATCACCAGTTCGCGCGTCCGGTCCGTAACTGCGTCCATGGCTTCGATCCCATTCATCACCAGATTGATAATCACCTGTTGCAGCTGAATCCGATCACCGAGGATCGCGGGCAGCGCTTCCGTCAACTTGGTCTTTAGCTTCACTCGGTGGTTAACCAGCTCACGTGCCACCAGAGCAATAACATCCTTAACGACATCATTGATATCGAGCGGTACCATCTCGATCTCGCCTTTCTTCGCAAGTGCGCGAATCCGACGGATCACCTCGCTTGCCCGGATTGCGTCTTCGATTATCCACTCAACCGAACAGCGAGCGGCGGAAAGGTCAGGTGTCTGGCGGCCCATCCAACCGAGGCACGCGTCGGCGTTGCTGATAATCGCGGCGAGTGGCTGGTTGATTTCGTGGGCGATGGAGGTTGTCAGCTCTCCTAGCGTCGTCACACGCGTCACATGCGCAAGCTCCGCCTGCGCCTTTCGGAGCTCTTGTTCGGTTTGATCTCCGCGAATCAAAGCGGTGATGTCGGTGCTGACTCCGCGGTAGCCGAGGAAATTGCCGTTTAAATCAAAAAAAGGCTTGCCGCTCGTCCGGACGTAGATCGGAGATCTCATACGGTTGACAGTGCGGTAGACCAGATCCCGAAACGGAAGATGCGCCTCCAGCGTCGCCCGATGTTGCCGCCACTTCTCAGGTTCTTCCTCGACGTCGCACGCGATGTCCCAGCGAGGCAGGCCTATCAATCCCGTCGCCAATATTCCCGCAGCGCTGGTGTGCTCGGATAAGTGGGTGACCTGATGATCTGGTCCCGTCTCCCAGAGCCAGTCGGAAGCTGTTTCGGCGTAATCGCGAAAGCGCTGCTCGCTTTCGCGCAGCGCGGCAAGTGTGTTTTCCAAGCGTTCCCTAGCGGCGTATTGCTCGGTGACATCCATGTGTGTTCCGATCAGTTCGCGCACATTGCCATCGCTGCCGACCACCGCATGCGCGACGGAGTGTATGCGTCTTATCCCGCCATCTGCTAGAAGGATTCGAAAATCATACTCGAAGCGCTCTTCCTTGCCTTCGATAGCCTGGCGCTGCACTTCCTGAAGCGGCGGCAGGTCATCTGGATGAACGCGCGACCGAATGGTCTCGATCGATACAGTCTCTTGCGGTTCAAAGCCAAATAGACGGTCGACCTCAGCGGAGCGATACACAAAGTCGAGACTGTAGAGGTCCCAAGACCAGCTGCCCGTGTGACTGAGACGCTGGGCCTCGGCCAAATAGGCTTCGCTACGGCGTAGCTGCTGTTCTACTTGCCTTGCTGCCGTGATATCCGTCGCTGCGCCGACAAACTCGATGTCACCGGTGGCAGTTCTTGTTGCTCGCGCCCTCGCGTGGATGTGCTTCACCGAGCCGTCCGGCAGCAGCAACCGGTATTCGTGCTCGAAGTCCCTTGGGTCTCGCATCGCTCGATCGATGATCTCTTGGACCGAAGCTTTATCGTCTGGATGGGTACGCTCGACAACCAGTTCCGGCCCAGGAGCCGTCTGCGGGTCCAATTGGAAAATTCGAAAGCTCTCCTTTGACCAAAAGACCTCGCCGGTAGCAACGTTCCAGCCGAAGCTGCCTGTGTGGCTCAACTCCTGCGCCTGAGCCAAATGGGCTTCGCTCCGCTGCAGGGCAAGTTCGGTTCGCTTTCGCTCCGTGACATCTTCGCACGCTATTAGGACAATGGGCTGGTCATCGGCCCAGAGCATGGCTTTAGCGTTTTCACGTACCCACAGTACCGAGCCGTCTTTCCTGATTTTCTGGACATCCCAGGTGTGCGATTGGCCGATATTTTCAAGGCAGGTGCGAACGCATTTGTGAACGAACGCGCGATCTTCCTCGAGAAAGATTCCCAGCACGGATTGGCCGATCAGTTCGTCGCGAGCATACCCGAGTTGTGTTGCGCCGAAGGTATTGACGTTGAGGACCGTACCGGCTTCATCGAGCATGAAGTACATGGCCGGGTTGTGCTCAAAGATCGCGTGCCACCGTTTTTCGCGATCCTTCAAATCGGCCGCGCCGCGCCGCAGCTGGGCCGCAGCCTCATGCGCAGCCTCTCTTTCCTGGCGGATTCTTCCGATCAGGTGTGTTCCAACGATCGAGACCGTAAGAAATGCGACGACCACCGGAAGAGCTTGGGGGTCGTCAATCCGTAGACTGAACGCCGGCGGCACAAAGCAGTAGGCCAAAGCAGCGATGGCTAAGACGGAAAGCGCGCATGAAGCGAAAAAGCTGCCGATCAGCGAAAACAGCAATATCACCAGCAGATAGACGAGCGCCATCGCGGCGAAATGCGCCTGAAGGTAAAAGGAAGCTAGCGTCACTACCGCCAGCGTTATGCTGCCGAAGGCAAACTGCGTGGCCGAACGTTTGAAATTGCTGATCTGATTATGCATTCTTCGACCATCCGGCCGTTATGCGGCAGGAGAGCTATAACATTCTAGGCAAAAGTAAGGCAATCCTTTCTGCCCCAGAGACGCTCACGAGCATTTCCGGGATCGATTGCTTACGGTTGAACTGAGCACGTACCGAAGGAAGGCGCATTACAAACGTACGTATAGTTGTCCTAAACCATCCAATATCGCGCGCTGACATGCGTACAACCGAGCCCGGGCTATCTGTTTTCCTTCGCTATTGAAACGGTCGCGGGCGCGTGAGGCTGCGGCCGAGTACAGCTGCGTGGCGCCAAGGCACATCAAGGTCAGGGTCACCGGCCACATCAATTCAGCTAAGCGCTGACGCTGAACAATGCGGCAGGCCTTCTGCCTATGCGGAGAGAGCAGCGAAAAGCTGTGAAGCGCCGTGACGTTACCCTCTGGGATCCATCTCATGCTGGTGAAGGGGGCAATCTGGTCCACCGTGATCACGTCCATCGCGGTCTCTTCCGCAATGCGCACCGGAACAAGCCAGATGATCGAGTTGCGCCAGCGAGGTCGCCGCCACATTGTCGGTCGGACATGGCGGGTTCAGTAGCCACGTACCAACCGTTTCATGGGCGGACCGGGTACCGTGGACCGTCACGCCGCACAGATTCTGTCATTAACCGTATGGTCTGGCTCGGCCAACCTTGCCCCGGCATTTGGATGGCCAGGAGCTGTACCTCAAAAGGCGCGCCTGGAGATGGCTGCCGAAAACAATGCTCTCTTTTCCCTTTATATGTGAGGATCTTTCTCAGAGCAGTTGCCTGGACCGCAGCGCAAAGCAGGCGGTCCGAGATCGCGTGAGAAAACGCTCCGGTTTGCTGTTCAGGTCGGCTGAGCCGATCTGAACTGCGAAGAATCACAAGTTTGGGCAACACTCGCGTTCGACGCGTCTTGTAATCACGGATAAAGTCCGGGGCCTACCTCCTTGTGCTTCTAACGTCGATGCTGGTGGAATCGGCGGGCTGGTTGAGGCGGGCGTGCAGCGTCCCGTGCTTGAGTTCGCCTTCCCACCAGGAGACGAACACAGCTGCGATGCCGTTGCCGGTGATATTGGTAAGGGCGCGTACCTCGCTCATGAACTTGTCGATCGAGAACACGATTGCCATGCCCGGCACTAGCGTTGGGTTGACCACCGACAACGTAGCAGCGAGCGTGATGAAGCCCGCGCCGGTGACGCCGCTTGCCCCCTTCGAGGCCAGCATTGCCACGAGCAAGATCGTGAGCTGCTGGCCAAGAGTGAGATCGACCCCGAGCGCCTGGGCAATGAACAAGGTCGCAAGCGTCATATAGATGTTGGTGCCGTCGAGGTTGAAGGAGTAGCCGGTTGGCACCACGAGGCCGACCACGGGCTTGGAGCAGCCCAGCCGCTCGAGCTTCTCCATCAATTGCGGCAGCGCGCTTTCCGAAGACGAGGTGCCGAGCACGATTAGAAGCTCATCCTTGATATAGGCAATGAACTTGAAGATCGAAAAGCCGACAAGGCGCGCGATTAGGCCGAGAACGACCACTACAAATATCGCGGCCGTCGCATAAAATAGCGCGATCAGACCGATCAGATTACCGAGCACCGCCGGCCCGAACTTGCCGATCGTGAAGGCCATTGCGCCGAACGCGCCGATCGGAGCCGCTTTCATGATGATAGCGATCACGCCGAACACCGCGTGCGCAACGTCGTCAATCATGCCGCGCAGCCGCGCTCCACGCTCTCCCAGCGCCATCAGCGAAAAGCCAAACAGGATCGCGAACAGGAGCACCTGCAGAACATCGCCGCGAGCCAGGGCGCCGACCACGGTATCGGGAATGATATTGAGAAAGAAATCGACGGTTTTCGAGGCTTCCGCCTGCTTGACGAAATTGGCGACTGCCGCAGCGTCGGGTTTGACGGCAACGCCACGGCCGACTTGAACCAGATTGCCCATGACAAGGCCCAACACCAAGGCAAAGCTGGAGACGATTTCGAAGTATACCAGCGCCTTGACGCCGACGCGCCCAACTTTCTTTGCGTCCTGAATATGCGCGATGCCGGATGCAACGGTGCAGAAGATGATCGGCGCGATCACCATCTTGATCAGCTTGATGAAGCCGTCACCGAGCGCCTTGACCCAGTCGTTGGTCGCGACCGATGGCCACTGCCATCCGACGATGGCGCCAATCACGATAGCGATCAACACTTGGACGTAGAGAATTTTATACCAGGTTTGTGACGCGCGCGCAGGCGCCGCAGTTGCCATGGTGGTCATGACGCTTCCTTCCCGAATTCCCTCGAATGTGAGCCGCCGACGGCATCATACGAGGCTGTCCTTTTGGCCGTAGCCTTGTCCGATTGAAGACGGTTCCGGGAGCCGGCGCGTCATTCCAAAGGCAGGCATTCAGTCACGTTATCTTTTTCGGCAAGCAAGATTTGCACCAGACGCTAATCTGCGGCCGATCAAACCAGGCATAAGCCGTCTATCTCTTGATGAGTTATCTGAATGCTCGGACCTGCGTTCGCATGTTCGAATGGAAGGCGTTGCGCTGGGTGACGTATCTCTTGCTCTGGCAGGGCACGTAAGCCGAGTCGCGTCTCAGCGTTGAAGCTTGATGTGATCGGAATGTGTCGAGTGCCGAGTTGATGCAACAGTGCGTCGCATTGGTAAAATCGATTGTTTGGATCGCAGGTATCCGCGCGATGGAAGCTTGGCGACATCTGAGCGTCAGATCGAGATTCTTTTGGGCGCGTTATCTCCGTCTGGCGGGCCGCACGCTCAAGAAGCGCCGGACATATGGCGCAGGGCCAACGTATCGAAGAATTTGGCGGTCGCGTCATCTACGCACTGGATGAGCTGAAAGAGCTGAAAGCGCGGGCCGATCTCGCTGTCAGGGCGTCAACGTCCGATCCCGGTGAAGGCATCGTTACTGCCGGCCAAGAATCGCCCAAGGCTGCGCCCTATGCACGCCAGGAGTCACGGTGATCGCCGCACGAGAATAGCGACGATGCAGGACTGTGATGCAGCAGGATGTGTCGTCTGGCGATGTCCCGGGAGTTTGACTAGCTGATGCCTCTCCATCGCCGGCCGGGACATATAGGGTTGATAAAATCGAATTTTGTATACATGCTGCCATTACGACGACGATCTGACCGCAAAGATTTCACCATAATGAGCATATTTCGCGCGAAATCTCGAATTGCTGTATACATTAACTATACAGAGAAGCGAGGTTGCCGCATGAGCTGTTGCTTTCCGACCAATGCCTGTACGCGGCCGCTTGGGATGCCGAGGTCAAGCAGGCGCTGTTGCCGCGCACGATCTGCGGCAGGCGCGCCGTAATGTATCGGCGGGCCGATGGTGAAGTCGCGGCGCTGGAGGACGCCTGTTGGCATCGGTTGGTGCCGCTCTCAAAAGGGCGCCTTGAGGGCGACAGCGTTGTCCGCGGCTATCATGGGCTGAAATTCAATGCGCAGGGGCGCTGCACCTTCATGCCCTCGCAAGAGACAATCAATCCCTCCGCATGCGTGCGTGCCTATTCCGCAGTCGAGCGCAATCGCTTCATCTGGCTGTGGATGGCCGATCTGGCGCTGGCTGACCCAGATTTGGTGCCGGACATGCACTGGAACGACGATCCTGCTTGGGTCGCTGATGGTGAGACCGTTCACCCCAAATGCGACTATCGTTTGGTCGTCGACAATCTCATGGACGTGACGCACGAGACCTTTGTGCACGGGGCCAGTATTGGCAACGACGCCATCGCGGAAGCGCCGCTTGACGTCACGCACGGCGAGAAGACTGCCACGGTAACGCGCTGGATGAAGGGGAATACCCCCGCCGCCGTTCTGGTCGAAACAGTTGCAAAAGCCTGGTCGGGTGGACCGCTGGCAAATCATTCGTTTCGAGGCGCCGTGCACCATCAATATCGACGTCGGGGTGGCGCCCGCCGGAACAGGAGCGCCCGAAGGCGATCGCTCGGCGGGTGTCAATGGTATGGTTTTCAACACCATCACGCCCGAAACGGAGACGAGCTGCCATTATTTCTGGGCATTCGTACGTAGTTACCGCTTAAGCGAACAGTGTCTGACCACCGAACCCCGCCAAGGCGTTTCCGGCATCTTCCGGGAGGATGAGGTTATTCTCGAGGCGCAACAGCGCGCCATCGACGAACATGCCGATCGGGTCTTCTACAACCTCAACATCGACGCTGGCGCGATGTGGGCACGCCGCCTGATAGATCCATGATCGACGCGGAAATCCGCCGCAGCACCGGCAAGCCGCGGAGTAGGACATGGCCGAGCGTTACAGCGATCGCTCTGTCTCACAGACGGTGCGTGCCCAGCTCAGTTTGCGCGATCTGATTCTGTCGGGTGATTTGCTGCCTGGCGAACGGATCTCCGAATTGCAGGCTGTGGAGGCGACCGGCGCCTCGCGCACTCCGGTGCGAATGGCGCTGGTTCGACTGCAGGAGGAAGGGCTTTTGGAAGCGATCTCTTCCGGTGGTTTCATGGTAAAGGCATTCTCCGAGTGTGATGTCGTGGACTCGATCGAACTGCACGGCACGCTCCAGAGGCTGGCCGCACGCGTTGCCGCCGAGCGGGGTGTTTCATTGCGCGATCTCGAACCCTTGAAAGGTTGTCTTGACGAGACTGACGGTCTTGTGCGGCAGGATCCAATCTCCGTCCAGACTTTCTCCTCCTACGTCGCGCTCAACGCGCGCTTTCACGCGCTGCTGACGGAATTGTCGCGCATCCGCCCTTGATCAGGCAGGTCGATCGCGCGTCCGCATTACCGTTCGCCTCGCCTAGCGGCTTTGTGATGACACAATCGACACTGCCGGATGTGCGCCACACACTCCTAATTGCGCAGGATCAACACCGCGTCGTAATCGACGCAATCGAAAATCGAGAAGGCGCGCGCGCCGAAGCAATCTTGCGAGAGCACCCGCAAGTGGCGGCGCGCAATTTGCGCTTGGTGCTCAAGAACAAGACGCATTCCGACGAGCTATCGCTAAAAGTTGGTGACGGCGGGAATCGGGAAGGCGGCATATCGTGGGGGTGCTTGACGCCTCCACTTCTCCACCGAAGGAGCGATATGCCGTGTCCAAAGATAACATCATCAAGTTGATTCAGCCAGGAAACGTCGACGATCAACTCATCGAAATCTTGCGCAATGGGGCGCGTGCTCTGTTGGCCCAGGCGGTCGAGGCTGAGGTCGCGGACTTTCTCGGCAAGCATGCCGATTTGAAGACTGCGGACGGCCACCAGCGCTCGTGCGCCACGGTCACCTGCCGGAACGCGAGGTGATGACCGGTATCGGTCCGGTCGGCGTCCGCCAGCCGCGTGTACGCGATCGCGAGGCGGAGGCTACCGATCCCGACCGCATCCGGTTCTCTCCGTCGATCCTGCCGCCCTACATGCGCCGCTCGAAATCGATCGAGACGCTGCTGCCGATCCTTTACCTGAAGGGTATCTCCACCGGCGACTTCTCCGAGGCTCTGGCGGCGCTGCTCGGCAAGGATGCTGCCGGGTTGTCGGCATCCGCCATCGGCCGTCTGAAGGACGGTTGGCTTGACGAACACACCGCGTGGCAGAGGCGCGATCTGTCGGCGAAGCGCTACGTCTACATCTGGGCCGATGGCATCCATCTCCAAGCACGCCTCGAAGACGAAAAGCAGTGCATCCTGGTGCTGATCGGCGCGACGCCGGAAGGCCGCAAGGAACTGGTCGGCTTCACCGATGGCGCCCGCGAGAGCGCGCAGGACTGGCGCGATCTGCTGCTCGACCTGAAGCGGCGCGGGCTCGGCGTGCCGCCGCGGCTCACCATCGCCGACGGCGCGCTCGGGTTCTGGAAGGCCGCCGGCGAGGTCTGGCCGAAAACGCGCGAGCAGCGCTGCTGGGTACACAAGACCGCCAACGTGATCGCCAAGTTGCCGAAGAGCCAGCAGCCTAAAGCCAAACGCGCGTTGCAGGAGAGCTGGATGGCCGAAACCAAGGCCGCCGCCGAGCTGGCGTTCGACGCCTTCATCGAGAGCTATACGCCCAAATACGAGAAGGCGGCCGACTGCCTGAGCAAGGATCGGGACACGCTACTGGCGTTCTACGACTTCCCGGCCGAACACTGGAAATACCTGCGGACCACCAATCCCATTGAAAGCACCTTCGCTACCGTGCGCCACCGCACGATCCGATCAAAGGGCTGCCTGTCCAACAGAACGGCGCTCGCGATGGTCTTCAAACTGCTTGAGGCCGCGCAGAAAAGCCGGCGTCGTCTCGATGGCCACAACCAGTTGCCAAAACTCGTTCTCGGTGTGACATTCAACGACGGGATCGAGCTCATCGCCAAACCGACTGACCGTCAGCCCATAACCGCCGCCGCCTGACCGGCCGCGCCGTCACCAAAATTTGGCGATAGCTCCATTCCGACCAGCTGCCGGGACTGGCGCTCATTAGGATGGCAGGCGATTGAAGGGAGCTGCATGCGGTTCATTGAAAGCTGGATACCCGCAACCCTCGTTGCGACATGCGATCTGACGCCTTCGATCCGCGAGCTGCTGATCAAGCCGGACAACTTTGATGGCGCGGCCTATCCGGTGGGCAGCCATATCAATGTCGCCGTCACTGTCGATGGACACGGCCGGAGACGCGGTCCTACTCCTTGGTCGGCGAAGTCGACTGGGCGGGCTATGGCATTGCGGTGCGGCGCGTGGAGGACTCGCGCGGCGGCTCGCAGTACATGTGGTCGCTCGCGCCGGGCACGCGGCTGACCATTACATTGCCGGTCTCACTGCTGTCGATAGACTGGGCGCGCCGGCACTGCTGCCTAATCGCCGGGGCATCGATATTACACCACGAATAGGGGCTCAAGCGATAGCCCGCCGCGATAGCCAATTCACTTTACATTATGCCGTGCCTTCTTGTGATCAAGCCGTCTATCTGGATGTCCTCGCCCCCTTGCTGAACGAGAGACTTAATATCCATGCAAGCAACGAAGGGCGTCGGCTCGATTTCGATGACTTGTTCGCCTCGCTGCCGCCTAACGCCTTGACACTCTTGTGTGGTCCGATGCGGATGCTCGATCCGGCCCGCCGGGCTTGGACCGGCGCAGGGCGCACACTAGCGGACCTACGCTACGAGACCTTCGGTTCGAGTGGCTCGCTGCCGACTGAAGGTTTCCGGGTGTGCCTTGCAGATCGTGCCATCGAGCCAACGATTCCGCGCGATCGCTCGTTGCTCGATGTACTCAATGCAGCGGGTTACGAGCTGATTGCGGATTGCCGGCGCGGGGAGTGCGGCGTGTGTGCGATCGATCTCGTCAACATCGACGGTGAGCTTGACCACCGCGACGTCTTCTTCAGCGAGCAGCAAAAGCGCGCGAACGCAAAGATCTGTGCATGCGATTCGCGCGCTCACGACACGATAACCCTCGATATACTACATCGCCTGGACACGATATAGGCTCGTTGCAGCGCTTGTTTCGGCAGTGGGTCTTAGTCCAGCGCTCGGAACAACTGGCGCATGACCACGCATGGGACTGTCGCGCGGTTGCCGGCCGTCATACCTGCTAGCGTTTAAGGAACGGCTAACCAATTCTTCGAAGCAGGAGATGCACGCGAGGATTTCCGTCGAGGAACGTTATGAGACCCCAAGGGCATCTCGCGCACGTCAACTCTGCAGTTTCAGTGTGCGGCGCTGTCCGCTCGAGGACAATGATGCCAGAAAGCTGACAGAGCGTTAGGTCCACTCCACAGCAATGCCCGCATCTATGCGCGTTTTTCCTCACGTTGAGCACGGAGTGCATCACATTTGGCAAGCGGCACAGACATTGCTGGACGACAAGACAGGAGCTGCTGTTGAAGCGGCCCTGTCACAGGAGTCTCCGATGAGTACTGCGATTTCCGCCCTCTTGCCCTCTCTCGCAGAAACGACGCGCGTCAATATGGCACCCCTCATCAAGTTCCGCATGCCGACGGATAGGCTTGCCGGATTGTCAAAGCGGGCGAGGTGGTCCGAAGCCATGTTGAATGTCATAGCGGGCACTGAGCTATACAGCCAGGCCACGCAAGCTCCAACATTTCTGGCGTTTCGCTCGGGCGACCGCGGTCGCCCGGCTCGGCTGCTTGAGGGCGGCCTCGCGCCGCTGGAAAGCCACTTCGCCTCTCTGGCGAGTTCGGCTTCGAACGTTGTGAATCGTGCGCGCAAGCCGTCGTCGTTCTCCGTGCCGTCGATCCGCAGGCGCGTCGTCGCCGCAAAAGGGGACGAGTGGGCCGGACACCGCAGATGCATTCGCAATGGGGAAGGCGGCGCGGCCGAAGCTAGTACAGTGTGCGTCGATCCCACAGATTGATCGATTGATTCAACCGGAGATTCTGAATCGCCGCTAAAAGGCAACGATGTGAGAATGCGCCGGCGGTTAGCAAAGGACCTTGTGAACCGACCTGGCAGGATGCTCGCTCTTGGAGGTTGGATCCGGCCAAAAGGCGCTGCATGCCAAATCCTTCAGCAAGCCGGACGTGCAGGCGATCGCTCTGCCGATATGGCAACGTGCTCTCACCGTGGAGCTGACGCACATGGATACCTTTTCGGCCGAGATCTGGCGATCCGTTGCGCTCACGATCGAGCTCGCCAGCCTGACGACGATGATCCTTTTGGTTGTTGGCGCGCCACTCGCATGGTGGCTGGCACGTTCAAAGACGGTTTTGAGCAAGGCGGTGGCGACGATCATCGCGCTGCCGCTGGTGCTGCCTCCGACGGCGCTTGGTTTCTGCGTACTCGTCCTGCTCGGCCCGAACAGACCGGGTGGCTTTCTCGCCTCTTTCTGGGGCGAGCACACGCTCGCCTTTACCTTTGCAGGAATTGTAGTCGGATCGGTCCTCTCAGCGCTCCCTTTGGTGGTGCAGCCGATCCATAATGCCTTTATTGCGATAGGCGGGGGACCGCTCGTCATGTATGGAACGGCCCGCGGGCGCAAGAGCTTTCTCAGTCGACTTCACACATGGGAGCGGTGCGGTCATGTATACGGCCTGTAAAGCGCGGCGCATGACCGCTGGCCTCGATGAAGTCCGCGACACAAGGGGCTAAATCAATCAGACGCGCTTGAAGCGCATTGTCGCGCCAGCCTCACTCGTGTCGGGATTTCGTCCCGTGGGTTCATCGCCTGTTATTGCTCCTTGCCCTCTGCCGGCCCGCGCCGGTCAGATATCTTTGACAACTGCTGTATTCATCAAGCGGCAGCCGTAGTCGTCGCTAGCGTCTCCGGATGCCGATAAATCCCGCCCCTGTTCAAGAGCGCCCAGGCAATTCGCGCTGTCTTGTTGGCCAGTGCGACCGCTGCCACCTTGTACGGACGTCTGGCGAGCAACGACTTCAACCATGGCGGCGCCCGATCAGCCTTCCGGGCAATTCGCAGGACGGATGTCGCCCCAAGAACGAGGAGGCTCCGAAGTTCGGGGTTTCCCATCTTCGAGATTCGCCCCATCCGCTCCTTGCCCCCACTCGAATGCTGTCGCGGCGTCAGTCCCAGCCAGGCAGCAAAGTGACGAGCGGATTTGAAGCCGCCGGGATCTGGCACCAGCGCCTTGATGGTCGCCGCTGTAATGGCTCCAATGCCGGGGATGGTAGTCAGTCGGCGCATGTCCTTGTCGGTCCTTGCCGCGGCAACAATGGCTCGCTCGAGCTTGTCAATCTGGTCCGCCTGAGCCTCGATCTGATCGGCAATTGCCGTCAGCGCGAAGCGCGCTGCCGCAGGCAAGCGGATATCTGCTACATCCCGTACGATTGCAACCAACGCCTCGACCTTTGTCCGGCCGGCGGCGGCAATGATGCCCAACTCAGCCAGATGCGAGCGCAGGGCGTTGATCGTCTGCGTTTGCTGTTTCACCAGAAGTGCGCGACTCTTCAGGACCATCATTCCGGCTTGTTGCTCGGCCGTTTTGATCGGAACGAAGCGCATGGTCTTGCGAGTCACGGCTTCGCTGATGGCCTCGGCATCCGCCGCATCCGTTTTTCCACGCTTCACAAACGGCTTGACGTAAGCTGGTGGGATCAGCCGCACTTCATGGCCGAGAGTTGCAATCTCGCGTGCCCAATAGTGAGCGCTGCCACAGGCTTCTATTCCGACAAGGCAGGCCGGCTGCTTCGAGAAGAAATGCAGGACCTCGCTGCGCCGTAGTCTCCGGTTGAACACCGGCGAGCCATCGGCACCCGCGCCGTGAACTTGAAAAATGTGCTTCGCCAAATCCAACCCGATGGTGCTAACCTGCTTCATGGAACGGTCCCTCCTTGTGGCGTTCGAACAACGACCACGTTTTAGCACGATGATGCTGTCGGAGCGGGCCGTTCCACCACATCAATCAGCGTGCTTCTCCATTGTATGCCTTCATTACTATCGGTCTGCCGTTGGTGCGACTGGAGTTTCTCAAGGCTGCCTTGGTTGGCTTTGCTCATTCGATCGGCACCTTCGGCGTAGTGATGATGATCGGCGGCAACATTCCTGGGCGCACCAAGGTGTTGTCAGCTTATGTCATTGACTATGTGCAAGAATCGCGCTGGAGCGAGGCAAGTTGGATTGCCGGCGGTATGGTGATGTTTGCCTTTGCCGTCATTTTTATTCTAACCTTCATCGACAAACGCTGTGCCAGAAGAGGCACATGAGGGCACCAGCCCTGATTAAATCCGCTTCGGTATGACGGCCAGACATGTCCGATCGTGAGCGAGCAGCCGCATTGCAAGCCGGATCCGGCCATCCGTTATGGCCGCGGCTGCCGCTGGAATCGGCTTTAATTCGCCGCACGTCGCGCCTCTGCGGGAGGCTGGGGCTTGACGTCGGAGTTCCAAGAGCCGCCTTGCCAAACTGGAGGAGCTCTGCGCTCGATCGCTGGCAAGTGCGTGCCGGCGCGGGTTGCATCGCCTGAGGCGGCAAGCTCATCCACTAAAGGCATACGGGCAATTCGATCCCTGCGAAAGCAACATCGATGCGCTTCGAAGCGATATTCGCAGTCGCGTCCGTCGCCAAACCGATAATGGCGATTGCCTATTACGCTGAGGCAAGTTGCTTACCTCTGCAGGCCCAGATTACCGGGCACTACCTGGACTTCGCAAAAACAATAGAGGGGGTGCAGCCTGACGGTTGATCAAAAATTCGATCGCCGAGGGCGCCATAGATTAGCCTCACTTATGGCGCGCCCGGATAGCTCGGATCAAGCAGCGCGTCTTCATCCGAATTTCGTAGCTCCGCCGGTCAAGAGCGATGAACAGGCTTTCATCGAAGCCATACTAAGCTGCCGCTGCCCCATCTTCTCGACCGATGTGCTCGGGATTGTTGTCGAAAAGTCAGCGAATAGCGATTGTGACAGTATCCTGCGAACAGCACGTGGAGGCTGATCGAAACGCAAGATGCCACGTTCCATTTGTCGGGATCGCAACGCGAGCGCCCCGCGCGTCAATTTCTAGACGCCCCTCTGACAGGAAAGCCACAGAACTCGAGCTCCTCGAAGTCCGACGAAGTTTGACTGCGGGGGAGCTTGCGTATTTGTGACAGTCCATGACGCTGTGCGGTTTGGACAAATGCTGCTAAACGGCAGGACCTTGATGGGCAACGCTATCGAGATCTCAAGACGGCGCATCACATAATCTCCAACGACTTTGCGGGATTGGGACTCGGAGCGGCTGTGCGCGCATGAAAGGGCTCCTCGGCGCTTCCAGGCAATTCAGGTGAGTTGACCTGGACTGGCGCCGCTGGATGTGAGCTTTGAAGGTCCAGACTCCGATTATAGATCCTGTGAAAGTGCTCGCGCAGCAAGCACCCACTGAATGAAAGATGCATCGGATCGATCCGCCCCGACGGATCATTAGCACGAATGGCGGACAACGCGTAGCTTGTGCCTCGCGAGCTCGGCTCGCTCATCCCTACCGATAATCGCGAAGCGGCGGTCGCGTATCTGCCGAGTGTGCTCCCATGCGGTGGCCTGTTTCTTGCTGTTGAGGTCAGTAATTGTTACGGCCGACAAGTCACTTGGAAGGGGCCATGGGCGGGGCATCGGAAACTTTCTACAGCGTGATCAGACGTCAGGGTATCACGCGTCGTAGTTTTCACAAATTCTGCAGTTTGATAACCGGGAGCTTCGGACTCGGTTCGCTCGCCGCAAGCGGTATTGCTTCCGCCTTGGAGATCAAGCCGCGTGTGCCGGTCATCTGGATGCACGGGCTCGAGTGCACCTGCTGCTCGGAAAGCTTTATCCGATCGTCTCATCCGTTGATTGAAGACCGCTGCTATCGATGATTTCGCTGACTATGACGACACTATCATGGCGGCGGCAGGACACCAAGCCGAAGCCATCCTGGAGGAAACCCGTGCCAAGTACAAGGGCAGGTATGTGCTTGCCGTGGAAGGCAATCCGCCGCTGAACGAAGGGGGCATGTTCTGCATAGACGGCGGCAAGCCGTTCGTTGAAAAGCTCAGGTCGATGGCGGAAGAGTCCATGGCGATCGTCGCTTGGGGCACGTGTGCGTCCTCGGGCTGCGTGCAAGCGGCCGAGCCCAATCCGACTGGGGCGGTGCCGATCGATAAGGTGATCACCAACAGGCCGATCATCAAGGTGCCCGGGTGCCCGCACATCGCAGAGGTCATGACCGGCCTGGTGACCTTCGTGACCGCGTTCGGAAAGCTGCCGCAGCTCGATCGCCTGGGACGCCCCAAGATGTTTTATTCCGAGCGCATTCACGACAAGTGCTATCGGCGTTCCCATTTCGACGCTGGCCAGTTTGTCGAGGAGTGGGACGATGAGGGCGCACGCAAGGGCTATTGCTTATACAACATGGGCTGCAAGGGGCCGACCACTTACAATGCCTGTTCGGCCGTTCGGGAACGGCGGCGTGTCATTCCCGATTCAATCTGGCCACTCGGCATTGAGAAGAACGCCGATCAGATTGGCATGGCCGCTGCCGGCGTTGTTGGGCTGACCGTCGCTGCGCATGCGGCGGTCACGGCTGTGAAGCGGTTGACCCACAAGCCGGATCGCGCAACTGACAAAAGTAAGCCGAGTTGAGGGGAAGGTGACGGTGGCTGTTCAGACACCAAATGGGTTCAATCTCGATCCTTCCGGCAAGCGAATTGTCATCGATCCGCTGACCCGCATCGAAGGCACCTGCGCGTCGAGGCCAATGTCGATTCTGATAATGTGATCCGCAATGCGGTCTCGAGCGGGACGATGTGGCGTGGCATCGAAGTCATCCTGCGCGGGCGCGATCCGCGGGACGCCTGGGCCTTCACCGAGCGGATTTGCGGTGTCTGCACCGGCACCCATGCGCTCACCTCCGTGCGCGCCGTTGAAAGTGCGCTAGGGATCGCCATTCCGGAGAATGCCAACTCGATACGCAATATCATGCAACTGTGTCTGCTTGTGCATGATCACCTGGTGCATTTCTACCACGTGCACGCGCTCGATTGGGTTGACGTGATGTCCGCGCTCAAGGCCAATCCCAAGTCGACGTCGGCGCTGGCGCAGTCTATCTCGCCCTGGCCGCTGTCGTGCCCTGGCTACTTTAACGATCTGCAGATCAGGCTCACTAAGTTCTTCGGATCCGGGCAACCCGGTCCGTTCAAGAATGGCTATTGGGGGCATCCGGCCTACAAGCTTCCACCGGAAGCGAATCTGATGGCCGTGGCGCATTATCTGGAGGCGCTCGATTTCCAGAAAGAAATCGTCAAGGTCCAAGCGGTCTATGGGGGCAAGAACCCGCATCCGAACTGGCTGGTCGGCGGCGTGCCCTGCGCGATCAATATCGACGGAACTGGCGCGGTGGGTGCGATCAATATGGAGCGGCTTAGCTTAGTGTCCTCGATCATCGATCGTTCGATCGAGTTTGTCGAGCAGGTCTATCTGCCGGACATTGCAGCGATCGGCTCGTTCTACAAGGACTGGCTGCATGGCAGCGGGCTTTCGGGCAAAGGTGTGATGTCCTATGGCGACATCCCCGAAAATGCCAACGACTGTTCCGCGAAAAGTCTCAAGCTGCCGCGCGGCGTCATTCTTGATGGCGATCTCAGCGAGGTGTTGCCGATCGAACCATGGTGATCCAAAGCGCTGCTGTCGAGCGCTGCCGCTGCTGCTGGCGGTCAGACGAGCGGCGCCGGGACGCAACTCTACAGACTCGCTAAACTCGACGATCTCGAACGCAAGCTGATTGCCGAAGTGCTCGGGGAGGGTGAGGTGGCCGGCGTCGTTGCACTGCCGGACGGCTCTCTGGCGCAAATCGGGGAGACCGTGCATGCGGGAATCTGGCGCCTGCGCATCGGGATGGAGCCGGCACATGAATATATTCAGGTCGGGGCGATCCCACAGATTGTGCAGCGCGCCGCGACTGATCTGACGTCCACCGATCTTGTGATAGGCCCGGCGCCGGACGGTACGATGAACGTGCTGCCGGTGCTCGCCGAAATACGCGGACGGGCTCGTGCCTGGCTGTCTGGCATGCACGCGCATGTCATCAATCTCACGCTGCTGCCGATGAGCGCTGTCGAGCTGGCGTTTCAGCGGTGAAGCGTGGGCAATGGTCCGGTCCGACTGATCTTCTGCGGCTACGGCGCATGCCGAGTGCAGGCGACCCGGATCCGGAACGTGCAATACTTCAATTTTTATGGACAACATCACTCTGGATACGCTGGAAGGTCGGCGGCGTGCCGATTGTTGCGTCGGCCGCCGACGAAGATCTCGAGGATTCCGCCGAACGCCTGCAGGAAATTATCGAGGCATACTTCACATGAAGTACTTGGAAATCAATCGGCATCCGGCGCGTTCGTCGCAGACGGCGCGCCGGCAACGCGACATTGGCTGGATCGCGTGTCGATTGAGTACGATGCTTGACCGTGAAACAAGCCCTCGCGGGAGCATGCAAAACGATATGTTCACATCGGTGGCGATGCTTGTGGTAGCCAATCGGCATATCGCCAATCGCAAGCGACGGACCTCGAGCGAACCGCCCAGGGTCGAGGCGAGCGAATTTCGCACGCATGAGCGCTCGCCCGTCGGCATGATTGCGCGTCGGGTCATGAAGGCGGTTGCATCTTGCGTAAGGCCACTTGCCAACCGCGTGCTGGCCACAAATGGTATCTACCCCCGCGGGCCGGATCCGGTTGCATCGAACTTATTGTCGGCGAGCTAGCGCCATTCGCCGTAATTGCCTGTTGCTCCCCTCTCAGTGTCCGACCGAAAAATAAGTTGAGTGATATCAGCGAGTTCTGATTCCATCGGTGTTGCGAAGCATCAAAGGGATCGAGAATGTGGACTGATATCACCCGGGCACAATTTGCCCGAGAGGAGCTGCGTTTGCCAAGCGACTTGACGGATGCGGAATGGGGCGTGCTGGAGAGGTTGCTTCCTGTGCGGGCCAAGCGCGGGCGGCGCCCGAAATGGAGCTATCGCGACATCGTCGAGGCAGTACTCTATCTGCTGCGCGGCGGATTGCCGTGGCGCATGCTGCCGCCCACTCTGTTTCCACCAATGACCACGGTGCAGTACTATTTCTACCAATGGCGCGACAGCGGATTGTGGCAATCGATCAACCACGCACTCCTGATGCTGGCGCGCGAGGCGATCGGCCGGGAGGCCTCGCCGACGGCCGGCGTGATCGACAGCCAATCGGTCAAGACCACGGAAAGTGGCGGCCCTCGCGGCTACGACGCGGGAAAGAAGATCAAGGGTCGAAAGCGCCACATCGTCACCGACACCCAAGGGCTCCTGGTCGGAGCGATCGTTCACGCTGCCGACGTCCAGGATCGTGACGGCACGCCAGATGTCCTGTGCAGCATTCGCTACCGCTTCCCCTGGCTGCGCCATATCTTCGCCGATGGCGGCTATGCCGGCGAAAAGCTCAAGGCGGTGCTGGAAAAGATCGGCCGGTGGACTGTCGAGATCATCAAGCGCTCCGATGCCGCACAGGGCTTCGAGGTGCTTCCGCGCCGCTGGGTGGTCGAACGAACCTTCGCCTGGCTCGGCCGCAACCGCAGATTGGCCAAGGACTTCGAGCGAACCATCGAAAGCGCAACTGCCTGGCTCTTCCTCGCCTCTGTCCAACTCATGACAAGGCGCATCGCAGCGATAAAAACAGCAATGCAATTTTGAGTCAGGCTCTCAGCGATCTTTGCATGCAAAGCTATGCGATCCGCCCGCGCCAAAGCAGCGGTCCTTGCCGGCGTCTAGTCGGACAACCGCTCAGCGCCACATTGGAGCCACGCGTTGGATCTCAGTGCGTCTGGTCGCCGGCTTTTGTTGCGTGAGATGATGGAGGAGCGCCGCCCATGAGCCTCGCCTCCCGCAACAAGATTGATGTCACCGTATCGATTGCTGCCGACGTAATCGGCGCAGTCGAGATCGTGCCCCGAGCCCGGCCGCCGCTGGCGTGGCTGTTCGCCGGCAAACAGGCATCGTCGGTGATTGAGGGGCTGCCGCGGCTCTTCGCGCTATGTGCCGCTGCGCAGCAGGCTGCCTTACTGGCCCCGATCGAGGCGGCGCGCAAGGAAGAGATCATCCTCGCGACAAAGCAGCATCGTATTACCTTGGTCGTTGCCGAGCGTATCGCGGAATTGCTGCGTGGCCTCTTTGTCGGTCATCTTACGCCGAACGTCGGCAGTGCGGCAGCGGTTCGATCCGTGATGCACGGAACATCAGTGTCTATCGGCAGCGAACAGCCAATCCGCGGCCCTGCTCGACGCGAAGCAATAGCGCGAATTGGGGCCGCGATGGCCGCGTTCGGCATAACGAGAGAGGCTTGTGCGCTGAAGTCCGGCAGCCCGTTCGCGCTTCGCATTGCAGAGCTTGATGAGGTCGACTTGAAGTCAATCTCGATCGAGCACTCGTTCCTGTCCGTTGCCGACGACCGCAATATCGTTGAACGGTTACTCGCGGACGACGATACGTTCTGCTGTTGTCCGGATCTCGAGGGGCTGCGCCCGAAACGGGGCCGTTGGCGCGCCACATGACGCGCAATCGGCTTCCGCCGGGCCGGCCGGGTGCGGTTGCGCGGCTGATGGCCCGAATTACGGAGATGGTTCGGCTGTGCGCTTGGCTCGAGGCTCGTGCTCATATCGAGTCGGCGGAACATGGGATCATCGAAAGCTACAGGCTAGGTCCTGGCCGTGCAGCGGCAGCAGTCGAATGCGCCAGGGGGCGCCTCTATCACGCGGTTGAGCTTGATCCTCGGGGCCGGATATCCCGCGTCGAATTCCTAGCGCCGACGGAATGGAATTTCCTTCGGTGCGGACCACTTGTCCGGCGCCTTCAGGGCGCGGTGCTGACGGCGAGACCACATCAGGAAGCGGTTCGTGCGGTGATTGCATCGCTCAATCCTTGCGCCGGGTTCACGCTCAATTTTCGCGAGGTTGGCGATGCATGAAATGGCGCTTTGTCTGGCATCGTCGAAATTGTCGAGGAGGAGGCGCGTCGCCGATCGATTTCGCAGGTGCGGAGCATCTGTCTGGAGATCGGGGCCCTCAGCGATGTCGCGCCCGAAGCTATTAAGTTCTGCTGCACAGCTGTCGCAACACGGACCGTCGCCGACGGCGCGGTTCTTAAAATCATCGAAGTGCCTGGCATGTCCTGGTGCATGGCCTGTTCGAAGAGTGTCGAAATTGCTCTGCGCGCTGAGTGTTGTCCTTACTGCGGCAGTTATCAGTTGCAGATAACGACAGGCGAACAGATGCGCGCGAAAGAGCTGGAGGTCAATTGGTGTGACCGTATGCGGTTGCAGTGAAGGAATGTATTCGACCGGACGCGTCGAAGTTCATGATGCGCAAGACCACCGGCGCTATCATGCTCGTGTGCAGGACGGTGATCGCCACGGAGCGTATGTGCATGGTGATCAAAGCTTGCTGCATTCCTACCATGCTCGCCAAGACCATGCTCGCCATCATCATCCCGGCCATCCGCAGGCTCATGATGGGCAGGCCATTCAGACCTGCGGGGCCGGTGCGGCTACCTTGAAGGCAGCGGACACGAACCGCGAGCGGGTCATTCAGGTCGGACGTGACATACTTGGCAAGAACGATACGATCGCGGCGGATAATCGCGCGCTCTTCGTGGCCGATGACCTGCTGGCGTTTAATCTTGTGTCCAGTCCCGGTGCAGGCAAAACGTCGCTGCTCGTCCGCGCCGTGTCCGAGCTCAAGCGCACTCGCCCGATCGGCGTCATCGAAGGCGACCAACAGACCTCGAATGATGCCGAACGCGTTCGCGCGGCTGGCGCGCCGGTTGTTCAAGTCAATACCGGCAGGGGGCCACCTCGATGCTTCAATGATCGGCGAGGCCGACCGCCGCGGCTCACGCGCGGTATTCTCTTCATCGAGAACGTCGGTAATCTGGTCTGTCCCGCAGCCTTCGACCTAGGCGAAGCCTGCAAGATCGTGATGCTATCGACCCCCGAAGGTGAAGACAAGCCGCTCAACTATCCGGATATGTTTGCCGCTTCGTCGCTCGTGCTGATTACAAGATTGATTTGACATCATTCCTTGAGTTCGATGTGAGCAAGATCATCGAGTATGCAAGGCGCGTCAATTCAAGGATCGAAGTGCTCACGGTCTCGGCGCGTACTGGCGAGGGTTTCGGCGCGCTCTATGCTTGGATTGACAATCAGGCGCATCAGAGACTCGCCGAGAGGGACACAAGGCGATGAGCGCCGCCCACCTGCGGCCAAACTCGGCTACGCGTGCGCGTGAGCGGAGCTGTGCAAGGGGTCGGATTTCGTCCTTACGTCTATGGCCTGGCCACGCGGTACGGATTGGCGGGGTTTGTCGTCAATGATCCAGAGGGCGTTACGATCGAGGTGGAGGGCAACCGTGCGTCGGAGTTTGTCGCCGCTTTGCCGCTTGAAGCACCACCACTGGCATGCATCGACCACATCTGCGTTCAGGAGACAGGAGCGCTCGCGGCGAAAGACTTTTCGATCGGCACCAGCGAAGGTGGCAAGTCGTCAACGCGGATCGTCGCCGATGCCGCGACCTGCCAGCAGTGCATCAGTGAGTAGTTCGATCCGAAAAGTCGCCATTACCGTTATCCCTTCATCAATTGCTCGCATTGCGGCCCGTCCCTCTCCGAACAGCTTCCCTACGATCGCCGAAACACGGTCATGAAGGCCTTTAGGCTGTGTGCCGCCTGCGTCAGCGAATATCTCGATCCGGCGATTCGCAGGTTCCATGCGGAGGCGATCGCATGTCCGACATGCGGCCCGCGGCTCAGCCATGGAAACAACGCTATTGTCGCGGCAATCGTCGACGGCCAAACCGTGGCGATAAGGGGGCTGGGCGGATACCAGCTGCTTTGCGACGCGCGCAACCAGGGCGCGGTGCAGCGTTTGCGCGGCAGAAAGCGGCGTCTTGAGACGCGATTCGCCGTCATGGTCGGTTCCATAGAGCGGGTCAATGAGATCGCGGAAGCGAATGAGCCCGAGTTCGCGCTACTCGAATCCGTAGTTCGTCCCGTCGTCCTTCTACGTTCGCGCCATAATTTAGCACCCGCGATAGCTCCCGGCTTATCGCGGGTAGGTGCCATGCTGCCCGCGGCCCCGCTGCATCACTTCATCTTTCAGGTGCTTCGTTCGACCGGAGTATCGCTTGTGGGGACTGGCCCCGTCATCGTTGCCACCAGTGCCAATCTTTGTGGCGAACCGCTGCTGATCGACAACGCACAGGCGCTGCGGCGGCTTGAGGGAATCGCCGACCTTGTCGTGACCCATGATCGCGAGATCCTAACGCGTGCGGATGACTCCGTCGTGTCGGTTGTGGCGGGCCGCGCCCAACGCATTCGTCGCGCCCGTGGCTATGTTCCAGAACCGATCCGGCTGGCAAGATCTGTGCCGTCCGTACTGCTGTTGGCGCTGCGTTGAAGTCGACCATCACCGTCACGCGGAACAACGAAGCGTTCGTCTCCCAGCATATGGCGATCTCGATACGGCCGAAAGCATTCGTGTGTTTGAAGAGACGATTCGTCATCTCACATTGATTCTTGACGTCGATCCTGCCGTCATCGCCCATGATCTGCATCCCAATATGGCGTCCACGCGCTTTGCGGAGGCAAGCGGCCGCGCGCTGGTCGCTGTCCAGCATCACCACACGCATGCTGCCGCCGTCATCGCTGAGCACGGTCATGTGGGACCTACGCAATGTTGCAGTTGCTTGGCAAGGGAACCGAAATCGGCCATCGCTTTGCAGCGCAACGCCAGGCTGAGCGCGTGCGCGCATTGCTGGATCAGCAGGGCGGGACCATCACAACCCGCGCGGGCCGGTTGTTTGATGCGGCGGCGGCGCTGCTGGGCATTGCGAGTTTGCAGAGCTATGAGGGCGAGGCCGCAATGAAGCTCGAGGCGCTGGTGCGGCGGACTGAGATTCTCGATGCCGGCTGGACGATGGATGGCGGCGTGCTGTCGCTTCGTCCGCTTTTTGAGCACTTGATTACAGACAACGTAGGCGCCACGGACGGAGCCGGGCTGTTTCATGGCACTCTCGCCGCCGCTTGCATTGACTGGGTCACGCGCTTTGCGTGAACAACCGGTGTCAATGCCGTCGTCCTAAGCGGCGGCTGCTTTTTGAACGCGGTGCTGGCTGACCAAATTACGCGCGGGTGAAGTCATTGCTGCGAGCCAAGGCGCTAGGCGCTGACATTCGGATGGTTTTACTCGACGATCGACGCTATTCGGCTCGCCGAACAGGCACCGAGCCGGGACGTGGTCTTCTTTGCCACTGGATTTGAGACTACGACGCCACCGACGGCGGTGATGATCCGGATTGCCGAGAAGAAGCGGCTGAAGAGCCTCAGCGTGTTCTGCAACCACGTGCTTACACCGTCCGCCATGCACAGCATTCTCGAGAATCCGAAGATCCGCAATATCGGCGGGGGCGCAATTGATGGCTTCGTCGGGCCTGCACATGTCAGCACCATCATCGGTACGCGACCTTACGAACCTCTGGCAGAACAATTCGGTAAGCCGATCGTGATCGCGGGATTTGAACCGCTCGACGTCATGCAGGTGATCCTGATGCTGGTGCGGCAAGTGAACGAAGGCCGCTGCGGCATGGAAAATCAATACAGCCGTGCGGTTACGCGCGAAGGCAATCCGCGCGCCAAGGACGAGGTCGCTCGCAGATATTCGGACTGCGTGAGCAGTTCGAATGGCATGGACTTGGACTCGTACCCAAAAGCGGACTGAAGCTGAAGCGGGCATGCGCGAGATTTGACGCCGAGGCGCGTTTTGCGGTGCACGAACTGCTTGTCGCTGACAATCCAGCGTGCGAGTGCTGCGCAATTCTGCGCGGAGCCACCGGCCGGTCGACTGCGAGCTGTTTGGAACTGCTTGCACGCCGGAAAATCCCATACGAGCCTGCATGGTCTCATCGGAAGGCGCTTGCGCCGCGTATTGGACGTATGGCCGAGTTCGCGATGATCAGCTGGGACGGTTCATGAGCGTAAAGGCCCATCAACGCAGACTTGATGTCGAGAACGGACGCATTGATCTTTCTCACGGGTCCGGGGGCCGTGCCATGGCGCACCTAATCTCGGACATTTTTCACCGAGCCTTCGGTAACGAATGGCTCGCCCGCTGCAATGATCAATCGGCGTTTGATGTTGCAACAGGCAGAATAGTGATGACGACGGACGGCTATGTGGTTTCACCGCTGTTCTTTCCTGGCGGCAATATCGGGTCACTCGCTGTGAACGGCACGATCAATAATGTCGCTATGGCCGGCGCGCGTCCGCTCTATCTATCGGCTAGCTTTATCATCGAGGAGGGGTTCCGATTTTCGGATCTGCAAACGATTGCGGATTCGATGGGCTTAGCGGCGCGCGACGCCGGCGTTTACATCATCACTGGGGACACCAAGGTCGTCGAGCGCGGCAAGGCGGACGGTCTGTTCATCTCCACGACCGGGCATCGGGGTCCTGGCCGATGCGCTCGATCTCTCGGCCGACAAGGCAAGGGTTGGCGACCGTGTCCTGATTTCCGGTAGCCTCGGCGATCATGGGGTGGCGATCATGTCAAGGCGCCAGAACGTCGCCTTTCAAATAGAGATCGCGCTCGGATTCAGCCGCGCTGCACGACCTCGTAGCCGCCATGGTTGCGGCCGGTGGCAGCGGTATCCGGGTGATGCGTGACCCCACGCGTGGCGGCCTTGCCGCCTCGCTCAACGAGATTGCGCATCAATCGGGCCTCGGCTTCCGTCTGCAGGAAGCCGCCATTCCTGTGAAGCCTGCGGTTGCGGCGACCTGCGAACTCCTTGGGCTTGATCCGATCCATGTCGCTAACGAGGGCAAGCTCGTTGCGATCGTCGCGCCTGATTCTGCCGATGCTGTGCTTGCAGCCATGAAGGCGCATCCGCTCGGGTGCGATGCAGCTGATATTGGAGAGGCGGTAGCTGACGATCACAAGTTTGTGCAGATGGCGACCAGTTTCGGTGGCGGACGAGTTGTCGATTGGCTGTCGGGCGAACAATTGCCTCGGATGTGTTGAACATGTCACGCCCAACTGCGGCGGGCATGAGGGGGCACGCATCAGCGGTTATTAGTCATTCAAAAAATGAGCTAAAGTCTACGACCTGCCCTGCTGGCGGACTGTGATGCTCGCTCTTCCAGAAATTCGGCAAGGCTGGATTTTCATTTGTGGCATTCCCAAGCCGCGAACCCGGTCCCAAGCGTTTTATTCATGCGCCATTCGTCGCTCACCCAAGGTCGTTGCCCCCACTTGACACTTCGAGGTTAAGGTGAGGCGAAAGGCGCTCTTACGAGGCTCTTTACAGCGCCTTGGCTCAAGTCGCGCCGCTTAGTTTGTAGACTAGTGTCGCACAAGAGCAGCTTAGAAATAAGAGATCCTCGATCTGCTCCCCTGAATCTCGGCGGCTTAGGAGAAGGCACTGACACCGAGGTCCGTGCATTCGCCGACCTCGTGCATAGCCAACGCGTGATTCGCAGGTAATGAGATGAGAATAGGTTTGGTCCAGAGCGGAAGGACCCTGTCATCGCGGCGAAGGCAGTTCTGTAGACGTTTTCAAGACGCCCACGGATCCGTTATATGATTTTTCTTCAGCGCGGGTGCCATTGCGGTCGAGAGCCTGTTCGCGTCGGCTGCGGAGGGCTCGATCGTTGAGCTCAGCGAGTATGGTTATCTTAGCCACTCAGCATCTTGCCGCATCTTGTTTGAAATCCTGCGCAGCTGGTCAAAGATCGCTGAATTCCTGCGCTATTGTGGCACTCGCGTCGCAATATCGTTACGCATTTCCGATTAGAAAGCCCCTCCAGGCAGGGAGTTTTCAAATGAAGGTCGGAGTCCTCAAGGAAATCAAGGCGCACGAATATCGCGTGGGCCTTACCCCTGGAGCTGTCCGCGAATACGTGGCGGCGCGCCACCGCGTGATGATCGAGACCGATGCTGGCGCGGGCATTGGCGCGGCGGATGAAGATTATCGCAACGCCGGCACAACGATTCTGGCGTCCGCAGTCGAGGTATTCGCGTCGAGCGAGATGATTGTAAAGGTTAAGGAGCCTCAGCCGTCCGAATGGAGCCAGCTGCGGGAGAGCCAGATCCTCTTCACTTATCTGCATCTGGCCCCGGACCCGGAGCAGGCCAAGGGGCTCCTAAAATCTGGGTGGACCGAGATCGCCTATGAGACCGTAACTGATGAGCAAGGTGGCCTTCCGTTGCTGGCGCCCATGAGCGAGGTCGCGGATAGGTTTGCGATTGAAGGGGCGGGTAGCGCCCTGAGGCGTACTGCTGGCGGACGAGGGCTGTTGATCGGTGGAGCGCCCGGTGTTCAGCCGGCCCGGATCGTGGTGATTGGAGGTCGCCTCGTTGGTACGCACGCGGCGCGCATGGCGATCGATTTGGGTGCAGAGGTCACCATCATCGACCGCTCGATACCCCGGCTCGAACTGGACGAGCTTGCGCGTTCGGGCCAGAATCTCGACCATCGACGCGGTGGAGGAAGAGGTATTTGCGGCCGATGTTGTGATTGGTGCGGTACTTGTTCCAGGTGCGAGCGCGCCGAAGCTCGTTCGGCGGGGTATGCTGAGTTCGATGCGTAAGAGGGCGGTGATCGTGGACGTCGCTATCGATCAGGGCGGCTGCTTTGAGACATCGCACCCAACCACTCAGGCTGATCCAACCTGCGAAGTGGATGGCGTCATTCATTATTGCGTGGCCAATATGCCCGGCGCGGCGCCGCTGACCTCAAGCCAGGCACTGACTAATGCCACGCTGCCGTTTGGTTTGGCACTGGCCAACAAGGCGTTTGCCGCCGCGCTCGAAAATCCGCACCTGCGCGCGGGCCTCAATGTCCATCGGGGCCGGCTAACTTACAAGGCCGTGGCCGAGAGCCTAGGGTTGCCTTTCTCATCGATCGAACAGGCTGCGGCCTGATCCCGGAGACCCTTACGGGCGTTTCCTCCCTGACTTGGGCCACCCTTCGGGGTGGCTTTTTTTCGGCTCGATCAATTTGCTAACCAGCGCGGGCGGATGTTTTGAAACGCGAAGCGAAGCCGGGGAACACCAGATGATCGCGCTTGGCTTTCAGTTGCCCCATGAAGCGAGGCAATGTGCCTTTGCTCGTACAGGCATATGGATGCAGGTTACCGGTCATCTTCGGGGCTTGAAAGCGGGTGCCGCGGCACCTAAACGCCGCGATCATCGGCGTGACTTTGTCTGGCGCGATCGCCGCGACAGTTTCTGGCTCTGCGGTGGAGATGTGCGTCGTTCCGGTGTGACCCCCGCCGGGTGTTCATCGTGGCGCTTTAGTCGAATCCGCCGCCATTCCGGTGAGCAGAACCAATAACATGGGGCCCGGCCGACCTGGCGGCGGAGCACTCGGGAAGAGGCGACCCGATCGCAGCCGCGTGACCGCGGCCATGGGAAGGATCGCGCCATAGGGCTGGCGGACGCAGTTCACGTGGTTGGCTGACCGCCGTCATTGATCGTGCGCCACGGCACCGAGATCAAGCCACTATGATTCCGAATGTAGAGTTTGCGACACGCCGTCGAGGCGGCGACATGCGCTCTGAAAGATAGTCGAGACAAATCAGCCCAGACTGATTGGCACGAGACTTGAAGGCAAGACGCGGTCCCGCACCTTCTGCTTATGGAACCGCAGTGATGGCCTACAAGATAATCGCGTCCCAGTGCACCGTCTGCGGTGCGTGTGAGTTCGAATGTCCCAACGCTGCGATTAGCCTGAAGAACGACATATATGTGATCGATCCGACCAAGTGCTCCCAATGCGAAGGAAATTCTGACGCGCCGCAGTGCGCCGTCGTTTGCCCGGTGCCCGAGACCTGTGTGCCGGCATAGGGAATTAGCTGATGAGTGGGGCCCCGACGCGAAACAGAATGAAGACACCACTGAGAGCGGCAGCCTACCGGCTTCGTCGACCGATTCTCTGTACGCGCTGGCCCCGAGTTGGTCCTAACTTGTGGGATCAGTTCGGAGAGGGTGCGCCGGAACTGGTTGGAGTTGTCTTTGCGCGAGCGGAGCAGGCAATGGTAGCTGCAGAAGAGACGGTCGAGCGCGTCCGGCGCATCGACGTCGACCAGTATCGATATGGGTTTGAGACTCAGATCGAGTCCGACAAGGCCCCGAAGGGGCTGTCGGAAGATGTCGTCCGCTTCATCTCCGCAAAGAAGAATGAACCGGCCTGGATGCTGGAATGGCGCCTCGAGGCGTATCGCCGCTGGCTGACCATGACCGAGCCGACCTGGGCGCGCGTCGACTATCCGAAGATCGACTACCAGGACATCTATTATTACTCGGCGCCGAAGCCGAAGAAGACGCTGTCCTCGATCGACGAGATCGATCCGGAAATCCTCAAGACCTACGAGAAGCTGGGCATTCCGCTGCGTGAGGTCGCAATCCTCGAAGGCGTCGAGCCGCCGCCCGGTGGACCGCCGTCGCCGAGCCGCAAGATCGCGGTCGATGCCGTGTTCGACTCGGTTTCGGTCGCGACCACCTTCCAGAAGGAGCTGAAGGCTGCCGGCGTGATCTTCATGCCGATCTCGGAGGCGATCCGCGAGCATCCCGAGCTGGTGCAGAAATATCTCGGCACCGTGGTGCCGACCTCGGACAACTACTTCGCGACGCTGAACTCGGCGGTGTTCTCCGACGGCTCGTTCGTCTACGTGCCGCCGGGCGTGCGCTGCCCGATGGAGCTGTCGACCTATTTCCGCATCAACGAGCGTAACACCGGCCAGTTCGAGCGCACGCTGATCATCGCCGACAAGGGCTCCTACGTTTCCTATCTCGAAGGCTGCACCGCGCCGCAGCGCGACGAGAACCAGTTGCACGCCGCCGTGGTCGAGCTCGTCACGCTCGATGACGCCGAGATCAAGTATTCGACGGTGCAGAACTGGTACCCCGGCAATTCCGAGGGCAAGGGCGGCATCTACAATTTCGTCACCAAGCGTGGCGACTGCCGCGGCAAGAACTCCAAGATCTCCTGGACCCAGGTCGAAACGGGATCTGCGATCACCTGGAAGTATCCGAGCTGCATCCTGCGGGGCGACAATTCGAGCGGCGAGTTCTACTCGATCGCGATCTCGAACGGTTACCAGCAGGTCGATAGCGGCACCAAGATGATCCACCTCGGCAAGAACACGTCGAGCCGGATCATCTCCAAGGGCATCGCCGCCGGCAGGGCGCAGAACACCTATCGCGGCCTCGTCAGCGCGCATCGCAAGGCCACCAGCGCGCGCAATTACACCGCCTGCGACTCGCTCCTGATCGGCGACAAATGTGGCGCGCACACCGTGCCCTATGTCGAGGCCAAGAACTCGTCGGCGACGTTCGAGCATGAGGCGACGACGTCGAAGATTTCCGAGGACGTGCTGTTCTACTGCATCCAGCGCGGGCTCTCGCAGGAAGAAGCCGTCGGCCTCGTCGTCAACGGCTTCGTGAAGGACGTGCTGCAGCAACTGCCGATGGAGTTCGCGGTGGAAGCGCAGAAGCTGATCTCGATCTCGCTCGAAGGGGCCGTCGGATAGCCAACCGTCCCGCGGGACCTCCCGAGTGCGGCTCACCCGGGATGATGCATTTCAGGAGATAGATCAGAATGGCGCTACTCGAAGTTCGAGATTTGCATGCCGGCACGGACGAGCGCGAAATTCTTCGCGGGTTCGATCTTGCGGTCAACGCGGGTGAGGTACACGCGATCATGGGGCCGAACGGCTCCGGAAAGACTACGCTCAGCCACGTTATTTCCGGCAAGCCCGGGTATCAAGTCAGTGCAGGCCAAATCCTGTTCAAGGATGAAGATCTTCTCGCGATGGAACCGGAGGAGCGCGCTGGCAAGGGAATATTTCTTGCGTTTCAGTATCCGGTGGAAATTCCCGGCGTGACCACCATGAACTTCCTGCGTACGGCGTTGAACGCTCAGCGTAAAGCGCGCGGGCAAAAGGAATTCTCCACGCCCGATTTTCTGAAAAGGGCCGGCGAGATAGCCAAGTCGCTCAACATCCCACAAGGCATGCTGAAGCGCGGCTTCAATGTCGGATTTTCCGGCGGCGAGAAAAAGCGCAACGAGATTTTGCAGATGGCGCTATTCGAGTCGAGCCTGTGCATCTTGGATGAGATAGATTCCGGCCTCGATATCGACGCGCTGCGCATCGTCTCCAACAGTATCAACGCTCTGCGTTCGCCGGAACGGGCGATGATCGTGATCACCCACTATCGGCGGCTTCTCGACTATATAACGCCGGATTTTGTGCATGTGATGTCCAAAGGGCGGGTAAGGAAGCGCGGCGGCAGAGAACTCGCGCTGGAGCTCGAGGCTTGTGGCTACGCTCAATTCGAAGGTGCGGCCTGACATCTCAAGAGATTTCCTGATGAAGCAAGTTTTGGCAAGAGAAGCCGACGCCGGACGTGCAAAGAGCAATCTCTTCACCGCGGCGCACGGACGGCTGCCTGGCTGTGGGCCTGTCGCCCATATCCGTGCGAGGGCATTCGAGGCCTACGAGCGTGCCGGCCTCCCGCATCGGCGCATCGAGGCTTGGAAATATACAGATCTATGCGCCTTGATCGGCGAGGTACTGCCACTCGCTCCGCGACCAGATGCAGCTGCGCTGGTGCGCGCGAAGTCGTCGGTCATGCAAGCGGCTGCCGATCAAGCAGTCAAACTGGTTTTGGTGGATGGAATATTCGCACCCGAGCTATCCGACGTCGGTAGCCTCGAAAATGGGGTCGATGTGCGGTCGTTGCGAGAGATTCTGGAGAATCCGGCCAACAGTGCAATGGCCGGCCTGGTGCTTTCGACCACAACTGATGCGATGATCTCGCTCAATGCCGCGATGGCGACCGACGGCCTGGTGATTACGATCGCCGAGGGCCGCGCTATTAAGCGCTCCATTCAGATCGTTCACGTTGCAACCTCATTGTCGGTGTCCGATTTTACCCGTTCCTACCTGCAGCTAGGTAAGGGAGCGCACGCGGCTGTGGTGGAAACATTCGTCGCGGCTGATGGCGCGAGCCGATATCAAACCAACGATGCGATAATCGTCCTGGTTGGTGACGAGGCGAGCCTTTCGTATATCCGGGTGGCAGCTGATGCCGCTGACGCCGTGAACCTTTCGTCGGGAATCATCGTAGTCGGTACCAGAGCGAGCCTCAATCTCTTCAGCATGACCTGCAGCGGCTCCATCGGTCGCTATCAGGGATTCGTCACACTAGCCGGCGAGGGATCCAGGCTCTCGGCGAACGGGGTCAATCTCATCAGGGAAAAACAGCACGCCGACACAACAATCGTAGTCGACCACGCCGTGCCGCATTGCATGAGTCGGAATAAGTTCCACGCGGTCGTTGACGATTGCGGCCGCTCGGTGTTCCAGGGCCAAGTCGTCGTACGTCCCGCATCGCAGAAGACGGATGCCGCGCTGATGACGCGAGCGCTGCTCCTGTCCGACCAGGCCGAGGCGGACAATAAACCCGAACTCGAAATCCTTGCCGACGACGTGACTTGCGGGCACGGATCGACTTCAGGTGCGCTGGACACCAGTCTCATATTCTATCTGCGCGCTCGAGGTTTATCAGAGAAGGATGCGCAGGCGTTGTTGATTAGAGCATTCATTGGCGAGCCGATCGAGGAGATCCCCGCCGGCAATCTGCGCGAATTTGTGACCGCGCGAGCTGAACACTGGCTGCGGGCGCGATGAGTGTGCACCCCGCGATAGGCAACGGTAGTTACCAGGTCAGCCGTCTACGCGCGGACTTTCCTGCGCTGTCCATGACGGTGTACGACAAGCCGCTTGTGTACCTTGATAACGCCGCATCCGCGCAAAAGCCGAATGCGGTTCTTGACCGCATGATGCATGTATACTCCAATGAATACGCCAACGTACATCGCGGCCTGCACTATCTGGCGAATGCGGCGACGGAGGCGTATGAGGGCGCCCGTACCAAGGTGGCGCGGTTTGTGAACGCACATCTGAACGAAGAGATCGTCTTCACCCGCAGCGCCACGGAGGCCATCAATCTGGTCGCCCAGACCTTCGGCCGTGAACGGGTCAGCGCCGGTGACGAGATCGTTCTGTCGATTATGGAACACCACTCCAACATTGTGCCGTGGCATTTTTTAAGAGAACGGCTCGGCGCAGTCATCAAGTGGGCGCCGGTTGATGATGACGGCAATTTCCTGCTCGATGCATTTGAGCGGCTCTTGACCCCGCGCACCAAGATGGTTGCGATCACTCAGATGTCGAACGTGCTGGGTACCGTTTTGCCAGTGAAAGACGTAGTGAGGATCGCACATGCACGGGGTATTCCCGTACTGGTCGACGGCTCGCAAGGATGTGTCCATTTGACCGTCGACGTCTGCGACATCGATTGCGATTTCTACGTAATGACAGGCCATAAACTCTATGGTCCGACAGGGATCGGCGTGCTTTACGGCAAGTCAGAGCATCTTTCGTCAATGCCGCCCTTCAATGGTGGCGGCGAGATGATCCGTCAGGTCTCGCGTGCCGGCGTCATCTATGGTGAACCGCCGCACCGGTTCGAGGCGGGGACGCCGCCGATTGTCGAGGCGATCGGTTTGGGGGCGGCTTTAGATTACATCAATTCGATAGGCAAAGAACAGATCCGCAAGCACGAGAACGCGCTGCTCGCTTACGCAAATGAGAAGCTAGGGGACATCAACGCCGTACGAATCATCGGGACGCCGGCCGAAAAGGGGCCGATCATCTCCTTTGATATGAAAGGCGCGCATGTACATGACATTGCCACGGTCGTCGACCGCGCCGGAGTTGCAGTGCGGGCGGGTGGCCATTGCGCGATGCCGCTGCTCGAGCGCTTGGGTGTGCTGGCGACGTGCCGTGCGTCTTTCGCACTTTACAACACAAGTGAAGAGATTGATACGCTCGTGCGGGCACTTATCAAGGCGCGACAGCTGTTCTCGTGAGCCCGCGAGCTTGCGGCGTCTGGGCGGTGGAGCATCGAACTCGCGACGATGACGACGTCATAACCGTTGGCATCATCGTCGTCGCTGAAGGCAAGTATCTGTAGATCTCAACAGGCATGGATGGCGTAGGCAAACCCGGGCTCGATCAGCCGGCCTTTGCCGCTCGGTTCGCTTGTTCGGGCGCTCTCTCGAGCGCGGAGCATCGCGATCGGCAGCCGCACATCTGGAATCGTGCGGTGCTACTTCACATATCGCCGCCCCTGTTCCATTTCGAACAGGACCAAACGAAGGGTTCTCCGGGCAAAGCGCGATGTCGCGTTAGCCACAATACCCCGTGCTGCACCACCGAGCGCGCTAACTGATTTCAATCGTTCCGCTTTTTGTGCTCGCGCCGCACTGGCATGCTCATTGCAAAACTCTAGGGCACGAAGCCGCTCTCGCAACAGCTAACCCTCGAAGGACCTCAGCATGAGCCTCGCCTCGACCCAGAGCATCGCAGAAATCAGGGCTCGCAACAAAGAGCTGATTGAGAAGGTGCTGAAGGTCTATCCGGAGAAGACCGCAAAACGGCGCGCCAAGCATCTCAACGTGCACCAAGCCGGCAAATCGGACTGTGGGGTCAAGTCCAACATCAAATCCATCCCTGGTGTGATGACAATCAGAGGCTGCGCCTACGCAGGATCCAAGGGCGTGGTCTGGGGGCCGATCAAGGACATGGTCCATATCAGCCATGGACCGGTGGGCTGCGGTCAGTACTCGTGGGGCTCGCGTCGTAACTATTACGTTGGCACGACCGGGATCGATAGCTTCGTGACCCTGCAATTAACCTCCGACTTCCAGGAAAAGGATATCGTATTCGGTGGCGACAAGAAACTGGTCAAAGTTCTTGACGAAATCCAGGAGCTTTTCCCACTCAACAACGGCATCACCATCCAGTCGGAATGCCCGATCGGATTGATTGGAGACGACATCGAGGCTGTGTCAAGAGCGAAATCCAAGGAGTATGGCGGCAAGACCATCGTGCCGGTCCGCTGCGAGGGCTTTCGCGGCGTCTCGCAGTCGCTCGGCCACCACATTGCCAACGACGCCGTGCGCGATTGGATTTTCGACAAGTTCGAGCCAGATGGTAAACCGAAGTTTGAGTCGACGCCGTACGATGTTGCGATCATCGGAGACTACAATATCGGTGGCGACGCCTGGTCATCGCGAATTCTTCTGGAGGAAATGGGCCTGCGGGTGATTGCGCAGTGGTCTGGTGACGGTTCACTCGCTGAGCTCGAGGCAACGCCGAAGGCAAAGCTCAACATTCTGCATTGTTACCGCTCCATGAACTACATCTCCCGCCACATGGAAGAGAAGTTCGGTATCCCGTGGTGCGAGTATAACTTCTTTGGACCTTCAAAGATCGCAGAGTCGCTGCGCAAGATCGCGGGCTACTTCGACGATAAGATCAAAGAAGGCGCTGAGCGGGTGATTGAAAAGTACCAGCCGCTGGTGAACGCCGTAATAGCAAGATATCGCCCGCGCCTGGAGGGCAAGACGGTGATGTTGTACGTCGGCGGTCTTCGCCCGCGTCATGTGATTGGCGCATACGAGGACCTCGGGATGGAAGTCGTGGGTACCGGATACGAGTTCGGCCACAACGACGACTATCAGCGCACCGCCCAGCACTACGTCAAGGACAGCACGCTCATCTACGACGACGTCAATGGCTACGAGTTCGAGAGTTTTGTCGAAAAGCTCCAGCCCGACCTAGTCGGATCGGGCATCAAGGAAAAATACGTTTTCCAAAAGATGGGTATACCGTTCCGGCAGATGCATTCCTGGGACTATTCAGGTCCATATCACGGCTATGACGGCTTTGCGATCTTCGCGCGCGACATGGACATGGCTGTCAACTCGCCGATCTGGAAGAAGACGAAAGCGCCTTGGAAAGAAGCTTCGAAGGCGAAGCTCTTGGCGGCAGAATAAAGCAATGTATCTGGCTCTTCGTGGAGAGTCGGGACGATACCAATTTCGATAGTGAAGGATCTCAAAAATGGCGCAGAGTGCAGAACACGTGCTCGATCATCTCGAACTGTTTCGCGGTCCAGAATACCAGCAGATGCTGGCTAACAAGAAGATGTTCGAGAATTCCCGCGATCCAGCCGAGGTTGAACGCATCAAGGAATGGACGAAAACGCCTGAATACCGCGAGAAGAATTTTGCGCGGGAGGCGCTGGCGGTAAATCCGGCCAAAGCCTGCCAGCCGCTTGGCGCCGTGTTCGCCTCGGTCGGTTTTGAGGGCACGCTGCCCTTCGTCCACGGCTCGCAAGGCTGCGTGGCCTACTACCGCAGCCATCTGTCGAGGCACTTCAAGGAGCCGAGTTCCTGCGTCTCTTCCTCGATGACGGAAGACGCCGCGGTGTTCGGCGGCTTGAACAACATGATCGATGGACTTGCCAACAGCTACAACATGTACAAGCCCAAGATGATTGCGGTTTCCACGACCTGCATGGCCGAGGTGATTGGCGATGATCTCAATGCGTTCATCAAGACATCGAAGGAAAAGGGCTCTGTTCCGGCGGAGTTCGACGTGCCGTTTGCACACACGCCGGCGTTCGTCGGTAGCCACGTCACCGGATATGACAACGCACTCAAGGGTGTTCTGGAGCATTTCTGGGACGGCAAGGCCGGAACAGCGCCGAAGCTGGAGCGCATGCCAAACGAGTCGATCAACATCATTGGTGGGTTCGATGGCTACACCGTCGGAAACCTTCGTGAGATTAAGCGCATCTTGGCGCTGATGGGTATCCAATACACCATACTGGCCGATAACTCCGACGTCTTCGATACCCCGACTGATGGCGATTTCCGGATGTATGACGGCGGCACCACGCTGGAAGACGCAGCTAACGCGGTTCACGCCAAGGCGACAATCTCAATGCAGCAGTGGTGTACCGAAAAAACGCTGCGGCTCGTGTCTGAGCATGGCCAGGACGTCGTCTCTTTCAATTACCCGGTGGGCGTCTCCGCAACAGATGAATTTCTCCTGGCGCTATCACGCATCAGCGGCAAGCAGGTCCCGGAGCAACTCGCGCGAGAGCGGGGCCGCTTGGTTGATGCCATCGCTGACTCCAGCGCGCATATCCATGGCAAGAAGTTCGCAATCTATGGCGATCCGGATCTCTGCTATGGGTTGGCCGCCTTTCTGCTCGAACTCGGCGCCGAACCAACCCATGTGCTGTCCACCAACGGCAATAAGGCGTGGCAGGACAAAATGCAGGCGCTGTTTGCAAGCTCACCGTTTGGGCATGCCTGCCAGTCCTATCCGGGCCGAGACCTCTGGCACATGCGCTCGCTCTTGTTCACCGAGCCGGTCGATCTTCTGATTGGCAACACCTATGGCAAGTACCTGGAACGTGACACAGGAACGCCACTGATCCGCATGGGCTTTCCGGTGTTTGATCGGCATCATCATCACCGCTCCCCTGTGTGGGGCTATCAGGGCGGCCTGAATGTGCTGGTGAAGATTCTCGACAAGATATTCGACGAAATCGACCGGAAGACCAACGTTCTTGGCAAAACTGACTACAGCTTCGACATCATTCGTTGATGACGGACAATGCACGTGCCGTCGCCGAAAACACTGGCGATAGCACGAGCGCACGATGGCTCAACTTGCAATTAGTTCGGCTAAGAGGAGAACGGATGAGTTCGCTGTCAGCTACGGTCCAGAATATTTTCAACGAGCCGGGCTGCGCCAAGAACGGCAGTAAGTCGGAGGCTGAGCGCAAGAAGGGATGCACCAAGCTACTGCAGCCGGGTAGTGCGGCGGGCGGCTGCGCCTTCGACGGTGCTAAGATCGCGCTACAGCCGTTTACCGACGTCGCTCATTTGGTGCATGGTCCGATCGCTTGCGAAGGCAACTCCTGGGATAATCGCGGCGCGGCGTCTTCCGGTTCGAATCTATGGCGCACCGCATTCACAACCGATATGAACGAAACCGATATCGTATTTGGAGGTGAGAGGCGGCTCTGGAAGGCGATCAAGGAGATCGTCGACAAGCATGACCCGCCCGCCATTTTCGTCTATCAGACCTGTGTTCCCGCGATGATCGGCGACGACGTCAGCGCGGTCTGTAAGGCCGCCTCGCAAAGGTTCGGCAAACCGGTCATCCCGATCAATTCCCCGGGGTTCGTTGGCTCCAAGAACCTCGGCAACAAGCTCGCCGGCGAGGCGTTGCTGGAACATGTGATCGGAACGCGGGAGCCAGACCGCACCACACCTTACGACATCAATCTGATCGGAGAATACAATCTTTCGGGGGAGCTCTGGCAAGTCAAGCCTTCGCTCGATGAGCTTGGAATCCGGATTCTCTCATGCATCTCGGGCGATGCCAAATATCGTGAAGTCGCGTCATCCCATCGCGCGCGGGCGGCGATGTTGGTGTGCTCAAAGGGCATGATCAACGTCGCGCGCAAGATGGAGGAACGCTACGGAATCCCGTTCTTCGAAGGCTCGTTCTACGGTGTCCAGGATTCAAGTGATTCGCTGCGCCAGATTGCCCGCTTATTGGTTGAGCGCGGCGCACCGCAAGATCTGCTCGGGCGCACCGACGCGGTGATCGCGCGCGAGGAGGCACGGGCCTGGGCCGCGATCAAACCGTACAAGTCACGCTTCAAGGGAAAGAAGGCTTTGCTGATTACCGGCGGGGTCAAGTCATGGTCGGTCGTTGCGGCACTACAGGAGGCCGGGCTCGAATTGGTCGGAACCAGCGTGAAGAAATCGACAAGGGAGGACAAAGAGCGCATCAAGGAGCTCATGGGACAGGATGCGCACATGATCGAGGACATGTCGCCGCGTGAAATGTACGAGATGTTGAAGGGCGCAAAAGCGGACATCATGCTATCGGGCGGCAAATCGCAGTTCGTCGCGCTGAAAGCAGCGACGCCTTGGCTCGATATCAACCAGGAGCGATGCCATGCCTATATGGGCTATGTCGGAATGATCAAGTTAGTGGAGGAGATCGACAAGTCGCTCTCAAATCCGATGTGGGAGCAAGTACGTCGACCGGCACCATGGGAGGCCTTGGCCAGGGCGAAGCTGCATATGCAGTCGCCGGCGGTCGAGATCGCCTGCGAACCGGCGCTCGCCGAAACGGCGCGCCGCGCGAGGAAGATTTGCCACTGTAACACGGTCGATCTCGGCACGATCGAGGATGCGATCTACGGGCATGGTCTGAGAAGCGTCGAGGAAGTCAAAGAGCACACCGATGCGGTCGGTGGTTGCTGCAAGAGACGCATCGAGGACATCTTGGTGTCCTCGCCATCTGCCATGCTGCAGGCCGCAGAATAGGGGGAATGATGGCCCTCACCACGGTGCCAACAAAAGCCTGCGCGGTCAACCCGCTGAAGATGAGCCAGCCGATTGGCGGCGCATTCGCCTTCATGGGGCTGCGCGGGGCGATGCCGCTTCTGCATGGCTCGCAAGGATGCACTTCTTTCGGGCTCACGCTCTTTGTGCGGCATTTCAGGGAGGTGGTACCGCTGCAGACCACCGCGATGAGCGAGGTCGCGACCGTGCTCGGCGGCTATGAGAACCTCGAGCAGGCGATACTCAATATCTACAACCGAGCCAAGCCAAAGATCGTCGGAATCTGCTCGACCGGCATCACCGAGACTAACGGGGACGATGTGGAAGCTTACCTCAAGCTAATCCGAAACAAGCATCGGCAACTTGCGAAATTGCCGCTGGTCTATGTCTCGACACCCGATTTCAAGGGCGCGTTCCAGGACGGCTGGGAGAAGGCTGTGACGCGCATTGTGGAGTTGCTGGTGGATGGGCCCAACGTCAACGGCCTGCGCGATTCCTCGAGAGTGAACGTTCTTCCAGGATGTCACCTCACGCCGGGTGATCTTGACGAACTCCGTGCCATCCTGGAGGATTGTGGGTTGCGGCCATCCTTCCTGCCTGACCTGGCAGCGTCGCTCGATGGGCATATCCCCGACGAGTTTACGTCAACGACCATCGGCGGCATCGGCGTCGACGAGATCGCGAGCATGGGCCGCGCCGGGTGGACCATTGCAATCGGCGCGCAGATGCGCCGAGCGGCAGAGGTCATGCAGGCCAAAAGCGGCGTTCCATTTCGCCTCTTCGAGCGGCTGTGCGGCCTCGGTCCGTGCGACGAATTCATGACGTTTGTGAGTGAAATCAGCGGCCGTCCCGTGCCACCGAAATATCGGCGGCAGCGCGGCCAGCTCACGGATGCAATGCTGGACGCGCACTTCCATATTGGTGGTCGCAGACTTGCGATCGCCGCTGAGCCAGACCTCCTATATGATCTCTCCAGTATGCTGCACGAGATGGGGGCGCAGGTGCGTGCGGCCGTAACGACCACACAATCGGCGGTGATCGAGCGGATCAAGACCAACGAGGTGCTAATTGGTGATCTTGAGGATCTCGAAGAGCTTGCTAGAACCGAGAATTGCGACTTGCTGATCACGCATTCGCATGGCAGGCAAGCGGCTGCCCGGCTGAAAATTCCGTTCTATCGTGCGGGTTTTCCGATGTTCGATCGACTTGGCGCAGGGCACCAACTATCGATTGGTTATCGTGGTACCCGCGATCTGATCTTCGATATCGCCAATCTCGGGATCGCGGACCGCGAGGAGAACCATCAACCTACGCCCGATCGATGGCGGGCTCCGGTCGCGCTGCCATCAAGGTCCGGGCATCTCAGTTCCATCGGTGCAGCCGAGAGGTCGACTGCATGAAGGTCGCATTCGCCACTCAAGATCTAAGGCGCGTCGATGCTCATTTTGGTTGGGCAAAGAATATTGCTATCTACGAGGTCGCGCCAAGCGGACACGTGTTTCTCAAAGCGGTTGAGTTTGAGGGCGATCTCAAGGAAGACGGTAACGACGACAAGTTAGCGCCGAAGATCGAGGCGATTAAAGATTGCGCAATTCTTTACGTTGCTGCCATCGGCGGCGCCGGTGCTGCCCGGGTGGTCGCCAACAAGATCCATCCGATCAAGGTAAACAAGCCAGAAAACATTCTGGTGTTGCTCGAAAAGCTCGAGGACGTCCTAAGAGGCACACCACCTCCCTGGCTACGCAAGGCAATGGCAAAGGACCAGCGGAGCACATTCGAGTTCGACGAATGAGATGAAATGACAGCAGAAATAGAGCAGCAGGACAGCTCCGCCGATGCGCTGTTCATCAAGGAGCTAGTAAAGATTTGGCGCGCTCAGGACACCACGGGAGCCTGGAAGGCCAGGAGCGATCTCGACCTTCTCGAGCCCTATGTCTTGGACAAGGAAAAGCGGCGTGCGTTGCCGATTGTCGGTGATCCTGGCCCCGATACGCTGTGGCGGCTGGAGCTGTTCTTCAACGCGGTCGCGCTCGCGGTCGAGAGGGAGGCCAGTGTGATGATCCAGCCGATCTTGAAGCTGCATCATGATGGATTTGGCCGTATCGTGCTGATCGGAGGCCGGCTGATCGCCGTGAACAAGCGGCTGCGTGATGTGCATCGCTTCGGGTTCGATAGCCTCGCAAAGCTCGCGCAAGAGGGAGGCAAATATGTCAGGGAGGGGAATCGACCTGATACGGAAGTGTCCGGACGTGGCGAACTATTGAGGATACTGATGAGCGAACGTGAAACACTGAAGGCTGAAATAAAGAAGCTATCGGCCAAAGCGCTACAAGCCAAAATGGATCTGCACGACCTTTCGGAGGAATTGCCCATCAACTGGACCTCGATCATGGTGTTTGCGCAGAAGGCGCACGATGCCTATGCCGAACTTGAGCGCAGAAACCATGATTTGAAGGCGTTGGAAAATACTTAGGAGGGGCCGACTCATGTCACTTACAGCGCGCGATGGCCGCGACTGGACGCCAGACTACCTGACGTCGATTGACGCCAAAAAATGCATCGGCTGTGGCCGCTGTTTCAAGGTGTGTGGCCGAGGTGTCATGGCGTTGAAGGGAATCAGCGAGGACGGCGAACTTGTTGATCTTGACGATGACGATGAGATCGAAAAGAAGATCATGGTTCTGAATGATCAGGGCGCCTGCATCGGCTGCGGCGCGTGCGCCAGGGTGTGTCCGGCCAATTGCCAGGTCCATGTTTCAGCCCCAGCCGAAGCTGCCTGACCGGTGGCCTAGCCCGCTTGCGGCAGGCGCTATATTTGCAATGGAATAGATCCATTGTTGATCACTTGATCTGCGATGGAGATCAGACCCGCATGCTCTGACGGCTTCGGTTATTAAGACACAGCAGCGGAGACGTTGCAGCTAAGACTGTTTGATCGGCAAGGCAAGCGCATACCCTTGGGTGACAACACCGTCTCGAAGATCAGTCTCTTAGCAGTGGGGTCAGCGTTTCGTGCAGGTGTATTGCGATTCAGGTCATAACGCATTGCGCAATGCTGATCCAGATGAGGGAGCACGCTCCTCGGGTGAACGGTACCGTCTTTATTTGTTTGCCTGCTCCCTTGAGGATTGGAAGAGCCTAAATTGGTCGCCTATGCGTCAGGTTATGGTCAGCTAACCTGTATATCATCCTCCGCAGAGCTCGTGCGGCACGAGCTCATACAGCGTGCAATTGTGCCGAGAGGAGAGCGAATCTGATGTATGGCAGAATCGTCGGATCGTCCAGCCAGTCTGGGAGCGCCAGCCACGTTGATGAGTCTGGAGATGAGGGAGAGAGCCCGCGATTTGCGGACACAGTTGCCGGCATGGAGCCCGGTGCGTCGTCGTCGGTGACAACGACGCCATACTCTCTGGCTTCCGATCCGCCGATCATAGAGATCGATCGATCTTCCTTCGCGGAGGGTGTGAGGAGATTTTTGGGCGGTGACATCAGGCACATCGCCAGTAACCCAGAAGAGTACTCGGATTTCGTGTCCGGGAAGGCTCGGCGCGTAGGAATGGTTGCTGGAAGCTACCTCCACACTTACGATGATCCAAGCAAGCCAGCACGATTCTACAGCTATCAGTTGGGTGACGAAACTGTCGGGCTTTTAAGAGCAGGTGGGCCGGCTCGAATCAAGGGGGAGCAGTTTCGGCAACAGTTTGGACGCAATGATATCACGTCCGTGGTTGACCTTCGGGTTACTCATCCGTTGGTCGAGAACGCGGGCGATATTCTGCTGGAGCATCAACTGCGACAGGACGGCGACCATCCCTTGGTCTTGTCACGTCCTGGCTTGGAGGGCATGGAACCTCGTCTGGCCGAAATGGGTTTTGTTCACATGGGGCGTAATTATTGGGCGCTTGATCCTAACCAGCACCCCGAAGTGTGGACGAAAAACGAGAGCAACGAGTGGCAGCGAGTAGACAAACCTACGAAGTATCTTACTAAGGTCGAGGATAGTGACACCGCTTCTGAAGCAAGTGTCGAAAGTGCCGAAGCGGCCTCTTCAGATGATGATCCGTCATTCTACTTGGAGCAAGCTCTCGAAGGATTGCGCATGGAGTAGAACCGCCGCAATAAAGAGACCTGGGCAGGAAATGACGGCTGTTTCGTGAATAGACGCGCCGCCGCGAAGGTCCTAGCGTTACACGAGGGGGGCGTTCGTTAGCAGCGTGCGGCCCCATTCGCCTGCCTATCCTATTCAGAAAGTAATGATATTCTCGCGCTTGCGGGCCGTGCAGCTGGAATCGGTGCAACGAAGATCGAGTACGAATCCGCGCCCCAATCGTGTAGCCAATGCAACGGCGCGTCATGATATGAGCGGGTTGAGGGCGGTATATGCTCAAGGAAGCTTCGGATCAAACTATATGCCAAGGTGACGATCGCGACACAATTCGCCGCGTCATTTGGTCTAGTTGGCGCAAGTGGAAAGGCTGTGGCGATCAGTGAGCAACCACTGCGTTTAGTTCAGTAAGGTGTCGGAGAAGTTGGCGCGCGAAAGTTGCAGCTGCGAATGGGCAGGGAGTAGGCAATAATCCTCGATGCTCGCGCGGAGCCGACCCAATCGTGCACCTGCGCCAATCAGCTGCGCTGCACTGACGAAGCATTAAGGTCGGATCGTCAGAAAGCCGAGCGGTTCTGGCTCTTCTACGGTTCTTGCATGTTTGATCGTCCCGCGAAATGAAGAGCGTCCTGCAATAAACGAGCAATGAATGCAGCCAGATGCAATCTATGCGATTTGTGGCATTAACGACATTCCAAGCCGCCGGGCCATGGGTTTCCATCTGATGGTCGTCGATGACGAGGGCGGTCACCGGCCGTGGTCTATCGTTGTAGTGCGGTGGGGCAAGCAGGTGTTTGGTTATGCCAATAAATGCCCGCACAACAGCGTCAATCTGGACTGGAACTGGAACGAATTCCTGGATCCATACGGCATCCGGCTGATGTGCGGCAAGCACGGATCGACCTTCGAGCTCGCCACGGGACGGTGCGTCGAAGGTCCATGTAAGGGGGGCGCGCTCACGCCGATCGCGTTGACGGTTCTGGATGGTGATATCTGTGTCGTCGGTATGCCTCTTGTCGAAGACGATGCGCTTCCCAACGAATGAAGGCTGCGTTCAGACCGGCCGGTTTTCGTTACGGTTTTTCACGGGTTCCATCCTCTTGAGCCCGTCTTCGTACGAGATCTCGTCATAGGATAGCTCAAGATCGGACAGCTCGATGTCGTTTGCCGCATCGAGCAGGTAATCAAGCTTGCCGCCCGCATCGAGCTTCTTGATGTCGTCCTTGCTGACTCCGACCAGGTCCATCATCTCCTTCCAAACGGTGGATTCATCACACGGTAAGACGTGGAAGGTAATATCACCGAGCTTGATTCGGTATTTCGCCAGCAAATCTATGTTGTTGCAGAATATGAAATAGCTGCCATTCGGGCTTAAGGCGCCGTCAAGGACGGCTGCGACGTCAGCCAGATACGCGAAGGAATGCAGATACCCTGCCAGCACCGGAATAGTGCCTTCCTGCGCGATCGTTAGAACCTGCTCGATGGAATAGTCCGGCGGTCGCTTCTCGTCGGCGACCTGGGTCTGGAATTTCAGTGCGACATCGCCGCGAAAGCCGAACCGGCCCGGCTTGGTGGTCCCGCCTTTGAGTACGGCATTGAGCAGGCGCCCCTCCTTCTCAAGTCTGCCGAGTGCGGTGTTTTCGATTGCAGTCATTAAAATCGTCCTCGATCTAAGCTCCTCACCGACGACTTGGCCGGTGCGAATGCAATGCAAAATGCTTGCCGTCGCATGCGTGGCGGCCTTCGGCGTATCTTAGATAAGAAAGGCGTAAGTGGGCTGCGATTGCCTCAAGTAGCTTTGAAAGAAACCCGACACGAGTTCAAAAGCCAACAGGTGCGATCCGGAAAGGTAAGCATCATCAAGCGTCCTCTCGCTGGCACATGACTTGCCCTTCAGCAGGCAAAGCTAAGCAGTTGAGAGAGGCCATGATCAAGCTAACGGATAGCGCAGTGAATGCGGTCAGGGGCGCAATGTCGTCATCGGCGCAGCCAGCAAGCGGGTTGCGCATTATGGTCGAGGCAGGCGGCTGCAACGGACTCAAATACATGATGGGTCTGGCCGAGGAGCCGAAGCCTGACGACACGGTGATCGAGTGTGACGGTGTGAAGGTGTTTGTCCACAACAAGAGCCATGACCATCTGGTCGGCACAACCATCGATTTCGTGATGGCGCTGGAGAGCCCAGGCTTCACTTTTAATAACCCAACCGCCACTTCGAGCTGCTCCTGCGGCAAATCGTTCAGCTGATAAGAAAAGGCGTCAAAACATGCTGGCGGAACCCGAACAACTGAGGCAATTGACGGCGATCTCGACCGGCCGAGCGGGACGCATCCCCGCTGTAATTGAGGAGATCCGTGCGAATCTGCAACGCAGTGGCGCCGACTATCAGTTGATTGGAATTGATGGCAGCAAGATCATGGTAGGCGCAACCCGTGCCTGCGCGCTCTTTAAGCTCTTGAGGATGACGCTGGAAGGCGTTCAAGTGCAGCTGGCGACAGGCTCGTCGAATTCGTCCGCCTGATCACGGTTGTTGTTGCAGGTAAGACGCGGGATTGAATGGGGATCAAATGCCGGTTTATCTAGACAACAATGCGACGACGCGGACCGATCCATCCGTCGTGCAAGCCATGTTGCCGTTCTTTACCGAGCAGTTCGGAAATGCCTCCTCGGCCCACGCCTTTGGCGGCGAGGCCGCGGCCGCGCTGAAGCAGGCGCGGCGTAGCTTGCAGGCTTTGCTAGGGAATGCCTACGATCATGAAATCGCTTTTACCTCCGGTGGAACCGAGGCCAATAATGCCGCCATTCTTTCTGCGCTTGCCACCCAAGATGGTCGCGACGAGATTGTCACGACCTCGGTTGAGCATTCCGCCGTGCTTGCGCTGGTCGAGCAACTGGCGACAAGAGGTGTCAAGACGCATATCATACCCGTAGATGCCCACGGCTGGCTTGACGTCGAGGCCTTTCGCTGCGCGCTCGGGCCACGCACAGCGATCGCCTCGATTATGTGGGCGAACAACGAGACCGGCACCATTTTTCCCGTGGAGTTTTTAGCCGGCTTGGCACGTGAGGCGGGCGCACTGTTCCATACCGATGCGGTCCAGGCCATAGGCAAGCTGCGCGTCGACCTAAGGGACAGTGCGATCGATATGTTGTCGCTGTCCGCACACAAATTGCACGGTCCCAAAGGAATGGGCGCGCTCTACCTGCGCAAAGGGACAAAATTCCGACCCCTGATCTGGGGCGGATCACAGGAAAGGCGGCGCCGCGGCGGAACGGAAAATATTCCCGGCATCGTCGGTCTTGGAAGGGCTGCGGAGCTTGCTGTGGAGCGGCTCGAGCCGGAGCGCGTTCGCATTGGTGCATTGCGCGACCGTCTGGAGCAGGGGATCTTACATAATGGCGAATGCTTTGCGCTCGGCGATGTCAACAACCGGTTAGCGAACACAGCCAATATCGCTTTCGATCATCTCGAAGGCGAAGCAGTCGTCCATCATCTCAATCGTGCGGGCATTGCCGTGTCGCTCGGATCAGCCTGCAGCTCCGGCTCAATGGTGCCGTCGCACGTTCTGCGCGCCATGCAGGTGCCGGCGTGGAGGATGCGCGGCGCGGTGCGCTTTTCTCTCTCGCGTGAAACCACCGTCGCGGAGGTTGACGAGGTCGTGTGCGCTCTGTCAGAAATTGTTGCTCGCTTGCGTGCCACCTCGCGGGAGTCTGGCGCTCCGCCCAGCTATGCGTCACAGTCGAGGGAGTTGAGCTTGTGAAAATCATGATCCGCCGCTCGTCAGACGCGGGCCTGTCGATCTACGTGCCAAAAAAGGATCTCGAAGAGCCGATCGTGGAATCTGAGTACGAGTCGCTCTGGGGCGGCTGGATCAAGATAGCTAATGGCTGGGTGCTCGATTTACCCGAGATGGCGAGCGACACACCATTGCCGATCACAATCAATGCCAAAAAACGGGGCGAGAACGGGAAAGATCCATGAACATGAGCCCAATCTTCTACATCGGCATTGGAGAGAATTGCTAATATCGTTTCGCTGACCTGCTTGGCCAGGAGGTCGATAGTATCGTTGCCGGGCTTCGGTGTCTCGATCTCGATTCCGATCAGTGCCTCGACATATTGCAGCCAGAGATCAGGAAGCTCTTGGCGGCTGCTCGCTATGGCAGCATCGTGGTTCAGTTGCCAGACGCCATCAAGGAAAGGCGGACCGAACGGAGCTTTCTTGCTCTCGCTTCAACTATCGCTATTGCGAAGCAATGCGGCGAAGATCATCAGGCGTTCCTGCCGATACCACGATACAATCGTCGATCCGAGCGTCTTCTCAATGCAACGAGCGCCGTGTTCAGCTCAAGCAAGGCCTGACACCGATTTGGCTCGCTCGCGCGTTGGGGATAATGCTCATCAATTAACGGCGCTGTGACCGTCGGATCGCCAGAAGTATCGACCCATTTGTGGCCGGCAGCAGCGCGCAAAACCACGCAGATAGAGCAAGGATCCCGGCGCCTAGCGCGAGTATGAATGCACCATCCACGGATCTCTGTGTCTGAATCACGACGTGCCTGCCGCATTTCCAACATGCGCTTTGTTGCTATTCTAGTATCAATATCGATCATTACCGCTGACTGTTTAAGTAGGGCTGCAACGTCACCGTTTCCGCTATGGCATGTGAGTTGCTACTCCCCTCATGAGGCGTTCTCAGGATTGGTCTTGGAAGGCCGATGATGCCTGCACGGGGAGATGAAAATGAACGCGGTCGTTGGGCACGGCAGATATGTCGAAGGTTCATTGGACAAGATGATGCGGCCCACCGCCGAGCACAGGGGCTGCGGCACGTCGGTCAACACAGGCCAGGCGAGCTGCCGCTCACGGGCGGCCCACGGCGAACTGCCGGCCGAGATTTGGGAAAAGGTGAAGAAGCATCCCTGCTACAGCGAAGGGGCACATCATCACTACGCCCGTATGCATGTCGCGGTGGCTCCGGCCTGCAACATCCAGTGCAACTACTGCAACCGCAAATATGATTGCGCCAATGAATCGCGTCCGGGCGTGGTGAGCGAGAAGCTCACCCCCGAGCAGGCGGTGAAAAAAGTGCTCGCGGTCGCGACCATCATTCCGCAGACGACTGTGCTTGGCATCGCTGGTCCCGGCGATCCGTTGGCCAATCCAGAAAAAACATTCAAGACGTTCGACCTGGTCGCCAAGGCGGCTCCCGACATCAAGCTGTGTCTGTCGACCAACGGATTGGCCCTGCCGGACTATGTTGACACCATCGCCAAGTCCAAGATCGAGCACGTCACCATCACCATTAACACGATCGATCCTGAAATCGGCGCAAAGATCTATCCGTGGATCTTCTTCAGCCACAGGCGCTACGTTGGCATCGACGCGGCAAGGATACTCACCGATCGTCAGCTACAGGGTCTCGAGATGCTTAGCGAGCGGGGTATCCTATGCAAGGTCAACTCGGTAATGATCCCGCATATCAATGACCATCACCTTGTCGAGGTCAACAAGGCGGTGAAGTCGCGCGGAGCCTTCCTTCACAATATCATGCCGCTGATCTCGGCGCCCGAGTACGGCACAGTATTCGGCCTCAACGGTCAACGAGGTCCGACGGCTCAGGCACTGAAGGCACTGCAGGATGCTTGTGAGGGAGGGGTAAACATGATGCGGCATTGCCGTCAGTGCCGCGCCGATGCGGTGGGTCTGGTCGGAGCGGATCGCGGAAGCGAGTTCAACATCGACCGAGTCATGAAAATGGATGTCAAATATGACCCCGAGATGCGCAAAGCTTATCAAGAAAAGGTAGAGGCTGAGCGTGCCGCCAAAGTCGCGGCCAGCCGAGAGGGCCTCGCGGAGTTCGCCGGCGAGATGAGCGAAATCACCGTTCTGGTTGCGGTTGCAACCAAAGGCTCGGGGCTGATCAACGAGCACTTTGGACATGCAAAAGAGTTTCAGGTGTACGAAATTTCCACATCCGGCGCCAAATTCGTCGGCCACCGGCGCGTGGATGTCTACTGCCAGGGCGGCTATGGCGAGGGGGATAGGCTTTCGACCATCATCCGAAGCGTAAATGACTGCCATGCGGTGTTCGTGGCCAAGATCGGCGGTTGCCCGAAGAGCAATCTGATCAGGGCCGGAATCGAACCGGTCGATCGATACGCGCATGAGTTCATAGAGAAGTCGGCGATCGCTTGGTTCAGGTCCTATCTCGAGAAGGTAAAACGCGGAGAAATCCAGCATGCCCAGCGAGGTGACGCCGACATTCGGTATGGGTCCCTGATCTCTGCGGGGTAAAGGGGGCGTATGTGCCATTCAAGATCATTGCCTCGCAGTGTACGAGCTGCTCAGCCTGCGAACCGTTGTGCCCGAATGTTGCGATCTCGGAGAGCGCGGGGCGCTTCGTCATTGAACCGGCGAAATGCACCGAATGCATCGGTCATTTCGATGAGCCGCAATGTGTCGCGGCTTGTCCCGTCGACGGCACCTGCGTCATTGACACCTCCTTGCCGCGTTACCAGGCGCCATCCTAAAGAATTAGCCCATGATCAAAATGCCAAGAGCTGCTGCTGAAAGCGTCCAAAGCGTCGTACTGCGCGTTAGCGGCGCCGTAGGCGCCGAGGTTCGGGCCTTTCTCAGAAACGGCGGCTGCTCTGAATTGGCCGCTGCCCGCGAGCAGAAAGAACGCTGTGGACAATTCGTCCCGTGCAGCGCTCCAACGACGATTCTCGACGCCGGCAGCCGCCTTCCAGGCGGTGCTGTCATCGTCGATGTGACTGCTGCTGCTGCGCACGCCAGTCCATCATTGGTTGGACCAGGCGCTTCGCGGCGGAGCGTGACGGCGCACACCCAAGAGCACAGCTGCCGATGAACTTAACAGCCAACCCGCCGTCCGGCAGCCAGAGAGCGCTGATCTTGTCCACGCCGACCGGCGATGATCTCCCCGGCGCGACCGAGGCTCGGCTGCGGCAGGCACGGCTGTTCGATCATCTTGACGAGGTTGCAAACCAACATGTAGTCGAAGCGCGTGCGCTCACCTCGGACCGCGCCGCCGCATTGATGATCGAGGTGCGCCGCATCGCGCCGCAGCTGCTCGGTCAGCTGATGAGTGATACGGACGTCGAGTTCTGCGACATGGCGGCGCGCGATGTTCCCTATCAGTGGTTGCCAGCCGTAGTGAACGGCCCAGATGCCTCAGTGGAGTTCGAGATCGCGCGATCGCCCTTGCCAGAGGCGCCAACTGCTCTACGGCACGGCCCTCGGCAGGTTTACCTAGAAGCGGCGAGCTGCATCTCAGATATTGATTTGACAAATCGCGCCGGAGGTGAGGGCGAAGTGATGCGGGACCTCGCCTGCGATGGCTCGGGCATGCCTGCATGTCCGCTTGGGAGAGACGCATGAGCAACATCGTTCGCGACAGCGACGTCGTCGAGCTCAGCGGGCCGCCTGTCTTCAGCTTTGGCGAAAAGGTACGAGCCAATCGCACCATCCGCAATGATGGCACCTATCCCGGCAAGCAGGTTGGCGACATTCTGGTCACGAAGGGAGAGGTGGGTTACGTCGTCTCGATCGGCACGTTCCTGCAGCAATTCTTCATTTACGGGGTCGAGTTTCTGGAAACGGGCTACCGAGTTGGCATGAAGCGCAAAGAGCTCGAGTCGGTGGACACGTGCGAGGAGACCGATGATCTGCCATTGCCGGAAGAGGCTGTGTCATGAGTGAGTTCCGCTTTTCGAAGTGTCGCTGGGGCCAGCGCGTTAAAGCCGTCGTCGACCTCATCAACGACGGCTTTTTCCCAATACGGAGCCCGAGGAGTGCTTGCTCAGCGCCGGAGCGACTGGCGAGATCATCAGGGTGGCCATCCATAACCAAGCGAACGTGCCGATATATACTGTCGATTTCGGTGAACGCCTGCTCATCGGCTGTCTAGAAGAAGAGATCACAGTGCTTTGAAGGGAGGAGTTCGCGATGAATGCCGCGCTGATGAGGAAGGTAAAGACGGGGCTGATTCCTCACCCTAACGAACTCGATCGCAAGCGGATCGAGCGCGGCTTGAGTTCGCGCAAGCGTTTTCTGTATGTTTCACCGAACGTGACGCCGGTGAGGGGTGGCTATCTCATCGAGAGCGCCTGTTGCTCGCGCAATATCGATAAGGATGGCGGTCTGATTGATGTTGCCTTGATTCTTTATGATGCCGTGGGTGGGATCTGGAAGCTGTTTTGCAAGAACCACGCAAAGGGAATCTGGGAATTCTACAGCCTTTACCACCGTCTGACTTCAGCAATCGACGAATTGAACACCGATCCGGAACGTCTGTTCTGGCAATGACGAACGAACTTGACGAGCCATAAGGAGCCACGATGGCGCTCAGTGCGGAGGAATTGATCGAAATCGAGCAGCTGCTTGCGGACGATGGCGCCGATACGGGCTCCTTTGTCGATCTGCCGCGCCGCTTCCCGCAGCTTGCCTGGGTACGTTGCGATGCGTCGGATGTAGCGGACCAGCCGTTCCGGCAGTTTCCTCATTTCGACCTGCATTTGCTAGATGGCTCGGATCACTGCGTGCGGATTACGGCCGATCCGACACGGGCGACCGGCATTGTACTGGCGAAAAGGAATTGAGGGCGGTGAGCAGCATTAAACTCGCAGCGCACCCCCTTGATTGCGCGGATAGTGTTGAGGCAAATCCATCCTTTATTCCACTGTCCGATCCCGATATCACCTTAGCCGAGCTCTCTGCCGTGGAAACATTGCTATGTTCACCGCAAATCCCCAATGGGCGGACGACTGAGGCGTTCGAGCACGCTTTCGTAGCGTATCTTGGCCGCAAATATGCCGTTGCCGTATCAAGCGACACCATCGGGCTCCTGCTTGCGCTCAAGGCGCTCGGGATCGAATCAGGGCAGGAAGTCATCGCCTCGCCCTATTCCTTTCGCGAGACGGTCCATGCCATCAGTCTCGCAGGCGTAGGGGTGGTATTTTCCGACATCGACCATTGGTCGGCAACATTGGTCCCAGCAAAAGGCCGAGGAACGCATCACGGCAAACACGCGGGCGATTGTCGCCAGCAATTCCAACGGTCATCGGGCGCCGTGGTCGGAATTGCGTGCGATTGCCCAACGCGATCAGCTACCGCTTTTGGAGGATTCCACCGAGGCGATCGGATCGAGCTATAAGGGCGAGCTCGTCGGCAGGTTTGGCGACCTGGCGGTATTCGACTTTGGTCAGCCCCTGGCCATAAGTTGCGGCGAAGGCGCCATGGTCGTGACCGATGATATCGATATCGCGGTTAGCTTGCGTCGGTATTGCGCCCATCGACTGGACGAACGCTCCTCCGTTGTCGTCAGTGCCACCGCACCTTACCAGACTCGTATGAGCGATCTCACCGCGGCTTTGGGGTGGGCACAGCTCAAGCGTCTCAACGAAAGCCTGGAGCGTCGCCGGTTGGTCGAGCAGCTCTACAACGCGCATATGCAATCATTTGAAGGCATCAAACCGCCTTACGTTGGCCCCCATGTGACCGAGGTGAACTGGATGCTCTATCTCGTCCATCTAGGGATGCGCTTCACGCGATCCGGCCGTGACGCCATTGTCGATGATCTGCGTGCCGCCAAGACTGAATCCGCCGCCTGTAGCCATCCATTGCATTTGCAACGTCACTATTTTGATCTCGGCTATCGGCGGGGCGATTTCCCGGTTGCGGAAAAGATCGCCGATCGCGCCCTGGCGCTGCCGTTTCACACCCATCTCACGAACGACAAGGTCGAATTTTTCGCCGAAACCACGAAAGAGGCGTCGATCAATGTGGGCGCGGGTGCAGCGATCTACTAAGATGCTGGTCATCCACGACTGAAGGAACAATAGGTTGAGTTGCGATGAGCCGCTGCCATTGCGCTAGATCAGCAACGCGATGGCGGGCCGTCTGTGGCGGCATTTGCGCGCAGATCGCCACCCCGACGAATATGGAGGAAGGCCGGATTCCACATCTTCGTCCGAAATCCCGGAAGAGAAATGCTCTCCGACAGCGATCGTGCAAAACACTGGCAAAGTAGCGAAGGCGCCGTCTCCGACCAGAGGGTCCAGGCCCGCGCCAGGGCCTCGGAACCGAGCACGTCATAAATCCAGATCCTCAGTTTCGGTTCGGGTCTTTAGGTTGACCAGTAAGGAATTGCTGTGAACTGTAAGCGTAGCTCTGCGGCCCTTTTGAATGGCGCTTGACGCCTATTTTGTTCGCGTGGCGCGTCGCCGCGGCTTCCTTGTGTCGGACAACGCGTTGACGGCGGCTTCGAGTGCCTTCCGGTCGACGACGTTGGGATCGAACCGCTCCGGGCCCCAGAGGCGCATGTGTCCGTGCTCGGGATGGGCGGGGTCGCTGATGGCGGCGAGGTATTCGGCATAGCCTGGCGCACCGCCGACGTCTTCCGGAGGACAACGACCGGCGGCCTCGAGCAGGAAGGGAAGCCCCTCCGTCGTGGTGTTCTCGAACCATTTTTCGAGCTTGATCACATGGTCCCAGCTGTCGCCGAAGTCATAGAGATAGTGGATCGTCTTGGCGCCGGTCTCGCGAACGATATCGCACAGCCGCGCTTTGCGGGCATCCATGGGCTGGTGACCGTAATCATTGTCGGGGTCGGGAATCCCCCAATGTGCCTCACCAGCAAAGAACTCGAAGAGGTGACTGTTCGTCCAGCCGAATGCCTCCTGAAGCGTCAGATGCAGCCGATCAAGGCGCAGGGTGACGGGTACGACAAGGCGACGCATCACCTCCGGCTTCACATCCTTGAGGGTCACCTTGATCCGGACCGCGGTCGTGTTCAGGCTCATGCCGCCAGCCTCGGATCGCGTGTATGCATCGTATAGGTCGACGCCCAGGGAAGCAGTTCGTCCAGTCGCGCTGCAGGCCAACCATTGACGAGCTTGGCGAGAACGTCAGCGAGCCAGTGCTCGGCACTGACGCCATTGAGCTTACAGGTCTCAATGAGCGAAGCCAGCAATGCCCAATTCCCGGCGCCTTCGTCGCAACCGGCAAAAAGAGAGTTCTTGGCGTTGAGCTTGATCGGTCGCATCGCACGCTCGACAGCATTCGTGTCCATTTCGATGCGCCCATCATCAAGATAGAGCGTCAGGCCGTCCCAATGACGTAGTGCATAGCGCAAAGCCTTCGCCGTGTCGCTCTTCTGCGCAAGGTGATCGAGCTTGGCCTCAAACCACTGCTTCAAGGCTGCAACCAGAGGCCGGGTATGCGCTTGTCGGCCAGCACGGCGCTCGTCCGCAGATCGGCCGCGGAGGGCCTTCTCGACCGCGTAAAGCTGGGCGATGCGCTCAAGAGCCTCGCGGGCAACCGGAGCTGGCGCAGGCGCAGCCTCCCGCTCGATCTTCACAAACTGGCGCCGCAGATGCGACCAGCAGAAGGCGAGCGTCCCGGACAGGGCGTCCGCACGCGTCTCTCGGGTCATGGTCTTGTAAGCCTGATAGCCGTCGCAGTGGATGATGCCGCGATAGCCCTCCAGCAGCCGCAAGCCATGAACGGCGCCGCGGCCCGGTGCATAGGCATAGACTACCCCAGGCGGATCAGGTCCGGCCCAAGGCCTGTCATCGCGTGACAGCGCCCAGAAGTAGCCGGTTTTTGTTCTGCCGCGCCCCGGATCCAGCACCGGCGCCGGGGTCTCATCGACACAGAGCTTCGAGGAGGCGAGCAGAAGCTGGCGCAGACGATGCCACACGGGCTTCAATTCCTGGGCGGCATAGCCGACCCAGAAGGCGAGCGTGGAACGATCCAGCGCTATTCCGTGCGTCGCCAGCATCTGCGCCTGGCGGTAAAGCGGCAAATGCCAGTGATACTTGGCATCGATCACATGCGCGACCAGCCGCTCGGTGGGCAATCCTCCCCTGATCAATCGCTCGGGAGCCGCGTGCTGCAGGACGACGCCATGACAGGCGCGGCAGGCCAGCTTGGGACGGCGGGTGATGATGACGCGATACTGCGCCGGAACGACGTCGAGCCTCTGGCTCTCATCCTGACCAATCTCGAAGAGGTTGCCCTTACAAGACGGGCAGCAGCTCTCGGCCGGCATCATAGTCTCGATGACGCGCGGCAAATGCTCCGGCAGCTGACCACGGTTGGCTCTGCGCGCGGCAGCTCTCTTCTCGCCTGTTTTGGGATTGGCACGATTCTCGGCGGCTTCGAGAGCCGCAACGGCCTGATCGATATCCTCCAGAACAAGCTGCAGCTGATCAGCGTCCAGCTTTTCCGAGGACCGACCGAACTGCGCATCTTTCGCAAGCTTGAGCAATGCATATTTCAGTGATCGTGAGCAGCGATTTCGCGCGATCATGAGCGCCGAATTCAGACGATCGTGAGCAGCCTCGCTCCGGCCGAGGCGGTGATAGGGTCAGCGTTCTGGCTGCTCGTCAAGGGTGATGGTTTTGGCGTTGCGTTTTCGCATGCTTTCGCCAGCAAGCTGGAGGCGGTGAGCGTTGTGGACGAGGCGATCCAGAATCGCGTCGCCTAGCGTGGGATCTCCGATAACTTCGTGCCATGTGTCCACAGGGAGTTGGCTGGTTACGATGGTGGAGGAGCGGCCATGGCGATCGTCAAGGATTTCCAGTAGATCGCGCCGCTCGGCAGCGGTGAGCACCGACAATCCCCAATCATCCAAAATCAGAACCTGGGCGCGGCCAAGGGTTTTGAGCAAGCGGGCATAACGTCCATCGCCCCGCGCGAGCCCCAACGCTTCGAACAATCTTGGGACGCGGTGATAGAGGACCGAGCGATTATCTCGGCAGGCCTTGTGGCCGAGGGCACAGGCTAACCAACTTTTGCCCAATCCGGTCGCCCCGGTTATGAGCAAATTCTCGTGGCGATCGATCCAGTCGCCGCTGGCGAGCTTGGCGAAGACGGCCCGGTCGATACCCCGCGGCGTGCGCAAATCGACGTCCTCCACGCAGGCATTCTGGCGGAGCGAGGCCAGCTTGAGGCGCGTGGTGAGCCGCCTGGTGTCGCGTTCCGCCGCTTCCCGGTCGACCAGCAGGCCGATGCGATCTTCGAACGGCAAGGCTTCGAGATCAGGCGATCGTCGCTGCTCCTCGAAGGCCTTGGCCATGCCGCTCAAGCCGAGCTCGATCAGGCGTTCGTGGGTGGGATGGTTGAGCATACAGGTCTCCTTGGCTTCAGTGAAAATAATCGCGGCCGCGGATGTTGCCGTGGCGCAGGGGTTGGTGTTCGGAGGGCTCGTCGAGAAAGGTACGATCCAGACCGTTCTGGAGGATGGAGCGGATCGAGGCGACGGATCGCGCCTTGATCAGAATGCCGCGCCGGCAGGCCGCTTCGACGCGCTCCGCGCTGTAGCTTTTGACCAGTGACAGAATGCCGAGGCAGGTGCGAAAGCCTTGCTCGGGATGCGGCCGGGCCGCGATCACGGCCTGGAAGAAGGCGGCGGTCGACGGACCGATCCGCTCGCCGGCGACGATCACTCCGGCGGGCGTCCATTGACCGTAGCGCCGATGGGCGCTGGGCATATGGTCGGCGATGGTGGTGTGGCCCCGCCGGTTGGGCGCGCGGGCGTGGCTGGCGATCCTGCGGCCGTTGTGGAAGATCTCGACCGTTCTGTCATCGATGCGTGCGTCGACAAGCTCACGGATGAGCCGATACGGCGCGGAATACCAGTGTCCATCGATCTCGATATGATAGTCGGGGCCGATCCGGCATCGCTTCCAGCGTGCGAAAGCGTAAGCCTGGTCCGGCAGCTTTGTAAGCTTGGGCTTGTCGAGCTCGGCGAACAGTTCGGCGCGACTGGCGCCAAAGTCGCGCATCTGCCTTGCATTGAGTTCGACGACGAGTGTTTTGATGGCTGCGTTCAGCTCCGCCAACGAAAAGAAGCGTTGGTTGCGCAGCCGCGCCAGAATCCATCGCTGGGCGACTTGCACCGCAACTTCGACCTTTGCCTTATCTTTTGGGCGCCGCGGCCGGGCTGCGAGAATGGCCGTGCCGTAATGGCTCGCCATCTCGGCATAGGTTCGGTTGAGGCCGGGATCGTGGCGGTCGGGATTGGTGACGGCGGCCTTGAGATTGTCGCAGACTACGAATGTCGGCACGCCGCCGAGGAAGGCGAAAAGATTGATGTGGACCCGGATCCAGTCGGCGAGCCCCTCGCTTGGACAGGCCTCGGCATAGGTATAGTTGGAGGCGCCCATCGCCGCGACGAACAGCTTCATCGACTGCACTTCCCCGTTTGAGGGATCGATGACGTCGATGGTGTCGCCGGCGAAATCCACGAAAACCTTCTCGCCGCCCAGATGCGTCTGCCGCATCGAAGGCCGGGCTCGCCCCTTCCAGGCCTCGTACGTCGTGCAGAACCAGGTGTAGCCGAAGCCATCGGGATGGGTGGCGCGATACTCGTCCCACAGCAGCCGACGGGTCACGTTGCGTCGGCGCAGCTCCTTGTCGACATAGCCCCAGTCGGGAACGGCCCGCTGGGGGCTCTGCGACGCAGGCCTCGGCGCCGGGAAAAGCAGCAGCTCCAGGTCCTCGTCGCTCATTCCGGCCGGCAACGGCCACTTCAGCCCGGCAGCCCCGGCTCGGCGTAGATAGCTGTGCACGGCGCCGTTGCTGATGCCCAAGGTGCGCGCGATGGCTCGCTCCGGCAAGCCTTGAACATGTTTTAAGCGGAGAACCTCTTTGATCCGGCGCATCGACAATCTCTGGGTGGGCATCGGCCTTCCTCGTTCACTGACGAGGCAGTTCCTAAGCCGGTTGAGTTGTCGGCCGAAGCGGGCTGAGTTGCTGAAAAGCTGCTCACGATCCCGCGAAATCCGTGCTCACGATCGTCTGAAATCTCTGCTCACGATCCCCTGAAATCCGTGCTCACGATCCCGCGAAACATGCAAGCAACCGCTCGAGCCGGGCGCAGCGATCCAGCAGAGCCGCGGCAAAGGCACGCAACTCGGCTGGATCGCTCGGTAGCTCATCAGGCAAATCACTCATTGGCCCGAGCTTGCCATGCTTCGCGTCACGATGCAGCGATGATTTGCATTTTTACGCAAGCGCTTTCGGCTGCGGGATCCGAGGCGCGTGCATGCGCGTCCAATCCATGCCGGCCAGCAGTGCTGACAGCTGGGCCCCATTCATCCGCATCACACCGGCCACGATGGGTGGCCATTTGAAGCCGCTGCCATCGAGCCGCTTCCAGTACATCACAAGGCCGCTGCCATCCCAGACGACGATCTTCACCCGATCGGCGCGCTTCGCACGGAACACCACCGCCACGCCCTTCATCGGGTCATGGCCCAGCGTATCCTTCGCCAGCAGCGCCAAGCCCTCTGCACCCTTCCTGAAGTCCACAGGTTGCGTCGCCACGTAGATCATGAGGCTCGCCGGCATCGTCAGCATGAACGTGTCCGTCGCAGCGCAATGAACACATCGCTCAACGCAGCAAGGCCAGGCGCCCCGCGCACCTCCACGCGCGCGCCCTGGAACTCAACCGTAACAATGGCTGCTTCCGGCGAACCGGAGGGCTCTGCGGCCGCAGGCAACGCTAATTCCGACACCACCGGCACGAACGACAGCGTGTCCGCCGACGCCGGCAATACCAACTGGCCCAAACGCGCCCGGCGCCGCCAATCATGCACCTGCTGGGGCCGGCAGCCATGGCGACGAGCGACGTCTGTTACAACCGCCCCCGGTTCGAGGCTTTCCGCCGCAATCTGCGCCTTCAAATCATCCGGCCAGCGCTTTCGACCTGCGCCAGCGAACACTTCAATACGCGGTGACAACGGTCGTCTTATGTCGTCAGAATGGTCGTCCATTGTGAGCACCCTTCCAGAAGATGACTCTTCTAACGGTGCTCTCAAGACTCCGCACAAACAATCAGACGGGCCTCGGCGCTACGCTTACGAACCAGCTCGTGCTTCAGATTGATGATCTGGTCCAGCCGCGCCCGGAACAGGTCGTTCGATCCCGTCGTCTTGTGCTTCTTCGGTCGCATCGTCCCCTCCGATGCAACACAGAATCATGGTCCGCTGCGAAAGGGAATCTGGAGGGTTCTGTGAGGTCGCGCTCACGCGAGGGCGCGGCAGGCGCTTATGACGCGACCTCATTGAAGCCGGATTGAACGAAGGCGCGGGAGGCTATTCGCGGTTTTGCAGCTATGGGGATTGTTCGAGATCGCCATGCCCGATCTGCTGGCTCGGCGCGTGAGGCAGAGACACAGGAGTGCGCATCCTGGAAGAGTTGAGATCAGACGCGCTTCGCCTGAGATCGCGATAGGCCTTTTGCTGCATCGGACGGTTGTTGTCGCGCAGTGTGACAGCACGGATTCGACATCGTCCGCGATGATCGAGACGCTGGGAGCGAAATGACGAATGATGATCGTCGTGCACGACATGACTTGGCTCACGATGTGTCGCATCGGAACGGTGATGTTCGAGGGCTGGGGCGTCTGAAGCTATGTCGAAAGCGCTCAATGATGCGCATGACGCCACCACAATCGGGACAGGCAGGAACCTCGGCCCAGGTTTGAGCCTCCGAATCCACAGGCGACGGCTGGCCATCGTTTGGGGCTGTTCGCTCATGATCGAGAAGTTCGCGGCAAAGGGCGAGCTTGGCAGCGCGATGGCGGTTGGCCATGAAGCCGAAGTGGCGGATGCGGTGGAAGCCGTCAGGCGGCGTATGAAGCAGGAAACGGCGAATGAACTCATCGGGCTTGAGATTCATGATCTTTGTCGCGCTGTTTTGGCGATAGTCCTTCCATGAGAAGGCGACATGATCGTCGTCGAGTGCGACGAGCCGGCTGTTGGCGATCGCGACGCGATGGGTGTAGCGGCCGAGATAGGCCAGGACCTGTGCGGGTCCGCCGAAGGGCCGCTTGGCGTAAGCAACCCAGTTGATGCGTCGCATGGCGTCGAGGTGGGCCGCAAAGGCAGCCGGCTCGGCCAGAGCTCCGAGATCGCCGAAGAAACGCAAGGCACCGGAGTTGAAGGCTGCCGACAGACGTTTGAGAAAAAGTGTGCGAAATAGTCTGGACAACGGTTTGACGGCCAGGAAGAAGTTCGGTCGGCAAGCGGTCCAGCGCGCGCCATCGGGCGAGAGGCCGCCACCCGGAACGACGCAATGGACGTGGGGATGATGCATCAGCGTCTGTCCCCAGGTGTGGAGGACGGCGACGCCGCCGATCGCACCGCCGAGCCGGCGTGGATTGGCGGCGAGCGTCGTCATCGCCTCGGCGGCAGCCTTGAACAGGATGGCATAGACGACGGCCTTGTTCTGGAAAGCGATCGCGGCGATCGGTGCGGGAAGTGTAAAGACGACGTGGAAATAGGGAACCGGAAGCAGGTCGGCTTGACGCGCGGCGAGCCACGCGGCTCGGGCTCTCCCCTGACACTTCGGACAGTGCCGATTGCGGCAGGAATTATAGGCAACGCGTGTCGTGCCGCAGTCGTCGCAAGCCTGCATGTGGCCGCCGAGCGCCTCGGTCCGGCACGCAACGATCGCGCTCATCACGCGCCGCTCGACCCGCCCCAGATGACCGGCATGTACACGGCGATAGGCGTCGCCATGCCGGCGCAGAATATCGGCAATCTCGATGGCGGGCCTGTTGGAGCGGATGTCGGAGCGGGTCATGACCCGCATCCCGCTGCGGGTCATCCAGGTGGCGTCACCTCCAGCGACAGGCGATCGAGCGGGCTCTGCGTCGCTCGGATCGTATCGGTGGCGACCTGCGTGTAGCGCGCTGTCGACGACAAATTATTGTGCCCGAGCAAGACCTGGATGATCCGGATATCGGTTCCGTTCTCGAGAAGATGTGTCGCGAAGCTGTGGCGCAGCGTGTGCAGCGTGACGCGCTTGGTCAGGCCCGCAGCCTTCACCGCCGACCGGCAGGCGGCATGCAGCACGGTCTGATCGATCGGATGATCTTCGTCACGACCAGGGAACAGATAAAGCCGCGGCCGGGCGAGCCGCCAGTAGGTGCGCAGGATGCCCAGCAGCTGGGGCGACAGCATCACGTTGCGATCCTTCGCGCCCTTGCCGTGGCGCACCTGGATGACGCCGCGGGCGCTGTCGATGTCTTCGATCCGCAGTCCCGCAACCTCCGAGGCCCTGAGCCCGGCCGCATAGGCGGTGGTGAGCGCGGCGCGGCTCTTCAGGCTCGATACCGCTTCAAGAAACTGAACCACTTCGTCGGCGCTGAGAACGACCGGCAGCTTGCGCGGTTCTCGCGCATAGGGAATGCGCTCTGGGATGAGCGCCTCGCCGAGCGTGACGCCGTAGAAAAACCGTAGCGCACAGACGATCTGGTTCAGCGCCGGCCATGAGATGCCGGTCGAGACCAAATGCACCTGGAAGGCGCGGACGTCTTCCAGCTCTAACCGGTCAGGCGATCGGCCAAAATAGCGGCTGAACTTCGAAACCGCGCTGATGTAGGATCTTTGCGTCGCCGGCGACAGATTGCGGACGGTCATGTCTTCGATCATGCGGCGGCGAAGAGGGCTCAAATCGGCCATCTCGATACTCCTGTCTGAGGGGGTGGGCTCCAAACACCCACATCCTCTCAGCCAGGAGGCGATCTATGCCACCTTGCCCCCTACGCCGCGGCAGCGGCTTCGTTCAATCCACAATCGAATTTGCAGGCTTTGGCGGTCTTTACCTCCCAATCCCTGCAATCTCAAACCGTCTCAAATCCGAAAAACAGACTCTCGCTCAATCGCTTAGAGCCTTGTTCACGGACGACTATCTCTTGATGTCTCGGCGAGAGTGTTGACGTTTGAGTCGTCAATCGACGTTTTCAGATCGATAAGCATACTCTTAACCCATTCCATCGACGTTTCGACCTACCATTACGAATATCGTTGCTGGCAGCCCTCGAAGATCGGATCAATATCCATCGTGTTCACGTTCGCTACGGATATCGCCGCGTGCATTGCTGCTGCGGCGCGAAGGATGGCGGCATGATCAGAACGAGACACATCGCATTTATCGCGAATTGGGCCTGCAAATTGCGCAACAAATCACCCAAGTGCTGGTCAAGGCCAAGCGGCGCGATGATCGCGGGCCAGCGACGCGATCGAATGAGACCTGGGCGATGGGCTTTGTTCATGATCAGCTGGCGACCGGCGGCTAGCTCCGGGTACTCACGATCAATGACACGTTCTCCCGCTTCTCGCCGAGGGATACTGCAAACCGCAGGAGTGCGCGAAGGGGATATTGTTCAACTACCAATTTTGGGAGTGGCGGCGGATCGTGATTAGGCATGAACTGTTAGCGGTAGGCCTCAAAAGACGTTGGAGGGCAATATGCGCGCCATCAGCACCGCAACGTCAATCATCTTTCTCGGAATTTCAAACGCCTTCGCTATCGAACTTCCTATAGAAGGCAAAACAGTTGACGTACCTGTTTGTGGTGGCTTCGCTAACATACCCTGTAAGGCGAACGAGTGGTGTAACTTTCCTAGCAACAACCGGTGTGGCATCGGCGATCAATTCGGTGTTTGTCGCACTCGGCCGCAGCTGTGCCCGCAATACGTAATGCCTGTATGTGGCTGTGACGGCAAGAGCTATAACAATGCATGTGAGGCAGCTCAAGCTGGCACAGATACTGTCCATGCCGGCAGATGCGGAGCAGGCGGTTGAGTGTGCTCCAACGCCCCCTCTGTTGAGGGAAGATCAACGCCAACTCTGAGCGGCGGGCATTAGCACACTCTACGCTCGGCTCGCGCATTGAGGTCGCCTGTGTAACTGCGACTACGTCTGGTCAGGCCCCCCAGGCGGTTCAGTTCATTGATCGCCGCATGCAGGAGCTTTGAGACCAATGAACAGCAGGCACCTTGAAGATGAGTATGACCGCGAGGAAGCCGAGGCGATTGCCGCAGCACTTGACCTCACACACGATGAGCTGAATGAAATCGAGTATGTAATACACGAGATCGCCAACGACGACGGACTTGTTTACGGATACGGCGTAGAGGTCAAAGAAGGAGCTCCGCAGCACGTCCTCGACAAGCTCGCGCGGCTGCCCAGGCGCGGCAACTTAGTGCTGATCCATTTGCACGGATACGCCTACGACGCAGATCAAGAGCAAATGGAAATAGAGATGGCGAGAACTACCGTTTACAAAGTGAAGCTCTACAACGTTGCTACGGATGAAGTGGTTATCTCTCGCCGCATGGCCACCAACGAGGGTGCAATCAAGATGGGAGGATGGACGGTTGAAGGCACGGGCGTTGTAGTTGACCTGGCCGATCTAGAGCCCGGAGAGGAATGGACGGCTCGCGACTTCGTTCCTGCCGGATATGAGGGCGCTCACGACTGAACGCGGCGTTGCGACATTCGCCACCTACGGGTACCCACCGCACCTCCCCGCTGCAGCACTGAGCTCAAACAGGTCTTCGCCAACTCGAACACTCATGATGTAGTCGTCCGTGAACAAGGCTCTAAGCGATTGAGCGAGAGTCTGTTTTTCGGATTTGAGACGGTTTGAGATTGCAGGGATTGGGAGGTAAAGACCGCCAAAGCCTGCAAATTCGATTGTGGATTGAACGAAGCCGCTGCCGCGGCGTAGGGGGCAAGGTGGCATAGATCGCCTCCTGGCTGAGAGGATGTGGGTGTTGGAGCCCACCCCCTCAGACAGGAGTATCGAGATGGCCGATTTGAGCCCTCTTCGCCGCCGCATGATCGAAGACATGACCGTCCGCAATCTGTCGCCGGCGACGCAAAGATCCTACATCAGCGCGGTTTCGAAGTTCAGCCGCTATTTTGGCCGATCGCCTGACCGGTTAGAGCTGGAAGACGTCCGCGCCTTCCAGGTGCATTTGGTCTCGACCGGCATCTCATGGCCGGCGCTGAACCAGATCGTCTGTGCGCTACGGTTTTTCTACGGCGTCACGCTCGGCGAGGCGCTCATCCCAGAGCGCATTCCCTATGCGCGAGAACCGCGCAAGCTGCCGGTCGTTCTCAGCGCCGACGAAGTGGTTCAGTTTCTTGAAGCGGTATCGAGCCTGAAGAGCCGCGCCGCGCTCACCACCGCCTATGCGGCCGGGCTCAGGGCCTCGGAGGTTGCGGGACTGCGGATCGAAGACATCGACAGCGCCCGCGGCGTCATCCAGGTGCGCCACGGCAAGGGCGCGAAGGATCGCAACGTGATGCTGTCGCCCCAGCTGCTGGGCATCCTGCGCACCTACTGGCGGCTCGCCCGGCCGCGGCTTTATCTGTTCCCTGGTCGTGACGAAGATCATCCGATCGATCAGACCGTGCTGCATGCCGCCTGCCGGTCGGCGGTGAAGGCTGCGGGCCTGACCAAGCGCGTCACGCTGCACACGCTGCGCCACAGCTTCGCGACACATCTTCTCGAGAACGGAACCGATATCCGGATCATCCAGGTCTTGCTCGGGCACAATAATTTGTCGTCGACAGCGCGCTACACGCAGGTCGCCACCGATACGATCCGAGCGACGCAGAGCCCGCTCGATCGCCTGTCGCTGGAGGTGACGCCACCTGGATGACCCGCAGCGGGATGCGGGTCATGACCCGCTCCGACATCCGCTCCAACAGGCCCGCCATCGAGATTGCCGATATTCTGCGCCGGCATGGCGACGCCTATCGCCGTGTACATGCCGGTCATCTGGGGCGGGTCGAGCGGCGCGTGATGAGCGCGATCGTTGCGTGCCGGACCGAGGCGCTCGGCGGCCACATGCAGGCTTGCGACGACTGCGGCACGACACGCGTTGCCTATAATTCCTGCCGCAATCGGCACTGTCCGAAGTGTCAGGGGAGAGCCCGAGCCGCGTGGCTCGCCGCGCGTCAAGCCGACCTGCTTCCGGTTCCCTATTTCCACGTCGTCTTTACACTTCCCGCACCGATCGCCGCGATCGCTTTCCAGAACAAGGCCGTCGTCTATGCCATCCTGTTCAAGGCTGCCGCCGAGGCGATGACTGCGGATTCCGACGAAGCCGGCCATGCATTCCAATTCGAAGCCGGCCGGGTATTCCGATCTGAAGCCGGCCACCCGTGGCGTCGTTCGCATGGGTCAATTTCATGATGTCGTCGAGGGCTGGGAAGGTCAAGAGACCGGTTGATCTTGAGCGGGTTGCTTCTGCTTCCTGAGGCTCTCTCCTTTGAGTTCGATGCGGTAGGCATTGTGGACGAGGCGATCGAGAATCGCGTCGGCGATGGTGGGGTTGCCGATGATTTCGTACCAGCGATCGACGGGCAGCTGGCTGGTGACGATAATCGAGCGGGCTTCGTATCGATCCTCGACGATTTCGAGCAAATCACGGCGCTGGTCGGCGTCGAGAGGTTCTGGTCCCCAGTCGTCCAGGATCAGCAGATCAAGTCGTGCGATCGCCCGCAGCATCTTGGTATAGCGGCCATCGGCGCGGCCGAGTGCGAGAGCGGCGAAGAGACGCGGCACACGATGGTAGGCAACTGAGAAGTCGTCTCGGCAAGCCTTGTTGCCGAGGGCACAAGCGAGCCAGCTCTTGCCGACGCCGCACGGCCCGGTAACAAGGAGATTATGTCGTGCCCGGATCCAGTCGCCAGCGGCGAGTTTTAGAAAGAGCGTGCGGTCGAGGCCGCGGATAGCGCGGTAATCGACATCCTCGACGCAGGCGGCATGACGCAGCTTGGCGGCTCGAGCTCTGCTTTCGAACCGCTTTTGCTGGCGCAGCGTTTTCTCGTGTTCCAGGAGCAACGCCAGCCATTCGGCGTGTTCGAGGCTGCGCGCTTCGGACTGGGCATCGAGGTCCTTGAAGCCTTTGGCCATACCGTGGAGACCAAGGCTATGCAGCAGGTCGAGGGTGGGATGGGTGAGCATGCTGGATAATCCTTTCAATGGAAGTAACCGGGGCCGCGCAGATTGGGATGTTCGATGATCGCGTCCTCGGTATCGCGAGAACTGCGTTCGAGCTTGTTGGCGATGATGGAGGCGATGCTCTTGTAGGTCAGTGCGCTGACCGCGACCGCGCGGGCCGCGATCAGCTCGGCGCGTTCGGGATCAATATCCTTGAACAGCCGAAGCACGCCGAGACAGGTCCGGAATCCCTGTTCGGGATGAGGCCGATTGGCCAGGATGGCGAGAACGAGCCCCTCGGTGTTGGGCCCGATCGACCGCCCCCAGCGCCGGAATCGATCGGGAGTCCACTCGGCGTAACGCCGATGCGCACTGGGCATGTGATCGGGATCAGTGCCGTGCCGGCGGCCGCCATAACGGCGCTGGTGAGCAGCAACACGCAAACCCCGATGGAACAACTCGATGGTCCGGGTGGTGGCGCGAACGTCGACCTGCTCCCGGATCAGGCCGTGTGGAACTGAGTAGAAGAAGCCGTCGACCTCGACGTGATAATCGAGCGAGACGCGGGCCAGGAGCCATTCCGCGAACTGATAGTCGGCATCCGGCAACGGCGCCAGGACAGGCATCTCGACGGTCTCGAACAATTGTCGGCGGCTGACGCCGATCCGGCGCATGACGTGGGCGTTGATGCGCTCCAGCGCGGCGGCGATTGCCGCATTCGCCTCAGCCAGCGAGAAGAAGGTCTGCCGGCGAAGCCGCCCGAGGATATAGGTCTGGGCAAAACGCACTCCGGCTTCCACTTTTGCCTTATCCCGGGGCTTTCTTGGCCGTGCCGGAAGGATGCCAACGCCGTAATGGGACGCCATCATCCCGTAGCTGCGATTGATTTCGGGGTCGTAGAACGACGCCCGGTGCACGCCGGACTTCAGATTGTCAGGGACGACGAGGCGTGGCACCCCGCCAAAGAACCGGAACATTCGGACATGAGCCTCGATCCAGTCCGAAAGTGTCTGCGTCCAGGTCGCCTCGGCGTAGGTGTAATTCGAGGCGCCAAGCACGGCGACGAAGATCTCCGCGTCGCGCACAACCCCGGTTGCGCGATCAACGATCATGATCTTCTTGCCGGAGTAATCGACAAAGACCTTGTCGCCGGCCGGATGGTCCTGCCGCATCGTCGGAGACAGCCGCCGCTCGAATTCCCGGAATAAATCGCAGAACCGGCTGTAGCCATAACCTTCCGGATGGACCGCCCGGTACTCCTCCCACAGCACCATCAGATTGACGCCAGGCCGCTTCAGCTCACAGGCCAGCGAGGCCCAATCCGGCTCCCGGCGCCGGCGGAAGCCGCGCCTGACGCCGGCATGGGCAAACAGACGTTGTTCAAGAACGGCGTCGGTCAGATCGCCCGCCAAAGGCCACGCCAGCCCGGCAGTCGAGGCACGCTTGAGATTGTCCTGGATCGTGCTGCGCGCCACCCCGAGCGTGCGCCCGATCTCCCGGGCGCTCACCCCATCACGGGCAAGCCGCAGCATCTGTCGTATCTGTCGCATGGTCAGTTCTCTCTTGGCCGGCATCCGCTTCCCCTCGTGGATCAACGAGGGACTTGATGCCTGAAGGACTGACCCAAACGAAAACGCCGACTTCCAAAACCCGGCCGGCTTCAAATCGGAATGCCGGCCGGTTTCATTTCGGAATCGTGGCCGGCTTCAAATCGGAACGATGGCCGGCTTCAAGTCGGAATACCCGGCCGGAATAAATCGGAATCCGCAGCGATGACGACGCTCGCCGCCAATCCACGCCGGCTCGGCGGTGCGATCGGCGGCGTCGCCGTCCTCCACACCTGGGGACAGACGCTGATGCATCATCCCCACGTCCATTGCGTCGTTCCGGGTGGCGGCCTCTCGCCCGATGGCGCGCGCTGGACCGCTTGCCGACCGAACTTCTTCCTGGCCGTCAAACCGTTGTCCAGACTATTTCGCACACTTTTTCTCAAACGTCTGTCGGCAGCCTTCAACTCCGGTGCCTTGCGTTTCTTCGGCGATCTCGGAGCTCTGGCCGAGCCGGCTGCCTTTGCGGCCCACCTCGACGCCATGCGACGCATCAACTGGGTTGCTTACGCCAAGCGGCCCTTCGGCGGACCCGCACAGGTCCTGGCCTATCTCGGCCGCTACACCCATCGCGTCGCGATCGCCAACAGCCGGCTCGTCGCACTCGACGACGATCATGTCGCCTTCTCATGGAAGGACTATCGCCAAAACAGCGCGACAAAGATCATGAATCTCAAGCCCGATGAGTTCATTCGCCGTTTCCTGCTTCATACGCCGCCTGACGGCTTCCACCGCATCCGCCACTTCGGCTTCATGGCCAACCGCCATCGCGCTGCCAAGCTCGCCCTTTGCCGCGAACTTCTCGATCATGAGCGAACAGCCCCAAACGATGGCCAGCCGTCGCCTGTGGATTCGGAGGCTCAAACCTGGGCCGAGGTTCCTGCCTGTCCCGATTGTGGTGGCGTCATGCGCATCATTGAGCGCTTTCGACATAGCTTCAGACGCCCCAGCCCTCGAACATCACCGTTCCGATGCGACACATCGTGAGCCAAGTCATGTCGTGCACGACGATCATCATTCGTCATTTCGCTCCCAGCGTCTCGATCATCGCGGACGATGTCGAATCCGTGCTGTCACACTGCGCGACAACAACCGTCCGATGCAGCAAAAGGCCTATCGCGATCTCAGGCGAAGCGCGTCTGATCTCAACTCTTCCAGGATGCGCACTCCTGTGTCTCTGCCTCACGCGCCGAGCCAGCAGATCGGGCATGGCGATCTCGAACAATCCCCATAGCTGCAAAACCGCGAATAGCCTCCCGCGCCTTCGTTCAATCCGGCTTCAATGAGGTCGCGTCATAAGCGCCTGCCGCGCCCTCGCGTGAGCGCGACCTCACAGAACCCTCCAGATTCCCTTTCGCAGCGGACCATGATTCTGTGTTGCATCGGAGGGGACGATGCGACCGAAGAAGCACAAGACGACGGGATCGAACGACCTGTTCCGGGCGCGGCTGGACCAGATCATCAATCTGAAGCACGAGCTGGTTCTGTTGGCCGGCAAGATCGATTGGGACTGGATCGACGGCGAGATCGCGCCGCTCTACAGCGAGAACGGCCGGCCGGGGATCGAGACCCGCTTCATGATCGGGCTGCTGTTGCTCAAGCAGATTTACGGGCTGTCCGATGAGGGGATTTGCGAGCGCTGGGTCCACGACCCGTATTTCCAGTACTTCACCGGCGAAGAGTTCTTCCAGCACGCCTTCCCGCACGAGCGATCGGACCTGAGCCATTGGCGCAAGCGGCTCGGCGACAAGCTGGAACTGCTGCTGGCCGAGAGCCTGCGGGTGGCGCACGAGGCCGGCGCGTTACGCGGCCAGGACCTCAAGCGGGTCACGGTCGATACCACGGTGCAGCCAAAGGCCATCACCTTTCCGACCGACGCCAAGCTGCTGCATGCGGCCATCAAGGGGCTCAATCGCCTGGCGAGAAGGCACGGCGTCAGGCTGCGGCAGTCCTATTCTCGGATCGCCAAGGCCGCCGCGATGATGGCGGGCCGCTACGCCCATGCCAAACAATTCAGGCGGCATCAGCGGCAGTTGCGTATCCTGCGCTCAAGGCTCGGCCGGATCATCCGCGATATCCGCCGCAAGATCGACGGCCAGCCAGCCCTGGAGGAGGCGTTCGCCCTTCCGCTTGGCCGGGCCAGCCAGATCCGCTCGCAGCAGCAGCGCCAACGCGGCTGGAAGCTTTATTCTTTCCATGCCCCGGAGGTGGAGTGCATCGGCAAGGGCAAGGCCTCCGCGCCGTACGAGTTCGGCGTCAAGGCTTCCATCGTCACCAACAACCGCCGAGCTCCCGGCGGTCTGTTCGTGCTACACGTCAGGGCGCTGCCCGATAATCCGTATGACGGTCACACCCTGCGCGACGTCATCGACCGCACCGAGGCACTCACCGGCTGTCCGATCGAGCGGGCCTATGTCGACAAGGGGTATCGCGGCCACGACGCTCAAAATCCACGTCGCGTCTTCATCTCCGGCCAGAAGCGCGGCGTCTTCGGGATCATCAAGCGCGAGTTGCGCCGCCGATCCGCCATCGAGCCCATCATCGGACACCTGAAGGCCGAAGGTCACCTCGGGCGCTGCTACCTCAAAGGCCGCGCAGGAGACGCCGCCAACGTCGTCCTCTCCGCCGTAGGCCACAACTTCCGCCGCATCCTCGCCTGGCTGAGAGATTTCTTGGACCTGTTCCTGATCCGGATATGGCGCACGTTCACATGTCCCATCCCGCTCAATTCGGATTCTTAACGGACGACGAGATAAGGCGGAGGATCGCAAGCCGCTCAAGCAACAAACACTTCGGTCGCGCGAGCTTGAGCGCACGCGGCGAATTGGATCGATAGGAAACGAGTAGCCTAACGATGTGCTGCTGCTGAGCTACGCGGCTAGACGGAAATCCGAGCGGTCAGCCATTGGCGGAACGGATCTAACAATTCGACCTGCCTCGTCGCGATCTACTATGTTGCGAGTGGTTCGGGGAGGCGGCAGCTGGATTTGTAGCTGAAATGGAATTTCGAGCGAATGGGTATGTTGGTCTGCGTTCAGACGATGCCTATCGCTAGAACAGAGTTCGACATGATTTCTTATTGGGATGCATCCATAAACGTCCAATTTCTGTTGCGTTCCCACGATTTTTTCTACCGTGTTTACTAGTATCGCTCGTCGAGCGTGAAAATTCAAGTTTTGAAGTGTACTTCGTGCCGCTTCCGAGAACTCCTTGATCTCATTGTCGCTCGGCATTTCGCCGCAATATGCATTCGCCTCCTGCTGCGAGTTTGCCAGTTGGCGCCTTAACGAAGAGATCCTCTCCTGCAATGGAGCCGTATATTCTCGCAATTGTTCAACTGTGAGAAGGCCTGCGCCATACGCCCTGTTGTATCGATCCTCGCATGTTTTCAGTCCATCCATCTCTCTTCCCATGGCCGCTATGTCAGCACGAGATGAATTGATCTTCGCTTCTCGAGCTCCGAACCAACGACGGACCTGTTCAGAGAGTAGTTCTTCTGAATTCATTAGGCGCACGATCGTCTCCCAAACGAGCCTGTCAGCAACGCGCGCGTTTATTCCTTTTTCCGTACATGTTGGAGGAAGCGGAAAAGTCAGCACCCTGTCAATGCAGCGATAGTACAGGTGCTTGCCGCCCTGCGGGCCTTCCCCGCTCCTTCCTCTGCCGCACGTGCATCGAATCTTTCCCGCAAGTAGGTACTCATTCTTCTTGTTTCTCTTCGACAGTGCATAGTTCGCGTCGAGTTGGGCCCGCGTCCGATCATATAACTGTCGATCAATGATCGCGGGAACATTGATGGTGACCCATTCTGCTTCGGGGCGCACTCTACGGCTGGTTTTCTTTATCTTTCGGTAAGTAACGTTCTTAAGCGGACGCTGCGGCGCAACTGCGTAGGAGCGCCCCCAGTGAGCTTCCCCGATGTAGACTTGATTGCGGAGAAGAGTGCTAAGGGTGCTTGTGCTCCAGACGCCACGCCGACTCCTTCGGGGGCGAATCTCCATCTCCTGGAGACGCCGCGCAGCTTGCCTTATGGTCAAAAACTCATTGGCGACCCATTCAAATATCATTTTTACAATGCGGGCTTCTTGATCTAAAATCTCCAGATAACCGTGTTGATCGCCACGATTTGGAATATAAGCATAGCCGTAGGGCGCCTCGCTCAGTAGAATGTGCCCGTCTTTCACCTTCCGGAGCTTGCCTAGCCGGAATCTCTCGGCGATCTTTGCTCGTTCGTATTCTGCGAATAGGCCTCGAACACCATGCAGGATCTTTTCCTCGCTATTTTTTGGCGCTGAGACGGTGACAAATAGCACCTCGATTTGCCGTTCCCTCAATTCGTCCATCACAAGCTCTTGGTATGAATATCGCCTCGCCAATCTGTCGGGATCGTAAATGAGGACTGCCTCCCAGATTTTCTTAGCGGCATCGGAGCGCAACTGATCAAGTGACGGCCTCGCGAGAATGTCTCCACTCCAACCATCGTCGGTGTATTCTTGGATGATATTGCAACCGTTCTGCTGCGCGAATTCTCGTAGAGCTCTAAGCTGTGTCTCGATTGTGCCGTCTTCTTCCTGTCGCGCAGTTGAGACTCTCGCGTATATGGCTACTAGTTTTGTCGCCGGTAAGCGTACGTTTGGGCTCATAAAGCAGATGGATCAATTGTACTCCCGCGACGCGGTGGGCGTCGAGTCGGTTTGTGCGTCAGGCTGCGAAGGCTTAAGGTGCCTCTTTGATACCTCAGCGAAAAGAAGATCGAAAGCGTTGTCGAGGTGCCGTTGCTGCTCGGCAGTAAGCGCGATTTTCTTCGCACGCCGGCGGTTTTGATGGATTGCCCTGGTATCGGGCGATACCGAGCCGTTCAGGCAGTGGCGGCTTTGTGGAAGTTGAAGGGCAGCAGGTCTGTAATATCGGCGTCGCCGGCGCGCTGAGGCAATTCGGTGAGGACGTGGCGCAACCACGCTAACGGCTCGACACGTGAGGCGCGGCAGGTCAGCATCAGGCTATAGACGACGGCACTGGCCTTGGCTCCGTCCACGGTATCGCTGAACAACCAACTCTTCCTGCCAGTTGCAAAAACCCTGATGTCGCGCTCCAGAAGATTGTTGTCAATCGGCATGCTGCCGTCCCCGGTGTAGCGCGTCAGATATTCCCATTGGTTTCGGGTGTAGGATACGGCGTCGCCGAGCTTGCTGTCAGGCAAGACCTTCGGGGCCATGTCATCGAGCCATACTTTGAGAGCATTGAGGATGGGGACACTATGTTGCTGGCGGAAGCGGCGAATGCAGTAGGCCTGTGTTTCACCCTTCTCCGGTATTCCGTCCCACGCCCGCCTTTCAACCCGGTAGAGCTGTTCAAAGAACCGCAGCGCTTGCTCGGGCGGACCGCCGCCCTTCTTCCTGGCTTTGAGGGCATCGACAAAGCGCCGCCGGGAGTGGGCCATGCATCCAATGTGGGTGGCCCCTTCCAGCGTGCGCCATGCGGTATAGCCGTCACTCATTACAATGCCACGGTAATCGCCGAGGAAGGCTTGCGGGTGGATTTGGCCGCGGCCCGGCTGATAATCCAGAAGAACGATCGGCTCGTGGCTGCCCTTGCCGCTGCGATAAGCCCACATGTACGATGTGCTGGTGGCCCGTTTGTCCTTCTCCTTGAGGACCTGAACCGTTGTCTCGTCGCCATGGATGAGAGGTTGTGATCTGAGCCGCAGCTTCAGGGCGTCGTAGATGCGATGCAGATGCTTCTCGCTCGAGCCAATCACCCAGTGGCCCAAAGCGCCGCGGCTGACAGGAACACCTGCACGTTCGAAGGCCTGCGCCAGGCGGTAGAGCGGCGTGCCATCGACATATTTGTGAACCAGCGCGAACGCCAGCGTCGAGGGCGTGGCAACGCTGCCCGGCAATGGTTGCGGCGGCATCGGCGCGGTCACGACAGGGGCGTGGATCCCGGTGCGATCGCTATGGCGGCACGCATATTTGAAGCGCACATTCTGTAAAACCTTCGCCTTCACCTCGATATGAAGTTGCTCGGTGACAGCCTCGCCCATGCGATGCATCTGGCCACGGCAGCAAGGACACGCCTTCTGATCGTCGGACAGGTCATACTCGACGCGCTCACGAGGTAGGTTCCCCGGCAGCGGCTTGCGGCCGCGCTTCTTTCCCATTGTGTTTTCGACGGGTGGCAAGCCCGTGTCCGGAAGTTCGGCGATATTGTTCGTTTCACTGCCGGCGTCCTCCTCATCGGAGGCCTGCTCGGCTTCATTGAAGAGACGATCAACATGCTTTTCGCTGCGCGGCGCAAAACGATGCAGGCGTGCCAGCGCCAGTTCTTCCTCGAGCTTGGCGACGCGGTCGGCGAGTTGATGGTTCTCCGCCTGCAGCGCAGCAATGCGTGCCAACAGCACTTCAACACTCGGATCGCCGGTTCGATTCATCGAATTCTTGAATCTGAACCGTACCGACGCGTCAACCGCTCAACTCGAGAGCTCAGCCGGCAACCTGATATTGCCGCACCGGATGGCGGACCATCGCATCGATATCGATGCCGTCAAGGATCCAGTGCAATTGCTCCGTCGTCAGCGTGACGATCGCCTCCTGGCGGCGCGGCCATCGGAACCTGTCTTCGGTCAGCCGCTTCAGGACCAGTACAAAGCCGGACCGATCGAAGAACAGAAGCTTCATCCGGTCGCAACGGCGATTGCAGAACGCAAAAACCGCCGGAGTGAATGGATCGAGCGCCATCGTCTCCTGGACCAGGACCGCAAGGCTGTTGATGCCAGCCCGGAAGTCGATCGGCTCACGGTGCAGATAGACCTGCAGGTCATCGCCCAGTCTAAACATCGCCCAGCGCTCCGATGATCGCCGTCAATGCATCCACATCGCCGCATTCCAGCGCGAGCTTCACGCCATTCGGCAGCGACACGCTCACTTTGGCCGGAGAACAAAAAGCTGGAGTCCCTTTGGGTTCCGAACCACGCACTTCATCGTAAGCCGGCAAATCAACCGTCGCCACGCTGTCTTTTCGCGACAGGTCCCGCTCGGACTTCCCCTCAAGCTGAACCGGGATGAACGCCGGGCGTGAGGACGGCGGCAGCGACCTGGTCGCGCTGTGCTTCTTGATCCACTTCCGAAGGAGGTTCGCGTTGACCCCATGTTCGAGTGCAAGCCTCGATACCGAAACCCCAGGCTCAAGGCAGGCCGCGACAAGACGCTCTTTCGATGCCGCCTCGTAGCGCCGGCGACCGTTCCGGCCGACAAGCCTGACCCGCAGTTTCTGATCATCGTCGCTCATCACAAGGTGTCCACCTATTTTGGTGGACACCTCATGCATCAGGACTCTCAAAAGCAAAAGGTGCGGAGAAATTCGCGCTTACGCTCGGCAAACTCGTTGCCGTCGGATTGGTAATGAACCCGAGGTGGGATGCGCTCGCGCATCGCAGCATCATGAGCTTCCGAACAGTTAGAACGCTAGGCGCTCCAAAATGCCAAACTGGCACGTCCTTCGAGGAGACATTCGGCCAGGTTTCTTTTTCATTTCGAAACTCATGGCAACGCAGACTGGCCGATCGGCGTCTGGCCGCTAGAGGTGGCACAGCCCCGAGGATCCGCGGCGAGGGCGAGGAGGGCGTCAAAGCGGCTGCGTTGTCCGAGTGCGATCTGCCAGAAAGTCGCCCGTCAGCTTACCTTCGTTTGAAGCAAGATTGATGCTCTCTCGCAAAGCGAGTATCGACGCCGGTGTCAGCGAGGTCTTGGATTGCGCTCCAATCTTTGAGATTGCGGGAGCTTCTGTCGATCCTGTGAAAGATGGCTCCGGAAGCTTTCTGTTTTCTCAGCGCCGCAACCATCCGGGTGAATTCGCCGCGGCCAATCGTTGTGTTGCAGCTGTTTCTCGCTCTTCAAACCATTCGGAAATCGAAAGGATATTGCGCTGCGCGAATGCAGTGATCGCAGCTCTTTGTTCTTGCAGAGATTAGCCGTGTTCGCTTGTTTGACTGTCGAGACGCGTACGTATGCGAAGTACTATTTCATACATTGACGAATATTTCGAATGTAAATCAAGGATCGGAAGTTGGCGAATCGCGTCGTATGCCCTCAGCAAGAATTCGCTCTATTATTTTCCAAACGATGTCCATGTACTCCTCAAACGTCTCAGCGGCTTCCAGCAGCTCGGTTTCTGTTGCATCCGGTATGGCACGGTGAATGAACTGCGGAAGTTGTCTACGTGCGCTCATGGCGAGAGCGTACCGCCGCGGTCGATCGAAGCTCGGCGCGTAAATGGTCATGTGCTGGCAATATCGCGTGTCGATCAGGTCGAAGCAGCAACGAGCTCGTTGAACCTTTAAGAGTCTGTCCGGAAAGATTACCTTGGATTGCATAGCTTTCGCAGCATGAGTCGGATGGAGGCCAGCTTGAGAAAGGCGAGCGCCCTGTGATTGAAGCATTCCCAATCTTTGGACAGTCTTCGGCATCGCCCGAGCCAGGCAAAGGTACGCTCGACGATCCAGCGTTTGGGCAAGACGACGAAACGGTGAGCCTGATCGGAGCGTTTGACGATTTCGAGGTTCACGCGCTTCAGAGCGCTACGCAGCCCCTTCTGGAAATGTGGCCCTTGATATCCGCCGTCGGCGTAGAGCTTCAGAAGAAAGGGATAGAGGCCGAACAACGTTGCCATCAGGAGCACGCCGCCGTCGCGATCCTGGATGTCCGCCGCATGCACGATGGCGTGCATCAAGAGGCCTTGCGTGTCGACGAGAATGTGCCGCTTCTTGCCCTTGATCTTCTTGCCCGCGTCGTAGCCATGGAGATCATGAGGCCCCCTTTTTCAGCGCTTTTCACGCTCTGGCTATCGATGATGGCGGCGGTGGGAGAAGCCTCGCGCTCGGCCCTTTCGCGACATTCGACATAGAGGGCGTGATGAATTTTATCGAGCGTGCCGTTCCAGCTCCACAGATCGAAGTAGCCATACAGCGTCGAGCGCGGCGGCAGGTCCTTGGGGATCGCGCGCCACTGGCAACCTGTGCTCAGGATGTACATCAGCCCGTTGGCAATCTCGCGCAGGTCCACCGTACGCTTGTTGCCGCCGCGCTTGGCCGGCGGGATGCGAGGCGCGATCAGCGCCCACTCCTCGTCGGTCAAGTCGCTCGGATAGCGCAGGCGGCTGCGGTCGTAGCGTGCACGGTTCTCGGTAGTCCACATTGGCGGCGCGTCCCCATCGAATCAGGCCGCTCACCTTGAATCACAACCGATTCATTCGACTCAACATGTTTTGGAACAGACACTAAGTCCCCAGAGCACTCAACATCCCCGCAAATGGCTGAGCATCGTCTCATTCGTAAGGACATAGACAATCTCGGTCACGCACGGCTGCGAACTCGATTAACTAGACGTAAGCCGTACAACGTTTCCGTTCCAGGCGTCGCGGACGCCCGCCGGGGAAGCCTACCAGTATCGGTAGTAATTCCGATTAGGGATCAGTGATATTCATTGCTGCTATGGATCCGGGCGAGCCGGAAGGATGCCAAACCTAAAAGAACGCCGCCGGGCGCCTCAGAGCCGTCGAATATTCGCTGTGTTTGCGGTAGGGCAACCAACAAGGCCACCACGTATGCTCAGCGCCGAGCAAATAGCGGAAGCCAAGAAGCGAGTTCGCTATCAGGGACAAGAGAATATTCACCAACATGACGACTGCATCAGGATCGCATATGAGTGGCTCGATGCGCAGACCACGACGAAGAGGTTCTTGAGCCGTACTCACCCAATCAAACATATCATCGAAAGGTGGGGCGGGAGATACGTTTCATCATCAGACGTGGAAGTTGCGGCGGAAATACATCCTCGTCTCAAGGGAAGGTATCCTCATTTTAATATCAGTTCTCGCCTTACACTCCCCTCTGATCGACGCCTGGCAGATATTTCGGAGGCCAGAACGCAAGGTTACCAACTTACGTCGGCGCACATCACGCAAACGTATTTTCGAATCGAAGAACCCTAGATGAGACCATCATAATGGCGGACCCAATCTGGTCAGGGCGAGGGAATGACAGTTTAGAAGGCGGAGAGGTTTGTCGTATGCACCCGCTTTAGAGAGAGCTGGGTAATATTCAGCGCTGTAGCTAGGTTACAAAATACGGGCGGATGAGGCGACGCAGAACGCGACACGCACGCACAACAGCGTACTTTCAGCGGACGAACAGATATCGGAATCGCCGGAGTTTACGAAGAGGCATTCAACGCGAAAGCGCTGGTCGCGCAAAAATTCAACGAGATGCTCACAGAGATCGAGAGAGGCACGGCTCATGGGGTCGTCGCGTGGGCGCCCGATTGCCTTGCGCGAAATTCGATTGGTGGCGGACGGCTTTCCTTGGCGGCACGTGGGGCGATTGCGGCATTTAGAGAAACTCACGTTTTCCAGGGGGAGCGGAATCCGTTTCTTCCTTGAGGTAAGTCAGTATGGTGTTACAGGCGTCCTCGGCCTCAGCGAAGCTTTGGAGGGGCGAGCCTAGAACCCTGATCGCGCCACGGCTCGGGTCGAGCGGACGCCACGACGCCACGTAGCCCAACCTTCCGAAAAAGCCAGGACCAGTGGGGCTCTGGAAGCTGATCACGAACGAATAGTCGTCGCTGCTTGCGCTCCATATCTCCATGTCTTCGACTGCACGATGGAATTCCAGGGGCATCAGGGGCCGTTCGCCGGGCCAGCCGAGAACGAAACTGCTGTGGGCGGGCGCCGGGCCGGGTCAATACACCGCAGCTCTGGGCAAGTTGTATTTCGTCGCCAAGCCATGGCATCGCTTCCTTATACCCAGGGCACACGAGGCGTCATTCGACCGGTACGTTCAAAGACCGGCCAGTCAAATAGCCACGGGCCTCCTTGAGGGGGCTCCGCAGAAAAATGTTGGCGCACGCGCCAGATTACCAGCCGTCCGGTGCGAGTGGCATTGGTTTGGATGCCAATCAATCCTGGTAGGTGCCTCGCGGGCCTCCCTCAAAATATAATCTGATGCGGATACAAGGGCCAGCTACGTTCAGCTATGTGGAGTAAGGGAAAATGATCGATAGGCGCGTGCTTTGGTTCTGTCTCTGTCTCTGTATCGGCTTTGGTGTATGGTTGATTTTGCCGGCCGGGCTAGCCGGTAAGAGCGATGGCGTTCGTACCGAAAACAACGCCCTTATCGACAAGGTTAAATCAACATGGCGAGCGCAGGATGGTGAGACAGCGGAGCAAATCTTCACTAAGGTCGCAAAGGTGGCACACTTCATTCCTCGGGGATGGGAGGTTGGTCAAAAGACCGACTCGGGAGAGCCAGTTATCTTTTCGTGGGCCAGGCACCGGGCCGATAAGACAAACGAAGAATATACAGTCACCTGGGAGATGGCGCCCGATGGCACAATGAAAATTGTGACGCCCTATGCAAAACCGATGGAACTAGGCTGGCAGGCGTTCGCAGTCTCGCTGATCGCCGACGAAGTAACAAACGACGAAAACGGCGTGAACCGTCGCTTTCTGCATAATCCGGCAAACTTCAACTTCGTAACCACAGCGCAGGGTAAGCTGGGCGATCTTCTGCGGCGTGGCCGCTGCACTATCGGCGAACCGGTTCAAGTGCACTACTCGCCAAAGGTAGACGAACAACAGACTTCGGAGGGCGACCTGTGGCGCGTTCAGCTTTCGGTCGATTGCAATGTTCCTGGGCCTAGTTATTTCACCCGTGACGGAGTCATCATTTTCGAGAAGCGCGAAGGGCACGATTGGGAGCCACAATCGTTCCTTGCCAAGCTTATCGCCACGTATGTACCCGGCTCTTGGTTTGAGCTTGCAGGCCCGAAAGATCAGGAAGCGTTCGAGGCGGACCGGAAGGTGTTATCAAAATAACGTGCGCTTGCACGGTCGATGGTTCGAGGACCGACGATGATGAGGTCGCAGCTTCGCTGTTTAATGCGGTTCCGCTCCACAAAACCCGTGTTGGGTTGGCACAGAGATCGTACTTTGGATCAGCCGACGACACCATTGGCGAGAGTTACTTAGAGCCTGACTCAAAATTGCATTGCTGTTTTTATCGCTGCGATGCGCCTTGTCATGAGTTGGACAGAGGCGAGGAAGAGCCAGGCAGTTGCGCTTTCGATGGTTCGCTCGAAGTCCTTGGCCAATCTGCGGTTGCGGCCGAGCCAGGCGAAGGTTCGTTCGACCACCCAGCGGCGCGGAAGCACCTCGAAGCCCTGTGCGGCATCGGAGCGCTTGATGATCTCGACAGTCCACCGGCCGATCTTTTCCAGCACCGCCTTGAGCTTTTCGCCGGCATAGCCGCCATCGGCGAAGATATGGCGCAGCCAGGGGAAGCGGTAGCGAATGCTGCACAGGACATCTGGCGTGCCGTCACGATCCTGGACGTCGGCAGCGTGAACGATCGCTCCGACCAGGAGCCCTTGGGTGTCGGTGACGATGTGGCGCTTTCGACCCTTGATCTTCTTTCCCGCGTCGTAGCCGCGAGGGCCGCCACTTTCCGTGGTCTTGACCGATTGGCTGTCGATCACGCCGGCCGTCGGCGAGGCCTCCCGGCCGATCGCCTCGCGCGCCAGCATCAGGAGTGCGTGGTTGATCGATTGCCACAATCCGCTGTCGCGCCATTGGTAGAAATAGTACTGCACCGTGGTCATTGGTGGAAACAGAGTGGGCGGCAGCATGCGCCACGGCAATCCGCCGCGCAGCAGATAGAGTATTGCCTCGACGATGTCGCGATAGCTCCATTTCGGGCGCCGCCCGCGCTTGGCCCGCACAGGAAGCAACCTCTCCAGCACGCCCCATTCCGCATCCGTCAAGTCGCTTGGCAAACGCAGCTCCTCTCGGGCAAACTGTGCCCGGGTGATATCAGTCCACATTCTCGATCCCTTTGATGCTTCGCAACACCGATGGAATCAGAACTCGCTGATATCACTCAACTTATTTTTCGGTCGGACACTTAGTGGCTCAGGAAACGGGATCAGAGGTACAAGTCGAAATCGCTTGGCGTGGCGGCGTTTTTGTTCTTCGGTGGATCGAAGTCGGGAGTCGTGGAGAGACGATGCCTTTCCTGCCGTCTAGAGGCTGTTAGGAACCAGCGGCGAGTTTAGCGACGTTTTTGAGCATGATGCATGCGAAAGCGATGAGGTGGAGATCGGCGAGGGTCTGAGCGCATCGCTCGTAGTCTTTGACAAGTCTTCGGAAGCGTGTGGCCCACGCGAAGGATCGTTCGACGACCCATCGCCTTGGGAGCAGCACGAAGCTTTGGCCTGCGACAGCTTTATGACCTCGAGGGCAATGCCGTGTTCTGCAGCCGCCATTGCAGGCTTGTCGCCTGTGTAGCCCTGGTCAACGAAGGCGACTTCGACGCTCTGACCAGTCTCTGCCTGAATCGTCTTGGCGATCCGGCCAATCTCGGCGCGATCGTCGGTGTTGGCGGGCGTGACATGCAGCGCCAGAAGATGGCCGCTTCAGCGCCAAGCAGCTCGTCGAGATCCTTGCATTCGATGTGGTGGCCGTTCATTAAAGTTTCGACTGTGACCCGGAGCGAAAGCGCCATCATCGCGGCGCTGGCGATGCCGCGAGCGCTTTTCCAAAGCGAGCGTCCGGTGCTGCTGCTTGCGCCCTCATCGAAATGACCGTACGCGGCCTCGCCGTGTTTCTTACGGGCCTCGCTGTCATATACGACGAGCTTTCCAAGACCGTACTTGCTCACCAATCCTTTTTCATCGGGCGTGAGATCGGTGCGTGCATCGAGCGCAAAGATGACCTTTCCACCCAGCATTCCACCCGCGCGCTGTGAGCGCTTGAGCTTTAGTTGCATGGAGTAAATCCTCCTCTGCAAAAAACCGATTATGCACGCTTGAGAAGCAAAACGCCAGAGCTCCCGTTAACCGCGTCTTAGGGAAGTCGCTGCGCTGAAGCTTATCCTCCCAATAAAGAGATTGATGAGGCTCGGACGCAGTCTGAGATCGATCAATCTCGCAAAAGAGGAGGAACAGATGAACCGCGCTGGCGCGCGTTGTGCGTTCTCGCACCGGATCATGGTCGGCGAGAGCGAGGAGTTGCGGCTGATGAACCCGATCGAGGCGGCCAAGGTGGCCGATGCCAACCGCGACCTCATCGTCGGCATCAAGGTGCGCGTGGGGCTGCACTCCTCGGGCACGTCGGGGATCGTGCCGCTCGACATCGCGCTCGAGGTCGCGAACGAGGTCGGCATGCCGCTGATGGCGCATATCGACCATCCGCCGCCGAGCTACGAGGAGGTGCTGGGCCGCCTGCGTCCGGGCGACGTGCTGACCCATGCGTTCCGCCCCTTCCCCAACACGCCGGCGACCGCGCAAGGCACAGTGAAGAGGGCGGTGCTGGACGCGCGCGAGCGCGGCGTGCTGTTCGATATCGGCCACGGCAAGGGCTCGTTCGCCTTCAAGACCGCGCGCGCGATGCTCGCCAACGGCTTCTATCCCGACACGATCTCTTCCGACATCCATCAGCTCTGCATCGACGGCCCGGCGTTCGACCAGGTCACGACCATGTCGAAATTCCTGTGCATGGGCATGGAGCTGTCGGACGTCGTCGCCGCCTCGACGGTGAACGCGGCCATGGCGCTGCGGCGTCCCGAGCTCGGCAGCCTCAAGCCCGGTAGCGTCGGCGACGCCACGCTTGTTACGGTCAGGCAGGGCCAGTTCGACTATGAGGACGTCGTCGGCGAGCACCTGATCGGCGATCGCAAGATCGTCTCCGAGGGCGTCGTGATCGGCGGCCGCTGGTGGCATCCGAATTAGGGCTTTGCCTCTTCCCGTGAGAACGGGGAGAGGAAGCTACTCGTTCTTGTCCACATTCCAGAACATCGGCGTCGCCGGGCCGTCGATCACGCCGGTGAGCGATTTGCGCCAGGCGCTCGGTGCCTGGAACTGGCCGAGCGGGACGTAGATCACCTGGTCGTAGGCTTCCTTCTGCACCTCAAGCGCGATCTTCTTGCGCTCCTCGGGCGAGGTCGCGCGGGCAAAGGAATCGCGCAACTCCTCGAGCTTGGGGTCCTCGGACCAGCCGTACCAGCCGCCACTCGTGCCCTTGCCGACCATCGGGACGTTGACCAGCGGGTTCAAGGAGTCGGCGGCGCCCTGGTAGGTAAAGAACATGTTCCAGCCACCTTCCTTCGGCGGCTTCTGGATTGCCCGGCGGGTGACCACGGTCTGCCAGTCCATCGCCTGCAGATCGACCTTGAAGCCGGCGTCGCGCAACAGCTGTGCGACCACGACCGGCTGCGCCTTCAGGAGGATCTGATCGGTCGGCGCCAGGATCACCACGGGCGTGCCGTCATAACCGGCCTCGGCCAACGCCTTCCTGGCGTCCGCCATGCCGTTGCCCTTGATCAGGGTCTCGCCGCCGGCGTCGCTCGCCAGCGGCGTATCGCAGATGAAGAACGCGCCGCACAGCTTGTAGTATTTGGGATTGCCAATTTGCGCGTCGAGTACGTCCTTCTGGTTGATCGCCAGCATCGCGGCGCGGCGGATCTTCACATTGTCGAATGGCGGATGCAGGAAGTTCATCCGGCCGAACGACTGGAAGCCGAACTTGTTCAGGATGGATACGTTGATGTCCGGATTGGACTCGAGCGCGGGCAGCATGTCGAACGGCGGCGTCTCGACGAAATCGACATCGCCTGACTGCAGCGCGTTGAGCGCGGTCTGCGCGTCCGGCATCGTGATCCACTCGACCCGGTCGACCTTGGCCACCTTGCCGCCCGAGGTCCATTCGGCCGGCTCCTTGCGCGGCACATAGTCGGTGTTCTTTTCGTAGACGGCCTTTACGCCGGGCTGGAATTCGGCCGCGACGAATTTGAACGGGCCGGAGCCGATCTGCTCGGGAATCTGCCTGGTGATCGGGGTCTCCGCAAGCCGCTTGGGCATCATGAAGGCGCAGACCGACGATGGCTTGGCGATCGTCTCCAGCACCAGGCCATAGGGCTCCTTCAGCTTGAAGACGATTGTTTTGGCGTCCGCGGCTTCGATACCGGCGGTGAAGTCCATCAGCTTGCGCGCCATGCCGTCGACGCTCGTACCCCAGCGCTTCAGCGAGGCCACGCAATCATCAGCCGTCACCGGTGCGCCGTCATGCCACTTCAGGCCGTCGCGCAAGGTGAAGGTGTAGGTCAGCTTGTCCGCGGACACCGTCCAGTCGGCCATCTGCGGCTGCACCTTGAAGCTGGAATCGATGCCGAGCAGCGTATCGTAGACCATGTAGCCATGGTCGCGGGTGATGATGGCTGTCGTGAAGCCAGGGTCGGTGACGCGAAGGTCCGATTGCATCACCGCGCTGAGGGTCTTCTTTCCGGTCGCAGCAGATACAACCGACGTCCAGGCCAGAGGAAGTGCCGATGGCGCAACAGCCGCAAGCTGAAGCAGTTTCCGTCGCGAGACGTGAACCATTCGCAATTCTCCCGATGCAAGCGAGACCAGACGGCGGCTGCCGATGATGGGCAGCGTATGGTTTGCTGCCGTACCTTGCAATGACGGTTGTCTCGCAAATCTGACGTCGTTTGCGGTCGAGCAGGGACCGCCGGAACCGGCGGTGCGGCGGCCGGCTGTCTCGTTCTAGGCCTGTTCGCGATAGAATGTCAGCAGCCGCGCGCCTGCCGGCGAGAGCCACTCGGCCGCGCCGGCGATGTAGCCTTCGACGCGGTTGCTTGTTCCGACCAGATAGGTGATGGGCATGCCTATGAGCGTGAAGACCGAGATGGATGCTTCGGCTGCCGCGCCATACGTGTCGACATAGCAGGCGAGGTTCTGCACGGCGAGGCCGCCGAGGAACGTGCGGATTTTACGCAGGTCCTTGGTGTCGGTGCAGATCGCTACGACATCCAGCTGGTCGCGCTGCGATCCGGCGAGGCTTGCGAGCACGGGCAGATCGAGCCGGCAGGCCGCGCACCACGTCGCCCAGAAATTGATGAGCGTGATGCGTCCCGGCTTCGCCGTCACCAGGGCGTCCTTTCCATGCAGGTCCTGAAGCCGCAGCGGCGGCATCGCGGCGCGGGGCCGCACCTGCGTGAACTGGCTGCGGCCGGTCTCGAACACCGGTGGCCAGGCGGGATTGCCGCCCTGCGCGCGGCTCGCACGCGGAGAAACAAGGATCGCCGGCGCGGCGATCAGGAGCGATCGCCGGGTCAGTGCCGCGCCGACCTCGCGAGGTGTCTCACGCATGGATATAGGCAAAACCCTTGAGTTGCAGATCGACCACGCGTCCGATTCCGAACGGGACGAGGCTGGCGCCCGATATCAGCGGAATCGAGATCTGCTCCTTGGCTTCCGCGATCGCCTTGGACGAGGCACACATGCTGTAGGTGAGGTTGGGCAGCGACTGCCGCAGCGTCGCGAGCGGCTCGACGAGCGGGGTCTTGTCTGCCCGGAAGACGTCGATGCCCTTGCCGTTGGCGACGACCTCGATCAGCAATCTCGCGCCCCTGTCGGCAAAATGCCTGGAGAGGTTGGCCGAGTAGCTGATCGCATGACCCATGACATAGGGTTCGTTGCTGTCGATCAGGATCACGACGCCGTCGGCGAGACGATCCTCTTTGGCCGCGGCGGTGCCGCCGGCCGTGAGGATCGCGGTGCCCGCAAGCAGGCCCCTGCGGGACCATCCATTGGCTGGGATCATGGCCGCGTTGTCCTGCCGCTCAAAATTGCCGAGCAGCAATCGGCGCCTTGCGGCCGCGTCCCCACAGCACGAACAGGCTGAGCGCGAGCAGAACGACATTGAGCGGCGTAACCGGCGCCTCGCCACGCGAGAGGTGGAAGACGAGCGCGAACACCTGCAGCACCGAACAGCCGAGCGCGGCCAGCACCGTCAGCCGCGGCAGGATCCGTGTCAGGGCCGGCAGCAGAATGCCAATACCACCGGCGAGATCGACCAGCCCGATGAAGCGAACGAACGTTTCGGAATACTGGCCGGCCCAGGGCATCATCGCGGCAAGCTCGGGAATCGGTGTCAGCAGCTTGACCAGCCCGGCCGAGCCGAAGGCGAGGAAGTGCGCGACCCAGAGGCCGATGCGAAGGGCGCGGCCGGGAGTGGCGGTCTCAAAGGTCGTGGTGGACATGCTGGTTCTCCAGAACGCGAGGGTTGCCACCATTTGATGATTTCGCCCTATTTGATCATTATGTGTTCCGGGATGAGTTCCTTTCCTGGATGTTGATGATTTCATGGATTCCCTGATTAGCATGAGGGTGTTTTGCCTGGTCGCGGAGCTGAAGAGCTTTGCGACCGCGGCGCAGCGCCTGCGCATTTCGCCCGCGATGGCGAGCAAGCATGTGATGCAGCTCGAGAAGCGGCTCGGCACGCGGCTGCTCAACCGCACCAGCCGGCGCGTCAGCCTGAGTGAGAGCGGTGCGCTCTATTTCGAGCAGGCGCGGCAGATGCTCGATTCGCTCGACGAAGTCGAAGCCGCCGTCAGCAACGCGACCGTCGTTCCGCGCGGCACGCTGCGGCTGACCGCGCCGGTATGGATGGCGAACACGATCTTCGCCGGCGTGCTCGCGGACTACCAGGCCCGCTATCCGGAAGTTTGCCTCGATGTCGATCTCAGCGGTCGGCTGGTCAATCTGGTCGAGGAGGGATTTGACCTCGCGCTGCGTGCGACCGGCGCGCCTGACGAGGCGCTGATCGCGCGGCCCATCACCAGGGTCGCATTCCACCTGGTCGCTGCGCCCGCCTTTCTCGATCGCGCCGGACGCCCGACCAGGCCGGCCGACCTCGCCGGCCAGGCGCTGCTGCACTACGCGCTCTATCCAAGCGAAAGCTTCTCCTTGAACAGGAACGGTACGGTCGAGACCGTCAAGCTCACCCCGGTCCTGCGCAGCGGCAACGAGACGCTGCTGCACATGGCCGCGCTGGAAGGCATGGGCTTCGCCTTCCTGCCGAAATGGCTGGTCACCGAGGACATCGCCGCCGGGCGTCTCGAGCACGTCCTGCCCGACGACATCGTCTTCGACGGGCGGCTGTTCGCGGTCTATCCGAGCCGCAAATATCTCTCCGCGAAGGTGCGGACCTTCATCGACTTCGTCGCCGCCGACAAGCGGATGAGGTGACCGGCGACCGCGCGATCAAGCCGCGCAGCTCAGTCGCGCCCCGCCTCCATGATCGCCTTGGCCAGCCGCGCCGGATCGGAGAAGCACAGCTCGTGGCTTCCCGGCACCTGCACCAGACGGAACAGGCCGAGCTTCTCCGAGAGCCGCGGATGCCAGGGATGGCTGTGCGGCATCGCGACGTCCTCGGTGCAGTTGAAATAGGACTTTGCCAGCGGCATCTCCGCCGGATTGGTCTTGAGCGCGATCTTGTCGGTGAAAGTCGCGAACGGATGCGGGTTGAGCACGTCATAGGCGCGCTGCGCGGTCTCGAGATCGGCATCGTTGATGAAGGCTTCGCGCCAGATCGGGAAGGGCAACACCACAGAGCTGTCGCCGCGTTCGGCCGCGATGGCATCGAACAGCCCGATAAAGTGCGGCGGCACCATGTCGTTGAGGCATTCGCCGTTGTTGGGCACGAAGGCATTCCAATACACCAGGCGGCGAATGCGCTCGGGCGCGAGGTCGGCGACGCCGGTGATGATCATGCCGCCATATGAATGGCCGAGCAGGACGATGTCCTTCAGATTGTTTTCGGCGAGATAGTCGGCGATCGACTGGATCGCGTCCTTCAGCCCGGTCGTCTTGGCATCGCCGGGGCGATTGCCCTTGATTGTCGGCGTATAGACCTTGTGGCCGGCGGCGCGGATCGGGGCCGCGACGGGTTCGAACTCGGCACCGGTGTGCCAGGCGCCATGGACGAGAACGTAGGTCGACATGTTGTAGCTGCTCCCGAGGGTGTGGTTAGATCGGCATGACGTGGGTCCTTTGCGGCGCTCGCGAGGCGCGGCGGACAATTCTTGTTGTGCGAAGTGTGAACCGGCCGGCCATTTTCCGCTTGGCTGGCGCTGAACCGGATTGGTCTCGGAGCGAACTGATGGAGCAGGTCACAAGCCGGCCGCGGCACGTCGTCTGGAACACCGCAGTGACCCGGCCGGACGAGCAGTTTTCCTATTACCGCGAGGCGATCTGCCAGGCATTCATGAACCTGACGCCGGAGTCGGCGACGACGTCGCGCTTCCCGGCCAAGGTGGAGACGATCGGGCTCGGCGCCGGCGCAATCAACCGGGTGATGTTTCCCGAGCATACCGTCAATCGCTCGCGCGCCGATATCGCAGCATCGCGCGAGAGCTGCTTCTATCTCAATTTCAAGCTCGCCGGGCGCTGCCGCATGCTCCAGGGCGACAGCGAGGTCAGCCTGTCCCGCGGCCAGGTCGGCATCGTCGACAGCGACCGCGTGGTGACGCTGCTGCACGATCGCGGTCCGATGCTGGAGGTCGCTTCGTTCTGGGTGCCGTCGCGCGCCTTGCGCGACCGGCTACCGCCGTCGTTCGATTTCAGGGCCGAGCGCGTCTCCGACGATCCCCATGTCGGTCACCTCATCGTCGAGACCGCGCGCTCCCTCAATGCCGGCGCATTGCGGATGGCGGAAGAGGACAGCATTCGGCTGTTCGACGTGCTGCTCGATCTCGTTGCGCTCAGCCTGTCGCGCCGCTCGCGGGCGCAGATAGCGGAAGCCGCAAGCTTTGCGGACGCGACCGTACTGGCGCTGCGCCGTGCCATTCACGAGCGGCTGCGCGAGCCGGGACTGACGGTCGCGGCGGTCGCCGGCTCCGTCGGCATCAGCGAGCGCTATGTCCACAAGCTGTTCGAACGCTCCGGCACGACATTTTCGGACTACGTGATCGATCGTCGTCTCGTGGGCGCGGCGGCCGACCTGAAGGATCCGGCATCGGGCGGCCGCGCGATCGGCGCCATCGCGTTCGACTGGGGCTTCTCGGATCTCTCCCACTTCGCGCGGCGCTTCAAGCAGCGCTTCGGCTGCCGCCCGCGCGACTGGCGTGCGCGATAAACAGAGCTACAGCGACCTCGCGATCAGCAGCTTCATGATCTCGTTGGTGCCGCCATAGATCTTCTGGATGCGGGAATCGATGAAGATGCGCGAGATCGGGTATTCCTGCATGTAGCCGTAGCCGCCGAACAGCTGGAGGCATTCGTCGGCGGTCTGGACCTGCTTGTCCGAGCACCAGTATTTCGCCATCGACGCCGTGACGGTGTCGAGATCCCCGGCGACGAGGCGCTCGATGCACCAGTCGACGAAGACGCGCGCGATCATTGCTTCGGTCTTGCGCTCGGCGAGCGTGAAGGCGGTGTTCTGGAAATCCATCAGCGGCTTGCCGAACGCCTTCCGTTCCTTGGTGTATTCGGTGGTGAGCTTGACCGCGCGCTCCATCGAGGCAACCGCGCCAACCGCAAGGGCGAGGCGCTCCTGCGGCAATTGTTGCATCAGCTGCACAAAGCCCTGGCCTTCCTCCTTGCCGAGCAGGTTTTCAGGCGGCACCGTGACGTTGTCGAAGAACAGCTCGGAGGTGTCGGAGGCATGCAGGCCGATCTTGTCGAGGTTGCGCCCGCGCTTGTAGCCCTCCGCGCCCGCGGTCTCGACGACGATCAGCGAAATGCCTTTTGCGCCGGCTTCGCCCGTGCGTGCCACGACGACGACGAGATCGGCGGCCTGGCCGTTGGTAATAAAAGTCTTCTGGCCGTTGATGACGTAGGAATTGCCCTGTTTTTTCGCGGTGGTCTTGACGGCCTGCAGGTCCGAGCCGGTGCCGGGCTCGGTCATGGCGATGGCACCGACCATCTCGCCGGAAGCCATCTTCGGCAGCCAGCGCTTCCTCTGCTCCTCCGAGCCGTAATTGAGGATGTAGTGTGCGACGATGGCGCTGTGCACGGAAACGCCGGTCGTGAGCTCCGGCACCGTGCTTTCGAGGTCGTCGAGCACGGCGGCGTCATAGGCGAAGGTGGCGCCCAGGCCGCCATATTCCTCCGGCACGCTCGCCAGCAGCGCGCCCATCTCGCCGAGCCCGCGCCAGGCGAAGCGGTCGACCATCTTCTGCTCGCGCCATTTCTCGGCATGCGGTGCCAGGTCCTTGGCCAGATATTTCCGGAACTGGTCGCGGAAGATTTCGAGCTCTTCGGTCATCCAGGAGGAGCGGTAGGACATGGTCACCTCGGTCAATGCGGCTTTCCGGCTTGGTAGGCTGGTCGGCGGCGGCAATTATTGTGTTTTCAGGCTGCGCCGGTGACGCTACCAAGGCGGCCGGAAACGCGTCTGTCAGGATGGCTGATTGTGGCGACCAAAATTCAAGAGCTCAAGCTCGACATCGAGCGCATCGGCACGGTCTCGGCGATCCTGACGCAGCCGGATAATGCGCGCGCCTGCTACGTCCTCGCGCACGGCGCCGGCGCAGGGATGCGGCATGCATCGATGGACAAGATTGCGGAGGGGCTCGCCGATCGTGGCATCGCAACGTTCCGCTTCAATTTTCCCTACATGGAAAACAAGCAAGGCCGTCCAGACTCGCCGGCGGTCGCCCACGCCACCATCCGCGCGGCAGTCGAGGACGCAGCGCGGCTCTGCCCCGGCTTGAAGCTCGTTGCCGGTGGAAAGTCGTTTGGCGGGCGCATGACCTCGCAGGCGCAGTCAAAGGCGCCGCTGCCTGACGTCAAAGGGCTCGCCTTCCTCGGCTTTCCCCTGCACGCCGACAAAAAGCCGTCGACGGAGCGCGCTGAGCACCTGGCCCATGTCGAGGTCCCGATGCTGTTCCTGCAAGGCACGCGCGACGGGCTTGCCGATCTCGGCCTCCTCAAGCCCGTGATCGCGCAGCTCGGCCCGAAGGCGACGCTGCACGAGATCGCAGGCGGCGACCACTCCTTCGCGGTGCTGAAGAAGTCCGGCCGGACGAATGAAGAGGCGCTTGCAGAGGTGCTCGACACGCTCACGGCCTGGATCGATGAGCTCGCTTAAGGCTCAAGCGGAATAAAGCCCCTTGTCGCGCGCCTTCTGGATCGCGAGCGCGGCGATCAGGTCGAGCGTCGGCGTCGACAGGCCGGCGGTGCGGGCGAAGGCAGCGGGCGCCTTCACCAGCACGTCGATCTCCATGGCGCGGCCGAGCTCGTAATCCTGGAGCAGCGACGGCTTGTGGTTGGGGGCGGGGCCGCTGCGCGTCACGCGCTTGACCTCGGGAATGAAGTGCTGGGCGATGTCGTTGGCCTCGTTCAGCATGCGCGGAATGACCTCGGCAAAGGCCGGGTCGTCACGCACGCCGCGCGCGGTCTGGCCGGTGAGCAGGCACAGTACCGACAGTGACATGTTGGTCAGGAGCTTTGACCAGATCGCCTCGCGGATCTCCGCCACCGGCGGCGATTCCAGCCGTGCATCGTTGAGAACGGCGCGAAGCCTGGTGATGCGCTCGCAATTGCGGTCGTCGCATTCGCCGATCAGCAGGCGGTTGCGGTCCGGCGTCAGGTTCTGCACCACACCGGGCGCGGTCACCTCGTTGGAGGAGAAGACGACGCCGCCGACGATCCGCTCTTTCGGGATGCATGCGCGCAGGCGCCCGCCGGGGTCGAGGAAGGAAATGTCGGGCGGCGTCGGATGCCGCGGCGGCAGGCCGATGCCGTACCACCAGGGAATACCGTTCTGCGCAAAGACGATCGCGGTGTCGTCCTGGAGCAGCGGTTTTATGCTGGCGACCAGCCCCGTCAGCGCGGTCGCTTTGAGCGTGCTGATCACGACGTCCTGCGGGCCGAGCTGGGCCGCATCGCCGGAGGCGTTCACCTTGGCGGTGACCTCGGAATCGCCGACGCGCAGCTTCAGGCCATTGGCGCGGACCGCCTCCAGATGGGCGCCGCGCATCACGCACGAGACCTCATGGCCGGCGCGGGCCAGCCTGACCGCGATATGGCTGCCGACGGCGCCCGCGCCGAAAATGCAGATGCGCATGGTGTGATGTCCCGTCCCTGATCCCGTGATGTCGCCCGGCAGCAGCATGACACAAGCCGCCATGCGATGGACGCGGCCGCCCTACGCCGGAAAGATATGGATCGGGATGAGTTGCCTCAGCCATAGTGGGCGGCAAACAAGATGCCCGGAGGATCGCCGATGACTGCCAACCCCGTCCTGTGGACCCTCGATGAGCGTGGGGTTGCGACCGTCACGTTGAACCGGCCCGAAGTGAACAATGCCTATGATGGCGCATTGATCGCAGGCGTGCTCGCGGCCATGGACGATCTCGGCAGGAAGTCCAACCTTCGCGTCGTCGTGCTCCGGGGCAATGGCAAGCATTTCCAGGCCGGCGCCGACCTCAAATGGATCAATGGCGTGCGGCCGCAATCGGCTGAGGCGAACGAGGCGGCGTCGCGGGCGACCTTCGAGGCCGTGCAGCGGCTCAATACCCTGCCGATCCCGACCGTCGCGCTGGTGCAGGGCGGCTGTTTTGGCGGCGGCACCGGCGTGATTGCCGCCTGCGACGTCGTGATCGCGGCGGACAATGCGGTGTTCTCGATCACGGAGGTACGCTGGGGCCTGACCGCCGCGATCATCATCCCGCAGCTTTGCGATGCCATTAGTGTACGGCAAGTCCGCCGTTACGCGCTGACAGGCGAACGCTTCGGCGCCGAAGACGCCCGCCGCATCGGCCTCGTCCACGAGGTCGTCCCGCTCGCCGAGCTGGAGGCTGCCGGCGCCAAGGTGGTCGAGCAGCTCCTTGCCAACGGACCGGAGGCGATGGCCGAGACCAAGCGGCTCGCGCTGGAGAGCTCGTTCGGCGGGATGGCCGTGGACGATGCCGCGTACAAGCGGCTCGTGCGCCTGCATTCGGTCAAGCGCCAGAGCGCCGAGGCGGCGGAGGGCCTGGCGTCGTTCGCGGAGAAGCGAGCGGCGAATTGGGGTAGCGGCTAGGGGAAAGGGGGGCTCGCCAACCGTTTTGATCTCAGCAAGTGGCGAACTTTCATGAGCGCAAAACCCAGCAGATTCAGTCCGCGCCATTTGTGAGGCTCTCTTGCCCGCTTGTCGTCGGCAGCAAGACCGATGCCCCAAATCCTGTCGACAGGGCTGGCCTCCACAAGCACCGCATCGCCCGTCGCCAGCAGCCAGTCTTCAAGCTCGGCGTTTTGGCCGAACTTCGCAAAATTGCCGCGTACCGCCGTCTCGAAGCGATGTGCAATCCAATGCTCTTCATCAAAGCCGCGCACGGCCCGGCCAAGGCTCTTCGCCTCAGAGGGGCTGGACGAAGACAGAATGGCAGCGAGAGTCTCTTGATCCCCGAACAGCTCGGCCTTCCGGACCATCATGTAGTGTTCGGCGGTCGCGTATGTCCGAGCGTCAACGGAGAACGTTGCCGGCCACCACTGGCTGAGCACGTGCTTATCGATCCTTTGATCCTTTGGGGTATTCCCCCAAAACAGCAGAAATTCGGGAGCCCACCCGGAGTCGGTTGCGCTCTTCAGGGCCCCAACGTCCTCAATTTGCATCGACGTTCCCTTCCGTCACTTCGGTGACAAGTTGCACCGTTCAGCAGCCGCGGCAGATGTTGTTGATGCTGCGATAGACGGCATCGTCGTCCTGCCGCATCTGGCGCATCGATTCGAGCGTCTTGCTTTCCGCGCGCGGCTCCGGCTTGCGCTTGGCGGCCAGCGCGGCTTCCTGACGTTGGTAACACGCTTCGCGCTCCGCCTTGGCCTGGATGAACCGGCATTGCGCGATCTCGGCGCGGGCCGGGGCCGTACCGCCCATGATGCCGATCGCGATGGCGGCAGCCATTTGTATTCTTGATCCCATCGTCATTCCCTCGAACCACTCATTATCCCACAGCAATCCGATACCATCTGCATCTGTCCCAAATCTCGTCGGCGGCGGTTCGAAGCGAATCTCCGTAATTCCGCGGGGCCTTCCTTAAGGGTTCAATCATTCCCCGCCATTAGGGTTACGACAATTGTCACGCCATGGTGTCGAATGCACAGACAAGTTTTGGGACTTTGGAAAGCCGGATCGATCGTCGCCGCGGCGGCAGGGCTGCTGGTTTTGCAACCGGCTGCCGCTTCACCGCGATTGATCTCTCTGGCATTCAATTCCCAGCTGGGGAGCCCGCAGCAAATCGGAGCCGATGAGTTTCGCCAGAAGCTGGTGGCATCGGCCGGCAGGCGCATCGTGATCGACGAGCGTGCCACCAACGCGCTCGGCAGCGAGAACGCCATCCTGGCGGCGACCCGGGCCGGCTCGGTCGATATGGCGGTGCTGTCGGGGTCTGTGGTCAGTTCGGTCGTCCCCGAACTTGGCGTGTTCGACATTCCCTTCCTGTTCCGCGACACAGCCCACGCGAAGGCCGTGGCGCAAGGTCCGGCCGGCGCGGCGATCGCCACCAGATTCGCCGACAAGGGGCTGACGCTGCTGGCGATCGGCCGACAGGGATTTCGCAACGTCACGAACTCCAAACGGCCGGTTCGCTCGCCCGAGGATATCAAAGGGCTCAAGATTCGCGTCATTCCGAACGAGATCTACCAGATGACGTTCAAGGCGCTCGGCGCCGAAGTGGTCCCGATGGAATTTCCGCTGGTCTACACCGCGCTGAAGGACGGCCGGCTCGATGGGCAGGAAAATCCGGTGCCGACCATCGCCGGCTCCCGGCTCTACGAAGTCCAGAAATACCTCACGCTGACCGGTCACTTCTTCGCGCCGATCGCATTCGTCGCCAACCGTGCCATGTTCGAACAGCTTCCGCCGGCCGATCAGGCCATGCTGATCGCGCTGGCGAAGGAGGGAGCGGAGGCGACCTGGCAGGCGAAGCTCGATGCCGCATCGCTCGAGCAAGTGCGTAGTGGCGGCATGGACGTCATCGAGACATTCGATCGCCAGCCGTTCGTCGACGCGGTCAAGCCGCTCGATCAGGAATTCGAGAAGCGGTTTGGCAAGGATCTGCTCGCCGCCATCCGCTCCACCCGTTGAAGAATTTCGGATTTGCCATGAAATTATCGCACATTATGTCCCGCGTCGGCGTTCGACCGCGCGTGTTTGGCGGCTTCGCGCTGGTTCTCAGCTTTCTGGTCCTGCTCGCGGGCTTCGCCATCGTCCAGGTCGAGCGGATCGGCGGAACGGTCAATGAGCTCGTGACCAGCGCTGCCGGCGACGCCGGCATGTCACAGGCGCGGGCCGCGCTTCTGGAGGCGAACTCGGCGGTCGAGAAATTCATCCGAACCTGGAATGTCGGCGACAAGGATGCCGCGGCCAAGGCGATCGACGGCGTCGGCAAGCTGGCCGATCAGGTCGACCGGCAGTTCGGCAAGCTGCAAGCGATCGCGGAAGGCATCGGCCCGGTCAAGACCGCGCTGGAAACCTATCGCTCGTCGTTCACCGCGGCAGCGGAGGCGGCGGATCGGCTGCGCGCCGCGACCACGAAGACTGACGCGCAGGGTGCAGCCGCCGGCCTCAATGTCAGCGGCATCCAGGTTGCGCTCGCCAACCGGTCCGAGGACGCGGAACGGCTGGTCAACCCGATGCGTCTGGCCGGCGTCGTTGACGCACTGCGGATCACCGTGATGCGCTATGGCTCCACTTTGTCGACGGGCGATGCCGACGACGCCAAGCAGGCGTTGTCCTACGCCCAGCTGGCGATCGCGGACACCGAGGCTGAGCTGGCGGGGGCGAACGACGCCAAACTGAAGGCGCTGGTCGCCGCGCTCAAGACCGCGATCACTGCCGACGCGGCCGCGCTGGACGAGGTCATCAAAGTGGCCGCCGATCTGCGCGCCAGGCAGGCCGAATTGAAGAAGGCCAGCGCGGCAATCGACGACCACGTCAACAAGATCAACGCGAAGCTCGGCACCGTGCGCGCCGAGCAGGGCGACAAGACCGCGGCAGCGGTCGATCAGACCAAGCAGACCGTCATCGCGACCGCGGCCGGCGCGCTGCTGCTGGGAGCCGAGCTGGCGTGGTTGATCGGCGCCAGCGTGTCCGGTCCGATTCGCAGCATGACCGACCGGATGCAATCGCTGGCGGCGGGCGAGCTCGATGAGCCGATCCCCGGCGGCGACTCGCGCGACGAAATCGGCCGTATGGCACGCGCCGTCGAGGTGTTCCGCGAAAACGCGCTGGCGGTTCGCCGCATGGAAGGCGAGGCGACGGCACAGCGCGAAGCCAGCGAGGCCGACCGCGCCCGCATGATGTCGGATCTTGCCGGCCGCTTCGAGCAGGGCATGCAGGGAGTCATTTCCGGTGTCGGCGGCCGTGCCGACGACATGGGGCGCAGCGCCGAGGAGCTGGCAAAGGTCGCCGAACGCGGACGCGGGCTCGCCGAAGCGGTCGCGACCCGCGCCGAGCAGGCATCGATGAATGTGCAGACCGTCGCCTCCGCCACCCAGCAACTCGCGGCCTCGATCCGTGAAATCTCGAGCCAGGTGCACCGCTCCGTCGCGGTCTCGAACAGGGCGACCGACGAGACCAACCGCACCTCAGAATTGATGCATGGGCTGTCGGATGCGGCTGAGAAGATCGGCACCATCATTCAGCTGATTCAGGCGATCGCCAGCCAGACCAATTTGCTGGCGCTGAACGCGACCATCGAAGCGGCGCGCGCCGGCGACGCCGGCCGGGGCTTCGCGATCGTCGCCAGCGAGGTCAAGAGTCTCGCCACCCAGACGGCGCAGGCGACCGAGCAGATCGCGAGCCAGATCGCGACCATCCAGAGTGCGACCGGCCAATCGGTTCAGGCGATCAAGCAATTCGGCTCCACCGTCAAGGAAATGGCCGACATCGCCACTGCGATTGCCGCGGCGGTCGAAGAGCAGGGCGCGGCCACGGGCGAAATCGCGCGCAACGTCGAAGAGGCGGCCAACGGCACCACGGCGGTGACGCAGGAAATCGGTCAGGTGCGCGCCGTGGCGGGCGAGACCGACGCCGGCGCCGAAGCCGCCCTCACGGTCGCAGCCGCCTTGAAGCAGCAGGCGGATTCGATGAGGTCGAACGTCGACGATTTCCTCCACACCATCCGCTCGGCGGCCTGAGCCCCGGAGAAGCCGGCGACGCCACGAGGGCGAACGAGGCGGCCTTACAGCACGGGTAGCAGCGCGCTCTTCAATTCGCGCAAGAGCGCCTGCACCGCGGCGGCGTTGCGCCGCCGCTCGGGGATCGCGGCCTTGACCCACAGCTCGGGGATTGGAAAGTCGCGCAGCACCGGCTTGAGCGTACCGTCGCGCAGGGCATCCGCCACGAGATAATGAGAGATCAGCGCGATGCCGTTGCCGGCGATCGCGCTGCGCGCCAGCACATGGCCCTCGTTGGAGGAGAGCAGCGGGCTGACCTGGATGCTAATGCGTCCGCGCGGGCCGTCGAAGATCCACTCCGGTCCCGTCGGCAGGAAGCTGAGGCAGCGATGGTCGACGAGGTCGCGCGGGTGCTTTGGCGCGCCGTGCTTCTTCAAATAGGCTGGTGAGGCGCAGAGCAGCCGCTTCAGCGGACACAGCGGCTCGTCGACCACGCCGCCGAAGGAATGAGGGAAGGCGCCGATGGCGATGTCAAAGCCTTCGGTGACGGGATCGACCGGGCGGTCGATCAGCACGATCTCGAGTTTCAATCGCGGGTTCTGCGTCTGGAAGGCGCTGAAGGCGTCGGCAAGGCGCGCCACGGTGAGCGAGGTCGGCGCCTTGATGCGGAGGTGATCGACGAGATCGTGTCCCTTCTCGCCCATCCGCGAGAGCAGGTCGGTGGCATCGGCGACGACACTGCGGGCGCGATGCACATAGCGCTGGCCGGCTTCCGTCAGGCGCAATTGCCGGGTCGAGCGATGGAACAGCGGCGCGCCGATCCGCGCCTCCAGTTGCGTGACGCGCTTGGCCACGACCGAGGTCGAGACATTGAGCTTGCGCGCGGCGGCAGAGAATCCGGCCGTATCCGCGGTGGCGAGGAAGGCCTGAAGGTTTACCAGGATGTCCATGTCGACCTTTCTCGATTCGAGAAAGCTGATCGCTTATTTTGGTGGATTGTAGCTCGCCTAGCGTTAATTCATAGTCGGCTTCAAGCAAGAGATTTTGGGAGCGGACGCGCATGCGGGCCATGATGATCGAAGAACCGGCACGCCAGGTGCCGCTCTACGGCGAATATGAAGTCGTCGTTCTCGGCGGCGGGCCCGCCGGCATCGTGGCGGCGGCGTCAGCGGCGCGCGCGGGACGAAAGACGCTGCTGATCGAGCGCTACGGCTTCCTCGGCGGCATGGGCACGGCTGCCGGCGTCACCAATTTCTGCGGCCTGCATGGCAATGTCTACGGCCAGGCCCACCGGCTGGTGCAGGGCATGGCGTCCGATCTGCTGGCGCGGATCGATCATTTGAACGGCCTCAACGCACCGCATCTGATCCTCGGCAAGGTCTTCGCCCAGGCCTATGACACCGCGGCCTACAAGATCGCGGCCGACGAGCTGCTCGCCAGCCACAAGGTGCACATCCTCTTCCATGCGCTCGGTGCCGGCGTCGTGATGGGCGACAACAGCCGCATCGATGCGCTGATGGTCGAGACCAAGGCCGGACGGCAGGCCGTCCGCGCCGAGATCTTCATCGATTGCTCCGGCGACGGCGACCTCGCGGTCTGGGCCGGGGCGCCCTTCGAGCTCGGTGACGAGCACGGCCATCCGATGTACCCCTCGATGATGCTTCGTCTCAACGGCATCGATCCCGAGAAGGCTGGCGATGCCTGGCGCACCATCCCGCAATTGATGGAGAAGGCGATCGCCGCCGGCACCCACACATTCCCGCGCAAGAGCGCAATCGTGCGGCCGCAGAAATCAGGCATCGAATGGCGGGTGAATTTCACCCAAGTGGCGCGCGAGGACGGCCATGCCATCAACGGCATCGAGCCCGACGACCTCACCCGCGGCGAGATCGAGGGCCGCAAGCAGGCGCTGGCCGCATTCGAGTTCCTGCGCAGCACCGTGCCGGGCTTCGAAAAGTCTTACATCGTCGATCTGCCGCCGCAGCTCGGCATCCGCGAGACCCGTCGCATCAAGGGCGGCTACCAGCTCAGCGGCGAGGACGTGCTCGGCTGTGCCTCGTTCGCGGATTCGATCGGCGTCAATGGCTGGCCGATCGAGGCCCATGTTCCGGGCGACGTCGTCTTCACGTTCCCGCCAATCCCGGAATCGCGCGGCTATAACGAGCTGCCTTACCGGATGCTGGTGCCTGAGGGCGTCGACAATCTCCTCGTCGCCGGCCGCTGCGCCTCGATGACCCATGAGGGCCAGTCGGCGGCGCGGGTTTCCGGTGCCTGTTTCGTGATGGGGGAGGCCGCCGGTTCCGCCGCGGCGCTCGCGCTCTCAGGAAACCGCATCCCGCGCGACATCTCCATTGAAAAGTTGCAGGAAACGTTGAAACAACAGGGCGCCTTCATCGGGCGGGACCAGCCCGTGCCCGAAGGTTTGTGACGGTTGTAACATTACGACCGAGAGAACGACGACGGAGGACACGGCATGATCGGGATTGCGCGGCTCGCACTGGCTGGCCTGATGGCGATCACAGCGATGGGCACGGCCCGGGCCGAAGACGCGCTGAAGGCCAGGATCGGCGTGCTCCGCCTGTCGTCGTCCGCGCCCGTCTTCATTGCGCAGGACAAGGGCTATTTCCGCGAGGCCGGTCTCGACGTCGAGCTGAAGTTCTTCGATGCGGCGCAGCCGATCGCGGTCGCGACGACCTCGGGCGACATCGATTTCGGCGTCACCGCCTTCACCGCCGGTCTCTACAATCTCGCCGGCAAAGGCACGCTGAAAGTGATCGGCGGCATGAGCCGCGAGAAGGCCGGTTATCCCCTGATCGGCTATTTCGCCAGCAACAACGCCTATGCCGCCGGGTTGAAGACTCCGAAGGACCTCGCGGGCAAGCGCATAGCCGTGACGCAGGTTGGCTCATCCTTTCACTATTCGCTGGGGCTGCTCGCCGACAAATACGGCTTCAAGCTCGCAGACGTGAAGATCGTGCCGCTGCAATCGCTGTCGAACGCAGCCGCCGCCTTGAAGGGCGAAACCGTGGATGCGGCGCTGCTGCCGATCTCCACCGCGCGAAAGCTGATGGACGAGGGCGGCGCGAAGTTTTTGGGATGGGTCGGCGACGAGACGCCCTGGCAATTGGGCGCGGTGTTCGCCTCGCCCAAGACGCTGACCAACAAGGTGCTGGTGACAAAATTTCTCGGCGTGCTCGCGAAAGCCGACCGCGAATATCACGACGTCATCCTCGCCGCCATGAAGGACGGCGTCGCGCCCATCAACGACAAGACCAAGCCGCTGCTGGAGATCATCGCCAAATACACCAACTTGCCGGTCGAGCAGGTGGTCGGCAATTGCGCCTATATCGATCCCGACGGCAAGCTGGACGTCAAGAACGTCGACAACCAGATCAAATGGCTCCAGGAGCAGGGCTTTGCCGACAAGGGCTTTGATGTGAACACGATCATCGCCAAGGATTTTGTGAAGGCGGACTAAACCTTTGTCATTCCGGGGCTGGTCCTTCGGACCATCCCGGAACGACGGAACAGACGACAGAGATAGAATGGACCTGATCGCCAACCACATCAGCCATCGCTTCGGTGACCTCGCCGTGCTCGACGACGTTTCCTTCACCGTCAGCGCCGGCGAAGTGGTGGCGATCGTCGGGCCTTCGGGATGTGGCAAAAGCACGCTGCTGTCGATTCTCGGCGGGCTGTTGCAGCCGACTTCGGGCGCACCCGAGCTGCGCGGGTCTCCGCCGGCGGACAGCCTCAATCCGCTGACCTTCGTGTTCCAGGATTTCGCGCTGCTGCCCTGGGCGACGGTGGAGGAGAATGTCGAATTCCCGCTGCTGCATACCCAGCTCTCGGCCGTGCAGCGCCGCGCGCTGGTCGACGATGCCTTGCGTCGCACCGGCCTGACCGACTTCCGCACAACCTATCCGAAGCAGCTCTCCGGCGGCATGCGCCAGCGCGTCGGCATTTCGCGCGCGCTTGCGGTCAAGCCCGCCATCCTGCTGATGGACGAGCCGCTGTCGGCGCTGGATTCACAAACACGCGAGCTGCTGATGGAAGATTTCGTCCGCCTGCTCGCCGATGGCGGCATGGGCGCGGTCTATGTCACCCACAATCTGGAGGAAGCCGCACGGCTCGCCGACCGCATCGTGGTGCTGTCGCGGCGGCCGGGCCGCATTCGCGAGGTCGTGACCGTACCGATGACGCGCACCGAGCGCGGCGAGATCGCTGCGCGTGAAAAGCTGCTGGCGCTTCAGAACCAGATCTGGTCGCTGATCCGCAACGAGGCGATCGACGCCGAGCGCGAGGTTCAGCATGCTTGATCGCGCGGGGATGTCTGCGAAGGACGACACGACGCGGCGCGTCCGTTTTCGCGGCGCCGGCTTCGTGCCCGCCAGCAGCCGCTTCGGCGGCTGGATCGCGCTCGCCCTCGTCATCGCGATCTGGCAGGCGGCCGGCAGCGCCGGGCTGGTCAATCCGCTGTTCCTGCCGGCGCCGGCTGCGATCGCGCGGGCGATCTACGAGCTCGCGATGTCAGGCGCGCTCTGGCAGCATCTGTCGGCCTCTATCCTGCGCATCGGCGTCGGCTGGGTGCTGGGAACGGCGGCCGGCGTCGCGGTCGGCTTCGCCATCGGCCTGTCGCGGCTTGCGCGCAGCGTCGGCATCACCTTCATCTCGGCGCTGTTCCCGATCCCGAAGATCGCACTGCTGCCATTGCTCATTCTCTGGCTCGGCATCGGCGAAGAGCCGAAGATCGCGACCATTGCGCTCGGCGTGTTCTTCTCGACCGCGATCTCGGTCTATAGCGGCGTCGATGCGGTGCCGCGCAACCTCATCCGCATGGCGCAGAGTTTCAACGTTCCCTTCGCCACCATCGTGCGCAAGGTGATCTGGCCCGGCGCGCTACCCGCCATCCTCGCCGGCTTCCGCATCACCGCGTCCGTCGCACTATTGCTCGTCGTCAGTGCCGAGATGATCGGCGCCCAGTACGGCATCGGCGCCTTTGTGCTTCAGGCCGGCAATCTGATGCAGACGGACCAGCTGCTCGCGGGCGTGGTGATCCTGTCGGTGTTCGGGCTTGTGGTGGGGAAGGTGATCGGCTGGCTCGAGATCAAATTATTGCACTGGCGGTGAGGCATACTCTCGTCATTGCGAGGAGCGAAGCGACGAAGCAATCCAGACTGTCTCCGCAGAAAGATTCTGGATTGCTTCGCTTCGCTCGCAATGACGATGTGGCTAGCAGCGTCGCCTACGCGTTCCCGCGATCCTCGCGAAACAGATCCAGCTTCTGCTGCACCGGGCGATCCGAGAAGCTGAACAGCACGGCGTCGTCTTCGGCCTCGTGCGTCACCCACTGCCAGCTCGGCACCACGAACAGATCGCGCGGGCCCCATTCGAAAACGGCATCGCCGATCCGGCTGCGTCCCTTGCCCTCGATCGGACAGAACACGGTTGCATCGGTCGCGCGATAGCGTGCCGTCTTGAAACCCTTCGGCAGCAACTGGATGAAGGTGCCGATCGTCGGCATTGCGAAATCGCCGGTCTCGGGGTTGCTGAATTTCAGCTTCAATCCGTGACAGGCGTCCCACTCCTGGCTCGCGCGTGCCTTCTCCAGCGCCTCGCGGGTGTAGGCATAGGGATAGCTGAAGATCGGTGAGGTCTTGGACGATCGCTTCGCGTCGACCGGCAGCAAATTGTGGCCGTAGCGCGCAAAGCTGTCGCCGGCAGGCCTTGTGATCCTCTGCTGGTCTTCCTCGGAGCCTTCCGCAAAGGAGCAGTCGAAGAACTGCACCAGCGGGATGTCGAGGCCGTCGAGCCAGAACATCGGCTTATCGGTTTCGTTGGAATGGTCGTGCCAGGTCATCGACGGCGTGATGATGAAATCGCCGGGCTCCATCGCGGTGCGCTCGCCGTCGACCGCTGTGTGGGCGCCCTTGCCTTCGAGCACGAAGCGCAGCGCCGACTGGCTGTGGCGGTGTGCGGGCGCGACGTCGCCGGGCACCACCATCTGCACGCCGGCATAGAGCGAGGTCGTGATTTTCGACTGGCCACGCAGGCCGGGGTTCTCCAGCACCAGCACGCGCCGTTCGGCTTCCTTGGCCGTGATCAGTCGGCCTGCTTCCGTCATGTAGTCGCGGATGACGTCGAATTTCCACAGATGCGGGCGGCAGGCGCTCTTCGGCTCCGGCGTGATCAAATCGCTCATCACCGTCCACAGCGCGGTGAGGTTTTCGCCGTCGATCTTCTTGTAGAAGGCCTCGCGTTCCGGCGTCTTGGTCACGGCTTCCATGGTGCGGCTCCCGTTCGTTTTGTTGATTGACAGTATACTGACGATCTAGGTAGCGTCAACGTGACGAACGGCCTACAAAGCCGCTGTCATTCCGGGGCGCGCCGAAAGGCTCGAGCCCGGAATCCATACTCCCGATCGTGGTTATGGATTCCGGGCTCGACGCTAACGCATCGCCCCGGAATGACGAACAAAATACAGGGAGGGTTCCGATGAAGCTGCACGGCTATTTCCGCTCCAGCGCCGCCTATCGGGTGCGGATCGCGCTGAACCTCAAGGGCCTCGGCGCCCAGCACCTGCCGCATCATCTTCGCAAGGGCGAGCAATGCGCGCCCGCCTATCTCGCCATCAATCCGCAAGGGCTGGTGCCGACGCTGGAGAACGATGCGGGAGCGGTACTGACCCAATCGGTCGCCATCATCGAATGGCTCGACGAGACGCATCCTAATCCGCCGCTGCTGCCGAAGGATCCGCTGCCACGCGCCAAGGTGAGGGCGTTCGCGCTGGCGATCGCCTGCGACACCCACCCGGTGCAGAATTTGAAGGTGCTGGCGCGGCTGCGCGAGCTTGGGCTCGCCGAGGAGAAGGTCCAGGACTGGGCGGCGTGGGTCAACCGCGAGGGGCTGTCGGCCTGCGAGACGCTGATCAGGGACGAGGCGGGGCCGTTCTGCTTCGGCGATGTGCCGACGCTCGCCGATCTCTGCCTGGTGCCGCAGCCCGCCAATGCCCGCCGCTTCGGCGTCGATGTGTCGGCCTATCCGCGGCTGCTCAAGGCGGAAGCCGCCGCAAAGGCGCTGCCGGCCTTCGCAAACGCCGCCCCGGAGAAGCAGCCCGATGCCGAGTAAGCCCACCCCTCCGATCACGATAGACGCGGTCTATGCCGCGCCGGGCTATCTGTTCCGGCGCATGCAGCAGATCGCAGTCTCGATTTTCATGGAGGAGTGCAAGGCGTTCGATCTCACCCCGGTGCAATACGCCGCGCTGATCGCGATCCACACCCATCCCGGCATCGACGCGACACGGCTGTCGGCGGTGATTGCCTTCGACCGCTCCACCCTCGGCAGCGTGATCGAGCGGCTGCAGGCCAAGGATTTTATCGAGCGCAAGCCGGCCCCCGAAGACAAGCGGATCAAGCTGCTCTATCTGACGAAATCAGGCGCCGCGATCCTGCGCGAGATCATCCCCGCCGTCGAGCGCGCCCAGGCCCGCATGCTGGAGCCGCTGAAACCCGCCGACCGCAAGGCGCTGATGGGGCTTTTGGTGCAGCTCGTCGACCTCAACAACGAGGCCTCGCGCGTGCCGCTGCGCGCGGAGGACGCGCTGGAGCATCTGGGGAAGGCGGGGTGAGCGGGATGGTCGGCGGATGCGGTGACGCTGTCGCCTTTATCTCTGCTGTCATTCCCCGCGAAAGCGGGGAATCCAGTACGCCGCGGCTTCTCGGTTCAATCACAACCGCCTCTGGAATACTGGATCGCCCGCCTTCGCGGGCGATGGCAGCGAGTTTGGGACTGCTACATCCGCAGCAACGCCTGCCGGTCGATCTTCCCCGTCCCCGTCTTCGGCAGCTCGTCGATGAAGATCACCTCGCGCGGATATTTGTAGGGAAGCAGCTTGCCCTTGACGTAATCCTGCAGCCGCCGCGTTGCCTCATTCTGATCGGTCGCGCGGTTGTTCATCACCACCACCGCCTTGAGCGTCATGCGCCGGTCCGGCAGCTCGGCGGCGAACACGGCGCATTCGCGGATGTCGGGGTGGTCGGCGAGGCACAGCTCGACCTCGAGCGGATAGACCCATTGGCCGGAGATCTTGATGAGGTCGTCGGCACGGCCGCGGAAGAAGTGGAAGCCTTCGGCATCGCGGACGAAGCGGTCGCCGGTGTAGATCCAGCCGCCCTCGCGGATGGTCTCGGCGGATTTGTCCGGCCGGTTCCAGTACAGCGGCGTGTTGGAATCGCCGCGCACCCACAAGATGCCTTCCTCGTCGTCGGCGACGTCGCGGCCGTCCTTGTCGCGCAGTGCGACCTCGTAGCCTGGCACGCGCAGGCCGGCTGCGCCGAGCTTCTTCTGCGCGGGGCGGTTGGACAGATAGATGTGCAGCACCTCGGTCGAGCCGAGGCCTTCGACGATCTCGAGGCCGGTGAGCGTCTTCCAGCCGTTGAAAACGTCCGCAGACAGGACCTCGGCCGCCGAAAGCGACATGCGCAGCGACGAGAAGTTGGTCTTGTCTGCCCCCTCCGCCTTTGTCAGTGAGGTGTACAGCGTCGGCAGGCCGAAGAAGACCGTCGGCTTGTATTGCTCGATCGCGGCAAAGATCGATGCAGGCTTCGGCTGGCCCGGCAACAGCAGCGTCGCGGCACCCGCGGAGAACGGGAAGGTGATGGAGTTCCCGAAACCGTAGGCGAAGAAGATCTTCGGCACCGAGAAGCAGATGTCGCCGGGCGTCAGCTTCAACACGTTCTGCGCAAAGGCGGCATCGCTGTAGGCCATGTCGTGCTGCAGATGCACGATGCCCTTGGGCCGGCCGGTCGAGCCGGAGGAGTACATCCAGAACGCCATCTCGTCGCGATGGGTGTCCGCTTCCGCGAGCTCGGCCGGGAACTGCGCGAGCCAGCCTGGTGCCGCGATCGCCGCAGGCGCGGCGTGGCCGCGCGCTTCGCCGTTGACGACGATCAGCGTGCGCAGGCAGGTCGCCGCGCAGGCCACCGCATCGAAGCGCGTCGCGAATTCGGCATCCGCCACGGCGACCGCCGCGCCAGAATCGGCGAGATAGAATTGCAGCAGGTCCGGCGGCGTCAGCGTGTTGATCAGAAGCGGCACGAAGCCGGCGCGCACCGCGCCGAAGAATGCGGCCGGATAGGCCGGGGTATCGTCGAGGAACAGCAGCACGCGGTCGCCGCGCTTCAAGCCAAGCGACGCGAAACCGTTGCCCCAGCGGCAAGCTTCCGCGCAAAGCTCGGAATAGCTGCGGGTCCCCGCCGGTCCGATCAGCGCAGGCTTGTCGCCGCGGCCCTTGGCGAGCTGGTCGAACAGCACGCGGCTGGCATTGTAGGTTTGCGGAATGGCAAAGCCGATTTCACGGGCGCCCGGGCCGTCAGCGGGCACCTGGTCGCGGATCTCGCTGCTCATGCGGCATCTCCGCCGTTCTTCTCGGCCTCGTAGCGCGTCATGAAGGCGGGCGACATCGCGCGCAGCCGGGGGTCGTCGATACGGCCGGAGCGGGTGATGTAGCTGTAGGCGAAGTCCATCAGGCCGAGCTGCATGTGCTGGGCGAAGTGCTCGTACCAGAAGGCCGAGGTGCGCGCGGCATTGACGAGCTTCTGCACCACCGGTTTTCGCGCGGCCTGATAACGGTGCAGCGCGGTCGACAGATGCGCATCCGACTCCAGCGCCTTGACCAGCGCAATGGCGTCCTCGATCGCGAGCCGCGTCCCCGAGCCGATGGAGAAATGCGCCGAGTGCAGGGCGTCGCCGAGCAGCACCATGTTCTTGAACGACCAGTGCTCGTTCCAGACCCAGGGAAAGTTGCGCCAGACCGACTTGTTGGAGACCAGGCAGTGGCCGCCCAGCGTGTCGGCAAAGACCTCCTCGCAGACGCCCTTGCACTGCTCGGCATCCTTGTAGGCGAAGCCATAGGCCTGCCATGTCGCGTGGTCGCATTCGACCAGGAAGGTGCTCATGGTCGGGGAGTAGCGATAGTGATGGGCATTGAAGGCGCCGCGGTCCGTCTTCACGAAGGTCTGCGACAGCGTGTCGAAGCGTTTCGAGGTGCCGTACCAGACGAACTTGTTGGAGGAGTAGGACAGCGACGTGCCGAAATCGCCCTCATAGGCGCGCCGCACCAGCGAATTCAGCCCGTCGGCCGCGACGATCAGGTCGTGGCCGTTGAGCTGGTCGATGGCGTGGATCTGCGTGTCGAAGCGCGGCGTGACGCCGGCGTCGAGCGCGCGCTGCTGGAGGAACTGCAGGAGCTCCAGCCTGCCGATCGAGGAGAAGCCGACGCCGTCGATGGCGACGCTGTCGCCGTGAAGGTTCAGCGTGATGTTCTCCCAGCTCTCCATATGCGGCGCGATCGCATCGACCGTTTCGGGGTCGTCGGCGCGCAGGAATTCCAGGGCCTGATCGGAGAACACGACGCCAAAGCCCCAGGTCGCGTCGGCCGGGTTCTGTTCGAACAGGTCGACTTGATCCTCGGGGTGACGCTTTTTCCAGAGATAGGCGAAGTAGAGCCCACCGGGCCCCCCGCCAATCACGGCGATCCGCAACGTCTGCCTCCCTAATTGACAGTATACTTACTATCTAGGGGTACACTAATGTGCTCCGGCCGTCCGCGCCAGCGGAATTATCGAAGGCGGGGCGCGTCGAAGCTTACTCCCGGACACGCGCCAGGCGCGTGTCCGGGGCAGTGACGTTGCGAACCATAGCCAAACCGCGCGAGCTTGGCCATCCGGGGTCAGACGCAGCGCTTCACGTAGACGCCGTTCACCAGCACCCTGGTACAGCGGACCGCGGGAACCGGCTTGCGCACCACGACGGCCGCATTCGGCCCGGCACAGCCGGCGCGGTAGACGCCGCGGGCGCACACCACCGCGCTGGCATCGGTAGACTCAAAGGTCATGCTCGCGCCGAAGGCGAGGAACGCGGCAGCAATAAGCAGAAATGAACGCATGTCTTTCTCCGGTCTTGTCGTGATCGAAATCGGTTACTTGCAAAGAGTTTGTCGCGGCAGGCGCGCGAAAATTCATTCGCGCGCGGCCGGTCGGTGGCGCGCGCTTGGCGCGCAATCCCGCGCCGCTTATCGCGCCGCGAATGGCGCCAGCACTTCCTTGCAGGCGGGTGACAGCGACGCGGCATTGCTGGAGATGCATTGCACGATGCGGCCCCCGCCCGGCGCGACGCCGGCGCAGAGCGTGCGGATGTCGGCACCGCAGGCCGAGCGCACGATGAACAGTTCTTCGCGCGGCCGTAGCGGGCGCAGAACGATCACGGCCGGCGCCGCCGCCGGTGCTGCTGCCGCAGGAGCTGCGCCCGCAGGTGCTGCTGTCGCAGCAGCGCCGCCGCCACCGGTTGCGGCGCTCACCGCCTTCTCACAGGCCGGCGAAACCCTGGCCTTGTTCTTCTCGAGACATTCGAGGGCGGGGGCGCCACCCGGCGGCACGCTGGCGCACACCTTGGGATAATCGGCGCGGCACGCGCTCTTGACCGCGGCAATCTGCGTGCTGCTTGGCTGCTTTGACGCCGCCGCTTTCGGAGCGGCTGCGGCGGCGGGGGCCGCTTCGGTCTTTGCCGGTTCGGACTTGGCGGGTGCAGCTTCAGTCTTCGGCGCCGCAGCGGGCTCGACCGCGCGAACCGCGGTCTGGCATCCCGATGACAGGCTGGACATGTTCTTCTGGAGACATTGATACGCCTCCACGCCGCCGGGCGTGACACTCGCGCAGTGCGCCATGAAGTCCGAGCGGCATGCGGATCGGATGGCGCTCTTCTGAGCGTCGGTCGGCGCTTGCGCGAATGCGCCTGTTGCAGTTGCGAAGAGCGTTGCCGCCAGCAGCGCGCGACGCGTTGATGCATGTTTCAACGTGTTGAACATTTGGGTAAATTCCCTGCCCTGTCGGTCACGCCGACAATTTTTAAATGTAATGCAAGCAATCATTGCGGGTGATGCCGTGTGCAGCATCATTGGCTGCCTCGGCCTCTACCGCAAGTAGATTATACGGGCGCAATTGCGACGCAACTAGAGCATGATCCGGAAAAGTGCGCCGCGGCTTTCCCTCGCGACAAACGCGGAACGCGTTGGCGCGGAGATCATGCTCAAACAATGCGGCGTCAGAGCTTGACCATGCGCTTGCCGCGGTTCTCTCCCGCCAGCAATCCGATCAGCGCCTTCGGCGTGTTCTCCAATCCGTCGATGATGTCTTCCTGCACCTTCAGCTTGCCGGATGCGACCCAGCCCTGGATGTCGGCGAGCGCGCGCTGGCTCTCCTTCATGTAGTCCATCACGATGAAGCCCTGCATGACGAGCCGCTTCACCACGATCAGGCCGGGCACGCCGCGCGGGCCGTGCGCGGCAGGTGCGCCGTCATATTGCGAGATCGCGCCGCAGCAGGCGATGCGGCCGTAATTGTTCATCTGCGGCAGGCAGGCTTCCAGAATGTCACCGCCGACATTGTCGAAATAGACGTCGATGCCTTTTGGCGCCGCCGCGCGCAGGGCCTTGAACACCGCGCCGTCCTTGTAGTCGACGGCGGCATCGAAGCCGAGCTCGGAGGTCAGCCAATTGCACTTGTCTGCGCCGCCGGCGATGCCGACCACGCGACATCCCCTGATCTTGGCGCTCTGCCCGACGATCGAGCCGACGGAGCCGGCCGCCGCGGACACCACGACGGTCTCGCCCTCTTTGGGCTTGCCGATCTCCAGCAGGCCGAAATAGGCGGTGAGGCCGGCGATGCCGAACACGCTGAGCAGATGCGTCATCGGTTCGAGCTTCGGCATTTTCGTGAGATGCTTTGCCGGCACCGCGGCAAACTCCTGCCAGCCGGTGTCGCCGAACACGATGTCGCCGGCAGCCAGCCCCGGCGCCTTCGAGCTGACGACCTCGGCGATGCCGCCGCCGGCCATCACGCTGTTGGCTTCGACCGCGGAGCGATAGGTCGCGCCATGCATCCAGGCGCGGTTGGCGGCGTCGAGCGAGATGTAACGCACCTGCAGCAAGGCCTCGCCGTCCTTCGGCTCCGGCATCGCACCCTCGACCATCTTGAAGTGCTCGGCACCGAGCTTGCCGCTGGGCTTTTCGACCAGAAGAATCTGGCGATTGATGCTGCTGCTCATGGCGTTTCCTCTTCGTTTGCTTGACGATTATGGATGCAGCCGCCGCAAAGAAAACGTGCAAGCCGCATTCGTTGTGCGCTGCATGAAGGCTAGATCGCGCCGACCCGTTTCGCAACGGGAACATCAGGCCATCGCGCGAGCACGCCAAGCGTGTTGCGTCGTCGTCATATCTGCGACATCATGAAGCGCCGGTGTAGGTGGGGGTAAGCGATGTCGAACAAGTTTACGCAATACATTCTGGCCGCGATGGTGCTGGGCATCGTCATGGGGGCGGCGATCTTCAACTTCCTGCCTGACACCAGAGCCGAATGGGCTTCCTCCATCAACCTGATCGCCATGATGTTCCTGCGCTTGATCAAGATGATCATCGCGCCGTTGGTGTTTGCGACGCTGGTCGGTGGCATCGCGCATATGGGCAGCGGCTCGCGGCTCGGGCGCATCTTCGCCAAGACCATGGGCTGGTTCGTCAGCGCCTCCTTCGTGTCGCTGCTGCTCGGCCTCGTCATGGTCAATCTGCTCCAGCCCGGCGCGAACTTCCCCGGCACGCTGCCGCAGGCGGGGCAATCGACCGGCTTGCCGGTCTCGGCCTTCTCGATCGAAAAATTCCTGACCCATCTGATCCCGACCTCGATCGCCGACGCTATGGCGCAGAACGAGATCCTGCAGATCGTGATCTTCGCCGTGTTCTTCTCGGTGGCGATGGGCTCGATGCCCGAACGGTCGAAGCCGATCCTGGCAATGATCGACGACGTCGCTCACATCATGCTCAAGGTGACGAGCTATGTGATGCTGTTCGCCCCGCTCGCGGTATGGGCCGCCATCACGGCCACTGTCGCCAAGAACGGCCTCGGCGTGCTGTGGAAGCTCATCGTCTTCATGGGTGGCTTCTATCTCGCGCTTGGGATCCTGTGGGTCATCTTGATGATCGTCGGCTTTATGGTGATCGGGCCGCGATACAGCCATCTGCTGAAGCTGATCCGCGAACCCCTGATGATCGCGTTCTCCACCGCGAGCTCGGAAGCGGCCTATCCGAAGACGCTGGAGGGGCTGACCAAGTTCGGCGCGTCGTCGCGGATCTCGAGCTTCGTGCTGCCGCTCGGTTACTCCTTCAATCTCGACGGCACGATGATGTACTGCACCTTCGCGAGCATCTTCATCGCGCAGACCTACCACATCGAGATGTCGCTCGCGACGCAGCTGGCGATGCTCGCGACGTTGATGATCACCTCCAAGGGCGTTGCCGGCGTACCGCGCGCATCCCTCGTGGTGATCGCCTCGACGCTGTCGCAGTTCGGCATCCCCGAGGCAGGCCTGCTGATGATCATGGGCATTGACACGTTCCTCGACATGGGACGCAGCGCCACCAATGTCATCGGCAATTCGCTCGCGACCGCCGTGGTCGCGAAGTGGGAAGGTGAGCTCGGGCCCGAGCACGAGCTCGGACCCGGTGAAGCGACGACGCCGGACATGGTTCCGGGCGAACTGCCCGCGATGGCCGGCCATTGACGGGAGTGCATCATGCGCCTTTCAACGGCGATATCGGGTGGCCTGTTGCTGGCGGCGTGCCTGCTGGCAACCGGCGCCTCCGCCCAGACCGGCGGCAGCGAAGGGCTTAGCCCGACGCTGTCGGCCATCAAGAACAGGCACACCGTGCGGCTCGGCTATCGCGAAAGCTCGCCGCCGTTCTCCTTCCTCGACCAGTCAGGCCGCCCGATTGGCTACAGCCTCGAACTCTGCGAGGCCATCGTCGAGGAGATCGGCGTCGAGGTCGACGATCCCGATCTGAAGATCGATTACGTCAAGGTCACCTCGGACGACCGCATCGACGCCGTGCTCCAGAACAAGATCGACCTGGAATGCGGTTCGACCACCGCCAATGCCGAGCGTGGCAAGCGCGTCGCGTTCTCGCCTTTGATGTTCGTCGCCGGCACCAAGCTGATGGTGCCGAAGGCATCAAAGGTCCAGTCGCTGACCGACCTGAAGGGCAAGACAATCGTGGTGACGAAGGGCACCACCAACGAGCAGGCGATCCAGGCGGCCGACAAGAAGTCCTCGCTGGGGCTGAACATCGTCACCTCGCCGGATCACGAGCAGTCCTACCAGATGCTCGTCGACGGCAAGGCAGATGCATTCGCGACCGACGACATCCTGCTCTCCGGGCTGATCGCGCGGCACAAGGCGCAGGACAAGTTCCGCGTCACCGGCGACTATTTGTCCTACGATCCCTACGGCATCATGTTCAGGAAGGGCGAGCCGCAACTGTCGGCGGTGGTCGAGCGCACCTTCCGCAAGCTCGGCTCCAATCGCGATCTCGTTCCGCTCTACAACAAATGGTTCAACGCGCGGCTGCCCACCGGCGAACGCCTGAACGTGCCGATCTCCCTGCAGCTGGAGGAAGCCTTCAAGGCGATGGACGATTCCGCCAGCGCGAATAATTGAGCCGCAAGCTCGGTGTACCCTCTCCCCTTGCGGGAGAGGGTGGCTTCGCGAGAGCGAAGCCGGGTGAGGGGTATCTCTCCGCGAGTCCAACTCATATTGAATCTGGGGGAGAGATACCCCTCATCCGGCGCTTCGCGCCACCTTCTCCCGCAAGGGGAGAAGGGAAGACGGCGAGTGCTGAGCGCTCAGCCTTTATGCCCCAAACACCCGATCCAGCGCCGCGTCGTACGTCGCCTGCACTAGCTCCGGATGCGGCTTCGCCAGCGCTTCCATCATCACGCCGGAATTGATTTCCAGCACGCGCCAATCACGGTCGACGCGCACCACGTCAATTGACGCAAAGGCGATGCCGATGGCGCTCGCGGCATCGGTCGCGAGCTTCACGCAGGCCGTTCGAACCTTGTCGTCCTCCAGCAGCACCGGCTTTGCGCCGGCATCGAGATTGTGTCGCCAATCCGACCCACGCTGCTTGCTGTAGACGACGAGTGGCACATCATCGAGCAGGATCACGCGCACCTCTTGCTCGATCGCGACATAGGGCGAGATCACGAGTCCGGCGCTCGTCGAAAAGACCTCGGCAGCCGCGTGGTCGAGTTCCGCCTCTGTCGTCACCTTGAACACCGAGCGCCCCGATGCCCCCTCGTTCGGCTTCACCACCACGCCTTGCGGATGGTCGTGAAGCAGCTCGAGCATTGCGTCTCGCCAATTGGGGCCAACAACGTTCTTGCCCAGCTTTGGGTTGAGGAAGAGGCGATGCGGAATGCAAGGCACGCCCTCAAGCGCCAGCACCTCGGCAGTGGCCGATTTGTCGTTGGCGAGGCGGTGCGCGATGGCGCTGTTGAGGCCGATGTCGTAGCCGAACGCGAAGTGGCGCTTCGCGCGGCTGCGCATCGCGAGCAGCCAGCCGCCGGCGCGGACGTCGAGCGCGATGCCATGGGTCGCGCAATAGTGCCTGATCGCCTGAACGAAGATCCGCTCGCCGCTTGCCATGTGTTCAGTCGTTCCTGTCGCCAAAAGCCGCAAAAATGCGGGAAACGGCGCCAAACCGGGGTGAAAGTCAGAGCTATTCTTAATGAAATTCTCGCGAGCGCGACGGAAATTAAGTGCTGCGATCAGGCCCTGAAGGGAAAAGAAATTACCCGCGGCGCATCCCCGACAGCAGATTCATTAATGATGGGGCCATTTCCGCCGCACATGCCGGTTTGAGCGGCATCAATTGCATCCGGAACGAGGTTGATTATTGGCCTCAATGGCGTAGATCACACACGCGAAATCCTCCGCCATGGCAATGGTGTCCGCCCCGCTTTCAGGGGCCGGGCAACGATTTTGCCCTAAAACCGCAATTATTCGGAATATCGAAAATCATGAGCGCGTTTTACCGAGAGAAGGTTCTTTCCGTCCAGCACTGGACCGACACGCTGTTCAGCTTCCGCGCCACGCGCGACACCGGCTTCCGCTTCCAGAACGGCCAGTTCGCCATGATCGGCCTCGAGGTCGACGGCCGTCCGCTGCTGCGCGCCTACAGCATGGCGAGCGCCAACCACGAGGAAGAGCTCGAGTTCTTCTCGATCAAGGTTCAGGACGGTCCGCTGACCTCGCGCCTGCAGAAGATCAAGGAAGGCGACACCATCCTGGTCGGCCGCAAGGCGACCGGCACGCTGATCACCGACAACCTCATTCCCGGCAAGCGGCTGATGCTGCTCTCGACCGGCACCGGTCTCGCGCCCTTCGCCAGCCTGATCAAGGACCCCGAGGTCTACGACCAGTTCGACAGCATCGTGCTGGTGCATGGCTGCCGCCAGGTCTCCGAGCTTGCCTATGGCGAGAAGCTGGTTGCTTCCTTGCGCGAGGACGAGCTGTTTGGGGAGCTGCTGGCGGACAAGCTGATCTACTATCCGACCGTGACCCGCGAGCCGTTCAAGAACCGCGGCCGCATCACCGACCTCATCAACTCCGAGCAGATCTTCAACGATATCGGACAGGGCCCGCTCGACATCGAAACCGACCGCATCATGATGTGCGGCAGCCCGGCGATGCTGGAAGAGCTGAAGGTGATGTTCGAAGGCCGCGATTTCATCGAGGGCTCCGGCAACAAGCCCGGCCATTTCGTGATCGAGAAGGCGTTCGTCGAGCGGTAAGCGCCGTTCGGCTTTTGATTGACGCTCCGTAGCCAAAACATCGGTGTCGTCCCGGGGCGCGCGACTTGTCCGCCGTAGCTCGAAGAGCGAAGGCGGAAGCGCGAGCCCGGGACCCATAACCACAGGAAGTGGTTTGGCGACGGCTAGTGGTTATCAGCTCGCGCCATAACCTCTCCCTGTGGTTATGGGTCCCCGCATTCGCGGGGACGTCAGTTGAGCGTGGCTGCCATTTCGCCTCTCACACACTCGCCAGCCGTCCACGCCCCTCACCATCCTCCCCCGACTTTGTTATTGGCGCGTCTCGCGCGCCCCTTGTTATAAGCTCGCGCCAAAATCTCGCCGCGATGTTGCAATGCGAGAGCTGGGGAGCTGCGCAAATCTTGTCTGTGATCGACCATGGTTCGCCGAAACCGACCGCCTTCGTGCTGGCGGGCGGCGGCAGCTTCGGGGCGATCCAGGTCGGGATGATGCATTCGCTGGCGAGCCACGGGGTCGTCGCCGATCTCGTGGTCGGCTCCAGTGTCGGCGCGATCAACGGCGCCTATTATGCCGGCGATCCCTCGCTCAAGGGCGTGCTGGGGCTGGAAGCGGTCTGGCGCGGCCTGAAGCGTCATGATGTCTTCCCGGTCACCTGGAAGAGCCTCGCCGGATTCATGTGGCGGCGCGATTTCCTGATTCCCCATGACGGCATCCGCAAGCTGGTCGAGGACCACATCCCCTATCGCAACCTCGAGGATGCTGCGCTTCCGGTGCACATCGTCACCACCGATTTCGTCTCCGGAGAGAGCGTGGTGTTGTCGGAGGGGGCGACGGTGGACGCGATCCTGGCGTCCACTGCGATCCCCGGCGCGTTCTCGCCGGTCTACTACCGCAATCGGTTCCTCGCCGACGGTGCGATCTCCTCGAACACCCCGGTCCGGGTCGCGATCAGGAAAGGCGCAAAACGGCTGGTCGTGCTGCCGACCGGGCACGCCTGCGCGGTGAAGGATCCGCCGGTGGGCGCGGTTGCCAATGCCCTGCATGCGCTGACGCTGCTGATCGCCCGGCAATTGGTGGCGGAGCTCGAGGGGGTGGCGTCCGACATCGAATATGTCGTGGTGCCGCCGCTCTGTCCGCTGGTGGGATCGCCCTACGATTTTTCGCGGACCGACGACCATATTGAGCGTGCGGTCGCGAGCACCGATGCCTGGCTGGCGCGAGGCGGCCTCGAGCAGCACGGCGTCATTCCGCACGAGGCGCAGCCTCATGGTCACTGATTTGTCATTTCATTTGAATCTATTGCACGGCGAAGCCGACCGCGGGATGGATTGATTTGCGGCATCCGGATTCGGTAGCCTCAAGGCGGGGTCCGCGTCATAACCATGGACGTGGCGCGGGCGTATCATGCCCTGTCAGACTGACGAGAGGGATGTGGTCGTGGCCAACGATAACAAGACGCAAGCTTCGCCCGAAGGGCTGATGGAAACCCTGCTGCTGCCGTTCTCGCCGCGTTTCATCGTGCTGACCATCTGCGCGGTCGTCACCGCGCTGCTGATCGGCATCGGCCTCGCCGACGGCAAGATCTTCGACATCCTGCTGATCCCGATCGCGATCTTCGGCGCTCTCACGCTGCTCGGCGTCCGCGATCTCATGCAGAAGAGTCACGCGGTGCTGCGCAACTATCCGATCTCGGCGCATATCCGTTTTCTGCTCGAAGAGATACGCCCCGAGATGCGGCAGTACTTCTTCGAGAGCGAGAAGGACGGCATGCCGTTCTCGCGCGATACCCGCTCGCTGGTCTATCAGCGCGCCAAGATGGAGCTCGACAAGCGTCCGTTCGGCACCCAGGAGGACGTCTACCGCGAGGGCTACGAGTGGATGCATCACTCGGTCTCGCCGAAGACGCATGCCGAGGAGAAGTTTCGCGTCACCATCGGCGGCCCCGATTGCGCAAAGCCATATTCGGCATCGGTGTTCAACATCTCGGCGATGAGCTTCGGCGCGCTCAGCCCGAACGCCGTGCGCGCGCTTAATGCCGGTGCCAGGAAGGGCGGCTTCGCACATGACACCGGCGAGGGCGGCTTCAGCCCCTACCATCGCGAGATGGGCGGCGACATCATATGGGAGATCGGCTCCGGCTATTTCGGTTGCCGTCATCTCGACGGCACGTTCGATCCGGAGGCGTTCGCGCGCGTCGCGAGCCAGGACCAGATCAAGATGGTCGAGCTCAAGATCAGCCAAGGCGCCAAGCCCGGCCATGGCGGCGTGCTGCCCGCGGCGAAAGTCTCGGAGGAGATCTCAAAAATCCGCGGCGTCACGATGGGCGAGGACTGCATCTCGCCGGCCTCGCACCGCGCCTTCTCCACGCCAACAGGCATGATGCAGTTCATCGCCGAGATGCGGCGCTTGTCCGGCGGCAAGCCGGCCGGCTTCAAGCTGTGCATCGGTCATCCCTGGGAATTCCTGGCGATCTGCAAGGCGATGCTGGAGACCGGCATCTATCCGGATTTCATCGTCGTCGACGGCAACGAAGGCGGCACCGGCGCCGCGCCGCTGGAGTTCATGGACCATCTGGGCATGCCGATGCGCGAGGGCGTCAATTTCGTCCACAACGCACTGGTCGGCATCAATGCGCGCGACCGGATCAGGATCGGCGCATCCGGCAAGATCGCGACCGCCTTCGACATGGCGCGGGCGATGGCGATCGGCGCCGACTATTGCAACTCGGCGCGCGGCTTCATGTTCTCGCTCGGCTGCATCCAGTCGCTGAGCTGCCACACCGACCGCTGCCCGACCGGGGTTGCGACCCAGGACCCGACGCGTGCGCGTGCGCTCTACGTGCCGCTCAAGATCGACCGCGTGCATAATTATCACCACGCCACGCTGCACTCGCTCACCGAGCTGATCGCAGCGGCCGGTCTCGAACATCCGCAGCAGCTGCGCCCGATCCACTTTAGCCAGCGGACATCGACCACCCAGGTGCGATCCTTTGCGCAGCTCTATCCGTCGCTGCGTCCGGGCGAGCTGCTCGAAGGCACCGAAGATCCGCGCTTCCGTGAAGCCTGGCAGATGGCGCGGGCGGAGACGTTCCAGCCGGCGCCGTAGGGGCCACCGCATGATCCGCCGCATCCCGCGGCGGTAAAAATTCATCGGGGATTGTGGCTGTGTTTTAACGTCTGTGTCAGCTTGGGGTGTAGATTGGCCCCATGGACGAGCGACGCGACAAAGCCAGGCACCGCGTGCTGAAAGCCGGAACCATCGAGTTCGGCGGCGGCGCGATCGACTGCACCGTCCGCAATTTCTCCGACACGGGTGCCGCGCTCGATGTCACCAGTCCGGTCGGTATCCCCGAGCGCTTTACCCTGGTCATCCAGGCCGACGGAACGCATCTCGCCTGCACGGTCGTCTGGCGCAAGGAGAAGCGGATCGGGGTGCGGTTCGGGTGAGCGGTCTGCGTTGGATCGGCGCGCGCTTAGGGCGCGCTTGTCCGGGACGACGGGTGGAGGGTTGGGTGCGCGATCACCCCGTCTCGACCTCACTCAACCGGCCCGCCAGAATCTTGTCGATCCTGCGTCCGTCGAGATCGACCACCTCGATATGCCAGCCGGCGAAGTCGAAGGCATCGCCGACATTAGGCAGCACGTTGAACTGTTGCAGCACCAGGCCCGCCACCGTGTTGTAGCGGTGCGGCGGCAGCTCGACGCCGAGCAACTCGCCGAACTCGTCGACCGGCATCCAGCCGGAGACCAGCAGCGAGCCGTCATCGCGCCTGACATAGGCCGGCTCCGGCGGTCCCTCCTCGGAATGGAAGGCGCCGACGATCGATTCCAGAATGTCAGCCGTCGTCACGATACCCTCGAAGGCGCCGTATTCGTCGTAGACCAGGCCGACATGAACCGGAGCGGCTTTCAGGATCGCCAGCACGTCGCGGGCGTCGGCTGATGCCGGAATGCCGGGCGCCTCGCGCACCAGCGCTCGCAGATCCGGCGTGCGCTCGTTCATGTAGGCGACCAGCAGGTCCTTGGCCTGGAGCACGCCGATCGGCTTGTCGCGATCGCCGTCCGAGACGGGAAAGCGCGAATGCGGGCTCTTCGCGATGATCGCTTGAATGGCCTCCGGCGCATCGTTCAGATCGATCTCGTTGACCTCCGTGCGCGGCGTCATGATCGCGCCGACCGGCCGGTCGCCGAGCCGCATGACGCCCGCGATCATCTCCTTTTCGCCTGACTCCAGCACGCCCGCGTTCTCGGCTTCGCTGACGAGGTGATGGATCTCGTCCTCCGAGACCTTCTCCTCGGCCTTGCCGCCGCGGCCGAGCAGCGTGAGGATCAGCTTGCCGGAGAGATCGAGCAGGAAGACGAGCGGCAGCGAGATCCGCGCCAGAACGTGCATCGCGGGCGCGACCTTGACCGCAATGCTCTCGGGGTCGCGCAGCGCCACCTGCTTCGGCACCAGCTCGCCGACGATCAGGGTGGCGTAGGTGATGAGCGTGACGACGATGCCGACGCCGACGATGTCGGCGATCCCTGAGGACAGGCCGAGCTCGACCAGCCATTGCGTCAGCCGCTGTCCGAGCGTCGCGCCGGAGAACGCGCCGGAGAGCACGCCGACCAGCGTGATGCCGATCTGCACCGTCGAGAGGAACTTTCCGGGGTCGGCCGCCAGCGTCAGCGCCCGCTCGGCGCCGCGCACCCCCTTGGCCGCGAGCAGCGACAGCCGGGCCGGGCGGGACGAGACCACGGCCAGCTCGGACATGGACAACAGGCCGTTAATGACGATCAGGACGACGACGATGATGATTTCGACGGACAACATTGTGCGCAAAGAGAAGGGATACTTGACCCGGCGAACGCCGGACCAAGCCCCTTATATATGAACTCGATGCACAATTTGTCCGGTTCCCGACCAAATTGCCGCAGGCGGGATCAAGCGCTCTCGCCCGGGTTTTCGAGGCTGAACGTCTCCGACTGCTCGTCATATGCGAACAGCTCGCCATAACGTCCCCAGGACACCACGGTCCTGAGCGTCTCGTCCGCATAGTCCTCGGACATGTAGTCCTCGAGCTCGTTGCGGAACCGTGCCGCGGGGGCGGTATGGGAGGGACGTTCGTCGAGCACGCGGCGAATCAATCCCATCACCGGCACGTAAGTGACGAGATGTTCGGCGAACAGCTTCTTGCGTGCGTCGGTTTCGAGATGGGCAAAACGCTTGCCCGTGTCGGTGAGCATCAGGTCGCCTTCGCTCAGCTGGGCGAAGCGCAGCAGTTGCAGGGACTCACCGAGGTGGAGGATCTCGTCGGCCTCGAGCTGGAGCTGGCTTGCGAGCACGGGCAGGTCGGCGTGTCCGTGATAGGGCGGCCCCGCCAGCGTCTCGATCAGGCCCGACAGCACGTTGGACGACACGTGGTGCAGGGTCATGCCGACACCGGAGCCCAGGATGCCTTCGACGGGGGGCGCCTTCGGTTCGGCGCGCTGGGTCATGCGCGCGTAGATGTTGTCGACGAGCTGCCGGAAATGGGGGTCGAGCCGGTTGCGCGGATGCGGCATGTCGACCTTGATCTCGGCGGCGACACGCCCTGGATTGGATGAGAACACCAGGATGCGATCGCACATCAGGACCGCCTCCTCGATATTGTGCGTCACCATCAGGATCGATTTGATCGGCAGCCGGCCCTCGATCCAGAGGTCGATCAGGTCCGTGCGCAGCGTCTCGGCCGTGAGGACGTCGAGTGCCGAGAACGGCTCGTCCATCAGCAGGAGGTCCGGATGCACCACCAGCGCGCGGGCGAAGCCGACGCGCTGGCGCATGCCTCCCGACAGTTCCTTCGGGAAGGCGGACTCAAACCCGTCAAGGCCGATCAGGTCGATCGCAGCAAGAGCGCGCTTGTGGCGCTCGGTGGCATCGACGCCCAGCGCTTCGAGCCCGAGCTCGACGTTCTGGAGCACGGTCAACCAGGGAAACAACGCGAATGACTGGAACACCATGGCGACGCCGTTCGGTGGCCCGACGATGATCTCGCCGCGACAGGTCGCCTGTCCCGCAGACGGGCTGACCAGGCCGGCGATGATCCGCAGCAAGGTGGACTTGCCGGAGCCGGATCGGCCGAGCAGGCCGACGATCTCGCCCGAGCGAATCGTCAGGTCGACCTTGTCCAGCACCAGGAGCTGTTCGCCGCTGCCTTTCGGGAAGGATCGGCAGACACCGCGGATGTCGATGAGCGCAGAGGGTTGATCGAGCATGATGGTCTCCTCGTCAGCCGAGCCGCAGGCGACGCTCGCCGAAGGCATAGAGCGGCCGCCAGACCAGACGATTGAACAACGTCACCAGAATGCACATCGTGGCAATTCCGAGCACGACGCGCGGGAAGTCACCGGCTTCCGTGGCGGAAGCAATATAGGCGCCGAGCCCGGTGGCCTTCAGATGCGTGTCGCCCCAGCTTGCGACCTCCGCGACGATCGACGCATTCCAGGAGCCGCCGGACGCCGTGATCGCGCCGGTGATGTAATAAGGAAAGACACCGGGCAGTATCACCTTGAACCACCATCGCCATCCCCGGAGATGGAAGCTGCCGGCGGCTTCGCGCAGATCGGTCGGAAAGGCGCTCGCGCCCGCGATCACGTTGAACAGGATGTACCACTGCGTGCCCAGGATCATCAGCGGGCTCAGCCAGATGTCTGGATTGAGCTTGAAGCTGACAATGGCGACGACAAAGACGGGGAAGGCGAGATTGGCCGGGAAGGCCGCCAGAAACTGGGCGAGCGGCTGGATTCGTTCGGCGAGCTTCGGGCGAAGCCCGATCCACACGCCAACCGGCACCCAGATCAACGTGGCGAGGGTGATCAGGATGGCGACGCGCAACAACGTGATGAGCCCGTCCCTGATGACGACGAGAACGTCGGACATTCCGAGACTGGCCGAGAGATAGCGATAGGTCAGCCAGGCGGCATAGGCCGTGCCGCCGAGGATCAATGCGATCCAGACCGTATCGACGAGGCGTGACGTCTGGTCTTTACCTGGTGCCGCGGGCGGCAGCTTTGGCAGCGGAATGCGCAAGTTCGAGATCGCGCGGTTCAGCGCCGCGAAAGGAAGGGTCAGCGCACGCAGCGCCCGAGTCCGGCGGAACAGGTCGAGCATCCAGGAGGCCGGCGCCTCGCCTGAGGCGGTCTGCTCGAAGCGGAATTTGTCGGCCCAGGCGACGATGGGGCGGAACAGCAGCTGATCATAGGCGATGATCACGAGCAGCATCGCCAGCATGGCGTAGAGGATCGCCGGCAAATCCTGCTGCTGAATTGCCATCGCGACATAGGAGCCGATGCCCGGCAGCGTCACCGTGGTGTTGCCGACCGTGATCGCCTCCGAGGCCACCACGAAGAACCAGCCGCCCGACATCGACATCATCGCGTTCCAGATCAGGCCGGGCATCGCGAAGGGGACGTCGAGGCGCCAGAAGCGCTGCCAGCCGGACAAATGGAAGCTTTGCGTGGCCGCTTCCAGATCCTTCGGAACGTTGCGGATCGACTGGTACAGGCTGAACGTCATGTTCCAGGCCTGGCTGGTGAAGATCGCGAACACCGAGGCGAGCTCGGCGCCGAGCACCTGCCCCGGAAACAAATTCATGAAGAACACGACGGTGAAGGTGAGGAAGCCCAGGATCGGGACGGATTGCAAAATATCCAGCAGCGGGATCATCACCAATTCGGCTCGCCGGCTCTTGGCTGCGATCGCCGCGTAGATGAAGGTGAAGACCGTCGAACAGACGATGGCTAGAAGCATCCGTAAGACGGTACGCAAGGCGTAAAGCGGAAGGTTTGCCGGATCGAGCGTGACCGGTGCGCGCTCGAGCTCGGACAGCGGCACCGTGGTCTGCTCGCCGCCATAGACGATCAGGACCATGGCGCCGATCACGAGGATCAGCGCCGCTGCGTCCCAGACATTGGGGAGCAGCGCCCGGCCGATCGCGGCCGTGCGGATATCTCTCGGCTTCATAGGCCCGCCCTTGGGCTGGAATTTTGGGCTAGAACTCTGCGTGCAGGCGGCCCGAGAAGATCGAGACCGGCCCGCGGTCGGCGTTATAGGCCGGGTTTGTGATCAATTGATAGTCCGCGGTCAGCGTGACGTTCTTGTTCACCGAATAGGCATAGTAGGCCTCAAGGATGCGCTCCTTGCGGTAGTTGAGAGCGCCGTCGCCGATGAGAACACCGAGGCCGCCGGCGGCCAGGAAGTCGCGATAATCCTGCGAGATGGCATTGACCGCGCCGCCGATGCCGACGACGTCGTCAGGCCGGCCCCATTTCGTGCCCTTGATCGACAGTCCGCCGGCTAGGCTGCTGTTGATGTCGGTGAAGGCGAGTGTTTCGGTCTTGCCGTCGTTCCAGCTCCAGCGGCCGAACAGCCCGATATCCTCTGTGATCGCCTGCTCGAGGTTGACGACGTAGCCGACCTTGAGGCGGCCGCGGCGGGTCTGCGCGATGTCGAGATTGAGCGCAGGATTGTCCAGCGTCTCGCGGAAGCTGCCCATGTTGGCGCTGTCGACCCAGCCCATGGTCCTGAGCTTGCCAGGTTGGCCGAGCAGCGAGAACCGCGTCTCCAGCTCGATCGCGTACTGACCGCGTTCCCCGACCCTGGTGTCGAAATGATTCGAATTGGACTCCGCGACCATCAGGAAATAGCCGCCGCGCAGCGCCCATTGCTTCTGGTTGAGCTCGGCGGTGACGCCATAGGTGAGACCGACCTTGTCGGCGGAATAGTCGAAGGCGCCCGGCGCCCACAGCGACCAGTTCATGAAATCCTTGCGGGTGTCCTTGGCAAAGGCATTGCCGTCGAACACGTCGATCACCGCGAACTTGCCGGCCTGCACTGTGAGCCGGGAAATGTCGACCTTCTGCGCAAGCTGCAATTGGCCGCTCGCGAGCTCTTCCTGCTCGCCGCCAAAGCCGAACGTCTGGCGCACGAACAGCCGCGAGGTGTTGTAATGCGGATAGGGGAAGTTCGACTTCTGCGCTTCGCCGTTGGGAAAGCCTGCCGCGCCCACCGTGTCGTTCAGTCCAAATCCCTGGAGCAGTTCGGGATTGTAATAGACCTCGCCGCCGTCCCACAGCCGCGCGTTCAGGAACAGGCTGTTGCTCCAGGTCGCCTTGGCCTGGGTTGAAGGCGAGAGCGAGTTTGTTCCGCTGTAGAGAGCGGGGAACGACGGATAGCCTTGCGGCAGATAAGTGCTCTGACCGTGAATCTCCCAGCGATCCGATTCCGTGTCGATCAGGGAGCTCTTCGGATTGTAGCTCGGCATGCCCGGCCAATCGACCTTGCGGTTGAGGCCGAGCCTGACCGACTGGAAGTCGAGCGACGAGGAGGTGTATTGGGCCCCCGTGGAGAAGGCGACGTTGGCGCCGTCGAAGCGGCTATAGAGATATTCGAGCCGTGCGCTCCAATGCGGCGCGAAGCCGTATTCGATGCCGGCACCCGCGATCCAGCCGGGCCGCGTGTTCAGGATTTTCGGGACGTCGCCGACGGCCGGCGTGTCGAAATAGCGCTCGCCCATCCACGCAAAGCCGCCGGTGGCATAGACGAGCCATGGACCGCTGGTGTAGCCGACGCGGCCGCGCAGGCTGGCGGTGTAGTCCCACTGCTGGATGACCGTGTTGGCAGGTGTCGCGAGGAAGGAAACGATCGAGTTGGAGGTGATGTAATTGGGAAACGAAAAATCGCCTTCGACGCCGACGAGCCAGCCGGAGTTGAGCCGGTAGTTGTAGCCGGCCTGCACGCCGCCGATCATGCCGCTGAAGACGCCGTTGCCGTTGATCGCGGTGCCGTCGTTCAGCGCGAAGCTGGACGAGCCACGGCTGTAGCCGGCATGCGCGCCGATATAGAGGCCGGTCCAGTCATAGACCGCTTTCAGCGCCGGCGCCTTCAGCGGCAGATCGGCCGCGTGTATGGCGGCGGGAAAAGCCAGCACGCCCGAGGCAATCGCCGCGGCCGTTCGCAAATACCGGTGTCGGTGACCTCTCAACTTCAAAACGCACGCCCCCAAACGCGAATGTGTCCCATTCGCCGCGATATCCCTGCAGATTCGCGGCGACCCTGTCACGAAGTCTTGGTTGTTCACGCGATCGGACCAGACGATCCCGATTCGACACGATTTCTTCCCAAGCCCCTGTGCCTGCTGCGAACCTTATTGCGATTAATTCGCAATAGCAACTGGCACGGATTGCCGCAGCGGATGGTTCGCACTCTTGTGTGACGGAGCTGCAACAAATTCCCGGCGGCCAAAATGGATGACCCCGCCCGGGGGGACAGCCGGGCGGGGTCGGGGGCACGACACGGGGTGGATGAGGCGCCCGTGTCGAACGCAGGATCCACGTGAGATCGGCCTCAGGTACCTAGATCAGTAGCAAGAACGAACGCGGCCGACGTACTGGCCGAAGGCGTTGTACTGGGCGACCCAGCCGCAGCGGTGATAGCCGTAGTAATAGGGATCGTTGCTGGCGGCGATCGCGGAGCCGACGACGGCGGCGGTGGCGATGCCGGCACCCACACCCCAGACCCAGCCGGGCTGCTTGGCTTCGGCCGAGGAGGTGGTGGACACGATGCTGCCGGTGACGGCGAGGGCAGCGAGCGCGACGGCGGCAATCCTGGTCTTGATCGACATGTGAAACTCCATCCGGGTTGAGGCGGTCCGTTGTGGTCCGCGTGCCCAGTTGGACGGAGGCTTGTCGCGTCCGGTTCGAATCCCGCAAAAGCGGGCGTGCAGCCAGGATGTTTCCTGAATGATTCCAGTCGGATGCGAGCTAGCCGAGAGGCCCTTTGGCGAGCCTGTTCACGTCGAAGTTATCGACCTCGGCCAGCAGCTCGCAGAAGGCGCGCGCGCCCTGATCAATCAGCTGCTCGCCCTTCTCGGGGACGGCCAATGTCGCGTTGCCGATCGCGCCGCTCGTGTGGAGATCCTGCGCCTGCCAGGCGAACGGCGCGGGCCGCTGCGTCGACAGCCAGCGATACTGCTTTTCCATGGCGATGCTGCTCGCGGGAAAATCCGCGATCGCATCCTTGCGCACCTGATCGGGATAGCGCGCCAGCATGATCGACGTCTCGACCGCGCCGCCGTGAATGCCGTGGCGCACCTCATCGGCCGGGAACAGTTTCTCCGCGCCCGACAGCCGCGACCACGACGTCGTCACCACAAAGAGCTTGTGATGCGCGCGAAGATCCTGCGCGACCAGCATCATTGCCGCGCTGTTGCCGCCATGGCTGGTGATGATGACGAGCTTCTTCAATCCGCGCCGCGCGACGTCCTCGCCGATTGCGGTCCATCGCTTCAGCGCCACCTCGGTCGGCAGCGTCTGCGTGCCCGGATAGTCGATATGCTCGGTGGAAATCCCGACCGGTTCAACGGGCAGGAACGTCGCCGGAACATTTGCAGGCAACAGCTCGCGCACGCGCGCGAGATACGCGTCCGCGATCAGCACGTCGGTCTCGAGCGGCAGATGCGGGCCGTGCTGCTCGGTCGCCGCCAGCGGCAGCACCGCGATCCAGCGCGACAAATCCGCAGGGGCCGCATTGGCCCAGTTGATGTCGATCCAGTCGCGAGACGGCGTCATCGTGGTTTCTTTGCCCGAATTTGTCGCGTATTTTGGGGTTATCAGGGGACGCGGGCCTGGCCGGCTCGCGTCCCCGAACTTCATGCGATTCTATCGCGTTGCCTTCACATCGGCCAGCCACGATCGACGGAGTGCCATCATGACCCCCTCTCATCTGCGGCGAGCGTTAACGGCGAGCTTGATGGCCGCTTTCGTCTCTCTCGCGCCGGTGCGTGCAGAGACGCTGGACAAGGTCACCTTCGGCACCAACTGGGTCGCCGAGGCCGAGCATGGCGGTTTCTTCCAGGCGGTCGCCGACGGCACCTACAAGAAATACGGCCTCGACGTCACCATCGTTCCCGGCGGTCCGAACGAGAACAACCGGATGCTGCTGATCGCCGGCAAGATCGATTTCTTCATGGCCGCGAACACGCTGATGTCGTTCGACGCGGTGGCGAATAACGTCCCCGTCGTCACCATCGCAGCGGTCTTCCAGAAGGATCCGCAGGTGATGCTGACGCAGCCGGACGCCAAGGTCGCCAAGATCGAGGATCTCAAGCCGCTGACCTTGTTCGTCTCCAAGGAGGGCATGACCAGCTACTTCCAGTGGCTGAAGTCCGAATACGGCTTCAGCGAGAAGAACGTCCGTCCCTACAATTTCAATCCGCAGCCCTTCATCGCCAACCCCAAGAGCGCGATGCAGGGCTACGTCACCTCCGAACCCTTCGCGGTCGAGAAGGCCGCCGGCTTCAAGCCGAATGTGCTGCTGCTCGCCGATTACGGCTTCAACACCTATTCGACCCTGATCGAGACCCGCCGCGACATGGTCGAGAAGAAGCCGGACCTGGTGCAGCGCTTCGTCGATGCCTCCATGGTCGGCTGGTACAACTACATCTACCGCGACAATTCCGCGGGCAATGCCATGATCAAGAAGCTCAACCCGGAGATGACTGACGAGCTGCTCGCCTATTCCGTCGCCAAGATGAAGGAATACGGCATCGTCGATTCCGGCGAGTCCTTGAAGAACGGTATCGGCGCGATGAGCGACGATCGCTACACCTCCTTCTTCAACAAGATGGTGAAGGCCGGCGTCGTGAAGGCGGATCTCGACTTCCGCAAGTCCTATACGCTGCGCTTCGTCAACAAGGGCGTCGGCGTCGAGCTGCGCCCGAGCAAGCCGTAGCGCAAGGTCCATGTCATCCGTCAAAAGCTCGTCCGGGGTCGAGGCCGGCCTGACGGCTCTCGCCGTCAGCCTGCGCGGCGTGACGAAGGCGTATGACAATGGCGTCATGGCGCTCGGCCCGCTCGACCTTGCCGTTCGCAAGGGCGAGTTCATCTCGCTGTTGGGCCCGTCCGGTTGCGGCAAGTCCACTGCGCTGCGCCTGATCGCAGAGCTCAGCGCGCCATCGTCCGGCATCGTGCGGGTGGCGCGCCACGAGGGCGATGTGCTGCCGGGTCATGGCATCGGCTTCGTGTTCCAGGAGCCGACGCTGATGCCCTGGACCAGCGTGCGCGAGAATGTGCGGCTGCCCTTGAGGCTCGCAGGCGTTCCGAAGGCGGAGGCGCGCGCGCGGGCCGATGAGGCATTGGCCAGCGTGGGTCTTGCCGATTTCGCCGATGCTTTCCCACGCGAGCTCTCCGGCGGCATGAAGATGCGGGTGTCGCTGGCGCGTGCGCTCGTCACCGACCCTGATATCCTCCTGATGGATGAGCCGTTCGCCGCGCTCGACGAGATCACGCGCTTTCGCCTCAACAACGACCTGCTTGCGCTGTGGCGAGCCCTGGGCAAGACCGTCATCTTCGTCACCCATTCGGTGTTCGAATCCGTCTATCTGTCGCAGCGGGTCGTGGTCATGACCGCGCGGCCCGGCCGCCTCCAGGCCGATATCCGCATCGAGACGGTCGAGCCGCGCGGTGAGGAGTTTCGGACCTCGGCCGCCTATTCCAATTATTGCCGGAAAGTGTCGGCCGCGCTGGCGCCGTCCTATTCGGGGCAATCGATGCTATGAATGCGCAAGCTACCGTCACCGCAAAACCATCCGGCGCGCAACGCGCGATGCGCTTCGTGCTTCCCGTCGTCGTGTTCGCAGCCGGACTCGCGGCCTGGGAACTGGTCGTCCGCATCAAGGACATCCCGCCTTACGTTCTGCCAGCACCCTCCGTCATCTTCCTGACGTTGATCAAGGACTGGGCGGTGCTGTCACAATCGCTCGCGACCACGCTGCTGACCACGCTCGAAGGTTTTGTCGCCGCCAGCATCGGCGGCATCGCGCTGGCGCTGCTGTTCAACCAGTCGAAATGGGTGGAATATTCGCTATTCCCCTATGCAATCGTCCTCCAGGTGACTCCTGTCATCGCGATTGCACCGCTGCTCCTGATCTATCTGGAGCAGCAGACCGCGGTCGTCGTCTGCGCCTTCATCGTTGCCTTTTTCCCGGTGCTGTCCAACACCACGCTCGGGCTGAATTCGGTCGATCGCAACCTTGCCGGCCTGTTCCAGCTCTATGGCGCCTCGCCGCCGCAAACCCTGCGCTTCCTGAAGCTGCCAGCGGCGCTGCCCTATATCCTCGGGGGCCTGCGCATTGCCGGCGGCCTGTCGCTGATCGGCGCGGTTGTGGCCGAAATCGCGGCCGGCACCGCCGGCGCGGGCTCCGGGCTCGCCTACAGGATCGCCGAATCCGGCTATCGATTGAACATACCCCGCATGTTCGCAGCGCTGCTGCTGTTGTCGCTGGCCGGGATTGTCATCTATGGGGTGCTGGCGCTAGTTTCCCACCTCGTTTTACGGCGCTGGCACGAGAGCGCGCTTGGAAAGGAAAACTGATGACTACCGGTTCGATTTCGTCCGAAAAGATCGACCTTCTGATCTATGGGCCGGTGCGGCCAATTCTCGACAACGGTTTTTCCGATCATTTCGTCGTGCACAAGGCGGAGACCCGGGGCGATCTCGAGCGGCTGACACCGGCGATCCGCGAAAAAATCCGTGGCGTGGCGGTGACCTATCACACGGTGCGCGCCGACAGGGACTCGCTGTCGCAATTGCCCAAGATCGAGATGGTGGCGAGCTTCGGCGTCGGCTACGACCATATCGACGCCAAATACGCGGCTGAGCACAACATCATCGTCACCAACACGCCCGACGTGCTGACCGAGGAGGTCGCCGACGTCGCAATGGGCCTTCTGATCTCCACCGTGCGTGAGTTCATCAAGGCCGACCGCTACGTCCGCTCCGGCCTCTGGCAGACGCAGAACTATCCGCTCAGCGTCGGCTCGCTGCGCGACCGCAAGGTCGGCATCGTCGGCATGGGCCGGATCGGCCAGGCCATCGCGCGCCGGCTCGATGCCTCGCTGGTGCCGGTGGTCTACCACTCCCGCAATCCGTCGAAGGACGTCTCCTACAAGCACTATCCCGATCTGATCGAGATGGCGAAGGCGGTGGACACGCTGATGGTGATCGTGCCCGGCGGCGCCTCGACCAACAAGATGATCAATGCCGAGGTGCTGAAGGCGCTCGGTCCGCGCGGCGTGCTGGTCAACGTGGCGCGCGGCTCGGTGGTCGACGAGGCGGCGCTGGTCCAGGCGCTGAAATCAGGCACCATCCTCGCCGCCGGCCTCGACGTGTTCGCGGCCGAGCCGAGCGTGCCGGACGAGCTCAAGACCATGCAGAACGTCGTGCTGCTGCCGCATATCGGCTCGGCTTCGGTGGTGACGCGCAACGCGATGGATCAGCTCGTGGTCGACAACCTCAAGTCCTGGTTCGCCGGCAAGGCGCCGTTGACGCCGGTTGCGGAAACGCCGTTCAAGGGGCTCTGATGAGAGGTCTTCGGGTCGTTGCATTCGCCGTCGCGGCCTGCGTGGCCGCGATCGGCATCGCGCATGCGCAGGATGCGGCGACCCTGAAGAAGACGATGCCCGGGCAGTGGGAGCTCTCGACCACCGAGCGCAGCAAGACCTGCGTCGTCACGATGAAGGGCGATGCCGCGGGGCATGGGTTCAAGCTGGAGCTGGAGCCGGCCTGCAAGACGACGCTGCCCTTTACGAAGGACATCGTCGCCTGGAGCGTCAGGGGCCTCGACATCGTTCGGTTGCAGGACGCGACCGGTGAAGCCGTGATCGACTTCACCGAGGTCGAGGCCGGCATCTTCGAAGGCCTGCGGCAGGGCGAGGGCGTCTACATCCTCCAGGACCTCGCCGCCGCCCGCTCGATGGCCAAGTCGATGGACCAGATGATCGGCGACTGGTCGATGGTGCGCGGCAACGGCCAGCCGGTGTGCGGGCTGACGCTGACCAACACGGAAGCCGGCCCGGACAATTTCCAGGTCTTCGTCAAGCCGAAATGCGATCCGGCGATTGCTCAGTTCAATCCGGCGCAATGGCGGCTCGAGCGCGGCCAGATCGTCCTGATGTCGAAATCAGGCGAGGCCTGGCAGTTCGAGGCCGATGACAACGCGCAATGGCGGCGAGTCCCCGATACCGCCGATCCCTTGATCATGCTGCGGCAATAAATCTTCCGGTCGATGTCGATTTAGCCAAGGCTCAATCGTCACATCCATAGCGAGCCGGTTTGCAGCCGGAGCGGTTGCTGCTCGCCAAGGGAGTTTTTCATGCGTTTCATGTACATCGTCACCTCCAGCCAGCCGATGGCTGCCCCGAGCCCGGCGCTGATGGAGGCCATGCAGAACATATCCGAGCGGGAGATCAAGGGCGGTCGAATGATCGACAATGGCGGCCTGATGCCGCTTGCGACCGGCGCACGGGTGCGAATCGTCGACGCCGAGCTCAGCGTCATCGACGGCCCCTTCGTCGAGGCCAAGGAAGTGATCGGCGGCTATGCCATTTTCGAGCTGCGCGACAAGGCGGAAGCCGTGGCCATGGCGAAGGAATTCATGCAGCTGCATCTCGATCACATGCCGGGCTGGGAGGGTACCTGTGAATTGCGGGCATTCGCCACGCCAGGCGTCGAGATAGCCTGCCAGGTCGACGCGCAGTCCAGGGTGGCTGCCCACGCCTGATGGACACCACCGCTCGTCCTGGAGCGTTTTCGAGCGAAGTGGATACCGGTTCGCGCAAAGAAGACGCGTCAAAACTAGAATCGAGAGCCCCGTTCCGATTCCATCGGAACGGAAAGGGCTCTGGTCGGCGGCGATGACGACCGCCGACATCGATCACGCGATCCGTGCCGCGATTCACGCAACCTGGCGCGTCGCGCAGCCGCGGCTGATCGCAACGCTGTCGCGCATGCTGCGGGATGTGCCGCTGGCGGAGGAATTGACCCAGGACGCACTGGTCGCAGCGCTGGAAGCCTGGCCGCACAGCGGGGTGCCGGACAATCCCGGCGCCTGGCTGGTGGCGACGGCCAAGCGCCGCGGGCTCGATCATCTGCGCCGGGCAAAGATGCTCACCCGCAAGCAGGACCTGCTGACGCACGAGCTGATGCAGGAGCAGGACGCGATGCCGGATTTCGACGCCGCCCTCGACGACGATATCGGTGACGAATGGTTGCGGCTGATCTTTACGGCCTGTCACCCGCTGCTGCCGCGGCAGGCCCGCGCGGCGCTGGCATTGCGTATGATCTGCGGCCTGACCACCGACGAGATCGCGCGCGCCTTCCTGGTCACGGAGGCAACCATCGCCCAGCGCATCGTCCGCGCCAAGCGCACGCTGTCGCGGTCGGGCCTGAGCTACGAGATCCCGAGCGGCGAGGCGCTTTCGGAGCGTCTCGCCTCGGTGCTCGAGGTCGTCTATCTCATCTTTAACGAGGGCTATTCGGCCTCAGGCGGCGAGGAGTGGCTGCGGCCGCAGCTCTGCGACGAGGCCCTGCGCATGGGGCGGGTGCTGGTCGGGCTCGCGCCTCTCGAGCCCGAGGTCCACGGTCTCATGGCACTGATGGAGCTGAATGCCGCGCGGAAGCAGGCGCGCACGGGCATCGATGGCGAGCCCATCCTGCTCATGGACCAGGACCGCAGGCTCTGGGACCGGCGCCAGATTGGCAGCGGCCTTCGCGCGCTCGATCGCGCGCGCGAGCTCGGCGGTGCCGGACGGTTCTACACGCTGCAGGCCGCGATCGTCGCGTGCCACGCGACGGCGGAGACGGCCGTTGCCACCGACTGGCGCCGCATCGCCGAGCTCTATGGCCAGCTTGCGGCGCTGGTGCGCTCGCCGGTGATCGAGCTCAACCGGGCGGTCGCGCTTGGCATGGCCGAAGGGCCGCAGGCCGGTCTCGATCTCGTCGACATGATCGCGGACGAACCGGCGCTCGGGACTTACCACCATCTCCATTCTGTCCGCGGCGATCTCCTGGAGAAGCTCGGCCGTTTCGCCGAGGCGCGACGATCGTTCGAGACCGCAGCACGTCTCGCGACCAATGCGCGCGAGCGCGTGTTGATGGAGCGGCGAGCGGCAGCCATTGCCGATGCCGACGGCTGAAGACGCAAACGGCTTTACGTCGTCGGCTTCGGCGGCGGCGCGGTGCCTTGCGCCCACTTCTCGAACTTGCCGAGCACGCCCCAGGCCGTGAGCGCCAGCGAGATCGGCATAGCGAACTGGCCGAGGCCCGGCACCGCCGATACGATCGTTCCGAGCAGTCCGGCAATACCGCCTGCATTCGGGCTCGCGGTCACCGAAGAGAGCAGCGCAGTGAGCACCGAGCCGCCGATGCCGAGTGCCGTCTTCTTGCCGTCGAGCAGCTTGCCGATGGTCTCGCCGAGCGCGCCGTTGACCTGGCCGAGCACCGGCTTGCCGTCCTTGTTGAGCAGCGTGCTGAGCAGGTCGACGACCTGCTTCAACTGATCGACGGGGGCTGGATTGGTCGGGCTGACCGGTCCTGGCACGGGCGCCGTCTTGTTGATGAGGGAGAAGAGCCGTTCGAACAGGTTGATCGGATCGTTGGTGGCGGGCAGCGTGTTGCCCGGTGTCGTCGTTCCCGGTGTTACGCCGCCGGCTGACGGTCGCAGCAAGTGTGCGAGGTCCTCCAGCCGCTTCAGGATCTTGGACAGATCGCCGCTCTGCACGGAACCTCCCGCCTGCGTTGCACGCGTGAGCGCCGCGACCGTGGCCCCGTCGAGAAGCCCGGTATCCCTCAGGCCGTTCTGCTGCTGAAACTGCGAGACCGCGGCCCCGGTCTTCGGTCCGCTGATGCCGTCCTCGGCGAGCGGCGGATTGGCGCCGAGCTTGTTGAGCGCCTGCTGCATCAGAACAATCGTCGACGCCGCATCGTCCTCGGGCTCGGTGCGGCCGGCGAATTGCGGGCTGCCGTCGAGGGTGATCGAGGAATCGAGCGACATCATCGCATGCAGGATCACCGCCGTGCCGAGCTGGGAATCGACGTGGTTCGAGTCGAACACGTGGTCGCGGACGAATTTGCCGGCCCTCGCCTCGGGCGGGCCGTACAGTGTCGAACCGCCATAGAGGTAGGGCGAATTGCAGCCCTTCGAGTGATAGCCGAAGCCGTTGAACGCCTCGAGCCGGAACAGCATCCGCGCGATGCCCCAGTCGTGGGCGCCGATGAAGTTCTCGATTCTGAACGCGTCCACGGCGCCGTCCACGAACGTGGTAAAGGGGCCGCGCCCCTTCGGAACGATGGTCGTCACGCGGTGAAGCGTTTCGCCGTTGCCGAGATAGGTGTCGAAATCGAAGTTGGATTCGCGGTAGTGGCAGAGCGCGGCAAAATACCAGGGGACTCCGGTCAACCGCTCGATCTGCTGATAGGTCGCCTTGCCGTTGATCGCCTTGCGCGCGACGCCATTCGCGTCGCCGAGGCGGGAAGGCCGGATCTCGAGATCGGCCCAATTCCGCTCGTACTCGCTTTTCAGACTCTCGAATGAGACCATCTTCCGCTCCCGAAAATTGATGAATTATCGAAATTTCGTGCAAGTCAGATATGGACAGGTGCCGTGATCGGGTGTGACTCCAACGTGATCTTCCGGCAAATGTGGCAGGTTGCCGGCCCGGCGCATGTGAAATGGCTTACAGCCTGGGCGGGAAAATGTGCCGCAGGATCGGACCCGCGCCTTCGCCGGCAGCGCGCCCCGGCAGTGGGGGAACCGGCATGGTCGTTCGTCCGTTAGCATTTTAGACGATGCGGTAGGGAGCCCTGCATGGCCAAGCGCGTCCTCGCGATCGGCATCGAACCCGGCAGTGCGGATTACAGCGCATTTCCGCAGCTCACGCCGGAGCTCGTGCGCCATTACATCGAAGCGCAATTGCTGCGCCTGCGTGATCTCGGCTACGAGGTCACGAGCTGCCTGATCGATCTCGACGCGACCGCGGAAGCCGGCGTCACTGCCGCGATGCGCGACGAGCGCTTCGACTGCATCGTGATCGGCGCGGGCCTGCGCGAACCGAAGGAGCGCCTGCTGCTGTTCGAGAAGGTGCTCAACCTCGTCCATCAACTGGCGCCTGACGCCGCGATCTGCTTCAACTCCACGCCGGCCGATACCGCCGAGGCCGTGCAGCGCTGGATCGATCCCTGACGTCCGATTGGCCGGCCTGTGCATCGCTCGCATGGTTTGAGCCGTCTTCGCGCTGCGCCTCCGGCGCCATCGCGCAGGCGTCGTGAGCCGCGCCGCCGGCTATTTGTCTGGTCCGAATCCACTTCCGGCGCTATGACTGGCTCATCACAGGGAGGGCGAGCATGCTTCGAGGTCTTCGCATTGGAAGTTTTGGAATCGCGGCATGTCTGACGGTCGCGATGGCGATGCCGGCGCATGAGGCTGCAGCCCAGGATGCCATCGGCGGTGCGATCATCGGCGGTGTCGGCGGGGCGATCCTCGGTGGTGCGCTCGGCGGAGGCCGCGGCGCCGCAATCGGCGCGGTCGTCGGTGCCGGCACGGGCGCTGCGATCGCTTCCGAGGGCGAGCGCCGCCGCTCCGGTTACTACGCCTATCAGCGCGGCTGTTATGTGCAGCGTCCCGACGGCTATTACGTCCGGGTCAGCCAACGCTATTGCTATTGATCGATCAACCGCCGGCGCCCACAGGATTGACGGCGCCCGGCAGTAGATTGGGCGCGGAGGGGTGAGTATCGGCCGGCGAGCCGCTCTCCCGAGCTGGTGGTTCGCATGAGCATCCGATCTCGCATATGCCGGTGGCTGATCGCCGCGATCGTGGCCGGCGATCTCGTCGGAGCCGGGGCTGCCCGGGCGCAACAGATTCCAGCCGACGAACCCGCGTTTACGGCTTTCGTGGCCGAGCGCATCCGCGCCGAGATTCGTGACACCCCGGTCGTGATCAAGGGACCGCTGACGCTGTCGGTCGGCCCTCTGCAAACCAACCTCGACCGCATCTACGCCTTCTGCAAAGCCAATACCGGCGGCTGCGCCAGGGAGATCGGCGCCTATGTCAGCGGCGTCAAGGCAACGGCGAGCAGCCGAAATGATCCGCCGACCCGAGCAGCCCTTCGCGTGGTCGTGCGCTCGGCCGACTATATGCGGCAGGCGCTTCGGGAGGTTGACGCGCGCGGCCCGGCGCTGACGCGGCCCCTGGCAGAGGGGCTGGTGATCGTCCCGGTGCTGGACTCGCCGCGGGCGGTCAAGGTGTTCAACGACAAGGATCGTGCCGCGCTCGGCTTGACGCAGGACCAGGTCTTCGGCATCGCCATCGCCAATCTGCGCAGCAGCGTGAAGCCGCTCACGACGGTCGCAAAAGCGGTCCCGTCAGGACAGTTCGGCACGCTGACGGGGGACTACTATCAGACCAGCCGGCTCGCGCTGATCGACAGCTGGGCGCCGCTCGCGCAGGCCCAGGGCGGTGTCCTGATCGTCGCGGCGCCGTCGGCCGATCTCGTGCTCTATGCAAGCGAAGACAGCAGTGCCGCGATCGACGCGCTGCGGGCGCTGGCCAGGAACATGATGGCGCGCGCGCCGAAGCCGCTGTCCGGCACGCTGCTGCGCTGGACGCCGAAGGGATGGCAACTCATCCGGTGAGATGCCCTCTCGGGCGGCCGCTCTGCTCAGCTCTTGCCGGGGTCTGCCGGCATGATCTGGAGCAGCGGCTCCGGCTGGATCGAGATCTGGCCGGCGAACGGCCGGTCGTGCGCAGCGATGAGCAGCACGGAGGTGGCGACGCCGGTGGCGAACAGGCCCATCGCGATCGCCGATCCCAGCCGGTTGTCGCAATGAACGAGGCCGATCACCAATAGCGCGCAGGCCGCCTGGAGATACAGGCACCACCATTTGACCGGGTTCACCGCGGCGAGGCTGACGATGATCCGCTGCCGCCGCGCGTCCAGCGCCTGCTCCAGCGCGGCGATGAGCTCGCGCTGCACATTCGCCTGCCCCGGGCCTTGCGGCGTCATCGCGACGACGAACTGCAGGGCTTCGGCAAGTGCCGGCGGCGTGACCTTCAGCGACACTTCCTGATGCGCCATCATCGGCCATTCCACCGCGACGGCCTGGCCGACATAGTCGCGCACTAGGCCGCGGAGCTTCGTCTCCTGCTCCGCCGGCAAGCCGGCGGCCAGCAGCACGGCGCTGCGTAGCGCACTGGCCTCGCGGCTCACCGCGGCGCTGGCGCGGTCGCTGTCGCCCCAGACCTGCGCGGCGATGAAGGCGACGAACAGGCCGAAGATGATGCCGAGCACCGGCAGCATGCCCGGCGAGATCGCCTTCAGCGACTTCGCGCGCTCCTCCGTCGCGGCCCTCGCGATGCCTGCGAAGATGGCCGCGGCGAGCAGGTACGTGAATCCAAAGATCACCAGCGCCATTGCAGGCACCGGCAGATTGTGCAGCCAGTCGCTCATGCCGCTGTTGTCACTTGATTCGAAGCCCTAGATCAACCGCATCCGCGCAGGCCGGCGTGGCCGCTCGTGCCGACGACGAACCACGATGCAGCCCGGAATTGTCGTCATTTGAGCTGCGCGCAACAATTAGCACGGCGCGGCTGCGGCGCGATCAAGGGAGACGGAATGAGGACCCTTCGAGAATTTCTCGCTCCGGTCTACGGCTGGTTTACCGAGGGCTTCGACACCCGTGACCTGAGTGGAGCAAAGGCGTTGTTGGAGGAGCTCGCGACGCCGTAAGTGGAAATAGCGCCCGCTTGCTCATTTCGTAAACGGGCGCTGTCTTCCATTACAAAGATGTTAGTTCTTTGCTTCTTTGGGTGCTGGCGGATTCTGCGGAATAAAGGTGTGGGCCTTGGTCTTCCAGTTCCCGTCAGCTTGTTTAAGCAGAACGCGCAACGTGTGCCCGCTCATCGTCCGTACCTCGCCCCCGCTCTTGACTTGGTTCACAGTCCAACTCGACAGGAGGTACGCGAGATTTCCATCGGCGCGGGTCTCAATTATCTCGAAGGTGTGATCCTTGAAGCCCGCTTTGATGGCACCCTCCCAAAATTGCTTGATTGCCTCAGGCCCAATTGCGACCGGGGAGCCTCCTGGTACCAAGATAGCATCGTCAGTGTACATGGCTGGAAATGCCGCGGTATTTGGAGTGTTAAATGCGTTCAGCCATTGTTGGTTGGAGACTTCCATCGCTGTACGAAGATCATCCGCCCTTGCAGATGAGCCCCACATCAGAAGCGGGAGAAGCAATGCGAAGACCAATGATTTCGCACTCATTTTCCTCTCCTATTGTCTGCCATTGAGAAAATGAAGTCAGGAAAACAGACAGAGGTTATCCCATGCCGTTGGTTCGCGAAATGCCAGAAATGTGCGGGAGACTCACCCGGTGAAGCTAGTTTATCCGGTGGCAATATAGCCGCGCGCGCCTCGTCGAGATGCAGAAACAGCTATTTCTGATCCAGACGAACAGCGCTGAAATCCCGGAAGCGGATAGCAACGTCAGCAGTTCTGACGGAGCTAGTGATCGGGTTAGTGGCTTAGGCGACTGGCAGCACCAAGACCGCCGCCCGAGGCCAAGCTGAACGGTCTCGGAGAGCCGCTCCAAAGAGAGCCCCGACCGTACCAGCCGGGGCTCCAGGCGAGATCCGCGCGGCCGGGAGAGCAAGCCGCGCAATTTCGGAGTATGCCTGAGTCCATGCTGCCTCCTGTGATGGAAGTGCGGCGGTCCACAGGAAAGGCTGCTCAAAGCAATCCGCTCGCCACGAACCTGCAACGAGTGGCCGCCACCGCGTAACAAGTGAGGTGAACTCCAGAACGCCACTGCCGCGCCACCAAATCGCCTAACGACTCAACGACGCATGTTGCATCGGGCCGGGGCGATGCGCATGGGTGGTGTAGTGATGCGCAATTGGTCCAATGTTTATGTGACTGCGTCCGTGAGCGGGCTGATGGTCACGATGCTTTTGCTTGGCGCGATCCTCGCTCGAAATGTCGGACTGGCGGAGAAGAAAGGCGACCGGGTCATCGCTGTGTCAGCGCACAGCGAGGCCCGCACCCAGACGACTTCTGAGAACGGTGGCGGAGCCACGGTAGATTTTGGTGTCGCGGACCTTAGAGGGTCGCTGCCGTAAGGAAGTGATCATCGGCCCGCCCTGCCGAGCTCGCTGAGAGACCTTTCGGCTGGCCAGTCATCTTGCCTAAAGCGCGATGAGATTGGGATGAATCGTCATCGCGCTTTAGGTTGTTGTTTGAGCATGATCTCCGCGCAAACGCGCTCCGCGTTTGTCGAGAGGGAAAACCGCTGCGCACTTTTCCGGATCATGCTTTAGCCGAGGCGATCGGCGCGTTGTAGGCTGCCATTCCGGGTCATTCGTGACCAAGCGAAGACGGCCGCATGGAAGCGGCCTGCCTTGTGCGCTGGCCACTTCCGGTCTTCCTCGGTTCGCGGACATTCTCAAGGTCGGTCGGCATGTCTCAAACAGGGCCGCATCCGGACATGCACATAGTTTATACGGCAGGCCGCGGAATGCGGGCCTCGCTGCGCGTAGAGATCGCAAGCAGCTTGCTGGAACCCTATTCACCAGCTGTAGCGTATGCCCGCGGTGCCTTTGGCGCCTTGCGGGCCCGCGTTGACCGTGCTGCCGACGTCGAATTGATAACCGAATTGAGCATAGACGCTATAGCTCTTGTCGAGCTTGCCGGTGAAGCCGACGAAGGTTTCGACCGTCTGCATCTTCTGCAGCAGCAGCACTTGATCGATGCCAAAAGTGGTGTCCGCTCCCGCGCCCCAGCTGCGCCAGTAATTGACGCCTGCATAAGGCTGCAAGAGCATCCCGTTGCTGCTGGCAATGTTCCACTGCCCGCGCAGGCCGAGCCGTCCGATCGGACCCGACGTCGTGCCCAGCCCGACCGGGCCCAGACCGTCATTGGCTTCGTCGAACGATACCCGTTGCCAGATGATCTGGGCCTGCGGCTCGAGCACGAAGCCTGGGCCAAGCGGCAGCGGGATTGGATAGCCCGTCTCCAGGGAGGCAACGAAGCCGGCGCCCTTGAGCGGCAATTGCGTGAATTGCGTCGTCGCGTTGCCGCGATAGAGCGTCCCCTGCAGGATCGCGTCGAGGTACCAGCCGGTCGGACCGTAGTGCGTCCAGTAGCCGCCGGCCGAGTAAGCCTGGATGTCGTTGGTCCCGGTGTGGGTGAGCATGTAGCCAGTGGCGGCCGGGTTTGTGACCAGCCCGGTCACGTCGGCCCGCGCCTGGGTATAGGCGAAGTAAAGTCCAGCAGAGTCGCGGTGACCGGGGATGGTGCTGCCGCGCCAGAGATCGATTCCGCCTTGGAAGCCCGCCAGCCAGCCATCGGTGCGCGGGTCGGCGAAGGGCTGGTAGTGGCCGTTGATCTGCTGACCGAAAACGCGCGCCCAGTCTGACCGGCCCCAGCCATTAGGGTCGGTACCCGCATTCAACAATGTCATCGTGTCGCCGACTCGCTGGTTGAGCGTACCAAGCGTGGCGAGGCCGATTTGCCGGGCCATAGGTTGAACGGACCCGTACGTTGCAAGTCCAGGCCCGATGATTGGGTAGGAGCCGGGCGGCAGCCCGTCCGGAGGCGGATCGGGCGGCAGGATCGGCGGCGGGATAATCGGCGGGTCCGGGGGTGTCGGCCCCGAATCGAAAGTCGAGCGCAGGAACCAATCCTGGGGCGCATTGCCGTTAATGCCGCCGCGAAACAGGAAGTAATCATAAGCGCCGCCGCGCACCTCGCCGGCGAGCGAGAAAGCGCCGGGCGCCGTGGTGGCGTTGTTGACGGTCTGCACCAAAAGGATGCCGTTCGCAACGGTCTGATCGCCGGGACCGGTCGTGTTCAATACTCTGAGCGTTGTCGAGCCCGTCGCTGCGCCGCCGTTAATGACCAGCCTGTCGGATGGCGAAGTGTCGTTGCCGAGAAAAGTATTGAGCGTGATCAAGCCGCCTGCGCCCCCATAGTTATTCGCAATCAGCGTCTTGTAGCTCGACAGTTGTGTGGGGTCCGCGGTCGGCGGGGTGAAGATGATCTCACTGCTGTTGTTGGTCAGGTTGGTTGCGTTCGAATTGCCCGTCATCGTCCAGACGGTATTCTGCGCAAGGGTGACTGTGCTGATGCCGCCGGCCGCCGTCGTAATCACCCCTCGCAAGGTCGATGCCTGTGCGTTGAACGTCGTGCTGGCTCCAGACACCGTTTCGAGCAGGGTGTTGTTATTTGTTACTGCGACGGCATTACTAACCCGCCCTATTCGTGAGAGCGCGGTATTTTGGTCCGACTGGTGCATCCGCACACCTCCGCTGACGAGGCGCACAGGATTGCCTTCGGCTTTTCACCGCCTGACGACCGGTACTTTGCAACGCGCTTGAGGGATGGGTTGGGTGAACGCGGGCGGACGCCCCACCGGTCAAGGACCGAGCGGCAGCAGCGCGCCGGGCAAGCTGCGGATCAGGTCGGCTTCGGGACATGCCGCGGCGAACGCAAGGCGAATGCGGCTCTTGGTCTCGACAACCCGGGCGGCGATTTTCAAGAGCCGAAGACGCAGCGTCGCGAACTCGGCAGTGGCCAATTCCCGGACTTTGGGAATGGCGTCGCGCACGGTCAGCATCAGCCAATAAGCGGCGGTATGGAGAACGAGGCGGACTTGATTGGCGAGCGCCGAACGGCAACTGGTGCGATCGGAGGCGAGCTGCGTCTTATGCAGCTTGATCAGATTCTCGGCTTGGCCGCGCGCGCAATACAGGCTGTCGTAGATCCACTCGGCCGAGCCGACATCGAGGCTGGTGACGACGAAGCGGATGTCGAGGCCGAGCATCGTCGCCTCAATACGGGCGACGGTGCGTCGTTCGCGATCCCAGGACTTTGCCTTGTGGCGCGTCTCGGTATAGCCGCGCAGAACCGGCAGGTTCTCGATGGCGCGTCGCGTGCGGATGTCGTCGGCGACCGCGTCGACTTTTCTGGCGAGCGGCTTGGTGCCGGACAGACCGAAGATGTAGTCGATGCCGTTGGTCTCGCACCACGCCATTGCCTCCGGCCGGGCATAGTGCCCGTCGCCACGGAACGTAATTCGCGTGTTGTGCCACCGCGTCCGGATATGCCGTACCAGGCGGCGCAGATGGGCACGCACCTCGACGCCGCCCGGCGTCTTGCCGGGCCGCAGCACGACCGCCACGGGCCGGCTCTTCTCCGTGTCGTAGACGTGGATCGGCAGGAAGCAGCGTTCGTCATAATGAGCGTTGAACAGCGAGAGCTGCTGATGGCCGTGGACGACATCGCAGGTATCATCGATGTCGAGCGTGACGGATGCCGGCTCGCGCGGGTAGCTATCCATCCATGCGTCGACCAAAGTGTAGGTCAGTCGGATCACGTCGCGCAGGCGCGGAGCATTCTCCAGACGCGACAGCGTCGGTTGGGAACACAGATCGCGACCCGTGTCCGGCAGCCGTCCGCAGGCCAGCTTGAATGCGGGATCGGACCGCAGATGATCGAGGTCGTCGGCGTCCTCGTAGCCGCAGCAGATCGCGAACATGCGCGCGCGGAACATATCGACCAGGCTGTGCACGACCCGCGTCGGATCGCGCCGATCCGGGAACACCCGGGCCAAATTGTCGGCCAAGCCGAGACGCCGCTCGGCCATCGCCAGAAGCATCACGCCCCCGTTCGAGGTCAGCCGACCGCCATCGAAGGCAGCTGTGACTTTCTTGGCGTGAACGGCTGGAAACGAGAAGGGCAGAATCGTATCGTCGGTCATGGCGGGCGTGGTGTTCGCGGCTGAAGGTGATGGGGTTGGCTTTGCAACCGAATCCTACGCCGCATCAGCGCTTTACACCACGCTCGCCAGCCTCTCAGGCGCCCTCTGACGAATAAGACGGGCTAAGACTGATGTTGGCCGCGCCGCCCTGCACCGAGAAGGAGGCGGCGCTGGCCACGATGGTGGCGTTGCTGTACTGCAACGTGTTTCCGCTACCGTTGAACAGAAAGCCGAAGCCGCCATTTCCTGACGCGGTCACGTCGGTTCCGGTCATGGTTACGTTGCCGCCGTTCTGCAGCAGCCCGCCCGCGCCGTTGACGACGGACACCGAGCCACCACTCGTCGTAACGGTGCCGCCGGTCGTCGCATTCACTCCAGCGTTTCCACCGCCTCCCGTCACGCTGACGACCACATCGTTTGCGGTAACCAGGCTGTTCGCCCCCGTCGCCCGAAGTCCTATCTCCCCGCCGCCAATGCCCGGAACGGTAACGGAGCCGCGCGTCAACGTCACCTGGCCCCCGGACGCGGCGTTCACACCGACATCACCACCGCCATTACCTACCGACAAGCTCAGATCGGTCGCCGTGATCGAACTGTTGGTCCCTGTTGCCGATAAGCCGGTATTCCCGCCGCCTCCGGCGAACGTGATGCTGCTGCCGCTCGCAAGCTGGATACTCCCCCCGTTCTGCGCCGTAGCCGCGGTCATGCCGCCCGAAGCACCCATGTTCACGGAAAGACCATTGGCGATGATTTGGCTTGTCGCACCGTCGGCGGTCATCAACTTGCCGAAGCCACCGCTGAGATTGATCGACGAGCCAGGTGTGAATTGAATCAGACCTCCCGCCGTGGCCTGCACCACCCCGCCCACCCCGACCGCGGCGCCGCCGTTCCAATTCACAGTCGTGCTATTCGCGATGATCGTGCCGGTGGTGGCGATCATGGCCGCGCCGCCGCCGCCAGAATTCGCCAGGGTGATCGCATTAATGATGATCGTGCCGCCGGTGTTCGCAATCAGGCCAGTGCTGGCGGCGGTTACATTTGCGTTTGCGGTGACCGTGGCGTTTGCGGTGACCTGGATTCCTGTTCCACCACCATTGGCCGTCACCGTGCCATTGGTAGTCACGTTTGCGCCGTTCAACGCGCTGACCGCGATGTTGAAACCGGTGCTCACCGGATTATTGGCTACGCAGGTTCCGCCGTTCTGAAGGATGCCGCCGTTGACAGGATCAGTTGTACATTGAGCGCGGGCCGCTTGCGGTGCGGCGATGATAATCACGCAAGGCAGAACAACGGAAAGCACCCGTGCTCGCAGAGGGTGCCGACGCGGCGCCTGACCGGCAAGTAATCGCAAAGGCTTGCGCAGTTCCATTTTGTTGCGCCCGATCACACGCGATCACGAAAGGCAACGAGCACCAGAATTGTTGTGCGAAGACGCCGCATCTGTGGCGATCGCGGCAGCAATCCATTATCCCGACCGCTGTCGCTCACGAGTCACGCATGGGACAACAATGCTGATCCAACGGATCCACGCCGTGCTCTCTGGACAACCTCTAGTTGCCAGCGGGACTGATGACTGCTCTGGGGCAATCGCGTCGTTTTGCGAGGTTCGCGGTAAGGTCCGCTTTAGCCCCCAAGAGGCGACGTCGTTTAGATCAGCTTCAGTCCCTTCAGACTGGCGTGACCTTGTTTGCCGACGATGATGTGGTCGTGCACGGCGATACCGAGCGGTTTTGCGATGTCGATGATCGCCTTGGTCATCTGGATGTCGGCCTGCGACGGCGAGGGATCGCCGCTGGGGTGGTTGTGCAGCAGGATCATCTCTCGCGTAAATACTTGAAATAGCGCGTCAATCTGAGATTAACGTGGTTGTTGGTGCCGGGAATTGGGGCATGTTCGAAGTGCCTCGTCGTGATCATCACGCGCGGTCACGAGAATGCTCCGTGACTCTATTTGACGCACGGCAAGGCACTCTATTCTTTTCGTCCCACGCATCAAGCTCATCGATCGGGTAGAGGACGGCCTTGCCGATCTTCACGAATGAGGGGCCGATCCGCATTGCGCGCCAGTTTCTGAGCGTGCCCACGGAGATGCCACCACGGTAGCGCTCGGCGACTTCCTCAGGTGTCAGGAATTTGCTGCTCGTCATCACGCCTCCTTCGGCCACACGAGAGTCGGGCCGTATCGCCACCGGAACGGTTGTCGATCGTGAAGCTTGGCCGCTCAGTCGGTTTCGATCCCTGACAGGAAATCTGAGACGTCGTGGCTCACGCTGTTGCACGATCGTAGATGCAGCACGACTTCATTATTGAAAAGAGACGGCTGTGCGGTGTGCGGCAGCTGGATAGAGACGGCGGCAAATAGGACGCTCGGCCGCTAGCCTAATCGACCATAGAGAAGCGAAGGGAAGGGTGGTGCCCCAACCCTTCGCGGTTCGCAACCAGCGGCGAACCGGATCCAACGCTATCATTGTTTGCGTGCGGAGATGCGCAATTGTGACCGTATCATATCACTGAACGCGCGTACTGCGGGAGTGGGTTGGGACCGGCTATTTGTCACCATCAAAAGTGCACGTCGACGTGCCGGGTTCAATTTATGAAAACGTAGGCCCGTCTGTTTAGCCGGCGCCGAAAAGGCCGGGATGACCGACACCCCAAGTCCTTGGCGGACCATTTCTAGGAGCGTCCCCATATCTCGAACCCGGAACGCAATGTCTGGAGAGCAATCACTCTCAGCAAACATGGCCTGGATGGCGGGCTCGCAACCCGACGCTGACATGATGAAAGAGCGTCCTGCAATCGCAGGAATCGCGAGTTGGTTCGTTAGGCCACGATGAATGACGAGCGCTTGTGACTACAACGTACTCGTCCTCCGCGATCGTTTCGGTCGCCAGCTCGACGATTCTGAAGTGAATCCGATGTCTATGGCGTCTCGTACCACCCAATCTCGCACCTCGTTATCGCCTCCCTCCGGGAGTGTGACGTCGATCTTGGGATAGCGAGTTTGAAAGGCTCGAAGGTGTGCGGGTACGCGCCTTAAAGCCTGAGCGCGTCGTCTTGGATATTGGAACGGCTGGACCTGCGCCCTCCAGCGCCTGCTTGAGCGACCAGTTCAGGAGGAAGCTTGTCCGGCAGGTCGAACGACAATTCACGAAGCGCATCGCGGCAGTCGACCTTCTTGGCCCACTCGCTCACCATGCGATTGCCTGCTGTCTTTCGAAGCGCCTTGTCGATCTTCCCCACCCAGTTCTCAAGAAGCTTATGCAGCTCAGGCGATATCGCCTGTCGCGTCCAGATCATGTCGAAGTCAATGCGTCCACTACATGCCCAGGAAAGGCTCGCAATGGTGTACGCGACGATGTTCGCCTGAAACGCGGCGAACTTCTTTCCTCGCACGATCGATAGAGTGGCCCGGAAGAGAATCGCCTTAGCAACAAACGCCTTGAACCACGCCGTATCCGGCTCAAATCCATCCGGATGCTCGTCCTTCAGCGCCTGCATAAAGAACTGAAAGTTCTTCTGATTACCGAAGCTCACTTGATGTGCCTGCCCCTCCCAGGCATTCAGGTATTTCGCGAGGTCGGTCTTCGAGAACCTGCGCTCCTTCGGCGTCTCCTGCGCAAACCGTCGTTTCTGGCCTGCGGCGAATGACGCTTTTAGCTCTGCTGCGCCATAACTTCCGCGAGCGCGCTCGTAGAACCAGCGGCCTTTGCCGTCGGACAACCAGGTATTGTTCGCGAGTTTTTCCACGACGACATGGAAAGGATCGTTCGCAGAGAAGTCCGCGGGCTGAACGGTGTTCTGACTGTTGGCGGACTTCGAGACTGCCGCCACCATTTCGTCGAGATCCGCGCCGCTCACACAGATGATCTTGGCCGGTACTGAGATCGCGTCCAGGTTAGCCCCATCCTGCCGCTTGGCACGATGCAGGCTGGCGGTTGTCTGACCACCGTTGACGATCTGAAGTCCGCGAACCGATTTGACTCCGAAGTACCCGTTTCCGCTGTCCTCGACCTCCATCGAATCCACGGTTGCCACGATACCGTTGTTATATGCAAGGAAGCGGTGCGGGAGATCGCGAATTGTCGTTCGAAGTCCCGCGTTCACGCTCTTTCGGCCACGTAGCCCGAGAAACGCTCGCACGTTCAATTCGAGCAGTCGGGTACCGTATTTCTCGTAGACATCGGCAAGCAACGCGCCTGGTATGGAAGCCAGATAAGCCTCATAGTCGGCGCTGCCTGAGGAAGCCTTGAGACATGGAAGGGGGCCGCCAAAGTCGGCGCTGAAATCTACGACGATGTCGTCGCGGCGCAGTCCCTGTCCGAGGAGTCGCTGAAGCCGCTCGACGCCGAACAGGTCGACAATGACTCGCGTGCCATCAAAAGCCTTCTTGAGGTCGATTGATCTGAGCCCTGTGAGTCCGTCAGATAGAAGGACTACCCGAAGGACGCCGATCTGCTCGCGGGCTTCATAGATATGCCGAGCCAACTCGCTCGCGTCAGTATTCGATGGTTCGATCTTCGTATGCAGCCCTTTGCAGCTGCATTCGTAGAATTTCATCGCCTGCTGAAGTGCGCTCAGAATTTCGTCGCGGGTCAACGCGCGCGGCTGCACTTCTCCCGTGTGGATCGTCGTCACAAGGATGAGACGTTCCTCGTCGTCGGGAATGGAATAGCCGGTTATCTTGTATTTTGTTCGCGCGAAGGTGCCCTCCTGCCACAAGAGCGTGGGGTTCTCAATCGCTCCTTCGTCGCCAAGGCGGTCCAAAACAATGCGGGTGAACTCTTCCTCACTATAAATGCTGCCGTCGCCTGACTGGATCGCCTCGTCAACCTCACTCGCAAGTTCCCGCGCGAACGCCTCCATTGCTTCGTCCGTCATGAGGCCCCGCCCATCATTCTAAGAGATCGAGATAGACTATCCGCCCCGATCAGGAAGCCGCCAAGTAGTCTTTCGTCCAGAGAGTACGACGCATCCACAATTTCGGGCGGTACCGAAAGGCCGGTCAGCCGCGGAAAGTCTACCCGCACCTCAAAGCCGTACAGGTCCTGTAGAATGAATGCGAATTCCGGAGGTGCTTGCGGCTCGACCTCAAGCAGTCCTGCCCTGAGAAGCCGATCATCGAACGCTCGCCTTACGCCGGGTGCGGATCGATCGATGGCCTCACGAATGTCGCGCACGGCCGCGAGCACGGTACGTCCCTCGGGTGCTTCCTGGAATCGTGCACGAGCGATGAGCAGGGATGAAAGTCCCCGGCGATCAAGCTGGTCCAAGCGCGATATCCGCACGAGGTTTCCTCCGCCGGCAACCGCTTTGACCTCGATCCCGATCCCCGATCTGCTGAAGTCGTGAATGCCGTCCAGAGGACCGAACCAAGCCTCAACAGCCGCTTCATGGCCGATCTCGCCAGAGAGAAGCTCCAGCATGGTGAGTTCCCCGAGCAGTCCGATCTGCTCCTCTCTTGAGAGGCCGCGTCGGCCGGAGCGCAGAAAGGCCTGCCAAGCCTCCAGCCGCGAAACGCCGATCGTGAGGGCCTGAGCAGGGGTTGCAGCTTGTCGGATGACATCCACAAGATCGGCTGCCAGGACTTCAAACACATCGCGCAGCGGCTCTCGCTCCAGGGCGACGGCGATGCGAACGACGCCTTGAGCCGGGTCCCGTCGGTCGCTGAGACTCACGCCTTCTGCGGCGATTCTCAACAGCGTGGCCGGCGCGGCGCCAAGGGGGGCTTCAATGAGGAGTGCGATACGACCGTCCGGCTCTCGTATGCCCGCCAGAAAGCGCACTGTTGCAGGTACAGCGAGGGCGACTGCTCTCCATTCGCGGTCGCTTGGTGCGGCGCGCGCAGCCTCGGCCCATTTCGATACGAGATCGTTCCGAATCGATGTCATACCGGTTCAAGCCGCTGTTCGACGGTGTTGAACCGATACCGGATCGATCGGCCGCTGCGAGAGTCAGGGAAGCTCACAACGACCCCGAAGATCGGTACGTCGATGTCACGCAGCTCCGCCTTTTCGGGCGAGAGCGGATAGAGTAGGAGAAGGGCTCTCTTGGGGTCTTCGCCGCGAACCCTCCGTATCTCAGGCCCATCGGGAGTGGTTGCCGGGTCTTTGCCGGCTGCCGAGCGCTTTGCGTTTGTGGCAGCAAGCGCTCGATCAAATTCTGATTGATCAAGGTCAATGGCCTCATCCCGAGGCGAGAGTATGGTCTTCACCACATACCGGCCGGATGCTTTCCCACGGTCCAAGGGAGCTCGCTCGATCGTCTTGAAGGCCCAGTCATTCGCCGTCAGCGACTCGCCCGTCCCGCTGAGGACCGCGATCGTCCAGTCGGTCAGTTCGCGTGCACCGAGTTGTTCGCGGATGTATGCGCTAAGGCGAGCTGCATTCACATCGCGCGCCTCTTCAGGAAAAAGGAGCGACCCCAAAAGAGTAGCTACCTCAGCGCCGGCTACGCCTCTCCACAGGCGGCGCTCCCCAAGAGCCTTGAAGTTCGCTTCGCGCGCAGGCTCGGCAGGTCGGCCGATCCGATCCAGAAAGTTCGTGATCGTCGCAGCATTGCGCTGGTTTCTCGATTGATCATTGAAGAGGACCGTCTGTATCTTTGCCTCGCCCTGAAATGAGACCTGGAATTCCCTTGAGTGACGCATCTTGTTCGGGGCGGTGACGAGCAGGATGTCATGGGACTGAATCCTGAGACCATATTGCTCAGGGGTCGCCCCGATCATGGCCATGTGATCGAGGCGCGCGCGCAGCTCTTCTGCTGCGGTCGCCACATGGCGGAACCACAGCTGCAAGTCAGGCGTCATGTACAGCCTACACAGATCGACGTAGCCAGGCCGGTACCCGAACCAACGGCCCATCTGCATGAGACTGTCGTACATTCTTGACGGTCGCAGAAAATAGCTGACCGTCAATCCCTCCAGCGTCAGTCCGCGCGAGAGCTTGTCGCCGCCGATCGCAATGACGTTGAGCCCCTGCGCGGCATTGCCGTCATAGTCGAGCGCATCGCGAATTTCACTGTTGACGACCTGCGGCCTGATCTTGTCGGCGGCGGTAGAAAGTTCGCGCTCGACCGCGGACCATTCGGTTATGGGGAGCGTTCCTCCGATTTCCGTTGCTCTGATCGTCGCCGACGTCGGCAAGAAATCCTGCTCCCAGAGCTCTCGCAGTCGATCGAGGATCGGGTCCTTCTTCTTTGTTCGATACTTGAGCCTGCGTTTGAGATCGGCGACCCACTCGTCGACCTGCCGAAAGACCGCCTGATGCACGTCCTTGTAGCGAGAGACGTGGACCAGCATCGAGTTGTGCACGTTGCGCTGGCCACGCGCCGCGCGGGCCGCACATGCGAGCACAAAGCTCAGGATGGCGTCTTCAAGCGACGGAGGAATACGGTCCTCCCCGTCGTGCCGGGGCGCAAACCCCTTCTTGTGGTCGACCTTGATCCATCCTTCATCGTCCTGATCAACGTCCCGCGTGACGTCGAGCGGCTCCTGCGCCGTGTCGGCACCGGCCCCATCAATTCCGAACAGCAGGCCCGGTCCGACGTAGTTTGACGGCGACGGAAGGTTGATGATGAAGCTTCGCGGGAAAACGTCGTCGCCGTACTCTTCCGTTGCCGCGGCATCATGAATGAGCACGTTCGCAAACGGGGTCGCGGTGTACGCCACATACGCAGATCGAGAGAACGACGAGAGCAGGCGTCGTATCTGACCGTTTATGCGCTTGGGCTCGTAATCTGGATCGGGAGCATCATTCTCGTCAAATTGCTGCTCGCCCGTGTCGACCGATGCCTGATCGGCCTCGTCGTCGATGAGGAGAAGCGGACGCGCCTCCGTGTCGCCCCGCGGCGCCAAGACCTCGCTGACCCAATTGTTCAGATTTTCGAGGATGCGAGCGTTCTTCTTGATGACCAGAAGCACCGGCCTCTGCTGCACGCCGATCCCAAGATTGTCCGCGAACGCGCGATTGAAATCCCCGTTCGCTGCCTGGGTGGTGAGGTGCTCGGCATGGATGCTGCGATCAAGCTCGCCGACACCGATGCGCGTGAAGCCAGCGCCGCCACTTGCGGGAGTCGTATTGTAGCCAAGAAAATCGCGATCCATGCGACGCTGAGTTTGTTGCCTGAGCGCGTTGTGCATGCCGGCGAGTATGATTATCAGCTTGTACCCTGCGTCGGCCGCTTTGCTCGCCAGTCCGGCGTAGTTGGCGGTCTTTCCGAATTGGACGTGCCCGACGACGAGCCCGCGACGATCCCAGGGGCCGTCACGGTTCGGGTCTTCCATCTGCTCAATGATCAGATCGGTAGAGAGGTCGATCGCATCGATCGCCGCCGGTGGCCAACCCTGATCCTGCATCAGGAAATCGCTGTAGCGCTTGAAGAACCTGCGCCCTTCCTTTCGATCCCCGAAATACCAGGGAACGTGGCCTCGCTCGTCAACGAGTCGCGTTGGCCGCCCAACCTTGACGATGAGCCTCGTTTCCAACTCCTGCACGATCGCCGCGAGCTGCTCAGCCAACATCTCCCGCGCAAGGAGCTTCGCACAATCGCCGACCGCCTTCTCGATCTCCTCCCTGCCGACCGCAGTGTCGGGATGGCGCTGCCGAAGCATCATGAGGGCCATCGAGCCGATCGCATCCTCAACTGAACTCATCGCTTCGCCCCCTGCAGCTTCCGCATCAATTTTCCTTCGATATCCTCGACCTTGTCGAACGGGTCCATCGTGGCCAGCCGCGCCGCGGCTTCGTGAGGAGTGAGGCCCGCTCGCTCCATCATTCTCGCCATGGAGAGCGCAGCGTTGACGAGCTCCGAGCTGTCGACCGCCTCGTCAGGTACGCCACGCTCCGTCACGTCAAGCCATACGCGATCAACAGGAACGGTTCTCTCGATAAGATCGAGCAGCCCATCAAGCAGATCGAAACCCGTCTTGTCCATGCGCCCCTTGAGCAGCTGGATCAGTTCGTGGTCGCGTCGCACCGTATACCGGCGCTTCGCGCCCTCAGGATTTACCTGCCATATTCGAGATACGCCGGTCGCCTTCTGCCGACTGCCGTACTGTCCGCGATGGACGAATACCTCCCGCGCTTTGCGGCGAACGTCTTCGGCTATCCTCTGGAGTGACTTACGGATCGCATCCGGTGGACGAGCTATCGCCTTCCGAACGTCGATACGCCAATCATGGTCCGCCGTATTGGGAATATCGATGCGTATGCGGGCCAACCGGCTCGTTTCGTCTCGGGTCCACGCGCGGCTTCCACCAAGTCCGAGCCAACCTCCCGCCGACAGCAGGCGCTTGTGCCGGTAGACATAGAAGCCCTGCTGGGCCGTCCATCCATCCGGGCCGCCGGCCTTCTCGAATTCGATCTCGTTGCGGAACCGGTCCCGGTGTGGCAAAACGAAGCCGCGGACGCGAACCCTGCCGCCCGGGCCATCTATATGCTGCTCTGGATTTCGGATGATCGATTCATCGCTTTCCAAGAAAGGGTCCCACGCTTTCACCCGACTACCATTGAGCGTGATCTTGAGCGCTGCGGCGTCACCTGCGAGAAAGCGATGGAAGACCATAGCAAGGTGCGCATCGACGCGCTGGAGATCGGCGAGAAACGATTCGTAGCTCGGTCGATCGTTCGTTCGTCCAAAGTCGACCTTACGCCATACAACGAGCGTGCCCGACTTCTTCGATTTCAACTGATCGCGGATTTCGCTCCAGAGGCCTGCGTCGCCCTCGATCAAATCCCACCCGCCGCCGCTCTTGCGAAGCTGGTCCAAGTCCCACGTGAACGACGCCAGGCCGGAAGAGGTTTTTGAGACCACAGTCAGCTGTCGGCATTGCGACAGTGATGCGGTCTTAAGACCTAACCCGAACCTACCGAGGTCCTCAGCCGTTCGCTCGGCTTCCGGCCCGATGCCACCAAAGCGCATGGCTTCGACCAGGCGATCGGCATGCATGCCGGACCCGTCGTCGAGTATCCACCCGACCGGCTCACCATCGTTCCATTCCCATTGGATCTCGATACTCTTGGCGCCGGCGGCTATGCTGTTGTCGAGAATGTCGGCAATCGCTGTCTCAAGCGAATAGCCGACCCCCCGAAGGGAGCCAACAAGGGCGGCAGCGGATGGCGGTACGGCACGCGTTGGCACGGGCAAAGGCAATGAGAGCCCCACGGGAAGGGAAAGACGGCAACTTACCAGCGGTTGCGGACGATGGCGAGCCGAGTGTGCGGTTCGACATCATGAGCCAAGCCAAGCGCAGCGCCCTGATGGGGCGCATCCGGGGCCGCCACACGGGACCGGAGATGACCGTTCGCAGGCTCCTGCATGCTGTGGGGTACCGATTTCGGCTCCATGCCCGGGACCTTCCGGGTAAGCCAGATATCGTCTTTCGGAGCAGGCGGGTTGCCCTCTTCGTGCACGGCTGCTTCTGGCACCGCCACGACTGCGGGTTGGCGTACATTCCCAAGACCCGTGCAGAGTTCTGGCAGCGCAAGTTCGATGGCAACGTTGCTCGCGACCGAAGAACGAAGCGGGAACTAGAGGTTGCCGGCTGGCGAGTGGTCACCGTCTGGGAGTGCCAGCTGGGCGATCTTGCTTCCCTGGCGGGACGGCTCGCAAAGGAGCTTGGACCGCCAGGGAAGCAAGGTCGCCGCGCTGGTCCGATATCTAAGGTGCGACGGTCGGCGCAGAAAACTCGCGATCAAGCCAAGCCCTCAAGGCGGTAGCGTCCGCGTGCCCGTGTCGCCTGAGGAGGCCGGCAATGTCGCGCGCCGAGATCACGATGATCGGATGCTGATCCTCCTTGATCTCGCGATACGCCTGCAGATCGACGTAACTCGTCGTGACGAGTATTCCGAACTGCCGGTGGCGCAGCCGAGAGATGAGGCGCGACATTTCCCGCACGCCAACGCTGTTGTCGAGCGCGTAGCACTTTGCCTCCAGGGCAAAGTCGACAAGGATGGATGCGATCCCGTGACCAAGGCGCAGCTTGCCTATCGCGTCTCGACCGCCATCCCGTGACGGACGCGTCAGATCGAGCTCTGCGATGTCAGGCAGCATCAGCCTAGCAAGCGCGGCAGCGCACTTCTCAAAATCGTGCGGACGTTCTGCGAAGAATTGGTGGACCTCGCGAATGATGGCAAGGTCTTCTGCGCCGGAGGGGAGTTGCTCGATCTTTGTCCTGTACTCAATGGAGCGGGTAGATTTGAGCGGTTGATACCGGCCCCTCTCCACCCAGTCGGTCCACGCCTGCGGCGCGCGTTGCGTGTGGGGCGTCCCTGCTATTACTTCTTCGATCCAGGTCCGTTCAATAAGGGGCGCATTCAGGATGGTGAAGCGTGCGCGATAATTCTGAAAGCGCATGCCGTTCGCAGTCCGCCAGATCGCGACCAGGTCCTCCGCAACCTGTTGCTCCGAAGTGCCCGGCACCGCGAGCCCGAGGAACATCACGTCCCGCCAATCACCAGTGTTGCCGAATACGAAAATCGGCGGAACGGTGCGCCGGCCAGTCTCGCCCTCGTGCGCGGCGGCAAAAATGCGGCGAAGTAGTTCGTTGCCGTTGCGGGGCGTCGCATGGAGGGCGCGGCCCGGCTGCTTGTTGTCCCCATAATACGTGAACGCGCCGGTTTCCCGATCAAGCTCATCAGGCCAGTTGGCGTCGCTCATCGAGGAAGTCAGTACGACCATTTCAAGGGCGGCGAGAGAACCGCGGTACCGGAAGCCACCCTGGTTGGAAACCCGAAGAAGACGAGGAAACGGGTCATCGCCAGCATTGCCGGAGCGACCGCCCTCATATAGTGCGTCGACGTGCAGATCGGCCCCTCCAAGCGCGTCGAACGAGATCGACCTTCCCGCATCCCCCACGGCACTCTCCCCGGTTATTTCTGCTCAGGCGGCCTGGCAATGTCCGTCGAACCTGGTAAGTTGCGGCGGCGCACCACTCCCTACCATGGACTTTCTCGTCGATGAAATCACTCGACGGCGTTGCCGCCAAATTGGCTCGTCTTAGCAATCCACAGGCGCGCCCGCGGGTTCTCGATCTATTCGCAGGCTGTGGCGGCCTGAGCCTCGGCTTCCATGCGGCCGGTTGCGACATTGCCGCGTCGCTGGAAATTGACAAACTGGCTGCCCGCTCGCACGCGATAAATTTCTTCAACGGTGCGCCAAAAGAGGTCCTTGATCTCCATGCAATGCCGCGCGACGTAGCCTCGCTTGAACCCGAAGAGCTTGTCGAGGAATTCGGACTGGGTGCGACCTCGCATGCGATCGATATTATTATAGGGGGGCCGCCCTGCCAGGCGTATGCACGGGTCGGCCGAGCGAAGCTACGGGAGATAGCCGATCACCCACGCGCGTTCAAAGTTGATCCCAGGGGAAATCTATATCTGCGGTATCTCCACTATGTCGATCGGCTGAAACCGCTCGCGATCCTCTTCGAGAACGTGCCTGACGTTCTAAACTATGGCGGTCACAACGTCGTCCAGGAGATCGTGGAGGCGCTCAATGATATGGGATATGACGCCGCCTATTCGCTGATCAACTCTGCGCATCACGGCGTGCCTCAGATGCGAGATCGCGTCTACATGATCGCCTATCGCAAGGAGCTGGGAGCGATCGTCCAATTTCCCCGGGCAACGCACCATTGCGATCTTCCGCGAGGATACGCCGGCACCCGCGCCGTTTCCTTGAAGCTGATCAACTCGTCAGAGGGATACGCGTTCGTCAAACCGGACACGGGCCACAAAGGGCTTCCGCATGCGGTGACTGCACGCGAAGCGATCGGCGACCTGCCGCTGGTCACATCTCACCTCGAAGGCACGTTAAAGCGTGGGGCGCGGCGCTTTACCGAGGCGGCATACTACCGCAGAACGGCCTGGGAGAACCTCTCTTCCTACGCCCAGCTCATGCGATCGTGGCCCGGCTTCAAGGCCGGCGAGGCTGTCTATGATCACGTGCTTCGCTATCTGCCTCGCGACTCCAGAATATTCAGGGCGATGGCGCCCGGCGATGAATATCCGCAGGCCCACCTTGTGGCACTGAAACTGTTTAAGGCCGCCGCAAGCCGTCGCAAACTTTCACCCAAGAGCGCGGAGTGGCGATCCCTTCGCGATTCGATGGTGCCGCCGTACGACCCGGGCAAATTTCCGAACCGGTGGTGGAAATTGCGGGCGAACGGTCCCGTTCGGACGCTTACGGCGCACATCGGAAAGGATACCTATACGCACATTCACTACGACAGCGACCAGGCGCGGGTAATCACGGTTCGCGAGGCAGCGCGACTTCAATCGTTTCCGGACGGCTTTGTCTTTGCCGGAACGATGAATCCCGCATTTCGGCAGATAGGAAATGCTGTCCCACCGGTCATGGCGCGCGAACTGGCCTTTGAGATCATTTCAAGCCTGCGAAGCGCGCTCATTCCCGCTGTAGCTGCGGAATAGAAATACAAGGTAAGCCTTCGCAAGTATCGCGAGGGCCGTGGACTAAAGCCCCGTCAAAGGGATAACCGCACTGAACTATGGTGCGTTCACTCAAACTCTCGCGGACTCTTTGAGCGACCGCAATACAGGACGTTGGAGAATTCATCTCGATTGCTCAGAGGCATTGTTCGAACTTCGGTTAGTCCCTAGATGCGAGGGGCTGAGACCGGGCTGGCGTAACGCGTCAGGGCGAGGCTGACCACCGAGCCGACTGGATCTGCAGCTTCTGAGCATGTGGAGAGGGTGGTCGAGGATATTTTGGTGGTGCGAGAAATGGCGCTCGTAGATCTCGGCGTCGACTTGTTGATCACGCAGCCGCGGGGGTCATATGATAAAGGCGGTTGAGTAGCACGGTTTACGCACAGGCTGCCGGAGACCGGAAAAGCTATCGAATCGTCTTGACTGAACGATGCCGCAAAGACAAACGGATTGAAGGCTCATGATGTCCCAATGGATCCAAAAATACCCGATAATTACCGCAAAATTGGAGGACTACGGCTGGTTCGTCGCGCCATATGTCGTGGGCGAGGAGTTCACCGAGCTGAACGCGCTCTCGCAATTCATCGACGCGAACCCGCCGGCCGATTTAAACGCTAAAAGGCTGATCGAGCAGAAGATCTTCGAGCGCCTTTGCGACGTCGCCTTCAGCAATCAGGTGCGGGCTCGATACGTCTGGCTCGGTCTTCAGACGCCGCACTTCAAGGAATACTCGCACCTGTATGAGTCGGCGATCTTTAGCTATTACAAGCGCGAGTATCCGGCTGCGATAGCGCTCCTGTTGATGGCACTCGAAGGCGTGGTGCTGTCACTCGCAGGCTGGCAGCTTGGGAGCCCGAACAGGAAGCCGAGTTTTGCGGGGCTCAAGACGGCAATCGCAAATATCCCTGTTCATCATTTTGCGAACGCGTCGGAGTTCGATGCGGTCCAAGACATGTACCGCGCCGCCTTCAGCAATTTCATAAACCAGTCCATCTATGTCGACACGGGCGTGGCCGACTTCTCATTGTCGGTTTTGAATCGCCACGTCGTTTTGCACGGGATGGATTCCGGAAACTTTTACCGGCTCGAAGATGTGCACCGGCTGCTGCTCGCCTTTGATCTGCTCATCGACCTTCTCTCATTGTCGAACGGACTCCTCTACGCGACCGTTCCCAACGACGCGACGGCGTACCTTGAGAGGAACGAGTATTACAATAAGCTGCGGATCGGACACATTACAGTGCGTGATGCTGCGGAGCAGGAGTTCAAGTTCTTGTCCGAACATCCGAATTATGTGCGCCCGAACAATGAGCCAGTCGTGCTCTACGGACTGTGATCAGTTGAAGAGCCGGCCTTAGCAGTTGGAAGCGTTATTTGCTTCGCCGCAGCCTCACGAGCGTAGGAGAGTGCATATTCGAGATGCGCGCCCCAGCTCCTGTATCGCACCTTGATGCTTTCGGCTAAGTGGCGCATGTAAGTAGGCACCCCGGGGCGCAAGCGGCGCGACCTGCCGTACGAGAGCGACCGATCGAGGCATTGGATAAAGGTCAAAAACCCCAATAGTCCGGCCATGAAACGCGTCGAGGATGGGACATTTTAGTCTCTCGCGTTCTGGTGTAGGGTTCCGCGGCTTTCACGCTTTCCGGGATCAGACAATGCGCTGGCTGTGGCGCGTCTTTTGGTGGCTCATGGGGGACGAGGACGATATGAAGGACGTGTATGCCCACTTCGGGCTGACGTTCTCTCACGGCTGCAATGTCGAGGGCATCCTGGCCAACCTGATCCTGACGGCGGATTTCGTGAAGCGGATGTACGAGGAGTCGAAGAAAGCCGGGAAGCCGATCTACGACCAGTACACGATGGCTCACAAACTCGAGGAATATCTCGCCGAACAGCAGGCTAAGACGTTCGGCCAGCTCATCAGCCGAAAAGGCGGTATCAAGGAGTTCCTTCAGCTCTATCCAGCGCTCCAAAAGCGCGTCGACGAGGCGAAGCGGCGGCGGGATTACCTCGCGCACAACTTCTGGCGGGAGCGCGGGCAAGAGGCGATCTCGGTTAGGCGGCGCGACGCAGTAATCGCCGACCTGCAAGCGGATCAGACATTCTTCGAAGAGCTGGCTAAGGATCTTGAGGCGGTCGCTATGGATGAGGTGCGCAAGATCGGGCTCGATGCGGACAAACTCAAGATGAACGTGGATGCAAGCGTGAAGAGAGTGCAGCAGGAGCTCGCGCGATGACAATGCAACCGACGAGCGCGCTTCGGAGCCGCTCATGAAACCGCCGATCTTCTTCCCCCCATTGAAAGCCTCTCTTCCGGCCTTGGATTGGCATGCGCGGGCGCGCATGTATCGAGACCAGGCTGTCGGGATGCCGGATATCGTGAATGGACAGCCGAACTGGCCTAGATATTTCCTCCTAGCGCACGCGGCTGAACTCGCAATTCGATCTGTCTTAATCCACGCCAAAACGGCGGGGGAACGTGCTGCCGGTCAAGAGCCGGGCAATCATGATCTGGCAGCCTTGTATGCATATGCGTGTAACCTCGGCCTGAAATCAAATCTCAAGGTCCTCGACGAAATGCAGTACCTGAGTGAAATCCACAAGAACCACGTAGCGCGATACCCTAAATCGCCCGGCCAGGTCTGGGTCGCATCAGAGTTCGATGACGCGGTGGACGCATTGCTCTCAGATACTTGGCAGCACATCCGGGTCGTTTGAGCACCCTCGTTCTTCCGAGGTTCAAACTGGCGCCTGATATCGGCGCAGTAATCCAAATAACGTGCCGATCGCAATCCCGGCGTGAATCCCATTCCTTCGCACCGATACGATGTAGGTAGCGGGTGAAGCCTACCATCGTTGGTGCAGCCTCTTTCGCTTGGCGGATCAAGGTCAGCAACCGGCTTTGAAAACGAGTTGAATGACGCGATCACATCGGCAGTGCCAGCTGCGGCGCTGCGTCGTCGGCATGCTGTAGCGCCGACACTGAGACGCCCAAAAGCCGGACCGGCTTGGGAAATGGCATCTCATTCTTTAGCAGACCGATGGCAATGCGCTCAAGTTCGGCCTGACTCGATACAGCGCCAAGCACGGAGCGACTGCGCGTGATGATCTCGAAGTCGTTATATTTGACCTTCAACGTCACCGTCCTCCCATGATTGCCGGTGGCTTCGCAGTGTCGCCACACCTTGTCGATAAGAGGCTCGAGCTCGGTGACCATGAAATCGAATTCTGTGAGGTCACTTGAGAAGGTAGTTTCGGCGCCGACCGACTTCCGGATCCGGTTGGTACGGACGCGCCGTTCGTCAACGCCGCGCGAGATCCAGTAGTAGTAGCTCCCGGCCTTGCCGAAGTTGGACTGCATGAATTCGAGCGACTGGTTACATGTCTAGGCCAGTGAAGAGGCCGAGGGAATTCATCTTGGCGCTGGTCGCCGGTCCGATACCGTGAAACTTGCCGACCGGAAGCGCTTCAACGAACGCCGGCCCCATCTCTGGTGTGATGACGTACTGGCCGTTCGGCTTGCGGTAATCGGAGGCGAGCTTCGCGAGAAACTTATTGTAGGAAATACCGGCAGAGGCGTTGAGGCCGGTCTCCTGCTTGATCTTGGCGCGGATCGCTAGCGCGACATCGCGCGCCAGCGGGATCCTTTGCAGGTTTTCGGTGACATCAAGGTAGGCCTCGTCCAGGGACAGCGGCTCAATGATGGCGGTGTGCTCGGCGAAGATCTCGCGGATCTGCTGGGAGACCGCCTTGTAGACCTCGAAGCGGGGCTTCACGAAAATCAGGTCCGGACACTGGCGCTTCGCCGTCACTGACGGCATCGCTGATCTGACGCCGAACTTCCGGGCTTCGTAGCTCGCGGCGGCGACAACGCCGCGCTCGCGCGATCCGCCGACCGCGACCGGCTTGCCGCGGAGGTCCGGATTGTCCCTCTGCTCGACCGATGCGTAGAACGCATCCATGTCGACGTGGATGATCTTGCGCTGGCGGGGCGGGTCCGATCCCTGATCGTCGCCTTCGCCGGTCACGCCTCCGGCCCAGTCGGATCTTCCTTGACGCCGCGGGCGACGATCTGAAGTGACCCGTCCGGCAGGGGCCGCTGCAGTTTCAACGCGTCGTCCGGAGGAGCGGTCATCCAGGTCTCGACTTCCTCCTGCGTCGTCAGGATCACGGGCATTGCCTTCGGATGGATGGCGCCGACCTCTGCGTTTGGCTCCGTCGTGAGGAACGCGTAGAGGTCGTTGGTGGTCTCACCTTCCTTTACCTTTCGGACAGATGTCCAGCTTGTCCAGATGCCGGCGAAGCAGGCGAGGGGACGGGTCTCATCGAGCGCAAACCAGATATCGCCGCCCTCGGCCTTGTTGAACTCGCTGAAGGAGTTGAACGGCACCACGCAGCGGTTTTCTGCTCCCAGCCATCGCGTCCAGTGCTTGCTATTCACGTTGCGGATGTTAGTCGTGCCACCGTCCGGCTCCATCCGCAGCAGTTCCTTGAAATCGACAGGCTTGCCCTTGGCTTGCAGCTTTTCGGCCCGCTTCTTGGTGGCGTCCATCAACGCTTTTGACGACGACGGCATTCCCCACCGCGCCGTAGCGAGCTCGCGGCCCTCGGTCCCGTTGCGTACGATCGGCGCCTTGTAATCCGGAAAAACTTCCGGCATCGGCGCCAGATTGCCAATATATCGGTTCACGACGCGGAACAGCGCGCTGATCGCGGCCTGGTTTGTCGTGATCGAATAGAGATTGCACATCAGTCAGGCTTCGGTTCGAGGATGGCGCGGCTGCCAACCCAATTGTAGCAGAGTCGCGGATGGACGCCGGCCCGCCTTGGCGCATTTGCGGCAGCGCAGCCGGCTGGCGAGATCGTGCACGAAGGTGGTCGGGGGGTGCTTCATCGCCGCGAGGTCGACGTCGCTTGGCATCTTGCAGCGCGCACACCTGATCTCAAGCCAGGGGAAGCCTCCATTCACAGCCTGGTCGATGGTAGGCGACGGATCGATCGGCTCGCCGTCGCTCCACATCCGCTCATTCCAGCTTTCGCAAAGCAGCCGGTCAGCTTGCTGGATCATCGCCTCGCCCTTGGCCCGCATCTCCGCCGATTGGGCGGCCAGGATGTTGGCCATCGCGCGTGCCTTGCCGAGCTCTTTCGCCAGAGCTTTGCGGTCGCCGCCCGACAGGGGCGTTGGGTGATACTTCGGGGCCATCCGGACATCCAGGCGCAAAGAGATCGGATCGGCAAATCCAGAGCAGGTTATGGCGTCTCGAACGCCGGCCAGCACCCGTCTTCTTCATGCCAGCCGGTGCGCTGCTGGCAGGTGTTGCCGAGCAGTCGCTGCGCGACGTCCTTCCAGACCGCGTTGCCGCCGTACAATCGGACTGCATCGGCGGTCTGGATTTCCACGGTCCGCTCGCAGCGGCGGCAGGAGATGCGCAGCACGTGGCGCTGAATTTCCGAAAGACGTCTCTGCCGCATCTGGGCCCAGGTCGCGCCGGCGCGAGGGTCTTTGAGGACCGATTCCCAATATTCCGCCGGGAGGGGAGCATCCGGGGCAGCTGCCGAGGGGGCCGGCCTGCGGGCGGCTTCAGCGGCCAGCTTTTCCATTTGTTTCGGGGTCGGCATGCGCCAGCTCGCGGGTCGGTCGGTCATTCCGAATTAGAACATAAAGAGAACGAATGTCGAGTCCGCTCGGGCCCGCGCCGAGAAAAAATCCTCCTGTTGGAGGGGGCGCGCTGTCGGAACCAAGCCGGGCCGTTCGTCTTGAATCCGGCATCAGGATTGGAGTTCCCCGCCATGGCCCCCCGCGCGAACTGGAAAGGCTTCCTGCGTCTTTCCCTCGTCACCTGCCCGGTAGCGCTCTATCCGGCCACGTCGGAATCCGAAAAGGTCTCGTTCAACCAGCTCAATCGAAGGACCGGCCACCGCATCAAGTACGCCAAGGTTGATGCCGATACCGGCGAGGAGGTCGACAACGAGGACATCGTCAAGGGGTACAAGGTCGACACGGACACCTTCATCGAGGTGACGAAGGAGGAGCTTGAAAACGTTGCGCTGGAATCGACGCGAACCATTGAGATCGACGAGTTCGTCGACCGCAGCGAGATCGACCCACGCTACCTGATCCGCCCTTACTACCTGACTCCGGATGGCAAAGTCGGGCACGACGCCTTCGCCGTCATCCGCGAAACCATCCGCGAAATGAACAAGGTCGCCATCGGACGGGTGGTGCTGACTAACCGTGAGCACATCATCGCGCTGGAGCCCATGGACAAGGGCCTGATGGGGACGCTGCTGCGCTATCCTTATGAGGTGCGTTCTGCGGACGAATATTTCGACGACATCCAGGATGTCAAAGTCACCAAGGACATGCTCGATCTCGCCAAGCACATCGTCAATCAAAAGTCGGGACATTTCGAGCCGGACAAGTTCGAAGACCAGTATGAAACCGCTCTCATCGATCTCATCAACCAGAAGCGCGCCGGCAAACCCATCACCGCGAAAGCGCGTCCCCGCGGTGAGAACGTGGTCGATCTGATGGACGCGCTGCGGAAGAGCATTGGAGCAGACGCGACGGCAGCGACAGAGTCGCAGAAGAAGCCAGCCAGGAAGGCGCGGAAGGCGTCGGCCGGGCAGAAGGAAATGCTGATGCCGATCGCCGGCAAGAAACCGGCCAAGGAGGCCGCGGCGAAGAAGCCAGCGGCCAGACCGCAGCGGAAGTCAGCCTAGCGTGTCGTTCGGCATCCAGTAACGCCAGACGGCCGTTACTTCGTGTCGGCGGCAGGGGAGCGATATGGCTGCGCTGAAAAAGACTTCCAGGAGACCGATGTTAAGCGCTGGCATTCTCGCCTACCGCAAGGGCGTTCGCGGGCTTGAGGTTCTGCTCGTTCATCCCGGCGGTCCGTTCTGGCGCAAGAAGGATAATGGCGCCTGGTCCATTCCCAAGGGCGAAATCGATGCCGCGGATGCTCCGGAGCAGGTCGCGCGGCGTGAGTTTGCCGAGGAGCTCGGCCCGAGCGCTTCGATTGGTCCACTCCAGCTGCTCGGGGAGATTCGACAGCGAGGAGGCAAGCGCGTCATCGCATTCGCCGGCAAGGGCCATTTTGACCCGGCGGCGCTGATCAGCAATACCTTCGATATCGAATGGCCGCCACGAAGCGGTCGAGGGCAGAGCTTTCCCGAGGTCGACCGCGCGGAATGGTTCAATATCGAGTTCGCGCGGACCAAGATGCTGTCCGGGCAGGTAGAGCTTCTCGATCGTCTCTTGGCGATCGCGATTGAGAGCGCCGGGAAATGACGTTCAGAATTGGAATCATTTCGGACACGCACGGCCTGTTGAGGCCCGAGGCGGAACGAGGCCTGACGGGCGTCGATCACATCATCCATGCCGGCGACATCGGGCGCCCCGAGATCGTCGATGCGCTTCGCCGGATCGCGCCTGTCACCGCCATCCGCGGAAACGTGGACAGCGGCGAGTGGGCTCGCGAATACCCCGATACGAACCTTGTGCGCCTGGCGGGAAAGTCTATCTACGTTCTGCACGACCTGAAGAGGCTGCAGGCCGATCTTGGCGCGGGCATCGACGTCATCGTCTCCGGGCATTCCCACATGCCGAAGATCGACACAGTCGGGGGCATTCTCTACCTGAATCCCGGCAGCGCGGGACCGCGGCGCTTCAAGCTGCCGATCACGCTTGCGACGCTCGAAATCACGCCTGAGGGCATTCGACCGGAAATCCACGACCTTGGAGGCGACTGAGCGCGCCACCGCGCTGGGCATTTACAGGCGAATTAGTTAATTCGTTTCGCTGGCTGGTTACGCCCGAAGGGAAGCTCTATTTGCGCGGACGTTCTCGCTCCCGCACAACATCCTTCGCCCGCTTGTCGGACCGGAGCCCGAGGTAGACGGGCTGGCGGAGTTCACCCTTGCTCGTCCATTCCGCGAACTTGACTTCGGCAACCAGCGAGGGCTTGACCCAGGTCGTGTTGGCCTCGTCCTTCACTTTGGCAGGAAAGGGTGATTTGGGGGCCGTGAGCTTCACGAGCTTGGCATGTAGATCTTCCAGGACCTTATGGCTGAAGCCAGTGCCGACATGTCCGATGTAGCGCCATGTATCGTTCTCCCGCACGGCGAGGACCAGGGCGCCGAAGAACGGCCTGGTGCGCCTGGGCGCTGTGAAGCCCGCGATCGCCACTTCCTGTCGCTTTGCCGTCTTGATCTTCAGCCAATCCGGAGTCCGGCTTCCGGACGCATACGCGCTGTCGGCGCGCTTCGCCATGACGCCTTCCAGACCTTTCCGCTCGGCCTCGGCGAAGAATTTCGTGCCGTCTCTTTTGCGGTGACGGCTGAAGGCAATCAGCTTGTCGCGCGGCAGAATCGCCTTCAGCCGCTTCTTGCGCTCGAGGAGGGGCTGTTTGCGCAAGTCCGTTGCGTCCTGAAACATGAGATCGAAGGCGCAATACAGGAGCTTCGCTTCATGACGCAGCGCGTTTTGAAGTAGCTGGAAATGCGAGACGCCGTCCTTTCCGATCGCGACGAGCTCGCCATCGATCACGGCGTCACCCTTCACGCCCTCCAGCGCTTTGGCGACCTCGATATAGCTGCGGCTGATGATCTTGCCGCTGCGGCTGTAGAGGGCAACCTTGCCCCGCCGGATTTCGGCGATCATCCGGAAGCCATCGTACTTGTCCTCGAAAACCCAGCCAGGGTCGTCGAACGGCGCGTCGGTGAGCGTGGCGAGCATCGGCTGCAGGCGCTTGGGCAGGGTCGACGTCCGGCTCATGCGAGGTGAATCCTTAAGAGCGCGTTGCGAAATGCATGGACGTCCTTCAAGGTTTAGGGAACGCTTCGAGCCCGCGGCGAGTTCCGCACGCGCCGTGGTGCGAGCACGATCGATAGCGGAGGGCGCATCAGACCGATGGCCAGAAAACTGAAGACCTATCAGACCTCGCTGGGCTTCTACGATCAGGTGATCGCCGCGCCATCTATGAAGGCGGCTCTGGAGGCGTGGGGTGCCGACAGCAATCTGTTTCATCAGGGCGCGGCGAAGGAGAGCCACGATCCGGACGTCATCGCCGCGGCCATGGCAAAGCCTGGCGTCGTTCTCAGGCGCCCGGTCGGAACCGAACGACCTTTCAGCGAACACGCCGAGCTGCCCACCGATCTTGGTGGCAGCGGATCAACGAAAGTTTCCCGCAAGTCGAAAGGCTCAAAGGCGAACAAGCGCCCCTCTCGCCCCGTCGACAAGGCTGCGGAGCGGAAGGCCGCTTTGGCTTACGAACGGGAGCAAAGGCGCCGCGAGCTTGAGCGGGCCAAGGAGGAGGCCGCCAAGCAGAAGGAGCGTGAACGCCGCCAGCAGGCGGTGAACAAGGCGCAGGCTGCGCTGGACGAGGCCGAGCAGGAGCACGAAAAGCGGGTTGCCGCGATCCGGGCCGAGGTCGAGGCTCTGGAGAAGAAATCGCAAACCGAAGACGCTCGCTGGAATAAGGAGAAGGAGCGGCTGAAAGCTGCGCTGCGGCGCGCGCGGGGCTAGTTTCTGTCGCGGACCGACGCGTGAAGTCCCTTCAATCCTTTCTGGGATCCAAAGTGCGTGCCGCGGCCTCGTTCACGGTGGCGCGGTCCCGTCGGTCCTCCGGAGCGAGCTCCATGACGGCCCGATATAACTCGGCCGGTATGGTCAGATGACTCTCCAGGGGCTTGTTGGCCCACTGCCAGAAGCGATCGAATGCATCCATCACAAATCCTCCCGCAGGCCTCGGTAGAACGGGTGCCGGACCTTTCCCTCGGCCGACTTCGCGCGATATTCGATCTCGGCGAGCAGCTTTGGTTCGACCCAGATGCCCTTACGTGCGATCCGCTTCGTGTATGGCTGCGTCTTTCGGATCAGCGGCTTCAGTCTCTTCTGGAGATCTGCGGCGGACGTCTTGTCGAAGCCGTGGTCGACCTTCCCCGCATACACCAGATCGTCGCCCTTCCGGCGCGCGACATAGATGCCGTCCCACTTTCCCTCGTCGAGTGCGAAGCCGGCGATCGTCAGAGTCTCGCGCTGGATGCACGTTTTCTTGACCCAATCGCTTGTACGGCCCTTTGGATAGGGGCCGTCTCGCACCTTCGAGATGACGCCTTCCAGGCCGAGCTTGCAGGCGTGCGCGAACATCTCACGTCCTTCGATCTCGAAGCTTTCGCTGAACTGGACGTCAGTGCCATCGACGATCTTGCTCAGCTTGGCCTTCCTCTGGATCAGCGGCAGCTTCCGCAGATCGCGGCCATTCAGATAGAGCAGATCGAACGCCACCAGCACGATCTTGGTCGACTTGCCCTTGAGCTCGTCCTGCAGCACCGAGAAATCGGTCGTGCCATCGGCGGCGGGAACAACGATCTCGCCGTCGATGACGGCGGAGCTCGCCTTGATCCGCCGGGCATCGTGTGCGACCTTCTTGAAGCGGTGGGTCCAGTCGTGGCCACGCCGGGTGAATATCCTGGCCGACTCGTTGGCGAGATGGAGCTGGACACGGTAGCCGTCGAACTTGATTTCGTGAATCCATCGCCTGCCAGACGGCACCCTCTCGATTGAGGTCGCTAGGGCCGGTTCGATGAAGCCGGGGAAGGGCGCCTTGACGCCGATGGCCGCCGGGTTTTTACGCTGAAACGCCACTCAAGCACTCCACGCAACAGCTGATTCAAACTGACACAGTTGGAATCGTTCCGGAACCCGTGAATCCCAATCGCGTTGCTTCGGTGTCGCAACAGGAGGAATCCATGGCGGTAGCGAAGAATACGAAGACGGCACGTGGCCGAAAGCAGGACCGAGCACGAGTGGCCAGCGGGCAGGACTACGAAGTGCGATACGAGGCGAAGAAGACCGGAAAGTCGGCCCCGGCGGTGAAAAAGGCCGTCAAAAAGGTCGGCAATGCGCGCAAGCGCGTCGAGAAACGGCTGGGCCGCTGATCGGAGAGCTGGGTCGGCCTCGAGGCCCGGCGCCGTCCTTCTATTCAGGAGGGCATTCCGGGCAGGTATCACCGATCGAGTTCAGCACGTCGCGAACTTCGGCCGCTGCCGCGTCCGGGGAGACTCCCGCTGGCGGATCTTCATGGGCGATATTGAAGGCCCGCTCCCGGGCATGCGGATCGGCACGGTCCTGCATCCAGCCGTGCTCCTCGCACTCGCGGATGGCGCCGGCTTCCTGGAGCACCTGGATCGCCCAGCCGCGCATCGTCCGGACCGCTGGCCTTCGTTCACTCGTCATCAGCATAGGAATCGCTCCCGATACGGCGAATCGTTTTGTCCGTCATTCGTTCCGGCTGCTAGCACATGACTGGGATTCGCAATCGTGAGAACTCAAGGTTTGGGAGTGAAAAGCCTCCACCCAGCTCTTCATTCCGTTCGTGCGCGTCCAGCAAGTGCCGGACCGGGCTCTCGTTGAACCGAGCCGCTCAGCGTCTCGGCCATCCGGCTTCGATCCCTCGCGCCGAATAATGTGTCGCTCGCCGGAGGCACTCGCTCGCGGGCCCCGCCGTCATTACATGCCGGCGTCGCTATCACTGTCCCGCGTTCGGGTGCCTTCTTAACCGGTCTCGCGACTGCACTCGGTCCCGGGTCCCGCCGCTACGCGTCGGCGCTATGCTGACCCTCCTGCGGGTGCCTCTTTCTCTGTCGGGCACGACTGCACATCCAACATGCCCCGTCCTCTCGGTCTAAGGGGCTCCGCCCCTCGCGCGCGCCAGGGTGAAGCGCCGGTCATGCCGGCGCCGACCCGAGCGGTCTCCCCGGTCTTCCGCGCTTTCTCAGATCCTAAACAGCAGAAACCCCGGCACGCGCTTGTGCAGACCCGCTCTGCGAGCGGCCCTTTCGGGCGGGCGATCCCCCTCCGCTCGGGTCGCCCTGGCACTTGCTACCCCTGGTCTCGCCGACGGGCAGGGGCGCAGGCGCGGAGTGCGCCCTGCACCCATGAAAGCAAAAGGAGATCGATCATGTCGGCCAAGCACATTGAACAACTCCCCGAGAACGGAACGCAACTTCTCATTCCGCTCAACAAGCTCAAGAAGTCGCCGAAGAACGCGCGCAAGACGCCGCACAGCGATGCGGCGATCGAGGCCTATGCGGCGAGCATCGCCGCCAAGGGCATTCTGCAAAATCTGGTCGTTGGACCGGAGGTCGATGGAGAAGGGGCGGCCACGGGGTTCTATTTCGTGACCATCGGCGAAGGCAGGCGGCTTGCCCAGCTTTTGCGGGTAAAGCGGAAGGAGATCAAGAAGACCGAACCGATCCGTTGCATCGTGGATACCGCGAACGATCCGCACGAGATCAGCCTGGACGAGAATGTCACTCGGGAAAACATGCACCCCGCCGACCAGTTCGAGGCCTTCAAGAAGCTGTCGGAAGAGCGCGGTTTCGGCGCGGAGGAAATCGCGGCCCGCTTCGGGGTGACGCCGCATGTGGTGCGGCAACGCCTGCGGTTGGGGGCGGTCTCCCCAAAGCTGATGCAGGTTTACCGCGAGGGCGATCTGGCCCTTGAACAATTGATGGCCTTTGCCATCACCGATGATCACGCCCGGCAGGAAGGCGTCTATGAGCGGCTGTCCTACAACCGCGACGCCAGCACCATCCGCCGCCTTCTCACCGAAACGCATGTGGCCGCAACCGACCGCCGCGCGCGCTTTGTCGGTATCGAAGCGTACACCGAAGCAGGCGGCTCGATCCTTCGCGACCTCTTCACCGAGGATCGCGGCGGCTATCTGGAAGATGTGGCGCTGCTTGATTTGCTGGTCACGGCCAAGCTCGGTCGCGAAGCCGATGCGGTTCGGGCCGCCGAGGGTTGGAAATGGACCGAAGCCCATCTCGATTTTCCGCATGCCCATGGCATGCGGCGGACCTACCCGCATCCGGTCGAGCTTTCGACGGAAGACAAGGCCGCCCTTGAGGCGGCACAGACCGAGTTCGACCGCCTCACCGAGCAGCGCCAGGCGGCCGATGAACTGCCTGACGATGTGGATGCCAGGTTCGGTGAACTTGAAGCTGAGATCGAACGGCTGGAACCGAAGCGGCAGGCCTACGATCCCGACGACGTCGCGCGCGGCGGCGCGTTCGTGATCCTCAATCACGACGGTGCCGTGCGGATCGAACGCGGTTTCATCCGGCCCACGGACGAAAAGCCGCAATCCGAAGCGGAGCAAACCGCGGAAACCTCGGAGGCAGGCGATCCGGAGGGAGCCGAGGGTCAGGCAGGGCAAGACGAAAGCGGGGAGGGTACGGGTGCCGCCGACGAGGAAGACGACGACCGCCCATTGTCCGACGTTCTCGTTCGTAACCTCACCGCGCACCGAACCCTGGGCCTCCGGCTCAATCTGAGCGAACAGCCGGACGTTGCCATCGTTGCGGTCACCCACGCACTCGCCGCGCAAATCTTCTATTTAGGCGCCGACGCCCATGTTGTCGGTATCCAGCCGATCAAGACGGACTTGGCAGGGCATGCGGACCGGATCGAGGATACGCCCGCAGGCAAGGCATGGGCGGACCGCCACGCCAATTGGGCAAGGCAGATACCGCGCGACGTCACGAGCCTCTGGGCGTTCGTGGCCGAGCTTGATGCCGACAGCCGCATGGCCTTGTTCGCTCATTGTGTCGCGTTGACCGTCAACGCGGTCAAACTGCCGTGGGAGCGGAGGCCCCGGGCTTTGGCAACGGCCGACCGGCTTGCGGAAGCGGTTTCGCTCGATATGACCGGCTACTGGCGGCCGACCGTGCTCAGCTATCTCGGTCGCGTCACCAAGGCCCGCATTCAGGAGGCCGTCTGCGAAGGCGTGAGCGGCAAGGCGGCCGATCGAATGGCCGATATGAAAAAGGCCGATATGGCGGAAGCGGCCGAGCAGTTGTTGGCTGCGACCGACTGGCTGCCCGCCCTGCTGAGGACGGCCAAGCAGCAAGAACAATCCGATGCGCCCACTGCTGGGCGTGATGATGCCTATTCGGAGGCTGCCGAGTGAGTTTTGGCCGGGGCCGCGCATGCGGCCCCGGCCAACCACGCAAAAATTTCGGCCGCGCGCCTTGGCGCGCGGCCGGTTTAATTGATGCAAAGGCGGCAACTTAGAGACGCAAGCCCGCACCTGGACCACGGAGTACGGTGCTTCCGATCTGTGCCGATCGTAGCGGACCGCGAGCACGGGATCGTCGTCTAGCCCGCTTCATCAGCGGCGATGTGCCCTTGGCCGGTCCTTGATCAGACGAATGACTGCCGCCGTTCGGATTATCTTCCAGCGGGGGCTTCTTCCAGTGGCGCTCCGATGCGCCACGACAGCATGCGAAATCGGTCGCTCATCGTTTCGTCTTACGCGTCTTTGCCGCCGTTGATGCGCTGATGTCAGCGTGTGTTCGCTCGATCGAGCCACGTCCTTGTGCTGCTTGAATGCGGGCAGCCATGGATATCTCCGTCAGTTCGTTCCCGGGCAGCGTCCAACGCAACCTCGAATGGGCTGATCAGGCCCGAGGGACGGCAAGAGCCTCGATCGCCTTCCCGCAACGGCTACGCCTGCTTTTTTCCCCTGCCGCAAAGGGGCGGCATTCCTCGCGGAAACAAAAAAGCAGGCTTACGCCGTCCTTCGCTGCGCTGCGGGCCTGACGGCTGCGGGCCGATCGCTCCCCGGGCCAAGGATGGCCATCGAGGCCGCGATGGGCGCGGCCCGAGCAACCAACGGAGATTACCATGGCTACCATCGGCACCTTCACCGCTTCGGACAACGGCTATGTCGGCTCGATCAAGACGTTGACGCTCAACATCAAGGCAAGGTTCGCTGCGTCCGAGAAAGACAACGACAAGGCGCCCGACTTCCGCATCTTCGCCGGTACCACCGAATTCGGTGCCGCCTGGAAAAAGACCGCCCGCGAGACCGAACGCGAATACCTCTCGGTCAAGCTCGACGATCCGAGCTTCCCGGCGCCGATCTACGCCTCGCTGGTGAAAGTCGAGGGCGACGACGGCTTCACCCTGATCTGGTCCCGCCGCAACGGCGACTGATCCATCCGGATCATCCGCCCCGCCTCCTCCGGAGGCGGGGCTTTTTGCGTTTCTGTCATGCCTTTGCAGGCAAGCAGGAAGAGCATTGTTTTTTGGAAGTGAATCGCTAAGGGCTCCGCCCTCGCGCGAGCAAGGGTGAAGCACCTGACGGCGCCGGCCGAAGCGGTATCCCCGGTCTTCCGCGCCAAGGATCTTCATGACGACCAAAGTCGTCATGGCGCGTGCAGACGCGCGCTGATCGAGGCGCCCTTGTCAGGCGGGTGATCCCCCTCCGCTTCGGCCGCCCTTGCCCTTGCTACCCCAGGTCTCGCCGACGGGCAGGGTTGCAGCGCAGCGCTGCGCTTCAACCTCAGCCCCAGGAGAAACGACCATGAACATGATGACTTTGTCGCAAGGCCAACAGCCCGCTTCCGGCGGCTTTCGTGTGGATGTATCGCGTGGCCAGCGGATTGGCCGTGTGTCGTCGGAATGGTTTTCGCGACCGGATGACGAACGTTATTTGAACCTGCCGGACCTCTATGACGCCGTGCGCGGCCGCGCCGAGCGCGCGCAGGCGCGGACGGTGGAAAGCAGGGCCATCCGGGTGGAGGCCAACAGCAACGATCCCGAGCGACTGGCCTTGATGGTCCCCGGCCGTGACGAACCAGTGGCGCCAACCCATTGGAGCTTTGGCCAGTTGTGTACGCTGGTCGGCGCCCCAACGTCCTATCTGCGGCAGCTTCCTGCGGCTCTGTCAGGCATCAACCTGCAACATGGCTTGCTCTCGCACCGCGCCGAGCTCGTGAAAACCCTCGAGGCCGACGACGGACGGATCGAGCTTCGCGCCATCACCGGGCCGGATTACGGCCGTATCTGGGACCATGAACTTGTCGCCGCCGTGATGAAGATCGCGGGCAACGGCACGGGCGATACGCGGTGGAAGGTGCCGGGCCTTCTGGATTGGTCAACAATGACTCACAATCCCTTTGTAGACGTGACCAAGGACACGACGACGCTCTACGCCAGCGACCGCGACGTATTCCTGTTTCTGGTCGACGACACCAACCCGATCGAGGCGGGCCGGTTGCCGGATGGATCGCCGGACTTGTATTTCCGTGGATTTTACTGCTGGAACAGCGAGGTGGGCAGCAAGACGCTGGGCATTGCGAGCTTCTACCTTCGGGCCGTCTGCTTGAACCGCAATCTGTGGGGCGTGGAGAATTTCGAGCAAATCACGATCCGGCATTCGAAATTTGCAGCGCAACGTTTCGCGCATGAAGCGGCCCCCGCGCTGACGAGCTTTGCAAATTCCTCACCCGCGCCGTTCGTCGCCGGTATCAAGGCCGCGCGGGAGCGGATCGTTGCTCGCAACGACGAGGATCGCGAAAGCTTTCTCCGCAAGGGCGGGTTCTCCAAATCGGAGACGACAAAAATTATCGAAACCGTTTTGGGCGAAGAAAACCGCAAGCCGGAAAGTGTCTTTGATTTCGTGCAGGGGATTACGGCGCTGGCCCGCACTAAGTCGCATCAGGATGCGAGGCTTGAACTGGAAGGGAAGGCAAAGCGCTTGATGGAACGCGCGATCTGAGAGGAGAGCCGCGCAATCGGTACCGGTTGCACGGCCACTCCCCAAGCCCACGCATCGTCGCCGGTCCGGCGACGATGACGCGTGTCCGCGTCGGGCCGCTCGCCGGGCCTTCGGCCCGGCTCGCGGAAGGTTAGGATCGAACCTTAGACATTCTTTCCTCAAGCAGGTCTGCTGGCCGGACCTCCAAGGCTTGGGCAATCTGCCAGACAGTGAGCAATGTCGCGTTCTGCAGCCCTCGCTCCATGCTGCTTACGAAGGCCCGATCAACGCCCATGCGTTCCGCCACGGCCTCTTGGCTCAAGCCAAGGGCCAGGCGAAATCGACGCGCGTTCGCTCCAAAGACCTTGCGAATATCCATCCGCAGGATAGGAAGCAATCGCGTATTCTAGCGCTACGTGTTATAATACGCGGAAACTGGATGTTGAGCAGCACGGACGGAGCTTCGATTGCTGAAATGTGCGGAAATGCGGCTTCTTGGGCCCTCGCGCCGGCATGTGGCATGCCATATGCTACGGCACCGAACTATTCGAGCCGGCAAAGCTCACGGCTCGCGACTTGGTTTCGATCACTTGCATATTAAAGTCTCTGATGTCGAAGCCGCAGCTAGATCCTGACGTCGCGGATGTCGCGCCGAACGAGCCGGCGCTGACGGCCTATGACGAACAGCATGTCGTCACGTACATTCGCCTTCTGCAGGCGGAGGGTGAGGGGGCGGACTGGCGTGAGGTCGCTCGAATCGTCTTGCACATCGATCCAGAGCGAGAGCCGGACCGTGCGCAGAGCGCATATCAGAGTCATCTCTCGCGCGCCAAATGGGTCACCGAGCAGGGACGTCTCTTACGTGGTGGCGGTTCAAAATAGAAAAAACCGCCGACGAGGGACTTGCTGCCAGAATGATTTTCTTCCGCTTAGCGGTGGTCATTCTCATGCACCACGTGGTGCCAAACTAGGGGCTTCCCACAACCGCATCGTTTATAGTTATTGCCCCGCAATCCTTGTTAGCTGCGTGTAATGGGGCGGAAGCAATGCCTGAATTCGACTGGCGATCACCGGATTCGTTTAAGAGCCTAGAGAACGCTGAGATCACTGAAATCGCCTGGGTAGGCCTTCGTATGAACGTGGACTATCAGCGTGACTACGATGCGATCATCGCTAGCAGCTCAGATGGCGAGGTGACCGAGGAATTCAGGAGGAGGTGGGGCCTCTGCTTTCGCGCATGACCCGCAAAGGTCGTTCCACGAGCAGACAATCTTTTGGGCGCCCGAGGTTCTGCCGGCCGTCGTCCCGGTCGCAGTAACCGCTTCAACGCCTGGTCAAGGCCCAACGTCTCAGCCACCGCTTGATCTTGCAACTGGCCACGTGCGCCGTGCCGCTGACGGCTGGCACGCCGTGCTGCAAATCGGTTCGGCGGAGCATCGCATCTGGTCGAAACAGCCGCTGACCGCAGGCGCTCGCTATGCGGCCGAGTTGCCATTTGACCGCGATTTCGAGGCGCGCGCGCATGCCGCCACGCGGCTGTGGCGCGCGATGAATGGACGCGCGCCAGGACCTCCGTTTCATCGCGTGCCCAAACAGTGGCGCGAACGACTGTGCGCAGCCCTTCGCGCGGCCGCCGCGTATCTCGCCGGCGCGACTTATCGCAGCATCGCAGAAGCTCTGTTTGGCAAGGCGCGAATATCGGATCGTGCCTGGAAAACACACGATCTGCGCAGCCGAACCCGTCGCCTTGTACAAAGCGGCCTCGCATTTGTCCGCGGAGGCTATCGCAAGCTGCTTCGGCCCAGGCGCAGGGACGAGTAGCGCCCTTCCTGGGGTGCCGAATATCGACCCCCCGATATTCGGCATCCCCCTCCGATATCGCGCTTCTCCATGATGACCGCACACGCGCCGGCTCCGCCGCGCGCGGTGCGCTGTCACCTTGGAGTTCTCAAATGCCCGATTCGATGGCCGATCTCCCCCCGCGCTTCCTGCGTACACCGGAGGCCGCGCGCTATCTTGGTCTCTCGGGACGCACGCTTGAGAAGCACCGTACGTACGGCACCGGGCCGACGTATCGGAAGATCGGCGGGCGCGTCGTCTACGCTCTGGATGACCTGAAAGCATGGGCTGATCTCGGCGCCAAGACGTCAACGTCGGATCCCGGCAAGGGCACTGTTCTGCCGGCCAAGAAGCACCCGGTACTGCGCCCGTATGCAGGCCAGGAACGTCGCTGATCGTCGCCTGAGAGCAGTGACCATGCGGCGCAAACCCCATTCCGAGCGCGACCAGCTTGACCTCTTTCGGGCGCTGCCCGGCGACCTCGCGCCGCGCGACGCGCAGGATCTGATGGCTTATCCATTCTTCTCGCTCGCAAAAACAAAGCGGATTGTACCGATCGATTTCCGTGCCGGTGCGATCGCAATTCGTGTCGAAGCCATGCCGGAACACGGGATGGCGACCATTTGGGATGCGGACGTTCTAATCTGGGCTGCTTCCCAGATAGTCGAAGCACGTGACGTCGGCCTGAAGACGTCGCGCCTGATGGCTGCAACGCCCTACGAGATTCTGACGTTTGTCGGCCGTGGCACCAGCGCGCGAGACTATGACCGGTTGAAGGCTGGTCTCGACAGGTTGCAGTCAACGACGGTGCTGACTTCGATCCGCCAGCCGACAGAGCGGAGACGGCATCGCTTCTCCTGGATCAACGAGTGGAAGGAGACGGCCGATGCAAATGGCCGGCCGTTCGGGCTCGAACTGATCCTGCCAGATTGGTTCTATGCCAGCGTTATTGATGACGCGCTCGTGCTGACGATCGATCGCGCCTATTTCGACCTGACGGGCGGGCTTGAACGATGGCTTTACCGTCTCGTGCGCAAGCACGGCGGCCGTCAGGATGGCGGATGGAGCTTTGACCTTGTGCACCTCCATGCCAAGTCCGGCATCCTCTCTCCGCTCAAGCACTTTGCTTACGACGTACGTCAGATCGTCCAGCGTCAGACATTGCCTGGCTATCGGCTCGTGCTCACACGCGATCCGAACGGTGCCGAGCGGCTGAACTTCGCGCCAACACCCGTCGATCCCCTAGCGGCGCGCCTGCGCCGGCGCGGTCTCGTTCCAAATTCGGAGGATAACCTGTGAATCAGCTCGTGCTATGGGGGACCGCAACCCTCGTGCTATCGGGGACCCGATCCTCGTGCTATCGGGGACCGGAATCGAGCGTAAGCGCTTGTTTCTCAGCGCTTTCCAGCCGCTCTAACTTTACTAACCAGAAATCCTCCGGATTTCTTCTAACGGACCAGGCCACAAGCCGCCCTGGCGGCGACTGGCAATGGCCGGCCGTCGGTCGTGCTTGTCGGCAGAGGCCGTGCAGGTACTTCACTGTCCCCAAGACTCACCGCTCCCCATTCCAGCCTCAGGGAGCAACGGCATGAGCGATCTCACCGAAGTGGAAGTGCTGTGGCTCGAGAAGCGGATTGAAAACCGCATTCGGTTCGGCCGCATCGTCAAGGAACGGAAGCTTGATCGTCAACGGCGTGTCCTGTCTTTCGCGCCAGGCAGCATCTTTGCCTTTGTCCGTTGGACCTCCAACGACTTTGGAACGGTCATTTCACGGATCGACATCCTGCGCGCGGTTGCGCCGGGACAGCGCTGCTCGACCGTTCCTTATGTGACACCCGGCGGCGAGATTCTGCTGCGCCTGTCAGGGTGGCCCAAGGTCGAGCGCGTGCTGCAGATGATCGATGCCGTTGAGGCGCTCGGCATCAATCCCGCCGACGTCGCGCCCGATCATTGGCATCACGTTCATAACCGTCTGTCCGTCAACGAGAACCCGCGTTCGTACACGAAAGCGCGTCACCAGGCCTGGCTTCACCGTCAGAGGGTAATGCGATGACCAGCCGCCTGAAGACGCTGACCGCGACGTTTGTGGTCGCTGCTGCGCTCGTCGCGACGATTGTACTGGAGCCGCTTCCGCTTTACATCTGGAATGCAACGGCGAGCGTGCCAATGGGTCTCTATCGTTTGCGGCCAGCGACTCGCCTCCATGTTACCGAGCTGATCGCCATTCAGCCGCCGGAGCCGCTCGCGACCTTTCTCGACCTGAACGGCTATCTACCGGTCGGCGTCCCCATGCTCAAGCGGGTCCTTGCGTTGCCCGGACAGACGGTCTGCAGAAACGGGCTCGCGATTTCGGTTGACGGCATCGAAATGGGCAAGGCGCGAGATCGCGACGTGCGCGGCCGGCCGCTGCCGAAATGGCAGGGTTGTCGCGTGGTCGGCGACGGCGAGCTCTTCCTTATGAACTGGCAGTCGGACGACTCCCTTGACGGTCGATATTTTGGATTTCTTCCGGCGTCGGCCGTGATCGGCCGTGCCGTCCCGGTGTGGACGTGGGAGGAATGATCGTGCGTGTCCTACGTTTCCGCCCTGCCATTCCTCTGTTCGGCCGAGTGCTGCACCATTCCTCCGTCCCGACCAACGACTACGCGGCCGTCGCGCGCAGCGCCGGTCCAGGGCGGCCGAAGGGCCGGCGCGAAGCGGCTTTACCCTGGACGGGCGCGAGCACGACGACATGCTTGCGCTTGTTCGAGAGCAGCCTGCGCGCGATCGTACCGTTGTTCGCTGCGCTGGCAGCAGGCAATGCTACCGCTGTCGCCGAGGGGCGACCCGCGGACCCTACGGCAAAATATGCAACCAGCGATCCATTTGTGCATTTCGTTGAGCATGCCTCGCGCTGGTTTGGCGTGCCGGTGCGCTGGATACGCGCAGTCATAGACGTTGAAAGCGCCCGAAACGTGCGTGCTAGGTCACCGAAAGGCGCCATGGGATTAATGCAGATCATGCCGGGGACGTGGGCTGAGCTGCGTTTGCGGTATGACCTCGGCAACGATCCCTACGATCCCGGTGACAATATTCTTGCGGGGACCGCGTACCTGCGCGAACTGCTCGACCGGTACGGTTCGCCAGGTTTCCTTGCAGCCTACAACGCGGGACCTGCTCGTTACGAAGAACATCTCGCCGGCCGCCCATTGCCGGCCGAGACCCAGGCCTATTTGCAGAAGCTTGTACCTGTCATCGGTAGCGACATCGCAGCTTCTGGTGCCGTCGCCAATCTGCGGCCACCAGCAGCGGCGCTCTTTGTTGTGCGATCTGAAAGTACGAACACCGCTGACCCGCTGCAGTTTGGGCGCTCGTCAAATCGGGCTCTGACGGCGACCTCCGTTCACGACATTTCGGCTATCGTGCCGCCGGCAACAGGGTTGTTCGTCGCGAGATCTGATGCAGGAGGCTCGCGATGAGCGAATGCACAAGCTGGCATGCAGTGGCGTACGTTGGACATGAATGGGCGGAAAGGCGAGCGCAGTGGGCAGGCACGACGTCAGGACGGCCGCCCGTAATCGGTCTGCACCGGGAGTTGCGGCCACAGCGCAAGTGGTCTGCGCGATGAATGACGCGCACAGTGCGCCGCCTCGGCAACGCGGGAGGCGTGCGATGGAATACTTTTGTGGTCTGGATGTCGGCATGGACGAGACGGCCGTGTGCGTGGTGGATGACAAGGGCGAGGTAGCGCTGGAGGTTGCGGTAGTGACCGATCCGGAGACGATCAGGGCGGCGCTTGCGCCGTATCAGGGCCGGTTGCGGCGGCTCGGCCACGAGGCAGGCTCGCTGTCGCCCTGGCTGCATCCGGAACTGCTCAAGCTCGGCCTGCCGGCGGTCTGCCTGGAGACCCTGCACGTGCGCGCGGCGCTGAAGGCGCAGCGCAACAAGACCGACAAGGCGGACGCGCTCGGCATCGCTCACATCATGCGGACCGGCTGGTTCCGGCGCGCCCACATCAAGAGCGCGGCCTGCTACCGGCTGCGGCTGTTGTTGACCCACCGGCGCAATTTGAAGCGCAAGTTCCTGGACCTCGAGAACGCAATCCGGCACTCGCTGAAGGTGTTCGGCATCCGGCTGAACCGGGTCGGGCGCGGCGGTTTTGCGCAAGCCGTGCGCGAGGCGGTGGCCGGCGATGCGCTGGTCAGCGAACTGATCGATGCCATGTTGAATGCGCGCGCCGCCTTGTGGAAGGAGTACTGCCGGCTGCACGATCTGGTGGTTCGCCTGGTCGCCGGCCATGAGCTGTGCCGCCGCTTCATGCAGATTCCCGGCGTCGGTCCGATCGCGGCCTTGAGCTTCATGACCGCGGTCGATGATCCGTCGCGCTTCAAGCGCTCGCGCGACGTCGCGGCGTATTTTGGTCTGACCTCGCGGCGTTGGCAGTCCGGCTCTTCGATCGACGTCAAGGGGCGGATCAGCAAGGCCGGCGACGGCGACGTGCGGCGGGCGCTCTATGAAGCGGCCAGCGCTTTGCTGACCCGCTACAGGAAAAAGGACAAGGTCAAGACCTGGGGGCTGGCGCTGGCGAAGCGCTCCTCGCACCGCAAGGCCACCGTCGCGGTGGCGCGCAAGCTCGCCGTGATCATGCACGCGATGTGGAGTGGCGGCACCTTCTACTGCGGCGATCCGGACGTCGCGGCGGCCGACGTCAGCGCACGCGCCGCGGCCAAGGATCGCCGGCTGCTCGGAGTCTACGCATGAGAAGCGCAAGGGATTTGCACGTCGGCGGCACGATCCCCGCCGCGAATTGAACACGGAGCTCCGCGCGAGCGGATGAGGAACTGGTGCAGCACACGAACGACGGAACGCACGTTATCTTGCCTGCGACGGTGCATCTTCGGATGCCGACCGATCGCGCCGGATTGCCTGTGATGTGGCTCCGTCATGCCGATGGAAAGATGCGCCGCGACGGCGTCCGCGCTGCCTTGCTGCAGCGAAGCCTGGCCGTCGATGAGCGCGGAAGACTGCACGGCGCATCAGGACTCATGACGATCGCGGCGCATCGTGTCATGGCGTGGCGCGGAGGACCTTGTCGCAAACGGGAAAGGAAGCGAGAATGGTTGAGATCAGAGAGACGACACGCCCGATTAAGACGGCGAGATAAAAGGGGCTCGCCGGTCGAACCGCAAGCCATTGACATGGCTTGGGTTCCGGCGTGCCGGTCGGTCGGGGCGCGTGCCGCGCCTTGGGTTTTGGCGAATGCAATCAAAGGCCTTTTCGGCACCGCTTGCGCTGTTGATTGCTGGGACGCCCGGCCATGACGGCAGGCGACAGCGATCTTCAGGTTCGGCCCGGGCGCATCCGCAGTACCCGCGCGCCGAAGCAAAAGAGCTTCATCAACCAGGTCCTGCGCGCTGCGAAGAAGGCCGGGCACACCTCGGGTCAGGCTGCAGCCGGCAGGCGTTCGGCGGCCTACGGACGCTCGACGTTTGGCCGCGGCCGGCTGTCCTTTGGTCGCGCCAGATTGTTCAGCCCAACGCGGCGCGTTGTGGTGAAGGCGCGCGTGGTTCGCCACAAAGGGCGCGCCTTCCGCTCGGCACCACTGACCGCCCACCTCTCATATCTGAAGCGCGAGGGCGTCACTCGGACTGGCGAGCGGGCAGAGATGTTCGATGCAGGCAGCGATCGTGCTGATGGCGCAGCTTTCGCGGAACGGTGCAGCGACGACCGGCATCATTTCCGGTTCATCGTCTCGCCCGAGGACGCTGGCGAGATGACCGACCTCAAGGCCTTCACCCGCGATCTGGCCAAGCAGATGGAGACCGATCTCGGCACCCCGCTCGATTGGATCGCCGTCGATCACTGGAATACGGACAATCCTCACGTCCATCTTCTCGTTCGGGGCATCGAGGGGGAAGGGGCAGATCTCGTTATCTCTCGCGATTACATCAGCCAGGGCCTGCGCTCCCGCGCCGAGGAACTGGTCGCCATCGAACTGGGTCCAAAACCGGAGCACGAGATCCGCAACTCGCTGGAAAGGGAAGTCACGGCGGAACGATGGACGCGGCTCGATCGGGAGATCCGGCTGGTTGCAGATGAGACCGGCTACATCGATCTTCGCCCCGAGAATCCCGGCAGCTCCGACCCAGAGATACGGCGCCTGATGGTCGGCCGCCTTCAACATCTGGAGAAGATGGGCCTTGCTGCATCCGCCGCGCCTGGGGAGTGGATGGTTGGGCTCGAGGCCGAGCGTAGCTTGCGTGACCTCGGTATGCGCGGCGACATCATCAAGACCATGCACCGCGCCTTTACCGAGCGGGGGGGAGCGCGCGGCGTTTCGGACTATGTCATCGATGGTGGACAGCCGACGTCCCAGATCATCGGACGGCTGGTTGATCGGGGATTGCACGACGAACTGACGGGCGAGGCCTACGCCCTGATCGACGGAACAGACGGGCGCGTGCACCACGTGCGCTTCCGAGGAATCGAGGCCTTCGACCAGGCGCCGCCAGTTGGTGGCATCGTCGAAATTCGGCGCCTCGGTCATGCCGGAGACCCGCGCCCAACCTTGGTGCTCGCGACCCGTTCCGATTTCGATCTTGGTGCGCAGGTCACCGCGAGAGGGGCGACTTGGCTCGATCACAGGCTGGTCGAGCGCGACCCAATGCCGCTCGCCATGGGCGGATTCGGCCGCGAGACCCGCGATGCCTTGGAAGCCCGTACCGAGCATCTGATCCGAGAGGGCCTGGCGCGGCGGCAAGGTCAGCACATCATCCTGCAGCGCGACCTCCTGAACACGTTGCGGCGGCGCGAACTGGACGAGGTGGCGGCAAAGGTCTCGGCCGACACCGGCCTGCCTCACGTGAACGCCGCCTCCGGGGAGCATGTGGCGGGCACCTATCGCCAGCGGTTGACGCTCACCTCGGGACGCTTCGCCATGATCGATAGTGGGCTCGGCTTCCAGCTCGTGCCCTGGTCGCGCGAGCTCGAAAATAGGCTCGGTCAACACGTCTCCGGCATCGTGAAGGACGGCGGTGGCATCGAGTGGGGCTTTGGTCGAAAGCGCGACCTGGGTCTCTAGCTAACTTGCCAATTCAGTTGCGGAAGGGTGTTAGGGATGTCGGGAACCAAAATTCTCTGGGGACAGGTGATCGTCGTCGGCCTGATCGTCTTGCTTGCCATCTGGGGAGCAACCGAGTGGACGGCTTGGCGCCTCGCCTATCAACCGGAGCTCGGGCGACCCTGGTTCGAACTGTTGGGCTTCAAAGTCTATTATCCGCCCGTCTTCTTCTGGTGGTGGTTCGTGTATGACGCCTACGCACCGCAGGTCTTTGTCGAGGGTGCCTTCATCGCAGCGTCGGGGACCTTCGTTTCGATCGCGGTCGCGATCGGCATGTCGGTCTGGCGGGCGCGTGAGGCCAAGAATGTCGAGACCTATGGCTCGGCGCGCTGGGCCGGTGCGGAAGAGGTTCGAGCGGCCGGACTTCTTGGTCCGGATGGCGTGGTGCTCGGCAAGCTCGACCGCGACTACCTCCGCCATGATGGACCGGAACACGTATTGTGTTTTGCACCCACTCGATCCGGCAAGGGTGTCGGTCTCGTCGTTCCTTCGTTGTTGGCTTGGCCCGGCTCCGCGATCGTGCACGACATCAAGGGTGAGAACTGGCAACTGACCGCCGGCTTCCGATCGCGGCACGGCCGCGTCCTGTTGTTCGATCCGACCAACCCAAAGTCTTCAGCCTACAACCCGCTCCTCGAAGTCCGGCGCGGGGAGTGGGAGGTTCGCGACGTTCAGAACGTCGCCGACGTCCTGGTCGACCCTGAAGGTTCGCTCGACAAGCGGAACCATTGGGAGAAGACCAGTCATTCGCTCCTGGTCGGAGCCATCCTCCACGTCCTCTATGCCGAGTCGGACAAGACCTTGGCCGGGGTCGCCGCCTTCCTGTCTGACCCGAAGCGGCCTATCGAGGCGACGCTGAAGGCGATGATGACCACCCCACACCTGGGCGAGCCTGGCGCTCATCCCGTGGTCGCCTCGACCGCGCGCGAACTGCTCAACAAATCGGAGAACGAACGTTCGGGCGTCCTGTCCACGGCGATGTCTTTCCTGGGGCTGTACCGCGATCCCGTCGTGGCCAAGGTGACCTGCCGATGCGACTGGCGGATCGCGGATCTGATCGCAGATAGCCGCCCAACGACGCTCTACCTGGTGGTGCCTCCCTCCGATATTTCGCGGACCAAGCCCCTCATCCGTCTGGTGCTGAACCAGATCGGCCGGCGCCTGACCGAGGACTTGCACGCCCGCGATCGTCGACATCGAGTCCTGATGATGCTTGACGAGTTCCCAGCACTGGGGCGTCTCGATTTCTTCGAATCCGCGCTCGCCTTCATGGCGGGGTACGGCATCAAAAGTTTCCTGATCGCGCAGTCGCTCAATCAGATCGAGAAGGCCTATGGGCCCAACAATGCCATCCTCGACAATTGTCACGTCCGAGTCAGCTTCGCGACCAATGACGAGCGGACCGCCAAGCGGGTGTCCGACGCCTTGGGTACGGCGACGGAGATGCGCGCGATGAAAAACTATGCCGGGCACAGGTTGAATCCCTGGCTGGGGCACCTCATGGTCTCTCGGCAGGAGACGGCGAGACCGCTGCTGACCCCTGGCGAAGTCATGCAGCTTCCGCCGGTGGACGAAATCGTGATGGTGGCAGGCACGCCGCCGATCCGGGCGAAGAAGGTGCGCTACTATGAGGATCGGCGGTTTAGCGAGCGGGTCTTGCCGCCGCCCGATCCGGCGACATCCGGTCGGTCATCGCGAACGGACGGATGGTCAACGGTCGGGACGCCGAGGCCGGTGCCACTTGCAACCGACAGAGCGCAAGGAGAGGAAGACACGGCGAACAGCGGCCTTCGTCGCGAGCCCGAACTCCCCGATCACGTTGCGATCGCAAAGGAGACGACCGAGCCGACGCCCGCAGAGGAATTTGCCGTCGTTCTCGACGACCACGAGGATGCGGTCCGCCAGTCCCGATTTATGCGTCAGCAGATGCGAGGCGTCGCGCGACAGGTCGCCATGGACCCGAATGACGGCATGGAGCTCTGAGGCAATATGCGCGACAGGATGAACGTCTATTTCCCGCCAGAGCTTCTGAAACAGATCTCGGATTTGGCCGATCGCAAGAAGATTTCTCGGTCCGCGATCGTGGAAGCGGCTGTCGCTTCGTTTCTGTCGCCGGACGGAGCGGACAGGCGGGAAGCAGCATTCACGCGGCGCCTCGATCGGCTGTCGCGTCAGATGCAGCGCTTGGAGCGTGACGTTGGTCTAACGGCTGAGACCTTGGCCCTCTTCATTCGCTTCTGGCTGACAATCACGCCGCCGTTGCCCAACGACGCGCAGGCGGTGGCGCAGATAAAGGGTAGGGAGCGTTTCGAAGGATTTGTCGAGGCGCTCGGACGCCGCTTGCAAAAAGGGCAAAGCTTTCTGCGCGAGATTCCAGAAGATATCCGTCAGGAACCGGCCGGCGAAACCTGACTGAGCGTCCTTGATGCGCCGACCGCGTCGGCTCTTCTTTTTCTACGCCAGCCTACGACCGCAGCAACTTAGCCGAACTGGCAAAAAGCTGGACGCGCTATCGGCTCGAACGAGCCGATAGCGAAAAGGACCAGCATGCAAATCTCAATAGGATGGTGTCGAATTGCGCGCGTTTTCCTCCCCTTTGCTGCTGGATACTATCTTTCGTATCTGTTTCGAACGATCAACGCTTTGATCGGGAGTCATCTCAGCTCGGATGCCGGGCTTGGGACCGCCGACCTCGGGTTGCTTACGTCAGTCTATTTCCTTGTTTTCGCAGCGGCTCAGATCCCCGTCGGCATATTGTTGGACCGCTTTGGTCCGCGCCGAGTCCAGAGTGTTCTGCTCTTGGTCGCCGCCGCCGGCGCCGAACTGTTCGCGATATCGACCGGCTTCCTGTCACTTTTGATCGCGCGGGCAATGATCGGGCTTGGCGTGGCGGCGGCGCTGACAGCAGGACTGAAGTCCATCATCATCTGGAGTTCCAGGGAGCGAGTTGCCTTGCTGAACGGCTACATGGTCATGCTGGGCTCGCTGGGAGCGGTGACCGCTACCGTTCCCGTCGAACACCTTCTCGCCTGGATCGGCTGGCGGCAGCTCTTTGAGATCCTGGCGGCCGCTACTGGTGCGGTAGCCATTCTCATCTATGTCGTGGTGCCCGAGCGAGGCATTGTCCCATCAACAGCGCCCGCCACCCTCAGCTCCGTTTTCGGCGATCAGCGCTTCTGGCGAATGGCCCCGTTGTCGGCGACTTGCGTTGGATCGGCTTGGTCCCTGCAGGGGTTGTGGGCATCGCCGTGGCTAGTGGACGTGGAAGGCCTTGATCGCGCGAGTCTGGTCGGGCAGCTGTTCACGATGTCGATCGTACTTAGCGGCGGCGCTTGGTTGTTCGGCACGATGGTCCATTACCTCAAACGAAGAGGAATCGGGGCGGAGACGATATTAGCAATCGTTGCGGTGCTGTTTATCGCAGCCGAGTCAGCCTTGGTTCTACGAGCGCCTCTGCCGTCCGTCTTGCCTTGGTCCGTTGTCGCAATTGTCGGAACGGCAACCGTGGTTAGCTTCGCGGTGATAGCGGATTACTTTCCGCCGGAGCTTGCCGGTCGTGCCAACGGCGCGTTGAACGTCTTGCACTTTGGTTGGGCGTTTCTGGCACAATACGCGACAGGTCTTATCCTGGAGCAATGGTCTGCGAATGATGGCCATAGGCCCGTCCAAGCCTATCAAGTCGCGTTCAGTCTCAACGTAGCACTGCAGATCGCGACGTTGATCTGGTTCGCGCGGCCCTGGCGCCGATCCATCGCTTCGTGGAGGAGTTCAATCCTCTTGTTCAGGCCGGCTGATGTTTCCTACGCTCTTGAGTCAGTTGGGTTGTATGAGGATTCGGTCATCCTCCTGCCCGCGGATGACGATGCGGAGTGGTGAACAGCCACTCCCAGCGAACCGATACGCAGTTCTCAGTCTTCCTTTTTCTACGCCAGCCTACGATCATCAAAGGCGCTTGTTGCGCCAAGTGCATTGGTGCCTTTTCTAATGATCCCCATCTGAGGACCCGCTTTGGACGTCCAAATCCGATGGGGGCGAACGGTGGCAATCCATTCCTTTCAATCAGAGGCAAATTCGCGTGGCGCGCGAATGCTGCGCAGCGCGCTTGGTGCCGCGATTGCCGGCTACCTCGAAGATGAAGCGATCGTCGAGGTGATGCTCAACCCGGATGGGAGGCTGTGGATCGACCGGTTGTCGAATGGTCTGATCGACACAGGCGAAACTCTGTCCGCGGCGGACGGCGAGCGCATCGTTCGCTTGGTGGCGCACCACGTAGGCGCCGAGGTGCACGCCGGCGCGCCACGTGTCTCGGCCGAGCTGCCCGGGACCGGCGAGCGCTTCGAGGGACTGTTGCCGCCGGTCGTTGCAGCTCCCGCTTTCGCTATTCGCAAGCCCGCAGTCGCCGTGTTCACGCTCGACGATTACGTTGCCAAGGGGATCATGACCTCGGAACAGGCCGAGATCCTGAAGAACGCAGTCGCCGCACGCAAGAACATCCTCGTCGCCGGTGGGACATCGACCGGCAAGACAACATTGACGAATGCGCTCTTGGCCGAGGTGGCCAAGACCTCTGATCGGGTCGTGCTGATCGAGGATACACGTGAACTCCAGTGCAAGGCGCCCAATCTTGTAGCTTTGCGGACCAAAGACGGTGTGGCCACGCTGTCGGATCTTGTCCGCTCCTCGCTGCGACTGCGCCCTGATCGCATTCCGGTTGGCGAGGTCCGCGGCGCGGAGGCGCTCGATCTGCTCAAGGCCTGGGGCACCGGTCACCCCGGCGGCATCGGGACGATTCATGGGGGCACCGCGCTCGGCGCGCTGCGGCGGCTCGAGCAACTCATCCAGGAAGCCGTCATCACGGTTCCACGTGCGCTGATTGCCGAGACCATCAACCTCATCGCCGTTCTTGCGGGCCGCGGCGCCGACCGCCGCCTCGCCGAGCTCGCAGCGGTCTCAGGGCTCGGGGCCGCTGGCGATTACAGCCTTTCATCAGCAGGAGACTGACATGCGTCAGCAATTTCGCCTTCTTCGAGATGCCGCTCTACTCGCCGCATCCGGCACGGTTCTTTTGGTCTCGGCGCCGGCATGGGCGGCTGGCTCGAACATGCCATGGGAACAGCCACTCAATCAAATCTTGCAGTCGGTGGAAGGGCCGGTCGCCAAGATCATCGCCGTTATCATCATCGTTGTCACGGGGTTGACGCTTGCGTTCGGGGATTCGTCCGGTGGGTTCCGGAGGCTGATCCAGATCGTGTTCGGTCTGTCGATCGCGTTTGCGGCGTCGAGCTTCTTTCTGTCGTTCTTTTCGTTCGGCGGCGGCGTGGTGATCTGATGAATGAGCAGGTCACAGGCTTTGTCGTTCCCGTTCATCGAGCGCTCACTGAGCCAATCTTGATGGGCGGCGCGCCGCGGTCAGTCGCGATCGTTAACGGCACGCTTGCAGCAGCCCTTGGACTTGGACTGCGGCTGTGGATCGCGGGTCTCGTGCTCTGGTTCATCGGTCACATGGCCGCCGTCTGGGCCGCCAAACGCGACCCTATCTTCGTCGACGTGGTGCGCCGACATCTGCGCATTCCCGGCCATCTCAACACCTAAGCTCACGGTCATGATGAATCTTGCCGAATATCGTCATTCCAACGCGCGTCTCGCCGACTTCCTGCCTTGGGCGGCCCTGGTCGACGAGGGTATCATCCTGAACAAGGACGGTTCGTTTCAACGGACGGCCAAATTCCGCGGCCCCGACCTCGACAGCGCGGTGCCGGCTGAACTTGTCGGCGTCGCCGGCCGTTTGAACAACGCCTTGCGTAGGCTGGGATCAGGTTGGGCCGTATTCGTTGAGGCGCAGCGTCATTTTGCGGGTGCTTACCCGCCGAACATCTTTCCGGATGTCGCGTCAGCGCTGGTTGACGCCGAGCGCAAAGCTCAGTTCGAAGAGGCGGGCGCCCACTATGAGTCCAGCTTTTTCCTGACCTTCCTCTATCTGCCGCCGGAGGAGGGGGCCGCGAGGGCAGAGCGACTGCTCTATGAGGGGCGCGATCGCACCGTTGGGGCCGACGCGCGCGAGGTGCTCCGCGGGTTTATCGATCAAACCAATCGCGTGCTGCAGCTCGTCGAAGGGTTCATGCCCGAATGTGCCTGGCTCGATGATCAGGACACGCTGACCTACCTGCACTCGACGATCTCGACCAAGCGTCATCGCGTCCGAGTGCCGGAAATTCCCATGTACATCGATGCGCTGTTGGCCGACCAGCCGCTGACCGGCGGGCTTGAGCCGATGTTGGGGTCATCCAACGTCCGGGTTCTGACGATTGTCGGCTTTCCTGGCGCTACGACGCCGGGAATTCTGGACGACCTGAATCGCCTGGCATTCTCGTACCGCTGGTCGACCCGGGCGATCATGCTCGACAAAACCGATGCCACCAAGCTTCTGACCAAGATCCGCCGGCAGTGGTTCGCCAAGCGAAAGTCGATCGGGGCCATTCTCAAGGAGGTGATGACCAACGAGGCGTCGACGCTGCTCGATACCGATGCCCACAACAAGGCGTTGGACGCCGACGCGGCGCTGCAGGAACTGGGGTCGGACCAGATCGGACAAGCCTTTGTCACGGCGACCGTCACTGTGTGGGACGGCGATCCCGGCGCAGCCGACGAAAAGCTCCGCCTGGTCGAGAAGGTCATTCAGGGCCGCGATTTCACGTGCATGATCGAGACGGTGAACGCCGTTGAAGCCTGGCTCGGCAGTCTGCCCGGACACGTCTACGCCAACGTGCGACAGCCGCCGGTGTCGACTCTCAACCTCGCCCATATGATTCCGATGTCGGCCGTATGGGCTGGCGAGGCGAGGGACCTGCACTTCAAGGGTCCACCCCTCCTGTTCGGGAAGACCGAGGGATCGACGCCGTTCCGATTCTCGCTCCACGTCGGCGACGTCGGCCATACCCTCGTGGTGGGACCGACGGGAGCTGGCAAGTCCGTGTTGCTGGCGCTGATGGCGCTGCAGTTCCGTCGCTACCCGAATGCTCAGGTCTTTGCGTTCGACTTTGGCGGTTCGATCCGAGCGGCCTCACTCGCCATGGGCGGTGACTGGCATGATCTCGGTGGCGCAATGTCTGACGGAGGCGACCAACCCGTTGCGTTGCAGCCGCTGGCCTGGATCGACGATCCTTCCGAGCGCGGATGGGCCACGGAATGGATCGGCACGATCCTGGCACGGGAGAAGATCGAGATCACCCCGGAGGTCAAGGATCACCTGTGGTCGGCGCTGACGTCGCTCGCCTCGGCGCCAATGCAGGAACGGACCCTGACGGGCCTGTCTGTCCTGCTGCAATCGAACTCCCTGAAACGTGCCTTGCAACCCTACTGCCTGGGCGGTCCGTCCGGACGCCTGCTTGATGCTGAATTCGAGCGTCTCGGCGAGGCATCGGTCCAGGCGTTTGAGACCGAAGGCTTGATCGGGACGAGTGCTGCGCCGGCTGTGTTGGCGTACCTCTTCCATCGTATTGGTGATCGTCTCGATGGCCGGCCGACACTCCTGATTGTCGACGAGGGCTGGCTTGCCCTCGATGACGAGGATTTTGCAGGGCAACTCCGGGAATGGCTGAAGACGCTTCGGAAGAAGAACGCGTCCGTCATCTTCGCCACCCAGTCGCTTTCGGACATCGACGGGTCCGCGATCGCGCCGGCGATCATCGAAAGCTGCCCAACGCGCCTGTTGTTGCCGAACGAGCGGGCGATCGAGCCGCAGATCACTGCGATCTATCGTCGCTTCGGCCTCAACGACCGCCAGATCGAGCTTCTGAGCCGGGCAACGCCAAAGCGCGACTATTACTGCCAATCCCGCCGGGGCAACCGGATGTTCGAACTTGGCCTAGGTGAGGTTGCGCTCGCATTCACTGCAGCCTCTTCCAAGACTGACCAGGCTGCCATCGCACACCTCCTCGCCGAACATGGACCTGACGGCTTCGTGCCGGCCTGGCTCCAGCAGCGTGGCGTCGCCTGGGCCATCGACCTAGTCCCCAATCTCGTCAATCTGGAGAAATCGCGATGAGGCGTCTTGGCCTATTGGCGGCCGCTGGCACCATCGCACTGCTGCTTGGCGTCACGGTGCCAGCTAGGGCGCAGTGGATCGTCTTTGATCCCAACAACTATGTCCAGAATGTCCTGACAGCCGCGCGAGAGCTTCAGCAGATCAGCAACCAGATCACCTCGTTGCAAAACGAGGCGCAGATGCTGATCAATCAGGCCAAGAATCTGGCAAACCTGCCGTACTCGTCGCTGCAGCAACTGCAATCATCGATCCAACGAACGCAGCAACTGCTGGCCCAGGCACAGCGCATCGCCTACGACGTCCAGCAGATCGATCGCGCATTCTCGACTAGCTATGCGCCGGTCACCGGGAGCCAGTCCAGCCAGGCGTTGATCATCAACGCTCAATCGCGGTGGCAGAATTCTGTCGCTGCTTTGCAGGATTCACTCCGTGTCCAGGCCGGAATCGTCGGCAACCTCGAAACGAACCGCATCCAAACGTCGGCGCTCGTAACGTCGAGCCAGGGTGCCAGTGGCGCCTTGCAGGCAACTCAGGCCGGCAATCAGATCCTCGCGCTTCAAGCGCAACAGCTCGCCGACCTCACGGCTGCCGTGGCGGCGCAGGGTAGGGCACAGAGCCTCGAAGCGGCGCAGCGCGCCTCGGCCCAGGACCAGGGGCGAGAACAGCTCAGGCGGTTCCTGACCCCCGGACAGGGCTATCAGTCCCAAGACGTGCGGATGTTCCACTGATGACCGATGTAAGAGCGTTCAAGGCGTTATCGCTGCTTACGACAATCGGCGTATTCGCCGTCGTTGCCTGCACGATTCAGCTTCGTGGTGGAGAGGAATCGCCGCCGCCGCCCAAGGCAGAGCAGACGACAGGTGCAACGAGCTCAGACCTCGCACGCTGCCGCAGCGTCACTTCGGAGGACACGGCGGGCTATCAACGTTGCAAGCGGATTTGGGACGAAAACCGGCGCCGCTTCTTTGGCAAGAAAGACGGTCCAGCCGTTCTTGGCCACGATGATTCCGCCGCAGGCTTGGTACCCGCCCCAAAGGATCAGAGTCGGATGCCGCAGGGATATCCGCCCCTGGGGACGCCTGAGGCGAGCAAGCCATGACCGGCACCGGAATCATCGACCAGTTTCTGGAAACGTTCACGCGCTATATCGACAACGGCTTCGGACTGCTGGGTAGCGATGTCGGATATCTCGCAACGACCCTTGCGGCGATCGACATCACACTCGCCGCGTTGTTCTGGAGTTGGGGGCCGGACGAGGACATCATCGCGCGCCTCGTCAAGAAGACGCTCTTCGTCGGCGTCTTTGCTTACCTCATCGGCAACTGGAATAGCCTGGCGCGCATCGTCTTCGAAAGCTTTGCCGGTCTTGGGCTGAAGGCTTCCGGCGCAAGCCTCTCCGCATCGGATTTCCTGCGACCGGGAAAGATCGCTCAAGTCGGGCTCGACGCCGGTCGGCCGCTGCTCGATTCGATTTCCAACCTGATGGGCTACATCAGTTTCTTCGAGAATTTCGTCCAGATCATCGTCCTCCTGTTCGCCTGGGTCGTGGTGCTGCTCGCCTTCTTCATTCTGGCGATCCAGCTCTTCGTGACCCTGATCGAGTTCAAGCTCACGACGCTGGCTGGCTTCGTGCTCATCCCCTTTGGCTTGTTTGGCAAGACGGCCTTCGCGGCAGAGCGCGTCCTGGGCAACGTTATATCCTCCGGCATCAAAGTCTTGGTTCTGGCCGTCATTGTCGGCATCGGCTCGACCTTGTTCTCGCAATTTACCGCAGGCTTCGGCGGCGCACAGCCGACCATTGAAGATGCGATGACCTTGGTGCTTGCGGCGCTCTCCTTGCTGGGCCTCGGCATCTTCGGTCCCGGAATCGCAAACGGCCTGGTGTCCGGCGGGCCGCAGCTCGGCGCCGGCGCCGCGATTGGAACAGGCCTTGCCGCTGGCGGGGTTGTTGCTGCCGGCGCAGGTCTTGTCGCGGGTGGTGCTGGTCTCGCTGGCGGAGCGTTGGGGGGCGCCGCGCGTGGGAGCGGCGCCGTCTTGAGCGGCGCATCCGCCGCCTATCGAAGCGGCGGCCTGGCCGGCGTCGCGGAGGCCGGTGGTTCGGCTGCCATGAGCCCATTGCGCCGCGCCGGGGCTGCCCTCAGCGGCGGTGGGCAAGCGGGCGAGCATGCAAGCACTTCGGAAGGGCAGCCCGATTGGGCGCGGCGCATGAAGCGTGGCGAGATTGTTCGACATGGAGCGTCGGCAGCCGGCCACGCGGTCCGCTCAGGCGATCATGGCGGCAGCGGCTCGTCCGTCGATTTGTCCGAAGGAGAGCGCTGACACGCCGCCAATGCGCGTTCGTCGCACGCCGTGGGGCGGCGCCTCCAATCCAGGTGCCGCCCGACTTTACACCGATCACTTGATCTCAGGGGCAATGATAGATGTTCAAACGACCTTCCGATCATTACGGGCGCATGCCCGAGCCCATCACGCCTTACCAAAAGGCAGCGCAGGTTTGGGACGAACGCATTGGATCTGCCCGCGTGCAGGCCAAGAACTGGCGCTTGATGGCGTTCGGTTGCTTAATGCTATCGGCCGGTCTCGCAGGTAGCCTTGTCTGGCAATCGAGCCAAGGCTCGATCACGCCGTGGGTGGTTGAAGTCGATCATCTCGGCCAAGCCCAAAGGGTTGCGCCGGCCAACATCGACTATCAACCCACTGACGCGCAGATCGCCTACCATCTGGCACGCTTTATCGAGGATGTCAGGGGTCTACCGGCTGACGGCATCGTTCTGCGTCAAAACTGGCTCCGGGCCTATGATTTCACGACGGATCGCGGTGCGGGCGCGCTCAACGACTACGCGCGCAACAACGACCCCTTTGCCAAGTTGGGTAAGGCCCAAATCTCCGTCGACGTCTCGAGCGTCATTCGCGCGTCCTCGGAAAGCTTTCGCGTCGCGTGGACCCAGCGCGTCTACGACAACGGCTCACTGAGCTCGACTGAGCGCTGGACTGCAATTCTCTCGATCGTGATCGAGACACCCCGCGATGCCGAACGCCTGCGCAAAAATCCCCTTGGCGTCTACGTCCGTGCCATCAACTGGTCAAAGGAGTTGAGTCAGTGACCAAGTCGCCGTCTGACTTTCGTTCGAAACATTCTCTCCAGCAAAGCAGGCTCAATTCGGCTTGGCCCGGGTTCGTGAGCTCGAGACGAGCAATTCTATCTGCGCTTCTGCTTTGTTCGTCGGCCCTTGGTGGGTGCGCGACCTACATACCACCCGAGATCAGCTATGACGCGGAAGTTCCTCCGTTGCCGGCGCCGCCGGTGGCCCTCGACGACAAACCACGACCGCTTCACGTTCCGCCGCTCTGGAAGCCGGCTTTCGGTGGCAAGTCGGGAGGAAAGGAAGACGCTGAACCCGTGAGTCGAGTGGAGACAGCGAATAGCACCGCCCGGGTCGAACCGCGCAAACGGGGGTATTTCAATGCGGCGCAAATCTATGCATACAGTCCCGGGGCGCTCTATCAGATTTACGCCGCACCGGGTCAAATCACGGATATTGCGCTCGAGGAGGGAGAGCAGTTGACGGGATCAGGGCCGATCGCGGCCGGAGATACCGTACGCTGGGTCGTGGGCGATACCGAGAGTGGAAGCGGTGACACGCGACGCGTTCATATCCTGGTTAAGCCGACCCGCGCGTCGATCGAAACCAATCTTGTCGTCAATACCGATCGGCGCACCTACCTGATCGAGCTCCGCTCCCGCGAGCGGCCATACATGCCATCTGTTGCCTGGTACTATCCTGAAACAGTGCGCGAACGATCGCGTTCGGTCGCTCTGAAACCTGTTCTTCCGGGTCCGGCGCAGCGTATCTCCCGCTACGCCATCGAAGGAGATAGTCCGCCCTGGCGGCCGCTCGCCGTGTATGACGATGGCCGCAAGGTCTACGTCGAATTCCCGCAGGGCATTGTGCAGGGTGAGATGCCTCCGCTCTTTGTGATTGGCCCGGACGGCAAGACCGAACTCGTCAACTACCGCGCCTACGGCAACGTGCTGATCGTGGATCGGCTCTTCGCGGCCGCCGAACTCCGGCTGGGCGGTGAGCACCAGCTGAAGGTCAGGATTGTCAGGACCGACGGGAGGCCGTCGTCATGACAACTCGGAATGGAAACGATCACGACAAACCAGTTCCGCCGGAGACACAAGGGGAGCAGTCCGAGAGCTTCCGCTTGAGAGCAGAGCATCCGCGCGTGACGCGGTTGTCGCGGAAGGTCCTGGCCGGCGGGAGCGCGGTTGCATTGCTTGTCATCGGCGGAGCTGTGCTTTGGTCGCTGCAGAGCAATCGTCCCCGCAATCAAGCGGCCGATGAGCTTTATAGTACCGACCATCACAATGTTGCCGACGGCATTACGACGCTGCCGAAGGACTATGCCGGCGTTCCGCGCCAGCCAATTCCGCAGCTTGGTCCGTCGCTCCCCGGCGACCTCGGTCGACCGATCCTTGCCGCTCAAGGGCAGTCGCCGGCGATCGGCGCTGATCCGGACCAGCAGCGCCGCGAGCAGGAGACCGAAGCAGCCCGTATCAGCCATCTGTTCGCTTCCACAAATGGACGAGAAGTGCGTCCGTCCGCCGCTGCGGCGGTTGGAAGCGAGCACGTCGTGTCGACGAGCGCAACGAGCACCGGCGACGATGAATCTGGGCAGAACGGCCAAGACCGGAAGCTTGTTTTCCTTAATGCTTCTGTGGATCGTCGCACGGTAAGCCCTGACCGTGTTACCAAGCCCGCTTCACCCTACATCGTGCAGGCTGGAACGGTGATTCCAGGAGCGCTGATCACTGGGGTCCGATCGGACCTGCCAGGCCAAATTACCGCGCAGGTAACCGAGAATGTTTTTGACACGCCGACCGGCCGCTTTCTGCTCGTGCCTCAAGGAGCGCGTCTGATCGGCCTATACGACAGTCAGGTCACCTTCGGCCAGTCCCGCGTGCTGCTGGTTTGGACCCGTCTGATCATGCCGAACGGCCGCTCAATCGTTTTGGAGCGGCAGTCAGGCGCGGACTCAGCGGGCTATGCGGGTCTTCAAGACGAGGTCGACAATCACTGGAGCGAATTGTTTAAGGCTGCCGCTCTATCAACGTTCTTGGCGATTGGCACTGAAGTCGGAGCGGGCTCTGACATCAACAGCAATGACAGTGCAATCATCCAGGCACTGCGGCGCGGGGCAGGTGACTCGCTCAATCAGACCGGCCAGCAGGTTGTTCGTCGCAGCCTCAATATTCAGCCGACGCTGACCGTTCGCCCGGGATTTCCGATGCGCGTTATCGTCAATCGTGATCTCGTTCTCGAACCATACAGAGGGTGACATGACCAAGCTCAAGATTGGGGCACTTCCAGACGAGAGACCGGTCAAGATCAGTATTGAATTGCCAGCTTCCGTGCATCGAGATCTTATCGCTTACGCGAACGCCGTTACAAGCGAATCCGGTCAACCCATCAGCGATCCGGGTAAGCTTATCGCGCCAATGTTGGCGCGGTTCATGGCCACAGATCGCGGGTTTGCGAAGCTTCGGCGGGCGGTTCATTCGTCTGAGGCCAGCAAAGGGTAGCGTTCAGCCAAGAGTTTAAGAAAACTATCCAAGGCGGGATTGTCGTTATCGGCTCGCCAATGTGCCGAAAAGTCAACGCGTGTCGGCCCCGTCCCATCGCGCAATTCGCGATAGACCAAACCGGCGAAGCTCGCGCCAATATCTGACTCCAGGACCAGGCTGATCCCAAGCTTCATGCTGATCAGACTCTTGATGATACCTCGGCTGACGTCGTGGCGCTCGATTCTGGGGCGACCTTCAGGAGAAACAAGCTTTGACACCAAGAGATCCTCGAGCTCGCGTCCGGGATCGTGCTGGCTCAATAGAACGGTCTCGTTCCGCAGATCCGTCCAATAGATCACGTTGCGCGCGGCTAAAGGATGGCTGTCCGCCAGAGAGACCAGGATGCGTTCACTCCAGAGGGAGCGAACGGTATTGTCGGGCAGCGGGACCTCCCCAATAACAATCAAAATATCGACCGTACCGTTTCGTAGTGCAGTTGCTAGGCGTGCTCGCGATCGCTCGATGGTTGCGAGTTCTATTCGAGGAAATCGATTCTTGTACTCAGTCAGTGTCGCTCGCAGATTGCCCGCGGAGATAGACGTGCAAAAGCCGATCGAAAGTCGCCCGGCTTCCCCTCGTCCATTCGATTTTGCGGTTGCGACAAGAACATCGACTTGCTCCAGAATCAATCTGGCCATCCAGAGAACGCGTCGCCCTGCGGGTGTTTGCTTTACGCCTCCGCCCGAGCGCTCGAATACGGCAACGCCGATCAGATGCTCAAGCTGACGAATAGATCTGCTTAGGGTCGAATGTCGAATTGACAGCAACTCGGCAGCTTGCCGAATACTCCCACAGTCTGCGGCTGCTATCGCAAACCGGAGCTGTTGCAGGTCAACAGCTTGCCCTCGGGACATCCATGGCTGGTCCATTTTCTTGTTTCCCCCAATTTCTGAAGCGAGCGGATGCATTGCGTCGTGCTGCAAGCAGCAATGTCGCTTGAGAGCTAACAGAACAGTTCGTCTCGCGACTATGTCAGGCGACAGCGAGAACGACTGGCTCCCAAAGGACGGGCCCGGTGAAACCGCCGGCGCTACGGATCCCAGCGAGTATCTCAGTGGATATCTCGAGAAAGCCCGCAACGGCCAATGTATTTCCAAGCTCGCACGGGTTGGCCAGACGCCGTAAGGGCCAGCCGGCGCGACGCAGGATTCGTTCCATTCGAGCGTCGGTTACTGTGACGATATCTGTGAGCCGTCGCGAGAGGCCGAACTCGATCATGCCAGCGAACAATTCATATGTTGCGCAAGCTATAGCGTGTTTCCCTTTAGGAGCGTCTGCCGCTAAGTCCAGTGCGAATCGACTGCTTTCCCATATTGAGCAATTTGCTGGTGCACTTTGGCCAGCGAGAAGTACGGGAAAAGTGTCACTCAACATGGTAGGCCCGACGGATGGAAGCAATCTAACGCAGCCGTGTAGCCGGCCATCGGTTGCTAGCTGTACCAGGTAGGCGGGATGGAGCGCGTCGAAACTATCAACTTCCATATCTCCACTGGTGAAGACTTCCCAGTCTAGCCGTTCTTTAAAAACTCGATACCGGAGTTGATGCATCGCGACGAGAGTTTCTGCAAATTCGCCATAGCACCGATCTGTGATGAGCTGAATCATAATTGCCTCCAAACAGCATTGTCATGCCTATGGAAGCTTGCTTCGCGATTTAAGGCATCACCCGTACTTGCGGGGGGCGTCCTGCCTTAATTGTGCTCTTCTCGTTTTGCAGCCGCAAAGCGCGAAGCTGCTTGCACGATCGTGCGCACGCCGAGCTTCTCTTTCGCATTGTCCAGATAGGAGGCGACAGTGTGCCGCGAGATGCCCAGGATGCGTCCGATTTCCCAAGCACTTTTGCCCCGCGCAGCCCATTCTAGACATTCGAATTCGCGAGCCGACAAGCTCACTCCGTCGATTTTGGTTCCGTGTGTGAGCTTACGGCGAACATGCGCATGAAAATACATGGCCATCAGCTGCAGCAGTCGAGTGTTTGATGTGACGTAGTGTTCAAACGCAACGTCTCGCCGCTCGCGAGCAAAGGTCAGAGCGGCAATAGGGCCGTGACCATCGTGAATCGGAACTGTGAAACCGTGTCCAATTCCGAACTGAGAAGCTTCATCAAATAGCTTCTGCTGAGCTTTTGAAAGATGTATCCATGATAATGAAGTCCCCCATTGGAATGGCTCCGGATTCTGAAGAGACTTCATAATCACGGGATCGAATCGCTGATAGTGATTGCGAACGTAATGTGCGACCCAATTGGGGGGATAGGTCGAGATCAACAGTGGCTTCTTGTGCTGCTGAGATGGTAACGCGAGATACGCGAAGCAAGACAGATCGAGCGCGGCTGCCATAGTGATCATCGCTTCCGAAAACTGGGCGACGTCTTCGGCGCGCGATAAGCGATCGATAAAGGTCTGAAAGACGCGATGCATAGGATAAGATGTGCCGAACGACAGCAGCTGGGATTCTTTTGGTATCTGTGAAGAGACCCTGAGGCGTTCGCCGCAATCGCGGGGGTTAAGCTACGAAAATCGCTGCGCGCCTGTGTCCAAATGCGATCGCCAGATGCAGGCGCAAAAGCGACACTCCGGCTCTAGCGGTTGGCCAGCTAGACGTATATTAGTTGGGCGGGTGGAGCAGCATATGAACTATGAAGACAACTGTAGATCCACCTATCTGCGTCTTCGCGGCACAATGCACTGCACTTGCGCAACATCAGTAAACGTCGAGATAGGCTTGGCCAGACAAGCCGTTCGCGGCGCAGTTCCGCGGTCGCCGGACTACGGTCGCAAGGCAAATGTCCAAGTCATCGTGTTTCGCCTTGGGTGAGAAAATCGAAGTCACAGCCGTCCGGAGCCTGGAGCACCGTTCGGCGATAAAGTGATTTGTAGCCGCGCGCTGGCGTCGGCGGAGGACGATGATCAGCCAGGCGGCGTTTAACTTCGGCGTCTTCGACTAGAAGATCGATCGTTTTGTTGGCGATGGACAGGCGGATGCGGTCGCCGCTACGGACGGCAGCAAGCGGTCCTCCGATGGCGGCTTCCGGCGCGACGTGCAGCACGATCGAACCGAAGGCAGTGCCCGACATACGCGCGTCTGAAATGCGCAACATGTCCTTTACACCGGCCCGAGCGAGTTTCCTCGGAATGGGTAGGTACCCTGCCTCGGGCATACCTGCCGCATGCGGGCCGGCGTTCTGCAGAATAAGGATGTCGTCTGGCTTTACGTCGAGGTCCGGATCATCGATTCTCTTGCTGAGATCTTCGAGTCCAGTAAAGACGACTGCGCGGCCTTCCGACTCGAATAATGCCGGCGTTGCCGCCGCGCGCTTGAAGATGGCTCCGTCCGGCGCCAGATTGCCAGTCAACGCCACCAGTCCTCCGACTTTCGAAATCGGATCATCGAACGGACGGATGATGGAACGATCTACCCAATCCATGGGCTCCAGAAGACGATCGCCGAGACGACGCCCCTCAATATCGATGGTGTCCAGATGCAGAAGCGGGCGCAACTCGCGCAATAGCGCCGCCATGCCGCCGGCTGCATGGAAATCCTCCATGTAACCGTCCCCCACCGGTTTCAGGTCAACTAGCACCGGCGTCTGGTCCGACAACTCGTTGAAGCGCGAGTACGGGATCTTGATCCCTACCCGGCCGGCGATCGCGGCTAGATGCACAACGGCATTGGTGGAGCCCCCGACCGCGAGCAGAACACGCAACGCGTTCTCGACCGATTTGTGGGTGATGACGTCGCGTGGCGAAAGTCTTCTATCGATCAGTCGGACAGCGGCCTTCCCTGTTTCCTCGGCCGCCACTAGGCGGTCGGCGTGTACGGCAGGAATCGACGCGGTGCCCGGTAACGACATGCCGAGCGTCTCGGCGATGCAAGCCATCGTTGAAGCCGTCCCCATAACCGCGCAGGTACCGGCGGTTACCGAGAGACGGCCTTCCACGGTCTTGATCTCGTCGGAGTTGACAGTCCCGGCTCGGTACTGGGCCCAGAAACCGCGGCAATCGGTGCAGGCGCCGAGGCGCTGTCCCTTGTGCCGGCCGGTCGACATCGGTCCCGTGACGAGTTGAATGGCCGGAAGATTGGCGGAAGCCGCACCCATCAATTGAGCGGGCACGGTCTTGTCGCAGCCGCCGATGAGCACGACCGCATCCATCGGCTGCGCTCCAATCATTTCCTCGGTGTCCATTGCCATGAGATTTCGGTACATCATGCTGGTCGGGTTGAGGAAAACCTCGCCCAGCGACACAGTCGGGAACGGTCGCGGCAAAGCTCCAGCGGCGAGCACGCCGCGGGAGACGGCTTCGACAAGATCTGGCATATAGCGATGACAGTTGTTGAAGCCCGATGGCGTCATGGCAATGCCGATGATCGGCTTATCGAGCATCTCGCGAGAGATGCCCATTGAGCGCGCGAATGACCTACGCAGGAAACGCGCAAAATCGAAGTCCCCGTAGTTTGTCAGGCCCTTGTCGAGGCCATGATCATTGTCGGACATCATGCCACTCCCGAGGTCTCTAGCGAAGGCGCGAGGCTGCGATAGGTGACGCCAAGCAATTCTTCAAAGATAGAGATCATGCCACCCTTGTCCTTCCCTCCATGACCTCTCAAGAGCGCCATCTGATAGGTTGCGGTCGCGGCCGCAAGCACCGGCATTGGAATGCAGTGACGCGCGCCTAGCTCCGCTCCACTGACCAGATCCTTGTAAGCTTTCCTCATGAGATAGCCATCGCTGAAGGACCCCTTGAGTACGCGAGGAATGAAGAACTCCGATGCATAGCTGCGGCCCGTGCCACTATTGACCACTTCGCCGACCAGGTCGGGATCAAGGCCCATCTTGGCGGACATTGGCAAGATCTCGGCGATGGCCGCCGCATTGATGTCGAAAAGAAGCTGATTGATGAGTTTGGTGAGTTGACCGCTTCCGGAAGCGCCCATGTAAAGGTTCTTGTTTCCAATGCAGTCTAGCAGCGACTTGACGCGCTCGAAGGTAGAGCGCTCACCACCGCACATGATCGTCAAGGTACCGTCGATCGCGCGCGCTTTCATGCCCGAGATCGGCGCGTCGAGGAAGAGGACGCCGCGCGACTTCAGCAGTTCATTGATAGCGATGGTCGTTTTATAGGTGATTGTACTCAGGTCGACGACGATCTGGCCCTCGCCCAAATTTGCGGAAAGTCCGTCCTTTCCGACGAGCAGCGCTTCGACAGCATTATCATCGGGCAAGCAGAGGAAGATAACATCGGACTGCGAGAGAACGCTCGGGTCGGTCGTTGCGCGAACACCTCTTTCCTCGAATTCAGCGAACGATTTTGGCGTCCGGCCGGTAACGGTGAGAGCTCCGCCGGATTTCAGCAAGTTCAGGGCGATAGGACGGCCCATCTGGCCCAGACCTACAAAACCGATATTCATGTCTCCTCCAATTGTCTCTTCATGTTCGAACCGAACTAATCGCTATGAAATGTCCGCTCGACGATCAGTCATTGGATGTTAAATGGGCTGCCACTTAAGGCGGAGAGTGCTTTGACTCTCCGCCTTCGCGCGCTCGAGCTAGCAGGAAACCTCGTGGCTGACAAAAGTTCGCATCGGGTATCAGTCGTGTAAGGGGTTATTTGTGTGCCAACGGTCGCCCGGACGTGGGCGCTTCATCGGGGCTCCATATCTTGTAGCTAAGCGTTGCGAACGCAGTGAACCCCTTTGTGGCATTCGATAGATCAGTCTGTCCCGCCATTGCACCTGATGCACGGGCAGATACTTCTTGTGTTGCCCACACAGTGAACGCCGCGGGTCCAAAGTCGTAACCTACCAACGCGCCGATCGACCACACATCGTATCTGTTCGCATTCTGAATAAGGTTATTGTAGAACGCGCTGGATCTGTCGCTGGTGACCTGGCCAACGTAATAGGCCACTGGCCCAACCGTCCATTTGCCGATTGTCTTTGTGGCAGTGAAGTCTGCGTGCAGAATGTTGCCGGTCCTGTACCCCGTAATGCTGTTTGCCGTATTGATTTCTTCGTACAATGCGGCGGACAGGTTCCAGCCGTCTTTCAGATAGGAGACGATGACTTCCGGCTGGAAGGTCCAATACGGCGCGCCAACATTTCCCGTTCCGCCAAGTCCCGTAACGGTGCCGTCTGGCACGAAGATCCCGAGGCCAGTTTTCACACTGACACCACTGTCCGCCAACTTCCAACTCAACTCCGCTGGGACAATATAAGTATTGTGCATGCCGGAGGCCTGGGCGTTGATCGGATTGCCCGCGCTCTGCATGGCGAATGGCACTCCAATCACAGCATCATATGTAGCTCCGAGAAACGTCCAGCCAGGCACGAACAGAAAGGCTTGCACATCGACCGCAGCCTGCACACCAGTCTTGCTTCCAATTGTGTTTGTTACCGGTCCCACGATGTTTGCTTGGTAGGTGAAGAACTGGTTGATCATGTAGATTCCCTCTGGCGGGACACCAGCGCTCGCGCCCAAGAATACTCCACTCTTTTGCTGTTGAGCGGAAAATTCGAATGCCTCGGTGGCGCTAACGCATATCGAACATCCCATCACCGCGATCAGTGTCTTCGTGAATCTCATTCTCATTTCCCCCTAGAAAGTTTGCAATTAGATCTGCACGTAAGATCTATTGCGTCACGTTTCCGAGGGGACAACTCTGAAACGAAAGCTCGCTCGAGTTTGTCGCGGTTCGTTGCGTCGAGGCATGCATCACAGTTAGCTTGAATGATAGTTCGCTAGCGCATCAATCGAGCCTGAGCGCTCCTCTTGCACGCGCATCCGCAATGCTCAACAGCGATAGTGTGCCGGTCGATCGCCTTATCGGATGGATGCAAACGAAATAGCTGTTGGCTCTCCGTGGCTTTAGAGCGGGCTAGCTATCGGCAATTGTCTCTGCGAGAGGTTCCTATCCATTTGTTCCGTTGTACAAGTCTAACAGGGCACGCTTTATAGAAAGAAGAGTGCGCGAGGTGGCTTGAAGCTCGCATTCTTTCACCTCCCTCATTATCCTGGCGTCAAAATCGTCGATCTCCTTGCGCATATTGCCCAACAATTCCTGTGCCTGTTGGGTCAGACACACGCGATTGACACGCCGATCGCTTGGATCGGACTTTCGAACGACGAAGCCCGTGCCCTCGAGGCGGTCGACAAGAGATCCAATCGCAACTTTTCCCATATCCAATTCGTTAGCGATTTGAGTCTGGGGTACGCCGCTCTCGCGTGCAATGAGCTCAAGAACCCTCCATTGCGATCGCGTTATCTTTAATGGTGCAAGGAATCTGTCAAAGACGATCCGGCGCAGACGCGAAACATCGTGGATGAGATATCCAAATTGGAAGTCCCAGTGAAGTTCGTTGACCATGAAGGCACTCTCAGACCCAAGGAAGGAAACGCAACGGTCGGCGACTTGTTGCCGACCGTGATGGAGTGCCAGCGATGAGTTTTCAGTCATGTGACCACCTTACAATTAGTCGGCTCTACCACTGACGAGCTCGATCATAGCTATTGCGCCACCTCATTTGATAATTCGCGGCTCTGGCGTCTCGAAGAAGCACCAGCAACACATTGTTCGAGCGACAGCCGAGCAGCGTTGCGAGCGCTGCTCATCCTCTGTAAAAAAGAAGCCCGACACCAAGTGCCGGGCCCAAGTTGAGGGCCCTGCTTAGGAGCGCCTCGGAGGTAACGCTTTCGATCGGATGTTGCGGAACGGCATTATCAAACCCGATGTTGAGTGCGCCTCGATGTGGCCCTTAATCTACCCTGCGAATGCGTGCTGCAGTTCTGATGCAACTTCGCCGATCAAGATAGTTGTTTCAGGTACGACACCGCCCATGAGCAAGAAGCCATGGATTTGGCCTGGAAAATGACGTCGACGCACCCTGACTCCTGCAGATTCTAGTCGATCAGCGTAGGCGATGCCTTCGTCGCGGAGCGGGTCATGACCACAGGTGATGATTAGTGCGGCCGGCAAATGGCGGTGGTCGCTGGCAAGCAGGGGTGAAGCGCGCCAATCCGTCGCCATGGCCGAGTCGGGAAGGTACTGTCGTGCGAACCAATCTAGCGCGGCTCGGTTCAGAGTTGGTCCATGTTCAAACTCAGCCTTCGAGGCCGTCTTTGCGGAAAAATCCGTCAAAGGGTAGATCAGGATCTGCCGCCGTGGGGGCGGTGCTCCGACATTGCGTAGCTTCAGAGCGAGAACGGCTGCAATGTTAGCTCCTGCGCTATCGCCTCCAATAGCGAGTCTCGCTGGATCAATCATAAGCTCGGCGAATGCCGCGCTCACATATTTGTATGCTGCATGCGCGTCATCAGGCGCTGCGGGGAACGGCCGCTCGGGTGCAAGCGCGTAGTCGACAGCTATCACCGCACAGCGAGCGGCATTTGCAATGGAACGGCAAGCCTTGTCGTGCGTATCGAGATCTCCCGTGACCCATCCGCCTCCGTGGAAAAACAAAAAGGCCGGTAGAACGTCGGTACCTGCAATACCCCAGGGCCGATATACGCGCATTGCGGGCCGATCGTCGGCTGCGGGCACGTCGTGAACACTCGCGACTTCTGGCAGTGCTGGTGCTAGCGCGCGGCGGCTCACTCGGAACGAACGGCGCGCGTCCTCGACGCCTCCCATGTGTGGCCCTGGGACAGGCGAGGCGATCAACGGATCGACAATCCGCTTTATCGCAGGGTCGAGTGCCGACTTAAGCTTATCCATGTTTACTCGTCCCCGCGTCTGCTACAGCGTGTTTCCACGCGATAGCTTCGATCTCGACAAGCCCGCCGGCTACCACTAGTCCCGACACGACAGTTGTGCGAGCTGGCTTGTGATTCCCGAAAACGTCAGCGTAAGCAGAGTTAAATGCAGCAAAATCCTCGGCCCGGGCCAACCAGACCGTCGTCTTGCCGACGTCCGCCAATGTGAGGTCGGACTCCGCAAGCAACTTTTCGATGCAGCGCAAGGTGCGCACAGTCTGCTCGGCAATATCGCCTTGGATCAATCCCTGCTCGTTGAAGCCGCCCTGGCCGGACGTGAACACCACTTCGTTGTTTCGGGCGTAAGGAGAAAGATGCACGGTCATGAATTAGTCCCTATTCGTGAATCCAGGTGAATCGATCGCCCATGCGTTTCACGCGCCCGACAGACGAACCGCCAAGATGCACTCCGAAATAGAGCGCATTGCTGTCGGCGGCATGGCCCAGCGCCCAGAGCCGTGAAGCGCGCGCCGGCTCGGCGTCCTCGCAGAACGCCGAATTCCACTCGGGTCGGAGGACCTGAACTTGATGGTGAAGGACGTCGCCGCCGAAGAATGCCTCTTCGCCGCGGCTTTGCAAGGAAATGGCAAGATGGCCCGGGCTGTGTCCGGGCGTTGAATGGAAAGTCACGCCGTCAATTGGCGCAAAAGGTCCGGGTTCGATCTCGTCGAATAGTCCCGCTTCGATAATCGGTTCTACGCTATCCTCGAAGACGCCGGCGGTTGGGCCTTGATGGAAGCGAGGGTGCCTTGCAACCGCGCCATCCACACGACCCCAGACGTAGCGAGCGTTCGGGAATGTAGGCACCCATTTGCCCCCGTCGGCGCGAGTGTTCCAGCCGACGTGATCGGTGTGCATGTGGGTACAGAGCACAAAATCCAACTCGTTGGGATTCAAGCCCTCTGCACGAAGCCGATCGAAGTAGTCGGTCTGAAGATTTGCAAATGGTGCAAATGTGCGCTGGCGACCGTTGCCTACTCCTGTATCAACCAAAAACCGGCAACTTTCGCTTCGAACCAGCCAGCTATGCACCGGCGCCTTCAGTCGGCTTCCGCCGTTCTCACGGGTTGGCTCAATTATTGGCGCGGCTTCTTCGCCAAGCACGCTCTCATCCCATTCGGGGATCAATCCTGCGGGATCAAAATAGAGGTCAATTTCTGGAATGCGGGTAATTTGCCATTGGCCGACCCGGTAAGTCTTTTCACTCATGCCCTAAGCCTTTTCTTCGCTGACAACTAGCGTTTCTGTCGACCCATCGATAATATGAATTGGGCTTGAATCTCAAATCGAGGCTATCGATGGCTGCCATTGACCACTTCAATCTCCGCTCCTTCGATCTCAACCTTCTCGTCGCCTTCGATGCGCTGATGCAGGAGCGCAGCGTGACGCTCGCGGCAAAGCGGCTACGCATCCAGCAGCCGGCTATGAGCCACTCACTTTCGACGCTGCGAGTAATCTTGGACGACGAACTGCTCGTGCGAGTGAAAAACTCGATGGAGCCAACGGATCGGGCCCTTGAGCTCTACGAGCCGATTCGCGAATTGCTTGCTCAGGCGCAGCATGTCCTCCGAACCAGCAAAACGTTTGACCCGTCAATTGACGAGCGGGTATTTCGCATCGGTCTGACAGATGGCCTCGAGGTGTTGCTGTTGCCGGAGCTAATAAGTGGGCTTCGCCGGTCTGCACCGTCGGTGTCGCTTGCTGCGCGTACGATCGAGCCACTCGGGGCCGCTGATCTGCTGGATGCCGGAGAACTTGACCTGATCATAGGATGCTACAACTCACCCGCTTCCTGGCAACATAGCGAGCCGCTTTTCAAGGAAACGCTGAGCTGCTGTTTTAACCCGCAGCTACTTGGCTTCGAGGTGCCGATTTCCAAGCATTGCTACATTGAAACGCCGCAAGCCGTCGTTTCGCTCAATGGTGAGCTTTGGGGATGCCTTCGGCCCGCGCTGGAGGAGATCGACGCCACTATTAACATCGTTGCTTCTGGTCCGAATTTCCTGGCCACCTTGATGATGGCGCGCGAGGCACCACTTCTGACGACGCTACCCAGTCGCATCGCTGGTTTGTATGCGCCTATCTTCGGCCTCAGAACCAGTGCGGTACCACTCCCGTTCAGCGCTACTTCGATCTCGATGGTCTGGCCTGGGCGCGCCGATCGCGAGCCGGGAAGCGTCTGGCTGCGCGGGCAGATTCGCGGATGCCAAGTTGTGCAGCGCGGTCTGCGGGATTCCGTTTCCACGATGGCGGCCGAATAGCTCCATTATTCATGTCGATGAAAGCTATGAGCAGCATCGATTTGACGCTGTAGGCTTCGCACTGCTTTTTTCATTGGATCAGGGCTCGATTAGAAGCTCGCCCAAGGAACTAGCAAAATGCGCAGAGAGCCAATCCTGATCAATGCTTGCATTGCCATTCACTCGCTGTTGAACAGCGCGTGGGCGTAACAATGCTGTTGAGCGCGTTTCTCTTCGAGCTAATCAGCTATGCGTCGATAGTCGTCCTCGTCGTTGTAGGCTTGGTCATTGTCGTCAACATGACAGGCATCTTCAACTTGGCGCATGGCGAGTTGATTCTGTTGGGCGCGTTTGTGCAGTGGAGCGTGGCACAAGCAGGTCTCTCCCCCTGGATAGGTCTTTTGTTGGCGCCGCTGATTGTGGGGGGACTCGGAGCTTTCCTGGAAATCACCGTGATCCGTCGATTTTATCGAGCGCCAGTCGCGGCAATGCTTGCGACGTACGCAATCGGTCAAATCATCCGTGAGCTGATCCGCTGGTATATTGGTGGAAACTACCACACCGTCCCCGAACCCTTGTTGGGAAGTCTCGCGGTCGGCGGACTGCAACTCCCCTATTGGCGATTGGTGATCATCGCTGCGGCGGCCTCGACGGTCATAGCTGCGATTTTGGTTCTGACACGCACTCGCATCGGGTTGCGGGCAAGAGCGGCATTCGAAAACCCCAGGCTGGCCCGGGCATCTGGCATGTCGACCCAGCGGATCTTTACGGCCACCTTTGCAGTGGGCGCCGCGCTGGCAGGCTTTGCCGGGGCGCTCATCGTGCCGGTTTACTCGCTGGCAGCGGACATTGGTTTGCGACTGATGATCCAGAGCTTTCTCGCTGTTCTGCTTGGCGGTGCCGATTTGATCTCTGGGCCGCTCGCGGGCGCAGCGATCATTGGCTTTCTTAACGCGGGTTTGCCTTGGATCGTATCCCCCACCTTTTCGGAAATATTGCTCGTTTTTTTTGCGATCGCCCTCATACGCCTGCAACCGCAAGGCGTTTTTAGTAAAGAAAGGTAACGCCATGCCAAGGAAGGACGCTTCCAACATCTCACGCCGGAGTTTCTTGACGGTTGCGACAGCAACCGTAAGCGCACTAGGAACTGGTGTTGGGACCTGGTCAGTGAGACCGGCGGACGCCGCCCAAGGCGAAGCGGTCCGAGTCGGTGTTGCGACGGATTTGACCGGAGTGCTCGGATTCGCAGGGACGGCTGACGCAAACGTCGCTCGGCTCTTGGTTAAACAAATTAATGACGCGGGCGGCCTGCTTGGCCGTCCGGTCGAACTCTATGTTGAAGACACAGCCTCCGATGAGGCGACGGCTGTAGTAGCCGCGCGTAAACTCGTCATGCAGCACAAAGTGCACGTGGTGCTGGGGGGCATCCTGAGTTCGACGCGCGTTTCGATGAGAGACGTCATCGCCGGGCGAGGCAAAGGCCTCTACATCTATCCGCAACTGTACGAAGGCGGCGAATGTACTCCGTACGTTTACTGCACCGGCCCGACACCAGCGCAACAGTGCGATACCTTGATCCCTTGGCTAATTGCCAATGGCGGAAAGCGCTTCGCGCTCCCTGGAGCCAATTTCCTCTGGCCCCGGAAGATCAACGAATACGCTCGCGTCAAAATTCAGGAACATGGCGGCGAGGTCGTATTCGAGGAGTATCACACCCCAGACCAGACTGAGTTTGGGGCGACCGTTTCGCGCATTCTGTCAGAAAAAGTAAACGTGGTATTCAATACAATTAGCCCTCCCGGGGTCGGCGCTTTCTTCAAGCAATTGCACCAGGCCGGCTTCAATGCCAATGGCGGCCGCTTGAGCTGCGCCTACTATGACGAAAACATGCTCGGCATGAACCGGCCTGAGGAAATCGAAGGCCTGGCGAACTGCCTCGATTACTTTCGTGCCGTGGCCGACGAAGACTCCGTTAGCGGCGAAATACAGAAGGCCTACGACAACGCATTTCCGGGTGGCGCCCTTTTGTCTGCAGGCAGCGCGGCGACCGGCACCTATCGCGGTCTGATGCTCTGGGCCAAGGCCGTTCAGAAGGTTGGCAAAACGGATCGAGAGGCCGTGGCAGAGGCCATCGACAATGCGTCTATCGACAAAGCACCTGGGGGGCCAGCCGGAATGGTGCCCGGATCCCGGCATTGCGAAATGCGGATGTACATCGCCTCGGCCGAAAATGGTTCATACAAAATCCGGCAGAGAAGCGATGGGCTAGTCGCCCCGCGGCAGTGCACGTGACGCAGCGAGGAGCAGGGATCCAAACTTCGCTCCCGAACAGGAGACTACGCGTATGATAAGAACGATAACTTCCGTTGGCGGAGTACGCCGAATAGGCAGGCTGCCATCGGTTGAGATCTTGATACTTCTGATCTTGCTGTACTTGCCAGCCGTGACGCCCGACTATTTCGCGGTCTTCGTGACTCGAGTCGTATTGCTTTGTTTGCTGGCGTTGAGTTTTGATTTGGCTTGGGGATACGGCGGTATCATGAGCTTTGGCCAAGCCCTCTACTTTGGCGCGGCCGGCTATGCCTCAGCCTTGATGGCAAGAGATGTTGGTGTCACGTCGGCCTTCATTATTCTGCCCCTGGCAATTCTGCTCGGCTCCCTCTTTGCGGCAGTCATCGGTGCCCTTATTCTCATCGCGCGGCATCCACCGGCACTGATTGTTGTCGCCATTGGGACCATGTCCGGCGCCTATATTGCAGAACGTGTTGCGCGGGGTTGGTACTATCTCGGCGGCCAGAACGGAATTTCGGGACTACCTTACCTGACGGTCTCAGGCACCGATATCACCGAAGGTCCGGTCTTTTACTACTGCGCGCTTGGCCTGCTGTTAGTGGTCTATCTCTCATGTCGCTGGCTAACGCGATCGCAATTCGGACTAGCGCTTGCCGCGGCTAGGCAGAATGAACGTCGTGCCGCGTTTCTCGGTGCACCGGTCCAGGCCATGCGCATGATTGTCTTTACCCTTGCGGGAGGTATCGCCGGACTTGGTGGGAGCCTTTATGCTTTCCATGAGGGTTTCGTAGGGCCGGTTATTATCGGTGTTGCACTTTCTACCAAGGTGGTCATCGGCGTGCTGTTGGGTGGCACAGGCAGCCTGATCGGCGCTGTGCTCGGTATGTTTACCATAGAACTCGCGAGCTACCTACTAGCGGATCGGTATGCAGGCATCTGGCCGATGTTGCTCGGTCTGCTGTTGCTGGCAGTTGTGCTCGTTCGCCCATCTGGCCTAATCAGCTTGCTGGTCTCCGACAAGGAGCGGGTCGCGCGGTCCGCCGTTGGGCGCTTGCGCACGTTGCAGGAGCGAGTCGGTGCTGCTTGAAATATCAAATCTCTCCAAATCCTACGGTCAGCTAAAGGCATTGAGCCGTGCTGATCTCGCCCTAGCCGAAGGTGAATTCCACGGCTTGATCGGACCGAATGGCTCGGGAAAGAGCACTTTCCTCAAATGCATCGCGGGCGTGCAGCCCCCGAGCACAGGGCGGGTTCTGTTGGGTGGACGCGATATCACTACGGCTTCTCCCCAGCATCGTGCCAGGGCAGGGATCAGTATCAAATTCCAATTAACCTCCATCTTCCCGGAGCTTTCAGTTTACGACAACATGCTGATTGCCAGCCAGTCGCGTGAAAGCCTCGTCTCGCTGGTCTTTTCGCGCAGTTGCAGGACACATCGAGACCACATCGCTCGCGTACTGTCGCACTTTGCACTTGCTGAGCGGGCCGACGATCTCGCAGGCGTTCTTTCGAACGGTGAGCAGCAATGGCTTGAAATTGCCATGGCCATGGCCCTTAACCCGCGCCTTCTCTTGCTGGATGAACCGACTGCCGGCCTGAGCATTGAAGAACGAAAGCTGACTGGCGAATTTCTGCGTCAGTTGCATGGGAAGTGCTCAATCATCATTGTCGAGCACGACCTCGATTTCATTCGCGGACTTGTCGATCACATGACGGTGTTGGACCAGGGCAGCGTTCTGGCCAATGGAACGGTTGCTGAAATTCAGTCGAATACGAAGGTGCAGGATGTGTATCTCAGGCGGATATGAGGCGCCTCTCCTTTCGGCCGAGGGCATTTGCGCCGGATATGGTCGCAGCCGTGTTCTGTTTGACTTGTCATTTGCAGTGGCGCCTGGCCAGATCGTTGGGATCCTGGGCCGGAACGGCGCCGGCAAGACAACCCTTTTGCAGACGCTAATGGGAGAGATTAGCCTCACCGCCGGGCGCATCCATTTCTCCGGGCAGGATTTCACATCTCTCGATAGCGCGGAGCGCGCCAAGCTGGGCCTCGGCTATGTGCCTCAGGATGCGCCTGTCTTCTTGCGCCTCTCTGTGCAAGAGAATCTCCTTGCAGGAGCATTGAACAGCGGCACCGTCGACGAGGTCGAGTCGGTGCTGGAACTCTTTCCAAAGCTTCGTGCTCGACTTGGTCAAGCCGCGGGCACTCTGTCAGGAGGAGAACGAAAGATGCTCGGCATTTGCCGCGCTCTGCTCGGTCGACCGAAGTTGCTAATGCTGGATGAGCCGACGGAAGGCGTCTGGATTGGCGTAGTCGAGGAAATCGCCGAGCGCTTGGCTGAACTTGCAACACGCATGGCTATCCTAATCGTAGAACAGAACCTGGGTTTGGCTTTGCGCGTTGCGCAGCACGTCGCGGTCATGGACCGAGGGCATTTCGCGTTATCGGGCAAGCCGGCCGAGATACAATCACATCCTCAATTTTTGCGGCTACTTGCTCCGTGAGGCTAAATATGACCGATATTGTCCATCGACCCTCATGGGACGGCCTGGATGGCTATTCGAGAACCGTCGCCGCGCAGGAAGCAGCGCGCACTGGTCCCGATCCGGCAGTATTCACACAATTGTTCGAGCCGATGCACCCACTCGATGGTCCGCTCAAGGGTTGCGTCGTTTCGGTTAAAGACCTGTTCGATGTCACGGGATACGTAACTCGAGCGGGGGGACGGAGGCGTGCGAAGAATCCGCCGGCGCCCGCTGACGCAAATTGCGTCGCCAAAATGCGCAACGCGGGGGCTGCCTTCGTCGGCCACACCAATATGACCGAGCTAGCCTATTCTGGGCTCGGCTTAAATCCGCACTATGGCACGCCAGAAACTCCGTTGTTTGCGGGCGCAACCGCCGGTGGTTCGAGCAGTGGGGCGGCCGTATCGGTGGCGCGCGGCTATGCCGATTTGGCGCTTGCAACGGATACTGGTGGCTCCGCACGTATCCCCGCTGCCTTTTGCGGACTGGTCGGTTGGAAGCCTACGGCCACGCGAATTTCGCGCAAAGGCGCATTACCCGTTTCATTTACGCTTGACGGGGTAGGATTAATCGGTCGTTCGGTCGCGGACGTGACGGCAGGTTTTGCCGTTCTGTCACCCATGGCGGATATAGGTCCGGAACCCGTTCGATTATTGCTGGCGCAAGGGTTCGGACTCGACCATCTTGAAGATGGTGTCAAAATCGCATTCGACCACGCTTTGCAATGTTTGCGGGATGCAAAGCTAAGCTTGGGCGCAATGCCTCCCAAGCCGTTTGAAACCTATGTTCGAATTCCGGTCTGGCACTTTGCCGCGGTAGAGATACGGTCTCTGCAGCCGGGCGACTGGACTGAAGCGAACCTCATCGATCCGCGAGTAGCGGAGCGGATGGCGCGCGCTGACGACGTGAGTGCTATTAGCTACGCATCCAGCCTAAGAGCCCGCGCGGATTTTGTTGAAGAAATGACCGAGGCTTTAGGAACGGATGTCTTAGTCCTTCCGACCGCTGCAATCCTGCCACCACAGATTAGTCAGTGCGCTACCCCGGAAGCGTTTCATCGTCTTAACGCGCTTGCTTTGCGCAACACTGCGCTGGCAAACGTGATGGACGGCTGTGCGATTTCGCTACCGATCGGTGGCCATCCTGGTACGGGCTTTATGATGATTGCTGCGAGGGGGCAGGACGAACGATTGCTCCGGTTGGCGACGCAAATCGAGCGGATTTTGCGCTGGAATGAATCGCAGCAGCGGCGCTAAGCGCTGACAGGCGTACAGAACTGGTCAAATGGGTGGGCTTGGCGATGTAGAGGACAGACCTGCCCAAGTACACGATTTCCTACTTCAGTCTGAAGTGTCTTGTGTGTCTGAAATGATGCAGGCTTGCATAGGTGAAAAAAGTGACGAGAAGGGCTGACGTAGTCTGCTTGATGAGCTCCCTTGCGACCCTCGCACCGCTGAAAGAGGTGGTTGTTCCAGCCTTTGAGGCGTCAACCGGCTTCCGGTGCAAATTGGCGCCCGATCCAACAGCTGTTCTCCTCTCGGCAATAAGATCCGGTACGCGCGCCGACGGGCTGATTGCACTCGAGGCCGCTGTGGTTGAACTGGCGGAGGCCGGTGTCCTCGATGCTTCGGCTATTCGGCCTTTGGTTCAGTCCGCTATAGGAATCGCCCAACTCCGCGACAGAAGTGCCGTCGATATATCAAGCCCAGAGGCCCTTAGGAGCGTGCTGCTTAGTGCGTCCAGCATTGCAGTTTCGAATACCGGTGTGAGTGGAATCGCATTTGCAAGGGTGCTTTCGGATTTGCGGATCTCGCATGAGGTTGCAAACAAGCTGGTACGAATCGAGAAAGGACTTGCCGCCGAGTTGCTCGTGAATGGGCATGCCGAATTTGCGGTCCAGCAATTGAGTGAACTGTTGGCGGTGCCTGGAATAGATTTGATCGGCCCCTTCCCAGAACCGCATAACGCTCGGACCCGATTCTGCTTTGCGCCGTTTCGAGAGACGCCAAAGTCTCCTGCAATCGAAGAGCTAACCAGGTTTATCTTTGCTCCACAGGCCGCAAGCGCGTATCGATCCTTTGGGCTCGAGCCACTCTTTACAGCATGCACCGCGGGCGCTTAGGGCCGCGTACAGGGAGTCCGGATAATCTGTTTGCCGCGGCGAAATGGGCACTACCATCTTCGATCTCACCGAAGAGCAGACCCGGCGAAGTTGATCGGGCCGAGCAGTTTCGGGGGGCGATGGCGAAGACTCCTCGTCCTCGCTTGGATATCAGCGATTCGTTTGGGTGATCCCGCGTGCCTTTACGAAGTTTTGTCTGCGGCAACGGTTTCAACTCTGTTTGCTAAATCTAGCCGCTGCGAAACTGCGACTGATAGCATCACGCCGGAAGCGGCTGTGCAATTTCCCTTCCAATGCACGCCACCTGTTATCGACAAAAATACGAGCGAGACGTGACATGAACATTCAGCAAAAGAGCCGTTATCGTGAGGCGCATGCCCGCTCGCTTCGCGACCCCGACGGCTTCTGGGCGGAAGCGGCGCGCGAGATCGACTGGATCGAGCCGGCCAAGAAGATCTTCGATCCCTCCGTGGGGGCCTATGGGCACTGGTTCACCGGCGCCGTGGTCAACACCTGCTACAACGCGCTGGATCGTCATGTCGCGGGTGGCCGCGCCAGCCAGGTCGCGCTGATCCACGATTCCGCGCTCACCAACACGATCAGCAAATTCACCTATTCCGAGCTTCTGCAAGAGGTGCAGACGCTGGCCGCGGTGATGCAGGATTTCGGCGTGAGCAAGGGCGATCGCGTCATCCTTTATATGCCGATGGTGCCGGAGGCCGTGGTCGCGATGCTCGCCTGCTCACGGATCGGCGCGGTGCACAGCGTGGTGTTCGGCGGCTTCGCCGCCAAGGAACTCGCGACCCGCATCGACGATGCCAAGCCGAAGCTGATCTTCTCGGCGAGCTGCGGCCTCGAGCCCGGGCGCATCGTGCAGTACAAGCCGCTGCTCGATGAAGCCATCCGCCTCGCCGGCACCAAGCCCGAGACCTGCATTATCCTGCAGCGGCCGCAGCATTGTTGCGAGCTCACCGCGGGCCGCGACCATGACTGGGCGACCCTGCGCCGCGCCACGTTCGACGTCGGCAAGGCCGTGCCGTGCGTGCCGGTGTCAGCGACCGATCCGCTCTACATCCTCTACACTTCGGGCACGACCGGAATCCCGAAGGGCGTGGTGCGCGACAATGGCGGTCATCTCGTCGCGTTGAAATGGTCGATGTACAATCTCTACGGCGTCAAGCCCGGCGAGATCTGGTGGTGCGGCTCTGATATCGGCTGGGTGGTCGGTCACTCCTACATCGTCTATGGCCCGCTGATCCATGGCGCGACCACGATCATGTATGAAGGCAAGCCGGTCGGCACGCCGGACGCGGGCGCGTTTTGGCGCGTGATAAGCGAGCACAAGGTGGTCGCCCTCTTCACCGCGCCGACCGCGTTCCGCGTCATTAAGAAGGAAGATCCCGAAGGCAAGTTGCTCAAGAACTACGACCTATCGAGCCTCCGTACCCTGTTCCTCGCCGGCGAGCGCGCCGATCCGCCGACCGTGGCGTGGGCGGAGCAGCAGCTCAAGGTGCCTGTGATCGATCACTGGTGGCAGACCGAGACCGGCTGGTGCATCGCGGGCAATCCGGTCGGGCTCGGCATGCTGCCGGTCAAGCACGGCTCGCCGACGGTGCCGATGCCGGGTTATCAGGTCGACATCGTCGACGAGGCGGCGAAGCCGGTAGCGGCGGGCACCATGGGCTCGATCGTGATCAAGCTGCCAATGCCGCCGGGCTGCCTGCCGACGCTGTGGCAGCAGGATGATCGCTTCAGGGACGCCTACCTCTCCGAATTCCCCGGCTACTACAAGACCTCGGACGCCGGCTACAAGGATGCGGACGGCTATGTCTGGGTGATGGGCCGCACCGACGACATCATCAACGTCGCCGGCCACCGGCTCTCCACCGGCGGCATGGAGGAGATCCTGGCCTCGCATCCCGATGTCGCCGAATGCGCCGTGCTTGGCATCAAGGATGCGATCAAGGGCGAGGTGCCCTGCGGCTTCCTGGTGCTGAAGGCCGGCGTGACCAAAGCGCCCGCCGAGGTCGAGAAGGACGTCGTGGCGCTGGTGCGCGACAAGCTCGGGCCGGTCGCCGCATTCAAGCTCGCGATCACGGTGGCGCGGCTGCCGAAGACCCGTTCCGGCAAGATCCTGCGCGGCACCATCAAGAAGATCACTGACGGCGAGCCTTGGACGATGCCGGCGACGATCGAGGACCCGAAGGTGCTCGACGAAATCGGCGAGGCGCTGAGGCGCATGGCGTAAACAAGTCCGCCGCTCGCACGCCAAGAGACCCGCCGCGCACAGGTTTGCAGCACCTTCGATCTCGAAAGCTTAGGGTAAATTGGTCGACACCCTGTGCGCGCGCAACTCGTTAGACGCCGTCATGATCCGCATCCGCAACAAACGTCGCTTAGCAGCGCAAATCGAACGTCACTGGTGCCCAATCTACTTCAGTGAAATCGGAAATCGGCACATGAGCCCCAGAGTTCTCACGACCTTCGAAGAAAAGGCCTAGGCGGAAGACGGCGTGCATAAGTTGCTGAACACGAATCAACCACGGCCATGTCGTCGGTAGTTTCGCCTTCAGAGTTTGGGGCCCAGTAGACGGGGGCGTGCAAAGGGCAGGGAGTTCTGTGCTATCTGACGGACGTTGCATACGGCGCAAATAACGATTGAGTTTCGTCGATCATAAGTCGGCGATCAAGCGGAGGGAACGCGCGTTGAGGGCACTCTGTACGCTCGCAAACTCTGCAACCAATCCCGATTGGTGTGGCGGATGTAGGGTCAAGAACGTTGAGTCCTCGCGAATAGGTGAGGGCGGCAGCGTGTCGAACATCGCACCCCAGGGCGACGGCGAACGTCTTGCTTAGGGAGTCATAGCCGCCGCTCTTATGAGAAACGGTCCGCGCTATCCAGAGATACGTGCGTTCGTCAGGCATACGAGCGAGTTGGGTCATGATTCGCCCCGGGTAAGCGAAAGCTTCGTACACATTCCAGAGCGGGCAAGTTCCGCCAATCCGAGAAAAATGAAAATCAGTTGCCGATTGTCGTTTGGAAATATTTCCAGCGCGATCTACGCGTATGAAAAAGAATGGTACTCCTCTGGAGGAGGGGCGCTGGAGAGTGCTTAGCCGATGACAAACAGTTTCGAAACCGACATCAAATTGATTTCCGAGCAATTCGATGTCGTAGCGAAGCGCTTGAGCTGAAGCTAAAAACTTTCTATACGGCATGAGCAACGCGCCAGCGAAGTAGCTAGCGAGACCGATACGAGCTAGTCCGCGCGTATCGGAGTTTGAAAATCTGGCAGCGTCGACCAACGTAGTGAGCTCACGATCAAAAGCGAGCATGGCAATCTGCGTACCCAGTTGAAAAGCTTTCTGGCCAGATGTGAGAGTTCGGGAAAGGTAAAGGACGGAATGGCGTAGATCAAATCGGCGGTAGGTGGCGCCCGGACGATCATCAACCACGACCTTTATAGAAAAGTTTCTCCGAAAATAATCGCTTAGTTGGGGCCATGACAACGTCTCGGAGGGGGCAAGCTCTTCAGCGAGATGTTCAGCGGCCTCATCTAGTTCTGGAAAATAGTTATGACGTGCGTAGAAGAAGTCGCGGACCTCTTCGTATGGCGTGGAAGGTAGCAGGGCCATTTCGGCTTGCCGATCTTCACCGAGACGGGCTGCAAGTGCGGCTGCCTGCTCAGCAGCCAATCGATGCTTGCGGTTGAGAGAGATGACGGCACGAGCTAAGGCAGGCATGTTGCTGGCCAACTCGCGCATCTCGGCAGATGATACTATTTCGCCAGTAAGCTCGAGTGAAAATATTTCACGAACGTCGGCCAAAAGCCGAGCCTCGTCATCCTCCGAGAACAGCTGCAGATCAATCCCAAAGGAGGCGTTTAGCTTGAGTAAGACAGCGAGTGTCAACGGACGCTGATTATTCTCCATCTGGTTTAGGTAGCTAAGTGAAATGCCAATGGCATGCGCCAAGGCTTGCTGCGTAAGTTGACGTTCCTCACGGAGGCGTTTCAGACGAACGCCCATGAAAGCCTTCTTCATTCGGTTGTCTCCACAAGCTTTGCAAATCTGCGGAATAGCCTTTGCTGTTCTCCACAATTTCAGCACTATCCACACTTGCGCAGATGCGGATATTGCGAATGACGCCCAAACTTGCAAGGGGCGTCGTTGGATGCGGTCCGCCGGTACTCGGCTTTGACCTGGTCACGCAGAGTGATCTGCCTTCACGCCAGGGATACGAGCCTTGCTGGGGAGCGTCTGCTGACGCAGATCGAGAGGTTGTTAAGGGCAGACCTCACGACATTCGCGGCAGCGAAGCGAGTACGCGTCTTCTAGTTAAACCGCAGAGGAGTTCGACCGTGAAGTCATACGTCGTGCGCACCCACAAGTCGTCTGAAGAGCTGGGCCGCCCTGCTCAACTTGCCTGGCGGATCGCCGAGGTGGCCGCCGACCCGGTCGAGGTCGAGCCGGCGGTGGTCGAGATGATCGGCAATCGCATTATCGACAACGCCGCGGTGGCGGCAGCTTCGCTGGCGCGCCGCCCCGTCACCAACGCGCGCGCGCAGGCGCAGGCACATCCCTTCAGGCCGGGCGCGACTGTATTTGGATTGACGCAGGCGCAACGTGTCTCGCCAGAGTGGGCCGCTTGGGCGAACGGCGTTGCGGTCCGTGAGCTCGATTTCCACGATACGTTTCTGGCGGCCGACTACTCTCACCCCGGCGACAACATCCCGCCGATTCTCGCGGTAGCCCAGCATTGTGGACTCGATGGCCGCGCCCTGCTGCGCGGGCTTGCGGCGGGCTATGAAATTCAGGTCGATCTCGTGAAGGGGATCTGCCTGCACGAGCACAAGATCGATCACATTGCCCATCTTGGGCCCTCTGCGGCTGCTGGTATCGGCGCGCTCCTCGGTCTTCCGACCGAGACGATCTATCAGGCCGTGCAGCAGGCCCTTCATGTTACGACAACCACGCGTCAGTCGCGCAAGGGCGAAATTTCGAGTTGGAAGGCGTATGCGCCGGCTTTTGCGGGCAAGATGGCGGTGGAAGCGGTCGACCGCGTGCTGCGCGGCGAGGGCGCGCCGTCGCCGGCTTGGGAAGGTGAGGACGGTTTCATCGCCTGGCTGCTGTCGGGCCCCAAGGCGAATTACAGCGTGTCTCTGCCGGAGAAAGGCGAACCGAAGCGAGCAATCCTCGACACCTATACCAAGGAGCATGCGGCCGAATATCAAAGCCAAGCGCTGATCGATCTCGCACGGCTCATGGGACCTAAGATCGGCGATCTCTCCAAGATCAAGAACATCGTGATCCAGACCAGCCATCACACGCACTACGTAATCGGCACCGGCGCAAATGATCCGCAAAAGATGGATCCTAACGCCAGCCGGGAGACGCTTGATCACTCGATTATGTACATCTTCGCAGTCGCGTTGGAGGATGGCGGTTGGGACCACCAGAGGTCCTACGCACCAGAGCGAGCCGCGCGCCCCAGCACTGTGGCTCTGTGGCATAAGATATCCACGGTCGAAGATCCGGAATGGACACGGCGCTATCACAGCGACGATCCCAAGGAGAAAGCCTTCGGCGGGCGCGTCGTCGTCGCGCTTAAGGATGGCTCGACCATCAGCGACGAGATCGCTATCGCGGATGCCCATCCGCTTGGCGCTCGTCCGTTTGCGCGCTCGCAATACATCGCCAAATTCCGGAGCCTTGCCAACGGCATCGTCGCGCTGCAGGAGCAGGACCGCTTCCTAGCCCTGGTCGAGCGTCTTCCGGACCTGAAGTCCGCAGAACTCACAGGGCTCACCTTCGCGGTCGAATGCGCAAAACTCGGCGGGACGCGGTCCCCGGGCATTTTTGATTGGTCTGACGCTGTCGCCGGCCATTCCATCGCAGCAGATTAATCTGGAGGATAGGATGACCAAGCCAACACCGAAGAGGTCCGTCGCGCTATCGGGCATCGTCGCCGGCAATACGGCGCTCTGCACCGTCGGCCGTACAGGCAACGATCTGCATTATCGCGGGTACGACATTCTTGACGTGGCGGAAACCTGCGAGTTTGAGGAGATCGCGCATCTCCTGGTTCACGGTAGCCTGCCGACGTCGGCCGAGTTGGTTGTCTACAAGGCCAAGCTCAAAGGTCTGCGCGGTCTGCCGACCGCGGTGCGCAATGGGCTCGAGGCGCTGCCGGCCGCCGCGCATCCGATGGACGTTATGCGCAGTGGCGTGTCCACACTCGGTTGTGTGTTACCAGAGGCGCCTGATCACAACCATCCCGGCGCACGCGATGTGGCCGACCGACTGATGGCTTCGCTCGGCTCGATTCTGCTGTATTGGCACCATTTCGCCCAGAACGGCCGGCGGATCGATGTCGAGACCGACGACGAGACAATCGGCGGGCACTTCCTGCATCTCCTGCACGGATGCAGGCCCACGGAGTCTCACGTCCGCGCCATGCACACGTCGCTCAATCTCTATGCTGAGCACGAGTTCAACGCGTCGACCTTCACGGCTCGTTCGATCGCAGGAACCGGTGCCGACATTTATTCAGCCATCACCGGCGCGATTGGTGCATTGCGCGGGCCGAAACATGGCGGGGCCAACGAAGCCGCGTTCGAGGTCCAGAAGCGCTACGACGGCGTCAGGGACGCCGAGGCCGACATGCGGCGCCGCATATCGGCAAAGGAGATCGTCATCGGCTTCGGACATCCCGTCTATACGATCGCCGATCCACGCAACAAGGTTATCAAGGAGGTTGCCCGGCGCCTATCATCGGAGGCGGGCTTCATGAAGATGTTCGAGATCGCCGACCGGATCGAGACCGTCATGGCCGAGGCAAAAAAAATGTTCGCCAATCTCGATTGGTTCAGCGCGGTGTCATATCACATGATGGGGGTGCCGACAGCGATGTTCACGCCGCTGTTCGCGATTGCGCGCACCTCCGGCTGGGCGGCCCATATCATCGAGCAACGTGTGGACAACAAGATCATCCGCCCATCGGCAAACTATGTCGGTCCTGAGAACCTGGCGTTCGTGCCGATCGAACGGCGCGGCCACGCCGCTTCGTCCGTGCGCGCGGCATAGGGGCTTCAAATGCCTTATCTCGTTGCCTCCGATCTGCCATCTGAATCCGCCGGGCGTCGCTTCCGCGCCCTGATGCAACAACCCGGCATTCTCAGGCTTCCGGGTGCGCATAACGGGATAGCCGCGCTGCAGGCCAAGCAGGCCGGATTTGACGGCCTGTATCTGTCCGGCGCAGCGATGACTGCGTCGATGGGCTTGCCGGATCTCGGCATCATCACGGTCGACGAGGTAGGTCTCTTCATCCGGCAGATCGCGCGAGCGTCCGGCTTGCCTGTACTCGTGGACGCCGACACCGGCTACGGTGAAACGCTCAATGTCATGCATGCAGTGCGGGCGTTCGAGGAGGCGGGAGCGGGTGCAATTCATCTCGAAGACCAGGTCTTGCCGAAAAAGTGCGGACATCTGAACGACAAGAAGCTCGTCGATGCGCACGACATGGCTGCAAAAATCGCGGCTGCCGCGAAGGCGCGGCGCGATCTTGTCATCATCGCCCGTACCGACGCTGCCGCGAGCGAGGGCCTGGACGGAGCGGTCGCACGTGCGAAACTCTACATGGAAGCGGGCGCCGACGCGATTTTTCCGGAAGCGCTCAACACCGAAGAGATGTTCCATGCATTTGCAAAGCGCATGCCGGGGGTGCCGCTGCTCGCCAACATGACAGAGTTTGGCAAGACGCCGTTCTTCACGGCGGCCGAGTTCGAAGCGATGGGCTACGCACTGGTGATTTGGCCGGTTTCCTCGCTTCGCGTTGCGAACAAGGCCCAGGAAGAACTCTATGTGGCGATCGCGCGCGACGGCGGGGCGCACGGCGTCGTGGATCGCATGCAGACGCGCGCGGAACTCTATGCCCTAATCGGGTTACACAATTACGAGACGCTAGACACATCCATTGTCAGAACAGCGATCCCCTTGGGAATGCCACAGAGAGCGCGCAGCAGCTAGAGCTGGTAGTTTGCATCGAAGGCCAGCGTGTCCATTTAGCGCTGAAACAAATGGTACAGCACTTCGACATGCTCGTTCAGTGCGGGGTCCTCTTGCAAAATGTGCTGTTGCTCTTGGGGAGTGTGCCCCAGGGCCATTTTCGAAACCTGTCTAGGTTGTCGTTGCCTATGAACATCATGGCGAACAACCAGATGTCTATCATCCAGTCGTAAACGCACGGGCAATCACGCCACAGCGAGCCTCCTTACTCCGCGCTAGGTTGCTTTGCGAACAGTCCTTTTGGCGCCTTCCGGCGGCATCGATCAGGGCCATTGGCTGAACAGGCTTTTGTCGGACGGCCGTAGTTCAAATGGTAGGTTTTGGTCTAGAAAGGTCGAAAATGCTTTATCTTTCAATGGGAGTTGACTGACACTCTCTCCGCCATTTGCACGATTTTCTACGCCAAACCACGATTTTGCGCGTTTGAACTCGTTGGCTTAGCCTAACGGATTCCAATGTCATTGTCGCGATCAACAAGGATGAGGGCCTCTCTTCCAGTTCGTCGGTTACGGCCAGACCACGACAATGATCAATTGGTTCACTTCAACTCGCGTTGCTAGCCGATGGCGCAGTCCTTGAGTTGCTGCCGAAGCCATTGACGCCCGCGATCACGTGCCGAGTGGCGTGCAGCGTAAAGGGCCTCGTATCGAAGGGCAGGGGCAGGGATTGAGGGCATCACGGTAGCGATTGAGAAAACGCTGCGGAAGAGCGCAAACGAGGTCGGTCGACTGTAGCAAGAGCGCCACGACGCTGTAGTGCTGTACTGACATGGTGAGGCGACGCGTCAGCCCGTCCCTTCGCCAGGACATCGTCGATGAAGACGCGAGCAAATCAGGTTCGAGGATCATCCCGTCCGTCTTGAAGCCAAAAGCTCTGCCACGCAGAGGTTACCGGCCTCGAGGTAGGCTACACGACGTTTGAGGCTCGGACCGAGTCTCGCTGGTTCGATGATCGGCTCACGCCAAACTGCAAGCCGTCGCTCATCGGATCGTCGGTCGCGGTGTCGGCGCTCACACTGGTCTAGGCGCCGTTGCATCTTCGATCGACAGATATCGATCCAGCAGGTACATTGCGGCCAAGTGAACCGCTCCCAGATACTCAGAAGTGCTCCCAGAACCTTTATCGCAGTTGAGATACTTCAATTTTGTGAGGTCCGTAATGGAAGAGAAATGGACGCTGCCCGTCGCCTTCGGAGAAAAGCTGACCCTTCAAGGATCGACAAATACCGGCGATAATTCTTCAACCGGCACGATAAACGTCGACGGAGAACGTCTGCAAGACAGTTTGAATTCAATCATGTCCAAGCTCGACACGCTGCTATCCGAAGCCTCGAAGCATGTTACGAATTTCTCGGTCGCCGAAGTAAAAGTGTCCCTCGCGGTGGACGCGTCAGGATCCGTCTCGGTGCTGGGCGTATTCAAAGCGAGTGCCGCGACCAAAGGCGCGATCGAAGTGAAGTTTATTCCGCGTAGTTGATAGTAGATCAGTGAACAGCGATATCACCGCTGAAGAAATCGAGGAGCTTGAGGAACAGCAGCTCGATCGTTGCGAACAACTGGGAATCGAGCCGACAGATTACAGCGGAGGTGCGCACGATACCATTTTCCATCTGTCGGATATGGAAGGGATATTTGAGGCGCTCGAGACAGGCGTCCAACCCAACATGTTTCCTGGCTCTCGCTACGATCATCCCGGCTACCGAAAGAAGTTGTCTCGTTTTTGCGGCGAGTTCCTCGCCGGATGTTCCATCGCACAAGACAAATTCCAAATCCCCCTACTAGGCATCTGGCCAGGGAAGGTTCCCGGAGGATTATACGGAAATCTTCCCGAGAGCGGGCGAGCGCTGTTGCTGTTTACGGAGGGTGCGTTTTCCTTCTTTGGCAAAGTTTTCAGGGCTGTGGCCAAGGCTTATCCGCTTGCTGCCGAAGGTTACGACGCAGAGAAGGCGGCAAGCTCGGACGTCGAGCAATGGGCTCTTCTGCCGAACTACCAATCCGCCTTTGACGACTTCCGGACCGCTGTACTTGACCTGATAATAAGACAAGAGAGCCATGATCTACGGCGTGAATTTGGTCTCCCCTCAGAAAACGATCCACCTAAAGTCGTCTCGTTCGAAGGAGAAGTTCGTTGGGAAGAACTTCATCAAGGCATCAGCGCGCAGGACTTCGACGATCAATGTTTTCGATTTTTGTTCGGGCATGAATTCGGTCATATACTGCTCAGTCGGGGCGCGCTTGAGTACGTCGATCAAATTCCAGAGCTAGTCTTACTTCGAGGAAATGCGCGGCGCGCATACAACATCGAGATAAATTGCGATCTGATAGGTGTCGAATACGCGATCAAGTTAGCGCAAGCAAAGGAGATCGAACCTGAATTAGGCTATGCCGGCATTTTTCTCTTCTTTCACATTTGGCATTTCGTCTGCCGGTCGGTTTGGCGACTCCAATTCAGGGACGAGCCAGGACCATCCGATCCGATCTACCTTGAACATCCGCCGACATTGATAAGAGAGCATTATGCCTTGGACATCATGAGCCAGATCTATGACGAAGAAGAACAGGCTCGAGTTCTGAAGTTCCGGCTCGGCTTGTATCGTATGCTTCAGTCTTTCTGGAGCAGAATGTTTCCGATCTTGGATGATCTTCGTTCGAGGGGCATCGGCGATCACATCGAGCCAGAAGTCGCGACCAGCCTAAATCCGCATTTTGCCAAGATCTATCGGAGGCCGTAGGTCCGCGGGCAGACCGGGCGCCGTGGACGTTGTCGTTCAAGGTGCGACGAAATCGATAGCGAGATCCTTCGTGTGAGCCGACACTCGGCAATGAGTCGTGTGCTGGAATCTTTGCGCCTGCAGGATGTCGGCGGCGGCCGGCGTCCTCGTCTCTGAAGGATCATCCTTCGGTGACGGCTTCGACCAGTTCATTCGCCTCGCCCTGAACGAGCCTACCGAAGTCCTCAAGGAGGCTGTTACGCGCATCGGCTCAGCTGTGGAGTATTTCCATGAGGCGGCTTAACGCCCCATATACCTGATCGCCGTTAGAGATATGCCACTCAAGAGGCGTTTTAGAAGAGATCATCGGCCGCGGCCTCAACCGCGGCCGTGTTTGGCGTCACGGAGCGCAAAACTGCGGATTTTGCCTCGCGAACAATCCTGACGCCGTCGTCTGCGTGATGGAACGTCGGATTAGGCGGCTGTTATCAGCACTCGAATGACATGGCCGGCTTGATCTCGGCGACATCCCAACGCGGCTTGCGGTGTAGTCTGTTAAGCGTTTGTTTCGCATTCCATTCCAAGCAACGGTCCGTGTCCCCGTTGCACTCTGTTACTGCAAGATGCATCGCCATGGGCGCTATCATAAATCAGATCGGTCGCGTGTCGAAAAGCAATCTCTCGCGCTGGTTCAGCTTTTTGCCGGTTTCTCCTCCACGCTCACCAGAAGCCCCAGTTTGGGAATAGTGTCCGCCGCGCAACCGAATTCCCATTCCCCTAGGTCAATCGGCTCCTCCCATACGGTCGCGCTTTGGCCCGGATTCGATGATTGTTTGAAAAAGAACTCCGGACTGGCCGAACCATGTTCCAGACTAACGATGCGGACGCGTGCGGCTTTTTCGGAAAGTCCCGACGAAAAATAGGGAAGCCGATCTTTGAAGTTCTCCAGGGTAAGGGTGCGCCTTCCGTGGGCGTCTTTCTTTTGATTTTTGAAGCGATTCCATTCGCCGGCAAATTCGTCCGGAAGAACAAACAGACGATGGACGACCGGTCGGCTGATTGTCTTGCGGCGAGTGTCCCCGAATTGCTTCGAACCCTGTCGCGCCGTGTACTTCACGTGCATGATCACGTCAGTGAGTGTGTCGAAGTCCAGCTCGCGGTTGTCATCCGGTATCAGTTCCAGCGTCCAAGTGCTCGCCGCACCAGCACCCTCAAACGGCAGGTACCGCTCGTCGCGGAAGTTGACCTCGAACATTCCGCTGTCGTTCTGGCCCGTGCTTGTGGCAATCGACTGGATGCGCGAAAAGTTTCTCAGCAGATTTTCTTCGTCTCCCTCGTCATCTAGCCTGGACTGTTTGATCCTTATCTGGCTCTTCGTCAGCGTCAACGTGCAGTTCACGCTGGCATAAGGTCCTGCCACACAAGGGATGCTCAGAGCCACGCTCTTGATTCGTCTGAAATAGTGGCCCGGATAGTCCACATCGAACAGCAGTTCGTTCAGTTCGATCTCGCACCGGCCTGCAGCCTTGAGCGTGATCACGGCGTCCGGGTCGAGGCGCACGAGCGAGATGTGCTTTGTGATCTCCAGTTCCCGGCGATTGCGCGCCAGATAGTCGACCTCCATTCGCTTCAGGTCAAACAGCAGTGCGTCGCCGGCGAGCAGTCCCTTGTGCAAGGTATCCCAGCCGCGGGGCCGAACATAACTCTCGAACTGTGTGTCTTTCGGACCAAGCTCGAAGTGGAAGGCGCGCTCAACCTGGAGGGCAAACCGCTGGGCCATCTGCCACGACTGAAAGTAAGTCGCGGAAATTTGCCCGATCATCCAGTCATAGAGATCGACGTTGGCGAACTTGCGGTCCTTGAGATAAGCCAGGATTTCTTCGGCCTGCTCTCTTTGCTTGTCGTGATTGGAAAGCTCCTCCTTCGCGATTTCAACCCTGATCTCCGCTGCAGCGATCTGCCGATCGATTTGGGCGAGTTCCCGGTCTGCAAGCCGTTCCTGCAGCTTCCATTCGTCCCAGCGGCGCTCGTATCCCGCTCTTGTAAGTAGCGTGCCGGCTGCCTCTCGCTGCAAGCCGCCCATACCGCCAAGAAATTGCCCCATCGCGCTCGCGGCGTGGCCCAGATTGACGCCACCCCATTCTGCATCGGTCCCTGGCGCGCCTCCAAATCCCCAGCCTCCGAACTTGAAAGTCGGAAGGAGGAACGAAATGTTCGCCGCGGTGCTGAAGACGAGCCCTGCCGTTCCAAGGCGGGCGCCTTCCTCGTTCAAATCGAGCGACTTTTCTTCCGTGCTGATCGTGTACTTGATGTCGCGATAGAAGTCGCGCCTCGCTTCCGTCACGGCTTTTGTGCGTTCCAGACCCGCCTGGTTCTGCAGCGCCTCCTGAACCTGGTTCAGCTTAATCTGCCGCACCAGTTTCAGAAGGTCGATTTCCTGATTGGAACGAAGCCGCGACAGCGCCTCGGCTTCCTTCTTCTCAATGGCTTGCAGTAAGGCATTTCCGAGGCTGATGACCATCTGCGTCAGCTCCGCGGCCTTCTGCACGAGTGTCGCGAAGCGATATTGCGGCAGTTCGCCGGCACCCTGCGAAAGCACATCGCCGATACTGAGGCCTGCCGCCACCGCCCTGACCAGCAAGCCGGGATCGATCGGCGGTGCGAACAGGGCAAGTTGTCGCTCGACCCCTTCGATATTCTGGCAATGCCTGATCTTGTACAGCCGGTCGGCGACCGTGTCCCAGTAGCCCATCAGCTTTTCATTGCGCGGAATGCAGAAGTACGGAACTTTCAACAGCGCCCCGGCGGGAAGGGGTGGCATGCTGGGAATATCAGTCTCGGATGCATCCGGCTGCGGTGGCAGCAGGCTTTCCAGCTCTACCAGGCTATTCCCGAAAGAATCGAAGCCGTCGATCTCGGCGCCGTGAATGGCCACTTCCAGCTCGCGATAAGTGCGGCTGTGGAATGTGCCGGGAGCCTTGACGACCCTTGGCTTGGGGCCAAGCAGACGCTCGGCGGTGGTGTAGAGTTGAAGGGCGGCGTTGACCGACTCGCGGGTATCCTGTCGAAACAGGAAATCTCCCCATTGAATGATCGTATCGAGGTAGGTCATGACAGTGGCCTTCTGGAATGCCACTGTTCTGCCTCGCGCAATTTGATGCGGCACGAAGGGATTCCGCCGCCATTGTGCGACTTCGTCCTGCCAAAACTTGCCTATGCCCTGATTGTTCGGATCGTTCAACGAAGCGAGGATGTTTTCAATCCGCTGCCCGACATAGGTATCCAAAGGATTGAGTTGACTGTCCCGTTCACGGAACGGCTTCGTCATCCAATAGCGTCCGGAGCCTTTGGGCACAGACATGAGCTTTGCGCCGCTGTCATCGCCAAGCTTCGGCGCCGGCAGCCCGCTTGGATTGAAGATGAAGTGAGACCAGCGCTGCGCATCTTCAAACTTCTGGCTCAGGACAAGCTTCTGCGAGACCAGCGAAGGCAGGTGATAAAAGATTTCCCAGTTGTAACTGGCATAACCGTCCATGCGATCGAAGCTGAAGCCGCTCGTCTCATTCGGGTATGGCTTCAGCACGGCCGGATGAGGCTTGAACAAGCCTGCAAACTTGCCGTCACCATCCCAAGTCAGCGGCGAGGCATTCATGAGCTGTTCGAAGCCGCCCGCTGCCAGGCTCCGTTTCAAGAAGCAGATGAAGGGGTGATAGAACGCATGGAAATTCAGGCCGAAGCAGCCGGTCAGTTGTTTGGTCAGAGAGACGAACGCTGCCTGCTGGTCCGTGTCCTTTCTCCATTGTTCCACAAGTTCAGGCCAGGTTGTTCCGGGCTTGGCGGCTTCGCGGACGCCGAGATCCTGCAGATTGGCCACGATCTTGCTGATCGTTGCGGGCTCACGATCCCCGGGGCACATCGTCGGAATCGCGACATATCCCCTTCGTCCGTCCTCGTAGAAGAAGGGGACGAATATCCCGCTTGGTTGCCAGCGGACCGGCTGTTGACCGAGCATATTCAGCAGGTTTGACAAGACATCGTCGACCAGCGTGGTCTGTTGCGCGGTGGTGACCCTGAATATGCCTGGCGTTGCCCCCAGCACTCCGGTGGGAGCAAAATTGTTTGCTACCAAACCCTCGACGACGAGGTCGTCGTCAGCATCGGTGTCCTTTTCGATCCATCGTTGGGTTTCGAGCGCGCTATCCTTGAACCGCGGGAGAGCGGTTGTTGCCGAGGTCCCGATCTTCTTCAAAGTTTCGGGGGAGAGCAGTTCCGGATATCCGCGGCAACCCGCGAGATTGAAGGCTCCCATCAGCGTCGGATCGGCTTCAGGCGGCAGTGACACGTATTGTTCATTGCCTTTCTCATCCTTCACGGAACCCACCATCGAAGATGCGATGATGAAGAAACCGAACTCCGGATGATCTTCGGCCGGGAAAGGAAGGTCGCGCGGCTCTTGATCGCGAATGACAAAGCGGCATCGCTTGCGCTCAAGCGCCATCTGGTCGCTCGTAGCATTCACGAACTTCGGCGATCGAATGGCTTCTTTTGAAGTTCGTTTGGGCTGCCAGAGGCCGTTGGTACGTTCGCTCATCGCAAGCTGAATAGTCCACCCGCGCGGGGCCGTCGGAAGTGGTCGGCGACCAGTACCCGCTGGAACGTCGATTTCTGCAGATTCATCCGTGACATCGGCAAAAATTGGCCACGCAATGTTCAGACGGTTGTTGCGGACAAACAGCAGAACATGATCCGTCGCGATGTCGAGATCGACTTTCTCCCATGCGGTCCAGTATTTCTCTTCGACAAATCGTCGATAATAGTAGACCGCAGGATCGCCACCCTTGGTGCGCGCCACGACGTGGAGCACCCGACCCTCCTTCTTGCCGTTCTCGGAATACTCGGTGTCCTGATAGTGGATCGCCAGCACTTCCATGAAGGCCGCGTCGTCGAGCTTGTCGAGATAGGTTCGCGCGGGGACTTCGACGTTGAGATCGTTGACCTCAATCTGGGAAAGCGCCTGTTCGAATTCCTTGAAGAATTGCGACTTGTCGTCGCGCAGGTCCGGCTCGATCCAGTTTTCTGGGTAAAGGAAGATTTTGCGGTTGGCCTGCCAGACGCGATAATTTCGCATCCACGGCCACTCCTGCCAATCGTTGCCGTGGTTGTCATCGGCCCGGGGGTCGACTGACGGCTCCTGACCCATCAGGCAGCGTTGAGCGAACAACTGCACGACGGCGTGCGCCTGCGCGATGCGCGACGTGGGCATGCACGAGCACATTTGAGTGTCGATCAGGAAGTAATCGTACAGGTCGTTGACTTCCGTGAAGCAGCCGTGGCTCGGATCCGCGATGAGATAGCTGACGAGTGCGTCGCGCTTCAGTTCACGAATGGGATCCTGGATGTCCTTCAGCGTATCCAGCCAGGACGACTCGTCCGATTTTTGCTTCAGGCATTGGCGGAGAACCGGCGTCAGTTTTTCGGACACATCTTCCGCAACGAGCGCGTCGAGGTCCGCAAAAGATATCCCGAGGTTGCCGATCGTGTCCGCAGCGCGGGCGAGCCGCCCGTAGGTCGAGGCGAGCTTGAAGTAGTCCCGGTGTTTATCCAGATCCAGCCGCTGGGCGGTGTCCAATAGATTGACGTCAGGTGAACCAAAAAGCTGGTAACAGATGCTGACGATGTCACGAATGGAATCCAGACCGGTCAAAGGGGTGCCGCTGGTGTCCTTTGGGGTCAGGAGTGCAAGTTCGAACGCCGTCGATGCGCCAATCTTCACATTGGGATCGGTGGGAGTTTCCTTGAGTGGATACGTTTCGATGAGCTCGAGACCTTGCAGCAGCAGGGCGAGCCTTTCGTAGTCGGCCGCAGCGTCAGAGGCCTTGGCCGTCAGGGGCATCTCATCCAGCGAAAACCAGCCTAGCAGTTGAAACCGGTTGGCATCCGGGGCACCTGACGTTCGCAGCAGCCCCCACAACAGCTGCTCCTGCGTCTGCAACTTCAGGGTATTGGTGAAGCCGGAGATCTTGTGCGCCAGCCGTACGGCAACGAAGAGTTGGCTTAGCCAGCCGCGCCATTTCTCGACGTCGGCGAGCGCGGGTGGCTCGACCCAGGAGTCGATTGGACTTCCCTTCAAGACGGCATCGCGGAATTTTCGCTGCTTGTCGTCCAGATTGGCGATGCAATCGTCCGTGGCGCACAATGCGCCGTCCCATAAGGCCTCGATTGCCTTTCTTAGTTCGGGCGTCGCGCCGGTTGGCACGGGCTCCAGCGCCCAGGCCGGGGTTGACAATATGGCGAGCAAGTTGTCGCCTTTCGCCGGCTTGCCGCCATCGGGCATCCGGCACCAGCGCAAGATCGCGTCGGCCTGCTCGACGGGTGTCTTGAAGGACTGGCTGACGACTTGAATGGTGATGCCAGTCCGCATCTCGATATCGACGTGGTTGAGCAAGATGGTCACGAGGTCGTGCGCCCACTGCCGATAGGCGGCATGAATCTCGGGATGCTCATCCGTTTCGGTCCAGGCACCCTTGGCGTTAACTGGCGCCAAATCAGCCGACGAACTCACGCCGGCGATGTCTGCGAGCGGCTTCGCATTCAGCAGGATTTTCAGATTGTCGGCATCTTGCTGGGCCTTTCTTTCCTGAACGAGGGTCACGATCTGGCGGGCCACCTCCGCCGAAAGGCCTGCGATCTGCGACAGCACCGATGACAGTTTCTCGACGCAGGTTGTCATCCCGTCGCCGAGAACGGGATGTATCGAATCGTCGACAGGAAGCGTGATCTCCTTTGCAGGTCGTGCGTCACTGACGGCTCGGAGCTTCAGGCGCAGATCCGAAAGCAGCCGCGCGACGCCGGTATCGGCAATGACCCGCTTCTTCTCTTCCCCGGGATTTTGGTTTTGGGTCGTGTGAAGCAGCCAGAACTGCAGGTCGGCGACACCGATGTGCCACTTCTTCAGCAGGGCGATGACCTCACAGAGCTTTCGCGTCACGGCGGGGTCTGCGAGGGCATCCTTGATGCCGAGCAACGACAGCAGCGAGATCAGGTCTCGCATGTTGAGGCCAAACTTCCTTGCGAACTGGAACCATGCCCAGACGCGGGAAAGATTGGAAAGCGACAGTTTGGCGGCGACGTTCGCACCGGGTTCGTTGCCGCAATAGGCAAGCAACGCTTCCAGTTGCTCCAGCGGAATTCCGATGGCTCCGGCAATGGCGGGCTTGTGTTTCGCAAGATCAGGGCAGCGTGGTGTGTCGGCAGTTTGGCATTCAGGCGGTGGACAGAGCTTATCTGCCAGGAATTCCGGGTACGGATGGCCGTTATCGCCCTTTTGTAGAAAAATGCGGCGATAGTCCGATGGCTCGCCGAGAACCGAGATGTCGACAAACCATTGGGCCGCTTTCGTGGGCTCGATACCGATATCCGTCCCAAGCCGGATGATCTCTGCGATGCGTTCAAGGCAGTCGCTGTTCAGCACGCCCTTGCCGACGGCCGGCGACATGATCAGGCGGTCGAGCAGGTTCATCGGCCAGCGAACCTTTCGCCACAGGCGAAGGAAGCGATGGATCCTGTCGAGGGCCGGCTTGTTGAGCCCGTCGATGCGCATCTTTTCGGTGTCGCATCGCGAGGCCGTATCGGCCGGATCGTCGGAGACGATATGCAGGGTTTTTCCGCATGGGTTGATGAAGCCGCCGGCGAGCAGTTCATCCAGTTGGCTTTTGCCAACCGGCTCTGTGGTCAAACCCGTCTTGTCGAGGAAGCGGCGTAGCTGCGCCATACGCTCCAGGATGGTTGCCGATTTCTCCGCCCAGTATTCATTCTGGCCGTTTGGATCCGGCGTCGTAATCAGGTTGCGTTCGACAGAGGTCAAACCGAGTGCCTCGGTTGCCGCAGTCAGCTTGTCTACCGCGCTGACGTCGGGCTCCTTCGAAAGTGCCCGAATAATGGTTGCCCGATCGGTTCCTATCTTGCCCAGATAGGCCGTCGCCTCGATGCGGTCCGCGTCGAACGGCAGCGCCAGCGCAAGATGGCTGCCTTTCAGCATATTGACAGCCTGCTGATTGACGTATTCAGGCGCGGCCGCGATTTCCTTTTCGGTGCCGTAAGTCTGCCGCAGTTGCGTGACGAGCCAGCGCGGGCAACCGGCCTCTTCGCCGTCCCGCTTGAACAGGATCAGCGCCCGTTCATCCCGCACCAGACGGTTGTCGAGCGAGTCCGCGGTGACCATCGCCTTTCGGGTCACCTCGGGAAAGCCGTTCTTCGTGAGCGCGTCCAGCGCGATGTCCGGGATCGGGCCGGGTTCCAGTTTCATCGGCAGGTGAAGACGCTCTTGCGGAAGGAAATCCTCCAGCAGTTCATTGACGAGGTCGATATAGGGGACCGGCGTCATCGCGTTTGCGCAATTGAGGTCCAGATATCCGATATCGGACCTGCGGCTCAGCAGCACGTCGAAGACGTGCTTTGCGCTTTCGGGGGCCGCAAGGCAGAGCGTCGGTGTGCCATCGCCCGGATTGCCCGCCTCGAGCTTCTTGAAATATTCCAGCACGTCGACGAGGTAGGATGCCGGCCCGTAAATCGAGTCGCATTCGTCGCATGCGCAGGCGTCGAGCGAACCGAACAGCATTTCCCAGCTCGGCAGCTTTGTGGCGTCGCCGGAGGCGGGCGTCTTCATTCGCTCGCGCAAGCGACTGCGGTCGTCGGGCGAACAAAGCGCATCGACGTGTTGTGCGGTTGCCAGAGACCGTGCTTCCGCGAACGCATGCGCGACGGCATCCGCGCGGGCTATGGCGCGGCTGTAAAGCTGGTCAGCGCGTTTCTTCAATGCGGTCGTATCGCCGCCCGGGGTGCCGAATTTCTCCGCATAGGCGGCGGCGAAGGCGCCCTGGCCACGCGACTGGATCTTCAACGCACTGTCCAGGTTACGGCCGTCGGAATCCCTGGAGAGGAGGAAGCCGACTTCAGCCGGATCCTGAGTGAGCATCGCGGCCCGACGCAGCGACAGGAGGGCGGCGGTCTGCGCCTTGTCCAGGCCGATATCTGCACTCAGCTGTCGCGCATTGCCGGACAGCAGGCCAAGCGCGCCGGCCGGGCCGTCTGCTTGTCCCGCCTGACCGGCGAGGACACTCGTTGCCGCACCGGCGTACAGATCGGGAAGTTTTCCGCTGTCGACGAGCGACTTCAGGACTTCGTCGTGAGGCGACGCTAGGCATTTGCCGTCCTTGCAGAAGCATTCGCGATTGATGTAGCGATGGAACGGCAGCTTGGGTTTGAATTGTTTGACGCTTTTTCGGAGCTTCTGCAGGGCATCGATGTCGACCGGGGTCAGCGATCCTTTGTCATCGAGATGTTTGGCACTTATGACTCTCGCGTCGGTCGCCTTCTTGATGACATCGTATAGCTCGGTCTCAAGCGAGTTATTGTTATCGTCGTTGTCGCTGACAGGTGTGGAATAGAAGGCGATCTGCGCGAGGTGCCTCGACCTCTGGTCCGGGTCTTGCACCTGCTCTCCGGGCAGGATGAGAAGTTGCGCATCCGGCCGAATCGCTTTTTCGTCAGTAGGTTTGGCTTCGATATCAGTACCGAAACTCGCATAGAGCAGGGCTTCCGTGCGCAGTATCGCGTAGAAGAACTCGGCGTCGAGTGACAAATCGAGGTGTTTTGTGACAGAGGCGAATATCTGCGAAAAAACGAGATGCTCGATCTGCTGTTCACTCAGCAGAACGACCTTGTGTGTATCGGGTCCGATCGTGACCAGCCTCGTGATATCGGCTCGGGCGAGCTTGCTCCAGTCGTCGCCTGTGATCACAATGTTCGCGCGAGACATTCTCGCCTGAACCTCTGCAAGAACCCAGGGATATTCGACCGGCGGCAACTTGGCTTCGTCGACCACGACGTCCAGACCCGGCGCAGTGCTCTGGGTCAAAAAGGCGTTCCAGACCGTCGCGGATCGACCGGCCTCATTCTCGCGGAGGTTCAGCGTTGTGAATACGCGTGCGAATAGATCCTGCGGCAGGGGGTTTCCGCCTTTTTCGACGACTTCGGACAGGGTCTCATAGTGGCCTTCCTTGTCGGTCGTCGTCGCAGCACCCCACTCAGGAGGTGATTCTGTACCGTTTTCGGTCCACACCGAAACAGGCATGTGCGGGAGAGGCTGGGAAGTTCCGTTCGAACTCTTGACCGTCACGGTGCCTTTGACCAGCCAGAGCTTGTTGATCTCCACGAGCTTCTTGTTGATCGCATCGGCCGTTTCGACGGTCAGAATCCCGGTGACCGGAAGGGTGCTGAACGTCTGAAAGTCAGACACTAGTCCGTTGGTGATGTCGCCATAGCGCTGTTCGTCGACTTCCTTGTTGTAAGCGATGAGTTTCCCGCCGGTCGGCTTTTTGATCGGAGGGTTCGGCGTGATCCCCCACAGAGCGACCAAGGCAGTCTGCAGAATGGTGACGAGGTTCTTGTCGGCAGTTGCGGGATCGAGAATTGGCAAAACGATTTTCATGAAATTTGCCCTAATTTCGGCTACGCCAGCAATTGCTTTTGCGAGTGTGAGTGTTGGCTTTACCTGTTGCGCGAACTTCTTCGGCTTGCCTTACTGCTCCAGCTGTCATCCTTAGTCGCGAGGGTAAAACGCAAATACACGCGAACTGTCTTCAGTCAAACGTGCACCTTCAACGACTAACGGTTTTCCATTTGATATTAGAGGATAGAACTCCTTTTGGCCCGTGGAGCCAAATACTGCTTCGTGCAGGAGGGACTTCGCAAACTCATAGAGTGCCAAACGTGAGGAGAACTCGAGTATTATGTCGGACGTCTTGGCGTCAGCTGACGCCTTAACGGAATGATGATCATCGTCGAGGACTTGTTGAGATGGAATGTCGCTTCCATCTGATTTCAGGATAACCACATCCTTAAGGCCGTTCATCGTTTGATGACTCCATCTTTTGCCCACCAGGTAAAGCCACCCTTTCCATCTGGAACAATGTGAATGTTCTCCAGCTGTTTTCCGGCGGCAGACTGAATCTCAATATTATAATGATCAATGTTGCCCATGCCCTTGAAGGGGCCACCCAACGGGTGTGCGCTTTCGCCGAAATCCTTCCGGAAAAGAACTCGAGTGCCGTCATCCAATGTAGCCATCAGCTGATTCGGATGGCCTCCCGTCCGTTCAGCCTTTGCGAGCAGGGCACTTAATTCTTTGGGGGCAGGAGCTGTGGGGGGCCCCGGGGAAATGCTTCCCGAGATGACATCTCGTATCTTAGCGATCGCTGCCTTCCCCGAGGTCGCGATCACCGCTCCGCCAGCGCCAAAGGCCAGTCCTGTTCCGGTCGCTGCAGCGATGTCATTGATCCGAAGTCGCTCAAGCTTCGCGCTTCGCCGCTGGCAAATTGCCGTGCGGTTTCATGCGTGGCGCCGCCCAAGGCACCCGCACCGCCGCCCTTTACTGCGCTCACGGCGATCTGTCGCCCGAGGCTCGCGGTTGCGCTCTGGGTGGCCTTGATGGCTTGCGCGGCCATGCTTCCCGTTCGAACTGCCTGCGCGGTCGCGCGCGCCGCGGCCACGCCCGGAATGAGGCTTAAAATTCCGCCCGATGCCCCGCCGCTTATGGCAGCTGTTTTGATGCGATTGGTATCGATGGGCCCTTCGCTAAGAGCTTGCGCGGTCAAATCGGCAGCTGCGCCGCCCGCTGCGCCGGTGAGGGTCCCAACGGCAACGGTGCCCAGAAAGGCCGTCGCAGCGGCAGTCGTAGTGCCGCCGCCAACTGCTGACACGGCAGCTGCTACCGCAACGGTGCCAACCCCGGCTGTCAGAATGGTAACGGCAACCGAGACGGCCACAACGGCACCGACAACTGCAGCCTGGCCCCAGGTCCATCGACCCGTTGGATCGGTGCCGCCGATCGGATCATTTTGCGCGTATTGATAAACGTTGATGTGGTCCTTAATCCCTTCCGGATCCGCCGATACCCATCTCCCGAGCCACGTCGCCAGATAGCGCGCCGAATGATAATTCAGCCCGTTCTCTTCATCGCGCTCCTTGCCGGTGAAACGGAAGCGCTTGGCCGCTGCCTTGATTGCGGGATTGACAGCCTGGTAGGCGGTGGTGCCGAACGGGTGGAATTCCTCGTAGGAAATTACCGGCGCCTTCTTCTCGAACTGAGTTTCGAGGCAGGCGGAGCCGAGGTGGTTGGGGAACTGGCAGCGGATCAGCTGCTTGGCGGCGGTGTCGCTGCCCTTTGTGAGGGTTTCGAACAGCGCGAAGCGCCGTTCGCCATCGGAGACGTGCAGGGATCGCCGTTCGGCCGCGAGATCGTCGCCGTTCGCCTTGTAACTACGGTAAATCTCGCTCGATCCGATGTAGAGGCGCTCGCTCACCTTCTTGCCGTCGAATTCGGTGACCTTGCGGGCGCGTTCGCCGCTGCCGTCGTAGACGTAATAGGTGACCTCGCCCCGCGAAAAGGGACGATCCGCGTCGCATTTGACTTTCTGGCGCATGGTCAGGCGCAACTGATCGCGAAAATCGGTTTCCATTTTCGGCAGATGCGGCATGGTGATCATGCTGCCATGCGCGTCGTAATCGTACTGAAAGGTCGAGCTGCCAATCGTGGTACGGATCAGCTTGTTCGATTTCTTGTCGCGCGATCCGGCGACGAGCTCATAGTGGTAGACGCGCCGCCACAATGTCTGCGCATCGACCTGATGCTGCATCTCCTCGATATTGCCGACCGGATCATAGGCGTAACGTTGCGTATAGATGCGCATCGCCTTCTGATCGTTCGGATTGGCAAAGCTGGTGAAGTTGCAGTTTCCGTCAAACGCGCCCATGCGATGGGAATCCCATGCATTTGGCGGAAGGTTTGGCTGAAGGTTTTGTCCGATATGTTCGCGTCCCTTCGCGGATGTCAGCCGGTACAGCGCATCGTATGCGTAGTTCGCGTCAGGTTCGACCACCTTTCGCTTGAAATAGATGGTCTGCTGGGCGCGGTCCTGGATTGCGGTGATATTGCCGACGGGATCGTAGACGTAGTCGAGCGATTGATAGGCGGCCGCCGAGCTTCCCGGATCCTTGTCGACCGTGATCAGGCTCGACAACCTGAACGTCTTCTCGTCATAGCTCAGGGTGGTGCGCAGGCCGTAGCCGTCGTGGTTGTTGCCGTATTGCACGATGCGACGCTGGCCGCGCGCGTTGTAGTCGATGCCCCGTACGATCAGGAACGCCTCCGGCGCCGTCCTGACGGTGGTGCCGAACAACTGGCCGGCAACATTGTAGCGCCGAAAGGTCGGGCAATCCGACGCATAGGGCGTCACCAGCCGGATCGGGCGGTTGAGCGCATCGAAATCCGTGCTCGATGCGAGCGGTTCGGTGTCGAGTGCGGGGTTGGCGGACCAGTCGGGCGTCGATTTGTAGTCGCGGCAAAACTGTCGCGTCGAAGCGACCAGGTTGCCCTTGGCGTCGTAGCCTCCAACGGTCACCAGGCCGGCAGTATCGTGATGCTTCCAGACCCGGCCGCGCAGATTGGCGTCCGCCGGCGCCCCCGGCTGCTCGCCATAGGTGAGGCGCTCATAGCAGATCGCGTCAGTATGGGTGTCTGGCGATTTGTGTCCGCTGGTGATCCAGTTCTCAGACGGCCGCCGCAGCGCGTCGTAGGTGTGCCTGAAGAAATGATCCCGCTCGTCCCAGCGGTACATCGGCTGGCTGGCCGCATCCGGTAGCGTCCAGCGGCTTCCGGCATCGATGCTGCTCTCCTGCAGCGGACGTCCGAGCATATCGTATTTCCAGGTCATGGTGGGGCGGCCGAGCGCATCGATCACCGCGAGGCGGTTGCCTTCGATATCGAGGACGGTCCGCGTGTGCGAGAACTGTTCCTTTGCCATATTTGAACGGGGATCGACAAAGCGGTTGTGGGTAACGACGAGGAACTCGCGTCCCAGCGTGTCGAACTGCGTCGTGGTGAAGGTGCCGGCGTGCTCAGCGGTCTGCTCTGCCGCTCGTGTCTCCTGCTTGGGCCGCCATTCTGCTTTATCGTTGGGTTCAGACAGCGTGCGTTGGTTATACCATGTCGGCGATGCCGTGCCGATCAAAGGCCAGTCGACGGGGGCCAGTCGCTTGAAAAACGCGGACACGTCGGGATCGTTGAGCGGATCGTTGCCGACCGTGTCGTTGCGATCCCAAGCGTCACGGAGCCAGGGATCGAAGACCACCTTCTCCCAGCTGTTGTCGGGATGCAGCGTCGCGACCACGCGTCCGAGCGGATCGTAGAACAGGATCGGGCTGACCCCTTCGGTGCGGCGGAATTCGAAGTCATGAGGACGCGAACCGGCGCCCTGGTCCTCGTGGAAGAACGGCTCATACTGCCGGACCGGCTGCCCCTTGTTGTTGAAGATGGTCCACCCGCTGCCCACCCAGCGGCGGGGCTTGGTCTGCGCAGGATTGTCCTTGATCAGGGGTGCGGTGCGAACTTTCCGCTGAATCTCGCGGCCGAAGCCGTCGGAATAGCTGAAGCGGCACTGGATATGATCGGCCAGAACGAAGTTTTCCAGTCCGGCATGCCGACGTGCGATGGCACTGTTCGCAAACGGCCGGTTGACATGGAATTGCCGCTCGAGAGTGGCGGAAAATACCGGTGACGCGGCCTTCTCGGTAGCGTCGGCATCGTAGAACCGCATCACGTTGTAGACAAACCGGGTGGTGGCGCCGGCGAGCAGATCTTCTGCCTTGCCGACCGGATCTTTGAAGAAAGCGTCGACCTCAGCCGGGCTGAGGTCGGGCTTCAGGCTTTCCAGGGTGTCGCCGAACTCGCCGACCGGCGTGCTTTGTCCCAGGACCGCCGTCGCAACCACTAGCCCCCGTAGGTCGAATGCTGCGGCGAGATAGTTGTCGTTGGCATCGATCAGAAGCCGGGGCTGCAGTACGCGGTAGTCGTACGTCGCGCGCGTCGTGTTCTTCGCAGCGTCGGTGACCTCTGCGATGCGCAAAATGGCGTCGTCGTACGCCACCCATGTTGCGTTGCCGAATGCGTCGACAAATCTGTGCGGCAGGAAAAATCGCTTGCGGGCAAAAGCCAGCTCCGCGGCCGATCCCTGCGGGGTGCCTGACGCATCGGGCGAGAAGAACGTCCGGCCGGATGGTATCCAGAAATGATGGTCGCCTTCCGGCTCGGCGTAGCCCGCCGATCGATCCCGAAGATAGCCGGACACATCATCGGAACCGGCATTGTCTTTGTACAAATCAAGCAGGCCAGGCGTCAGCGCCAGCTTGAGGGCTTCGCCCGGCAGGGCGAGCGACTCCAGACGGCCGAGCGGCAAAAGGATTTTGAGGTCGTTGGATCGATAGAACGTACGATGGTGCTCGACGAGCCTGAGCTGTCGCTTCGCATAGCTTGCAGTGGCCTCGTATGCGATTTCCTCGATTGCGTCGAGTTGCCCAACCGCATCCTGCAGGAGCTCGAAGGTCAGCCCGCTGCCATTTTCCGCCTTGGCATTTTGCCATTCGTAATCAGTGAGTTCGTATGTGCGCTCTTCGGCGGGCAGGGGAGTGCGCCATTCGTCCGGCAGATTCTCAATGGCATTGGTGAAAATACTGTCGTTCAGAGTCAGTAGCGTACGATTTTGGGCGGTGGTTTCCGCGGGTGTAAGCTGATGCTGCGGCGGCGGCTTGTCCTTTTTACCGCCTGGCTTGGGCTGAGCTGGAACGTCCGGTTTGGACTGAGGTAGATCGTCCGGCTTGGGCGGAAGGCGGCGACCATATCCGATAGCGACGGACTGCTCGACGTTGCCAAATGCATCGACCTTGAGCGTCAGGGCATGCGCGACGCGGGGATCGGACGGGGCGATGCGCTCGTAGTGGGCATGCAGCACTTCACGGGGATGAACGAAGAAAACCGCATGGCGGTTCCTGCCGCGTGGCTGCAGCGTGCGGATGGTAAAATTTTGTTCGATCGTCTCGTACGGCCGAGCGGCCCGTTCTCGGACCTCCTGCGCCGAATCGTCGTCGGCATCGAGCGAATAAATCTCCTGTCGCAGCATGCGGCCGCGCAGCGCGCGATGAGCTTCACGCTCCTCGTCGACGCTGAGGCCCTCTGGAATGGCGCTTTCCGTCAGATGGATGGCTCGCTCATCACCGTCCCAGTAGGACGTCTTGAAAGCAGCGGTCAGCGAATTGTCGAGGCTCCAGGCGCCGTGGTGAAACCAAGTCCGGGTCAGCTTCGGTGGCACATAGCTCGCTGACTCCCAGTTATCGGCTGCGTCCCCGGCAGACGATAGCGCGCCGATTTCGTCCGTGTCCCATTGTTCGACCATGCCGAAGCCGCGAAATTCGCGCTCAGCTCCGTCGAAATATCCGTGATGATAGGCGTATCGGGAAACGAAGTGATTTCTGCCGATCAGGTCCCGTGTTTCGACCGCTTCGATCACATGAACCGGGAACGGGAGCCTTGTGATCCAGGGCTTTCTGTCCGCCAGATCCTTCAAATAGAAATGCGTCGAACTGCAATAGGAAAGCGCAGTTTCCGCTCCCATATTATTGCGGACCAACGTCAGCAAATGCGGCTTGATACCGCCGGTCAGGTCAACGACCTGGAAGTGAGCGGCGGAATCTCCCGGTGCAGGGGATGACCAAACGAGGCAGTCTGTTCCCCGACCGAAGAAATCGGCCGCTGTCACGGTCGCCAGGGAATGCGGGATCGGAAACGGAATCTCGCGTCGCTCAGACCAGCTGTTTCCAGATTGATTTGCCCAAAAGGCAGCGCCTTTGCGCCCGAGGTAGACCAGGTCGGCCATCCCGGATCCATCCGCATCCAGAAGCCGAATTCGCCTCGGGTCGAATTGGTCGATGGTGTCGAAAACGGGCGCATAATCCATGGTGACACGAGCGCCAAACCTGCCGTAACCAAGATTTGGCCAGTAGCAGACGTCTCCGTTTCGAATCCGAATGATGTCCGTCAAACCGTCGCCAGACAGGTCGGCGAGAAAAACGGTCTGGTTTACCTCGCTAAAGACACATCGCGGTCCGCGTCTTTCGTCGAGCACCTTGGCTACGCGGTGCACTGCACCGTAACCCGCTTCCCCCAGCGCTTCCTGCCAGACCAGGCAATCGTCCTCCGTGATGAGCAGCTCGGCGAGGCCGTCGCCATCGAGGTCGATCATCCGCAGATTGGGGTCGTCGAGAGAATATGCGGGATGACGCGGCAAAGGTCTGGGTCGTTCCCAGCCACCCGAGTCGTTCCGTTCATAGAAAAACGTGGCGCCCGATGAACGCTCGAGAACGTCCAGTGAGCCATCACCCGCAAGATCTACCAGTTGGGCCGTTGCATTGCCGATCGCGGTCGCAGCTTGCAGCCGTAACGGCTTCTGCGGCGCGAATGCCCCACCGGTGGCTGGTTCGTTCGGCGCTGCATCCGGCGTCGAGTTGCTGGTCCAGCGGTTTGGCGCGTACCACCATGCGTCATTGCGGCGCGAAAGTACGCCTTGAATGCCTTCGCCATCCAGATCAACCCATTCATACCGGGCACCATCAATGCCTTCCGGAAGCGCTGGCGCGTTCGCCGGCGAGATTTGCTGCAATTCCATTGCACCGCTGATCGAGTACTCGAACTCCAGCGGCGGCCACGGGGTCGTTTCGTAGGTCGGCGGATTCGATCCTTGCGCACTCTTCCGGCGAGCATGCAGCTGTTGTATCGATTCGAGTTTGGTCAGGATCGGCGAGCCTTGGCCGCTATTCACCGCCGTGCCCGCTGCAGGCTCCTGGTATTGAAGCATGAGCGCGTGCGTAATTCCTGCGTAGCCTGTTTCGCGCCCCTCAATCTCGATCGAGACGCTCGTTTCGAACAGGATCTTCTGACAAAGACGATACGAACGAACTTCAAACCCGGCCCGGTAGCTTGAGAACGGGTCACGGCGCGCCAGCCAGTTGCTGTTGTCCGGCTTGAAGTGCTCAAGCCCGCGAGCGGTGTAATCGAAAAAGGCGCGGAATTGCCAATGCTCTGAAAAGGACTCTGCCGAAGCGATCAGGGTTTCGACGGACGGCCAATAGTTCGACCCGCCTTCCGCAAAAAAGGGCGCGATGTTGCCGTATGAAATCGACTCGAGGTGAGACCCGGCTACCGTGCAAATTCCCTGAAGTCGGTGAGCTTCCGAGAGATCGTTGACATCCACACCCTCGAAATTCTCCGGCTTGTAGCGATAAACAACAGCGCTTCCCCTGTCGTTGAAAGAACACTCAAGGAGCCATTGAAAAACGCGCGAGGCATCCGACGGATCGGCGATGCGCGCGTCCGTCGAGAAGCCGAGAATATGCGTCACGTTGTCGCGCGAGATCACCCGCCAATGGTTGTGCGACGGGATGTCTGAATGAACCCACCATTCGATCCGCGCGAACCCAGCCTCCACCCTCGGGCGAAATCGACGCACTAGGTATCCGTCTCTGCTCTGGAGATTCTCCGGCAGCACCGGGACCAAATCCTCGGCGCCGGAAAAGATGAAAACATCGGTCGGAGCAACATCTTCATATTTCGGCAATCCCTTATCGGTCTTGCGCGAGATAGAACCGATGTCGAGTTGCCAGCCAGCTCCGAAGGAGCCGTTGCCTGAGCCGGAATCGTAGGACAGCGTCAGGCTTGGCTGGAGTTCTCCGCGGGTCGGCAGGAAGGGTAACGGAACTGCAGTCGTTCCCGTCCCTGTACATGCGTTGACTGAGAACTTCTCGCCGATTCCCCTTAGAGCGCCGCCGCCCTTTGGAAGGCTCAGCGAAGGGACGGAAATAGATGCTGAATCCCGCGAGGCCGACAGGTCGGGTTCATTGGCGCTGCTGCCGCTTTGGCTGGAATGAGCCGGTCTCATGACCAGTCATGACCGGCGCAATAACGCAACACGATTGCTGATACGAGCCCAGCGACTCCCACCCCAAAAACCCCCACAGACTGGCGCTTGCCGTCCGCCAAACGGTAGACGGTAGCGCTAAAGTAGAGCAAAATCAATGTACAACGTAGGGGGATTTTAATGTCGTCGCCATTTCCAGGAGAGCCAGAATTGCAAAATCGCTTCGTGCGACCTTTGATATTGTCGGTTATCGGCATTGTGCTCGTTGCGGTGCTCATTGTCGGCACCTTGTTCGTCGCCAATCGTTATGCAGTGCAACCTTTCGCACCCAAAACCGACACTTCGTCAACAGCCGGCCAAGCGAAGACTCCGCAGCAAACCGAAGCCTACTTCACCAATGGATTGAAATCGCAAGCTTCCGCGACTGACGAATGGTGGGGTGCGCGGTCTGATCATCGGCTGCTTGCGTATGCGGTATTCAGCTGCAAGAAGTTGTCCGACGTCGTGCTGGACGCGATGCCGCGCCAGTATTTCAGCGCCTTGCTCCTCGATCTGGCGCCATCGGGCAATCATGTCTTTGTTGCCAAGGAAGGTGAAGAAGCGCTGCTTGCCACGCGCGACAAGGACGTCAAGCCGCTGGTGCTCACGGGCACTGATCAGGATCTTCTGTCGCTCAGTGATTCAATTGCGCGAGCCCGGCTTTCTGCGGCTGATGGGGCCAATTCGAATGTCCCGTGGGTTCAGCGCCTCGGGGTCACGACCCTGATCATTTCTGCCTTGGCGACCCTTTTCGTCACTTTGCAGGGAAAAACAAGGGCTGTCGAACTGTCGGACGAAGACAAGAAGACTCTCGATAAATCTTCCATCGGTGTCAGATTTTCCTATGCTCTGTGGGGGCCGGGATCCGGCTTTAGATGGGTCGCGTTTCTGGCGATTGCCTTGTCGATTACGGGCACGTCGCTTACCGGATTAAAGCAGGTTTATGATCCGACGCGGATACTTACTCAAAATACCCGCGCACTGCTCGACCTGCGGCAGCTTCATCAGGAAGTCATTCTTAGCGTCAAATGTGATGCGAAGGAAAGCAGGGCAGCAGTCGATTCCAACAAGATGACAGACTGGATAAACGCTATTCGCCGTATTCGAGCGACAATTCTGCCCGAGTATGGGGCATACGCAAATCTTGATGTTGGCGGTTCGTCCCAGCGCTTCGAACCGACATCGAACCAATCTCGAGGAGCGCCGGCGGAGACTCAAGGACAAGATCAGACTGCTCCTGCAGGCCCCCCCACTCCGCCGGCCAATAAATGAAGACAATCTTTGTATCTTGATTTTGTAGAGGTTCTCCGCTGGACGACTTTCTCAGCGCCTTGAACGTCTCTTGCGCTATCGATCATGGTGACCTCCTTTAAGGATAGAAGATTCACCATCCTAAACTCGTTCGAAGGCAAGGTTCGACCGGGCTTACCGCAGCTAAGCGAGGTGATGCGTCACCTTGCATCGGCCGCGCGGCTCAGACGAGCGCTCAGCACGACCAAAGCTGCGCTGGGGAGGCATCCGGAAGCTATTGCTATACGAAGTCCGCCAGCAACTCCATCGTCACCATTTGGAGCAAGGGCTTCATCGTTGGGCAAAGTTCGGAAGCGGAAGCCAAAGCCAAAGCAAGTGGTATCAAGCCTTGCGGCTGACGGAGAGCCGCGGCGGACGAGCGTGCGCTCGCGGATCGCAATGATTTCGCGGATGCGTCACGTAAGATCATAGTTGGAACGGCGCTGCATAGAAGTAGGACAGGACGATCGCCGAGTCGCCGGTGCGGCCGGCCGGCCTTTTCGATGCGAAGCCGCCCTATCAGGGCGTCGGCCGGCCTGGCCGCGGCAACGATCGCGACAGCCTTCAAGGTCGTGACTTAGCCCTCTTCGTGCTCGGTCGGACGTTGAGCGGTCAAGTCTCGGAGCGCGCGGGAGGAGCGGGCGCGGATCGCGCGATCGCACGACAGTTGCGCAAACTTCCGGGTGCCTCGCCATCACCGCACGCGCTTCAATTTAGCAAAATATCCCAAATCTCGATAGAAATCGATTGATTAACGCCCTATGGTTGTTCGGCGTCAGTTTGGTTGTGACCGATTTTGAGCTATGAGCCGATTATCAGGATCAACGCAGCGCATTTTGGCTGTTTTCGCCCGCTTGGTCGTTGTGGCGATGGTTTCTACAACCGCGCCCCCCGTTCAGGCCGCCTATTTCGATATCGTCCGTGAGAATATCGACTATCTGAATAATCCGCTCGAGGACATTCAGTTCGAGCCACGCTGCAATCTGGTGATGTCTGGTACGATCGACGGCAATACGGTCGCGGATTTCGAAAATGCGGTCAAAGAACTCGACGCCCGAACCACTCTGAAGCGCGATAACGATGTTCTGGCTTCCCTGGAAAAGCAACCTGGGTTCCGAGCGCTCTGCATGTCGAGTTCGGGCGGCCGGATTCACGACGCGCTTGATCTCATCCCTCACCTGGATCGCTGGATCGCGGTCGTCCCGCAAGGAGCTCTGTGCGAGTCGGCCTGCGCCATTGCGTTTATGGGCGCCGGGCTGTTCGCCGGCCCGTACGGGGACTTTGGGTTCTCTTCGACCAACCGACGGCAGGCCAGGTATTTACATTATACGGGGATATTGTCCTTTCACGCGCCGACACTTGAGGGGCTGCCCGACGGCACGATCACCAAAGATCAGTTGCTCAAAGAATACGAACAAAGCCGCCTCACAATGGGTCGAATCCTCTTTCTTCAAGGCTGGGATTACCTGACCCGCGATCAGCCTAGTGGCTTAGGAACGCCTGACCTCTCGACGAGCGAGTCGATCGAGCGGATGCTAAGCACGGCGGATGTCGATCCCTTCCTTCCCGCCTCTCTCTTTTTCACTTTTCTAGTTACGCCCAACAAGTCTGCCTTCCATGTCCAGACCGTCGAACAAGCTCTGGTATGGGGTATTCAAATCTACGGCTTATCTCGCAAGTCGCTCGAGGAGGATCTTCCAGAGTTCTGGTCTTGGCGGACTTGCGAAAATCTCGCTTGGATGATGTGTCACAACCCCTTTCAGTTGTCTGGTGCATGCAACACGATCGGAGTTAGGCGAACGACATTCGCCGACACCAGCACGGTGCCCTACATCATCGAGAATAGGGGGCGATCGGGAATAGAGCAGTTCACACAGCGGCTCTCGCCTAGCTCGGCATCCACGATCAAGCGTATCGCGCTCGGCAACAATGACCAGAACTCCCACCACGCCTATGGTGGCGGCGATGAAAAGGCCCTGTGCGGCATCTCGTTGTATGCCAACCAGCGTCTAATCGGCATGAGAGCCGAATACCACCCGACAGGGAGTGCTTGGGCCTACGGCAACCTCGCCGCGTCGCTGGTCAATAAAGACGAGAGCGCTTGGCTTGGCATGTCGAGAATGCCGCCAGAATCCGAAAAGCAGAAAATCATCCGGCCGTGGATGTGGTTGCCGATGGATACTCGCTTGCCCGATATGGAGCAAAAGTGGACTGATTTGTTCGCGATCGCCACCAAGGATGCGGAACGCCTCAAACGCAACGATTATCACATCCTGCATATTTGTAACGTCACCCGGGCACCGCTAACCGTTTCCGCCGCCTACAGGGCGGAGAGCGACACCTTCGCGAAGGGGTGGTATCACTTGAAAGGTTTCGACTGCATTGTCCCCAATGGGATCGACGCCGGTCACGCGTTTTACGTGCACGCGCGTGACGCGAGCGGCCACGAGGTCGCGGTGCCCGGGGCGATTTCCCAGCAAAAGTTCTGCGTCAGAAAGACCACGGACTTTTCTATCCGCCAAACGGACGGAAATGGTGCGTGCGCGAAGGCAGGGCCTAACGCCAAAGACCTAGCCGAGTTGAATTTTTCGCGGATCGCAATTGAACAAATGGTGACACGCGTCATTTTTGGCACGCTCCCGAAGGGAGTGGCCATTAGCAACCCACAACGCAATTTATTTCAGGACGTCGGAAAAAGGATTGATAGATGAGTATGCGGCAGGCTTTTCGATTTCGAATGCTTCTCTTCGTCCTAGCTCTTATTCTGGCGGGATCTGGACTCGTCATTCTGCTGATGGACAATAGCAATAAAGTCATCGCGGCCGAGACCGACAGCGCGCCCGGCCAGTGCGATCAGAATTATACTTTCTGCCGAGCACAATGCGGTAAAGACGACGACAAATGCCTGATGGATTGTCGGAAGGCTTACGATGCCTGCCGGCGGCGCGGCATGCCGGATCGCTGAGCCCGCACAATGAGCACATCCTGTGTAGGCGATTTCCTTTCTTGCGCCGGCAGATCTTTTCGTGCGGCTCGGATCGTTAGGGTCCCGATCACGGTGGTGATAATAGGCGGCGGATTGCTCGTTTTCCCGCCGCAGACAGAGGAGGTCTATCGCGTCGTCGCGCAAGATGTTCAGTATGGATATAACTTTCGGTGCCTCGCGGGCATTTTCGACAAGACCTGTCCTCACTTATCGATTTTGAGAGAATCAATATTCGCGTTTCTAGGCTTGCTCGGCGCTGCACTCGCGATCTGGTATTGGGCTCGGCGTCTCGCGTCGCAATTTTGGCCAAAGTCGGCCGACGCTGGACTGGAGCGAGCAATCCTGCGAAGTGTTCCAGCCGTACTTGCGGTCGCATTTTTGCTGACTGCGGCTTGGGGCGTCTATAGCGCCATTCCGTTCACTCCGGGCGGACCGAAAGATGCCGTTCTCAATGTGATCACGGAGCGCAAAGCGATAGCGCAAGTCGGTCTTTCCCCGACCGCCCGCCAGCTATCGGCGATGCGCGAGACGGTCGAAGTATTGATCTTGCCCACGAACGTCATGAACATCATGGCGGGTCTTTTAGCAGCTGTCGCGGTCTCGCTCGCTTGCCTCTTGCCACGCGCGAAAAGCCCCGCGGATATCGCGCCTGCCAGTCGCTGGGAACGACGAGGTCCAGTACTCATCTTTTTGATTCTAGTGACCGCCTTCGCGATGGCGCCGGTCTCGATACCACAATTCATCGGCTCGGTCGGGTTACTCGGCCTATTTCTTATGTGCGCGACAGCGATCCTTTCGCAGCTTTCCGCGCTCTCGTCTCGGTATGAAATTCCATTCCTTTTTTTGCTATCGTGCTGGATGCTGCTTCTGTCCTGGTCAGGCATCAACAATGACCATATCGTCGAAACGGGCGCGGTCAGTTCCAAGGGAGAAAGCGTCGCGTCGTCCGCGAACCGCTCGTTCAACGAACTGCTGGCGGAGTGGTATGAGAGCCGCCCGGATCGGAATCGGTATGTGTCGCCCAAACGCTACCCGCTTTACATCGTGGCGGCGCAGGGCGGAGGCATCTACGCCGCCTATGATACAGCCCGCGTCTTGGGCGTCCTTCAGGACAGATGCGCGGCATTCGGTTCGCATACCTTCGCGATCAGCGGTGTCTCCGGAGGTAGCGTCGGAGCCTCCGTGTTCGTCTCCCTGCTGAAGCTCAAGGCGCCGACCACCGATCCGGCCCGCTGTAAGGATCAGACCAAACCCAACAGCGAGCTCTTTGCCGACGGCGGTTCGCTGGCAAACCGAGCGAGCCAGATCCTCGATCACGATCTTCTGTCGCCATTGATTTCCGGGTTGCTGTTCGGCGACGTGTTGCAGTCCGTACTGCCGCGGGACTTCCCGGTGTTCGATCGCGCCAGAGCTTTGGACCGTTCGCTCGAAAGCGCTTTCGACACTCCTACCGACCTCGCGAGCGGAGGGCCGACGTCGATGTTGGCACCGCCGAAAAATCCCCTGCGAAATTCGTTCGCCAGCCACTGGCACGCTAAGGCTCAATGGCCGGCTCTGCTTCTGAATACGACCGATGTCCGGAGCGGCGAGCGGCGGATCATGGCTCCATTTGATTTCGGCAGGGACCCGCAAAAGATGCTCCCCGTCTCGGGAAACGGAGAGCTTGCAAACATAAAGTTGAGTACCGCAGCCTTCCTAAGTGCGCGCTTCCCCTGGGTGACGCCGTCGGCCTGGTTCAGGGACAAGTCTGGCAACATCACCTATCTGGTCGACGGCGGCTACTACGACAATTCGGGGCTGGTGACCGCGCAAGAGCTGATGGCAGCAATCAAGACTTCTGACTTGAAGGACAAAGTCGAGCCGAAGCTCATCATTTTGACGGGGGCTCCCGGAGCCGTCGATCCGATCGGCGGATTGCACGAACCGCTCGATCCCATCCGGGCGATGTTGAACTCTTGGGGCACGCGACCGGTCGAGGCGATACGCTCGGCCGATCAAACGTTGAATATCTCGCCGGATGCGGCAAATACCGTTCGCATCCTCCGACTTCACGGGCTGCTGTATAACCTACCCCTCGGATGGCGGCTATCCGGCGGGACGGTCGATCTCATTTCGGTCGAAGACCCTTTGCCGGGCCAGTGCCGCGGCGACGGAAATGCGACTGACAAGACGAACGTGTTCGATGCCGACTGCCTCCTGAAAGATCTCGAGAAGGAACTACTTTAGCAAGCCGATCGCGTTCGATGGCGCCGCATCGAGGCTGAATGAGGACGATTGAGTTTCGCCGTCGTAAATCGCGATCAGGCGAGGGTGCCAGCGCCGAGAATACCTGGCTAGGCTGCCCGACGGATGGCGATCGGGCTGAGCGGTGCGACGGGCAATTTGCCTTTCGCAAGTTGTCAGGCTTTTGCCCGCGCCGGAATACCCATTTCGGGCCGTAGCTCAAACCGTGGGTTTTGGTCTAGAATGGTCGAAAATGCTTGATCCTTCAACGGGGGTTGACTGACACTCTCTCCGCCGCTCTGCTTCTCCACTGTATCCAGCTGTGCGAAAAGGGCAGCAAACATGAACGTAGCGCGACGACGGTTGTCGCGGCGAGTTTCGCGATGTCACCCGTAGTCACCGCGCAAACCGTTGCTTCGGAACGTGGAGTCGGAGGACGGATTTCGTGTTCAAGAAAATGGCGCAGAAATCTTGAGCCGCTCGACGTCGGACTCAAAGGCGGAAAAGGCATCGTTTTGATCGCAAGCCGAACTGAATGTCGGTATCGATAGTTGCGTCTCCCTCATTTCCAATCTGTCAAACAGATGGCGTTGTACAGCTGATTCCCTCGACTGCCGATCTCATCGTGGGCGAGCGTTTCCGCAAACGGACCGTCGGTCGTCGCGGTCGTGGTCGGCTGGAGCCGGTCGCCGGCTTTGAAATTGCCGCTCTGAATTATGGACTGAGTGAAGGTCTGATATTCCGCCGTCATCTGCTGGCCGGCCGCCGAACGCATGTTCGCGTACTCGGCTTCTTTCTGGTAGATCATCAGCAAATACTGCATCGTTTAACTCCTGTTGCGCGGCTGGATCGCCGACATCCAGTCGAACGGGGCGCCCTCCAAACGACATCTTCAGGATAAATTATTTGTAGGTCGCGTGCGCGGCGATATCGGCTTGACGGAACCGTCACAAATGCGTCATGCGTCTCGTCGAGCAGGAATTCGCGGCGAACTGGAAGATCGTCGCCGAGGGATTTCTCGAAGGATACCATATCCGCTCGACCCATCACGATACGTTCTTTCCGCTGCAATACGACAACATCAACGTCGTCGAAGCCTTCGGGCGCAATAGCCGGATCAGTTTTCCGTATCGCCGGATCGAGAAGCTTCGGAAGGTGCCGCCGGCCGAACGCAAGACCTCCGGAATGCTGACCCATGTCTACCATCTGTTTCCGAATGTCATGGTTGCGACGTTCCCCGCCAACATGATCATGACCGTTCTAGAGCCGCTCGCTGTCGACCGCACCCGGATCGTCACTTACACGCTGTCCAATCTCGCCGGGCACGAAGAAGGCCGGGCTGCGGTCGCGCAGGGGCGGGACTTTGTCGCGCTGGGCGCGGCGGAGGACCGTGACATGGCCTGCGCCGCGCAGCGCGGTCTTGCCGCTCGCGCCAATGACGCATTTACTTTCGGCCTGTTCGAAGGTGCGATTCGCCATTTCCACTGCAACCTTCAAGGCTTGATCGGAGACGTAGCATGACGGTCCATTTCGAAACGGATGGAGCCGTCGCAATTCTCACCATCGATCGGCCGGAAGTGTCCAACGCTATCGACGGCCCGACGGCCACAGCCCTCGCCGATGCGTTCCGGCGTTTCGATGCTGACGACTCGCTGTCGGTGGCGGTGCTGACCGGAGCGAACGGCCGTTTCTGCGCGGGCAACGATCTCAAGTCGATGATGCATGACGATCCGGCCCGCAAGATTCGGGTCGAGCCCGAGGGCGACGCGCCCTGTGGCGTCACGCGCATGTTGCTGAGCAAGACGGTGATCGCCGCCATCGAGGGCCACGCCGTGGCCGGCGGGCTGGAAGTCGCCTGCTGGTGCGACTTGCGGGTCGCAGCGCAGGACGCCGTGTTCGGGGTTTTTTGTCGTCGCTGGGGCATCCCGCTGATGGACGGTGGAACAATACGTCTCGCGAGGCTCATCGGACAAAGTCACGCGCTGGATATGATCCTGACGGGTCGGGGCGTTTCCGGCGAGGAAGCTCATCGCATGGGCTTGGTCAATCGTCTGGTCCCGGCCGGCCACGCGCTGGCCGAGGCGTTGGCCATGGCGCGCAAACTCTCGACGCTGCCTCAAGCGGCCATGCGCAGCGACAGAATGTCGTGCTACGAACAGTGGCCGCTCGATGCCCGTGACGCGTTGCTCAATGAATTTCAACGTGGGATGGCAACTATCAAATGCCGCGAGATGGTTGGCGGCTTGCAGCGCTTCGCGTCGGGAGTTTGGCGCCACAACCCACCCACCTGACCCGTCTCGCGTCTGGTCGCCACACCGCGCGCAGTTTACATCATCACTGCGCGGCGGCAGAGACATCGCCGCCGAGACGGCGCAGAGGGCGGCCATTTCGTGAGCGATAGCGCTGCCGTGCCAGGCGCCCCGTCAAACGGCCACCATCAGCGAATGTCGGTATCGGTGGTGGCATGTCCGCGCAATCACCGATTCCTGCGATATCGGCGCAGGCGACCCGGAACATGTGCCGTTAGCCGAGACCCTGGCTCGGACGCAGGGGGAAGGCGTTCCCCGTAAAGCCGTAAAACCATTTCTCGGCGAAATCGTCGAGCCGCGTTCACGGCTGCTAGGCAGCAACTCCATGCCGTTCGAGCAGGCGCATCAATACGCTGTTTGCATGGGTGAAGTTCGATCGCTGGTCACGCAGCTCGTAGGCCCATTTCGCGCCATGGAAGAGATTGTTGCGCAGCCTCAAGCCGAACATTAGCAGGGCCAGCACCCGGTCGCGCGGGTCGTTTGTCTTGCCTTCGATGACCGCTTGCACGAGCTCCGGATGATCGGATTTTCGGAGGTCCAGGTACGGGAAATGGTGGGTCAGCGCGCCAATCGGTGAAGTACCGGTCCCTGAAATAGGCCAGCTCTCCATCATATAGCTCTGCCGCGAGCGTGCCCTCGGCCGACCATGTGTCAACCCGTTCGCGGATCCTGTCGGCGCGGGCGAAATTGTCCATAACCTGCGATTCAAAGAGGCTCCACAGAAAGGCGAAGTCGAAGATCGCCTGTCGGTCGGGCATTGGGAGATGCTGGAAGCCAGGCGCACGCGCTTCCAGCCATTTTTCACTGGGGCTTCGATTGTCCTCTGTCATGGTCTACTCATCCGGTTCGTGGCGGCGCATGTCCAACTCGGAGAAGTCGGTCAGCGTGTCGCAGTTAAGGCAGTGGTACATCTGCGATGCGTCCTGAAAGTGCATGCCGCAAAGGCAGCCGCAGAAAGGGCAGCATTCTTCTAGCTCCAGATCCCCCCATTCCCAGACGCCCAGATATTCCGGCACAGCATCGCGGTCGTAGCCGACGATCTGGAAAGCATCGGCATTCTTCGCGACGAACCCCGAGCGGCCCTCGCGCATCAGCACGGGCAGGATGTCCGCCGGCTCGATCGCAAACCATTCACCGCGGACGCGCGATGTTGCGAAGCGCTGGTGCAGCCGACGTTCTACCTGGAAGACATCGCCGGTGTCGATCCACCCGAGAAGGCGCAATTCGAGCGGGTTGCCGGTCTGGAGGTTGCGCTTGCGAGCCTCAATATTCTTGGCCACCCCGATCTTGATCGGAGAGCATCCGTTTTCGTCCTCGCCCAGAAAATAGACCGGCATCTCCCGTCCTCCGGCTATCAACGCAACTCGGCAAGAAGCGTCAGGACGAACTCCCGGAAAGATGCGCCGGTATAGTCGAGCCGACGGCCGTCCTGCCGCATGAGCGAGACCAGCAAACAGGCGGTGAAGACCCAGAAGGGGGAAGCGTCCGGCAGGTTGTACCCGCCGATCATTGCTTCGATCCGATCTCCGATCGGCGGATAGTCCCCGCCGCCCCAATGGGCGTGGTGCGGAGTCATCGCATGTATCGTCACCGCGGCAAGCGCGATGCCCATTGCACGCTTCTGCTCGACCTGCGCATAGCTATGGTCGTTCGCCGAGGCGTAGCGGGCGATCCCGCTCGTCAAGAATTCGCGCGCCCAGGTATCGCAGGCCATTTCCTCTTCGGCTCGATCTTGACGTTCCTTCTCTGGAATTTGCTCCGTGGCTTCCAGCGCGCGAGCCTGGACGTGCTTGAATTCGTGCAGGAGCGCGAAAGCCAAGCCGAGCGCGACGAGATCGAAGACCGCCATGTCCTGCCCGTTGGTGAGGCTTTCCCGCCTGTCAGTCGGCATCGGCACGTCGTCGGGCCATGCGATGTCCGATGTGTCGGCGGTATCGAGAAGTGATTGGGCGCTCGCGATCCGTTGCTTGTAGTCCTGCTCGAACTGGCCGCGTTCCTGGTCGACGTTGAGGGTGGCTTCGACGGTCGCGCCGTTGATGATCGCGAGAGTCAGGGCCGGAGCGTAGACTTCGATCGCGCGCCATGCGCTGAAACCAATCAGCCAGAAGAAGTCGATGGTCTTGGTGTCGAATTTTATGCGCTTGCTGGTGGCGTTCATCGTTGAGCCTTGAGCGCTGGGCGCGACCTGGACCGCGTGCCCGTGATCCAGCCAGAGTTTTGATATCTCATCTGCACGCTCGGGCACGGCGCCGCGCAGCAAGTTAAGAACTATGGTCCGGTCGGAAGGGGCGTCGGACATTCAGTAGAATTCCTTCGATCACGCAAGAAGTGGTTTGGTATCAAGATATCAGCTTATAGTATCCAGGCGGCGTTCGTTAATAAGGTTGGGGCGACATGCAGTATGCGTTGATCGAAGGCGAACGGCGGGAAGCTATTCCGGGGGCAACGGGCACCTGTCCCACATGCGGGGCCGCCATGGTGGCCAAATGTGGCCCGCGCATCATCCATCACTGGGCACATCGCGGCCGGCGTGATTGCGATCCGTGGTGGGAGAATGAAACGGAGTGGCATCGGGAATGGAAGAACAGTTTTCCCGGGGAATGCCGCGAAGTCTCACACACCGCCCCTGACGGCGAAATTCATCGCGCCGACATCAAGACGCTAACCGGCATCTACATTGAGATCCAGCACTCAAGCATGACGGATGCCGAACGGCAGTCGAGAGAGGCCTTCTATCAGAATCTTGTTTGGGTCATCGACGGCAAGCCGTTCCAAAAGAATTTCGATATCTACCACATGCTGCCGGACCCGACGTCGGAGCTTGCGCAGGATCTCGTCTGGGAGAAAGCCCAGCGACATATGGACGGCGCCAACAGCGGGATCTTCTTTCGCGTTTCGGAGAACCGCAAACACTACTCTGGCGTGACCAAGGCAACGTTGCGAGGCGGGTTCATCGAGGGAATGCACCGCATCAAGGCCGAGGTTGAAGCGGCTTATCGTGGACATCATCAATATGACTGGGTACGCCCTCGCGCGACGTGGCTGGATGCTCGGTGCCCGGTCTATATCGATTTCGGCGATGATTGGCTCGTGCGGCTCGAAGTTTATGACGAGACCGGGTTGAAATGCGTACGCTTGGTGGCGAAGCGGAAATTCATTCATGACGTTATGACGGAGGCGGAGGCAGTTAAAATCGGTGCTCGGTACTATCCGTTGTATTCGAGCGATCTGTAAAAATAGATCATTGATGAGGCTGGTTAGTTCCACCGTCTCGTGGACGACACCAGAGCCATTTGCTAAGGTGCGCCGAGGGAAACGCATGGCCGACGACGCAAATTTATTTTTCGACAATCGATTTTTGGAACGGCATGCGGGCTCGATCATCCAAGATCCTGCCGTTGCCATAGTTGAGCTCGTGGCGAATGCTTGGGACGCCTGGACGACGCGGGTTGACATCGTGTGGCCGGAGTCAGGCGGAGAGAGATATTTCGAGATCGAGGACAATGGCGAGGGGATGTCGGAAGCGCAATTTCGTTTGCGCTGGCGGACGCTCGATTACGACCGCGTCCGATCCCAGGGGAAGCTATCGAATCCTCCGCCTGATTTGAAGGGTCTGCAGCCGCGAGAGCCATATGGGCGCAATGGTAAAGGTCGGCATGCCGCGTTTCGGTTCGGAGAAGCCTACAAGGTACGAACGTGGCGTGAAGGCACGGAGGTGACATTTGAGGTTCGACGGAGCGCCACTCAGCCGTTTCTCGTTGAGCGCCTCGACATTCGTGAGAATGTGAGCGGGCACGGAACCGTGATTTCGTCGATAGAGCCTATCCCGATGGGGATGAACGCCGAGGCTGCTCGCGAGGTCATCGGCACACGTTTCCTCGCCGATCCAAATTTCACGGTCACGCTCAACGGTACACGCATCACTTTCGACGATGTACCGGAAAGCCAGCGCAGTACGATCGACATCCCAGTCCCTGGCTTTGGCGTCGCGCATCTGGTCGTAATCGATACGCAAAAGGCCGATCGGACCACGCGCCAGCACGGCATCGCGTGGCGGGTTAACAACCGTCTAGTACGCTCGCCTGGATGGGTAGGCTTCGATCAAGAGCGGTTACTTGATGGCCGTAGCAGCGAGGCGAAGCGCTTTATATTCATCGTGCGAGCAGACTTCCTGGGCGATGATGTCTTGCCGGACTGGTCTGGTTTTTGGCCACACAATGAGGGGTGGCGAGCGACCCAAGCGGCGGTTCACGCCAAAATACGCGAGTATTTGAATGAGGTGAATGCAGACCGCCGGCGTGACGCCAAGGAGGCCGTTCGGGAGAACCTAGCACCTACGGTCTCGAAGTTGCCGCCAGTTAGCCGTGATCGCTGGAACGATTTCGTTGACCAGGTCGTGGATACCTGTCCGAGTATGAATCTCGAGACGGTGGAGCAGGTTGCCGGAGTGCTAGCAAATCTTGAGCTGGCAAATTCAAAATATGCGCTGATTTCCAAGCTCCACGCGATGAAGCCGGGTGATCTTGACGAACTCTATGCGATCCTCGCTGACTGGACCGTTCGCACTGCGAAGCTCGCGCTTGATGAAATTCAGACACGGCTGAAGCTTATCGCAGAACTGGATTCGAAACTGCAGGACGAAACAATGGATGAGGTTGCCGACCTCCAGCCGTTGTTTGAACGCAGCTTGTGGGTTTTTGGTCCGGAGTTTGAGAGCCTAGAATTCACGAGCAACCGGGGCATGACCACGGTTATCAGCAAGGTCTTCGGAAAGAAGCAAAAAGGATCGTTGCAGCGGCCAGATTTCGTGATGTTGCCCGATGGCAGTGTTGGCTTTTACAGCCGCGATTCTCACGACCTGGGTGGTGAAGTTGATGGCGTCGCTCGGCTTGTCATCACGGAGATCAAAAAGCCCGGTGTCGTTATTGGAGGCAAAGAAAAGAATCAACCATGGCGCTATGTTGAAGAATTGCTCGAAAAAGGGCTTTTGACCGATGCCGCAACTGTCACTTGCTTTGTGCTTGGCTCGCAAATCAAGAGCACTGAAGCAGGTATCGATACGAAATACGATGGGCGTGTCACGATCATACCGATAACTTACGCGACTTTCGTAAAGCGCGCCGAGAAGCGCATGCTCGGGCTTCGCGACAAGCTTAAGGATGTTCCTTTTCTTAAAACTCAAGGCTTGGATGCCGAGGCATTCCTCACTCCGCAGCATCCTCGGCAGGCGACCCTATTCGGTGACGCAGTGCAAACGGGCCGCTGAAAGTGGCCGAGATGGAATAGCAACGTAATTACCCTTTTGCCTGACGTTGCTCGGAGTTGAGATAGCGAATGACACAGGACATCACGCCGCAGGAAGCGATGAAACGTCTCGACGAGCACTTTGGCGGTCGAGAAGGGATGCTGATCCATACGCTTACAATGCTGTCAACATCGGGACAGCCGACCGATGTCACGTTCTATCGAAGGAAGCCAATTTTAGATGTTCGTGTGAGTACAAAGCTTGGCGCGGCGCGCCTGTATGGGCTCGAAAGCCATGTTCCGCGTCTGCTGAAGCGCATCGAGTTTTCGAACGGTACAGTCGCAAGTCTTGATGAGATTTGGACCGTGAACCCGATGCCAATCGGCGGGTTCACCGCTGAAGAGTTGGCTGCAGTGGATCTATCGGAGGCAGAACAGCGAGTTGGGCCTCAGGGTGAAACTATGAGGAAGATGATACGCAAGACGTATCATTGCAAAGGCCGGAAGGAGACAGACATCTATCTTCGACGGTGGATCGCGTCTTAGCGGCTTCCAAGGGTTTACTTTTTCGCTAGCGGTCCGCTGAGCCGCGGAGGCATCTGCCACTGCGGCGGTGGAGGATTGACCTTGAGGTATGCGATAAGTTCGCGTTGGTCCCTGAGCTCGCGCTGACCGCGTTCGTCTAGGCCGCTTTCGTATGGCATCAGCCGCGACATTTCGGCCTCTGCTTCGGCGAAGGCTCCGCAGTATGCGAGAGCAACTGCATACTGGCTACGTACGGGAATGATCCTACCCGCAAGCTTCATGTCCATGATCGTCGGCATCAGGTTTCGCTCAATGACATCCCGCGCGCCGGCGTAGTCATTGCGTTCGATAAAATCGTCTACCAGTTCCTGTCCGACGCGTACAAACGAGTCCAGCGAGTGCGCCATAGAATAGAATTTCATGGCGTGGATTGGACCAAGCCCTGGAAAACGGCCTGTGGCCTTGATTGCCTTCGATTGCAGGTCAAGGGAGTCCGCGAGGTGCTTGAGATCGTCGGTGTGGCTTTGCTCGCCTTTCAACAGTGGAAATATTTTGTCAGGGTTCTTGCCCATGACGTCACCGAGTGTGAGTCCAAGCAGATCATAATATTCCGATATAAGGTCGAGCGTTGAGATGACACATTCATTCATCAGCCCCAGTTCGTACAATGCATGCGCGTAATTATATTTTGCCACGCGAAGGTGCTGTGGAGTTTGCGGCAAAACCCGGGTTAGTTCCTTCATGGTCTTTTCGACCGTGGCAACATCTTTGGCGCGGGCCGCGAATACCATCCGTTTCATGCCAACCGCCAGGCGTTCGGATAAGCCGAGGGAATGCTGGCGAACCAGCTCGTCCATCTGATCGAGTTTTGTCTGAATGTTGACGTCGTCGCCGCCTTTGAAATGGGCGAAAACCAGTCCATCCAAAGCCCAGAACCGATCTTCTGCAGCAATTTCTTCCGATGCCGCGGCTTGAGCCAGAAAATCGGTTATCTCGCCCATATAGCCTAGTTCGTGAAATATCTCGTCGGTCGCCATCTCAACGAGAGGCTTCACGTTCCCAAGAGCGACAAACATCCTCAGGAGAAGAAAAACTCTTTGACGGTCGTGATCGTTGGGTAGTGCCTTCATAAGGAGGTCGCGAATGGCCTCGCGTGCATTTTGCAGATGCTCACCCCCGGCGTCACTCAGGTAGGTGCGGCCGAGCGGTCTCATCGCATCGTGAATCTTGAAACGATCAACGCCGAAAATCTGGATTGTACCGCTTGTTCGCAATCGCCTGAATGCCGTGGCCGCGATTTCCGGATCGAGGTCGAAGGCGCGCTTCAATACGACACTGGCTTCGGATTGAGTCAGCGGGACGTCGCTGAGACTGAGCGCCGCGACAGCGCGGCGCTCAGGGTCGTTAAATCTGTCGAAGACATCTGCCAGAATAAGTTCTTGCGCAGTCTCGACAATATGGGTGCGCTCTTCAAGCGCCGCACAGACACGGGCGACCACCCCCTCGTAGCTTTCAGCCGCAATTTTCAGCGCATTCTGGACGTAGAGCGGCAGTCCGCCAGTGAGTTTCAACAAGCGCTCATAGTCTGAGAAGTCGCCACGGCATCCGAGCGACGCTCCCTCGGCCGCGGCCGTCTCATTGGACCAGCCGAGAAGCAACTCCGCCTTCACTCCAAGCGTTGCCTCGATTCGGGCGATCGTTGCGCTGGGCTGGGCGAGAAGCACAAACTGCAGCTGATCGGAGGCTCCGACCAGCGAAACCAAATCCGCGGCTGCAATGCGATGCGCGTTATCCAACACCACAGTCGCCGCGAGTTTGTCCTCGGCAAGGTGGCGACCGATTGCAAACAGGATTTCGGTGCCGCTTGCGCCCGGTAACAAGATCTCGCCTAGCTTGCCGCCACGCGATCCGAAGATGCGAGCTGCAAGTTCGCGTGCGACGGCACTGGCCAGAGCTGGACCGGAAATCTCGGCAATATCGTAATATGCCAGACGGTCAGAAGTATGCAGAGCTGTCTGAGAAACCCAGGAAGTCTTTCCTGCACCGGAGAAGCCAACGACGAGTCGCACGCGTTGGCCATTTGCCAGATTTGGTTCACGTTCCTGCGGACGATATCGAAGCGGCGGAGCGGGAAAATCTTGGAGTTGGACAATAAGCTGCTCGAAGAGTGCCGGTAATTCCTCAACCGTGAACGTGTGATTGGCACTTGGCTCAATCCCACCCGCTGCTGCTATCATCCGGCCAGCGATTTTCCAGACGAGGGTTTCCGGAGCCAGTACTGAAAAAGGAAGCGTTTCGGCAGCCGCTCGGCACGCCTCGAAACCGTCCGCGATGGTCCTCCACGGCAAGGGTATTGCCTGGTCTACGGCGGGTGATTGCGGCCAATGGAGCGTGGTGTCGGACGGCCATTCTCTGGCTGCGACGAGCTTGGCAAGTTCCGGGCCAGGCGCACTATTAGATACTACGGCGAATTGGCATGAACCGCCCCGTCGACCCTCCTCGTGCTCCTTCCTGATAGCCGCGAATCTTGAGAGTGCGCCATCAATGTCGCTTAGGATAAGGTTAGATGCCCGAGTTTTGACCTGTAAGTAGATTCGTCTATCGGGCTGCACGAGCTCGACGTCTTCATCATTCTCAACGACGACATGGGTCACGCCGGCCCGGGCAGCATTAAACAGACACGCGGCGGCGTAGAGGTGCTGATAGAGGAACCCGCGATGAACGGCTTCGATCCGAATAAGCTGACGGGGGTCAAGGTTGAACGTTTCCATCTGCAGCGGTCTTCTATGGCTCAAATAAAAAGCGCGAGTGCTTCTCGCGCTCAGCTAAAGGTAATGGTGTCAATTTAACATAAGCAAGGCTCGCGATATACCGTGGATGATATCTATTTGGGTAGTCAAAAGATTGGGTTCGTGCTGCCTTAGTCCTCTATCTCGTAGTATTTTCAGTTGTAGTTTCGGCGAGGGGAAAGCGCATGTCTGCGCGCAATAAAACAAGCAGTTCTATAATGGCCGCTCTCGAACAGTTCGAGGCTGCGGAGGCCAATCTCATCAAGCTTGAGCGGCTTTGGGAAGAAATGGCCAATATGATTCCGACGGGAGTCGCGTTCGGTGAAAATGTCGAATACGAGGACCGCTCACGCTCCTTTGATCTTCTTCTCGCGAGTCTTCCGAAAATTGATGGCTGGAAGCCTACAGCGACTCCACCCGATCTCGACGGCGTTGCGCAGAGCAGGCTGGATGCGATGGAAATCGACGAGCCGAGTGCGCACGTATCCGTCGAACGCTGGGTCGAGGAACCGGGACGTGAGCTGCGGGAGTACCGCTTCCGGTTCAACAATACGCGCAAGGCACTGATAAGTGATGCGCTCATTGGCTTGATCGACCAGATTGACGCGGACATCCGCGCGGTCCGAGCGAAGGTCGCCCCGGAGACCGAGCCCCGCGAGCAGCTCGACCGGGAAATGTGGAGCGATATGCGCGAGCATATGAAGCAGATTGAGGTGCTGCTCGGCTCAACTGTGAAGAAGCCGGCGCGCTGGTCCGATATGATGCGGCACATGCACTTTGGCTGCGTTGGCGATCTCCACGACATTGAAGCGATGGATTGGCCGGACGTGAAGAGCACCTTGCGCAAGGGTTTGTACGGCGTCAACGACGCGGTGTCGGTGCAGGTGGACGACCTGGCGGCGCTGGTCGCTGCGCGGCCGGCAGGACCGATCATGACCGCGCTTGCCTGGACCGAAATCGACGATCAGGCTTTCGAGCGTCTGATCTTCACGCTGATTAGCGATACTCCGGGTTATGAAAACCCAGAGTGGCTCATGCAGACGAGAGCGCCTGATAGAGGCCGCGATCTCTCGGTGACGCGAGTTATCAAGGATGAGCTGTCGGGCACGCTGCGCCTTCGAGTCGTCATCCAGTGCAAGCACTGGACGAGCCGTAGTGTGAGCCTTGCGGAGGTCTCATCTACGAAGGAGCAGATGGCCCTTTGGAACAATCCACGCGTCGACGTGCTGACTATCGCGACCAGTGGCCGGTTTACTGCCGACGCTGTCACCTGGATTGAACACCACAATGCAACGGGCGCGTCGCCGCGCATCGAGATGTGGCCCGAAAGCCATCTCGAACGTCTGTTGGCTGCCCGACCTGCAATTATCGCGGAATTCGGGTTGCGGGGACATTGAGCAACGTGGTTCGAGGGTCCGGTGGCTAATGATCTTGCGCGTGACGCAGGAAAGCAGGGCGAACGGTGTTGGTCAGCACCTCTGACGCCCATGCGGCCAGGTCGGCATCTGTCGACCGGGTCAACATTCGCAGAGCTATGTCGAGGCGGGCCGTCAGATAAATGCTATCGATGTCCATCGCGGCCGCGACGAACGTATCGCGATCCTCGCGAGGCTCGTTCGACAGATATCTCAGGATTGATTGCGTTACCGCCTCGACGACGCCGGCATTGTGACAGACGAACTGGCCCCCTTCGTCGGAGTCGTGGACCGGCACTGAGTCCATCAAGATGTCATTGCGCGGTTGCCGTAGGACGAAATCAGCGGTTCCTACGAGGAGAAGAGTTTCAGGATCGAGGCGGCGCTGGCTGCCATTTCCCTCGGCGACGAACCGGCGGGAGGCCAACTGCGAGAGGATCAGCCACGCATGGACATTCCCGAGAGATTCGCCCTGATCGTCATCGCTCTCGACGGTATGGTCTTCGCCGTTGATCGTCAGGATCGTTGAACCATCATCCTGCGGGCGGATGTCGATCGAACCGACACCCTCGACCCAGGTTGAGAGATGCTGTCCGGCATGAGTGGCTTCCCGGTCGGGCATCGTGTTGGCCAGAGCATCGTAAAGAGCCAGCGGAACGCGGCCGTTGCCTGAGCTGAGGTCGAGAAACGCTTGGGCAGCGACGATGTCACCGAAGAGGAAATTGCTTGCCGCGCCGGCGAGCCATTCAGCGGCCTCGACGGGATCGGTTTCTACCAATTCTCGCAGTTCGATGGAAAGATGGCGCGCGAGTTCGCTCGCCAGAAGCTCGGGGAATCCGACGGTCAATATTGGTACGTTGTCATCTGCAATCGAAGGGGTGAGGTAACCCTGCCTGAGAAGCCATTCTATGTCCGACGCCGGCAGGATGCCGTCCAGAGTTGCGCGCCGGACGAAGTATCGCCCCATGAGTTCGAGCGCCATGGCGTAAGGTTTGCTCTGATCCTGGGCGTCCGCGGCGATGGCCTGAGCGAGCCCGCCGTATCGGCGGCGCAGTTCGGGGTCGCTGAAGTTGGCGCGGGCCTGGGCGATGATTTCCAGTCCGGGCACTGCCGGGAATACGCCCACGCCCTCGCGCTTGATCCCCGATAGGCGTGTCGCCATAGCCTGGAGGAGCCATGGACGGCGTAGATCGGGGCTGTGCTGCCCACCGTCCATGATGCCCATGTTCAGCTCAGCCAGAGCTTTGAGCGCAACGAAATACTCCGGCTCGGCAAGATCCTCGACTTCGACGATCGCAGCCCGACGGCCGATGGGTGACTCTCGGCGACCGTCTGCGCTCGTCAGCGCGCGCCGGGTGGCGTCCGTGTCCAGGCCAACGACGACGCGCAAAGCGGGACCGAACGTGTTCGACGTAAGGTCCTCGATCATCCGGACGTCATCGCGATCTTCGGGATCGAGACGGTCTATGGCAAGCACGAGAGCTGGTCCGCCGGCGCGCGAAAGCTGGCGTACCCAGGCGCGTGCGGCTTCCGGATCGACGGGCCAGTCGAGCGTGTCGGCCAGCAGATCGGAAATCTTTCGAAAGACTTCGCTTGCTCCGCACTCGAGAAACAGACCGCCGGCCACTTGCGGGTCGATCAAGCGAACGAGCTGTTCGAGGATATTGGTCTTTCCGGCGAGAGGTGGTCCCGAGATCAGCACCAGTCGGGAGGTCCGAAGCTTGTGGGCGAGTTGGCGCGTCGCAAGACGAAGGATCTTCAGCGGACCGAACGGGCGCAGAGGATGGTCTGTCGTGGCGGTCAACTCGTTGACGGCTCTTGCCGAAGCGGCGGCTACCGCGCTCGTCCAAACTTGCGGGTCTGAGCCCATCAGCGTCGCGATTGCGTCATCGCGGTCGCCTGCGGCCACTCTCGCCGCGGAGATCATCAGGGCCTCAAAGGACTTCGCGTCCGGCGTTTCCCCCGTGTAGGGCTGACCCGAGAAGGTCTCTATGATCCGCGTTTCATTGCCGTTGGTAATTACGACGAAGGGAGCCATGATTGGCAGCAGGCGTGCGTAGGAGATGCCCTGTTCACCGTCGTCCGTGGTCAACGCTACGCCGCGTTTTTTTAGTTCCAGTATGGCGAGCGGTTTGCTGTCCATGGTCAGCAAGATGTCCGCACGCCCACGCCTGATCCAGCTTTCACGCCCTTTGGCCGTGATCGTGGCATGTCCAAGACGGATGCTGAATTCGATCTGATGCTTGATCCCGGCGGCGCCAAGGCGCGGAAACGCAGCTTCAATCGCGGCAGAGATCGCGGTCTCTAGATCGTACTCTGTCTGGTCTTTAGATACTTTACCGGTCATGCGACCTCCGAGTTTCCATGCCGCGCGCTGTCCGAGGCGTTCGTGCTCGGCGACCGTGGGTTGTAGAAGGGATTAGTCGTCGTCGTCATTTCCGACCCAGACAATCTCTCCACTGGTGAGGTAGACAACAGCCCCCCGATTGGCATGAGTTGCAGACAGATAGTCGCGTAGCTGTTGCGCGTGCGCCTTGCGAGCGGCGAGTGTCGGGTTGACATCCGATTTCCAATCGATCGCGGCGTCTACACCTTGGTCGCTGATGGCCAAAGCATCGGCGCGACCGGCGACAAGAACGTCCCCGTCCGTCGCCCAGACCGGAATCTCTGGTCTGAGATGAGGCCGCAGCTCCGCAATTTCGGGCAAAGCAAGCGTCCGAATTGCAGCCGCCCCCATTTCGTTGGGATCGGGCCGCGTTCGATCATCTTCTGTGCCAGGCGTTAGCTGATCGAGCAGGTAGTCGGCGCGTGCGACGCTCGCCGACAGTTCATCTGCGAGCTCGCCGGTCAGGAGTTCCTCCATGAGCTTATGCAGGATGACCCCACGCCGAGCGCCAGCGCCAGCAATTTCGAAACGCTCCGCTTGGCTCTCCAAGGTGATCACGCCATCAAGAGAATCGCCAAGACGATCCCCGTCATGTTCGCTCGGTCTGCGCCATGCAAGAGGCGGCGAGCTGTCCTCGACGAAACGCTGTTCCGTCGCAAAAATTTCAGCGGATTGCTCATTCGACTGCGAGGAGCCAGAACGGCCCGCTACCGGCGTGAAGGAGGAAAGATCTAGTTCTGGCACTTCAAGTTGACGAAGATCGACGGAGCTGAACCACGAATCCTTTGACGCTTGAGGGATATGGGGAAGTATTAGGAGGTTTCGCGCCCTGGTGCTCGCTACATACCAAATTCGCTCGCGCTGATTGGCGTCTTCGAGGCTTTCCGCCGCGCGTGCGGCTGCCAGCTCCGGGGGCGCGATGCCACCGATCATCCAATGCAGGCTGTTGTCGGATTGCCTGTGAACGAACTGGTCCGGCCGATAGAGTTCGGTCGTCGAATTGATCGGGATGACCACCGGCCATTCCAACCCTTTTGCACTGTGGATCGTGACAATCTCGACCGCATGCTCCGCGGCGTCGATGCGACCCTCCGGTGCTCTGGCTTTGCGCTCCCAGTCAGATTGAAGATCGCGAACGAAAGCGCGTAGGCCGGCAACTCCGTAGCTGCGAGCTTTTTCGATCAGCGCATCCAGGTTGGCGAGGGCTCGCGCGTTCCGGTTGCCGTGGCGCGCTGCTATAATGACACGGGCGTTTAGGCGCTCGATGGCCTCCGCGAGGAGCAGGCTCGGGGCGACAACGGCCGCTTTGCGCCGCAGGCTCTGCAGCAGCATGAGAACGTCCTTTGCCAAGGGATGCTGCACCAAGCCGGGGTCTGTGCGCACCGTGAAGAAGGTTTGACCCGTCCCATCCGCGGAGAGGGCGGCGGTAATGTCGAGCAGCTCCTGTTCGCTGAGCCCAACCAGTGGACCACGCATGAAGGCCCCGAAGGCGAGCGTGTCCGAGGAATCTGCCAGCACCCTTACGAGTGCCAGCACATCCTGCGTTTCCTGCCGTCGCATCAAAGTCTGGCCCGCTTGCGATGAAACCGCGAGGCCTCGCTGTTCGAGGGCTCGTTCATAACGCCAGAGTTCCGTATGGCCGGGTGATAGAAGCGCGATGTCGCCGGCCTTCAGGGGCGTGTGGGTGTTGTCGGCCCGCAGAATCGGCAGGTTTCCGACCAATGCTGCGCAGATATCAGCGACCCTTTCCGCTTCGGCCTCCCGAAACATCTCCGCGTAAATGCGCTCGGCGGTAGGGATTTCGATCGTGGAACGTGCCACGCTCGGCAGGGACTGCGCCACGTCGGACAGTGTTGCGGCAAGAGCGACATATCGAGGCTGAGAGGGCTTCGCAAAAACCGGCTCGAAGCATGCATTTACGTGATGGATAATCGGGCTAAGCGATCTGAAATTCGCCGTGACCTCGATAACTGCTCCGCCATCCTGGCCCTGGATCAGCCTGCTGCAAAGTTCGTAAGCTTCGATATCGGCACCGCGAAAGCGATAGATCGCCTGCTTCGGATCGCCGACGAGGAAAAGCGCTCCAGCGCGCAGCCGCGCGGTCTCCCAATGCGTTGGGCGTTCGGCGACTGCCGCAATCGAGAACAGAATCTCACTTTGAATGCGGTCTGTGTCCTGGAACTCGTCGACCAGAATATACCGATAGCGCCGGCCAACTGCCTGTCGAACGTCTTCGTGTAAGCGCACAAGCGACTGAACGTGAACAATGAGATCGTCGAAATCCAAAATCGCCGCCGCGCGTTTGCGAGCGCGATAGCTCTCCAGAAGTTGGTCGAGCGAGCTTGATAGCGAAGAGACGAGAGTGCTCGCGATGTGCCCAATGAGCTGGTTCCACGTGTCGTTGATCGCTTCGAACAGCGCTCGTCCTGCATCGTCGCCAACATCATTCTTGTGAGCGCCAAAACTGCGGGCGGCCTCGTCGTACGTCTTGAGCTGCAATCCCTTCCGTCCAAACAACCGGCCCGATCCCGGGTCGCATAGTTGCCACAACGAGCGAAAATCCGGATCGCCGGCGAAGCAGCCTTGGTAGCGTGTCGCCAGTCTCCCGAGCTCCTGTGCGATTTCTCGCGCCCATGCCTCGTCCCCGACGCTTGTTCTCCATCGCTCGAAGTCGTCGACAGCCTGGACGAAGTCGATGTCAGGTCGCCGATCTCGGGGCGGAGCGATCGGCTCAGCATCGGGGTGCTTGCGCCTCAGGAATGCAAGTTCACGGATGAGGTCGACCACCTGCAGCGGAATTTGCTCCGCCAAGACAACGATCGGATCGTCCTCTGAGGCGTCAGTTGCGAGCCGGCGTGAGAACCAAGCTGATAATTCTGCCATGAACAAATTGTCGGCGACGATCGCGTCGGCGACCCGAGCGCCAGGATCAAGGCCTGCCTGGACGCCATGGCTGCGAATGATCGCCTGACAAAACCCGTGGATGGTTGTGGCAGTCAACTCGTCGAGTTGCGTGGATGCGGCAATGAGCGCGTTTCGCTGCTGGTCGGACAGCCCCTGCGGAATGACCGCCTTTAGGAAGGCCGGAACCACGCCCATCAGCAGGAGGTCGACGGTCTCTCTAATTCGGGCAGCAAGTTGGCTTGCCGCTAACTCGGTAAAGGTGATTGCGGCGATCTCTTCGGGGTGGTGCCCTGCGGCGAGCATCATCGCCACGCGCCCGGCCATGAGCGACGTCTTCCCGGTTCCCGCAGCCGCTTCCACCAGCAGGATCGACGAGAAGTCAGTCATTGCCCGACAACGGTTGTCCTGATCGACGAGCGTCATGTCGCGGCGCTCCAGAGCTTGTTGAGTTGTTGGTTGGCTGCGCGGAATTCCGAGGCCTTGCGACGTAGATAGCTTTCGCGATCCGCCGGGAGCGCAAGACGCATGTCGTCATAGAAGGCGTCTTTCTCCCAGCGAGGCGCAAGCCGCCCGCTGCGCAAGATTGTCGTTGCCGCCGACAGGTAGCCGGTTGCGTGCATGATTGCGTCGTCGAGTTCGTCTCCCTTGAGCTCGAACGTTGCCGGGTCATCCGCCAGATAGACCAGACGTGCGACCACTGTTCTCACCTCAGGCAGTAGGGCCCGCACGGCAATCGCGTAAAGCACCCGTTGCAGCTCGCGCCCTTGTCCAAGGGTGATGCGTTGAGCTTTCGGAGGCGGCTTTATGCTCTTGTAATCTGTGATCCTCGCGGCGTCGCCAGTCGCCCGAATATCTAATCGGTCAATCCGGCCACCGAAGACCAACCCGATCGGCTTGATCGGAACGGCCGACGTTGCGTCCCACGGAACCTGTTCCGGTACCAGATCAATCTGACCGAATGGCACCTCGGTCCAGCTCCGCGTGTCGGATCGTACCACGTCGTCGGAGGCAAGGCCTTTGGCCGTCCTGCGCGCCGCTTCCTTCACCGTGTGACGCCAAAGGATCGGCGGCGGAACGGATCGTTGCAATGGCCATGAGGTAAGGACGGCCGCTGAAGCGCCTTCGATTGCTGCCTCGATTTCGTTGGCGCTTGCGCGCGTAAATCCCGGCGCGGGCTCAAGCGCTGAGATCGCACCGCTGATCAACTCGTGTACCAGTTCGCCAAACGACGTCGGATCGAGCTCCAACGGTTCGGGCTCTTGGCGAGCCGAGCGCCAGCCCAATGCATATCGCCAAACGAATCCGAGCGGGTCACGCAGCAAGCGCTGCAATGAGGTCGTCGACTGGACCCGCACAAGGGCGGCCTCGATCGCTGGGTGATTGGCGCCCGACAATCCGTCATGTGCGGTGAGATCCGCGCTCCACTGCCAGTTTCGCCAACAGAGCTGAGCCTGCCGCACATGGGCGAGCTGCCCGGCGTCGCGGGCGCGCGCCAACAACCGGTCGGCTTCGCTGAAGGCGTGTTCTGGCACGCGGTCGCGTTTGTGAACGACCGTGTCTCCGGGCCATAAGGTGCTTGGCGATAGCTGGCTGCCTCTGGCGTTTCGCTGAGCGCGAGACAAGACCAGCTGCTCGCGTGTTTGTGCCCTTATGATCTCGAAATGAAGGCGGTCTCGCTCGGCGGTGCTGACGGGATGCAGCTTGCGGCGCTCGAGCAGATGATTCGGGATGAGGGGATCGTCCTGGTCCGATCGTGGCCAGGATCGGCTGGTGAAGCCAAGCAGACGTGTGAACGGTCGCGGACACGACACTAACTGCGATGCCGGACACCAGACAATGCTATTGGCAGGTTCGCGTTGATCTGCGACCCGCAATGATTGGAGTGACAACGCAATTGCATGCGGCGGGGCGCTTCGCAGTGCCTCTTCCCACATCGTCAGGCTGGCGCCGCTCAACAGCCGCGTGCCGACTTCGCCTCCAGCCTCTGGTCCGCGGGCGAGGAGATCGAGGATCGGCAGAAGAGTTTGCTCGGCAAGCTCGGCCGTGGCGCGCTGTGGCTTGGCCGCGGTGAACGCTTCGCGCCATTGATCAAGTGTCCGTAGCGCTGCCCCTCTCGCAATGCCGGCGAACCATTCTTTGGGAAGTGAGCTGGCGAACGGCCGCGACGGAAGGCGTCGGAGTAGCCGCCAGACGCGTTCCTGGCTGAGACCATTGCCTAGGATATCCGCGAGGGCAGCGCAGGTCTGACCGTCCGCCGTGCTCAACGCCGGCACGCCATGAGAAAAATGGACCCGGAGTGCCGCACTTCTCGCGTAGGCAAGAAAGTGATCGTCCCAGTCTTGCGTCGAGGTCGCGGCGATTGCGATGTCCTGTGCCTTGACCTGGCCCGTCGATAGCAGTCGCCTAGCCCATCTCAGCGCCTCCACGACCTCTGATTTCGGATCTGCGCTCGCTTCGGCGGAGATATGTGTCGGTCCAGGGGCTGCGCTCTTGCGGATGGCGCCGCCGAACCAAGCCTGCTCAACACCGTCCGGCACATCCCAGGACAGGTCGGTCACGCGCGTGATTGCATCGAGAAGGGGACGCCAAACCGGATCAACCTCGATGATGCCGGCAAGTGTGACAGTGCCGAAAAGAGTGCGGCTGTAGTCAGCGCGTTTGACGGCGGCATCGCGAAGGTCGCGGGGCAGCAGATGGGTGGCTGGTAGACTCTCGCGGATTCGCGCCTCAATCAGAGCAAGGTCGTGGAATCGCACCGCTTCATGGGCGAGTGAGGCTAAATCCAAGTCCGTCCGCCAGACCGAATCGAGCGATTGAAGGACCGCCCGTGGCATGCCGGGCAAACCTGCAATACCGGCAATATCCTGAAAGCCTCCTGCAGCAAGGGCTGCCTGAACCGCCGGGTAAAGCACATCAGTCCCCGCGGGCGTCGTAAACCCGCCGGCAAGGCGACCGGCGAGAAGGGGAAGCGTCAGGATTTCACAGCCGATGGCACGATTGATGGCGGCTGCCGCGCGCGCACTGCGTAAAGCGAGCAAACCGTCGACGATATGAGTGGTGCGCGTGATCATTTGCTTACGTTACGCTATATTCGATCGAGTCTCGATGATTGCTCAGGCTCTCGATCTACCGAAATGTTAGGCTAATAAAGAGACACAGGGTCTGGGGGGCGTAATGCGTCTAAGCAAGTTGAGCATAAGAAACTTCAGAAACTTCCAATCTATCGATATTCCTCTGTCTGGCAATGTCGTGTTGCTTGGCCAGAATAGAGTCGGAAAAAGCAATCTTCTGTTTGCAATCCAGCTCATACTCGATCCCACCCTGCCTGACTCGGCCAGGCAGCTGAAGCTGACCGACTTTTGGGATGGAGGGCCGGCCGATTTCAGCGCGCCGATCGAGGTACATCTGGAGCTTTCAGATTTCGCGACGGATATGGCCCTGACCGCGATTCTGACCGATTTCCGCGCGTCACATGATCCAACGATCGCGCAACTCAGCTACGTCTTCCGCAAAAAGCCTGAGGTTACCGGCGCTCCACAATCCAGCGCCGATTGTGAGTTTATCGTTTTCGGAGGTGGCGATGAAACCCGTTCGCTTCCCAGCAGGGTCCGGCGCCGCATCGCGATCGAATTGCTCGACGCTTTGCGAGATGCTGAAGGGCAGTTGGGGAACTGGCGTAGTTCGCCATTGCGCCCTCTCCTCGAGGATGCCGTTTCCGGAATCAGCCGCACGGATATCGACGCTGTAGCTACCGAGCTCGACAAGGCGACCAAGACGCTCGAAACGTTTCCGACGATCAAGACGCTGGAAGATGAGTTGCGGTCGGGCATCCTCCATCTCTCCGGAAAAGCGCATGACATCGACGCTCGCTTGAGATTCGCACCAACTGACCCGCTGCGCCTGTTTAGGGCGATTGCGATGTTCATCGACAACGGGAAGCGTGGCATTGGGGATGCCAGCCTTGGATCGGCCAACGTGGCGCTGCTGGCTCTGAAGCTCGCGGAGTTTTCATGGCGCCGCAAGAAAAACGAACGAAATTTCTCGCTCCTGTGTATCGAGGAGCCCGAGGCCCATCTTCACCCGCAGCTGCAGCGATCCGTTTTCAAGAAACTGTTGGGCAACGTCGACCCGTCCCAGGCGATGATCGTCACCAGCCACTCGCCGACTTTGGCAGCAGTCACTCCGTTGCGCTCAATCGTCCAGTTGAAGAAGCAAGGTGGGGCGACCCAGGCGTTCTCCCTCGCGAACTTGCCGGTAACTTCGGACGAAATCGACGATCTTGAAACCTACCTCAATGCGACGCGCGCCGAACTGCTGTTCGCCCGAGGTGCCATTTTCATCGAGGGCGACGCAGAGGAGGCGCTCTTGCCCATCTTCGCCTCGTCACTCGGTCATTCCCTGGACGAGCTTGGGATCTCGGTCTGCAACGTCGGCGGGGCCAACTTCCGCCCCTATGTGAAGCTCGCTGAAGCACTGAAGCTTCCTTACAGTGTGATCACCGACTGGGACCCTCTCGATGGAACCAAGCCTCCTCTGGGAAAGAAGCGCACACTCGATCTCTGGCAGGACATGCTTGCGGTTCGCGGCCAGCCTCTCCTGACGACCGAGCAACTAGCACCGTGGGAAGCAATGGACCATGCGGCGTTCAGCGCGGGCGCTGCAAAATCCAGCATTTTTCTCAACGAACAGACCTTCGAGGTCTCTATTGCGAACACGCCAACATTGCTGAACCCGCTGCTCGATATCCTGAGTGAGCAGGACTTCGGCTCCGCGCGCAGTCGGCGCATCGCCGCTTGGCGAGCTGGTACGGCAGTCGATGCCGCACAATTGCTTGCAATGATCGCAGATATCGGCAAGGGCAGGCTCGGCGCACGCCTTTCGAAGAAGGCCGTTGGCCTCAAGCCGCCTACTTATATCGAAAACGCAATCAACGCGGTCATTGGACTGATTGCTCATGTCTAGTGATCGGGCGCTTCGTCAGGCCCTGGCTGAGCTCCAAGCGAACCCGGAACAGTCGGCCGCGGTCGCTGAAGCCGGGCATTGTATCGTGCTGGCGGGGCCTGGAAGCGGGAAGACCAAAACCCTGACGACGGCTATAGCGCGGGTCTTGGCACAGGAGGTGGTCGAACCGCGAGGCGTCGCCTGCATCACCTACAACAACGAGTGTGCGATCGAACTCGAAACACGTCTTGCCCGTCTCGGTGTTACTCCCGGCGAGCGCGCCTTCATCGGTACGGTGCACGGCTTCGCGCTCAGCCAAGTGATTGGTCCTTATGTCCGCTGCGTGCCGACGGGCCTTCCACCTAATTTCAGGGTCGCGACGCGATTGGAAGCGAGAGCTGCGGTGGAAGTGGCGTACCGGGACGTCATCAATGGCGGCGATGATCCGCACCGACGGTGGGAGTTCGCGTCCGAGAAGCGCAAGCGCGACGTCGATCGCTCACGGTCCGAGTGGCGGGGGCGAAATCCGGAACTGGCGGCTTTCATCGAGGCCTATGAGGCAGAACTGCGCCGACAGGGATTGCTTGATTTCGACGATATGCCGCTTCTCGCCTATCGCATGATCAAAGAACATCTCTGGATTCGGGACGCTCTGCGCGCACGGTTTCCGGTGCTTTTTGTGGACGAGTACCAGGATCTCGGCCACGCGCTGCATGAGCTCGTCCTACTCCTGTGTTTTGAGGGCGGAATCCGGCTCTTCGCCGTCGGCGATGCCGACCAATCAATCTACGCCTTTACCGGTGCCAATCCTGAATTGCTCGAAAGCCTAACCCGGCGCGCTGATGTGCGGACCATCAGGCTGCGTTTCAATTACCGTTCGGGAGGCAAGATCATTCGCGCATCGCTGGGCGCGCTGGGCGAAGAGCGGGATTATCGCGGTGTCGATGGCGCCCCCGAGGGGGATCTGAGCTTTTGGTACGTCCCCTATGGTCACGACTCGCAGGCCGAAGCCATTGCCGTCACGATAATCCCAAAGCTCGTCGAACAAGGGTTTGAGCTTGGGAAAATCGCGATCCTCTATCGAGCGGCGTGGCTTGGCGACAAGGTCGCGAATGCGCTGAAGGAAGCCGGCATTCCCTTTGTCCGAACAGACACCAACGCCCTCGTTAGACGAAACTCGCGCCTCGCACGGTTCATTGAAGATTGTGCCCGCTGGGTGACCGGGGGATGGAGAGACGCTGATCCACCTTATGCGCGGCTTCTGTCGCAGGCTGTTGCGCTCGTATTCGGGCGTCATCCCAGCGAACGCGAGCGTCGAGACTTATCCGCGCAGCTCATGACATTCCTCAATGCCTCGATCGGGAGCGAGGAGACGACGAATTTGTGGCTGGAGCGCTTCCAGCGAGAAATCGTAACGCCTTGGCGCGCCGTCGCCCGAAACTCGGAAGAAGAATGGCATATCTGCGCCGAGATGATCACTAACACTCATCCGGCACGAGACCTCGATCTTTCGCTGGCCCACTTCGCAGGGCGCGTCGAGGGAGCGGGGCGCGTAAATCTCAGCACGCTTCATAGCGCCAAGGGCAGAGAGTTCGACGCCGTCGTCATGTACGGCGTCAACGCCAGCGACATTCCAAGCGAACGCGATAGGCGCACTCCGGCCGGGCTTCGCGAGGCCAGGAGATTATTCTACGTCGGTGTGACGCGGCCGAAGAAGCATCTCAGCTTGGTGTATCAGGAGCACCACCATTCGCCATGGGTCTTTGAACTCTATCAGAGAAGCCAGCGTGACTAGGAACGCCTCACAGAATGGGCCAAGCATCGAAAAGAGAGGGAAAGTGAAGAAATATCATATTGATCTCAGCGAGGGCGAAGCCGAGTTTCTTCAAAGGATCAATCTTCGCGTTTCGCACCACGATCATGCTGAGGGGCATGCGTCCTACAACGCCAACAAAGAGCCCATCCTGGCGCTCTTGGGTTCTTTGAGCGAGCGCAAGGCGGTGCCGCTACAAAGGCTAAACTACTGGAATGATCCTCGGTACAATTTCGGCCGGATTAAAGCTTCTCGAAAAGGACTATTCGAGCGCAACGGGTGCACGGGAACCGAGATTTACACGCACCCTCATTTTATTCCGTACCTGAGATACTTCTTGTTCGGTCCTGAACTTCCCGATGACGTCATCGCCAAATTTGAGGCGAAGGTCGGTAATCCAAAATGGGTGACGTCGAGCGATGTCGTGCCAATCGGGAAATTTGCTCGGGATCTGACAAGGCAGCGTCACCTCGATGTTTCCGACGCGCCGGAGGAGTTCTTCAAGCTATGCCTCGATATGGGCCTAAGCCTCAGTATCGCAGAGAGCGTCATGCGGTCGGTGCGACAGATTCGCTAAGAGTTGTGCTCCGCTTGGGGGGGCTGCTCCTAGTATTCGGAACCTGGTAGCTCAGATGTCAGTCACCGGTTCCTATCTCCCTGAGCTCGGCCACGAAGATTGTGCCGATAGCAACGGCCTGCTTTGCAGCGTCTGCGTCGACGTCAACCCCATGCGAGGCCTCGTTCATGACCCGAATAGCCCTGAGCATCTCCTGGGTGCTGGACGGCGCGATCCCGTGCCTTTGTAGGTCTCGTAGCATATTCATGATGCCGACCGGTCGGTTCGCCGCGATACCCTTTGCCACGGCGAGGTCGCGGAGCGCCCGTTCGATCTCGATGCGAAGCTTCATCACTGACATCAGCGGGAACTCGCGTGCAAACTCCTCGACCGTCGGAAGGTCCCCTGCAAACTGAGGCGGAAGAGCATGGGACAGCTGATATTGAGCCACGCCCATCGGCTTACTGGAATCCCGGAGCGCATATTCCACGATGACCTCGTTGCGCCCCTTACATAGGATGATGCCGATGGTGGGCTTGTCATGGGGATGGCGCAATTGATCGTCCACGGCCGATAGATAAAAGTTCATCTTGCCCGCAAACTCGGGTTTGAAATCCTCGATCTTCAGCTCGATCACCACGTAGCAGCGCAAGCGGAGATGATAGAATAGGAGGTCGAGGTAATAATCCTGGCCACCAACCTCGAGGTGATATTGGCTGCCGACGAAGGCGAAACCCTTGCCAAGCTCCAGGATCAGCAGTCGCAGATGCTCGATCAGGCCACGCTCGAGATCGCGCTCCAGCATTTCCGGACCAAGCGCGAGGAAGTCAAATGCATATGGGTCCTTGAGAATCTGTTGGGCGAGCTCGGATTGTTCAGCCGGAAGGGTGCGCGAGAAGTTGGTCAATGCGCTGCCTTGACGAGCGAACAGATTGCTGTCGATTTGATGAGCGAGAACGTTCCGGCTCCAGCCGTGCTCGATCGCCTGCCGGGCGTACCAGGCCCGTTCCTCGGGCGCCTTGATAGCGTCGAGAAGGCGCACGTTATGGCCCCAAGGCAATAGTGCAACAACCTGTTGCACAAAACCGCCGTGGGGCCAGGCCTCGGCGAAGGAGCGCATATATTTCAGGTTTCGGGCGGAAAGGCCGGTCATTTCCGGAAAGGCCTGGCGAAGGTCATCGGCGAGCCGGTCGATGACCTTCGTTCCCCAGCCCTCACGCTCCTGCCGGGCGAGAATGTCGCGGCCGATCGTCCAGTAGAGCAGGATCAGTTCGCGGTTGACGGACAGGCTGGCGCGATGCCGCGCCTCAACGATCTTCCGTTTTAGATCGCTGACGAAGGTCGCGTAGATCTGTGGATCGATGCCTGCGGCGGGCTTGGCGCTGCCAGGTGTGCGTTTGGGCGGACGAGATGTCATGCGGCCCGCTTCAGGCGCTTCTTGGCGAGCATGGCACGGACGAACTTGTCCCATTTCGCCATGCCAGCGCGTTTCTCGACCATATAGTGCCAACGGTCGTAGTGCTTGGAGCTGACATCTTGTAGCGCGTGGTTCTGAAGGCGATCGCGGATTTCCTTCGGGACGCCTGCCTTGCCGGCGAGCGTCTTGAATGTACGTCGGAGGTCGCGGTTTGTCGCATATGGAATCACGCCGCGATCTCGCTGCCGCCAGACGAAGCTATACAGAGTGCCATGGCTGACAGGTTTGGATGGGTCCTTGGCGGAGGGGAAGAACCAGCCGTACTCGTTCGGCTTGATCGATTCGATCAGTTCGGCGGCGAGCAATGGCACAGGGACGGCGTGCGGCTGGAGGTTCTTGGTCTTTGACCAGTCGATGATCCGCTCCTTGGCGTCCCATTGATCTACATGGAACCGCGCTATCTCCTCGACGCGCTGGCCGGTCAGCATGATGAGTTGCACCGCGCGGGGATAGGAGGGGTGAACCGGCGTGTCGGGGTGGTTCAGCCAGCGATAGAGTTGCACAAACTCGTCTTCGTCGAGCCAGCGCGTGCCCTGGACCTTCGGCTCGGTAGGAATGCCGGTTGCCGGATTGAAGGGGAGGCGGAAGCGTCGAGAAGACTGCTGCCGATAGTCGTTGTCGGACTTCATGCCCCAGCTAAAAGCGGCATGGAGATAGGACCGCACATGGTCGGCCATTGATTTGGCACCGCGCTCGTAAATCGGACGGATCAGCTCTACGATTTCCTCGGCCTCGATTTCGCGGGCGAGGCGGTTGCGCCCGAGCGTATCGGCGATCTTGTTGAGGCCTTTTTCCGTTTCCTTCCAGGATGGCTTGCCCGCATCCTTGAGCGACGCGACATAACCCTCGAAAAGATCGGCCACTGTGCCAGGACGGGTGTCGGTCGCGATCTTGATGCTTCGGCCCTTTTGGATCACGTCAGCAAAGTCGCGCTTGAAGATTTCTCGCGCCTGGGCGAGCGACATGGAGGGGTAAGCGCCGAGCTTCTTCTTGGTCCGCTTCCCGTCGCGCCATTGCTGCGCCATCCAGTCAGCGGTGACGCGTTTCGGCATAGGCTTGAGGACAAGCACGAGGCGACCGGTGCCGCGCCCTTCGCCGTCGGCAAGATTCTCCTGTTTCTGACTTAGCTCAACCCGCTTCAACGCATGTCGGATCGCGGTGTCGGTCAGGCTTGGCATAGCGTTTCCTGCTGTTCCGCAACTGGGATCGGTCGAGGAGAAACGGGGATCGTTTGCTGGGATCGGAAAGCCGCTTTCAACCCCTCTAACCGCTCCCAATTTGCCATAGCCGCCCCTTGTACTCAACGGGCAAAAAGCCGCTATTCCATTGGTGATTCAGCGGTATTCAGCGTGATCCAGCGTGATCATCGAGGGGGTAGTGGGGTGGTTGTGCACCAGGATCAGCGCGGTCGCCGACAGCTCCAGCGCGCGCTTGATCACCTCGCGTGGATAGACCGGGGTGTGGTCGACGGTGCCGGTCTGCTGCACCTCGTCGGCGATGAGCTGGTTGCGCTTGTCGAGGAAGAGCAGGCGGAATTGCTCCTTGTCTGAAAACGCCATGCTGGATCGGCAATAGTCGATCACTTCGTTCCAGGACGACAGCGCGTTGCGGCTGTTGACCTCGCCCTTGGCGACGCGATGCGTTGCGGCCGCGATCAGCTTGAGCTGGTGGATCGCGGCTTCGCCGATGCCGTCGACCTCGCGCAGCCGCGCCACCGGCGCGTGCACGACCTCGGCGAACGAGCCAAAGGTCTTGATCAGCGTCTTTGCCAGCGGCTTGGTGTCGCGCCGCGGCAGCGCCGGAAACAGCGCCATCTCCAACAGCTCGTAGTCGCTGAGCGCATCCGCGCCCGCGCCGTAGAAGCGCTCGCGCAGCCGCTCGCGATGGCCGTGATAGTGCGGCGTGTCCTCGGGCTTGCTCTTGTCGTGGTCGGTCTTGGCGGGCATCAGGCCTAACCATGCCGGACGGCGCGCGTTTTGCAACCGGGAAGTGTCCGGCCCCGGCGGCTCGCCCATTGGCGCGGCCGCCGGGGTCCTCGTCGTCTGCCTACGACGAAAGCCCTCCCGGCGGGGTGCAGACCTCGACCAGGACATGGCCCGGCGCGGTGACATAGAAGTGCGGGACGCGGACGCCGCCGCCACGGTCCATGAAGGCGATCCTGCTCGGGTTGAGGCCCGCGGCCTTTAGCTCGGCGTGCTTGGCTTCCACCTCGGCGGCCTCGTCGTAATAGAAGCCGATATGGAAATTGGCGGGGTAGTCGGCCGGCTCACCCGTCTTGCCGCGCATCACGGTCAGGACGAAATCCTCCTTGTTGCGCAGGACGACGAGGGCTTCGCCGCGGGCCGCATAGGGTGCAAAGCCGAAGAAGCGCTCGAAGAAGGCGGCAAGCGCGATGACGTCCGAGGTCACGAGGTTGAGATGTTGCAGTCGCATAGGTGCTCTCCGTTCAGGTGAAGGAACGGACGGAACGAGATTCCACACTGAGCGGCGGCCGAGTTGATACGACGACATGACCCGCCGAGCAGCGTGACGATCGCGTCACTCTGTCCGGCCGTGGGTCCTACCGTGGGGACGGTGGCAGAATTCCTGGCAAGTCAGGAACAGGCCGGGCTTACCAATCCGGCCATGCCTTTTTCGGCGCGCTCCGGGTAGCAGAGTTCGCGCACATCGGCAACGCCGGGCGCCGGTCAGGATGTTGCCGGCCCGGATTCCCGGCGCCGCCTACGCTCGGGGCGATTGAGCCGTCGAGAAAAAATTTCACACCAGCTGTCTTCGTTCTGCTGCCTCGTTCGTCTCAGCGCTGTTGGCCGGTCGAGTGGCCAGCCGATCTTCCGCAACAGGAGAATATCAATGTCCCGGACCAGACCTGAGCCGTCGCGTCGTGCCTTCGTTGCCACCGGCCTCGGAGCGGGCGTCTTGCTCGTCGCGCAAGCGGCGCCGTCCCACAGCCAGAACAGGAGTTCGAAAATGGAAGCGACCATTCGCACCGGTAGCGACGTCACGACCCTCGTCAACGTTTTCACGGTCGAGCCGGACAACCAGCAAAAGCTGGTTCAGTTGCTGAAGGAGGGCACCGAGGCCTTCTTCAGCAAGCAGCCCGGGTTCATCTCGTCCAGCGTCCACTCCAGCAAGGAGGGCCGGCGCGCGATCAACTACTCGCAATGGGCAAGCGCGGGGGACATCGAGAATTTTCGCCGGGATCCGCGATTTGCGCCGTACATCCGGAGCCTTGCGGCGCTGTCGAAGGCCGAGACGATCCTGTGCGAGGTCGTCGAGGTCAATCACGCCTGATCGGTAACGGCGGTTCGGGGCGGTCCAAGAGACCGCCCCGCTGACGCTCTCACTGTTCGAGACCACGCTGCCGCGCCGGCAGGGGCATCGTGATGGCGATGACCCCGGCGAGAATGAGCGTCATGCCTGCAAGGGCCGACCAGGTGAAGCGTTCGCCAAGCCATGCCGTGCCGAGCGCCACCGCGAAGCCGGCGCGCAGATAGCTGCCGCTGGTCGTGCCGAGTGGGCCGAGCGTGCGGATCAGGCGGAAATAGATCACCATCGCGAGCGCCGTGCAGATCACCGCGAGGCTGACGACGGCCGCGACCGCGTGCGAAGTCGGTGCCAGCGTCCAGGGTCGCTCGAGGACGAGTGCGGCAGGGACCATGAGGATCGCGGCACAGCTCATGGCACCGGCCGCCGTGACGGTGGCGGGAAAGCCGGAGAACCGCTGCCCCCATATCGGTGCGAGCGCGTAGCAGAGGCTTGCGCCGAGCACGGCGGCCTGCGCCAGCGGGGCCGTCGTGCCCAAGGCGGACAGCGCATCGATGCCGATCGTCACCGCGACGCCCGCAAGACCGAGCGCGACGCCGATGATCTTCCGGCTGCTGATCGCCTGTCGCCCGCGTCCGGTCATCATCGCGATCGCGAGCACGAACATCGGCGGGGTCGCATTGAGCACGCCGGCGAGACCGCTTGCGATATGCATCTCGCCCCAGCTGATCAGGGTAAACGGCAGCGCGCTCTGCAGCAGCCCCTGCACGAAGAAAGCCGCCCACACCGGTCCCCGGGCCGGAAGAGCGTGCCCTTGAGCGCGCGCGATCGCGATCAGGAGAATGGCCGCGATCGTCACGCGCGCGGCGACCATCGTGAATGGCGGGATTGTCGGGATTGCGACCTTGATCAGCGTGAACGAGCTGCCCCAGATCAGTGAGAGGAGGAGCAGGAGCCCGATCTCGAATGTGAGGGTGGTTTGTCCTGACGTCGTTTGTTGCGCCTGCGCGTGCATTGCGAATCTGCTCCGGGATGGACCGGGACCATGATCCGGCGTGGTGGCGCAGGCTGGCTGGATTCGGACCTCATCGCCCGACCGAGTCCGATTCCAGCTACTCGGCGGGCTGCGTTGAAACTATGATTTCGTCATGGCGACAGGCTTGGCGCATCGGCAGACGCTGCCACCGCATCTCGATTGGGAGACCTGCGATCGGGCGCGGCTGGCGCGGGCACGCGCGTTCGACGGGCTGTTCTTCTCCGGCGTTCGCTCGACGCGCATCTATTGCCGGCCGGTCTGACCGGTTCGCCCCGCTCGCTCCGAGAACGTCACCTTTTATGCGACCGCCGCTGCCGCCGAGCGCGCCGGCTTTCGCCCGTGCCTGCGCTGCCGGCCGGAAACCGCGCCGGGATCGCCGGCCTGGATGGGAACGGCCACCACCGTCGCGCGCGGGATGCGCCTGATCAATGACGGATTCCTGGATCGCGCGCCGATGATGGACCTTGCGGAAGTCCTGGGAGTCGGACCGCGCCATCTGCTCCGCCTGTTCATGCGCCACGCCGGTGCGAGCCCGAGCGAGATCGCCGCGACCCGCCGCGTGCAGGAAGCCAAGCGTCTGATCGACCAGACCAGTATGACATTGGCGGAGATCGCCTTCGCCGCCGGCTTCGGCAGCGTTCGCAGATTCAACGATGCATTTGTCGCGACCTACAAGCGGCCGCCGTCGTCATTCCGCCGCCACCGCTAGGGCGCGGGGCCGGACATCACCCGATCTGCTTCCCGCAGTGTCGCGGGCAATGCCGCCGCATTTTATAATTGACTATTCGTTCCAGAATAACTATTGTCGTGTCATGGCCAGGACCAAGGAATTCGATCAGGACGAAGCGCTCGATGCCGCGATCGGTGCGTTTCGCGAGCACGGTTTCGAGGGAACCTCGACGCCGATGCTTGTCGACGCCATGGGGATCGGCCGCCAGAGCATCTACGATACGTTTGGCGACAAATGGCAACTCTATTGCGCAGCGGTGCGCCGCTACGCGGCCAGCGAGGTCGAAGCCCATCTTGCCGCGCTGCGGGCGCCGCCGCGCGCCATTGACGGCCTCAGGGCGATGATCGACCGCGTCGTTCGCGACGCGAACGAGGCTTGCCTGGGCATCGGCTCGATCAGCGAATTCGGCCGCTCGCGGGATGACCTCACCAGCATCCATGCGGCGTCAGGCCGCGCGCTCCAGGCCGCCGTTTCGAAACGCTTACGCGAAGCGCAGGCCGACGGCGACGTGGCGCGGGATCTCGACTCCGACGACGCAGCCGAGTTTCTGCTGGCGAATGTTGCCGGCATTCGAATCGCCGCGCGCGGTGGCGCCAGGCCGCGCCAATTACGGGCGCTCGGCGCCATCGCACTGCGCGCCCTCGGGTAATTTTTTTGATCGAAGCTGGAACGATTGTTCAAAATAAGGAGAGAGCAAGTGAGCAGTAAAATCGCATTGGTGTTTGGTGGAGCGCGCGGCATTGGCGCCGCGATCGCGGTCCGTCTCGCACAGGACGGGTTCGATATCGCGCTCACCTACGTGTCGCGACCGGACAGTGCCGCCGAAATCGTGGCCGCGATCGAGAACGCTGGCCGCAAGGCCGTCGCGATCAAGGCCGATAGCGCCGATCCCGCCGCGATCCGCGCGGCCGTCGCCGAGACCGTGAGCCGGCTTGGGGTGCTTGATGCGGTCGTCGTCAACGCGGGCATTCTCCGTCTCGGTCCCGTCGAGCAGTTCAGCCTGGAAGACCTCGACCTCATTCTCGATGTGAATATCCGCGGCGTCTTTCTGGCCATCCAGGCGGCAGCCGGGCAGATGCGTGACGGCGGCCGCATCATCACGATCGGGAGCAACACGGCGATCCGGACAGGGACGCCGGGAGGCAGCGTCTATGCCATGACCAAGGCCGCCGTTGCCTCCTTGGTCCGCGGCGTTGCGCTCGACCTGGCGCCTCGCCGGATCACGGTCAACAACGTCCAGCCGGGCCCGACCGAGACCGACATGACGGCCACGATGGTGTCGCGGCTGAAAGAGATCGTTCCGTTGAAGCGCGTCGGTGAGCCCGGCGAGATCGCCGCGCTGGTGTCATATGTGGCGGGCCCGGAATCCGGCTATATGACCGGCGCCAGCCTCACCATCGATGGTGGCTACGTGCTGTAAGAGGTCCGCCTCTGACGACGGATCGTCGCCGGCGAACAGGATGGCAGGATCGCATCGCGGTCCAGCCGGGCATCACCCGATCTGCGTCTCGCCGTGCCGTTTCGACAGCGTGAAGATCTCGACGCCCGTCGCGGTCACCCCGACGGAGTGTTCGAACTGCGCCGACAGCGAGCGGTCGCGGGTCACCGCGGTCCAGCCGTCGGAGAGAATCTTCACGTGCGGCTTGCCGAGATTGATCATCGGCTCGATGGTGAAGAACATGCCGGGCTTGAGCTGAACGCCTTCCCCGGGCCGGCCGATATGGATGATGTTCGGCTCGTCGTGGAACATGCGCCCCAGGCCATGGCCGCAGAAATCGCGCACCACGCTCATGCCCTGTGGCTCGACGAAGCTCTGGATGGCGTGGCCGATGTCGCCGGTGGTGGCGCCCGGCTTGACCGCGGCGATGCCGCGCATCATCGCCTCATAGGTCACCTCGATCAGCCGCTCGGCCTTGCGGGCGATCGGGCCGACCGCATACATCCGACTGGAATCGCCGTACCAGCCGTCGACGATGAAGGTGACGTCGATGTTGACGATGTCGCCTTCCTTCAACGGACGGTCACCGGGCATGCCGTGGCAGACCACGTGGTTGAGCGAGGTGCAGGTCGAGTAGCGGTAGCCGCGATACATCAGCGTCGCCGGATAGGCGCCGTGGCTGAACGCGAAGTCGCGGACGAACTGGTCGATGCGCTCGGTCGGCACGCCGGGCCCGACGATGTCGGTGAGCTCGTCGAGGCACTTCGCCACCAGCGCGCCCGCCTTGTGCATGCCGGCAAAAGCGCTCGGCCCGTGCAGCTTGATCTGTCCGGTCTTGCGCAGGGAGGTATCGGAGGCTTCGACGTAGCTCATGCGGGGCTGGTCTCGATGTCGGCGGAAGGGCTTGATTTCAGGACCATAATCTAATGATCACGGGCCTTCATGCAAGTCAGGCGTGGCTCTTGCGCCCGAAACAGGGCCTAATTCGGGACTTCTACGGTGGTTTCCACCGGCAGGGCGCCGCCCCGGACGCGAATCTCGCGGACGGGATAGGGAACCCGGGTGCCCTCGCGCTTGAAGGCCTCCCATAGCGCCAGCATCACGTCACTCTTGACGCCATCCATGCCGTCGGGGTCCGCGATCCAGAAGGTCAGCGAGAACTTCATCCCGGCTTCCGCGAACTCGGTCAGGATGCTGTTCGGCGGCTTGCCCTTCTGCGCGCGGGGATGGGCGGCCGCGGTCTCCGCGGCGAGCTTGCAAACCAGCCGCGGGTCGGCGTCGTAATTGGTGCCGAAGGCGATCTTCACCAGCGTGTTCTTGTCGGTATAGGTCCAGTTGACGACCTTCTGCGTCACCAGGTCCTCGTTCGGCACCAGGAATTCGCGGCCATCGCCGGCGGCGACGGAAATATAGCGCGTCTTCATCGCGCTGATGCGCCCGGTATTGTCGCCGATGGTGACGAGGTCGCCCGGCTTCACCGACTTGTCCGCGAGCAGGATGATGCCCGAGATGAAGTTGGCGACGATCTTCTGTAGGCCGATACCGATGCCGACGCCGACCGCGCCGGAGAACACCGCAAGCGCTGAGAGATCGATACCGACCGCGCCGAGCGCGATGACGATTGCGATGGCCAGCAGCCCGATCCGGATGATCTTGACCAGCAGCACCTGCACCGACGGGGTCAGATCGGTGGTCGAGTTGATCCGGCTCTCGGCGAAATTGCTGGCGATGTTGGTTGCCCAGAGCGCGATGAGCAGGAGCGCGCCGGCCTTGATCACCAGCAGCGGCGTCAGCCGCAGGCCGCCGAGCACGATCGCAAAGGAATCGAGCAGGTCGACCGTCGTGTCGAGCTGTCCGATGATGGACAGCGCCGCGACGAACCACGCCGAGATCGACACCAGCTTGACGATGAAGGCGTTGCGCAGCACCGAGGTCACGAGCCGGATCGCAAGCCAGGCCAGTCCCAGCTTGGCGGCGACCATCAGGAGATAGCTGCGGCTCGGCCAGGTCGCGTGATACATCACCACGCGGGAGAGGATCACCATCAGGGTGAACACCGCCGTCGAGGCGCTCGACACCATCACCCGGGCGAAGTGCCGGAGCGGCAGCGGCCAGTGTATCGCCAGCGACGTCATGTCGACGCGGTTGCGGACCCCGGCTTCCGCGGCATAGGCGATGCCGGCCGCGGCCAGGATCAGGCCGAATTGCAGGTAGAACCAGGGTGAGGAGATTTCCGCCCCGACGCTGCGCGCGGTGGTCTGCACGAACTCCATGAAGTCTTTGAGGTCCATGTCCATCGGTCTCGTCGGCAAGCAGGCGGGAGGATTTGATTCGAGGGCGGCGCAGAATTCCACAAAGGGCGCCGCCGGGCCATCGATACACCGCTAAGTGAAGCGCGTTAAGGCCGCAAAATACGGGCAGATTGCCGCGAGTGGGAGAAAATGGGTTGGCGTGGGAGTCTGCCGACGATAAGGATGCAATTCCAGCGATTTTTACCCGGAAGGTGGATGGCTTCCCTCGACTCTGTCAGCCTCGCCATATTGCTCGGCGCCGTCCTCGTCATGGCCGGTATCCTGTCGAGCCTGCTTGCTCTGCGCTTCGGCGCGCCCCTGCTGCTCGTCTTCCTTGCCATCGGCATGCTCGCGGGCGATTCTGGCCCCGGGCAGCTTCAGTTCGACGACGTCCGCACCACCTATCTGGTCGGCTCGGTGGCGCTGGCCCTGATCCTGTTCGACGGCGGCCTGAAGACGCGCTTTGCCAGCATCCGCACCGTGCTCGCGCCGTCCGTTGTGCTCGCGACCGTCGGGGTGCTTCTGACCGCGCTGATCACGGCGCCGTTCGCCAAATACGCGCTCGATCTCAACTGGACGGAATCGCTGCTGGTCGGTGCCGTCGTGGCCTCGACCGACGCGGCCGCGGTGTTCCTGCTGGTGCACACCCAGGGCCTGCGCCTGCGCCCGCGCGTCGGTGCGACGCTGGAGGCCGAATCCGGCACCAACGATCCCTTCGCGATCTTCCTCACCCTGATGCTGGTCGAATACATCTCGCTGGGATCGAGCTCGGCGGGCCATGTGGCGATGGAGTTCATCCAGGAGGCGGTGCTGGGCGCCGTCGTCGGCTTCCTCGGGGGACGTCTCGTCGTCGTCGCGCTCAACCGGGTTGCGCTGCCGCAGGGCCTGCATGCGCCGTTTGTCACGACCGCGGCGCTCGTGATCTTCGGCGGCTCGCAGATCATGCACGCCTCCGGATTCCTCGCGGTCTATCTCGCCGGCATCATCATCGGCAACCGCCCGACCCGCGCGCATAATTCCGTGGTGGCATTCCTGGATGCCGCGACGTGGCTGGCGCAGATCGTGATGTTCGTGCTGCTGGGCCTGCTGGTTTCGCCGAGCCGGCTCGGCACGAGCGTGCTGCCGGCGGTCGGGGTTGCGTTCGTCCTGATGCTGGTCGCGCGGCCGATCGCGGTGTTCGTGTGCCTGGCGCCGTTCCGCTTCAACTGGCGCGAAAAGATCTTCATCGCCTGGACCGGCCTGCGCGGTGCCGTCGCGATCTTCCTGGCGTCGATCCCGATGCTGGTCGGCCTGTCGAAGGCCTATCTTTATTTCGACGTCGCCTTCGTCGTCGTCATCATCTCACTGCTGCTGCAAGGCTGGACGCTTGCGCCCGCCGCGCGCAAGCTGCACGTGGCGCTGCCGCGCGCCGAGCGTGGTCCACGCCGCGTCGAGCTGGATCTGCCCGGCCAGCTCGAGCAGCAACTTGTCGGCTATCCGGTGCGGCCCAAGAGCCTGTATTTCCGCCGCGGTCTGATCCCGTCCTGGTCCAAGCCGACGCTGGTCATCCGCAATGAGAACATCTTGACCCCGACGGAAGCCGAGCCGATCGCGCCCGGCGACTACATCTATCTGCTGGCCCCGCCGGAAAAGGCCGAGTCGCTCGACCGCTTCTTCGTCGACATGCAGCCGAGCTCGGCGCCGGATCCGCATCTGCTCGGCGACTTCATGGTCTCCGGCGAGCACACGCTGGCCGAGCTTGCCGAGATCTACGGCGTGAAGGTCGGCGAGGATGACGGCAAGCTGACCCTCGCCGACTATTTCGACGTCCATCTCGACCGCGCGCCGAAGGAGGGCGCCGAGCTGCCGCTGGACGAGATCGTGCTGGTCGCGCGCAGCATCTCCGGCGGCCGCGTCAACGTCGTCGGCCTGCGTCTGCCGGAGGACGAGGAAACGCCCGCGCCGCTGACGCGCCGGCAGGCGCTGCGGCGCAAGCTCGCGGATTTGTGGACGTCGGTGGCGGGGGTTTAGCCCGCCCTATTCGTGAGAGCGCGGTATTTTGGTCCGACTGGTGCATCCGCACACCTCCGCTGACGAGGCGCACAGGATTGCCTTCGGCTTTTCACCGCCTGACGACCGGTACTTTGCAACGCGCTTGAGGGATGGGTTGGGTGAACGCGGGCGGACGCCCCACCGGTCAAGGACCGAGCGGCAGCAGCGCGCCGGGCAAGCTGCGGATCAGGTCGGCTTCGGGACATGCCGCGGCGAACGCAAGGCGAATGCGGCTCTTGGTCTCGACAACCCGGGCGGCGATTTTCAAGAGCCGAAGACGCAGCGTCGCGAACTCGGCAGTGGCCAATTCCCGGACTTTGGGAATGGCGTCGCGCACGGTCAGCATCAGCCAATAAGCGGCGGTATGGAGAACGAGGCGGACTTGATTGGCGAGCGCCGAACGGCAACTGGTGCGATCGGAGGCGAGCTGCGTCTTATGCAGCTTGATCAGATTCTCGGCTTGGCCGCGCGCGCAATACAGGCTGTCGTAGATCCACTCGGCCGAGCCGACATCGAGGCTGGTGACGACGAAGCGGATGTCGAGGCCGAGCATCGTCGCCTCAATACGGGCGACGGTGCGTCGTTCGCGATCCCAGGACTTTGCCTTGTGGCGCGTCTCGGTATAGCCGCGCAGAACCGGCAGGTTCTCGATGGCGCGTCGCGTGCGGATGTCGTCGGCGACCGCGTCGACTTTTCTGGCGAGCGGCTTGGTGCCGGACAGACCGAAGATGTAGTCGATGCCGTTGGTCTCGCACCACGCCATTGCCTCCGGCCGGGCATAGTGCCCGTCGCCACGGAACGTAATTCGCGTGTTGTGCCACCGCGTCCGGATATGCCGTACCAGGCGGCGCAGATGGGCACGCACCTCGACGCCGCCCGGCGTCTTGCCGGGCCGCAGCACGACCGCCACGGGCCGGCTCTTCTCCGTGTCGTAGACGTGGATCGGCAGGAAGCAGCGTTCGTCATAATGAGCGTTGAACAGCGAGAGCTGCTGATGGCCGTGGACGACATCGCAGGTATCATCGATGTCGAGCGTGACGGATGCCGGCTCGCGCGGGTAGCTATCCATCCATGCGTCGACCAAAGTGTAGGTCAGTCGGATCACGTCGCGCAGGCGCGGAGCATTCTCCAGGCGCGACAGCGTCGGTTGGGAACACAGATCGCGACCCGTGTCCGGCAGCCGTCCGCAGGCCAGCTTGAATGCGGGATCGGACCGCAGATGATCGAGGTCGTCGGCGTCCTCGTAGCCGCAGCAGATCGCGAACATGCGCGCGCGGAACATATCGACCAGGCTGTGCACGACCCGCGTCGGATCGCGCCGATCCGGGAACACCCGGGCCAAATTGTCGGCCAAGCCGAGACGCCGCTCGGCCATCGCCAGAAGCATCACGCCCCCGTTCGAGGTCAGCCGACCGCCATCGAAGGCAGCTGTGACTTTCTTGGCGTGAACGGCTGGAAACGAGAAGGGCAGAATCGTATCGTCGGTCATGGCGGGCGTGGTGTTCGCGGCTGAAGGTGATGGGGTTGGCTTTGCAACCGAATCCTACGCCGCATCAGCGCTTTACACCACGCTCGCCAGCCTCTCAGGCGCCCTCTGACGAATAAGACGGGTTAGCGCTCACCATTGCTTGCGCGCCGCCGCCACAACCTCGCTGTCATCGCCCGGCTTGACCGGGCGATCCAGTAATCCGAGACGATTGTGATTGAACCGAGAAGCCGCGGCGTACTGGATGCCCCGCCCCCGTGCGCAATTGCGCACTAGGCGGGGCATGACAGCGATGGTGGGGCGAGGTGTCTCGGCAAGCCGTCAGCGCCCCTCACGTCAACACCTTCACCCCGCCGAACGACGTCACCCGCCCCTGCTTCAGCATCACGATCTGCGTCGCGAGCTGGCGCAATTCGGCGGCGTCGTGGCTGACATAGACCATGGGGACATTGGCCTCGTCGCGCAGCCGCACCAGATAGGGCAGGATCTCCAGCTTGCGGCCCTCGTCGAGCGCGCCGAGCGGTTCGTCGAGCAGCAGCAGGCGCGGCCTCGACAGCAGTGCGCGCCCGAGCGCGACGCGCTGGCGTTCGCCGCCGGAGAGCTTTCCTGGACGGCGATCAAGGAGCGCGCCGATGTCGAGCAGCTCGATGATGCGCTTGTGCTGGGCCGGATCGGGCGTGAGGCCGTTCATCCGCCGGCCGTAGTCGAGATTTTGCGCGACGTTGAGATGCGGAAACAGCCGCGCGTCCTGGAATACGTAGCCGATGCGGCGGCGCCAGGTCGGGACATGGATGCCGGCGGCGGTATCGTCGACGGTCTCGCCGTCGATCACGATGGTGCCGCGGTCGGGCCGCAGCAAGCCTGCGATCATGTTGACCAGCGAGCTCTTGCCGGCGCCCGACGCGCCGAACAGGCCGATGACACGGCCTTCGCTGGTGAAGGTTGCGGAGAGCGAGAATTCGCCGAGCTGTTTTTCGATGTCGACGCGCAGCATGGTCAGTTCCCGTGCAGGCGTTTTGTGGCGCGGCGGGCGAACCATTCGGCGGCGATCAGCGCGCCGAGCGCGAGCACGATCGAGATGATCACGAGTCGTCCCGCGGCCGCATCGCCATCGGGCGTCTGGATCAGCGAGTAGATCGCCGAGGAAATCGTCTGGGTTTCGCCGGGAATGTTGGAGACGAAGGTGATGGTCGCGCCGAACTCGCCGATCGCCTTGGCAAAGCCCAGCACCATGCCGGCGAGCACGCCGGGCAGCGCCAGGGGTAGCGTCACCGTGAAGAACACTTTCCAGGGCGCCGCTCCCAGCGTCTCAGCCGCCTGCTCGAGCCGGCGATCGATCGCCTCGATCGACAGCCGCATCGGGCGCACCAGCAGCGGAAACGACATCAGGCCGCAGGCGAGCGCCGCCCCGGTCCAGCGAAACGCGAAGACGATACCGAGATAGTCGGCCAGAAATCCGCCGACGAGTCCCTTGCGACCGAAGGTGAGGAGCAGGAGATAGCCCGTAACGACAGGCGGCAGCACCAGCGGCAGATGCACGAGCGCATCGAGCACCGATTTGCCCCAGAAGTCATGGCGGGCAAGCAGCCATGCCAGCGCAATGCCGAACGGCGTTGCGACCAGCGTGGCGATGACGGCGACCCTGAGCGAGAGCAGGATCGCCGTCCATTCGGCGGGAGAGATCTCGAGCATCAAGTCGTAGATATCAAGTCGTCGGGCTGATCAGGAACTTGAAGCCGTATTTTTCCAAAATGGTCTTGGCCGCGGTCGAGCGCAGGAAGGCGAGGTAGTCGTTGGTCTCGGCCTTTGCGGTGGTCGTTGCTGCAACCGGATAGATGATCGCGGGATGCGAATCCGCCGGGAAGGTGCCGACGACCTTCACGCCGGGCTCGACCTTGGCGTCGGTCGAATAGACGATGCCGAGATTGGCCTCGCCGCGGGCGACCAGTGTCAGTGCAGCGCGCACGCTCTCGGCCATGGCGAATTTGGGCTCGGCGGCCTGCCAGGCGCCGAGCTTCTCCAGCGCCGCCTTGGCATATTTGCCGACCGGCACGGACTTGACGTCGCCGGTCGCGATCTTGCCGTCACCGGCGAGCTTGGCGAGGTCAAAGCCTTGCGCGATCGTGACGTTGTCGATCTTGGAGTCCTTCGGCGCGATCAGCACGATGCTGTTGCCGAGCAAATTGACGCGGGTCGGCTCGTTGATGGTCTTCTTGGAGATGGCGTAGTCCATCCAGTCGGTGTCGGCGGAGACGAACACGTCGGCCGGCGCGCCCTGCTCGATCTGCTTGGCAAGCACCGAGCTTGCGGCATAGCTGACGCTGAACTTGACGCCGGTCTTGGCGGTGTAGGCGGCGTCGATCTCGTCGAGCGCGTTCTTCATCGAGGCGGCGGCGAACACGGTGATGGTCTTGTCCTCGGCGGCGGCAGGCGAAAGGCTCGCGCTCGCGAGGAGGACGAAAGCGGTGAAAAGTCCGGCAATACGAATCATGGAGTGCGCTCCGTGCGAGTTCGCGCGCGCGAATGCACGCGCAAATCTGGCGTTGGGTGGGTTGGCGTGCGACGGGCGGAAGCGCTGTTCCACGTGTCCCCGCAACGGCTTACGGCCGGCGGGGATATCGCAGGTGCGAAGATAGCAGGCTAAGCCTTCAGGTCAAAGGCGGCCGTTTGTCCAACCAAGCGACTTATTGTGCCGGCAGGATCGCGATCGACAGCGAATTGTCCTTGGCGCCGCTGACCTGGAGCACGAAAGGCTGCGCCGACAGCTCGTATTTCATGGTCTTGCGGATGCCGTCGCAATCGGTCGCGCCGCTGAAGGCCACGGGCTTGAGGAAGTGCCCGTCCTGGACCACGTCCACCCAGGCCCCGGAGGACAGGCTGACGGTGTAGAGCCCGGCCTTCGGCGCCTTGATGCTGGTGAAGCCCGCGAAGGTGCCGTCCTTCGGCGCCCTTTCGGGCGGCGTCGGCAGCTTCGCGTCCGCGGGGGCCACCAGCCCCAGCGTGATGGCCGACGACGGCAAGGCCGCCTGCTCGCTCCCCGAGGCGAGCTTCGCGCGGTCCGGCGCGGTGAGCGCGGCGCGCTCGCGCTCGATCGGCCATTTGAACTTGTCGCAGCCGCTGGGCTCTTCGGCAGCCAGAGCGGTGGTCGCACCGAGCGAAAGCGCAGCGAGGAAGGTGAGGACGCGCATGTCAAATCTCATCGTTGGCCACGCGAAGATGCGGGGCTTGCGGTCATTGCTGAAAGGCGGGATGCGCGTCCCGACAGGGCCGCTCGGCTTACGGCAGAGCGGCAAGGCGATCCTAGCGCATTTCAGAGGATGGGAGCCAGTAATGACTCTGTCATCCCGGACAAGCGCAGCGAAGCGGAGCGCAGATCCGGGATCCATAGCCCCAGGGAGGAATTTGACGAAGACTCGGAGTTACCGCTTCGCTCAACCACCGCTCCCTGTGGTTATGGATCCCGGGCTCGCGCTTCGCGCGCCCCGGGACGACAGCGGTGGGTGAGGCGGCAGCTTGCCCAGCCAGCCGCCTATTGCTTCGCATCCACCGCGTGCAGCACCGCCTTGCAGGCCGCCGGCATCTGCGCCAGCGTCATCGGCGGCTTTGGCTTCGGCGGCTCCGGCGGAGGCTTCGGATGCAGCACGGCGTCGCTGAACCAGTAGGCGAGGTCGGACGGCTTGCAGCCTTCGTCCTCGGATTGCGACGACTGGCCTTCGCATTCGCTCGAGCCCGCCTGGCAGCGCATGCGGATGTGGAAGTGGTAGTCGTGGCCCCACCACGGCCGGATCTTCGACAGCCACGAGCGGTCGCCCTTGGCCTCGCGGCACAGCGCCTTCTTGATCGCGGGATTGACGAAGATGCGCTGCACTGCCGGCTCCTGCGCTGCGTCGCGCAGCACCAGCACATGAGCAGGCGTGAACACCTTGGGGTCGATGTCGAGCCGGTCCTGGCGCACCATCATCACCGCCGACATGTCCTCGCGCTCCTCGCGTGACAAACGACGGTCCGGCATCGGCGTCAGCCAGATGTCGGCATCCAGGCCAATTTGATGGCTGGCATGGCCTGACAGTGCCGGCCCGCCGCGCGGCTGGGCGATGTCGCCGACCAGAATGCCCGGCCATCCCGCGTCCTTGTGCGCCCTGGCCGCGAGCCGCTTGATCAGCGCGATCATGTCGGGATGACCGTAATTGCGGTTACGCGACAGCCGCATCACCTGCCAATTGTCGCCGTTGAGCGGCATCTGCATGGCGCCGCCGATACAGCCCTTGGTGTAGGAGCCGATGACATGAGCCGTTCCCTTCGACGGCAGCAGCTTTCGCGCGAACAGCTCCTTGGCGCCGATGCTGGGATCGTTTGGGTTGGCGAGCGGCGGTAGCGGCTTTGGGTTGACGCTGCCCTTGTCCTGGGCCAGCGCGGCGCCGGCGGTCAGGAACGTCATGACAAGCAGGAGAGGGGCGAGGCGGCGGGGACTCATGCTGTCATCCTTATAACGCAACGCTGCGTCAGGGTTAAGAAACAGTCCTTCGGCCGAAATATTGTCCGAAAGTCGCAGTTCCCTACGCGCGGCCGGCCGATTTTTAACGACGCGATAACCCTCTCGTGCATTGACCAAAATTCGTGCGTGGGAGGCGTGCTCCCAGCCCTCTGTATGCATTCGCGCGCGATCTCGGAAATGATTCAAGGCAGCGCGCAATTTTGCGCCATCGCGTTCTCCGATGACGACGATGTGATGGGCTTGGCGCGCCCGGCGGCGCTGTCGCGCCGCGCAAAGCGGCAATGAGGGCTGCTTTCCTGAGGCCACCAGACTGTGCGATCGATCGACAAGCCACCCAAGATTACTTTTTTTCAGACACTTGCCCCAAAACTTGCGGCCACTGGGCGCGACTGGGACGCATAGAGTTGAGTTTGGGGTCTCGAAAAACAGCAAAGCGAAAGGGAGGCGTGCTCGCCCGGGCTCGCCGACAGCCGCGCAAGCCGCGCTTTGCGCGCGCGCCTCAACCCGTTTCCGAACGCGACGAACTCCTGCGCCGCCGCGCCGAGGCGGAAGCCGCGATTGCCGAGGCCCGCAAATCCCATGAGCGCCTGCGCCAGGCCATCGACCTCCTGCCGCAAGGCATCGTGTTTCTCGATGCCGAAGGCCGTTACGTGCTCTGGAATAGGAAATACGCCGAGATCTACAGCAAGACCGCCGATCTGTTCGAGGAAGGCGCGCGCCTCGAGGACACGCTGCGCATCGGCGTCGCGCGTGGCGACTATCCCGAGGCCGTCGGCCATGAGGACGAGTGGATCGCCGAGCGGCTGCAGAAGCTCTATCAGCCCGGCGCGCGCCACGAGCAGATGCTCGCGGACGGCCGCGTCATCCTGATCGACGAACGGCTGACCGACGACGGCGGCGTGGTCGGCCTGCGCGTCGACATCACCGAGCTGAAGCAGCGCGAGGCCTCGTTCCGCCTGCTGTTCGACGGCAATCCCGTCCCCATGATCGTCTGTGCGCTCGACGACGAGCGCATTCTCGGCGTCAACGATGCCGCGATTTCCCATTACGGCTATAGCCGCGCCGAGTTCGAGAAGCTGAAGATCCGCTCGTTGCAGGCTTTCGACAGCGAGCCGCCCTGGACCACCGATCGCTCCAGCGAGGAGCAGGCCGCACGCACCTGGAAGCACGTCAAGGCCAACGGCGCGCTGATCGACCTTGCGATCTATTCCCGCGAATTGACCTATGCCGATCGGCCCGCGGTGCTGCTGGCGCTGATGGACATCACCGAACGCAAGCGCGCCGAGGCGCGGCTCGCCTTCATGGCCCAGCATGACGGGCTGACCGGCCTGCCGAACCGCAATCTGCTGCGCCAGCAGGTGGACGAGATGCTGCTGCATATGCGGCGCAGCTCCGACAAGGTCGCGCTGCTGATGCTGGGGCTGGACAATTTCAAGGCGGTCAACGACACGCTGGGACATGCGGTCGGCGACAAGCTGCTGCGCGGCGTCGCCAAGCGGCTGCGCTCGACCTTGCGCGAGGAGGACGCGCTGGCGCGGCTCAATTCCGACGAGTTCGCGATCGTGCAGAGCGGGCTGACGCGTCCCGAGGACGCGGTGATGCTGGCCAAGCGCTTGCTGGAAGCCATCGCCGATCCCTATCTGCTCGACGGCCATTCCGTGGTGATCGGCGCCTCCATCGGCATCGCGATGGCGCCCGGCGACGGCGATGATTCCGAAAAACTGCTCAAGAGCGCCGACATGGCACTGTCGCGCGCCAAGGCCGATGCCCGCGGCACCTTTGCGTTCTTCGAGGCCGCGCTCGATGCCAGGGCGCAGAGCCGCCGCAAGATCGAGGTCGAGCTGCGCGACGCGATCCAGAATGACGTGCTGCGCCCTTATTACCAGCCGCTGATCGACCTCCAGAGCGGCCGCATCACCGGCTTCGAGGCGCTGGTGCGCTGGCCGCATGCCGAGCGCGGCATGATCTCGCCGGCCGAGTTCATTCCGGTCGCCGAGGAAACCGGGCTGATCAATCCGCTCGGCGGCCTGATGCTGCGCCGGGCGTGCCTGGATGCCGCGACCTGGCCGGACGATGTCCGCGTCGCCGTCAACCTGTCGCCGCTCCAGTTCCGCAGCGGCAATCTGCTTTCGGTTGTCACGGACGCGCTGAAACATTCCGGCCTGCCGGCGCGGCGGCTGGAGCTCGAGATCACCGAGACGTTGCTGCTCGAAAAGAGCGCGCAGGTGCTGGCGACGCTGCATGCGCTGCGCGCGCTCGGCGTCCGCATCTCGATGGACGATTTCGGTACCGGCTATTCCAGCCTCAGCTATTTGCGCAGCTTTCCCTTCGACAAGATCAAGATCGACCAGTCCTTCGTGCGCGATCTCGGCGCCAACCGCGAGGCCCAGGCGATCATCCGCTCCATCGTAAGCCTCGGCAAAGGCCTTGGTGTCACCATCACCGCCGAGGGCGTCGAGACCGAAGCCGAGCTGAGCTGCCTCCGCGCTGAGGGCTGCGACGAGGGCCAGGGCTTTCTGTTCAGCAAGGCCCGGCCGAATGCCGAGATCATCAGCCTGCTCGCCGCCCAGCGCGGCATCGATGGTGGCGAGAAGGCTGCGATGGTGGCGTAAGGCGGGCTGCCCCTTACCTCGCCCCGCTTGCGGGGAGAGGTCGGGATGCGCGCGTAGCGCGGATTCCGGGTGAGGGGGGACAGGTCCTTCAACGACCGCCCGTGTGGAGAGATGCCCCTCATCCCAACCCTCTCAGCGCGAGCGAAGCTCGTCGCGGCCCCGTAAGAACGGGGCGAGGGAGTGCAGCCTCATCGCGGCTGCTGCCCATCACCCCTCCGCCAAAATCGCCTTCCCCACATCCTCATAATGCGTATCCCGCGCCTGGATCTGCTGCGCGATCGCGTGCATGTCGCGAAAGCGCCGTTCGAACGGATTGCTGCGGAACACCGCAGTCGCGCCGGCCATGTGATAGGCGGCGTCGACCACCTTGGCCGATTGATGGATGGTCCAGGTCGCGGCGAGGCGAACGGCGCTGCGATGCGCCGGGCTGAATTGGCCGGTCGCGCAGAGGTCGCGCCACATCGCATTCGCCGTCGCATAGAGATAGGCGCGCGCAGCGCGTAAGTCGCCCTCGGTGCGGCCGATCAGGCCCTGGACCGCCTGGTCGTCGCGCATGGCGCTCGCTGCCAGCGACTGGTGCTTTGCCCGCGACAAAGCGATGGCGGCATCCAGCGTCGCGCGCGCGACGCCCAGCGAGACCGCGGCAAACCCGAGGCTGAAGGTCGATCCGGTGCCGATCCTGTAGAGCGGACCCGTCTCGCGCAGCGCGGACGGCACGTCGCGGAACGCGGTGAAGCGCTCGGGGATGAAGAGGTCGCTCACCTCATAGGAATCCGTGCCCGTGCCGGCGAGCCCGATCGCCTGCCAGACGTCATGCAGCACCGCGCTCGAAACCGGAAACAGGATGGTGCGAACCTCCGGCGAGCCGTCGGAATTTTTGCGCGGCGTCCCGTCGGCTCCGACGATGCGGACATGCGCCCCCAGCCAGCTCGCCTGCCGCGAGCCCGAGGCAAAATCCCAGCGCGCCGTGACGCGATAGCCACCCTCGACCGCACGCGCCTCATGCGCGATCGCGCCCCAGGCAAGGATGCCGGGCGGTGTGTCGAAGATCTCGTGCGCGGTGCCGGGATCGAGCGAAGCTGCGATCATCGCGCAGACGCTGCATTGGCCGAGGCACCAGGCCGTCGAGGCATCCGCCTTCGCGATCTCCGCCTGCATCTGCATGAAGGTTTCGATGGGGGCTTCCGCACCGCCGAGACTTTGTGGTAGCAGCGCGCGATAGAACCCGTTCTCGATCAGCGCGGAGACGACGGGTGCAGTGAGCTTGCGTCCCCGTTCGATGTCATCGGCCTCACGCGCAATCAGGGGTGCAATAGCTTGCGCCCGTTCGATCAGACCCAGGCAGGGAGTCACATTCATGCGCTTCCTCGCCGCTTTGTCGCAAGCGGTATGGAAGCCATGGTGGTCTATTCGATGATGAGGATCAAGCTTGTGAAGCGCCTCGCCCGGAGGACGCCTAGTCGCTGCTCGTTACTGCGGCGGGCGCTGGCGCTGCGGTGTCGTGAGACATTTGCTCGCGTTGCTGCTGCTGCTGAACGACCTCGTCGGGCCAACCATGCGAGCGCAAGCGATCGGCATCGATCTTCCCGAGGCTCGTTTCGGGATTATGCACGACCACATTGTTTGCGATCCGCATCTGGCAATCTCCGTCTAGAGGTTTGTTCTTGCAGCGAAATCGTTAAATATCCTAGTCCAACTGCGGCTCACCTTCAAGACTGGCCGTCCATCAGGGAACCGTGGGAACTACGGGATCGGCGTGGCCGCCCGCCTGTCCAATAATCTGAAGCATGTCGAAAACGCATTGTTGGGCCAGCTTTTGTGCCTCTTGCCCGATTTCCTCACCACTAGTGTCGTTTTCGTCGCTCTCATTGGGTTCGCAATCGCTGATATTTGATGCCTCGTTATCGGAGCCCAGCGTGATGACGCCGAGTACGGCCCCCGGCTCGGTATCGAGCTCGCCGCCCGTGGCATCGGGGCCCCCCTGGTGAAACACCGGCAGCGCAAGCACCCATTTCGAGTTGAGTGCGCCCGACGATGCCGGCCTGATCAGGGATTTGCTCTTCGGGTCGTTCTTCCAGGCGATGATTTGACGCTGCAGGAATGCGGCTCCGGCGACCCCGCCTCCGAGCGGCACGTCGTACGTTTTGTCGGCCGGTATGGGCCCGTTCGTGAGCGCGGGCCGCAGCCGGATCTGGTCTGAATCGTACAGCATCAGGAAAGCGGTCTGCCGCTCGCCCTGGTCGAAACCCACCTTGAAGCGCGCCATGAGAATTCGCGCCAGCTGGTCGAAGCGGCTCTGGCACTTTGTGACGATGTTTGGTTCGCAAGAGCCGTCGAGCAGGCGGGCGAGCATCTTTCGATAGGCGACGGTGCGTGCGCAAATCCTCTTGTGGGCGCGAGGATCGGGCACACTCCATTGCAGGCTGTAAGTGCATCCCGGGATCGGATGATCAATCTCCAGGACCCAGGTCCGGCTTTCCGTTTTATAGGTCAGCTCTCGGGCTTCTTCTTTCGCGAGATCGTTGTCGGGCACATACTGCACTGGAGGCTGTCTACGCCTCGCTCGGTGTTCCGGCAGGTACTCGAGTGGAAAATCCGGAATCGCAGGGTGCCGGCGACAGCGCGGCCTTGGCGTGATGCCGTCGAGTTGCGGCGGAAACGTCACCCGCATGGTCAATTTCTCGACGGGATAGCTGATGTGAGAGCCAACTTCTTCGAAGCCGTAGTCGGGATTGCTCAAACTGTAGCCCTGACCGCGCGACCGCTGCTCGACCTCCCACAGGCTCATTGCGATGCTGTTAGCGGCGGCCTCGCGAAGGGCAAAAGTAAGGGGCTGTGAGCCGTTGCGGAGCGGCTCCTGGAAGTTCACCCAATAGAAGCAGTCTGCCGGAAGATCGGGCGCGTCCAGGGCATAATTCGTCTTGTTGTCGTCGCGCCAGCACAGGCTGACGGCATCGCTGCCTTCCTCGACCTGGACGTCCAGCCGCGTATCGTGAGGCGCAAGAGTGACGTGCGAAACGATGCCCGGCAGGACCATGGCGTTGTCGAGCACCCTCAATTGCGAGGTCTTGTCGAGACTGCGCAGGTGACCCACCTCGTCGATCTCCAGTTCCGAGATCCACTCGTCCGCGGCAATCATCGTTCGTTCGACCGAGCGTGCAAAGGCACGGCGCTTGAGCATGTCGATCGGTTCGCGATACTTCCGATCGGGGTGCCTGACGCCCTCCAGAAACGTCTGTATCGTCAACCGGCCGTTGGGCTCGGTCTCGATGCTGCGAAGGGTGTTGTCGGACGGCGACTCGTCCTGCTTGGCGGTGCTGCCGCCGGCTAGGACGAGGACGGGATGGCCTTTCGCATCGTCGGCGCGCAGCTCGACGCGGGCAAATTGCTGAAGATGCTTGTGACCGTGCAGGATCAGGTCGAATCTCTGACGTTGCAGCTCGTGGATGAGGTCGCCGCCGTTCTTCAGGATCAGGAAAGGTTCGAGCTTTGCTTCCTTTCCCCGGCGAACCACCGACTTGTCGCGAAGAGCGATCGGCATCGGGTGATGATGCAGGACGGCGATTTTCAGCAGCTTGCCGCCATTGGCTGCCGGGCCATTCTCGCGCGCTCCGCAGCAGGGGCAGGCATCGAGGACGTCGGATGTGTCGATCCTGTCGATCTGACCTCCACCGATCGCTCCGGTCGCGAAGGTAAATTGGCGAAGCAGCGGGTTGTTGGAATCGAGGCATGTGATCAATGTCTGATCGTGAATGCTGCGAGTTGGCCATTGCCTGCGGGCGCGACGATAGTCGCAACTCTGGACGCGGCCGTCGCACTTGTCGGTCCAGGTCTCAACCCAGAGCCAGTTCCGTGGCCTCATTCGTCTGAGGCGCGGAAGCTTCGTCCAGCGCAGCGTTTCGTTGTTGAGCCCCAACCTGAAGGAGAGCCCCGACTGGAGCTTGCTCCGAAGGTTGGCTGTCTCGTGAAACATCACGCGGTCGAACCATTTCCGGCTGAAGGGGTGAATGATGTTGCCGAAGTCGAGCAGGTCGTGATTTCCCGGCACGACGAAGAATTCGGTGCCCGGACCGCACTCCTTGCAAAGATCCTCCAGTTCGCTCTTGGCGGCGAGCAGCAGCAGGGGGGCGGGGTGGTCGACAAAGTCGCCCGACGCAATGATGGTCTTGGGACCAAACCCGATGATTTCGGTGCGGATCCGCTTCCAGATATCGACGTCGAAGGTGCTTCCGAAATGAATGTCTGAAATATGGGCGATGCGGGCCATCTAAGGTTCCTCCCCGCCGGTCATCGTAACGCTGCCGACTATAGGCGGGGTTGCAAATACCCGTAAAGGTAGAATCTGCTGCTCGATCGTGTCGGTGTCACGTGCAATCGGCGCTGCGGGCGTTGCCTCGTCAGGCCGCAGCGCGGCCAAGGTCGAGCGCTTGCCTGCGCTTGGTCGGGAAGCTCAGCGCCACTGCTACGGCGGCAAGCCCGATCGCGAAGGAGCCGGCGTGCAGCCATGTGTAGCGCTGGAAATTGTCGAACACGAGCCCACCGGCCCACGGACCCAGCGCCATGCCGAGGCTGGCAAAGGCCGACACTGCGCCGAACACGGTGCCCATGATGCGCGCGCCGAAGTACTCGCGGACCAGCACCGCATAGAGCGGCATCACCCCGCCATAGGCGAGGCCGAACACGACCGAGAGCGCGTAGAATTCGCCGAGCTGCGCCACCGCGAGATAGGTCGCGATGCACATCGCCTGCACGAACAGGCCGCCGACCAGCACAGGCTTTGCGCCGATGCGATCGGCAGCCGCACCCAGCAGCAGGCGCCCGCCGAGCCCGGAGACGCCGGCGACGCCGTAGACCGTCACCGCCGTGAGCGGGGCGATGCCGCACACCATCGCATAGGACACCATGTGAAAGATCGGACCGGAATGCGCCGCGCAGCAGGCGAAATGCGCGGCTGCGAGCGCGATGAATTGCGGCGTGCGCAGCGCCTGCGCCGCAGTCAGCTCGATCTCCGGTGCCGCGTCGGTGCTTGCCGGGCCAGTCGTTTGCGGCGCCGGTCGCACCAGGAAGCAGGCCGGGATCAGCAGCGCCCACGCCGCACAGCCAATCACCAGCATCGCGGTGCGCCAGTCATAGGCCGAGATCAGCCAGCTTGCGGTCGGCGCAATCGTCACCGGCGACACGCCCATGCCGGCGGAGACCAGCGCCACCGCGAGGCTGCGGTTCTTCTCGATCCAGGCGCTCGCGAGCGCCATCATCGGCGCGTAGAAGCTGCCGGCAGCGACGCCGATCAGCACGCCGAAGAACAGCTGGAATTGCCACAGGCTGGTTGCCTGGCTCGCAGTCACGAGACCGAGACCCAGCAGCAGGCTTCCGGCGAGCACCACGATGCGCGTGCCAAACCGGTCCGACAGCGTGCCCCAGAAGAACGCGGCAACGCCCATGCAGAGGAAATCCAGCGTCGCCGCCGCCGACACGCCCGCGCGTGACCAGCCCATCGCTTCGGAGATCGGCTGCAGGAAGACCGCAAGCGACAGCATCGTGCCGAAGCCGACACAGGTCATCAGCGCTCCCGCGGCGACAACGACCCAGCCATAGCCGAACCCTGACGGCTTGCTCATGCGTTTCCTCGGCGCTTTTGCTCTTGTTGATGGCGCGCGCGGGGATGGTGGCCCATCTGTCGGCGGAGGGCAAGGTTACGCGCAATGCGCGGGTATCGAGCTCGTTACCTTGCAGCTGCCTTGAGCAGCGGCACGCGCCATGGGCCGCCGCAACGTCGATTTAGGAGGTGTTTTGTGCAGCAGTTTCGCTGCCCCCGCGTGCCTGTTGCATTTGCCCCGGCCACCCGTACGCCGAGATCAGGCTCATGTAGGCCTCAAAATCCGTGCCGGTCATATTGAGGGAGCGGCTGCACTGTTGGAGGGCTTCTTCATATTGACGGAGGTGCAAGTGTGCGACGCAGAGAAGCCGCGCTGCGATGGTATCCTGCAAGACGGCCAGGTTTGCGAGGTCGCCGTCGAACCGATCCGACCAGATGTCACGGGCGGTCTGCAGGTCGGTCAGAGATACGTTGACCCGCACCTGGTCTCCGTTGCGTCTCACCGCGCCCCGCACGGCCCAGCGGACGCGGAGATCCGTCCCGAGCTGCTGCAAATCGACCACATTCTTCTTGTAGGTCAAGGCGGTGTCGCGTCCAACAACGAGAGTGGCGGGCGTTCGCGCGAGATCGGTGGTCAAGCCTGTCGAGATCAAGTCGGCAAAGGAGTCCTGCGCCGGACCGTCGTTGAGGCTGGCGAAGGGCAACACGACGAGAGAGAGGCGAGGCGCGATCTCGGGCCTGACTGTCGGTTGTGCCGGGATATTTTGAGCTTCCCGTTGTGCGTCGGTACGGACTGTCTTCCAGGCATTCCAGTATCCGGCAACGCCACCGGCAATTGCGCCGATGGCGGCGACCGACGCCAGCACGCTGCCGACGAGCTTCAAACGGCCCCTGAGGTCCTCCAGCCAGCCTGCGGATCGCCGTTCGCCAACAGCGTTTGCAGAGGCCACCGGGATCGCAACTGCTGCCGTGCTTCCTGGTTGCCGATCCTCATCGTGCACGGCGCCCACGAAACGAAAGCCCTTGCGTGGAAATGTCTTGATAAGACGTTGTTGCTGACCGGAGTCACCGATCGCGCGCCGGACGGCGTTCAGCCGGGTCGTGAGCGCCGCATCGGATACGATCCGGCCATTCCAAATCGCGTTGACGAGATCGTCCTTGCTGACGACGCGATCCCTGCTGCGGATCAGATGTTCGAGCAGATCGAGAACCTGGGGTGTCGTGGGCACCACATCGAGCCCGCGCCGCAATTCGCGCCGCTCGGTGTCCAACGCACAGTCCTCGAAGAAATAGCGCATGGCACCATTCTCCAAGCCTGCCCTCTATTCTCCGAGGGCGCGGGAGCAATAATCCGTGGAGAATAGGCCTTCGCTCCCGAAAATGTAAGCCGCGAACATTGGTCCACCCCGTCAGGGGGGGCCAACGTCGTGCTTTTCCGGAAGGCCCGCTTCGCAGAGACCCTTCTCGAAGATCGCGAAGTCATCTGCCCGGCGAAACGGTGCCAGATTCTCGAGATTGGCACGAAGATCTGGATTGCATTCAAGGGCTTGCAGGAGGGATCGTTGCGCTCGTTCACGCCGCCCGGCGAATGCGTTGCTGGCTGCGGCAATGCAGGTCACGAGCAGGAAACTCGTCTGACCACGCAATGCGGTCTCGGCGCATGATACTGCCGCGTCATAGCGGCCCGCCAGAAAATGCGCATACGCCATGGCTCCCTGCGCGTCGTAGTACATGGGCGGATCGAGCGGACTAAGTCTCACGGCATGTGCGGAGTGCTCGAGGGCGAGATCCGGCTCTCCCCTCCAAACTCTCAGCCAGGCACTGGTGGCCCAGGCTTGCGCGAAGTTAGGGTTGTCAGCCAAAGCTCGATCCACGAAAGCAGCCGCGTCGTCGAACTCGTGGGCTATGAAGGCGAGCGCATATCCACCCACGGACAGTGCAACCGGATCATTTGCCCCCAGTTCTACGGCCTTCCGGGCCAGCCGGGTGGCTTCCGCAATTTCGTTCGCGGGATCGCTGATCCAGCCGTTCGCCTTGCGCCGGGTATAGCACCAGGCGGCCATGGCATAGCCACAAGCCAGTCGAGGGTCGAGTTCGGTCGCCTTGCAAAAGAGCTGCAACGCCTCGGTGTTTGCGTTGTTGGACCAACGGGATTTCGCCAGCCCGCGCAGATAATAATCATACGCATCCAGATTTTCGGGTGGCTTCCGCCTTGCCCGCTTGATTTCCTCACGCTGCAGCCTCGGGGCGATTGCGCCTATGACACTGGACGTCAGATTGTCCTGCAGATCGAACATGTCCTCGATCGGGCCCTCAAAGCGGTCTGCCCAGAGATGCGTTCCAGTTTCGGCATCGATCAGCTGCCCCGCGATTCGAATGCGATTTCCGGCTTTGCGCACGCTACCTTCGAGGACATAGCGGACACCAAGCTCGCGGCCGACCTGCTTTACGTCAACGACCCGGCCCTTATACGCAAAGCTCGAATTGCGTGCGATCACGAACAGCCAGCGAAAATGAGCCAGAGCCATCGTGATTTCCTCCACGATGCCATCTGCGAAATACTCCTGTTCGGGATCGGAGCTGAGGCTGACGAAAGGGAGTACGGCAATCGAGGGCTTATCCGGTAGCGGGAGGGCCGCTCCTCTCGCTTCTGACCGGTGAGGGACGGTTGAAGGATCCGGCTCCCGTACTTCCCGAACGGCTCCGACGAAACGGAAGCCCTTGCGCGGGATCGTCTTGATCAGGCGCTGCGCTTCCCCGCAATCGCCGACTGCCGTGCGGACGCCATTGATGCGGGTCGCAAGCGCGGCCTCCGATACGATGCGCCCCTTCCAGATCGCGTTCATGAGGTCGTCTTTGCTGACGACACGCTCCCTGTTGCCGATCAGATAGTCGAGAATGTCGAAGACCTGCGGCGCAACGGAAACAGCATCGGCCCCGCGATGCAGCTCGCGCCGATCCGTGTCGAGCACGTATTCATCGAAGAGATAGCGCAAGTTGCCACTCCCGTCGTTGGATGAAGCCGCCTCTGCACCTGCTGGGGCGTAAAGTAAGGCGCCGGTCAGGAAAATGTAAGCTGCACGTCAAGCGTGCCCGGCGAAGTCTTGACATCCTGCCCTCGGTAAAGGTATCGCCAAGGGATATCGCCGATGAGTACCATCAACGGCGTTGCACAGGTGCGACGGACTGCCACACCCGTGCAGCAAGTGACCAGCCTTTTCCTGCGGGTCTGGAGCGCATGGCAGAAGCGCCGAAGACGACTGAAGGTACAAACCGCTCTCTGTGCCCTCAGCGATCGGGAGCTGATTGATCTCGGCGCGACGCGCGCCGAGATTGACTACATTGCCTTGCAGCAAGGCCGCGCAAGGCCCGATCGTCCGGCACCCTGGCGCATTGGCAGTGCGCTTGCGATCCTGATGGTCGTCAACCTGTTCAGCTTGATTTCCGTAGATCGCGCCGAGGCTCAATGCACTGCGCAGGATGGTTTGCGGAGGCAGCTGGCGGTCAAGGTCGACCCGCCGGCTCGCAGATCGGAGATTCCGATCAGCTCGGCTGCAGATGTCCTGGCGTGGAAGACGATCCGGATAGGAACATTCACGGAGACGTTCGCTCTTCGCAGCGCGATGAGCGCAATGGGCTGCGGCGTCGGAAACGCGGCTGATGAGATACTCGCTCGACCGGCCTTTACCCTAAGTCGCAAGAAGGCGGAGGTTGAGCTTGTTGCCGTGTCGGTTGCCGAGCTCGGCCTTCAAGGCGAGGCTTCGCTGCGGGAAATCTATGCGCGTGCACAACAGCTCGGTCTTGCTCTGGCGCCCGCCGAAATCGCGCCGCAGCTGAGACTCCAGTATTTGGACCAGCCGATCGGTGAGTTTCTCACCATCGGGATGGAGCCTATCGGGACGTGGGCGGGTGAAGCGGTCGTCCTGACGGTGGCGAATGGCGGAGCAGGCCTCATCCTGATCGGCCAGGATGGCCGTGAGGACGCGCAGATATCTGCGATATCCCGTTTTGTGTTCGTGCGACCCGGCTCATCCATGGCTCCAGAGACCGCAGCGATGGCCAGGTAGCATGCTGCGATCTCATTTGGTCTGGGCTCGATCAGGGAAACGGGTGATGATCACGCGTCGTGATGTGTTGTCGGCGGCCGCCGCCGCGTTCGCCGCTGCGCATATTTCGCCGCGGGCGCTCGCACAGCCGATCGCGAGAACCGCGCATATCCTGACGGGCTTCACGCCCGGGCTGCAGGATGGGTTGGCGCGGCTCGTGGCCGGCCAGATGAGCGGCTATGCCGAAACCATCGTGGTCGAGACCCGGCCGGGCGCGGCCGGTCGCATCGCGGTGGAGGCGGTGAAGAGCGCCGACGCCGACGGATCGGTCATGCTGTTCGCGCCGCTCGGCTTCATGATGTTCTTTCCGCACGTCTACAAGACACTGAGATACCATCCGCGGGATTTCATACCTGTGTCGACCGTCGCCTCGACCCCGACATTGCTGACGGTCGGTCCCAGCGTGCCGGCCGACGTCAAGACGCTGGCGGACTTCGTGGCCTGGTGCCGCGCCAATCCGAAGCACGCCACCTTTGGTTCGCCGGGCGCCGGAACCTCGCTGCATTTTCTTGGCACGACGCTGGGCCGCACCGCTGGCTTCGATTTTCTTCACGTGCCCTATCAGGGCGGTGGTGCGATTCAGGATCTGGTCAAGGGCGTGATTGCCGCGACCGTCATGCCGATCGGCAGCTCGCTCGGACTCGTCCAATCCGGAGATCTTCGCGCGCTGGCGACCACCGGACCGCGCCGCAGCCTGTTTGTTCCGGCGGTACCGACGATGCGGGAGGCCGGATATCCGTCGCTCGAGGACCTCACATGGTTTGCGTTCTTCGTTCCGGCCAGGACGCCGGCGCCGATCGTCGATAAGCTCAACACCGCGATCCAGGCGGCCTTGCGCACCGACGAGGTCAAGGCCGGCATGGCAAAGCTGGCCGTCGAGCCCGACGCGATCGCCATGGAAGACTTCGCCCGGCTGATCGCATCCGAATCCGACCGGTGGAAGGCGATCGTTCAGGCAACGGGGTTCGTCCCGACCGATTGAACCTGCATTGACAGGAGGTAACACATGAGCGGGCCGGCATCCGTGCATGATCTCGTGCAGTCGCATCGCATCACCGCGGTGATTTATGCGGCGGCGAAGCTCAATCTCGCCGAGGCCATCGGCGATGAGGCGAAATCGGTGGCCGAGCTCGCCCGGCTGGTGTCCGCTGATGAAAGTGCGCTGCGCCGATTGCTCGTTGGCCTGACGACACTTGGCCTGTGCAGGCAGGCAGACCGCGACCGGTTTGCCATGACCGAGCTCGGCCGGCAGCTCGACGAGACCGCCGATCCCTCCTTCAAGGATTGGGTTCTCTTCGAGGGCGAGATGCTCGCGCAATCCTGGATCGGACTGGTCGAGTCGGTTCGCTCGGGCAAGAGCGCGGGCGAGCTGCGCGGCGATGGCGACGATCGCTATGCCGCGACGAGCAATGCGCCGGAATTCACCCGCCGCTTCAACGCCGCGATGGTCAGCCTGACGCGGAGCATCGTTCCAAGGATCGTTGCGGCCCACGACTTCGCGACCGCGCGCGTTGTCATGGATCTCGGTGGCGGCACCGGCGAATTGATCGGCGGCGTGCTCCAGCACAACCCGCATCTTGAGGGCATCGCCTTCGATCTCGCGCGCTGCGAGGCGGGAGCGCGGGCGCATTTTGACCGGCTTGGCATCGCCAATCGCTGCCGGTTCGTCGCCGGCAGTTTCTTCGAGAAGGTCCTGGGCGGCGCCGACACGATCCTGATGAAGAGCATCCTGCACAATTGGAGAGACGATCGTTGCGAGGTCATTCTGCGCAACTGCCGGGACGCGCTGCCGGCCAGCGGAACGTTGATCGTGATCGAACGGATCATGCCGGAGCCTGCGACGACCGAGATCCAGGACCGCTCCTGCGCGATGAGCGACCTCAATATGCTGAGGGGACCTGGCGGCCGCGAGCGGACGGAGGCCGAGTACCGCAGGCTCGGCGTCCTGGCCGGCTTCGCCTTCGTCGGCACCAGCGGTGTCGGCTCGTTCAGCCTGGTCGAATTCCGAAAGGTCGGACACTGACTGCCGTCCGTTGGGGCGGCAGTCGAGTCTCATTCCATCAGGCCTTGGCGCAGGATCGATCAGCAGCCCCGGCAGACGCCGGAGATCTTGCGATCGACGTCGGCATCCTCTTGGTCGAGGAAATCCAGCGATCCCGAACTTGCCGAGGGCACGTCGGAGGCGTGGGGCTGGCGGTGACCGACCGGGGCCGTCCACGGCCTGGTGGTCGTTTCCTTTCCGGGCAGCGACGGGTGGAAAGGTTTCGCCGAAGCTGCGCCCATCGTCGATACGATCGTGACCACAATCAGCATCTTTGAGGTAATCATAGGTGTCTCCAAATGCATCCCGCCCTGCATGTGCGGTTCAGACATTCAGATTTGCATCGAAGACCCGCTATTCCCTGTCATCGCGGAGGCGTGATACCGCCGTGGTCCGGCCTTCCGGAACGACGTTTGTCAGGCCGGCGCTTTCCTGCCGATCAGACCGAAGACGATCATGACGAGGCTGATGCCGCCGACAGCGCCCGAGACCTCTCCGACCGTGCGCATCAGGGCGGCAGGATCATTGGACCACGGCGTCATGTCCCGCATCGAGAGGAAGAACAGGACGGCGAGCACCAGCAGCACTGAGCCGACGGCAATCAATCGCCAGTTTCGCTTTCGCATGACAGACATTCCCCCGTATCGCCCACGGATGGGCGGGGCCGTTTAGGACGCAGGGAGATAGTGTCGTCGAGCCCGGGTCGGGTTCAATGGCCACGAGCCGTATCGGACAAATGTGACCCTCATCCCCAATTTGTTCGCGGCCGCTGGTGGGTGGCCAACAGACGTTTTGACATTTTTGTGTTTTCAACGCTTTGACGGCTCGACCCTGTCGGCTTGAACCAGTCTCGATCGTCCTTGGATGGACCCCGCACACGTCAGTGATGCCGTCACCTAGAAAATTGAACCAGGAGCTTATGTTCATGAGGATCACCGTCGAAACCACCGTAGCAGCCCCCATCGATCAGGTCTGGCGTGCCTATACGACACCTGCTGACATCATGGAGTGGAACGCCGCGTCCGACGATTGGCATACGACCAAGGCTACGGTCGACCTGCGGGAAGGCGGGGTCTTCTCGTCGCGCATGGAAGCCAAGGACGGCAGCATGGGCTTTGACTTCGCCGGGACTTACACGACGATCGTCGAACACAAGCTGATCGAATATTCATTCGGCGATCGCAAGGCCGAAGTCGAGTTCGTGCCCGGGACGAAGGGCGTCGTCGTCCGCGTTGTCTTCGATAGCGAACCGACACACTCGGTTGAGCAGCAGCAGGGCGGCTGGCAGGCCATCCTCGACAACTTCGCGCGACACGTGCAGGCGAAGCAGAAGACGTCGTGAAGCCGTGCGGGGGCAGGAGATCGACGTCCTTGACGGGCGTCGTCGGCTTTCCGCGCAGAGCACCTGACGGAAATTGATCAGTCGAGGAATAGCCGGCTTCGGGGTCAGTCGCGTCGGTTGACCCCTCAGCCGGCGACCTCCGGTTTGCGCCGGGCTCACCGGCGCGGTGGGCCAACAGGTGACGTCAAGCTGCTACGACGGCTCCAAGCCCCCGGCGCGCGTCTCCGGGGGCGCGCCACGCCTCAGGGGAAGCGGCTGGTCGCCAAGCAACACCTTCACCACCACGTCACGCGCACTGCCGGGATCAAGCGAGTGCTTTGCGATCAGGTCGCTACAGTCGGCGACGATCTGGTCGGCGTCCTGCATGATCTTGAGCTCTTTGTAGCGATCGTGCCGATGCAGGCCCATGCTTTCGCCAACCACTTCAAGGATATTCATGATACGGAATGGCCAGTCGCGCTCGTGCGCGCACAGTTCGCGATGATCGGAATGATAGACCGCGACCAGTGCATCGACACCTGCATCGCGCGCCGCCTCAAGCTCCATAAGTTGCAATTCGCGCTTGTACTTTGGAAGCGCGCCGACATCCACGCTCTGCAAACCCACCGCCGGCTGGTTCAGATCGACGAGTTCGATACCGGGTACCGCCGTCAAGATCTCAGCGGCGGCTTCCACGACGCCGGCCACGCCGGGATGCCTGTGCAGCGCGACCCGCATTTCGACCCTGCGCTGAAGGTGCGGCTTGAGCTGCGCCAGCCGGTCGCCGAGAAAGCGCATGAACGGGTTCATCTCGAACGGGCGCGACCCGTGCTGTCGCTCCACCGTTGGCAGGATGGTCTCCGTGTACTGGACGTAGCACGACGGGCACCAGGAGATCACCTGCCCCGAGTTCGAATGCGACAGCTTTTCCATCGTACTCGATCCCATACGACCGGCCATCTCTGCGTCGCCAGACTTGAGCTGGAGAATGCCGCAGCAATGGCTCGGCCCGCCCATCACCTGGTAACTGACGCCGAGCGCGTCCATGATATCGAGGGCAAGCAATGCGATGTGCGGCGTCTTGAGCACATTGCAGCCAGTGTAAAACACGAAATCCGGCGTTTCAACGGGCGTGGCGACCGACGCCGATCTCTGACCCAGTCGTTCGAGCACGTCCGCATCGAGTTGCAGGCGCGAAAGCACGTTCACGCCACGACTGCCGTCGCGGTACCTCTCGACACCCCGCCGGCGCCGTTCGGCAAGCTCATTGTCCGACTTCGCGATGCCAAGCCGCGCCATGCTCAGCAGGAAACGCGGATTGACGCCATAGCTGCACGCCTTGATGCATGCCCCGCTCCGCATGCAGGACTGCGCCCATTTGCGCGACGCTTCCGGGCCGTTGCCGGTACGCACCAGCTCGAGAATGCCGCCGATGATGTCTTCGGACTTTGTCGTCCGCGAGATGCCGGCCGGCTCGACACTCGGACAGGCCTCGACGCATTTCCCGCATCGCGTACAGGCGTCGAGCATGTCTTCGGCATATTCGGCCAGGGACGTCTCGAAGGGGACCTCGTTCATCGGCTGCATGACCAACTCCCAGGCCTGCTGGCGGATCAGACACGTGCGGCACACGACAACACCGGAACCTAACCCACAATTGGCGAGCTGTACACGAGCAGGCCGCAATGGGGATCTGTCGCCTTCGGGGCAATCGCGTCTGCTACGCGCTGGGTGAGCCCGCTGCCGGCGTGCCCTTACTACCGGACCACCCGTGACCGATCTGGACTTCGCATTCGGGCCAACAGGCGTTCGTTAGCCGGCACGGCGACCGTCAGAGCAAGGCCGCTCTGCTGCCGGTCCCCGAAGGCCATCTCGGGAGATGGGGAGGATTATTTCTACCCGCCCCGCGGTAGCCCTTAAGGCCTTTGTTGGATGTTGACTCGCCTCTTGCGGCACGGACGATCTGGCACCAGCTTTCACAGGTCAAGTAGGGACCGGCGGACGATGATCTCTGTTGTTGTCGGGTCACGACAACATGCCGGTTGACCGACGATCTCTACGTTGGAGGGTCAACTATTTCGCCCCGCACGCCTCTGGCGCTTCTCATCATATCCCTGGGTGCGATCGCCGCGGTGTGGTGGTGGCTGGCCATACCGATCAACCTGGCGCGCGCGCCGATCGATCCGAATGCCAAACTGCAATGCATATCCTACGCGCCCTTCCGCAACAACCAAACGTCGGAGTCGCCGACACCGGTGCCGCGGGACCAGATCGCGGAAGATCTCGCCCAGCTTGCCAAAATAACCGACTGTATTCGTACCTATGCGACTGATCTTGGTCTCGATCAGATCCCCGAACTTGCGTCCAAGGTGGGGCTGAAAGTCATTCAGGGAATTTGGCTCGATAGGGACCGACGGAAGAGCGCGACGCAGATATCCACGGGCATACGGCTCGCCCGGCAATATCCGGAAACCATCACCGCACTCGTGGTCGGCAATGAGGTTCTGTTGCATGGGAAGATGACACCTTCCGATCTTGCTGCCTTGATCCGCTCGGTCAAGGTACAGGTGCCGGTCCCCGTCACCTATTCCGACGTCTGGGAGTACTGGCTGCGCTATAGGGAACTCGGTGACGCCGTCGATTTCGTCACCCTTCATATCCTGCCATATTGGGAAAATGTCCCGGTCGCGGCGAAATCCGCCGCTGCTCACGTCGACGCCGTCCGAAAGCAGGTGGCGTCGGCGTTTCCGGGCAAGGAAATCCTGATTGGAGAAACAGGTTGGCCGAGCGAAGGGCGGATGCGCGAGTCGGCGCTACCATCGCGCACCAATCAGGCGCGGGTGATCTCGGAGGTCCTCGATCTTGCCCGGCGCGAGAATTTCCGCGTCAACCTGTTCGAGGCGTATGATGAATTGTGGAAGCATGAGTTCGAGGGCACCGTCGGCGGATCGTGGGGCTTATTCGATTCCACGCAGCGCACGCTGAAATATCCGCCCGGCATCCCCGTCAGCAATTATCCGCTCTGGAAACTGCAAATGAGCAGCGGAATGGCGCTGGCGATCCTGGTGTTCGGCGCTGCATGGCTGACCTCGCGCCGGAAGCTCTCGCAGCCCCGGCTCGTCTCATGGTTTGCGGTCGGAATATCGGCAACCACCGCCGGAGTCCTGTTTGGGGTGGCCGCTCAAAAGATGTTCTATGAAAGCTACGGCGCGGGCAGCTGGCTTCTGTGGGGCGCACTTCTGGCGGCGGCAACTGCCTCGCCGCTGTTCGGCGCCAACGCCCTGATGTCCGGGCGCGCATCGCCCACATTTCTGGAATTGCTGGGTCCGGAGGACTACCGGATCCCATCGGGGCTGGCGATCATGCACGGATTGATCTTGATCGTAACCATCGTGATCGGCACGGAGACAGCGCTGGGCCTTATGTTTGATCCGCGCGAAAAGGATTTTCCCTTTGCGGCCCTCACTATGGCGGCGGTCCCTTTTGCGGCGATGACGCTGCTCAATCGCCCGAAGAAGGGAATCCGCCCCATGGCGGAAGCGATGTTTGCCGTCGTATTCCTGGTGGCAGCCATCTATGCGGCGCTCAGCGAAGGACCGGACAATTGGCAGTCGCTGTGGACTTGTGCGGCCTATATGCTGCTTGCGGTTACGCTGTGGCGGGCGCGCGCTTGAGTAAACCTGGCCAGTCGACTTCCGTTGTGGGGCAATCGCGTCACTATGGCCGCGTGCCGATCTCTTCCGGTCTACCTCTGTGAACGGAAATCGTCAGACTGCACCGGCACGTCTCACACGGGCCAGAAGCGGACCCACGACCTAATCCCGAAATCCTGCCCTCGATCGCTCGCCTTCATATGCAAGCCAATCAGAGGATAATCTGTCGTATTGAGGTTTACTTATTGGAAATGAAGCGAGCCGCTGAATGCCATCTCCCATAGAATAGATCGCCACTGTGTACTCTCGGCCCCGTTGATCCGGTGTGCGGGGAATGGCGATGTACCTTCGGTGTTCGCTACGCTGGCCTAGGAAAACATCGAGCACTTGGCCGACTTCAGCTTTGCCTTTGAGAGTCTCCGTGATTCTCAGACGGGCGAACCATACATCGTTGGTACAAAGCTCGCAGTGACGGCCACCCATCCATATTACGGGTCGCTGCAAGCGAACTCTCGCAACGACGACATCCCTAGCGTCGGGAGACAAATTGTTCAGTGCCTCTACGAGATTGTCTGGCGCGCCTTCTGAAAAATACGTAATGGGCGTCTTGTTCTCCATCGCCGAGGAACGCGGCGGACCGACAATGATTGCGCTCATCATCGCAGCGACAAGAGCTAGGCTTTGCTTGACCGATTTCATCTACAGCACTGCGCACCAAATGGTTGTAGTGGCACTATAATCCAATTTTGAGAAGTTGAACAGATTAGGTCTGCTTTGGGTCAAAATCCGAAGAACTCAGAGTGAGCAAAGTCAGCCCGCTCCACCCCACCAAGCGGACCTCAATGAAATGTGTCGCCACTTCGCTGATCGGCCAGCAGCAGACATTGATCAGAGACGAAAACCCAACTTCACCAACGTCGTTGGGGGGCGGACTGACTTCAGTATGCCGGAGCGCAAGCGTGAACTAGCCCACATTTGGTGGACCCGCGCGCGTGCTAAACTGCACTGTGCGCGCCAACTAACTTCGGTTCGACAAGAACTGGACGTTTCGCGGAGCAGGCCATGGACCAAGATCGTCGAAACGCACTTTCCACGGAATACGGCGAGGTCTGCAGCAACTTTCGGACGCTGACCGACATCCGGTTCAAGTTGCTGGGTCTGCTGCCGATCGCGACCGCCGTAGCCATTGCGCTCAAAGTCGACCACATTGATGGCCGGAGCTTTGTGTTCTCGTTGTTTGGCCTGATCGCAACGATCGGGCTCGTGACCTACAATACGAGAAATGACGAGCTGTATGATGAACTCGTGAGACGTGCCGCATACATTGAACGAAGCCTTGGTCTCGCGGATGGAGCATTTGCCAACCGCCCGCGCCCGTCGCTCAGTTTTCGTCTTTTCGGCATCCCATGGAAAGTCGACCACCGAATAGGTGTCGGCACGATTTACCTTGCGTCCATCGCTGTTTGGCTTTTCCTGGTCTTGGCGTCGTTGTCGGCTTGGCTGGCTCCGGAGGCCTCGGTATTGGCTACGCTGGCTGCTTTTGGGCTCGCAGTCATTGCGACCTGGTGCGCGAGGACGTGGATCAAGCGTAAGAAGAAAGAGGTCGATGAGGAAAAGAGATCCTTGGCCATCGAGGCCGTTCAAAAGGCGTTCTCAACCGATTTGTCGCGAGGCACGGCGGACGGGGGGCTGATAGATTTGTGCTTCAAGCTCGCGGACGAGAAGACGCGCGAAATCATCGCCAAACGGGCTCAGTTCTATGCCGGAATCGATCGCGAGTCCTCAATCTACTACCCGCCGGGCGTCTCAAAGGAACAGGCTGCATGTCACTTGGTGGCGCTACTCACGGATTTGCCACCGCGGTGGCTGTTCGATTGCGCCACAAATCGAAGAGGAGACATGCCAGAGAAAAGTCCCGTATTGTTCCCGCCCCGCGCTGACGAGGTAAGGTTATAGCGCATTGATTTCCCGCTTTGGGTCAGAAGCACCAGCCTGGACCTTTAGCCGACGACTTCCGGTCTGGCACCAGCTTCGGAAGTTCTCTCGCGGCGCGAAGGGCCAAGGGGCGACATTGTCCGCGAGCGGCTGGCGCCAGAACAAATGTGAGATAGTTCATATCCGGCGCGTCGCCGACGTGTTGCCATTCCGATGTTACGGCGAAACATTTCTTTCGCCACCGTGGCCGGTGCGTATCGCGCTACGGTTCGGACTGTGCGGGAGGCGTTGAATGGTCAATATCAAAGTTCCTCTTAATCCAGTGCAGAAACGCGGCTTGTGGCCGCCCAAAGGCGGGCGCGAATATCCGGTCTTGGATACGGACGACTGGTGGAAAATTGCGGCGCGCGAGCACATAGATGCGTGGGCGTTAATCGAGTTCAATTTCCAAACGCACGTTCCTGAGGAGGTGAATTGGTATTTGCGAGAGCTCGTGGGTTGCCGCCACAGCCGTGACGGGGGGCGCAATTACGCGTTTATCGGGGCTGACCCGAAGCTGCGCAAAATCTATCTTCCCGCTGTGCCGCCTCCGCCCCCACCTGCACCCATACCCTGGCCCGACAAACTCAAGAAGCTCCAGTACGAGGTGGAGCATTCGAACGATCCACAAAAGGAACGGTTCCTCTGCATGCTCAAGGCGATGGAGAACCGCCGTGATGATCGCGTGATCTTCTGGTCCACCATAGCCCCGGGCCCCGAGTGGGTTGCTCCGCTTGGCGTTGAGGGAAGAGGGATTGGGAAAGCGTTGATCGATTCGCAGTGGCTCTATAAAAATATAAAGACTGTGCGGGATGTGGACCTTCTTCCGTATGGCAACGGGTTACCGAGAAGCGATACTTTCGTGATCAGCTTCCACAAGTATCTGTTTGAAACGGCTTCGCCTTCCATCGGTATCCTGCGCGCTGCGAACGCAGAAATTGTCAAGACGCATGTCATGTTGGATCGTTGGGCGAACCAAAGCATGGGTGGAAGTGCGTCGATGCCGACGTGTTATCGCGCAATCAAAGAATTTATTCGCTTACAGGAGCAAAGTGATTACCCGTCTGTGATCAACTGCATCGTGACGACTGGCACGTAACCAGTTCCCTGGGCGGCTGACTGCACCAATCCTCACCGCTTCAACGATTGCGGAGTCATCTGCTTCGGCGGCGTTAAGTCCACCGACACGCACCTCGCATTCGCAATTCACCACGTCAACAAAGAGATCATCGGCTGGCTGGAACCGGCGGCAAACAGCATCTCTCATTTAGTTTGATCACCTCGTCGGTGGGGCCGCTGGAGATGCAACGACACGTCGAGGTCGAGCGCTTTTTGGCGATCTTGAAGTTGATCACCAGTCAAATGTGGTCGGGGCCTGAATCGGCGGGTTGTAGCCCTTCATATTGGGTACGCTGGAACGCGACCGATGTCTCAATTGGGTCAAAATGCGAAGAACTCAGAGTGAGCAAAGTCAGTCCGCTCCACCCCACCAAGCGGGCCTCAATGAAAGGTGTCGCCACTTCGCTGATGGGCCAGAAGCGGACATTCCCGTTCGTAGCCTGAGTGTGCTAGCCTGAGTGTCTGTTCCAAAACATGTTGAGTCGAATGAATCGGTTGTGATTCAAGGTGAGCGGCCTGATTCGATGGGGACGCGCCGCCAATGTGGACTACCGAGAACCGTGCACGCTACGACCGCAGCCGCCTGCGCTATCCGAGCGACTTGACCGACGAGGAGTGGGCGCTGATCGCGCCTCGCATCCCGCCGGCCAAGCGCGGCGGCAACAAGCGTACGGTGGACCTGCGCGAGATTGCCAACGGGCTGATGTACATCCTGAGCACAGGTTGCCAGTGGCGCGCGATCCCCAAGGACCTGCCGCCGCGCTCGACGCTGTATGGCTACTTCGATCTGTGGAGCTGGAACGGCACGCTCGATAAAATTCATCACGCCCTCTATGTCGAATGTCGCGAAAGGGCCGAGCGCGAGGCTTCTCCCACCGCCGCCATCATCGATAGCCAGAGCGTGAAAAGCGCTGAAAAAGGGGGCCTCATGATCTCCATGGCTACGACGCGGGCAAGAAGATCAAGGGCAAGAAGCGGCACATTCTCGTCGACACGCAAGGCCTCTTGATGCACGCCATCGTGCATGCGGCGGACATCCAGGATCGCGACGGCGGCGTGCTCCTGATGGCAACGTTGTTCGGCCTCTATCCCTTTCTTCTGAAGCTCTACGCCGACGGCGGATATCAAGGGCCACATTTCCAGAAGGGGCTGCGTAGCGCTCTGAAGCGCGTGAACCTCGAAATCGTCAAACGCTCCGATCAGGCTCACCGTTTCGTCGTCTTGCCCAAACGCTGGATCGTCGAGCGTACCTTTGCCTGGCTCGGGCGATGCCGAAGACTGTCCAAAGATTGGGAATGCTTCAATCACAGGGCGCTCGCCTTTCTCAAGCTGGCCTCCATCCGACTCATGCTGCGAAAGCTATGCAATCCAAGGTAATCTTTCCGGACAGACTCTGAGGCACCATGCCCACACCTGCCGAAGCAGTAAGAACCTACATCTTGGCCAAGGACGGCAACCGACCGTTCTTGATGAGGCAGGCGTTCTCTGAAGACATTGCACTCGAAATGGTCGTCAAGACCGACGCCATTTCGTTCCCCAACACGGCTTCCGGCTTGAACGCCGTGGAAGAAATTTTGGTGCGTCGTTTTGGTGTCGAATACGAGAACATCTACACGTTCTGCCTATCCCAGCCTTCCGAGACTGACCGAGCGCGCTTTCAGTGCCATTGGTTGGTGGGGATGTCCGCTAAGGCCAGCGGGCAACCGCTGCGAGTTGGATGCGGACGTTACGACTGGCATTTCAATGAGCACGGAAAAGTGGTGAGGCTGGTGATCACCATTGAAGTCATGAAAATCTTATCGGGCGCCGAACTCGATGGCGTGATGCGCTGGCTATCTTCGCTTCCCTATCCGTGGTGCAGTCCGTCTCAGGCTCTCCTGTCATTTCCTCCGCAGAACGACCTGCGCGAGGTTGAAGCCTACTTGAAGCAGGCTCAGTAATCTCGAACTACTTGGCCAATAGGGTTGACGTCCCGAAGTTGAAGATCGCCGTGTCGCGTTCGGATCAATCGCGTCACTATGGCCGCGTGCCGCTCCCTTCCGGTCTGCCCCTGTGAACGGAAATCGTCAGACTGCGCGGGCATGTCACCCGCGGGCCATAACCGGACCTGTTCACTCGATGACCTTGTCGGCACTGGCCGAGAGTGCAGGAGAGACGGAAAGGCCCAGCTGCCTGGCCATCTTCAAGTTGATGGACAGATCGAATTTGGTCACTTGGTAGAATGGAATATCGCCAGCTTTTGCTCCGCGGAAAATTGCGTCGATGTTGTTGGCCGCGCGCTTATACAATTCGACTAGATCAAAGGAGTAGGCCATTAGGCCCCCGGCTTCGACGGATTCGGTGAACGCGAAAATCGCCGGAAGTCTCGCGTCGGTCAGCAACTTGGCGATCAAAGCGCTGTTTTGAAAAGTTTCAGGGGAGTCGACCACCATGACTGCATTTGCGCCTTCGCCGGAAAGGCTCTCTACCGCTGCCCGCCAGTCATTTTCTTGAGCACCAACATCCAGTAGCGACACCGCGATAGGTAGGCCAGCCTCCTGGGCTGCTGCGGGGATAGGCGAACCCTTGGCGAGCCCGTTGTATTGGATGTGAAGAGCGAGCACGCCAAGTGTTGATATTGAAGGAAAGATTTCGCGCAGCAGTGCAATCCGCTTTCCATGAATTGATGGACCGGTGTCGATGCTGGCTCCCGTAAAATTGCCGCCCGGGCGAGCCAGACTTTCGGCAATCCCCAGTCGAACGGGGTCGCCAGTTATCGTTACGATTGGAATACGCGATGTCAGTTTTTTGAAGATGAGTGCGCCAGGACCACCGAGGAGAATGACGTCCGGGTTGCTGCTAACGATTTCCGTCGCCAAGGCTTCGAGGCCGGACGTGTTTTGCTCTCGGCCATAACTTTCGACTTTGAGGTTTTGTCCCTCGATCTGTCCCAACCGTCGCAGCTCGGCGAAGAGGGCTCGAGGATATTTTTTCCCGCTAAGCTCGTGCAGTCCGCGCTCGGCTCTGACGGGACGAAAATAGCAAGACGTTTCTTCTTGGCGCTCTCCGCCGCCGCAGCCAGCCGCGGCAATGCTACCGCACCACAAACGGCACCGAGAAAAGCACGCCGCCTCATGTTCGCCCCCTAGCCAGAGTCTAGGTCAACGCATCTTAGCGTCTAAAAGGCCATACTGAAAATCAAAGGTGGCTCTGCGATGTCCGGGTTGGGTCAAAAGCGTCGGTTTGGCGCTCAGGGGCAAACTTCCGCTCTGCCGCCATCACCCGACATAGCTGCACCGCGTCAACGGAAGCGATGGGGCACGAGCGGAAGTGCCTAGCCGCTCCATATCGGCTGCCGTCGGTCATCCCTGAACGAACAGCTTACTTTTCTCTCGTCTCCGGCCTATTCTTGGTGTCCTTCTGCGATGAGCGCGTTTGGGAAGAAATGTGGTCTATCGGGCGGAGAAGACGGCGTTGCGCTATCTCTTCGAAGACTATGTATTGGACACGGACCAGCGCGAGCTGCGCTGCGGAGCCGAGCTGATTGCTACTGCGCCGCAAACGTTTGACTTGCTCCTTTACCTCATTCGCAACAGGGAGCGGGTTGTCAGCAAGGACGATCTCCTCGGTGCTGTCTGGAGTGGTCGCATCGTCTCGGATGCCGCGCTCACGACGCGCATGAATGCTGCTCGCGGCGCAATTGGCGACACGGGCGAGAGACAGCGTCTGATAAAGACGATGCCCCGCAAGGGTTTCCGCTTTGTTGGCACAGTGCAGGAGGCGCAAAGGTCCATAACCGTCCCCCCTGGCCATGTGGCGCAGAACGATGATACGGCGCAGAGGTCGCTTTCACCACCTCGCCTTTCCATCGTTGTGTTGCCCTTCGTCAATCTCAGCAGCGCCCCCGAGCAGGACTACTTTGTCGATGGTGTGACCGGGAGCCTCACCACGGATTTATCACGCATCAGCGGCTCGTTTGTCATCGGCCAACACACCGCGTTCACCTACAAAGGCAAATCGGTCGATGTCAGGCAGATTGGTCGTGAGTTGAATGTTCGCTACGCGCTTGAAGGCTCGGTGCAGCGTTGCGATAATCGTCTCCGGGTGAATGTTCAATTGATCGACGCGACGACGGGCAATCATTTGTGGGCCGACCGCTTCGACAAGCCCTTCGCCGATCTGCTCGATATGCAGGACGAAATCGTAGCCAGGATTGCGCGGACCTTAGACAACCAACTCATCGTGGCCGAGGCGCGTCGCGCGGCAAGAACGTTGAATCCCGATGCCATGGATCTCTATTTCCAGGGCCGCCATTCTTGCAATAGGGGGGTGACACTCGAGAATTTGACAGAAGCTCGCAATTCTTTTGAACGGGCTCTGGCGACTGATCCGCAAAATGTCGACGCCATGAGCTGGAGCGCGTTGGTCGAGACAGTGCTTGTCGCGGCGTTCTTGAAAGACAACGAGCCTCCGCATCTGGCAGCGACAGAGACCATGGTGCTAAAGGCGCTCCGCCTTGCTCCGGACCATGCCTGGGCTCATTTCACCTTGGCCATGGTGCTCATCTATACGAACCGGACGGCCCAAGGCGTGGCTGAGTGCGAGCGAGCCTTAGCCCTGGATCGCAATCTGGCTGACGCTCACGAGATGATGGGTCAGGCCAAATTTTATATGGGTTGCGGTGCGGATACCGAGTTCCACGTCAACGAAGCACTGCGCCTTTCCCCTCGCGATATCTCCGCCTTCCGATGGATGAATACGGCGGGCTTTGCCAAGCTGCAGATCGCAGCAGACGCTGAAGCGGCCGCTTGGTGTGCCCGAGGAATCGAGGCCAACCGAAACTATCCGCTGCTGCATTTCGGGTACGCTGCAGCGCTCGCGCTTCTTGGGAGGCTGGACGAGGCGCAAGTGGCCGCCAAAACCGGACTTGCACTTGATCCGACATTTACGATCCGTCGCGTCAGAAACGGTCCAGTGCGCGGCAACGCGAATTTCGTTGCAGGAGCCAGGCGCTTGGTTAGGGGATTATACATCGCCGGAGTACCGGAGGGGTGATGCCGGCGATCAGTCTATCGCGTCACTATGGCCGCGTGCCGTTCTCTTCCGGTTTACCCCTGTGAACGGAAATCGTCGGACTGCACCGCCATGTCTCACACGGGCCAGAAGGCGACATTGGATGCATCGTGACCCAACCCGGCCCGGCAAGGGCCCAACCTGCGGCACTATCAGTGCGAGGCGGCGCGCGCCGGGCCGCGGCCGCCCGGAAGCGCTCGATGGTCCGGCCGAGCTCCCGGAAAACGGCATCAACGATCTTGAACGAGATGCAACAGTTCAGTGCTTTGCAATGAATGCAAGCACCTTATCATTGAAGGCTTGGGGGTTCTCAACCTCCATCTGATGAGATGCCGCCGGAATCGTTGCACGTTCGACGCTCGGCAGGCAGTGCTCCAGCATGTCGTCGACGACATGGAACACCTTAGGGCTGAGCTCCCCGTCGACGAGCAATGTTGGTGCCTTCACCTTCTGCACGTCCTCGCATGTGGTGGGCGGGAAGAGGTCTCGCGATGCGGCTTCGCCTTTCAGTTCTCGGACATTGTCCATGACGCGCTTCAGAACGGGAGGTGGGAGTTTCTCGTACGAACCATCGCCCAACACGCCGTTCACAAATCGACGCACTCCTTCTTCGTCATTCCCGTGCTTGAATGCTTCGCTCGTAGCGATTGATCTCGTGATAGCGGCGCTAAGAAGAGCATCTCCTTCAGGAGTCGTTTTCAGTAGCGGCATTATAGGCGGTTCGCCCAGCGTCAGACTGCGAATGACCTCCGGGTGATCTCGTGCGACCAGGAACGCAATGAACGCCCCATACGAATGACCAACGAGATGAACCGGGGGTAGATTAAGTGCCTTGATGAATGCAGCCAGGTCTCTTGCATGTAGGGTGACGGAAAAATCCGTTGCATCTTTGGGCCATTCATTTGGATAGTGGTACCGACGACTGTACGAGATCAGTCGATATCCCTTCGAGAACGCCTCAAGCTGTCCATCCCACGTGCGGTAATCCTCCAATGTGCCGTGCACCAACACCACTGGAGTTCCTTGCCCGAGTTCAATGTAATGCAGTGTGAGGCCATCAACTCCCACCTTTTTTGTTTTTATCTCCGAAGAGGACGCGCCTTTCTGCTGCGCGAACGACGGACTCGCGACGAAGAACATGGCTGCTACCGATATGAGGACGATGTGTTTCAAGAGGAGCGTTCTCGGTTGCATATGACTCTCCTGGTGTTGTGAGACCTTTCTGCTTCGGTTTCACTTACTAAGCTGTAGTCTAATCCGCGATTCTCGGCGGTAAGGTGGGACTCTAGGAGTCGGATTACGCCCTATAAATCCGGTGGTTCGGGGTTCGAGTCCCCGTGGCCTATACGCGCGATGCGGCCTGGGTGGCCGATCCGGCGGGTCTGGTGGGCAGGGCGCCGCATCGGCAAGGGGCAATGAGGTGAGCCCGCCGCTACCTATACTACCAGTTCAAACACACGCAGGGGGTGCACAAAACGTCACACCGCTCCCCAGGATCGCCTCGCGAGCGATTGCGCAGCTGATGGCTGGTCGACGTCTGCTTCGGGTCAAAAGCGGTCTTCGAGGAGCGTGCTTGGCAGGCCAGAAGCCGACGCAAGCCGTCATCGACGTGGCGCCTGGATATCGAATTCAGAGGGTTGCCAATCGGTCGGCGGCCGAGATGGCGTGTCCTGATGGACGCCTGCTGCACACCCGCTGCCATGATGACATCATGCCCCTGTTTTGCCCGACGGGTCAAATCGATTTCGTAAAATCGAAAAAGCCCAATGCCGACAAGGGCCCGGCTACGATGCGTGGGTTGTTTTCGCGAATTTTGTTTTCGGCCCCGATATCCGGGCCGGACCCCAATCTCGTCAGGTCCGGAGTGGCCCGAGCACTCGCCTCAGCTATCCACCTTCAGCGCGGCAATGAAGGCTTCCTGCGGGATGTCGACCTTGCCGAACTGCCGCATCTTCTTCTTGCCTTCCTTCTGCTTCTCCAGAAGTTTCCGCTTACGCGTGATGTCGCCGCCGTAGCACTTCGCGGTGACGTCCTTGCGCAGCGCGCGCACCGTCTCGCGCGCGATCACCTTGCCGCCGATCGCCGCCTGGATCGGGATCTGGAACATGTGCGGCGGGATCAACTCCTTCATCTTCTCGACCATGGCGCGGCCGCGCCCCTCCGCGCGGGTGCGATGCACCAGCATCGACAGCGCGTCGACCGGCTCGTTGTTGACCAGGATCTGCATCTTGACGAGATCGGCCACCTTGTAGTCGGTCAGGTGATAGTCGAACGAGGCGTAGCCTTTCGAGACCGATTTCAGGCGGTCGTAGAAGTCGAACACGACTTCGTTGAGCGGCAGATCGTACTTCACCATGGCGCGGGAGCCGACATAGGTCAGCTCCTTCTGCGCGCCGCGGCGGTCCTGGCACAGCTTCAACACGCTGCCGAGATATTCGTCGGGAGTGAGGATGGTGGCCTCGATCCAGGGCTCCTCGATATCGGCGATCTTGACCACGTCGGGCATGTCGACGGGATTGTGGATCGAGATCTCCTGGCCGTCGGTCAGGTGCATCTTGTAGATCACGCTTGGCGCGGTCGCGATCAAATTGAGGTCGAACTCGCGCGACAGCCGCTCCTGGATGATCTCGAGGTGCAATAGCCCGAGGAAGCCGCAGCGGAAGCCGAAGCCCAGCGCAGCCGAGGTTTCCATCTCGTAGGAGAAGCTCGCGTCGTTGAGGCGCAGCTTGCCCATCGCCCCGCGCAGCGTTTCGAAGTCATTGGCGTCGGCCGGGAAGAGGCCGCAGAACACCACCGGGATCGCCGGCTTGAAGCCCGGCAGCATTTCGGTGACCGGCTTCCTGTCGTCGGTGATGGTGTCGCCGACGCGGGTGTCGGCGACTTCTTTGATCGCCGCGGTGATGAAGCCGATCTCGCCGGGGCCGAGCTGGTCGACCTGCTCCATCTTCGGGGTGAAGAAGCCGACGCGCTCGACGTCATAGGCCGCGCCTGTGCCCATCATGCGGATGCGCTGGTTCTTCTTCATCACGCCGTCGACCACGCGGATCAGCACGACCACGCCGAGATAGACGTCGTACCAGCTGTCGACCAAGAGGGCCTTCAAGGTCGCGTCGCGGTCGCCCTTCGGCGGCGGCAGGCGGGTGACGATGGCTTCCAGCACGTCGGGGACGCCGAGGCCGGTCTTGGCCGAGATCATCACGGCGTCGGAGGCATCGATGCCGATGACGTCCTCGATCTGCTGCTTGATCTTCTCGGGTTCGGCCGCGGGAAGGTCGACCTTGTTCAGGACCGGGACGATCTCGTGGTTGTTGTCGAGCGCCTGATAGACGTTGGCGAGCGTCTGCGCTTCGACGCCCTGGCTGGCGTCGACCACCAGCAGGGAACCCTCGCAGGCCGCCAGCGACCGCGAGACTTCGTAGGCGAAGTCGACATGGCCGGGCGTGTCCATCAGGTTGAAGATGTAATCCTTGCCGTCCTTGGCGTGGTAGGCGAGGCGCACCGTCTGCGCCTTGATGGTGATGCCGCGCTCGCGCTCGATGTCCATGGAATCGAGCACCTGCTCCTTGCCCGCCATTTCACGGTCAGTGAGGCCGCCGGTCATCTGGATCAGGCGGTCGGCCAGCGTCGACTTGCCATGGTCGATATGGGCGACGATGGAGAAGTTGCGGATGTTCGAAATGGGGACGGTCGTCATGGGCGCGGGATACCACTCACATCCCCGTGCGGCAACCATATTGCTGTATTTTCAGGGCCTTTCTTCACACCAAGCTGATTCCACGAGGGCCCAAAACGCGCTACGCAACGGCCCATGTCCAGGCTCATGTCCACGACCTCGATCCCCTCCGCCCGAACACGCGTAAAAACCCGGGTGAGCCTTAACCGCTTCCGGGCCTGGCTGGTTGCCTGCGCGATCCGGCCCGAAGCGCGGCTCTGGCTGGTGATCCAGCTCGCCATCCTGCATGCGGTGCTCTGGACCTTCATCCTGATCAATCTCAAGGCAGCGCAGGACGTTCACATGGACGTCGCAGAAGCCTATGGCTGGGGCCAGGAGTTCCTGTGGGGCTACGGCAAGCACCCGCCGCTGTCGGGCTGGGTCGCCGGCCTCTGGTTCAAAGTGTTCCCGGCGGCGGACTGGGCGACCTATGCGCTGGCGATGGCGACCGTCGGCGTCGCCATGGTGATCTGCTGGCTGCTGAGCTTGCGCGTCGTGGACGCGCGGCGCGCGTTCCTGGTCGTGGTGATGGTCGCGCTCTACCCGATCTTCAATTTCAAGGGTTTCAAGTACAACCCCGACCTGCTCCAGCTCGTCACGCTGCCGCTGCTCGTGCTCGCCTATCTCAACGCCTTCGAGAAGCGGACCTGGCAGTCCGGTATCTGGTTCGGGCTCGCCGGCGCGCTGGCGCTGATGACCAAATACTGGGTGCTGACCATGATCGGCGCCATCGGCCTTGCCGCGCTGATCCATCCCGACCGGCTGCGATTCCTGCTGTCGCCGGCGCCGTGGGTCGCGATCGTGACCATGGTGGTGGCGATGATCCCGCACATCGTCTGGCTTGCGGGCGTGCATTTCGTGCCGCTGACCTATGCCGGCGATACCTACAGCCTCGATGACAGCCGCCAGGTCCATCAGCTCGTGGCGGGCTACGCCCTGCATAATTTGGCGCTGCTGGCGTTGCCGGTGGCGCTGGCCGCTCTCGCAATGGCGCTGGTGCCGCATTGGTTCACGCTGCTGCTGCGCGCACCGTTACGCATCGTCACGCGCGCCTGGGGGCGTGGCGCCAATCCCGGCGTCAATGTTGCGCAGGCGTTGAACGTCTGGATCATCCAGATCATCGTCGCGGTCGGCCCGCCGCTCGGCGCGCTGGCCTTCAGCATCTACATGAAGACCGATTGGGGCATCTCGCTGTTCTTCCTGGTGCCCTTGGCGCTGGTCGCGATCCCGGCGCTGCGGGTGCAGAGTGCGGCCCTGTTCAACATCGCCGCGATCTGGCTCGTGCTCAGCGTCGCCACGCTCGCCGCCTCGCCCTGGATCGCCGCGCGCGAGATGGCGGCCAATGCCAGCAATACGGCGACCTACGGCGCGCGCTCGGAGTTGGCGCATGAATTGACGCAGGCCTGGCACACGCGTTTCGGCTCGCGCTGGGCGGTCGTCGCCGGCACCATGGAGTCGATCCAGCCGATGGTGTTCTACAGCCCCGATCATCCGGCCGCGTTGATGCCGCTCGAAGCCTGGGATTCCGGGCTGACGTCGCGCGAGGATGCCAAGAAGTATGGCTTCATCGGCGTGTTCGATCCAACCGATGGCCGCCTGCCGGCGTTCGAGAAATGGGTCTCGGAGATCGCGCCGAACGCCGAGCGCATCGTGATGACGACGCGCCGCTTCACCCACGGCAAGGCCGGCCCGGCGATGAGCTGGAACATCTACATCGCGCCGCCGGCGAAGTGATTTCGGCGTTGTAGGTCTCGTACGGTGGGCAAAGCGACTTGTCCGCCATAGCTCGAAGAGCGACGGCGGAAGCGTGTCCACCACTTCTATGGCGATTGTCGCGAGATGGTGGGCACGGCGCTTCGCGCCTTTGCCCACCCTACGGCACTGAGCGCGTGGCTCAGATCCCTTCCTCGTTGAACTTGCTCTCAACGAGCTCGGTAATCGCCGCAAGCGCAGCCTGGGCATCGTCACCGGCGGCGGCGACCGTGATCGTCGTGCCCGGTCCCGCGGCCAGCATCATCAGGCCCATGATCGAGGTGCCGCCGACGGTCTCGCCGCCGCGCGTCACCCACACCTGCGCGTTGAAGCGCTCCACCGCCTGGACGAACTTTGCGGAGGCGCGGGCGTGCAGGCCGCGCTTGTTGATGATCAGGAGGTCTTTGGAGATCGCGCCCGCGGGCACGCCCGTCCCGGCTTGCGGCGCGTCGTCGCTCATTTGCCGGCGAGCACGCGGCTGGCAATGGTGACGTATTTGCGACCCGCTTCCTGGGCCATCGCGATCGCGTCGGGCAACGGACGCTCCTCGCGCACCTTGGCAAGCTTCACCAGCATGGGAAGGTTGATGCCCGCGAGCACTTCGACCTTCGGCCGGCTCATGCAGGATATTGCAAGGTTCGACGGCGTGCCGCCGAACATGTCGGTGAGGATCGCGACGCCGTCGCCGGAATCGACGCGGTTGACCGCCTCGATGATGTCGCTTCGGCAGAGATCGGAATCATCTTCGGCACCGATCGTGATCGCTTCGATTTGCTTTTGTGGGCCCATGACATGCTCAAGCGCTGCCTTGAATTCGTCGGCAAGGCGCCCGTGGGTCACAAGTACTAGACCAATCATCGGAAAACTCCTCGCGGGCGCTTTTGGTGCACCGCACGAACGCGCCACTTTGACCATCCAGAGCCCCCGCGCAAGAGGGGATGTTGCGTATCTCCCTGAAACTAGACGGATGGATGAGGGGAGCTGCGCCGGTCTATTCGGTCGCGATAGTGGGGTTCATATGGTTACCATTTCCCTTCAAACAATCGCCTGAAGGGTTAACGGAAGATGAACTCTTGGTAGTGGTCAAGGCCGCAACAACCAAAGGGAGGGGCGAATAGTCGCGCCCGACGGGGATTCGCGGTATTTCGACACCGAAAATGCTTGTTTTTAGCGATTTTGCCGCAGGCAGCCGTTCTGCGTCGGCGGCGTCCAGATCGACCACGAGGCCGACGGTCGCATGCTCCACGAAGTCGCAGCGGCGGATTCCCAGTCCCCGAATCTCGATCAGGCCGGCCAGCAGCGGCGCGGGGCGGACTTCAATTTCATCGCCGACTGTCGCCAGATGGACACGGTCATCGCCGACCAGAACGGCCCTTTCGACCACGCCGGCGCGTCCCGCCATGATCAAATCGAAGGCAAGGCGCGACTTGCCGGAGCCTGAGGGCCCGCGGATCAGCACCGCCAGAGTCCCGACCTTGACTGCGGAGGCGTGAACGCTGGGGCCACCGCCGCTCATAGCGCCGGCAGCCTCACCACGAAACGCGCGCCGACAACCGTAGGCGCTCCGTCCTCGTCCGCCGGGCCCGGGCGGTTCTCGGCCCAGATGCGTCCGCCATGGGCATCGACGATCTGCTTGGAGATCGACAGGCCGAGGCCGGAGTTCTGGCCAAAGCCCTGGTGCGGACGGTCGGTGTAGAAGCGCTCGAAGATGCGCTCCAGCGCGTCGTCGCGGATGCCGGGACCGTCGTCGTCGACCACGATCTCGATCTCGGAGCGGACGCGGCGGCAGGTGAGGCGCACCTTGCTGCCGGGCTCAGAGAATGACTGCGCGTTGGAGAGCAGGTTGGAGACCACCTGCCCGAGCCGCGAATCGTGCCCGGTCACGGAGAACGCGTCGGTCGCGCCGCGGCCTTCGAAGCGCGTTTCGACCGCGACGTCATGGCCGAGCTTGGTTTCATTGGCGACGGATACGAGCGTCGTCAGCAGGCGGCGCAGGTCGACCCGGACCGCATCCTGGCGCTGCAATTCGGCGTCGAGGCGGCTGGCGTCGGAGATGTCGGAGATGAGGCGGTCGAGCCGCTTGACGTCATGCTCGATCACCTCGAGCAGGCGCGCGCGGCTGGTCTCGTTGCGCGCCAGCGGCAGCGTCTCGACCGCGGAGCGCAGCGAGGTCAGCGGGTTCTTCAGTTCATGCGCGACATCGGCGGCGAACATCTCGATCGCCTCGATGCGGCTGTAGAGCGCGCTGGTCATGTCGCGCAGCGCGCCGGAAAGGTGACCGATTTCGTCGCGGCGCCGGGTGAAGTCGGGAATCTCGATGCGCGCCTTGATGCGGCGGCGGACGCGCTCGGCGCTGTCGGCGAGCCGGCGCACCGGGCCTGCGATCGTGCTGGCGAGCAGCAGCGACAGCATGATCATGACCGCGGCAGCGACGCCGCCGACCTTCAGGATCGCCAGGCGCTCGGCGGTGACCATCTGGTCAATGTCGTCGCCCTGCGTCGACAGCATCAGGGCGCCGTGGATGGCGCGCGAGCGCAGCACGGGGACTGCGACCGAGACGATCACCTCGCCGCGCGAATTGACCCGCACCATCGAACGCTTCTGGCCCTGGAGCGCGTCGCTCACTTCCGAATAGCCATTGCCGTTCTCGCGCCCGAGCTCGCGATACAGCGGCAGGTCACCGCGGTTGATCCAGAGGCGCACCGAGGTCAGGCCGCGCTCGATCACGCCGGGCTTCTGCGATGGCGGCGGCAACGGGAAGATCAGCACGTTCTCGAGGTCGCGGCTGTCGAGCAGCACCGTCCCGTTGGGATCGAATATCCGCGCGCGGGTCTTGGTCGGCGAGATCAGCGTGCGCAGCACGGGTGCCACGCGCTCCGGGCTGATCGGGAAGTTCAGCGCCGAATAATCGTCGGATTCGCCGTAGCTGTCGCCGAGCTTCAGATCGAGCAGGCGGTCAGGATCGACCGTGATCGCGTTGGTCTGCACGGTCGCCGACGCTCCGATGGCACCGGCGATGATCTCGGCCTGCACCAGCAGGCTCTGCGCACGCGCGTCGATCAGGCCGGCGCGGAACTGCGAGAGATAGAGAATGCTCGCGACCAGCGCGACGAGGCCGGCGAGGTTGAGCGAGACGATGCGGCGGGTCAGGCTCGAGAAGGAGAGCGCGAAGAAATACTGACCGGCACGCGTCAGCCAGGAGAACGGCCGCCAACCTTGCGCGGCCGGCTTGTCGTCGGCGACGTGCTCCGGTACGCCGTCGGATGCGATATCCCCGGCATTCTGGTTCTCGTCAGGCTGCGTTCGGTCAAGCAATGCTTACGCCCGCGTTAGGACATCTCGTGCGATGGGTCCCCGCATCCTAGAGCCATCCCGGTCCCGATGGAACGAGAACCGGCGATGCTCTCAGTCTTTCGTGAAGGCGCGTGAGCCTCAGGCTTCCTTGAAGCGGTAGCCGACGCCGTAGAGCGTCTCGATCATCTCGAACTCGTTGTCGGTCACCTTGAACTTCTTGCGCAGCCGCTTGATGTGGCTGTCGATGGTGCGGTCGTCGACATAGACCTGGTCGTCATAGGCGGCGTCCATCAGCGCGTTGCGGCTCTTCACCACGCCGGGCCGGGTTGCCAGCGCCTGGAGGATCAGGAATTCGGTGACGGTCAGCGTCACCGGCTCGTTCTTCCAGGTGCAGGTGTGCCGTTCGGGGTCCATGCGCAGCAGGCCGCGGTCGAGCGCCTTGGCATCGTTCTCCTTCGGCGCGACGGTCGGGTCCTTCGGCGCAGAGCGGCGCAGCACGGCCTTGACGCGCTCGACCAGCAGGCGCTGTGAGAACGGTTTGCGGATGAAGTCGTCGGCGCCCATCTTGAGGCCGAACAGCTCGTCGATCTCTTCGTCCTTGGAGGTCAGGAAGATCACCGGCAGGTCGGATTTCTGCCGCAGCCGGCGCAGCGTTTCCATGCCGTCCATGCGCGGCATCTTGATGTCGAGAATGGCAAGATCGGGCTGGGTGGTGCGAAAGCCGTCGAGCGCGGAGGCGCCGTCGGTGTAAGTCATGATGCGGTAGCCTTCGGCCTCCAGCGCGATCGAGACGGATGTGAGAATGTTGCGGTCGTCGTCGACCAAAGCGATTGTGGGCATGAGCCTCTGCTTTCTGCTTTCCGTTTGGGTCGTGGCTTGAAACGGCGAGCAATTCACTGATGCGCCGCATACACGGGTGCCGAATTCGGCGGTCGAACCTTGTCACCGAGCAATGCAAGCTGGGCTGAAGTGTGACCAAGTTCCACGAAGCGCAGCAGATTCGCCGCGTTTCGACCCTTAACCTGACCCCCGTTTACCCGAAAAAAGACCTCCCTTGCAACCACCTGACCCGAGAAAGCCGATGCACCCGACCCCTGATTTCGACCCCGGAAAGCTCGCCAAATCGCTGCTCAGGCGCTCGCGCCAGGGCGCGCTGGCAACGCTGATGGCCGGCAGCGGCGATCCCTATTGCTCCCTCGTCAATCTGGCGAGCCACCCCGACGGCTCGCCGATCCTGCTGATCTCGGGCCTGGCCGTGCACACCAGGAACATCCTGGCGGATCACCGGGTCTCCCTGATGCTGGACGAACGCGCGGCCGGCGATCCGCTGGAGGGCGCCCGAATCATGCTGTCCGGCCGGGCGGAACAGGCCGATGCCGACGAGGATCTGCTCCAGCGGCGGTATCTCAATGCCCATCCATCTGCCGAGGCCTTTGTTTCGTTTAAGGATTTCTCTTTCTTCAGAATTCGGCCCACGGGAACCCATCTGGTCGCCGGCTTCGGCCGCATCGTCGATCTCAAGCCCGAGCAGTTCCTGACGGACCTTACCGGTGCCGAGGATCTGCTGGCGGCGGAGGAGGGGGCGGTCGCGCACATGAACGCCGACCACCGCGACGCCATGGGCCTCTATGCAACAAGACTCCTCGGCGCGGCGGAGGGCGACTGGCGCTGCACCGGCTGCGACCCCGAAGGCCTCGACATGCAGGATGGCCAGACTGCGCTGCGGCTGGACTTCCCGGAGCGGGTGACTGACGGCACGGCGCTGCGCAAGATGCTGGTCTGCCTTGCTGGCGAAGCGCGCGCGAAGGTGGACTAGCGCGCAACAATTTGAACGCTGCCCCCCATCGCTGCGACCCAAGACCGTAATGGTTCGAAGTCGGCAGCGAGAGGGTTCATGACACGCCGTCGTTTGACGCTGGTTGCGGGTTTGGCGCTCGCGATCACCGCATCGCTTGCCACGCCCAGCTTTGCCCAGAAGGGTCTCGCCGCGGAGAGCGCGCGGATCAACGCACTCCGAAGTGCAGGTAAATATTCGGAGGCGCTGCCGCTGGCGCAGGCCATGGTGGCGTCTCTCGAGAAGACCACCAACAATCGTGATCTCGCGGGCGCGCTCAACAACCTCGCGCAGATCTACGCCGACCAGGGCCACGACGACCAGGCCGAGCCGCTCTACAAGCGCGCCATTGCACTGATGGAGAAGGGGACCGGTCTCGACAGCGTCGAGATCGCACCGGTGCTGAACAACCTCGCCGCGCTCTATCAGAGGCAGAGCCGCTTTGCAGAGGCCGAGCCGCTGTTCAAGCGTGCGCTCGCCGTGCGCGAGAAGGCGCTGTCGCGCGAGCATCCCGACGTCGGTCAGTCCCTCAACAATCTCGCCACATACTATGTCAAGCAGCAGCGTCAGGCCGAAGCCGAGCCGTTGTTTCAGCGCGCGCTCGCGATCTACCAGAAGGCCGGTGGCCCCGAGCATCCGGCGGTCGCGACGCTCCTGAACAATCTCGGCCAGCTCGATCGCGACCTCAACCGCGATGCGGATGCCGAGGCGCCGATCAGGCGCTCGCTCGCGATCCGCGAAAAGGTGCTGGGACCGGACCATCCCGACGTCGCGCGCTCGCTGAACAATCTCGCCGGTCTCTACGAGCACCAGCAGCGCTATGCCGATGCGAAGCCGCTCTATCGCCGTGCGCTGTCGATCCGCGAACGTGCGCTCGGTCCCGATCATCCGGACGTTACGACCTCGACCAGCAATCTCGCCTATTTCCTCTACGTCTCCGGGCGGAATGCCGATGCGCTGCCGCTCGCGGAAAAGACGCTTGCGACCAATCGCGCGCAACTGCGCGTCGTGCTGCCGGTTCTGTTCGCCGCGCGGCAGCAATATCTGCTGCCTGACGACAGGGCGCTGGACGAGGCGCTCGCCGCGATCCAGCGCGGCACGCAATCCTCCGCCGCGTCCGCCGTGAACAAGCTGGCCGTGCGCCTTGCTGCCGGCAGCGACCGGCTGGCCGAGCTCGTGCGCCGGGACCAGGATCTTGCGGCCGAGTCCGAGGCGCTCGACAAGGCGATCATCGCCGCGGTGTCGAAGCAACCGGCCCAGCGCGACGTCGCGGCCGAGCAGCGCAGCCGGGTGCGGATCGCGACGATAGCGAACGAGCGCACGGGCTTGCAGAAGACGCTCGCGGTCGAGTTTCCCGATTATGCGTCGCTCTCCAACCCCCTGCCGCTGGCGGTCAAGGATATCCAGCCCTTGCTGTCGCCCGACGAGGCGATGGTGCTCTACTCCGTCGTCGACAAGCAGAGCTATGTCGTCGCGATCACGCGCGAAGGCGTCGACTGGAAGGAGATTCCGCTCGGCGCGGACGCGCTGACGCAGAAGGTGACTGCCTTCCGCAAGGGGCTCGATGTCGGCAAGGCGCGTGATGCCTCCGGCAAATCAGGGTTGTTCGACCTCGGGCTCGCCAACGAGCTTTATGTCGCGCTTCTCGGCCCGGTCGAAGGGCTGACGAAGGACAAGCGCAACCTGCTGGTGGTGCCGTCGGCCGCGCTGACGGCGTTGCCGTTTCATCTGCTCGTCACGGAGACGCCGCAAGCTGCGATCCCGGACACGCTCGAAGGCTATCGCAGCGCCGCCTGGCTGTTGCGGCGTCAGGCGGTGTCGGTGCTGCCCTCGGTGGTCAGCCTGAAATCGCTGCGTGCCGTCGCGCGCCGGGAGCAGGGCGTGAAGCCGATGACCGGCTTTGGCGATCCCGTGTTCAATCCCGCGCTGGAAGGGCCGGCCGATCGTCGCGCGGCAAGCGGCAAGGTCGCTGCACGCAACATTGCAACAATTGCCTATAGCGATTTTTGGCGCGGTGCCGGCGTCGATCGCGCGCGGCTTGCGCAGGCGCTGCCGCAACTGCCGGATACCGCGGACGAGTTGAACGCGGTGGCAAAAGATGTCGGCGCGGCCGAGGCCGACATCCATCTCGGCCGCGATGCCAGCGAAACGACGCTGAAGCGTGCAGCGCTTGCTCAATACAGTATCATCTACTTTGCCACCCACGGTCTCGTTGCCGGCGATATCAAGGGATTGGGCGAGCCCTCGCTTGCGCTCTCCATTCCCGATCGGCCGACGGAGCTGGATGACGGCTTGCTCACGGCAAGTGAAGTCGCTCAGCTCAAGCTCAACGCGGATTGGGTTGTGCTATCGGCCTGCAACACCATCGCCGGCGACAAGCCCGGCGCCGAGGCCCTGTCGGGGCTGGCCCGCTCGTTCTTCTACGCGGGTGCACGCGCGCTGCTGGTCTCGCATTGGGCAGTGGATTCGGAAGCTGCCACCCGCTTGACCACGTCGACTTTCGAACTGCTCAAGAACGAACCAAAAATCGGCCGTGCCGAAGCCTTGCGCCGCGCGATGTTGACGTACGTTGATGACACCTCGTCACCGCGCAACGCCTATCCCGCGATGTGGGGGCCGTTCGCGCTCATCGGCGAAGGCGAGGTACGATAGGATGGTCCGGGATTGTGCGCCGCAATAACCACAGGAAACGCCGAATTGCGCATTTGGTTGCGCGATCATTCGCGATTTTTTGATGCGCCTGCTCAGGGCTGACATGCGCGGCATTTGGCGCGGTCCTTGAATAAACCAAATCCTGCGAGATCGGCTTGGCAACGCCAGCGTTCACCATTATTACGTCGTTCAACCGAGGCCGGACGGCCTATAATTCACGGTGACTGCGATGGCGCCAAAGCTTGATCGCGCTGAGTGTCGCGGGTTCTAGGAGGATTTTTCGTGCAAGAGACGGGCGTGCGCAACGGTGCCTTCGGTGCCGACAAATTCGGCTTAAAGAATCTCAAACGGGTTCACTGGAACCTCGGCGCGCCGCAACTCTATCAATACTCACTTTCTGCGGGCGAGGCGGTGCTGTCGGCAGACGGTTCGCTTTGCGCCGACACCGGTGAGTTCACCGGCCGCAGCCCGAAGGACAAGTTCACGGTGCGTGACGCCACCACCGACAAGAAGATGTGGTGGGCCGGCAACCAGTCGATCACCGCCGAGCAGTTCGAGACGCTCTACCAGGACTTCCTCAAGCACGCTGAAGGCAAGAGCCTGTTCGCGCAGGACCTCTATGGCGGCGCCGATCCGGCCTACCGGATCAAGACCCGCGTGTTCACCGAGCTCGCCTGGCACTCGCTGTTCATCCGTACGCTGCTGATCCGCCCCGAGGCGGTCGAGCTGCCGAGCTTCACGCCGGAGCTCACCATCATCGACATGCCGAGCTTCCGCGCCGATCCCAAACGCCACGGCTGCAAGTCGGAGAACGTCGTCGCGATCGATTTCGCCCGCAAGATCGTCCTGATCGGCGGGTCCTATTATGCCGGCGAGATGAAGAAGTCCGTCTTCACCACGCTGAACTACTATCTGCCCGAGCGCGGCGTGATGCCGATGCACTGCTCGGCCAATGTCGGCGCCAATGGCGACACCGCGATCTTCTTCGGGCTATCAGGCACCGGCAAGACCACGCTGTCGGCCGATCCGAACCGCACGCTGATCGGTGACGACGAGCATGGCTGGGGCCCGAACGGCGTCTTCAACTTCGAGGGCGGCTGCTACGCCAAGTGCATCAAGCTCTCGCAGGAAGCCGAGCCCGAGATCTATGCGGCGTCGACGCGCTTCGGCGCGGTGCTCGAGAACTGCGTGCTCGACGAAGACACCCGAATCGTCGATTTCGACGACGGCTCCAAGACCGAGAACACGCGCTCCGCATACCCGCTCGACTTCATCCCGAACGCTTCGCGCACCGGCCGCGCGCCGCAGCCGAAGAACGTGGTGATGCTGGCAGCCGACGCCTTCGGCGTGCTGCCGCCGATCGCAAAGCTTTCGCCGGCGCAGGCGATGTATCACTTCCTGTCCGGCTACACCGCCAAGGTTGCCGGTACCGAGCGCGGTCTCGGCAACGAGCCGCAGCCGGAATTCTCCACCTGCTTCGGTTCTCCCTTCCTGCCGCTCGACCCCAGCGTCTATGGCAACATGCTGCGCGACCTCATCGCCCAGCACAATGTCGATTGCTGGCTGGTCAACACCGGCTGGACCGGCGGCAAGTATGGCACAGGCTCGCGCATGCCGATCAAGGTGACGCGCGCGCTGCTCACCGCCGCGCTCGACGGCTCGCTTCGCAACGTCGAATTCCGCACCGACAAATATTTCGGCTTCGCGGTCCCGACCGCGCTGCCGGGCGTGCCGGCCGAGATCCTGAACCCGGTCAACACCTGGAAGGACAAGGACGAGTTCGACAAGACCGCCCGCGCGCTGGTCGGCATGTTCCAGAAGAACTTTGCCAAGTTCGAAGCCCAGGTCGACGCCGAAGTGCGCGCAGCCGCGCCGGACGTGAAGCTCGCGGCGGAGTAGGTCCGTATCGCTTGAAATGCAAAAGGGCGGCTGAGAGGCCGCCCTTTTTTTTGTGGCGAGTAGCGCGAACCTCACACTCGGTGTCGTCCCCGCGAACGCAGGGGACCCATACCGCGTGATCTCTCAAGGGAGTGCAGTGCGGGTAGCGGCGTTGATCACTACTAATCTTCGCCAAACTGCTCCTTGTGGCTATGGGTCCCCGCGTTCGCGGGGACGACGCCGGAGCGAGACCTCACGCCTTGAAATACGCGATCTGCGTCGTGGTCGCGAGCAGCCTGCCGTTCGGCGACCACAGCTCGGCGTTCTGATCGGCATAGCTCTTGTGCATGATCTTCGAATCGGCCGTCGCGAGCACGCGCGTGATGTCCTCGGCGGCGAGCTCTTCGCTGCCGGTGTGAAAATACGACGTCAGCGACACCGTGCCGAACGGCACCAGCTCGCGCCGGGCGTGGAAGATGCGGCCGAAGAAGGCGTCCGACATCGACATCAGCGACAGCATGTCGAGCTTGCGCGGCGTGCGGTCGCCGATCCAGAGCTTGGAATAGGTGCCAGCGAGCTCGGTCTGCGGCGGCCCGATCCGCATCTCGCCCTCGACGAAGCGGAATTCATACTGGTTGGCCCAGGATGCCGATATCTTCGGGAATGGCAGCGTCGCCTCGAACGCCGTGGCATCCGGATATTGCGCCACCCTGTGCTCCCAGGACGGCCGGCGCTCGGCAAACACGGCGGTGGCGAGCGTTGCGACCTCGCCGCCGCCCTGCGACAGTTCGACGCTCCAGTGCTGGCTGGAGCGATTGGCCTTCACCAGCCGCACGTCCAGATCGAACGGCCCCTTGGCGATCGGCGCGCAATAATTGACGGTCAGCGCCAGCGGATCGCCGGCGCGCTGCGGATGGTCGATCAGCGCACGCAGGATCGTCGCGGCCGTGGCTCCGCCGAACGGGCCGACAAAGGCCCAGTAATCGTCGCTGGTGTGCCCCTGCCAGCTGCTGTCACCGGCGGTGATGCGGGTGGCGTCGTCGAACGGGTGCGGGAGCTTGGCGTGCATGGGATTAGACCTCTACTGAGCTTCCGTCCCAACGACGAAACTCCATCGTCTCATCACCAGGGCCATATTGCTGCGAACTCAACACATCGTCTGCCGGATCATCTGTGACCCAGGCATCCGCGACGGAGCCTCCTATGCGCTTCAGCGCAATGATACTCTTGCCGCTGATCAGATCGGCGACGAAGTCGTTGATGGCAGCTTCCTCGTCCTTGCCCTGAAAGACTGGCAAGGATGCTGCCGTGCGTGTGCCAGGAGAATCCGTCGAACCCCAGCGTCCAGTCCCCGTCGGGACATATGACCAGCAATCGAAGCTGCCCATCCGGGCTCGTATACTCGCCGACAGGCACGATCGACTCCGGCCAAAAAAAGCTCAAGCCGTAATATGATGCCTATCCTGCCAAATCAATAACCTCGCAGGTAACGCCGATTTCACGTTGCGGAAAATCAGCCCGCGACGTCGCGCAGATCTGGCAGCAGCGGCGTGGTCGGATTGACCGGCACGTTCCAGATCTCCTCGGCATATTCGCGGATGGTGCGGTCCGAGGAGAACCAGGCCATGCGCGCGACATTGAGGATGGAGGCGCGCGTCCAGGCCGGCGCCACCTGCCAGCGTGCGTCGACGCTGCGCTGGGCTTCGTAATAGGAATCGAAATCGGCGCTGACCATGTAATGGTCGAGATAGCGCAGCGCGTGCGCGATTGATTCGAAGCGGCCGGGATCGCCGGGCGAGAACTCGCCGGTGCCGATCGCATTGATGGCGCGCTGGAGCTTTGGCGAATTGCGGATCACGTCGGAGGCATCCAGCCCCTGCTTGCGGCGGATCATCACGTCGCCGGCCTCCATGCCGAAGATCGCGATATTCTCCGCGCCGACATGGTCGCGGATCTCGATGTTGGCGCCGTCGAGCGTGCCGATGGTGAGCGCGCCGTTCAGCGACAGCTTCATGTTGCCGGTGCCGGAGGCCTCCATGCCGGCGGTCGAGATCTGCTCGGACAAATCGGCCGCGGGAATGATCACCTCCGCAAGGCTGACATTGTAGTCGGGCAGGAAGACGACCTTGAGCTTGCCGCCGATGGCGGGATCGTTGTTGACGACGTCCGCGACGTCGTTGACCAGCTTGATGATCAATTTTGCGTAGCGGTAGCTCGCCGCCGCCTTGCCGGCGAAGATCTTCACCCGCGGCACCCAGTTGCCGTTGGGGTCGTCCTTCATCGCCTGGTACAGCGCCACCGTCTCGATGATGTTGAGGAGCTGGCGCTTGTATTCGTGAATGCGCTTGATCTGCACGTCGAACAGCGCGGTCGGATCGACCTTGATGCCGAGCCGCTCGCCGATCAGGCGCGCCAGCGCGGTCTTGTTGTGAAGCTTGACGCTGCGGAACTTCTTCTGGAATTCGACGTCGCTGGCGCGGGCTTCGATCAGGCTGAGCTGGGTCGGATCGTCGAGCACGGCTTCGCCGCAGGTCTCGCGCAGCAGGTCGGTCAGCTTCGGATTCGCCAGCATCAGCCAGCGGCGGAAGGTGATGCCGTTGGTCTTGTTGGTGATGCGGCCGGGATAGAGATGGTTGAGATCGTGGAACACGGTCTCGCGCATCAGGTCCGAATGCATCGCCGAGACGCCGTTGATGCGGTGCGAGCCGACGAAGGCGAGCTGGCCCATGCGCACGCGGCGTCCGCTCCTCTCGTCGATCAGCGAAACCGAGGCACGGAAATCGATGTCGCCGGGCGCGCGCGCTTCGGCCAGCGCGAGATGCTGCACGTTGATGCGGTAGATGATCTCGAGATGGCGCGGCAACAGCTGCTCGAACAGTTCGACCGGCCAGGTCTCCAGCGCCTCGGGCAAAAGCGTGTGGTTGGTGTAGGACAGAGTTGCGACCGTGATCTTCCAGGCCTCGTCCCAGCGGAAATTGTGCAGGTCGACCAGGATGCGCATCAGCTCGGTGACGGCGAGGCTCGGATGCGTGTCGTTGAGCTGGACCGCGACCCTCATCGCGAGGCTGCGAAGCTGGCCATCGGAGGTCAGGTGGCGATTGACCAGGTCCTGCAGCGAGGCGGAGACGAAGAAATACTCCTGGCGCAGCCGCAGCTCGCGTCCCGCCGGGCTCTCGTCGTTCGGATAGAGGAATTTGCAGATCGCTTCCGCGCGCGACTGCTCGGCGCTGGCGCTGACATAGTCGCCCTTGTTGAAGGCGTCGAGCTTCAACGGATCGGGCGAGCGTGCCGACCACAGGCGGAGCGCGTTGACGTGCTGGCCGCGCCAGCCGACGATCGGCGTGTCATAGGCGATCGCCTGCACGGTCTCGGCCGGGTGCCAGATCGCGCGGTCGCGGCCCTTGTCGTCGACATGCTCGACGCCACCGCCGAAATGGACGTGATAGATCACCTCGGGCCGCTGCAATTCCCAGGGATTGCCGAAGCTCAGCCATTCGTCCGGATATTCCTGCTGCCAGCCCTGATTGATGATCTGGCGGAACAGGCCAAAATCGTAGCGGATGCCGTAGCCGATCGCGGGGATCGAGAGCGTGGCCATGCTCTCCATGAAGCAGGCGGCGAGCCGCCCCAGGCCGCCATTGCCGAGCGCGGCATCCGGCTCGCATTTGCGGAGCTCAGGCAGCGACACGCCGAGATCGCCGAGCGCGACCTCGAAGATCTTGAGCAGCCCCATGTTGTTCAGCGCGTCGGTGAAGAGGCGGCCGATCAGGAATTCGAGCGAGAGATAATAGACGCGCTTGCGTCCCGCATCGTAGCTGTGCTTCTCGGCCGTGAGCCAGCGATGCACGATGCGGTCGCGCAGCGCGAGCGCTGCGGCCTGGTACCAGTCGTGCTTGGTGGCCATGCCCGCATCCTTGCCGATGGCAAGGCGCAGCTTCGCCAGGATCGCGCCCTTGACGTCAGCCAGCGCGAGTTCGTCGATGGGCTGGCCGGAGGCCGGCAAACTTGGCTGGAACGATTGATCTTGCAAGGCCGTCACTTCCTGGTCGCGAGAACACCACTAACTCTACGCGTCTTGCCCCTGCACCGGAACCATCCCTGGCGCGGCCGTGCACTGCGCTGGCGTAAATTTATGCAAGGAACGGGCCGATTTGGGAACCCGGAAGCGTACGGAGAGATGCGGATTCGGTGCTAGATTGAGGGCCGATTCAGCCATCAGTGTGGAGGAAACGTCCATGAGACTGCTGATCGAAATCGCCGCCGCAGCCTTCCTCGTCGTCTGCATCACCGCCTCCAGCGCCGCCTTTGCCGCCGGCAAGACGGGCCGCAGTGCCGACGGCCTGAGCTGCGGCTTCAGCGTTCCGGAAAATGCGTCTCCCGCGGTGCGCTGCGCCGCCATCAAGCGCCAATGCGGCGGCAAGTTCTACGTGAATGCGTGCGGGGACAGGCTGGTCTCGGCGGCGAATTGAGGAGCGGGTCGCCGGATTCGCAGCGCGCTATCTGACCACGCCCGACGTGAAGCCCGCCTTGCGGCGCGGCGGCTTGATTTCCTTTTTCAGGAAGCAGCGCGCTTCACGGCCGGTGTAGCCGGGACGGGAATAGGTGAAGGCGCGGCACTTGTTGTCCGCGATGCAGGCGGCCTTGCAGGCCTCTTCGCCTTCGCCGTCCTTGATCTCGAAATTGCGCAAGTCGCCGCCGGGGCGGTCGATCGACGTTTCAACGCCTTCGATCCGCGGCTCGATCACGCCGGCGCCACGCACACCGGAGATGCAGCAGCTGCCCGGGACACGCGGCGGCACCGTGTTCTTGAGCCAGCACACTGCCGAGCCGCCTTCGACGTCGGGATAGTTGAAGCTCCAGGAGCGGCAGCGGCGGTCACGCTCACACTGCAGCGCGCAATCCTCGGGGTCACCTGACGTCACTGGCGAGCTGAAATAGTCGCCGCCGGGCCGGTCGAACGCCGTCTGGGCGCGCGCAGGCGCGCTCGCAAACACGAGCGCAAGCAACGTGGTGCAGGCCACGACGCTTGCCATGACGGCCCCACGCAGGCGGCCCTTCCCCATTGGAACAGCTTTCGAGTTATTGACGGCGCTCAGGTTTTTTCAGCCGGTCATTTGATCGCCGCAAACCTGTATGGGCGATGAACGGCTCCGGTCCTGGTCGTCGGCCTCTGGCCTAGAACGCGTATTCCGCGTAGGCCGGTTCCACGGAGCCGTTCCAGGCGCCGTTGAACTTCTCCAGCATCTCCTCGGCTGGGGTCCGGCCGGAATCGATGATGCGATCGAGCGGCTCCAGATGCCGGGTTTCGTCGCGGCCGAGCTGGTCAATCCGGCCGCGGCGGCGCAGGCCGGCATGGGCCAGAACGAGGCATTCCTTGGCGATCTCGAACAGATAGCGGTCCTTGATTCGCGCCTTGAAGCCGAACCGCGGCACGTCGTCGCGCAGGGCCTGGCGCTCATGCGCGGTCCAGTGCTTCACGAGGTCCCAGGCGGCATCGAGCGACACATCGTCGTAGAGCAGCCCGGCCCAGAAAGCCGACAGCGCCGGCAGGCGGCCCCACGGGCCACCATCGGAGCCGCGCATCTCGAGATAGCGCTTGAGGCGCACTTCCGGGAAGATTGTCGAAAGATGGTTGGCCCAGTCCGACAGCGTCGGACGTTCGCCGGGCAGATTGTTGTTGCGGCCGTCGAAGAAGGCGCGGAACGAGGAGCCCGAGACGTCGATGTAATCCTCGTCGCGCTTGACGAAATACATGGGCACGTCGAGCGCGTAGTCGACATAGCGCTCGAAACCCATGCCGTCCTCGAACGCCCACGGCATCATGCCCGAACGCGCATTGTCGGTGTCGCGCCAGATCTCGGAGCGGAACGACAGAAAGCCGTTCGGCTTGCCCTCGGTGAACGGCGAATTGGCAAACAGCGCGGTCGCGACCGGCTGCAGCGCGAGCGAGACGCGCAGCTTCTTGACCATGTCGGCTTCGGAGGAGAAGTCGAGATTGGTCTGGACCGTGCAGGTCCGGTACATCATGTCGAGGCCGTATTGGCCGACCTTCGGCATGTAATTGGTCATGATCTTGTAGCGGCCCTTGGGCATCACCGGGATGTCGGCGCGCGACCAGGACGGCGTCATGCCGAGCCCGAGGAAGCCGATGCCGAGCGGGGTCGCGATCTCGCGCACCTGCGCCAGATGCGCCATCAGCTCGCTCTGGGTCTGATGCACGTTCTCGACCGGCGCGCCGGAGAGCTCGAACTGTCCGCCGGGCTCGAGCGAGATCGCGCCGCCGCCGGTGACGTCGTAGAGGCCGATGATGTTGCCCTTCTCCATGATCGGCTCCCAGCCGAGCAGGAGCTTCATGCCTTCGAGCAGCGCGCCGATGCCCCGCGCACCCTCGTAAGGCACCGGACGGTGGCCTTCGAGCGTGAACGGCGTCTTCTCGTGCTCGGTGCCCATGCGGAATTCGGACGGGTCCTTGCAGCCGGCCTCGAACCACGCGACGAGCTCGTCGCGCGACTGCAGCGGCGTCATATCGATCTGGTCTCGCGCCATATCAAACTCTAATCAAAAAGGGCGCTTCGATCGAAGGCGCGCGGGTGACGGGGTGGTCCGCGAACCCAGGGGGTGCACGGACGAGCTGGTGTGCCGCAAGATCATCGCGACGGCGTGGTTTCGTTGACGTGGACGGGCGGCAGTTTCATCTCGCCACACGAGCAGCCGAGGCGATCGAGCAGACCGCTGAGCTTGACGGCATCCGCATCGGACAGTTTCGAGCCAACATACTTTTCGATCGCGGCCGAATAGGCGCCCCACATCCGCTTCTGCAACTCGCGGCCGGCTTCCGTGATCTCCACGAACTGGCCGCGCTTGTCGATCTTGCATTCGCGCCGGGAGGCGAGCCCCTCGTCGACCAGGCGGTCGATCAGGCGCGACGTGGAGTATTGCGGGATCAGCATTTGCCGCTCGAGTTCCACCGGCCGCAGCTCACCCGAGGGCGCTCGCGACAATTCGAGCAGCGCGTCGTACCAGGCCAGCGGCGGGAACCCCGCCTTCTTCAAGTCCTGCTCGACGCAATCGAGCACGCGGCTCTGCACCCGCATCAGGCGGATCCAGGCCGAAGTTGCCTCGGTCGATGGTTTGCGTTTCATGGTCCCGCTCAAGCTCGTCGTTCCGTCTCTTACCTCACTCAATGCACCTGCATCAATCTTGACTATTGGATGCAAATGCATGTAGGCGTTCCTTCGCCCCAACCAAGCGTCAAGAGAAAGAAATTCCATGAAACTCTATTACTCGCCCGGCGCCTGCTCCTTGTCCCCCCACATCGCGCTCCTGGAAGCCGGCCTGCCCTATGAGCTGGTCAAGGTCGATATCCGGGCCAAGAAGCTCGAAAATGGTGAGGATTATCTGAAGCTGAACCCGAAGGGCCAGGTCCCTGCGCTGGGCCTCGACAGCGGCGAGATCGTGACCGAAGGCCCGGTCATTGTCCAGATGATCGCCGATCAGGCCTCCGCCAAGGCGCTGGCACCGGCCCATGGCAGCACCGAGCGCTACAAGCTGCTCGAATGGCTGAACTTCCTCACCTCGGAGGTGCACAAGAGCTTCGGACCGCTGTTCGCGCCGGCGCTGAACGACGAGGCCAAGGCCTTCTTCAAGGACCGCGTCATGGGCAAGCTGACATACATCGACAGCCAGCTCGCCGGCCGCGACTACCTCATGGGAAAGCAGTTCACGGTGGCCGACGGCTATCTCTTCACGATGCTGACCTGGGGCGATCGGATGAAGTTCGACCTCTCGGCCATGCCGAACCTGACCGCCTACAAGGCTCGCGTCGCAGCGCGGCCGCAGGTGCAGGAGGCGCTGAAGAAGGAAGGCCTTGCGCAGGCGAAGTAAGCGCATCGCAAGATGCAACAATCGAAAGGCCGGATCGACGATCCGGCCTTTTTCGTTGTGAACCATTCGATCGGCGGCCACGTCGAAATCGCGGAGCGCCTCCATGAGACAGCCGCCGCGATGAGCATGATCGTCCTTATGACCGTCGCGGGCGCGCCGCTCGCGATGCTTGGCTTGTCGACGCCGGACCTGCCGCAGCGCAATTGCATCTTCATGGTCCATCCGCAGGTCACCTCGGCCGTGTTCGAGAGCAAGGAAGGAAAAATCGTCTTTCCCGATCGGCCGACCGAATATCCGTGCAGCTATGCCAGGAAGAAGGGCGTAGCGGACATCGCCTTCACCAACCAGAATGGCTGGCGCTTCGAGGTTCGCATTGGCCGCGGCGATGAAGGCAGCTGGAGAGCGAGTCTTGCCGACGATGCGGTCTTGGGCCGGGCGTTCTCGCCGCTCGGAGACCGCAAATAAAACGGGCCGGATCGTCGATCCGGCCCGTTTTATTTGCCCTGGGGCGGGCTGGGCGCGAACCCATCTCGCCGGATCATCGTACCTATCATTAGACTTATGAACTACTGTTCGCCGAATGTAAGTAGTGCTGTCTTGTCAGTACCCGTAAAGCGCGCGAGCTTGGCGGAATTGTTAGAGGATTATTTCATCGGAGTTGAACTTGACGATTGCCTTGGTCCTGATCGTCGCAAGTGCATTGGTGGGAATAGCGACAGGTTATGCTTTCAGGATCTGGGCGCTGATATTGATTGCGCCGGCGATCGCAGTTTTCTCGGCAATCATTCTTCGCGCTTACGAATTCGGCATGATGGCGGGTGTGACCGTCATCGCCATCTGTCTTGCCGTCTGCCAGCTCGCCTACTTCGCGGCGGCCTACCTGCTGCACGCGCGGGCGGTCTCAGCCCATGACGAAGTCGACGGCGAGCCAGGCGAGGGAAGCCAGCATAAAATCCGCCGCCAGCACAAGTAACGCCAAAGCGGCCCAAAGCATCGGCCCCTTGCGGCGCAGGCGCGCCGGCTTCTGTTGCGGCGAGAGGCGGCCAGTTGTGGGTCCAACAGCATATTTCGCGGTGAGATCGCGACCGAGCGCGGTCTTCCGCAGCACCAAAGAGTTCATCAAGGATACTTTCTTATTTTGTCTTCAACCTGCCGATGGCTCGGCAAGTGTCCCAACCGGATGCGGAACCCTGACCCGGAGCAAGACTAGTGCCAGGGCCGAGCAAAAGAACGGCGCCGCTTCGACACGCCTATGACAATTGCGCGACACCACGGCAGCGGGGGACTCTGACACGGGTCCTACGCGAATTCTGTGATTGGTTCCACAAGCCGGGAACAAATCTGACGCAACCGTGATGACGTCTCCCCAAACAAAAAGGCCGGATCGACGATCCGGCCTTTTTTCTCAAATGATCTTGGGTGGTCAGGCTGCAGCCTTCTTCGGCGCGAATCGGCCGTAGAAAGTTTCTCCCTTCGCGGCCATCTCCTCGAGAAGCTTCGGCGGGTTGAAGCGCGAGCCGTACTTCGCCTCCAGCTTGTGGCAGAGCTCGACGAATTTCTTCGCGCCCATGAAGTCGATGTAGGACAGCGTGCCGCCGGTGAACGGCGCAAAGCCGAAGCCGAGGATCGAGCCGACATCCGCCTCGCGCGGGTCGGTGATGACGTGGTCCTCGACCGTGCGCGCGGCTTCCACCGCCTGCACCACCAGGAAGCGCTGCTTCAGCTCCTCGATGTCGAGCGTGTCGGGATCGAGCTGCTTCGGCTGCAGCGCCGAGAGGCCCGGCCACAGGCTCTTCTGACCCTTGCCCTTCTCGGGGTAGTCGTAGAAGCCCTTGCTGTTCTTGCGGCCGAGACGGCCCTGCTTCTCGACCATCTCCACCATCAACTTCTTCTGATCGGGGTTGATGGCGTTGGGGCCGAGATCGGCTTCCGTCGCCTTCATGATCTTGAGCCCGAGGTCGAGTGCAACTTCGTCCGAGAGCGAGAGCGGACCGACCGGCATGCCGGCCATCTTGGCGCAGTTCTCGATCATCGCCGGCGGCACGCCTTCGAGGAACATCTCGTTGCCTTCGGCGACATAGCGGCCAACGCAGCGATTGGCGAAGAAGCCGCGGCTGTCGTTGACGACGATCGGCGTCTTGCCGATCTGCCGGACGTAGTCGAGCGCGGTCGCCAGAGCGAGATCGCCGGTGTTCTTGCCCTTGATGATCTCGACCAGCATCATCTTCTCGACCGGCGAGAAGAAGTGGATGCCGACGAACTTGCCCTGGTCCTTGAAGCCCTCGGCCAGCGAGGTGATCGGCAGCGTCGAGGTGTTCGACGCGAAGATCACGTCCGGCTTCATATGCTCCTGCGCCTTCGCGAAGGTATCAGCCTTGACCTTGCGATCCTCGAACACGGCCTCGATGACGAGGTCGACGTCCTTGAGTGCAGCATAATCGGCAGTCGGCGTAATGCGCGCGAGCAGCGCGTCGGCGTCACCGGGCTTGGCGCGGCCCTTCTTGATCTGCTCCTCGATCACCTTCTGCGCATGCGCCTTGCCCTTGTCGGCACTCTCCTGGTCGCGGTCGATCAGGACAACGTCGAGGCCGGCACGGGCCGAGACGTAGCCGACGCTCGCGCCCATGAAGCCGGCGCCGATCACGGCGATCTTCTTCACCTTGGTCGGGGCTACGTCCTTCGGACGGCGCGCGCCCTTGTTCAGCTCCTGCATCGACAGGAACAGGCTGCGGATCATCGCGGCTGCTTCCTTCGAACGCAGCACCGAGGTGAAGTAGCGCGACTCGACGCGCAGCGCGGCGTCGATCGGCAACTGCAGCCCTTCATAGACGCAGCTCATGATCGCGCGCGCGGCCGGATAATTGTCGTAGGTCTCCCGGCGATAGATCGCGTTGCCAGCCGGGAACATCATCATGCCGGCCTTGGAGAACACCGGACCGCCCGGCAGCTTGAAGCCCTTCTCGTCCCAGGGCGCGACCGCCTTGCCGCCACCCTTGATCCAGTCCTTCGCCGCCTTGACGAGGTCGCCTGCGGGAACGATGGCGTGAATCAGATTGAGCGCCTTGGCCTTCTCGACCGTGACCGGATCGCCCTTGAGCAGGATCGTCATCGCGTCCTGCGGCGGCACCAGGCGCGGCACGCGCTGCGTGCCGCCGGCGCCGGGGAACAGGCCGACCTTGACCTCGGGCAGGCCGAGGCGCGTCTTGGGATTTTCCGCCGCCACGCGATAGTGGCAGCACAGCGTGATCTCGAACCCGCCGCCGAGCGCGAGGCCGTTGATCGCGGCCGCCCACGGCTTGCCGGAGGTCTCGATCGAACGCAGCACCTGCGAGAAGCGCCGGCTCTGGTCGAACAGCATCTGGTTCGCGGCGGTCTCGTCCTGCTCCTTCAAGACCTTGGCGTAGGCCTGGTTCATGCCCTCGAGCATCGACAGGTCGGCGCCGGCGCAGAACGCCTCCTTGGCGGAGGTGATGACGACGCCCTTCACGGCGGCGTCGGCCGTGGTTTCCTTGACGATCGCATCGAGCTCGCTGGTCGAGGTCTCGTCGAGCACGTTCATCGAACGGCCCGGGATGTCCCAGGTGACGAGCGCGATGCCGTCGGAATCGGTCTCAACCTTGAAATTCTTGTAAGCCATGTTGGTTGCTCCTCGGTGCCGCAGCCGATCTCAGGCGCGGCGGTTGACTTAAGATCTCGTAGGGTGGGCAAGGCGCTCTTGCGCCGTGCCCACCATCTTTCGCGGAGACAGCAATGGTGGGCACACTTCGCTTTGCCCACCCGACGGCAGCTCGTTAAACGCGCTCGATGATGGTCGCGGTGCCCATGCCGCCGCCGATGCACAGCGTCACAAGGGCGGTGGACTTGTTGGTGCGCTCGAGCTCGTCGAGCACGGTGCCCAAAATCATCGCGCCGGTGGCGCCGAGCGGATGACCGAGCGCGATCGCGCCGCCATTGACGTTGATCTTGGCGTTGTCGATGTCGAAGGCCTGGATGTAGCGCAGCACGACCGAGGCAAAGGCCTCGTTGAGCTCGAACAGGTCGATGTCCGACTTCTTCATGCCCGAACGCGCGAACAGCTTCTCGGTGACGTCGACCGGACCGGTCAGCATCATCGCCGGCTCCGAGCCGACATTGGCAAACGCACGGATCTTTGCGCGCGGCTTCAGGCCGTATTTGCTGGCCGCTTCCTTGCTGCCGAGCAGCACGGCGCCGGCACCGTCGACGATGCCCGACGAATTGCCGGCATGGTGCACGTAATTGACGCGCTCGATTTCGGGGTGCGACTGCACGGCGACGCCGTCGAAGCCACCCATCTGCGCCATCATCGTGAACGACGGCTGCAGCTGCGCCAGCGACTGCATCGTCGTCGAGGGACGCATGTGCTCGTCCTTGGCGAGGATGGTGAGGCCGTTGATGTCCTTCACCGGCACGACGGACCTGTTGAAGCGGCCCTCGTCCCAGGCCTTGGCGGCGCGCTGCTGGCTCTGCACGGCATAAGCGTCGACGTCGTCGCGCGAGAAGCCGTACTTCGTGGCGATCAGATCGGCCGAGACGCCTTGCGGCATGAAGTAGGCCGGCACCGCCATCGACGGGTCCATCGGCCAGGCGCCACCGGAGGCGCCGATGCCGACGCGGCTCATGGATTCGGCGCCGCCACCGATCACCAGCTCATGCTGGCCGCTCATCACCTGGGCTGCGGCAAAATTCACGGCGTCGAGGCCGGAAGCGCAGAAGCGGCTGATCTGCACGCCGGGCACGGCTTCGCCGAGGCCGGCCTTGAGCGCTGCGAAGCGCGCGATGTCGCTGCCGGCTTCGCCGACGGGGTCGACCACGCCGAGCACGACGTCGTCAACGGAATCTTCCGGCAAATTGTTGCGGTCCTTCAGCGCCTTCAGCGGCACGGTGGCGAGCGCGAGCGCCGTCACCTCGTGCAGCGAACCGTCTGCCTTGCCGCGGCCGCGCGGGGTTCGGACGTGGTCGTAAATATAGGCATCTGCCATGGGAGCCTCCTGATTGCAGTTATTGGTTACGACCGCGGCGCGGTCGGATCATTGGCGAAGCGGGAAGCCTCAGAAAGCTTCCGCCGGCAGTTCCATGATGGTGGCACAGCCGGCCTGGATGCGGGCGAGATTGGCGGCGGTCTCCGGCAGCATGCGCTCCATGAAGAAGCGGCCGGTGACGAGCTTGGTCGAGAGATAGGGCGTCGCTCCGCTCTCGGCAATCTTGGCCTGCGTCACCTTGGCCATCTTCGCCCACATGTAGCCGAGCGTGACGAAGCCGAAGAGATGCAGGTAATCGGTTGCGGCAGCGCCCGCATTGTCGGGCTTTGCCATCGCGTTCTGCATCAGCCAAGTCGTGGCCTGCTGGAGATGGCCGAGCGAGGCCGAGAGCGGGGCGATGAATGGCTTGAGCCCCTCATCGCCGCCGTTCTCCTTAGCGAAGGTCATGACCTCGCCGAAGAAGGCCATGATGGCGCGGCCGCCGTCGCGCGGCAGCTTGCGGCCGACGAGGTCGAGCGCCTGGATGCCGTTGGCGCCTTCATAGATCATGGCGATGCGGGCATCGCGCACGAACTGCTCCATGCCCTGCTCGGCGATGTAGCCGTGGCCGCCATACATCTGCTGCGCCTGCACCGCGTTGGCAAAGCCGTAATCGGTGAGGAAGCCCTTCAGCACGGGCGTCATCAGGCCCATGTGGTCGTCGGCGGCCTGGCGGTCCTTGGGATCTTCGGAGCGATGGGCGACGTCGCTCTTCAGCGCGGTCCACATCACGAAGGCGCGCGCCGCCTCGTTGAAGGCGCGGATCGAGAGCAGCGTGCGGCGCACGTCGGGATGCACGATGATCGGGTCGGCCTGCTTGTCAGGCGCCTTGACGCCGGTCAGCGAGCGGCCCTGGATGCGCTCGCGGGCATAGGCGACGGCGTTCTGATAGGCGACCTCGGACTGCGCGAGACCTTGAACGGCGACGCCGAGGCGGGCTTCGTTCATCATCACGAACATGCCCTGCATGCCCTTGTTCTCTTCGCCGATCAGCCAGCCGGTGGCGCTGTCGTAGTTCATCACGCAGGTGGAATTGCCGTGAATGCCCATCTTGTGCTCGATCGAGCCGCACACCACGCCGTTGCGGGCGCCGACCGAACCATCGGCATTGACCAGGAATTTCGGCACCACGAACAGCGACACGCCCTTGATGCCGGCCGGCGCGCCCTCGATGCGGGCGAGCACGAGGTGGATGATGTTGGGGGCGAGGTCATGCTCACCGGCCGAGATGAAGATCTTCGTGCCCGTGATCTTGAAGCTGCCGTCGGGCTGGCGGACCGCCTTGGTGCGGAGCATGCCGAGATCGGTGCCGCAATGCGGCTCGGTCAGGTTCATGGTGCCGGTCCACTCGCCCGCCACCATCTTCGGCACGTAGGTCTGCTTCTGCTCGGACGAGCCGTGCACGATCAGCGCCGCGGTCGCGCCCATGGTGAGGCCGCCATACATCGAGAACGCCATGTTGGCGGAGATCTGGAATTCGTTGACCGCCTGGCTCAGCGTCACCGGCAGGCCCTGGCCGCCGAACTCGGTCGGCGCCGACAGGCCAAGCCAGCCACCCTCTGCCACTTGCTTGAAAGCGTCCTTAAAACCCTTCGGCGTGGTGACGCTGCCGTCATCGGCGCGCTTGCAGCCTTCGAGGTCGCCGACGCGGTTGAGCGGCTGCAGCACTTCTTCTGCAAGCTTCGCGGCTTCGCCAAGAATGGCTTCGCGCACGTCGCTCGACGCATCGGAGAAGCCGGCCAGATTGTCGTAGCGGTCGATCTGGAAGACGTCGTTGAGCAGGAAGTTCACGTCTTCGACGGGGGCTTTATAGATCGGCATGATGGTCTCCCGGCAGGCGGTCTGAAGTGATGATGTTGGCTTATGACTGGGCGGCGGCCAACTGCTCCGCCATCAGGCGGTGCAGCATATTGATCGCCTTGAGCGGACGCACCATCACCTTGAAATGGGTGATGCGTCCCTCGGCATCGAAGGTGATGATGTCGACACCGTTGATCTCGATGCCGTCGATGACATTCTTGAATTCGAGCACCGCGCCATTGGCGCTTTTCCACTCACCGACATAGGTGAAGCCGGGACCGCCGAGCACCTTCTCGGCACTGGCGAGATATTTGAAGGTGATGTCGCGGCCGCGCTGTGGCGAATGCACCACGGGGCTTTCGAACACGGCGTCAGGATGGAGCAGGTCCCAGAGCGCGGCGCGGTCGTGGGACTTCATAAAGGCATACCAGGAGTCGAGGCCGGTCATTGTCAGGGTGCTCCCTAGATAAAGGCCTTGGCAAAAAACTCGAAAACAACCCCATGCACAGTAGCGCGAAGGGCTGGTACAGCGGGTCTGAAGCCCGCTTCATATGCACATTGACGCATATGCATCGATGTGCATAAAGTCAAGTCAATTGGTCGGGACCTCGAAAGGGAGCTGGTGCCATGGCGCTCGGCGACGCAATCCTCGCATGCCTGACGGAACGTCCGATGACGGGCTACGAGCTCGCCAAGACATTCGATTCCTCGATCGGCTTCTTCTGGAAAGCCGACCACCAGCAAATCTACCGCGAACTCTCCAAGCTGCGCGACCGTGGTTACATCCAGGGCCGCGAGGTCGTGCAGTCGGGCAAGCCCAACAAATTGATTTATACGCTGACTCCCGAGGGCCGAACAGCGCTGCGGCACTGGGCCGCGCGTCCGAGCACACCGCCCTCGATCAAGGACGACCTGCTGGTGCGGCTGCACGCGCTCGACAGCATCGACATCGAGCCCATGCGCACCGATCTGATGGCCCGGCTGGAGCACCACCGCGACCGGCACGAAAATTACGAGCGGATCCTCAAGAAGCGATTTCCGGAGGGCTCGGCGTCGGGCGTGCTCGACCTCGGCAACCTGCTGCTGCTTCAGCTCGGTGCCCGCCACGAGCAGATGGTGGCCGATTTCTGCGAAGAAGCGCTCCAGGCGCTATCGGCGATGAGCGGCAAGGGCACGGTCGTGCCGCTGGAGGACGGCAAGCGCGAAGGGAAAGGCTAGCTCTTCAGCGCCCTTAGTACTTCGTGACGACCGGCCTATCCCAGTTGAAGCGGACATTGACGCCGGCGCGGACGATGTCGTCCGTCAGCCGGACGTCGCGGGTGACGGCGCCGCTGATCGGCGGATCGACATATCGTTTGCTGCCAAAATCGACGTGCACATATTCGAGCTTGAGGGTCACGGCGCCCCAGGTATCGACATAGGCCGCCCATTCACCACCGAGCCCGGCCGCCAGGCCGGTGCGGGGATGGGAGCTGGTGACCTGCACCACTTGGTTGGACACGGTGACCTCGGTGCCCGCGAAGGCGATACCGGCCGTGCCATAGATCAGGAACTGATCGAGCGCGTAACCGACACGGCCGCGGAACATATCGATCCATTTTTCCCGCGTGCCGCTCGTCACCCCGACGTTGAAGGGCGGTAGATCCTGCACCTTGCCGTGCTGGTTGGTCCATGACGCGTCGTTCTCGAAGCCGAGCACGGTCTTTTCGATCTGGAAATCGCAGCCGAAGACACCGCCCGCGACGGCAGCACCGCTGAGATTGAAAGTCCCTGTGATCGTTGGCCCGGAGTCGTCGCCGGCGCGCCGGACATGCTCGCTCTTGCCCCAGTTGCCGCCGCCCTGGATGCCGACATAGCAGCTGGTCCAATTGTATCCCGCGGGCGCCGGTGCCTTCACCGCAGGCGCTGCCGCCGGGGCATCGGCGGCAACAGCATGCGATGCCAGTCCGGCCGCCATCGCGGCCACGAGCAACCTTTTCATGTCAGCCAACAATCCAGTCAGGCAAGAACCCGCCCGTGGATCGGGCCGCTCTCTATCCATTGAGACGTGCGGGTCGGGCGCGTGGCGAAATCTTTGTCGGGACGCAGCTTTGGGGCGGGGCCAACGGCGGCAATCGGGTTCCCGGCGCCCAACTTTAAGACACCGGCAACGCGTTCCTTAACCCGTTATTTACCGTAACAGGAAAAAGTCGGTTTTCGAGGCAGACGACCCGCGCCAAATCCGATTGTCTTCACAACCGGCACGCGTGGGGAGGCTGGAGGCGCCGGGTGGGGCGCCGGAGTCGGAACCGGACAGAGTCATGAATTCGCGCGTATCGTGGAGTGTTGACGGCATCGATCCATCCGTCAGGGAGCGGGCCGAAGCTGTTGCGCGTCGTGCCGGCATGTCACTCAACGATTGGCTGAACTCCACGCTCGGCGAGACGGCCCTGCCGAATTTTCGCGGACCTTACGATCAACGCCAAGAACAACGTCAAGACCAGCGTCAAGAGCAGCGCCAGGATCAGCGCCCGCAACAGATGCCGAGCCAGGAGAGCCGCGACGTCGCCGATATCCACCAGCGGCTCGACGCGATCACCCAGCAGATCGAACGGATTTCAAAGCCCGCGCCGCGCCAGGACGCTTCACGACAGGACGCGTCGCGACCAGACGTCTCGCGCGAGCAGGGCGTCGCGCGCCAGCTCAACGACGCGATCTCGCGGCTCGATGCGCGGCTGTCGCAAATCTCAAAGCCGCAGCAGCCTCAGCGGCCGGCACCGGCTCCGGCACCCGTCGAGACGCGCCAGCGCCAGGCCGATATGGTCGAGCGCGCGGCCGCACAGGTCTATCGCAATTCACCTCCCTTGAGCCCCGCGTCGTTCGACGTTGCCGTCGCCGAGATCACGGCCCGGCAGAGCGAGCTCGACGGCTTTACGCCGCGGCAGATACCGCCACGCGCAGCGCCCTCGATTGCACCGACGGCAGCTCCTTTCGCGCCCCCGATGGCGCCGCCCGCGCCTGCCTATGCACCGCCGCCCCCGCAGCCGGGGCCGGATTTCTCGTCGCTCGAGCGCCATTTGCTCAAGATCACGAGCCAGATCGAGTCGCTCCAGCGCCCTGACAACACCGAGCAGGCGATCAACGCCTTCCGCAGCGAGCTTGCCGAGATCCGCCACGCCATCACCGAGGCGATGCCGCGCCGCGCGATCGAATCGATCGAGAACGAGATCCGCTCGCTGCATCGTCGCATCGACGAGACCCGCTCGTCCGGGACGGACGGCCAGGTCCTGTCGGGCATCGAGCACGCGCTGTCCGAGATCAAGCAGGTGCTGCGCACGCTGACGCCGGCCGAGCAGCTCACCGGCTATGACGAGGCGATCCGCAACCTCGGCGCCAAGCTCGATCTGATCCTGCGCGCTAATGACGACCCGTCGACGGTACGCCAGCTCGAAGGCGCGATCTCGGCGCTGCGCGGCATCGTCTCCAACGTCGCCTCCAACGAAGCGCTGGCGCGTCTTTCCGAAGACGTGCAGCTGCTGTCGTCCAAGGTCGACCAGGTCACCCGCTCGTCCGGCCCCAGCGACAGCTTCGCCGTGCTGGAGCAGCGCATCGCGGCGCTCACCGCGGCGCTGGAAACGCGCGAGCGGCCGCAGCCCACCGAGAGCAGCGAGCATCTCGAAGCCGCGATCCGCGCGCTGTCGGACCGTTTCGACCGCATGCAGGTCGGCAACGATTCCGCGTCGACCTTTGCACATCTCGAACAGCGGGTCTCGTATCTGCTGGAGCGGATCGAAGCCGCCTCCGATCCGCGCAACGGCAATCTAAGCCGCGTCGAGGACGGGCTGCACGACATCCTGCGGCATCTGGAACGGCAGCAGGCGACCTATTCCGCCCTCGCCGAGAGCCGCAATTCGGCACCGTCTGCCGATTCCGGCATGGTCGATCTGGTCAAGCGCGAGCTCTCCGACATCCGCTTCAGCCAGGCCGAGACCAATCGCAGCACCCAGGATTCGCTCGAGGCCGTCCACAGCGCGCTCGGCCATGTCGTCGATCGCCTCTCGATGATCGAGGGTGATCTGCGCGCGGTGCGCACAACGCCGCCGGCACTCGCACCGCAGCCAATGCCCAGTTCGACGTCCATGTCGATGCCAATGGCCGCGCCCATGGAGCCCCCGCCTGTCGCGCGCGAGCCGTGGCAGCAGCCGCAGCAGCAGCCGAAATACGATCCGAAGCCGGAGCTGCAGAACCCGGCCGCCGCGCAACAGCCGCCACAGGGCGCTTTCGTCGCCGCGCCGCGCGAATTCCATGCCGCCGCACCGGCCGCGCCGCCGCCGGTGCCAACGGCACCGCCCGTTCCGCCGCGTGCGATCAACGAGATCCTCGAGCCGCACACGGCGCCCGCGCGCGCCGCGCTCGCACCGGAATTGCCGCCGGACCATCCGCTCGAGCCGGGCACACGGCCGGGCGGCCGCGTCGCCACGCCCTCGGAGCGCATTGCCGCGTCCGAAAGCGCGATCAGCGAAATCCCCGCCGCGCCGAAAGAGCCGGTGTCGTCGTCGAGCTTTATCGCGGCCGCACGCCGCGCCGCGCAGGCCGCCGCCGCGCAGCCGGAAAAACCGGCTCGCGGTGCCAAGGCAAGTGCAAAGGCAGCTGCCAAGGCGGCCATCGCAGGCCGCACCAAGGACAAGGGCCAGGAAGGCGGCTCGACCATCACCTCGAAGATCCGCTCGCTGCTGGTCGGTGCCAGCGTGGTCGTGATCGTGCTCGGCACCTTCAAGATGGCGATGAACCTGCTCGATGGCGGCAGCCCGCCGCCGTCACCGCAGGCGATGGAGAATTCGTCGAGCGCGCCCGCGCCGCAGGCTCCGCCGCCGCCGGTCGAGACCAGGCCCGCCACGCCCGAGCAGGTCACGCCGTCGATGACCTCGCCGACGCCGATCGGGAAGCAGTCGCTGAATAATCCCGCGCCCGCTCCCGTGGCAGGGTCGGGCAGCTCGGCTTCGGTCGAAATCCCGCCGGTCCCCGCGACGCCACCACCGCCTGCGGCGAGCAACGACGTCACCGGCGCGCTGTCGGGCGCGAGCCGCGCGAGGCTCGGTATGATCCAGGTGCCGCCGAGCGAGAAGCTCCCTGACGGCATCGGCGGTCCGGTGCTGCGCACCGCCGCGATGAAGGGCGATGCGACCGCGGCCTACGAGATCGGCGTGCGCTTTGCCGAGGGCAAGGGCGTCGCCGCGAATTACGATGAAGCCGCCAAATGGTACGACCGCGCGGCGCAGGCCGGCGTGGTGCCCGCGACCTTCCGCCTCGGCACGCTCTACGAGAAGGGCCTCGGGGTGAAGAAGGACGCCGACATCGCCCGCCGCTACTACACGCAGGCCGCCGAGCGCGGCAACGCCAAGGCGATGCACAATCTCGCGGTGCTCGACGCCGATGGCGGCGGACGCGGCGCCAATTACAAGAGCGCGGCGCAGTGGTTCCGCAAGGCCGCCGATCGCGGCGTCGCCGACAGCCAGTTCAACCTCGGCATCCTCTATGCCCGCGGCATCGGCGTGGAGCAGAACCTCGCCGAATCCTACAAATGGTTCACTCTCGCGGCCGCCCAGGGTGACGCGGATGCGTCCGGCAAGCGCGACGACGTCGCCAAGCGGCTCGATCCGCAGTCGCTCGCCGCCGCCAAGCTCGCGATCCAGACGTTCAGCGCGGAGCCGCAGCCCGACGACGCCGTCAATGTTACAGCGCCTGCCGGCGGCTGGGACAGCGCGCCGCAGGCGAACGCAAAGCCCGCGCCGAAGCCGGTCGCGACCAAGCGCTCGGCGTCAGCGGCGCACTAGAGCGCACTCTCACTCCTCATGGTGAGGAGCGCGCCCTGGCGCGCGTAGCGGACGATGCTTCGCATCGCCGCGAGAACCATGCAGGCCCCGACCACCGATCCGGGCCTCGCCCTTCGAGACGCCTGCTGCGCAGGCTCCTCAGGGTGAGGGGAGACAGCTCGCGCGCCGCATTCACCACGCCCTAAATTCATGGTCCCGCCCGACAACGAATTCCGCTATTGAAGGGCGCGGCAATCGTTCCGACCGTCCGGCGAGCATTTCCGCGCAATCGATCCATTTCGCCGGAGTGTGGTCCTTCGATGCAGCTCTATCTCCCGATCGCCGATCTGCCGGTCAACATCTTCCTGGTGTTGGCGATGGGCGCGGCGGTCGGCTTCGTCTCCGGCATGTTCGGGATCGGCGGCGGCTTCCTGATGACCCCGCTCCTGATTTTCATTGGGATCACGCCGGCGGTCGCGGTCGCCTCCGTTGCGAGCCACATCGCGGCCTCCTCCTTTTCCGGCGCGCTGTCCTACTGGCGGCGGCGTGCGATCGACCCGGCGCTGGCGAGTGTGTTGTTATGCGGCGGCGTCACCGGCACGGCGCTCGGGGTCTGGACCTTCACGCAGCTTCGTGCGCTCGGCCAGCTCGATCTGATGATCGCGTTGTCCTACGTGGTGCTGCTCACCACGGTCGGCAGCCTGATGTTCTCCGAGGGCCTGCGCGCCCTGATGCGGACCCGTCGCGGCGCGGTGCCGCCACGGCGCACGCACAACTGGATCCACGGCCTGCCGCTGAAAATGCGGTTCAAGCGCTCGAAGATCTACCTCTCGGTCATTCCGGTCGTGATCGTCGGCATCGTGATCGGCTTCATCGGCGCCATCATGGGCATCGGCGGCGGCTTCATCCTGGTGCCGATCATGATCTATCTGCTGCGGGTGCCGACCTCGACCGTGATCGGGACCTCGATGGTCCTGACGCTGGTCACGATGCTGTTCGCGACCTTGCTGCACGCGGTGACCAATCACCTTGTCGACGCGGTGCTGGCGCTGATCCTGATGGTCGGCGGCGTCACCGGCGCGCAGTTCGGCGCCCGCGCCGGCCAGAAGATCCGGGGTGAGCAGCTGCGGCTGTTGCTGGGCCTGTTGATCCTTTCGGTCGGCGTCCGCTTCGCCATCGAGCTGGTGATCCGGCCCGAGGATCTCTTCACCATCCGTGAATTGGGAGTGAGCGGATGATGCGCGCAGCTCTCGCAATCCTTCTCGTCCTGCTGCTGGGCTCAGCGGCGCGCGCCGAGCGACTGATCGTGTCGGTCTCCAACCACCGCGTCACGGTGACGCCGAACTATTCCGGCGAGGAACTGGTGCTGTTCGGCTCGGTCGAGAAGGACGCCTCCACGCCTGCGGACCGCAAGAACTACGATCTCGTCGTCACCGTGATGGGCCCGCGCGCCGACATGGTCACGCGGCGCAAGGAGCGTACCTTCGGCATCTGGATCAACACCGACTACCGGCAGTTCCTGGCGGTGCCGAGCTATCTCGCGCTGTTCGCCAACCGCCCCTTCGATGTCATCACCTCGCCCGAGATCGCGCGGCGGCAGCAGATCGGGCTCAACAACGTGCTGCTGACCCAACGGGTCAGCGGCGACTATGCCGACGTGGTGCCGAACGATGCGTTCCGCTCGGCCTTCATCCGCCTGCGAACCCAGAAAGGTCTCTATCGCGAGGACCCGAGCGCGGTGACGTTCCTGACACCGACGCTGTTCCGCACCGGCATTCCACTGCCGGAGGAGGTGCCGATCGGCACCTATGAGGTGGAAATCAAGCTGTTCGCGAACGGCGCGTTGGTCACCAAGACCGAGACCGCGTTCGAGATCGTCAAGGTGGGCTTCGAGCAGTTCGTCGCGACCAGCGCGCGGCAGCACGGGCTGATCTATGGCCTCGCGACGGCCGCGATGGCGCTGATGACGGGGTGGATGGCGTCGATCGTGTTTCGGAAGGATTGAGTTACCCGCGCGAGCCACTCACTCGCCGTCATGCCCGGGCTTGTCCCGGGCATCCACGTTCTCAAGTGCGGCGACAAAGACGTGGATGGCCGGGTCAAGCCCGGCCATGACGAAGAGAAGCGCGCGACAGCTTAACTCACGGCGCCTCAACCACCGTCGGCACGCCCGGCACCAGCAATCGCAACCGGGTGCCGAAGCCGAGCACATCAAAGGTCTTGCGCAGATCCTCGCCGTCCTGGCGGAAATGCGCCCAGCCCTCGGTATGCAAGGGCACGATCATCGCATCCGGAAAGGCGCGCGCCGTCTCGATGGTGTCGTTGGTGTCCATGGTGAGATGGAACGGCCCGCGGGTTTGCGCCGCGCCCGCGAACGGCAGCACCACGCCGCATTTGAAGCGGCGCGCGACCTCGGCGACGCCGTTGAACCAGGTGGTGTCGCCGCTGATGTAGACGTCGCTCGTGTCCGTCCGGCTCGAGGACACCACGAAGCCGATGACGTCGCCCGACAGCGGCTCGATGCCGGCGGGGCCGTGGCGCGCCGGCGTCGCGGTGATCGTCAGAGTGTTGCCGTCACGGTCCTTCACATGCGAGGTCGCCCAGGGCGCGAGGCCCTCGACATGGCCGCCGAGGCGTTTTGCGCCGGCCTCGGTCGTCAGCACGCGCTTTGCGTGTTTGAGAAACGCGCGGCCGGAATTGTCGAGATTGTCCGAGTGCTGGTCGTGGCTGAGCAGGACGGCATCGACCGGGCCGATCGCGTCGGCCTTCAGTGCGGGACCGATCGTCTTCTCCAGCGTCACATGCGGCAGCTGATAGGCGCCCGGCGCATCGAAGGTCGGATCGGTGAGCAGGCGGAACCCGTCGATCTCGATCAGCGCGGTGGGGCCGCCGATCAGGGTGATGGAAATGGGCATCAGAAAACTCCTCTTACGCGACGGGCTTTGCGGGGCGCGTCACCAGGTAAATTCCGAGCGCGACCGGGATGATGCCGAGCAGGTCGCGGGCCTCGACATGCTCGCTGAGCACGATGTAGGCGAACAGCATGCCGAGCGGCGGCATCAGGAAATGATAGGCGCTCGCAGCCGTTGCGCCACACACTTTCAGGAGATGAAACCAGAGCCAGTAGGCGAGGATCGAGCCGCCGAGCACGAGAAAGGCGAAGGCGCCGACCAGGCCCGGGGTGAAATCGATTGCGTGGACGTCGGCGAAGGTGAACGCGACCGGCGTCAGCACGATGCCGGCGGCGAGGTTCTGCACGCCGTTGCCGATCCACAGGCTTCCCTTCGGCGCGAGCAGCTTGAACAGAATCGTGCCGGCGACGATGGAGGCGAGCGAGGCCAGGGTGAAGACGATGCCGTGCAGGGAGTCTGTGCCGACCGACAGGCGATGCCAGACGATCAGGGTGACGCCGATGATGCCGAGCAGGAGACCGCCCGCCTTGCGCCAGGTCATGCCTTCGCCAAGCAGCAACGCAGCGAGCGCCGCCGTGAAGACCGGATTGGCCGAGACGATCAGGCCGCCGAGGCCGGCGGAGATCGATTGCAGGCCGGTGTAGCCGAGCCCGAGATAGAGTGCATTGTTGGCAATGCCGAGCACGGCGAAGATCGCGGCATCGCGCCAGGACAAGGACCAGCCATCACCGCGGATCAGCGTCGCGCCGAGGATCAAAATGCCGGCGAGCGAGAAGCGCGCGGCGAGCAGGATCAGCGGCGGGCAGTGGGTGACGCCGATCTTTCCGGCGACGAAGGCATAGCTCCAGAGCAGGCAAAACAGTCCGATGGCGAGCGGTAGCGTGTTGAACCGGCTGGGGGCTGCGGGAAGCGAGGTGGCGAGCGACATGAGGGCATTCTCCTGAACCCTCGATCTAGGGAGACGGCTTGTCATTTGGAAATTAAATGATTAACTTCCGATCAGTGGATTTTCGAATGGAGAGCAGCCATGCTCGACCTGGAGCTCCTGCGCAGCTTCGTCTCGGTGGTCGAGGCCGGCGGCTTCACCCGCGCCGGCGAGCGCGTCCACCGCACGCAATCGACCGTCAGCCAGCAGATCAAGCGGCTGGAGGAGGACGTCGGCCAGGTGCTGTTGCACCGCGACGGCAAGGACGTGCGCCCCACCGAGGCCGGCGAACGGCTGCTGTCCTATGCCCGGCGGCTGCTCACGCTCGCCGAGGAGGCGCGCGACGTGCTGCGCGAGCCCGACAGTGAAGGCGCGATCCGGCTCGGCATCCCCGAGGATTTTGCGGCCTACCGGTTGGCAAAACTGCTCGGCGCATTCTCGCGCTCACATCCGGGTCTGCGAATGGATGTGCGCGCCGACCAGAGCAAGAACCTGTCCCGCGACCTCGAACGCGGCGAGCTCGACCTCGCCTTGTTCAAGCGCGAGGCCGGCGCGAAAGGCGCTATCGCGGTGTGGCCGGAGCGGGTGCACTGGGTCACGAGCAAGAGCCATCCGGTCGACGTCAACGCCTCGTCCGTGCCGCTGATCGGATTTCCGCTCGGCTGTCTCTATCGCGCCGGCGCCATCCACGCGCTGGAAAGCGCGGGCCGCGCCTGGCACATGTCCTACTCGTCGTCGAGCCTTGCCGGCATCCAGGCGGCGGTTGCCGCCGGCATGGGCCTCAGCATTCTCTCGGAGATGTCGATCCAGTCCGACCACCGCGTGCTGACCGCCAAGGACGGCTTTGAGCCGATCAACCGGACCGAAGTGGCGCTGATGGCTTCGCCCGGTGCCAGCCCCGCAACGCTGCGGCTTGCGGATCGGCTCGCGGAGTTCTGCGACAATGTACAGGCCAAGGCGGCGTGATCACTCCGCGGCAATCACCGTGAGTTCCGGCCACAACGCCTTCCATCGCGCGGCCTTCACCGCGTAACTTGCCGCAGAGAAGTTCGGGCCCGGATTGGGCCGCGCGATCAATCCGGCTATGTCGTCGAAGCCGCGCGGCGCGTAGACCTCGTAGCCGTCGCCTCCGTGCCTCACACCGACTTGCGTGTTCTGGGTGAGGAAACGGTCGATGCCGTCGGTCGAGCAGGTTAGGGGCGGATAGGGCAGGCCGTGCTTGCCGGGATACCAAAGGTGCACGCGCGCCTGGTTGCGGGTCTCGATCTTGACGCCGAGATGCGAGAGCCGCGCGTGCAGCGTGCGGATCACCGTGTCCTCCGCCTCCCATGAGGTGTCAGGATCGAAATAGAACACGTCGTAATCGGCGATGCCATGATCGACCGCGCGGTCCGTGAGTACGTTCCACGCCGTCTGCACCAGGCACCCCGACACCAGCCATGCATCGGGAAGCGCGAGCGAGGCGAGCTCGCCGATGATTGCAACATTGACCGGGTTCTTCAGCGCCAGCGTGAGGAAGCGGTCGCGATCCATCGCGGCCACGATTCACGCGCTGGCATCGAACGCGGCGCGCGCGGTCTTCGAGGCGAGGCCCCGCCAGCGCCGCCGCAGGAACGGCTCCACGATCGCGCGCTTCGCCTTGGACAGGCGGATCAGCACGATCGGATAGTCGGCGTAGTGATCGGTGAAATAGAAGATTTTTGGCTGGCTCTCGACCAGCATGGCGCGCTCGTCGATGGGAACGTCGGGCACGACGAGACTGTCGCCGTCCTCCTTCAGCCGCGCCAGCATCTTCTTGCGCACTTTCAGCGCGGGCGTGCCGTAGGAGGTGCCGTCCTCGACCTCCGGCCACGTCAGCGCAAATTTTCTGACGTCGTCGAAGGTCATTTGATCAAGACCTTGGGATCAGCTCAGTGCACGGCGGTGAAGAACCGCGCGAGCCGGAAGCCGGAGAGCCAGGTCCACACCGGCTGGCCGCGCATGCCGAGATCCCAGGAGCCGAGCACGGCATCCGCGCGTCCGACCAGATTGTCGATCGGCAGCAGACCGACGCCGCCGGAGCGCAGGGGCACGCGGCTGTCCGCGGAATTGTCGCGGTTATCGCCGAGCACGAAGAGATGGCCGGGCGGCACCGTCACCTCCGGCGTGTTGTCGAGCGGACCGTTGTCGCGCATCTTGAAGATCAGATGCGACACGCCGTTCGGCAGGGTCTCGATGTAGCGGTAGGCAGGCTCGCTGCCGCCATTGTCGTCTTCGGCGGCGCCGACACCATCCGGCTTCAGCTCGGCGGGACGGTCGTTGATGAAGAGCTGGCCCTGCCGCATCTGGATGCGGTCGCCGGGCAGACCCACGACGCGCTTGACCCAGGCCTGCGAGCGATCGCCGGGCCAGCGGAACACGACGACGTCGCCCTGCTTCGGCGTCTCCGCGAAGACGCGGCCGCTTTCGGGCAGGTTGATCTGGATCGGCAGTGACGAGGTGCCGTAGCCATAAGGGAATTTCGAGGCGAGCAGCGCATCGCCGATCAGGAGCGTCGGCTCCATCGAACCCGACGGTACATAGAACGGCTCGGCGAGCGCGCCCTTGGCGATGAACACGGCGGCGACGATGCCGGCGAGCTGCATCAGCTGACCAGCCCAGCCGCTGCTCTTCCGCTTGGCGGGGACAGTTACCTTCTCAACGCTCATGCGCCCGTTCCACCTACTGTAATACGTTCCATCAGAAGCGACGGCTGGCCGACGCCGACGGGCACGCCCTGACCGTTCTTGCCGCAGGTGCCGATGCCGGTATCCAGCGCGAGATCGTTGCCGATCATGCGGATGCGATGCAGGTCAGTCGGCCCGTTGCCGATCAGCATGGCGCCCTTCAGCGGCGCGCCAATCTTGCCGTTCTCGATCTTGTAGGCCTCGGTGCACTGAAAGACGTATTTGCCCGAGGTGATGTCGACCTGGCCGCCGCCGAAATTCGCGGCGAAGACGCCGTTCTTCACGGAGGCGAGGATCTCGGCCGGGTCGCGGTCGCCCGCGAGCATGTAGGTGTTGGTCATGCGCGGCATCGGCACGTGAGCGTAGCCCTGGCGGCGGCCGTTGCCGGTCGGCTTCATGTTCATCAGGCGCGCGTTCTGGCGGTCCTGCATGTAGCCGACCAGAATGCCGTCCTCGATCAGCACGGTGCGGTTGGTCGGCGTGCCCTCGTCGTCGATCGACAGCGAGCCGCGGCGCGAGGCAATGGTGCCGTCGTCGATCACGGTGACGCCCTTGGCTGCCACCTGCTGGCCCATCAGGCCGGCGAACGCGGACGTCTTCTTACGGTTGAAATCGCCTTCGAGGCCGTGACCGACCGCCTCATGCAGCATCACGCCGGGCCAGCCGGCACCAAGCACGACGTCCATCTCGCCGGCGGGGGCGGGGATCGATTCCAGATTGACCAGGGCTTCGCGCAGCGCGCCGTCGGCTGCGTCGCGCCAGTTCTTGCTCTCGATGAATTCGGCATAGCCGGCGCGGCCCCCATAGCCCTTGCTGCCGCTCTCCTGGCGGTCGCCCTGACCGGCAACGACGGAGACGTTGACGCGCACCAGCGGGCGGATGTCGCGATAGCTCTCGCCGTCGGGCCGCAGGATTTCGACGACCTGCCAGGTCGCCCCCAGGCTGACGCTGACCTGCCGCACCCGCGGATCCTTGTCGCGCAAGTAAGCGTCGATCTCGGCGAGCAGCTTCACCTTGGTCTCGAAGCCCGGCGCATCCAGCGGATTGTCGTCGCTATAAAGCCGCACGTTGGTATGCGCCGGCGGGGCCGCGAAGCTGCCCGAATAGCCGCCGCGCACGGCAGCGACCGCGTCGGCGGCGCGAATCAGCGCCGGCAGCGAGACGTCGGAGGAATGGGCATAGCCGACCGCGTCGTCCTTGACGGCGCGCAGACCAAAGCCCTGCGAGGTGTCATAGGTCGCCTGCTTCAGCCGCCCATTGTCGAACATCAGCGCTTCGGTCTGGCTGTATTCCAGGAACAGTTCGCCGTCGTCGGCACCGGCAAGCCCGCGTGCGACCTCGTTGCGGACCTGGTCGCGGTCGAGATTGGCGCGGTCGAGCAGGGAGGTTGTGGCTGGATTGGTCATGCGTCCGTCCATTATCGGAAGATCTAGGGCAAGATAATGGTTTCCCGGCGGTTCCGCGAGGGTGCCAGGTGCCACATTACGAAACGATAGGATTCGCCGCGCGCGGACGCGCCAGCCGCCCTACGGCAGCTTGTCATAGCCCTCGCCGAGCCCGTTCAGGCTGAGCGGGAAGCCGATGCCTTCTTCCGGGGTCTCGAAGATGATGAAGGTCGCGGTCTTGGCGGCGCGGAGCTGGCCGAGCAGCTTGTCGTCCATGACGACCTCGGCGACGCAGCCATTGGGCAGGCAGCGGACGAAGCCGGCGCGGCCGACGTCCTGGTTGTCGAGCTTCAGTCCAAGGCCGGAGGGCAGCAGCACGCCGAGCGGTGCCACCACCCGCATCAGCCGGCTCTTCTGGTCGGCGGTCTTGAGCACGATCACGGTAAGGCCGGCATTGGAGCGGTCTTCGGCCACCACGCTCTGGATCAGGGCGCATTGCTCGGTCTGGGCGCCGGGCGGGGTGTCGCAGCGGATCTGCCAGTCGCCATGGACGGAGCGCACCGCGCCCTGCGCATGGGCGAGGCCCGACAGCGCCATGACAACGACCACCGCCAGCAGGGCCGCCAGCATCGTGAGGCCGCTCGCCTGCCTTGCCATGGTTCTCGAAAACCCCATCGGGTCGGTCCCTCTGCTCGCCTGGGTAGCTCGTGCCTGGCGGACTGATACGGGAATGACGGCGTCTTGAAGGCGATTCGCAAGCAAGTTCCGCGCCGCCAACACCGCCATCGCCCGCACGAATCAGGTTCCTGCGCGGCTGTCTGCCAGTGCCTACCGCGGGCAATGCCGCTGTCAAGCCGCGGCATCCCGGGAAACGGTATTTTTCTCTGATGTTACTAGGAAATATCTTGCGGGTGATGGCTGACAGACGGGTCTCAAGACTGCATTGCGATAGATCAAGAATTATGGTTTGAGAGGCTTGATTTCGGCGTTCTAGCGATCTGGCCCCAATTCCTCTTAGAGGTATTCTTGCGCGGCGGTTTGTCAGACGGGCGGATCGAATAAGCGTTTCCCGGAAATAGGGGGATGCACTTGGGGTGATTTCGTTAGGGGAGCGCGAACGGCATGAGGATGTCGATGGGCCATGTGGGCCGGCACTTGCTGGGATTGGCCGTGGCGGGTCTGACGCTGGCGACGGGCGGTGCGGCATATGCCGAACTCGGGCAGCCGGCGCCGTGGGAATGGACGCTCCAGCAATCCGCCTCGCCGGTGATGGACAATATCGTCTGGTTCCACAACTTTCTGTTCGTGCTGATCACGCTGATCACGCTGTTCGTTCTGGCGTTGCTGGTTATCGTGGTCATGAAGTTCAACGCGAAGGCCAATCCGGTGCCGTCGCGGACCACGCACAACACGCTGATCGAGGTGGCCTGGACGCTCGTTCCGGTGCTGATCCTGGTTGGTATCTCGGTGCCGTCGTTCCGCCTGCTGTTCCTCGAGCTCGACGTGCCGAAGGCGGATTTGACCATCAAGGCCACCGGCAAGCAGTGGTACTGGTCCTATGCCTATCCTGATAACGGCAAGTTCGAGTTCGACTCGCTGATGGCCCAGGACAAGCAGCCCCGTCTCCTCGGCGTCGACAACGAGATGGTGGTGCCGGTCAACAAGGTGATTCGTGTTCAGGTCACCGGCGCGGACGTCATCCACGCCTTTGCGCTGCCGGCTTTCGGCGTCAAGATCGACGCCATTCCGGGGCGGCTGAACGAGACCTGGTTCAAGGCCACCAAGACCGGCATGTTCTACGGCCAGTGCTCGGAGCTCTGCGGCAAGGACCACGCCTTCATGCCGATCGCGATTCGCGTCGTGGAGGACAAGGACTTCGCCTCCTGGGTCGAAACGGCAAAGAAGAAATATGCGAGCGGCGGCACCAGCACTTTCGCCTCCGCGGCCGGCCCGACGCAGTAAGCGCCGGACGACGGCTCGAGGGGACTGAAGGCGACATAAAGGGTGGGACCGCACAAGGTCCGAACGGGACGCAAGGCAGGATTTGAAAATGGCAACGAGCGCAGCGACACACGGCGATCACGCACAAGACCACGGACATGACGAGCACGCCCATCCGACCGGATGGCGGCGCTACGTCTATTCGACCAACCACAAGGACATCGGTACGATGTACCTGATCTTCGCGGTCATCGCCGGCGTGATCGGTGCCGCGATGTCGATCGCGATCCGTGCCGAGCTGATGTATCCGGGCGTGCAGATCTTCCACGAGACGCACACCTATAATGTGTTCGTGACCTCTCACGGCCTGATCATGATCTTCTTCATGGTCATGCCCGCGATGATCGGCGGCTTCGGCAACTGGTTTGTGCCGCTGATGATCGGCGCGCCCGACATGGCGTTCCCGCGCATGAACAACATCTCGTTCTGGCTGCTGCCGGCCTCCTTCGCGCTGCTGCTGATGTCGACCTTCGTCGAGGGCGAACCGGGTGCCAACGGCGTCGGCGCCGGCTGGACCATGTACGTGCCGCTGTCGAGCTCGGGCCATCCGGGGCCGGCCGTCGACTTCGCGATCCTGTCGCTGCATCTGGCGGGCGCCTCGTCGATCCTCGGCGCCATCAACTTCATCACCACGATCTTCAACATGCGCGCGCCGGGCATGACCCTGCACAAGATGCCGCTGTTCGTGTGGTCGATCCTGGTGACGGTGTTTCTGCTGCTGTTGTCGCTGCCGGTGCTCGCCGGTGCGATCACTATGCTGCTCACCGACCGCAATTTCGGCACGACGTTCTTCGCGCCCGACGGCGGCGGCGACCCCGTGCTGTTCCAGCATCTGTTCTGGTTCTTCGGTCACCCCGAGGTGTACATCCTGATCCTGCCCGCCTTCGGCATGGTCAGCCAGATCGTCTCGACCTTCTCGCGCAAGCCCGTGTTCGGCTATCTCGGCATGGCCTACGCCATGGTCGCGATCGGCGGCATCGGCTTCGTGGTCTGGGCGCACCACATGTACACGGTCGGCATGTCCTCGGCGACGCAGGCCTATTTCGTCGCCGCGACGATGGTCATCGCGGTTCCGACCGGCGTGAAGATCTTCTCGTGGATCGCCACGATGTGGGGCGGCTCGATCGAGTTCCGTGCGCCGATGATCTGGGCGGTGGGCTTCATCTTCCTGTTCACGGTCGGCGGTGTCACCGGCGTCGTGCTGGCGAATGCCGGCGTCGACCGCGTGCTCCAGGAGACCTACTACGTCGTTGCGCACTTCCATTACGTGCTGTCGCTCGGTGCGGTGTTCGGGATCTTTGCCGGCTGGTACTACTGGTTCCCGAAGATGTCGGGCTACATGTACAACGAGACGCTGGCGAAGGCGCATTTCTGGGTCACCTTCATCGGTGTGAACCTTGTGTTCTTCCCGCAGCACTTCCTCGGCCTGTCGGGCATGCCGCGCCGCTACGTCGACTATCCCGACGCGTTCGCCGGCTGGAACCTGGTCTCCTCGGTCGGCTCCTACATCTCCGGCTTCGGCGTGTTGATTTTCCTCTACTGCGTGTTCGACGCCTTCGCGAAAAAGGTGCCGGCCGGCGACAATCCGTGGGGTGCGGGCGCGACCACGCTGGAATGGACGCTGCCTTCGCCGCCGCCCTTCCATCAGTTCGAAGTGCTGCCCCGCGTGCAGTAAACCAACGCTCGCGGCGCCCGTGACGGGCGCCGCGGCTCTTTAGCGAAGCGAGTCAAAACTAGTGTCCGTCCTCGACCACAACGCCATCGACATCGATCCCCGCATCTCCGAAGCGGAGGTGGGTGACTACATTGCGCTGCTCAAGCCGCGGGTGATGTCGCTGGTGATCTTCACCGCGCTGGTCGGACTGGCGATGGCGCCCGGGCATTTCCACCCGGTGCTGGCCATCACCTCGCTGCTCTGCATCGCAGTCGGTGCCGGCGCTTCCGGGGCGCTCAACATGGCGCTCGAGGGCGATATCGACGCCAAGATGTCGCGCACGGCAAACCGGCCGATTCCGCGCGGCCGCATCACCCGTCCCGAGGCGATGGCGTTCGGCATGACGCTCGCCTTCTTCTCGGTGATGACGCTCGGCATCCTCGTCAACTGGATCGCGGGCGCGCTGCTCGCCTTCACCATCTTCTTCTACGTCGTGATCTACACGATGATCCTGAAGCGCCGGACCGCACAGAACATCGTAATTGGAGGCGCCGCTGGTGCGCTGCCGCCGGTGGTGGCGTGGGCCGCGGTCACGGGCACCGTCGACGTCGAGCCGCTGCTGCTGTTCGCCATCATCTTCTTCTGGACGCCGCCGCACTTCTGGGCGCTGGCGCTGTTCCGCTCCGACGACTACGCGCGTGCCGGCATTCCGATGCTGCCGAACGTCGCCGGTCCCGACGCGACGCGGCTTCAGATCCTGCTCTACACCATCGTGCTGATCGCGGTCGCCGCCGCCCCGTGGGCGCTCGGCTATTTCGACGCCATCTACGGCATCGTCTCGCTGATCCTCGGCGCCGGCATGCTTGTGCTCGCGATCAACGTCTATGTGCGCCGCGAGCGCAGCCAATCGCTGCGCGCGACCCGCAAGCTGTTCGCCTTCTCCATCCTTTATCTGTTCGCACTGTTTGCGACCCTGCTGGCCGAAGTCGTGTTCCGGGCGCTTGCTCCGATGGTAGGGGGCGCATGATCGCTGGAATGGCCGACAAACCTGAGATGAATGGAATCGTCCTCACGGAGGCGCAGAAGAAGAGCCGCCGCCAGCGCTCGATCGCGATCGCGCTCGCGCTCGGCGTGCTCGTGGTGCTGTTCTTCGCCGTCACCATCGTCAAGGGACCGGCAGTACTCGTCCGGCCGATGTAGGAAACATGGATCGAGAGCCCACCATATCGCGGGATCAGAGCCGGACGGCCAAGCAGGGGCGGGGGCCTTCCAAGGGTCTTGGCCGCGACGTGCTGGTCGCCTCGATCTGCGGCGGCGTGGTGGCGCTGATGGTCGGTGCCTCCTACGCGGCGGTGCCGTTCTACAACTGGTTCTGCCGCGCCACCGGCTTCAACGGCACGACACAGGTTGCGACCTCCGCACCGGCCACGGGGCCGATCGCGCGCAAGATCGCGGTGCGCTTCGATTCCAACGTCGCGCCCGGCCTGCCCTGGAAGTTCGAGCCGGAGCAGAGCGAGATCGAGGTCAATATCGGCCAGGTCGTGACCGTCTTTTACACCGTGACCAACCAGGCCGCGCGCACCACTGCGGGCCAGGCGGCCTACAACGTCGCCCCGCTGACGGTCGGCTCCTACTTCCAGAAGATCAACTGCTTCTGCTTCACCGAACAGACCATGGCGCCCGGCGAGAAGCGCGAGATGCCGGTCGTGTTCTACGTCGATCCGTCGATCGCCGACGATCACGAGAACGACGGGCTGAACACGATCACGTTGTCCTACACGTTCTATCCGGTGCGCGATCCCGTCGTGAAGCCGCTGGCGTCGGGCGAAGACGACAAACGCAAGGGAAATCTCTGACCGCCGGGCTCATGCCGCGGGGGTTGGACACAAGGGGATAAGTGCCGGACAGGCACGGGATTGAGGAGAGAGACCGCAAATGGCAACGGCGCACACCAAGCATCACGACTACCACCTGGTGGATCCCTCCCCGTGGCCCATCGTCGGCTCCATCTCGGCCTTTGTCATGGCGGTCGGTGCGATCACCTGGATGCACCACATGTTCTCGGCCGCGCCGATCATCTTCGGTGCCGGCACCGTCGGCGTGATCTACACCATGGCGAGCTGGTGGGCCGATGTGATCAAGGAAGCCCAGTACAAGGGCGATCACACCCGCGTCGTGCAGCTGCATCACCGCTACGGCATGATCCTGTTCATCGCCTCCGAGGTGATGTTCTTCGTCGCCTGGTTCTGGGCCTATTTCAACGCGGCGCTGTTCCCGGCCGACGCCGTCCACGCCACGCGCGACGCCGTGTTCGGCTGCGGTCTCGGCACCGCGGCTGGCGCCTGCGCCGTGCCCGGCACCTGGCCGCCGCATGGCATCGAGACCTTCGATCCCTGGCATCTGCCGCTCCTGAACACGCTGATCCTGCTGACATCAGGCACCACCGTGACCTGGGCGCACCATGCGTTGCTCGAGAACGATCGCCAGGGCCTGAAATACGGCCTGATCCTCACCGTCGTGCTCGGCGCGCTCTTCACCTGCGTGCAGGCCTATGAGTACAGCCACGCGGCGTTCTCGTTCGGCGGCAATGTCTATGGCGCGACCTTCTTCATGGCGACCGGCTTCCATGGTTTCCATGTGCTGGTCGGCACCATCTTCCTGCTGGTCTGCCTGTTCCGCGCCTATGCCGGCCACTTCACCCCGACACAGCACCTCGGCTTCGAGTTCGCCGCCTGGTACTGGCACTTCGTCGACGTGGTTTGGCTGTTCCTGTTCCTCTGCATCTATGTGTGGGGACACGGCGCCGAGACCATGGCCCACGGCGCGCACTGAGCCGCATTGGACCGATCAGAAAGGGCGGCCGCAGGGCCGCCCTTTCGCTTTTGGGCCGCCGGAAGCTTCGGCGGAAACTGTGATCGAGCGTTTTCGAGCGAAGCGGATACCGGTTCGCGTGAAGAAAACGCGTCAAAACAAGAATCTAGAGCTTCGGTTCTGATTCAATCAGAACCGATAATGTCTAGAGTCCGTCATCATGAACGATACCGCCGGCCCATCCGAGCCCGAGACGACCGTCCTGCAAAGCGCGCTGCGCGGGCTTGCCTGCAAGTGCCCGCGCTGCGGCAAGGGCAAGCTCTATGCGGGCTTCCTGACGCTCGCGCCCAGCTGCGACCGCTGCGGCCTCGACTATGCCTTCATCGACACCGGCGACGGTCCTGCGATCTTCATCATCATGCTGGCCGGCGGGATCGTCGTTGCGTGCGCGCTGATCGTCGAGGTCAAATACCAGCCGCCGTACTGGCTGCATGCCGCGCTGTGGCTGCCGCTGATCCTCGTGACCACGCTCTTGCCGCTGCGCGCGATGAAGTCGCTGCTGATCGCGCTGCAATTCCACCACAAGGCGGCGCCGGGCCGGCTGGTCGACCGCGCGAAATGAACGAGACCGCGCGCAAGCCCCGCGTGGCCGGCTTCGCGCTGTTCACGCTTTTCCTGGCCGCCGTCTTGGTCGCGCTCGGCGTCTGGCAATTGCAGCGCCGCGTCGCGAAACATCAGTTGATCGCCGCATTGACCGAGCGTCTCGCGGCGGCACCTGTTGCGTTGCCGCCGCCGTCGCAATGGAGCACGCTGACGCCGGAGCGGGACGAATTCCGTCGGGTCACATTTACGGCGACCTACGAGTCCCGTCTGGATGCGATGGTCTACAGTTCCGGCTCCGCCATCCGCTCCGACATTTCCGGCCCCGGCACCTGGGCTTTCCTTCCCGCACGGCTGCCTGGCGGCGATATGGTCGCGGTCAACGCGGGCTTCGTGCCGAACACCCAACAGGACCGCGCCCTGCAGGATCGGGCGGTCGCGCGACTCATTACCAACAAGCCGGCGATGTTGACCGGCTACGTCCGTTTCCCCGAAACAGCCAGCGTGCTGATGCCTGACGCTGAGCGTGACAAACGACTGTGGTTCACCCGCGATCATCTCGCCATGTCCCGGGCGCTCGGCTGGGGCACGGTCGCGCCGTTCTACATCGACCTGGAGCGGCCGGTGCCGGAGAACGGCATTCCGCGTCCCGGCCCGCTCGACGTGCATCTGAAGGACGATCATCTGCAATACGCCATCACCTGGTTCGCGCTCGCCGGCGCGGTGCTGATCGCATTCGGCGTCTGGGCGAGGGGACGGCACCCGACCTGAAATTTTCCGTAGGTTCCTGGAGGGAACCCGGTATCGCCCGGGGTTTATTATTCAGGACATATTCACGAGGGTGGTCCTAAGCCGCACGCAAATTTTTCGCGGCAGACAGGATTTTGGTGTGAGCGATTTCGACCAGATGGGAATTGTCGTCGACTGGGTGGACGCCTGCCGGAAGGGCGACCTCGCGACGCTCCTCGATCTCTATGCGGACGACGCCCGGGTCGAATGCATGTGCAACGGCAAGCGACATTATCGCGGGCGGCGCGAGCTCGAAACCTACTGGGGACCGCGGCTCAGCACCTTCTCGTCGGCAGGCTTCGGTCTGGAGGAGATCAATCCAGTGCCGCATGGCATCGATCTCGAATATTCCGTCGCGGGCTCGCTGCGTATCCACGCCTCGTTTCGCTTCAGTCCCGAAGGCAAGATCTACAGCACCATGTGCGAGCCGGCGGAGCAGACTCCGCATGCCGATGGTGCGTGCTAGCTAGCCGGCCGCCGGCGCATCTCGCGCCGTCTCGACCGGCAGGCGACAGCGCACATAGGTTCGCTGGTCCGCGCGCAGCAGCGACAGCGATCCGCTGAGCGCGCGCACGCGCTCGTGCATGCCCGTCAGGCCGCGGCCGAAGACGTTGTCGGCGGGAAAGCCGCCGCCGTCGTCGGAGATCTCAATCGTGAGCACCTCGCCGGCCATGGTCGCCAGCACATGGGCATTGTTCGCCCCGGCGTGGCGCAGCACGTTGGTCAGCGCCTCCTGGATCAAGCGATAGACGGTTTGGGCCAGCGGTCGGTCGATCTCGTTCAGGCCAGGATCGATCGTGGCCGTCAGGCTGATATGCGGCGCCTGTCTGCGAAAGTTCTGGAGCAGCGTCTGCACGCTGGTCTCGAGCCCCAATTCCTCGATGTAGAGCGGCCGCAGCCGGTCGAGGATGCGGCGGTTGGTCTGCTGGAGCGCCTCGACAGATCGCATCACCTCCTGCGCCGGGTTGCCGAGATTTCCCGAGGTCTCGCTCAGCGCGATCGTGCTGGCGCGGATGCCGAACAATAGCGGTCCGAGCTCGTCGTGCAGCTCGCGCGCGAGATCGCGCCGCTCGTCGTCCTGGAGCGACACCAGGCGGTGCAGCAGGTCGCGATTATCCTGACTCAATTGCGCGAGCGTCAGCGCCAGCGCATTGGCTTCCTCGCAGCTCTGCCGGATCTCCTGCGGTCCTGCGACCGGGATAGGCGTTGCATAATCGCCGCGCCGGATTCGCGTGAGGCCTGCGCCGAGATCTTGCAGGGGACGCAGCACCGATCCCGCAAAGAGATAGGCAATTGTCCCAGTCAGCATCATCAGCACGGAGATGAGGCTCGTCAGCGCCAGGAAGCCGATCCATTTCTCGAACAGATCGGCTGACAGGTCTGGCGTGAACACGATGTCGCCGACACGCCTGCCGTCGATGATGACGGGAGATGCGGCGTCCATGTCCGGGATGGCGATCAGGTCCACGAACCAATGCGGCACGCCATGCAGATCGCGCAGGCTGTCCTTTGGAGAGGGGGCGGGACCTGCTTCCACTGAACGGAATTGAATATCCGAGGAGCTGTCCAAAGAATGGACAAATGCATCGAGTATCTTCCGCGGGTCGTCCGAGGCCCTCAGGCTGTTGTTGAGGGCCTCGGCGACCGTCCGGGTCGAGCGTCGGCCCGGCTCATTCTCGTCGGCAAGCTGCCCCGTCGCGAAGGTCTGGAGCAGAACGCCGCCCATGACCAGCGCGGCAAGGAAGCTCAAGCCGAGCGGAAGAAACAATTGTGTTCTGAACGAGAGCCGCTGCCACATTAGGTCAATTCTAACGCGCATTGGCGGGATTTTCTCTTTCCATTTGTTCCCGCCGGTCTATGAGTCGAAAAACAAGAGAGTGCGCGATGCAAGATACCGCCAAGCCGGCAACCCGAGTTCTGATCGTCGACGACCATCCCGTGGTGCTGTCAGGATGCCGCACCCTTTTCGCGTCCGACCACTCGATCCGTATTGACGAGGCGACCGACGCCAAATCCGGGCATCGCGCCTATATCAGCAAGCGGCCCGACGTCACCGTCATCGACATCAGCCTGCCCGACGTCTCCGGCTTCGAGCTGATGCGGCGGATCCGCAAGGACGACCCTGATGCCAAGATCATCATGTTCAGTATGAACGACGATCCGGCCTTCGTGGTACGGGCGGTCGAGCTTGGCGCGCAGGGCTATGTCTCCAAGGGCGACGATCCCCGGATTCTGCTCAAGGCGGTGCGCAAGGTGGTCGCCGGCGACAATTTCATCTCGCCGCAGCTCGCGGAGGCGGTCACGTTCTCCGGTGCAGCGATCAAGGCCAATCCGGCCTCGCAGATGACGCCGCGGGAGCTCGAAATTCTCCGCCTGCTCGGCCGTGGCGACAAGATCGTCGAGGTCGCCGAGGCGCTCGGCATCTCCTACAAGACGGTCGCCAACACCACGTCCCTGCTCAAGCAGAAGCTCGGCGCCAAGAACCATTCCGACCTGATCAGGATCGCGGTGGAAATCGGGATGAGCTGACGCCCGGGGCACTGGCGGCCCGGGGGCACCGGCGGCCCGCGCACTTGCGGCCCGGCACCGAACCGGCTGCTCCAGGATGCAGCCGGTCCGGCCGGGCGGATCGGGTCTCGACGCTTAGCCGGGCAATGCATGGACAGCGCCGACACCATCCGCCGACACAATGGGCCGGAGTGCTATTCGTTCCTGAATCACCCGAAACTTCGGGAAAAAGCGGCAATGGTACGCGAGTGCTCGCAGGGATGCCTTTGCGAAACGCGAACCGCGCCGGGAAAAATAGGAACATTTTCTTGCCCCCGCCGTTTTGGCCCTTGACGATTTCGTGACGGGCGCCGAGAACTTGGCCGACAGTTTTTGGCGGGCCGGCAACCCGCACGAGGCAAACCGGGTCTGCACATATCAACGACAGACCTTCCAAGAGAGGGCTGCGGCATCGCCGCAGCCCTTTTTCGTTGAGCGGGGCACAGGCGGGAAGCGGTTTCCCGATGCCGCAAAACACTTTATGGTGGCCCAACGCCTCTGGTCGTTAACAAGTAGTTTCATGAAATCAAAGGCTTATGGATCTGGCTCAAGGCCGGCCGGCCTTTGGAGGGCAGTTTGACTCGCTATATCTCGACCCGGGGCGAGGCCCCAGAACTCGGCTTCTGCGACGTGATGCTGACCGGGCTTGCCCGTGACGGCGGCCTGTATGTGCCGGTGACCTGGCCGCAGCTCTCGACCGAGGCCATCGCTGGCTTCTTCGGCCGCCCCTATTGGGAGGTCGCAGTCGACGTGATCCGTCCGTTCGCCGGCGGCGAGATTTCGGATGCCGAACTCGGCCGCATGGCGAACGAGGCCTATGCCACCTTCCGCCATCCGGCGGTGGTGCCGCTGCGCCAGATGACGCCGCATCAATTCGTGCTGGAGCTGTTCCACGGCCCGACGCTCGCCTTCAAGGACGTGGCGATGCAGCTGATCTCGCGGCTGATGGACCACGTGCTCGCCAAGCGCGGCCAGCGCACCACCATCGTGGTCGCGACCTCCGGCGACACCGGTGGCGCCGCGGTCGACGCGTTCGCGGGCCTGGAGAATGTCGATCTCATCGTGCTGTTCCCGCACGGGCGCATCTCCGAAGTGCAGCAGCGGATGATGACGACCACGGGCGCGGCCAACGTCCATGCGCTCGCCATCGAGGGCAATTTCGACGACTGCCAGGCGCTCGTGAAGGGGATGTTCAACAACCATCGCTTCCGCGATGCGACCTCGCTCTCCGGCGTCAACTCCATCAACTGGGCGCGTATCGTCGCCCAGGTGGTCTACTACTTCACCTCCGCCGTCGCCGCCGGCGGGCCGGCGCGCACGGTGGATTTCGTCGTGCCGACTGGAAATTTCGGCGACATCTTTGCCGGTTATGTCGCCAAGCGGATGGGGCTGCCGGTGCGCACGCTGCGCATCGCCGCCAACGTCAACGACATCCTGGCGCGCACGCTCAAGACAGGGATCTACGAGGTGCGCGAGGTGCACGCCACCGCGTCGCCATCGATGGACATCCAGATCTCCTCGAATTTCGAGCGGCTGCTGTTCGAGGCCGGCCGGCGCGATGCGGCCGGCGTGCGCCGTCTGATGGACTCGCTGAAGCAGTCGGGGCGCTTCGTGTTGCCTGACGCGATGCTGGCCGCAATCCGTGAAGAATTTGACGCCGGCCGGGCCGACGAGACCGAAACCGCAGCCGCGATCCGCGCCGCCTGGCGCGAGGCGGGCGAGCTGGTCGATCCCCATACCGCGGTCGCGCTTGCTGTCGCTGACCGCGACACCACCGATACGACGGTGCCCAGCATCGTGCTCTCCACCGCCCATCCGGCCAAATTCCCCGATGCGGTCGAGGCAGCCTGCGGCCAGCGGCCGCAATTGCCCGCCTGGCTCGACGGTCTCATGACCAAATCCGAACACATGAAGGTGATGAAGAACGATCAGGCCGAGGTCGAGCGGTTCGTGCTGTCGGTCAGCCGGGCCGCAAAACAGGGAGTTGCCGGATGAGTGTCGAGATGTCCAAGCTTGCCTCCGGCCTGACCGTCGTCACCGACGAGATGCCCCATCTCGAGACCGCGGCGCTCGGCGTCTGGGCCGGCGTTGGCGGGCGCGACGAGAAGCCGAACGAGCACGGCATCTCGCATCTGCTCGAGCACATGGCGTTCAAGGGCACGACCAAGCGCTCCTCGCGCGAGATCGTCGAGGAGATCGAGGCGGTCGGCGGCGACCTCAATGCCGGCACCTCGACCGAGACCACGTCCTATTATGCACGGGTGCTGAAGGCCGACGTGCCGCTCGCGCTCGACGTACTCGCCGACATCCTCGCCAATCCCGCTTTCGAGCCCGACGAGCTCGAGCGCGAGAAGAACGTCATCGTGCAGGAAATCGGTGCCGCGCAGGACACGCCCGACGACGTCGTGTTCGAGCATCTCAACGAACTCTGCTATCCCGACCAGCCGATGGGCCGCTCGCTGCTCGGCACCGCCAAGACCCTGCGCGCCTTCAACCGCGACATGCTGCGCGGTTATCTGTCGACGCATTATCGCGGCCCCGACATGGTGGTGGCGGCAGCCGGCGCGGTCAATCACAAGCAGGTCGTCGCCGAGGTCGAGAAGCGCTTTGCGAGCTTCGAGGGGACGCCGGGTCCGAAGCCGCAAGCCGCTCAGTTCGGCAAGGGCGGCGCCAAGGTGGTGCATCGCGAGCTCGAGCAGGCGCATCTGACGCTGGCGCTGGAAGGCGTGCCGCAGAGCGATCTGTCGTTGTTCTCGCTCCAGGTCTTCACCAACATCCTCGGCGGCGGGATGTCGTCGCGGCTGTTCCAGGAGGTGCGTGAGAAGCGCGGCCTCTGCTACTCCATCTACTCGTTCCACGCGCCGTACACCGACACGGGCTTCTTCGGCCTCTACACCGGCACCGATCCGGCCGACGCGCCGGAGATGATGGAGGTCGTGGTCGATATCATGAATGATTCGGTGGAGACGCTGACCGAGGCCGAGATCGCGCGGGCCAAGGCGCAGATGAAGGCGGGCCTCCTGATGGCGCTGGAGAGCTGCTCGTCCCGCGCCGAGCAGCTGGCCCGGCATGTGCTGGCCTATGGCCGGCCGCAGACGGTCGAGGAACTGGTGGCCCGGATCGACGCCGTCAGCGTCGAATCAACCCGGGATGCCGCGCGTGCGCTGCTTTCGCGGAGCCGCCCTGCAGTTGTCGCATTGGGCAGTGGCAGGGGTCTGGACACGGCGGTATCTTTTGCGGAAGGATTGACCCGGGCACGTGCCAAGGCGCGGCTGCACTAGGAGCCGCGCACGGGCTGATCTGCCCCGGGAAGCATCACCATGGCCCTGTTTCGCCTGCCATCCAGTGGACCCGCCGCCCTCGCGCCGCGCGGCAACGGCCTGTTGCTGCGCGCGCCGCAGATGTCGGACTTCATACAGTGGGCGCATTTGCGCGAGTCCAGCCGCGATTACCTGACGCCCTGGGAGCCGATCTGGCCGTCGGACGACCTGACCCGGTCCGGCTTCCGCCGCCGCCTGCGGCGCTATTCCGAGGACATCGCCGCGGACCGCTCCTATCCCTTCCTGATCTTCCGTGAGCTCGATGGCGCCATGGTCGGCGGCATCACGCTCGCCAATGTCCGCCGCGGCATCGTCCAGGCCGGCACCATCGGCTACTGGGTCGGCAAGCCTCATGCCCATCGCGGCTACATGACGGCGGCGCTGCGGGTGCTGCTGCCGACGCTGTTCGGCGAGCTCAATCTGCACCGGGTCGAGGCCGCCTGCATCCCAACCAATGCGCCGTCGATCCGGGTGCTGGAGAAGTGCGGCTTCTCCCGCGAGGGCCTGGCGCGCCGCTATCTCTGCATCAACGGGGTCTGGCAGGACCACCTGCTGTTCGGCCTGCTGCACGAGGATTTCCGCGGCTGAGCCCTGTCATGCCTGAGGCCAAAGTCTGATTGGACTGCCTTGCTTGCTTGCCTTGGGTTCGCCGATTTTGACGATATAACGCGCGAGGCCCGGCCGGCGATCGGCCGGAAGATGGTCATGGAGTATGGGCGTTGATGGTGAAGAAGCTTCGGTCATCGCGGAATGCGTTGCGGCGGGGTACGGGGATCGCGCTGGCGTTGTCGGTTGCGCTCGCCGCCGTCTCGCCAGTGGCGGCCCAGTCGCTCACCGACCGCTTCAAGAGCCTGTTCGGCGGCAAGTCCGACGAGCCGGCCCAGCCCAAGCCGGCGCCCGCGCCCGGCCAGCCGGCGGCCGATGACGACGTCGATTGTCCGCAGGTCACGGTGCGCGCCGGGGCCTCGACCTACGCGGTCGGCGCCGCCGGCAAGCCGGCCGTCGGCAATGAGATCCGCTTCCAGGCCACGATCACCAAGATGGCGCGTGAATGTACCCGGAATGGCGGCGATATCACGGCCCGGATCGGCATCCAGGGCCGTGTCATAGCCGGTCCCGCCGGTGCGCCTGCGACCGTCGAGGTGCCCTTGCGCATTGCCGTGGTGCAGGGCGGCGTCGGCGAGAAGGTGATCGCCTCGAAGGCGTACCGGACCACGGTCGAGATGTCGGAGGGCGGCAGCGTGCCCTTCACCTTCATCGCCGAGGATCTGGCCTATCCGGTGCCCTCGGCCAAGATCGCCGATTCCTACATCTTCTATGTCGGCTTCGACCCGCAGGCGCTCTCGCCCGAGCCGAAAGCAAGGCCGAAGAAGAAATAGGTAACCACAAGCTTCGCTGTCATGCCCCGCGAAGGCGGGGCATCCAGTACGCCGCGGCTTCTCCGTATCCCATTGCTGTCTCTGGAATACTGGATCACCCGCCTTCGCGGGTGATGACACCTGATTTGCGGCTACAGACCTGCCCAACAAAAAAGCCGGCGCTCGCGCGCCGGCTTTTTGATTGGTGAAAGGCAAAGCCCCTCAGTTCAGCTTCTGCCGAACCTCGTTGATGCCCTTGGCGAGCAGGTCGTCGGCGACCTGGCCCTTGACCGACTGCGACAGGATCGTGGAGGCGGCCTGGACGGCGGCTTCCGCGGCTGCGGCGCGGACATCGGCCACCGCCTGGGCCTCGGCGAGCGCGATCTTGCTCTCCGCGGTCTTGGTGCGGCGGGCGACGAAGTCTTCCATCTTCGCCTTGGCCTCGGTCGCGATGCGCTCGGCTTCGGACTTGGCGTTGGCGATGATGTCGGCAGCCTCGCGCTCGGCCGTGGCACTGCGCGCCTTGTAGTCAGCGAGCACCTTGGCCGCTTCCTGCTTGAGGCGCGTCGCGTCGTCGAGCTCGGCCTTGATGCGGTCGGCGCGGTGGTCGAGCGCAGTCGTCACCTTCTTGAAGACCCCGAGATAGCCGAACAGGACCATCAGGATCACGAAGGCGATGGCGACCCAGGTTTCAGGATCGAAGAACATATCGACTAACCCTTCAAGGACGCGTCAACGGCAGTGCTGACCGAGGCTGCGTCCGGAACGATACCGGTGAGCTGCTGCACGATCTGGCCTGCCGCATCGGCCGCGATGCCGCGGACGTTGCTCATGGCCGTCGTGCGGGTCGAGGCGATGGTCTTTTCCGCCTCGGCGAGCTTGACCGCCAGTTGCTCTTCAAGCGCCTTGCGCTCGGCTTCCGCCTGCGCATTCGCCTTGTCGCGGGATTCGTTGCCGATCGCCTGCGCGCGCGAACGTGCCGAAGCAAGCTCACCCTCATAGGCCTTCAGCGCCGCGTCGGACTGGTCCTTCAGCTTCTGCGCTTCGGCGAGGTCACCCTCGATCTTGTTTTGACGTGCCTCGATCGCACCGCCGACGCGCGGCAGGGCGAGCTTGGACACGATCACGTAAAGCGCGACGAAGAAGATCGCGAGTGACACCAGCTGTGAAGCATAGGTGCCGCTCTCGAAAGGCGGAAAACCGCCACCGTGACCGCCTTCGGACTCGGTGTGGGCGCCCGCCGCCGGACTTTTCGCCCCGCCATGACTCTCAGCCATGGATTACTCCTGTTGCCGTCATGCGCGCCGCTTCGGTCGAAGCGGCGCGAAACATCGTCCTCAGAGCGGAACGAACAGCAGCAGCAGCGCGATCAGCAGCGAGAAAATGCCAAGCGCTTCGGTCACGGCGAAGCCGAAGATCAGGTTGCCGAACTGGCCCTGAGCGGCCGACGGATTGCGAACGGCTGCGGCAAGGTAGTTGCCGAAGATCACGCCCACGCCGACGCCCGCGCCGCCCATGCCGATGCATGCGATGCCCGCGCCGATAAGTTTTGCTGCTGCCGGATCCATTTTAGACTCCTTGGAAGAAAGATTGGGTTGTGGGTGGAAATTCCCCGGACCGCTCAGTGTCCCGGATGAATGGCGTCGTTCAGGTAGATGCAGGTCAGGATCGCAAACACATAGGCCTGCAGGAACGCGACCAGAATCTCGAGAGCGTACAGTGCGACCGTGAGCGCCAGCGGCAGCACGCCGCCGACCCAGCCCAGCGCGCCGAGCGAGAAGCCGAGCATGGCGACGAAGCCCGCGAAAACCTTGAGCGCGATGTGGCCGGCCAGCATGTTGGCGAACAGACGGACGCTGTGGGAGACCGGCCGCAGGAAGAACGACAGGATCTCGATGAACATCACCAGCGGCAGGATGTAGCCGGGGACGCCGTGAGGCACGAAGATCGAGAAGAATTTCAGGCCGTTCTTGGCAACGCCGTAGATCAGCACGGTGAAGAAGACCAAAAGCGCGAGCGCGGCCGTCACGATCAGATGGCTCGAGATCGTGAAGGTATAGGGGATGATGCCGACCAGGTTCGAGACGCAGATGAACATGAACAGCGAGAAGATCAGCGGGAAGAACTTCATGCCTTCCGCGCCGGCCGTCGAACGGATGGTCGAGGCGACGAATTCGTAGGAGATCTCGGCGACCGACTGGAGGCGCCCGGGAACCAGCTGCGTGCCACTGGCAAGCATCAGGAACGAGATGATCGCCACCGCCACCAGCATGTAGAGCGACGAATTGGTGAAGGCGATCGTGTGATTGCCGATATGGCCCAGGGTGAAGAGAGGCTCGATGTTGAACTGGTGGATCGGGTCGATTTTCATCAGCGCGGCATCTCTTGGTCTGCCGGGCAATGCCGGCGGGTCTCGGTCTGCCGGCCGGGCCGGCCCGTACCGGCATAGCCGGCACGATCATTCCTCTGTTGGTGCGGATCGCTTAAGAATCACCGCGCCTGTTTTGACCCGCGCCTGCCGTTCTCACCACATTCACCACGCCGGCCACGAAGCCCAGCAGCAGGAACACGATAAATCCGAAAGGCGACGTCGACAGCAAGCGGTCGAAACCCCAGCCAATCCCCGCTCCGACAACGACACCGGCGACCAACTCGGAGGATAACCGGAAACCAAGCGCCATCGCCGAAGCTCTGGCCGCTCTGTCTTCACCGTCACCTGCGGGTTGCTCGGTCTTGATTCGTCGGTCCCGGAATTCGGACAACCGCTGATCAAGATTCCCGAGCCGTTCGGAAAGCGCAGCTTCCTCGGACGATTTATCGCGATCCCCATCCTCGCCGTGTCCCGTGCCCTGTGTCATGCAACGAAGACCCGAAACGCCGCGGCTGAATGGAAATTACGCCCGCCACCCTCAAAAGCCGCGCGGACCATACTGATGGCCCATAATCAAGTCAAGCCAAGTCACGATTGCGTCGCGTTCTATTATGTATCTGATTTACTTGATGATATTGGCACGCACGGCAACGCTGCACACAGCGTGACGCCGCACCGCAGCAGCTCTCTTCATGATCGGCGAATGCGACCACCATTTCGTCCTGCTGGCGGGATCAAAGGGATTGCCGCGATCGTTGATATCGGTGGCGCGTTTTGGGCGGCAGATCGCCTCGCCGGGGTGTAGAATTGAAGAGAAGCCACAGAAGCGCCATGGCGGAGAGCGCGATGAGACCAGCAAATTCATCCACAGCATCATGGCTTGCAGCGGCGGTATTCGCCGCGATGATGACCATCGGCGACGGCCTCGTTGCCGCACAGTCCGCGCCCGACAGCGAAAACGGCCGCTACAGCATGACGCCCATCCCCGAAGGCGTGCTGCGGCTCGACACCCGCACCGGCACGGTATCGACCTGCACCAAGAACGGCGCGGGCTGGGCCTGTTACGCGGTGCCCGACGAACGCACCGCGCTCGACGCCGAGATCGGCCGGCTCCAGGCCGAAGTCGAGAAGCTGAAGGGGCAGATCGCGGCGGGGCCGACCGTGTCAGGCAAGATCGACGAGGCGATGCCGAAATCCGATCCGCTCAAGAAGGACCCGAAGGTCGCCGAGGGGGACCGCAAGATCGAGATTCCGCTGCCCAGCGACCAGGATGTCGATCGGGTGATGTCGTTCCTGGAAAAGGCCTGGCGCCGGCTGATCGACATGGCCAACCGCGTGCAGAAGGACGTCTCGGGGAGGATTTGAGGACCACTTCGCGCTATCCATGCGTTGAGCTGCCGTAGGGTGGGCAAAGGCGTTCTTACGCCGTGCCCACCATGTTTCCACTGTGACGTAAGAAGACGTGGGCACGTCGCTACGCGCCTTTGCCTACCCTACGGCGGCATTCCGAGTTGAGAGATCTTTCATGACATCAGGCAAATCCGTCACGCGCTCGGCGCCATCGTCGGTGCAAGCCACCACCGTCGCATCGTCACTGCTGACCGTGCAGACGCCCGGCCGCGGCTTCACGGATTTCACCAGCGAAGCCGCGAAGTTCATCAATGAGGTTCAGGCGCGCGATGGCGCGCTGACGCTGTTCATCCGGCACACCTCGGCTTCGCTGACGATCCAGGAGAATGCCGATCCGTCCGTGCTGGTCGATCTCACCACGTCGCTGTCCAGGCTCGCGCCTGAAAACGGCGGCTGGACGCACGACACCGAGGGACCGGACGACATGCCGGCGCATATCAAGACGATGCTAACCGGGACCTCGCTTCAGGTCCCGGTCCTGAACGGCAAGCTCGCGCTCGGTACGTGGCAGGCGATCTACCTGATCGAGCACCGCAAGCGCCCGCACCGACGCGAGGTGGTGCTGCAATTCATCGGCAGCAATCACTGATCCCAAAACAAAACCGGCCGCGGAGACCGCGGCCGGTTCGTGTTTTCGATCGCTGCTGTCGATCAGGTCGCCTTGATGTCGACGTCCTTGGTCTCGGGCAGGAAGAAGAAGCCGATCACGACGGTAATCGATGCGAAGATGACCGGATACCAGAGACCCGCATAGATATCGCCTGTGGAAGCCACGATGGCGAAGGCGGTCGCGGGCAGCAGGCCGCCGAACCAGCCGTTACCAATGTGGTAGGGCAGTGACATCGAGGTGTAGCGGATGCGGGTCGGGAACAGTTCGACCAGCATCGCGGCGATCGGGCCGTACACCATGGTGACGAAGATCACCAGGATGAACAGCAGCCCGACGGTCGCGGCCACCTGCGGACGGAAGATGTCGAACGGATGCGACATCTTCACGATGCCCGCATCGCCCGGCTTCGGATAGCCGGCTGCCTGCACTGCGGCGAGCAGCGCGGGATTGCCGTCCTTGGCGTTGGCGTAGGCGATGTCCTTGCCGTTGACCACCACCTTCACGCCGGAGCCGGCCGGGCCGGAAGAGGTCGAGTACTTGACCGACGCGCCCGACAGGTAGGCGCGTGCGGTGTCGCAGGGCGCGCTGAAGACGCGGGTGCCGACCGGGTTGAACAGGTCGCCGCAACCCGCGGGATCCGCCACCACGTCGACCTTGACCGACTCGATCGCCTTTTCCAGCGCCGGGTTGGCGTTGGTGGTGATCATCTTGAAGATCGGGAAGAAGGTCAGCGCCGCGATCAGACAGCCGCCGAGGATAATCGGCTTGCGGCCGATCTTGTCGGAGAGCACGCCGAACACGATGAAGAAGCCGGTGCCGAGCAGCAGCGACCAGGCGATCAGGAGGTTGGCGGTATAGCCGTCGACCTTCAGGATCGATTGCAGGAAGAACAGCGCGTAGAACTGGCCGGTGTACCAGACCACGCCCTGGCCCATCACGCCGCCGAGCAGCGCGAGCAGAACGAGCTTGCCGTTCTGCCAGTTGCCGAAGGCTTCCGTCAGCGGCGCCTTCGAGCTCTTCCCCTCGTCCTTCATCTTCTGGAAGATCGGAGATTCGCTGAGGCGGAGCCGGATCCAGACCGAGATGCCGAGCAGCAGCACCGAGACCAGGAACGGGATGCGCCAGCCCCAAGCCGCGAAATCGGCCTCGCCGATCGCGCTGCGGGTGAACAGGATCACCAGCAGCGACAGGAACAGGCCGAGCGTGGCGGTCGTCTGAATGAACGAGGTGTAATAGCCGCGCTTGCCGTTCGGCGCGTGCTCCGCGACATAGGTCGCCGCACCGCCATATTCACCGCCGAGCGCCAGGCCCTGGGCGAGGCGCAGCGCGATCAGGATGATCGGGGCCGCGATGCCGATGGTCGCCGCATTGGGCAGCAGGCCGACGATGAAGGTCGACAGACCCATGATCAGGATGGTGACGAGGAAGGTGTATTTGCGGCCGACGATGTCGCCGACGCGCCCGAACACGATGGCGCCGAGCGGACGGACGAGGAAGCCCGCGGCGAAGGCCAGCAGCGCGAAGATGTCGCGGGTTGCCGGCGGATAGGCCGAGAAGAACTGCGCGCCGATGATGCCGGCCAGCGAACCGTAGAGGTAGAAGTCGTACCACTCGAAGACGGTACCGAGCGAGGAGGCGAGAATGACGAACCGTTCGTCCTTCGTCATTCCTCCCGCGCCCGCTTGAGACACAGCCATTGTCGACATGTTGAGTCGCTCCCCGAAATGCGTTTCCTCGCGCCCCGGATACCCGGTCATGCCGGATCAACCCAGGTCTTGGCTCCAAGGTAACATCGGCGTGAAACCCGCCCCAATACGACTTTCGGCCTTGCGCACTGACGCGCACCTGACGCCGCGGACCTTTCAATCCGGCACGATCGTGCTCGACCATGGGTTAACCCCGTTCCCGCAAAGGGATAATGCCCACTTGCATGCCACGGCCGGTCGGGAAAGAATTGACCAAGGCCCCGGGCCGGCCTACTGGCCCGGTGTGAATGCCAGCAAGAGAACGATGAGCGCTCCTTCGACCCATCTTGTCATTGCCGATGACCATCCCCTGTTCCGCGACGCGTTGCGGCAAGCGGTGGCGGGCGTCCTGACCTCGGCCAGGATCGACGAGGCGGGATCGTTCGAGGATCTCACCAAGCTGCTGGAACAGACATCCGACGTCGATCTGGTCCTGCTCGACCTCTCGATGCCCGGGATCTCCGGCTTTTCCGGGCTGATCTATCTGCGCGCGCAGTACCCGGCCATCCCGGTGGTGATCGTCTCGGCCTCCGACGACAGCGCCACGATTCGCCGCTCGCTCGATTTCGGTGCCTCCGGCTTCATCCCGAAGCGGTTCGGCGTCGAGACCTTGCGCGACGCGATCCTCAAGGTGATGGAGGGGGACGTCTGGGTTCCCACCGACACCGATCTATCGGCCGCCGCCGATCCCGACATGACGCGCCTGCGCGACCGCCTGGTGACGCTGACGCCGCAACAGGTCCGGGTCTTGATGATGCTGTCGGAAGGGCTGCTCAACAAGCAGATCGCCTACGAGCTCGGCGTCTCCGAAGCCACCATCAAGGCGCATGTCTCGGCGATCCTGCAAAAGCTCGGCGTCGAGAGCCGCACCCAGGCGGTGATTGCCGCGGCGAAGATCGCCGGCGGCCAGTGGAAGCAGGGCACCCCGACGGGGTGAGCCGTCGTCGGTGCGCACTGCCGACCTGGGTCACCCCAGGAGCCTTTTGGCGACCTTGATATCCGCAGTCTCGGAGCCCTCGGCAAAGCCCTCGAGCGCCGACTGCAGCAACCGCTTCGCTTCCTCACACCGGCCACGTTCAGCAAGGAACTCGGTGAGATCGATCGCAGCCCGCAGCTCCCAGGCTTTTGCACCGTTGCGACGGCTCAGTTCCAACGACTGCATCAGGTGGTTTTCGGCCTCTCCACGGTTCGGCTGCGGCAATGACAGCGACACCTTGCCCTTCATGCGCAGCAGCTCGGGCATGTAGAGATGATCGCCGCTTTGCTCGACGAGGCCGATCGCGTCATCGATCAGGCGCGCACTCCGCTCGATCTGCCCGAGCGCCAGCAAGCCATGCACGAGTGCGATGTTGAACGTCGTGGTGAGCAGCTCGTAACCGGCGTCGTGGAGCTCTCGCAGACAGGCCCGTATCGTCTCGACGCCGCCAGCGGCGTCGCCGCGCCGGATCGCCAGCTCGCCTTTGACGCCGCGGCCGACCGCGAGATAAGGGCCCATCGAGCGCGTTTCGGCATGTGCGATGAAGCGGTCGATGTTCTCTTCCGCGCCGTCGAGATCCCCGCTCCAGAGATCGATCGAGACCGCCCAGATCAACGCGATGCAGAGCGTGATCGGATGGTCCATCTGCGCGGCCTCGGTGACCGTCTGCAGCGCCAGTTGCCGCGCAGCCGCCGGTCGGCCCTGCAACCAAAGCTCGCGCGCGAGCGCGATGCCGGCCCGGTTGCGGTGATCGAAGCCATTGACCGTGCTGATCCGCTCCGTGCCCGGCCCGTGCCAGGCGGCCTCCAGCATGCTCAGGGCGTCGCGATGCTCGCCGGCCAGGTGCAAGGAGACACCCAGCAGCGAATGGGCGAGGGCGGTGGAGGCGGCATCGCCAAGCGTCTCGGCGACCGTGAGGCTCTGCTGCGCATAACCGAGCGCGGCGTCGAACTGTCCCATCCGCTCGTGGAAGATGTGCATGCGGCCGAGCAGCTGGAGCTGGTTCGGCGCGTCGCCGCGGCGCCTCGGCGATCGCCAGGCTCCGGCTCAGGGCGGCACGCGCAGCTTCGCTGCCGCCACGCGTGAACATCAAGGTCAATCCGAGGGCGGCCTGGATGTGCATTTCCTCGGCGCTGCCGCGCGAGGGCGGATCGATCGCAAGCAGCGCCCGCTCCGACCAGCGTCGGCATTCGATCAGCAGCGACATCGCGAGAAAGATCGGAGCCGCCGCGGCGGCGAGCGCAATGCCGATGCTCGCGTCGCCGTTCGCGCCAAAACACCAGTCCAGCGCGGCGCGCACGTTGTGAAGCGCGGAGAAATGGATCGCGCGTTCGTCGGCGCTCGGCACTGTCGCCCATGTCGTGCCGGCCTGCTCCAGCCATCGCCGGTAGTAGGTTGCGTGGCGGGCGGCGAGCGCGGTCTCGTCCGGCTCGATCTCGAGCAGATAGGCGCGCGTCGTGTCGAGCAGACGGTAGCGCATCATGGCGCCGACCGGTCGCGGCGCGACCATCGACTTGGCGACCAGGCTGTCGATGGCATCGAACAGGCGCGAGCGGTCGACGCGCTCGTCCGGCACGATTTCGAGCGCGGCGTCGATGGTGAAGTGACCGGCGAAGACGGCAAGCCGGCGCAGCACGAGGCGCTCGGTGTCGGACAGGAGCCCGTAGCTCCAGTCCAGCGTCGCTTGCAACGTCTTCTGCCGCGGCGGCGCGGTGCGCTGGCCCTGCCAGAGCAGATTGAGGCGTTCGTCGAGCAGTGCGGCCGTCTGCTCCAGTCCGTAGGCCTCGACCCGGCCGGCGGCGAGCTCGATCGCCAGCGCCATGCCGTCGAGCTTGCGGCAGATCCCGGCGACGATCGCGGCATTGGCATCGTCGAGCGCGATCTGCGCGCCGCCGGCCATGGCACGTTCGAGGAAGAGCTGAAGCGCGGGATAGGTCTGCGCGGCAGCCGCGGTCAGCCCGGGATTGTCAGGCGGAACGGCGAGCGGCGCCAATCGGTAGACCTGCTCGCCCTCGACGCGCAGGGCCTCGCGGCTCGTGGCGAGGATATGGACATGCGGTGCGGCGTGAAAGATTTCGGCTGCCAGCGGCGCTGCGGCGGCGATGACGTGCTCGCAATTGTCGAGGATCAGCAGCATCCGCTTGTCGCCGAGATGCGCGAGTAATGCAGGCAGGGGATCGTCGGTCTGCGCCGGCAAGCCAAGCATCAGCAGGATCGAGGTGATCACGAGATCGGGATCGCTGAGCGCGGCGAAGTCGACGAAATGCGCGGCGTCGGAGAAAGTCTCGAGCAGGTCGTGCGCGATCGCCACCGCAACGGCGGTCTTGCCGACGCCGCCCGGGCCGACGATCGTGACGAAGCGCGAGCCGATGAGCTTGTCGGAGACGGCGGCGACCGCATCGTCGCGCCCGACCATCCGTTGCAGCCGGTTCGGCAGCTTGACGGGCGGTAATTCCGTTCGCTGCGCGGGACGCCGCTCGGCCGCGATTTCCGCCTTGGAGATCGGTGCCACGAAGCAATAGCCGCGGCCGGACAGCGTGGTGATGTAGCGGGCGCCGTCCTTGCCGTCGCCGAGCGCCTTGCGCAGGGCTGCGACGTGAAAGCGCAGATTGGCTTCCTCGACGGTCAGACCGGGCCACACCAGCGCCATCAGGTCCCATTTGCTGACGACCTCGTTCGGCCGCGACATCAGCGCGATCAGCGTGTCGAAGGCCTTCGCGCCGAGCGGCAGCGCGACGCCGTCGCGCATCACGAGCCTTTCGTGCGATGTCACGGTGAACGGCCCGAACGATAGGGTTCCCGTTGCGGTGCCGGCCGGCTCGGTCATGGCGAAATCTTGGTCCTTTCAAACCGACCGGATAGCCAGATGATCGCAATTCGGCAAGGCCGCACCTGCATCGGCATCAGACCGCTGATGCAGGCCTCGTGGCGGGACTGCGCGCCGGGGCCTCACAACTTCTCACAAGTCCAAACGGGTGTCCTGCCGCTGCCGCTGCTAGTCAGTTTCCCGACGGCAAGGAGACCTTCATGACGCAAGCGGCAAAACTGCTCTACACGGCCAGGACCCATACCGGCGGCGGACGACACGACGGCATATCGCGCAGTTCCGACGGCCGCCTCGACGTCAAGCTGTCGCCGCCGGGTGGCACCGGCATCGGCACCAATCCCGAGCAATTGTTCGCGGCCGGCTGGTCGGCCTGCTTCGAAGGCGCGATGGAGATCGCGGCCCGCAAGCGCAAGATCGAGCTTCCCCGGAAATGCGCGATCGATGCGGAGATCGATCTCGTGCTCGACGAGGGCGCCTATTCGCTCAGCGCGCGCCTCAACGTCAGCCTGCCGGGCCTCGATCGCGAGATCGCGCGCGGCATCGTCGATGAGGCGCACCAGACCTGCCCCTATTCCAAGGCCGTCCGCGGCAATATCGACGTCACGGTCGCGCTGATCTGACGGACATCACCAACCATCAACAAGGTAGCACCACCATGAAACAGATCATCGACCAGCACCGCCGCAAATTTTTCGGCGTCGCCGCGGGAACCGTCGCCGTCGGTCTCGGCGTGATCGACCTCGCCCGCGCCGAGACGGAAGCGTCGCGTTCCCAAGCATCGAACGCGTCGTTCGGTCCGATCAAGCAGATCGACGCCGGCGTCCTCAATGTCGGCTATGCGGAAGCAGGTCCCTCCAACGGTCCCGTGGCGATCCTGCTGCACGGCTGGCCTTACGACATTCACGCCTTCGTCGATGTCGCGCCGATCCTGGCAAAGGCCGGCTATCGCGTCATCATCCCGTACCTGCGTGGCTACGGCTCGACGCATTTCCTTTCCAGCGAGACGCCGCGCAACGGCGAGCCCGCGGCCATGGCCGTCGACATCATCGCGCTGATGGACAAGCTCGACATCAAGAAGGCTGTTATCGCCGGCTTCGACTGGGGCGCGCGCACCGCGGATATCATCGCTGCGTTGTGGCCGGATCGCTGCCGCGCGCTGGTGTCGGTCAGCGGCTATCTGATCTCCAGCCAGGCCGCGGGCAACGCGCCGCTGCCGCCGTCGGCCGAGCTGCAATGGTGGTACCAGTTCTATTTCGCGACCGAGCGCGGCCGCGCCGGATACGAGAAGTACACGCATGATTTCGCAAAACTGATCTGGAAGCTCGCCTCGCCGCAATGGAAGTTCGACGACGCGACCTTTAACCGGAGCGCGGCGGCGCTGGACAACAAGGATCATGTCGCCATCACGATCCACAATTACCGCTGGCGGCTCGGGCTCGCCCAGGGCGAAGCCAAATACGAGGAGCTCGAAAAGAAGCTCGCCGCAGCTCCGGTGATCAGCGTCCCGACGATCACGATGGAGGGCGACGCCAACGGTGCGCCGCATCCCGACCCCAGCGCCTATGCCAAGAGGTTCTCAGGCCGGTACGACTTCCGCCTGATCACCGGCGGCATCGGCCACAATCTGCCGCAGGAAGCGCCGCAAGCCTTCGCCAAGGCCGTCATCGACGCCGACGGCGCCTGATCGTTCATTCGATGCCTCGGTCCATTGGACCGAGGCTATGCCGCGATCCCAGCATGAAGGAACGTCATGACGTCCATCGAACCTGAAAAGAACAAGCGCTCTTATGCGACGGCTCTCACGCTTGCCGCGCTCCTTCTCGTCGTTCTCCTGACTTGCGTGCCCTATCTGGTCTCGATCGCTCTCGCCGAGGGACCGGCACAAGGCAACACGGCAGACGCCTCGCCGATCTTCGGCGTCACGATTCCTGCGGGTTACAAGCAGTGGGAGCTGATCGCGCCCGCCGAGGAGGCGGCGCCACTCGACGAGCTTCGCGCCGTTGTCGGCAACCAGACGGCAATCGACGCTTATCAGGCCGGCAAGCTTCCGTTCCCCGATGGCACCATTCTGGTCAAGCGCGCCTGGAAACGGAAACAGTCGCCGGAATTCGCATCCGCGACGATCCCCGGCGCGGCCACCACGGTGCAGGTGATGGTCAAGGATTCCAGAAAATATGCGTCCACCGGCGGCTGGGGGTTCGGCCGCTTCATCAATGGCAAGCCGGTCGACGAGGCCCAGCACCGCACCTGCTTCACCTGCCACGACGCCCGCGCAAAGAGCCGCGACTACGTCTTCACCCGGCTTGCGCCTTGAGCGGTCAGGAGCCCGCCGTGTCAAAGACCTGGTTCATCAGTGGCAGCTCGCGCGGGCTCGGACGCGCCATCACGGAAGCCGCGCTTGCGGCGGGCGACCGGGTGGTTGCCACTGCCAGGAATCTCGGTCCGCTCGAACCGGTGCGGGAACGCTTTGAGGAAAGACTGCGGCTCGCAACGCTCGACGTGACTGACGAGGCGGCCGCGCAAGCGGCCATCGGCCTCGCCGTGGAGGCGTTCGGCGGCGTCGATGTGGTCGTGAACAATGCCGGCTATGGCGATCTCGGATCGGTCGAGGACACGAGCCTGGCCTCGTTCCGTCAGCAGATCGAGGTCAATCTGGTCGGCACCATCATCGTCACGAAGGCAGCGATCCCCGTCCTGCGCCGGCAGCGCCGCGGGCATATCGTGCAATTCTCATCCGTCGGCGGACGGATCGGAGCCCCCGCACGCGCGGCCTATTCGGCCGCCAAATGGGGCATCGAGGGCTTTTCGGAATCGCTGGCGCGCGAGATGGCGTTGATCGGCGTGCACGTGACGATCGTCGAACCCGGCGGCTTCCGTACGGGCTTTGCCCAGTCAGCGCATGCGACCGGCGAAGGGCGGGCAGAGTACGATGCCGTCGTTGGAGCGGCCGTCAGGATGCAGCGCGATTACGATGGTCGCCAGCCTGGCGATCCGGCGAAGGCCGCTGCCGTCGTGCTGGAGCTCGTCGACATGGACAGCCCGCCGCTGCGGATCGCGTTCGGCAGCGACGCCGTGAACGCCATCGCGGCGACGGACCGGCAACGCCTCGACGAGCTCGAGAGGTGGCGCGCGCTCAGCGTCTCGACCGACTACTGACCGCGCTCACTCCGCCGCCACCATCTGCTGCGTGCGCCACTGTCCCAGCAGGGCGCGCAGCGAGGCCGGCTTCACCGGCTTGTTGAGCACCGCGACATTTTCCTCGCGCGCGGCGACCTGCACCGCGGGGCTGCGGTCGGCGGTGATCAGGATCGCGGGGATGCCGTCGCCGAAGCGGCGGCGGATGTCGCGGATGGCGGCAATGCCGTTGCCGCGATCGAGGTGATAATCGACCAGCAGGCCGGTGACGCGGCGGCCCGCGCCTTCGATCGCGGCGATCGCGCCCTCGGGGTCGGCGACCGCGATGACCTCGGCGTCCCAGGCCTTCAGCAGCGTGCGCATTCCGTCGAGGATCGCTGCGTCGTTCTCGATGCAGACGATGAGGGCGCCCGAGATCGGCCTACGCGCCAGCGGCGTCGCGCTGGTGACGGCAGCGGTGTGGGTGATCGCCTTGGCTGTCGGCACAGTCACGGAGAAGACCGAGCCGCCGCTCTTGTTGCCGTCGATGGCGATGCCGTGCTTGAGCACGCGTGCAAGACGCTCGACGATCGAGAGGCCGAGTCCAAGGCCGCGGGCGATCCGAGCGCCCTGTTCGAGGCGGTGGAATTCCTTGAAGATCTCGCCGCGCTTGACCGGCGGGATGCCGACGCCGGTGTCGTAGACGCAGATTTTCAGCGAAGGGCCCTGGCGGCGGCAGCCGACCAGCACGCGTCCGCGCGGGGTGTATTTGATCGCGTTGGAGATCAGGTTCTGGAGCAGGCGCCGCAGCAACAGCCGATCGGACTCGACCGGCAGCGAGCAGGGCACGAAGGCGAGCTCCAGGTTCTTGGCGCGTGCAATCGGTGCAAACTCGATCTCCAGCGATCGCATCAAATCGGCCATCTTGAAGCTCGAGATCGAGGTCGTCATCGCGCCGGCATCCAGCCGCGATATGTCGAGCAGTGCGCCGAGGATCTCCTCGATCGCCTGGAGCGATTCGTCGATGTTCTCGACCAGCCGCGTCTCCTCGCCGCTGTGCTGGCGCTCGACCAGGCTGGTGACATAGAGCCGCGCCGCGTTCAGGGGCTGAAGGATGTCGTGGCTGGCTGCCGCCAGGAAGCGCGTCTTGGAGATGCTGGCGTCCTCGGCCGCGCTCTTGGCCAGCGCCAGCTCGGAATTCAGCCGGGTCAGCTCCTCGGTGCGGTCGCGCACCCGCTTTTCGAGCGTCGCGTTGGCGCGCTCCAGCGCTTCGGCGGCCTCGAACGTGGGGGTGACATCGGTGAAGGTGATGACGAAGCCCCCGCCGGGCATGCGGTTGGTCAAGATCTCGATCACCATGTGGCGGTCGGGCAGGCGCTCGAGATAAGGCTCGCCGTCGGTGGTGTAAGCCGCGAGCCGCCGCTCCAGCATGGCTTCGCGCTCGACCGGATTGTCCGGCTCGCTCACACCCATGAATTCCAGGATTTCACGCAATGGCGTGCCGAACTGGATGAAATGCGGCGGCACGTTCAGGAGATCGCCGAACTGCCGGTTGGAACAGATCAGCTGCAGATCGGCGTCGAACACGGCGATGCCCTGGCGGACATGGTTGAGCGCGGTCTGGAGGATCTCGCGATTGAAATGCAGCGCGGCGTGGGAATCGTCGAGCAGTTTCAGCGCCGCTTTCGCCGAGACCGTCCGCTTGCGCAGCAGCAGCGACATCACGAGCCGCGAGGAGGCCGCGCCGATCGAAGAGGCGATCAGGTGCTCGGCGTGCTGCAGCAGCTCGAAATCGGCGGGCGCCCCGGATTCCAGGCGAACATTGCGCCGCAACGAAAATGCCTCGAACGAATGCCGGGCGCGGTCGGGTCCGAGATATTGCGCGACCGTGGTCTGGATGTCCTGCACCGTGACGGTGGTGCGCCAGCGGCGGAAGTTCGGGGAGATCGGCGCGAGCGTGTTGGGTACGAACAGATCGGCTTGCACCAGCTCGATCGAGGACGGCCGCCGCGCCAGCGACAGCAGCACATAGGTCAGGATGTTGAGCGACAGCGACCAGATCACGCCGTGCATCAGCGGCGGCAGGTCGGCTCCGAACAGCGCTTGCGGCCGCAGCGCCTCGATCCCGAACGGGCCGTGCTGGAGCAGCAGGATGCCGGCCGTCGAGGAATCCATGAAGCTCGGGATGAACAGCGTGTAGAGCCACACCGCGAAGCCGACCAGCATGCCGCCGATGGCGCCGCGCGCGGTGGCGCGCCGCCACAGCAGCCCGCCGAAGAAGCTTGGCGCGAGCTGGGCGATGGCGGCAAAGGAGAGCAGGCCGATCGCCGCAAGCTGGGTGTTGCCGAGCGCGCGGTAGTAGAAATAGGCCATCACCATGATGGCGAAGATCGCAAGCCGCCGCGAGCGCAGCAGGAAGTCGCTGAAATCGGCGCCGCCGGTGCGCCCCTCCGGCCGCCGCTGCAGCACCAATGGCACCACGAGGTCGTTCGAGACCATGATGGAGAGCGCGACGCATTCGACGATCACCATCGCGGTCGCCGCCGACAGCCCCCCGACGAAGACGGCGACGCTGAGAAGTCCCGCGCCGCCCTCCATCGGCAGCGCCAGCACATACATGTCTGGTTCGACCGCGCCGAACGGAAAGGTGACGAGGCCGGCGAGCGCGATCGGGATCACGAACAAATTGATGGCGACGAGATAGAACGGGAACAGCCAGCGCGCGCGGCTGACCTCGGCATCCGAGGAGTTTTCGACCACGCTGACGTGGAACTGGCGGGGCAGCAGCATGATCGCGCAGAGCGACAGCAGCGTCATGGTGAGGAAGTTGCCGATCGACGGCGAATAGTTGATGGCGCGCACCGCCTCCGGCGTCCTCATCGCGCGCTCGATCAATTCGTGCGGCGAGAACATCCAGAAGGTGACGAAGATGCCTGCGGCGAGGAAGGCGATCAGCTTGATGATGGATTCGGTTGCGACCGCCAGCATCAGGCCGTGCTGATGCTCGGTGGCGTCGGTCTGCCGCGTGCCGAACAGCACGGCAAAGGCGGCCATCGCCAGCGTCACCATCAGCGCCATGTCGCCGAGGATCGGGATGTGGGAGAACGCCTGGTCCTCGCTCAGGATCGTTTCGAGCGAGGAGGCGACCGCCTTGAGCTGGAGTGCGATGTAGGGCACCGAGCCGATGATCGCGATCAGCGCCACCGTTGCCGCCACCGCCTGGCTCTTGCCGTAGCGCGCGCCGATGAAGTCGGCGATCGAGGTGATGTTGTGCGCCTTCGCGAGCTGGATCACGCGGCGCAGGACGCCGGCGCCGAGCCCGATCATCAGGATCGGGCCGACATAGATGGCGAGGAAGTCGGTCGAGGCGCGGGTGGCGAAGCCGACCGAGCCGAAGAAGGTCCAGGAGGTGCAATAGATCGCGAGCGACAGCGGATAGATCAGCCCGGACGCGCGGCCGCGCCCGGCCGGCGAGCGGCGGTCGCCGTGGCTCGCCACCAGGAACAGGAAGCCGATATAGCCGAAGGCGGCAGCGATCACGCCCCAGTCGTGCAGCATGGCGAGCGCGCTTCTCCCTGGGCGCGAGGGCGCCCGAACTCATTTTCCCTGCAAATCTAGCGCGTTGGGCGGGCGCAAGCGACAGCGAAATGCCCTACCGGGGCGGGAATTGGGGTTGTCGTTAAGGTGCGGGCGGACGCGGATCCCGCTTACCCTCCCCTGGAGGGGGAGGGTCGATCGCGCGAAGCGCGAGCGGGGTGGGGTGATCTTTCCACACGAGCAGCGTCAGAGGTGGAGAGACTGTCACCCCACCCCGTCTCCCATTTTCGCTGCGCTCAATGTGAGCCGCCCCTCCCCCTTCAGGGGAGGGTGGAAGCAGGCCTACTCCGCCGCCAGCGACTTTTGCTTGAGCGGCAGACCCAGGCGGTCCCATACCTGCAAGAGCGCTTCGGCGAGCTGATCGATCAAGCCGTCGTCGTGATAGGGCGAGGGCGTGATGCGCAGGCGTTCGGTGCCCTTGGCCACCGTCGGATAGTTGATCGGCTGAATGTAGATGCCGTGCTGTTCCAGCAGCAGGTCGGACGCCTGCTTGCACTTCTCGGCATCGCCGATGAACAGCGGCACGATATGGGTGTCGCTCGACATCACAGGCAGGCCGGCAGCATTGAGGATCGCCTTGACGCGGGCGGCGCGGTCCTGGTGGCGCTCGCGCTCCCAGTTCGAGGTCTTCAGATGCTTGATCGCGGCGGTCGCGGCCGAGCAGATCGCCGGCGGCAGCGCGGTGGTGAAGATGAAGCCCGGCGCGTAGGAGCGCACGGCGTCGATGATCTGGCCGTTGGCGGCGATGTAGCCGCCGAGGCAGCCGAATGCCTTGGCCAGCGTGCCTTCGAGAATGTCGATGCGATGCATGACGCCGTCACGCTCGGCGATGCCGCCGCCGCGCGGGCCGTACATGCCGACGGCATGGACCTCGTCGACATAGGTCATCGCGCCATATTTCTCGGCGAGATCGCAGATCTTGGCGAGCGGAGCAACGTCGCCGTCCATCGAATAGAGGCTCTCGCAGGCGATCAGCTTCGGCCGGTTCGGACCTGCGGCCTTCAACTTCTCTTCGAGGTCGGCGAGGTCGTTGTGGCGGAACACGACGCGCTCGCAGCCGGACTGGCGGATGCCCTCGATCATCGAATTGTGGTTGAGCTCGTCCGACAGGATCAAGCAGTTCGGAATGAGCTTCGCGATGGTCGCGATGCCGGTCTGGTTCGAGACATAGCCCGAGGTGAACAGCAGCGACGCTTCCTTGCCGTGGAGATCGGCGAGCTCGGCCTCGAGTTGCACCAGCGGATGATGCGTGCCGGCGATGTTGCGGGTGCCGCCTGCGCCGGTGCCGACGCGGGTCGCGGTTTCGACCATGGCGCCGACCACCTTCGGGTGCTGGCCCATGCCGAGATAATCGTTGGAGCACCAGATCACGACGTCGCGTTTGCCCTTCGGCGAGTGCCAGAGCGCATGCGGGAACCGACCGGCGATGCGTTCGAGATCGGCGAACACGCGGTAGCGCCGCTCGGTGTGGAGACGATCGAGGGCGGTATTGAAGAACTGGGCGTAATCCATCGGCAAAACCTAAGACGGAACTGACCAAAAAGGGCGCATCTTCTTAGAGCTTTTCCAGCTCTAGAGTCTATGCGCTATCCCACATTTGGGCATGGGGAGCATTTGGGCAAAATGCCCTATCGTGCGATTTGAAACTTGATCCCGATCAAGTTCGCGCGAGAGGCAATGTTGCTTTGCACCATCGGCGGCGCTGCGGGTCTACCCGGCCTTGGCCTTCTTGCGCGGCTCGCTCCGCGCGTCCTTGACGGCGGCCACCGGCTTTAACCAATCCGAATTGCGCAAGGCATGCGCCACGCAATCATGGATGTGGGTGTGCAGCACCTTGTTCGCGCCCTTGGCGTCGCGCTTCAGCGCCAGCTCTTTCAGCTCGCGATGCTCGGAAGCAGCCATCTCGCCGCGGAACACCACGGCGATCATCTGGTAGCGCAGATAGCGGTCATAGACCGCGGCATGCGCATCGAGCAGCACCTTCGAGCCGCAGGCCGCGACGAGCGCGCGATGAAACTGGAAATCGCACTGTTTCCAGCTTTCCGCATCGGACCGCTCGCCTGACAGCAGCATCCGCTCCATCGCCGCGAGCTTGTGATGCGCCGAGACGATGTGCGCCTCCCAGTCGAGATCGCCGGCCGCAAACGACTTCTCGATCATGTGGCTCTCGAGCAGCTCGCGCAGCTCCGCGATCTCCTGGAATTCGGTCGCCGAGATCGGCGCGACCTCGAAGCCGCGCTGGCCTTCGGCGACGACAAAACCTTCCGAGCACAGCCGGTTCAGCGTCTCGCGCAGCGTCGAGATGCTGGTGCCATAGGCGCCGCTCATCCGCTCGAGCTTCAGCTTCTGCCCCGGCGTCAGCTTGCCGAAGATCAGGTCGGTGCGGATGCGGCGGTAGGCGCTGTCGCCCACCGTCTCGGCTGTCGTGTCGGGAAGGGTGTCCATGCCTCATTCTAGCGCGTTGGACGTGCGTTTTGCCAGATTTCGAAACTTTATCAAGTGTTTCATGTAATATCATACAAAATCAAAAATATAGGTTGATTTATAATTCGTCATATAAGACGTTCCTGTCCCTAAGAACGAGATCAACAGGGGAGGGAGCGATGCCCGTTCGGTTCAAAGGTCTGGCTTTGGTGGCGGCGATCGGCGCGGTCGCCTTGGGCGCGATGGGGCCGGCCTCGGCGCAGGCCATTCAGGAGCGCACCATCCGCTGGGGGCACCTCAACAACACCGACCATCCCGTCAGCAAAGGCGTGCAGAAATTCGCCGAGATCGTCGCGGCCAAGAGCGGCGGCAAGCTCAAGGTGCGCGAATATCCGGCCAACCAGCTGGGCAGCGAGATGCAGCAGCAATCGGCGCTGCGCGCCGGCACCCAGGAGATGCAGTCGCCGGCGACGACGTCGCTGGTCGGCATCGTCAAGGATTACGGCCTGATCGATTTCCCCTTCATCGTCTCGACGCCGCAGCAGGCCGACGCCCTGCTCGATGGTCCGCTCGGCGCAGCGCTGCTGGCAAAGCTGCCCGAGAAGGGGCTGGTCGGTCTCGCTTATTGGGATCTCGGCTTCCGCAACGTCACCAACAGCAAGCGTGCCATTACCAGGGGCGAGGACCTCGGTGGCATCAAGATCCGCGTGATCCCGAACCCGGTCTATCTGGAGACCTTCAAGGCCTTCAACGCCAACCCGGTGCCGATGAGTTTCTCGGAGCTCTATAGCGCGCTGGAGACAGGCACCGTCGACGGCCAGGAGAATCCGTTCTCGGTGATCCTGTCGAACAAGTTCTTCGAGGTGCAAAAGTATCTCAGCGTCACCAACCACACCTATTCGACCAACATCATCCTGATCAGCAAGAAATTCTGGGACGGTCTTTCGCCTGACGAGCAGAAGATTTTGCAGGACGCGGCGATCGAGGCGCGCGACTACCAGCGCAAGGTCAGCCGCGAGCAGGCCACGGCCGCGATCGACGAGCTCAAGGCCAAGGGCATGGCTGTCAACGAGATCGCGCCCGGCGAGCTCGATCGCATGCGCGAGAAGACCAGGCCGATCGCGGAAAAATTCTCGGCCGACTACGACCCCGCCATCGTCAAGCTATTCAACAGCGAGCTCGACCGCGTGCATGCGCTCAAGCCGTAAGCCGACGCGCAGCAGGCCGGACATGATGAAAACGATGGTCAACGCCTACTTCTGGCTGCTCCGCGCGGTGATCGCGGTGCTGCTTGCCGCCATGGTGGTGCTGGTGTTCGGCAACGTCGTGCTGCGCTACGGCTTCAATTCCGGGATTGCGATCTCGGAAGAGCTGTCGCGCTGGCTGTTCGTGTGGATGGTGTTTCTGGGCGCGATCATCGGCCTGAAGGAGCATGCCCATCTCGGCGTCGACAGCCTCGTCAAGGTGCTGTCGCCGTTCGGCCGCAAGGTCTGCTACGGCCTCAGCCACGCGCTGATGCTCTATGCCTCCGTGCTGCTGACGGAAGGCTCCTGGAAGCAGACGGTGTTGAACTGGGACACGGTGGCGCCCGCCTCGGGGCTCTCGGTCGGCCTGTTCTACGCCGCCGGGATCGTGTTCGGCGCCTCCTCCTGCGTGATCATCGTGCACGAGCTCTATCGGCTCGTGACCGGGCAGGTCGCCGATGCCGATCTGATCGCCATCAGCGAGTCCGAGGAACTCCCGCATTCTCCTGGCGACGCGAGCGGAAAGCAGCAGGCATGACTGTCGCCGTCTTCACCTTCTCGCTGCTGGGCGCCATGGCGATCGGCATGCCGATCGCGTTTGCGCTGATCATCTGCGGCATCGCGCTGATGACCTATCTCGCGATGTTCGACTCCCAGATCATCGCGCAGAACGTTATCAACGGCGTCGATTCCTTCCCGCTGATGGCGGTGCCGTTCTTCATCCTCGCCGGCGAGGTCATGAACACCGGTGGCCTTGCGCGCCGCATCCTCAACTTCGCGATCGCGCTGGTCGGCCATTTCCGCGGTGGGCTCGGCTATGTCGCGATCCTCACGTCATGCATCCTGGCCTCGCTCTCGGGCTCGGCGGTCGCGGACGCCGCGGCGCTCGGTGCGCTCCTGGTGCCGATGATGGCCGCCGCCGGCCACAATCGCGCCAGCGCGGCTGGCCTCGTCGCGGCCGGCGGGATCATCGCGCCCGTCATTCCTCCGTCGATCGGTTTCGTCATTTTCGGCGTCGCCGCCAATGTCTCGATCTCGAAGCTGTTCCTGGCCGGCATCGTGCCGGGCCTGCTGCTTGGCGTCGGCCTGTGCTTTGCCTGGTGGTGGGTGGTGCGCAAGGAGAACCCGGCGCGCCTCCCACGCAAGAGCCTTGCAGAGATCTGGCGCGCGCTGATCGACGGTTTCTGGGCCCTGATGCTGCCGATGATCATCATTTTCGGCCTGCGCTTCGGCATCTTCACGCCGACGGAAGCGGCCGTCGTCGTCGCGGTCTATTCGCTGGTGGTGGCGATGGGCGTCTATCGCGAGCTCAGGCCGGCACAACTGCCGGCACTGTTGGTGAGCACCGCGCAGACCACGGCTGTCGTGATGTTCCTCGTCGCCGCGGCGCTGGTATCGTCCTGGCTGATCACGGTTGCCGAGATCTCCGACCAGATCGTGGCGCTCGTGCAACCGTTCGCGGGCAACAAGACCCTCCTCACCTTCGTGCTGATGATCATCGTCGTCATCGTCGGCACCGCGCTGGACATGACGCCGACGATCCTGATCCTGACGCCGATCCTGATGCCGATCGTCAAGCAGGCCGGCATCGACCCCGTCTATTTCGGCGTGCTCTTCATCATCAACAACGCTATCGGCCTGATCACGCCGCCGGTCGGCGTCGTGCTCAACGTCGTCTGTGGCGTTGCCCGCGTCTCGATGGATGATCTGATCCGCGGCGTCTGGCCCTTCATGATCGCGCAGCTCGTCGTGCTAGCCTTGCTGACGCTGTTTCCCGCTCTCGTCACCGGCCCGGCCAAGTGGTTCGGTGGCTAACTTCTAGAAGGACCTGTCCATGAAGCGCGTGATGATCCTCAACGGTCCCAACCTCAACATGCTCGGCATCCGCGAGCCGCACATCTACGGCACGACCACGCTCGCGGAGGTCAATGTGAGTTGCGAGGAAGCGGCTGCCAAGCTCGGGCTCAAGTTGGCCTTCCACCAGTCCAACCATGAAGGCGTGCTGGTCGATCTGATCCAGTCGGCGCGGCAGGATGCCAATGCGATCGTCATCAATCCGGCCGGCTTCTCCTTCACCTCGGTCTCGATCATGGACGCGATCAAGACATTCGAAGGCCCGGTGCTGGAGGTCCACATCTCCAACATCCACGCCCGCGACGAATATCACCGGCACTCCAAGATCTCGTTCGTGGCGACCGGTGTGATCTGCGGGCTGGGCCCGTTCGGCTACGTCGCGGCGCTGCACGCGATCGCGAATATGAAGTGAGCTGGTAGCCGCGGCGGAGGTCTGCTCCCTCTCCCCGCAGGCGGGGAGAGGCGAAAAGCTCACGTCGTCCGGAACTGGAGCACGCCGTCCTTCGTCTCCGCCGTCAGCCGGCCCTCGACGATCATGTAATTGACGTGGGCAACGAGTTCGCCGGCGGCAAAACCCATCTGGTGTTCGTCCAGCACGTGCTTGTTGAACACGACAGGCACCAGGGCGCGCGAGGTCTGCGGCACCTCACTGCAGGCTTCCGCGATCAGGCGGCAGCGCTCCTCATGGTGGTCGGCGAGCTGCTTGATGCGGGTCTTCAGACCATAGAACGGCACGCCGTGGCCGGGCAGCACCAGCAGATCGTAGGGCAGGGTGGTGGTCAGGCTCGCGAGCGAGGCCAGATATTCGCCGAGCGAGTTCTGGTCGGGTTCGACCGCCCAGACGCTGACATTGGGCGAGATCTTGCTCAGCACCTGGTCGGCGGAGAGAAACAGCTTGTCGTCGGCGCAATACAGCATCACCTGGTCGAGCGCGTGCCCGCCGCCGGTGATCACCTTGAAGCGGCGCGTGCCGATCACGACCTCGTCGCCATGCGAGATGCGGCGGTAGGACGGCGGCAGCACCGAGACGCGCTTGAGATAATCCTGGCCGCGGCCGAGCAGCTTTTCGGTGAGCGACTCGTCCATGCCGTGGCGGCGGAAGAACAGCCGCTGGGCTTCGCGCCGCTCCTCGGTGCCGCGGTTCTGGTGGTAGACCGATTGCAGATATTCGACCTGCGTCATCACCAGCGGGCAGTTGAACCGCTCGACGATCCAGCCCGCGAGGCCGACGTGATCGGGGTGCGAATGCGTGACGATCAGGCGCGTGATGTTGACGCCCTTCAGCGGCCCCTCGAACAGTCTGGTCCAGGCCTCGATCGTCTCCTCGTTGCCGAAGCCGGCATCGACCATGGCATAGCCGTCGCCGTCGGCGAGCAGGTAGATGTTCACGTGGTTGAGGCGGAACGGCAGTTTCAGCCGCGCCCACAACACGCCGGGACGCACCTCGACGATCTCTTCGGGGCCGGGATGCTGTTCCCAGGGATAGCGCAGGGCCTCGGCCGAGGACTGCACGGTGTCGGTTTTCGGGTTCATGCTACCGGCTTAAACCCGCCGGGCGCGGGGCGCCAGCCGAAAAAGGCCGGGCCGTGGTCTCCGCATGGCGGTCATACCCGCAGTTTTCCGTAGCCCGGATTACGCGGCGCGCCATCCGGGCTACGGACCGGCGGCTTACGCCGCCCGCATATTGTTGAGGAATGCGTCGATCTCTCCGCGCAGCATGTCGGCTTCGCGGCGGAGCGCGTCGGAGGCGCCCAGCACTTCGCTCGCCGCCGCGCCGGCTTCCGCCGAAGCCGTGGAGACGCCGATGATGTTGCTGGAGACCTCGCTGGTGCCGCCGGCGGCATGCTGGATGTTGCGGGCGATTTCGCGGGTGGCCGCGCCCTGTTCCTCGACCGCGGCGGCGATCGTCGTCGTCACGTCGTTGATCTCGCCGATGATCCGGCCGATGCCCTGGATGGCGCCGACCGCGGAGGTCGTGACCGACTGCATGCTGGCGATCTGGGTGCGGATCTCTTCCGCCGCCTTGGCGGTCTGGCTCGCGAGGCTCTTCACCTCGGAGGCGACCACTGCGAAGCCGCGGCCGGCTTCGCCCGCGCGCGCCGCCTCGATGGTGGCGTTGAGTGCGAGCAGGTTGGTTTGCGAGGCGATGGTCTGGATCAGGTCGACCACGACGCTGATGCGGCTCGCGCTGTCGGCAAGGCTCTGCACCGTGGTGTCGGTGGCGCCGGCCTCGTCGACCGCCTTCCTGGCGATCGCGGCCGAGGTGACGACCTGCTTGCTGATCTCCTCGATCGAGGACGACAGCTGCTCGGTGCCTGATGACACGGTCTGCACGTTGACCGAGGTTTCCTCCGCGGCGGAGGCAACCGCGTTCACTAGCGCGTTGGACTGGTCGGCGGTGTTCGACATGCTCTGCGCGGTGGACTGCATCGAATTGGCCGATTGCGCGAGATTGTCGAGCGCGTTGCGTACCGCGCGCTCGAACTCGGCGATCTTCGCTTCCATGCGCGCGGCACGCTCGGCCTTGGCGACACGGTCCTTGTCCTGCTCGCTCGACATCGCGCGGGCCTCGATCATGCTTTCGCGGAACACCTGCAGCGTGTTCGCCATCACCGAGATTTCGTCGTTGTGGTGCTTCGAGCGGTAGATCTCGGTCTCGAGGTCGCCATTCGCGAGCAGCTGCATCGACTGATGCAGCGCGCCGATCCGCCGCAGGATGTTGCGGCCGACATAGAGCCAGACGAACAGCGCCGAGCCAACCAACATCAGCGCGCCCAGCGCCAGCATCGCGGTGGTGGCGAGCGAGATCTCCTGGCGCGCCTGGAAGGTCGACGCGTTGGTCTCCTTCTGCACGCCGTCGACGAGCTGCTGCACGCTGATGCCGAGACCGACATTGAGCTTGCGGGTCTCGTCCAGAATGGTCTGGCCGTAGTCGATGGCGTCGAGCTCCTTCTGGCGGATCTTGAACACGCCGGTCTTGCCCTCGCCGAAGGCGAACAGCTTCTGCACGGCGTCGCGCACCGTCTGCATCGAGGGCATGTTCGGGAGGTCCTCGAGGTTCGACTTGACGCGGTCGCGCGTCGCCTTGAACTCCTTCTCGATCGCTTCCAGCGTGTCGCTGTTGTTGGCCGACAGCGCCGCCATCATGTCGGCGGCCATCAGATTGCCGTTGGCGGAGATTGTCGCGACCTGGGAGACGGAGCGGGCAGCCTCAGTCGCATCATCGGCGGAAACTTCCGCCGCGCCGAGGATCGCGTTCAGGCGCGTCTGTGCGTCCAGCATCGCAGGACCGGCCGCGCCGACGAAGGTGAGCTGGGCCTTGCGCAGCGCCTCATACTGCTTGTCATGCAGCGCGCCGGTCTCGAGCCGCTCGCGCGCGGCCGACACCAGGCTCTGGGTCGCCTCGTCGATGCTCTTGGCGGTGTCGCGCAGCGCGGTTGCGACCTGCTTGTCGGCGCCGAGCTCGATGATCTCGCCGAGCTTGGCCATGGCGAGCTGCTGGATGTCCTTCACGCTCTTGGTGCGTTCCTTCAGCGCCTCGTCGGAGGGCGATGCCAGCAGGCCCGGGCCTTGCGCGGCGAGCGTCGCGCTTTGCGAGGCAAGCTGCAGGCTGGCGGAGAGGCGCGGGATGTCGCGGCCGCTCAGATCCATCATGGTCGCGCCGAGGTGATTGAAGACGAAGCCGGCGCCGGCTGCGATCACGAGGCCCATGCCCGCGATCAATGCGAAGGCGGCGAACAGGCTGCCGCGCACGCCCCACCTTGGCATCTTGAAACGAGGCTTGAGACGGCCAAGGACACGGCCAGCACCCAGACGGATCGCCATCGAAATTCCCCCACGCGTGATCTTTATATTTTCGCCGCGGAGTATCCCTGGGTCGGGTTAAAAAATCGCAAGTTGCACAATCGGTTGCGTTCGTTCCGCACAGCGAAAAAAGAAAGGGCCGGCAGATTTGCCGGCCCTTGTTGGCGAGGAGATTTTTGAGGCGCGATCAGTAGCGCGCGACCGCCGAGTTGGCCCAGTTGAAGCGGTAGTTGACGCCCGCCTTGAAGGTGTGGTCGTCGGTCGTGAAGTTGCCGGTGCCCACCAGCGGGCCCGCGGTGAAGTGGGCGTCGCCGAAATTGTAGTACTGGTACTCGGCCTTGGCCGACCAGTTCGGGGCGAACATGTATTCGAGGCCGGCGCCGACGGTGTAGCCGTTGCGGTGATCGCCATCGATGATGAAGCCGGTCGGCACGCCGCCAATCGTCACCTTCTCGTTGTTGTCCGAATAGGCGTAGCCGCCCTTCACGTAGAGCAGGCCGGGACCCCAGGTGTAGCCGACGCGGCCGGTGATCGAGCCGAGGCCTCGCTGGTCGTTGCTGTAGGCGACGCCGCCCGGGAACGCCGCGCCGACGCTGCCGGAGAGCCAGGAATACTGGCCTTCGACGCCGACCAAGAAGTTCGGGTTGAACTGCCAGTCAGTACCGACCTGCACGCCGCCGAGGAAACGGCCGTTGCCGTTGTTGCCGGTGGAGAGGCCGTTGAAATTGTTGTCGCTGGAGAACGCGCCGCCGACATGGCCGCCGACATAGAAGCCCGTCCAGTTGTAGATCGGCGCGGCATAGGCCGGCGCAGGCGCCTTGTAATAGTTGCGGTTGCCGAGATCGGCGCCGACGGCCGGCGCGGCAGCGCCCACCACGAGCAGCCCAACGGTCGCAAACAAAATCTTCTTCATCGTCTTGAACTCCAGCACTTTGGTCCCCGGCAGACGCGCTGTCCGCGCCGTCGTTGGCTTTGCAGATAGCTCGCTTTTGACGAAAATGCTGTCACATCCGTGGCACAGCGACAGCCAACCTAACTTATTGGGCTGTAAATGATTTTCGTGCTTAATGGCGGCTTAAGAAGTGGTGAAGGAAGGCTTAACGTCGCAAGTCTCGGGTAACTTGCGCGCGTCTCTCGTTAACCAAGCCGCCGTCGCACCTCATCGCGCATCTGCTCGCGGAAGGCCGCGCGCCTTGCGGGCCGGTCTTCCTCGCGTACGTCGTGGCGATCGAAGACGTCGAACTTCTCCATGATCGGATAGCGCTCGCTCGCCATCGCGAGCACGCGCAGCACCTTGGTCGCGGACGGCGTCGGCCCGCTGACCTCCCAGCGCCGGATGGTGTCGGCGCCGCCCTTCTCCGGCAGTCCGCAAAGCTTGGCCATGTCGGCCGCGGTGAGCTTGCGCTCGAGGGCATCGGAAAGGTCGTTGCGGAGCTGCTTCAGTTCGGCGCCGGTCATGCTGTTTGCGTCCAGGGAAGTCACTGAAGGCGATGCACTAGCGCTGATTCGGGTCCATCCGAAGGCGGGTGGTCGTGATAGTGTGTCCATGCCGGTCGAGCATCAGCGAGGCGAAATCGCATGCCTGTGTTCAAGCTGCCCCTGTCGGGGGATGTCGTCCAGTCCATTTATCCGTCGTTCTTCAGTCCCACCGGCGGCCAGTTCGGTCTCGTCAACATCACGGTGGGGCAATCCTCGGCGCCAGATGTCGAGAAGGACGTGCTGTCGGATGTGGCCGGTTACGGCAAGCAGATCGGACAGATCGCGGACGCGCTGCTGGCCGTCGTCGAGCATCTGGAGTCGCGGCCCGACCACACGCTCGCTGACGATCCGGCGATCGCCGCCTTCAAGGCGCTGATGCACTCTGTCGCGACAGTTAAGGAGCGACATGGCCGCAAGGCATGTCGTCCGAAGCGACGATGACCACGGCAGCGGTGTCCGGGTCAGGCACATTCGGGCGTGCACGAAGTTATGAACGGATGCCTATGGAAATCTTGCGTTGAATGAACACATCGCACACTGGGCTCGCGGCCAATGAAGGGAACCGCCATGACACGCATCAAACCCGCCATTGCCGCACTCATCACTGTCGGACTGCTTGCCGCGCCCTTCGCAGCCGAAGCGAAGAAGGCCCGGCCGAGCCGGCATCACTACAGCACGGGCGTGGTGGCCCCGACCTACGGCGCCGCCGCATTGCCGGTCGCGCAGCCCAGGACCTCCTACGGGTCGTCTGGACAGACGGTCGGGACGGCCACGGCGCCCTCGATCGGATCGTACAATTGGCCGTCGGTCGGCGTGACCAATTCGGTGCCGACCTGGAGCAACACCACGAGATAGAGAACACCTCGCCAGGCGCGCCGGTGACCGTCAACGCGTCCCGGGCGCGAGGCCGGAGAGCAGGTAGAGCGCGACCAGCAATGTCGCGACCGACAGCATCGTGGTGACCGACCTTGTGCTCGTGTGCCAGCACATAGACGGTCTTCGCCGTCGGCACGGCCGCGCATATGACGGCGGCGACCGTGTAGAGCGGGTTGAGGCCAGTGACCACGCAAAGTCCGTAGACGATCAGCGGCATCACCACCAGCTTCACGGTCGCGAGCGCGAACGATGCTTTCAGGTTGGATCGCAGGCCGTCGACCGACAGGCCAAGCCCGATGGCAAACAGTGCGCAGGGCGTGAGCGCGGCGGCAATGATGTTCAGATAGGCCGCGACGGGCGCCGGAATCGGCAAGCCCGTGATCGCCCAGACGAGACCGATCAGCGTCGACAGCACCATCGGATTGAGCAGGATCTGCTTCACCAGCCCGGCGGAATGCGCAGGGCTGCGCACGTCCCTTTCCAGCAGGATGACCGTGAGCGGAAACATCACGCCGGCGACGAACACCGTCGCCACCGCGGCGGGCAAGACGGCGGGCTGGCCGTAGATCGCGTGCAGGATCGGGAGCGCCACGAAGCCGGTATTGGTCATGGCCGCCGCCATGCCATGGATCGTGCTGCTGGCGAGGTCGTGCTTGCCGTCCGCACGGACCGCCAGGAAGACCAGCGCGAAGCAGAGGAGGGAGCCGCCGCCGAACGCGAGCAGGAAGCGCCATTCCAGCAGGTTGCGCGCCGGCTCCTGGGCGATCGTGACGATCAGCAGCGCCGGCATCGCCACGTTGTAGGCAAAATGCACCAGCGCGTCCGCAAGCGAGCGGGAGAGATAACCGAGTTCGCCGGCAAGCCAGCCGGTGACGATGATTGCGAACACGGGAAGAACGAGGCTGGCGACCTCCATCCGGCGTCCCCCTCTGCCAAGCAGCGTCGCCATTCTAGCCTGGCGATGCATGCTCGTCACGGTTCAACTGGATGGCGCCGTCCTCGACCAGACGGCCTGTGGCCACAGGCGCCCCTGCCGGTCTGTTGACCGAACACGCAGCGCCATCCAGCCAGGCGTTCGGCCGGATGCTGGTTCATCCATTCGGCGAGCTGCGGCGCGCCCATCAGGCAGGACTGCATCGAGACGTTGGCGAGGTCCGACGTGGTGACGATCTGCTCGTGACAATTCGCCGGAGAGGAGAGGCTGCAGAGCACCGCGATGATCTTGATCACGCCAGATTTCCTGCGTCGCCGTTGGCCGCGCGGCCGATCGTCGTCTTGCCCTGCGGCTCGCCGCTCGGATCAGCCGGCGGAAAAATGCTGTCGTAGATCGCGCGTGCCTCCTGAATGAGGCGAACGCGCTCGCGCTCGGATTTCGAGATAAACTGAATAACCTGGCCCATATCGGCTCCAATGGATCGGGAATCCATCATCAGATGATGGAGATCATTCCATGCGAATCTGGGGTGCCGGCCTCTGTTTCGCATCTGTGCGGGCGGTCACGAGGGATAAAAAGCCCGTGAGTGTTCCGTTGCGTGAAGAGGAGCGGAATACCTTAGCCATGAGCTGGCCTGACGTTGCCGGCGCGCGCTGCTTGTGTCCCGGCACGGCGGCGCAGCGGCGAGCCAAGGGGCTGGGAGTGCGCCCCTGTTCGGCTGGAGCTGCTCGTCGCGCCATCGTGATGGAGCGTCAGGCCCTGCAGTGTGATCGTATTGCGGCACATTTTTACGCGCGTGGAGTTGTAAGATTGCTCAGTGCACGACTGGTTCGACGAGCGAACGGCCGACGCGACTGAGACACCGCGCCCGAAAGGATTAGCCATGACAAGAACGAGACGCTCGATTGCGGTACTTATCGCCGTCGGATTTGCGGCATCGCCATTCGCTGCAGGCGCGCAGACGTCTGCGGCGGGCACCCAAGGCAACACGGGCGGTCTTTCCGGAGCGCCAGCAACGCAAGGCACAACTTATGGAAGCTCCGGACAGACCGTCGGGACCGTCACTGCGCCGTCGATCGGAACGTCCAATCAACCATCGGTCGGCGTGACCAACTCAGTCCCGACCTGGAAGAACACCAACCCTCCGGCCAAGTAGCAACCGCGATCGGCCGCCTCACGCCGCCGGCGCGCGCTCCTTCCGGCCCGGCACGGCCGCCAGCAGCTCGCGCGTATAGGCGTGCTCCGGCGCGGCGAACAGTTGCGCGGTCGGCTTCAACTCGACGATGGCGCCGCGCTGCATCACCGCGATGCGGTCGCAGATTTGCGCTGCGACGCGCAGATCGTGGGTGATGAACAGCATCGAGAGGCCAAGGCGCGCCTTGAGGTCCTCGAGCAGTCGCAGCACCTGCGCTTGCACGGAAACGTCGAGCGCGGAGACGGCTTCGTCGGCGACGATGATGTCCGGCTCGAGCGCGAGCGCGCGCGCGATGCCGATGCGCTGACGCTGGCCGCCGGAGAATTCATGCGGGTAGCGGTCGAGCGCGCCGGCGTCCAGTCCGACCATCTTGAGGAGATCGCGGGCGCGGTCGAACGCCACTTTCGGATCGATGCCGGCTGCGATCGGACCGTCGGCGATGATGTGCCCGACCTTGCGGCGCGGATTGAGCGAGGCAAACGGATCCTGAAAGATCATCTGGATGCGATGGCGCTCGGCGCGGAGCGCCTTGCCCGAAAGCTGCGTGAGATCGGTCTCGCCGACGAGGCCGAGCGTCTCGCCCTTCAGGATATTGAAGTTGACTTCGCGCGCGGCATCGACACGGCGGTCGTCGCGAAACCAGCCGCCTGATGTGACGTAGGTCTTGTCCAGCCCGATCACCTCGACGGCTCTGGCCTGGTCGTCGAGCGGCTCACGCGCCGGCGGGTCCATCGACGGCACGGCGGCGAGCAACGCCTTGGTGTAGTCGTGCTGCGGATTGTTGAAGATGGTCGCGGCGGGGCCTTCCTCGACGACCTTGCCGTGCCTGAGCACCACGACCTGGTCGGCGATGTCGGCGACCACGCCGAAATCATGGGTGATGAACATCACCGCCATGTTGCGGTTGCGCTGGAGGTTGCGGATCAGTTTCAGGATCTGCGCCTGCGTGGTGACGTCGAGCGCGGTGGTGGGCTCGTCCGCGACCAGCACCGCAGGCTCGAGCGCGAGCGCCATCGCGATCATGGCGCGCTGGCGCTGGCCGCCGGAGAGCTGGTGCGGATAGGCGCGGACAATGCGCTCGGGGTCGGGCAGGCCGACCTCGCGCGCCAGCGACAGCGCCTTGGCGCGCCGCTCCTTCGGCGTCAGCAGGCCGTGGGCCTCGAACATCTCCGCCATCTGGTCGCCGATCCGCATCAACGGATTGAGCGCGGTCATCGGTTCCTGAAAAATCATCGCGAGCCGGCGGCCGCGCAAATCGCGCCAGCCGTCGTCGTCGAGCTTGAGCAGGTCGCGGCCTTCGAACTGGATCTCGCCGGTGGTGACGGTGACCGTATCAGGCAACAGGCCCATCAGCGCATGCGCGCACATCGACTTGCCGGAGCCGGATTCGCCGACGACGCAGACGATCTTGCCGGGCCGTAAATCCAGCGAGACGCCGTCGACCGCGAACGGACGCTCGGCGCCCTTGGGCAGCGCAATCCGCAGATTCTTGATCGAGACGGCGGGCGGGGCGGTCATCATCAGCGGCCCTCCCGAGACAGGCGCGGATTGAGCGCGTCGTTGAGGCCTTCGCCGATCAAATTGAGGCCCAGCACCGAGATCAGGATGGCGACGCCGGGAAACACGGTGATCCACCAGGCCTGGCGGATCACGGTGCGGCCGGCGCCGACCATGTAGCCCCAGGAGATCAGATTGGGATCGCCGAGCCCAAGGAACGCCAGCGAGGATTCCAGCAGGATCGCGGTCGCCACCATCAGCGAGGCCAGCACGATCACCGGCGACAGCGCGTTGGGCAGGATCTCGCGCAGGATGATCCAGGTGTTGCTCTGGCCGGTCACGACGGCGGCCTGGACATATTCGCGCGTGCGCAGCGACAGCACCTCGCCGCGCACGAGGCGGGCGACCGGCGGCCAGCTCACCACCGCGATCGAGGCCACGATCGAGTAGATCGAGGGCTGGAGGATCGCGACCAGCACGATCGCGAGCGCGAAGCTCGGAATGGTCTGGAAGAACTCGGTGAAGCGCATCAGGGCGTCGTCGACCTTGCCGCCGAAATAGCCGGCCATGGCGCCGATGGGAACGCCGACGACCAGCGCGACCAGCGTGGAGACGAGGCCGACCAGCAGCGAGACGCGAGCGCCAAAGATCATGCCGGCGAACACGTCGCGGCCGAGCGCGTCGGTGCCGAGCGGCACGGTCGAGAGCGTGAAGGGCGGCAGGAACGGCCGCTGCACCATCCGCCAGGGTGAATTCGGGAACAGCATCGGCCCGAACACCGCGATCGAGATCGCAAGGACAAGGATGACGAGCCCGACGACGCCGCTCGGGCTCTTCAGCATCGATTTCCAGAACTGTTTCATGAGGCGAATTCGATGCGCGGGTCGACCAGGCGGTAGACGAGGTCGGTGATGAGGTTGAAGATCAGCACCATGGCGGAGCAGATCACGAAGACGCCGAGCAGCAGATTGTAGTCGCGCTGGAGCAGCGCGTCGTACATCAGACGCCCGATGCCGGGCCAGGCGAACACGGTCTCGGTGATGACGGCGCCGCCGATCAGCGTGCCGGAATGCACACCGGCCAGCGTCACGACCGGCAGCAGCGCGTTGCGCAGCACGTGGCGACGCTGGATCACGGCATCGGAAAGGCCCTTGGCGCGCGCGGTCTTGACGAAGTCGAGCCGCTTCACCTCCAGCATCGAAGCGCGCGTCATGCGGGTGTAGGTCGCCATGAAGAACAGGCCGAGCGTCATCGCCGGCATGATCAGATGCTTTGCGACGTCGACTGCGTGGGCAAGGCCGGTGAGGTTGGCGCCGACGGTCTCGTAGCCGAAGCTCGGCAGCCAATCCATGGTGACCGAGAACATGAGGATTCCCATCAGTGCCACCCAGAAGATCGGCATGGCGTAGAAGATCAGCGCGAACACGGTGATGGCCGTGTCGAGGAAGGTTCCGGCAAAGCGCGCAGCGAAGGTGCCGAAGAGAACCCCGAGCATGAGCGAGATCGCGAAGGCCGTCAGCGTCAGCAGCAGCGTCGCCGGCAGCCGCTCGCCGATCAGCTTCGCGACCGGCGCCTGCTGGCGGAAGGAGAAGCCGAGGTCGAGCGTGACGACGCCCTTGACGTAGATGAAGAGCTGCTCGGGCAGCGGCTTGTCGAGGCCGAACTTTTCCCGGAGCTGCTTGACGAAGACCTGGTCACTGGCGCCGGCCTCGCCCGCCATCACGACCGCGGGGTCGCCGGGCGCAAGCCGGATCAGGAAGAAATTGAGGACGACGATCGCGAGCAGGACGATCACGCTCTTCAGGACACGCTGAGCGACGAAGGAGAGCATATTAGAGAGTCATCTCTTGTAGCGTGACCTGGAGCCACGGAGACAGTGGGCTCCCTCGCCCCGCTCTTGTCCGCCGAAGCCTCGGCGAAGGCGGATGCGGGGAGAGGGTTGGGGTGAGGGGGACTCTCCGCGGGGACGGTGATAGTTGGGCTCGCGGAGACTCCCCCTCACCCGAATGTGCGCTATGCGCACATTCGACCTCTCCCCGCGAGCGGGGAGAGGTGAAGAGGGCAGCCATCACTTGTCCAGCCATGCGTCCTTGAAGCCGTCATTGACCCCGATGCCCGTGGTGATCAGGTTCTTGACCTTGCAGCGGGTGATGGTCGGGAATTGCAATTCCAGCATCCAGGCCACCGGCACGTCCTCGACCAGGATTTTTTGCGCCTTCTCGTAGATCTCCTTGCGCTTCGAGTCCGGCGTCGCGGTCGCGCCGTCGGCGAAGAGCTTGTCGATCTCCGGGTTGGAGTAGCCCTCGACGTTGTTGAAGACCTGCCCCTTGGCGATGTTGCTGGAGATATAATTGCGGCCGACGCCGAGCGCGGGATCGCCATTTGGTAGAGATAGGTGAAGGCGATGTCGTAGTCCCAGTCGCCGATCTTCTGGTTGCCGCCGGCAACGTCGGTGGCGATCGTCTCGATGTTCATGCCGACGTCCTGGAGGTTCTGCTTCACGGCTTCACCCCAGCGCTGCCAGGTCTCGCCATAGGCGAGCGGCAGCAGGCGGATCTTCTCGCCCTTGTAGCCAGCTTCCTTCAGCAGCGCCTTGGCCTTGGCAGGATCGTAAGGGTATTTCGGCACGTCGTCGGTGTAGTACTTGATGGTCGAGGCGGACGGGCCTGTCGCCACCTTGCCGAGCCCGTTCCAGATCACGTCCTTGGCGAAATCGCGGTCGATCGCGTACATGATCGCCTGCCGCACCCGCTTGTCGGCGAGTGGCCCCTGGCGGTTGTTCAGCCATAGCCAGGCGAGCGGCGAGAAGAACTCCCAGCCGGCGCCGGTGACGCAGGTGTCCTTCAGCTTGGACAGCCGCGGCACGTCGAAGTTCTCGACCGAGCCGCCGGGCAGCACATCGACCTTGCCGGTCTCATACGCCACCGAGCGCGCGGCGGCGTCGGGAATGATCTGCCAGTAGATCTCGTCGAGATAGGGCTTGCCCTTTTCGTGGTAGTTCGGGTTCTTGACCAGGCGGATGAACGAGCCCTTCTGCCACTCCTTGAACATGAAGGGGCCGGTGCCGACAGGCGCGTTGTTGTAGGGGTTGGTCTTCCAGTCGGTGCCTTCATAGAGATGCTTCGGCACCATCGGCATCGAGCCGACCTCGAAGATGCCGAGGAACGGTCCGAATGGCTGCTTCAGCGTGAACACCACCGTATAGTCGTCCGGCGTCTCGATCTTGTCGACCTGCGCCAGATTGGTGCGGGCACGCGCATGCGTCTGCTTCAGCATCTCCATCGAGAACAGGACGTCGGCGGCGGTGAAGGGCTTGCCGTCATGCCAGGTCACGCCCTTCTTGAGCTTGAAGGTGTAGGTCTTGGCGTCCTCGCTGACGCTCCAGCTTTCGGCAAGCTCCGGCAGTGGCTCGAGCTTGGGGCTGTAGCGCAGCAGGCCCTCGAAGATGTTGCCCGAGACCATTTGAGTCGGGCCGTTCTGGACCTGCGCAAGCATCAGGCCGGGCGGCTCGGGCTGGATCACGGCGTTGATCACGCCCCCCGTCCTCGGCTCTTGCGCCAGCGCCGAGGCCGTGAGGCCGCAAGCCAGGAGGGCACCAAGCAACACTCGTTTTGGCATGTCGTATCTTTCTCAAGCGAGACCGGCCGAGAACGCTTCGCACGTCATGGCGCGCAAAGCTCCGGCCGGCCCATCCCAGTCCCCATCCGGTATCGAGGCTCACACAGTCTCATTCGGGGCCGCAAGATGAAAGTCTCGACAGTGTTCGCACAAAAAATGTACAGCGCGTCCTGTTTTCACTTGATTCATTGTCTTGTCACGGAGACAAGTCGGCCATGGACAATGCCAGCCGCTCCGAACGATCCCGTAACGCCGCACTCGAAGCGGCCATCGCGATCATCGCGCGCGACGGGCCGGGCCGGCTGACGCTGGATGCGATCGCGCGCGAGAGCGGACTCAGCAAGGGCGGCGTGATGCATCAGTTCCGCACCAAAGAAGCGGTGCTGAAGGCGTTGCTCGACCGGCAGATGGCGCATTTCGAGGAGTTCGCCACCAGCACCATGGCAAAGGTGAGCGCGACCTCCGCGAATCCCAATTTGGCGACCCAGCTCGCGACCGTGCGCGAAGCGGCCACCTCGCCGAATTCTGCCGCGCTGGCGCTGGTTGCGGCCATGGTCGAGAATCCCAGTCTGATGGCGCTGCCGCGCGAGCGCGAGATGGAGAGGATGGCGGCGATCAGGGAAGAGGCCACTGATCCTGATCTCGCGATGCTGCGCTGGGCCGGCGCGATGGGACTGCTGCTGAGCTCGTTGTTCGGCATGTCACCGCTCAGCAAGGACGAGCACCAGCGGCTGTTCGCGCGTCTGCTCGACGACGCGCAGTGGACCGGCCTCGAGCGGCCGGCCGCCAAGCGCACCGCCAAATCCGGCGGGCACTCGGCGGCGAAAGCCGCAACGCCGCGCAAGCGCGCCTGATTCATCGTCAGCAATTTCCCGCCGATCACTGCCCAAAGCCGCGCCTGCGGCCAAATGTGTCAGACCCCCGTTTTTGAACTTTCCAAACCGTCTAGTCGGTTTTATAAATCGACACACTGAGACGACCCAAGGCTTCCGAGATGGCCCCGGACGAAGCCTCGGGTTGGCACCGGTGAGCGCCGCAGCCGCGTCTGGTCCCGTACGCGGCTGCGGTCGCCATTGCCTTGGCAGCAAGCCGCTAGAGGAGTCTGGAATGAATCGCTCGATCGCCCTGCGCGGTCTGGGAACGCTGCTGCTCGGCGCAGCCGTCGCGGGCTGCGCCACCGTCGCGCCCGTGCCGTATTCCGGGATGGCGTCCTCAGCCTACATGGCTCCGGACAAGTCGGACGCCTCCGGCCGCGTGCCCTACCGCTATTCCACGCCGGTCGCCTGGCGCGCTTATAACAAAGTCATCCTCGAACCGGTCGTGGTCTATCGCGGCAGGGATCACCAGTTCGGCGACATGTCCGACAAGGACAAGGCGACGCTTGCCGCCTACATGCAGACCCGTTTCGCCGAGGGTCTGCGCGGCCGCTTCGCGCTGGTGCGCGAGCGCGGGCCGGAGACGCTGCGGATCAGGCTGACACTCACCGGCGCCGTCGCCAACACGCCGGTGCTCGGCACGCTCTCCCGCTTCGACGTCGCCGGCGCCGTCTACAACGGCGTGCAGGCCGCGCGCGACGGCGAGGGCACCATGACCGGCTCGGTGATCTACGGCGTCGAGATCTTCGACGCCGCGACCGCGCGCCTGCTCTCCGCCTACGTCACCAAGCAATACCCGGCTGCCTACGACATCAAGGCCACCGCCGGCGCGCTCGCCGCCGCCACCGCCGGCCTCGACAAGGGCGCCGACGCGCTGATGGCGCAACTGAACTGACGCCGCGACCCATCCAACGAAAGGTGCCGCTGATGAACATTGTCCTTCGCTTCGTGCTGCGCGTTGCGATCACGATCCTGATGATGGTCTTTGGCGGCCGCGCCGGCGCCGCGGCGCCGCCCGATCCCAGCGGCACCTGGCTCGTCCAGGACGGCCGCGCGCGCATCAGGCTCGAGCGCTGCGGGCCGTCGCGCGACCGCATCTGCGGCTTCATCGTCTGGATGAAGGAGCCGGCCGACAAGCGCGGCCAGCCTTATCGCGACAAGGAGAATCCCGATCCCGACAAGCGCGCCCGCGCGCTGCTCGGCCATCAGCTCATCATGGGTTTGCAGGCGACGCCGGAGGGACAGTTTGCCGGCGAGATCTACAATGCCGAGGACGGCAAATCCTATTCGGTCTCGCTGTGGCGCGACTCCGCCGATCGCCTCAAGCTCAGGGGTTGCCTGATCAAGTTCCTGTGCCAGACCCAGACCTGGCAACAGACCCTCGACGTGCTGCCCGGCCAGCTCGTCGGCCTCACCGGCGATCTCAACGGCCCCCGCGCCGACAAGGAATGGGCCGCCGTGCCGGCACCGAAGCCGATGCAGGCGAAAGCCAGGTAGCGGATTGCTCCTCTAACCACTCACTTGGCTTCCGGTGCGCCGACGGCTGCGCTCGCAATGACGACGTGATGACGGTCGCATATTGCGCGCCTTCGAGATTTGACCGGTTGTTCGCCAAAAGCTATCCTTCCGTCCCGCTGGGTCGTCCAATCTGAATTTGCACGCGCGAATTCCTCGTTCCGGGGGCGCACCTATGGAATGGTCAGCCAAGCCATCTCGCGCCGATCAGCCCTTCGGCAGTTGGGCCGACGATCTCGCTGCGGCCTTTGTCCGGCTCGAGCCGCGTAAAATCGCCGACCGTCCCTTCGAAGGTTCGATCGCGCGTACCGACGCTGCGTCGGTCCAGATTTCGCTGGTGAAAGCCACAGGGCACTGCGTTCTCCGGCTGCGGCCCCATATTGCGCGAAGCACGGATGATCTCTGCTTCGTCAATCTCCAGCTCGAGGGTCTGGGCCGCACGACGCCGCGGGGACACGAGCAGGTCTGTGCGCCCGGCGACCTCGCGGTCGCCGATACGACCGAGCCGTTCGAGATTGCCAACGGCCGCGACTTCCGCCTCTTTTGCTTTGCCGTGCCGCGGCGGCACCTGCCAAAGAGCTTTGCGGATTCTCCGCGGCTTGCGTTGTCGAGGACGGAAAATGGCCGCGCGTTGTCGCGCACGCTCGCAGGCTATGCCGAGCTTTGCCTGGCAGCACCCGCCGTTGCGGCAAGCAGCGGCACGCATGTGGTCGAGCTGATCGCGCATGCACCGGAGATGCTGGGTGAAATGCCGGTTGCGCGTGTGAATGCGCCCGTGCTGCTGTCGATGATGCTCGACCATATCGACCGCCACAGCGACGATCCCGGTCTCGATGCCGAATTGCTTGCCCGGAAGTTCCGCTGCTCGGAGCGCTATGTGCACCGGTTGTTCGTCGCGACCGGCCGCTCCGTCGGCGAGCATGTCAGCGAACGGCGGATCCTGATCTGCGCCCGCGACCTGCTCGACGCACAGCATCGTCACAAGACCATCTCCACGATCGCGTATGAGGCCGGCTTTTCCGACATCTCGCACTTCAACCGCCTCTTCAAGCGCAGCCACGGCCTCGCCCCGCGCGAATTTCGCAGGACGAAGGGGAAGGGCGAGTAGTTCACCTCCAGCCAAGAATTAGGTCGCTGCCGACCAAGATTTTCCGCCCTCGCTCGGCTCACCCTGGTGACCTGCCGGAGCGAGGGAGATGTTCGATGGCGATTGATTTCACGCTTTCACCTGCGCAGCGCGCGTTGCAGCTTCAATCGCGAAAATTCGCGGCGGAGGTCTTGGCCGGCGCCGGCAAGGCGGAGTTGCTGGCGACGCCGGAAGAGCGCTTCCTCGCGACGAAGCCGACCTATGAGGCGATGGTCGCTGCCGGTTATCTGCGCAAATGCATTTCGGCGCCGGCGGGCGGCGACAATGCCGGACTCATCGACATGGCGATCTTGGCGGAAGAATTCTACGCCGTGAATCCGAGCGTGACGCTGACCATGCTCGGCACGGTGCTCGGTCTGCTGCCAATTCTGCTTGGTGGCACCGCGGAGCAATGCGCCCGCCTGCTTGCACCGTTCCTGGAGACGAGCGGCGCTCCGCTTGCGGGCTTCTGCTCCTCGGAACCCGGCGGCAGCGCCAATGCTGCCGCACCGCCGCCGGGCGAGGGCGTGCGCACCACCGCAAAACGCGAGCTCGGCAATTGGATCATCAACGGCCGCAAGAAATGGGTGTCGTCCGCCACCGGGTGGGATCGCAATGGCGCCGACGTGTTGTGCGTGGTGTGCCGGACCAATCCCGCCGCGCCACCGGAGCAGGGTGTCTCCATCATTGCGGTCGAAGGCCCGGTGCATGGCATCGTGTTCGAACGCGCTATTGATTCGATCGGCCACCGCGCTCACCTCGTGCCGGAATTCAGCCTGCGTGCCGTCACCGCGCCGCACGGCAATCTGCTCGGGCAGGAGGGGGGCGGCTTGATGCTGGCGTCCGCCGCCTTCACCGGCACGGCGGCGCTGGTCGGCATCTTCGGTGTCGCCCTGATGCGGGCCGCCTTCGACTTCGCATTGCATTTTGCCCGCACCGAGAAACGCGGCGGGGTACAGGCGATCATCGAGCATCAGGCGGTCGGCTATGCACTCGCCGATGCCAAGACCACTATCGAAGCCGCGCGCTACCTGAGCTGGCGGGCCTGCCATGCGCTCGATACGCAATCACCGGGCGCCGACGAGCTCGCGGTCCAGGCCAAGATCTTCGGCTCCGAAGCCGCGGTGCGGGTCATCACCGACCTGATGCGCGTGGTCGGCATCGACAGCTATGATCACGCGGCGCCGTTCGGCCGCTTGTTGCAGGACGCGTTGGCGCTGCCGATCTTCGACGGTGGCAACATGGGCGTTCGGCGGCGCCAGCTCCACGCGATGCTGATGCGGCCCGATTACGATCCACTGACCGCGTGCGGAGGAACCTGAGACGACGCGTCGTATCTGCATCCGCCCTTTGCCCATTTGCGGGGAGAGGGAGTTCTCTACCCCAACCCCGCACGCCGGAACCCCTCCAGATAGTGCTCGCGATCGGCGTCACTGGCCCAGGGCAGCTGCGTCGCGATCCAGTGCAGCGAGATGTTGGGCTGGGTACGGCGGAGTTCGCCCAGCGCCATCTCGGCCAGCGCGCAGTCGCCGGTCATGCCGGCGGACACCGCGAGCACGCGGTAGGCGCCGGTGAGGTCGCCGCGATGGCGGATCGCCTCGCGCGCCAGCGCGATCGCCTCGTCGTAATGCCGTTCGGTGAAGCGCGCATAGCCGGCAATGCCGTAATAGATCGCCAGCGACGGATCGCGCGGCGAGAGCCGGATCGCCCTCTGCGCCGCATCGAACGATTCCCCGGAACGACCGGCGTAGGACAGCGCCAGGGCGTAATAGCCCTGCGCCAGCGAGAAGTTCGGGTTGAGCGCGAGCGCCTGCTCGAACTCGGACAGCGCGTCGGAAAGCCTGCGCGTCGAGAAGAAGACGCTGCCGAGCGCGGCATGCGCCCAGGCATCCTCGTGGTCATGGCGCACCGCGGCGAGCGCGGCGGCCTCCGCGATCGGCACCGTCGTGGCAAGCTCCGCCCAGCCGAGATGGACGCCGAACATGTGGCTTGCCGCGAGCACCGACAGCGCCTGGCCGTAGTTCGAGTCGATCGAAATGGCGCGTTCGAGCAATGCCTGCGCAGCCTTGTGGTCCTGCTGCGTCACCCGCCAGTAATGCGACAGCGCGCGCATCAGCAGGTCCCAGGCATCGAGGCTCGCGGGCGGCTTGCGGTCGGCGCGAAAATTCTCGGCCGCATGGATCTGCGGCTCGATCGCCGCGACGATCGCGTTGGTGATGTCGTCCTGCACGGCGAATACGTCGACAAGCTCGCGGTCGTAGCGCTCGGCCCAGAGATGGCTGCCGGTGGTGGCGTCGTTGAGCTGCGCGGTGATGCGCACACGGTTGTCGACCTTGCGCACGCTGCCTTCGACGATGTAGCGGACGCCGAGCTCCTCGGCGATCTGCCTGATATGAACCGAGCGCCCCTTGTAGGTGAAGGACGAATTGCGGGCGATCACCATGAACCAGCGCTGCTTCGACAGCGCGGTGAGAATGTCCTCGCTGATCCCGTCGCCGAAATATTCCTGCGCGGGATCGCCGCTCATGTTCTCGAAGGCGAGCACCGCGATCGCCGGGCGGTCCGTCACGGCGCGCACCGGGGCAGGGCCGGGTTCCACCGGCGCGAGCGTCGCTGCCACATCTTCCCGGACTTCGCCGACGAAGCGAAAGCCCTTGCGCGGATCGTCTTGATCAGCCGCTGCGTCGCGCCGTCGTCGCCAAGCGCCTTGCGCGCGGCATTGATTCGGCTGTTCAGGGCGGAATCCGAGACGATCCGGTCGCTCCAGATCTGGCTGATCAGGTCATCCTTGCTGACCACACGGGCGCGTTGCAAGACCAGATAGAGCAGCAGATCGAACACTTGCGGCTGCAGCGGCACGGCTGCGCCGCTGCAGGTCAGTTCCCGCAGGTCGCCGTCGAGCACGTTGTTTTCAAAGAGAAATCGCACGTTTCTGTCGTCTCAAGCAAAAATCAAAGTGGTCTCAGGCGAAAATCAACCGTCCGCGAAAGTCAGGGGGTGTCCGATCCGGCATGGTGCGAACACTAAACAGTGCCGATGCCTCGGCACAACGGAGCGTTCTATGACCCAACTTGATCACCAGCTTCATTCCATCGGCCCGGAGGTTGCGGGCTCACGCATTTTCAAATTCATCGGCTTTCTGTACGGAATTGCGGCATATCTCGTGTTTTTCGTTACCATTCTCTACGCCATCGGCTTCGTCATGGGGCTGGTGGTGCCGAAGACCATCGACACCGGAACCGACACGCCGACGGCCGAAGCCGTCATCATCAATCTACTGCTGATGACGCTGTTCGCCGTTCAGCACAGCGTGATGGCGCGCAAGCAGTTCAAGGCGTGGTGGACGCAGTTCGTCCCCAAGCCGGTCGAGCGTTCGACCTACGTGCTGTTCGCGAGCCTGTCATTGCTGCTCCTGTTCTGGCAGTGGCGTCCGATGCCTGCAGTCGTATGGGATGTCGGAAACCCGGATCTCGCCGTGACGCTGGTCACGCTGTCCCTCGCGGGCTGGGTGCTGGTGTTCGCCTCGACCTTCATCATCAATCACTTCGAATTGTTCGGATTGCACCAGGTGACCAACCATCTCGTGGGCAATGAGGCGGCGCCGCCGCGCTTCAAGACGCCGTTGATCTACAAGTTCGTTCGTCATCCGATCTATCTCGGCTTCATCATCGCGTTCTGGGCGGCGCCGGTCATGACAGCGGGCCATCTGCTGTTCGCGGCCGTGACCACGCTCTACATCTTCGTCGGCATCGCGCTGGAGGAGCACGACCTCGTCGATCTCTTCGGCGACGAATACCGGCAGTACAAACAACGGGTGTCGATGCTTATTCCCTGGCGCAGATCGGTATAGCCGTAGCATCTTTCCGCCGCGTCCACCGAAAGGAGGACGCGCGGCGGAACCGAAGCGCGTAACGGACGTTGCCGGCCTCCAGCCTTCAACGTCCCTCGGGGTGATTCCCTCCGCTCCGACGCCTCTCCCCGCATCCGCCTTTGCCGGTTTATCGGCGAGCCGGAGCGGGGAGAGGAATTTCAACCTTCATCCGACGGAGACGACCCAATGAAACATGTCGGAAACTGCTTCTGTGGCGCGGTCACGATCGAGGTCACGGGCGAGCCGGCGGCGATGGGCTATTGCCATTGCCGCTCCTGCCGCTCGTGGTCGGGCGGACCGGTGAATGCCTTCAGCCTGTGGAAGCCGGAAGCCGTGCGCATCACCGAAGGCGCCCAGAACGTCGAGACCTTTGCCAAGACGCCGCTCAGCCAGCGCAAATATTGCAAGAAGTGCGGCGGTCATCTCATGACCAACCACCCGCCGCTCGACTTGATCGACGTCTTCACCGCCACCATCCCCACGCTCGCATTCACACCCGGTGTTCACGTCAACTACGCCGAGACGGTGCTGCCGATGCGCGATGGCCTGCCGAAACTGAAGGACTTTCCGGCCGAGTTCGGCGGCAGCGGCGAGATGATGCAGGAGTAGAGGTGCTCTTACCCTCCCCTGGAGGGGGAGGGTCGATCGCGCGAAGCGCGAGCGGGGTGGGGTGATCTCTCACACAGGCAGTCTTCGTTGTGGAGAGACCGTCACCCCACCCCGTCTCTCATCTTCGCTGCGCCCAGATACGAGCCGACCCACGGGCGAGCTACGCTCGTCCCGGACCCCTCCAGGGGAGGGTGAGCAGGGCCTACCTCATCCCCGCGCGCCGAAACCCCTGCAGATAGTGCTCGCGATCCTCTGCCCGCCGCATCGGCAGCTCGCGCGTGAGCCAGGCCAGCGAGATGCCGGGCTGGGTGCGTTGCAGGCCCCGCAGCGCGTACGCCGCGAGCTGAGGATCGCCCAACATGCCGGCGGCGGCCGTCAGCACGCGGTGGGCGCCGACGAAATCGGCGCGCTGCCGCATCGATTCCCGCGCCATCTGCACGGCGCCCTCATAGTTGCGGCCGATGAACTGGGCATAGGCGGCAACGCCGCAATAGATCGCCGCGAGCGGATCGCGCGGGCTCAGCCGCAGCGCGCGGCGTGCGGCGGCATCGCCGTCTCGCCATCTCCCGGCGTAGCACAGCGTCACGCCGTAGAAAGCGTGCGCCATCGCAAAATTCGGATTGAGTTGCAGCGTCAGCTCGAACTCAGCCAGCGCGTCGTCGAAGCGGCGGCGGAACAAATAAGTGTAAGCCAGACCGTGATGGGCCCAGGCGTCCTCGCGATCGGCTTCCACCGCCGCGAGCGCCGCGCGTTCGGCGACCGGCACGGTCATGGCCATGTCGGCCCAGCCCATATGCGCGCCGAAGATATGGCTGGTCGCGAGCAGGCCCAGCGCCTTGCCATAGGTGGGATCGATCGCGGTCGCCTGTTCCAGCAGTCCTTGCGCGACGGCGTTGTCCTCGTGCGTGATGCGCCAGTAATGCGATAGCGCCCGCATCACGAGGTCCCAGGCGTCGAGGCTGCCCGGCGGCTTCTGCTGGGCGCGAAAGCTTTCGGCGGTATAGAGCTGCGGCTCGATCGCGGCGACGATCGCCTCGGTGATCTCGTCCTGCACGGCGAAGATGTCGGCAAGCTCGCGGTCGTAACGCTCGGCCCAGAGATGGCTGCCGGTCGAGACGTCGTTGAGCTGCGCCGAGATGCGCAGGCGATCGCCGCTGCGCCGCACGCTGCCTTCGAGCACATAGCGGACGCCGAGCTCGCGCGCGACTTCGTGCATGTGCACGGCGCGGCCCTTGTAGACGAAGGAAGAGTTGCGGGCGACGACGAAGAACCAGCGCAGCTTCGACAGCGCCGTGATGATGTCCTCGCTGATGCCGTCGGAGAAATAGTCCTGCTCGCGGTCGCCGCTCATATTGGTGAAGGGCAGCACGGCGATCGCGGGACGGTCGGGCAGCGCGAGCGCCGCCTGGGCGACACGGCCCGGCTCCGGCAAGGCCGCGCCGCGCTGCGTCTGGACAGCGCCGACGAAACGAAAGCCCTTGCGCGCGATGGTGCGGATCAGCGCCTGGTTGGCTCCGCTGTCGCCGATCGCCTTGCGCGCCGCGTTGATCCGGCTGGTCAGGGTGGATTCGGAGACGCTGCGCCCGTGCCAGATCTTGTCGATCAGCTCATCCTTGCTGACCACCCGGTCGCGGTTCTCCATGAGGTGGACGACGAGGTCGAAGACCTGCGGCTCCACGGCCACGGGAACCTGCTCGCGGCTCAGCTCGCGCCGGTCGGTGTCGAGAAGGTGGTCCCGGAACATAAACTGCACGTCGAAAACTCAACCCTCGCAATGACATCAGGCAATGATGAAATCAGAATGGATTTCGACTCTAAGACTGTGAGTCCGCTGAGCGGCCTGCCGGGTTCACCACGATCGCGTGATGGCTGCTATGCCGTTTTCGGATAGGAATGCAACTTGAATGACTGTCGCGGGCTGCGCACTTAGCCCGATCTTGCTGCGCGCACAATTTATCCCGTCCCCCTGAAGTGGCCGCCTTGTCACGGCCCTCGAAGGGCGACGGCCCGGCTGCATCGCGGCCGCTCATCACTTCGAGGCCCTTCGTGCGCCGCTGCGCGTCGCACGCTTCGCATCTCAGGATGACGGGGTGATGGAGCGATGCGCCGTCGTAATGTCGTCCTACGGCATCGAATGTGTGGCGAGCCATGAATGTCCATTGCCGAACAGCGCGGCCCGCGTAAGCTGCTCTCCACACAAACACCAACCACGAAGAAACGCCCATGCCCGCTTTTCCCGCCTCGACGACCGTGCTCGATTCCATGCTGTTCCGCGACGCCTTCGGCACGCCCGAGATCCGCGAGGTGTTTTCCGATGTCGCGCTGGTCGGACGCTATGCCGAGGTCGAGGTGGCGCTGGCGAAGGCGGAGGCGAAGTGCGGCGTGATCCCGCAGGAAGCCGCCGACCAGATCGCGGCGCGGACCGACGTCGCCGCATTCGATTTCGATCTGCTGCGACAGGAGACCGACATCGTCGGCTATCCGATCCTGCCGCTGGTGCATCAGATGGTGAAGCAGTGCGGCGAGGCCGGCCGCTATGTGCATTGGGGCGCGACCACGCAGGACATCATGGATACCGCGGTGGTGCTGCAATTGCGCGCCGCGCTCGGGATCGTCGAGCGCGACATCGCCGAGCTGCGAAACATCCTCGCGGACCTCTCGAAGCGCTACCGCGACACGCCGATGGCCGGGCGCACCCATCTCCAGCAGGCGCTGCCGGTGACGTTCGGCTACAAGACCGCGATCTGGCTCGCGATGTTCGACCGCCACGCCGAGCGGCTCGTGCAATTGAAGCCGCGCGTGCTGGTCGGACAGTTCGCCGGCGCCGCCGGAACGCTGGCCTCGCTCGGCGGCAAGGGGTTCGAGGTGCAGGAGGCGCTCTGCGCCGAGCTCGAGCTCGGCGTTCCCGCCTCGACCTGGCACGTCGCGCGCGACGGCTTTGCCGAGGCCGTGAATTTCCTCGCGCTGGTCACAGGCTCGCTCGGCAAGATCGCGCTCGACATCATGATCATGGCCTCGACCGAGTTCGCCGAGGTCTACGAGCCCTTCGTCAAGGGCCGCGGCGCATCCTCGACCATGCCGCAGAAACGCAACCCGATCTCCTCGGAGCTGATGCTCGCGGCGTCCAAGGCGGTACGCCAGCATGCCGGTCTGATGCTGGATGCGATGGTGCAGGATTTCGAGCGCGCCACCGGGCCCTGGCATGCCGAATGGATGGCGATCCCGGAAAGCTTCGTGCTGACCGCCGGCGCGCTGCACCAGGCGAAGTTTGCGCTAGCAGGCCTCATCGTCGATGAAAGGAAGATGAACGACAATCTCGCCATCAGCCGCGGCCTGATCGTGGCCGAAGCGGTCATGATGGGGCTGGCGCCGCAGATCGGGCGGCAGGAGGCGCATGACGTGGTCTATGATGCCTGCCGGCTCGCCAATGAGAAGGGTCTGACGCTGGCGGACGCGCTCTCGTCCGACGCCCGCGTCTCCGTCAGGATCGACCGTGCCACGATCGAAGCGCTGACTTCACCGAAAAATTACCTCGGCCTTGCGCCTGCCATGGTCGACCGGGTGCTGAAATCGGCAACGCGTTGAAAACCAAAATGCGCGAAACTCCGTATCTCTCCGTGTCGCAAGGCGCTCGCGCACTTGCGCCTTGCGATGCTAGACTTAGATTGAACGGGAGAGCTTCGGCAGAGGACCCCGCATGATTGATCACCGCAATTCCGCCGTTCCCATCGATCCCGTGAAACTCGACCGGCTGGCCGAGGTGGCGGTGAAGGTGGGCCTGGGCTTGCGGCCGGGACAGGATCTGCTCTTGACGGCGCCCGCGATCGCGCTGCCGCTGGTGCGGCGGATCGCCGTGCACGCCTACAAGGCCGGCGCCGGTATCGTGACGCCGATCCTGTCGGATGAGGAGATGACGCTGGCGCGCTACCGCCACGGCCAGGACAACAGCTTCGATCGTGCCGCCAACTGGCTCTATGAGGGCATGGCCAAGGCGTTCTCCGACAACACCGCGCGGCTCGCCATCGTCGGCGACAATCCGATGCTGCTGTCCGGCGAAGATCCTTCCAAGGTGGCGCGCGCCAGCAAGGCCAATTCGATAGCCTATCAGCCGGCGCTGGAAAAAATCGTCAATTTCGACACCAACTGGAACATCATCGCCTATCCGAGCCCGTCATGGGCCAAACAGGTCTTCCCTGATGATCCCGAGGATGTTGCGATCGGCAAGCTGGCAGACGCGATCTTCGCGGCCTCCCGCGTCGACCGCGAGGATGCGATGGGCAATTGGGCGAGCCACAATGCGGTGCTGCGCGAGCGTACCAACTGGCTCAACGGCCAGCGTTTTCGCGCGCTGCAATATTCAGGTCCCGGCATCGACCTCTCCATCGGGCTGGCCGACGGACATGAGTGGGAGGGCGGCGCCTCGCTGTCCAAGAACGGCATCAGTTGCAACGCCAATATCCCGACCGAAGAGGTTTTCACCACGCCGCATTGCCGGCGCGTCTTTGGCCATGTCGTGAGCTCGAAGCCGCTGTCCTACCAGGGCACGCTGATCGACAACATCGCGGTGCGCTTCGAGGACGGCAGGATCGTCGACGCAAAGGCCTCGCGCGGCGCGGAGGTGCTGAACAAGGTGCTCGACACCGACGAAGGCGCGCGGCGTCTCGGCGAGGTGGCGCTGGTGCCGCATTCCTCGCCGATCTCGCAGAGCGGGCTGTTGTTCTACAACACGCTGTTCGACGAGAACGCGGCCTCGCACATCGCGCTCGGCCAGTGCTATTCGAAGTGCTTCGTCAACGGCGCGCAGCTGACGCCGCAGCAGATCGCCGCGCAAGGCGGCAACCAGAGCCTGATCCATATCGACTGGATGATCGGCTCTGCCGAGACCGACATCGACGGCATTCTCGCCGACGGCAGCAAGGTGCCGGTGTTCCGCAAGGGCGAGTGGGCGAAGTAGTCCGCTGCTGCTCGTCATGCCCGGGCTTGTCCCGGGCATCCACGTTCTTTGTGCCGCTAGGCGTGGATGGCCGGGACAAGCCCGGCCATGACGATGATGGTGGAAGGTTCAAGCCCCAGCGCTGGCGTCACGTGCTCTCACGCCGCCGCGTTGCGCAGCATCGGGTTGTTGTCGATGCTGAAGCGGTTGAACAGCGTCGTGAACGGGCTGCCGTCGGTGGCCCGCACGATGGCGTCGGACGTGGCGACCGCTTCGTAAAGCGCACCGATGGGATCGTCCGCCTCGGGCAGGTCGAGGCCGCCGCGAATTTCCTCGCGGGCCGCGTTGACGTCGTCCTCCTCGTCGAGTGTCGCCTCCAGCGCATCCGCCGCGCGCCGCATCTCCGCGAGATCGCCGCCGGCGGAGAATCTGAGGATGTCCAGCCAGTAGGGGCGGGCGACAACGAGCTGGATGAAGGCCTCGAACGTGCCGGCGATAATTCCTGCGCGGCCCTCCGATGAGACGTAGAGCACATTCCGCGACGGCAGCAGCACGAAGGTGCCGCCGGAGCCGTCGCTGCCGATCTGCCGGGGGTTTTCGACGCCATCGATGGTGAACCAGGGCTCCTCTTCAGCTGCGAAGGAAACATCGAGGCTGCCAAGCCAAGCGACGACCTCGCCTTGGGCTGTCAGAACCTCCGGGGTGAGGGGCATCGGTGTGGGCTCCTTCGCTGGTCACTTTCGCGCACTTTGTCGCACCCCGGAAAAGATGGGTTCATGTGCGCGAATTTGCAGGCAAATCCCGACGTTAACCTCGTCGCACTGCAACTTGCGGCTGATTGTCGGCGCCTGCGTAAGAAAGAATTAAAAACCGGCTACTAGCGTTCCAACATCTTTGGAAACAATCCGGGCCCAGACCCGGCCATACATATTTTATTCCCTGGGGAAGCAGATGTCGCCGTCATTGATTGAAATCAGTAGTTGCAACGTGGATCTCGAGCTGCGGCCGATCGAGCCGTCCTGGATTATCGAAGGCAATCCGGTTTCGCGCTCGCACATCCTGTCGACCAGCGCCGACGGCACCGCCTCGACCATCATCTGGCACTGCACCGAAGGGCGCTTCAACTGGTACTACGACATCGACGAGACGATCATGATCATGGAAGGATCGATCGTGCTCGAAAGCAACGGCATGCCGCCGAAGCGCTACGGCCCGGGCGACGTCATTTTCTTCCGCGACGGCGCGCATGCCAAATGGCATGTCGAAGGCCACGTCAAGAAGATCGCCTTCTGCCGCAATACCAATCCCGTGATAATCGGATTCCTGATCCGCGTCGTCAACAAGCTCAAGCGGATGTTCGTCTCCGCCGGCGAGCGCCGCCCCGCCTCGCTGTTGGGGGCTGGCTAGAGTTCAAACATATCCAGGGACGCTTCCCAGCGGCCACGACGGAAGAGGGGCCGGGACCAACATCCCGGCCCCTCTTCTCGTCATGACGGCAGTTCGAGCCGGTAGACATCGCTCGCCGTCTGCGAGAACAGCGCCGTCTTCTCGGCCTCGCTCAGGGGCGCGGCGATACGCTTGAACGCGTTGAAGATCACCTGGTAGCTGCACTGGCCCTTGTCCGGCGGGAAATTGCTCTCGAACATCGCGCGCTTGGGGCCGAACGCCTCGATGCAGGTCTCGACATAGGGCCGCCAGGCCGCGGCAAGCTCCTCCGATGACGGGGGCTTCGCGCGCAGATGGAAGTCATAGCCGAGCAGGCACATCGCGAGCCCGCCGAGCTTCACCGAGACGTTCCCGCACTTCGCGATCTCCTGGATCGAGGCGCGCCATTGCGGAAACACCTCTTCGCGCCGCCCGGCAAAGCGACCGACGCCGGCCGGCCCGCCGCAATGGTCGAGCACGATTTTGGTGTCGGGAAAGGCGCGCGCGAGTTCGGTCAGTTCGCCGATCTGCGGGTGAAACAGCCAGGCATCGAAGCTCAGATTCAGCGGTGCGAGGCAGGCAAAGCCTTTGCGGAAAGTCGGATCCCGCAACAACCCCTTCGGCCGGTTGGCATACATGCCGGCGACGACAGGGTCTTCGTCCCAGGCCGAGGAATGCCTGATGCCGCGGAAGCGGCCGTTGCCCGCCGCGATCTCGGCTTCCAGCACCGGCTTGGCGGCATCGCCCAGCAGCAGGTTCACGTGGCTGACGATGCCGGCGCAGATCGCGGCCGTGCCGTAGCCGCCGCTTGCGCTCATGGCGGCGACGCCGTTGGCGAACTCGACTTCGCCGACCGGCCGGAATGCCTCGGGCCCGTGCGCGCGATACATCGAACGGCAGTCGACATAGACGGTGGCGATGATGTTGTGCCCGGATGCGATATCGGCCGCCATCTCCTCGATCAGATAGCGCTGCCCGCGATTCCAGAGATGGTGATGAGGATCGACGATCGGCCGCAAGGGATCGATGATCTCCTCCTGATATTGCGCGAGCCAGTCCTCGCGCGGCTCGACGAATAGCCCGCTCGTGTTGGCGGGCACACCGCTTGCAGCCATCGGCATTCGCTCCCTTATGTTTTTTGTGGGGGGAGCCTAGCACCTCGTCTTCGCATCCAGCTGCGCGTGCTGCGCAACCGCACCCGTCATCGCAAGCACAGCGGCGCCGTCGCTAGCCCTTGCGCCGCTTCGCTCTCACATCGACCACAAGCCGCCAATCGGCGGCTGCCGGCTTCACTTCGCCGAGCCAATGGAAGGAATCATCGGTAATCTCTGTGAAACTCCAGCGTGTCAAGTCGCCCGCATCGGTCGTACCTTCCTGCACGATGTCCGCGCCGCGCGGACGACCGATCTGCTGGCGGAACACGCTACGACCGGGATCGAACCAGGAAATCCGCCATGCGGAAATGGAGGGGTCGTAAACGCGCAATGTCGTGCCGTACCAATTGCCGGCGATCGGAAATGCCGGCGCAGCCGCTGGGCGAGGGATGATCCAGACATCCTGAACGGCGCGTCCTTCCAGCACCCAGCCGAAATGGATTTCGCCGGGCGCCGTGTGCGTGGTTCCATCGGGGCTATGAGCGATGATCCCGGCATCCCAGTCACCGACGAAGCGGCCGTAGAGCTGGAGCGCCGCCGCGTGCTCGGGGTTCGGTCCGTCCGCGTGCAAAAGTCTGGCAAAGTCGGTCATGTCGATCTCCTGTCGCGAGGAGATCAGCACGACCGAACGGCAATCGACTTGGAGAAAATTGCGCGTCAGACGCCGTCGAGGATGATCACTGTCGGCGTCGTCGGCAGCGCGTCCCGCGACATCCGGAAGGAGCGCTCGCTGCGCCGGTCGATCTCGAACTGCCGGCCGATGAGGTGCATGAACTCGTCGAGCGGGGTGGCGAAGCGATGCATCGGCAGCACCACAGAGGCGCGCAGCCGCTTGGTGATCTCGGAGACGCCGTCGAGCGACATGGTGTAGGTGCCGTCGATCGGCACCATCACGATGTCGAGCCGCCCGATCTGGGCGAAATGGGTTTCGTCGAGCTTGTGGTGGAGATGGCCGATGCAGAGCCCGGCGACCTCGAAGATGAAGATCGAATTGCCGTCGCGGATCATGTCGGTGCCGGAATCGTCACCGAAATAGCGGCGGATGTCGGTCGTGACGTTGCGGATGAAGGTGTCGCCGATGCGCTCCGATACGATGGCCGGCTTGCCGTCCTCACCCCAGCCATGCAGCACATGGGGAATGCGCTTGTCGGGAAATAAAGAGTAGTGGGTGCTGTGCGCCCGGTTCATGGTGACGACATCGGGCAGACGTCCGACCTGGTAGGCGCCGCTGTAGTCGGTCGCGATGCGCAGGCCGCCGGGCGTGTCGATGAAATAGGTGGAATGGCCGGCATAGGTGATCTGGACTTCAGCCGAGCCTGCGGCCTGCCGGAAGGCGGCCGGAATTGCGCGGGGCATGGCGTTTGCCATCGCTAGGCATTCGCTCCGCTGAGGTGGCTGCTGAGCGAGAGCAGGAGAGAGGAATGCGCCGAACAGCGCCAGAGCCGCTGAAACCAGTCGCCGCATGGATCCGTCCCCGATGACTTCGGAAGAAGTCTAGCGTGCCATGCAGCGCGTGGCCAATAGGCCGCGATCAACAGCGCGTCAGTGTCGCAGCCTCACTCTCGCCGCGGGCTGAATTTCCAGGTGATGGCGATGAGGCCCGCGGTGATCAGGCCGCTGATGAGGCCGGCGATGGGGAGGGCGAGCAGCAGGGCTGCGCTGGCGGCCCAGCCGATCGAGGAGAAGGCTTCGGCAAAGGTCGCGAGCCGCGACGAGGTCTGGCGGCGGCGGAATTGGCTGCGCCGGGCCTGCACCCGGAACCAGAGCTGGATCGCAGTCGCGGATGCCGCGCTGATGATGACCGCACCGGCACTGACCGCGGCCTGGAACGGCGAGGCGAAGGCGAGTGCCGCGATCAGCGGGCAGAAGATGGCGGCGATGGCGATCAGCACCACCTCGATCTTGGCGCGGATGACGCTGGACGGCGTCAGCGGCGCGGTCGCGACCAGGTCGGGGGCGTCCTCGCCCGAGATCGTCAGCCAGGCGAGTCCGCCCGCGAGCTGTCCCGCCGCCATCACGATGACGGGTGTGATCAGCGTCAGCGCTGCGGAGCTGTCGGCAAAGTTGCGCCAAAGCAGCAGCGCCGGCGGCACCAAATAGAGCAGCTGCATCAGCGTCTGCGAGATCAGCCAGGGATCGCGCCAGAGCAGCGAAAATTCCTTGCGCCGCAGCGCTTGTTGCCGCGATCCGCCGCGGAACGGGCGCTGCTTCGCGGCCTTGCCGCCGGAGGCGCCGTAAGCGGCGGCATCGATTGCGGTATCGGCAAAGCGGTGCGAGAAGACCGCCATCACGCTGCCGAGTAGCACGAGCCCGAGCGCCAGGAGCAGCAGCAGCGCCTCGCTGTCGCCCATGGCCGCCCGCGCCGGCCACCACCAGATGCTGTCGACGTCGGGCGCGTAGGCGGCGAAGCTGCCCGAGGTCAGGATGGTGAAGCGCGACAGCGTGCCATAGGACATGATCGCGGCGACCTGGAGCGCGATCACGAAGCCGGCGCCGATCATCGCGGCGAGGACCTGGGCGACGAAGCGCGTGCGCGCCGGGCCGATCAGGCGGAACAGCAGGATGGTGATGGCGATCGCGATCGCCGCGGCCGAGAGGCCCATGGCGATGACGACGCCGAACGCCGCAAGCCAGCGCGCGCCGCCGCCGATCACCAGCACGTCGATGAACGGCGTCGAGAACAGCAGCGCCATCACGGTGACGGCCAGTGCGATCGCGGCGATGCGCACCGAGAACAGATTGGCCAGCATCGCGGGCGAGGACATGATCAGGTCGAGATCGGCGCGGGCGTAAAACACCCGCGTCACCGATTCGATCGCCTGCGACAGCATCAGCGTCCAGGCGAGAAAGATCGTCGCCGAGATCACGATCAGCGAGGATTTGTCGAGCGGCAGCTGCAGGTCGGCGAAGCGGCCGATCACAGCCCAGGCCGGTACGTGCAGCAGGGCCGCGAAGAACAGCAGGCCGATCATTGCTGCGCGCGCCCGCTTGCGCCGCCCGCCGGTCATCATGGCGAACCATTCGCGCCAGGCGAGCCGGAGCTCGTGGCGGGCAAACCAGGAGAGCGCGGTTGCCGAGCTCATGCGGCTTCCGGAAGCGTCACCAGCGCGATGAAGAGATCTTCCAGGCTGGTGTCGGCATGGCCGTTCTGCTGGCGCAGCTCGGTCAGCGTGCCCTCGGCGACCAGACGGCCCGAGGCGATCACGCCGATGCGGTCGGCCATGCGTTCGGCCACCTCAAGAATATGCGTGGTCATGATGACCGTGCAGCCGGCGCGGACGCGCTCGCTCAGCAGCCCCTTCACGTGGCGGGCGGAAACGGCATCGAGGCCGGTCAGCGGTTCGTCGAGGATGATGAGGCGGGGATCGTGCACCAGCGCGCCGGCGAGAGCGACCTTCTGGCGCATGCCCTTGGAAAAGCCTTCGCAGCGTTCGTGCCGGTGCGGCTCGAGCCCGAGCGAGGTCAGTAGGTCCTGCGCGACCGGTTCCGAGACCGACGGCGCGATGCCCCAGAGCCCGGCGACGAATTCGAGGTACTCAAGCGGCGTCAGCTTGTCGTAGATCATGGGCTCGTCGGAGACCCACGCCATCACCTGCTTGGCGGCGACGGGATTTGCGAGCGCATCGATGCCGAAGATCGAGACTGTGCCGGCGTCGGGCCGCAACAGGCCCGCGACCATGCGCAAAGTGGTGGTCTTGCCGGCGCCGTTGGGGCCGACCAGCGCATAGAATTCGCCGGCGTGAATGGTGAGATCGAGGCTGTCGACCGCCAGACGGTCAAAACGCTTCGTTAACCCCAGGACTTCCAGCGCCGATCTGTCCGGCTTCATGACGGCCACACCATCCGGTTTTGCATCGCTCGCGACCATGATCCCAAGATGTTTCGGCACCGTGAATCTACGGCCCACAAATTCCGCCATCCGGTTGCTACTAATGGCAAGTCACCGTTTGTTGACAGCGCTGGACGGTTCAGGCTGAATTGCCGCCGGGACAAATGGCGCTAACGCGGCGAAACGACCGCGTAGCGACTGGACACAAGATGCAGCAAGGCGGTCACGAAGAACCGCTGTTGTATCGGGAGGTTGCGCGGCGATGCTGGATTTCGTTCAGCAGCTGGTCAGCGGTGTTGCGCTCGGCTGCGTCTACGGCCTGATCGCGCTCGGCTTCGTGCTCGTCTACAAGGCCACCGAGGTCGTCAATTTCGCCCAGGGCGATTTGATGATGCTGGGCGGCTTCTTCGCCTTTACCTTCATCGGCATGATGGGACTGAACTACTGGATCGGCTTTGCCGGTGCGGTGGCGGCCATGGCGCTGTTCGGCATGCTGGCCGAGCGCGTGGTGGTGCGGCCGATCCTCGGCTATCCGCAATTCTCCATCATCATGGCCACCATCGGCCTCGGCTATTTCCTGCGCTCGGTCGCCGGGATGATCTGGGGCACCGACGATCTGAAGATCGAGACGCCGTTCAGCCACGGCGTGCTGCGCGTCGGCTCGCTGGTGCTGGCCTATGACAAGCTCTCGGTGATCGCCGCGACGATGATCCTGTGCGCGCTGCTCTGGCTGTTCTTCAACAAGACCGCGCTCGGCACAGCGATGCGCGCCAGTTCCGAGAACATGCTGGCGGCCTATTACATGGGCATCCCGGTCAAGCGCGTGGTGTCGGTGGTCTGGGCGATCAGCGCGGCGGTCGCGACCTGCGCCGGCGTGCTGCTGGCGCCGATCACGTTCATCCATTCCAATGTCGGCCTCGTGCTCGGCCTCAAGGCGTTTCCCGCCGCAGTCCTCGGCGGCTTCGGCTCGATCCCCGGCGCGGTCGTCGGCGGCGTGCTGATCGGCGTGATCGAGAGCATGGCCGGCTTCTATCTGGCGGAGGGCTGGAAGGACGTCGCGCCCTATCTCGTGCTGCTCGCCGTGCTCTTGCTCAAGCCTGAAGGCCTGTTCGGCCTTCACGTCCGCAAGAAGGTCTGAACGCCATGCGCTTCCTGTTCAAGACCGACTATGAGGACGACATCAAGCTGTTCCCGCATTCGGGCTATGTCGTCTCCTACGGCATCCTGCTCGCGCTGCTGCTGATCGCGCCCTATGTGCTCTCCAGCTATCTGATGAGCCAGCTCGTCTTCGTCTGCATCTACGCGACGGTCGGCGTCGGCCTTCTGATCCTGACCGGTTTTACCGGGCAAGCCTCGCTCGGCCACGCCGCGTTCCTCGCGATCGGCGCTTACACGGCGGCATACTTGCAGAAATATAACGTGCCGTTCCCGGTCTATTTCCTCGCTGCCGGTGCCCTGACCGGGTTGATCGGCGCGATGGTCGGCTTTCCCGCCCTGCGTCTGACCGGCATCTACCTCGTCATCGCCACCATCTCCTTTGCCCTGATCGTCGAGGAGATCCTGGCGCGCTGGGAGAGCGTCACCAACGGCAACGAGGGCATGCGGGTCAAGACCCTGTCGCTGCTCGGCGTCACGGTCCCGCGCGACAGCCCGACTTTCTATTTCCTCTGCCTGGCCGTGCTGGTGTTGACCATCGTCGGCACGCTCAATCTGCTGCGCTCGCCGACGGGGCGCGCCTTCGTCGCGATCCGCGACAGCGAGACCGCGGCGCGCAGCATGGGCGTCAACGTCGCGCTGTACAAGGTGAAGTCCTTTGCGATCTCGGCGGCGATCACCGGCTTTGCCGGCGTGCTGTTCGCGCACAAGCTCTCCTTCATCTCGCCGGAGATGTTCACGCTCCAGCTCTCGATCGAGTTCATCATCGTGATCCTGATCGGTGGCACCTTCAGCCTGCACGGCGCAGTGCTGGGCGCGATCTTCATCGTGATGATCGACCCGTTCCTGACCTATCTGAAGGACGACCTGCCCGGCATCATCGCCGGCATTGCCGCGACGTTCGGGGCGGGTCCGGCGACTGCGGGCAATATCCAGTCCAAGGTCGCGGCGTTCGCCTCGCTCAATGGGCTGAAGGGCGCGATCTACGGCATCATCATCGTCCTGTTCGTGCTGTTCGAGCCGCTCGGGCTCTACGGCCGCTGGCTCAAGATCAAGCTCTTCTTCCAGCTGTTTCCGCTCTACAAGCGCGCCACCTTCAAGCGTCAGAAGATCTACGTGAAGTCGGAGCGCAACCGATGAGCTATTTTCGCGCGGAGAACCTGTCGCTGCATTTCGGAGGACTAAAGGCGGTCGATGCGGTGTCCTTCGCGGTCGAGAAGGGCGAGATCCTCTCGATCATCGGACCGAACGGTGCCGGCAAGAGCTCGATCTTCAACCTGATCTCGCGGATCTACCGGCCGACCACGGGCCGCATCTTCTTCGAAGACCAGGACATCACGGAGCAGCCGCCCTACGACATCGCCAGGCTCGGCATCGCCCGCACCTTCCAGAACATCGAGCTGTTCGAGAACGCGACCGTGCTCTCCAACCTCCTGGTCGGCCGCCACCGTCACTCGACCACCCAGCTCTGGCAGGAACTGCTGTTCCTGCCCAGCGTGCGGGCGAACGAGAAGGTGCATCGCCGCAGGGTCGAGCAGGTGATCGAGTTCCTCGATCTCGAACCCTATCGCGACAAGCTGATCTCCGGCCTGCCCTACGGCGTGCGCAAGGTGATCGAGCTCGCACGCGCGCTGTGCTCGGAGCCGAAACTGATCCTGCTCGACGAGCCGTCCTCCGGACTGAATGTCGAGGAGACCGGCGACATGTCTTTCTGGATCCGCGACATGAAGAACGAGCTCGGTGTCACCGTGCTGATGGTCGAACACGACATGTCGCTGGTCAACCGCGTCTCCGATCGCGTCATCGCACTGAACTACGGTCGCGTGCTGGCGATGGGCTCGCCGGCCGAGGTGCAGCAGCATCCCGATGTCGTCGCCGCGTATCTGGGAGCCTGACGCATGGACGCCGCCGTCACGCCCGACATCATCCTGAAGCTCTCCAACATCGAGAGCTATTACGGGCCGATCATGGCGATCCGCGGCATCTCGCTGGAGGTGCCGCGCGGCCGCATCGTCACCCTGCTCGGCGCCAACGGCGCCGGCAAGACCACGGTGCTGAAGACGATCTCGGGCATTCTGGATCCGCAGAAGGGCACGATCGAATTCATGGGCAAGTCGATCCAGCGCATGGAGGCGGACCGGATCGTGCGGCTCGGCCTCAGTCATGTGCCGGAGGGGCGCGAGGTGTTCCCGTTTCTCTCGGTGCGCGAGAACCTGATGATGGGGGCGTATCCGCGCCGGGATCGTGATGGCGTCGCGGAGGATCTGGAGCGCGTCTACGGCTATTTCCCGCGTCTGAAGGAGCGCATCAACCAGCCGGCCGGCCAGCTTTCCGGCGGCGAGCAGCAGATGCTCGCGATCGGGCGTGCGCTGATGAACCGGCCGACCTTGCTGCTGCTCGACGAGCCCTCGCTGGGCCTGTCGCCGCTGCTGGTGAAGGAGATTTTCACCATCATCCGCCGCGTCAACGAGGAGCAGGGCATGTCGATCCTGCTGGTCGAGCAGAACGCCAAGGTGGCGCTGGAGACGGCGCATTACGGCTATGTGCTGGAGATCGGCCGCGTCGTGATGAACGACACCTGCGACCGCTTGATGCATTCCCAGGACATTCAGGAATTCTACCTTGGCGCCAAGGAGGCGGGCGCACGAGGCGAGCGTCGCTGGAAAAAGAAGAAGACTTGGCGCTAGAGCAAGGCGTTAAATGGATTGGCCCATCCGCAACGACAGACCGCCGGCAAGGCAGGCTGCGGAGGGGAGAGCGACAAGGAGGAGACGCGCATGGCCCGACCGGCGGTGCTGACGGTCGCTGATACGATCGCGAAGAGCTTCTTGCGCGCCGCCGAGACGCGGGGCGACAGGCCGGCCATCCGCGAGAAGAAATTCGGCATCTGGCAGCCGACCAGCTGGCGCGAGTGGCTGGAGATATCGAAGGAGATCGCCTACGCGCTTCACGCCTCCGGCTTCCGGTCCGGCGACGTCGCCTCCGTCATCGCCAATGCCGTGCCGGAATGGGTTCATGCCGACATGGGGATTTTGTGCGCCGGCGGCGTTTCCTCTGGAATCTATCCGACCGATGCATCGTCCCAGGTCGCATACCTGGTCAACGATTCCCGGACCAAGGTGATCTTTGCAGAGGACGAGGAGCAGCTCGACAAGGTGCTCGCCTGCCGCGCGCGCTGTCCGTCCCTGCAAAAGATCATCGTGTTCGACATGGAGGGCCTCAGCGGCTTCTTCGACGACATGGTGATGTCGCTCGACGAGTTCCGTGCGCTCGGCCGCACCCACATGGTCGGCCGTGAGGCGTTGTGGCAGGACATGATCGACAGCCGCAGCGCGGACGACCTTGTCATCCTCGTCTACACCTCGGGCACCACCGGCCCGCCCAAGGGCGCGATGCACGCCAACCGCAGCGTCACGCACCAGATGCGGCATGCCAACGATTTTATCTCGGCGCGAGAGGACGAAGACCGGCTGATCTTCCTTCCGCTCTGCCACGTCGCCGAGCGGGTCGCCGGCTACTACATCTCGGTCGCACTCGGCTCGGTGATGAATTTCGCCGAGAGCCCGGAGACGGTGCCGGACAATCTGCGCGAGGTGCAGCCGACCGTCTTCTTTGCGGTGCCTCGCATCTGGGAGAAGTTCTATTCCGCGATCACCATCGCGCTGAAGGACGCGACGCCGCTCCAGCAATGGGTCTATCGCCGCGCCATCAAGGTCGGCTATCGCATGGTCGATTGCCGGATCGAGGGCAGGGCGCCGCCGCTCTCGCTGCGCATCGCCAACGGCATCGCTTACCGGCTCGCGTTCCGCAACATCCGCCGCATGATGGGGCTCGACCGCTGCCGCATCGCGTTCACCGGCGCTGCGCCCATCGCGCCAGAGCTGATCCGCTGGTATCTCGCGCTCGGCATCGACATGCACGAGGTCTATGGCCAGACCGAGAACTGCGGCGTCGCGACCATGATGCCGGCGGAACGCATCAAGTTCGGCTCGGTCGGCACCGCCGTGTCCTGGGGAGAGGTCGCGCTGTCGCCCGATGGCGAGATCCTGATCAAGGGCGACTTCCTGTTCATGGGCTATCTGAATCAGCCCGAGAAGACCGCCGAGACCATCGACCATCGCGGCTGGCTGCACACCGGCGACGTCGGCACCATCGACAACGAAGGTTTTGTCCGCGTCACCGACCGGATGAAGGACATCATCATCACCTCCGGCGGAAAGAACGTCACGCCGTCCGAGATCGAGAACCAGCTCAAATTCTCGCCCTACATCTCGGATGCCGTGGTGATCGGCGACAAGCGGCCTTATCTCACCTGCCTCGTGATGATCGACCAGGAGAATGTCGAGAAGTTCGCCCAGGACCACGACATCCCCTTTACCAATTATGCGAGCCTGTGCCGCGCGGCGGAGATCCAGGACCTGATCTGGCGCGAGATCGAAGGCGTCAACGGAAATTTCGCCCGCGTCGAGACCATCAAGAGATTTTACCTGATCGAGCGGCAGTTGACCCCGGAGGACGAGGAGCTGACGCCGACCATGAAGCTGAAGCGCGGCTTCGTGAACAAGCGCTACGCTGCCGAGATCGAGGCGATGTATCGCCAGCGCGCGGTGGCGTGACGAGCCTGCCAGTTCGAGAAAGCGAAGGAGCTGTGGCCCCCGCCCTTCGCACCATACGGGCCCAAAGGAGAGGAGACGTCAATGTCGAAATCGTTCAGCACGCTCGGCCTTGCTGTGAGCGCCGTGGTGCTCACCTGTCTGCCGGCCGCGGCGCAAACCAAGGTCACCAACGATGGCATCTCGGCATCCGAGGTCGTCATCGGCACCCACCAGGACCTGTCGGGGCCGATCAAGGGCTGGGGCGTCCCGGTCTCCAACGGCATGAAGATGGCGGTCGAGGAGATCAACGCGGCCGGCGGTGTCCAGGGCCGCAAGATCAAGCTGGTCGTCGAGGACTCGGGCTACGATCCGAAGAAAGCGGTGCTGGCTTCGCAAAAGCTGATCGAGCGCGACAAGATTTTCGCGATGGTGGGACCAATGGGATCGCCGACCGTGCTCGCTGCGCAGGATATCTTGCTCGACGCCGGCGTGCTTCAGCTCTTCCCGCTGACGGCGGCCGAGTTCACCTTCAAGTTCGATCCGGCCAAGCCGCAGGAGCGGCTGAAGTTCAACAACCTCCTGCCCTATGTCGAGAGCACGCGCGCAGCGCTCAAATACATGATAGAGGCAAAGAATTTCAAGAAGCCGTGCATCCTGCATCAGGACGACGAGTACGGCAAAAACGTGCTCGACGGCTTCAACCAGCAGCTCACTGCCATGAAGCTGCAGCCGGCCTCGATCACGAGCTACAAGCGCGGCGCCTCCGATTTCAGCGCGCAGGTCGCCAAGATGAAGTCCGACGGTTGCGACCTCGTCGTGCTCGGCGCGGTCCTCCGTGAGCCGATCGGCACGATGGGTGAAGCGAAGAAGCTCGGATGGGACGTCACCTTCCTCGGCGCCACTCCCGTTAACGTGCTCGAAGTGCCGGCGCTCGGCAAGGAAGTGGTGGAAGGCTTGTATTCCGCCTCGAACTTCGAAATTCCCTACGAAGACACCGCAAAGGGAAAGGTGAAGGACTGGCTCGTCAATTACAAGAAGATGTTCAACGCCGACGCCAACACCCAGGCGATCATCGGCTACAATGCGGTGATGACGTTCGCGCATTATGCCAACAAGGCCGGCAAGGATCTCACTGGCCAGAAGATGCTCGACGCGCTGGAGTCCGGCGACAAGTTCCAAGATATCTTTAATTCGCCGCCGACGGTGTTCTCGAAGACCAACCATCTCGCCACCACCGTCACCCAGGTGCAGCAGGTGAAGAACGGCCGCTGGGTGCTGGTGAAGGACAATCTGATGTTTTGATCTCTCGCGGCGATCACGGTGCACCCTCTCCCCTTGCGGGAGAGGGTGGCTTCGCGAAAGCGAAGCCGGGTGAGGGGTCTCTATCCTCACGAATACTCGAGCGAGCGGAGAGAACCCCTCATCCGGCGCTTCGCGCCACCTTCTCCCGCAAGGGGAGAAGGAAGAAAGAGCGACACGAGGGGAGGGGTCCTACGATCCCCCGCCCGCAGTACCCGAATTCACCGGCGCGAGTTCGTCCTCCTGGCAGCGCCAGCCGTCGGCGGCTTTCACGAAGGCAAACGTCCGCTGGATTCTCAGGCGGCGTGTGACGTTGAAGGCCTCGCCGGATCGCTCCTTGCTGCCGACGCCAGTCTGCGGACGGCCCGTCCTGGGGTCCCAGCAGGTGCCGGTGCAGGTGGAAGCGACCTTGCTGCACATGGTGAAGGGCGCCAGCACGACCATCTCGATCTCGCCCGTGACCTGCGCCTCCTGGTCGGTCACCTGGCTGTCGAGTGCGTAGACGCGGTTGATGCGGAGGAAATTGCCGCACGAATTGGCGGCGTGAATCCGTGCGGCGCAGAAATCGACGGCATCGGTGTCGGGCGAGCGCGCCGCGACCTGCCGGCCGAACACTTTCTTCGGATCGCCCTTGGCGGCGGCGATCTCCTCGGTCTTGCGCTTCAGATGCTCGGCGAGACAATCTTCCGCGGACGAAAGCTCGGCAAGCGGCACGTTCTCCTTGCCGACGAGATTGCACTTGCGATCGCGCTCTCTCGTCCATCGGCCGTATTCGGCGAAGGCAAAGCGGGCCGCGGTCGGGTCCAGCCTGCCGATCAGGCCCAGCACCTGGCTGTTGAGCTCGGTTTCGGTGAGCGCCAGCGACGGGTCCGCGCAGATCAGCGCGCCCGCGGCCGTGTTGGCCGCGAGACAGTCGAAATCGGGATCACGCACGATTGCGGCGCGCTCTTCGGTGACCTTGAGAAGGCACGCCTTCACGCGGTCGAAATCGTCGGCGCGGATCGCGGTCTGGCCAACGATGCCGCAGCCGAGGTTGCGCTGTCGGATCCAGATCGCATTTTCCTCGATCGCGGGCAGGCGATCGGGCAGGCGGGCGAGCCGCGCCTCGATCGCCGTGCCGAGCTTCTCGGCGGCGGCGGCCAGCTCGGCATCACCGCAGATCAATTGATTACCGGGATCGCGGATCTGCTGGCAGTTGTTTCGGGCAAACAGCGGCAGCCTGTCGGCGATGGAGCGGTCGGACGGGTCCGATTGCGCGGAGCCTGGTGCCGCCGGCAATACCAGCAGCGCAAGCACAGACAGCACGATGAAACGCATTCCAGTCGCCCCCGCAAAGGCGCCATGCTAGCGCCCCGGATCGCGCGGCGAAACGGCTTTGTGGAGGGGGGTTCAGTGCGCCTCGGGCGCGGCCATCGACAACCGCACGGGTTCGTCGACATATTTCATCACGGCGGACTGGTAGAGCACGAACAGCGGCTGGTAGGTCTGGGCCGCGTCGTCCTCGACCATCGCCATGCGGCGGTTGTCGAGCATCAGCCAGTGGCCGTCGAGCCTTGCTGCGGCGACCGCATGCTCTTCGCCGGCCCTGACATCACGCACCACGACGATGCGGAGGTCCTCATTGGCAACGCCGGCGAGCCGCAGCGCGGCCAGCTTGGCGATGGCATAGTCTTCGCAATCGCCAGCGCCCCGCGCGAAGGTCGCGAGCGGCGAGCTCCAGACGTCGTCGGCGCCGTCATTGGCGGCCCGGATGGCAAGATTGATGGCGCGATTGGTCTCGCCCAGCTTCGCGCGGCCGTCACGGCTGCGGGCCTGGTCGACGATGGTGATCAGTTTGAGCGCCGCCGGCGATGCGCAATTGTCCCGGTCGCCGTCGCACAGCGCGAGCTGCACCATGTCGTCGTCGAGCTTCTGCTTCAGCGCGAACCATTTCTGCTGGAGGCTGCCGGACGAGATGGCGAAGGCGAACACGCCGAACGGCTCGGCGGATCTGCGCACGAGGACGCCGGCTCCAGGCGACAGCAGCGTGCCGGCGCGGAGCTCGGCGGCCGATCCAAGCAGGATCAATCCGCACAGCACAATGACAGCGCGCCAAGCGCGCGAGCGAGCAGCGGTCTCCATCTGACATCCCCTTCCAGCTTCGCCAGGTCCCCCTCGACCTGGTCGTGCCGGGCTTTGTTGCTTTCGCGGAGATAGTGCGAGATGGGCCGTTTTGTTCTGCTTAATGCGCCCGGCAGGGCTCCCAAAACCGTGGGACAGGCTGAAACGGGCCTGTGCAAATTGCGTAAAATTTTACGATTCGCCGGCTAGGAGGGCTCCGTCGCCGCGAAATGGAACCAATTGCGGGCTGAAGCTGCGGGAGGACTGATTCTACCGCTTATGGCTAACAGCCCGCTATTTCACGGGTTCTGTTAGTTGGGTCACAGATTCTGCCCCGTATTTGCCGCAGGATGCTGCGGGGAACTGCGAACAAAAGATGACACAAGTATCCGTCGTTCGATATGGGCGACTGATTACTTTGGATGACTGGGAATGCGTGAAAATAAGCCGAAAACCGACCTCGGAATATTTAAAGAATTACTTCGACTTCTCTGTGAAGGCGCCGCTATTGGGGACTCCTCCAGCCAAGTGATGGGAATCACACAAGCAATAGATGGTTTCACTAAGAGTCTGTCCGGAAAGATTACCTTGGATTGCATAGCTTTCGCAGCATGAGTCGGATGGAGGCCAGCTTGAGAAAGGCGAGCGCCCTGTGATTGAAGCATTCCCAATCTTTGGACAGTCTTCGGCATCGCCCGAGCCAGGCAAAGGTACGCTCGACGATCCAGCGTTTGGGCAAGACGACGAAACGGTGAGCCTGATCGGAGCGTTTGACGATTTCGAGGTTCACGCGCTTCAGAGCGCTACGCAGCCCCTTCTGGAAATGTGGCCCTTGATATCCGCCGTCGGCGTAGAGCTTCAGAAGAAAGGGATAGAGGCCGAACAACGTTGCCATCAGGAGCACGCCGCCGTCGCGATCCTGGATGTCCGCCGCATGCACGATGGCGTGCATCAAGAGGCCTTGCGTGTCGACGAGAATGTGCCGCTTCTTGCCCTTGATCTTCTTGCCCGCGTCGTAGCCATGGAGATCATGAGGCCCCCTTTTTCAGCGCTTTTCACGCTCTGGCTATCGATGATGGCGGCGGTGGGAGAAGCCTCGCGCTCGGCCCTTTCGCGACATTCGACATAGAGGGCGTGATGAATTTTATCGAGCGTGCCGTTCCAGCTCCACAGATCGAAGTAGCCATACAGCGTCGAGCGCGGCGGCAGGTCCTTGGGGATCGCGCGCCACTGGCAACCTGTGCTCAGGATGTACATCAGCCCGTTGGCAATCTCGCGCAGGTCCACCGTACGCTTGTTGCCGCCGCGCTTGGCCGGCGGGATGCGAGGCGCGATCAGCGCCCACTCCTCGTCGGTCAAGTCGCTCGGATAGCGCAGGCGGCTGCGGTCGTAGCGTGCACGGTTCTCGGTAGTCCACATTGGCGGCGCGTCCCCATCGAATCAGGCCGCTCACCTTGAATCACAACCGATTCATTCGACTCAACATGTTTTGGAATAGACACTTAGATTTTAACTCTTTTTGCGGTGCCCCCCGGTTGAATTACGCTGGCAAATTTGACGCCACGATTCCCCTTGATGGCGAGGGTTCCCGCTCGGCCGCGGACGTTCATATCGATTCCTTTACGGCCAAGACTTTTATCGCCAAGCCTTTTGTCGCGAAGGCGCACGGTCACGTGCCCGACGGCACGTTCGTTGTTCCCGATGCTAACCTGATCTTCAATGGCGAGTTCAAGCGCGCAGGTCTCGACCTCGTGCTGTCCCACGAGGGGCATGAGTTCGTCGTTCACGATTATTTCAAGGGCGACAAGCGCGCAGCGATCGCCTCGCCCGATGGCGCCCATCTCACCGGCGACGTCGTCAACGCGCTCACGGGCCATGTGCAGGTTGCGCAGGCCGCGCCCGGCATCGCCGCCGCGCAGGTCATCGGCCACGTCACAAAACTCTCCGGCAGCGCGACCGCGGTTCGCAACGGCGTCTCGGTCACGCTGAACAACGGCGATAACGTCGAGAAGGGCGATGTGGTCTCGACCGGCGCGGATTCGACGCTCGGCATCACCTTCATCGACGGCACCGTGTTCGGCCTGTCCTCCAATGCGCGGATGGTGCTGAACGAGATGGTCTACGACCCCAACGGGTCGAGCAATTCCTCGCTGCTGAGCCTGGTTGCGGGCACCATCACCTTCGTCGCCGGCGAGACCGCCAAGCACGGCGACATGAAGATCGACACGCCGGTCGCCACCATGGGCATCCGCGGCACGGCGGTGCTGACCCAGATCAACTTCGTCGTTCCTGCCGGCGGCGGCGATCCGCAGCCGCAGGCGAGCTTCCAGGTGCTGGTCGAGCCGAACGGCACGACGGGCTCCTACATCCTGTTCGACAAGGTCACGCTGCTGCCGATCGCGACGGTCAACCAGGCTGGCCAGATGATCCAGATCAGCGGCGGCAATGTCTCGATCACCAACGGGCTGCTGTCGCCGGATGTGCAGAAGCTGATCACGGACGTGTTCACGCTGAAGTTCACCGATAACAACACCAACACCAAGCTGACCACGAACTTCACCGACACGATCACGCAGACCAGCGACGGCCTCGTGATCAAGACGCCAGCCGGCTACATCGCGACCGCGCTCTTCACCAACCTTGGTCAGCAGGGACCGCAGGGGCCCAGCGATCACACGACGCCTTTCAACCGTTACCCCGGCAAGCCTCTGTCTCAGAGCCTCGATCTCAACGGCAACGTGAAGACGGCGTTTGTGCTGACCGAGCGCGCGGACACGACCGGCGACACCACGCATTCCGACACGATCTCCGGCCGCATCACCTTCATCGACCAGAACCTGGGCGACAGGCCCACGGTGAGCGTGAACCTCGCCGATGCGCCGAACTACGTCTACAAGAGCGCCGGCCAGGATGTCACCGGCACGCTCTCTGCACTTCAGAAGCAGGACATCGCGGCGACGCAGATCCAGATCAGCGTCGTCGCCGACGGCGCCAACGACAACAACGGCTCGGCGGTCTGGACCTACACGATCCCCGACCATGTCTTCGACTTCCTCGCGGCCGGCGAAACGCTGACGCTGACCTACATGGTCCGCGTCGACAACAATTTCTCGGTCAGCCCCGAGACCACCGTCATCCCGATCACGATCACGATCACCGGCACCAACGACAAGCCGGTGATCACCACCAGCGTTCCGGTCATCATCTTCGAAGGCGGCACCAGCGTGCCGGGTGGCCCGCTCACCAGCGATGTGCCGACGACGGGCACGCTGAACTTCGACGACGTCGATCTCACCGACAAGCATACGGTGTCGGTGGCGCTGACCAGCGCGACCCTGCCTGATGGCACCGTTCCGCCGGGCCCGCTCGCGGCGTTCCAGAGCGCGATGTCGGTCGCGATCGCGGCGGGCGCCGACAGCACCGGAGACGGCACCGGCACCATCAACTGGTCGCTGGCCGATCTGCCGGTCTATCTCGCCGACTTCATCCCGAAGGGTGAGGTGCTGACGCTGGTCTACACCGTGACGCTGACGGATTCGCAAGGCGCGACCTCGAAGCAGACCATCACCGTCACCATCACCGGCACCGACGCGCCCGCGGTGGTGTGGATCGCGACCGACAAGGCCGGCGCTCCCTCCGGCGGCTTCTGGAAGGACGCGGCGAACTGGGCAACCGGCACGGTCCCGACCATCAATGACGACGTCATCGTCATCACCGATCAGCTGCACGGCCTGACGCCGTCCTATCCGGTGACGATCGACACCGCGGCCTACGCCAAGTCGCTGACGATGAACGATTTCGGTGGCCCGCCTCCGAAGGTGATCGTCCAGAGCTCGCTGACGATATCAGGCGCGCTCAACATGGGTGCCGATTCGATCCTCACGACCGCCGCGACCGGAACGATGTCGGTCGGCGGCAAGGCCGAGATTCTGGGCACGAGCGTGCTCACCAATGCCGGCTATCTGACGCTCGCGGGCGGCGGCGATTTCGCCAGCGGCACCAAGATCACCAATTCCGGCACGATCGAGCTGTCCGGCGGCACGCTGAAGACGCTCGCCACGATCCACAATGCCGGCGGCTTGCTGAGGGCCGATGCCGGCTCGACGCTGATCGTCGATACCGCGACGGTCGATGGCGGCACCGTCAGCATTTTGGGCACGCTGGAGCTCGACGGCACCAGCCTGATCGAGAACGGCACGCTGAACAATTCCGGCACTGTCAACGTCAAGGGCACGGTCGAGTTCGCCCACGAGACCGTGTCCAACACCGCGACCGGTGTGATCGAGGTGCTGGCCAACGGCTGGCTGACGATCCATCAGGGCTCCAGCGTTACCAATGCCGGCCAGATCACGGTCGATGCCAGCGGCAAGCTGATCGTCAGCAATGCGACCATCGGCGGTGCTGGTGCGGTGATCGACACCGGCGGCGGCGATGACGAGGGGGGCCCCGTCCTCAACGCCGGCATTCGCGGCGCCGGCACGATTACCAACAACGGTGAGATTGATCTGACCGGCGATGCCGTCCTGAGCGGCGGCATTCTGAAAAACAATACCGTCCTCAAGGTGAGCGGTGCGCGCAATGCGCTCAGCGATGAGACCGTCACCAATGCCGGCATCATCGAAGTGCTCGCCAACGGCGCGCTCGCGATCGAGCAGGGCTCGACCGTCGACAATTCAGCCGGCAATGTCATCGTCGACAGCAATGCGGTCCTGACGCTGGACGATGCCACGATCAGCGGCGGCGCCATCAAGGGCGCCGGCACGATCGACGTCACCGGTGCCAGCAAGATCGACAGCGCCGCCACGCTCAGCGTCAGTGCGGTGACGGTCGAGAGCGGCGTCACGCTGACGCTGGACAACGCGACCGTTGTGGGCACCGCGATCGTCAATCACGGCACTGTCAATGTCGATGCGAGCAAGACGCTGACGTTGAACGGTGCGAGCCTGGCCGGTGGCACGCTCACCATCGCCGGCACGTTGGAATCGACCGGCGCGAGCGCCATCGACAACGCCGACGTCGGCAACACCGGCACGATCTCGGTCACCAGCGGCGCGCTGACGATCGATCCCGGCATCCTTCACGCCATCACCAATCACGGTCTGATCGAGGCAGTGACCGGCGGCACGCTGAAGCTCACGACCGCCACGATCGCCAACGCCGGCGGCATGATCTCGGTCGACGCCGCGTCAAAGCTCTATCTGACCGACGTCTCGATCAACGGCGGCAATCTGAGCAATGCCGGCAATCTCTACAGCGTCGCCGGCCTCAACACGATCACGGGCGGCGTCACCAACACCGGCACCATCGAAGTCCAGAGCGGCACGCTCAACTTGTCCGGCGGCATCACCGGCACGGGCACGCTGATCATCGACGATGACACGACGCTGGAGCTCGGTGGTGCGGACGCGCAGACCGTCACCTTCGCCGGCGGCACCAATACGCTCGAGTTCGACAAGACGAGCCATGCCTTTACCGGCACCATCACCGGTCAGGCCTCGACCGGCGGTACTTTCACGGTCACCGGCGATGCCGACATCTATTCGGGCAAGGGCGACGCGCTCGACTTCACCGCTTCGGGCGGGACGATCGGCAATCGCGGCAACATCGTACTGACCCCGAGCGGTACGCTGACCGGCGCGACCAACGGCATTGTCGTCACCCAGAACGGCATCGGCGACATCTCGCTGACGACATCAGGCGACATCACCGGCCAGACCGGCAACGGCATCGTGCTGCATGACGGCGCGAACGGCGCAGGCGATATCACGGCGACGATCGGCGGCGGCGTTTTCGGCGCGGTCGGTCTCGACATCGTCTCCCATGGCAACGGCGCAGTCACCGTCACCAACAACGGGCACATCTCCGGCACCTCCTCGGTCGGCATCAATGTCGACCAGGACGATGCGGGCGCGGCCGGCTCGACGCACATCACCAACACCGGCTCCGTGGTCGGCGCCGATGGTTTTGCTGCGATCTCCATCCAGGAGAACGGCACCGGCACTGCGACGATCATCAACTCCGGCACCATCGGGCCAGCCGATGCCGGAAGCGTGTCCTCATCGACCTATGCGATCATCGAGACTGGCGGCGAGATCACGATCAACAACACCGGCCACATCAACGGCAACATCTCGGTCGCCACCGCCACGTTCAATAACAACGCAGGCGGCACCTGGACGGTCGCCGGCAGCGGCGTGTTCGGCGATGCGTCGTCGATCGTCAACCACGGCGACATCGATCTGCACGGGGCCTCCATTTCCGGGGCCGATCTGACCATCGAAAATTATGGCGACATCGACAGCTGGGGCACTGCGTCGATCACGGGCGACATCACCAACACCGGCGCCGGCTCGATCGAGGTTCACACCGGGACGCTGACGCTGTTTGGCTCGCTGTCGGGCTCGGCCACGGGCGCGGTCGTCGTCGATGCCGGCGCGACGCTCGAGGTCAAGGGTGCGGTATCGCAAACGATCACGCTTGCCGGTGACGGCGCCGAGTTGGAGATCGATACGAAGGATTTCGGCGGTTCGATCGCGGAGCTGTCCGCGAACGACAAGATCGACCTGACGATGATCAAGTGGGGCCTCGGCACCAGCGCGGTCTATGTCCCCGATGCCGATCATCCCGCGAGCGGCGGCGTGCTGACGGTCACCGGCGACGATGGCAAGAGCATCAGCCTGACCCTGGTCGGAGACTATCGCGACGCGCATTTCGCGGGTAGCGATGAGGGCGGCCACACGCTGATCACGATCCATGCGGACGACGATGCGCCGACATTCACCACCACGGATGTGGCGCAGCTGACCGCAAGCTTCTCCGAGCAGCCTGATACCACCGGTTCGTCCTCGACGATCGACCCGTCGCCGGCCGCGACCGGCTCGATCGACTTCGAGGACATCGACCTGACCGACCGTCCGACGGTGACGAAGGTCGACCAGGACGTGACCTGGCTCGACGGCGCCACCGACCTCACCGCGTCGCTCACGCCCGACGAGACCGCCGCGTTGAAGAACGCGCTGACGTATCAGCTGACCGGCAAGAACAACGGTACCGTCACCTGGCACTATTCGATCGCCGACAACGCGCTCGATTTCCTCGGCCAGGACCAGACGGCGAAGGTCGTGTCCACCATCACGCTCGATGATGGCCGGGGCGAGACCACCACGACCGACGTCACCATCACGATCACCGGCAAGAACGACGCGCCGACGCTCGACAGCGCGACGCTGGCCGCCGTCGCCGGCAACGACAGCGATCCGGCTGGCAGCAAGATCCGCGATCTCTTCACGAACAAGTTCCATGACGTCGACACTGGCGCGACCTTCAAGGCCATCGCGGTGACGTCGGACGCCGCGACCGCCGACCAGGGCGTCTGGCAGTACAAGGTTGGCGGCTGCTGGGTCGATGTCGACTCGGTCGGTGATGCGAATGCGCTCGTGCTGAGCTCCGCTACGCTGATCCGGTTTGTGCCTGCCGACGGATTCAGCGGCGAGCCTGGCGCGCTGGGCGTCCACGCTCTCGACGACACCTATACAGGCGCCATCACCACCGCTGGCTCGACGGCGACGATCGATCTCACGGCGACGGGCACCGGCGGCACCGCGTCGATCTCGCACGACATCACCACCATCGGCACGAGCGTGACGCTTGCCATCGGCCCAGTCATCAATACCGAGAGCTTCCACGTCGAGCACATCCGCGAGAACAGCAACGATATCATCACCGATCTGGTGGTCACCGATACCGATTCTGGCGCGGCGACGGACATTTTCACCGTCACGGTGTCGACCTCGCATCCGGATACCAGCAGCGTCAGTGCATATACGACGACGGGCTCGCTCGAGCAGATAAACACCGGCCTCGCAGAAGGTGCCGGCATCACCTACGACCCGACAGGCGCCAGCACCGAGCAGTATCCGCAGCCGCCCGTGACGGACAAGATCACGGTGACCGTTGCCGACTCGACCGGCCATTCCGACACCGTGAACTTCATCTTCGTCGAGGGCGCCAACAGCCAGGGCATCCGCCTGGAGGGCACCGACGGCAAGGACGTGATCTTCGCCACCGAGTCGAGCGACACGCTTATCGGCGGCGGCGCCAAGGACCAGTTCGTGTTCGCGCCGACGTCGTCGCAGTCCACGGTCCAGCACAGCGTCGACGATTTCGAGGTCGGCCTCGACAAGATCGACCTGCGGCAGTTCGGCAGCATCAGCTCGCTGGACGACGTCAATATCGCTCCGCAATCGGGCGGCGCCCAGATCACGCTGGACAACCACGAGACGATCCTGCTGAAGAACGTGATCGCGGCAAATCTGAAGGCCAGCGATTTCATCTTCCACATCACCTGATCGCCGCCCGGGCCTCCTGGCGGCCGGCTCGTAGCTTGACCGCGGCAAAAAATCCATAATCCTCAACCGCCGGGGAATAGCCAATCGCCCGCGGACGCTCCATGATCGGTGCCCCGGGCGCGATGCAGGTCAGGAAGTCCGACTAAAATGAAACGTCTCAAGATCCTGCGGCGGTGGTTTGCGCGGAAGCTCGGCTTCGCGCGGCTGATGTGCCTTGCGCTGCTGGTCTTGTTCGCCGGCGCTCGTGTCTGGGATCCGCCGCCGATCCAGGAATTGCGGCTGCGCACCTTCGACATGTTCCAGCTGATCGATCCGCGCCACAAGGCGGCGCGGCCGGTCACCATCGTCGACATCGACGACAAGAGCCTCGCCAAGCTCGGCCAGTGGCCATGGCCGCGCACGCGGATCGCGGACCTGATCCAGAACCTCACCGGTAACGGCGCGGTGACGATCGGCTTCGACATGGTGTTCTCCGAAGCCGACCGGCTCAACCCGGATCTGGTCGCGAGCCAGATGCGCGATCTCGACGACGCCACCCGCGCCAGGCTGCGCGAGCTCCCGACCAACGACCAGATCCTCGCCGACGCGATCAAGCGCTCGAGCGTGGTGCTGGGCGAGACCGGGCAGCAGCCGATCTCGTCCGAGATCGACAAGTCGCTGCCCTTCACCGGCATCGCGACGGTCGGCGAAGAGGGCGCCGAACGCTTCCTGTTTGAATTTCCGGGCCTGCTGCGCAACGTGCCCGTCATCGAGAAGGTCGCCGCCGGCCGGGGCCTGTTCTCGATCAAGACCGAGCGCGACGGCCTGATCCGCCGCGTGCCGTTGATCATGCGCGCCCAGGGCAACATCATGCCCTCGCTCAGCCTCGAGATTTTGCGCGTCGTCACGGGAACGCCGACGCTGCTGATCCGGACCGACAAGACCGGCATCAGGGCCGTGCGCCTCAAGGGCGTGGAGATTCCGACCGACAAGAACGGCCAGCTCTGGGTGCACTACGCCCGCCAGGATCCCTCGATCTACATCTCGGCGGCCGACGTGCTCGACAACACCGCGCCGCCGAACAAGATCGCTGGCAAGCTGGTGCTGGTCGGCACCTCGGCGGTCGGGCTGAACGACATCAAGACCACGCCGGTGTCATCGACCATGCCGGGTGTCGAGATCCATGCCCAGGTGCTGGAGAGCGTGCTCAGCGGCGCGGTGATCTCCCAGCCGAACTATGCGCTCGGCGTCGAGCTGATCGCCGCGCTCGTGATCGGCCTGCTCGTCATCATCTTCACGCCGAATCTCGGACCGGTGCGCCTCGGGCTCGCGGGCGCGATGTTCGCCGCCATCCTGGTCGGTGTGTCCTGGTTCTTCTATGCGCAGAACCGCTACCTCATCGACTTCACCTATCCGCTGCTCTCGACCACCGCGATCTATCTGACACTGATCTTCGCCAGCTTCGTGCGCGAGCAGCGTCAGCGCGTGCAGATCCGCGGCATGTTCGCGCAATACATGTCGCCCGTCCTGGTCGAGCAGCTCGCGCAGTCACCCGAAAAGCTCGTGCTCGGCGGCGAGGAGCGCGAGATGACGATCATGTTCTCCGACGTGCGCGGCTTCACCACGATCTCGGAGAGCTACAAGCAAGATCCGCAAGGCCTGATCGCGCTGATGAACCGCTTCCTGACGCCGCTGACCGACGTCATCATCGATCAGAAGGGCTACATCGACAAGTACATGGGCGACGCCATCATGGCGTTCTGGAACGCGCCGCTCGATGATCCCGATCACGAGGTCAACGCCTGCGAGGCCGCGATCCAGATGCTGGAGCAGATCGACGCCGTCAACAAGGAGCGCGAGCATGAGGCCGCCGACGGCGGTCATGTCTACATCCCGCTCAATGTCGGTATCGGCCTCAATACCGGCATTGGCGTCGTCGGCAACATGGGCTCCGACCTGAAGAAGAACTATTCCGTACTCGGCGACAGCGTGAATCTCGCCTCACGCCTGGAAGGCCAGTCGAAGGAATACGGCTTTCCCATCATCGTCGGCTCCAGGACCGCGCTCGCCGCCAAGGACAAGTTCGCGATCCTCGAGCTCGACTTCATCATGGTCAAGGGCAAGACCGAGCCGGAGGTGATCTACGCCATCGCCGGCCGCGAGGACGTGATGCATTCGGGCGCTTTCCAGCGCCTGCGCAACGTCACCATCGAGATGCTCGGCTGCTACCGCGGCCGCGACTGGCAGGGCGCGCTGGAAGCGATCGAGCGCGGCCGCCGCAGCGAGGATGCCGACACGCTGGAAAAGCTGTTCAAGCTGTACGAGGCGCGGATCAAGGAATTCCAGATCAATCCGCCGGCGGAAGGATGGAACGGCGCGTATGCGCTGCTGACGAAGTAGCGGTGTGAGTGCGTGGCCATCGCTGGTGCTGCACTGAAAGTGTCGTCCCCGCGTACGCGGGGACCCATACCCCCAGGGAGATGTTATCGCGCGAGCCGGTAACTCCGAGTCTTCGCCAAACCACTCCCTGCGGTTATGGGTCCCGGGCTCGCGACTACGTCGCGCCCCGGGACGACAGCGGTGTTTGACGCGGTAGCTTGGCGCCACGCTACCTGCGCCAACATCAACTCCCGTAGGGTGGGCAAAGGCGCGCAAGCGCCGTGCCCACCATCTTACTCCGCGTGGAGAAGTGGTGGGCACGCTTACGCCTTCGCTCTACGAGCTACGGCGGACAAGTCGCTTTGCCCACCCTGCGACACCCGCGGTCGCCGCCCCTTCACTCTGTCCCGATCGTCGTCAGATCCTGGAACCAGTGCTGCGCCTGCACGAACTGCTTGATCTTCGGCGACAGCGCGTGCGGGTTGGTGTCGTGGACGACCCAGACCAGCACGGCATCGTCGACGATCAGCGCGTGCGCCTGCGCGATCAGATCGTCCTGCTTGGCGGTGTCGAACGTCTGCTTGGCCTCGCTGATCAGAGCGTCGACGTTCGGGTTCTTGTAGCCGCCCCAGTTGACGCCGACCGGCGCGATCTGGTCGGAGGCGAAGAAGCGGACGATGGCGTAGAGCGGGTCCGAGGTGACATAGGCGATATTGTTGGCGGTGATGCCGGCGTTCATCTCGTCGGCCGCGCCCTTGCGCCAATGCGTATATAATGTCTCGAGCTCGACCACCTTGAAGTCGATGTCGATGCCGATCTCCTTGAAACTCTGCTGCAGGAATTCGTTCATCGGCAGCGACAGCATCTGGCCGGTGCCGCCCTGCGCGATGATGAAGGTGGCCTTCAGCGGCTTTGCCTTGGAGTAGCCTGCCTCTTCGACCAGTTTCTTGGCCGCGGCCAGATCATATTTCAGCTCGAAGCTCGGTTTGCCGAACCACGGGCTCGACGGGTCGACCTGGCCCTTGGCCGGTTTTGCGAGGCCATTCATCAGGCCGACGACTTCGTCACGATTGATCGCAAGGTTCAGCGCCTTGCGCAGGCGGATGTCGGTCCAGGGCGAGCCCGGCAGCACGCTGAGGTGATAGTTCCAGACATGTGGCGTGACATTGTCGACGATCTTCATGCCGGCGGCTTTCAGCTGCGGCACGGCGTCCGGCGCCGGCGTCTCGATCAGGTCCACTTGCCCTGCGAGCAGCGCATTGGTGCGCGTCAGCGCTTCCGGCATCGGCACCAGCACGATCTTGTCGGCCTTTGGAATGCGCTTCTTGTTCCAGTAGTCCGGATTCTTCGTGAGCTCCGCAAGCTCGCGCGGCACGAGCTTGGTCAATTTGAACGGACCGGTGCCGGAGGGCTGGCTCGCGAACTTGTCCCAATCCTTGCCGAGCTTCTCGTACTGCGCCGGGCTCGAGACCAGGAACCACAGCATCTGGTAGGGAAAGAAGGAATCGACCGTCTTGGTCGTGATCTCCACCGTGAAATCGTCGATCTTGGCGTAGCTAGCGACCGAAGGCAGACGGGTCTTCACCTGCGCGCTCTGCCGCTTGTCGAATTGCGGCGCCTTGTCGTTGAGCACCTTGTCCAGATTCCAGATCACCGCATCGGCGTTGAACTCGCTGCCGTCGTGAAACTTCACGCCCTTGCGCAAAGCAAACCGCCATTTGGTCTTGTCGGCATCATCCACCTTCCATTCGGTGGCGAGCCCGGGCACCAGCTTGCCGGGGCGGTCGGCGACGTCCATCTCCCAGGCGACCAGCGGATCGTAGATGGTGTACGCCGTGAACTGATAGGCGCCGGCGCCGCGATCGGGCTGGCCCGTCGTCAGCGGGATATCCGCCATCGAGATGCCGTAGCGCACCACCGTTTCGGCGCGTGCCATGATCGCGGATAACGCCAGCGCAAGCACGGCGAGGCAGGTCGATAGTCGGATACGCATGGCCCAAGGCTCCCAGGAGATTTCAGGGCCAAACCTGCAATCTTGATGCCAGAATAGGCAGGACGGTGCCTTTGCCGACACGTGATCACACAGACTTGTCGTCGCAGGGGCAATTTGCAGAAAAAGTTTCCCCATTGGCATAGCCATTGCATACGTTTGCATCAAAATTAGTCATTGAAAGCCGGAAGAGGACTGAGACGATGCTTATGAAGACAACCACCCGCGCGGCGCTGATTGCTGCGCTGGCTCTGACGACTGCGGCCGTGTGGCCGCGCGTGGCAAGCGCCGAAACCGTGCTGCGCATCGGCATGACCGCTGCCGATATTCCGCGCACATTGGGCCAGCCCGATCAGGGTTTTGAAGGCAACCGCTTCACCGGCCTCACCATGTACGACGCACTCACCGGCTGGGACCTGTCCTCGGCCGACAAGGCGAGCGTGGTAATCCCGGGCCTTGCCACCGAGTGGAAGGTCGACGATGCCGACAAGACCAAGTGGATCTTCAAGCTGCGCCCCGGCGTCACCTTCCATGACGGCTCGCCGTTCAACGCCGATGCCGTGGTGTGGAACGTCGAGAAGGTGCTGAAACAGGATGCGCCGCAGTTCGACGCCAGCCAGGTCGGCGTCACCGCGTCACGCATGCCGACGCTGGCCTCCGCGAAGAAGATCGACGACATGACGGTCGAGCTCACCACCAAGGAGCCCGACAGCTTCCTGCCGATCAACCTCACCAACCTGTTCATGGCGAGCCCGGCGAAGTGGCAGCATTTCTACGACAAGGCGGAAGGCGCCGACGCCAAGGCGAAGTCGCAGGCTGCGTGGACGGCGTTCGCCAAGGACGCCGCGGGCACCGGCCCGTGGAAGATGGCGAGCTTCACGCCGCGCGAGCGGCTCGAGCTGGTGAAGAATGCGGCCTATTGGGACAAGGCGCGCGTGCCCAAGGTCGACAAGATGGTGCTCTTGCCGATGCCGGAGGCAAACGCGCGCACCGCGGCGCTGCTCTCGGGGCAGGTCGATTGGGTCGAGGCGCCGGCGCCCGACGCGTTGCCCGAGCTGAAGCAGCGCGGCTTCAAGCTCTACGCCAACGAGCAGCCGCATGTCTGGCCGTGGCAGTTCTCGCGCGTCGAGGGCTCGCCCTGGAACGACATCCGCGTCCGCAAGGCCGCCAACCTCTGCGTCGATCGCGAAGGTCTCAAGGACGGCCTGCTCGCGGGCCTGATGGTACCGGCGACTGGCACCTTCGAGCCCGGTCATCCCTGGCGGGGCAAGCCGACCTTCGAGATCAAGTATGACAAGGCGGCTGCGCAAAAGTTGATGCAGGAGGCCGGCTTCGGTCCAGCCAAGAAGCTGACGGTGAAGATCCAGACCTCGGCCTCCGGCTCCGGCCAGATGCAGCCGCTGCCGATGAACGAGTATCTCCAGCAGGCGCTCGCCGAGTGCTATTTCGATGTGAAGCTTGACGTCATCGAGTGGAACACGCTGTTCACCAACTGGCGCCGCGGCGCCAAGGATCCCAGCGCCAACGGCTCGAACGCGACCAACGTCACCTATGCGGCGATGGACCCGTTCTTCGCGCTGGTGCGCTTCCTTCAATCGGGCATGGCGCCGCCGGTCTCGAACAATTGGGGCTTCATCCATGAGCCCAAGTTCGACGAGCTGGTGAGGAAGGCACGGCAGACCTTCGATCCCGCCGCACGCGACGCCGCGCTCGCCGAGCTGCACGCAGCCTCCGTCGACGACGCAGCCTTTCTCTACGTCGCCCACGACGTCGGCCCCCGCGCCATCAGCCCGAAGGTGACGGGCGTCGTGCAGCCGAAGAGCTGGTTCATCGACTTCTCGCTGGTGTCGATGCAATAGTTCGCGCCACACGCTCAGTGCACCCTCTCCCCTTGTGGGAGAGGGTGGCTTCGCGGCAGCGAAGCCGGGTGAGGGGTCTCTCTCCGCGAGCGACCCTCTCTCTCATTCGATAACGCTGTATCTGCGGATAGATACCCCTCATCCGGCGCGCTGATCGCGCGCCACCTTCTCCCACAAGGGGAGAAGGAAGAAAGAAGACCAGTGCTCGCCTATATCGCTCGCCGCATCGTCTATGTCATTCCGATCGTCATCAGCGTGGCGCTGGTGTGCTTTCTGCTCGTGCACATCACGCCGGGCGATCCGCTGGTTGCGGTGCTGCCGGCCGACGCCTCGCAGGAGCTCGCGGCGCAGCTCCGCGCCGCCTACGGCTTCGACCGTCCGCTGCCGGTGCAGTTCGGCCTGTGGCTGCTGCGCGCCCTTCACGGCGATCTCGGCAATTCCATCGCGACGGGGCGTCCCGTGCTCGCCGAGGTCATGCGCGCGGTCAGCAACACCGTCACGCTCGCGATTGCGGCCGCCATCATCGGCTTCACGTTGGGCATCCTGCTCGGCCTGATCGCCGGCTATTTCCGCGAGACCTGGATCGACAAGGTCGCGACCTCCTTCGCCATCGCCGGCGTCTCCGTGCCGCATTACTGGCTCGGCATGGTGCTCGTCATCATCTTCTCGGTGCAGCTGAACTGGCTGCCCGCGGTCGGCGCCGGGCCGAACGGCTCCAACTCCTGGGCCTGGGACTGGGCGCATCTGAAATACCTGGTGCTGCCGGCGATCACGACCTCGGTAATCCCGATGGGTATCGTCACCCGCACCGTGCGCGCGCTCACCGGCGACATCCTCTCGCAGGACTTTGTCGAGGCGTTGCGCGCAAAGGGCCTGCACGAAACCGGCGTGTTTCGCCACGTCATCAAGAATGCCGCGCCCACCGCGCTCGCGGTGATGGGGCTTCAACTCGGCTACATGCTCGGTGGCTCGATCCTGATCGAGACCGTGTTCTCCTGGCCGGGCTCGGGCTTCCTGCTCAACTCGGCGATCTTCCAGCGCGACCTGCCGCTGCTGCAGGGCACGATCCTGATCCTGGCGCTGTTCTTCGTCTTCCTCAATCTGCTGGTCGATATCGCGCAAGCCGCGATCGACCCGCGCATCAAGCGGGGCTAGCCGATGAGCGAGCTTCCGTTGTCCGCCACCGCCGATGCCGCGCTGCAGGCCGCGCCCGCCACCAAGGCGCGCGGCTATTGGGCGACCGTCGGCCGCCGCATCGCCCGCGACAAGGTCAGCATGGCCCGCGCGCTGGTGCTGCTGCTGATCTTCCTGTCCGCCGTGCTCGCGCCATGGCTCGGCCTTGAAGATCCCTACAAGGGTTCGATGATCCGCCGCCTGCGCCACATCGGCACAGCAGGCTACCCGCTCGGCACCGACGAGCTCGGCCGCGACATGCTGGCGCGGCTGATCTATGGCGGGCGGCTGTCGCTGGTCATCGGCATTTTGCCTGTCATCCTCGCGTTCTGCATCGGCACGTCGCTCGGTCTCGTCGCCGGCTATGTCGGCGGCAAGCTCAACACCGCGATCATGCGCACGATCGACGTGTTCTACGCCTTTCCCTCCGTGCTGCTCGCAATCGCGATCTCCGGCGCGCTCGGCGCCGGCATCCTCAACTCCATCGTGTCGCTGACCGTCGTGTTCGTGCCGCAGATCACCCGCGTCGCCGAGAGCGTCACCACCGGCGTGCGCAACATGGACTTTGTCGAAGCCGCGCGCGCGTCAGGCGCGGGGCCCTTCACCATCATGCGCGTGCATATCCTCGGCAACGTCTTGGGCGCGATCTTCGTCTATGCGACCAGTCTCATTTCGGTCTCGATGATCCTCGCCGCAGGTCTCTCCTTCCTTGGCCTCGGCACAAAGCCGCCGGAGCCGGAATGGGGCCTGATGCTGAACACGCTCCGCACCGCGATCTACGTCAATCCCTGGGTCGCGGCATTGCCGGGCGCGATGATCTTCGCGGTCTCGATCTGCTTCAACCTGCTCTCGGACGGCCTGCGCAGCGCCATGGACATCAGGAACTAGGCCATGAGGGAGAGCAACACATCCGTTGAAATGCTGGAACCGGTCGAGGACGTTGGCGGCGTCGCGCAGCCGCTGCTCCAGGTCAACGGTCTGACCAAGCATTTCCCCGTGCGCGGCGGATTGTTCGCCGCCAAGCGCACCGTGCGCGCGGTGGACAATGTCTCCTTCTCGGTCGCGAAGGGGGAGACGGTCGGCATCGTCGGCGAGTCCGGCTGCGGCAAGTCCACCACCGCGCGGCTGCTGATGCATCTGATGCCGCGCGATACCGGGGACATCATCTATGACGGCATGACCGTCGGCCAGGCGCTGTCGTTGCGCGATCTGCGCCGCGGCATGCAGATGGTGTTCCAGGATTCCTATGCCTCGCTCAATCCGCGCCTGACGATCGAGGAATCGATCGCGTTCGGCCCGAAAGTGCACGGCATGGCCGATGGAACGGCCCGTGCGCTCGCGCGCGAGCTGCTCGGCAAGGTCGGCTTGCGGCCGGAAAACTTCGCCAACCGCTATCCGCACGAGATCTCCGGCGGCCAGCGCCAGCGCGTCAACATTGCGCGTGCGCTGGCGCTGTCGCCGCGGCTGGTGATTTTGGACGAAGCCGTCTCGGCGCTCGACAAGTCCGTCGAGGCACAGGTGCTCAATTTGCTCGCCGACCTCAAACGCGAGTTCGGGCTGACCTATCTCTTCATCAGCCACGACCTCAACGTCGTGCGCTACATCTCGGACCGCGTGCTGGTGATGTATCTCGGCGAGGTCGTTGAGCTCGGCCCGGTCGATCAGGTCTGGGATAACCCTGCGCATCCCTATACGCGCGCACTGCTTGCCGCGATGCCGTCGTCGGACCCGGATCGTCGCACCGAAAAGCCGCCGATCACCGGCGATCCGCCCAATCCGATCGATCCGCCCCCGGGTTGCCGCTTCCACACCCGCTGCGCGTTTGCGGAGCCGCTCTGCGCAAATGCAGCACCAAAGCTCACCGCGCTCGATAGAATGGGCCACGAGGCCGCGTGCTACATGGCGATTCCGGGTTCAGGCCATAGCCGCGCGCCCGCAGAGGAAACAGCATGACAAGACCGACACCCAAAGAGATCAAGCCGATCGCGCAGATCGCCGGCGTCCCTGTTGATGACGAGATCGCGACGCGTATCTCCAATTCTATCGGACCGGCCTTCGAAGGCTTCGCGGCCATCGCCGGCACGCTGCCATTCGATCTTGAGCCCGCGCTCTATCCGATCGCGCAGACGCAGAAGGTGTCGAAATGAGCCGTGAGCCTGCATTGATGACGCTCACCGAGGTCGCGCGTGCGATTGCGATGAAGCAGGCGTCCTCGCATGAGGTAACGCGCGCGCTACTGCACCGCATCGCGCAGTGGCAGCCGCATCTCAACGCCTTCATGTCGGTTGAAGCCGAGCCCGCGTTGAAGGCTGCCGAGGCCGCGGATGCCGAGCTCGCCAAGGGCAATGTCCGCGGTCCGCTGCACGGCGTGCCGCTCGCGCACAAGGACATGTATTACGACGCGGGCCACGTCTCGACCTGCGGCTCGCTGATCCGCCGCGATTTCGTGCCGACCGTCACGTCCACGGCCTTGCAGCGGCTGAAGGATGCCGGCCAGGTCCGCCTCGGTACGCTGCATCTGGCCGAATTCGCCTATGGCCCGACCGGCCACAACGCCCATTACGGCCCGGTGCGCAATCCCTGGAACGTCGCGCACATCACCGGCGGCTCGTCCTCCGGCTCCGGCTCGTCGGTCGCGGCGCGCCTGACGTTCGCGGCGCTCGGCTCCGACACCGGTGGTTCGATCCGCATGCCCGCGCATTTCTGCGGCGTCACCGGGCTGAAGACCACCGTCAGCCGCGCCGGCGCGATGCCGCTGTCGCAATCGCTCGATACCGTCGGCCCACTCGCCCGCACCGCCGAGGATTGTGCGCTGCTGCTGGCGCTGATGGCCGGTCCCGATCCCGCGGATTCGACCTGCAGCCGCGAGCCGCTGTCCGACTATGTCGGCGCCACCAAGGGTTCGCTCAAGGGCCTGAAGATCGGCGTGCCCGCGTCCTTCTATGTCGACGATCTCGACGGCGAGGTCGCGCGCGTGCTGGACGAGACCATCGCGGTGCTCAAGCGCGAGGGCGCCGACATCGTCACGGTCGAGCTGCCCGACCAGCGGCAATTGTCTGCGGCAAGCCAGCTCGTGCTCGCGGCCGAAGCTGCCGCCTTCCACAAGCGCTGGATGATCGAGCGTCCGCAGGACTATGGCCCGCAGGTCCTGATGCGGCTTCAGAACGGTCTTGCCGTTCCCGCCATCACCTATCTCGAAGCGATGCGCTGGCGCGGCCCCGCACTCGCCGCCCACAATGCAGCCACCGCTGGTGTTGACGCGATCATCGCGCCGGCATCGCCCGTGCCGGCACCGACGATCGAGGAGAGCGATGTCGGCGGCGGCCCGAACGCGCCGGCCATGGTGCAGCGGCTGACGCTGTTCACCCGCCCGGTGAATTTTCTCGGCCTGCCGTCGCTCACCATTCCCTCCGGCTTTACCAAAAGCGGCCTGCCGGTCGGCATGCAGCTGATCGGCCGCTCCTTCGATGAAGCGACCTTGCTCACCATCGGCGCCGCCTTCCAGCGCGTCACCGACTACCACGACCGGGTACCCAAACTGCCGTCATGACAAAGCTCGTCGACATCTCAGGCCTCAACATCCGCTTCACCGGCGAGCGCACGGTCTTTGCCGTGAACGATCTCAGTCTCTCGCTCGGTGACGGCGAGGTGCTGGGCCTGCTCGGCGAGTCCGGTTCCGGCAAGAGCGTGACCCTGCGCGCGCTGATGCGGCTGCTGCCGAAGAAGCGCACGCAGATCACGGGCAAGGTCAACGTGATGGGCCGCGACGTGCTCGCCATGAACGACGAGGAGCTGTCGTCGTTCCGCGGCCAGACCGTGTCGATGATCTTCCAGGAGCCCGCGCTCGCGCTCGATCCGGTCTACACCATCGGCGCGCAGATCGCCGAAAGCGTCGTGCGCCACGAAGGCAAGAGCTATGCGGAAGGGCGGGCGAGGGCGCTCGAAATGCTCGAGGTCGTGCGCATTCCCTCCGCAAAGCGCAGGCTCGATGCCTATCCGCACGAGATGTCCGGCGGCATGCGCCAGCGCGCGATGATTGCCCTGGCGCTCGCCTGCCGTCCCAAGATCTTGCTCGCGGATGAGCCGACCACCGCGCTGGATGCCACCGTGCAGATCCAGATCCTGCTGCTGCTGCGCGAGCTTCAGCGCGAGTTCGGCATGTCCGTCATCTTCGTCACCCACGACATTGGTGTTGCGATCGAGATCTGCGACCGCGTCGCGGTGATGTATGCCGGCCAGATCGTGGAGCAGGGGACGCTCCGCGACATCGTCCGCACGCCGGTGCACCCCTACGCCAAGGGCTTGCTCGCCTCCACCATCCACGGCGCCAAGCGCGGCGCCCGGCTGGAGACCATCCCCGGCACCCCGCCCTCGCTGGCCGAAAAGCCGAACAACTGCTCCTTCGCCCCCCGCTGCACGGTCGCCCAGCCGCGATGCTTGGAGCAACCGCCTGCGAATGTGGAGGTCGGACCGGGCCGGGCGGCGAGGTGCGTGCTGGCGGAGCCGGTGGGAGCGACGTAGCTCGTTCTCCAGCCGTACTACATCCCCCGCGCGACACTGCGCTCCCTCCCCCCTTGCGGGGGAGGGCGGGGGAGAGGGGGCGCCACAAACTCAGACCTCGCCCGTGGCCACCCCTCTCCCAGGCCCTCCTCCGCAAGGGGGAGGGAATGAGAGAGCGGCGCGTCCCTCACTTCAAATCGCGCACTTCTTCAGAATCCCTCTACGACAACACCGACTTGTCACAGTTCACCTCGCACCGCCGGCCAACTGCACTCCTACTGTGCATGGGGTTGTTTTCGACATTTTTATCCGAACCGACCATTCAGACCCCATTCATCCCGGTTCCGGTTCCATGCCCCCGTTCATGGAGAGGGACTTCAACTTATGTACATTTCTGGCCAAGGCCTCATCGTCATCCTGTTCGTCGGCCTCGTCGCCGGCTGGCTCGCCGGCAAGGTGGTGCGCGGCAGCGGGTTCGGCATCATTGGCGACATCGTGATCGGCATCGCCGGCGCGTTTGTCGCAAGCTTCCTGTTTCCGAAGCTCGGGATCCATCTCGGCACCGGACTCGTGTCCGAGATCATCTATTCCGCCATCGGCGCCATCATCCTGCTCCTGGTGGTGCGGCTGGTGCGCGGCGGCGGCCGGCTCTAGCGTCACATTGGCTCGGTGAGCCAGAACTTTCGCCTCTCCCCCGCTGGGGAGAGGCCGCGATGTCTGCTATAAAAAGCCGCAAAGACTGTGAAATACCGGACTTGCGTGCGAGGCCGTCAGGGGTAGAGGTGGCCTATCAGGGACCTGGATTAATTCGACCGCGTTCGTCGCGGGGGAATACGATGTTAATCCAGGTCGCGTACCCCTGAACGACCTAGGAAATCAGGGGCGTTGCCCCTTACCCGAAAGAGATCAGACTGATGGCAGCCGTACCCGGCGTCCGCCGTTCAGAGCTCGGTGACGCCTTGCGTGCTTGTCGCACGGCGTTCGTCGGCGTCGGCTTGATGAGCTGCATGATCAACCTGCTCTATCTGACTGGGTCGATCTTCATGCTGGAGGTCTACGACCGGGTTCTGCCGAGCCGCAGCGTTCCGACTCTCGTCGGCCTGATCATCATCGCCAGCTTCCTCTATATGGCGCAGGGCATGCTCGACATGATCCGAAACCGGATCCTGGGGCGGATCGGCACGGCGCTCGATGAAGCCCTCAACAAGCGCGTGTTCGACACCGTCGTGCGCCTGCCGCTCCTGGTCGGCAGCCGCAACGAGGGCTTGCAGCCGCTGCGCGACCTCGACAATGTCCGCTCGTTCCTCGGCGGCATGGGCCCGAGCGCGTTCTTCGACCTGCCCTGGCTGCCGCTGTACCTGGCCATCTGCTTCGCCTTCCACGTCATGATCGGCCTCACCGCCTTGGCCGGCGCCATCATCCTGGTCGGGCTGACGCTGGTCACCGAATTCATGTCCCGCCAGCCGGCCAAGGAGGCGATGGGCCTCGCCGCCCAGCGCAACGATCTCGCCGCCTCCAGCCGGCGCAACGCCGAAGTCATGGTCTCGATGGGCATGACCGGCCGGATGAACCAGCGCTGGAGCGAGGCCAACGAAAAGTACCTCGACGGCAACCAGCGTGCGAGCGACGTCGCCGGCGGTCTCGGTGCGGTCGCAAAAGTGCTGCGCATGATGCTGCAATCGGCCGTGCTCGCGGTCGGCGCCTATCTCGTCATCCACCAGGAGGCGACCGCAGGCATCATCATCGCCGGCTCGATCCTCTCCGCCCGCGCCCTCGCGCCGGTCGATCTCGCCATCGCGCACTGGAAATCCTTTGTCGCGGCACGTCAGAGCTGGCAGCGCCTCACGCGCCTGCTGGAGCAGATGCCGCCGCAAACGATACCGACCCAGTTGCAGGCGCCCACCAGTCGTCTGTCGGTCGAGGGCATCGCCATGGTGCCGCCGGGCGATCAGCGCCTCATTGTGCAGGACGTCAGCTTCGCGCTCACCGCCGGCAATGGCCTCGGCGTGATCGGGCCGAGCGGCTCCGGCAAATCGTCGCTGATCCGCGCGCTGGTCGGCGTCTGGCATCCGGTCCGTGGCAAGGTGCGGCTCGACGGCGCGGCGCTCGATCAGTGGGCCTCCGACATGCTCGGCCGCCACATCGGCTATCTGCCGCAGGACGTCGAATTGTTCGGCGGCACCATCGCGCAGAACATCAGCCGTTTCGATCCCGAGGCCACCTCTGACGGCATCATTTCCGCGGCGAAGGAAGCCGGCGTGCACGAGATGATCATCAAGATGCGCGAGGGCTACAACACGCAGGTCGGCGAGCAGGGCACCGCGCTCTCCGCGGGCCAGGCGCAGCGCGTGGCACTGGCGCGTGCGCTCTACGGCAGCCCGTTCCTGATCGTGCTCGACGAGCCCAATTCCAATCTCGACACCGAAGGCGACGAGGCGCTGACCCGCGCGATCCGCAGCGCGCGCGAGCGCGGCGCCATCGTCATCGTGGTGGCGCATCGCCCGATCGGCGTCGAGGCGGTCGACCAGATCCTGGTGCTGCGCGACGGCCGCATGCAGGCGTTCGGGCCGAAGGAGCAGGTGCTTGCCCAGGTGCTTCAGCCGCGCGTGACGCCGCCGGCACCGATCAAGATCGTCAGCGAAGGCGGAGTGCCCAAGTCATGAGCACGATGGCTATCGGCGGCAGGAAGCCCGCCGCGAAGAGGACCGTGCGGGATTCCATCAGGTTTCATCTGATGCTCGGGCTGGCCATCGTGCTGGCCCTCGTCATCGGTCTCGGCGGCTGGGCCTCGACGGTGCAGATCTCGGGAGCCCTGATCGCGCCGGGCCAGGTCGTGGTCGAATCCAACGTCAAGAAGGTGCAGCATCCGACCGGCGGCGTGGTCGGCGAGCTGCGTGCCCGCGACGGCGACGTGGTCAAGGCCGGCGATATCGTGGTGCGGCTCGACGACACCGTCACCAAGGCGAACCTCGCCATCGTCACCAAGAATCTCGACGCCGCGCTGGCGCGCACGGCGCGGCTCCAGGCCGAGCAGCGCGGTGTCGACAAGATCGAGTTTCCGCAATCGCTCCTCGATCGCGGCAACGATCCCGACGTCAAGAACCTGCTCTCCGCCGAAACCAAGTTGTTCGACGTCCGCGTCAATGGCCGCGCCGGGCAGAAGGCGCAGCTCCGCGAGCGTGTCCAGCAGCTCAATGAGGAGATCGAAGGACTGTCCGCCCAGGAAAAGGCCAAGGACAGGGAGATCGTCCTGGTGCAGCAGGAGCTGGTCGGTGTCCGCGATCTCTACGAGAAGCACCTGGTGCAGATCTCTCGCCTGACCACGCTGGAACGCGACAGCGCCCGCCTCAACGGCGAGCGCGCGCAATACATCGCCTCGCGCGCGCAGGCCAAGGGCAAGATCACCGAGACCGAGCTCCAGATCATCCAGGTCGACAAGGACATGGTGAGCGAGGTCTCCAAGGATCTGCGCGAGACCAACGACAAGATCGGTGAAATGATCGAGCGCAAGGTCGCCGCCGAAGACCAGCTCCGCCGTGTCGACATCCGCGCGCCGCAGGACGGCATGGTGCTGCAATCGACCGTGCATACCGTCGGTGGCGTCGTCACCGCCGGCGACGCGCTGATGCTGATCGTGCCGCAGGCCGACGATCTCCAGGTCGAGGCCAAGGTCAATCCTGTCGATATCGACAAGCTCCAGATCGGTCAGAAGACGCTGCTGCGCCTGTCCGCGTTCAACCAGCGCACCACGCCCGAGCTCAATGGCGTCGTCAGCCGCGTTTCGCCCGACGTCACCACCGACCAGCGCACCGGCCAGAGCTACTACACCATCCGCGTGTCGATGTCCCCGGAAGAGGTCGCCAAGCTCGGCGACTCCAAGCTGATCCCCGGCATGCCGGCAGAAGCCTTCGTCCAGACCGGCGACCGTACCATGCTGTCCTATCTGATGAAGCCGCTGCACGACCAGCTGATGCGGGCCTTCCGCGAGAAGTGACGCGCAAAAGCGCGTCATCCCGGAGCGCGCCGCACACTCGCTGTCATCGCCCGGCTTGACCGGGCGATCCAGTATTCCACAGGCGGCTGTGATTGAACCGGGACGCCGCGGCGTACTGGATGCCCCGGTCAAGCCGGGGCATGACAGTGGAGCGTGTGGTCCGCAAACCGCCCTTCGCTGACGATTGCCATCGTTCTTTGCTATAGTTCGACTCAAGCCCAGCAACCCGGCGGTCGAACAATGCAATCCCCACCCTCCATCGCCACCAAATCCTTCACCGACGCCGTCCTCGCAGTCGCCCGCCTCGAGGAAATCTACGAGCGCAACACGAAATTCCTGCGCGACCGGTTCGAGGCCTATGTCAACGGCGAGGCGATCACGACGCGGGTGCGGGCCTATTATCCCTTCGTCCGCGTCACCACCGCGACGTATGCGCGGCTGGACTCGCGTCTCGCCTACGGCTTCGTCGCCGGCCCCGGCGTGCACGAGACCAGCGTGACGCGGCCGGATCTGTTCCGCGCCTATCTCACCGAGCAGATCGGATTGTTGATCCAGAACCACGGCGTTCCCGTCGAGATCGGCGAATCCGCCGAGCCGATCCCGATCCACTTTGCCTATCGCCGCGACATCAACATCGAAGCCGCCATCACCACCAGCGAGAATTCCCTTGTGACGCGATCGCTACGCGACGCGTTCGACGTGCCTGATCTCGCCACCATGGACGATTCGATCGCCGACGGCACCTTCGAGCTTCAGCCGGGCGCGCCCGAGCCGCTGTCCCTGTTCCGGGCTGCCCGTGTCGATTATTCGCTGCGGCGGCTCTATCACTACACCGGCACTGATCCGGAGCATTTCCAGAATTTCGTGATCTTCACCAACTACCAGTTCTATGTCGATGCCTTCGCACAGCTCTGCCAGCAGCGGCTGCAGTCCGGTGAAGCCGGCCTCGAGGCCTTCGTCGCGCCGGGCAATGTGATCACGGGCAGCGGCGGCGCAACCAGCGGGGTGGCGCCTGCCCGCGCGCCGCAGATGCCGGCTTTCCATCTGGTCGCGCCTGGCTATCGCGGCATCACCCTGATCAACATCGGCACCGGCCCGTCGAACGCGCGCAACGTCACCGACCACGTTGCTGTGCTGCGCCCGCATGCCTGGCTGATGCTCGGCCATTGCGCAGGCCTGCGCAACACGCAGCGGCTCGGCGACTACGTGCTTGCCCACGGCTATGTACGCGAGGACCACGTGCTCGACCGCGAGCTGCCGCTCTGGGTGCCGATCCCGGCACTGGCCGAGATGCAGGTCGCGCTCGAACAGGCGGTCGAGGACGTCACCGGCCTCGAAGGTTTCGAGCTGAAGCGCCTGATGCGCACGGGCACCGTCGCGAGTGTCGACAACCGCAACTGGGAGATCTCGGGGCCCGAGGTGATCCGCCGCATGTCGCAGTCGCGCGCGGTCGCGCTCGACATGGAATCGGCCGCGATCGCTGCCAACGGCTACCGCTTCCGCGTTCCCTACGGCACGCTGCTGTGCGTCTCCGACAAGCCGCTGCATGGCGAGATCAAGCTCGCGGGCATGGCCAGCGAATTCTACCGCCGCCGCGTCGGCCAGCATCTCGAGATCGGCCTGAAGGCGCTGGAGCGGCTCAAGCAGCAGGAATCGGAACGGCTGCATTCGCGAAAGCTGCGAAGCTTCGCCGAGGTCGCGTTCCAGTAAAGGACAACGTGACTGTCGTACGAACGCTGACGTCTCTGTGAGCACAGTGTCCCGGAATATCGCGGCCGACGCAGGGTTATCACGTCGTCCGGGGCCGCTTGAACAGGACAGGAGGCAGACATGATCACAGCGATGATCAGGCTCGTCACGCTCGGTACATTTGCGGCAGTACTGTTGAGCTCGCCGGCCTTTGCCGCCGGCGGCGGCGGTGGTGGCGGCGGGGGCGGCATCAGCTCCACCGATCCCTATGCCGGAGCCTATGCGGATCCGAGGCCGCAGCCGCAGCCAGTCTACCCGAAACGCTGGGGCACCAAGGCGACACACAAAGGCAGGAAGCCGAACAACCAGTCCAGTATCGGCGATCCCGCTTTCGCGGCCGGCTACCGCGTGGCTTATGACACCATCTACGAGCGCAACGACTATGCGACCGCGATCGCGGAATTAAAATCGCTCGGCCATGACGACCATCCGAACGTCGCCAACCTCATCGGCTATTCCTACCGCAAGCTCGGCGACTACGAGCAGTCGCAGGTCTGGTACGAGCGCGCGTTGAAGGCAGATCCGAACCACGTATTGACGTGGCAGTATTACGGGTTGTGGCAGCTCGAGCGGGGTAACCGCGAGCAGGCGCTCTATCATCTCAGCCGGATCGCTGCCATCTGCGGGACGGATTGTGAGGAGTATCGATCGCTGGCCGCGGCACTCGACAAGCCGACCGGCACGGCGCTCGCCTACTGACGTTGGAGCCGGGCCGACCGACGGAAGCTCGCTGTTGATGAACATCGCATGACAGCGATGCCTCCTGGCGCGGATGGTGACAAAGCGCCAGATTTTCAGCATTGTCCCGTTCGGGGGCGCGAACGGGACAATTGAATGCCGCTGTCGCGCGACAGGATCATCGGCCACGACCTCGAACGGTTGGCCTTTCGCTTCACGATGATGCGTGAGGATGAGGTCGTGCATTGCCAGATCAGCGATGCCGCGATGGACGAGCTCGCGGGCATGCAGGGCACCGAGAGCAGCGCGCGCCAGGCGCAGTTCCTATCCCTGCGTGAGACCATCGAGCGGCTCGCGTCGGATATCTACGACGAAGCGCCGCGGGTCCAGGGATATGTGGTGCGGATCTTCATGCGGCATCTGGCAAGATAGCAGGGCATCCGCGCAACTCGCCACGGCTGCGAAAGGATTCATTAAGGGCAGCCTGTAGTTGCAATGGATGGCGGTGACCCGGCGTGAGATGATCTCTCGCGGTAACCCACACCAAAACTCTCACATGACCAGAAGATCAATCCTGCTGCTCGTCGTCGTCGCCCTGCTGGCCGGAAACTTGGCATATGCGAGCCTCTCCGGGCCGAGCGCGTTTGCGCGCGATTTCGATCAGAACATCGCGCGCTTCCCTTTGGCCGCGTCGATTGCCCGCAGCGATCCCGCGCTCAGGGCGGTCTTCCTTCGGGAGACCGAAGAGGCCTTCAACGAGGGCGGATGGTCCGCCGCCAATGGTGCACTCAACATGATCCTGGCGAGCGAGATGGAAGTCTATGCCGACGACGAGCACATCAATGCCCTGGACCGGGCGGAACTGGCGACCCTCCTGAAGCTCGCGAGCAACCCGTTGGCTTGCAAGTCCTATCTGTTGGCCGGTTCCCAGCGCGGTGAGTTTACGGACGCAGCGCAAGAGGTTGCGGATCTTGGTGCGGAACATGGGGCGGCGATCGCAAACGGCTTCGAACGCAGGATGAAGGGTGTTGCCCGGACGCAGGCGAGCGACGCTGAAATCGCAGCGGTCGAAACGCAATTGCGTCTGGGGCCATTCGCGGAGCTCACCCGGCAGGAGCTTGGCGCCCAGTCGAGATACCTCGGCGGCAACGCTGCTCTGATGTGCAGCGCGGCGACCAAGAAGCAGCTCAATCTGCTTTCGATGGACAGTGCCGACTCGGCCTCCGCCTCGCGCAAGCGGAGAGCCGGGAAGTACGATATCGATATCGTAGAGGTTCGCGCGAAGCTCTGCCGCGAGCCCGGCAACGGCTTGTCCTGCTCTTAGGCCGGCGCGGCGCCGGGCCGAGGGCCGCGTCACGGCTTGGCGCTTTCGGCGAAATGCTTGCGAAAGAACGCAACGACATCGACGTGAAGCCGTCGGTGGAAATCGACGCGATCGAAATCCGGCGCATCGGTGCAGACGGCGGGGGCCTCCCGGGCGTCCTTTGGGGTGCAGGTCGCGAGGAAGGAAAAATGCCGGGCATTGTCCACGAAATGGTAGTCCGGCTTGATCGGAAGCCTTTGATTGATGGCTGCCGCACAGCATCCGGATAGACCATCGGCATTCTGCGCGGGGGCAGAACTCCACAATTGAACCGGCACTGCTATTGCTTTCAGATTCTCCTCCGGGAAGACGAACACCGGATAGGGATCGATGATGACCGCGGCCTTGACGCGCTTATCATGGGTCGTCGGCTGATCAGGAAGCTCGCCGCTCTCGAGTTGTTTGCACGCCTTCAAGCTCGACGTCTCGCAATTCGGCAATCCCTTGCGCAGATCGGGATCGCCGCCGATGACGACAAGGCCGGTGTAGCCGCCAAACGAAAACCCGTAGAGCCCGATGCGCTGAGGATCGATGCGGGATGCGTCCGGCCACCCCTCCAGCATATAGTCGATCAGCCGGCTCATATCCGTGGGGCGCTCGACGAGAACCGAAAGACTGTCGGTGCGGCTGGTGTCACGCATGGTGTCGCCGGGATGATTGAGCGCCGCCACGACGAACCCGGCATCGGCCAAAGCCGCGGCGGTGTCATGGTGACCGCCGAACCATCCTCGGCGGCCGTGCGACATCACGATGAGTGGAAGCTTTTCTCCGATGACTGGACATGCGGGCACGGCGAAGAAGGTGGCGCCACGCGCATCCATCTCGCGAGGTGACTCAGCACACGGAGTCCAGACCAGCAGTCGGATTGCCGGTCCCGCCGGACCGGCAGGAATGTCGAAGTTTCTGACCCCGGCGGCTTGCGCCGTCGTTATCCCAAGGACGAGCAGGGTCGCGAAGACGAACGCAGGAAGTCGCATCATTGCTCCTATCGCGCCTGGGCGGTGACGCGCTCGCTCATGCGCCGGCACGACGGTCGGTCCGGCTGGAGATCGGGAGCGCGTGCGGTTCCCATGTGAGGGCGTTCACCCCTCCAGCTTCCGCAGCAACAGCTTCAGCGCCGTGGCCGCAAACACCTGCATGTTCGCAAACCGGTCGTTGTTGCCCGTCTCCAGCGTGATCACCTCTGCCGTAGGTCCCGAAACCGCCATGCAACTGTGCCCGGCGGCGTCGCCATAGCGGTTGCCGGTGGGGCCGGCGGCGCCGGTTTCGGACAGGCCCCAGTCGCAGCTGAAGCGGCTGCGCATCTGTTCGGCGAGGAGTCTCGCATATGGCTCCGACGAGGAACGAAAGCCCTTCATTCCTTCGTCCGAAATATCCATCAGCACACGCCTGGCATCGCGGGTGTAGACCACGGCGCCGCCGAGGAAATAGGCGGAGGCGCCGGGCACCGCGAGCAGGCTGGCCGAGATCAGGCCGCCGGTCGAGGATTCAGCCACTGCAATGGTCTGTTTGCGCGCGATTAGTCGGGCCGCAACCTGTTCCGCAATGCCGACGAGCTCTTTCATCCCTTTAACCTCTCAGTCCTCGCAACGGAGCTGTGCCTTCCTAGCATATGACAGCGGCCTTGGCCGAGTTGCGGGCGACGGGCAGGCCTGCTTGAATGGTGGACAAGACAAAACGTGACGAGGAAACGTGAAGGAGACGTGATGGCGTCCCTGATCGCCGGCGGGGTGGATTGCGACGTGCATCCCGCCGTGCCGCATCTGACCAGCCTGCTGCCGTACCTGAATGACTATTGGCGCGATCAGGTGACGACGCGCGGCATGGTCGACCTTGTCTCGCAATCCTATCCGCAGAACTCGCCGATCGTGGCGCGTCCCGATTGGCGGCCGGAAACCGGCAAGCCCGGCGCAAGCTTGGAGGACATGCAGCGCCATCTGCTCGGTCCCTTCAAGCTCACATACGCCATCTGCAATCCACTCTACGGCGTGCAGATGGTGTTTTCGGAAGATTTGCAGGCCGCCTTCTGCCGCGCGTTGAACGAGTGGCTCGTGAAGGAATGGCTCGATCGCGATTCACGGCTGCGTGGTTCGATCGTGATCCCCACGCAAAGTGTCGAGAAAGCCGTCGCCGAGATCGAGCGCTGCGCACAGGACCGCCGCTTCGTGCAGGTGCTGATGCTGGTCATGGGCGACACGCCGCTCGGCAAGCGCGCGGTGTGGCCGATCTACGAGGCGGCGGAACGGCTCCAGCTGCCCATCGGGATTCACGCCGGTTCCGCCTATCACAATCCGCCGACTGCCGTGGGCTGGGGTTCCTATCACATCGAGGATTATGTCGGTCAGGCCCAGGCGTTCCAGACTCAGATCACCAGTCTGATCGTCGAGGGCGTGTTCGCCAAATATCCGCGGCTGAAAATGGTCATGCTTGAATCCGGCGTCTCCTGGATCTCCCCTTTTCTCTGGCGCCTGCACAACTTCTGGCGCGGGGTGCGAATGGAGACGCCATGGGTCGATCGCGCGCCGCTCGACATTGTGCGCAGCAACATCCGGTTCTCTTTACAGCCATTTGATGCGCCGCCGGAACCTGAGACATTAATTCGCCTGTTTGATCATATGCAGTCCGACGAATTGGTTCTATTCTCCACGGACTATCCGCACTGGCAATTCGACGGCCAGGACGCGCTGCCCGAGGGCCTCACCCCCGATCTCGTGCGCAAGATCATGATCGAAAATCCGCATGCGACCTATCCCCGCCTGACTTAGCCCGCTGCCAAAGGAGGCAAGGCGATGAATGTCCAATTCCGCGAGAGCACCGAAGCCGCTTCCCCACTGACCGTCAAAACCGCAATCGCGGACTGCGACATCCATCCGGCACGCGCCACCCGCACCGAGCTCTATCCTTATCTGGCGAAACGCTGGCAGCATCATCTCGAAGTCTACGGCGTCCATGCCTATCAGGGCATGATGGAAGGCCCGCCCTATCCGAAGGCCCAGCCCAACGCATCGCGTCGCGACGCCTATCCGCCGGAAGGCGGGCCGCAGGGCTCTTCGTTGTCCTTCATGCAGAAGCAGCTGCTCGATCCCAACAACGTGGAACTCGGCGTGCTCAATCCGCTCAACACCGGGCAGGGCATCCGCAATCACGAGCTCTCGGCGGCGCTGTGCTCGGCGATCAACGACTGGCAGATCGACAAATGGACCAGCAAGGACAAGCGTCTGAAGGCGTCCATCGTCGTCGGCAATGAGGACGGCCTGTCGGCCGCCGCCGAAATCCGCGAGCGCGCCGGCGACAAGAATTTCGTGCAGGAGCTGCTGCTCAGCCGCAATGTCGAGCCGCTCGGTCAACGCCGTTACTGGCCGATCTATCAGGCCGCGGAAGAGGCGGGGCTTCCCGTCGGCGTGCACGCTTTCGGCTTCGGCGGCAATCCGATCACGCCGTCCGGCTGGCCTTCCTATTACATCGAGGAGATGGTGGGCCACTCGCAGTGCCAGCAATCGGCGCTGGCGAGCCTTGTCTTGGAAGGTGTGTTCGAGCGCTTTCCGAAGCTGAAGATGGTGATGATCGAGGCCGGCTTCGGCTGGGCTCCGTCGCTTGCCTGGCGGCTCGACAAGGTCTGGCACCGGCTGCGCAGCGAAGTGCCGCACGTGAAGCGGCCGCCGTCTGAATATATCCGCGAGCAGGTGTGGTGGACCACGCAGCCGATGGAGGACCCGGAGCGGCGCGAGGACCTGTTCGACGTCATCAAATGGATCGGCTGGGACCGACTGCTGTTCGCGACCGACTATCCGCATTGGGACTATGACGAGCCGTCGCGCGTGCTGCCGGCGGGCGTCAGCGACGCCAACCGCGAAGCGTTCTATCTCGGCAATGCGCGCATGCTCTATGGGATTGCTTGATGGCGCGGCACGTGATTGCGGCGGTGGATGAGCTTCCGCCGGGCACGCGAAAATTTCTGGAGATCGACGGACGGCCGATCGCGGTCTTCAACATCAAGGGCGAGTATTTCGGCCTGATGAACCGCTGCCCGCATCAGGGCGCGGCGCTGTGCGAGGGCCCGCTGATCGGGCTCGCGCAATCAAAGGAACCCGGCGAGATCGAATACACCAAGCTCGGCGAGATCATCCGCTGCCCCTGGCACGGTTGGGAGTTCGACATCCGCACCGGCCAGTCCTATTGCGACCCCCGTCGCTTCCGCGTGAAGGCCTATCCGGCGCATGTCGAGCCGGGTGCGAGCGTGGTGAAGGGCCCGTATGTCGCCGAGACCATCCCGGTGAAGGTCGAGAGCGATTACGTGGTGGTGGAGCTTTAGGTTACTGTCATTCCGGGGAGATGCGAAGCATCGAGCCCGGAATCCATCGTGCCGCAAGAATGTTGGGAGAAATGGATTCCGGGTTCGCCTCTTCGAGGCGCCCCGGAATGACCATCAGTGGCTCACCGCCGGCGCCGCTTCACCGGTCGCATCGTACGTCGTCACCGCTTGGCGGCCACCGCGATAGACGATCGATGCGGCAATGATGCCAAGCGCAGCGGCGAACATCAGCCAGAAGCCGGGTGAGGCTTTGTTGCCGGTGTAGTCGATCAGCAAGGTCGAGGCGAATGGCGTGAACGTGCCGAACAGCGCAGCGGCGAGCGCGAAGGCCAGCGAGAAGCAGGTGGTGCGGACATGCGCCGGCACGATCTCGACGAGAGCACCGAGCATGGTGCCGCTGTACATGCCGAAATAGAACGAGAACAACATCTCGACCGCGAGCAGTTTGCCGAAAGTCGGCGCGGCGACCAGCCAGGACAGTGCCGGGTAGGCGGTGACGAGCGCCAGGCCGGCGATGGCGAGCAGTACCGGCTTGCGGCCGATGCGATCGGACAGCGCGCCGCCGACGGGATTCCAGAAGAAGTTGGTCACGGCGACGAGCAGCGTCACGAGCAGTGCGTCCTGCGTCGAGAGCTTCAGCACCGTCTTGCCGAAGGTCGGCGTGTACACGGTGACGAAGTAGAATGTCGTCGTGGTCAGGACCGCGATCATCATGCCGAGGATGACGATGCGCCAGTTGGCGAGCGCGGAGGCGAACACCTCGTTTGCCGTCGGGTGCTTCTTCATGGCGAGGAAGGCCGGCGTTTCCTCGAGCGTCCGCCGCAGCATGAAGATCAGGGGAATGATGAGGCAACCGACGAAGAAGGGAATGCGCCAGCCCCAGGCGGTCACGACGTCCGCCGGCATCACCTCGGACAGGATGAAGCCGAGGATCGAGGCCACGAAGATCGCGACCTGCTGGCTCGACGACTGGAACGAGGTGTAGAAGCCGCGATTGCCGGGCGTGGAGATTTCCGCGAGATAGACCGAGACGCCGCCGAGCTCGACGCCGGCGGAGAAGCCCTGCAGCAGGCGGCCGATCAGCACGATGACGGGCGCCGCGATGCCGATGGTCGCATAGCTCGGGCAGAATGCGATCACGACGGTGCCGATCGCCATGATGCCGAGCGTGACGATCAGGCCCTGGCGGCGGCCGATGCGGTCGATGTAGGCGCCGAGCACGATCGCGCCGACGGGGCGCATCAGCGCGCCGAGCCAGAACACGCCAAAAGTGTTGAGCAGCGAGGCTGTCTCGTTACTGGAGGGAAAGAACGCCTTGCCGATGGCGGCGGCATAGAAGCCGAACAGGAAGAAATCGAACTGCTCGAGAAAATTGCCGGAGGTGGCGCGGAGGATCGCGCCGATGCGCGACTTGATCTCGGGCGGATTGGTTGCTGGTCCAGCCATGACGTTTCTCCCCTGGAAGGCGCGGCCGGACCGGAACTCATTTCACGGCAAGGCATCAGATTGTCGGCTGCGACAATCTGTCCTACCCCTCTCGCGCGGGGCGCGGCGAGTCAATCGATTTCACCGGGGAAGCTGATGATTTTTCACGCTTTATTCTGCGTTGCAGCGATCATCCACTCGCGGAACGCGGCCAGCTTCGGCGCCTCGCGCCGGCCCTCCGGCGCGACCAGGTAGAAGCCGGCATCGGCCGGCAGCGCGATCTTGAAGGGCACCACGAGCCGGCCCTTGGCGATGTCGTCCTGGACGTAGGAGGTTCGCCCCATTGCCACGCCGATGCCGTCGATTGCGGCCTGGATGGTCATGAAGATCATGTCGAAGGTGATGCCGGGCTGCCTGGCGATGTCGCCCGGAAGGCCGGCCGCCGTCAGCCACAGCCGCCAGTCATCGCTGTTGGCATTGGAGGTGTGCAGCAGCGGATAGCCTTTGAGATCCTCAGGCTGGCGCAGCGGCTTGTCGCCGCGCAGCAGCGACGGACTGCACACCGGAAACAGCTCGTCGGCCATCAGCCAGTCGGCGCGCAGGCCCGGCCATTGACCGCGGCCATAGCGAATCGCGGCATCGACATTGTCGCGCTGGAAATCGACGAGGCTGGTCGAGGTGGTGATGCGGACGTCGATGCCGGGGTGCTGCTCCTGGAAATCGGTCAGCCGCGGCAGCAGCCATTTCGCGGCGAGCGATGCCAGCGTCGAGACGGTCAGCACCTTGTCGTCGTCCTTGCGCAGCAGCCGGTCGGTCGCAAGGCGGAGGTCGTTGAAGGCGGCGCGGACGCCCGGCAAATAGTCGCGCGCTTCCGGCGTCAGCGCCAGCGCGCGGTTCTGCCGGACGAACAGGCGGATGCCGAGCTCCTCCTCGAGCCGCCGGATCTGATGGCTGATCGCGGTCTGGGTCACGTTCAGCTCGGACGCGGCCAGCGTGAAGCTGAGATGGCGCGCGGCGGCCTCAAAGGCCCGCAATCCGTTCAGGGAGGGCAATCTGGCAGTCATTTGGCAGCAGGATGCATGACGTTATTTCATGCGAAGGGGTACAAATTGTCGTTTGTCGCAGCGCGGTAGCAAGCAGATATTAGCGGTCAAGTTAGCTCAAGGAGCTGAAAATGTCTACTTTGACCCACAATTCGATGACAAATCATCATGCACCCGGCCTCATCCAGCAGATCGGCGAGACGCTTCACGTCTGGCACGAGCGCTACCGGACCCGCCGCGAACTGACCCATTGGACGGCCCGCGATCTCCACGACGTCGGCCTGTCCTGGACCGACATCGCCTACGAGGCTGACAAACCCTTCTGGCGGGCCTGATTGGCCGCCAGGCCGGCGCCGCCTGATCACAGGGGCGCCGGCGGTCCCTCTTTCCGCAGGGCTCGTGTCATGAGCACTCTTCGCCTGGAAGATCTGAAGCAATATTCGGACGTGCTGCGCACCCGGCAGGGTGAGGCGATCAACATCCGCTTCGTCGAGCCGCGCGACACCGAGGAGCTTCAGCACTATTTTCGATCGCTCTCGACCCGCTCCCGCTACAACCGCTTCTTCGGTGCGATCAGCGAATTGCCGAAGAGCCTGCTGAGCGAGTTCCTCGATGTCGGCGCGCGCGAGCGCTTTTCCGTTGTCGCGACGAAGATGGTCGACGGCTTCGAGACCATCATCGCCGAAGCGCGCTACGCCTTCCATGCCGAGACCTCGACACTCGAGTTCGGCCTGTCGGTCGACGACCGTTGGCAGGGCCACGGCATCGCCACCGCGCTGATGAAGAATCTCGAATGCCGCGCGGCAGCTCTTGGTGCCGAGCACATGTTCGGCGACACGCTGCGCTCCAACGAGACCATGATCTCGCTCGCCCGCAAATCCGGTTTCGCTTTCGTCAATCATCCCGATGACTGGAAGCTGGTGCGCTTCGACAAGGAGATCGCCGTCGCACCGAAAGACATTCCCTGCGCGAGCTGGCGCCTCGCCGCCCTTTCCCGTCAGGCCGACAGCCCCTCAGCCTCGGCCTGACACCACTCCGAGCCCGGCCTGGTCATCCAGAGCCGGGCTTTTTTTTGTTCGTCGTAGCCCGGATTTCGCTGCGCTCCATCTGGGCTGCGATCGTCAAACCGCGGGTTACTTTCCCGTGAACACCGCTTTCCGCTTCTCGATGAAGGCCTGCACGGCTTCCTTGTGATCAGCAGTCGTGGTCAGGCGGATCAGCCGTCCGGCTTCGTGGTCGCGGGCGGTCTCGAAATCGAACAGCAGCGCCTCGTCGAGATTGTCCTTCATGTAGCGCAGCGCCTGACGCGGGCCTTCGGCGAGCGATTTGGCCAGCGCAAAGGCCTCGTCTTGCAGCCTGTCGTCGGGCACGACGCGGTTGACGAGGCCGATTGTCTCGGCGCGCGCGGCGTCGACGCGATCGCCGGTGAACAGCAACTCGCGGGCTCGCGCGGTGCCGACCAGCCGGGTGAGCAGCCAGGCGATGCCGTAGTCGCCGCTCAGCGCGATGCGGGCGTAGCCGGTGGAGACGAAGGCCGATTGCGCGGCGATGCGGATGTCGCAGGCCATGGCGATGGCGAGTCCGGCGCCGACCGCGGGGCCGGGCAGGGCGGCGATGGTCGGCTTGCGTACCGACACCAGCGCGCCGGTGAGCAGCCGCTGCCGTTCCTGGAGATCGGCGACCTTGTCGTCAAACGACATCTCGAGCTTCTTCGGGTCGCGATGCGCGCCCATGCCCTTGACGTTGCCGCCGGCACAGAAGGCCGCGCCCGCGCCGGTGATCAGCAGCGCGCCGACTTCGGGGCTCTCGCCGCAGGTGCGGATCATCGTCCGCAGCGCCGGCGTCAAGATGTCCGACAGCGCGTTGCGCGCCTCCGGCCGGTTCAGCGTGATCACTGCGACGCGGTCGCGGATGACGCAGAGGAGTTCGTTGGTGCCGGTATCGATGGTGGTTTCCGTGGTCATGTCGCTCCCTACCCTTGTAGGGTGGGCAAAGCGCGCGTGCCCACCATTTGTTGTTTCGTCGTGATGGTGGGCACGGCGCTGCGCGCCTTTGCCCACGCTACGGCAGCGCGTCTAAAACTTCTCCACCCACGGCCGCAGCTCCAGCTCCCAGCTCCAGGCGCTGCGCGGCTGTTGCAGCACGTTCCAGTAGCTCTGCGCGATCGCGTCGGGATCGAGCATCGAATCCGGCTTGTCGGCGGGTTCGGCCCGCGCCGCGCTGCGGATGCCGCCGTCGATCACGAAATGCGCGATGTGGATGCCCTGCGGCGAGAGCTCGCGCGCCAGGCTCTGCGCCAGCCCGCGCAACGCGAACTTGCCCATCGCGAAGGAGGCCGACTGCGCATAGCCCTTGACGCTCGCCGAGGCGCCGGTGAACAGGATCGCGCCGTGCTTGTTCGGCAGCATGCGCTTGGCCGCCTGCTGCGCCACCAGGAAGCCGCCATAGGCGCTGATCGCGATCGCCTGCGCGACATCCGCCGGAACGAGATCGACGAACGGCCCGCGCGTGCGGCCGCTGGCGTTGTAGACGACGAGGTCGGGCGTGCCGATCTCGCGTTCGACCAGGCCGAACAGCCGCTCGACCTCCTCAGGCTCGGTGGCGTTGCAGGCATAGGCCTTGGCGCCGGTCTCGCGACAGAGCGCGCCCAATTTCTCGATCTTGCGCGCGGCCAGCGCGACGCGGATGCCTTGCGCGGACAGCAGACGCGCCAACGAGCCGCTCAGGCCTTCGCCGGCGCCAACGATGAGGGCGATCTTGTATTTCGGATGTTCCATGGCGTGATCTCTCGGAGACGGGAAGCCGCTGATCTATGCATCCGCCGTGCGGACAACCAGCCGGGTCGATCATAATTCCGCAGAGCGAATTGCTCCTTCACGGCGATCATGCCTCCCTGACAATTTGCGGCTTTATCCGCCTTTGCGACTGGAGCATGATCGACATCATCCCAAGCGGCAAGCGATAAGAATTGCCGTCGGGCGGGAACGAAGAGGACGATCATGCACAAGCCGGTCACAGGTGAGCCAAAAAGTGTCGCGGCCGCACCATCCGGTCTGCTGGCGCCCGATACATCAGGCGTGAATTTCTATCGCGCCGATCCGGCGCTGACGGATCTGTTGCGTATCCATCTGCCGGACCCGCTGTTCCGCCACATCGAGCCGCATCTCGATCGCCTCGGCGAACTCGCCGGTGGCCATCTCGACGATTGCGCGCGGCTCGCCGACCGGCACACGCCGGTGCTGCACCAGCGCGACAAGTTCGGCCGCGACGTGCAGTGGATCGAATATCACCCGGCCTATCGCGAACTGGAGAGCGCGGCCTTCGGCGAGTTCGGCATCCATGCGTTGTCGATCCGCAAGGGCATCATGGGCTGGCCGGACAAATATCCCGTCGTGGCCAAGCACGCCTTCACCTTCCTGTTCAACCAGACCGAATTCGGCATGGGCTGCCCGATCAACGTCACCGACGGCTGCGCAAAGCTCTTGGCGAATTTCGGCAGCGAGGCGCTGAAGGCGAAATATCTCGACGGCCTGACCCAGACCGACATGAGCAAGCTGACCCAGGGCGGCCAGTTCATGACCGAGAAGGAGGGCGGCTCCGATGTCGGTACGCTGACCACGCGTGCCGTGCAGGAGAGCGACCATTGGCGCCTCCATGGCGAGAAATGGTTCTGCTCGAACGCCGATGCCAAGGTCGTGATGCTGCTGGCGCGTCCCGAAGGCGCCGGCCCCGGCACGCGCGGCGTCGGCCTGTTCCTGATGCCGCGCTTCCTCGACGACGGTTCGCAGAACCACTATCGGATCGTGCGCCTCAAGGACAAGCTCGGCACCCGCTCGATGGCCTCGGGCGAGATCAAGCTCGAAGGCGCGATCGCCTATGCGGTCGGCAAGCTCGACCGCGGCTTCGTGCAGATGGCCGAGATGGTCAATTCGTCGCGGCTCTCCAACGGCGTCAAATCCACCGCGCTGATGCGCCGCGCCTATCATGATGCGATGACGGTGGCGAAGAACCGCGTGGTGTTCGGCAAGCGCATCATCGACCTGCCGCTGGGACGGCGGCAGATGTTGAAGATCATGCTGCCGGTCGAGCAGGCGCTGTCGATGAGTTTTCTGACCGCCGACGCGCTCGACCGCGCCGAGGCCGGCAGCCAGGATGCAGCCGCGCTGCTGCGCATCCTGACGCCGACCCTGAAATTCCGTGCGACGCGCGATGCGCGAAAAGTCTGCGGCGATGCGCTCGAGATGCGCGGCGGCATCGGCTATATCGAGGAATTCGCCACGCCCCGCCTGCTGCGCGATGCGCATCTCGGCTCGGTCTGGGAGGGCACCGGCAACATCGTCGCGATCGATGCGCTCCGGCGCGCGGTCGGCCGCCACGGCGCCGAATCCGCGCTATCAGCCGATCTGCATGCGCGGCTCGATGATAGCGTGTCGGTCCCGCAGGCCTGGCGCGACAATTTGCGCGGTCTCGTCGATCGCGCCGTCGGCTTCGCGCGCGAGGTCGCGGGCAATTCCGAGAACGAGGCCGATGCGCGCCGCGCGACCAGCCTGCTCTATCACGTCGCAAGCGCGGTCGCGCTCGCCTGGGAAGCGCATCGCATCCACGAGATGCGCGGCGATGCGCGCCGGCTGCTGCTGTCGCGGCTGGTGATCGACCATCGCGTGGCGCCGAGCGATCCGTTCCGACTGACGGAAAATGCCGTGCAAGCGAAGATCGCAGCGCTGCTGCTCGGGGATCGCGACGCCGGCATGAGCGAGGTTGGCGAACTGGTTCTGGCAGCGTAGGCTGCACTCCACGCTCAAACCAAAAGAAGCGATAGGGAGTGCTCGATGAAGGCCGCCGTCCTTTATGAAGTCAATCAGCCGCTGGTCATCGAGGATGTCAGCCTGCCGAAGCCGGGCCCACGCGAGGTTTTGATCCGCACGGCGGTCGCCGGCCTCTGTCACTCCGATCTGCACTTCATGGAAGGCCTGTATCCGCATCCGCTGCCCGCGGTGCTCGGGCACGAGTCCGCCGGCATCGTCGAGCAGGTCGGCTCCGACGTCACCTATGTGAAGCCGGGCGATCACGTCGTGACGTGCCTGTCGGTGTTCTGCGGCACCTGCGACAACTGTACCACGGGCCGCACCGTGCTCTGCACCGACACCACCGTAAAGCTGTTGCCGGGCGCCTCGAACCGGATGCAATGGTCGAAGCCCGAGAAGTTGCACCAGTTCCTCAACCTCTCGTCCTTCGCCGAGCAGATGCTGGTGCACGAGAACGCCATCGTCAAAATCCGCAAGGAGATGCCGCTCGATCTCGCCGCGCTGATCGGCTGCGGCGTCATCACCGGCTACGGCGCGGTGGTGAACACGGCGAAGGTGACGGCCGGCGAGACCGTGGCCGTGATCGGCTGCGGCGGTGTCGGCATGGCCGCGATCAACGGCGCACAGATCGCGGGCGCCGGACGCATCATCGCCATCGACACCAATCCGGCAAAGCTCCAGCTCGCGACCAAGCTGGGCGCGACCGACATCATCAATCCCGCCGGCGGCGACGTCGTGAAGCAGGTGCGCGACCTCACCAATGGCGGCGTGCATCATTCTTTCGAGGTGCTCGGCCGCAAGGAGACCGCGGAGCAGGCTTTTGGCATGCTGGCGTCCGGCGGCACGGCCACCATCGTCGGCATGATTCCGTTCGGCCAGAAGATCGAGCTGCACGGCTTCGACTTCCTGCGCGAGCGCAGGATCCAGGGCTCATCGATGGGCTCCAACCATTTTCGCGTGGACATGCCGCGCTTGGTGGATTTCTACCTGCGCGGACGCCTGCACCTCGAGGACTGGATCTCGGCCAAGCTGAAACTGCCGGAGATCAACGAGGGTTTTGCCAACATGAAAGCCGGCAAGACGCTGCGCAGCGTGATTGTGTTTGATAGCTAGCAACCGCAATGACAGTGTCATCGCCCGCGAAAGCGGGCGATCCAGTACTCCGCGGCGGAAGCTGTGTGAACCGACTATTGCCGCGGCGTACTGGATGCCCCGGTCAAGCCGGGGCATGACAGCGGAGTGTGAGGATGGCTTGCCTACCTCACCGCGACACGTGCGCTGATACCGCGAGCCACGTCCCGTTCTTCTTCGTCCAGCAATCGGTGTACCGCCCCGTCGCCTGCTGGCCGTCGGCGGTGGTGTAGCTGGTGGCTGCGTGAATGATGGCAAAATCGCCCATGATGCGGATGATGACATCATGCGCATGCAGATTGCGGATCGCGATCGGCCGTGCCGTCTGCTCCAGGAAGGCGGCGCGGTCGACCAATGTCTTGTCGGGATTGGAGCAAAAGAACTCCGGCGCCAGGATTTCGTCGAAGCGTTTGACGTCGCAGTTCTGTACGGAGGCGACATAGTCGTGGTTGAGCGCGGTGAGCTGGTCGAGGTCTTGGCTCATGACGTTTCTCTCCCTCTATGTTATTTTACTCCGTCATTGCGAGCGTAGCGAAGCAATCCAGAAATGTCTCCGCGGATGCAGTCTGGATTGCTTCGTCGCAAGGGCTCCTCGCAATGACGGGAGGCACTAGTCATTGAACAAAGGGGGCGGCACGAACCCGCCGAATTCGCGCTCGATCAGCTCGGCGAGCTTGAGCGGCGTGCGGTCTTCCAGCCACGGGCCGACGATCTGCACGCCGATGGGCAGTCCATCAGGCGCAAAGCCCGTCGGAATCGCGGTCGAGGGCAGACCGGGGAGCGTCGCGATGCCCGGCCAGGCGAGCTGGTCCGGATAGACGTGCTCCTTGCCGTCGATCTTGATCCGGCGCTTTTCCTGCTCGGGCGAATGGTCGTGGGGATAGGCTGCCGTCGGCATCACCGGGCAGATCACGGCGTCGTACGTCTTGAACAGCTCGCGCCATTGCGCGCGCAGGCGGGTGCGCCCGCCGTTGGCCGCCTGCCAGTCGCGATGGTTGAGCGCGATACCGCGCAGCCGTTCCGCAGCCAAGCTGTTGTCGCCCTCTGGCAACGCCGCTGCGGCTGCCTTGGCGCCGGCGTAGACATCCGGCGCGAAGGTCGAGCCGAGAAACGACATCAGCATGCGCATATAGAGCCGCGAGGAGGCCGCGAAATCCGGCAGCAGCGGGCTGCTGCGCTCGATCTTGACGCCAGCCTTGGCGAGATTGTCGGCCAGCCGGTTGATCGTGCCGCGCACGGCGGTGTCGGTCGGCAGCACCGGATCGGTATCGATCACCAGCACGCGGAAATCCTTGAATGCCGTGTGGCGCGCCGCCGGCAGCTCGAGCCGGTAGGCGAGGCCAGCGTCGATCGGATCGGGCCCGGCCATCACGTCGAGCACAAGCGAAAGATCGGCGGCGCTGCGCGCCATCGGGCCGATCACCGAGAGATCGCGCTCGAACGGCAAAGGCGGCAGCGGCGGCGGCGTGTGGCCGCGCATGGCGACGAGACTGAAGGTCGGCTTGTGCGCATAGATGCCGCAATGGAAGGCGGGCACGCGCAGCGAGCCGCCGATGTCGGAGCCGATCGACAGCGGGCCATAGCCCGCGGCGAGCGCGGCAGACGAGCCGCCGGACGAGCCGCCCGGCGCGCGGCCGAGATCGTAGGGGTTGTTGGTGGTGCCGTAGATGTCGTTGTAGCTTTGCCAGTCGCCGAGCCCGAGCGGCACGTTGGTCTTGCCGACGATGACGGTGCCGGCGTCCTTCACCCGCGTGACTGGCAGTGCGTCTTCCTTTGCGACAAAATCCTTCTGCGCGGGAATGCCCCAGGTCGTGGGCAGGCCGGCGACGTTGTAGGATTCCTTCACGGTGATTGGGAGGCCGAGCAGCGGCTTCCGCTCGCCGCGCGCCCGCGCCGCGTCCGCGTCCCGCGCGGCGCTAAGCGCACGGTCGAAATCCCGGACGCAGATCGCGTTGACCTTGCCGTCGTGACGTTCGATGCGATCGATCGCATCCTGCGTGAGCTCGACCGCGGAGACCTTCTTTGCGGTCAACGCGGCCGACAGCTCGACCGCGCTCTTGTAACTCCATTCCGATTTCGCCACGACATGCTCCTGCGCTTCCCTGATGGGATGATGCGCAGTTTGACCGAATGCCGCAACCGCCGTTTGATCGCGATTGATATGCCGGTAGGACGGAACGAGGACAGCCAAGCACAAGGTCGGTGTCATCGCCCGGCTTGACCGGGCGATCCAGTATTCCGAGACGGCTGTGATTGATCGGATAGGCCGCGGCGTACTGGATGCCCCGCTTTCGCGGGGCATGACACCGAGGTAGCTACGCCGCCCCGATCAAGATCCCCACCGCCAGCACGATCGCGCCGCCGAGCACGATCTGGAACACGGCCTGGAGGAACGGGGTGTCCATGTAGCGCGCGCGGATGAAGGCGATCGCCCACAATTCGAAGAACACGACGACGCCGGCGATTCCCGTCGCGATCCAGAATGCGTTCGGCCAGCTGTCTGGGACGAGATAAGGCAGGGTGTGGCCGAGCCCGCCGAGCGTCGTCATTGCGCCGCAGGTGATGCCGCGCAGCCATGGCGAACCGCGCCCGGTGAGCGAGCCGTCGTCGGACAGCGCCTCGGCAAAGCCCATGCTGATGCCGGCGCCGATCGAGGCGGCGAGGCCGACCAGAAACGTCTGCCAGTTCTGGTGGGTGGCGAAAGCTGCGGCGAACAGCGGCGCCAGCGTCGAGACCGATCCGTCCATCAGGCCGGCGAGGCCCGGCTGCACATATTGCAGCACGAACATCCGCCGTCGCGTGCGATCTTCCTCGGCGCGCACGTCCGGCTTCAGGATTTCGTCGGTCAGCGCGACGGCGCGGTTCTCGTGATGCTTTTCCTCCTCGGCGAGATCGCCGAGCAGGCGGCGCACGCCGACATCCTCGGCCTGCTCGGCGGCTCGCGCGTAGAAGCGCTCGGCCTCGAGCTCCATGGTCTCGACCTCTTTCCGGATGGTGTCGAGCGGCAGGTTTTTCGTCAGCCAGATCGGCCGCCGGCGCAGAAAGCCTTTGACGTTCTCGCGGCGGATCGGCGGCAGGTGCTGGCCGAAGCGTTCCTCATAGAGTTTCAGCAGCCGATGCCGGTGGCCGCGTTCCTCCTCGGCCATCTCCTCGAAAATCTTCGACGTGTCCGGGTAACGCTCGCGCAAGTCCTCGGCGAAGGTCATGTAGATGCGGCTGTCCTCCTCCTCGGAGGAGATCGCGACCGCAAGCACCTCGCGCTCGGTCAGTTCGGCAAAAGTCTTCACAGCGGCCCTGTTTGATAGTTTAGAATTATTCTAAACTATATAAGGCGCCGGGGTTCCCGGGTCAAATCAGGCGGCTTTTGCGAGGAACTCGAGCAGCAAGCGGCTCACCTCGGCCGGCTGTTCCTGCTGCACCCAATGGCCGGCGCCGTCGACGAGGTGACAGCTGAGCATCTTCGTGCAGCCGCGCCCCTGCATCGCTTCGAACACGCCGGGGCGCTGATAGGTGCCCCAATCCTGCTTGCCCGAGATGAAGCAGGAGGGCACGTCGATGCTGCGGCCCGCAAACAGCTGCATCTCGCTGTTGAGCATGCCCGAGGTGCCGTAGCGGTACCATTGCAAGCCCCCCTGGAATCCGGTGCGGCCGTATTCGGCGCTGTAATAGGCGAGGTCGCTGTCCGGCAGCCATTGGTTGGCGGCGATCGCGGCCGGCGAGGGCATCTCCTTCGCAACCGTCTCCGCCATCGTCTTGCCGGCGTCCATCACGTAGTAGGTCGGCAGCTTGGCGAGTTCGCCCGCGGACCACGACTTCAGCGGATATGGCTTGTTGTCGGTCCAGTCCGCACTCTTGTGGTGGTAGTAGGCGCGCAGGAAATCGTGCACGCCCTGCGGCGCGTGCTGCATGTCGGCGTTGGCCGGGCGCGTCGCGTAATACCATTGATAGTGTTTGCGCGGGCGTGGCAGCGCGGCGAGCTCGCGATGCACGGGGTCTTCGACTGCAGGCTTTGCCGGCACATCGACCGTGCCAAACGGCATCGGTGGCGCTCCGCCGAAGGGCGCGCTCATCAGCGTCACCGAGCGAAACACGTCGGGCCGGATCAGGGCGCACCAGGCCGCGACCGGGCTGCCGAAATCATGCCCGGCGAGATCGACCTGCCTGTAGCCGAACGCCGACACCAGGGCGAGCGCGTCGCGGACGAGGTTGAGGAGCGAGAACGGCGTGAGATCGCCGTCGTAATCCGCGGTCCATCCCGTGGTGCGGCCATAGCCGCGCTGGTCCGGCGCGATCACGTGATAGCCGGCCGCGGCCAGCACCGGCATCACCTTGCGCCAGGAGAAGGCGAGCTCGGGAAAGCCGTGCAGCAGCAGGATGCAGGGCCGGCCCGCGGTCTCGAAGCCTGCCTCGAGCACATGCATGCGCAAGCCGTTGATGCCGTCGACGTAACGCGAGCGGATGCCGGCGGGGAGAGGGATGTCGGGGAGGTCGGCCATTTTTTGTTTCCTCGTCATGGCCGGGCTTGTCCCGGCCATCCACGTTCTTGTTGCCGTTGATTGTAAGAACGTGGATGCCCGGGACAAGCCCGGGCATGACGGAAGCCGGGCGATTGCCGCGCGCTAAACCGCCGCACACACGAACGCGCTGCCCTTGCGCCTGATCTTCCCGACCGACGGCGAGGGGAAATGCGCGGTGCAGCACAGCGTGTCGGTGTCGCAATAGCGCTCCAGAAAGCTGCGGCGCGTTTTCGCCGCTGCGGCCGGGTCGACGTCGAACTTGATCGACAGCTCCGGATAGAGCGTCTGCAGCGTTGAATGCATGAGGTCGCCGGAGAACACGGCGTCGTCCTTGCCGCGGCCCATCGTGATGGCGATATGGCCGGGCGTATGTCCCGGCGTCGGCAGGATGCGGACGTGATCACCGATCTGGTGATCGTTGCCGACCAGCTCGTGACGCCCGGCCTCGACCACCGGCAGCACGCTGTCGGCGAAGGGCGGAATCTCCGCCTTTGCATTCTCCGCGAACCAATGGTCGTATTCCTGCTTCGCAAAGAGATAGCGCGCCTTCGGGAAGGTCGGCACCCAGCGGCCGTTCTCCAGTCGCGTGTTCCAGCCGACGTGATCGACATGCAGATGCGTGCACATCACGAAATCGATGTCGTCGACCGCAAACCCGGCTGCGTTGAGTCCGCGCAAGTACGTGTCGTCGGTCTTCATGTTCCATTTCGGCCGCTGCGGGCGCGGCTTGTCGTTGCCGATGCAGCTGTCGATCAGGATGGTGTGGTGCGGCGTCTTCACCACATAGGACTGGAAGCACAGGAGCAGTACGTCCTGCTCGTCCAGCGCCTTGGCCTGCCGCATCCATGCCCGGTTCTCGGCCAGCACCTCGGCCGTCAATCCCGGCAGCATTTCCAGTGCCGGGACGAACGAGGTTTCCTGCTCGATGACGCGATGGATGGTGAGATCGCCGACCGTATATTTCAGGCTCATGCTCGCTTCCCCAGTGATCAGTGCGCGTCGCGCACGGATGGAATGACGATGTTGGTGAGAATGTCGATCGCGGCCAGCCCTTCCTTCGGCTGGCCGTATTGGGCAGCGGTGGTCATCATGACGAGATCAAGCTCGGGCACGATGAAGATGCGCTGGCCGCCCCAGCCGAAGGCAGCAACCCATTTGATTTCCTTGTCGCCGGCGAGCGAGCGGCCCATCCACCATTGATAGCCGTAGAACATCGTGCTGCCGAAATAGCCGATCGCCTGGAAGCGCGGCGTGGTAGATTGTGCGATCCAGTCGGCCGAGACGATCTGCCGGCCGTTCCACTGGCCGCGATTGAGCACGAGCTGGCCGATCTTCGCCGCATCGCGCGGCCGCAAGCGAAGGCCCGCGGCCGCTGCGATCTTGCCGTTCTTATAGGCTTTCCACTCGAAATCGCTGATCCCGAGCGGCTGGAACAGCACCTCGCGAGCAAATGCCTCCAGCGGCTTGCCCGAGACGCGTTCGAGGATGTTGCCGAGCAGTTCAGTCCCGCCGCCATTATAAGTCCACAGCACGTCGGGCGGCGCAGCGACTGGCTTTGCGAGCACATAGCCGATCGGATCGGCCTCAAAGGTGAGATGCGGCTCGTCGTTTTTCGGATCGGTCCAGGACCGTGCCTCGTCCCATTCAATGCCGGAGGACATCGTTAGCAGATGGCGCAGCGTGATGGCCTCCCAGCCCGCCTGCTTCGCCGCCTGATGGTCGGGGAAGAATTTGAGCACGGGCTCGTCGACGCCTTCGATCAGCTTGCGATCGATCGCGATGCCGACGAGCAGCGAAGCGACACTCTTCGATGCCGAACGCATGTCATGCTTCGTCGTCGCGGTAAATTCGTGCTGGCCGTCCGGTTGTCCCCAGGGTTGGTCGTAGCCAGGAAAATACTGCTCGAAGACGAGCTTGCCGTGGCGCACGACGACAACCGAATGGACCGAGGTCGCGCGTTGATCGAGCCGTGCAGCGATGCTGCAGAGCCGCATGCCGTCCATGCCAACGCTGTTGGGCGATGCAGTCGTCCAGCCGTCATCGATTGATGATGGCGATTCGCAGGCGACATTTCGTTGTCCAGGCGCCATGCCGTCGGCCTGCACGGAAGTGGCTGAGACGGTCAACGCGAGCACGAGGCTCGCGCCGATAATGCTGAGGCGGGGGAAGCGATCGCGCATCGTCCTTCTCCCCGCAGCCTAGTTTACGCCGCTGGAGGCACCGAGATCTTGACCGAGGGGCGCTCCAGCATCTTCTGGTGGAAGGCGTCGAGTTTCGGATAGGCCTTGCGCCAGCCGCAATCGGCGAAGCGGAAGTCGGCATAGCCGAGCACGCACACGAGGCCGATCTGCGAGATGTCGAACGGGCCGTTCAAAACTTCGGGCATGTTCTCGAAGCGCGCCTGCCGGTCCAGGCCCGGTTCCAATGGTCGTCCGACCACGCCTGCCATTGCAGGCCCTGCGGCCGCACCATCTTCTCGTAGCGGCACAGCAGCATGGAATCGAGCATGCCGTTGATCAGGGAGTGATTGGTCTTGGCCTTCCAGCGCCGCGGGCCGTAATCGGGGATCAGGCTGCCGCCGGCCATCTCGTTGAGATATTCGACGATCACGTAGGAATCCAGAATGACGTCGCCGTCATTGGTGATCAGCACCGGCAGCTTCTTCAGCGGCGTGATGCGCGAATAATCCTCATTGACCGTGCCCGGCGCGACGGTCGCGGGCGTCAGCTCGATCTTGTCGATCAGCCCGAGCTCGATCGCGGCGATGCGCACCTTGCGGGCGAAGGGCGAGGCGGCGGAGAAGGAGAGTTTCATCTGACGATTCCCTGCGGTCGGTCTTGAGCGAACGGTGTCTCCTCCGTCATGGCCGGGCTTGACCCGGCCATCCACGCGTTTCCACGCGGCTAGACTGCGAGACGTGGATGCCCGGGACAAGCCCGGGCATGACGACGAGTGTGCTGATCACGGCTTACGCCGCGACGATCTCCTGGCGCTGCTCGCCGAGGCCTTCGATGCCGAGCGTGACGACATCGCCGACATTGAGGAAGGTCGGCGGCTTCATGCCGAGACCGACGCCGGGCGGGGTGCCGGTGGTGATGATGTCGCCCGGCAGCAAGGTCATGAACTGCGAGACGTAGGAGACGCATTTGGCCATGGAGAAGATCATGGTCTGGGTCGAGCCGGTCTGGCGGCGCTGGCCGTTGACGTCGAGCCACATCGACAGGTTCTGCACGTCCTTGATCTCGTCCTTGGTGGCGAGCCACGGGCCGACCGGGCCGAAGGTGTCGTGTGACTTGCCCTTGGTCCACTGACCCAGGCGCTCGGTCTGGAAGGCGCGCTCGGAGACGTCGTTGCAGACGCAATAGCCGGCGACGTAGTTCAGCGCATCGGCTTCCGAGACATACTTGGCGCGGGTGCCGATGATGGCGGCGATCTCGACTTCCCAATCGAGCTTGGTCGAGCCGCGCGGCTTCTCGACCGCATCGTTCGGGCCGGACAGCGAGGTGTTGGCCTTCATGAAGATGATCGGCTCGGTCGGGATAGCAGCGCCGGTTTCCTTGGCGTGGTCGCTATAGTTGAGGCCGATTGCGACGAATTTCGAGATGCCGGTGACGGGCGCGCCGAAGCGCGGCTTGCCGGAGACGGCGGGCAGGGAGGCCGGGTCAAGGCCCGCCAGCTTCTTCAGGATATCAGGCGAATAGGCCTCGCCGGTCAGGTCCTTCACATGCGCCGACAGATCGCGCAATTGGCCGGATTTGTCGATCAGGCCGGGCTTTTCCGCACCCTTTTCGCCATAACGAACAAGCTTCATTCTCGTTTCTCCCTGGAGATGGACCGATCGGTTAAATAGCTTCATGGAACAGGGCGGCGGGAAATTCAACCGCTCAAAGTGGGGCGCATTGCAGCCCTTCCTTTGTAGGGTGGGCAAAGGCGCGGAGCGCCGTGCCCACCAATTCTTTTTGATGGCCCGGTATGGTGGGCACGCGGAGCCTGTCATCGGGCGCGCATTCGCGCGACCCGGTGGCTTTGCCCACCCTACGATTGCAGCGCCACAAATTTGAACGCATCCCCGTCCCGCTTGATGTGCCCGGCCGAGAAATGGCCGCCGATCACCAGCGTCGGGGTATCGGCAAAGCGCGAGAACACCTTGTGCCGCGACGCGGCCGATTGGGCGCGTATCGGTGTCGACGACCGAGCACCAGTCGAGATGCGCCATCTGGCAGGGGTGATGGGCGACGTCGCCGCTGAGCAACCCTTGTTCGCCGCCGGACTCGATCAGGACGCTCATATGCCCGGGGCTGTGGCCGGGGGTCGGGATCACGCTGATCTCCTCGCAGAGCCGGTGATCGCTCGGGATCAACTCGGTCAGGCCCGCATCGACGACCGGCTTCACGGAATCGTTGAACACCGCGACCTTGTCCGGCTCGGCCGTATAGTCGCGCCAATATTCATACTCGGTCTTGCCGAACAGGTAGCGCGCCCTGGGGAAAGTCGGCACCCATTTGCCATCGACGAGCTTTGTATTCCAGCCGACATGGTCGACATGCAAATGCGTGCACAGCACGGTGTCGATGCTGTCAGGGGGAAAGCCCGCCGCCGTCATGGTCTCCAGAAACGGCGTGCTGCGGTTATTCCAGACCGGGACACCGCGGCCCTGCTTGTCGTTGCCAAGGCCAGTGTCGACCACGATGCGGCGCGTCGGCGTCTCCACCACCAGCGAGTGGATCGACATTTTCAGCCGGCCCTCCTCGGTGGCGAAATGCGGGATCAGCCAAGGCAGCTTCTGGATCTCGTCATTGGTCGCGGCCGGCAGGATGAAGCGGGTCGAGCCGACCGTCTCCATTTCCACGATCTTGGTGATTTTGACCTTGCCCACGGTCCACGGCATGCGGCGATCCCAATTTTCTTGCTTTCGCGAAAGATGCGGCCTTCCGCCGTCGAACGCAATGGATCATCTGTCGCGATGTTGCGTTATCGGGGGAACCCCGAGACAGCCAGAGAGAGCGACGATGCCAGAGCTTGCTATTTCCGCCGAGAAGGTCGCCTTCATCATCGAGAAGGCCCGCGAATTCGACGTCAAGGAGGCGGCGTCCGACCCTGACTCGGGCTCCAATCCCTCTGATGATGACGAGATCGACGTGCTCGAGGACACCAATTCCGACCCGGTCGCAGCCGAGCTCTCCGGTTTCATCCGCGCGCTGAACGAGGACGAGCAGCTCGACCTCGTCACGATGATGTGGCTCGGCCGCGGCGACGGCGAAGTGGAGGAGTGGGACGATCTGCGTGCCCGCGCCGCCGAGGCGCGCGGTGAATACAAGAACCCGCGTCGTGAAACGGTGCAATATCTGCTGGGCGAGCCGATGCTGGGCGATCTGCTCGCCGATGGCATGGACGAACTCGGCATCGACTGGACCGACGAGCGGACCACGCCGGTATCCTAAGTCGTCATCGCGCGCAGTCGACGATCACTGTGCCGAGCTTGTCACCCTTCTCGACCGCGAGATGCGCCTGCGCGGTATCCGATAGCGCGAACTGCGCCGCGACGTTGTGAATGCGCGGCCCTGCCGCCAGCCATTTCGTGATGTCGGCCTGCGCCGCCGCGAGCAGCGCCGGCGGCAGCGCGAACAGCACCAGCGTCCGGAGCGTGATGCACTTCTCCATCAGTTCGCGCATCGGCACCGTGGGTGTGCGGTTGCCGTTGGTGGCGTAGACGGCGATCGTCGAATTGAGCGCCATCAGCTTCAACGTGGTCGCGATGTTGCCGCCGAAATCGACATCGACCACGCGATCGACACCACGTCCGCCGGTGAACGCCATCGCCTTGGCGACGACGTCCTCGTCCCTGTAATTGACCACGAGATCGGCGCCCGCGCGCCGGGCCTGCTCGCCCTTCATCGCCGAGCTGACTGTCGCGATCACCTGCGCGCCGCCCCATTTGGCGAGCTGCACGGCATAATGGCCAACCGCGCCGGCGCCGCCGGTGACGAGCACGGTCTTGCCGACGATCGGCCCATCCGCAAACAGGCTGCACCATGCGGTCATCGCGGGGATGCCGAGCGTTGCGCCTTCCGCAAAGGAAAGATGATCCGGCAGCGGCGTCACCAGCTGCTCGGCGAGCGCGATATATTCGGCCGCCGTGCCGAAGGCGCGGCCGTTGCGCTGGCCGTTGAACAGCCAGACCCGGTCGCCGACCCTGAAGCGCGTTACGCCGTCGCCGATCTGGTCGACGAAACCCGCGCCGTCGCTGTTCGGAATGACGCGCGAAAATTCCATCGCGCGATAGCTGCCGCCGCGCCGGCCGACATCGGCCGGATTGACGCCGGAGGCCTCCAGGCGAATGCGAACTTCGCCTGGGCCAGCGACCGGCGTCGCCATCTCACCATAGGTGAGGACATCCGCCGCCGGTCCTGTTTGCTCGTACCAGACTGCTCTCACAGCGTTCCGGGGAAGGCGCCGCCGTCGAGCAAGATATTCTGGCCCGTGATGAAGCCGGCCTTGGCGCCGCAGAGGAAGGCGCAGGCATAGCCGAACTCGTCAGGCTGGCCGAAGCGGCCGGCCGGGTTGAGTTTTGCTCGCTCGGCCAGGATCTGCTCCGGCGTCGTGCCGCGCTTGTCGGCCTCGGCCTTCGCGGTGCCGGTCAGGCGGTCGGTCTCGAACGGACCCGGCAACAGGCCGTTGATGGTGACGTTGTTGATCACGGTCTTGCGCGACAGGCCGGCGATGAAGCCGGTGAGGCCGGCGCGCGCGCCGTTGGAGAGACCGAGGATGTCGATCGGCGCCTTCACCGCCGCCGAGGTGATGTTGACGATGCGGCCGAACTTGCGCGCCATCATGCCGTCGACGGTCGACTTGATCAGCTCGATGGGCGTGAGCATGTTGGCGTCGATCGCCTTGATCCAGTCGTCGCGGGTCCAATTGCGGAAATCGCCGGGCGGCGGGCCGCCGGCATTGTTGATCAAGATGTCCGGCTCTGGGCAGGCCTTCAGCACGGCCTCGCGGCCGGCAGGCGTCGTGATGTCGCCGACGATCTCGGTGACCTTCACGCCAGGATACGCCTTGCGGATGTCGTCGGCCGTCTTCTTCAGGGCTTCGGCGCCGCGCGCGGTCAGCGTGACGTCAACGCCGGCTTCCGCCAGCGAGATGGCGCAGGCGCGGCCGAGGCCCTTGCTGGATGCGCAGACGATGGCGCGGCGACCTTTGATCCCAAGATCCACTGTTTCACTCCCGTAATGTCAGGCAGGTTTTAGACGGGCCGCACTCTAGCCAATCGTGGCGCCGCTGATAAGGGAGGGGGCCGCGTCAAAATGCATGGCGCGGTCGCGCGGCGATGCAAATGTGCGGGCATGATCCGGAAAAGTGTGCAGCGGTTTTCCGAAAAGATCATGCCCAGACAATAAGCTAGATGCGCCGTTCCTGCTTGAGGCGGTCGATCGCGGCGGCGGCCTCCGGCGGCAATGTCTTGAAGCCCATCTTGCCGGCCGCCGAGAATAGCGGCCGCAGATGCGAACCGGCGAGGAACGGCGGCTGGCGGTTGGCCGGCACGATCTGGTCGAACACCAGCACCAGGGTGGTGGCGACGAGGCCGACCCTGACGGCGCCGAGTGCGGCGCCGGCGAGCCGGTCGCCGATCCCGGCTTCGCGTATCGTGTCGTTCAGCGCGAGGCGGCCGATATAACCAAGGAGCATGCCGACGACCACGAAGATGCCGAAGAACCAGATCCAGTTTTGCAGCAGCGGCGCGTTCGGATTGCTCGCGACCTGCGGCACGATCAGCGGCATCAGTCCGACGGCGATGGGAGCGGCCAGGAGATAGGCGAGGATGGTCATGGCGCTGCCGAGCAGGCCAGTCCTGAAACCGAAGCCGATCGCGACGACGAGTGCCACATAAACCGCGAGATCGAAATTGTTCATGAGCGTCAGGCCTGCCTCGATGGAACGCTTGCGTCGATGGAACGAATGAACGCCGGACCGATCATTCCGGTTTCAGATCGTTAAAATCGTCTGTATTGGTGGCTCCAAAGCTCAGGGAAAACACTCAAGGCAAGCGTCATGTCAGACTTATTCGACGTCAGTCAAGAAACCATCCTAGTGACGGGCGCGAGCCAGGGGCTGGGGCGGCAATTTGCCCGGGTTCTGGCGGACCATGGCGCGGCCGTCGCGCTCGCCGCGCGGCAGACCGACAAGCTGAAGAGCCTGGAGGAGGAGATCCGCGGCAAGGGCGGCCGCGCTGCCGCGGTCGCGCTCGACGTCACTGACATGTCATCGATCGCCAAGGCCGTGGATGCCACGGAAGCCGCGCTCGGTCCGATCACGGTGCTGATCAACAATGCCGGCATCGCCATCGAGAAGCTCGCGACCGAGCAGACCGAAGCCGATTGGGACGCCGTGATCGGCGCCAATCTGAAAGGCGCTTATTTCCTCGCGACCGAAGTCGCGCGCCGCATGATCGCGCGCAAGCAGGAAGGCAACATCGTCAACATCGCTTCCGTGCTCGGCACCGGCGTGCTGAAGGCGGTGTCGCCCTATGCGATCTCCAAGGCCGGCATCCTCCAGGCAACCAGGGCGATGGCGCTGGAGCTCGCAGGCCAGAACATCCGCATCAACGCGCTGGCGCCCGGCTATATCGACACGGAAATGAATCACGCCTTCTGGTCCACTCCGCCGGGCGAACGCCTGACCAAGCGCATCCCGCAGCGCCGCGTCGGCGCCGAGTCCGATCTCGACGGCGCGATTTTGCTGCTGGCCTCGAAGGCGTCGCGATATATGACGGGGAGTGTCATCACCGTCGATGGTGGTTTCCTGCTGAATTGAGCCCGACTTCGCCTCTCCCCGCAAGCGGGGAGAGGCCGGAGTTTGCGAGAGCAAATTCCGGGTGAGAGGGAGTCTCCGCGAGTCCAGCTATCACCGTTTTTGCCGAGATAGCCCTTCACCCCAACCCACTCCCCGTAAGAACGGGGAGAGGGAGAAGAGCTACCGCATTATCTTGTTTCCGCGTTCCTAGCCGAGGGCGTTAGCAGGATAGCCACGATCTCGACGATCAGCAGCCCGCCGGTGATACCGGCAAGGCGCTCGATGCCGGGAATGATGCTGGACGGCGGCCCTGATCCCTGCACCATCGTCATGATGAAGACGACCGCGCCCTGTGTCCCGACATAGCCGATATCGCGCGCGCTCGCCTGGACATGCGCACCGACCCAGACCCCGATGGCAAGCGCGGCAAGCCAGGGCAGGAAGTTTTCGAACGAGGCGATCAGCACCGCGAGGCCGGCGAGGCCGCCGATCAGGCAGCCGAGGATGCGATGCGTGCTACGGACCGCGATCTTCTCGCGATTCGCAGCATCGTCGTCGGATATTGCCGGCACGGCCATCACGGCCGCGACCGTGATTGCGGCCTGCGAGAAGCTCGGCAATTGCAGCCAGCTCCATGCCAGCGGCACCAGCATCACACCAAGGCCCGCGCGCATTGCGTGCTGGGTCGAGGCCCATTGCGCGCCGAGAAGGTCGGACCAGCCCGGCGCCCGCGGACGTGGCGGCGCATGATCCTCGCGCGGCGACAGCAGGTGCGAGACCAGAATGGCGGCGAGAGTGCCGATCGTCACCTCGGCAGTACGGTTGCAGGCGACTGACAGCGCCGAGGTCGGATCGTCGAGCGTTGCGAGCAGCACCATGTCGGCTGTGACGGCGCCGAGCAGCCAGGCATAGCCGTGGCGACTGACTTGCAGGCCGAGCACGCCGATGCTGCTTGCGACGAACAGTGCGAGGCTCAGTGCAACCTGGTCCTCGATCAGCCACGGGCTCAAGAGCAGGCCTGCAGCGGAACCGATCGCCGTACCGACGATGCGCAGGGCGCCGCGACGCAAGGAAGAGGGCGCCGTCACCTGCGTCGAGACGAAGGCACTGATCGCCGCCCACCATGGTGCGTCCACCCGCAGCACAAGCGCCACGATCACGGCCAGCGTGACGGCCAGTGCAACTCGGCTGCAATGATGGCCGCGTGGGCCGGCCAGATCGATCTCCAGCAACTCCCGCCGCAATGCAGAGATCGCTCTCGTCGCGGCCCCGCTCATGGCAGCACGACCACCCTGGCGTCGGCACCCATATAGAGTCTCAGGTCGGGTGGCGGATCGACCAGCGTCAGCGTCACCGGAAAGCGGCGCTTGAGGCGGATCCAGTCAGTGGTCGGCGCCACGTAGTTGAGGAGGCGATTGGGCACGGGTTCGCGGCTGATGCCACGAGCAATGCCGGTCACCTTGGCACGGCGTAGATGCCAGGGATTTGAGTCCAGCGACACCCAGGCCGTGCTGCCGACGGCAAAGCCGCGGATGTAGCTTTCCTTGAAGTTGGCGACGATGCGCCAGGCGCGGGCATCGACGATGCCGATCAGCGGCACATCGGCCTGTGCAGTGTCGCCCACGCGCAGGCTGAGCGACGTGACCGTGCCGCTGGTTGGTGCGACCAGCTTGGTGCGGGCGAGCTGCCATTCTGCGAGCGCCAGCGCCGAATTGGCGCGGGCGTGGCTCGCTTGATGCATGGATAGCGTGGCCTCCGTCGCCGCGACCGACTCCTGTGCGGCGTCGCGTGCCGCATTCGCGCGTCGCAGCGTATCGCTCGCCTGGTCGAGGGCGACGCGGGAGACATCCTGGGCCGAGGCGAGCGTCGTCAGGCGCTTTTCGTTTTCGCTCGCAAAATCCGCGGCCGAGCTCGCCGCCGCCAACGCGTCCCGTGCCGATGCGATCCGGTGCTGGTCGGAGGCGATCTGCGCGCGGGCCTCGGCAAGATCGGCACGCCGCTGATCCAGGGCCAACTGGAAAGGTACGGGATCGATGCTGGCAAGCAGGTCGCCCTCGGCCACATCCTGATTGTCGGCGATATGTACGGCAATGATGCGCCCAGTCACCTGAGGCGCGAGCGCGACCAGATCGGACTGAACATAGGCGTCGTCGGTGAAGGCGACGAACGACGATATCACCTCATAGGCAACGAAAAGCGCCAGCGCGATCGCTGCCGCAAGTCCGACCCGTCGTCCACGCGTCATGTCAGGCAAAACTCCGAGGCAGCGGCGGGCATCAACTTCTCCGGGCTAGATGAGCAGTCTATCCTGGCCGGTTGCAGCTCGAAAAGTCCCGTTCGTGCCGCACCGCTAGTTTGTCCGCATCTCCCCCCTGATCATATCCGCCGCCTTCTCCCCGATCATGATGGTCGGCGCGTTGGTGTTGCCACCGATCAGCGTCGGCATGATCGAGGCGTCGACGATGCGCAAGCCCTCGATGCCGTGCACCTTCAGTTTCGGATCGACCACGGCCATCGCATCGGTGCCCATCTTGCAGGTGCCGACGGGGTGATAGACGGTGTCGACGCGATTGCGCAGGATGGCGCGGATGTCGTCGTCCGTTCTCACATCGGACGTGAACATGTCCTTCTTCTGCAGCGCGCGCAGCGCAGGCGTCTCCATCAGCCGCCGCGTGGTCTTGAAGCCCGCGACCATCGACTCGAGATCTTCCGCCTCGCCCAGAAAGTTCGGATCGATCATGGGTGCAGCGAGCGGATCGGCGCTTTTCAGCCCTACGCTGCCGCGGCTCTTCGGTCTGAGCAGGCAGACATGGCAGGAGAAGCCCGCCTCCTTGTGCTTCTTGCGGCCGTGGTCGTCGAGCATCGCGATGACGAAGTGCAGCTGGATGTCTGGCACATCGAGGTCGGGGCTGGTCTTCAGGAAGCCGCCACACTCGGCGAAATTGGTGGTCATCAGGCCGCGTCGCTCCCGGCGATACCGCTGGATCGCGCGGAGCAGGGATGGCAACCGGCCGAGCGATGAATGAACGAAGTGCGGATAGTCGGAAGCGTAGACGAACACGAAATCCGGATGGTCCTGCAGATTGCGCCCGACGCCCGACAGATGATGCGTGACGCCGAGGCCGTGCGTACGAAGCGCATCGCCATCGCCGACACCCGACAGCATCAGCAATTGCGGTGACTGGAAGGCGCCGCCGGCGAGGATCACCTCGCGGCGGGCGCGCAGCTGCTTGGTCTGCTTGCCCTGCACATATTCGATGCCGACCGCGCGCCCGCCTTCGAACAGGATCTTCGTGGCTTGCGCTCCCGTCTCGACGCGCAGATTCGTGCGCTTGTCCATGTGGGGATGCAGATAGGCGCGTGCCGCGCTCCAGCGCTCGCCATGGTGCTGCGTCACCTGGTAGCTGCCGAGCCCTTCATGGTCCTCGCCGTTGAAGTCCTCGCGGATGCGGAACTGCGCTTCGCGCGCGGCCTGGTGGAACACGTCATGGATCGGATTGTCCGAGCGCAGTCTGTTGACATGCAGCGGGCCGCCCTTGCCATGATACTCGCCGTCGAAATCAGAATTGTTCTCCGAGCGCTTGAAATAGGGCAGCACGTCGGCGTACGACCAGCCGGCATTGCCGAGCGAGGCCCAGTGGTCGTAGTCCGATTTGTGGCCGCGGATATAGACCATGGCGTTGATCGCCGAGGAGCCGCCGAGGCCCTTGCCGCGCGGTTGATAGCCGATGCGGCCGTTCAATCCCGTCTGCGGTACAGTATCGAAGGCCCAGTTGGCCGCGCTGTATGGCAAAGCGAGCCCGAATGGCGTGGTGATCCGCCAATTGTCGTTCCGCCCGCCGGCATCGAGCAGCGCCACGGACGTCGCCGCATCCTCCGACAGCCGCCCCGCCACCGCGCAGCCGCCGGAGCCCGCGCCCACGACGACGAAGTCGAATGTGTCAGTCACTGATGTTTCCCCCCCCCTCTGCATTTTCCTCTCGTCATTGCGAGTGAAGCGAAGCAATCCAGACTGTCCCCGCGGCGGGATTCTGGATTGCTTCGCTTCGCTCGCAATGACTGAAAGCTACGACATGAACCGCATCAACTTCTCCAGCCGCGCGATCTTGCCGCCATAGGGCGGATAGAGGTCGGCGAGGCGGTTGAACTTGGAGCGATAAAACACCGGCTTCAGTTTGCTGAACGTGCGAAAACCCCATTCGCCGTGATAGGCGCCGGTGCCGGACGCGCCGACGCCGCCCATCGGCTGGTTGGCTTGCGCGAAGTGGAACAGGCAGTCGTTGACGGTGACGCCGCCGGAGATCGTGCGCGACAGCACCTCGTCGCGGGCGGCGCGATCCTTGCCGAACCAGTAGAGCGCCAGCGGCCGGTCGCGGGCGTTGACGAAAGCGATCGCCTCCGCCGGATCGCGATAGCCCAGCACCGGCAAAACGGGGCCGAAAATCTCCTCCTGCATCACCGCCATTGCTTCGGTCGCACCGACGATCAGCGTCGGCGGGAATTTGCGGTGTGCTTTCCAGTTCGGATCGTCCGCCTTCGCCGGTTGCAAAATCTTTGCGCCGCGCTGGGCGGCGTCCGCGACGAGATGTTCCAGCCGCGCGTAGTGCCGGTCGGAGATGACGGAGGTGTAGTCCTTGTTGGCGGGATCGGTGCCGAACATGCGCCGCATCTGCGCGCGTACTTTTTCGGCGAAGGCCTGCAACGAGCGCTCGGGCACCAGCACATAGTCCGGTGCGATGCAGGTCTGCCCGGCATTGAGCAGCTTTCCGTAGGCGATGCGCTCGGCCGCCTCCTCGAGATCGGCGGAGGCGTCGATGATCGCCGGCGACTTGCCGCCAAGCTCGAGCGTCAAGGGCGTGAGATTGCGCCCGGCGGCCTCCGCTACCAGCCGGCCGACCCGGGTCGAGCCGGTGAAGACGAGATGATCGAAGGGGAGGTGTGCGAAGGCTTTTGCGATTTCGTCCTCGACGCCTGTCACCAGTAGCTCGGTGGCATCGAATTTCGCGGCCACCGTCTCCTTCAGCAGCACTGAGAAGTGCGGCGAGAGTTCGCTTGGCTTGATGATGACCCGGTTGCCGGCGGCGATCGCGCCGATCGCGGGCGCAAGCGTGAGCTGGAGCGGATAATTCCAGGGCGCGATGATGCCGACCACGCCGAGCGGCTGCGGGATTAGGCGGTTGCGCGCCGGCAGGAATTGCAGCGCGGTGGCCACGCGCTGCGGCGCCATCCAGCTCTTCAGGTGCTTGGTCGCATGCCGGATCTCGGAGAACACCAGCATCGTCTCGGCGATGGTGGTCTCGACGGCCGAGCGGTGGCCGAAATCGGCCGAGATCGCCTGCCGGAAACGTTCCTCGTTGTCGGCGACAACAGTGCGCAGCCGCGCCAGCCGGTCGAGCCGCTCGGCCAGGTCAGGTGCAGGCTCGGCGCGCGCCCGCGCAACCATGGCGTGGAAGGCCTCGTTGAGGGCCCGAAGCGGGGCGCCCGCCGGGGACTTATCCAGGGGCTGGTCCATGGCGTTCCTCCCGAAAATGGCGTTGGCCCCCCACGTTTTGTTGCCGCAAGCTGGCCCTTTGTGGAACTTCTGGCAAGAGCGCACCAAACGGGCCGGAAATCGGCCCAACTCACTGTCATAAAGTCGAAAAAAACGTCCCCGCGGCCCTTTCCAAAGGCAGCCCGGGTTGGTACATACGCCTCGCACCCGAGGGGCTTTGCCCCGGGGTTGCCTTCCAAGGAAGCCTTTGGGACGCGAGAGCAAGCCACGCGAATAGCGCCGGCCCTCATTCACCGTCCCCGGCATTTCGGCGAAGGCGCGCAACGGTTTAACGCGGGGTGGAGCAGCCCGGTAGCTCGTCAGGCTCATAACCTGAAGGTCATAGGTTCAAATCCTATCCCCGCAACCAAGTTCGGACTTTACCGGTTCCGATACGAAAATGGCCCGCATCACGCGGGCCATTTTTGTTTGGTGGGGCGGACACCTACTGTCTCAGGTCACGACGAGTCCCTCGGTCAGTGCGGCCTTCCTCAGATAGCTAAGCGAACCGCGCCGAACTTCGCTGGTTGGGCGGGGCGTCGCGGCAATTGCGATCTCTATTCACCACTCAATTGAGTGCGCCATCACCAGAATTCTCATCAGTGCCTTCCAGGGGACCGGCCGCGAACGGAATGAGCAACAGTCCGAGCAGCGCCACGCAAGCGAGGAGGGCCCAGGCTTCGTTGGCGCTGAGCGCGAACGCGGCCTTTTCGACCATGGGACGCAGATAGGCTTCAACCGTGGCATCGGAGACCTGCGGAGGGCGGTGGGTAAACAGCGTGACGTCAAGCCCGATCGCCTGAGCCGCAGTCACATCGCCCGCAATCAGGCGCTCTCGCAAAGCGTCGGCGTGCCCGCCGGTGCGTCCGTAAAGGATCGTATCGATCAGCGCGATGCCGATTGCGCCCCCGAGGTTTCGCATCAGGTTAAACAGGCCGCTTGCGTCGGGTACCCGTGATGCGGTCAGCGAACCCAACGCCAGCCGGGTCGGAGGCAGCAGGCAAAACATGATCGCAACGCCGCGCAAGACTTGCGGCCAGAACATTTCTTGGAAGTCGGCGACACGGCTCTCGAATGCACTGCAACCCAGCCCGATCGCGAACAGACCAAACCCCGCCGCCGACAACCAACGGGGATCAAACCTGCTTTCCAGCAGGCCCGCAATCGGCGCGGTGGCAAGCTGCGCAACGCCGGTGACGAGCATGATCGTGCCGATTTCAAATGCGTCATGATGTCGAACATAGGCGAGGAAGACCGGCATGAGATAGACCGAGCCGAACAATCCAACTCCGAGGAAGAAGCTCAATGCGCAACCGATCGCAAACGAGCGCGATCTAAATGTCGACAGTTCGACCACCGGATGCGCGGCCCTGAGTGTTCGGATGGCGAAGACGGTTGCCGCGGCAGCACTCAAGACGATCAGGATGGAGCAGAATGGAGAAAGCCACCCGCGTTGCGGGCCTTCCTTCAGACCGATCTCCAGGCATGCAAGCGAAACCGCAAGAAGTCCGAGAGACGGCACGTCGAGAGTAGCCAGATCAGAAAGCCGGAGTCGTTCGCGCGGCAGCAGCATTGGCGTGGCGAGTGCGGCGACCACCCCAGGAGCGACATTGATCAGAAACAGCCAATGCCAGGACCAGGTGTCGGTGATCCAGCCACCGACCACCGGCCCGACCGTGGGTGCCAGCACGGCCATAATGCCGGCCATGGTGGTGGCAACGGGATGCAAACGGATCGGAAACAGCAGAAAGACAGCCGAAAAAACCGCCGGAATCAGCACGCCGCCAGCGAAACCCTGAAGCACGCGGAAGCTGACAAGCGTCGTAAAACTGCTGCTGAACGCGCAGCCGATGGAGGCAAGGGTAAAGAGGCTGATCGCAATAACGAACAGCCATCGCAGCGTCAGAAAGCGCGTAAGCCACCCGGTCAGTGGAATGGCGATGATCTCGGCGATCAGATACGCGGTTTGAATCCAGCTCATCGCCTCTCGCGATATGGCGAGTGTACTCTGGATCGTGGGTAGCGAAGTGGCGACGACCTGAATGTCGAGGATCGCCATGAACATGCCGAGGCACATCAGGACGAAGCCAAGCCACGTAGCTGCACTCGGCTCGGTAACCCGTTCAGTCATTATGCGCCACGCATAATGTCTCACGGGATGCGGCGAGGGCGAGGTTTTCGGCCCGTATGCGGATCGCGAGAACCGCGGCGTTGAGGATGGTGAAGACGATGGCCAGCAGCGGCAGACCCAGAACCAAAGGGAGCACGGCGATCTCGCCGGCAACCACGGCATAGTTGGGATGCGACAGAAATCGATAGGGTCCCGCTGACACGAGCGGCTGTTCGGGCAGAACAATAATCCGCGTCGTCCATCGTGAGCCGAGCGTCCAGATGACCCAGAAGCGAAGGCACTGAAGGATAAGATAGCCGGCCAGGGCAACGACATTCACCGGTTGGTCGCGGCCGAACACCCACAGCGACAACAGCCAGGCGGCATGAACCGTGATGATCAACGGATAATGCCGGGGGGCCACCTCGACGGCGCCGCGGGCCAGGAGCTTTCGAGTGTTAGCGCGCGAAATGACGAGCTCGCCGACGCGTTGCAGCGTGATGGCGCCGAGAATGAGTTCAGCAAACGTCACGCAGTGTGCCGTAGCGTGACACAGCTCGCGGTGAAGCCGGGTCCGAGCGCCGTCAACAGTGAGCGCGCCGGCAGCCCTATCGCGCGAGCCTGCTCAAGCACGAACAATACAGTGGGTGACGACATGTTACCAAAGTCGGCGATAATCTGTCGTTCATGGGAAAGCGTTCCTTGGTCGAGCGCGAGCGCGCCTTCCAATGCACAGATCACCTTCGCGCCGCCGGGATGGCAGATGAACCGGTCAATGTCTTCCACTGAAAGACGCATTCTGGAGAGAATTTCGGTCACGGCGGAGTTGAAATGCCTCGTGACGAAGTCAGGTATGGTGCGGCGAAAGATGACGCCGAATCCTTCCGGATCGACACTCCATCCCATGATGCCAAGCGTATCCGGCCAAAGGTGTTCGCCGGCAGCCTCGATCTGCGTCGCACCGCCATCGCCCGCGCGCAACACGATTGCAGCAGCGCCGTCGCCAAACAGGCTGACGGCGACGATGTTGGCTTTGGTAAGTTCGTCCAGGCGAAGTGCGAGTGAGCAGAGCTCGATCGTGACCAGCAGCACGTTGGTGCCAGGGCGCGCTTGGGCGAGGCGCGACGCAATCGATAGACCCGAAACCCCGCCCGCACAGCCAAGACCAAACACCGGTACACGCATCGTGTCGGACCGGAAGCCCATCCGGCGAGCAACGCGCGCCTCGAGACTTGGTGTCGCGATTCCCGTGGAAGAGACGGTCACGACAGTGTCGACATCGCCGCCAGCAAGTTGCGCGCCCGCCAGCGCCTTCTCGGCGACATCGACAAATAGCGCTTCGGCTCCCTCGAGAAAGGCCTCGGTGCGTTCGGGCCAGCCTCGTCGTTCGAGATACCAGTCGAATGGCTTGACGCCGTGACGCTTGACTATGCCGGTATTCGAGAAAATGCTTGAGAACCGTTCGAATTCGGGAAAGCGGGCGCCGAAGACATCCCATGCCGCCGTCAGCACGTCCTCTTGCAAAAACACGTGGGGAGGCACCGACGTCGCCAGGGAGACCAGCGCAGCCGGGGGCATCGGGGATCCTGGTGTTGCTGTCATCAGCATAAGAAACATCGGCGCGGTGCAAATATTTCGACGCTTGTAAGAAATGATCTAGAGGCTGTTAGGAACCAGCGGCGAGTTTAGCGACGTTTTTGAGCATGATGCATGCGAAAGCGATGAGGTGGAGATCGGCGAGGGTCTGAGCGCATCGCTCGTAGTCTTTGACAAGTCTTCGGAAGCGTGTGGCCCACGCGAAGGATCGTTCGACGACCCATCGCCTTGGGAGCAGCACGAAGCCTCGTTTGGCCTGCGACAGCTTTATGACCTCGAGGGCAATGCCGTGTTCTGCAGCCGCCATTGCAGGCTTGTCGCCTGTGTAGCCCTGGTCAACGAAGGCGACTTCGACGCTCTGACCAGTCTCTGCCTGAATCGTCTTGGCGATCCGGCCAATCTCGGCGCGATCGTCGGTGTTGGCGGGCGTGACATGCAGCGCCAGAAGATGGCCGAGCGTATCGACGGCCAGATGCAGCTTCGAACCTTTTTTGCGCTTGGCTCCGTCGTAGGCGCCGCGGGCGCCACTCTCGGGCGTCGAGCGTAGAGTTCGACTGTCGATGATGGCGGCGGTCGGCTGCGCGGGTCGGCCAGCCGCAAGGCGCAGGATGACGCGCAGATCCTCGGCCAGGGCCTCAAAACAACCCGCGCGCAACCACCGCTGCGCCTGTTGATAGGCGATCTCCCACGGCGGCAAATCGTTCGGCATCCAGCGCCAGGGCGCGCCGGTCTTCACGATATAGCGCAGGCCGTTGAACACCTCGCGAAGCGCATGCGTCCGCTGCGAGGCGTCCTCCGGCAAAAGTGTCAGATACGGCGCAACAAGCGCCCATTCGTCATCGGAAACGTCAGAAGGATAAGGCTCGCGGGGAATCGACATCCCGCAAACCTCAACATCTATGGTTAATCAGTCCCTAACAGCCTCTAGCCGGACATGTCACTAAAACTTGAATAGCGTTACGACTTCCCAGGTTTGGATTCGACATGCAGAGGTTGTCGCTTCCGCCCAGCGAGGCATTCGAGCGCCATCAGAATCTGACCATGGTCCATCAAACCGTTGCCAACGCGATCGTTGACGCCGTCGCGCACTCCATGAAGTGAGCTGTCCAATGACCGAGATCGACCTTGTCAACGTGTTCACCCACACGGGGCGCGGCGGCAACCCCTGTCCAATTGTCATCGATGCATCGAACCTGACTGCTGCGGGGATGCAGTCGGTGGCCCGGCACTTCGGGCATGAGTCGGGCTTCGTCCTGCCGGCGCCGGGACTCGACTCTGACTACGTCTTCCGGTTCTGGGTTCCGCGACACGAGATGGAAATGTGCGGTCACGCGACCATCGGCGCGCTCTGGGTCCTCGCGACCAAGGGGCGCCTGCCGGGCGAACAGGTCCGCATCGAGACACGCAGCGGATCGGTGACGGGCTATGTCGATCGTGTGGACTCGGGCGAACCGTCCGTCGAGATCAGCCAGCCTGTCGGCAAGGTCGTTGATCTCTCGCGTGCCGAAGAAGAGGACGTTCTGTCGACGCTCAAGCTGTCGCGCCGCGATCTGCTTGATATGCCGGTGCAGAACGCCGTCACGTCACGCGTGAAGACGCTCATCCCGATCAAGGGCGTCCGTGAGCTCAATGAGCTGGTGCCGGACCCAGCGCAGATCGAGGCGTGCTGCGGGCGGATCGGGTCCACCGGACTTTACCCCTACGCCATCGAACATCAGGGCGAACGGCGCTTCGAGGCGCGACAGTTTCCGAAGTCATCAGGCTACCCGGAAGATGCTGCCACCGGCATTGCCGCCGCGGCGCTCGCGTTCGGACTGCTCAAGAACGGCCTGGTCGAGCGCAACAGCGCGCGGATCACCATCATGCAGGGCCGGGCGATGGGGTCGTTGTCCGAGATTCGGGTGCGGCTCGGCTTCGCTGACAGCCGGCCCGTAGGTTGCCTGCTTGGAGGCTCCGTCACGCGCGCGGAGCAACATGTCTTGCAGCCCTAGCAGGTCGGCGCGCTAGACCTGGGCCTTCAGCGCTGTAGCCAGAAGATCGATCATGGCGCGAACGCCGGGCAACACGCCGCGCCGGGACGGAAGCTCGGGCCATTTTTGTTTTGGGATACGCCCGGTGGCAACATCAGCCGATACCTTGCGGCTCCACAAATCTGTCGTGCGCGAATGCCCTCAGTCCGGAAAGCTCAGGATCATTTTCAGCAGCTTTGGAAACCGCGCGTTGATATCCTCTTCGCGCAAAACGTTGCGGTGCTGGACGCCTTGCTTTGACGTCCGGATCAGGCCGGCCTCCCGCAGGATCCGAAAATGGTTCGAGAGGGTCGACTTCGCCATGTCAGGGCGCCGCCTCGGTGCACGACATGCAGTCGTTTTGCGCGGCCAGGCTTTTGACGATGCGCAGCCGCATTGGATCCGCGAGAGCTCCAAGCACCCCGGCGAGTGTAATCTCGTCCCGCGGTGGGTGAACGAACTGCACCATGCTCAAAATATAGCACGTCCCTTGAACTCATTCAATAGTTCACTGTTGAACTATTGAATATCGGCATCCCGCCGAACAACGGAAGACATGCGATGACCAAGAGACTCGAAGGCAAAGTTGCGCTCGTGACCGGCGCATCCAAAGGCATTGGTGCCGAAATCTCCGCCCGGCTTGCGGCCGAGGGTGCGGCGGTTGCCGTCAACTACAGCGCCAGCAAAGAGGCCGCCGACCGCGTGGTCGCCGCCATCATCGCCAAGGGTGGCAAAGCCGTCGCCGTCCACGGCAACCTGGCCGATGCCAAAAACGTGAAGAGCGTCGTCGCCGAGACCGTGAAGGCGTTCGGTGCGATCGACATCCTCGTCAACAACGCGGGCATCTACGAGTTCGCGCCGCTCGAGGCCATCACGCCTGAGCATTTCCACAAGCATTTCGACCTCAATGTGCTCGGGCTTCTCTTGATCTCGGGGGAAGCGGTGCGGCACTTCAATCCCAATGGGGGCAGCATCATCAACATCAGCTCCGGCGTGTCGACCATCGCGCCGGCGAACACCGCCGTCTACACCGCGACGAAGGCATCGGTGGATGCGATCTCCTCCGTGCTGTCGAAGGAGCTCGCGCCGCGCAAGATCCGCGTCAACGCCGTCAATCCGGGCATGATCGCCACCGAAGGCGTCGTATCCGCCGGCCTGCACGAGGGCGACATGCGCAACTGGATCGAATCCACCACCCCGCTTGGCCGCATCGGCAAGGTCGAGGAGATCGCTGCCGCGGTGGCCTTCTTCGCTTCGGACGAAGCGTCCTACGTCACGGGCGAGACACTTCACGTTACCGGCGGCCTTCGCTGACGCGCGACGTGTCCTGGCGGCCCGAAATCGCTGAACGGCGTCGTCCCGGCATGGTCGTGGTAGTGTATCCCGCAGCCACGTTCGGACTTCACCGGTCCCGATGAGAAAATGGCTCGCATCAAGCGAGCCATTTTTAGTCGTCCGTGAAGAATGCGGATTGATCTGAGAAATAAGCAGAATTTGTCTTGATGTAGTATTCGATTTTGCAGGAAAGCGGGGTGTTGGACCTCGCTTTCTTGCGTTTTAGGATTTTGCTTTTGGGCGATTCGTGATTCCCTGACGGCGTCGTCGACATTGGGGAATGCGATGAGCAAGCCGAGGGATGATCGCCAGAAAGACCTGTTGCTTCCGGCGCTTGATCAGATCATCGACATGGGTCATCCGCTGGTGCGGTTGGCAGCGCTGATCGACTGGAACATCCTGAATGAGCGCTTCAGTTCAGTGTGCCAAGCAGGGTCGGGCCAGCCGGGCTTGCCGACGCGGCTAGTCGCCGGCCTGTTCATTTTGAAGCACATGCACAACCTGTCAGATGAGGTGCTGTGCGCTCGCTGGATCGAGAACCCCTATTACCAATACTTCTGCGGCGAATTGAGCTTCTGCCACCGTCTGCCGTTCGATCGATCGTCGATGACACGCTGGCGGCAGCGGCTCGGCGAGGAACAGCTCGTCGCCCTGATCCAGGAAAGTCTTTCAGTGGCGCACAAGACCGGCGCCATCGGTCCCAAGGACCTGGAACGGGTGGTCGTCGATACCACAGTGCAGCCCAAGGCGGTTGCACATCCGACCGACGCGCGGCTGCTGCATCGAGCAATCACCAAGCTGGTCGGGCTCGCCAAGCGCAACCGTGTGCCGCTACGCCAGAGCTATCTGCGCCTGGCCAAGCGCGCCGCCATCATGACCGGCCGCTATACCCACGCCCACCAGTTCAAACGCGCCCGGCGGCAGCTCAAGTTCCTGCGGACACGGCTTGGCCGGATCATCCGCGACATCCGCCGCAAGATTGATGGCGATACGGTGCTGGAAGCTCGCTTCGGCCCGTTGCTCGGTTTAGCGCAGCAGGTGCGCAGCCAGGATCAGCATCAGCGCGGTCCGAAGGTCTATGCGTTACATGCTCCGGAGGTTGAGTGCATCGGCAAAGGTAAAGCCCGCGCGCCCTACGAGTTCGGCTGCAAGGTCAGCATCGCCACCCCTGTGACGTCTCCGAAGGGCGGCCAGTTCGTGCTCCATGCCAAGGCCCTGCATGGCAATCCCTTCGATGGGCACACGCTCGGTCCCGTAATCGCCGACATGGAGAAGCTCACCGGGGTGGAGACTCGCCGTATCCACGTCGACAAAGGATATCGCGGTCACAACCACCCGCATCGGTTCAGGGTCTGGATCTCGGGTCAGGTCCGCCGCGTCACAGCTTCCATCCGTCGCGAGATGAAGCGTCGTGCGGCTGTCGAGCCTGTCATCGGCCACGTCAAGGCCGAGCACCGCATGGACAGAAATTATCTCAAGGGACGCCTCGGCGACCGCATCAACACTGTTCTCGCCGCCGCCGGCTATAACTTCGGTCTGCTGCTGCGATGGCTCGCAGAGCTCTTGCGTGTCATCATCCGAGCCTTCTTCGAGACCGTCCCGGCTCGAAACACCGCTTGAGCCGGGCGCCGCCGCCAGTTCTTCACGAACGACTTTTTAATCTGCGGGTGAGAGTCCTGATGTCACCGCGAGCCTCGCAGTGAGGCAGCGGCACCGTCGGATCCGAGCTTTACGGCTTGTCGTCGGCCTCTTCGCTTTCCGAAAGCGCGCGATAGTGCACGAGATCGGGATCACCATCCATGTAGAGCCCAATGAAGCCCCGATAGCCGAAGTCGTCGCGGAGAAGCACGAGCAGCCGATCGAGATCCTTGTAGGTACGATCTTCCTTGTCGCCCCAGGTTCGCAGCGGCAGGAACTCGCGTCGCCAGCTCGGCCGAACATAGGCCAGGTGCTCCGCCATACCCTCGATCGTCTAGGTGATGATGAGGACATTGCGCAGGTGCCCGCCATTTTGCAGCTCCTGCTTGATTTCCCCTTCCTGTAACCCTTTCGCCAAGGGTCGCTCCCGCAAATTGATCGCCCAAGGGGCGAAGACCACAACGGGCGCAGACTTCCTTGCACCGACCAATCCGCAGTCGCTTTCCGACGTGCGGTCCGGAAGATTCGGAGCGAGTCGAACTGCTCCATGGCGAAAGCTGCCTCCGATCCCGTGTCTATCAGCGAAAGGGGTTGCCTTGCGAGCCGACAATGAGGTGATGCACACAGCAAGCGCTTCGATCGCTGCTGCGTTCACACGTCGGCGGCATCGACGTTCTCCCGGCGACGCAAGGGAGAAATCGACGTAATATCAGCTACATCGATAGAGTTGAGAACACGGCGAGATGCTCCAGGCTCGCGGTCGACTCCGATGCGTGTTCCCCTAGGCCAATCCGCCGTCCGGCTCTTGCAGGTGGCGGAAGGCGGCGGGCACGTTGACGGAGTTGTGCGCCCAATCGAACAGGCTGTACTCGCCGTAGTGCGCCATGGCGACCGCCTCGAGCGTGGCCTCGATCGATCGACCTTCTGCGATCGCCGTGCGCACGGCGCTGTCGAGCTCGCGAAGATAGCGAAGCGGGAATTCGATGTCCGCGGGACGCATCGGCCGGCCGTGGCCTGGAATGATGGTTGCGTCTTCCGGCAGGAAGTCGCGCACGCGCGCAAGGGTCGTAATCGTCTCCTTGTGCCGCCCTTCGAGGAGCCACGGAAGCGCCGGAGACGGTGCTTGGATCATGTTACCGACCCAAAGCACCTTCGCGTCTGGCGCCCATATGACCAAATCGCCTGGCGTCTGCGCGAACCCAAAGTGACGGACCTCGACGATGCGGCTGCCAAGATCGACGCTGATCATGTCGGGGACGGTGATGTCAGCGGCGCGTGCCTGCACGCGTTCAATGCCCTTCCCCTTACCCATGAGGCTGATCATGAAACGGCGATCGTCCTCGAAGCTTCCTTCCGTGTAGCGCTTCGTCGCCGGATGCTGAATCACGACAGTACTGTCGGGGAACAGGTAATTCCCGTAGGCATGGTCACCGTGATAGCTGGTGTTGACGAGGAAGCGGATCGGCTTCGACGTCACTTGACGTACGAGCCCGATAAGCTGCGCGGCGAGATCGCCATTCAGCATTGACTCGACGACGAGTACGCTGCGTTCGCCGATCACGAAGCCGGCGGTGGTGGCGACGTGGTCTTTCTCGAACACGTCGTCAGGCATGACCGCGAAAACGCCGGGAGCCAGTTCGTTCGATGTGAGGTTGACCCGAGCCGCATCCCAGGGCGGCGCTGCTTCTTGCTCACCGTCCTGCGTCATCGGATGGGGCCTCCCCGTTTGAATGATGCCAGACAACCGCGCTTTGCGGACGCCGTTACTCCGCTGCTGCGCGGGCGGCCTGTTTGATCACGTCGGCCACGACGTCCGGGTTGGAGACGGGGACGGCGTGCGAAGCGTTCACCTCGATGACGGTAGCGTGGGCGCGATCGGCTTCGAACTTGTATTCGTCGGCCGGAATGGCGCGATCCTGCAGGGGCCTGACTTGCCAGCTCGGCTTGCTCGTCCATGCCGCGGATGTCAGCGGTTCGGTCAGGGCCGCCAGGTTCATGGGGCGTTGGCCGGCGAGCATCAGGGCGGCCACGCTCGCGGGCACGTCGGCGGCAACGTTGCTGTGGAACTTGTCGGGCTGGTAGAGGAGATACGTGCCTTTGGTACCGTCGGGCAGGGTGTACGTGGTCGGCTCGACGGACGTGGGGAATGTGCTGCCGGGGTACCGTTCGAGCAAATGGGTTGCTGCCTCCCCGACCGCGGGCATGATGGAGGCCGCGTAGACAAGGCCCTTGACCTTGGGGTCGTCCCCGGCCTGCGTGATGACGGCCCCGCCATAGGAGTGGGCCGCCAGGATCACGGGCCCCTGGATCTTGTCCAACAGGCTGCGCAGGTACGCGGTGTCGATTGCCGGGCCCAGCAGCGGATTGCCGAAGGCGACGACCGGGTAGCCGTCGCGCTGGAGCCTCTCAATCACTCCATTCCAGATCGACGCGTCTTCGAAGGCCCCGTGCACAAGGACGACAGTGGGCTTGGGCGATTCCTGGTTCATCGTGAGTCCTTTTCGGGAGAATTCGGGAGGAGGTCGCTTCGCTGAAGTGTTCGTTAAGGCGCGTCGCCCAAGCTCATCATCTGCCTTGCAACGAAGAGCCTCGGTAAGACGCTCTATTTCTGGGCGATGACGTGAAGCCGGTGCACCTTGGGAGCTTCGGAAAACAGCTCGCCTGCCTTCGCGAACAGCGCCTTTGCAAGTTCGCCGTTCAAATGCGCGTCTCGTCCAACTTCGTCATTGAACGTGTCGATGATTCCGTAGCGTCCCGGCTCCTCTTCCTTGAGCCCGTACCACGCCGCTATTCCGGCCTCTGCCTTCGCCATCACGGCGCCCTGCTTCAGGAGCGCCTCGACTTCCGCTTCCTTGCCCCGATTGGCTTTCAACTCGACGAAGAAGGCGAACTTGGCCATGCCATTGATCCTTTCGGTTGCATCCGACTGTTGTGCGTCTCTATATAAAATGCGTTTTTATAAAAACACACCGAATAGCGAGTGAGATTGGTTCGCTTTGTTGTGATTCGGAATGAATTGCATAGTTTTATAATTTTCAATGACTTAAGATAATTCAAATTTTCGGTTGCGAGTGATGATCCAGAATGAATTTGAAAATTCATAAGCGCCATATCAGAAGTCTTTTTATAAAATCGGCCATCGCGGCCCTGCCGTCTTCGCGGGTCGTGCGGTGAGATGAGCGGTGCCGAAACGATGAAGGAGGTCGTCGCGGTCATGCGCCCGATTGCGACTTAGGACCTGCTCGGAGCCTCACCGAGAGGTGGAGGCAACTGTTGCGCGGTGTGAAGCGATAGCTCCTCGATGGCCGCTCGAAGGTGGGCCGCAGCCTTCGAATGCTCGGGCCCATCGAGCATGCGCAATGCTTCCAGCATGAGCGACAACGCCACCGAGGCATCGGAAATCGCGTCCGTCATGATCGTTCCTTTCGATGCGTCCGCTATCTTCAGAGCGTCGGCCCTCGGCATCGACGTCGCGGGACGCGCTCACATCATCAGTTCGGTGTCCTTGATGTCAGCGATGGGGCCGAGGATCGCAGGGTCAAATTCATCCAGAGAGCTGCGGTCTAACAGACGCTTGGGCAGATCGGGGTTCGCCAAGGCCCCGCGGCCTATCGTGACGACATCGGCGCCATCGTCGAGCGCAGCCACCGCCTGCTCGATGTTGTGCAGGCTGCCATTGGCGAAAATCGTCGCTTTGGGGGCGTAGCGCTTGGCGAGGCGCATCAATGACGGGCCGTCCTTGGCGAAAGCGGGCTTCCACGCCTCAAACTCGGTCACATGGACGAAGTCGGCGCCGGCATCGCCGAGGCTGCCGAAGATGATTTCGGCGTCACGCTCCGCACCCGCCCATTTGTGATGATAGTCGTTCACCTTGCCTTGCGAGATGCGGACGCCGACCGGCACCGCGCTCCCGACCTTCGCGCGCACCGCCTTGAAGGTTTCCACGATTAGCCGCACGCGGTTCTCCGTGGTGCCGCCCCAGCGATCGGTTCTGCTGTTGGCGTAGTCGGTCAGGAACTGGTCGAGCAAGTAGCCGTTGGCGCCGTGAATCTCGATGGCGTCGAACCCGGCGATGTGGATCGCTCGCGCAGCCGAGCCCGCGAAGCCGGCAATGGCGTCGGCGATCTGCTCTTCGGTGATGGCTGCCGGCAGCACGTAGCGGTCCTTTCCGTGATAGAATGTCATCTGCTCGCCCTTGGGCTGAATGGCAGATGGCCCCACCGTGCTGTCGCGAAAGCGATTGCCTTGACTGATCGCTCCGGCATGCATCATCTGGGCGATGGCCACCGCTCCGTGCGCCTTGATGCCCTTGACGACCGGCTTCCAGGCCTTGGCCTGCACTTCGTCGGTCATGCCGGGCTGATGGACGTAGCCCTGCGAGAACGCCTGGTCTGTGTAGATGCCTTCGGTGATGACCGTTCCAAACCCGCCTCGCGCGAACCGCTCGTAGTATCGCGTCATGGTTTCGGTGGCCCGTCCGTCCTGGGTCGCCGTGATGCGCGTCATTGGCGCAACAGCAAGACGGTTCTTTGCTGTACGGCCGTTTATATCGATTGGCGTGAAAAGCGCCTTCGCTTCGCGGTCCATCATTTTTGAATCTCCAGAGCCTTTAACTTCGGGAGTGGCCTCCCTTGCTGGAGATCGACTTAAAGCTTGCCGTGAGCCGACAGAAGTCCGGCTGGAAGCTAAGCACTTTATCGATTATCGTTATAAAATGGATTTCGCGGATGTGGCCCTGTTTCGCAGCATCGTGACCGCCGGCAGCCTGTCCGCTGCGGCGCGAGAGATGGGCACGACGCCAATGTTGGTCAGTCGAAGGCTCGCAGCGCTCGAAGCCGAGCTGGGCGCACGCCTGTTTCATCGGACGACGCGCTCGCTATCGCTCACCCCTGAGGGTGAGGCCTTCTTGCCTCATGCCGCCGCCCTGATCGCCGCCCGCGATTCAGCATTCGAGTCCGTGTCGTCCGCCGGCTCGGGCCTCTCAGGTGTGCTCAAGGTCACAGCGCCGAACGTCATCGGCCATGCCGTCATCGTACCCGTCGTGGCCAAGCTGATCGCGGACAACCCGGCGCTTCGGGTCAATCTTGTCCTGAGTGACGATCGCGTCGACATCGCTTCGATGGGTCTCGACGTTGCGATCCGCGTGGCGCCGATGAAGCCTTCCGACATGATTGCGACAAGGCTCGCCGACAATCCTTACATCCTCTGCGCATCGCCAGCCTATATCGCTCGCTTCGGCGAACCGGCAACGCTGGGCGATCTGGTGAGTCACCCCTGCATCAAGCTTCATGCGATGGAGACCTGGCCGTTCGTACGTGGAGGCGAATTGGAGCAGATCCGGATCGCCGGCCCGCTGTCGGCCAGCACGGTTCGAGCGGCTTGTCTTGCGGGCGTGGGGGTCGCCATGATGACCTATTGGGATGTTTACGAGCAGATTGAACGCGGAGAGTTGAAGCGCATCGTTCCGGCGGATGCCGCGCCGGTTGAGCTCGGGATATGGGCGGTTTTTCTGACTCGCGCGCAAATGCCCGTCCGGGTCAGAGCGTTCATTGATGCTCTGCGAAAACGGCTGCTTGCGGGCACACTGCCGTGATCGTCGCTACGTGCAATCGCCGGCGAGCGGGAAAGCTCGCCGGCGACGTGTCGCCCTGGGCAGAATGCGACCTGTTACCGCGTCAGGCGAACCAGATCCTGCCTTAGCAGATAGAAGGAGACTGCGAGCAGCACGACGTCCTTCATCAGGAAGGGCACGTTGCCTGTCATCGCGGGGAAGCCTCCCGCGGCGAGGTCCCAACCCTCCGGCATGAAGGGAATGATGGTGACGGTCGCGATGAAGGTGCCGGTCGAGCCGAGGGCGCCGAGCACGCCAAGCCGGTGGCTCCAGAAGCCCGCGAGCAGCAGCCCGCCAAAGGTCCATTCGGAAACGCCGAGGAAATAGCTGGCTCCGGCATGGCCGAACACGGGATAGAGCCACCAGATCAATGGGCCGTTGCTGATGAACGGGACCAGCCGTTCGAACTCGTACGGAAACCACTTTTGGTAACCGAAGAAGAAGAACATGATCACCATCGAGGCGCGGACGACATGGTAGTCGAGATCTTCCGCGAGCAGGCCGGATCCCTGCAGGGCGCGGACGAGAGGATTTTGGGCGGTGTGGGTGTTGGCAAGCATGGTCATGGTCGTGATCCCTGATGTGAGATGAGCGACGCGGCGGCCGTCGCGTTAGGCGACCGCCGGGAAGTCGATCTCGGTGTCGTTGATGCGGTTGAAGACGTTGGTGAACACGGTGGTGGCAAAGGCGAGGCTGATGTCGACGAGCTGCTTGTCGCTGTAGCCGGCGGCCTTGATCGCGACGAAATCCTTGTCGCTGACGGTGCCGCTGGTGCGCGCAAGCTTGTCGACGAAAGCGACCAGCGCATCGCGCTGGGCATCACCAGTGGGCCGGCCATCGCGGATCTGCTTCAGGACCTCCGGCGCCAGGCCGACGAGCTTTGCGAGATGGCTGTGGGCGGCGACACAATAGTCACAGCCGGCGGCTTCGCTGATGACGAGCTTGATGATCTCCTTGTCGGACTTGGTCAGTCCGCCGGAGGCGAGCACAGTGTCGGCAGCGAGCACGGCCTTGAGCGCAGCGGGGCCATGAGCGGCGATGGCCGCAAAGGTGTTCGGGACGCTGCCGATGGCCTTCTTGATCTGGGCATAGACCTGGCCGGAGGGGCCGGCGTCAGTTTCGAGGTTCGGGACGGAAAGTCGGGACATGATGGCACTCCGTGTTGGGGTGGTGAACGATTGCGGAGTGACAGTAGGGTCGCGATGTGAGATGTTGAATGCTTGATATGCTTGTATATATGCTCAATCGTCTCAAATGACGTACTGAGAGGTGAATACGATGGATTGGCTGAGCCGGCTGTTCGAGATGATGCCGGTGCGCGGCCGTCTGGACCTGCGCTGCTCCTACGGCGCGCCCTGGCGGATCGAGCAGGGGCCGGGCGAGGTCAACGAGATCCTGTACCATGCGGTGCTCGCAGGCTCGGCGGTGCTGGACGATCCGGCGGGAGGCCGGCCGTTGCTACTGGAGGCCGGCGACATTCTGCTGCTGCCGCGCAACCCCCGGCACGTCATGCACGACGGCAGCGGAGCCGCGCCGCTGAAGGCCCGCAACCGCGCGTCACTCAACTTCACGATCAGCGAGAATCCCGGCTCGGACGCCCGGCTCGATCTACTGTGCGGACATTTTTCGATCGCCCCGCCGCACGACCGGCTGCTGCGCGACTATCTGCCGCCGGTGCTGATCGTGAGGGCCGGCGCGCAGGCCGGAGAGCGGGACACGGCGGGGCAGCTCGCGGGTCTCGTTGCCTTGATGCGCGGCGAGACCGCAGACGATCAGCTGGGTGGCCGCGCGATGCTGAACGCGTTGTCGACGGCGATGTTCGCGCTCGTGCTGCGCCTCGCCAGCGAGACCGGAGACGCGCCACGCGGGCTGCTTGCGCTCGCAGGTCACCCACGCCTCGCGCCGGTCGTCGCGGCCATGTTCAATGCGCCCGCGCGCGCGTGGACGCTGCCCGAGCTCGCGCAGCTCGCCAACATGTCGCGTGCGACACTCGCTCGTCAATTCCAGGAGAAGGTCGGGCGTTCGCCGAGCGAGCTGCTGACCGACATCCGCATGACGCTGGCAACGAACGAACTGAGGAAATCCTCGCTCTCGACCGGAGCGGTGGCTGAAGCGGTCGGATATCTGTCCGAGGCGGCGTTCCAGCGGGCGTTCAAGAGCCACATGGGCATCACTCCCGCGCAATGGCGAAAGGCTGCGCAGACGCCTGCGACGATTGACGAGATGGAGCTGGCGAAGAGCGCAGAGACGGCATCGGCTGGCGAGAATGCCTAGGCAGGCGAGCGTGAGGTGGCCGGGCTAGCTCAGCATCCGCGGCAGATGATGAGCTTGCGATCCAGCATCTGATCGCGCTGCTGCTGCTCACGCTCCCAGGCCGACGGAGCATCTGATTGAGGCGCATCGGCCCGGCTCGGCTGACGGTGGCCGACCGGAGCGAGCCAGGGCAGGCGCGACGTCGGCTCGGCCGAGGCGAAACGCGCGGCGGCCCGCGACGGCAGATCGGGGAGGGCGTCGAGAGAGCTGTTCCGGTCGGAGGCATGTGCGGGCGACAGCAAGCCGATCAGGAGAAGGCCCGCAAAAGCGGAGCGGATCGAGCGTGTCTGGTTCGAACGATGGGACATTGTGGCGGTCCCGTAGTGGAGGCTCGGGATGAGCGGCTCCGTTGCGGGCCACAATAGTCGTGGACGCGAAAGGCTGAATGCTGCGCGATCTCGAAGATATGCTCGTTCGTCTCACGAGCGTCGATGGAGAGGACTGGTTGCAGCTTCAGCGGGGCCGGCTACCAGGCGTTGGCTCGGCGACCACCTCGGCGATGTCGAGATTACGATCGGGGCCATGCGGCACCACCGATTGGCCGGGTTCGAGACGCATCTGCGTGCCATCGAGATGGACGGTCACGATGTCCGGCTCGAACGATACAAAATTGGAGATGCGGCGGACTTCGGGATAGGCGTCGGGATACGACCATGCCGCCTGGCGCGCGTCTCCGATGGAGTAATAGCTGCAGAGGCCCTTGTACGGGCAGAAGGTCTGGAGCTTGACCGGAGTGAGGGCAGACTCATCGACGTCGGCACGTGGAACGTACCAACGCGGTGCAAAGCCGGACTCGTAAAGGACCAGCGGCCGCTTCGTATCGGCGATGACCCGGCCCTGGTGGTTGACCACGAGGTTACGAGAGGTCTGGCGGATGTCGATGCGGTGATAGGGATCGGCGGCATGGCCCACGATGCGTTCGTCTTCCTCGTAGAAGGCATCCATGGCCCGCCAGGCAAAGGCGATCAGACCCTGCAAATCGCCTGCATGGGCGGGCAGGTTGGTGTGCCGCCATGCTCCTCGCGCCGCGATGTGTTGCTCGTCGACCCGAACGCTGTACCAGGACGTCGGCCCAAGATCGGCGTGTTGAGTGATGTGCTCGGTGCGTTCCAGCACATGTGGGGAAACATCGGCCTCCGGGAAATAAGCCACAGGATACCGGCCCGGTTCGAAAAGCAGAAGCGCCCGTTCGCTCTCGGCGATCCAGCTTCCCCCAAAGCGCACGCGGAGGCGGCGGCGTAACGGTTCGACGTACAAGAGTCGCTTGGGCAGCGGCTCGGGGACGAGAAAGCGGCCGATTGCTCCCGTTGAAAGCGGGCCTTGTTGCCAGGACAGTCCCAACTGATCTCTCCCTGCAGCACACCGTCGGTCGATGGCGGACCTGTTTCCGGCCCGTGCTTGGCTTCGCCGGCGCGATCCGATGGCTATATTTCGTCCGCGGCCCGGCCTTGGTTACAGGTCATCCCACCAATTTTTGCGGTGTGATGACGCCAGCCGAGATGATTCAACCAACCGTAAAGCCGTCATCGACCGGTACGGTGAACTGGAAGACGGCTCCGCGCGGTTCGTTTGCAGTCGCCCAGAGCCTGCCGCCATGCGCAACGATGATCGAACGGCATATCGACAGTCCGACACCCAGGCCGCCAGATTTGGTCGTGTAGAAGGGTTCGAACAGCCGCGCGAGGCCCTCCGCCGACAAGCCCGGTCCCGAATCCGTGATCGATACGCGTATGCTCTCGGCATCCGCTCTCGCGGTCTGGATCAACAGCTCGCGCTTGCCCCCCGTTGTCTCGCTCATGGCCTCGATGGCGTTCAGGATCAGGTTGAGCGTGACCTGCTGCAGCTCGACGCGATCCCCGATGACCTTGGGCAGACGATCGGCGAATATCGTCTGGATCGACACATCGTTCCGTGCCGCCTCAGCCTGCGTGAGTTCGATGACTTGGCCGATGACGTTGTTGATCGCCAGGGAATCCCGTTTGGGCGGTGATTTCTTGACGAGATCCCGGATTCGCTCGATCACCTCGCTGGAGCGGATGCCGTTCTCGATGGCGCGTGTCAGCGCCCTGCGCGTCTGCTCCAGCGCCGGCGGTTGGTGATCGAGCCAGCTCAAGGCCGCTTGCGCGCTGGCGATGACGGCGGTGTTCGGCTGATTGACCTCGTGGGCGATCGACGCCGTCAGCTGTCCCATCACCGCCACGCGGTTGGCGTGGGCCAGCTCCATCTGAGCCTCGCGGTAACGCTGCTCGTTCTCGCGTGCCTCGGTTTCGGCGCGCTTGCGCTCGCTGAGATCCAGCACGAAGGCAACGCCTTGCTCTTGCTCGTCGTCGAACAAGGCTCCGCCGGTCAGCACCGGCACCCGGCTGCCGTCCTTGCGGAAGAACGCCTTTTCGAACGGGTGGACAACCCGCGTCGCCTTCAATTCGGCCCGGGCGCGGTCGGTGCGCTCCTGCCATTCGGGCGGCGTCAGATCTGCCCAGCGCAACCGGCCTGCGGCGAGATCCTCGCGATCATATCCCATGGTCTTCAGGAACGCGTCGTTGGCATCGAGGATGTCGGGGGTGTGATCGAAGATGAAGATCCCGATGATGTTGGCCTCGACCAGCCGGCGAATCCGCGACTCCCGCTCCTGAAGCTCCCGGTACAGACGGGCATTGTCGAGCGAGGTCGCAGCCTCGGATGCGAGAAATTTCAGAATCGCGATCCGGGCGGGTGTGAAGACGCGCGAGGCGAGATTGTTCTCGAGATACAGAAATGCCACCGCCCTGCCTTGCTTGACGAGCGGCACGCACAAGGCTGATCGGACGTGCTTCTTCTGGATGTATTCATCGCCGCCGAACGCGCTGCTCGTCGAGGCATCGTCAAGCACGACGCTTTCCTGGGTGCGAGCCGTGTAAAGCACGATCGACATCGGGACTTCAGTGGCGGAGATCGGCGAATCGGCGAGATCGAGAGCGATCGAACCGCCGCCAGTCACGGCGTCCGCCCGAATTCTCAGCTCGGAACCCCTCGGCAAAATCAGCACGCCGCGTTCCGCACCCGCGTGCTCGATGGCCGAACGAAGCAGGGTCTCCGTGAGCTTCTCCAGCACGATCTCGCCTGAAACAGCCTCCGACACCTTGAGAACCGTCGCAAGGTCCAGCTGCTCGACAGGTGCTCCGATCGTCCCCGCGGCGCTGAGCGCGGATCCTCGCTCCCGCAGGTTCGGATGGAGTTTCTCGAGCTGGCCCACCTTCGCCTCGGCGCCCCAGCGCGCGTAGCAATCGCGCGCTTTTGTCAGGTAGGACAGGACGACCGTTCGAATGCCGCGCGCCTCGTAGAACCCTGCTGCACGCTCCGCAGCGATCGCTTCGATCTGGGCGAAGCCGGATTCTTGCGCCAATCGGATCGATTCCTCGTACAGCTGTTCCGCCTCGAGTTCGCGGCCTTCGATGCGCGCAAGTTCCGCCGCGACGAGCTTCTGCCGGGCAGCGTAATTCGCGGGGCAACGGTTGGACCAGACTGTCAGCTTGCGGTGGTGTTCGCGGAGGTCGTTGAGGCGTCGCTCGCGATCCTCGGGGCGTGATGCGTGATAAGCCCCGGCATGAGCGAGCGCCGTGTAGAACCGGTATTCGGTGAAATCCGAATAAGAGCGGGCGCACCATGAGAGCGCTTCCGCGCGTGCGGCGAGGGCAATCGCGACATCGTCACGTCCGGCAATGACTTCGATCTGAATTTGCGTCGCGTAGTAGAAGAAGGCGCTTATCGGTTCGCTCGCATCCGAGGGCTGAAGCGCCGCGGGGCTCTCGAAGTCATTCCGGCCATTGCGCCCCATAAGGCTCTGCGCCAGATCTCGTTGCCTGATGAGGCCCTCCGCAGCCAATCGGACGCCCAGACCCTCGGCGAATGCCAGAGACCGCTCGGCGCGCGAGCAGACGTCCATGAGCGGATCGCCGCAGAAGAGATCCACCGATATCAGTCCGCGATGCGAATACGCCGCGAATGCCAGATCTCCGGTCGTCAAGCAGATTGCGAGTGCGCGCCGAATGAACGGCCGTCCCGATCGGATCGGGAGAATCCATGGGGTCACGTGAAGGCCGAATACCAAAAGCGCCCGGCCGCTCAGCCCTGTCTGCGGCTGCCTGTCAGCAAGGGCTGCGCCAAATTGCGATAGCCGGAATCCAAGTTCAGCATCGGTTGAATTGCTCGCGAGCACGCCGAATATGGCGGTCAGCGGGTAGCACGCTTCAGGGCTGGTCCCGTGCTGGAGCGTCAGTCGAGTGGCCTCCAAGAGCATGGTGTCGGAGAGGTTGCGATCGGTGAGAAACGCAGGCGTGAGGAGGTCGGCCAGGACGCCCATGGTCGCACGATGATCCGGATCGGTCATCGGCGGTAGCGCATGAAGCTGCTCGTCGGACAGCTTTTCGGTCAAGCTCCGCAGGCGCCGCCGATCCTCGTCCACCTCGCTGCGGCTGGGATGAGGAGACCAGTCAATCCCGGTCCTGCGCAAGAATGCGAGGCAAACGTCGACCGCTCGCTCGAGCTGTCCCGCGGTGGTGTATAGCTGCGCCTGGAGTCTGGCGACCTCGGCGCTCGCCTGAATGTCCGAACAGCTCTGCGACAGGACCGTCAGTTCCGCTTCTGCCGTGTTCAGCTCGCCGAGCAGGAATTTGCATTCGGCGTGGAGCAGGCCGATCGCGAAGGCGTCCCGGCTGCGCCGCGGATGCCCTTCCTCTCCGAGCAGTTCGCGGGCGATTTCAAGGTAGGTTGCCGCCGCGTGGTAAGCCGTTGCATTTCGGGCGCGCCGGCCCGCGGCGAGATTGACGGCAATGACCTGTTCGCGTTCAGCGCCGTTCGTCAAAGCGGCGATGCCGCGGTTCAGCTGGTTGGCGACGATATAGACGCGCTCGTTGGTTTCGTCAGGCGTCAGCTGCGCTGCCAGGACCAGACCGATCCGAAGGTGCAAGGCCGTTCGCCTGTTTTGGTCCGGTTGAAGCGCATAAGCGGCCTCTTGCACGCGATCGTGCACGAACGCATAGGAGCTCTTGAGGCGTCGAATTAGTTCGAGACGCGTCGCGTCTCGCAGATCCGCGTGCAGCGTCTGCTCCGATGCGCCGTGCACGAGGCAGAGCATTGCGATCTCGGCGCTGTTGCCCAGGCAGGCCAGCTCCAGCAGGGCCCGACGTGTCTCGTCGCGCAAACCGCTCAGCTTGCCGACCATGAGACGCGCGACGTTTTCGGCGTAGCTTTTTTCCTAGAGCGTTTTCCGATCACGTTGCGTCGTAACCAGCCGCGACGAGATAATTTTGACATTCCTCGGGTGAGAAGCGTTTGAGAGCGTTGGCGATTGCTTGCCAGAGATCGGGCATGGTGCGGGCTGCGGCGGCCCGCAACAGCGCTTTCAGTTTGGAGAAGGCCATTTCAATCGGGTTGAAGTCTGGACTGTAGGGCGGAAGATAGAGCAGGCTAGCTCCGACCGCCTGGATGGCCTCTCGAACGCCATGGACCTTGTGAGCGGGCAAGTTGTCCATGATAACGGTATCGCCCGGCCGCAGCGATGGGGCGAGCAATTGCTCGACGTAGGCCAGGAAAGCGTCGCCATCCATTGGACCGTCCAGAACAAGCGGCGCGATCAGACCGTCGGAGCGCAATCCAGCGGTGAACGTCGTCGTCTTCCAATGTCCGTGTGGGATAGCTGCACGACATCGCTCGCCGCGTGGCGAGCGCCCGTAACGCCGCGCCATTTTGGTGTTGGCGCTGGTTTCGTCGATGAAGACGAGACGCTCAGGGTCAAGGTCGATTTGCCCTTCGAACCACTCCTCACGTGCGGCATTTATATCGCCGCGCCGTTGCTCGGCGGCGTGCGCTGTCTTTTTTTAAGTGTGATCTTTCTGCGCTGGAAAAAACGCCAGAGCGACGCGATGCCAGTCGATATTCCATGACGTTTCAACAGTTCTCGCAACTCGGCAAGCGTGATATCCGGCCTCGCTGTCACCGCCTCCAGAATCAATTGCGAATGCGCTTCGATGCGCTGCGATTTGCGGTCACCGCCCTGGCGTTTAGGAACGATGTCGCCAACTTTCTTGAGGCGAGCGCGCCAGCGGATCGCACTGGCCGCGCTGACACCAAAGCGCTCAGCAGCCTGTCGACAGGACATGCCACCGTCAATCGCGGCTACCACCCTTTGGCGAAGATCAACCGAAAGCGCCCTGGCCATACATGCTGGCCTCCCTCGCCAGCATGCAGCTTGAATCTGACTCGCGCCGTTTTGGGAATCCCCACCCGATTCTTTCCGGTCGGAAAATGCTCTAGATGCGTTCGAGATCCCAGCGCCACTGTCGCTTGTCATGATCGAAGGCCAGTAGTTCTTCTTCGGCCAGTGCCCGCAGAAACTGCGTGAGAAAGAACGGATTCCCGTTCGTCTTCTCGTATATCAGCTGCGCCAGGGGCATGGCGTATGCCGGCTCGCAGTGAAGTGCATCCGCGGTGAATTCCTCGACGGCAGCGCGGGTGAGGGGTGCCAGGTCGATTTCCCGCACCCGTTTACGGGAGGCGCGAATTTCGACGAGCCGTTGTGCCAGCGGATGTTTGACGTCGACATCCTTGCGTCGATAGGCGGCGATGAGAAGCAGATTTTGCAGGTCGGATCTGTTCAGAAGAAACGCGATCAGATCCAGTGTGGCCACGTCGAGCCACTGCAGGTCGTCGAAGAAAAGCACGAGCGGATGGTGAGGCTTGGCGAAGATGCCAATGAAGCGTCGAACGACGACTTGGAAGCGTCGCTGTGCGTCTTGCGGGGGGCCTCCGGGACAGGTGGTTGATCCCCGATCACCAGCCGCAGCTCCGGTACGAGATCCACCATCAGTTGACCGAGCTGGCCCAGCGCGTCGTGCAGTGCGCTACGCCAGGGTGCCAGATCGGCATCGCTCTTGGCGAGGAGGCCTCGGATAAGGCCTTGAAGCGCATGCGCGAGCGTCGCGTAAGGCATATCGCGCTTGTGCTGATCGAACTTGCCGGAGGCGAAGAAGCCTCCCAACGGGACCACGGCCTTCTGCATTTCGTCGACGAAAGCGGACTTGCCGATACCGGAGGGGCCGGACACCAGGATCAACTCGGGCGTGCCGCTCCGGGTGACGCGATCGAACGAGGTGAGCAACGCCTCGATCTCGTGCTCCCTGCCGTAGAGCCGTTCGGGAATCAGCAGGCGGTCCGGTGTATCGGTTTGGGCCAGGACGAAATCATCGATTCGTCCCTGCGCTTCCCATTCGGCGAGTGACCGTTCGAGGTCGCTCTTGAGACCGGCTGCGGTCTGGTAGCGGTCCTCGGCCGTCTTGGCGAGGAGCTTCATGATGATCGCCGACACGGCATAAGGCACGCCATTGACTCGTTCGGCGGGTGGAACGGCACGTCTCGCGATGTGGCTGTGCACCCATTCCATCGGACTGGCCGCGGTGAACGGCAGTACGCCCGTCAGCATCCGGTAGAACGTCACGCCAAGTGCGTACAGATCGCTGCGGGAATCGACGGACCGATTCATGCGGCCGGTCTGCTCGGGCGCCATGTAGGCCAGCGTGCCCGCCATGGTCTCCGGTGGTTCGAGCTGCTGTCGCTCGCGCGGCAGGCGAGATGAAAGGCCAAATCCGGTGATCCTGACCTCGTCTGCTCCGCTCACCAGAAGATTGGCCGGCTTCAAATCCTTGTGGACCAGGCCCTGCCGATGCAGCTGGTCGACGGCGGTGGTGATGCCGAGAGCCAATCGCAAGAAATGGTCCAGCTTCATCGGCGCGCCGAGCAACTGCTCGAGCGGCTCGCTGCCGGGATCTTCCAATATCAGCAAGGTTCGACCACCGTCGCGGATCAGCTCCAGCGGCCGTACGGCCCAGGTCCCATCGAGCTCGTCGCGCAAGGCGTATTCATGGGCGAGCCGGTCGAGGACCGCGGCCGGCGGATGTTCCGTAGCCGCCCTTACGGTCAGGACACTGTTGACGTCGCCATCGGCGTCCCGGCGCCATTCACGGCAAAAGACGCGCTCGCCGTCGTCCCATGACGCCTTGAGACCGGCATTGCCATTCGTGGATACCCGCGAGGATACGTGCATCTGCCGGACTCCGGAACTAGCCGGCCAGTCGATTGAAAAGGAGGGAAAGGTGCTCACCTGTCCCGTCCGGGAACGTACTCCCAACGCCAATCCCCAACAATAGCCGGGATCGGAGCCATGGCATGAGCCACATTCCGTTCGGACCCAGCGTCACCGACAAGAGTTGTTCCGATGCGCTCTGATCGGCAATTCCGCTCAACCGTGGATGAAGCATCCAGCTTGAGCGCGGGAGAAAAGCGGGAGTCTTCGAAAGGTCGCTCAGCGTGGACAGCGTCAAGGTCTATAAGCCGTCGTCGCAAACCTACGCTCACGCAGATCATCGGCAACGACCTCGCCGATGTCGCCGAGCAGTTCATCGCCCGTCACGGGGGACGACCCTGATCCTGCTCTTCCAGTGCCAACCGGCGTTATTGCATCGCTTCCTGTCGAACAATCCCGTTCTGAGCCGGCGACACGTCGGCTGCTGCCCGGAGGAGATCCCGCTTGAGCAGATAGACGGAAGCTGCAAGCAGTACGACATCTTTCATGAGGAAGAGGAAAGGCAACGTGGCCGCAGGAAATCCGCCGGCCGGCGCGGCCCAGGCATCGGGGAAGAACGGAATGATCGTCACGGTGGCGACATAGGTCGCGCATGAACCCAGCGACCCCAGGACCGCCAGTCTTCTGCTCCAGAAGCCGAGCAGAAGAAGCAATCCAAACAACAATTCTGCTGAACCCAGGAAGTAGGCCGCGCCGCGCACGCCAAACACCGGATACAGCCAGAAGATCAGCGGACCATTGCTGATGAACGGAATCAACGCGTGCGCTTCGTAGTCGAACCATTTCTGGCAGCTGAAGACGAAGAACACGATGATCATCGCCACACGCGTGGCATGGTAGTCAAAATCGCCTCTGACCAGATCGAGCTCGGACAGTTTCTTTATGAGATGGTCCATCGGATGTCGTCTCATCCTCGAGGTCGCGGTTTGGCGCCAAGGGCGGCGTCGACGTCTGTCGCGATCTGAACGGTAGCCAAGCTTCGAAGGACGCGCTGTGCGCGGGTTATCGTGCATTTCTCAAACTTGCGCCGTTCGGCCGCAGGCGACCGGAATCGGCGTGGCCTGACATCGCGTCGCCCTCGGTGGCTCGCCCTTGGCGCCGCAAACCCATACCAAAGTATGGGTCTGTGCATCACAATCGCGAGATTATCGGAGGCACCCACCGAACGCATGCTCGAGGCCGACATGCGCAACCGATCCAGGCGCAGCTACTGGATTTTCCTCAGTTGGGGAGACCGAACATGTGCCTCTCGCGAACAAGCATCGAACGTCACGACAGCAGCCGCCTGGTCAACTGGAGAGCGGCTTGCGCTTCAATCGCCCGTGTTGCGATCGCGTTTCGATGATGATCGCGTCTTGCGAGGGTAAGTCAGGTGAAGGTCCCTTACGTAGGTGTCGTCGATGACGACGAGGCCCTGTGCCTGTCTTTGGTGGATCTGATGCGATCGATCGGCTACCGCTCCGAGCCGTTTGACAGGGCCGAAGCGCTGCTGAGCTACGCCGGCCGGTTCAGCTTCGACTGCATCATTGCCGACGTTCACATGCCAGGAATGGGCGGGCTGAACCTCGTTCGCGAGCTCCAGCAGCAGAAGGTCGGAGCGCCGGTGATTCTCATTACTGCGCTTCCTCACAAGCAGCTGGACGCCGAAGCGGCCTCGATCGGCGCATTCTGCCTTCTCAGAAAGCCGTTCGAAACGAGCGCGCTGCTTGAGTGTCTCGACAGGAGCCTTCGAAGATGAAAGCGCTCTCGGGTGACGACATCACGTCCTCTATGGCGACGCAATCGTCTGCCGGCGACGAGCCCGGGCGTGCACGACCCCGGGGGGATACGGATTCGCCGCGACATGATCGCCGGAAGGCGGCCCGTTGGGAGAGATGGAACGATTGTTCGGAGCGATGGGGCCGGCTTCTGCTTGCGGCGCGAGCAGGGGATGGAGACGCATACGAGCGATTGCTGCGGGAGCTGGATCTGTGGCTTCGGGCCTACTACGCGCGCCGGCTTCCCTATCCCGCCGCCGACGATGCGAGGCAGGAGGTGCTTCTGGCCATTCACGCGAAACGCCACACGTTTGCGGCCTCGAAGCCCTTCGGCGCCTGGGTGACGGCGATTGCCCGCTACAAATGGGTCGATCGCGTGCGCGATGCGTCTCGCTACAGCGCGCTCGCACTCGACGAAGACATCGCAATCGAGGATCACGAAGGTGCCGCGATCAGCGCTGCTGCGCTGGACCAGCTCCTTGGCCGGTTGAAGCCTGCGCAAGAGAGCGTGATCCGCCTCGTGAAGCTCAATGGTCTGAGCATCGCGCGAGCGGCCGGTGCGACCGGACAGTCGGCGGCCCTGGTCAAGATCAATATCCACCGCGGCCTGAAGAAATTGTCGACATTGGTCTCCTGACTTCATTGCGGCCGCCGGCCGGGTCGACCGAGACTTCGTGCGAAGGAAAGCCGAAATTGCTTCAACTCCAGAACGAAATGCGATCTACGGTGGCCGACCTGACGGCGGCGTTCCGCTATGACATCATGGAAGGGCTGGGCCTCGCGCCAAAGGCAATTCCGGCGAGATGGCTTTATGATCGTCGCGGATCGGCTCTGTTTGAAGCCATCACGCTGCTGCCCGAATACTACCCGACACGAACCGAGCGATCGATCCTTGCGTCCGCGGTATCGGAAATCGCCGCGCTCGCGGGGCCGGGCCGCGCAGTCATAGAATTCGGCTCAGGCTCGTCGGCAAAGACGCGACTGTTGCTGGCAGAGACGGAGCCTTCTGCGTATGTGCCGATCGACATCTCGGGCGAATTCCTCCGGGAGGTTGCGGTAGGCTTGTCGCATGCATTCCCGGGACTGCCGATCTATCCAACCGAGGCCGATTTCACCTATCCCTTTGCGCTGCCGGACGAGATTGCCTCGACTGCGCGCCTTGGCTTCTTTCCGGGGTCGACGATCGGAAACCTCACTGTGCCTGCGGCGGTCGACCTGTTGCGGGCGATGGCGGTGACCCTGGGTGCCGGATCGATGCTGCTGATCGGCATCGACCGTATCAAGGATCAGGATGTTCTCCTGCCGGCATATGACGACGCGCAAGGGCTGACGGCCGCATTCAATCTCAACCTCTTGCACCGGATCAACCGCGAGCTGGGCGGCTCGATTCCCCTGGGCGCGTTTCTCCATTTGGCGCGCTGGAATGATGCGGAGGCGCGTATCGAGATGCATCTGGAAGCCACGCGCGACGTCCGCTTCGAGGTCGATGGTCGCGTCTTCTCGTTGTCGAACGGCGAGACCATCCACACGGAGAACAGCCTCAAATACGGGCGGAGGGATGCCTTCGTCCTGCTGCAGGCCGGCGGATGGAATCCCGTCGCCGATTGGACTGACGACAGCGGGCTCTTCTCAGTCATTCTCGCAGAGCAAAGGCCCGCGCCAGCGGCACCCTAGGATGAATCGGGGCGCAGACGGAATCATTTCCAACAATATCGCCTCAATCGGCGCAATCCACGAACAGCGAGGCTCGTACACATGCTGCATAATGTGCGCGTCATCATGGCAATCAACTGCGTTGAGGCGCGACCATGCAACTCCGTTCATCCCTCATCCTGAGCTTCGCCGCCATTCCTCTAACCGCCCTGGCAGATCCGCTCCCGGCGCCGTCGCCGAAAGCGCCGAGCCCGGCTGAGACCGTCCAGGTGCAGCCGCGCGGCAATGAATTCATGCCGAATTCAGTCGCCGAGGATGCGTTGCAGAAGCGCATTACCGACTTCAACCGGAAACTGGAAGGTCTGGACGCAGATCTCGACAAGAAGCTGAAAATCTGCCGCGGGTGTTGATCGAAATCCGGTTCAGCAAACAGCGATAGGTCTGCACATGAGGCACACTGTCACCGGTTCGTTCCACGACGGCGGAAGCGGGTGCGCGCACTTTGAGCGGATCGCCCCGATCCGGGATGACGAGCTCGAGCTTGTCGTCAGGGAATTGCAGCATCGCATGCGCAATATCCTCAGCATCGTTCTGTGCTTCGTGAACAACACCGATGCGAATACGACCGCCGATTTTCGCGAGGCGCTCTCGGCACGGATCGCGACCCTGTCCGATGCCTACAGGATAATCGAATCCGCGGGAGAGCAGCGAGTGTCTCTCGCGGCGATGCTGGAGCGAACGCTCAAACCGCACGCGATGTTTCACAGGGGCCGCATTCTGCTCGCGGGGCCGGATATCACGCTGGAGCCGCACATCGCGTTGGCGCTGCACGTCATCATTCACGAGCTGGCTACCAACGCGAGCAAGTACGGCGCGCTGACATCGACGGCAGGAGCCGTCGAGGTGATCTGGGAAAGCCCGCCCTATCTCGGCGGACAAGGTCTTGCGATCCAGTGGCGCGAGCGCGGCGGACCGATTGTGACCAAGCCCGAACGCAGAGGCTTTGGCACGCAACTGATCGCAAGGGCCCTGCCGGGCGCGCAGGTCGATCTCGACTTCGCGCCCGACGGCCTTGTCTGCCGGCTTCTGATCGATCTCGGTCAGGCGCTGACCACGCAAGGGCCTGTGAGTTAGGATCAGGAGGATCGGCACCATGAGTACATTGGCGAGAGCCCAGCGCAAATCGTTCGCAAGCAGGCTGCCGATATCGGGGCTGCTTGCGGGAGACCTGGACTACCACATCGTCCGGGCGTCGATGGTGATCCTGTTCTTCTTCTTCGGCTACCAGAAATGGTGGGCGTACGAGGCGGATCGCCTGGACCCCTTCATCAGCAACGGTCCGCTGATCTGGTGGCTCTATCCCGCTTTCGGCCATCAAGGCGCCAGTTGGTTCCTCGGCGTCGCCGAATGGACCTTTGGTGCTTTGATATTCGCGGGCTTCTGGAGCAAGCGCCTCGGGATTCTGGGCGCCCTAGGGTCGACCGGCACCTTCATCGCAACAGTCACGATCATTCCGTTTATGCCGGACGGTTGGGACGCTGCTGCAGGCGGCTTTCCGGCGATGACGGGCAACGTTCCGTTCTTGATGAAGGATGTCGTGCTGCTTGCGGTATCGTTGTATCTGCTGAAGCAAGATGCGGCCCGTGTCCTGCGACCTGAGGCTTGAGATACACGGCAAGGCAGATGCAGATCATGGCCAGCGCGAACATGGGATAGTGCAACGAGACGGCCGCCGCGGCGAGGAAGCCGAACAGGGTGGTCAAGGATCGCATGCGCATCACCATGCGCGCCTGGCTCGGGATCTCCTCGATCGCCGGCCGGTCGACGGCTTCCCAGCACAGCAACAGATAGGTCGCGTTCACCAGGGCGAATACGCCGGCATAGACGGTGACGGGCAGTGGCGCCAGCTTTGAGCTCGCGATCCAGGCTGTCGAGAACGGCAGCAGCGAGACTGAAAACAGATGAGCGAAGTTTCCCCAGATCAATCGGGGCGTCGCTGCGCTTGCATAGTGCAGAAGGTGGTGATGGTTCACCCAGACGATGGCGATGAAGAGATAGCTGACCGCGTAGCCGATGACGGTCGGCCAGAGTTCGAATAGAGCATCGAGGCTCGGAGCGTGTGGCGGGCGCAGGTCCAGGGCGAGAATTGTAATAACGACTGCAAAAACCGCATCCGAGAGGGCATTCAGGCGTTCTGTCTTCGGAGAGTCCGCGGTCATCATTCCTGTTTCCTTGCCGATGCGGGCCTGCGCGGCAGTGTCTCGACGCCCCGATTTGGCCTGAACAGCAGGCGAGGCATGCCGACGGCCAGCGGGGCGCAATGCCGTTGCTCCGCACTTTCGTGGACATTCGGAGCAACCGTCGCATCGGTTACACCTGCTTCGAAAAAAATCGGGGCAATGCGCAACGACGTGCATGGCGCGGGCTCGTGAACCGTGGCTCTCGCAACCAAACTTGGCAACGTTCGCAAGTCCCGTTACATGTTGCGGCGTACTGACGCGCTCTCGTCCCGCCCCTCGATACGCAAGCGGCGGGGTGATGCGTCGAGACGTCTGGAAATGATTTTCACGACGAGACATCTCGGTATGAGGCTTGATAACGAGACGCACGAACTCGATCTGGTCGCAAAGGCGTTTCAGATTATCTCGAGAGAAATCAGCTATCAGGGATTGGCCAAGGCTCTCCTGATGGAGGCGCTGAGTTACTCCGGGGCCAGTCGGGGGGCGATCCTGCTCAGCGGGCAAAGAGAGTTGCTTGCCAAGGCCGATGCGAGCTTCCCGCGCGAGAGGGCGAACTTCCTTGCCTCCTTCCCGCCGCACGCCGAATTCCTCCTGCCGAGCGACCTTGCCGAACAGGTGCTTGATCGAAAGCAAACGGTCGTGAGGCAAGCCGACGCGGAGAGCTCGGCACTGATTGATCCCGCAAACCCGCCGTCTGGAAAGATAGCGCAGCTGTGCCTGCCGTTGATTCACCAGCACTGGGCGATCGGCGTTCTCTATCTCGAAGCGGATGGAGATGCGGATATCTTCACGCCGCGATGCGTCTGGGTGACATCCATGCTGGCCAATCAGGCCGCCGTCTCATTCGAATCCGTCCGCCTGTTCGAGGCGCTGCGCGAGACCAACATGTGGATGGTCAGAGGTCAGCAGATCGGCGGGATGGGCAGCTATCGCTGGAACACGCGCACCCTGCTCTCCCGCGGATCGCGCGAATGTTACCGCATCCTGGATATCGACCTGGACGTAAACCCCGTGCCCTTCGAGGTGTTCAGGAGCCGGGTCCACCCCGAGGATTACCCCGCGCTGGAGCAGGACCTCACCGAGGCGATCAGCACGAAGTCGCCATTCACCCACGAGTACCGCGTGGTCCACCGGGACGGCAAGACGTTGCATGTCGTGGCCGTCGGACAATTCGATGAGGGGCCCACGGGAGACCTCGAGCTGGAAGGCATCATCACGGATGTGTCGCAACGGAAGGCGGCGGAGCAGGCTCTCGCCGACGCGCGAAACGAGCTTGCACGGGCGACGGGTCTGACGTCCCTTGGCGAGCTCGCCGGCTCGATCATTCACGAGATCGATCAGCCGCTGACGGGCATGATCATGAGCGCGGAAGCTTGCCTCCGATGGCTCGCCCGGGATCCCGTTCAAGCCGGGGAGGCCCGGAAATCGGTCGCGCGCATCATCAGGCAGGCACGCCGGGCTGCGGAGGTTGTGACCGGGGTCCGCTCTCTGGTGCGGGGCACGCAGGTCCATTTTGCCGAGTTCGATATCAACGATGCGGTTGCGGAGGTTCTGCTTCTGTCGAACAGGGAAATCGAGCGTGCCGGGGTCATCGTCCGTACCGACTTCGATCGATCATCGCCGCGTGTCGAAGCAGACCGTGTTCAGGTCCAGCAGGTCGCCCTCAACCTCGTGCGCAACGCGATCGAGGCCATGGCCGCGGTCGAGGACGGGAACCGCATTTTGGCCCTCTCTTCGGGGGTCGCCGATGGTATGATTTCCGTGGCAATCGCGGATACGGGGGGCGGCATCAGCCCGGCTGATAGAGAGCGGGTCTTCGAGACGCTCTATACGACGAAGGGAGCGGGACTCGGTCTGGGACTGTCGATCTGCCGCAAGATAGTGAAACTCCACGGAGGACAGCTATGGGTGGAAGAAAACGGGAGGTGCGGAGCGAAGTTCACCTTCGCTCTCCCGCTTCGCCAGGCGGTTCAGACGTCGGAAAGCCGGTAGACATGCCTCCTTCCGGCGTTGTTCATATCGTCGACGATGACCGCGCGGTTCGCGAGTCCCTTGGCGACCTGCTCGAGTCCCTGCACTACAAAGTCGCCCTGTACGGATCAGCCTCGGATTTCCTCAAGGTTGAACTGTCGGATGCCCCTGCGTGCCTGGTGCTCGATGTCAGATTGCCCGGCACGAGTGGCTTGGAGCTGCAGGAGTACCTGACGAAAATCAATGTCGGAATCCCGGTGATCCTGATGACCGCCTTTGGCGACATTCCCATGTCGGTAAGAGGCATGAAGCTGGGGGCGGTCGATTTTCTCACCAAGCCGATACGGGACCAGGACCTTCTCGATGCGATCACGGCCGCGATCCGAAAGGACATCGATCGGCGTGACGACAGCGCGCACCTGGCGCAGTTGCAGGAGAAGTTTGCACTCCTGACCACGCGCGAGCGGCAAGTGATGACGCTGGTGGCATCCGGTCTGATGAACAAGCAGGTCGCCAGCGAGCTCTCGATCAGCGAAGCGACAGTCAAGATGCATCGTGGCAGCGTGATGCGGAAGCTCGGGGCAAAAACCGCGGCAATGCTCGTTCGAATGGCAGAAGCGCTCCAGCTCCAAGGCTGAAGCTTCGGGACTGGCATCTCCTGCTGAATCATCTCAGCACCGTCCCTGCATGCGGCCCATACCTAAGTATGGGTCGGAACAGCACAAGCGTGAGATTGCCCGCCAGCGCGATGAAAAGCATGTTGCCACTGTGCGGTGCTGCCATCCGGCGTTGGCAGCGCGCCTTGACCGGAGAGGTAACGCCACGTGCAGCTTGCGGCTTCAACGCCCGTATCCAGGCGACCAGGGCATCTCCTCCGTGCAGAAAGTCGTTGACGATTGGACGCGGCCATCCGGAGCACAGAACAGGGCGACGACGATGGGGATGTACGTATCAAATTCGAGTGAGAGCACGCCACGGATGGCGGTCTCCGCTTCGCCAATCCGGCCGGTGGACGAGATGCTGTCGTCCAGGCCGTCCGACGCGACGCTTCATCCGACGGTCAGCATAACGCCTTCCGAGCCGGTGAAGCGCCTTGGGATCGGCTGGCGCTGGTGGTTTTCGGAGAGCGTTCACCTCCCGGTCGGCAACAGGATCGAATTTCGCTTTCAGGGATCGAGACATCTCCTGGCGTTGTACAACGAGGGAGCGCGGAAAAGCGGTGAGACCTCCATCGATGGCCTCTGCTCGTCGAAGCTGCGCGGTTCCGAGCACAGGCTGACCTTTGTCCCGGCGGGACGCGCCTATCGGGAATGGCATGAGACTGCCTCGTCGGCGCAGGTGACCTTCCTCTATTTCGATCCCGCCGCGCTTCACAAGTCCGACGACGGCGCGGCCGGGCTCGCGCCAAGAATATACTTCGAGGATCCGCTGGTCTGGGAAACCGCCTCCAAATTGAAGAAGGCGATCGAGAGCGCCGAGACGAATTGCGCGCCCTACCTCGAAGCGCTTTGCGGCGTGCTCGCCCACGAGCTTTCCAGGTCTGATCACGATGTTGTTCGCGAACCGGCAGCGGTCAGTCGTGGAGGTCTCGCGGGTTGGCAGAAGCGTGTCGTGGTCGAGTACGTCGAGGGGCATCTGGGAGAACAGGTCTGCCTCCTCAAGCTCGCCGAGCTCGTCAGGCTCAGCGTTCACCACTTCTGCCGCGCTTTCAAGAAGTCGTTCGGAATCCCGGCCTACCAGTATCAGGTGCAGCGACGCATGGAGTTCGCCAAGCTGCGGCTGGCGGATCGCGCGGTATCGATTACGGACATCGCACTCAGCCTGGGCTATGCGCAAACGAGCTCCTTCAGCTCCGCCTTTCGCAAAGCGACGGGTTGGACTCCTACGGACTATCGCAGGGAGTTCGAATGAATGGATCCGAGGCACGATAGATCGGGCAGGGCAGGCGACAGGCAGTCTCGTACGGGCAGAAATCCCCGGGGAGTCTGTAACCGGATCGCCCCGAGCCGCGAAATGTCCAGGTGAGACCGCCTCGGGTCGGCTGCCATCGGATCATCGATTTCACCGGGCGCAACAGGTGTCGAGGGAGGGACCACAGATGACGAGCATTCGATACCGCAAGGCGGACGTGGATGGACTGAACGTATTTTACCGGGAGGCTGGACGGGCTGACGCGCCCGCCTTGCTGCTGCTGCACGGATTTCCGACGGCCGGCCACATGTTCCGCGAGTTGATCCCGGCGCTCTCGGATCGCTTCCGACTGGTGGCGCCGGATTTGCCCGGGTTCGGCCAGTCCGACATGCCGGCGCGCGAAAGCTTTGCCTATACGTTCGCCGCGTTGGCGCAGGTGATCGAACGGTTCACGGAAGTCATCGGACTTCCTCGCTTCTCGCTCTACGTCTTCGACTATGGCGCGCCGACGGGCTTTCGGATGGCTCTTCGGCATCCCGAGCGCATCGTTTCCATCATCTCGCAGAATGGCAATGCCTATGAGGAGGGATTGAGCGAAGGCTGGAGCCCGATCCGGGCTTACTGGCAAGATGCATCGCAAGCGAATCGGGCGGTGCTGCGATCATTCCTTTCGCCAGAGACGACGGTCTGGCAATACACCCACGGGGTGCCTGACGTCTCCCTGGTCTCCCCTGACGGATACACGCTGGACAACCATTATCTCGAGCGCCCTGGCGCGGACGAGGTCCAGCTCGATCTGTTCGGCGACTACGGGACCAACGTCGCCATGTATCCGGAATTCCAGGCCTACTTCCGCATGCACAAGCCGCCCTTCCTGGCGGTCTGGGGCAAGAACGATCCCTTTTTCCTGCCGGCGGGCGCGAAGGCGTTTCAGCGCGACATGCCGGGCGCCGAAGTGCGCTTCTTCGACACGGGGCACTTTGCGCTCGAGACTCATGCGCGGGAGATCGCAGCGGCGATCGGTGATTTTCTTGGCCAGCTGAATTCGAATAGGTAACCGCCGCTTCCCTCGCCGCGAGAAACGTCAGGAGAGCCATCATGCGCGCTATCGTTCTTGAAAAATTCGGTGGTTTGGACAGCCTCGTCTATCGGGATGTTCCGGAGCCGGAGCCGCAGCCTGGTCATGCCGTCATCGAGGTCAAGGGATTCGGCATCAATCATGCGGAAATGCACATGCGCCGGGGCGAATGGGCCGAAGCGGCGCCGATCAGCGGTATCGAATGCGTCGGTCTCGTGAAGTCGTGCCCGGGCGGCGAATTTCGGGTGGGCGCCAAGGTGGCCGCATTGATGGGCGGTCTCGGCCGGACCATCAACGGCAGCTACGCCGAATACACGCGTGCGCCGGTCTCGAATGTCGCATCGATCGATGCGGATTTGCCCTGGGCCGAGCTCGCAGCGATCCCCGAAACCTTCGCGACGGCATGGACCTGTCTCTTCCGAAATCTCGATCTCGAGAAGGGGCAGCTTCTCGTCATTCGCGGAGCGACGTCCTCGTTCGGTCAGGCCGCACTCAAGCTCGCGGTCAATGCCGGCGCGCGGGTGATCGCGACGACGCGCAGCCGGGAGCGCTTTGCCATGCTGGAGAAGCTCGGAGCCGCGCGGTGCGAAATTGAACGGCGCGATCTCTCAAAGCATCTGCCCGAGGCGAAGCAGGTCGACGCAGTCCTGGACCTCGTCGGCAACAGCGTCGTGCTCGACTCCCTCGCCATGCTTCGCCGCGGCGGCCGCTCCTGTCTCGCCGGCTGGCTCGGCGGGCTTGATCCGATTCCGGATTTCAACCCGCTGCTGCAGATGCCGAGCGGCGTCTACCTGACCTTCTTCGGCAGCTTCGTGTTCGGCACGCCCGGGTTCCCGCTCTCCGACGTGCCGCTGCGGGAAATCGCCGCCGACGCCGCGGCCGGCCGGCTGGACGTCAAGCCGGCGCGGATCTTTCGCTTCGACGAGATTCGCGAGGCGCATCGCGTCATGGAGGCGAACGAGGCCGTCGGAAAGATGGTCGTCGTTCGCGACTGATATTTGCAAGCTTGGTATTCGGGAGAGTTCATATGTCGAAATCAGTCGCCATCGTGACGGGGGCGAGCCAGGGAATCGGCCGGGCGACTGCGGTGCGCCTGGCGCGCGATTTCTCGGCGCTTGCCCTGGTGGCGCGATACCGCGCCAATCTCGAGGACACCGCAAGGGCGGTCCGGGCCGCCGGCGCCGGGGTGCTGGTGATCGATGCCGATCTGGCCGAACCTCGTGCCGCTCAATCTGTCGTCGACCAGACCATGGCGGCGTTCGGCCGGATCGATGCCCTGCTCAATATCGCAGGGGCGGTACCTCAGGTCGATCTGTTCGAGACGACGGAGGCACAGTGGGACGCCGGACTGGCGTTGAAGCTGCATGGCGCCCGGCGGCTCACGATCGCCGCCTGGCCGTCGCTCATGGCCGCGAAGGGGGCGGTGGTGTTGATGTCGGGAAACTCGGCCTCTTTCCCCAAGGCGCCCTATGCCGCGGTCGGCACCATCAACGCTGCAATCGTCGCCTTGGCAAAGGCGTTCTCCGACAAGGGAATCAGCGATGGCGTCCAGGTCAACAGCGTCCTGCCGGGGCCGGTGATGACGGGCCGCCGCCGCTCCTACCTCGAGCACTGGGCGCCGCTGCACAACATGACCGTCGAGGAAGCTACGGCGAAGTTTCTCAAGGACGCCGGGATCGCGCGCTACGGCGAGCCGGAAGAGATCGCCGAGTTGATGGCGTTCCTCGTATCGCCCGGCGCGCGCTGGATGACCGGCTCGGCGTTGCGGATGGACGGCGGCGAGGTGAAATCGATATAATCGGTTTGCACCCGAAGGGCGTCCGCGGAAGTGGGCCACTTGCAAAAGCGTTCGATGCGCGCAAGCATGGAGTAAGGGCACTTTCGCTCTTCGCGAGCGCTGAGGATAGCGACAAAACCGTCATGCAGTTTGACACCAAGATCGCGGTCGTGGTCCGCACCGACCTTGAGCCGTGGCAGAAGCTGAACGTGGCCTCTTTCCTCGCCAGCGGGATCGCCGCGGCTTTCCCAGCTTGCATCGGCGACCCCTACGAAGACGGCTCCGGGACAAAATATCTGCCGTTGATCGGCCAGCCCATCCTGATCTATGGCGCCGACCGCGCGGCGCTATCACGCGCGCTCGATCGCGCACTGACGCGCGGAGTGACGCCGGGGCTCTATACCGAGGACATGTTCACGACCACTCACGATGCCGCCAACCGCGAAGTCGTGAAGGCCGTTTCCCGCACAGACCTGAATCTGGTTGGGATTTCCATGCGCGCCGAGCGCAAGGTGATCGACAAGATCGTCGACGGGTTGAAATTTCACGGCTGACGCTTCCCGATCTGCCCCGGCCGTCCTTTTCAGTCTTCGCCGGATCTGGCTCTGAGGAGCTCGTCGCGGCGCCTGATCAGAATCTCGAGCCGTGCGGCCTGATCGTCAATTCGCTGGCCGACAAGCTCTTCGCTCATCGCGGCGAGATGTGAGGCCGACTGTTCAATCAGCTCGCGAAGCTTCGCCGCGGTGGCGGCAATCTGGCGCTCGATTTCAGCGAGGTGGACGTCTTCAGCGTGCATGGCGGGTCTTTGATTTCGGTGTTTGGCGGGCGATCGGGCGCGGCATTCAGAAGTACAGGTGCCGGGCACCGTGCATTTCAAGGACACATCCCCTCTGAGTGCGCGTCGCCCTCATCAGATCGCTTCCGCAATCGGCGCACTTGACCAGTGCCTCCACGGGCCCGCCGTCGACAGCGAGAGCGCCAAGGCAGGACACGGTGTTGCATGCCGCACACCGGATCTTCGTCAGGGTGATGTCAAAGGCAAAGGCTTCTTGAAGCAAGTGTGTGCCGGGATCACCGCCAAGAATGAGGTCGGCGATGTTGTCTGCCATGGCGATCATGCTCCTGTTGGCCCGAAACGTTCGGTTCTTATGGCGAGAGGGTCGAAGCCGAGCTTCACGAGCATGCTCGCGATGCCTTCGACAAACCTGGTGGGACCGCAAATGAAGAACGTGGGATTCTGCTCGCGCGTAAAGCTGTTCTCTGCGAGCAGGGCCTCGTTGACCCGTCCCCGATGTCCGTTCCAGTCGCTCGGATGATCGCGGGTGAGCGCATAGACCAGGCGCAGGTCGCGGTCGCCGCGTGCCATCGTATCGAGTTCATCCCGGTACACGACGTCGGCAAGGCTGCGTGCCGAATAGATCAATGATGCCGGTATGGGGGCGAGCGACCTCCTGCGGTGGCGCAACATGGCCATCAGCGGCGTAATCCCGGTGCCGCCCGCAACCAGGCAAATCGGTCCACCGCGCGCTTGGCTCCAGATGAAATGCCGCCCAATGGGTCCGCGAAATTCGAGAGCGCCGCCAACCCGCAATTCGTCGAGGAGATAGGAGGACACCTCTCCGTCCTCGACCCGTTCCACCGTGAGAGCGAGCAGTTCTTCTTCCGGAGGCGATGCGATCGAGTAGCTTCGTTCGGCCTGATAGCCGTCATCGGCGGTAAGACGGATGTCGACGTGCTGGCCGGGCCAGTGCCCGGACCAGTTGGCCGGCTGCAGGATGATGCTCCTCACCCGGCTTGTTTCGGCCACGATGGCCTGTACGCGACCGGACTGCCACGCGATCCTGGGCTGCTGCAGAGGCGCATCAGTCGCCGTCATAACGTTGCTCCCGCCAGGGATCGCCATAGTTGTGATAACCACGCGATTCCCAGAACCCGGGCTCGTCCTTGGGCATGAAGCGAAGCCTTCGCAGCCTCTTTGCGCTCTTCCAGAAGTAGAGATGCGGCACCAGGAGTCGCGCGGGGCCGCCGTGCGCCGGGGCGAGCGGCAGGCCCTCATAGCGGGTCGCGATCATCGCCTTTCCCGCGACCAGGTCGATCACCGGAAGGTTCGTCGTGTATCCGCCGTCGCAATGCGCCATGACATAGGCGTCCGGCGGCTCGCTCAGCCCGACCACCTTGAGAAGATCGTCGAAGCTGACGCCCTGCCAGACCGTGCTGAGCTTGGTCCATTTGGTGACGCAGTGAATGTCGACCGTGATCGTGGTCTGGGGCAGTGCCTCGAATTCGTCCCAGGTCCATTTCCCCAACAACGAGCCGCCGAATTGAAGCGCAATCTTCCAGTCGGCGACACGGGTCTCCGGCGTGGGTCCGGCGGACAGCACCGGGAAGTCGGTCGTCAGGTACTGACCCGGTGGCAGCCGGGCGGCTTCGGGCGTCTGTCGTTTGGATTTGAAGCCGCGAGAAACGGGAGGTCGGTCCATGGAAGCGTGCCCTTGTGCGGTGACGCGCAGGATGTCCCAACGCGCGTCGGCGTAACCTGCAGCCCACGTCAGCGCACATGAACCCTGATCGATGCCTTGTCGATGGCCGTCGCGGTGAATGCATCAAGATTGCGAAAGACGAAGCAATCACGGCTGCGCAGGCAAGAACTGTTTCAATGTCAAATGCGGCTTCGTCCTGAAGTGGTTCAGAAGGAGGAGACGATGTCGAGCGTGAGCCAGCCCTTGCATTCCGACGAACTCGCTTACCTCACCGCGCACGAACTGGCGGCTCGCATCCGGCGGCGTGAGCTGTCGCCGGTTGACGTGGTCGATGCGTTCATCCGGCGCATCGAAGCGCGCAACCCGAGCCTGAATGCGCTGGTCTATCTCGATTTCGACGGCGCCCGCACGAGAGCGAAAGAGGCCGAGCGCGCATTGGTCGCCGGCGAGTCGTGGGGGCCGCTGCACGGCATCCCGTCTGCGCTCAAGGATCTGTTCGACTTCAAGCCGGGCTGGCCTGCGAGCCTGGGCGGCATCCGCGCGCTCAATCATCACGTCGTGAACGGTTACTGCGTGTTCTGCGAACGCATGGAGAAGCGCGGCGGCGCCGTGTTCCTCGGCAAGACCAACAGCCCCCTCATGGGATTCCGAGGCACCTGCGACAACTACCTGTTTGGTCCCACGCGCAACCCGTTCAATCTTGCCAAGAACACGGGCGGCTCATCCGGAGGAAGCGCTGCGGCGGTCGCCGATGGACTGCTACCCATTGCAGAAGGTACGGACGCCGGCGGCTAGATACGAATCCCTTCCGCCTGGTGTGGGGTCTATGGCTACAAGGCGTCATTCGGACGCGTGCCGTTCCTCGTGCGTCCCAACGCGTTCGGCGTGGCCGACTCTCCGTTCCTGTTCGAAGGGCCCATCACGCGGACGGTCGAAGATGCCGCCATCGCGTTGAACGTACTTGCCGGCCCTGATCCGCGAGATCCCTTCAGCCTGATCGAGCCGCCCGTCGACTTCACCGCGGCGACCCGTCGTTCGATCCGCGGCCTCAAGATTGCCTATAGTCCGGATCTGGACGTCTTTCCGGTCGACGGAAAAGTCGCGGCGACGGTCCGCCGCGCGGTACAGGCGTTCGAGGAAGCCGGTGCTCACGTCGAGGAGGTGAAGCTCGGCATCGTGCGTTCGCAACGGGAGCTGAGCGATGTCTGGTCGCGTCTCTACATGCTTCTGAACCTGCAGGCGATCGAGAACATGAAGCGCGACGGCATCGATTTGTTCGGCGAGCATCGCGACGACTTTCCGCCTGAATATATGGATTGGGTCGAAAGGACCAATCGCATGTCGGGGCTCGATTTCTTCCGCGACCAGGCCGTCCGGTCGGAGGTTTACGATGCCTTCCAGAACGTCCTTGAAAGATTCGATCTGTTGGTCACGCCGACCGTCGCGTGCCCGCCGGTCGACAACGCCAGCGACGGCAACACGGTTGGACCGAAGTCGATCAATGGTGTCGAGATAGATCCTCTGATCGGATGGGGCCTGACCTACTTCGTCAACTTCACCGGTCATCCGGCAGCCTCGATTCCGGCGGGTCTGTCGGATGGACTTCCGGTCGGGATGCAAATCATAGGTCGGCGAAACGCCGACTTCGACGTGCTGGCCGCGAGCGCGGCCTTCGAGCGGCTTCGCCCCTGGCAGGACAATTACCGGATCTGCCGCGAGCGCCCCCTGAGCGCAGCCCCGCTTTCAGACCTCACCCGCTAACCTTGCACTCTCTCGGTCGTTTCCATGGCCGTCCGCGCCGCGATCGCGGCGCCGATTGGGGCCGCGCGTCTTGCGTCCGCAGCGTCAACCTCTTCACCGATCGCAGGTTCGGCACGGAATGCATCAAGATGGCCAAAGCGGAAGCAATCCCCAGCGCGCAGGATCTTCCGCGACTGGCTAAGTCATCTGTCGACAGGTCAATCGTGCCGGCGCCTCGCGCGTTCGGCCGCAGTCGCGGGAGAAGACAATGCGCGTGAGAGTCCAGGCAGCAGCGGCGGTCATCGTAGGCAGTGCGGTCGCAACGATCCTGTTCTTCGGGTCGCTCAAGGATAGCAATGCCCAGAGCAATACGCGCTATCTGCCGGAATACACCGCGGACGGGCAGTTGCTCCTGCCGAAGAATTTCCACGAGTGGGTCTATGTCGGATCGCCGCTGACGCCGAACGCCCTCAACGGCGGGCAGGCGAATTTCCCGGAATTCCACAACGTCTATATCGAGCCGGGCTCGTACGCGATCTACAAGAAGACCGGCGAATTCCCCGAGGGGACGATCCTGTTCAAGGAGCTGCAGCTGACGTTGCCGCAGGAGAATGCCGACGGCTCGCGAACGGAAGCGTCGGGACGTGGTTACTTCCCAGGCAAGTGGAACGGCGCCGACGTGACCGTCAAGGACTCGAAGCGCTTCGCCGACACCAACGGGTGGGGCTATTTCAACTTCAATCACCACGAACCGAAGGCGTCGATGGCCAAGGTGAAGTCGAAGGACGAGTGCGCCTACTGCCACATCGCCAACGCCAAGAAGGATGAGGTCTGGACCCAGTTCTATCCGCTGCTGGACAACAAGGACGCGCGGTGACCGCGTAATCGGCGGAAAATCGGCATGAAAATCCTCAAAGCCGCCTGTGTCGCCGTCGTCGTGATCCTTGGGATCGCGGCCGCGGTCAAGCAGTCACAGTTGCGGGCGAACGCGGCGGATGGCGTTTCGACCGGTGCGAGTGTCGCCGACCGCGACGGGCATCTGCACGTGCCCGATGACTATCGTACGACCTATCAAATCCTCGGAAGCTGGGCCATCGCGGCAGACGACACTCACGGCTCGAAGGAGCTTCACGTCGTGTACGCCTCGCCTGGAGTGATCGACGCCTATCGGAAGGACAAGCGCTTCCCGGACGGTGCGGTGCTGGTCAAGGAAGTGTTCAAGGCGGCAACTTCCGAAATGACGACCGGTACCGTCAGCCGCGCCGATGCTTTGAAGGGATGGTTCGTGATGGTGAAGGACACCGCGAACCGTCACCCGGAGAGCGCGTTGTGGGGCGACGGCTGGGGATGGTCCTGGTTCGACGCGGGCGATCGCTCAAAAACGACGACGACGAATTACAGGGCCCAATGCCAGGCGTGCCATGTGCCCGTGCGGGCGTCCGACTGGGTTTACGTCGATGGATACCCTCCGCTGAAGCCATAGCAATGGTGCAGGTCACCGAAAGTCATTCGATTTACCAAAGCCAATCATCAAAGGAGCGAGAGATGGCTAAAGAGGCGACGACGAGCGAGATGGGAATGTCGAAGGGGCAGACTGGCCATCTCTATATCCAGACCAACGAGATCGATAACGCCATTATTCACTACACGCGGCAGGCGGACGGCAAGCTGGCTGAGGTCGCGCGTATCAAGACGGGCGGCGCCGGCTCCGGTGAATTCAAGCCGATCAGCGGCCAGGACAGCGCGCCCAACTCCTACGAGGGTGCGGGAAGCGTCATCATTACATCCGATCGGCGCTTTTTGTTTGCGACCAATGGCGGAGACAATTCCGTTTCGAGCTTCCGCTTGGAGAGCGACGGTCGTCTCACGCTGCTCGACGTGAAGTCGACCGGCAACCCGGTCGAGGGCAGGAGCGGCACGGCCAAATCGCTGGCTTTCGCTCCGTCGACGCGCACCCTCTTCGTGCTGCACGCGTTCGGACCGGATCATCTTCGGCTGATGTCGGTCGATGCCGAAGGCATGCTCAAGACGCGGCCCGAGCGATACACGGTGAATACGTACAGCAAGCGGAACCGTGTCTCCACCATGGTCGTGGTCTCGCCCAACGAGGAGCTCGTGCTTGTCGGCACCACTTTCGATGAGCCGATCGCGCTCACCGGCTTGTATCCCGACGGCTCGCCGATTCTCTGGGTCCAGCGCGCCGGCGGCGCGTTGCACTCGATTGCGTCGAATGCACCGGATCCGGACGGCCTTGCCGTGTTCGCCCTGCAAAAGGACGGCTCGCTCGGCACGGCCAGGTTCTACGATGCGAAGGGCGGTTCTCCGTTCTACATCGCGTTCCTGAATCAGCGTCCGAATACGTTCGTGATCGGCTATGCCGTCGGTGACGGATGCTCCATCTGCACCATCGAGAAGAACGGCTCGATCGAGATCGGCCCGCTCGTCAAGATCGACACCAGCGCGGGCCTGCCGTCCGAGCTGTGCTGGCTGGCCGTCGCGCCCGATGATCGCACGATCTACGCGACGAATTTCGGCTACAGCAACATCAGCAGCTACCGCATCAATGGTGGCGGCCTGGAGATTGCGTGCGATCCGGCGTGTCCGAAGGTCCCCGGCGACGGCACCGCGAGGGGATTGAACGGAACCGTGACGAGCGGTCCCAGCGATAGCTGGATCTCGCCCGACGGCGCCTATCTCTATCAGATCTACGGCAACGCCTCGAAGCTGGTCAGCTACAGCACCCAGCCGGACGGTTCGCTGAAGGAGATCGGCAGCGTCAAGATCCCGTACAACGGCTCCCAGGGTCTTGCGGGTTTCTGATCCCGGTTTCGCGACATGAGGTCCGGGCGTGGCCGGCATTGCCGTTCCGCGCCCGGCCTCTCCCTCGCCGATATGCGAGACACACACGGTCCATCATGAGCCCCGAGACGGATGTTTGAAGCAATTCACGAGCGCTCTCGCGGGACATCCGCGGCTCATCCCGGCCATCCGGGCGAAGGGCAGGGCGCCACGGGAAAATTCGATCTGCAGCGCGCTGTCGGGGAAGCTCGCGTGGTGTTCTCCGGTGCCGCAAACGGCACGGAGATCATCGACGTCTATCAGAAGTTTCCGATGGCCGTTGCCTTCCCGAATGTCGACGATCGCCGGCGCAAGGAGGCGGTCCTCATTAATACCTCGGGCGGTGTCGCGGGTGGCGACGAGATCAGGATCGAGGTGGTCGCTCAAGGCAATGCGTCGGTCGCGGTGACCACGCAGGCCGCGGAGAAGGTCTATCGGGCGCTGGATCGGCCTGCCCGAATCCGGACGCGGTTAAGGGCGGAGGGAAATGCCCGGCTTGCGTGGCTTCCGCAAGAGACGATCGTCTTCAACCAGGCGCGCATCGCGCGACAGACCGAGATCGATGTGTGCTCGGGCACCGAATTGATCGCCCTCGAATGGCTGGTTCTTGGCCGCATCGAGAGCGGCGAGGAGGTTCTGGCCGGACATATCCTGGACAGTTGGCGCGTCAGGGTCGACGGCCGTCTGGTGTGGGCAGATGGCTTCCTCGCGTCAGACCAGGCGCTCCTGCAGCTTCGGAAGACGGCGCTGCTTTCGAACTGGAAGGCGATCGCGACGATGATCTATTTCGGTCCGGGTCTCGAGGCCCGGCTCGAGAGATTGCGCGAGATCGGTGCGTCCCTGGAATGCGCGTGCGGCGTCACGATCGTGGGCGCGATCATCGTGGTCCGGGTCGCCGCGATTGCAAGCGTGGATCTCAGGCGAGGTCTGTGCCGCTTCCTCGATCAACTCGACGATGAACTCGGATCCGGTCCCTTCGGAGTGCCGAAGATGTGGTCCTGTTAGCTGCGCGGCCAAGTGGGAGGAGCATCTTGAATCTGACGCCACGGGAACGAGACAAGCTGATGATAGCCCTCGCTGCGATCGTTGCGCGCGGCCGGCTCGCGCGCGGCGTCAAGCTGAATTATCCCGAAAGCATCGCATTGATTTCGGATGCCATCATGGAAGGCGCCCGCGACGGACGATCGGTCGCGGACCTGATGTCCGAAGGCGGCCGGCTGCTGCGCCGCGAGCAGGTCATGGAGGGCATCCCGGAAATGATCCGCGAGATCCAGGTGGAGGCGACGTTTCCGGATGGGACCAAGCTTGTCCCGGTGCACAACCCGATCCGATAGGAGTCGATGATGCGCATCATCGCGATTTGCGTCGCCGCGTTGAGCCTGCTTGCATCGCCGGCCTTCGCTCATCCCATTCAGGGGGCGGGCAGCTCGTTCGACGCCGGTCTCGTCCATCCGTTCAGCGGCGCCGATCATCTGATTGCGATTACGTTGGTGGGAACGTGGAGCGCGCTCGTGGGCGGATCCGCGAGAGCCGTGTGGCCGCTAACCTTCCTGATCGCGATGCTGGGCGGCTTCGCCGCGGCAAGCGCAGGACTTGAGCTGGGATTTGTGGAGGCGGCGATCAGCCTCTCGGTGGTGGCGCTGGGAGCGTTCGTTGCGTTCGAATTCAGGATGCCCGTCATGCTGGGCGCGGCGGCCGTCGGCCTGTTTGCGTTCTTCCATGGTCACGCCCACGGAACTGACGCCGCCTCGATGCTTGTTCCCTACGTGATCGGCTTCACGACGGCGACCGCCGCTCTTCTCCTGACCGGCATGGTCATCGGGTTCTCAGGAGGAAACGCGGCCAGAAGAAGTTTGCTTCGCGCGGCGGGCGTATGCGCCGGGCTCGTCGGGCTGCTGCTGCTTGGAGGCGTGGCATGATTCCCGGGGAGGTCATTCCGGCTGACGGCGACATCGTCCTGAACGGGGACAGGACCGGACCATCGATTGCCGTAGCCAACACCGGCGACCGGCCGGTCCAGGTGGGCAGCCATTATCACTTCGCCGAAGTGAACGCCGCACTCGTGTTCGATCGATCAGCCGCTCGTGGATGCCGCCTCGATATCCCGGCCGGGACGGCCGTGCGGTTCGAGCCGGGTCAGTCGCGCGAGGTCTCATTGATTCCGTTTGCCGGAGCGCGGCGCATCTACGGCTTCAGCGGCGGCGTGATGGGACCTCTGGAATCGGCGACCGGTGCGTCCGGCGCCAACGAATAAGGTGAGGAAGACATGTCCCACACGATGAGCCGCGCGGCCTATGCGCAGATGTTCGGCCCCACGGTCGGCGACAAGGTGCGCCTGGCGGATACCGATCTGTTCATCGAGCCCGAGAGGGACCTCACGATCTATGGCGAGGAGGTCAAGTTCGGCGGCGGCAAGGTCATTCGCGACGGCATGGGACAATCGCAGCTCACGCGCGCGCAGGGCGCGGTCGATACGGTCATTACCAACGCGCTGATCCTCGATCACTGGGGAATCGTCAAGGCCGACATCGCGATCAGGGACGGGCTCATTGCCGCCATCGGCAAGGCGGGCAACCCCGACATACAGCCGGGTATCTCGATCATCATTGGGCCGGGGACGGAAATCATCGCGGGCGAGGGCAAGATCATCACCGCTGGCGGAATGGATACGCACATTCATTTCATCTGCCCGCAGCAGATCGACGAGGCGCTCTTCTCGGGCGTCACGACCATGATGGGTGGTGGGACCGGACCCGCCGCAGGGACGACGGCGACGACCTGTACGCCGGGGCCATGGCACATCCATCGGATGCTCGAGGCGCTGGATGGGTTCCCGATGAACTTCGGCATTTTCGGCAAGGGCAATGCGAGCCTACCCGCGGGCCTGGTCGAGCAGATCGAAGCCGGCGCGTGCGGCCTGAAGCTGCACGAAGACTGGGGCGCAACGCCCGCATCGATCGACTGCTGTCTCTCTGTCGCCGACGACATGGACGTGCAGGTCATGATCCACACCGATTCCCTGAACGAAGGCGGGTTTGTCGAGCGCACAATCGCCGCGTTCAAGGGCAGGACGACCCATGCGGCCCACACGGAAGGGGCCGGCGGCGGGCACGCGCCTGACATCATCAAGGTCTGCGGCGAGAGCAACGTCATTCCAGCCTCGACAAATCCCACGCGTCCCTACACCGCGAATACGCTCGACGAAGCACTCGACATGCTGATGGTGACCCACCATCTGGATCGCCGCATCCCGGAGGATGTCGCCTTCGCGGAGAGCCGCATCCGAAAGGAGACGATCGCCGCAGAGGACATCCTGCACGATCTCGGCGCTTTCTCGATCGTGTCGTCGGATAGCCAGGCGATGGGGCGCGTCGGCGAGGTGATCACACGGACGTGGCAGACCGCCGACAAGATGAAAAAGCAGTTCGGGCGGTTGCCGGAGGAGACCGGGCAGAACGACAATTTCAGGGCTCGGCGCTACGTCGCGAAATACACGATCAATCCGGCCATCGTGCAGGGAATGTCACGCCATGTCGGTTCGGTCGAGGTCGGAAAGCTCGCGGACATCGTCGTCTGGGATCCGGCGTTCTTCGGGATCAAGCCCGACATGGTCCTGAAATCCGGCATGATCGTCGCCGCGATCATGGGCGACCCCAATGCGTCGATCCCGACGCCTCAGCCGGAATATTACCGGCCGATGTTCGGTGCCTTCGGCCGTTCTCCCGGCAGAAATTCCGTGACCTTCGTCAGTCAGGCCTCGCTCGAAACGACGAGACAATTGGGCCTGGCCAAGCAACTCCTGCCGGTCTCGAACACGCGATCGATCGGCAAGCATTCCATGATCCTCAACGACGCGCTGCCCCGCATGGAGGTCGATCCCGAAACCTACGAGGTGCGAGCCGACGGACGTCTCCTCACCTGTCCGCCGGTGAATGTGGTCCCGATGGCGCAGCGCTATTTCATGTACTGACGCGTTGCCGGCATGGTGGTGCGATGACAGATCAGAGTTATGGACAGCAGGCGCTGGCGTTCCTGAGGCTGCAGAGCTGGCTCTCGCCGTCGTTCCCGAACGGGGCCTACAGCTACTCGCACGGACTGGAGTGGGCCGTGGAGGCCGGCCATGTCTCCGATCGGCGCAGCCTGATCGATTGGCTCGAGGCCGACCTTTGCTACGGCTCCGGCCGAAACGAAGCCATCTTCTTCAGCGAAGCCTACCGATGCGTGGCCGAGGGCGCCGAGGACCAGCTCCCGGAGCTGGCCGAACTCGCAGCCGCTTCCCGCGGCACATCCGAATTCGTGCTCGAATCCGCACAGCAATCGTCGGCGTGCCTTACGACCCTTCGCAGTGTCTGGCCGGATCGAATTCTGGACATGTTCTCCGACCCGAAATGCCCGCCGGTGCTGGCTGTCCTGCTCGGAGCGCGGGCGGCGCGCGAACGGATTGCCGTCGAAATCGCGCTGCCGGCATTCCTGCACAGCTATGTCGCCAATCTGGTGAGCGCGGGCGTGCGATTGGTGCCTCTCGGTCAGACCGATGGTCAGCTCGCCATCGCGGCGCTCGAGCTGCCGATCCTGTCGCGCAGTGAAATCGCAAGCCGCGAGACGGTCGACGATCTCGGTTCGGCGGGCCTGATGGTTGAGCTCGCGTCCATCGCACACGAGCTCCAATATACGAGGTTGTTTCGCTCATGAAGACGATTGAACGCGAGAGCAGGTGTCTCCGCACACCTGGCATTGCGGCAACCAACGGGCCACTGCGCGTCGGCATCGGCGGTCCGGTCGGTTCCGGAAAGACGGCGCTGGTCGAGGCGCTGTGCAAGCACCTGCGCGATTTCTACGAGATCTACGTCATCACCAACGACATCTACACCAAGGAGGATCAGCTCATTCTGACCCGTGCGCAGGCATTGGCGGCAGAGCGCATCATGGGGGTGGAAACGGGTGGCTGTCCGCACACGGCCATACGGGAGGACGCCTCGATGAACCTGGCGGCGATCCACGACATGAACCTGAAATTTCCGGACGCGGAGCTTTGCTTCGTCGAGTCGGGTGGCGACAATCTCGCCGCCACCTTCAGCCCGGAGCTTGCGGATCTGACCGTCTACGTGATCGACGTCGCCGCAGGAGAGAAGATCCCGCGCAAGGGAGGGCCGGGGATCATGCGTTCCGATCTGCTGGTGATCAACAAGATCGACCTGGCTCCCATGGTGGGCGCGAATCTGGAGATCATGGAAGCGGACGCGCGGCGGATGCGAGGTGCGCGACCGTTCATCCTCTCCAATCTGAAGAGTGGCCAAGGTGTCGACGAGATCGCGGGCTTCATTCTGCAGAAGGGCGGGTTGTCCGCCGCGACGCTGTCTGGAGGTGCCGATCGATGACGGATGATGACCAGGAGTTTGCCGGCGATCTCGCCAGGCTGCGCCGCAGCATCGACAATCTGGATGCGGCGATGGTGCACCTGCTCGCAGAACGCTTTCGCTGCACTGATGCGATCGGAGAGCTCAAGGCCAGGCATGGACTGGAATCCCGGGATCCCAGACGCGAAGCGGCGCAATTGAAGCGGCTTCGCATCCTCGCCGCACAGAGCGGGCTCGATCCGGATTTTACCCGGAAGCTGCATGCCCTGGTCGTTCGAGAAGTCATCACCAATCATGAGGTGGTGAAGTTCGAGTCGGGAGCCTGCTAGGAACGATCGCTTTTACAACGACCCATTTCACGGTGAGACCGGACAAGGCGCGACATTCCACTGGTGACGCGCGGTCGTTACGCGGACTGGTCGACCAGGCTGCCGGGCTGCTGGCCCTTTTTCTCCAGCTGCTTTTCGATGGCGTCCCGGATCTTCTGCTCCACCGCCGCCTTCTGGTCCGGGGTCATGTTGGCGAGGTCGGCCTCGCTGAGATTCATGCTCTTCAGAATGGCAGCCCGCATACGGTCGAAGGGATTCATCTTCGCGTATTTCAGGAATTCCTGCACGACGCTGCTGTCGCCCGATGCGCCATCTTCGCTTGCTTGCGAGGGCCCACCATTATCGGTCACCGGCGGCTTCGATGCACCGGTCGCTGAGCCGGCTTTTGCAGGCTGGTAGCCGAAGATTGATGCTCCTGGCGTGACTTGCATGTTCGGCCCCTCGAGACGATCGCGAAGGGCAAGCAACGTGCGTGCCAAATCCTTTCGTTCGATTTCCCGATGTTTCCGGGCTGGCGCTCATCGGCGGCTTGAAAAAATTGCCGGTGCGGCGGTGTCGCCGGCAAAGTTTGCCCGGTTGCCTGCGGGAATCGCGTCGTCGCGCGTGCCGTCGGCACCGATCAGGTTGCCTTCACTCCGGCGCTCTCCGAGCGTCGCCAAAGGCCAAGCCTGAACCATAGCAGCCTGGCAGCGGTCGATGGCCATCGTACCTCCCAGGCCGGGCGCCGCGGTTTGTCCAGGCGCTCGGCGATCAGGAATGCACTGGTCGCGGCCATCGCCGGCAAATGGCCGCCTTGCGTCGCCAACGGAACGAGCATCAGCGCCCAGCAGGCTCCGCAACACCAGATACCCTGGGTGACGCCATATCCGAGAGCAGCCAGGTCGGCCCTGATCCCATACGCCGCCAGCGGCGGCTGGTCGTGGCAGTGGTTCAGGCAAATCTGTTTCACGGGGGAGAATTGCCAGACCAGGACGAGCGATCCCGCCAATGCGATCGTGACGATCGATGATGATTGCATCAGTTGCAGCGCCAGCACGGCCAGCACGATGGGAACGCCACAGGCCGCCCAGATGGCCCAGTATCCGATCATGAAGAGCGCCATCGACCGCATGCGTCGACGCGGCAGGCTTCGCGCACGCACGTGCCCAAGAGCGCCCGCGAGCATCGGCGTCATCATCGCCGCGACCATCAGCATCCATTCGCCGGCGAGTGTTGTCGGCGAATAGAACGTCATGGCAAGGGCGAGCTGATCGAGCGACAGTGCCGGCCAGACATCGCTGTTGCAGAAGGCGACGAGCCTGCGCTGGTCCGACAACGCCACGACGGCCGCCCACGCGGCGGCTGCCGCGACGGTGAGCGGAATACGGATTTGCAGACGCTCGTAGGCCGCGGGCGTCATGAGCGGCCGTCAATCGCCCTGTCGGACGATGCTGATGCGGCCGACACTCACGTCGGCCGACTGCTGCACCGGCGCGACGGCCTGGAGACGAACGCCGACCTTTGCGAGATCGGCAGTGCCCGAACCGGCGAACTCCGAATAGGGCTTGGTGATGTTCAGCGCGTACGACAAGCCGTCTCTCGCATGCCCGGTATCGCTCTCCGTCGCCTTGGTGATGCCGAACAGCCCGATGCTCCCGACCTGCCGCTCGAAGGACGGCGCGCCGTCCTTCCCCGCAAACTGCAGATACACCTGCAGCACGGTGGCGTCGGAATATCCGCGCACATTCTCCAGATTGAGAAAGACCTGCTCCGCGCGCGCCCCGGGCGCGGGGCCCGCAGCCAGCCTGGCGGCAACTTTCGTATGCGTACGCGCATCGAGTTGCACGGAGGTCTCGGCACCTTTCCCTGCGACGGGAAGCGATTGGGCATTGGCGCCAAGCACCTCAACTGTTGCTCCAGTCGATCTCGCCATCGCGACCGCTCCGGATGATGTCGCTGTCCTGCCGGCGACGGCCGCCAATGGCGCGCCTGCCGGCGAGAAATCGCTGTAAGTATAGCCCACCCCGGCAAAGTCCGACATCTGTTCCGGCGTGTACTCCCACGGCGAGCCGTCGGGGAGAGGAACGACAAATTTGTGCTGGCCGAGGCTGGCAGGTCCCTTCTTCCAACTGGCTTCTTCCGGATCCGTGTTTTGGGAATCGCTCTGCCTCCAGCTTTGCCACAGCCGATCGATATTCGCGTGGTGCAGCCAGAAGATGGGATCCAGACCGGCCGTCACCGGTGACGACATCAGTCCCGGCAGTGGCCTCGTGCTCGCCTCCGGGAACATCTTCTCGCCGCCGACAAGGCCGTGAACCTGGTCGTGCGGTTGACTTTCGATGTCGCCATGCTTGGTGCCGCCGTGCTCGAAGCCGGTGTCGATGCCACCGAAGCCGCGGTCGCCGCCACTTGCCACACCGGTGAACTCGTGAACGTCCATCGCGTCCAGGTTCACGGCGTCGAGCGGGACGAAGACCTTGCCGGGCTGCGAGGGATCGCCGGGTCCCCACCGCTGTTCAATGAAGAGGGGATTGTTGCCTGTGCCGTCCGGCCAGTCCGGGCTGCCGAATGCCGGCGGCAAGCCATCCTGACCGGGTTTGATGTAGTTCCAGTAGGGCAGGGTCCAGTCAGGCGGCCCGCCGAGCGTCACGACGGTCGAACGAATGAGCTTCTCAAACCCGATCAGATAGCCGCGGTGCCACGGCAGAAAATACCAGCTGCCGTGCTGACATTGCTGCCAGAACTCGTCGAAGTCGGCCTGGGCAGGAACCTGCTCGGTGGGCGCCTTGTAGCCGTAGAACTCCCACAGGCCCTGATGATAGCCGTGCATGCCGGCCCAGAAGCGCCAGCTGGTTCGATCGTTGAGCGGCTTCGGCCTCAATGTGCCAACCGCGCGCGCGTACCAGAGAATCGGATCCGCCCAGTCGCCGCCAAGCTCCCACACGTTCTGTCGAACCAGCATGCCGCTCTCCTTGTCGCTTGACTGCGGCGCCGGCCGGCCGAGAGAACGGGCAGGCGGCTCCGCCGGATTGATCTTGCTCTCATCCACCGGCTCGCTCTGAGAGCCGGCATCCTGGGTCACTCGGACTTCTGCCGAGGACGCTCCCCAATGGCCGCGGCCAGGAAAATAGACGAAAAATCTATGGTTGTGTAGTAGCGAATTCTAACCGTTAGCGCGAGCAGCCTTTGATCGGCCGGCGTCGGCCGCCGGAAATGCCTGCAACGACAGGAGAATAGCGGCGCATGAACGTGCGAGCTCACGGCCGGCAACAATCTGCGACAAAACGCCGTCGATCCCGGTCGGCCGCGCGCGCCTCCTCAGAACGTCGTGATCGGCTTGCCGTCCGCCCCCACGAGACTCGACGGCGCCTCGCCGAACACCAGCCCCTCCGGCTGAAACTTGATCGTCTTGCCGCCCTCGACGAAGTCGGCAAAATTGCGCGGCGTGGCCGAGTGCACGCCGTTGGTCAGGAAGTCGTCGATCTCGTAGCAGGTGTCGGGCTTGCCGCCGGAGCCTTCGCCCAGAAACTTCTGGAAGGTCTGGCTCGTCACCTTGGCCTTCTTGCGCGCCGACCAGTTGGTGTAGCGGCGATAGAGCTTCGGCAGGATCACGGGGCCCTTGTCGGTCGCGAGCACGTCGGTCTCGTTCTTCCTGGGTTCGCGCAGGTCGAAGTCGAAAGCGGGAATCGTCTTGGCGAGATGCTTCCAGACCGGCAGCTTCTGCGCGCGTGCGGGCTTCGCGAGCGCGAGGAAGGCCTTGATCTCGTCGTCGTTCATCGAAGAATAGAAGGTCGGATAGGCAAAGCCCTGCTCGACCAGCCAGTGGTTGATGTCGATTTTCTTGCCGGCGACCGTCACCTCGATGTCGCCGACCAGCCGGCCATAGGTGTCGAACACCTCGTTCGGCGCATCGACATGGGTGAACACGCGGTAGGCGAGCGTTGGCCCGCCGGCGCTGCTGAGGAAGTCATGCAGCGCCTTGCTCGTCGTCGCGCCCAGAAACTGCCGGTAGGGGTGTGTGACCTCGTGATAGGCCTGCCGCTTGGCGTCGCTCAGGCCCTGCTTCTCGGCGGCCGAGAGCGGCGAGGGCTGATAATGCAGCTCCGGCGCGTCGATGCCCTGAAGGCGAATGGTGAGCTTGCCGTTCTTGATCGGCGCCGTCGCGGTCCGGCCCTTGACCTTGGCGCCCTCGAAGACGTGGGTCGGCTGGAACGGCACCGAGTCGTTCTTGCGGAAGCGGATCGCCTCAGGGGCGACATTCACCACGACCTTGGTGGTGTCGGCGTCCGACCGGCCCTCCGGCCAGAACTGGCTGACATCGATGGTGCCTACGACCTCCAGCAGTCCAACGGGCATCGGGCGCTCCTGTCAAACGAACGCGGCGACCGCTTCATCGAGGCGACTCGCGCACGCACCGGCAGGTAGCGGATCATCTTCGTGCGACAGGCCCGTGACGGGGCCGACGACAGGCCCCCGCCCATTGCCGCGCCGGACATGCTCATGGTCAACATCACGCAGGCAGATACCAGCGCCATCGCCGCAAGCGCTTCGATTCCCAGTTTTCCGATCTACGAGGTTTCCGCGATCGCAACCAGGGTGCCAGCCGAAAACGCGAGCGCATTCGGCCAGGCGAGCGAGAGTAGCGTGCGCAGGATCGGTCCGTCGAGCAACGCATTCGCGGCTGGGCGAGGCGGCGATGACATCGGACCTTCCTCCGTCGACCCGTCAGGTTCGACCCGAGATCAGGACTTGGGAGGCTTATGCGGACAGACCATCGTCAGATAGAGCAGCGTCGGCTTGTCCGAGCCCCTCTTGTATTCCCACTCCAACCGGATCTCGTGCCGATGTGCATAGGCGTCGCTCGCCGCGTGGCTGATGATGTTGGTTTTCATCGGGATGGGCGGTTCGGAGTTGAAGCACTTCCGGACGCAGGCATCGAGCAGGTCGCACCGTGTCAGAGGGATGACGCCGGGCTCATCCTTGGACAGGGGGACCGTGTTCGGCTGGGTGCTGAGGTCGACGCGGGCTCGGCCCTTCTCCTTGTGCCAATACTTGGCGCTTCCCTGCGGCCAATTCGATGCCGGGTTCAAAATCAGGTGGTACTGGCCGTATTCCAAAGTCGGTAGATCGATGTCTTCCGAGGCCTTGAGCTTGGCCACGCTCTTCTTCATGTTCGCCAGCGGATAGTAATTGCTGTTCATCAGGTCTTTAAATGGCTTACCGGTATAGACGATCATGCCCATGTATTCTGCCCCTCAATGAGTGCTTGGCTTCCCCGGGAAATATGCAGCTTTGCGAAGCTTGACGGCGAGAACAAGAGCCTGGCGGCTCGTCGTTCGCAGCCACTTTTTCGCGCAGCTCTTGGCAAGCTAGAGCGTTTTCCGATCACGTTGCGTCGTAACCAGCCGCGACGAGATAATTTTGACATTCCTCGGGTGAAAGCGTTTGAGAGCGTTGGCGATTGCTTGCCAGAGATCGGGCATGGTGCGGGCTGCGGCGGTCCGCAACAGCGCTTTCAGTTTGGAGAAGGCCATTTCAATCGGGTTGAAGTCTGGACTGTAGGGCGGAAGATAGAGCAGGCTAGCTCCGACCGCCTGGATGGCCTCTCGAACGCCATGGACCTTGTGAGCGGGCAAGTTGTCCATGATAACGGTATCGCCCGGCCGCAGCGATGGGGCGAGCAATTGCTCGACGTAGGCCAGGAAAGCGTCGCCATCCATTGGACCGTCCAGAACAAGCGGCGCGATCAGACCGTCGGAGCGCAATCCAGCGGTGAACGTCGTCGTCTTCCAATGTCCGTGTGGGATAGCTGCACGACATCGCTCGCCGCGTGGCGAGCGCCCGTAACGCCGCGCCATTTTGGTGTTGGCGCTGGTTTCGTCGATGAAGACGAGACGCTCAGGGGCAAGGTCGATTTGCCCTTCGAACCACTCCTCACGTGCGGCATTTATATCGCCGCGCCGTTGCTCGGCGGCGTGCGCTGTCTTTTTTTAAGTGTGATCTTTCTGCGCTGGAAAAAACGCCAGAGCGACGCGATGCCAGTCGATATTCCACGACGTTTCAACAGTTCTCGCAACTCGGCAAGCGTGATATCCGGCCTCGCTGTCACCGCCTCCAGAATCAATTGCGAATGCGCTTCGATGCGCTGCGATTTGCGGTCACCGCCCTGGCGTTTAGGAACGATGTCGCCAACTTTCTTGAGGCGACCGCGCCAGCGGATTGCACTGGCCGCGCTGACACCAAAGCGCTCAGCAGCCTGTCGACAGGACATGCCACCGTCAATCGCGGCTACCACCCTTTGGCGAAGATCAACCGAAAGCGCCCTGGCCATACATGCTGGCCTCCCTCGCCAGCATGCAGCTTGAATCTGACTCGCGCCGTTTTGGGAATCCCCACCCGATTCTTTCCGGTCGGGAAATGCTCTAACACCTGGAACTGTGAATCGTCCAGATCAGCAACCAGCTCGGGGGCTCTATGCCCAGGATGAACTGCATGCCCCGTTGCTAAGCAGGTGCTCATAAGCGATCTTGTCGCCATAGTTCGCAGGGCCGACCGACGATGCCGCTGCAAAGTCTTGAGAGCACGGGAATGCTTTGCACGGCGTGTCAGTCGATGATCGACCCAGGCGACAGCCGGTGCCGTAATTGCGGTGCAGGCGTGCGCCGCGCCGATCCCGATAGCGAACGGCGGTTTGTCACAATTCTCCGGGCCGACGTGATCGATTCCACCGGGCTCGTTGCAGAGCTTGATCCGGAGGAGGCGGTCTCGCGCCTGGAGCCGGCCTTGGCGGCCATGAGAGGGGCGGTTCGGCAGTTCGGCGGCATCGTCAGCAAGGAACTGGGCGACGGGCTTGCGGCGGTGTTCGGCGCCCCGATTGCCGACGACAACCATGCGCCCATGGCCTGCCACGCCGCGATCGAACTCGTCCGGCGCGTGGCTAGCCTGGGTGACCCCGGACTTCAGGTGCGGGTCGGCCTCCACTCCGGCCATGTCGTTGCCTACATGGTCGCCAGCGAATTCTCCAAGGTTTACGAGATTGGTGGCGCGGCCCAACATCTGGCCGCGCGGCTGGAGGCGGTGGCCGAGGCGAACCAGATCTATGCCTCGGAAGCCTGTCAAAAGCTCGCCGATGGACACGTCCGATTCGAATCGCTAGGCGGCAAGTCCTTGCGCGGTTTCAGCCAGCCCGTGCCGGTCTACCGGATCGTAGGCGCGAGCGACCTGTCGAGCTGGCGGGTGCGGCGGGCGCGCAGCGTCTCTCGCTTCGTCGATCGCGCGACCGAGCGGGCTCTGCTGGAGCGCACCGCCGGAAACGCCAGGACAAGCCGGCAGACGGTTCTGCTGCTTGGCGATGCGGGCATCGGCAAATCGCGGCTCGCGCATGAGTTTGCTCAGCAGTTGAAAGCCGATGGCTGGCGGTTGATCGATGCCGAGTCCAGCCCGAACCTTCAGGGCGCGCCTTTCAGCACGCTCAAGCGGATTTTGCGGTCAGCAATGGATGCGGCGGCGAAGGATCCTGACAGTCCGGAGGATCCTCGGAAGCACCTGTCCGCGATCCAGCAGACCGCGCTCGACGCGGTGCTCGATCTGCCGATATCGAACCCTCACTGGGACGAGCTTGAGCCTCACGCTCGAGGACGAGCGATCTCCGAGGCTAGCTGTGCGATCGTCGGAGGCCTGGCCAATCGCCAGCGAACGGTGGTTCTGCTCGAAGATCTGCACTGGATCGACCGGGCGAGCGATGTCGTCGTTGCCGCCATTGCGTCGCTACAGGCGGCCGGTCTTCTCGTGCTCTTCACCTCGCGGCCAAATGGCATGCCGGTCCGGATTGCGCGCTGTCACGCAGAGATTGTCGCAATGCGGCCCCTCGACGACGATTCGGGGTTGGCCATGCTGGCAGACATGCTTGGCTCCTCCGAGACGAACGCCGACTTGAAGAGCCGGATCATTTCTCATACCGCCAACGTCCCCCTGTTTATTGAAGAGGTCTGTCGCGGATTGAAGGATAGCGGCACGCTACGTGGCCAGTGGGGCGACCTTGCGCTCGTGCGTCCGATTGACGAACTCGGTATTCCCACCAGCATCCAGGGCGTGATTGCAGCACGCCTCGATCGGGTGTCGAAGCAAGAACGATCCGTTCTGCAGATCGCCGCGACTTTGGGGCCGAGATCGAACGAAGCCATGCTGGGGAAGATAGCGGCCCTGTCCGAGGATGTCCTACAGGGGTGCCTCGTAGCGCTCGATCGCGCCGAGTTGCTTGTCAGGATCGACAGCGAGTTGGAGAATTCGCTGGAGTTCCGGCATGAGATGGTCCGGCAGGTCACCTACGACTCGATGGTCGAAAAGGTGCGCGAGGACATCCATGCGCGCGTCCTTTCGGCGCTCGAGGGCAGCGAAGGCGGTACCGACGATCCCGACAAGCTCTGCTATCACGCCACGCGGGCCAAGGATTGGGACAAGTCGTTCAGCTACGGGAGGGCCTCGGCAAGAAGATGTCTGACGCGATCGGCATTCACCGATGCGGCTGACTATTTCGAGATCGCCATGAGATCTCTGGACATGACGCCGACCAATCCTGCGAGGGAAGCGACTGCAGTGGATGTTCGCATCGAAGCGCGTACGGCGTTCATTGCGTCCGGCCAGATCGCCGAATGGCTGAACCTCGGCAAGGAGGCCGAGCGTCGCGCCGATGCGATCGATGACATCGGACGGAAAGTGGCGGCCATGACTGTCATGGCGGCTGCACAGAATTTCTACGGCACGCCAGTCGAAGCGGTTACCATCGGCGAGGAAGTCGTGCGCCTTGCGGAGGAGTGGGGTAATCCGGGCTGGCTCAACGCTGCACAGTACGGACTCGGCCAGGTGTATTTTCTTGCCGGGCGCTATCGGGAAGCCTATCGATTTTTCGCACGGACCTGCGCGCAACTGTCGGGGCCTGAGGCCAGTGCTCCCTTCGGTTCAACCCCAAAATACGCGTTGTTGCTGTGCTGCATGATGAACAGCATCAACAGCACGGTCATGGGCGAACTCGATCTCGCCGGCCAGCTCCAGCAACAAGCTGCCGCAATCGCGGAAGAGACCAACCGTCCCTCGCCGCCGCCTATAGCGGCGGCTGGCTGATGCTCGGCCGCAACGAGCCGGCCGCGGCCGCTGCCATTCTCGAAGACGGTTTTGTGCTGGCGCAGAAGCACGGCATCCGGCTGTTCGTGCCGGTGCTCGCCTGTCATCTCGGCATCGCCTATCTGGAGCAGGGGCTGTTCGACCGGGCGCGCGGCATGCTGGCCGAGGCGCGCGAGGAGGCGAAGGCGGTCGGCTATACTTCGGCGGTGCTGCGCAGCTCGATCTACCTTGCGCTCGCAACCTTCCGCCTCGGCGACGTCCAGGCCGCGCAGAACATGCTGCGCGAGGCGCGCAACACCGCTCGCCAGCAGGGGTTTTCCGGCCTCGAGGCCGAGGCCCTGTTCGGCGAGGCCGTGGTGACGCCATCCTCTGGCGAGGAGAACAAGGCAGCCATCCTCGCCGCCCTGCGCGCGACCATCGCGATCGCCTCCGAGAGCGGCGCGCTGCCGCTCCAGCACAAGGCCGAGGCGATGCTGACCGAGATGCTCGCCCGGGGCGGCGAGCTGACCTGACCCTGCTCCCTCCTTGGCGTGCGATCGTACCGCCGGGCTGATTTTTTGCCCGACGGGTCGTTTGAGTTTCGCAGGCAAAGCAAGGACTTAAGAGACCGTCTCTACTGTGCATGGGGTTGTTTTCGACATTTTGCAGGGACGACCACCACCTCCAGCCAGCGCCGTTCAAGGTCTCATGACTTGCCGGACGCGGTCTGCGCGCCCCGATGACGAAGCCCCTTGCACGGACGCCAAGGTCGGCTACCGTCGGCACTAGCCGCAGGGCCAGGTGATTTACATTTTTTAGCATCCGATCTTTCGGCGCCGCGACGGCGCGACGCCCACCGGACGAGGCGGGGCCATGAGCACACGGGACCAGTCAGCTTTGTTGGCGCCGGTCGAGCGCGATTTGCGGCTCGATCTCTTCCGCGGCGTCGGGTTGTGGATGATCTTCCTCGATCACATCCCGCACGACGTCGTGGCCTGGCTGACCTTGCGCAACTACGGCTTCAGCGACGCCGCCGAGTTCTTCGTCTTCATCTCCGGCTATCTGGTCGGCTGGATCTACGGGCCGATCGTCGCCGGCGGCTGGTTTCTCGCCGCGCTGAAGCGGCTGTGGCGGCGCGCGGGCGAGATGTACGTTGCCCACATCATGCTGTTCCTGCTGTTCACTGCGCAGATCGCGCGTACGGTCAGGAGGTTCGACAACCCGATGTATGCGGACGAGTTCAACGTTCACAATTTTCTCGACCATCCGGACATCCTGATAGGTCAGGCGCTCTCGCTGCGCTACAAGCCGGTCAATCTCGACGTGCTGCCGCTCTACATCACGCTGGTGCTCGCCGCGCCCTTCATCGTGTGGGGCCTGGTGCGCCGGCCGAACCTGACGCTGGCTGCCTCCGTGGTGTTGTATGTGTTGGCGCGCCGGTTCGACTGGAACATCGCCTCCTATCCGCCGGGCACGACCTGGTACTTCAACCCGTTCTGCTGGCAGCTGATGTTCGTGTTCGCCGCCTGGTGTGGCGTCGGCCAGATCGACAAGATCGCAACATGGGTGTGGTCGAAGGCGGCGATGACGCTGGCCGCGGCCTGGCTCCTCTTCGCGCTGCTGATCGTGATGACCTGGCACATCCCTGCGCTCGAGGCGCTGATCCCGAAATGGATGATCAAGGCGATCTACCCGATCGACAAGACCGACCTCGACATGCTGCGCTTCACGCACTTTCTGGCGGTGGCGATCTGGATGACCTATTTCATCCCGCGCCACTGGAAAGCGTTGCATTTGAAATGGCTGCACCCGGTCATCCTCTGCGGCCAGCATTCGCTGCCGATCTTTTGCCTCAGCGTGTTCCTGTCGTTCTCGGCGCATTGGATCCTGATGCAATTCACCAGGGGCGTCTGGGAGCAACTCGCCGTCTCGTTCGCCGGCTTCGCCATCATGTTCGGGGCGGCGTGGCTGCTCGACCGCGCCGAGCGGGTGCCCAGCCTCTTCGTCAAGGTGACGGATGTCGACGACGAGCGGGAGGCCGCCGCCGAAGGCGCGCCGGTAACGATCATCGGCGCGGCTCCGGCTCGCCGCTGAGAACACATCGCGTCGCCGCGACGATTTTTCGGGAGAGATGCATGTCGAGATTTTTGTTGACGATTGCCGGCGCCCTCCTGCTCCTCGTCTGCAACGCGTCGGCGCAAGCGCCGTCGCCCGAGGCGATGGATGCTGCCCGAAAACTCGTCGCCACGCTGAAGATCGCAGATCAGTATCGCGCGGCGCTCCCGCAGCTCCTGCTCAAGCTGAGACCCGTGGTCGCACAGGACCGGCCTGAGATCGAGCGCGACTATGACGCAATCACCGTCGACGAGCTGCGCCAGATCGAGGCGTTCTATGCCCAGCCTGCTGGCCGGAAGTTTATGGAAAAGTCCGATGCGCTGGCGCAGGCGAGCGCGCAGATCGGCCAGGACGTCAGCCAGAAGGCCGCAGATGAACTAAAGCTGCGACTCATCGAGGCGCTGCGCCAGAAAGCGCACAAGCCGTAGACCGTCATGCTCAGTGAATCGCGGCGTACATGATCCTCTCCTCCGTCGCCTCCAATGCGGAGAATTCCTCCACGACCTTGCCCTGGCGCGAGACCAGGATGCGGTCCGAAAGCGCCATGATCTCGGGCAGGTAGGATAAGATGACCACGACCGCCTTGCCCTCGTCGGCGAGCTGGTTGATCAACTCGTGGATCTCGACGATGGCGCCGACGTCGACGCCGCGCGTGGGTTCGTCGAAGATGATCAGGTCGGGCTCCTGAACCAGCGATTTGGCGATCACGACCTTCTGCTGATTGCCGCCGGAAAGCTCGACCACCTTGCCCTCGTTGCCGATCGCTCGAACCTTGAGCCGTTCGATCCAGGTCCTGCCGATCGCCTCGTTTTCTCGCCGCGACAGCATCATGCGGCCCTTGGGAAATTTCGACAGCAGGCCGAGATAGATGTTGCGTGCGATCGAGGACGTCTCGAAGAAGCCTTCGACCTTGCGGTCTTCAGTCACATAGGCGATGCCGGCCTGCACCGCCGGCGCCGGCACCCGGTAGCGCACCGGCTTGTCGTGCAGCAGGATCTCGCCGCCATGGAAGAAGTCGCGCTTCAGCACGCCGGAGACGATCTTGAACGTTTCGGTGCGGCCGGCCCCGACGAGGCCGAACACGCCGGTGATCTGTCCCGCGAATACCGACAGGGAATTATTCTTCACCATCGGCGCCATCTTCAGGTTCTGCACGGTGAGCACGCGCGCGCCGGGCGGCCGCACGCTGCTCTTTCGCGCACCGTAGAGCGTGTTGGACAGGTCGCGCCCGACCATGGCCTGCACGATCGCCGCACGGTCGAAGTTGGTGGCATCGTCGGTGACGACGTGCTTGCCGTCGCGCAGAACCGTGATGCGGTCGGCGAGCAGCAAAGCTTCTTCCAGGGCGTGCGAGATGAAGACGATCGAGACCCCGCGCTTCTTGAGATCGCGGACGAGGTCAAAGAAGTATTTCTTCTCTTCCGGCGTCAGCGACGCCGTCGGCTCGTCGAAGATGATGACCTTGGCGCGGTGCAAAACCGCGCGCGCGATCTCCACCATCTGCTTCTTGGCGGCGCCGAGGCCGCCGACGGTGGCGGTCGGCGTGACGTCGAAATTGAGCGATTGCAGGAACTGCTGCGCAGCGATGTAGATGCCGCGCAGGCGGTTATAGAATTTCTCCTGCCCGAGAAACAGATTCTGCGCGACAGTCATGGTCGGCACCAGGCTGTTCTCCTGGAACACCATGGCGATGCCGAGATTGCGCGCCTCCAGCGGTGTCCGTGGTGCGACGTCGGCGCCGTCGATCGTCATGGTCCCTGACGTCAGTGTCACCACGCCGGCCATCACCTTGGTCAGTGTCGATTTGCCGGCGCCGTTCTCGCCGACCAGCGCGTGGATCTCGCCGCGGCGGAGGTCGAAGTCGACCCCGTCGATGGCGGGCACGCCGGCGTAAAGTTTTGTGGCCTTGCGCAGCGAGAGTGCGATGTCGCTCATGAGCGGAACTCCTCGGCAAGACCGGACAGCGGCAGTCGCAGCACGCGGCCCGGTCCCTTGGCGATCAGGACGAGATCGCCGCCCATCTCGATCGCCGCAACGATACCGTGATTGGCGCCGTCGACCCGGCTGTGCAGCGAATAGAGCGGCTGGCCATCTGCATCGAGTCGGATGACGAGGCCATAGGAGCGCGGCGGCGCCCACGGCTTGATCACGCCCATGGTCTTGATGTGTGCACCCTGCATCGGCTCCTTGAACGAGAAGCCCGAGCGCAGGCGTGGGGCAACCCAATACGCCGGATCGATCTCGGCCATCATTCGCTTGCGGTAGGCTGGTTCGCGCAGCACGAACTCGATCAGCTGGGTGCGCGCCGTGAAGGCGGTGAGCCAGTAGCCGCCGCCCGCGGCCTTCGACATCCGCGAGGGGTAGACGGGCAAGTGAGCGAGCACGGTCCGCGGCGGTGCGCCCGGCGCAACAAGGACGAGCCGGTGGCGCCAGCTCTCGCTGACCAGCACGCCGTTGCCATGCACGCAGGCACCGAAGGCATGGCCGAGCCCCTGAGCCAGCGGTGTCACGGTTTTGTTGCCGGGATCCAGCCTGAACACGCGACCGGTCCGGTTGAGCTCCATCAGGTCGCGCGCCCAGTCGTCGACGCCGCATGTCGCCGAGCCGTCCGTCGCGATCAGCGTGTTGTCGCTCGCGAGCGTCAGTGCGTTGACGGCATTGAACGCGCTATCTGCAAACGTCACGCTTGGCTGCCCGGCCGAGGGGCTCGCGTAGAGCCGAACCTCGCGTCCCCCGAGCGCAACCGCAAGGGCGCCGCCGGGGAGGGCACACAGTGCCGAGATCGGCCGCTCGAAGCTGCGGACCTCCGATGCCGTGCCGTCATTCAGAGACATCAGCCGCGGGCCCGCCGCGATGAAGAGATTGCGGCCATCGGTGGTGAGATCCTCCGGCACCTCGCATGTCAGCAAGGTTTCGGCGGATTCCAGCTTCTGGTTGGGCTTCAATGCGCCGTCGAAGGACGGGACGGTGATGGTGGCGTCGCCGCGCCCGAGAAAGCGGTTGGCGAACTCCCTGACGGCGGCGATCACGATTGCTTCCCCCATCGCTTGTCGTACTGGACGAAGTTCGGATCGGCGTTGTCGAGCTTGTAGCGGCCGATCCGGTTGTTGAGGATGCCGCCGAGATAGAGATAGCCGCGATGCTCGCGCATCGAGGTGATCATCGGATGGTTTTCGCCGCGCAGGTCCCAGAACGATTCGACGATCTTGCCCTGCTCGTTGAACTTGACCACACAGCCGGTGTTGATGTTGGGGAACAACCATTCGTCCACCGGCACGCGCTTGCCCATGCGGCGGCGGAAGCCGGGCATCTTCCAGGCGAGGTCGAGCGAGGGGCTACGCATGCCGACCAGCGCCAGCCAGTAATTTCCGTCGGAGGCGAGGTTGATGTTGTCGGGGTAGCCCGGCAGATTGTCCATGACGACCTCGACCTTGCCGTTCTTTGATCCTGCGAACCAATAGCGCTTGATCGAGCAGCCGAAGGTTTCGGCGAATAGAATCGACTGGCCGTCGCTGGCCACGCAGATGCCGTTGGGGAATTTGAGGCCGCGCAGTTCGGTGCGCGTCACGCCGGTCTTGGTGTCGTAGGAGATGATGCGGCCGTTGCCGCGCGCCTCGAGGCCGTCGATCGGCCACTCGTCCATCTCGTAACGCACGGTGGCCTCGGAGAAGAAGATCAGCCCGTCGTCGGTGATGTCGAGATCGTCGGCGAGCCGCAGGCGGCTGTCATCGTTGACCGAGCGCATGCTGCGATTGGTCTCGTCAGTCGCCTTTTCCACCGTGCCGTCAGGCTTGATCCGGTAGAGCCCCATGCCGCCGATGCAGACGTAGAGATTGTCCTCGCGGTCGAAGGCCATGCCGAGCGGTTGGCCGCCGATATGGGCGAACACCTCCATCTTCTGATAGTCGGGCGCGAGGAAGCGCATGATGTCGCCATGGCGCGATCCCGCGTACAGATTGTCGTAGCGATCGAGGATGACGTCCTCCGGCGCCTCGATGCGGCCTAGGCCGATCGCCTCGACGTTGCGCAGCTTGTCGTTCTGCTCGAACGGGCCGCCTTGCCCGATCTCGGTCGGCGGAGGCGGAGGCAGCGCGTGATAGGTTGGCGCAACGTAGACCTTGCTGATGATGCGGGTTCGGTTCTTCTGCCAGCGGATGTCGACCATGGCAGCAACGAGCCGGATGCCGGCAAGCGCCATCCGGTTGACGCCGCCACGTGCATTCATGGTCGTCAGGCCATTGGTGATCAGGAGCACGATCAGCACCCCGACTGCCGATTTGGCGACCGAGCCCTTGCCGCCGCCGAGCGTGATGCCGCCCAGCACCGTCGCGGTCAGCACGATCACCTCTAGTCCGACGCCGATGTCGCCACCGACGGTGCCGAGCCGGGACGCGAAGAACAACGCACCGATGCTGGTGAGCACACCGCTTGCGACGTAGCAAAGCGCGATGGTGCGGCGGACGGGAATGCCGGAATTGTAAGCTGAACGACGCGAGCCGCCGATCGCGGTGATGTGCCAGCCCGGGCGCAGGCGGGTCATGAAGATATGGCCGAAGATGGCGATGACGATATAGACGAGCGCCACGGTCGGAATGCCGAAGACACTGCCGCTGCCGATGAAATCCCAGGACGGGATGTCGGGGAATGCCGACGCGATCGCGTTGGAGTAGCGCTGGATCAGGAGATCGTAGGCCGAGCGGTAGATGATCAGGGTGATCAGCGTGGTGATGAAGGCCCGCAGCCGCAAATATCCAATCAGGATGCCGTTGACGGCGCCGAGCAGCGCACCGCAAAGCAGGGTGGCCGCCACCACCGCCGGGACCGGCCAGCCCAGCACGTCGAGCAGATAGAGGGCACAGAAATCGGTCAGTGCGAAGATCGAACCGACGGAGAGGTCGATGCCGCCGACGATGACGACCAGCGCCAGCCCGAGCGCGATGAAGCCGATCTCTCCAGCCTGGCGCGCGGTGTCGGCAAGGCTCGCTGGCGACAGGAAATTGTCGATGGACCGGCTGAGCGCGAGGCCGACGATCAGGAGGAGGATGACCGGGATAGCTGTCTCGGTCCATCGCTTGGACAGGATTTCACCGAGCAGATGATCGGGCCAGTAGCGGTAACGCAGGCTTGTCAGAGTGTCGCGCATCGGAATTCCGGGACCTTGCAAGTTTCGAGACCACGTCCCGGACGTGAGATCGTCCGGGACGCCAGGGTCTTGCGTCGCGACAATTATTTCTTGAGGTCGCTGAGATTCCAGCACGCCATCTGGCTATCGGCGTTCTCCTTGGTGATCGGAATCAGCGTGGTGTATTCCGAGCCCTTGACGGAGCCGGGCTTGATGCCCGACGACAGCAGCCACTTGATGGTGCCGGCCATCTGCGCGGCCTGGGTCGGCACGTCGTAGCTCATGTTGAGATCGAACGCGCCCGACTTCACCAGTTCGCAGGCGCCCTTGCGCTCGCCGCCGCCGGAAGTTGCCACGAACACCTTGCCGGTGAGGCCGGCCTCCTTGACGGCCGCTGCCGTGCCGATGTCCATGCCGTCCCAGAAGCCGACGATGCCGCAGAGATCGGGATTCTGCTTCAGCACCGTCTGCGTGATCGCCTTGGCCTTGGCAGCGTCCCAATCGGCGGCCTGGCTCGACACCACCTTGATCTCAGGATGCTTGGCGAGCACGTTCTCGACGCCCTTCAGCGTATAGGCGCTCGCGGCCGCCGACAGCGCGCCCTGGATGATCGCGATCTTGTTGGACTTGCCCTCGCAGGCCTTGACCACGCCTTCGGTTTGGCGTTCGCCGATCTCGACCCAATTGGCACCGACGAAGGCCGAGCTGCGATAGGCCGAGCCCATGTTGATCTGGATGACGTAGATGCCTTCGTTCTCGGCGCGCTGCAGCAGCTTGGCGTAGGTCTGCACGTCCGGATTATGAACCACCATCACCGCTGGCTTCTCCGAGATCAGCGAGGTGACGGCCTGCGCGCCGGCGTTGGTGTTCCAGTTGGCGTCGCGGATCACGAACTTGACGCCGAACGGCTCGAGCTCCTTCTTCAGTCCGGCATACCAGCCCTCGGTGAGGTCGAAGTTCATGGCGACCGGCACATAGGCCACGGTCTTGCCGGCCAGTGCCTCCTTGAACGGCTTCTGGAACGGCTCGTCCAGACCCTGCTGGGCGAGGGCCGGCGCGGTCATTGCCGCGAGACCCAGTGCGGCCACAAGTGCCTTTGTCGGGTTGCCGAAATGCTTCATTGGTTCCTCCTTGGTTGTGGTTGTCGTTATTGTTGGATCGCTTAGATGTCGCCCTGTTGTGCCGTTTCCTCGTTGCGCGGATTCAGGAAGGAATCCGTGATGACGGCGAGCAGCAGCACCACGCCCTTGATGAGATTCTGCCCGGCGTAGGAGATGTCCATGATGGTCATGCCGTTGAGCATCGTTCCGATAACGAGCGTGCCGATGACGACGTTGAGCACACCGCCACGGCCGCCCGATAGCCCGATGCCGCCAAGCACGACGACCAGGATGACGTCATAGATGAGCGTCGAGTTGAAGATGCGGGTCGGCATCGAGTTGACGGATGCCGCCATCACGAGGCCGGCAAAGCAGCCGATCAGGGCGGTGATCACATATTGCAGGACGATGATCGGGCGTGAGGGAATGCCGGTGACACGCGCGGCGTAGGGGTTGTCGCCGATCGCGTAGATATAGGCGCCCCAGCGCGTCTGGCGCAGCAGGAACGCGACCACGATGCAGGCGATTGCGAACATCCAGATCGACGTCGGAATGCCGAGAATGGTGCCCTGTCCGAGCCGCTCGAAGCCGTCCATGCCCGGGCTCCATTGCACGACGTCGAGCTGGAACAGCGCGGTCTGCCCGAGCCCGGCCAGCAGGAGGCCCGTTGCCAGCGTCGCAAACAGCGAAGGGACTTCGGCATAGGCGATCAGCCAGCCGTTGACGAGGCCAAAGGCAATCGTGAGCAGGACGGCGGTCAGCAGCGAGGCTGGTAGCGAATGACCGTTCTGGACCATCTGGAGCACCAGTCCCGGCGGCACCGCAAGGGCTGCGATGAGCGAGATGTCGATGCCGCGTCCGATCACGACGATTGCCATGGCAAGGCCGAGGATGCCGAGCACTGCCACGTTCTGGAGCAGCGTCAGCATGTTGTCCGCCGTCAGAAAGCCGCGCAGGAAGATCGAAAACACAAGGAACAGCAGCGCGAAGACTGCGAAGACGATCTCTTGCTGATTGAAACGAAAGCGCTTCATCCCCGTCTTGCCTTTCTTCGACCCGGCCGTTGCGCGACCGTCAGGACGATCGGTTCTCGATGCGATAGGTTTGTGGAAGCGTTGCAAGGCGTTCGACGAGCATCTTTGTTCGATCCAGATCACCGGAATGGACCGAGATGCTGACGACTGTATTGAGCTTCTCGTCTTTCTCGACGAGGATATCCGCCGCGGTGTCGGGGCCGAAGATGCGATCGATCTCGGTCCTGACCTTTTCCCGGACGGCAAGATCGCGAAGCGTGGGCTTGAAGATCTTCCCGACGGCGGTAACCGGAAGAGCTTCGAGCAGGACGACGCGCTTCGGCCTCGCAGGAGGCTCATTGACGTTGTGTTCGAGATGCTCGCGCAATTGCGCCAGATCGATTGTCTGTCCGGGGGAGGGCACCACGAAGAGAACTGGAACCTCTCCCGCGTAGGCGTCGGGCATGCCGACGGCCGAGCTCATCTGGACACCGGGGAAGGCGTTCGCGACGTCCTCGATTGCGGCAGGGGCGATGTTGTGACCGCTTCGTACGATGAGGTCCTTCTCGCGCCCCGTCAGCACGAGGCGTTGGTCCGAGGTGAGATAGCCGACGTCGCCGGTGACGATCCAGTGGTCGTCGGTGAGCACGCCCTTGTTGTGCTGGGGATCGACGTATCCGGGAAACACCTGCGGTCCCCTCACGAGGACAAGACCGCTGGTGAGAGGCGGACACTCTGTCTTCAGCTCGGCATCAGTCAGAGCGACGATTTTGGTCTTTGCGAACGGCGCCCTGAAGCCGACGCTGCCTTGCACGGGAGTGCCACGGCCGGGATTGAAAGCGATCGCGGCCGCGGTTTCTGTCATCCCGTAGGTCTCGAACAAGGTAATCCCGGTCCGCGCCTGAAACCTGTCGCTGACAGCCTTGGGAGCCACGGCCCCGCCGGTGAGCGCCATGCGAACGGTGCTGACATCGGAGGACCCGATCGGCACCTCGGCAAGAGCGGCAATCGAAGTCGGCACTCCGCTCACGATGGTCGCGCGAAACCGCTCCACGGTGTGCCAGTAGTCGCGGATCGCGTCGGGGCTTCTGAGGCTGTACGGTGAGGGGATGATCACATGACCGGCGGCAGCGAGAATCGACAGGCCGAGCGTCATGGTGCCGCCGACGTGAAACAGCGGAAAACCGTTCACGGCGGCATCCAGCTCATCCAGTCCGTGGACCTGCGCAAAGCTCCAGGCCGCATGGATCTGGTTGCCATGTGTCAGCCGAACCAGCTTAGGTCGTCCGGTGGTCCCGCCGGTGTGGAAGAGGGCGCAGATCGCATTGCGATCGGTCGAAGGTGCGAAGTCCAGTGTGCCGCGCGGGCTCGCGGCCGTCTCATTGAAGTTTAGAAATCCTCCAGGCAGCGGACCGGTCGCGCCCATCACAAAAATGGCCTTCAGCGACGGGACGCGTTTCGCGATGTTGGCCGCCTTGGTCCAGATCGCGCGATCGGCCGCTTCGGCCGGGATCACCAGCACAGTCGCATTCTGCGCCTCGAGCAGGTCGGCGATTGCGTCTTCGTTCAGGAGATAGTTGATCGAGCTGGCGACGCCCGCGACCTGGGCGCCGAGCAATGCGGGGAACAGTGGCGGCAGGATCGGACAGAGGAACGCGGCGGTCCCGCCGCTCTCGCCGATCCCGTGCGACCGGAACAGATTGGCCGCGCGGATGATCTCCGCAAGCAATTGCCGGTGCGTCAGCGTCGCGTCGCCCGGCTCGCGCGAGCCTTTGGTCAGCACCGTCAGTGCGGGTCGATCGGGATGCAGGTGCGCCGTGGCTTCGAAGAGATCGAGCAGATTGCGGGAAGGGACCAGCGAATCGTAAGGCCGCTGCTCCAACGCTTCGATATCGGCGATGGTTTTGACCGGGTGCGTGAACCGCGTTGTGATTTGCGATGTCAAGGCCCTGCTCACGGGCATCGCCATTCGGGCGGCACGGCAAGCTGTGCAGCAGTTGACTGGACCTGACGCAAGCGAACGTTTCCCGCCTATTTTGTGGACTGCTTTTTGTTCTTCATAGGCCACATGCCGGAGCGCGGCTTGCTCCGGAGCGCAAAGCTTTTGCTTCTCCGCGCAAACGGTCTTGCGTGTAGGCGGCGGCCCTCTAGAATCTCGATGCGTGGCCAGCTTGTGCGATGCACAAACGACGTTCATCATGGCGGCGCAACGGATGGGCGGACGATGAACCTGGTGTTTTCGACAGACGATCTGGAGCCGTCCAAACGCTACGCCGCGTGGCAAGGCGCGATCTGCGATGTTTACGTCCATGTCGACGTGAATGCCGAGGAGCGGTCCGACTATCACGGCTTCATTCGCGAGGCACGGTTCGGCGCGGTGACGATGACCGACGTCCTGCTGTCGGAGCAGCGCATCTCGCGCCGCGAGCGGCACATCGCGAAGCTCGACAAGGATTGCTACTACGTCGAATTCGTTCAGCAGGGCCGGGTCAACGTGCTCCAGGCCGGCCAGACCCTGCTGTCGAATCCCGGCGTGAGCGCGATCTTCTCGGCCTCCGAGGCCTATGATCTCGAATGCGTCGGCAAGGTGCGATCGCTCTATCTGGAAATCCCGCGCGCGGAATTCTCGGCGCGCTTCAGCGAGGGGCGGCTGCCGGTCGTCACTACGATGGCCACGAGCCGCGGCCTTGGCCGGATTGCCGCCGAGTTCTGTGCGACGCTCGCCGCGGAGGGCGCGCCGCTGGACGAGACCGCGAGAACGCGACTGGGCGGTGAGCTGATGGACGTGCTGGCGCTCGCGCTCGACATGGGCGAGCGGGACGAATTCTCCGAGGATGCGAGCGCTGCGCAGGCCCGCCTGCGCTCGGTCAAGGCCTGGATCGAGGCGCACCTCACCGATGCGGATCTGTCGCTGGAGAAGATTGCGAAGAGCAATGGCGTCTCGCTCAGGCATCTGCATTATCTCTTCCGGCTGACCGATGTCTCGGTGTCCGAATGGATTTTGGATCGCCGGCTGCAGCGCTGCTACGACGTGCTGACGCGGCCGGAACTGCGGTCGCTGTCGATCACCGAGGTCGCCTATCAGCTGGGCTTCAGCAGTTCGTCCTATTTCAGCACGGTGTTCCGCAGGAAGTTCGGCCACAGCCCGTCGGATTTGCGACGGCGCTAGAGAACCTGCACCGCGCGAGGCGATGCAGGTCCGTCGTTGTCGGCGTTACTTCACCAGCGGGCAGCCGCCGTCCTTCAGCGGCCGAAACGCCTGGTCGGCCGGCACTTCGGCGAGCAGCTTGTAATAGTCCCACGGGCCCTTGGATTCCTCGGGCTTCTTCACCTGGAACAGGAACATGCTGTGCACCATGCGGCCGTCCTCGCGCAGGATGCCGTTGTCGGTGAAGGCATCCTTCACCGGCAGCTCGCGCATCTTGGCCATCGCGGTCTTGGTGTCCTTGGTGCCGGCGGCCTGCACGGCCTTGAGGTAGTGCAGCGTGGCGCTGTAGGTCGCGGCCTGGTTCATCGTCGGCATGCGCTTGATGCGCTCCTGGAAACGCTTGCCGAAGGCACGGGTCTTGTCATTGAGGTCCCAGTAATAGGCCTCGGTGATGATCAGGCCCTGCGCGAGCTTGAGCCCCAGGCTGTGCACGTCGGAGATGAACATCACGATCGCAGCCAGGTTCTGGCCGCCGGCGACGATGCCGAACTCGCCGGCCTGCTTGATCGCGTTGATGGTGTCGCCGCCGCCGTTGGCGAGCCCGATGATCTTGGCCTTGGAGGCCTGGGCCTGAAGCAGGAATGACGAGAAATCGGCCGTGTTGAGCGGATGCTTGACGCTGCCGAGCACCTTGCCGCCGGCTGCCTTTACCACATCGCCGGTGTCGCGCTCGATCGAATGACCGAACACGTAGTCCGCGGTGAGGAAGAACCAGCTGTCGCCGCCGTTCTTGACGATGGCGCTGCCGACGGTGTGGGCGTTGGAATAGGTGTCGTAGGTCCAGTGCGCGGTGTAGGGCGAGCAGGATTTTCCGGTGATGTCGGAGCTTGCCGCATCGGTCACGATCATCACCTTCTCGTACTGCTTCGACAGCTCCATCACCGCGAGCGCGGTGGCGGAAGTGGGCAGGTCGATGATCATGTCGACACCCTCGGTCTCCCACCATTTGCGCGCGATGGTGGAGGCGACGTCGGGCTTGTTGAGCACGTCGGCTGCGACCATCTCGATCGGCTTGCCGAACATCTGCCCGCCAAAATCCTCGATCGCCATCTTGGTGGCTTCGACATTCCCCTGGCCGCCGATGTCGGAATAGACCGAGGAGAAGTCGGAGAGCACGCCGATCTTGAGCGGGGTCTGCTGGGCGGAGGCGGGGACGATCAGGGCAGCCGACAGCAAGCCGGCCGCAGACACGAGTGCTGCGATAGGTCTCATGGATACGTTTCCTCTTGTACGGGACTATTCTGTCCCTTTGTCCGACAAAGTTAGAGGGAGGTTCCCCAGGAGTCAATTTGCTGCATCTGCGGCATGAATGACGCAGTTTGACGCGTCTTCGGGGCGATCCTATAGTTTGTCGGACAATCGCCATTGGGGGCTACCGTGCCGATTTCGCCGCTCTTCCGTCCGATCGATGTCGCGCCGGCCTATCAGAAAGTCGCCGACGCCATCGAGCGCGAGATCGTCAATGGGCGCATCAAGCCCGGCGATCCCATCGGCACCGAGCATGATCTGGTGCGCCAGTTCGGTGTCAACCGCTCGACCATTCGCGAAGGCATCCGCGTGCTGGAGGAGGGCGGCTTGATCAGCCGCGATTCCTCGCGCCGTCTGCACGCCTGCCTGCCGCGCTACACCAAGCTCGCAAGCCGCCTGAGCCGCGCACTGGTGCTGCACGAGGTGACGTTCCGCGAGCTCTACGAGGCCTCGATGACGCTGGAGGTGGCGAGCATCGAAGGCGCGGTGGAGCGGGCGACCGAAGAGAACCTCGCCGAGCTCACCAACAATCTCGTGCGCAGCGAGGCCGTGGTCGGCGATCCGGCCACGCTTGCCGAATGCGATGCCGAATTCCACGTGCTGGTCGCCAAGGCCTCGCAGAACCGCGTGCTCCAGCTCGCACGCGAGCCGGCGGCGCAGCTGTTCTATCCGACCACAGAGATGATCGTGACCGGCGTTGCCGAAGGCGGCCCACGCCTCGTCGCCGCGCATCGCCATCTGATCGACGCAATCCGCCGCCGCGACCGCGAGGCGGGCGTGCTCTGGACGCGCCGGCACTTGCAGGACTGGCGGCGCGGTTTCGAGAAAATCGCCTCGCTCGATCGGTCGGTCGAGCACATGTACATGGAGCACGCCCAGGCGGCCCGGCGCAGATAGGCGCCTGATGAAGACGCAAGATTTCAGCCAAGAAATCCAACAAATAGAGACATCACACGGAGGAGCACATGACCGGCGACATCGCGGCCACCATCTCGAAAGCGCGCGAGCACTCCATCGGCGATCTCTTGCGCCGCTCGGCAGGCCGCGAGCCGAACAAGCTCGCAGTGAGCTGCGGCGATGTGAGCGGGACGTTTGCCGAGATGGACGCGATCTGCAACCGGCTCGGACGCGGCCTGCTCGGTCTCGGCGTCAGCAAGGGCGATCGCGTTGCCGTGCTCTCGCGCAATTCGCATGCGTTTGCGGCGTTGCGCTTCGCGCTGGCGCGGATCGGTGCGGTGCTGGTGCCGATCAATTTCATGCTCAACCCGGATGAGATCAATTTCATCCTGAAGAGCTCCGGCGCAAAGCTGCTCGCGACCGGCCCCGACTTCGTCGAGCCGGCGAAGGCCGCAAGCGCCAGGGATTGCGCGGTCGAGAAGATGATCTGGCTGCCGGGCGAGGATCCGGCATCCGCGCCCGCGGGTCTCACCACTTTCGACGATCTCCTCAGCCCCGACGGCTCGTTCTTGGAGGCTTCCGTCGACAGCCGCGATCTCGCACAGATCGTCTACACCAGCGGCACCGAATCGCTGCCCAAGGGCGCGATGCTGACCCATGAAGCCGTGATGTGGCAGTACGTCAGCTGCATCATCGACGGCGGCATGAGCGCGGACGACAAGTTCCTGCACGCGCTGCCGCTCTATCACTGCGCCCAGCTCGACGTCTTCCTGGGGCCGCAAATCTATCTCGGCGCCTCCGGCGTGATCACGGGCAAGCCGACCGCCGACAACATCCTGGCGCTGATCCAGGCGCACAAGATCACCTCGTTCTTCGCACCGCCGACGATCTGGATCGCGATGCTGCGCTCGCCGAATTTCGACAAGACCGATCTGTCGACCTTGCAGAAGGGCTATTACGGCGCTTCGATCATGCCGGTGGAAGTCTTGCTCGAACTCCAGCGTCGCCTGCCCGCCGTAAAATTCTGGAATTTCTACGGCCAGACCGAGATCGCGCCACTCGCGACCGTGCTGCGGCCCGAGGACCAGCTGCGCAAGGCCGGCTCGGCCGGCAAGCCCGTGCTCAATGTCGAGACGCGCGTGGTCAACACCGCGATGGAAGATGTGAAAGTCGGCGAGGTCGGGGAGATCGTGCACCGCTCGCCGCATCTGCTCTCCGGCTATTACAATGACCCCGTGAAGACCGCGGCGGCGTTCTCCGGCGGCTGGTTTCACTCCGGCGATCTCGCCACCGTCGATGCCGAGGGCCACATCACCGTGGTCGACCGAGTCAAGGACATGATCAAGACCGGCGGCGAGAATGTCGCCAGTCGCGAGGTCGAGGAAATGGTCTACCGCATCCCCGCGGTGTCGGAAGTTGCCGTCGTCGGCCTGCCCGATCCGCGCTGGATCGAGGCGGTGACCGCGATCGTCGTGGTCAAGACCGGCGAGACGCTCGACGAGGATGCCGTCATCAAGCACTGCGCCGGCCAGATGGCGCATTTCAAGGTGCCCAAGCGCGTCATCTTCGTCGACAGCCTGCCGCAGAACCCGAGCGGCAAGCTGCTCAAGCGCGAGCTGCGCCAGCGCTTCGTCGGCGGCGAGACGCTCGACAAGGCGATCCAGAAGAATTTTGGAGCGTAAGCACGGAGCGGTCGCCATGAAGGTCTGGCAGGTCGCGCGCGACTGGTCGATCGAGGGGTTGGAGCTGGTCGATCTGCCCGAGCCCACGCCTGGCCCCGGCCAGGTCGCGGTGCGGATGAAGGCGGCATCGCTCAACTATCGTGATCTGCTCACGGTGCAGGGCAAGGGCGGCGTCACGAGATTGCCGCTGATCCCGTTCTCGGACGGTGCCGGCGAAGTCATCGCGGTTGGTGACGGCGTTGCCCGCATCGCGGTTGGCGATCGCGTCTGTCCGATGTTCTTCCAGTCCTGGATCGACGGGAAGGTGTCGGCGACAAGCCGCCGCTATGCGCTCGGCGGTACGCGACCGGGCGTGTTGCAGGAGGTGATGCTGCCCGATGCCGAGGGCGTCAGCCGCATTCCATCGCACCTTTCATTCCTGGAAGCGGCGACGCTGCCCTGCGCCGGACTCACGGCGTGGCGCGCGCTGTTCGAGGAGGCCAGGGTGAAACCCGGTGACACCGTGCTGGTGCAGGGCACCGGCGGTGTCTCGATCTTCGCGCTGCAATTCGCAAAGCTCGCCGGCGCGAGCGTGATCGTGACGTCGTCGAGCGACGAGAAGCTCGAACGTGCCAAAACGCTCGGCGCCGACCACACCATCAACTATCGTTCGGTGCCGGAATGGGGCAAGGCGGCGGCCGACTGGACCGGCGGCGGCGTCGACCACGTCGTCGAGGTCGGCGGCAAGGATACCTTTGCGCAGTCGCTCGAGGCTATCAGGGTCGGTGGCAACATTCTGGTGATCGGCGTGCTCACCGGCGTCTCGCAGCAGATCGCGATACCGAGCCTGTTCTCCAAGAACCTGCACGTCATCGGCCTGTCAGTCGGCAGCCGTCGGATGTTCGAGGGGATGACGGCCGCGATAGGCCGCAACGGCATGAAGCCGGTGATCGACCGTGCGTTCGGCTTCGATGCCGTGCCGGACGCGTTGCGGCTGATGCAGCAGGGCGGTCACTTCGGCAAGATCGTGGTTGAGTTTCCTTAGCCCATCTCGCCGGAGAGCTTCCTGACGTCGTCGGGCGTCCGTCCGAAGCGGCGGCGGAATGCGCGGTGGAAGTAGGAAACGTCGTGAAAGCCGGCGAGGTGCGCGATCTCGATGATCTTGCGCGCGCGCAGGTTTGGATTTCGAAGCAGCCGCTCGGCGCGCAGCAGCCGCTGCTCCAGCACGAAGCCGCTATAGGTGATGCCGACCTGCTCGAACATCAACTGAATCGTGCGCGGGCTGATCCGGTGCGCGGCTGAAAGGACGGTGAGCGACAGCGCGGGGTTGTCGAGCTGGGCCAGGATGTCGGATTTGAGGGTTTCGAGACGCGCCGCCGCAAGGCCGCGCATGCGAGCTTGCTCGGCGACATCGCCGCGCGCTCCGATCATCAGCACGGAGAGGTCGAACAAATGCTGCGAGACCGCATCGAGCTCCGCTGGCGCGAGCTTGTCGGCATAAGTGTGCGCGAGGTCATAATATCGCAGGAACATCGACGTGATCGGATTGGCGCCGGGGATCGACTGCGCGATCAGGTCCTCGGCATTCGGGCACGCGCGCAGCAGCGCTTTGCGCGGCAGTAGCGCGGTCTGGAAGTTGCCGTGCGTCGTCTGGGTGATATGGGCGCCCTTGATCGAGGGGTCGCCGATCGTGACGTCGCCGGCGGCGACCTCCAGCGGACGTCGTCCCATGGTCCCGCTCAGCGCCGAATTCGGCGACATCGTGATCACCAATTCGTCGTTCGTCCCCAGCGATACGAAGGACATCGGCGTGCCGAACGAAGCCGAGAGTCGGAGGCGCGGAAGAATAGCCGGTGAAATGGTCCGGTGAACACGTCCTTCCCCGATCGGAACGAAATCGACGTCGGCGACCTGGCGGCAGAACTGCTCGCGCCAGCTTTCATAGGCCTGGCCATTCGGGTCGCCATCGAATGAGAGTTGAGGCTGGATCATCGATCGGGAAGGGCAGGTTAGTTGGCGATTTACGGCAGGTTGTATCGTCAGGCCGGTGCGCCGCAACCGCAAAAGGGCTGGATTGCGTGATAAGCCACTCGCAATGACGCCCTGTGACCGCGACCTGGTGCCGCAGCCTGGTGTGCCGAGATGAAAAAGCGCCAGCACGAGCAGCGCCCGGTGCTTGAGCAGCATGGTGAACGCATCCGGCGCGCTGTCGGGGGCATCCTCGTTGCAGCCGCGCGAGGCGCGATCGTCGATCGCCTTTCCGGGGATCATCAGCACGCAGGCAATCGCGACGGCGCCGAACGCGGCTGCCAGCACGAACACGGCGACATAGCCGAACTTGTAGCCAAGACAGCCCGATAGCGGCGGGGAGGGGAGCGCGAAGCCATCGAGCGTTGGATGACGGCCGGCGGAAATGGTCTTGCACAAGCAGGGCTGACAAGACGGGCTCACATGACCGGCCAACTGGCGCCGGGGCGGACCGGAAAGTAACATGTGCTAGCCGGGTTGGTTCCTCCGCACTCGCGAGGAGGGCTACGGCGTCATCTCGTGGGTGTCCCCTCCTTCTTCTGGATCACGGCCATGCCTCTCTGGACCTGCGAAACCTGCGGCGCCCAATTTCCGGAAGGCGAAAAACCGCCCGCATCCTGTCCGATCTGCGAGGACGAGCGGCAGTTCGTGAACTGGAAGGGCCAAACCTTCCTCACACGCGAAGCGCTGGCGGAACGGCACCGCCTTGCCTGGCGGGATGATCTCGGCCTCACCGGCATCGGGTCCGAGCCGAGCTTCGCGATCGGCCAGCGCGCGCTGTTGGTGCCGCTCGGCGACGGCTGTCTGATGTGGGACTGCGTCCCGCTAGCGACGTCGGAAGCTATCGCGCATGTGCGTTCGCTCGGCGGGCTGAAGGCGATCGCGATCTCGCATCCACACTACTATGGCGCGCTTGCCGACTGGAGCGAGGCGTTCGGCGGCGTGCCGGTCTATCTGCATGCCGATGATCGCCAATGGGTGACGCGTCCGCATCCCTCGATCGTGCATTGGACCGGCGATCAGCAGCGCATCTCCGACGATGTGCTGCTGCTGCGCACCGGCGGTCATTTCGCGGGCGCCACCATGCTGCACCATGCGCGCGGTGCGGATGGCAAGGGCGCGCTGCTCACGGGCGACATCGCGCAGGTGACGATGGACCGCCGCTTCGTCAGCTTCATGTACTCCTATCCGAACTACATGCCGCTCAACGCCGCCGCGGTGCGGCGGATCGCAGTCGCTGTGGAGCCGCTCGCCTTTGACCGCATCTACGGCGCCTGGTGGGGCCGCAACATCGCTTCAGGTGCCAAGGCCGCATTCGCAGCGTCCGTGCAGCGATACATCGCGGCCATCGCCTGACGCGCGACGACCAAACCCCCTTGTTCTGATCTAATAACTGTACTATAAGTACAGATATTAAGCGCGACGCAACGATGCGTTTGCCGGTCCGGCACGAACAATGCATCGTTGTCTCGGCGGGCGCATCCTGCGGCCGCGTGAGCGGGAGTTGGACCCATGACCGGGCAGCGCGACTACGAGATATTTGAAGCCGGCGACGTCACGCTTCAGTCCGGCGCCGTCTTCCCCGCGATGAAGCTCGCCTACAAGACCTACGGCACCCTCAGCCCCGCCAGGGACAACGTCATCCTCTACCCGACCTCGTTCAGCGCCCAACACTACGACACGGAATGGCTGATCGGGCCCGATGGCGTGCTCGACCCTACGCGCTACTTCATCATCATCCCGAACCTGTTCGGCAACGGCCTGTCGTCCTCGCCGTCGAATTCCGGCGAGGCGCCATTCCCGCAAATCACCTATCACGACGCCATCGCGATCCAGCACCGGCTGCTGACCGAGCGTTTCGGCATCACAAAACTCGCGCTGGTCTATGGCTGGTCGATGGGCGGCATGCAGACCTATCATTGGGCGGCGCTGCATCCCGACATGGTCGCGCGGGCCGCGGTGGTCTGCGGCAGTGCGCGCTGCGCGCCCTATAATTACGTCTTCCTCGAAAGTGTGAAGGCTGCGCTGACCGGTGATCCCGCCTTCCGCGACGGCCGCTTCGTCGAGAAGCCCGTTGCCGGCTATCGCGCCATGGGACGCGTCTATGCCGGCTGGGCGATGTCGCACGGCTTCTATCGCGACGAGCTCTGGCGCGAGGCGGGCTTCACCTCGCTCGAGGACTATCTGGTCCGCAATTGGGACGCGACCTTTGCCCGGCGTGACGCCAACGATCTCCTCGCGCAAGCCGGAATCTGGCAGCGCGGTGACATCAGTCGTTGCGCGTCATTCGGCGGCGATCTCGATCGGGCGCTGGCCGCGATCAAGGCGCACATGCTGCTGATGCCGGGTGCGACCGACCGCTATTTCGATGTCCGCGACAATGAGGACGAGCTCGGCAGGCTGGTCAACGCAAAATCGGCGGTGCTGCATCCGATCCCGTCGCTGCACGGCCATCGCGCCGGCAACCCCGTCAACAATCCGCGCGACCAGGCCTTCCTCAAGGCCGACGTCGCAGAGCTTCTCAGCAAATAGGGCGAGTCCTCGATCATGACTGACGCGACCGTTTCAGAGCCCGGCCATCGCCTGAAGCCGCTGAGCCCGGCCATGCTGCGCGAATTGTCGGTGCGCTCCAATCTCAGGGGGGGCCGCGAAAAGTCTCAGTGTCTGTTCCAAAACATGTTGAGTCGAATGAATCGGTTGTGATTCAAGGTGAGCGGCCTGATTCGATGGGGACGCGCCGCCAATGTGGACTACCGAGAACCGTGCACGCTACGACCGCAGCCGCCTGCGCTATCCGAGCGACTTGACCGACGAGGAGTGGGCGCTGATCGCGCCTCGCATCCCGCCGGCCAAGCGCGGCGGCAACAAGCGTACGGTGGACCTGCGCGAGATTGCCAACGGGCTGATGTACATCCTGAGCACAGGTTGCCAGTGGCGCGCGATCCCCAAGGACCTGCCGCCGCGCTCGACGCTGTATGGCTACTTCGATCTGTGGAGCTGGAACGGCACGCTCGATAAAATTCATCACGCCCTCTATGTCGAATGTCGCGAAAGGGCCGAGCGCGAGGCTTCTCCCACCGCCGCCATCATCGATAGCCAGAGCGTGAAAAGCGCTGAAAAAGGGGGCCTCATGATCTCCATGGCTACGACGCGGGCAAGAAGATCAAGGGCAAGAAGCGGCACATTCTCGTCGACACGCAAGGCCTCTTGATGCACGCCATCGTGCATGCGGCGGACATCCAGGATCGCGACGGCGGCGTGCTCCTGATGGCAACGTTGTTCGGCCTCTATCCCTTTCTTCTGAAGCTCTACGCCGACGGCGGATATCAAGGGCCACATTTCCAGAAGGGGCTGCGTAGCGCTCTGAAGCGCGTGAACCTCGAAATCGTCAAACGCTCCGATCAGGCTCACCGTTTCGTCGTCTTGCCCAAACGCTGGATCGTCGAGCGTACCTTTGCCTGGCTCGGGCGATGCCGAAGACTGTCCAAAGATTGGGAATGCTTCAATCACAGGGCGCTCGCCTTTCTCAAGCTGGCCTCCATCCGACTCATGCTGCGAAAGCTATGCAATCCAAGGTAATCTTTCCGGACAGACTCTCAGCCATTACGGCCTGGTCGTGCTGGTCGGCGCGCTGGTCTGGAAGGTCTCTTCAGCCTGGGGCGTGTTATGGGCGCTGCCGCTGATGGCGGTGCAGGGCTATTTCGTCGCCTTCCTATTCATGGCGCTGCACGAGACCGCGCACAAGACCGCGTTCAGGAGCCGTGGCCTCAACCTTGCGGTCGGCTATCCCTCGGCCTTCATCATCGGACAACCTTACGAATATTACTGCCTGTTTCACTGGGACTATCACCGCTACACCCAGGATCCGGACAAGGACCCGGAGCTGATCGTCGGCGTGAAGCCGACATCCGACACGCAGCTCGCGCTCGCCTATAGCGGCCTGCTTCAGGTCGCCGGCCGCCTCCGGTTGATGCTCGGCCACGCCGTCACCGGCAAGGTCACCGTGCCCTGGATTCCCGAAAACAAGCGCGCCGTCATCGTGCGCGAGGCCCGCGCCTATGCTGGGCTCTATGCGCTGCTGCTCGCGCTCTCGCTGTGGTTTTCCTCAGCGTTGCTGCTCTGGGTCTGGATCGTCCCGCTCGTGATCGGGCAGTTCTTCCTGCGGCCCTATCTCTATGCCGAGCACACCGGCTGCGACCGCACCCGCAGCGCCTTCCAGAACACCCGCACCACTTATACCGGCGCGATCGTCAAATGGTTCGCGTGGAATATGCCCTACCACGTCGAGCACCACGCCTATCCCTCGATCCCGTTTCACGCGCTGCCGAAGCTGAACGAGATCGTCGACAACGAGATCGTCTATCGCGGCCGCGGCTATATCAGGACGACGCGCGAGACCTGGGCCTGGTTTCGCCGGCATCGGCAGATTGGTTAACCCAATGCAAAACTCCGGCCGCGATGCGACCGGAGCTTTGTCGAGGGCGTCAGGTATCAGTAGATCCCGTAGGCGCAGACATTCACGACGCGGACGCGCAGGCCATGGCGGGTCCGGACGACGCGCTCCTGGTAGCAATTGCTGACGCCGGTGTTGACGTAGACGCCGCCAAAGCCCCAGCCGGGACCCCAGTGATGATGGAAGCCGTGGGCCGAAGCCGCGGTTGGCGCGAGAGCGGCAACACCAAGCGAACCAGCGGCGATCAGACCAAGAGCAAGCTTACGAAACATTTTCATTCTCCAGTGTGGCGCTAAGGCCGTTGTTGTGTCCCTGCTTCTCCGTCGGGCTGAGACGCAAACGCGTTCAGGGCGCGAGGCAGGAATCGTGTTTCAGGAATGTTTCGTGAGCTTCGGTGAAATGCGCCGCTGTCAGGCTTTTCGCGCCGCTGCGCGATAGCGCGCAGCCATCGCCTGCGTCATCTCCGCCATCTTCTCGCGGAGATCGGCGGGCTCCAGCACTTCGGCTTCGGACCCCAGCCGCAACAATTCGGATGCCGCGTGCCATGTCGTTTTGCCGGTCGGCACGCGCGCGATGCGCCAGCCGTCGGCATCCGTGGTCTCTTCAATCTGTGTGCGCGCCCTGACGTAAGGCTGGCTCAGCGCGTCGAGCAGTTTGACGCCGAACGGCGACAGCCGCACGATCGCGATATTGGGATGCATCTCGGCTTCGAGGCGAAGCGTCGCGGCCTGCCAATAGGCGGCGAGATCGAACGCGGCGGGACGATCGAAGCGATCGTCGAGCGCGGTACAGTCCAGCACGCGCGCGATGCGATAGGTGCGCGTGCTGCCGTCGACGTGACCGGCGAGATACCAGCTGCCGCCTTTCAGCACGAGCCCGAGCGGTGCGACGCGGCGCTGCTTCTCCGCGCGCCAGCTCTGGTAGCGGATCTTGATCAGCGTCCCGCGCAGAGCCGCGCCGGCAATGGTGCGCAGATGTTTGGGTTCTTCTGTCTCGCCGAACCAGCCGGGTGCGTCCAGGTGAAATCGCTCCTGCATCCGCCCGGCGTCTTCGCGAAGGTTGGCCGGGAGTGCCGCCATCAGCTTGTTCTGTGCGGCGATCATCGCCGCGTCCAGCCCGAGCGCCGCGGCCGGTCCCGGCAGTCCCGCAAGGAACAGGGCCTCCGCCTCGTTCTGCGACAGGCCGTTCAAACGCACGCGATAACCGTCGAGCAGGCGATAGCCGCCCTCCGCGCCGCGGTCGGCATAAACGGGGACGCCGGACGCCGCGAGCGCGTCGATGTCGCGATAGATCGTGCGCACCGAGACCTCGCAGGCTTCCGCAAGCTCGGGCGCAGTGACCTGCCCCCTGGCCTGGAGGGTGGTGAGGATCGACAGCATTCTGCTCGCGCGCATGATCCCTTAAACGATACCTGACACAGGATGTCAGGTATGGTCCGCTACAAGCGCCATCGCCAGCCGGCCAGATGGAGACCTGTTATGACCGATCAAAACCGCATCACCCTGTATTATTCGCCGCAAAGCCGCGCCACCGGCACGCGGGTGCTGCTGGAGGAGTTGGGCGCGCCCTACGATCTCCACGTCCTCAACATGAAGGCCGGCGAGCAGCGCCAGGGCACCTATCTCGCCATCAATCCGCTCGGCAAGGTGCCGGCGGTCCGCCACGGCGAGGCGCTGGTGACCGAGCAGGTCGCGATCACCATCTATCTCGCCGATCTGTTTCCGCAGGCGGGGCTGACGCCCGCACTGAACGATCCGCTGCGCGGTCCTTACCTGCGCTGGATCGCCTACTATGGCGCATCGTTCGAGCCGGCCTTGATCGACAAGTTCATGCAGCGCGAGCCGGCGCCGATCATGCAGTCGCCCTATGCCGATTACGACACCATGCTGGGCGCCCTCGAGATGCAATTATCGAAGGGACCGTATCTGCTCGGCGAGCGCATGACGGCTGCCGATATCTTGTGGGGTGTCGCGTTCAGCTGGACGATGATGTTCGGCATCGTGCCGAAAAAAGGTGTATTCGTTCGTTATGCTGAGCGGATGACGTCCCGGCCCGCGTTCCAGCGGATCAATGCCGCCGACGATGAGATGGCGGCGCAGCATGCCGCGGCTGCAGGTGGTTGAATGATCCAGGGTTGCAGATGACAAAGTCGATGCACACGACCAACTGCTTCAACACCTTCATCCGGGTCGCTGAAGACTGTCCCGCGCATACCCGCGAGGAGCCGCCGCTGCGCGCGGGAAAGCCGACGGTGGCGTGCCTGCAATACGAGATGATCGCCAAGGCACCCTACAAGCACACCTCCGACGACGTGATCTTCGCGACGTCTGCGCCGGGACGGGAGCTCGATGTGAAGGCTCCGAAGACGGAGAGGCATGCGGCCCGTGAAGCGTTCTTCTCCCGGGGGCAGGCGTGCATGAGGGCGTCGAGCCTGGGCAAGCGCTTCGGCTGGGGCGTTCATGCCAACGGTGAGGGCCGGATCGCGATTTACGCCGTCGACAGCAAGCGCTACCAGGCGCTCGTCCGCGATCCCAAGCTCACGCAGGTGCGCGCGATGAGGTCGCAGCGGGCGTGATCAGAATTTTGGCGGCCGTTTTTCCGCGAACGCCTTGATACCCTCCTTGATCTCGTCGCCGCGCATGCTGTCGCGGTGGCGCTGATCGGCGGCCGCTTCGTCCAATTCGCCACGGGCGAATTCGTTGATGGCGCGCTTCATGCCGGCCATCGCCTGCGGCGCGTTGCCGGCGAGAACCGTGGCGAGCTTGTCGACCTCCTCGTCCAGGAATTCCACCGGCACCATGGCGGTGAGATAGCCGATCCGCAGCATCTCCGGCGCGCTGATCTTCTGCGCGGTGAGGAATAGCTTTTTCGCATTGTCGACGCCGAGCCGCGTCACGTAACGCTTGATGCCGTTTCTGTAGTAATGCAGCCCGAGCCGCGCCGCCGGCATGAACATCTCGGCGGTGTCGACGCCGATGCGGAAATCGCAGGCGAGCGCGAGGTCGGTCGACCCGCCATAGACGCCGCCATTGAGCCGGCAGATCGTCGGCACGCCGAGATCCTCCAGCCGGTTGACGACGACCTCGAACGCCGAGCCCGCACTCTGCTGCTCGTTGGCGCTGACCGCGCGCTCGGCAACCGAGTTGAGGTCATAGCCCGCCGAGAAGGCCCGCCCCGTGCCGGTCAGCACCAGCACGCGGATATCAGGATCGGCCTCGATCCGGTCGAAAAGTCTGACCAGCTCGCCGAGATCCTCGGCCTGGAGCCGGTTGAGATGTTTGGGCCGGTTGAGGCGGATGGTGGCGCGTGCGCCGTCGCGTTCGAGCACGGGGCCTGAGGCTGCGTCGGCTGTGTCCGACATTCTTGTCTCCATTTATTTGTTTTCGAGTGTGCGGCGCTTGGCTTCCGCATCGATGGTCTCGGCGAGATCGGGATGCCGCGCCATCAGCACGCGGAAATCGACGAGGTCGAGCACCAGCAGCCGCGACACCTTCGTGGTCGAGACATTGGCGCCGCGCTTGTTGTTGCCGAGCAGCGCCATCTCGCCGAAGAACGCGCCCTCGCCGAGCTGGACCTTCTTGCCGGGCAGGTCGACCTCGACCTCGCCGGCGGCGATGAAATACATGCAGTCGCCCTGCGTGCCCTTGCGGATGATCATGGTGCGCGCCGGCAGCTCCATGGTGCGCAGCATGTGGGTGACGTCGGCGATGGCGGCAGGGCCGAGCGCTGCGAAGAACGGCACCTTGCTGACGGATTCCCAGGTCTTGAGGAAATTGTCGCGCCTTGTCTCGGCGGCAAAGCCGGTCGCCAGGATACCAGTCCACAGCCCGAACACGCCGAGGCCCGAGATCATCACCATCGCCGCCACCACGCGCCCGAGCGGCGTCACCGGCACGACATCGCCATAGCCCGTCGTCGTCAGCGTGACGACAGCCCACCACAGCGCGGCGGGAACGCTGCCGAAGGTTTGGGGCTGCACGTCCCGTTCCAGGAAATATTCAGCGACGGAAGCGAGGAACACCACCATCAGGAAGATCACGAGCACGCTGACCAGCGGCCCCGATTCCAGCACCAGCACCCGGCGCAGCTGCCGCAGGCCCGGAATGCCCGGCACCACCTTCAATACCCAGAGCACGCTGAGCAGCCACGCCGTCTTCGGCTCGATGCCGATCAGGAGCGCGACCGGCACGGCCAGCGCGCCCAGAGCATCGACCACTCCGGCAGAGGAGGTCATGTAGAGCGACAGGCGCCCCGTTTGTGCCATGTGGCGCAGCCGGACCACCCATTCGAACACGAAATAGACGAGGCAGGCCCATAGCAGGGCATCGACCCAGCGGTGCGCCGTCTCATAGGCCGGGTTGACCGTCAGCAGCACCATGCTGAGCACGCCGAGCCCGACCGCCACATAGGCCGCCTTGGTCATGTTGCGGCCGGCCGTGGCGGCCACGAACTGGGCCAATGCGGGGATCAGCGGCTTGGACATGCGGGAAGGCGGGCTCGGTCGTGTCTCTTGCGGTCCCGGCTGGGACGCCACCGCCAAAGTGCCCGCCCAGGCAGGAGCCGTCAACGACGGGCAGGGGACTGCCCGCAGCATCGTCGGACAGGAGCGCGGAAAGCCCGGTGCCGCGGTGGATCCGGGTCGCTACCTGAAATGCGGCGGCTCGTCGTAGCCGCGGCGGCTGCTGAAAAAAAGCAGCATCATCAGGCCGATGCCGACGACGATGGCGAAACCCGCGCCCAGCGCCAACGCCACATAGCCTTCCGTCGGGATCGGCTCGCCCTCGATCGCCATTGCGGAATAGGCGAAATAGCGGGCCGCCACCAGCATGCCCAGAAGGATGATGACGAGGAGTGTACGCATGGCGCGTGCTCCGGTTGTATCCGGGAGCAAACGGTTGTGGATGGGGGCGGTTCGCGGATTCGGCCCGGCGATTCGCGGGAAATGTCGGCAAGGCGCTGCTGCGAGACCCGTCAGATCGACAGGTCAGGCACTCTGAGCTGTCTTCACCACGACGATCTTGCTCTCGTCCTGCTGGGGAGGGGCCGTATCCTGGGCGACCTTGTCGGCCTCGCCGCAGTGGCGTTTGAGATAGTCGCGGCGCATGCCGATCTCGTCGCGGACGAACTCGTAGCCGAGCTTGAAGGTGTCGAGCCCGTCGGTACTGATCGTGCCGTCCCTGAGACCTATGACCGCGCCGCGCAGAATGCCCTCCAGCTCATCCTGGAGACATTCGAGCTGGTCCAGCGAATGGGCGTGCTCGATGCGTTCGCCGATGTCGAGGACGGCGGTGGAAAGCTCGCCAGCCTTCTCAGGCGCGATCCGGGTGATCTTGGCGTAGATCGCTGCGAAGATCGAGCCGATCACGCTGAGCGCGGCGGCGCCCAGATACATCAGGTCGCTGTACTTATCCATGAACGACTTGGTGTCGTCGTTGATGTAGTCGGCCGCCCCCTGATGCGCCATCACGTAGGCATCCTTCTCGACGGAGGCCGGCTCGATTCGGCTGGCGAAGCCGTTGTCGAGCCCGAGCGCGGACTTGTTCTCATAGACGACGCGCGCGAGCTCGCCCGCCGTGCTCGCCGACATCCTGGATTGCGCGACCAGCAGCCATTCGAGCCCGATCGTGTCGAGGTCGTCGTCGGGAATTTCCGGCGATGCGGACAGCGTGCCCGCAGTCAGCGTTTCGCTGGAAATGCCGGGAATCTTGCGCGCGAGCGCCTTGGCCTCGTCGATCGCGTTCAGCGTGAAGCCGCCGCGCTTGGCGACCTGCTCATAGGCCTTGTCCCGCACCGCCCTGGAGGCATGGACGATGGCGATCACCGCGCCGAAGCCGCTCGCCGGCGCAAACAGCTTGTCGAGCGTTGCACCCTGCGGCGCCATCTGGATCCTGGCGGCATCCGGACCGTCGGGGATGTCGAGGATGCTACGGACGAAGGCGAGCGAGGATTCGTTCTCGGCGACGACGGCAACTTTCTTCTTCTTCAACTCGGCGAGCGATTTGATCTTCTTGTTGCCGGGACCGAGCAGCAGCACCAGATCGTGCTCAAGGATCGCGAGCGTGCGCGCCCGCAGCGGCACCTTGGTGTCGGTGCGAAGGACGGCGAGGTCGGCCTGCTTGCGGTCGAACTGTGCGAGCGCCTTGGCATTGTCTGCGTTGTTGACGATCTTGATCCGGAAGCGCGAGGCGTTGTTCTTCAGCAGCGTGGCGAGCTTGGCGGCGAACAGCGCCTCGTCGCTGTTGGGGGTGCCGACGGCAAAGGTCAGCGTCTCCGAATTGTGCAGCATGGCGCGGCCGCCCCAGACGGTGGCGAGCGACAGCAGCAGGGTCAGCACGACGTAGAGAAAGACCTGCTGCTGATTGGTTTTGATCACCTTGGGGCGCCGCGGCGGCGGTTCGGTCGGTGACGAGGTTGGGCCTTCAGTACTCATGGCAGCACTCCGGCCCTATTCCTGAGTGGCGGACGGCTCGCGAATGCGATCGCGGCGGGCGCCCTGCAATTCCTAAACGTCTGAAAAAAGAACGATATTCTCTGCCGACAATGATAGCGCGCCGGTACCGGAATGCAAAATTCGAGCCGGAGGTAACCTTACTCGATCTGGCCGCGGCGATTGGTCATCCTATCACCAGTTAGCCACAGTTGGCGATTTTCCAGTTCCCCCCGGCTGCATTCCGTCGCGGGAGATGTCATAAATCACACGTCCCGGCGATTTGACCGGTCCAAAAAGAAGTTGCGCTAACGCTCCGATCTTTCTTGTCACGTCAATGAGGGCGTCAGCTTGTCGTTTCCACCCATGTCATCGGCGGTTCCGGTCGAAGCGCTCATTGGCTGGATGTTGCTGCTCACCTTCAAGCACATCATCGCCGATTTCGTGCTCCAGACCGCCTGGATGGCGCACGGCAAGGACCAGAAGCACGGCTGGGCTTTGCCGCTTCTGGTGCATTGCCTGATTCACCTCGCGGTTGCGCTGCCGCTGATCCTGATAGTGGCGCCGCGATTCTGGTTCGTCGCGTTCATCGACTTCGCGATCCACATCACCATCGACCGCGCCAAGGGGTTCGTCTCCGCCAATTTCGGTGTCGACCTGCAGCATCCCTGGTTCTGGACCCTGATCGGCGTCGACCAGGCCCTGCATCATTTGACCGGCTTCGGCCTTTCCATCTTCATGGCGGCGAACTGAGGCCGGCGGGCCTGCGGATAGTCGTCGATCGGCATTCACAAGAGGTCGTCATGCCCGGGCTTGTCCCGCCTGCGCGGCCGAAGCCGCTTCGGCGAGGCGAAGGCCCGGGCATCCACGTTCTTCGTGCCGCGTGGCCAGCCGTGGATGGCCGGGACAAAGGCGAGCGGAAGCGACGCCGTCCTTCGGACGGCTATGCCCGGCCATGACGCCGTGGAGGCATTGGCGTCCCGACTTATCGGCTCAGATGTGGTGGCCCGACCCCCATTCGGGCGCCTCCGATTCGCGACCAGGGCGCAAGGACCCCGGGTGACTACCGGGCGGCGTGGTTAACCTTTCATTAGAGAATTGCGCTGCATCTTCGGCAACGAGGAGAACCGCAATGTTTTCAAGCCGCGACGCATATGAAAGCGATTTCTGCCCGGTCCGCGACGAGCTCCTTGGCGAGATGTATCGCGCCAGCGAGAGTGGCCTGCCGAGGCTGGTTGAGAGTGTTTCCCCTGACGCGCGCGCCAGGCTGGCGCTGTTCTGCTATCGCCGCAGCCATCTGCATTCGCTGGCGGTCGCGATCGCAGCCAGCTGCAACGAGCGTGACCTGATCGACAATGGCGGCCGCGTCGGCTCGACGCTTTACGCGCTGTCGCGCGAAAGCACGGTCAAATCGTCGCCGTCGCTGTCGGGGGGCCGCAAGCCGATCACGCTGTCGACCAAGCCGCTCTCGGTGCTTGCACCGCTTGAGGACGGGTTCGACGACGAGGTCAGCGAAGCCGTTCCAGCGGTAGCCGTTCCAGCCTAAGCGACCTCGATTACCGGCAGTCCGAATTTCCGCCGCGCCATCGCGCATTCGGCGTCTCCCGGCATGCAGGTGCGGCACACCTCCGGCCGCACCTCGTAAATGCCGCAGGCCGTCTGCTTTCCGATCTCCCCCCGCAACGCCGAACAGCGATCGCCCTCGCAGCGCATGCCGGATTGGCGCGCGTTGACGAGCGTCTCGGGGATTGCGGCAAGCTCCTCGTCGCTCTCGATCGAGAAGCGCGGCCAGTTCTCCGAATAGCCACAGCAGGCGCCGCAGCTCTGGCACCAGCTCGACAGGTCGACGGGGGAGGTCTCTTCCATCGCGCTCACGTGTCCTTTGGCGGGCCCCAGACCAGGCTCTGCCGCCATCTTGCGCGCAGCACGTCGCGCCGCTCCGGATATTTATCGTCGAGATAGTTCGCATCCACGACGCGGTCGGTGCGGAAGCTGCGGAAGTCGCCGCGCAGCTCGCACCAGGCCGCAAGCAGGCGCACGGCTTCGAGATAGCCGACCGAGATCGGCCAGATCATGCGCTCGCTGGGGCGGCCCTGCTCGTCGCGATAGCGCAGCATGATCTTCCTGCCTTCGTGGATCTGGGTGCGCGTGCGCGCCATGTCGAGGCGGTCCGGCTCCCTGTTCCAGCTCGGCCGCGCGCGGCTTGCCGGCTCCAGCACGAAGGGACGCAAGCGCTCAGGCACGGTGTCGGCGATCTTGGCCATCAAATCTTCGGCCGCGCGTGCCAGTGCGGAATCGGCATGGCCTGCGACCCATTGCGCGCCCAGCACCGCCGCCTCGATCTCGTCGGGTGTCAGCATCAAGGGCGCCAGGTCGAAACCCTTCTCGAGGATGTAGCCCATGCCGGCTTCGCCGCGGATCGGCACCCGCTGGCCGATCAAGGTTGCGATGTCGCGATAGATGGTGCGCTTCGAGGTCTCGAGCTCGGCCGCGATCGCGTCCGCGGTCAGCGGCTTACGCGTGCGCCTCAGCACCTGGATGATCTGAAACAGCCGGTCGGCGCGTCTCATGGCAATTCTCTTATCGGGGGACGGATCAGAAAATGGCGCGCTGCTGCTGACAGGATGTTGGCAGCAGGGGGTGTCTATACCGGGACAACACATCGACTGAAGAGGATTTGTCCATGATCATTCCAACCCATTTTGGCCCGGCGATTCCGATGTTGGGGCACAGGTCTGGTCCGCCTGGGCGCTCGGCCGCCTCGTTTCGCTCGATCTCATGGCCGTCGACCTCCGATTTGCTCTCGCAAGCGTGATGGCACGCTTGCTGACCCAGGCTGCGGACGCGCTGGCCCGCCATGTCATGGCCCGCGCCTGGCGGGGGGCCCGTTTCGCAGAAGATATCACGGCTGCTGCCACCATGGTGGCAGCAGCCGGTCACTAGGTTCCCTCAAAGTTTCGCAAGTCCAAATTTCGCAAGCCCAAATTTCGCAGGTCCAGGAGAGAGTTCGCATGATCACGCTTTATGGCTTTGGCGCCGGCTTCGGCCTGCCGGAAATCAGCCCCTTCGTCACCAAGACCGAGGTCCAGCTCAAGATGGCGGGACTGCCCTACCGGAAGGAGCGGGCGATGCCGCCGGCCTCGCCCAAGGGGCAGCTGCCGTTCATCGACGATGGCGGCGAGGCGGTGGCCGATTCCACCTTCATTCGCGCCCATATCGAGCGCCGCTATGGCTTCGATTTCGACGCCGGGCTGTCGCTGGCCGAGCGCGCGCAGGCCTGGGCGTTCGAGCGCACGATCGAGCATCACGTCTACTGGGCGCTGGTCGGGGCGCGCTGGGTCGATCCGGTCAACTTCGCCAAGGGGCCCTCGCATTTCTTCGACGGCGCGCCGGAGCACAATCGCGAAAAGTTGCGCGAGGATGCGCAATTTCGTGTCGCCGAGAACTATCTGCTCTCCGGCCTCGGCCGCCACGCGCCCGATGACGATGTCGATCTCGCGGTACGTTCGTTGTTCGCGCTCTCGGTCCAGCTCGGCGACAAGGCCTACCTGATGGGCAACAAGCCCTGCGGCGTCGATGCCACCGCCTTCGGCGCGCTCGCCGGAATCCTGACGCCCTTCTTCGAATCCGGCCTGCGTCAGCGCGCCGAGGGATTTGCGAACCTCACCGCCTATGTCGACCGCATGATGGACGATTATTATCCGGAGTTCGCCTGGACCCCGCTGCGGCAGGCGGCCTGAGGCTTGATGGGATGAGACCCGACTAGCGCCCCGACGGAGGTGCGTTCCCTCCCCCCTTGCGGGGGAGGGCTAGGGAGAGGGGTAGCCCAGGACAAGGTGCCGGTTGTTGTTCTTGCATCGAGGGCGGGGGCGCGACGGAAAGAATCCCCGTGCGGCTCCCCTCTCCCTGCCCCTCCCCCGCAAGGGGGGAGGGAACGGAGAGAGCGCTGCTGTAGGCCGACTCGATTCGACTTCGCGCTCGCTAATCTCAAACCCAAAACAAAAGAGCCGGCCCATCAGGCCGGCTCTCGTTGTCTCGAAACTTTCGTCGCGCCTTACCTCACGAGCGTGTACTTGCCGTTCTTCACCGTGAGCAGGATGCGCGAGCGCTCGTCGAGGCCGTAGCGGTCCTTTTCGGTGAAGTTGTAGACGCCCTGGCTCGCTGCCAGCTCCTTCTCCGACAGCAGCGCCTGACGGATCGCTTCGCGGAATTCCGGCGTGCCGGGCTTTGCGGTTTTCAGCGCCGTCGGAATGATGCGCTTGAGGATCTCGAACGCATCATAGGAATGACCGGCGAACTGGCTGCGGCTGTTCGGACCGTACTTGGCCTCATAGGCGGTGTTGAGCGCGAGGCCCGGCTTCTTGGTGGCGGCTTCGTCCGGCTGGTCCTCGGGGTCCATGACGGGACCGGAGGCCATCAGCACGCCTTCCGCCGCTTTGCCGGCGATGCGGATGAAGTCCATGCTGGCTGCGCCATGGGTCTGGTAGATCAGGCCCTGATAGCCGCGCTCGCGCAGCTCGGTCTGCGGCAGCGCGGCCGCGGTACCGGAGGCGCCGACCAGGATCGCGTCGGGGTTGGCGGCGACGAGCTTCAGCACCTGTCCGGTCACTGACGTATCAGGGCGGGCGAAGCGCTCCTCATCGGCGATGGTGATGCCCATCGGCACGGCCTGGGCCTTCAGGTCGTTGAACCAGAGGTCGCCATAGGAGTCGGAATAGCCGATATAGCCGACGGTCTTCACGCCCTTCGACTTCATGTGGTCGTACAGCACCTTGCCCACGATCGGGATCGGCTGCGGCATCGCCACCGACCACTTCATGCGCTCAGGCGTGATCGGGAACGGCGCCAGGCCGAAATGCGGAATGCCGGCCTCGTTGGCGACGTTGGAGACCGCGATGGTCGGCGGCGTCAGCGCCGAGCCCATGATGATGTCGGCCTTGGATTCGGTCACGAAGCGGCGGGCGTTGGTGGTCGCCGTGGTGGGATCGCCGCCGTCGTCGAGCACGATCACCTTCAGCGGCACGCCGCCGATCTCCTTCGGCACGAATTCCAGCGCGTTGCGCTCGGGAATGCCGAGAGCTGCGCCCGGACCGGTCGTGGTGGTGGTGATGCCGATGGTGATTTCGCTGGTCTGGGCCAGCGCAGGCAGAGCCGGCAGGGTAAGCGTCGCCGCGGCGATGGCGGCGGTCAGGTAAAAGCGTTTCATCTATTCCTCCCTTGACGTGTTTCTTTGAAAGCAGAAATCGGGGGGTAATTCAGCCCCCTCTTTTGGTGATGCGGCGATTTAGCTCCAGACCTAACTTCCCGTGAATTTGGCTACCATTTCCGCCGGAAACGGTGCCGATTTCAGCTTGTCGGGGTTAACGGGATCGCGGCGGACCAGGACGCGGGTCTCGAAACCCTCGATCGCCAGCGCCTCGCCCTTGTAGACGTTGTGCTTCACCTCGAAGCTCGAGCGCTTGATGCTCTCGATCTTCGTTTCGATGGTAATCCAGTCGCCATAGGTCGAGGGGATGTAGAACTTGGACCGCGTGTCGACCATGGGGATGCCCACCAGGCCGTATTTGCGGACCAAATCCTGCTTTGAGAATCCGGCGACCTCGAACAGGGTCGATGTCGAATCGTCGAACATCGCGAAATAGCGCGGGTAATAGACGATGTTGGCGGGGTCGCAGTCGCCCCACTGGATCTGGACGTCGCGCCGGTTCACGAACATGCGATGGCCCTGCTTTCGTTGCGCCCTACTTTGGCGCCATGCGCAGCGAGCCGTCGAGGCGCACCACTTCGCCGTTCAGGTACGAGTTCTCGACCATGTGCAGCGCGAGCGCGGCGAACTCGTCGGCGTGGCCGAGCCGGCGCGGGAACGGGATCGCGGCGGCGAGCGAGTCCTGGGCTTCCTGCGGCAGGTTGGCCAGCAGCGGCGTCAGGAACAGGCCGGGCGCGATGGTCAGCACGCGGACGCCGAACTGCGCGAGCTCGCGCGCGATCGGCAGCGTCATGCCGACGATGCCGCCCTTGGAGGCCGAATAGGCCGACTGGCCGATCTGGCCGTCATAGGCGGCAACGGACGCCGTATTGATGATGACGCCGCGCTCGCCGGTCGCCTGCGGCTCGAGCTTGGACATCTCGGTTGCGGCGAGGCGCAGCATGTTGAAGGTGCCGATGAGGTTGACCTTGATCACCTTGTCGAAATCGGCGAGCGCCATCGGCCCGTCGCGGCCGACCACGCGCTTGGCGACGCCGATGCCGGCGCAGTTCACCAGCACGCGCGCGGGTCCATGCGCCTTGGTCGCCTGCGTGATCGCGGCCTCGGCCGAGGCGGCATCGGAGACGTCGCAGGTCACGGCGACGCCCTTGAGCTCGGCGGCGACGGTCTCCGCAAGCTTGGCATTGAGGTCGAACACCGCGACCTTGGCGCCCTGCGCCGCCAGCTTTCGCGCGGTCGCAGCGCCCAGTCCCGATGCACCGCCGGTAACGATGACTGCCTGATCCTTCAACAACATGGCGTTCTCCTGTAGCGATGGTTTCTTAGCCGACCGATATCACACGGTCCGATGGATTGGCAGCGTAGAGCTCCTCGATCAGCGCGTCGCGATGTTCCAGCACCGCGCGCTGGTTGATCGAGCCCTTGTCGGTGACGTCACCCTTGTCGATCGAAAGCGGCGTATCCAGCAGGATCGCGCGCGTGATCCGCGTCGAGGAACCGGTGGCCGAAGACAGAAAGCGCGTCAGGCGCTCGCGGAAGGCTTCGCGCACCAGCCGGTCGCGGGCGGTGACGGTGAGATCGTCGGCCGGCAGCGTCGGGTTGATCAACCGGCAGCCGTCGAGATCGAGCAGCACCAGCGCGGAGATTTCGTCGCGGTTGATGCCGGCGATGACGACGTCGCGCACCAGCGGCGCGCAGGCCGCGACGAAGCGCGCACGCAGCGGGCCGACGCTGACCCAGGTTCCGCTGCCGAGCTTGAAGTCTTCGCTGACACGGCCGTCGAAATCGAAGCCGGCATTGAGATCGTCGGGATCGACGGGCTTGAGCGCGTCGCCCATCTTGTAAAATCCTTCCTCGTCGAAGGATTTCGCGGTGATGTCGGGCTGGCGCCAATAGCCGGGCATCACGTTCGGCCCCTTGGCGCGCACTTCCATCTTGCCGTTGTTCGGCACCAGCTTGGCGTCATTGCCGGACACGGGCAGCCCGACATGGCCGGAGCGGCTGGTGCGCGGATTGACCGACATGAAGAACGGCGCGGTCTCGGTGGCGCCAAGGCCCGTCAGCATCGGCACGCGGTAGCCCTTCTCCTTCACCGCGAGCTCGTCGAGGCTGTTCCAGACGAACGGCGAGAGTGCGGCGCCCGAGAAGAACATCGCGTGCAGCCGGTCGAAGAACTTTGCGCGCAGGCCCTGGTCGTCGCGCAAATACGGCAGCAGCGATTCATAGCCCTTGGGGACGTTGAAATAGACCGTCGGCGAAATCTCCTGGAGATTGCGCACGGTCTCCTCGATGCCGCCCGGCACCGGCTTGCCGGCGTCGAGATACATCGAGCCGCCATTGTAGAGCGTCAGCCCGATATTGTGGTTGCCGCCAAAGGTGTGATTCCAGGGCAGCCAGTCGATGATGACCGGGGGCTCGTCCTTGAGGAAGGCGAGCGTCTCGCGCAGCATTACCTGGTTGGCGCAGATCATGCGCTGGGTGTTGATGACGGCCTTGGGATTGCCGGTCGAGCCCGACGTCAGCAAAAACTTTGCGATCGTGTCGGGGCCGATCCTGTCGTGTATCGCGTCGAGATCGCCGTGGAGCGGCGTCGCCATGAGGTCGGCGAGCAGGGTGACGTCGCGGCCCGGCACGCTGCCCCAGGACGCGGCGATCTCGGTGCCGAGCGAGACATTGGCGGCGAGCGCGTCCGCGAACTTGCCGGCATCCTCGGCGAAGACGAGGCCGGGCGTCAGCAGCTTCATCAGGTAAGAGAGCTTGCCGTAATCCTTCGACACCAGCGAATAGGCCGGCGACACCGGGCAGAACGGAATTCCGGCATAGAACGCGCCGAACGCGAGCAGCGCGTGGTCGATCGAATTGCCTGAGAGGATGACGACCGGCCGCTCCGCCGACAGGCCGCGCGCAATCAGGCCGGAGGCAATGCGCCGGCTGGCGGCGAGCAGCTCTGCGTAAGTGATCTTGCGCCAGCCGCGGCCGCCTTCGCGCTCGGCCATGAAAACGCGGTCCGGCGTCGTCGTCGCCCAATGATGCAGGCGGTCGGTGAGGCGGACCGGATAGTCGCCGAGCGGCTGCTTTGGCCGCAGGTAAATCGTGCCGTCGTCGCGCCGCTCGATGTTGACGACGGGATCGCCGAACGAAATGGGCCGCAGCGGGGAAGTGCTCGCGCCGCGCTCCATGCTGGAAGAGGACGGCTGTCCGCTCATGACTTCGGCTTCACCTTTGCGGTCTTGTGTTCGAGGAATTCGCGGATCCTGCGTTTTGCCTCTTTGTCGCTCTGCGCAACTGTTGCCATCAGCGATTCCATCAACAGGCCGGCCTGCGGATTGGCCTCCGCGATCATCGGCAGCGCCTGGAGCACGGCGAAGTTCGTCAGCGGCGCGTTGGAGGCGACCTTGGTCGCAAGCTCCTGCGCCTTGCCGAGCCCGTTGCCGGCCTCCGTCACATATTGCGTAAAGCCGTAGGAGGCGCCTTCGGTCGCGCTATAGACGCGGCCGGTCAGCATCATGTCCATCATCCTGGCAACGCCGATCAGCCGCGGCAGCCGCACCGAGCCGCCGCCGCCGACGAAGATGCCGCGCTGCCCTTCCGGCAGGGCGAAATAGGTCGAGGGCTCGGCGACGCGGATATGGGCGGCGCAGGCCAGCTCCAGCCCGCCGCCGATCACCGCGCCCCGGAGCGCAGCGATCACGGGCACGCGGCTGTACTGGATGCGGTCGAACACCCGGTGCCACATCTGGGAATGCAGGAGGCCGCCGGTCGCGTCGTGGTCCTGAAGCTCGGAGAGGTCGAGGCCGGAGGAGAAATGATCGCCGATGCCGTGGATGACGACCGCGCCGATATCCTCGGGCAGGGAGGCAAAGCACTCGCCGATTTCGAGGATAATGCCGTCATTGAGCGCATTGCGCTTGGCCGGCCGGTTCAGGCCCACGGTCAGAACCCGGTCCGCCCGCTCGATCCTCAAAAGCCCGGAGGCGCCCGCGTCAGCGGTCTCGGCGTTTCCCTGTGTCATTTGCGTCCTTGTCAGAATAGTTATGTTGTATAACGAATTCTGGGGGAGTCAAGGAGGGCGGGGAGGATATCACCCCGGGCGGGGATTGAATTGCCTGGATCTCATCCGGCGGTCAGGGGTCTCTACGGCCTTGTGACACGCTGCTGTTGCAGCACCCTCCGTCATTGCGAGCGCAGCGAAGCAATCCAGAGTCTCTCCGCAGAAAGATCCTGGATTGCTTCGCTGCGCTCGCAATGACGAGGTGGCAGCTTTCTCACAGCACCTGATGCACGTCGATCACCACGCGATCCGCATGGCGAGCGGCTGAGCCGACAAAGATGTGCTTCATCAGCCAGCGATATTTTTCGTGCCCCGTCTCGAATTTCGGGACCGTGCGGAAATAGATCAGCTTCGGATCGACCGGCTCACCGCGCTTGAGCTTTTGCAGCAGCTCGACCGGGCCGAAGCGCATGCCCTTGTTCTCGACATAGACGATGGCGCCGTCATCCGTTTCGAAGGCGTATTTGGCTTCGAGATCGATCAGCTCGTTGGGACGGATGGTCTGGAAGTCGGCGCCGAACGGCAGCACCTTGCCGGTGATCGCGCCCGTCACCTCGCCGCCGATAATCGGAATGATGCGGCGAACGCCGATGCCGGTCTCGAGCGCCGGTGTGGTCATCGCTTCTCTCCAATCTATTGCGCTAAGCGCAGTGATCTTCCTTCTCCCCTTGTGGGAGAAGGTGGCGCGAAGCGCCGGATGAGGGGTTGTCTCCGCAAACGCAAGTGTGCGGGCGGAGAGATACCCTGACCCGTCTCGCCGCTCCGCGGCGAGCCACCCTCTCCCACAAGGGGAGAGGGGACAACAGCGCGTCGCGCAGTAGGCGTTCACTAGTGCGCCATCATGCGTGTCGGCAGCCAGGTCGCCAGCAGCGGGAACGCGATCAGGATCACCAGCCGCACCAGGTCCGTCGCCACGAACGGGATCACGCCCTTGAAGATCGTGGAGAAGGAAACGTCCTTCACCACGCTCTTGATGACAAAGACGTTCATCCCGACCGGCGGATGGATCAGGCCGAGCTCGACGGTCATCACGATGATGACGCCGAACCAGATCGGGTCAAACCCGAGATGCGTGATGACGGGAAAAATGATCGGCACGGTGAGGATGATCATCGCCATGGCGTCCATCAGGCAGCCGAGCACGAGATACATCACCATGATCAGCGCCAGCACGCCGTAGGGGCCGAGGCCGAGACCGGTGAGGAATTCGGTGACCTTCTGCGGCGTCTGCGTCACCGTGAGAAAATAGCCGAAGATCAGCGCGCCGATCAGCACGGTGAACACGGCGGCCGCGGTGCGCGTCGCCTGGAGCAGCGAGGCCAAGATCTTCTCGCGATCGAGCCGTCCGGTGACCACGCCGATGATGAAGGCGCCCGCGGCACCGACGCCGCCGGCCTCCGTCGGCGTGAAGCGCGGCAGGAACGGCAGGCCGTAGAGGCCGCCGATGACGAAGACGAACAGCAAGACCGGCGCCCAGATGTCCTTCAGGCCCGCAAATCGCTCGCGCCACGGCAGCACCTTGCCCTTGGGCAGGAAGTCCGGGCGGAAATGACCGATCAGGAAGATCGTGATCATGTACATGGTCATCGCCAGGAGGCCCGGAATGATGCCGGCGATGAAGAGCTTTCCGATGTCCTGCTCGGTGATGATGCCGTAGACCGCGAGCACGGTGGACGGCGGCAGCATCGCGCCGAGCGTGCCGCCGGCGGCGATCACGCCGGTGGCGAACGACTGCGGATAGCCGAAGCGGCGCATCTCGGGGTAGGCGACGGCGGAGAAGGTCGCGGCGGTCGCGACGGAGGAGCCGCAGATCGCGGCAAAGCCGCCGCAGGCGCCGACGGTGGCGATGCCGAGCCCGCCGCGCAGATGCCCGACGAAACCGTTGGCGGCGCGGAACAGCTCGCGGCTCATGCCGGAATTGCTGACGAAGGAGCCCATCAGCAGGAACATCGGGATGACGCCGAACGTGTAGTCGGTGACCGTACGCATCGAGGTCTGGCCGACCAGTTTCAGCGCCGCAGTGCCGTTGACGAGATAGGCGAAGCCGGTCACGCCGACGAGGCCCATGGCCATGCCGACGGGCACGCGCAGAAGCATCAGGACGAACAGGGAAACGAAGCCGATTAAGGCGACGGCATCGGTGCTCATGATTACTCCGTCGCCTTCAATTTGGGATCGTGCATATCTTCGGGATGGAAGATCAGGCGGTAGGTGCGGATCGCGATCAGCAGCACGGCGGCGGCATCACCGATCCACGCGACCGCGAAGAACGGCCAGGTCGGCATGTGCATGTCGAAGGTCTGGACGTTGTCGTTGTAGGTGCCGCGCACCTTGTCGAACAGCGTCCAGGTCTGCACGGTGACGACGAACAGCAGCACCAGGGTCGCGAACACGTCGATCCAGCGCTGATAGCGTGGCCCGACATTACCCCAGACGAGGTCGACCGTGATGTGGGTGCCGCGATAGGACGTCGCCGCGATGCCCCAGAAAATGAGGATGCCGAGCAGCATGCGGCCGATATCGAACGAGTCGGGGATCGAGTAGTTCAGCGTGTTGCGCAGCAACACCGACAGGAAGATGTCGAGCGCGACGATGCCGACGAAGCCGGCCGCGATCCATTCGATCGTGTCGATGATGCGGTCCATCCAGGAGCGCTTCATGGGAGGTGTCACGTCGTGTGCTGTCATTGTTTGATCTCGGTCTCGCCGCGCACTTCACCTCGCCCCGCTTGCGGGGAGAGGTCGAATTCGAGCGTCGCTCGAATTCGGGTGAGGGGGACTCTCCGCGAATCGAGCTGTCACCGTCTCTGCGGAAGCAGCCCCTCACCCCAACCCTCTCCCCGTAAGAACGGGGAGAGGGGGAACAAGAGAGCTGGCCGCGGCCGCAGCTTGGCGCTACTCCGCCAGCGCGTTGTACTTCTTCAGCGACGCCTTGAGCTCGCTAAGCGCCGCGTCGGGATCGGCGGCCTTCTTCCAGGCGGCGGTCTGCTCCGGCGTCAGCTTGTAGACCTCGTGGCCGGCTTCCGCCTTCACCTTGTCGACGCCGGCGTCCTCGAACTTGCCCCAGTGCTCGCCGACCACGCCAGCCATCTCGGTCGAGCAGTTCTTGTCGATCGCGGCCTTCTGCTTGTCGGACATCGCGTAGTACTTGTCCTTGTTGATCACGAACACGAAGGTCGTAGTGTAGAGCGGCGCCTCCATGTCGTACTTGGTCACCTTGTCGATGCCGAATAGCACCAGCGAGCCCCAGGGGAAGGTGACGCCGTCGGCGACGCCGCGCTCGATGATGTCGCGCACTTCGGGCGCGGAGGACTGCACATTGGTGCCGCCGAGCGAGGTGACGAAATTCGCCATGGTGGCGTGCGCGGGACGGATCTTCAGGCCCTTCACGTCCTCCGGCATCACGATCTTCTTCGTCTTGGAATGGAACGACGAAGGCGAGTGGACGAAGGCGAGGCAGTATTTGACGTCCTTCATCTCCTTCTCGGCATATTTGCGGTACCAGGCGTCCAGGCCCATCGAGCCGCCCTTGGCGTCCGAGATCAGGAACGGCAATTCGCCGGCGCCGACGATCGGGAAGCGGCCGGGCTGATAGCCGGGATTGACGTAGGTGACGTCGGCGATGCCGTCGCGCGCCATGTCGTAATGGTCGAAAGCCTTGCCGAGTTGCTGGGCGGGAAACACCTTGCCCGTGATGGTGCCGCCGGAATCCTTATTCACCGCGGCCACCCAGTCTTCCAGGGACTTCTGCAGCGGATGCGAGGCCGGCACCCAGTGCGAAACCTTCAGGTCGAAGGTCTTGTCCTGCGCGAACGCGGGGCTCACGCTTGCTGCCAGCAGCAACGCCAGACAGGCTTTCCTCATCGGTCGTCTCTCCCTGTTTCGACGGCGGGCTTCGATGGCCCGGTCTCATTAATTAACATGTTATCTAATTTGCCGGCGCGTTCAAGCCGGAACTGGCGCGGCGTGCCGCCGCGTCATCTACGTCAGCCATGTTGCATGGATTTGTCGCTGCTCGGCCGCACTCCCCTTTTGCCCAACGATTATATGATATAATTATCTTGCGCGGACGACTGCGACAAGCGAGCCGCGGCGAAAACCTACAGGATCGGGAGGAGCAAGTATTGCGGACAAAAGTCGCAATCATCGGGGCCGGGCCGGCCGGATTGTTGCTTGGGCAACTGCTGCACCAATACGGCATCGACAATGTGATTCTGGAGCGGCAGAGCCCGGACTACGTGCTGGGCCGCATCCGCGCCGGCCTCCTGGAGGAGGGAACCGTCGCGCTGCTCGACCAGATCGGCGCCAGCGCGCGGGCGCATGCCGAAGGCCTGGTGCATGAAGGCATCGAGCTCGCCTTTTCCGGCCGCCGTCACCGCATCGACATGAAGGCCGCGACCGGCAAGACGGTCATGATCTATGGCCAGACCGAGGTCACGCTCGACCTGATGAATGCGCGCAAGGCCGCGGGTCTCACCTCGGTCTACGAGGCCAAGGACGTGCAGCCGCATGATTTCGACGGCGGTCGGCCGCGCGTCACCTATGTCAAGGACGGGGTCACCCACACGATCGATTGCGACTTCATCGCCGGCTGCGATGGCTTTCACGGCGTCAGCCGCGCCAGCGTCCCGGCCACGGCGATCGAGGAGTTCGAGCGGATCTACCCGTTCGGCTGGCTCGGCATCCTCTCGGAGACGCCCCCTGTCAGCCACGAGCTGATCTATTCCAACCATGCCCGCGGCTTTGCGTTGTGCACCATGCGCTCGACCAAGCGCAGCCGTTACTACGTGCAGTGCGCGCTCGACGACCATGTCGACCAATGGCCGGACGACCGCTTCTGGGACGAATTGAAGCGCCGACTGGACCAGGAGGCGGCCGACAGTCTGGTCACGGGCCCGTCGATCGAGAAGAGCATTGCGCCGCTGCGCAGCTTCGTCGCCGAGCCGATGCGGTTCGGCACGATGTTCCTGTGCGGTGACGCCGCCCACATCGTGCCGCCGACCGGCGCGAAGGGCCTGAACTTGGCTGCCAGCGATGCGCATTATCTGTCGAATGCACTCCGCGAATTCTACGACGAGAAATCCAACGCCGGCATCGACGCCTATTCCACCACGGCGCTGGCGCGGGTCTGGAAAGCGGTGCGCTTCTCCTGGTGGATGACCTCGATGCTGCACAAATTCCCCGACACCGGCACCATCGGCGGGCGCATCCAGCTCGCCGAGCTCGACTACGTCACGCAGTCGCAGGCCGCGATGACGTCGCTGTCGGAGAACTATGTGGGGCTGCCGTTTTAGGAGGGTGCCGTAGGGTGGGCAAAGCGCAGCGTGCCCACCAGCTTTTGCGTTTGCTACGAGACGGTGGGCACGGCGCGATGCGCCTTTGCCCACCCTACGGCATCGCGTTCTCTCTCCACATCGTCATTGCGAGCGAAGCGAAGCAATCCAGACTGTTTCCGCGGAGAAAGTCTGGATCGCTTCGTCGCTTCGCTCCTCGCAATGACGGGAGTGCCCATTTCAAACGCCCGCGCAAATTCCGTTTAAAACTTTGTAGGTGATGCGTCCGTCACGTCCATCGCGTTCAATGGCGCCAGCCAGCAACGCGAGACACGCTATGACCGACACCGACATCCCCGACGGCTTCGAGCCGCTTTCCCGCAAGAGTCCGCTCACCGAGCCGTGGGATCCGCTCTACGCGAAGAAAACCGACAAGGCCGTGATCATCGGCCTGCATCTTGCCAAGCCGCACACCAACGGCCGCGGCCTGATCCATGGCGGCCTCATCGCCGCACTCGCGGACAACGCCATGGGCTATAGCTGCGCGCAGATGACGAACTGGACCACCTCGTTCGTCACGATCTCGCTCACGGTCGATTTCGTCGGCTCCGCCGAGATCGGTCAGTGGCTCGCGATCGAGAGCGACGTGATCCGGACCGGCAAGACGATCTGTTTCGCGCAATGTCTGGTGAAGGCGGACGACGTCGTGATCGCACGCGCGAGCGGGACGTTCCGCGTGGTGCCGAAGAAGGGATGAGCCCCCGGCCTTTCCGTCGTCATGCCCGGGCTTGTCCCGGGCATCCACGTTCTGACTTTCCGCGTCAAAGAACGTGGATGGCCGGGACAAGCCCGGCCATGACGGAGAGGGAGACCTCACCCAAACTTCCACTCCGCCGTCTCCACCACCAAATCGATGAAGGCGCGCACCTTGGCCGACAGCAAACGCGAGGTCGGATAGACGATATGGATCGGCAGCGCCGGCTGCTCGTATTTCGCCAGCACGATTTTCAGCCGCCCGCGCTTCAACCCCTCCGCGGCCTGATAGGCCAGCACCCGCGTGATGCCCCCGCCGGCTTCTGCATATTGCAGGGCGGCGTCGGCGCTGTTGCTGGTAAAACGTGGCGTCGGCGTCCACTCGATATCGCGGCCGTCCTGCACGAAGTGCCAATTGGCGTAGGGGCCGAACGCGATGGTCTGGTGCGCGAGCAATTCCTGTGGCGTCTTCGGCTCGCCGTGGCGCTTCAGGTAGCCCGGCGTCGCCACCGTGATCCGCCGCATCTCGCCGACCTGGCGTGCGACCAGCGAAGAATCGGCGAGATGGCCGATCCGCACCGCGGCATCGACCGCGTCCTCGACGAGATTGACGAGGTTGTCCGAGAGCCTGAGCTCGGCCGTGACCTCCGGATAGCGCTTGAGATAATCGGTCATGACCGGCGAGACATGCAGCCGCCCGAAGCCGAGGGGCGCCGACACCACCAGACGGCCGCTCGGCCGGTTGCGCTCCTCGCGCGCGGAGCCGTCGGCCTCCTCGACATCGGCGAGGATGCGCCGCGCGCGCTCCAGATAGCGCGTGCCGACATCGGTCAATCTCACCTGCCGGGTGGTGCGCTGCAGCGCGCGAAGGCTATGCCCATGCAGAGCAGCGCGGCTGGCGCACCGAGGTCAATGAGAACCTCGCGGCGTTCCTGGCTGACGCCAACAGCTTTTATTTCGCGACCGCCTCGGCCGATGGCCAGCCCTACATCCAACACCGCGGCGGCCCGAAGGGGTTTTTGAAGGTGCTGGACAAGCAGACGCTGGCTTTCACGGACTACGCCGGCAACCGGCAATACATCACGCAGGGAAACCTGTCCGAGAATCCCAAGGCCTATATCTTCGTGATGGACTACGCCCATCGCCGCCGCGTCAAGATCTGGGGCGAGGCGCGCGTCGTCGAGGACGATGAGGCGCTGACGACGTCGCTGATGCCCAAGGGGTACCGCGCGCGCCCAGAGCAGGTGATCCTGTTCAAGATCGCAGCGTGGGACACCAACTGCCCGCAGCACATTCCGCAGAAGTTCGATGCGCCGGATGTCGCGGCAGCGCTGGCGGCGAGGGACCAGCGGATCGCGGAGCTGGAAGCGGAGGTCGCGGCGTTGAAGGGAAAAGCGAGTCTGCCTTCAAGCGAAAGCTAGCGCGGCTCGCAAGGTACATCCTCTCCCCCTGCGGGAGAGGGTGGCTCGCGGTGTAGCCGCGAGACGGATGAGGGGTTTCTCTCCGCCTGCGATGGTCCCACGTCGCAATTGGCGGAGAGAACCTCTCATCCAGCGCCATAGCCGATGCGAAGCATCGGCGTTCTTAAGAACGGCGGCCGAAGACCGCCTAAGCCGCCTTCTCCCGCAAGGGGAGAAGAGAAGCGGAGCCAGCAAAGAAATCAGATTACACTCGTGCCTTCGTGCTGGAAACCGAGATAGCTGGCCGCGACGCGCTCGTTCGCCGCGACATCGCTCGCCTTGCCGCTGAGCACAAACTCGCCGAGCTCCATCACATAGGCCTGGTCCGCGATCTTCAGCGCGGCCTGCGCGTTCTGTTCGACCAGCAGCACGGAAACGCCGCTGGCGCGCAGCTCAGTGACGATGCGGAAGATGTCGGCGACGATGATCGGGGCGAGGCCGAGGCTCGGCTCGTCCAGCATCAAGAGCTTGGGCTCGCCCATCAGCGCGCGGCCCATCGCGAGCATCTGCTGCTCGCCGCCGGAGAGGGTGCCGGCGAGCTGCTTGCGCCGCTCCTTCAGCCGCGGAAACAGCGTGTAGACGCGCTCCATCGAGGTCTTCGCCTTGCTGCGCTCGATGCGGAAGGCCCCCAGCTCGAGATTGTCCTCGACATTCATGGTTACGAACAATTCGCGGTGCTCGGGGACGAGGCCGAGCCCCATCGCGACGCGGTCCTCGATGTCGAGCCGTGATAGATCCTGCCCTGCGAAGGCGACACGGCCTTTCAGCGGCAGAATGCCCATGATGGCGGAGAGCAGCGTGGTCTTGCCGGCGCCATTGGCCCCGACGATGGTGACGATCTGGTTGGCGCCGACCTCAAGCGAGACCGAGCGCACGGCCTCGACCTTGCCATAGGCGACATGTGCGTCGGCGACGGACAACAGCGCGCTCATGCCGCCACTCCGAGATAGGCCTTGATCACTTCGGGATTGGTCTTGATCGTGGCGGGCGTTCCTTCCGCGATCTTGGTGCCGAAATCGAGCACCACGATGCGGTCGGCGAGGTTCATCACGAAGCCCATGTCGTGCTCGACCAGGAGCACGCTCATGCCGCCGTCGCGCAATTCGCGCAGCAGCGCGGCAAGGCGCTGCTTCTCCATGTGGCGCAGGCCGGCAGCCGGCTCGTCGAGCAGCAGCAGCATCGGATCGACGCACAGCGCCCGCGCGATCTCGACGATGCGCTGCTGGCCGAGCGAGAGCGAGCCTGCGAGCTGGTGCATCTGCTCGGCGAGGCCCACGCGCTCGATCTGGCGGGCGGCCTCCGCGAGCAGCCTCGCTTCATCGGCGCGGTCGAGCCGCAGCATCGAGGAGATCGGGCCGGAATGGCCGCGCAGATGCGCGCCGATCGCGACATTCTCCAGCACGGTCATATCAGGGACGAGCTTCACATGCTGGAAGGTGCGGGAGATGCCGAGCTTGACGATCTCCTGCGGTGGCGCCCTGTCGACCTTCTTGCCGAGCACCGAGATCGAGCCTGATGTCGCCGACAGCACGCCGGTGATCAGGTTGAACGTCGTGCTCTTGCCCGCGCCGTTCGGTCCGATCAGCGCGACGATCTCTTTCGCCTGCACGTCGAAGGAGACGTTGTTGACCGCGATCACGCCGCCGAACTGCTTTCGCGCCTTCTCGACCTGGAGCAGGACGCCGGACTGGCCGGCCGCGCGGGTGCGCTGCTCCAGTTTCAGCGAGGTGTCCGGCTTTTTGCCGCGGGTAGGCTCGGGCAGGAACGACATCAGCCAGGGCCAGACGCCGCCGGGCGCAAGCTGGAGCAGCGCCACCAGCATGATGCCGAACACGATGGTCTCGACCTGTCCGGAGCCGGGCAGGATCAGCGGCAAATAGCTTTGCAGCACCTCCTTCAGGACCACGACGATCGCCGCGCCCAGCACGCCGCCCCAGACATAGCCGGCGCCGCCGACCACCGCGATGAAGAGATATTCGATGCCGGCCTGCGCACCGAACGGCGTCGGGTTCACCGCGCGCTGAAGATGCGCGTAGAGCCAGCCGGAGAGGCCGGCGAGCACCGCGGCGTGGATGAACACCAGGAGCTTTGCGCGCGGCGTGTGCACGCCGAACGCTTCGGCTGCGACGTGTCCGCGCCGCAGCGCGCGGATGGCGCGGCCGGTGCGGGAATCCAGCAGGTTCATCGTGAGCAGAGCCGAGAGGATGACGGCAACCCAGATCGCGTAATAGATCGAGCCGGGCGAGAGCATCTTGAACGAGCCGATCGACAGCGGCGGGATCGCTGAGATGCCGTCGTTTCTTCCCAGGAATTCCAGCTTGCTGAAGAGATAGAACAGGCCCAATCCCCAGGCGAGCGTGCCGAGTGGCAGATAGTGCCCGGAGAGACGGACGGTCACCAGCCCGAGCAGCACCGCCAACGATCCGCTGACCAGCAGCGATAGTGGCAAGGTCAGCCACGGAGATAGGCCATAGGCCGTCGACAGCACCGCGGTGGTGTAGGCGCCGAAGCCGACGAAAGCCGCCTGGCCAAACGAGGTCAGGCCGCCGACGCCCGTGAGCAGCACGAGGCCCATCGCGACGAGGGCGGCAAGGCCGATATTGTCGAGCAGCACGATCCAGAACGGCGGCATGCCCGGGAGATGCGGGATCGCCGCCATGAGAAGCGCGAAGATGAGGATGGGAAGCCGGCTCTGCATGCGCGTCAGTCCTTCTCTTCCTCGACCGCGGGCGCGGCGAGCGAGCGCAGCAGCAGCACGGGGATCAGCAGCATGAAGACGATCACTTCCTTGTAGTTGGAGGCGTAGAAGGACGAGAACGCCTCGACGATGCCGACGACCAGCGCCGCGACGGCGGTGAGCGGATAGCTGACGAGGCCGCCGATGATCGCGGCAACGAAGCCCTTGAGGCCGATCAGGAAGCCGGAGTCGTAGTAGAGCGTCGTGATCGGCACGATCATGATGCCCGACAGCGCGCCGATGACGGAGGCCAGCAGGAAGGCGATCTGGCCGGACAGCGTGGTGCGGATGCCGGCAAGGCGGGCGCCGAGCCGGTTCACGGCGGTCGCGCGCAGCGCCTTGCCGTAGAGCGTCAGCCCGAAGAACAGCCAGAGCCCGACGATGAAGGCGATGGTGATGCCGTAGACGGTGATGCTCTGGCCGGTGAAGCGCAGCGCGCCGGCGGTGAAGGAGCCTGATAGCACGGCGGGTCCGCGCTGGCCTTCGGCGCCGAAGAACAGCAGGCCCAGTCCCTGCAGCGCGAGGTGGACGCCCACCGATGCGATCAGCAGCACCAGCACTGAGGTGTGCGCCAGCGGCTGGAACGCGATGCGGTAGAGGTAGAGGCCGATCATCGCCACGATCACCAGCGACAGCGCGATGCACACCGCCACCGGCGGCTTCTGGGCGGCGAAGTAGACGGTCAGCGCCAGCACGATGGTCGGCAGCACGACGTTGGTGACGAGGCTGCGCGCGATCAGGCGACCGTGCAGCGCCTTGCGCGCCACGAACAGGTCGAACACGAAGGCGCCGATGCCCAGCGCCAGCGCGAGCTTTGCCGTGCCCGGCATCTGGCCCGCGGCCAGCGAGGCATAGGTCAGCGCGCCATAGGTGACGAATTCGCCCTGGGGAATGAGGATGACGCGCGTGACGGCGAACACCAGCACCAGCGCCAGGCCGAGCAGCGCATAGATCGCGCCATTGGTGATGCCGTCCTGTACCAGGAACAGCATGATGGTGGTATTCAAGACCGGACGCTCCCCCTCAAAGATCGGGACCGGGCTCCGCAATTGCGGTGGACGGTCCGCTCACAGCCATTGAAACGCTGACGATATTTGATATGGTCCATAACAATTATCAAATATAACTTCAAGGGTGGGGCGGACGACCCGCCCCGAATTTAGCGGGATCACGAGCACGAGGCGATGACCGTTTCCAAAACCGCTGAAAAGTCTTCTGAAAAGCCCGGCGACGCGGCCGAGGCCCAGCCTGAAGCCCTCCAGCTTGGCGAGCTCTCCGAGCAGCTCGGCTACGTGCTGAAGCGGGCGCAGCTCAAGGTGTTCGAGAACTTTTTGCGCTGCATGGCCTCGCTCCAGCTCACGCCAGCGCAGTTCTCCGTGCTGCTGCTGGTCGAGAAGAATCCGGGCCGTAACCAGACCGAGATCGCCTCGACGCTCGGCATCCTGCGCCCGAACTTCGTGGCGATGCTCGACAATCTGGAGAGCCGCGACCTTTGCGCGCGGATCCGCTCCACCAACGACCGCCGCTCGCACATCCTGGTATTGACCGACAAGGGCAAGGCCGTGCTGACCCGGGCGAAAAAGCTGGTCGCCACCAAGCACGAGTCCCGGCTGAACGAGCTGCTCGGGCAGTCCAACCGCGAAGCCCTGATCGGGATGCTCTCGAAGATCGCGAACGAGTTTTGAGGCCCGGCTGTCATCGTCCGGCTTGACCGGGCGATCCAGTACTCCGAGAGTTTGCGATCGAACCGATAGGCCGCGGCGTACTGGATTCCCCGCCTTCGCGGGGAATGACAGCGAGACCTGGGCAGGCGTCTCAATCCACCAAAATCACCCTGATATCGTTCACGTTCGTCAGCGTCGGTCCCGGCATCAGCAGATCGCCGGTCGCCTCGAAGAACGTCGTCGCGTCGTTGTTGTCCAGGTACGCCTGCGGCTGAAGCGCCAGGGCCTTCATCTTCGCGAACGTCGCAGCATCAATCAGCGCGCCGGCGGGATCGGTGGGGTGGCCGGCGCCGCCATCGGCGCCGTCGGTGTCGCCGGCGAGAGCGGAAATGTCAGGCGTGTCCTTCAACAGGCCGGCGAGCGCCAGCGCGTATTCCTGGTTGGGGCCGCCGCGCCCATTGCCGCGCACGGTAACGGTGAGCTCGCCGCCGGAGAGGATCGCGAGGCGCTTGCCTTGCGCGCGTGCTTCAAGCGCGAGCCTGGCGTGATCGGCTGCGACCTCGCGGGCCTCGCCTTCGAGATCGGCGCCGAGATCGATGGTCTCGTAGCCGGCTTCCCTGGCGAGCTTCACCGCGGCGTCGAGCGATTGCTTGGGCCGCGCGATCAGCTCGAAATGCGCGCGCGCGAAGGCGGCATCATCAGGCTTGGCACTTTCGTTGGCGGGATCGTCGAGCGCGCGGCGGACGGCGTCGTCGATGGCGAGCTTGTACTTCGCGACGATCGCGCGCGCATCCGCCAGCGTGGTCGGATCGGGCACAGTGGGGCCGGAGGCGATGGCGGACGGATCGTCGTGCGGCACGTCGGAAATCGCGAGCGTCACGATCTCCGCGGCATTCTTGCCGGCGCGCGCCAGCCGGCCGCCCTTGATCCGCGACAAATGTTTCCGGACCGTGTTCATCTCGCCGATCGGCGCGCCCGAGCGGAGCAGCGCCTTGTTGACCGCCTGCTTCTGGGCGAAGCTGATGCCGTCCACCGGCGCGATCCAGTTCGCCGAGCCGCCGCCGGTGAGCAGCACCAGCAGCAGATCGTCGGGCCCGGCCTCGCCAGCGAGCGCGAGCGTATCGGCGGCGCCCTTCAGGCCGGCTTCATCGGGAACGGGATGACCGGCCTCGACCACGCGGATGCGGCGGGTCGGCACGCCGTAGCCGTGGCGCGTGGTGGCGATGCCGACGAGGCGCTCCGGCGCGAGCTTGAGCGTGTCGAGATAGTGCCGCTCGGCGGCCGCGGCCATCGCACCCGCGCCCTTGCCGGCGGCGAGGCAGATCACGCGCCCTTTCGGCGCGGGCCGCAGATACGGCGCCAGAATCGTGCTGGGATGGGCGGCGGCAACGGCGGCGTCGTAGAGCGCGCGGAGCAGGGGACGTCGGTCGGTCATGGCGAAGGCCTTCAGCGAACTGAAATGATGGCGACAAAATCGCCAGCTCCCTGCCTACCGCATCAGGCGCCAAAGCGTAAGCAGGCTTTACCATCATTCGATTGTGCAATCGCGTGATCATAATCCGCGCGCAAGCAAAAGCCCCCTGCGATGGCCGCGCAGGGGGCTCTCTGTCGTTTGGGGTTAGCCGCCGACGTCGGCGCTGATCACGTCTCCGAACAGCTCCCACTTCTCGCCCTTGAACTTCTCGAGTTGAAGCTGGCTGATCGGCGCGAAATCGGTCGGCGAGGTGTTGACCTTCACGCCCGGCAGCAGCGCCTCGGTGCGGAAGTCCTTCACGTTCGCCGCCTGCTTCATGATGTTCTCGCGCGTGAGATTGTCACCGCACTGCTTCAAGACCTGGACCAGTGTCTGCGCCACGGCATAGCCGACGATCGTGCCCTTATCGAGCTTGTCGCCCTCGGGGAAGTATTTGGTCATGAACGCCAGAAACTCCTTCATGCCGGGATCGTTGTTCCACGCGGGATCCGACACGTCCTTGAGATAGTCGGCCGAGATGATGTCCTGGCCATTCTCGAAGCCGGCCGGCTTCATCACGCTGCCGACGGAAGCAGAGACATTGTTGAGGAAGTGCAGCGGCTTCCAGCCGATCTCGGCATTCTTCTTGATCGCTTGCGCGGCGAATTTCGGCGTCGTGATGTTCATGAAGACGTCGGCGCCGGTCGACTTCAGCTTGACGATGTGGTTGTCGATGGTCGGCTCGGAGGTCTCGTAGCTCTCTTCGATGACGATCATCGAGGCGGCTTTCGAGCCGAGGCCGTCCTTGAGGCCCTTGAGATAGTCCTTGCCGTAATCGTCGTTCTGGTAAAGCACCGCGATCTTGGCGTCCGGCTTGTTCTTCAGGAGCCACTTCGCATAGATCTGCGTCTCGCTCTGGTAATTGGGCTGCCAGCCCATCGTCCAGGGGAAGTTCTGCGGATCGTTCCACTTGGTGGCGCCGGTCGCGACGAACAGCTGCGGTACCTTCTTCGAGTTCATGTATTTGTGGATCGCCGAGTTCGGCGGCGTGCCGAGCGAGTTGAAGATGAACAGCACCTCGTCGCTCTCGACCAACTTGCGGGCCTGCTCCACCGTCTTCGGCGGCGAGTAGGCGTCGTCATAGGAGATGTAATTGATCTTGCGGCCGTTGATGCCGCCCTCGTCGTTGATCTTCTTGAAATAGGCGGCTTCGGTCCGCCCGATGATGCCGTAGGCGGAGGCCGGTCCGCTGTAGGGCATGATGTTGCCGATCTTGATTTCGGTGTCGGTCGCGCCGGTATCGTATTTCTTCTGGGCCGATGCAGTGGAGGCCGAGGCCGCAATGAGCGCAAGCGCCAGTGACGCGGCCGCAAGTTTGCCGGTGACAGCGGGCATTCCTATCTCCCTATTTTCTTGGTGTGTGTGCGTCCCTTTTCTTGGCTTGATGATTTTTGGCGGCGCGGAGGCAATTCAATACGATTTACCGGGAGCCTTCAACAGAAAGCCCCCGCGGCTGTGTCGCAGGGGCTGCTCCTTTAGTAGTCAAGGACCGGCGCGCGCTGGTGTGCGACTGCGAGACGGCGCCGCTGTCTTGAGTTGATTGACCAGTCGGAGGCGATTTTGAGTTGCGCTGGCTTCAGTGGCCGAGCTCGCTCGAGATGATGTCGCCGAACAGCTCCCATTTCCTGCCCTTGAACCGCATCATCTGGAGCTGCTCGATGGGGGCGAAATTATCGGCGGAGGTGTTGATCTTGATGCCGGGCAGCAGCGTGTCGGGCTCGAAATCCTTCAAGGAAGCGGCCTGCTTCATGACGTTCTCATGGGTGAGCTCGTCGCCGCACATCTGCAGCACCTTCACCATGGTCTGGGCCGCGGCATAGCCGAACACCACGCCGGCATCGAGCTTGTTGGCCTTGGGGTCGTACTGCGCGAGGAAGCTATAGAACTTCTTCATGCCGTCATCGGCATTCCATTGCGGGTCGGAGCCGTCCTTGGTGTAGCTCGCTGACAGGATGCCTTGCGAGATCTCCAGGCCCGCGGGCTCGAGCACGCCGCCGACCGAGGCCGAGACGTTGGAGATGATGTGGACCGGGTGCCAGTTGATCTCGGCCGCCTTCTTGATCGCCTGCGCCGCGAATTTCGGCGTGGTGATGCTGAGGAAGACGTCGGCGCCCGAGGCCTTCAGCTTCACGACGTGCTCGTCGATCGCAGGCTCCGACGTGTCGTAGCCGTCTTCGAGCACGATCATCGACGCCTTGGCCCCTAAGCCGTCCTTCAGCCCTTTCAGATAGTCCTTGCCGAAATCGTCGTTCTGGTAGAGCACGCCGATCTTCGCGTCCGGCTTCTCCTTCATGATGTATTTGGCGTAGATCCGCGCCTCGCTGGCGTAGCTCGGCTGCCAGCCCATGGTCCACGGATATTGCTTGGGATCGTTCCACTTGGAGGCGCCGCTCGCCACGAACAGCTGCGGCACCTTCTTCTCGTTCATGTATTTGCGGATGGCGCCGTTGGTGGAGGTGCCGAGCGAGCCGAAGATCAGCAGCACACCGTCGCTCTCGACCAGCTTGCGCGCCTGCTCCACCGTCTTCGGCGGCGAATAGCCGTCGTCGTAGGAGATGAACTTGATCTTGCGGCCGTTGATGCCGCCCTCAGCATTGATCTTGTTGAAATAAGCTTCCTCGGCTTTGCCGATCGCGGCATAGGCGGAGGCCGGCCCGCTATAGGGCATGATGTTGCCGATCTTGATCTCGGTATCGGAAGCGCCGCTGTCGTATTTCTTTTGCGCCAGTGCCGGGCTGCTCATTGCAGTGCACAACGCGAGCGCGGCCGAAACGGCCGCAACCTGAAATCGAACGACAGTCATCTTTCTCCACCCGGAATGGATCGGCGCCGCATTGAACAAGATTGACGCCTGACGTCAACAAAAAGCCCCCGCGGTCGCCCGCGGGGGCTTTGTCAGATTTGACTAGACTTGAACTGACCAGATTTGGACTATTGCGTCAGCGTCACTCGGAGGCGACGTCGCCGCTGATGATCTCGCCGAACAGTTCCCACTTCTCGCCCTTGAAGCGCTGCATCTGGAGCTGCGAAATCGGGGCGAAGTCGGTGGCGCTGGTGTTGATCTTGACGCCGGGCAGCAGCGTGTCCGGTGCAAAATCCTTCAAGGAAGCGGCCTGCTTCATCAGGTTGGCGCGGGTGAGGTCGTCACCGCACATCTCCAGCGTCTTGACCAGGGTCGACGCCGCGCCATAGCCATAGACCATGCCGGTGTCGGTCTTGTCGGCGCCAGGCATGTACTTGTCGACGAACTCGTTCCACTTCTTCATGCCGGGATCGTTGTTCCACTGCGGGTCGGTGGAATCCTTGGCATAGGCCGCCGACAGCACGTCCTGCGAGGCCTCGAAGCCGGCCGGCTTCATCACGCTGCCGACCGAGATTGACACGTTGGTGAGGATCTGGAGCGGCTTCCAGCTGAGCTCGGCGGTCTTCTTGATGGTCTGGGCCGCGAACTTCGGCGTCGCGTAGATCAGCAGCACGTCGGGATTGGCGGCCTTGATCTTGACGATGTGGCCGTCGATCGACGGCTCGGAGATCTCGTAGCTCTCTTCCATGATGATCATGGACGCGCCCTTGGCGCCGAGACCGTCCTTGGTGCCCTTGAGGTAGTCTTTGCCGAAATCGTCGTTCTGGTAGAGGATCGCGACCTTGGCGTTCGGCTTTTCCTTCATCAGCCATTTCGCGTAGATCTGCGCTTCGCTCTGGTAGGAGGGCTGCCAGCCGATGGTCCAGGGGAAGTTCTTCGCGTCGTTCCACTTGGTGGCGCCGGTGGCGACGAACAGCTGCGGGATCTTCTTGGCTTTCAGGTACTTCTGGATCGCGGTGTTCGAGGGCGTGCCGAGCGGATTGTACACGGCCAGCACTTCGTCGCTCTCGACCAGCTTGCGGACCTGCTCGACGGCCTTCGGCGGCGAATAGGCGTCGTCATAGGTGACGAAGTTGATCTTGCGGCCGTTGATGCCGCCCTTGTCGTTGATCATCTTGAAATAGGCTTCTTCGGTCTTGCCGATGATGCCATAGGCCGACGCCGGACCGCTGTACGGCATGATGTTGCCGATCTTGATCTCGGTGTCGGACGCGCCGGTGTCGTATTTCTTCTGGGCAAGTGCTGCGCCGGAGGTGAGGGTCGCGACCGCCGTTACGAGTGCGGTGGTTCGCAGTATTCTTCCGAAAAGCAATTGGGTCTCCTTGGTTAAAACAACAGTCTGGATGGATGTTTCAGTTCTTCCTGAGCCGGCCGGCGAGTTGCTGGCCCAGGATCGCGACTTGCCTTGCGCCATGCGGCACGAGGTAGATGACGAGGAACAGGAGCACGCCGAACACCGCGCCGGAGAGGCCCTTGGAGATGCCCTCCGCGATGTTCGGCACGAAGATGATGAAGGCGGCGCCGACGATCGAGCCGGGCAGCCAGCCGACGCCGCCGACGACCATGCCGAGGAACAGCGAGATCGCGAGGGTGATGGTGTAGCTGTCGGGCGCGACGAACTGCACCGCGATGGCGCCGAGCGAGCCGGCGATGCCGGTGATGGCGGCGGAGACGCCGAAGGCCAGCGTCTTGTACAGCGCGACGTCGACGCCCATCGCGGAGGCCGCGATCTCGTTGTCGCGGATCGCCATGAAGGCGCGGCCCGAGCGGGAACGCAGCAGGTTCACCGAGAAGATGTAGATCGCAATCACGACCACGAGCGTGAAGTAGTACAGCCACATGTCCTGCGACATCGGCAGGCCGAACGGCGCATCCGGCTTGGTGACGACGAGGCCCTGCACGCCGCCGGTCCAGTGCTCTAGGAAGTTCAGCTTGAGGAGCTGCGGCATGGCGGTGGCGAGCGCGAAGGTCGCGAGCGCGAGGTAGACGCCGGAGAGCCGCAGCGCCGGCTGCCCGAACAGGAAGCCGAAGCCGAAACAGACGACGCCGGCGATCGGCAGCGTCAGCGCGTAATTGACGTTGAAGTGCTCCATCAGCACCGCTGTCGTATAGGCGCCGACCGCGTAGAACGCGCTCTGGCCGAGCGAGAACTGGCCGCTTCCGCCGGTCAGGATGTTCAGCGCCAGCACCGCGAGCCCGTAGATCAGGAGCATCGTCATCTGGAAGATGATGAAGTTCTTGACGAAAACGGGTGCGATCAGCAGTGCCGCGAGCACCACCAGCGAGGTGCCGGTGCCCAGCGTCATGGCCCGCTTCGGAACGGCCTCGACCGCCTCGTGGCCTTCTGCAACGACTTCTTCTGCAGCGCTCATGATCAAACTCGCTTGACGATGTGCCGGCCGAACAGGCCAGCGGGTTTGACAACCAGGACGGAGATGATCAGCGCGAGCGCGATCGGGAGCTTCAGCTCATTGCCGACGCCGGGGATGTAGGTGCCGGCGAGATTCTCGAAGATGCCGACCAGGAAGCCGCCGACCACGGCGCCGAACGGGCTGGTGAGACCGCCGAGCACCGCGGCGGCAAAGCCGTAGATCAGCACGCCGCCCATCATGTTGGGCTCGAGGAACACGACAGGGGCGATCAGCATGCCGGCGATCGCGCCGATCGCGGTCGCCATGCCCCAGCCGAGCGCGATCATCCAGGACGTGTTGATGCCGACGAGGCGGGCCGATTCAGGCACCGAGGCGGCCGCGCGCATGGCCAGGCCGATGCGCGTGTACTGGAAGAAGAAGTAGAGGCCGAGCAGCAGCAGCACCGTGACGCCGATCATGCCGGCCTGGTGGGTCGAGATCAGCTGGCTGCCCAGGAACGGCGCGGAGCCGAACGGGGTCGGGTACTGCTTGATGGTGAAGTCCCAGATCAGGCCGGCCGAGGAGTTGATGATCGCAAACAGCGCGATGAAGCCGGCGACGTTGGTCAGCACCGGCGCTTTCGCCAGCGGCTTGAACAGAATGCGCTCGATCGCGATGCCGGCGACGAAGGAGAGCGCCAGCGTGAGGATGAAGGCGGCCCAGTAGGCGCCCCACTGCATCAGCTGCCAGGAGATGAAGGTCGAGAACATCGCCATCTCGCCCTGCGCGAAGTTGAGATGGTCGATCGCCTGGTAGATCATGACCACGGCGAGCGCCATGCAGGCGTAGATCGCGCCCGTGGCGATGCCGGCCAGCACTTGGTTGGTGAACAGCTCCATCGTGCCGGCTCCTCAGTAACCCAGATAGGATTTGCGGATTTCTTCGTTGTTCGCGATGTCCTTGGCATTGCCCGACATCACGATGCGTCCGGTCTCGATCACATAGGCCTGGTCGGCGAGCTCGAGCGCGAGCTGGGCGTTCTGCTCGACCACCAGGATCGACACCTTGTCCTCGCGATTGATCTTGCCGAGGATGCCGAACAGGTCGCGCACGACCAGCGGTGCCAGTCCGAAGGACGGCTCGTCGAGCAGCATCAGGCGCGGCCGCAGCATCAGCGCGCGGGCGACCGCGAGCATCTGCTGCTCGCCGCCCGAGAGCGTGCCGGCCTGCTGGGTGTGGCGCTGCTTGAGCACCGGGAAATGCGCGTACATGCGCTCGATGTCGGAAACGATGCCGGCGCTGTCCTTGCGGGTGATGGCCCCGAGCTGGAGGTTCTCCTCGACCGTCATGGTCGTGAAGGTGCCGCGGCCCTGCGGCACGTGGGCGATGCCGAACCGCACGATGCTCTCGGTGGAGCGGTTGCTGAGCGGCTTGCCTTCGAACTCGATCGCGCCGGTGGAACGCACCATGTTGCAGATCGCGCGCAGGGTGGTGGTCTTGCCGGCGCCATTGGCGCCGAGCAGCGTCGTCAACGATCCTTCGTTGAGCGAGAAGGACAGGCCATGGAGCGCCTGGACCTGGCCGTAATAGGCGCGCAGGTCCTTGACGTTGAGCAGCGTCGTCATTGGTCCTTGCTCCCGAGATAGGCCTTGATGACGTCGGGGTCCGCCTGCACCTGGGCCGGCGTGCCTTCCGCGAGCTTCTTGCCGAAATTCAGCGCGACGACGTGGTCGGCGATCGACATCACGAGGCCCATGTGGTGCTCGACCAGCAGCACGGTCATGTGGCGGTCGTCGCGGATGCGGCGGATGAGGTCGCCGAGCAGATAGACTTCCTCGTGGTTGAGGCCGCCGGCCGGCTCGTCGAGCAGCAGGATCTTCGGGGCGGCCGCGAGCGCGCGCGCCAGCTCGACGCGTTTCTGCGTGCCGAAGGGCAGGCCGGACACGATGGTGTGGGCGACGTCCTCGAGCTTGAGATAGGCGAGGATCTCCTGCACCTTCTTGTTGACCTCGGTCTCGCTGCGCCGGACCCAGGCGAGTCTCAGGGAGTCGCTGATGATGTCGCTGGAGGTCTTCGAATGGGCGCCGACGCGGACGTTGTCCATCACCGAGAGGTTCGGAAACAGCGCCACGTTCTGGAAGGTGCGGCCGATGCCGATCTCGGCGATCCGGTGCGGAGGCCGCGACAGGATGCTCACGCCTTCCATCAGGATGTCGCCCGACGACGGCTGATAGAGCCGCGAGAGGCAATTGAAGAGCGTGGTCTTGCCGGCGCCGTTGGGGCCGATCAATCCGAGGATCTGGCCCTTGTGCATGTCAAAGGACACGCCGTTGAGCGCGATGATGCCGCCGAACACGACGCTGACGTCGCGAACCGCGAGCAGGGGCGATGTCCCCCGCGCGAGCTGTGCCTGCGTCATCTCGTCTCGCCCACACACGTCAGTGGGCGAAGGGGCGATGCGAACCGCTCCCGGTGATGACAAAGGCTATCTGAACCCCTCGGCCACACGCGCAACTTTTCCTCCTGATTTCAGCTTTTTGCTGACTTCTTTTTTGGATTGCGGCATCAGTCCCCCGAGTGCCGCTTCAATGTTCCTTACCATCGCCAGCAGACGCGGTCCAATGTCGTTGATCAAACGCTCTTCCGTGAAGCGGAATGCGGGTGCGCCGCAATTGAATGCGTAAGGTCCGGTTCCGTCGTTGAGCTTGAGCGCGACGCCGGCGGCGCCGATGTCGTCGTGCCAGTCGCCGACGGACATCGCGAAACCGTATTTCGCGACGGTCTCGCCGGAACGTTCCAGTCCGTCGCGCATCTTCGGCCAGCGGCTGCCGTAATGTTCGCGCAGGATGCGGGACACCTCGGCGCGGCCTTCTTCGTCGAGCGCCCAGAAATAGGCGCGGCCCATCGCGCTGGTTGCAATCGGCACGCGGGAGCCGACGTCCAGTTGAACGCCGACCGTCTCGCTGCCGCGACTTTGCCCGAAATAGATCATGCTGTGACGGTCGCGGCCGCCGATCGCGACGGCGCCGCCGGTCGCGCGCATCAATTCCTCGCGAAATGGCTCGGACAAATGCCGAACGCCGAGATTGGATAACGCCGCATAACCGAGCGCCATCGCGGCGGGCGCGAGCTGGTACTTCTCGAAACGGGGAACCGGTGTCAGATAACCGAGCTTCGTCAACGTGTAGGTCAGGCGCGAAACGGTCGGCTTGGGCAGGTTCGTCCGCGCGGCGATCTCCTGGTTGCCGAGAAGTCCGTCGCTGGGTTGGAATGCGCGCAAAACATCTAGTCCGCGGGAAAGCGCGACGACGAAATTCCGATCGGTCGCAGTCTTCTTGCCTGTACGCTTCATCCCTGATCTGCTTCTTGCGCGGAGTCGTTGACAACGTCCGTGCTTCAAAATAACCCTGCCGTCAAGATGCGGAATTAAATTCCGCACCGCGAAATCGAACAAAAGTAAATCCCCACCAAGGAGGGAAGCCGTGAGCGAAGTGGTCAAGCTTGAGCGTCATGACGAAGTCGGGATCGTCACGGTCAACAGTCCTCCGGTCAATGCGCTGAGTGCCGCAGTGCGCGGCGGTATTCTCGAATGCATCAAGGCCGCGATCGCCGATCCCGCGATCAAGGGCATCGTCCTGACCTGCGCCGGCCGCACCTTTATCGCCGGTGCCGACATCACCGAGTTCGGCAAGCCGCCGAAGCCGCCCGCCCTCAACGACGTCCTCGCCGAGATCGAGAACTCGCCCAAGCCGGTCGTTGCCGCGATCCATGGCACCGCGCTCGGCGGCGGCCTCGAGGTCGCGCTGGCCTGTCATTTCCGCGTGGCCGTGAAGGAAGCCAAGCTCGGCCTGCCCGAGGTGAAGCTCGGCCTGCTGCCGGGCGCCGGCGGCACCCAGCGCCTGCCGCGCGCGGTCGGGCCGGAACTCGCAGTCAAGATGATCGTCGGCGGTGATCCGATCGGTGCTGCCGAAGCGCTCAAGAATGGCCTGATCGAGGAGATCGTCGAAGGTCCGGCCTCCGGCGGCGAATCCTTCGTGCGCAAGCTGCTCGCCGAGAAGCGCCCGCTGCGGCGCCTGCGCGACGACGATTCCAAGCTCGCGGCGGCCAAGGCCGACCGCTCGATCTTCACCAATGCGGTCGCCGCCATGACCAAGAAGGCGCGCGGCCTGGAAGCGCCGTTCGCCGCCGCCGACGCCGTCGGCTACGCCATCGACCTGCCGTTCGACGAGGGGCTGAAGAAGGAGCGCGAGGGCTTCCTCAAGCTCGTCTCCAGCGACCAGTCCAAGGCGCAGCGTTATGCCTTCTTCGCCGAGCGCGAGGCCAGCAAGATCGCCGGCGTCCCTGAAGGCACCAAGTCGCGGCCGGTGAACCGCGTCGCCATCCTCGGTGCCGGCACCATGGGCGGCGGCATTGCGATGTCCTTTGCCAATGCCGGCGTGCCCGTCACCCTGATCGAGACCGGCGAGGAGCAGCTCAAGCGCGGCATGGGCATCATGCAGAAGAACTGGGAAGCGACCGCCGCGCGCGGCGGCATCCCGGCCGACGCGCCCGCCAAGCGCATGGCGCTGATCAACGGCGTCGTCGGCATCGAGAACGTCGGTGATGCTGACCTGGTGATCGAGGCCGTGTTCGAGACCATGGCCGTAAAGAAGGAAGTGTTCGGCAAGCTCGACCAATACGTCAAGCCCGGCGCCGTGCTCGCCTCCAACACCTCCTACCTCAACATCGACGAGATCGCGAAGTCGACCAAGCGGCCGCAGGACGTGCTCGGCATGCACTTCTTCTCGCCCGCCAACGTCATGAAGCTGTGCGAGATCGTGCGCGCCGACAAGACCGCGCCGGATGCGCTGGTCACCGCTGTGACCATCGCGCGCAAGATCGCGAAGGTTCCGGCCGTCGTCGGCGTCTGCGACGGCTTCGTCGGCAACCGCATGCTGGCGCAACGTGGCAAGCAGTCCGAGAAGCTGCTGTTCGAAGGTGCCTTGCCGCAGCAGGTCGACGCCGTGGTTACCAAATTCGGCATGCCCATGGGGCCGTTCGCGATGGGCGACCTCGCCGGCCTCGACATCGGCTGGCGCTCGCGCAAGGACCGCGGCATCAAGTCGGAGATCGCGGACGCGCTCTGCGAAGCCGGCCGCTTCGGCCAGAAGACCGGCAAGGGCTACTACAAGTATGAAGCAGGAAGTCGCTCGGCGCTGCCCGATCCGGAGGTCGAAAAGCTGATCGACGAGACGCTGCTCCGTCTCGGCCGCAAGAAGCGCGTCGTCAGCGACGAGGAGATCCTCGAGCGCATGATGTACCCGATGATCAACGAGGGCGCGAAGATCCTCGAAGAGGGCATCGCGGCGCGTCCTTCCGACATCGACGTGGTTTGGCTCTACGGCTACGGCTGGCCGATCTACCGCGGCGGCCCGATGTTCTGGGCCGACACCGTCGGCCTCAAGCACATCGCCGATCGTCTGTCCTTCTACGCCAAGGAGACCAACGACCCGAGCCTCGAGCCCGCGCCGCTGCTGAAGAAGCTCGCGGCCGAAGGCAAGACGTTCGCGTCGCTGGCCGCGGCGTCGAAGGCGGCGTGATGGCCGCTTCATCTCAACCCTCGTCATTCCGGGATGCGCCGCAAGGCGCAGGCCCGGAATCCATAACCCCAGCTGGTGGTTATGGATTCCGGGCTCGCGACTTTGTCGCGCCCCGGAATGACGGTCTCTGTTAGTTGCTCGCTCAACCAATCAAGAATAATGACCCATCCCGGCGAACAGTTTTATCCCGAGGGCGTGCGTTGGGACGACACCATCGTCCAGGGCTCGCTGCCTGACCTCTTGTCGAACGCCGCCGCTGATTACGGCCCGCGGACCGCGCTGGAATTCCGCGATCGCCCGATCAGCTATACCGAGCTCGCCGCCATGGCCGAGCGCGCGGCAGCGGCGTTCCTGCGTGCCGGCTGCGGCAAGAACAGCTCCGTCGCGCTGTTCCTCGGCAACACGCCGGACCATCCGGTCAATTTCTTCGGCGCGCTGAAGGCCGGTGCCCGCGTCGCGCATCTCTCCCCGCTCGACGGCGAGATCGCGCTGACGCACAAGGTCTCGGATTCCGGCTCGCGCCTGCTCGTGACCTCCAACCTCGCGGCGCTGCTGCCGACCGCGCTGAAGTTCCTGGAGAAGGGCCTGATCGATCGCCTCGTCGTCTGCGAGGACGACGATTGGGGCAAGGTCGGCACGCCACAGGCGCCGATCCCCGACGATCCCCGCATCGTCACCTTCAAGAGCTTCGTCGAGGGCGCGACCGCGCCGGCTGAGTGGCCGTCCGTGACGGCGGACGACGTCGCGCTGCTGCAATATACCGGCGGCACCACCGGCCTGCCCAAGGGCGCGATGCTCACCCATGGCAATCTCACCTCGGCGGTGTCGATCTATGATGTCTGGGGCAAGCCGTCGCGCGCGGCGCGCGGCGACGTGATCGAGCGCGTGATCTGCGTGCTGCCGCTGTTCCACATCTATGCGCTCACCGTCGTGCTGCTGTCCTCGCTCAGCCGCGGTAATCTGATCTCGCTCTACCAGCGCTTCGATGTCGAGGCGGTGATGCGCGATATCGAAATCAAGCGCGCGACGTACTTCCCGGGCGTGCCGACGATGTGGATCGCGATCGCGGCGCTGCCTGATCTCGACAAGCGCGACTTCTCCTCGCTCGCCGTCATCGGCTCCGGCGGCGCGCCGCTGCCGGTGGAGATCGCGAACTTCTTCGAGCGCAAGGTCGGCAAGAAGCTGCGCAGCGGCTGGGGCATGACCGAGACCTGCTCGCCCGGCACCGGCCACCCGCCGACGGGACCGGACAAGCCGGGGTCGATCGGCCTGATGTTGCCCGGCATCGAGATGGACGTGGTCTCGCTGGAGAACCCGACAAAAGTCCTGCCGCCGGGCGAAGTCGGCGAGATCCGCATCAAGGGCCCGAACGTCACCAAGGGCTACTGGAACAAGCCGAAGGAGTCCGCGGAGTCCTTTTCGGACGGCCGCTTCCTCACCGGCGACATCGGCTATGTCGACACCGACGGCTATTTCTTCCTGGTCGACCGCAAGAAGGACATGATCATCTCCGGCGGCTTCAACGTCTATCCGCAGATGATCGAGCAGGCGATCTACACCATTCCAGGCGTGCACGAGGTGATCGTGCTCGGCATTCCCGACCAGTATCGCGGCGAGGCCGCCAAGGCTTTCATCAAGCTCAAGCCGGGCGCCAAGCCGTTCTCGCTCGACGAGCTGCGCGCGCAGCTCGCCGGCAAGGTCGGCAAGCACGAGCTGCCGGCAGCGGTCGAGTTCGTCGACGATCTGCCGCGCACGCCAGTCGGAAAGCTGTCGCGCCACGAATTGCGCCAGCAGCAGAAACCAGCACAATCCACGCAACCAGGAGGTCGCTCTTGACCGACGCCGTCATCGTTTCCACCGCCCGCACCCCGATCGGCAAGGCCTATCGCGGCATGCTCAACGCCACCGAGGGCGCAACGCTGCTCGGCCACGCCATCGGCGAGGCCGTCGCCCGCGCCAAGGTCGATCCGAAGGAGGTCGAGGACGTCGTGATGGGCGCGGCGCTGCAGCAGGGCGCGACCGGCGGCAACATCGCGCGCAAGGCGCTGCTCCGCGCAGGTCTCCCCGTGACCGTCGCCGGCACCACCATCGACCGGCAATGCGCCTCGGGCCTCCAGGCGATCGCGCTCGCCGCGCGCTCGGTGATCTTCGACGGCGTCGAGATCGCGGTCGGCGGCGGCGGCGAGTCGATCAGCCTCGTGCAGAACGACAAGATGAACGGCTTCCATGCCCAGGACCCGGCGCTGCTCAAGATCAAGGGCGAGGTCTACATGCCCATGATCGACACCGCCGAAGTCGTCGCCAAGCGCTACGGCATCTCGTGCGAGAAGCAGGATGAGTATTCGCTGGAGAGTCAGCGCCGCACCGCCGCTGCCCAGCAGGGCGGCAAGTTCAAGGACGAGCTGGCGCCGATCACGACGCAGATGGCGGTCACCGACAAGGCGACCGGCGCCGTCTCGTTCAAGGAGGTGACCTTGTCGCAGGACGAAGGCCCGCGCCCCGAGACCACGGCCGAAGGCCTTGCCGGCCTCAAGCCGGTGCGCGGCGAAGGCTTTTCGATCACCGCCGGCAATGCCAGCCAGCTCTCCGACGGCGCCAGCGCCTCCGTCATCATGAGCGACAAGGAAGCCTCAAAGCGTGGTCTCAAGCCGCTCGGCATCTTCCGCGGCTTCGTCTCCGCCGGCTGCGAGCCGGACGAGATGGGCATCGGCCCGGTCTTCGCCGTGCCGCGCCTGCTCAAGCGCCACGGCCTCACCGTCGACGACATCGGCCTCTGGGAGCTGAACGAAGCCTTCGCGGTGCAGGTGCTCTATTGCCGCGACAAGCTCGGCATCGACCCCGAGAAGATCAACGTCGACGGCGGCGCGATCTCGGTCGGCCATCCCTACGGCATGTCGGGCGCGCGCCTGACCGGCCACGCCCTGATCGAAGGCCGGCGCCGCAAGGCCAAGTATGCGGTCGTCACCATGTGCGTCGGCGGCGGCATGGGTGCGGCCGGGCTGTTCGAGGTGTTGCAGTAATTTCACCGTCGTCCTGACGGCGACGAAACAAAGAAGCTCACAGGAGGATCCGATGGATCTCGCATTCACTAGGGAAGAGCAGGCGTTTCGCGAGGAAGTGCGTTCATTCTTCCGCGACAACGTGCCGCCGGATACGCGGCGCAAGCTGGTCGAGGGTCGTCACCTCTCGAAGGACGAGATGGTGACGTGGTGGCGCATCCTCAACAAGAAGGGCTGGGGCGTCAGCCACTGGCCGAAGCAGTATGGCGGGACGGGGTGGACCTCCGTGCAGCACTACATCTTCAACGAGGAGCTGCAGTCCTATCCGGCGCCGCAGCCGCTCGCCTTCGGCGTCAGCATGGTCGGTCCTGTGATCTACACCTTCGGCAACGAAGAGCAGAAGAAGCAGTATCTGCCGCGCATCGCCAATGTCGACGACTGGTGGTGCCAGGGTTTTTCGGAGCCCGGTTCGGGATCTGACCTTGCCTCGCTGAAGACGAAGGCCGAGCGCAAGGGTGACAAGTGGATCATCAACGGCCAGAAGACCTGGACCACGCTCGCCCAGCACGCCGACATGATCTTCTGCCTCTGCCGCACCGACCCCTCCGCCAAGAAGCAGATGGGCATCTCCTTCATCGTCTTCAGCATGAAGTCGAAGGGCGTCACCGTGCGTCCGATCCAGACCATTGACGGCGGCGTCGAGGTCAACGAGGTGTTCTTCGACGACGTCGAGGTGCCCTACGAGAACCTGATCGGCGAAGAGAACAAGGGCTGGGATTACGCCAAATTCCTGCTCGGCAATGAGCGCACCGGCATCGCCCGGGTCGGCGTCTCCAAGGAGCGGCTGCGCCGCATCCGCGACTTGGCCTCCAAGGTCGAATCCGGCGGCAAGCCGATCATCCAGGACGCCGCGTTCCGCGAGAAGCTGGCTGCCTGCGAGATCGAGCTGAAGGCGCTCGAGCTGACGCAGCTGCGCGTCGTCGCCGACGAGGGCAAGCACGGCAAGGGCAAGCCCAATCCGGCGTCCTCGGTGCTGAAGATCAAGGGCTCCGAGATCCAGCAGACCACCACCGAGCTCTTGATGGAAGTGATCGGTCCGTTCGCAGCACCCTACGACGTGCACGGCGACGACGGCTCGAACGAAGCCATGGAGTGGACCGCCCAGATCGCGCCGAGCTACTTCAACAACCGCAAGGTCTCGATCTACGGCGGCTCCAACGAGATCCAGCGCAACATCATCGCCAAGGCGGTGCTGGGGCTCTAGGCGTCATTCCGGGGCGCGCGCAGCGCGAGCCCGGAATCCATAGCCGCGATCGGGAGTATGGATCCCGGGCTCGCGCGATGCGCGCCCCGGGATGACGAAGCCAGATAATTTCGGGTACGAGGAACCAAAGAAATGGATTTTGATCTGAACGAGGAGCAACGGCTTCTCAAGGACAGCATCGACGGCCTGCTGACCGATTCCTATGATTTCGAGAGCCGCAAGAAGTACATGAAGGAGAAGGGCGGCTGGAGCCAGGCCGTCTGGGGCAAGCTCGCCGAACAGGGTCTGCTCGGTCTGCCGTTCGCGGAGGCTGATGGCGGTTTCGGCGGCGGCGGTGTCGAGACCATGATCGTGATGGAAGCGCTCGGCAAGGCGCTGGTGCTCGAGCCGTATCTGGCAACGGTCGTGATCGGCGGCGGCTTCCTGCGCCACGCCGGCTCCGATGCGCAGAAGGCCGCGCACGTGCCCGGGATCATCGACGGCGGCAAGACGCTGGCGTTCGCCCAGCTCGAGAAGAACTCGCGCTACGATCTGTTCGACGTCTCGACGACCGCGAAGAAGAAGGGTGACGGCTGGGTGATCGACGGCGAAAAGTTCGTCGTGCTCAACGGCGAGAACGCCGAGACCCTGATCGTCACCGCCCGCACCAAGGGCGACCGCCGCGACAAGACCGGCATCGGCGTGTTCCTCGTGCCGGCCAATGCCAAGGGCGTGACCAAGAAGTCGTACCCGACCCAGGACGGCCTGCACGCCGCCGACATCACTTTCACCGGCGTCGAAGTCGGTGCCGATGCGGCGCTCGGCAATCCCGACGACTCGCTCGCGCTGATCGAGCGCGTCGTCGACGAAGCTCGCATCGCGCTCTGCGCCGAGGCCGTCGGCTTGATGGACGAGTCGCTCAAGACCACGGTCGAGTACATCAAGACGCGCAAGCAGTTTGGCGTTGCGATCGGCTCGTTCCAGTCGTTGCAGCACCGCGCCTCCGACATGTTCGTCGCCGCCGAGCAGGCGCGATCGATGTCGATGTTCGCGACCATGGCCGGCGATTTCGAGGACGCCAAGGAGCGTTCCAATGCGATCGCCGCGGCCAAGGTGCAGATCGGCAAGTCGCTGAAGTTCGTCGGACAGCAGGCGATCCAGCTACACGGCGGCATCGGCATGACCATGGAGGCGAAAATCGGCCACTACTTCAAGCGCCTCACCATGATCGAGAACAGCTTTGGTGACACCGACTACCACCAGCGCCGCGTCGCGGATGGGAGCGGGTTGATCTGAGTTGATCGAGGCCACGCGAAGACTGTCATGCCCCGGCTTGACCGGGGCATCCAGTACTCCGCGGCGGCAGTTCGTTCACGCAACTTCAGCCGCGGAGTACTGGGTCGCCCGGTCAAGCCGGGCGATGACACCGAACAAGCGGACGTAGCGGAGCCCAACAACAATGAAAAACACCCCGTTCGATCTCACCGGCAAGGTCGCAATCGTCACCGGCTCCAGCCGCGGCATCGGCCGCTCCTCGGCGGAACTGCTGGCAAAGCTCGGCGCCAAGGTCGTGGTGTCATCGCGGAAAGCGGAAGCCTGCAAGGAAGTCGCCGACGGCATCATCGCGGCCGGCGGCGATGCCACCGTCATTCCCTGCAACATCGCGCGCAAGGCCGAGGTCGAGGCGCTGATCTCGGGCACGATCAAGCACTACGGCAAGATCGACATCCTCGTCTGCAACGCCGCGGTGAACCCGTATTACGGCCCGCTGCTCGACATCACCGACGAGGCCTTCGACAAGATCATGGGCAGCAACGTCAAGAGCAACATCTGGCTCTCCGCGCTGGCGATCCCGCAAATGGCCGAGCGCGGCAACGGCTCCGTCGTCATCATCTCCTCGATCGGGGGCCTGCGCGGCTCGACCGTGATCGGCGCCTACGGCATCTCCAAGGCCGCCGATTTCGCGCTGTGCCGCTCGCTCGCCGGCGAATGGGGCCCGAAAGGCGTCCGCGTCAACTGCATCGCGCCCGGCCTGGTCAAGACCGATTTCGCCCGCGCGCTGTGGGAAGACGAAGCCAACCTCAAGCGCCGCACCGCCACCACACCCCTTCGCCGCATCGGCGAACCCGACGAGATCGCCGGCGCCGTCGCCTACCTCGCCTCCGACGCGTCCAGCTTCATGACCGGCCAGACCATCGTCATCGACGGCGGCGTGACGACGGCAGCGGTGTAGGGATTCTTCCCTCTCCCCTTGTGGGAGAGGGTGGCTCGCCGCATAGCGGCGAGACGGGTGAGGGGTTTCTCTCCATGTGCAACCCTCTTACCGCTGAATTCGCTGAAGCATACCCCTCATCCGGCGCTTCGCGCCACCTTCTCCCGCTAGGGGAGAAGGAAGGGGAGCCGCGCGCGTTGATCCAACCTTGACCTTCCCGCCCTAATCCGCTCCCTTTGACGCGACACAATGACCCCCTCTCAGGGAAACGCCAGGGTAAGCTCCCATGTCTTTCGTCCTCGCCATCGACCAGGGCACCACCTCGTCGCGCGCCATCGTTTTTCGCAGTGACATCTCGATCGCCGCCCGCGCGCAGCAGGAGTTTCCGCAGCATTTTCCGGCCTCGGGCTGGGTCGAGCACGAGCCGGAGGACATCTGGACCTCGACCGTGATGGTCTGCCGCGACGCGATCGAGCAGGCCGGCATCGGGCCTAAGGACATCGCCGCGATCGGCATCACCAACCAGCGCGAGACCACCGTGGTGTGGGACCGCGCCACCGGCCAGGCCGTGCACCGCGCCATCGTCTGGCAGGACCGCCGCACCGCCGACATCTGCGCAAAATTGAAAGCAGAAGGCCGCGAGCCCGTGATCTCGCAAAAGACCGGCCTGATCATCGATCCCTATTTCTCCGGCACTAAGGTCGCGTGGATCCTCGACCACGTCCCCGGCGCACGGGCGCGTGCCGCGCGCGGCGAGCTGATGTTCGGCACGGTCGATTGCTATCTGCTCTGGCGCCTCACCGGCGGCAAGGTGCACGCCACTGATGCCACCAACGCCTCGCGCACGCTGCTGTTCAACATCCACACCGGCCAGTGGGACGACGAGCTCTTGGAGATCATCGGCGTGCCGCGCTCAATGCTGCCCGAGGTGAAGGATTCTTCCGCCCGCTTCGGCGAGAGCACGCCGGACCTGTTCGGCGGCGCGATCGCGATCTCAGGCATTGCCGGCGACCAGCAGGCCGCGACGATCGGCCAGGCCTGCTTCCGCCCGGGCATGATGAAGTCGACCTACGGCACCGGCTGTTTTGCCCTGCTCAACACCGGGACTACGCCGGTGGTGTCGAAGAACAAGCTGCTCACCACCGTCGCCTATCAGCTCGAGGGAAAGCGCACCTACGCGCTCGAAGGCTCGATCTTCGTCGCAGGCTCGGCGGTGCAGTGGCTGCGCGACGGCCTCGGCATCATCAAGCACGCCGCCGAGACCGGCCCGCTCGCTGATCAGTCCGATTCCATGCAGAGCGTCTATCTGGTCCCCGCCTTCGTCGGCATGGGGGCGCCCTACTGGAATCCGCGCGTGCGCGGCGCGCTGTTCGGCCTCACCCGCAACACCGGCCCGGCTGAGCTCGCGCACGCCGCGCTGGAGAGCGTGTGTTACCAGACCTTCGACCTCTGGGCCGCGATGCGCGCGGACTGGCCGAGCTCGGAAGTCGCGAGCGTCGTGCTGCGCGTCGACGGCGGCATGACCGCCTCCGACTGGACCATGCAGCGCCTCGCCGATCTCTTGGACGCACCGGTCGATCGCCCCGTGATCCAGGAGACCACGGCGTTGGGCGCCGCCTATCTCGCCGGCCTTCAGGCGGGCGTCTATCCCGAGCCGACGAAGTTCGCCGACAATTGGCGGCTCGAGCACCGCTTCAAGCCGAACATGAGCCAGGCGACGCGCGAGCGGAAGCTCGCCGGCTGGGCGCGCGCGGTGAAGGGCGTGCTCGCGAGCGACGAGGGAGAGGGATAGGCGGATGTCGTAGCCCGGATGGAGCGAAGCGCAATCCGGGGTTTTCTCCACGAGTAAGATTCCCGGATTACGCTTCGCTCCATCCGGGCTACGGACTAAAATAACAACAACGGGAGAAGACAATGAACACGGATCTCAACCGGGTCATCCAAAAACTCTGCGGCGCAGCGATCTGCGCCGCGCTGCTGACCTCGACAGCCATCGCGCGCGACAAGCCGAATCCGCTCGGAAGCGCGCGGCAGCTCAAGACCGATGTCGCCGGCCTCGACGCTCCCGCCCAGATCCTGGTCGACGTCTGGGGCATCCCGCATATCTATGCCGGCAACGAGCACGACCTGTTCTTCCTGCAAGGCTTCAACGCCGCGCGCGACCGGCTCTGGCAGATTGATCTCTGGCGCAAGCGCGGCCTCGGCCTGCTCGCAAAGGATTTCGGCCCGGCCTATGCCGAGCAGGACAAGGCGCTGCGGCTGTTCCTTTATCGCGGCGACATGAACGCGGAGTGGGCGGCCTACGGTCCCAAGGCGAAGACCTATGCGGACGCGTTCGTCGCGGGCGTCAATGCCTATGTCGCCGATGTGCGCGCGGGAAAACGTCCTCTGCCGATCGAGTTCAGGATTGCCGGCACGATGCCTGATCCGTGGACGGCGGATGACGTCGTCCGCATTCGCAGCCACGGTCTGACGCGCAATGTCGCCTCCGAGGTCAAGCGCTCGCTGGTCGCCTGCGCCGCAGGCCTCGATGCCGATCGTTTCCGCGTCAAGCTCGAACCGGCATGGACCACGAAAGTCCCCGATGGTCTCGACCCCTGCAGCGTGCCGAAGGCCGTGCTCGCGGCTTACGATCTCGCGACGCGCCCGGTGGCCTTCGCGGCACCGAAGGACAAGCAGGCCGCACTCGCCCACGATCCCGACAAATACCTCACCGAGGCCGACCAGCAGCGCGACACCATCGGCTCCAACAATTGGGTGATCGCGGCCTCGCGCACCGCGACGGGCCGCCCGATCCTCGCCAACGATCCGCATCGCGAGCACAGCGTGCCCTCGCTGCGCTACATCGTCGGCCTCAATGCGCCCGGCCTCTCGGTGATCGGCGCCGGCGAGCCGGCGCTGCCCGGCATCTCGATCGGCCACAACGGCACCATCGCCTTCGGCCTCACCATCTTCAACGTCGACCAGGAAGACCTTTACGTCTACGAGCTCAATCCGCAAAACCCCAACCAGTACCGCTACGGCAATGGCTGGGAAGACATGCGCATCCTGCACGAGAAAGAGCAGGTGAAAGGCGAGGCCGATCGCGACGTCGAGCTGAAAGTCACCCGCCACGGCCCCGTCATCTTCGTCGACGACGCGAACAAACGCGCCTTCGCGGTCCGCTCGATCTGGTTCGAGCCCGGTACCTCGGCCTATTTCGGCTCGTCCGACTACATGACCGCGAAGGACTGGAACGGCTTCCTCACCGCCATGCGCCGCTGGGGCGCGCCGTCGGAGAACCAGGTCTATGCCGACACCCGCGGCAATATCGGCTGGGTCGCCGCCGGCAAGACGCCGCGGCGCGCCAACTTCGACGGCCTGATGCCGGTGCCCGGCGACGGCCGCTACGAGTGGCAGGGCTTTCTCTCGCTCGACGAATTGCCGAAAGCCTATCAGCCCAAGCAGGGCTTTCTCGCCACCGCCAACCAGATGAACCTGCCGGCCGATTACCCGATCGCCGAACGCAAGGTCGGCTTCGAATGGTCCGACAGCGCGCGCTGGCAGCGCATCACCGAGGTGCTCTCGGCCAACAGCAAGGTGACGCTCGCCGACGCCATGGATTTGCAGAACGACGACACCGCGATGCTGGGGCGGCGCCTCGTCAAGCTGTTGCAGCCGCTCACCTCCGACGATCCCAATGTGAAGAAGGGTCTCGAGCTGCTCAAGCCATGGGACGCGCGCGATGCCGCCGACAGCGCGGCGGCTGCCGTGTTCGAGGTCTGGATCGCCAATCATCTTGGGCCGGTGCTGCTGAAGACCACGGCGCCCAAGGCCGCCGATCTGATCGCGCCGGAGGCGTCGAGCATTTCGGCGCTCGTCGCCTATCTGGAATCTCCTGATGCGTCATTCGGCGCCGACCCCGCTGCCGCGCGCGACCAGATCCTGCGCGACAGCGTCGGCGCCGCGGTGGCCGACGTCACGGGCAAGCTCGGGCCGGATGCCTCGACCTGGCGCTGGGGCCGGCTGCATGTCGCGAAGTTCGACCATGCCTTGATGCCGCTCGCCGACAAGGCCACCGCCGCGCAGCTCTCGGTCGGCCCGCTCGCCTATGGCGGTGCCGCCAACGTGCCGCGCGCGGCCAACTACCGCCGCGCCGACTACCAGCTGTTCGCCGGCGCATCGTTCCGCATGGTGCTCGACGTCGGCAATTGGGATGCGAGCCGCACCATCAACACGCCCGGCCAATCCGGCGATCCCTTCAGCGCCCATTACCGCGACCTCGCCCCGCTCTGGGCCACGGGCCAATACGTCCCGCTGCTCTACAGCCGCCCGGCCGTCGAAGCCGCGACCGCGGAAGCGATCATCTTGACGCCGCGATGAGCGACTTGTTGGCTGGAGAGTGCCGGAAGAGCGCGGCCTGCATGGTTCGAGACGCCCGCTTAGGTGGGCTCCTCACCATGAGGGTCTGATATCCCGCCGCGAAACGCGGCCTCATCCTGTGGGCCCGCCGTAAGCGGGCGTCTCGAAAGATGGGCCGCAAGCGAGCTGTTCGCCATGTCTTTCCGAGAGGCCCCATGATCATCCCCGACGGCTATTCCGACATCCCCGCCGGCAAGATCGCCGCGGTCGTCACCCATCTGGAGATGACCGCACCTCCCGCGCGCCGCGACGATCCTCCAGGCGCGTGGTCCTTGCGCAAGGTCGACGCGCCCGCGCTTCATTGGTATCGCGACCTCCATCGCCGTGTCGGCGAGGAGTGGCTGTGGTTCTCGCGTGCGCGCCTGAATGATGCGGAGCTCGCCGCGATCATCCACGCGCCGGGCATCGAGGTCCATGCCCTGGTCGTGGACGGCCGCGACGAAGGCCTGCTGGAGCGGGATTTCCGCGAGGCCAGCCAGTGCGAGCTGGTCTATTTCGGCGTCACCGCCGGATTGATCGGCACGGGCGCCGCGCGCTTCCTGATGAACCGCGCGCTGGAGACTGCCTGGTCGCGCGAGCTACGCCGCGTCTGGGTGCACACCTGCACCTTTGATCATCCGTCCGCCGTTGCGTTCTATCAGCGCTCGGGATTTCGTGCGTTCCGTCGCCAGATCGAGGTGGCCGATGATCCGCGCCTCGATGGAACGGCATCGCCGACGGCGGCGAGGCATGTGCCGATCATTGAGTAGTGCCGGGCTACGCGCCCTCAATAATTATACCGCACGCCAAAGCTGAACCCCTGCGCAAGCAGGTTCGTCGTGTTGAGCACCGGCCCGGGCCGGTTCGGCCCGCCGCCGGCCGGCGGTGGCGTGAGGTTCGGATTGACGGTGGTGTCGATCAGCCCGCCGGCGCGCTGTACGCCGGTCCAGTACATCACGTCGTAGCCGGCGATCAGCCGCCAGCCGGGCGCAACCTGATATCCCGCCTTCAACGACAGCTCCGGCACCACGGCGAAGCGGGTCTGGTCGTAATGGCCTATATTGCTCGACAGCGCGAGGAAGCCGCCCGGGGCCGTCGTGGTGACGCCGGCCACGGTCGAGGCGGTCGAGCCCGAAATGTCGGCGCTGTTGAGATTGGCGCCGAGCGCCACCTTGCCGCGCCACTCCAGCGACCACGGGCCATTGCGCCAGTCGCCGGTGAGGCCGAGATCGAGGCCGTGGAAATTGCTCGACGCCTTGAAATTGTCGGTGGGGCTGAAGGTGCCGAAGGCAAGAATGGTCGCAGTATTGGAGATCGTCAGCGTGTCGGTCGACCGCAGATAGCGATAGCCAACCAGCGCGCTGACGCGCTGTCCGCTCCACGCGCCGAGATCCCAGCGATAGAGCGCGCCGGCGCCGAGCAGGCGCGAGGTTTCGCTCGCGCTGGCACCGCCGGTGGCCAGCCCCGGAAATCCCGCGATCAGCGCGTCGGGAAATCCCGTCAGCGCATTGGTGAAGGGCCGTGCCAGGATCGGATTGGCATTGGTGTCGGTCGCAAATCCGGTCGAGAGATTCTCCAGCCCGAAGAACGAGGCTTCGATGCCGCGGCTGCGCTGCGGATCGAACCAGTAGCCGGCGGTGATGCGCCCGCCCGAACGCCAGTCGTTGTTCACACTGGAATTGCCGAACAGCACGGTCGTCGTGGGCTGGCCGAGCACGCCGACAGCTCCCAGCGGCGTGCCGACCGGGCTCGTGGTCACCAGCGCCGGCAGCTTGTCGCCCGTCACGCTCCAGGCAAGGTAGTCGGCCTCGGCCCAGAACGGATTGAAGTCGGCAGGTTTGGGCGGCGCCTTCATCGGCAGATCGGCTGCTGACGTGACGTCGGGCACGATCGCCGTAAGAGCTAGGCCGACCGCTGCCGCTCTCAATGCCCGCCGATGCATTTGGCTTCCCTCTGGGTCCGCGGAATGAACCATGCGACAATTTGTTCGGCAAGCTGGAGTTGAGGTGGTGCCGAGACGAAAATGTGTAGCTGTTGCCGTTGGGCACCGCTCGCTCGCTGTGTCGTTCGATAATAGCCTTCTGAAGATGAATGGCCGGCTTCGAGCCCCGGCCCTGACTAGTGAGCGAGAACCATGTTCCTGATTGGCCAATACGATTCTCCCTTCGTCCGCCGTGTCGCGATCGCGCTGCGGCTCTACGGCCTCGCCTTTGAGCACCGGCCATGGTCCACCTTCGGCGACGCCGACAAGATCGCGCCGTACAATCCGCTGCGGCGCGTGCCGACGCTGGTGCTCGACGATGGCGAGGCGCTGATCGAGAGCACGATCATCCTCGATTATCTCGATGAGCTCGTCGGGCCGGAGAAGGCGATGCTGCCGCGCGGCGGCGCCGAGCGACGAAAGCATTTGCGCATCTGCGCACTCGCCTCCGGTCTCGGCGACAAGGCGGTGAGCCTGCTCTATGAGCGCGTGCTGCGGAAGGAGCAGCTTGCGTTGTGGGTCGAGCGCTGCCAGGCGCAGATCGCCGACGTGCTGAAGGTGCTCGAAGCCGAACGCGCCGGGGTGACGACGCCGTATTGGCTGGCCGGCCGGATCGGCCACGCCGACATTGCGGTTGCCTGCGTCGTGCGCTTCACCCGTGAAGCGCATCCGCTTCTGTCCGAGCCATCGCGCTATCCGGCGCTGTCGGCACACGCCGAACGCTGCGAGGCGCTGGCGCCGTTCAAGGAGATCGTGCAGCCGCTGGCCCCGCCGAAGGGGTGAAAGCGCGGCGTCCTATCGCCTGTTGCAGGGCTTGATCTCACCCGCCGCGGACTTCAGGACGATCGGATTCGGCGACAGTCTTATGCCGAAGAACAATTGAGAGCCGGACACCTTGTCGTCCGATCCCTGGTGGGCGTCCAGCTCGAGCTTCGCCGCGATCTCGGATGTCAGCTTGGCCCGCTCCTCCATCGAAATCGTGTTGTGATATTTGATCTCGTAGACGACGTCGGCTTCCAGCACGGACCGCGTCTGGCAGACGACTCCGCCGCTCGAAAGGTTCAGGGCGATCGCGTCCTCGCATTCGGCCTTCAGCAATGCATTGCGGGTCGATATCAGCGACTCGTCGGAAATCAGGAGAATGTTGGCGTTCTCGAGCTTGAGGTGAATTGAATCAACTTGCTGCATTCCGGCGACCGCCGACAGCTTGTCCCTGACCTGCGCGGACACGTCGAGATTCTTCTCGAGCGACTGCTTCAGGTCCCGGTCCACCGTCGGTGATTTCCGGATCTTGTCGGCCAGCAGCGCGGGGTCGATATCGCAGGTCGGATGCAGCTCCAGCCGGCCATTGCTCAGATATTCGATCGTGTTGATGGTGCCGGGGCCGCCGAACGTGCTCGGCGGCACCACCTCGAGGAGGATGGCCGTGATCGTCTGTTTCTTTCGCGGGAATCCGACCCAGGCTGCAACCATCACCAGACCGATCGCGACAAAGACGAGGCTACCAAGCCAAAGCCATTTGCGACTTGCTACTTTCGCGGGCAGCACAACTGGTTTCGTTCGCCGCATGGCACGTAGCCTTTCGGACAGTCAGCCGCGGCAATCGTGGGCAGCACGACAAGGGCGATCGCGGCGACGAACAGTGCAATGAACTGGTTCATATGCTCGATCCCAAGCAAACCATCGGTTTGAAGGTAGTAGACCGATAGAGTATCGAATCAAGGTTGAGCGGACAAGTGAACGAGTTCACACCGCCCGGTTCCTGCGCGAAATTGCCGTGAGCCGAATTCCGGACCGCGACTCGTCCTGGTGGTGTGTCAGAAAGGAGCAGGCCGCTCTTTGCGTCGCGCACTGCCGGTTGTTGCGAGGCGCAGGCGCCGTCCAGGGAGATCGTGCAGCCGCCGGCGCCGCCGAAGGAGCGAGGTCTCTACCCTCCCCTGGAGGGGGAGGGTCGTTCGCGCGAAGCGCGAGCGGGGTGGGGAGACCTCTCAACACGGGTAGTGTTCAACGCGGAGAGACCGTCACGCCACCTCGGTCCGCATTCCGCTTCGCTGCATGCGAACCGATCCTCGCCCTCCAGGGGAGGATGGGGACCGCACGTGTGGCAACCATCGGCACGGCAGGCGATGATGGAATATTACCGGTGTTTTGCCCGACGGAGCAAGTCGTTTCGGTAAGACCGAAATTCCTCAACCCTTTCAACCCCACCTCTACTGTGCATGGGGTTGTTTTTCACTTTTTTAGTCTTGGGAAGCGAAGGCGGGCCTACCCCGCCCCCGCGCGCTTCTTCTGCCAGACGAGATGCACCGCGCAGGTGCAGCCGGGCGGATGCGAGGCGAGGTCCTTCGACGTCTCGTCGTTCGCGGGCGTTGCCACGAAGGCCTTGTCGGTCTGCTGCGACGGGATGTAGTTCAAGACCGGCGCGAGCCAGCGCTCGGTCTCGGCCACCGTCATGCCCTTGCGCGCGGCATAGTCCTCGACCTGGTCACGCTCGATCTTGCCGACGCCGAAATAATAGCTCTCGGGGTTCGCGAAATAGAGCCCGGACACGGAAGAGCCCGGCCACATCGCAAAGTTCTCGGTCAGCTTCACGCCGGCAGTCGCCTCCGCATCGAGCAGCTCGAACAGCGTCGCCTTCTCGGTGTGATCGGGCTGCGCGGGATAGCCCGGCGCTGGACGGATGCCCTGGTACTTCTCGAGGATCAGATCGTCGCAGGAGAGTGCTTCGTCCGGCGCGTAGGCCCAGAACTCGCGGCGCGCGCGGGCATGCATGCGTTCGGCGAAGGCTTCGGCGAGACGATCGGCCAAGGCCTTGCACAGGATCGAGGAGTAGTCGTCATTGGCCATCTTGAAGCGGTCGGCGACCACATCCTCGCCGATGCCGGCCGTGACCACGAAGCCGCCGACATAGTCGGGGACGCCGGCGGGCGCGACGAAGTCGGCGAGCGCGGCGTTGAACCGGCCCTCGCGCTTCTCGAGCTGCTGGCGCAGCGTGTGCAGCGTCGCGATCTGCTTGGTCCGGCTTTCGTCGGCATAGAGCACGATGTCGTCGCCCTGCGCATTCGCCGGCCAGAAGCCGACGGTGGCGCGCGCCCTGAACCACTTTTCTTTGACGATCAGGTCGAGCATTTTCCGCGCATCGTCATAGAGCGAGCGCGCGACCTCGCCGACCTTGGAATCATCGAGGATAGCGGGGAAGCGGCCGGCGAGCTCCCAGGTCTGGAAGAACGGCGTCCAGTCGATATAGGGCACGAGCTCGGCGAGATCGTATTCGTCAAAGCTGCGGGTGCCCAAGAAGGTCGGCTTCACCGGCTTGTTCGCGGCGAAGTCGACCGGCACGCGGTTGGCGCGCGCGGCCGCGAGCTTCAGGCGCTTCTTGTCGGCCTGCGCGCGCAGATGCGCGTCCGAGATTTTGGCGTATTCGGCGCGCACCTCGGCAGCATAAGCCTCGCGCTTCTCCGGCGAGAGCAAGGAGGAGGCAACGCCGACGGCGCGGCTGGCGTCATTCACGTGCACGACGGGACCGGCGCGATAGCTCGGGTCGATCTTGACCGCCGTGTGCACGCGGCTCGTGGTGGCGCCGCCGATCAAGAGCGGCAGCTTCAAGCCTTCGCGCTGCAATTCGCCGGCGAAGAACGCCATCTCGTCGAGCGAGGGCGTGATCAGGCCTGATAGCCCGACGATGTCGGCCTTCTCCGCCTTCACGGCCTCGACGATCTTTGCGGCCGGCACCATCACGCCGAGGTCGATGACCTCGAAGTTGTTGCACTGGAGCACGATGCCGACGATGTTCTTGCCGATGTCGTGGACGTCGCCCTTGACGGTCGCGAGCACGATCTTGCCGGCGGAAGAGGAGCCTTCTGTGCCGATGCCATTGGCAAGGTTACGTGCCTTTTCCTCCTCCATGAACGGCATCAGCCACGCCACCGCCTGCTTCATCACGCGCGCGGACTTCACCACCTGCGGCAGGAACATCTTGCCGTCGCCGAAGAGGTCGCCGACCACGTTCATGCCGGCCATCAGCGGTCCTTCGATCACGTCGAGCGGACGCTTGGATGCCTTGCGGGCCTCCTCGGTGTCCACTTCGATGAATTCGGTGATCCCATGCACCAGCGAATGCGACAGCCGCTTCGCCACCGGCCATTCGCGCCAGGCGAGATCGGCTTCCTTGGTCTGGGTCTTGTTGCCGCGGAATTTCTCCGCAAGTGCCAGTAGGCGCTCGGACGCGCCGGGGTCGCGGTTGAGGATGACGTCCTCGCACACCTGGCGCAGCTCGGCATCGATGTCGTCATAGACGATCATCTGCCCGGCATTGACGATGCCCATGTCCATGCCCGCCTTGATGGCGTGATACAGGAACACCGAGTGCATGGCTTCGCGCACCGGCTCGTTGCCGCGGAACGAGAACGACAGATTGGAGACGCCGCCGGAAATATGCGCGTGCGGCAGGTTCTGGCGGATCCAGCGCGTCGCCTCGATGAAGTCGACGCCGTAATTGTTGTGCTCTTCGATGCCGGTCGCGATCGCGAAGATGTTCGGATCGAAGATGATGTCCTCAGGCGGGAAGCCGACGCGGTCCACCAGGATGTCATAGGCGCGCTTGCAGATCTCGGTCTTGCGCGCGAACGTATCGGCCTGGCCGACCTCGTCGAACGCCATCACCACCACGGCTGCGCCATGGCGCCGGGCGATCTTGGCCTCGTGAATGAACTTCTCCTCGCCTTCCTTCATCGAGATCGAATTGACGACCGGCTTGCCCTGCACGCATTTCAGGCCGGCCTCGATCACCGAGAATTTCGAGGAATCGACCATCACGGGGACGCGGGCGATGTCGGGCTCGGCGGCGACGAGGTTGAGGAAGGTCACCATCGCGGCTTCCGAGTCCAGAAGCCCTTCGTCCATGTTGACGTCGATGATCTGCGCGCCGTTCTCGACCTGGTCGCGCGCGACCTGCAGCGCGGCAGTGTAGTCGCCGGCGGTGATCAGCTTGCGGAAGCGGGCGGAGCCGGTGACGTTGGTGCGCTCGCCGACGTTCACGAACGGGATGGCGTCGGTCAGGATGAACGGCTCGAGGCCGGAGAGCCTTAAGCGAGGCTCGATCTCCGGCACGACGCGCGGCTTGTGCGGGGTGACGGCCGCGGCAATCGCCGCGATATGGTCCGGCGTGGTGCCGCAGCAGCCGCCGACGATGTTGACGAGGCCATCGCGCGCGAACTCGCCGACCAGGCGCGCCATGTACTCCGGGGTCTCGTCGTACTGGCCGAATTCGTTGGGCAGGCCGGCGTTCGGATAGGCACACACCAGCGTGTCGGCGACGCGGCCGATATCGGCGATGTGCGCGCGCAGATCTTCCGCGCCGAGCGCGCAGTTGAAGCCGATGGTGACGGGTTTTGCGTGTCGCACCGAATTCCAGAACGCTTCCGGCATCTGGCCCGACAGCAGGCGGCCGGATTTGTCGGTGATGGTGCCCGACACCATCACGGGCACGTCGATGCCGCGCTCTTCGGTGATTTCGGCGATCGCATAGAGCGCCGCCTTGGCGTTCAGCGTGTCGAAGATGGTCTCGACCAGCAGCAGATCAACACCGCCGTCGAGCATGCCGTTGATCTGCTCGCCACAGGATTTGCGCAAATCGTCGAACGTGACGGCCCGGTAGCCTGGATTGGAAACGTCGGGCGAGATCGAGGCGGTGCGGTTGGTCGGGCCGATGGCACCGGCGACGAAGCGCGGTTTGCCGTCCTCGGCCTCGACGCGCCGTGCGGCGTTGCCGGCGAGGCGGGCGCCTTCGCGCGCCATCTCGTAGACGATGTCGGTGAGGTCGTAATCAGCCTGCGCGATCGAGGTCGTCGAGAAGGTGTTGGTCGCGACGATGTCGGCGCCGGCGCGCAAGTATGCGGCGTGGATGTCCTCGATCGCCTGCGGCTGGGTCAGGATCAACAGATCGTTGTTGCCGCGGAGGTCGCGGTGGAAATCCTTGAAGCGCTCGCCGCGGAAGGCGGCCTCGTCGAACTGCAGGTTCTGGATCATCGTGCCCATGGCGCCGTCGAGCACGAGGATGCGCTCGCGCGCGGCATTGAGCAGGGCAGTTCGCTTGGGAGAGATGGATACGGTCATTGTCTTCTTACGCCGCCTTCTGCGCGCTCTTGGCGCGGATGCCGAGCAAATGGCTGATCGCGAACACGAGATCGGCGCGGTTCATGGTGTAGAAATGAAAGGTGTCGACGCCGCGCTTGGCCAGCTTCTGCACCTGGCCGGCGGCAACCGTCGCGGCCACCAGCTTGCGGGTCTCGGCGTCGTCGTCGAGGCCGTCGAATTTCTCCGCCAGCCAATCCGGCACGGAGGTGCCGGCGCGGGTGACGAAATTGCGGGCCTGCTTGAAATTGTGCATCGGCATGATGCCGGGCACGATCGGGATGTCGATGCCTCGGGCACGGACGCGGTCGAGGTAGCGGAAATAGAGGTCGTTATCGAAGAATACCTGCGTGATCGCGCGCGTCGCACCCGCATCGACCTTGGCCTTCAGCGTGTCGATGTCGGCGTCGAAATCGCGCGCTTCAGGGTGCTTCTCGGGATAGGCGGACACGGACACTTCGATGTCGCCGTGCCGCTTCTTGATGCCCGCAACGAGGTCGGCTGAGCTCTGGTAGCCGTCGGGATGGCTGGAATAGGGCGTGCCGATGCCGCCGGCGGGATCGCCGCGCAGGCCGACGATGTGGCGGACGCCGACCTCGTGATAGCGGTCGACGATCTCGTCGATCTCCCCGCGCGAGGCGCCGACGCAGGTCAAATGCGCGGCCGGCAGCAGCGCGGTCTCCCTGAGGATGCGGGTGATGGTCGAATGGGTGCGCTCGCGGGTCGAGCCGCCGGCCCCATAGGTCACGGACACGAATTTCGGGTCGAGCGGGGCGAGCCGGTTGATGGTCTCCCAGAGATTGCGCTCCATCTCCTCCGTCTTGGGCGGAAAGAACTCGAAGGAGATCGCAGGCCGCTTCGAGGAGAGGTGCCCGTTTTGGAGGTGGCCGTCTTGCCCTTCGGCTCGGGCAGGCGTCGTCAGATCAGTCATCGCACCACTCACTCCAGGGGCTCGTCCGGCTTTCGGCGGCCGGCAGTCAGGTCTCGATTGGATGTGGGCAAGATAAGCCAAAGCGGTCGCACTCGACAGCCCATCGGGGATGGGAAGTGGCCCACTTTCATCGGTAAAGGTGGAAATATTGAACGGATAAGGGTGTGAGTGGGAAGTGCGTAGATATGAAAAAATGTTATATAAACCAACAAATTGGAACGATTTTGGCGGCGGGCAGGAGCAAATAAGGGGTGTGGGCAGTGTGAAGATGGTGTTGCTGCGACAAATCTTGTCCCATCGCCTCAACCGGCCTTGCGGTGCGGGCTCGCTGCCTGCACACGCCAGACCTGCGCAGTCTGCCCATTGCCGCCGCGCCGGCCTTCACTACGTTAGCGCGCCATGATCCCGCTCTCAGTCCTCGACCTCTCCGTCGTCACCACAGGTACAAAACCCGCCGCGGCGCTGCGCAACAGCATCGATCTGGCGCGCCATGTCGATGGGCTTGGCTATGTCCGCTACTGGCTCGCCGAGCATCGCAACCTCGCCTCGGTGGCGAGCCCGGCGCCCGACGTGATGATCGGGCAGATCGCGGCGGTGACGAAGCACATCCGCGTCGGCTCCGGCGGGGTGATGCTGCCCAACCACGCCCCGCTTGTGGTGGCCGAGCGCTTCAAGATGCTGGAGGCGCTGTTTCCCGGCCGCATCGATCTCGGTCTCGGCCGCGCCCCCGGCACCGACGGCGCCACCGCGTACGCCCTGCGCAGCCGTCTCGACCGCCGCGAGGGCGACGACTTCCTGGAGCGGCTGCACGAACTGATTCTGTGGGAGACCCGCGAATTTCCCGCAGGGCATCCCTACCACAACGTGGTCGCGATGCCCGACGACACCAAGCTGCCGCCGATCTGGCTGCTCGGCTCCAGCGATTATTCCTCGGAGCTCGCCGCGCAAGTCGGCATGGGTTTCGCCTTCGCCCATCATTTCGCATCCCATGACGCGATCGATGCGATGGTGCATTACCGCAACCGTTTCCAGCCCTCGGCCTGGAGTGCGAGTCCGCGCGCGATCCTCGCCGTCGCCGTCATCGCGGCCGACACGGATGAGGAGGCCGAAAGGCTCGCCACCTCGTTCGATCTCAACCGCCTGCGCCGCGACCGCGGGCAATATCTGCCGCTGCCGAGTGTCGAGGAGGCGCTGGCCTATCCCTATGCGGACGCCGAGCGCATTTCGATCTCGCGCAACCGTTCGCGCCTCTTCGTCGGCAATCCGGCGACGGTGCAGAAGAAACTGCAGCCGTTGATCGATGCGAGCAAGCCGGACGAGTTGATGGTGATTACGGCCGTGTACGACCACGACGCGCGTAAGAAGTCGTATTCGCTGCTGGCCGAGGCGTTCGGACTGAAAGCGGCCGCGTAAAGCTCTCGTGCCCCGGACGCGGCGCAGCGCGAAGCGGTGCGCTGCAGAGCCGGGGCCCATCGCGCTCCGGGTATCGTGGCCCCTCGATCCCGGCTCGCGCTTCGCGCGTCCGGGACACGCAATCAATCCTGCTGCGTTTCGCTGAACGTCGCGCGGAAGGGGTGCCCCGGATACACGCCGACGATGCGGAATTCGCGCGAGAAGAATTTCAGCTCCTCGATCGCGAAGGCGAGCCCCTTGTCGTCAGGATGGCCGTCGACATCGGCATAAAACTGTGTCGCGAAGAAATTGCCGTCGACCATGTAGCTTTCGAGCTTGGTCATGTTGACGCCGTTGGTGGCGAAGCCGCCGAGCGCCTTGTAGAGCGCGGCGGGCAAGTTGCGCACGCGAAATACAAAAGTCGTGACCAGCGGGCCGGAGCCTTGCGTCGCCCATTTCGGCTCGCGCGCCAGCACCACGAAGCGCGTGGTGTTGTGCGCCTCGTCCTCGATGTCCTCGGCCAGGATGTCGAGGCCGTAGATCTTTGCCGCAAGCCGCGAGGCGATCGCGGCGACGGCCTTGTCGTTGCGTTCGGAGATGTCGCGGGCGCTGCCGGCGGTGTCGGCGTGCACGATCGGCTTGATGCCGAGCTTACGGATGATGCGCCGGCACTGGCCGAGCGCATGCACGTGGCTCTCGACGCTCTTGATGTCCTCGAGCTTCGTCCCCTTCACCGCCATCAGCTGATGGCGGACCGGCAGAAACCATTCGCCGATGATGAAGAGGCCGGAGGCCGGCAGCAGATGATGGATGTCGGCGACGCGCCCCGCGACCGAATTCTCGATCGGGATCATGCCGAGGTCGGCCTCGCCCGACGAGATCGCCGACAGCGCGTCCTCGAAGGTGGCGCAGGGCATCGGCTCGGCGTCGGGATAGGCCTCGACGATGGCGATGTGGGAGTTGGCCCCAGGCTCGCCCTGGAATGCGATTTTCAGCTTGCTCATGATCGGCCTTGTAACAGCGGCTCAGGATTTGGAAAGGATGCTGCGGGCGGTCTCCAGGTCCGCCGGCGTGTCGACCCCGCGGGGCACGGTGTCGACGATGGTGAAGTCGATCCGCATCCCGGCTTCCAGCGCCCGGAGCTGCTCGAGCTTCTCCTGCAATTCCAGCGGGGATGGCGGCAGCGAGACGTAGCGCTCCAACGCGGCGCGGCGATAGGCGTAGAGGCCGATATGGTGGTAGCGCGGTCCGTCGCCGGTCGGCGCGGTCGCGCGAGTGAAATAAAGTGCGCGCATGCGTTTCCCGCCCAGCGAGGTTCCGATCGCCTTTACGACGCTCGGCGCGAGGTCCTCCTCCTCGGTATGGATCTGCGAGGCCAGCGTCGCGATGTCCACGGCCGGATCTTGCAGCGGCGGCAGCACCTCGCGGATGTTGTCGATCGTGATGGTCGGGAAATCGCCCTGGAGATTGACCACGATCTCGGCCTTGCCTGAGGGATCGAGCTTCTGCATCGCCTCGTGGATGCGGTCCGAGCCAGAGGGGTGCTCCGGGCGGGTCATCACGGCTTCGCCGCCATGGGCGGTGACCACGGAGGCGATCTCGTCCGTATCGGTTGCGACCGCGACCCGGCCGATGCCGGCGGCCTCTGCCCGCCGCATCACATGCACGATCATCGGCAGGCCCGCGATGTCGGCGAGCGGCTTGCCGGGCAGGCGGGTGGCGGCCATGCGGGCCGGGATCAGCACCAGGATGCGGGGATCGATCATCGGGTCAAGGGCCTGGAAACGAGAGGTTTTCCGCGTCGAGAAATGGGGTGGGGACGGGCTGAAAGCCGGGTCGCTTATACGGGTTGCCAGACCCCGGGCAAACCGATATCTCAATGGCAAAACTCGGGGAAACAATAAGGAACGTTTGATTCTCCCGAGGCTCGTCCTGGCGGCCGCTCGGCCGCTATTTCCTTACTGTGGTGTGGGGCCTGGCCGGAAATGGACTCTTTCGAACTGAACAAGATCCTCGGTGCCGTGCTTGGCACCTGTCTCATTCTGCTTGTGACGAGCTTTGCCGCCCAGGCGCTGTTCACACCGAAGCCGCTGGCGAAGCCTGGTTTCGAGATCGCCGTGAAGGAAGATGCTGGCCACGGCAAGGAAGGTGGCGCCGCTGCTGCGCCCTCCGAGCCGATCGAAAAGCTGCTCCAGACCGCCTCCGTCGAAAAGGGCGCTTCGGCTGCCAAGAAGTGCGGCGCCTGCCACACCTTCGAGAAGGGCGGCCCGAATCGCGTCGGTCCGAACCTCTATGGCGTCGTCGGCGAAGCCAGGGGCGAGGGCCGCAACGGCTTCAACTTCTCGGCCGCCATGAAGGCCAAGGGCGGCACCTGGTCGTTCGACGACCTCAACAAGTTCATTGCCAACCCAAAGGGCTTCATCCCGGGCACCGCGATGGGCTTCGCCGGCATTCCGAAGGACTCCGAGCGCGCCGACGTCATCGCCTATCTGAATTCGCTGTCAGAGCATCCTCAGCCGATCCCGACGGCGTCGAAGTAAGGCCGTCAAAAACCGATCTTGAATGTGCGGCCAGGCTGAAAAGCCTGGCCGTTTGCTTATCCGGGCCTCGCGGTGAGTTTATCGGGGCGTTTGGCCGCATCCGACAGGCCGCCGGGGCTTCCAACATGAGGAAAAAGCAACATATTCCGTCGAAACCTCGCCTATATTGAGCACTTAAAGGGGTAACCTCCTTCAAGACCAGGAATGTTGATTTGGCCATTACCCGACGCGATCTCCTGCTCACCGGCACTGCCGCCGTAGCGCTCCCCGCCCTCGGTTCCTTGGGGGGGCTTCCCGTCATCGGCACGGCCGCGGCGCAATCCGCCAGTGAGGCGCCCTGGCGCCACGCGCTGTCGCTGTTCGGACAGGTCAAATATCCCGCCGACTTCAAGCGCTTCGATTACGTCAATCCGGAAGCGCCCAAAGGCGGTGTCGCGCGCCAGATCGCCGTCGGCACCTTCGATAATTTCAATATCGTAGTGGCGGGAGTGAAGGGTCAGGTCGCCGGTGCCGTCGCGTTCATCTACGAATCCCTCACGACGCCCTCGCTCGACGAAGTCTCGACCGAATACGGCGCGCTGGCCGAGGCCGTCAGCCACCCGGCCGACTTTTCCTTCGTCACCTATCGTTTGCGGCCGCAGGCCAAATGGCATGACGGCAAGCCGGTCACTGCGGACGACGTGATCTTCTCGCTGGATGCCTTCAAGAAGCATCACCCGATGTACTCGGCCTATTACAGCCATGTGGTGAAGGCCGAGAAGGTCGGTGAGCGCGAGGTGAAGTTCGTGTTCGACGCACCGGGCAACCGCGAGCTGCCGCAGATCGTCGGGCAGCTCACGGTTTTGCCGAAGCATTGGTGGGAGGGGACCGACGCGCAGGGCCGCAAGCGCGATGTCTCCGCGACCACGCTCGAAATACCGCTCGGTTCCGGCCCCTACAAGGTCAAGGAATTCGTGGCGGGACGGTCGATCGCGCTGGAGCGCGTCAAGGATTATTGGGGGCGCGATTTCGCCACCAATGTGGGCCGCAACAATTTCGACGAGATGCGCTACGAGTATTTCCGCGATGCCACCGTGGCGATCGAGGCTTTCAAGGCCGATCAGGTGGACTGGCGCACCGAGAACAGTGCGAAGAACTGGGCGACAGCCTACGACTTCCCGGCCGTGACCGAAAAGCGGGTGATCCTCGAGGAGTTCGCCAATCGCAGCTCGGGTGTGATGCAGGCTTTCGTGCCGAACCTGCGCCGCGCCAAATTCAAAGATCCTCGCGTCCGTCGCGCGCTCAACTATGCGTTCGACTTCGAGGAGATGAACAAGCAGATCTTCTACGGTCAGTACAAGCGCGTCAGCAGCTATTTCGACGGTATCGACGAGCTCATGGCGACCGGGTTGCCGCAAGGCAAGGAGCTCGAGATCCTCGAGACCGTTCGCGCCGATGTTCCGCCTGAAGTCTTCACGACGGCCTACACCAATCCGGTCGGCGGCAGTCCGGAAGCCGTGCGCGACAATCTTCGCGAGGCGCTGCGCCTGTTCAAGGAGGCCGGTTACGAGGTGCGCGACCGCAAGCTGGTCGACGTCAAGACCGGTGCGCAGTTCACCCTGGAGCTGCTGAACCAGGATCCGAGCTTCGAGCGGGTCACGCTGTTCTACAAGCCGTCTCTGGAACGGCTCGGCATCGCGGTCAGCGTGCGCACGGTCGACCCGACTCAATACGAGAACAGGACGCGGGACTGGGATTTCGACGTCGTCACCAACTCATGGGGCGAGTCGCAGTCGCCGGGCAACGAGCAGCGCGAGTTCTGGTCGTCCAAGACGGCCGACATCGCGGGTTCGCGCAATATTGGCGGCATCAAGAATCCGGCGGTCGACAAGCTGATCGAGCGGCTGATCTACGCCACGGGTCGCGACGATCTCGTCGCGGCAACCAAAGCGCTCGACCGCGTGCTGCTGTGGAATAACTACGTCGTTCCGCAATGGACCTATTCGAAGATCCGCACCGCGCGCTGGGATCGCTTCGGCCGACCGGCGGAATTGCCCAAATACGGTCAGTCCGGCTTCCCGTTCATCTGGTGGTACGACGCAGACAAGGCGGCACGGATCGCAAAGAAGTCGTGAAGGACATCCCCCGCATGACGCAGATGTCACGCCGCCATGTGCTGGTCTTGGGTGTCGGCGGCACTCTCGGTGCGTCCCTCGGCGCGCTGATGTTGCCCGGCGCACGCGCATCGGAAGCGGGGACCGAGGCGCACGGCATCTCAGCGTTCGGCGATCTCAAATATTCCGCCGACTTCCACCATTTCGACTATGTCAATCTCGATGCGCCGAAGGGCGGCACGTTCTCGCTCATTCCCTCGGTGCGGGCCTACAACCAGTCCTACCAGACCTTCAACTCGCTCAACGCCTTCATCCTGAAGGGTGACGGCGCGCAAGGCATGGACATGACGTTTGTGCCGCTGATGGCGCGTGCAAATGACGAGCCTGATGGAATGTACGGCCTTGCCGCCAAATCCGTGCGGATATCGCCTGATAGGCTGGTCTATCGCTTCATCATGCGGCCCGAGGCGAAATTCCACGACGGCAGCAAGCTCACCGCCCACGACGCGGCGTTTTCGCTGACATCGCTGAAGACCAAGGGACATCCGCTGATCATCGTGCAGATGCGCGACATGGTCAGTGCGGAAGCGATCGACGAAGCGACGCTCGTTGTGACCTTCGCCAAGGGGCGCGCCCGCGACGTGCCGCTTTATGTCGCGAGCCTGCCGATCTTCTCGAAAACGTATTATGCGTCGCGCGCCTTCGACGAAACGTCACTCGATATCCCGCTCGGCTCTGGCCCGTACAAGGTCGGCAAGTTCGAGGTCAACCGCTATATCGAGTATGAGCGCGTCAAGGACTGGTGGGCCGCCGACCTGCCGGTTTGCCGCGGCAGCTACAATTTCGACGTCGTGCGCTATGAATTCTATCGGGATCGCGATGTCGCGTTCGAGGGGTTCACCGGCAAGAACTATCTCTATCGGGAGGAATTCACCTCACGCATCTGGGCGACGCGCTACGACTTTCCGGCGGTGAAGGACGGGCGCGTCAAGATGGAGGTGGTCCCCGACGACACGCCGTCCGGTGCGCAGGGCTGGTTCATCAACACGCGACGCGACAAGTTCAAAGACCCGCGCGTGCGCGAGGCCTTGATCAATGCCTTCGACTTCGAATGGACCAACAAGACCATCATGTACGGCGCCTATGCCCGCACGGTGTCGCCGTTCCAGAACTCGGACCTCATGGCAAGCAACGGGCCTCCGTCGCCGGAAGAGCTCAAGCTGCTGGAGCCGTTTCGCGGCCAGGTGCCCGACGAAGTGTTCGCCGCACCGTTCGCGCCTCCGATCTCGGACGGCTCTGGCCAAGATCGCAGCTTGTTGCGCAAGGCTCAGCAACTTCTGACCGAGGCTGGCATGCCGATCAAGGATGGCAAGCGGGTGCTGCCGAATGGTGAGGTCTTCAGGATCGAGTTCCTGCTGGACGAGCCTTCGTTCCAGCCGCACCACGCGCCCTACATCAAGAACCTGGGCACGCTCGGTATCGAAGCGAGCGTGCGCCTCGTCGATGCCGTGCAACACAAGGCGCGCCAGGAAGATTTCGACTTTGACATGACGATCCAGCGTTTCAGCATGTCGGCGACGCCGGGCGACGCGATGCGATCGTTCTTCTCCTCGCAGGTCGCGGCAACCAAGGGCTCGTACAATCTTGCGGGCGTCGCCAGCCCGGCGATCGATGCCATGATCGAGAAGATCATGGCGGCCGACAACCGCGAGGATTTGACCGTCGCCTGCCGCGCCTTCGACCGCCTGTTCCGCGCCGGCCGTTACTGGGTGCCGCAATGGTATAACAAGACGCACCGGCTCGCTTATTGGGACCAATTCGCTCATCCGCAGAAGCTGCCACGTTACGCCAACGGCGTCGGCGCTCCCGAAATCTGGTGGCACGATAATGCCAAGGCGGCCAAGCTCGAGCAGGCGAAATAATCATGAGCGCCTATATCGCCCGCCGCATCCTCCTGATGATCCCGACCCTGCTCGGGATCCTCTTCGTCTCCTTCGTCGTCGTGCAATTCGCGCCGGGCGGTCCAGTCGAGCGCGTCATCGCGCAGCTCTCGGGCGCCGACACCGGCGGCAGCTCGCGCATCTCGGGCGGCGGTGATTTCGCTCAGCGCGCGCCCGGTCAGCTGGGCGCTGGTGGCGATGCCATCAATTCGAAATATCGCGGCGCGCAGGGCCTCGACCCTGACTTCATCAAGAAGCTGGAGAAGCAATTCGGCTTCGACAAGCCGGCCCCCGAACGCTTCGCGCTGATGGTGTGGAATTTCGCCCGCTTCGATTTCGGCAACAGCTATTTTCGCGATGTCAGCGTGCTCCAGCTGATCAAGGAAAAGCTGCCGGTCTCGATCTCGCTTGGCATCTGGCTGACGCTGCTAACCTACCTGATCTCGATTCCGCTCGGCATCCGCAAGGCGGTCAAGGACGGAACGCGCTTCGATACCTGGACGTCGAGCGTGCTCGTGCTCGGCTACGCGATTCCCGGCTTCCTGTTCGCGATCCTCCTGATCATCCTGTTCGCCGGGGGCTCGTTCTTCAACTGGTTCCCATTGCGCGGACTGACATCAGACGGCTGGTCGCAATTTCCCTGGTACTGGAAGATCATCGATTACTTCTGGCATTTGACGCTGCCGCTGATCGCCATGGGGCTCGGCGCGTTCACCACCATGACGTTCCTGAGCAAGAACTCGTTTCTGGATGAGATCCGCAAGCAATACGTGATGACCGCGCGCGCAAAGGGCTGCAGCGAGAATCGGGTGCTCTATGGCCACGTCTTCCGCAACGCGATGCTCATCGTGATCGCGGGCTTTCCCAGCACCTTCATTCACGCTTTCTTCTCGGGCTCGCTTCTGATCGAGACCATCTTCTCACTGGATGGGCTCGGACTGCTCAGTTTCGAGAGCGTTCTCAACCGCGACTATCCCGTGGTGTTCGGCACGCTCTTCATCTTTTCGCTCGTCGGCCTCGTGATCAACCTCATCTCTGACCTCACCTATATGTGGATCGATCCGCGGATCGATTTCGAGGCGCGGGAGGTCTGATGACACTGGCCGCCCCGACCCCGATCGAAACCACCGCAAAGTCGCCGCTCGGCGATGCCGTGCCGATCACGCGCAAGCCGTTCGTGCCATCGCCGCTCAACCGGCGGCGCTGGCAGAATTTTAGGGCGAACCGGCGCGGTTACTGGTCGTTCTGGATCTTCATGATCCTGTTCGTGGTGTCGCTGTTTGCCGAGCTGATCGCCAATGACCGGCCGTTCCTGATCAAGTACGACGGCCATCTCTACTGGCCGGCCTTCGTCACCTATTCCGAGACGACCTTCGGCGGCGACTTCGAGACGGCGGCCGACTACCGCGATCCCTATTTGCAGAAGCTGATCAAGGACAAGGGCGGCAGCATCGTCTGGCCGCTGATCCGCTATTCCTACGACACCCACAATCTCGACCTGCCGACGCCGGCGCCGTCGCCGCCGACCTGGATGTTGACGGAGGCGCAGTGCAAGCCTGTCGTCGAGAAGAAGGGCCTCAAGAGCTGCCGCGACCTCGAATACAACTGGCTCGGCACCGACGATCAGGGCCGCGACGTGGTTGCGCGCCTGATCTACGGGTTCCGCATCTCGGTGCTGTTCGGCCTGTGCCTGACCATTGTCTCCTCCGTCGTCGGCATCGCCGCCGGCGCGGTGCAGGGCTATTTCGGCGGCTGGGTCGATCTCTTGTTCCAGCGTTTCATCGAGATATGGACTGCGATCCCTTCGCTCTACCTCCTGCTGATCCTCTCGTCGGTGCTCGTGCCCGGCTTCTTCGTCTTGCTCGGCATCCTGCTCTTGTTTTCCTGGGTGTCGCTGGTCGGACTCGTGCGCGCGGAATTCCTGCGCGGGCGCAATTTCGAGTACATCCAGGCCGCGCGCGCCCTCGGCGTGTCGAACGCCGTGATCATGTTCAAGCATTTGCTGCCGAACGCGATGGTCGCGACGATGACGTTCCTTCCGTTCATCGTCTCCTCGTCGGTCATGACGCTCACGGCCCTCGATTTCCTCGGCTTCGGACTGCCGCCCGGCTCGCCGTCGCTCGGCGAACTGCTGTCGCAGGGCAAGTCCAACGTGCAGGCGCCCTGGCTGGGTTTCTCCGGCTTCTTCTCGGTCGCGATCATGCTGTCGCTCTTGATCTTCATCGGCGAAGCCGTGCGCGACGCCTTCGATCCGCGCAAGACGTTCAAGTGAGGGCGTGATGGACGCGATCAACCAGCCCCTGCTTGCCGTCCGTGACCTCTCGGTGGCCTTCCACCAGGGCGGCGCGACGACACTTGCGGTCGACAAGGTCTCGTTCCAGATCAAGCGCGGCGAGTGTGTCGCGCTGGTCGGCGAGTCCGGTTCCGGCAAGTCGGTCAGCGCGCTCTCGATCCTGAAGCTCCTGCCCTATCCGAATGCCTCGCATCCCTCGGGCAGCATCCGCTTCAAGGGGCGGGAACTGATCGACCAGTCGGAGCAGCAGATGCGGGAGATTCGCGGCAGCGATATCTCCATCATCTTCCAGGAGCCGATGACCTCGCTCAATCCGCTGCACACGATCGAGGCGCAGATCGGCGAGATCATCCAGCTCCACAATCCGACCAGCAATGCCGAGGCGCGCAAGCGGACGCTGGAATTGCTGACGCAGGTCGGCATTCCCGAGCCTGAAACGCGGCTCAACAGCTATCCGCACCAGCTCTCCGGTGGTCAGCGCCAGCGCGTCATGATCGCGATGGCGCTCGCCAACGAACCGGACCTCCTGATCGCGGACGAGCCGACCACGGCGCTCGACGTCACCGTGCAGGCGCAGATCCTGGCGCTGCTCGCCGAGATCCGCTCCCGGCTCGGCATGAGCCTGCTCTTCATCACCCACGATCTCGGCATCGTGCGCCGCATCGCCGACCATGTCTGTGTCATGAAGGGCGGTGAGATCGTCGAGCAGGGGCCGGTCGAGCAGGTCTTCAGGACCCCGAACCATCCCTATACGCGCGACCTGCTCGCGGCGGAGCCGAAGCCCGATCCGGCGCCGCCGCAGCCGAATGCACCGGTGGTGATGTCCGCCGATGATTTGAAGGTCTGGTTTCCGATCAAGCGCGGCCTGATGCGCAAGACGGTCGGCCATATCAAGGCGGTCGACGGCGTCAGCATTGCCGTGCGCAAGGGCGAGACGCTCGGCGTCGTCGGCGAATCCGGCTCGGGCAAGACCACGCTCGGGCTCGCCCTGATGCGGCTGATTTCCTCGAACGGACGCATCGTGTTCCTCGGCAAGGATATCCAGGGCCTGCGTTTCAAGGAGATGCGCCCGTTCCGGCGCGATATGCAGATCGTGTTCCAGGATCCGTTCGGCTCGCTCAGTCCGCGCATGTCGGTCGCCGACATCATCGCCGAGGGGCTCACCGTGCACCAGCCAAAGCTGTCGCGCGAGGAGCGTGAGGCGCGCGTCGTCAAGGCGCTCGAGGACGTCGGGCTGAAGGCGGACACCCGCTATCGCTATCCGCATGAATTCTCCGGTGGCCAGCGCCAGCGCATCAGCATCGCGCGGGCGGTGGTGCTGGAGCCGGATTTCGTGGTGCTGGACGAGCCGACCAGCGCACTCGACATGCTGATTCAAGCGCAGATGGTCGACCTCTTGCGGGAGCTCCAGCGCAGGCGCGATCTCACCTACATGTTCATCTCGCACGATTTGCGCGTCGTCGCCTCGCTCGCCAGTCATCTCATCGTGATGCGCGGCGGCAAGGTGGTCGAGGAAGGACAGGCCGCCGAACTGTTCAAGAGCCCGATGACGGATTACACACGCGCGCTGTTCGCGGCGGCGTTCCGATTGGAGACTGCGGGGAACGGATCGGTGGCGACGTAGCTCGGGTCAGAGCCGCTTGATCGCGATGATTTCGCTGCCAGCCGCCTTGATCCGCGCGATCGCCGGTTCGGTCGCCTCGATCACAGTTGCCATGTGATGCGCGTTGGCGTGAACCATGGTGCTGCCATCGCGCACGATGGCGACATGGCCCTTCCAGAAAATGAGATCGCCGCGTTGCAGCTTGGTCCGCTCATGCGTCTCCAGCGCGCGGCCGAGCCCTGCCTGCTGCATGTCGCTGTCGCGCGGGCAGCCGATGCCTGCTGCTGTCAGCGAGACCTGCACGAGGCCGGAGCAATCGATACCGAGGCTGCTCTTGCCGCCCCAGAGATAGGGCGTGCCGACGAAGCGCTCGGCGACCGCGACGAAGTCCGGCTCGCGATGATCGAGCCGGGCGAGATGGGCCTTCGGCAGATATTGTCCGTCGCGCGTCACGGCGAAGCTGCCGTCCTCGCGCACCACCGCGATCTTCGAGCCCAGCGCGAGCGTGCCGGCCGGCGGCAGCTTGATCGAGGGACCGGGAAAGGCGAATGTCCGGAGCGCGCTCACCTTGTGGGTCGGCGCGGTGGCCGGCTTCATCAGCGCTGCATCAGGCAGCCAGCCGACATAACCATCGCCGCCAAGCTGGCCCCAGGCCCAGCCTTCGCCGTTGCGATCGTAGACCGTGACGCGTTCGCCGCGCAGCGCCTCCGTCATCAGCATCGCGTTCGACGACGGCTGCTCGCGCACGGGTGCGATCGCCTCGAACACCTCGAATTCCTCGCCCGTGACGAAGCGGTCGGCTTGCACCTTGCCTTCGAGATATTTCGCGGCGAGGTCGCCGCGCGCCGGTGTCAGCCTTGGGTCGTGTCCTGGATCATGCATAGCGCTCGCTCAGCAATGCGTAGATGGCGCGCGCGGCCTGGCATTCGCCGCCTTCGGGTCGCGCCGGCTTCGCCGACGGGGTCCAGCCGTAAATATCCACGTGAAGCCAGCTCTTCGCCTGCTCGACGAACCGTTGCAGGAACAGCGCGCAGGTGATCGAGCCGGCAAAGCCGCCGGACGGTGCGTTGGTGATGGTAGCGGTCTTGGAGTCCAGCCACGCATCGTAAGGCGGCCACAGCGGCATGCGCCACAAGGGATCGTTCTCCTTCGCCGCGCAACGCGCGACGTCGGCGGCCAGCGTCTCATCATTGGTGTAAAAGGGCGGTAAATCCGGCCCCAGCGCGACGCGCGCCGCGCCGGTCAGCGTGCCCAGATCGATCAGAAGGTCCGGCTTTTCCTCGTCGGCCAGTGCAAGCGCGTCGGCGAGCACGAGCCGGCCCTCCGCGTCGGTGTTGCCGATCTCGACCGTGATGCCCTTGCGCGAGGTGAAGATGTCGAGCGGCCGGAAGGCATTGCTGGAGACGGCATTTTCGACCGCTGGAATCAGCACGCGCAGGCGGACCTTGAGCTTCGCATCCATCACCATGCGCGCGAGCGCCAGCACGTTGGCGGCGCCGCCCATGTCCTTCTTCATGATCAGCATGCCGCTCGACGGCTTGAGGTCGAGCCCGCCGGTGTCGAAGCAGACGCCCTTGCCGACCAGCGTCACCTTGGGATGATCGGGATCGCCCCAGACGATGTCGATCAGCCGCGGCGCGCGGTCCGAGGCCATGCCGACGGCGTGGATCAGTGGAAAATTCGTCTTCAGATCCTCGCCGATGGTGCAGGCAAAGCTCGCACCGAATTCCGTGGCGAGCGCTTGCGCGGCAGCGGCCAGCTCCTCCGGCCCCATGTCGTTGGCCGGCGTGTTGATGAGGTCGCGCGCCAGCATCGCGGCATCCGCCACGCGATTGATCTCGGCTGCGTCGACGCCATCGGGCGGTACCAGGCGGACGGCGGGGCGGTCAGCCTTGCGGTAGCGGGCGAAGCGGTAGCTGCCGAGCGCAAAGGCGAGCGACGCCAGCCGCGCATCGTGCGGCACATTGGCAAAGCGATAGATGCCCGGCGGCAGCAGGCCGGGCAGGGCGCCCGGCCGGAACAGGTCGCGTGATCTCGCGCCCTCGTCCTCGAGTCCGAACAGCACCTGCGCGATCGCGCCGTCCGGGGCGGGCAGCGCGAGATAGCCGCCCGGCTTGGCGGCAAAGGCGCTCGCGGTGGCGAACTGGCGCTGCACCGGCGGCAATTTCTCGGCGACCTGATCCCAGCTCGACTTGGTGACGAAGGTGATCGGGATGGCGGTGGGCGACGTCTCGAAGACAGAAGGCATTGGCGGGTCCGGATCGTCAGATCAAGCAGGTCATGCGAACGGACGAGACTTCGCAGAGTTTCGCCGCGGCTGCAATCGGCTTTGCTGTCACCGTTCAGCGACCCGCTACTCGCCGCAAGGGGCCCATGCTAGGTTCCGGCAACGGCCGCCGGATCGACTGGGAAAACTGTGCAGGAGATGACCGGCGGCCGAAGACGAGGCCTGCGGGGAGGAAACTGCAATGGAATTTGTGTGGAGCGTGGTCACATTCATCGGCCAGGCCGTCGAGGCGATTTTTGGTTATGTCGAGCATCATCACTGGATCTTCGCATTCCTTGCCGGCGGTTACGTCTTCTATCTCCACGACCGCTCCGTCCACGCGCGGTTCGATGCGCTCGACAAGCGCATCGACGAAATCCGCAAGCGGCTTGCCATCGAATATTGATCGGGTGAGCGAAACCATCGCCGGGTGGATCTCGTACCCATGCTGAGAACTGCCGTTCACGAGCGCGCGGCCGCGGGGCTTTACTAGCGCCGCGGTTGTGGCATTATTGATGGATATTTTAGATTGTGCCGAGCGGTTCTGCTGGCATCTAGCGCAACAACGCGGCGGGCCGGCTTGATATCCGGCCAAACCTGTTCGTCGAAAGCATTCTTCTCATCGTTTGGGCGGCGCAGCATTCGCAAATGAGCGGCGCAAAATGGATAGAGCGTTCGTTATTGCGCAGATTTCCGACCTGCATCTGGACGGGTCAGGCCGGCTGCTGGCGACGACCGAGGCGCTCGGTGCCGCAATCCGCCAGGCGATGGCGGACTTCGCGGACGTTCCCGATCGCATTCTGCTGATCACGGGTGATCTCGTGGACGACCCGACGCCGCGCGCGCTGGACGAAGCGCTCGCCGTCATCGCGTCCTTCCGGCAGACCGGACTGTTCACCGACATCCAGGCGGTCGCGGGCAATCACGACGTCAAGCGCCCGAGCCAGCGCGCGGGCCGCCACGACGTCTATGATTATTTGCATCTGCCGCGGAGCTCGAAGAGCGTCTATTATCGCCAGGCTGGCCTCGATCTGGTACTGCTGGACTCCAATCGCGCGAGCCTCTCAACGCTCGCGAGCGGCAATATCGACGAGAGCGGCTACAGCGCGCTTGTCGCGGATTCCGCCCGGCTGAGCGTCGAGCTCGCGGGCAGCATGGGATCGGTGGGGCGCGCCGACTATGCCGAGCCGGCGGAAAACCTGGTGCGCGTGCTGGCGTTGCATCATCATCCGCTGCCGCAGGCGACCGGCGAAGGAAAGCGGTTTCTCGGCGTGCCCGACGAACCGCTGATGTATCTCGCGGCGCCCGCAACGTTCCTCGAAGCGGCGACGTCGCTCAACGTCAATCTGGTCCTGCACGGACACCGGCATGTCGAGGGGCTCACCCGCTATTCGATCCCGGATCCGCGCGCCACGCGGAGCGCGAGCGGCGAAGCCTTCTGGCGTACGATCTACGTGCTCTCCTGTCCGTCCTCGACCGGGCAGGCCGGTGACGATGCCGGCTTCAACATCATTCATTTTGGCGCATCGTCCCAGGCCGGCCGCACGGAGCACCAGTTCGCGATCACGCGCTATTCGCGGCCGCGCAACGACGGCACCTTCGGGCTGCTCGACTCGAACCTGCCGGACGGCGTCATCAGGTTGCCGGCAGGACGGGATTTTTCCCGCGATCCCGCCGTCCAGTCGGCCATCGAGATCGCCTCATGTGCGATGCTGAAGCGTGATCAAGTTGCCGCACAGGCCCGCCGGCTCCTGATGCGCCCCGCTTTCTATGCCGACGGCGACGTGGACTGGCCGAGCGCGCTCCACGCCTATCTCGTCACCTCATGGGTCTGGGCCGATATCGGGGGCAAGTTCGCGAGATCGGAGCGCAGAGATGACGCCGAGGCGCTGGCCGCGGTGAAGTTGTTGCTGCGCCGCTTGATCGAGCACTGCGCCGACGTGCTCGGCATTGACGATGTTCAGCTCGACGAGCTGCTTGCGAAGCGGCTGGTCAACCGCGACGACTTCCGGCGCGAATGGCCCGGGATGCCGAGCGCGGGCGTCGATGTTTCTCAGGCGCGGCGGCGGCTGCAATTGCTGCTGCACGACCTGAACGAGCCGGTGAGGGTGCTCGGTCTCGATCTGGCACTCGGTGGCGAGCCGCCGCCGCAGACACCGCCGTGAGGGGCAGCCAGGCTGACGTTAACCCGCCGTTAGGGTTAACAGTCTATTGCTGGCGCGTTCGGCTCGATCAATCGGCTCGTGAGTCAAAAGCGTCATGCGTCAACGGTTCAGTCTTGCCCGGCTTCTCGCGTCCACTTCGCTGGTGGCGGCAGTGGCCATGGGCCTCGGCGGATGCACGGCCATGTCGAAACTCTCCGACGTCACAGGCTCTGTCGGGCCGCGGACGGAAGCCGCCCCCGCCGATCCCGCGCGCGCCGTCGACGTCTATGGCGAGCGCTACCGTGCCAATCCCAAGGACGCCGACGCGGCGCTCGGCTACGGCCAGGCCTTGCGCGCCAACGGCCAGCGCGCCCAGGCCGCCGCCGTGCTCGAGCAGGCGACCATCGCCAATCCCGGCAACAAGGCGCTGCTCGCGCAGTATGGCCGCGCGCTCGCCGACAACGGCAATTTTCAGCAAGCCTTCGATGTGCTGTCGAAGGCGCACTCGCCCGACAATCCGGACTGGCGCCTGCTCTCGGTGCAGGGCACCGCGCTCGATCAGATGGGCCGCCACGACGAGGCGCGTTCCTATTATGCGAGCGCGCTGAGGATCGCACCAGGCGATCCCGGCGTGCTCTCCAATCTCGGCCTGTCCTACATGTTGTCGAAGGACCTGCCGAAGGCCGAAGAGGCGTTGCGGCAGGCCTACGCCTCGCCGCGCGCCAGTACCCGGGTGCGGCAGAATCTTGGCCTCGTCATCGGTCTCCAGGGCCGCTTCGCCGAAGCCGAGACGATCGTGAAGGCCGACCTGCCGCCGGACCAGGCCGCGGCCAATGTCGCTTACCTCAAGGAAATGCTGAGCCGCAGCGACGCTCCGCGCGGCGCACCGAAGCGGACGCCGGTCGCCTCGCTCAGCCAGCCCGACTGATCAGAGCCTGATCTTGCAATCCTGAAGCTGCCGGCGGACCGCGCGCGGTCCGCGTCTTGACGTCAGTGCAGCTCGCTGATCTTGATGCCGGTCGGTCCGAGAATGACGACGAACAGCACCGGCAGGAAGAACAGGATCATCGGCACCGTCAACTTCGGCGGCAGCGCGGCGGCCTTCTTCTCGGCCTCGTTCATGCGCATGTCGCGGTTTTCCTGCGCCATGACGCGCAAGGAATGCCCGAGCGGGGTGCCGTAGCGCTCCGCCTGCTGAAGCGCGAGACACACCGACTTGACGCCCTCGAGCCCGGTGCGCCGCGCCAGGTTCTCATAGGCGACCTTGCGATCCTGCAAATAGGACAGCTCGGCCGTGGTCAGCGTGAACTCCTCGGACAGCGCGATCGACTGGCCCACGATTTCGGTGGCGACCTTCCGGAACGCCATTTCGACCGACATGCCGGATTCGATGCAGATCAGGAGCAGGTCGAGCGCATCGGGGAAGGCGCGCTTGATCGATAGCTGGCGCTTGGAAATCGCATTCTTGAGGAACAGCATGGGCGCCTGAAGGCCGAGATAGGCCGCGCCGATGCAGATGCCGATCTTGATCGGCATCGACTGCTGCATATGCGCGATCAGGAACACGTAGATGATCGAGCCGACGAACAGCACGAGCGGAGCCACCATGCGGGCGAAGAGGAAGGTGATGTAGGGCGCCTGGCCGCGATAGCCCGCCATGATGAGCTTGTCGCGCGCGGCTTCCTGCGCGAGCCATTTGGTGAGGTTGAAGTCCTCGACGACCCGGGAGACGACCTGCTTCGGCGTTTGGCGCAGCGAGACCTTCTCGCTCTTGTTGAGGCGCTCGCGCTCGCGCTGGCGGATGCGCTCGCGCTCGCTCGCCACCGCCTTCATGCGCTTGGCGAGGCCTTCGCCGGCGAAAAGCGGCATCACCAGCGTATAGACGGTGGCGCTGGCGGCGATGGCCGCCAGCAGCATGGTCATGAAGCGGACGTCATGCAGTTTCGAAACGAGGAATTCGACCATACGGCACCATCAGAAATCGAAATTGATCATCTTCTTCATCACCATGATGCCGATCGACATCCAGACGACGCAGCCGACCAGCATGAGCTGGCCGGTCGGATGGGTCCAAAGCAGCGAGATGTAGTGCGGAGTCGTGAGATAGACGAGGAACATCACGATCGGCGGCAGCGAACCGATGATGCCGGCCGAGGCCTTGGCCTCCATCGACATCGCCTGGATCTTTTCCTTCATCTTCTTGCGGTCGCGCAGCACCTTGGAGAGGTTGCCGAGCGCTTCGGAGAGGTTGCCGCCGGATTTTTGCTGGATCGAGATGACGATGCCGAAGAAGTTGGCTTCCGGCAGCGGCATGCGCTCGTACAGACGCGAGCAGGCCTCGCCGAGCGGCATGCCGATCGCCTGGGTCTCGATGATGGCCAGGAACTCGCTGCGCAGCGGCTCAGGCGAGTCGGCGGCGACGACCTTGATCGACTCGAACAGCGGCAGGCCCGCCTTGATGCCGCGAACGATCACGTCGACCGCATCGGGCAGCGCCGCCAGGAATTTGTTTTCGCGTCGCTTCTTCAGGAAGCCCAGCGCCCAGCGCGGCAGGCCGAAGCCGCCGGCAAAGGCAAGGCCGGCGGCGCCAAGCAGGCCGCCGCCGACGAACATGGCGGCCGCGAACAGCACTCCCGCCACGACGGCAGACACGATCCAGAATTTCTGTGGCGTCCAGTCGAGCCCTGCCTGCGACAGGCGAACACCGAGCGGAACGCTCTTCTCCTGCTGGCGCCGCGCCTCGAGATCCTTGAGCGACGTCTCGACCTGCTCGCGGCGCGACCGCTGGCTCTTTTCGGTCTGCTTGGCCGCGGGCGCATCGGCGCGCGCGATCGAGGCACGGCGGTTTTCCGCCTTCCGTTCTCCGGACAGGAGCGGATAAAGGAACACCCAGGCGATGCCGCCGACGGCGGCAGTGGCGAGGAAGGCGAGGGCAAGGACCTGCATATTCATGGCTGCGCCGATCTGCTCATGTCTTCGGCGCGACTTCCGCCGCATCGAGCGCAGCGGCAAGGCGCTTCTCGTCGCCGTAATACCGCGCACGCTCCCAGAATTTCGGGCGGCCGATGCCGGTCGAGCGGTGCCGGCCGATGATCTTGCCGTTGGCGTCCTCGCCGACCATGTCGTAGAGGAAGATGTCCTGGGTGATGATGGTGTCGCCTTCCATGCCCATCACCTCGGTGATGTGCGTGATGCGGCGCGAGCCGTCGCGCAGGCGCGCGGCCTGGACGATGACGTCGATCGAAGCGCAGATCATCTCGCGGATGGTGCGCGAGGGCAGTGAGAAGCCGCCCATCGTGATCATGGATTCGCAGCGCGACAGTGCTTCGCGCGGATTGTTGGCGTGGAGCGTGCCCATCGAGCCGTCATGGCCGGTGTTCATGGCCTGGAGCAGGTCGAACGCCTCGGGTCCGCGGACTTCGCCGACGATGATGCGTTCGGGGCGCATACGCAGGCAGTTGCGCACCAATTCGCGCATGGTGACCTGGCCTTCGCCCTCGATGTTGGGCGGACGGGTTTCCAGTCGTACCACGTGCGGCTGCTGGAGCTGGAGCTCGGCCGCGTCTTCGCAGGTGATGATGCGCTCGTCGTGCTCGATGTAGTTGGTCAGGCAGTTGAGCAGCGTGGTCTTGCCGGAGCCGGTGCCGCCGGAGATCAGCACGTTGCAGCGGACGCGGCCGATGATCTGGAGGATTTCCGCGCCCTCCGGCGAGATCGCGCCGAACCTGACCAGCTGATCCAGCGTCAGCTTGTCCTTCCTGAATTTTCGAATGGTGAGCGTGGGCCCGTCGATCGACAGCGGCGGCACGATGGCGTTGACGCGGGAGCCGTCGGCGAGGCGCGCGTCGCAGATCGGCGAGGATTCGTCGACGCGCCGGCCGACCTGGCTGACGATGCGCTGGCAGATGTTGAGGAGCTGCTGGTTGTCGCGGAAGCGGATGCCGGTGCGCTGGATCTTGCCGGCGACTTCGATGTAGACGGTGTCGGCGCCGTTGACCATGATGTCGGCGATGTCGTCGCGCGACAGCAGAGGCTCCAGCGGGCCGTAGCCGAGAACGTCGTTGCAGATATCGTCGAGCAGCTCTTCCTGCTCGGCGATCGACATCACGATGTTCTTGATCGCGATGATCTCGTTGACGATGTCGCGGATTTCCTCGCGCGCGGACTCGGAGTCGAGCTTCGCGAGCTGGGCGAGGTCGATGGCCTCGATCAGCGCACCGAAGATCGTCGCCTTGACCTCGTAGTAATTGTCCGAGCGGCGGGATTCCATGGCCGGCGCCGGCCGGGCGGGGGCAAGCGGCGGCGAGGCGACGGCCGGCGGGGGCGGCGCGCGCGACACCGCGGGCGCCGGAGCCTGGGCAGGCTCTGGCGACACGGCGCCGGGCTTGGGAGCCCGAGTATCGGTGTCTGTTCCGCTACGCTTACCGAACACTTAACAACTCCATGCGGCGGCTTATTTTCCCCGCAACTTGTCAATCAGGGGTGAAAGCAAGGAAGACTTTTGCTTCTTCGTCTCGCTGCGGCCGGTCAGGCGCTGGGCGATTTGAAGGAACATTTCGATCGACTTGTGGTTGGCGGAGATCTCCGCGATCATCTGGCCGTTGTTGGCGGCCGAGCCGAAGATCTGCGGTTCGAACGGGATCGAGACGACCGGCTGGCTCTCGATCGCCTTGGCGAACTCGGCGGCGGCAATTTCGGGCCGTTTCGGGACGCCGACCTGGTTCAGGCAGTAGAGCGGAGGCCGATCGTTGGGCCGCGAGGCCTTCAGCAGATCGAACAGGTTCTTGGTGTTGCGCAGATTGGCGAGATCAGGCGCTGCCACAATCAGGATGTCGTCCGCCCCGATCAGGGCGCGCTTGGTCCAGCCCGACCATTGATGCGGAACGTCGAGCACGATGCACGGCATGGTGGAGCGCAGCGTGTCGAACACGGCATCGAAGGCGTCGGTGCCGAAATCATAGACCCGGTCGAGCGTCGCCGGCGCCGCCAGCAGGCTGAGATGGTCGGTGCATTTCGACAGCAGGCGGTCGATGAAGGCGGTGTCGACGCGATCCGGCGAGAACACGGCATCCGCAATACCTTGCGGCGGGTCCTGGTTGTAGTCGAGCCCGGCGGTGCCGAAGGCGAGGTCGAGATCGGCGACGACCGAGTCCATTGCGAGGTCGCGCGCGATCGCCCAGGCGACGTTGTGGGAGATGGTGGACGCGCCGACGCCGCCCTTGGCGCCGACCACGGCAATGATGCGGCCGACCGCCTTGGCTTCGGGCGCCGAGAACAGGTTGCAGATCGAGCGCACGACGTCGATCGCGCCGACCGGCGCGAGCACGTAGTCGCTGACGCCGCGACGCACCAGCTCGCGGTAGAGCGTGACGTCGTTGATGCGGCCGATCACGACCACGCGGGTGCCGGCGTCGCAGACCGTGGCGAGATGGTCGAGGCCGGTCAGAAGATCGTTGCGGCCGTCGCTCTCGAGCACGATCACGTTCGGCGTCGGCGCCGAGCGGTAGGCTTCGATCGCGGCCGCCATGCCGCCCATCTGGATCTTCAGATGGGCCTTGCCGAGACGACGGTCTTCGCCGGCCGACTGCACCGCGGCAGCGGTCTCGACGGTCTCGCAGAAAGCCTGGACCGACACGCGCGGTGAGGGAGCAATATGCTCCTCGACCGGCGTCGGCGCCTCGGGCTGCTCTTGTTGAGTCTGGCGAGCGTAGCTGATCATTTGCCGGTGTCGCTGAGTTTGGCCTTCTCGGCCTCAGGATAGGTGGTCGCCGTCGTCGTTCCCTTGCGATACTTCTCGAAGGCCGTGATGCGACGCGCCGTATAGGACGGCGTTTCAGGCCGCGGCTGCTCGAGGTCCGACGGATTGTCGATCATCGCCGCCATGTTGCGCTGATAGGCGCAGCCGTAATTGTAATAGTCCTTGTTCTCGAACCAGCTCTTGTTCTTCATCGAGGGGCCGATGTCGTCCGGCCACAGGCCACAGGGACCCGCGACCGCGGCGATCTTGGAATAGGTGAGCCGGATCGGCGGCAGGAAGCGCCTGTCTTCCGGCTGGTAGGGGCGAATGTTGACGCCGCGCGGCGGAACGCCCGCGCCCGCCAGCATCGCCTGGATCTCGCGCATCGTGTCCGCGACCGGACGCGCATTGGGCGTGCCGGACGGCACGTCGATGCGGATGGCGCCGGTGCCTTCGTGCAGCCAGGCCGAGGCGACGCCCATCACGTCGGCGCGCTGGGCGGCGGTCAATCCGCCGCGGGCGTGGCCGACGAAGACGACGATCGAGCGGTTCTGCTCCTCGATCGCGATCGGATGGCGTTGCTTGTAATCGTCGGGGATGGAGGCCGTGACCGCTTCGTTGTGCTGGCAGCCGCCGAGGGCGAGCGCCATGCCGACGAGCGCGCCACCGAAACGGATGGCGCGTTTGCGAATCTGGGGTGGTGCTGTGATCATCGTGAAATCCCCGTTCCGCCTCAGTCGGTAATGAAGCCGTAGGTGCCGCGGTAGTTCTTGGCCGGTTCGGTCCGGCCGGGCACGCCGTAGATGCGGTTGATATTGCCGAGCAGCTCGGCCTGCGGGTCTGCAGGCGCGGCGAAGCCGTCATCCGGCCGCGACAGGTCCTTTGGCGACGCGGCGCGAACGACATAAGGTGTCACGATCACCACCAGCTCGGTCGCGTTGTTGACGAAGTCACGGCTGCGGAACAGCGTACCGAGGATCGGGAGCTGCATCAGTCCCGGCAACCCGCTGACCGCCTGCTTGGTCTGCTGCTGGATCAGGCCGGCCATGGCCATCGCGCCGCCGGAGGGAATTTCGAGCGAGGTTTCGGCGCGGCGGGTCTTGATCGAGGGCACCGTCAGCGAGTTCACCGAGTTCGAGGTCACGGCCTGCGACAGCGTGATCGAATTTTCGTTCGACAGTTCCGAGACCTCGGTCATCACGCGCAGGCTGATCTTGCCCTCGCTCAGCACGATGGGGGTGAAGTTGAGCGAGATACCGAACTTCTTGAAGCTGATCTGAGTGGTACAGACATGCGTGGTGGGATCGCACGCATAGCCCGCCGGTACCGGGAATTCGCCGCCGGCGATGAAGGTCGCGGACTCACCGGAGATCGCGGTCAGGTTCGGCTCGGCCAGCGTCCGGATCACGCCGGCGCTCTCCATCGCGCGCAGGGTGGCCTGCACCGACGGCGTCGCGCCGAACTTCGTGGTCAGGGCGTTGCCGTCCACCAGGTTCTTGCCAAGAGCCGTGAAGGGGTTGGAGTTGGTGAAGCTCACCACCGAGGTGCCGTAGTTCAGGTTCGCGGTGAGATCGATGCCAAGCTGCTTGATGATGGTGCGCGCGACTTCGGCGACGGTCACCTTCAGCATGACCTGGTCGCGGCCGCGGACCACGATCGAGTTCACCACCTTTTCGGCGCCGCCGGCGAGGCGCGCGGCGAGATCATTGGCCTGCTGCGCTTCCAGCGGGTTCGCCGCCGAGCCGGTCAGGACGACACCGTCGCCGAGGCCGTCGATCTGGATGTCGGAATTGGGCAGGACCTGCTTGAGCGCGGCGCGCAGGCCGTTGAGGTCGCGCTTGACCGCGATGTCATAGGCCGCGATCTGCTGGCCGGCGGAATCGAAGAACACGATGTTGGTCTGGCCGACCGAGGCGCCGATGATGTAGGCGCGCTGCGACGAGCGGACCACCGCATTGGCGATCTTGGGATCGGCGACGAGCACGTCCTTGATGTCGCGCGGCAGGTCGATCACGATTGACTTGCCGACGCCGAGCGAGAGGAAGCGTGCGTTCATCTGACCGTCGGCCGCGACCTGCGCCACGGGTCGGTAGTCGGCGGCGATCGCCGGGGTGAGCACCGGGTTGAGCGTCAGCGCGAAGGCGGCCGAAAACGACAGGGCGCGGACCATTGGGGCTCGCATCGTCGCCAAATCTGCCCTGCATTTCATATCGACAGTCCTCATCGTGCCTTCGCCGTCGCGCTTGGGATGCCGTAGCGAATGATCGAAACGCCATCGCGCTTCGCGGAATCATCGAGCGTGATCTCGCTCATCTTGACGTCGGCGATGCTGCGCAGCGCCAGCGACAGCGTGCCGCTCTGCCGGGCCGCGGAGAGCGTCGCCGTCTGCGCGGGATTGAGCTCGAGCGTGACGGTCTTGCCTACCACGGCGTTCTGGCCGTCCTTTTCCTTCGGCGCCTGGTCGATGGCCAGCACGCGGACGTTGGCCAGGATGATCTCGGACGTGACGATGTCCTGGGCGCCGGCGCCCTGGTCGGCGTTCTTGAGGCGGCGCGTCAGAAGCACGTCGACGCGGTCGTTGGGCAGGATGAAGCCGCCCGCGCCGGTCTCCGGCGAGATCTCGGTCGAGATCGCGCGCATGCCGGTCGGCAGGATCGCCGCCATGAAGCCGGAGCCTTCGGCCCTGACCAGCTTCTGGTCGCGGATCGGCTCACCCTGGATGAAGGGCGCGCGGGCGATCGAGCCGATGACCTGGGTTGCGCCCTCGGGGCGCTCGTTGCGGCGGATGAAGGTGGAGCTCGCGGTCGCAGCCGGCCAGGTCTGCCATTGCACGTCTTCCGGCTTCACGGTCTGGCCGAGGCCGATGTCGTTCTTGGCGACCAGGACGTCGACGGTCGGAAGCTGTGCGACCGGAGCCGCCGGTGGCGGCGCAGAGTCCGAGCCGCTCGCCAGGTACGCGGCGACACCGCCGGCGCAGATGGCGACCGTCAGGACGACAATGCGTGCCCTATTCATACGCTTCACTTTCCACAAAACGCCGCGACGCAGCCGCCGCCGTAATCGGCAGTTGACCAGCTATTCGTCAAAGCATGGTTAATGAGGCGTATCTAAATCGGCTTAACGCTGGGTTTACCCGGCGTGCTCAGCGCAGTGCGAGGTGAGCGAGGTCGATCGCCTTCACCCATTCGGTCTCCGGATAGACCATCAGCGCGCCGAGCGTGAGCGCGATGCCGTAAGGAATGCCGCTCTCCTTGTCGTGCAGCCGTGCCAGCCAGGCCTGACCCGCCAGCCCGTAAGGCAATGGCCATTGCCGGAACTGGAGCAGGAGCAGCGTCAGCGCTCCGCCGAACAGCGAGGCGTAGAGCAGGAAATCCATCAATTGCGCGAAGCCGAACCAGAGCGCGACCGAAGCCGCGACCTTGGCGTCGCCGCCGCCCATCCAGCCCATCGCAAAGCAGCCGAAGGCCACGACGAGGAGCAGTGCGCCGGCGCCGACATGGCTCAGCATCTCGTAAGGTGCCATGCCACCGGCGAACGCGAGCACGAAGAAGCCCGCGATCAGCGCCAGCGACACGCGGTTCGAGATGGTCATCGTGAAGAGATCGCTCGCGGCGGCGAAGGCCATCAGGGCCGGGAAGAGCAGAAGGCGCGCAAGGTCGAGGATCATGGGCGGCGTCTTGAGCTTGGGTTCATCGCGGGATCGGGGTGTCGCCGCATGCTAGCCGGTAGTGCTAAACAAACCGACAACAGCGGCAGCGGCGCTGCGAGCAGGAGCCTGCCGGAGGCGCACTCACCAGATGCTGGCAATGCGCGCGGCGAGGACGGCCGTCGCGAGCAGCAGCGCAAGGCAAACCCAGTACGCCGGCGAAGAGGTCTCGGCCGCCTCCGCCTCGCTCGCCGCAACCGCGGCTTTCGTTCTGTACTCGCGTAACGCCACTGGAACTCGCCGCATTCAGAAAAACAAAGGCCCCGGAGGTCCGGGGCTTTTGCCGTCGTTGATCGGTTGCTTACTTCAGCGAGGAGCTGATCGAGCCGAACTTGGTGTTCAGCGAGCTGCCAAGGTTGTTGACGACGGTGATGATGGCCAGTGCGATGCCGGCGGCAATCAGGCCGTATTCGATGGCGGTGGCGCCGGATTCATCCTTCGCGAAACGCGCAATCAGGTTCTTCATGAACTAAACTCCGTCTGGGGTGTGATCGCCTCGTTCGGCGCTGTGCTTGACGCGATAAACATGAGATCCGAGCTCTTTCGGTAGAGTTAATTCGATCGGGCAAACCCGCTTCCAGCCCGATGCTTTTGCCCAGAGTGAATTTGGCCTAAAGGACGCAATCGAAATTCTTCCTGTTCCAAATGCGCCCCAAGCGCGCGGTGGACTTCACCCTCCCTTAAATTTCGGGGAGTAGGCCTAAGCGGGATCAGAAGTTTGGAAGAGAGGCGACGATGTCGAGCCTGCCCATGCAAGTTGCCTTGATGCTCGGCGAGACCATCCAGAAGATGGTCCCCGTCACCTTCGTGCTCGCGGCGGTCTTCACCGTGCTCGAGCATTTCTGGGCCTGCAATCCCGGCGCGCCGTGGTGGCGCAAGCGCGAGATCCTCACCGACATCTGCTACTGGTTCTTCGTTCCGGTGTTCGCCCGCACCATGCGGATCGGCTATTGATCGTCGGTGCCGGTGCCGTCTTCAACATCCACGATGCCGACGACCTGATCGCCTTCTACGACAACGGCCATGGCCCGCTGGCGCAGTTGCCGCTGTGGGTACAGGGCATACTGTTCCTGGTGCTGTCTGACTTCATGCTGTACTGGCTGCACCGGCTGTTCCACGACGGCGGATTCTGGAAGTACCACGCCATCCATCATTCGTCGGAGGAGATCGGGTGGATTTCCGCGGCCCGCTTTCATCCCGTCAATCTCATGCTCGGGACGATCGGCGTCGACGTCGTGCTGCTGATGGCCGGCATCTCCCCGAACGTCATGATCTGGCTCGGTCCGTTCACCACCTTCCATTCGGCCTTCGTGCACGCCAACCTGAACTGGACCTTCGGGCCGTTCAAATATGTGCTGGCGACGCCGGTGTTCCACCGCTGGCACCACACCACACTCGAAGAGGGCGGTGACACCAATTTTGCCGGGACGTTTCCGATCTGGGACGTGCTGTTCGGCACCTTCCGCATGCCGGAGGGGAAACTGCCGCAGGACTACGGCAAGGACGAAGCGACCATGCCGAAGGAGATCGGGGGCCAGCTCGCCTATCCGTTCCGCCAGTAAGAGCCTGACTCAAAATTGCATTGCTGTTTTTATCGCTGCGATGCGCCTTGTCATGAGTTGGACAGAGGCGAGGAAGAGCCAGGCAGTTGCGCTTTCGATGGTTCGCTCGAAGTCCTTGGCCAATCTGCGGTTGCGGCCGAGCCAGGCGAAGGTTCGTTCGACCACCCAGCGGCGCGGAAGCACCTCGAAGCCCTGTGCGGCATCGGAGCGCTTGATGATCTCGACAGTCCACCGGCCGATCTTTTCCAGCACCGCCTTGAGCTTTTCGCCGGCATAGCCGCCATCGGCGAAGATATGGCGCAGCCAGGGGAAGCGGTAGCGAATGCTGCACAGGACATCTGGCGTGCCGTCACGATCCTGGACGTCGGCAGCGTGAACGATCGCTCCGACCAGGAGCCCTTGGGTGTCGGTGACGATGTGGCGCTTTCGACCCTTGATCTTCTTTCCCGCGTCGTAGCCGCGAGGGCCGCCACTTTCCGTGGTCTTGACCGATTGGCTGTCGATCACGCCGGCCGTCGGCGAGGCCTCCCGGCCGATCGCCTCGCGCGCCAGCATCAGGAGTGCGTGGTTGATCGATTGCCACAATCCGCTGTCGCGCCATTGGTAGAAATAGTACTGCACCGTGGTCATTGGTGGAAACAGAGTGGGCGGCAGCATGCGCCACGGCAATCCGCCGCGCAGCAGATAGAGTACTGCCTCGACGATGTCGCGATAGCTCCATTTCGGGCGCCGCCCGCGCTTGGCCCGCACAGGAAGCAACCTCTCCAGCACGCCCCATTCCGCATCCGTCAAGTCGCTTGGCAAACGCAGCTCCTCTCGGGCAAACTGTGCCCGGGTGATATCAGTCCACATTCTCGATCCCTTTGATGCTTCGCAACACCGATGGAATCAGAACTCGCTGATATCACTCAACTTATTTTTCGGTCGGACACTAAGGGATCTTCTGAGGCAGCAAAGCGCCAGTCCGTTCAAACAATAGTCGGCGAGTTTGCGGAACGTTCACGAATTAAGGGCAGGTTAGCCGGGTCGGGCACCGGCTCCGCTGTGTATCGAATCGCTTCTGCCGGTTTGTGACGTCCCGGGGGTAAGAGTATGCGTAAAGAGTTGCTGCGCCGTCATGCGCGCGTTTGTCTTCTGGTTGCGGCTGCGGTGCTGGCATCGCCGGCCGCCAGCCTTGCCGAGGCGACCGCCGACACCATCGCCGTCAATGTCGACCAGGCCAAGCTGGTCCGGCTGCCCGGCAAGGTGGCGACCATCGTGGTCGGCAATCCCCTGATCGCCGACGTCACGCTCCAGCCCGGCGGCATGATCGTCGTGACCGGGAAGGGCTACGGTGCCACCAATTTCATCGCACTCGACCGGGGCGGTGAGATCCTGGTCGACCGTCAGATCCAGGTCGAAGGTCCGAGCGACCGGCTCGTCACGGTCTATCGCGGGGTCGAGCGCGAGTCCTACAGCTGCATGCCGCTGTGCCAGCGCCGCGTGACGCTCGGCGACAGCGACAACTACTTCAACAACACGATGAGCCAGGCCGGTTCGTTGAGCAACAACGCCAGCGGCAATGCCGGCGCGGCCGCCAAAACGAACTAGAGCATTTTCCGACCGGAAAGAATCGGGTGGGGATTGAACGAAGCCGCTGCCGCGGCGTAGGGGGCAAGGTGGCATAGATCGCCTCCTGGCTGAGAGGATGTGGGTGTTGGAGCCCACCCCCTCAGACAGGAGTATCGAGATGGCCGATTTGAGCCCTCTTCGCCGCCGCATGATCGAAGACATGACCGTCCGCAATCTGTCGCCGGCGACGCAAAGATCCTACATCAGCGCGGTTTCGAAGTTCAGCCGCTATTTTGGCCGATCGCCTGACCGGTTAGAGCTGGAAGACGTCCGCGCCTTCCAGGTGCATTTGGTCTCGACCGGCATCTCATGGCCGGCGCTGAACCAGATCGTCTGTGCGCTACGGTTTTTCTACGGCGTCACGCTCGGCGAGGCGCTCATCCCAGAGCGCATTCCCTATGCGCGAGAACCGCGCAAGCTGCCGGTCGTTCTCAGCGCCGACGAAGTGGTTCAGTTTCTTGAAGCGGTATCGAGCCTGAAGAGCCGCGCCGCGCTCACCACCGCCTATGCGGCCGGGCTCAGGGCCTCGGAGGTTGCGGGACTGCGGATCGAAGACATCGACAGCGCCCGCGGCGTCATCCAGGTGCGCCACGGCAAGGGCGCGAAGGATCGCAACGTGATGCTGTCGCCCCAGCTGCTGGGCATCCTGCGCACCTACTGGCGGCTCGCCCGGCCGCGGCTTTATCTGTTCCCTGGTCGTGACGAAGATCATCCGATCGATCAGACCGTGCTGCATGCCGCCTGCCGGTCGGCGGTGAAGGCTGCGGGCCTGACCAAGCGCGTCACGCTGCACACGCTGCGCCACAGCTTCGCGACACATCTTCTCGAGAACGGAACCGATATCCGGATCATCCAGGTCTTGCTCGGGCACAATAATTTGTCGTCGACAGCGCGCTACACGCAGGTCGCCACCGATACGATCCGAGCGACGCAGAGCCCGCTCGATCGCCTGTCGCTGGAGGTGACGCCACCTGGATGACCCGCAGCGGGATGCGGGTCATGACCCGCTCCGACATCCGCTCCAACAGGCCCGCCATCGAGATTGCCGATATTCTGCGCCGGCATGGCGACGCCTATCGCCGTGTACATGCCGGTCATCTGGGGCGGGTCGAGCGGCGCGTGATGAGCGCGATCGTTGCGTGCCGGACCGAGGCGCTCGGCGGCCACATGCAGGCTTGCGACGACTGCGGCACGACACGCGTTGCCTATAATTCCTGCCGCAATCGGCACTGTCCGAAGTGTCAGGGGAGAGCCCGAGCCGCGTGGCTCGCCGCGCGTCAAGCCGACCTGCTTCCGGTTCCCTATTTCCACGTCGTCTTTACACTTCCCGCACCGATCGCCGCGATCGCTTTCCAGAACAAGGCCGTCGTCTATGCCATCCTGTTCAAGGCTGCCGCCGAGGCGATGACGACGCTCGCCGCCAATCCACGCCGGCTCGGCGGTGCGATCGGCGGCGTCGCCGTCCTCCACACCTGGGGACAGACGCTGATGCATCATCCCCACGTCCATTGCGTCGTTCCGGGTGGCGGCCTCTCGCCCGATGGCGCGCGCTGGACCGCTTGCCGACCGAACTTCTTCCTGGCCGTCAAACCGTTGTCCAGACTATTTCGCACACTTTTTCTCAAACGTCTGTCGGCAGCCTTCAACTCCGGTGCCTTGCGTTTCTTCGGCGATCTCGGAGCTCTGGCCGAGCCGGCTGCCTTTGCGGCCCACCTCGACGCCATGCGACGCATCAACTGGGTTGTTTACGCCAAGCGGCCCTTCGGCGGACCCGCACAGGTCCTGGCCTATCTCGGCCGCTACACCCATCGCGTCGCGATCGCCAACAGCCGGCTCGTCGCACTCGACGACGATCATGTCGCCTTCTCATGGAAGGACTATCGCCAAAACAGCGCGACAAAGATCATGAATCTCAAGCCCGATGAGTTCATTCGCCGTTTCCTGCTTCATACGCCGCCTGACGGCTTCCACCGCATCCGCCACTTCGGCTTCATGGCCAACCGCCATCGCGCTGCCAAGCTCGCCCTTTGCCGCGAACTTCTCGATCATGAGCGAACAGCCCCAAACGATGGCCAGCCGTCGCCTGTGGATTCGGAGGCTCAAACCTGGGCCGAGGTTCCTGCCTGTCCCGATTGTGGTGGCGTCATGCGCATCATTGAGCGCTTTCGACATAGCTTCAGACGCCCCAGCCCTCGAACATCACCGTTCCGATGCGACACATCGTGAGCCAAGTCATGTCGTGCACGACGATCATCATTCGTCATTTCGCTCCCAGCGTCTCGATCATCGCGGACGATGTCGAATCCGTGCTGTCACACTGCGCGACAACAACCGTCCGATGCAGCAAAAGGCCTATCGCGATCTCAGGCGAAGCGCGTCTGATCTCAACTCTTCCAGGATGCGCACTCCTGTGTCTCTGCCTCACGCGCCGAGCCAGCAGATCGGGCATGGCGATCTCGAACAATCCCCATAGCTGCAAAACCGCGAATAGCCTCCCGCGCCTTCGTTCAATCCGGCTTCAATGAGGTCGCGTCATAAGCGCCTGCCGCGCCCTCGCGTGAGCGCGACCTCACAGAACCCTCCAGATTCCCAAAACGGCGCGAGTCAGATTCAAGCTGCATGCTGGCGAGGGAGGCCAGCATGTATGGCCAGGGCGCTTTCGGTTGATCTTCGCCAAAGGGTGGTAGCCGCGATTGACGGTGGCATGTCCTGTCGACAGGCTGCTGAGCGCTTTGGTGTCAGCGCGGCCAGTGCGATCCGCTGGCGCGGTCGCCTCAAGAAAGTTGGCGACATCGTTCCTAAACGCCAGGGCGGTGACCGCAAATCGCAGCGCATCGAAGCGCATTCGCAATTGATTCTGGAGGCGGTGACAGCGAGGCCGGATATCACGCTTGCCGAGTTGCGAGAACTGTTGAAACGTCGTGGAATATCGACTGGCATCGCGTCGCTCTGGCGTTTTTTCCAGCGCAGAAAGATCACACTTAAAAAAAGACAGCGCACGCCGCCGAGCAACGGCGCGGCGATATAAATGCCGCACGTGAGGAGTGGTTCGAAGGGCAAATCGACCTTGCCCCTGAGCGTCTCGTCTTCATCGACGAAACCAGCGCCAACACCAAAATGGCGCGGCGTTACGGGCGCTCGCCACGCGGCGAGCGATGTCGTGCAGCTATCCCACACGGACATTGGAAGACGACGACGTTCACCGCTGGATTGCGCTCCGACGGTCTGATCGCGCCGCTTGTTCTGGACGGTCCAATGGATGGCGACGCTTTCCTGGCCTACGTCGAGCAATTGCTCGCCCCATCGCTGCGGCCGGGCGATACCGTTATCATGGACAACTTGCCCGCTCACAAGGTCCATGGCGTTCGAGAGGCCATCCAGGCGGTCGGAGCTAGCCTGCTCTATCTTCCGCCCTACAGTCCAGACTTCAACCCGATTGAAATGGCCTTCTCCAAACTGAAAGCGCTGTTGCGGACCGCCGCAGCCCGCACCATGCCCGATCTCTGGCAAGCAATCGCCAACGCTCTCAAACGCTTCTCACCCGAGGAATGTCAAAATTATCTCGTCGCGGCTGGTTACGACGCAACGTGATCGGAAAACGCTCTAGCAGGACGAACTCGCAAGACGAACTGGCAAGACGAACTGGCAAGACCGACGCGTCGTCCAGTTGCGTCTACGACAGCGCGGATGCGGCCGGTACGACCTGCTGAGTCCATCCGCTCTTTCGGACATGAAAAAAGGCCGTGCGTTGCGCACGGCCTTTTCCTGTTGCTTGCTCGCTAGAGCCGTCCGGGCCAAAGGCCCGTGGGCTCAACCGGCGGCGCGGAGGTTGTCCGCTGCCGACTTGCCGGAACGACGGTCGGCCACGATCTCGTAAGAGACCTTCTGACCTTCACGCAGCGTGCCGAGACCGGCGCGCTCGACGGCGCTGATGTGTACGAAGACGTCCTGGCCGCCATCGTCGGGCTGGATGAAGCCAAAGCCCTTGGTCGCGTTAAACCACTTCACGGTTCCCATGCTCACGGGGTAGTTCCTTCTCAGATGTGCAGTGTCGAAGCCTACTTTCGCAGGCGGGTTAGATCGAGTTTCTGGAAGGGTCGTCAGCGTGTCTGAACCGGCTGTACCGGTGGATGCCAATGTCGTCCGGCCGAAAATCGATGAGTGATTTTATTGGAATTAAGGCACCAAAACAATCCTGACGTGCACGATTTTTTGATCCGCCGCGATCGACACGGCGGATCAGCATACAGGTCAGAATTTTAGTTCCGCGACCGATGTGCTGGAAGCGGATTAACGGCGGCGGAACTGGCCACCGCGCTGTCCGGGACGGGGAGGCCCGCCCACGCCGCTCGGACGTTCGTCCTTGTGGCGGAAAATCAGCCGGCCCTTCTCGAGGTCGTAGGGCGACATTTCCACGGTCACGCGGTCACCCGCCAGCGTCTTGATGCGGTTCTTCTTCATCTTGCCGGCGGTGTAGGCGACGATCTCGTGCCCGGCGTCGAGCTGCACGCGGTAGCGCGCGTCGGGGAGGATTTCGGTGACCAGTCCTTCGAACTGGATCAGCTCTTCCTTAGCCATGAATTTCTCCAGGTCGTGGACGGCTAGTGCGAATAGGGTTTGCGGGTCGGTTGGCCCATCGGCCGACTCTCGCGGCGTAAAAAGGCCACGCCTTGTATCCCATCGGGCTTGCCGGCGCTATGCGCGGAACGCTGTTCCGGGCGCTCGGTTGGGGAAGAATGCGTCTTACCACCGGACCGTTGGCGGCGAGACCCCTTCGAGACCTTCTGGCTACCACCGGGACGTCCGTCAACATGCCTTCCGTCACCGTGCCGACCTTCGCCGGGCCTTCCGTCGCCATGCTTGCCGGCGCTATGGTGGCGTCCGTCGGCATGCCTTTCGTCGCTGCGTCGTCCGTCAGTGTGACGTCCCTCACCATGCCTTGCGCCTTGCGGGCGCTGGCCCGGGCGGCCCGGCCGGCCCTGTCGTTGCTGCGGCGGGGGCGGGCCCGCATCGCGGCGCCCGGCATCGGTGCGGTGATCCTCACGCGATAGCGTTACCTTGATCAGCCGCTCGATGTCGCGGAGATAGCTGAGTTCCTCGCCGCCGGCGACCAGCGAGATCGCGGTGCCGTCGGCGCCGGCGCGCGCGGTGCGGCCGATGCGGTGCACATAGGTCTCGGGCACGTTGGGCAGGTCGAAATTGATGACGTGGCTGATGCCGTCGACATCGATACCGCGGGCGGCGATGTCGGTGGCGACCAGGGTGCGGATCTCGCCGGAACGAAACTGGGCGAGCGTCCGCTCGCGATGGTTCTGCGACTTGTTGCCATGGATGGCGCTGGCGGCGATGCCAGCCTTCTCAAGCGTCTTCACGACCTTGTCGGCACCATGCTTGGTGCGGGTGAAGACCAGCGCGCGATTGACCGGCTCGTCCTTCAGGAGCTTGGTCAGGAAGGCGGGCTTGGCGGAGAAATCGACCTGGATGATGCGCTGGTTGATCCGCTCGGCGGTCGAGGACACCGGGGTGACCGCAACGCGGGCGGGGTCCCGCAGCATCGCGTCGGCGAGCTCGGCGATGTCCTTCGGCATGGTGGCCGAGAAAAACAGCGTCTGCCGCTTGATCGGCAGCTTGGCGACGATTTTGCGGATGTCGTTGATGAAGCCCATGTCGAGCATGCGGTCGGCCTCGTCGAGCACGAGGAATTCGACGCTTCCAAGCTTCAGTCCGTTGCTCTGCACGAGGTCGAGCAGCCGGCCGGGGGTCGCCACCAAGACCTCGAGGCCAGGCATCAGCGCGCGAACCTGGCGGCCCATCGGCACGCCGCCGATGGCGAGTGTCGAGGACAGCCGGATGTGGCGGCCGTAGGCGTTGAAGCTATCGAGGATCTGGCCGGACAGCTCGCGGGTGGGCGAGAGCACCAGCACGCGGCAGGTCTTCGGCTGCGGCTTGATCCGGTTCTCGAGCAGGCGGTGCAGGATCGGCAGCGCGAAGGACGCGGTCTTGCCGGTGCCGGTCTGGGCGATGCCGACGACGTCGCGGCCGGTCAGCGCCGTGGGAATCGTCTGGGCCTGGATGGGGGTGGGAGTGACGTAATTCTCTTCGGCGAGAGCACGCGCGATGGGTTCGGCAAGGCCGAAGTCCTGAAAGGAAGTCAAAAGATGGGTTCTTTCCATGTCGAAAGCGGGCGCCCGGCGCAATCAGCGGGGCACGCGCAATAAGGGTGTCGAATGGACACCTGCGTGTTTGGGGTGTCGGATGGCTTGATGGGATGGGGCAAGCCAGAGGCCCGGAAAGGGCTTCAGAACACGCGGCTCGCTACGCCCCCTTGATTCGCAAGAGGTCTCGAACCTCCATATGGAACATTCAGGGGGCGGTTTCAAGGCAACGCGGCCTCAAACCGCGATTGCAGTGCGGAAATAGTTATGCCGGAAATTTAGACAGGTTTGCTGTTTTGCTTAAAAAATAACCTGTCTGCCGCATTGGCATACATTTTACTCGCCCAAGATTTGGGCAATTGGACTGCGGCGAAAGTTGGATTGCAGCGAAATTATATAATCTGACCAATAGGTTGGCATGTGCTCAGCCCATGGCATGGTTCTTGCGATTCCATTAATCGCAGGCGGCCGTGGGGCCGTTTCGCAGCGTCTTTTTCACGTCTGCGTCAGGGAGATGATACATCCATGCTTAACAAATCCACTCACGATATAGCGGCGTCATTTAGCCGCCGTGGCGTTCTCGCCGCGACCGCCGGACTGATGATGGGTCTGGCTTCATTGACTGGCGCCAAGGCCGCGGACGACACCATCAAGGTCGGCGTCCTTCATTCTCTCTCCGGCACCATGGCCATCAGCGAAACCACGCTGAAGGACACCATCCTCTTCCTCATCGACGAGCAGAACAAGAAGGGCGGCGTCAACGGCAAGAAGCTCGAAGCCGTCGTGGTCGATCCTGCCTCGAACTGGCCGCTGTTCGCCGAAAAGGCGCGCGAGCTGATCACCAAGGACAAGGTCGCGGTCGTGTTCGGCTGCTGGACCTCGGTGTCGCGCAAGTCCGTGCTCCCGGTCTTCAAGGAGCTGAACAGCATCCTGTTCTACCCCGTGCAGTACGAGGGCGAGGAGAGCGAGCGCAACGTGTTCTACACGGGTGCTGCGCCGAACCAGCAGGCGATCCCCGCCGTCGACTATCTGATGAAGGACGAGAAGGTGAAGCGCTGGGTGCTCGCGGGCACCGACTACGTCTATCCGCGCACCACCAACAAGATCCTGGAGGCCTACCTGAAGTCGAAGGGTGTCGCCCAGGAAGACATCATGATCAACTACACGCCGTTCGGTCATTCCGACTGGCAGACGATCGTGGCCGACATCAAGAAGTTCGGCTCGGCCGGCAAGAAGACCGCGGTGGTTTCGACCATCAACGGCGACGCCAACGTTCCCTTCTACAAGGAGCTCGGCAACCAGGGCATCAAGGCCAAGGACATCCCGGTGGTCGCGTTCTCGGTGGGTGAGGAAGAGCTCGCCGGCATCGACACCAAGCCGCTGCTCGGTCATCTTGCCGCCTGGAACTACTTCCAGTCGATCAAGTCGCCCGAGAACGAGAAGTTCATCAAGGCCTGGCAGACCTACACCAAGAACCCGAAGCGCGTGACCAACGATCCGATGGAAGCGCACGTCATCGGTTTCGACATGTGGGTCAAGGCGGTCGAGAAGGTGAAGTCGACCGATCCGGACAAGGTGATCGACGCGCTGCCCGGCATCGAAGCCAAGAACCTGACCGGCGGCACCTCCAAGATGCTTCCGAACCATCACATCACCAAGCCGGTGTTCATTGGCGAAATCAAAGCCAACGGCCAGTTCGACGTGGTGTGGAAGACTCCGGGTCTTGTCGCAGGCGACGCCTGGTCGAAGGAGCTCGATGGCTCCAAGGACCTGGTCGGCGACTGGGTCGGCAAGAAGTGCGGCAACTTCAACACCAAGACCAACAAGTGCCTCGGCTCGGGCTCCTGATCCCGATCTGTCGGTTCATTGCACGACGGGAGGAGGCGGCTATTCCGCCGCCTTCTCCCCACTTCTGCCGGGGTGATTCAAAGTGCCAACCAATTTGTCCTCTCGTCTCTGTACCTTTGTCCTCTCGTTGTTCCTGATCGCGTTCGCACTGCCGGCCTTTGCCGGTCCGTTCGAGGATGCGGTCGCCAAATTCGCCAATGACGATTTCTCCGACACCGATGAGGCGATCGGCGTCGTCGCGAGCAGCGGCAACAAGCTGGCTTTCCCCATCATCAGCGCGCTCCAGGACGGTCGCCTCATGGCCGACCCTGATAGCAAGAAGGTTTACGTCACCGGTGCCGACGGCAAGTCGATCGATGCTGCGACCGGCGAGCCCGTCGCCAGCGTTCCCGACAGCGCCAGCGCGGTGCGCCTCAACAACCGCCTGCGCCGCAGCGTCGACGCTGCGATCGGCAGCCTGACGCTCCAGTCGCCGGATGTCGGAACGCGCCTCCAGGCGGCGCAATCCGTCTTCAAGTCGCACGAGGAGACCGCGCTCGAGCCGGTCGATGCCGCGCTCGCCAAGGAAACCAGCAAATCGGTCAAGGCCGCACTCGGCGATGCCCGCGCCGCGATCCTGCTGTTCAAGTCCGATGCCACCGAGGTCGAGAAGCTCGAGGCGGTCGCGACCCTCAAGGCGCGCGGCGACCAGGAGGCGATGGCGCTGCTCACCGGCATGGGCGACCAGCCGGCCTCGGTGACCAAGGCGGCCGCGAGCGCGATCGGCTCGATCCAGTCTTCGCTCGCGGTCTGGTCCACGGTGCAGAATGCCTGGTACGGCCTCTCGCTCGGCTCGGTGCTGCTGCTCGCCGCGATCGGGCTCGCCATCACCTTCGGCGTGATGGGCGTCATCAACATGGCCCATGGCGAGATGGTGATGATCGGCGCCTACACCACCTTCGTGGTGCAGGAGGTGATCCGCACCCGCTATCCCGCGCTCTTCGATTATTCGCTCTTGATCGCCGTGCCGCTCGCCTTCCTGGTCGCCGGCGGCATCGGCGTGCTGATCGAGCGCAGCATCATCCGTTTCCTCTATGGCCGTCCGCTGGAAACGCTGCTCGCGACCTGGGGCCTGTCGCTGGTGCTGCAGCAGGCGGTGCGCACCATGTTTGGCCCGACCAATCGCGAGGTCGGCAATCCCTCCTGGATGAGCGGCGCGTTCGAGCTCGGCCAGATCACCATCACTTATAACCGGCTCTGGATTCTCGTCTTCACGCTGGCGGTATTCGCGATTTTGCTCGCGATGCTGCGCTACACGGCGCTTGGTCTCGAGATGCGCGCGGTGACGCAGAACCGCCGCATGGCGGCCTCGATGGGCATCGCCACCTCGCGCGTCGACGCGCTGACCTTCGGCCTCGGCTCCGGCATTGCCGGTATCGCCGGCGTGGCGCTGTCGCAGATCGACAATGTCAGCCCCAATCTCGGCCAGAGCTACATCATCGACAGCTTCATGGTCGTTGTGTTCGGCGGCGTCGGCAATCTCTGGGGCACGCTGGTCGGCGCCTTCACGCTCGGCATCGCCAACAAGTTCCTGGAGCCGGTCGCAGGCGCCGTGCTCGGCAAGATCGCCATCCTCGTTCTCATCATCCTGTTCATTCAAAAGCGGCCGCGCGGCCTGTTCGCGCTCAAGGGCCGTGCGGTGGAAGCATGACCCCCCACATGCTGACCAGGTCGCTGGACCGCGGCGCGACGATCTTTCTCGCCATCGTCGCGGCCTGCGGCATCCTCATCCCGCTCTCCAACCTGCTGCTGCCCGCGGGCTCGTTCCTGCAGGTACCGACCTATCTGGTCGCGCTCTGGGGCAAATATGTCTGCTACGCGATCCTCGCGCTCTCGATCGACCTGATCTGGGGCTATTGCGGCATCCTCTCGCTCGGCCACGGCGCCTTCTTCGCGCTCGGCGGCTACGCGATGGGCATGTACCTGATGCGGCAGATCGGCACCCGCGGCGTCTACGGCAACCCGATCCTGCCCGACTTCATGGTGTTCCTGAACTATTCGAAGCTGCCCTGGTACTGGTACGGCTTCGACATGTTCTGGTTCGCGGCGCTGATGGTGCTGGTCGTGCCCGGCCTGCTTGCGTTCTGCTTCGGCTGGCTGGCCTTCCGCTCCCGCGTCACCGGCGTGTACCTGTCGATCATCACGCAGGCGATGACCTATGCGCTGCTGCTGGCCTTCTTCCGCAATGATTTCGGCTTCGGCGGCAACAACGGCCTGACCGACTTCAAGGACATCCTGGGCTTCAACGTGCAGGCCGAGGGCACCCGCGCCGCGCTGTTTGCGCTGAGCTGCCTGGCGCTGATCCTGAGCTTCCTGATCTGCCGCTCCGTCGTGTCCTCCAAGCTCGGTAAGGTTCTGATCGCAATCCGCGACGCTGAATCGCGCAGCCGGTTCCTCGGTTACCGCGTCGAATCCTACAAGCTGTTCGTGTTCACGTTGTCGGCCTGCATGGCTGGCGTTGCCGGTGCGCTCTACGTGCCCCAGGTCGGCATCATCAACCCGAGCGAATTCGCGCCCGGCAATTCGATCGAGGCGGTGATCTGGGTTGCGGTCGGCGGCCGCGGTACGCTGATCGGCGCGGCACTCGGCGCCGTCGTCGTCAACTACGCAAAAACGTTCTTCACCTCGGGCATGCTCGCGCCCTACTGGCTGTTCATGCTGGGCGCGCTGTTCATCCTGGTGACGCTGCTGCTGCCGAAGGGCATCGTCGGCACCTTCAATGCCTGGTGGGAGTCGTCAAAAGAAAAACGCACCGCAGCCAGCGCGAGCGCCGCGGCCGAAGATGGCGTCACCGAACCCAAGATGGCGGAGTAGGCGCAATGAACGTCATGGACACCCGCGCGACCTCCGCGATGCTCTATCTCGACGGCGTGCACGTCTCGTTCGACGGCTTCCACGCCATCAACAATCTGTCGCTGACGCTCGCGCCCGGCGAGATGCGCGCCATCATTGGCCCGAACGGCGCCGGCAAGACCACGATGATGGACATCATCACTGGCAAGACCAAGCCCGACGAGGGCACGGTGCTGTTCGACGGCGTCACCGATTTGACGCGTCTGGACGAGACCCGCATCGCCGAGCTCGGCATCGGCCGGAAATTCCAGAAGCCGACCGTGTTCGAGAGCCAGACCGTGCAGGACAACCTCCTGCTCGCGCTCAATGTCGACCACAGCGTCAAGGGCACGCTGTTCTGGCGCGGCAGCAGGGCGGAGTCCGGGCGCATCGACAAGGTGCTGGAGACGATCCGCCTCACCGATGCCCGCAACCGGTTCGCTGGCAGCCTCAGCCACGGCCAGAAGCAGTGGCTCGAGATCGGCATGCTGCTGGCGCAGGATCCGAAGCTGCTGCTCGTCGACGAGCCCGTCGCGGGCATGACCGACGTCGAGACGCATCTTACCGCCGAGCTGCTGAAAGAGATCAACAAGACTCACACCGTGATGGTCGTCGAGCACGACATGACGTTCGTGCGCGAGCTCGGCGTCAAGGTCACCTGCCTGCATGAAGGCACCGTGCTTGCGGAAGGAACCATCGACCAGGTCTCGTCCAACGAGCGGGTCATCGAAGTCTATCTGGGGCGCTGAGCGATGCTTGAGGTCAAGGACATCAACCTGTTCTACGGCGCGGCGCAGGCGTTGCGCGGCGTCTCCATCGCCGCAGAGCCCGGCAAGGTCACCTGCGTGCTCGGGCGCAACGGCGTCGGCAAGACCTCGCTGTTGCGCGCTATGGTCGGCCAGTATCCGATCTCCTCCGGCGCGATCGTGCTCGACGGCAGCGACATCACGGGCCTGAAGCCCTATGAGCGGGCGCGCAAGGGCATCGGCTTCGTGCCGCAGGGCCGCGAGATATTTCCTCTTCTGACGGTCGAGGAGAACCTCAAGACCGGCTTCGGTCCGCTCAAGCGCGAGGACAGGCACATCCCGGACGACGTGTTCTCGCTGTTCCCGGTGCTGCAATCGATGCTCGGCCGGCGCGGCGGCGACCTCTCCGGCGGCCAGCAGCAGCAGCTCGCGATCGGGCGTGCGCTGGTGATGCGGCCAAAGCTGCTCCTGCTCGACGAGCCGACCGAGGGCATCCAGCCGTCGATCATCAAGGACATCGGCCGTGCCATCTCCTACCTGCGCAATCTCGGCAACATCGCCATCGTGCTGGTCGAACAATATCTCGACTTTGCCTGCGAACTCGGCGACAGTTTCGCCGTGATGGATCGCGGCGCGGTGAAATTCTCCTGCGACCGATCCAATCTCGATCCGGCCGAAATCAGCCGCCAGATGGCGCTGTAATCCGAAAATTTCTGCCGCGGCCGGCTGGGGAGACGGATGCGCAGCGACGCTTTGACGACATCTTTGGTATACGAGGCGAACCGCGCCCGCGGCGCGGTGCGCTTCGACGTCCATGCCCGCGATGGCGTGACGCGGCGGGGCGTCTTGCATGAGTCCGGCTCCCTGCGCGTGCGCTTTCCCTCGCCGGAGGGCGAGGGGCTCTCCGGCGTGTTCGTCAACACGGCTGGTGGCGTTGCCGGCGGAGATAGTTTTGACATCGAGATCGCGGCAGGCCAGGGGGCACGCCTGACATTGACCACGGCGGCGGCCGAGAAGGTCTATCGCGCGCCAGGGGCGGCGGCGCAGCTCAATATCGCCTTGAAGGTCGCCGCAGGCGCGCATCTCGGCTGGTTGCCCCAGGAGACGATCCTGTTCGATCGTGCCCGGGTCCATCGTCGCTTCGACATTGAGCTCGACGAGGCCGCCTCGCTTCTGCTGTGCGAGATCGTCGTGTTCGGCCGCACCGCCATGGGCGAGCGGATGGAGCAGGGCGAGTTCATTGATCGCTGGCGGCTGCGTCGTGGGGGCAAGCTGGTGTTCGCCGAAACTGTCAGGCTCGACGGCAATATCGGTGCAAAACTTGGGCGATCGGCAGTGGCCAAGGGCGGTGCCGCGATCGGCACGGCGCTGATCGTTCCCGGCGACGAGCCGCTGATCGAGCGTATCCGCGAGGCCTCGGAGTCGTTCGCCGGCGAGGTCGGAATCTCCGCCTGGAATGGCTTTGCAATGGCGCGGTTCTGTGCCCAAGATGCCGCGCGCTTGCGCGCCGACATGATGGCGGTGCTGGCGCGGACCGGCGCGGCGCTGCCGCGGCTGTGGCTGAGTTGATGGCTGCTGAATTGATGCATTGAACGGAAGAGATGCTGCATGAACCTGTCTCCCCGCGAAAAGGACAAGCTCCTGATCTCGATGGCGGCGATCGTCGCCCGCCGCCGGCTGGATCGCGGCGTCAAGCTCAACCATCCCGAGGCGATCGCGATCATCTCCGACTTCATCCTCGAAGGCGCGCGCGACGGCCGCACCGTCGCCGAGCTGATGCAATCCGGCGCGCAGGTCCTCACCCGCGACCAGGTGATGCCGGGCATTCCCGAAATGATCCACGACATCCAGGTCGAGGCGACCTTTCCGGACGGCACCAAGCTCGTCACCGTGCACGAGCCGATCAGGTAGGAGCAAGAGCATGATCCCCGGCGAACTCTTCATCCAGGACGGCGAGATCGAGCTCAATTCCGGCCGCAAGACCGTGACGCTGACGGTCGCCAACACCGGCGACCGCCCGATCCAGGTCGGCTCGCACTACCACTTCTTCGAGACCAACCCGGCGCTGAAATTCGATCGCAAGAAAGCCCGCGGCATGCGCCTCGACATCGCCGCCGGCACCGCCGTCCGCTTCGAACCCGGCCAGACCCGCGACGTCCAGCTCGTCGCCGTGGCGGGGAAGAAGACCATCTACGGTTTTCGCGGCGAGATACAGGGCAAGCTGTGAGCGTAAGTTGAGGCGCGTGGCGTGATCCATAGTGAGGTGAGCACATTGGTCAGGCTCCCTCCCCCCTTGCGGGGGAGGGTTGGGGAGAGGGGTATGCCGCACGACGAGGTCTCTCCGTTACAAAGAACGCGCGCCAAACGATTGAGGCGCGAGATGACTCGTGCGGAGGCGTTGCTGTGGCGTTACCTGAAGGCCGACCGTCTTGCGAGCCTTGCCTTTCGCCGTCAGACGCCCATGGGCCACTACATCGCAGATTTCGTCGCCCATTCCTGCAAGCTGATCGTTGAACTCGATGGCGAGAGTCACGACTTCGAAGAACGTGTCCGGCACGATGAACGCCGCGACCAATGGTTCGCATCGCGCGGATATCGCGTGCTGCGTTTCACCAATGACGACGTGATGAAAAATCTCGAGGGGGTTGTTCTTTCCATTGTCGAGGCTGCGGAGCAAGCGGCACCCCTCTCCCTAACCCTCCCCCGCAAGGGGGGAGGGAACCCTACCGCCAGTGCGTCCCTTACTTCTGATCCTGACACAGCAGAGAAGCCGTGATGCATCGTCAGGTGAGCACATTGGTCAGGCTCCCTCCCCCCTTGCGGGGGAGGGTTGGGGAGAGGGGTGAGTCACGAGCTCTGACCGAAGCTATTTTGCGGCGCTGCGTCGATCGCGGATGTTGTCAACGAGGAGCATCGTGATCGTCATGCTCCCCGCCGTTCGCCTCATCTCCGAAGCCGCTGAGCTGGCCGCGCGCCGGCACAACGGCATGGCGCGCAAGGGGCGGGGGAACGAGCCTTACATCAATCATCTCGCGGAGGTCGCGAACCTGCTGGCGACGGCGACCGATGGCGCGGATGCCGAGCTGGTCGCGGCCGGGTGGCTGCACGACGTGATCGAGGACACCGACACCACTCGCGAGGAGCTCGCACAGAAATTCTCTGATCGCGTCGCCTCCCTCGTCGTTGAATGCACTGACGACATGAGCCTGCCCAAACCAGAGCGGCGACGCCGGCAGATCGTCGATGCACCGAGGAAATCGGCCGGCGCCAAACTGATCAAGATCGCCGACAAGATCAGCAATATCGGCGCGCGCATTCATTCCGACCCGTCCGTGGAAGAGCGCGACGATCTCGCCGACTACACGGGCTGGGCTGAGCAGGTCGTCGCCGGATGTCGTGGCGGCAATTCGTGGCTCGATACAAAATTCGACGATGCCGTAAGAGCAGCGAGGGCTTCGCTGTGAACAACCAAAAATTCAAACGCAAACGGGGCTTGTGATGTCCGTCAAAATAAAGCGTTCCGTCTATGCCGACATGTTTGGCCCGACCACCGGCGACAAGGTCAGGCTCGCCGATACCGATCTCATCATCGAGGTCGAGAAGGATTTCACCACTTACGGCGAGGAGGTGAAGTTCGGTGGTGGCAAGGTGATCCGCGACGGCATGGGCCAGTCGCAGGTCACCAACAAGCAGGGTGCGGCCGACACTGTCATCACCAATGCGCTGATCGTCGATCACTGGGGCATCGTGAAGGCCGACGTCGCGATCAAGGACGGCATGATTTCGGCGATCGGCAAGGCCGGCAATCCCGACATCCAGCCCGGCGTCACCATCATCATCGGCCCCGGCACCGACGTGATCGCGGGTGAAGGAAAAATCCTGACCGCCGGCGGCTTCGACAGCCACATCCATTTCATCTGTCCGCAGCAGATCGAGCACGCGCTGATGTCCGGCGTCACCTCGATGCTCGGCGGCGGCACCGGTCCCTCGCACGGCACGTTCGCCACCACCTGCACGCCGGGGCCGTGGCACATGGGGCGGATGATCCAGTCGTTCGACGCCTTCCCGGTCAATCTCGGCATCTCCGGCAAGGGCAACGCGTCGCGCCCCGCCGCGCTGGTCGAGATGATCAAGGCCGGCGCCTGCGCGCTGAAGCTGCACGAGGACTGGGGCACGACGCCGGCTGCGATCGATACCTGCCTGTCGGTGGCTGATGACTACGACATTCAGGTGATGATCCACACCGACACGCTGAACGAATCCGGCTTCGTCGAGGATACCGTCAAGGCCTTCAAGGGCCGCACCATCCACGCCTTCCACACCGAGGGCGCCGGCGGCGGGCATGCGCCTGATATCATCAAGGTCGCGGGGCTGAAGAACGTGCTGCCGTCCTCGACCAATCCGACGCGGCCCTTCACCCGCAACACCCTCGACGAGCATCTGGACATGCTGATGGTGTGCCATCACCTCGATCCCTCGATCGCCGAGGACCTCGCCTTCGCCGAGAGCCGCATCCGCAAGGAGACCATCGCGGCCGAGGATATCCTGCACGATCTCGGCGCGCTCTCGATGATCTCCTCGGACTCCCAGGCCATGGGCCGCCTGGGTGAAGTCATCATCCGGACGTGGCAGACCGCGGACAAGATGAAGAAGCAGCGCGGGTCGCTCGACCAGGACAAAGGCAAGGACAACGACAATTTCCGCGTCAAGCGCTACATCGCCAAGTACACGATCAATCCTGCGATCGCGCACGGCGTGTCGAAACTGATCGGATCGGTCGAGAAGGGCAAGCTCGCCGATCTCGTGCTGTGGTCGCCGGCCTTCTTCGGGGTCAAGCCGGACTGTATCATCAAGGGCGGCTCGATCGTCGCGGCCCCCATGGGCGATCCCAACGCCTCGATCCCGACGCCCCAGCCGGTGCACTATCAGCCGATGTTCGGTGCCTTCGGCAAGGCGCGCACCGCGTCGTCCGTGGTGTTCACCTCGAAGGCGGCGGTCACCGGCGGCCTCGCGCGAAAGCTCGGCATCGACAAGAAGCTCTATGCGGTGCAGAACACCCGCGGAAAGATCTCGAAGAAGAGCATGATCCACAACGACGCCACGCCCAATATCGAGGTCGATCCCGAGACCTACGAGGTGCGCGCCGACGGCGAACTGCTGACCTGCGCGCCCGCCGAGGTGCTGCCGATGGCGCAGCGATATTTCATGTACTGAAATAGCGTCTGGACGCATGTCCCCGGCGCATTTCCCGATTGCATGTCTTGTTGCATGTCCTGGGGCGGCTTTTCCGGTTTTGCGTTCGACCCCGCCTGGTCTAAGGTCCCGCCCGGTATCTTACCTTAGAGTCTGTCCGGAAAGATTACCTTGGATTGCATAGCTTTCGCAGCATGAGTCGGATGGAGGCCAGCTTGAGAAAGGCGAGCGCCCTGTGATTGAAGCATTCCCAATCTTTGGACAGTCTTCGGCATCGCCCGAGCCAGGCAAAGGTACGCTCGACGATCCAGCGTTTGGGCAAGACGACGAAACGGTGAGCCTGATCGGAGCGTTTGACGATTTCGAGGTTCACGCGCTTCAGAGCGCTACGCAGCCCCTTCTGGAAATGTGGCCCTTGATATCCGCCGTCGGCGTAGAGCTTCAGAAGAAAGGGATAGAGGCCGAACAACGTTGCCATCAGGAGCACGCCGCCGTCGCGATCCTGGATGTCCGCCGCATGCACGATGGCGTGCATCAAGAGGCCTTGCGTGTCGACGAGAATGTGCCGCTTCTTGCCCTTGATCTTCTTGCCCGCGTCGTAGCCATGGAGATCATGAGGCCCCCTTTTTCAGCGCTTTTCACGCTCTGGCTATCGATGATGGCGGCGGTGGGAGAAGCCTCGCGCTCGGCCCTTTCGCGACATTCGACATAGAGGGCGTGATGAATTTTATCGAGCGTGCCGTTCCAGCTCCACAGATCGAAGTAGCCATACAGCGTCGAGCGCGGCGGCAGGTCCTTGGGGATCGCGCGCCACTGGCAACCTGTGCTCAGGATGTACATCAGCCCGTTGGCAATCTCGCGCAGGTCCACCGTACGCTTGTTGCCGCCGCGCTTGGCCGGCGGGATGCGAGGCGCGATCAGCGCCCACTCCTCGTCGGTCAAGTCGCTCGGATAGCGCAGGCGGCTGCGGTCGTAGCGTGCACGGTTCTCGGTAGTCCACATTGGCGGCGCGTCCCCATCGAATCAGGCCGCTCACCTTGAATCACAACCGATTCATTCGACTCAACATGTTTTGGAACAGACACTTAGAAGAAAAGCCGGGAGGATTTCTCGTGATTTACGTTGTTGCCACCTTGACCATCAAGCCCGAGACGCGCGCCGAATTCATTGCGGCCGCCACCGCCTGCATCAAGGAGACGCGGAAGGAGCCCGGCAACATCGCCTATGATTTGCACGAGAGCGTCACCGATCCCGCCAAGATGGTGTTCGTCGAGCAGTGGGAGAATGCCGAGGCGCTGGTGCCGCATCGCGCCATGGAGCACATGAAGACGTTTGGCCGCGTCGCGGTGAAGTGTTTTATGGCGCCGCCGAAGATTGAAGTGATCACGCCCGAGAAGGTCGAGACACGGTAACGGGGTAAAAGCATGATCCGGGCGACGCAGGTTAAGGGACAGCACGGCTTCACGGAGGCGCCGGCGGATACGGTGGTGCTCGATTTCGACGACCGACACCGCCGCCGCATGGCGATGACGGGGACGCGGGGCCTCGAATTCCTGCTCGACCTGGAGAATGCCGTCGCGCTGCGCGGCGGTGATGCGTTGGTGCTGGAGGACGGCCGGCTGGTCGAAGTGGTCGCGGCGCCCGAGCCGCTGCTGGAGATCCGCGGTCGCGATCCGCACCACCTCATTCGCGTCGGCTGGCATCTCGGCAATCGCCATTTGCCGACGCAGATCATGGCCAAGAGCCTGCGCATCCGCCGCGACCATGTCATCGAGGCCATGGTGAAGGGCCTCGGTGCGCGCGTGATCGAGATCGAGGCGCCGTTCGATCCCGAAGGCGGCGCTTACGCCGACGGCGGCCACGCGCATGGTCACGACGATCACGGGCATCACGATCACGACCATCATCACCATGATCATGGTCACGATCACCATGACCACCATGATCATGCCGCGCATGACCATGGCCACGACCATCACCACGACGAGCATTGCGACCACCCCGACCATCACCACGGCCACAAGCATGCTCATGACCACAAATGAGCCGGTGAGTGCCGGTGACCTCGCCGAGCGCGAGGCGGCGGCGCTGTACCGGCTGATGACGTGGCTGTCGCCGGCCTTTCCGGTCGGCGGCTTCTCCTATTCCAGCGGCATCGAATGGGCGGTCGAGGCGGGCGACATCACCGACACCGCGACCTTGGCCGACTGGCTCGACGCCATGCTGGGCGACGGCTCCGGCTTTTGCGATGCGACGTTCCTGGTCCACGCCTATCGCGCCACTGAATTGGGCGAGGACACCACCTTGAACGATATCGCGGAGCTCGCCGCCGCCTTCGTTCCGTCGCGCGAGCGGCAGCTCGAGACGACCTCGCAGGGCCGCGCCTTCATCGACATCTCCCGCGCCGCGTGGGATGCCGACGGGCTGGATGCCATGGTTGCGGCATGTCGCACGGCACTGATCTATCCTGTCGCCGTCGGCGTGGTCGCCGCGGTGCACGGCGTGCCGCTGGCGCCGACGCTGCACGCCTTCCTGCATGCGCTGGTCTCGAACTGGATTTCGGCGGCGAGCCGCCTCATTCCGCTCGGCCAGACCGACAGCCAGCGGGTGCTGGTGAAGCTGGAAGCCGCCGTTGCCGCGACCGCCAATCGTGCGTTGAATGCGACATTGGACGACCTCGGCAGCGCGACCTTCCGCGCCGATCTCGCCAGCCTGCGGCACGAGACGCAATATACGCGGCTGTTTCGCTCGTGAGCGATGCGGCCTTTAATCCATCAAGAGAGAGCGAGTGACATGTCGAAATCTCACGGCCCCTTGCGCGTCGGAATAGGCGGCCCGGTCGGATCGGGCAAGACCGCGCTGATGGACCTGCTCTGCAAGACCATGCGCGAGCGCTATGACATCGCGGCGATCACCAACGACATCTACACCAAATGGGATGCGGAATTCCTCGTGCGCTCGGGCTCGCTGACGCCGGACCGCATCGCCGGCGTCGAGACCGGCGGCTGCCCGCACACCGCGATCCGCGAGGACGCTTCGATGAACCTGGCCGCGGTCGCCGACATGCGCGCAAAATTCCCCGGGCTCGACCTCGTGCTGATCGAGTCCGGCGGTGACAATCTGGCTGCCACTTTTTCCCCGGAGCTCGCCGACCTCACCATCTACGTCATCGACGTGGCGGCCGGCGACAAGATCCCGTCCAAGGGCGGCCCCGGCATCACCCGCTCCGACCTCCTGGTCATCAACAAGATCGACCTCGCGCCCCATGTCGGCGCCTCCCTGGAGAAGATGGAGACGGACGCCAGGCGCATGCGCGGCGCGCGCCCCTTCGTCATGACCAACCTGAAAAAGAGCGAGGGGCTCGACCAAATCGTCGGCTTCATCGAGGCCAAAGGCGGCCTGAAACGGGCGGGCTGACGGCGCGACGACGTGGCGCAGGCGTTTTCCGCCGTTAACGTCTGGGGCAAAAGCCGCATCCGCGGAACAAATTTCGGACACGGCGATTAACTACCTCCGGTGCCCGGAGCAAAGCCTTCATGGCCAGACCATCGGCCGGGCGAATTAAGCTTTTCAGGCGACCGAAGTTGCGTACTGATGCCTCCTCCTTCATTTTGCCGACCTGCTGTTTTCGCCTGAGTAGTCGAAGTGGTCCGGCTGGGTTTTATCATCGGTTTCATCGCCCTGCTCGGAGCCCTGCTCTCCGGGCTCGCGGCCTATCGCGTCCACGACCAGGAGCTGGCACTGGACCGGATCGCGCTGGCGCGCGCGATCGACGTCCACGCGAGCCTGGTCCAGGACCGGCTGACCGAGCGCGAGCTGCTCGCGCGTGTCGCCTCAGGCTTGTTCCGTGCGCCGTCGGTCATCAAGCCGAACATGCTGGAGCCGCTGCGCTCGGCCATCTACGCCTTCAAGACCGATTTCGTGGTCGCCGGGTGGGTCGCCCGGCTGAAGCCGAACGAGCTTCTGCCGGCGGAGGACGCGATCGCGAACGCCGGCTTCCCCAATCCGCAGATTCGCACGTATGACGACAAGCCGATCGATCTTGCGAAGGTCACCCAGCCGATCGACGTGCTGATGGACCTCGAACCGCGCAGCAACGAGACCAAGGCGCTGCCCGGCCGCAGCTACGAGCAGGATCAGGTGCGCAGCGCCATGCTGACGCGTGCGCGTGTCGAGAAGAGGTCGGTCGCCTCGGACCCGGTTCAGTTGCTGCGTGGCGGCGGGCCCATCGGCATCATCGTGGCCGCGCCCGTCATTCCCGAGGGCGCGACCGAGCCGGCCGGCTTCGTCACGTTTTCCTACGAGCTCGCCTCCCTGATGCTGACCAATGACGACATGTCGTTGTTCTCGGTCGCGCTTAAGGATCCGCGCAGGGAAGGTGGCGAGCTCGTTGCCAACGACCAGGGCGTGGTCTCGTCACGCATGACGGCCGCGGACGGGCCGGCGCCGTCGGCGACGCGCACGGTGAGCTTTGGCGGGCGCGACTGGCATCTCGGCTACTACGCCAAGACCAATTCGGCGCGGCGCGCTGAGCAGACGGCGATCATCGTGGCGGCGATCGGTTTTGCGATCACCGCGATGGTGTGCGGCCTGTTCGGCTATGTCGCCTACAACAATCTGCGGCTCAGCCGGGAAATCCAGGTGCGGATCGGCTTCGAGCGCCGGCTGACCGCCGTCATCGACGAGCTCAACCACCGGGTCAAGAACATCCTGGCGGTGATCCAGTCGATCGTGACGCGCACGCTGCGTCACGGTTCGGACATCGACGTTGCGCGTGAACTGCTGATCGGCCGCATCCACGCCATGTCCAACGTGGTCTCGCTGCTCAGCGAGAGCCAGTGGCAGGGCGTCAAGCTGAAGGGCCTGTTCGAGGCGCGCGCCATCCCGCATGCCGACCGCATCGCCGTCACCGGCCCCGACATCGCGGTCAGCGCGCGCGCCGCGCAGAGCCTGTCGCTCCTGTTCTTCGAGCTCGCCTCGCACTCCGACGAAGGTCTGTCGCTGGTCGGAAAGCATCCGCACATCACCACGAATTGGACGGTGACGGGCGAGGGGACCGATGAGGTCTTCCACTTCCGCTGGGAGGAGTTCAACACCAGCGAGGCGACGCGCCGCCCGGATTCCGATTTCGGTCTGATCCTGCTCGACCGTGTCGCGCCCGAAGCGCTCGGCGGCACCGCCAAGCGCTACTTCACCGACGCCTCCTACGTCTATGAATTGACGGCGCCGATGGAGACGGTGGTCGACATGTCCGAGCGCGACCGCACGGACAAGATCTCGGCGCCGGTCAGGCCGGTGCGATAGAGATCGCGCTTCAGATTGTTGCCTTGAGCATGGTCTTTTCGGAAGACCGCTTCGCACTTTTCCGGATCATGCTCTAACCCTTCGGCCGCAGCACCAGGTCGACCAGATTGCGCGCGTAGGCCGGCGTGATCGGTGCAATGCCGAAGACGTAGCGGTAGAACAGGCTGCCATAGATGGCGTCGTAGAGATCCTGGGGCGCTCCCTCCGCCAGGATGCTGCCATCCGTCTGGCCAGCGGCGATCATCTCGACCAGTGCGTCGCGGCGGAATTGCAGGTAGCGGGCATAGAACAGCTCCGCCGAGCCGGTCTTGGAAATGCATTCGGAGACGACGGCGAGCTGCACCTTGCCGAACTCGCCCTGGAGCGCCTCGGCATAGGCCGCGGCATGGCGGCGTGCGCGCGCCGCGGGGCTGCCGGAGCTCGCAGGCGGCAGCGGCAGCATCTGCGCGGCATGATGAAGGAAGGCGTCGATCAGCAGCGCTTCCCGCGACGGCCACCATTTGTAGATCGTCATCTTGGAGACGCTGGAGTGGCGTGCGACGGCGTCGATGGAGGTGGCGGCAAGGCCGGTGGCGGCCATCAGCGCGTAGGCGCTTTCGAGAATGGCGTTGGTGGTCTCGATCGATCGCGGCCGGCCGCGCCGGGGCGCGCTGTCAGCCTCATCACCCCCGCCCTTTGCCATCGCCACGCCCGGTCCCCTCACGCAGAGGCTCCCCGCATAGCGCAGCCACAGGTCTCGGCCTAGCAGAATCGCACGATTATTTGGCTAGAGCGTTTTCGAGCGAAGTGGATACCGGTCCGCGTGAAGAAAACACGTCAAGACAGGAATCTGGAGCCCCGTTCCGATTAGATCGGAACGGAGCTCTAGGCCCGCTGCCGCAGGGCGGCCGGAAGGTCCTGCCGCCTCGACCACGAGATGTAATAGGCCACAGCCGTCATCGCCGCGAAGCCAACGAGGCTTACCGCGATCTGCATCACCACGAGGTTCGGTCCGGTGATCAGGATGAGATGGCCGGCGAAGGACAGGAACACGGCAACGCAGAACACCGCGAGCCATTCCTCGCCGCATGTGATCACCGCCTGAAGCGGCCGCAACTTCAGGCCGGGGTGGTCGGCCGGAATGAGATGGGTCGCGAGGAAGGCGAGCGCGAGGAAATGGATCACGCGATAGGGCGCGAGGTTTTCCTTGTCTGTCGGCGCGATGCTGTTGACGACGAAGTCCGGCAAATAGACGGCCAGCGCGGGCGAATGCCGCATCAAGGTGACGGCCATCGCGAAGATGAGATAGGCACCCGCGAGGATCCGCAGCCAGGACATGCCGTGCAACGCGCGTCCGGAGGCGCCTGTTACGGCGAACCAGCCGCCCAGGACCATCAGCATCTGCCAGCACAGCGGATTGAAGGTCCAGTCCTGGTCCGGATAGACCCGGAAATTCCAGTCGAACCAGCGCGCCGCAACGTATAGCGCGACCGATGCCGCCAGCGTCAGGTTCGGCCGCCGCAACAAACCCCATAGCGCAAACGGAAAGAACGCCATCAGCGGGATCATCAGTTGCAGGAGGTCGAGGTTCAGCGGCTCTTCCTGGAGCACGAGGCCGCGGACCAGGATGCGCAGCGGATGATCGAGAATGCCCGAGATGTTGTATTCGTGGATGATCTCCGGCGCCATCGATTGCGAGGCGACATAGGCGATGGTGTCGATATAGATCACGAAGAGCACGACATAGGCAGCGTAGAGCCGCCAGACGCGGCGGAAGATGCGCGTCGCCGCGACGACGTAGCCGCGCTCCAGCGCCATCCTGCCGTGAATGATGGCGACGCCATAACCCACCACGAACACGAACAGGTCAGCGGCGCCGCTGAAGCCGAAATTTCGCAGCGTCAGGAGATTAACGACGTTGTTCGGGATGTGGTCGACGAACACCGACCAGTTGGCAATGCCGAGCGTCAAATACAATCTGGCATCGTGATGGAATGCGGCGAGGTTCGCCTTGACGGACGGTTTCATCGCGAAAAATGACTTTTGGAATCAGGGCCGCTGCTTTTAGCGGCAACCGCCCGCCTATCCGAGTAGCGTTTGCGTGAGGGGGGCCGGAATTGTCCAATCTGGCGCAAAATTGCGCATGATCGCCGGATGGAATTCCCGCAAGCTCGCCCGTTCTGCCGACGACGAAATTATCTTAGCGCTTCGACCGTTATTCGGCCGGTTCAGCCGAGGCTTCGTCGGATGCGCCCGCACGGCTCGCCATGATTCCGAGGGCGACGCCGCCGATCGCCAGGATCGGCAGCAGCCGCTTGATTCCGATGGCGCGAACGATCTGGAGGCCCGTCGCGAGCAGCATGGGGTCGGCGAGCATGCTCGAAGCGGCCGACTTGGCGGCGCGCTCGGCGGCGATCCGGGCGCGCTTCCGCATCTCCCGCTTGTAGCCCCAATAGCTCCCCGCCGCGGCAAGCGTCAGCAGGAAGAAGATGCTGGCGCCGGCGAGGCAGGCCTGCACCGGTCCGTAGGTCTGAAGGACCGAGATGAAGGCGGCCGCGCAGAGAAAGCCCGTGGTGATGAAGAGCGCGAGTGCCGCGCCCGCGGCGAGCGATGTCAGGCGGACGGTCGCGCCCGTCGATGCGCTGATGCCGTCGATGATGCGCTGTAACATGGCCTTGCTCCTCAGATCCCCGCAAGCCGGCAGCGACGGCGCGACAGCGCCGCCGTAACGTCAAGGTCCTGCGCCCGCGCTAGCGGCGCCAGGCGACGCCGATCAGGAAGCCGATGCCGAGCGCGAGTCCGACGGTCGCGAGCGGCCGCTGCGTGATGGCGTCTTCCAGCGTTTCCTCGATCGAGCCGTAGGCGTCTTGCGCAGCTTCCATCATGGCGCTGCCGCGATCCGACATGTCGTCGACCGCGGAATCCACGCTCTCGCGGGCCTGGCGATAGCCGCGGCGGGCCTGCTTGCTGGTGGAGTTGGCAAAGGTGTTGAGCGCTTCGGTGATCTGATCGGTGAGGGCGGCGATATCGCTTTTCACGGCTGCTACATCCTTCTCGAGGCGTTCTCTGGTGGCTTTGTCGGTCCAGTCTCTCATCCCGGTTTCGCCATTGGTTGACATCAGGAGCTCCAAAGCTGTTGGCGGCTGAGATAGCCGGAAAACGTTTCGTGCCCGGGTAAGTTCCGTTCGGGGAAACCGGTCATGCCTGCGGCAGCTGCGGCGAATTCTCCGGCAGCAGGTGCTCCTTGAGGATCAGCCCGACGATCAGGAGCGGCGACGACAGGAATGCGCCCATCGGTCCCCACAGCCAGGTCCAGAAGGCCAGCGCGATGAAGACGGCAAGCGCGTTCAGGGAAAGCCTGCGCCCGATGATGGTCGGCGTGACGAAGTGCCCTTCCAGGAAGGTGATGCCGCCGAAGGCGAGCCCCGCCATCAGTCCGCCGCCGATGGTCGGGAAGGCGACGAGCCCCACCACGACCAGGATGACGAACATCGCGATCGGTCCGATGATCGGGATGAAGTTGAGCGCCGCCGCAAGCGCGCCGAGCCCGGCCGGATTGGGCATGCCGGTGACGGCGCAGATGATGCCGGTTGCGATGCCCACGCCGACATTGATCAGCGTCACCGTCAAAAGATAGTTGCCGAGATGGACCTCGATCTCGTTGAGGATCCGCAGCGTGCGCAGCCGCGCATCGCGATCGCCGAAATTCATGATCAGCGCCCGCCGCAGGTCGCGCCAACTCGCGATGAACAGGATCAGCGTGGCGAAGAACAGCAGGAATTCGGCGAAGGTCGGCGACAGGAATTCCAGCGTCGGTTGCACCCATTCGGCTTTCGGCAGCGGAAGGCTTGGCAGCCCCTCGGAGCCGCCCACCATCGTCTGCAATTCCTTCCACAGCGCCAGCGGCCGGTCGAAGACGTGCATCTTCTCCTTCAACTGCGCGCCCAATTCCGGCAGGCGCGAGCTCCACTCCATCGCAGGCACAGCAATCAGCGCGACGACGAAGGCGACCACCGTCGTCACCGCGATCACGATCAGCACGGCGCCGAGGGCGCGCGGCACATGCCGCCGCTCGAGAAAGCTGGCGGCCGGCGACAACATGGTGCCAGCGACGACCGCCATCACGACCGGGAGGAAGAATGCCCTGGCGACGTAGAGCACGGCGACCACGGCAATTAGGAACAGACCGGCGAGCGCAAAGGCGACAAACTCGGTGCGGCGGATCACCGGCGGCAGCTCGACATGACTGTCGGGAAGCGGGGCGCCCTCGTTATTGCCGGAAATCAGACGTTCAGTGGGAAGGACGCGCACAATATCTCCTCCCGCACGGAAGCCTCCGCGCGCCCATTGTTGGCAGTAGAACGTCCGGGCGGACGTTCCGGTTCCATCGCGGTTTCGTGAAGTTTTGCTCGCTTGACTGTGACGTCGCCGCCGCAGCGAGCGGGGGAACTTGAGTCGGTCCAGCTGCGTTGTTGGGAAGCCGCATCACCCTGATGCACATCCAACGGGGCAGCACATGACAAGGTTCTCTCCAGTCCGTCGCCGCTTCTCGCTGCGCGCCACCACCGCCATTGCCTTCGCGACAGCATTGCTGACCGTGCCCTTCGCGGCACAGGCCCAGACGCTCGGTTATGCACCGATGCAGCCGCAGGGATATCCGCAGGACCCGAGCTATTCGCGGGGTTATGTCAACGCGGCGCCGCAGGCCGCCGACGAGGATGCCGCGCTGCCCGACCGGCTGCGCAAGCAGATCGTCAGCTTCGACAGGAACGAGCCGGCCGGGACCATCGTCATCGATACCGGCAACACTTACCTCTATTACGTGCTCGGCAATGGCCGCGCGATCCGTTACGGCGTCGGCCGACAAGGTTTCACCTGGGCCGGCGTGCAGAGCGTCAGCCGCAAAGCCGAGTGGCCGGATTGGCATCCGCCGGCCGAGATGATCGCGCGTCAGCCTTATCTGCCGCGCTTCGTCGCCGGCGGTCCCGGCAATCCGCTCGGTGCACGCGCGATGTATCTCGGCTCGAGCGAATACCGCATCCACGGCACCAACGATCCCACCACGATCGGCAAGTTCGTGTCCTCCGGTTGCATTCGCATGACCAACGAGGACGTCACGGACCTGTTCAGCCGCGTCAATGTCGGCGCCAAGGTGGTGGTGCTGCCGAAGAACGCCCCGCTGATGGCCAAGGGATACGACAGGGGCGGCGACCCCATACGCAAGCGTCCGCCGGTGACGACGCTGCCTTCGGGACGGCAGGCGCTGAACATCACGACGTCGGCAGTGAACTGAGAGTTGAGCGAGGTCATATGAAGAGACGTTCGATCGGCAAACTGGCCGGTGGCGCGGCGGCGTGCTTCGCCGTCGCCTCGCTCGGCCTCGCGTTGACGCCGTCGGCGCATGCGGAAGACTTCTTCTCGGCGCTGTTCGGCGGCTTCCGCGCGCGCTCCGCGCCGGAGATCCGCATGCCGTTCCCGACCGATGACATGCCGCGCTACGACACGCCGCGCCAGCGGGCCTCTTATGGCGGCAGCATCGCCTATTGCGTGCGCGGTTGCGATGGCCGCTACTTCCCGGCGCAAGGAAACGACGCCGAAAGCAAGGCGCAATCCTGCAAGAGCTTCTGCCCGACGTCCGAAACCTCGCTGGTCTATGGCAGCAATATCGACGACGCCACGACGGACAAGGGAAAATCCTACTCCGACCTGCCCAACGCGTTCCGCTTCCGCAACGAGATCGTCGCGGGCTGCACGTGCAACGGCAAGGATCCGGTCGGACTCGCCCAGGTCAAGGTGGAGGACGATCCGACCTTGCGCAAGGGTGACATCGTTGCGGGCAGCGATGGCCTGGTGGTCGCCAACCGCAACGCCAACGACCGCCGCGGCGTCGCGATGAATTTTTCGCCGCTGCCGGAATCGGTGCGCGCCAGGTTCCGCCAGGTCCCGGTGGTCGCAAAGGAGTAGGGGCGGTGCGGCCTCAAGTGGGTTGCGGCGCTAGCGCCTCGATCTCCACTGTCGTCCCGGACAAGCGGAGCGCAGATCCGGGATCCATAACTACAGGAAGCGGTTTGACGAAGGCACGTGGTTAGCAGCTCGCGCGACAACTTCTCCCTGTGGTTATGGGTCCCGGCGTTCGCCGGGACGACACTGAAGGTGTAGCGGCAGCTTTCTATCCAATCCGCAAGTCCTACGCCGCGCGGATCTTCCCCAGGAAGTCGCTGACCTGCTGGCCGAGCTGACGGCTCTGGGTTTCCAGCGTTTCCGAGGCTTGCTTGACGTTGTCCGCCGCACCGGCGGCAGCATCGGCGTCGGCCCTCACGCCGGTGATGTTGTCGGAGACGTTCCTGGTGCCCTGCGCCGCAAATTGCGTGCTGCGGGTGATCTCCTGGGTCGCCGCGCCCTGCTCCTGCACGGCGGCGGCGATCGCGGTGGCGACCTCGTTCACTTCGCCGATGATGCCGCCGATGGTCTGGATCGCGTTGATGGCGTCGCTCGCCACCCTCTGGATGTCGGCGATCTGCCCGGAGATTTCCTCGGTGGCTTTGGCGGTTTGGCTCGCCAGCGATTTCACCTCGGAGGCGACGACCGCGAAACCGCGCCCGGCTTCGCCCGCACGTGCGGCCTCGATCGTCGCGTTGAGCGCGAGCAGATTGGTCTGCGCCGCGATGGTGTTGATCAGGCCGACCACCTCGCCGATGCGTCCTGCGGACTGCGCCAGCCCTTGCACCGTGCCGTCGGTCTCGCGGGCCTGGTTGACGGCGCGGCTGGCAATGCCCGCGGCGTGCGCCGCCTGCTGGCTGATGTCGTTGATCGAGGCAGAGAGTTCCTCGGCGGCGGCGGCGACGCTGTCGACGCTCATGGAGGCGTCGTTGGAGGCCTTGCCGGCGACCTGGACGCGGTCGTTGGTCTGGCGCGACACCGCGGACAGGTCGCCCGAGGTCTTGCGCATCTCGCCGGACGCTTCGCTCAGTTCGCCGAGCGTCTTGCGCACCGCGCCCTCGAACTCGCCGACATAAGTCTCGACGGCGCGCTGGCGCGCGGCCGCGCCGACATTGCGCTCGCGCTCATGCTCTTCGATCTTGAGCTTCTCGGTCGCCTGCTGCTTGAAGGTTTCCAGCGCGCCGGCAAGCGCGCCGATCTCGTCCTGGCGGTCGAGATAGCCGCTGTCGACGGCAAGGTCGCCGCCGGCGACCTTGAGCATGGCGTCGCGGATGGTGTTGAGGGGATGGATGACGCGGCGGCTGACCAGCATGACCGCGCCGACGGCGAGGCCGATGGCGAGCGCCAGGAGTGCAAGCTGCACGATCAGCGCGCGCTGCGCGGTACTGCGCTGCTCCTGCGTGTAGGTCCGGGCGGCGTCGAGCGCGGCTTCGGCCACCGCGACCGCACTGGCCATACGGCCGACCGTGAGCGGGCTCCACTGGTTGGCCGTCATCTCGGCCTTCTCACCCTTGACCAGGGTGTCCGCGAGACGGTCGCGCAAGGTGAGATATTGCGGCTCGAAATAAGCGGTCTTGGCCGTGGTCATGGCCGAGGCGAGCGCGGGCGGCAATTGCATGCCCGAGGTCGACAATTCCAGCGCTTTCCACATCGCGGCCGTACCGCCGACAAATTGGGTATAGTTGTAGCGGCCCTCCGGCGTGATCTTGCCGGCCGCAAGTCCGGTCGAGACGATCAGCGAGGCCTCGCCCGCGGTGTTGCGGAGCAGCCAGGCGCTCTGCTTGATCGACAGCAGCTGGTCGATCACGGCATCCTGGTGGTTGACGGTGGCGGCGAGGACGCCCGAGAGCTTGTCGAGCACGTCGAGCAGCCCCTGCGTCGTCTCCATGTATTCCTTGGTCAGACCGGCGCGGCGCTGGTCCTTCGGTTTGGCAACATCCTCCCAGAATTGCTTCTGCTCTTCGCCCAGCAATTTGTAGAGCCGCGCGAGCTCAGGCACCAGCGTGCCCGATTGCGGGAAGTCGATGTTCGGCAGCAGCTCGAGCGCGCGGGCCATCGCCGGCATCTGCGCATCGCGCAGCGCGCGCAGATATCTCTCGATCTCGGAGTCCATCGGCTCGGTCGCGTTCAGCAGCCGCGACGTGGTCGAGCGGTCGGTGCGCAGATTGTGCATCGCCTTGAACAGATCGGCGGAGGCGTCGGCGATCTGCGAGATGCGGTTGGCGGTCTTGAGACGGTCCCAGGAGGCGTAGGCGGTGAGCGAGAGCGCAATCACCACACAGACCGAGGTGATGGCGATCACCGCCTTCAGCAGCGCGGACACGGTCAGACGATTCAGCATCGAAGCCCCCCTAAATTCCCATTGCAAAGTTCGTCGAGACGCCCCGGCAACATCGAAAACGGAGGGGCAGGCAGATCGGCAATCGCATGCCGTTTGCGGCGCATCACCCAAACGGTTTCTGCATCTGAAACGAAAAGGGTAAAGTTTTAGGCAGGCCGGCTGATCGTAGAAGTACGTATTTACTAGAAGTTGCAGTGGGTTGCCGTGATGGAACCTGCGCGGGAGATAGGCGTTAGAACACCGTAGCAATTTGCCTGAAGGGGGGTCCTTGCGATGCTGGTCGGCATACTCGTCACCTTTCTCGTCGTCATTCTCGTGCTCTATCTCATCAACATGCTGCCCATGGACGGTCGCGCCAAGCAGATCGCGCGCGTGGTCGTCATCATCATCGGCGTGGTGTCGCTGCTGAAATATCTGACGGTGTTTTAGCGGTGGGGCGTGTAGCCCGGATGGAGCGCAGCGAAATCCGGGGGGCCTGCCCCAAGCAACGCCGGTCCCGGATTGCGCTTCGCTCCATCCGGGCTACGGCCCGAAATAGTCGTCCGTTAAGAATCCGAATTGAGCGGGATGGGACATGTGAACGTGCGCCATATCCGGATCAGGAACAGGTCCAAGAAATCTCTCAGCCAGGCGAGGATGCGGCGGAAGTTGTGGCCTACGGCGGAGAGGACGACGTTGGCGGCGTCTCCTGCGCGGCCTTTGAGGTAGCAGCGCCCGAGGTGACCTTCGGCCTTCAGGTGTCCGATGATGGGCTCGATGGCGGATCGGCGGCGCAACTCGCGCTTGATGATCCCGAAGACGCCGCGCTTCTGGCCGGAGATGAAGACGCGACGTGGATTTTGAGCGTCGTGGCCGCGATACCCCTTGTCGACATAGGCCCGCTCGATCGGACAGCCGGTGAGTGCCTCGGTGCGGTCGATGACGTCGCGCAGGGTGTGACCGTCATACGGATTATCGGGCAGCGCCCTGACGTGTAGCACGAACAGACCGCCGGGAGCTCGGCGGTTGTTGGTGACGATGGAAGCCTTGACGCCGAACTCGTACGGCGCGGAGGCCTTGCCCTTGCCGATGCACTCCACCTCCGGGGCATGGAAAGAATAAAGCTTCCAGCCGCGTTGGCGCTGCTGCTGCGAGCGGATCTGGCTGGCCCGGCCAAGCGGAAGGGCGAACGCCTCCTCCAGGGCTGGCTGGCCGTCGATCTTGCGGCGGATATCGCGGATGATCCGGCCGAGCCTTGAGCGCAGGATACGCAACTGCCGCTGATGCCGCCTGAATTGTTTGGCATGGGCGTAGCGGCCCGCCATCATCGCGGCGGCCTTGGCGATCCGAGAATAGGACTGCCGCAGCCTGACGCCGTGCCTTCTCGCCAGGCGGTTGAGCCCCTTGATGGCCGCATGCAGCAGCTTGGCGTCGGTCGGAAAGGTGATGGCCTTTGGCTGCACCGTGGTATCGACCGTGACCCGCTTGAGGTCCTGGCCGCGTAACGCGCCGGCCTCGTGCGCCACCCGCAGGCTCTCGGCCAGCAGCAGTTCCAGCTTGTCGCCGAGCCGCTTGCGCCAATGGCTCAGGTCCGATCGCTCGTGCGGGAAGGCGTGCTGGAAGAACTCTTCGCCGGTGAAGTACTGGAAATACGGGTCGTGGACCCAGCGCTCGCAAATCCCCTCATCGGACAGCCCGTAAATCTGCTTGAGCAACAGCAGCCCGATCATGAAGCGGGTCTCGATCCCCGGCCGGCCGTTCTCGCTGTAGAGCGGCGCGATCTCGCCGTCGATCCAGTCCCAATCGATCTTGCCGGCCAACAGAACCAGCTCGTGCTTCAGATTGATGATCTGGTCCAGCCGCGCCCGGAACAGGTCGTTCGATCCCGTCGTCTTGTGCTTCTTCGGTCGCATCGTCCCCTCCGATGCAACACAGAATCATGGTCCGCTGCGAAAGGGAATCTGGAGGGTTCTGTGAGGTCGCGCTCACGCGAGGGCGCGGCAGGCGCTTATGACGCGACCTCATTGAAGCCGGATTGAACGAAGGCGCGGGAGGCTATTCGCGGTTTTGCAGCTATGGGGATTGTTCGAGATCGCCATGCCCGATCTGCTGGCTCGGCGCGTGAGGCAGAGACACAGGAGTGCGCATCCTGGAAGAGTTGAGATCAGACGCGCTTCGCCTGAGTGCATGTTTCGCGGGATCGTGAGCACGGATTTCAGGGGATCGTGAGCAGAGATTTCAGACGATCGTGAGCACGGATTTCGCGGGATCGTGAGCAGCTTTTCAGCAACTCAGCCCGCTTCGGCCGACAACTCAACCGGCTTAGGAACTGCCTCGTCAGTGAACGAGGAAGGCCGATGCCCACCCAGAGATTGTCGATGCGCCGGATCAAAGAGGTTCTCCGCTTAAAACATGTTCAAGGCTTGCCGGAGCGAGCCATCGCGCGCACCTTGGGCATCAGCAACGGCGCCGTGCACAGCTATCTACGCCGAGCCGGGGCTGCCGGGCTGAACTGGCCGTTGCCGGCCGGAATGAGCGACGAGGACCTGGAGCTGCTGCTTTTCCCGGCGCCGAGGCCTGCGTCGCAGAGCCCCCAGCGGGCCGTTCCCGACTGGGGCTATGTCGACAAGGAGCTGCGCCGACGCAACGTGACCCGTCGGCTGCTGTGGGACGAGTATCGCGCCACCCATCCCGATGGCTTCGGCTACACCTGGTTCTGCACGACGTACGAGGCCTGGAAGGGGCGAGCCCGGCCTTCGATGCGGCAGACGCATCTGGGCGGCGAGAAGGTTTTCGTGGATTTCGCCGGCGACACCATCGACGTCATCGATCCCTCAAACGGGGAAGTGCAGTCGATGAAGCTGTTCGTCGCGGCGATGGGCGCCTCCAACTATACCTATGCCGAGGCCTGTCCAAGCGAGGGGCTCGCCGACTGGATCCGGGTCCACATCAATCTTTTCGCCTTCCTCGGCGGCGTGCCGACATTCGTAGTCTGCGACAATCTCAAGGCCGCCGTCACCAATCCCGACCGCCACGATCCCGGCCTCAACCGAACCTATGCCGAGATGGCGAGCCATTACGGCACGGCCATTCTCGCAGCCCGGCCGCGGCGCCCAAAAGATAAGGCAAAGGTCGAAGTTGCGGTGCAAGTCGCCCAGCGATGGATTCTGGCGCGGCTGCGCAACCAACGCTTCTTTTCGTTGGCGGAGCTGAACGCAGCCATCAAAACACTCGTCGTCGAACTCAATGCAAGGCAGATGCGCGACTTTGGCGCCAGTCGCGCCGAACTGTTCGCCGAGCTCGACAAGCCCAAGCTTACAAAGCTGCCGGACCAAGCTTACGCTTTCGCACGCTGGAAGCGATGCCGGATCGGCCCCGACTATCATATCGAGATCGATGGACACTGGTATTCCGCGCCGTATCGGCTCATCCGTGAGCTTGTCGACGCACGCATCGATGACAGAACGGTCGAGATCTTCCACAACGGCCGCAGGATCGCCAGCCACGCCCGCGCGCCCAACCGGCGGGGCCACACCACCATCGCCGACCATATGCCCAGCGCCCATCGGCGCTACGGTCAATGGACGCCCGCCGGAGTGATCGTCGCCGGCGAGCGGATCGGTCCGTCGACCGCCGCCTTCTTCCAGGCCGTGATCGCGGCCCGGCCGCATCCCGAGCAAGGCTTTCGCACCTGCCTCGGCATTCTGTCACTGGTCAAAAGCTACAGCGCGGAGCGCGTCGAAGCGGCCTGCCGGCGCGGCATTCTGATCAAGGCGCGATCCGTCGCCTCGATCCGCTCCATCCTCCAGAACGGTCTGGATCGTACCTTTCTCGACGAGCCCTCCGAACACCAACCCCTGCGCCACGGCAACATCCGCGGCCGCGATTATTTTCACTGAAGCCAAGGAGACCTGTATGCTCAACCATCCCACCCACGAACGCCTGATCGAGCTCGGCTTGAGCGGCATGGCCAAGGCCTTCGAGGAGCAGCGACGATCGCCTGATCTCGAAGCCTTGCCGTTCGAAGATCGCATCGGCCTGCTGGTCGACCGGGAAGCGGCGGAACGCGACACCAGGCGGCTCACCACGCGCCTCAAGCTGGCCTCGCTCCGCCAGAATGCCTGCGTGGAGGACGTCGATTTGCGCACGCCGCGGGGTATCGACCGGGCCGTCTTCGCCAAGCTCGCCAGCGGCGACTGGATCGATCGCCACGAGAATTTGCTCATAACCGGGGCGACCGGATTGGGCAAAAGTTGGTTAGCCTGTGCCCTCGGCCACAAGGCCTGCCGAGATAATCGCTCGGTCCTCTATCACCGCGTCCCAAGATTGTTCGAAGCGTTGGGGCTCGCGCGGGGCGATGGACGTTATGCCCGCTTGCTCAAAACCCTTGGCCGCGCCCAGGTTCTGATTTTGGATGATTGGGGATTGTCGGTGCTCACCGCTGCCGAGCGGCGCGATCTACTGGAAATCCTTGACGATCGCCATGGCCGCTCCTCCACCATCGTAACCAGCCAACTCCCTGTGGACACATGGCACGAAGTTATCGGAGATCCCACGCTAGAGCATTTTCCGACCGGAAAGAATCGGGTGGGGATTCCCAAAACGGCGCGAGTCAGATTCAAGCTGCATGCTGGCGAGGGAGGCCAGCATGTATGGCCAGGGCGCTTTCGGTTGATCTTCGCCAAAGGGTGGTAGCCGCGATTGACGGTGGCATGTCCTGTCGACAGGCTGCTGAGCGCTTTGGTGTCAGCGCGGCCAGTGCAATCCGCTGGCGCGGTCGCCTCAAGAAAGTTGGCGACATCGTTCCTAAACGCCAGGGCGGTGACCGCAAATCGCAGCGCATCGAAGCGCATTCGCAATTGATTCTGGAGGCGGTGACAGCGAGGCCGGATATCACGCTTGCCGAGTTGCGAGAACTGTTGAAACGTCGTGGAATATCGACTGGCATCGCGTCGCTCTGGCGTTTTTTCCAGCGCAGAAAGATCACACTTAAAAAAAGACAGCGCACGCCGCCGAGCAACGGCGCGGCGATATAAATGCCGCACGTGAGGAGTGGTTCGAAGGGCAAATCGACCTTGACCCTGAGCGTCTCGTCTTCATCGACGAAACCAGCGCCAACACCAAAATGGCGCGGCGTTACGGGCGCTCGCCACGCGGCGAGCGATGTCGTGCAGCTATCCCACACGGACATTGGAAGACGACGACGTTCACCGCTGGATTGCGCTCCGACGGTCTGATCGCGCCGCTTGTTCTGGACGGTCCAATGGATGGCGACGCTTTCCTGGCCTACGTCGAGCAATTGCTCGCCCCATCGCTGCGGCCGGGCGATACCGTTATCATGGACAACTTGCCCGCTCACAAGGTCCATGGCGTTCGAGAGGCCATCCAGGCGGTCGGAGCTAGCCTGCTCTATCTTCCGCCCTACAGTCCAGACTTCAACCCGATTGAAATGGCCTTCTCCAAACTGAAAGCGCTGTTGCGGACCGCCGCAGCCCGCACCATGCCCGATCTCTGGCAAGCAATCGCCAACGCTCTCAAACGCTTCTCACCCGAGGAATGTCAAAATTATCTCGTCGCGGCTGGTTACGACGCAACGTGATCGGAAAACGCTCTAGGCGACGCGATTCTGGATCGCCTCGTCCACAACGCTCACCGCCTCCAGCTTGCTGGCGAAAGCATGCGAAAACGCAACGCCAAAACCATCACCCTTGACGAGCAGCCAGAACGCTGACCCTATCACCGCCTCGGCCGGAGCGAGGCTGCTCACGATCGTCTGAATTCGGCGCTCATGATCGCGCGAAATCGCTGCTCACGATCACTGAAATATGCAGCCTGAGATCGCGATAGGCCTTTTGCTGCATCGGACGGTTGTTGTCGCGCAGTGTGACAGCACGGATTCGACATCGTCCGCGATGATCGAGACGCTGGGAGCGAAATGACGAATGATGATCGTCGTGCACGACATGACTTGGCTCACGATGTGTCGCATCGGAACGGTGATGTTCGAGGGCTGGGGCGTCTGAAGCTATGTCGAAAGCGCTCAATGATGCGCATGACGCCACCACAATCGGGACAGGCAGGAACCTCGGCCCAGGTTTGAGCCTCCGAATCCACAGGCGACGGCTGGCCATCGTTTGGGGCTGTTCGCTCATGATCGAGAAGTTCGCGGCAAAGGGCGAGCTTGGCAGCGCGATGGCGGTTGGCCATGAAGCCGAAGTGGCGGATGCGGTGGAAGCCGTCAGGCGGCGTATGAAGCAGGAAACGGCGAATGAACTCATCGGGCTTGAGATTCATGATCTTTGTCGCGCTGTTTTGGCGATAGTCCTTCCATGAGAAGGCGACATGATCGTCGTCGAGTGCGACGAGCCGGCTGTTGGCGATCGCGACGCGATGGGTGTAGCGGCCGAGATAGGCCAGGACCTGTGCGGGTCCGCCGAAGGGCCGCTTGGCGTAAACAACCCAGTTGATGCGTCGCATGGCGTCGAGGTGGGCCGCAAAGGCAGCCGGCTCGGCCAGAGCTCCGAGATCGCCGAAGAAACGCAAGGCACCGGAGTTGAAGGCTGCCGACAGACGTTTGAGAAAAAGTGTGCGAAATAGTCTGGACAACGGTTTGACGGCCAGGAAGAAGTTCGGTCGGCAAGCGGTCCAGCGCGCGCCATCGGGCGAGAGGCCGCCACCCGGAACGACGCAATGGACGTGGGGATGATGCATCAGCGTCTGTCCCCAGGTGTGGAGGACGGCGACGCCGCCGATCGCACCGCCGAGCCGGCGTGGATTGGCGGCGAGCGTCGTCATCGCCTCGGCGGCAGCCTTGAACAGGATGGCATAGACGACGGCCTTGTTCTGGAAAGCGATCGCGGCGATCGGTGCGGGAAGTGTAAAGACGACGTGGAAATAGGGAACCGGAAGCAGGTCGGCTTGACGCGCGGCGAGCCACGCGGCTCGGGCTCTCCCCTGACACTTCGGACAGTGCCGATTGCGGCAGGAATTATAGGCAACGCGTGTCGTGCCGCAGTCGTCGCAAGCCTGCATGTGGCCGCCGAGCGCCTCGGTCCGGCACGCAACGATCGCGCTCATCACGCGCCGCTCGACCCGCCCCAGATGACCGGCATGTACACGGCGATAGGCGTCGCCATGCCGGCGCAGAATATCGGCAATCTCGATGGCGGGCCTGTTGGAGCGGATGTCGGAGCGGGTCATGACCCGCATCCCGCTGCGGGTCATCCAGGTGGCGTCACCTCCAGCGACAGGCGATCGAGCGGGCTCTGCGTCGCTCGGATCGTATCGGTGGCGACCTGCGTGTAGCGCGCTGTCGACGACAAATTATTGTGCCCGAGCAAGACCTGGATGATCCGGATATCGGTTCCGTTCTCGAGAAGATGTGTCGCGAAGCTGTGGCGCAGCGTGTGCGGCGTGACGCGCTTGGTCAGGCCCGCAGCCTTCACCGCCGACCGGCAGGCGGCATGCAGCACGGTCTGATCGATCGGATGATCTTCGTCACGACCAGGGAACAGATAAAGCCGCGGCCGGGCGAGCCGCCAGTAGGTGCGCAGGATGCCCAGCAGCTGGGGCGACAGCATCACGTTGCGATCCTTCGCGCCCTTGCCGTGGCGCACCTGGATGACGCCGCGGGCGCTGTCGATGTCTTCGATCCGCAGTCCCGCAACCTCCGAGGCCCTGAGCCCGGCCGCATAGGCGGTGGTGAGCGCGGCGCGGCTCTTCAGGCTCGATACCGCTTCAAGAAACTGAACCACTTCGTCGGCGCTGAGAACGACCGGCAGCTTGCGCGGTTCTCGCGCATAGGGAATGCGCTCTGGGATGAGCGCCTCGCCGAGCGTGACGCCGTAGAAAAACCGTAGCGCACAGACGATCTGGTTCAGCGCCGGCCATGAGATGCCGGTCGAGACCAAATGCACCTGGAAGGCGCGGACGTCTTCCAGCTCTAACCGGTCAGGCGATCGGCCAAAATAGCGGCTGAACTTCGAAACCGCGCTGATGTAGGATCTTTGCGTCGCCGGCGACAGATTGCGGACGGTCATGTCTTCGATCATGCGGCGGCGAAGAGGGCTCAAATCGGCCATCTCGATACTCCTGTCTGAGGGGGTGGGCTCCAACACCCACATCCTCTCAGCCAGGAGGCGATCTATGCCACCTTGCCCCCTACGCCGCGGCAGCGGCTTCGTTCAATCCACAATCGAATTTGCAGGCTTTGGCGGTCTTTACCTCCCAATCCCTGCAATCTCAAACCGTCTCAAATCCGAAAAACAGACTCTCGCTCAATCGCTTAGAGCCTTGTTCACGGACGACGAAATAAAAAGCCCCGGCGCGGGCCGGGGCTTTGGTGTTTGAATGACCGGGCTTTAGCCCGCAGCCTTGGCCTCGCGGCGGCGCGCGGTGAGGATGTACTCGGTGTAGCCGTTCGGCTGCTCGCGCCCCTTGAAGATCAGGTCGCAGGCCGCCTTGAACGCGACACCGTCGAAGGCGGGCGCCATCGGCTTGTAGATCGCGTCGCCCGCGTTCTGCTTGTCGACCACGACGGCCATGCGCTTGAGCGATTCCATCACCTGCGCCTCGGTGATCACGCCCTGGTGCAGCCAGTTGGCGAGATGCTGGCTGGAGATGCGCAAGGTGGCGCGGTCTTCCATCAGGCCGACATCGTGGATGTCAGGCACCTTGGAGCAGCCGACGCCCTGGTCGATCCAGCGCACGACGTAACCGAGAATGCCCTGGCAGTTGTTGTCGATCTCCTGCTTGACGTCGTCGGGCGCCCAGTTCGACTTCGACACCGGGATGGTGAGGATGTCGGAGAGCTTCGCGCGCGGACCGCCCTTGGTGAGTTCCTGCTGGCGCGCGGTGACGTTGACCTGGTGATAGTGCAGGGCGTGCAGCGTCGCTGCGGTCGGCGAGGGCACCCAGGCGGTGGTGGCGCCGGCCTGCGGATGCGCGAGCTTCTGTTGCAGCATGTCCGCCATCTTGTCGGGCGCGGCCCACATGCCCTTGCCGATCTGGGCGTGGCCGGGCAGGCCGTCGATCAGGCCCATGTCGACGTTCCAGTCCTCATAGGCCTTGATCCAGGCCTGCGCCTTCATCTCGTTCTTGCGGATCATCGGACCCGCTTCCATCGAGGTGTGGATCTCGTCGCCGGTACGGTCGAGGAAGCCGGTGTTGATGAACATGATGCGCTTGGAGGCGCGCTGGATGCAGGCCTTGAGGTTGACGGTGGTGCGCCGCTCCTCGTCCATGATGCCGACCTTGAGCGTGTTCTCGGGCAGGCCCAGCATCTTCTCGACGCGGTCAAAAATCTCGCAGGTCAGCGACACCTCGTCCGGGCCGTGCATCTTCGGCTTGACGATATAGGCAGATCCTGTGCGGCTGTTCTTGACCTTCGAGTTGTCCTTGAGGTCGTGGATCGCGAGCAGGCCGGAGACGGCGGCGTCGAGCAGGCCTTCCGGAACTTCCTCGCCCTTGTCGTCCAGCACCGCGTCGGTGAACATGTGGTGACCGCAATTGCGCATCAGCAGCAGGCTGCGGCCATGCAGCTTCACTTCGCCCTTGCCGTCCGGCGTCTTGTAGCTGCGGTCACTGTTGAGCGAACGGGTCAGCGTCTTGCCGCCCTTCTCGAAATCGGCTGAGAGCGTGCCGTTCATCAGGCCGAGCGTGTTGCGGTAGACCAGCACCTTGTCCTCGGCGTCGACCGCGGCGACCGAGTCTTCCATGTCGAGGATGGTCGACACGGCGGATTCCATGATCATGTCGGCGACGCCGGCGGGATCGTCCTTGCCGATCACGCTGCTGCGGTCGATCTTGACCTCGACGTGCAGGCCGTTGTTGGCGAGCAGCACCGCGGACGGCGCTGCCGCATCGCCCTGGAAGCCCGCGAACTGATCGGCGTTCTTCAGCGCGGTGGCGTTGCCGCTCTTCAGCTTCACGGCGAGCTGGCCTGCGACCACACTATAGGCGGTGACGTCGGTGTGGCTGCCGGTCGCGAGCGGTACGGCGGCATCGAGGAACGCTTTCGCCTTGGCGATCACCTTGTCGCCGCGCGCCTTGTTGTAACCCTTGCCGCTCTCGGAAGGATCGTGCGGAATCGCGTCGGTGCCGTAGAAGGCGTCATAGAGCGAGCCCCAGCGCGCGTTCGCCGCGTTCAGCGCATAGCGCGCGTTGGTGAGCGGCACGACGAGCTGCGGGCCGCAGATCTTGCCGATCTCTTCGTCCACATTGGCGGTCTCGACCTTCTGCGTCGCCGGCTCGGGGACGAGATAGCCGATCTCCGTCAGGAAGGCGGTATAGGCGCCGAGGTCGAACGCCTTGCCCTTGTTGGCGCGGTGCCAGTCGTCGATCTTGGCCTGCAGCGTGTCGCGCACCGCCAGCGCGCGCGGTTCTTCGGCCCCAGATCCTTGATGATGGCGGCGACCCCGGCCCAGAACGCATCCGGCGCGATCCCCGTTTTCGGGGCCGCTTCCTTGGCGATGAAGTCAAACAGGACGGGAGCGATCTTCAATCCGTGGGCGTCGACGCGTTTCATGATGGGCTTTCTTGTTGGAAATGGCTGTTTTTTGGCTGCTTTTGACCCGACAGCAGCAAAATGCGCCCATAAGGGGCGGCTTTCAGGGCCTATTAGCCCCAAAATCGGGGCCGTGAGAAGGCCTCCAAAGGTTGTCAAAATGTCCTGGCTCGTTTTACAAACGCTTCAGCCCGGCTTAGCGCCACGCGCACAACTGCGCTCCCTCCCCCCTTGCGGGGAGGGCAGGGGAGAGGGGTAGCCCAGGAAAAGGTGTGTCGGAATTCGACGGAGCGGAGTGCTCGCGCTGATGGAGAGAGTCCCCGTGTGGACCCTTCTCCCTAACCCTCCCCGCAAGGGGGGAGGGAACGCACTGCATGCGTTGTTACAGCGAGTGAACCAGCGCAGAGCGCGCTCAAATATTCGCGGCGAGGTCCACGAGCTCGTCGAACAGCACGCCGGTGGTCTTCAGCATCCGTTCGATCTCGTCCGCGGCGTCCGCAACCGTGCGGGCCGACGTGTCGATCACGAGCTCGGCAGCCTCGGGTCGCTCGTAGTCGTTGCCGATGCCGGTGAACGACACCAGCGCGCCGGCGCGGGCCTTCTTGTAATGGCCCTTGGGATCGCGATCCTCGCAGACCTCTGCCGGCGTCGCGACATGGATCTCGCGGAACGCGGTGTCGGCGATGCGGCGCGCGGTCGCGCGGTCCTCGCGGGCCGGCGAGACGGCGGCGACGATCGCGATGTGGCCGTTGCGGGCGAGATGGGTCGCGACCTCGGCGAGGCGGCGGATGTTCTCGCTGCGGTCGGCGGCGGAGAATCCGAGATCGTTGTTGAGCCCGGCGCGCAGCGTGTCGCCGTCGAGCAGGATCGGCGAGCCGCCATTGGTGAACAGCCGCCGCTCCAGCGCCTTCGCCAGCGTCGACTTGCCGGACGCCGGCAGGCCGGTGAGCCAGACCACGGCGCCGTTGTGGCGGTAGCGCGCGGAGCGTTCGTCGGGCCGCAGCGCCGATTCCACCGGCACGATGTCGACCGGCACCGCGCGCTGGCCGGCATCGACCGACAGCACGAGACCACCGCCGGCGATGCGCCCCGAGACTTCGATCACGAGACGGCCGGTGCGCGGATTCTCGGTGTAGGGATCGGCGGCAATCGGGCTCGAAAGAGAAATGTCGATCTCGCCGACGTGGTTGCGGCCGATCGCCTTGTTCTCGACGCTCGACAGCTCGCCGGGATCGACCGCCTTCTCGATGGCGACGACGGTGGCGCGGCTTTCCTTCGGGCCGCAGCGGACCAGCAGCTGGTCGCCCTTGGCGAGCGGCTTGTCGTGCAGCCAGAAGATGCGCGCGCGCAGACGGCGGGTCTCGCGCGGTGCGGAGCCGACATGCGCGACGATGTCGCCGCGCTCGATGAACAATTCGCGGTCGAGCGTGATGCCGACCGAGCGGCCCGCGCCCTGCCGTCCTGCGACCGGCGTTACCGGCCAGCTTTCGACCGTCTTGATCCTGGCGATCTTGCCGGCCGGCATGATCACGATCTCGTCGCCGGCAATGAGGCTGCCGGATTCGATGCGGCCCGCGACGATGCGGCGGTCGTCGAACTTGTAGATCGCCTGCACCGGCAGGCGCAGGGCGAGGGCTTCCAGCGGACGCGCCGGCTCGAGCTGGTCCAGCGCCTCGACCACGGTCGGACCCTTGTACCAGCCGATGCGGTCGGTGCGCTCCGCGACGCCGTCGCCGTCGCGGGCCGAGATCGGGATCACCGCCGTCGGCGTCACGCCGAGGCCCTGCAGATGCGCGGAAATCTCGTCGCTGATCTCTTGGAAGCGATCGGCGGAGAAGTCGACGCGGTCCATCTTGTTGACGACGATCGCGACCTGCTTCACGCCGAGCAGGTGCAGGAGATAGCCGTGCCGACGGGTCTGGTCACGCACGCCTTCGAGCGCGTCGATGATCAGCACCGCGCCGTCTGCCTGCGACGCACCGGTGATCATGTTGCGCAGGAATTCGGCATGGCCGGGCGCGTCGATCAGCACGATGTCGCGCGAATTGGTGCGGAAGCGGATCTGCGTGGTGTCGATGGTGATGCCCTGGTCGCGCTCGGTCTGGAGCGCGTCGAGCAGGAACGACCATTCGAACGGCATGCCGCGCCGCGCGCTGACGGCTTTCAGCATCTCGAGCTTGCCGTCGGGCAGGCTGCCGGTCTCGTGCAGGAGGCGGCCGACCAGCGTCGACTTGCCGTGGTCGACATGGCCGACGATCACGATGCGGACCTGAGGACGCGTGGTGCCGTTCGGAGTGGCGGGCGAAGCGGGGGTGACGATCATGTTCATAGCCGCGTTGCGTCCTTGAATCAGAGATAGCCGGCGACGCGCAGACGCTCGAAGGCGTCCTCGGTCTCGTGGTCGAGCGCACGGCCGGCGCGCTCCGGCACCTTGGTCTGCTCGAGCTCGGCCAGGATCTCGTCGATGTTCGATGCGGTCGACGCGACCGGATTGGTGATGTCCTGATCGCCCAGCGAGCGGTAGCGCTTGCCGTCCTTGGCGAGATACAGCGGGATGATCGGGATGTTCTCGCGCTTGGTGTAGGCCCAGATGTCGGCCTCGGTCCAATGCAGGATCGGATGGATGCGCAAATGCGCGCCCTGCGGCGGCGACGCATTGAAATGATCCCAGAACTCCGGCGGCTGGTCGCGGACGTCCCAATTGCCTTCGAGGCCGCGGGGCGAGAACACGCGTTCCTTGGCGCGGGTTGCTTCCTCGTCACGGCGGATGCCGGCGATCAGGCCGTCAAAACCATATTTGCCGAGTGCCATCTTGAGGCCTTCGGTCTTGCGCGCGGCGGAACGGGCGGCCGGCGGCAGCGTTGGATCGACGGCATCGATGGGCGGGCAGGGCTCGACGCGCAAATCGAGATCCCACTCCTTCCCGTAATGGTCGCGGAAGCGGTACATCTCCGGAAACTTCTTGCCGGTATCGACGTGGAGGGCGGGGAACGGCAGCCGGCCGAAGAACGCCTTGCGCGCAAGCCAGATCATGACGTTGGAGTCCTTGCCGAGCGACCACAGCAGGGCGATCTTCTTCAGGCGGCCAAAGGCCTCGCGAAAAATGTAGATGCTCTGCGCCTCGAGCTGGTCCAAATGGTCCATGCTGGGGGCGGTCAGCCCGACGGGAATTTGCTCGGAAACGGGAGCCCGGAAGTCCCGTCCATCTGCACCGGAATCGGTCCTGAGAAGATGCATCTCTGCCACTTTGCGTTTGGAGGCGAATTTTCTATAGTTGCGGTGCAGAAGAGAAGAAAAAATTTTCTCTTTGCGCGCTCGAAACGACACATATATAGAAAATAATTCCAGTCAACCCCGGATGTTGGGGAAGCGAGTATCGCATGCGGTTCTTGCCGGTGTTCCTCGATCTCAAGGCCGGTCCGGTGGTCCTCATCGGCGCGGGTGAGCTTTTGCGCGCCAAACTGCGCGTGCTCGCTGCTGCCGGTGCGCGCATCCGCGTGCATGCGATCGACGGCAATCAGGACCTGAGCCTCAGTTCCGAAGACGCTGCGCGGGTTGAAATCGCCACTGGCGATCCGCTCACCGCCGATCTCTCGGGCGTCATTGCCATCGTTTGCGCCGGCGCGGGCGATGTCGGCGTTGCCATGTCGGCGCGCGCCAAGGCGCTCGGCCTGCCCGTCAACGTCATGGACGATCTCGAACATTCCAGCTTCATCTTTCCGGCGATCGTCGATCGCGGCGACGTGGTGGTCGCGGTCGGCACCGGCGGCACCTCGCCCGTGGTGGCGCGGCGCGTGCGCGAGAAGATCGAGGCGCTGCTGCCGGCCCGCATCGGCGAGCTTGCCGAGTTCATCGGCGGCTTCCGCAAATCCATCAACGAGCGCATCGCCGAGTTTCCGCTGCGCCGCCGCTTCTGGGAGCGCGTCATCGACGGTCCGATCGGCGCGTCCGTGCTCGCGGGCCGCAAGGGCGAGGCCGACGCCGCGATCAAGGCGATCTCCGATCCGTCCGCGTTCGCGCGTGCCGACAAGCCGGAAGGCTCCGTCGCGCTGGTCGGCGCCGGGCCCGGCGATCCCGACCTTCTCACCATCAAGGCGCTGCGCGCGCTCCAGGATGCCGACATCGTCTTCCATGACGAACTGGTCTCGGGTGAAATTCTCGACCGCATCCGCCGCGACACCACGCGCGTTCCGGTCGGCCGCCGCGTCGGCAAGCCGGGCATCGGCCAGGACGCCATCAACAAGCGCATGATCGAGGCCGCGCAATCCGGCCAGCGCGTGGTGCGGCTGAAGGGCGGCGACCCCTTCGTGTTCGGCCGCGGCGGCGAAGAGGTCGAAGCGCTGCGCGCGGCCGGCGTCGCCTATTCGATCATTCCCGGCATCACCGCTGGGCTCGGCGGCGCCGCCGATTTCGAGGTGCCGCTCACCTATCGTCATGAGGCGACCCGCATCACCTTCCTCACCGCGCACAAGGCGCGCGATGCCGAGAATGTGGACTGGTCGACGCTGACCGACACCAAGATGACCGTCGTGGTCTACATGGGCATGACCGCTGCCCCCGCGATCCGCGAAGGCCTGTTCGCGGCCGGCCGTTCGCCGGAGACGCCGGTCGGCGTGTTCGCCCGCGTCACGCGGCCGGACGCACAAGGCGCGATCGGCACGCTGCGCGACCTGCCCGAGCTCGTGCGGCGGACCCATGGCGGTCCCGCCATCCTCATCATCGGCGACGTGGTCCGGCATGCCGGTTCACTTCGCCGCGAAACACCCAAACAAATCATCTCTGACCTCCTGGATGCTGCCGAATGACCTCTCCCTTGCAAAAGAAACTTAAAATCAGCGATTCCTCCGTCGTGACCGCTAACCGTACCTGGGATGGCGTCGTCGTCTACCGCACCGCTGCCAAGGGCTGGTCGGCTGACCTCGCAGACGCCGCGATCGTGCGAAACTCCGATGAGGCGAAAGCGTTGCTCGCCGAGGCCGTGGCCGATGACGTCGGCGCGATTGGTCCCTATATCGCTCCGGTCCAGATCGGCGAGGACGGCAAGATCGTGCCCGGAAATCTGCGCGAGCAGATCCGCCGCGATGGCGTGACCATCGACTTGCCGGTTTAATCGCAGGTCGGGCTGTAAGGCACTTTAATCATGTACGCTTACGACGAAATCGATCGCACGCTGGTCAACGAGCGCGTCTCGGAATTCCGCGACCAGGTGCAACGCCGTCTCTCGGGCGAGTTGACCGAGGACGAATTCAAGATGCTGCGCTTGCAGAACGGCGTCTATCTGCAACTGCACGCCTACATGTTCCGCGTCGCGATTCCCTACGGAACGCTGGCGTCGAACCAGTTGCGGCAGCTTGCCCATGTCGCGCGCAAATATGACCGCGGCTACGGCCATTTCACCACGCGCCAGAACATCCAGTTCAACTGGATCAAGCTTTCGGACCTGCCGGATGCGCTGGCCGATCTTGCCGAGGTCGGCATCCACGCGATGCAGACCTCCGGCAACAACATGCGCAACGTCACCTCGGATCAGTGGGCCGGCGTCGCGCCGGGCGAGATCGAGGATCCCCGCATCTGGTCGGAGCTGATCCGCCAGCATACTACGTTGCATCCGGAATTCTCGTTCCTGCCGCGCAAGTTCAAGATCGCGATCACCGCTTCGGATCACGACCGCGCTGCGATCAAGGTCCACGACATCGGCCTGCGGCTGATCAAGAACGAGAAGGGCGAAACCGGCTTCGAGGTGCTGGTCGGCGGCGGTCTCGGCCGCACGCCGTTCATCGGCAAGACCATCAAGCACTTCGTCCACGGCCGCGATCTCCTGAGCTATATCGAGGCGATCCTGCGCGTCTACAACCAGTACGGACGCCGCGACAATATCTACAAGGCGCGCATCAAGATCCTGGTGCACGAGCTCGGCATCGAAAAGTTCTCCCGCGAGGTCGAGGAGGAGTGGCAGCATATCCGCAACTCCTCGCTTCAGATCGACGACGAGGTGATCGAGGACATCCGCTCGCGCTTCATCTATCCGGCTTATGAGAAGCTGCCGCACATGCCGGACGAGCTGCGCCAGGCCGCGGCCGATCCCGATTTCGAGGCGTGGCGCAAGAACTCGGTCGCCGCGCACAAGAACCCGGGCTACTCCATCGTCACGATCTCGCTGAAGCCGATCGGCGCGCCTCCGGGCGATGCCACCGCCGAGCAGATGGATGCGCTGGCCGATCTCGCCGACAAATATTCCTTCGGCGAGATCCGCGTCGGTCATGAGCAGAATTTGGCGCTGCCGCATGTTGCCAAGCGCGACCTGCCGGCGCTGTGGAAGGCGCTCGACAAGCTTGGGCTGGCGACGCCGAACGTCAACCTGATCACCGACATCATCGCCTGCCCGGGGCTCGACTATTGCTCGTTGGCCAATGCGCGCTCGATCCCGATCGCGCAGGAGCTGACGCGGCGCTTTGCCAACCATGAGCTCGCCAATCTGATCGGGCGGCTGCATATCAACATCTCCGGCTGCATCAATGCCTGCGGCCATCATCATGTTGGCCATATCGGCATTCTCGGTGTCGAGAAGAACGGCGAGGAGGTCTACCAGATCACCATCGGCGGCCGTGCCGACGAGAGCGCCGCGCTTGGCAATCTGATCGGCCCCGGCGTCAAGTTTGACGAGGTCGCTGACGTCGTCGAGGACATCGTGGAAGCCTATCTGGCGCTGCGCGAGCGGCCGGAGGAGCCGTTCGTCGACACCGTGAAGCGCCTCGGCGTCGAACCCTTCAAGGAGCGCGTCTATGCCACTCGTTAACGGCGGAAAAATCGCCGACGACAGCTTCGTCAAGCTTGCCGTCGACACGCCGCTGCCCGAGGGCGGCGACATCCTGGTGCCGGCCGAGCGCTTCCTCAGTGATGCGGACGCGCTGCTCAAGCGCGGCGGCAAGGTCGGCGTGATCTGGCCGAACAATCGCGATATCGCCGAGCTCGTGCCCTATCTCGGCAAGATCGCCGTCGTCGCATTGGTGTTCCCGAGCTTCCGCGATGGCCGCGCCTACAGCCAGGCGCGCCTGCTGCGCGAGCGCTATAATTATCGCGGCGATTTGCGTGCCACCGGCCAGGTGCTGCGCGATCAGTTCGTGTTCATGCTGCGTGCCGGCTTCGATTCCTTCGACGTCAAGAAGCAGGCCGACGCGGAAGCCTTCATGCAGACGGCGAAGCGCTATTCGGTGTTCTATCAGCCGACCGGCGACGGCCGCATCACCGCGCTGCACCGGCGGATGCAGCTGCGTCACTCCGAAGGTGTCGGCACGTGAGCGCAATCGCGCCTCAGGTCGCTTCGGTGTCCGCGTCCGCGCTGCCCTCGGCGGAGGAACTCGATCGCGCGTTGCGCGATGCTTCGCCCGCGGAGGTTATCGCTGCGGCCCTGAAGGCGGTCGGCCGCGAAAAGCTTGCGCTGGTGTCGTCCTTCGGCACGGAATCGGCGACGCTGCTGAAGGTCATGGCCGACGTCGATCCGGCGATCCCCGTGATCTTCCTCGACACCGGCTGGCTGTTCGAGGAGACGCTGGCCTATCGCGACACGCTGATCGCGGAACTGGGCTTGAAGGACGTCCGCTCGATCAAGCCTGCCGAGGAGACGCTGTCGCGCGAAGACCCCGACCGCGACCTCTGGTTCTCCGATCCAGACGCCTGCTGCCGCATCCGCAAGGTCGAGCCGCTGGCGCGTGCACTGAAGCCGTTTGATGCCTGGCTCAATGGCCGCAAGCGCTTTCAGGGCAATGCGCGCACCGACATTCCGGTGGTCGAGGATGATGGCGCGCGGTTGAAGTTCAACCCCTTTGCCAATGTCTCGCGCGAGGAACTCGAAGCCATCTTCGTCCGCGCCAAATTGCCGCGTCATCCGTTGGTGGAGTCCGGTTTCCTGTCGGTTGGGTGTATGCCTTGCACCAGCAGAACGGCCGAGGGCGAGGATGCACGCGCCGGTCGCTGGCGCGGCCGAGCCAAGACAGAATGCGGCATCCACACGATGAAGACTTCGTAGCACAGTCGAGCTGTCCGGCTACGAACAAGAAAATCCGGTTCCGTTGACTTGAGAGCGTTTCGCCCCGAGTTATGCCCGCGTGCCATCGATGACGATGACGTCGTCGAGGTGAATGGAGATGGACATGATGCGCCGTATCGTTCCGCTCGCGGCAGGGCTGCTCTTGACGGGATTGTTGGCAAGCTCGGCTCTCGCCGCTGACATCAATCTCTTGAACGTGTCGTACGATCCGACGCGTGAGCTCTATGCCGAGTTCAACAAGGCGTTCGCGAATGCCTATCAGAAGGAAACCGGCAAGAGCGTCGAGATCAAGCAGTCGCATGGCGGCAGCGGCTCGCAGGCGCGTGCCGTGATCGACGGATTGCAGGCCGATGTGGTGACGCTTGCGCTTGCCTATGACATCGACGCCGTCGCGAACAAGGGCCTCACCGCGACCGACTGGCAGAAGCGTCTGCCGCAGAATTCATCGCCCTATACCTCGACCATCGTGTTTCTGGTGCGCAAGGGCAATCCGAAGGGCATCAAGGACTGGGACGATCTGCTCAAGACCGGTGTCTCGGTGATCACGCCGAACCCGAAGACCTCCGGCGGGGCGCGCTGGAATTATCTCGCCGCCTGGGGCTTTGCCCAAAAGAAATACGGCTCGGCCGACAAGGCCAAGGACTTCATCGGAAAGCTCTACCAGCAGGTGCCGGTGCTCGATACCGGTGCGCGCGGCGCCACCGTGACCTTCGTCGAGCGCGGCGTCGGCGACGTGCTGCTGGCCTGGGAGAACGAGGCCTATCTCGCCCTGAAGGAGTTTGGTGCGCAGAAGTTCGAGATCGTGGCGCCGCCGCAATCGATCCTCGCCGAGCCGCCGGTCGCGATCGTCGACAAGGTTGCCGATAAAAAAGGCACCCGCAACGCGGCCGATGCCTACCTCCAGTATTGGTATACCAAGGAAGGTCAAGAAATCGCCGCGCGCAATTTCTACCGTCCGCGCGACGCAGAGATCGCCAAGAAGTACGAAAACTCCTTCGCCAAGGTCGAACTGTTCACGATCGACGACGTTTTTGGCGGCTGGACCAAGGCGCAGAAGGAACATTTTGCCGACGGCGGCGTCTTTGATCAGATCTACAAGAACTGATCGGGCGCCGTCTTAGGAGTAGCAGGGGGCCTGGTGAGCGCAGTTGCAGCACGACGACGGACATTGCCGGGCTTCGGTCTCACGATGGGACTGACGCTTTCCTGGCTCTCCATCATCATCCTGATTCCGCTCGCCGGGCTGTTCCTGAAATCGCTGGAGCTTAGCCCCGAGCAATTCTGGAACATCCTGTCCAGCCGCCGCACCCTCAACGCCTTGCGCGTCTCCTTCGGCCTCGCCTTTGCGGCGGCCTGCGTCAATCTCGTCATGGGCAGCATCATCGTCTGGGCGCTGGTGCGTTACCGCTTCCCCGGACGCCGGCTGTTCGACGCCATCGTCGACGTGCCGTTCGCGCTGCCGACGGCGGTCGCCGGCGTCGCGCTGACCGCGCTGTTTGCCGAGAATGGCTGGCTGGGTGCGCCGCTCGCCGCGCTCGGCATCAAGGTGGCATTCACGCCGATCGGCATCTTCGTCGCCATGATCTTCATCGGCATCCCCTTCGTGGTGCGCACCGTGCAGCCGGTGCTCCAGGACCTCGACCCCGAGATCGAGGAGGCCGCCGGCAGCCTCGGCGCCAGCCGCTGGCAGACCATCATCCGCGTGATCCTGCCCTCGCTCGGACCGGCGCTGCTCACCGGCCTCGCGCTCGCCTTCGCCCGCGCGGTCGGCGAATACGGCTCGGTGATCTTCATCGCCGGCAATCTGCCTAATGTCTCCGAGATTGCCCCGCTCCTGATCGTGATCCGGCTGTCCGAATTCCGCTATGCCGACGCGACCGCGATCGCCGTGGTCATGCTCGTCGTCTCCTTCGTCATCATCTTCGCCGTCAACCGGCTCCAGCGCTGGGCGCAGAGCCGGATTCCGGCGCGCTGAGGGCAGATCATGACGATGCAGATCGCAGATTCCGTCTCGCTGCCTTCGACCGATGCGCGCGCACGTGCGCACGCCACTGCGGCACGCGACAGCCTCCGCACCGAACCGCCGGCAATACGTATCGCCATCATCGCGCTGGCGGTGATCTTCCTCAGCGTCTTCGTCGTGCTGCCGCTGGTTCTGGTGTTCGCGCAGGCCTTTTCGAGAGGCGTTCTCGCCTATTTCTCTGCGCTTGCCGAGCCGGAAGCGCTGGCTGCAATCAAGCTGACATTGATCGTGGCGGCGATCTCGGTCGGCCTCAATCTCGTATTCGGCCTCGTCGCGGCATGGGCCATCGCCAAGTTCGAGTTTCGCGGCAAGACCTTCCTGATCACGCTGATCGACCTGCCGTTCTCGGTGAGCCCGGTGATCTCGGGCCTCGTCTTCGTGCTGCTGTTCGGCGCACAGGGCTATTTCGGCAGCTGGCTTAGGGATCACGATATCCAGATCCTGTTCGCGGTGCCCGGCATCGCGCTTGCCACCACCTTCGTGACCTTCCCGTTCGTGGCGCGCGCGCTGATCCCCCTGATGCAGGAGCAGGGCACGCAGGAAGAGGAGGCCGCGATCTCGCTCGGCGCCTCCGGCTTGCAGACCTTCTTCCGCGTCACCCTGCCCAACATCAAATGGGGCGTGCTCTACGGCGTCCTGCTCTGCAACGCGCGCGCGATGGGCGAATTCGGCGCCGTGTCGGTGGTATCAGGACACATCCGCGGCGAGACCAACACCATGCCGCTGCTGGTCGAGATTCTCTACAACGAGTACCAGTTCGTCGCTGCGTTTGCGATCGCCTCGCTGCTGGCGATGCTGGCCCTGATCACGTTGATCGCCAAGACCGTTCTCGAACGTCACCTCGACGAAGGACACGACGCAAGTGACCATTGAAGTCAGGAATCTCGTCAAGCAGTTCGGTAGCTTCAAAGCCCTCGATGGCGTCGATCTCAAGGTCGACAATGGCGAGCTGCTGGCGCTGCTCGGTCCGTCCGGCTCCGGCAAGACCACGCTGCTGCGCATCATCGCCGGCCTCGACTGGCCCGATTCCGGCGAGGTTTCCTTCAATGGCGAGGATGCGCTGGCGCGGGGCGCGCGCGAACGGAATGTCGGCTTCGTGTTCCAGCACTACGCGCTGTTCCGCCACATGACGGTGTTCGAGAACGTCGCCTTCGGCCTGCGCGTGCAGCCGCGCGCCAGCCGTAAGGACGAGTCCACCATTCGTGCGCGCGTCAAGGAGCTGCTCGATCTCGTGCAGCTCGACTGGCTCGCCGACCGCTATCCGAGCCAGCTCTCCGGCGGCCAGCGCCAGCGCATCGCACTCGCCCGCGCGCTCGCGATCGAGCCGCGCATCCTCCTGCTCGACGAGCCCTTCGGCGCGCTCGATGCCAAGGTGCGCAAGGAGCTGCGCCGATGGCTGCGCTCGCTGCACCAGGAGATCAACGTCACCTCGATCTTCGTCACCCACGACCAGGAGGAGGCGCTCGAAGTCGCCAACCGCGTCGTGGTGATGGACAAGGGTAGGATCGAGCAGATCGGCTCGCCCGACGACGTCTATGAAAGCCCGGCGACCGCCTTCGTCCACGGCTTCATCGGCGAATCCATCGAGCTGCCGGTCCAGGTCGAAGGCGGCGTCATCAGGCTCGGCGACCGCCCACTCAATCTTGCAGCAGACGGCTTGGTGTCTGGCGCGTCAAAACTGTTCGTGCGGCGACATGATATGCTGGTCGGCCCGCCCGGAAGCGGTGCCTTCGAGGGCGCTGTGCAGCACGTCCGGAATTTCGGCCCCGTGCAGCGGGCCGAGGTGGCACTATCCGGCGGCGAGACCATCGAGATCGACGCCCCCCGCGACAGGGAACTGCGCGCCGGCGACACGATCGGCCTCGAACCGCGCCGCTACCGGATATTTGCGGGCTAGTAGGCGCCTCGGCCGAAAGCTCAAATCTTCCTCAATATTCACCTTTCAGCCACGGTTGGTATGCAACAACGGCCCCTCATTTGGGGGCCCCTGAACATGCGCGCTGCGGCCGCAATACTCATCACTTTGCTTCTCGCCGGCTGCGCCGGCAACGAAGCACCGGTCCAGCAGCCGTCGATGTATGCCGACATGTCGGTCCCGGGCACCAAGCTCGATGCGCAGGCGGCAGCGATCATGATCTCGCAATACCGCCAGAACAACGCCCTCGGCACCGTCGTGATCGACCCCGATCTGATGCGGCTCGCCGAATCCCAGTCCCAGGCCATGGCGGCGGCCAACAAGATGGACCATGACGTCCGCGCCCCGCTGGCCAAGCGCCTCAGCGCGGGCGGCTATCCGGCGACGGTGGCGGTCGAGAACGTTTCGGCGGGCTATCATACGCTGGCGGAAGCGTTTTCCGGCTGGCGCGACTCGCCTCCGCACCGGGCCAACATGCTCAAGAGCGGTGTCACAAAACTGGGCATCGCGGCGGGCTATGCTCCCGGCACCAAATACAAGGTGTTCTGGACCATGATCCTGGCCTCGACCGACCCCCGATAAGCCAGACTTGATCCCGGGATGCATTGACGCCGCGGCGGACTGTCGCCACGGTGGCTCGCCTTTTGCTATTGTTTCCAGATGACAGATCATAGCCCGGAAGTCGCAACAGTCCCCGCGAAGGCGCAGCGCGTCCTGGTCCTCCAGGGCGGCGGTGCGCTCGGCTCCTATCAGGCCGGCGCCTACCAGTCGCTGTGCCATTTCGACTTCGAGCCGGAATGGGTCGCCGGCATCTCGATCGGCGCGGTCAACGCCGCCATCATCGCCGGCAACGAGGGACAGACCCGCGTCAAGCGGCTCAAGGAATTCTGGGAGATGGTGTCGGCGCCGGTGCCGTGGAAGCCGATCGGCAAGAGCGATCACAGCCGCGAGCTGTTCAATTCGACCAGTGCCGCATTGATCGCGACCTTCGGCGTGCCCGGTTTCTTCACGCCGCGCATTCCGCCCGCGCCGCTCTGGCCGCCCGGCACCAAGCAGGCCGAGAGTTATTACGACACCGCGCCGCTGAAGAAGACGCTGGAGCGCCTGGTCGATTTCGATCGCATCAACGATCTGAAGACGCGCCTGTCGGTCGGCGCCGTCGGCGTCACCTCGGGCAACTTCAAATATTTCGACAATTACGAGTTCAAGAAGCTCGGCAAGACCATCGGCCCCGAGCACATCATGGCCTCCGGCGCGTTGCCGCCGGGATTTCCGTCCGTCGTGATCGAAGGCGAGCACTACTGGGACGGCGGCATCGCCTCCAACACGCCGCTCGACTACGTGCTCGATGCCGAGGTCGCTCGCGACATGCTGATCTTCCAGGTCGACCTGTTCAGCGCCCGCGGCGATCTGCCGAATTCGCTGCTCGAGGCGACCGAGCGCGAGAAGGACATCCGCTTCTCCAGCCGAACGCGGATGAACACCGACAAGAACAAGCAGATCCATAATGCGCGCCGGGCCGTGCGCGATCTGATTTCAAAATTGCCCGATTATCTGAAGAATGATCCTTCCGTGGAATTCCTCGCGAAGGTCTCGCGCGAAAGCACCGTCACCGTGGTGCACCTGATCTATCGCAGCAAGAACTACGAATCCTCGTCGAAGGATTACGACTTCTCGCATGTCGCCATGGTCGAGCATTGGGAAGCCGGCGTGCGCGACGTGCATCTGTCGATGCGCCATAAGGACTGGCTCGAGCGGCCGCAGTCCGGCGAGACCATGGTGACCTACGATCTCACGGGGGACGTTACCGCGCCCCCGCCAAAAAGGAGCGAATAACATGGGTAGTCTGTCAGGCAAGAACGCCGTCGTGACCGGTTCGACCAGCGGCATCGGGCTCGCCTATGCGCGCGCCTTCGCCGCCGCCGGCGCCAATGTCGTCATCAACGGCTTCGGCTCGCCGGAGGACATCGAGAAGGAGCGCGCCAAGATCGAGTCCGACTTCGGCGTGAAGGCGGTGTATTCGCCGGCCGACATGACCAAGCCCGCCGAGATCGCCGGGATGATCGCGCTCGGCGAGAAGTCGTTCGGCTCGGTCGACATCCTCGTCAACAATGCCGGCATCCAGTTCGTCTCACCGATCGAGGAATTCCCGGTCGAGAAGTGGGACCAGATCATCGCGATCAACCTGTCCTCGGCTTTCCATGCCATCCGCGCGGCGGTGCCCGGCATGAAGAAGAAGGGCTGGGGCCGTATCATCAACACGGCGTCGGCGCACTCGCTGGTCGCCTCGCCCTTCAAGTCCGCCTATGTGTCGGCCAAGCACGGCATCGCCGGCCTGACCAAGACCGTGGCGCTCGAGGTCGCGACCCACAAGATCACCTGCAACTGCATCAGCCCCGGCTATGTCTGGACGCCGCTGGTGGAGAAGCAGATCCCCGACACGATGAAGGCGCGCAACCTCACGCGCGAGCAGGTCATCAACGACGTGCTGCTCGACGCGCAGCCGACCAAGGAGTTCGTCACCTCCGAGCAGGTCGCAGCGCTCGCGCTGTTCCTATGCGGCGACGATGCCGCGCAGATCACCGGCACCAACCTGTCGATCGACGGCGGCTGGACGGCGGAGTAACGACCGGTGTCATGCCCCGGCTTGACCGGGGCATCCAGTACGCCGCGGCGGAAGTTGCAAGAGCGAGTTCGCCAACGTTAGGCTCTGGAATACTGGATCGCCCGGTCAAGCCGGGCGACGACAGCTAGAGCATTTTCCGACCGGAAAGAATCGGGTGGGGATTGAACGAAGCCGCTGCCGCGGCGTAGGGGGCAAGGTGGCATAGATCGCCTCCTGGCTGAGAGGATGTGGGTGTTGGAGCCCACCCCCTCAGACAGGAGTATCGAGATGGCCGATTTGAGCCCTCTTCGCCGCCGCATGATCGAAGACATGACCGTCCGCAATCTGTCGCCGGCGACGCAAAGATCCTACATCAGCGCGGTTTCGAAGTTCAGCCGCTATTTTGGCCGATCGCCTGACCGGTTAGAGCTGGAAGACGTCCGCGCCTTCCAGGTGCATTTGGTCTCGACCGGCATCTCATGGCCGGCGCTGAACCAGATCGTCTGTGCGCTACGGTTTTTCTACGGCGTCACGCTCGGCGAGGCGCTCATCCCAGAGCGCATTCCCTATGCGCGAGAACCGCGCAAGCTGCCGGTCGTTCTCAGCGCCGACGAAGTGGTTCAGTTTCTTGAAGCGGTATCGAGCCTGAAGAGCCGCGCCGCGCTCACCACCGCCTATGCGGCCGGGCTCAGGGCCTCGGAGGTTGCGGGACTGCGGATCGAAGACATCGACAGCGCCCGCGGCGTCATCCAGGTGCGCCACGGCAAGGGCGCGAAGGATCGCAACGTGATGCTGTCGCCCCAGCTGCTGGGCATCCTGCGCACCTACTGGCGGCTCGCCCGGCCGCGGCTTTATCTGTTCCCTGGTCGTGACGAAGATCATCCGATCGATCAGACCGTGCTGCATGCCGCCTGCCGGTCGGCGGTGAAGGCTGCGGGCCTGACCAAGCGCGTCACGCCGCACACGCTGCGCCACAGCTTCGCGACACATCTTCTCGAGAACGGAACCGATATCCGGATCATCCAGGTCTTGCTCGGGCACAATAATTTGTCGTCGACAGCGCGCTACACGCAGGTCGCCACCGATACGATCCGAGCGACGCAGAGCCCGCTCGATCGCCTGTCGCTGGAGGTGACGCCACCTGGATGACCCGCAGCGGGATGCGGGTCATGACCCGCTCCGACATCCGCTCCAACAGGCCCGCCATCGAGATTGCCGATATTCTGCGCCGGCATGGCGACGCCTATCGCCGTGTACATGCCGGTCATCTGGGGCGGGTCGAGCGGCGCGTGATGAGCGCGATCGTTGCGTGCCGGACCGAGGCGCTCGGCGGCCACATGCAGGCTTGCGACGACTGCGGCACGACACGCGTTGCCTATAATTCCTGCCGCAATCGGCACTGTCCGAAGTGTCAGGGGAGAGCCCGAGCCGCGTGGCTCGCCGCGCGTCAAGCCGACCTGCTTCCGGTTCCCTATTTCCACGTCGTCTTTACACTTCCCGCACCGATCGCCGCGATCGCTTTCCAGAACAAGGCCGTCGTCTATGCCATCCTGTTCAAGGCTGCCGCCGAGGCGATGACGACGCTCGCCGCCAATCCACGCCGGCTCGGCGGTGCGATCGGCGGCGTCGCCGTCCTCCACACCTGGGGACAGACGCTGATGCATCATCCCCACGTCCATTGCGTCGTTCCGGGTGGCGGCCTCTCGCCCGATGGCGCGCGCTGGACCGCTTGCCGACCGAACTTCTTCCTGGCCGTCAAACCGTTGTCCAGACTATTTCGCACACTTTTTCTCAAACGTCTGTCGGCAGCCTTCAACTCCGGTGCCTTGCGTTTCTTCGGCGATCTCGGAGCTCTGGCCGAGCCGGCTGCCTTTGCGGCCCACCTCGACGCCATGCGACGCATCAACTGGGTTGTTTACGCCAAGCGGCCCTTCGGCGGACCCGCACAGGTCCTGGCCTATCTCGGCCGCTACACCCATCGCGTCGCGATCGCCAACAGCCGGCTCGTCGCACTCGACGACGATCATGTCGCCTTCTCATGGAAGGACTATCGCCAAAACAGCGCGACAAAGATCATGAATCTCAAGCCCGATGAGTTCATTCGCCGTTTCCTGCTTCATACGCCGCCTGACGGCTTCCACCGCATCCGCCACTTCGGCTTCATGGCCAACCGCCATCGCGCTGCCAAGCTCGCCCTTTGCCGCGAACTTCTCGATCATGAGCGAACAGCCCCAAACGATGGCCAGCCGTCGCCTGTGGATTCGGAGGCTCAAACCTGGGCCGAGGTTCCTGCCTGTCCCGATTGTGGTGGCGTCATGCGCATCATTGAGCGCTTTCGACATAGCTTCAGACGCCCCAGCCCTCGAACATCACCGTTCCGATGCGACACATCGTGAGCCAAGTCATGTCGTGCACGACGATCATCATTCGTCATTTCGCTCCCAGCGTCTCGATCATCGCGGACGATGTCGAATCCGTGCTGTCACACTGCGCGACAACAACCGTCCGATGCAGCAAAAGGCCTATCGCGATCTCAGGCGAAGCGCGTCTGATCTCAACTCTTCCAGGATGCGCACTCCTGTGTCTCTGCCTCACGCGCCGAGCCAGCAGATCGGGCATGGCGATCTCGAACAATCCCCATAGCTGCAAAACCGCGAATAGCCTCCCGCGCCTTCGTTCAATCCGGCTTCAATGAGGTCGCGTCATAAGCGCCTGCCGCGCCCTCGCGTGAGCGCGACCTCACAGAACCCTCCAGATTCCCAAAACGGCGCGAGTCAGATTCAAGCTGCATGCTGGCGAGGGAGGCCAGCATGTATGGCCAGGGCGCTTTCGGTTGATCTTCGCCAAAGGGTGGTAGCCGCGATTGACGGTGGCATGTCCTGTCGACAGGCTGCTGAGCGCTTTGGTGTCAGCGCGGCCAGTGCAATCCGCTGGCGCGGTCGCCTCAAGAAAGTTGGCGACATCGTTCCTAAACGCCAGGGCGGTGACCGCAAATCGCAGCGCATCGAAGCGCATTCGCAATTGATTCTGGAGGCGGTGACAGCGAGGCCGGATATCACGCTTGCCGAGTTGCGAGAACTGTTGAAACGTCGTGGAATATCGACTGGCATCGCGTCGCTCTGGCGTTTTTTCCAGCGCAGAAAGATCACACTTAAAAAAAGACAGCGCACGCCGCCGAGCAACGGCGCGGCGATATAAATGCCGCACGTGAGGAGTGGTTCGAAGGGCAAATCGACCTTGCCCCTGAGCGTCTCGTCTTCATCGACGAAACCAGCGCCAACACCAAAATGGCGCGGCGTTACGGGCGCTCGCCACGCGGCGAGCGATGTCGTGCAGCTATCCCACACGGACATTGGAAGACGACGACGTTCACCGCTGGATTGCGCTCCGACGGTCTGATCGCGCCGCTTGTTCTGGACGGTCCAATGGATGGCGACGCTTTCCTGGCCTACGTCGAGCAATTGCTCGCCCCATCGCTGCGGCCGGGCGATACCGTTATCATGGACAACTTGCCCGCTCACAAGGTCCATGGCGTTCGAGAGGCCATCCAGGCGGTCGGAGCTAGCCTGCTCTATCTTCCGCCCTACAGTCCAGACTTCAACCCGATTGAAATGGCCTTCTCCAAACTGAAAGCGCTGTTGCGGACCGCCGCAGCCCGCACCATGCCCGATCTCTGGCAAGCAATCGCCAACGCTCTCAAACGCTTCTCACCCGAGGAATGTCAAAATTATCTCGTCGCGGCTGGTTACGACGCAACGTGATCGGAAAACGCTCTAGGGTGGGTGGCCGGCCTAATGCGTCCAGGCCAGCGCCGTCACGATCGCGGAGGACAGGTTCAGCTCCGCGAACATGATCTTGCCGGCGACCACGAACAGCACGCAGGCAAGCGTCAGGCGCAGCACCGTCTCGGGGACGCGCGTCGCACTGAGACTGCCGACGATGATGCCGGGCAGCGAGCCCAGCAGCAGCACGCCCATCAGGGCCCAATCCACATCGCCGAGCGCCCAATGTCCGGCCCCGGCAACCAGCGTCAGCGGCACCGCATGCGCGATGTCCGAGCCGACGATAGTCGCCATCGGCAGGCGCGGATAGAGCAGCAGCAGCACGGTGACGCCGACCGCGCCGGCACCGACGGACGAGATCGACACCAGAACGCCGAGCACGATGCCGGTGACGACGGTCGCGATCGCCGTGGTGCGATCGTCGACACGCTCCAGCCGGCCGCGATAGCGCTCCATGAGGGCCTTGCGGAAGATCAGCGAGGTCGCGGTCAGCAGTAGTGCAAAGCACAGCACCAGATTGACCAGGCTGCGCTCGGAATCGCTCCTGAGGTCGAGCTTCCACAGCACGAGCAGCGTCAGCGCACTCGCCGGGATGCTGCCGCAGGCGAGCCGCAGTACCGCTGGCCAGTGCACGCTCCGCGACCAGCCATGCACCACGCTGCCGCCGGTCTTGGTGGCGGCGGCATAGAGCAGGTCGGTGCCGACGGCGGTGGAGGGGTGGATGCCGAACAGCAGGATCAGCAGCGGCGTCATCAGCGAGCCGCCACCCACGCCGGTCATCCCGACAAGCAGGCCGACGCCAAATCCGGAGGCGACATAGAGCGGATCAATCATGTCTGGGGAATCTTAGGTTTATCTCGTCGGTTGGGCAATATGACGTAGAATAAAATTTCCCTGAAGCGCAACCGCTTCGGTTGAATAAGAAAAATCTTGCTACAGGCGGCGGGCGGGGAGGGGGTTTTAGTCGCCGCCGCGCAAGGCGCGAAACAGCCATTCTCCAGGCCGGCAACCCGGGTGGCAGCGCCTATTTGCCAAACGCCAGCACGTGCAGGCCGAGCCGCTGGCGCACGATCCAGAACAGCAGCACCGTCTCGAATGTCAGCGAGATCGAGGTCGCGGCCGCGGCGCCGTGACCGCCGAAGCGCGGCACCAGCGCGATGCAGAGCACGAGGTTCATCACGAAGGCCAGCGCGTAGGCCAGCGCACAGATCTTCTGCTGGCCGAGCATGTTGAGCAGGCGCTCGACCGGTCCAATCGCGGCGCGCACCACGAGGCCGATCGCGGCGACGAACATGATGTCGTAGCCGACCGTGAATTGCGGGCCGAACAGCCAGAGCAGCGGCTTGCCAAGCGCAAGCAGCACGATGGTCGCTGCCAGCGACGGCCAGAACGTCCAGTTGATGGCATGCGCGACATAGGCCGACAGGCGCGCCTTGTCGCCGAGCGCGTTGTACTCGGCGAAGCGATGCGCTGTCGTCGCCGACATCGCGTAGTGGATGAACGAGACCAGGGCGAGCGTCTTCACCACCGCGAAATAGACACCGACCTCCTCCGATGGGCGGAACTGCTGAAGCACCAGCACGTCGGTATAGGACAGCAGCAGGTAGAAGCTCTCGACCAGCAGGATCGGCAGCGAGACGGCGAGCCAGCCGCCGATGTCGTAGGTTTTGGGGCCCGGCTCGATGTGATCGGCGAGCTTGCGGTTCAGCACCACCATCTGTCCGGTCATCGCGATCCACACCGCGCCTGCGCTCGCGACCATCGCGGCGACCGCGCCGAGGTGATAGCCGAGCAGGAAGGCAGCGGCCGTGATGCCGATGATCAGCGCCTGGCGGATGATGAATTGCGGCATCAGGCCGAGCTGCATCCAGTCATGCGAGCGCGCGATGCCGTCCTGGGTGTTGGCGACGACGAAGGCGGGCAGCGTCATGCAGCCGATATAGAGCGGCAGCACCTCGGCCGGATCGATCCAGGGCGAGAGCAGCTTGACGATACCGGCGAGCCCCAGCGACACTAGCGTGGACACGGCAAAGGTCAGCCAGCGGCTGCCGGAGAGAAAGCCGCGCAGCAGCGCATGCTCGCCGCTGGTGCGATACTCCGGAATGATCTTTTGCGCGGAGGCCGAGATGCCGAAGTCCATCATGCTGCCGAGCAGCAGCACCCAGGTCCAGACGTAGACATAGATGCCGTAGTCGGACGTCCCCATCCAGCGCGCGAGCAGAACTTGCGAGAAATAGGCGAGGCCCGCGCTGATCACCCGGATGATGAAGATGGTGCCGGCCAACCGCCGCGTCAGCGACGCTTCGTTCGACCCGCCCATCAGCTTCGCGCGCAGCCGCGCGATGAGGCCGGCAGGTCCGGTCGTTGCGGGTTCTGCATCCATCACGGCCAATTCGAGATCCCCAGGGCGTCCGTATCAGGCGTCCCGCATGCTGCGGCAGGCCTGATGCGCTAGCCCTTGGGGATTAGCAACCATTCGTTAAGATTGGGTTGGGTGAGGCATGCTGCCGCTCCAGCCACCGGCGTCGTCCCCGCCTAGTGCGCAATTGCGCACGGGGGGCGGGGACCCATAACCCCAGGGAGAAATGTTGCGCTGGCTGGTAACTCCGAGTCTTCGCCAAACCACTCCCCGTGGCTATGGGTCCCGGGCTCGCGCGTTGCGCGCCCCGGGACGACAGCGGAGAATGACGACAGCTCCGGCTCACTCCAGATTCGTATTGAACTCGTACGACTTCTCGGGCGCGACGAGCGTGAACTTCAGCGCCGCTCCGTCGGGCTTGGCGCCCGGCGGCAGTCCATCGAGCTCGAAGGAAAATCGCTGCACACCGGGCGGGCTGCGCTCGACCGGCGCCGGAATCGGCAACGCCCAATCGAGCGTCGGCCCTTCCACGAACAAATTGACGCCGCGGCTATCAGGCACGACCACGTCGACCACGACATTTTTGGGACCGTCACGTTTGACGTCGCGGATGGTCAGCGGATTGGGATCACCGATCGTGGCAGGCTTCGGCACGGTGTCGAGCGCGGCACGCAGATTGGCGTCCTCGGTCGAGGCGACGTTGTTGAAGCCGAGCTCGACATTGGCCTCGACGGGAACGCAGAGCTTCTCGCACACGGCGTAGTTGATCTCGGCGCGCAGCGTCACCGGCTTGTCGGGCGCCTTGGGCACGATGCGCAGAGGTAGCACGATCTGGCCGTGATAGCCGATCGAATGCCCGCCCGCGCCGTCATCGAATTTCAGCGGCGCCGGCCACATCACCGTCACCGCTTCGACATTGTCCGATTTGGAGAAATCGAACCGCGGCGGAACGCCGGAATCGCCGGGGATGCGCCAGTAGGTCTTCCATCCCTGCTGGAGCTGGAAGGCGATACCGCCGAGCAGGATGGCGCCGCTGCGCGATCCCGCCAGCAATCGCACTGCGGAATGACCGTCGCGCTGCCAGGGCGAAGCGTCGTCGGCGCGGGCTGCAAGCGTCATCGACGACGCAAGCAGGGTTGTTGCGACGCCAAACGCCGCATGCAGGGGAACTCTTGTCAGCATGGCACGTCTTTACAGGGTCGCCCCTGGGCAAACCATTGAATTGCTTGTGATGGATGCACCTGAATCAAGTCTATGCAAGCCTTGATTTGACAGCAGCCCGGCCCGACATCAGGATAGGAATCGAAACCGGAGTGCTTCACCGATGGCTCCCACAGGCAAAAGGACGGGCGAAAGCACCCGCAGCGCGGCCCCCGCGCTTCCCAGCTCGGCCGGCTATCTCGGCGGCCAGCTCCTGATCGCGATGCCCGTGATGGGCGATGAGCGCTTCGAGCGCTCGGTGATCTATCTCTGTGCGCATTCCGCCGAGGGCGCGATGGGCATCATCGTCAATCATCCCGCCGGCAGCATCGACTTCCCCGAGCTGTTGCAGCAGCTCGGCATCATCAAGAAGGGCGAGCACATCAAGCTGCCGGAGAACGCCGAAAGCATGAAGGTGCTGCGTGGCGGGCCGGTCGATACCGGCCGCGGCTTCGTGCTGCATTCCAGCGATTTCTACATCGAGAACGCGACGCTCCGGATCGACGATGGCGTCTGCCTCACCGCGACCGTCGACATCCTGCGGGCGATCGCCAACGGCTCCGGCCCGAAGCACGCCATCCTCGCGCTTGGTTATGCCGGCTGGGCGCCGGGCCAGCTCGAGACCGAAATCCAGAGCAATGGCTGGCTGCATTGCGATGCGGATTCGGATTTGATCTTCGGCGACGATGTCGACGAGAAGTACGGACGCGCGCTGCGCAAGATCGGCATCGATCCCGGCATGCTCTCGAACGATGCGGGACACGCGTAGCTGTTGCGCCAACCTCCGCTGTCGTCCCGGACAAGCGGAGCTTCTGGCAGCGCGTAGCGTTGTCCAGAATGGAGCGCAGATCCGGGACCCATAACCCCAGGAAGTCGTTGTTGAAGCGGGCTGGTCACCACTAGTCTTCGCCAAACCACGGCCTGTGGTTATGGGTCCCGGATCTGCGCTTCGCTTTGCTACGCTTGTCCGGGACGACGGCGGAATTTGTGGCTACTCCAATGCCGCCTACTCCGCCGCCTGCTGCTGTACCGTCGGCTCTGTCCCCGCCACCGTCGCGCGGCGCATGTCGCGGGGCTGGGACTGGTCGTAGCGGCGGACGCGATGCATGGTCTGGCGGTTGTCCCACATCACGAGATCATGCAGCTTCCATTTGTGGACGTAGACGAACTCGCCTTGCGTCGCATGCTCGTTCAGATCGCGCAGCAGCAGCCGGCCTTCGGGGACGCTCATGCTGACGATCTTGCCGGCATGCGATGAGAGATAGAGCGACTTGCGGCGATGCACCGGATGGGTGCGCACCAGGCGTTGCAGCACCGGCTTGAACATCTGCTTTTCGTCGTCGGTGTACTCGGTGAAGCCGAGCGATCCGCGCGAATACATCAGCGAGTGCTCGCAGACGAGATCCTCGATCTCCGCCTTGGTCTCGTCGTCGAGCGCGTCATAGGCGGCGCGCATGTCGGCGAACTCGGTATTGCCGCCCTTCGGGTTCACCACCCGCGCCGACAGCAGCGAGAATTTTGCGGGGATCGGGCGAAACGAGCTGTCGGAATGCCACAGGCAGTTGCCGAGATTGAACAGATGCGCGCGGCTGTCCTTCGCCACCGGCTTGCCGTCCTTGCCGAGATTGGAGACGTCGTTGAGGCCCGATTGCAGCCGGTAGTCCTTTTCCTTGGTCACGGTGCCGCCGCGCGCGTCCTCGCGCTGGCCGAAATTCAGCGCGAAGGCCATCTGCTGCTCGTCGGTGATGTCCTGGTCGTGGAAGACCAGCACCGCATATTTGTCCATGGCTGCCTCGATCTCGCGCGCCTCGGCCTCGGTGAGAGGCTTTCGCAGGTCGAGGCCGGAAACCTCGCCGGCAAAATGTTTTTGAAGCTGCCGGATGGCGATCGTCATGGTGTTTCTCCCGCGAACCGCGAGCGGTTGGTCCCGCTCTGCCGGTGAAAAAGCTACTCCCGCGACCGGCGTTGTCAACGCTCGGCGCGCATATCTCTTAAGCGTCATGGCTCTCACGCGTTGCGCGCCATCAAGCCGCCGTCGACAGGGATCACCGCGCCGGTGAGGAAAGACGCAGCCGGCAGGCACAGGCTCAGCGTCATATGCGCGACCTCCTCGGGGTCGCCGTAGCGACCCAGTGCAGTGCGGCGCTTGGCGTAGATGGTCTTGTGCTCTTCGGAGATGCGGTCGGTGATGGCGGTGCGGATCGGGCCCGGGCAGATGCAGTTGACGGTGATGCCTTCGCGGCCGAGCTCGACGGCGAGCGAGCGCGTGAGGCTCGCCACGCCGCCCTTCGCCGCCGAATAGGGGCTGTGCAATGCGGTGGCGCCGAGCGCCTCGGTCGAGGCGATGTTGACGATGCGCGGGCTCTTCGACTTGCGCAGGTGCGGCAGCGCGGCGCGGATGATGCGCGGATGCGCCGTCAGCATCACGGCGATGCCCTTGGCCCAGGCGTCTTCGTAAGTCTCGTCGTCGATCGCGACGCGCACGGAGATGCCGGCATTGTTGACGATGATGTCGAGCCCGCCGAAATGCGCCGCGACATCGCCGACGACGCGCTTGATCTCGCCGCCATCGGCGACATCGAGCTTCCACGCCTTCGCGGATCCGGCGTTCGCGGCAATCTCCTTGGCAACGGACAGCGCTCCCTGCTCGTCAAAGTCGGTGACGGCGACGTTCGCGCCTTCAGCGGCGAACAAGCGCGCGGTCGCGCGCCCCATGCCGCTCGCCGCACCCGTGACGAGAACGGTCAGGCCCTTCACCGACCGGCTGAGCTCCTTGAATTCGGACATGCCGTTTCCTCGCGTCTCTTGGCTCTTGTTATGAGATGGACAAGGCTGGCATCGATCCGCAGACAGGTCAAACAAGCAAAACAAAAGGGGAGGCCGCGATGGTGAACGAGCTCGATTTCTCAGGCAAGCAGGTGCTGGTGGTCGGCGGTTCCAGCGGTATCGGCAACGGCATCGCGCAAGCCTTTCGCGCCAAGGGCGCGCAAGTTGCAGTCTGCGGCACGCGTGCTCATCCCGCGGAATATTCGGCGCAAGAAGGCTCCGATCTCACGGGTCTTTCCTATGCGCAGCTCGACGTCGGCAACGCCGGCGCGGTGGAAGCGTTCAAGCCGTCCTTCGATCGTCTCGATGTGCTCGTGCTCGCGCAGGGCGCGGTGCTCTATCGCCGCGGCGAGTTCGAGATGGCCGGCTTCCGCAAGGTCGTCGAGGTCAATCTGATGAGCCTGATGGCCTGCGCGACGCGGTTTCACTCCATGCTGCGCGATAGCAAGGGCGCGCTGATCATGGTGTCCTCGACCGCAGCCTATCATTCCACCATGGGCAATCCCGCCTACAACGCCTCGAAGACCGGCGCAGTCGGATTGACGCGGACGCTGGGCGAGGCCTGGGCCGAGGATGGGATCCGCGTCAACGGTATCGCGCCCGGACTCGTCGACACCAAGATGACGAAGGTGACCACCGACAATCCCAAGCGGCTCGAAGGCGCGTTGTCGCGCATTCCGCTGCGGCGATTGGGCACGCCGGCTGACATGGCGGGCGCGGCGCTGTTCCTGGCCTCGCCGCTGTCGTCCTACATCATTGGCCAGACGCTGGTGGTCGATGGCGGGCTCATCCTGTAGCCCGGATGGAGCGACTGGCCCGCCGTAACCCGAAGAGCGCAGGCGGAAGCGTAGTCCGGACTACACACTTTCGCAGAAGCTTGGAACTGCGCTGCTCCTGATCGGTTACTTGGGTTGACCCCCGAGGAGGAGCAACATGGACAAGGATCGGATCGTCGGATCGGCCAAGGAATTCGCTGGGCGCGCAGAAGGCGCCGTCGGTGATCTCGCTGGCGATGCGCAGACACAGGCGTCAGGCAAGGCGCGGGAAGCCGCCGGCACCGTGCAGAATCTCTACGGCCAGGCCAAGGATGCCGTGCGCGACGCCGGTGAGACTGCGGCCGGCTACGCCAAGGACGCCTACGACAAGCCGGCCGAGACCTTGCGCGACGGTTCGCAGGCGATTGCCAAGAAGGTGCAGGACAATCCGCTCGGTGCGCTGCTGATCGCCGGCGGAATCGGCTTCGCACTCGCGCTCCTGATGTCGCGTCCCGCCCGTCGCCCGCCGCCGCGCTGGCGCTATTACGGCTGAGCCACCGCCCGAATTCTTTCGTGCCCCGGACGCAATGCGGCCTAGGCGATGCGTAGCATCGTCCGGCAACGCCGCTTTGCAGAGCCGGGGCCCATTCTTTGGTGAAATTCGCAGTGCTGGGTCCCGGCTCTGCGCAGCAGCGTTACACGCTGCAGCGCGTCCGGGACACGAAATCTCAATTCAGAAAAACTACCGGAACATCTCCGCCGATCGCCCGACGTTACCAGGCGGGCGCGGGATTACGCGGCGCTGGTGCGAATTGACGCGGCGGTGGCTGCGGAGAGCCGAAGCCGAAGAAATCGCGGAATGCCGGCGTTGCCTGGGCCGGCTGCTGCGGCTGCTGCACCGGCGGCTTCTTCGGCGCGAGTCTGGGCGGCGCGATCGCGGCGGCAGCGCTTGGCGTACCGGGAGCAGCAGCAGCACCATCCGGCGTCGTAGCAGCCATCGGCGTATCGCCTTTGGCTTGCTCGCGGCCGACTTCGCGGCGCGGCCAGGCATAATCATCGGCACGGCCGGCGGGCGCGGCCAGCGGCTCACCCTTCACCATCGTCTTCGCGGCGAGCGCATCGACGGCGGCGGGACGCGAACCCGGTCCGCCCAGCAATTGATCGGCCGAGATCGAGGCCGCAACCAGCGGCACGATCGGTCCCGCCAGCGGCCGCGGCGCGGGCTTGCCGGGCTCGGCGCTGGTGTCGGGGGTCGCAGGCTCGCTCGGCAGCGCAATCGGGCCGGAGCGTCCGGCGAGCAGGCGCGTGATCTCGCGCTCGACATAGTGGGCGAGCTTGCGTGCGCCGGGTTTCGTGAAATAGACGCCGTCATAGCTGCGGAGCTGGCGGATCTGGCCCTCGAAGTCCGGGCCCTTCTGGAGGAAGCGGCCGGCTTCGTCGACAAAGCCGTCCCAGACATCGACATAGGTGATGCCGGCCTTGGCCGCGCCTTCGCGATAGAGCGAATCCAGGAACAGCATGTCCGCGGTGCCCTTGGGGCCGCGGATCGCGGGCAGGCCGACCCAGAGCACCGGAACGCCCTTGGACTTGAGGACGTTGGCCAGCTCCTCGATCTTCTTGCCGTAGAGCTCGACCCAGCGCTCGTCGCGGAATTCGTAGAGGCCGTTCGGATTGCGCGCGGTCTTGTCCGGCGCTGTGACCGCCGGCGTGTCGGCGTTGTCGGCATCGTCCTGCGGCAGGTCGGTGTCGGCGGGCTTGTCGTCCGGCTTGGCGGCGGAATCAGGTTTGGCGTCGCCGGGCTTGTCGCCTGGCTTTCCTTGCGGCTTGGCGCGCGCGCCCTTGTCGTTCTTCTTGTCCTTGTCCGTCGCCTTGTCGGGCGCGGCCTCGCGGATCGAGATGCGGTCGTTGAGGCCGAGCATGACGACGATCACATCAGGCTTCTCGGTCTCGAGGATGCCCTTCGCTGCCGCCGCCCAGTCCGCGGGCTCACCCTTCGGCTGGTACTTGATCAGGCCGGACGTGGTCTTGTGCTTGCGGATTACGCCCATGTCGGGCTGCTCGGTGTAGGCGTCTTCGAGGCCGTAGGCGAGCCAGTCGGCCATGGCGTCGCCGATCACCAGCACGTTCTTGTCGGGCGTGGTGTCGCGCTTGGCTGGTGCCGGCGCGCGCGAAAAATCCTGGCGCGGCGCCTGCTGCTGCTGGAATGGCGCGAAGAAGTCGCCGCCGAACCAGCCGCCGCCTCCGCCGTTCCGCGGTGGCGGGGCCTGCGGCTGCGGCGGGCCGCCGAAGCCGGGGAAGTTGAAGAACTGCGCCGAGGCGGGTCCCGCGACGGAGACCAGAATCGCAAGCGCCGTCCCCAGCGCGATCAGCGGGCCGGTCTCGGTCAGCGCCTTGAAGAAGGACTTGAACTGGGGCCTGGGCTTCGACATGCGATCTCGGGCACGCGCAATGGGGATCGGGATAGGCTCGATATAATAACGGAATCAGGCGCCGAACGGGCAAATTCTATTGTCATAAATCGCCCGATGGGTCCTGAGGTCAAGGCCGATTGGTCCGAAACAGGCCGGAACCGTTAACGGAGGGCCGGATCATCCGGTGCGACGGTGTGATCCACCCCCAATTGCGATCCATCTCACAACTTCAATGGCGGTCTAACGGTATTTTCACGCTGAAATAGCGCTCTCTCAATATTGATGACCAATTCCAATTTCGGGAGTGAACTCATGCAGGACATCACCAAGCAAGATGTTGCCGAGTCGCGTGCGCAAGCCGAGAAATTGCTCGACGCGCAGGCCGAGCAGTCCAAAGCGAAGCGACCGCAAGGCCATGGCCGATCCGAACGTGGCCTGGACGCCGTGGCTTACCAGCCGGAAGGCTTTGGCCGGTTCGGCCGCATGTTCCCGGAGCTGGCCAGGGCCCGCTTCGGCGATACCCTACCGCAGGAACAGGCGATCATGAATGCGATCGCCGACACCATGATCAAGCGGGGGGATACCGGCGCGCCGATTACCGAGGAGGAACCGGCCGACGAGAATCCGAAGATCAAGGCAGGCTACACCTATTTCGGCCAGTTCATCGATCACGACATCACCTTCGATCCCGCCTCCGATCTCGACCGTGACAATGATCCCAACGCGACCCAGGATTTCCGCACGGCGCGGCTGGATCTCGACAGCATCTACGGCCGGGGGCCGGCGGATCAGCCCTACCTCTACAATCCCGATCTCACCATCAAGCTCGGCTTCGACAAGACGCCGGCCTATCTGAAGGGCAAGAAGAAGCTCTTCGACGTGCAACGCGCGCCGCGTGACGAGAGCGGTGAAGTCGACGATGAGCATCAGGATTGCCCACGCGCCATCATCGGCGACAAGCGCAACGACGAGAACAACATCGTCGTGCAGATTCACCAGCTGTGGCAGCGCTTCCACAACAAGATCATGCTCGACCTGGCGCGGCCGTCGACCGAGCCGGGAAACGAGCGGCCGGGGATCACGGGCCTCGCAGCCTTCAATACGGCCCAGCGCAAGGTACGCTGGCACTATCAATGGGTCGTCTTGCACGACTTCGTGCGGCGCATCGTCGGCGACAAGATGTTCCACGCGGTCTACAACGGCGGCAAGCCGAAGCTCCACTTCTACAAGCCGGAGGACGCGCAATATCCGTTCATGCCGGTCGAATTTTCGGTCGCGGCCTATCGGTTCGGCCACTCCATGGTCCGGCCGAGCTATTCGCTGAGCGCGGAGATACCGCATCAGAGGGCGCCGAAGAACAAGCTGGACCGATTGCCGATCTTCAAGCCGGACTTCAGCTGCGACGACGTGCGCAGCCTGAACGGCTTCCGTCCGTTGCCCCCGGGATGGGGCATCGACTGGAGCTTCTTCCTGCCGGACGTGGCAAGCGATCTGCCGGAGCCGACGGCGGAGCTCCCGTTCGACCAGTTCGTGCGGCCGCAGCCGGCGTATCGGATCGACACCATGCTGGTCGATCCGCTCTCGATGTTGCCGGACCTGCGCAACGAGAAGAGGCCTGATCGCAAGTCGTTGCCAAGCCTGAACCTGCAGCGCGGCATCGCGCTGGGCCTGCCGAGCGGGCAGGCGGTGGCACGGCGCATGGGTCTCAAGCCCCTGACGGACGAGCAGCTCTGGATCGATCAAGGCAATCTGGACGACGACGCCGCGAAGGCACGCCGCGACATGTTCACGGAAAACGCTGCGCAGCTGCACGAGAACGCACCGCTCTGGTACTATATCCTGCGCGAGGCGGAGCTGGCCGACGCGGTCAAGACCGACTTCGAGGATGAGGACGAAAAGCCGACATCGCAGGTGCTGGGTGGCAGTCGGCTGGGCGACGTCGGCGGTCGCATCGTCGCCGAGGTCCTGATCGGCCTCGTCGTCGCGGACAACCAGTCCTATCTCGTCCAGGATCCGAACTGGCGGCCCACGGTCAAGGACATGTCGTACCAGGGGACGAGGTTCGAATTGTCGGACGTCGTGAACTACGTCGATTCCTGAACGATCGGCTGTGGCGGGCGGTGCTTACCGCCCGCGCAGCCGTTCCAGCGCGTCGGAGGAGGCAAACCCGTCGGCCGGTACCCCGATCGAGGCCTGGAAATTGCGCAGCGCCTCCCGGGTCTGGCCGCCGAACTGGCCGTCCGGGGTGCCCTTGTAGAAGCCGCGCTGGGCCAGCAGCTGCTGGAGTTCCAGCCGTTCGGTACGGGACAGCTCGCGCTCCTGCCGCGGCCAGGGCTGCACGAAGGGCTGGCCGCCGCGCAGGCGGTCGGCGAAATGGCCGATCGCCAGCGCATAAGCCTCGGCCGGGTTGTACTTCATGATGACGCGGTAATTCTGCAGCATCAGGAAGCCCGGGCCCTGCGCCCCGGCGGGCGCCAGCAGATAGGCTTTCTCGGCCGGATGCGGGAAGGGCTGGTTGGCCGGGCGCTTGAGCCCGAGCTTCTCCCACTGCGCCATCGTCATCGCCTTGGCGCGATCGGCCAGCATGTAGTTGAAGCCCTGCGGCACCACGACCTCGTAGCCCCAGGTCTGGCCGGCCTGCCAGCCGTCCTTCTTCAGATTGTTGGCGGTCGAGGCGATCAGATCGGTGGGATTGTCGACGACGTCGCGCCGTCCGTCGCCATCGCCATCCACGGCAAAGCGCTTGAACGCGGTCGGCATGAACTGGGTCGGGCCGAAGGCGCCGGCCCAGGAGCCGCGCATCTGCTCAGGCCTGAGATCGCCGCGGTTGAGGATCTCCAGCGCGGAGAGAAACTCGTCCCTGAAATAGGCTTGGCGGCGGCCGATGCAGGCGAGCGTCGCGGTCGATTGCAGCACGCTGCGGTCGCCCATCTGCGTCGAGTAATTGGACTCGATGCCCCAGATCGAGGCGATGATGTAGCGGTCGACGCCGGTGGCCTTCTCGGTGGCGTCGAACTGCGCCTTGTATTTGGCGAGGACCTCGCGGCCCTTGGCGAGGCGGTTGTCGTTCACGAGGATGTCGAGATAGTCCCAGATCGACTTGGTGAACTCCGGCTGCGAATCCATCAGGTCCATGATGCGCAGATCGGGCGACAGCCCGGCCGTGAAGCGCTGGAAATTCTCCTGCGTGATGTTGCGCCGTGCGGCATCGGGCCACATCCCCGCCACGCAATTGTTGAAGTTGGAGGCGGCCTCGCGGATCGCGGCGGCCGTCATCAACGGGTGGCCGGAGGCGCCGTCCTCGCCGGTCCATGGCAAGGCGCCGCCGGGGCCGGGCGGGGCTTGCGAGGGCGCCGGATTCGAGCCGGAGAAAATACCGCCGAACAGGTTCGACAAGCCGTTCTGCGCCTGGGCGTGCGCGCTGACAGGCAGCAGCACGGCGGCCGCAAGCATCATTGCGCCGGTCACAAATCCAGCACGTTTCGCCAGCGCTGCCACTGATTGCATCATACCCTACCTGTCCGGCCGAAAATCCGCCTTCAGGAGGCCCGGTACCGGTTGCCAATAGCTTAACAAAGGTGAAATTTTGGTGTCAGCCTTTTTCTCAACTCTGTGAGCGCGAGGCCCCACATCCGCCTTTGTTAGCGGCTGCAAACAAGCTAGCAAGATACCATTGCTCCCTTCACGTCCTCAGGTATTCGATCTGTCCCATGAAAATTCGCAAAGCCGTATTCCCCGTCGCCGGCCTCGGCACCCGCGTCCTGCCCGCCACCAAGGCGATGCCGAAGGAAATGCTGACCATCGTCGACAAGCCGCTGATCCAGTACGTCTATGACGAGGCGAGGGAAGCCGGCATCGAGCATTTCATCTTCGTCACCGGCCGCAACAAAAACGTCATCGAAGATCATTTCGACAAGATGTTCGAGCTCGACGCGACGCTCGCCGCGCGCGGCAAGAAGGCCGAGCAGGACATCCTGGCGCAGAACCAGCCGGAGGCCGGCGCCGTCAGCTTCACCCGCCAGCAGGCGCCGCTCGGTCTCGGCCACGCGGTCTGGTGTGCGCGCGACATCGTCGGCAATGAGCCGTTCGCGGTGGTGCTGCCCGATGAGCTCGTGCTCAACACGACCGGCTGCCTGAAGCAGATGATCGAGACGGCTTCAACGCTCGGCGAAAAATCCAACGTCATCGCGGTCGAGGCGGTGCCCGACCATCTCACCCATCAATACGGAATCTGCGGCGTCGGCAAGCGCACCGGCAAGATGTTCGAGGTCGACGGCATGGTCGAGAAGCCGGCCAAGGGCACCGCGCCCTCCAACCTCTCCATCACCGGCCGCTACATTCTCCAGCCGGAGATCTTCAAGATCCTGGAGACCCAGGAGCGCGGCGCCGGCGGCGAGATCCAGCTCACCGACGCCATGATCGGCCTCGCCAAGTCGCAGAAATTCTACGGCGTCGAGTTCGAGGGCGAGCGCCATGATTGCGGCTCCAAGCCCGGCTTCCTCCGCGCCAACATCGCCTACGGCCTGAAGCGGCCGGAACTGCGCGATGGGCTCATTGCGGAGATGAAGAAGTATCTGGGGCAGTAGCGCTCCACTCGTCATTGCGAGGAGCGAAGCGACGAAGCAATCCAGGCTGCCTCCGCGGAGACAGTCTGGATTGCTTCGCTTCGCTCGCAATGACGGAGGGGGCCCCTCACGCCACCAGCGATAGCTTCGGAAGGCTCGCGACCACGGACTGGTTGCGGCCACCGGCTTTCGCCGCATAGAGCGCCTTGTCGGCGGCGGCGACCAGGACCGGCCAGTCCAGGCCGGTGGTAGGAACCAAGCCCGCAATGCCGCAGGAGACCGTCGACATCGCCTGGTCGTCGGACCAGCCCTGCACCTTGCCGCGGATCGTCTCGGCGACATTGAAGGCCTCGGCGGCCGAGGTGTTCGGCAGCAGCACCGCGAATTCCTCGCCGCCATAGCGCGCGGCGCAGTCGCCGGACCGCCGCACCGAATCGGAAATGCAGATCGCGATGCCGACCAGCACCTGGTCGCCGGCCTGATGGCCGAACGTGTCGTTGTAGGCCTTGAAGTGATCGGCATCGATCATCCGCAGCGCGACCGGCGTCTTCTGACGCATCGCGCGGCGCCATTCGACGTCGATGACCTGGTCGAACTTGCGGCGGTTCTTCAGGCCGGTGAGCGCATCCGTCGTCGCCATCTCCTCGAGCTTGCGCTCGGCATCGGCGCGTCGGCCGATCTCGCGGGCGAGCACCAGCGTCGAGGCCAGCATGAACAGGATGAGCGCCAGAACCACGGCGCCGATGCGGTAGGCTTCCTTCTGCCAGAGCTCGAACACGGCGGCGAGCGGCTTGCCTGCCACCACGAACAGCGGACCCGGGCCGGTGCTGCGGACGTAGAGGCGCGGCGTCGCGTCCACCGGACCCTGGCCCGCATAGGACCCGCCGGCCTTGAGATTGTCGGCCTTCCAGCTCTGCTGCGTCCCGAGATTCTTGCCGATGACGTCGAGATCGAACGGCCGCCGCATCATGATGGTGCGATCGCGCGTCAGCACGGTGATGGTATCGTCGGGATCGAGGTTCAGGCGCTCGAACAATTCGTGGAAATAGCTGAAACGGATCGAGCCGGTGACGACCCCCAAGAAGCCGCCGTCGGTATCGCTGATGCGCCGGCTCAGCACGATGGAATAGGCGCCGCGGAAAAGCATCGGACGGCTGATGAAGAGGCCGGCGTCGGGATCGTCGCGATGAACCCTGAAGTAGTCCTCCTCGCTCCGGTTCTCCGGCAGGGGATCGAGCGTGGAGGCGTCGATGGTCAGCCTGCCCTCGGCATCGAACACCTGGATGGCGCCGAAGTGCCTCGCCGTGGTCGCGTGATCGAACAGGATCAGGTGACGGATCGGCTTCGAGACCGCGTTGATCTCCGGCAGCAGCATGTTGCTGGCGACCGCCTTCAGGGAGAGATCGTAGATCTCGATGTTGCGGCTGATATCTGCTTCGATGGAGGTGGCCAGATTGTCCAGCGTCTGGCGAGCGAGGGCCTCCTCGCCGCGGCGCATGTCCAGCATGACGTTGACGCAAATGGCGGAAAAGCCGATCACCGTCACGACGGACGATATGATCAGCAGCTTCGCCGAAATCCGCCACGGCCGGCGGGTCGTGACGTCGCGCCATCCAGACTGCATCGAGTGCTCCCGACACTAGTGGATGCGCCCGAAATCTTGCGTAGTGTTTAAGCCGGGACGGCGCTGCCACAATGAGTTAAGAATTGGTTTCCGCGGGCATCGCTTTTGGGCAGCGGAGCTGGGACGAGAGGACGATTGTGAACGATTACGGCGCGCTGCGGGATTACCTGATGCGGCAGAAGCAAACGGAATTCGTGCTGAGTTTCGAGCAGATCGAGGAGATCATCGGCTCGGCCCTGCCGCGGGCGGCGAATCGCGCCTCATGGTGGGACAGCCTCCGCAGCCCCGACATCCAGATGCCCCAGCGCGAAGCCTGCCTCGCCGCGGGGTTCGTCGCGACGCGGATGCCGGACGGCCAGAGCGTGCGCTTCACCAAGAAGAAGCAGCGCAGGTGAGCTGACGCTGCATGATTCTGCGCTGGCTAAGGGGGATTTTTGGCGCAGCCCTGATTGCAACAGGCGTGCTGTTCGCGCTCGCCTTCGAGGCCCGCTACTGGCGCTGGCGCGACTGCTTCAACGAGCTCGGCCGCTGCTACGACCCTGTAACGCAGGATGTTTATCTCGAACAGGCGGGAATGGTCTGGGGCGGTCTTGCCGCGATCTCGCTGGTGGTGGGGTTTTGTTTGGTCGCGGGGCTACGACGCAAGCCAGGGTAGGTCAGCTGGACGCGGTGCGCCGCAAGCGCGAGACGGGGGGCGTTAGCCCAAGTGTAGAACCACGGCCTTCATTGGCGATTATGGGGCCAGCGTTCGTCATGGGCTCGTATCAGGCATCTGGTCGTCTGCCGGTCGCAGACGCGCACGCATGTGTTCTGGCGCCCTCGAACGTCACCGGCCCCGCCGGTGTAGTCGGCACATGTGCCGAGGCAATTTGCGCCTCGATCCTCGCATCGTGCGGCTGTCACTGCTTCGGCCGATGAGGCGAGGAACACTCCGGTGCCGATGAGGGCGATCGCGTAGAAAAGGTGCCGAGCCATCCGTGACTCCTGAGAAAGACGCGTGGTCTGCTCATTCTGAGAACGACAGTTGCGAGCCCAGTGACCTCGATGACGAAGCCGTTCTGGATCGAATGCTGCGTGCCATCTTTCATGGTGGTCGAGCAGGGCCCATTGATCTGGATCAAGCCCGGCATAAGCGCGCCGGTGCGGCACCCCGCTCGCTTTGCGAGCGACCCTTTCCGGGAGGAGAGCGGAAGAAGATAAGCGCTAGAGCATTTTCCGACCGGAAAGAATCGGGTGGGGATTGAACGAAGCCGCTGCCGCGGCGTAGGGGGCAAGGTGGCATAGATCGCCTCCTGGCTGAGAGGATGTGGGTGTTGGAGCCCACCCCCTCAGACAGGAGTATCGAGATGGCCGATTTGAGCCCTCTTCGCCGCCGCATGATCGAAGACATGACCGTCCGCAATCTGTCGCCGGCGACGCAAAGATCCTACATCAGCGCGGTTTCGAAGTTCAGCCGCTATTTTGGCCGATCGCCTGACCGGTTAGAGCTGGAAGACGTCCGCGCCTTCCAGGTGCATTTGGTCTCGACCGGCATCTCATGGCCGGCGCTGAACCAGATCGTCTGTGCGCTACGGTTTTTCTACGGCGTCACGCTCGGCGAGGCGCTCATCCCAGAGCGCATTCCCTATGCGCGAGAACCGCGCAAGCTGCCGGTCGTTCTCAGCGCCGACGAAGTGGTTCAGTTTCTTGAAGCGGTATCGAGCCTGAAGAGCCGCGCCGCGCTCACCACCGCCTATGCGGCCGGGCTCAGGGCCTCGGAGGTTGCGGGACTGCGGATCGAAGACATCGACAGCGCCCGCGGCGTCATCCAGGTGCGCCACGGCAAGGGCGCGAAGGATCGCAACGTGATGCTGTCGCCCCAGCTGCTGGGCATCCTGCGCACCTACTGGCGGCTCGCCCGGCCGCGGCTTTATCTGTTCCCTGGTCGTGACGAAGATCATCCGATCGATCAGACCGTGCTGCATGCCGCCTGCCGGTCGGCGGTGAAGGCTGCGGGCCTGACCAAGCGCGTCACGCTGCACACGCTGCGCCACAGCTTCGCGACACATCTTCTCGAGAACGGAACCGATATCCGGATCATCCAGGTCTTGCTCGGGCACAATAATTTGTCGTCGACAGCGCGCTACACGCAGGTCGCCACCGATACGATCCGAGCGACGCAGAGCCCGCTCGATCGCCTGTCGCTGGAGGTGACGCCACCTGGATGACCCGCAGCGGGATGCGGGTCATGACCCGCTCCGACATCCGCTCCAACAGGCCCGCCATCGAGATTGCCGATATTCTGCGCCGGCATGGCGACGCCTATCGCCGTGTACATGCCGGTCATCTGGGGCGGGTCGAGCGGCGCGTGATGAGCGCGATCGTTGCGTGCCGGACCGAGGCGCTCGGCGGCCACATGCAGGCTTGCGACGACTGCGGCACGACACGCGTTGCCTATAATTCCTGCCGCAATCGGCACTGTCCGAAGTGTCAGGGGAGAGCCCGAGCCGCGTGGCTCGCCGCGCGTCAAGCCGACCTGCTTCCGGTTCCCTATTTCCACGTCGTCTTTACACTTCCCGCACCGATCGCCGCGATCGCTTTCCAGAACAAGGCCGTCGTCTATGCCATCCTGTTCAAGGCTGCCGCCGAGGCGATGACGACGCTCGCCGCCAATCCACGCCGGCTCGGCGGTGCGATCGGCGGCGTCGCCGTCCTCCACACCTGGGGACAGACGCTGATGCATCATCCCCACGTCCATTGCGTCGTTCCGGGTGGCGGCCTCTCGCCCGATGGCGCGCGCTGGACCGCTTGCCGACCGAACTTCTTCCTGGCCGTCAAACCGTTGTCCAGACTATTTCGCACACTTTTTCTCAAACGTCTGTCGGCAGCCTTCAACTCCGGTGCCTTGCGTTTCTTCGGCGATCTCGGAGCTCTGGCCGAGCCGGCTGCCTTTGCGGCCCACCTCGACGCCATGCGACGCATCAACTGGGTTGCTTACGCCAAGCGGCCCTTCGGCGGACCCGCACAGGTCCTGGCCTATCTCGGCCGCTACACCCATCGCGTCGCGATCGCCAACAGCCGGCTCGTCGCACTCGACGACGATCATGTCGCCTTCTCATGGAAGGACTATCGCCAAAACAGCGCGACAAAGATCATGAATCTCAAGCCCGATGAGTTCATTCGCCGTTTCCTGCTGCATGTTTCGCGGGATCGTGAGCACGGATTTCAGGGGATCGTGAGCAGAGATTTCAGACGATCGTGAGCACGGATTTCGCGGGATCGTGAGCAGCTTTTCAGCAACTCAGCCCGCTTCGGCCGACAACTCAACCGGCTTAGGAACTGCCTCGTCAGTGAACGAGGAAGGCCGATGCCCACCCAGAGATTGTCGATGCGCCGGATCAAAGAGGTTCTCCGCTTAAAACATGTTCAAGGCTTGCCGGAGCGAGCCATCGCGCGCACCTTGGGCATCAGCAACGGCGCCGTGCACAGCTATCTACGCCGAGCCGGGGCTGCCGGGCTGAAGTGGCCGTTGCCGGCCGGAATGAGCGACGAGGACCTGGAGCTGCTGCTTTTCCCGGCGCCGAGGCCTGCGTCGCAGAGCCCCCAGCGGGCCGTTCCCGACTGGGGCTATGTCGACAAGGAGCTGCGCCGACGCAACGTGACCCGTCGGCTGCTGTGGGACGAGTATCGCGCCACCCATCCCGATGGCTTCGGCTACACCTGGTTCTGCACGACGTACGAGGCCTGGAAGGGGCGAGCCCGGCCTTCGATGCGGCAGACGCATCTGGGCGGCGAGAAGGTTTTCGTGGATTTCGCCGGCGACACCATCGACGTCATCGATCCCTCAAACGGGGAAGTGCAGTCGATGAAGCTGTTCGTCGCGGCGATGGGCGCCTCCAACTATACCTATGCCGAGGCCTGTCCAAGCGAGGGGCTCGCCGACTGGATCCGGGTCCACATCAATCTTTTCGCCTTCCTCGGCGGCGTGCCGACATTCGTAGTCTGCGACAATCTCAAGGCCGCCGTCACCAATCCCGACCGCCACGATCCCGGCCTCAACCGAACCTATGCCGAGATGGCGAGCCATTACGGCACGGCCATTCTCGCAGCCCGGCCGCGGCGCCCAAAAGATAAGGCAAAGGTCGAAGTTGCGGTGCAAGTCGCCCAGCGATGGATTCTGGCGCGGCTGCGCAACCAACGCTTCTTTTCGTTGGCGGAGCTGAACGCAGCCATCAAAACACTCGTCGTCGAACTCAATGCAAGGCAGATGCGCGACTTTGGCGCCAGTCGCGCCGAACTGTTCGCCGAGCTCGACAAGCCCAAGCTTACAAAGCTGCCGGACCAGGCTTACGCTTTCGCACGCTGGAAGCGATGCCGGATCGGCCCCGACTATCATATCGAGATCGATGGACACTGGTATTCCGCGCCGTATCGGCTCATCCGTGAGCTTGTCGACGCACGCATCGATGACAGAACGGTCGAGATCTTCCACAACGGCCGCAGGATCGCCAGCCACGCCCGCGCGCCCAACCGGCGGGGCCACACCACCATCGCCGACCATATGCCCAGCGCCCATCGGCGCTACGGTCAATGGACGCCCGCCGGAGTGATCGTCGCCGGCGAGCGGATCGGTCCGTCGACCGCCGCCTTCTTCCAGGCCGTGATCGCGGCCCGGCCGCATCCCGAGCAAGGCTTTCGCACCTGCCTCGGCATTCTGTCACTGGTCAAAAGCTACAGCGCGGAGCGCGTCGAAGCGGCCTGCCGGCGCGGCATTCTGATCAAGGCGCGATCCGTCGCCTCGATCCGCTCCATCCTCCAGAACGGTCTGGATCGTACCTTTCTCGACGAGCCCTCCGAACACCAACCCCTGCGCCACGGCAACATCCGCGGCCGCGATTATTTTCACTGAAGCCAAGGAGACCTGTATGCTCAACCATCCCACCCACGAACGCCTGATCGAGCTCGGCTTGAGCGGCATGGCCAAGGCCTTCGAGGAGCAGCGACGATCGCCTGATCTCGAAGCCTTGCCGTTCGAAGATCGCATCGGCCTGCTGGTCGACCGGGAAGCGGCGGAACGCGACACCAGGCGGCTCACCACGCGCCTCAAGCTGGCCTCGCTCCGCCAGAATGCCTGCGTGGAGGACGTCGATTTGCGCACGCCGCGGGGTATCGACCGGGCCGTCTTCGCCAAGCTCGCCAGCGGCGACTGGATCGATCGCCACGAGAATTTGCTCATAACCGGGGCGACCGGATTGGGCAAAAGTTGGTTAGCCTGTGCCCTCGGCCACAAGGCCTGCCGAGATAATCGCTCGGTCCTCTATCACCGCGTCCCAAGATTGTTCGAAGCGTTGGGGCTCGCGCGGGGCGATGGACGTTATGCCCGCTTGCTCAAAACCCTTGGCCGCGCCCAGGTTCTGATTTTGGATGATTGGGGATTGTCGGTGCTCACCGCTGCCGAGCGGCGCGATCTACTGGAAATCCTTGACGATCGCCATGGCCGCTCCTCCACCATCGTAACCAGCCAACTCCCTGTGGACACATGGCACGAAGTTATCGGAGATCCCACGCTAGGCGACGCGATTCTGGATCGCCTCGTCCACAACGCTCACCGCCTCCAGCTTGCTGGCGAAAGCATGCGAAAACGCAACGCCAAAACCATCACCCTTGACGAGCAGCCAGAACGCTGACCCTATCACCGCCTCGGCCGGAGCGAGGCTGCTCACGATCGTCTGAATTCGGCGCTCATGATCGCGCGAAATCGCTGCTCACGATCACTGAAATATGCATTCCTGCTTCATACGCCGCCTGACGGCTTCCACCGCATCCGCCACTTCGGCTTCATGGCCAACCGCCATCGCGCTGCCAAGCTCGCCCTTTGCCGCGAACTTCTCGATCATGAGCGAACAGCCCCAAACGATGGCCAGCCGTCGCCTGTGGATTCGGAGGCTCAAACCTGGGCCGAGGTTCCTGCCTGTCCCGATTGTGGTGGCGTCATGCGCATCATTGAGCGCTTTCGACATAGCTTCAGACGCCCCAGCCCTCGAACATCACCGTTCCGATGCGACACATCGTGAGCCAAGTCATGTCGTGCACGACGATCATCATTCGTCATTTCGCTCCCAGCGTCTCGATCATCGCGGACGATGTCGAATCCGTGCTGTCACACTGCGCGACAACAACCGTCCGATGCAGCAAAAGGCCTATCGCGATCTCAGGCGAAGCGCGTCTGATCTCAACTCTTCCAGGATGCGCACTCCTGTGTCTCTGCCTCACGCGCCGAGCCAGCAGATCGGGCATGGCGATCTCGAACAATCCCCATAGCTGCAAAACCGCGAATAGCCTCCCGCGCCTTCGTTCAATCCGGCTTCAATGAGGTCGCGTCATAAGCGCCTGCCGCGCCCTCGCGTGAGCGCGACCTCACAGAACCCTCCAGATTCCCAAAACGGCGCGAGTCAGATTCAAGCTGCATGCTGGCGAGGGAGGCCAGCATGTATGGCCAGGGCGCTTTCGGTTGATCTTCGCCAAAGGGTGGTAGCCGCGATTGACGGTGGCATGTCCTGTCGACAGGCTGCTGAGCGCTTTGGTGTCAGCGCGGCCAGTGCAATCCGCTGGCGCGGTCGCCTCAAGAAAGTTGGCGACATCGTTCCTAAACGCCAGGGCGGTGACCGCAAATCGCAGCGCATCGAAGCGCATTCGCAATTGATTCTGGAGGCGGTGACAGCGAGGCCGGATATCACGCTTGCCGAGTTGCGAGAACTGTTGAAACGTCGTGGAATATCGACTGGCATCGCGTCGCTCTGGCGTTTTTTCCAGCGCAGAAAGATCACACTTAAAAAAAGACAGCGCACGCCGCCGAGCAACGGCGCGGCGATATAAATGCCGCACGTGAGGAGTGGTTCGAAGGGCAAATCGACCTTGACCCTGAGCGTCTCGTCTTCATCGACGAAACCAGCGCCAACACCAAAATGGCGCGGCGTTACGGGCGCTCGCCACGCGGCGAGCGATGTCGTGCAGCTATCCCACACGGACATTGGAAGACGACGACGTTCACCGCTGGATTGCGCTCCGACGGTCTGATCGCGCCGCTTGTTCTGGACGGTCCAATGGATGGCGACGCTTTCCTGGCCTACGTCGAGCAATTGCTCGCCCCATCGCTGCGGCCGGGCGATACCGTTATCATGGACAACTTGCCCGCTCACAAGGTCCATGGCGTTCGAGAGGCCATCCAGGCGGTCGGAGCTAGCCTGCTCTATCTTCCGCCCTACAGTCCAGACTTCAACCCGATTGAAATGGCCTTCTCCAAACTGAAAGCGCTGTTGCGGACCGCCGCAGCCCGCACCATGCCCGATCTCTGGCAAGCAATCGCCAACGCTCTCAAACGCTTCTCACCCGAGGAATGTCAAAATTATCTCGTCGCGGCTGGTTACGACGCAACGTGATCGGAAAACGCTCTAGCTCGCCGCTTCCAGCCGCACTTCCGTGAGCAGACGCATCGCCGCGTCCGCGTCCATGGGCTCGCCGAAGGCGAAGCCCTGCGCGTATTCGCAGCCCATCTGGTAGAGCTCGACCGCGTCGGAGTCTGTCTCGGCGCCTTCCGCGACCACGTCCATGCCGAGATCATGCGCGAGCGCGATGATCGACTTCAGGATCACCGGACGGGTGCCGCGGTTGGTGGTGCGCACGAAGGACTGGTCGATCTTGATGGTGTCGAACGGGAAGCGCTGCAGATAGGCCAGCGACGAATGGCCGGTGCCGAAATCGTCGAGCGACAGCCCGGTGCCGAGCTCGCGGATGCGCGTCAGCATCTGGGCTGCGTGCTCCGGGTTCTCCATCACCAGCGATTCCGTCAATTCCAGCTTCAGCGTGCCGCGCGCCACCGAGGAGCGCGACAGCACGGTACGAATGTCGTGGATCAGATCGTGGCGCAGCAATTGCCGCGAGGAGACGTTGACGGAGGCGAAGATCGGCTCGCGCGAGCGCATCGCGCGCTGCCACACCGAAAGCTGCTTTGCGGTCTGGTCGAGCACGAACATGCCGAGGTCGACGATCAGGCCGGTCTCTTCCGCGATGCTGATGAATTCCGACGGAGCCATGCGTCCGAGCTTCGGATGATCCCAGCGCACCAGCGCCTCGAAGCCGGCGATCGAACGATCCTCCAGCCGTACGATCGGCTGGTACAGGATCGTGAGCTCCTGCCGCTCGATGGCGCGGCGCAACTCGCTCTCCAGCGTCAGGCGGTCGGTCTTTCGCGCGCGCATCGCCGGCTTGTAGACGTCGATGCGGTCGCCGCCGATGCGCTTGGAATGATACATCGCAAGCTCGGCGTCCTTGATGATCTCGTCCGTCAACTGGGTCTGCGGATCGGAGAGCGCGAGCCCGATCGAGGCGGTGAGAAAAATCTCGCGGTCGTTGAAGGCGATCGGGGCGCGGATGGTCTTGCGGATGGTCTCGGCGAAGGCGGTGATGCGGGCCGGGTCCTGCTCCGAGAGCAGGATCAGGCCGAACTGGTCGCCGGCAAGCCGCGCCAGCGTGTCCTGCGGCTTCAGGATGCGGGTGAGGCGGCGGGCCAGCGTCAGCAGGATCGAGTCGCCGACCGCGATGCCGACGGAATCGTTGACCTGCTTGAAGCGGTCGAGGTCGATCACCATCAGCGTCGGCCGCAGCGTCGGCATGGTCTTGGCGAAATGCGCGACCGCGCCGAGCCGATCCATGAACAGTTTCCGGTTGGGCAGGCCGGTGAGGTTGTCATGCACGGAATCGTGCAGCAGGCGCTCCTCGGCGTTGCGCAGCTCGGTGACGTCGGTGAGCGTGCCGACCACGCGCGAGACCTCGCCGTCCGAGCCGACCACCGGGCGCGCCTTCAGCGCGAACCACATGAAATGACCGTCCGGCGTGCGCAGCCGGAAGTCCTGCACCAGGCGGCCGCGGCGCTGGTCGAGCACGCTGTCGAGCGCGGCGCGGAACCGGTCCTGGTCGAGCGGGTGCAGCACCTCAAGCCATGAGGCGGCCGGGCCTTCCAGCGTGCCGCGCTTGAGGCCGAGCAGGGCTTCGGTCTCGGGGCTGGTGAAGACCTTGTCGGCGGAGACGTCCCAGTCCCAGATCAGATCGCCGGAGCCGGCCAGCGCCAGCGCGCGCCGCTCGATGTCGGAGACGACGCCGGTGCTGGCGCTGCCGCCGGCAAAGGCGTGCTGCATCACCGTAAAGCCGATCAGCATCACGATCAGCACGAGGCCGCCGAGCAGAGCCGGGCCGACGATGTCGTTGGTGACGGAGCCCGCGACCGTCATGCCGGCCGCGACCACCCAGACCACCAGCAGGAACCAGGTCGGGATCAGCAGCACCGCGCGGTCGAAGCCGTGGGTGGAGAGGTAGACGATCAGCGCGAAGCCCGCGAAGGCGATCAGCACCAGCGACATGCGGGCGATGCCGGAAGCCACCGCCGGGTCGAACAAGGCGAGCGCCACCAGCGAACCCAGGAAGGCAAGCCAGAGCACCGTAATGTGCGAATAGCGCACGTGCCATCGACTGAGGTTGAGATAGGCGAACAGGAACACCAGCAGCGTCGCCGCCAATATCGCTTCACCCGCCGCGCGCCAGATGCGCTCGGCGTTGTTCGACATATCGAGCACCTTGCCCCAGAAGCCGAAATCGACACCGATATAGACCAGCACCGCCCAGGCCAGCGCCGCGGCGGCCGGGAACATGATGCTGCCCTTCACCACGAACAGAATGGTGAGCACGAGCGCCAAAAGCCCGGAGATGCCGATCACGATGCCCTGGTAGAGCGTGAAGGAATTGACCTTGTCCTTGTAGGATTCGGGCTCCCACAGATAGAGCTGCGGCAGCTTGTCGGTGCGCAGTTCCGCGACAAAGGTGACGACGGCGCCGGGATCGAGCGTGATGCGGAACACGTCGGCCGTCGCGCTCTCCTGGCGCTCCGGGCGGTCGCCGATCGACGGCGTGATGGTCGCGATGCGCGACAGCCCGAGGTCGGGCCACAGCAGGCCCGACGAGACGATGCGGTAATGCGGGGCGACGATCAGGCGGTCGAGCTGGTCGTCGGTGTTGTTGGCGAGCGCGAACACCACCCAGTTCTGGCCGCCCTCGCGGGCGCGCACCTCGATGCGGCGGACGATGCCGTCGGTGCCGGGCGCAGTGGAGACCTGGATGCGATCGGCGTCACTGCGCTGATGCTCGAGCACGCCGGTGAGGTCGATCGCGGGCGCGTCGCCGCGGACGCTGACGGCATCCAGCGCGCGCGCTGGGGACGCGGCGACGAGAATCATGAGGCCCAGCGCTATGGGCGCGAGGCACCTGATCAGACGCAAGGTCGGTTCTCCGCGTTCGACGCAAACTCTTCAGTGCAAGATGGTCAGTGCAAGGCGTTTTCCGAACGGAACAAGATGGTTCGGCGCCTCGCGATAGATGCCACGAAAGCGAGGAAAATCAAAGGGTTTCCGCCTTGCCTGATGGGCCGTTGGCCTAGACCTCCAACACAATTTTGCCAATATGTGCCGAGGTCTCCATGCGCCGGTGCGCATCGGATGCCTTTTCCAGCGGGAAACTGCTGTCCATCAGCGGCTTGACGCGGCCTTCGCGCAACAGCGGCATCACTTTCGCCTCGATTGCGGCCACCATGGCCGCCTTGTCCGCATTACTACGGGGGCGCAGGGTCGAGCCGGTATGGGTCAGGCGCTTCACCATCACCTTGGCGATGTTGACGCTGACCTTGGGGCCGTTGAGGGTTGCGATCTGCACGATGCGGCCGTCGACCGCCGCGGCATCATAGTTGCGGTCGACATACTCGCCGGCGACCATGTCGAGGATCAGATTGACGCCGGCTTTGTCGGTCTCTTCCTTGACCACGGCGACGAAGTCCTCGGTCTTGTAGTTGATGGCGCGGTCGGCCCCGAGCTTGAGGCAGGCATCGATCTTGTCCTGCGATCCCACGGTGACGAACACTTTCGCGCCGAAGGCTTTCGCAAGCTGGATCGCCATGGTGCCGATGCCGGAGGAGCCGCCATGGATCAGCAGCGTCTCGCCGGCCTTCAGGCCGCCGCGCTCGAACACGTTGTGCCAGACCGTCATCAGGGTTTCCGGCAGCGCGCCGGCTTCCTTGATCGACAGTGCCGGCGGCACGCTCATCGCCTGGGCGTCCTGCGCGATGCAGTACTGCGCATAGCCGCCGCCGGCGACCAGCGACATCACCTTGTCGCCGATCTTGTGCCGTTTGGCGTTGCTGCCGACCGCCACCACTTCGCCGGCGATCTCGAGCCCCGGCAGGTCGCTGGCGCCGGGCGGCGGCGGATAGGCGCCGGAACGCTGCGCGACGTCGGGCCGGTTGACGCCCGCGGCCTGCACCTTGACCAGGATCTCGTCGGGACCGGGCTGCGGAACGTCACGTTGTTCCGGCACCAGCACCTCCGGTCCACCGGGCTTGGAGATGGCGACCACGGTCATTTGCGCGGGCAGCTTGTCCATGATGTGTCCTTGGATGAATGAATTCGGCGGATGGCATATCGCCTTTTTCCGCCGAAGTGAAACGACATTAAGGCCCGAACCGCGCCGCCAGATGGCTTGCTCTTTCGGGAGAGATTTTTTCGACCAGTGGACCGATCGGCGCGATCGCTGTGCCGGCGCCGCCGTCGAGCAGGTCCGCGATTGGGCCACCGCGCCAGCGTGGCGCGGCATCTTCGCCACCGAGGGCGTGCAGCACATTTTCCGACAGGCTGGGTACGATACTCCACGCCAGCACGGCGCAGGTGCGGACCAGATTGAGGGCGGTTCGCGTCACGATCGCCGCGCGAAGCCGATCGGACTTGATGGCCGTCCACGGCGCGGCATGCTGCAGGTAAGCGTTCGCCACATCCCAGATCGCACGCGTTGCGGCGGCCGCGGCACGAAACTCGAGCGCCTCGTGATGGCGTCGCAGCGTCGCGATACGCTGCTCCAGTTCCCGTGCGAGTAGGTGCTCGGCCTCGTCAGGAGCGCCGCCTTCCGGAATCCGGCCGTCGAAGGCCCGATGGGCGAAGCTCACAATGCGATTGACGAGGTTGCCGAAGATGTCGGCGAGATCCTTGTTCACGTCGGTGACGAACCTGGCAACGTTGAAATCGGTGTCGGCGCTCTCGGGCGCGTTGGCGACCAGCCACCAGCGCCAGAGATCGGCGGGCAATTCCTCCAGGGCCTGGTCGGTAAAGATGCCCCGATTGCGGCTGGTCGAGAACTTGCCGCCCTCGTAATTGAGCCAGTGGAATCCCTTGATCACGTCCACGCTCTTCCAGGGCTCGTTCGAGCCGATCAGCGTCGCCGGGAAGCTCACGGTGTGGAATGGGATGTTGTCCTTGCCGAGGAACTGGACGTAGCGGACGTCATCGGCCTGCCACCACCATTTTCGCCAGTCGCGGCCCGGCGCGGCGACGGCCCATTCCTGGGTGGCGGCGATGTAACCGATCGGCGCGTCGAACCAGACATAGAAGACCTTGTCGGCGAATCCCTGTCGCGGAACCGGGATGCCCCAGGCCAGATCGCGCGTGATGCAGCGATCGCGCAGATCGGCTGTCAGCCAGCCTTTCGCGGTCGATACCACGAAGGAGGGCCAGCCTGAGCGGCTGTCGATCCAGGCACTCAACGCGGACACAAGCTGCGACTGGCGCAGGAACAGATGGCGGCTTTCGCGGACCTCCAGCGCCCGGTCGCCCGACAGCGCAGATCGCGGGTCGATCAGTTCGGGCGGATCGAGCAGCGCGCCACATTGGTCACATTGATCACCGCGCGCGGACGGGTCGCCACAATGCGGGCAGGTGCCGAGCACGTAGCGGTCCGGCAGGAAGCGGCCGTCCGTGGGTGACCAGACCTGCGGCAGCTTACGTTCCTCGATCAGTCCGGCATCGTCGAGCCTGCGATAGAAGTGCTGCGTCAGAGCGCTGTTCTGTGGCGAGCTGGTTCGCCCGAAATGGTCGAAGGAAAGGCCGAACCGGCGGTAGATGTCGGCCTGGATTGCGTGCTGCGCGTCGCAGAAAGTGCGGACATCTTGTCCGGCGCGAACGGCGCCGAGCTCGGCCGGCGTGCCGTGCTCGTCGGTGGCGCAGATGAAGAGCACGTCGTCGCCGATCTGCCGCCTGAAGCGGGCATGGACATCGGCAGGGAGGAGCGAGCCTATGAGATTGCCGAGATGCTTGACGCCGTTCACGTAGGGAAGGGCGCTGGTGATGAGAATTTTGGTCATGACTGCGGTCTTTCGCGTTTGGTGATGCCGACCGACGAAAAATCAAAAGCCCTCCCGCATGATCGGAAGGGCTTGGGGTCGGCTCATGCCTCACGCGCGTGGACGCGCGCTTATCCCGTCCGGTCAACCTCCTTGCGGTCGGGCCGGGGCATTCGCGTCAGGTGTTGCGCGCTCGCGAAAGTCACTGCAAATTCTCCTTGTGCAGAAGCGATACCATTTCGGCTCGGAAAGCGCCAGATCGGCGTCGTTCAGGACAGGACTGCCCGGGAGGACACATGGCCATCGAGGACGACGACAAGCCGCGCAAGAAGGTCAGCCATGAAATCGGACAGGATCTCTCACTCCTGTCAGTGGAGGAACTGACCGAGCGCGTGGTGCTGCTCAACACCGAGATCGCAAGGCTCGAGGAAGCTGCCACCAAGAAGCGCGCCTCGCGCGATGCGGCGGATAGTTTTTTCAAGAAGTAGGGCCCGGCGCTCACCTCTCGTGTCCCGGACGCGGTGCAGCGCGTCGCTGCTCCGCAGAGCCGGGACCCATGCTTCGCGCAAAACTATCTCGCGTCGTCATTCCGGGGCGGCGGGCAGCGCCGAGCCCGGAATCCATAATCACGGGCAGTTGAAACGGGCAGACTGAGCCGGGCCACCGCATTCGCCTGTGGCTATGGATTCTCAGATGCGCAATTGCGCATCAAAGCTCGCGACTTCGTGGCGCCCCGGAATGACGAGTGGAGAGTTTGTTCCGCCGCCCCCTCGGCCAGTGACCGACATGGCTAACGAACTCTCAAAAAACTAGCTCGTTTACCCCCAATTAAGCTTTCGGGTTTATGACTGGAGCTGTCCTCGTTTGGACACCGAGTGGCTCCTGTCCACTCTGTTTGACGCCTCCCTGTTATCAACTTTCAAAGCCGCCGGTCTCCGGCGGCTCTTTTTTTGCCTTTTTGGGTCCCGTTCCGGTTGAATTCCGAGGAAAGACGCGCGGAAACCATATCCGCGCTTGTCGCTGGACTCCGCGTCCCGCCCGCGCAATGATTTGTTCATCATAAGCCGGCGCCAAAGCCGGACAGTCAGACAGTTGCGTAAGGGGCGTTAACCATGGAACGTTTGCAAGCCGAAGGTGCTCTCGTTCAACTCAGCGAGCGGTTCACCAATTCTGCGGCGTTCGGCGTCCTGTTCCGTGAGGGCATGGACCTGGTGGAAGAGACGGCCGCCTATCTCGACGGCGCCGGCCGCACCGAGGCCAAGGCGCTCGATCGCGCCGTCAGCCTCACCTATGCGACCGAGAGCATGCGTCTGACCACCCGCCTGATGCAGCTTGCCTCGTGGCTGCTGCTGCACCGCGCGGTGAAGGAAGGCGAGATGACGCTGAGCCAAGCCAATCGCGAGAAGACCAAGGTCAAGCTCAGCGCCGCCGATCCCGGCCCGTCCGATACCGTCGAGAAGCTGCCCTCGCAGCTCCAGGACCTGATCCACCGCTCGATGAGCCTTCAGACCCGCGTGCGCCGCCTCGACACCACCATCCACACCCCGCCGGTCGAATACGTGGCGATCGGCAACCCGCTGGTGCCGCAGCTCAACGCGCTGAAGGCCGCGTTCGAGCGGTAAGCACCCAGGTGCCGTAGTCACAGGTCTCGTAGGGTGGGCAAAGGCGCAAAGCGCCGTGCCCACCATTTTGCTTTCCGGATCGTAGAAGGAATGGTGGGCACGCTTCGCCACCCTACTGGTCTCGCCACAAACAAAAACGCCCCCGGTCTGACCGGGGGCGTTTTTCGTGTCCAGCCTTGCGGGCGGGATCAATCCTTTTTGAGAAAGCCCGAAAACTTCTTCTGGAAGCGCGAGACGCGGCCGCCGCGATCCATCAGCTGGGCGTTGCCGCCGGTCCAGGCCGGGTGCGACTTCGGGTCGATGTCGAGGTTCAGCGTGTCGCCTTCCTTGCCCCAGGTGGAGCGGGTCAGGTACTCGGTTCCGTCGGTCATCACGACCTTAATCGTATGATAATTCGGATGAATTTCGGCTTTCATGGCAATTCCTCGGCGCCCGGCGCCTGTCTTGAGTGGCTATCGAATGACGGATTTGGCGGGGTCTATACCCCACAGGCCCCTTTAAAACAAGCCATTGTGGGCAAAGGAGAACCGGGCCGTCCCCTAAGGGACATCCCGGATTTGCCACTCCCCCCGCAGCGGCCTATGTGGAGCTAATCTGTCTTCTTGGGTCCGATCTCATGAGCGCTGTGGAACGGCTTGACGACCAGTACCGCGACAAGCATGCCGCGCCTGAGGTCCCGTCGATCGAAGCCGAGTTGATCGAGGCGCCGGCGAAGAGCCGCGCCAAGCTGCGGCCGCTGCTGGCGCTCACGCCCTATGTGGCCCGCTATCGCGGCCGCGCGGCGCTCGCCTTCGTCGCGCTCACGGTCGCGGCGCTGACCACGCTGCTGGTGCCCATCGCCGTGAGGCGGATGATCGATTTCGGCCTGACGCCGGAAGGCATCGCACTGATCAACAGCTACTTCTCGGTGATGATCGCGGTCGTCGCCGTGCTCGCGCTTGCCAGCGCCTCGCGATACTACCTCGTGATGACGATCGGCGAGCGCATCGTCGCCGACCTCCGGCGCGACGTCTTCGCGCATCTGCTCTCGCTCTCGCCGGCCTTCTTCGATTCCGCGCGCAGCGGTGAGCTGGTGTCTCGGCTCACGGCCGACACCACCCAGATCAAGTCCGCGGTCGGTGCCTCCGTCTCGATCGCGCTGCGCAATCTCATGATGTTCTTCGGTGCGGCGGCGATGATGGTGATCACCAGCCCGCGCCTCTCCGGCTTCGTGCTGCTCGCCATTCCCCTGATCGTGCTGCCGCTGGTCGCGTTCGGGCGCTGGGTGCGGCGTCTGTCGCGCAATGCGCAGGACACGCTCGCCGAAGCCTCCGCCTATGCGGGCGAGCTGGTCGGCGCCATCCGCACTGTGCAGGCCTATACCAGCGAAGGGCTAGCCGAGAAGCGTTTTGGCGGCGAGGTCGAGCAGGCCTATGAAGCCGCGCGCACCTCCACGCAGGCCCGCGCCGTGCTCACCGCGATCATCATCTTCATCGTGTTCGCGAGCGTGGTCGCGATCCTCTGGATCGGCTCGCATGACGTCCTGATCGGCACGATCTCGCCGGGCCGGCTCGGCCAGTTCGTTCTCTATGCGGCCTTTGCCGCGGCCGGCCTCGGCCAGCTCAGCGAGGTCTGGGGCGAGGTCTCGGCCGCCTCCGGCGCCGCCGAGCGCCTGTTCGAGATCCTGCATGTGCAGCCCGAGATCACCGCGCCGGCGTCACCGCGCGCGCTGCCCGTGCCGGCGCGCGGCGAGGTCGGCTTCGACCAGGTCAGCTTCGCTTATCCGGCGCGGCCGCACGTCAATGTGCTCGATGCCGTGTCGTTCACCGTGCGCCCCGGCGAGAAGGTCGCGATCGTCGGCCCCTCAGGCGCAGGCAAGAGCACCATCTTCCATCTCCTGCTGCGCTTCTACGACCCGCGGGGCGGCGCGATCTCCCTCGACGGCGTGCCGGTCAAATCCGCCGACCCGCGCGATTTCCGCTTGCGCATCGCACTGGTGCCGCAGGAATCCAACGTGTTCGCCGCGAGCGCCCGCGAGAACATCCGCTTCGGCCGGCCCGATGCGACCGATGCCGAGGTCGAGCGTGCCGCCGAGCTCGCGCATGCCGCCGAGTTCATCCGTCGCCTGCCCGAAGGTTTCGAGACCCCGCTCGGCGAGCGCGGCGTCACGCTCTCCGGCGGCCAGCGCCAGCGCATCGCGATCGCCCGCGCCATCCTGCGCGATGCGCCGCTCTTGCTGCTCGATGAAGCGACCTCCGCGCTCGATGCCGAAAGCGAGACGCTGGTCCAGACCGCACTCGAAGAGCTGATGCGTCACCGCACCACGCTGGTGATCGCCCATCGTCTCGCCACCGTGCTGTCCTGCGACCGCATCCTGGTGATGGACCAAGGCAAGATCGTCGAGCAGGGCACGCACGCCGAGCTCGTTGCTGCGAACGGGCTCTATGCGAGGCTGGCGAGGCTGCAGTTCGAGGGCGCGTGAGGGGCTCCTGACTGTCGCCTCACTGACGGTGTCAGGGGTCGGCAGCAAACCTCGTCACGCCCGCCATGTCATCTTCAGCACCGGCCGTCCCGAGGTCGGGTTCAAATCGTCGCCGGCATGGGCAAAGCCGTTGCGCTCGTAGAATCGGATGGCGCGGGCATTGTCCTTGTTGACGAGCAGCGTGACGCCTGACGGTGACAGGCGCTTGGCCTCATCCACCAGCAGCCTGGCCGCATCCGAGCCCCAGTGCGCGGGATCGACCACGAGCTGGTCGAGATAGCCTTCGCCGTCGATGGTGACGAAGCCGGTCAGAACGCCGTCCGCTTCCGAGACCACGATCGAGGCTTTCGGCACCAGATCCTTGCGCCAGCGCTCGCGCCACCACTCCAGCCGCGCGGCGAAATCGATCTGCGGATAGGCCTGCTGCCAGGTGCGATGCCAGAGGTCGATCGCGGCGGCTTCGTCCTCGGGGCGATAGGGGCGGAGGTGGAGGGCGCTCACTACCGCTCCGTCAGCTTCAGCTCGATGCGGCGGTTGCGCTTGTAGGCCTCTTCCGTGTTGGCGGCGTCGAGCGGCTGGAATTCGCCGAAGCCGGCGGCGACCAGGCGCTGGGCCGGCACGCCGAGCGAGATCAGATATTGCACCACCGAGATCGAGCGCGCCGCGGACAGGTCCCAGTTGGACTTGAAATTCGCGCCGCTGACCGGGCGTATGTCGGTGTGGCCGTCGACGCGCAGCACCCAGGGGATTTCGCTCGGGATCTTCTTGTCGAGATCGATCAGCGCGGTCGCCAATGTGTCGAGCTCGGCGCGGCCCTCGGGCAGAAGTGTCGCCTGGCCGGTGTCGAAGAACACTTCGGACTGGAACACGAAGCGGTCGCCGACGATGCGGATGTCAGGGCGATTGCCCAGAATGGTGCGCAGGCGGCCGAAGAACTCCGAGCGATAACGCGACAATTCCTGCACGCGCTGCGCCAAGGCAACATTCAGGCGAGACCCGAGATCGGCGATGCGGTTCTGCGATTCCTTGTCGCGCTTCTCGCTGGCGTCGAGCGCCTCCTCCAGCGCCGCCAGTTGCCGCCGCAGCGCGCTGATCTGCTGGTTCAGCACCTCGATCTGCGCCAGCGCCCGCGCCGAGACCGCCTTCTCCGAGTCCAGCGCCTTGCCGAGCTCGGTGGTCTTGCCCTGGGCGTCGCTGCCGGCAGCGGCGAGGCCGTCATAGAGCCCCTTGATGCGATCGCGCTCGGTCTCGGCCGAGGCGAGGCCCGCCTTCAATTGCGAGACCTGGTCGTCCAGCGTGAGCTTGCCGAGCTTCTCCAGCGACAAGAGTTCGTTGAGCTGGGCGATCTTGGCGTTGAGCTGCTCCAGCGCCTTGTCCTTGCCGGTGACCTCCTGCGACAGGAAGAACTGCACGACCAGGAACACCGACAGCAGGAACACGATCGACAGCACCAGCGTCGACAGCGCGTCGACGAATCCGGGCCAGTAGTTGAAGCCGGCTTCGCTGCGGCGGCCGCGGGCTAGAGCCATTGTCGTCTCCGTTCTCTCGTGTCCCGGACGCGCTGCAGCGTGCAACGCTGCTGCGCAGAGCCGGGACCTATTTGTCTCGGTGAAGGCTCTGGGCCCCGGCTCAGCGATGCACCACTTCGTGCTGCATCGCGTCCGGGGCACGAAACCTTCGTCGTGTCCTCAGCCCTTCTCAGGCTGGCGCGCGATGCGCTCCAGCAGGCGGCGGATCTCGCGGTTCTGCTCGCCTTGGCCGTCGGCCCATTCGCGGATCATCTGCTGCTCGGTCCGCATGTGCGAGACCAGCGCCTGGATGGCTTCGGCAAGGCTCGCCATTGCCGCCGTGGTGCCGCGGCTGGCGCTGCCTTCCTCGAGCACGGAGCGTAAGCGCTCGACGGCGGCCTGGAGCTCGCCGCTGGCAACGCCGCCGCCACCGGCGGCTGCGACCGCAACCTCGCCGTGGCCATATTCGCGCACGGTGGTGGCGAGCCAGTCTTCGAGGTCGGTGTAGAAGCGGTTCTGGGCCTGGCTCGATTGCAGATCGAGGAAGCCGAGGATCAGCGAGCCGGCGAGGCCGAACAGCGAGCTCGAGAACGAGATGCCCATGCCGCCGAGCGGGGCGGCGAGGCCCTCCTTCAGCGTGTCGAACAGGGCGCCGGAATCGCCCCCGACCTTGAGCCCGTCGATCACCTTGCCGACCGAGCCGACCGTCTCGATCAGGCCCCAGAAGGTGCCGAGCAGGCCGAGGAAGACCAGCAAGCCGGTCATGTAGCGGGAGATGTCCCGGGCCTCGTCCAGGCGGGTCGCGATCGAATCGAGCAGGGCCGCATGGTGGTCTGGGTGATCGTCATCCGCCCGGTGCGCTCGCCGCCGAGGATCATGGCCATCGGCGCCAGCAGTTTCGGGTGCCGGGACGGCGCCAGGCCGGGATCGGCGATGCGGAAATTGTTGACCCAGGAGACTTCGGGGTAGAGCCGGATGACCTGGCGGAAGGCCAGGATGATGCCGATGAACAGCACGCCGCCGATCAGGGCATTGAGGCCGGGATTGGCGAAGAAGGCCAGGATGATCTGCTTGTAGAGCACCACGCCGACCAGGGTGCACAGCACCAGAAAGACCAGCATCCGCACCAGGAAAACGCTGGGTGAGGATAGCTTGGTATATTCGATATCGATGGGGGAGCGGGGCGAGGCGCCTGGCGGCATGGCCGGTATCATCCGTTACGAACTTGCTTGCGGGGCGCACTATGGCACAGCGGCAGCCCAAAAAAAGCGCCGGATGCGCCGATTTCGTGGAGAGCTCTCGGAACCCAAAGCCGAAACCGCGCTTTGATAGAGGCGCAATTTGCAAAACTTCGGCATTCCGCAGGCTTAGGTCGGATTTTTTGCATGGTGACGAATCCTGGGGAATGGCCGTCATCGCGCTCTTGCTCGCGGTCTGGATGGCGCTCGCCCGGGTGGCGCGGCAGCATCTGCGGCGCCGTCGATCCTGCCTGGACCTCAGAGCCCGCCGGGCGGGTGGCAACGCCCGAACCTGCCCGTTCCTTCCGCCGCCGCCACAACGAGACCTGATCAACGGAGTGATCGCATGAGCGTCGTTTCCGCGATCTTCGGGACTGCCGAACGCGTGCCGCTGCCGGACGTCGTGATCCGCGCTGCGATCCAGCGCCTGTGCTCGCGCACGGCGACGCGCATGTCCGCGCTGGGCGCGGCCGACGATGCCGCCTTCGCCGGGCGGATGATCCTGCGGCCGATCGCCGGGGACGCGGATGCCGTCAATGCCGGGCATGACGAGGTGCCCGCGGCGTTCTTTGCCGAGGTGCTCGGCCCCAACCGCAAATACTCGTCCTGCTTCTACAAGTCCGATGCGAGCACGTTGCAGGAGGCGGAGGAGGAGGCGCTGCGCCAGACCGTCGAGCACGCCGGTCTCGCCGACGGCCAGACCATCCTCGAGCTCGGCTGCGGCTGGGGCTCGCTGTCGCTGTGGATGGCGCGGCGGTTCCCGCACGCGAAGGTGACGGCGGTGTCGAGCTCGCAGGCCCAGCGCGCCTATGTCGAGGAGCAGGCGCGGCTGCGCGGGCTGTTGAACCTGCGCGTGGTCGCCGCGGACATGAACGTGTTCGCGCCCGATGGGCAGTTCGACCGCATCGTCTCGGTCGAGATGTTCGAGCAGATGATGAACTGGCGCAAGCTGATGACGCGCGTACGGTCCTGGCTCGCGCCTGACGGGCGCTTCTTCACGCACATCGTCACCCATCGCTCCGGCTCTCATCTGTTCGACCGCGCCAATCGCGAGGACTGGATCGCGCAGCATGTCTTCATGGATGGATTGATGCCGAGCCATCACCTCGTCAGGCAATTCGGCGACGTCTTCAGGATCGAGAAGGAATGGTGCTGGAGCGGAACGCACTATCAGCGCACCGCGAACGACTGGCTCGCCAATTTCGATGCGCATCGCGACACGATCGAAGCGTCCCTGCGCAAAGTCTATGGCGAGGAGACCGCTTTGTGGATACGACGCTGGCGCTGGTTCTTCCTCGCGACATCAGGACTGTTCGGCTACGCCGATGGCAGCGAATGGGGTGTCAGCCACTACCGGATGAAGGCGGGTTAGGGCGCGTACACGTCAATTTCGCGCCGAAGATCAGGGAAGGGTATGAGGTTCGCGGCGCCCCTGATAGGCGCAATAGCGGACCTCGCCAGAGGTCCGGGTTGGGTCCAAAAGGCGGGTGAATGTGATGAGGCTGCGCGGCGCCAACACATCTGAATGCCTCAGGAAAGCCATTGTGACCCACTGACCCCTGGTCAATGACATAACGTCTTTTCCCTTTCCGGCCCGGGTTTGATCTAGCGCAAAGCGCTGAGATGTTTTCACGCTAATGTAATTTTTTCTCAATGACTTCATTGGAGGCTGCAATGATCATTGAGCGCTTGTCCCGAGAACATCGCAATATCGAGACACTGCTCGCCGTCCTCGAGCGCGAGCTGGAAATTTTCGATCGCGGGGACCGCCCTGACTACGAAGTTATTCGCGCGGTTATCAGCTATTTCGAACTCTATCCCGAGATGTACCATCATCCTCTTGAGGAGCTGGTCTTCGCCAAGCTAAAACGTCGCGATCCCGCTGCGGCTGCAAAGATCGGTAACCTCACACTTGAGCACCAGAAGGGGACCGAGCGTTTGCGCCGCGTCGCTCAAGCGGTCGATTACGTCCTCGCGGATCGTGAAATCCTGCGGCAAAATGTGGACAAGGTCGTTCGCGATTTCATAGAGAGCGAGCGGCGTCACATCATGATGGAAGATCGTGATTTCTTTCCTGCCGCCCTCAAGGCTTTAGAGCCTCAGGATTGGACCGAGATCGCTTCTGCTTCAATCAATCATGAGGACCCGCTGTTTAGCGAGGCTGCCGAAGAAACCTTTGACACGCTACGAGCACGGATCTTGCAGTTAGAGCAGGAGGCTGAAGCCGGCCGACATTAGTCGAGCGAGCGTTGCTCTCGCGGGTGACGTCGGCTTCGGATCACGCGCAGTAACGCTTTGATCGTCTTTATGGGTACACACCCTCGTAACGATCCGTTGCGATCTTCTGTCGCAGCTCGCGGTGATGGAACCCGACTCACAATCCGGTGAGTCCCGAAAAGCGCCCTGAACTCAGCATGATAGGTCATGTGGCATTGAGCCGCCCGCGCAATGCGTTGCGTCGCAGCAAGTACCTTCTATCTTGACGGCATCAGCCGCATGGAATCGCCCAGAACGGGCTCGCGCGGAGCGTGATTTCAGTTTCAACAACATCGGGGCACTTAACTTCATGTCAGGACTTCGCGCGCGATCGGCATGCGTTGCAATGATGCTCGCGGCCCTTACGCCGCTGCTCGCGGGCTGCGACGAATCCGTCTCTGCGGTGTCCGCTGCCCAGCCCGCCGACCCTGACGTCAGCATCGTCATCGTCAAGCCGCAGCCGCGCGCCGTGGTGCGCGAGCTGCCGGGCCGCATCGCGCCGACGCGCGTCTCCGACGTGCGGCCGCGGATCTCCGGCATCGTGGTCGAGCGCCTGTTCCGCCAGGGCAGCGAGGTGAAGGCCGGCGATGCGCTCTATCGCATCGATCCGCGTCCGTTCGAGGTCGAGGTGATGGCCACCGAGGCCGCCGTCGCCAAGGCCGAGGCCGGGCTGATGCAGGCGAGGCAGCAGGCGCACCGCATCGCCACCCTCACCAAGGATCGCGCTGCCCCGGAAGCCGAGAACGAGAAGGCGATCGCGGCCGAGCGTCAGGCCCATGCCGAGGTCGAAGGCCGCAAGGCGGAACTCGCGCGCGCCAAACTCAATCTCGACTATGCCACCGTGCGCGCGCCGATCGACGGCGTCGTCGGTGCGGCGCTGGTCAGCGAGGGTGCGCTCGCGGTGCAGAACGAGACCAACCTCGCCAGCATCCAGCAGCTCGATCCGATCTATGCCGACTTCACCCAGTCGGTGACCGAGCTCAACCAGCTCCGCCGCGCCTTCGAGAGCGGCGACCTCGAGCGCATCGCGGCCGATGCCGCCAAGGTGCGCCTCGTGCTCGACGACAACACCCTTTATTCGCTCGATGGCAAGCTGCTGTTCTCGGATGCCAAGGTCGACGCTCATACCGGCCAGGTGACCTTGCGCGGCGAATTCCGTAATCCCAAGCGCGAGCTGCTGCCGGGTATGTATGTCCGCGTCCGGATCGACCAGGGTCTCGACAGCGACGCGATCGCGGTGCCGCAGCAGGCGATCCAGCGTAATGGCGGCGGCGGCAGCGAGGTGTTCGTCGTCAAGGACGACAACCACATCGCCGTGCAGCCGGTGCGCACGGGGTCGGTGCAGGACGGACTCTGGTTCGTGACCGAGGGCCTGAAGGCCGGCGACAAGGTCGTGGTCGAAGGCTTCCAGAAGTTCGCCGCCGGCGACAAGGTGAAGCCGCAATCCTGGTCGGAAGCGGACGCCACCGCGGACAATCGGCACGCCCAGAAGCTGACGCGGTAACGCGCCATGGCGAGTTTCTTCATCGACAGGCCGATCTTCGCCTGGGTGGTCGCGCTGTTCATCTGCTTGATCGGCGCGATTGCGGTCCCGCTGCTGCCGATCGCGCAATATCCGATCATCGCGCCGCCCTCGATCTCGATCTCGACCAGCTATCCCGGCGCCTCGCCCGAAAACCTCTACAACAGCGTCACGCGGCTGATCGAGGAGGAGCTCAACGGCGCCTCCGGCATCCTCAATTTCGAATCGACCAGCGACTCGCTCGGCCAGGTCGAGATCATCGCCAATTTCCAGCCGGGCACCGATACCAGCGCCGCCTCCGTCGAGGTGCAGAACCGCATCAAGCGCGTCGAAGCGCGCCTGCCGCGCGCGGTGATCCAGCAGGGCATCCTGATCGAGGAAGCCTCGAGCGCCGTGCTGCAGATCATCACGCTGAACTCGACCGACGGCAGCCTCGACGAAGTCGGCCTCGGCGACTTCATGATCCGCAACGTGCTCGGCGAGATCCGCCGCATCCCCGGCGTCGGCCGCGCCACGCTCTATTCGACCGAACGCAGCTTGCGCGTCTGGGTCGATCCGGCAAAGCTGGTCGGCTACGGGCTGACCGCCGACGACGTCAACAAGGCGATCGCCGCGCAGAACGCACAGGTCGCTTCGGGCAGCATCGGCGCCGAGCCGTCGACCTCGAGCCAGCGCACCTCCTCGCTGGTGCTGGTCAAGGGCCAGCTCTCGTCCCCGGACGAATTCGGTTCCATCATCCTGCGCGCCAATGCCGACGGTTCGACCGTGCGGTTGCGCGACGTCGCACGCATCGAGGTCGGCGGCCTCAGCTATCAGTTCAACACGCGCCTGAACGGCAAGCCGACCGCGGGCCTCTCCGTGCTGATGTCGCCGACCGGCAACGCGCTGGCGACCGCGAGCGCGGTCGAGGAGAAGATGAAGGAGCTGTCGCGCTTCTTCCCGGCCAACATCTCCTACGAGATCCCCTACAACATCACGCCCGTGGTCGAGGCCTCGATCAAGAAGGTGCTGACGACGCTGGTCGAAGCCGTGGTGCTGGTATTCGTGGTGATGTTCCTGTTCCTGCAGAACATCCGCTACACCATCATCCCGACCATCGTGGTGCCCGTGGCGTTGCTGGGCGCGTGTACCACGCTGCTGCTCGCCGGCTATTCCATCAACATGCTCTCGATGTTCGGCATGGTGCTCGCGGTCGGCATCCTCGTCGACGACGCCATCGTCGTGGTCGAGAACGTCGAGCGCATCATGTCCGAGGAAGGCCTGCCGCCGAAGGAAGCGACGCGGAAGGCGATGGCGCAGATATCGGGCGCCATCATCGGCATCACGCTGGTGCTGATGGCGGTGTTCGTGCCGATGGCGTTCTTCCCCGGCTCGGTCGGCATCATCTACCGCCAGTTCTCGGTGACCATGGTCGCTGCGATCGGCTTCTCCGCCTTCCTCGCGCTGTCGCTGACGCCGGCGCTGTGCGCGACGATTCTGAAGCCCGTCGCGGCCGGCCACGGCCATGCGAAGCGGGGCGTGTTCGGCTGGTTCAACCGCATGCTCGAAGGCGGCAAGGAGGGCTATTCCCGCACCGTCGGCTTCTCGCTGAAGCGGACCGGCCGCCTGATGCTGGTCTATGTCGCGCTGCTGGTTGGTCTCTCCTGGGCCTTCGTCAGCCTGCCCGGCGGCTTCCTGCCGATCGACGACCAGGGCTTCGTCACCACCGACGTGCAGACGCCGTCGGATTCGTCGTATCCCCGCACCGAGGCCGTCATCGAGAAGGTCGAGAAATATCTCGCCGAGCGGCCGGGTGTGAAGGATGTCACCTTCCTCACCGGCTTCAGCTTCTCCGGTCAGGGCATGAACACCGCGCAGGCCTTCATCACGCTGAAGGACTGGTCGGAGCGCGGGCCGAAGGACTCTGCCGCTGCGATCGTCAACGACATCAACCGCGATCTGTCGTCGTCGATCCGCGATGCAAAGATCTCCGCGCTCCAGCCGCCGCCGATCGACAATCTCGGCAACTCCTCGGGCTTCTCGTTCCGCCTTCAGGACCGCGGCCAGAAAGGCTATCCGGCATTGATGCGCGCCGCCGATCAGCTGATCGCGGAGGCCAATGCCAGTTCCGTGCTGCAGAAGGTCTATATCGAGGGCCTGCCCGAGGCCGGCGTGGTCAATCTCGTGATCGACCGCGAGAAGGCCGGCGCCTTCGGCGTCACCTTCGAGGACATCAACAACACGATCTCGACCAATCTCGGCTCGAACTACATCAACGACTTCCCGAACCGCGGCCGCATGCAGCGCGTCGTGGTGCAGGCGGATGCCCGCGACCGCATGCGGACCGAGGACATCCTCAACTACAACGTCAAGAACAGCCGTGGCCAGCTCGTGCCGTTCTCCTCTTTCGCCACGGTCGAATGGGCGCGCGGCCCGACGCAGATCGCGGGCTTCAATTATTATCCCGCAGTGCGCATCTCCGGCGAGGCGAAACCCGGCTTCACCTCGGGCGACGCGATCGCCGAGATGGAGCGGCTTGCCGGCAAATTGCCGCGCGGCTTCGGCTATGAATGGACCGGACAGTCGCTCCAGGAAAAACTGTCGGGCTCGCAGGCGCCGTTCCTGCTGGCGCTGTCGGTGTTCGTGGTGTTCCTGTGTCTTGCCGCGCTCTACGAGAGCTGGACCGTTCCGCTCGCGGTGCTGCTCACGGTGCCGCTCGGCATCGTCGGCGCGGTGGCCGCGGCGATGCTGCGCGGCCTGCCCAACGACGTCTATTTCACCGTCGGCCTGATCACGATCATCGGCCTCGCGGCAAAGGACGCGATCCTGATCATCGAGTTCGCCAAGGATCTGCGGAAAGAAGGCAAGCCGCTGGTGGAAGCGACCATCGAAGCATGCCGCCTGCGCTTCCGCCCGATCCTGATGACCGGCCTTGCCTTCATCTGCGGCGTGCTGCCGATGGCGATCGCACACGGCGCAGGCGGCGCCAGCCAGCAAGCGCTCGGCAGCATCGTGATGGGCGGCATGATCGCGGTGGTGATCCTGGCGCTGCTGATGGTGCCGGTGTTCTTCGTCTCGGTGCAGCGCGTGCTCGCGGGCGACCGGGAGCCGAAGGCAGCGAAGGAAGGCGAGACGTATGGGCCGCCCGCGCCGGTGAAGCCATAAGGCGAGCTGTCATGCCCCGCGCAGGCGGGGCATCCAGTACGCCGCGGCCCTTCCGTATCCAACAAACGTCTCTGGAATACTGGATCACCCGCTCCAGTGCGCAAGTGCGCACAAGGCGGGTGATGACGGCGGAGTGTGAAGCGTAGGGGGCGCCCTAAGCCTACTTCCGCAAAATCTTCACCAGCTCCCCGTGCACGAACTCATTTCCGCACACGACATGCCCGGTCACCAGCGCGTCACCCGGCGTTGCGATGTCGCTCACCGTGCCACCGGCCTCGCGCACCATGATCATGCCGGCGGCGATGTCCCAGGATTGCAGATTGCGCTCCCAGTAGCCGTCGAGGCGGCCGGCGGCGACGAAGGCCAGGTCGAGCGAGGCGGCGCCGAAACGGCGCAGGCCCGCGACGCGGTCCTGGATCGCGGTCATCTCGCGGCGGAATTCCTCGTGGTCGCCGCGGCCGATATGGGGCAGGCCGCAGGCCACCACGCATTCGTTGAGCTGGCGGCGGCCGGCCACGCGCAGTCGCTGGTCGTTGAGGAAGGCGCCCTTGCCGCGCTCGGCGATGTAGAGCTCGTCATTGGCGGGGTTGTAGATCACGCCCGCAATGATCGTGCCCTCGCGCACGAGGCCGATCGAGATCGCGAATTGCGGGATGCCGTGCAGGAAGTTGGTGGTGCCGTCGAGCGGGTCGACGATCCAGGTGTGGCTCTTGTCGCTGCCTTCGCGGGTGCCGCCTTCCTCGCCGATGAAGCCGTAGCCGGGGCGGGCCTTGGCGAGGTCCTGATAGAGGATCTCCTCGGCGCGCTTGTCGGCCAGTGAGACGAAATTGGCCGGCCCCTTCAGCGAGACCTGGAGATGCTCGATCTCGCCGAGATCGCGCTTGAGGCTGCGGCCGGCGCGGCGCGCGGCTTTGACCATGACGTTGATAGTGGCGGAATACAGCATGTGCTCTGGTCTTGATCGGGGGAAATGGCGCGAAATCGCGCCTGTTTGAAGGATGGGGTGCCCTGCGAGGGCCTTTGCGTCAAGTCATTTGGTCCCGAGCCATTTTCTGGCGGCGGCCTCGGCCTTGCCCCGGTCCTCGGCCGGCAGGTCGGACAATTGCTTGTCGAGCTCCGGATCGCCCTTGCCGGAGGTTTTCGCCACCAGGTGCCATTTAAAGCCGTCGACCTTGTCCACGGACGTGCCCATGCCGTTGATCAGCACCCAGGCCAGGCGGTTCTGCGCGATCGCGCTGCCCTGGCGGGAGGCCTTGCGGAGCAACGCGACGGCGGCCGGCTGGTTCTTCACCGTGCCGGTGCCGTTGAACATGGCGATGGCATATTCGACCTCGGCATCGACATTGTCCGCCAGTGAAGCCGCCTGGAGCAGCCGCACCGCGCGTTCCGGGTCCTTCGGCACGCCGGTGCCTTCCTTGTAGAAGGTCGCCAGCGCGTATTGCGCCTCGGGCAGGCCGGCGTCGGCGGCCTGACGCAGCAGCTCGGCGGACCGCTTGACGTCCTGCGGCAGGGTCTGGCCGTCGAGGTAAAGCAGCGCGAGGTTATAGGCCGCCTTGGGCTCGCCGAGCTTGGCGGCGGAAGCCATCAGCTTCACCGCCTCGCTCTTGTCGACCGAGCCGCCGCGGCCGGAAATTCGCAGCATGGCGAGCGCGAACATCGCCTCGCGGTCGCCGGCATCGGAGGCGCGCTTGTACCATTCCAGCGCCTTGGCGTAGTCGCGGCGGATGCCCATGGCGTTGGAATAGAGCTCGCCGAGCATGGTCATCGCCTTGGGATCGCCCGCTTCTGCGCGGGCGGTGGCAAGATCGAACGCCGTCTTGTACTGGCCGCGCTGATAGGCGCCGAACACCAGATCGACATTGGGATTGTCGGTTGCCGGTGCGGGGATCACGGTTGCGGGCAGCGCCGGCTTGGGCGAGGCGGCCGGCTTGGGCGAGGCCGAAGGTTTTGGCGCCGGCGCGGCCTCCTTCTTCTTGGCGGCCGGAGGCGGCTTGGGCTTTTGTTTCTCAGGCACAGCGCTCGGCGTGGCCACCGGCGGCGTGATCTGGAGCTGCGCGGCCGCGGGCGCCGTCAGCAGCAGCGTGGCCAGGATGGTGATGCGCGGGAGCTTCATGTCGGGCGCTAGCCGTGCTCCTGACCCGCAAGCGCAGCCGCATGGGCCTTCTTGATCTCAGCGTCGACCTCGATCAGCGCGGCCTTGGGACCGCGCGGATCGGACCAGACGAAATCGCCGACCAGCACGAAATCGGCGCCGCTGGCGGCGAAGTCGTGCGCCTCTTCGAGCGAGGTGGCAAAGCCGACGCAGGGCGGCTCGAACAGCTCGGCCCACCAGTCCAGCCGCTCGGCGATCGCCTGGGACGACGGGCGTTGGCCCTTTGCATCAGGTTCGCCGAACAGCACGTAGTCCGCGCCTATCTCGCCCGCATCCATGGAATGGTGCCGCGTCGTCAGCCCGCCGACGCCGGCGATGCGATCGGGCTTGAGCGATGGCAGCGCCTCTTTCAGCGCCGCGATGCCGGGTAGGTGCGCGCCGTCGGCGCCGCCACGTGCGACCAGTTCGGCATGACCTTCAACGAGCAGCGCGGCGCCCGCCTTCTGGACCGGCGGGGCCAGCGCCTTGATGAGCGTGATCATGGTGCGCTGGTCGGTCTCCTTCAGCCGCAGCAGCACGGCCGCGACGTCGGCGGCAGCGAGCAGGCCCGGCAGCTCGGCGACGAACGCAGCGGGATCATCGACGGCAGGCGTCGCGAGATAGAGACGCGGCGCCGGGCGCGGCGGAGGCGATTTGTTCGACAAGATCTAGGCTGCTTTCTTTTCCAGGCTGCTTTGCCATTCGCCCTTGGACGCCAGACCATTCATCCGGGCGCGATGGCTGAATGCACTTTGGCCGGCTGCGACATTCTCGGCCTTGCCGGACCAGGCCTTCTGCGGCGCGGCCTGCAGCGCGCGGCCGTAGGAGAAGGTCAGGCCCCAGGGCAGCGGCCCGAGCTTGTGCATGGCGTTGAGATGCGCGGTCGCCTCTTCGTCCGACTGGCCGCCGGAGAGGAAGGCGATACCGGGCACGGCCGCGGGCACGCAGGCCTTCAGCAGCCGAATTGTCTTCTCCGCGACCTCCTCGACGGGAGCCTGCTTCGCGCACTTCTTGCCAGAGATCGCCATGTTCGGCTTCAGCACCATGCCTTCGAGCGCGACGCGCTGCACGCGCAATTCCTGGAAGGTCTTGTTGAGCACGCGGGTCGTCACTTCATAGCAGCGGTCGATGTCGTGATCGCCGTCCATCAGCACCTCAGGCTCGACGATCGGCACGATCTGCGCGGCCTGGCACAGCGCCGCGTAGCGGGCCAGCGCATGGGCGTTGACGCCGGTCGCGGTCATCGACGGAATGCCGCTGCCGATATCGATCACGGCGCGCCATTTGGCGAAGCGCGCGCCGCGCTCGTAATATTTCTTCAGGCGTTCTGCGAGCTTGTCGAGCCCGACGGTGACGAGCTCGCCCGGGCACATCGGCAGGGCTTGCGTGCCCTCGTCGACCTTGATGCCGGGGATAGCGCCGCTCTGCTCGATCAGCTTGACCAGTGGCGTGCCGTCCTTCGCATCCTGCCAGATCGTCTCGTCATAGAGGATCACGCCGGAGATGCACTGGCTCATGGCCTCCCTGGAGCGGAACAGCATCTCGCGATAGTCGCGGCGGTTGCCTTCCGTCGATTCCACCCCGATCGCGTCAAAGCGCTTCTTGATGGTGCCGGAGGATTCGTCGGCGGCAAGGATGCCCTTGCCGGGCGCGACCATGGCGGTCGCGATCCTGTTGAGCTCAGTCAGATTCATCGAGAGGTCCTCCCAAAACGATTCTGCCCTTGCCTGTGAAAATAGACCGTTCTCGGGCAATTGCCGAGTTAACGTTCGTCGCAGGGTAAAGGGGGGCCCTCTGTCATTCCGGGATACGCCGAAAGGCGCAGGCCCGGAATCCATAACCCCAGGCTGTGGTTATGGATTCTCAGATGCGCAATTGCGCATCATAGCCCACGCTTCGCGTGTCCCGGAATGACGGGAGGATGTGGCTGAAGGCCTTACGCCACCTTCGGATCGAGCTCGCCCTTGGCGTAGCGCTTGGCCATCTCGGCGGGGGTCAGGACCTTCTTGAACTTGGAGGCCTGGCCTGCGGTATTGAACTCCTGGAGCCGCTGCTTGCACAACTTGGTCATGGCTTCCATCGCCGGCTTCAGGTACTTGCGCGGGTCGAACTCTTCCGGGTGCTCCTTGAACACCTTGCGGATCTGGCCGGTCATGGCCATGCGGTTGTCGGTGTCGATGTTGATCTTGCGCACGCCGTTCTTGATGCCGCGCTGGATCTCGGCGACCGGAACGCCCCAGGTCGGCTTCATCTTGCCGCCGAACTCGTTGATGATGTCCTGGAGGTCCTGCGGCACCGACGAGGAGCCGTGCATCACGAGATGCGTGTTCGGCAGCTTGCGGTGGATCTCCTCGATCACCTTCATGGCCAGGATGTCGCCATCCGGCTTGCGGGTGAATTTGTAGGCGCCATGCGAGGTGCCCATCGCGATCGCGAGCGCGTCCACCTTGGTCTCCTGGACGAACTTCACGGCCTCGTCCGGATTGGTCAGGAGCTGGTCGTGGCTCAGCTTGCCTTCGGCGCCGTGGCCGTCTTCCTTGTCGCCCATGCCTGTTTCGAGCGAGCCGAGCACGCCGAGCTCACCCTCGACCGAGATGCCGCCGAGATGGGCCATGTCGGTCACGGTCTTGGTGACACCGACATTGTAGGTCCAGTCGGCTGGGCTCTTGCCGTCGGCCTTGAGCGAGCCGTCCATCATGACGGAGGTGAAGCCGGCCTGGATCGCGGTCATGCAGGTCGCAGCCTCGTTGCCGTGGTCGAGATGCACGCAGACCGGAATGTGCGGATAGATCTCGGTCACCGCGTCCATCATGTGCTTGAGCATGATGTCGTTGGCGTAGGAGCGCGCGCCGCGCGAGGCCTGGATGATGACGGGCGCGTCGACCGTGTTGGCCGCGTCCATGATCGCCAGCGCCTGCTCCATGTTGTTGATGTTGAAGGCCGGTACGCCGTAATCGTTCTCCGCTGCATGGTCGAGCAATTGACGTAACGTGATCCGAGCCATCTGTCTTTTTCTCCGGTTTGGGCCTGCAAGGCCGACTTAAAAGGCCGACTGATTACTTGGTGCGCAGAACTTCGACGCCGGGAAGGGGCTTGCCTTCCATCCATTCAAGAAATGCGCCACCGGCGGTCGAGACATAGGTGAATTGACCGGCCACATGGGCCTGGTTGAGGGCCGCGACCGTGTCGCCGCCGCCCGCGATCGAGATCAGCTTCTTGGCCTTGGTGCGCTCGGCGGCATGCTTGGCGGCCGACACGGTTCCGCGGTCGAACGGCTGCATCTCGAAGGCGCCGAGCGGTCCGTTCCAGACCAGCGTGGCCGCGTCGTCGATCGCGGCGTGGACGCGCGCGATCGACTGCGGGCCGACGTCGAGGATCATGCCGTCGGCCGGGATCGCATCGAGCCCGTAGGCATGCGAGGGCGCGTTTGCCGCGAAATGATAGGCGACGGTGGCGTCGACCGGCAGGATGATCGCGCAATTGGCGGCTTCCGCCTTCTCCATGATGCGGATCGCCGTCGCGGCGAGATCCTTCTCGGCCAGCGACTTGCCGATCCCAACGCCCTGGGCGTGCAGGAAGGTGTTGGCCATGCCGCCGCCGATCACGAGCGCGTCGACCTTGGTCACGAGGTTTTCGAGCAGGTCGATCTTGGTCGAGACCTTGGCGCCGCCGATGATCGCGATGACGGGCTTGGTCGGCGAGCCCAGCGCCTTCTCCAGCGCGACGAGCTCGGCCTGCATGGTGCGGCCGGCATAGGCCGGCAGCTTGTGGCCGAGGCCTTCGGTCGTGGCATGGGCGCGGTGCGCGGCCGAGAAGGCGTCATTGACCCAGATGTCGCCGAGTTTTGCCAATTCCGCGACGAAGGCGGGATCGTTCTTTTCCTCTTCCTTGTGGAAGCGGGTATTTTCCAGGCACAGGATGTCACCATCCTTCAACGCAGCCACGGCCGTGGCCGCGGGCTCGCCGACGCAGTCGTCGGCGAAGGCGACGGGCCTGTTCACGACCTTCGACAGCGCTTCGGCAACCGGCTTGAGCGACTCCTTGGGGTCGCGTCCCTTCGGCCGGCCGAAATGCGCGAGCAGGATGACCTTGCCGCCCTTGTCCGAGATTTCAGTGATGGTCGGCGCAACGCGCTCGAGCCGGGTCGCGTCGCTGACGCGCCCGTTGTCCATGGGCACGTTGAGATCGACGCGCAGCAGCACGCGCTTGCCCTTCACATCGACGTCGTCGAGGGTGCGGAATTTGTTGGTCATCGGACACTCTCTTGTCCCGGGCGCATAGCTGCGCGGAGTGCCGCTATGCAGAACCGGGACCTACGCTGGAGGGACATGGGTCCCGGATCTGCGACGCAGCGTTTCACGCTGCATCGCGTCCGGGACACGAGAGCGGAGTTAGATCACCTTCGCGAACGCGACGGCGGTGTCCGCCATGCGGTTCGAGAAGCCCCACTCGTTGTCGTACCAGGACATCACGCGCACCAGCGTGCCGTTCTGCACCTTGGTCTGGTCCTCGTGGAAGGTCGAGGAGTGCGGATCGTGGTTGAAGTCGATCGAGACGTTCGGCTGATTAGTATAGCCGAGAATGCCCTTGAGCTGCTGCTCGGAGGCCCGCTTCATCGCCGCGTTGATTTCCTTGGCGTCGGTGGCGCGCTTGGCGACGATCTTGAGGTCGATGACCGAGACGTTCGGGGACGGCACGCGGATCGAGACGCCGTCGAGCTTGCCCTTGAGTTCCGGGAGCACGAGGCCGATTGCCTTCGCCGCGCCGGTCGAGGTCGGGATCATCGACATCGCCGCCGCACGGCCGCGGTAGAGATCCTTGTGTAGCGTGTCCAGCGTCGGCTGGTCGCCGGTGTAGGCGTGGATCGTGGTCATGAAGCCGGTCTCGATGCCGACCAGGTCGTTCAGCACCTTGGCGACCGGCGCGAGGCAGTTGGTGGTGCAGGAGCCGTTGGAGACGACCAGGTGATCCTTGGTCAGCGTGTCGTGGTTGACGCCGTAGACGATGGTGGCGTCGGCGCCGTCGGCGGGCGCGGAAACGAGAACGCGCTTGGCGCCGGCGGTGAGATGCGCGGACGCCTTGTCCTTCGCGGTGAAGATGCCGGTGCATTCCATCGCGATGTCGACGCCGAGATCCTTCCAGGGCAGTTTCGAGGGATCGCGCTCGGCGGTCACCTTGATCTTGCCGCCGCCGAGGTTGATGGAGTCGCCATCGACGGTCACGGTGCCGGGGAAGCGGCCATGGACGCTGTCGAAGCGAAGGAGATGCGCGTTGGTCTCGACCGGGCCGAGGTCGTTGATGCCGACGACCTCGATGTCCTTGCGGCCGGACTCGGCGATAGCCCGCAGGATGTTGCGGCCGATGCGGCCAAAACCGTTAATTCCGACGCGGACTGCCATGTTTCATCTCCTTATGACCGTTCAATGACGTGTTCGATAACCCCGATCATCCCGCACAACGCGCCTGCGAGGGTTTTTTAGGGCGGACGCCCGGTTCGGCCGGGCGATGCTTGATCATATGAGAGACTACGTAGTCCTTTTTTTTGGCAAGCTCAACTCTCAGCTAACGCGCTTCAGCACAGCGTTAACCGCAGCCTCGGCGGTAATGCCGAAATGCTTGTAAAGATCCTTCGCCGGCGCGCTCGCGCCGAACGAATGCATGCCGATAAAATCGCCATCCTGGCCGATCACGGCATCCCAGCCCCAGCGCACTGCGGCCTCGATCGCGACCTTCACCGGCGCGTTGCCGATGATCTCGGCACGCTTGGCTTCTGGTTGCGCTAACAAAAGCTCGAGCGAGGGCACCGAGACCACCCGTGACGCGATGCCGCGCTCGGCGAGCTGCTTCTGGGCGGCGACCGCGATCTCGACCTCGGAGCCGGAAGCGAACAGCGTTGCCTTGGCTTCGCCCTGGGCGGCGACCAGCTCGTAGGCGCCGGCTGCGCAGGGAATGTCGTTCGGCGCATTGGTGCGGAGCTGCGGCAGGTTCTGACGTGTCAGCGCCAGCACGGTCGGGCCGTCGATACGATTGAGCGCAAGCTCCCAGCACTCGGCGACCTCGATGGAGTCGGCGGGGCGGAACACGCGCATGTTCGGGATGGCGCGAAGTGCCGCGAGATGCTCGACCGGCTGGTGGGTCGGGCCGTCTTCGCCGAGGCCGATGGAATCGTGCGTCATCACGTAGACGACGCCGGCGCCCATCAACGCGGCAAGGCGCATCGCGGGACGCGCATAGTCGGTGAACACCAGGAAGGTCGCGCCGTTCGGCGCGAAGCCGCCATGCAGGAAGATGCCGTTCATCGCGGCCGCCATGCCGTGCTCGCGGATGCCGTAATGGATGAAGCGGCCCTTGAGTGTCTTGGCGGAGAAGGCGGTCGCCGACTTCGCCTTGTTGTTGTTGGAGCCGGTGAGATCGGCGGAGCCGGCGAGGAATTCCATCGGCATCGCGCCGGCAATGACTTCGATCACCGCTTCCGAGGATTTGCGGGTCGCCGCGGTCATCGGCTTTTCCAGCAGCTCCTTCTTGTACGCGCGCACGGCCTTCGCGAGCGAGGCCGGACGCTCGTGACGCAGACGGCGCTCGAACTCGGCGCGCTTGCGGCTGCCGAGCTCGCCGAGCCGTCCTTCCCATTCCTGTCGTGCCGCCGCGCCGCGGCTGCCGGCTGCGCGCCAGGCCTTAAGCACGTCATCCGGCACCGAGAACGGCTCGAGCGAGATGCCGAGATTTTCCTTGGCGGCCTTGAGCTCGTCGGCGCCGAGCGCCTCGCCATGCGCCTTCGCGGTGCCGGCCTTGTGCGGCGCGCCGAAGCCGATGGTGGTGCGGCAGGCGATCAGCGTCGGCTTGTTGGATTTTTGCGCGCGGGTGATCGCAGCGGCGATGGCGGCCTGGTCATGGCCGTCGATCTTTTCGGCGGCCCAGCCCGCGGACTTGAAGCGCTTCACCTGGTCGACGGAATCGGAGATCGAGGTCGGCCCGTCGATCGAGATGCCGTTGTCGTCGTAGAGCACGATCAGCTTGCCGAGCTTCCAGTGCCCGGCCATCGCGATCGCTTCCTGCGACACGCCTTCCATCAGGTCGCCGTCGGAGGCGAGCACGTAGGTGTGGTGGTCGACGATCTTCTTGCCGAATTCGGCGGCCAGCATCTTCTCGGCGAGCGCCATGCCGACCGCGGTCGAGATGCCCTGGCCGAGCGGACCGGTGGTGGTCTCGATGCCCTTGGTGTGGAAGTTCTCGGGATGGCCCGGGGTCAAGCCGCCGAGCTGGCGGAACTGCTTGAGCTGATCCAGCGTCATGCCGGCATTGCCGGTCAGATACAGCAGCGAATAGAGCAGCATCGAGCCGTGGCCGGCCGAGAGCACGAAGCGGTCGCGGTCGGGCCAGTCGGTGACTGCGGCGTCGAATTTCAGGAATTGCGTGAACAGCACCGTGGCGACGTCGGCGGCGCCCATCGGCAGGCCGGGATGGCCCGATTTCGCCTTCTCGACAGCGTCCATCGAGAGGCCACGAATCGCGTTGGCCATGCGGTTGTGGTCGACTTGCGTCATGTCTGAAATCCGTCTGAAATGAGGCGCTTGGCGGTGGTGCGGGCCGCGTGGGGGGAGCCTGGCGGCCACGGAAGGTTGGGCTGGGATAGCACCTCGGTTCCGGGAGTCCAAGGCAATCAAACGTCGGTTTGGCCGTAAAAGTTGCTTAGCAGTGCATAGTTTCGCGGCGGCGTTGCGCTCCGCTAGCTTGCCACGTAAATTTCTGCTTCTAACCGTTTGCCGAACCGAGTCTTTTGCCGGACGGCAAGCCCCACGGGCAAGGCCACAGGTTCCGCCGCTGACTGCATGAACGATCGCGTTTCCAACAGCTCTGCCATGACGGAGTCCTCGGCCGTCGAGATCGAGATCGCGACCCGCAGACTCATGGCGGCGCTCGACGCGCTCGAAAGCGCGGTGGAGCGGCGGCGCGATGCCGATCGCGACGAGAACGAGCTCGCGGCGCGAATCCAGGCACTGGGCGCGGATCGCTCGCGGCTTGCCGATGAGCTCGACGGCGCGCTGGTGAAGGCGCGCAAGCTCGAGCGCACCAATCGCGAAATCTCCGATCGGCTGGATTCCGCAATCGTCACGATACGCTCGGTGCTCGATACCGGAGAGGACGGATGAGCCACATCAACGTCACCATCAACGGCCGGCAATACCGCATGGCCTGCGAGGAGGGCCAGGAGGTGCGGCTGCTCAAGCTCGCCGAAAGCCTGGAGACGCGGATTCAGTCGCTGCGCGGAAAATTCGGCGAGATCGGTGATGCCAGGCTCACCGTGATGGCGGCGCTGACCGTCTGCGACGAACTGGTCGACGTTGGCAACCGCGTCCGCACCATGGAGCAGGAGCTGACTGAGCTCAGGGATTTCCGCAATGCCGCCGTCGAGCGCGCCCGGATGACCCAGACCGCCGTGGTGAATGCGCTCAACGCCGCCGCCGAGCGCATCGAGAAGTCGACCCAGGTCCTGAACCGGACGGTGGGCAACGGCATCGCGATCGGCTGATTTTGGGCGGACCGCCCGTTGGGCTGGCGGTTCGTCAGTATCGTTGTTACATTGCGCGGGCGAGGCTGCGACGTGCGTCAGGAGCCATATATCCCCGGGGCCTTATCGATCCTTTAGGGAACTGTCCCTGGCCGGGCCCGTGGGCTCGGACATATGGTGCCCACCTACTTTCGTAGGGAACTCCGGGATCGAGTGCTTCAACGGCGTTCGCGGCTTCGCACTTTTGTTTGCTTGGTTTGTGCTTGTCGAAGCAACTGCGGCCAGTTCGGTAGATGTCGTGCTCCGGCTCGCCCGGGGCATTCAGTACGCCGCGGCCTCTGTGTGAATCACCACCGCCTCTGGAATACTGGATCACCCGCCCCGGTGCGCAAGGGCGCACAAGGTGGGTGATGACGTGGGGGACCAAAGCGCATGTCCAATTCGAAAGCCGAACTCCGTGCCAAAGCCCTCGCGGCGCGCGATGCGCTGAGCGAGAAGAAGCGCACCGCCGCCGCCGCAAAGCTCGCCAAGCGCGGGCTGCCGTTCCCGCTGCTGCCCGGCAGCATAGTCTCCGGCTATTCCCCGATCCGCAGCGAGATCGATCCGCTGCCGCTGATGAAGGCACTCGCCGAGGCGGGCGCAAGGCTCGCGCTGCCCTGCGTCACCGCCCGCGGCCAGTCGCTGATCTTCCGCATCTTCCATCCGAACGACCGCCTGATGCTCGGCCCGCTCGGCATTCCCGAGCCGTCGCCGGCCGCGGCCGAAGTCATCCCCGACATCATGCTGACGCCGCTCGCGGCCTTCGACCGTCTCGGCCATCGCATCGGCTATGGCGCGGGGCACTACGACCACACCTTCGCGCATCTGCGCAAGACCAAGCAGATCGTCGGCATCGGGCTTGCTTTTGCAGCCCAGGAGATCAAGGCGGTTCCGGCACTATCGCACGACGTCGCGCTGGATTATGTGCTAACGGAATCGGACGTGTTCGATTTCCGGAGTTCTGAAGTTGCGCATTCTCTTCGTGGGTGATGTCGTCGGCCGTAGCGGCCGCAACGCCATCGCCGAATATCTGCCCGGCATGGTCAAGGACTGGTCGCTCGATTTCGTCGTCGTCAACGGTGAGAATTCCGCCGGCGGCTTCGGCATCACGGAAGCGATCTATCAGGAGTTTCTCGATGCCGGGGCCGATGCGGTGACGCTCGGCAATCACTCCTGGGACCAGCGAGAAGCCCTGGTGTTCATCGAGCGCGCCGAGCGCCTGGTGCGGCCGACGAACTACCCGCGCGGCACGCCCGGCCGCGGCGCCGCGCTGGTGGAGACCAAGAACGGCAAGCATGCGCTCGTCGTCAACGCGCTCGGCCGCGTCTTCATGACCCCGTTCGACGATCCCTTTGCCGCGCTCGAGCGCGAGCTTGGCGCCTGTCCGCTCGGCGTTGCCGCCGACGCCATCGTCGTCGACTTCCATTGCGAGGCGACCAGCGAGAAGCAGGGCATCGGCTTCTTCTGCGACGGCCGCGCCAGCCTCGTCGTCGGCACCCACACCCATGTGCCGACCGCCGACCACCAGATCCTGTCGGGCGGCACGGCCTACATGACCGACGCCGGCATGACCGGCGATTACGATTCCATCATCGGCATGCAGAAGGAAGAACCGCTGCGGCGCTTCACGTCGGGGATTCCGTCAGGCCGGTTCGAGCCGGCCGCGGGCGTGGCGACGCTCAGCGGCGTGGCGGTCGAGACGGATGATGCCACGGGCCTTGCGCTAAAGATTGCGCCGGTGCGCGTCGGCGGCCGGCTGGAGCCGGCGACGCCGAAGTTCTGGTTGAGCTGACGGACAGCGCGGCATTCACGCTGCCACCCTCCCCTGGAGGGGGATGGTCGATCGCGCGCAGCGCGAGCGGGGTGGGGTGATCTCTCCCCACGGGCACTGTTCGAGGTGGAGAGACTGTCACCCCACCCCGCTGCGCATTCCGCTTCGCTGCATGCACAGCGACCCTCCCCCTCCAGGGGAGGGTTCGGCAGCGTCGCTCATTTCGACGCGCCTCACGCTGCCGCGAGGACCGCCTGCCAGAGCTCAAGCACGTCCGCACGCGCGATGCCGCGTGTGATGAACACGATGCGCGAGCGGCGATCGCTGTCGGGCCAGCCGCTGAGCGCCACCGGCGGATGGAAGACGTGATGCACGCCATGGATCACGATCGGCGCCGGTTCGTCACGGAGATTGAGAATCCCCTTCACCCGCAGCAGATCCTGGCCGCGCGCGTTGCGTAAATGCGCAAGCCAGTGCGTCACGGCCATCCAGTCGAGCGGCTCGTCGAACGCCAGCATGAAGCTCGCGATCGACGCATCGTGATCATGATGGCCATGATCATGGTGCGCGTGATGATCGTGATGCGCACGGCCGGCGTGCGCATCTGGTTCCGCGAAGGCCCGCTCGTTGAGCCAGCGCTCAACGTCTATCCTTTTCAGCTCGGGATCGATCAGGCCGGCGCCGAATAGCTGCGCGGGATCGATCTCGCCGTGACTGACGTTTTCGATTCTGGCGCCGGGATTGAGCCGCCGCAGACGCAGCTCAAGCGCCGCGATGTCCTCGACCAGGTCACTCTTGGTGATCAACAGCCGGTCGGCCAACGCTACCTGTTTCACCGCCTCATACTGCCGGTCTAGCTGATGCGGCGCGTTGACCGCATCGACCGTGGTCACGACCGTGTCGAGCCGCAGGAAGTGCGAGACGAGCGGATTGTTGAGCAGGAGCTGCACGATCGGCGCGGGGTCGGCGAGCCCGGTGGTCTCGACCAGGATACGGCGGAACGGCGGAATCTCGCCGCGGTCCCGCTTCACCAGAAGGTCTCGCAGCGTCTGCTCCAGGTCGCTGCGGATGGTGCAGCAGATGCATCCGCTCGCAAGCACGGCGACTTCGCCGTCGACGCGTTCGACCAGGAGATGGTCGAGGCTGACTTCGCCGTACTCGTTGATGATGACGGCGCTGTCCTTCATGTCGTCGTGGCGCAGCAGGCGATTCAGCAGCGTGGTCTTGCCGCTGCCGAGAAAGCCGGTGATCAGCGAGACCGGAAGTCGCTGCGCGGATTTATCGCTTTCGAACAGGCCCATGGGAAGCTCTCGCGTCGGCCGTCTTATTTTTGTCGCTGGACAACAGCGTAGCGGAGGAGGAGGCTAGCGGAAACAATTTTAGAGTCAGACATTGTTCTGACCACAACCTGGGAGGGTGGAATGTCTAACGAGATCAATAACGTAGATCAAGACGGCGGCGGCTCCACGACGGATCGCCGGACCCTGCTCCGCACCGCAGGCATCGCCGGCGTTGCTGGAGCCGCGCTCGCCGGCTCGATGCACGGCAAGTTCGCGCTTGCACCGATCAGTGAGGCCCAGGCGCAGACTGCAACCTCCATGCCCAAGGGCACCGACAAGCCCTGGTGGCCATCGAAATGGGGTAAGGATGACGAGTCCGGCGCATCCAACCACATGACCCCGGCGAAGGTCCTCGACGCGGCGAAATGGATTAAGGACGGCAAGATCTACAAGATCGGCCGCGTCTACGAAGCCGCCATGCCGCTGTTTGGTGCGCGTATATTCGCACTGCGCATTCCGGGCAGCCCGACCGGCGGCCCGTTCGGTGACAATAAGATGGTCTATCACGACGAATTCCTGGCCACCGAGATCGGCCAGACCGGTACGCAGTTCGACGGCCTCGGCCATATCGGCATCCAGATGGGCAAGGACGGCGACAAGAGCGAGATGCGATTCTACAATGGCTTCACAGCCGCAGAAATTAGCGACGCATACGGGCTCAAGAAGCTTGGCGTCGAGAAGCTTAAGCCGATCTTCACCCGCGCGCATCTGCTCGACATGGTCGCGCTCAAGGGCGGCATGATGGATGCGGGGCAGGAGATCACCTCGGCTGACATCAAGGCGGCGCTGGCGAAGCAGAACATCCCCGAGAGCGACATCAAGCCTGGCGACGCGATCATGTTCCACACCGGCTGGGGCTCGCTCTGGATGAAGAACAACGATCGCTTCAACAGCGGCGAGCCGGGCATCGGCCTCGATGCTGCGAAGTGGGTGGTCGAAAAGGATCTTGCGCTGACCGGCGCCGACACCTGGGCGGTCGAGGTGGTGCCCAATCCCGACAAGTCGCTCGCTTTCGTGGTCCACGCCGAGCTGCAGACCAAGCACGGCATCCACAACCACGAGAACCTGATCTTCGACGATCTGATCGCCGAGAAGAAGTATCAGTTCGTCTATTCGTTCACCCCGGCGCCCATCAAGGGCGCGACGGGAAGCAACGGATGTCCGATCGCGATTACGTGACGATACGCATCGGCGTGGGTGAGGGAAGCCCACGCCGAAGTTTTGGTTGGGCTGAAAGCGTTGCCACACACTCGCCGTCGTCCCCGCCTAGTGCGCAATTGCGCACGGGGGCGGGGACCCATAACCCCCAGGGAGTAGTGTGGGGCACAGCTCCCACACCGAATCTTCGCCAAATCCCGCCCTGTGGGTATGGGTCCCGGATCTGCGCTTCGCTTGTCCGGGACGACGGCGGAGATTGGCGCGCGATCACGCGTCAATCTCGTCGTACACTACTCCGTCGTCCGTGAACAAGGCTCTAAGCGATTGAGCGAGAGTCTGTTTTTCGGATTTGAGACGGTTTGAGATTGCAGGGATTGGGAGGTAAAGACCGCCAAAGCCTGCAAATTCGATTGTGGATTCAACGAAGCCGCTGCCGCGGCGTAGGGGGCAAGGTGGCATAGATCGCCTCCTGGCTGAGAGGATGTGGGTGTTGGAGCCCACCCCCTCAGACAGGAGTATCGAGATGGCCGATTTGAGCGTAAGCGTAGCGCCGAGGCCCGTCTGATTGTTTGTGCGGAGTCTTGAGAGCACCGTTAGAAGAGTCATCTTCTGGAAGGGTGCTCACAATGGACGACCATTCTGACGACATAAGACGACCGTTGTCACCGCGTATTGAAGTGTTCGCTGGCGCAGGTCGAAAGCGCTGGCCGGATGATTTGAAGGCGCAGATTGCGGCGGAAAGCCTCGAACCGGGGGCGGTTGTAACAGACGTCGCTCGTCGCCATGGCTGCCGGCCCCAGCAGGTGCATGATTGGCGGCGCCGGGCGCGTTTGGGCCAGTTGGTATTGCCGGCGTCGGCGGACACGCTGTCGTTCGTGCCGGTGGTGTCGGAATTAGCGTTGCCTGCGGCCGCAGAGCCCTCCGGTTCGCCGGAAGCAGCCATTGTTACGGTTGAGTTCCAGGGCGCGCGCGTGGAGGTGCGCGGGGCGCCTGGCCTTGCTGCGTTGAGCGATGTGTTCATTGCGCTGCGATGGACACGTTCATGCTGACGATGCCGGCGAGCCTCATGATCTACGTGGCGACGCAACCTGTGGACTTCAGGAAGGGTGCAGAGGGCTTGGCGCTGCTGGCGAAGGATACGCTGGGCCATGACCCGATGAAGGGCGTGGCGGTGGTGTTCCGTGCGAAGCGCGCCGATCGGGTGAAGATCGTCGTCTGGGATGGCAGCGGCCTTGTGATGTACTGGAAGCGGCTCGATGGCAGCGGCTTCAAATGGCCACCCATCGTGGCCGGTGTGATGCGGATGAATGGGGCCCAGCTGTCAGCACTGCTGGCCGGCATGGATTGGACGCGCATGCACGCGCCTCGGATCCCGCAGCCGAAAGCGCTTGCGTAAAAATGCAAATCATCGCTGCATCGTGACGCGAAGCATGGCAAGCTCGGGCCAATGAGTGATTTGCCTGATGAGCTACCGAGCGATCCAGCCGAGTTGCGTGCCTTTGCCGCGGCTCTGCTGGATCGCTGCGCCCGGCTCGAGCGGTTGCTCAAGCTTGCGAAAGATGCGCAGTTCGGTCGGTCCTCGGAAAAGCTGGACGCTGATCAGCTGCAGCTTGTTCTGGAGGATATCGATCAGGCCGTTGCGGCTCTCGAAGCCGCCGAGAATCGTGCCAATCCCAAAACAGGCGAGAAGAGAGCTGCCGCGCGCAGAGCCAACCGTGGTCAGCTGCCGGAGCATTTGCCGCGCGTCATCGAGACTATGATGCCGGCCGAGAGCTGCTGCCCGTCTTGTAAGGGCAACCTCTTCGAGATTGGTCAGGATGAGAGCCAGAGGCTCGACGTCGTTCCGGCGCAGTATCGCGTCATCATCACCCGCCGTCCCAAGCTGGCCTGCCGCGCCTGTCATGGCGTCGTCCTGCAGCACGCGGCTCCCGAGCGATTGATCAGGGGAGGATTGCCCACCGAGCGGCTGGTCGCGCATGTGATCGATGCCAAGTATCACTGGCATTTGCCGCTTTACCGCCAGGCGCAGATGCTGGCGACGCACGGAATAGCGCTGGATCGTTCCACGCTCGCCTTCTGGGTCGGCTATGCCGCCCAGGAATTGAAGCCCGTGTGGCATCGTCTGCGCCAGCTTCTGCTCGCCTCCTCGAAGCTCTGTGTCGATGAGACCCCGGCGCCGGTGCTGGATCCGGGGCGCGGCAGAACAAAAACCGGCTACTTCTGGGCGCTGTCACGCGATGACAGGCCTTGGGCCGGACCTGATCCGCCTGGGGTAGTCTATGCCTATGCACCGGGCCGCGGCGCCGTTCATGGCTTGCGGCTGCTGGAGGGCTATCGCGGCATCATCCACTGCGACGGCTATCAGGCTTACAAGACCATGACCCGAGAGACGCGTGCGGACGCCCTGTCCGGGACGCTCGCCTTCTGCTGGTCGCATCTGCGGCGCCAGTTTGTGAAGATCGAGCGGGAGGCTGCGCCTGCGCCAGCTCCGGTTGCCCGCGAGGCTCTTGAGCGCATCGCCCAGCTTTACGCGGTCGAGAAGGCCCTCCGCGGCCGATCTGCGGACGAGCGCCGTGCTGGCCGACAAGCGCATACCCGGCCTCTGGTTGCAGCCTTGAAGCAGTGGTTTGAGGCCAAGCTCGATCACCTTGCGCAGAAGAGCGACACGGCGAAGGCTTTGCGCTATGCACTACGTCATTGGGACGGCCTGACGCTCTATCTTGATGATGGGCGCATCGAAATGGACACGAATGCTGTCGAGCGTGCGATGCGACCGATCAAGCTCAACGCCAAGAACTCTCTTTTTGCCGGTTGCGACGAAGGCGCCGGGAATTGGGCATTGCTGGCTTCGCTCATTGAGACCTGTAAGCTCAATGGCGTCAGTGCCGAGCACTGGCTCGCTGACGTTCTCGCCAAGCTCGTCAATGGTTGGCCTGCAGCGCGACTGGACGAACTGCTTCCCTGGGCGTCGACCTATACGATGCATACACGCGATCCGAGGCTGGCGGCATGAGCCTGAACACGACCGCGGTCCGGATCAAGGTGACCCTCAAGGATGTGAAGCCGGAGGTGATGCGTCGCCTTGTCGTACCCGTCACCCTGCGCCTTGATCGGCTGCATCTGACGCTTCAGGAGGCATTCGGCTGGACGAACAGTCACCTCTTCGAGTTCTTTGCTGGTGAGGCACATTGGGGGATTCCCGACCCCGACAATGATTACGGTCACCAGCCCATGGATGCCCGCAAAGCGCGGCTGTGCGATATCGTTCGCGAGACCGGCGCCAAGACGATCCACTATCTCTATGACTTCGGCGACAGCTGGGACCATGTGATCAAGCTCGAAAAATGGTTCGAGAACACCACGACGGAGGGGCTTCCCTTCCTGCTCGAGGCCGCCGGTCGTTGTCCTCCGGAAGACGTCGGCGGTGCGCCAGGCTATGCCGAATACCTCGCCGCCATCAGCGACCCCGCCCATCCCGAGCACGGACACATGCGCCTCTGGGGCCCGGAGCGGTTCGATCCCAACGTCGTCGACCGGAAGGCACTCGAAGCCGCCGTCAACGCGTTGTCCGACACAAGGAAGCCGCGGCGACGCGCCACGCGAACAAAATAGGCGTCAAGCGCCATTCAAAAGGGCCGCAGAGCTACGCTTACATTTGAGCCCTCTTCGCCGCCGCATGATCGAAGACATGACCGTCCGCAATCTGTCGCCGGCGACGCAAAGATCCTACATCAGCGCGGTTTCGAAGTTCAGCCGCTATTTTGGCCGATCGCCTGACCGGTTAGAGCTGGAAGACGTCCGCGCCTTCCAGGTGCATTTGGTCTCGACCGGCATCTCATGGCCGGCGCTGAACCAGATCGTCTGTGCGCTACGGTTTTTCTACGGCGTCACGCTCGGCGAGGCGCTCATCCCAGAGCGCATTCCCTATGCGCGAGAACCGCGCAAGCTGCCGGTCGTTCTCAGCGCCGACGAAGTGGTTCAGTTTCTTGAAGCGGTATCGAGCCTGAAGAGCCGCGCCGCGCTCACCACCGCCTATGCGGCCGGGCTCAGGGCCTCGGAGGTTGCGGGACTGCGGATCGAAGACATCGACAGCGCCCGCGGCGTCATCCAGGTGCGCCACGGCAAGGGCGCGAAGGATCGCAACGTGATGCTGTCGCCCCAGCTGCTGGGCATCCTGCGCACCTACTGGCGGCTCGCCCGGCCGCGGCTTTATCTGTTCCCTGGTCGTGACGAAGATCATCCGATCGATCAGACCGTGCTGCATGCCGCCTGCCGGTCGGCGGTGAAGGCTGCGGGCCTGACCAAGCGCGTCACGCTGCACACGCTGCGCCACAGCTTCGCGACACATCTTCTCGAGAACGGAACCGATATCCGGATCATCCAGGTCTTGCTCGGGCACAATAATTTGTCGTCGACAGCGCGCTACACGCAGGTCGCCACCGATACGATCCGAGCGACGCAGAGCCCGCTCGATCGCCTGTCGCTGGAGGTGACGCCACCTGGATGACCCGCAGCGGGATGCGGGTCATGACCCGCTCCGACATCCGCTCCAACAGGCCCGCCATCGAGATTGCCGATATTCTGCGCCGGCATGGCGACGCCTATCGCCGTGTACATGCCGGTCATCTGGGGCGGGTCGAGCGGCGCGTGATGAGCGCGATCGTTGCGTGCCGGACCGAGGCGCTCGGCGGCCACATGCAGGCTTGCGACGACTGCGGCACGACACGCGTTGCCTATAATTCCTGCCGCAATCGGCACTGTCCGAAGTGTCAGGGGAGAGCCCGAGCCGCGTGGCTCGCCGCGCGTCAAGCCGACCTGCTTCCGGTTCCCTATTTCCACGTCGTCTTTACACTTCCCGCACCGATCGCCGCGATCGCTTTCCAGAACAAGGCCGTCGTCTATGCCATCCTGTTCAAGGCTGCCGCCGAGGCGATGACGACGCTCGCCGCCAATCCACGCCGGCTCGGCGGTGCGATCGGCGGCGTCGCCGTCCTCCACACCTGGGGACAGACGCTGATGCATCATCCCCACGTCCATTGCGTCGTTCCGGGTGGCGGCCTCTCGCCCGATGGCGCGCGCTGGACCGCTTGCCGACCGAACTTCTTCCTGGCCGTCAAACCGTTGTCCAGACTATTTCGCACACTTTTTCTCAAACGTCTGTCGGCAGCCTTCAACTCCGGTGCCTTGCGTTTCTTCGGCGATCTCGGAGCTCTGGCCGAGCCGGCTGCCTTTGCGGCCCACCTCGACGCCATGCGACGCATCAACTGGGTTGTTTACGCCAAGCGGCCCTTCGGCGGACCCGCACAGGTCCTGGCCTATCTCGGCCGCTACACCCATCGCGTCGCGATCGCCAACAGCCGGCTCGTCGCACTCGACGACGATCATGTCGCCTTCTCATGGAAGGACTATCGCCAAAACAGCGCGACAAAGATCATGAATCTCAAGCCCGATGAGTTCATTCGCCGTTTCCTGCTTCATACGCCGCCTGACGGCTTCCACCGCATCCGCCACTTCGGCTTCATGGCCAACCGCCATCGCGCTGCCAAGCTCGCCCTTTGCCGCGAACTTCTCGATCATGAGCGAACAGCCCCAAACGATGGCCAGCCGTCGCCTGTGGATTCGGAGGCTCAAACCTGGGCCGAGGTTCCTGCCTGTCCCGATTGTGGTGGCGTCATGCGCATCATTGAGCGCTTTCGACATAGCTTCAGACGCCCCAGCCCTCGAACATCACCGTTCCGATGCGACACATCGTGAGCCAAGTCATGTCGTGCACGACGATCATCATTCGTCATTTCGCTCCCAGCGTCTCGATCATCGCGGACGATGTCGAATCCGTGCTGTCACACTGCGCGACAACAACCGTCCGATGCAGCAAAAGGCCTATCGCGATCTCAGGCGAAGCGCGTCTGATCTCAACTCTTCCAGGATGCGCACTCCTGTGTCTCTGCCTCACGCGCCGAGCCAGCAGATCGGGCATGGCGATCTCGAACAATCCCCATAGCTGCAAAACCGCGAATAGCCTCCCGCGCCTTCGTTCAATCCGGCTTCAATGAGGTCGCGTCATAAGCGCCTGCCGCGCCCTCGCGTGAGCGCGACCTCACAGAACCCTCCAGATTCCCTTTCGCAGCGGACCATGATTCTGTGTTGCATCGGAGGGGACGATGCGACCGAAGAAGCACAAGACGACGGGATCGAACGACCTGTTCCGGGCGCGGCTGGACCAGATCATCAATCTGAAGCACGAGCTGGTTCTGTTGGCCGGCAAGATCGATTGGGACTGGATCGACGGCGAGATCGCGCCGCTCTACAGCGAGAACGGCCGGCCGGGGATCGAGACCCGCTTCATGATCGGGCTGCTGTTGCTCAAGCAGATTTACGGGCTGTCCGATGAGGGGATTTGCGAGCGCTGGGTCCACGACCCGTATTTCCAGTACTTCACCGGCGAAGAGTTCTTCCAGCACGCCTTCCCGCACGAGCGATCGGACCTGAGCCATTGGCGCAAGCGGCTCGGCGACAAGCTGGAACTGCTGCTGGCCGAGAGCCTGCGGGTGGCGCACGAGGCCGGCGCGTTACGCGGCCAGGACCTCAAGCGGGTCACGGTCGATACCACGGTGCAGCCAAAGGCCATCACCTTTCCGACCGACGCCAAGCTGCTGCATGCGGCCATCAAGGGGCTCAATCGCCTGGCGAGAAGGCACGGCGTCAGGCTGCGGCAGTCCTATTCTCGGATCGCCAAGGCCGCCGCGATGATGGCGGGCCGCTACGCCCATGCCAAACAATTCAGGCGGCATCAGCGGCAGTTGCGTATCCTGCGCTCAAGGCTCGGCCGGATCATCCGCGATATCCGCCGCAAGATCGACGGCCAGCCAGCCCTGGAGGAGGCGTTCGCCCTTCCGCTTGGCCGGGCCAGCCAGATCCGCTCGCAGCAGCAGCGCCAACGCGGCTGGAAGCTTTATTCTTTCCATGCCCCGGAGGTGGAGTGCATCGGCAAGGGCAAGGCCTCCGCGCCGTACGAGTTCGGCGTCAAGGCTTCCATCGTCACCAACAACCGCCGAGCTCCCGGCGGTCTGTTCGTGCTACACGTCAGGGCGCTGCCCGATAATCCGTATGACGGTCACACCCTGCGCGACGTCATCGACCGCACCGAGGCACTCACCGGCTGTCCGATCGAGCGGGCCTATGTCGACAAGGGGTATCGCGGCCACGACGCTCAAAATCCACGTCGCGTCTTCATCTCCGGCCAGAAGCGCGGCGTCTTCGGGATCATCAAGCGCGAGTTGCGCCGCCGATCCGCCATCGAGCCCATCATCGGACACCTGAAGGCCGAAGGTCACCTCGGGCGCTGCTACCTCAAAGGCCGCGCAGGAGACGCCGCCAACGTCGTCCTCTCCGCCGTAGGCCACAACTTCCGCCGCATCCTCGCCTGGCTGAGAGATTTCTTGGACCTGTTCCTGATCCGGATATGGCGCACGTTCACATGTCCCATCCCGCTCAATTCGGATTCTTAACGGACGACTACTCCGCCGTCTGCTCCCGCAGCTCCGCAACATCCTTCGCCGTCAGCTTCGAGCCCTTCGTGCCGAACCGTGCCGTGACGTAGTTCGCCACCGCCGCGATCTCGTCGTCGCTATACGCATCGCCGAATGCCGGCATCGAGAGAGCGCCATCCGGCGTATGCCGCTTGGTGCCTGACAGCACGATCTGCGCGACGTTGGTGGCGGCGGGGTCGTTGACGGCCCAGGTGCCGGTCAGCGTCGCCATCGGCGAGACCGGGCTCTCGCCGCTCCAGCCGTGGCAGCTGGCGCAGGCGCTGGCGAACACCATCTTGCCGCGTGCGTCGGCCGTGACGCCGTCCTTGTGCGAGGCGGGCGCGGCCGGCGCCGTGGTGGCAGGCAGGTCGGGCGAGGCCACCGGCGGCACGCTGCGCAGATAGGCGACGACCGCGCGGATGTCTTCGGGAGCGAACTGGCTGAAGCTGCGATCGACCGCTTCGCCCATCGGACCCGAGGCCGAGCCGTGGCCCGGCGCGTGGCCGAGCGAGAGATACGAGATCAGGTCCTCGTCGCGCCAATTGCCGAGGCCGGTGGCCTTGTCGGAGGAGATGTTGAAAGCGCGCCAGCCGGCCGTGATCGCGCCGCCGAACTTCTTGCGGTTGTCGAGCGCAAAGCCGAGATTGCGCGGCGTGTGGCACTCGCCGCAATGCGCCAGCGCTTCGGCGAGATACGCACCTCTGTTCCACTCCGGGCTCTTCGAGGTATCCGGCGTGAAGCGCGTGTCCGGATTGAACACGGCCGACCAGAAGATCATCGCCCAGCGCTGGTTGAACGGGAACGACAGCGTGTTGTCGGGCGCTTTCGCGCGCACTGCCGGCAGGCTGAACAGATAGGCCTTCACCGCCAGCACGTCCTCGTCCGTCATGTAGGTGTAGGACGTGTAGGGCATGGCCGGATAGAGCCGCGCGCCGTCATGACGCGTGCCGCGCTGGACCGCGTTGAGGAAATCCTGGTCGCTGTAATTGCCGATGCCGGTGTCCTTGTCCGGCGTGATGTTGGTCGAATAGAGCGTGCCGAACGGCAGCTTGAAGCCGAGCCCACCGGAATATTCCTTCTCGCCGGGCTTGGTGTGGCAGACCATGCAGTCGGCGGCCTTCGCGAGATACTCGCCGCGCTCGACCAGGCTTGCCTTCTCCAGCTTTGCCGGCACGCCGGTCGGCTTGCCTGCGCGATAATCGGCCAGCGCCACTTTGGTGCCGCCGGCGAAGTCGAGCGGACCGGGCCCACGGATGATCCAGACGCCGAGCGCCGCCACGACGATGGCGATCACGACCAGGCTTGTGAGGATACGCATCTTGCCGCTCATGCCTTCTTCCCCGCAGCCAGAAGTTTCCGGTCGATCGGCAGGCGCCGCAGCGCCACGCCGGTTGCGGCGTAGATCGCGTTGCGCAGGGCCGGTGGTCCGGCGTTGACGCCGGCTTCGCCGATGCCGCCGGGCGCTTCGCCGCTCTTGACGACGATGACCTCGATCTTCGGCGTCTCGTTGATGCGCATCATGCGGTAGTCGTGGAAGTTCGATTGCTGCACGCGGCCCTTGTCGATGGTGATCTCGCCATAGAGCGCAGCGGTGAGGCCGAAGATCAGCCCGCCCTCGATCTGCGCCTTGATCGTATCGGGGTTGACCGCGATGCCGGTGTCGACCACCGAGGTGATGCGGCGCAGCGTGATCTCGCCGATGTCGTCGATCTCGGCTTCCACAACAGTTGCGAGGAAGCTCGCAAACGATGGCTGCAGGCAGACGCCACGGCCAACGCGGGCCGGCAGCGGTTGGCCCCAGCCGGATTTCTCCGCGGCAAGGTTGAGCACCGCGAGCGCACGCGGAGTCTTGGTCAGCATCGACCTTCGGAATTCGACCGGATCCTTGCCGGCCTTGCGCGCAAGTTCGTCCAGCGCGCATTCGAACGCGAACACATTGTTGTTCGGGCCGACACCGCGCCAGAAGCCGGTCGGCACAGCCGGTGGCTCGGCACGGACATATTCGACGTGGAAGTTGGGAAAGTCGTAGGGCGTCTCCACGGCGGCGTCGACCGCGTCGATATCGACGCCCTTCTGGAACGCTGGCGGCAGCCAGCGGGCAATCACCGCAGAACCTGCGATCTTGTACTTCCAGGCCGCCACCTTGCCGTCGACCAGGGTCGCATTGACCTGGTCGCGATAGACCGGGCGGTAGACGTCGTGCTGGATGTCCTCCTCGCGGGTCCATATCACCTTGACGGGATAGTCGACCTGCTTGGCGATCTTGACCGCCGCAACCACCATGTCGGGTTCGAGCTTGCGGCCGAAACCGCCGCCGAGCAGGTGCTGGTTGACGATCACCTTCTCGACGGGAAGGCCGGCGGCCTTCGCCGCCTCCGACTGCACGCGCGTCATGATTTGTGTGCCGGTCCAGATCTCGCAGGCATCCGGCCTGACGTGAACGGTGGCGTTGATCGGCTCCATCGAGGCATGCGCGAGGAACGGCAGTTCGAAGCTCGCCTCGAACTTGTCTCCGCTGGCAAGCCCCTTGGCGATGTCGCCGACGGATTTCGCGATCGCGCCATCCTTCTCGCTGGCCTTGCGTAAATCCTCCCAGATGTCCTTGGTCGAGATCTTGGCGTTCGGTCCTTCGTTCCACTCGATCTTGAGCGCTTCGAGACCCTTGGCAGCCCACATGTGATCGCCGATCACGGCGACGGCGTCGTCGAGCACGACGACCTTGCGCACGCCGGCGACTTTCATCGCTGCGCTGTCATCGACCTTGCCGACCTTGCCGCCGAACACCGGGCAATTGGCGATCGCGGCAATCTTCATGTTGGGCAGGATCGCGTCGATGCCGTAGACGACTTTGCCGTTGACCTTGTCCGGTGTATCCAGCCGCTTCAGCGGTTGGCCTATGAGGACGAAGTCCTTGGGGTCCTTGACCGGGACATCCTTCGGCGGTGTCTGGCTCTGTGCCGCCAGCGCGAGCTCACCATAGCCGAGCTTGCGGCCGCTTGCCGCATGGATGACTTCGCCCTTGGACGTCGTGCAACTCGCGGGCTCGACCTGCCATTGCGCGGCGGCGGCCTGCACCAGCATCGCGCGCGCGCTGGCACCCGCTTCGCGTAGCGGCTTCCACCAGGCGCGGATCGACGTCGAACCACCCGTCGCCTGCAGTCCGAAGGCGGGATTGGCGTAGAACTTGTCGTTTGGCGGCGCGTGCAACACCCCGACCTTTGCCCAATCGGCGTCGAGCTCTTCGGCCAGAACCATCGAGATCGAGGTGTAGATGCCCTGACCCATCTCCACCTGCGGCATGATCAGCGTGGTCTGGCCGGTCTCGTCGATACGGATGAAGGCGTTGGGCGCGAACTTGCCGTCGGTCGTATCCTTCGGCTGCTCCGGCTCGTTGACGGCGGCCCGTAGGGGCAGGTGAAAGGCGAGCAGGAAACCGGTCGCCACACCGCCGGTCAGAAGCGTTCGGCGGGAGAGGCTGTTGTGTGCGTTCATGGCGGACCTCACGACTGACGGCCGTTGGCGGCCTGCTTGATGGCCTCGCGGATGCGGACATAGGTGCCGCAGCGGCAGATGTTGCCGGCCATCGCGGCGTCGATGTCGGAATCATCCGGATGAGAGGTGGTTGCCAGTAGCGCGGCGGCCGCCATGATCTGGCCGGACTGGCAATAGCCGCACTGGACCACCTCGAGATCGAGCCAGGCTTTCTGCACCTTCGCGCCTGCGGGCGTATTGCCGACATGTTCGATGGTGGTGATGGCGCGGTTCGCAACCGCGCTGACCGGCAGGACGCAGGAGCGCACGGCCTTGCCGTCCACATGCACCGTGCAGGCACCGCATTGCGCGATGCCGCAGCCGAATTTCGTGCCCGTCATTCCGAGGATGTCGCGCAGCACCCACAGCAGCGGCATTTCCGGCGGCGCGTCGAACGATTTGGTTTCGCCGTTGATGGTGAGAGTTGTTGCCATAAGCATCCCCTTGCTCGCTTGATCGCTTGCGGCGATCTAGTCGGCGAATTCGTGCGCGACAATAATCATACTGATGCGAAGCGATGAAGCGCCAGAATTTCCGGCGATGCATATTTGCGCTGCCGACGCCTCAGGCCATGACGTTCACGAATTTGTGCGGCGATCGCTGCAGCGGAATTGGGCTAATTGATATGATAATCGTCATGTTGTGACGCATTTTCGTCGCACGCATCGTTGATTGCCGCAGATGATCGTGCGAATGCGGAAATTCATGCGATGACGAAATTCGTGCGATTGGGAAAGTCGGGCCGTGGCGAGCGCGGGCACGGGATCAATTGCAACGGCTCATTGTTGTGCCCTCTCCCCTTGTGGGAGAGGGCAGCGACACCGGTAGACGCAGACTCACTCGGGTGAGGGGTCTGTCTCCGCGTATGATCCTCTCATTCCGAAGCAGCTTTGCCCGCCGATAGAGACCCCTCATCCAGCGCTTCGCGCCACCTTCTCCCACAAGGGGAGAAGCGAAGGGGAGAGTGAAAATTTCGGAATAATGGCATTATGCGCCTATTTTGCCCGACGGAGCAATGGCTACATTCAACGCGTGCAGCGTGATGAGTTGAAGTCCGATCAGGCTCGGCGGACGGCAAGGCACAGCTCTCTCCGTTCCCTCCCCCCTTGCGGGGGAGGGGCAGGGAGAGGGGTGCTACACGGGGACTCTTTCGAGTCGCTCACACGCAGGCCCGATGCCTCGCCAAAAACCGGTACCTTTTCCTGAGCTACCCCTCTCCCTAGCCCTCCCCCGCAAGGGGGGAGGGAACGCACCTTCGTCGGCGCACTAGGTGAGTCTCTTCATCAGGCATCCAAGCCATTGATTCCCCAACGCCCCGCCTACTGTGCATGGGGTTGTTTTCCAGATTTTTGATTCAGGGACGCCAGGCGCGGCCGTCGCGGCGGGCGTCAGCTCTGCCGAAAACCCATCCGGAAGGCGCCCCAGTGCTTGCCGCGGATCACGATCGGCGAGGACAGGTCCTTCATCAGCACGAACTGTCCGCCGCCCATGTCGCGGCGATAGGTCTGGAGCAGGAACGGTTTTGTGTTGGCCGCGACCTTCTTCACCGCGCGGTCGCTGAACAGGCGGCGGTTGCGGCAATTGGCGTTGTTCCAGACGGGATCCTTGCCCTGCGGCAGGCGGTAGTTCGGGTTGTGGGTCGGCAGATAGCCGCCCTTGGCCCAGGCGACGCAGAACACGATGCGGGAATCGGACTTCTGGATCGGGTCCTGGATGGTGGGCAGCACGCGGTCGGTGAAGTCGACGTAGCTGGTCTTGTACTGCTTGGGATCGGTGCCGGGGATTTCCCGGTAGTTCTCGTCCATGAGCTGGTCGAGCGTGATCTCGCCGCGCTCGATTGCGGCCTCGAACTCGTCCGATATCCGCTTTGCGGTCTCGACGACGACGCGGATCAGCGGCGCATCCGATGTCTCCACGCCGCTGTCGGCGATCATCGCGATCAGCGCTTCGGACGTGTCGAGCAGTTTTGTCACGCGCTGATCGGCGTTCTTGAGATCGCGCGAGGACAGGTCGACGCCCTTGGCGAGCTCGTTGAGCTCGCTGATGACCGTGTCGCAATGGCCGAGATTGGAAGTCGCGGCGCGCGTGACGCTGTCGATCTCCGCTTCCACCGAGGCAAAGCCCTGCTGGACCCGCGAGATGATGCCGGAGATCTGCTGGGCGCCTTCGCCGGCGGTCTTGGCGCGTTGCGAGGCGTCGCTGCTCTCGCCGATCAGGCCTTCGATCTGGCCGTCGAGATCGCGCACGGTGTCAGAGATCTGATGCGTGGCCGCACGGGTAGCCTCCGCGAGATTCTTGACCTCGCTTGCCACCACCGCAAAACCGCGGCCGGCATTGCCGGCGCGGGCCGCTTCGATGGTGGCGTTGAGCGCGAGCAAATTGGTCTGCTTGGCGATCGCCTCGATCGAGCCGGACACTTTTGCCACCTGCGCCAGCGCCGAGCCGACCGCGCTCAGGCGCGCCTCGATCCGCTCCACGGCTGCGACGAGCTCGGAGATGTGGCTGACCGCGGTGTCGACCGCGCCGCGCGACTGCGCGATCTCGCCGACCGCCGCCGATGCGGTCGATTGCACCGCCTGCGATGCGTTGGCGATATCGTGATTGGCCGAGACCATCGTCTCGGCCGTCTCCTGGAGGTGATGGAACCGTTCGGACTGGTTCGCGACGCGGTTTGCGACTTCCTGGACGTTGCCGGCGATGTCGGCGAGCTCGACCCCGAGGCCGCCGATGCGGTCGGCGAGCTGGTCGATCAGACGTTCGGCAAGTGTCCGGTTGGAGCCGGTGTCCAGGACTGCCAGTTGTGCGACGGACATGTTTTGAGAGTCCTCCAGTCAGAGCCGTTCGCCGGCTCTCCGCGGCATTCCCATTCCAATTCCAGCCTTAAAGGATGATTCGCGGCCGGCGTCTTGCCTGAGTGTGCACTACAGCTTGTAAGCCGTGCGGAATCCGCCCCAGTGCCGGCCCTGGACGCGGATCGGAACGTCGATCTCGCGCATCATCACGGTGTTGCCGTTGCCCATGTCGCGGGCATAGCTCTGGACCAGGTACGAGCGCAGGTTGCGGGCGGCGGCGAGCCCCGCCGGATCGTTGAAGATCCGCCGGTTGCGGCTGTTGGCAGTGTTCCAGGCGGCGTCGCCCGGCCGCTGCGGATGCGAATAGATCTTGTTGTGCACCGGCAGGAAGCCGTTGCGGTCGACCATGGCGCAGAACGCCATGCGCGGTTCCTTGGCGAGAAAGGCTTCCTGGAACGGCGGCAGCGCGCGGTCGGCCCAGTCCAAATATCTGGTGCGGTATTGCTGCGGATTGGTGCCGGCGATTTCCGCATAGTCGGTGTCGAAGAGGTCGTCGATCCTGACCTCGCCGCGTGCAACCGCCTGCTCGAAGATCCGGGTCAGCGCCGTGCCGGCTTCCATGGCGCGAGTGACGAACTCGGTGTTCTCCTCGTGGATCGACCAGAGCCTGTCTTCGATCTTCTCGTTGAGATCGGCGTTGGGGCTGACGAACTGCGCGCGGGCGCCGGTCTTGGACTGCTCGATCACGCGCAGGCGGCAGGCGCCGACCCCTTCGAGGGTGCCGTCGACGATGGCCTGCGTGGCAAGCTTCGCCGCATCCGCGCCGCCGATCAGCACGCCGTCCATCGCGATCTCGTAGACCTGCAACACGCCCCGCGCGGTTTCGAACTTGAGATGGCAGGGCAGCCGCTCGGTCTTGCGGCGGTCGTCGTGCTCGCTCTGGCGGAGCAGCACCGCGCAGCGCGATTTCAGCTTCCGCGCGAAGGTGGTGACGGCCCTGCCGGCGCTGGCGACGTTCTCGCCGTGGGTCTCGGCCGCCTTGGTCGCGGCATCGATCTCGGCGGCGCTCTCGCCGACCGAGATGATGAACTGCGACGCGCTTGCCGCGTTGCCGGAGACCTCGCTGGTGGTGGCATTCTGCTCGGCGACCGCGCCGTTCACGGTGTCGAACACGGGGCGGATCGCCTCGATCGCCTGCGCGATGCGGTGCACGGCGTCGGCCGAGCCGGCGGCGTCGCGCTGAAGCGCGTCGATCTTCCTGGTGATCTCCTCCGTCGCGCCCTGGGTCTGCACCGCGAGCGCCTTCACTTCGGTGGCGACGACCGCAAAGCCCTTGCCGGCCGCGCCCGCACGCGCGGCCTCGATGGTCGAGTTGAGCGCGAGCAGCGTCGTCTGCCGCGCAATCTGCGCAATCAGATTGACGACATTGCCGATGGCGGCGGAGGATTCGCGCAGGCGGTCGACATTGGCGCGGGCTTCCTGCGCCGCAGCGCTGGCTTCGTCGGCGAGCTTGCCGGCCTCGCGCACCTGCGCGCCGATGCCTTGGGCGGACTGGGTGAACTTGTCGGCGGCGTGGGCGAAGGTGGAGGCGGTCGATTGCGCCGCATTGGTGCGGCCGGTGAGGGCGTCGGTGCGCCCGCGAATATCCGCGAGCGTTGCCGCGGTCGCCTCCGCGCCGCCGGCCACCGAATTGGCGGCGCGCTCGAGCTGGCGGATCATGGCGCCGAGCTCGAGTTCCAGCAGTTCCAGGATTTCCCTGGCGGAATCGCCCTCGGCCGACAGGGCGGGCGCGGGATCGGCCGGCGACGGCGCGGCCTGTGGGGGTGCCACGGGCGTGGACAAGTCGGGCAGACGCTTCCGAAACAATGCGAACGCCATCAGGTCACTCTTGTCGGGGAACGGGCGGTTGCTATTTTCGCAAGCCAGAATGAAATCAGGGTTAACGGTGCCTGACTCCTAGGCACGGGCCACTACGGTATTACCTTAAAGTCGTAGAGCCTCTTTCATTCCGGTGGGTTGGCGGCCTATAAGGCCGCGCTTCCCACGCTCACCTTTGGCGCACGATTCCTGACGAGACACGCATGGCCGGACATTCCCAATTCAAGAACATCATGCACCGCAAGGGGCGGCAGGATGCCCAGAAGTCGAAGCTGTTCGGCAAGCTGGCGCGGGAAATCACCGTCGCGGCCAAGCTGGGCACGCCCGATCCCAACATGAACCCGCGCCTGCGCGCCGCCATCATCGCGGCGCGCCAGGAGAACATGCCGAAGGACAATATCGAGCGCGCCGTCAAGAAGGCGCTCGGCAATGAGGGCGAGAACTATGACGAGATCCGCTACGAGGGTTACGGCCCCGGCGGCGTCGCCGTCATCGTCGAGGCGCTGACCGACAACCGCAACCGCGCCGCCTCCGACATCCGCTCCTTCTTCACCAAGTCGGGCGGCAATCTCGGCGAAACCGGCTCGGTCTCCTTCATGTTCGACCGCACCGGCATCATCGAATACGACCGCAGCGTCGCCTCCGACGACGCGGTGCTGGATGCCGCGATCGAGGCCGGCGCCGACGACGTGGTCTCGGGCGAAGGCGGACACGAGATCTACGCCTCGACCGAAGGCTATCGCGACGTCGCCAAGGCGCTGGAAGCCAAGTTCGGCGAGCCGCGCAAGGCCGCGCTGATCTGGAAGCCGCAGAATACGGTCGCGGTCGACGACGAGACCGGCGAGAAGCTCTTGAAGCTGATGGACCTGCTCAACGAGCACGACGACGTCCAGCACGTCTACGCCAATTTCGAGGTGTCGGACGCGCTGTTGGCGAAGATGGGCGGCTGAGGCCGCCAGCCCCAAATTCCGCTGTCGTCGCCCGGCTTGACCGGGCGACCCAGTATTCCAGAGACGTCTGAGGGAAACGGAGAAGCCGCGGCGTACTGGATACCCCGCTTTCGCGGGGTATGACCGCGTGTCTTGTGATCGTCATCGCGGGCACCCAATCGCGACACCCCACTTCCCCTGTTACTTCCGTTCTGTTTCTGTTTCCCCCACCGCAGCCAGCCGCTATCACTGGCCCATGACTGCGCTCCCGATTCGCGGCCCCGTTCGCATCATCGGCATCGACCCCGGCCTGCGCCGCACCGGCTGGGGCGTGATCGAGGCCGAGGGCAATCGTTTGATCTACGTCGCCTGCGGCTCGGTGGAACCGCCGGACGATTTGCCGCTGGCGAGCCGGCTGCTCGCGATCCATGAGGGACTTGCCGCCGTCCTGTCCGGTCACAAGCCGATGGAGGCCGCAGTCGAGCAGACCTTTGTGAACAAGGACGGCGTCGCGACGCTGAAGCTCGGCCAGGCCCGCGGTGTCGCCATGCTGGCGCCCGCGATGTTCGGCATTACTGTCGCCGAATACGCGCCGAACCAGGTCAAGAAGACGGTGGTCGGCGCCGGTCACGCCGACAAGCACCAGATCGCGATGATGCTGAAGATTTTGCTGCCGAAAGCCGAGCCGCCGTCAGCGGACGCCGCCGACGCGCTCGCCATCGCCATTACCCACGCCCATCACCGCCAAAGCACGGCGCTCAGGCTGAAGGTGGCGGGCTTATGATCGGCAAGCTCAAGGGCCTGATCGATTCCTACGGCGAGGATTATGTGCTCCTCGACGTCGGCGGCGTTGGCTATCAGGTGCATTGCTCGGCCCGCACGCTGCAGCATCTACCCTCGCCCGGCGAGGCCGCCGTGCTGTCGATCGAGACTTACGTCCGCGAGGATCAGATCAAACTGTTCGGCTTCCGCACCGACCAGGAGCGCGAATGGTTTCGCCTGCTCCAGACCGTGCAGGGCGTCGGCGCCAAGGTCGCGCTCGCCGTGCTCGGCACGCTGGCGCCTTCCGATCTCGCCAACGCCATCGCGCTGCGCGACAAGGCCGCGGTGGCGCGCACGCCCGGCGTCGGCCCCAAGGTCGCCGAGCGCATCGTCACCGAATTGAAGGACAAGGCGCCGGCCTTCGCCAATGTCGATCCGGCCGTCGTCCATCTCGCCGGTGCCGTTGACGACCAGCGCGCGCCGCGCCCGGTGGCAGATGCGATCTCGGCGCTGGTCAATCTCGGTTACGGCCAGCCGCAGGCGGCTGCTGCTATTGCATCCGCATCGCGCAGCGCGGGCGAGAGCGCCGAGACCGCGCAACTCATCCGGCTAGGCCTGAAGGAGCTGTCGAAGTGAGCGCGGCCCACGCCAATCCCGTCGCCGCCCTGTTTCGTCGCCTTTCGCGCGTGGCCGGTATCGTCGTGATTTTCTCCATTGTCGGGCCGCTGACGACCGCCGCGTTGGTTGCTGTGACGGTAACGGCGCTCGGCGCCGCGGTGCTGCAGATGTTTCTCGTGTTCCTCGAACTGGAAGCACTGCGTGCCCTGGTTTCGATCGCGGTCGTGCTGTTGGCCATTGTCACGATTCTCGCCTCGTTCCTTCCTGCAGTCGTCGCCGGCCTGATATTTGCGTTGGCGGCGGTCTACGCCGATCTCAACATGATCTGGATGGCGTGGCTCGCCGCGGCGCTGGGCGCGGCCGGCTTCGTCATGGTTGGCATGTTCGTCGTGCCCTCCGAAACCTCGGCGGTGATCGTGCCGAGTGTCCGTTCCGCGCCCGAGGCGCTGAAGCTTTCGGCGATGCTCGCCGTCGTCGCCGTCATTCCGGCCAGCCTGTGCTGGTGGCTCGCGAAACCGCTGCATCGTGTTATCCTGCCCGCATGACCACTCCCCCACGCATCGTCACGCCCGAGCGCCGCTCCGATGACGTCGGCGACACCGCGCTACGTCCGCAATCGCTGTCCGACTTCGTCGGCCAGCAGCAGGCGCGCAAGAACCTCTCGATCTTCATCGAGGCGGCACGCAAGCGTGGCGAGGCGCTTGATCACGTGCTGTTCGTAGGCCCCCCCGGTCTCGGCAAGACCACGCTGGCGCAGATCGTCGCCAAGGAGCTCGGCGTCGGCTTTCGCGCCACCTCGGGGCCCGTGATCGCCAAGGCCGGCGATCTCGCCGCGCTCCTCACCAATCTCGAAGAGCGCGACGTGCTCTTCATCGACGAGATCCATCGCCTGAGCCCGGCGGTGGAAGAAGTGCTCTATCCCGCGATGGAGGACTTTCAACTCGACCTGATCATCGGCGAGGGCCCGGCGGCACGCTCGGTGAAGATCGAGCTGTCTAAATTCACGCTCGTCGGCGCTACCACGCGCGCCGGCCTCCTCACCAATCCCTTGCGCGACCGCTTCGGCATCCCGGTCCGGCTCAATTTTTACACCATCGAAGAGCTGGAAAGCATCGTCACCCGCGGCGCGCGCGTGCTCAATGTCGGCATGAGCGCCGACGGTGCCAACGAGATCGCGCGCCGCGCCCGCGGTACGCCGCGCATCGCCGGCCGCCTGTTGCGGCGCGTGCGCGATTTCGCCTCCGCCGCCGATGCCGCCTCGATCGAGCGCAAGATCGCCGATCATGCGCTGAGCGCGCTCGAGGTCGACGCCGCCGGCCTTGACGCCATGGACCGCCGCTATCTCACCACCATCGCGCAGAACTATGGTGGCGGCCCGGTCGGCGTCGAGACGATGGCTGCCGCGCTGTCCGAGCCGCGCGATGCGATCGAGGACATCATCGAGCCTTATCTCATTCAGTGCGGCTATCTCCAGCGCACCCCGCGCGGCCGCCTGCTCACCTCGCACGCCTTCCGCCATCTCGGCATCGCCGAGCCCTCGCGCGATGCCGCGGCACAGTTCGGCCTGTTCGGCACGGACGAGAGCGACGACTGATCTAGCGCATATGCCGGGTGCAGCTATCGTCATGAACTCCCGGTAACCTTTATGCAGACCGTCTGCACAAGCGGACCCAAATTCTGCTTCAATCGGACCGCATCAAAGGGCTGCATCACCATCGGGCTTCCATGATCACGCGTCGTCATCTCATCCGTTCCATCGGCGGCCTGTCCGCGCTCGGCGTCTCGACCGCGGCCTATGGCGTCGGCATCGAGCCGCTGGGGCTCCGCGTCACCCGTTATCACCCGACCCCGCGGCAATGGCCGGCGGATTTTCCGCTCAAGATCGCCATCGTCACCGACATTCATGCCTGCGATCCCTGGATGTCGCTGGAGCGGATCGAGGGCATCGTCGATCGCACCAATGCGCTCAACGCCGATGTCATCGTGCTGCTCGGCGACTATGTCGCGGGTGTTCACCAGGTCACGCGCATCATTCCGTCGAGCGAATGGGCCAAGGTGCTCGCGGGCCTCAAGGCACCGCTCGGCGTCCATGCCGTCATGGGCAATCACGACTATTGGGTGGACGGGGCCGTGCAGCAGGCCGGGCAGGGGCCGACAGCCGCCCATCGCGCGCTGGAGGCGGCCGGCATTCCTGTCTACGAGAACGACGTCGTGCGTCTCACCAAGGACGGACGCTCCTTCTGCTCGCGGGCCTCGGCGATCAGCTCGCCTACTATCCCGCGAAGCGCTATGGCCGCGCGCACCGGCTTGGCGCCGACGATCTCGCGGGCACGCTGGCGAAGGTCACCGACGATGCGCCGGTCATCCTGCTCGCGCATGAGCCAAATATCGCGCCGCGCGTACCGGCGCGCGTCGCGCTGCAACTGTCCGGCCATACCCATGGCGGCCAGATCCGCCTGTTCGGCTGGTCGCCGGCTGTCTCGGCTCAGCACGGCGTACGGCTCGCCTATGGTCATTTCCGGCTGAAATGCGACGTCATCGTCTCCGGCGGCCTCGGCTGCAGCATCATGCCGGTCCGCGTCGGCGTGCCGCCGGAAATCGTCGAAGTGACGCTGGGAAGGACGCCGGCCGTGGCATAACCTGCGCTTGCGCGGCCGGCTGTTTTTGCGCAAAACGGGCCGGTTGCAAAAAGCGAAGAGGCTCGCGACGTGACAGCCCATCTCGACGGCGAGATCCGCGACGGCCGCCATCACATGCAGGTCCGCGTCTACTACGAGGACACGGACTTCTCCGGCATCGTCTATCACGCCAATTATCTCCGCTACATGGAGCGCGGGCGCACCAATCATCTGCGGTTGATGGGGGCCGAGCAGCAGGCGCTGTTCGACCAGGTCGAAACGGAGGGCGCGGGCTTTGCCTTCGTGGTGCGCTCGATGCATCTGGACTTTCTGAAGCCCGCGCGGATGGACGACGTGCTCGACGTCGTGACGTGGCCGGTTGCGGTGAAGGGCGCCTCCATCATGCTGGCGCAGGAGGTGCGGCGGGCCGAGGACGTGCTGGTGAAAGCCGAGGTGCGCGTCGCCTTCATCAGCGGCGGCCGCGCTCAGCCGATCCCGAAATCGATCCGCGCCCTGATGAAGGCCGATCTGATTTCCTGATCGCCCGATAAGTGATCGGCCGATAGGTGATGGCCTATCGACTCCAGCAATTGCAGCGATAAATTGCGGCCCGGACCAAACCGATGAGGCCACCATGTCGCGCCCGCCGCTTCCACCCTTCACCCGTGAGACCGCCGCGCAAAAGGCGCGCATGGCCGAGGACGCGTGGAATTCGCGCGATCCGGTGAAAGTCTCGCTCGCCTATACCGAGGACAGCCGCTGGCGCAACCGCTCCGAGGTCTTTCAGGGCCGGGAGGCCATCGTCGCGTTCCTCACCCGCAAATGGGAGAAGGAGCAGGAGTATCGCCTGATCAAGGACCTCTGGGCCTTCGACGGCAACCACATCGCGGTGCGCTTCCAGTACGAATGGCACGATGCGGGCGGCCAGTGGTATCGCTCCTACGGCAACGAGCAGTGGGAGTTCGACGAGCACGGGCTGATGCGGCGCCGCGAGGCGTCGATCAACGATATCGCGATTGCCGAGAAGGACCGCCGGTTTCACTGGCCGGCGCCGGGACCGCGGCCGGCGGATGTGCCGGGGCTGGGGACGGATCCGTTCTGAGACTTGCGAGATAGTGCAGCGAGCACGCTGCACCCTCTCCCCCTGTGGGAGAGGGTGGCTCGCCGCGCAGCGGCGAGACGGGTGAGGGGTTTCTCTCCTCGCACGACTCTCTGACTTCAGAAATCGCGGAGGCAACCCCTCATCCGGCGCTTCGCGCCACCTTCTCCCACAAGGGGAGAAGGGAAGAGGTGCGCGTGGCGAGGACCTTGAATTAAGGCGCCGCGCGCCGCGCCAGAAACCTCGTAATCGCCCCACCCAGCTTCGCGTTGTCCATCGGCTCCGCCAGCGACTCCCTCGCGGTCGCAACGACATCCTCCGGCGCCTTGCCGTCGCGGAGCTCGCAGCACACTTGCGCAAACTCCACGTCGAATTCCGGATGCGGCTGCACGGTCAGCGTGGTGCCGTTGGCGTAGAGCAGGCCGGCATGCGGGGTGAATTCGGACGAGAGGATCGTCAGCGCATCGCCGGGCGGCTCGACCACCTGGTCCTGATGCGAGGCGGCGATCGCAACCGCTTTGCCGTCGACGACGCCGTTCTCCGGCAGCACCTGATAGACGTGGCGGCCGATGCCCCAGCCCTTCTCCGACTTCTGCACGGTGCCGCCGAGCGCCTGCGCGATCAGCTGATGGCCGAAGCAGACACCGACCATCGGCGTCCTGTTGGCGTAAGCCGTGCGCACGAAATCTTCCAGCGGCGCGATCCAGTCGAGCCCGTCATAGACGCCGGCGGCAGCACCGGTGATCAGCACGGCCTCGAGCTTGCTCGGGTCGGGCAGCGCATCGCCATTGGGAATGCTGACGACGTCCACCGTGGCGGTCGGGTCCTCGGCGCGGACCATGCGCTCGAACATGTCGGGAAACGAGCCGTGCTGCTCGCGGTATTTCTGCGGGACCTGTCCGGTCTCGATGATGGTGATGCGTGCCATGTGCCCCCCGGGTCAAAAGGTTGCGAAGCTCAGTCGCTTTCTGCCCCATGTTGCTGGTGTGGCGCTGTGCGTGCCAGCAGTGCGCTCTCTTTCCGGACCTCGTTGAGAAACGCTTTGGCCAGGCGCGACAGCGGCTCGGCTTCCGACCATAGCATATAGGCGACGGCGTGCGTCGTAGGCGTGAACGGCCGCACCACGAGGCCGCTGCCGCCGTTCTGCCGGGGCGAGAACGGATCGACCACGGCGGCGCCGACGCCGGCGGCGGCGAGCACGCAAGCCGTGTTGCAGTAGCGGACCTCGACGGTCGGCTGGAACGGCGCACCGGCGCGGGCAAAGCTGTCGCGCACGGCCTCACCGAGGCGCGTACCGCGCTCGAGCCCGATGAAGGGCATGCCGGACAGATCGGCGGCCGAGATCACCGGCTTGTCGGCAAGCGGATGCCGCGGCGGCAGCACGCAGACCATCTCGCCGGTGTGCACCACCTCATGCGCGATGCCGGGATGATGCGTCAGCCCCAGCGCGAAACCGAGCTCGGCGACGCGGCTGAGCACCCCCTCGATGATGCCCTCATAGCGCCGCACGTCGAAGAACACCCGCGTCTCCGGGCGGCGGCGAAGGAAGCTTGATAGCGCCGACGGGATGATGCTGTAGGCCAGCGGCGGCGTCGCGACGAGCGCGAGATGCCCGGAGCGGTTCTCGCGCAGATCGCGGACGCGGTTCTCGAGCTTGGCGTGCAGCGCGAAGATCGCTTCGCTCTCCTTGTAAAGCGCCATCGCCTCCGCGGTCGGAAACAGCCGGTTGTTGACGCGCTCGAACAGCGCAAAGCCCGCCTGCGCCTCCATCGTCTTCAGCGCGTTGCTGACCGCGGGCTGCGACAGCGCCAGTTCGTCCGCCGCCGCCACCGTGGTGCGGTGGCGGATGACGGCACGCAGAATCTCGAGCTGACGCAGGTTCATATCACTGCCGATTATACTCTGGGCCAAAACATCATAGCAGAACGAATTGATTTTGCAGCCCCGCTTCCGCGTAATGGTCGCGGATTTGCACGTCGCATCAAAGGGTTCATTCGCCCATTGAGGTAGCACTGCGCACATATTGGAGGCAATCTTGGTTCGTGTCCTTCGCGCCGCCGCCGCACAGATGGGGCCGACGCAAAAAGCCGATACGCGCGAGCATACGCTGGCGCGAATGCTCGACATGCTGGAGGAGGCCGCCGGCCGCGGCGCCAGCCTCGTGGTGTTTCCCGAGCTTGCCTTCACCACCTTCTTCCCGCGCTGGCTGCTCGAAGGCGCCGCGCTCGACCACTATTTCGAGCGCGGCATGCCGAACCCGGCCGTGGCAAAGCTGTTCGACCGTGCGCGCGCGCTGCGCGTCGGCTTCTATGTCGGCTATGCCGAGCTGACGCCGGACGGCCGCCGCTACAATTGCGCGATCCTGGTCGATCGCGACGGCGAGATCCTCGGCCGCTATCGCAAGGTGCATCTGCCGGGCTCGGTCGAGCCGCGCGAAGGCGCGCGCTACCAGCAGCTCGAGAAGCGCTATTTCGAATATGGCGACCTCGGCTTCCCCGCCTTCCGCGCCGGATCGGCCTGGGCCCATGCGATCATGGGCATGATGATCTGCAACGATCGCCGGTGGCCGGAATCCTGGCGCGTGCTCGGCCTGCAAGGCGTTGAACTCGTCTGCATCGGCTACAATTCGGCGGCCTATGACCCCAATGGCGGCGTCACTGAAGACGCGTCCTTGCGCACCTTCCACTCGACGCTGGTGACGCAGGCCAACGCCTACATGAACGCGACCTGGGCGATCTCGGTGGCGAAGGCGGGCGAGGAGGACGGCTCCGGGCTGATCGGCGGCTCCTGCATCGTCGATCCCAACGGCCGCATCGTCGCGCAGACCCAGACTTTGGCCGACGAGGTGATCGTCGCCGACATCGATCTCGATCTCTGCCGCCAGGGCAAGGACAAGATGTTCAATTTCGCCGCCCACCGGCGGCCGGAGCAATACAGGGTGATCACCGAACGCGCCGGCGTCATCGAGCCGGCCGTTCTCGACGCGGACTGACTGGCACGGCGCTGGCAAAGGACTCAAAGCAAAACGTTGGCAAAGGAGCTGACATGATACGCCTCTCGCTCTCTCTCGGTCTCGCAGTACTGGCTACCGTAACGTCGGCGCAAGCGGCGGAGCTTCCGGCGGAGATCAAGCAGGCTGGCGTGCTAAAACTCACGGTCAACTCCACCTACGCGCCGATGGAGTACCGCGATCCCGCCACCAACGAACTCGTCGGGCTCGACGTCGATCTGGCCAACGAACTTGCCAAGCGGCTTGGCGTCAAGATCGTCTGGAGCGAGACGCCGTTCGCCGAGTTGATCCCGTCGCTCCAGACCAGGCGCGCGGACTTTATCATCTCCGGCATCTCCGACCGCGCCTCGCGGCGCGAGACCGCCGATTTCGTCGACTACCTCGCGACCGGCCCGCAGTTCTTCGTGATGGCGGACAATGCGGCCAAGGACGCGACGGATCTCTGCGGCAAGAAGGTCGGCACCACCCGCAGCACCAGCTTCCCGGTCGAGATCGAGAAGTGGAGCAAGCAGAACTGCGAGCCGGCCGGCAAGCCGGCGATTCAGTACGTCCCCGGCGAGAACTCGATCGACGTCCGCAATCAGCTCAAGCAGGGCCGCATCGACGCCGCCGTGCAGGGCAGCGAGACGCTGCCTTACGCGCAGACGCAGGAGCCCGGCAAATATCGCGTCGTCGGCGAGCCCTTCGCCAAGGGCTACCAGGGCATCATGTTCCGCAAGGATGATGCAGCCTTGCGCGAAGTGGTCACGGAGAAGCTCACGGCGATGATCGCCGACGGCGCCTACAAGGCCGTCCTCGACAAATGGGGCCTAGGGGCCAACGCGGTGGCCCAGCCCATGCTGAATGCGGCACCGCAATGAAGCCGGTGCCGGCACTCGCGGAGGGTTTTCCTGACTTGTCGGGGATGCAGATCGCGCGCGAGCCGCACTGGTTTCGCTGGTTCAGCGCGGCCCTGATCGTGCTGGTGCTGGCGGCGATTGTGCGCGCGTTTGCGAACGGTCAGATCGAATGGTCCTATGTCAGCCGCTTCCTGACCGCAAAAGTCATTCTCGAAGGCATCGTCAACACGATGGTGATGGCGGTGCTGGCGATGGCGCTCGGCATTGTCCTCGGCGTCGTCGTCGCGGTCATGCGGCTGTCGCCCAATCCGGTGCTGAAGACGGTCGCGGCGGGCTACACTTGGCTGTTCCGTGGCACGCCGCTGATCCTGCAACTGCTGTTGTGGTTCAACCTCGCGCTGGTGTTTCCGACCATCGGCATTCCCGGCCTGTGGTCTGCGCGCGCGGTCGACGTCATGACGCCGTTCCTCGCCGCGCTGCTCGGGCTCGGCATCAATCAGGGTGCCTATACGTCCGAGGTGATGCGCGCCGGCATGCTGTCGGTCGACATCGGGCAATACGAGGCGGCGCAGGCGATCGGCATGGGGCGGCTGCGCGCCCTGCGCCGGATCATCCTGCCGCAGGCGATGCGCGTCGTGATCCCGCCGCTCGGCAACGAGTTCATCGGCATGGTGAAGGCGACCTCGCTCGCGAGCGTCATCCAGTATCCGGAACTGCTGCACAACGCCGAAAACATCTACTACGCCAATTCCCGCGTGATCGAGCTGCTGATCGTTGCCGGGCTCTGGTACCTGCTCGTGGTTTCGATCCTGACGCCGCTCCAGATGTTGCTCGAACGCCGTTTTGCCCGCGGCACATTGCGGCTGGCGCGATGACAAAACCCCTCGTCGCGATCCGCTCCGTCAGCAAGAGCTTTGGCGAGTTCCAGGCTCTCAGAAGCGTCTCGCTCGACGTCTGGCCCGGCGAGGTGATGTGTTTGATCGGCGCCTCCGGCTCCGGCAAGACCACGCTGCTCCGTTGCATCAACCAGCTTGCCGCGATCGATGCCGGCGGCATCTGGCTCGACGGCGAGCTGCTTGGCGTGCGCGAGCAAAGCGGCAAGCTCTACCGTCTCAGCGAGCGGGAGATCGGGCGGCAGCGGCTCAAGACCGGCATGGTGTTCCAGCGCTTCAACCTGTTTCCGCACAAGACCGCGCTGGAGAATATCACCGAAGGTCCACTTCAGGTGCAGGGGCGCAAGTCCGACGAGGTGCGCGCGGAGGCGCTCGAACTGCTCCGGCGCGTCGGATTGTCCGCCAAGGCGGACTGGTATCCCGCGCAGCTCTCCGGCGGCCAGCAGCAGCGCGTGGCGATTGCGCGTGCGCTCGCCATGAAGCCGATGCTGATGCTATTCGACGAGCCGACTAGCGCGCTCGATCCGGAACTCGTCGGCGAGGTTCTCGCGGTCATGAAGGAGCTGGCGAAGAGCGGCATGACCATGATGGTGGTGACGCACGAGCTCGGCTTCGCGCGCGAGGTCGCCGACCGCGTCGTCTACATGGACCAGGGCGCGATCGTCGAGCAGGGGCGCGCCTCGGACGTATTGGGTGCGCCGCGCGAGGAGCGCACCAAGGCATTTCTTTCGGCAGTGATCTGAAATGGGGGCGTGTTGATGAAGAGACTTTGGGTTGCGGCGGCGCTTTTCGGCGCCATGACCGTTTCGGCCTTGTCCATCGAGCTGCCGGCGGAGATCGCCAAGCGCGGCAGCCTCAAGGTGGCGCTGGTGCCGAACTATCCGCCGATGGAGTTCCGCGATCCCGCCACCAACGCGCTGTCCGGCTTTGACATCGATCTCGGCGAAGCCATCGGCCGTAAGCTCGGCGTCAAGATCGACTGGCAGGAGACGAGCTTTGCCGAGTTCATGCCGTCGATCTCGACCGGGCGCGTGGACGCCATCCTGTCCGGCTTCACGGACTACGCGAGCCGTCACGACATCGCGTCCTTCGTCGATTATCTCAGGAGCGGCCCGCAGTTCTTCGTGCAGCAGTCGCGCAAGGCGGAGTTCAAGGACGCGGCATCGCTCTGCGGCAAGAAGGTCGGCGCCAGCCGCCGCACCATGTTCCCGGCGCAGATCGCGGCGTGGAGCGAGAAGAATTGCGGCAGCAATCCGATCCAGTTCATCGGCACCGACGGCTCGGCCGACGCCCGCACCCAGCTCAGGCAGGGCCGCATCGATGCCGCCGCCCAAGGCAACGAGACGCTGCCCTACTCATGGACCTCGAGCCCGGCGCCTATGCGTCCGTGGGCGAGCCCATCGCGCAGCAATTCACCGGCATTGCCCTGCCGGTCAAGGAAAAGGCACTTCAGCAGGCCATTCTCGAAGCGGTCGATGGGTTGATCGCCGACGGCACCTACAAGACCCTGCTTGCCAAGTGGAAACTGAACGACAACGGATTAGAGAAGGCGACCATCAATGCTGGACAGTAAGGCACTCAAGAGCATCCCGCTCGTTCCGGCCAACACCGCCGATCCCGCGCCGGAATATCCCTGGCCGAAGCCGTACACTTCGGCGATGTTCCTCTCCTTCGACGTCGACGCGGAGAGTGCGTGGACCAGCAAGGACGCGGTCCACGCGCAGCGGCTCATCACCATGAGCTATGGCGGCTATGAGGCGCGCGTCGGCACGCCGAAGCTGTTGGAGCTGCTCGACCAGCTCGATCTGAAGGCGACCTTCTTCGTCACGGGATGGTCGGTCGACGCGCATCCGGCGATGGCCGAGTCGATCCTCAAGGCCGGCCACGAGATCGGCCATCACGGCTATCACCATCTGCTGCCCGATCCCGGCGATCCCTGGATCGAGGAGGAGCTGGAGCGCGGCTTCGAGGCGCTGAAGCGCCGGCTCGGCGTCAGGCCGACCGGCTATCGCGCGCCCTATGGCGAGTTCACCGAGGAGCTGCGCGCAGCACTCGTACGTCACGGCATTGTCTACACGTCCTCGTTCCGCGACGACGTGCGGCCTTATCGCCATCGTCTGGCCGACGGCAAGCCCGGCACGATCGAGCTGCCGGTCACTGCGAGCTATGACGACTGGATGCACGGCCTCTCTGCCCGCTTCAGCCCGCGCTCGATCTTCCCCAAGGAGCATGTGCTCTCGATCTGGAAGGACGAGCTCGACGAAACCAGGGATTGGGGCGCGATGGTGACGACTGTGCTGCATCCCCAGTGCAGCGGCCGTCCGATGCGGCTGCGCCTGCTGCGCGAGTTCCTGACCTACGCAAAGTCGTGCCCTGATGTCTGGATCACGACCGGCGAGAAGATCGCGGAAAACTTCCTGCGCCACGAAGCCAGTAATCGCTGAGCAGCACCATGACCCGTCGTCGCATCCTCGTCATCAACCCCAACTCCTCGGCGTCGGTGACGGCGGCGATCGACGAGGCGGTCGCGCCGCTGCGCATCGCCGGCGGGCCTGACATCGAGGTGGTTGGCCTCGCCGAGGGACCGCCAGGCATCAGCTCGCAGCGCGATGCCGATAGCGTGGTCATGCCGCTGGTCAATCGCGTCACGCGCGATGATGCCGATGCGTTCGTGCTCGCCTGCTTCAGCGATCCAGGCTTGCATGCGGTGCGCGAGGCGGCAGGCCGCCGTCCGGTGCTGGGTATCGCCGAATGCGGCATCTTTCGCGCGCTGATGCTGGGCGAACGCTTCGGCATCATCGCGCTGTCGCCGTCGAGCATCCGCCGCCAGCAGCGCATGGCGCGGGTGATGGGCGTCGATAGCCGTTACGCCGGAAGCTGGTCGGTCGGCGCGAGTGCGGCGGAAACGGCAGGCGCCGATATCCGCGGCCGCTTGGTCGATGCCGGCCGCGCGCTGGTCACCCAATGCCGCGCCGATGTCGTGGTGATGGGCTGCGCTGGCATGGCGTCGCACCGCGCGGCGATCGCGGAAGCGATCGGTGTGCCCGTGATCGAGCCGGCGCAGCAGGCGGTCGCCGCTGCGATCGGCGCGGTCTTGTTGAACACGTAAGATCCTTCAGGAGCCTTTTGTCATGCCGATCTCCCGCCGCTCGCTCCTCAAGGCTGCCGCCGCAGTACCGGCGTTGTCGCTGCCGGGCATCGTCCGCGCCGAAGCGCAGAGCACCTTGCGCTTCATTCCCGTCATCGACCTCGCCTTCGTCGACCCCATCTATTCGACCGCGCAGGTGTCGCGAAACCACGGCTTCATGGTCTACGATACGCTCTATGGCATGAGCTCCTCGCTCCAGGTCTCGCCACAGATGCTGTCGGGCCACGCCATCTCCGCTGACTTGCTGCAATGGGACCTCAGCTTGCGCGACGGCCTGTTCTGGCACGATGGCGAACGTGTGCTGGCGCGCGACTGCGTCGCCAGCATCCGCCGCTGGGCGGCGCGCGACGGCTTTGGCGGCGAACTGCTGGAGGCGACCGCCGAGCTCTCGGCCGCCGACGACCGTACCATCCGCTTCCGCCTCAAGCGCCCGTTCCCGCTGCTGCCGCAGGCGCTTGGCAAGGCCGCGATCAATCCCTGCTTCATGATGCCGGAGCGGCTGGCGAGCCAGGACCCGTTCAAGCCGCTGACCGAAGTGATCGGCAGCGGCCCGTTCCGCTATCTCGCCGACGAGCGCGTGCAGGGCGCGCGCAACGCCTATGCCAAATTCGAGCGCTACCAGCCGCGCACCGACGGCAAGCCGGATTGGACCGCGGGTCCGAAGATCGTGCACTACGATCGCGTGGTCTGGACCACGACGCCCGATGCCGGCACCGGCGTCGCCGCGCTCCAGACCGGCGAGCAGGACTGGCAGGAGACCACGCCGCACGACCTGCTGCCGATCATCAAGGCGGCCGGCGATATCGAGACGCGCATCCTTGACCCCAGAGGCTACGCCTGCATGCTGCGCCTCAATCATCTGCAGCCGCCGTTCGACAATCCCGCCGTTCGCCGCGCGCTGCTGGGTGCGATCGATCAGTCTGCCTTCATGACGGCGGTCGCCGGCACCGATCCCGCCTTCCAGATGTCGCCGATCGGATACTTCGCCCCGGGTACGCCGATGGCGAGCGATGTCGGCCTCGACGTCTTCCGCGGGCCGCGCGACTACGCCAAGGTCAAGGCCGAGCTGAAGGTCGCGGGCTACAATGGCGAGAAGATCGTGGTGCTGGTCCCGACCAATTCGCTGGCGCAAAAGCCGCTCGGCGAGATCGCGGTGGACTCACTGCGCAAGGCCGGCATGAACGTCGAATATGCCGGGCTCGATTTCGCCGTCGTCCTGCAGCGGCAGCTCAAGAAGGACCCGATCGGGCAGGGCGGCTGGAGCGCCGCGGTCGGCAATTGGCAGGGCATCGACTGGCTCAATCCAGCCGGCAACACCAACATCCGCGGCGAGGGCAAGGTCGCGGGCTGGTACGCGAGCGAGAGGATGGGGCCCTTGCGCAGCCAGTGGCTGGCCGCCTCCGAGCTCGCCGAGCAGCAGCGCATCTGCCGCGAAATCCAGACGGTCGCGTTCGACGAAATCCCCTATATTCCGATCGGCCTGTACAAGCAGCCGACCGCCTATCGCAAAGCCATCACCGGCATTCTCGACGGCACCGCCGTCTTCTGGAACGTGCGCCCCGCATGAGCACCACAGCAATTTTCGGCAGCTATGTGCTGTCACGGAAAGACGGCGCGCAGGATGTGCTGCGCGACCATTGGGTCCTGGTCGAAGGCAAGAAGGTCGCCGCGATCACCCGCGACAAGCCAAGCGCGGATCAGGTCTACGACCGGCCCGGCCGCTTCGTCTTGCCGGGCCTGCTCAATTTGCACAATCACTGCTTCTCCGAGGCTGTGGCGCGCAGCCACACCGAGGACGGCAACGGCCGCAAGAACAACCAGAGCATCGTCTATACGGTGCTGTTGCCGCTGACCAAGCGCGGCGCCGATATCCTGTCGGCGGAAGAGCGCCTCGCGGTCGCCCGGCTCGGCATCCTTCAGCTCCTCAAGGGCGGCGCCACCACCGTGATGGAGCCGTTCCGCAATTCGATCCCGGAGATGTTCGATGCCGCCGAAGAGATGGGCATCCGCTTCTACGGCGCGCCCTATTTGTTCTCGACGTCAGATGCCAAGGCGGGCCCTGATGGCGTGGTGCATTATTCCGGCGACGACGGCACCGCCGACATGGCAACGTGGGACGCGCTCTATCAGCGCTGGAACAATCGCGGCGACGGGCGCATCAGTCTTGCCATGAGTCCGCACGCCACCGACACCTGTGGCCCCGATCTGCTGAAAGCCTGCGCCGCACGGGCGCGCGAGCTTGGCGTGCCCATCACGACGCACATGGCGCAGAGCCGCGCCGAGGTCGAGACCATCGGCAATCGCTATGGCGGCCGCACGCCGGCGCAATATCTGGACTGGCTCGGCCTGCTGGCGCCAGACCTGATGGCCGCGCATTGCATGTTCAGCACCGACGACGATCTCAAGCTGATGGCCGCCCGCGGCATGACCGTGCTGAATTGCCCGCGCGTGTTCGCGCGCGCCGGCGTCACTGCAGCGTTCAGCCGTTTTGCCGAGCACGGCGTGCGCACCGTGGTTGGCACCGACGGCTATAACATGGATCTGCTGGGCGAGCTCAATGCCGCCTCGCTGATCTCCAAGGTCACGTCGCAGCGCGCCGATGTCGCCAATTCGCCGGAACTGATCGAGGCCAACACGGCCGTGGCTGCCGACGTCATCAAGCGGCCCGATCTCGGCCGGATCGAGCCCGGCGCGACCGCCGATCTCACCGTCGTCGATTTCACCCATCCGCATCTTCAACCGCTGTTCGATCCGCGCCGCGCGCTGATCGCGCTCGCCAACCGCGCCAACATCGATCAGGTCATGGTGGACGGCCGCATGCTGGTCGATGAGGGATGCTATCTCGGCGCTGACGAGGCGGCGATCACGGCAGCCGGCACTGCCGCGATCGGCAAGATCTGGGACCTGCCGGAGGCGCAGGCCGCGTTCAGCGGCTGAGCGTTGCTTCGTCCTCGAATTCAACCAGCGCCTTGCGCATGGTCTCGACCAGATCCAGCGCCACCGGCGAGGGGCTGCGCTGCGCCGGAAAGACCGCGGAGAATTCGAAGTCGATGCGCGGCAGGAAGCGGCGCACGGCGACGCCGCGGGTGGAAAATTCCTGCGCGGTGAAGGGATCGCAGATCGCGACGCCAAGCCCTGATGACACCATGCCGCACATGATCTCCGACAGCGTGGTCTCGACCCTGAGCACGCGGCGGACGTCGTGGCGATGGAACACCTGGTCGACGAGATGCCGGCTCGACGATCCCGCCGACAGCGAGATGAATGTCTCGCCCTCGAAATCGCGCGGCTCCAGCACCTCCTTCTCCGCGAGGCGGTGACCGGTCGGCAGCACCGCGACGCGCGCCAACGCGGGCAGCCGCTGGCTCGGCAGGCCGGAATGGGCGATCGGCACCTCGGCAAAGCCGATGTCGCATTGATTGTTGAGCACCCAATCGACCACGATCGGTGAGATCACGCCGAAGAAGGCGAGGTTGAGGTTGGGCCGTTCTTTCAGGAAATGTCCGGCGAGCCGCGGCAGATAGCCGTTCGACAGCGCCGGCAGCGCAGCGATTCGCAGCGAGCCGGTGCGGCGGCCGCGGATTTCCTCGGCGGCCGCCGTGATGCGTTCGAGCCCGACGAAGGAGCGCTCCACTTCGGTATAGAGCGCCATCGCCGCGGCGGTCGGCACGAGGCCAGTGCCGCGCCGCTCGAACAGCTCCATTTTCAGCAGCGCTTGGAGGTCGCGCAGCAGCCGGCTCACGGCCGGCTGCGTCACGGTCATCAGCGCTGCCGCCTCAGTCACGCTGCCGGTCAGCATCGTCGCGCGGAAGGCTTCCACCTGCCGCGAATTGATCCGCGCCATCCCCAATTCCATCCATAACATTTAGGCATGCAGAGGGTGCCATTATTCATTGGACGATGGAAGCCAGGGTTTGCGATCTTTTTCATCAGGACTGGAGACAGCCCGCTTTTTCGGCAGATTGGAGGGGTTCAAACCTCCGAATCGCGCCAAAACCTCGCGAACAGGGGCCGGAGCCCTGTCCGGAGAGGGTTGGCGCGGAAGGAAATGCGGAAGGCGCCTCAGTCAGAGATTTCTCGGCACGTCACCTCATTCCGGTATTGGAGATCGGTCCATATGAAGACTCTCAGCCTTCTGACCGCGGTCAGCATCGCAGCGCTCATCGCCGTCCCGTCGGCCGCCTCGGCCCAGCAGAAAACGCTCTATGTCGCCGGTTACGGTGGCTCGTTCGAGAAGACCATCCGCGACGAGGTGATCCCGGCCTTCGAGAAGGAGAATGGCGTCAAGGTCGAGTACGTCGCCGGCAATTCCACCGATACGCTGGCCAAGCTCCAGGCGCAGAAGGGCAATCAGCAGATCGACGTCGCCATCGTCGACGACGGCCCGATGTACCAGGCGATCCAGCTCGGTTTCTGCGGCAAGCTTGAAGGCTTGCCGGCCGCCGATCTCTATGACACCGCGCGCTTCAAGGACGATCGCGCCGTTGCGATCGGCATCGTCGCGACCGGCCTGATGTACAACACCAAGGTGTTCGCCGAGAAAGGCTGGGCGCCACCCACTTCGTGGAACGATCTGAAGGACACGAAATACGCCAAGCAGCTCGTGATCCCGCCGATCAACAACAACTACGGCCTCGAAGCGCTGGTGATGCTGTCGAAGATGAACGGCGGCGGCGAGACCAACGTCGATTCCGGCTTCAAGATCTTCAAGGAGCAGATCAATCCGAACGTGCTCGCCTATGAGCCGTCGCCGGGCAAGATGACCGAGCTGTTCCAGTCCGGCCAGGCCGTGATCGCGGTGTGGGGCACGGGCCGCGTGCAGAGCTTCGCCAACACCGGCTTCCCCGTGGACTTCGTCTATCCGAAGGAAGGCGCGGCGACGCTGCTGACGACGGCGTGTCCGATCACCAAGCCGAATGCCTCGCCGCTCGCCTCCAACTTCGTCAAGATGCTGCTCGACCCAAAAATCCAGCTTGTGATGCTGAAGGACTACGGCTACGGCCCGGTGCTGAAATCACTGGTGGTCCCGCCGGAGCTCGGCAAGATGGCGCCGATCGGCGAGCGCGCGGCAAAGCTCTATAACCCGGACTGGACGGTCATCAACGAGAAGCGCGAGGAGTGGACCAAGCGCTGGAATCGCGAGGTTGAGCGTTGATCTGATCGTTGCGGAGACAGCGCATGGCCTATCTCGAGCTCGATCGGGTCGCAAAACAGTTCGGCGCGCAGACCGTGGTCGATGACTTCAGTCTGTCGGTGGGGAAGGGGGAGTTCATCTCCTTCCTCGGCCCGTCCGGCTGCGGCAAGACCACGACCCTGCAGATGATCGCGGGTTTCCTCGATCCCACACGCGGCGCGATCCGCCTGGAGGGCAAGGACCTGACCGCGATCCATCCCGCGAAGCGCGGGCTCGGCATCGTGTTCCAGAGCTACGCGCTGTTTCCGCATATGACGGCGGCGGAGAACGTCGCGTTCGGCCTCGAGATGCGCAACGTGCCGCGCGCCGAAAGAGCCGAGCGCGTCCGCGCCGCGCTCGCGATGGTCGGGCTTGCCGGTTTTGAGGACCGCCATCCGCGCCGCATGTCCGGCGGTCAGCAGCAGCGCGTGGCGCTGGCGCGCGCGCTGGTGATCAAGCCGAGCGTGCTCTTGCTCGACGAGCCGCTGTCGAATCTCGACGCCAAACTGCGCGAGGAGATGCAGATCGAGCTGCGCCAGATCCAGCGCACCATCGGCACCACGACGATCCTGGTCACCCACGACCAGAACGAGGCGATGTCGCTGTCCGACCGCATCGTGGTGATGAGCCAGGGCCGCATCGAGCAGATCGGCTCGCCGCAGGAGACCTATGAGAAGCCGGCCTCGGCCTTCGTCTCGCAGTTCCTCGGCAAGACCAACGATTTTGCGGCGACGATTGATCGGACCGCGACGCCGGTGCGGCTGGTGGCTGGCTCCTGGAACGCGCCGGCGCCGGCCGGGCTCAGTGGCCCTGTCACTGTCAGCATTCGCCCTGAACGGATCGGCTTTGGCGATACGGGGCTCAATGCAAAGATCGTCGCGCGCATCTTCCAGGGTAATCACTGGCTGTTCCAGTGCGACAGCGAATGCGGGCCGGCGATCGTGATCCGCCAGAATGACGGGACCGCGCCGCCGGCTGAAGGCGAGGCGGTTCGCCTCGTCTGGCGGCCCGAGGACATGAGCGTGCGCGCGAGGGGTGTCGCATGAGCACGGCCGCCGAGGAGCGCAGCGCGCGTGCGCCATGGGCGCTGACCGCGCCCGCCTTGATGCTGTTCGTCGGCGTGCTGTTGGTCCCGCTGGCGATGACGGTGATGCTGTCGTTCCACGACTGGGGTCAGTACAAGGGCATCGAGCCCGTCTTCATCCTGAAGAACTGGCACGAGATCGCGACCGATCCCTATTACGCCGAGATGTTCTGGCGGACGTTTCGCATCGCGATCCTGACGACGCTGCTCACCGCGTTGCTCGGCGCCCCCGAAGCCTACATCCTCAACCGCATGAGCGGCCGCTGGAAGAGCTTTTTCCTGCTGATCATCCTCGGGCCGCTCTTGATCTCTGTGGTGGCGCGGACGCTTGGCTGGGCGCTGCTGTTCGGCGGCAACAACGGCCTCGTCAACAAGCTCCTGATGTCGCTCGGAGTGATCCGCTCGCCCATTCCCTTCATGTTCACCGAGACAGGGATGGTGGTTGCGCTCGCCCATGTGATGATGCCGTTCATGGTGCTGTCGGTGTGGGCCGCGCTCCAGCGGCTCAACCCGCAGATCGAGAACGCCGCGATGTCGCTCGGCGCGGGGCCCGTGACCATCATCCGCCGCATCATCATGCCGCAGATCATGCCGGGCGTGCTGTCGGGCGCGATCATCGTGTTTTCGCTCTCCGCCAGTGCCTTCGCGACGCCCGCGATCATCGGCGGCCGTCGGCTCAAGGTCGCGGCGACGCTGGCCTACGACGAATTCCTCAACACGCTGAACTGGCCGCTCGGTGCAGCGGTCGCAACGCTGCTGCTGGTCGCGCTGGTGCTGATCGTCGTCGGCAGCAACGCGCTGATCGAGCGCCGCTACGCGGAGGTGTTCCGATGAGCCGGAACGGCCCGCTCGCGCTGATCTTCCACACCATCTTCGTCATCGTCATGGTCGCGCCGATCCTGGTGGTATGCCTCGTTGCTTTCACGCCCGAAGGCTTCCTGTCGCTGCCGACCAACGGCTTTTCGCTGCGCTGGTTCAGGGCGATCGCCAACTATCCCGAGTTCATCCATGCCTTCTGGGTCAGCCTGGGGCTCGGTGCGCTCTCATCCTTCGTGGCGCTGCTGTTCGCGGTGCCGGCAGCGCTGGCGATCGCGCGTTATCGCTTCCGCGGCCGCGATGCGCTCGCGGCGCTGTTCCTGTCGCCGCTGATGATCCCGCATGTCGTGCTCGGCATCGCCTTCCTGCGCTTCTTCACCTCGGCCGGCCTCGGCGGCAGCTTTGCCGCGCTGATCATCGCGCATGTCATCATCGTGTTTCCGTTCGCGCTGCGGCTGACGCTGGCGGCGGCGACCGGCATGGACCTCTCGGTCGAGATGGCGGCAGTCTCGCTCGGTGCCAACGGCTGGACCTTGTTTCGCCGCGTGACGCTGCCGCTGATCCTGCCCGGCGTCATCAGCGGTTGGGCGCTCGCCTTCATCCAGTCCTTCGACGATCTCACCATGACCGTCTTCCTCGCGGCGCCCGGCACGGAGACATTGCCGGTGCGCATGTTCCTTTATATCCAGGACAACATCGATCCGCTGGTGACGTCGGTCTCGGCCTGCGTGATCGCGATCACCATGACCGCCCTCATTCTGCTCGACCGCTTCTACGGGCTCGACCGCGTGCTCGCCGGCAAGGGCGATACGGGACGATAGGAGAAATTTATGTCAGGAGACTACGACGTCGCTGTGGTCGGCGGCGGACTGCTCGGCTCCGCCATTGCCTGGGGCCTCGGCCGGCTCGGCAAGCGCGTGGCCGTGCTCGACGAAGGCGACATCACCAAGCGCGCCTCGCGTGCGAATTTTGCGCTGGTCTGGGTCCAGAGCAAGGGCCTCGGCATGCCCGCCTATACCGTCTGGACCGTGCAGGCGTCACAAGCGTGGAGCCGGCTTGCCTCCGAGTTGAAACAACAGACCGGCCTCGATGTCTCGCTTCAGCAGAATGGTGGCTTCCATCTCACCCTCGGCGACGACGAATTCGGCCAACGTACCGAGCTGGTCAAGCGCATGCACAACCAGACCGGCGCTGCCGATTACAAGATGGAGATGCTCTCCGCCTCCGAGGTGAAGAAGTCGCTGCCGCTGATCGGGCCGGAAGTGTCCGGCGGCAGCTATTGTCCGCTCGACGGCCACGTCAATTCGCTGCGGACCTTCCGTGCCTTCCACACCGGCTTCAAGGCATTCGGCATCGACTATTTTCCGGAGCGCCCGGTCTCGGCGATCAGCAAGAGCGGTGGCGAATTCCGCCTGACCACGCCGAAGGGCGAACTGCGCGCCGCCAAGATCGTGCTCGCGGCCGGCAATGCCAACCAGACGCTGGCACCGATGGTCGGCCTCCACGCGCCGATGGGCCCGACCCGCGGCCAGATCGTGGTGACCGAGCGCACCATGCCGTTCCTGCCGCACCCGCTGACCACGATCCGCCAGACCGACGAGGGCACCGTGATGATCGGCGACAGCAAGGAGGACGAGCTCGACGATCGCACCCTGAAGCATTCCGTCAGCGCCGTGATGGCCGATCGCGCGCAAAGGATGTTTCCGCATCTGGCGCGGCTCAACGTGGTCAGGAGCTGGGCCGGCATCCGCGTCATGCCGCAGGACGGCTTTCCGATCTACGACCAGTCGGAGACGCATCCCGGCGCCTTCGTGGCCTGTTGCCATTCCGGCGTGACGCTCGCCTCCAACCACGCTTTCGAGATCGCGCGCATGGTCGCAGCTGGCGCGCTCGAGCCGGAGCTGGTCGGCGCGTTCTCGGCCAGCCGTTTCGGCGCCGCCGGTGCTGCGAACAACAGCGGCTATTAGAGATATCTCAAGGAGCCAAGAGGCATCCCATGTTTAGACGATCCGAACAGGACAAGCGACCGCAGGTCCAGATCTTCGTGGATGGCACGGCCATCGCGGCGCGTCAGGGGGACACCGTCTCCGCCGCACTGCTGGCCTCCGGCTGTGATGCGCGCCGTTCGACCGCAGTGAGCGGCGCGCCGCGTCTGCCCTATTGCATGATGGGGGTGTGCTTCGACTGCCTCGTCACCATCGACGGCGTCGGTAACCGCCAGGGCTGCCTGGTGCCCGTCGCCGAGGGCATGCAGATCGAGATTCAGAAGGGCAAGCGGGAGATCGGAAAATGACTGTGGCTCCCAAGCGCGAAGCTTATGACGTCGTGGTGATCGGGGCCGGGCCCGCCGGCCTCGCGGCCGCTGCGACGTCCGCCGAAGCCGGCCTGTCGACGCTGCTGCTCGACGAGAACATCGGCCCCGGCGGCCAGGTGTTTCGCGCCATCTCGTCCACGCCCGTGACCGACCGCAACCAGCTTGGCGCCGACTATTGGGTCGGTGCCGATCTCGTTCAGTCGCTCCGCGCGAGCCGCGCCGAGATTATCCACCGCGCCACCGTCTGGAGCCTCGACCGTAACCTCGAGATCGCCGTCTCGATCGGCGGTGCATCCGCTTTCCTCAAGGCGCAGCGCGTGATCCTTGCGACCGGCGCGCTGGAGCGGCCGTTCCCGATTCCCGGCTGGACCTTGCCGGGCGTGATGACCGCGGGCGCGGCGCAGACGATGTTGAAATCATCGGCGCTGGTGACGGACGGACGCACGGTGATCGCGGGGCAGGGGCCTCTGCTCTGGCTGCTCGCCGCGCAGATTTTGCGCCTCGGCGGCCGCATCGATCGCATCCTCGACACCACCGAGCGAGGCAACTACTTCGCCGCGTTGCCGCATGCCTTCGCCTTCCTGACCTCGCCCTATTTCACCAAGGGCCTGTCGATGATGCGCGAGGTGAAGGCGAAGGTGCAGGTCGTCTCAGGTGTGACCGAGCTCTCGGCATCCGGTGATGGCCAGCTCGCGAATGTGAGCTATGTCGCCGGCGGCAAGCGCGAGACGATTCCGGCGGACCTGTTGCTGCTGCATCAGGGCGTCGTGCCCAACGTCAATCTGGCGATGTCGGCCGGAATCGAGCATCGCTGGGATGATCTGCAATTGTGCTGGTCGCCGGTGTTAGACGCGAGCGGCAATTCGTCGGTCGCGGGCATCGCGATCGCTGGTGACGGCGCCGGCATCGGTGGTGCCAATGCGGCTGTGGTCCGTGGCCGCATCGCGGCGCGCGCGGCGGTGGAGGCATTGGCGCCTGCGGTTGTGACAAAACTTGCGCCGATGGCGACGCTCCGCGCCGATCTCGCCAAGGCCGAGCGCGGCCGCGTCTTCCTCGACACGCTGTTCCGCCCCGCGCCGCAGTTCCGCATTCCCTCGGGCGACACCATCGTCTGCCGCTGCGAGGAAGTCACCGCGAAGGACATTCTCGATGCCGTCGCCATTGGCGCGACTGGCCCGAACCAGCTCAAGGCCTATCGCCGCACCGGCATGGGGCCGTGCCAGGGCCGGCTCTGCGGCCTCACGGTCACCGAGTTGATGGCGCAGGCGCGGGGCAAGACGGCACAGGAGATCGGCTATTACCGGCTGCGCGCGCCGGTCAAGCCGATCACGCTCGCCGAGCTCGCCTCCGTCCCGAAGAGCGAGGCCGACGTCAAGGCGGTGGTGCGCGGATGACCCAAAACGTGGATGCGATCGTCGTCGGCGGCGGCATCCACGGATGCTCGACCGCGCTGCATCTGTGCCTCGCCGGCATGAAGCCGGTGCTGATCGAGAAAGACTACGCCGGCCGCCATGCTTCCGGCGTCAATGCCGGCGGCGTCCGCCAGCTCGCGCGCCACATCCCGGAAATCCCGCTCTCGATCCGCTCGATGGGGATCTGGGAGAAGATCACCGATCTCCTCGACGACGATTGCAGCTTTGAGAGTTACGGTCAGGTTCTCGTCGCGGAGAACGAGGAGGAGCTCGCGGTCTGCCGCGCGCGGGTCGCCGAGCTGAACGCGCTTGGCTTCACCCATGAAGAGCTGATCGACGCGACTGAATTGCGGCGGCTGGTGCCGGCCGTGGCTGAGACATGTCCGGGCGGCGTGGTGTCGCGCCGCGATGGGGCCGCCAATCCGGCGCAGACAACGACGGCGTTCCGGCGCAAGGCCGAGCAGCTCGGCGCGACCGTGCGCGAGGGCATGGCGGCCAGCAACATCCGTCAGAGCGGCGGCCTCTGGCACGTCGATGTCGGCACTGAAACCTTTGCCGCGCCGGTGCTCGTCAATGCCGCCGGCGCCTGGGCCGGAAACATTGCGGCCGCACTCGGCGAGCCCGTTCCGGTCGAGACCGTGGCGCCGATGCTGATGATCACCTCGCGCGTGCCGCACTTCATCGACCCCGTCGTGATCCTGCGCGGGCGCAAACTGTCCTTCAAGCAATTCTCCAACGGCACCGTGCTGATTGGCGGCGGCCATCTGGCGACGCCCTATCAGGATCGCAACGAGACCGTGCTGGACTGGAAGAGCCTCGCGATCAGCGCGCGCACCGTGTTCGAGCTGTTCCCGGTGATGCGCAGCGCGACGATCGTCCGCGCCTGGGCCGGCATCGAGGCGAAGATGAAGGACGATATCCCCGTGTTCGGACCAAGCAGCCGCCACAAGGGCCTCTATCATCAGTTCGGCTTCTCGCTGCACGGTTTTCAGCTCGGCCCCGGCGCCGGTGCCGTGATGGCCGAGTTGATCGTCAATGGCGGCACCCAGACCCGAATCGGCGATCTCGGCATCGGCCGTTTCCATCCTTCCACGCTCTAAGAAGAGGACATCATGAGCATCACCCGCAGCATCCGCACGCCCATCATGCACCGCGCCGTCGAGGCCAACGGCTTCGTCTTCATCGGCGGTACCATCGCCGACGACACTTCCGTGTCCATGGGCGACCAGACCCGCAACATCCTCGGCAAGATCGCCGGCTATCTGAAGGAAGCCGGCACCGACAGGTCGCGCGTCGTCAGCACCTCGATCTTCGTCACGGATCTTTCCAAGAAGAAGGAGATGGACGCGGTCTGGACCGAATTCTTCGGTGACAACCTACCGGCGCGCGCCACGGTCGGCGTTGCCGATCTCGGCGGCGGTGCATTGATCGAGGTGGTGGTCACTGCGCTCAAGGGCTGATTGCGCTCTTCTCACGGGCCCGTGAAGAGAGCCGTCGATCCGAACATGACGAAGATGTAATGGTCTGGATTAGCTGCGGCGCTTTGACGCGCCGCAGTTTCCGTTTATCAGTAGGGGACTCGGCTGGAATGCCCAATGTCCTCGCAGAATAATAACAACAAGCTCGCGATCAAATTTCGCTGCCCCGGAGAACTCGAAGGCCTGCTGCCGCAGCCGGTGCCGGCGAATCTCGGCGTTCCCGACTGGCTCAAGGCGATGCCGACCACGGCCTTCAGTGCCCTCAATCAGCAGGATGACGAGACGGTTAAGCGCTGCCCGCCGTTCATCGACGCGATGACATGCGGTTTCCTGATCCCGCTAATCTGCGATATCAGGGTCGAGGATGGCGAGATCAGCTGGGACAACGACATCCCGCCCGGCGGTGAGATCGATTTTCCGCGCTCGCCGATCAGCTTTCACGATCAGGGCCAGCTCACCGGCTCGCCGCTGTTCGAGGCCGATCGCTTCGTCATCAAGTTTCACAATCTCTGGACCATCGAGGCGCCGGAAGGCTATTCGCTGTTCTTCACCCATCCGGTCAATCGCTTCGACCTGCCGTTCATCACGCTGAGCGGCCTCGTCGATTGCGATCGCTATCGCGACAGCTGGATCCACTTTCCGGCGCATTGGCACAATACGGGCTTTCGCGGCGTGCTGCCCAAGGGCACACCGATCGCGCAATGCATTCCGGTCAAGCGTGAGGATTGGACGCGGCAGACCTCGGCCTTCACCGAGGATGAAGCGCAGAAGGTCCACGCCCTGCGCGCCGCGCTGAAGCGCGAGCCGGGTCTGTACCGGCGGAAATTCAGGGCGTAGCCCGCTCGGGCCTGGCTCCCAGGAATTTCGCCGCGGCGCTCGGGCGGAAGAAGAAGCGGCCGTGCGACGAGGCGGCGAGTGTGAGGGCGGCGCGGCTGAGCATCTGCGGCCGTCCGCCATACACGGACCGCAGCGCCGCCTCGCCGCCATCGCGTTCGCCCATCTCCATCAGGCAGATCGCGAGATTGGCGCGGGAGAGAGCGTCGTCCGGGCGAAGCCCGAGCGCGTGACGGTAGGTGTCGGCGGCCTCCGCATAGGCGCCGTCGAGAAGCTCGGCCCAGCCAAGTTCGGTCAGGATACCGGTGCGTCCCGGCCCGATCGCGCGCGCCGCGGTCAGCACGGTACGCGCTTTGGCGCGATTGTTATTCCGGACATGCATGCGGCCAAGGTCGAGTTGCAGATCGACGCTGGCCGGGGCGAGCGCGAGGGCTTGCTCGATCATCCCGACCGCCTCGCCAACCTCGCCGGCGTTCGCAAGCTGGCCCGCCAGCTCCTGGAACGCGGGCAGATAGGGCGGACGGCGCGCTGTGGTTCGCCGCAGTTGCGCCAGTCCATCGCTTCTGCGCCGCGCGGCACACAGCACATGGCCGAGCAGCGTCTCGATTTCGGGATCGCTATTGCGCTTCGCGGCTTTCTCCAGCGGCGCAATCGCCTCCTCCGCACGCTCCTGGCCGAGCAGGGCATGGGCGAGGATCAGCACGGCATTCCGGTCGGTGCGATTTGATTTCAGGGCTTCGGTCGCAAGCTGCCTTGCAATGTCGAACTGCTTTGCACGTAGCGCCAGAAAGGCTTGCTGAAGCAGTTGGGCGAGGGGGCTATTCGGCTTGCCGCTCAAGAGATGGCCTCTTGGTTGAGACACGTTGTTTTTTGCCCCTTACCGCATGCCCCATGCAGCGTCCATCAACAGCTTCGTGATGCTTTGCTGATTGGCGCGGACGCGTCGCACGGAATGCGCCTTGATCTCGGCGCCCGGCGGGATTATCAGCGAGACATCAATCAGGAGTTTCGCATCCATGGATTTCACCCCGACCGCAACGCCCATCCGCCTTGCTCACGGGGAATTCCATGCCTGCATCGATCATTCTGTCGAACCTCTCGCTGTCCACGCCTGACGGCCGTCCTCTCCTTTCCGACCTCAACCTGACATTTGGTGCCGAACGGGCTGGTCTCGTCGGCCGCAACGGCGTCGGCAAGACAACGCTGCTTGCTGCGATCACCGGAGAGCACATTCCCCAAGCGGGACGCGTTCTCGTGAGCGGAACCGTGGGAATGCTCCGCCAGGACGTCCAGCTTCCTGCGGGCGCCGCGGTGATCGATCTGTTCGGCGCGCGCGCAGCGCTGGAGCTGCTTCGCCGTGCCGAGCGGGGCGATGCATTCGCCGACGAAGTCACCGACGTCGACTGGACGCTTGAAGCGCGGCTTGCGTCCGCGCTCGCGCGTGTCGGGTTCGATCCTGATACCGACACGGAGCTGGATCGTTTGTCGGGCGGGCAGATCACGCGGATCCGTCTGGCCGCGCTGGTCTTCGCCGAGCCGGACTTCCTGCTGCTCGATGAGCCCACCAACAATCTCGATCGGGATGGACGTAAGTCAGTGGTCGACCTGCTCGCAGGCTGGCGGGGCGGGGCGATCGTCGTCAGTCACGACCGCGACCTGCTCGAGACCATGGATGCCATCGTCGAGATGACATCGCTCGGGGCAAGACGGTACGGCGGCAATTGGAGCAGTTACCGCGAGCAGAAGGCCATCGAGCTCGCCGCCGTCAGGCACGACCTTGCGCATGCCGAGAAGCATCTCGCCGAGATCGACGGCAAGGCGCAGGAGGCGGCGGAACGCAAGGCGCGCAAGGACAGCGGCGGCAGGAAGAAGCGCGCCAAGGGCGACATGCCGCGCATTCTCGCCGGTGCACGCAAGGACCGCAGCGAGGACAGCGGCGGAAAGACCGCGCAGATCGCCGAGCGGCGGCGCGCGGAGGCGATCGAGGCCGTCGACACGGCTCGCCGGCGCGTCGAGATTCGCCAGCCGCTGTCGGTCAAGCTGCCCCCGACCGGCCTGCCGGCGGGCAGGGAGGTGGTATGGCTCGATCGCGTCAACGCCGGCTATCAGCCGGAGCAGCCGGTCCTGCGCGATCTCTCACTCACGCTCGTCGGCCCGGAGCGCGTCGGGGTCGTCGGGCCGAATGGTTCCGGCAAGACAACGTTGCTCAAGCTCGTCACAGGCGAGTTGCGCCCGTTCGCGGGCACCGTGCGGGTCAGGCCGGACTTCGCGGTGTTCGACCAGAAGGTCAGCCTGCTCGATCCCGCGATCTCCATCCTGGACAATTTCGGGCGTCTCAATCCGAAAGCGAGCGCGAACGAGTGCCATGCTGCTCTGGCCCGGTTCGCGTTTCGCGCCGATGCCGCCTCGCAGATCGTGGGGAGCCTGAGTGGCGGACAGCTGTTTCGTGCGGGCCTCGCCTGCGTTCTAGGCGGGTCGACGCCGCCGTCCCTGCTCATCCTGGACGAGCCGACCAATCACCTCGACATCGACTCGATCGAAGCCGTCGAGGCAGGCTTGAGGGCCTATGACGGCGCGCTGCTCGTGGTCAGTCACGACGAGGCGTTCCTGCAGGCGATCGAGATCGCGCGCAGGGTCGAGCTGGTCGCCAACGCGACTCTCTGAGGCTCTACCGGCTGCGTGGCGCGGCCTACGAGGCCGCGCTGCCGCCCGGTTCCAGCGCCTCGCCCATCTCCAGCGGATGAGCCATGGTCTCGTGCAGAGCCTCGCGATCGAGCTCGCCTTCGGAGATGCTGATGACGACGCAGGCGATACCGTTGCCGATCAGGTTGGTCAGCGCGCGGCACTCGCTCATGAACTTGTCGATCCCGACCAGGATCGCGATCGACTGGATCGGGATGTCGGGAACGATCGAGAGCGTCGCGGCAAGCGTGATGAACCCGGCGCCGGTCACGCCCGAGGCGCCCTTCGAGGTGATCATGGCGATGCCGAGAATGCCGAGCTCCTGCCAGATCGTCAGATGGGTGTTGGTCGCCTGCGCGAGGAACAGCGTCGCCAGCGTCATGTAGATGTTGGTGCCGTCGAGGTTGAAGCTGTAGCCGGTCGGAATGACGAGGCCGACCACCGAGCGCGAGGCGCCGAGATGCTCCATCTTCTGGATCATCTGCGGCAGCACCGTTTCCGACGAGGAGGTGCCGAGCACGATCAAGAGTTCGTCCTTGATGTAGGCGATGAAGCGCAGGATCGAGAAGCCGGAGAGCCGCGCGATCGAGCCCAGCACGATCAACACGAACAGGATGCTGGTGAGATAGAACGTGCCGATCAGGGCCGCGAGGTTGAGCAGCGAGCCGAGGCCGTAGGCGCCGACGGTGAACGCCATCGCGCCGAACGCGCCGATCGGCGCCACGCGCACGATGATGCGGATGATGCCGAAGAACATTTTCGCGGCCTTGTCGATCGCCTCCGCGATCGGCTCGCCGGCCTTGCCGAGGAAGGCGATGGCGAAGCCCGACAGGATCGAGATCAGCAGCACCTGAAGCAGGTCGCCGCGCGCGATCGCGCCCACATAGCTGTCGGGAATGATCGCCATCAGATGGGCGACGATGCCTTCCTCCTTGGCCTTGGTGACGTAGGTCGCGACCGACTTCGGATCGATCGTGGCGGGATCGATGTTGAAGCCGTGCCCGGGCTGGAGAATCTCGCCGACGAGCAGGCCGATGGCGAGCGCGACGGTCGAGACCGTCTCGAAATAGATCAGCGACTTCAGCCCGACCCGGCCGACGCGCTTGAGGTCGCCCATCGAGGAAATGCCGTGCACCACGGTGCAGAAGATCACAGGCGCGATCATCATCTTGATCAGCGCGATGAAGCCGTCGCCGAGCGGCTTCAGCTCCTTGCCGAGATCAGGATAGAAATAGCCGATGAGCACCCCGAGTGCGATCGCGATCAGGACCTGGATGTAGAGGATCTTGTACCAGGGCTGATGCCGGCGATGGACGGCTGGCTGGATCGCGACTTGTGTCATAGTGTGTGCCCCGGAACGCATTGATTTTGATTCTGCAAGATCTGGATTTTGCAAGCTTTGAATCTTGCATGACTCGCATCATGTGATGGTCGCCGCAGAAGCGACAATCACATTTTTGTCGGATCGCACGAAGATCAGTCGCTGCACCGCAACGGGGGGAATATGACAACCACGATGGGCTCGGACGCGCAGCCGCAGAGCTATTTTCCGCGCTGGAAATTCAAGGCCTCGGGCGTGATCATGCCGGAGGAACGGCTGTCATGGGGCCAGACCGTCGTCTCCGGTCTCCAGCATTGCGTCGCAATGTCGGGCTCGACGATCATCGCGCCGTTGCTGATGGGGTTCGATCCCAATGTTGCGGTCCTGTTCTCCGGCATCGGCACGCTGATCTTCTTCGTCATCGTCGCCGGGCGCGTGCCGAGCTATCTCGGCTCGAGCTTCGCGTTCATCGCCGTCGTCATCGCCGCCACCGGCTATGCCGGGCAGGGGCCGAATCCAAATCTCTCCGTCGCGCTCGGCGGCATCGTTGGCGCCGGCGTGCTCTACGGTGTGATCGCGCTGATCGTGATGTGGTCCGGCGTTGGCTGGGTCGAGCGCCTGATGCCGCCGGCCGTCACCGGGGCCGTGGTCGCCGCGATCGGCCTCAATCTCGCGCCCGTGGCGGTCAAGGCGGTGAGCGTCAACGCGTTCGACACCTGGATCGGGCTCGCGACGGTTCTGATCATCGGCGTGGTGGCCGTTGCCGCTCCAGGCCTGTGGCGCCGCCTGCCGATCATCCTCGGTGCGATCGGCGGATATCTCCTGTACCTGCTGTTCGCGAACGGCCTCGGCTTCGGCAAGCCGATCGACTTCGCGCAGCTCGCGGCCGCGCCGTGGTTGGGCATGCCAAGCTTTACCACGCCGACCTTCCAGGCCGATGCAATCTTTCTGATCGCGCCGGTTGCGGTCATCCTCGTCGCCGAGAACCTCGGTCACATCAAGGCCGTCGGCGCGATGACGGGCCGGAGCCTCGATGGCTATCTCGGCCGCGCCCTGTTCGCCGACAGCCTCGCGACCATCGTGGCGGCCTGCGGCGGCGGCACCGGCGTCACCACCTATGCCGAGAACATCGGCGTCATGGCGGCGACGAAGGTCTATTCGACACTGTTGTTTGCATTCGCGGCCACGGTCTCGATCCTGCTCGGCTTCTCGCCGAAGTTCGGCGCACTGATCCTGTCGATTCCCGGCCCCGTCATCGGCGGCCTCTCGATCGTGCTGTTCGGATTGATCGCCGCGATGGCCGGACGGATCTGGGTCGAGAACAAGGTGGATTTCGCCAATCCTGCGAACCTGATCACCGTCGCCGTGGCGCTGACCGCGGGCGCCGGCGACCTCACGTTCAAATTCGGCGCGTTTACGATCGGCGGGATCGGCACGGCGACCTTCGGCGCCATCATTCTCTACCAGATCCTGACCTCGCCGCTCGCGCGCCGCGCCGGGTGAATCCCTGCGATGCGCAAGCGGGATGGAACAAAACGCCGGTTCCGTCCATGATGAAGCATCCCCGGAGAAAGCTCATGCCGCAGACCGATCGCTCGACCCCGTTTTCCTCCCGCCTCGTCGGCCAATACGCGCTGGTGACCGGTGCCTCGCAAGGCATCGGCCGCGCCATCGCCATTCGGCTCGCGCAGGAGGGCGCGACCGTCGCCATCAACTATGTCGATCACCCCGAGAGGGCCGAGGAGACGCTCGCGCTCGCAAGGACAGGATCGGCTGACCGCGGCCACGGCAAGCTCGATCATGTCGTCGTCAGGGCCGATGTCAGCAATGAGCAGGAGGTCGCCGCGATGTTCGAGACAGTGCTTTCGCGCTGGAAGCGGCTCGACTGTCTCGTCAACAATGCCGGCTTCCAGCGGGAGTCGCCGAGCGAGGCGCTCGACATCGACACCTACCGCCGCATCATCGACGTCAATCTCAACGGCGCCGTGGTCTGCGCGCAGAAGGCGCTTGCCCATTTCGTCGCGCGCGGCGGAGGCGGCAGCATCATCAACTGCTCCAGCGTCCACCAGATCATCCCGAAGCCGGGCTATCTCGCCTATTCGATCAGCAAGGGCGGCATCGCCAATCTGACGCGCACGCTGGCGCTGGAATTCGCCGGCCGCGGCATTCGCGTCAATGCGGTCGGCCCGGGCGCGATCGACACGCCGATCAACGCGGCCTGGACCGGTGATCCCGTCAAGCGCGGCGTCGTCACCAGCCACATTCCGCTGGGACGGGTCGGCACGCCGGAAGAGATCGCCGCCGTGTTCGCCTTCCTCGCCTCGGATGACGCCAGCTACATCACGGGCCAGACCATTTACGCCTGCGGAGGCCTGACGCTGTTCCCCGAGTTTCGCGAGAACTGGGCGAGCTAGAAACGTGGATTCACGACCGAAGCCACGAACTCATCACCCCGTGCCGACCGCTTCAAAAATCTCCCGCGAGCAGGTCGTAGGAGCCCCGGCTGCCGCGGACATACTTTTTGGCCGCAGCGGCACATATCAAGTCGCGGTTGGAATCGAACGCGATCAGAAATCCCGATTCGCTGGAATGGGTACCCGGTTGAATCCGCTTCAATGCGTCTTCGTCGATGAAGAACGAGGCCTCGATGGCGCTGTCGTGTCCCCAGAACCGCACGGCATGCCGCGTCCGGTCATACGAGCGGCTGTGATTTGGAAAGTCGATCATGGTCAGGCCGATCAGGTTGCAGGTGCCGCGCGCCAGCCTTTTCGCCGTTTGAGTCGGGGCTCGCCGGGTGGCCGACGCTCGACCCGCGTACGTCAGGAACACGGACGTTCCGTCCAGACGAAGACGCGCCGGTTGCGCCTCTCTCAAATGAAGATTTGGCAACAGGGCAGCAATCCGATTCAATGCCGATCGCGACAAATAGTTTCTTGATAAGCCTCGCTATTCGGCGAAGGGATCACTACATACAGTTTATCACCGCGCGCCCCTCGGCTGTCATCGGTGACTGAGAGCATTGCGCTCCCGCCGGAACCAACAGGCGGTCAGTATGTCGGATTCCCCTAGATTCAGCCTTCGCGAGTGGCTCGTACCTCCGGTCTTGCTGCCGGTTTTCTTCGTGGTGTTGATCGCCGCATCGATGCTCATACAATGGTAGCCGGTCTTGGCGTGCCTTCGCCATCGGCTCAAGCAAGCAGCTCGTCAGAATCGATCCCGGCCTCTTTGGCTTGCGAGTTGAGCGCCAGGGCGATCAACGCCCTCGACCTTGCCCGCAAGATGCCGTCGGGAGACAAGCGCACGGTGGCAATGCGCCGGGCAGCGATTCTCGGAAATGCCGCTGAAATCCTCACGTATTTCTCGGCGGCGAAGGATCGCTGTTGAAGGAGTCCGCATGTTTAAATTTCTGCAGTATCGTGCAAAAGCGGCCGCGTATGGCGAACTGGCGAGGAATTCGCCCGGCAAAGCTGATACGCGCAAATTCGAGCAACTGCAGGACAGCCACACATCGCGCGCGGACAACGAGCAGATGCTCGCGGACCAATACGTGGATGCAGTCAATGCCGGGGGGACGGAGCGACTGCGCGGCGCAGCCCTCGCGGCGGAGGAAGAGCGCGTTTTGCGTTGTCTCGGTGCGGCCGTCATCATGCAATGGAATTCATTGCCGACGACGCTCCAGCGGGAGATCTTCGACACGGCCGGATCGGTTGGGACATTGCTGGATACGGCGGCGCTCCGTGGGCAGATTGCCCGGTTTCTTCACAAGCATAGGCACGACGCCGATCCCGCCAAGATCTGACGCGTGACGTGTTCGGGGGCGGAGCGAGAGGCGCGGTTCGCAAAGCATACGGACGCAAGCAACAGGAGGATCCCGATGGCACTGACAAAATTCCGTATCGATGAAGAGCCGCATGCCATGGACGGGCTGCGGCTTCTTGCCCAGGAAGGCACGGGAGAAATCGAGGCGTTCGTCAGTCGCAAGGTGATGGACGTTTGGGCTGAATCGATCGAGCATAGTGGCGGACGTCAGAGTTTGTTCCGGAAGCAATACAACGCGCTTGGGAAACGGAACTTTGCCGCGCTTGAGCGCATCGTGAGCGCCAAATACCAGCGGGGCACCGCGTTCAACCGTCAGCATCCGTTTGTCGAGGTGTTGTTCTCGGACATTGCGGAAAGCGGGGAGACCTTGAATCTCAGCGAACTGGTGCGCGAGCCGTTGCCGCCGGCATTTCACCGGCGCGCCTGATCCGATTGGAACGCCGCCCGGTAGCGGTCACTGGTTTGCCAATGTGCCCCGTCATGAATATGGGAGGCGTGGAGGCTCTGGCCGACCTGCTCGGGCTGACGCAGGCCAAAAGCTGATCGCCGGCTTCGAGCTGCTGGCGCGGGAGTGATCTGGCAAAACGACACGGCGTGAACTACATCTGCGCCATGGCAAACCCTCCGCAGGCAAACCGTTCGCTCGAAGATTTCGTCGGCCGGCACGAACGTCTGTTCGTGCTGACCGGCGCCGGCTGCAGCACCAATTCGGGCATTCCCGATTATCGCGACAGCCACGGCAACTGGAAGCGGACCCAGCCGGTCAATTTTCAGGCCTTCATGTCGGAAGAGCCTACGCGCCAGCGCTATTGGGCGCGCAGCCTGATCGGCTGGCGGCGGTTCGGCCAGGCGAGGCCGAACGATGCGCATCATGCGCTCGCCCGTCTCGAGGCGAGCGGGCGCTGCGAGATGCTGCTGACCCAGAACGTCGACCGGTTGCATCAATCCGCCGGCCACCGGCAGGTGATCGACCTGCATGGCCGGCTCGATCTGGTGCGCTGCATGGGCTGCGGAGCGAAGACCCCGCGCAACGAATTCCAGGATAGGCTCGGCCGTGCCAATGCGGAATGGCTGACGCTCGACGCCGCCGATGCGCCTGATGGTGACGCCGATCTCGAGCATGCGGATTTTTCCTCGTTCAAGGTGCCCGCCTGCGAAGCCTGCGGCGGCATCCTCAAGCCCGACGTCGTGTTCTTCGGCGAGAACGTCCCGCGCGATGTGGTCGCCACCGCGCAGGATCATCTGGCGCAGGCCGACGCCATGCTGATCGTCGGCTCCTCGCTGATGGTCTATTCCGGATTCCGCTTCGTGCAGGCTGCCGCGAACCGGCAGATCCCGATCGCCGCGGTCAATCTCGGACGCACCCGCGCCGACGATCTCCTCACGCTCAAGGTCGAGGAGCGCTGCGAGGCGGCGCTTGCATTCCTGCTCTGAGCGCGTGGGCCGCACCCTTCTACCGCATAGGTGCCACGCAAAACGGCTCGGACGCTTCACCCCGGGCGTTGTCGCTGGTATGAAAATTGCTGCGGTTTTCGCACAGTTTGTCGATCAGCACGGAGAATTTGGAATGCTTGAGGGAGCCGAGGTGCGGCTTGCCGTTGATATCGGTGGCACGTTCACCGACATCGTGCTGGACGTGGGGCAGGATCGCAAGACGCGCAAGGTGCTGACGACGCCGCAGCGGCCGGAGCAGGCGGTGCTGGATGGCATGCGTCTCATCCTCACTGACGCGCGCGCGCATATGAGCGACATCGACGTCTTCATTCATGGCACGACGCTCGCGACCAATGCGATCATCGAGCGCCGCGGTGCCAAGACCGCGCTGATTGCGACCAACGGCTTTCGCGACGTGCTCGATATCGGCACCGAGAGCCGTTATGACCAGTACGATCTCAGCATCGACAAGCCGAGGCCGCTGGCGCCGCGGTCGCTCCGCTTCACCGTGCCGGAGCGGATCGACGCGCACGGCGCCGTTCGCCTCCCGCTGGACGAGGCGGCAGTACGTGCACTCGCGCCAAAATTGCGCGCGCTGAACGTCGAGAGTGTCGCGATCGCCTTCCTGCACTCCTACGCCAATCCCGAGCACGAGCGCCGCACGGCCGCGATCCTCAGTGAGGAGATGCCTGGCATCTCCGTGACCGTGTCCTCTGCGGTGTGTCCGGAGATCCGTGAATACGAGCGCACGTCCACCGCGGTCGCCAACGCCTATGTGCAACCCCTGATCGACGGCTATCTCGCCCGCATGGCGGATGCCTTGCAGGTCGAGCAGTTCCGCGGCGCGATCTATCTCGTCACCTCCGGCGGCGGCGTCACCTCGATCGAGACGGCGCGGCGCTTTCCGGTGCGCCTCGTCGAGTCCGGTCCCGCCGGCGGCGCGATCTTCGCGGCGCAGATCGCAGCGCGGCTCGGCGAGAGCAAGGTGCTGTCCTTCGACATGGGCGGCACGACCGCAAAAATCTGCCTGATCGAAAAATACCAGCCCGAGACCTCGCGCGTGTTCGAGGTCGATCGCGCGGCGCGCTTCCTGAAGGGCTCCGGCCTGCCGGTGCGCATCCCCGTGATCGAGATGGTCGAGATCGGCGCCGGCGGCGGCTCGATCGCGCATGTCGATGCGATGAAGCGTGTCACTGTCGGCCCCGAGAGCGCCTCGTCGGAGCCGGGACCTGCCTGCTACGGCCGCGGCGGCCAGCGTCCGGCCGTGACGGATGCGGACGTAGCCCTCGGTATGATCGATCCTGATGCCTTTGCGGGCGGCACGATCAAGCTCAGCCCGGAGCTTTCGAAGGCGGCGCTGTTGCGCGCCGTCGGTGAACCGTTGGGCCTGTCGGCGGAAACCGCGGCCTATGCCGTGCACGAGGTCGTCTGCGAGAACATGGCGAGCGCGGCGCGCGTGCATGCGGTCGAGCGCGGCGAGATCGTCGGGCAGCACACGCTGATCGCCTTCGGTGGTGCCGCGCCGCTGCATGCGGCGCGCGTCGCCGAGAAGATCGGCGTCTCGCGGGTGATCGTGCCCTCGAATGCCGGCGTCGGCTCGGCCGTCGGCTTCCTGGCTGCTCCCATTGCCTACGAGCTGGTGCGCAGCCGCCATGTCCGCCTCGATGATTTCGACACCGAGGGGGTCTCGGAGCTGCTCCAGGAGATGGTGACTGAAGCGCGCGCGCTGGTGGAGCCGGGCGCGGCCGGTGCGCCGGTGCGCGAACGCCGTGCAGCCTTCATGCGCTATGTCGGCCAGGGCCACGAGATCTCGGTCGAGCTGCCAAACCGGCGGCTGACATCGGCCGATCTCGCCGGCCTGCGCCAGAAGTTCGAGGCGGACTATTCGGCGATGTTCGAGCGGCCGATCCCGGGCGCCGCGATCGAGGTTCTGAGCTGGTCGGTGCTCGCGACCACCGATGCGCACAATCCTTCTGTCGTCGCTTCCGTCGCGCGCAAGCCCGCCGGCAAGGCCTCGGGCAGCCGCAAATTCTTCGACGGACGCGCGGGGGAAGTGATCGAGATCCCGCTCTATCGCCGCGAGGACATGGCACCGGGCGCGACCATTGCGGGTCCCGCCGTGATCGCCGAGGACGAGACGTCCACCTTCGTCTCTAACAGTTTTGACGCTCATATCGACGGTGCCGGCAGCATCGTCATGGAACGAAAGGCGGCCTGATCATGAGCAAGGCAAATGGCGCGAGCCTGATCGACCTCCAGATCATGTGGCACCGGCTGATCGCCGTGGTCGAGGAGCAGGCGCAGGTGCTGCTCCGCACCGCCTTCAGCCCGATCGTGCGCGAGTGCGGCGATCTCTCGGCCGGCGTGTTCGACCTCAGGGGGCGGATGTTGGCGCAGGCGGTGACCGGCACGCCCGGCCACGTCAACTCGATGGCGGAATCGGTCAAGCACTTCATTGCGCATTTCCCGATCGAGACGATGAAGGAAGGCGACGCCTACATCACCAACGATCCCTGGATGGGCACAGGTCACCTTAACGACTTCGTCGTCACCACGCCCTGCTTCAAGGACGGCAAGCCGGTCGCGCTGTTCTCCTGCACCAGCCACCTCATGGACATCGGCGGCATCGGGTTCGGTCCTGACGCGACCGACGTGTTCATGGAGGGGCTGTACATCCCCATGCTCAAGCTGATCGACCAGGGCGTCGTCAACGAGACGCTGATGGCGATGATCCGCACCAACACGCGACTGCCGATCGACACCGAGGGCGACACCTATTCGCTCGCCGGCTGCAACGATGTCGGCTGCGAGCGGCTGGTCGAGATGATGACCGAGTTCGAGATCGACACGCTCGACGAGCTCGGCGACTATATCTGCGACCGCTCGCGCGAGGCCGTGCTGGCCGAGATCGCAAAACTGCCGAAGGGCAGCTGGCACAACACCATGGTCGTCGACGGCTACGATGCGCCGGTGACGCTCGCGGCGACGCTGACGATCTCCGAGACGGGCATCCACGTCGATTTCGACGGCACCTCGGCCGCCTCGAAGTTCGGCATCAACGTGCCCCTGTCCTACACCACGGCCTACACCGTGTTCGGCCTCGGCTGCGTCGTCGCCTCGCAGATCCCGAACAATGCCGGCTCGCTGTCGCCGCTGACGGTGTCGGCTCCCGCGGGCGCGATCCTGAATGCGCCGAAGCCGGCGCCCGTGGCGTCGCGTCACATCGTCGGACAGATGCTGCCGGACGTGGTGTTCGGCTGCCTGCGCCAGATCATTCCCGAGCGCGTACCCGCGGAAGGCACCTCGTGCCTGTGGAATCTCAACGTTCGCGGACAGACCCGCTCAGGTGCCGGCGGCAACTACGGGTTCTCGATGGCGGTGACCAGCAATGGCGGCACCGGCGCGCGCTTTGCAAAGGACGGGCTGTCGGCCACCGCCTATCCCAGCGGCGTGCGCGGCACGCCGGTCGAGATCGCGGAGACGCAAACGCCGCTGATCTTCTGGCGCAAGGAGCTTCGCCCGGATTCCGGCGGCGCCGGGCGCACCCGCGGCGGTCTCGGCCAGATCATCGAGGTCGGCAGCGGCATCGATGCGCCCTTCGACATCCTCGCTGCATTCGATCGCATCGATCATCCGCCGCGCGGCCGCGACGGCGGTCGGAACGGTGAGGCCGGCTATGTCGGCCTGAAGTCTGGACAGAAGATGCGCGGCAAGGGTTTTCAGACCGTACCGCCGGATGACCGGCTGGTGGTGATGACGCCGGGCGGTGCCGGCATCGGCGCGCCCACCGAACGCGAGCGCACGGCGGTCAACGACGACATCGAGAGCGGCCTGGTGTCTGCCGACAATGCGGCCGCCCTGTACGGATACGCGCGGAGATAGCGCCACCGCATCGACTGCGGCCGTTTACTGGCCGCAGTCATTCGGCGCCGGCTTCCCGGCAAAGCGGTCGGTCATCCAGTTCACCGCGGCCATGGTGCTCGCCTGCGCGGCGCGGCCGTGTCCGATGTTGGGAAGCGTGACCATTTTCACGGGGCTGCCCGCCTTGCACAGCCGGCCCATATAGGCGCGCGTCACCGCGGGCCGGATGATCTGGTCGACAGTCCCTTGAGCGAGGAACACTGGCATGCCGGCGGGCAATGTGCCGACGCTGTTCTTCTCCAGCAGCGAGCGCCATGGCTCGCGCTTGGTCGGATCCGGCACGGTCAGAAAATATTGCTGGAGCGGCCGCTCGGTCCGTTGCCGGATGAAGATATCGAAGGGACCTTCGATGCATTCGCGCGCCAGCCGGTCGATCACCGGCAGTGCGCGCGGATCGACGACACCGTCGAGCGGGGCGTCGTAGACGCGATGCCATGACCACAGCGTCATCGCTGTGATGTTCTTGCCGCCGACTGAGTTGATGTCGTCGCTCATCAGCGTGGCGAGATCCGTCGCGGGCGCCGCAGCGGCAACGCCGAGCAGATGGAGATCGGGCGCATAGGTCGGCGCCAGCTGCCCGGCAAACAGCACAGCCTGTCCGCCCTGCGAGTGTCCCCACAAGGCAAAATCCTTAACCCCGCCGGCGCCCGGCAGATCGCGCGCGACGCGCACGATGTCGAGCACGGCGCGGCCCTCGCTCTCGCCGACGAGATAGGGATGCGGACCCGGCGTGCCGAGCCCGGGATAGTCGGTCGCCGCGACGATGTAGCCACGCGCCACCATCGAGCGCAGTCCCTGGATCTGCTGGAACAGGAAGATCGCGAGCGACGGCGCGCAGCGCGGCACAATGCCTGACGTTGGATGCGCCCAGGCCACGATTGGGCGGCCGTCGGGCGGCGGTGGGCCCTGCGGCACGATGACGACGCCGGAGACGAGAATGGGTTCACCCTTCAATCCGGTCGATCGGTAGAGCACGCGAAAGGCCGATGCGCCGAGCGGCGCGCCATCCATCGGCTCCTGTCGCACCAGGCTGCCAGGCGGTCCGTCCGCAAGCGATGCCGGTGCGTCGTAAAATGCCGATTGCGCGTGGGCAGTCACGATGCCGGCGGCGAACATGACGAGTGCGGCCATCAGAGCGCGGGCGGCGACAAGCATTTGCGATCCGCTCCAGCGCACGATCACATCCCGTACAGGATTTTCAGCTCACCGCTCGCGCGCAGCGCGAGTGTGATCCCGTCGGCAAGCAGCAAGGCCTTGTCGAACTGCACCGAGGAGAGCTTGCCTTCCATACGGAAGCCGTCCTTGAGCGGACGCGTCAGCCGCTGGTTCGCCGCCATCAGCAGGTTCTGGTAGGAGACGCCATAGTCAATGTTCACGGCCTGCTTCAATTGCGCGACGATCGACTGCAAGCCGGGGTTTGCCTCTCCGTCCTGCGCGGCGAGATCGAGATCGGCGAGCGCGACGCTCTTGCTGGTATCGTCCACCTTCAGTGCGCCGGAGAGATAGCTCCATTGGCCTGCATTGGGGTCGCTGTCCGACGTCTTCGCAAGACGCAGACCGATCACAAGCTTGCCCGCCGACGGATAGACCTGAACCTCGCGCAACGCGCTGTCTTGCGCCGGCAGGGCGGCGATCGCCTGGCTGATCTTGTCCTTGATCGCGTCATAGCCGAGCCGGACCGGAAGGATGACGTCGAACGTTCCCGGCGCGGTCACGTCGTTGCCAAGCGGCGGCAGCGATGTCGGGGTGACGCTCGCACCCTGCTGCCCAATCGACGTCACGGCGCTGCCGGAGAGTTCGAGCGAGCCGGACAACACCTTGTCGTTGGCCCGCACGCCGGCAAATGCGGCAGCTTGCGGCGTCACTTGCAGCCAGACCGGCGGCTCGTCGGCGAGCTTCATCGGTTCGAACGCATGGGTCCAGGCAGCGGCCGCCTTGTCCCGCAGATTGAGTTTCCTTGCCGCGGCCAGCGCACGTGATCGCACGCGCGCGAGCTGCGTACGGATGCGCGGCTCGACGTAGGGCGCAAGATCGACCTCGCGGCCGAGCACGTGCAAATAAGGTGCTTCGCTCCAGTGGAAGGAGTCGCTGAAATTCAGGTCGAGCGACCAGTCCTTGCGCAGCGCGGGCCGTGCCTCGGCCTCGATCGTCGCGCGCGCTTCGGTCTGGCCGCGGATGCGCGCGGTGAAGCGGTTGGCGCCCTGGCCTTCGGCCGCGCCGTAGATCGAGACTGCACCATAGACGCGGTCGCCGCGGCCATAGAGTGAGACGCCGCTGGTGCGATTGACGAAGCCAAACACGTCGCAATTGGCGTTGACACGGAACATCAGTACGCGGCGGTGCACGCAGTTGACGCGCTCGTCGATGGTGGCAAGCCGCTTGGGGATATCCTGCTCGATCGCCTTGGCGAGCGCGGGAAGACCGAACTCGATGGTTGCGGACACCCGCGAGGTCGCGGCGAGCGGCGCCGGCGGATCGGGAGCGAGCGGCGGCTTGTCGGCGGCGTGCGCGGCTTGCGCGAGTGCGGTGAGGGCGAGCGCAACAAGCCCGGCACGTTTCGTCGAACGAACAATTCGCAAAGAAACGGGCATTCTTCTTATTCCAGCTTGGCCCTGCTTCGCGCCCAGGCCGCCGGCCGCGGGGCCATTCGGTCTTCAGAGCAAAATCGCGGAAGGAGAGGGCGGTCAGTGGATCAATTATTGCTTGTGTTCAATGGTCGCGTATCGCGGCACTTGTATGGCGCGGCGTCGCGCTTTGAGCAAGGCTTTGTATATCGCTCCGTTATGATGGCCGTTCTTGAATTGCTCAAAAGAGATTGACGCCGCCCCCGTCCAAATGATCACGCGATGAAGCTTCTCCGTGGGCGCTGCGACTTTTGAGTCCGAGATCTGCGGCCAAGACGAAACGGTCAGTGCAGCTGACGTTTCAAATTCGTGCTGCGCGTTAAATTCGCGCCGCTCGCGCATTCCATCTTTGCGCCCTCCCTCATCCGGCGTACTCTGTGAGAGCGAGCAGGAGTGCAACAGCAACCAGTCCAGGAAACGTAGCTCCTTTTGGCGATGTCCGCCGAGAGAGATCGAGAGCTGTTGGCAGCTCATATGCGATGGAGAACAACCGACACTTAGCGAGCTGCAAACATCCCTCGCAGCGTCTGCGAGACGCGAGTTCAACAAAACACAAAAGCGGGAGGAACGGATGAAGAAGCGTTGGTGTAATTCTGGTCTATCTCTTGTTGTCGGCGCGACACTTGCGGCGTCGGCGGCGTTGGCCCAATCCGTGGATACTGCCCGGATCGAGAACGCCGGTCAGAACGATTGGCTCACCTATCACGGTTCATACAAATCCCATCACTACAGCCCGCTCGCGCAGATCAATGCGAGCAACATCGGCAATCTGGGCGTAGCCTGGACGCACATTCCCGGACGATCGACGCGCGGCCTGCAGTCAATGCCGCTCGTGGCCGACGGCGTGCTCTATTATTCGGGTTCGTACAGCCGGGTCTTTGCGCTGAACGGCGCGACCGGCGAGGTCATCTGGTCGTTCTTTCCGGAACTCGATGAGGCGCTCATCAGCCGACAGACCCACTCGCCCTACAACCGCGGTGTAGCCCTTGGTGAAGGCAAGGTCTTCGTCGGTACGATGGATGGTCGTCTGTTCGGGCTCGATGCGAAGTCGGGAAAGGTTCTCTGGGAAACCAGGCTGATCGACTCGCAGAAGCTCACGGTCGGCTTCACTGGCGCGCCGCTTTACGCGAAGGGAAGCGTCATCATCGGCTCGCAGGGGGGTGAATGGCCGGGCCGTGGCCCGATCTTCGCTGTCGATGCCACCACCGGCAAGAAAAAGTGGGAGTTTCTGACGGTCGCGGGCACCGACGAGGCCATGAAGACCTGGGGCAACGATTCCTGGCGCACGGGCGGTGGCGGCGGCTGGATGCCGGGCACCTACGACTCCGAGACCAACTCCGTCCTGTGGGGCACCGCGAACCCGGCGCCGCTCTACGATTGGTCGGGCGCTGATTACAAGACGCAAGGTGCGCGTCCCGGCGACAATCTCTATACGAGTTCGGTCATCGCTCTCGATATCGATACCGGAAAGCTGAAATCCTACCATCAGGAACTGCCTCACGACGCCTGGGACTTCGACAGCGCCGTCGGCGAGTTCGTGATGCTTGAGCGCGATGGCCAGAAATACGTGGTTCATCCGAACAAGGGCGGCTTCGTCTTCGTCTACGACCGTAATCTTGGCGTGAAGAACGTCTGGCGGCTGGTTGAGAACATCAACTTCGTCAAGGATATCGATCCCAAGACGGGCGCGCTGATCGGCCGTCGCGATTTCCCTGTCGGGAAAGTCACTGAAGTACCGCTGTGTCCCTTCATTGGCGGCGGCATCAGCTGGAATGCCGGCTCGTACAACCCGAAGACCGGTCTTTATTACAAGATCGGCCAGGAATGGTGCATGACGCTGGATATTCAGAAGACGACGCCGGTCACCGCGCCTCAGGTCCAGCTCAATATCGGCGCCGACTTCAAGATGGTGCCGCCTCCGAGCGGCGAGATCTACGGACATCTCGACGCGCGCGACCCGATAACGGGCGCGAAGAAATGGGAGGTTCGCTTTCCCGAGCCGCCGCTTGGGAGCGTTTTGTCGACCGGGGGTAATCTTGTGTTCGTACCCGACTCCCGTGGCATCCTTCACGCCTACGATGCCGAAACCGGGGCCGAGTTGTGGAAGCACAACAACGGCACCGGCCACCAGGGCGGTATCGTCAGCTACTCCGTCGGCGGCAAGCAATATATCGCCGTGGCGGCCGGCTTCGGCGGCATGCTGGCGGACGAATATGCGCCAAACTTCGGCGGCGTCTACAAGAGCATGCCGCGTGACGACGGCGCCCTCGTCGTCTTCAGCTTGAAATAGTCTGTCTCAAACGATCTGCCGAGGAGCGGGTGCAAACCCGCTCCTCGGTCGATTGCAGCGGCCGGGCGTGATTCAGGAATGGAGCGGACGTGTTGAAACTGCATTTGAAGTCGCTTCCGGCGGTGCTGGGCGCTTCGTTGCTGTGCGTTGTGGTGGCTCGAGCTCAATCTGCCACGCCGGCGCCGGACAACGGGTCACTGGACGTCGAGCAGTTGTTCGCAGGCACCTGCGGCTTTTGCCACTCCGACGGCGGCCGGGCTGCTGGCAGGGGACCGCAACTGATGAATTCGCAACGAGACGACGAATTTCTGCACAACCGTATCAAGATCGGCAAGCAAGGTGCGATGCCGGCATTCGGCGAGAGCTTCAGTGACGCGCAGATCGACCAGATCGTCAAATATATCCGCGCCTTGAAGCCGCGCGAGGGCTGACCCGCCGGGACCTGATCCATCCAGATGAGACGCGGCATGAAGGCAATTGTCCTGATTATCGTCGGTGCCGCCATCGGGCTGTCCGGACCGGCGCAGGCGCGAACCCTCGAGGCGATCCGCGCGAGTGGCGCGCTCGGACTATGCGCGCATCCCAACTCGCTTCCTTTCGCGCGCAAGGGCGGCGAACCGCCCGGCTTTCAGGTCGAGTTGGGACAGGTGCTGGCACGCGAGCTCGGTGTCTCGCTGCGGCTCGACTGGATCATCACGCAGTATCAAATGCGCAGCGCCAATTGTGACATTCTCCTGGATGTCATCGCCGATCGCGAAGCGCAAGGCGAGACCCGCTTGAGGATCTCGAAGCCGTACTATCGCACGGGCGTCGCGCTCGCGGTGCCGTCATCCAGCGCGCTCACATCGTTCAAGAGCCTCGGCGAGCATACCAAGGTGGGGGTGCAGGTCGGCTCTGTCGCCGCCATGATCATCGGTCAGCGGCACGTGCCCATATCGATCTTCGGCTTCGAGACCGACAGCCTCGACGCCGTATCAAACAAGGAGATCGATGCGGCTGCGGTCACGCCCACCGCGGCGGGCTACTTCAATCTGACGCATCCTGACAAGGCACTCCGGATCCTGGATCGCGACGAGGGCGTGGCCGATCTCAACTGGAATGTCGCCGTCGGCATGGTCCGCCCGGATGATGCGTTGCGCGAGGCGATCGACGGAGCGCTGGAACGGCTGCGCAACGACGGCACGATCGATCGGATCTACGGTCGCTATGGGATCGTGCTGCAAGCGCCGAGGTAGCTGAATTGCCGAACGAACGACGCCGTCCCGGTTTGGCCAGGACGACGTCGTTATGAATATCTCGCTTTGGCCCTAGGCCGCCGCCTTCTTCCGCGCCTGCTCGGCCTTGTACAGCTCGAACTCTTCGGCGATCGCCTTCGCGACCGACGGCCGCTGGCGCAGGCGGTCGTGATACGCCTTCACGCTCGGCCATTTGGCGAGCTCGATCGGCGGGGTCGCCATGGTCCAGTTGATGACCGTGACGAGATAGGCATCCGCCACGCTGAAATGGTCGAGCAGGAAGTCGCGCCCCTTCAGGTAGTTATCGAGATAGTCGAGCCGCGACAGGTTCTTCTCCAGCGCATAGGCCTTGGTTTCCTGCGGCGCCTTGCGGTCGAGCAGGGGGATGAAGAGGCCCTTGTGCAGCTCGGTGCCGATGAAGCAGAGCCATTGATGCAGCCGGGTGCGGTCGATGCCATGGGCCGCACCGAGGCCGGATTGCGGAAACCGATCCGCGACATATTGCAGGATCGCGGCGTTCTCGGTCAGCACCACGCCCTCGTCGGTGCGCAGCGTCGGCACGAGGCCGATCGGGTTGACCGTGCGGAAGTCGGTGCCGTCGTTCAGCACTGTCTTGGTCGGCGGATCGACTTCGAGATAATTCGCTTCGGCGCCGGCTTCATACAGCGCGACGCGGGTCGCCATCGAACAGGCGAGCGGCGAGAAATAAAGATCCATCTTGGGCCTCCTTGGGCAATTCCTCTTTGGGTGTCGCTCAACCTGGCCAGATTGATTTTTGTACCATCTTGTATAATATGGCGGCGGTCAAGGATTAATTTGCGAGATGGTACAAAAATCGAAGCCGCCAGCTGCTGCCAATGAGCCGAAGCGGCGTGGCCGTCCGCGCGCCTACGAGCCCGATGTCGCGCTCGGCAAGGCGCTCGACCTGTTCCGCCGGCAGGGTTTTGCGGCGACGTCGCTGGACGATCTCAGCGAAGCGACCGGCATGAACCGGCCGAGCCTCTACGGCGCCTTCGGGGACAAGCGCGAACTCTACATCAAGAGCTACCAACGCTACCGCGAGGACGCGCGCGCCTCGATGGTGGAGATCTTTCGCCAGGAGATGCCGGTGCGCCAGCGGCTCGAGCGCATCTTCGCGTCCGCGCTGAACATCTATCTCTCCGGCGAGACCGGTCCGCGCGGCTGCTTCACGGTGGTGACCGCGGCATCCGAAGCCGTCGGCGATCCCGAGATCCGTGCCATGGTGCTGGATGGACTGACCGAGCTCGACAAGGCCTTTGCCAGTTGCTTCCGCGGCGCCAAGGAGAAGGGCGAGTTGCCTGGGAGCGCCGACCCGGCCGTGCTGGCGCAGCTCGCCTCCGCAACCGTGCATTCGATCGCCATCCGCTCCCGCGCCCGCGTGTCGCGCAAAGAGCTCGAGGCGATCGTGAAGGGTGCGATTGACGTGATGGTGGGGGCCAAAAGTTAGGCCGTCGTCCCGGGGCGCGCGCAGCGCGAGCCCGGGACCCATAGCCACAGAGAGAAGTTTGGCGAAGACTGGTCGTTCGGTACTGCGACCATCCGCAACGATAAATCACGCGGTATGGGTCCCCGCGTACGCGGGGACGACAGCGAGGGTGGGGCGCGTGCGTGCCTCTCAGCCTGCCGAAGCGCCTAATATCCCCGTGCCCGGTCCACCACGTTCTCCAGCGCGCCGCCGGCCTCGAACTTTGCGATTTGCTCGGCGACATAGGCCGAGATTGCATCCGCGTCGGTGTCGGCCGCGTTGTGCGGGGTCAGCAGCACCTTGGGGTGGGTCCAGAACCGGCTGTCCGCAGGCTGCGGCTCCTGCACGAAAACGTCGAGCGAGGCCGCGCCAAGCGTGCCGTCGTCGAGGCAGGCCAGGATGTCGGCCTCGTTCTGCAGGCCGCCGCGACCCGCATTGATCAGAACGGGCGCGCCGAGCGGGCTGCTGCGGTTGAGCTTGGTGAAGACGTCGCGGTTGAGGATGCCGTGCGTATCAGGCGTCAGCGGCAACAGTGAGACCAGGATGTCGGTCTTGCGCAGGAACGCATCGATCTGCGCGGCGCCATGGAAGCATTCGACGCCCTCGATCGTGCGCGGGCTGCGGCTCCAGCCGGCAACCCGGAAGCCGAGCCGGCGCAGCACATCGGCGGCATCCGCACCCAGCGTGCCAAGCCCCATCACGCCGACGGTGACGGCGCTCGCCGGCCACTGATATTGCGGCTCCCAGCGTTTTGCGCGCTGCGAGTCCCGCAAGTACAGCTCCTGGCGGTGGTGCATCAGCACGTGCAGCACGACATACTCGGTCATGCGATTGGTGAGATCAGGCACGGCGACGCGCACCAGCGGCACGTCGGGTAGGCTCTTGTCGGCCATCAGCGCGTCAACGCCGGCGCCCAGATTGAAGATCGCACGCAGATTGGGGAAAGAGCCGAGATCGCCCGGCACCGGCTTCCACACCGCGGCATAGTGTACCTCGGCCGGATCGAGCCCGGCGTCGGGCAGCAGCACCACGCGGCGGCCGCCGCAGACCGCGTCGAACCGGGCCTTCCAGCGCTCCGGCAGCCAGTTCTGCTGCGTGCTGTTGATCAGGACGGCCAGTGTGCCCATGCTCATTCGAAGTGCCTCGTCGGTTCCGCTTTGAAAACCCTCCTTGGCACGATCCGACGGATTTTTCTCGCAAATTTTTTCCGCAGCCCTGTCGGGGCGGGGCATATTGGATCGTCTTAAAAACAAGCGTTCAGGAAGGTGCTGCCCATGCTTTATGCGATCCTCTGCTATCACGACGAGGACTTCGTCGGCTCCTGGAGCAAGGACCAGGACGAAGCCGTGATGAAGAAGCTCGCCGTGGTGCAGGACAAGCTCACACAGCAGGGCCGGCTCGGTCCGGTGGCGCGGCTGCTACCGACCACGGCCGCGGCGACGCTGCGCAAGAGACCCGCCGCTGGTGCTCGACGGCCCCTATGCGGAGACCAAGGAGCAATTGCTCGGCTTCTACATCGTGGATTGCAAGAATCTCGACGAGGCGCTCGACGTCGCGCGCGACCTCGGCGCGGCCAATCCCGGAGGCGCCTATGAGGTGCGTCCCGTCGGCGTATTCCGGCCCGGAGGAATTTCGACGTGAGCGAGGCCGACACCGCCTGGATCGAGACCGCGCTGACCTCGGCGCGTCCCCAGGCGGTCGGCGCGCTGCTGCGCTATTTCCGCGATCTCGACACCGCCGAAGAGGCCTTCCAGAACGCCTGCCTGCGCGCGCTCAAGACCTGGCCGCAGAACGGGCCGCCGCGCGATCCCGCGGCCTGGCTGATCATGGTCGGCCGCAACGTCGCCATCGACGAGGTCCGCCGCGCCCGCAAGCAGCAGCCGCTGCCGGAGGATGACCAGGCCATCTCCGATCTCGACGACGCCGAGGGCGCGCTCGCCGAGCGGCTCGACGGTTCGCACTACCGCGACGACATCCTGCGGCTGATGTTCATCTGCTGCCATCCGCAGCTGCCGGCGACCCAGCAGATCGCGCTCGCGCTGCGCATCGTCTCCGGCCTCACCGTGAAGCAGATCGCGCGCGCCTTCCTGGTCTCGGAAGCGGCGATGGAGCAGCGCATCACCCGTGCCAAGGCGAAGGTCGCCGAGGCCGGGGCGCCGTTCGAAACGCCCGGCGCGGTCGAACGCTCCGAGCGGCTCGCCGGTGTTGCCGCAATGATCTACCTGATCTTCAACGAAGGCTATTCGGCCAGCGGCGACACGGCGGAGATCCGAAAGCCGCTGTGCGAGGAAGCGATCCGGCTGGCGCGGTTGCTGCTGCGGCTGTTCCAGAGCGAGCCGGAGATCATGGGGCTCGCGGCGCTGCTGCTGTTGCAGCATGCGCGCAGCGCCGCGCGCTTTGCCGCGGACGGCGCGGTGATCCTGCTCGACGACCAGGATCGTACGCTGTGGAACGGCAACATGATCGCGGAAGGCCTGGCGCTGATCGACAAGGCGATGCGCCATCGCCGCAGCGGCCCCTATCAGGTCCAGGCCGCGATCGCCGCGCTGCATGCGCGTGCGTCGACGCCCGAGGAAACCGACTGGACGCAGATCGACTTGCTCTACGGCGCGCTCGAAGTGATGCAGCCTTCGCCGGTGGTGACACTCAACCGCGCGGTTGCGGTCTCCAAGGTGCGCGGGCCTCAAGCGGCGCTCGAACTGATCGAGCCGCTGGCGCCGAAACTCACCAACTACTTTCATTTCCACGGCGTGCGTGGTGCCTTCCTGATGCAGCTCGGCCGTAACGACGAAGCCCGCATCGCCTTCGACCACGCCATCGCACTCGCCAATACTTCGGCGGAAGCCGCCCATATCCGCATGCATATTGATCGCCTGATCCGGGACAGCCAGCCGAAGGGCGCTAATGGCGGCGCCAGGCAGGGCGCAAAGGCAAAGTGACGGCCAAAAATTTCGTCCCGCCAATTGTCGGCTCCCGCCGTTCCCCTTCGTCTTAATTCCATATCCAGGGAGCCACTCATGCTGAAAGCCATTGCCATCATCGCCGTCGTCCTCGCCGTCGGCATAGCCGCGGTCCTCGTCTTCGCCTTGACAAAACCCGACACGTTCCGCGTCGAGCGCTCGCTCGCCGTGAAGGCGCCGGCCGATGCGATTTATCCGCACGTTGCCGATTTCCATTTCTGGATGAGCTGGTCGCCCTATGAGGATCGCGACCCCGGCATGAAGCGGATCTTCGGCAGAACCGCGTCAGGCAAGGGCGCGACCTATGCCTGGGACGGCAACAATAATGTCGGCGCCGGGCATATGGAGATCCTCGAGGCGAGCACGCCGTCGAAACTTCGGATCAAGCTCGATTTCGAGCGCCCGTTCGAAGGCCACAATACCGCCGAGTTCACCTTTGTGCCGCAAGGCGATGCCACACTGGTCACATGGGCGATGTACGGTCCGGCGCCGTTCATGTCCAAGGTGATGCAGGTGTTCATCAACATGGACAACATGATCGGCAAGGACTTCGAGGCCGGCCTCGCCAGCCTGAAGAAGCTCACCGAGAAGTAACGAGGCTTGCTGCCCCAAGGAGCAGCCAAGGAACTGCCAAGGAATCGCCAAGAAAACGAAGAGGAGAGAAACGATGATCAATGCCTATCTGTTCTATCAGGACACCTGCGAAGCGGCGTTCACCTTCTACGCCAAGGTTTTGGACGGCAAGATCGACGCCATGATGCGCTCATCGGAAGCGCCGCCGGACATGCCCGCTGTGCCCGGCCGCGAGAAGATGATCATGCATGCGCGGATGTCGCTGCCCGACGGCAGCGTGCTGATGGCCTCCGACGCGCCACCCGAGCATTTTCAGAAAGCCCAGGGCTTTTCGGTCTCGCTCACGGTCACGGACCCCGCGGATGGCGAGCGCAAGTTCAACGCGCTCGCCGACGGCGGCACCGTCACCATGCCCTTCAGCAAGACGTTCTGGGCCAAGGGCTTTGGCATGTGCGTCGACAAATTCGGCATTCCCTGGATGGTGAACTGCCCGGCCGAGGGCATGTGACGGGCGCGTCGGCCTGACACGCCAAACCGCGATCCCACTCCCGTTGTTACGGGAGTGGGTCACTCATGCCGTCGTCATGTCACACGGCTGTTCGCCGCGTGCTCGCTCACCGGAGCGATCCGGTCGCGTCATCGCTTGGCGGCGGCGATTCAACGCAGCGAGGGCAGATCACGAGTTTCGTGCCAAGCTGCCTGTCGTTCTCCGCCTCGATTTCGTCATGGACCACCCACCACGCCTCGGAGAACGGGCGCAAGGTGCCGAGCACTCTTTCCCGCTCCTGATTGGGGTTGTCCTGCGCAGGCGCCGGGTTCGCGGCGCGCCGCTTTGTGACAGAGGAGCGGTGAGGGGCCTGGTTCGGATCCCGGCCGAGGCCGTCCCATGCGATCGGTCGGCGCTCCTGCGCCGGCGCCGCCGCGCATCCGAGGAGCGCTGCGCAAAAAGTGAGCAAGACGAAGCCGTGACGCAGCATGCCGGACCCTTGGTGCGGTACGCGACACGCAAACTCCGCATGCGGAGCCTTGCATCGCGCCGGTTAAATGGAACCTAAGGGAAACGACGTGGCCGCCATGGCCCAATATGGAATCGTGCTCTCGCATCACATTGCGAGAGCAGTGAGGCCGCTTCGTGAAATCATGCGGATCGCATCGCACAATAACTGGCGAAATATTAGGCTGTAAACTCCACGACAGAATCGCTAATAATTTCTTCATAAATTCTACAAACTGGGGTGGGCGTAACTTGGAAGGGGAGCGACCGATGGCAGCGGCGCTACAAATCAATTTTGCACTTTGGGGCATGCTCATCTGCGCGACCTTGGAATTGGCGCAGACCATCCAGAGGCTCTACTAGGCTAGGCCCGTCGAAATGCGTGACCGGCGCAATTTCGCCGTCGCGCTTGCCTGCTAGCTCACCAGCAACGCGATGAGCGTGAAGCTGACGCTCGCGATCACGATCATCGAGAGGATGTAGTTGCGCGGCCGCGCCGTTCGCGCACGCGGCGGTCTCCGCCGCTGGAGTGGCTCGCTCGCCTGCCATGCGAGCTCCGACGGCGCGAGCGCAGCCTCTGCGCCCGAGCCGATATATTTCACATAGAGCTCGAGCAGCCGCAGCTCGGACGGCAGGTCCATCAGACCCTCGCGGTGGCGCCGCGACAGCAATTCGAATTCGACGGTTTCCTGGGAGCTCAACTGGCCAAGGACAATGCGTCCCTGGTCCGACAGGCGGTAGTGAAAATCGATGGGCTGCACGGCCTGCGACCGGTTTGAAAAGTGTAATCTTGAAAAAGCGAAACCATCCTAGTCTGTGACCATTGCTGAGATTATGACGGCCCTGCAGCCATCGTGACCCGAGCGGCCTCAATCTGGACGGGACCATCATAGACGGTCGGGAAGAGCCGCAAACCGCGTAAATTGGGCAGGCTTTGCCAAGCGGTTGAGCGGATTTCGTGTCCGGATCGTCGTAATTTTGCAAAACTGCCTAATCGCCGGACAGCGGCGGATGCAACCGGTCACATCGCTGGCGGCCGCCTGTTGCTCAGCGGCAGCGCGGATAGATCGCCGCAAGGTCGCGGCCCTTCAGCAAAAGCAATCTGGACGAGAGGCCACCGTGCCGGCTGATCCAGTCGCGCACCGGGCCGGGATAGGCCTGCAGCACCGCGTCGGAGGCTTCGGGCTCGGCATAAAAACGCCCACGCCGGTCGACCGAACGCGCCGCGTGGAAGCCGAGTACCGCGCGTTTGGTGACGCAGATGCGCTCGCCCGGCACGATGCTGAGCACCAGCGTGCAGGCGGACAGGCACGGACCGTCGATCACCACGCGCTCGCCGCTCTCGCGCACCTGCTCGAACAGGTCGAGGAACGGCCCGACCTGTCCGCCCGGCGACTGGATGATGCGGATTTCGGCCATGGCGGGGGTAGTGGTAAAGAGCGCAGATGCGAGCATCCAGGCACCCACAAAGAACATGCGTCGCATGGAGCACTCCACTAACTCGATCCCGTAGGGTGGGCAAAGCGTAGCGTGCCCACCAATGGCATCGCAAATCTGGAGGGAAGGTGGGCGCGGCGCTTGCGCGCCTTTGCCCACCCTACGACGTTCACCCGTTCCGCCGTTCGCCGCGCAGCGTCGGCAGGCCGATGCCAGCCGCATCGAAGCCGCCATCGACGGCCAAAATTTGGCCGGTGATGTAGCTCGATCGTTCCGAGCACAGGAAATAGATCGCTTCGGCGAGTTCCTCCTCCAGGCCGTAGCGGTTGAGCGGAATGGCGTCGTGATAGTCGGCGCGGATCTCCCTGCTGTGCACCTGCTTCGCCATCGCGGTGTCGACCGGCCCCGGCGCGACTGCGTTGACGCGGATGTTGAGCGAGGCGAGCTCGACCGCGAGTTGCTTGGTCAGGTGCGCAAGGCCCGCCTTGCTGGTGCCATAGGCCGAACGCAGGGTCGAGGCGCGCACCGCCGAGATCGAGGTGACGTTGACGATGGCGCCGCCGCCTTGCTCGCGCATCAGCGGCGCGGCCGCCTTGGTGCACAGGAACGGGCCGGTGAGATTGACCGCCATGATCCTGTTCCAATCGGCGTCGCTTGTCTCCAGCACTGGCGCGAACACGGCGACGCCGGCGTTGTTGACGAGAGCATCGAGCCGACCGAAGCGGCTCATGACCGCCGCCATTGCAGCTCCCACGGCGGCTGCGTCGGACACGTCGCAGGTGATTGCCAGCGTGTTATCGGGATTCTTCAGGGCCGCCGCCGCGGCTGCCTGCAGCTCCCCCTCGATATCGAGCAGCGCGACGCGCCACCCTTCGGCCAGGAATTTCTTGGCCGTCGCCAGCCCGATGCCTCGCGCGGCTCCGGTGACGAGGGCGACGTTTTGTGGGGCCTGCGGCATTTGCTAATCTGTCCTGTGTTCGAAAGGGGCGCGCACGAGCGCCGGCTCCTTTTACTTCGCTTTCGTCCCGGCAAGAAGGGCTCCAGGCCATGCTCATCGATCCCAGCACGATCCCGCTCGAGGACTGGCGGCCAGGTGTGAAGACCCGCATGATCACATCCGCGCGCAACGGCGCGACCGCGCTCTGCATCTTCGAGCAATGGGTCGATCCCGGCGCCGGCGCGCCGACGCACAGCCACACGGTCGAGGAGGTGCTGACCGTGCGGGCGGGCGAGGCGGAGATGTGGATCGAAGCCCGGCGTATCACGGTGACGGCCGGACAGGTGCTGCTGGTTCCCGCCGGCCGCAAGCACGGTTTCCGCAATTCGGGAGCGACCATGCTGCATGTCCATGCGGTGTTGGCCTCGCCGGTCTTCGAGATGCTGCCGGAAGGGGCGAGTGAAGCGACGCGACGCTGGGAGCGGTAGGGTAAGGGCGCCGGTCTCTCTCACCGTCACCCCAGGGGGGCCGCTTCTTCAGCGGGCCTCGAAGGATGACGGGGATAGTGATAAGGCGAGAGCTTACGCCAGCTCCGCCGACGCACGCTGCATGTTGGCCGACATGTCCGCCGTCACGATGCTCTGCTCCTCGACCGCGGCTGCGGTGGAGGCGATGAACTCGTTGACGCTGGCGATCGCCACCTTGATCGCGGTCAGGGAGCTCGCGACGTCGCCGGAGATGGTGTTCAGCGCATCGATTTCGGAGGTGATCGTGTCGGTGGCCTGCTTGGCCTGGCTGGCGAGGTTCTTCACCTCGGAGGCGACCACGGCAAAGCCGCGGCCCGCTTCGCCCGCCCGCGCCGATTCGATCGTGGCGTTGAGCGCAAGCAGGTTGATCTGACTGGTGATGCCCGAAATCATCTCGACGATGCCGCTCATGGCCTGGGCCGCTGCAGTCAACTTCTGAGCCTGACCGTCCGCGGACTCGACCCTGGTGGTCGCGACCTTTGAGGTCTCGCGCGATTTCGCCATGGTCTCGGAGATCTCGCGGATCGATGCACTCATCTGCTCGCTGCCGGCCGCGACCGCCTCGATCAGCCCGCGCGCATTGTCGGCCTTCTTGCGGCCGATCGCCTGCGCGGTGATGTCGGTGGCGTATTTGACCACCTTGTAGGGTTTTCCGTTGAGATCCAGAATCGGATTGTAGGACGCCTGGATCCAGATATCGCGGCCGCCCTTGGCGATCCGCCTGTATTCGGCGGCCTGGTATTCGCCGCGGTTGAGCGTCTCCCAGAAATGGCGGTAGGCCGCCGAATTCCTCTCGTTCGGCTCGACGAACATGGAATGGTGCCGGCCCTTGATCTCGGCCAGCGAATAGCCCACCGCCTTGAGAAAATTCTCGTTGGCGGTGCGGATCGTGCCGTCCATGTTGAACTCGATCACCGCCTGCGACTTCTGGATCGCGGCGAGCTGGCCGTCATTGTCGGCGGCCTTCATCTTCTGCGCGGTGATGTCGGTTGCGAACTTCACCACCTTGAACGGCTTGCCGGTCTCGTCGAGGATCGGGTTGTAGGTCGCGAGAATCCAGATCTCCTTAGCCCCCTTGCCGAGTCGCTTGTACTCGGCCGCCTCGAACTCCCCGCGGTTGAGCCTGGCCCAGAATGCGGCATAGGCCGAACTCGCGCGGTCCTCGGGCGTCACGAACATGCTGTGATGCTTGCCCCTGATCTCGTCGAGCGAATAGCCCATCGCGCCCAGGAAGTTCTCGTTGGCGGTGACGATGGTGCCGTCCATGTTGAACTCGATCACGGCCTGCGCGCGGTTGATCGCGGCGATCTTGCCGGAGTCTTCCATGGTCTTGATCTTGTACGCCGTGATGTCGGTGGCGAACTTGATGAAGCTGACCACCTTGCCGTTCTTGTCCAGCAACGGGGCGTAGGAGGCATGAACCCAGACTTCCTTGCCGTTCTTGCCGAAGCGCTTGTATTGCGTGGTCTGGAATTCGCCGCGGTTCAGGCTGGCCCAGAAGTCGCGGTAGCGGGCGCTCTCACGCTCAGTCGGGCTGACGAAGATGCTGTGATGCTTGCCCTTGATCTCGGCGAGCGAATAGCCGCTCATTTTCAGAAGGTTCTCGTTGGCATCGAGGATGGTGCCGTCGAGATCGAATTCGATGACGGCCTGCGAGCGATCGAGGGCGTCGACTTCCGCGAGCGCGTGCTGGATCCTGGCCTTGCTGTTGAAATTGAACACTTGAAGATCCCCGGAGTGGTTCAACTATGCGTCGGCCGGGCTGCAATTGGCCTTCCCGAAAAAGTTGCATGCACGCGTTGATCAACTGTAAACCCTTGCAGCAAACTGCGTGGTCTCCGTGGTTCCGCGTGCGCCGGCCATGTTGTTCTGCTTTCGAAGATTCTCGTCCTATATGCACGGCGGTGGACATAGTCGGTCCGTAGTCGTACGGACCCGCCTAGCGATAATTTCGCATCGTCTCTGTTGAAATTCGGCAAGCAATGTCGGGGCACGCGTTCGTGCATCGTCTTCAAGAGGATCTTCTCCGCGGAGACCATCAATGCCTGACGACCGCGAGCGCCTGATTCGAGACCTCTTCGCAGCCTATCTCGGCAACGACCGGCAACGGGTCGCCGACGCACTGGCCGACGATTTCCGCTTCACCAGTCCGTTCGACGACGACCTCGACAAGGCGGCCTATTTCGAGCGCTGCTGGCGGGACACCGGCTGGATCGCGCGACACGACATCGAGCGGATTATCGTCCGGGGCGACGAGGCCTTCGTCACCTATCTCTGTCTGGGGACAGATGGCAGAAGCTTTCGCAACACGGAGTTCTTCACCTTTTCGGGTGGCAAGGTCCGCCGCATCGACGTCTATTTCGGCGCTGCCCGGAAGGATGGGCGTTTCCTGCCACAGCCGCGCTAGCGGCCGGCGCAATGACCTCTGGAATAATTTTCATCACCTTGTCGGTTCCGTAAAGGTTCGTTCGTCTTAGTGTCTGTTCCAAAACATGTTGAGTCGAATGAATCGGTTGTGATTCAAGGTGAGCGGCCTGATTCGATGGGGACGCGCCGCCAATGTGGACTACCGAGAACCGTGCACGCTACGACCGCAGCCGCCTGCGCTATCCGAGCGACTTGACCGACGAGGAGTGGGCGCTGATCGCGCCTCGCATCCCGCCGGCCAAGCGCGGCGGCAACAAGCGTACGGTGGACCTGCGCGAGATTGCCAACGGGCTGATGTACATCCTGAGCACAGGTTGCCAGTGGCGCGCGATCCCCAAGGACCTGCCGCCGCGCTCGACGCTGTATGGCTACTTCGATCTGTGGAGCTGGAACGGCACGCTCGATAAAATTCATCACGCCCTCTATGTCGAATGTCGCGAAAGGGCCGAGCGCGAGGCTTCTCCCACCGCCGCCATCATCGATAGCCAGAGCGTGAAAAGCGCTGAAAAAGGGGGCCTCATGATCTCCATGGCTACGACGCGGGCAAGAAGATCAAGGGCAAGAAGCGGCACATTCTCGTCGACACGCAAGGCCTCTTGATGCACGCCATCGTGCATGCGGCGGACATCCAGGATCGCGACGGCGGCGTGCTCCTGATGGCAACGTTGTTCGGCCTCTATCCCTTTCTTCTGAAGCTCTACGCCGACGGCGGATATCAAGGGCCACATTTCCAGAAGGGGCTGCGTAGCGCTCTGAAGCGCGTGAACCTCGAAATCGTCAAACGCTCCGATCAGGCTCACCGTTTCGTCGTCTTGCCCAAACGCTGGATCGTCGAGCGTACCTTTGCCTGGCTCGGGCGATGCCGAAGACTGTCCAAAGATTGGGAATGCTTCAATCACAGGGCGCTCGCCTTTCTCAAGCTGGCCTCCATCCGACTCATGCTGCGAAAGCTATGCAATCCAAGGTAATCTTTCCGGACAGACTCTTAGAGGTAAGGGTGGGCGGCCCGGACCGCCGCTCCCGTCCTTCCGGGGGTGGCGCCGCGCGGCGCAAACCCGAAACGACAAAGCAAGCAAGGACTGCTCATGCGATTCATGATGCTGATGATTCCGCTCGGCTACGAGACCGCGCCGCCGGACGTGCAACTCGATCCCGAACGCGTCGCCGCGATGATGCGCTACAACGAGGCGCTGAAGGATGCCGGCGTGCTGATCACGCTCGACGGTCTGCACCCGCCGTCGATGGGCGCGCGCGTCTCGTTCGCGACCGGCGAGCCCATCGTGACCGACGGCCCCTTCGCCGAAGCCAAGGAAGTTCTGGGCGGCTACTGGATGATCGAGGTTGCCTCGCGCGAGGAGGCGATCGCTTGGGCGAAGAAGTGCCCGGCCTCCGCCAATGAAGTCATCGAGATCCGGCAGGTGCAGGAGATGGCCGACTTTCCGCCGGAGGTGCAGGCAGCCGCCGCCGGTTTCGACGATCTGAAGACGTAGCCGAGACGGCCGCGGATCAACTCGCGGCTCGTCAATCCATCATCCATCAACAAAGGAGAGAACCAATGAGCACCGATACCTATCTCGCCGTTTTCCTCGGCAGCAAGACCAGCCCGCAATGGGCCGCATGGAACGCGATGTCCGAGACCGCGCGGAAGGCGAAGGAGCAGGAGGGCATGGCGGCCTGGAAAGGCTGGGTCGAGAAGCATCAAGGCGCGATCCAGGCCATGGGCGGCCCTCTCGGCAAGACCAAGAAGGTCGACGGCAAGGGCGTCGCCGACATCGCGAACGAGATGGGCGCCTTCACCGTGGTCCGCGCCGCGTCCCATGAGGCCGCAGCCAAGATGTTCGAGAACCACCCGCACTTCGCGATCTTCCCCGGCGAACGCGTCGAGATCATGCCGGTGCTGCCGATCCCCGGCGGCTAGGCCGTGTCATTCCGGGGGCGCGCACACGCGCGAACCCGGAAATCTCGAGATTCCGGGTTCGGCTCGTCGAGCAGCCCCGGGTCGAGCCGCCCCCGGAATGACGAGTTGGCCGGTTAATCAAATCCGGCCTGCGCTAGTGACTTCACGCCCGGCTCATGTAAAAGCTGTTCACATGAGCTGGCGTAAGGACCAGGGCCGCACCGAGCGCGGCTATCACCACGGCAATCTGAAGGAAGCCCTGTTGCAGGCTGCCCTCGGGCTGATCGCCGAGAAGGGCGCGGCGGGCTTCACCTTTGCCGATGCTGCGCGCATGGCCGGCGTCAGCGCGGCGGCGCCTTACCGGCATTTCCGCGACCGCGAGGAGTTGCTGTCCTCGATCGCGCAGCGCGGCTTCGAGCAGTTCGAGCAGCGCCTGACCGCGGCCTGGGACGACGGGCGCCCGGATACGGTCTCGGCGTTCGAGCGCGTCGGCAAGGCCTATCTCGCCTTTGCCCGCGAGGAGCCTGCCTTCTACAACGCGATGTTCGAATCAGGCGTGCCGGTCGATTCAAATCCGGCCCTGCAGGCCGCCAGTGAACGCGCCTTCAACATCATTCGCGCCGCCGCCGAACGGCTTGCGGCGCTGGCGCCGCCCGGCACGCCGCGGCCACCGGCCATGATGATGGCGCTGCACATCTGGTCGATGGCGCATGGCGTGGCCTCGCTGTTCTCACGCGGCGACGCCGCGCGGCGAAAACTGCCGATGTCGCCGGATGACCTGCTCGAAGCCGAGGTGCTGATCTATCTCCGCGGCCTCGGCTTCCCGACCGACCGCCGTCCGCCGGCACGAAGCGCCGAGCCGCCGCCGGTGCCACCGGAGGCATCCTCCGGTTCTGGCCTGCCGCCCGGTGGCCCCTGGGGCAAGCCGAAATAAAATTGCGCAAATAATTCGGCGACCCTGTCAGGCGGTCGGCTTGACAAAATCGCGGGATGGTCTACCTATGTAAATGTTATTTACATTCACAACGGCGCTGGTGCCGTGATGGAGATGGAAATGGCCTACACCGCTGATGTCAATCGATGGCGCGGTTCCTCTGACGAACGCTATGAGCGCCCCCACATGCTCGATACGCCCTGGCATCCCGGCTGGATCGCCGTGACCATCCTCGGCTTCATCATCTGGTGGCCGATCGGACTTGCCCTTCTCTTTTTCACACTCGGGAGCAGAAAAATGGGTTGCTGGAGCCACCAGGATCGCTGGCAGAACAAGATGGAGCGGATGCAGTACAAGATGGACCGCATGCGCGGCCGCATGGAGCGCCGTGGTTTCGGCTTCGGCTTCGGCCCGCCCTCGAGCGGCAACCGTGCCTTCGACGAATACCGCACCGAGACGCTGCAGCGGCTTGAGGAAGAGCAGGTCGAGTTCAGGAACTTCCTCGACCGTCTGCGTCACGCCAAGGACAAGGAAGAGTTCGACCAGTTCATGGCGCAGCACAAGACGCGCCCGACCCCGCCGCCGACCGACCAGCCGCAAGGCTGATCTAAAAAGGCTGATCCGGGGTCTGCCTCTCAAAGCCTTCAGGCGCATGCCCCCAAAGTCCTGATGGCCCCGAGCCGCCCGCCTGCGCAACGCAGGCGGGCGGTTTGGTCTTAGGGGACCCGAACCAACTGCCGACGATCCGACACCAAGACTTGCGCGTGCCACCTCAATCCGCCGCGCTGCTGGACGACGCGCATCATGGACCTCTACACCCGCCTGCTGCTGGCCGTGACCGCCCTGGCGGTGCTGGGCTACATCGGCTTGGTCTATGGCAGTTGCGCGTCTGATCCCGATTGCCATTTTCGCCTCTGCGCCGGCGGGCGTGCGTTCTGCGGCTTTGATCACGTACATGTGCAGGACCGGTAGAACCCGATCCGCACCACGCCCGACCAAGCCCTGACGCCGCATCTCCCGCGCGCTGACGGGTACGACCATGACCAACGCCGGACGCAAAAAGATCAGCCAGCGCATCGCGCTCCTTGAGCGCGCCTCGGCGCTGTTCGACCGGTTCGGAAACATCGTGCCGGTGGCGATCGCGTTCCTCAATGGATGGCCGACGGAAGTCCAGCTCTATCCGCAGTGGCAGCTCGGCGAATCCTGGCGGTTCTTTCTCAGCCTTTATCTCTATTGGTTCGCCTCGTTCGCACTCGGCCGCGCGGTCTCTTTTGCCAAGGGGAGTATCGCCCCATGATCCTGCTCCGCGATGTCGCGCTCTTCGTCCTGCCGGTGCTCATCGCGGCGGGCGGCTGGCTCTACGCGCTCAGCCTGCGCAAGCGAGCCCGGCCCGGTCTTGAGGGCGAAAGCAAGCGCGTCCCGGCGGAGTGACTGGCGCCCCGACCCGGACCGCCTATATTCGCCTTCACAAGAGTGGGCGGACCGGAGGCGACAATGGCGGAAGCTGCGATCACGGCGAGCGACGGCCTCTGGCGACAGATCCGCAGCGAGGCGCAGCGCGCGGCCGATGCAGACCCCGTGTTCGGCAACGCCCTTGCGAGTGCCATTCTCGCTCACGATGATTTTGCCGCCGCCTTGGCCGATTTGATCGGGCTGCGGCTCGGCAGCGGCGCCACCGAGCGCACGCGCTTTACGTCCTATTCCCGCGACGCCTTTCAAGGCGAGCCAGCGCTGATCGAAACCGCCAGCCGAGATTTGCAGGCCATCGCATGGCGCGATCCCGCCATCACCGACCTGCTGCCGCCGCTGCTGCATTACAAGGGCTACGTCGCGCTGCAAGCCTGGCGCGTCTCGAACTGGCTCTGGCGTCGTGACCATCGCGACGCGGCGCTGCTGTTTCAGAACGAGGCGTCGAACCTCTTGCAGGTCAGCATTCATCCGGCCGCATCCATTGGATCGTCCGTCTATCTCGACCACGCCACCGGCATCGTGATTGGTGCGAATGTGGTGATCGGCGACGAGGTCACCATCCTCCAGAACGTCAGCATCGGCCGTCGCGGTGAATTGCCGACGCGCTCGCCGCGCATCGGCCGCGGTGTCTATATCGGCGGCGGCGCGACCATTCTCGGTGACATCAATATCGGCGATTTCGCAAAGATCGGTGCCGGCGCTGTTGTGACCGGTGACGTGCCCGCTGGCTGCACCGCGATCGGCAATCCCGCGCGATTGACCAATTGCCCCGAACCTGCCTCGGCGGCTTGACCCCATCAACCTTCGGAGAGTTGCAATGAAGACGGCAATCGTGATCGGCGTTGGTCCGGACCGCGGGGTCGGGGCCCGGCTTTGCAAGCGTTTTGCGGCCGATGGACTCAAGGTGATCGTCGCGGGCCGGACGCTGTCTGCCTTGCAGGCCGTTGTCGACGACATCACGAAGGCCGGCGGCGCAGCCGTACCCTTTGTTGCCGATGCGACCAGGGAGGGGGACATCGTCGCGCTGTTCGATGCCGCCGGCGACAACCTCGACCTCGCCATCTACAACGCCGGCAACAACACGCCCGGCAAGATCATCGAGATGGACGCCGACTATTTCGAGAACGCCTGGCGCGTGGTCTGCTTCGGTGGCTTCCTGTTCGGCCGCGAGGCGGTGCGGCGCATGGTGCCGAAGAAGACCGGCACGCTGCTGTTCACCGGCGCCAGTGCCTCGCTGCGCGGACGCTCCGGCTACGGCGCCTTCAACTCATCCAAGGCCGGCCTGCGCACGCTGGCGCAGGCGATGGCCAAGGAATACGCGAGTGACGGCATCCATGTCGGCCATGTCGTGGTCGACGGCGCGATCGCCGGCGACAAGATCTTTTCACGGTTCCCGGATGCGGCCGGCCGCGAGGACAGCCTGATCGACATCGATGGCATCGTCGATGCCTTCGCCTTCCTCTATCGCCAGCCCGAGCGCGCCTGGTCGTTCGAGCTCGACGTGCGGACCTCGAAGGAGAAGTGGTAGCAACCCACCCGCAAAAGCGTAGCCCGGATGGAGCGAAGCGAAATCCGGGACCGCCCGCGTTGAAAGCCCCGGATTGCGCTTCGCTCCATCCGGGCTACGAACGACGAACGAACGCAGACCGCGACGTGATCAATACCCTGCCGCCAGCCCACTGTTTCGACGTGGATCGTTCGCACCGTAGTAACGATTATTGCCGACTTGCTCGCCGTTCAGCGACGGCGCGCCGACGATGATGACCGCGAGATGGTTGGCCGGTTGCGGCGGTCCGAATTTGTGGCCCATGCCTTCCAGGATCTTGCGCGTGTCTGGTGACAGCGCATAGTCCTCGACATTGGTTATATCAGGCAGCCATTGCTGGTGGATGCGCGGCATGTCGACGGCCTCCTGCGCGTTCATGCCGTAGTCGATCGCATTGATCATGGTCTGCAACACGGCCGTAATGATGCGGCTGCCGCCGGGCGTGCCCACCACCATGACCGTCTTGCCATCCTTGGTGACGATGGTCGGGCTCATCGAAGACAGCGGTCGCTTGCCCGGAGCGATGGAATTCGCCTCACCCTGAACGAGGCCATACAGGTTCGGCACCCCGACCTTGGCCGTGAAGTCGTCCATTTCGTCGTTCAGCAGCACGCCGGTCTTGGCCGCCGTCACCTTGGCCCCGAACCAATCGTTCAGCGTGTACGTCACCGATACCGCGTTGCCGTCCTTGTCCGCGATTGAATAGTGCGTGGTGTTGCTGCCCTCGTGCGGCGCGACGCCCGGCTTGATGTCCTTGGAGATTGCGGCCTTGTTCGGATCGATCACGGCGCGGATCTTGGTGGCGTAATTCTTGTCGAGCAGGCGGTCGAGCGGATTCTTCACGAAATCCGGATCGCCGAGATAGCTGTTGCGGTCCACGTAAGCATGCCGCATGGCCTCGATCTGCACGTGCACGGCCTGCGCGGAATGGTAGCCCAGCTCCTTCAGAGGGTAGCCCTCCAGGATATTCAGGATCTCGCAGATGACGACGCCGCCCGAGCTCGGCGGCGGCGCGGAGATCACGTGATAGCCGCGATAGTCGCATTCGACAGGTGCGAGCTCGCGCGTCTTGTAGCCGTCGAGGTCGTCCTGCGTCAGCAGGCCTTTGCCGGCCTGGCTCGATGCCACGATGGCGCTGCCGACCCACCCCTTGTAGAAGCCGTCGGTGCCTTTGCTGCTGATCTCGCGCAGGATTTTCGCCAGTTCGGATTGCAGCAGTCGATCGCCCACGCCGAACGGCTGGCCGTTGTTGAGGAAGATCGCGCTCGATGCCGGATCGTCCTTGAAATCGTCGGTTGCCGTGCGCAGCAGGTCGATGTCGCCCTGGTCGAGCACAAATCCCTGTTCGGCGAACTGGATCGCGGGAGCGAGCAGGTCGGCGCGCTTCATGGTGCCGTATTTTTCGCGCGCATATTCCATGCCCGAGACGGAGCCTGGCACACCCACAGCCAGATGTCCCTTGGTCGAGATGCCCTTGATGACGTTGCCATCCTTGTCGAGATACATATTGGCCGTCGCCGCCTTGGGCGCGGTCTCGCGGAAATCGAGGAAGGTCTTGCGGCCGTCGGCGAGCTGGATCGTCATGAAGCCGCCACCACCGAGATTGCCGGCGGCCGGATAGACGACGGCCAAGGCATAACCGACGGCCACAGCGGCATCGACGGCATTGCCGCCGCGCTTCAGCACATCGACACCCACCTGGGTCGCCAGATGCTGCGCGGACACCACCATGCCGTTTTGCGCGGCGACCGGTGCGACCGACGCCGCGCGCGCGGGGTCAAAGGCTGTGAGGCAGATCGATATGATCGCGGCGTTCAGCCACCGCAGGCGTGTTCCCGCATTTTGCACGGCTTGCTCCCTTGGCGAGGCCGGCTGTCCCGGCCCTTGTTGATCTATGCAAGCGCAGCCTATCAGGCGGAATCCGTCGGGCAAATCGGCCGCTGATGGCAGCGGTGTTCGAACGGTCAGCGTAAGAAATCGGGTGCCCGCACGGAGCACACTGCGCTCCCCCCTTGCGGGGGAGGGCGGGGGAGAGGGGGAGCCCAGGAAAAGGTGCTCGTTGCGTGTGTTCGATTTCGGTGGGAGCCCCCGTGTGGTACCCCTCTCCCTAGCCCTCCCCCGCAAGGGGGGAGGGAACCGACCTCGCCAGTGGACCCGGCTCCGATCCGTCGCCGCCATGTCCCGCGGCAAAGCGGCCAACCGCCTGCGCTGCCTACCTTTCCGGCAGCCAAATTCGGCCGTGGTAACCGCACGTTAACCATCGGCGGGCTCTGGTAATTGCGGACAGTCGTGCCCGGAGCCGTGCTCGAGGCCCATAGTTTTGACATCTTGGCAGGGAATGCAGACGGCCGGCTTTGGACGAGCCCCTGCACCCCAGAAAGACAAGGCTTTGAGCGGGCTTGCCGGCCGCGCCGGTGCTAGCGCGGCTGTTGGGGAACCGGCAGCCATTTGCTGGCCGGAGAGGTCAGGTAAATGATCGCCTTGAGAGGATACTGCTTATGAATCCGGCCGACGTGGCTCAGTCAGCCCTTCCGGTTGCCGCTTCCGCGGACGTGTCGCTGATTGCGCTGTTCTGGCAGGCTCACTGGATCGTGAAAGCGGTGATGCTGGGGCTTCTCGCCTGCTCGGTCTGGGTCTGGGCCATCGCGATCGACAAGATCTTTCTTTACGCGCGCACCCGCCGCTCGATGGACCGGTTCGAGCAGGCATTCTGGTCCGGCGAGTCGATCGAGGAGCTTTATCGCACGCTCTCGGCCAAGCCGACGCATTCCATGGCGGCCTGTTTCGTCGCCGCCATGCGCGAGTGGAAGCGCTCGTTCGAGAGCCACGCCCGCTCGGTCGCGGGCCTTCAGATGCGCATCGACAAGGTGATGAACGTCTCGATCGCGCGCGAGGTCGAGCGGCTGGAACGCCGGCTGCTGGTGCTCGCTACTGTCGGCTCCGCCGGCCCCTTTGTCGGCCTGTTCGGCACGGTCTGGGGCATCATGTCGAGCTTCCAGTCGATCGCGGCATCGAAAAATACCTCCCTGGCGGTGGTCGCGCCGGGCATCGCGGAAGCGCTGTTTGCGACCGCCGTCGGCCTTATCGCCGCCATTCCTGCCACTATTTTCTACAATAAGTTCACTTCCGAGGTGAACCGGCAGGCCCAGCGGCTCGAAGGTTTCGCCGATGAATTTTCCGCCATTCTGTCGCGTCAGATCGACGAGCGGGGCTGACGGACGGCATGTATAGTGTGAGGGGCAATTTGGGCACTCGATCATGGCGATGAACGTAGCTAGTTCGTCCGGAGGCGGCGGGCGCCGTGGCCGGCGCAAGCCCGTCGTGGCCGAGATCAACGTCACGCCGATGGTGGACGTGATGCTGGTGCTGCTCATCATCTTCATGGTGTCGGCGCCGATGTTGACGGTCGGCGTGCCGCTCGACCTGCCTCAGACCCAGGCCAAGAGCCTCGAAAACAACGACCAGAAGCCGATCCAGATGTCGGTCGACATCAAGGGCAAGGTCTTCATCAACGACGCCGAGATCGCGATCAACGAGTTGATCCCGAAGCTGAAGGCGATCACGGACGCGCGCGGCGGGCTCGAGGAGCGCATCTATCTTCGCGCGGACAAGAAGGCGGATTACGGAACGGTGGCCAAGGTCATGGGCCTGTTGTCCGGCGCGGGCTTCAAGAAGCTGGCGCTCGTGACCGAGGCGGATCAGGGGTAAACCGGTGAAGGTGAACGTCGACAAGACACTCGTTGCGTCGATTGCCCTCCACGTCCTCGTGCTTGGATGGGGACTGGTCACCTTTAGCAGCAAGGCCTTTGTCGCGGAAGAGTCGCTTCCGATCGACATCATCTCCACCGATCAGCTTGCGCAGATGATGTCGGGGCAGAAGACCGGCAAGAAGGAAGAGCCGAAGCCCAAGGTCGAGAAGATCGCGGAAGCCAAGCCCGAGGAAGACGCCGTCGGCAAGGTCACCGAGAAGAAAGAGCTGATCAAGACCAACTCGACGCCCGAGCCGCCGCCGAAACCCGTCGAGAAGCCGGTCGAGAAGAAGCCCGAGCCGCCGAAGCCCGTCGCCGAGGCGAAGCCGAAGGAAGAGCCGAAGCCGCAGGAAAAGAAGCCTGATCCGGCCAAGGAAGATCCGATCGCCGAGCTCCAGAAGAAGCTGGAGACCAAGAAGCCGCCGCCGAAGCCCGTCGAGCAGAAGGTCGCGGCGGTGCAGCCGCAGCAGCAACCGAAGCCCAAGGAGCGCAGCTTCGATCCCGCGCAGATCCAGCGCGACCTCGACAAGCGCGCGGCGACCCGGCACGAGCTCTCCGGCGCGGCGCTGAATGCGTCGGCTGCGCTGGGATCGACGACCGGGACAGCTGCCAACAACGTTGCGACGTGGGGAGGCGCGTTCACGAATGCGGTCCGGCGCTGCTTCACGCCCACCTATAACGGGCAAGACGCCGAGCAATACGAGGCTGACATCGATATCCCGATGAAAATCGACGGCTCGCTTGCGTCCGAGCCGGTTATCGTCGCGGTTCGCGGCCCGTCTCGGTCGATTGCTCAGGCGGTGGCGGAGAGCGCCAAGCGCGCCATCGTGCAGTGTCAGGTCTATTCGTTCCTGCCAAAGCAGCAGTATGACACCTGGAAGACCATTCCGATGCGCTTCGGCCTGAAAGACATGTTGTGACATCCGAACAAAAGAATTTTGCGATGAATGACGTCCTATCGATGAACCGCCGCCGCTTCATGACGCTGACAGGATCGGCGCTCGCGACGCTCGGGGGCGGACATGCCCTGGCCCAGGGCCAAAAGCGGCTCGAACTCAATCCAACGGAGTTTCGGCCGATCCCGATCGCGATCTCCAACTTCGTGCCGGGCTCGCCCGCCGACGGCGACGTCAGCAACGGCGTCACCCAGGTCATCACCAACAATCTGAAGCGGTCGGGCCTGTTCGCACCGATCGACCAGGCCGCTTTCATCGAGCGCATCAGCAACATCGACGTCGCGCCGCAATTCCAGAACTGGAAGACCATCAACGCCCAGGCCCTCGTCACCGGCCGTATGACGCGGGGACAGGACGGAAGGCTCAAGGCGGAATTCCGCCTGTGGGACGTCATCACGGGCCAGCAGCTTGCGGGCCAGCAATATTTCACCTCGCCGGAATATTGGCGCCGTATCGCCCACATCATCTCCGACCAGATCTATGAGCAGATGACCGGCGAAAAGGGCTATTTCGACAGCCGCGTGGTGTTCGTGGACGAGACCGGGCCAAAGGAGCGTCGCGTCAAGCGGCTCGCGATGATGGACCAGGACGGCGCCAATGTGCGCTATCTGACCCGCGGCTCCGACCTCGTGCTGACGCCGCGCTTCTCGCCGAACTCGCAAGAGATCACCTACATGGAGTTCGGCCAGGGCGATCCGAAGGTCTATCTCTTCAACATCGAGACCGGCCAGCGCGAGATCGTCGGCAATTTCCCCGGCATGACCTTTGCGCCGCGCTTCTCGCCGGATGGTCAGCGCGTCATCATGAGCCTGCAGCAGGGCGGCAATTCGAACCTGTTCGTGATGGATCTGCGCTCGCGCTCGACCACGCGCCTCACCGACACGCCGGCGATCGACACCTCTCCATCCTACTCACCGGACGGCACCCGCATCTGCTTCGAGTCCGATCGCGGCGGCAGGTCGCAGATCTATGTGATGGCCGCGGGCGGCGGACAGGCGCAGCGCATCTCCTTCTCCAAGGACGACACCAACGCCACCTATTCGACGCCGGTGTGGTCGCCGCGCGGCGATTACATCGCCTTCACCAGGCAGGGCGGCGGGCAGTTCTCGATCGGCGTCATGAAGCCGGACGGCTCCGGCGAGCGTCTGCTCACCTCGGGCTATCACAACGAAGGGCCGACCTTCTCGCCGAACGGCCGCGTGCTGATGTTCTTCCGCGACCCCGGCGGCAGCGGCGGGCCGTCGCTGTTCTCCGTCGACATCTCCGGCCGCAACGAGCTCAAGGTGCCGACGCCGGGCTTCGCCTCCGACCCGGCATGGTCGCCGCTGCTGTCCTCGACACCCGGCTAGAGCGCCTGCGGGCGAAGTGGATACAGGTTCGCGTTGAAACATCGGGGCTAAGACATTGCGCGTTCAGACGCGCGATGTTTTCGAAAAAACATGCCGATTTTTTCGGGGTTTGGTGCAGGACGCAAGCTTTCCTTCACCTTGTGCCCGGCAACGCCTGCCTAGTTGCTTGATATTTCAGCGGAAATTTGTTCGCTATTGCCGAAAAACAACTCGACTTTAACGATGTTCCCTCAGAAAGGCTTCATCAGGTCTGGGTAAAAGTACGCGCCAAACAGGACGCGTAACAAGCCGATGCAGCTGGCCGACCAGAAGCAGAGCGATCGAGACGAGCTGGAGCCGATACTCTACGCCGCTCTCATCAACTCTATGGTGCAGAATTTCTGGGCGATTTTCCTGGGCTCGGCCTCCGCGGCCGTGGCCGCGGTCATGACTGCGCTGAAGACAGGCGATGTCTGGCTGTGGCCGCTCGCATTTCTGCTGATCGCGATCGGCACCGCGCGCGCGTTCCAGATGCGCGGATACGAAAACCGCACGCACCCACTGTCGTTCGAGGAGGCCAAGCACCTGGAGCCGCGCTACTGGCTCGGCGCGCTCAGCTATGCGGCGGTGCTCGGCCTGTGGTCCTTCGTCGTCATCTACAACAATGACGATCCGATTGCCGACATGCTCTGTGTCGCCATCGGCATCGGCTACACCGCGGGCGGCGCCGCCCGCAATTACGGCCAGCCCCGGGTGATCCAGTGGCACGTCGCGCTCGCCTGCGCACCGATGTCGCTCGCGCTGCTGCTGCATGGCGGCTTCTACCACATCGGGCTCGCCGTCCTGCTCGTGTTCTTCTTCGTCGGGCTGAAGAACATCAATCTCAGCCTGCATGCGATCTTCGTCAAGGCGCTGACCTCGAGCTTTCGTGAGTCCGCGCTGGCAAGCCAGTTCGACACCGCGCTCAACAACATGCCGCATGGCCTGTGCATGTTTCGCGCCGACGGCCGCCTTGCGGTGATGAACCATCGCTTCGGCGAGCTGATGGCGTTGCCCGAAGATCTGGTCAAGCGTGGCGCCACCGCTGCCGACATCGTATCGGCCTGTATCGCCGCCGGCTCAATCTCGGCGGAGAGCGGCAAGCAGATCCTGGCCGAGATCGAGCATGCGCGGATCTGCGAGATCGTCACCGCCGACCCGGATTCCGCGCGCGGCCGCGCGCTCGCCTGGACGTTCCAGCCGATGACTGGCGGTGGCACGGTGCTGCTGCTGGAAGACATCACCGAGCGTACCAACGCGGAAGCCCGGATCACCCATCTCGCCCGCTATGACGAGCTCACGGCGCTGCCCAACCGGGTCTCGTTCCGCGACGAGATCGAACGGTTGCTGGCGATCTCGCACGACGCCGAGCGCCTCTCGGCGCTGCTGTTCGTCGATCTCGACCAGTTCAAGCAGGTCAACGACACGCTCGGCCATCCCTGCGGCGACCAGCTCCTGTGCGCGGTCGCCAACCGCCTGCGCGAGATGTTGCGTCCCGAGGATTTCGTCGCCCGCTTCGGCGGCGACGAGTTCGTCGTGTTCCAGCAGAACATCAGCTCCGCCGAGGATGCCGCGAGCCTCGCCCGCCGCATCGTCGAACGCCTGAGCGAGCGCTATCGCATCGACAATCACCTGGTCGAGATCGGCGCCAGCGTCGGCATCGCGCTGACCTCGCCGGACGGCGACGTCAGGGCCGACACGCTGCTCAAGAACGCCGACATGGCGCTCTACCGCGCCAAGGCCGACGGCCGCGGCACCTTCTGCTTCTTCCGCGACGAGATGGCGGCCACCGTCGAGGCCCGCCGCATTCTCGAGCTCGACCTGCGCAAGGCGCTGGCCAACGAGGAGTTCGAGCTGTTCTACCAGCCGCTGGTCAATCTGAAGTCCGGCAAGATCACGACCTGCGAGGCGCTGCTGCGCTGGAATCATCCGGTGCGCGGCACGGTCTCGCCGGTCGACATCATCCCGGTCGCCGAAGACATGGGGCTGATCGTCGATCTCGGCCGCTGGATCCTGCGCCGCGCCTGCATGGAATGCATGAAGTGGCCCGACGGCGTCAGCGTCGCCGTCAACTTCTCGCCGCAGCAATTCCACCAGCGCGACGTGCTCAGCGAAATCCGCTACGCGCTCGAGGTCTCGGGGCTGCCGGCCCACCGGCTGGAGATCGAGATCACGGAGTCCTCGCTGCTTCGTAACACCCAGCTCACCCACGACACGCTGTCGCAACTGCATGCGCTCGGCGTGCGCATCTCGCTCGACGATTTCGGCACCGGCTATTCCAGCCTCAGCTATCTGCACAATTTCCCGATGCAGAAGGTGAAGATCGACCGCTCCTTCCTCGAGGGCATCGACACCGACCGGCCGCTGACGCTGCTGCGTGGCGTGGCGCGGCTGTCGGCCGACCTCGGCATGGCCGTGGTGGTCGAGGGCATCGAGACCAATGAGCAGCTCGAGCTGATCAGCGCAGACGGCACCGTCTCCGAGGCGCAAGGCTATCTGTTCAGCCGTCCGGTGCCCGCCGTGCGGATGCGCCAGCTCCTCAACGCTTCGCATGGACGGCGCGGCGAGGGCCTGCTCCAGGTTGTCAGCTCACGCTCCTTCGCCTGAGTCCGCATCCAGAAATTGCACGTCGTTTCAGGCAGTTGCCGAACCGACCGTAGTGCTACGGGGGTTAACCCTATCGCGTCGATTGCTTTGCATCGTCGTTAAGGAGGTGTTAATAAATCGTCACGCGCGCGCAAGTTGTTCAGCGGCAAATGGCTCAGGTTCGCGTGGTGGTGTTGTTGGTGGTGGGTAAGGAGTTCGAATGCAGTCCTCAGCCAGATCTGTCATTTCGGCTGTTGGACGGGGAGCGGAGCTTCTGACCGACGTCGACTATCATCTCGCGTCGACGGACGCGGAGAAGGAGCAAATCTACAACCTCCGCTACCGCGCCTATCTGCGCGAGGGTGCCGTCAGGGAATCCGCGGAAGCCCGCGTCACCGACCGCTACGACGAGTTGCCGAACGCGTGGACCTTCGGCGTCTATCTCCGTGGCCAGCTCTGCAGCTCCGTGCGCATCAGCGTGCTGACTTCGGAATGGCGCGAGTCCACCTCGGCCGACGTCTTCCCCGACATCCTGCTGCCGCGGCTCGATCGCGGCGAGGTCATGATCGACCCGACCCGCTTTGTCGCCGATCCCGACCAGGTGAAGCGGGTTCCGGAATTGCCCTATCTGACGACCCGGCTCGCCTACATGGCGTGCGAGCACTTCAATGCCGATCTCGGCCTCGCCATCGTGCGTCCCGAGCATCAGGCCTTCTACCGGCGGGTGTTCCTGCACGAGACGATCGCCGAACCCCGCCTGGTTCCGGGCCTCACCAAGCCGTTCGGCCTGATGGCGGCGGATTTCCCGACCTTCCGGAAGAAGGTGTTCGAGCGTTATCCGATCATGCGCTCCACCGCCTTCGAGCGGCGGATGCTGTTTGGGCGCGGCGGGCAGCGCGAGATCCCGCAGCGGTCGTCACTGGTGCCGGAAGCCGCTCACGTCTGATTGCCTGCCGTCACCGCCTCGAGCCGCCGCGCGCCTTTCGGCCGGGGCTCCGTTCATCCCCATCATCGTCCGAGCCCAAAATTCCAGCAAAAGCCTGCACTTTTGCCGGTTGCTGCAGGTTGCTTCACCCTCGCGCCACATTTAGAACCCATTAACCATGACGGTTGCTTTTCGCGGTTTGGGGGCATTTGACCGGCTGAAGCAAGGTTCCATCAAGGTTGACGGAACGTTCGCTTAACCAACCCCCTGTAGACCGGACAGCAGTGGACGAACGTGAGCGTGGAGGCTCCGGAATGAAATACCCTATGCGTATCCTCCAGGGATTGAAGCTGGCTGCGGTGGTTGCGATCGCGCTGTCGATGGGCGCATGCGCGAACAAGAACGCAGCGACGGATGCGATGGCCAATGCTGCGACGCCTGGCAGCCAGCAGGATTTCGTCGTTAACGTGGGCGACCGCGTGTTCTTCGAGAGCGACCAGACCGATCTGACGCCGCAGGCGATCGTGACCCTGGAGAAGCAGGCTCAGTGGCTCCAGAACTATCGGCAGTACAGCTTCACCATCGAGGGGCATGCCGACGAGCGCGGCACCCGCGAATACAACATCGCACTCGGCGCCCGCCGCGCCCAGTCGGTGCGTTCGTTCCTCGCCTCGCGCGGCATCGATCCGAACCGCATGCGCACGATCTCCTACGGCAAGGAGCGGCCGGTCGCTGTCTGTAACGATATTTCCTGCTGGTCGCAGAACCGTCGCGCCGTCACCGTGCTGAACGCGAGCTCCTGACGATCAGTCAGGCGCCGTTCATCTTCAGGAACCGATTATGCCGGCGCCCTCTCGGGCGCCGGTTTTGTTTCAGCCATCTGTGACCGAAACCCCGTGGTGCCAGTCACATTTTTGGCGTACTGCCTTTCAATGTGTGGCGCGTCGCATGTTCCGTCGCAGATTTCGTTTTCGTCGTCAGGGCAAGATGTCATCCAGATCCAAGGTCTTTACCGGCACCGTGGCGATCGCCGCGCTGTTCTCTTTGTGCTCGCCTGCACTGGCGCAGTCGGACGATGACCCCGAGATGCGGATCGAGCGGCTGGAGAACCAGCTGCGCCAGCTCACCGGGCAGAACGAGGAGCTGCAATACCGCAACCGCCAGCTCGAAGAGCGGCTGCGGGCGCTCGAGGGCGGCGCGCAAGCCGCGCCCGGACAGGTGCCGGTGCAGCCCTCTGTCGCGGCCGTACCGCCTGCGCAGTCCGCGCCGGCCTACCGCCAGCAGCAACAGGCTCAGCCGAATTACGAGCAGCCGCAGATCGCTGCTCCCGCGCCGATCGTTCAGGAGCAGCCGGCGCCCGGTGCGCCCGGCGTGCGCCGCCGCGGTGATTCCTTCGATCCGAACCAGAACCCGAATGCGCCCGGCGCGCCGCGCGCGCTTGGTGGCGGGCAGCAGCCGATGGCGGCAGGCGCCCCTGGCGGCGGGCGCGCTGCCGGCGAGCCGCTCGATCTCGCCAACACCAGCCCGCGCTACCAGCAAGGCGTGCCGCCGGCAGCCCAGCCCGGCTATCCGCCGGCACAATCGGGCTATCCAGCGCCATCGGGCGGCACCGGCCTGACGACCCTGCCGCCCTCGGCAACGCCGCGCGACGAGTTCGACCTCGGCATCGGCTACATGCAGCGCAAGGACTATGCGCTGGCCGAGCAGACCATGAAGAATTTTGCGCAGAAACATCCGAGCGATCCGCTGCTCGGCGACGCGCAATACTGGCTCGGCGAAAGCTATTTCCAGCGCCAGCAATATCGCGACTCCGCGGAAGCCTTCCTCGCCGTCACCACCAAATACGACAAGTCCGCCAAGGCGCCGGATGCCCTGCTGCGGCTCGGCCAGTCGCTGGCCGCGCTGAAGGAGAAAGAGGCCGCCTGCGCCGTCTTCGGCGAGGTCGGCCGCAAATATCCGCGCGCCTCCGCCGGCGTCAAATCCGCCGTCGATCGCGAGCAGAAGCGGGTGAAGTGCTGACGCATGGCATTTGCGCCCTGACAATGCGGATCGCGCCGCGCTAAATAGTCTGGCGATGGCCTGGGCAGCGTCATGTCGGACGACGACAACTCACCGATCTCGGCACGCGCGGCGAAGCAGCTCTTCGCCGAGCTCAGAAGCGCGCCGGCGCTGGTGCTCGCGGTCTCCGGCGGACCTGACTCGGTCGCGCTGATGTGGCTCGCCGCGCGCTGGAAGCGCGGCCTGGCACGCGGTCCGCAACTGACCGTCGTCACCGTCGATCACGGCCTGCGCCCGGAGGCGGCGCGCGAGGCGCGCGAGGTCAAGCGGCTGGCGGCCGAACTCGGGCTGGCGCACCGAACCCTGCGCTGGCGCGGCGCGAAGCCGGACACGGGACTGCCTGCCGCTGCACGCGAAGCCCGCTACCGCCTGCTTGCGCAGGCCGCGCGCAACGCCGGCGCGAGCCATGTGCTGACCGCCCACACCCGCGACGATCAGGCCGAGACCCTGTTGATGCGCCTTGTCCGCGGCAGCGGGCTTGCCGGGCTGTCGGCGATGGCGCGCCTCACGGAGCGCGACGGCGTCGTGCTGGTGCGTCCGCTGCTCGATGTCCCGAAGTCGCAGCTGATCGCGACCTTGAGGCGGGCGAAGATCGGATTTGCCGATGATCCCACCAATCGCGACACCGCCTTCACCCGGCCGCGGCTGCGCGCGCTGCTGCCGCAACTCGCGGCCGAGGGGGGCGACAGCAGGAGCCTGGCGCGGCTCGCAGGCAGGCTGGCGCGCGCCAATGCGGCGGTCGACGTGCTGGTCGATGGCGCCGAACGCTTCCTTCAGCTTCGGGCGCGCGGCGATGCGCCGCAGGCGGGCGTTCGCAGCTTCGAGGCCTCGGCATTCGCCAATCTGCCTGAGGAGGTCCGGCTGCGGCTCCTGCTGCGGGCCGTCAATGCCCTTGGTCATGAGGGGCCGGCGGAACTCGGTAAGGTCGAGACTCTCCTGGCGGCGCTCGATCAGGCCATAGCTGCAAGTTTGGCTGCAAGCCCCCGCGCAGCCGCAAATGGCCGGCCGTTCCTGAAGCAGACCCTTGCGGGAGCCTTGATCAGCCTTGCCGGGGGGCGTATCCACATCGCACCGGCGCCCGCCCGGCGGTCCAAGGGACGGATGAGGGCGGATCATGACACCGGCCGTTTCGGCCGCGTGCCGTCAGGACACCTTAACCAGGCAGGAAAAACCCCGGGCAGATCGCCATTATTTCAGCGGGAATCGCTCTAAGATGGGATAAATAGTCCCATCTCGTTCCCTTGGCAGCGACCGGGGCGGCACCTAAATTGTATCCGTCTAACCAAGAGGATTCCTTGGGGATTTCCTCGCACTGACAAAGTAACTGCTACCGCCCAAGGATCAGGCCGCGATCCGCGCGACCATGAAGGAAGATCGATGAACGCCAATCTGCGCAATTTCGCCCTCTGGGTCATCATTGTCTTGCTGCTGTTGGCGTTGTTCACGCTCTTCCAGAATCCGGGTCAGCGCGCCTCCTCGCAGGACATCGCCTTCTCCCAGCTCTTGAGCGAAGTTGACCGCGGCAATGTGCGCGATGTCGTGATCCAGGGGCCGGATATCCACGGCACCTTCACCAATGGCTCAAGCTTCCAGACCTATGCGCCGAACGATCCGACGCTGGTGAAGCGCCTCTATGACAGCAAGGTCCAGATCACCGCGAAGCCGCCCGGCGACAACGTGCCGTGGTTCGTCTCGCTGCTGGTCTCCTGGCTGCCCTTCATCGCGCTGATCGGCGTGTGGATCTTCCTGTCGCGTCAGATGCAGGGCGGCGCCGGCAAGGCGATGGGCTTCGGCAAGTCGCGGGCCAAGATGCTGACGGAGGCCCATGGCCGCGTCACCTTCGAGGACGTCGCCGGCGTGGACGAAGCCAAGCAGGACCTGCAGGAGATCGTCGAATTCCTCCGCGACCCCGGCAAATTCCAGCGCCTCGGCGGCCGGATTCCGCGCGGCGTGCTGCTGGTCGGCCCTCCCGGCACCGGTAAGACCCTGATCGCGCGTGCGGTCGCGGGCGAAGCCAACGTGCCGTTCTTCACCATCTCGGGTTCCGACTTCGTCGAAATGTTCGTCGGCGTCGGTGCTTCCCGCGTCCGCGACATGTTCGAGCAGGCCAAGAAGAATGCGCCCTGCATCATCTTCATCGACGAAATCGACGCCGTCGGTCGTCACCGTGGCGCCGGTCTCGGCGGCGGCAATGACGAGCGCGAGCAGACGCTGAACCAGCTGCTGGTCGAGATGGACGGCTTCGAGGCCAACGAGGGCGTGATCCTGATCGCCGCGACCAACCGTCCCGACGTGCTCGATCCCGCGCTGCTGCGTCCGGGCCGCTTCGACCGTCAGGTCGTGGTGCCCAATCCCGACGTCGTCGGCCGCGAGCAGATCCTCAAGGTTCACGTCCGCAAGGTGCCGCTGGCGCCAGATATCAACCTCAAGACCATCGCGCGCGGCACCCCGGGCTTCTCCGGCGCCGACCTGATGAACCTCGTCAACGAAGCCGCCCTGACCGCCGCCCGCCGCAACAAGCGGATGGTGACGCAGGCCGAGTTCGAAGAGGCCAAGGACAAGGTGATGATGGGTGCCGAGCGCAAGTCGCTCGTCATGACCGAGGAAGAGAAGCTGCTGACGGCCTATCACGAGGGCGGCCACGCCATCGTCGGCCTCAACGTCGTCGCGACCGATCCGATCCACAAGGCGACCATCATTCCGCGCGGCCGTGCGCTGGGTATGGTCATGCAGCTACCCGAACGCGACAAGCTGTCGATGTCGCTGGAGCAGATGACCTCGCGCCTCGCCATCATGATGGGTGGCCGCGTCGCCGAAGAGCTGATCTTCGGCCGTGAGAAGGTGACGTCGGGTGCGTCCTCCGACATCGAGCAGGCTACGCGCCTCGCCCGCATGATGGTGACGCGTTGGGGCCTGTCCGAGGCGCTCGGCACCGTGTCCTATGGCGAGAACCAGGACGAGGTTTTCCTGGGCATGTCGGTGTCGCGCACCCAGAACGCATCGGAGGCGACGGTCCAGAAGATCGACACCGAGATCCGGCGTTTCGTGGAAGAGGGCTACAACGAAGCGACCCGCATTCTCACCGAGAAGCGTGCCGACCTCGAAGCTCTCGCCAAGGGCCTGCTCGAGTTCGAGACGCTCTCCGGCGACGAGATCATCGACCTGCTCAAGGGCAAGAAGCCGAACCGCGAGTCCGTGCTCGAGCCGGCTACGCCGCGCGCCTCCGCCGTGCCCCCGGCCGGCAAGTCCCGCCCGCGGCCCGATCCGGATCCCGGCCTGGAGCCCCAGCCGCAGGCGTAATCGAGAAGCGGCAGATCGAATTGAAAAGCGCGGCGGAAACGTCGCGTTTTTTGTTGGCCCCGTCATTGCGAGCGTAGCGAAGCAATCCAGAATCTTTCCGCAGTGGCAGTCTGGATTGCTTCGCTACGCTCGCAATGACGATGCTGATGCTGTTGGGCTCGCAATGACTTGGCGTCGCTTCGTAGGGTGGGCAAAGGCGCTTTAGCGCCGTGCCCACCGTCTCTCGGCAATCGCGATAGACGTGGTGGGCACGCTGCGCTTTGCCCACCCTACAATCCTCTCATTTCGGCGATGTGCGCGACTTCTCACCCTCCAGAAAATGCAGCACGTCGTCGCTGAACTGCTCGGGATCCTGCAGGAACGAGAAGTGACTGACCTCCGGCTGGATCAGCAGGCCGGCGCCCGGAATGTTCGCCGCCATGAATTCGGTGTTCTCGCGCTTGATCGCCTCGTCGTGGTCGCCGTCCACGATCCAGGTCGGGACCTTGATCGTCGCGAGATCCGACGCCGTCCATTTCGGCTGGCTCTCCCACATTTTAGTGATCTCGGCGACGAAGCTCTTGTACTCGGTCGGGGTCGGCGAGAGGCGCTTGTACTCCTCGCCGGCTCTTGCGATGTAGGCGTTGAAGACGTCGCTCGACGCGATGTCCGCAACGCCTGACGGATCCGAGTTCGCCGCGAAGGCAAACAGCTTGCTCACGCGCTCCGGGTGCTTCATCGCAGTGTCGAGGCCGATGATCGCGCCGTCGCTCCAGCCCACGATCGCAGCTTTCCTGATCTTCAGGTGATCGAGCAGGGCGACCACGTCCGAGGCCATCAGATCGTAGCCATAGGGCTCCCGATTGCGGCTGCTGCGCCCATGCCCGCGGCTGTCCATGACGATGACCTGATAGTGCCGTTGCAGCGCGCGGACCTGGCGGCCCCAATAATTGGCGTTGGCGAGGCCGCCATGGAGCAACAGGACGGGCTCGCCGCGGCCGAAAATTGCGTACCAGACCTTGATGCCGTTGACGGGTGCAAAACCGCTCTGCGTCGCCTTGGGCAGGGTCGGCGTCGGCGGCAGGTTCAGCCATTGCGGCGCCGCATGTGCCGCGCTGATCGCGACCGTGACGAGAAGCGCGGCGAGAAGATTGCGAAACATCATGATACGCCCTCCGGTTCGACCGTCCGATATTAGCGCACGGCAAGTTGGGGGCGTCACGTCGCAACACGGTCCACCACCGAGACGTGAAGCCTCGTGATCTCCGTTGCCAGGCAGATGATGTCGATGCCACAACGCAACGTCCGGGCTCAAATGGGGCGCGCGCTCGGTCTGACTTGTGTCATCGCAACGCCTGCGATCGCGAGCAGCCCGCCGGCGATCAACTTCGGGGTCATGCGCTCGCCAAGGAACAGCACGCTCGACGTCAAGGCGAACACCGGAAGCAGCAGGCCGAAGGGCGCGACGCGGCCCATGGAGCAGCGGGCGATCAGCCAGAACCAGAGGCCGAACCCGACAATTCCGCCGATGAAAATCGTGTAGGCGAGCGCCAGCCAGCCGCGTCCATCCGCCGTGACGAGGCTCGCCAGTTGTCCGTATTCGAGCAGCAGCGACATCAACATGACCTGCGGCACCGTGAACAGCGACGACCATCCCATCAACATCAGGGGATCGAAAGGGCCGTAGCGTTTCGTCAGGACGTTGGACACCGCGAATGCGAAGGCCGCCCCGACCACCAGCAGCAGCGGAAGCCCGTTGGCCGACAGGCCAGGCTCCGCTGCCAGCACGACAACGCCGGCGAATGCGAGCAGCACTCCGGCGGACGTGGTGAGAGACGGCCGCTCGGCGAGCAGCGGCCAGGCCAGCAGGACGGTGAAGGGCGTCGCGAGCTGATACGCGACGGCCGACAGGCTTCCCGAGCCGAGCCCGAGTCCGACATAGAACAGGCCGAAGTTCAGGCCACCAAGGAAGATCGAAATCGCGACGACAGGGCCGAACTGCTCGCGCGTCGGCCGTTTGACGAACGGAACGAGCAGCAGTGCGATCGCGAGGAAGCGCAGCGCGAGGAAGAACAGCGGCGGAAACTCCGAAACGCCGACCTTGATGGCCACGAACTGATAGCCCCAGAGCAGGGGAACGGCCACCGCGCAGACGATCTGGATGGCAGACATGGCATCCTTCCTTTCACGACCGATCGGTCCATATATTGACGCACCAGGTGCGGAGGCGTCCGGGGTTAGTTGACCTGATTGGCTTGCTACCTGACGAACCGATCGAGCAGAGCGTCAGCGGTGGCTTGCGATGTGGCCCGCGCCGGCGCCGTCTTGCCGACCACGCGCAGGCCCTCGACGAAACAGACAAGAATTTTGGCGGCACTCGCGGGATCGACACCGTCGGCCAGCTTGCGCGCCACCTTCGCGCGGGACAGGGCATCGGCCACCCGGACCTCCATGTCCCTGAAGAAGCCCGCGACGCGGCGACCAATCTCGGCATCCTTGCCGGCCAGCTCCATGGCCGTGGCCACCAGCAGGCAGCCGCGCCGGCCATTGGCGCCGCTGGTGCGGTCGACATAGCCGGCAAGATAGGCCCGCAGGGCGTCGACCGGCTCCCTGCGGGGAGCGAGCTCGACATCCATCCGTGTCACGGCATCGGCAATGTAGCGATCGAGCGCGCGCAGGAAGAGCGAGTGCTTGTCGCCGAACGCGGCGTAAAGGCTGCCACGCGAGAGTTTCGTGGCCCGAAGCAGGTCCGGCAGCGCCGTGGCGTGATAGCCGTGCGACCAGAACACCCCCATCGCGCGTTCGACCGCGGCGTCCACGTCGAAGCTTCGGGGACGGCCACGGGGCGACTGCACTGGGGTTTGGCGGCTCATGATCGATATATAGACCGATCGGTCTATATATCGCAAGTGCCTGTTTCGGAGCAAAAGCCGGCGTCAGCTTTGAACGCCGAAATGGCTGTTCAGGGCCAGTTGCAGACATCCGACAGCCATGTGACCATGGTGGCCGTTGTTGCAGCCCACGATCAAGAAATTCCAGAAAGAGATGGTTCGCTGAGACAAAGGCTCCGCGAGATCGACGAGTCATCGAGGCCCGACGGAGGGCATGTATTTGAGACATTCAAGCAACGCTGCGTGTCTTGGCGAAGGTGCAGTCCAGATCGGCGGTCGATCGCTAGCTTACCTTCAGGTCGGCGACCCGAACGGTCCGCTCGTGCTTCACAATCATGGCGGACCATCGAGCCGGCTGGAAGCCAAGGTTTTTGCGTCTCACGCGCTCAATCTTGGTTTGAGATTTGTGTGCGTGGACCGTCCAGGCCAAGGCAAATCAGATCCTCAACACGGTCGCACCTTCGCAGGCTGGGCCGCAGACCTGGAAGCGATTGCCAACGCTTTTGAGACCGATCGCTTTGCGGTCACAGGCTGGTCTGAGGGTGGTCCTTGGGCGCTCGCGGCAGCGGCGTACCTCGATCCCGCGAAGCTGATACACGTTGCCAGCATCGCTCCCGGATCCTACGGCGCATTCGGTACGAATTGGGCAGCGAAGGATCTGTCCTCGGCCGACGCCATGGGTGGGTTCCTTGCACTGCATTTCCGGCCGGGTTTCCAGCTGATGTATGACCTGATTGATCTCGCTGCGACGCGGTTTCCGGAGCAGTACAAGAAGGCATTGCTGAAGGCGAGCTGCCCCGCTGACCTCGCGGCGCTTGCTGATGACGATGTGCTGAGTGCCATCGTGGAGTCCGGACGCGAGTGCTTCCGGCAAGGCGTTGACGGTCTCGTGACCGATGCGCAGATGCTCTACCAACAGTGGCCATTCGACGTCACGGCGATCCATAGGCCGGTTCATCTGTGGCAAGGCGGCGCCGATACGTTTGTGCCTTACGCAGTAAACAAACCGCTGGGTGAGCGGATGCCTGGAGCGGTATGGCACGAAGTCGCTGATGGCGGGCACTTTATTGCGAGTTCACACGCCGCCGAAATATTGGCGGTCGTTGCTAACGATCTGGCAGCAACGGCGTGATTTCGGTCTCCCATCGTCCCGATGGGAATGTCCGCTACGGATCAAAATGCGAAGAACGCAGAGCGGGCAAAGTCAGTGCGCTCTACCCCACCAAGCGGACCTCAATGAAAGGTCTCGCCACTTCGCTGATGGGCCAAGAGCCAACATCAACCCCTGGCATCCCGTCAAGGCGTGCTTGGCACTGCCGTCTGATCCGTCATACAGTGTGCTGTGGGTTGGATAGCGTGCCATGGCAGAAGAGCGGCCGGTCCGGGTCGAGCGCAGGTTGTCGGCGATATTGGCCGCCGACGTGGCTGGCTATTCGCGGCTCATGCACCATGACGAAGAAACGACGCATGCCAAACTGACGGCACTCCTAGCGGACGCTGTTGAACCGAGTATCGCCGAGCACGGTGGCCGCGTGGTGAAGAACACCGGAGACGGGTTCTTGGCGGACTTTCCGAGTGCGGTCCAAGCGGTTCGGGCTGCTGTTCAGTTTCAAACCCGCATCAAGGAACTTACAATTGGTGACGCGGAAGACAGACGCATTGCTTTGCGCGTGGGCGTCAATATCGGCGACGTAATTGTCGAGCCCCATGACATCTTTGGAGATGGCGTCAACGTCGCGGCGAGACTTGAGAGCATCGCAGAACCCGGCGGCATCTGCATCTCGTCTTCTGCCTACGATCAAGTCCGAGGCAAGGTCGGGGTTGAGTTCACCGATCTGGGCGAGCAGAACCTCAAGAATATTGCTCGTCCGATCCGAGCCTATGCCGTGGCCCGAGAGGGACTTAGCCCGGTGACAAAGGTCGGCAGCACGACGCCAAGCTCGCTTTCAGCGCCGCGTCTGTCCATGGTGGTGCTGCCGTTTGCGAATATTGGTGGCGATCCCGAGCAAGACTATTTCGTTGACGGCGTGACCGAGAGCCTGACCACAGACTTGTCGCGCATCAATGGCTCATTCGTGATTGGCCGACACACCGCATTTACGTTCAAAGGCAAAGCGGTTGATCTCAAGCAGATCGGGCGCGAGTTAAACGTCCGCTACGTACTGGAGGGCTCGGTGCAGCGTGGTGGCAACCGGCTTCGCGTGAATGTTCAGCTGATCGACGCCGAGACTGGCAAACACCTGTGGGCCGAACGGTTCGATAAGCCAGTCGCTGATCTATTCGATATGCAGGACGAAATCGTATCGAGGCTCGCCAACACGCTAAATACTCAACTTGTTGAAGCTGAGGCGCGGCGGGCGGAGCGTTCGCTGCATCCCGATGCGATGGATTTTATTTTCCAGGGCATGGCTTGCTTAAACAAGGGAAGGACTTCCGAGTATCTTGCGCATTCGCGCAGCTTTTTTGAACGCGCCTTGGCGCTCGATCCCAAAAATGTCGAAGCGCTGGTCGGATTGGCAGTTGTTGATGCGGCAGCTGTTGGCATGGCTTTGACCGTTGAGCGGGCCGCGCGTCTCGCAGCGGCTGAGACGGCCTTGATCAAGGCTCTGTCCCTTGCCCCCCAGCACGCACGCGCCCACTGGCTTCTCGGAAACATCAAAATGTTCACAAACCGCGCGGCCCAAGGCATTGCTGAATGCGAGCAGGCATTGGCGCTGGATCGAAACCTAGCTAATGCGCACGCCTACATTGGTCGCGCCAAGTATCTTCTCGGTCGCGGCGAGGAGACTGAGGCCCATGTCCAAGAGGCACTCCGCCTCAGTCCTCGTGATACGGAGGCTTTTGTTTGGATGATGTTCGCGGGCTTCGCCAAGCTGCAGCTCGGCGCCGATCAGGAGGCGGTCGCACGGTTCCGTCGCTCGGTCGAGATCAACCGAAATCATCCACGCGCGCACATCTATCTTGCCACCGCGCTAGCGCACCTCGGTCAGCTTGATGAGGCGCGATCCGCGGCCCAAGCAGGGCTTGCGCTCGACCCGACTTTCACTATCTCCCGCTTCCGCGCCAACGTGCCGAGCGACCATCCGACTTACCTCGCTGGACGCGAGCGCTTCTGTGAGGGCATGCGCATGGCCGGGGTGCCAGAGGGGTGATGTCGGAGACGGGTCAGAAGCGGCGGTAGACGCCAAGCTGCTTAGGCGTCTGGTTTACCTCCGACAGCCGACATGACACGTGTTCGGGCGAGTTTCGGCTTCGGGCCACAAGCAGACTCATGCACTGCAGCAAACGGCATCTCTATTCGTCCACCTCGTCGCCACGGGCGAAAGCCTTGGCTGCGACGGTCACTCGGGCATCCCGGCTTGCCGCAATCCTTCTTCATATCGCGAGACGTCTTCGGCACGCCGATAAGGGCCCAGCACGTGTTTGAGAGTGGAAACATGTAGCGCGGGATTTAGTTGCCGCAGCCGAGCCACTGCCTTACGTGCCTGCTCCGGCCGTCCGGCCATTGCGTTGCTTGCGGCGTCGATGCGTAATCCCGCTTGATGGTCCGGTTTGTCCTGCAATGCCATTGCCGCCCACGATGCTGCCTCGTCATAGCGGCCCAGGAAGAAATGTGCATGCGCGGTCCCGCTTCGCATTGCCATCGCCCACGGATCAAGTGGGTTCAGACGCATGGCATGCGCGAAGCGCTCGATCGCCAGTTCCGGTTCACCGAGCCAGAGTTTCACCCAGCCGCCGCAATACCATGCGTCGGCAGAATTGGAATTGAGCACAAGCGCGCGATCGATTAAGGCGGCGCCTACCCCGAGATCGCGAACAACATACGCTAACGCCCACCCGCTCGCGGCGAGCGCGATCGCGTCGTCCTTGCCCAACTCGACCGCCCGCCGAGCGAGCCTCGTCACTTCGGCAATCTCGTTCGCTGTGTTTGAAATCCAGCCTTCGCCCTTTGCATAGACGTGGCAAGAGGCGGCACGACCGTAGGCGGACGCAAAGTCTGGGTCGAGCTCAATCGCACTGTTGAACAGGCGCAATGCCTCGTCGTTAGCTTGCCGGTTGGCAAACTGATAAAATCCGGCCAAACCGCGCAAGTAGAGGGCATAGGCGTCGAGACTCTCGGTCGGCTTGCGCTTGGCACGCTCGATCTCGGCTTTTTCCACCGCTGGCGCGATCGCCCCGACAACGCTCTCGGTCACCTGGTCCTGCAGAGCGAAGATGTCGCCGAGGCCGCCATCAAACCGATCTGCCCAAAGATGGGCTCCGGTGGCGCTATCGACGAGCTGTCCTGTGATGCGCACTCGGTTTGCCACTTTGCGAACGCTGCCTTCCAGCACGTAGCGCACCCCAAGCTCGCGTCCAATCTGCTTCACGTCGACGGCGCGCCCCTTGTAAGTGAAGCTCGAATTGCGGGCGATGACGAACAGCGCCTTGAAATGAGACAGCGCCGTGATGACGTCTTCGGCCATTCCATCAGCAAAGTAGTCCTGTTCCGGATCACCGCTCATGTTGGTGAATGACAGAACAGCGATGGAGGGCTTATCAGGAAGGGCAAGGGCTGGCTTCGATTCTGGCGAAACTGTCGTTTTCGATTCCTTCGCGCCAGAAACCGCGAACACTTGCACCGGTCGCGCGATGTTCTTCAGCGCGATCTCGCCCTTGTCGTCAAAACACACATTGATCCGGTCACGGACCTGATCGTGAACAGCACGAGAGATCGAAATGCCTCCCGGCACAGCGATGCTTTCGAGCCGCGCTGCAATATTGACGCCATCGCCGAAGATATCGTTGTCGTCGATGATGACGTCTCCCAGATGGATGCCGATGCGGAACTCGATCCGCTCGGCCTGGGGTATCTCCGTGTTCTCGTCAGCCATGCCGCGCTGAACTTCGATGGCGCATCGCGTTGCATCGACGGCACTGGCAAATTCGACCAGCATACCGTCGCCAGTGGTCTTGACGATGCGGCCGCGATGTTTGGCGATTGTGGGGTCGACAAGCGCTTTTCTAAAAGCCTTCAGTTGCGCCAGCGTGCCTTCCTCGTCGGCACCAATCAAGCGGCTATAACCGGCGACATCCGCCGCCAGGATAGCCGTCAGTCGCCGCTCGACGGGCTCGCTGCTCAAGACGCCCCCCCGGGCTCGGGAAGCTAGATGTCCATCATAGCAGCATCGTGGGCTGGTGTCCGGCCAGGACCAATGTCCGAGTTGGGTCAATCGCGTCGGTTTGGTTCTCCCGAGACGACTTCCGGTCAGCCCCAGTGAGCGGACATCTTTAGTACCCCTCGCCAGGTCTCATACGGGCCAAAAGCAGACATCGCCTCGACAGCCGCTTGTCTATCAGACAGTCCCAACACGGGAAGATATGTTAGAATTGCCCATCATCAGAATTGGGTCGATCTTTTGCGAGCACGACACGAGTGAGGATGTTGCAGGCTATGGCTGTGTCAGAAGACAGATTACCGACTGGCGGTTTTGCTCACTTGGTCCCTGAAATGGATGTGTTCGACCTCAAGCAGAGCACGACCTTGTTGGTGCGACCTCCTTGGTTTCCGTATCGCCTATCAGCGGCCTGAAAGTCGATTTGTGTACCTGGAGTTTCAGGGTGCGCAGGTCATGCTCAGACAGCACAGCGGCCATTGGCAAACTGGTGCTTTAGAACGACCACTGGGGCGCGGTATCAACTTCCAAATCTTTGTCGGCTCCGTCGCGCCACTTCTTGATGCTTTGGAAAAGGCACAATGGCCGCTCTTCAGGGAATGTCACGATGCTTGGTATCGGATCGCCGGTGAGGAGCGAGGCAACAGGCAGTTTTTGGTGCAGGACCCCGACGGCTACCTTCTGCGTTTCGCGCAAGACCTGGGAAAAAGATAGCTTTTCGACCCAGCAATCCCACTTGGAGATTGTCCGCTAAGGGTCGAAATGCGAAGAACGCAGAGTGAGTAAAGTCAGTCCGCTCTACGCCACCAAGCGGACCTCAATGAAAGGTGTCGCCACTTCGTTGATGGGCCACAAGCGGACTTCGCTGATGCTTTGCTCAATCACTTCGTCTGCGATGCCCAGCGTGGGCGGTATCGTTACCCCCAGCGCCTTCGCGGTCTTGCGGAAATCAGCGCGCGAATTTGTAGTAGGCGAACGCCGCCGAAGTGACCGTAAGCAATGCCGAAGCAATCCAGATCGGCCCCAGCACAAAGATGGCTATCGCGCCCTGCCCACAGGCACCGCATGCAACCCAAAACAATATTGGAAAAAAACATAGCAGGATGACTACGGCAAATCCTGTACTGAGCCAAACGCCTCTCGACCCCCATCGCGCACCCAAAAACCATGGCATGGCGGGAAAGCCGAAGGACAGAATAACCAGGAGGGTCATCAGATTGTCGAACATGAATGGCTCTTGGTCGTTGACACGAGGCAGATGGTTCAAACTCACACGAGAGCCGCGCGAGCCTTTGTCATCGCTGCTATCCTGACTTCGGGCGCATCAATCGAATAACAGCAATTGACATTGCCGCTTGACGACCGCTTTGGGTCAAACGGCGAAATGGCCGGAGTGCGTGCCTGAGTCCGCTTCACATCTTCAAGCGAACGTCGCATCTGAGAGGACACGCCTGAAGCTACGTCCTCACTTCGACGGCAGCGCCGCTCCGTCAGCATTCTCCCGCACATGAATGACGGCGATGTCATCCGTATAGATCCGCTTCCAGCCCTTGAGCTGATCGAGGATTTGCGGGCCCGGCGCATCGGCGACCAATAGCGTCGCGTCGATCTTGTACTGGTCGAGCAGGCGCGGCAGCAACTCGGGCTTCTTGCCTTCCGTCGCCTTGAAGAAGTCCATGACGAACTTTTCGCCATAGAGCTCGGCGCGGCCGTCGACGTAAACAGGGACGTCGCGCGAGATCAGATAGCCGCCGAACTGATAGGCGTTGAAGATGCGCTGCACCCTGAGTTTTTCGAGCAGGTCGACCGCCGCAACCGGCGTCTGCGTCATCGTGAACGTGAAGCGATGGTGTCCCATGTAGAGCGAGGTCGAGGTCCAGCTCGCGGCCACGATCATGAGCGCGCCGAGCGCGGTGACATAGCGGGCCGGCCAGCGGTCTGCGCCGGCGGCGTCCGCCGGCGGGCGCGGGAACATCTCGCCGAGCGGCTTTGCCAGCACCAGCGGCACCAGGAAGGCGAAGGCCTCGATATTCCTGACATGGGTCAGCGCGCTCCAGGTCAGGAACAGGATCAGGAAGATCCGCGGCGCCGACAGCACGAGGCCGCGATAATAGCCGAGCGCGATCAGGCCGAGCAGTGCGCCTTCGAACCCGGTGAAGGTCGCAAAGTTCGCCGGCATCCATTCAAAGATCAGTGTCAGCAATTCGCCGAGGCTGAGGATGTTGGTCGCACCCATCAGCGTCCGCCAGCCGTAAGGCGTGCAGCAGGCAGCGATCAGCGCGCCGACGCCGAACAGCACCCAGCGCATGAACAGCTTCAGCCGCTGTCCCTTCTCGGCATGCTCGACCGCTTCGAGCGAGATCGGTCCGATCAGTGCGAGGCCCAGCACGAAGCCGCCATGCAAATTCGCCCAGAGCGCCATCAGCGGCAGCCAATACCAGGACGGCGCGCTTCTGCGGTCGGCAGCCGCCATCAGCAGGCCGACCCACGCCACCATGACGGGCAGCGCCAGAATATGCGGACGCGCCAGCACGTGATGCAGTGCCAGCAGCAGCGCCAGCATCGCGAACAGCACCGCGCGCGGCGCCTCGATCTGCGCGTCGAGCAGATAGACGAAGACCGCAGCGGTGAGCGCCATCCCGATCGCGGTGAGGATGACCGGACCTGCCCAGCCCCATTGCGCGTAGGAGAAAGCGAACAGCACCTGCGACAGCCACGACGTCGAGATCCAGGATTCCCCCGGGCGCGTGAAAGAATAGAAGTCGGTGTAGGGCAGGGCGCCGTGATCGAGGATCCATTGCCCGATCTTGATCTGCCAGAACGAGTCGGAGTCCTGAAGCAGCGTGTCGCCGACGAAGAGGAAGAACAGATAGGTGCCGGCACCGACGCAGAGCGGCAGCAGTGCTCGCGCGCGGCTCTGCACCGCAATGCTGTTGGCAAAGGAAAGTGACATGCCGCCTCGTCGTCCTGCTTGTTCTTGTCGGCCGGAGCATGATCCGGAAAAGTGTGTAGCGGTTTTCCGAGAAGATCATGCTCAAACAATAACCTGAAGCGCGATGAACGATTCATCTCGTCGTGCTTCAGGCCGAGCGGGCGGCATTGGACCATGCGTGGTCATAACTTCGGGTAAATCGCGCCGCAGCGGCATTGCCGCGGATAGCTACGATTTAACGGATTGTTTTCAATTCTCCTTTACCATCGTCGAATACGTGCAATCCGCTTCGTGTTTCCGCAGTCGAATTAACTGCGGCGCAATTCTTTGCCTCTAGGTTCGGTTCCATGGTCGGGCGGCGCTGGGAAGCCGAGAAGACCAGACCATTTGTAAGCCACGTGTACTCTTTGGGAGCAGTCTATGAAGAACCTCGTTTCGCGTTTCGTGAAGGACGAATCCGGCGCCACCGCCATTGAATACGGCCTGATCGCTGCCGGCATCGCGCTGGCGATCATCACCGTCGTCAACAACCTCGGCAGCTCGCTGAACACCAAGTTCGGCTCGATCTCGTCCAGCCTCAAGTAAGACCGGACGATCTGAGAGTTTCGAGAGCCCCGTCCCGGACGGGGCTCTTTTCTTTTGGGCGGTGGCGTGAGCCGGAGGCTGCTCGCCCTGCATGGTTCGCCCGGCGATGCAGAGCATCGAGATGCCCGCTTTGGCGGGCTCCTCACCATGAGGGTCTGATATCTTGCCGCGAAACGCGACCTCATCCTGAGGGCACGCCGTAGGCGGGTGTCTCGAAGGATGGGCCCGCAGGCAAGCTTCCCCGCACGTTCTTCTTCAAAGCCCTCCAGCCGGCGTCACCGGGCTTGGCGCTCCCGTCCGTCCGGCGTGACGTTCTACGCATTTGCATCTTGTCATTCACTTTGAATAGTTGTTCAGTCCTTGCGGGACGATTTGCATCTATTGCAGGGACGACGCGTTCGGCCGCGCGGGGCGTGCGGCTGGCGTGTGGGACAGGAAGCGCGCCATGGTTTATCGGCGAACGCATCAAGTGGTGAAGCGCCTTGCGGCCAGGCGCAGTGCGATCCTTGCTGCAGCGCGGGAAGCTGCGGCGGAAGGCGGGATGGCTGCGGTGCAGATCGCGCCGGTTGCTGTCCGGGCCAGTGTCGCGGCCGGAACGGTCTACCGCTACTTCCCGTCCAAGTCCGAGCTGATCTCCGAATTGATAGCCGAGGTGTCGCGCGACGAGCTCGCGGCGATCCGCCGGGCGGCTGATGCCGCGCCCGGCCCATCCTCGGCGCTGGCGGCGGCCGTCACCACCGTGGCGGTCCATACGCTGTCGCAGCGCAGGCTGGCCTGGGGCATCCTGGCCGAGCCGGTCGACGTCGATGTCAGCGCGTCCCGCCTGGCCAGTCGCCGCGAGATCGCCGGCGAGATCGCCGCGCGGATCGACGCCGCCGTGCGTGCCGGCCATTTCCCGGCGCAGGATACCGCGCTGGCGGCCACCGCGCTGTTGGGGGCGCTGCATGAGGCCCTGGTCGGGCCGCTCGCGCCCGACAATCTCGACGATCCCGCCAGGATGCGCGATGCGGTGCAGACCGTGACGCTGCTGGCCCTGCGCGCCGTCGGCGTGATGGACGCCCGCGCCCGCGGTCTGGTGGTGCAGCAGACGCTGCTGCCGACCGCGAAAGCGCTGGTCGGGGCCTGAAGAGCAGGTCGCGGCCGGGGCCGAGACCTGATTCCGCTCAGGTCATTGCCCGGGCGCGCCTTTCCACAAAACCCGAGCACCTTCGCCGGCAACGCCGGCTACTGTGCATGGGGTTGTTTTCGTCTTTTTTTGTTTGCCGGGCTCCCGCGGACTAGCCCGCCCTATTCGTGAGAGCGCGGTATTTTGGTCCGACTGGTGCATCCGCACACCTCCGCTGACGAGGCGCACAGGATTGCCTTCGGCTTTTCACCGCCTGACGACCGGTACTTTGCAACGCGCTTGAGGGATGGGTTGGGTGAACGCGGGCGGACGCCCCACCGGTCAAGGACCGAGCGGCAGCAGCGCGCCGGGCAAGCTGCGGATCAGGTCGGCTTCGGGACATGCCGCGGCGAACGCAAGGCGAATGCGGCTCTTGGTCTCGACAACCCGGGCGGCGATTTTCAAGAGCCGAAGACGCAGCGTCGCGAACTCGGCAGTGGCCAATTCCCGGACTTTGGGAATGGCGTCGCGCACGGTCAGCATCAGCCAATAAGCGGCGGTATGGAGAACGAGGCGGACATTGGCGAGCGCCGAACGGCAACTGGTGCGATCGGAGGCGAGCTGCGTCTTATGCAGCTTGATCAGATTCTCGGCTTGGCCGCGCGCGCAATACAGGCTGTCGTAGATCCACTCGGCCGAGCCGACATCGAGGCTGGTGACGACGAAGCGGATGTCGAGGCCGAGCATCGTCGCCTCAATACGGGCGACGGTGCGTCGTTCGCGATCCCAGGACTTTGCCTTGTGGCGCGTCTCGGTATAGCCGCGCAGAACCGGCAGGTTCTCGATGGCGCGTCGCGTGCGGATGTCGTCGGCGACCGCGTCGACTTTTCTGGCGAGCGGCTTGGTGCCGGACAGACCGAAGATGTAGTCGATGCCGTTGGTCTCGCACCACGCCATTGCCTCCGGCCGGGCATAGTGCCCGTCGCCACGGAACGTAATTCGCGTGTTGTGCCACCGCGTCCGGATATGCCGTACCAGGCGGCGCAGATGGGCACGCACCTCGACGCCGCCCGGCGTCTTGCCGGGCCGCAGCACGACCGCCACGGGCCGGCTCTTCTCCGTGTCGTAGACGTGGATCGGCAGGAAGCAGCGTTCGTCATAATGAGCGTTGAACAGCGAGAGCTGCTGATGGCCGTGGACGACATCGCAGGTATCATCGATGTCGAGCGTGACGGATGCCGGCTCGCGCGGGTAGCTATCCATCCATGCGTCGACCAACGTGTAGGTCAGTCGGATCACGTCGCGCAGGCGCGGAGCATTCTCCAGACGCGACAGCGTCGGTTGGGAACACAGATCGCGACCCGTGTCCGGCAGCCGTCCGCAGGCCAGCTTGAATGCGGGATCGGACCGCAGATGATCGAGGTCGTCGGCGTCCTCGTAGCCGCAGCAGATCGCGAACATGCGCGCGCGGAACATATCGACCAGGCTGTGCACGACCCGCGTCGGATCGCGCCGATCCGGGAACACCCGGGCCAAATTGTCGGCCAAGCCGAGACGCCGCTCGGCCATCGCCAGAAGCATCACGCCCCCGTTCGAGGTCAGCCGACCGCCATCGAAGGCAGCTGTGACTTTCTTGGCGTGAACGGCTGGAAACGAGAAGGGCAGAATCGTATCGTCGGTCATGGCGGGCGTGGTGTTCGCGGCTGAAGGTGATGGGGTTGGCTTTGCAACCGAATCCTACGCCGCATCAGCGCTTTACACCACGCTCGCCAGCCTCTCAGGCGCCCTCTGACGAATAAGACGGGCTAGATATCCGCGCCGCCCTCGGGGCCGACCGAGGCGATGCGCACCATGTTGGTGGTGCCGGGGATGCCGAGCGGCACGCCGGCGACGATGATCACGCGCTGGCCGGCGCGGACAAAACCGTCGCGGAAGGCGATCTGGCCGGCGCGGCTCACCATGTCGTCCTGGTCGCGCGCGTCTTCCGCCACCACGCAATGCACGCCCCAGACCACCGCGAGCCGGCGTCCGGCCGCGATGTTGGGCGTGATCGCCACGATCGGCGGCTTCGGCCGCTCGCGCGCGACGCGCACCGCGGTCGAGCCCGAGCTGGTCCAGCAGATCAGGGCCGGCAGATCGAGCGTCTCGGCGATCTGGCGGGCGGCGTCCGCGATGGCGTCGCCGGCGGTGGATTCTGGCGCGGGGCGCTGCGCGGTGAGCACGGAACGATAAATCGGGTCGCGCTCGACCTCTTCGCCGATGCGGTTCATGGTCGAGACCGCCTCGACCGGGAATTTGCCGGCCGCCGATTCCGCCGACAGCATGATGGCGTCGGCGCCTTCATAGACGGCGGTGGCGACGTCCGAGACCTCGGCGCGGGTCGGCACCGGCGACTGGATCATCGATTCCAGCATCTGGGTTGCGATCACCACCGGCTTGCCGGCGCGGCGCGCCATGCGCGTCATCTGCTTCTGGAGGCTCGGCACACGCTCCAGCGGCAGCTCGACGCCGAGATCGCCGCGCGCCACCATCAGCGCGTCGGAGGCCTCGATGATCTCGGCGAGGCGGTCGATCGCCTGCGGCTTCTCGATCTTGGCCATGACAGCGGCGCGGCCGCGGATCATCTTCTTGGCCTCGATGACGTCGTCGGCGCGCTGCACGAAAGATAGAGCGATCCAGTCGACGCCGGTGACCAGCGCGGCCTCGAGGTCGGCGCGGTCCTTCGGCGTCATCGCCGAGACCGGCAGGTCCGTATCCGGCAGGCTGACGCCCTTGCGGTCGGACATCCGGCCGCCGACCACGACGCGGGTCACCGCGTGCTCTTTCGAGGTCTCTTCGGCCATCAGCCGCACCTTGCCGTCGTCGAGCTGCAGCGCATGGCCGGGCCTGAGTGCTGCCAGGATCTCCGGATGCGGGAGATTGACGCGCGTGGCGTCGCCCGGCGCCTTGTTGGAATCGAGCGTGAAGATCTGGCCGTTCTGGAGCTGGACCGCGCCTTCCGCGAAGGCGCCGAGCCTGAGCTTCGGGCCCTGGAGATCGACCAGGATGCCGATCGGCCGGCCATAACTGCTCTCGACGTTGCGGATCGTCGCGACCAGCTCCCGCATCTTGTCATGCGGGGTGTGGCTCATATTGATGCGGAACAGGTCGGCGCCGGCCTCGAACAGGCGGCGGATCATCGCGAGGTCCGAAGAGGCAGGTCCCAGGGTCGCGAGAATCTTGATACGGCGAAGACGCCTCATGGCTTATTTCCAGACGGTGGCGAGGGGGCTGGCGGAAGGCCAGGCGCGGCGGGGGGCGTACCACCGGGCGGACTATTGGGCAAACCCGGAACGCCGCCACCCGGGCCGACAGGGCCCGGCAGGCCGGGCACGCGCTGCTGCTGTGACGGCTGCTCGTTGGCGTCGGTGAGCTGAACCGTCCAGGCCCGCTGCTCGCCGGTATCGACCTCGAAATAGCCGGTCCGGTCGTAGCCGCGCGCGAGGCAGTCCTCGGTGCCGCGGATGGTGAATTCCTTGTCGCGCGAGCACATGAAGGCCTGGCCCGACCATTCGCCGCCGCGGTCGTAGTCGATCGCATAGATGTAATAATAGCGGGCGACCAGCGTTCCCCGCAGCAGGGTCTCGCAGGAGCGGGACGAGATGTTCCACCAGCCCTCGGTGGTCCAGCCCTCGGCGTCCTTGTAGCCGAGCGCAATGCCGACCCGGCTCGAGGTGTTGTTGCAAAGCCGGAAGTCGGCGGAGGCCGGGCTGGCCCACAGGCACAGCAGGCCAACCACCAGCACCGGGACCAACCGGGCGAGCAGGCGAAGGGGGGCGCGGGGAGATTCGGCGATCATTGTCGCGGAACGTATACCAGATGATTGACGATTTGGCGTAGGGCCGGGGAACCGGCGTTCGGGTTGGCTCTGGCGCCGTTTGCGCCGTGATATGGCAAAATCTGTGACAAGGACCCACCTGATCCCGTAAGGGTGACCCCCATCGGGGGCAGAACCAATTCAGGCCGAAGGGATCCAGCCATGGCAATCGACGACAAAACCAGAACGGAGCTCGAGGCGGCCGCTTTCCGCGCCTGGTCGATCATCTGAAGACGCGGACCGACGTCCAGAACATCGATCTGATGAATCTGGCCGGCTTCTGCCGCAACTGCCTGTCCAACTGGCTCAAGGACGCCGCCGACGCGCAAGGCGTGAGCTTAAGCAAGGACGAGAGCCGCGAGGCCGTCTACGGCATGCCCTACGAGACCTGGAAGTCGAAATACCAGGGCACGGCCACGCCGGAGCAGGTCGAGGCGATGAAGAAGGTTCACCCCGGGCACTGAACGGCCTCGCCGGCAGTCAGGCGGTGAGTCGCGCCACACAACAGCTTTCTTGGCCTCGCCGCAGGAAGGTGTGGGCGCGCTGTGGACGAGCGCGATGCTGCCTTGAACGCGAGAGCGGCGAACCCTAAGGGTCAACCAGCACGCGCGGTGAGGATGCCGGCGTCACCTCGTTTTGCCAGTTCCATTGGGAGTACCAAGATGGCCACCTCCGCCGCCGTCCGCGACGACGAGCCCGCGACGAAATTTGCCAAGGACCAGCTCAAATCCATCATCGAGCGCATCGAGCGGCTGGAGGAAGAGAAGAAGGCGATCTCCGACGACATCCGCGACGTCTATGCCGAGAGCAAGGGCAATGGCTACGACGTCAAGGCGCTGCGCACCATCGTGCGCATGCGCAAGCAGGACCCGAACGAGCGCGCCGAGGCCGAGACCATCCTCGAGACCTACATGCAGGCGCTGGGAATGCTCTGAGGCGATGCGCCTCTAGCACTGCTGCCGTAGCCCGGATGGAGCGCAGCGAAATCCGGGTTCTCGCAGTATGGAAGCATTCCCCGGATTACGCTTTCGCTCCGTCCGGGCTACAAGCGTGGCGTGTTGCACTTCGTTTGTGAACGGAGACCGTCGTGACTGCGCCGCCGCTGCCGCGCGAGGTGAGCCGTGCCTTCGGCGCTCTTCCGGCGCCGATCGGCAAGCGGTTGCTCCAGGTACGTGAGCTGATCTTCGCGACCGCTGCGGCGCATGAAGAGGTTGGCAAGCTCACCGAGACCCTGAAATGGGGCGAGCCGGCTTACTTGACCGATGAGAGCGGCAGCGGCTCCACGATTCGGCTCGGCCGCCTCAAGGACTCCGAGCACGCCGCCATTTTGTTCAACTGCAAGACGACGCTGGTCGATACGTTCCGCGAGCGCTTTCCCGATGAGTTCGAATATCGGCAGACCAGGGCTTTGCTGTTGCCCCTGTCCGGCGCGCTGCCGAAGCAGGAGCTCACCGTCTGCCTCTCGCTAGCGTTGACATATCATCTGGATCGGCGGGTCAGGAAAGCGAGATAGAAGCTGCAAGCTTCGACACTGTAGTCTTGGAAGTGGCGAGCACGCTATTGCGCCGGTCCGGCACGCAGCCTCGATCCGCAAGATTGTCGGTCTCGGTCTCAATTGCCGCGTCCGCGTTTGGCGTCTCGTCGGGCCTGCGCCCGCTTGTTGGCCTGCGAGACTCTTCCGATTTTTTCCGGTGGGAGTTTCTTGATCCGACGGCTTGGGATGGACCGCATGCCGTCTTGCGAAGTTGGGGTCGTCTGCGGGCGAGAAAACTGACGCGCCCGACGGAGTGCTAACGCCCGTCGCGCCGCTTCCCCGAGCTCCCGTCGTGCTTCAAACTTCCGGATGCGCCTCAGCTCGTTCTTGACGCGCTTGATGGCGGCAGCGAAAACCGATTGGCGCCGGTTTGCATGCTCTGCCGTGCCGGAGAAACTCTTGCCGCGCGGGTCGGCTGTTCCCTTTGTTTCGCGGCGTCGATGCCGCGACAATGTACGCTCCCTGTCGCGCAGATCCCGAAGTCGGGCGCGAAGGCTCTCAAGTCCATCGCGCTCCATCTCTCCGACCACGGGATGGTGCGTACCCAATATGACTTCGCGCTCGTCGTGGTTCAGAAGGCTGAGCTCAGACTTGCATGGAACTGACATCGCATGCTCCTACTTCGCTGTGGCGACTTCCCTTGAGATGCGGCGCCGCTGCGGAAACGCGGAACACCAAGGCAAACGCGATCGCGTCCTCGGACTTTGTCATCGCGTCCGTTCTGGGCGCATTGCCACAATGCGCGTTTGGAATGCGTAGCGATACCGGGTGGATTACCCGTTGGAAGTGGGGGAATCTCCCTTAGTGCAGATGCGCACCAGGCCGGGACGACACTTGAGCGTGTGGCGCTGTCGTGCCCCAGGATTGCGCTGCGCTTCATCCCGGCTTGCGGGACTACCGAACGGCGTGAGGGGAAAGATCTCAGCGCAGCGCCGCGGTGCGCATGACGAACGACGTCGTCTCGAGCTTCGCGGTCGCACTGCCCGTAAAGCTATCGCAGGACAGGCCCTGCATCGGATCGTCGGCAAAGCCCATCGCGATCACGGCCTGCGGTTTGACGAAATAGCCGCGCAGGGCAACGGTATCCAGCTCGCCCATCAACGTCACCGACATCGCGCGGCTGGCGCTCGGCGACAGCATCACGATCTTGAGCCAGATGCTTTCGCCCCTGGCGGCGGAGAGGCGGGTCGCGGTTGCGATCCTGCCGTCGATGCTCTTGCCGACCACCGTGTTGATCTCGGTCGCGGGCGCAAGGCCGCGCGTCGTGGCAACGGGGCGGCCTGTGCGCGGTACCGGCGCGGAGGCGGCGACGACGTTGGCGCGGTCGACCGGGGAGGCGGACGCCGGCGCATAGGCCAGCGCCTGATAGGCCGCGCTGGAGACGGACGCGGTTGCTTGCGGCTCGGTGGCGGCGGCGAGCGCCTGGCGGGCCTTCAACGCCGCCACTTGAGCTGGCGTCGCCTGCTGCGGGGTCGCAGGGGCATCCCAGAAGCCGCGGGCATTGATGATGTCGGCCGGGGTCTCGGGCTTGCCGGCCGCAGGTTTGTCAGCCACGGGCGCGGGCTTCGGCTTGGGCGGTGCAACGAGCTGCGCATCGGCCGAAGCGAGCTGGATCGCAGCGGCGATCTGCGGCTTGGCGCGCGGTGTCGGCACCGGATCGGCCGGCTTGGCCGCGGCGGCAACCACGGTCGGCGCAACAGGCTTCGCGGCCGGGGCGGGCGCGCCCTCGTCATCCTCGTCGCTGCTCGTGGCGGCCGGAGCCGACTTGCTCTTGAACAGGGCGGCAAAGAAACTCGGCTTGCTGCCTGAATCGTCGCCTGTGCCGCGGCGCTCGATGTCGGCCTTGGCCAGCTCATAGCCCTTCAGCGGCGTGCCGTCGGTCGGGACGTGGACCGTGCGGCCATCCGGGAACACGCGGGCGAGCTGGTCATGCGTCATGCGCGGCCAGTGCCGGATGCTGCCGGTATCCAGATGGACGAAGGGCGAGCCGGAGGTTGGATAGAAGCCGACGCCGCCGCGCTGCAGGCGCAGGCCGGCGAAGCGGATCTGCTCCAGCGGCACGCCCGGAATGTGGAAGTCCATCGCATGCCCCAGCATGTGCTGGCTGAAGCGCGCCACGCCCGAGGAGCGGCGGCGGAGCATCGCGTTGGTGGCGGGGGAGCGGTAGGAGGAGATGATCTGGATCGGCTGCTTGCCGTCGACGTCGCGATAGACTTCCCAGAGGATGTCGAACAGGCGACGGTCCATGACCGTCTCGTCCTGGGTCCGCCAGTCGCGCAGGAAGTGGTTGAGCTGCTTCAGCGCGGCCTCGTCGAAGCGGCCATCGCGCTTGAAGGTGACGGTGAGGTCTTCGCCGGAATGGGTGTGGTGGAACGAGAGCGTCTTGGTCTCGTTCAGCGCGGCGGCGTCATGGACCGAGCCCGCGGCAGCAAGCAGCAGTGCGGAAGCGAGGCCGATCCGGGATCCGGCCTTCACTCCCGCATGGGACAACGACAGCACTGCGAATTTGCGTGCGAGACCAGTCAGCACGAATGAGCCCACCCAGTCGACGAGCGTTCAAAATGGACTCTCCCGGCAACCCCGTTAGCGCGCGAAAGAGGATGAACGCTTTCTTAAAGCGAGAAGGTTAATTCGAGGTTGACCTTCCCGACCCCAAACCAAGTCAGAATACGAACCTAAGCGGTTCAGTGTGGCAAAAAAACGCCCGCTGCCGGAGTTCGGGTGGAGAATGGTTAACGTTAAACGACCCCATCCAGGGGGATGAGGTCGCTGATCTTACTAGAGAATTTCCGGCAAAGCCCTGTCGGGAGGCCTCAGCGGGTAAACACCCGCTGCTGCTGCGGCCGGCGGCCGACCGGAGCCGGCGGCGGGGTCGGGGCCCCGAACAGCCGCTCGAAGAAGTTCGGACCCGACGAGCCGAAGCTGCTGCCACCGTTGTTGGCGACCGCAACGCCCGAGGGCAGCGTCGTCGCCGGGCGCGAATAGCTCGGCTGGGAGTGTGCGACGACGTTCTCGAGATCCTTGCCGCGGCTGTTCTTCAGGATGTTGATCATGGTCGCGTCACGGCCATAGACGTCCTTGCGGATTTGCAGCTTGCCGCCATCGTCCACGAACGCGGTCTGGTAGGTGATGTTGACCGGGATCGGCGTCGGGAATTTCAGGTCGATCTCGCTCTTGCCGTACATGCTGCGCACGCGCTCCGGCGTGTACTTCTCGTTCGGCATGGCGATGTTGAGCAGAACGGAGGCGTACTGATCCGGGTTCTGCACGCGCATGCAGCCATGGCTGAAGGCGCGATCGTCCCTGGCGAACAGGTTCTTGTCCGGCGTGTCGTGCTGATAGACCAGGAACTTGTTCGGGAAGTTGAAGCGGATGCGGCCGAGCGCGTTGGCTTCACCGGGGGGCTGCGAGATGTGCACGGAGCCGTCGCGGTTCTGCTCGAGCTTGAGGCCCATGCGCTGGAGCACGGTCGGGTCCTGCTGAAGCGCCGGCAGATATTCGTTGTAGACGATCGACGGCGGCACGTTCCAGGTCGGATTGACCGTGATGTACTTCATCGTCTCGGTGAGCAGCGGGGTCGCATGCGTGCCCGGCTTGCCGGTGACGACGCGGGTGGTCCAGACCTGCTGGCCGCGCTGCATCACCTTCAGCGTGTAGTCGGGAATGTTGAGGATGACATAGGCATCGCCCAGCGAGGGGACGCCAAGGTCGCGCGGCAGCCAGCGCCAGCGCTCCATGTTCACCAGCACCGTGTCGATCTGCTTGTCACGCTTCGGGGTGTTGATCGCCTTGACGGTCTTGTCGTCGAGGATGCCTGTTACCTTCATCTCGGCGCTATTCTGGAATTTTCGTACGGCTTCGGCGACGGTGGCGTCATAGCGGGTGTCGCCGGCGTTCTCGGCGAGGCCGAGCTTGGCGCGGAGCTGCGGCACGCGCGGATCTTCGACGACGATTTCAGCCTGCTTCTTGCCAGCCGGGGTGTATTTCAGCGCCGGACCGTCGCCGATCTCGATCACCGGGCCGCTGCCCTGGCCGCGCAGCTCGGCGAGCTTGGCCTTCAGCTCCTTGTAGAGCTTCTGCGGCGGGTTGTAGCTGTCGAGCGCTGCGGAGGCGTCGGCTGCGGTCGTGACCTTGGCGAGCACCTCGCTCGGATCGACCGGATGCTCGGGATAGAGGATGTCGCCGCTGACCTGCGACCAGTGCATGCGGCCGCTCTGGGCCTGGCGCGCATAGTCGAACATGCTGGCGGTGAGCTTCAGCTCGGCATCGGCGAGCGCATCGGGCGTCGTGGCGGCGGCGAAATCCGGCACCGGGTAGTCGGCGGGATTGAGACCATCGGAGGCCGCATCCTTCAGCCGCGCGATCACGCCCTTGGCCGCAACGGTCAGGCTGCCGGCCTGGGTCCAGACCGGCGCGAAGTCGCGTGCACCGTAAAACTTCTCGATCGCGGCGCGCTCGTTCTTGCGGTCGAAATGGCGCGAGGTCTTGGCGCCGATGATGTCCTTGAGCTTGTCGGCGACCGGCTGGTCGGCGGCGGGAACGTTGCTGGCGGCCTTCACGGGCTCGGCGGCCGGAGCCGCAGGCGCGGCCGGTGTTGCCGTCGCGGTGTCGGCCTTTGCTGGTTCGGATTTGGCAGGCTCGGTCTTGGCGGCCTCGGACTTGGCGGGCTCGGACTTGGCGGGCTCGGTCTTGGCGGTTTCGTTCTTCGGCGCCTCAGCTGCAGGCGTGGTGGCGACGTCGGAAGGCTTGGTCTCGACCTTGTCGGGGGCCGGTGCGGCTTCGGCCTTCACCGGTTCCTTGGTCGGCTCCTTTGCGGAATCCTGAACCGTCGCGGTGGTGTCGAGCTTGATGTCGGATGCGGTCGGGGGCGGGACGTTGGCGGGCTCGGGGCGCGGGATCGCGGCTTCGATCGCGAGTTCGGCGGCGCTGCTGCGCGCCTGATCCTGCGCCAGGGCCGAGCTGGCCGATACCGTGAGGAAGGTCGCCGCGACCGTCATCAAGACGCGGTCAAAGCCCGCACGGTGGTTCAAACAGTCACGCATTGTGTCGCACCCCTCGGGTGAACTGTCCCTCGTGGAACAGCTTCATTATCGCCTAATGAGCTTCGGGCTAAACTGCGCCGGCCGCTCGAAAGTTGCACGCCTGCACGCAACGATTCATACGCGGACGAACGAATCCTACGCAGACGATATACAGGCCCCGTTTGGGCGGCCAGCGCTACCCGGGACAACTCACGACAAACTGACTTCAAGAAAGCCCGTTTGCAACGGATTGTGCGGCTTTGGCAGACGCTTTTCCATGTGTCTGTCACTTCCAAGTCACGGTTCACGTCGCAGCCGGATTTTGCCGTAATGCGAAGGGCTTGCGGCGTCATCGCAACGCCAGGCGAACCTCCGTTCGCATGAGGCTCAGGGCGTCTCCTCACCGCTTTTGCCGCCATGTCCGGGAACCCCGGCTTCGTCGAGCTTGCGGTAGAGCGTGGACCGGCCGATTTTGAGGCGGCGGGCGACCTCGGACATCTGTCCCCGATAATGCGAGATCGCGAAGCGGATGATCTCGTTCTCCATGTCGTCGAGCGGGCGGACGTCGCCGGTGGGGGTCAGCATGGAAAGGGTCCCCGCCAGCGGCAGCGGCGCGATCGGTATTTCACCACCCGACACCACCGAGGGCGCCGCGATCGGCTCGAGCATCAGCGGCGCGGTCGGGATGTCGGTCTCAAGATGCGGCTGCGAGGTGAGCAGGGGGAAGTCGGCAAGGTCGAGCTGGTCGCCCTCGCTCATCACCACCGCGCGGTAGACCGCGTTTTCGAGCTGGCGGATGTTGCCGGGCCAGTCGAGCTGGGCGAGGTGCGCCACGGCCTCGCCGCTGATGCCGGTGATGAGGCGATTCTCCTCGGCGGCAAAGCGCGCCAGGAAATGCCGGAGCAGATACGGGATGTCCTCACGCCGCGCCCGCAGCGAGGGGATCGTCAGCGGCAGCACGTGGAGGCGATAGAACAGATCTTCGCGGAAATGGCCCTGCTTCACCCGCTCCAGCAGCCTGCGGTTGGTCGCGGAGATGATCCGGACGTCGACCTTCAACGGCTTGCGCCCGCCGACCGCTTCGACCGCGCCTTCCTGAAGTGCGCGCAGCAGCTTGACCTGCGCGGTGAGCGGCAGCTCGCTGACCTCGTCCAGGAACAGCGTGCCGCCATGAGCCTCGACGAACTTGCCGGTGTGCCGTTCGGTGGCGCCGGTGAAGGCGCCCTTCTCGTGGCCGAACAGGATCGACTCGACCAGATTGTCGGGGATCGCACCGCAATTGACCGCGACGAACGGCTTTGCCTTGCGCTCGCCACTGCCATGGATGGCGCGCGCGAACATCTCCTTGCCGACGCCGGACTCGCCCTCGATCAGCACGGGGATCGACGAGCCCGCGGCCTTCTGCGCGGCACGCATCACGGCCGCCATCGCCTCGGCGCGGGTGATGATGTCGGAGAAAGTCAGCCGGCCCTCGCGGCTATGACGGATACGCTGCAACTCGCCCTTGAGCGCGGAGGCATTGAGTGCGTTGCGCAGAGAGACCTGGAGCCGCTCCAAGCCAACCGGCTTGACGACGAAATCGGCCGCGCCCGCGCGCATCGCCGAGATCACGTTGTCGATGCCGCCATGGGCGGTCTGCACGATGACGGGGACGCCGAGGCCGGCCTCGCGGATTTTCGCCAGCACGCCCATGCCGTCGAGGCCGGGCATCACGAGATCGAGGATGACGGCGTCGATCGCCGGTGCATCGGGGGCGGTGAGGGCGGCGATCGCGGCGTCGCCGGAGTCCACGACGACCGTCTCATAGCCGCATTTCTGCACCATGTTCTCGACCAGCCGGCGGGCTACTGCGTCGTCGTCGGCGATCAAAATACAGGCAGCCATGGTGTTCCCCGCACGCTACTACTATCTGTCTCGAATCGGGTCACTCTGGCCGAAGCCGATTAACGCACTCTTAAACCTTGATGCCCCCGCCCGCCGTCGCGCTTGTTGAACACAGGTTTCCCACACAATGAATTCGCGCTCCAAATCTGCTCTCAAGAAGTCTGCCTCCAGCAAGCCCGCTCTCCGCAAGCCAAGCACCAGGAAATCCGCCGCCAAGGCAAAGTCCTCCAAATCTTTGCCCGCAAAGCCTGCGGGCAAGACCGGCAGGCTTCCGGAGTGGAACCTCGCCGACCTCTATTCCGGGATCGATGCGCCGGAAGTGGCGCGCGATCTCGAAAGGATGGACGCCGATTGCGTCGCGTTCGAGACCGACTACAAGGGCAAGCTCGCCACAGGGACAGCAAACGAAGATGGCGGAAAATGGCTCGCCGAGGCGGTGCGACGCTATGAGGCGATCGACGATCTCGCCGGCCGTCTCGGCTCCTATGCCGGCCTCGTCCATGCCGGCGACAGCGTTGATCCCAAGATTTCAAAGTTTTACGGCGATGTCTCGGAGCGGCTGACGGCGGCGTCCACGCATCTCCTGTTCTTCGCGCTCGAGCTCAACCGCGTCGATGACGATATTTTGAACCGCGCGATGCAGGCCGCCGAGCTCGCGCATTACCGTCCCTGGATCGAGGATCTGCGCAAGGAGAAGCCGTACCAGCTCGACGACAAGCTCGAGCAGCTCTTCCTGGAGAAGTCGCAAACGGGCTATTCCGCCTTCAACCGGCTGTTCGATCAGACCATCTCGGGCCTGCGCTTCAAGGTCGGCGCCAAAGAGCTCGCGATCGAGCCGACGCTCAATTTTTTGCAGGACCGCGACGGCGCCAAGCGCAAGGCCGCGGCCGAAGCGCTGGCCAAAACCTTCAAGGCCAATGAACGCACCTTTGCGCTGATCACCAACACGCTCGCCAAGGACAAGGACATCTCCGACCGCTGGCGCGGCTTTCAGGATGTCGCGGATTCCCGCCACCTGAACAACCGCGTCGAGCGCGAGGTGGTGGATGCGCTGGTCGCCTCGGTGCGCGCGGCCTATCCAAAGCTGTCGCATCGCTATTATGCGCTGAAGGCGAAGTGGTTCGGCAAGAAGCGGCTGGCTTATTGGGACCGCAACGCGCCGCTGCCGTTCGCCGCGACCGACGTGATCGGCTGGCCCGATGCGCGCAACATGGTGCTGACGGCCTATCGTGGCTTCTCGCCAAAAATGGCCGATATCGCCGAGCGCTTCTTCACCGATCGCTGGATCGATGCGCCGGTGCGTCCGGGCAAGGCGCCGGGCGCGTTCTCGCATCCGACTACGCCGTCGGCGCATCCTTACGTGCTGATGAACTACCAGGGCAAGCCGCGCGACGTGATGACGCTCGCGCATGAGCTCGGCCATGGCGTGCACCAGGTGCTGGCCGCGAAGAACGGCGCGCTGATGGCGCCGACGCCGCTGACGCTGGCCGAGACCGCGAGCGTGTTCGGCGAGATGCTGACCTTCCGCCGGCTGCTGGCGCAGACCAAGAGCGCCCGGCAGCGCCAGGCGCTGCTCGCCGGCAAGGTCGAGGACATGATCAACACGGTGGTGCGGCAGATCGCGTTCTATTCGTTCGAGCGCGCGGTCCACACCGAGCGCAAGAACGGCGAGCTCACCGCGACGCGGCTCGGTGAGATCTGGCTGTCGGTGCAGGGCGAGAGCCTCGGGCCGGCGATCGAGATCAAGGCGGGCTACGAGAACTACTGGATGTACATCCCGCACTTCATCCATTCGCCGTTCTACGTCTACGCCTATGCCTTCGGCGATTGTCTCGTGAACTCGCTCTACGCCGTCTACGAGAATGCGGCCGAGGGCTTTGCCGAGCGCTATCTCGACATGCTCGCCGCCGGCGGCACCAAGCATTATTCCGAGCTGCTGCGACCGTTCGGGCTCGATGCCAAGGATCCCAAATTCTGGGACGGCGGTCTCTCGGTCATCGCCGGGATGATCGACGAGCTCGAGGCGATGGGCTGAGGCGAAGCGCGAGTTCCTTCCGGGCGCACGGAATGCGGGTGTCGCAAGTCTTTGCGGCCCCGAGTTCCATCCGTGGGCGCGGGTGACCTTCGCGGCGGAGGCCGGCAATTTGCTACGTGGGATTGAACGTTCGCGCGGCCCGCAAGACTAACTCAACAGATACTCGGAAATGATTTTCTACTATTGATTGTGGATTGATCGGTTTCTCCCTGGGGAGGCACCCATGCTCCATCAAGGGCCCGCCACGCCGGTTCCGATGGCGAGAAATGCTGCCGCCGTCGATCAGGAAACGCCCTGGTGCGAGAAGCACCATCAGATCGTCTGCGATGAGATCGAGGCGATCAACACCCGACGCGAGCCGGAACGGCGCCTCGATGCCGACGGCCTGCAACCCTGCCAGTTGCTCGACGTCGTCGGGCTTGCGTTGTCCGGCGGCGGCATTCGCTCGTCGGCCGTTTGCCTCGGCGTGCTCCAGGCACTGAACCACCACAATCTGATCGGCCGGATCGACTATCTCTCCACGGTGTCGGGCGGCGGCTATATCGGCACCTCGCTCAGCGCCACTATGACGACCGCACGGCGCTTTGTATTCGGCGAAAGACCCGCTGGCGGAACCGTCACGTCCGCCGAGATCAGCGATACGCCGTCGGTCGGACACCTGCGCAACTATTCCAACTATCTGATCCCTGCCGGGGCCCGCGATCTCCTGACCGGAGTTGCGATCGTCGTGCGGGGACTGGTCGCCAATATTGGGCTGACGTTGCCCATCGTGCTGCTGCTTGCCGCCATCACCATCTGGTCGACGCCGCTGCGGAGCTGCCTGACGGATGCGAACATCTTCGGCATCAGTCTCAACAACAGGTCGTTGTGCGAGCTGCACGATTTTAGCGACATCGATCGTTACGGTTTCAGCACATTCGGCCTGGTCGTCGCGCTGGTGATGTTCGCTTGCAGCGGGCTCGCCTATTTCGCCTCCCGCTCCGTCCGCGGCAGCGGTCCCAGCGTCGTGTTCGCCTATATCGGCGGGATCGCGCTGTTGCTGGGCGTCGCGTGCGACTTCGCGCGGTTTCTCAAGGTCCAGCATTTTGCGTTGAGCCTGTCGATCGCAATCATCGGGGGCGTCCTGTTTTTCGGATGGGCGCTCAAGCAGTCGCTCGCGAGCCCCGGCAAGCGGCAGGAGTTCCGTTCGCACTGGCCGAGCATGGGCGCGACCTTCCTGGTGCTGCTGGCGGTAATCGCCTTCTTCGAGTTTCAGCCCTTCATGCTGGAGCAGATGTTCGATGTCGCCGAGAGCAGCGCAATCGGTGGACCGGCTGCTGCGGTTGCGATCACCTGGATCAAGTCGCTCGCGGCGGTGGCTGCGCCAATCGGCGTCTTCGTCACCGCGTTCAGGCAGCAATTCGTGGAATTGCTGAAGGGCAACAGCGCATCCTCGCAATGGGGTTCGCTTGTGCTCGCGGTCGTGGCCAAGGTCGCGCTATGGATCGCGGGCCTTGCGCTTCCGCTCGTCATCTGGGTCGCATACCTCTATCTATCCTATTGGGGCATCGCCAACGATCTGTTCGAGAGGTGCCCGTCCGTTATGGGCGCATCCTCCCAGCGAGAGTGCCTGGTCAATGCCAAATCGAACGCGCCGTCCGGCAGCCTCGCAGGCAGGATTCAGTTCGATGTCAGCAAGGGGACCTTGTCGGCGGAAATCACGCCGAAAGCTGCGCCGCAGGTCGTGGCAGATGCCGAGCAGTTGACGCCGACCTGGCACACGCCCGCCTGGCTCCTGTTCCTGGCTCAGAAAGCGGGGCAGGTGGTTCAGGTGCGTTTTCCGAGCCTGTTCCAGGGCAATGCTTCGGAACTCGCCTACTCCTACAGCCTGCACATGGTGATCCTCTACACGTTCGCCGGCGTCCTGCTGTTCGCCATCTCGTTCTGCCTGACGCCGAATGCGAACTCGTTGCATCGGCTCTATCGCGATCGCCTGAGCAAGGCCTTCCTGTTCGATCCGACGCGTTCGGCCGACGGGCGCGTCGCGCCCGCCGAAGCCAGTCTCGACCAGGGGCGCGATTTCAAGGCGCTCGATCGCATGAAGCTGACGGATCTCTACGCGGCTCCGGCCGCGCCGGCCCGGATTCCAGGGCAGCCGGCTGCGCCGAAGCTGCACGCGCCCTATCAGCTCATCAATACGGCGCTGAATATTCAAGGCTCCGACTTTGCCAACCGACGCGGACGCAACGCGGACTTCTTCGTGTTCTCCGCCCTGAACGTCGGCAGCGAGGCGACGGGCTATGCGCCCACCGATCTGGTGCAGGACGACGAGCAAAGTCTCGATCTCGCCACCGCAATGGCGATTTCCGGAGCCGCGGCCTCCTCGAACATGGGTTCGAGCTCGATCAAGGCGCTGACGCCCACGCTTGCGCTCCTCAACGTCCGGCTCGGCTATTGGCTGAAGAACCCGCGTTACGTCGATGAGCGTGTCCGGCCGCAGCGCCGCTCCACGCCGATCTATTTCTGGTCGGAGATCTCGGGGCGCCTGTACGAGAACAGCGACAGCGTCTATCTGACGGACGGCGGTCATATCGAGAATCTCGGCGTCTACGAGCTGTTGCGCCGCCGCTGCAAGGTGATCATCGCGGTCGATGCGGAAGCCGATGCGCCGATGAATTTCGGTTCCCTGATGACGTTGCAGCGTTACGCCCGCATCGATCTCGGCGTCCGCATCGACCTGCCATGGACGCCGATTCGCGAGCGCACGCGTGCGCTGATGGCGCGCAATGCCGACAAGGCGGGTGATCCCGGCGCGGCCGACGAGCGCGACGACATTGCGCGAGACCACGTCCACGTCGCGATCGGCACCATCGACTACGGAGGCGACGAGCAGGGTTATCTCGTTTACGTCAAATCGTCGCTCAATGGCGACGAGAACGACTACATCCGGGACTACGCGCGGCGAAACGACCGCTTCCCGCACGAGACCACGGGTGACCAGTTCTTCTCGGAGGAGCAGTTCGAGGTCTACCGCGCGCTGGGCTTCCACATGGCGCACGGTTTCCTGTCCGGTGACAATCCGGTCGCGGTTGGGTCCGGCGTCGATCCGCATATGGCCCGATTCACTGAAGCGGGCGAGCCGGCGATCGACGCGGTCCGCGAGGCGCTCGGTCTTCCGGTACCTCGGCGGCAAACTGCGAGCGTCACCGCCACGATGATCGATCAGGGCTGAGCAGCGCGACAGCCGGATTCCCGGCAATCGGAATTCCAAATTACCTGATTTGCCCGAAAACCGGCCATCGGTGCCGTTGCCCTGCCCGAAGGTTTGCGGTATCCCAGCCCAAGAATTCGACTTTCGACTGGGGACAATACATGGCTGACCATAGCGAAGTGGCGTACACCACCGCCGACGGCAACGACTACGTTGCCCACGAGCAGACCTATGAGGGCTTCATCAAGCTGGTGAAGTACGGCACGGCCTCGGTCGCGCTCATCGTAATCCTGATGGCGATCTTCCTGACCTGACCTATCGGCAGCTGCACACGCCAGCAGCAGCTGCCGCCTACAAAATTTGCATCCAAGCCGGTCCCAAAACCGGTATCGAACGCTGCGGGAGTAACGCTTAAGTTTGCGCGCGCGCTGTCCCGCGTCGCCGGAGGGCCTATGAAGATCGCCGTTGCCAAGGAAATCGATCCGTCGGAGCCGCGTGTTGCCGCTTCGCCTGATACGGTGAAGAAGTTCAAGGCGTTGGGCGCCGAGATCGCCGTCGAGCCGGGCGCCGGCCTCAAATCGGGGCTGCCGGATTCCGAATTCACCGCCGTGGGCGCCACCGTCAGCGCCGATGCGCTGAAGGACGCCGACATCATCATCAAGGTGAAGCGTCCCGAAGCCTCCGAGCTCGCGCAGTACAAGCGCGGTGCGCTCGTCATCGCCATCATGGACCCCTACGGCAACGAGGCCGCGCTGAAGACGATCGCCGATTCCGGCGTCTCCGCCTTCGCGATGGAACTGATGCCGCGCATCACCCGTGCGCAGGTGATGGACGTGCTGTCGTCGCAGGCGAACCTTGCCGGCTACCGCGCCGTGATCGAGGGGGCCGAGGCCTTCGGCCGTGCCTTCCCGATGATGATGACCGCCGCCGGCACCGTGCCCGCCGCAAAGGTGTTCGTGATGGGCGTCGGCGTTGCCGGCCTGCAGGCGATCGCGACCGCGCGCCGTCTCGGCGCGATCGTCACCGCGACCGACGTGCGGCCCGCAACGAAAGAGCAGGTGGAATCGCTCGGTGCGAAGTTCCTCGCCGTCGAGGACGAGGAGTTCAAGAACGCGCAGACCGCCGGCGGCTACGCCAAGGAAATGTCCAAGGAATACCAGGCCAAGCAGGCCGCGCTCACCGCCGAGCACATCAAGAAGCAGGACATCGTCATCACCACTGCGCTCATTCCGGGCCGGCCGGCGCCGAAGCTCATCAGTGCTGAAATGGTCAAGTCGATGAAGCCGGGGTCGGTGCTGGTCGATCTCGCCGTCGAGCGCGGCGGCAATGTCGAGGGCGCAAGGCCGGGCGAGGTCGCCGACGTCGATGGCATCAAGATCGTCGGCTACACCAACGTCGCCGGTCGTGTCGCAGCCTCGGCCTCCAGCCTCTACGCGCGCAATTTGTTCAATTTCATCGAGACCATGATCGACAAGGGCAGCAAAGCCCTTGCCGTGAATTGGGACGACGAACTCGTGAAGGCGACTGCGCTGACCAAGGACGGCGTCGTGATCCACCCGAACTTCCAGCCGAAGGTTTAAGGAGAGCCGCCATGGAGCATGCAGCACAGGTCGTCGACCCCTTCATCTTCCGGCTGTCGATCTTCGTCCTCGCCGTCTTCGTCGGTTATTTCGTGGTGTGGTCGGTGACGCCGGCGCTGCACACGCCGCTGATGAGCGTGACCAACGCGATCTCCTCGGTGATCGTGGTCGGCGCGCTGCTCGCCGGCGGCGTCGCCAATGTCTCGAGCGGCTCGGGCTGGGCACGCGCCTTCGGCTTCGTCGCGCTGATCCTCGCCTGCATCAACATCTTCGGCGGCTTCCTTGTCACCCAGCGCATGCTGGCGATGTACAAGAAGAAGTCGAAGTAAGCGGCCACCTCGGGCTGATGGGATCAATGGGGACCTGAGATGAGCGCCAACCTCTCTGCATTTTTGTATCTCGTGGCGGGAGTGCTGTTCATCCTGTCGCTACGCGGGCTGTCGAGCCCGGCTTCGTCGCGCCAGGGCAATCTGTTCGGCATGATCGGCATGGCGATCGCGGTCGCCACCACGCTCGCCAACCATCCGCCGGCAGACGGCCTCGCCTGGGTGCTCGTCATCGTCGGCATCGCCATCGGTGCCGCGATCGGTGCGGTGATTGCCCGCCGCGTGCCGATGACCTCGATGCCCGAACTGGTCGCCGCCTTCCACTCGCTGGTCGGCATGGCCGCGGTGCTGGTCGCCGCCGGCGCGTTCTACGCGCCGGAAGCCTTCGACATCGGCACCCCCGGCAACATCCATCCGCAGAGCCTGGTCGAGATGTCGCTCGGCGTCGCCATCGGCGCGCTGACCTTCACCGGCTCGGTGATCGCGTTCCTGAAGCTGTCCGCGCGCATGAGCGGCGCGCCGATCATCCTGCCGTTCCGCCACGTCATCAATATCGTGCTTGCAGTTCTGCTCGTCGTCTTCATCGTCGGGCTGGTGATGTCGGGCAGCGCGCTGGACTTCTGGCTGATCGTCATCATCGCGCTGGCGCTCGGCGTGCTCATGATCATCCCGATCGGCGGCGCCGACATGCCGGTCGTGATCTCGATGCTGAACTCCTATTCCGGCTGGGCCGCGGCTGGCATCGGCTTCACGCTGGGCAATTCCGCGCTGATCATCACCGGCGCGCTGGTCGGCTCGTCCGGTGCGATCCTGTCCTACATCATGTGCCACGCGATGAACCGGTCCTTCATCTCGGTCATCCTCGGCGGCTTCGGCGGCGAGACCGCGGCGGCCGGCGCTGGCGGCGGCGAGCAGAAGCCCGCCAAGCTCGGCTCGGCCGACGACGCCGCCTTCATCATGAAGAACGCGCAGAAGGTCATCATCGTGCCCGGCTACGGCATGGCGGTGGCGCAGGCCCAGCACGCGCTGCGCGAAATGGGCGACATCCTGAAGAAGGAAGGCGTCGAGGTGAAGTACGCCATTCATCCGGTCGCGGGCCGCATGCCCGGGCACATGAACGTGCTGCTCGCCGAAGCCAACGTCCCCTACGACGAGGTGTTCGAGCTCGAGGACATCAACTCCGAATTCGCGCAGGCCGACATCGCCTTCGTGATCGGCGCCAACGACGTCACCAATCCGGCGGCCGAAGAGGACAAGACCTCGCCGATCTACGGCATGCCCGTGCTCCAGGTCTGGAAGGCCGGCACCGTGATGTTCATCAAGCGCTCGCTCGCCTCGGGCTATGCCGGTATCGACAATCCGCTGTTCTATCGCGACAACACCATGATGCTGCTCGGTGACGCCAAGAAGGTCACCGAGAACATCGTCAAGGCGATGTAGGGCGGGTAGGCGAGCGGACCGTGGCCCTGAACAAGGAGTGGCACCGGTCCCATCGCATGCCACCGACGGCGACACGCGAGCAGCGTGTCGCATGGCACGCCGCCCATGCGGCGGCGTGCGGCTGCCGCGAGATTCCCTTGAGCATCCGGCCGGACGTCCTCAAACTGCTCACGAGCCGCCGCAAATCCTGAACTCCGGAATGGCGGGCCGCGATGACATTACTGAAATGGACCGCCACCATCCTCGCGGCCGGCTACCTCGCCGGTCTCGTCCTGTTGTTTGCCAAACAGCGCGCCATGCTGTTTCCGATTCCGACGGCCGAGCGCACGGCGCCTGCCGCCGCGGGACTTCCAGACGCCGAAGAGCATGTCCTGACGACGTCTGACGGCGAGAAGGTCATCGTCTGGCACGTGCCGCCAAAGCCTGGCCGTGCCGTGGTGCTGTTCTTCCACGGCAACGCCGATTCTCTGGCCGGCCTTGCCGGCCACTTCAAGGCGATCACGGCTGACGGCACCGGTCTCGTCGCGCTGTCCTATCGCGGCTATTCGGGCTCCAGCGGCGCGCCGGGCGAAGATGGCCTGCTGCGCGATGGCGCGGCCGCGTACGCGTTCGCGGTGGCGCGCTATGACGCCCGGCGCCTCGTCGCCTGGGGCTTCTCGCTCGGGACTGGCGTTGCGGTCGCCGTCGCCTCCGAACATCCGGTCGGGAAGCTGATCCTCGAGGCGCCCTATTCGTCGATCGCCGACGTCGCCGCCGCGCATTTCTGGTTCGCTCCGGTTCGCCTCCTGATCCGCGACCCCTTCCACTCGGATGAGCGCATCGCACGCGTCACGGCTCCGCTCCTGATCATGCATGGCGCGCAGGACCAGACCATCCCGATCGCATTCGGCGAGAAATTGTTTGCGCTGGCCCGCGAGCCGAAGCAGTTCGTCCGCATTCCCGGCGGCGGGCACGACGATCTCGGCAGCTTTGGCGCCATCGAGATCGCACGAAACTTCATCAATGGGTCCTGAGGGCTGACGGATGCGATCTTCTCGCGCATAATCGGTCTCCCATTTGAAGGAATCGCCCGCATGAGCGCACACGGACCGATGCCGCGGTCGTCCTGGATCTTCCCCGCTCTGGCGGTGCTGCTGTTCCTGATCGTGACCGCGACCGGCTACAGCTTTACGCTAACGGCGGGCGGAGCCCTGTTCGCGATCGTGCTCCTGGTGATCCTGTTCGGCACCGTGTTCGCGGCCGTTCATCATTCCGAGGTGATCGCGGAGCGCATCGGCGAGCCCTACGGCACGCTGCTGCTGACGCTGGCGGTGACCATCATCGAGGTCGCACTGATCACCACGATCATGCTGGGCGACAAGCCGGCTCCGGAGCTCGCCCGCGATACCGTGTTCGCCGTCGTGATGATCGTCTGCAACGGCCTCGTCGGCCTCTGCGTCTTCATCGGCGGCATGCGCTATCGCGAGCAGGGCTTTCAGGTCTCGGGCGCCAACGTCTATCTCAGCGTGCTGATTGCGATGGCAACCATCACCCTGATCATGCCCAACTACACGCTGACGACGCCGGGCCCGATCTATTCGACGCTCCAGCTCGGCTTCGTCGATCTCGCAACGATCGTGCTCTACGGCGTGTTCCTCTACACCCAGACCGTCCTGCACAAGGACTACTTCGTCCACGAGAGGGCGGACGGCGAGGGCGGCGAGGCGCATTTGTCGGGCAGAATGCTGGTGCTCAGCATCGTGCTGCTGCTGATCTCGCTGCTGGCGGTCGTCCTCCTCGCCAAGAAGTTCTCGCTGGTGGTGGACGCGGTCGCCGTTCAGATCGGCGCCCCGCCGGCGTTCGCGGGCCTCCTCGTCGCCCTCCTGATCCTGATGCCGGAGGGTGTCTCGGCGATTGCGGCGGCGCGCAAGAACGACCTCCAGAAGAGCATCAACCTGGCGCTCGGGTCCTCGCTCGCAACCATCGGCCTGACCATTCCGGCGGTCGGGATCGCCACCTACCTGCTCGACCAGCCGCTCGTGCTGGGCCTGAACCCGGCGAGCACCGCACTCCTGTTCCTGACATTCTTGTTGAGCATGCTGACCTTCGGCACCGGCAGGACCAATGTCCTGTTCGGGCTGGTCCATATGGTGGTATTTGCCGTCTACGTGTTCATGGTTTTCGTGCCGTAGAAGGAAATGCCCGATGCTTGCCGCCAAATCCGAGGTTCAGATCGACAACGAGCAGGTCCGGGTGACCGAGTGGCGGCTCGCCCCGGGCAGCGCGACCGGGCATCACACCCACGGCATGGACTATGTCATTGTTCCCGTCGTCGCCGGCGAGATGACCATCGTGGCGCCCGGCGGCGAGCGTTCCAAGGCGCAGCTCGCGGCCGGAAAATCTTACTTTCGCAAGGCCGGCGTCCAACACGACGTACTTAACGAAACCTCAACCGAGATCGTGTTCCTTGAGATCGAGCTGAAGCCGTAAGGCGGGCGAACCCTTTGCCATCGATCCGTCGCAGTTGATCCCTTACAATGCCCCAAAGTTCCCGCATCTGATCGCGCGGGGAGTGGCCGAGAAATGCTGAAATACCTCGCTAAAATCTCGATGGATATTCTCCCCTCGGTGCTCGCGACGATCATCGGGGCGTACATCGTTAACCACTACATCAACGCCAAGCCGGCGGCCGATGCCCCCGCGGCCGTGGTAGCGCCTGCCGATGCCGGCAAGAGCGGCAAGCCCTCCGATGTGGCCAACCTCCCGGCGCCCGGCGTCAAGGCCAAAGGCGTCTCCGAGAAGAGCGTGACCGACAAGGCGGCGGCCGAGAAGCCGGCCGACAAATCCGGCGAACACCCGGCCGAGACCAAGGCCGCGGACGTTGCTCCCGCCGAGGCCGGCCCGCGCGGCCGCAACCCGGCGCGTGAGAAGGCGGCCGCCAAGTCCGCTCCGGCTGTCACGGCTCCCGCCACCACCCCGGTGGTCGAGGCCAATTCGGCACCGGCGTCCCCGGCTGCGACGCCCGACGCCAACGATCTCGCGCGCGCCGCGATCGAGCGCCTGCGCAAGTCGCCTGAGGGCAAGGCCGCCGAGGCCAGATCTTCCGAAACCAAGTCTTCCGAGAGCAAGCCTTCCGAAGCCCGGCCGGCTGAAACCAAGTCGGTCGAGAGATCGCCGGAGCCTGCGGTTCGGGAAGCCTCCCGCACCCCGGAAGCCCCGCGCGTCATTCCTGCTGAGCCGTCCGCGCTCCGTCCGCTGCCGCCGCCGATCACGGTGTCGACGCCTTCGTCCGAAGCCTATGGCAATGGCGGCGCGTCGCCGGTCAATCCGCCCTACACCGCCTCGATCGGCAACGACGATCCGAACCGGATGACGCCGCCGGCCGACATTCCGGTGCCGGTGATCGCGCCGCCACTCGACCTGCGTGCCGATGCCGGCGCGACCATGCCGCGGCCGAAGAAGACCAATGTCGCCGACGAGATGCTGTCGGGCATGAAGTCGATGTTCCACTCCGTCCTGCCGAAGAGCGCCACCCCCGATTAAGGCGGTGGCTGAGAGCGTCTTCGAGCGACGTGGACACCGCTTCGCGTGAAGAAAACGCGTCAAAACGAGCAGCTCTAGCCGCGCTGTCAGCCGCCGACGCGGGCGAGACCGCTGCGGGCGGTATCGTCGCGTGGACGTAGCGCGACCGCCTTGTTGTAGGATGTGGCCGCCTTGGCCTTGTCACCCAGCCGCTCATAGGCCTGTCCGCGCGTGGTCCACACCTGCGCGTTGTGCGGATCGACCTCGGAGGCCTCATCGAGATCGGCCGCCGCTTCCTTGACCTTGCCGAGGGCGAGATAGCTGATGGCGCGGCCGAGCAACGGCTCGACCTTTTGCGGATTGAGCCCGTTGGCGGCGCTGAAATCGGCGATGGCGAAATTATGCTCGTTGTTGCCCTGATAGATCAGGGCGCGACCATAAAGTGCCTGTGCGTTGTAGGGATCGAGTGCGACGGCCCGGTTGAACTCGTCCAGCGCGCCAGCCGTCTCCCCCGCCTTTGCCAGGGTCTGGCCTTTTGCGGTGTGAGCCTGGGCCTCGCTGACATTGCCGGCGCTGACCGCGCTGTCGGCGGCCGTCGCAGCCGCCTTGGGCGCCTCCTGCGGCTTCTCCTTCTCGGGCATCATGGAGCCGAGGTCGAAGGAGCAGCCGCACAGCACGATCCCCATCAAGCCGAGCGCGAACGGCTGTCGCCAGATCTGGCGCAGCCGCGCCAAGCGGCGTTCGGGGAAAGGGGAGGCCATCTACGGTTCGCTCGCGCTGGTGCCGCATCGGTAGTGCCCCCGTCCCAGAGAACGCACCGCTCACAAAACAATAACGCGGGCCAAGGGCCCGTGTCATCGAAAACTGAAGTCTTGGAAAACTGAAGTCTTGCAAGTCAGGCGGAATCAGCGCGGTCCGCGCGGACCTGCACCCGGGCCGCTGCGGCCGCCACGATCACCGCCGGGACCGGCGCCGAACACCGGCTTCGGCTTCATCGGCAGCAGGCCTTCGCGCTGCAGCTTCTTGCGAGCCAGCTTGCGCGCGCGGCGCACGGCCTCGGCCTTTTCACGGGCCTTCTTCTCGGAGGGCTTCTCGTAATGACCGCGGAGCTTCATCTCGCGGAAAATTCCCTCGCGCTGCATCTTCTTCTTCAGCGCCTTGAGGGCTTGATCGACATTGTTATCGCGAACGAGAACCTGCACGCGGCATCCTCTTCAGTGGATCGGATTTGAATTCTGGTAAGTCAAAGGGGATGGCGAAACGCACAAGCCCTTAACCTTGAGGGCGCGGATGTATCAGACAAAACCCGCGATGTCCACCTGCCAAGCAGGTTTTCGGGCCAAGTTCAGCCATTAAATAAGGCGAAAATACCTCCGTGCGGCCCCGATTTGGGTGATTCGGCGCCAAGGGTGGGGCAGTTCCCGGAGCTTTGCTCCGGAAATCCTGGAATTAGGGGAGACGTCACATGGATATGAAGAAATACGCTGCCGAGGCGATCGGCACATTCTGGCTCACATTCGCAGGCTGCGGCAGCGCGGTGATCGCCGCCGGCTTTCCGCAGGTCGGAATCGGCCTGGTCGGCGTGTCCCTTGCGTTCGGCTTAAGCGTCGTCACCATGGCCTATGCGATCGGGCACATCTCGGGCTGCCACCTCAACCCGGCCGTCACCGTCGGGCTTGCCGCCGGAGGACGTTTCCCGGCAGGACAGATCCTGCCTTACGTGATCGCGCAGGTCTGCGGCGCGATCGTCGCCGCCCAGCTGCTTTACATAATCGCCAGCGGTGCTCCCGGATTCGACGTCAGCAAGGGTTTCGCATCGAACGGCTACGACGCGCATTCGCCCGGCCAGTACAGCCTGATCGCCTGCTTCGTCACCGAGGTGGTGATGACCATGATGTTCCTGTTCGTCATCATGGGCGCCACCCATGGCCGCGCGCCCGCGGGCTTCGCCCCGCTCGCGATCGGTCTCGCGCTGGTGATGATCCATCTCGTCAGCATCCCCGTCACCAACACGTCGGTGAACCCGGCGCGCAGCACGGGGCCCGCGCTGTTCGTCGGCGGCTGGGCGCTGTCGCAGCTCTGGCTGTTCTGGGTCGCACCGCTGATTGGCGGCGCGCTGGGCGGGGTGCTCTATCGCTGGCTCAGCGAGGAACCCTCAGGCGTCGTCGCGGGCGTGAAGACGGCCTGATCGAAAGGCGGGATCGCGGCATGTGCCGCGGTCCCGTTACTTGCCCCTCGTCGGCCTGACTTCGGTGACGTGGCCCATCTTGCGGCCGGGGCGCGGCGCGCCCTTGCCGTAGATATGCACGGTCGCGCCCGGCACGCTCAGCCACTTCTCGTAATCGTTGATCTCGTCGCCGATCAGATTGGTCATGGTGACGATTTCGCCGTGGCGCACGGCCTTGCCGAGCGACCAGCCGGCAATGGCGCGGATGTGCTGCTCGAACTGCGAGACCGAGGCGCCGTCGAGCGTCCAGTGTCCGGAATTGTGCACGCGCGGGGCGATCTCGTTGACCAGCACCTTCGGCCCGGTGCCGTTGGCGAGCACGAACATCTCGACCGCGAGCACGCCGACATAATCAAGCGCGCCGGCGATCTTGCCGGCGATGCTGCGCGCTTCTTCCGCGAGCGCATCCGAATCTGTGCGGGGGCGCGGGATATCTTCAGAATGTGGTCGCGGTGCTCGTTCTCGGTGACGTCGAAGCACTCGACCTGGCCCGTCGCCGAGCGCGCCGCAATCACGGAGATCTCGCGCTCGTACGGGATGAAGGCTTCCAGGATCGCCGATTTGGTGGCGAGGCTGGTCCAGACCTTGGCGATGTCGTCGCCCTCGCGGATGATGGCCTGGCCCTTGCCGTCATAGCCGAAGCGGCGGGTCTTCAGCACGGCCGGAAGGCCGATCCGGGCGATCGCCTCGCGCAGCGAGGAGACCGAGGTGACGTCGGCATAGGCTGCGGTGCCGATGCCGAGCCGCGTCACGAAATCCTTCTCGGCGAGCCGGTCCTGGGTGGTCTCGAGGATCTTGCGGTTGGGCAGCACCGGGCGGCGCGCGTCCAGCACCATCGCGGCGGCAGACGGCACGTTCTCGAATTCGTAGGTGATGACGTCGACGTCGTTGGCGAACAGCTCGAGCGCTTCGACGTCGGCATATTCGGCGCAGGTCGCGTTCAGCACGACGTCGAAGGCGGGCGAGTCCGGATCGGGCGAGAATACCTGGCAGCGCAGGCCGAGCCGCGCCGCAGCCATGGCCAGCATCCGCCCCAATTGTCCGCCGCCGAGGATTCCGATGGTGTCGCCGGGCTTCAGCTTCACCTGCTTTGCGTCAGTCACGCCTTGTCCTCCGGGCGCTCCGCAACCGCCTCGGTCTGTGCCTTGCGCCAGGCGGCGAGGCGGTCGGACAGGGCCGGGTCGGACAATGCGAGCACTGAAGCTGCAAGCAGCGCCGCGTTGATCGCGCCGGCCTTGCCGATGGCGAGGGTGCCGACCGGGATGCCCGCGGGCATCTGCACGATCGAGTAGAGCGAATCGATGCCCTTGAGTGTCCTGGATTCGACGGGAACGCCGAACACGGGCAGTTCCGTCAGCGCCGCCGCCATGCCGGGCAGATGCGCAGCGCCGCCCGCGCCGGCGATGATGACCTTGTAGCCCGCCGCCTTGGCGCCCTTGGCGAATGCAAACAGCCGGTCGGGGGTGCGGTGTGCCGAAACGATGCGGGTATCGGCGGCAACGCCGAGCGCTGCGAGCGTGTCGGCGGCATGCCGCATCGTCTCCCAGTCCGACTGGCTTCCCATGATGATGGCGATCGGCGCGGTCATGACGTCAATTGTGCTCGGAAAACAGAAAGATAGGCCAGATTAACGGTTCCGGCCGGTGGCTCGCAAGGCGGTGGCAAGGAGAAGGGAATGCACTATCCTGTCTTGGTGAATCCCCGCAAGCCTTCATTGAGCAGGATGCCCATGAAGAAACCAAAAAGGGCAAGCGCTGCGAAGGCCAAAAAGGGCCGGAAAGCCAGCGCCAGCCAGTCCAAAGCCGCCCCCAGGCGGCTGGCGAAGCGCTCGGCCAAGCCGGCGCGGCGCGTCGGCCGCCGACGACACCAGGGCGACTATCCGCAGCTTGCGGAGCAAGCTCAAGGAGGCGGAGCGGCGGGTCGCGGAACTGGAAGCTGCGGCCGACACCGATTTCCTGCTCGAGATTCCGAACCGGCGCGGCTTCGAGCGCGAACTCGCGCGCGCCATCGCCTACATGAAGCGCTACCGCGCCAGCGGCGCGCTGATCGTCCTCGACGTCGATCGCCTGAAGCCGATCAATGATTCCTTCGGCCATGCCGCCGGAGACGAGGTGCTCAAGGCGATTGCGGCCACCCTGACGCGGCAGGTCCGCGCCTCGGACGTGGTCGGCCGGCTTGGCGGCGACGAGTTCGCGCTGCTGCTCTGGAATCTCAGCGAGACCGACGCCAAGGCGAAGGCTGCGACCTTCGAGCAGGCGATCGACGAATTGTCGTTTGCCTTTCGCGGTCAGCGCGTGACCGCGGGCGCCTCCGCAGGTGTCGCGCTGCTGGGTGCGCAGTCCGATGCAGGTCGCGCGCTGGAGGAGGCTGATGCCGCCATGTATGTGCGCAAGGCGCACCGGCGGCACGAGCCGCTGATCAGGCTGGTCAGCAACTAGGGCACGATCTTCGCGACAAATGCGGACCGCGTTGCGCGAAGATCATGCTCAAGCAACAACCCTTACAGCGTGGCCAGATCTTCCGGCACGTTGCCGAATTTGCGCAGCAGCGTGGCGTCGCCGAATTCGCCGGTCATGGGATCGCCGCTGCGGCTGAACGCAACCGCGCCGATATGGCCGGCACCGTGCGCCAGGATCTCGGCGCGCCGCAACGCGGCCGCCGAGCTCTGGCACTCCTCCGCGGCGCCCGCAACAGGCGATCCGTCGGCATCGATCAGGAAGGGCATTGCAACGTAGTAGGTCACATCCGACATGGCGTTGCTCCGATGTTGAACTCAGGCGGCGCTGCTGTTGCTCCGCACTTTGCTGCGTGCGGTCTCGGGAATGCAGCCGGCTGAAATCGCCGCCTGTAATTCTTCCAGCTCTGCTTCCAGATATTCGTTGGCCATGATCAGCGCCTTGATGGTGCTGCGCAGATTGCCGTCGCACATTGCGATCGCCTGGTCGCAGGCCTGTTCATAATGGCTGTTGTCGAGAAGGGCGGTTGCCGACATCTGCGTTGTCCTCGGGGGTTCCTGGGCGTGTCCTGGGGCAGTGGGATACCCAAATGTTCCTATTTTGTTCTTTTCGAGTCAAGCGGATTCGGATGCGGCGAGCTGCCACGAAAAGGGCCTCGCGGATCAGGCGATGATGTCCGGCGTGATCTGGTCTTCGATGAACGCGATACGGTCGCGCAACAACAGCTTGCGCTTCTTCAACCGTTGTAACCGCAACAGGTCGGGGGCAGGCGATTGATGCATCGCATCGATCGCGGCGTCGAGATCTCGGTGTTCTTGCTGCAACCGGGTGAGCTCGGCTTCGAGCTCACGCTCGTCTTCATTGGTCATGTTCGCGGTGGCCGAAAACCCGATGGGCGTGAGATTCAAGGCTGTGGATGCCCTGTGGAAATTATCGTCCTTGCGCGCCGTGATCGCAAGCGATCTCGGGCCGCCGCTCACCGAACTCTCGCAAGATATTTCGACGATTCGTTGCGGCGTTGCGCAAGCACATTGATATCATGGATTTTTCCAGCGTGGTTCCTTACTCACGATTCGTTACATATGAATTTTCAAAAATGACGCTGCGACGACGGATACATATCGACAGAACGAATCGGTGATGTACACTTGTTTGTCCGGATCGAATCCAAGGTTTCCCCCTACCGAGGAGGTTTCGAATGACAATTCAGGCACATCTGGTTGAATTGGAACGGAAGCACAAAACGCTCGAAAACGAATTGCACGAAGCTCTCGTGCACCTTTCAACAGACGACCTGCAAATTGTTGAGTTGAAGCGACGGAAGTTGATGGTCAAGGACCAGATCGAGCGTTTGAAGCACACCGGCGACACGCTCCACTAGTAACCCCTGTAACAGTGTAGAGTTGAACTTACCCTTTCATGCAGGGGTGAGAGCTATTGCGTCGTCCGTGAAGAATGCGGATTGATCTGAGAAATAAGCAGAATTTGTCTTGATGTAGTATTCGATTTTGCAGGAAAGCGGGGTGTTGGACCTCGCTTTCTTGCGTTTTAGGATTTTGCTTTTGGGCGATTCGTGATTCCCTGACGGCGTCGTCGACATTGGGGAATGCGATGAGCAAGCCGAGGGATGATCGCCAGAAAGACCTGTTGCTTCCGGCGCTTGATCAGATCATCGACATGGGTCATCCGCTGGTGCGGTTGGCAGCGCTGATCGACTGGAACATCCTGAATGAGCGCTTCAGTTCAGTGTGCCAAGCAGGGTCGGGCCAGCCGGGCTTGCCGACGCGGCTAGTCGCCGGCCTGTTCATTTTGAAGCACATGCACAACCTGTCAGATGAGGTGCTGTGCGCTCGCTGGATCGAGAACCCCTATTACCAATACTTCTGCGGCGAATTGAGCTTCTGCCACCGTCTGCCGTTCGATCGATCGTCGATGACACGCTGGCGGCAGCGGCTCGGCGAGGAACAGCTCGTCGCCCTGATCCAGGAAAGTCTTTCAGTGGCGCACAAGACCGGCGCCATCGGTCCCAAGGACCTGGAACGGGTGGTCGTCGATACCACAGTGCAGCCCAAGGCGGTTGCACATCCGACCGACGCGCGGCTGCTGCATCGAGCAATCACCAAGCTGGTCGGGCTCGCCAAGCGCAACCGTGTGCCGCTACGCCAGAGCTATCTGCGCCTGGCCAAGCGCGCCGCCATCATGACCGGCCGCTATACCCACGCCCACCAGTTCAAACGCGCCCGGCGGCAGCTCAAGTTCCTGCGGACACGGCTTGGCCGGATCATCCGCGACATCCGCCGCAAGATTGATGGCGATACGGTGCTGGAAGCTCGCTTCGGCCCGTTGCTCGGTTTAGCGCAGCAGGTGCGCAGCCAGGATCAGCATCAGCGCGGTCCGAAGGTCTATGCGTTACATGCTCCGGAGGTTGAGTGCATCGGCAAAGGTAAAGCCCGCGCGCCCTACGAGTTCGGCTGCAAGGTCAGCATCGCCACCCCTGTGACGTCTCCGAAGGGCGGCCAGTTCGTGCTCCATGCCAAGGCCCTGCATGGCAATCCCTTCGATGGGCACACGCTCGGTCCCGTAATCGCCGACATGGAGAAGCTCACCGGGGTGGAGACTCGCCGTATCCACGTCGACAAAGGATATCGCGGTCACAACCACCCGCATCGGTTCAGGGTCTGGATCTCGGGTCAGGTCCGCCGCGTCACAGCTTCCATCCGTCGCGAGATGAAGCGTCGTGCGGCTGTCGAGCCTGTCATCGGCCACGTCAAGGCCGAGCACCGCATGGACAGAAATTATCTCAAGGGACGCCTCGGCGACCGCATCAACACTGTTCTCGCCGCCGCCGGCTATAACTTCGGTCTGCTGCTGCGATGGCTCGCAGAGCTCTTGCGTGTCATCATCCGAGCCTTCTTCGAGACCGTCCCGGCTCGAAACACCGCTTGAGCCGGGCGCCGCCGCCAGTTCTTCACGAACGACTATTGCGCTCATCCCTGCATGAAGGTGCGCAGCGTGCAAAGTTATTTGCGCGGCGCTTGGAGCCTTTCCGCTCCGATGGAAAATCCCCTAGATGCCTGCGAGCTCAGCGACGTGATCCGCGATCGCGAGCGATGACGTCAGTCCCGGCGATTCGATGCCGAACAGGTTGATCAGGCCTTCGACGCCGTGATCGCGCGGGCCTTGCATCAGAAAATCCTGCGTGGCCACCGCCGGCGGCACGATCTTTGGGCGAATGCCTGAATAGCTCGGCATCAGCGCGCCGTCGGGCAGTGTCGGCCAGTATTTCCGGATCGCCGGATAGAAGCGCTCGGCGCGTGATGGATCGACCTCGTAATTGATCGTCTCGATCCACTCGACGTCGGGGCCGAAGCGTGCCTGCCCGGCCATGTCCAGTGTCAGATGCACGCCGAGCCCGCCTGGCTCGGGCACCGGATAGATCAGGTGCGAGAACGGTGCCCTGGCGTTGCAGCTGAAATAGTTTCCCTTGGCGAGATATGCCGGCGGAATCCGGTCAATCGGCATGCCGTCGATGTGGCGTGCGACCGTTGTCGCCGAGAGCCCGGCGGCGTTGACGAGCAGGCCGCATTGCAGCGTCATCGGCGCTTCGCCGCCGGCCTCGATCTCGATCACATCGCCGGCTGCCTTGGCGCGGATCAGCGGGGTGTGAAACGCAAAGGCCGCGCCGGCCGCCTCGGCCTCGCCGCGCAGCGAGAGCATGTAGGCGTGGCTGTCGATGATGCCGGTCGATGGCGAGAGCAGCGCGGCATCGCAGGCGAGCGCCGGCTCCAGCGCGCGCGCGGCCTCGCCGGTGAGCAGCTGCATGTCGAGCACGCCATTGGCCTCGGCATGCGCCTTGATCGATTGCAGCTTCTCGGTCTCCTTGGCGCTGGTCGCGACGATCAGCTTGCCGCAGTTCTTGTGCGGGATGCCGCGCTCGCCGCAGTAGCGGTACAGCTCGTGCTTGCCGCTGACGCACATGCGCGCCATCCAGCTGCCGGCGCGGTAATAGATCCCGGCATGGATCACCTCGCTGTTGCGCGAGGAGGTGATGGTGCCGATGGCCTCGGCTTCCTCGAGCACGATCACCTCGCGCCCGGCCTGGGCAAGCTTTCGAGCCACCGCGAGCCCGACCACGCCGGCTCCGATGACGACGCAGTCAACCCTATCCATGGTTGTGCAGTGTATCCATTGAAAGCATCGGTGGCATCAGGCTTGAGAACCACGGCACCGGGCCGTTTTCCATTAAGGAAGCATTTATCATGTCAGGGCAATTGCCGTATTTGGCGTCACATTTTTCTGTTGCGCGTACAGGCGTTTACCCGATCCAAACCCGTGAAGCCAGACAATCCGACGTTGAAAGCGCGGGTGGCTGATGGCTGAGAAGAACTGGCACGTGGGCAGCACGCTTCCGATTGCTGTGCAGGCCGTCGTGTGCCTGGGCAGCGCGGTCGCGCCTGCGCGCGCCTTTGCGCTCTCGGACAGCTTCGCGCCGCCAGGCAAGCTCGATCCCAATTTGGTCTGGGAAGCGCTGATCGGCGGCATCGTCGTCTGTGCGTTCCTGGCCGCCATCGCGCTGTGGATCCATTCCTCGCTGCGCCGCACCAAGCGCTTGCAGCTGCGGCGCAACGCCTTCGTCTCCTCCGCCATGAACAATCTCAACCAGGGCGTGGTGATGACGGATGCGCAACGACGCATCATGTTCTGCAACGACCGCTATCTCGAGATCTACGGCCTGGCGCGCTCGGATCTTTGGACCGGGATGACCGGCTACGACATCCTCGAACTCAGGCGCAAGCGCGACGTCCTCGGCGGTGTCTCCGACGATGAGTTCTACGAGATGGCGGCGAGCCCCAACGGCCTGATCACCGAACTGCCTGATGGCCGCGCCATCCTGGTGAAATATTTCGTGTTGCCGAACGGCGGCTCGGTCGCGACGCATCTGGACGTCAGCGATCAGCGCAAGCTGTCACGGCAGCTCGCCTCCACCAAGCAATTCCTGGAATCCGTGCTGGACCACGTGCCGGCCTGCGTCGCCGCGAAGAACATCGAGGACGGTCGCTACATCTTCGCCAACAGCGCCTATGAACGGTTCTGGGGGTTCTCGCGCGACCACGCCGTCGGCAAGAATGCGCGGGAGCTGTTCGCGCCCATCTCGACGGCCAGCATCGAGGCGGCCGACAAGGCGGCACTGAATTCGCCGGACGGCCAGTTCCGCAATGAATTCGAGGTCGACCGCGCCGGTGAACGGCGCATGGTTGCCTCGATCCGGATCGTGGTCCGCGACGAGAGCAACAAGCCCGAATTCCTGATGCTCGTGTTCGAGGATATCACCGACCGCCGCTCGCTGTCGCAGGAGCTGGAGAGCACGAAGAAGTTCCTGGAGCTTGTGGTCGACAACATTCCGGTGGCGCTGATCGTGGAGCAGGTCAAGGACGGCCGCTACCTGCTCGCCAATCGCAGCGCGGAGACGATCCTCAACCGCCGGCGCGAGGAGGCCACGGGCCTGACCGCCTCCGACATCTTCAATCCCAAGGAAGCCAAGCTGATCATCGCGCGCGACGAGGCCGCGATCAAGAAGCGCGGGATGATTACCGAGGAGCACCCGATCTCCACCAAGGACGGCCTGCGGCTGTTCCTGACCCGCCGCGCCACGGTGCTGAGCGATGCCGGCGAGCCGCAATATCTGATCAAGACCCACGAAGACGTCACCGATCGCCGGCAGACCGAGTCGCGCATGGCGCACATGGCTTATCACGACGGCCTGACCGATCTGCCGAACCGCGCCGCCTTCCTCCAGGCGCTGACCCAGATGATCGAGGCCTGCGAAGGCACCAGCGAGGAGTTCGCCGTGCTCTGCCTCGACCTCGACGGCCTCAAGGAGGTCAACGACGTCTTCGGTCATGCGCTCGGCGACAAGCTGTTGATCGAGGTGGCCCAGCGGCTTCAGGATTCCGCGCGCGGCGGCGTGGTGGCGCGCCTGTCCGGCGACGAGTTCGGCCTCATCATCGACGGCAAGCAGCCGGAGGCGGGCCTTGCGCTGGCGCAGCAGCTCGGCGAGGCCGTTGCCCAGGAATTTCAGATCGACGGCCGGGCGGTCCGCGCCGGCGTCACCACCGGCATGTCGATCTTCCCGCATAATGGTGCCGACGGCGCATCGCTGCTGGCCAATGCCGGCGCGGCGCTGTTCCGCGCCAAGCAGAAGTCGCGCGGCACGATCGGCCTTTACCAGCCAGAGATGGACCAGCAGATCCGCGACCGCCGCGTGCTGCACCAGGACCTGTCGAAAGCGATCAAGAACGGCGAATTGTCGCTCGCGTTCCAGCCGCAGGGCATCGCGCGCCACAGCGTCGCCGAGAGCGAGATTATCGGCTTCGAAGCGCTGGCGCGCTGGCAGCATCCGGTGCGCGGCCAGGTCTCGCCGGCCGAGTTCATCCCGATCGCGGAGGAGAGCGGCCTGATCGTCGAGATGGGCGAGTGGATCCTGCGCGAGGCCTGCCGCGAGGCGGCGTCCTGGCCGAAGCCGCTCCAGGTCGCGGTCAATTTGTCGCCGGCGCAGTTCATGCACGGCGACGTGGTCGGGTTGGTCCATTCAATCCTGATCGAGACGGGCCTCGCACCCGGCCGGCTCGAGCTGGAAATCACCGAGGGCGTGCTGATCGAGGACTTTGATCGGGGTCTTGCATTGCTGCGCCGGCTGAAGGCGCTCGGCGTGCGCATCTCCATGGATGATTTCGGCAGCGGTTACTCTTCGCTGAGCTATCTCCAGGCGTTCCCGTTCGACAAGATCAAGATCGACCGCGCCTTCATCATGAATCTCGGCCGCAACCCGCAATCGGCGGCTATCGTCCGCGCCGTGATCGATCTCGGCCACGGCCTCGAAATGTCGATCATCGCCGAGGGCGTCGAGACCCTCGATCAGCTCGTCTTTCTTGCCAAGGAGGGCTGCGACGGCGTGCAGGGCTACCTGCTCGGCAAGCCGCTGCCGATCGGCAAATATGCCGGCCTCGTCGGCCGCGCCGAGACCATGGAGCTTGCGCTGAAGACCGGCTAGAGCGTTATCGAGCCAAGCGGATACCGGTTCGCGCAAAGAAAACGCGTCAAAACAAGAATCCAAAGCCTCGTTCCGATTTCATCGGAATGGAAATGGCTCTAGTGATGGCGGGCGCTAGCTCCCATTCGACGGCTTCATGGCGGATTACGACCTTGCGATCATCGGCGGTGGCCTGAACGGTGTCAGCCTCGCCCGCGATGCGGCCGGCCGCGGCCTGCGGGTCATTCTGCTGGAGCAGGGCGATCTCGGCGGCGCGGCGTCATCCGCGACGCCACGGCTGATCCATGGCGATCTGTCGGTGCTGGAACGCCGCGGTTTTCGGCGGGTGCGCCGGGCGTTGGCCGAGCGCCGGACGTGGCTTGCCATCGCGCCGCATCTGGTCCGGCCGATGCGCTTCGTGATCCCGGCCCATTCCGAGGAGCGTCCACCCTGGCTGCTGCGCGCCGGCTTATACCTCTATGACGGCCTCACCGGTCGGAGCGGCCTGCCTGCCGCGACCACCCTCGACATCACGCATCATCCGGTCGGCAACGCGCTGAAGCGCCCGTTCGGAACGGCTTTCGAATATTCGGACTGCGTCGTCGATGATTCCCGCCTGGTGGTGCTGACGGCGCTGGACGCCGCCGAACGCGGCGCTGCGATCCGGACCGGGGCGCGCTGTGTCCGCGCCGATCGAACCGACACATGGCGCCTCGCGGTGGTCGATCGTGGCCATCGCCGCGTGGTCACGGCCCGGGCGCTGGCCAATGCCACCGGCGGCTGGACGTCGATCGTCGCAGAGACCGTGCTGCGCCAGCCGCAGCCTGCCATGGCGGCCATGCAGATGAGCCAGATCATCGTGCCGCGGCTGTTCGAGTCCGATAACGTCTACGTCTTCCAAAACAGCGATGGGCGGCTGATCTTCGCGAGCCCCCTTGAGCGCGATTTCACGCTGATCGGCACGGTCACCCGTGATTTCACCGGTGATCCCGCGATCGTGGCGATGCCTGGGGCCGACGTCAGCTATCTCTGCGAGGCGGCCAGTCGCTATTTCCGCGAGCGCGTCGCGCCCACCGACGTGGTGCGCGCGGTCTCCGGCGTCAACCTGACGCTGGCGTCCGTGCGGCGGCGCGACGGGACGACGCTGTTCCACGCGCGCCGGCGCAAGGCGCCGCTGATCACGATGTTCGGCGGCGACGTCACCACCTCGCGCCTGCGCGCCGAGCGCGCGGTGACGAGGCTGACGCCGTTCTATCCGATGTCGCCGCCCTGGACCGCCGCCGCCGCGTTGCCCGGCGGAGACTTTGCCTGGGATCGTTTCGACACTGAAGTCGACCTCGCCCGCGACCGCTGGCGCTTTCTCGGCGAGCCGCAGGCCCAGCGTCTGGTCGCGGCCTACGGCTCACGCTTGCCGGCCGTGCTCGGCGAGGCGAAGACGCGCGAAGAGTTGGGTCCGGCCTTCGGTCCCGAACTGACCGGCGCCGAGGTGCGCTATCTCATGAGCCATGAATGGGCGCGCTTCCCCGAGGATATTCTGTGGCGGCGCTCGAAGCTCGGCCTGACGATGCCCGCGGCGGATCGCGACGCGCTGGCCGCGTTCATGGCGAGTGTGAGCTAGTGGCGTAGCCCGGATGGAGCGAAGCGCAATCCGGGAAAGTCTCACCACCGATGGACCGTCCCGGATTACGCTTGCGCTCCATCCGGGCTACGGGACTGCAGTGGAAGTTACCCCCTGAACCGGTTGAGCTGGGAACGATCGGCCGCTAGCGTGCGGCGGAATCGGGGTTGGCAGGGACCATGACGGACGAATTGCCCAAGATAGACGCCGGCGCGGATGCGCTTCCCGTAGCGGGGCAGCCGTTGCTGCACATCGAGGGCGTCGCCAAGACGTTCGGGACGTTCCGGGCCGTGGACGGCGTGTCGCTCGACATCAAGGCCGGCGAGTTCTTTGCGCTGCTCGGGCCCAGCGGCTGCGGCAAGACCACGCTGCTGCGCATGCTCGCCGGGTTCGAGGCGCCGGACGAGGGGCGCATCCTGCTCGGCGGCCGGGACATCGCGCTGGCGCTGCCGCATGAACGCCCGATCAACATGATGTTCCAGAACTACGCGCTGTTTCCGCATCTCTCCGTGCGCGACAACATCGCCTTCGGCCTGAAGCGGGCCGGCATGGCGCGCGCCGACATCGCCACGCGCGTGGCGGAAATGTTTGCGCTGGTGAAGCTCGAGGGGCTGGAGAAGCGAAAGCCCGACCAGCTCTCCGGCGGTCAGCGTCAGCGCGTGGCGCTGGCGCGTGCATTGGCGCGCCGGCCGCAGCTTCTGCTGCTCGACGAGCCGCTCGCGGCGCTCGACAAGAAGCTGCGCGAGAGCACGCAAGGCGAGCTGATGGAGCTGCAGCGCCGGCTCGGCATGACCTTCATCATCGTCACCCACGACCAGGAGGAAGCCATGACGATGGCGAGCCGGATCGGCGTGATGAGGGCCGGGAAGCTCGCCCAGGTCGCGAGCCCCCGCGAGCTTTACGAGGCGCCGCGCTCGCGATGGATCGCGGAGTTCGTCGGCGACATCAATCTGTTCGACGGCGAGTCCAAATTGCGCGACGGCCATCGTCTGATCATCGGCACGCGCGATGCGGGTGCGCTGGTGGTGGCCGAGCCGCGCGAAGGCGTCGGCGCGGGGAAATTGTCGGTCGCGATCCGCCCCGAGAAGGTCAAGCTCTCGCGCCGCGGGCCGGTGAGCGAGGCCGGTCGTGAGACGGCGATCAACAGCCTGGACGGCGTGGTCGCCGACATCTGCTATCTCGGCGGCACCACCACCTTCAAGGTGAAGCTCGATGCCGGCGGAATCTTGCAGGCGTCGGTCCCCAACAGCGCGCGCCTCGACGTCGACGCCTACAGCCTGAACCAGCGTGTCGTTGCATGGTTCACGCCCGACGACTGCGTGGTGCTGCAATCATGAGCGGGCGCCGCATCTTCGCAAGGCCGGCGCGCTTTGCCGCGATCGCGCCCTATGTCTGGATGGTGCTGTTCTTCCTGGTGCCGTTCGGCTTCGTGCTCAAGATCAGCCTGTCGCAGACGGCGATCGCGCAGCCGCCCTATGAGCCGGTGTTCGACCTGATGGCGGGATGGGAGGCGCTCAAGGCAGCGTTCGCTGCGCTGTCGATCGACAATTTCAAGCTGCTCGCCTCAGACGACATCTACGTGTTCGCCTATGTGCGCAGCCTCACCGTCGCCGTCACCGCGACTGCGCTGTTGCTCGTGATCGGCTATCCCATCGCCTACGGCATGGCGCGGTTGCCGAAGCGCTGGCAAGCGGTGGCGATGGTGCTGGTGATCGTCCCGTTCTGGACCTCGTTCCTGATCCGCATCTATGCCTGGATCAACATCCTCCAGCACGACGGCCTGCTGAACCAGATCCTGCTCGCGCTGCATCTGGTCAGCCAGCCGGTGGTGTGGCTCTCGACCGACACCGCGATGTATATCGGCATCGTTTATTCCTATCTGCCGTTCATGATCCTGCCGCTCTACGCCACGCTCGCGAAAATGGAGCCGGTGCTGGAGGAGGCGGCCTCTGATCTCGGCGCGCCGCCCTGGCAGGTGTTCTGGCTCGTCACCTTCCCGCTGTCGCTGCCCGGCGTTGGGGCGGGCGTGCTGCTGTGCTTCATCCCCATCGTGGGCGAGTTCGTGATCCCGGACCTTCTGGCCGGCTCCAATTCGCTGATGATCGGCCAGACCCTGTGGCTCGAATTCTTCACCAACAAGGATTGGCCTGTCGCCTCCGCGGCGGCGATCGTGCTGCTGGTGGTGCTGCTGGTGCCGCTGCTGCTGTACGAGCGGCTGCAGAAGCGGCAGCTGGAACAGGGGCGCTGAAGCGATGCGCAAGGTCTCCCGCCTGTCCCGCTTCAACATCGCCTCGCTCGCATTGGGTCTGGCGTTCCTCTATCTGCCGATCCTCATCCTCGTCATCTACTCCTTCAATGCCTCGCGGCTGGTCACGGTGTGGGGCGGCTGGTCGCTGCGCTGGTACCACGAGTTCTTCAATGACCGCGCCATGATCGAGGCGGCCTGGATGAGCCTGCGGGTCGCGGTCTCCTCAGCGACCATCGCCACGCTGCTCGGCACGCTCGCAGCCGTTGCGCTGTCGCGCGGCGAGCGCTTTCGCGGGCGCACGCTGTTCTCGGGCATGCTCTACGCGCCGCTGGTGATGCCGGAGGTGATCACCGGATTGTCGCTGCTGCTGCTGTTCGTCGCGCTCAACGCCGAGCGCGGCTTCTGGACGGTGACGATCGCCCACACCACGCTGACGATGTGCTTCGTCGCGGTGGTCGTGCAGTCCCGCCTCGGCTCGCTCGACCGTTCGCTGGAGGAGGCGGCGATGGATCTCGGCTGCAACCCGGCTCGCGCCTTCGTCGCCGTGACGCTGCCGCTGATCGCGCCCGCGATCGTGGCGGGCTGGATGCTGGCCTTCACGCTGTCGCTCGATGATCTCGTGATCGCGAGCTTCACCACCGGCCCCGGCTCGGCGACGCTGCCGATCCGGATCTACTCGGAGGTGCGGCTTGGCGTGAAGCCCGAGATCAACGCGATCTGCACGCTGGTGATCGCCCTGATCGCGGTGGTCATCGTCATCGCCTCGCTTGCCTCGAAACTCTCGAGCTCGCAGGGCGAGAGCGCGGCGCCGCTGTAGGCGAGGAGCAATCATGACATTCGCCTACCAGATCCTGATCCATACGCCGGTCTGGGTCTGGATGCTGCTCGCCTTTCTGATGTGGCAGGGCGTTCAGGCGATGCGTCCGTGCAGGACGCCGATCTGGCGCGCGCTAATCGTGCCGGTCTTATTCATCGTCTGGGGGATTTCGCGGCTCGGCTTCGGCCACCAAGACAGCGTTTGGCCGCTGGTCGCATGGATCGCGGCCGCGCTCGCGCTGCTGCCGCTTGGCGTGCTGACGCCGCGCCCGTTCGACGTCGATCACGCGACCGGGCGGATCATCCGTCCGGGCAGTCCATTTGGTCTGGTCCGCAACCTGATTGTCTTCGCCGCGCAATATGCGGTCGGCGTGATCTCGGCGATCGATGCGGGCGACCGCGCGCTGGCGATCGTCGCCGGCCGCGCCATCTCGGGCGCGACCGCCGGCTACTTCATCGGCTCGACGATCGCCCTGCTGGTCGCGTATCGACGCAAGAGCGCGGAGAGATGATCAGCGTGACCGGGTTGCGCGTTTCGCGGCCTTGGTGCCTGTAGAACGCGACCGCGTCGCGGAGGCCGCGATGGGCCCCGCGTATCGCGCGCGCACCACGCCCTGCATCGCGGCACCGAACTGCCGCAGCGCGAGGCTGTCGAGCGGAAACTCGAGCAGGATGTGAATCAGGCTCAGCGCCAGCAGGAAGGTGAAGCCGAAAGCGTAGTCGTAGAAGTACAGCGCGGTGGAGGCGGGGCTTGCAGCGGCCATCGCCGCCAGCCGCGCCTTGGGCACCTCAGTCCAGCGGATGACGTCGGCTTTGATGAACCAGTTGAGGTAGTGGTAGGTGTAGACAAAAGCGAGCAGGCTCGTCAGCCGGGCGTCGAGGACGAGGCCGGGGACTCCGAACAGCCGGCCCAGCGCCGGACCGACATTGCCGAAATAGTCCTGCCCGACCCGGGCAAAGCTCGAGATCCGGATTTCGGCCGTTGGCGGCAGCAACAGGATCGTGGCGACCGCAAGCACATAGACGACCACCAGCGCAGCCTGCACGCGGCTGCCCGACCGGTGCGCGCCGAGCACCATGAAGACCAGCGTGAACAGCGAGACGTGGATCAGGGTCGGGATCAGGGTGCCGATGACCGCAAGCGACGATCCGCTCGAATACATGATCGCGGACAGGGCGATCGCCACCATGAACAGCAGCATGCTCTCGATTGCGGAGGTCGTGGCTGCCAGCATGGCGCAGACGACCAGCGCGCCCCACATCGCAAGGCCGAACCACGAGGCGTTGTCGATCAGCGCCGCGATCACGGCGATGATCGCGAGGACCGCCGCGATCCCGCGGTGGGGCAGATAATAGCTGCGATCGTGCAGCCACGAGATCTCGGTGAAGTAGTGCGCCGGGCCGAGCACGACATAGGCCAGCAGCAGCAGTTCGAACGGCACCAGATAGGACGCCGCGAACGCCAGCAGCATCAGGCCGAGATGGATCGCGTCGTTGCCGCGCATGGTGACGTGCCCCGTGACAGGGCTGCGAGGTTAGAGCAGGTGTGAACAACCCGCAATTGTCCACGTCGTCGCTCGAACGCCCTGCTTGCGGCGACGCGATGCGTCCCGGAGCGTTTTCGAGCGAAGTGGACACCGGTTCGCGTAAAGAAAACGCGTCAAAGCAAGAATCGAGAGCCCCGTTCCGATTCCATCGGAACGAGGCTCTCGATTGTCAGGACTTCACCGCGCCTGCCGTGAGCCCGCCCACCATGTAGCGGCGGAAGGCGTAATAGACCGCGGCCGGCGGCAGCGCGTAGATGAAGCCGGTGGTCATCAACAGCTCCCAGGGCGAATCGTCGGCAGCGAGGAAGTTGCCGAGCGCGACGGGGAGGGTGATCTCGCGGTCGTTGGACAGCAGCAGGAACGCATAGAGATATTCGTTCCAGGCGAGCAGCACCGCATAGGTGCCGATCGCGACCAGCGAGGGCATCATCAGCGGCAGGTAGACCAGGCGGAAGATCTGGAGCGTCGTGGCGCCGTCCATCACCGCGGCTTCGTCCAGCTCGACCGGCAGCTTGTCGGAGGCCTGCTTGAGCACCCAGATCGCGTAGGGGCTCGCGATCGTCACCATGGCCAGGATCAGCGACCAGTGATTGTTGAGCAGGCCGTAATTGCCCATGGTGCGGTACATCGGCACGGCGAGGAACGCCGCGGGGATGAAATAGGTGAAGAGCGCGAGGTTCAACACGGTGCGGCCGCCCGGCACCTTCAATCGCGAGATCGCGAACGCCGCGGCAGTGGCGATGAACAGCGTCAGCACGCCGACAGAGACCGCGATCACCGTCGAGTTCCAGAACTGGATGTAGAAGTCGCGCAGGAAGTAGTGCTGCTGTTTGAACACTATCTCGAAGTTGTGGAGCGTCGGATGATCCGGCCACAGCTTGCCCGAGAACGCGTCCTCCTTCGGGGAGATCGCGAACAGGAACATGTGGTAGATCGGAATCATCGTCCACAGGAAGACGGGAATACCGATCAGCAGCAGCCGCGCTTCGATCGCGACGTCGCGCCAGGAAAATTCGCTTACGCCGGGAAGCTTCATCGCGACAACCGTTTCATCATAAAGTACACGAGCGGCAGGACGAACGGCATCGCGCAGACGATGGAGGCCATCGCGAGCGAGAGCTGGTCGAGCCGGAGATAGCGGATACCGAGCGTCGCCAGCACGTGCGTGAGGTCAGCCGGGCCACCGCCGGTGAGCAGATAGACGCTGTTGAAATCGCCGAGCGTCCAGATCATCGAGAGCAGTGTGCAGGTGATGTAGAGCGTCTGCATCGACGGCCAGGTGATGTAGCGGAATTTCTGCCACCAGCTCGCACCATCGACCTCGGCGGCCTCGAACAGATCGTGCGCGATCGCAAGGCGTCCGGTGATCAGGATCAGCGTCCAGAACGGCAGTGATTTCCAGATGTGCACGCCGATCGCCATGCTCAGCGCCACGGTCGGGTCGTTCAGCCAGTTCGGGCCGTCATCGCCGGTGAGGGAGAAGATGAGGTGGTTGACCACGCCCCATTCGGGATTGAACATGAAGCGCACCGACAGGATGGTCGGGATCGACGGCACCGCCCAGGGCAGGATGAAGATCACCGAGAGCCATTTGATCCAGGTGCGCTGCTGCGCGAAGAAGCCGGACAGGAACAACGCGATCAGCATCTTGATGTTGATGCCGATGACCAGGAAGATCAGCGTGTTGACCGCGGCGCGCGCGAAGATCGGATCGTGAAACAGCGCGACATAATTCGACGGGGCCCGCGCCAGCCACAGCCCGTAGCAGACGGGATAGACGACGAAGGCGAGGAAAACGAGCAGATAGGGCGCGAGCAGCACGATGCCCCAGACCTGCGCCGGGGTCAGCCGCGACGACAAGGGCGGAGCGGGCATCGACTGATCGCCAGAGAGCGTAATCGCCATTCTTCAGGACTCTTTGAAAGGACTTCCGGCCGCACGAGGCGGCCGGTGTTAGCGTTTCGCCTCTCCCCGCGCCAGCGGGGAGAGGAAGAAAGAAGATTTAGCCTGCAACCTGCTTGATGCGGACGATCAGCTCGTCGACGGCCTTGTCGACCGGGACCTTTTCGCTGACGACCCGGTTCATCGCCTTGGCCCAGACGTTCTCGTTGTTGAGGATCGTGAACTTCCAGTTCTTGGTGAAGTCGAACGCGGCAGTGCCGCCGGTGAACTGGGCGTAGACCGCCTTGCGATGCTTGTCGGCCTGCCAGAACGGGCTGGCCTGGCTTTCCTTGGTCACCGGGAACCAGCGGCCGAGCGCGCCCTCGATATAGGGGCGAACATTTTCTTCCTGGAGCAGGAAGCTGATGAACTGCTTGGCCTCGGCCTTGTTCTTGGCCGCGGTGAACACCAGCCCGGTCTTGACGTCGGAGCGGTAGCGGATGGTCGAACCGTCGGGCGCCTTCGGGAAGGACGCCGTGACGATGTCCTGCTCATAGGCCTTCTTGCCGGCGTCGCGCTGCTCCTGCGTGAGCGCCTGGTTCTGCGAGTCCTCGAACCACTTCGCCGCGATCGAGATCGTGAAGTTGTGGGTCATCACGATGGTCTTGTTGTGGAAGGCGACGTTGTTATCGGGGTCCTTCCAGGTTGTGGAAGAGGGCGGCGTGCAGCCCTTGATATAGGTGTCGGTGTAATCCTTCAGCGCGCTGATCAGATTCTCGCGCACCTTGGGATCGTCGACCAGGAGCTTGCCGTCGTCGTCGACCAGCTTGACGTGGTAGGCGTCCATGAAGGTGTAGAACGACTGGAAGGCGTCGGTGGATTCAACGCCCATCGGCTGGCCGACGCCGTAGATGCGCTGGCCGGTGGCTTTACGGATACCCGGCTGCACCTTGTCGCACCAGAACGTCCAGTAGCCCGCCCAGTCGGTCGGGATGTCGCTCAGCTTGAAGCCGGCCTTCTCCAGCATGTCGTTCCAGATCTCGACATGCATGCTCTGCTGCTTCAGCGGGAAGCCGTAATAGGCCTTCTTCTTGGTGACGTCGTTATAGAGGATCGACGCGTCCAGCGTGTTCTGCACGAACCGGCCCTTGATCGGCTCCATGACGTCCGTGAGGTCCTCGAGCTTGCCCTCATAGGCCCACTTGCCCTGCGCCTGCACGTCGTAGGAATCGGAATAGGCGACATCGGGCACGGTGCCGGCATCGAGCGCGGCCACCGTCTTCGGAATCATGTCCTGGATCGCGTACTGCGACAATTCGACCTTGATGCCGGTCTTGGCTTCGAACTTCTTGATCGTCTCGATCAGCGCGTCGTCTTCGGACCGATAGAAGCCCTTGCCCCACCAGACCGTGATCGTTTTCTGCTGCGCAAAGGCGGGTGCAGTGGCCGCAAAAAGCCCAACCGCAGCGACCGCCAATGAAACTGCGCCAATAACCTTGGATCTCACGTTTTTCTCCCTCAAACGGCCGGTGTTTTTAACCGGTCGTATAAAACACTAGCGCATGGCCGTCAGCCGATCTAGCGGCATCTTGTCAGACATAGGTCGTGGGGTGTCGGGCCAGCGGAGATGCTTAATCCGCGCATCGATCCAATCGCCGCATCAATTCGGCCGGATCAATTCGCATGAGGGGCTCAGGGCCTCAGAGCTGACACGCAAATACGCCGAACTGTCTTTTCAGCGGGTCCGACGGCTGGCATTGAAGGCCTTCGATCGGCTGTCCCCTGCGATCGATTGGACACCAGGCTTCACCGGTTCTGGCCCAATTGATGCCGCGATCGAAGAACGTGGGCGCGTCATATCTTGCCTCGATTGCCAGCGTCCCCTCCACGTCGGCAAAGCCCCAGCGCTCACCCGATTGCGCCGGGACCAGGCCGTCCTGGAGCCGAATGCCGATCCGCCCATCCCGTGGCTTGATCAACCATGAACCGTGGGCATCGAGGATGCCGCGTCTGCCATCCTCGAATGCCATGGCCATATCAGGGCGGATGTGGCAGATGCGTTCAAAACGCTGCGTGGTGATCCACGCACCAGTCGAGGCATCGATGATGCCGTTCCTGTCACCCGCTCGCGCCAGAACCGAACCGTTCGGCAATCCGGGCGAGATCGCGTCGAAAATGGGCTCGACGGCCCAGGTGGCATCAGCTCGCAATAATCCGAACTTGTTACCAAGACCGGCGACGGCAAGAGAGTTGTAGAAGGGGCCGGCACGATCAAACCGCTGCGACGTCATCGGCGTGAGATCGGCTGACGCATAGGCAAATTTATCGCCGATCTTGAGGATATAAGGTCCGTCGCAGGTCACGGGCCTTGATAGCTCACCTTCCTGCGGTTCGATCGGCCTACCATCCTCGTCGAGAATCCGCGGCTTCTTGTCGATCTCACCGACAATACGCCCGTTGGCGCATCGTCCGAATGCAAGGTCGAACGAGGGCGGGACAACGACCTTGGCGTCTTCATCGAGAAGGCCGTGCTTCTTCTCGTTCTGAATGTCCCAGGACCCTTTCGTGGTCTCCTTCAAAAATATGCTCTCGTACTGGGGCTGGACGACCCATTCGCCGGAACGATTTATCAGGCCCGATCTCCCCTTCAGGCGGGCAGGCGTAAATCTGGCGTCGCGTGAAAATTGATGGACGCTCTCAAATTTTGGCTCGATCTTGAAGCGTCCCGAGCGATCGATGAAACCCCAGCGGTCATTGATCTTTGCGGAGGCCATCCCGTCGACGAACGAACCAAGATGCTGGAATTTTGGTTCGAGCTCCCAGCTCCCGTCGGGACGTATCGCGCCCCATCCGGATTCGACCCTTGCCAGCATGAGCGCTGAACTGTCGGTGTCATACGGCAGGATCGCGTCGAGAGAGGGCGGAACAAGCCAGGCGCCGGAGCGGTCCACGAGACCCCATTTGCCTGCCGCCGCGATCGTCCTGCTGTCTGCGATCGCGCCGAACAGTTCAAAAATCCCGTGGATGAATTGCTCCGTGCCCGCAATGCCTTCCGATGTGGTCCGTCTCTCGGTGGCAAAGAAGACCCTCTCGGTGAAGGGAACGACGTAGCCGAACTTGGGCTCAAGCGCCGTCTTACCGTCCAAGTCGATCAGGCCGGACCGTCCGCCGACGTCGATCTGCGCAAATCCGCGAGAGAAGCGATCTGCGATCGGATATTGCGGCTTTGCGATCACGCGACCGCTTGTGTCGACATAGCCGTAGCGGCCGTTCGATCGCACCAGCGCGCGGCCTTCATGGAAGGTATCGACCCAATCATATTCGGGCGGCACCGCAAGCGTACCGTCGCGGTTCACCGCGCCGCACAGGCCGTGAGGGAATCCGCACGAGGGCAGTGGAAACGAAGGGGGTGAGCCGAAGCCATTCGTGCCTTGGTTCGCACGAGCCACAGCGGCGTCGAAAATGACTTTCCCGGCGGGCAGGAGTGGAGCGGGGGGCCGATCACCGGCGTTCGGCTGCGAAACGTTCTGCGCGTTCACCATGGTCGTGAAGGCGAGAGCCGCGACGATCGCGGCCACCCGGCATCTTCCAAAACTTCCCATTGGGCGATGTCTCATCCTGCCTCAACCTCAGGTATGAAATCATCGTGGCGAAATACGGACGCTTCTCATGCTTTGGTGGAGACGTCCCGCGTAGCCGATCCGCTCCGGGCTAATTCGACTTCGCGTTTTCCTTGGCGTTCTCGGCCGTCGGCGAATCTGTCGGCGCAGGGTGCTTCTCGCCGGTGATGCGCCGCTTCAGGAGGTCCAGGAAGGGGGACGCCGCAGGCGACTGGCGGATCAGGCTTTCGGGGTCGGGGAAGATCAGCGGATCGTCCCAGGGACCCTGCACCATGAAGGGCAACTGAAAGCCGGACGTCGTGTTGAGGCTCGCCACGCCCTTCATGTCGTATTCGCGCGTCGGCACCGAGGCAGTGCCCGTCAGCGTGATCTTCGCAGCCGGCCCCTCGATGCGGATGTCCTCGGCGGTGGCGATCCCATCGGAGAATTTCACCGCGACGGTGAGGGTGTCATAAGGGGTCGAGCCGTTGCGGAAATTGCCGCCACCCGACAGCGGCCGCCGCTCCAGCCGCTTCAGGAGCTGCTCGGCGTTGAAGCCCGAGATCGCACCGTCGTGCCCGGTCACGGTGGCAGTGCCGTCGAGCGACTGCACGAGGCCGAACGGGCTGGAGCCGGAGGCCAGCAGCGAGACGTTGATGTTGCCGCGGCCGGACAGCTTGTTGAGGCCGAACAATTCGGAGGCGCAGGCCTGGAGATCGACATCGGTGAACTGGAATTGCGCCTTGACGTCGGCGACGGTGTCGGAGCGCGCGATCCCGAACGAGCCCTTGGCGATGCCGCCATAGACCTGAGCTTCGCCGACCGAGAGCGCCAGCGTGCCGTTGCGCAGATTGGCGCCGATCGCGGTGCGGCCGAGCTTCGACGTCCCGACTGTCAGCCTTGCTGCCGACAGGCGCATGTCGAGGTCGGTGGTCGGAAGCCCGTTGAGATCGAACAGCTGCCTGTTCCAGTCGCGGGCGCCGCTGGCGAGCAGGCGGAAGGTCGAGATATAGGGTGTGAAGTCGAGCGCGTCGGCGGCAAGCGTCGCTTGCAGCGTCTGCCGGCCGTTATTGGCGTAGGTCATCACGCCCTCGGCGGTGTTGCCGTCGAGCTCGACATTGACGTTGGTGAGCGCGATCGAGGCGCCGACGACATTGGCGCGCGCCTTCAGCGCAAAGCGGCCGAAGCCGCCGCTGCCGGGCTGCGGCTGACCGGTCCAGCGCAGCGCGTTGCGCAAGGACGGGCTGTCGATGGTGAGCGTGCCTTCCATCATCGGGCTGGTGCGGTTGGCGACGCTGCCGTCGAAGGCAAGCTTGAGCGGGGCGCTGGCGATCCGCGCCTTCAGCCCGGAGCGGTCGCCGGAGAGGGCGGCGACGAAATCGGCGAAGCTGATCGAGCCGTCGACGCGCTCGCCGCGCCAGTCGAATTGTCCGGTCGCGGCGAAGGATCGCGAGATCGAGGGCCAGGCCAGCGACAGGTCGATGTCCTCGAACTTCTCGGCGGCGTGGGTGGTGGCGTCCTCGTAATTGAGCACACCGTCCTGGATCCTGATCTCGGAGAACGACACCTGGTTCTCGGCGCCCGGCTTCATGGTGCGCGCAATGGTCTGGATGAAGGGCGTCCAGTTGCTTTCGCCATCCTGCTTCAGGCTGACATGGATGCGCGGCCGCAGCAGGGTCAGGTCGGCGATCTCGAACCGCTGCAGCAGCAGCGGCAGCAGCCGGAGATTGGCGGTGAGCACGTCGACATGGAGCGCGGGATCGCTGGTGCCGCCGCCCTTCAGGCCGACGTCATGGAAGGAAATGTAGCTCGCCGGCAGCAGCGAAATGTCGCTGCTGCCTGCCACGCTGAGCTCGAGCCCGGTGACGTCGCGGATCTGCGTTTCCACCGCCTTGCGCAGCGCGTCGCGGTTGATGAGCCAGGAGGTCGCGATCAGGGCGATCAGCGCGAGGCCGAGCAGCGCCGCGATCGGCGTCCCGAGGCGCTTCATTCCTTGGGCCATGGTCAATGGCATGTCCTGATCGGGTTGGTCGCGGGAGCCAGAAGGGCGGACCGGAAACCTGCGTGCCCACGCCCAACCCCCGCAACTTGATGGGTTTTCTTGTCGCTTTCAAGGCCGCGGACGGTTCTGCCCACGGCGTGGGCAGCTTCTATCACCGGAGGGCGGAACGGAGAACCCCGTATCATTGACGGCTTTGGAGGATTTCGCCTAATAATCGCCGCCAATGAGGCGCGACGCCTGCCAGCCGAAGGTTCACCCGAAGGTTATTTGCATGAACAAGGTCTATCCCGACGCCAAGTCGGCTCTCGAAGGCGTTCTGAAAGACAATATGATGATCATGTCGGGCGGCTTCGGCCTCTGCGGCATCGCCGAGGAGCTGTCGGACGCGATCCGCGAGTCCGGGGTCAAGGGCCTGACGGTCGTCTCCAACAATGCCGGCGTCGACGGCATCGGCCTCAGCCGCCTGCTCGAAACCCGCCAGATCAAGAAGATGATCTCGTCCTATGTCGGCGAGAACAAGCTGTTCGCCCAGCAATTCCTGGCCGGCGAGCTGGAACTCGAATTCAATCCGCAGGGCACGCTGGCCGAGCGCATCCGCGCCGGCGGCGCCGGTATCCCGGCCTTCTACACCAAGACCGGTGTCGGCACGCTGATCGCCGAAGGCAAGGAAGTGAAGGAGTTCGATGGCGAGAAGTACCTGATGGAGCGCGGCCTGTTCGCCGACCTCGCCATCGTGCACGCCTGGAAGGGCGACACCGCCGGCAACCTCATCTACCGCAAGACCGCGCGTAACTTTAATCCGATGATGGCGACCGCCGCCAAGATCACGGTCGCCGAGGTCGAGCATCTGGTTCCGGCCGGTGAACTCAATCCCGACCACATCCACACGCCCGGCATCTTCGTGAAGCGCATCGTCGAGGTCGGCACGGCCAAGAAGCGCATCGAATTCCGCAACACCCGCCCGCGCACCGCCGCTTAAGCGTCAGGAGACTTACATGGCCTGGACCCGTGAACAGATGGCTGCGCGCGCCGCCAAGGAACTGCGCGACGGCTACTACGTCAATCTCGGCATCGGCATCCCGACGCTGGTCTCGAACTTCATCCCCGACGGCGTCGATGTCAGCCTCCAGAGCGAGAACGGCATGCTCGGCATGGGCCCGTTCCCCTATGAGGACGAGGTGGATGCCGACCTCATCAATGCCGGCAAGCAGACCGTGAGCGAGCTGCCGTCGACCTCGTATTTCTCGAGCGCGGATTCTTTCGGGATGATCCGCGGCGGCCACATGGACCTGTCGATCCTTGGCGCCATGCAGGTGGCCCAGAACGGCGATCTCGCCAACTGGATGATCCCCGGCAAGATGGTCAAGGGCATGGGCGGCGCGATGGATCTCGTCGCCGGCGTCAAGCGCGTCGTCGTCGTGATGGAGCACTCGGCCAAGGACGGCTCGAAGCTGCTGAAGAAGTGCAATCTGCCGCTGACCGGCGAGCGCGTGGTCGACATGGTCGTCACCGATCTCGCGGTCTTCACCATCGACAAGCACGGCGACGGCGGCATGGCGCTGATCGAGCTCGCCGACGGCGTCTCGCTCGACGAGGTCAAGGCCAAGACCGAAGCCGAATTCCGCGTCGCGCTGAAGAACACGTAAGGTCGTCGCAACGGGGGCGCGCATGACGATACGGTCTGCGCGTCCCGAAGACGCCGATTTCATCGCACAAACCATCCTGTCGTCGCAGCGCGGCTATCGGCCGCGCGGCTGGTTCGACGTCTCGCTCGGCTGGCCCCAGGCACAGTGCCGCGATTTCATCGCGCGCATCACGACCGCACACGCGGTGTCGATGTGGCATGTCTCGCAATTCCTGATCGCCGAGATCGATGGCAAGCCTGCTGCCGCGTTGTGCGCACTGCCGGCGGCCGGCACGGGACCTGCGGCCTGGCGTGCCATCGAGGAGGTCGGTGCCGCGACCGGGCTGGCCGCGCCGGAGCTGGAAGCCATCCGTCGCCGCGGCACCTACACGCGCGCCTGCTGGGTTCAGGGCGGCGAGGGCGACTGGATGATCGAGCACGTCGCGACCGATCCCGCCTATGGCGGTCGCGGCCTCGTGCAGGCGTTGCTTGCGCACGCACTGGATAAGGGACGAGCGGCCGGATTTGCCCGCGCGACGATATCGTTCCTGATCGGCAATCAGCCGGCCGAACGCGCCTACGCCAAGGCAGGATTTGTCTTCGTCGAAGAGAAGCGCGATCCCGCGTTCGAGGCGATCATCGGCGCGCCCGGATTTCGCATGTTTGCGCGAACGATTTGAGCACACTTGGTCTTCGCATTTGACATTGTCATGCCCCGCGACGGCGGGGCATCCAGTACGCTGCGGCTTCTCGGTTCTATCACTGCCGTCTCGGAATACTGGATCGCCCGATCAAGTCGGGCGATGACATCGAGGGTGTGACATGTGCGCGCGGGCTACGCGATCACGACCTTGCCGCCCACACCTTGCCCCACCGCGCCGACACGCTTGCGACCCATGACGGCTCCTCGCGCACCAGGCGGAAGCCGAGATTGGCGGGCGGCACGCCCTGTGCGCAGCCACCGGCGCGAGCGTCGCGGATGAAGTCGGTGACGTAGGTGCGGTGCGCACCCTCGGCGACGCGCACGCCGCAATTTACAGTCGCACGGCCGGCATTGCCGGCTGCGTCGATCCGCGAGCGCACGAAGCAGGTCGAGGTCCATTCCCAGACATTGCCGGCGAGATCTTCGATTCCATGCTCGTTCGCACCGAACTTGCCGAACGGATAGGCCGTTGTGTCGGAGAGGTCGCGCTCGGATTCACGCTCGTAACGTCTGAGCCAGCGCTTTGAAGGATCGTCTGCGTCCACAGGCGCACCGTCGTCCCTGAACCGGGAGCCGGCCGCAAAGGCCCATTCCGCGTCGCTCGGCAGGCGATAGGTGTGGCCGGTCTTGCGCGACAGCCAGCCCGCATAGGCCTGCGCATCGTGCCAGCTCACCTGGACCGCGGGACGATCGGACGCAATCGCGACGCCGCGATCGAGCGCGCGGCACGCGCCATCCTGCACGCAAAGCTGATAGTCGGATGACGAGACCTGGTGCCGCATGATGTGCAGCGGCCGGTTGAAGCGCATTGCGCGCAGCGGCACTTCGGCCTGCAGCCCCGCGCGGGTGAAATCGCCGGCCTCGCGATAGGAGAGACCGCCCGGCGCGACCCTGACGATCGCAGGCTCCGTCGCCGTACCATGCACCGCCATGTCCGAGACCAGCGGCGCCACAGCGATCGGCCCTGCGAGCCCTGCGGCGCAGGCGAGCAGCAGTTTCAGCTTGAATGCGATCAGCATGGTCGTCCCCCGAAGAAGGAAGGGGCCGGCGATGACCGGCCCCCTGTCACGTCTAGTTGGTGTTGGGAGCCGGTATCTCCGCGGGCGCCTTCACCTGGGTCATCAGATCGTCGTTCCACTTGCCTTCGACCTTGAAGTGCGCGGTGGCGCCGAGGTCGGCTGCCTCGATCAGATTATGCGTGACATAGGCGTAGATGCCGGGCTGCAGGAACTTGTAGAGCGCAGCTCCCGCCGAGCCGCCGCGGATGAACCAGGTCTCGAGGCCCGTCTCAGGCGCGTTGGAGAATTTTCCGGTCTCCCAGACATAATCGCCATGGCCGCCGATCAGGTGCGGACGGCTGTCGCGATTGGCCTGCGAATGCACGATCAGCACGTTCTCGCCGACCTTGGCCGTCAGCGCGTTCTTGCCGGTGAGCGCGCCGACCTTGCCGTTGAACACGACGTGGGAGGGGATCAGCTTCTTCATCACCTCTTCGGTCTCGGTGAAGGCTTCGCCCGGCGAATCATAGGACTTGAAGTTGCCCTTCTCGTCGCGCGGCACATACATGTCCTGCTCGCCGACATAGTAGACCTTGTCGTATTTCAGCGCGTGGCCCTTGCCGTCGTTCAGTCCGTCGCGCGGCAGCACCATCACCGCGCCGTTCATGCCGGAGACGACATGCCAGGGGATCATCGGGCCGCCCGGGGCGCAGTGATAGACGAACACGCCGGTCCGCGTTGCCTTCCAGCGCAGCACGACCTGCTCGCCGGGATTGACCAGCGTGAGCTCAGCGCCGCCGAGGGCGCCGGTCGCGGAGTGGAAGTCGATGTTGTGCGGCATGGTGTTGGTCGCGGGATTGACCAGCGTCACCTCGACATAGTCGCCTTCATGCACGACCATCAGCGGACCCGGCATCGAGCCGTTGAAGGTCATGGCCTGGAACGTGGTGCCCTTGTCGTCGATGACGACCTTCTTCTCCTCGATGTTGAGCTTGAACTCGACGATCTTGGGCCCCTGCGTCGTCGCTTGCTCGTGCGCGTGCACGAAGGGCGGGGCGACCAGCTCGACCTTCTGCCGCGGCAGCTTGAGGTCGCCGGCGGCGAACGTGGGTGTCGCGAGCATCAGGGCGGTCGCGGCGGCGCTGATCAATGCGGCTCTGCGGGTGAACATCGGAAGCATCCTTCATCTGAAAGGGTTTTGATGACGGATGCAGTCTGCGCCTGTTACGGCAAGAGTGTTTGCGCTGCGACAAGCTTTTGCCGAATTCGCCTCCGGTAAAATCCTTAGGAGGTTTACCGAAGCGCGTATCGGCAGTGCGAAGCGCACGACGTCGCGTGGCGTCAGTTGCGCCAGCGGCAAATCGTTCGCATGTTCAGCTATGCGCGATTGTGAATCTATGGTTGTCGATCAGAGAAGCTGGATCGCAATCCAGACCGTGCCCCAGACCGCGAGCGACAGCGCGGCAAAGATGGATCGCCAGCACCCGCACGAGATAACCTGCGCCGACGGAGGGTGCCGCGGGGGCGGGACGAAAATCGTCGAAGCGCGGGATATGACCGCGAACGCCGGTGAGCCAGAGAACGAGATCGAGCGCGAGCGACGCCATGGCCTATCTCCAGTGAGTCATGATTGAACGTGATCTTGGCTCCGATCCGGCGCTCGGACTTTGAGCGAGCGCAAGGTGGTCCGCCCGAAAACGGGTCATCCAATGCCATCCGGGATTTGCCGCGCCACCGCGCGGCATCGATTTACGAATGGGTAAGATATGAGGACCGATCTCGCAGCGAGCTACGGCGAAGAGAGATTGCCGCGGTACACGAGCTATCCGACCGCGCCGCATTTCTCGCCGGCGGTCGGCCCGGATACTTATGCCGAATGGCTCGCCGGACTCCCGGCAGGCGCCAGCGCGTCACTCTATCTGCACGTGCCGTTCTGCCGCGAGATGTGCTGGTACTGCGGCTGCCATACCCAGATCGTCCGCCGCGACGGGCTGATCGCCGCCTATCAGCGAACGCTGCGCAGCGAGATCGCGCAGGTGTCTGAGACCATCGGCCGCCGCATCAAAGTCGAGCACATCCATTTCGGCGGCGGCACGCCGACCATCATGGCGCCGGAGGCTTTTGCCGAGTTGATGGCGGCGATGCGCCATTCGTTCTTCGTGCTGCCCTCGGCCGAGATCGCGGTCGAGATCGACCCGCGCACGCTGACATCGGAGATGGTGGAGGCCATGCGGCTCTCCGGCGTCAACCGCGCCAGCCTGGGCGTGCAGAGCTTCGATCCAGTCGTGCAGCGCGCGATCAATCGCGTGCAGAGCTATGAGCAGACGGCTTCCGTCGTCGAGAGGCTGCATCGCGCCGGCATCAACGGGATCAACTTCGACCTCATCTACGGGCTGCCGCACCAGACCGTCGCGTCCTGCCTGGACACCGTTCGGCGCAGCCTCGAACTCGGGCCCGATCGTTTCTCGGTGTTCGGCTATGCGCATGTGCCTGATTTCAAGAAGCACCAGCGCATGATCAACGAGGCCGTGCTGCCCGACGGCCTCGCGCGTCATGACCAGGCATGCGCGATCGCCAATGCGCTGAAGGAGGCCGGCTACGTGCAGATCGGGCTCGACCATTTCGCGCGCCCCGACGACGCCATGGCCGTGGCCTTCGAGGACCGGACGCTGCGGCGCAATTTCCAAGGCTACACCACCGACAAGGGCGAAGTCCTGCTCGGGTTCGGCGCGAGCGCGATCGGACATCTGCCGCAGGGCTATGTGCAGAACCAGGTGCAGATCGGCGCCTACGCGCAGAGCGTCGCCGCCGGCCGCCTCGCCACCGCGAAGGGCTACGGGCTCACCGACGACGACCGGCTCCGCGCCGACATCATCGAGCGCATCATGTGCGAGTTCGGCGCCGATCTCGGCGACATCTGTGCGCGCCATGGCGCGGAACCCGAGGCGATGCTGCAATCGGCCGCGCGCCTGAAGCCGTTGATCTCGGACGGCATCGTCAGGCTCGATGGCGACCGTCTCGCGGTCGCAAGCGACTCGCGCTTCCTGGTCCGCAGCGTCGCCGCGGCGTTCGACGCGCATCTGGATCCGGGCAAGCAGTTGCACAGCAGGGCGGTGTAACTCACCTCGCGCCGCCTACGGCAGGGACTTTTGCGTATGAGCTTGGCGGGGTCCGAGCGAGCGCCTCGTCCTTCGAGACGACCGCTTCGCGGTCTCCTCGGGATGAGGCCGAGCGGCAGCTTTGCCTGTCGAAATAGTAACCACGTACTCCGTCCTCATCCTGAGGGCCCGCCGGAGGCGGGCGTCTCGAAGGATGGCCGCGGGCGAGCTTCCCGCCACGTTTTCTCATATGCGATAGCCCTGCCGCTTGCGGGGAGAGGGAGAAGCAACCACCAGCTTGCGCTTCAACAAAGAAGCTCGGAGCCCCTCCGCTATCGTCACTTCGGAACGGAGTTGTCCATGCCCTTCCGATCCGACGATCTGGTCGATGACATCATGCGTGCGGCACCGCACACGATCCGCGTGTTCCTCGCCTTCAGGATGGCTTGCGTCGGCTGTCCGATCGCGACCTTCCATACCGTGGAAGACGCCTGCCGCGAGCATGGCATCGATCGCGACAAATTCCTCGCTGCGCTGTGCGAATGCGTGCCGGCGTGAGGCGGGTTGGAGTTCGCACGGGTCGCGTGCGGATTCCCGGGTGAGGGCGGGCTTGCGCCGTAAGCGGAAGCGCCCTCACCCCTATCTTACGCAGAATTGCCGTCCGCCGTACGCTCCGCCAGCACGACGATCTTGTGCGGATCGCGCAGGATGATGCGCTGGCGGCCGCTCTCGACGAGGCCCTGGCTCTCCCAGCCGCTCAGGATGCGGCTGACGGTGTGCAACGTGGTGCCCGTCATCTGCGCGATGTCCTGTCGGCTGATCGGGAAGTCGATCTCGATGCCGTGGTCGAGCTTCTTGCCGGACTGTTTTGCGAGCCGCAGCAGCGCATGTGCGACGCGCTGCTCGACCTGCTGGGTCGACATTTCCAGGATGCGGGTGTGGCTCTCCTGCAGCCGCGCGCCGACGGTTTGCAGCGTGTTGGCGGCGATTGCCGGAAACCGCTCGATCAGCCGCGGCCAGGCCGAATTCGGCCAGATCAGCACCACGCTGTCGTCGACCGCCATCGCAGTCGCCGGATAGTGCGCGGCTCCAATCGCCATCGCGAGCCCGAAGGTCTCGCCGGGGGCGACATAGCGCACCACGATCTGCTCGCCGGTCGGGGTGGTCTTGGCCGCGCGGACATGGCCGTGCAGCAGCAGGAAGAAGGATTGCGCGTCAGCGCCCTGTTCGAAAATGGCGGCGTTCCTGGGGTACCGCGCCGAGCGGGCCTCGCGCAGGATTTCCTCGAGGTCCTCCGGCTTGACGCCGGAAAACAGCGGCAAATGCGCAACCAGCGATGTGTCGACCTTGGCCATTCTGCCTCCTTGGCGCTCGGGAGTGTGATGGCACCTGTATTCGTCAGGCAGTTTGCGATAGCGCAAAACGGGCCGGCCGGACGGCAGTATTTTTCCAAATGACGATCCAGGTGACCGTCCGAATTCACAGGAGTTGCCCCCATGGCTGGCGCCCGATCCCGTAACTTTGAGGGCTGGCCGCTGTTTGCGAACAGCTTTCGGCCGTTTTTTCTGCTCGCCGCGATCCAGGCGGGGCTTTCTGTCCTGGCGTGGCTGCCGATGTTCTACAGCGAATTGTCGGTCAGTTCCGCGTTCGCGCCGCGCGACTGGCACGTCCACGAAATGCTCTATGGCTTCCTGCCGGCGGTGATCACGGGATTCCTGTTCACGGCGATTCCGAACTGGACCGGGCGGCTGCCGATCCAGGGGGCGTCGCTGGGCGCGCTGCTGGTGGTGTGGCTGGCCGGACGTTTTGCAGTGACCCTGTCCGCCGATATCGGTTGGGCGTTCGCACTCGTTGTCGATGCCGCCTTCCTGGCATTGGTCGTTGCTGCGGCCACGCGCGAAATCATCGCGGGCGGCAATTGGCGCAATCTGCCGGTGGTGGTGCTCGTGCTGGTGCTGCTCGCCGGTAACGTCGCCTTCCATCTCGAAGCGCACTTCGAGGGCGCAGCCGATGTCAGCATCCGCGTCGGCATCGGCGTGGTCGTGCTGCTGATCTCGCTGATCGGCGGCCGCATCATCCCGAGCTTCACCCGCAACTGGCTGGTCAAGTTCAATCCCGGCCGCTTGCCGGTGCCGTTCGGGCGCTTCGACGGCGCAGTGATCGGATTGAGCGCGCTCGCGCTGATCGCATGGATCGTGGCGCCGCTGAACACGGTCTCCGGCGCGGTGATGGCACTGGTCGGCGGGCTGCATCTGGTCCGGCTTGCACGCTGGGCTGGCGACCGCACCACGCGCGAGCGGCTGCTGCTGATCCTGCATGTCGGTTACGTCTTCGTGCCGCTGGGCTTCCTGCTGCATGCCCTGGCGGTCTTCGGCGCGCTGCCGCCGAGCGCGGGCATTCACGCCTGGATGGCTGGCGCGGCCGGAACCATGACGCTTGCGGTGATGACGCGCGCGAGCCTCGGGCATACCGGACAGGCGTTGACGGCCTCGCCCGCGACGCAGGGGATTTACGCTGCGATCATCGTCGCGGCGCTGGCGCGGGTCGCTGCCGTGGTGTTGCCTGCGCATGGCGATGTCCTGCTGCACATCGCCGCCTGCGGATGGGTCGTCGCGTTCCTCGGCTTTGCGATTGCGTTCGGGCCGCTGCTCGCCGGCAGCCCCCGGCGCGCCCTTGCCATCACGGGCGTGCCCACTCCGGCACGCTGAGCCTAGGCCGCGGACGCCGAGGGAACGCCGGCGGGCTTGGCCAGCGGCCGCACGCCCTTGCGCCATGCGGTGATGGTGCAGCCGAAGCGGCCACGGAACCAGCGCGCCATCGCGCTCTGCGCGGAGAAGCCGAGCTGGGTGGCGATATCGGCCAGCGGCCGGCCGGGGTCGTCGATCAGCTGGGTCACGAGATCGGCGCGCTGCGCGTCGAGGATCGCCGAGAAGCTGGTGCCCGATGCGGCGAGGTGCCGATGGATGGTGCGGCGGGTGCAGGCGAGATGCTCGGCCACGCGCTCGACCGTGCAGTCGCCGCTTGCGAGCAGGATGCGTACCACCTCGTCGACCTTCTCCTCCCAGCTTGCCGGCCGCGTCTCGATCGCCTCGATCCGCTTGCGCAGATAGCTCGCGATCAGCGGATGCGCGCTCGGGATCCGCCGCTCCATGTCATGCGCCGACAACAGGATCGCATCGTCATCGGCATTGAAGGTGACGCGGCAACCGAAGAAGTCGCGGTAGCGCTTGCGGTCGTGTGGCGGCGGATAATGCAGATGCACCTCGAGCGGCCGCCAATCGCTGCTGAACAGCGACTGGATGATGCGGTGGATGCTGCCGAGCGCCATGTCGATCGACTGGCGCGGCGCGGTCGGCTGCCGGCCGCGCAGATGCAGCGTGACGGTCACGGTCTGCTTGTTGCGGGTGACGTCCAGCTTCATGCCGTCGTGATGGACGTGGATGAAGCGCGAGAACGCTTCGATGGCCTCACTGACGGTCGCCTGTTCACGCACGATCAGGCCGACCGCGCCGAAATTGGTCAGCCCGCCGCGCTCGGCGAGCCGCAAGCCGAAATCTTCGGCACCCGACGCCTCTGCCGACAATTCGAGCAGCCGGCGCAGGCTGGTCACGGCAATGGGGGTATCGGGCTTATCGAGCACGGCCAGCGGCAGCCTGACCTTGCGCATCATCTGTTTGGGGTCGAGTCCGACCGACCGGGCGACATCCGGGTAGTAGCTCAAGCCTGCGCTGCGCATGAGGTCGGTCATGCGACCCGTTCCTGTCAGCCATTCCCGCAGATGTCCCGAAATGTAAAGTTTCTGTCCCGATCCGTCAAATCCGGGAACAGGATGGAACATACATAAGGGAAACCGAAGCACGGGCGTGAATGCCGTGCGTATGACGGCGCAGCGCGACGATGCCCCGCTGCCGTCTCGGGCCATTTGACCAAGACATTGCTGGATCGGGATGATGCCGGGGAACATGCTTTCCAAGGGTGAGGTATTCGTCATTGAAACTGACGCAGCCTCCCGCGAACAACTTTCAATGGCGCTTCAACAGAGCGCCTATGACGTGATCTGCTTTGCCGACGGCGCGTCGCTGCTGTCGGAAGCCAAGGCGCGGATGCCGGCCTGCGTGCTGCTGGAGATGCCGCCGGATCGTTCCGCCCTCGACGTGCTCAAGCGCCTGCGCGAGGAGAACTGCATGGCGCCGGTTCTGGTGACCTCGGCGAACGGCAGCATCGCCATGGCGGTCGACGCGATCAAGAGCGGCGCGGCCGACTTCATCGAGAAGCCGTTCCGCACCCACGACGTCGTCGGCCGGATCGATGCCGCCATCGACGAGTTCGCGCAGCCGGGTTCAAACCGGCAACGCTGGCTGCCCGGCTGCGAGCCCCTGACCGGGCGCGAAGTCGATGTGCTCGAGCACCTTGCTGCCGGCCTGACCAACAAGGAGATCGCCCGGCGCATACATCTGAGTGCGCGGACGGTCGAAGGCTACCGCGCAGGCATCCTGAAGAAGGCCGGCGCCCGCAACGTGACCGATCTGCTCCGCCGCATCTTCGGCCAGGGTTCGCCCACCCCGGTTTAAGGACCTGAGTTTAACGGCTTCGCCGCGAGTCGACGACACGTTCCGCGGCCTTGGTGCGGCCGCGGCGGCGCCCCACGGAAACCCCAATCGAACCAGTTCCTTCCCTGCCGCGTCCAACCATGTTGGCGAGGCATTTGATCGTACGCGTCCGGCTGGCGGCGCGGCGATACGGCAGGAGGGACTTTATGCGCATCACCGCAAGATGTTTGGCAACAACGAGCCTGGTTCTGGTGACCATGGCGGCCGCGTCGCCATCGTGGGCCGCCGATGTGGACGCCACATCGGCCATCGACACCGTCACGGTCTATCCCGACGGCGCCACCGTCACCCGTATCATCGCGCTGGACCTCGCCTCCGGCGACAGCACGCTGGTCGCCAAGGACTTTCCGCTCTCGCTCGATCCGTCCTCCCTGCGTGTCGAGGGCGAGGCGGGCGCAAAACTCACCATCGGTACCATCGACGCGCGGCCGCCGCGCGCGGCGCTCCCCGTCAACCTGCCCGAGCTCGACAAGCGCATCGAAGCGTTGAAGGATCAGCGCGCCGATCTGCAAGGCGATATCGACGCGGCCAACGCCCGGCGCAAATTCGCGCAGCACTTTGCGGAGGCTTCTCCCGCCGGCCTTGGCGAGAAGGGCGAGGCTCGGCCGATCACCGAATGGCGCGCGGCCTTTACCGCGGTCGCCGAGGAGATCGCGACCGCCGATACCGCGATCCGCGACGCCGCGCGAAAGCAGCGCGAGATCGATCGCCAGCTCGCGCAATTGGAAGCGGAGCGTTCGGCCAAGCCGCCGAGCAAGCTCGAGGTTCGCATCGATGTCGCCGCCGCCGCCGCGACCAAGGCGACGTTGCGGGTGACTTATGCAGTCCGCAATGCGCGCTGGCTGCCGCTGTATGACGCCCGGCTCGACACTGGTGCCAAGGACCGCAAGCCGCAGCTCGAGCTGGTTCGCCGCGCCGAGGTGACACAGTCGACCGGCGAAGACTGGTCGAATGTCAGCCTCGGTGTTTCCACCGTTCGCGTCAGCCGCGGCGGTAGCGCACCGGAGCTGAATTCGCTGGTGGTGAGGTATCCGCAACTGCCGAAGCCGCTGGCATTGGGCACGGCGTCGGACATGGCGATGCCCGCGCAGCCGATGACGCGGCAGGCGCAATCTCCGGCGATGGCGAAAGCTGCGGAGCCCGAGCTGCGTGAGCGCGCGGACGAGCAGCAGGCCAACGCCGAGATCGGCGATTTCCAGGCCGTGTATCAGATCAGCGGCCACGTCAGTCTCGGTGCCAATGAGGGCGCCAAGAGCCTGCTCATCTCCTCCATGACGGTGACGCCTGACCTCGCCATCCGCGCCGCCCCGGTCGCGGATCCCACCGCTTACCTCGAGGCGTCATTCAAGCTTGCCGAGGATACCAATCTGCTGCCCGGCAAGGTCGCGATCTTCCGCGACGGCACGTTCGTCGGTCGCAGCAAATTCTCGACCGCCGCGCGGAACGACGCGATCCGGCTCGGCTTCGGCGCCGACGACAAGATCAAGATCGAGCGCACCGTCATCAGGCAGAACGAAGGCACGGCCGGCGTGATCGCGTCCTCCAAGACCGACACGCGTTCGTTCCGCACCGTCGTTCGCAACGGGCACGACTTCCCGATCCGCATCGCGATCGAGGATCAGCTTCCGGTCAGCGAGAACGAGGATATTGGCGTCGAGATGCTGTCCTCGACCACGCCGCCCACGACCACCAATCTGCGCGACAAGCGCGGCGTGCTGGAATGGGCGTTCGACGCAAAACCCGGCGAGATCAAGGAGATCAAGTTCGCCTGGCGCATCCGCTGGCCCAAGGACAAGATCACGGTGATCGTGCCGGCGGGGTAATGCGCCCGATCTGAACCGAGGCGGGGCGCCGTCCTTCTTACCTCGCCCCGCAAGCGGGGAGAGGGAGTGCATCTTCACCGCGGCGGCAGTTCGGCTCGCGCCGCCGCGCGCATCGATTGCGGCAACACGTAAGGCACGCCGTCGTCGGCCTGATGGACGACGGCGTCGATTTCGAAGATGTCGCGAATGGTCTCGCGCGTGACGATTTCCGCGCGCGGGCCGTCGGCGGCGAGCCTGCCGCCGTTCAGGACGATGAGCCGGTCGGCGAAGCGGATCGCGAGGTTGAGGTCGTGCAGGATCGCGATGACAGCGGTGCCGCCTGTGGCGCGGCGGCGCGCGGCTTCGACGAGGTCGATCTGGTGGCGCAGGTCGAGGCTCGATGTCGGCTCGTCCAGCAGCAGGAGCCCCGGCCCATGCTCGGCCTCGCCGCAGGCGAGCTGCACCAGCACGCGGGCGAAATGGGTGCGCTGCTGCTCGCCGCCCGATAGCGTCGGCAATTGCCGTTCGCGGAAATGTGCGAGGCCAACCTCGTCCAGCGCGGCGTCGACGAGCGACACGGCATCGCGCAGGCTGCGGTCGCCCGCGCCCATCAGCACGATCTCCTCGACCGTGAAGGGGAAGGTGACGTTGATGTGCTGGGACAGCATCGCGCGGCGCGCGGCAAGCTCGCGCGGCGTATAACTGCTTATGTCGCGCTGCTTCAGGTGCACCTCGCCCTCGCTCGGGCGGAGATCGCCGGAGAGCAGCCGCAGCAGCGTCGACTTGCCGGCGCCGTTCGGGCCGATGATCGCGACCATCTCGCCTGCTTCAACCGATAGGCCGACACCATCGAGCAGCGTGGCGCGGCCGGCGCGCTTGCTTAAGCGTCGCGCCTCGATCACGGCGCTCATAGCGAGGCGAGCCCGCGCTGGCGCAGCAGGATGCCGAGGAAGACCGGCGCGCCGACCGCTGCCGTCAAGATGCCGATCGGCATCTCCGCGGGCGCCACGATGGTGCGCGCCAGCGTGTCGGCGCCGACCATCAGGATCGCGCCGAGCAGCACCGAGGCCGGCAGCAGCAGGCGATGCGCAGGTCCAATAACGAGACGGAGCAGATGCGGCACGACGATGCCGACGAAGCCGATGACGCCGCTGATCGACACCGCGACCCCGGTCATGGCGGAGACCATGACGATCGAGATCCGCTTGAGGCGCTCGACGTCGACGCCGCCGTGAAACGCGTCGGCCTCGCCGAGCACCAGCAGGTCGAGGCCGCGGGCAATATACGCGCAGGCGCCGAGCCCGATGATGAGGATCGGCGCGAGCACCGCGGCCTTGGTCCAGGTCGCGCCGCTCATCGAGCCCAGCAGCCAGAAAGTAATGTCGCGAAGCTGGCGGTCGTCGGCGATGAACACCAGCAGCCCGATGCCGGCATTGGTGATGGCGGTGATGGCGACGCCGGCGAGCAGGAAGATCGCGATCGAGGTCCGCCCCGCGCGGCTGGAGATGCCGTAAAGGATCGCGGTGGTGACCAGCGATCCCGCGAAGGCCGCGAGCGGCAACAGCTCGGTCTGAAGGAAGCGCAATGTCTCGCCGAAGCGCGAATCGGTGAAGACGATCGCGCTTGCGGCCGCCAGCGCGCCGCCGCTGGAGACGCCGACCAGCGCGGGATCGGCGAGCGGGTTGCGAAACAGTCCTTGCATGATGGCGCCGGCTGCGGCGAGCAAGCCGCCGACCATCGCGGTCGCCGCGATCCGGGGAATGCGGATCGACCACAACACGAGCTGGTCGCGCGCCGTCATGGCGTCGGCGGTGGTGTTGCCTGCGAGACCGAGCGCAGCAGGCAGCCGGGAGAGGGGAATGCCGGCCGCGCCCACGGTCAGCGCGACGATGGCGGTGGCCGCGAGGATCGCCAGGAGCAGGGGAATGGCAATCGACGTAAATCGCCGTCCTGCGCCCGCACGTCGCGGGCTCCGCGAGTCCGTCCCGATCGCCACGCTCATTGCCGGCAATTCACCGCCGACAGAGCCGACGTGAAGGCGCCGCCCTCGGCCAATGCCGGATAGAGCTTGACGGAGAGATCACGGGCCGCCGCGGCCGTGCGCGGGCCGAAGCCGAGCAGATAGAGCCCGTCCATCGTGATAAAACTCTTGTTGGCCGCGACCGGCGTCAAGGCGAAGCCGGGATGGGTGTAGACCGCGTCGGCCTGGAGTGAATCCTTGCCGCGCTCGATCGACAGCACCACGTCGGGTTTTGCGGCCACGATCGCCTCGTCGCCGATGTTCTTGTAGCCGTCGTAATCCTCGACCGCGTTTGTGGCGCCCGCGAGCTGGATGATCTCGTCGGCGGCGGTCTTGTGACCGGCGACCATCGCCCGTCCGTTCAGGAGCGACATCACGAACATCACGCGGACCGGCTTCATGACCTTGGCACGCAGTGCGCGCAGCTGCGCAAGATCCGTAGCCACTGCGGTGCTCAGGCATTCGGCGCGAGCATCGACGCCCATGGCATGGCCGACCAGCTTGATCTTCTCGATCAGGCCTTCCTCCGAGAAGGTCTCGGGCACCAGCACCAGCGGCACCTTCGCCGTCTCCAGGAGGTCCATGGTCTCGCGCGGGCCCGATCCCTGGATCGCCAGGATCAGGGTCGGGTTGAGGCCCAGCACACCCTCGGCCGAAATCTGGCGCATGTAGCCGACATTGGGTTTGTCGTGCAGCGCGGCCGCCGGATAGAGGCTCGTGGTGTCGACGAGGGTGCGACAAAATGTCATTGCAGGTTACTTCGTCAGGATCAGCTTGTTCTGCGAGGTCAGGCGAAGGCTAGGCGTCCTCGCCATGCGCGATGATGATCTCGCGCTCCGCCGCAAACAGCTCGCGGCTGTCGATCCGGCTCCCGCGTATGGTCAAACTTCTCGTTGTTGCAGAAGGGCTTTGTGTCGGCCCTGCCGCATCGCCGCTATTGTCTCCGGACGTTGCTGACATGGTAGGTGTGATGCGCTTTCGAAATTTCAGATGCGTCTTGTTTGTATAAGCGGCATCAGGCGCATTCCAACGGCGGCAATTTACAATCGATATAAACTGCAACCCGATGACATTGACCGTCAGGGTGTTGCCACGTAACCAAATGGAACAATGCGGGCCGGGGGGCCTGCACCAGAGAATAGCCAGCCAGTCGCTCGCCGCGCGAGCGCACGCCAGCCAAACAAGACATATCATGATTGGGTTGGGTGTATGGCTGACGGGGCTAGGTATTCGCGCGCGCTGATTTTGGGTGCGTCGGTGGTTTCAATTGCGGCGGTGTCGCCGGTGAGCAGCTTTGCGCAGACCGCGGATCAAACCGCGCAATCATCCAAGCCGGCGAAGCCCAAGCAGGCCAAGCGCAACCCGCCCAAGCCGCAAGCTGTTCAGCAGCAGCAGGCCAGCACCAGCGTGTGGGATGCACGCGCGCAGGCGATTGTCGGCGTCCAGGCGCTCGACACCATCACGGCCGCGGCCTCCAAGACCGACGAGCGCGCGGTCGATGCGCTCGCACCGGTCAGCGTCGTGACTTCGGCGCAGATCGAAAGCCGTCAGGCCAGCACCGTCGGCGATCTCATCTATAATGTGCCGGGCGTGTGGGTTCAGAACCGCGGCGATGAGCCGTCCACCTCGATCAATATCCGCGGCCTGCAGGATTTCGGCCGGGTCGCCGTCGTTGTCGACGGCGCGCGGCAGAATTATCAGCGCACGGGCCATTTCGCCAACGGCTCGTTCTTCCTCAATCCCGAGCTGATCAGCGGCATCGACATCGTTCGTGGTCCGACCGCGAACATCTACGGTTCGGGCGCGATCGGCGGCGTAGCGTCGTTCCGCACCAAGGACATCGAGGACGTCGTGCGTGCCGGCGAGCGCTGGGGCGTCGACGTCAAGACCATCCTTGGCAGCAATTACGGACGCGCGCTCGGTTCGGCCTTCGGCGGTGTTCACGTCAATCCGAACGTGGATGTGTTCGCGGGCGGCACCTATTCGACGCAGGAGAGCTACAAAGACGGCACCGGCTTCGAGGTCGCCAACACCGGCAACCGGCTCACCAGCGGCATCGCCAAGCTGACGGTGCGCCCGGCCGACGGGCACGAGATCAAGCTCGGCACCATCTTCCAGGAGGACATCTACAGCGTGGGTCAGCCGCCACGCCGTGCCGGCGATCCCAACTCGACCAATGCGAACGGCGCCAACAACCTGAGCGGCACGTCGATCTACAGGTCCGACGTCAAGAACTACACCACGACGCTCGGCTGGAAATATTCGCAGCCGGATGACCAGTGGTTCGACTGGGACGCGAAGGTCTACTGGAATCGCACCGAGAACGACCAGGTCAAGACCGCGCATACCAGCACGACGCCGTCGGTCTTCTGTGGCGGCGTGCCCGGCAATGCCGTGTCCGGCTGTATCGGCAGCAACCGCGGATATCTGCTCGATACGGTCGGCGTCGACGTGTACAACACCACGCGCTTCGATACCGGCAGCTGGCGTCACGCGGTGACCTACGGACTGGACGCGTTCCAGGACAAGGTGTCGACGCAGGACAGGACCGGCACTTCGGAAGTGACGACGCCCGGCGGTCAGCGTACGGTCTCCGGCGGTTTCGTGCAGTGGAAGGCGAACTATACCTCGATGCTCGAGGTGATCGGCGCGCTCCGCTACGACAATTATCAGCTCTCCTCGGGATCCTCATCGTCCAGCGGCGATCGCCTATCGCCGAAGATCACCGTCGGGCTCGTTCCCACGGCGGTCGTGACGCCCTATGTCAGCTACGCCGAAGGTTACCGCGCGCCGTCGATCACGGAAACGCTGGTCAGCGGTCCGCATTCGGGCGCGACGGTCAACGACTCGTTCTTCCGCTGTCCGTCGGGCACGCCGGGTCCGGGCGCGGATTCGACCTTCTGCTTCGTCCCGAATCCGAACCTGCGGCCCGAGGTCGGCAAGAACAAGGAGATCGGCTTCAACATCAAGAAGAACGATCTGTTCACGGCGGGCGATACGCTGCGCGGCAAGATCAACGTGTTCCGCAACGACATCTCCGACTTCATCGATCAGGTCGCCTATGGAAATCCGCTGGTGGTCCCCACCGGCCCGCCGCCGGCGCCCTCCATCACCGTGCTTCCGTTCCTGCAATATCAGAACGTCGCGTCCGCCCGCATCCAGGGTTTCGAGGCCGAGGCGATGTACGACGCGAACACCTGGTTCTTCGGCCTCTCCGGCAGTTACCAGAACGGCAAAAACCTCCAGACGGGATTTGGCCTGTACAGCGTTCCGCCGCAGAAGGTCACGACGACCGCCGGCGTGCGGTTGCTGGACCGGACCCTGATCCTCTCGGTGATGTGGACGTCGGTGATTGCGAACACCGACATCCCGCCGACCTATACGCCGGCGACGTCGTACGATCTCGTGAACCTCTACGCCCAGTATCAGCCGCGGCCCGATCTCACGCTGAACTTCTCGGTCGAAAATCTTCTCAACCAGTACTACCGGCCCTACGCCATTCCGGTCGGCAGCACGGGCGATACGCAAAACGACGTGAAATGGGCGAGCGCCGGCCCCGGGCTCGTGGTCAAGGGAGGCCTGAAGTACCACTTCGGCGGCATCTAAGGAGTACGCCGACGACAGCAAACGGGACGCCGTATTGACCGCCAGAGCCACGCTGATGTCCCAGCGTGGCTTCGGCACGTTCTGAAACATCCGCTCGGCATTCGCCGATCAACAAGACTGACAGGAGAAAAATCTGATGTTCATCGCAATGAATCGTTTCCAGGTGAAGCTCGGCTCGGAAGCTGCTTTCGAGACCGTCTGGCGCACCCGTGAATCCTATCTCGGCAGCATGGCCGGCTTCGTCGAATTCCACCTGCTGAAGGGGCCGGCGCTCGAGGACCACACGCTGTATTCCTCGCACACGGTCTGGGTCGACAAGGCGGCGTTCGAGGCCTGGACGCGATCGGACGAATTCCGCCGCGCCCACGCGCGCGCCGACAACAAGACCGGCGAAAGCCTCTATCTCGGCCATCCCAAGTTCGAAGGGTTCGAGGTCATCATGACCGAGCGCAAGACGAACGTGGCCGCCTAGATCGCGGCGGGTCAGGAAAGGGAGCCGGACATGCTGAGCACCGATCTCGCCGATCTCAAGGCGTATATGGCCGACAATCCCGGTGCGGTGATCGAGGACGTTGCGCGTGAGCGCAAGGTCACGCCGCGCGCGGTGATCGAGGCGCTGCCGTCGTCGATGGTGCGCGTTGGTGGCGGCGAGCATTTCGCCGCCGCCATGCAGGACATCGCCGCGTGGGGCGAGGTCACGCTCATCGTGCACACGGATGACGCGATCTTCGAGTTCACGGGCGCGGTTCCGGCGGGCGAGGTCGGCCGCGGCTATTTCAACCTGATGCAGCCGAAGGGATTGCACGGCCACCTCCGCCACGAGCGCTGCGCGGCCTTGGCCTTCGTCGAACGCCCCTTCATGGGCAAGACCTCGGCCTTCGTTGCGTTCGTCAATGCCGACGGCGGCATCATGTTCAAGGTCTTCGTCGGCCGCGACGAGACCCGGGCGCTGCGGGCGGACCAGCTCGTGCGATTCCGGCAGCTGGCGGACCGGGTCGCGGCGTAATTTCCTTCTGTCTGTCGGGAGATCAGGATGCAGAGCAATTTTGGGCTTCGGCATGTGATCCTAACAATTGGGCTGGTGCTTGCGCCGGCCCCGGCCTTCGCGATCGACGAAGCGCTGTTGCCGCGCAATCTGTCGCCCTGGGGCATGTTCCTCGGTGCCGACATCGTCGTGAAGGTGGTGATGGTCGGGCTCGCCGTCGCCTCGCTGGTGACGTGGACGGTGTGGCTCGCCAAGACCATCGAGCTGCGCCGCAAGAGCAAGCTCGCCGTAGAGCGGACGCGCGCGCTCGAGGGCAGGATGAAGCTGGCCGAGGCGGCGGAGCGGACCGGCGACGCGCATGATGCGGTCGCCCAGCTCATCCAGTCCTGCGCCAAGGAGGCGGAGCTCTCCGGCGGCATTGTCGATGACGGTCTTCAGGAGCGCGTCGCGCTGCGGCTGGAACGGGTCGAGGCCGCGATGTCCAGGCAGATCGCGCGCGGCACCGGCGTGCTCGCGACCATCGGCGCCACCGCGCCGTTCGTCGGGCTGTTCGGCACGGTCTGGGGCATCATGAATTCCTTCATCGGCATCTCCGAGAGCCACACCACGAGCCTTGCGGTGGTCGCGCCCGGCATCGCCGAGGCGCTGCTTGCGACAGCGCTCGGACTCGTCGCCGCGATCCCGGCGGTCGTGATCTACAATCATCTCGTCCGCGGCATCGCCAATTACCGCGCGCTGCTTGGAGACGCCTCGGCGCAGCTCATGCTGCTGGTCAGCCGGCAGCGCGACAACAGAGAGTTCCGCCTGGCGCGGGCGGCGGAGTAGGCCATGGCCGCGAAACTCGGCGCACGCGGGGGATCGCCGCTGAGGCGCGGCGACCCCGGCGATCTCGACGTCACCCATGAGATCAACGTCACGCCGTTCATCGACGTGATGCTGGTGCTGCTGATCATCTTCATGGTCGCGGCCCCGCTCGCCACCGTCGACATCGGCGTCGAGCTGCCGGCCACCGCCGCCGAGCCGGCGCCGCGGCCGGACAAGCCCACCTTCGTGACGGTGAAGCCGGATCTCACCGTCGCCGTCGGCGAGGAGACAATGGCACGCGAAGGCCTCGTCACGGCGCTCGATGCCGCCACCAAGGGCCGCAAGGACGAGCGCATCTATCTGCGCGCCGACAAGGCTGTCTCTTATGGCGACCTGATGGAGGTGATGAACACCTTGCGCAATGGCGGCTATCTCAAGGTCGCCCTGGTCGGCCTCGACGGACGCAGCTGATGTCGGCGAGCGCTTTTGCCCTGCATGAACCGCTCGGCGAGCGCGAAACGGCGCGTTGGGGCGTTTCGGCCGCGGTGATCGTGGCGTTGCATGTCATCGCTGCGGTGATCGCGATGAATTGGGTGCGGTCGCAACCGGAGCAGGGCGTCACCCTGCCTGCGGTCATGATCGACATGGCGCCGATCACGTCGGCGCCGCAGGCGACGCCGGATGACGTGGTGCCGGGGCCGGTGATGAAGGAGGCCGATGCCTCACCGCCGGAGCCGATGCAGCGGCAGGCGGTCGAGGAGACCATCGCGCCGACACCGCCGCAGGAGAAGCCCGACGTGGTGGCGCCGCCGGAGCAGAAGCTCGAGCCGACACCGGACAAGCCGGAGCCCGCGAAAATCGTGCCGCAGGAAAAGCCGGCGCCCGAAAAGCCGAAAGTAGTTCGTCCGGAGGCAAAGAAGCCGTCGAACGCGACGCCCGCGCCTCGCACCAGCGCGCCGCCGCGCGCCGAGCGGGAGGCGCCTGCAGCGTCCGCCATGAGCGCGGGCGCGATCGCATCGCTGGTTGCGACCTACAATCAGCGCGTCCGTGCGCATCTGATGCGCCTTCACTCCTATCCGTCCGGCGGCAACGGACAGCGCGGGCTGGTCCGGGTGAGTTTCACGATCGGCCGTAACGGCCAGGTCACGTCCAGCCGCATCGCTTCGTCCGGCGTTGCCGCGTTCGATGCCAAGGCCACGTCGATGATCCACCAGGCCTCGCCGTTCCCGCCGATCCCGGCGGAGATCAAGAACAGCTCGATGAGCTTTACCGTTCCGGTGGACTTTATCGTGCGGTGAGGTTGCTCTCTCGCTCCCTCGCCCCGTTCTTACGAGGAGAGGGCGGGGTGAGGGGCGGTCTCCGCGCACTCATCGCGAGTGTGGGAATGGAGTTCTATCCTCGTCATTACGAGCGCAGCGAAGCAATCCAGACTGCCTCTGCGGAGAGACTCTGGATTGCTTCGCTGCGCTCGCAATGACGGAGGGTGAGGCGCCACTGTCGGTTCCTTCCCTCTCCCCGTAAGAACGGGGAAAGGGAGAGGAGAGAGCGTCGGCTTACTTCGCCTTCAGGAAATCCGCGACTTCGAGCAGCATGAACTCGTCGTCGTCGGCCTTGTTGGGATCGCGGCTGGACGAGAACGGCAGGTTGTTGTCGTTGCCGACGATGATGTGGGTCTCGTCGACGCGATCGACGTTCTCGATGGTGAAGAACGGGAAGGTGTAGACGCCGTCATTGAGCGGCTTGCGGGCCTTCTTGTCGGGGTCCTGGATCTTCATCAGGTCGATATAGCCGATCTTGCGCACGGGCTTGCCGACATTGGCGTCGGTCAGCTCGATCTTGTAGACGCGCTTGAACTTGGCGATGTCGGGGAAGCAGTTCTCGCCGCGGGTGCCTTGCGGGCAGGCCTTGTCGGCCGTGCCTTCGCCGTTGTCGCGCTCGATGATGAGGCCGGAGGCCTGATCGATCATGTTGAAGTCGCCGATGGCGTTGCCGTTCTGCTCGAACACATACTGCCAGTAGCGGCCGGTGAATTTTTCGGCGGCGACGTCGAATTCGAGGATGCGGGAGGCTTCCTTGCCGTCGACCTTCTCCCAGTCCTTCTTGTCGGCGTCCCAGATCGGGCCCTCGAGCAGGCCGTAGAGGAACTTGCCGTCCTTCGACGACGCAAAGCCTTCATAGCCCTTGGAGCGGCGCAGGTTGACATTGGTGTAGGTCGCGCCCGGCGCGCCCGGCGTCGCCACGGCCCAGTTGTCCGGCGAGCGCACCGGCTTGCCGTCGGCAACCGTCTCGAACACGCCGAGGATCTTGCCTGATTTGTCGGCCTTCAGGATATAGGGGCCGAACTCGTCGCCGATCCAGAAGGTGTCGCCGATGATCTGGAAACCCTCGGTGTCGAAGTCGGAGCCGGTGAGGTAGCGCTTCTGGGTGTCCTCATGGACGATGCGGAACGGCACCTTCTTGTCGGGATCGTGCAGGAAGATGGTTTCCTGGCGCTCGATCTTGCCGCTGGCCCAATCCATCTTGTAGCGGTTCAGGTACAGCATCGAATCCGGCGAGTTGGCGCGCGCGCCCATGCCGTTGTCGGTGATGACCCAGTAGCTGCCGTCGGGCATGTGCTTGATGCCAGAATGGCCCTGGAGCGGCTGGCCCTTGAACGGCAGCGACACGCCGGTCGCACGCTCATAGGACTTGCCCATCACGGTGCCGAGCGCGTCGACGCGCTTGCCGGTGGTGTATTTGCCCGAGTTCTTGAGATCGGCAGGCGCGTCGGCCGGCGCGTCGATGAAGGTCGCGGCCGGCATCACCACGTGGCCGGCGAGCTTCGCCGGGAATTCACCCTCGTTCTGTGCAAGCGCAGTGCTCGCGGTGAGAATGATCGTTGCGACGGTGCTGAGAAAAGTCGCGCGCATGTGCGTCTCCTGTTAGTGGACGACGCCTTATGCGGATCGCATGTTGCAGTTTTGTGAAACCGGGCGAAACGCCGCAGCAGCTATTGTTTCGGCGGTGCCGGAGAGCGCGCCGGAATCTCGAAGCTGATGGTCTTGCTGTCGATCACGCGGTGCATGGGATCGGCCAACTCGAACAGTACCTTGTGCGGGCCCGGAGGCAGTCCGACCACGATCACGGTCTCGCCACTGGCATCGACAAAATGCCAGGGCGCATCATCGACCGTGATGTGGACGTGACCGATGCGCGGCGACACGTCGAGCGCGCCCTTGCCGAACACCGGCACGATCCGGAGATTTTCCGTGGTGTACTGGATGAAGACGAGGCCCTGCGCCAGTTGTTCGGCCAGCGGTGGATCGACTATCAGGCGGGCGGGCGCCTGCTTGTCGATGGCAACTAGCGGAGAGGGCCCGCGCACGTCGCGGGCGCTTTGGGCGACGGCGGCTGCCGCAAACATTGTGGAGACCGCCAGAGCGGCCACGACGTGGAGGGCCGCGTTCATGTTCGTTCCTTCCAGGTTATCAGGCGATCTTGCGGGCGAGGAAGTCGCGGATCAGCGGAACCATCTCGTCGAACCTGTCCTCGAGCGCGAAATGACCGGTGTTGATCAGGTGAAACTCCACTTGCGGCAGGTCGCGCTTGTAGGGATGGGCGCCGTCGGCCGGGAAGATGAAATCGTTCTTGCCCCAGACGATCAGCGTCGGCGGCTTGTGCTTGCGGAAGTAGGCTTGCACCGCGGGATACAGCGGCAGATTGGTCCGATAATCGTAGAACAGGTCCATCTGGATATCGCTGTTGCCGGGCCGGTCGAGCAGCGCCTGATCTTGTACCCAATTGTCGGGTGAAATCCGACTTACGTCCGACATGCCGTCGGTGTACTGGAATTTCGTCGTTTCCAGCGTGACCAGCTTCATCAATGCCTGTCGGCTGGTATCGGACCCGTCGGCCCAGTATTGCTTGATCGGATTCCAGAACTCCTTCAGCCCTTCGTCATAGGCGTTGCCGTTCTGGACGATCAGGCCGCTGACGCGCTCGGGATGCTTGAGCGCCAGCCGCCAGCCGCCAGCCGACCGGGGCGCCGTAATCCATGACGTACATCGCATAGCGGGTGACACCGAGCTGGCCGAGCAGGCCGTCGACGAGTTCGCCGAAGCGATCGAAGGTGTATTTGAACGATGTGCGCGGTGGCATGTCGCTCTGGCCGTAGCCGGGGTAGTCGGGAGCGATCACGTGATAGCGGTCCGCCAGAGCCGGGATCAGGTTGCGAAACATGTGCGAGGAGGTCGGAAAGCCGTGGAGCAGTAGCACCACCGGTGCATCCTTGGGCCCCGCTTCGCGGTAGAAGATCTTGATCCCGTCGACGGATTTGGTTCGATGGTAGACGACCGGATAAGAACCGGTGGTGCCGCGGCTGTCGCGCTGCGGTTTCGCCGATGCATCCGGTGAAGCAGTGGCAACGGCCAATCCGGACAATCCAACGACCAGGTAACGACGATCGATACGGGTTTGTGGCGGCATGACCTCTGCACTTTTCATGTCGATCTCCCTGTCCAGAATCGGTGGCTTTGCGGACGTCAGTCGTCCGCGGCTTCAAACGCCCTGGTAGACCAGCCGGGTGAAGAAGCCGGGGTCGATCACGAACTGCCCCCATATCGCATCGAAGGCCGCGGTCGGTTTGGCAGCCACGGCTTCGTCCCGCGTTCGTCCCTGGCTCTTGAGACGGGCGACGTTGTCGCGGATCGTCACCAGCATGTCGCGAAACGCCTGGAGTTCGGCTCTGTTGCCAACCGGCTTGCCGTGACCGGAGATCACGATCGTATCCTGTCCGGTCGCTGCGAGATTGGCTTCGGAAGCCGCGATCATCCCGTTGATGCTGCCGCCAGTCGAGTAATCGATGAACGGATAGATGCCGTTCCAGAAGGTATCGCCGACATGAACGACGTTGGCTTCTGCAAAGGTGACGGAGATGTCGCTGTCGGTATGCGCGGGCCCGTAATATTTCAGGCCGATCGAGGTTCCGTTGAGTCTGAGCTCATGGGTGCTGGAAAATACGTCGCTGGGGATGCCGCCTGGTCCCAGCGGAAGGAAATTGTAGTCCCAGTCCTCTACGCGCTGAACTTCGAGGAGGTACTTTCGCGTGTTCTCCTGCGCGATGATCCTGGCGCCAGCGGAATGGAGCCATTCGTTGCCATCGGCGTGATCGAAATGCCAGTGGGTGTTGACGAGATGGGTGACGGGATCGGCGCCGAGATCGGCCATCGCCTTGGTGAGCTGGGGACGCGAGACGCGGATGCCGGCATCGACTAAAACCTTGCCGTCGGGACCGGTCAGGACCGCGACATTTCCGCCGGAGCCTTCGAGCACGGCTATGTTGCCTCGGAGTTTGTGCGTGGTGATCGGCGATGTCGCCGCACTGTCCTTGATCAGGCTGACAAGGCCTCGCGCTTCAGGGTAGGCCTGCCGCGGCGAAAGCCAACCGTTAGTAGCGGCAATCGTCGCACCGCTCAGGCAGCAGAGACAGAAATTGCGGCGCGACAGCAGGGCTCTGGTCTCTAACTCCATAGCGTCCTCGATTGACGGCCGGGCGACGGCATTCAAAACGCACGGCGGCTTTGCGCATATCCACCGCGTAGCCGATTGTCGCTGTGGGGAGCAGACGGTATGCTTGAGAAGCACCTTCTCAAGATATGGAAAGCGTATCCGATGGACCGGTTGGAGGCAATGTCGGTGATCGTCGCGGTCACTGAGACAGGAAGCTTTTCAGCCGCTTCGCGGCGCCTCAACACGCCGGTCGCGACAGTCAGCCGCACGGTCGCCGAGCTGGAGGCGCGGTTGAAGGCCCAACTATTTCAGCGATCCTCGCGCCAGATGAAGCTGACCGATGTCGGACGATCCTACATCGAAGCCTGCAAGCGCATTATCGGGCAGGTAGACGACGCGGAGCGCGAGGTCTCCGGCGAGTACAGGATTCCGAAAGGAGATCTCGCGGTCACGTCGCCCTGGGGGCTCGGACACATGCACCTGTTGCCGATCGCGCTCGAATTCATGGATGCCTTTCCAGACATCGCGCTGCGGCTCGTCCTGACCGACCGCATTGTCAACACGGCCGAGGAGAATATCGACATTTCGGTTCGCATCGGCAACCTCCCGGACAGCAACCTGATCGCGACCCGAGTCGGCTCGGTCCGGTTCGTGCTCTGTGCGAGTCCCGGTTATGTTGCCAAGCACGGCCAACCGAAGGTGCCTGCCGATCTGGCTGCTCATGACTGTATCAGTATCGACAGCCTCGCGGCTCAGCGGAACTGGAAGTTCGTCATCGACGGCCGCGAAGTAGCGGTGCCGATCCGGTCGAGATTGACTTTGAGCGACTCCGAGGCTGCGGTCGAAGCCGCGATCGCGGGTGCCGGCATCACCCGCGTCATGTCGTACAAGATGGAAGCCGCACGGCGCGCCGGAAAGCTCGTTTTGATGCTGGAACCATTCGAACAGGCGCCATGGCCGGTGCATATCGTCTACGCGGAGCGCAAGCCCGAGCCACTCAAGCTCCGATCTTTTCTCGACTGGGCCACGCCGCGCCTTAAGGAGCGGCTCGCTTAGCTCGTGTTACTCCTTCACCGCACCGGTCAGCGAGGACACGTAGTAATCGACGAACAGCGAATAGAAGATCGCAACCGGCAGCGAGCCGAGCAGTGATCCCGCCATCAGCGCGCCCCACTGGTAGACGTCGCCGGTGACGAGCTCGGTCAGGATCGCAACCGGCACGGTCTTGTTCGCGCCGCTCTGGATGAAGGCGAGCGCGTAGATGAACTCGTTCCAAGACAGCGTGAAGGAGAAGATGCCGGCCGAGATCAGCCCGGGCACCGCCAGCGGTAGCGTGATCCGCCGCAGGATCTGGAGGCGCGTGGCGCCGTCGACCAGCGCGCATTCCTCGAGCTCGTAGGGGATCGACTTGAAATAGCCGATCAGGAGCCAGGTGCAGAACGGCACCAGGAAGGTCGGATAGACCAGGATCAGCGCCATCGGTGAGTCGAACAGGCCGAACTGCACCACGACGGTGGCGAGCGGGATGAACAGGATCGACGGCGGCACGAGGTAAGCGAGATAGATGCCGAGGCCAACATATGGACTGCCGCGGAAGCGCAGCCGCTCGATGGCATAGGCGGCGAGCGTGCTCGCGATCAGCGACAGCGTGCTCGACCCGATCGCAACGATCATCGTTGTCCACAGCCAGCGCGGATAGGCGGTGTCGAACAGCAGGTGCTTGACGTGCGCCAGCGTCGGCGAAGTGATCCAGAACGGGTTGTGATCCTTGAAGTTCATCAGCTCTGCGTTCGGCTTGAACGACGTGATCGCCATCCAGTAGAACGGAAACAGCAGGATCAGCACGAAGCAGCCGAGCGGCAGGTAGATCATCATCAGCCGCCGCAGCCCGGAATCCCAAGCCATGGTGTCGGGCGGTGTGTTGGCGACGGCGGCCGGCTGCGCGACAGTGTCAGTCATTGGCCTCTCCCTGCTGCCATTTGCGGCGCGCCAGGCCGAAATATGAGAACAGCGTCGCGAACACCAGGAACGGGATCATCGACACCGCGATCGCCGCACCTTCGCCGAGCTCGCCGCCGGCGATGCCGCGCTGGAACGCCAGCGTCGCCAGCAAATGGGTCGAGTTCACCGGGCCGCCGCGGGTGATGGCGTAGACGAGCTGGAAGTCCGTGAAGGTGAAGATGATCGAGAAGGTCATGACGATCGCGAGGATCGGCATCATCATCGGGAAGGTGATGTAGCGGAAGCGCTGCCAAGCGCTGGCGCCGTCGAGCATCGCGGCCTCGTAGAGCGAGGGCGAAATGGTCTGCAGGCCTGCGAGCAGCGAGATCGCGACGAAGGGAATGCCGCGCCAGATATTCGCCGCGATTAGCGAGAAGCGCGCTGGCCAGGGCGCGCCGAGGAAGTCGATGTTGGTGGTGCGCCAATGCAGCACGTCGACCAGCAAATAGGAGATGATCGAGAATTGCGGATCGTAGATCCACCAGAACGCCAGCGCCGAGAGCACCGTCGGCACGATCCAGGGCAGCAGCACGATGGCGCGGAGCAGGCTCTTGAACGGAAAATGGTTGTTGAGCAGCAGCGCGAGCCAGAAGCCGAGCGCGAACTTTCCGAAGGTCGCGACCGCCGTATAGAACACGCTGTAGAACACCGCGCCCCACCACAGGGGATCGGTGAGCAGATACTGGAAATTCTCAAGGCCCACGAAGACGCCACGTCGGCCGATCGTGGTGTCGGTGAAGGCGAGCCAGATGCCGAGACCGAGCGGATAGGTCAGAAACACCGCGAGGAGCCCGATCGCGGGCGCCAGGCACATCACGATCAGGAACGGCTTGTAGTCGAACAACCGCACCAGCCAGGATTGCTGCCGGTGCGCCAGTACGGGGGAGGAGAGGGTGGTCACGGACATCGGGTCGTTGTCCTGTTCTAGGCTGTTACCACACCGTCATTGCGAGCGATGCGACTTGTCCGCCGCAGCTTTGGCGAAGGCGGAAGCAATCCAGTCTGTCTCCGCAGTTGCAGTCTGGATTGCTTCGTCGCGTCGCTCCTCGCAATGACGGCCGCGTTGTCGTCGGCCGCTACCTCTGTCTGCGGAAGTACCGCTTGCAGCGCTGTTCCGCTTCCGCAGCCGCGGCTTCGGGCGTCGCCGCACCGGTCGCGACCGAGGCGAACATCTGCACCGTCACATAGTCCGCGCGAACAGCACCGGTGGCGGTCGAAATCGGACCTTTGTAGCCGGCGTAATACGTGCTGTTCATGGTGTCTCTGAAGATCGCGACCTTGGGATCGCCCTTCCACACCGCCGCATCGGCGTAGGCCGCAAGCGGTTGCGACCAGTAACCGCTGTTGGCGTTGAGCCACGGCTCGTACTGGTCCTTCTCCAGCATGAACTGCAGGAAGGCCTTCGCCGCGTTCGGATACTGGCTGTGCTTGAACACCATGGCGTTCAGCGTCAGTCCCGACATCGGCGAGATCGGTGCAAGGCCCTTCGGCAGCAGCTGATGTTCGGAATCCTCGGCGATCGCCGCGGTCGCCGGATCGTTCTTCAGGGAGAAATACAGCGAGACGCCGTTCGCCGTCAGCCCGATTTCCTGCGAGGAATAGGCGCGATTGTTGCTGACGTCGTTCCAGGACGGCGTACCGGCGATGAAGGTCGGGTAGAGCTCCTTCACGAAATTCAGCGCCGCGATGGTCTCCTTGCTGTTGATGGTGACATTGCCTTCCTCATCCAGCAGCGAGGCATTGTGCGACCACATCATCCAGTCCGCAAAGCCGTTGCCGTCGCCGACGGCATTGCCCAGCGCAAAGCCAGCGGGCTTGCCGGCCTTCTGCAGCTTCTTGCAGAGGTCCAGGAGCCCGGCATGATCGTCCGGCGCCTTGTCGAACCCGACGGATTTGAGGATGGATTTGCGATAGATCAGGGGACCGGCGGTGGCCCCGAACGGGAGCCCGATCCAGGTATCGCTCTTGGCCTTCTTGCCGTAGGCCTTCGCAAGGTTCTGCCAGCCGCCATACTTCTTGCCGAGATAGTCGGCGACGTCGGTCAGCTCGATCAGCTTGTCGACATAGATGTGCGGCGCGTCGGAGAAGCCGATGATGATGTCGGGGCCGGCGCCGGAATTTGAGGTCACCGCGGTCTGCTGGTTGATGTCCTCCCAGCCGACGAAATCGACCTTGACCTCGACCCCGGTCTCCTTGGTGAATTTAGCCGCGTTGGCACGGAACACGTCTTCGTCGGCCTGGACGAAGCGCACCGGCCGCAGCATGCGCAGGGACGCGCCTTTCTCGATCGGCAGTTTCGGTGCGGGGACGTCCGCGGCCTTGATTGCGGATTGAGCGTGCGCTGCAACACCGGTTGCCGCGAGCGCCGTAGCGGACAGGCCCAGAGCCAAGGCATCACGACGGGTGATGTCGTTCCTCATCAGTTCCTCCCTATGATGTCTCCCTTCCCGGCGTTGATCGCCGGTGAAGGGCCGTTCCGATTCCGGGCGCGTCTTGCGGCCGGCCGCCTAGCTGTTCGGGCCGCGATCCATGCTGACGGGCTGCCAGCGGCGGAGCGCGGTGTTCTGCAGCACCGACGGATTGACGCAGCTTACCGGCCACATGCCCTGAAGCACCAGTGACAATTCGTAGCCCACGCGGCGCTTGCGCGCCTCGTCGAACCGTGCCGAGGCCGAGGCGACATGGGCGGTCAGCGTCACGTTCTCCATGCTGAGGATGGGATTGTTGTGCGAGGGCGGCTCCTTCTCCAACACGTCGAGGGCGGCGTGCGCAATCCAGCCCTCCTGGAGCGCCTTGATCAGGCTTTCCTCGTCCACGGTGGCGCCGCGGCCGGTATTGATGAAGACCGAGCCTTTCTTCATCTGCCGGAAGTGCTTCTCGGTGAGCATGTGATGCACCTCGGGCCTCGCCGGGGCGTGCATCGAGACGAAATCCGACTGCGACAGCACCTCGTTCAGCGTCGCCGGGATCACGCCATGGTCGTACATCAGCGTTTCCTGGATGAAGGGATCGTAGGCCATCATGCGCAGGCCGAACGGGGCGGCGCGCTTCGCAACGGCACGCGCGACGCGGCCGAACGAGATGAAGCCGAGCGTCTGGCCCATCAGCCGCGGGATCTTCAACAGCGCTGGCCGGCCTTCGGCCCAGCGCCCGTCGCGCACCATCCTGTCCTGCTCGACCAGGCGGCGGAAGCCGGCGAGCAGCAGCATCATGGCGTGGTCGGCGACCTCCTCGATGAAGGTGTCGGGAATGTTGGTGACGGGAATGCCGCGGGCGGTCGCGGCCTTCACGTCGACGCTGTCGACGCCGACAGAGCCGAGCGTGATGACCTTGCAGCTCTCCAGCGCGTCGATGATGGTCTTGGAGATCGGGATGCCCTTGGCATAGATGGCATCGGCGTTTTTCGCGGCGGCGATGAACTCGGCCTCGTTGGCGGGGGCTTCGACGATCTCGGCATCGATCGGATCGAGCGCCTCTCGCTCATAGGAATAGTCGCTGCCTGCGACCGTGAAGCTCGCGCCCTTCGGCGTCACCACCCTGTATTTCGGCATTTCCTGCTCCCGATTTGGTCTGTCGGTTCTTGTTGTGACCCGCACCTTGTGGGCGGGCCTTTGCGTCTTTTACGCGAAATCGGAGCGGTCGCGTACAATCGTCGGTTGCCGCTGCGGCGATTTATTCGACTGTTTCGGCCTTCCGTCCGGGCTTCTACGGAGCTGCCCGTAACAGGTTGATAAGAGGTCACACACTAAAAGTTGAATCAAATTTATCGATTCCCTTGCGCGCCCGTATCCCATTATTGCCGGAGCTGTCCCGTGAAGTTGAGCAATCTGAAGATCGCCCCCAAGCTCGGTATCCTTGTCGGCGTCACCCTGTTCGGCCTTTGCCTCTCCGGTGTTCTCGCCGGCTATCTGATGAAGCGCGAGATGGTGAATGCGCGCATCGACCAGGCCAAGTCGATCGTCGACCTGGGTCGCAACTAGGGGATGTCCCGGGTTCTGTTGAATTTCTGAAGAGGTCGGCGTTGCCCACCTTGAGCCGGTAGGCTCGGGGTGCTGATTCCACAAAGGAGAGCAACGCCATGACGAGAGATATCACACCGGCTGGTTGGCCGGCGACCGGGGCTGTGGAGAAATCATTTGCGGAAGTGCGAGCGAGCTTCGATCGGTTCTGCCTTGCGGCAGGAATCGAGGCGCTCGGCACGATGATGGAGGCGGATGTGACAGCGGCCTGCGGGCCGCGCCACGGTCGTGATGCGGCGCGGCGGGCGCACCGTTGGGGCCGAACGCGGGGGCGGATCGGTTTCCACGGCGGCAAGATCGAGGTCGGTCGCCCGCGGGTCCGGGGCATGGACGGCCGCGAGGTCACGATCCCGAGCTGGGAAACGGCGGCGCAGGAGGACTGGCTCGGTCGCTGGGCGATGAACCTGATGCTGATCAATGTGTCGACGCGCCGGTTCGGCCGCGCCGTCCGGCTGCCCGAGGGTGACGTGCCGGCACCGCCCGGATCGGGGATTTCGAAGTCGGCGGCCTCGCGGAGGTTCGTGGCTCTGTCGGCGGCGCGGCTGGCCGACTTCATGGCTGCCGATCTGTCCGCGCTCGACCTTCTGGTGGTCCAAATCGACGGGCTGCATCTCGACGACGATCTCGTGCTGGTGGCCGCGATCGGGGTTGACGGCGAAGGCAACAAGCATCCGCTGGCGCTGGTGGAAGGGGCGACCGAGAATGCAGCAACGGTTCAGGCCCTGCTGGACAACCTGGTCTCGCGCGGGCTCGACCCGACGGTGCCAAGACTGTTCATCGCCGACGGCGCGAAGGCGTTGTCGAAGGCGATCCGCCGCACCTTCGGTTCGGCCGCTGCGATCCAGCGCTGCCAGATCCACAAGGCGCGCAACATCATGGAACGCCTGCCGAAAGAGCATCATGCGGCCACCCGCCGGGTGCTGCGCCAGGCCTGGGAGCTCGATGACGCCGACAAGGCTGAAAAATTGATCCGCAATCTCGCGCGTCGACTCGACCAGCAATGGCCCGGCGTTGCGGCCAGTATCCTCGAAGGCCTCGACGAAATCCTGACTGTCGTCCGGTTGAAGTTGCCGAAGGAGCTTCGCCGATCGCTCGCCTGTACCAATATCGCCGAGAACATGATGGGCACCATTCGCCGCGTCACGCGCAACGTTAAACGCTGGCGGGATGCCGGTATGGCCTTGCGATGGGTCGCGGCCGGTATGATCGAGGCCAACAAGGGCTTCCGACGATTGAAGGCGCATAAGCAATTGTCGGTTCTGCGTGCGGCCCTTCAAGCTCACCACGATCGCATGACAATCAAGTCCGTTGCCCACGTCACGAGGGCTGCGTAATATTCATTCCGGCAACGTCGACCCGACGTAGTTCAACAGCGATCGGGACATCCCCCGCAACTACGCCGCGGCGCTGAAGAAACGCGTCGATGCCGGCGAGTTGACCAAGGATGCGGCGTTGGCCGACCTTCGCCGCTACGGCAACGCGATGACCTACGACAACGGCTCGGGCTATCTGTTCGGCACGTCCTATGACGGCATCACCCAGCTCGCGCCCGATCCGAAGCAGATCGGCAGCAACCGCATGGATGTCGTGACCAACGGCCGCAAGCTCTCCGTCGAGCTGATGGACGGCGTCAAGGCCAACGGCTCGATCCTGCTCTATTATGATTACGTGAAGCCCGGCCAGGAGACGCCGATCAGCAAGATCGGTTACGCCGTCGCGGTGCCCGGTTTCGACATGTATCTCGGCACTGGCGCCTATCTCAGCGACATCGATGCCAAGATGGGCCCGGTCTACTGGCTGCTAGGTCTTGCCATGCTCGGCATCGTCATCGTCGCCGGCGGCGTTGCCTGGCTGATCAGCCGCGGCATCAGCCGTCCGCTGGAGCTGCTCGGCGCCCGCATGAAGGATCTCGCCGACGGCAAGCTCGAGGGTGAGATTCCCGGGGTTGGTCGCGGCGACGAGGTCGGCGCGATGGCTTCGACCGTCCAGATCTTCAAGGACAACGCGGTCCGCATCCGCGGCCTCGAGAAGACCGAGGCCGATGCCAAGGAGCGTGCCGCGGCGGAACGTCGCAGCGCGATGGAGGGCATCGCCAGCGATTTCGAGCGCAGCGTCAACGGCATCGTCCGCTCGGTCTCCTCGGCCGCCGCCGGCATGCAGAGCACCGCGCAGTCGATGACCGCGACGGCCAGCGACGCCTCGTCGCGTGCGGCGACGGTCGGCGCCGCCTCGCAAAAAGCCTCCGGCAATGTCGGCACGGTTGCCGCAGCCGCCGAAGAATTGTCGAGCTCGGTTGCGGAAATCTCCCGCCAGGTCACGCGCTCGACCGAAGTCGCGAGCCGGGCCGTCAGCGATGCCGAGCGCACCAACGCCACCGTGCAGGTGCTCTCGACCGGCGCCGAGAAGATCGGCGAGGTCGTCAAGCTGATCCACTCGATTGCGGCGCAGACCAACCTGCTCGCGCTCAACGCCACCATCGAAGCGGCGCGCGCCGGCGAGTCCGGCCGCGGCTTCGCGGTGGTGGCCTCCGAGGTCAAGGCGCTGGCGAACCAGACCGCGAAGGCGACCGAGGAAATCTCCGCGCAAGTGGCGGCGATGCAGACCTCGACCAGCGACGCGGTCACCGCGATCTCCGGCATCACCCAGACCATCGCCGAGATGAGCGAGATCACCGCCGGCATTTCCGCCTCGATCGAGCAGCAGGGCGAAGCGACCCGCGAGATCGCCCGCAACATCCAGTCGGTCGCGGCCGGCTCGAACGAGATCAACGCCAATATCGGCAGCGTCACCTCGGCCGCGGAAGCGACCGGCTCTGCTGCCACCGACGTGCTCACCAACGCCCGCGAGCTGGACAGCCAGTCCGGCGCGCTGCGCAGCGCCGTCGACGGCTTCCTCGCCAAGGTCCGCGCGGCGTAAAGCCGAACGCACGGAATTCGCTGAATTGGTAGGGTGGGCAAAGGCGCGCGAGCGCCGTGCCCACCTTTTTTCTTTTTCAACTTTTCGGCTGTCATGCCCCGCGAAGGCGGGGCATCCAGTACGCCGCGGCCCATCGGGTCAATCACCAACGTCTCGGAATACTGGATCGCCCGCCCCAGTGCGCAATTGCGCACAAGGCGGGCGATGACACCTTCCTAGACCCCCTACTGCTTCTCGATCTTCGCGTTCGTGATCAGCTTCTCCCACAGCACCAGCTGCTCGTTCACGAACGTGCCGAGCTGCTCCGGCGTGCCGGAGAAGGCGTCCATGCCGAGCGTGGCGAGCTGGGCCTTGATCTCCGGCTTCTCGACGATCTTCCTGATCTCGGCGTTAAGTCTGGTCACGATCTCCTTGGGCATGCCGGCGGGGCCGAAATAGCCCTGCCACGACGAGATGTCGAAATCGGGCACGCCGGCCTCCTGCATCGAGGGCAGGTTCGGCACCAGCGGCGAGCGGTCCTTGGTGGTGACGGCGAGCGCGCGCAGCGCGTTGCCGTTGACGTGGGGCAGGCCGGTCAGGATATCGACGAACATCATCGAGACTCGGCCGCCCATGACGTCGTTGAGCGCCGGCGGCGAGCTCTTGTAGGGCACGTGCAGGAGATCGAGCCCGGCATTGTGCGCAAAGGTCGCACCCGACACGATCGCCGAGGACGAGCCCGACGCGTAGCTCAGCTTGCCCGGATTGGCCTTGCCGTAGGCGACGAGCTCGCCGACGGTCTTGGCCGGCACCTCCGGGTGAATCACCAGCATGAAGGGCAGGTCGCCGGTGCGCGCGATCGGGGTGAAGTCCTTGACAGGGTCGTAGGTCAGGCTCTTGAGCAGGTAGGGATTGGCCGAATGCGTGGTGTTGGTCGTCACCAGCAGCGTGTAGCCGTCGGGGGCGGCGCGCGCCACAAAGGTCGCGGCGATCATGCCGTTGGCGCCGGCCTTGTTCTCGATCACGATGCCGACGCCGAGCGCCTGCGACAAATGCTGCGAGATCAGCCGCGTCGTGGTGTCGGTGCCGCTGCCGGCCGCGAACGGCAGCACCAGCGTGATGTTGCGGCTCGGATAATTGTCGGCCTGCGCGGCGGATGCGGCGGCGAGACAAAGTGCGGCTGCGCCGGCAGTGCGCAGAACGCGGATCAGTGATGACAGCATGTCTGGACGTTCCCTCTTTTTCGTTGGCGGGGAACCTAGCTTCTCTTCGCAAAAATCGGAAGACGGGAGTTTGCGGCTCGCTGCGCGGAATTATTTCACCGCAGAACCCTGGCGTGAGGCGAACACGACGCCGGCGAGCACGAGCGCATAGCCGATCAAATGAAACGGCTGGAGTTTTTCGCCGAGCAGCAGGATCGCCATCGCCGAGCCGAGCACCGGGACCAGATGGAAGAACGGCGCGGCGCGGTTCGGGCCAATCAGCGCCACGCCCCGGTTGAAGAAGAGATAGGCCAGCGTCGAGGGAAAGATCAGGATGTAACCCAGCGTCGCCAGCGTCACCCCGTCGAGTTGCAGGACACGGCCGCTTAGGGCTTCCCAGATCGCGGCGGGCAGCAGCATCGTCGCGCCGCAAAAGGTGGTGAAGGAGAGAAAGGAAAGCTGGTGGATCTTGGGCCGTCGCGGGATGAAGGCGGAGTAGAGCCCGAACGCCACGAGCGAAGAGGCGAACATGATGTCGCCCCTGTTGAAGCTGATGCTCGCGAGCGCGGCGAGATCGCCGCGCAGGATGATGATCAGCACGCCGAGAAGCGAGATCGCGATGCCGGCGAGCTGCGCACCCGTCAGCCGCACGCCGAACAGCACCAGCGACCACAGCGCCACGAACAGCGGTCCGGCCGACTGGATCAGCAGCGCGTTCAGCGCCTCCGTGTATTGCATCGCCCAGTACGAGATCGCGTTGTTGAAGGCAAAGCCGACCAGCGACAGGAACAGCATCAGCGGCAGGCTCTTGCGCAAATTCGGCCAGTCGCGCTTCAGATGCGGCCAGGCGAACGGCAACAGGATCAGGAACACGCCGAACCAGCGGATGGTGGTCACCGTCAGCGGCGGCACGTGCGCGCCGACATGGCGCGCGAGCACGATGTTGCCGGCCCAGAACAGCGAGCTCAGGCTGAGCAGCAGGTAAGGCTGGTTGTTGAGCCAACTGGCCGGATTCGAGGCCTTTGGCGCGGGCGAAGCAATCGTCATTGGCGTTGGATGCGACCTTGCGCCGGATTCTTGTTGTGACACAAGTCTTGCGGCCGCAAGGCTACAATGCAGGCATGGCTTGAGGAGGTGTCATTGGCGGTTAATATGTTGAACATCGAGGGCCTGGAGCGGCTCGATGCAAATGCGCCGGTGGTGATGCTGAACCTGATGCGTTTTCACCAGCGCTCGCGCGACGGCGACGGTTCGGGCTGGGACGCATATCTTCGTTACAGTGCGATCACGGTGCGCATGATCAGGGCACGCGGCGGCACGCTGCTGTGGACCGGCGAAGCGAAGGCGGTCGCGCTTGGCCCGCACGATGGCAACGACTGGGATTTCGTCGCGCTGGTCTATTACCCAACGGTTGCGGCTTTCATCGACATGATGACGTCGGAGGCTTACGAGACGCAGGCCGACCCGCATCGCGTCAACGGCTGCGCCGAGCACGTGATCATCGCGACGAACGAAGCGTACAGCAAGTTCAGGATGAGTTCACACCGAGATTCGTAGGGTGGGCAAAGGCGCGCGCTTCGCGCGCCGTGCCCACCATCCTTCCCGTTTCAACTGGCATGGTGGGCACGCTTCGCTTTGCCCACCCTACGATGGTGAGTTAAGTCGCCTGCTTCCTTGACGCCACGAACACGCCGGCCAGCACCAGCGCAAAGCCGATGAAATGGAACGCCTGCGGGTGTTCACCGAGGAATGCCATCGCCATGATCGAGCCGAACACCGGCACGACGTGAAAGAACGGCGCGGCGCGGTTCGCGCCGATCAGGCGCACGCCGCGATTGAAGCAGAGGTAGGCGAGCGTCGATGGGAACACCGCGACATAGAACAGCGTCAGCAGGTTCGGCCCGTCGAGCTTCATCACCGGACGCGCGGACAATTCCCAGATCTCGAGCGGAATGAGGCAGGCGGCGCCGGCGCCGAAGGTGAAGGCGAGGAACGACAGGCCGTGCATCGGCGGCCGCTTCAGGGTCAGCACCGAATACAGCGCGAAGATGATCAGCGCGACGATGAAGATGAGGTCACCCTTGTTGAACGCGATGTTCGACAGCGTGGTGAAATCGCCATGCAGCAGGATCATCAGCACGCCGCACATCGAGAGAGCCACGCCGAACGCCTGTGCCGCGGTGAGGCGGACGCCGAGGATCGCCAGCGACCACAGCGCCACGACCAGCGGGGCGGCCGACTGCAGCAGCAGCGTGTTGAGCGCCTGGGTATGTTCCAGCGCCCAATATTGCAGCGTGTTGAAGGCGCCGATGCCGGTGATCGACAGCACGATCATCAGGCCGAGCCTGCTGCGGATCGCGGGCCAGTCCTGGGCGAGATGTTTCCAGGCGAACGGCAGCACCAGCAGGAAGGCGAAGGTCCAGCGCAGGAACGACAGCGTCACCGGCGGGATGTGGCCGGCGGCCAGCCGCCCGACGATGGCGTTGCCGGCCCAGCACAGCGCGGTGATGCTGAGGAGCAAATAAGGCTGGTTGGCGATCCAGCCGTGACTGGATGATTCGGTGCTCGTGGTCTGGCCGGTGGCGGACATTGTGGTTGTTATGGCCCCCGCGTGGAGTACGCCGAGGCACCGGCCCGGCAAGCGCGGGCCGGCTGATAGCCCGGCATGCCCAAAGACACGGAAATCGAAGTGGCATCAACGGGGGGCGGACGCATCGCGACCATGCAGCGGCGGATCAGCCTCGCGCTTTGGCCGAAGCTTACGAAATGGCCATGGAAGGCTTCTGGATTTTACGGGGATATCAAAGGGTTAAAGTGCGTCTTGAGCCCCGAAAAAGCCCCGTTCTTGCTTGCCTAGAGAGGCTGCTTCCTTTATCCGGTTGGCTGCCTCGCGTGCGAACGGCTCCGGCCGTCAGCTGGGCTGGCGCATCTAAAATCTTCAGAGGATTACCCGCGAATGGCCAACGTTGTCGTCGTCGGAGCCCAGTGGGGCGACGAAGGGAAGGGCAAGATCGTCGACTGGTTGTCGGAGCAGGCGGACATCGTCGTCCGCTTCCAGGGCGGTCATAACGCCGGCCACACGCTGGTCATCAACGGCAAGACCTACAAGCTCGCGCTGCTGCCTTCCGGCGTGCTGCGCGACCAGAAGCTGTCGGTGATCGGCAACGGCGTGGTGTTCGATCCGCAAGCCTTCCTCGACGAGGTCACCAAGCTGCGCTCGCAGGGCGTCGCGATCTCTCCGGACAATCTGCGCGTCGCCGAGAACGTCACCCTGATCCTGCCGCTGCACCGCGAGCTCGACGCGCACCGCGAATCCGCCAATGCGGCGACTGCGATCGGCACCACCCGCCGCGGCATTGGACCTGCCTATGAAGACAAGGTCGGCCGCCGCGCCATCCGACTGATGGACCTCGCCGATCTCGACACCCTCCCGCACAAGATCGACCGGCTGCTGGCGCATCACAATGCGCTACGCCGCGGCCTCAACCTGCCGGAGTTCGACGGCAAGGTGATCCTGAAGGAATTGACCGCGCTCGCGCCGGAGCTGCTGCCTTATGCCGAGACGGTGTGGCGGCTGCTCGACATCAAGCGGCGCGAAGGCAAGCGCATGCTGTTCGAGGGCGCGCAAGGCGCGCTGCTCGACGTCGACCACGGCACCTATCCCTACGTCACCTCGTCCAACACGGTGGCGGCGCAGGCCGCGACTGGCTCGGGCCTCGGCCCCGGTGCGGTCGGCTATGTGCTCGGCCTGTGCAAGGCCTATACGACCCGGGTCGGCCAGGGCCCGTTCCCGACCGAGCAGGACAACGAGACCGGCCGCAAGATCGGCGAGCGCGGCCGCGAGTTCGGCACCAACACCGGCCGTCCGCGCCGCTGCGGCTGGTTCGACGCCGTGCTGGTCCGCCAGGCGGTCCGGACCTGCGGCATCAACGGCCTGGCGCTGACCAAGCTCGACATCCTCGACGGCTTCGACACGATCGAGGTCTGCACCGGCTACAAGCTGGACGGCAAGGAGATCGACCACTTCCCGGCCGGCGAGGGCGCCCAGGCCCGGGTCGAGCCGATCTACGAGACCATCGAGGGCTGGAAGGAGCCGACCGCCAATGCCCGCTCCTGGGCGGACCTGCCGGCCCAGGCCATCAAATATGTCCGCCGGATCGAGGAATTGGTGGGGTGCCCGGTCGCACTGCTTTCCACCAGCCCGGAACGCGAGGATACTATTCTGGTGCAAAATCCGTTTGAGGCTTAACGATATCTTACCGGGACGTGCGCTAGTTGAGTTGAAATGGCTGATTACTATCCGCTGATCGCCCGCGCTATTTCCGCCCTGGACCCCAACGCTCCCGGCGAAAGCCGTCGCGCGCTCTATGAGCGCGCGCGCACGGCCCTGATCGCGCAGCTCCGCAGCGTGCAGCCGCCGCTCTCCGAATCCGAGATCACCCGCGAACGGCTGTCGCTGGAAGAGGCCGTCCGCAAGGTCGAATCGGAGGCCGCCCAGCGCGCCCGGGAGGCCTCGCGCCCCGGTCCCGGTGGCGGCGCCCGCAGCGGCGGCAGCGGAGACGCCTTCCGCCGGGCCAGCACCCGCGCCGCCGAGGGCAACCCGCCGCCGTCTCAGCCGACCGCTCCGCGCACCCGTCCGGCTCCACCGCCGCCGCGTGCCGACCGCCCGTCCTTCAATGTCGATGACCAGGGCGACGCCCCGCGTGCGCCGCGGGCCCCGCGTTTCGACGCGTCGCGCCAACCAGGTCCCCCGGCGGCGCCGCCGATGCCGGAGCCGCCGGCTGCTCCGCCGGCCGGACGTGATCGCCCGCCCGGGCGCCGTCCGCCCGACATCGGGCCGCCACCGCCTCAGCCGCCGGCACCGGGCGTACGCGGTTTTCGCGACATCACCGCCGACGTGAACGATCTCGGCGGCGCTGCCGCGCAGGCCAACCGCGCCGCGCGTCGCACCTACGCCAATGTGCCCTCGCCCTCGCCGGAGTTCGACCGGCTGGAGCCGAGCCTGGAAAATCGCGCCGGCGAGCAGGACGCGCCCTATTCCTACGACGAGTCGATCGAGGAGGCCGAGCGCTACACGCCGCAGCCGCCATCGTCGCGTCCGCGCGTCGCGCCCGAGCGCGAAGCCAAGAAGCGCGCCCGCACCGGCTCCGCCTTCCCGTTCAAGAGCGCGATCGCCGTCGGCATCGTGCTGATCCTGGTCGGCGCCGGCATCCTCTGGGGCAAGCCCCTGATCCAGACCGTGAGCGGCCTGTTCAAGTCCTCGCCGACCCAGGTGGTGGAGGCGCCGAAGGATCCGGCCCAGCCGCAGAGCAAGCCCAAGATTCCGGATCGCGTCGGCCAGCCTTCGGCCAGCGACCAGCCGGTCGCGCCGGTGGCGCAGAAGGTCGTGCTCTATGACGAGGATCCGTCCGACCCGAAGGGCAAGCAATATGTCGGCTCGGTGGTGTGGCGGCTCGAACCGATCAAGGCCTCGGGCAACCAGAAGGCCGACGTCGCCGTGCGCGCCGACATCGAGATCCCCGACCGCAAGTTCAAGATGACGATGTCGTTCCGCCGCAACACCGACTCGTCACTGCCGGCGAGCCACACCGCGGAATTGACCTTCATCCTGCCGCCGGACTTTCCGGGCGGCAGCATCTCCAACGTGCCGGGCATCCTGATGAAGTCGAACGAGCAGGCGCGCGGCACGCCGCTCGCGGGTCTCGCGGTCAAGGTCACCGACGGCTTCTTCCTGGTCGGCCTCTCCAATGTCGACGCCGACCGCGCCCGTAACGTCCAGCTCCTGAAAGAGCGCTCATGGTTCGACGTGCCGCTGGTCTACGCCAACCAGCGCCGCGCCATCATCGCCATCGAGAAGGGCGCACCCGGCGAGCGCGCCTTCAACGACGCGTTCGCGCAGTGGGGCGACTAGAGCGTTTTCGAGCGAAGTGGATACCGGTTCGCGTCAAGAAAACGCGTCAAAACAAGAATCTAGAGCCCCGTTCCGATTCCATCGGAACGGGAAAGGCTCTAGGGCCGGCGCGTGACCGATCTTCACCTCTCCCGACGAGAGAGGTGAATCGAACTCTCAAGCGATCCGATCGGGATTGAACCGGCCTATTGCGCCGCGGCCTCCCGCTTGCGCGCGGCCGCGTGCTCGCGGTCCATCACGGCGCGGCAGCCGGGGCTGACCTGCGCCTTCTTCTGCACCATGCAGGCCCTGACGCGCGAGATGTCGGGAATCTCACTGGAGCACAGCCGCATCGCATCACCTGTGCACATCTGCTGTGCTTCGGACGAGAAGGCGAGGCCGGGCGATGTCTGGAGTACGATGGCGGTGGTTGCGAAAGCGAAGAGCGAAACGATGGTCGTGTAGCGTGTCATGACGAATGCGTCCCCGAGTTCCGTGGTTTGAACCACTTGGTTTTGGGGCGCCGCACGCGGCTTGATCTGCCGCATGTCACAGCCTTCACGCCGGGAACTTTGGTCCCGCATGTGGTCGCTCGATCTCTCGTGGTGTTCGAATCGAAAAGTGCTGCGCCGCCCGATTCGAGTATGCGCGATTGTCACACGGCTGCAATGGTCCGCTCGAATGAATTCGCAATTGTTGCGTGTCCGTCACGCAGCATGCGGATCAGATCAACCGATCGGACGACGCGTTCGCTTCTTCCGCATCGCTCGCGCCTGATGCTGCGGGGTGTTCCTCGACGGCCGTGACGCCTTTCGCAGTGAGCTCGAACAGATCGCCGTCCTTCATCACGTAGCCGTCGGCGATCAGCTCGCCGATCTTGCCGTGCCGGTCGTCGGCAAAGGCGACCGACTGGCTGATGTCCCGCAGGATCGAGAGCTGTTCCTCGCGCAACATGGCTTCACTCTCCGTGCGCCGGGGATCGTTCCCGGCCTTACATGCCGTGGCTCTGAAACACCTTGCTGCAGGACTTCGACAGCTTGGCCCGGTTGGCCTGCAGGCACGCCTGCACAGCGCCGTCATTGCCGAGGTCCTTCCGGCAGAACCGCGAGGCGTCACGCGAGCAGGCGTTCTGCTCCTGCGGCGTACCCATGTGGCCCTGCGCGAGAGCAGGCGTGATCGACAGGCAGCTCAGGGCTGTCAGGGCGAGCGTCGCCATAAGGACGGATTTCCGGGACATCGACAAACTCCAATCTGACTGCAGGTATGAATTTCAGTCCTGTCTGAACTCGTCGCCTTGCCGCTTGTTCCCGTCAGGACGGGCCGGCGCCCCGCTATTCAAGGTTCCCGCGTCGCTGCTATAACAGCGGCGAAGGATGAGGATACTTGATGAAACGCTATCTGGTGTTTGCGCTGGTCGGTCCGTTCGTCGGCGGGTTCCTGCTGCTGCTGACGACGACCTATCAGTCCGGTTATTGGGCCCAGACCAATCTCGGCGAGGTCGGAAAGCTGTTCGCGGTGTTCTTCAAATCGCTGCAATACAGCTATCTGTTCGGCTTCCTGCCGTCGCTGATGATCGGTGCGGTCGACGACATCCTGATCCATGTCCGCCGGATCGGCCCGGTGCTGCGGATGCTCCTGGTCGGCCTGTTCGCCTTCGTGCTGGCGTCGCTGACCTACAGCTCGCGCGGGCCGGATTCGGGCACGGTGCAATTCATCCTGTACGGCCTCGTCGGATTCGTGCCGGCGGTGCTTTCATCCTGGCTCGTGCATAGATATGTCGAGGAGCCGCAGCCGGCTGCGGCTTAGACCTGAACGCGCGACGTTCGGGCGCGGCGCGGCAACTTCCGCCACACCAGTGCGTTCTCCAAAGGCCATGACCATGTCCGACGACGATATTCTTGCTCCGCTCAGACCCCGTTCCGGGTCCCGCGCGCGCGGGAGTTTTTCGGGCACCGAAGCGCGCGGGCCGATCATCGACCAGGACGGCCATGAGATCCGTCCCGAAACACTGGAGCAGGGGTTTCGCGAGTTTCGCTTCGAGTTCGGCCAGGGAAACCCGTTCGGCAATCTGACGCGGGAGCAGCGGGTGGCGCGGATCGAGGCGATCGCAAAGCTGCTCGATGTCGCCTTCATCCTGCCCGGCACGAATATCCGCTATGGCATCGACGGCCTGATCGGGCTGATCCCGATCGTCGGCGACATCATCACCACCGCGATCTCGCTGTGGCTGGTGCGCGAGGCCCGCGCGCTGGGCGCGCCGTGGTATCTCACCGCGCGCATGCTCGGCAATGTCGCGGTCGACGGCGTGGTCGGCATGGTGCCGTTCGCGGGCGATGCCTTCGACGTCATGTTCTGCGCCAACATGCGCAATGTCCGCCTGCTGCGCCGCTGGCTCGACAAGCAGCCACGGATTTAGCGTGGCGCTTCTTTCTTCGCCTCTCCCCGCTTGCGGGAAGAGAGAGAGGACAGAGCCTCCAAACGCAAAAAGCGCGACGGCCTTTCGGCCATCGCGCTCTCAGCGCAAATCGGGCTTAGCGAAAACTTACGCCGCGTCGGCGTCAGTCTCGGGGGCCGGGGCCGGCCGGGGACGGCGGGGCAGCGGGAAGGCCTCGCTCTCATAGAGCGAGCGGATGCCGTTCTGGTCGAAGCGCGCTTCCTCGACCTGAAGATAGGCGCCGTTCAGCGAATCCGTCGGCAACTGCTCCATCGCGAACTGCACGGCTTCGGCCGCGGTGCCGAACCGGCGATAGGTGAAGCCTGCACGCTTCTTCTTGCGGATCGCGGCGGGGAAGAGCTCGGCAGAAGTGTTGAAGTTGAACGGACGCAGTGGACGCATGGTCAAAGACCTCGTGATCTTGTCTGGGGCTTTAAGCGCGTGGGGTTTTGAAAGGCAGGGGCCACCATCGAGTGGGCCCGCCGCACATGTCATTTTCGCCCTCTAATATAGGCTGTTTTGACAGAAATGCGACCCCCGCGATGGGAGATGATGAATCCGCGCATGGCAGCCCCGCGAGCGCCGTAAACCAAATAATTTCAATATGTTAGATGGTTTACAGTTTGCCAAGCAGCAGCAGCACGACCAGAACCACCAGCACGACGCCGCCGATCCCCATGCCGGAATGGCCCATGCCATAGCCGTAACCACCGAACCGGCCGGACATGCCGCCCAGCAGATAGATGATCACCAGGATGATCAGGATGGTCCCAAGCGTCATGGCATCCTCCCTGGCGGCTGCCGGATTGCGCGCATCGGCCCACCGCCGGAAGAGAAAAGCACATTGCGCCGCCGGGTTCCATGACGGAACCGGGCGGCGCGCAATGTTATTTGGGCTCGAGCTTCAGCGCGGCCGAGTTGATGCAGTAGCGCAGGCCGGTCGGGCCGGGGCCATCGGGGAAGACGTGGCCGAGATGGCCGCTGCACTTGGAGCACAGCACCTCGGTGCGGACCATGCCGTGGCTGGCATCGTGCTCCTCGTCGACATGGCTATCGACCGCGGGCTGGGTGAAGCTCGGCCACCCGCAGCCGGAATCGAACTTGGCATCGGACTCGAACAGCACATTGCCGCAGCCGGCGCAGACATAGGTGCCGGCGCGGTGGTCGTGCTCATATTCGCCGGAGAAGGGACGCTCGGTCGCCTTCTCGCGCAGCACCGCGTACTGCATCGGCGACAATTCGCTCCGCCACTGCTCTTCGCTCTTGATGACCTTGTCGTCGGTGGTTTTCGTCTTGGTGTCGGGCATGGGTCTCCCGTTTGTTTGGTGAACTTGTTTTCGGTGATCTTGCGATCAGTTGGTGGCCTTGCTGGCGCTCACCAGCGTCGGCTTTTCAATGTAGTTATCCGCGAACAGCTTTTTCAGGTTCTCGACCTTCGGAATGTCGTTGTAGGCGATGTAGGGCTGGTTCGGGTGCAGCGTCAGATAGTCCTGGTGATAGGCCTCCGCCGGGTAGAACGCTTCCAGCGCGCCGACCTTGGTCACGATCGGCTTGCTGAATACCTTGGCGCCGTTGAGCTGGGCGATATAGGCGTCCGCCACCTTCTTCTGCTCGTCGGAGGTGGTGAAGATCGCCGAGCGATATTGCGTGCCGGAGTCGGGGCCCTGGCGGTTGAGCTGGGTCGGGTCGTGCGCCACCGAGAAGTAGATCTGGAGGATCTTGCCGTAGGAGATCTTCTTCGGGTCGAACTTGATCTCGACCGACTCGGCATGGCCGGTCCGGCCGCTCGAGACCGTCTGGTAGTCGGCCGTCGCCTTGGTGCCGCCGGCATAGCCGGAGACTGCGTTGACGACGCCGGCGGTGTGCTGGAAGACGCCCTGAACGCCCCAGAAGCAGCCGCCGGCGATGACGGCGGTCTGGATCCCGGTTGCGGACGCCGCATCCATGGTGGGCGCGGGGATCACGACGGCATCCTCCGCGGCCCTGGACGGCACGGCGAAGGCCAGCGTCAATGCGGTGGTGGCGGCAAGCAGCGAGGCGAGGGCGGTGCGGCGCATGGCGATCCTCTTCGGAAGGTCTGACAGTGTAGGGCGGCCGGGGACGGGCGAACAGCCTGTTTGGCCGCGTTTTCGGACATCTGAGTTACGGGCGCAGACGGCGATTGTTACGGGGAAACGGACACGAGTCTGTGAAAAATAGCCTCAGACGGCGCGGCTTGGCGAGGCCGGGAACTCCGGGCTAGATGAGCGCGCGCGATCGCGCTCGACTCAATCATGTGGTGGCTGGAGCTGACCTGACAACATGCTGCGTGTCATTCCCCTGACCCTCGCCATCCTGATCTCAAATGCCGCGATCGCCGCGGCCGAGCCGCAAGCCGGCGAGGACCTCGCCACCTGTCGCGACCGCCAGGCGGAGGCCCAGGCCCGCGCGACGGCCTGCGACAATCTGTTGAAGGCCGATAAGCTCAGCGGCAAGGACAAGTCGCTCGCGCTCGTCGTGCGTGGCAATGCGCTGATCAACAAGCGCGACTATGACCGCGCCATCGAGGCGCTGTCGTCCGCCATCGATCTCGATCCGGACAATGTCGGCGCCATCAACCTGCGCGGGCTCTCCCATGAGCGCAAGGGCGAGGACGATCTCGCCATGGCCGACTACAATTTCGCCATCCAGAAGCGCGCGAATTTCGGCTATGCCTACAACAATCGCGGCACCATCCATCTGCGCCGCGGCGCGCTGCAAAGCGCGCTCGACGACTTCAACCTGTCGATCAAATACACGCCGACGTTCCTGCTCGGCTGGACCAATCGTGCCCGCATGCGCACGCTGAACAAGGATTTCGACGGCGCGATTGCCGACTTTGCGGCAGCCGAGAAGATCGACCCGGCCGCGCCGCAGATCGCCGGCAACCGCTGCATCACCTACGGCATGATGGGCAAGTACGATCAGGCTTTCGCCGATTGCGACGGCCTGATCCAGAAGCAGCCCAGGAATACCTTCGCAATCAACAATCGCGCCGAGGTCAACGTGATGAAGGGCGACCTCGACGCCGCGCTGAAGGACTACAACACGGTCATCCAGCTCAATCCGAACAGTGTGCGTGCCCATTCCGGCCGCGGCCAGATCTACGAGCGCAGGAAAGATCTCGCCCAGGCCCGCGCCGACTACCGCGCGGCGGCCTATTCGCTGACGAAGTTCGACGAGCCCGACGTCGCGCGCGCCCGCGCCATCGCGCAGGAGCGCCTGGCCGCACTGACGCCGCAGGCGCCGGCCGGGTCCACCGGGCGGCGCGTAGCGCTCGTGATCGGCAACGGCGCCTACAAGAACGTCCACGCCTTGCCCAATCCGCCGCGCGACGCGAAAATGATTGCAAACGTGTTGCGCGATGTCGGCTTCCAGACCGTGATCTCCGTCAGCGACCTCTCCCGCGACAAGTTCTTCGAGGCGCTGCAGACGTTTGCCGCCGAAGCGGAGAATGCGGACTGGGCGGTGGTCTATTACGCCGGCCACGGTTTCGAGATCGGCGGCGTGAACTATCTCGTCCCTGTGGACGCCAAACTTGCCGCCGACAGGGACGCCGAGACCCAGGCGGTCGCGCTGGAGCAGGTGATCGCAGCGGTGGGCGCCGCGAGAAAAGTGCGTCTGGTGATGCTGGATGCCTGCCGCGACAATCCCTTTGCGCCGGCCATGCAGCGCACGCTGTCGCTCAAGCTGGTGGACAAAGGCTTTTCCAACATCGAGCCCGGCGCCGGCTTCATGGTGGTCTACGCCGCCAAGCACGGCGAGACCGCACTGGACGGCGACGGCGGCGCCGACAGCCCCTTCGCCACCGCACTCGCCCGCGAGATCAAGGTGCCGAAGGTCGAGATCCGGAAACTGTTCGACATCGTCCGCGATGACGTCTGGTCCGCCACCAAGCACGAGCAGCAGCCGTTTTCATACGGTTCGCCGCCGGGACGCGAGGATTTTTATTTCGTGGCGGGGAAGTGAGGTCTTGCAGAGACCGTAGCCCGGATGGAGCGCAGCGAAATCCGGGAATCGCGAGCGCGGACCCGACCCCCGGATTACGCTTCGCTCCATCCGGGCTACAACAGTGTCGTAGGGTGGGCAAAGCGACTTGTCCGCCGTAGCTCGAAGAGCGAAGGCGGAAGCGTGCCCACCATTTTTATTGAATGTGTGGAGAGATGGTGGGCACGGCGCGTTGCGCCTTTGCCCACCCTACGGCAACGTCACACGACGATACTCAACCGCTTCGCCGCCCGCGTAATCCCCGTGTACAGCCACCGCGCCCGGCTATCCTGGAACGCAAAGCTCTCGTCGAACAGCACGACGTCGTCCCATTGCGAGCCCTGCGATTTGTGCACGGTCAGCACATAGCCGTAATCGAACTCGTCATACGGCTTGCGCTGCTCCCAGGCGATCGCCTCGACGCCGCCCTCGAAGCAATCGGCGCGCACCGAGACTTTTGTCACCTTGTGACCGAAGTCTTCATCCGGCGACAGCCGCATGCTGAGGATGCGCGATTTCGAGCGCGAGGTGTTGCGCGACTTCACGCGCCACAGGCCGCCGTTGAACAGGCCCTTCTTGCGGTTGTTGCGCAGGCACACCAGCTTGTCGCCGGCGACCGGGAAGACATCCTCGATGTTCTGGCGCTGGCGCACCCGCATGTTGTAGGCGCGGCGCGTGTTGTTGCGGCCGACCAGCACCTGGTCGGCGCCCATGACGCGGTCCGGGTCGAGCTCTTTCCGCGACACCACCTCGCTCTCGCCGTAACGGCCGATGTCGAGCTCGCGGCCCTCGCGCACGTCCATCGACATCCGCACGATCGGATCGTCCTGGGCCTGGCGATGCACCTCGGTCAGCATCGCGTCCGGCTCGGTGTTGGTGAAGAAGCCGCCGCCCTGGATCGGCGGCAGCTGGGCGGGGTCGCCCAGCACCAGCAGCGGGCAATCGAACGACATCAGGTCACGGCCCAATTCGGCGTCGACCATCGAGCATTCGTCGATCACGATCAGCTTGGCCTTGGAGGCCGGCGCGTCGTCCCACAGCTCGAAGCTCGGCTGCTCCTCGCCGGATTCGCGGGCGCGGTAGATCAGCGAGTGGATGGTGGAGGCCTCGTCGCAACCCTTGTTGCGCATGACCAGCGCGGCCTTGCCGGTGAAGGCGGCGAACTTCACCTCGCCGTCGACGCCCTCGGCGATGTGCCGCGCCAGCGTGGTCTTGCCGGTGCCGGCAAAGCCAAACAGGCGGAACACCGGCGGCGTGCCGTTGCGGCCGGGTTTTGCCTTGAGCCAGTCGCCAACGGCTTTGAGCGCGGCATCCTGATGCGGGGTGAAAGTGGCCATGTCTGTCTTGAGGAAGGGTAGAACCGAGGCGATTCGCCATCCTCGAAACTAACCATTCGGCCCAAGGGTTCAAGCGGCCCAGCCGCCCCTATTGCCAGCCGGGAACGCCGCGCATGTCGGGCAGGTGGTGGGCGATGCCCTTGTGGCAGTCGATGCAGGTCTTTTCCTTGGTGAACAGGAAGCGCTGGTGCGCCACCGAGGCCCGCGGCGACTGCTTGGTGATGTCCATGGAATCGGCGCTGTGGCAGTTGCGGCACTCCAGGGAATCGTTGGCCTTGAACCGTGCCCATTCATGTGCGGCGAGCTCGAGCCGGTGGTCCAAAAATTTCTCGCGGGTGTCGATGGTGCCGAAGATCTTGCCCCAGACCTCCTTGGAGGCCTGCATCTTGCGCGCGATCTTGTCGGTCCAGTTGTGCGGCACGTGGCAGTCCGGGCAGGTCGCGCGCACGCCGGAGCGGTTGGTGAAGTGGATCGTCGATTTCAGCTCGGCGAAGACATTTTCGCGCATCTCGTGACAGCCGGTGCAGAATTTTTCGGTGTTGGTCAGTTCCAGCGCGGTGTTGAAGCCGCCCCAGAAGATCACGCCGGCCGCAAAGCCCGCGAGCACCAGCACGCCGAGCCCGAACACCGAGCTCGGCCGGATCAGCACCTGCCAGAGCTCGCGCGCGAAGTCCCAGCAGCGCAGGAGAAAGCTACGCTTGGCTTCCACCTTTCCCTTGGGCTCGTCAGCGGCCGTCGTCATCGGCGGCCACCGGGGCTGGCGCGCGAGAGCAGCGTGTCGATGTCGATGAAATCGTTGCTCTCCGGCGGCGTCGCGGTGTTCTGCGGCACGTGGCATTCCGTGCAGAAGAAGCGCCGTGGCGAGATCGAGGCCAGGAACTGGCCGTCGCGGTCCATGAAATGCGTGATCGAGACCATCGGCGCCTGCGATTCCGCGATGCGTGCCCGCGCATGGCAGGACAGGCATTTGTTGCCGTTGAGGTCGATCTGGTAGCCGTCGATGGTGTGAGGGATCACCGGCGGCTGCTCCGGGTAGTTGCGCACCTCTCTCTCGGACGTGTTGCGGTTCGGCAGCATCGGTGGCGCCGCGCCCTCGTCATTGAGCGGGGCCGGTCCGCGCAGGCCTGACGTCACCGTCTGTGCGGTGAGAGAGCTCGCGCCCGCGGCGATCGCGATCGCGACCGCGAGCAGGGCTATGCCAAATCGTTTCATCATGACAGGTTCACCCGCTCGATGCGCACGGCGCATTTCTTGTAATCGGTCTGCAGCGAGATCGGATCGGTGGCGTCCAGCGTCACCTTGTTGATCATCTTGGATTCGTCGAACCACGGCACGAACACGAGGCCACGCGGCGGCCGGTCGCGGCCGCGCGTCTCGACGCGGGCGCGGATGAAGCCGCGGCGGGATTCCACCTTCACCTCGTCGCCGCGCCGGAGTTTTGCTTCCGACGCGTCGTCGGGATGCATGAAGCACACCGCCTCGGGGAACGCCTTGTAGAGCTCGGGCACGCGGCGCGTCATGGTGCCGGAATGCCAGTGCTCCAGCACGCGGCCGGTCGAGAGCCAGAACGGATATTCGTTGTCGGGCGATTCCGCCGGCGGCTCGTAAGGCAGGGCGAAGATGCGCGCCCTGCCGTCGGGATAGCCGTAGAACTGCACGTCGGTGCCCTGCTTGACGTAGGGATCGCTGCCCTCGCGGAAACGCCATTTGGTTTCCTGGCCGTTGACGACGGGCCAGCGCAGGCCGCGCTCGCGGTGATAGGCCTCGAACGGCGCGAGGTCGTGACCGTGGCCGCGGCCGAACGAGGCGTACTCTTCAAAGAGCCCCTTCTGCACGTAGAAGCCGAACGCCTTGGATTCCGTGTTGGCGTAGCCTTCCTCGATCTCCGAGGTCGGAAACTTGTCGACCTGGCCGTTTTTGTAGAGCACGTCGAACAGCGTCTTGCCGCGAACCTCCGGCTTCTTGGCGATCAGCTCCTCCGGCCAGACTTCCTCGATCTTGAAGCGCTTGGAGAACTCCATGAGCTGCCAGAGATCGGACTTGGCCTCGCCGGGCGCGTTGACGAGTTGGTGCCAGAACTGCGTGCGCCGCTCGGCATTGCCGTAGGCGCCTTCCTTCTCCACCCACATTGCAGTCGGCAGGATCAGGTCGGCGGCCAGCGCCGTCACCGACGGATAGGCGTCCGAGACCACGATGAAATTGTCGGGATTGCGGAAGCCCGGATAGGTCTCCTCGTTGACGTTGGGACCGGCCTGGAGGTTGTTGTTGACCTGCACCCAATAGGCGTTAATCAGGCCGTCCTTCAGCATCCGGCTTTGCAGCACGGCGTGGGCGCCGTTCTTGTCGGGAATGGTGCCTTCCGGCAGCAGCCAGAGATGCTCGGCCTTGTCGCGATGCTCCTTGTTGGTGACGACCATGTCCGCCGGCAGGCGGTGCGAGAAGGTGCCGACCTCGCGCGCGGTGCCGCAGGCCGAGGGTTGGCCGGTCAGCGAGAACGGGCTGTTGCCGGGCGAGGAGATCTTTCCGGTCAGGAGGTGGATGTTGTAGACGAGGTTGTTGCACCAGACGCCGCGGGTGTGCTGGTTGAAGCCCATGGTCCAGAACGAGACCACTTTTGTCTTCGGATCGGCGTAGAGCTCGGCGAGCGCTTCGAGCCGGTTCATCGGCACGCCGGACATCTCGGCCGCCTTCTCCAGCGTGTAGTCCGAGACGAATTTGACGAATTCGTCGTAGCTCATGTCGGTGGAGTCGTTGGCCTTGGCCGCGCCGGTTGCTTTTTTCTGGAGCGGATGCTCGGGCCGCAATCCATAGCCAATGTCGGTCTGCCCGCGCCGGAAGATCGTATGCGCAGCGACGAAATCCTTGTCGACGCGTCCTGTCTTGATGATGTGGTTGGCGATGGCGTTGAGGATGTAGAGATCGGTCTGCGGCTTGAACACCATGCCGATGTCGGCGAGGTCGAACGAGCGGTGCTCGAAGGTGGACAGCACGGCGACGCGGACATGCGGCGCGGACAGCCGGCGGTCGGCGAGGCGCGTCCACAAAATGGGATGCATCTCCGCCATGTTGGAGCCCCACAGCACGAAGGCGTCGGTCGCCTCGATGTCGTCATAGCAGCCGGCCGGCTCGTCGATGCCGAAGGTGCGCATCATGCCGGCGACGGCGGAGGCCATGCAGTGCCGCGCGTTGGGGTCGATGTTGTTGGTGCGGAAGCCGGCCTTGTAGAGCTTCGAGGCGGCGTAACCTTCCCAGATCGTCCACTGGCCGGAGCCGAACATGGCGAGACCGTTGGGCCCGCGCTTCTTCAGCGTTTCCTTCCACTTCACCTCCATGATGTCGAAGGCTTCGGTCCAGCTGATTGGCGTGAACTCGCCGTTCTTGTCGTACTTGCCGCCCGTCTTGCGCAGCATCGGCTGCGTCAGCCGGTCGTGGCCGTACATGATCTTGGAGAGGAAGTAGCCCTTGACGCAGTTGAGGCCGCGATTGACCTCGGCCTTGATGTCGCCGTGGGTGGCGACGACGCGGTTGTCCTTGGTCGCGACCATCACGGAGCAGCCGGTGCCGCAGAAGCGGCAGGCGGCCTTGTCCCATTTCAGTTCGCTGTTGTCGCGCTCGGCGACGAGATTGGCGGCGAGCGCCGGTGCCGGCATGCCCGCAGCGGCGGCCGCGATCGCGGCGGCCTCGAGCTTCAGCATCTGGCGGCGGTCGAGCTTTGGCGATGTCATGATGGCTCTCCCGGCCGTTAGGCGGTTTCGATGGCGTGGAAGACCAGCGCCGCGGAATAGACGTTGGGCAGCGACTGGATGGTGTTGAGCAGGGTGCCGAGGCTGCCGGCATCCGGCGCTTCGGTCACGACGACGAGCTTGCCGCGCGCGTCGCGGCCGTGGATCTCGCAGCCGGGCATCGCGGCGATCTCGGCTTCCAGTTCGTCCAGGCGCTCGGGGCGGGCCTGCACGATGATGCTGGCGATCTCGCAACCTGGCGGCGCGACGACGCGGTCGGCGGTGAGCACCCGGCCGGTGATCAATGCGCGGCGGTTGAGTGTGGATTGGGCCATGATGCCTATCTTTCGTTGTTCGGAGGTCAATGCGGGGAGGGTGGCGGGCCGGGAGGGCCGGCGAACATCTGGTAGATCCAGACGCCGAGCCCGTATGAGCCGACCGTTCCGACCGCGAGGACGGGCATCACGACCGCGGTCAGGAACAGGAAAGCGAAAATCTCCATGCGCTTACGGCGCACGCGCGAAGTCGTGTCGTCAGGGGCCGACATATTCGGTCTCTCTGAAATGGTGCTGGGATCGGGACGGCATCCGGGCCGTTGCCTTGCTGCACTTTAGATGGAGCAGGGCTGCTAACGCGTTGATCTGGATCAACCCGTCGACTTGACCGGATGTCGCGGCGCGGCCAACGGACCGAGCCGCGGCGCTCCGTGCGCGCGAGAGAAGCAAGCGGCAACGATCGTTACCCAAAAGCGAAGATGCTTTGCGGCTCGGGCGTCAGGCCGCATACATCTTCTCTTGCCTCGGAAATGCCGCGACCTACTACCAGTGGTAGCGGGCGCCGCAACATCCATCGCTGCTACGTGGCGGGAGCTACATATGAGGCGAATCCGAATCATTCATAAGACCGAATATTTTTACAATCAGCCGGTCACCTTCGGCACTCATCGAGCCATGATGCGGCCTCGCGAGGGACATGACGTCCACATCGTGAGAGGGTCGATCGATATCGAGCCGAACGCCGAAGTTCGCTGGTTGCGCGACAATTACGACAATGCCATCGCAGTCGTGACCTTTTTGGAATTATCCGACACGCTCAGGATCGCAAGCGAGGTCGACGTCGACCTTTACCACGACGACCCCATTGAATGGCGGATTGCGCCATTCGCCAGTTCATTTCCCTTCCAATATCCCCCGGAGGAGCAGCTTGAGCTGACGGTGTATCGTCTCCCGAGCTATCTCTACGACGCCACCGCCCTGCTCGAATGGTTGCGCGATCTCTACAAACCCGGTCAGTTGATCGGCACGCTGGACCTTCTGAACAATTTGAATACTCACATCTACCGATCGTTCAAATACGTTTCCCGCGAGGCTCTTGGGGTTCAATCACCCAACGAAACGCTGCGGCTCGGCAGCGGGACCTGTCGCGACTATGCGGTGTTCATGATGGAAGCTGCCCGCTATTGGGGATTTGGTGCGCGCTTTGTCACCGGCTACATCCAGATGGCCGAGGGACAACACGGCGCCACGCACGCCTGGACCGAGATCTATATCCCCGGAGCCGGGTGGCGCGGCTATGATCCCACCAACAACAAGATCGTCGGCAGTGAACACATACCCGTCGCCGTGACGCGCGAACAGGAAAGGGCCTCTCCGCTTTCCGGGACGTGGGATGGTCCGGCGGATGCATTCAGCCGGATGAACGTCTCGGTGCAAGTCATATCAATACCAGCATCGCCATGATCGTAGTCCACGGTCGATCACGGCAAGCGCGGGTTGGCGGCCAGTCGGTGTGTCCTTGATCCCTCGCCCGTCTTGTCATCATCATTTGAATTGAAGTCGGCGACTTCCATGGCAGGCATCCATGTTTGATCCGACGATTGTCTTGGTCCTTCTCGGGGCTGCGATCCTGATGTTCGCGATCAACAGGCCGCGCCTGGATGTGGTCGCACTGATCATGCTCCTTGCGCTCCCCTTCACCGGTGTCCTCACCATGAGCGAAGCATTGGCAGGTTTCAGCGATCCGAACATTGTGCTAACGTCAGCAACCCGAACCTCTCGGTCTGGATCGATGAGTACAAACTCGCGGACCGCGAATAACGGCTGCGCGTGACTGTCGCGAAGGAAATGCATGCCTCGCCGTATCCGTTTGCAATGACGGTGGGCCTGGCTGCTTCGACTGCTTTCATGACGCCTGTGTCGTCGCCGGTTAACACGTTGGTGGTCGCCCCCGGACATTACACGTTCGGTGACTTTGTGCGCATCGGCGTACCGTTTTCCCGGGTCGTCTTGATCGTCTGCACCTTGCTCGTGCCCTGGCTGTTGCCGCTCTGAACCGGGTAACGTCCTGAATTTGTTAAACGTGATTTGCTTCGCGATCTCGTCGGTCACCGCGGGGAGATTGGCGGGCCGGGACCACCGCCGCAATTTTGGATTGTGCCCGCGCAAGGGCGGTGCGAGAGTCTGATCTCGAACGGGGAAACGCGGATTGTGAACGCGATGGGGCTCTCGGCCATCGATCTCGGGCTTCGCGGCGCGGCGAGCGGCGTGTTCCTGTTGATCGTTCTCATGGTGCTGCAGCGTCGTGCCACCAATCAGCTCGCCTTGCTCGGCACGGCCATGGCCGCCGGCGGAGCGTTCTATGCGATCGTCACCGCGCCGGTCTTTCCCAAATCGTCATTGTGGTGGACGTTGCCGATCCTGTCCTCGCTGCCCGTCGTCTTCTGGTTGTGGGCGCGCGCGTCGTTCGACGACGATTTTGTGCTCCGGCGACGGCATGGCGTCCTGTGGCTGACCATCTTGGCCGTCGGATTTGCGGTGTCGCTTGGCTGGACGACCTGGCCCAACTTGGCCAGGGGTGGCAGCAAAGTCCTGTCGGCCGTGGCCGTGCTGCTGGCGCTCGCGGCCGCGGTCCAGACGGTCAAGACCTGGCGTGTCGATCTGGTCGCGCGGCGGCGCCGGCTGCGGCTGGCTGTGCTCGCGATCAATGTCGTGTTCATCGGGGTCGTGGCCGGAGCGGGCGTCGCCGCGGTCCCCGTCGCGGTTCCCGGCGAGCCCAGCAGTCTTCCGACCGCGATCAGCCTGTTCGTGTTGGCGTTGCTCGCCGGCCTCGGCGTTTTGGACCTGCGGGCGATTGTCACCGTCAATGATGCCGCGGCGGCGATCGGACCCGGCGACACGGCCGGGCGACCGGTGACCGATCGTGCACCCACAGGGCGGGGCACGGCCGACCCCGTCCTGTTGCGGCGCCTCGACCATCTGATGACCGTGGAGCGAATCTACCGGCAGGAAGGTCTTGCGATCGGCGCGCTCGCGGCGCGGCTCGATGTTCCCGAGCACCGACTTCGCCAGGCCATCAACGAAGGGCTGGGTTATCGCAACTTCAACGCGTTCCTCAATCACTATCGCATCGAGGATGCCAAGCTGGCGCTGTCCGATGTGACGCAACGGGAGGTGCCGGTGCTGACCATCGCCATGGATGCAGGCTTCCAGTCGATCGGGCCTTTCAATCGCGCCTTCAAGGCCGAGACCGGCATGACGCCAACCGAATTCCGGCGCGAGGCGCTGAGCCGGCCGCAAACGGCGCCGGATGCCGACCGCTATTTCGAAATCGGCCAGCTGCGCCGAGAAATCGGCTAGCCGATTATAGGATTGGGCAAGAGAGCCCTGACATGATCGGGCAGATTGCCGGAAACAAGCCTTTCACCAGCAAGCCGAGTCCGTCCATGTCCCGATCGACCGCCATCGCCCCTGCATCGGAACGGCTGCACGCGCTCGATGCGGTCAGGGGCTTTGCCCTGCTGCTCGGCATCGTCCTGCACGCGACCCTGTCGTTCGTGCCGGCCCCGACCAGGATCTGGATCATCCAGGACACCCATCAAAGCCTGGCCCTGGGCCTGCTGTTCTTCGTCATCCACGTCTTCCGGATGACGACCTTCTTCCTGATGGCGGGTTTCTTCGCTCGCATGAGCTTTCATCGCCGGGGAATCTGGGGCTTCGTCACGGACAGGTTGCAGAGGATCGGACTGCCGCTAGTGGTCGGCTGGCCGATCGTGTTTACGCCGATGGCCCTGGTGGTCATAAGGGCCGCGGGCTTTCCGAACGGCGGCCCGATCCCCGGCGCACCTCGCTGGCCGCCGGTGCTGCCGAATTTCCCGCTGACCCATCTCTGGTTTCTCTATGTGCTGCTGGAGCTATATGTCGCCATGCTCCTGCTGCGCGGCGCAATTGTCTGGCTCGATGTATCAGGCACGCTGCGAACGGTTGTCGACCGCCTCTTTGCGCAGATTATGCGAAATCCGCTGGCGCCCCTGGTTCTGGCGATCCCGATCGGCATCGCTTTCTGCCTCGATCAAAGATGGATCAATGTGATGGGCGTGAGGACGCCGGATCAATCGCTCGTCACGAACCTCCAGGCGTGGGTCGGCTTCGGCACTGCCTTCGGCTTCGGTTGGTTGCTGCATCGGCAGACCGATCTACTGCGGATTTTGGAGCGACGCTGGCTGTGGAATCTCTTGCCGGCGCTCGGCCTCATTCTGATCAGTTTCGTGCTTGTCGGGGTGATGATGTCCGTGCCGGGTGCGCCGAAACTGCCGGTTAGTTTCGCCACGCTCAGGCTTGTCTCCGCCATCCTGTATGCACCGGCGATATGGATCTCGACCTTCGCGGTCCTCGGCCTCGCACTTCGCTTCATGTCCGGCTTCAGCCCGACCCGGCGCTACCTCGCCGATGCGTCTTACTGGCTCTATCTGATCCACATGCCGATCGTGATGGCGCTACAGGTCGCGCCGTCGCAGCTCGACTGGCCCGGGCTGGTCAAGTTCGCGATCATTCTCGTCGTCGCGATTCCGCCGATGCTGGCGAGCTATCATCTGATGGTGCGCTTCACCTTCATCGGAGCGGTCCTGAATGGCCGACGCGTACGGCGCGAAGCGGCGCCTGGCGCCGCGGTCACAGGCCCCGCCGTGCCATAACGCGAAGTGTGGGGTCATTCTCCCGCGCGGCGGAATTGCGACCACGTAGACAGCGCCTCCCCGCTCACTAAGATGAGCGCAACAAGAATAAGCGGGAGAGGCGTCATGAAGTTCGGCATCTTCTATGAGCTGCAGCTGCCACGGCCCTGGGTGGCCGGCGACGAGCTGAAGCTCTACCAGAACGCGCTCTCGCAGATGGAACTTGCCGACAGGCTTGGTTACGACCACGCCTGGGTCGTCGAGCATCACTTCCTCGAAGAGTACTCGCACTCACCCTCGCCGGAATCGTTCCTCGCGGCGGCCAGCCAGCGCACGAAAAACATCCGGCTCGGCCACGGCATCCTCCAGCTCACCACCAATCATCCGGCGCGCGTCGCCGAGCGCGTCGCGGTCCTCGACCTGCTCTCCAACGGCCGCTGCGAATTCGGCATGGGGGAGAGCGCCTCCATCACCGAGCTCACGCCGTTCGGCCGCGACATGGAGACCAAGAAGGAGGTCTTTGAGGAGGCGGTGCAGGCGATCTTCCCGATGTTCAGGGATGCAGGGAGCGAGCACCACGGCAAATATTTCGACATTCCCTTGCGCAATGTCGTGCCGAAGCCGGTGCAGAAGCCGCATCCGCCGTTATGGATGGTGTGCTCGCAACTGCCGACCATCGAACGCGCCGGCCGCCACGGCTTTGGCGCGTTGGGCTTCCAGTTCGTCAGCGCGGATGCCGCGCATGCCTGGGTGCACGCCTATTACAATGCAATGACCAAGCGATTGCACAAGCTCGCCGACTACGAGATCAACCCAAACATGGCGCTGGTCTCGTTCTTCATGTGCGCCAAGACCGACGAGGAGGCGCGTGCGCGCGCCGACGGCGCCACCTTCTTCCAGTTCGCGCTGCGCTTCTACGGCGCCTCGCAGAATCGCCAGCGTCCCGCGCCCTACACCGTCAACATGTGGGACGAGTACAACAAGTGGAAGCGCGACAATCCGGAAGCACAGGAGGCGGCGCTGCGCGGCGGCTGATCGGCTCGCCCGAGACGATCCGCAGGAAGCTGAAGCGCTTCCAGTCCTCCCATATCGACCAGGTCATCCTGCTTCCAGGCCGGCAAGAACAGCCACGAGCACATCTGCGAATCGCTGGAGCTGTTCGGCCGCGAGGTGATGCCGGAGTTCCAGAACGATCCGGCCCAGGCGGCGTGGAAGCAGGGCGTCATGCGTGGTGAGATCAAGCTGGAGGAGATCGACACCGAGGCGTTTACGGATCGCTACGGCAAGCTCGCGATCAACGTCGCGCCGGCGAAGGCCGCGGCGGGGTAGGGCGCTGCATCCGGCATGGGCCCCGGCTCGGCAGCGCCATAGCGCGTCGAAGACGCGCGTAAACGCGCTTATGTCACGCTGCGCTGCGTCCGGGGCACGAGACCTTTTCCGCATCGGCCAGCAAGACTCTCGTGTCCCGGACGCGCTGCAGAGTGCAACGCTGCTGCGCAGAGCCGGGACCCGGAAGCGGCATAAGCCGCCGTCTCCGACTTTCGGTCAAACCCGGCTGCTGATATCTTCCGCCAAAAGAACTTTTTGCGGAGGAACCCAATGCGGCCCCACGGCATGGCCTCAACTCCAGCGGCGAACGACATCGCGCCGGCGGTGCTCGCCATCGGCCGACCTGATTTCCCGAATGTCCTCATCGACACGTTGCGCCGGCAGGCCGGCGTCGGCCATTGCATGGTGTTCGCGCTGACACGCACCGGCGCGGCGAGCTGTCTGCTCGACGCCGGCAACATCCCGATCGGCAGCGATCTCGGCGCGGCCTATGCCGGTCAGTTCCACGAATCCGATCCCAATCGTGATGCGCTGTTCGAAGGCGAGGGCAGCGCGCCGATCATGCTGCCGTCGTTCGCGCCGCGCATGTATGGCGCGCGCTACCGGAAAATCTTCTTCAACGACTCTGATATCGTCGACAAATATGCGACGGCGATCTGGGTCGGCGACACCTGCTTCTATGTCAATTTCTACCGCATTACGGCCCAGGGCCGCTTTGGCGACGCCGAGCGTGCGCGGCTCCAGGCCATTGCGCCTGCGATCAGCGCCAGCGTTGCGCGTCATTTCCAGCAGGCGGCCACCGCGACGCCCGACCAGAACCTCGCCGGATTGTTCGCAACGCGCGCGCCCCTCTCCGCGCTGACGCCGCGCGAGCAGGACGTCTGCCGCCGCATCCTGCTCGGCTTCAGCTCCGAGGCGATCTCGCAAGCGCTCGGCATCAGCCTGCATTCGACCCTGACCTACCGCAAGCGCGCCTATGAGCGGCTCGGCATCTCCTCGCAGAACGAATTGTTTTCGATCGTGCTGGGCCTGCTGGCAGGGCCGGGCCACCTGAACTAAAGGGGACTCTAGATCCGCGATATCTGCTTCCGAGAGCAAAGCCGACGCGCAGCCGGCCCTCCGGGGTCGTCGCCTTTTGACCCAAGGCCGACATCCGCGGCGCGAATCCTCTTTAAGGATACTTGCGCTTTCCCAAGTCGGATATGGTGTTGACCAGAATCAAGGGGGCAAAGGTGCAATTTCCAATGAGGCAAATCATACTCTCAATAGTCGCTGTTTTGTCGTTCTCATCTGCGCGTGCTGAGATGGTCAAGATACCTTGGCATACTTCAGCGCAGTCCTTGCCTTGGATTCCCGGCAACGAATACATCGACGGCAGGTCGAAAAACTTCATGGATGGCACCGTCGAGGAAAAGGGTAAGGTAAAGGCCGAGGGCGAACTGTCGGCGGACATTATACGGCCGCAGGGCGCCAAGGGACCAATCCCCTTCGTGATCATGCTGCACGGCTGCGACGGGTTCGGCCGGGTCGAGAGGAAATGGGGGCGTGACTACGGCGGCAGATTGGTCGGAGCAGGCTATGGTGTTCTCCTGCTCGACAGCTTCGGCAGCCGGGGATTGGGACCCGACGGAGTCTGCTCGGATCCCAGCCAGTTGACTTGGGCGCGGCGCCGGGCTGACGATGCGTATGCGGCGCTGGACTGGCTCATCGGACAGAAGATCGCCGATCCCAAGCGGGTCTACGTCCTTGGCCGCAGCAACGGTGCGACCACGACCTTGATCATCATGAACCGGGCGATCGGCGACCTGCACGAGCACATGTTCGCGGGCGGCTTCGCGATGCAGCCGTCCTGTTATTTGATGAAGAACGTCGAGTTCTACGCCCCGGTCCATCTCTTCCTAGCAGAGAAGGACGAGGCGACCAGCCCCATCCTCTGCGGCCAGATGGCCGAGAGCAAGCGGTCGATTCCCGTGAAGACGGTGCTGTGGAAGGGGGCGAACCACAGCTTCGAAGATCACGAGCCAATCCACGTTTTCCATGGCTACCATGTCGGATACAATGCCGCGGCTGCGGAAGGCACCATCAAGGCAATCATTAGTGCGTTGAACGAGGCCAAGAAAGCGGAAAACTGACCGCGCGGAGTCGCACAGCCTGTAGGTATGCGACGACGGCCGAATGGCGGCGGATAGATGCGGGAAGTCCGCCTGAACGACTTCCGCTCGTGGCCCGAAGCCGCCGTCAATGAAGGAGCGGAGCGCGTTCGCTCCGCCCGGCGATTCAGACCCCGGCTCGTCTCGCGATGAGAAGCGCGTCGTCCTCGTCTCGACCTGAATATCGAGCGGTATGCCCAATTTTTATGTTGCCGAACAAGAGTTCGGCGTTAACCACGACTAACGGTTCCAGTCCGTGTGACATCGCTTCGAAGTTTCTTAAATCTTGCCGGGTACCTCTTCCAGGCATGGTGACCTGGGGAACGACATGAGTAAGCGGGCCAAACGTAAGAAGGCAGAGGCCCTCGCAATACCCATGGCCGCGAGAGTCGCAATTGGCGCCGTGGCCGTCGCCGTCGTGGGGTATAGCTTGCTGTCTGGCCCGGCGGACGTGCAACCGATACGAAAACCGTCCGCACAACAGGCCCAGGCGTCGTCAACTCCGGTTTACGTGTCGACTCCAGTTCGTGCATCAGCGCCGGCTCCGGCTGCGATTCCGGTCCCGGCTCCGATCCCAGCCCCGGCGCCTCTGGTCGACCCCCCCAAAGCCGACGCTGGCGTTCCCGGAGCACTTGTCCGGCAGGTGGTTGACTACGCCAGCCGTCAGGCGCCGGGCACCGTGATCATCGATACCGGAAACACATTCCTCTATTTCGTTCTGAACGACAGGCAGGCGATGCGCTACGGCATCGGTGTCGGCCGCGAAGGTTTCACATGGTCCGGTGAACAGACTGTGGCCCGCAAAGCAGAATGGCCGGATTGGCATCCGCCTGTGGAGATGGTCTCGCGTCAGCCCTATCTGCCGCGGTTCATGGCGGGCGGTCCCGGCAATCCGCTCGGCGCCCGGGCGATGTATCTCGGCGAGACCGAATATCGCATTCACGGCACCAACAACCCCGATACGATCGGGAAGAAGGTTTCATCCGGCTGTATCCGGCTAACCAATGACGACGTCACGGACCTCTACGAGCGGGTGAAAATCGGAGCGAAAGTGATCGTGCTCCCGGCAACCGCCGCCCGCAGGCCATCCCAGGGAGCGCCGGCCGACGCCGCTTTCCGGTTGCCGGACCCGGCATCGCCGTCGAAGCGGCCCATGGCGGCTAACGCGCAGATGTTGTCATCCGGACCGAAGATCGCCGAAGCCCGGTAAGTCAGTCCTCGGTCCTCGGTCTGCAACTGAGGACAAGGAGGCAATTCAAGTCGCCGCGTTTAAGTCAGTTGCGGGCACTTAACGAACGTTCGCTCATGCGCTTGCCGATGTCCGCCGTCGGGGAATCGCGAATCGACTAAAGCGAGCGGTTTATCGCTTCGATGACTTGGGATAGCATCGTATCATCCCCGCCCTATCGAGGGGTGACGGGTAAGGCCGGCATTTGAATTGGAAGACTTAGGTTTCAAATGCCTCGCTTACGGCCCTCGGAATGTGAGGCATTTCGCAGACAGATCTACGCGCGCATTGTCAACGGGGATGTCCCGGGTTCTGTTGAATTTCTGAAGAGGTCGGCGTTGCCCACCTTGAGCCGGTAGGCTCGGGGTGCTGATTCCACAAAGGAGAGCAACGCCATGACGAGAGATATCACACCGGCTGGTTGGCCGGCGACCGGGGCTGTGGAGAAATCATTTGCGGAAGTGCGAGCGAGCTTCGATCGGTTCTGCCTTGCGGCAGGAATCGAGGCGCTCGGCACGATGATGGAGGCGGATGTGACAGCGGCCTGCGGGCCGCGCCACGGTCGTGATGCGGCGCGGCGGGCGCACCGTTGGGGCCGAACGCGGGGGCGGATCGGTTTCCACGGCGGCAAGATCGAGGTCGATCGCCCGCGGGTCCGGGGCATGGACGGCCGCGAGGTCACGATCCCGAGCTGGGAAACGGCGGCGCAGGAGGACTGGCTCGGTCGCTGGGCGATGAACCTGATGCTGATCAATGTGTCGACGCGCCGGTTCGGCCGCGCCGTCCGGCTGCCCGAGGGTGACGTGCCGGCACCGCCCGGATCGGGGATTTCGAAGTCGGCGGCCTCGCGGAGGTTCGTGGCTCTGTCGGCGGCGCGGCTGGCCGACTTCATGGCTGCCGATCTGTCCGCGCTCGACCTTCTGGTGGTCCAAATCGACGGGCTGCATCTCGACGACGATCTCGTGCTGGTGGCCGCGATCGGGGTTGACGGCGAAGGCAACAAGCATCCGCTGGCGCTGGTGGAAGGGGCGACCGAGAATGCAGCAACGGTTCAGGCCCTGCTGGACAACCTGGTCTCGCGCGGGCTCGACCCGACGGTGCCAAGACTGTTCATCGCCGACGGCGCGAAGGCGTTGTCGAAGGCGATCCGCCGCACCTTCGGTTCGGCCGCTGCGATCCAGCGCTGCCAGATCCACAAGGCGCGCAACATCATGGAACGCCTGCCGAAAGAGCATCATGCGGCCACCCGCCGGGTGCTGCGCCAGGCCTGGGAGCTCGATGACGCCGACAAGGCTGAAAAATTGATCCGCAATCTCGCGCGTCGACTCGACCAGCAATGGCCCGGCGTTGCGGCCAGTATCCTCGAAGGCCTCGACGAAATCCTGACTGTCGTCCGGTTGAAGTTGCCGAAGGAGCTTCGCCGATCGCTCGCCTGTACCAATATCGCCGAGAACATGATGGGCACCATTCGCCGCGTCACGCGCAACGTTAAACGCTGGCGGGATGCCGGTATGGCCTTGCGATGGGTCGCGGCCGGTATGATCGAGGCCAACAAGGGCTTCCGACGATTGAAGGCGCATAAGCAATTGTCGGTTCTGCGTGCGGCCCTTCAAGCTCACCACGATCGCATGACAATCAAGTCCGTTGCCCACGTCACGAGGGCTGCGTAATATTCATTCCGGCAACGTCGACCCGACGTAGTTCAACAGCGATCGGGACATCCCCTTGTCAACTCCTGAGAGGAGCGAGTCCCGACATGAGACGTCGCGAGTTTGTCACGCAACTAGCCGGTGCGGTGGCGGCTTTGCCAATCGCGGCGCTTGTCCTTGTCCTTGCCCTTGCGAATTCCAAAAGCCTTGCACAGGCAGCCAAGAACGAGCCGAGTACTGAGGCCCTTCGGCTTGAACTCGGCAAGGAAAAATGGCGCGACGAACTTGAGATGCGGGTGCGCGAGCTTGCTCTAAAGGAGCGGGAGCTTTCGCTTCGGGAAGGCGAGCAAGTCAGCTCTAAATGGTTCAATCCTCTCTTTGTCGCGATTTGCGCCGCCGCTCTGGCTGCATTGGGAAACCTCTTGGTCACCTTTTTCAACGGGAGGACCCAGCTAAAGCTTGAGACGAGCAAGGCGGAGTCCACGCGCATTCTTGAAATGATCAAGACCGGCGACACGGAAGCCGCGGCCAAGAACTTGGAATTCTTGCTCGGAGCAGGCTTGGTCGTTGAGAAGGACCAGGCAATCTCTCTTCGAGAATATCTTGATCGTCGGCAGCCGGGCAAAGGTCCGTCGCTACCATCGCCGGGACGATTTGCCTTTGAGTCTACAACTGATCTGACGGCCGACATTCAAACCGAGCTACAGGGAAAACTCGAGGCATACATTGCTTACCTCGACAAGATTGGTTCGCCGCCCGACTTGGTTCAGGCGAAGATCAAGATTGGTGCGGTGCCCGGGCACTATGCCCAGTACCAAAACAACACGCTCGAAATTGACTCCAGGATCGCCCGCGATGTTTTTGTGGCCTTGCGAGAATATAGCCATCACGCTCTAACGTCCAAAACCAACAATCCATGGACGGGAAACTTCGCCGGGATCGAGTCGGGTCTTGCCGACTACTTTCCAGCAAGCTTCTTGAACAACCCACGGGTAGGTGAAATTTCCGCTGAGATCATCCGCCCGGGTCAGCCATATCTCCGTTGCCTCGACAACAGGCTGAAGTTCAAGACGACAAAGGCTTTGAAAGATGATCCCTGGACTACCGGCGAGATTTGGGGCGGTGCGTTCTGGGAAATGCGCAATCGACTAACTGGGGATGTGATCGATCCGATTCTTATGAAGGCATGGTGGTCTTTGTTGGACCACCCGTCCAAGACCAGCGCGCCAAAGGCGTTTGCAGCCGAGGTGCTTGCCGCCGCAAAGCTGAATCAGCACGACAAGACGATCCAAACGATTCTGCGAAATCGTGGATTTTCGCTTGATAAGGCCGCGTCCGTCCCTGGCCCTTAGACGCGATCGGTAGATGCTTTGCGTGGGCTTCGCGGATGGCGGCTCGATCCCCGGCCGTGAGAAGCTGTAGGCGCAGGCCATACAGACCGTCCTTACGGCGGCCCGATTCTTTCCCGATGCTTGGCTGAATCTTTGCCGGCTTGTCCCAATCGCTGGGGACAGACAGACGCCTCCGAAAACGGTAACTTGAGGGATCGAGGAAATTACAAGGGAGCAACGCTTGAGCACCGCGCCGCGCATCGACATCGACCCTGCTTCGTTCTGGGCCGATCCCTATCCGATGCTCGCAAAGATGCGCAAGGAAGCGCCGATCGCCTTCGTGCCGCAACTCGGCTCGACGTTGCTGACGAGCCGCGACGACATCTCGATCTCCGAGAAGCAGATCGACGTGTTCTCCTCGCACCAGCCCGCCGGCTTGATGAACCGACTGATGGGCCACAACATGATGCGCAAGGACGGCGAGGCGCATCAGGTCGAGCGGCGCGCGATGTTTCCGACGGTGTCGCCGAGGACGGTGAAGGCGCACTGGACCGCGCTGTTCCAGGCCCATGCCGACCGCATCATCGGTGCGATCGAGCCGGGGCGGATCGATTTCATGCGCGACTTCGCGCTGCCGTTTTCCGGCGAATGCCTGAAGTCGATCACCGGCCTCACCAATATCGGCTTCCAGGAGATGGATTCGTGGTCGCAAGGCATGATCGAGGGGATCGCGAACTATGGCGGCGATCCCGCGGTCGAGGCGCGCTGTCATGCGGCGACGTCGGGCATTGATGCTGCGATCGACGACATTCTGCCCGTGATGCACAAGCATCCCGATCAAAGTATCCTCGGCGTACTCCTCGCTGCGGGCATGCCGATGGAGAGCGTGCGCGCAAATGTAAAACTCGCGATCTCTGGCGGCCAGAACGAGCCGCGCAAGGCGATCGCCGGCACGGTGTGGGCGCTGCTGAGCCATCCCGAGCAGCTCGATCTCGTGCGCAAGGGCGAGGTGACCTGGCTCGAGGCGTTCGAGGAGTATGCCCGCTGGATTTCGCCGATCGGCATGTCGCCGCGGCGCATCGCAAAATCGTGGAGCATCCGTGACGTCTCGTTCGAGACTGACGAGTGCGTGTTCCTGATGTTCGGCTCCGCCAATCGCGACGAGAAGCATTTTGAGCGCGCCGACCAGTTCGACGTGCGGCGCGACACCTCCAAGAGCGTCGCCTTCGGCGCGGGCCCGCATTTCTGCGCCGGCGCCTGGGCCTCGCGCGCGATGATCGCGGACGTCGCGCTGCCCACGGTGTTCGCGAGGGCGAGTCGTCTCGAACTTGCCGACGATGAGCCAGTGCGGATCGGCGGCTGGGCGTTCCGCGGCCTGCTGAACCTGCCGGTGAGGTGGGCGCACTGACCAGACGACGGTCGTCGTGACGGCGAACTCGTGTCGTCGGACGATTGAACCGCATCGTTCCCCGGCGACACACATGACGTCATGTCCATTGGCGTCATGTCTATCCAGTTCTGGCCCAAGCCGTGGCTTGAATCGCCTCTGGCTGCCGCGTCGGCGCTGATCGCGTTGCTGGTCGTCGTACCGGCGCGCGCCGCCGGACCGTCCTCCATTTCCGGCTGCTGGACGCAGACCTCGCTTGTGCCTTACGCCCAGACGCCGCCCGGCAAGGAGTGGGGTTCGCGGACCTGGTGCTTCAGGCCAGATGGGACGATGACCAGTGTCCACATCGCATGCGGCCGCGGCGGTTGCGACGGTTGGGATCGGGACGGACGTTACCGCTGGCGACGGCCGATCGTGTGGATCTCCGACGTCGATACGTCAGACGACGGCAAACATCAGACAAAGGTGTGGCGTCGATGTCGCGTCAGTTTCCGCGCCAGGGATCGCATGGTGCTCGAGAATTGCTATTTCTCGTCCAATCCCTGGGTGCGCGAGCACTGACCGCGCCTTGTCGGAGGCCCCGATCCACACACTGCCATGATGCCATCATGCTCCTGTTTTGCCCGACGTGTCAAACGAACTTCGGATAATGCGTAAGTAACTGTTTTCGCACGCCCCGGCTACTGTGCATGGGGTTGTTTTCGCGGTTTTTGGTTCCGGCCGCCAGTCAAGAGATCGAACGCGCGCGGCCTTCACATCCGCGTGCAGAAAAATTCCATCTTCATTCGCTCCGCCGATTGAAAGATTAATCGTGCGCTCCGCCACACGCGTAGTGCTCGCATCGCTATTTTCCCGCGCGTCTCGACACCTTTCCCTCCCCGCACCATCATTCCCCAGACCTGAATGAATGACGGCCGCGTGTGGCCGGGAGTCTGGAATGCAGCGTCGTGACTTCTTGAAATTGTCCGCTGGAACCGCAGTCGCGGCGGCGTTCACCTCGCGAGCGAACGCGCAAGGCGCGGCGAAGGAAATTCGTATCGGCTACCAGAAGACCGGCGTGCTGGTTATCACGCGCCAGCAGGCTTCCTTGGAAAAGCATTTCAATCCGCAAGGAATCGACGTGAAATGGGTCGAGTTCTCCTCGGGCCCGCCGATGATGGAGGCGATGAACGTCGGTAGTGTCGACTTCGGTTCGGTCGGCGATTCCCCGCCGGTGTTCGCCCAGGCCGCCGGAGCGGCGATCGTCTATGCCGCGGGCCAGCCCATCACCAACGGCCAGGGCATCCTGGTGCCGAAGGATTCGCCGATCCGCTCGATCGCCGACTTGAAGGGCAAGCGTATCGGTTTCACCAAGGGGTCCAGCGCCCACAATGTCGTGGTGCAGACGCTGGAGAAGGCCGGTCTCACCTATGCCGACATCACCCCGGTCTATCTGACGCCGCCCGATGCCGGTCCCGCCTTCGCCAATGGCAGCATCGAGGCCTGGGCGATCTGGGATCCCTATTTCGCGATCGGTGAGACCAAGCAGGGCGGCCGCATCCTGATCAATGCGCGCGAAGTCACCAAGACCAACTCGTTCTACATCGCCAACCGCGAGTTCGCGAAGAACCACGGCTCCATCCTGCAACAGATCGTCGACGTCACGACCGCGACCGGCAAATGGGCCGAACAGCACCGCGGTGAGGTCGCCAAATCGCTCGCCGCAGTCACCGGCGTCCCCTTGGACATCCAGACCGTCGCGGCCGACCGGGCTAACTTCGTGGTCGGCCCCGTCACCGACGACATCGTCGTGACCCAGCAGGGCGTCGCCGACCGCTTCTACAAGCTCGGCCTGATCCCGAAGCCGATCGTCGTTCGCGACATCGTCTGGCGTAACCCGGCAGCCTGATCGTGCCGACCACTCTTCCCACGCACAAGGGTTTGAACATGAGGCGTATCATTCAGCGTCTGATCGCGGCCATCGTGCTGTCGATCGGCATCGTCGCCGCCGCGGTCGGCACCTCCTACGGCCAGGACAAACAAGACAAGGTGGTCCGCATCGGCTACCAGAAATACGGCAAGCTGGTGCTGCTCAAGAGCAAGGGCACGCTGGAGCCGAAGCTCGCCGCCGACGGCTACAAGGTGGTGTGGACCGAATTCCCGTCCGGCCCGCCGCTGCTCGAAGCGCTCAATGTCGGCGCGATCGATTTCGGCAACACCGGCGAGGCCCCACCGATCTTCGCGCAGGCCGCCGGCGCGCCGATCCAGTACGTCGCCTACGAGCCGCCGGCGCCGAAGGGCGAGCGATCCTGGTGCCGAAGGACAGCCCGCTGAAATCGGTCGCCGATCTCAAGGGCAAGAAGGTCGCGCTCAACAAGGGCTCCAACGTCCACTATCTCCTGGTCAAGGCGCTGGAGAAGGCGGGTGTCAGATATTCCGAGATCGAGCCGGTGTTCCTCGCGCCGGCCGATGCGCGCGCTGCCTTCGAGCGCGGCGCGGTCGATGCCTGGGTGATCTGGGATCCGTTCCAGGCCGCGGCCGAAGCCGCCACCGGTGCGCGCACGCTCGCCGACGGCACCGGCATCGTCGCCAACTACCAGTTCTATTTCGCCTCGAAGAAATTCCTCGAAGCCAACCCGAAGATCGTCGATGCCGTGCTGGCCGAGCTGAGCTCGGTCGACGATTGGGCCAAGGGCGACATCCACGCGGTTGCCGAGCAGCTGGCGCCGGCGATCGGCCTGTCGGTCCCCGTGGTCGAGGTGGCGCTGAAGCGGCAGGCCTACGGCATCAAGCCGATCACCGATGCCGTCATCGCCGATCAGCAGCAGGTTGCGGATGCGTTCTTCGCGCTCAACCTGATCCCCAAATCCATCAAGATTTCCGACGTGGCCCGGAAACCAGGATCGTGAGCAAGCACATGAGTAAGCAGTCCAACGCCAACATCCTCTGGTTCCTGCCGACCCACGGCGACGGCCGCTATCTCGGCACCGGCATCGGCGGCCGTGAGGTCAATTTCAACTATCTGCGCCAGATCGCGCAGGCCGCCGACCAGCTCGGTTATTACGGCGTGCTGTTGCCGACCGGGCGATCTTGCGAGGATTCCTGGATCGTCGCCTCCTCGGTTGCGCCGTTCACCGAGCGGCTGCGCTACCTCGTGGCTGTCCGCCCCGGCCTGCAATCGCCGAGCGTGGCGGCGCGCATGACGGCGACGCTCGACCGCGTCACCAATGGCCGGCTTCTCGTCAACGTCGTCACCGGCGGCGATCCCGTCGAGAACAAGGGCGACGGCATTTTCCTCGGCCATGACGAGCGCTACGAGGTCACCCGCGAGTTCCTCAGCGTCTATAGCGACCTGCTCGCCGGCAGGACCGTCAATGTCGAGGGCAAGCACATCCATGTCGAGGGTGGCAAGCTGCTGTTTCCGCCGGTGCAGTCGCCGCGGCCGCCGCTCTATTTCGGCGGTTCGTCCGATGCCGGCATCGACGTCGCCGTCGACGCGGTCGACAAATATCTCACCTGGGGTGAGCCGCCGGCTCTGGTTGCCGAGAAGATCGCGAAGGTGAGGGAGGTCGCAGCTGCGCGCGGCCGCAAGCTCTCCTTCGGCATTCGTCTTCATGTGATCGTCCGCGAGACCAATGACGAGGCCTGGCGCGCCGCGAACGAGCTGATCAGGCATGTCAGCGACGACACCATCGCGCTGGCGCAGAAGAACTTTGCCCGCATGGACTCCGTCGGTCAGCAGCGCATGGCGCAGCTCCATGGCGGCAAGCGCGACAAGCTCGAGATCGCCCCGAACCTGTGGGCCGGTGTCGGTCTCGTGCGCGGTGGCGCCGGCACGGCGCTGGTCGGCGACGCCCAGACGGTAGCGGCGCGCATCAGGGAGTATCAGGACATCGGCATCGATACCTTCATCATGTCGGGTTACCCGCATCTGGAGGAGGCGTATCGCTTCGCCGAGCTGGTGTTCCCGCTGCTCTCGCTGGAGCAGCCGAGCAACGTGACCAAGCTGCACTTCAACGGCGGTCCTTTTGGCGAAACGGTCGGCAGCGATTTCCGTCCGCAGCAGCGGGTGTCCGAGTCATGAGCCTGATCGACAGCGTTTCACTCCCGCGCAGCTTTCGCCTGCCGCGAGTCGACGGCCTGATCCAGTGGATCGTGCCGCTCGCCATTGTCGCGATCTGGCAAGTCGCCTGCGTCACCGGCTTCGTGCCGACCCGCGTGCTGCCCGCTCCGAGCGACGTCGCGCTGGCCGGATGGAAGCTGCTGCTCTCCGGCGAGCTCCTGCGCAACATCTGGGTGTCGTTCTGGCGTGCCTCGATCGGCTTCCTGATCGGTGGCGGCATCGGTTTCGCCTTCGGTCTCGCCAACGGCCTGTCGCAGCTCTCGGCCAAGCTCACCGACACCACGTTGCAGATGGTGCGCAACGTGCCGCATCTGGCGCTGATCCCGCTGGTCATTCTGTGGTTCGGCATCGACGAGAGCGCAAAACTGTTCCTGGTGGCGCTCGGCGTGTTCTTCCCGATCTACCTCAACACGCTGCACGGCATCCGCACCGTGGATCCGCAGCTGATCGAGATGGGCCGCATCTACGGCATGACCGACAGTGAGCTGTTCCGCCGCGTGATCTTCCCCGGCGCGTTGCCCTCGATCTTCGTCGGCATCCGCTTTGCGCTCGGCATCATGTGGCTCACCCTGATCGTCGCCGAGACCATCGCGGCCTCCTCGGGCCTCGGTTACATGGCGATGCAGGCGCGCGAGTTCATGCTGATCGACGTCGTCGTGCTCTCGATCCTGATTTACGCTCTGCTCGGCAAGCTCGCTGACAGCGCCTCCCGTGTGCTGGAGCGCCTGACGCTCTCCTGGCACCCCGCCTTCCAGAAATGCTGAGAGTGACATGCAGAGAGCTCTTCGTACGGCCCTTCCCGAAACCGAGCTCGCCAGCCGCGCCAATTTCGTGCCGCAGGCACGCGTCGTGCGCGAGGAGCGCCCGGCGCAGACGACAGGCCTGCCGCTCAGCATCCGCGGCTTGCGCAAATCCTACGGCGACAACGAGGTGCTGCGCGGCATCGACCTGCACATTCCCGCCGGCCAGTTCGTCGCCATCGTCGGCAAGAGCGGTTGCGGCAAGAGCACGCTCTTGCGGCTGATCGCCGGCCTGGAAAAGATCGACGCCGGCAGCATCAGCTTCGGAAAGGATGTCCAGCCCGAGGACATCCGCGTGATGTTCCAGGAGCCACGGCTGCTGCCCTGGGCGCGGGTGCTCTCCAATGTCGAGGTCGGTCTCGGCCGTAATCGCTCATCCAGTGATGCGCATGCGCGCGCCGAGAAGGCGCTGACCGAGGTCGGGTTGACCGACAAGCGCGACCAGTGGCCGTCGGTGCTGTCGGGCGGCCAGAAGCAGCGCGTTGCGCTCGCCCGTGCGCTGGTCTCCCATCCGCGTGTGCTCGCCTTCGACGAGCCGCTCGGCGCGCTGGACGCGCTGACCCGCATCTCGATGCAGCGGCTGCTGGAGCGGGTCTGGCGCGACCAGGGCTTTACCGCGATCCTGGTGACCCACGACGTCGCCGAGGCCGTCGCGCTGGCCGACCGGGTCCTGGTGATCGACGAGGGCCGGATTGCCCACGATGTTACGGTTAACACCGGCCGGCCGCGCGAACGCGGCTCCGCCGAGCTCGCAAGCCTCGAAGGCTCGATCCTGAGCCATCTTTTGTCGGCGGACGATCGTACCTAAATACAGGGGAACCCCGCTTCGGGGACCATGCCATGAATGTAGTGCCTCGCGATCTCATGACTGAAACTGCCGTCTCGTCCGCCGATTTCCGCGGCGCCATGCGCCACCTCACCGGCGGCGTCAGCGTCATCACCGCCGGGCGGGGCAAGGACATTACCGGCATGACGGTGACCTCGGTGACCTCGCTGGCGGTCGATCCGCCGACGCTGCTGGTCAGCATCAACCGCGATGCCTCGTCCTTCCCGCTGATCCGCCGCTACGGCGCCTTCGGCGTCAACATCCTCGCGGCTGACCAGCTGGACGTCGCCGAGCGTTTTGCCGGCAAGGGCGGGCTGAAGGGGGCCGATCGCTTTGCGGGCAGCCAGTGGGTCACCGCGGTCTCGGGCGTTCCGCTGCTGGTCGGTGCATTGTCCGCGGTCGATTGCGAGGTCGAGGAGATCGTCGAGCGCCACTCGCATGGCATCGTCATCGGCCGCGTCAGCAGCGTCAGGAATTCGACCCGCAATGCTGCACTGGCCTATTGGCACGGCCAGTACGTGGCGGTCGACCAGGACGAAGACGCGGCGAGGCTCGCCGAGGTCAGCGTTCCCGCCCGCGGCCTGCGCGGCGTTTGATCGCTGCGCTAGGGCGGCCCGCAGGCTGGCCTTTTCCCCGTCATCGCTCTAGAAGCGCCCTGAGCCGCCCCGTCCGGGACGGCCATGGAGCGGAACGATGAAGCGCGTCGCCACCTGGGCCTTCTACGCCATCGGCGCGCTCGCGATCGGCTACCTCGCGCTCTACGCCTATGCGATGTTCAGCGGCCAGCCGATCGTGCCGGGCGACCCCATCCACATCTTCCGCAAGCCGGACGCGCCGAGTTATTCGTGAGATTTCGTAGGGTGGTTTAGCCGAAGTCTCGTAGGGTGGGCAAAGCGAAGCGTGCCCACCGCTGCTATCGAACGAGACGAATGGTGGGCACGGCGCAAATGCGCCTTTACCCACCCTACGACACCTTCGCTCACCCCCGCAAAATCGCCAGCGCCAGCGCCTGGGCGCGCGGCACGATGCTGTCGAGTTCGAGATATTCCTCCGGCGTGTGCGCGAGCCCGCCGACCGGCCCGAGGCCGCAGATGGTCGGTGTGCCGACTGCGGCGGTGAAGCCGGAATCGGCGCAGCCGCCTGAAAACTCGCCCTGGAGCGTGGTGAGGCCGACCTGCTTTGCGGCCGCTTGATAGCCTTCGAACAGTGCCTTCGACTCCGTGCTCTGCACCACCGGCACGAACTCGCCCTTCACCGTCAGCGTCGCGCTGGTACCCGGGACGTAGGACGTCGCGATGATCTTCTCGATCGCCGCCATGATCCTCGCACGATCCGCCGGATCGACGTAACGCAGGTCGATCTGTCCCTCGGCTGAGGGCGCCGTGGTGTTCACCGACTGCCCGCCCGAGACGAGACCGACATTCAGCGTGATGCCCTTGTCGAGATCGGTCAGCGCGTGGATCTGGACGATCTTGTGCGCGAGCTCGCCGATCGCACTGACGCCCGCGGCGAAATTGGCACCGGAATGCGCGGCTTTGCCCGTAATGGCAAAGTGCATGAAGATGCCGCCCTTGCGGCCGGTGACGATGTTGCCGGTCGGCCGTCCCGGCTCGGAATTGAACACGGCGCGTGCGGCGCGTCCCTCGCGCTCGATCACCGGGCGCGAGGAGGGCGAGCCGATCTCCTCGTCCGAGGTGATCAGCACCTTGATCGGATGCGGGCTGCCGCCGAATTTGTGGAAGGCGGTCGCCACAAAGATGTTCATCACGACGCCGGACTTCATGTCGGCAACGCCGGGACCATAGGCGCGCTTGCCCTCAATCGTGAACGGACGCCGTCCGGCCTCGCCCTTGCCGAACACGGTGTCGCGATGGCCCATCAACAGCACCGGCTTCTCGTTGCTGCCGGGTTTGGCGATCTCGGCATGGATCGCATCGCCGAAGGTGGCGTTGCTCTCGCGCCGGAACGAAATGCCGTGCTCGGCAAAATGCCGTTCGAACCGCGCACCGACCGCATCGACGCCTTCCTTGTCATAGGATCCGGAATCGATGTTCACGACATCGCGCAGCAGATCGATCATCGCCTGCCGCTGCGACGCCAGCCAGTCCGTGATTTGAGCTTCCGACATGTGGTTCCTCGCGTTGTTCCCACGCGGGGTTATAGGGCGTTGCACGGCCGCGACCTAGTCGCCGGATGCGGTGCGGCCATGTTCACCGGTGTCGTCCCCGCGAACGCGGGGACCCATACCGCGGAATCTATCGATGTGGTCGGTAGGAGTACCGAACGACGGGTCTTCGCCAAACTCCTCTCTGGGGTTATGGGTCCCGGCGTTCGCCGGGACGACACTGAGAGTGTGGCGACTACGCGCCTTACCAACAAAAACAAAATGCCCGGGAGTTGGCCCGGGCATTTGCAGTCACAACCAGCGTGGAGACCTACGCCCCCACCATCGGCATCCGCGGATATTCGCCCGGCGTTCCCGCCGGTGTGATCGGAATTCCGCCGTCGGAATATTCCTTGAGCTTGTTGCGCAGCGTGCGGATCGAGATGCCCAGGATATTCGCGGCATGGGTCCGGTTGCCGAGACAGTGCTTCAGCGTCTCCAGGATCAGGTCGCGTTCGACGTCGGCGACGGTGCGGCCCACAAGCGCCCGCGTCACCTGCTCGGCGGCCATGGTCGCATGCGCCACGGCCGGGGCGGTCTTGGCGAGGTCGAGGCGGTCGCCGTCGGGTGTGAGGATCGCGTCGGGGCCGATCTCGTCGCCCTGCGCCATCAGCACCGAGCGGTGCATGGTGTTTTCGAGCTCGCGGACGTTGCCCTGCCAGCGGTTGGTGGAGAGCACGCGGCGCGCGTCCGCGGAGATCGGGCGCACCGGTACGCCGTTGGCTTCGGCATATTTCTTCACGAAATGCTGGGCGAGCTCGAGGATGTCGAGGGGACGCTCGCGCAGCGGCGGGATCTTCAGGTTCACGACGTTGAGGCGGAAAAGCAGGTCCTCGCGGAACGTGCCCTCGCGCACGGCTTCCGCCAGGTTGCGGTTCGAGGTCGCGATGATGCGGATGTCCACCGGTACCGGCTTGGTGCCGCCGACGCGGTCGATCACGCGCTCCTGGATGGCGCGCAGCAGTTTTGATTGCAGGCGGACGTCCATCTCCGAGATTTCGTCGAGCAGCAGCGTGCCGCCGGTCGCTTCCTCGAACTTGCCGATGCGGCGCGCGATCGCGCCGGTGAAGGCGCCCTTCTCGTGGCCGAACAGTTCGGATTCCAGCAGATGCTCGGGGATCGCGGCGCAGTTGATCGAGATGAACGGCCGCTTGGCGCGCGCCGAGCGGGTGTGGACGTAACGGGCCAGCACTTCCTTGCCGGTTCCGGACTCGCCGGTGACCATCACCGAGGCGTCGGAGCCCGCGATCTGCTGGGCGAGCTTGATCACCTTGGCCATCGCCTCGTCGCGATAGACCAGTTCGCGGGAATCGTTGGCGACGGCGGCCAGCACCGCGGCGATCAGTTCCGGATCCGGCGGCAGCGGGATGTATTCCTTGGCGCCGGCGTGGATCGCGGCGACCGCGGCGCGGGCGTCGTTGGTGATGCCGCAGGCGACGATCGGCGCGTGGATGTGCTCGGCCTCGAGCCGCATCACGAGGTCGCGGATGTCGAGGGCGACGTCGACCAGCAGGAGGTCGGCGCCCTTGCCGCCGCGCAGCACGCGCATCGCCTGCTCGTGATCCTCGGCGTGGGTCACGGTGGCGCCGTTCTCCATCGCGATCTTGGTGGCGGTGGTGAGCTGGCCCTTCAATGTGCCAACGATGAGAAGCCGCATGTCAGTCTCCTGTCCGTCTGGTCGCGCTGCCGCGCGTCATTCCTTGCGCTACTAGCTGCGTTCGGTCTTGATGATTTCGGTCATGGTCACGCCGAGCTTGTCCTCGACCAGGACGACTTCGCCGCGGGCGACCAGCTTGTTGTTGACGTAGATGTCGATGGCCTCGCCGACGCGGCGGTCGAGCTCGAGCACGGTGCCGGGCCCGAGCTTCAACAGCTCGCTGACGTCCATCTTGGAGCGGCCGAGCACGGCCGAGACCTGCACCGGCACGTCGAACACGGCCTCGAGGTCGGCGGCGGCGCGCGCCGCATATTCGTCCTCGTTGTAGCCGATGTCGGTACCGGCAGGCGGCATCGGGCCGTTGAGATCGGGCAGCGGGACCTGTCCGTCGGTGTCGCTCATGGCTTAGCTCCCCCTGCGGGACGCGATATAGCGTCCGACCATTTCGTCGATCTTGGCCACGATGGCGCCGCGCTCCAGCACGACGCCGCCGTCGGCCCATTCGATCCGGCAGTCGCCGGTGGCGATATCGGGCTCGGCCAGGATCACCAGCCGGCCCTCGAAGCCGCTCTGCTTGGCGAGCCGCTCCATCTTCTCGCGCGCGCTGTCGTAGAGCGCGTCGTTGATGCGCACGACGAGATGCGGCGTCGCGACCAGGTGCGAGAAGCAATCCTTGACCAGCGCCATGATCTCGCCGAGCGGTTCGGCGGCGACCAGATCGGCGCACAGCTTGCGCGCCACCGCCACCGCCACGTCGACCGCCTCGGTCTCCATCTTGGTCTCGATGTTGCCGATGCCGGCGGCGACGCCGCGGACACCGATGTTGATCTCTTCCATGGCGAGCGCGACGCGGCGGTCGCTCTCGGCCTTGGCTTCGCGCTGGCCGGCGGCAAAGCCGTCCTGATAGGCGCGTGCCTCGGCTTCCGCGATCTTCTGGGCGATCTCGGCGGCGGTCGCAGCCTTCTCGCGCGGCGACCGCTCGGGCGCCGCGAAGTCGGTGTCGAACAGGAATTTTGCCGGGGCGCCCATCAGTACACCAGCTCGTCGTCGGCGCGGTTCTTGGTCAGCATGATCTCGCCCTTGGCGGCGAGGTCCTTGGCGAGGTTGACCAGCAGCGCCTGGGCCTCGTCGACGTCGCGCAAGCGGACCGGGCCCATCGCCGCCATGTCGTCCTGGAGCATCTTGGCCGCGCGCGAGGACATGTTGCCGAAGAAGAAGTTGCGGACGTCCTCGTTGGCGCTCTTGAGCGCGACGCCGAGCTTGTCCTTGTCGACATTGCGCATCAGGGTCTGGGCCGAGCCGGAATCCAGCTTCACGAGGTCGTCGAAGGTGAACATCAGCGCCTTGATGCGCTCCGCAGATTCGCGGTTGTCCTCTTCCAGCGAGGTGATGAAGCGGGTTTCGGTCTGGCGGTCGAAATTGTTGAAGATTTCCGCCATCACCTCGTGGGCGTCGCGGCGGCGGGTCTGTGACAGGTTGGACATGAATTCGGTGCGCAGCGTCTTTTCCACGCTCTCGATCACCTCCTTCTGCACCGCTTCCATCTTCAGCATGCGGTTGACGACGTCGAGCGCGAGCTCCTCGGGGAAGATGCCGAGCACGCGCGCGGCGTGTTCCGGCTTCAGCTTCGACAGCACGACTGCGATGGTCTGCGGATATTCGTTCTTGAGGTAGTTGGCGAGGACCTCTTCCTGCACGTTGGAGAGCTTTTCCCACATGTTGCGGCCGGCCGGGCCGCGGATCTCGTCCATGATGCCGTTGACGCGCTCCGGCGGCAGGTACTGCTGCAGCAACCGCTCGGTGGCGTCGAAATTGCCCATCAGCGCGCCGGAAGCCGACATGCGCGAGACGAATTCGAGCAGCATGTCCTCGACCGTATCGACCTCGACGGTGCCGAGCGTCGACATTTCCAGAGAGAGCTGGCGCACCTCGTCGTCGTCGAGCATCGACCAGATCTTGCCGCCATATTGCTCGCCCAGCGCCAGCATCAGGATCGCGGCGCGCTTGGGACCCGTCACCGCTTCGGTCTTGCCGCCCGCGCGGCTGCCCTGGCGGGCACCGAGCGTCGAGATCACGCTGGTGATGTCGTTGGAGTTGGCGTTTTGCAGGTTGCCGGCCATGTCAGTTCACTTCTCGATTATTTCGCGGGTTCGGTCAGCCATTGGCGGATGATGGCGACGGTTTCGTTGGGGTTGCGCTCGGCGAGCTCGCCGACGCGATGAACGGACTGGGCATGGACCTGGCCCTGAATGGTGGCGACGTCGATCGCGCTCGCGGCGCCGCCCGGCAGCAGCGCCTGCCCGGCAGGCGCGGCCTCCTCCGAAGCGGCGGGGCCGGCGAGGGCGCCGGAGATGGCGGCGGCGACCTCCTCGGAGGCGAGGATGCGCTTGACCAGCGGGCGGATCACCAGGAACAGCACGACCAGGCCGAGCAGCATCATCACGCCGAGCTCGACGAAGTACATGACGTCGTCCTTGGTGAACTGCAGCATGCCAAGGAAACCGGAGGGCTCGGCGATCGGGGCGGTGGAGGGGGCGTCGGCAAAGCGCAGGTTGACGACCTCGACCTGGTCGCCGCGCTTCTGGTCGAAGCCGATCGCCGAGCGCACCAGGGTGGCGATGCGGTCGAGCTGTTCCTTGGTGCGGTCCGTGTAGGCGAGCTCGCCCTTGTCGTTCTTGGAATAGATGCCGTCGACCAGCACTGCGACCGAGATGCGGTTGACCCGGCCGGCCTCGGTCACCTCGGTCTTGGTGGTGCGGGAGATCTCGTAATTGTTGGTCTCTTCGGTCTTCTTGCTCTGGTCCTTCGCCGTGGGACCGCTGTTCTGCTGGCTGCCGGGCAGCTCGTTGTTGACGGTGACCTGGCCGTTGTTGTCGGCGGTGAGGCTGCTCTCTTCCCGGGTCTGGCTCGAGCGCAGCACCCGGCCCTCGGGATCGAACTTGTCCGAGGTCTGGGTGATCTTGTTGAAGTCGAAATCGGCGGAGAGCTGGACGCGAGCGCGGCCGGAGCCGACCACGGAGGAGACGATGTCCTCGACCTGCTTGCGGATCCGCTTCTCGAAGGCGGTGCGGCGCTCGTCGCCGACCGCCTGCTCCGGATCGGTCGCGGCGCCGTCGGCGAGCAACGAGCCGGCCTCGTCGACGATCGAGACCCGCTGCGGCTTCAGCCCGTTGACGGCGGAGGCGACGAGGTGGCGGATGGCACGGATCTGCTGGGCCTCGAGCGAGCCGCGGACCCGCACCACGATCGAGGCCGACGGCTCCGGCGCCTCGCGCGAGAACAGCGGGCGCTCGGGCAGCACGAGGTGGACGCGGGCGGCCTGGATGCGGTCGATGGCGCGGATGGTGCGGGCGAGCTCGCCTTCGAGCGCGCGGAGATGGTTGATGTTCTGGACGAAAGAGGTGGTGCCGAGCGCATCCGACTTGTCGAACACTTCGTAGCCGACGCCGCCGCCCTTGGGCAGGCCGCCCTCGGCGAGCTTCATCCGCAGGCGGGTGACCTTGTCCTTGGGCACCATGATGATGCTGCCTTCATTGCGCAGCTCGAACTGGATGCCCTGTCGCTCCAAATCCTTGATAATGCCGGAAGAATCCTCGACCGAGAGGTCGGTGAACAGCGTCGTCATCTGCGGCGTGGTCACGCGCATGATGACGAACGCGAAGAAGCCGATGAGCGCGGCGGTGACCGCGATCATCGCCCCGAACCGGGCGGCGCCGATACCCTTCAAAAAGTCCGCAAGACCTTGCAAGCAACCGCCCCGTAGCTTCGACCCGCAACCGAGCGGTCGACTGGGCAATTATTGCCTAGGTGATGGTTTCGATATGGTTAACGAAGGTTAAGAGCTGGGACAAAAGTCGCGCCAAAAGGAAACATGAAAAAAATCGGCCTCGCGGGGCGAGGCCGATTTTCGTCAAAAGCTGCAGATTTCCGGATCGCTTACTGGCGATATTGCTGGATGCGGGTGGTGCGAAGACCCGCGAGACCGTGCTGGTCGATGGAAAACTGCCAGGAGAGGAATTCGTCGACCGTCAGGGTATAACGGCTGCAGGCCTCCTCGAGGGAGAGAAGTCCGCCACGCACAGCGGCGACGACTTCGGCCTTGCGGCGGATGACCCAGCGTTTGGTGCCGGGTGCGGGCAGATCTGCGATCGTCAGCGGACTGCCGTCCGGCCCGATGACGTATTTTACCCTCGGGCGATGGGGTTCTGTCATGGCGTACTCACAAACTCTCAACCACTGAACTCACGCCGTAACCCTACGCGTGCGGGCTTAAAAATCCGCTAAGCCTAAGGCTTCAATACAATTCTCGTTGAAAATGGCTGGAACACAGCCGGCCCGGAGGGCTGGACACCATGATCCGAGCCGTCCGAGCGGGGTCTTCGTAAATACTTTACTAACGAATGGAGCCAGCGAAGCCCCAACTGTCGTCCCGGGGCGCGCGTAGCGCGAGCCCGGGACCCATAACCCCAGGGAGTAATTTGACGACGACTCGGGGTTACGGTCTCACGCGAAAACGACGTCCTGTGGTTATGGATCCCCTGAGTTCGCGGGGATCACATCTCGTGTGCGGCGAGGCGCGCGCCTTTAGTTGCTGCTGGTGGCGATGATGCTCTTCACCTGGCTCAGGGTGTAGCTGGCGCCGTCGATGGTGAGCAGCGGCGGCGACTGGGTCAGGTCGACGGACGACACCACGCCCTGCACCTGCGCGGCGATGCCGACATTGTTGTTCGCCACGTCCTTACCCGTCGCCGTGATCGTGTACTTGCCGTCCGGCCATTGCGTGCCGTCATTGCCCATTCCGCTCCAGGTGAAGGGAATGTTGGTGCCGGCAGCGGCGGTATATTTACCGGTGAACACCGTCTGGCCGGTGGAATTGGCAACGGTGATGTCGACGGTGGAGTCGGTCGGCACGTTGAGATGCCATGTCGCCGACGAGTTCGTCATGGTCGCGGTCGAGCCGTCGACCAGCGCGGTCTTGCCGACGAAGCCCAGTGCCTGGGTCGCCTGCGTAGTCTGCTGCAGGGTGACGAGCTGGGACAGTGAATCGTTGGTCTTGAGCTGCTGCTCGACGCCGGCGAACTGCACCAGCTGCTGGGTAAACTGGTTGGTGTCGAGCGGATCGAGCGGGTTCTGGTTCTGCAGCTGCGTCGTCAGCAGCGTCAGGAAGGTCTGGAAGTTGCCGGCCAGCGTCGATCCCGTGCTCGAGCTCAGCGAGTTCGACGAGGACGACTTCGGGACGTCGGTGGTCCCGGAGACGGGCGTCGGGGCGGTGGCGGCATTCGTGGTGGTCATGTTCGAATACTCCTCACACTCTGATGTCGACGCCGCTGCTCGATCCGAGCATGCGGCCGTAGCCGCGCCCGACGGGCGCCGCAGCAACGGTGTCGTCTTCGCTGACGATCAGCCGGCGGGCATTGCCGCCATTGTCGTTGTTCTGGCCGGAATTCTGGCCCGATGAATTCTGGTCGCGCAGGCTGAAGGACAGCCCGTTGCTGCCGGTCTTGAGGCCGGCATCGTCGAGCGCGCGCTGCAATTGCGGCGCGTCCTGCCGCAGCATCTGCAACGTCTCCGGCTTCTCGACGGTGAGATGCGAGGTGACCTGGCCGTTGCGGTCGACGTTGATGCGGACGTCGATGCGGCCGAGGTCGATCGGATCGAGGCTGATGTCGAACCGCGTCTTGCCGGCGCGCGCGGCAGCGGCGATCTCGACCGGCACGCCGCTGATCGGCACGGCATTCGTGTTGGCCGCCGTCGCGGTCAGCGTTGCGGTCGAAGCTGTCGCGGCCGAGGTCGTATTGGTCACCGGCGCCTGTATGGCGGAAGCCGCCTGCGCGCTGGTGTCGGTCGTGGGCACGGCGGCCTGCGTGCCCGCATGCGCGTGCGTGTTCGCGGCAGTGGGGGTTGCGTCAGTGGCGCCGGCTTTCGCATCGGCCTTCGCATCAGTCGCAGCGGAATCGGCCTGCGGCTTGGCGGCTTGCGCATGCGCGGCGTTGGCGGTCGCCGCGGTTTGCGTGGCGTTCGCCTTGCCCGCGTCCTGGCCGATATTGGAGACGTCGCTCTCGCGTTGCGCGGTCGCGACGGCCTTGAACGAAGGCTTCGGCGTGCCCTGGTCGACGGCGGCGACCAGGCCGCCATTGGTCTTGGCATCGGTCGCGGTGCCGTCGGTCGCGCCGGTGGCGGCATGGCCCAGCGTTGTCGTGGTGTCGGCATCGACCTTGGCACCCGCGGTCTTGGCGCCCTTGTCGCTCGCCGTGGCGGCATCGGTCTTGCCGCCCGCGATCTGCGCTGCGGTCGAGGCGCTGGCGGCGATGCCGGCAGCCGCAATCGTCAGCGGCGAGGCGGCGGCATCGCTGGCCTGGCTCGCGGCCGCGTTCGGATCGACCGGCACCACGGGCGGGGCCACCAGGATGGCGTTCGGATCGGGCACGGCGACCTGCGCCGCGTCGGGCTGCACGGCGGCATCGGCGGTGGCGGCAACGGTGCCGTCGGTCTTGTCGCCCTTGGTGCCGTCGGCTTTATCCGACGATTTGGCGTCGGAGGCCTCGGACTTGTCCTTGGTCGGCTTGGCCGCATCGGCCGTGGCGTCGTTCGCGGTGGGGGCCGATGTGTCGGTGTCGTCGTTCGCATTGCTTTGCGAGGGCTGGTCGGTCGCGGCGGTATCGCGCGGGCCCTTGTCCGGGGCGGATGACGACGACTCGGTCCGCCGCGGCGCGGTGTCCTGCGACGGCGCGTTGTTGCTGATCGCCTGGGTGTTGCTGTCGACCAGCGAGCCGAAGGAGTCGTTGCTGGACGTGTCCTTGGAGCTCTGCGACCGGGCAGGCTTTTGCTGCGCGCTCTGGACTTGCACGCTGGCTGCTACGTCTGACGCCCGACCGACCACGGAAAACCTCTTGGAAACATCTTCGGCATAGAGGTAGCAAGGAGCGGGCCAGCTCCCTGACGAATTATTTTACCAAGCAAAATCAATTATTTGATTGATTCATGCCCCCGCCGCGAGGGGCGCCAAAGCCCCGCCATTTCTGCCTCCCCGGCAAGAATTGCCCTAAGCGGCCGCCCGCGTGATTGCTTCACCGGAATGGCGCCTATATTAAAGAGCTGCTCTCAGCCGCTTTCGACCGGGCAGTCGTGCCCCCAGGGGAACCAAAGTTCCCGGGGAGCGTCGATGTCCCGCCGGAAGCCGAAATGTCCAAGTCATCGCGGATCGCGAACGCCGCCGTCACAACGCTTTAAGGCCCATGCTGAACAGTCTGGATCTCGAAGGCCGTCCTGAGGACACCAGGGTCGTCGTTGCCATGTCGGGCGGCGTCGATTCCTCGACGACGGCTGCGCTGCTCAAGGCCGAGGGCTATGACGTCGTCGGCATCACGCTGCAGCTTTACGATCATGGCGCGGCGACCCATCGCAAGGGCGCCTGCTGCGCCGGCCAGGACATCCACGACGCCCGCGACGTCGCCGCCAAGCTCGGCATTCCCCATTATGTGCTCGACTACGAGGATCGCTTTCGCGAATCCGTCATCGACAATTTCGCCGACTCTTACGCGCTCGGCGAGACGCCGGTGCCGTGCATCGAGTGCAATCGCTCGGTCAAGTTCCGCGACCTCCTGAAGACCGCGCGCGAGCTCGGCGCCCAGGCGCTCGCCACCGGCCACTACGTCGCCTCGCGCCGCCGCAACGACGGCTCGCGCGCGCTGGTCTGCGCCGCCGACAGCGACCGCGACCAGAGCTACTTCCTGTTCGCGACCACGCAGGAGCAGCTCGACTTCCTGCGCTTCCCGCTCGGCGACATGACCAAGCCCGAAACGCGCGAGCTCGCGCGCCGCTTCGGTCTCGCGGTCGCCGACAAGCACGACAGCCAGGACATCTGCTTCGTGCCGACCGGCCGCTATACCGACATCATCACTCGCCTGCGTCCGAACGCGATGGACCCCGGCGACATCGTCGATCTCGACGGCCGCGTGCTCGGCCGGCACAACGGCATCGCCAATTTCACCGTCGGCCAGCGCCGCGGCCTCGGCATTGCCGCTCACGCACCGCTGTTCGTGGTGCGGCTGGATGCTCCGGGCCGCCGCGTCGTCGTCGGCCCGCGCGATGCGCTGAAGATGCACCGCATCGTGCTGCGCGACGTCAACTGGATCGGCGACGGCGACATCGACCGCGCCATCGGCGCCGGCCTCGAGATGTTCGTGCGCGTCCGCTCGACCCGCAGCCCGCAGCCGGCCTGGCTGCGCGGCGGCAACGGCCATTACGAAGTCGAGCTCGTCGCCGGCGAGGAGGGCGTCTCGCCCGGCCAGGCCTGCGTGTTCTACGACGCGCCCTCGGGGCAGGCACGCGTGCTCGGTGGCGGCTTCATCCAGAGCGCCGCCGCGAAAGTCGCAACGAGCACTGCGAGGCCGCTGGTGGAAGCGGTACGCGGCTAGAAAATTTCCGGGGCAGGGGGCATGGCAGCAGACATCTCGCGGGCCGGGGTCGAGAAGGCCTATGGCCGCTGGGCGCCGGTCTACGATCTCGTGTTCGGCAAGGTCTTTGACGCCGGACGGCAGTCGACCATCGCGGAGGCCGACCGCATCGGCGGCCGCATCCTCGACGTCGGCGTCGGCACCGGGCTTTCACTCTCCGATTATTCGCGCACCACGAAGATTTGCGGCGTCGACATCTCCGAGCCGATGCTGCGCAAGGCGCAGGCGCGCGTGCGCGCGCTGCGGCTTAGCAATGTCGAAGTGCTCTCGGTGATGGACGCGAAGAATCTCGCCTTCCCCGAAAACTTTTTCGATGCGGTGGTCGCGCAATATGTCATCACCGCCGTGCCCGATCCCGAAGGTACGCTCGACGAGTTCGTACGCGTGCTCAAGCCCGGCGGCGAGCTGATCCTGGTCAACCACATCGGCGCCGAGCGCGGCCCGCGCAAGCTGTTCGAGCTCGCCTTCGCGCCCATCGCCCGCCGCCTCGGCTGGCGCCCGGAATTCCCGTGGGACCGCCTCGTCAACTGGGCCGCCAGGCACCGCGGCGTCACGCTCGCCGAGCGCCGTCCGATGCCGCCGATGGGGCACTTCTCGCTGATCCGCTACGTCAAATCGTGAGAGCGATTTGCCGGGATCGCGCCGTCGGCCAGCACTGTTGCCGCGCAAGGCGTCTCGAAGGATCGGCCGCGAGGAAACCGCCAGCCAATTTCCCGCGCTTCAATTCGCCGTGCGTCGGCCGGAACCTCCGCATGGCCGGAGACGTTTCCCTCCCATGCGCACGACATCAAACATCATTCTGGCCAGCCTCCTGATCGCCGCCTCAGGCGCCGCGATCGCGCAGGCCCCGCCGCGACCTGCAACGCCGCCGCAAGCGACCGCGCCGCCATCGGCCCAGCACGCCGCCAATTGCATGCCGCAGGACCGCCCGAACCGCGCCACCACGCCCGACGGCACCACCACCGGCCAGTCCCGGGAACCGCTCGGCGACAAACTGGCCAAATCCGACGGCGTGCTCTGCCCGCCCTCCGGCATCGACCCCGACATGCACGCTCCGGCCCCCTCTACGGACGGTGCCATGCCGGTCATCCCGCCCCCCGGCAGCCCCGGCGGCGACCCGACGGTCAGGCCGAAATAGGCTGATTCTTCCTTCGCCTCTCCCCGCTTGCGGGGAGAGGCCGGAGCGCATCGAAGATGCGATCCGGGTGAGCGGGACTCTCCACGAGTCCGGTGCCGAAAAATTGCGGATTCTGGTGCCAAATTCGGCACAAACGGCCTTGTCCCGCCAAAGCTTTAGCGAAGGCGGATTGACAGCCCGCCGCCCCCTTCCTTATATGCCGCGCGTTCGCGAGATCGGCCTTATTCGGCCCTCGCGACCCTGTGGCGGGGTAGCTCAGCTGGTTAGAGCACGGGAATCATAATCCTGGGGTCGGGGGTTCGAGTCCCTCTCCCGCTACCATAAAGCCGTTTGAAATCAATGTGATATGCGGATTTAGTGCAATCGCAGCATCTGGCGCACCTGTACCGTAGCAAATCGGTAGCGTCTCAAGTTCCTCGCGATTGGTAGTCGAATCCTTGAAGGCCTCGGCGGCTTGAATCTTTCAACAAGCAATCTTCTTGATGTGCGATCGTGCTGACTGCCAATTGGCACCAGCAACCGCTGTCTCCTTGCTTTTTGTCTCGGGTAGCGTGCCGCCACTCGTGAACTAGGCCGCGAATTCTGACAAAAGCCCGAGTCAACAACCTAATCCTTGATGGAGGGGGCGAACTCCGCCTGGACCAAGGGCTCGGCTCTTGATCCTAGCCACAACGCCGGCTGCGAACTCACTCTTGCTGCTCAGCCCTCTCAAGGCTGAAACAGGGGTTCGATTCCCCTAGAGCATTTTCCGACCGGAAAGAATCGGGTGGGGATTCCCAAAACGGCGCGAGTCAGATTCAAGCTGCATGCTGGCGAGGGAGGCCAGCATGTATGGCCAGGGCGCTTTCGGTTGATCTTCGCCAAAGGGTGGTAGCCGCGATTGACGGTGGCATGTCCTGTCGACAGGCTGCTGAGCGCTTTGGTGTCAGCGCGGCCAGTGCAATCCGCTGGCGCGGTCGCCTCAAGAAAGTTGGCGACATCGTTCCTAAACGCCAGGGCGGTGACCGCAAATCGCAGCGCATCGAAGCGCATTCGCAATTGATTCTGGAGGCGGTGACAGCGAGGCCGGATATCACGCTTGCCGAGTTGCGAGAACTGTTGAAACGTCATGGAATATCGACTGGCATCGCGTCGCTCTGGCGTTTTTTCCAGCGCAGAAAGATCACACTTAAAAAAAGACAGCGCACGCCGCCGAGCAACGGCGCGGCGATATAAATGCCGCACGTGAGGAGTGGTTCGAAGGGCAAATCGACCTTGACCCTGAGCGTCTCGTCTTCATCGACGAAACCAGCGCCAACACCAAAATGGCGCGGCGTTACGGGCGCTCGCCACGCGGCGAGCGATGTCGTGCAGCTATCCCACACGGACATTGGAAGACGACGACGTTCACCGCTGGATTGCGCTCCGACGGTCTGATCGCGCCGCTTGTTCTGGACGGTCCAATGGATGGCGACGCTTTCCTGGCCTACGTCGAGCAATTGCTCGCCCCATCGCTGCGGCCGGGCGATACCGTTATCATGGACAACTTGCCCGCTCACAAGGTCCATGGCGTTCGAGAGGCCATCCAGGCGGTCGGAGCTAGCCTGCTCTATCTTCCGCCCTACAGTCCAGACTTCAACCCGATTGAAATGGCCTTCTCCAAACTGAAAGCGCTGTTGCGGACCGCCGCAGCCCGCACCATGCCCGATCTCTGGCAAGCAATCGCCAACGCTCTCAAACGCTTCTCACCCGAGGAATGTCAAAATTATCTCGTCGCGGCTGGTTACGACGCAACGTGATCGGAAAACGCTCTAGGGAGCGCCAAATCCACGATACTCTGCGATCTTGTACGATGCCGCTCCGCTTCTGGAGCGCGACCCCGTGCGTTAATCGATTGATTGCACAAGCCGCTCGGCAGGTTTGCCACTTTGCGCGATGTTGGTTTGCCAATTTGCACAGCAACTGAACGAGTTGCTGTGTCAGTGACAGGTCGATGTTTCGGGAGGGGTGGTCTCGATCGGCAAGCGGCGAATTTTCGCCGGTGAACGGCGACAAACTGGCTGAGTTGAATCTGCCGTATATGAAGCGCTTATTAATCACAACTGCAATCAGTCTCGATTTCATATCGCCCCCGGCACACCTTCTGCGCGTCGGCCGGCTCTCAAGCCGTATGAGCCGCAAAAGTGGAAACCCCATTTCATATCTGGCAGGCCGGACATGTTTGACCACGATTCAATCCCTGCGCGGAAATGGGCGTCAAATTTGCCCGTCCCCCATAGCGTTGGGCATTCTGTCCAGGCGGTTGATAATGAGGCAACTGATGACGTTGCCGATATCTACAACCAGGCTGGTGACGATTATGTCTCTTACGCTGACGGGGATCCCTCGCGGCTCTTTGCCTTTGACGGAATGCACGCGTACGCAGACCGCTGCGTCTGGGCCGTATTGGAGAAGAAACTGACCGACCTACGGGCTTCCGGCGCAAGCTCAGTCAGGTTCCTGGATGCGGGTTGCGGACCCGGTACCTGGCTGCGCCGACTGGTCATCCGCGCGCACGTGCTCGGATTCAGCAGCATTACCGCGCGCGGATTCGACATCGCACAGGCGCAAATACAGCGGGCACAATGGGCTGCGCGAAATCTCTCCAGCCTTCCAGGCGTAAGTGTCACATTCGACGTCGCCGACCTTGCGGACCGGCTGCCGGAAGCGGATGCCTCGGTTGATCTGACTCTTTGCCCGTACAGCGCGCTGAGCCATCTGCCCGTCGCACGCCTGCCGGAAATCTCGAGAGAGATCGCACGCGTCACATCGGGATATTTCATAACCACGGTACGTCCGATCGGCAGTATGCCAACGGCCTTTGTGGACTCGATCGAGAAAGTCCGCCGATTGAAACAGGATCACGTCAGGGACCGCTGCGAAATCGACCTCAGCGACGGCAGGCAGATTGCATTCAGCTTTCATTTGTTTACCGCGGTTGAATTGCGAAATTATCTCATCGGCTGTTTCGACATCGAGGATGTGCGGGGCCTCGACCTCTTTCACAGTCGATTTATGCCGGATTCGCGGTGGAATCCCCGCGCTCCGACGGGCGAAGGTCAGCTTGCGGATGAACTCGAGCGGCTCGAGAAGGCGTATGCCTCGCGCACGGAGTTCATGGACCGCGCCACCCATCTCCTGCTCGTGGCGCGCAGCCGGCGAGCCGTTGCGCCAACAGCCTGCGTCGCGGTGCCGACCTAAAGCGTTTTCCAGCGAAGTGGACACCGGTTCGCGTCAAGAAAACGCGTCAAAATCAAGAATCCAGAGCCCCGTTCCGATTCCATCGGAACGGGCTCTAGCATCGCTGATTCCCGTCTGAATCGTCCTTGTACCCGACGGGTCGGCGGCCGAACTCATGGGACGGCGAGCGTTCTTCGCAGCCGCGTGATCGCGTCGGGCAGGCCGCGTACCCTCATGATCCGGCCAGTGGCATCGTAGTCCTCGGAGAGTACGCACGTATGCTCATACACGTCGCTGAGCAGCCCCTGCTTCGCGTAGGGCAGTACCAACTGGTCCTCCACCATTGCAGCTTCGAAGAACGCGATGATCGTCTCGCGTAGCGAGGCCACGTCAGCGGGCGACATTGCGGAAAGCAGGATCGCGTCCGCGTGCTTTGCGTGGAGGGCGGCCCGGTCCGCCTCGCTGACGCGATCAATCTTGTTGAAAAGCAGACGCGACGGGACGGTTTCCGCGCCGATCTCGCGCAGCACGCTGCGGCTCACCTCGAGCTGCGATTCGTACGCCGGATCGGACGCATCGACGACGAACAACAGCAGCGACGCTTCGAGCGCTTCGGCGAGCGTGGAACGGAATGACGCGACGAGATCGTGCGGCAGCTTCTTGATGAACCCGACGGTGTCCGAGACCAGCACGCGCGGGTTCATCTCGGGCTGCAGGGCGCGCACCGTCGTATCGAGCGTCGCGAACAGCTTGTCCGCGACCAGCACCTCGCTGCCCGTGAGCGCCCGCATGAGCGACGACTTCCCCGCGTTAGTGTAGCCGACGAGTGCGACCCGAAGCTGATCGCGGCGCGCGGACCGACGCTGGTCGCCGTCTCGCTGGATATCATCCAGCTGTTCCTTTAGTTCCGCGAGGCGATCGCGGATCTTGCGGCGATCAAGTTCGAGATCGGACTCGCCCGAGCCGGGCCCCTGCTGCCGTCCGCTGCCCGGCGCTTCCCGCAAGCGCGGCGACACGTACTTCAACCGCGCGATCTCGACCTGCACCTTCGCCTCGCGACTGTGGGCGTGACGATGGAAAATCTCGACGATCACGCCGGTCCGATCGAGCACCTGCGCGCCGGTCGCGCGCTCCAGGTTGCGGGCCTGACCTGGGGAGATTTCATGATCGAAGATCACAAACTCCGGCTTCGGCTGCACCTCCGAATCAGGCTCCGGCTGCCTGGCGTTCGGCTTCTTGCCGTCGCCGTCCTGAAAGCGTTCACGGGCCTTCGACTTCCGCGGTACCGCCATCGATCCGACGACGCCTCATCGCCGCGAGTTCCTCGAGCCGCCCCTTGCCGAGCACCGTCGCGCCGTCGATCTCGTCGCGCTTCTGCGATATCGTGCCAACGACCTCGTAACCGAGCGTATTCACCAGGCGGCCCAGCTCTTCGATGTTTGCGGCGTGCGCGACGTCATCGACGCCCGGAAGCTGGACGCCGACCAGGATCGCGCGCGGAACGGGCGGTTTGGTTTCCACGGTGCGGCGCTCGCCGGCAGCGCGCCAGGCTTCCGTTTTTGCCATTTGGCATCCTCCTGTACATGGCCGCCGCTGCGGTGGCACTTGGCGGTTTGCGCGAGGCCCATGCTGCGGCGGTCGTCTCTTGTGTCCGGCCTGTGCCGGACAGGTTGCTGCGACGACGCAGGCGGCCGTGGCGCCCGTGTCGCAGCGGTGGGATCAGACAGGTCACGCCGCTTTGCGAACCGGATTCATTGCTCTGCGCCGCGCTGAAACGGCGCAGCCGCATTCATGGACGGTTCCCGCCTCGATGACAAAGCCGCGCCTTTCCAACGACTGGCGAAGGGCCTGGTTGGAGGCGGCCTTCTGCGGATCAACCCAGACGACCAGCACGCCGTTGGGACGCAAGAAGTCCGCCAGCCAATCAAGCGCTGGCTCAAGCGCATTGAACGTGCGCTGCCGCCAATCGACCAACGCTACGTCGTATTGGCCGGCCGGACGGCCGCAGTTTGCCGTAGCGGCTGCGTGAGCGTAGCCGAGGCGTTGCAGCTGGAACATCAGTTCGATGCCCCTGGAGCCGGCTACGACGATCCGGTCCTGTTTCGTGCAATGTGCAAGCGCGATCATCGGTTCGATGATTCGATCGCGTGCCGGAGTGGCGAGAGTAAGAGTCATGATGTCACCATCGGGTCTGACGATTGCTTGAAGCTGCCGCAGGACGGGCTGGCTGGCCCTCGCCCGGCGTCTCGCTCAGGCGAGGCCTGAACGTTGAACGTGCAGCAGTCGCTGCCGCGAGGCCTGCGCACTCATGTTGATTTCAGGAATGCCGGTGGCCGCGATCACTACCTGGAGTGAAGGTCTCCGGGCGCCGGTCTCGTCTCGATGCGATCGAAGGGCCAGCGCGCCTGGGTTGGAACGACATGACACCATCTCGCTTGAGAAGCAGACGTAAACGACAGCGTCTGCAAGATAGGCAAAACGACATAAAGAAACGAGACGGACGAAACGGCCACGATATAGTAGTCGCGTGTCTTGTTCGAACCAGTCATTTCCATGGTCAGATGATCATCTAGGGTGTGATCTCGTCGGACTTTGTTTGCTGAAGCTTGCTCAAGTTAGCCCATGATGGACTGGAACGACTGAGCGCGCGAAGGTTTGCCAATCGCGAAAATACCCATTGTGTTTCAATGTGCTGTTTGACCGCTGAACAGCTGGCAAGCCCATTGAAATCCAAGGCTTTTCACTCTTCCCTAGGGAGCGCCATTTCTTTTGCGCGAGAGCTCTATCTCCGCTTGCTGTCCGAGAACCTTCCCCGGCTGAACGGCACCGATCCCCATTTGGTGTAGGAAGGCAAATCCATCTCGGAACAAGGCTGCGACCGTGGCCAAGCCCATCGTGGCCGCCGGTATCCTGGATTCCCATCTCACAGACCAGTTCACGCGCCTCATAACAATGACGTCCTGATCGAGACCGTTAACATGGGAATTGCGACTGGGAATCTGTCCGCCTCTGCGATCACTGCGACTGCAATCGCTTCAGGTCGGCAATGGCGGCACGATACTCTCGAAACGAGGTCGGGCATCCGTCTCGCGCAGCCGCAAATTCTTTCAGGGCCGCAACTGTATCTTTGCCCTTGAGCTGAGCGATCCCAGCGTAATAGTGCGCCTCGCAGGTTTGATCTGAATTCCTGGCCGAAGCCAGGGCTGCGGCGGGAGTGATCCGGCCGACAAGCAATTCGCCGACGGTTCTCGGCCAATCCCTGAGCTGGCCCTTGTCGAGTGCAGCGGACAGCGCGATGCCGGCATCGGCAGATCGTCCCTGCATCCGCGCCACCGATCCCCAAATCACGCCGTAGCCATCAGGATCGGAAAACCGCGCCTCCCGGTCGTAGTCCGAAGCTGCATCCCTGAAATCGCCTCTCCGATAGTACGCATCTCCCCGGGCCGTGTAGTAGTCAGTCGCGACGCGATCGGCTTCTGGACGACTCACCTCCTGGTCTTTCGCAAAGGTGGTATTCTTGTCGGGTCCAAGCCTGATGGCATCGGTGAAATCCCGGATCGCCTCGTCCAGCCTGTCCTCGGACATATAGATCTGCCCGCGAATGAACCGGCTTGCGGCACCTGAGGGATCAAGATTGATGGCCTCGGTGAGCGAAGCGATTGCGCGTGTGGTGTCGCCCTTTTTGGCCAAGGTCAGTCCCAGCTCGTGATGAGCGTAGTTGTTCTTCGGGTTGAGCCTGACCGCCTCGGTGAAGTCGGCTTGAGCCGCATCCATGTTGCCGAGTGCAAAATTTCCGAAGCCATGCTTGAGCAGCGCCATGGATCTTGCATCGGGAGGCAATCTGGCGTCCTTGGAGAGGTTGCTGCACGCTGCCATCATGCGCGGGACATCGCTGTTGTCCTGACAATCGTTCAGGTCTTGTGGGGCGGCCGCAAACGCGCTTGCCGCCGAGACGACGATGGAGATGATCAAAGCTGCCCTGCAGCCGATGCGCAGGCCCTGATTTGACATTGCAGACATTTCGCCCCCTTGCACGACACACTTGGCCGATGATCCCGACGCAGGCAACGCGACCGGCCGCGACGGCAACCTTATAGCGATCTTTTCCATCGTTCTACCGGAGGCTTGTTGGGCCGTTGCCCTTCGGGCAAGACATGCCGCGAGGTCGCGAGCGCATGCAGCATCGGCATCAGTGGCGGTAGTCGTTCTCCCCAAAATCTGCACTATGCGCTCCGCGCCTCCGGAGCTGCTGCCGGGCCTTCGGAGGTTCTGGCAATAGCATGCGGAGTGACGACATGAGCGGCTTGGTGATCTCTGGCGGCCGGGTGGTGGATCCCGCGAGCGGAATGGACGCCATTGGCGATGTGGCGGTGGTGGATGGCAAGATCGCCGCGGTCGGCACGGGCCTCGGCGGCGCCGAGCGGGTGATCGACGCGACGGGGCTCGTGGTCGCGCCGGGCTTCATCGATCTGCACGCGCATGGCCAGTCGATCCCGGCCGACCGCATGCAGGCGTTCGACGGCGTGACGACGACGCTCGATCTCGAGGCCGGCGTGCTGCCGGTCGCCTCCTGGTATGAGCGCCAGGCGCGGAAGGGACGCGTGCTGAACTACGGCGCCGCCACCAACTGGGCCTTTGCACGCATCGGCGCGATGACCGGCTCGAATGCGGAGAGCTCGCTGGAGGCGTTCGGCAACGCCATGCGCGATCGCCGCTGGATGGACAACGTGGCGAGCGATGCGGAGGTCGCCGGCATCCTCGAGCGTCTTTCGCGCGGCTTGAACGAGGGCGGCATCGGCATCGGCATCTTGAACGCCTACGCGCCGGGCGCCGGCGTGCAGGAGCTGACCGCGGTCTGCCAGCTCGCGGCCAGGCAGGACGTGCCGACCTTCACCCACGTCGCCTACATGTCGCGCGTCGATCCCGAAAGTGCGGCGGAAGCCTATATCCGCCTGATCGGCTATGCCGGCGCCACCGGCGCACACATGCACATCTGCCATTTCAACTCGTCGAGCAAGACCGACATCGAGCGCTGCCGCGTGCTGGTCGAAAAGGCGCAGGCGCAGGGCCTCCCGATCACGGTCGAAGCCTATCCCTACGGCACCGGCTCGACCGTGCTGGCCGCGGCCTTCTTCAGTGATCCCCAGTTCGTCGAGCGCAACGGCACCGGCTACGACTCGGTGCAGCGCGTGACCGACGGTCACCGCTTCCGCGATCGCGAGGAGCTGCTGAAGGCGCAGGCCGAAGAGCCGTCCTCGCTGGTGCTCTGGCACATCCTCGATACCGACAACAATGCGCATCATCGCGATCTGCTCGATATGTCGGTGCTGTATCCCGGCGGCGCGATCGCATCCGATGCGATGCCGTGGACGACGTCGGACGGCAAGACCTACACCGGCGACGCCTGGCCGCTGCCGGATGACGCCACCTCGCATCCGCGCTCGGCCGGCTGCTTCACAAAATTCATCCGCGAATGGGTGCGCGAGCGCAAGGCCGTGTCGCTGCTCGAAGGCGTGCGCAAATGCGCGCTGATCCCCGCAGAGATCCTGTCGCAAAGCACGCCCGCGATGCGGGCCAAGGGCCGCCTTGCCAAGGACGCCGATGCCGACATCGTCGTGTTCGACTACGAGAAGCTCAGCGACCGCGCGACCTTCACGGCGATGAACCGCCCCTCGGACGGCGTGCGGCATCTGATCGTCAGCGGCCAGCCGCTGATCAGCGATGGCGTGCTGGACGTGGCGGCGCGGCCCGGCCGCCCCGTGCGTCGCCCCGTCGTCGAGGGCTGATCCCATGCCGGTCCCCATTCTCCTGGTGACGGGCTTTCTGGGGGCGGGCAAGACCACGGTCGTCAACCATCTGCTGGCGAACGCGGAGGGACGGCGTATCGCGGCAATCGTCAACGATTTCGGCGCGATCAACATCGACGCGGAGTTGATCGCGGGCGCAAGCGACGGCTTGGTCAGCCTCGCCAATGGCTGCATCTGCTGCTCGCTCGAAGGCGATCTCCTGCGCACGCTCTCGACGCTGTTGCGACGCGATCCCAAGCCCGAATATATCGTCATCGAGACCAGCGGCGTCGCCGATCCCGCCGACATCGTCCGCAACCTGATGGACCCCGTGATCTTGCGCGAGGCGCCGCTGGAAACCGTGCTCTGCGTGATGGATGCGGCGACGCTACCGGCGGCCCTGGATGATGCGCTCCATCGTTCGCAATTGCGCGTCGCCGATATCGTGGCGCTGAGCAAGCTCGATCTGGCGGACGAGAGCGCAGGCGCCCGCATGCGCGAAGCCATCCGCGCGCAGCGCGTCCCCGCCGTGGTGGTGGATGCCAGCCACGGCGAGATTCCGTCCGCGCTGCTGTTTCCCGCGGCTGTTGATCGCGCGCCCGCGCCGCGCGACCCTGGACCACGACGGCCGTCCGAGGAGCGCTTCGAGACGCTGAGCTGGACCTCGGATCAGCCGCTGTCGCTGCCGCGCCTGCAGCAGGCGATCGGCCGCCTGGCGCCAAAGCTTGCGCGCGCAAAAGGCCTGTTCGAGACCGTCGAGCAACCCGGGCGCCAGATGGTGCTTCAGTTCGCCGCCGGCCGCGCGACGCTCGCGCCGGGCGATGCACCGGCGGAAGGCGTGCCGCGATCGCGGATCGTCTTCATCACCGAGCTCGGCGTGCTCTCGAAGGCCGAGCTCGACGGGATCATGGCGGCGTGCGTTGCGGGTGGGTGAAGCAAGCGATCACGCCAGAAGCACGCCCCTCACTTCACGCGAATTGCGCGATGCCGTTTCCGACGGACCAGTTCTCCGCGGGGGCATCGAGCACGTTGACGAACACGTCCTCGGAGCGGATGCCCGGCTTTTCGCCGAGAAGCTCCGCGATCCGGCGGTACAGCGCCTTTTTCTGCTCCGGAGTGCGCGATGCGAACACGGTGATCTGGATCAGCACGGCGTCGTCGCTGCGCTTGACGCCATAGGCATTGCCGCAGCGGAAGTTCGAGGCGTCATGCTCGCTGATGGTCATGAACTCGTCGCCCTCGGGCACGTTCAGCGCCTCGCGCATGGCGAGGTACAAACCATCGAGGATCGCCTGCCGATAGGCTTCCGGTTTGCCGGCGCGCATCGAGATGTGAAGGAGAGGCATGGGCGGGTCCCTTTTGGCATGCGGGCACGATCGGCCAGGGCGCTCGCAAGCGACCGGCCGTTGGGCCCATTGACGGAACGGGCTATCAATCCCAATTAGTTTTTGACACGATGTCGAGAAAACACGTTCTTGACATCGTGTCAAATATTTTTGCCGTACCGAGGAGCAGGATTTGAGGCCGCGCGAATTCGACCACGACGACGTCCTGCGTATCGCGTTCGACCAGTTCTGGCGCAAGGGCGTGCGCGGCACGTCGCTGTCGGACATCGCGCGCGATGCCGGTGTTCAGCGCGGCAGCCTCTACAATGCCTTCGGCAGCAAGGAGGCGCTGTTCCTCCAGGCCTATGAGCGCTATGCGGGCGATTATCTCCTCGCCCTGCAAAAGGCGCTCGGCGCCGGCTCATTGCGAAAACGCCTCACCGCGTTCTTCGACCTGACCATCACCAATTTCCGCTCGGGCTCGCCGCCGCGGGGATGTCCGACCACGCGCGGATTGATGGAGCTCGGCGCGGCCGAAGGGGAAGGCTTGGATGAAGACGCGCGTCAGGCCTTTGCGGGCCTCATCTCGCGCATCACCATGCTGGTTCAAGAGACGTTGGCGGCGGGCACAGAGCGCGGCGAGTTCAATGGCAATCCCGCGGCCGCAGCGCTGCACATCATCACGGTGACGCGCGGCCTTGGCGTGCTCGAACGTGCCTTCGGCGACGAGCCGCAGCTGCGTAAGATCGCGGCTCACACCATCGATCTCGTGCTCGGCAAGAAGGGCGGTTAGGTCAGGCCGCAAAACGACGACCCCAGCGGTGGTGATCCCTGGGGCCGTCTGGAGGTTTCATGGAGGGCATCGAGCACTGCGTCTCCATGGCGATGTTGATAGCGCAAGGTCGCTTGAGATGCGACTAGAACCCATCAAAGCGTCAGCACAAGGCAAGCGCGTTGACGGCCCGCGTTGTCGCGATCTCGTTCTCGTTCCCGACGTACTGGCAAACGATGGATTCGAGTTCGCCCGGCTGGTTGCGGCGTGCGACCGCCAGCAGTCGCATCAATTCCGCCTCGTCCTTCGAGAGGCGCCGGCACGAGGGCGGCATGAAGCACAGTTCGCACGGCCGGCCGCTGCGCAGGATCCTGACGAGCGCAGCAGCGCGCGCCACCAGCAGCGGACTGTCGACGATGCCCGGCGCCTCGTCGGCGAAGCGATAGGCCGCTTCCCAGCAATCGGAGGCGCCGGTCGCATAGGCCGCTCCGATGAATCGGAACAGCGACAGCGCGACGCGGGAAAATTCATCGTAGCTCTCGACGCAGGGACGCGCCGCAAGCGCGGCCTGGAGCGGACAGAGCCGCGGCTGGCCGGCTTTCTCGACTGGCGCAGAACCACACGTATCGTGGAGCATGAACGATCCCGTCAGTGCAGCGTGGGACTTCCGACCAGCCAGCTCTTCATCGCCATCGTCCGGTCATGGTCGAAAGACTGAACTTGTCGGTCGGGCAGGATGAGGCCAGCCATGCGGAAGATCGTTGCTAGCCCCCGCACGGGCGCGAGAGCCCAATCGGCACCGACCGGCGGCAACCAGCTCTCGAACTGCTCGCGCGCGACGTCGATGCGTTCCTGCTGTGCCGCGGCGATCGCCCGCAAGATCTCGTGCTCGCTGTCCGACATCTTCGGACAGGTCGGGCAATGAACCTCGATGGCCGTATGCGCCGTGCAAGCGAAGATCTCGATGATGGATTCCAGCGACGGCACCGCGTCGCCGACGCGAAAGTGGTCGTACACTTGCTGGATGTCGGCCGCGGTCGGAACGGCGCTTCCGCTGCGTGCCTTGGCCCGAAATCCCCAGATGAAGAGCCGTTCCGCCGCGCACAGCGCGGGAAGGTCGAGGGACTTGCCATATGTCGATTGATGCATTGAGCCTCTGGCCTTCTGTGCAGCTCACGCCACAGCTTGCGCTGATGATCTGCGCCGATCGTTCCGCCAGAGCCGACCGCAAGTCAACGCTCGCAGCAGCGATATCGAGGTCTTCTAGATCTAAAGAGCCGGGATCCCGGATGCAGCCAAGCCTCGTCAGCCTGCAAAGCCGCACGCAGTACGCCGGCGGCCTCCAACGCAATTTTGCGGGGATTTGGGGAACCGAATGCTTAAAGCTTCGCTAAGGGGTGCGGGATAAACTGGCATATCAGCCCTTCCAATTCTTGCGAGCACCGATGTTTTTCTCCCGCATCAGTTTCAAGCTGGTCCTGATTGTCGGCATCAGCCTCCTCGGCATGATCGCTCTGGCGCCGATCGCGCTCTCGACCCTGCGCGCGCAGATGATTGCTGACCGCCAGGCCAAGACGCAGCACATGGTTGATGTCGGCTACGGCATCCTGGCGCACTATCAGAAGCTCGAGAGCGAGGGGAAGCTGCCGCGCGAGCAGGCGCAGGCCGCCGCGATCGCAACGATCAAGAGCCTGCGTTATGACAAGGTCGAGTATTTCTGGATCAACGACATGGCCCCCAAGATGGTCATGCACCCGATCAAGCCCGAGCTCGACGGTAAGGATCTCTCCGGCATGAAGGACCCCGCCGGCAACGCGCTGTTCGTGGGCTTCGTTGACGTCGTCAACAAGCAGGGCGCCGGCTTCTACGGCTATCTCTGGCCGAAGCCGGGCTTCGAGCAGCCGGTCGGAAAAATCTCCTATGTGAAGGGCTTTGCGCCCTGGGGATGGATCATCGGCACCGGCATTTATCTCGACGACGTCGATGCCGTTTTTCGCCAGAATGCGACGACATTCGCCTACATTTGTCTGGCCGTCCTGGTCCTGGTGCTGGCCTGCTCCTTCGTAATCGGCCGCAGCGTGACCCGGCCGCTCGCGAACATCACCGCGCTGACCGAGCGGCTCGCCGCCGGCGACAGCGCGTTCGAGGTGCCCTACACCGGCCGCAGCGACGAGGTCGGCGGGCTCGCCAAGGCGCTTGCCGTGTTCAAGGACAATGCGTCGGCGGTGAGCCGCATGCATGCGGAGCAGCAGGAGACGAAGCAGAGGGCCGACGACGAGAAACGCAAGACGATGGCCGATCTCGCCGGCAGGTTCGAGGCGAGCGTTCAGGCCGTCGTCCGCGACGTCTTCACCGAGGCGCGCGCGGTGCAGCAGGCCGCGCAAGGCATGTCGGAGACCGCGAACAAGGCGACAGACCGCGCAAGCTTCGTCGCGACCGCCTGCCAGCAGGCGTCGAGCAATGTGCAGACGGTGGCGTCCGCCGCCGGCCAGCTGTCGTCCTCGATCACCGAGATCAGCCAGCGCGTCGCGCAGGCTGCAAACGTGGCCGACAAAGCGGCCGCGGACGGTCAGCGCACCAACGACACCGTGCAGGGGCTGGCCGCCGCCGCGCACAAGATCGGCGAGGTCATCGACCTCATCAACCAGATCGCCTCGCAGACCAACCTGCTCGCGCTCAACGCCACCATCGAGGCGGCGCGCGCCGGTGAGGCCGGCAGGGGATTTGCCGTGGTCGCGAGCGAGGTGAAATCGCTGGCGAGCCAGACCGCGAAGGCGACCGACGAGATCGGCGCGCAGATCACCGCGATCCAGGCCGAGACCAACCAGGTCGTCGGCAACATCGAGAGCATCCGCAAGACCATCATGGAGGTCAACGAGATCTCCTCGTCGATCGCGGCCGCGGTCGAGGAGCAGGGCGCCGCGACGCAGGCGATCGCCCACAGCGTGCAGGAGGCGGCTTCCGGCACCGACCAGTCTCGCAGAACATCTCCGGCGTCACCGACGCTACGGTAGAAACGGGCCAGGCCGCGGGCCTCGTGCTGCAATCGAGCGGCCGGCTATCGCAGAAGCTGCAATCGCTGGAGAACGAGGTCAGCACCTTCGTTGCGGGCGTGCGGGCGGCCTGACATCGCGTTCATACTATCTGCCGTGACGCGGATTATCCGCCTCGTCACGGCGCGCGCGGGCAATTGATATTCCGGCCCGCGGGACCGGTCACCGCGACCGGCTTTCCCGCCCTTGACGGCTGCGGTTAAAGTGAAGAAGCAGGATCATCGAACCTGCCGACCCGCGCCTCGGCCCGCGGGCATGGAGACGCCGCATGTCGTTCAAGAAACTCCTGATCGCCAACCGTGGCGAGATCGCCATCCGCATCGCGCGCGCGGCGGCCGATGCCGGCATCGCGACGGTCGCGATCCATCCGGCCGATGACGCGCTGTCGCTGCACGCGCGTGTTGCCGACGGGGCGGTCGAAATCCCCGGCCGCGGCGCACGGGCCTATCTCGATATCGAAGCGGCGGTGAAGGCGGCGAAGAGCGCCGGCTGCGACGCGGTGCATCCCGGTTATGGCTTCCTCAGCGAGAATGCCGCGTTCGCCAAGGCGTGCGCGGATGCGGGCATCGCCTTCGTCGGGCCGAAGCCGGCCGCGCTTGAACTGTTCGGCGACAAGGTCGCGGCGCGGCAACTGGCGAAGCGTTGCGGCGTGCCGATCATCGCCGGCACCGGCGGGCCCTCGTCGCTGGAGGAGATCACGGCATTCTTCGAATCCCTCGGCAAGGGCGCGGCGATCGTGATCAAGGCGATGGCCGGTGGCGGCGGCCGCGGCATGCGCGTCGTGGAGAATGCCGCCGATCTCGCGGAAGCCTATGCGCGCTGCCAATCCGAGGCCAAGGCGGCGTTCGGCTTCGACGGCGTCTATGCCGAGCGCCTGATCCGCCAGGCCCGCCACATCGAGGTGCAGATCATCGGCGATCGCCACGGCGCGATCTCCCATCTCTGGGAGCGCGAATGCACCATCCAGCGCAGGCACCAGAAGCTGATCGAGGTGGCGCCGAGCCCGTCGCTCAGCGACGCCTTGCGCGGCCGCATCATCGAAGCTGCGAAGGAGCTCGCGACCGCGGCGTCTTACGACAATCTCGGCACCTTCGAGTTCCTGGTCGACGGCACGGCCGAGGACAGCTTTGCCTTCATCGAGGCCAATCCGCGGCTCCAGGTCGAGCACACCGTGACGGAGGAAGTGCTTGGCCTCGACCTCGTCCGCGCCCAGCTCGCGGTCGCCGCGGGCACCACATTGACCTCCCTTGGTCTGGCACAGGGCTCCATCCCAAAGCCGCGTGGCTATGCCATGCAGCTCCGCGTCAACATGGAGACGCTGGACGAGCTGGGGGCGACGCATCCGACCGGCGGCGTGCTCGCCGTGTTCGAGCCGCCGTCGGGGCCCAGCGTCCGCGTCGATAGTTTTGGTTATGCCGGCTATAAAACCAGCGCGGCGTTCGACTCCCTGCTGGCCAAGGTCATCGTGCACACGCCGGGCGAAGCCTGGCACGACGTCGTGGCAAAAGCCTCGCGCGCCTTGCGCGAGTTCAGGATCGACGGCGTCGTGACCAACATCGCCTTCCTCCAGGCCGTGCTCGCACATCCCGATTTCAGGACCAACCGCATCGCGACCGATTTCATCGATCGCAACATCGCAAAGCTGGTCGAGGCGGCCGATGGCGCGGCAAAGCCGCTCTATTTTGCCGCCACCGAGCGAAGCGGCCATGGTGCGGAGACGCACGTCGCGCAGATCGTGCCCGAAGGTGCGGTGATGGTTGCTGCGCCCTTGCGGGGAACCATCGTCACCATCCAAGTGAAGGAAGGCGAGATCGTGCGCCCGGGCCAGCAGCTCGCCGTGATCGAATCCATGAAGATGGAGCATCTGGTCATGGCCGAGCAGGGCGGCCGCGTCATGAAGCTCGTCGCCGGCGATGGCGTGACCCTGATGCATGGCGAACCGATCATGTATCTGGAGCCGCTCGACGTCGCGGCCGATGCGTCGGCGGCGGAAGCCGATGTCGATCTCGACCATATCCGCCCTGATCTCGCCGAGCTGATCGCGCGCCAGGCCAATACGCTCGATGCGAACCGACCAGCCTCGGTCGAGCGCCGCCGCAACACCAACCAGCGCACCGCGCGCGAGAACGTCGCGCAGCTCGTCGACGACGGCTCGTTCATGGAATATGGCAGCCTTGCGATTGCTGCGCAGCGGCGCCGCCGCAAGCTCGACGATCTCATCAAGAGCACACCGGCCGACGGCCTCGTGATGGGTGTTGCGACGGTGAATGCCGAGAAGTTCGGCGCCGAGGGCGGCCGCTGCATCGTCGTGGCCTACGATTACACCGTGCTCGCGGGCACGCAGGGCCACATGAACCACAAGAAGATCGACCGGATGCTGACGCTGGCGGAAGACTGGCGCGTGCCGCTGGTGTTTTATGCCGAAGGCGGCGGCGGCCGGCCCGGCGACACCGACCGGCTCGGCATGACCGGTCTCGACGGCCCGTCCTTCGTGCAGTTCGCGCGGCTCTCAGGCCTTGTGCCTGTCATCGGTGTCGTCTCCGGCTATTGCTTTGCCGGCAATGCCGCGATGCTCGGCTGCTGCGATGTCATCATCGCGACGAAAAATGCCTCGATCGGCATGGGCGGCCCCGCCATGATCGAAGGCGGCGGTCTCGGCGTCTATCACCCGGCCGAGGTCGGCCCGGTTACGTTCCAGTCACCGAACGGCGTGATCGACATCCTCGTCGAGGACGAGGAGGAGGCGACGCGGGTGGCGCAAAAATACCTGTCCTATTTCCAGGGCGCGGTGACGGAGTGGCAGGCCGCCGATCAGCGCCTGCTCCGCCGCGCGATCCCGGAGAACCGCCTGCGGGTCTACGATATCCGCAGCGTCATCGATCTCGTCGCCGACAAGGATTCCGTGTTGGAGCTGCGCCGCGACTACGGCGTCGGCATGATCACCGCGCTGATCCGCATCGAGGGCAAGCCGTTCGGCCTGATCGCCAACAATCCGCGCCATCTCGGCGGCGCGATCGATGCCGACGCCGGCGACAAGGCCGCGCGCTTCCTTCAGCTCTGCGACGCCTTCGATCTGCCGATCGTCTCGCTCTGCGATACGCCCGGCTTCATGGTCGGCCCGGAGGCCGAGAAGACCGCGATCGTGCGCCACGTCTCGCGCATGTTCGTGACAGGTGCGAGCCTTACCGTACCGCTGTTCGGCATCGTGCTGCGCAAGGGCTATGGTCTCGGCGCGCAGTCGATGATCGGCGGCGGCTTCCACGCCTCCTTCTTCACCGCGGCCTGGCCGACCGGCGAATTCGGCGGCATGGGCCTGGAGGGGTATGTCCGCCTCGGCTTCCGCAAGGAGATGGAGGCGATCGCCGACCCCGAGGAGCGCGAGACCTATTATCGGAACAAGGTCGCCGAGCTCTATGCCAACGGCAAGGCGGTCTCGATCGCCTCGGTGTTCGAGATCGACAACGTCATCGACCCCGCCGAGACGCGGCGCTGGATCATGGCGGGCGTGCGCTCGGTGCCGAGGCCGCCCGCGAGGACGAAGAAGAAGCGACCCTGCATCGATACGTGGTGAGCGCAGTGCAGCAATAGCTGCGTCCCGGTTCCCGATTGACATCCCCGCCTGTGCTGCCAGACTTTGCACAATAATGCAGGGTGGAGACGTCCGCGATGGCCAGCCTTTCGGCCTCGAACCATGTCGCCCGTGTCTTGTCCGTCGCCAACCACGTGGCCGACGTCGATGCCTCGTCGCGGATCGCCAATTCCTGGCGGCGCTGCGTAATCAGCCACAAGCTCGATCCCGCGCGCCAGGGCCCGCCGCAGACGCTGACTGAGGCCGAGATCCGGCACGTCGCCGAACCGATGGAGGAGACGATCCGGCTCGCGATGCCCGAGCTCGACGATCTCGCCCGGGTGCTGCGCGAGGCCGGCTACTGCGTCAATCTGGCTGATACGAACGCGACCATGCTGTTCAGCCGCCTGCCGGGGGAAGCCGACGCAAAGATGTTCTTGGACTGGAAGATCTACACCGGCTCGAATTTCGCCGAGACCTTCGAGGTCACCAACGGGCTCGGCACCGCGCTTGCCGAAGAGAAGCCCATCCTGGTGCATCGCGACGAGCATTTCCGCGCGCAGTGGCACATGTTCTCCTGCGCCGTGGCGCCGTTGTTCGATCAGGCCGGCCGGCTCGCCGGTGCCGTGAACATCACCTCGTGCCGCGAGGATCTCGAACGCGCCGCGCATCAGCTCGCGCTCGCGGTGACGATGGAGGCGACGCGGCGGATGGAGGGCGCGATCTTCCGCGGCCATTTCCGCAACGCCTGGATCGCCACCGTGCCGGGCGACGGCGGCAGCGGCAGCGGCCTGCTTGCCTATGACGACGATCGCCGCATCGTCGGCGCCTGCCGTTCGGCGCGCGCGCTGCTGGGCCTCACAGACGGCTTGATCGCATCGGGCATCGATCTGTCGCGCTATATCAAGTTCGATCATCACGCGGCGCGTGGTGCGGACGAGGTCGTCGAACTGCGCCGCGCCGACGGCAGCGCGCTCGGGCAGGGACATGTCGCGCCGCCGCTGCGGGCGAGGCCGTCCACTCAGCGTCGTGACGTTGCCGTCGATCGTTTCGATTCGCTGCATCGGCTCGCAGGTCGCGATCCCGGCCTGATCAAAAGCGTCAAACGGCTGCGGAGCATCGGCGACCACAATCTGCCGGTGCTGCTGCATGGCGAGACCGGCGTCGGCAAGGACGTGTTCGCGCGCGCCATTCACGCGGCGAGCAACCGCGCCCGCAACCATTATGTCGCGCTGAACTGCGCGGCGATGCCGGAGAGCCTGATCGACGCCGAGCTGTTCGGCTATGAGGCCGGCGCCTTCACCGGCGCGCGCCGCGACGGCTCGAAGGGGCTCATCGTGCAGGCCGACGGCGGCACGCTGTTTCTCGACGAGATCGGCGACATGCCGATCGCGCTGCAGACGCGCCTCTTGCGCGTGCTCGAAAACCGCGAGGTCTGGCCGCTCGGCGCGCTCAAGCCGGTGCCGGTCGACATCCGCCTGATCAGCGCGACTCATCGCGATCTCAGCCGCATGGCGGAGGAGGGCGCCTTCCGCGCCGATCTCTACTTCCGCCTGCGCGGCATGGAGGTGCGACTGCCGGCGTTGCGCGAGCGCGCCGACAGAGACGATATCATCCGCCAGATCGCGCGCGAGGAGGCGCCGGATTGCCGCCTGTCGGACGAGGCCTGGGCGTTGCTCTCGGCCTATCCCTATCCCGGCAACATGCGCCAGCTCCGCCACGTGCTGCGGCTTGCCGGCTGCACGGCGGAGGACGGCGTCATCATGGATGCCGATCTCGATCTGCCTCCGTTCGGTGGGAGGATGGCAGCGCCCGATCTCGCAGCGGCCGAGCGCGCGACGATCGTCGAGGCGCTACGCAAGCATGGCGGCCGCGTCACCGAGGCGGCGCGTGCACTGAAGCTCAGTCGTGCCACGCTGTATCGGAAGATCAAGCAGTTGAAGATCGAGACGGCGCAGTAGCGTTCAGTCGCATGCGGCGAACTCTCTTCCCCTCTCCCCTTGTGGGAGAGGGTGGATCGCCGCGTAGCGGCGAGACGGGTGAGGGGTCTGCCTCCGCGGATTCACCTCGCCATTTGCGTGCGCGGAAAGATACCCCTCATCCGGCGCTTCGCGCCACCTTCTCCCACAAGGGGAGAAGGAAGGGGCACCGAGACTAGGGCGCGCTCTTACGAAAAATCGCTCCAGCTCAGATGCCGCGAATCGAGGTCGCCGACTGAAACGGTGCCGCGGATTTCGTGAGGGACGTGGAAGCTGCTGCGCAGATACACCAGCGGCGCGGCCTCGTCGGAATGCGAGACGCCACGCACCTCGCCGACGAAGATCGAATGCGTCTTGGTTTCGAATTCCTGCGCCAGCACGCAGTCGAACGCGGCGACCGCATCCGTCAGAACCGGTGCGCCGGTCACCCCGCGCGTCCACTGCCCGAACGCAAATCGGTCGTCGCCATTGACGCCCTTCTGGCCGCTGAAGGTGAGCGCGAGCAGGGCATGGTCCTCGTGCAAGAAGTTGATCGCGAAGGCGCCTTCCTCGCGGATTCGCGCATGTGCGCTGGCGTTGCGGTTGACGCAGACGATCAGAGACGGCGGATTGTCCGATAGCGAGCAGGCTGATGTCACTGTCAGCCCGGTGCGCTTGCCGTGCTCGGCGCCAACCGTGACCAGCGCAACCGCGCCGGCGCATTGGCGCATTGCAAGTTTGAAATCCTTTGCGTCGACGCTCACGCCGAAATCTCCGAAACGGGGGCGGGTGCGACACGATTGCGCCGCACCCGCCGCGCGTCAAGCGGCCTTCTTCGCGGAGCCGAGATGCTTCAGGCGCGGCATCACCTCTTTGCTGAGCAGCGAGAGCGAATGGCGCCAGGCCTCCGGCTTGTGCTTGTAGTCGAAGCCGAACACCAGCAGCACGCCGAAGCCGCCGACCTCGTCGTAGATCTTCTCGATCTTTTCGGCGACGGTTGCGGGCGAGCCGACGATCCAGTTCCGCTTGGCGCAATATTCGACGGTGACGTCGCTGTCGGGCACGTCAGGCGCGTGCTTCAGATAGTCCTTGAAGCCGAAATGGCCGAGCAGGGGCAGGAAGTACTCGCCCATCATCCGGCCCATCATGTCGCCGGTCGAGAGCTTCCAGGCCTCCTCGTCGGTGTCGGCGACGAACACCTCACGTACGAGGCGCCAATCCGCGCGGTTCGGCTTGCGGCCGGTCTTGGCGGCGCCGATCTCGACCGAATCCCAATGGCTGCCGACATAGGCCGGATTGAGGTTGAGGCTCATCGGAATGAAGCCGCGCTCGCCGGCGAGCTTCAGCGTGTCCGAGTTCTTCGAGAGCCCGGCAACGCCGATCGGCGGATGCGGGGCCTGGAGCGGCTTGATGTGGGGCTTGAGGAAGTCGAACATCGTGTCCGGCTTGGTCACCGTCCAGAACTTGCCCTTGTAGGTGAAGGGCGCGGGATCGGACCACAGCTTCAGGATGATCTCCAGCGCCTCGCGGGTCATGTCGCGGTTCTGTCCGCTCATGCCGTCGACGTTGAACATCGCCCAGTCGCTCGGCAGGCCCGAAGCTGCGACGCCGAAATTGAGCCGACCCTCGGAGAGATGGTCGAGCATCGCGACGCGGTTGGCGAGCTCGGCCGGGTGGTGATATGGCAGCAGGAAGCCGCCCGGCCCGATGCGGATATTCTTGGTCTGCATCAGCGCCTGCGCGATCAGAAGGTCCGGCGTGGGATTGGGTTCCCAGGGCGCGGTGTGGTGCTCGCCGACCCAGGCCTCCTGATAGCCGAGCTCATCGAGCCAGCGCATGACTTGCAGGTCCCAGTCGTTTCCTTCCTTCAGGCCGCACTCCGGCGGATGCGAAGGCATCGTGAAATAGCCGATCTCCATGGGTTTCCTCATCTGATGTTGACGCGTCTTGTTGCGCGTTCCTGGACGTGAACAGGACAGCTTTAGCAAGCGGTGTGCCACCGCATCGCAAGCCGTGTGCCAGCGCGGCGAGCGCCTCAGACTCGCGAAAAATCACTGGTTTGAGGCGGCAATAGCCGATATCCCGGGACTGATTTGCGAGCGTCCGTCTCATTGTCGCGAGACGGCGTCTTGCCGGTGAGACCAAGGATACCCGTTGAGATGAGCGAACCCGCCTATGTCGCGGTGGACTGGGGCACCAGTAGCTTCCGCCTCTGGCTGATCGACCGTGCCGGCAAGGTGCTGGCTGAACGTCGCAGCGATGAGGGCATGCTGGCCGCGGCCAAGGCCGGCTTTGCCGGCGTGCTGCAGTCGCATCTCAAGGCAGTCGAGGCCCCAGCCCAGCTGCCGGTGCTTGTCTGCGGCATGGCTGGCGCCAAGACCGGCTGGGTCGAGGCCGGCTACGTTGACACGCCTGCGCCGCTCTCTGCCGTGCTGAAGCAGGCCGCGCTTGTGCCCGGCGAGACGCGCGATATTCGTATCCTGCCCGGCATCGCGCAGCGCGATACCAGGGCGCCGGACGTGATGCGCGGCGAGGAGACGCAGCTGCTCGGCGCGCTCGGTCTCGGGGCCCCAGGCGAAGCGCTGGTCTGCATGCCCGGCACGCATTCGAAATGGGTGCGCGTGAAGGACGGCACGGTCGTGCATTTCTCCACCTTCATGACCGGCGAGCTCTTCAGCGTCGTCTCGCGCGAGACGATCTTGTCACTCGCGGTCGCCGGTGCCGATGACGCCGAGGATGTCGCGAGCTTCAAGGCGGCCGTGAAAGCCGCGTATGAAGCGCCGGCCTTCGCGGCCAACCTTCTGTTCACAGCGCGGTCGCGGCAGCTCCTGTTCGGCGGCACGCCGGCCGCCGCGCGCGAGACGCTGTCGGGCACGTTGATCGGCGTCGAGCTGGCAGCAGGGCTCTCCGGCACTGTGCCGAAAGCGGGCATCACACTCATTGCGTCAGGGCGGCTCGCGGCGCTGTACCGGCTCGCCTTCGATGCGCTGTCGGTCACCGTGCAGCCGATCGATGCCGATGAAGCCGTTCGCCGCGGCCTGTCGATGGCCGCTGCCGCGATCTGGACGAAATGAGAGGAATCTTGAGATGAGCGTTCCCTTTCCTCCGATGAAGCGTCCGCTGGTCGCGATCCTGCGTGGTGTGTAGCCCGAGGAGACCGAGGCGATCGTCGGCGTGCTGATCGAGGCCGGCATGACCGCGATCGAGATCCCCCTGAATTCACCGGAGCCGTTCCGCTCGATCGCGATTGCCGCGAAGCTCGCGCCGGCCAGCGTCCTGATCGGCGCCGGCACGGTCTTGACCGCCGCAGATGTCGATCGTCTCAATGACGTCGGCGGCAAGTTGATGGTCTCGCCGAATGTGGATACGCAGGTGCTCACGCGTGCACATCAGTACGCCATGGTGACGTTGCCGGGCGTGTTCTCGCCGACCGAGGCGCTGCTCGCGGCGCGCTCCGGAGCATCGGGCCTGAAATTCTTTCCGGCCAGCGTGCTCGGTGCGTCCGGCATTGCCGCGATCCGCGCCGTGCTGCCGGCGGGCGTGATGATCGCCGCCGTCGGCGGCGTCTCCGACCAGAATTTTGCCGAGTACATGAAGGGGGGCGTGACGGCGTTCGGGCTCGGCTCCAGCCTCTACAAGCCCGGCATGACGGCCGCCGATGTCGCCGCTCGCGCAAAGGTGACAATCGCGGCCTATGATCGGGCGATTGCGAAAGACTGACGCCGCAATAAACAAGCCGTGATCTCGTCATAGCCGCGCTTTATCCTATCTTGCTGCACCAGCGAGATCAGGAGACCGACATGGCGATCAACAACGTAGCCGATCTGTTCGTGGCAACGCTCGAGCAGGCCGGCGTCAAGCGCATCTACGGCATCGTCGGCGACAGTCTGAACGGTCTCACCGAGGCGCTGCGCCGCCGCGGCATCATCGAATGGATCCATGTCCGGCACGAGGAGGTCGCGGCCTTCGCGGCCGCCGGCGAAGCCGAGATGACGGGAAGCCTCGCTGTGTGCGCGGGCTCCTGCGGCCCGGGCAATCTGCACCTGATCAACGGCCTGTTCGATGCGCATCGCAGTCGCGTCCCCGTGCTTGCGATCGCGGCGCAGATCCCTTCGGCGGAAATCGGCGGCGGCTATTTCCAGGAAACCCATCCGCAAAACCTGTTCAGGGAGTGCAGCCATTATTGCGAGCTGGTGTCGGATGCGAGCCAGCTGCCTTACGTGATCGAGAACGCCATCCGCGCGGCCGTCGGCCTGCGCGGCGTCGCGGTTATCGCGATGCCCGGCGACGTCGCGTTCCGCAGCCCGCCCAAGCGCGCGCTGTCGACGACGCGCGGGCTCGCGCTATCGGCGCCGAAGGTCGTGCCGCAGGCCGACGAGCTGAAGGCGCTCGCGGACCTCCTGAACAGCGCCGAGCGCATCACCCTGTTCTGCGGCCGCGGCTGTGCGGGTGCGCACGCGCCGCTGATGCAGCTGGCAGAAGCGCTGAAGAGCCCGATCGTGCATGCGCTCGGCGGCAAGGAGCATGTCGAGTACGATAACCCCTACGACGTCGGCATGACCGGCTTCATCGGTTTCTCCTCAGGCTATGCCGCCATGCACGCCTGCGACGCGCTGGTGATGCTCGGCACCGATTTCCCTTACAAGCAGTTCTTCCCCACCGATGCGCAGGTCGCGCAGATCGACATCCGCCCGGAAAATCTGGGACGGCGCTGCAAGATCGATCTCGGCCTCGTCGGCGACGTCAAGCTGACCATCGAGGCGTTGCTGCCGCTGCTCAAGACCAAGACGCAGCGGAGGCATCTCGACGACGCCATCGCGCATTACAAGAAGGCGCGCGAAGGGCTCGACTCGCTTGCGAAGGGGACACCGGGCAGCAAGCCGATCCATCCGCAATATCTGGCAAAAGTCATCAGCGACCATGCCTCTGATGACGCCGTCTTCACCGCCGATGTCGGTACGCCCACGGTGTGGGCCGCGCGCTATCTCGACATGAACGGCCGCCGCCGGCTGATCGGCTCGTTCGTGCATGGCTCGATGGCCAACGCGATGCCGCAGGCGATCGGCGCGCAGGCCTCGCAGCCCGGCCGCCAGATCATCTCGCTCTCCGGCGACGGCGGCTTCACCATGCTGATGGGTGACCTGATCACGCTGACCCAGATGAAGCTGCCGGTGAAAATCGTCGTCTTCAACAACGGCGTGCTCGGCTTCGTTGCGCTGGAGATGAAGGCGGCCGGGTTCGTCGACACCAATGTCGATCTTGAGAATCCCGATTTCGCGGCGATGGCGCGCGCGATGGGCATTTTCGCCAAACGCGTCGAGGACCCCGGTGAGCTTCCGGGCGCCGTGAAGGAGATGCTCGCCCATGACGGACCCGCGCTGCTCGACGTCGTCACGGCGAAGCAGGAGCTGTCGATGCCGCCGACCATCACGCCCGAGCAGATCAAGGGTTTCAGCCTCTGGGTGCTGCGCGCGGTGATGAACGGGCGTGGCGATGAGGTGCTCGATCTCGCGAAGACCAACCTGTTGCCGCGCTAGCCGCGCTTCACCGAAGGCGCGGGCAGCCGCTCGTGGCGGTGCTGGAAGCGCTGCCAGTGCAGCACGATGCCGATCAGCAGGGCCGGCACGAAGCCGAGTGCGATCAGGAAATACGGCAGCTGCGTCGGCGAGATGAATGCAATGGCGATATCGGAGATCAGCCAGAGCGCTGCGAACATCACCGCGAAATCGGTGCGCGGGCAGCGCAAATAGTAGAACACGGCGGTGATGACGATGGCGGGCCCGATCGCGATGCCGATCATCACCGCGGTCAGCTCCTTCGGCGTCAGCGCGTCGAGCACCATCGACGCCAGCAGCCAGAGCGCGGCGAACATGGCGATGATGTCGAGCGGATGCCGCAATCCAATACCTCTCGCAGGAACCGCGCTATCGTTGTGGCCGGAACTCCGGTCGTCAAGGGAAAATACGCCTATTCCTCGTCACTTCCGGGCGTTGGCCGCAGCATGAAATGGCCGAAAGCGGTAGCGATCGGCTTGTTCGCATCGTCCTGCCAGGCCCGCGCCTCGAAGGCGACGATACGCCGGCCCTGTTTCACGATCGAGACATTGGCGACGGTATCGAGGGCACGTCCGGAACGCAGATAGTTGACGGTGCGTCCGATCGGCTTGGGCAGCGCCGCGATGCCGAGCTCGCGCCTCACGCCGAGGATCGCGGAGGTCTCGAGGAAGGCACCGGTCATGCCGCCATGGATCGCGGGCAGGATCGGATTGCCGATGATCTGCGGCGAGAACGGCATCGTCAGCGTGCCGTCGTCATTGACGCGAATGCCGAGGCAGCGCGCGAACGGGCTGTTGGCGAACGGGCCGTCCGGATCGTCGGGCGCCTCCAGCGTCGGGATGCTGCGCGAATCCATCCTGCGGTCCGCGAGCATGTTGGTGCGGTTGGCGCCGATCATGAAGCAGGCGGTCGCGGTTGCGACCGGATCGTCCTCGGAGTCCTGATAGGCGGTGGAGCGCACGAAGGCAATCGAGCGCGTGGTGCGGTAGCAGACCGAATGCGCCTTGATGTCGAGGCCCGGCGTTGCCGGCTTCTGATAATCGATGCGCAGATCCAGGGTTGCGATCGCGCGCGTGCCGTCGAGCGCAAGTTGCACCGCCATGCCGCAGCTCTCGTCCAGCATCGCGGTGACGACGCCGCCATGCAGCACGCCGGTCTCGGTGTCGCCGACGAAGACCGGACGATAGGGCAGGCTGGACCAGGCCTCGGCGGGGGCGAAGCGGTCGAGCTGGAGCCCGCTGATATGGCCGTAGTCGGAGCGGCGGCCCTTGATCGCCTCGGCGAGTTCTTCGAACGGCAGCGTGGTGGGTGAAGTGGACATGACGACGTTCTAGACCAGTGTCGCTCGCCGCGCAAAACCCCGAAAGGGGCTCATCAGGCAGGTCCGCAGGCAGGTCTGTCTGGGCCGGTTTGGCCTCGACATGGTGTGCCGAAGCAACGATGGTGGGCGCTTCGTCCGTCGACTAGCCCCAAGGAGTGCCCATGGCCGACCCCGAAACACCCGCCACCAATCAGGGGCCCGTGACCATTTCGAGCTCCAGCTCGGAACGGGCACCGATCATCTATTTCGACGGCGCATCCTGCTTCGGACACCACAACGGCGCGATCCAGATCGAGCTCGCCGCGAACCTGCTGATGCCGGTCGGGGCCGCCGTCAGGGTCGACGTGGTCCAGACCGCGCACTTGCGTTGCAGCGTGGCCGCAGCGCTGGCGCTGCGCGAGGCGCTCGACAAGGCGCTGGCAATGTACAGGCAGGGGCAGCAACAGCCGGCGGAGGTGATCCCGACGGTGAAGAATTGAGATCGCGGGCGATCGCTTGTGAATGCGATCGCAATCTCTCAGCCCACATGCACCTTCGGCTTCTTGCCGCCGTTCCACTTGCCGTCGAGCGCGCGCTCGATCTGGGCGGCGAGTTGCAGGAGCAGGCCGTCATTGGCCTGCTTGGCGATGGCCTGGATGCCGAGCGGCAGGCCGTGGTCTTGCTCTGCCATCGGCATCGAGATCGCCGGCATGCCGCAGAGATTGGCGAGCGGCGTGAAGGCGAAGAAGCGCCAGAGATTGCCGAACCAGTCGAGGACGTCGGGGTTGTCGGAGATGGTGAGATATTCCTTGGTGCCCACCTTCGGCGTCGGCAACGCGGTGATCGGCGTCAGGATCACGTCCCACTGCTCGAAGAACGCGCCGAAGCCGCGCGAGGTCGTGTTGAACACGCCTTGCATCTTCGCCCGCTCGGCGAAGCTCGTGTGCCGGCCGGCTTCCCAGATCCTGATGTTCATGGGCTCGATCAGATCCTCCGGCGGCTTTTCCAGCCCGCGCGCGGCGAGCATGTTGGAGATCACCACGGCAAAATTGCTGATGTAGCAGGTGGTCTGCGCCGCGAACGCGGCGCGGAAGTCGAGCTCGGGCAGCGCGTATTCGACGTGATGGCCGAGGCCTTCGAGGAAGCGGCCGGTCTTCTCCAGCTCGGCGGCGATCTCCGGCGTTGCGGTGTAGTCGCCCCAGGTGTGCGACAGCGCGATGCGAAGCTTTGACGGATCGCGCTTGATCATCTCGGAATAGGGCTGCGCCGTGGTCCAGAACGGCATGAACTCGCCGGGCGCAGGTCCACGGGCATGATCAACAAAGGCAGCGGTGTCGCGCACCGAGCGCGACTGGCAGCCCTGGATCGAGACGAGACCGGTGAGGTCGGACATGTGCGGGGCCAGCGAGAACACGCCGCGCGACACCTTCAGCCCGATATTGCCGTTGACGCCGGCGGGAATGCGGATCGAGCCGCCACCGTCGGTCGCATGCGCGATCGGGACGACGCCGGCCGCGACCATCGCCGCGCTGCCCGCCGACGAGCCGCAGGTGGTGTAGTCGGTATTCCAGGGATTGCGCGTCACGTAGACGGCGGGATTGTCGGCCGAGCTGCGCACGCCGAATTCCGGCGTCGTGGTTCGTCCGATCAGGTTGAGGCCTGCCTGGCGGAATTTACCGGTGAGGAACGTGTCGGCCGCGGCGCGATTGCCGCGCATCAGCGGCGAGCCCATTTCCTGGAGCCGGCCCTTCATGGTCGGTCCGAGGTCCTTCATCAGGAAGGGCAAGCCGGCGAACGGGCCGGCGAGATTGGCGCCGTCCTTGGCCGGATCGGCGATCACGTCCTCGAACAGCTCGACCACGCCCGACAGTGCCGGATTGACCTTGGCCACGCCCGCCGCGGCCCGCCGCGGCCTGGCGCGCCAGCTCCTTCGCCGTCAGCTCGCCCTTGCGGACGCGCGCCGCCAGTCCGACGCCATCGTGCTGCGCCCATTCGTTCCAGCTCATCGGCAAAGTCATGAAGTCCAAATCCCCGTGGGTAGCGGCGTCACCTTTTTCGCAAGGGCCCGCGTGAATCAACTGAGCCGGCGCGAAGGGCAGGGTTGCGCCGGGCGGAGAGGTCGCCGCGTCATTAAGACAGCCGCGCGATCACCGCAACCGGGCCGCCGCCGGCCGGCCCCTGATGCTCGGCACCGCCGGAGACATAGACCGCGCCGGTGCCGGCGAGGCCGGCGATCAGGCCGCCGACGGCTGCGCGGGCATGGCGCGTCGAGCTGATGTCGGTATCCTCCAGCATGGTGTGGCGGAAGCCGCGCACTCTGCCATCAGGCGAGGCCTCGGCCTTGGCGAAGATATTGACGAGCTCGCGGCCCTCGGTGGCTAGCGGCGCGACGCCAAGGCCAACGCTTTTCAGCGCCGAAACCACCGCCGGGACATCGATCGCATCGTTCATCACGGCGTGGCCGATCTCGAACTCGCTCGCTGAAGACGCCGAGTTGCCGAGCACGATGATGACGTTGTGCATCAGCTCGATCCCTGACGAGGTGGACGCAACCGACGAGAACAGATCGTAGCGCCGCAGCACGTCGTCGTCGCTGATATCGGAAGCGATCTCGCCGAGCGCGACCGCGACCCCAAGCGCGGAGGCGCCGCGCGAATAGGCCATCGAGCTGTAGGCGCTGGTCGTGGCCGTCGTGTTGCCGCGCGCGTTTGCCGCTTCGACGCGGTCGCTGGTAAGCAGCGGGCATTTGATCTGCACGAAATGGACGTCGGCGGGATCGGTGATGCTGGCATCCGCCATCGCGGCAGTCACCGCCTTGGCCGTTTCCACGATCTGTGCGGAGCGGCCGATCTCTTCGGGGAGGAAGTCCCGCGTGTGCGCCATGCCGATGCTCAAGCGCTTGCCGGACATGCCTGCCGGGCGCTCAGCCTCGCGCCGCGTGAACACCGTGATATGCGGGCTGAGGACGCCTTCGGTGCCACCCGACATCACGAAGGCGATGCGCTGCTCGACCGCCTCTGGCGAAAGGCCGAGTTCTGGCGCCAGCGCGGTGCACAACGCAGCAACGGCATATTCCCGCGTAAAATCGTTGACGCCGCCATTGCCTTCGGTCTTGCCGAGGATGGCCAAAATCGTTGTCGGGTCGATCGCGCCGGAGCCGATCATGGCCATGAGGCCGGAGACGTCGCCGGGGCCGGTGGTGGCGACCCTGAAGACGCCGACCGATGCTGTCCGCATTGCAGTCCTCGTGTGGAGTTCGGTGGTCCGGCGGATGAACCAGCCGTGGAACGGACGCGCATGTCAAGGCACAAGCAGGGCGCAGGCACCCACGAATGTGGCGAGATCGCATCCGGTTCAACAAAAAAATCCTCTGTCGACGGTTGCGCGCCGCACCTTGATGAATCAACCTCGGTTGGTCCATAAGCGGCGTCCCGCTGCCGGTGGTTCGCCCCCGCGTCGCGTGCTTGATAGAGGGATTCTCGCGTGGCAAATATCAACCAGAAAATTGCGCAGGAGCTTGGGGTACGGGCGGAGCAGGTCGAGGCGACGGTGACGTTGCTCGACGGCGGCGCCACGGTTCCCTTCATCGCCCGCTACCGCAAGGAAGCGACCGGTGCGCTCGACGACGCGCAATTGCGCACCCTGGAGGAGCGCCTGGGCTATTTGCGCGAGCTCGAAGACCGCCGCAAGGCGATCCTCGAATCGGTCCGCGAGCAGGGCAAGCTCGATGCCGCGCTCGAAGCCTCCATTCTCGCCGCCGACAGCAAGGCGCGCCTCGAAGACATCTACCTGCCGTTCAAGCCGAAGCGCCGCACCAAGGCCGAGATCGCCAAGGAAGCCGGGCTCGAGCCGCTCGCCAATCAGCTGATGGCGGAGCCGGGCAACGATCCGAAGGTCGTGGCCGAAACCTTCATCAACGCCGAGAAGGGCGTGGCCGATGCCGCTGCCGCGCTCGATGGCGCCCGCGCCATCCTGGTCGAGCGCTTCGACGAGGACGCCGACCTGATCGGTGCTTTGCGCGAGGAGGTGTGGACCAACGCGCGCATGGCCTCCAAGGTGCGCGACGGCAAGAAGACCGAGGGCGAGAAGTTCGCCGATTATTTCGAGTTCTCCGAGCCGCTGACGAAGCTCCCGTCGCACCGCATCCTCGCGATGTTCCGCGGCGAGAAGGAAGAGGTCCTCGATCTCCAGATCCAGGCCGAAGCCGAAGCGTCGCCGCCGGGCGTGCCGAGCGCTTATGAATTGAAGATCATGAAGCGGTTCGGCATCGCCGACCTCAAGCGCGCCGGCGACCGCTGGCTGATCGACACCGTGCGCTGGGCCTGGCGCACCAAGATCCAGGTGCATCTCAACATCGACCTGCGCATGCGGCTGTGGAACGCCGCCGAGACCGAGGCCGTGCGCGTGTTCGCCTCCAATTTGCGCGACCTGCTGCTCGCGGCACCCGCCGGCACCCGTGTCACCATGGGCCTCGATCCCGGCTATCGCACCGGCGTCAAGGTCGCCGTCACCGACGCGACCGGCAAGGTGGTCGATACCGCCGTGATCTATCCGCACGAGCCGCAGCGGCAGTGGAACGAGGCGCTCGCGATCCTCGGCAAGCTCGCGCTGAAGCATCGTGTCGAGCTGATCGCGATCGGCAACGGCACCGCCTCGCGCGAAACCGACAAGCTCGCAGGCGATCTCGTCAAGGGCCTGGCCGAGCTGAAGATGACCAAGATCGTGGTGTCGGAAGCCGGCGCGTCGGTCTATTCGGCCTCGGCCTTCGCCTCGGAGGAGTTGCCGGGTCTCGACGTCACCCTGCGAGGCGCAGTCTCGATCGCCCGCCGTCTCCAGGACCCGCTCGCCGAGCTCGTCAAGATCGAGCCCAAGGCGATCGGCGTCGGCCAGTACCAGCACGACCTCGGCCAGGCCAAGCTCGCCAAGTCGCTCGATGCCGTGGTCGAGGACTGCGTGAACGCGGTCGGCGTCGACGTCAACACCGCCTCGGCGCCACTTCTGGCCCGCGTGTCGGGTGTCGGCTCCGGCCTGGCCTCGAGCATCGTGGCCCACCGCGACGCCAACGGCCCGTTCAAGTCGCGCAAGGCGCTGAAGGACGTGCCGCGGCTCGGCCCGAAGGCGTTCGAGCAATGCGCCGGCTTCCTGCGCATCCTCGGCGGCGAGGACCCGCTCGATGCGTCCGGCGTGCATCCGGAAGCCTATCCCGTGGTGCGCCGGATTCTCAGCGCCACCAAGAGTGACATCAAGGCGCTGATCGGCAGCAGCGAGATCGTGCGTACGCTGAAGCCGAAAGATTTCGTCGACGAGACCTTTGGTCTGCCGACCGTCACCGACATCCTGCGCGAGCTCGAGAAGCCCGGCCGCGATCCGCGTCCGGCGTTCAAGGCCGCGGTGTTCAAGGAGGGTGTCGAGGAGATCAAGCATCTCCAGAAGGGCATGGTCCTCGAGGGGACCGTGACCAACGTTGCCGCCTTCGGCGCCTTCGTCGATATCGGCGTGCACCAGGACGGCCTGGTTCACATCTCGGCGATGTCCAGGAACTACATCAAGGATCCGCGCGAGGTGGTGAAGCCCGGAGACATCGTCAAGGTGAAGGTGCTGGACTTCGAAGTCGCCCGCAAGCGCATCTCGCTGACATTGCGCCTCGACGACGAGGTCGGCGCCAAGAAGGACGCGCCCGGCATGCAGCGGGACAACAGCTCGCGAAACCCCGCGCGCATGACGTCGTCGGCCCCGCGCAACCAGGAATCCTCCGGCGGCGGTGCCCTCGCGGAGGCCATGCGCCGGGCGGCCGAGAAGAACGGCGGCAAGCGGGCGTGATACTTTAACCTCTCCCCGCTCTTGCGGGGAGAGGTCGGATCGCGCTAGCGATCCGGGTGAGGCAAGGCATGCGGCTGACCGGATCAAAGGCCCCTCCGGCTCGTAACTTGACGGTGCACGGGACAAGCGTTGCGATCACTTTTTAGATCACCTTGGCGGGACGCAGCCTCTCACCCCACCCTCTCCCCGTCAGAACGGGGTGAGGGAGCGAAAGAGCGTTCGTCCCTAACACCTGCGTCAGAATCTGGCGCGTTTGTAAGTTGAAGGTGCCTGTCCCTTCCTCTCATCTGATCCTCCTCGCGCGGCAGAAAGATCGCCGCGCAGCACGGAGGATGCTTCGATGGACAACAGGCTTCTCAAAGGCGTCACTGCGGTGACGCTCGCCGCAATGATGGCGCTCGCTTCACCTGCGCTTGCCCGTGGCGGCGGCGGCGGTGGCGGAGGGCATGGCGGTGGTGGCTTTGGCGGTGGCGGCTTCGGCGGTGGCGGCCATGGCGGCTTTGGCGGTGGCGGGCATTTCGGTGGCGGCGGAATGCATGCGGGTGGCTTCGGCGGCATGCGCGCGGGTGGTTTCGGCGGCATGGGTGGCGCGCGCTTTGCTGGCGGCCCGGGCTTCGGTGGAGCCCGCTTCGTCGGCTCGCCAATGGCTGCCCGCGCCGCCATCGGGCCGCGCTTTGCCGGTGCACCATTAGCGACCCGCGCCGCTTTCGGCCCGCGGTTTGCTGGCCCGGGCTGGCACGGCAGGCCGTTCATTGGTCGCCATGCCTTCTTCCACCGTCACCGCTTCAACCGGTTCGCTTTCGTCGGCGCGCCGTTCTTCTATGCCAACTATGGCAACTATTACGACGATGGCTGCTGGCAAAGGAGCGGGACAGCCTATGGATGGCAATGGGTCAATGTGTGCGGAGACTATTGGTAGTCGCATCGCGGTACCGCACCATTGTCGCGATCGCCACCGGGCGGTTCCGCTCAGCCCCGGAACGGGATAGTCTGGTGGCGATCGTCGCGCGGAGTTTTGCATGACCGGAGGTCACCGCCGCATTCTGGTCGTCGAGGACGATCCGGAAACCGCAGGCCAGCTCGTCGAGGAACTCACCACCTCGGGCTATGAGGTCGATCTTGCCGCGACCGGTCGTGAAGCCCTGAGCCACGGCGTCGCCCGCGACTATGCCGTGATCACCATCGACCGCATGCTGCCCGACATCGACGGCATCGCCGTGATGCGCCAGTTGCGCGACGACGGCATCGCCGCACCCTTCCTGATCATCTCCGCGCTCGGCGAGGTCGACGACCGCGTGCGCGGTTTGCGCGCCGGCGGCGATGACTATCTCGTCAAGCCGTTCTCCTTCGTCGAGCTGCTGGCGCGCCTCGAGGCGCTCGGCCGGCGCAGCGAGACCGTCGCCAAGGAAACGATTTTGCGGGTCGGCGATCTCGCCATCGACCTGATCGCGCGCAACGCCAGCCGGCGCGGCCGGAAAATTCCGCTGCTGCCGCGCGAGTTTCAGCTGCTCGAATATCTCGTCCGCAACGAGGGCCGCGTCGTCTCCCGGGCGATGCTGCTCCAGCATGTCTGGGATCTGCATTTCGATCCCTCCACCAACATCATCGACGTCTATGTCGGGCGGGTCCGCCGCAAGGTCGACGATGCCCAGGCCTATCCGCTGATCCATACCATCCGCGGCATCGGATATTGCATCCGTGCTCCTGGCTAAGACGCTCCGCTCCTCCACCTTCCGTCTGGCACTGATCGCGATCGCGGCGTTCGGCCTGATCGTCGCGGCGATCATGGCCTATGTCTATTTCGGCACGATCGCCTATGTGCAGGGCCGGGTCGGCGACGCCGGCGATCACAGCGGCTTCACCGCGATGATCGAGCTCGCGATGGTCGCCGTCGCCGTGCTGCTGGCCGTGCTGGCCGGGGTCGCGGCCGTGCTGGTGACGCGGCGCACGGTCGGACGGATCGAGGAGATCAATGCGACCAGCCGCGCCATCATGCTGTCGGGGCTCGACCGGCGCATTCCCTTACGCGGCAGTCACGACGAGTGGGACCGCGTCGCCGAAAACCTCAACCAGATGCTCGACCGCATCGAGACGCTGATGGGCGAGGTCAAGCAGGTCAGCGACAACGTCGCCCACGATCTGCGCACGCCGCTGACGCGCATGCGCGGCCGGCTGGAAAAGGCCTATCACACCCCGCGAAATGGCGAGGCCGATGCGGTGCTGATCGGCGACACCATCGCCGATCTCGATTCGGTGCTCGGCATGTTCGCTTCCATCACGCGGATCTCGGAGATCGAGACCCGCGCCCGCCGGAGTGCGTTTCGTGCGCTCGACCTCGCTGAAATCGCCGGCGAGGTCGTCGAACTCTATGACGCCGCGGCCGAGCAGGTCGCGACCCGCCTCAGCCTTGACGGCGACCGCGAGGTGGCGATTACGGGGGACCGCGACCTGCTGTTCGACGCCATCGCCAATCTGGTCGACAACGCGATCAAGCACGGCCGCGCGGGCGGGCAGGTCACGGTGACCTGTCGCAGCGCCGGCGCCGGGGCGGTGATCGCGATCGCCGACGATGGTCCGGGCATTCCCGCCGGGGAGCGCGATCACGTGTTCAAGCGCTTCTACCGGCTCGAACAGAGCCGTTACACGCCGGGCAACGGTCTGGGCTTGAGCCTGGTCGCGGCCGTTGCCGGTCTCCACGGCGCCGAGATTGCGCTGCACGACAATGCGCCGGGCCTCACGGTCCGGCTCAGCTTCCCGGCGACATCAGCGCGATAGGAGCTGACGGCGTCATAGCTCGATCACGCCGCGGCGTGCCGCATGCGCGACCGCGTCGGTGCTGCCGGTGGCATCCAGCTTGTCGAGCAGCGAACCGACGTGGAATTTGACCGTGTGCACGGAAATGCCGAGCTGGCGCGCGATCAGCTTGTTGGACGCGCCTTCCGCCATCAGCGCCAGGACATCGAGCTCGCGCTGCGTCTGCGCCGCGCTCGGCGCATCGCGATCGGTGGCGACGACGACCGACAGCGTGCCGAGGGGCGGAACGGTCGCGGCCAGCTTGACCGGCGCAAGACTGGCATCGGTGCGCAACAGCGCGATGTCGGTCGTATGGTCGCGGCCGACGATTGTGGCGGCAGCATTGCTGCCGTCGGGGAGGCTGATCTGGATATCGCCCTCGTCGGCCAGCGCTTCGTCGGCGGTGACGATCAAGCCGGGTTTCCAGACGAAGCCTGTGGCGCGGGAGCGATGCGAATGCACGGCGACGACGGATGGCGCGGTGCGCGTCACGACATCCGCGAGCGCGGACGAAAGGGAAGACAGAGGAGTTGGGGCGGTCATGGAAGGCTCCTGTAAATTGCCCTCAATCTGGGATGTCGCGGGCGATTGCGAAACTGGCCGGGTGGCCAGGACAGACGGGGCGGACCGACCTCCGCAGGGCCGCGGCCGACGAACATGTGATTGGGACGCCTTCACGGGAACGTGTAGCAATCCAGGAATTGCACTGTACGACCTCCAGCGTTTCCAGCGAGCCCCGACCGATGACCGTCGACCTCACCCGCCGCACCCTGCTTCAACTCGCCGGTGCGACCTCGCTCGCGATGGCGGCCGCCGCCGCTGCTCGGGCCGAGGGCATGCCGCAAGGCGGCGGGCCGACCTATGCCAGCCGCACTCCGATGCGGGTGGGCATGGTGACGCTCAGGGTCAAGAACCTCGACAAGGTCGCGGACTACTACCGCGACGTGATCGGGCTCACCGTGATGGAGCGCTCCGCGACCGGCGCGACGCTCGGCACGGCCGGCATCACGCTGCTCGTGCTGGAAGCCCGTCCCGAGGCCGCGATCGAGCCGCGTAATGCCGCGGGCCTCTACCACACCGCCTTCCTGATGCCGTCGCGAAAAGATCTCGCGCGCTGGCTGGTGCACGCAGCCTCGCATCGCGTGCCGCTGTCGGGCTTCGCCGATCATCTCGTCAGTGAATCCGTCTATCTCGACGACCCCGAAGGCAACGGCATCGAGGTCTATGCCGACCGCGATCCCTCGCAATGGCAGTGGAGCGAGGGCAGCGTGAAGATGGCGAGCGACGAGCTCAACATCCCTGACCTCTTGTCGCTGACCAACACGCGCGTGGCAGACTACGCCAAGGCGCCGGACGGTCTGCGCGTCGGCCACATGCATCTGCGTGTCGGCGGTCTCGCCGAGGCCGAACGGTTCTATCACGGCGCGGTCGGACTCGATCCGACCCGTCGCCGTGGCGGCGCCGCATTCCTGTCGTCGGGCCGCTATCACCATCACCTCGGCATGAACGTCTGGCAGAGTCAGGGGGCCGGCCAACGCGACGATCAGACCACGGGGCTTGCCTGGTTCTCGCTGGTGATGGCCAAGCAGGACATTCTCGCCGCGCAGGAAGAACGCCTGCGCAAAGGCGGTGCGCAGGTCACAGCGCTCGCCAACGGTCTGGAGGCCGTCGATCCCTGGGGCACGCGGGTGCGCCTGATCAGGGTTTGATCGATAGCGCGGGCATTGCTATGACCGGTCAGGCGCTAGCCAATTTTTCCGGGGTTCAGCCTGACATGCCCGATTTTCACGGCGTCTTTCCCTATCTCGTTTCGCCCGTCGATGCCGATGGCACGGTGCGCACCGAAGTCCTCGGCAAGCTCTGCGACGATTTGATCGGCGCAGGCGTGCACGGGCTAACGCCGCTGGGTTCGACTGGCGAGTTCGCCTATCTCAATGCCGCGCAACGCACCGCGATCGTGCAGACCACCATCCAGGCCGCGAAGGGCCGCGTGCCGGTTGTGGCCGGCGTCGCATCCACCTCGACGGCGGACGCAGTGGCGCAGGCGAAGGCCTACGAGAGGCTCGGCGCCAACGGCATTTTGGCGATCCTGGAAGCGTACTTCCCGCTCGCCGATGCCCAGGTCGAATCCTACTTCCGCAGCATCGCGGATGCCGTCGACATCCCCGTCGTCATCTACACCAATCCGCAATTCCAGCGCTCCGACCTCACGCTCGACATCATCGCGCGCCTCGCTGAACATCCGCGCATCGGCTACATCAAGGACGCCTCGACCAACACCGGCCGGCTGCTCTCGATCATGAACCGCTGCGGCGATGCCTTGCGGGTGTTCTCGGCCTCCGCCCATATCCCGGCGGCGGTGATGCTGATCGGCGGGCTCGGCTGGATGGCGGGACCGGCCTGCATCATCCCGCGCCAGAGCGTCGCACTCTACGACCTCTGCAAGGCCGGCCGCTGGGACGAGGCCATGGCGCTCCAGCGCAGACTGTGGCGGATCAACGAGGCCTTCGCCCGCTTCAACCTCGCCGCCTGCATCAAGGCGGGCCTTGCGATCCAGGGCTACGACGTCGGCGATCCCGTCCCGCCGCAGGCCGCGCTGTCGGCCGACGCCCGCAAGGTGGTGGAAGCGGCGTTGAGGGAGCTTTCCTAGCCGTCATGGCCGGGCTTGTCCCGGCCATCCACGCCTTGCCCTGCGGCACATAGAACGTGGATGCCCGGGACAAGCCCGGGCATGACGAATCTGTGGGTTCACCGCCCAAAACCGCGGCTGGTATGCCTCCGATCGATCCGCTAAAAGGCTGCCCGCAGTTTCGAAAAGACCCTGAGGACCCTACGGAATGAACATTCTTCCCGGCAATTTGCGTTTCGGAGCGGGCCAGCCCGTCAAGCGTTTGGAAGACCAGCGGCTGCTCACCGGGAAGGGTCAGTTCATCGACGACAAGCCGGAGGAGGGCGCGCTGTGGTTGCATGTGCTGCGCTCGCCGCATGCGCACGCGAAGATCGTCTCGATCGACACCAGCGCCGCGGCATCGATGCCGGGCGTCACCGCGATTTACACCGGCGCGGATCTCGTCAAGGACGATATCGGCACCATCCCGACCCTGAGCATCTTCAAGCGCCCCGACGGCAAGCCGATGACGGTGCCGCCGCGCCGCCTGCTCGCCCATGAGATCGTGCGTTACACCGGCGAAGCCGTGGCCGCAGTGGTGGCCGCCTCGCGCGCCGAGGCGCAGAGCGCGGCCGAGGCCATCGTGGTCGAATACGACGTGCAGCCCGCCGTGGTCGACCCCGTCGAGGCCGTAAAACCCGGCGCGCCCGTGGTGTGGCCCGAGGCGCCCGACAACATCGTCGGCGCGATGAGCTATGGCGATGCCGCCAAGGCGGACGAGGCGTTTGCCAAGGCTGCGCATACGGTCGAGCTCGACATCGTCAGTCAGCGTCTGGTGCCCTCCGCGATGGAACCGCGCTCGACCATTGCCGAGATCGACAAGAAGACCGGCCGCCTCCTCCTGCATGTGCAGTCGCAGACGCCGGCCTCGACCCGCGACGTGCTGGCGGAAGCCGTGCTCAAGCGACCCAAGGACAGCGTCCGCGTGCTGGTCGGCGACATCGGCGGCGGCTTTGGTCAGAAGACCAACCTCTATCCGGAAGACGGCATCGTCGCCTATGCCGCGACCAAGCTGAACAGGAAGATCCGCTGGCGCGGCGACCGCACCGACGAATTCGTCGGCGGCACCCACGGCCGCGATCTCACCTCGACCGCCTCCTTCGCGCTCGACGAGAAGGGCAAGGTGCTGGCCTATCGCGTCAAGTCGATCGGCTGCACCGGCGCTTACTCCTCGGGTGCGGCGAACATCATTCCGCTGGTGCTCGGGCCGTTCGTGCAGACTGGCGTCTACGATCTGCCGCTGGTGCATTTCGAGGTGCAGTCGGTGATGACCCACACCGCGCCGGTCGGCGCCTATCGCGGCGCGGGCCGGCCCGAGGCTGTGTTCATCGTCGAGCGCCTGTTCGACGCCGCCGCGCGAAAGATCGACATGGATCCGCGTGCGATCCGGAAAGCGAACTACATCAAGCCGGCGCAGCTGCCCTACACCAACGCCGCCGGTCAGGTTTACGATTCCGGCGCCTTCGCCCACATGCTCGACCGCGCCGTGAAGCTGGCCGACTGGGACGGCTTTGCCGCGCGCAAGAAGGCGGCGAAGAAGAAGGGCCTGCTCTACGGCCGTGGGCTCACGTCCTACATCGAGTGGACCGGCGGCCGCGCGCACACCGAGAAGGTCAGCCTGCACGCGACGTCGCAGGGTCGCGTCGTGCTGCATTCCGGCACCATGGCGATGGGGCAGGGGCTGCAGACCACCTACACCCAGATGATCTCCGACACGCTCGGCATTGGCATGGACAAGATCGACGTGGTCCAGGGTGACACGGATCTCGCCATGGGCTTCGGCAGCGTCGGCTCGCGCTCGCTGTTCGTCGGCGGCACGGCCGTGGCAGTTTCCTCCAACGACCTGATTCAGAAGGCGCGTGAGAAGGCCGCGAACGTGCTCGAGACCTCGGTCGAGGACATCGAATATCAGGGCGGCATGCTCACCGTGGTCGGCACCGACCGCCGCATCAGCCTGTTCGATCTCGCCGAGAAGGAGGGCGGCGCCAAGCTCAGCGTCGATTCCGAAGGTGAGGTCGATGGCCCGAGCTGGCCGAACGGCACGCATATCTGCGAGGTCGAGATCGACCCCGAGACCGGCGTGTCCAAGGTCGTGCGCTACACCACCGTCGACGACGTCGGTGTCGCCGTGAACCCGATGCTGGTCACCGGCCAGATCCATGGCGGCGTCGCGCAGGGCATCGGTCAGGCGCTGTATGAGGGCGTCTCCTATAATGCCGACGGCCAGCTCCTCACCGCGAGCTACCAGGACTATTGCATCCCCCGTGCTGACGACGTTCCGCCGATCGAGGTCACGCTCGACGACTCCGCGCCCTGCCGGACCAATCCGCTCGGCGCCAAGGGCTGCGGCGAATCCGGCGCCATCGGCGGCCCGCCCTGCGTCACCAACGGCGTGATGGACGCGCTCGCCGAGCTCGGCATCACCCAGCTGAACACGCCCCTGACGCCCCAGAAGATCTGGAAGGCGATCAAGGACGCGAAGGTGGCGGGTTAAGCGGGGCGCGTTGTTACGCCGGCTGTCGCCACACACCCAGCTGTCGTCCCGGGGCGCGCAACGCGCGAACCCGGGACCCATAACCACAGGAAGTGGTTTGGCGAAGACTCGTGGTGACCATCTCGCGCCATAACCTCACCCTGTGGTTATGGGTTCCGGATCTGCGCTTCGCTTGTCCGGGACGACAGCGAGTGCGAGGCGCCAGCGTGGCTCAAATCCCCAGCATCATCTTCGCGATGATGTCACGCTGGATCTCCGAGGTGCCGCCGAAGATCGTGTAGGCGCGGCCGTTGAGATATTCCGGCACCACCGTCAGCATCTCCTCAGGCGTCGCCGGCGCGTGGTTGAGCTTGTAGAGCGGACGCATCGGCTCGACCGCAAGGGCGTCGTGGCCGATCACGTCGGCGCCGAGCCGTGTCACGGCCTGCCGGATCTCGCTGTTGCGCAGCTTCAGGATCGACGACACCGCGCCGGGATTTTGCCCGGTCTGAAGTGCGGAGAGCACGCGCAGCTCAGTCATCTCCAGCGCGTCGATGTCGATTTCGACCTCGGAGATGCGCGTCGCGATGTCTGGGCTGTCGATTGCGCGGCCCGTCAGGTCCGACTCGGCCAGCTCCGCGATCGCCTTCAGCCCCTCGCGCAGCTTCGCCGACGCAATGCCGGAGCCGCGTTCGAACTCGAGCAGATATTTGCCGTAGGTCCAGCCTTTGCCTTCCTCGCCGACGCGATTGGCCACGGGCACACGCACATCGTCGAAGAACACCTGGTTGACCTCGTGGTCGCCGCCGATGGTCAGGATCGGGCGCGTCGTGATGCCCGGCGTTGTCATGTCGATGAGAATAAAACTGATGCCGTCCTGCTGCCGCGGTCCGTCGCTGGTGCGCACCAGCGCGAACATGCGGTTGGCGTGATGCGCGTGGGTGGTCCAGATCTTCGTGCCGTTGATGATGTAGTCGTCGCCGTCGCGCACCGCGCGCGTCTTCAGCGACGAGAGATCGGAGCCGGAGCCCGGCTCGGAATAGCCCTGGCACCAATAATCCTCGCCGGAGAGGATGCGCGGCAGATAAAAGTTCTTCTGCTCGGGCGAACCGAAGCCGATGATGACGGGCCCGACCATCTTCACGCCCATCACGTTGACATTGGGCACGCCGGCTCGTGCCGATTCAGTCTCGAAAATCCAGCGCTGCGCCGGCGTCCAGTCCGGACCGCCATATTCGACCGGCCAGCCCGGTGCGCCCCAGCCCTGCCGATGCAGCGTGCGCTGCCAGGCCATACCGATATCAGGGTCGGAGAACACCGACGGCGTCAGCGCGGTTGCGCGCTTCATCTCCTCGGTGAGGTTTTTCGCAATGAAGCCGCGCACCTCGTCCTGGAAGGCGCGCTCCTCGGTGTTGAACGAGAGGTCCATGATGCGCTCCTTGTGTCAGGCCGTGCGGCCAAGCTGGGCGTGGCGGCTGTAATGATGTGCGCTGCCGCCGAACAGCGTGTCGAAGGCGACGAGCCGCTTGAAATAGGCGCCAACCTCGAGCTCCTCGGTGACGCCCATGCCGCCATGAAGCTGGATCGACTGCTCGCCAACGAAGCGCGCGCATTTGCCGATCTTCGCTTTCGCACCGGAGGCGGCGCGGGCGCGCTCGACCGGCGGGCTATCTGCCTTCAGCGCGGCGCGCAGCGCCATCGAGCGCGCCTCGTCGACCTGCATCACCATGTCGGCGAGGCGGTGGCGGATCACCTGGTTGGCCGAGAGCGGCCGGCCAAACTGCTTTCGGATCTTGGTGTATTCCAAGGTGGTGTCGAGCAGCGTCTGCATGATGCCGACGGCTTCGGCACCGAGCGCAGCCATGGCGCGGTCAACGGCCCATTCGATCGCGGGCAGGGCGTCGTGTCCGTCGCCGAGCAGGGCATCCTCCGGCAGCTCGACGCCGGACAGCTCGATATTGCAGGCCCGTCCGCCGCCGAGACGTTCATAGTCGGTGATGACGACGCTGGGCGTCTTCGCCGGCACCAGGAACAGGCCGATCCGTCCCGAAGGTCCCTTGTGATCGTGGATATGCGCGGAGACGATGATCTCGTCGGCGGCGAGGCCGTCGAGCACCGCGATCTTGCTGCCGGCAAGGCGCCAGCCTTGCGCCGTCTTGTGGGCGACGGTCGCGACTATTGCGAGATCGAACCGCGCCGCGCGCTCGGAATGGGCGAAGGCGAGTTTCAGTGATCCGTCCGCGACCTTCGGCAGCCGCGCCTGCTTCTGCGCGGTGCTGCCGCATTTGTCGATCAGCGAGGCTCCAAGCACCACCGTTGCAACATACGGCTCCGACACCAGCCCGCGACCAAAGGCTTCCATCAGAATGCCGATCTCGACCGCGCCGCCGCCGAGCCCCTCAAACTCTTCGGGAATCGGCAGCGCCAGCCAGCCAAGCTCGGCGAACTGCTTCCAGACCGCTGGGCTGAAGCCGAGCGGGTCGTTCGCCATCTTGCGGCGGTGATCGGCATCGTAGCTCTCGGCCACGAAGCGCTCCGCGCTTTCGCGCAGCAGCCGTTGCTCGTCACTCAGGTTGAGGTCCATGTCGTTACTCCGCGGCCGCCGGCGGCTTGCGCACGGAGGGATGCAGTCCTGATGGATCGACCACCATGCCGAACTGCTGAAGGTTATGGGCGTGACAGAGCTGATGCAGCGCAAAGGCCTGGTCGATCGCGGCGGGCTGGCCCATCACATCGACCGAGCGGTTCACCGCCTCCTTGGTCAGCTTCAGCGCGAACGACGGCTTTGATGCGATCCGGCGCGCCAGCTCCAGCACCGACGCTGAAAGCTCCGCGCGCGGCACGACCCGGTTGACCATGCCGAGCTGATGCGCCTCCTGCGCACTCCATGCGTCGGCCGTGAACAGGAATTCCTTCGCCTTGCGCGGGCCGAGCTCCCAGGGATGTACGAACCATTCGACCCCGCAGACGCCCATGGTCACCACGGGATCGCAGAACTGCGCATCGTCGCTGGCGACGATGAGGTCGCAGGCCCAGGCCAGCATCAACCCGCCGGCGATGCACTTGCCGTGCACCTCGGCAATGGTCGGCTTGGCGAGGTTGCGCCAGCGCCGCGTGATCTGGAGATAGATTTCCTGTTCGCGCGCGAAGCGGCCATGCGCGTTCGGTTCGGCGAAGCCACCCCAATTTCCTACCGGCGGAAAATCGACGCCTGCGGTATTCTTGCCGCCGGGACGTAGATCGTGCCCCGAGGAGAAATGCGGCCCGTTGCCGGCGAGGATGATCACCTTGACCGCGTCGTCCTGCACCGCTTCGTCGAAGGCGGCATTGAGGTCGTAGGTCATCTGCAGGTTCTGCGCGTTGCGCGCCTCGGGCCGGTTCATCACGATCCGGACAATCGCCGGCTCCGGCCGCTCCACGAGGATGGTCTCGAACGAGCTCATCGCGTTCCCCTTGGCGTTTCCGTTCTTGTTTTGCTCAAGTTGACTATGTCGGCCAGGGATAGGCAAGGGGCTTGCGTCAGTCGGCTGCTTTTCGCGCCGCCGGCACAAGATGTCTGGCACCGCGCGCGTTCAATCTGATAGTTTACGCCAGATTTCACCGGGAGGAATTTGATGCGCAAGATCCTGACCGTGCTGGCGGCTCTGGCCTCGCTGAGCCTGACCAATTGCGGCTACAACGCCATCCAGAGCGAGGACGAGCAGATCAAGGGCAACTGGTCCGAGGTCGTGAACCAGTATCAGCGGCGCGCCGATCTCGTGCCCAATCTCGTCAACTCGGTAAAGGGCTTTGCGCAGCAGGAGAAGGACGTGCTGCTCGGCGTCACCAATGCGCGCGCCAAGGTCGGCAGCATCCAGGCGACACCCGAGGTGCTGAACGATCCCGCCGCCTTCCAGAAGTTCCAGGCCGCCCAGGGCGAGCTCTCCAGCGCGCTGTCGCGCCTCCTGGTCGTCACCGAGAACTACCCGCAGCTCAAGTCGGACGCGCTGTTCAAGGATCTGATGTCGCAGCTCGAAGGGACCGAGAACCGCATCACGGTCGCGCGCAACCGCTACATCAAGGCGGTGCAGGACTATAACGTCACCATTCGCTCCTTCCCGAGCAACCTCACCGCGATGATGTTCGGCTACAAGGAGAAGCCGAATTTCGCGGTCGAGAACGAAAAGGAGATCTCGACCGCGCCGAAGGTCGATTTCAACCCGGCGCCCGCGCCGTCGAAGTAAGCGCGCTTAGCCCCGATGCGCACCACATCCTCCGCTGTCATTCCCCGCGAAAGCGGGGAATCCAGTACGCCGCAGCTTCTCCGTAATCCGCTGGCGTCTCTGGAATACTGGATCGCCCGGTCAAGCCGGGCGATGACAGCGAGGTTGTGGCAAGCGATAGCGGTATTCGCACTCCTCCTCGCATTCAATTTCCCCGCCTTGGCCGATGTCGCGGTGCCGCAACTCACCGGCCGCGTGGTCGATCAGACTGGTACACTCTCCAGCGCCGACGTCGCCGCGCTGTCGCAAAAGCTGCGAGACTTCGAGACTCGAAAAGGCAGCCAGGTCGCCGTCCTGATTGTACCGACGACCCAGCCGGAGACGATCGAGCAGTTCTCGATCCGCGTCGCCGACGCCTGGAAGGTCGGCCGCAAGAAGGTGGACGACGGCGCGATCCTCGTCGTCGCCAAGAACGATCGCCATTTGCGCATCGAGGTCGGTTACGGCCTCGAGGGCGCGCTCACCGACGTGACGTCCCGGCGCATCATCGACGAGATCATCACGCCGAAATTCAGGACGGGCGATTTCGCCGGCGGCATCTCGGATGGCGTCGATCGCATGATCCGCGTGATCGACGGCGAGCCGCTGCCGGTACCTTCGCCGACCGTGAATTTCGGCAATCTGGACGATATTGCGCCGCTGTTCATTGTGACGCTGTTCGCCTCGATCGGGGTTGGCGGCTTCTTCCGGGCCATGCTGGGGCGGCTGCTTGGCTCATTGGCGACCGGCGGCATCATCGCAGCGCTGACCTGGCTCATTCTCGGGTCCTTTGCAATCGCGCTCGCGCTCGGAGCGCTGGGCTTCGTCATCGGCTTCATCGCCGATCTGTTTGCGGCGATGGCGCCAAGCTCGGGGTCGTCGCGCGGCGGCTCGTGGTCGAGCGGCTCCTCGGGGGGCGGCTGGAGCAGCGGATCGTCGTCCAGCGACAGCGGCGGCTTCAGTGGCGGCTTCAGTGGCGGTGGTGGCAGTTTTGGCGGCGGCGGCGCCTCGGGGAGCTGGTAGCGGTCATGAGCATCAAGCGCATTGCCAGACATCTCGTGCAGCATCATTGGCGGGCGAAGCAAATCTTCCCGCCAAAGGTGCTCGCCCGCATCGAGCAGGCGATCAAGCAGGGTGAGAGCACACATTCCGGCCAGGTCCGCTTCGTCGTCGAAGGCGCGCTCGACGGCAGGCCACTGTTCCGCAACCAGCCGGCCCGAGAGCGCGCGCTCGATGTGTTCTCTCTCTTGCGTATCTGGGACACCGCGCACAACAACGGCGTCCTGATCTATCTCCTGCTCGCCGACCGCGACGTCGAAATCGTTGCCGATCGCGGCATCGATGCGAAGGTTGGTGCGGAGGGCTGGGAGAGCATCTGCCGCGCGATGGAAGCCGAGTTCGCCTCCGGCCAGTTCGAGCACGGCGTGATCGGCGGCATCGCGGCGGTGTCGCGCGAGCTGTCGCGACATTTCCCGCCGCAGGGCCCGCATGCGAACGAGCTGCCGGATGCGCCGGTCGTGATGTGAACGGCGGCCGATGATCCACATTCCGACATTGCGAGCGTAGCGAAGCAATCCAGAGCCTTTCCGCAGTGCCTCTGGATTGCTTCGCTGCGCTCGCAATGACGGTGTGGAGGCAGCCATTCCGCGGCCGTTCATCTTCCCCCGCTTACAATTTGTTTCAGGCCCGCCACACCGGTTCCACGTTCCCGGCCCAATTCGGCCCCGGATGACTTCCTAAAATTTCGGTAAGCGGGTCCCGAAGTAAGGATTTCGCAAGCAATGAAAGTTACCAAAAGGTCAATCCAGAGTGGAGTATTCGAACTGTGAGCGAACCAATGGCTGAGCAGGCTGCTCAGGATACGAGCGTCGTGGAAGCTGCGACCGCGCCGCAGGCCGTCGAGGCTGCCGGCATCGAGGCCCCCTCGATCGCCCCCGACCATGAGTCGCCGCCCAAGCCGGATCCCGTCAAGGCGGAAGCCCCCAAGGTCGAGCCGCCGCGGATCGAGGTGCCGAAGTCCGAGACCAAGCCCGAGCCGAAGCTCGGCAAGCTCATCGTCATGGCACCGTCGGAGCGCTCCTGGGAGCGCGAAGAGTTTGCCCCGCATGTGAAGGCGGACGAGCCGCGCGAGGCCGGCGGCAAGCGCCGCGTGTCGGCGATGGCCGCGGTGGTGGCGATTGCAGCCAGTGTCGGCGCCATCAGCGGCGCGCTCGCGACCGCCGGCATGATGCATTTCGCAGCCCAGGCCCCCGCCCCGGCGCAGGTCGCCGACACCAGCGCGCTGGAATCCTCGGTTGCCCGGATCGATGCCGATGTCGTTGCACTGAAGGCGAATGTCGAGCACACCTCCAAGACTGGCCTCAGCCAGTTCAACCGGGCCAATGACCGTCTCGACAAGCTCGAGAAGGCCCAGGCCGAGCCGATGGCCAAAATCGCAAAGCTGTCCGAGACCGTCGACAAGCTCCGCGCCACGCCGCCCGCGGCCCCCACGCAGGCCGCAGCCGCCGCCGCGAAGGAGACCACCGGCTCGATCGCGCCGACCCAGGTTGCGACCGCCACCGCCGCACCGGTTCCGGCCCCTGCCGCGCCCAAGACCGAGGTCGGCCGGTTGCCGACGATCGACGGCTGGGTGCTGCGCGACGTCGCCAATGGCGGTGCGCTGATCGAGGGCCGCGGAGGCCTCTACGAGGTCTATGCCGGTGACCCCATCCCCGGAATTGGCCGCGTCGATGCGATCCGCCGTCAGGACGGCCGCTGGGTCGTCGTCACCAGCAAGGGCCTGATCGTCGCGCGCTGAGCGTTCGATATCCGACATCGAAAGAGGCGCTTCACCACCATGTGAGGCGCCTTTTGACTTGAATAGGCCGGCTTACGCGGTGTTACTGAAGGCATGAGCCGCGCGTTGCGAATTCTCCTTGCTGCCGCCGTCTTGCTTGGCGGGACTGTTTCGCTTTTCGCAGCGGAGAACGCGCCGTTGACGCGCGGCACGGCGATCATCGATCCCGATCTGCTCCGCAAGCTCGACCAGAACGATTCGCTTACGATCTCGCGCCTGCTATGGCCGGAGCGGAACGCACACGTTCCGCTGACGACCGATTTGCTGTTCTCGTCGCTGTCGCAGCTCAAGGGAATTCCACCCGCGATCGACGCGGAGTTCGACCGCTACATCATCAGGCAGAAGGCGGCGTACCCGACCGAGACCATCGGCGTCGGCGAAGGCTTTGACGTGCAGCTGTTCGATCGGGCCAATCTCAAATCCCGCGACACCCGCTTCGTGCTGGCGGGCATCGTCAATCGCATGGACCGCGCCTATGTCGCGGAGGAGTCGTGCGGCGAGATCAGGCTGATTTATCGGCTGGTGCGTTTCGAGAGTAAGCCGGAAGGTGGCAAGACCGCAACGCGCCTGCCGATGACGTTCAATCTGGTGATGAAGGCACGCGATGCGCGCCAGACCGATGCGAACGGAAAGCCTGTTACCTGCACCGAGGTCGCGCGGCGCTGGCTCGACAATGGCGACTGGCAGGGGCTGATCGGCGGCGGCATCTCCCCTTCCGACGCCATGCTCGATCGCATCGAGACCAATATCCAGATCTCGATCGCGCCGAAATCGGCACTGCACGATTTCCGCTCCGACTATCTGCTCAAGGTGTTCAAATATAACGCCGCAACGAAGACGTTCGAGGAATCGACGCTGGAGAACCAGATCGATCTCGACCGCATCCTCGCCGACAACGATCTTCGACGTGACTTCAAGGCCTGGCTGCTTGCGCCGGAAAATCTCCGCGAGTTCGATCGCGGCACGGTGCTGATCCCCGAGACATTCCTGGCCAAGGCCGCGGTGGTGCCGACGCCGGCGGGCCTTGACGCTTCGCCATTGCAGCCGGAGTTCGGCATGGTGCAAGGGGAGGACAGGGACAGCAACAAGGGCGAGCCGGTCTTCACCGACAACGACGTGGTCGGCGCGCTGAAGCAGGCGGCGGCGCGTGGCATCGACATGCAGAACGTCCGCTCGGTCGCGGGCTTCCAGCGCCGCCTCAACGACGTCACCTGCGCCGGCTGCCACCAGACCCGCGGCATCGGCGGCTTCCATTTTCCGGGCGTCGATTGGCTGGCGGACAAGCCGTCGAATTCCACCATCGTGCCGGCCTCGCCGCACTTCTTCGGCGACCAGGTCCGCCGCCGCGACATCCTGACCGCATTCGCCGTGGGCAAACGCCCTGATTTCTCACGCGGATTTGCCAGCCGGCCGCAGACCCGCGGCAGCGGGGAGCTGGCCGGCACCGAATATCAGGATGGCTGGGGTGCCCATTGTGCCCTGCAAAATGCGGGATCGGGAGCGCCGGATAAGAGTTTTACGTCATGGAGCTGTGCTAAAGGTCTCACCTGTCAGGCTGCCGCGGCATCGAGCCGCATCGGCATGTGCTTCATCAAGACGCGTTAGCGCGTGATCCGGAAAAGTGTGTAGCGGTTTTTCGAAAAGATCACGCGCCAGATAAAACCCGCAACCGGTTTGGATGACCCATGACTGAGACCAGCGACGCCGACAAGGAGCGCAATCGCGAGATCGCGCGCAATGAGGAAGCCAAGCAGGTCACCGGCAGCATCCGCGTCAGCACATGGGCGGTCGCGGTGGTCGTGATCGTCGGCGGGATTTTGTTCACGCTGGGCTGGCTGGCGCTGCGGTAAGCCGGGCTTTCTTTCGTCATGCCCGGGCTTGTCCCGGGCATCCACGTTCCGGTGTCCGCGCTCAAGATCGTGGATGGCCGGGACAAGCCCGGCCATGGCGGCTCGGAGAGTTCAGCGCTAACGCTCACTTCGCGTAGTTCGTCATCCGCTGTCCCGGCAGCAGCTCATAGGCCGGCTTCCAGCCGGGCAGCGCGGCCATGCGGCCGAGCCAGGCGTGAATGGCAGGGTGGCTCGCCGCGAAATCAAAACCGTGCTCGTCGCTCGGATAGTGCAGGTAGGCCATCATCGAGATATCGGCGACCGTCGGCCTCGTCCCGATCGCAAAGGCATTGTGCTGGAGATGTCCGTCGAGAATGCCGAGGAAGTCCTCGAGCCGCCGGCGAAAATGCTTCAGCACCTGCGGATCGTTTTTCTCGGTGAACGCCCGCATGAAGCGATAGGTCGCCATGTAACCCGTGAGCTTGTGGTTGTCCCAGAACAGCCAGCGCAGCAGCTCGAACTTCTCGTCCTCGGTCTCGGCGCCGAAACGGCCGTACTGCCCGGCAAGCTTCAGCAGCAATGGCGCGGTCTGCGTCATCTTCACGCCGTCGACCTCGAGCACGGGAATCTCCCCCATCGCGTTCACGGCCTTGCGCCATTCCGCCGTGCGCGTGACGCCGCCGCCAAAATCGGTCCACACCGGCTCGAACGTCTCGCCGCAAAGCGTCAGCATCAACGCCAGCTTGTAGCTGTTGCCGGATTCCGGGAAGTAGTGCAGGCGGTAGCTGGGCATGAGGGCCTCGCGGCGGGATCTTTGCCGATCGTTATACCGGGATGCTTCCACGCCGTCATTGCGAGCGCAGCGAAGCAATCCAGCAATGCATCCGCGGTGGGATTCTGGATTGCTTCGCTGCGCTCGCAATGACGAGATTGCGGGAGCGTGCCAACCCTAACCAACAGCTCCCGAACCCCGCAGCTGCTTGATCGCCTTCTCGTCGTATCCCGCGCCGCGCAAAATCTCGTCACTGTGCTCGCCGACGGCGGGCGGCTTGCGCGGCTGGACCTTCTTGGCGCCGTCGATCCAGATCGGGCTGGAGATGGTGAGCATGGTGTCGTTCTCGAACGGCACCAGCACCTCGTTGTCGAGCATCTGCTTGTCGTTGGGGATGTCGTCGAGAATGCCGACGATGCCGAACACGAGGCCGTTGCCGTCGAGAATTTTTCGCCATTCAGCGAGATCCCTGGTGGCAAACGTCTCGTCGAAGATCTTGATCAGCTCGACCGAGCGGGCGTGTCGGTCAGCCTTGGTGGCGAAGCGCGGATCGGTGATCAGGTCTTCGCGTCCCAGGCATTTGGCGAGCGTCGGAAACTGCTTCTCCTCGCTCAGCAGCGACAGGATCAGCCAGCGGCCGTCCCTGCACTGGTAGTGGTTGGCGACCGCATTCAGCGCGCGCTCGCGAGGCCGCCGCTCGGCGAACCTGGCGCCGCAGAGCTTGGCCTGCGCCAGCGTGCCCGCGGCCCACACCCCGTTCGCCATCAGATTGGAGGCGACATGCGAGCCCTTGCCGGTCTTCTCGCGCTGATACAGCGCGGTGACGATGGCGCCATAGAACGCCATGGCGCAGGGATGGTCGCCCATGCCGGCGACCGAGCGAGCCGGCGTCGTGTGGGTGTCGGCGCGGACGAGGTCCATCAGGCCGGAGCGCGCCCAATAGGCGTTGCTGTCGAAGCCGGGCTTGTTGGCCTCTTCGCCCTTCTCGCCATAGCCGGTGAAGGAGGCGTAGATCAGCCGGTCGTTGAGATGGGCGAGGTGGTCATAGGTGATACCGAGCTTGGCGCGCACCGGCGGCGGCATGTTGGTGATGAAGACGTCGGCCTCTTCGACCAGCTTGTAGAGCACGGCCTGCGCCTCGGGCTTTGCGAGGTCGAGCGCGATGCTCTTCTTGTTGCGCGCCTCCAGCAGCCAGGCGAAATTGTGCTCGCTGGTCGGATAGCCCGGAATGTTGGGCAGATTGCGGTAGGGGTCGCCGGCGCCGGGCGGCTCGATCTTGATGACGTCGGCGCCGAAATCCGACAGCACGGTCGCGGCCGCGGGCGCTGCGATGAAGCTCGCGCAGTCCAGAACCTTGAGCCCTGCAAAAATGCCCTTTTCCATCGCGGCGTAGCTCCCTCGCTCTTGTTGTTTCCCGCGCGCTGGAATTGGCGCGGGCCAAGTCATGGCAGCATTAGACCGATGTTTTGCCGGGATGCAACGGCGCCAGGCGCAGGGCTTCACTCCTCCCCCGCAAGCAGCGCGGCATTGCCGCCGGCTGCCGCGGTGTTGATCGTCACCGTCTGCTCGGTCGCAAAGCGCGCGAGATAATGCGGGCCGCCCGCTTTCGGGCCGGTTCCGGACAGCCCGTTGCCGCCGAATGGCTGCACGCCGACCACGGCGCCGATCATGTTGCGGTTGACATAGATGTTGCCGACCTGCACGCGATCGATGATCGCCTCGATGGTGTCGTCGATCCGGGAGTGAACGCCGAGCGTAAGTCCATAACCGCTGCGCTCGATCGCTTGCAGGACGCGGTTGAGGTTTTCCGCGCGATAGCGCACGACGTGCAGGATCGGGCCGAACACCTCCTCGGTGAGTTGGCCGGCGTCCTTGAGCTCGAAAATGTGCGGGGCGACGAAGCAGCCCTCCGGCGCCGTGCCGGCAAAGTGCAGACGCGCCTCGCTCTTCATCCGCGCGATATGCGCATCGAGGCGCTGCTTGGCCTCGGCGTCGATCACTGGACCGACGTGGGTCGCGACATCTGCGGGATCACCAATTCTGAGTTCGCGCGCCGCGCCCGCGATCATCTCGATCATGCGGTCGGCGACATCCTCCTGCACGAACAGCAGCCGCAGCGCCGAGCAGCGCTGGCCGGCGGAGCGGAAGGCCGAGGTCACGACGTCGTCGGCGACCTGCTCGGGCAGCGCGGTTGCATCCGCGATCATGGCGTTGATGCCGCCGGTCTCCGCGATCAGCGGCACGATCGGCCCGTCCTTGGCGGCGAGCGTCCGGTTGATCAGGCGCGCGACCTCGGTCGAGCCGGTGAAGACGACGCCGGCGATGTCGGCATGCGCGGTCAGCACGGCGCCGATGCGGCCGTCGCCGGTGACGAGATGCAGCGCGCTCCTGGGAATGCCGGCCTCGTGCAGCAGGGCCACGGCCTCACGCGCGATGCGCGGCGTCTGCTCGGCGGGTTTTGCGACGACGCTGTTGCCGGCCATCAATGCCGCGGTGACCTGGCCCAGGAAGATCGCCAGTGGAAAATTCCACGGCGAGATAGCGACGAAGGCGCCGCGCCCGCGCATGGCGAGCGCATTGCTCTCGCCGGTCGGGCCCGGCATGGCGGGATCAACGCCGAACAGCTTTCGACCCTGCGCGGCATAGTAGCGGCAGAAGTCGGCGGCCTCGCGCAGCTCCGATAGCGCATCGTCCAGCGTCTTGCCGCCCTCGGCTTGCAGCAGCGCGATGAAATGGACGCTCCGGCTCTCCAACAGATGCGCGGCCTGCTCCAGTGCGGCCGCGCGCGTGGCCGCCGGCGTTCGGCTCCAGGCGGCAAAACCGGCGCGCGCAGCCGTCACCGCCGCGTTGGCCTGGCCCGGCGTTGTGTCGGCGATGGGCTTGAGGTTGGTGGCCTCGGCCTTCACGTCCGCCAGCAGCCGGTCGAGCGCCGCGCGCGCGCCGAATTCAACGCCGCGCGAATTGCGCCGCTCCGGCGCGAACAGATCGCCCGGCAGCGGAATTTTGGGATGGGCCGCCGCTTGCGGCCGGACGATGGCATCGGCCGGACGCTGCAACAGCGCGACAACCGGCACGCGATAGTCGGCCGCCTGCGCCACGAACGACGAGTTGGCGCCGTTCTCCAGCAGCCGCCGCACCAGATAGGCGAGCAGGTCGCGATGGCTGCCGACCGGGGCATAGGTACGATAGGCGATATCAGGATGATCCTTGGCGAGCTGTTCATAAAGCGCTTCGCCCATGCCGTGCAGGCGCTGGAATTCGAAGCCGCCGCCATCTTGCGCAAGCTCCAGCACGGTCGCGACCGTCAGCGCGTTGTGGGTGGCGAATTGCGGAAAGATGCGTGGCCGCAGACTCAAAAGCTTCGAAGCGCAGGCGACGTAGTTCAGATCCGTCATCGCCTTGCGCGTGAACACGGGATAGCCGTCCAGCCCGCGCTCCTGCGCGCGCTTGATCTCGGTGTCCCAATAGGCGCCCTTGACCAGCCGCACCATCAGCTTGCGGGCGAGCGCGTCGACATAGTCGATCACGGCGCTCGCGCGCTTCTGATAGGCCTGGATCGCCAGCCCAAAGCCGTCCCAGCCGCTGAGCGAGGGGTCGGCGAGCGTCGCCGCGATCACGTCGAGCGACAGCTCCAGCCGGTCGGCTTCCTCGGCATCGACGGTGAAGTTCAAATCATGGGCCTTGGCGCGCTGCGCCAGGTCCAGCAGTTGCGGTACCAACTCGCCCATCACGCGGTTGCGGCTGATCGCCTCGAAGCGCGGATGCAGCGCCGAGAGCTTGACGGAGATGCCGGGACGGTCGGGCAGGGGATGGCTGCCCGCCGCCTTGCCGATGGTCTCGATCGCGCTGGCATAGGCGTCGAAATAGCGCCTGGCGTCCGCCGCGGTGCGCGCGCCTTCGCCGAGCATGTCGAAGGAGTAGCGCGTCTTCTGACCGGAGCGCGGACGGCCTCGCTCCAGCGCCTGCTCGATGGTCTCGCCCAGCACGAAATGATTGCCCATCAGCCGCATCGCCTGGCGCGTGGCGGTGCGCACCGCCGGCGCGCCCAGCCGCTTCACCAGCCGGCCGATGGTGCCGTCGGGCGTCTCGCCGGGCTGGATCACCCGCGCCGAGAGGCCGAGCGCCCAGGCCGAGGCATTGACCAGGAAGGCCGTGGACTTGGTCTCGTGGTGGATGAAGTCGCCTTCGCCGAGCTTGTCCTCGATGAACTGGTCGGCGGTGCGCGCGTCGGGCACGCGGAGCAGCGCCTCGGCCAGCACCATCAGGGCGAGCCCCTCCTTGGTCGAGAGCGCGAACTCCCGCAGCATGTCCTCGACCCCGCCAAGCCGGTCGTCGCGCTTGCGGATCGCCTCGATCAGCCGCGTCGCGGTGCGGTCGACCCGCGCCTCCTGCGGCGGACTGAGATGCGAAGCCGGCAAGAGCTGCGCGGCAAGCTCGGCATCGTCGGGCGCGTAGGGGGCGGTGAAGGGCGGCGGGATGTTGGGCATGGCGTGTCCTGTGGCTCGAATCCAGGATAAGGCCCGCTAGACCGTAGTTCGATAGACAAGTTAGCCAATTTGCCTTAGGAAATGAAGATCATTGGCGTATTGGCCGCATAAAATATGGAACTCGATCGAATCGACCGGAAGATTCTCTCAATTCTGCAGCAGGACGGGCGCATCGCCAATGTCGAGCTCGCCGAACGCATCGGGCTGTCGCCGACCTCGGTCGGCGAGCGGCTGAAGCGGTTGCAGCGGGAGGGCTTTGTCGAGGGCTACGGCGCGCGGCTCAATCCGCACCGGCTCGGCCTGGGGCTTCTGGTGTTCGTCGAGGTGCTGCTCGACAAGACCACGCCCGACATTTTCGAGCGGTTCGCGCGCGCGGTGAAACTCGCGCCCGAGGTGCTGGAGTGTCACATGGTTGCAGGCGGCTTCGACTATCTTGTGAAGGCGCGGCTTGCGGACATGACCGCCTATCGACGCTTTCTCGGCGAGACGTTGCTGTCGATGCCGGGCGTGCGCGAGACGCGAACCTATGCCGTGATGGAAGAGATCAAGCGCGACGCACCATTGCCGGTGGACTAACGAAGGGCCGTCGCGATTGTCATTGCTGTGGCGTTGAACGAGCGGTCTTCGCGGGAAAATAGCTCTCCGTGTGCAATCGCAACGCCTGTCGTCGAATGCACTGGCCGTCTTCTAAAATTTTTTTGGCCCGGCTCCCGGACAGATCCGGGAGGCAGCAAAGGCTGCCGGGCTTATACTTTGAGGTTCTCTGCGGAGGTCTTGCCCCGGTTTGCGATCTCTTCGTATTCCACCGTCTGTCCTTCGTTCAGGGACGACAGACCGGCTTTCTGCACTGCCGAGATATGCACGAACACATCCTTGCCGCCCGACGCAGGCTGGATAAATCCATAACCCTTCGTCGGGTTGAACCACTTGACCGTACCTTTAGCCATCACGTCTTCTCCGCGGGTCTTCCTCCGAGATCTCGAACCGCCAGTCCCCGCCAACCGGCCGGTTCGGTCCTAACAGGATCGCGGAATGTGGCCGGCTTGGTAGCTCAAACCATATCGGCATTTCGCCGAATTCCGCTCAACTTCGCAGCGTTTTTGCCGATTTTGCCCGTTTCGCGGTCAATTGATCGGCACGCCGCGCGCCATCCGTCAATAAGTCGCGGCCAGATAATCGACGATCTTGCCGACATCGGCATCGTCGATCGGGGCGCCATAGACCTTGATCATCTTGGTCACCTCGGCCTGCCAAAAACCTTTCTTGTCCTTCATCGGCGGCTGCGTGTTGACGTAATCGGCCGAGTGGCAGGCGCTGCAATTGCCCTGCACGACCTCGAGATTGGGGCCCGGCTTGAAGGCGGCGACCTCGTCGGGCGTCTTGTAGTTGAGCGGCGCTGCAAGGGCCGAACCGACCATGGCGGCGACGGCGAGTGAGATGGCGAGGAGAACGGTGCGCTGCATGATCATTCTCCCTCAGGCCACGTTGACGCGGACGGTTTCGACGACGTTGCGTAGATAACCCGCCGGGTTCCAGCGTGGCGCATCCGGCTGGGTCTCGCCGCCATTGCCGGTGGCGCGCACCTTGAGCTCGTGGGCGCCCGCCGCGAGCTTCACCGGCAGCTTCCATTCACGGAATGAGTATTTGCCGAGATCCTTGCCGAGCTTGGCGCTGACCCAGGTCTTGCCGCCGTCGGTGGAAACCTGGACGTCCTTGATGCCCTTGCCGCCGTCGAAGGCGATGCCGCGCAGCGTCGTGCCGCCGGCCTTCAGCTTGGCGCCATCGGGAACGCTGGTGATGAAGGACCGGATGGTGAAGCGGTTGATCGGGATCGTCGCCTTCGGCGCGGTGCCCGGCTCGACCGCATTGTTCGGCGTGTCCGGAATGCGATAGGCCGACTTCATCCAGAAGCCGTCATAGACATTGTCGATGACGGTGATCTCGTTGAGGTGCTTGACCCAGTAGGTGCCGTAATAGCCGGGCACGATCAGGCGCAGCGGGAAGCCGTTGAGGAACGGCAGGTCCTCGCCGTTCATGCCATAGGCCAGCATCACCTCGCCGTCGGTGGCGTGATCGAGATCGAGCGCCTTGACGAAATCGGGCGTCTTGTCGCTGACGGGGCCGTCCATGCCGTTGAAGGTGACCTGCTTGGCGCCGCTCTGCACGCCCGCCATCTCGAGCACGGCCTTCAGCGGCACGCCGCGCCAGCGCGCATTGCCCATGGCGCCATTGGCGAGCTGGCCACCGGCGACACGCGGCTCGGAGAAGCCGCGGCTGTTGCCGGAGCACTGGTTGACGGCGACGATCTCGGTCGCCTTCATTTTCCTGATGTCCTTGAGCGACAGCTTGAGCGGCTTGTCGACCTTGCCCTTGACCTCGAGCGTGAACTTGTCGGGATCCAGATTGTAGGGCAGGTCCGAGAGGTGATAGCGGACGAAGAACGCGTTATTCGGCGTGATCGGACCGTCGTTGAAGATCGAACGGCGTCTCGAGCTGCGGCGGCCGGCTGGTCAGGCCGATCATCGGCCGCTTCTGCGGATATTTCACCAGCGGCCGCTCGCCATTGGCGAAGGGAAGCGTGACGGTGTCGAGTGCCAGCGCCTTGGTGGAATTCAGTGTGGCCGCCATAGCGGCAAGGCCCGCTCCTTTGAGCAGGTCGCGTCGATCGAACATTCTCGTCTCCTCCCGGAGCTTTTCGTTGGACCGCGGTCATCACCGCGATCCCGCGCTCATCTGTCGCAACGATTGAGATGAAGTCAATTCGTGCTTTCGCAGCAGGCCCATGTCGCTGCGTTGCAGCAACGCGGTGTTACGTTCGTAACGAGATTGCCGAGCTGTAGCCGCAGTGAAAGTGCAATCCCTCTCCCCGCAAGCGGGGAGAGGTGAAGAATCAAGCTGCGACGCGCTCGCTTCGGTCAACCAGCGCCGACAGCTGCCTCGTGTCCGCAACCACGCGCACGGCCAGGGGCTCGTCGCGGCCGCGGATCGCGACCTCCTGCTGCGGCAGCGCATCGTCGGCAAGGCCCGCGGTACGGCGGACCTCCTCCGAGACGATTGCTTCGCAGGCCAGTGTCTTGGTCATGTCCTGGAGCCGGGCGGCGACGTTGACGGCATCGCCGAGCGCGGTGAAGACGATGTGATCGCGATAGCCGATGTCGCCGATGATGACCTCGCCGCCGTGAATGCCGATGCCGAAGCGGATCGGTTGGCGGAGATCGTGGCTCAGGAGCTCGTTGAGCTCGTCGATATGCGTGGCGATGCTGGCGGCAGCCTTCAGTGCTTGCCGGCAGGCGGTTTCCGGATCGGCTGACAGCCCGAACAGCGCCAGCATGCCGTCGCCGACGAACTGGTTCGGCTGGCCGCCATTCTCGATCACGGCCCGCGAGACGGCGCCGAGGAAGCGGTTGACGATGAAGACGGTGTCGAACGGCAGCCGCTTTTCGGCGAGTTGCGTCGAACCGCGCATGTCTACGAACAGGCTGACGAGGTAGCGCTCCTGGCCGATTCTGGCCGATGTCGAGGTCTGCCCGTCCGCCGAATGCGTGTGGGGCGTGAACAGCTGGAAGAAGGAGAGGTCGGAGTCCGGTCGCAGCTGGCAGGCAAGCCGGATCGAGGGATCGGCGGTGCCGACGCGCGCGAGCACGAAGGCCTCGCGCTGCGACGGCTCGGGCAGGGCGGCATGGTCACCGATGATGCGGATGCGGCAGGTCGAGCAGCGGGCGCGGCCGCCACAGACGCTGGCATGCGGCACATTGTGGCGCAGGCTCGCCTCCAGCACGGAGAGACCCTTCGGCACGCGCACCGTCTTGCCGTTGCCGTAGGACAGCGCGATCATGCCGCGGCGCCGCTCGCGCAAGGCGCGCACGCCGCGTGCCGCCAGCGCCAGTCCGAGCAGGCCGACATAGCCGATGGTGAGGCCGCCGGTGATGCGGTCGAGCGTCGCCGCTTCCGCGGTCGAGCCGAGCTGGCGACGGGTGAGATTGTGCGTGCGCCATTCGCCGTCGTCGACCTCGATCTGGACACTGCGTCCGCCCTGGTAGACGCCGAGCAGCGACAGCGTCGGGATCAGCACGGCGGCGGCGAGCAGATAGGGCGCGGCGCGCGCGAAGAACGGTTTCAGGCGCAGCCAGAAATAGATGCCGATGCAGCCATGGACCCAGGCGATGATCAGCAGGACCGTCATGGTCCAGATGCGGTTCGAGGTGACGAAGAACAGATAGAGTTCCTGCGGATAGAGCTTCTGGTGTCCGTACAGCGTGTAGCCGAGCCGGACGCCGATCACATGCGCCATGACGAGGGCCGGGATGCTCAGGCCCAGCACGAGCTGGAGCGGCTCGATCGTCCGCCAGCGGAACTGGCGGCGCTGATAGAGTGCGTAGATGCCGAGCCCCATATGCGTGAGCGCGGCCGTATAGAACACGATCGCGATGGGGAGGAACCGCCAGAACGCCGTGTGATAGTAGACCCCGATCTCCATGGCATCGACCGAGATGTTGCCGAGCGCATGGTTGAGGAAATGGCTCACCACGTAGGAGAACAGGATGACGCCGCAGACGAGCCGAACCTGCCGCATGCTGGTCGCGCGGGACAGTTCGGACAATCGTGAGGATGCGGTGGCCATGATTCGGTTTGTATCAGTTCATGAAGGAGAACAGCCAGCGTAGCGTTTAATTCCAGGGGCGGACAGCTGGCCTGATCACATGCGCGGCAAGGTTACCGAACCGTAGGGTGGGCAAAGGCGCGCGCCACACCCACCGCTGTCGTCCCGGACAAGCGCCGCGAAGCGGCGCGGCGATCCGGGATCCATAGCCACAGGATCGGATTTGACGAAGACTCGTGGTTACCAGTTCGCGCCACGACTCCTCCCTGTGGCTATGGGTCCCGGGCTCGCGACTATGTCGCGCCCCGGGACGACAGCGATATGCGCGACGCCCCCGCATTGACTCCCCCTCCCAGGTTGGCGAAAAGCGCGGCCGTGACGACAGCCCCTGATATCACTACGCCCCCAGCCGGCGCCGTGCGCCGGCCCCTCGTCGTGGCCGTGCTCGTCATCGCCGCGATGACGCTGCTGCGCATCGTCTACGCCTCCGCCATCGAGCTGCGCACCGACGAGGCCTATTACTGGACCTGGTCGAAGGAGGTAGCGCTCAGCTTCCTCGATCATCCCCCCATGATCGCCTGGTTCATCCGTTTTGGTACCGCGATCTTCGGCGACACCGTGCTCGGCGTCCGCTTCGGCGGCATCGTCGCGATGCTGGTGACGCAGCTGCTGCTCGCCGACATCGTCCGCCGCCTCACTCATGATGCGCGCGCCATCATGTTCGCGGTGCTGATGCCGGAGGCTGCGCTCTATTACGGCCTGCTGATGGCCAAGGTCGCACCGGACGTTGCCATGATCCCGTTCGCGGTGGCGATGATGTGGGCCCTGGTGCGGCTCGCGCAGGGCGGCGACGGACGCTGGTGGCTGGCGGCGGGCCTGTTCGCCGGGCTGTCGATGCTGTCGAAATTCACCGCGATCATGTTCGCGCCGGCGGTCGCCGCGTTTCTGCTGGTGCCGGATTGGCGCTGGCGCTGGCTGCGCAGTCCTTACCCCTATCTCGCGGTGCTGATCGCGATTGCCGTGTTCTCCCCGGTGCTGATCTGGAACGCGCAGCACGACTGGGCCTCGTTCCGTTTCCAGGGCGTGCGGGCCACCGCCAATTACGGCATCTCGCTGCGCACGATCGGCGATTACATCGGCCTGCAATTCGGCCTGGTCGGCTTTGTCATGCTGCCGGTCGTGCTGTCAGGCCTCGGGATGACGGCGTGGCGCGGCTATCGCACGCGCGAGCCGGTCGCGATCCTGCTGTCGACCGCGGTGCTGGTGCCGTTCCTCTATTTCTTCTTCAAGTCGACGACGCTCAGGGTCGGCGACACCTGGCCGATGTTCATGTGGCCGGTCGGCTTTGCCGCCGCCGCGGTCAACCTCGTCATGCTGTCGCGCGAGCACTGGTCGGCGCGGATGATCCGGTCGAGCATCTTCTGGCTCAACACGGCGGTCGTCACGGGGATCGCCTTCGTCGTCATCGTGTTCCTGTACTACGTCGCCGCGCCCTGGAATCTCCTCGGCAAGATCGACCCGATCGGCGCCGAGGCCGGCTACGAGCAGGTAGCTGCGCGTGCGCAGGCCGCGCTCGACGAGACCGGCGCGACCTGGATCGCGACCACGGACTATCGCACCTACGCGATGATGCGCTGGTTGTTCAGGGGCCGCGTGCCCGTCGTCGAGATAAACGAACGCGGCCGCTTCCAGGGTTTTCGCGATCCCGGCATGGATCGGATCAGCGGGCATGCAGGCATCTATGTCGGGCGAGAGCCGGACAATCGCGCACCGGTGTGGGGATCGATCCCGGCGAAGCGCGAGCAGCTCGACCAGGTCGAACGTCGCTGGCGCGGCGTTCTGACGGATACCTATGTGATTGAGAAGCTCACCGGCTGGACGCCGGAACTCTCGCCGCCAACGGATTCGCCGCTGTTTCAATGGCGGGTGCTGGCGGGGGAATTCGAGAAGCGTACGCTCGCCTAGCGAGGCACCCTTCTTCCCTTCTCCCCTTGTGGGGTCCCAAAGGCAAACGAGGCCACGCGTTGAAGCGGCTTGGCGTGGCATGATAACAACATAGAGCAGAAATCTGAGCTGATCGCTTAGCTGCAACCAGCATTCTTCCCGACATTCACAGGCCGCCATCCCAGATTACCACCCGCTCAAGCATTTAAGCCACTAAGCTGGAGCTATCGTGACGAAACATATTTTCTCTTATTGATATTATCTACGGGGATAGGACATGTTTGATGTCTATCGCAATGGCAAGCGGGACTTCCTCGTCGTCAGCAACGGCTCTCCGATGCCCGCGCTCTACTCTTCCAACAAATGGCGCAAGAGCAGAGCGAGAGTTCTCAAGGTCAGCGACGAGATCAAGGCAGCCGTCCAGGAGCGAGGTTATTATCTTGGCAGCGTGCGGGTGACCAAGAAGGACCTGATCCACACCGAGTGCAGCGTTGCCGATACGACACCGGGCAATCTCTGAACATCCGGCCGACTAGGCCGCCAACCGCGCCAGCCCGGCCTCAATCACGACGATGTCTTCCTCGATCTGTCGGATCGTACTCGTGCAGTCGATCCCGGTACATGCATCGAGATCTGCGATAAGTTTGCGGCGCTGTGTCCGAAGCTCATCAAGAGTTGCTTGGTCCCTGAGGGAAACGTATCCCTCCACGATCAGCTCAATTGCACCTGCCACCATCAAACTCCCCACGCCTTGTTAGCCCCGTCAAGGCACTCCCGACCAGGCGAGGATCGAGCGTGCCAATTGGTTACGCGGCTCAATCCCGCGCACTGAGTTCTTCCAGAACAACGCGCCTCCGCAGCTCGTGCGCAGCAGCGGTCAATTGAGACCCTGCGATCAGCCCGAGCCGCTTCAATCTTGAGAGAGCGACGGGGGCACACAGCTCGATGGAGAGCCCGGCGCCCAATATCGCAATGGCGCGTTGCTCCTCCGCGTCGAGATCAGTCCATGGGATGCCCTTCATCACCGGCCTCAAATCGTCCAGTGCACCTCAAAATCCAAACGCGCGCCTGATTTGCCGCAGCATATCCATGGCCGCGTCGGTGTACCGACCGTTGGTCAGGTATCGATCCAGTTGCAGTGTGCTGATCAGCGCCACAAGCGCTGCCATTAAGCCCTTAAACATTGGGCCTCTCCTGAAAGAGACCGCCAACCGGGCGTGTCGAAATATTGAGCCGTTTTCAGAATGTGCGCCGCATATGGCGGCCTAATATGCAAATGGTGACATTGACTGGTAACCAGTTTCTTAACGGGGTGATGCGCCGTGGTATGGGGCGACCAGAGGCTGACTTAAAAACGACGACTTGAATTGCCGCCTCCTTGTGCTCAGTTGCCATAAACCGCGGCAGATAATCCTCCAATACTCGAAAGGGCTAACTCGATAGTTCGCTTGCGAGGCGCGGCTTGACTGAGCAAGGTCATTTTACCGGACAATTGCCCTTTAACCCCGTCCGGATCTGCCTCAGATCAGCCGGCGAGGGATGATATTCCGCTCGTTGGCTCGATTGGGTGGCACTCAGCTGCTCGGAGCCTTTCGTGTGGTCCTTTGCTGTTGCGGCACTGTTCCTGGCGCTGTTGGTGTTTGGTGCGGTCGGGTTTGTCATTGTGAGCTTCGACTTTCCCGATGAACCGCGAGCTTAAGCTTCGCTCATTCAGGCGCCGCGCCATGTGCCGGTCCGGCGAATGGCGCGAACGATGGCGCGGATAGCGCCGCTACTCCTCGTCCTTCTTCCGCAACAGATCCGTCGCGAGGTCCGACAGTTTTGGCGGCGGCAGCGCCGCGAACGGCAGCGGGCGCGTCACGTCGATCGCGGCTAGACCCAGCCGCGCGGTCAGCAATCCGTTCAGCACACCTTCGCCAAGCCGCTGCGACAGCTTTGCCGCGATGCCATGGCCGAGCATCTGCTGCACCAGGCTGTCGCTCGCGGCCATGCCGCCGGTGATGGCGAGATGGGCGATCACGTGGCGGAGCAGGCGGATCATGCCGAGCGCGCCGGGGCGACCGCCATAGAGAAAAGCGAGCTGACGGATCAGGCGCAACGCGGCCACGAACACGAACAATACGTCGATCGCCGCGCGTGGCGAAACTGCGGTCACGATCGAGACCTTTTGCGCGGCCGACGACACCAGTCGCCGCGCTTCCGCATCCAGCGGCGACATCAATTCGCGCTCGGCAAGCCGGATCATGTCGGCGCCGTCGATGATCTCGCCGGTGTGGCTCTCCAGCGTCGCGCGGGCGCGCGCAAGCTGCGGATTCTGGTGCGCGATCTTGAGCAGGTCCTGCACGATGACGCGGCTCTCCTTGCGATCGTCGCTGGCAAGGACCGCGGCTGCGCGCGCATGCAGCTTCTCGATGGTTGCAAGGTGCGCCAGACCAAAGGCCTCGCGCCCGATCACCACCGCGAGCGCCAGTGCGGTGACGAAGGCGAATGCGAGGCCGACGAAGCCGAGCGTTTCGCTGCGCGCAAACAGATCCTCGATCAGACGGACCACGCCGAGCCCGGTGCCGAGCAGCGTCAGCCCGCCGAGTCCGGACCAGAACAGCGTGCCCCAGGGAAAGCCGCGGCGGGCTGGCAGAGCGGCCTCGATCGGCACTGGCAGCGCCTGCGGATCGTGTTCTGGCGTGATCTGGATCGTGGCGCGTCCGAGCCGGCTGGTCTCGTCGGCTTCGGTGACGACGACGCCGGGATCGTCGAGCCGGAACGTCGCCGGCCGCCGCGGCTTGGATCGATCGTTCATGACAGCTTGTCTCCGATCAGGAACTGCAGGGCACGGTCGAGGCGGATGTGTGGCAGCGCCGGCTCGTCATTGCCCTTGCGTTCGAGCTTTGGCGGACGGAAGCGCAGGAAGCGAAAATCGCTCTTCTCGGCGGCTTCGGTCGAGAGGCCGCGGAATGCGCCGGTGCCGTTGAACAGCGGCTCGGGGTCCGGCGGCAGGTCACCCGGAAAGGTCGCAACCTCCGTGTTGCCGTCAAAAAACTCGCCGCCTGCGCTTTCGCCGGCCGCCGGCGTTCCCAGGATCGACGGCAATTTGTCGCGGCCATGCGCGACCTGGGCCTCGCGCGTGGCGCGAACGGCAGCGAGCGCCACCACGTCGATCTCCGCGCCGGTATCTTCCGCGCGCACCACCGCACGGGTGACCGCGCGGCGCAGCACCGCCTCGAGCCGGTCGTGACTGGAATGATGCAGATGGTCCGCCTTGGTCGCCGCGAACAGGATGCGGTCGATACGCGGCCGGAACAGGCTGGAGAGGAACGTGCTGCGGCCGATGCGGAAGCAGTCGAGAATTCCGGCAAGCGCGGCTTCGAGATCGTGCAGCGCTTCGGGGCCGGAGTTGAACGCGGCGAGCGCGTCGGCCAGCACGATCTGGCGATCGAGCCGGGCAAAATGATCATGGAAGAACGGCCGCACCACGACGTCCTTGTAGGCCTCGAAGCGGCGGACCATCATCGCCCACAGCGAGCCGTCCGGTGCCTGGCCGCCCACGGGTACGTCGAGCGGCGCAAAAGTCAGCGCCGGCGTGTCGGCGAGATTGCCGGGCATCAGGAAGCGGCCGGGCGGCAGCAGGCTCATCGCGAACCGCTCGTCGCGGCAGGCGCGCAAATAGCCGGTGAAGAGCTTTGCCGCCGTCAGCGTCGCCTGCTCGTCCTCGCGCGCCTCGGGCTTGAGCGTCGCGAGATGCGCGTGCCAATCCGCCGCAAGATGCGCGCGCGGCGCCTCGCGCGACAGCGCGAGGCTTTCGGCCGACCATTGCTCATAGCTCTTCTGGAGCAGCGGCAGGTCGAGCAACCACTCGCCGGGATAATCGACGATGTCGACCGTCAATGTGCGGTCGGCGCCGTTCTGGCGCTGATAGTCGATGACGAGCCTGAGTTCGCTGATGTCGACGGTCGAGTTCGGCCAGCGCCGCTCCTCGAGCAGCGCGCGCAAATGGTTCTCATAGGCGAAGCGCGGCACGGCGTCGTCCGGCTGCGGCGCCAGATGCGCCCGCGCGATCCGGCCCGAGGCATAGGCCTCGAACACCGGAAAGCGGCCGCCACGGGTGAGGCCGTGGATCAGCGCGGTGATGAATACGGTCTTACCGGCCCGTGACAGGCCGGTGACCCCGAGCCGCACCGTCGGGTTGAAGAAGTGCTCGCCATAGTCGATCAGCGCCCTTGCCGACAGCCGTGCTTCTTCGACCATATCCTGGAAACTGAATGCCATATGAACGTGATTGATCTCGGGGCGGGCGGAACAGTGAAGCCGTTCACAAAAGTGGCAACTGCGTAGGGAAAATCAAGCTTCATACTTCCACCGCCTTTATCGGCAAATCAGCCGTTTGAACGATGCGCCGATCGCGAAAGACCCTACAAGAGGGCATTGTCTGAGCCCTTGCGGATTGCCATGACCGTCTTCCAACTGAAACAGCTCGCATCCACCTCCGTCCACGCCGCGGCCGACGCGATCGGCTGGAACTACGACCGTGCCGAATTGATCGCGGACGGCGTGATCCACGCGATCGGCGTGTTCTGCGGCATCGTCGCCGCCACGGTCCTGGTGGTGCTGACGGCGGTTTACGCCGACGCCACCAACATCGTCGGGGTCTCGATCTATGTCGCCGGCCTGCTCTCGATGCTGGTGCTGTCGGCGACCTATAATCTCTGGCCGGTCTCGCCGGCCAAATGGCTGCTGCGGCGGTTCGACCATTGCGCGATCTATCTGCTGATCGCGGCGACCTATACGCCGTTCATCCTCGAGGTGAGGGACAGTGTGTTCGCGCTGGTGCTGCTCGGCGGCGTCTGGTGCGTCGCGATCCTCGGTATCGTGCTGAAACTTCTCTATCCCGGCCGGTTCGACCGCGTCGCAGTCGGAATCTATCTCGCGATGGGCTGGAGCGGCGTGATGGTCTACGACGCCGTGGTCAAGGCGCTGCCTGCGCTGGTGCTGGGCTTCATCCTTGCGGGCGGCCTGCTCTACAGCTTTGGCGTGATCTTCCATGCCTGGCGGCGGCTGCGCTTCCAGAATGCGATCTGGCACGGCTTTGTCTTGGCCGGCGCGGCGTGCCATTATACCGCGGTGCTCGACCTCGTGTTGAGCTGAGCAAGATCCGCGAAGCGGAATAAGCGAAGCGGTATAAGATAGCGAAGCGCTATCCGAAAAGAGAAGCGCTACAAGACAAAGAGGAGACGTCGCATGCAGGTGACCGGCAAGGTCGTGGTCGTCACGGGCGGCGCAAACGGCATCGGCAAGGCGCTGTGCGAGGCCTTCCACAAGGCGGGTGCCGCCAAGGTCGTCGTCGCGGACATGGACGCCGCCAATGCAAGAGCCGTCGCCGCCACGGTGGATGGCGCGGCCTTCAGATGCGACGTCGCGCAGGAAAAAGAGGTCGCTCACGTCATCGAGGAGACCGAACGGCAGTTCGGCCCGATCGAATTGTTCTGCTCCAATGCCGGCATCGGCGGCGGCTTCGATCCCATGTCGGTCAATGCCGGTGGCGCCTCCGACGAGCCGTGGCAGCGGAGCTGGGCGATCCATGTCATGGCCCATGTCTATGCGGCGCGGTATCTCATTCCCCGCATGAAGGCGCGCGGCGGCGGATACTTTCTCAATACGATTTCGGCGGCAGGTCTGCTGTCGCAGGTCGGCAGCCCCGCTTATTCCACCACCAAGCACGCCGCGGTCGGCTTTGCCGAAAATCTCGCGATCTCGCACAAGGCGGACAATATCAAGGTCTCGATCCTCTGCCCGCAGGGCGTCGACACCAACATGCTGCGCTCGATCCCGAAGGGCCCGCAATCCGGCGATGGCGATCTCACGCCGGAGCAGGTTGCGAAAGACGTGCTCGCCGGCCTCGAGCAGGAGACATTCCTGATCCTGCCGCACCCCCAGGTGCTCGGCTACATGCGCAAGAAGACCGAGAATTACGACCGCTGGATCGGCGGCATGGCCAAGATCCAGGCGAAGATGCGGGAGGAGTTCGGGAAGTAGCCGCCATACTTGACGCTGTCATGCCCCGCCTAGTGCGCAATTGCGCACGGGGGCGGGGCATCCAGTACTCCGCGGCGGTCATTGGTTTGCACAACTGGCGCCGCGGAGTACTGGATCGCCCACCTTCGCGGGCGATGACACTGAGAATGCGGCTACGCCGCCGACTCCCCCTCATCCTCCATCCGGCTCTGCCGCAGCGCCCGCGCATAGAGCATCGTGCCCTCGCGCACCGTGCGCTGCTCGGTCTCTGTCAGCGCGGCCAGCGCGCCGCGCACCTGCTGGCGTCCGAACGCGTGCAGCGCCTCCAGCGTGCGCCGGCCCCTCGCCGTCAGCGACAACAGCTTGCTGCGCGCATCGGCTTCGTCAGGCGTCTCCCGCAGCTCGCCGCAATCGACCAGCTTGCGCACCATACGGCTGACGCTGGATTTCTCCAGCCGCAGGAAATCGCCGAGGTCGCCTGAGTTCATCGGGCCGCGGATGCCGATCTCCAAAATGGTGTGCACCGCCGAGGGCGGATAGTCCGAGGCCGCCACCGTCGCATCCATGAAGCCGAGCTCCCGCACCATCAATCGCGAGGCGGCGCGGATGTCGTCGATCAGCGCAAGCTCGGCCATCTTGACTCCCAGCATATAGTTGTACCATACAACTATATGCGCGCAACGTCGCGCGCAAGCGTTTTGGAGTGAGCCATGAGCGGAACTGTGCCGGCCGGGATGCGGATGAGAGGCAAGGTCTGCCTCGTCACGGGCGGCGGCAGCGGCAGCGGCAGCGGCATCGGCCGCGCCACGGCACTGCGGATGGCCTCGGAAGGCGCCGAGGCGATCGTCGTTGCGGGGCGGCGCGAAGCCGAAATCAAGGACACCGCCGCAGCGTGCCGGGAGCTCGGCGCTGACGCGATCGCGATCCAAACCGACATCACGCAAGAGGATGACGTCGAACGTCTGGTTCGCACGGCGGTCGACCGCTGCGGCCGGCTCGATGTCGCCTTCAACAATGCCGGATTCCAGGAGCGCCGCGCGCCGCTGGAAGAGCAGGGCATGGAGATCTACGACACGGTGTTCGACACCAATGTCCGTGCGCTGTTCTTGTGCCTGCGCCATCAACTGCCGGCGATGCTGGCGCAGGGCCGCGGCAGCATCGTCGTCAACGCCTCCGTCAGCGGCATGCGCAATCCCAATCCCGGCTTCTCGCTCTACTCGGCCTCGAAGGCCGCCGCGATCTCGCTGACACGCTCGGCCGCGATGGAGAATGCCCCGCGCGGCATCCGCATCAACGCGATCGCGCCGGGCCGGGTCGTCACCGACATGATGCTGCGCGCCGGCGTCGGCGATGTCGCGACCGTCAGTGCGGGCCTGCCGCTGCGGCGGATGGGGAGCCCGGAGGAAGTGGCGGAGGCCGTGGTGTGGCTGTCGTCCGACGCGTCGTCGTATGTCGTTGGCCACGTGCTCGCGGCGGACGGGGGATTTTTGGCGTCGTGATGTCGTAGTCGTAGTTCGTAGCCCGGATGGAGCGCAGCGTAATCCGGGTCGACTCGCTTGTGGCACGATTCCCGGATTTCGCTTCGCTCCATCCGGGCTACGCGCCCCCCCTAATGCTTCTGCCCGTACAGCACCGGCACCGCCGAATCCACGACGACCTCGACGAGGCTCGTCCCCTCGAACGCCATTCCGCGCTTGAGCGCCTCGCCCAGCTCCACGGCCTTGCTCACCCGCACCGCATGGCACCCCATGCCCTCGGCGAGCCTGACGAAATCGATCCCCGGCAGCTCCAATCCCGGCACGTTCCTCACCTGCATCACCTGGCTGAACGAGCGCATCGCGCCGTAGCCGGAATTGTTGATGACGACGATGGTCAGCGGCAGTTTTCGTTGCGCGGCGGTCCACAGCGCCTGGATCGAATACATCGCCGAGCCGTCGCCGATCAGGCACACCGTCCGTTGCTTCGGCTTGCCGAGCGCCATGCCGACCGCGGCGGGTAGCGAGTAACCGAGGCCGCCGCTCGCCATGGTGTAGAAGCTGTCCTGGCCGCGCATCGGCATGAACTTCTGCATCGCCGGCCGGTGCGAGGGCACTTCCTCGACAAGCGACGCGTCGTCCGGCATCGCCTGCGACAGCGAGTGCAGCAGGAATTCAACCGGCAGCGGATCGGCGGCTTGTGGCGCCGGCGGCAGCGTGCGGCCTTTCGGCGTCGCGCGTTTGCTCTCCGGCAACAAGTCGAGCAGCAGGCTCAGCGCCGGCTTCATGGTCGCGATGATGCTGGTGCCGACGGGCGTTACCGCGGCCGCATCCGGATCGTCGGTGATCTGGAAGATCGTCGCGCCGCCGTCGAAGATCGCGGCATGGCCCTCGACATGGAAGGTGAACACCGGCGCGCCGACGACGACGACGAGATCGTGCTCGCGCAGCGCATCGGACAGCTGCGCCGGCGAGGCGTGCAGGAACCCCGCGAATTGCGGATGCCGCTCGGGGAACGAGCAGCGTGCAGAGAACGGGCTGACCCAGACGCTGGCCTTGGCCTTCTCGGCGAGGCGCACCATCAGATCGACCGCGCCGGCGCGGTCGACGCCGGGGCCGACCACGAGGGCAGGGTGTTTTGCTGAGCCGAGCGCGGCGACCAGCGCCTTCATCGCGTCCGGCTCGGGCCCGATCTCGCGGCTGACCTTGCGCGCCTCGACCGGTGCGGTCGCATGCGCCCAGTCGTCGATCGGGATCGACACGAAGGTCGGCCCGCAGGGCGGCTGCATCGCGGTGTAATAGGCCCGCGCGATCGCGGCCGGCACGTCCTCCGGCCGTGCCGGCTCGACGCTGTATTTCACGTAAGGCCGCGGAAACTCCGACGCGCGCTCGGCATAGAGGAACGCCTGCAGGGGCAGGATCGAGCGCGCCTGCTGGCCCGCGGTAATCACGAGCGGCGTCTGGTTGCGGTGCGCGGTGTAGATATTGCCGAGCGCGTTGCCGACGCCGGCCGCCGAGTGCAGATTGACGAAGCCCGCATTGCGCGTCGCCTGCGCGTAACCATCGGCCATCCCGACGGCGGAGGCTTCCTGGAGTGCCAGCACGTAGTCGATATCGTCGGGCCAGTCGCTGAGGAACGGGAGCTCGGTCGAGCCGGGATTGCCGAACACCCTGTCGATGCCCAGCGAGCGCAGCAGGTCCAGCGTCGCCTGCTTCACGGTGACGGACTTGCTGCCGCTCTTGCCGTTCTTGGCCATGGTTTCCGTCCCTGTTGTTGATTGCCGCTACTAGCCTCACCCGTTATTGCGAGCGAAGCGAAGCAATCCAGACTGCCTCTGCGGTGACGGTCTGGATTGCTTCGTCGCTACAGTGCAAAATTGCTCCGCAATTTTGTCACGAGCTCCTCGCAATGACGAGGAGAGAGCGTCACCACACCGCTGTCCCCTGCATCGTCGGCTGCCCTTCCGCATTCGCGGTCCACAGCTCCAGGCCCGCCTCGGTCTCGTTGGCGTTGATGGAGAACTCGGTCCCCTCGAACAGCGGCTGCACGCCGCGATACGAAAACTTCTTCGGCGCCTTGCCGTCGTGCAGCTTCGCCGCCATCTCCACGATCAGCGCCGCCTGCAGCGGGCCGTGGAAGATCAGGCCCGGATAGCCCTCGACCTTGGTGACGTAGTCACGGTCGTAATGAATGCGGTGGCCGTTGAAGGTCAGCGCGGAATAACGAAACAGCAGCACGGGATCGGACACGTGCGTCTCGCGGTGCTGCGCCTTCGGCGGCGGAGGCGGGGCCTTGGCGCCGGCGGGCGCGCTGCTCGTCATCTCGCGATAGACGATGTCCTGCCGCTCGCGGATAGCAACGCCCCGCGGCGAGGAGATGCTGTGCTCGACCGAGACGAAGCACAGCGTGCCGGTCGAGCCGGATTTCACCTGCACATCGGCGATGCGCGAGGTCCGCGTCGATTCATCGCCGACGCGCAGCGGCTGCAGGAATTCGATCTCGCCGCCGGCCCACATCCGGCGCGGCAGCGGCACCGGCGGCAGGAAACCGCCGCGGGTCGGATGGCCGTCGGGGCCGAGCATCGACATCGGAAACACCGGCTGCGCCAGGCACCAATGCACAGTGAACGGCGCGGCATCGCCCGCTTTGGGCTCGCCGACTTCCTGGAACAGCGTCGCGCGCAAGCCCTTGGCGAGCTGCGCGGTGACGATGTCGGTGGCCTCCGTGCTGCGGCCGATCCATTGCCGCAAGTGATCGATGTCGAGCTTCTCGGTCATGACGCCTCGCTCTTGTTATGACTTCTTGGCCGACCGCTCGCCGATGCCCGGCACAGCGCCGTAGCTGCGGGTCTCGCCGACGATGATCGGCGCCGGCGCGGGATAGCTGACACGTCCCTGCGGCGTATCGACCTCGATGCGGCGCAGATGCGGATGATTGGTGAGGTCGGCCATGGTGTTGACCTCGGCAAAGGCGATGTCGGCGTCCGACAGCCGCTTCAACAGCTCGTCGCGCGTCATCTTGCCGAAGATATCTGCGACTGTCTTGTCGGTGAAATCCCGGTTGCGTACGCGCTCGACCATGTTGGCGACGCGCGGATCGGCCGGCAAATCGGGCTGGTCGAGCACCTTGACGCACAGCGTCTTCCACTCGCGCTCGCTCTGGATCGAGATCAGGATGTCCTTGCCGTCCTTCGAGGTGAACACGCCGTAGGGCGCGATCGAGGGATGGCGCAGGCCCATCCGCTTCGGCGGATTGCCGGCTTCGGAATTGAGCAGCGGCACGGTGCACCAGTCCGCCATCACGTCGAACATGGAGATGCGGATGTCACAGCCCTTGCCGGTGCGCCCGCGCGCGATCAGCGCTTCCAGGATCGCCGCATGCGCGGTCGCGCCGGTCGCGACGTCGACGATCGACATGCCGACACGAGAGGCGCCATCGGGGTTGCCGGTGATCGAGGCAAGGCCGCTCTCGGCCTGGATCAGCAGATCATAGGCCTTGCGGTGCGCGTAGGGACCCTCGTCGCCATAGCCGGTGATCGTACAGGAGATCAGTTTTGGATAGTCGTTCAGCAGCCGTTCGCGCGAAAAGCCGAGCTTGTCCATCGAGCCCGGCTTGAGGTTCTGGATCAGCACGTCCGCACTCGCGATCAGCTTCTCCAGCTCGGCGCAGCCTTCTTTCGTTGCGAGATCGACCACGGCCGATTGCTTGCCGCGGTTGAGCCAGACGAAATAGCTGCTCTGGCCCTTGGCCGCCGCGTCATAGCCGCGGGCGAAATCGCCCTCGGGCCGCTCGATCTTGATCACTTCCGCGCCGGCATCCGCCAGCCGCGACGAGCAGAACGGCGCCGCCACCGCCTGCTCGACTGCAATCACCCTGATCCCGTCCAATGCTCCCATGGCGCGACCTCAGTACGAGCGGGGCATGCCGAGCACGTGCTCGGCGACGTAGGACAGCACGAGGTTGGTCGAGATCGGCGCCACCTGGTAGAGCCGCGTCTCGCGGAATTTGCGCTCGACGTCGTACTCCTCGGCAAAGCCGAAGCCGCCATGGGTCTGGATGCAGGCGTTTGCCGCTTCCCACGACGCATCCGCGGCGAGCATCTTGGCCATGTTGGCCTCCGCGCCGCAGTCGAGCCCGGCTTCGTATTTGCGCGTGGCTTCCTTCACCATCAGCTCGGCCGCGCGCATCGAGGCGTAAGCCTTGGCGATCGGGAACTGGATGCCTTGATTTTGGCCGATCGGCCGGCCGAACACCGCGCGCTCCTTGGCGTAGTTCGTGGCCTTCGCAATGAACCATTTGGCGTCGCCGACGCATTCGGCCGCGATCAAAATGCGCTCGGCGTTCATGCCGGAGAGGATGTAGCGGAACCCCTTGCCTTCCTCGCCGATCAGATTCTCCGCCGGCACCTTCATGTCGGTAAAAAACACTTCGGTGGTGGCGTGGTTCATCATGGTGCGGATCGGGCGGATCTCGAGGCCGTTGTTCTTGGCCTCGCGCATATCGACGATGAACACCGAGAGACCATCGGTGCGCTTCTTGCTCTGCTCCTTCGGCGTGGTGCGCGCCAGCAGCACCATCAGGTCGGAATGCTCGGCCCGGCTGGTCCAGATCTTCTGGCCGTTGACGATGTAGCTGTCGTTGCCTTCCTTGCGCGCAAACGTCTTCAGCGAGGAGGTGTCGGTGCCGCTGGTGGGCTCGGTGACGCCGAACGCCTGAAGCCGCAATTCGCCGCTGGCGATCTTCGGCAGGTACTTCGCCTTCTGCTCGTCATTGCCGTGCCGCAGCACGGTGCCCATCGTGTACATCTGGGCATGGCAGCCGCCGCCGTTGCAGCCGGCACGCTGGATCTCTTCGAGGATCGCAGCCGCGGCGGACAGCTTCAGGCCCGCGCCGCCATACTCCTCGGGGATCAGCACCGAGAGATAGCCGGCCTGCGTCAGTGCATCGACGAAGGCCTTGGGATAGGCCATCTCGCGATCGAGCTTGCGCCAGTACTCGCCGGGAAACTGCGCGCAGAGCTTTGCGACGGCTTCGCGGATGTCGGCGTGATCTTCGGTGTGGTGTTCTTCACTCATGGCGTTTCCCGTATCTAGCGGCAGTCAAGATAACGCCGGCCGATCCTCTGGCGTTGTGAAAACATCGCCAGCCCCCTATGCTCATTTGCTATAGCGTATGAAGTAGCCTTCGAGGATTGGCAAGCATGGATTTCCGGCAGCTCAGGACCTTCAGTTGCGTGGCGGAGCTCGGCAGCCTCTCCAAGGCCTCCGACACGTTGCGCGTGGCGCAGCCGGCGCTCTCTAGGCAGATCAAGCTGCTGGAACACGAGCTGCGCACCGAATTGTTCACGCGCAATGGCCGCGGCATGGTGCTGACGGACGCCGGCCGTCTCCTGCTGGCGCGCACTTCCGGCATCGTGCGGCAGATCGACCAGATCCGCGACGATATCCAGTCGACCAAGGGGCCGCCGTCCGGCCAGGTCGTGCTCGGCCTGGTTCCGACCGTGAGCTGCGTGCTGTCGGCGCGCTTCGCGCGGCGCTGCGTCGAAAAATTTCCCGGAATTTCGCTGCGTATCGTCGAGAGCTACAGCGGCCATCTCGTCGAATGGCTGCATCGCGGCGAGATGGATCTGGCCATTCTCTACGGCCGCTCCGCCGATCTGCATCTCAACGTGGAGAGCCTCGGCCGCGACAATATCGTCGCGGTTGGCCCGCGAGGCTGCGGCCTCGCGCGCAAGAAGAGCGTCGATGTCGGCTGGCTGCTGCGGCAGCGGCTGGTGCTGCCCAGTCATTCCCACGGTCTCCGCGCGCTGATCGAGCACGCCGCCGCCCAGCGCAAGATCAAGCTCAACGTCCAGCTCGAGGCGGATTCGTTCCGCGTGCTGACGAGCCTCGTCGAGGAGGGCCTCGGCTTCGCGCTGCTGCCGCCCTCGTCGGTCCACGGCGAGGTCGCCGACGGACGGCTGGAGACCGCGCCCGTATCCAAGCCGATGACGCGCGAGCTCATTTTCGCCTCTCCGATCGACCGCCCGGCCTCAACGGCGTCGCTCGCCGTCACGACGCTTTTGCGCGAGGAAGTCGCGGCCTGCCGCAAGGAAGGCCTGTGGGACATCAAGTTGAGTTGAGCGCCGGTGCTGAATTCTCAGGAGGATTTAGGACACAAGCCCGCAGCTGGCCCTTCGCATATTGAGCGAACTGTCATGCCGGAATTTTATAGCTGGCCGCGCGCTCCTCGAGCGTTAGGAGCACACTCTTCGTCCTACACTCGGTGTCATTGCCCGCGAAGGCGGGCAATCCAGTATTCCAGAGACGGCGCGGCTAGAATCGAGGAGCCGCGGCGTACTGGATGCCCCGCCTGCGCGGGGCATGACAGCAGAGATTGGTGAGGCCGCTTGCCTTAAGGTAGTCCCTAGAGCACGCCTACCCCGGAATCCTCACCGGCAGCGACTCATAGCCCTTGATGAAGCTCGAATAGATCCGCTTGGGCTCGCCGACCACCTCGATACGGTCGAAGCGCTTCAGCATCTCCTCCCAGACGATCCGCAGCTGCAGCTCGGCCAGCCGCATGCCGACGCAGCGGTGGATGCCGAAGCCGAAGGAGAGGTGGGTCCTCGGGCGGGGGCGGTCGATGATGAAGTCGTTCGGCTTCTCGAACATCTCCTCGTCGCGGTTGCCCGAGACATACCACATCACGACGCGGTCGCCCTTCTTGATGTGCTTGCCGCCGATCTCGGTGTCGGCAAGCGCGGTGCGCCGCATATGCGCCAGCGGCGTCTGCCAGCGGATCACCTCGGGTACCATGGAGTCGATCAGCTCCGGATTGGCGCGCAGCTTGTCGAACTGGTCCGGGTTCTCGCTCAGCGCCAGCACCGAGCCGCTCATGGTGTTGCGCGTGGTGTCGTTGCCGCCGACGATGAGCAGGATGATGTTGCCCATGAGATTGTCGGGGTCCATGAAGCGCGTCGCATCGTTATGCGCCATCAGCGACAGCAAATCGTTGCGCGGCGCGGAGTTGACGCGCTCGTTCCAGAGCTTGGACATGTAGGCGTAGCACTCGTCCATCTCGCGGCGGCGCTCTTCGGCGGAGGCGACGATGCCGCTCTTGGGCAGCGCGGTCGCGACATCGGACCAGCGCGTCAGCTTGCGGCGTTCTTCCCAGGGGAAGTCGAACAGGGTCGCCAGCATCTGCGTCGTCAGCTCGATCGAGACGCGCTCGACGAAATTGAAGGTCTCGTTGCGGGGCAGATTGTCGAGCACGGTCTGCGAGCGCTGGCGGATCAGTTTTGCCAGCTCGTCCAGGTGCGTCGGCGTGAACATCGGCGACACCGTCTTGCGCTGCGCCGAATGCTGCGGCTGGTCCATGGCGATGAAGCTCGGCCAGTCATAGCCCTGAGGCACGTCGCGGATCCCGATGCCCCCGAGCGTCGAGTCCGAGGAGAAGATGCCGTGACTGGTGTCGACATGCATGATGTCGCTGTACTTCACCACCGACCAGTACGGCTCGATCGGCGCATTGGTGCAGTAATGCACCGGCTCTTCCTTGCGCAACCGCTCGAACCACGGCCACAGGGTGTCGTCCTGGAACAGCCTGGGTGCGCCGGGGTGGAATTGCGCCAGCGGCGTCGCATAGGCCTCCTCGCGGGCCCTGCGCATGCGTTCGGCGTTGTCGGTTTTGACCGGAGTCTGGATGTTCATGGTCGTAGCTCCAGTGTTTCTCTTTCTCCCCGCAAGCGGGGAGAGGGAGTGATCTCACGCCGTGATCTTCACCGGCAAGGTTTCAAGTCCCTTTACGAAACTCGAATAGACCCGTTTGGGTTCGCCGACCACGTCGATATGGTCGAAGCGCTTGAGGATCTCTTCCCAGATAATCTTGAGCTGAAGTTCGGCAAGCCGCAAGCCGACGCAACGGTGAATGCCGAAGCCGAAGGACAGATGCGTGCGCGGGCGGGCGCGGTCGATGATGAAATCGTAGGGCTTTTCGATCGCTTCCTCGTCGCGGTTGCCCGAGACGTACCACATCACGACCTTGTCACCTTGCTTGATCTGCTTGCCGCGGAACTCGAAGTCGGCAAGTGCCGTGCGCCGCATATGCGCCAGCGGCGTCTGCCAGCGGATCACCTCCGGCACGAAACTGTCGAGCAGGCCGGGGTTCTCGCGCAGCTTGCGATACTGCTCCGGATGCTGGCTCAGCGCGTAGATCGATCCCGACATCGTGTTGCGGGTGGTGTCGTTGCCGCCGACGATCAAAAGGATGAGATTGCCGAGGAAGTTCTTTGCATCCATGTCGCGCGTCGCGGCGCCATGCGCCATCATCGAGAGCAGGTCGCTCTTCGGCGGCTGCTCGATGCGCTCCTTCCACAGCCGCGCGAAATAGCCCGCGCATTCCGTCAGTTCGGCTTGCCGTTCGTCTTCGGTGGCGACGAGGCCGTCCGGCCCGGGAATGGTGGTGGCGATGTCAGACCAGCGCGTCAGCTTGCGGCGGTCCTCCCAGGGAAAGTCGAACAGCACCGCGAGCATCTGCGTGGTGAGCTCGATCGAGACACGATCGACCCAGTCGAACACCTTACCGCGCGGCAGATTGTCCAGGCACTCGGCCGAACGCTCGCGGATGCTGAGCGCGAGATTGTCCAGATGCGTCGGGGTGAACATCGGCGCTACGGTCTTGCGCTGCGCCGCATGGCGCGGCGGATCCATCGAGATGAAACTCTCGCGGCGCAGGTCCGGGTCGATGTCGCGGATGGTGATGCCGCCGAGCGCGGAGGCCGAGGAGAACACCGAATGGTTGGTCTCGATCTCCATGATGTCGTTGTAGCGCGTCACCGACCAGTACGGCCCGAACATCGAGTCCTTGCAATAGTGCACGGGATCTTCGCGGCGCAGCCGATCGAAATACGGCCAGAACGTATCGGTCCTGAACAACTCGGGATCGCCCGGATCGAACTGCTCCAGCGGCAGTGACGTGGCGCGCGCGCGTAGCTCGTTGAGCTTCGCCGCGCTCTCGATGGTCCCATGCATGACCGCTCTCCCTGACATGAACCGCGCGTTCTCGTTGAATTCTGCGCTGCGGTATTTGATTTGCAATTACAGCCGGTTGTCTGCGTCGGAGCAAGGGAGACTTTTGCCACATCCAACCTTTGCGAGAGGTGGCTAGATGCGTAGCCCGGATGGAGCGGAGCGAAATCCGGGATTGGGGCCGCCATTGGCGCTGTCCCGGATGACGCGGAGCCTGTCATCGGGCTACGGATCAGCAACCGTCACGCAGATGTGTCAACGTGATCTCCCGCACCCCCGCGCCTACGGAATCATGCGAGAAATCGAGGTAAATCGAACCCAGCCATCTTGGGGATCGACCAAATCTCTGATCTATAGTTTGACCGTATCAGGTCCGCACCCCGAGGTTGCCGCCGTGAACGACATGCAATGGGCCCCCATCGGCTCCGAACCCTTACCCCCGCCGCTGCCGCCCACGCGGGTCGACTTCACCGGCAACCGCTCCGAGTTCCGCAAAATGGTCACCAAGGGTGCCATGCTTGAGCTCGTCACCTTCGGCTTCTACCGGTTCTGGCTGGTCACCGACATCCGCCGTCATTTGTGGACGAACACCGCGGTCGACGGCGATGCGGCCGAATACACCGGCCGGGCCAAGGAGCTGCTGGTCGGCTTCCTGTTCGCGCTCGCGATCCTGGTGCCGATCTACCTCGCTTATTTTCTCATCGGCATCGAGTTCGAGCGCTGGCAGGGCTTTGCCTCGACGCCGCTGTTCATCAGCTTCTATGCCTTCGGCCAGTTCGCGATTTTTCGCGCGCGGCGCTATCGCCTGACGCGCACGGTCTGGCGCGGCGTCCGGTTCTGGATGGACGGCTCGGGCTGGGCCTATTCGTTCCGCGCCATGGCGTGGGGCCTGCTGGTGTTCCTCACCCTCGGCCTGGCGCTGCCCTGGCGCGAGGCGTCGCTCGAACGCTACAAGATGCGGCACACCCATTACGGCGATCTCCCCGGCGATTTCGAAGGTGACGGCTGGACCTTCTTCAAGCGCGGCTGGTGGCTGTGGCTCTTGAGCCCGATCGCACTCGTGATCTTCCCGCTCGCCCCGTTCTTCTATGCCGAGTTCAAGGCGCGTGAATGGCGCTGGTGGCTCGACGGCATCCGCATCGGCGGTGTCAGCCTGTCCTCGGAGTTGCCACACAACGCGTTCTACGGCCTGTACTGGAAAGTGATCGGCTGGTGGATGCTGCTTTCGACCGTTTTCGCCGCCTATATGGGCGGTGGCGCCTTGCTCGTCGTCCAGCTGAGCGGCGTTCCGGCTGATCAGGTCTTCGGCCCCGGAAATGCCGGCAAGAGCATCCCGATGCTGGTCATGATGGTCATCGGCTATTTCGCCGTGGCGCTGGCGATCAACATCGTCATGCGGGTCTATCTGCAGCGCGATCTCTGGGCCAAGGTGCTGGAAACCGTCGAGGTGCACAACATCGGGGCCGCGGTGGATGTCCGCGGCAGCGGTGAGCTTGCCAGCGCGCTCGGCGAAGGCTTTGCCGATGGGCTCGATGTCGCGGGATTCTGATCTGTGAGTGAGTTGTCCACCGAGGTTCCGGTGCAGTCCGCCAAGCCGACGATATTCTTCGACGGCGTGTCGAGCCGCAGGCGGGAGGTGTCGCTGGCGCTCGGTGACGCGCTCGACATCGTCGAGGAGGGCGGAGCGCCGGTTCGCTGGCCCTATGCCGACATTCGCCGCGCCGACAGTCCGGCCGGGATATTGCGCTTGGCCTCGACATCCGCGCCGCCGCTGGCGCGGCTTGAAATTCGCGACGCCGCGCTCGCCGCAGACGTGACCGCCCGCTGCGCGCGTATCGACGAGCACCAGACCTCGCGCCGCGGTGTCGCAAAGATCGTCGGCTGGTCGGTGGCCGCCGCCGTCTCCATCGTTTGCGTCGTGCTGTTCGGTGTGCCGCTCGCTGCCGACCGGCTCGCGCCGCTGGTGCCCAAGTCGATCGAACGGCGCATCGGCGACGCCTCCGAAGTCCAGGTGAAAACCATCTTCGGCCGCAAAGCATGCGAAGACCCCGCGGGCAAGGCCGCGTTCACAAAACTGGTCAATCGTTTGCGCGATGCCGCCGGCCTCGACGACGATTCCATGACGGCCGGTGTGCTGCCGACCTCGGTGCCGAATGCATTCGCGCTGCCCGGCGGCAAGGTGTACGTGCTGAGGGGCCTGGTCGACAAGGCCGAAAACCCCGACGAGCTCGCCGGCATCCTTGCCCATGAGCTCGGCCATCTCAAGCATTACGATAACATGCGCGGGCTGATCTACAACGGCGGCACATCGTTCCTGATCGGCCTGCTGTTCGGCGATGTCACCGGCTCGAGCGCCGTGATCTTCGCCTCGCGTAGCGTGGTCGAAGCCTCCTATTCGCGCGAGGCCGAGACCGCTGCCGATACGTTCGCGATCGAGATCATGCATAAGCTCGGCCGCTCGCCGAAACCCGCGGCCGAATTGATGTTCCGCATCACCGGCAAGGAAGGCGGTTCCGGTTTGACGACCATCCTCGCCAGCCACCCGCTCACCGAAGACCGCCTCGCGCGCATGACGAAGGAAGATCGTCCCGCCAGCGGCCCCCCGCTGCTGACGGACAAGGAATGGCAGTCGCTCAAGCTGATTTGCGGCAGCGGGAAGATCTAGAGCGTTTTCGAGCGAAGTGGCGACCGGTTCGCGTGAAGAAAACGCGGCAAAAAAAGAGCTCCGCGCCTACCGCGTCCCGTAAGCGCGGTCGCCGGCATCGCCGAGGCCCGGCAGGATAAAGCCGTTCTCGTCGAGACCCTCGTCCACTGCAGCCGTCCAGATCGGAACGTCGGGATGCAGTCCGCGCAGCCGTTCGAGCCCCTCAGGGGCCGCGATCAGGCAGGCGAGGCGGATATCCCTGGCGCCGCGCTCCTTCAGCCGGTCGATCGCGGCGACGGCCGTGTTGGCGGTGGCGACCACCGGGGTCACCACGATCGCCAGGCGCTCGCTGAGGTCGGACGGCGATTTGAAGAAATACTCGACCGCGGCAAAACTGTGCGGCTCGCGGTAGAGGCCGATATGGGCGACGCGCGCGGTCGGCACCAGATCCATCATGCCGTCGACGAAGGTTGTGCCGGCGCGCAGCATCGGCACGAACACCAGCTTCTTGCCGGCGATCTTGGCCGAATGCATCGTCGCCAGCGGCGTCTCGATGACGGTATCGGCGAGCGGCAGATCCCGCGTGATCTCGTAGCACAGGAGCATGCCGATCTCCTTGATCAGCTCGCGGAAGGACTTGGTCGAGATGGACTTGTCCCGCACCAGCGTCAGCTTGTGCTGCACCAGCGGATGATCGACGATCGTGACGCCTTCCATGATGGGATGCTCCTGAAATTCATCGATACGCAATGGGTTACGCTGCGGACGAATGGATTAAAAAACCGTGCCGTCGCTGATCACCTTGAGCGGCGGTGCGCCGTCCGGCCGGCGCGCGAAGGCGATGGCGCGGCCGGCAGCCCAGCTGCCACCTTCGAGAATGCTCGCGAGGGGCAGGGTCTCGGGCGTGCGGCCGAGCCTGGCGCGGATGCTGCCCGCAAGCCGGTCGAGCAGCGCAACGGTGAGCGCGCGCCATTCTACGACGAGCAGGGAATCCACCGCATGCGCGCGCTCGGCATCGCCGGGATCGCGCAGGCGCAGTACCTCGTGATCGACGAACAGGCCGCCATTGCGGTATTCGGCGAGCCCGGTCAGGCCGTCGATGTCGGTGACGTCAAAGCCGGCGCGCTGCAGCGGTTCGATCAGCGAATAGCTCAGCCATTGCGACAGCTTGTGCAGGGGCACGAGGCCTGCCGTTGCGTCGTCCACCTCGATCGCCGGATGACGCCAGCAATCACCGAGCGGAATCCCGGCGAGCTCGAGCCGTGACGGCCAGATCGGTCCAAGCTGGTTCAGCACTGCCGACAGGATGGCGGGCGCGGCGACCGCGCCGCCCACAGCCTGTGCCGCGATGTGATCGAACAGGCCGCCTGGCCGCGGCGTATCGTGCAGGCCGAAGATGTCCGCGCGCTCGGCAACCAGCTTGCCCAGACGTCGCAGCAGATCAGTGCGTCCGTCGAGACCGAGCAGCGGATTGGCATCGCTCGCCTGAAAGGCCGAGATGAGGGAGGCCAGCGGTAGTTTCGCCAGCACGTCCGCATCGGCCCTGAACGGCGCGCGCGCATCGCCGGAGAACAGGCCGCCTGCAAACATGTCGAGGCTTGCGATGGCAAGCCCTTCGGATCGGCCGATACTTTCGCCGGTCCCGGCGTCGCGATAGCGCCACGTGGCTCCCGCACCTGCGTCGAGCAGCACGCTGACGATGGCGAGGTCGAACTCCGTGCGAGCACGTGCCGCGCGATCCGGCCACGATGCCGCGTCGGCAAGGCCCGCCCAGCGATCGACGCCGCCGAGCACGAAATGCCGCCAGCGGGCATGGAAGGGGATGTCCAACGTCGGATAGGCCTTGCGCGTGACCGCGATCACGGCCTCCGCCACACCATCCATGCGGTCGAGGTCGATCGTGAAGTGCCGGAGCCCGCCGGCGAGGCCGATCTCGAGCATTTTTGCGGCACGCGCGCGAACCGCTCCTGCGCTGAGCAGGGAGCGGGCCTGTTGTTCCAAAGCCTCCGCCATCGCGCGATCAGTACTTTTCCAGCGAGCGCCCGACCACGCCATTCACGTCCTTCTCCGGCGCGATGTCGGTCGAGTAATAGCCGGCAGCCTTTTTCGCGGCGATCTCGACATAGGCGTCGGCCGGGATCAGCTCCGGCGGGATCGGCACGCGCTCGACGATGTCGATGCCCTGCGAGGTCAGCGCGTCATGCTTCATGTCGCTCATCGACAGGAAGCGGTCGATGCGCTTCAGGCCGAGCCAGTGAATGGTATCCGGCATCAATTGCTGGAAGCGCGCGTCCTGGACGCCGGCGACGCATTCGGTGCGCTCGAAATAGGCGGCCGCCGCGTCGCCGTCCTCCTGGCGCTTGCGCGCATTGTAGACCAGGAACTTGGTGACCTCGCCGAGCGCGCGGCCTTCCTTGCGGTTGTAGATGACGAGCCCGAGCCCGCCCCCCTGCGCGCCGCGCGCGGATTCCTCGATGCCGTGGATGAGATAGGGGCGGCAGGTGCAGATGTCGGAGCCGAACACGTCGGAGCCGTTGCACTCGTCATGCACGCGGCAGGTGATCTTGGTGCGGTGGTCCGGCAGTTTTGTCACATCGCCGAACATGTAGACGGTGGTGCCGCCGATCGGCGGCAGAAACACCTTCATGTCCGGCCGGGTGACCAACTCGGGGAACATGCCGGCGGTCTGCTCGAACAGCGTGCGCCGCAGCTCGGTCTCGCCGGTGCCGAAGCGCGTCGCAAGGCCCGGCAGGTACCAGACCGGATCGATCGCGATCTTCACCACCGAGACGCTGCCATTGGCATGCACGACCTCGCCGTCGGCGCGCAGCCGTTTTGCGGCCAGCGCCTCGCGGATCTCAGGCAAGTCGAGCCGCGCCCGCGTCACCGCGATACTCGGGCGGATGTCGACGCCCTCGGCGATGTCCTTGCCGAAATTCTCCGCGACGAGATGCCCCCAGGGATCGAGCGCGACGATCTTGTCGGGATCGCGCCATTGCTCGAACGGCCCGATGGTCGCGGCCGGAAAGGTGTTGGTGAGGTCGGGCCGGCGGATCGGATCGAGCGCGCCGGCGGACACCGCGAGCGCCCGGTACATCGCGTAGGAGCCGCCATGGCTGCCGATCACGTTGCGATCCCCAGCGCGCGATACTGTGCCGATGATCGGCCCCCGGGCGCGCGCGTCGGCTGCGCCCCAGTGAATCGGAAACGCGGCCTTTTTGCCCGGCTCCGGATGGGAGGTAAGGCGGATGTGATCGGTACGGTTCGCGCGGCTCATGTCCAGGCTCCCAAAAAGCCGACGGCCCGCCGCTCGGACGGGCCTGGCTCACCTGCGTTGCCGGTGCCGAACACCGGCGATGCAAGCTCAATCCAACATATTGTAGCGGCTGGCGACGACAGACAAGTTAATGGTGCCGCGCCGGGCAGGCGATCATCGCCAAATTCCCGTCACCGACGGGCCGGTCCGGCTCGCCTGGATGCCGCGCCTTCGCCCCGGCCGAACCCTGCTATTCGATCCGCGCGATAGGTCTAAGGATTTGAAATAGTTTTATTTTTCATGTTTTCAAGAGGGGGGCCCGCAAGTTGCGCCACCGCGGTGCCGTGGGCTGGACCGGACCCACATAATCGGACAAATCGTATGGATCGCCTCTCGCCTGGAGACTGCCATGCCCACCGCCAGCTACATCGACCCCCGCAACGGACGCCTCTATCCGCTGGACCAGCCGCGCTGGTGCTCGGACGAGCGCACGCCGCTGCTGGTGACGCCGGGACCAGGCATATCGCGCGCGGACATCGACGGCGCCACGCGCTCGCTCTGGCGCTACCGGGCGGCGCTGCCGGTCGAGATCAAGAAGCCGATCACGCTTGGCGAAGGCTGCACACCGCTGGTCCAGCAGGACTGGGGCGATTTGCGTCCGTTCTTCAAGCTCGAATGGTTCAACCCGACCGGCAGCTTCAAGGACAGGGGCTCTGCGGTGATGCTGTCGTTCCTGCGGCAGATCGGCGTCGACGCGATCCTGGAGGACTCTTCGGGCAATGGCGGCTCGTCGATGGCGGGGTTAGGTGCTGCCGGCGGGATGCGCGTGAAGATCCTGGCGCCGGCCTCGACGTCGCCGGCCAAGATCGCGCAGGTGCGCGCCTATGGCGCCGCGGTTCAGCTCGTCGAGGGGCCGCGCGAGGAGTCGGAGGCTGAGGCCATCCGCCAGTCGAGCCAGACCTTTTATGCCAGCCACAATTGGCAGCCGTTCTTCCTCGAAGGCACCAAGTCGCTCGCCTATGAGATCTGGGAAGACCTCGGTTTTCGTGCGCCCGACAACGTCATCGTTCCCGTTGGCGCCGGCAGCAGCCTGCTCGGTTGCGCCTTCGGCTTCCGCGAGCTGCTGAAGGCCGGGCAGATCGCGAAGCTGCCGCGCCTGTTCGCGGCGCAGCCGCTAAACTGCTCGCCGATCGATGCCAGCTTCAAGGCCGGTGTCGACACGCCGGTCGCCCGCGAGGTGAACAAGACCGTCGCCGAAGGCACCGCCATCAAGAATCCGCTGCGCCTGCGCGAGATCATCGGCAGCTTGCGCGAGAGCGGCGGCGGCACCGTTGCGCTGACCGAGGACGAGATCGTCGCCGCGTTGCGGCGTCTTGCGCGGCAGGGATTGTTTGCCGAACCGACCAGCGCCAGCGCGGCCGCTGCGTTGGAAAAACTCTCCGCGGCGGGATCGATCAAGGCGAACGAGACCACGGTCGCGGTCCTCACCGGCACCGGCCTGAAGGCCGCGACCACCGTCGCCGATCTCGTACAATAGAGGCGGAGGAGGCGCGCCGCTTACCCTCCCCTGGAGGGGGAGGGTCGATCGCGCGTAGCGCGAGCGGGGTGGGGTGATCTCTCCACACGGGCAGCGCTTCGGTGGAGAGACTTTCACCCCACCCCGTCTCACGTCGCTGACGCGCCGCGAGCCGACCCTCCCCCTCCAGGGGAGGGTAACGGCACCTCACTCCTTCAGATCATTCACGCGCTTCACCCAAGCGCGCACATCGGCGAGCACCTGGGGCAGCACCGCCCTGACCTCCTGCACGGTCATGCCGGGCTTGATGCGGGGATCGTAGAGCAGGTTGAGGATGTACTGGTCGTAGACGTCGAAATAGCCCATCGACACATTGTCGTTGAACATGGTCCACGGCACGCTCGCGGTGTCGTTGATCGGGCCGAGCGATTGCAGCAGTTCCTCATAGGCGCAGTCGAGGAAGGTGAAATCGCCGTTGTCGACGGTGAGAATCACGTCGGAATGCTCGATCTCGAAATTGTCATTCTTGCGGAAGCCGGACAGGCATTGCGGATCGAGCGAGGTGCGGATCTCGCGCGCCTTCTCCGCGCCGTAGAAGCTGGAAATCGTCCGAAACAGGTCGCGGTCGCGAACCAGCTTCACCCGCACGTTCGCGGCTTCGCTGGTGTCGATCATGGCGATGTCGAGATGCTGCACGCGCCTGCCGATGTCGGCCACGACCTTGGCGAGCTGCGTCTTGCGGTCGGCGCGCTCGCTCTCGGCGTAGACGCGCACCGGCCCGTCGAATTTCCGGATGCGGTCGACGCGGCCGGCGAGGTGGTATTCGGCGCCGAACGCCGTCTTCAGAAAGCCTTCGACGATCTCGCCGTCGGTAAAGCTCTTCTTCTCGGCGCGCTGGCGCGAGGCGATCGCGGGCAGTTCGCCCGCGACGGCGATGGTAGCGGTGTCAGGGGCGAACGCGAAAGTGGCGAGCGCCAGCAGGGCGATGCGAAAGCCTGACGAAGGCGGGGCCAATGCGCTCATTACGACCCGACGCTGCCGTATTCGGCAGCGACGCACAAGACCGCATATTCACGCGCCCTGCGGGTTCCCGCAGTTCGCCGACGGCTAGTTGTTGAGCACGACCACCTTGGTGCCGACCGAGACGCGGCTGTAGAGATCGCTGACGTCCTCGTTGGTCATGCGGAAGCAGCCCGAGGACACGGCCTGGCCGATCGTCTCCGGCTCGTTGGAGCCGTGGATGCGGTAGAGCGTCGAGCCCAGATACATCGCGCGCGCGCCGAGCGGATTCTCGATGCCGCCCTTCATGTGGCGCGGCAGGTCGGGCCGGCGGGCCAGCATCTGCGACGGCGGCGTCCAGTCCGGCCATTCCTTCTTGGCGGTGATCCTGTGCACTCCGCCCCAGCGGAAGCCGTCGCGGCCGACGCCGATGCCGTAGCGCAGCGCCTGGCCGTTCTGGAGCACCAGATACAGGCGGCGCTCGCTCGTGTTCACCACGATCGTGCCGGGGGCGTAATTGCCGTTGTACATAATGGTGGTGCGGGGGATCGGGCTAGAGCCGCCGCGGAAGAAGCTCGGGCCGAAGCCCATGATCTCGCGCGAGTCGAACCCCTCGGCGAATGCGCCGCCGGCGGTGGCCGACAGCAGTGCGATGGCGGCAATCGGCGCGGCAAAAAATCGGATCATTGTTTCCCCCAGTAAAAAAATCGGATTCAACTGAAGTCACAGGCCATATTTGCGGGCATTTCGCAAGCCACGGGCCTGTGAGGGAGATCATCCTTAACGTCTGGCGTTACCAAACCGGCAACCACGCTAATTTGCCTGAAAGCATTAGCCAAACAAGCGGATCGTCGCGCGGGGCAGGCCGGCGATGCCGGCTATTGCTTTGACGGAGGCGGCGAACAATGATTGATCGAGCGGACATTTGAATATTGCCGGTTGCAGGGAGCTTTGGGATGAACGGTGCGGAAAGCCTGGTGCGGACGATGGTCAAGGGTGGGGTGGATGTCTGCTTCACCAACCCAGGCACCTCCGAGATGCATTTTGTCGCGGCGCTCGACCGCGTGCCGGGCATGCGCTGCGTGCTCGGCCTGTTCGAAGGCGTGGTGACCGGCGCCGCTGACGGCTATTTCCGCATGAAGGGCACGCCGGCCTCGACGCTGCTCCATCTCGGCCCTGGCCTGGCCAATGGCCTGGCCAATCTGCACAACGCCAAGAAGGCGAATTCCGGCATCGTCAACATCGTCGGCCAGCATGCGGTCTACCACATCGACTACAACGCGCCGCTGACCTCCGACATCGAGGGCCTGGCCCGGCCGATGTCGTCCTGGGTCCGCACCTCGCCGGACTCCAAATCGGTTGCAGCTGACGGCGCCGCGGCGATCGCCGCCGCCAAGAGCGCACCGCCACAGATCGCGACCCTGATCCTGCCCGCCGACACCGCCTGGAACGAGGCCGATGGCATCGCCGAGGTACCGGCCGAGCAGCAGCGCGCCAGCTATTCGCCGCAGGCGGTCGAGCGGGCCGCGAAGATCCTGCACGGCGACGGCGAGGGTACGCTGCTGCTGATGACCGGCAGCGCGCTGAGCGAACAGGGCCTGGCGCTGGCCGAGCGTATCGCCGGCAAGACCGGCTGCACGGTGATGGGCCCGACCTTCCGTCCCAAGATGGCGCGCGGCCGCGGCCGCTATTCGATCGACCGCATTCATTACGTGATCGAGAACGCGCTGCCGATGCTGGCGAAGTTCCGGCACATCGTGCTGGTCGAGTCCGATGATCCGGTGGCGTTCTTCGCCTATCCGAACAAGCCGAGCATGCTCAAGCCCGAGGGCTGCGAGGTGCATCGCATGACCTCCTGGGGCGAGAATTCGGTCGCGGCGCTCGAAGCACTGGCCGGCGCGGTGAAGGCGAGCGCGAAGGACGTCAAGCCGCAGGCCTTGGCTGAGCTGGTGAAGCCGACCGGCGCGCTGACTTTCGCCTCGATCGCGCAGGCGATCGCATGCGCCATCCCCGAGAACGCGATCATGGTCGACGAATCCCTGACCACCGGCCGTGGCTTCTTCCCGCCGACGGCGGCGGCCGCTCCGCACGACTGGCTCCAGAACATGGGCGGCTCGATCGGCTTCTCCACGCCGCTGTCGATCGGCGCCGCGATCGCCTGTCCGGACCGCAAGGTGATCACCATGGTCGGCGACGGCAGCGCGATGTACACGATCCAGTCGCTGTGGACGCAGGCTCGCGAGAACCTCAACATCGTCACCATCGTGTTCGCCAACCGCATCTACCAGATCCTGCGCGGCGAGTTCGACAATGTCGGCGCCGGCGAGCCCGGCCAGCGCGCCAACGACATGCTGCGGCTCGACCGTCCGACGCTGGACTTCGTCGCGCTGGCGAAGGGCATGGGCGTGCCCGGCCGCGCCGTCACCAATGCCGAAGAGTTCAACAAGGCTCTGGCCGAAGCCGTCGCCGAGCCCGGGCCGCGACTGATCGAAGTCCAGATGTAGGGCGCAGCATCAGGGAGCGCCGAGGGCCGGGGGCAAGATGCAGACCGAGCTGAACAAGGTGATCGATGCGCTCCGGGACTTCTACGCCCACGAAGGCTTCCTGTTCGAGAAGGACGTCGGCGAGCGGGCGGTGACGCACCGCTTCGCCGTCTATCTGGAGCGGCAATTCTCCGGCTGGTCAGTCGATTGCAACTACGACCGCCTCGGCGAGCGCACGCTGCATCTGCCGCACGGCACGATCGTCTCCACCGACGATCATCTGGGAAAATCGATCTACCCCGATGTCGTCGTGCATCAGCGCGAGATTCCGAACAATCTGCTCACCGTCGAGATCCGCAAGGCGAGCAATCACACCTCGCTCGACCACGACCAGCACAAGCTGATGGCGCTGACCGACGCGCATGTCTGGTTCGCGTACTGGATCGGCTTGCTGCTGGTGCTGGACAGGCAGCATGTGACGATTTCGGAAGTCTATGTCAGCGGCCTGGTCGATCAGCCGCTGTCGCTATGGTTTGCGGCGCGGCTGGAGGAGAGTGGTCTCGGGGCCGCGCATTAGACCGTCTCCACAGCGTCATGGCCGGGCTTGTCCCGGCCATCCACGCCTTGTCACGCAGCACAAAGAACGGGTCTCATCTCATCAGGCCTCAGTGCAGCGGATCGCCCTGGCCGAGCGCGTAGGCGACGAGGTCCTTCAGCGCGAAGCTGGAGCCGGTCACCGGCGTCCACTGCGGGTCGAGCGACAGCACGGAGGAATGGTCGCCGAACATCATGCCGAGGAAGACCTCGGCCACGATGCGACCGCCGACGGGGCCGAGCTGCGGCGTGTTGATTCCGGTCGCCGGCGCGCCGGTGGCCGGGATCGTCACCGCGGTCTGGAATTGCCGCGCCTCGGCAAGGATGTAGGTCCAGAGCGGGCAATTGCCGGCAAACACGCCGTTCGCGATGGTTGCGATCCCAGTTTGCGGATCGCCCGCGCCGGGCTCGTCGACGGCCTTGCCGATGATGATCTGATCATCCGTCAGCGGCGTCAGGTTCATCGCCTTGGCGACGGCCTGGCCGGACGGCAGGCCGAGCCGCCAGCTGCGCTCGAGATTGCGCAGCGCCAGCGACGACGGATTGGACGCGACCTCCGGCGGCAGCTTGCGCAGCGGATCGACCAGCGATGCGTCGATGCGATAGGCAAACTGCAGCCGCTTCTTGTTGTCGGGGTTGGTGTCGTCGTCCTCGACGCCGTAAGGGCGTGTGTCCGGATCGATGAAGCGACCCCAATCCATGGCGCGTCCGGGGCCCATGGCGCGGAAGCCGGTCAGCGCGTTTTTGTCGGGATTGTTGGGGTCGGGGAAGATCTGCAGCAGCATGTTGTCCGCATCGTTCAGCCGATAGCCGGGGCGGATCATGGAATGGCCGAGACGGTAGGCCGCAACCGAGAACTCGACCGGCATGAACGGGTAAGTCTTCCAGTGGTAGTGGGCGAGCTTGCTGCGGTCGTACTGGCCTGCGGTCCTCAGCTCGTCCAGCACGCTGGCGTGAACGATGCGCGGCAGGAAGTCGTTCAGCACGACGTATTGATAATGGAATCGGACGCGCTGCTGCACGTCCTCGAACGACAGGCTGTCGTTGTCGTCGACCATGCGGTTGTGAAAGCGCAGCATCAAGGCCTGGAACTGCGAGACGATGCTGTTCTCGTCGTTGCGGGGGTCGCCGATCAGGGCGCGGCCCTTGAAGCGCGGCAGGTCGCTGGCATCGGGTACGCCCGCGCCGGTCAGCTTCTCGCCGAGCCGGAACTTGATGCCGTCATACATGTAGGGCTGATCGTTCGGACCACGGCCGTAGAGATTGTCCAGATCGAGCGACGGCGTGCGGAAGTCGACGAGCCCGTCGGGATCCTGCTGCTTGGTCAGCGAGCTGACCGGATCGAAGGTGATGTCGTGGTCGATGAACTGGCCGAAATAGGTGTAGAGCGCGGGAATGCCGCTCTCCTCCGCGTCCGGCCCGTCCTTCGGACCATCGAAGTCGGCGACCATCTTGTCGGCCAGCGCCGAAAGGTTCGCGACATTGTCGGCGTCGTTCGGACCGAATTTCGCCGGCGTGAGCTTGCGGAACATGCGTCCGAAGCGGCCCTGGGAAAGCGGCGAACGCGTTGCGTTCAGACCGCGCGGAACAATGCTGTGGCGGCTGCTCATTGAAAACACCTCCCTGAAAAGTCACGACGTGCAACGAATAAAGCTAAAGTTGTTCGCAACAGAATATGCATGTCACGCTAGATCAGGCGATTGGGTGCCACAAGCGATCTGCTTCACACACTGTGCGGCATCGATGATGTTCCGAAAGGGAGCGTTGCGAACAAGCTGCGGTCGCGCTTTGCAAATTTTTCCCGGAGCGGTGACGGATAACATTCTCGTCATCGGCATGTGCGAGCGGCTTCGCGCAAGTGAGTTCGCCGGACTGTCGGCGAAGCGGATCGTCTTCACGCAATAAGTGTGGCGGCGTGCGCGTCATGCGCGCACGCCGCGACGTCTTCAGTAGGCGTACTGCTGCGAGAACGCGTAGCGCGGATTGATGCCGCAAGAGGCCGACGTGCCGGAGGCGGTGGCGAGGCACTGCTGATAGCTCGCGAACTGGCAGTTGCCGGGATAGCCCCACATGCGTCCCTGCAGGCAATATCGATCGTTTGCAGGATGTGCCTGGGCGGCCGGGGATGCTACGGCGACCAGGGCGGCGAACGATGCGAGAGTGAGGATGATGCGACGCATTTCAATCTCCTTCGAGAGCGGGTGGACGGGAACGTCAGCGAGCTGGGCTCGTCTGAGGCATGTCATGCCTATCTTGGTGTCGGCGGAATGCCGTGCGTTCGCGACATGGCACATTATGACGCAGCCGGCGGCCAGCAATGTGATCTACGCCACAGTTCGCGGTGGGGGTCCGGGCCTATCGTGAGCCGACTTGCGCGCGTCGATCCCGGAGAACCAGGCTTGTCTCATTCGGATCAGGTATTTTGGAGGTTCTAATGCCAAGGTCATATTTGCTGGCTGCGACAGCAGCGCTGGCGCTTTTCATGCAAATACCGCTCGCGCTGGCCCAGAGTGCGCCGGCCGCCGGTGGAACCGCAGCGCCTGCCGCGACAACCACTGCGCCGGCAGCGACGACGACAACGCCGGCTGCGACCAGCGACACCTCCAGCCAGCCGGCCGACTCCAAGAAGAGCGCGTCGAAGAAGCCGGCGAAGAAGAAGATGACGCGGCAGCAGGAGATCGATCATTCGGTCGACAGCGGCACCGTGCCCGCGCGCTACCGCAGCTCTGTGCCCAGGCAGTACCAGCAGTACATTCCGTTCGACAAGCAGTGACGGATCTCACGGCGGCGCGACGTGACCGGACGTCGGGCCGCCGGTGTCATCGTGTGACGGCCTTGGCGTGACGCCTTGTCGTAGCGCCTTAACCAAGCGGAATCCGGCCATACATCCCCAGTGGCGGTCTGCGAGAGCGGTGCTAGAGTAGGCCGAAGCCCGGGGGGAGAAATGAGCGACGACGTGAAGGATGCTGGCCTTGTGGCCATGATCAGCAGCATCCTGGGAGGCAACAAGCGCGCAGACAGCAGTGCTCCGCCGCCGCTCAACGAGGTTCCGCCGACAGCGCCGACGAACGGGTTCGACCTGGTCGAGCCGTCCACCCCCGATCCTGCACCGGCCGAATCCGACGCTGCGCCCGATGCCGTGCCGGCTGCCGCGAAGCCGGTCGAGCGGCCAGCGAAAATTACGACGACGCCTGATGGCAAGAAGCTGCTTCCCGCCGAGGCGATTGCCGATCTCGTGCTTGGCGAGCTGCGCAAGCTGGAGAATTTTCCGGCGACCGGCGCCTCCGTCACGGTCTACGGTTACAAGCACTGGAATGCGATGATCACCTTCGCGCCGTTCTCGACCACGTTCCAGAACGCGACGCGGTTCCGCCAGGCCGTACCGGACCTGGTCTTCAAGCTGCGCCGTTTCGTCGAACTTGAGATATAGTCCGGGATAATCACCGGCTGCTGTTCGGCGCGATTCCCCGTTGTGGGGCGAGGCGCGAGCGGGTGTCCGAAACAGTTCGACAGGATCTTGAATTGAGCGTCGCCTTTACCAAAGAAGAAAGCGCCGAAACCGCGTCCGAGACGCTGCTGCCGGATCGCCCGATTTCGCCGCATCCAAATCTCGTGACGGAAGCCGGCTTGCAGGCGCTGCAGGCGCAGCTTCGCGAGGCGCGCGAGGCCTATGAAGCCGCGCAAGCCATCGAGGACGTCAACGAAAAGCGCCGGCAGTCGGCGGTGCCCTTGCGCGACGCTCGCTATCTGACCGAACGGCTGCGCACGGCGCAGGTCATCCCCGATCCGGCGTCGACCGATGTCGTCGCCTTCGGCAGCACCGTGACCTTCAGCCGCACCGACGGCCGCGTGCAGACCTATCGCATCGTCGGCGAGGACGAGGCGGATCCAAAGGCCGGATCGATTTCGTTCGTGGCGCCGGTTGCGAAGTCGCTGATCGGGAAGGCGGTCGGCGATGTCGTGGGTTCAGGCGCGCAAGAGATCGAGATTCTGTCGATCGCGTAGCGATGCGATCCGAGGCCCGCATGGTGGTCGCGTAAGGATCGAACTCCGACGGCTCTGGCTTCGGATTGGTTTCGCCAACTTCGAGGCGCCGCTGGGTCAGTTGCGCTGCCGCGATTCACTTCGCTGTTCAAAAGCCGCGAACGTCATATAGTGAGGGGGTATCAAGACCAATTCATTGCGTGTCAGGCAAAGGGAGGGATCCATGCGGAAGTCCCTGTTCCTCGTCATCGTAGCCGGTTTCGGCCTATCAGGACCACAGGCTCTGGTCGCGCAAGACGATGTAGATCAGCAGCTCGGCAGCGTTCATTTCCAGACCTCTTGCAACGATGTGGCCCAGCGTCGTTTCGATCGCGGGATGCGCTACCAGCATTCCTACTGGTACGCCAACGCCAAGGAGATCTTCGAGGAAGCCATCAAGGCTGACCCGACATGCAGCATGGCCTATTGGGGCATTGCGCTCACCTACATGGACAATCCGCACAATGCGATTCCAAAGCCGAACCTCGCGCCAGGCCTCGCCGCGATCATGAAGGCCAAGGAGATCGGCGCCGCGACCGAGCGCGAACGCGACTACATCGATGCGCTGATGGTGATGTATGCCGACTACGACACGATCCCTCACGTCCAGCGGATGCGCATGCTGCGTGACACGCAGGCGCGCGTCGCGGCAAAATATCCAGACGACGACGAAGCCCAGATCGCCTACGCCATTACGCTCAATACGTCGGCGGATCTGAACGACAAGACCTACGCGCAGCAAATTAAAGGCGCGGCGATCCTCGAGCCGATCTCCATGCGGCTGCCGATGCATCCGGGCGTGACGCATTATCTGATCCATCTCTACGACTACCCGGCGCTGGCGCAGAAAGGGCTCGATGCCGCCAATCGTTACGCCAAGATCGCACCGGCCGCGCCGCACGCCCAGCACATGCCCTCCCACATCTACACACGCGTCGGCTATTGGAAGGAATCGATCGACTCCAACACTGCTTCCGTGAAAGCCGCGATGGCCGAAAAGTCGGTCGGCAACTACCTGCACGCGCAAGACTACATGGTCTATGCTTACCTGCAGCTCGGCCAGGACAAGCAGGCGCGCGCCGTCATCGACGACATGATCAAGGAGACCGACTTCAAGGCGACAGTCGCGGCGGCAGACTACGCACTGGCGGCTTCGCCGGCGCGTTATGCGATCGACCGTGGCGATTGGGAGGGTGCCTCGCAGCTGCCGGTCAGGCCGAGCAGCCTCAACTTTGCGATGGCGGTAACGCATTTCGCCCGGGCCCTCGGCGCAGCGCGCTCCGGCAAACCGGAAGCCGCCAAGGCCGACATCCAGAAGCTGGCGGAATTGCGCGACAAGCTGCGGGACGCCAAGGACAATTATTGGTCCGGAATCGTCGACATCCAGCGTCAGGTCGCCGTCGCCTGGGTGCTTTACGCCGAGGGCAAGTATGACGACGCGCTCAATGCGATGAGCGCCGCGGCGGATGCAGAGGACAAGACGGAAAAGCACGTGATCACGCCCGGGCCGCTGGCCCCGGCGCGCGAGCTTTACGGCGTCATGCTGCTCGATCGCGGCATGGCCAAGGAGGCGCTTGCTGCATTCGAGGCAACCAAGGCGAAGGAGCCGAACCGCTTGCACGCGTTCGCGGGAGCGGCCAAGGCGGCCGAAGCCCTTGGTGACAGGGAAGCGGCACGACAGAACTGTCAGCAGCTCGTAACGCTGACGGCCAGTGCCGATTCGGAACGCCCCGAGGTCGCGGCGGCGAAGCAATACCTCGCCAGCAACTGAGCCGGAACGAGAACGGTGGAATGATGAGAAGGGCAGCCGCCATCGCCGTCGCAGCAATCTCGCTGGGAAGCGCGCTGGCGGCGTCGCTCTTGTGGCTCCATTTGCCACGGCATGCCGCCGCGAATTCCGCCACGCCGGTGTGGCACGAGGTGACTTGGCCGTTCTCGATTGACCAATGGGGCAAGGGAAAGGCGTTCCGCTGCAGGGCGGCCGACTGCGGCGTCGAGGTGACGCTGTACCTGCGCGCCAAGATAGGTTTTTGCAACTGCACGACGGGCGTCGCCGATGACGAGGACCTCGATCGTATGGGCGATACCGTTCTCCTGGGCGAAGTCTCTCCACGCGGTTCCGGCCATCCCATCAGAATTGCGTCGATGAACGGTCGCAGCCGCGCCTACACGCTCAACTCACGTGGCGCTCCCGGCAAAACGCTGGTGTCGGTCGTCTACAACGAGCGTTGCGACATGATCGCAGCGACCGCTGTCACTGGCTCCGATCGGCCGGAGACCATCGAACCCCGCGTGATCGAGTTTCTGGGCGGCAGCACCGCGATGCACTGGGCCGAAATCACACTGGGTCTGTGATTGACTGCACCTTCCCGATCGGCGGGCATTTCAATGCGGCGAATGGCCCGCGCAGCTGGGGCGAGGATTGCTATCGACAGGGGCAATCTCATTCGCCTAAACATGAGCCATGCGTTTCCGTCGTCTTGTCCCGATATCGAAGGTCTCCGCCCTGTCCGCGAAACAAAGCGCGGCGGCTGGATGAGACGGTTTTTGTCGGGGGCGTTGCCGTTCTACGCGCTGGCCGGATTGGCCATGTGCATGTACCTCGTCCTGTACAAGACGAACCTGTTCGACTTGAACGCCATCGTCCAGGGTGCGACCGGTTCGGCATGGTTTCCGGCCTTCATGTTCGCTTGCGTGCTCCTGGAGTCGGTCTTCCCGTATTTCGGCTATTTTCCTGGAACCGCCCTCATCCTGATGTCCGTGGCGCTCAATCCGAAGCCCGCTGATGTCTCCGTTTTTGTCGTGGCGTGGCTGGCTATCATCGTGGGCGCCGTTCTGAGTTACGGACAGGCTCGTTTTTTCAGACCGTTGTTGCAGCGGGTTGCCTCAAAAGCGGCACTGAGCCGATGTGAGTCCCTTCTCGACTCCTATGGTCCGTACGCGCGCGTTGCCTTGTTCGTTCATCCCAACGCTTGCGCGATGTATTTCACGGCGCTCGGACTTCTCGGCCGGAACCTGACGCGAGAGCTTGCCCATCTTTGCGTGGGTGCAGCGGCTTCCGTGGGCATTCTGTTCGTCGTCGTGACCAGGCTGGTGTCGTCCGCAGGTGCCACCGATGATGGGGAATTGCAGGTGCTGCTGGCGGCAGGCCTGGTCGCCATCGGAACCCTCGTCGGTCTCTACGCGGCCTTGCGGCCGGATCGGGCTGCTTGAGGATTGATCCGGAAGAGCGCGAAGCGGTTTTCCGAACAGAGAGCTCGCTTTGAGCTTGGTCGGTCATGATCCATGTGCGGAAGCACCCAAGTCAGAGCCTAAACCAAGGCAGGGTGAGATAGACGCAAGCGATCATCGAGAGGATGGGAATTACCCACACCCATCCCGACCAGAAGTTTCGCACTGAACGTCCGGGTAACGACGCAGCAACGAGGGCGACGATCAGTGCCCCGAGCGCGGCCGTCGCGGCCCACCCGTACCAGTACATCGCTGGAGCTAGAAATCCCATCGCAGGGTCAGCAACGTCTCGCGAATGATGCGTGCCCGCCAGCACAATGCCGAGCGACGGGAAAACGGTGAAAAGAGCAAGGTCCTTTGCGAGTGCAACCACGTAGAGGAAGCCAAATGTCGTCCCGAACGCGAATGCAAAGCGGCGGAACGCAGCCGATAACGTCATGCGCCGAAACCCCTGATGTTGTTTACGACGTGGCCAGTTAGAGCGTTTTCCGATCACGTTGCGTCGTAACCAGCCGCGACGAGATAATTTTGACATTCCTCGGGTGAGAAGCGTTTGAGAGCGTTGGCGATTGCTTGCCAGAGATCGGGCATGGTGCGGGCTGCGGCGGCCCGCAACAGCGCTTTCAGTTTGGAGAAGGCCATTTCAATCGGGTTGAAGTCTGGACTGTAGGGCGGAAGATAGAGCAGGCTAGCTCCGACCGCCTGGATGGCCTCTCGAACGCCATGGACCTTGTGAGCGGGCAAGTTGTCCATGATAACGGTATCGCCCGGCCGCAGCGATGGGGCGAGCAATTGCTCGACGTAGGCCAGGAAAGCGTCGCCATCCATTGGACCGTCCAGAACAAGCGGCGCGATCAGACCGTCGGAGCGCAATCCAGCGGTGAACGTCGTCGTCTTCCAATGTCCGTGTGGGATAGCTGCACGACATCGCTCGCCGCGTGGCGAGCGCCCGTAACGCCGCGCCATTTTGGTGTTGGCGCTGGTTTCGTCGATGAAGACGAGACGCTCAGGGTCAAGGTCGATTTGCCCTTCGAACCACTCCTCACGTGCGGCATTTATATCGCCGCGCCGTTGCTCGGCGGCGTGCGCTGTCTTTTTTTAAGTGTGATCTTTCTGCGCTGGAAAAAACGCCAGAGCGACGCGATGCCAGTCGATATTCCACGACGTTTCAACAGTTCTCGCAACTCGGCAAGCGTGATATCCGGCCTCGCTGTCACCGCCTCCAGAATCAATTGCGAATGCGCTTCGATGCGCTGCGATTTGCGGTCACCGCCCTGGCGTTTAGGAACGATGTCGCCAACTTTCTTGAGGCGACCGCGCCAGCGGATTGCACTGGCCGCGCTGACACCAAAGCGCTCAGCAGCCTGTCGACAGGACATGCCACCGTCAATCGCGGCTACCACCCTTTGGCGAAGATCAACCGAAAGCGCCCTGGCCATACATGCTGGCCTCCCTCGCCAGCATGCAGCTTGAATCTGACTCGCGCCGTTTTGGGAATCCCCACCCGATTCTTTCCGGTCGGAAAATGCTCTAGGAAGCCCCACCAGATGACAAAGGCGAGGATCGAGGTGAGCATCGTGCGCGTCTGAGCAGGCTCGTCGGCACGCGGCCGTCGCCAGCAAACCCAGTAGGCTGGTAGCAACGCAAAACCGATAGCGGCGAAGTGCTCCTTGAGGTCGAAGAAGCCCAGGGCTGGCCAATGACCGGCGCGCTCTAACTCTGGCCTGATGTCGACGCGAAAATACAGATAGATAATCCCACCAAGCAGGATGGAGATGGCATACAAGACGACGACGGCGTCGGCGAACCGGGCCGATGGCACGGAGCGAAAGCGGCCGAAAAACGAACTGGGGCGCGTTCCCACAGTCGCCCACGTCGCCAAGGTCTGGTGCGTAATCGCGCCAAGCAGTGCAACGGCGACCAAGCCGTGAATAATCAGGAGTACTGTCGCCAGAACCTCACTCCCGGCCTATTGCCCGCTTGCGGTCACGTGAAGAGTTCCTCAGTCCCGAATGGCTCCGCCGACCACGGCCGGAAGCGATTGAGGGTGAACTTCGTCTTCTGGCCGGGTTCAACGTCCACCAGCACGTAGTTGTACTCCTCTTGCGGAGGCTGGCCCTTCCAGTAAAGGTCCCGCGGATAGTCGGCGGGCACCTTGATGCTGGTTCGCCCCGGCAGGATTGGGTCTTGTTCTGCGCCCCCACCGCCCAACATCAGATACTTTACCCCATCTACATCGTAGATTTTCGTGGTGTGGACGTGCCCGTTCAACACGATCACCTCCATGTCCTTGGCATACGACGCAATCACCTTGTGCGGGTTATCGGGAGCCGGGATCGGGCCTAAGCCTGACCGCGCAAACACGGGATAGTGGAAGACGATAAACGCCTTCCGAATGCCGTTGGCCTTCGCCTCGTCCATCCACTTTTGAAGCTGGGTCATCTGCTCGGCATATTTTGGCCGATCAGCGTCCCACAGCGACGGCGAACGGTAATCGTACTTGCCACTCCAGAGATAGATGAAGCGGGTGCCCTTGAAGTCGAATTTGTAGATGAGGTTTTCCGGCGTGACGCCGAATTTTTTCAGATACGGCACAGCCGAAAGTACGCCCTCAATCTTTGGGTCGGCCCACACCTCATGATTGCCCACACTCATGAAAAAGCGCCCATCCAGACCGGCTGCGCGCATCTCGTCATCCGGCGCGGGTAGCTTCTTCAACATTGTTTCGTTCACGCGCTTCCAGTATGGGCTGTCACTTACGGTCAAGCCCTGATTGCCCCACCACACAGCGTCACCGCTATTGACCACGAATTTGGCGCGACCGGATTGAACGTCCTTGACAATTTCGCGCGTCACCCATTCGCCGCCCTGAAGCCGGAACATGGTTCGATGCACTCCGGGAAGCAGTTTCACGTCTTCAACGGATGCCTCAGTGACCCAACCTTTATCTACCGTCAGGGTCATCACTTCCGTCTTGGATACGAACGGCATGACGACCTTGATCAGGTCCTTTGTGACCGGATCGAAGATCATCTTCACATCCTTCGCTACGACGGCCTCGGCGACCTTTTCCGGCATGACCAATCCGAACATCTCGACGAAGAACTTGCTGAGGTCCGGTTGTCCCTCTTTCAACGGGAGGTACATCATCGGTCGGGTATCGCCGACCGCAGCGAATGAAAAACCGGCTGCGGGAAGCGGTGCTTGCGCGGGCGTTGTTTGTGTCTGGGCACCGGCAACGCGTGGCACGGAGAATGCGGGCACTGCTGCGAGGGCGCCTAGAACCAGGCGACGACTGGGCTCGTTAGGCCAAGAGGATTGCATGATGATCACCCCTGATCGAGGAGAGGGAATGAGCCGCCGCATAGGGCGCGCAAACAGCCCGATTTGCCGGCCGTTTCCCGTAGACCTTCAGCGGTGGGTAAGCTTGATATAGATCAACGTCCTCATCTGCCGTAGCAGCGAGCACGTAGAGCGGCGGCTGGCAGCTATTCTGGCCGCGGACGTTTGCGGGCATCGCAGGTGTGCAGAAATACAGCGGCAAGGACGTGGCGAACCCACACAGGTGGCGAGCATGATGTCGATGAAATTGCCGCTGTGGCTTCGCTTTTTCCTGCTCGTTGGCGTCGTCGCCTTTGCGGCAGGCGCGGGTCTCCTTGCCTATCGGTACTACAGCCGCCCGGTAACGCTGACTGTGGCGGTCGGCTCGCTCGACGGCGAGGCAGCGAAGGCAATGTCAGCGATAGCAGGCGAGTTCGTTTCAGCGAACGCGCCGGTCCGGCTCAAGGTCATCGACAGCGGCACCGCGCTCGAGGCCGCTGCGGCTTTCTCCGCGGGCAAGGTCGATCTCGCTGTGGTTCGCGGCGATGTCGGCGACTTGTCGCAGGCGCAAGCCGTCGTCGTCGTCAGCCATATGGTCGTACTGATCATCGCGCCGCCGGGATCGTCCATCGACAGCATTGCCAACCTGAAGGGACGCACGGTCGGCGTGGTCGGCGGAGCAGTGAACGCCAAAATTGTCGATGTGTTGACCAAGGGATACGATCTGGCGGGCGCAAAAGTTGTCTTCAAGAACCTTGCTTTGACGGATGTCCGGCAAGCCATTCAGTCAAAGCAAGTCAGCGCCCTGCTTGTCGTGATCCCGCTCGCCGAAAAATACCTCTCGCTCGTTCGCGGATTTTTTCAGCTCGACCGTAAAAAGACCCCGGTACTGATCCCAATCGAGTCCGCGGGGGCAATTGCAGAGAATGAGCGCGCTTTTGAAAGCTTCGACGTCCCGAAGGGCACACTGCGGGGATCGCCGCCGGTCCCGGAAGATGACCTGACGACTCTGAGGACCTCGCTATATCTGGTTGCGCAAAAGAAGCTTGGCACTGATCTGGTAACCGACCTCACGGAGGCGATCATGAGCGCGCGCAGGAATCTTCTGCGTGAGCAGCCGATTTTCGCGCAGATCACCGCGCCCAGCACCGACCAGGATGCCTACCTTCCGCTGCACCCTGGCGCCGCAGCCGTCTACAACAGCACCACGCAAAGCTTCATGGATGAGTACGGCAACTGGATCTATTTGACGCCGATGGTACTGGGTGGCGCTGCCACCATGCTTGCGGCGGCGTGGAAATTCCTGGGCCTCGGCAGCCGCGCAGCCGAAGGCCCGCTCGATTCTCTCTACGCCCTGGCGCGCCGGATTCGGAAAGTCGATACAGAGGCTGAACTTTCGGATATCGAAGACGAAATCGACCGCATTCTAAAGGCGGAGCTCGCCAAATCCGCTGCTGGAGACGAGAGCGCGGTGGATGATGCCACATTGAACGTGGCAGCCCACCGGCTGGAGAGCTTGATTCACGACCGACGCACATTGATCGCCAAGGGACCCGCAGTTGCCTCCGCGGCGAAGGCGACACAGCGCTAAGTCACGACACGCCTCGCAACACAGTGGTGAATCATGAATGCAATCGCGCTATCGTGCATCACGTTTCTATGCATCTCAGGCGGTGCCCTGCTCGGTATGTTCCTTCCTGGGCATCACCTGAGCACGGATGACAAGGATGTGGTCAGGCTGGGCACGGGCCCATCGGGACGATAGCCGCGCTTGTCCTCGGTCTGCTGATCGCCTCGGCGAAGGGCTCCTACGACACGCAGAGCACTCAAGTCACGCAGATGACGAGTAATGTTGTCCTGCTCGACAATCTGCTGGCGCAGTACGGACCGGAGGCGAATGACGAACGCAATCTGTTGCGGCGCGCCATCGTTGTTTTAGCCGATCGAATGTGGCGCGAGAAAAGTTCCGAGGTTGCCAAGGCGAACCCCTTCGAGGCCAGCGCCGTAAGCGAAGCATTCTTTGCGAAGCTTCAGGAGCTTTCGCCGCAGAACGATTCCCAGCGCTCCCTGCAAGCCAGGGCCATACAGATCGCCACCGACATTGCGCAAACCCGCCTGTCGCTGTTCGCACAGACGAACAACTCGATCCCTATGCCGTTCCTGGTGGTGCTGATTTTCTGGCTCACCATCATCTTTGGAAGCTTCGGCCTGTTTGCCAAACCCAGCGCAACCGTTTTCGGCTCGCTGTTCGTTTTTGCACTGTCGGCCGCCGGGGCGATCTACCTGGTCCTGGAGCTGGGTCAGCCATTTGCGGGTTTGATGCAGATTTCCAGCGCGCCACTGCGCAGCGCCCTCACGCCGCTCGGTCCCTAACGTTCGCATGATCGAGGTTGCCGGCCAGAGCGAGCCCCGACTGCTATCGTGGTCGTCGCGACCTGCTGCGGCGGTTTTTCGAGTTGATCAAGATGCGCATTGTGCTGCGATGTCCGAATCTGGCCCATGTCGGTCGGCTGCCTGATTTCTGCTTGCGAGGGCAAAGCGGACATTTGGGAAATTAGCGAGGTCGGCTAAGGGCCACAAGCAGACTCCGGCGTCTGGTCGATCACTTCGAAACAGTCGTCATAATGGACAGGCCGGTAGTCCGCACCGGACGATGCGTCGAGTGCGACAAGGCGCCTAGACGTTGATCTCGGCCGCTGCCCGCACAATCGCTGCTACGGTTGCCTTGGCTGCCGGCGACGAGGTTCTCCCTCGCAAGCACACGATGCCCGTGCTTGACGGCGGCGACTGCCAGCCATGTACGACAAGCCGGACAAGCGCGCCGGATTCCAGCTCCCCCCGTACCGCCGCGTTCGTCGCACCCAGAACGGTATCCGTGGTGAGCGCGACCGTCTTGAGCAGGCCGTAGTTGTCGCACTCGAGCGCAACGGCGGCCTCCTGGCCCGCAGGCAGGCCCAGCAGGGCGGCGAGCTCCACCTTTGAGGGGCTCAGCAACTTCGGTGCGGCGAGACCGTACGCCCAGACGTCCTGCAGCATGTGCTCGCGCCCGGCCAGCGGATGTCCTGCCCGCACATACAGGCCGGCCTGCTGCCCCCCGATCAACTGGATGTCCAGCGCGGCATCCCCAGGCATGTCACGGACATCGGCGGCAAAGAACTCGATGCTTTCGGTACGCAAGCTCTCCAGCAACTGCACCCAGTTGCCGACCTCCATGCGCAGCGCCACCTGCGGGTGCTGGCGGCGCAACGCCACAAGCGCGCGTGGCATCAGGGTGGCCGTTAGCAGCGGCCCGACGCCGAAGGCCGTGTCGCCGAGCTGGCTGTCGCGGTAAAGATCCACGTCGCGCTGCAGGCAACGCGCCTCGAACAGCAGCTTGCGCGCCCGCTCAATGACGAATTCCCCGGCACGGGTGGGGCGGACATCACCAACGTCGCGGTCGAACAGGCGGATACCCAGGTCGTTCTCGATGGCCTGGATGCTGCGGCTGAAGGCCGGCTGGCTCAGGTGGGCGGCTGCGGCGGCGCGGGCGAAGTGCAGAGTGTCGGCAAGGGCGACAACGTGATTCAGGCGGCGCAGATTCACGGCATTGCTCTCCATGCATCAAGACGATGAGTATTATGCATTGGACGCAATATGGCGACACCCCTTAGAGTCTGTCCGGAAAGATTACCTTGGATTGCATAGCTTTCGCAGCATGAGTCGGATGGAGGCCAGCTTGAGAAAGGCGAGCGCCCTGTGATTGAAGCATTCCCAATCTTTGGACAGTCTTCGGCATCGCCCGAGCCAGGCAAAGGTACGCTCGACGATCCAGCGTTTGGGCAAGACGACGAAACGGTGAGCCTGATCGGAGCGTTTGACGATTTCGAGGTTCACGCGCTTCAGAGCGCTACGCAGCCCCTTCTGGAAATGTGGCCCTTGATATCCGCCGTCGGCGTAGAGCTTCAGAAGAAAGGGATAGAGGCCGAACAACGTTGCCATCAGGAGCACGCCGCCGTCGCGATCCTGGATGTCCGCCGCATGCACGATGGCGTGCATCAAGAGGCCTTGCGTGTCGACGAGAATGTGCCGCTTCTTGCCCTTGATCTTCTTGCCCGCGTCGTAGCCATGGAGATCATGAGGCCCCCTTTTTCAGCGCTTTTCACGCTCTGGCTATCGATGATGGCGGCGGTGGGAGAAGCCTCGCGCTCGGCCCTTTCGCGACATTCGACATAGAGGGCGTGATGAATTTTATCGAGCGTGCCGTTCCAGCTCCACAGATCGAAGTAGCCATACAGCGTCGAGCGCGGCGGCAGGTCCTTGGGGATCGCGCGCCACTGGCAACCTGTGCTCAGGATGTACATCAGCCCGTTGGCAATCTCGCGCAGGTCCACCGTACGCTTGTTGCCGCCGCGCTTGGCCGGCGGGATGCGAGGCGCGATCAGCGCCCACTCCTCGTCGGTCAAGTCGCTCGGATAGCGCAGGCGGCTGCGGTCGTAGCGTGCACGGTTCTCGGTAGTCCACATTGGCGGCGCGTCCCCATCGAATCAGGCCGCTCACCTTGAATCACAACCGATTCATTCGACTCAACATGTTTTGGAACAGACACTTAGACCGTTCCACAATTCAAAACATGAGAGCGGCAGGAGACGTCCCATATGAGCTCGCAATTGCAGTACCTCTTAATTGGCGCCTGCATCCTAGGCTTTGCCGCCATGGAGTTCGTCACCCGGCGGTATCAAGCCACCGTGCGCGGCAACGCGACAGCCAACGACGCCTGGCTTGAAGTGCTGATGTTCGTCAGCCTGATCGCCATCACCCAGCCGATCGCACTGCTAGGCAGCAACACGCTGTGCAACTGGCTCATGCCCGCGCAGCACAACGCCTGGGCCAATCTGCCGTGGTGGGCCATGGCCGGCCTGCTGCTCATCGGCGATGACCTCACGCAGTACCTCTGGCACCGCGCCTCGCACACGCCGCTGCTGTGGCCGCTGCACCGCGCGCACCACAGCGCGGCCTACATGAGCGTGCGCATTACCTACCGCAACAACTTCTTCTACTACCTGATGATGCCGGGCCTGTGGATCGGCGGGGTGGCGGTGTACCTTGGTTTTGGCCCGGTCTACGCGGCGTACCTGGTGATCAAGCTGACGGTCATCCTGGGCGCGCACTGCGCCTGGGCGTGGGACGCGCCGCTGTACCGCATCCGCGCGCTGCATCCGCTGATGTGGGTGCTGGAGCGCACCATCTCCACGCCGGCCACGCACTGGGCGCACCACGCGCTCACCAACGAAGATGGCATCGGCCACTACAAGGGCAACTTCGGCAACCTGCTGTTCTTCTGGGACGTGCTGTTCGGCACCGCGCATATCACACGCAAATATCCGGCCAAGATCGGCCTGCAGGACGACATCCTGTTTGGCCCGGAGCGCTGGACGACGCAGATGTTCTACCCGCTCGTCCACTCCAAGCGCGAGCATTCGGCGCTGCGCCCCGGCGGCTATGGCTTCACCGAAGCCGACCTGCAGACCGAAGCTAAGCAGAAGGCCACCTGAACGCGGGTAGCGTCGAGGCGCCGCAGCAAGCGTTCGCGATGCCTCGGAAGGAGCTGGAATGGGTAACCATCTGGTCCGCGAGCGGCCTCTTGGCCACACCGAGATGAGCCGAGCGGAAACCATCGTGCTTGCGGCTGGAGCACCGCGCCTGTGGCGGTCTTCATCCGACTCATTGGTATTGGTTAGGAGAAGGCGATGATCGTCTGTTCCTGCAATGTGTTCAGCGACCACCAGGTGCGGTCAGTGGTCATAAAAGAAGCGCGACGGCCCCGCATGAGCGAGGTGTATGCCTGCCTCGGATGCTGCGCCCAGTGCGGCTGCTGCGCTCGCGCCATCAAGCGGATCATGGATGAGAGGCCGGGCTCCGTCCATGCGAGCGCAAGCATGCACTGACTTGGAGTTGACACGGTCACGGTCAGCGCGTGCCCTGGTTATCCACCTGGAGGACACGCGAAACCCAGAGAAAGCGAACATCATGAACGTGCCTGTCAATTTCCGTTCCGTCGACATTCCCGCCGAACTGCAGTCCTGCTTCGCCGCGCAGCGGGCGGCCTATTTGGCGGCGCCCGAGCCATCCTACGATCAGCGCATTGCTGATCTGAAGGCCCTCGGGCAACTCCTGAAGGACAACAAGGACGAGCTGGTCGCAGCGATCAACGCCGACTACGGCAACCGGTCTGAATTCGAGACCCTGTTCGCCGAATATTTCGTTGTCCTGGAAACAATCGCCGACGCCAGAAAGAACCTGAAAAAGTGGATGAAACCGCAGCGCAGGCACGTCGACTTCATGACCTACCCGCTCGCGCGCAACCGCGTCATCCCACAGCCGCTCGGCGCCGTCGGGGTCATCGTTCCCTGGAATTTCCCGCTTAACCTCAGCTTCTGCCCGCTCGCCGCAATTCTGGCCGCCGGCAATCGTGCGATGGTCAAGATGTCGGAAAATTCAAGAGCGCTCGCCGAGGTCCTGATCCGTGTCTCGCCAAAGTATTTCCCGCTCGAGAAGCTTGCCTTTTTCGAGGATGGCGGCGGACGAGGACCCGCATTCTCGTCATTGCCCTTCGACCATCTGCTGTTCACGGGATCCGGCGCGACTGGTCGCGCAGTCATGGCAAACGCGGCCCGCAACCTCACCCCTGTCACGCTTGAATTGGGCGGCAAGGCACCTGCAATTGTTGGGCCTGACTTCCCGGTCAAGACAGCGGCAGAGCGCATTCTCTGGGTGAAGATGTTCAATGCCGGTCAGATCTGTACGAATGTCGACTACATGTTTCTGCCCAAAGGGAGTGAGGACGAGTTCGTCCATCATTGCCGCAAGCTGTTTGCCGAGCGCTTCCCGGACATCAACGGTCAAGACTACACGTCGATCATCGATGAACCGTCGTTCACGCGGCTGCAGGCGACCCTGGAGGATGCCCGTACAAAGGGTGCAGTCCTGGTCAATCTTGCGGAACGGCAGATTCCGGACACGAAGCAGCGCAAATTTCCACCGCATCTCGTGCTAAATCCGACGGACGACATGATTGTCATGCAGCGCGAGATCTTTGGCCCGATCCTGCCGATCAAGACCTATACAGATCGGCAGGAGGTCGCCGACTATATCAATAGTCACGACCGACCGTTGGCAATCTATCCATTCACCTCCGATGCCGAGCTGCGCGACTTCTACATCTCGCGGGTGATGTCGGGTGGCGTATCGGTCAATGAAGCTCTCCTGCACGTCGGCCAGCACGACCTGCCATTCGGTGGGATCGGTGCGAGCGGTATGGGCCATTACCACGCGCGCGAGGGGTTCAACACCTTTTCAAAATTGCGCCCGGTCTTCTATCAAGGTCCTCTCTCGCCGATCCAAATGCTATTTCAGCCGCCCTACGCCGGCCGCCCAATGAGCATCCTGCGGACGATGATCAAGTGGAAGACGTGATGCGTGACTGTGGCAGATCGGCGCCAATGATATGCGCCGCAAGCCTGGGCGGATGCCGGGCGTCGTCGGCATTTTATCCCGGTATCGTCGCGGTCGATCTCAGCCAGGGCGGCGCACATTTTGAAGCTCTGCTGACCATAGTGATTGCGGCGTCGATTCATTCTCATTCGCACGGAGACCGCCATGAAGGGTAACGTCTTTATCATCACCGGCGCGCTGGGCGCGCTTGGCAAGGTGGTCACCGAGGAAGCCCTTTCGCGCGGCGCGCGAGTCGCCGGTATCGATCATGCTGAGTCGCAGTTCGCCGCAACAGCCCAGCGGATCGAATTCGGCCGCATCGACCTGACCGATGCGGCACAGGCGAAAGAGGCGATCGATGCCGCCGCCGCGCATTTTGGCGCGATCGACGCGCTAATCAATATTGCTGGCGGATTTGCCTTCGAGACCATTGCCGACGGCGATCCCAAGGTTTGGCAGCGCATGCATGCTCTCAATGTCGAGACCGCGCTGAATGCTTCGCGCGCAGCGATCCCGCATCTTCTCAACTCGCGGGCGGCCCGCATCGTCAATATCGGTGCGACGGGCGCACTGCAGGCCGGCCCCGGCATGGGTCCTTATGCGGCGTCGAAGGCCGGCGTGCATAAGCTGACGGAGTCACTAGCTGCCGAGTTGAAAGGCAAGATCACCGTCAATGCGGTGCTGCCCTCGATCATCGATACCGCGGCAAACCGCGCCAGCATGCCGAAGGCCGATTCTTCCAAATGGGTCGCGCCAAAGGAACTCGCCGATGTCATCCTCTTCCTGGCGAGTGACGCCGCCAGCGCCGTTACCGGCGCGCTGCTGCCGGTCAACGGACGGGTCTGAAGCGCGGTTGCGCCGCTACCAGCTTCCGAAGCACAGCTCAGCTACCGGATGCCCCTGCGCCGATATCGATGTACGTCCCAGTCGCCTGTCCCGCAAAGACCACCGAAAGATGATAGTCCTCGAGGTTCTGTGAATAGGATAGCTCCAACCCAGCTTACTGCGATGACCGAGGTCGGCGTGTCCGCTTTGGGTCAAAAGCCGACCTCGGGTGAATGACCGCTTTTGGCAAAGCGGACGTTCGCATGCCTCGCAAGGGAGCTTTCAGCGACTCTTGAAATCTAGGATCAATGGTGGGCGCACATGGGTCGAAGCATGGGCCTCTCGCGTGTCAAGGCGGGCTAGTCGCTCGGTGGTGCGGGCCTCTCCTTGGATGATGCCATCATGCCGGTGTTTTGCCCGACGCGTCAATCGAAATTCGGAAAATGCGTAACCCATTGATCCGACTGACGCCGGCTACTGTGCATGGGGTTGTTTTCGACATTTTTGATTGAGCCGGTCCACGAGCGCCGCGAGGCGTCGACGATGGTCCGCAATCTGGAGGGTTCAGGAAGATGGATGGTGGGCGCACAAGGGATCGAACCTTGGACCTCTCCCGTGTGAAGGGAACGCTCTCCCGCTGAGCTATGCGCCCGGGACCATCATGCCGACGGCCGGACTTTCGGCCGGCCGGCACATCGGAGCCCGCGATTTAGAAGTGCGGGCCAAAGGTGTCAAGTTTCCAGGCGCCTCGAGGCCGGAAAACCTTCCGTCAATCACGCAATCGCAGGCGAAACCGTGGTTTGGGCGGCTTATGCGCCCTGCTGGCGGGCGCGGGAGGCGTGGGCCTGCAGCGCGCGGATGCGCTCGGCGAGCGTTCCGCCGCCCTCGGGCAGGGTGATTGCGGCCGCGCCATTGCCGGCGGCGTCATTGGCCGGGCGGGGCGCCGGTTTCGGGGGCTGGCCGGCCTCGGCCGCCAGCAGCGCCTCGATCGGCGAGTTCGGGCCTTCGAGCTGCATCGCGAGCTTGGCGACCTCGGCCGCGATGTCGTTGATGCGTTCGCGCAGCAGCGCATTCTCCATGCGCTCGGTCGCCCAGGAACTCTCCGCCTGCTGCTGGATCGCGTTGATGTCGCGCTGGAGCTTGGCGCGCTCGTCGCGCGCGGTGCGCAGCTGCTCCTCCAGCGCGGTCTTTTCCGCGCGGAGCGATTCGAACGCCGCCGACGACTTGCCGCCGCTCAAGCCGGCGATCTCGACGCGCAGCTCCTTGATGGTGCGATCATTGCCCTCATTGGCCTGGCGGAGCTGGTTGTTCTCGTAGTCGCGCTCGGCGAGCAGCTTGCCCTGCGTGGCGAGGCGGCCTTCGAGATCGGCGACGCGGCCCGACAGCATCTCGGCCTCTTTCACCTGCACGATCAGCTGGCGATCGAGCTCGGTGACGCGTTGGCTCAGATTCTCGACACGGCCGCGCGCATCGCCGAGCTCGCGGGAGGCGGTCTCGGATTCGGTCCGCTCCTGCGTCAACCGCGCCTGCGTGGCGGCAAATTCCTTCTCGGCGTCGCCGACGCGATTTTTCAAGTTCTCGATCTGCGCGCGCACCGCGACCAGCTCGACCTGCCGGCTCTCCGCCATCATCGAGCGGTCGGACAGCTCGGAATTAATTTTTGCGAGCTCGCCCTGCTTGTCGGTCAGCGCATTCTCGGCGGCGCGCAGGGCCTCGGTCTTGGCGCTGAATTCCTCTTCGGTGGCGCGGAGCTGCTCCTTCACCGCCTTCTCGCGCGCCTCCAGCGCGAAGATCGTGGCGTTCTTCTCGCCGAGCTCGATCTTCATGCGGTTGATGGCGTCGCTCTTCTTGCCGAGCTCGGCGAGCTGGCTCGTGGTCTTGTTCTTGAGCTGGTCGACGCTCATCTCGAGCCGCCGCGCCGACATGGCGAATTCGGCGCGGAGCTGGTCCTTGTCGGCCTGGATCTCGGCCATCGACAGGGGCGTGGCGGCCTCGAGCCGGCGCGTGGTCAGGCGGACCGCGCGGTTATGCACCAGCGGCACGATGGCAAGCCCGCACAGCATCGAGAGCAGGAAGCCGATCGCCAGGTACATGATCGGTTCGACCATGGGGCCAGAACTCCGAAAGCAAGGAAAAATTTACCAAAGACAATGCATGGCGGGCCGGCAAAAAGCCAGCCCCGCCCTGTTGTTAACGTGAATCCGGAATCGGACCCGAGGAGGGAGCCCTAGAGCATGATCCGGGCCCGAAGGGCCGCGTCAGCGCAAAGTGCGCAGCGGCTCTCCGGAAAGATCATGCTCAAACAACAGTCTGGAGCGCGATCGCGCTTTAGAACGGGTTCCAGGTCGCGCGCGGGGTGAATTTCAAATAGCCGATATTGGCGCCCAGCCGTAGCCCGAGGCCCGAGCGGATCGGCACCAGCACGATGTTGTTGGCGGTGAGCGCCGTCATGCCGAAGCCGCCGATGATATAGGCCGAGCCGTCGATGCCGGCGAAGCGCTGGTAGATCGCGTTGGTGGCGGGCAGGTTATAGACCAGCGTCATGGTGCGCGCGCCGTCGCCGCCCCAGTCGAAGCCGAGCGAGGGGCCCTGCCAATAGACACGCAGGTCGCCGGCGTTCTTGGTGTAGAGCGTGCCTTCGCCGTAGCGCAGGCCGGCAACGAAGGCGCCGGACCCTTCCTCACCCAGGATATAGCCGTTGGGCAGGCCCCACTGGCTGACGGCCTTCTCGATGATCGAGGCGAGCCCGCGCGAGACGTTGCCGAAGAAGCGGTGGCCGGTGGTCACGAGTTCGTCCGGCCCATAGGTGCTGGGTGACGGGCTCCGCTGCGGCGGCGGCAAATTGGGCGGCGGCGGCTGCTGGGCGGAGGCCGGGACGATCCAGCCGACCAGCGCGGCAAGCGCGACCGCAGCAAGGCGTGATGCGAAAGTCATAAAAGAACCCCTGGTATCGAATCCCGCCGCTTCCTTAACCTGACGCCAACAGGCACGGCTCTAGGTTGCGCCGGATGTCCCCTCGACTCGGATGTTATCCGCAGCAACTATGACGGCACAACGGCAGGAAGATAGCCCTTTGCGCCCCGGAATCGCCTTGATCCGCTTTCTGGTCTGCCTGCTGGCCGGCATTTGGATCGCTTGCGCAGGTTTGCCGGCCGAGGCTGCCACCACCGAGCGGATCGTCGTCAACCGCTTCAGCGGCGTCGCGATCGAGGGTTTCGACCCCGTCGCCTATTTCGTCGATGGCGCGGCCGTGCAGGGGACGGCCGAGTTCGAGGCGAACCTCTGGGGCGCGGTCTGGCGTTTCCGCAACGAGGGCAACCGGGCGTCCTTCCTGGCCCATCCCGAGATCTATGGACCGCAGTTCGGCGGCTACGATCCGGCCGACATCGCCCGCGGCGTCGCCGTCGCCGCCAATCCCCGCTTCTACGTGATTTCGGCGCAGCGGCTCTATCTGTTCAGCCGGGAGGCCAACCGCGATGCCTTCGCCGCCGACCCGGAGCGCTTCCTCTATGAGGTACGCAAGCGCTGGCCGGCGCTTCAGGAACAGCTCAGTCAGTAGCAGTCTGCCGCCCGCGAATCGCCCCAGGCGATGAACTCCGGGATAATGAAGCCGGTGTCGCCGCGCTGGCCGAATCGGAGCTCGCCACCCTTGCCGTCGGTGACCTTGCCGCCGGCCGCCGTCACGACCGCGCAGCCTGCCCCGACATCCCATTCGCAAGTGGGTCCGAAGCGGGGATAGATGTCGGCACTGCCCTCCGCGATCCGGCCGAATTTCACCGCCGAGCCGACCGTCTTCCTGACCGCATTGGGCCGGCCGTCGATGAACGCCTCGCTTCTGAGGTCGCCATGGGAACGGCTCACCGCCGCGATCCAGGGCTCGCCCTGCGTCGGCAGCGTGCGGGTGCGGACCGGTTCGGCAGCACCGATGCTCGTGCCGTCGAACCTGACGCGCTCGGCGCCGCGGCCGACGATGCCGCGCCAGAGCAGGCCGAGCGCGGGCGCGGCTACGATTCCCAGCAGCGGCACGCCTTCGGTCACGAGGGCGAGGTTGACGGTGAACTCGTCGCGGCCGGCGACGAACTCCTTGGTGCCGTCGAGCGGGTCGATCAGGAAGAAGCTGTCGCGGAATGGCGGCGAGGCGAGCTGGGTCCGCTCTTCCGACAGCGTCGGCACGTCGGCCGCAAGCTGCGCCAGGCCGTCAGCGATGATGCGGTCGGCGGCGAGATCGGCCTCGGTGACCGGCGAGCCGTCCTGCTTGCCGTCGACCCGCATCGCCGCGCGGTTGACAGCGAGAATCGCTTCGCCCGCCTTCACCACCAGCGCGGTAAGCGGCTCCATGAGGTGGGAGGCGGCCGGGCCGTCGATGATCCGCTTCACCTGCATGCCTCATTCATCGGCAATTCCATCCCTACTCGACTGATTCGCCGCGGCTTTAGGGCCGCTTCGAACCGATCGCAAGCTAGCTGCCACGGGCTTGCGAATGTTAGAACCTGCGGCATTCGTCAAGCATGCGTGATTCGCCGCGTCCGCGCCGTGCAATTCCAGGAACCCTTTATGTCTGACGCTTCGTCACCCGGTACCGCTACCGCTCCAGATGCGCTCGAACTCGCCGCGCTCCTGTGCTCGCGGGTCTGCCACGATCTCATCAGCCCTGTCGGCGCCATCGTCAATGGGCTCGAAGTGCTCGACGACGATCCCAAGCCCGAGGATCGCGAGTTCGCGCTCGATTTGATCCGCAAGAGCGCGAAAACCGCCTCCGCCCGCCTCCAGTTCTGTCGCCTGGCCTTCGGCGCGGCCGGCTCGTCCGGCGCGCAGATCGACCTCGGCGACGCCCAGACCATGGCGCGCGGCCACATCGAGGACGGCAAGTGCTCGATCACCTGGAATCTGCCGCGGCTCCTGCTGCCGAAGAATCGCGTCAAGCTGCTGCTCAATATGCTGGTTGTTTCCCAGCACACGATCCCGCGCGGCGGCATGCTGACGATCGACCCGATCGGTGACGGCGAGACCATGAGCTTCCGCGTCACCGCGACCGGTCATAATGCGCGCCTGCCGCAGAACATCTCCGAGCTCCTGAGCGGGGAGCGCGGCCCGGCCGCGGATGCGCACGCGATCCAGCCTTATTATACGCGGCTGTTGGCAGAGGCTTGCGGGCTCACCGTGAGGCTCGCGCACGAAGGCGAAGCCATCACCGTTACCGCGTCGTAAGCGCGCCGCCGCCCTCAAACGTTAATCGAATCTTTACGAGGCGCTTCGGCTTGTCCGGAGCGCCTTATCTCTTTGTTGGTTCCGTTCTTTTGCACATACTCAACCATTATTAAACGCTTTGCGGTGAAGCTGGCCCCATTCCGAAATGGCGCATCACAAGTCGTGCGCGCCCTCCCTGTATGAAGGCCTGTTTTCATGGATGATCTGTTGCGGGAGTTTTTGACGGAGACCAGCGAGAGCCTGGACACCGTCGACAATCAGCTGGTGAAGTTCGAGCAGGAGCCGAACAACGCCAAGATCCTGGATAACATCTTCCGCCTGGTCCACACCATCAAGGGCACGTGCGGCTTCCTCGGTCTGCCGCGGCTTGAAGCGCTGGCACATGCCGGCGAGACGCTGATGGGCAAATTCCGCGACGGCATGCCGGTGACGGGGCAGGCCGTGACGGTGATCCTGTCCTCGATCGACCGCATCAAGGAGATCCTCGCCGGCCTCGAGGCGACCGAAGCCGAGCCCGAGGGCACCGACCGCGATCTCATCGACAAGCTGGAAGCGATGGTCGAGCAGGGCATGGCGGCTATGGCCGCTGGGGCCGCTGCTCCTGTCGCCGAATCTCCGCCACTGGCGCCTGAAGCCCCTGTTGCTGCTGCGCCTGCGCCCGCAAAGGAGATGACGCAGGGCTCGCTGATCGACCAGACCCTGGAGCGCCCGCTGCGTCCGGGCGAAGTCTCGCTCGACGAGCTCGAGCGCGCCTTCCGCGAGACCGCGATCGAAGCGCCGGCCCCCGTCGTCAAGGCCGAGCCCGCGCCGGCTGCTGAAGCTCCCGCGCCCGCCGCCAAGGAAGCTGCGAAGCCGGCCAAGGAAAAGGTCGCGCCGAAGAAGTCGATGGCCGACGAGGGCGCCGCCGAAGGCGACCGCATCGCCAACCAGTCGATCCGCGTCAACGTGGATACGCTGGAGCATCTGATGACCATGGTCTCCGAGCTGGTCTTGACCCGCAACCAGCTGCTGGAGATCTCCCGCCGCAACGAGGACACCGAGTTCAAGGTGCCGTTGCAGCGCCTGTCCAACGTCACCGCCGAGCTGCAGGAAGGCGTCATGAAGACGCGCATGCAGCCGATCGGCAATGCCTGGCAGAAGCTGCCCCGCATCGTCCGCGATCTCTCGTCCGAACTCGGCAAGCAGATCGAGCTGGAGATGCACGGCGCCGACACCGAGCTCGACCGCCAGGTGCTCGACCTGATCAAGGACCCGCTCACCCACATGGTGCGCAACTCCGCCGACCATGGCCTGGAGACCCCCGCCGAGCGGCTCGCGTCCGGCAAGGGCGAGCAGGGCACCATCCGCCTGTCCGCCTATCACGAGGGCGGCCACATCATCATCTGCATCGCCGACAACGGCCGCGGCCTCAACACCGAGAGGATCAAGGCCAAGGCGATCTCCTCCGGTCTCGTCACCGAGGCCGAGCTCGAGAAGATGAGCGAAGCCCAGATCCACAAGTTCATCTTCGCGCCGGGCTTCTCCACCGCGGCCGCCATCACCTCGGTCTCAGGCCGCGGCGTCGGCATGGACGTGGTGCGCACCAATATCGACCAGATCGGCGGCACCATCGACATCAAGTCGGTGGCTGGCGAGGGTTCCTCCGTCACCATCAAGATCCCGCTGACCTTGGCCATCGTCTCGGCCCTGATCGTCGAGGCCGCCGGCGACCGCTTCGCGATCCCGCAGCTCTCGGTGGTCGAGCTCGTCCGTGCGCGGGCCAACAGCGAGCACCGCATCGAGCGTATCAAGGACACCGCTGTCCTCAGGTTGCGCAACAAGCTGCTGCCGCTGATCCATCTCAAGAAGCTCTTGAAGATCGACGACGGCGCGGCCTCCGATCCCGAGAACGGCTTTATCGTGGTCACGCAAGTCGGCAGCCAGACCTTTGGCATCGTGGTCGACGGCGTGTTCCACACCGAAGAGATCGTCGTGAAGCCGATGTCGACAAAACTGCGTCACATCGACATGTTCTCCGGCAACACCATTCTGGGCGATGGCGCTGTCATCATGATCATCGACCCCAACGGCATTGCGAAAGCGCTCGGCGCCGCCGGCTCCTCGGCCCATGACATGGGCGACGAGAATGGCGCGCATCACATCGGAAGTGGCGAGCAGACCACCTCGCTGCTCGTCTTCCGCGCCGGCTCCAGCCAGCCCAAGGCGGTCCCGCTCGGGCTCGTCACCCGTCTGGAAGAGCTCCCGGCCGACAAGATCGAGTTCAGCAACGGCCGCTACATGGTGCAGTACCGCGAGCAGCTGATGCCGCTCGTCGCCATGGAGAGCGTCACCATTGCGAGCCAGGGCGCCCAGCCGATCCTGGTGTTCGCCGATGACGGCCGCTCCATGGGCCTCGTCGTCGACGAGATCATCGACATCGTCGAGGAACGGCTCAATATCGAGGTCGGCGGCTCCGCCTCCGGCATTCTCGGCTCGGCCGTGATCAAGGGCCAGGCCACCGAGGTGATCGACGTCGGCCACTTCCTGCCGATGGCGTTCGCCGACTGGTTCACCCGCAAGGAGATGAAGCCGTCGCAGCACTCGCAGTCGGTGCTGCTGGTCGACGACTCGGCCTTCTTCCGCAACATGCTGGCACCCGTGCTGAAGGCGGCCGGCTACCGCGTCCGCACCGCGCCGACCGCGCAGGAGGGCCTGGCTGCGCTGCGGGCGCAGAGCTTCGACGTGGTCCTGACCGACATCGAGATGCCCGACATGAACGGGTTCGAGTTCGCCGAAGTGATCCGCTCCGACACCAATCTGGGCGCGATGCCGATCATCGGCCTGTCCGCGCTGGTGTCGCCGGCGGCGATCGAGCGCGGCCGTCAGGCCGGCTTCCACGACTATGTCGCCAAGTTCGACCGTCCCGGTCTGATCGCGGCGCTGAAGGAACAGACCGCGGGCGCCGCCGGCGCCTCCGAGCTGAGCCGGGCAGCGGCGTAACGGCACTGGGGATCAGGAGATACCGCTATGAGCAACAAGAAGACGCAGATCGGCGAAGGCGCCATGGTCGAATACGTCACCGCGATGATCGGAGGCCAGCTGTTCGGCCTGCCGATCTCCCGCGTCCAGGACGTGTTCATGCCCGAGCGCGTCACCCGGGTTCCGCTGTCCTCGCGCGAGATCGCGGGCGTGCTGAACCTGCGCGGCCGCATCGTCACCGTGGTCGACATGCGCGCCCGGCTCGGCCTGCCCAAGCCCGAGGACGGCAAGGCCCCGATGGCGGTCGGCGTCGACCTGCGCGGTGAATCCTACGGCCTCCTGATCGACCAGATCGGCGAAGTGCTGCGCCTTGCCGAGGCCGGCATGGAAGAGAACCCCGTCAACCTCGATCCCCGCATGGCCAAGCTCGCCGGCGGCGTCCACCGCCTCGACGGGCAGCTCATGGTCGTCCTCGACGTCGATCGCGTCCTCGAGCTCGCGCCCGAGATGATGGCGGCCTGATACGGCGGCATCGCCGCCGACGGACTCGCAATTGGAAGTACCCCCACAAGGGGGTAGGAAGCAGAGGTTCACATGCGCACTTGTCTCGTCGTTGATGATTCCAGCGTCATCCGCAAGGTTGCGCGCCGGATCCTGGAGGGCCTCGACTTCCAGATTCTCGAAGCCGAGGATGGTGAGAAGGCACTGGAGGCCTGCAAGCGCGGCTTGCCCGATGCCGTGCTGCTCGACTGGAACATGCCGGTCATGGACGGCTACGAATTCCTTGGCCATCTCCGGCGGATGCCCGGCGGTGACCAGCCCAAGGTGGTGTTCTGCACCACCGAGAACGACGTCGCGCACATCGCCCGTGCGCTGCACGCCGGCGCCAACGAATACATCATGAAGCCCTTCGACAAGGACATCGTGACGGCGAAATTTCAGGAAGTCGGACTTATCTGAGCGAACATCCGGAGGCTGAACGGATCCTTCGGCGATTGTTTCAACTGAACCGTTTCAGTCTGAGTTGGTGAGTAATGAGTGTTGCGTTCGCAGGTAATTCGACCACGGGTCCGTCGCGCGACGCCGGGCCGCTGCGGGTGATGGTCGTCGACGACTCGGTCGTCATACGCGGTCTGATCTCGCGTTGGATCGGTGCCGAGCATGACATGGAGGTCGCGGCCTCGCTGCGCACCGGGCTCGAGGCGGTCAACCAGCTCGAACGCATCAATCCCGACGTTGCGGTGCTCGACATCGAAATGCCCGAGCTCGACGGCATCTCGGCGCTGCCGCAACTGCTGGCGAAGAAGCGCGATCTCGTCATCATCATGGCCTCTACGCTGACCCGCCGTAACGCGGAGATCAGCTTCAAGGCGCTGTCGCTCGGTGCGGCCGACTACATTCCGAAGCCGGAGTCGACGCGCGAAGCGTCGGCTGCGGACATCTTTCATCACGACCTGATCCAGAAGATCCGTCACCTCGGCGCGCGGCTGCGCCGCAGGCCCGCAGTCGCGAGCCCGCCGCTGGCGCCAGCGACCCCGGCACCGGCTGCACGTGCGCCGGCTGTCGTGCGGCCCGCCTCGCCCGCGCCGGCTCTGCATGCGCCGTCGTCTGGGGTGCTGTCCACGCGCCCGTTCTCGGCCCACGCACCGAAGGTGCTGCTGATCGGCTCCTCGACCGGCGGTCCGCAGGCACTGATGGCGCTCGTCACCGAGCTCGGCCCGGTGATCGACCGCTTCCCGGTGCTGATCACCCAGCACATGCCGCCGACCTTCACCACCATTCTCGCCGAGCACCTGGCGCGCGCGAGCCGCAAGCCGGCGGCCGAGGCGGTTGACGGCGAGCCGGTGAAGCCGGGACGGATCTACCTCGCGCCCGGCGGCAAGCACATGCGCGTCGTGCGCAGCGGCGCGGACGCGGCGATCGCGCTCGACGACGGTCCCGCCGTCAATTTCTGCAAGCCCGCGGTCGATCCGTTGTTCACCTCCGCCATCGACATCTGGCACGGCAACATCCTCTCGGTGATCCTGACGGGCATGGGCTCGGACGGCATGCGCGGCGGCAAGGACATCGTCGCCGCCGGCGGCAACGTGATCGCGCAGGACGAAGCCTCCAGCGTGGTCTGGGGCATGCCGGGCGCGGCGGCCAATGCCGGCATCTGCGCGGCGATCCTGCCGCTCAACCAGATCGGCGCCAAGGTCAACCGCCTGTTCGCGGGAGACCGCTCGTGACGCCGGTCGACTACGAATATCTGCGCAAGTTCCTGAAAGAGCGTTCCGGCCTCGATCTCTCCGCCGACAAGCAGTATCTCGTCGAGAGCCGGCTGCTGCCGCTTGCCCGCAAGGCGAGCTTGCCCGGGATTCCCGATCTCGTGCTGAAGATCAGGAACGGCGACGGCCGGCTTGCGACCGACGTGGTCGAAGCGATGACCACCAACGAGACCTTCTTCTACCGCGACAAGATCCCGTTCGATCATCTGCGCGAAACCATCCTGCCGGGCCTGCTCCAGGCGCGCGCGGCGCGCAGGTCGCTCCGCATCTGGTCGGCGGCCTCGTCGACCGGGCAGGAGCCCTATTCGATCGCGATGTGCCTTAAGGAGATGGGCGCGGCCTTCGCCGGCTGGCGCATCGAGATCGTCGCCACCGATCTGTCGCAGGAGGTGCTGGAGAAATCCAGGGCCGGGATCTACAGCCAGTTCGAGGTGCAGCGCGGCCTGCCGATCCAGCACCTGATGAAATACTTCACGCAAGTCGGTGAGCTCTGGCAGCTCAATGCCGACATTCGCGCGATGGTGCAGTTCCGCCAGCTCAATCTGTTGCAGGACTTCTCCCATCTCGGCACGTTCGACGTGATCTTTTGCCGCAACGTGCTGATCTATTTCGACCAGGACACCAAGGCCGTGATTTTCGAGCGCATGGCGAAGGGACTGGAAGCCGACGGCACGCTGCTGCTCGGTGCCGCCGAATCCGTCGTCGGCATCACCGACGCGTTCCGCCCGATCACCGAGCGCCGCGGTCTCTATCAGCTCAATCCCGCGCGCTCCGGCCGTCCGATGGGCGGATTGATGCCGCAGCCGCTGAAAATCGCAGCGGCGAGGTGATTCGCCGAACGACAGGCAATCTCACTGAACGCCGTCGTCGCGAATGATCGGCAACAACTGGCGGATATCGTTCCGTCAGAGTGCGTGACGCTTCACACGCGTTTGAGCATTGCGGATTACTCGACTACCGCGCAATAGAGCTCGTGCCGCGATGCAATGCAATCGCGGCCCTGATCAGCATCTGACGGTTGTGCTATGCTGGCGATGGTCCCGCCGAACCGAGGCGGGATTCCGTTCCATCATGAATTGTACTGAGGAGGACATACCATGCGAATGTCTTGTGCCTCGTATTTCTTGTTGGCGGCGCTTTCGTTGCCCGCCACTGCTCTCGCTGGCGAGCAGGTCCTCGAATTCAAGCTTGTCACCAAGCCGATGGACTTAAAGGTCACCGAGGTCGCGAACGTCGAAGGTCAGACGGTCATGTCTGGCAAAATGTTTGGCGTTGCCTTCTTCAAGGACGGCCGCGTTGCGGTGAAGGACTTCGTCCACTCCGCCGACCTGATCAAGGGCTCAGGACCCATCTACGGCTACAGCACCTACACCTTCGACGACGGATCCTCGATCACGGCGCGCTACGCCGGCGCGATCAAGGATGGTCGGGCGAAAGGCGAATACACGATCCTGTCGGGCACCGGGGCGTATGCAAACGCGACGGGCACGGGCGGCTTCGAAAGTGCGCAAGCCGGCTTCAAGGGCGCGGGCCTCTACGACGGGAGATTCATCGTCAAGACACCCTGAGTAAGCACGCAAGTCTCTGCGCTCGCGTCCCGTTCCGATGAGGTCGCGAGCGCATTTCACAAAATCGCATGCGGCAGAAACCGCGAGCGGTTGCCCGTGATCGGGCTCTCGTCCTCGCGGATCGACAGGCCGCACGGCTCGTGGTTCACGAGCCAGCTTCCCACCACCACATAGAAGCCCGAGAAATTCGGCAGCGGCGACAGTGCCTGCCGCACGAAGCCTTCAGCGCCGTAAGGTCCTGCCTGCTCGTCGAGCGGCATGCCTCCGGACACCAGCGTGACATTGGCGCCTTCGCGCGACAGCAGCGGCTTGCGGACGTAGGAGCTGCCGAGCTCGGCTGCCCGCGCGTCGTCCTCGAAGAAGGCCGGCAGCAGATTGGGATGGTTCGGAAACATCTCCCAGAGCAGCGGCAAAATGCCCTTGTTGGAGAGCACCGCCTTCCACGGCGGCTCGATCCAGCGTGTCGGCGCGCTCATCAGCTTGGCGCCGAAGGCGTCGTGGAACATCCATTCCCAGGGATAGAGCTTGAAGGCGAACGCGATGTCGCCGTCGTCGAGATCGACGAAGCCGCCAGGCTCGTCGCGCCAGCCGATCTCCTCGATGTCGAGCATCCTGGTCGAGAGCCCCGCCTGGCGCGCGGTGTCCTCGAGATAAGCGAGCGTGCCGGCGTCTTCCTCGTTGCCGGTGGTGCCGGTGAGATGGACATGGCGGCCTGCGGCAATCTCCTTCCACGCCGCGATCAGCCGCTCGTGGATGGAGTTGAACTGGTCGGCACGCGCCGGAATGATGCGGCGTTCGATCGCCTGTTCGAGCCAGGTCCATTGAAACACCGCGGCCTCGAAAATCGAGGTCGGCGTATCCGCGTTGTATTCGAGCAGCTTTGCAGGCGACTGTCCGTCGAACTTCAGATCGAGCCGGCCATAGAGGCTGCGATCGTCGCGCTCCCAGCTCTCGGCGATCAAGCTCCAGAACGCCTCCGGAATCTTCAAGCGTCGCAGATAGCGCTCGTCACCGATCACGCGGCCGGCAAGCTCCAGGCACATCGCGTCGATCTCGGCTGTCGGCGTCTCGATGCCGCGCTCGATCTCATCGAGCGTGAAGGCGTAATAGGCGCTCTCGTCCCAATAGCGTTCGCCGTCGATGGTGTGGAAGGCGAAGCCGCATTGTTCGGCGGTCTGCCGCCAGTCGTCGCGCTCGGGGCAGACGATGCGTCGCATGTTATTTCCAGCGCATGATCTGCATATTTCAGTGATCGTGAGCAGCGATTTCGCGCGATCATGAGCGCCGAATTCAGACGATCGTGAGCAGCCTCGCTCCGGCCGAGGCGGTGATAGGGTCAGCGTTCTGGCTGCTCGTCAAGGGTGATGGTTTTGGCGTTGCGTTTTCGCATGCTTTCGCCAGCAAGCTGGAGGCGGTGAGCGTTGTGGACGAGGCGATCCAGAATCGCGTCGCCTAGCGTGGGATCTCCGATAACTTCGTGCCATGTGTCCACAGGGAGTTGGCTGGTTACGATGGTGGAGGAGCGGCCATGGCGATCGTCAAGGATTTCCAGTAGATCGCGCCGCTCGGCAGCGGTGAGCACCGACAATCCCCAATCATCCAAAATCAGAACCTGGGCGCGGCCAAGGGTTTTGAGCAAGCGGGCATAACGTCCATCGCCCCGCGCGAGCCCCAACGCTTCGAACAATCTTGGGACGCGGTGATAGAGGACCGAGCGATTATCTCGGCAGGCCTTGTGGCCGAGGGCACAGGCTAACCAACTTTTGCCCAATCCGGTCGCCCCGGTTATGAGCAAATTCTCGTGGCGATCGATCCAGTCGCCGCTGGCGAGCTTGGCGAAGACGGCCCGGTCGATACCCCGCGGCGTGCGCAAATCGACGTCCTCCACGCAGGCATTCTGGCGGAGCGAGGCCAGCTTGAGGCGCGTGGTGAGCCGCCTGGTGTCGCGTTCCGCCGCTTCCCGGTCGACCAGCAGGCCGATGCGATCTTCGAACGGCAAGGCTTCGAGATCAGGCGATCGTCGCTGCTCCTCGAAGGCCTTGGCCATGCCGCTCAAGCCGAGCTCGATCAGGCGTTCGTGGGTGGGATGGTTGAGCATACAGGTCTCCTTGGCTTCAGTGAAAATAATCGCGGCCGCGGATGTTGCCGTGGCGCAGGGGTTGGTGTTCGGAGGGCTCGTCGAGAAAGGTACGATCCAGACCGTTCTGGAGGATGGAGCGGATCGAGGCGACGGATCGCGCCTTGATCAGAATGCCGCGCCGGCAGGCCGCTTCGACGCGCTCCGCGCTGTAGCTTTTGACCAGTGACAGAATGCCGAGGCAGGTGCGAAAGCCTTGCTCGGGATGCGGCCGGGCCGCGATCACGGCCTGGAAGAAGGCGGCGGTCGACGGACCGATCCGCTCGCCGGCGACGATCACTCCGGCGGGCGTCCATTGACCGTAGCGCCGATGGGCGCTGGGCATATGGTCGGCGATGGTGGTGTGGCCCCGCCGGTTGGGCGCGCGGGCGTGGCTGGCGATCCTGCGGCCGTTGTGGAAGATCTCGACCGTTCTGTCATCGATGCGTGCGTCGACAAGCTCACGGATGAGCCGATACGGCGCGGAATACCAGTGTCCATCGATCTCGATATGATAGTCGGGGCCGATCCGGCATCGCTTCCAGCGTGCGAAAGCGTAAGCCTGGTCCGGCAGCTTTGTAAGCTTGGGCTTGTCGAGCTCGGCGAACAGTTCGGCGCGACTGGCGCCAAAGTCGCGCATCTGCCTTGCATTGAGTTCGACGACGAGTGTTTTGATGGCTGCGTTCAGCTCCGCCAACGAAAAGAAGCGTTGGTTGCGCAGCCGCGCCAGAATCCATCGCTGGGCGACTTGCACCGCAACTTCGACCTTTGCCTTATCTTTTGGGCGCCGCGGCCGGGCTGCGAGAATGGCCGTGCCGTAATGGCTCGCCATCTCGGCATAGGTTCGGTTGAGGCCGGGATCGTGGCGGTCGGGATTGGTGACGGCGGCCTTGAGATTGTCGCAGACTACGAATGTCGGCACGCCGCCGAGGAAGGCGAAAAGATTGATGTGGACCCGGATCCAGTCGGCGAGCCCCTCGCTTGGACAGGCCTCGGCATAGGTATAGTTGGAGGCGCCCATCGCCGCGACGAACAGCTTCATCGACTGCACTTCCCCGTTTGAGGGATCGATGACGTCGATGGTGTCGCCGGCGAAATCCACGAAAACCTTCTCGCCGCCCAGATGCGTCTGCCGCATCGAAGGCCGGGCTCGCCCCTTCCAGGCCTCGTACGTCGTGCAGAACCAGGTGTAGCCGAAGCCATCGGGATGGGTGGCGCGATACTCGTCCCACAGCAGCCGACGGGTCACGTTGCGTCGGCGCAGCTCCTTGTCGACATAGCCCCAGTCGGGAACGGCCCGCTGGGGGCTCTGCGACGCAGGCCTCGGCGCCGGGAAAAGCAGCAGCTCCAGGTCCTCGTCGCTCATTCCGGCCGGCAACGGCCAGTTCAGCCCGGCAGCCCCGGCTCGGCGTAGATAGCTGTGCACGGCGCCGTTGCTGATGCCCAAGGTGCGCGCGATGGCTCGCTCCGGCAAGCCTTGAACATGTTTTAAGCGGAGAACCTCTTTGATCCGGCGCATCGACAATCTCTGGGTGGGCATCGGCCTTCCTCGTTCACTGACGAGGCAGTTCCTAAGCCGGTTGAGTTGTCGGCCGAAGCGGGCTGAGTTGCTGAAAAGCTGCTCACGATCCCGCGAAATCCGTGCTCACGATCGTCTGAAATCTCTGCTCACGATCCCCTGAAATCCGTGCTCACGATCCCGCGAAACATGCACATGATCTCCGCGCAAACGCGTTCCGCGTTTGTCGCGAGGGAAAATCGGTGGCCACTTTTCCGGATCATGCGCTAGCCGCCGCCCGAGAAGCCATGGCCGAACGAGCCGAAGCCGCCACGGCTCACGCTGCTGGAGCCTGAGTCCGAAGAGGTTCCCGATGAGGAATGGCTCGAGGAATCGCTGCTGAAGAAGCTCGATCGCGACGACCAGCGCGAGCTGCTGCCGCCCGATGAACTGCTGCTACTGCTGCACGTCGTGGTCGTCTGGCCCGGCACGGCTCCGGGCGAGGGCTCGCAGTGCTGCCGCGGCATCAGCGTGTAGGCGGTGGTGCCGACCGCGATCGTGCCCATCACCAGCAGCGCGACATGGCCGGAGCGCTTCACCGGCGGACCCGATGGCGGCGCCGCCGACGCTGGCCGGCGCTTGCCGAACTCCTTTTTGGAAGGTCTGTCGGCCATGTCAGTAGATCATGCAGGCGGCGTTCAACAGGCCCGCCGCGAGCGAGGACAGCCCGAGCCAGATCGCCGGCGCAAGCTCGCCTGCGGCAATCCGCGCCGACAGGTTCGGCACCGGGACCTTCACCAGAAAGAGCACGATGATCTGCACGATCAGCGCGATGACCGCCCAGATCAGGCAGTCCAGCACATTGGCCGAATGCGCGATCGCGCTGACCAATGGCGCCACGAAGCCGAGCAGGCTGAGGCCGAGCGCGATCGCGGCGGCCGGCTCGTTGTCGCGGATGAGCTGGAACTCATTGTGCGGAGTGATGCGGGTGTAGACGAACAGATACGCCACGATCGCGATCAGGCCGGTGCAGAAATAGACCAGGAAGGCAGGCAGGCCGGCCAGTGATTGCAGGATCATCGTTCCCCCATCGTGCAGCGACCATTCGTCGGCGGGGGGAGGATAGCGGTTCAATGGCGCAAGGACGATGAGGCCGCGTTGGCGTCCCCAAAAAACAAAACCCCGCCATTTGCGGCGGGGTCCAGGCTGGGAGGAGCGAGCCCCGGGGGCTCGCGACGTAAACCCAGGGATCAGGCGGGAATGCGCTCTTCGTGCTCGTGCGGCTCGCGCAGCACGTAGCCGCGGCCCCACACGGTCTCGATGAAGTTGCGGCCCTCGGAAGCGTTGGCGAGCTTCTTGCGGAGCTTGCAGATGAAGACGTCGATGATCTTCAGCTCGGGCTCGTCCATGCCGCCATAGAGGTGGTTGAGGAACATTTCCTTGGTGAGGGTCGTACCCTTGCGGAGCGAGAGGAGCTCCAGCATCTGGTATTCCTTGCCGGTCAGATGCACGCGCTGGCCGCCGACTTCCACCGTCTTGGTGTCGAGGTTGACGACGAGGTCGCCGGTCTGGATGACCGACTGGGCGTGACCCTTGGAGCGGCGCACGATCGCGTGGATGCGGGCCACCAGCTCGTCCTTGTGGAAGGGCTTGGTCATGTAGTCGTCGGCGCCGACGCCGAGACCCTTGACCTTGTCCTCGATGCCGGCGAGGCCGGAGAGGATCAGAATCGGTGTCTTGATCTTGGAGACCCGAAGCTGCTTGAGCACGTCGTAGCCGGACATGTCGGGCAGGTTGAGGTCGAGAAGAATAATGTCGTAATCGTATAACTTACCGAGATCGACGCCTTCTTCCCCCAAATCGGTCGTGTAGACGTTGAAGCTCTCAGACTTCAGCATCAGCTCGATCGACTGCGCGACGGCGCTGTCATCTTCAATCAGCAAAACGCGCATGCCAGTTCCCCATAGTCGCCGCTCCTGGGCGTCAGGTCGGCCGCATTCGCGGCACTCAACAAAACGCCTTTGAACAACTGATTCGGATCCTGACAACAGATGGTTAACAAACTCTGATTCTGGAACGCAAGTCCCCCCGGTGCAATTTTTATCGAATCGCCCTAAGGTCTTGCGCGCGAAGCAGCTTTTGTCACCCCGTACCGTTCAAGTTCCACTTTAAGAGACGGGCCTAACCGACTCCCGCGACTCAGCCTTCTTCTGAAGGGGAGTCACGCTCAGTCACAAAGACAGTGACGCAATGATTAACGATGCGGGTAAACACGAAGTTAAGCGCCGTTCAGAAATATGGCGAAACTTAAGTCTTTCGCCATGAAGCCCGGGATCGGAGGCGATCACCTTATGAAGGTCCTCTTATTAAAGGCGCGCCCCTGATGAAGGCTCTGGCCGAACAGATCGGCGACATCGACGGCGTCAACATCTATGGCCGCGTGGTCGGCGTTCGCGGCCTGATGGTTGAAGTGGCCGGACCCATTCACGCGATGTCGGTCGGTGCGCGGCTCGTGATCGAGACCGGCGCGAACCGTTCCATTCCCTGCGAGGTGATCGGCTTCTCCGGCAACAACGCTGTCGTGATGCCGTTCGCCGGCCTGGACGGGGTGCGCCGCGGCTGCAAGGCCGTCATCGCCAATGCCGCCAATCAAGTGCGTCCGTCATCGGCCTGGCTCGGCCGCGTCGTCAACGCGCTGGGCGAACCGATCGACGGCAAGGGGCCATTGCCGCAGGGCCCGGCGCCGATGCCATACCGAAATTCGCCGCCGCCGGCGCATTCGCGCAAGCGTGTCGGCGCCCCGCTCGATCTCGGCGTGCGCGCGATGAACACGTTCCTCACCTGCTGCCGCGGCCAGCGCATGGGCATTTTCGCAGGGTCCGGCGTCGGCAAATCGGTGCTGCTGTCAATGCTCGCGCGTAACGTCGATGCCGCGGTCAGCGTCATCGGGCTGATCGGCGAACGCGGCCGCGAGGTCCAGGAATTCCTGCAGGACGATCTCGGCGAGGAGGGCCTGGCGCGCTCGGTCGTGGTGGTCGCAACCTCGGACGAGCCGGCGCTGATGCGGCGCCAAGCCGCCTATCTGACGCTCGCGGTGGCCGAATATTTCCGCGACGAGGACAAGGACGTGCTCTGCCTGATGGACTCGGTGACGCGTTTCGCCATGGCCCAGCGCGAGATCGGCCTGTCCGCCGGCGAGCCGCCGACCGCCAAGGGCTACACGCCGACCGTGTTCACCGAGCTGCCGAAGCTTCTGGAGCGCGCGGGGCCGGGCCTGGGCGAGGGGGCGATCACCGCGATCTTCACGGTGCTGGTCGACGGCGACGATCATAACGAGCCGATTGCGGATGCCGTCCGCGGCATCCTCGACGGCCATATCGTGATGCAGCGCTCGATCGCCGAGCGCGGCCGCTACCCCGCCATCAACATCCTCAAATCCGTCTCCCGCACCATGCCGAAATCGGCCGATCCGCAGTTCTGGCCGACCATCCAGCGGGCGCGCCAGGTGATGGCGACCTATGCCGACATGGAGGAATTGATCCGGCTCGGGGCCTACCGGGCCGGCTCCAGCCCCGAGGTCGACGAGGCGATCCGGCTGCACGAGCCGCTGGAGGCGTTCCTGCGCCAGCGCAAGGACGAAAATGCATCACTGGCGGACGGCTACCGCCAGTTGGCGCAAATCCTCGGTGATTTGGAAACGGAACGCTAACTTTGTCAGGTCATCATCCGCTCTCACAGAGTAGCAGAGCCGGTCTTGGCCCAAATTGGGCCTGTGGGGAGACCGGTGACGTCCCACGTGCAGCCAGGGGACTTCTGGGGAGTATGAGTCGATGAAGTCACGTGATACCCTCATCTGCCTGAAGAAATTTCAGGTCGACGAGAAGCGCCGCCGGGTCACTCAGATCGAGACCATGATCGCCGACTTCCAGCGGATGTCGACCGATCTTGAACGCGAGATCACGACCGAGCAGGAGCGTGCCGGGATCAACGATCCCTCGCACTTCGCTTATCCGACCTATGCCAAGGCCGCGATTCAGCGCCGCGAGAACCTGACCCGCTCGGCCGACGAACTGAAGGGCCAGCTCGACGAAGCCAAGGCCGCGCTGGCCGAAGCCTTCGAGGAACTGAAGAAGGTCGAGCTCCTCGACGAGCGTGACCAGGCCCGCGAGCGCGCCGAAGAAAACGCCCGCGAGCAGGCCGACCTCGACAGCATCGGCCTGATGCGCGCCCGCATCGGCGCCGTGGCCTGACGGCGCAGCCAGCGGTCCAACAGCCGAGAATTCGTCGAACCCGGACCCGCAAGGTCCGGGTTTCGCGTTTGCTATCCACAGTGTGGCGCGCCGCCCCTTGGTGATGGGCTTTGCCGCGCGCTATGGTAGCGGAGTGCCAGGGCCCGCGCGGAACGCGACAGGCCGTGCGTGGGGGGCTGAATGCTGACGCCAGCAGAGCTGGTCGGGCTGATTGGGGAGGTCGCCAGGGGCGATCAGGCCGCGTTCGAGCGCCTCTACGTCGCCACGCGCGCGAAACTCTATGGCGTCGTGCTCCGTATCTTGCGCCGACAGGATCTCGCAGAGGAGGTCATTCAGGAGACCTACGTCAAGATCTGGAACGGTGCCGGCCAGTTCAATCCGGCCTTGTCGTCGCCGATCACATGGATGGCATCGATCGCGCGCAACCGCGCCATCGACATCGTGCGCAAGAAGACGGAAGTCTCCATCGAGGAAGAGCCGCAGGCGATGGAAGTCGCTGCCGACAGCCCCGATCCGCTGGCGCGGAGGGAGATGACCGAGGAGTTGAAGCGGCTCCTGGAATGCATCGGCCGGCTCGAGCCGGATCGTCAGAGGCTCGTGCTTCTCGCCTATTATAACGGCTGGAGCCGCGAGCAATTGGCGGAAAAATTCGCCGCGCCCGTCAACACGGTGAAGACGTGGCTCCGGCGCAGCATGTTGGATATCCGCGAGTGCCTCGGACTATGATGGCTCGCATTGTGAGGGTGGTTCTGGACTGCAAGTGATGGCCTACACGGAGGACCATATCGCGCTCGCCGCGGAATATGCGCTCGGTACGCTCGACGCCAGTGAGCGCGCGCAGGTCGAGACCATGATGGCCGTGGACAAGGCGTTCGCCGATGTCGTGCAGGCCTGGGCTTACCGGCTCGGCGTCCTCAACCAGATGGTCGGCTCGGTCGAGCCGCGTCCGATCGTGTGGGAGAACATCCGGTCCGAGCTTGCGCGGACGGACTTTGCGCAGGAGACGCCTGCGCCGGAAGCTTCGCCGCCGCCGCCACCTGTGCCGGAATTCTCCTCGATCGAAGCTGCACCGCCCGAGCTGGCACCGGACGTCGCGCCGCAACCGGAGCTGCAGCCTTCCGAAGCAGAGCAGCCCGGGACGGTGCGGCCGGCACCCGATGCGCTTCCCGACATCGCGCCGATATTCATGCCGCAGGTCCATGCGCCCGATCCTGACGTCGCGCGCGCGCCGCCGGCGCCGGTCGCCGACAACAGCAACGTGATCCGGCTCGAGAGCCGCGTGAAACGCTGGCGCACCATCGCCTCCGCCGTGGGCGCGCTTGCGGCGGCACTGCTGGTGACGCTGTCGCTTCAGATCTTCCAGCCCGATGCGCTGCCGGGCAGCTTGCGTCCGGCGCCGCGCATCCAGACGGTGGAAGTGAAGACGCCGGCGGCGCCGCTCACGGCTGCTGCGCAATATGTCGCGCTGCTGCAGGGCCAGGGCGGCGGTCCCGCCTTCATCCTCACCGTCGACGGCGCGACGCGGAATTTCACCGTGCGCAAGGTCGGCGCGACCCCAGAGGCCGGCAAGAGCTTCGAGCTCTGCTGATCTCCGACAAGCTGCCGCGTCCGCGCTCGCTCGGCGTGATTGGCGCGGGCGATTTCACCGCGCGCCCAGTGCTCGGCTCCTTCGATCCCGAGGTCGTCAACGGTGCGACCTACGCCGTCACCGTCGAGCAGGCCGGCGGCTCGCCCAACGGCCAGCCGACCTCGGCTCCGGTGTTTTCCGGCAAGCTGATCGAGACCGTGCCGCCGTCTCAGCCGCAGGCGCCCGCGAAGAAGTAGGTGTCGTAGCGCCGTAGCCCGGATGGAGCGCAGCGCAACCCGGGCTACACGGCGCTCGATCGTCGCCAAGGTCCGTCCAGTCGTCGCAACCCGACAAGTCCCGCCGAATCCACTCCCGCGTTGAACCTCCCCGCAATCCACGGCGTCAAATGCCCGGAATTTGCACTCGGCGCCGCACATCATGGCGCCGGAAAAGGGGCTAGAAGTCAGATGGATGCAGCTAAGACGCCGGGCATCTTCGTCCACCAATATGCGGGCCTTCCGCATGGTCCGGCCTTCGAACATTGGCGCGAGCGCGCCTTCGGTCCCTGCGGCCTCGACGTCGGGCCGAGCCATGGCGACAGCATCGATTGCCGGCTCCAGGTCAGCGTGGTCGACAATATCGCGTTGGCCATTCCCGAAGGTGCCTCCGCGCAATATTCGCGCACGCAGAGCCATCTGGCCGACGGCAGCGACGATCTCGTCCTGATCGCCGCGCATGCGGGTCTCGTCCGCGTCGGGCAGAACGGCCACACCGTCGAGCTTGCGCCCGCGCAGATGGTGCTCGTCGACATGGGCGTCACCGGCACCGTCGGCCACACCCAGGAAGATCGCTTCACCAGCATCCGCATGCCGCGCCGCGCGCTGCTCGACATCAATCCGCGTGCCGAGGACAAGCTGTCGCAAGTGCTCTCGGATGGCGCGGTGGCCGAGACGATCTTCCGCTACCACGCACTCGCCGCCAATCACGCGCCGCATCTCGACGCCGTCGGCCAGCGCCTGACCGCGCAGCACGTGATCGATCTCGTCGGCCTGCTGCTCGGCACCGATGCGGAGCATGCAAGCCTTGCGCGCGGTCGCGGACATGCGGCGGCCCGTCTCGATCTCATGCGTGCCGACGTGATGGCCGCGCTCGGCCGCAACGATCTCTGTCTGTCCGAGATCGCGACGCGCTCAGGGCTCAGCGCGCGCCAGGCGCAACGCTTGTTCGAGCAGGCCGGCACGACCTTCACCGAATTCGTGCTGGAGCAGCGCCTGGTGCTGGCGCGCAAGCTGCTCGGCGATCCCCGCGCGAGGGCGCGCAAGATCAGCGACATCGCGCATTCCTCGGGCTTCTCCGACCTGTCCTATTTCAACCGCGCCTTCCGCAAGCGTTTTGGCGCGACGCCGTCGGAGCTGCGCGAGGCCTGAGCCGCGATCTTATGCAGCGGAGCGGCGCCGCCGCAGTTGGTCGATCCGGGCGAATGAGTTATATCTGCCCGCGCGGGCAGTTCGCCGGAATTCTTGGACAAGGCAGTATACGGACATGGCGCGTATCGTCGTGCTCGGCGCGGGGTTTGCGGGTCTGTGGGCGGCCATCGGCGCCGCGCGCAAGCGCGACGAGATCGGCGCGGCCGGCCGTGACGTCGAGATCCGTGTCGTCGATCGCAATCCCTATCACAACATCCGGGTGCGCAATTACGAGGCCGACCTCAGCGAGGTCGCGCTGCCGTTGCCGCAACTGCTCGATCCGATCGGCGTCACTCATGGCATTGGCGAGGTCGAAGCCATCGACCCGTCACGGCGCGAGATTTCGCTTGTCACGAGCAGCGGCGAGGAGACGCTGAGCTACGACCGCCTGGTGCTGGCGCTCGGCAGCGAAGTGATGCGTCCCGCCATCCCCGGCCTTGCCGAGCATGCTTTCGATGTCGATACCTATGCCGCCGCGCTCATCCTCGAAAATCATCTCGTCTCGCTCGGACACAGCGCGCCCTCGCCGGGGCGCTCGACGGTCGTGGTGGTTGGCGCCGGATTCACCGGCATCGAGGTCGCGGCCGAGATGCCGGACAGGCTGGCGCGCGCCGGCATCACCGGCAGCCGCCGCATCGTCCTGGTCGATCCCAACCCTGCGGTCGGCGCCACCATCGGCGCGCATGCGCGTCCCGTCATCGAGACGGCTTTGGCCTCGCTCGACGTCGAGACGCGGCTTGGCGTGCGCGTCGTGTCCGTCGAGGCTGCCGGCATGCACCTGAGCTCGGGTGAATTCATCCCGGCGCAGACCGTGATCTGGTGCGCCGGGATGCGCGCGAGCCGGCTGGCCGAGAGCTTCGCGGGCGCGCGCGATCGCCTCGGCCGCCTGCTGGTCGATCCTTTCATGCGGGTTGCCGATGTGCCGGGCGTGTTCGCCGCCGGCGATGTCGCCTCGAGCGTGGTCGACGGACTGCATCCGACGGTGATGTCCTGCCAGTTCGCCCGTCCCATGGGCCGCTTCGCCGGTCACAACGTCGTGGCTGATCTCGCGGGCCTGCCGATGCTGCCGCTGCGCATCGACTGGTACGTGACCGTGCTCGACCTCGGAGGCTGGGGCGCGCTCTATACCGAAGGGTGGGATCGCGAGGTTCGCACCACTGGCGCGGCCGCAAAGGCGACCAAGCAGACCATCAACTGCAAGCGCATCTACCCGCCGCTCACCGGTAGCAAGGCCGAGCTCTTCGCTGCGGCAGCACCGACGGTCCAGGCGCCGCCGCCGACTTATGGGGCGCGGTAGAATTTGATCGGGGCTGGTTGGAGGATCGCGGCTGTGCCAATTGCTCCGTCATTGCGAGCGTAGCGAAGCAATCCAGAATCTTTCCGCGGCGACAGTCTGGATTGCTTCGCTACGCTCGCAATGACGAGGTACCCCAGACATGAGAAAGCGCCCGTGGGGGGCGGGCGCTTTCCGTAGTCGACTTGGGGTTGGGGTCGTCTACATATCCACGTGGCGACTTTGGGGGGCTGGTAAAGAGCCGCGTGAATTCACAAAACTCGTCAAATCTCCTTATCGAACGAGGGATGCGTTCGAGCTGGTGATAACAACCGGCTTGCCGGCCTTGATGACGCGGGCGGTCTGGGTCAGGCCTTCGTCCGAACCCGTGCGCGCCGCCGTGATGCCGAAGCCTGCCACCGCGATGCCGGCGACGAGGGCTACGACCACGATTTTCAAGTGGGTCAAGCGATCAGCGCTGTAAATCGAGTGGTTCATGGAAGGCTCCTGCCGCCATCTACCCGAAGTAGTCGCTACCCGTTGGGGGAGGTTCATGCTTCCGGTCCCCAACAACCTGGTATTGGGGGGATTCGTTCCCAAGGGGCGATCACAAGAGCGTGACAGGACGTGAAAGATCGCGATCGAAAGCGACCCCTCAATCGTTCGATTATATAATTATTTCAAAGGTGTAATGTGCTTGCGAGGCGCCTTGTTTGCATTTGGTCGACAAGGCGCCAGGAGCTCAAAAACCATTTGCCTGTGGCCGAAAAACATACGGCTTCTTAAGGCAAATCAGATGCTTCCGACCGTTTTCAATCTCGCCCTGGGGTGGATTTCAGCCTGCGACAGCACCGTCGTCTGGGCCCGGAACCGCTCGACGAGGGAGCGTACGAAGGGACGAATTGCCGCAGACGTGACCAGCACCGGCGCCTCGCCTTCGCGCGCGGCGCGCTCGAAGGCCTCGCGCACGCCGGTCATGAATTCCGACAGCTTCGAGGGCTGCATCGCGAGGCTGCGTTCCTCGCCCTGGCCGATGATGGATTCGGCGAAGGCCTGTTCCCACCGCGCCGACAGCGCGATCAGCGGCAGATAGCCGCTGTAGGAGGTGTTCTGCGCGCAGATCTGCCGCGCGAGGCGGGCGCGGACATGCTCGACCATGGTCGCGGGATTGCGCGAGAAGGCGAGCGAGTCGGCGATGCCTTCCAGGATGGTCGAGAGGTCGCGGATCGAGATGCGCTCGGCGAGCAGCAGCTGCAGCACGCGCTGGATGCCGGAGACCGTGACCTGGCCCGGCACGATGTCCTTGACCAGTTCGCCCTGCTCCTTCGGCAGCTCCTTGAGCAGCTTCTGCACCTCGCCGTAGGAGAGCAGGTCCGACATGTTGGCCTTGAGCAGCTCGGTGAGGTGGGTCGAGAGCACGGTCGCGGCGTCGACGACGGTGTAGCCCTTGAGCGAGGCTTCTTCCTTGAGGCTGGCATCGACCCAGGTTGCGGGCAGGCCGAAGGTCGGCTCGGTGGTATGGATGCCGGGCACCTGCACCTGGCTGCCGCCGGGGTCCATGACCATGAACTGGTTCGGCCAGATCTTGCCGGTGCCGGCGTCCACTTCCTTGATCTTGATGATGTAGGTGTTGGCTTCGAGCTGGACGTTATCGAGGATGCGCACGGCGGGCATCACAAAGCCCATCTCGATCGCGAGCGAGCGGCGCAGCGCCTTGATCTGCTCAGTGAGGCGGTCGGTGCCATCAGGGCCGTTGACGAGCGGCAGTAGCGCATAGCCGAGCTCGATCTTGAGATCGTCGATCTTGAGCGCGGCGGAGATCGGCTCTTCGGCCGCAGCGGCGCCAGGTGAACCCGGCGTTCCCGGAGCGGGTGCGGTCTTTGCAACTTCGTCAGCCCTGGCAGTCGCCCGGTTGCGGTTGCGGGCGTGCCAGGCGAGCGCACCGGCGCCGCCGCCGAGCGCCAGGAAGGGGATGGTCGGGATACCCGGCAGCGCCGCCAGCACCAGCATGACCGCCGCGGACATCGCCAGCGCCTGCGGATAGCCGGAGAACTGTTTCATCAGCGCCTTGTCGGCGGCGCCGGACACGCCGGCCTTGGAGACGAGCAGGCCGGCCGCGGTCGAAACGATCAGCGCCGGCACCTGGGTGACGAGGCCGTCACCGACGGTCAGCAGCGTGTAGCTGCGCCCGGCATCGGCGAAGGAGAGGCCTTGCTGCGCGACACCGATGATCATGCCGCCGACGATGTTGATGAAGACGATCAAAAGGCCCGCGATGGCATCGCCGCGGACGAATTTGGAGGCACCGTCCATGGCGCCGAAGAAGCCGCTCTCGTCCTCCAGATCCTTGCGCCGCTGCTTGGCGACCTTCTCGTCGATCAGGCCGGCGGAGAGATCGGCGTCGATCGCCATCTGCTTGCCGGGCATGGCGTCGAGGTGGAAGCGGGCGGCGACTTCGGCGATACGGCCCGACCCCTTGGTGATGACGACGAAGTTGACGATGATCAGGATGGCGAAGACGATGATACCGATGACGAAATTGCCGCCCATCACGAAGCTGCCGAAGGCTTCGATGACGTGACCGGCGGCATCCGTGCCCTCATGCCCGTGCGACAGGATCAGGCGGGTCGAGGCCATGTTCAGCGACAGGCGCAGCATGGTCGAGATCAAGAGGACGGTCGGGAAGGCGGAGAATTCCAGTGGCGCCTGGATGAACAGCGACGTCATCAGGATCAGGATCGAGAGCGTGATCGAGATCGCCAGGAACAGGTCCAGCACGATCGCGGGCAGCGGCAGGATCAGCACCACCAGGATGGTGAGGACGCCGAGCGCCAGCGCGATATCGCCGCGCTTGAGGATGTTGCCGATCTCGGTGAGGGTCGGGAAGCCGGCGTTCGTGCTGCCTACGCCCTGTCCCGCGGTGACGTCGACCATGGTAGCTGCTCCCCCGCGCGACTGCCGTCCGCGCGCCCCAAATGTCTGCGCGGCGGCCGAAGGGCCACCGTTTCGAAAGTGAGGCACCGCACTGGCGTCCACGGGGGACCTCCCGTTCTACGCGGCTGACGACACTCGACCTCACCCGGCAATTCTTGCCGGGTGTATGGTTAGCAAAGGGTTAACGGAGGGTGCGGCAGGAGGTCAGACCGGGGTGTTTCGGGCACCTGGCAGGGACGAAGTCGTCATGCCCGGGCTTGTCCCGCCTGCGCGGCCGAAGCCGTGGATGGCCGGGACGAGCCCGGCCATGACGTTGTGGAAGCGTTTGGCGCCGAAATCAGCTGCGGAGGACGTAGCCCTACTTCGCCTTCTGCATCGTCGTCACCGTGTACCCCGAAGCCGCCTCCTCGGCCTCGAAGGTCACCTTGTCGCCGACCTTCACCTGCTTGAGCAAAGCGGGGTCCTTGACGCGGTAGACCATGGTCATGGGTTCATCCATGCCGAGGCTTTTCGCCGGTCCGTGCTTGAGCGTGATCTTGCCGGCGCCCTCGTCGATCTTCTTGACCTCGCCGCTGATCGCGGCGCCCTGGGCCGCGAAGGCTTCGGCGGCAAGACCGACGGTCAGCGCCAGCGCTGCGGCGATACGGATGGTGCGGTTCATGGGAGTCTTCCTTGTTACTTCACGGTGACGTGGCCGACCATGCCGTAGTCGCGGTGGTCGGGAATCAGGCAGGAAAATTCGAACGTGCCGGCCTTGCTGAACTTCCAGAGGATCTCGGCCGTCTTGTTCGGTGCGAGCCTGACGCCGTTGGGGTCGTCGTGCTCCATGTGCGGATGCTTCTTCATCTCCACGGCATGCGCGAGATTCTCCTTCGTGGTGGCGAGCAGGAATTCATGGTCCTCCTTGCCGACATTGCGCAGCACGAAACGGACCTGTTCGCCACGCTTCACCTCGATCCGGGCCGGTGTGTAGTCCATCTCGTTCATCAGGATCTCGATGGTGCGGGCGGGCTTCCTGGGATTGCCGGGCTCGCCGGCTGAAAACGCCCCGTGATCGTGCTTGTCGTGGGCAAGGGCTGGCGCAATCGAAAGCGCAGCCAGCGCGAGTCCGAGTTTGATCGCTGTCTTCATCTTTTTCTCCAGTTGGTGGTTCATCGAAACGCTCACATCTTCATGTTCTTCATCGGCGCGCCTTGCTGCCGCGCCGGCTCGGCGGGCGGTGGCGTGACCTCGTAGGCGACGGTGCCTTGCGGGAATTGGTAGTGGCCGGGATCGCGGTAATCGTCGCGCGCGAGGTCCTCGCGGATCTTCATCACCGTGAACATGCCGCCCATCTCGATCGGCCCGAACTGACCGGTGCCGGTCATCATCGGCAGTGTGTTGTCGGGCGCGGGCATCTCCATGTTGCCCATCGCCATGCCGGTCGAGCCCATCGCCATGCTGTCAGGTGCGAGCTTGCCGACGGCCTTGGCGAGATCCTTGCGCGACACGCCGATCAGGTTGCGCACCTCGTGCCCCATCGCGTTCATGGTGTGGTGCGACTTGTGGCAGTGGAACGCCCAGTCGCCGGGATTGTCTGCGAGAACGTCGAACACGCGCACCGCGCCGACCGGCACATCGGTGGTCGTCTCCGGATATTGCGCGCTCTCCGGAATCCAGCCGCCATCGGTGCAGGTCACCGCAAAGCTGTGGCCGTGCAGATGAATCGGATGGTTGGTCATGCTGAGATTGCCGATGCGCACGCGCACCTTGTCGCCGAGCCTGACCGGCAAGGGATCGATGCCGGGAAACACCCGCGAATTCCAGGTCCACATGTTGAAGTCGGTCATCTCGTTGACCTGCGGCAGGTATGTGCCGGGATCGACGCGATAGGTGCTCATCACGAAGACGAAGTCGCGGTCGACGGGCCGGAAGCTTTGATCGCGCGGATGCACGACGACCATGCCCATCATGCCCATCGCCATCTGCACCATCTCGTCGGAATGCGGGTGGTACATGAAGGTCCCGCTCTTCTTCATCTCGAATTCGTAGACGAAGGTCTTGCCGGGCTGGATGTGCGGCTGCGTCAGTCCGCCGACACCGTCCATGCCGCTGGGAATGATCATGCCGTGCCAGTGCACGGTGGTGTATTCGGGCAGTCTGTTGGTGACGAAGACGCGGACCTTGTCGCCTTCGACCGCCTCAATGGTCGGGCCCGGCGACTGGCCGTTATAGCCCCACAGATTCACTTTCATGCCCTCGGCGAATTCCCGCACCACGGGTTCGGCGACGAGATGGAATTCCTTCCAGTCGCCGTTCATGCGGAACGGCAGCGACCAGCCGTTCAGCGTCACCACGGGGCGATAGTCGGGTCCGCTGATCGGGTGCAGCGGCGGCTGCATCACCACCTTGTCCATGTGCGGCGCTTCCGGAATGGACGCGGCCTGCACACGGCCGCTGACGGCTGACGCGCTGGCAAGCGCGGCGGTGCCCAAAAATCCTCGACGGGAAAACATGTTTGCCTCCATCTCAGTGACCGCCATCGGCAGGCGCTGCCGCGGCGATGGTGGTTGAAGTGTCGCCGCCCGACGCAGGTGCGCCGCCGCCGTTGACGGCGGTCTGGAGGTCGGACTGGGCGAGGAAGAATTTTTGCTTGGCATCGATCGCGCCGCGCAGCGACGCCAGGCGCTGCCGCGCTTCGGAGAGCAGCGCGAAAATATCGACCTGCATGCTGGAGAAGCGCAGCTGCATCTCCTCGGTGATGATCTTGCGCAGCGGCAGGATCTCGCGCTGATAGTGGCTGGCGATGTCGTAGCTGGAGCGATAGACGCGATAAGCATCGCGCGCCTCGGAGCGAACGTTGACGGCGCGCTCGGTCAGGCGGTTGAAGGCGAGATTGTAGGTCTCCGCCGCTTGCCGCACCCGCACCTCGCCGCCGTCGAAGATCGGGATCTGGAACGGCACGTCAAAACCACGTTCGCGGAACGGCGGGCCCTCGGGATCCTGGGTGCGGCGGGAGATACCGGCGAGGTCGAGCAGCGTGACGAAGCGCGTCGCCTCGGTGAGGTTGAGTGACTTTGCCAGCGCCGTCAGCTCCAGCCGCGCGATCTGAAGATCGATGCGATGGGCCACCGCATCGGCCTCGATCGAGGGCAGTGCCTGCGGCCGGCGCGGCAGCGGCGGCAGTTGATCGGGCAGACGGAAGTCGAGGCCGCCGTCCCACAGCCCCATCAGGCGCGCGAGCCTTTCGCGCGCGCTCGTTGCCGCCTGCCGCGCGGTGGCGAGGTCGGCCGTGGTCTCGGCATAAAACACCTGCTCGCGGGCCTGGTCGAGCTTGTTGATCGAACCGGTCTCGCCGAGTTTGACCGCGAGCTGTGCCGTCGATTCCGCCGTCGCCTTCGCGTCGGTGAGCAGCGCCACCATTTCGTTGCCGGCGACTGCGCGGACATAGGCGCGCCGGACATCTGCGGCCAGCCGCAGCGTCGCCAACGCCGCGCGCAATTGCGCCTGACGGAAACGGTCGCGGGCGATGTCGGAGCGGAACGGCAGCGTGGCCAGCGCGAGGATGTCGCCGACCACTTGGCGCTCAATCTCGCTGGCGCCATTGCCTGAGATCCGCGAGATCGAGAACACGGGATTGGGCGGCAGGCTCTGCTCGACGAGTTCGGTCTCGGCCAGCGCCAGCTCGTTATAGGCCGCTTGCAGTCCCTTGTTGTTGAGCAGCGCGATCTGCACTGCCGTCTCGGTGGTCAGCGTGCGTGTCAGCAAGCGGCGGACGGTCGCGTTGACGGCCTCCGCACCTTCGGCCGTTCGCACGAAGGCGACGTCCTTGTTGATGGTCTGGCTGGTGAGGTCCGAGACCGTCGTCATGCCTCCGTCCGGCGAGAATGCCATGCAGCCGGAGAGTCCCAGCGCAGTGAGCACGAGCAGGCCCCACGCAAAATGGTGCGTCATGGCGCGCCCCTACCGGTCTTGCTTCGGCTGCGGTGCGACAGCGTCGTTGCGGTCGCGCCATGGCCCCGGCGTCGCGGGCCGCAGGGTGGTGTAGGGCGCGATGGTCGAGCGATAGCCGACGCGCGCGACCTTCGCAGCCGGATCGGCAGGATCTGCGCCGGCCACGGGCACAGTTGCCGGCATGCAGCTGGACAGCGCGAGCGCAAGCACGGCCAGCAGCGGCCAATTGAATCGAAAGTGTCGTCCACGCGCTGCGGATGCGGCGGCGAACTTCGCCCCGGAAAGCGTAAGCATGAGTCATCCCTGATCTGTCGTAGAGACCACAGGTTCGCGCGCGGATGCGCGTGCGGTCCTGACGTCGTCGCGTCAGATCAGGCGATGGGAGGGCGGTAGTGCTGAGGTGGCGCCGCGCTGTGCAGGCTGACCACGATCTCGGGCGCGCAGGCGGAAATCGGCTGCAGCGGCTTGGCGACGCCGGGCAGGTCGGCCGGCAGCGCGCTCACGCACATCATCGCGCAGCACGGGCCAGCCTTGCCGTCATGGTGATGTTGGGCGGGCGCATCCTGTGCGGCAGCCTGGTGATGCGCGTGCATGCCTGCGTGGTCATGCGACACACCGTCATGCACGTGGCCGGCCTGCATCTGGTGATGCACCGGCACGAGATCGGCGAGGAGCGCGTCGTCGAGGCACGGCGCCGGGCCGCTGCCCCAGGCAAGGGCTGCTGCCGGCGCGAGCACGCAGAACAGATAGGCGAGGGCGATGATCCGCCCCACCCTGATCCGCATCGATCGCGTCAATCGCAACAGCATTCCGCCGACAGGCTCCTCGCGCGGCAATGTTGCACACGCAGATTGCAAACTAATGGCAAAGCGCGGCTTCGCCAAGCATCTTCTTACCGCAGTGCACCGCGCATGCCCAATATCGCGGCACGTTGCTTGACCGCGCGGCGATCAGCGAACATGGTCCGGCCCGTGCACGCGCCAAATCTTCCAGGACAGAGACCGGCCTCATTCACCCCTGATTCGCGTCAGGCTTGGGTGCGGCTGTTGCTCGCGCTGCTGATCGGTTCGGTCGGTGGCGTCGGCATGTGGGCGGTCGTCGTGGTGATTCCCGTCGTGCAGGCCGAGTTCGCCGCCACGCGTGCTGCGGTGTCGCTGGCCTTCACACTGATGATGTTCGGCTTCGGCCTCGGCGGCGTGATCGCCGGCAAGATCACCGACAAGTTCGGCATCGTGCCGGCGATGGCGATCAGCATCGCTTTCATCGGCGTTGCCAACGTGCTGGCGGGGCTCTCGACCCAGCTCTGGCAGTTCGTCGCGGCCTATTTCCTGATCGGGCTTGGCACCTCGGCGACCTTCGCGCCTCTGATGGCGGAGGCCTCACACTGGTTCGAGCGCTATCGCGGACTTGCCGTGACCATCGTCGCGAGCGGCAATTACGTCGCGGGCACGATGTGGCCGCCGCTCATCAGCGAGGGCATGCAGACGATCGGCTGGCGCACCACGCATATCGGCATCGCCCTCGTTTGCGTGGTTTTGATGACGATCCTGGTGCTGGTCCTGCGCGCACAGATGGGCGACGACAAGGTCCGCAATCACGCCAATGCGCGCCCGCCGCAGGTCGATCTCAAGCTTTCGACCAACACGCTGACCGTGCTGCTCTCGATCGCCAGCATCTCCTGCTGCGTCGCCATGGCGATGCCGCAGGTGCACATCGTCGCCTATTGCGGCGATCTCGGTTACGGCGTGGCGCGTGGCGCCGAGATGCTGTCGCTGATGATGGCCTGCGGCATCGTCAGCCGCATCGGCTCGGGCTACCTTGCCGACAAGATCGGCGGCATCCGCACGCTGCTGGTCGGATCGCTGGCGCAGGGCTTTGCGCTGGTGTTCTATCTGTTTTTCGACAGCCTGACTTCGCTCTATCTGATCTCCGCGATGTTCGGCCTGTTTCAGGGCGGCATCGTGCCGAGCTACGCCATCATCGTGCGCGAAGCGATGCCGGCGAGCGAGGCGGCAACCCGCGTCGGCATCGTGATCTTCGCCTCGGTGTTCGGCATGTCCTTCGGCGGTTGGGTGTCGGGCGTCATCTTCGACGCGACGGGCTCCTACGCTGCGGCGTTCGCGAACGGCGTGGCGTGGAATGCCCTGAATGTCGGCATCGTCTTGACGCTGCTGATCCGCTCGCGGATGAACGCGGTCAAGACGGGACCGGGTTTTGCGACCTAAACCTCTCTCCCCACCTTCAGCAGCGAGCAGCCGGTGATCTTGTAGCTGCCGTCCGCCTGCTGCTCGAGCGTGTACAGCGCCTCCCAGGCTTCGCCATTGGCATCGATGATGTGGACGTGCTGGGAGATCCAGTTGCCTTCGCTCCTGCTCTCGCCAAATTCAAAACTCTTGTGCCGGTAGACCGGCGCGTAGCCGTTTTGCACCATGGACATGAAGATATCAGGAGCGGGGAAAATTTCCCTGATCGCAGGCGCGGCGTGGGAATAGGCCGCGGCCGCATCGTCGCGCGCAAAAGCCTGCTCCTGGGCACGGATGACGCCCTGTGCCGCCGAGACGTCGGCCGCGCATGCTGGAGCGGCACCAAGGATAATCATAAGGGCGACGAGCAAGGCGGCGATGCGCATGACAGGCTCCGCGTTGAAATCCCGGCGATGCCAATCCTAGCACGACCTCAGGGAAATACGGCGTGCTATCGCTTCCGTTTCACCGCCGGCTTCGTAGGCTTGGCGGCACGCGCCTTGGCCTTGCCGGCCGGCTGCACCCGCAGCCCGTCCACGAACACGTCGAGCATGCGCAGCACCGAGGATTGCCAGCCGGGCTGGTCGTGCATGTAACACATGCCGACGAGTGCCCTGAGCAGATCCTCCGGGCTGACATCGCCGCGCATCTGGCCGGCCGCGACTGCGCGGTCGAGCAGCGAGCCGATCGCCTTGGTGAGCCGGTCCATCGAGAACGCCGCGAGTTCCGATGAGCTCTGGAACGTCAGCGCCAGCGCGGCCGACATGCCCTTTTTTGTGGCAACGAATTCGACGTTGGAGCGCAGCCAGCGCCGCAGCGCGTCGACCGGATCCTTGGCATTCTTCAATTGCTCGGCAAGCTCGCTGAGCTGCTCGACCTCGCGCCGGTACACCGCCTCGAACAAATCCTCGCGAGTTGGAAAATGCCGATAGAGCGTGCCGATGCCGACCCCGGCGCGTTTTGCGACGGCTTCCAGGCTTGCCTCGGGACCGCCCGCGTTGAACACGATTTTCGCCGCCTCGAGCACGCGCTCGCGATTGCGCACGGCATCGGCGCGGGGCTTCCGAATCTGGTCGGTCTGGTCGTCCATGGCGGTAATGTAGATCACGAATTGGTTAGATTGAACCCTCGCAATGAACCCTTGCAGGCCTGCAGCGTTGTCTGCGCATGGGCTTTTGACGAATTCCAAATATTTTTCGGCGACCCTTGTTAAGCGGAGGGTGCCTCCGTATCTTCCTTGAGATGTTAGCCGGGTTCCGCCTGGCCAACGCATATCGACAGCGGCCACGGAGGTGGCGCGCTGGCCGATGACTCATGTCCATATCTGATCGGAGCCTTGTATGAACCACTCCATCAGCCTCACCGTGAACGGTGCGCGGCGCGACTTCGTCCTCGACGATCCGCGCGTCACGCTGCTCGATCTCCTGCGTGAGCGCCTCCATCTGACCGGAACCAAGAAGGGATGCGATCGCGGCCAGTGCGGCGCCTGCACCATTCTCGTCGACGGCAAGCGCATCAACTCCTGTCTCGCGCTCGCCATCAGCCATGACGGCGCCGACATCCTCACCATCGAAGGCGTCGCGCGCGGCGACCAGCTTCATCCGGTGCAGGCGGCCTTCATCGCCCATGACGGATTCCAGTGCGGCTTCTGCACGCCCGGCCAGATCATGAGCGCGATCGGCATGATGCAAGAGGCGCAGGCCGGCAACGATCCCGAGCGCATCCGCGAATGCATGAGCGGCAATCTCTGCCGCTGCGGCGCCTATGCCGGCATCGTCGATGCCGTGCTGGAAGCCCAGGCCGGCACGGACGAATCCAATCAGAGGCGCTCCGCATGAAACCGTTCGATTATATCAGGCCGGCCACAGTGGCCGAGGCCGTTGCGGCGGCCGCTCAGCCGGGCGCTGCCTATCTCGCCGCCGGCACCAATCTGCTCGATCTGATGAAGGGCGGCATCAGCCGGCCGGACCGTCTGGTCGACGTCACGCATCTCGACGGGCTCGATCAGATCGAGACCCTCGCTGACGGATCGTTGCGCATCGGCGCGCTGGTGAGCAACGCCGATCTCGCGCATGACGCAAGCTTCGCAAAGTCCTACCCGGCCGTCGCTGAAGCGCTGCTGTCCGGTGCGTCCGCGCAACTGCGCAATGCCGCGACCGTCGGCGGCAATCTGCTGCAACGGACGCGCTGCGCGTATTTCTACGACACCGCCAGCCGCTGCAACAAGCGCGAGGCTGGCTCTGGCTGCGACGCGCGCGAGGGCGAGAACCGCACCCATGCCGTGCTCGGCTGGAGCGAGAGCTGTATCGCCACGCATCCGTCGGACTTCTGCGTGCCCCTGCTTGCGCTCGACGCCGTCGTCGAGATCGAGGGCAGGAACGGCCGCCGCGAGATCGCGCTCGACGCGCTGCATCGCCTGCCGGGCCAAACGCCCGAGCGTGAATCGGCGCTCGAGCCCGGCGACCTCATCGTCGCTGTGCGCCTGCCGCCCGCGGCGCGCGGCTTCGCCACGCATGCGCGCTACCTCAAGGTTCGCGAGCGCACGTCTTACGCGTTCGCCGTGGTCTCGGCCGCGGCGGCGTTGCGGATCGAGAACGGCAAGATCGCGGAGGCGCGGCTTGCGCTTGGTGGCGTCGCCGCAAAGCCCTGGCGCGCGCGTGCCGCGGAAGACGTGCTCAAGGGCGTTACGCCCACGGCAGATGCCTTCCAGGAAGCGGCCTGGCGCGCGCTCACCGACGCAAAACCGTCCGGCGACAACGCCTTCAAGATCGAGCTCGCACGCCGCATCGTCGTGCGTGCGCTGACCCTTGCCGCCGCTGGTACGCCCGCGCGTATTCCCGCGCTGCCGGCCTCTCCCTTTGCCTCGACGTCCGGAGCCATCCATGCCTGAGCTTAATCTATCCAGCTCTCCCGCCCATCTGCGCCACGGCTCGAACATCGGCCAGCCGCTGACCCGCCGTGACGGCGTCCTCAAGGTCAAGGGGCAGGCGACCTACGCCGCCGACAATCATCCGCCCGGCATGCTGTTTGCCGTGATGGCGGTCGCCAGCATCGCGCGTGGCCGCGTCACCTCGCTCGATGTCGCCGCCGCAAAACGCCATCCCGGTGTCGTCGACGTCATGACACCAGACCACAAGCCGCAGCTCGCAATCGATCCGGAGATCAAGACCAATCCGTTCGTGTTCCGGATGGAGGTCTTGCAGAGCAATGAGGTCCGCTACGCCAACCAGCCCATCGCAGTCGTGATCGCCGAGACGCTGGAGGCGGCGACCGAAGGCGCGGTGCTGCTGGCGCCGCGCTACGAGACGCTGCCTGCGCTGGTCGGTCTCGATGCCGGCGAGAGTTACGTGCCGCCTGTCGTCGGCGTCGGCAACCCCACGGAAAATCACCGCGGCGATGTCGAAGCAGGTCTCGCCGCAGCCGACAAGCAGATCGACTCGATCTACGAAACGCCGCCGCAATATCACAACGCGATGGAGCCGCATGCGATCGTCGCGTCATGGGATGGCAACAATTTGCAGATCGACATGCCCACGCAGGGGCTGATGCTGTCGCTTGCGCGCGTGGCAGAGTTGTTCGGCATCGCGCATGACAAGATCCACATCCGCAGCCCGTTCCTCGGCGGTGGCTTTGGTTCGAAGGGGCTGATGGCTGGTCCGCCGGTCCTCGGCATCATGGCGGCAAAGCTGGTCGGCAAGCCGGTCAAGCTGGTGCTGCGCCGTGAGCAGATGTACGGCCCGGTCGGTCACCGTGCACCGACGCGTCAGCGGCTGCGCATTGGCACGGACGGCGAAGGGCGCCTGACCGCGCTCGATCATCACGCCAGAACCGTGTCGAGCACGTTTGACGATTTCTACGAGCCGGCCGCGGATGCCTCGCATACACTCTATGCCAGCCCGTCAATCCGCACCTCGCATGACGCCGTGCGCGTCAACACCGGTACACCGCTGTTCATGCGTGCGCCCGGCGAGGCCACCGGCTCGATCGCGCTCGAAAGCGCGATCGACGAAATGGCCTGGGCCTGCGGCATCGATCCACTCGCCTTCCGCCTGAAGAACTACGCCGAGGTCGAGCCGATCACGGGAAAACCGTTCTCGTCGAAGGCGCTGCGTGCCTGCTACGAGCAGGGCGCGGCGCGGTTCGGCTGGGCGAAGCGTTCGCTCCAGCCGCGGCAGATGCGCGACGATGCAGGTCTCCTGGTCGGCTGGGGCATGGGCACGGCGACCTTCCCAGCGCTGATGTTCCAGGCCGAAGCGCGCGCAGTGCTCCGCCGCGACGGTAGCGGCGCGATGGAGATCGGCGCGCATGACATGGGGCAGGGCGCCTGGACGGCGCTCGCCCAGATTGCGGCCGATGAACTCGGCCTCGATATCGACCGCGTCGAGTTCAAGGCTGGTTCATCAGACTTGCCCGACGCCGGTATTGCCGCCGGCTCGGCGCACACCGCGACCGCGGGTGCCGCGATCCACAGCGCCGGTGCGGCCGTGGTCGCAAAGCTCGCCGATCTCGCCACCAGTGACGAGCGCTCGCCGCTGTTCGGTGCCGGCAATGCCGGCGTCATCGCACGCGAGGGCCGGTTGATCCGTCGCGATGACGAAAACCGCGGCGAGAGCTACGTCGAGATCCTCGCGCGCGCTGGCGTTGCCGAGGTCGAGGCTCGCGGCACCGGCGCGCCAAATCCTGCGGCGATGGAAGAGTATGCCATGCATGCCCACGGCGCGGTGTTCGCGGAGGTGAAGGTCGATCCCGAGCTCGGCCAGGTCCGTGTCACCCGCATGGTCGGCGCTTTCGCGGCCGGGCGCATCGTCAATCCGCATCTGGTGAAGAGCCAGCTGTTCGGCGGCATGATCTGGGGCATGTCCTTCGCGCTGCATGAGGAAGCCATCACCGACCGCCGCAGCGGCCGGATCATGAATGCCAATCTCGGCGAGTACCACATCCCGGTGAATGCCGACGTGCCGCCGCTCGACGTGATCACGGTCGAGGAGCACGATCCGCATGTGAATGCGCTCGGCATCAAGGGCGTCGGGGAGATCGGCATCACCGGAAGCGCCGGCGCGGTCGCCAACGCGGTGTGGCATGCGACCGGCGTGCGTGTCCGCCGCTTTCCGATCAAGATCGAGGAGTTGTTGACGCAGCGTTGAGGCAAAAAGGCGGGACGAGATCTTCTCGTTCCGCCGCGTCCTGCTAATGCAGTTTCTTGCGGAGCGCCTTCAGCGCTTCTCGCTGCGTCTCGATGTAGTCGGCAATAGCCTTGCGCAGCTCCTGCGAATGGAGCTTGTCGGTGTCGCGCTGCACTTCATCGAGCGCAGCCTCTGCATTGGCGAGCGTGATCTTCATCTTCGAGCCCAGTTATGAAGCGGCGCCGGAATGTCTCTCGGCTTGGGTTCGCAACATATAGAGGATCGACGCGCGGAAATTGAGATGCCTCAAGATCCGTAAGACACCGGGGCACTCCGTAAGATTCCGGATAATGTCGATGCGCCTCAAAACGTCGGCGGCGTGCAGGCCGAGATCACTTCGCACGGCTTGCCGCCGACGCAGCGGAAGCGATGCGGTCTGCGGCTCTCGAAATAATAGGCATCGCCGGGATTGAGGATGCGGCGCTCGTCTTCGACGGTGACTTCGAGCTTGCCCGAGATCACGATGCCACCTTCCTCGCCGTCATGGACGAGGTGAACGCGCCCGGTGTCGCTGCCGGGCTCGTAACGCTCTTTCAAAATCTGCAGGCTGCGGCCGAACAGATTGTCGCCGATCTGGCGATACGAGATCGGCTTCTTGCCGACCTCGGTCAGCTCCTCGGCGCGGTAGAAGATCTTGCGCCGCGACTCCGGCTCCAGCGCGAAGAACTCGGCGAGCCCCATCGGGATGCCGTCGAGGATGCGCTTGAGCGCGCCGACCGACGGGTTCATCTGGTTGGATTCGATCAGCGAGATCGTCGAATTGGTGACCCCGGCGCGCTTGGCGAGCTCGCGCTGCGACAGCTTGTGGTGCGCCCGGATGAATCGCAGCCGTCCACCGATGTCGACGCTCATGCCCCTGGTCCCTGTTGCAGGTGATGCGGATCGCGCAAATATGGACCGGCAGCCCCAGTGAAATCAATGGCTTGCAGGTGACCAGAAAAGGACTTGTTGCGCTTCCGAAGCCGTGCCTCTGCTATCCTGTCAGCAAAGGAGCGTGGCCCGTGACCCTTCATCAGATTCCGAACACTATCAAGACCGACTCGTTCTGGATGCCGTTCACGGCCAACCGTCAGTTCAAGAAGGCGCCGCGCCTGTTCTCCTCGGCCGAGGGCATGCACTACACCACCGTCGACGGCCGCAAGGTGATCGACGGCTCCGCCGGCCTCTGGTGCGTCAATGCCGGTCACGGCCGCAAGCAGATCGCCGCAGCGGTCGAGCGCCAGCTGATGACGCTGGACTTCGCGCCGTCGTTCCAGATGGGCCATCCGCTGGCATTCGACTTCGCCGAGCGTCTCGCCGAGATCGCGCCGAAGGGCCTCGACCGCATCTTCTTCACCAACTCCGGCTCCGAGTCGGTCGACACTGCGCTGAAGATCGCGCTCGCCTATCACCGCGCCAACGGCCAGGCGAGCCGCACCCGTTTGATCGGCCGCGAGCGCGGCTATCACGGCGTCGGCTTCGGCGGCATGTCGGTCGGCGGCATGGTCGCCAATCGCCGCGCCTTCGCCACCCATCTTCCGGGCGTCGACCACATCCGCCACACCCACGATCTCACCCGCAACGCCTTCGCCAAGGATCAGCCTGAGCATGGCGCCGAGCTCGCCGACGATCTCGAGCGTCTGGTCGGCCTGCATGGCGCCGAGACGATCGCCGCCGTCATCGTCGAGCCGGTGCCGGGCTCGACCGCGGTGCTGCCGCCGCCGAAGGGCTATCTCAAGCGCCTGCGCGAGATCTGCGACAAGCACGGCATTCTTCTCATCTTCGACGAAGTCATCACCGGCTTCGGCCGCCTCGGCACGCCGTTCGCCGCCGACTTCTTCGGCGTCACGCCGGACCTGATGACGACGGCCAAGGGCATCACCAACGGCACCATTCCCTGCGGCGCGGTGTTCGCGAGCCGCAAGGTTCACGACGGCCTGATGGTCGGCCCGGAGAACCAGATGGAGCTGTTCCACGGCTACACCTATTCCGCGCATCCGACCGCCTGTGCCGCCGGCATCGCGACGCTCGACATCTACAAGGACGAGGGCCTGCTGACGCGCGGCGCGTCGATCGCCGGGTACTGGGGCGATGCGCTGCATTCGCTGAAGGGCCTGCCGAACGTCGTCGACATCCGCAATTGCGGCCTGATGGGCGCTGTCGAGCTGTCGCCGCGTGACGGTGCGGTCGGCGCGCGTGGTTACGACGTCATGGTCGATTGCTTCAATCGCGGTCTGTACTTCCGCATGAGCGGCGACTCCTTCGCGCTGTCGCCCCCGCTCATCGTCGAGAAGAGCCATATCGACGATATGGTCTCGATCCTCGGCGACGCCATCAAGCGGGTGGCCTGATAATTGCTCTCGCCGTTGCGGAGTTTGTTCTTGCAGCGGCGAGCGTGATGCCGCGGGAGTTTGACGAAGCGTGAAAGTTCTGATCCTCGGCAGCGGTGTCATCGGTGTCACCTCTGCCTACTACCTTGCGCGTGCCGGACATGAGGTGACGGTCGTCGACCGTCAGCCCGAGCCGGCGCTGGAGACCTCTTTCGCCAACGCGGGCGAGGTGTCGCCCGGCTATTCGTCGCCCTGGGCCGGCCCCGGGGTGCCGGTGAAGGCGATCAAATGGCTGCTGATGAAGCATGGCCCGCTGGTGATCCGGCCGAAGCTCGACCCTGTGATGTGGGTCTGGCTGTCCAAGATGCTGCGCAACTGCACCAGCGCGCGTTACGCGGTCAACAAGAGCCGGATGATCCCGATCGCGGAATACAGCCGCGATTGCCTGCGCGACCTGCGCCGCGACATCGGCATCCAGTATGACGAGCGTTCACAGGGCACGCTGCAGCTGTTCCGTCACCAGGCGCAGCTCGATGGCACCGGTGAGGACATCGCCGTGCTCAAGCAGTATGGCGTTCCTTTCGAGGTGTTGAGCCGGGAGGGTTGCATCGCGGTCGAGCCGGCGCTCGCCGCCGTGAAGGAGAAGTTCGCCGGCGGGCTTCGCTTGCCGCAGGACGAGACCGGCGACTGCCACATGTTCACGCAGGCGCTGGCCAAGCATGCCGAAGCGCTCGGTGTGCGCTTCATGTTCAACACCGGCATCGATCGCATCGTCACGGACGGCGCGCGCGTCAGTGGTGTCGTGACCAGTGCGGGCACGTTGCAGGCCGATGCCTACGTTCTCGCGCTCGGAAGCTGGTCGTCGCGGCTCGTTGCGCCGCTCGGCATCTCATTGCCGGTCTATCCGGTGAAGGGCTATTCGATCACGGTGCCGATCAAGGACGCCTCCGGTGCGCCGGAATCGACCGTGATGGACGAGAGCTACAAGGTCGCGATCACCCGCCTCGGCAATCGCATCCGCGTCGGCGGCACTGCCGAGATCTCCGGCTATTCGAGCCAGCTCTACGACGCCCGCCGCGCCACGCTCGATCATTCGCTGACCGATCTGTTCCCGCGTGGCGGCGATCTCTCCAAGGCGACGTTCTGGAGCGGCCTGCGTCCGATGACACCGGACGGCCCGCCGGTGATCGGCCCGACGCAGTACGCCAACCTCCACCTCAACACCGGCCATGGCACGCTCGGCTGGACCATGTCCTGCGGCTCCGGCCGTGTGCTCGCGGACATGCTGTCGGGCAAGAAGCCGGAGGTCGATGTGAGTGCGCTGACGGTGGACCGGTACAAGTATCGGTTTGGGTGATTCTCTATCTGCTCGTCATTGCGAGCGCAGCGAAGCAATCCAGTATCTTTCCGCGGTGGCAGTCTGGATTGCTTCGCTGCGCTCGCAATGACGGTGGAGAGGCATCGCGCACTCACTCCATCTCCGTCACCCTGAGGTGGCCGCTTCTTCAGCGGCGCTCGAAGGGCGACGGCCCGGCTCTATCGGAGCCGTGCATCCTTCGAGGCTCGCTGCGCGAGCGCCTCAGGATGACGGGACTGGAATTGCGCTCGCGGCGCGAAAAGAAGCTACCCCGCCCCCGTCACGCAATTCACCCACAGCACCACAGCCTTCGCATCATTGGCCGGATTGGAAAAACGGTGCGGCCTTCGGCTCGCGAACCGAAAGCTGTCGCCGGTCTTCAGCGACCACGTCTCGCTGTCCACCGTCAGCATCATCTCGCCTTCGAGCACCAGGCCGGCTTCCTCGCCGTCATGGGTGTAGAGTTCGTCGCCCGCGGAGCCGCCGGGATCGATATGCACCAGGAACAGGTTGAGCCGGTTGTCGCTGCCCGCAGCGCTCAGCAATTGCTTCGAAATTCCGCTGCGCCAGAGTTTCAGTTCGGGCCGCTGAAGCCCGCGCGTCACCACCTGGTCGGAGGCATCGTCGGCACTTGGGTTCGCACCGAATAAAGCCGCTATGCCGACGCCGAGCACGTCGGAGAGCGTTGCCAGCACGCGCAGCGATGGCGACGATAGGCCGCGTTCGATCTGGCTGAGGAAGCCGATCGACAGGTCGGTGCGCGCCGCGACCGTCTCGAGCGAGAATTGTCTGACACGCCTGAGATCGCGGATACGGCGGCCGACCGCGACATCCATCGCGGGCTCGGCCGGCTTGGTGACAGCCTTGGCTTTCACCTTGGCCGGCTTTGCGGCGGCCGGTTTGCGCATTCTTTTGCCACCGCTCATGTCAAACCGCTTCCTTCATGTGCATGAAAACCGCTTGCATCGCCAGCGAAAATGTGACCAAAGTTTCATATTGGTGAAAATAGGCCGAAACGGCTTGGCCCGCAACGTCTGATCACGACATGCGCGAGCGCCGACATCGGCCAAGCCCAAAGGGGGATGCGATGAAGCGTTTTGGTCTGGCCGTGGTCGCGGCGCTCGCGATTGCAGCGGTGATGCCGGCTTCGGCGCAGCAGGTGCTGAAGGTCGGCTCGACGCCGACAGGCATTCCCTTCACCTTCCTCGACACCAAGACCAACACGATCCAGGGCATCATGGTCGATCTCGTCACCGAGATCGGCAAGGACGCCGGCCTCAGCGTGCAGATCGAGCCGATGGCGTTCTCGGCGCTGATCCCGTCGCTGACATCGGGCAAGATCGACATGATTGCGGCGGCGATGTTCATCACCGCGCCGCGCAAGGAGGTCGTCGACTTCTCCGATCCGATCTACACCTATGGCGAAGGCCTGGTGGTCCCGAAGAGCGACACCAAGGCCTATGCCACGCAGGACGATCTGAAGGGCGAGACGGTCGGCGCCCAGGTCGGCACCGCCTTCGTCGATGCGCTGAAGAAGTCCGGCCTGTTCGCCGACGTCAAGGCCTACGACACCATCCCGGACATCCTGCGCGACGTGAACACCGGTCGCCTCAAGGCCGGCTACGCCGACTATCCGATCCTCGCCTACAATCTGAAGCAGGGCGGTTTCCCCGAGGTACGTCTCGTCGACGGCTACAAGCCCGTCACCGTCGGCTCGGTCGGCATCGGCGTCCGCAAGGGCGAGGCCGCGCTGCTCGGCAAGATCAACGCCTCGCTGGCGAAGCTGAAGGCCAACGGCACCATCGACAAGATCCTCGAGAAGTGGGGTCAGAAGGCGCAGGGTTGATCGACAGAGGCTGGTAAGGCTGACCGATGAAAGGCTTCTGGCACGACGCCGTCGAATTCTTCCCGATCCTGATGAGCGGTGTCGCGCTGACGATCGTCGTCACCATCGGCTCGCTGCTGCTCTCGACGGTGCTGGGTCTGATCTGGGCGATGATGCGGGTCTCCGGCATCAAGGTGCTGTCGATGCTCAGTGCCAGCCTGATCAACGTGATCCGCGGCATCCCGATCATCGTGCTGTTGTTCTACCTCTATTTCGTGATGCCGGATCTCGGCGTCACGCTGTCGGCCTTGCAGGCCGCGATCCTCGGGCTCGGCATCGCCTATTCGGCCTACCAGGCCGAGAATTTCCGCGCGGGCATCGAGGCGATCGACAAGGGCCAGATCGAGGCGGCGCAGTCGATCGGCATGGGCTGGTGGCTCACCATGCGCCGCGTGGTGCTGCCGCAGGCAGTGCGCATCGTACTGCCGCCTTACGGCAACGTCATGATCATGATGCTAAAGGATTCTTCGCAAGCCTCGACCATCACGGTCGCCGAGCTTGCCCTTCAGGGCAAGCTGATCGCGTCCTCGACCTTCAAGAACACCAACGTGTTCACGCTGGTGGCGCTGATGTATCTCACCATGAGCATCCCGCTGATCCTGCTGGTCCGTCACTTCGAGAAGCGGGCGGGCAAGAAATGATCGAGCTCACCGACGTCCACAAGAGCTTTGGCCAGAACGAGGTGCTCAAGGGCATCACGGCCTCCGTCCAGAAGGGTGAGGTGGTCTGCATCATTGGCCCTTCGGGCTCCGGCAAGTCGACGATCCTGCGCTGTATCAACGGGCTGGAAAGCTACGACCGCGGCGAGATCAACGTCGAGGGACTGAAGGTCGACCGCGATGCGCCCTCCATCGTGAAGGTCCGCACCCAGGTCTCGATGGTGTTCCAGCGCTTCAACCTGTTCCCGCATCGCACCGTGCTGGAGAACGTCGTCGAAGGTCCGCTCTTTGTAAAGAAGGAGCCGCGTGCGCAGGTGCTCGAGCGCGGCCGCGCGCTGCTCGGTCAGGTGGGCCTCGCCGAAAAGGCCGATGCGCATCCACCGCAGCTCTCTGGCGGCCAGCAGCAGCGCGTCGCCATCGCGCGCGCGCTCGCGATGCAGCCAAAGGCGATCCTGTTCGACGAGCCGACCTCGGCGCTCGATCCCGAACTGGTCGGTGACGTGCTCGGCGTGATGCGAATGCTCGCCGATGACGGCATGACCATGGTCGTCGTCACCCACGAGATGGGCTTTGCCCGCGACGTCGCCGACCGCGTGCTCTTCATCGACGGCGGCGTCATCGTCGAGCAGGGCGCGGCGAAGGCCGTCCTCAATCAACCCCAGCACCCGCGCACGCAGGACTTTTTACGCCGCGTGCTGCATCCGCTCTGATCGGTCCTCGTCATGACTATGCGCCTGCCTCTGCCGCCCTCGCCCTATGCCGACACCGCCGTCGCGCCGGTTGCCACGCCGCCGCTCGATGTCGACAAGACCGTCTCCGTTGCTATCGTCGGCGGCGGCTACACCGGGCTGTCCACGGCTTTGCATCTGGCGGAGCAAGGTGTCGAGGCTCTGGTGCTCGAGGCGCAGGAGCCGGGCTGGGGCGCGTCGGGTAACAATGGTGGCCACACCAATCCCGGCCTGAAGCACGACCCCGATCAGATCGAGGCCGATTTCGGCGCTGAACTCGGCCGCCGCATGATCGACTTCTCCTACGGCACGACCAATTTCACGCACGACCTGATCCGCCGCTACCAGATCCCTTGCGAAGCGCGGCAGAATGGCACGCTGCGCGCGGCCTACAACGAGGCCAGCGCCGCCGCGATCGAGAAGACGGCGCAGCAGTGCATCCGCCGCGGCATGCCGGTGCAATATCTGAACCGCGAGCAGTTGCGCGAAATGACCGGCACGGACCGCTACATCGGCGCGATGCTGGACACGCGCGGCGGCGATCTGCATCCTCTCAGCTATGCCCGCGGCCTCGCGCGCGCCGCGATCTCCGCGGGCGCGAAGGTCCATGGCGAAACGCCGGCGCTGTCACTCCGTCGCGACGGCTCGCGCTGGCGCATCGAGACGCCGCGCGCGGTGGTGCATGCCGACAGGGTCCTGCTCGCCACCAACGGCTTCACCGACGATCTCTGGCCGGCGCTTCGCCGCACCATCGTGCCGGTATTCTCCTCGATTGCCGCCACCGCGCCGCTCTCCGAGGCGGTCGCCCGCTCGATCATGCCGACACGGCCGGTGCTCTACGAGAGCGGCCACATCACGGTCTATTACCGCATCGATCAGCACAATCGCCTCTTGATGGGTGGCCGCGGCCCGATGCGCTGGATCAAGTCGCCCAACGACGTCGCCTATCTCATGCGTTATGCTGAGCGGCTATGGCCACAGCTCAAGGGCGCCGCCTGGACGCATGGCTGGAATAGCCGGCTCGCCATCACCAAGGATCATTATCCCCATGTGCACGAGCCGGCGGAGAGCGTCCTGATCTCGCTCGGCTGCAACGGCCGCGGCGTCGCGCTCTCGACCGCGATGGGCGCGCAGCTCGCGCGCCGGCTGATCGGCGGCGCCAAGGCCGAGATCGACATGCCCGTCACAGGCATCAAGCCGATCCCGATGCACGCGTTCTGGCCCTTGGGGGTTACGACTGCTGTGATCGCGGGCCGGGTGCGGGATCGGCTGGGTGTTTGAAGAAGAAGGCGCCGCCCCGTCAGGAGCGACGCCTTGCATGACTTGCAGATAGGGCGTCAGCAGCGGCCCTGTTTCCACAGGCCGGGCGGGCAGCCCCTGCCGCGCCAGCCGACCTTGCGCCCGTGATGCCATCCGGGAGGAGTGGCATGGCGGTGTCCATGGTATCCGCCATGATGACCGTGGCCATGGCCGTGACCATGTCCGTGGCCGCCCCTGGCGAATGCGGCGTTTGGCATGGTGAAGCCGGCCGCGATGATCAGTGTTGCGGCGAGCGCAAGTTTCTTCATCCGAAATCTCTCCTGTTAGGCACGCATCTGTCCGTTCGGCGAACGAACATCGATCGCGGTGTTGCGTGCAAATGCGGAGGAGTCGTGACGCTCAGGATTCGGCGACAGCGTCGGCCCAGGGCTGGAAGATCTCGACCGCGCCCGAATTCGTATCGCCCTCGCGCATCACCACGCTGGGGCAGGCGAACTTCTGCGGCAGGGCCTGCACTTGCGTCTCTTCATAATCGAAGCGTGCGGAAAGTGTTTTGCGTACGTCCGCCGGCAGTCTGATGTCGCCGATCACGACCGCGCCTTCGCTGGCGTCGATCCGCGGCTGGTGGATGGCCGTATCGAGGTCCATGCCGAAATCCATCGCAAAGGACACGAGCTGCATCACCGACGGCAGGATGCGGCGGCCGCCGGAGGCGCCGACCGCGAGACGCCTGCCGTCCTTCGTTTCGGCGATGACGGGCGTGTAGTTGCAGAGGCAGCGCTTCCCGGGGGCGAGCGAGTTGGTGGTGCCCGGCGTCGGGTCGAACCACATGATGCCGTTGTTCATGGCGATGCCGGTGTGCGGCGTCACGTATTTCGAGCCGAAGGACGAGAGCAGCGTCTGCGTCACCGCCGCGATATTGCCGTGGCGGTCGACCACGGAGAAATGCGTGGTGCAGGCGGGCGCCAGATATTCAGCGCCGAGCGAGCGCTTGCCGTCGGCATCGCCCATGTCCTTGAGCCGCTCGCGGAAGGCCGCTTGCAAGGCGAGCGCATATTCGCTGTAGGTGGTCGCGTCGGGTGCGCTTCCCGGCTTCAGACTCTGCTGCAACAGCCGCAGCGCATACGCCATTGTCGGTCCGGCCGTGAGCTCCGGCGTCGCATACACCTTGCCGTCGCGATAGGGGATCGCCAACGGCTCGCGCAGATGGGCGCGAAACGCGGCGAGATCCTCCACCGACAGCGAGCCGCCGTCGGCCTTGATGTCGGATGCGATGCTTTTGGCGAGATCGCCCTGGTAGAAATCGCGCGGACCGGCAGCGGCGAGGTGCGACAACGTCGCCTTCAACGTGGCCAACGGCAGCCGCGTCTCGGACTTGATGCCCCACGGCGCGCTCGGCGGCAGGCCATCCTTCAGGAAGGTGGCCGCGCTTGCGGGATAGCGCCTGAGATCGGCTGCCGATGCCGCGATCGTCAGCGTGGTCCACCAATCGACCAGCAGGCCTTCGCCGGCGAGCGCGGCGGCCGGCGCGACCAGATCCTTCCACGGCATTTTGGCGTAGCGGCGATGCGCCTCCTCCATGCCGGCGACGACGCCGGGCACGGCGACCGAGCCGGGGCCGTGGATGTTACGATCGTCCTTTACCCGCGGCCACGGAAACAGATCGGAGGCCGCGCCTTCGCCGCTGAGCGGGTAGTCGGTGGTGCGCAGGCTCTGCGGCGCGCACATGCCGTAGTCGATCACCTCGGTTCGATTTTCCTTGGCGCGGTAGAGCACCATGGCGCCGCCGCCGCCGATGCCGCTGTTCCAGGGCTCCAGCACGTTCAGTGCGAAGGTGGTCGCGACGATCGCGTCCACGCAGTCGCCCCCTGCCGCCAGCACCTGCGCCCCCACTTCGGCCGCCCGCCGCGATTGCGAGGCGACGATGCCGCCCTTGGATGTGACGGCGGGTTTGCGGACGGCTTGGGCGAGGCTGAACTGATGAGGCATGATGTCGTCTTGATCTCTGGATTCGGTTGTTCTGGCTTCCTTGCGCTGACGCGGAAGCTGCAGCATTGGCGGGGCGCGCGAAGGATGGCACATTGCCGCCAACGAGAAAATCCAAAGGGAGACGCGACATGGCAGGTGTGAAACAGGCGCGGGATGGCACGGTTGGGATCTTGACGCTCGACGAGCCGGCAAGCCTGAACGCGATGACGCCGGACCTGCTCGGCGCGCTCGCTGCCGCCGTCGCCGAGATGACAGGGGATGAGGGCATTCGCGCACTGATCCTCACCGGCGCGGGGCGCGGATTTTGCTCAGGACAGAATTTGAAGGCTTCGGAAGCGCTGGGCGAGGACATCGCCGCCGGCGTGATGCGCTTCTACTGGCCCACGTTCAAGGCGTTGCGCGAATGCCGCGTGCCTGTCGTGGTCGCCGTCAACGGCGTCGCGGCCGGCGGCGGCTTCAGCCTTGCGATGGCCGGCGACATGATTGTTGCGGCGCGGTCGGCGAGCTTCATCCAGGTGTTCAGCCGCATCGCCCTGGTGCCCGATCTCGGTTCGACCTGGCTGCTGCCGCGGCTGGTCGGCCGACAGCGCGCGCTCGAGCTGATGCTGCTGAACGAGCCCCTGACGGCCGAACGTGCTCAGGAGATCGGCCTGGTGCGGCAGGTCGTCGACGACGCGAAGCTGATGGACGAGGCGCTGGCCCTGGCGCGCCGTCTGGCGGACGGCCCGACGCGCGCTTTGGTCGCAACGCGTTCGCTTGTCGAGGAGAGCGAGCATGCGGCTTACGAGGCGCAGTTCCGCCGCGAGATCGAGGTTCAGGCCACGATCCGCAAGAGCGCCGACGCCATCGAAGGCCGCACCGCCTTCGTCGAGAAGCGCAAGGCGAAGTTTACGGGGAAGTAGGGAGCAGCCGCGGACTGCGCTCAGAGCCTGCGATCCAGCCGGCTGGCCTGATATTTGGCGTGCCATTTCGGGCCAGGCCCGCGCATGTAGTGAAGCTCGGGGCGGTAGGGGTTGCCTGCGATCCGCACCAGCTTCTGCCACTTGGTGGCGACGAAGTTGAGGGGCTGGCAGAGCAGGGTTAATGAAGCGAACAGCACGGCATCACCTCAATGCGGCTTGCCGAGCATGGCGGTGAAGGGAAGGTCGAAGATCTCCTCGCCGTCGGAGCCGCTGACATGGATCACCCAGTCGCGCCAGTCCTCGGCACCCGGCGTGTAGATCATCGAGTGCATGATCTGGGCCGCACGGTCACGCGCCTCGGTCAGGCTGGCCACCGCGGTGCCGCTGCGATCGATCAGCGTGCCTTCGGTGTTGGAGCAGTGAAAATAGACCTGGACCATATGCGTCTCCTGTCGGGAGCGACTGGGATGGCAAATCGATACCACCCGAGGCCTTCGCGAAACATTCGGGGCGAGCCCGGTAAGGGAATCTACGGAGATTGGTCGCTGCGAACGCCCGAGCGGGTTTGATCACAGGGGGGTGATGATCAACTGGACGGCGTTCCCATGGCATGGAACAACTTTGGACCGAAAGTCCGGGGGACCGCCGTGAACCAGCTCACACTCTGGCATGAACGCCGAAGCCTGTTTGCGGCGATCGTCGCCGGAGCACTGCTCGGTCTTGCCCCGGGAGCCTCCTCCGAACCGGTGAGGAAAAGCGGCTACGCGATCGGCACGGAAACCTGCGGCAGCGGCGATCTCGCCTTTCCCAGAATCCAGATCGACATGAAGGCGGGATTTTGCGCCGGTCTCGTCGCCAGCGAAGAGGATCGCCTGAAATTTCCGCGCTCGATCATCCAGGTGCCGGGCCGTGACCTGTTCGTGGTCGCCGACATGGGCGGCTGGGGCCACACCGATGGACGGCTGCTGCTGCTCGATCCGCATGCGCCCCAGGGGCAGCGGTTCAAGGAGCTGCTGACCGCAATCGAATATCCGTTCGGCCTCGTGATTGGCCCGGACAAGAAGCTGTACGCCTCGACCGCGGAGACGATCTTCCGGTTCGATCCGCTCGCCGACAATCCCCGCAGCACGGTCGAGACCATCATCCGGCACATGCCCGGCCGCCGGATCACATTGCCTGACGGCACCAGGCTCGACGAGAGTGCCCATCCGCTCAAGCAGTTCGTCTTTGACAGGAACGGGCGGCTGTTCGTCAATGTCGGCTCGCATAGCGACGACTGCATCACGCCGGCGCCGATCACAAGGCCATGCGCGGCGGCCGAGGGCGCGTCCGCGATGGCCTCGATCTGGCTGTTCACACCGCCCGCAGGCGGGACCTTCCCGGCGTTGAAGCCGGCCGATCCGGACCCGCCGCACACCGTCTATGCGCGCGGCCTGCGCAACTCGATGGCGCTGGCGCTGCATCCGAATTTTCCCGATGCCGGCTACGCCTTCCTGCAAGGCGAGAACGGCCGCGACCTGCCCGACATCTTCAAGCCGAACGAGGAGATCAACGCGATCGAGCAGGGCAGGCATTATGGCTGGCCCTATTGCTACGACCTGTCGACGCCGAGCCCCGAATTCAAGCTCGTGCTGCAATCCGGGGTCTACAAGTCGCTCTGCACGGCCAATGCGCTCTACAAGGCACCGTTCTCGCTGATGCCGCCGCACGGCGCGCCGCTTGCGATGCTCTATTATCACGGCGCGAAATTCCCGGAGCTGGAAGGCAAGCTGCTGGTCGGCCTGCACGGCTATCGCCCGACCGGCAGCCGCGTCCTTGTCTATGACGTCGACGACCATGGCTTCCCGAAGCCCGCCCCGGCGCCGGTGCGCTACCACGTCAGTTGCGCGGCCGATCCGACCCACAGCTTTCAGACCGACGCCGGCGACGTCGCCGCCGCGCCATTCGACGAGCTGATCGCAGGCTGGCACCGCGTCAACGGCGCGCGGCCGCAGGGCGCGCCCGTCGGCATGACGGTCGCGGAGGACGGCGCAATCTGGCTGGTCGAGGACAAGAACCAGACGGTAATCCGCATCGATCGCGCTGCCGGCGATCCGCCGCCGTTGCCTTGCGACATGCGCAGCCAGGCGCTGATCGATCAGCTTGCCGCCTTCGTCGCAAAAGACGCGCAGAACAGCATCCGGCTCACCACGCTGCGTAAGGGGCTCGTCGAAAAGCACTGCGTCGGCTGCCACTCGGATTTCGGCCTGAAGGCAGGGCAATCGGATGCGGAAAAGGACGCGACAGTGCTACGCTTCATGCTGTCGCAGGACGGCTGGATCTATCCGGGCGATCCAGGCTCCGGCAAGCTGCGCACGCGGCTGCGCGGCATCGGCGCCGAGAAGCTGATGCCGCCGGGCGGCGAAAGCCTGCCCAGGACCGAACCTGGCTACACGCGCCTGCTCGATACCGCGGACCTGCTGGTTGCGAAAATGGTTCCGGGCACGCGGATGCGGATCAAGTCCGGCCCGCCGCAGCGCAAGTTCTTTGGCAAGACCAACAAGGAATGCGGCGAAATACCGGCCGCCAAGGTCGTTGTCGTGACACAAAGGAGCGCTGTAGACAAACCCGGCTTCAGCCGATTCTTCCGGCCTGCCGATCCCTATCTGAATGGCGAGTGCAGCGACGACGATGGCTATTACATCCGGCAGGAATTTCTGGTGCCTGTGCAGTAGCCTCCTTCTCGTCATCGCGGCATCGCCGGCCCATGCTGAAACAAGGCTGTTCGAAAGCGTGCAGGTGACGCCGTCGGGCGAATACACCTTCGGCATCGAAGGGCCGGCGGCCGATCTCGACGGCAATCTCTTCGTGGTCAACTTTGGCAAGCCCGGCACCATCGGCAAGCTGCCGGTGGGCGGCGCGGCTTCGGAGCAGTTTACGGCACTGCCCGCGGGCAGCGTCGGCAACGCCATCCGCTTCGCGCGTGACGGCACCATGTTCATCGCCGACTACAAGAAGCACAACATCTTCGCGATCCCGAAGGGCGCGAGCGAGCCCGTCGTCTGGTTTCATTCCGACGAGATGAACCAGCCCAACGACATCACCATCGCGCGCGACGGCACGATCTATGCGAGCGATCCGAACTGGAAGGGCAGGGAAGGCCACATCTGGCGCATCGCCAAGTCTGCGAACGGCACGGTGCAGGGGCAGGTGATGTCGGCGCCGCGCGCGATGGGCACCACCAACGGCATCGACCTCAGCCCTGACGGCAAGACGCTCTATGTCGGGGAATCCAGCAGCGGCGAAATCTGGTCCTACACCGTCCGCAGCAACGAGCTCACCGGCGCAAAACTCGTCAAAGCCTTCCAGCCCGACACCGTCGACGGCCTGCGCACCGACGTCGCCGGCCGTCTCTATGTCGCGCGCATCCTCAAGGGCACCATCGCGCTGATGAAGCCCAATGGTGCGGTCGAGCGCGAGATCGCGCTGAAGGGCAAGGAGCCGACCAATCTCGCCTTCGGCGGCAGCGACGGCAAGACCGTCTTCGTCACCCAGCGTCAGGGCGGCTTCGTCGAGTCCTTCCGCACCGACCAGCAGGGCCGCGAGCACTGCCTCCAGCGCGGGCGCTGCTAGAGCGTCACCGGCGGTCTGCCTCCGGCGCAGAGCAGCACCAAAGCGGCGGCATTCTTCTTGCTTGCATCTGGCCGCCGCAGGCATTTAGACATCTGTGGGCACCGTCAACGCGACCACGGAGTGTTTGAGTGAAAGCCGTCCATACCGAACTGCATCGCAGCCACGATCCGCAATTCTTCCTGGTTCGCGGTGTCGTCAAGCGCACCACGGAGCAGCCCGAGCGCGCCGATCGCCTGCTCAAGGGGTTGAAGGACGGCAAGCATCAGCTGGTCGAACCGACGACATTCGGACAGGGGCCGCGTGCGCGGATTCACAGCCCGGAATATCTGTCGTTCCTCAGCGAAGCCTGGGAACGCCTGGACCGCGCTCGGCGATTCCGGCCCGGAGATGATCGGCAACATCCATCCCGTTCGCCATGCCGCGACCTATCCGACCCACATCGTCGGCAAGCTTGGCTGGCACACCGCCGATACCGCGGCGCCGATCGGTCCCGGCACCTGGGCCGCGGCCTGCGCCGCCACCGATGTTGCGGTCACGGCAGCGCAGATGGTGATGGACGGCGAGGATGCGACCTATGCACTCTGCCGCCCGCCCGGTCATCACGCCTACCGCGACATGGCCGGCGGCTTCTGTTTCCTCAACAACAGCGCGATCGCAGCCGCGCATCTGCGATTGAAGCATGAGCGCGTCGTGATCCTCGACGTCGACGTCCATCACGGCAACGGCACGCAAGGAATCTTCTACGCCCGCCCTGACGTCTACACGGTGTCGATCCACGCCGACCCCATCGCGTACTATCCTTATGTGTGGGGCTACGCGCATGAGCGCGGCGAAGGACCCGGCCTCGGCGCCAATCTCAACATCCCCCTGGCCATCGGCACCGGCGACGACGGCTACATCCAGGCGATGGATGTAGCGCGCAAGGCGATCGAATCCTTTGCCCCGGGCGCCCTCGTCATCGCACTCGGCTTAGATGCCTCCGAGCACGATCCACTGAAGGGCCTCGCCGTCACCACGCCGGGCTTCCGCCGCATCGGCCAGGCGATCGCGAAGATGGGCCTGCCGACCGTGTTCGTGCAGGAGGGCGGCTATCTCTCGGATATTCTTGGCGCGAATTTGACGTCGGTGCTGGCGGGATTCGAAGAGGCGCGGTGAGCTTCACCTCTCCCGCGTAGGTCGTCATGCCCGGGCTTGTCCCGGGCATCCACGTTCTTTGCGCCGAGGGGTGAGACGTGGATGGCCGGGACAAGCCCGGCCATGACGCTGAGGGTGCTTCAACGCCCAAAGCGCTAGCGCTGGAGAGGCGAACCTCAGTCCTTGAAAAGGATCTGCTCCAGCAGGTCGATCCGCCTGATCCGGATGGTGCTGCCGTCGATGGCGATGATGCGGCGGTTCTGGAAACGCTTCAGCATCATCGTCACCCATTGCCGGGTCGAGCCCACCATAGCCGCGATCTGGTCATGGGTGATCTTGCGGTTGATGACGATGGTGTCGCCGTCGGCCGTGCCGTGCAACTCCGACAGCGTGATCAGGAACTGCGCCAGCCGTTCGATCACCGAGCGCGTGCCGAGGATGTGCGCCATCGAGGAGTAGCATTTGCCCTTGGAGATGAGGCCGTCGATCAGCGCCAACGCGAAGCTCGGCATGCCGGTCAACAGCTTCTCGAGCGCCGGCCCGGAGAGTGTCGTGATCTCGCAGGCCTCGATGGCGATGCCCGACCACATGTGAATGCCACCGCCGGATATCTCGGGGCCTCCGATGAAATGTCCCGGCGTCCAATAGGCGAGCGTGATCTCGCGGCCCGACGGCGCGGTGTAATAGACCCGCACCTGTCCACGGCGGATGATGAAGATGCCGTCGTGGCCATCGCCTTGGCTGAATACCATTTCGCCCTGCGGCACCGAGATGATGCGGCCGGCCGCGTGCACGCGCGCCTGCTCCGACGCGGACAAGCGGTCGAGGAAATGCGCGCCGGCATTCAGCCCGTCGATCGTCTCGCTCATGAACAGCGCCGAGCTTGCGGGCTTTGCACGTGTGCTGCGGATCCGCCGGGTCTTCTTGTGGTCGGTCCAGTCGAACGGAACGCCTGCATGAGGCCGGTCGGCGAAAGCGGCAGGCTCGGTCGCGGCAGCTTCCTTGAGTATGGTCATCGCAATCCGTCAGCTCTCCAGGGGCTCGCGAATAGGTAAGTGCGGCGGTGGTGCGATGTCCATCTCTTTGCGATCGTTCCAAATCACTTAGCAAAGCTTGATGTGTGCGGCGACCGACCGCGAAACGATTCCTCTCTCGATGGCTTCGGCCTGAGAAAATCCTTTGCGTCGTTGCGCGACGGAATCATGACGCGAACGTCCTGCGACAGCGATGCAAGTAATTGCTTCAAGCGTTGCGTCGCGCCTTCGATAGTGCCGGCCAGCGTTGTTGCCGGCACGCGCCCGGCCTCCCGAGGACAGTTCGATGATCGAATTCAGCTCTTTGAGACTCAGTGTGGCCGTTGTGGCCATCACTGTTGCGATGTTCGCGCCGGCCCAGGCGGAGACGATCCGTGTGGCAGTCGGGACGCAGGACACGACGATCAATTGCGCGACCGGCGGACTGCTCATTCGCGAGCTCAAGCTGCTTGAGAAATTTCTGCCCCATGACGGCAAGTACAAGGATGTCACCTACGACATCCAGTGGAAGAATTTTACGAGCGGCGCGCCGCTCACCAACGAGATGGTCGCAGGCAAGCTCGATTTCGGCGCGATGGCTGACTTTCCGGGCTCGCTGAACGGTGTAGCGTTCCAGAAGGCCGGACGCCGTAGCCTCTTCATCAGCGTGCTGTCCGGCAGCACCAAGGGCAGTGGCAACGGCATCGTGGTGCCGTCGAGCTCGCCGGTGCAATCGCTCGATGAGCTCAAAGGCAAGACCATCTCGGTTCCCTTCGCCTCGACCTCGCACGGCATGCTGCTCCGCGCGATCGAGGCCAAGGGCTGGAATCCCGAGACCGACGTCAACATCATCACGCAGGCGCCGGAGGTGGCGGGGCCGGCCTTGCAGGCCGGCAAGATCGAGGCGCATGCCGACTTCGTTCCGTTCGCCGAACTGTTCCCGTGGCGCGGCTTCGCGCGCAAGATCTTTGACGGCGCGCAGGCCAATGCCCCGACATTCCACGGCGGGCTGGTCGACGCCGATTATGCCGAGAAATATCCCGAGATCGTCGTCGCCTATCTGCGCGCAGCGCTGGAAGCGGATCGCCTGATCGCTGAAGAGCCGGAGAAGTACAGCGAGCTGATCGCGAAGGTGACCGGCATCGAGGCGGAGGTCGACTACCTCTTTCACGGGCCGCTCGGTCTTCAGACCCGCGATGTGACCTGGAAGCCGGAATACCGCCAGGCGGTCGCAACCTCGATCAAGACGCTGAAGCTGCTCAAGCGCGCGGACAGCGATCTCGATATCAACCAGTTCGTCACCGACAAATTCATCCGCGTTGCGACCGCGCAGGCGGGGCGGGACTATGACGCCGAGTTGAAGAACTACGCGCAGCTTCCGCTGAAAGCCAAGGATGCGGCGACGGGTGACCAGATAAGCGACTTCAGCCGCGTCGCGCAGATCTGGGTCAAGGACGAGACTCATGTACGCCACTATGCTTCGCCCGAGAACGCGCTGAAGGCGCTCGCCGGCCTCGAGAAGGACGGCAAGACCATCCGCGTCGTCTACGCTCAGGATCGTGAAAGCGGCATCAAGCTGTTTGCAAACCAGGCCTGGTTCGTGCGGTCGTCCAAGGGCGAGCTGAGCGCGTTCCTGCTCAAGCAGGCGGCCGAGGGCTGGTCGAAGAAGAACGGTGGCGCGGTGCTCGACTTCGCGGCCGCGCGCGAGTCCCTCGTCGCGAGCCGGTGAGGCGATGGCCACCGCTATCAAGGCGCGGCCTGCGGGCATCCGCTGGATGGTCCGCGGCCTTTCGATCCTGGCCTGCATTGCCCTGTGGCAGGTCGCTTCGACAACGCATCTCAATCTGGGGATCGTGACCTTCCGCAACGTGCCGCCGCCGGTCGAGGTCGTTCAATCCGCGCTCGCCCTATTTCGTTCGCCGAAACTGACGGCACATGTCACCAGTAGCCTCTGGCGCGTGTTCGCGGGCTACGGGGCGGCGGTGGTGATCGGCGTGATCCTTGGTTTTGCCATCGGCCGGTCACGCGCCGCGAGCGACCTTTTGCTGCCGCCGCTGGAATTGCTGCGCCCGATTCCGGCGGTGGCGTGGATACCGCTGTCGATCCTGATCTTTCCGTCGTCCGAACTCTCGATGATCTACATCACCTTCATCGGTGCCTTGTTTCCGATCGTGCTGAACACCGTCCACGGTGTCGCGAATGTCGACCTCCGGCTGGTTGCCTCCGCCCGCAGCCTCGGCGCGGGGGAGTTGGCGATCCTGAGCGAAGTCGTGCTGCCGGACGCCGCGCCCAGCATCGTCACCGGGCTTGCGATCGGCATGGGCACCTCATGGTTCTGCCTCGTCACCGCGGAGATGATCTCGGGCCAGTTCGGCATCGGCTATTACACCTGGGAAGCCTACACGCTCCAGAACTACGCCGACATCATCGTCGGCATGCTGATCATCGGCCTGCTCGGCATGGGTTCGAGCTGGCTGCTGACGACGGCCGGGCGGCTTCTGATGCCCTGGCGTAGCCCGAAGGTGGCGCGATGAACATCCGGGTCGCGGATATCGGCACGAACAGCGTCGGTCGGATCGACTTCGCCGATGTCTCGATTTCGCTCGGATCGGGCGGCGATGCATTCGAAGCGGTCAGCGGTCTCGATGTCGCGATTGCGCCGGGCGAGCTCGTCTGCATCCTCGGTCCCTCCGGCTGCGGCAAATCCACGCTGCTCGGCGCGCTGGCCGGGCATTTGCCGATCACGGCTGGCCGCCTCACGGTCGACGGCCAGCAGGTCCAGAGTCCGAGCCCGGACCGGGGTATGGTGTTTCAGCAGCACACGCTGTTTCCCTGGAAGCGGGTGCGTGACAATGTCGCCTTCGGCCCGAAGATGCGGGGTCTCGGGAGGAGGGAGCGCGACCGTGCCGCCGACGCGATCCTGAAGCTGGTCGGCCTCTCCGGCTTCGAGGCGTTCTATCCGGCGCAATTGTCGGGCGGCATGCAGCAGCGCGTGGAAATTGCGCGGGTCCTGATCAACCAGCCGCGGGTGCTGCTGATGGACGAGCCCTTCAGCGCGCTCGACGCGCAGACGCGCGGCATGATGCAGGGGGTCCTGCTCGACATCTGGAGCAAGATCCCGACCACCACCGTCTTCGTCACCCACGACATCGACGAGGCATTGTTCCTCGCCGATCGTATCGTCGTGATGAGCGCAAGACCCGGCCGGGTGATCGAGGATGTCGTGCTGCCTTTCGCGCGGCCACGCAGCCACGATCTCGTCACCGAACCCGAATTCGTGCGCCTGAAGCGGCATGTCATGCAGCTCTTGCGGCGGCCGGAAGGCAGCGAGCCGCTGGCACGGCTCAGTCCGCTCGGCGTGACGTCCTAGAACATCCCGCTCGCCGCGAGCGCCTTGCGGACGTGCTGCATCTCGGCCTCGTCGGCGACCATGTCGAGCATGATCGTGGTCAGGCCCTTCGCCGCAAAATCCTTCAGCTTTGCGCCGACCTCGGTGTAGCTGCCGACGAGATAGGGGCAGTCGGCCTGGAAGGTCAGGAACGGCAGCAGCCAGTAGCCATTGTCGGCGAGCTCGCCGCTCTGGCCGTCATAGAGCCGCCGCTTCCACACGGAATCGCTGTTCTCCACGGTGAGCGCGAGCAGCTCGCGATCATCGGGATTGTCGCGGAAGCGTGCCTTCGCGGCTTGCCGTGCCTCGTCGCGTCCCTCGCGGGCGAAGATGCCAAAGTTCATTCCGGGCGCATCGAGGCCGCGATCGAGATCGGGCGGCAGCATCTGCATCTTGATGCAGCCGGTCTCCTTCGCCACGCGCTGCGCCGCCTCCGACTGGCCCGCGACCAGGAATTCCGGCATCAGCTCCGCCGGCAGGCGCGGGCGAAGTTGCAGATTGCTTGCGCGGTAGAACCGGCCCTCGACATTCACCGGGCGGGGGCTTTCCAGCAATTGGCGCATCAGCGCGACGAATTCGCCGAGCCGGACGTAGCGGTCCGCATGCGACTGCTCGTCGCCCAGCCCCTGCAGGTCGCTGACCGCGGTCCCCGTGATCATGTTGAGATAGACCTTGCGACCGTGGAGCTGCGCAAAGGACGAGACGAACTTTGCCGCGGCGAACGGGTGCATGTAGACCGGATTGACCGCGATCAGCGGCGAGCTTCGCGTGGTCTCACCCATGATGTGCTGGGCCATCGCCCAGGGCTCGACGAACACGTCGTTGCCTTCGAACAGCAGGATGCCTTCGAAGCCGTTGCGGTCGGCGAACTGTGCCACCCGCATCAGCTCGCCGACATATTTCTTGGGATCGCGGTTGCGCGAGATCGCGGGAAAGACGCGCAGCCGCGGGGGCGTCATTCAGCCGCTTCCTGGAACGGCCAGGAATTGCGGGTGATGGGAAGGCCGCCGCGCGCGCGGGAGCCGTCGGCGATCGCGAGGCGATGCGAGGGCGACGGCGAGCACAGCGAGAAGCGCCATGCATGCGGATCGTCGGCGATATCGGGCTTGAAGCTGATCTCGATGGCCTCCCGGGACACCTGCATCGCGAAAGCGTCGAGCGGCAGATTGAGCCCAAAACCCCTCGCCTTCAGATAGGCCTCCTTGAGCGTCCAATAGTCGAAAAAGCGCTCGATCGCGGCGGGCTCCGGCAGTCCGCGCAACGTTTCGACCTCCTCCGGCGCAAAGAAGCGAAGCGCGGTGGACAGTGGCGCGACCCGCCGTGACACGGTTTCGACGTCGACGCCGACGGTCTCATGCCCGGACACGACGCAGGCAACGCAGCCATCGGCATGGGACAGGCTGAAGTGCAGCGCGGTCGAGGTCGCGGGCGCCGCGACAAACGGCCGCCCGTAGCGACCGGCCCCGAAGGACCAATCGGTGGGGGCGACGTTCGGCGCGGCCTGCGACAGCGCCAGGCGCAGCATCGCGTGCGCGAAGATATATTGCCGCCGATGCCGCTCGAACATGAAGCGGTCGGCGCGGATCCGTTCGTCGACCGAAAGCAGGCGTCGGCACGCATCGACTGCGCCCGGAGCGTCAATGGTCTCGATCAGTCCGACAAACAGTTCAATTCTGTCGTCTGCCATCAATAAGGCCCATGGCGTCAGGCGGAGGCCAAGTCTCCGGCCCTGACGGAAGAATCAACTGAGCAAGAATCAACTGAGCGGACCGCTTCTAACGGTCCACCCGGGCAATTTCTTGTCGATTTGCAGGCCGGTTTACAGGCGCAAGCTTGTGCGAGACCCCAACTCGACAAGCGAGCGGCCCATATCCGGAAAGTGAAGCCTGAGGATTCGTGCGGCGTCCCGGCCGACGATCCTTACTTCTTCTTCTTCTTCTTCTTGGCTTTCTTCGCTCCGCCCAGCATCGAAAGGCTGGCATCGACATCCTTGAGCGCGGACTGGAGCTTCTTCTTCTCGGCGCCCAGCAGCTTTTGCAGGGCCTTGCGGTCCTTGTCGCTCAACGAGGTACCCTTGGTAAATTTGATGAAACCCATAACATACTCCCCCGGTTGAAAATAATCGTCCAAATCAAATCGAGGGAATAATCTTGCGCGCTGGCGCCAAATAATCAAGATGCAACTTGGTCATGCACAGCTTTGGCGAGTGAACCTGTGTTCTCCCGTCCCGTACAGCCGGTCATGCCGCCCTGCGAGCGAGTAATCGGCCGAGCGGCGCGTTGGGGTGGGCGACGGCCGCATCCAGCAGCGCGACGAGATTCGCCATCCACTCACCGACCCTGCGGCCATCGAGCAGCTCGCCCTTGTAATTGCATGAGCCGGTGATTCCGGTGGGGCGCTCCTTGAGCATCAGCGATAGCCAGGTCTGGTCGATCGGCAGCACCGGCTGGCCTTCGCGCGCGACGTTGCCGATCGATTCGATCGTGACGTCGGCCAGATCGAGCGGCTGGCGCAGCGGATTTTGCAGGGTGAAATAGACCTGCAGCAGCGAGGCCGGATCGATCCCCTCCTGCTCCAGATGGTCGGCCAGGATGTTGAACGGCAGCTCCTGGCGCGCATGCGCGTCGAGCACGCTCTGGCGTACGCGGGCCAGGGCTTGCGCGAACGACAGCTCCGGCGTGATTCGGGTGCGGACGATCACCGTGTTCTCGAACGGACCGACGACCCGGTCGGTATCCGGCTGGGCGCGATTGGCCATGGCGGTGGCGACCGAAATGTCGTTGCGGCCGCTCTGCGCCAGCAGCAGGGCCTTCAGGCCGGTGAGAAGGCACATGAACAGCGTGCTGTTATGCCGGCCGGCGAACGCCGTGAGCCGGCCGATCAGCTCGCGCTCGAGGCTGACGGGGTGATGCCCGGTAGACGCGCCGGGGCTGGCTTCACCGTCGAAGACGGGGGCCGCGCCGCGCAGATTCTCCGTCCAGTCGGCGGCCTGGCGGCGGGCGGCGTCGGTGCCGCACCACCAGCGCTGCCAGCGGGCGACGTCCGAAAAGGCGAGCGGCAGTTTCGGCAGCGGCACGGACGGACGTCCGGCCAGCGCCGCATAGCGGTTGGACAGCTCCTCGAACAGCACGCCGATCGACCAGCCGTCGGCAATGGCATGATGCAGCGTCAGCAGCAGCACATGATCGTCGGCATGGAGCCGCAACAGCCGCGCCCGCAACAGCGGCGGCCGCGCAGTGTCGAACGGGGCGTAGGTCTCCTGCTCGATCAGGAGGTCGATCTTCCTGAGTTCGAGGGCTTTGCGCCGCTTGTTGTCGTGGGAACGTCCGTCGCCGATGACCTCGATCGTGAGGGCCGGTCCGAGCTCGCCGGGTGTGGCGATGCGACTGACGGGCTCTTCGCCGCTCCGGCCGAATCCGGTCCGCAGCGATTCGTGGCGCCGCACGATGTCGCCGAACGCCTGCGCGAGGGTGGTCGGATCGAGCGGGCCCTGGAGGCGGAAGGCGAAGGGCAGGTTGAACAGCGGCAAGCCCGGCAGGTTCTGCTCGATCCGCATCATCTGGTCCTGTGCGATCGAGAGCGTTGGGAGCCCGCCTTCAGCAGGCCGCAACATGCCTGTTGCCGGCTTGCGCGGCTTTGCTGCCACGGCCTCGTCAACCCGCCGGGCGAGCTCTTCGATCGTCGGAGCCTCGAAGATGGTCTTGATCGGCAGCGACACGCCGAGCGCACGGGCGACGCGTGCCATCGCCTGGCCCGCCAGCAGCGAATGGCCGCCGAGATCGAAGAAATTATCGGTCACGCCGAGGCTCTCGACCTTCAGCAGGTCGACCCAGATGTCCGAGAGCACCTTTTCGGTGAAGTGCCGCGCCGGCACGGCGGCGTCCGGTCCGGAGACGTCCTGCTGCGCGGGCGCCAGCAGCGCCGACCGGTCGATCTTGCCATGGGCATTGAGCGGCATCTGGTCCAGGAACAGGAATGCGGACGGGATGGCATGGCCCGGCAACCGGCTCTTCAGGAAGTCGCGCAGCTCGCTGGCGCTGCTCTGGCTGCCGGCCCTTGCGACGATATGGGCGATCAGCCTGACATCGCCGCTCGCCTCGCGGCGCGGCTCGACGATGCCGGCGCGCACCGCAGGATGGTCGGCAAGCGCGTTCTCGATCTCCTTGAGCTCGATACGGTAGCCCCGGACCTTGACCTGATGGTCGGCGCGGCCGAGGCATTCGATGGTGCCGTCGGCGCGGCGGCGTGCGAGGTCGCCGGTCCGGTACAGCCGCGCGCCTTCCTGGCGCGCGAACGGATCGGGCAGGAAACGCTGCCGGCTCTGCGCGGGATCGTTGATGTAGCCGCGGCCGACACCGGCGCCGCCGATGCAGAGCTCGCCGGTCACGCCGACCGGCAGCGGCTGGAGGTTTTGATCGAGCACATGGAGCTGGGTGTTGGGCAGCGGCGCGCCGACCGGGACGTTGCTTGTCGCCGCCGCCGGCGCTTTGGTCAGGCGATGCAGCGAGACGTCGTCGGAACATTCTGATGCGCCATAGGCGTTGATCAGCGGCACCTTTGGGCAGCGGGCGAACCAGGCGCGGCAGAGATCGACCGGCAGCGGCTCGCCGGTCGAGATCAGGAGCCGCAATCCCGCAAAGGCGCGCTGGACCTGCGCGTCGTCCATGCGGTCGAGGATCACCCGCAGCAGCGACGGCACGATCTCGAGCACGCTGATGCCTTCACGCTCGATCTCCCGCGCGAGCAGGATCGGGTCCTGCACGATTGCGTGGGCACAGACATGGACGCGCGCGCCGACCATGGGACCGGCAAGGAACTGCCAGACCGAGATGACAAAGCTCTGCGGCGCAGTCTGGGCGATCACGTCCCTGGCCGTAAGGCCGAGCTCGGAAATGAGCGACGCCAGATGGTTCGACAGCCCGCGCTGCTCGATCATGACGCCCTTCGGTGCGCCGGAGGAGCCGGATGTGTAGATGAGATAGGCGAGGCTCGCGGCTGCGCGCCGCGCGGCGCGGGCAGGCCTGGTCGATCCGGGTGCGATCGCGTCCTCGAGCTCGGCGACATGGATGCGCTCGACCAGCGGTTCGAGCAGCGCCTCGACCATGGCCAACTGGGCGCGCCCGGTCAGCAGCATGCGGGCGCAGCTCGATCCAAGGATGGTCGCAAGCCGCGCCGGCGGCTGGTCGGGATCGAGATTGAGGAAGGCAGCGCCCACGCGCTGCGCGGCGATCATCGCGGCAAGCAGGTCGGGCCCGCGATCTGCAAGCAAGGCGACAACGCTCTCGGCGCCGACACCTTCGCGCGCGAGCCAGCGTGCGGCCGCCTGGCTGCGGCGGGCGAGCTCCCGGTAGGTCAGAGAGGTGTGTTCGTCCGACACGGCAACTGCGTTCGGTGTCTTCTTCGCCTGGCGCTCGAGGCGTTCGCAAAGATTGCCGCGCGTGGTGAAATTGGCCACCACGCCCTGGCTTTTCGCCAGCAACTGCCGGCATTCGGCCTCCGTCAGGAGCGGCAGGCGCGAGATGCGCTGCTCCGGATTGGCGATCACGGCCTTGAGCAGGGTCTTGAATTGAGCGGCCATGCCTTCGATGGTCGCAGCGTCGAACAGATCGGTTGCGTATTCGAAGAAGCCCGTGAAGCGCCCGTCGGCCTCGACCAGTTCGAGCGTGATGTCGAAGCGCGCGACTTTCGGGTCGACCTCCAGCCGCCGCGTCGACAGGCCGGGAAAACGTGCCGCCTCGATCGAGGCGTTCTGGAGGATGAACATGATCCGGAACAGCGGGTTGCCGTCGCTCCGGCGCGCGATCTGGAGCGCGCGCAGCACTTCCTCGATCGGGAGGTCCTGGTTGCGGTAGGCATCCAGCGTGACCTGCCGCACCCGCCGCAACAGTTCGCCAAAACCCGGATCGCCGCCGAAATCGTTGCGCAGGATCAGGGTGTTGGCGAACAGCCCGATCAATCGCTCGCTCTCGATCTGGTTGCGGTTGGCGATCAGCGATCCCGTCGCGACATCCTCGTGTCCGGTGTAGCGGAACAACAGGCACTGGAAAGCCGCGAGCAGCGTCATGAAAGGCGTGACGCCCTGGTCCTGGCTCAGCGCGCGCAGATCGGCCGACAGCGCCTTGGAGAATTCGAGATAGTGACGGGCGCCGTGACCGCTCCAGACCTCCGGCCGTGGCCGGTCGGTCCGCAGCGGCAGCGTGGTGACACCGTCGAGCTGGGTCCGCCAGTAATCGAGCTGCTCCTTCGCCGCCGGCGTCTGAGCCCAGCTCTGCTGCCATAGCGCAAAGTCACGATACTGGAAGGCGGGCGAGGGCAACGTCACCGCGCTTGCCTTGCGTGCAGCGGAATAATGGGCGGCAAGCTCCTCCCAGAACAGCCGTTGCGACCACCCGTCGGTGACGAGATGATGGACGTTGACCACCAGCGCGTGGCTGGATTTGTCGAACGACAGCAGGGTGACCTTCAGCGGCGGCTCGTGCGCCAGGTCGAAGGGATATTGCGCGAGCTCGAGCGCCTCGCGCCGGATGATTGCGCCCTGCTTGTCCGCCGCGCAGGGCTTGAGCTTGATCCGCTCGAATCGCGGAGGTGATTGCCGCAGCCGCTGCGCCGGCTCGCCCTCGCGCTCGATGAAGATCGAGCGCAGCGCCTCGTGGCGCGCGCAGATCGAGGCGAGGCTCGCAGAGAGCGCGGCGACGTCGACCAGGCCCTTGAGAACGGCGACCTCGACGACGTTGTAATTGTAGCGGGTCGGATCGAGCCGCGAGAGCACATACATCCGCTGCTGCTGGAACGACAGCGGCGCGTCTGCTGCCGCCGCCTGGCGCCATGCGGGCACCATCGTCTCGCGATGGGTTGTGGCGGTCTCGATCCGGGCCGCGAGCGCTGAGACCGTGGCGCAATCGAAGATGTCCTCGAAGGAGAAGTCGACGTTGAAGCGTTCGCGCAAGCGCGAGCGCATCTGCGTCGCCGCGAGCGAGTCCGCGCCGAGCGCAAAGACATCCTGGTCGATGCCGACCTGCGGCAGATCCAACAGACCGGCCCAGATCCCCGCGAGCTGGGTCTCCAGCGCGTTGCGCGGCAATTGCGCTTCGACGTCATGCTCCGCGGTTGCGATCAGATCGGCCAGCGCGTTGCGCTTGACCTTGCCGCTCGCGCCTTTCGGCAGTGCGGCCACGCCGCGGATCAGGCTCGGCACCTTGTAGGCCGCAAGACGTTTGCGCGCGAATTGCCGAAGCTGGTCCGGAGTTGCTTCGGAATTCGGGCGCAGCACCACGACGGCGGCGACGTTTTCGCCGAGCTTCTGGTGCGGAACGGCGAACACGCCGGCCTCCAGCACCGCCGGATGGCTCAGCAGGACCTCTTCGACCTCCAGGGGCGAGATCTTCTGCCCGCCGCGGTTGATGACGTCCTTGATGCGGCCGACGATGAAGAGATAGCCGTCAGCGTCGAGATAGCCGAGGTCGCCGGTGCGGAACCAGCCGTTGCGGAAGGCGGCCCGTGTCGCCGCCTCGTCATTATAATAGCCGCGGCTCATGTTCGGCCCGCGCAGCATGATCTCGCCATGCTTGCCGCTCTCAAGCGTGCGGCCCGCCCCGTCCATGATCGCGATCTCGGGGCCCGCAGCGCGGCCGACCGATCCGACCTTGCGCAGCTCGAACGGATTGGCCGAGATCTGCGAGGCCGCTTCCGTCATGCCGTAGGTCTCGAGCACGGGAACGCCGAACATCGCCTCCAGCCCGTTCAGGATCGCAGGCGCGAGCGAGGATGAGGCCGAGCGGATCACGCGCAGCGACGACGAGCGGGCGCGGTCCGGGTCGGCCTCGGCCGCCGTCAGCAGCGCGCGATGGATGGTCGGCACCGCCGTGTACCAGGTCGGTCGCAGCTCCCGCATCCAGCCGAAGAAGGACAATGCGTCGAAACCGTTGGTGCAGATCACGCTGGAGCCCGCGGCAAGTGCCGTCAGCAGGCCGGAGATCAGACCATGAGCGTGAAACAGGGGCAGGGCATTGAGCAGGCGGTCGTGGGCAGCGAGCGACAGCACGCGGCCGGCATTGTATGCGGACAGGCACACATTGCGCTGCGTCAGCGGCACCATTTTCGGCCGCGCCGCCGTGCCTGACGTCAACAGGATGAAGGCGTCATCGTCGCCGCGCGAGGCGCCGCTCGTGCTGGCCGGCCCGACTGCCGGGCCGATGAACGCGCAGCCGCCGAGATTGTCGTTCGGCCCCGGCACGAAATCGATCACCGCGATATCGAGTGCCTTGGCAACGTCACGACTTGGTGAATTCATGTCGGCCCGGGTGACGAGCGCGGTCAGCTTCAATTCGCTGAAATAGCGCTGCAGCTCGTCGGCCGTCAGATCGGGATTGACCGGGACGCAGGCGCCGGCCGAGGCGACCGCGATCAGCGCCAGCGCGCTGTCGGCGCCGCGCGGCAGCGCAACGGCGATCCGGTCGGCAGGGGCAATGCCGAGCCCCCGCAGGGTGCGGACCAGTTGCTGGACCAACTCACCCAGCTTGCCGTAGGTGAGGGCCGGCCGGCCCGGCGCGAGGAGAGCCGGTGCCGACGGCGTCTTGCGCGCATAAAAGTCGAGAAGGCCGCCGATATCGGCAAACGTCCTGGTTTCGGCGCCTGCGCTGTCCGAATCCTCTCCCGCTACGGATGCAATGTGGGACAATGCCATTCCCTTTTGATCTGATTGAGCTATTCTTCCCAAGACTTAGGGAACGCGTCCAGTCTGAGGTGAAGTTCGGGCCCCAAAATCTGTGGTTGAGGGGTCTAAAGCCCTTCGACGGAGTGAAGGTCGGGCAGAATCACCATGCTGGAGAATGAACCTGTTACGGGGACGGAAGGCGGGTTGAAGCGCTGGCTCGAAGGCGTCGGTCTTGGACATTACACCGATCTCTTCGCGCAGCACCGCCTCGATCTCGATGTGATGGGGGACCTGACGGAATCCGACCTGGTCGAGCTCGGATTGCCGCTCGGCGATCGCAAGCGGCTTCAGCGCGCGATGTCGGCGCTATTCCACGCTGAGACCGCCGAGAAGCCCGATACGGCCGCGCGCCCGCAAGTCCGGGCGGAAGTCGGTGCCGAACGGCGTCAGCTCACCACCATGTTCTGCGACATGGTGGATTCCACCTCGCTGTCGGTGCAGTTCGATCCGGAAGACGTGCGCGACATGATCGCGAGCTTTCGCGAGACCTGCGTCCGCGTGGTGAAGCATTACGAAGGGTTTGCCGCGCGCTTCGTCGGCGACGGTATCCTTGTCTATTTCGGCTATCCGACCGCGCATGAGGACGATGCCGAGCGATCGGTGCGCGCCGGGCTCGAGATCGTGCGGGTGCTGTCGACTGCGCGCGCGATCGAGCCGCGCGGTGCGCTGAGCCACGCCCCCGCCGTCCGCATCGGGATCGCAACCGGTCTCGTCGTGGTCGGCGACCTCGTTGGCCAAGGCACCGAGGAGCGCGATTCCGCGGTCGGAGAAACCGTCAATCTCGCCGCGCGCCTGCAAGGTCTGGCGCCACCCAACGGCGTCGTGATCTCGTCCTCGACACAGTCGCTGCTGAAGGGAAAGTTCGACTACCGCAATCTCGGTGTCCATGCGCTGAAGGGCATCTCGGAGAAGACGCAGGCCTGGCACGTGATGCGCGCCTCGCGGGCGGAAACCCGCTTCGCTGCTGCCATGGGCGGGCGGTTGACGCCGCTCGTCAACCGCGAGGAGGAGATCGCGCTGCTGATGGGGCGCTGGCAGCAGGTCAAGGACGGCGACGGCCAGGTCGTGGTCAAGTTCGGCGAGCCCGGCATCGGCAAGTCGCGCATCATCCAGGAGATCTTCGATCGGATCGCGGGCGACCGCCATGGACACGTCTCGTTCCAGTGCTCGCCCTACTACACCTCCACGGCATTCTATCCGTTCTCCGAGCAGCTCAAATTCTCGCTCGGCCTCGACCGCGAGGATCCATCCGCGACGTCGCTGGCGGGTCTGGAGACCGCGATCGCCGCCGCCCATGGCGACATCGAGCAGGTCACGCCGCTGTTTGCCGCGCTGCTGTCGATCCCGACCGGAGACCGCTATCCGCCGCTCGATCTGTCGCCGCAGCAGCAGAAGGATGCGACCGTCGCGGCGCTGGTCAATCATTTCCTCGGCCTTGCGCGCGACATGCCGCTGGTGATCGCGCTTGAGGATCTGCACTGGATCGACCCGACCTCCCGCGAGGTGATCGACCTCCTCGTCGCCCGGGTGCAGAACCAGCCGGTCCTTGTCATCATCACCGCGCGCTCCGAATTCCAGCCGAGCTGGAACGCGCATTCGCACATCACCACGCTGGTGCTGAACCGCCTGAGCCGGCAGCTGCGCACGACACTGGTCGAGCGCGTCGCGGGCCGCGAGCTTCCCAAGGAGGTGGTCGAGGAGATCATCGTCAAGACCGACGGCGTGCCGCTGTTCCTGGAAGAGCTGACCAAGACCGTTCTCGAATCCAACCTCCTGACCGAGCGGCACGGGCGCTACGTGCTGTCGGGCCCATGGCGGCAGCTCGCGATCCCGGCGACCCTCACCGACTCGCTGATGGCGCGGCTGGACCGGATGGGGCCGTTCAAGCGCATCGCGCAGATCGGCGCCACCATCGGTCGCGAGTTCTCCTACGAGACGCTGCACGCGGTCGCCAATACGCCGGCGGAGCAGATCGAGGCCGCGCTCAATCATCTGGAGGAGGCCGGGTTGATCATGCGCCGCGGCCATCCGCCCGGCGCGCTCTACTCCTTCAAGCATGTGATGATCCAGAACGCCGCGCACGACAGCCTGCTGCACAGTGAGCGGCGCAAGCTGCATTCGCGGATCGCGCAGGTGCTCGCCGAGATGTATCCGGAGAAGACCGAGCGCGAACCGGAACTGCTCGCCCATCACCTCACCGAATCCGGCCAGAGCGAGGGCGCCGCCAGCTTCTGGCTCAAGGCCGGCAAGCAGGCGGCCAAGAGCGGCGCCAATCTGGAGGCGATCGGGCATTTGCGCCGGGGCTTGAGCGTCGTGCAGGCCAATGCACGCATGCAGGGCGCCGACGAGATGGAGCTGGAGCTGCGCATCGCGCTCGGCAACGCATTGATTGCCGCCAAGGGCTACGCCGTGCAGGAGGTCGAGGAGAACTACATCCGCGCACTCGAGCTCGGTCAACAGCTCGACGACGACGAGAAGGCCTTCGCCGCCACGCGTGGGCTCTGGGTCTGCCATTTCATCCGTGCCGATCTCAGCCGCGCGCACGATCTCAGCGTCGAGCTGTTGAAGTTCGCCAAGCGCGAACGGCTGAACGAGCGCACGCAGCCGGCGCAGCAGACCGGCTATCTGATCGAGGCGCACCGCTCGATCGCGATGACGATGCTCTATCGCGGCCGTTTTGCCGCCTCCCAGCACCATCTGCACCGCTGCATCAACCTCTACAGTCCCGATCTGCACTCCGATCTGATGGAGCGGCACGGTACCGATCCCGGCGTCGTTTCGCTGTCCTATCTCGGCTATCTCCTCTGGTTCCTCGGCCGGCCCGACGCGGCGCGCCAGCACAGCGAGCAGGCGATCGCGAATGCCGAGAAGATCCGTCATCCCTTCACGCTCGCCTTCGCGCTCGTGTTCGGCGCCTATCTGTGCCAGCATTTGCGCGACGTCGAGGGTACGCGCGACCACGCCAACCGCGCCATGATCATCGCCACCGAGCACAATTTCCTGCACTGGAAGCAGCAGGCGGCGATCCTACGCGGCTGGGCGCTGGCCCAGCTCGGCGAGGCCGACGAAGGTCTCAGCCAGATGCGCCTCGGCCTCGACGAATACGAGGCGATGGATTCCTGGCTCGCCGGCTGCTGGTTCCGCTGCCTGCTTGCGGAAGCCTATGCCAAGGTCGGGATGCGCGATGCCGCCTTGCGCGCGCTGGACGGCGCGCTCGCGACCGCGAGACGGACCGGCGATCACTCCTATCTCGCCGAGGTCTATCGGCTGCAGGGCGAGATCACGATGTCGGACGGTGATCCGGCATCGGTGCAGGAGGCCGAGGACCTGTTCGCCCTGTCGCTGGAGACCGCGCGCAAGCAGGGCGCGCTGTCATGGGAGCTTCGGACCGCCGTCAGCCTTGCGCGCCTGTCGCACCAAGCCGGCAAGCGCGAGCACGCAAGCCTCCTGCTTTTGCCGATCGTCGGCAAGTTCAGCGAGGGCTTTTATACCCCGGACCTGAAGCAGGCGATGCAGCTCCTCAGCGAGCTCGGCGGAGACGTGCCCGTCCTTGAACAGGCCGATGCGATGAAATGAGCGATCTTGCCGCCGCGCGTGCGCGCTACGTCGAGTTGATTGCGAAGCGAGAGCGGATCGCCTCGCCACGCCTGCTCGAAGCGCTCGCCGCCATCCCGCGCGAGGATTTTCTGGCGAAGGGACCCTGGCGCATCGAGAGCGAGGCGGCGCGCGGCTACCGGCTGACGCCGGATGCCGATCCCGTTCATCTCTACGACAATGTGCTGGTGGCGATCGATGCGCGCCGCAAGCTCGACACCGGGCTGCCGAGCCTGTGGGCGCACTTCATCGATCTGCTCGACGTCGGGGAGAAGGACCGCGTGGTCCAGATCGGCTGCGGTCTCGGCTATTTTTCGGCGGTCTTGTCGAAGATCGTGGGGCCCAAAGGCAGGGTGCATGCAATCGAATGCGACGGGCGGCTTGCGGCGCGTGCCGCGAACTACCTTCGCCCCTATCGCAATGTCGAGGTCGTGCATGGCGATGGATGCGACGAGATCGGCGAGCCGGCCGACGTGATCATCGTTCATGCCGGCTTCCCGCACCCGCATTCGCTCTGGCTTCAGTCGCTCCGCCCGCGCGGCCGCCTCCTGGCGCCGCTGACCCAGCGCGACCGCGAGGGCGCCGCCCTCAAGATCACGCGCAAGGGCAGGGGGTTCGAGGCCGAGGCGGTGCAGCAGATCCGGATCTTCCCCGGCCGGGGTCGCGGCGTGACCGCACTCGACGACCGCGTCGCCGACTGGTGGCAGCGCGCCGCCGCGCTGGCGCCACTGCGTTTTCGTGGCATCGAGCAGGGGCTGCCGTCGGATGGCTAATGCTTGGTTTCGTTTTACCTTGATTCCGTTTGTGAGTTTCCAGCATCTCGCGGCGCGGCTATGAGTGCGGCTTGATGGCCATTCGAGCGCGCTCCATGCATTCCGTTGCCCTGCTGACCGCCAGCTACGCCAAGGATATCGAACGCTTTTCGCTGCTCAGCGAGAGCATCGACACCTGGCTCTCGGGATACACGCGGCATTATGTTCTCGTTAACGATGAGGACGTACCGCTGTTCGCGCGGTTCGCGTCCGACAAGCGCGTCATCGTTCCGGCCTCGAATTATCTGCCGAAATGGCTGTGGGCGCTGCCGCCGGCGCTTCAGTTCCTCAGCAAGCGCCGGGTCTGGCTGTCGCTGCTGTCGTCGCCGGTGCATGGTTGGCACATCCAGCAGATCCTGAAAATCGCCGGCGTGCTCAACGCATCCGAGCAGCGCGTCTGCATCCTGGATTCGGACAATCTGTTCTTCCGCGAATTCGACGTCGGCCAATATGCCGGCGGAGAGAAGACGCCGCTGTTCGTCACCCCGAAGGACATCGGCGCTGACCACCCGTTGCATGGGCTGTGGCTGCGCACAGTCGATCAGTTGCTCGGCATCAAGGACCGGTCCTTCCCCGCCGACGACTATGTCGGCAACGCGCTGGTCTGGGACAAGGACACCGCGCGCGCGATGACCGACGCCATCAAGTCGGCAACGGGATTGAACTGGGTTCTGGCGTTGTGCCGGAAGAAGAAGTTCTCGGAGTATCTGATGTACGGACACTTCGTCGCGAACTCTCCGGCGCATCTGGCCACCCATCGGGTCACCGAGGACAGCATCGCCGTCTCGCATTGGGATGATACGCCCCTCGACCGTCCGGCCATCGAAGCGATGATGCGCGCGGCCTCGCCCGAACAGGTCGCGCTCTGCATCCAGTCCTATTCGTCGACCTCGATCGACGACATCCGCGACGTGTTCCGCCTCAGCTCGCGTGATCGACGCAGCCCGAGCCTGTCTCCTGAAGATATGGGTGATGCGGCCGAATTCGAAGTGCCGGCGAAGACGCGCTAAGGCCGCGTCTCAGGCGTCTCTCGTGAACTTGCTGATGACGTCCATGAACGGCTTCGGCTTGAACTCGCCGTCGAGCGGCAAGGGGCGGTTCGGCTGCTTGTCCGCGCGGGCGAAGGTGCCGTTGATCCAGCTATAGCGATCCGAGAGGCCCCAGGTCAGGATCGAGCGCACCGGGCCGCTGGTCGAGATCGCGGTCAGGAGATCGTCGACGCGCTTGGCGACGATGGCGTCGCGCTCTGCCGGATTGCCCGTCAGCTTCTGGTCGTCGACATCGAGCTCGGTGACGAGCACCTCGAGGCCCCAGGAGCGCAACTCGGTGACGAATTCGGCGAGCCCATGCGTGTCGATCTCGAGCTCGGCATGCAGATGCGATTGCAGGCCTACGGCGTGCAGCGGCACGCCCTGGTCGAGCAGGTCCATGATCAGGTTGCGGTACGCCGCGCGCTTGGCAATGAACGAGTCCTTCGCCGACTCGATGTCGTATTCGTTGATCGCGAGCTTGACGAAGGGATCGGCCGCGGCCGCCGTGCGGAAGGCCAGCGGAATCCAGCGGTTGCCCAGATGCTGCGTCCAGAACGTGTCGCGCCGGTCGGTGACCTTCTTCGGATTGTCCGGGATCGGCTCGTTGACGACATCCCACGACGTGAGCTTGTCCTTGTAATAGGACACGACGGTGCCGATGTGGTCGACATAGGCGCGCTCGACGCCCTTGGTGTCCTTGATCTGCTTGGTCCAGTCCGGAATGTCGTGATACCAGGCGAGCGCGTGGCCGCGCATCGTCAGATCGTTCTCCCTGGCGAAATCCAGGATCGCGTCGGCGCGCTCGAAGTTGAACGTGTGCGCGTTCGGCCGCAGCATCGGCCATTTCAGCTCGAGCACCGGCACCACCTGGGTGCAATAGGTGCTGATGGCTTCGCCGAGCCTGGGATCGGCTTGCAGGTCCCAGAGCGTCGCCGCAGCGCCAAAGCCCGGACGGCGCTGCGCGAGTTTTGATGCCGGCGCGGCGGACGCCGATGCCCCCGCCGCGAGTGCTGCGGCGCCGCCGAGGAGAAATTCGCGTCTGTCGAGCCTGGTCACGGTGGGACGTTCCTTTTGGAACCAACGCGCCATCGTACCAAGCGGCGCCTTGCGACGCCGGGGTTTCCTGTCGTTGGGTTAACCTTTGCGGATGTCCGGTGCGCAACGCGCGCGGCGCTGCATCGCTGTTCCAGTCTGGATCAGGGTTTCGTGACGTGATCGCTCGAACCACCCAGGGAAAGGGCAAATTTAACGCTAACGCGCGAAAGCGGCCTTCCAGCCTCATTCGCCGCCCGATCTGCAGACTTATGTGACACTCTTGAGAGATGCTGCGGCGCAGTTCGTTCGCCCCGCCAAGGTCATTGATTAACGGCCGTCACCATCGCAACACCGTTGCCGGTCCTGTGCTCGCATGCTGAACCGCCATTTCTCGATTTATCTCGTCGCCTACATCCTGCCCGCAGCGGTGGGCTTCTTCGCGGTCACGGCCTACACGCGGCTGCTGACGCCGGCAGAGTACGGCGTCTATGTCGTCGGCATCAGCCTTGCCGGCATATTGGGCGCGATCTTCTTCGCCTGGATCAAGCTGTCGGTGTCCCGCTATCAGGCGATGTCGGCGGAGGTGGATTTTCGCGGCACGGCGATGGTCGCCTTCGGGCTGACGGCCGCGGTCCTCTGCGCCACCACGCCGCTGGTCATTCTGTTCCGCAGCGACCTCAGTGTCGAGCTTCTGCTCGCCAGCATGTTCGTGGCGATCATGGCCAATGCCGTCGATGTCGGTCAGGAATTCGAGCGCGCCAAATTGCGCCCCTACAGGTTCGCGGCGATCTCGATCGTCCGCAGCGTGTCGAGCGTCGGCTTTGGCCTGCTCGGCATCTGGCTCGGCTGGGGTGGATTGGGATTGCTCGCCGCGTTCGGCCTGGGCTCGCTCACCGGCATCATTCTCAATCTCGTCGGCGACCGCACGAAGATCGCGCGCTTCGAGCGAAGCCAGTTCATGCAGCTGGCGCGCTACGGCCTGCCGCTGACGCTGGCCGGATTGTCCGTTGCGGTCTATTCGGCCTGTGACCGGCTCATCGTCGCTTATCTGCTCGGCAAGGACGCCGCCGGCATTTTCGGCGTCGCCGCCGATCTGCCGCGCCAGTTCATGGTCATGATCGCCTCCAGCGTCGCCGCTGCGACCGTGCCGCTGGTGTTCCGGTCGCTGTCGGAGAAAAACAGCGAGACGACGCGGGAGCGGCTGAGCGAGAGCCTCGAGTTGCTGCTCGTCGTCGTCGCGCCCGTCGCCGTCTGGCTCGCGCTCGCGGCCGACCAGGTTGCGGGCACGCTCGTCGGCGTTGATTTCCGCGCCGGCGTGTCGGCGCTGCTGCCCACGCTGGTGCTCGCGCGCTTCTTCGGCATCGCCAATCAATTCTATGTGCAGATCAGCTTCCAGCTCGCCGAACGGCCGTTCATGCTGGCGGCGCAGTCGTTCCTCACGCTCGTTCTGAGCGTGGCGCTGATGTTCGCGCTGGTGGCCGGCTACGGCCTTTACGGCGCGGCGCTCGCCACCCTCGCCACCGAAGCACTCGGCTTCGTCGTCGCCGTCGCCCTGATGCACCGCGCCCATCCCGTGCCGTTCGACGTCAACCGCCTCGCCGGCGTTGCGGCTTCGGCTGCGGCGATGGCGGGCGCCATCCTCATTGCGCGGATGCAAGTCGGTGGTACCGGTATCGTGGCGTTGATGGTCGTCAGCTCCGCGGGCGGGGTTGCTTACGCCGCTGCGGCCTGGCTGCTCAACGTCGCGAACGTGCGGACGTTGTCGCTGCGCTTCCTGCGGACGTTCAACCGCAAGGCGCTGGGCGTATAGAACCCGCGCGCTACCCCGCCAGAAAGCCGCCATCCACGGCAACCACGGTGCCGGTCGCATATTGCGAAGCCGGCATGCAGAGGAAGGCAACGGCGCCGGCAATGTCCTCCGGCTGTCCCCAGCGCTTGAAGGCGGTGCGATCGGCGATGCGCTGATAATGCGCGAGGTCGCCGCGGCCGGCGGCGTTGATCGCGGTTTCGATATAGCCGGGCGCGACCGCGTTGACGCGGATGCCTTCTTCGGCCCACTTCAAAGCCAGCGCCTTGGTCAGCATCACGACGCCGCCCTTGCTGGCGCAATAGGCGGGAATCCGCGGCAGCGCCAGCGTCGCGTTCATCGAAGCGATGTTGACGATCGATCCCGTCTGCTGCGCGAGCAGGGGATGAAAGGCCATGCAGGTCCGGAACGTGCCGGTGAGATTGACGTCGAGCACCTTCATGAAGGTCTCGATCTCGAATTCCTTGTCGCGCGCGAGAATGCCGGCGCAGTTGATCAGCGCGTCGACGCGCTTGTGTTTCCGGGCGAAGGACGTGACGGCCTCGTCATCGGTGACATCGAGCGTTGCGAGCGTGAGGCCCGCGCGCGGTTTGAGCAACGTGCGCGAGAGGTCCGCCTCGTTCGCACCCGTTGCTGTCACTGTCGCACCCAGATCGCAGAATTGATTGCTGATGGCGGCACCAATGTCGCCGGCGCCGCCGATCACGACGGCATGGAAGCCGGGGGCGAGGGAAAAGTTCGGATTCATCGGGAGTGTCTCACTTCAGGGATTTCGGAGGCGCTGCCGTCGACTCGCGGACGACCAGCGAGAAGTCGATCTCGCGATGCATGATGGTTTGCTCGCCGGCGAGGCTGCGCACCAGATATTCACCGGCGCGCTGCCAGGTTTCTCCGGTCGGTACGTGGATCGTGGTCAGGCTCGGCCGCAAATGCCGGCTCCAGTCGAGGTCGTCGAAGCCGACCACCGACAGGTCGCGCGGCACCGAAAAGCCGCTGCGCTCGGCTTCGAGCAGCACGCCGTAGGCGATCACGTCGTTGCCGCACACCACGGCTGTCGGGCGGTCCTCGAGGCCCAGGAGATAGCGCGCCGCCTCGCGCGCGTCGTCCAGCGTATAGGGCACCTCGACATGCCATTGCGAAGGCAATTCGAGCCCGTTCTCCGTCAGCGCGCGGCGAAAGCCGGCGACGCGCGCGCTGGCGCGGTCGTTGTTGCGCTGGAGCGCCGAGACGATCCCGATGCGGCGGTGGCCGAGCTCGATGACATGCGCGGCGGCGCGATGGGCGGCGGCTTTGTTGTCGGTGCCGACGCAAGGATAGGGCCGGTCGGGCTGGTAGATGCCGACATTGATGAACGGTACGGCATTGTCCGCCAGCAGCTTGCGCAATCCATCGTGATGGCAATCGCCGCGCAGCACCAGGCCGTCGACACCGCGGCTGATCAGATTGCGCGCCTGCTGCAATTCGACGTCGAGATCGTAGCCGCTCGTGGTGAGAAACAGCATGTATCCGACCGACGACAGGTATTGCTGCAGCGAGGCGATGCCGCGCGCGAACATCGTGTTGTCGATCGTCGGAACGATTGCGCCAAGCGTGCGCGAGCGTCGTGACGACAGGATGCGCGCCGGCGCATGCGGGATGTAGCCGAGCGCGTCGATGGCCTGCTCGATACGCGCCCGCAAGGAAGGGCTCACCGCGTCGGGGTTGTTGAGGGCGCGCGAGACCGACGCCGTCGAGACGCCGGCACGGGCCGCCACGGCGCGGATGCCCTGCTTCACAGACTTGGCGTTGGTCAGTCTCATGAATATAACGTTACATCGGGCGTAGCGAGCCGCATGGTAGCGGAAATGTCGCAAATCTGCCGCAGATTGTGCGGCTTGTCCATCGCTTGACACGGCGGATGCGAGGTCTATTTTGTAACCGTTTTCAAGTACTGCTCAAACGTGTTCAAAATGGTCCGCCAGCTTAAGGCGGCCAGCCGGGAGGAGAGTTCGATGAAGGCCAGGATGCTCGCGACCCACGTCGCGTTGCCCGTTCTCGCGATTGCTGCAGTGAGCGCGCAGGCGCAAGCCGCCGATTTCGACTGGATGAAGTTCAAGGGCAAGACCGTCACCTTTCTCGCCAACAACAATCCGGTGTCGCAGGCGCTGCTGACTTACAAGGCCGATTTCGAGAAGCTGACCGGCATGACCCTCAAGGTCGACGGCTATCAGGAACAGCAGATGCGCCAGCGTCTGGTGACCGTCATGAATGCGAACAGCGACGAGGTGGACGTGTTCATGACGCTGCCCTCGCGCGAGGGCGAGCAGTTCGCCGCTGCCGGCTGGTACGGCGATCTCACTGCGATGGCCAAGAACGAGGTGGCAGGGGAATACGACCCCGGCGGATTGAGCCAGGCCCTGCTGAAGGCCGCGACCTTCGGCGGCAAGCTGACCAGCATGCCGATGAACCTCGAAGGCCCGATCTTCTATTATCGCACCGATATCTTCAAGAAGTGCGGCATCGATGCGCCGAAGACAATCAAGGACGTCGAGGCCGCGGCCGAGAAGATCAAGAGCTGCGACAGCACGGTGACGCCGTTCGTCTCGCGCGGCCTCAAGCCCGCGATTGCCTATACCTTCAGCAACATGCTGCACAATGTCGGCGGCAGTTATATCGCAAACGGCAAGTCGAACCTCTGTTCGGCCAAGGGCAAGGAAGCGCTCGACACCTATAGCCGGTTGCTGCGCGATTTCGGACCGCCTGGCGTCGTCAATTACAGCTTCCAGCAGATTTCGGCGCTCTACCGCGGCGGCCGCGCCGCGATGGCGTTTGAGTCGTCGAATGAGTTGCGTACGGTGATGGAAGGCGGCGCGCGCCTGAAGGACACCGGCCTGCTGCCGTTCCCGGCGGGCGATGCCGGCCAGGTGCCGACCACGATAGGCTGGGGCATGGCAGTGTCCTCGCACAGCAAGCAGCCGGATGCGGCCTGGTACTTCGTGCAATGGGCGACCAGCCCAGAGGTGCAGAAGAAGATGGCGCTTCAGGGCATTGCCCCGCCGCGCCCGTCGGTCGCCAAGGATCCTGAATATCGCAAGTGGATCGACGAGGAGCCGGTCCGCAAGGAATGGCAGGCCGCGCTCGACGTGCTCGCCACCAAGGGCTCGTCCGAGGTCGGCTATCCCATCGTCGCCAATCCGCAATCGCGCGAGTTCATCGGGCAGGCGGTGCAGGATCTGATCCTGAAGCAGAAGACCGTCGATCAGGCTTGCGGGGATGCCGACAAGGCGCTGGATGCGCGGATCGCGCTGAACTAACGGCCTCATGCCGGCAGGCTTGCTGCCTGCCGGCACCCAACTCGATCGAGGACACGAACGCATGTCTGATACGGCTGCGACACTCACGCAGGACCGGCAGAAGCTGGAGATGGCGGCGCTCTCGGCGCCGGCCGTGGTGCTCACGGTCGCGATGATCGCGTTTCCGGTCGTCTATACGATCTGGCTCGGCTTCCAGACTTTCTCCTCGACCGGCAAGCAGTCCTTCGCGGGCCTCGCCAATTATTCGAAGCTGATCTCCGATTACGAATTCTGGCACGGGCTGTGGATCACCATTGCGCTGTTCGTGCTGTCGCTGGTGCTGCAACTCGTCTTCGGCGTCTGGCTGGCGCTGGTGCTGCACGCCAAGCGTCTGCCGGGCATCGTGCGCTCGTTGTTCATCTCGCCCTTCATGATGCCGCCGGTGGTGGCGGGCATGATGTGGCTGGTGATCCTCGATCCGTCGCTCGGTGCTGCCAACTATATCCTCCAGTCGTTCGGCCTGCCGCCGTCGGACTGGCTGGCCTCGCCGACCTGGGTCATTCCGACCGTGGCTCTGATCGACAGCTGGCAGTGGACGCCCTATGTCGCCCTGATCGTGCTGGGCGGACTACAGTCATTGCCGCCGAGCGTCTATGAAGCCGCGCAGATCGACGGCGCGTCGCCTTTTCGGACTTTCCAGCGCATCACGCTGCCGCTGCTGCTGCCGACCATCGTCACCGCGGCGATCCTGCGCAGCGTCGATCTGCTGCGCTTCTTCGACATCATCTACATCACGACCCAGGGCGGCCCGGGCAACGCCTCGAACACGCTCAACATCTACGGCTTCAGGGTCGGCTTCGAATTCTTCAACATCGGCTATGCCAGCGCCCTGATGCTGACGCTGACGGCGATCGTGTTCGGCGCCGTGCTCGCCTTCAATCGCCTGCGCGGCGCGGTGGCCTGGTGATGTCATGAACGATGCCGCCAACACCGACCGCTGGATCCGCTGGCTCAACACGGTGCAGCTCGTGCTCGCCGGCGTGCTCATCATGGCGCCGACGGTCTGGATGGTGCTGTCCTCGTTCAAGCCGTCGTTCGAGGTCACCGCCTATCCGCCGACGCTGAGCTTCTCGCCGACGCTGGAAAATTATGTCGAGCTGACCAGGACCACGCCGTTCCTCAGCTACGCGCTCAACAGTCTCATCGTCACCGTTGGCTCGACCGCACTCGGTCTGCTGTTTGGAATTCCTGCTGCCTTCGCCGTCTCCTGGACGCGGATTTCGTGGCCGGCCATCCTGACGCTCGCCGCGCGCATGGCGCCCGGCACGTTGTTCCTGCTGCCGTGGTACGTGATGTTCCGGCAGGTCGCCATGATCGGCTCCTACACCGCGCTGATCCTCAGCCATGCCGTCATCACGCTGCCGATCGTGATCTGGGTTTTGCTGCCGTCCTTCGACGGCATTCCGCGCAGCGTGTTCGAGGCGGCGCAAGTGGATGGGTGCAGCGTCACGCGCATCCTCTGGCGCATCGCGCTGCCGCTGGTGGCATCAGGCGTCGCCGTCTCGGCGATCCTCGCCTTCGTGTTCTCGTGGAACTACTTCCTGTTTGCGCTGGTGCTCTCCAACGGCGACACCAAGACGCTGATCGCGGCGGCCTTCAACTTCATCGGCGAAGGCTCGACGCAATGGGGCGCCCTCATGGCTGCGGCGACGCTGATCGCGTTGCCGCCGCTGGTGCTGGCGGCCCTGGTTCAGCGCTGGCTGGTGTCCGGACTGACGCTCGGTGCGGTGAAAGGCTAGGTATCGAAATGAACGTGTCGCCCCGTCCGAATTCGATCATGCAGGCCGCGGTCTTCCACGGCAATGACCGCATCACCATCGAGCGCGTCGCGATGCCCGATGTCGGCCCAGGTGAAGTGCTCGTCCGCGTCTCGCGCACAGCGCTGTGTGGCTCCGACTTCAAGCTCTGGCACAAGGGCGCCGAGTTCACCGCCGGCCATGAGATCTTTGGTGTCGTCGAACAGCCCGGTCATCGCCTGCATGGCCGCCGCTGCGCCGTCTATATCCCCTTGCACTGCGGTCACTGCGCTGCTTGCAAGCGCGGCGATACCCAGATGTGCCTGGAAGTCTCCAGCCTGATCGGCTGGAACAGGCCGGGCGGCTATGCCGAATATGTGCCGGTGCCGGAGAACTGCCTGCTGCCGGTGCCTGACGATATCGAGGACAGCCTTGCGCCGCTGCTGCTCGACACCATCGGCACGTCAGGCCACGCCGTGCGCTTCGTCAGCCGCGTCGTGCCGCCGAATGAGGCGGGGCCGGTCCTCGTGATGGGGGCGGGGCCCGTCGGCCTTGGCGTCGTGCTGGTGCTCCGCGCGCTCGGCTACGGCGACATCCACGTTGCCGATCCCAACGCGGCACGGCTGAAGATCGCACAGTCCTTTGGCGCAAAGGCGCACCCGGTCGGAGATACCTCGAAGCGCTTCGCCCTCATCATGGAATGTTCCGGCGCCCATGCGGCGCGCAACCTCGGCATCGAGCTGGTCCTGCCGCGCGGCGCGCTGGTGCTGGTCGGCGAGAACGCCGCGCCCTGGACCATCGAGGAAGGCAAGGTCTTCCGCCGCAAGGATTTCTACATGATCCGGACCTTCTACTTCCCGGTCTCGGATTTCGAGCCCAATGTCGAACTGCTGCGCAAGTACAAGCACGAGTACCGCGTCCTCGTCGACGGCGAGTTCGGCCTGCAGGCTTTGCCGGAAAATTTCGCCCGTTTCGCCAAGGGCGAGCTGATCAAGCCTGTGCTGGCACTGGACTGAGCGATCATGGCTTCGATCTCGATCCGCAACCTCACCAAGCGCTACGGCAATTTCACCGTGATCCCCGATCTCAATCTTGAGATCGCGGACCACGAATTCGTCGTGTTCGTCGGCCCGTCCGGCTGCGGCAAGTCGACCTTGTTGCGCATCATCGCCGGCCTCGAGCCGATTTCGTCCGGCGATCTCTACATCGGCGACAAGCGCGTCAACGGCGTCCAGGCTGCGCAGCGCGATATCGCGATGGTGTTCCAGGATTACGCGCTCTACCCGCACATGCGGGTCTACGACAATATGTCGTTTGCGCTGGAGCTGAGAGGCACACCGAAGGCCGAGATCGACGCCCGCGTGAGGCGTGCGGCCGCACTGCTGCACATCGAGCCCTATCTCGACCGCAAGCCGAAGGAGTTGTCCGGCGGCCAGCGCCAGCGCGTCGCCATGGGCCGCGCCATCGTGCGCAATCCCAAGGCCTTTTTGTTCGACGAGCCGCTCTCCAATCTCGATGCGAAGCTGCGCGGGCAGGTGCGGGCGGAGATCAAGGCGCTGTCGCAGGAGCTGAAGACCACCATGGTCTTCGTGACGCATGACCAGATCGAGGCCATGACCATGGCCGACCGGATCGTCGTGCTCCAGAGCGGCACGATCCAGCAATACGATACACCGGAGACGGTTTACGAGCGGCCCGCCAACTAGTTCGTCGCCGGCTTCATCGGCTCGCCCGCGATGAATTTCTTCCCGGTCGAATGGCGTCAGGAGCGCGCGATCCTGTCGCAAGGCGGAACGGTGGTGCCGCTGGACGGCGAGACCGCTGGCTGCCTGAGCAAGGCCGGCAACGCCGTGCTGGGCATTCGCCCCGAACACTTTGCCATCGCCACTGATGCCGCCGATGGCATCGCCATCAACGTCAAGCTGGTCGAGCCGCTCGGCTCGGACACGCTGATCCATTTCGATCTCGCCGGCGGCTCTGCCATCGCGCGGGTCGATCCGGCGCTGCGGCCGAAGGTTGGTGATCGCATCAATCTGCGCCCACAGTCGGGCAAGACGCATTTGTTCGCTGCATCCAACGGACAGGTCTTGCGGTGAGTGCGTCGGCAAACATCGGCGATCTCTCGGCGCTGGCCGACCTCGCGTCCGGCACGAAGCCCGTGCACGTGATCTGCCTCGGGCTGTCCGCGCTCGACCAGGTCTGGCGCGTCGATCGGCCGTTCGCGGGTGGAAGCGAGAAGATCAAGGCGGTCGAGTACGGCACGCTCGGCGGCGGCATGGCCGCCAATGCGAGCGTGGCCGTGGCGAAGCTCGGCGCGTCCGTCGCGTTCTGGGGGCGGGCAGGGAATGATGCCGCTGGCCACGAGATGAAATCGGCCTTCACGGCCGAAGGCGTCGATGTCGAGAATTTCCGGCTGTTTCCCGATGGCCGCTCGTCGGTCTCCGGGATTATCGTCGATAGCAGCGGCGAGCGGCAGATCGTGAATTTCCGTGGCCTTTACCCGGAAACCGCAGACTGGCTTCCGCTCGAAGCCGTCGCGCGCGCATCCTCCGTGCTGGCCGATCCGCGCTGGGTGGAGGGAGCTGCGACGCTGTTCCGGGAAGCGCGATCGCGCGGCATTCCGACGGTGCTCGACGGCGACATGGCCGATGCCGAGGTATTCGAACGGCTGCTGCCCTTGACCGATCACGCCATCTTCTCCGAGCCCGCGCTCGCCGCCTTTGCCGGCTCGGCCGAAGATAAATCTCTCGCAGCCCTTGCGCGCTTCGGCTGCCGCGTCATCGCCGTCACGCGCGGCGAGAGCGGCGTGAGCTGGCACGAGAACGATCAGCTGCACCAGCAGGCCGCCTACGCCGTCGATGTCGTCGACACCACAGGCGCGGGCGACGTCTTTCACGGCGCCTATGCGCTCGCGATCGGCGCCAGCCTCGACGTGCGCGCCGCGATGGCGTTTTCGGCGGCGACGGCCGCCATGAAATGCCGCCGCGCTGGCGGCCGGAACGGAATCCCCGATATCAACGAGTGTCTTGTATTCATGAGGACGAAGCCATGAGAACGATTGGAAAGAACCGCGGCCTGGCACGGCTTGCTGACGTGGATGGCCATTTTCGCATGGTCGCGCTGGATCAGCGGCCGCCATTGTTCGATGCCATTGCGAAGGCAAAGGGGATCACGCGGGACCAGGTCGAATATTCCGACGTCACGGCGGCCAAGCGTCTCCTGGTCGAGAACCTCGCGCCGCATTGCAGCTCGATGCTGTTCGACCCGAACTTCGCAGTGCCTGCCGCGATCGACCTGCTGCCGCCGCGCTGCGGTCTGATCATGACGCTGGAAGAGCACCGCGTTGAGGAAACCGCGGGCGGCCGCAAGTCGCGCGCGATCACTAATTGGAGCGTGGAGAAGATCCGCGCCATGGGCGGCGACGCCGTCAAGGTGCTGGCCTGGTACCGGCCTGACGCCGATGCCGCGGTGAACGAGCACCAGAAGCGTTTCGTGCGCGAAATCGGCGAAGACTGCGCCCGTCACGATATTCCGTACGTGCTCGAGTTGCTGGTCTACCCGTTCCTCGGCAGCGCCAATCACACGGCCGATTACGTGGAATCGCCCGGCAAGCTCCCGGGCCTCGTGATCGACAGCGTGCGCGAATTCGCAAAGCCTGAATACGGCGTCGATCTTCTCAAGCTGGAGAGCCCGCTTGCAGCCAACAGCCTGCCGGCGCGTGACGGCAGCGCGGAAGCAAAGGCCGCGCAGAATGAGTTCGATGCGATCGGCGATATTTGCCGCGAACGCAGCATCCCCTGGGTGTTGCTGTCGGGCGGCGCTGCGCCTGAAAAGTTCGAGCGCGTGCTCGACTACTCCTATGCCGCAGGCGCAAGCGGCTTCCTGGCGGGCCGCACCATCTGGCTGGATGCCGTCCTGAAGAACTTTCCGGATCGCGCAGCGGTGTCGGCCAGCCTGCGCAAGGATGGCCTCGGGGTGCTGGAACGGCTCAATCAGCTGACCACGGCCAAGGGCACGGCGTGGAAGGCGCGCTTCCCGGTGTTCGCTGATATCAAGCAGGAAGGTGACTTCGCGCGCGCCTACTGAGATGGTAACGGTCCCGCGTGGTCTCACCTCGGTCGCAGGACCTGTAATATGACGACTGACAGCTTCACCATCCGCTCGATCGAGGCGTTCTGCTATCGCTATCCCTTGGGCGACGCCGGTGGTGACGTCGTTCGGCAAGATGCTCAACCGTCCGGCCGTCTTCGTTCGCGCAGTCGACGAGGACGGTGTCGAGGGATGGGGCGAAGCCTGGTCCAACTTTCCTGCACCGGGCGCCGAGCACCGCGCCCGGCTTGTCAATGAAGTGCTGGCTCCGGGGCTTGTCGGGCGCAGATTCGACAGTCCCGCCCAGGCTTTCGAGGTCCTGTCGAAGGGGACCGAAGTGCTGGCGCTTCAATGCGGCGAGCCCGGTCCGTTCGCGCAGGCTGTTTCGGGCATCGATCTCGCGCTGTGGGACCTCTCCGCGCGTCGGCGGCGCTTGCCGCTGTGGCGGCTTCTCGGTGGGCAGTCGCGCAGGATCAAGGTCTATGCCAGCGGCATCAATCCGGGCGGCGCCGCGCAGACGGCCGAAGCCGCGCTCACGCGTGGCCATCGCGCGTTGAAGCTGAAGGTCGGCTTCGGTGCAGACACCGATCTCTCCAATCTGGCCGCGCTGCGCGCGATCGTCGGTGCGGGCATGCTCGCCGCCGATGCCAATCAGGGCTGGTCGGTTGATCAGGCGCTGGAGATGCTGCCGCGGTTGGCCGCGTTCGATCTGCGATGGCTGGAGGAGCCCATCCGCGCCGACCGGCCGCGCGAGGAATGGCGCCGGCTGCGGGCAGCCGCGAAAACGCCGATTGCCGCGGGCGAGAACATTTCGAGTGTCGAGGGATTCAAGGGCGTCCTGGCCGAAGACCTGCTCGGCGTCGTTCAGCCCGACATCGCGAAATGGGGCGGGCTGAGCGCATGCGCCGGCGTCGCGCGCGACATTCTGAAGGCGGGCAAGACGTTCTGCCCGCATTATCTCGGCGGCGGCATCGGACTGCTCGCCTCGGCGCATCTGCTGGCCGGCATCGGCGGCGACGGCTGGCTCGAGGTCGATGCCAACGACAATCCGCTGCGCGACCGGTTCTGCGGTGCCGTTGCCAATGTCACTGATGGTACGATCGTCCTCGGCGAGGAACCGGGGCTCGGATTCACGCCAGACCTGTCGGGAATCGCGAACTATCGCAGCCTGTAGACGGCTGCGACACCTGCGTCGTCGGGTGCCGCGCAGGCCAGTTTCCCCTTGCGTTCTATTCCTCGTCGCGGAAAGCTGCCGGCGAGACGGGTAGCCGCCTTCACATTTCATAACGATGGCCGGAGCCATGTCTCGCCGAGCTTGAAAATCAAAGTTCGTTCTGCTCATTAGAGATCTGCAATTGCGCTGCAACATGCGCAAAAAGCCCATCGACTAAAGTCGATGGCCAGCGAGGAAACGAAAAAATGCGCAAGCTCACTTTGGCCATTGCCGTGATCGCCCCGATGCTCGGTCATGCCGCGTCGGCTGAGGACACCCTCAAGATCGGCTACATCGATCCGCTCTCCGGCGGTGGTGCCAGCGTCGGCGAGGGTGGTCTGAAGACATTCCAGTATCTGGCCGACGAGCTCAACGCCAAGGGCGGGATTCTCGGCCACAAGATCGAGATCGTGCCGCTCGACAACAAGACCAATCCGCAGGAGAGCCTGGTGCAGGCCCAGAAGGCGATCGACGCCGGGGTCCACTACATCACGCAAGGCAACGGCTCGTCCGTCGGCGCGGCGCTGTCGGATTTCGTCACCAAGAACAACACGCGCAATCCCGGCAAGGAAGTGCTGTACTTCAACTACGCCGCCGTCGATCCCAGCCTGACCAACGAGAAGTGCAGCTACTGGCATTTCCGCTGGGATGCGAGTTCCGACATCAAGATGGAGGCGCTCACCAACTACATGAAGGACACCGCCTCGATCAAAAAGGTGTACCTGATCAACCAGGACTATTCGTTCGGTCAGTCCGTCCGCTCCGACGCGCGCAAGATGCTCGGCGCCAAGCGGCCCGACATCCAGATCGTCGGCGACGAGCTGCATCCGCTGCTGAAGGTCACCGATTTCTCGCCCTATATCGCCAAGATCAAGGCGTCCGGCGCCGACAGCGTCGTCACCGGCAATTGGGGCCAGGACTTCGCGCTGCTGCTCAAGGCTGCCGCTGACGCCGGCCTGAAGGTCAACTGGTACACCTATTATGCCGGCGGCGCCGGCGGCCCCACTGCCGTCAAGCAGACCGGTCTCGATCATCAGGTCTTCCAGATCACCGAAGGCTTTGCGAATTCCGGCAACAAGGTCGCGATGGATTACGAGAAGGCGTTCCGCGCCAAGGTCAATCTGTCGCTCTGGTACCCGCGTGCGGTCAACGAGATGCGCATGTTCAAGGCGGCTGCCGAGAAGGCCAACTCGATCGATCCGGTGAAGGTGGCGGCGGCGCTCGAGGATCTGAAGTTCGAGGTCCTGGACGGCGGCACCGGCCTCATGCGCAAGGACGACCACCAGTTCCTTCAGCCGATCTACATTTCCTCCTTCGGCAAGCTGACCGAGAATGAGCCGTTCGACGAGGAAAACACCGGCTGGGGCTGGCACCTCGTCTCCAAGGTCGACACGGCGCAGGCCATGGTCCCCACGACCTGCAAGATGGCGCGGCCGTAATCACGACATCCGTCGTTTTCTCGCGGCCGACATCGGTCGCGGGAAGGCGGTGGCCGGACTATTCTTGATTGGGCGATGTTCGCCGGGGCCATCAGGCCCCGGAGAGAGACGAGTGCGCTGTGCTTGAACTCATTGTCATTTCGACCCTGAACGGCGTGCTGTTCGGCATGCTGCTCTTCCTGCTGTCGAGCGGGCTGACCGTCATCTTCAGCATGATGGGCGTGCTCAATTTCGCGCATGCCAGCTTCTACATGCTTGGCGCCTTCTTCGGCTTCCAGCTCACGAAGTGGATCGGGTTCTGGCCGGCGCTGGTGCTGGCGCCGCTGCTGGTCGGCGCCATCGGCATGGCGGTAGAGCGCTACGGCCTGCGCAACACCCACAAGCACGGCCATGTCGCGGAATTGCTGCTGACGTTCGGTCTGGCTTTTGCGATCGAAGAGATCGTGTCGATGATCTGGGGCAAGAGCCCGGTCGACTACCGCGTGCCGTCGTTGCTCGACTTCCCGGCCTTCACGATCTTCTCGACCAACTATCCCGCCTACAAGATCTTCATGCTGGCCGTGTCGGTCGTGATCTTCGTGGCGCTGCTGGTCGTGCTCAAGCGCACCCGCGTCGGCCTGATCGTGCAGGCGGCGCTGACGCATCCGCACATGGTCGGGCATCTCGGCCACAATGTCGGGCGGGTGTTCATGGTGGTGTTCGGCGTCGGCAGCGCGCTCGCCGGTATTGCCGGCGTCATCGCCGGTCCGGCCCTGGTGACGCAGTCGGACATGGCCGCGGCACTCGGGCCCATCCTGTTCGTCGTCATCGTGTTCGGTGGCCTCGGCTCCTTGCCCGGCGCTTTCATCGCATCGCTCGTCATCGGCCTGGTGCAGACCTTTGCGGTGGCGCTGAACGGCTCGCTGGCGAGTGCGTTCGGCCCGCTCGATCCGTCGGCTGGCCCGTCCGTTCTCACTGACATCTGGAACGTCACGATCGCCCAGGTCGCGCCGATCGTTCCCTATATGCTGCTGGTGCTCATTCTGATCGTTCGCCCCATGGGCCTGATGGGGACGCGCGAGTCATGACCGCCAAACCGATTTCGACATCGAAGCCCGCCGGCGACGGCCTGCGCTTCTACGGCGTCTGGCTGATCGGCATCGCCGCACTGGTCGTCCTGCCGCTGATCTTCTCCTCCGGCGGCTCGCTGACGTCCTTCAGCCTGATCGGCATCGCGATCGTTTTCGCGCTCTCCTACAACATCCTGCTCGGCCAGACCGGCCTGCTGTCGTTCGGTCACGCCGTGCATTACGGCCTCGGCGGCTTCGCGGCCTGTCACATGATGAATGCGGTGGTGTCGCACGGCTGGCCGATCCCGCTGCCGTTCATTCCGCTGTTCGGCGGGATCGGTGGTCTCGTCTTCGCTGTCATCATCGGCTGGGTCATGACCAAGCGCGCCGGCACCGTGTTCGCGATGATCTCGCTCGGCATCGGCGAATTGGTGGCGTCGTCCTCGCTGATCCTGCGCTCGGTGTTCGGCGGCGAAGCCGGCATCACCACGGATCGCACGGCACTGCCCAAGATGTTCGGCTGGTCGTTCGGGCCCCAGGTTCAGGTCTATTACCTCATCGCGTTCTGGCTGGTGCTGTCAGCCATCGCGATGTACGCGCTGACCCGGACGCCGCTGGGACGGATCAGCAATGCCGTCCGCGACAATCCCGAGCGTGTCCAGTTCATAGGCTACGATCCTCACGTCGTCCGCTATCTCGCCTATTGCTTTGCCGGGTTCTTCGCGGGCGTCGCCGGCGGCCTGACCGCGATCAATTTCGAGATCGCGAACTCCGCGCTGCTCGGTGCGATCCAGTCCGGTCTGGTGCTGTTCTCCACCTTCATCGGCGGCATCGCCTATTTCTTCGGGCCGATCCTCGGCGCGATCCTGGTGACCTATCTCCAGCTCGGGCTGACAGGCCTCACCAGCGTCTGGCAGCTCTATTTCGGCATCATCTTCATCGGCATCGTGATGTTCGCGCCGGGCGGCATCGCCGGCCTGTTGATGATGCACCGGCCGCTGGTTCGCGCCGGAACGCTTTGGACGGTGATCCCGTCCTATCTCGTCGCTATTGTGCCGACCCTGGCGCTCGCCTGCGGCGTCATCCTCACCATCGAGACGCTCGCGCGCTATTCCGGCGGCGACCCGATCAACCTGTTCGGCATTCCCTTCAATGCGAAGTCCCCGGTGACGTGGATTTCCGCAGCAGTTCTCGTCGTCGGCGGTGCGTTCGTCGCGCGGCTGAGCTGGCGGAGGATCGCGGACGCGTGGGACAGGGCTGCGACGGTCGCCCGTGACCGGGGGTATCTGGCATGAGCGCAGCAGCCATCGAAGTCCGCGCCGTCGAAAAACGCTTCGGCAATGTCGGCATCATCCGCGACCTCAACCTCAGCGTCGCGAAAGGCGAGCGTCACGCCGTCATCGGCCCGAACGGCGCCGGAAAATCCACGACGTTCAATCTGATCAGCGGCCACATCAAGCCGACCTCGGGCGAGGTGAAGCTGAACGGCGATGTGATCTCAGGCCTGCGGCCGTTCGAGATCAACCGGCGCGGCCTGTCGCGCTCGTTCCAGGTCACCAACGTGTTCGCCCGCATGTCGGTCTGGGAGAACGTCCGCTGCGCCGTGCTGTGGGCGACGGGGCACCGCTACGCTTTCTGGAAGAACGTCGACAGCCTGCCGGAAGTGCGCGAGCGCACGGCTCAGATCCTGGACGACATCCATCTCACGCACCGGCGCGATGTTCCGGCGGGACTTCTGACCTACGCCGAGCAGCGCGAGCTCGAGATCGGCATCACCATCGCGAGCGGGGCCACGGTCGTCATGCTCGACGAGCCGACCGCCGGCATGAGCCACGCCGAAACCGACCGCGCGGTGTCGCTGATCCGGCGACTGACCGAGGGCAAGACCCTGGTCATCGTCGAGCACGACATGAGCGTCGTATTCGGCCTTGCCGACCGCATCTCCGTGCTGGTCTACGGCCACATCATCGCCTCGGGCACGCCGGAAGAGATCCGGCGCGATCCGAAGGTCAAGGAAGCCTATCTCGGCGAGGAAGCGCATTGATGCTCGAGGTCAGGGATCTCCACGCCTATTACGGCAAGAGCCACATCCTCCAGGGCGTCGACCTCGACGTCGCCGCGGGCGAGGTCGTGAGCCTGCTCGGCCGCAACGGTGTCGGCCGCTCGACCACGGTCAAGGCGATCATGGGCGAGGTCGCGCCGCAAGGCACGATCCGCTTCAAGGGCAAGGACATCGCCGGCCTTCCCAGCTACAAGATCGCGCACCTCGGCCTCGGCTATGTCCCTGAACATCGCGATATCTTCCCGAGCCTGACGGTTCGCCAAAACCTCCTGCTCGGCGTCAAGGACACGCGCCGCCCCGGCAAATGGCGGCTTGAGGATATGCTCGAGATGTTCCCCAATCTCGCCGCGCGTGCCGATACGGCCGCGGGCGTCCTGTCGGGCGGTGAAAAGCAGATGCTCACCACCTGCCGGACGCTGATGGGCGATCCGGACCTGATCATGATCGACGAGCCGACCGAGGGTCTCGCCCCGCTCATCGTGCAGCAGGTCGGCGATCTCATTGCGCGCATCGCGCAGGCCGGCGTCGCAATCCTGCTGGTCGAGCAGAAGCTCTCGATCGCGATGCGGATCTCGAAGCGCGTCTACATCATGGGTCACGGCCGCGTCGTGTTCGAGGGGACGCCGGACGAGCTCAAGGCCAATGCCGCCGTGCGCCAGGAATGGCTTGAAGTCTGACGCATGGCTCGAGGTCTGACGCTCACATTGTCGTGTGACGCGCGCGTAAAATAGAACGGCTGCAAGCCGCGCATACGCATCTGAATTCTTCGCTACATCTCACGCTTCATAATCAGGGTATCGTCGCGCTCGCCGGCATCGCAATCGATGCGGCCGATGGAAACCAAGAAGAAAGTGGAGGGCGCCGGCGGCAGCCTGTGAGCTCACGCGTCGATGCGTCTTGCCTGGGAAGGAGATGCCGAGCATGCCGGGAAGACAACTGGTCCGTGGAGTCGTTGCTCTGCTTGCGGCGCTAGGCGCCGCTTCGGCCGCGGCGGCCGGAAACTACGACACCGGCGCGACCGACACGTCGATCAAGCTCGGGCAGACCATGCCCTATTCGGGACCGGCCTCCGCCTATTCCGCGATTGGCCGCGCCGAGATCGCCTATTTCAAGATGCTCAACGACAAGGGCGGCATCAACGGCCGCAAGGTCGAGCTGCTCAGCATGGACGACGGTTATTCGCCGTCGAAGACGGTCGAGCAGGTTCGCCGCCTCGCCGAGAGCGACGAGGTGCTGGCGATGTTCTCGATGCTCGGCACCGGTCCCAACATCGCCGCGCAGAAATACCTCAACGCCAAGAAGATCCCGCAGCTGTTCCCGTCGAGCGGCGCCAGCCGCTGGAACGATCCGCAGCATTTTCCCTGGACCACCGGTTCGCAGCCGACCTACCGGACCGAAGGCCGCATCTATGCGAAGTGGATTCTTGCAAACAAGCCGAATGCCAAAATCGCCGTCATCACGCCGAACGAAGATCCCGGGCGCGACTATCTCGCCGGCTTCAAGGAAGGGTTAGGGGAGTACGTCAACCAGATCGTGTCCGAGGCCACCTACGAGACATCGGATCCGACCGTGGACTCCCAGATCGTCAAGTTCAAGGCCGCCGGCGCTGACGTTGTTTTCAACGAGTGCACGCCGAAATTCGCAGCGCAAGCGATCAAGAAAATCGCCGAGCTCGGCTGGAAGCCGCAGATGATCCTTCCCGCCGTTTCCAACTCCGTCGGCTCCGTGCTGGTGCCGGCCGGGCTCGACAATTCCGTCGGCATCGTCACCGGTGCTTTCCAGAAGGATCCCGGTGATCCGCGCTGGGAGAATGATTCCGGCATGAAAGCCTGGCGCGAGTGGATGAAGACGTACAATTCGAGCGCCGATCCGGCCGACGTCTTCAACGTCACCGGCTACACCATGGCGCAGATCATGGAGCTGGTGCTGCAGCGCGCCGGCAACGACCTCACCCGCGCCAATTTGATGAAGCAGACGCAGTCGTTCAAGGACGTCGAATTGCCGATGCTGCTGCCGGGCATCAAGCTCAACACCTCAGCCGAGCAGGTGACGCCGATCCGGCAGTTGCAGATGGCGCGCTTCAACGGCAAATCCTGGGAGCTGTTCGGCGACGTGATCGGCGAATAGGATCGACGCAATGTGACGGGCGGGCTGGTACCAGCCCGCCCGCCTGTCTTGTCCCGCAGTTGCTTCCTCCAACGACAGTGAAACGACGATGACACCGACCGGCCCCCTCAGCGGTATCCGCGTTCTCGATCTGACGAGCGTGCTGTTCGGCCCCTACGCTGCGCAGATGCTCGGCGACTGGGGCGCCGATGTCATCAAGGTCGAGCCGCCCGCGGGCGATACCTGGCGCTACACCGGCGTGTTCCGGAATCGCGGCATGAGCGGCCAGTTCATGGCCGTCAACCGCAACAAGCGCAGCCTCGCGCTCGATCTGAAGCATCCGGATGGCAAGGCGGCGTTGGCAAAACTGATCCCGACAGTCGATGCGCTCGTCACCAATGTGCGACCCGCGGCGATGGCGCGCCTCGGCTTCGGCTATGAGGCCTGCGCAAAGCTCAATCCGCGCCTGATCTATGCCGCGGCGACCGGCTTCGGCCAGGACGGGCCGTGGGCAGCGCGCCCCGCCTTCGACGAGATCATCCAGGCCGCGTCGGGCCTTGCTTCATCGATCGGATCGGACGAGGAGCCGGAATTCGTTCCGAGCCTGATAGGCGACAAGATCTGCGCGATGGCGATGGTCGGCGCGGTGTCCGCGGCCTTATTCCGGCGCGAGCGCAGCGGGCAGGGCCAGATGGTCGAAGTCCCCATGCTGGAAACCATCGCCGGCTTCAACAGTATCGAGATGCTGGGCGGGCACGCGTTCGACCCGCCGATCGGCCCGACCGGCTACAAGAGGATGAAGAACCGGCGCCCGGTGCAGACCAAGGACGGCTGGCTGACGATGCTGCCCTACTCCGCAGACAATTGGTGCGCCTTCTTCGAGGCTGTCGGCCGCCCCGAGCTGATCGAGGAGCTCGGGGTGCGCGATCCCGTGCTTCGTTCCCAGAACATCGACAAGGTCTATGACCGCATGAGCGAGATCGGGCCGACCCGCACCACCGCGGAATGGGAGGAGCTATTGCTGCGGCTGGACGTGCCGCACACCGCCTTCGCCCGGCTCACCGAGATCGGCGAGCAGCCGCATCTCGCCGCCGTCGCATTGTTTGCGGATATCGATCATCCGACCGAAGGCCGGATCCGGCAGGCGCGGCCCGCGACGAAATTCTCGGAAAGCCCGGCCGGCATCCATCGCATGGCGCCGCGCCTCGGCGAGCATTCGCGTGAGGTGTTGCGCGAGGCGGGCCTGAGCGATGCGGAAATCCAGGCCGCGGTGGATAGCAAGGCGGTCGGGGTCGCGTCCTGAGCCGGCCGGCGTTCGGGAACCGCATCTCTGTGATGACGGTCACATCCTGCTGTCGCGGGCGGGTCTAGCGTAGGTCTGTTCATCTTCGCCCCGGATGCGGTCATGACCACCACCGACTTTGCCTTCGTTCTGCGCAGGCTGGGCCTTGCTGCCGCTCTCATCTGCGTCCTCCTGAGCCTGACCGTGTTCGCGGTCCTGCTAATCGTGGAGCACGAACCGGTCGGGCAGGCTGCCGCGCACGCTCTGCCGCTCATGGTGTATGCGCTGTTCGGCCTGTTCGGCGCTGCAATGACACGGCTGATCGGGCGCCGAACCCACTAGCCGGACATTGTGCCGCAGCGATTCGTGACCAGCCCCGGGCCGGCTCCGGCCCCAGCCCACCTTCCGCCCGCGCGAGCCCTCGTATATGAGAGATTTGCCGCCTGATAGGTCCGAATATTGCCGGATACGGAACGCAAGGTGGCTGCGAATTCTTAATTCAAAGATCGCAATCTGACGTGATCGACGTAAGGCGCGGACTGGTACTGGACCGGGGAATGGCATGAAAGACCTGATGACGACGGCGCAATCCACCACGGCGATGCGGCGTTGGCGGCCCCCCGGACTTGTTGCGCTCGCAACGGCCGTTGCCCTGACGGCGCTGAGCGGAAGCGCCGAGGCGGCCAAGCAGGCCCGCCAGCCGGCCGAGGCGGTGGCGCCGCGCGAGGCCGGCGAGCCGATCATGGCGATCGTGTCGATCAAGAGCCAGCAAGTGACTTTCTACGATTCCGACGGCTGGATCCTGCGCGCGCCGGTGTCCACCGGCACCACCGGCCGCGAGACGCCGGCCGGCGTCTTCGCCATCGTCGAGAAGGACAAGGACCACCGCTCGACCATGTATGACGATGCCTGGATGCCCAACATGCAGCGCATCACCTGGAACGGCATCGCGCTGCATGGCGGGCCGCTGCCCGGCTATGCCGCTTCGCACGGCTGCGTGCGGATGCCCTTCGGCTTTGCCGAGGGCCTGTTCGACAAAACCAACATCGGCATGCGCGTGATCATCTCGCCGAACGACGCGGCCCCGATCGATTTCACTCATCCCTCGCTGTTCGTGCCGAAGCGCGAGGCCATCGCGGCCGTGCCGAACCGGTCCGACAAGCTCTCCGCTGAAGCCGAGGAGGCGATCCAGGCTGCCGCCGAGGCCAAGAAGGCTGCGGCCGCGGCCGCGAAGGAGGCCGCGTCGCTTCCCGCATCGCTGCGCAAGCTGGAACAGCAGAAGACCAAGGCCGACGCCGAGCTCGCTTTCGCCGACAAGAAGATCGCGGCCGCCAAGACCGATCAGGCGCGGGTGCAGGCCGAGGAGCTGAAGCAGAAGGTTGCGACCAAGGCCGCCGACGCTGCATCGGCGCTCGATGCCGCCAAGGCCGCCGCGCAGCCGAAGCGCGACGCCGTTGCCGCCACCAAGGAGGCGGCAAAGGTCGCGGCAACCAGGAAGGCCGATGCCGTGACGGCTGCGACCGACGCCAAGCTCGCGCTTGAGCCGGTGTCCGTTTACATCAGCCGCGCGACGCAGAAGCTCTACGTGCGGCGGAACACGCACAAGCCGGCGCCGGATGGCGGCGGCGAAGTATTCGACACCAGCATCGAGGTGCCCGTCACCATCCGCAGTCCCGACCAGCCGCTCGGCACGCATATCTTCACCGCGATGGCGAAGGCCGATACCGGCCTGCGCTGGAGCGTGGTCACGATCGAGAACGGCGACGACGCCAAGGACGCGCTCGATCGCATCACCATTCCGCAGGACGTCTGGGATCGCATCGGGCCGACGGCATTGCCGCGTTCGTCGATCGTGATTTCGGACGAGCCGCTGAGTGCCGAGACCAACTACCGCACCGAGTTCGTCGCGGTGCTGAGCAATCATCCGCAGGGCGGCTTCATCACCCGCAAGCCGACCGCGCCGCCGCCGATGGAAATGGCAAGCGATGACAGCTGGGGCAATGGCGGCAACGGCTTCGGCTTCTTCTTCCAGCAGCAGCCGAACCCGCAGCCCGTCAATCCGCGCCGCCGCGGCCAGTATCAGTATTATCAGCCGGCGCAGCCGATGCAGCGGGGCTTCTGGTAGGACGGCGCGCCGCGCTGGGCCGCGTCATCGCCTGAGCTGAAGATATCTGTCGTCGGCGACCGCAGCGGCGCCGACGACGGGCATTCCGGCTGTCTACTGTGGACCCGTCGACATGCCCTGCAACTGCCGAAGCGGATTGAGCGGGCCAAGCGGGATCAGCTCGAAGCTCATGAGATGAGCCTGCCCCAGGGGCAGCTTTTCGAGCATGTCATGAGCGGCCGCGATATCCGTGACGTTCAGGATGAACGCGACGCCGACACGATTTTGCAGCGAGTACCACTGGTCGATTTTGCCATCGAGATAGAGCTTCACCGTCTCGCGCACTTCCATCGGCAGGACGGCGCGCGCAGCGGCGACATCGGCGCCGGGGTTTACCGTGCCGATCGCGAGAATTCGGGTGGTCGGTGTCGGTGGCGTGGGTGACTGCGCGCGTCCGGGGACGGCGGAGGTCAGGCACAGGGCGAATGCCAGGAGACCGGCAGCGAGTGTAAGCTTCATTTGAAATCCTCCATATTACGAGGTTTGCGCTCTTCATTTAGTCATGCTTCGCCGGCAGCGATTGCCGCACGTTGCATCGCCGCCGTGGAACGGCGGCGATGCGGGCCGGTTCGGAAGGTTGGTGGAAGCGTCGCGTGTCGATCTGACGCGTGGTCACTTGCCCTGGATGAGCATGCCCAGCGGCGCGAGCGGACCGACCTGCATCAGCTCGTAGGTGGCGAAGCCGTCGGTGACGAGCGGCAGTGCTTCCACGGTCGCCTTGGCCTGTTCGAGGGATTCGACGTTCATCAGGAAGACCACGCCTGGCTTGTCCTGGCGAAACCAGAACTGCTCGATCTTCCCGTCGAGATAGAGCTTGAGCGTGGCCGGCACTTCCCTCGGCATGATCTGCTGCCGCTGCTCGGGTGTCGGTGCCTTGCCGATGTTACCGATGGCGATGACTTTCATGTTGGCTCCTTTGGATTGCTGCTTGTCAGTGGACGGCATCGGATCCAGGACCTCCTGCAATGTTGGCAGAAGCGCCATTTTTAGATGCGTTTACGCCATCGTTTCCTCGAGCGCACATCTGGAATAGCTTTGTTTATTCAGATGATTGCCCTTATCTATCGATCGCGATGAAGGCCTTCGTTCCGGTTGCCGTTGCATCGCAAGCTAGGCTTGCTTCCGTTCGAACGGTATTGTCGTAAACGACAACTTTGAGAGCGTTTCCGCCATGCGCATTCAATTGCTCGCCCTGGAGGGATTTTGGGACACCGGGCTGACCGTGACGCTCGATGCGTTCACGATCGCCAACAATTTCGCAGCCGCTCAAACGGGCGGAGCGCCCCATTTCGATGTCTCAATTGTCGGCGTGCGGAAGAAGGTCCGATCCGGGCAGGGCTTCGCGATCCCCGTCAAATCGGTAACGTCCGATCTGAAGCCGGACTGGGTCATCGTGCCGGCGTTGAATACGAGCCGGCCGGAACAGCTGATTCCGGCGCTCGACCGGCGCGATGTCAGAGAGGCAGTGAAACAGCTCCAGTCCTGGTACGCCGAGGGCGCGCGCATCGCCGCGTCCTGCATCGGTACCTTCGTGCTGGCGGAGGCGGGGCTGCTCGATGGACGGGACGCGACCACCACGTGGTGGCTGTCACCCTTGTTTCGCCAACGCTACCCCAATGTTCGTCTCGATGAGACACGCATGCTGGTGACATCGGACCGCGTCGTCACGGCGGGCGCCGCGATGGGGCATCTCGATCTTGCGCTGTGGTTCATACGCCAGGCGAGCCCCGAGCTCGCGGCCGTCGTGTCGCGCTATCTGCTCGCCGACCTGCGCTCCCTGCAAGCGCCTTTCATTATTCCCAATCACCTCGCGCAGGCTGATCCGCTCATCCAGCGTTTCGAGCGCTGGGCGCGCGAACATCTCAAGCAAGGGTTTTCGCTGCAGGAGGCCGCCAGTGCGCTCGCGACGAGCGCACGCACCTTGCAGCGCCGGTGCGAGTCGGTGCTCGGTAAGTCTCCGCTCTCCTACTTTCAGGATCTGCGAGTCGAGCGCGCGCAGTCGCTGCTGCATGGCAGCGGTCTCGACGTCGATGCGATCGCCGCCGAGGTCGGCTATGAGGACGGCGCGACGCTCCGGACGCTCTTGCGGGAACGGCTCGGACGCGGCGTGCGCGAGCTTCGCGCAAACCTGCGCTGAGGGTCCGCACCTACGGCCGAGCCTCGATCACGATCGCCTGAATCTTGCCTTCGACCGCTCCGGACCCATGGCGCGATCGGAGCGCCTCGGCGACGAGGTCGGTCGCTGCCTGAAGCTTGCTGGCATCCCTGGCCTTGATCTCGTTGCGCAGCGGCGTACCCTGGCAGAGCGCGACCGCCACATATTCGGGCGTGGGCGCGCGGCTCACCGCAGGAAGCGTTTGGATCGAGATGTGGCGGAAGCCCGCTTGTTCCAGATCGGCTCTGATAATGGCCTTGTCGTGATAGCCATGCGGCGTCCGCACCATGAAACGGGGCGGATCATCGGGAAACATTTTTCCGAGCGCGGCGGTGGCGTCGTCAGCGAACACGTTTTCCTCGATGCGGTCCCAGACGTTGAATACGAACGTGCCTTCCGGTCGCAACACCCGCTTTGCCTCGGCAAAGCCTTTGACGCGGTCGGGAAAGAACATGACGCCGAACTGGCAGCAGACCGCGTCGAACGCGGCTTCGTCAAAGGGCAGGGCGGTGGCATCCGCCTGACGCCATGTCATGCGCGGGTCCTCACCCTGGCGCTGCGCCGCGATCGCGAGCATCGGCTCGTTGAGATCGGTTGCGACGTAACGGATGCCGGGAGGCAGCGCCGCGGTCACGGCCCGCGTAACGGCGCCGGTACCTGCCGCGGTTTCCAGTATCGTCGACGGGGAAAGAGCCGCGATACGCTTCGCGATGTCGGCGGCGTAGTGGGCAAAGATCAGCGGGACGAGATACTCGTCGTAGATTTTCGGAATCGAGCCGGCGAAAACCTTGTCAGTGTTGGACATGCTTGCCTCGCTGAAGGTTCGGACACGAGGTCTATAGCATGGTTTGCCGCCCACCGCGCCGGCAGCGAGATGAACCCCGCCTGCGACGGCCCTTACGATTTCGCTCCGCCGACCTCGCGGATCGGCCGCGTCCCGTCCCAGGTCATCGCCGCCTGCCGGACCTTCTCGAAGAACGGTCCCTTGGTGCCGCTGATGTCGGAGATCTCGATAATCGTGCCCGGGTGTGCCTGCGTGTCGAAATAGGCAAAGCGCCCCTTGTCGCCGCCGATCTGGCCCTCATGGCCTATCCGGTAGCCGAGCCCGATCGCCTTGTCGTAGAGCGCCTGGTAGTCATGGCTCCAGTAGGACATGTGCTGGAGGCCCTCGTGGCCGGCGTCGAGGAATTCCCTGTACAGCGAGGGCGCATCGTTGCGCTGCTGGATCAGCTCGATCTGGAGATCGCCGGAATTGGCGAGCGCAATGCTCATCTCGACCGCGGAGTCCTGGCCGCGATGGCGGAACCAGTCGGTCTTGACGCGGTCCATGTAGTACCAGGGGCCGACGCCCATCACCTCGATCCAGTGCTTCATCGCGGCGTGGATGTCCCGCACGACGTATCCGTTCTGGCGCACCGCGCCGAAAATGCGGCTCATGCCCGCGCTCCCTTCTGATCGCTCGCGATCGTCACTTGACCTCTATCCCTGCATCCTTGGCAACCTGCTTCCAGGCCGCGATGTCGCGGGCGTTGATGTCGCGCTGCTCGTCGCCCGGCACGTATTGCGGCGTGATGCCGAGCCCCAAAAGTTTCTCCTTCACCTCGGCATCGCCCAGCGCGTCCTTCAACGCCGCCGACAATTTCTGTGCGATCGGGGGAGCGAGGCCGGCGGGACCATACATCGCCCAGGACAGGCTGCGGTCGAACGGCACGCCCTGTTCCTTGTAGGTTGCGACGTCAGGCAGGCTCGGCGAACGCTCGCCGCAGGCGGCCAGCGCCTTGATAGAGCCGTCCTTCACCAGCGGCGTTGCGGTTGCCATGTCCAGCGTTGCAAGCGAGATGTGGCCGCCAAGCAAGTCGCCCGCGAGTTTGGCGATGCCGTTGAACGGCACGTGATCCATCTTGATGCCGGTCTGCTGCATCAGGATTTCCGCACAGAATTGTCCGGTCGAGCCGACGCCCCAGCTTCCGTACTGGATCGGCTCGCCCTTCTTGGAAAGCGCGATCAGGCTCTTGATGTCATTGGCGGGAAAATCCCTGGTCGCCACCAGCATGATCGAGGACGTCCCGATACGCCCGATCGTCGTAAAATCCTTGATCGAATCGTAGGGCAGTTTTGGATAGATCGCGGGCGCCAGCACATGCGTGGTCATGCCGCCGACGGTGATGGTGTAGCTGTCGTTCGGCGCCACCGCGACCATCTGCGTGCCGAGTGTGCCGGCAGCACCCGTGTGGTTCTCGATATAGACGCCCTGTCCCAGCGTCTTGCCCATCTTGTCGGCGAGCAAGCGGCCGATCACGTCGCCGCCGCCGCCGGCCGCATAGGGCAGAAGCATTTTGATCTTGTGGGTGGGGTAGGCGGCAGGATCCTCGGCGCGTGCCGGCAGCGCCGCCGACAGCAATGCGAGCAATGACAGCGTGACGGTGCGCAGCTTCATGATGGTTTCCCCTAATCCTCGAAACGAAATCTGTAGGCGTCGCCGTGCCGGATCACGCGACCCGCAGTCGGCGCCGGAAAATGGCCGGTGAGCAGATAGCTCGGCGTGTCCGCAAGTTCTTCCAGCAGCGCCATCCGTGTTGCGACCGCGGCGGCCGGATCGACGTCGGCGGCGTTCGACAGCCACGGCGCGGCGCACTGGATGGGATGGTGGATGACGTCGCCCGACATCACCGCATGATCGTGGCCGCCATTGAGGTGGATCTGCATGTTGCCGGCGGTATGGCCCGGTGCCGGCGCGAAGCGTAAGCCTGCGTCGCGATCGGCGAACAGGCGATGATCGGTCTCGACGAACTCGGCGAGGCCCGCCGCGACCACCGGCAGTACGGAATCCTCGAACGAGCCGTGGTTCACGGGGTTCTTCGGCGCCGCATTGTGCGCGGCTTCGAAGTGTCGATATTCGGCGCGTCCCATCAGATAGCGCGCGTTGGGGAAGGTCGGCACCCAGCGGCCGTCCACGAGGCGCGTGTTCCAGCCGACGTGGTCGACATGCAGATGCGTGCACATCACGAAGTCGACCTCTTCAGGGGCGACACCGAGCGCCCGCATGTTTGCGAGATAAGGCTGGTTGAGGTTGTTCCACGCCGGCACGCGCGGCCGCGGCTTGTGATTGCCGCAGCAGGTGTCGACGATGGCGGTCCAGCGCGGCGTGCGCACGAGATAGGAGTGGTGGCTGAGGATGAAGCGTCCGGTCTCCGGCTCGATATAGCGATGATCGAGCCAGCTCCGGTTCTCCGCGATCACCGCGTCGGTGACGTTGGCGAACAGCCAGGTCTTGTCGAAGGCGAGCGAAGGGATCTCGCTGACGAGATCGATCCGCATGCTGCCGATCCTGACCTGCCGCATGGGCTCAGTTCTTCAGGAGATCGCCGAACGGCACCCAGCGCGTGCCGTCGAAGCGGATGAGCTGGAGGCTCGTCATCGGCGTGTAGTGCTCGGGCGAATTGTTCACCGCGGTGCCGTTGATCAGCATCGGCAGCTTTACGTTCTTGAGCGTCGTGGCCTGCTTCATCACATTGGCACGGGTGAGGTCGTTTCCGGACGCCTTCAGCACCGTCACCAGCGTCTGCGCGATGGTGTAACCGTAGACATTGAGCCAGTCGCTCTTGTTGGCGTCGGGCAGGTACTTGTCCATGAACGCCAGCCATTCCTTATAGCCCGCGTCGTCCTTCGAGGCCGGGTCGGTCGCATCCTTCAGATACTGGCTGGAGATGACGCCGGTGGAATTGTCCTTGCCGGCCGGCTCCAGCACGCCGCTGATCGAGGCCGAGACGTTGGAGATGATGGTCGTGGGCTTCCACCCGATCTCGCCGATCTTGCGGATCGCCTGCGCCGCAAATTTCGGCGTTGCCGCTACCAGCACCACGTCAGCGCCGGCGGTCTTCAGTTGCAGGATCTGCGTGTCGACGGTCGGTGCCGAGGTCTCGTAGGCGGCGCGCGCGACAATGGCTTCGCCGCTGCCGAGCCCTTCCTCCAGCGCCTTCAGATAATCCTTGCCGAGATCGTCGTTCTGGTAGAGCACGCCGATCTTCGCATTGGCGTGGCTCGCCTTAATATATTTGGCGTAGGCGATCGCCTCGTCGCGATAGGTCGGCTGCCAGCCGACGGTCCACGGAAAGCTCTTGGGATCGTCCCACTTCGCGGCGCCCGAACCCAGGAAGAGCTGCGGCACCTTGCGGTCGTTGAGATATTTGTGCACGGCGCTGTTGGTCGGCGTGCCGACACCGCCGAAGATCAGCAGCACTTCCTCGCTCTCGACCAGCCGCCGGGTCTGCTCCACCGTCTTCGGCGGGCTGTAGGCATCGTCCGCGATGATCATCTGGATGCGCCGGCCGTTGACGCCGCCGTCGTCGTTCACCTTGCGGAAATAGGCCTCCGCCGATTTCGCGATCTGCGCGAAGGCGGACACTGGGCCGCTCAGCGGCGCGGTGGTGCCGATCTTGATGGTCTTGTCGTCGGCGCCGGGATCGTATTTCGCGCTTTGGGCCTGAACGGCACTGGCTGCGAGCAGCGGCAACAGGATGCTGGCCGCACGAAGGCGAAGGCGGGCAAAGCGCGCCATGAGGTCGTCTCCCCAAAATTGCTCTCCGCCTCTCATTGGAGCGGAGTTGAAACGCGAGAACAGCGCCCGAAGCGGACTTGCGGGGCCGCGACCGCTGCCGCCAGATTGGCGAAACGAACGATCGTTCGTACGGTTGACTAGCGAACGATCGTTCGTTAGTCAAGCCACATGGCTGTCCACACCTCCAGCGCGGCGGAAGCGGCTGCGCCCACGACCCGCGAGCGCATCCTCTCCGAAGCGCTCAATCTGTTCGCGCAGAGCGGCTATGGCGGCGCCTCGATGCGCGAGCTCGCGCGCCGTGTCGGCATTCGCGAAAGCAGCCTCTACAACCATTTCTCCGGCAAGGCCGCGATCCTGGAAGCGATCGTGGCCGAGCACGGCCCGGCCAGTTCGGCGAGCCGATTGGAAGAGCCGCGCTACAGGCAGCTGGCGCGCCAGCCCGCTGCGTTTTGCCGCCAGTTCGCGCTTGATCTCGTCGAGCAATGGTCTGATCCGCGGGAGCATCAGTTCCAGAAAGTAATCACCGCCGAGCGTAACCGCGTGCCCGGCATCCGCGCCAAATTCGCCGACCATTTTTACGCGCGCGAGCAGAGCATGATGACGGATTACTTTCGCGGTTTTGCGCTCGCCGGCCTGGTCTCGACACCCGATCCGCGCGAGACCGCGCGGCTGTTCGCGGCCGGCCTGATCTACATCCGCCTCGAGCATTACGTGATGGGCGCAGCACCTTCGCCGCGGCCGAAGGTGATCGAGGCGATCGACCGCTATCTCGCCTTTTTCCTGTCGCTGATCGCGGCAGGCAATGGCGAAGACAACAAGAAACGAAAACCCAAGGGAGAAACGCGTGGCAAGGCTGCCCCTGATTGATCCGGAGACGACGAGCGGCGATATCCGCGCCTCGTTCGACCGCATGCCGGTCAAGCTCAACATCTTCCGCATGATGGCCCATGCCGAGGCCAACATGATCCCGGCGATGCGGCTCGGCAATTCGATCCTGCACAAGCAGAAGCTCTCAGCCGTCAACCGCGAGCTTTTGATCTTGCAGGCCGCCCAGTTAGAGGGCGGCGCCTATGAATGGCGCCAGCATGTTCCGATCGCGCTCGGCATCGGCTGCACGCAAGGCCAGATCGATGCGGTCGAACGCACCGAATACGACTCTGCCGCATTGAGCGACGCGGAGCGAGCCTTGCTGAAATTCGGCCGCGAAATCGTGGAGAACGTCCGCGTGCCCGAGGCGACCTTCGCTGCCGCGCGAAAACACTTCAGCGATCAGGAGATCGTCGAATCCATCGTTGCGCTCGGCTTCTATATGATGATGGCGCGCCTGACCGAGGCAACCGAAACCGATCTCGATCCCGCGGCCGGCATGAAGGTCTATGACGGCGGCAAGAAGTAGGGCGGCTGAGATGGCGGAAATCGATAGCAAGCCGGAGCGTTACGTCCGTCCACCAAGCGCGGAGTCATTGGGCGAAGCGCCGGGCAGGGGACGCCTGAAGGGACGCCGTATCCTGATCGTCGGCGGCGGCCAGCGCGTGTTCGACGCCGCCACCGATCCAATCGGCAATGGCCGCGCCATGAGCATTTTGTGCGCACGTGAGGGCGCGAAGGTGGCGGTGGCAGATCTCAACCGGACGTCCGCACAACAGACCGTCAAGCACATCACCGACGAAGGCGGCGAGGGCTTTGCCATCACTGCCGACGTCACGTCGGAGCCTGACGTCCAGCGCATGATCGAGGAGGCGCATCGCGCGATGGGCGGCCTTGACGGCATGGTGCTGAACATCGGCACTTTCGGCAAGACGGGGCTCGATGCCGTCAGCCCCGAGGAGTGGAACAGGATCTACGACGTCAACGTTCGCGGTCCCATGCTCTGTTGCCGCGCAGCGATGCCGAAATTCGACAATGGCGGCGCCATCGTCTTCATCTCCTCGATCGCCGCGCTGAAAGCGGGATCGCAGATGGCGGCGTATGATTCTTCAAAAGCCGCGCTCGGCGGCCTGATGCGCAACATCGCCCATCTCGGATCGCGCCGCGGCATCCGCGCCAATCTCGTCTATCCCGGCCTCGTCGACACCCCCAACAGCCGCGAAGCCGGCGCCGGCCGCCCCAGCCGCGGCAAGGGCCACGTCCCCTTCGGCCGGCAGGCCACCGCATGGGAAATTGCCTACGCCGTGTTGTTCTTCCTGTCGGACGAAAGCGTCTATGTCACCGCACAGACGCTCGCGGTCGATAGCGGCCTGAGCGGGATGTAAAGCGCCAGCACAATCCGGCGGCGCGGAATTCGATGCCCCGACGAAGCCGAGGTCTCTCTTTATTGCGGCGTCACCGCAGTCGTCGGAGTTTGCGATTCGCTCATCTGCTCAAGTGCCTCCAGGAGCGCCTCGCAGGCCTTCTCGGCCTCGGCGAAGGTACTGAAGGGGGAGCCGCCAAGCTTGATTGCGGACTTGTTTTCTTCAACGGGGCGCCATGAGGCAACCAGGCCCGGCTTTCCGTGAAGGCCAGGACCGGTGCGGCTTTCGTTACTGATCACAAACGAAAATCCGCTGCTGCACGCCATCCAGATTTCAAGTTCATGCACCGGAGTCTCGACGCGCGTAAAGTGCAGGGTCATGTCTCTCTCCAGAGTTTGCTCCGCAGAATGGGCCACGGGCCCAAGCCGTCAGTGCCTACCTGTGCGAATCCCGGATAGCCGCAAGGTCCGAGGTCTCTGATCCCTCGTCTCTCCATGCCGTCAAATCGCCCGGGAGCAGAATGGGATCGCTCTCAACCCGCCTGTTGCGGCTGACCCCTAAGCCAATGAGCCCGCCCAATACCAACGCGGAGCCTGCAATGATCAACCAGTACGGCAAGTCCAACACGGGCATTGCAATTCTCCCACTGAGAGGAGCGCGTTACGCAATTGCCTGGCCGAAGCGCGAGCGGGTTACCTTTGGATAAGTGTCTGTATTATGCGGCGCTTCAAGCTTCGTGCAAGGTACCCAAAAGGGGTAGATTTCTGACCTAAATTGCCGCCGGCGGGGGCAAGGGGAAGCGATCCGTCCCCCCAAATCTCGTCAAATCCGTCACCGAGAAGATAGGCAAGTTCGACAGCAAGGCTTTTGGTGCGGCCATGAAGGCTGACGGCCGACAATGCCCCTGACAAAGAGTGAGGCGCGCGAAGCCCGATGGAGCGAAGCGTCATCCGGGAGCACAGCCTCATCGCGCGAGCTGCCCCGGCATTGCGTTGCGCTTCATCCGGGCTACGAACTGAGGCGCGAGCGCCGCACAATCGCGCGACGGGATGAAACTGCCGGGCAATTTTTGCAGCGTCGTGCGAATTCAACGCGCTACGGCAAGGAAGGCCGACGGAAATCAACTGCGCCTTCGCGGGCACAAAAATTGCTGAATGTTTCCGCGCAATGATCACAGGAATGAAGCCGTGACCAACGTCAGCTACACCGTCCCGCCGAACTGGACCGCAGGCTCCGACAAGACAGGCGCGAGCAAGAACAAGAATCCGAACGATCCGAACATGCTGACGACGGGCGCCTATGGCAGCGCGTTCGAGCTGTTGCTCGACAATCGAACCAACAGCGACGGCACCACCACGGAGACGCTGACCTACAAGAGCTACAGCGGCAAGACCAACGGCAGCTTCTCCGCTACGACCGAGACGGGAGCCGATCTCACCGGCGCCTACCAGGCGCTGCTCGCCACGCTTCGGGCCAATGGCGAGATGGACGACAAGACCGCCGCGCAGCTCGACGACGCCATGGGCAAGCTCGATACTCAATCCGAGAGCGGCGCCAAGGATGCCGAAGTGTCCGGCGGCGGCCTGCTGGTGCAGTCCGGCGGCCCGGTCTATTTCAACGGCATCTCGGCCTATCAGAACCAGTTCGTGGATTCGCTCGTCAACGAGTTGAGCACCAGGCTGAACCTCGACGCCAAGGCGTGACGGCAGTTCATCGCTGGTGAAACCGGTTGGCAAAGCCGGCCCAACCCGCGCATGATGCGCGGGCGATCTCGGCCACATGCTTTCCCGGATAAGTTCAAGACATGAAAACCACGCTGCTGAAGTCCGAAGACTACACCCGTTCGCCCTGGAAGAACGGTGGCGGCATCTTCACCGATATCGCGGATGCCCATCGCGCCGACGCGCCGGCGAAGGATTGGGACAGCCTGCTCTGGCGCTTTGCCTCCACGCCGATCGTGGCGCCGGCGCCCTTCTCCTACATGCCCGGCATCGACCGCCTGCAGATGGTCGTCGGCGGACGCGGGCTGGTGCTGAAGTCGCCCACGCAGGACTTCGACGAGCGTGAACCTTTTACGACGGTGCGCTTCACCGGCGAGATGGAGGTCGTGACCGCGCTCGAGGCGGGTCCGGTCGAGGTCGTCAACCTGATGGCCCGGCGCGGCGCGGCGGAGATCGAGCTGCTGGCACTCAGGGAACCCGGCGATCGGCCTTTGTCCGCCGGCACGCACCTGGTTTACGCGGTTTCCGGCGAATGCAGCATTCGTCTCAATAGCGAGGATATTGTCATTCCCGACGGCAGCACGCTGAAGGTCGAGCTGACCGAGGCGTCCAGATTGGGACTCGTCTCAGGGCTGGCGGTACTGGGCTCGATTCAGCTCGTCGGCTAGATGGCAACCGCCCGGCGGATGCGCACAATCCATGCACATGGCTAGGTTGACGCCGCGGCGCCGGAACACGATATCTGCCCCGACAATGCCGACCGCCGCGCAAGGCACGATATGAACAGGCAGGGTATGACCGCGCCAGACCAAAATCGCCCCACCACGCTGTCCGACGGCGTCGTCGACTGGCTGACCAACGGCACGAGCGACGAGCGCTTCATCGACAACATCTTTGCCGAGATGTGCATCCGCCTCCAGCAGGCGGGCATTCCGCTCAAGCGGTCGACGATGCACGTCCGGATCCAGCATCCGCAATGGCTCGGCGCCGCCTTCATGTGGTTGGATGGCATGCGCGAGGCGAAGATCTCGCGGGTCGACTTCGATGTGCTCGAGCGATCCGAGTTCATCGGCAGCCCTGTCAGCGAAATGCTGGACGGTGCGAGCGAACTCCGCGAGAACCTCGAAGGCGATCCGTCGCTCGGCCGCAGGCACGCGGTCTATGACGAGATGCGCGCGAAAGGTCTGACCGACTACGTCGCCTGGCCGCTCCACCACACACTCGGCAAGCGCCATCTCGTCACCTTCGCGACCGATCGCCCCGGCGGCTTCGACGACGCGCATCTAGTTGCGCTCAAGAACGTGCTGCCGGTGCTGGCGCTGGTCAGCGAGATCCGCGTCAAGAACCGCCTGGCGCGAACGCTGCTCGAGACCTATGTCGGCTCCCATGCCGGCGAGCTCATCCTGGCCGGGGCCACGCGGCGCGGCACCGGCACGACGGTGCGTGCCGCGATCATGATCTGCGACCTCCGTGACTTCACGAAGATCTCGGACAACTGGCCGCGCGACGACGTCATCGATCTCCTCAACGACTATTTCGACGCGATGTCGGAGCCGATCGCGCGGCACGGCGGCGAAATCCTGAAATTCATCGGCGACGGCCTGCTCGCCATTTTCCCGCTCAGCGGGCCCGGCGCCTGCGCAAACCTGCTGCGCGCCGTGACTGAAGCCCGGCAGGCTATGGCCGCGCTGAACGAACGGAACAACGGGACCGGCCGCGCGCCGCTGAACTACGGCATCGGCGTCCACGTCGGCGACGTCATGTACGGCAATATCGGATCGTCCAGCCGGCTCGACTTCACCGTCATCGGTCCCGCCGTCAACATGGCCTCCCGTCTCGAAGCCTTGACAAAGCAGCTGGGACGACCGGTGCTGCTCTCGCGCGCCTTCGCCGAACTGGTCGAGCGGGAGTTCGAGCTCGAGCATGTCGGCAAATACGAGGTGCGCGGCTTCAGCGATCCGATCGAGCTGTTTGCGTTTCACGGCTGAGGCGGGATGCTCGCCGCAGCCGGCCCGTTGAAATCTCGCTGACGTAGGATTGCGGATGACCCGCGCGCCGCCGATTGCGGCATGGCGGAGAAATCCAGATCCTCATCGGCCACGGCCAGCTGGCCATCGTCCCGCACACCCCGGCATCTCCGAACGACGGTCGCTATCGCCGCCCGTCATGGCCTCGATGTGCCGTGATTGACGGTGCATGCGTGCGTCGCCGTGACGTCGATCCAGTTCCGGAATCGGGCGATCGCGCAAACGCGCAGTCGTCGGGGTGCGTCCCCTGCGCGCGACGGAAGTCGTGCTTATGGGCAATATCGGACGCGTTGTTGAAAGATATGTTCGCGCAGGACGCCTAGGTTGGCTTCACTGGCGGCGTTGCGATTGGTGCCGCAAGATTTGGTCGAGGACAGTCGGTGCGGCTGCCTCGATGCAACAGAAAAGGTGATCGACACATCGGACGCGACCACAAGAGGAGACGACAATGCCAAACTGTTCCCAAGTTTCTGGAAGTCGAACCGCTCGCTGTGCCGCGTGCGACGGCAAGTTTGGCCTGGTCCGCTACTACTCTTGGCGAAAGCCCCTTTGCTCGAAAAAGTGCGTCGAACGTTTGGCGACGCGCCGGCAGGGTGAGCGCGACTGGTTCGGTCGATTTCCGTCGGTTGTCGACATGTTTTCAGAAAACCGCGCGAGGCGCCTATGACCATGCAGATGTCACGACGAGGAAAGGAATATCTCGAGACGGCGCAGAGCCTGCTGCGCGCGGCCCGGACCATGACGGACATCGTGGTCGCGACCCGTCTCGAGATGCTGGCCAATGACTATCAGCGGCGCGCCGAAAAGGCATCAAGCGTCGATGCGGCGAGGTCATCGGCGCGTTCGGCCGGCACGCGATACGAATCGTACCCGTGATTGCGGGTTGCGCGGTGAGCCGGTCGCCCAACCAGGGGCGTCTGGTCAGTTTCCTCTTGCCACCCCGTGGAGCCGATATGGGCGAAGTTGTTCGACTGGTCACAAGAGCCGAGCGCGAGCGTGCGCGGCTGATCCGCGAAGCGCGCGCTAACTATGACGCCGTGTTTCCGCGGGCCGATCCCGACGGCGAGCGGCCCGTCGAGCCGCGGTCGACCACTCGGGCGGCGACGCAGAGCCCGAGTACGTCGAAGGAGCTCTCGTGACATGATCAAGATCATTGCCGTGCTCTGCAGCCTCTCGTCGCCGACAGATTGCCACGAGCAGATCGTCACGACCTCGGATTTCGCTGACGTGACGATGCAGTCCTGTCTGATGGGAGCGCCGCAGCTTGCCGAATGGATGGCGCAGCATCCGGCCGAACGTCTCGCGGCGTGGCGCTGCTCGATCGGCAAGCAGGAGGCTCGCAGAGGCGCGTAGGGTGCGAGGAGCCCTGTTGCCAATGCAGGAATGTGCGAATACGTTGGTCGCAGGTCCGCCCAAACGTTCCTTCGACTGGCCGCGCGTTCATGCCAAAATTCCTTCGCATCGGAGTCCATCAGTCGAACGTATCGGGATACACGTCGAAGGCGTGGTGTGTCAGGCGCGTCGGCTCGGCGGTTTTCCTGAAGTGGGGCGGCGTGGAGGTCCAAGGCACCGGTGCCGGGCGCAAGGTCTACTGGACGCGCTCGCCGCAGGAGAAGACAGTTCGGTGCGGCACGGCGCAGCGTGCCCAGGATTACGCAAAGGCCGCGATCGCGCGGCGCCGCAGCCATCGCTATGAGCCGCTGGCCGGAGCTATCGCGCTCCGGCGCCGCCCGGCCGAGCGCGGCACCGATCTCAAGCGGGCGCTCGCCACCATCCTGATCGTCGATATCGTCGGCTCCACCGCCAAGGCCGCGAAGCTCGGCGATGCGCGCTGGACCAAGGTGATGGGCCATTATTACGCGGCCGTCCGCAAGGAGCTGAAGAGCTCGCGCGGAAAGGAAGTCGCGACGACGGGCGACGGCGTGCTGGCGACGTTCAAGGCGCCGGCGGCCGGGATCAGTTGCGCGACCGCAATCCAGAAGGCGGTGCGCACGCTGGGGCTCGAGATCAGGGTCGGCCTGCACGCGGGCGAGTACACGGTCAGCGGCGGCGAAATGGTCGGTCTCGCCTTCCACATCGGCACCCGCGTCGCCGCGAAAGCGCGGGCCGGCGAAGTCTTGGTCTCGAGCGCGGTCAAGGATTTGCTGAAGGCACAATCGACCATCAGCTTCAGGGATCACGGCATGCACCAGCTCAAGGGTGTGCCGGAGCGGTGGAGGTTGTATCGGGTGGAGGAGTGAGGGGGCCGGCAAGGGTGGACACCGGACCGCCTTCGCGCCGCGCCGGCACGGCTTCAATGATGCGGCAGAATCTCGCCGAGGAATTTTTTCGTGCGCTCGTGCTGCGGGGCCCTGAAGAAGACTTCCGGCTCCGCCTCCTCGACGATCCGTCCCTCCGCCATGAAGATCACGCGGTCGGCGACCTGCCGGGCGAAGCCCATTTCATGGGTGACGCAGATCATGGTCATGCCGTCGGTCGCAAGCCCGATCATGGTGTCGAGCACCTCCTTGACCATTTCCGGGTCGAGCGCCGAGGTCGGCTCGTCGAACAGCATCACCTTCGGCTCCATGCAGAGCGCCCGCGCGATCGCCGCGCGCTGCTGCTGACCGCCGGACAATTGCGCCGGGTATTTATCCGCCTGGTTGAGGATCTTGACACGGTCGAGCAGCCGCCGCGCGGTCTCCTCGGCCGCCAGGCGCGGAATGCCGCGAGAGCGGATCGGCGCAAGCGTGCAGTTCTCCAGCACCGTCATGTGCGGGAACAGGTTGAATTGCTGGAACACCATGCCGACCTCGCGGCGCACCGCGTCGATGGCCTTGCCTTGGCTGCCGAGATGCACGCCGTCGACGACGATCTCGCCCTTCTGGTAGTTCTCGAGCGCGTTGATGCAGCGGATCAGGGTGGATTTGCCCGATCCGGAAGGCCCGCACAGGACGATCTTCTCGCTTGCACGGACCGCCAGGTTGATGTCGGTCAGCACCTGGTAGGTGCTGTACCATTTGTTGACACCACGCATCGCGATCATCGTGTCCGCCGTGGCTGTGACCGGCATGGCTGTGACCGACATGGCACTCTCCCTCAGCTGACGGTGAAGGGGATGCCGGGAATGCTGTCGGGGAAGGCCGGCAGCGGGTTGTTCATCCACTTCGGATAGATCCTGGCCCATTCGCCGCTGGCGATGATCTTGTCGATGAAGCCGTTGACGAAGGCGTTGATCTCCTTCTCGCCGAGCCGCGTGCAGGCGCCGTTATAGAGTTTGGTGAATTCGAGCTTGTTCTCGTAAGCGCCGGGTTTGGATTCGTTGAGGCGCGGAACGTAGAAGATGTTGCCGCCCACCGCCTGCACCTGCCCGGACAGCAGCGCCTGCATGGTCGGCGCATCGCCGTCGAAGCGGCGGATGGTGGTGCCGGGAGGCGCCGCCTTGGTCACGTCGGTGTCCTGCACACTGCCGCGCGCGACACCGATGACATATTTGCCCATGTCGGCCGGCGATTTGATCTCCATCTCCTTCGGCGCGATGAAGGTGATGATGTTGGCACCATAGGGCTTTGAGAATTGCACCGCCTTGGCGCGCTCCGGCAGCATCGCCATGGTCGCGAACAGGATGTCGACGCGCCCCGACGTCAGCGCCGGGATGCGATTGGCGACGGCCAGCGGCATGAATTCGGCGGCTACGCCGAGCTCTTTTGCAAACAGCTCGGAGAGATCGGCATCGAGGCCCTCCTGCTTGCCCGTGGAATTGACGAACCCCAAGGGCGGATTGTCGCCCTGGATGCCGATCAGCACCTTGCCCCGCGCCTTGATCTCCGAAGGCGTCACCGCGTAGGCGGCGCGCGACAGCACGAACGGCGAGGCGATCGCACCGGCGCCGAGCGCCAGCATGTGGCGGCGATTGAACCGGGTTGTCATGCTCTTGGTCATCATTCCCTCCTCTGTGTTGAATTCCTCATCGTGCGGCGGTGACGAGCCGCCGCTCCAGCCACGCGCCATAGAGCGAAAGCGGCCAGCACAGCGCGAAATAGAGCGCGCAGACCAGACCGAGCACGAGCAGCGGCTTGAAGTTCTGGTTTGACACGATGGTCCCGGCGCGCATCAGCTCGGTGAAGCCGATGATGGCGGCAAGCGAGGTGCCCTTGATCAGCTGCACCAGGAACCCGATCGTCGTGGGCAGCGAAATGCGGATCGCCTGCGGCAGCACGACGTCCTTCATCCGGTCGAGGTAGCCGAGGCTGAGCGCCTTGGCGGCCTCGACCTGGCCTCGCGGCACGGCTTCGATCGAGCCGCGCCAGATCTCGCCGAGGAAGGCGCCGGCATGCAGGGTGAAGCCGATCGAGACGGAGACCCAGGGATCGAGCTTCAGCCCGGCGAGCGCGACGCCGTAATAGACGACGAACAGCTGCATCAGCAGCGGCGTGCCCTGGAACAGCGCGATGTAGGCGGCCGCGCCGCGTTCGAGCCAGCGCCGGCCCGACGTGCGCGCCAGCGCGACGCTGAGGCCGGCGACCGAGCCGAGCGCGAAGCCGATCGCGGACAGCGCCAGCGTCCATTTCAGGCCGCCGAGCAGGAACAGGAACTGGTTCTTGTCCATGCGCCGTCCTCACTTCACGGGATAGAGCAGGAAGCGCGCGTTGATCCGCGCGAACATCTGCATCAGCATCCACGACATCGCGAGATAGAGCAGCGTGACGACGCCATAGACCTCGAAGCTGCGGAACGTATTGGTTTCGATCGCCTGTCCGACCGAGGTCAGCTCATAGGCCGAGATCGCCGATGCGATGCTCGTCGTCAGCGTCAGCATGATGAACTGGCTGGTCAGCGACGGGAAAATCGCGCGCAGCGCCGGCTTCAGCACGATCAGGCGAAAAATCAGCGTCCGGCTCAGGCCGAGCGCCAGTCCGGCCTCGACCTGCCCCTTGTTGATCGACTGCACGCCGCCGCGGATGATCTCGATCGCATAGGCGCCGCCGTTGACGCCGAGCGCGATGATCGCGGTCAGCGTGGGATCGAGGCGGATGCCGACCATCGGCAGCGCGAAGAAGACGAAGTAGATCTGGCCGAGGAATGGCGTGTTGCGGATTGCCTCGACGAACGCGATGACGAGCCAGCGCAGCGGCGCGAGCCGGGAATCGCGCAGCAGCACGCCGCCGATCCCGATGATCAGCGCCAGCACCATGCCCGACAGCGCCAGGCCGAGCGTGCCGGCACAGCCCCAGAGCAGCTCCGGCAGGCCCTCGATCACGGGTCCGAAATCGAACTTGTAGTTCACCTCGCTCCTCCCTCCGGGCCGCCCTCTTGGCGTGGCCGGGCCGCCCTCTTGGCGTGGCTTGGCCCGTTCGCGTCTGTCCGACGGCGGTGAAAGCCGTGCTCTAGGTCGTTGCCTGCTCACCGAGCGCCGCGTAGCGCTCGCGCAGGTCGATGCGCCGTCGCGCCGTCGCGGCCTCTGCGATCGCGAGCGTCACCAGCAGGCTTCGCGCGCCGTCCTCGACCGGTTGCAGCGATGGCGTCGCGTCCCGGACCACGTCGCGGAAATGATCGAGCTGCGCGACGTAAGGATCGATCGACGCCGCATGATTGGCCTGCGCCTGGATCGGCCTGTTCCAGTCCTGCGCGCCGCCTTCCTGCGTCCATTGATCGAGGCTTGGAAATTCGATCGCGCCGCGGCGGCCCATCAGGCGGTAGCTGCTCTGGCCGCTGAACGGAAACTCCGGCGCCTCGCCGAGACCCTGTTCCATCGTCCAGGGCGTCACTGCGCAGTCGCTGAGGAAGAACGTGCCGAGCGCGCCGTTCTCGAACTCGAGCAGCGCGGCGGCGGTATCCTCGACTGCGAAGCCGCGCTGCCGGTTCGCGGCGATGGCCTCCACGGCAACGATCTCGCCGACCAAAGCGCAGGAAGTCGATCTCGTGGATCAGATTGATCAGGATCGGCCCGCCACCGGCCTGCGACCGCCAAGGCGCCGCCTTGAAATAGTCGGTCGGCTTGTGCGTGGCCCAGATCGCCGAGACGCCGACGACATCGCCGATACGGCCCTCGCCAAGCAGCGCCTTGAGCGCCTTCACCTGCCTATGATGGCGGCGGTGATGCCCGACCAGCGACCGGATGCCGGCCTTGCGGACCTCCGCGATCAGGCCGGCGGCGGTCTCCAGAGTATCGGTGACCGGCTTTTCGATCAGGATATGGATGCCGGCCCGCGCGCATGCGATGCCGTTCTCGGCGTGGAGCTGATTGGGCGATGCGATGATCACGGCCTCGGGCCGCGCCTCGTCGAGCAGCTTCCGGTAATCCGCGAAGACGCGTGCGCCGGGCTGCTCGGCCGCGACCTGCTCGGCGTTGACGTCGGCGATGCCGGCGAGCTCGTAGTCGCCATGCTCGGCCAGCTGCGCAGATGCTTGCGCCCGATCAATCCTGCGCCGATCACGCCAATCCTGATTTTTGTCATCTCGTGCATTCCGTTGGGTTTAGGCCCACCCGCGACAGTCGCGGCGTCTGGCGCCGCGGGCATGGCCTTCGAGCAAGTTCCTGGTCGCGTTGAACGCCGTGGCGATCCGCTCTCTCGCGTCGAGTGCCGGCAACGGCATCTCGACGCTGAGGGTGGTGTCGGCGGGCAGCGCCTCCAGCAGTGCGCCGAGCGCCAGAGCGCCGTCGCCGGGCGGCAGCCGTCCCGCGCGCGCCTCGGAGATGATGGCCGCGTCCGTTGCCGGCGTTTCGGCGACGGCATCACAGAGTTGCGCGGCGCGAAGCCAATGGTCGGGAAGCGGGATCAGGTCGGCGGCCCGGCCGCCGGAGCGCGCCAGGTGCAACGCGTCGACCAGGATGGAGCCGTTGGTCTGCCCTGCGTCGCGCACGACCGCCACGGCCTGCGCCAAATTGCCGATCGCGCGCCAGCGCATGAATTCGAGGTCGACGCGCAGTCCGAACGACGCGGCGAGCTGGCAGAGCTCGGCGAAACGCGCGGTGAGCCGGGATCGATCCGGATCGTCGCCCGAAGCGATGATCGCTGTGGCGCCGAGATCGGCGCCGGCTTCGAGACAGCCTGCGAGCGAGGAGATGTCGATGGCGGGCTTGAGCTGGACCAGCTCGATGTCGCTGACCCGCACGCCCTCGCCGTCAAGCACGCGCTTCAGCGTTCGGTGGGCCTCGGTGCCGACCTGCGTCGGATAGGCCGGCCCGTCGCTGGTCGCCGGGATGAAGCGTAGCGCGACGGCTGCAAACCCGGCTCGCGCCGCCTCGGCAACCAGCGCCGTGGGCGCAAGCTCCAACGCGGTGAGATGGGCAAGGCCGAGCGCGGTCATGGCCTGCTCGCCTGCACAGGCAATCGCGGCAGTCGGGAGCTGGCGCGGCGGTCGCCGATCAGGCGCATGTGTCTCCTCCCTTCTAATTAATCCATAGGTTAATTGATAATTACCCAGTGGGATAATTGATGTCAAGTGCCCACGATTGCGCTATGGAGGAGGGCGAGGCCGCGACCGGCCGCCGCGAACGACCGAAGGGCCAGATGCCAGGTGTGAAGAAGCAGCCCGTCCGGGCGGCGAAGGCGGTGCCAATCAAGCGGCGCGACCGCGAGCGGACGCGGCAGGAGATCCTCGACATCGCCTTCGAGGAGTTCGCCGAGAACGGCTTGTCCGGCGGCAACACCGACGCCATCGCCGCCCGCGCCAACATCACCAAGCGGCTGATTTTCTACTATTTCAACTCGAAGGAAGAGCTGTTCACCGCGGTGCTGGAGATGGCCTATGCGGAGATGCGCGCCGCCGAGGAGGATCTGCATCTCGAGGCGCTAGAGCCGGAGGCCGCGATCCGCCGGCTTGCCGAGTTCACCTTCGATTTCCACCAGGCCCATCCGCAATTCGTCCGCCTCGTCAGCATCGAGAACATCCATCGCGGACGGCACATGGCCATCAGCCGCAGGCTCAAGGAGATGACGCAGCCGAGCATCAGCCAGATTGCCAAGGTGCTGGAGCGCGGCGCGGCCTGCGGCGCGATCCGGCCCGGCATCGATCCGGTCGAGCTGCACATGACGCTGAATGCGCTGAGCTTCTTCGCGGTCGCCAACCGTCACACCTTCGAGGCGCAATTCGCCTTCGACATGTCCTCGCCAAAGGCGAGGGCGCAGCGCCGCGCTGAGATCGCCGATCTGCTGTGGCGTTGTGTGCGGGGGGATTGAACGGCGGCGGTGTGAAGACCTCGCGCGGCCGGAGCGGGCAGGGCCGTCCGGCGCGCCTTCAAAGCTCCCCTCCAATCAAGCGGTCCGCCGAAAATCGCCCGCCGCCCCGAAGCGACATGTGCAGGGCAACGAGGCCCATCAGGAACGGGTACTCCATGCCGCGATCGATCCAGGCCCATTTGGGATAATGGATCAGGCAGATCATCGCCATCTGCACGGCGACCATCGGCGCGACGAGGCGGGTGAACAGCCCCGCGGCGAGCATGATGGCCCCGATGGTTTCCAGCAGCATCACGAAATAGCCGAACGCCACCGGGGCCGGAAAATGCAATGAATTGGTGATGAAATTGATGGAGCTCGCGAACGGATTGGCCATGGCGCCGTGGGACTCGCCGAGCAATTTCGGCAAGCCGTGCGTGAACAGGATCAATCCGAAGGCAACGCGCAGAAACGCATAGGAAACGGGATTGGCGATCTCGTAGAAATTTCGCAAGCTAGGCAACAGCAGGGACGCGGGGCTGTGCCGTGGGGCCCCGCCCGTGATCGCATCGCTCATGGTCATGATCTCCAGACGATGCGGCTTCAGATGATGCCGCCATTGGCGCGCAGGATCTGGCCGTTGATCCAGCCGCCATCGGGCCCGACCAGGAACGAGATCGCGCGCGCGATGTCGTCGGGTTCGCCGAGTCGATGGAGCGGCGTCCGGTCGATGATCGGCGAGATGTCGTGCTGGTTGGCGTTGTGGAACAGCTCGGTGTTGACTGGGCCCGGCGCGATCGCGTTGACCGTGATCCGCCTCACGCCCAGCTCCTTCGAGAGGATGTGGGTGATCGCCTCGATGCCGGCCTTGGTCGCGGCGTAAGCCGCATAGGTCGGCTGATAAAGCCCGACCACGCTGGTCGAGAAATTGACGATCCGGCCGCCCTCGCGCAGCCGCTTCGCCGCTTCACGCAGCGCATAGAAGGTGCCGGTGAGGTTGATCGCGATGGTCTGGTCCCACACCTCGTCGGTGGTCTGGGCCAATGGGGCGACCTTCATGATCCCGGCATTGTTGACGAGCACGTCGACGCCGCCGAACGCCGTCTCGGCCGCGTCGAACAGCGCGCGGACGTCGGCCAACTTGCTGATGTCGGCCTCGACCGCAATCGCCGCTCCGCCGGCGGCCTTGATCTTCGCCACCAGCGCCTCGGCCGGCGCAGCGCCGCTCGCATAGTTGACGACGACGGCGAGGCCGTCCCGCGCCAGCCGCTCGGCGACCGCCGCGCCAATGCCCTTCGAGCTGCCGGTGACGATGGCTGTGCGTGGGTGCTGGGTGGTCATGGTGGGGTCTCCCTGTTTGATGGGGAGATAATAGGCGGGGAGGTTGGCTGGATAATCCCGCTGGAATTGGCTTCACTGTTCGGGTGGGACGAACAGTGAATGGTGCGGTATCCGCCGCTGACGGCTTGGCGGCCCTTACCTTGGCATGAGGGAGGTCACCACCTCAACGTCACCGCAGCCATGTGCCTGTGTCAGCGTCACGCATCTTGCGGCGCGGCTGCGCTGGCGATCCGTCGCCGTGCCGGCAGGAAAAGCCCCGCGATCGCGCCGGCCAACGACAGCGTTGCCGCGAGGCTCATCGCCGCGGCAAATCCGCGCTCGAAATGCGCGGCCGAATCGACTCCGCCGTTGGCCGAGAAGTTCGCCACCAGCGCTGCGATGCCGAACATGCCGCCGAGGAAGCGGCCCATGTTGAAGACGCCGGACGCCTTGCCCATTTCGGCCACCGCGACCGAGCTCAGGATCGCGTTCTGCGCTGCCGGCATCGCCATCGAGACGCCGACGCCGGCCAGCACCAGCGGCGCGACCAGAGCGGAGTAGGCGACCGTGGGTCTCACGATCTCGGCGATCCAGCCAAGGCCGATCGCCTGCATCAGCAATCCCGTCACCACCAGCGGCCGCTCACCGAACCTGTTGACGACCGCGCCGGCGATCGGGGCGGTGACGAACAGCGTCGCGGTCCAGGGCAGTAGGCGAAGTCCGGCGCCGAAGGCGTCGAAGCCCAGCGTGGTCTGCAGGAACTGCGGCAGCAGGAACAAGACGCCATACATCGCGGCGTAGAACAGGACGCTTGCGGACATGCCGGAGGCGAGGGCGCGCGATGCAAACAGCCGCATCGGCACCATCGGCGCGGCCGCGCGCAATTCCCAGAGCACGAAGCCGGCGGTGAACACCAGGCCTGACATCAGCGTGCCCATGACCTCGGCGCTCGCCCACCCCACGGCGTTGCCGCGCAACAGGCTCCAGACCAGCGCGAGCGCCGCGAGGGCGACGAGCGACAGTCCGGGGATGTCCAATGCGGCAGCCGGTCCGAAGCTTTCGCGCAAGCGTGCCAGCACCAGGGCGATCGCGATCAAACCGATCGGCAGGTTGATCCAGAACACCCAGCGCCAGCCGAAATGTTCGGTGATGAAGCCGCCGATGGCGGGGCCGATGATCAGCGCGCAGCCGGTGATGCTGGCGAAAATGCCAAGCGCGCGGGCGCGCTCCTCGCGGCCGAACGTGCCGCTCAGGATCGCCATCGCCAGCGGCATCACCAAAGCGGCGCCGGCGCCCTGCAGCGCGCGGGCGGCGATCAGCGCGGTCGCATTGCCGGCGAGCGCACAGGCCGCCGACGCAACGACGAACAGGGCGATCCCGGCCGCGAACATGCGACGGCGACCGAAGCGGTCGCCGAGCGCGGCGCCGGTCAGGAGCAGCACGGCAAAGGTCAGGTTGAAGGCGTTGACGGTCCAATGCAGCGTCTCGACCGGGCTGCCGAATTCGGCGCGGATGGTCGCGAATGCCGTCGTAATGATCATGGCGTCCAGCGCCATCATGAAGGATGCCAGCGCGGTGACGCCAAGCACCCAGTTCTTCTCGGCGCGATTGGTCGGGGTCTGCATCGCCCTCTCTCCGTGTGTCGAGCCACCCTGTCGCGGCGCGTTCTGCCGGCTAGACGAGGCCGGAGGGGCAAAGGATGCGCCCGGAAATATTTTTTTCCCGGCCGCATCCTTCGCCGGCCGCCAAACGTCCTTGGGAATGATGCGGCCATTGACGCGAGCTTGATCCGGAAAGCGGGGCACCGGTTTTCCGGGAAGGTCATGCCGAAATGGAAAGATGGCGCGCGATGAGCGAGCCAGGTCGAGAGATGAGCAAGGAGAGCGCGATGAAAAGGACGTTGATCAGGTACAAGGCCAAGCCGGAGCTGGCCGACAGGAACGCCGAGCTGGTTTCGGCCGTATTTGCGGAATTGAAGGCGGCCGGGCCGGACGGCGTGCGCTATCTGACGCTGCGGCTGGAGGACGACACCTTCATCCATCTGGTCGAGGCCGCGGCCGAGGACGGCTCGAGCCCGATCCCGAAACTGAGGGCGTTTCAGGCGTTCCAGGACGGCATCCGCGACCGCTGCGCCGAGCCGCCGCTGGTTCGTGATGTGAGGATCGTCGGCAACTACCGTATGCTGGACGAGTCCTGACCAGGCGAGGCGGAGGAGCAATGGCGCCAGAGCCACTGGCCACCATCGATATCGAGGCGCTGCTGGCGCGGTTGCGGCCGAAGCTGCATCGCTACTGCGCGCGCATGGTCGGCTCGGTCATCGACGGTGAGGATGTGCTGCAGGATGCGCTGATCAAGGCGATGGGAGCGCTGCAATCGGTCACGCCCGTCGTCAATACGGAGGGCTGGCTGTTCCGCATCGCGCACAACACCGCGCTGGATTTCCTGCGCCGCCGCAACCGGCAGGAGGCGCTTCATTCGGCTGAGGAGGTGGAGATGATTGCCGACCAGCTCGATGATGTGGAAAGCCGCGAGATCGCTGCGACCAGCCTGCGCACCTTCATGCGGCTGCCGGTGGCGCAGCGGTCCAGCGTGATCCTGATGGACGTGCTCGGCTGCTCGCTTGCCGAGGTCTGCGGCATCATGGATTTCAGCCTGCCGGCGGTGAAGGCCGCGCTGCATCGCGGGCGCACGCAGCTGCGTGAGTTTGCCGGGGAGCCGGACGACGCGCCGCAGCCGGGCCTGTCGGAGGCCGATCGCACGCGGCTCAACGCCTATGTCGGCCATTTCAATGCCCGCGACTTCGACGCGATCCGCGCCATGATCGCCGATGACGTCAGGCTCGAACTCGTCAACCGCACCAGGTTGAATGGCAAGGCCGAGGTGTCGCGCTATTTCGGCAATTATTCGAAGATCAGCGACTGGCACCTGGTGACGGGGCAGGTCGAAGGACGTCCCGCGATCCTGGTGTTCGATCCGAACGAGCCGAACGGGCGGGCGAAATATTTCATGCTGTTGAACTGGTCCGCCGACAAGCTCGCCACCATCAGGGATTTTCGTCACGCAGCCTACGTTATCGATGGTGCGGAGTGCGTGGTGGATGGAGGGTGAGTGGGCGTGGCCGGCAGCGTGGTCCGCGCTTCAGTTTCAATGACCGCTGAGTGGGGAGGGGGCATCGATTTGCCCGGGGGCCTCGCCGCTTGTTGGAGAGCCCCGCCGGTGCTATTGGTCTCCACCGCCTCTTCGCTTCCATTCAGTCCGGGCAGAACATCTATGGCGCGTTGCTCGAGTGGATTTGCCGCAGCGTTCGGTGCTCAAGCCGCTCTACGCCAAGGCGGGCTTCGCTGACGCATTCGCGATCGATCTGCCGAGCCATGCGACGGGCGACGCCGAGCGCCTCGCCACCCATATGCTTATGGGTCAGGCGCGGTGGGTTGGCTGGCTAGTGGCTCTAAGGGACACTTTGGTTGCGGGGGTTGGTCTTAAGACATCGTCTGAGTTGCGCGATGACGTTGCGACCGACAGGATCGATTTCTTTCGGGTCTACGATCGGCGTCGTCATGAGATTATTCTTGGCGAGGACGATCGCCATCTCGACTTCCGTTTGTCCGTTTTGGTTGAAGAGTCCGCTTTGTGCCGCCGACTTGTCGCCACGACGGTCGTGACCTTCAATCATTTGGGAGGGCGGGCCTATATCGCGGGAATCGCGCCCTTCCATCGCCTGATCGTAAAGTCGTCTTTGCGTCGAGCCGAGCGATCGGGCTGGCCGGCTGAACTGTAAGGTCGCGCGCCGCCGGCTGGACCAAATTCGGTACGTGCTGGGTCGCGACAAGCTCGCCACCATCAGGGATTTTCGTCACGCACCCTGCGTTATCGATGGTGCGGAGTGCGTGGTGGAGCAGAGCACGGGCGTGCACGCCCCCGTGGCACATAACAGCGATTTAATCTCTCCGCCTGCGAAGTATTCGAGATCTGAAGCGTTAGCTCACGAGAGTTCTCGCATCCAGCGAGCGCTACACGGGAGTTCCCTCATGCATCGTCATCTTGCCATCGCCGTCCTTGCGGCCGTTTCCACCCTGACCGTCGCGGCATCCTCTACCGCCGTGTCCGCAACCGAGGTGCAGGACAATTATTGCCTGCAGGGCCGCCAATCGGGCTACCCCGGCAATTGCGAGTTTTCCACCTATGAGCAGTGCCGCGCGACCGCGAGCGGCACCAACGAGAGCTGCGGTATCAACCCGATGCGGGCCTACGCGCCGCAGCAGCAACGGCACGTGCTGCATCGCAGCCGGGATTGAGCGGCAAGCGATGATGGGCGCCGGCGACGGCGCCAATGTTCGATGTGGCTGCTCCACCGAAGCAGCCGCAATGCGCCGGGACGCACGGGCGGCCCGTCGATGGCGAGCAATCGAGCGCTGCCGTCGTCATCTCCCGAAATCGCGAAAGACCTGATGCGGCCCTCGATCGCAGACATCGGGACGGCCGCAATCGCGGCGCCCGGAGTATTCGAGTATCCTCGCGATCGGAGAGGCGAGCGCGATCATGTCCAGGTTCCTGCAATGGTTCTTTCGGAATCGCGAAACCGGTGACATCACGATCGCCCAGGCCCCCAACCTCGTTCTCTGGGTCGTCATCGTGGCCGGCATCCTGCGCTGGGTCTGGCAGCCGCCGGGCACTGCCGCTATTGCCCTGGACATCGTGTTCAAAGGCGGCCTCATCGTTTGGGCCCTCGACGAGATTTTCCGCGGGGTGAACCCATGGCGGCGCTGTCTTGGCGGAGCCGTGCTGGCTTATGAGCTCGTGACCTTTCTGTGATGGATCGCCCAGAATACTGCACGAAGCTTAATGTTGCCGGCCGGAATACCAGTGGCTTCATGGTGCGGGCTATTGCGGTGACAGTGCTTGACTGCACCCCGTAAGATATTTGACCTTGTGAAAGATAATGCTGGTCAGGATAGCCGACCGAGAACGAGAGCCATCCAACGATGACGACCTACGTGGCCCTGCTTTACAGTGTGGTTCTCCCGCTCGGCCGGCGATTGGCGATGGCCGAGCTGCGTGCCATGGCGCAAGGCCTCGGCCTCCACGACCCCAGAACCGTCGGCGCGACGGGAAATCTGACGTTTGACAGCGACAAGGCGTCGATTTTCGAGTTGGAAGAAAATCTCGAAGCGGCCTTCAACGTGCGGTTCGGCAAGCATGTCGCAATCATCGTTCGCAACGCTGACGCGTGGCGACGCCTGCTACGCGCAAACCCGTTTCGTGCCGAAGCGACCGCCGATCCGCAAAGGGTCGCCGTTCGCGTGATGCGCAGTCCAATCCCGAAAGGCGGCGAAAGCGCCCTGGCACGCTATATCAGCGATGAACGAATAGCCGTCGCCGGTGGCGATCTCTGGATCCATTTTACGGGAGATCCAGCGCGATCGCGTTTGCTTTCGGCGTTAGGCGCGGGGCGCCTGAAGGGCGTCGGCACGTTGCGCAACACGAATACGCTAAGGCGAATCGGTGACGCCGTTACTTCGGCCCGATCCAGCCGCGCTGATCAAGAATAAAATCGATTGCTGGGAAGTGCACTGTCATCGCAATCCCCCGGGAATAGAGCGGTCATCAACTCAACATCACCGCACCCCCGTGCCCTTGCAGCGCTGGCACTTCACCACCTTCTCGCCCTTCTTGAGCAAGCCTTTGCCTTCACAATTTTTGCATTTCTGCTTCTTCTTGATGTTCGGGCCTTTTTCACTGACCATAAAATTCTCCTGCCGCGTGAGATCGGTCGATTGGTGCCTTGTTTCGGTTGGGCTCGCCCAGCAGAACAGCCGAGTGGCGTGGGGTAAGCCCTGCACTATGCCGGTTTCGGCACGACCAGCACCGGCACGCTTCCGTACACCAGGACCTCGGATGTCTGGCTGCCCAGAAACAGCTTCCTGAGGCCGCGACGCCCGTGAGAGGCCATGACGATCAAGTCGCAGCCTCTCGACTCTGCTGTTTCAATGATCGCAGTCGCCGGGTGCGCATTCGGAACGTGCAGCAGTTCCGCAGGCGTGCCGATCTGCTCCGACATGGCGCGCGCTTCATCGAGCACTTTGCCTGCACGGGCTTTGCAGGCTGCGTCATAGCTGTCAACCTCCTCCTGCGTCGGAATCCATCCCGAGGCGTGTCCGCTCCCATAGTCGACCGGCAGCGCTTCCGTCACCGTGATGATCGTCAGCCTGGCGTTCAACGCTTTCGCCAGGGCAATGCCATGCTCAACGCCTTTCGCGCGACGTCCGATCCGTCCGTGCTCAAGAGAATGTTGGCGTACATTCGACCAATCCTTTGCTCTTCGAACAAAGTGATGCCTGGGTAATATGGTCTTATACGCGCCGTGGGTCCATGCGCGTTTTCGGTCTCGCCGTCACAGCCGCGAAAGGCTCGCCTCGCACCGCGTGGACGCGTCCGGTTCTCGGCTAACTAAACTTTTATTCACGTTCGATGCAGGCAACCGAATCTGGCGTAGAGCTCTGTCTCGTGTCCGAGAAGATTGTACGCGCCTCGGAAACTACTTTGTGACTTGGGAATAAGCGCGCGACAACGCACGTCTAAGGGTGGTGGATCGGATCTCTTGCCGCGCGGGGGATCCCCCAAACGAAAGGAACCACCACGATGATACCATTCAAAAATCCCATCGCGTCAGTCCTGTCCAAGGCCTTGTTGACCGGACTGGTCGTCACCGCAATCTTCAGCACGCCGCTCCAGGCGCGTGAGCACCGCACCGGCGATCGGCACATCGAACAGGGCGTGGAGGCGAGCTCTCGCTTCGAGGGCGAGCGATCGATCACTGCGCCAGCCTACCACGCATTTGCGCCAGTGCCCTCGGATCAACCGGGTGGGGTTTGCGACCACGGGGATAATCCCATGATATGCTGAGCATCCGACATCGCCGGCGTTCGCAAGCATTGGCGCGCGGCGCGAAGCTCAGAGTAGCTTGGCCATTTTCATCGCAACTTGCCGCACAGTTTAGCGCCATTTCGGCCGACTGAGCGGCAGATTGCAGACCTGGCCGCCATGCGTGTCGAGGCGGATCGGGTCAATGGCGTGCACTGTCGGGCCGCGAAGGCAGAGAGGTCATTGCTTCCAGTTGCGCTGTTCGCGTTGCCAACATGGCGAGCAAGCTCTTGTGCAGCCGATCCCCGGGTTCGAAATTTTGCGCGAGCCTTCGGACGGTCTCGACAAATCGCATGCGATACGCCGCCGCCCTGTCGACGTCGCCGTACTTCGCGAAGATCTCGGCGGCCGTGCGGTACACCCGCCAGGAAGCAATCGGGAAGTCGGCGCTGTCGACGATCTCCAGCGCGCGAGACAGCTGCAACCGAGCCTCCGCTGAATCGCCCATGGCAAGCGCAGTACGGGCGAGCAGTCCGTGGACCTGGGCCAGGTGATTGAGATCCGGAGCCGTGGCCACATAGTCGTGGAGCTGGCGCGCACAGCTCTCAGCCTGCGTAAAGTCGTCAACCTGCAGGTAATATTCGCCGCTTGTGGAAGTAGGTCGACTGATCTCCGACCAGCAGACTATCGTCGACGCTTTCGCAGAGCTCACGGGCTCCATCAAAGTCCATCGCTTCGACGTGCAACCACGCAAGCGTCAGCCGGCACAATGCGCTGCTGGGGCCGTTCGCGTTCCTGACGGCCAGTTCGAGGCCGGCCGTGATTTCAAGTCGCAATTCGCGCCACTCGCCCAGATGAATAAGCGCGATCGACTCAAGAACGTTGAACAGAACAAAAGTGTAGACGTCGCCGGCGAGACGGGCCAACCGCTTGCCTTCCGTGCCGGCGCGGCGGCACTCCTGGTACCGCGACCTCCAGCAATCGACGATACCCGATATTCCATTGCGCCTGATCAGGATGCCATAATTCGTGGCATTCGCGCTCAGCTCGATCGCCCTGTCGCAGAGCGTGGCGTCCTGTTTGCGCCAGCCGTTGAGGAACAGGTTGACGCTCGCGCTGCTGCCCTGGACCAGAGCCTTGAATGTGTCGTCCGCCAGCGCCTGGCTTCGCGACAGCACATCTTCAGCGGCCTCAAGGCAGGCGTGGCGATCCACGCGCAAGCAGAGGCTGCTCACAGCCGTAAGGCCGTTGAGCTGTTGCTTGATCTCGCCCGCTTGTTCGGCGCAGGCAATCATGTCCCGCAGATCACGGATGGAGCCGGCGAGGTCGCCGCACGAGCGAAGAGCCCAGCTTCGCTCCCGCAGAAGAGCGACGCGGGTCGAGAATTTGTCGGCAGCATCGAAACGATCGAGTATGCCAAGCGCGCGGGTGAGATAGCTTGCGGCCTCCGCGTGGCCGAGGCGTTTCGTCGAGTTCTTTGCCGCTTCCCGGAGGTAACGCAACGCGCTCGGAAAGTCGCGACCCTGCTCAAAGTGAAGTGCGAGCGCAGGCGCTATTTCAGGGGTGCGGCCGGCATAGGCCTCCTCCAGCCTCTTGCCCAGGCGCTTGTGCGCGGCGCCCCGGCGGCAGATTCTGGTAGATGATGTTCTGATAGAGAATGTGACGGAAAGCGTAGCAGCCCGAATATGTGCCATCGGGCCACTCGGAAACCCCTGACCGAGCGAGGATTTGATCCTTCCGGATCGACGCTTCGATGTCCCTTTCGACGTCGATCGCATCGTCGGACAGACCGGCCGCAACGAGGGCCGCAGAAAATTCCTCGCCGGCAACGCTGGCGACGTCGAGCAGACGCCGCTCGTTGTCGGTGAGGCGATCGAGCTCGTGGCCGATCATGTTCACGAGGCTGTCCGGAATGCGGTCCTGCGCAAATGCCGCCTGTGAGGACAGGCGCCATCCGTCGTCCATCTCGATGATCGACTCCTGGTCGATCAAGTGCTTGAGCAGCGTGGCAACAAACAGGGGATGTCCCAGCGTTCGCTCGAATACCGGCTTTGACAGGCTGGAGGCAAGTTCCTCGTCGCCGAAGCGCAATGCCAGGTAACGCTCGACCTCCGGACGCAACAACCGATCGAGGCGCAATTCGCTGCAATATCCATGAATCTCGAGATCCCGGTGCAGGCGAGGGATGGGATGCCCGCCGACGGAACTGTCGGCCGGACGATAGGAGCAGAGGACCAGCACACGTGCCTTGCCGTTCCCGCGCGCGAAGCGAGACAGTACGTCGAGTGTCGCGAAGTCGCTCCAGTGCAGGTCTTCGAGAACCGCTCGCGCGTCGCGCCGAACACTTCGTCCTGGAAAGCCGCGCGTTCCGATGCGTCGATGACGCCTGGCAATTGCAGGATCCAGGTGGGTGCGTGGGCGCGAACAGCCGAAATCAATTCCGGACCGCTTGCGCGATAACGGCTCACCAGCGCATCGATGAGTGGCAGAAAGACTTCGTCGGTTCCGAACCGTTCGGTGCAGCGCCCATAGAGCTGATCGAAGCCCTGCTCCGTCAGCTGCTCGAGCGCCTTGGCGATGAAGGCCGTCTTGCCGATCCCGGCTTCTCCAGTGACAAAAGCCATCTGCCGTTTGCCGGACAGGACGTGCCGCGTCATCTGGTCGATCGTCGCGAAGGAGGGGGTCCGGCCGACCACCAGGGTGGAGATTTCGGTTTTCAGAGGTACGACCGCGTTCTCGACCTCCCTGGCCGCTTCCCGCACCGTGCCGATAAAGCGGACGCCTTTGCGCGGTAAAGTCTTGATCAGCCGCTGCGCCTCGCCGGAATCGCCTATCCCGGTACGGGCCGCGTTGATGCGGGTGGTGAGCGCCGACTCCGAGACGATGCGACCGCCCCAGATCGCACTAATCAGATCGTCCTTGGTCACCACCCGGGCGCGGTGGCGGATCAGATATTCGAGGATGTCAAAGACCTGAGGCTGCAACGGGATCGTACGTCCGTCACGGCGCAATTCCCGCCGGTCGGTGTCGAGGACAAATTCGTCAAATAGGTACAGCAAAACAATGCCTTCGGAGGTGCGCGCGCAAGGCGGATATTCAACCGGTACGCGGGCCCGAAAGCAAGCACACCCTTCAGAATCAAGGAAACGATAAGAACAAATTAAGCTCGCCTTAAAGCGTGGCCCCGCGTCCCGCTCGATACTTCCAGCCGTATCCGGTCACTCACACAAGGTGTTCGTGTCATGCGCTTGGAAGATAAGGCACGGCGTCTCACCCGCGTGTTCTATGGGTTGTTGCTTCACAAGATGTTTCAGTCGCTCGTGGCATCCTCCGTACCATTGTTTAACGGCAGAGCTTCACCCAGAGGCGATGCGTCAATTTCAGCGAGTTCGTTTGTCGCCTCCACGGGGTCTTCCCGAAAGGAAGGCTGGTTTGGGCGCCTCCTTCAAGCGCTCCACCATGCGCGACGGCTGCAGGCAGAGCGCACCCTTCGACAGAACCACCACCTGATCGACAATGGGTGGCCCCAGTTTGCCTCTCGGTCAGATGTTGGAGGGCGAGACAATGCCGGTCAGTGAAAAGTCGCCCGAACGCAAGCTTCGGATTTCGGCGCCGGGCGAGAATACGCTGCTCGCAACGAGCGCCATCTGCGTTGTCATTTTTCACATCCTTGCAGCCACGATGTTGACGTCGACCCGCCAGAGCGATGCCGGGGCACTGCCCGAGCCGCCCGGACTGTCGTCCGGGGACTGATCGCCAGCTCGCTATTCCAGGATTTGACAGACAGGAAGGGTTAGCTCATGGGCGACATGGCGTCGTTTTGCCTGCTCAGTATCGCCGTATTTTGCGGCGCTTTCGTCTCGGGCCTCGCGGGCTTTGCCTTTTCGGCGGTGGCCGGCGCGATTCTCCTTCACGTTCTCCCGCCGCGGGAGGCGGTCCCGCTGATGATGGCCTGCAGCATCACCGTGCAAGCCGCGGGTCTTTGGGCCTTGAGAAAAAGCATCCGCTGGAAGCAGAGCTCGGGACTGGTCGTCGGCGGATTGCTCGGCGTTCCGATCGCCGTGTGGTTGCTGCAAGCTGCAGACGCCCGGATCTTCAGGGAGAGCTTTGGTCTCGCCGTCGCCTGCTACGCGGCCTACACGTTATTCCGGCCGGTGCTCTCTCATCGCTTGCAGATGAATGCGGGACGTAATGCATTGATCGGCTTCAGCGGAGGCTTTGTCGGCGGGTTGACGGCAATGCCGGGTGCAATACCGACCATATGGTGTGACATCCACGGCGTGCCGAAAATCGAACAGCGCGGAATGGTTCAACCCTTCATCGCTGCCATGCAGATATTCGCACTTGTTCTCATGCTGATCCGAGGAGATCTGTCGACAAAGGTCCTGGTTGACTTCGCCGTCGGCATCCCGGCGCTCGTTGCAGGAACGGCGCTCGGGATTTTTGTCTTTCGCTGCGTCAATGACGCGCTGTTCCGGCGAATTATCCTCAGCATCTTGCTGGTTTCGGGACTGCTGCTGGTATTGTAGTTACGCCGGTCGCGCCTCCAGCTACAATGGCAGCCATTCGAGTACGGCGCGCAGTAGCACTGTCGCCGTAATCCCTTAAGCGTGAGCCGAACCATTCGGTGGGCTGTGCTGCTGGCCCTGCTGAGGTCATCTTTCGCTTGCCAGAGGCTGCTGCCGGTCAGAACGCGTGACCTCGCGGGTGCAGCTGCGTTGGGCGGGTTGTTGACGGCGTCCGCCTCCTCCAGGTCAGGCAATACCTAAAATTCGATCGATCTGATTAGGCGGATCTTATGCCCGATCCGAGGCGGCGGGAATGATTTTACCGCGTGTTCAGGTCTGGGGTGGTGTCATCGCCCATTCCTTTGAAATCCGCTTTTGTCGTTCGATCATTTTCAAACTGCGAGCGCATCAATGGCTGCTATCACGTCATTCCTGGCCGAGTTGGACGAAGCAGTTGCGAGAGGAAATCCCGAGAGTTGTCTGCGGGCGCTCTGGCATGCGGCAGACATCCTGATCGCCGGCACTTATTCCGAGGAGCAATCTGGACTTTCGGTGAGGTCATCGGTCGTCTCGCGCAGGAGATTGAAGCGAGCGCGCGGGCGAAGCTCGCAGGAAAGCTCGCATGCAGCTCAAACGCGCCCTATGCGTTGACCCGGCAGATGGCAAGCGACGACTGCATTGATGTCGCATGGCCGGTTCTCAGTCAGTCGGAGCGCCTTGACACCGAGACATTGATTGCGTGTGCCAAGAACAAGAGCCAGCAGCATTTGCTTGCAATCTCCAAGCGACAGACGGTCCCGGAAGCGGTCACCGATGTCCTGGTGGTGCGGGGATCTCCCGAGGTCGTAACCTCGGTCGCATCAAATGCCGGGGCTAGTCTCTCCAAATCCGGATTTCTGCACCTGGTGCGGCGGTCGGAAGGGGATTCGATCCTCGCCGAGTCGGTGGGACTTCGAAAGGATATTCCTCGACATCTCTTCCACCAGTTGATCGCCAAAGCCTCTGAAGAGGTGCGGCAAAAGCTGAAGAGGGAGCGTCCGGATATCGAACATCAGGTCCATCGCGTCGTCGTCGATGTCACCGGGGCCATTCACGCCAGGTTTGGCCCGGCGTCGAAGGATTACTTCACGGCGAAGCGCACGGTGGCAAAACTGCACGAGCGAGGCGAATTGACCGAAGACAAGGTCTTCGAACTTGCTCACTCTCTCAAGTTCAACGAGACCACCGTTGCCCTGTCGTTGCTCTGTGGGCTTCCAATAGACGTCGCGGAACGGGCATTGATCGAGAAGGATCGCGAGACGGTGTTGATCCTGGCCAAGTCTCTCGATTTCTCATGGCCCACCACGATGGCGCTGCTGTTCCTGGGCGCGGCCAACTACCGGATAACCGTTGGCGAGCTGGATCAATTGAAGATCGATTTCCACCGGTTGAATGTCAAAGCGTGCCGGGAGGTCGTCACCATCTATCGAACGCGGAAGGAGGAGGTCTTCGGCGGCTCGTCTCAGCAGCCTCGGCGCATGATCTAGGATCGCAATTGCGGTGACACAATTACGGTGACAGTGCACTTAGTTCATGAGCCTTCGAACCCGTGAAACGGCCGGACTCACTGAGTGCACTGTCACCGCAATCCCGACGTCAGACATCCGTGGATGTGGGGGCGGCTCACGCAATGGTGAGCGTGCCGATTTGCCGTTCGCGCAGCTGTGATTTTCCACTGCGTGTCTTTTCCCAAGCGCATACCTAACTAATCCTTGTCAAAAAAATTCGCAGGAAACGCTTTCAACAGAGCAGCCGATTCTAGCCAGCGCGAACGCTCCGCACGAAAACAACAACCGTTCGGAGTACGATTATGATTGGATTCAGGACTTCCATTATTATTGCAGCGATGATGTCGATTGGCGCGATAAGCTCTGCAAGTGCCCAGTGCCCGACGTGGGCGACTCAAAATCCAGCTTCGTTTCAGGCGCAATATCCCAACAGGGATATATTGAACGACTGCGAGTTGACGCCAGCAGGCAGAATGGGCCTCGAGCTCCCTGGCGGCGCGGCTCCCTGGTATGGGGCCAACAGGGCTTATGGGGCAATGCCTGGCGTTGCTCAACACCACAGCTTTCAGCACCGATCGCGGTGAGTAGTGGCCGTTCTTTTCGGGACGGTTGCGTTGCAGGCCCAGAAATCGGGAGACAAGTCGATGACATCACAAACCGACGAGGCCGCGCAGTCCAGGCTTATGGCAGACATCCCGTACGATCAGCAGACGAAGATCACCATCGAGCGCAGAGGCCAAATTGTACTGATTGGCATCAATCGGCCCTACATCGACAACCGGCTGGATCCGGATGCGACAGAAAGCTTGGCGAGAGCATACTACGAGTATGATCGGGACCCCTCGCTCCGTGCGGCGGTTCTGTTCGGCTATGGCGACCGCTTCTCCAGAGGTGTCGATGTCGATGCCTACAAGGCATTCGCTCAGTCTGGAAAAAAGATGATGGATGGGCCCGGCTTCATCGACCCTCTAGTGCGGACCAGGCCAGCGCTCACGAAGCCTCTGGTTGTCGCGGTGCATGGCGACACCTGGAATATGGCGCACGAGCTTTTCCTTGTAGCGGACATACGCGTAGCGTCGGAAGACACGGAGTTCGGTCAGGATGAGAACAGGCACGGCCGTTTTCCCGGAGGCGGTGCAACGGTTCGTTTCCCCAGAGAAGCCGGATGGGGAAATGCCATGCGGTTCATTCTAACAGGCGATCATTGGGGTGCGAAGGAAGCCCTCCGGATGGGAACGGTTCAGGAAGTGGCCCCAAACCGAGATGCGGCTCTCGCGAAGGCTGTCGAGATCGCCAACAAGATCGCCGCATGCGGCCCTCTCGGGATTAAGACGTCCCTGGCCTCCTCCCATATGGCGCTCGAAGACTCTCAGACGGCGCTTGCTAAGCTCGGCGACCAATATCGTGCGCTGTTCACGACCAGGGATTTCCAGGAAGGCCGTGATGCCGAGGCACAAAAGCGTCCACCCGTTTACGAGGGACGGTGACCACAAGCTCGCGGACGGTCGTGTTGCGTTCGCGTATCGCCAGCGTATTTCGTTCTACCAAGTCTCGCCGAAGGGCAGGCGCTCTTCGACTGTTGGGCGACGTGCCACGCCTCATTGGGATGGCGGCGGGCTGGATAAAGAAGTCGTTGGGTGCATCGGGACGGGGTTGGCAGTCAACCTCAAAACGGCAAGGCTCTCGACGTGGCTGTACCGCCAGGGCTCCTCGCCCGCACCGACGAAGTGATCGAGTGAGGACGGCTTACTTCTACTGATGGCCCCAATGCGAAGTGCAAGCTAACTGCGAAGTGGTCCGCTTATCGGGGCGGACCGGAAGTGACCGGCCGACTTCCCAAGCGCCGTTTTTGACCCGTTGCGGACATTGCGTCGCACGGTTAGGGCGGGCTGCCAGCCCTTTTCTCGCTCGGCTCCCGGTTGAAAAATGCTAGGCTGTATGCCTCAGTCGGGCGCTTCAAACGAGTAACTCAATGAGGCGGCGCGAGTTCATCACGCTCGTCGGCGTTGCCGCGGTTATGGGCCCGAGCCCGGCGCGGGCGGAGCAGACGAGAAAGCTACCCATCATCGGATTCTTGGGCCCGGCCTGGTCGGCCCAGGATTTCGAGGATCGGTTGCGCGAACTCGGTTGGATCGCGGGGCGGACCGTTGCGATCGAGTATCGCTCTGCGGAGGGACATACCGAACGCTCCAACGAAATTGCGACCGAGTTCGTCCGGCTCAAGGTGAATGTCATCGTCACGGTGGGGGGATCTCCGACCCTCGCGGTAAAACGTGCGACATCGCTCATCCCGATTGTCTCCATTTCTGGCGACCCTGTTGGCAGCGACCTCGTCGCAAGTTTGGCCCGACCGGACGGCAATGCGACCGGCCTGGCGCTCAACCCCATCAGTCTTGCCGGCAAGCGCCTCGAGCTGTTGCGCGAGGTTGTCCCAGGTTTCCGCCGCTTGTCCGTTATGGTCAATGCCAACAGCCCCGGTTTCAAAAACAGGATGGATGAGGTGCAGGCGGCGGCCTCCGCGCTCGGCCTCGAGGCGACGATATTGGAAATCCGGCGCGCAGAGGACGTTGCATCGGCTTTCGAGGCCCTCAGGGACCGTGCGGACGCACTCTATGCCGTCGGCGTCCCACTCACCTTCGCCATTGCGATCCGAGCGCTGACCGCGCGAATTCCAACGATGTTTGAATACCGAGAGTTCGTCGATGCGGGCGGGCTGATGTCCTACGGCGTGGACGCAACCCACCTATGGCGGCTTGCCGCGACCTTTGTCGACAGGATCTTGCGCGGGGCGAAGCCCGCCGACTTGCCAGTCCAGCAGCCGACCAAGTTCGACCTCGTCATCAATCTGAAGACCGCCCGGGCACTCGGTCTGAAAGTACCGGAGTCATTCCTGTTACGCGCCGACGAGGTGGTTGAATGAGCGCGGCTGCCGGGCAGCCACCAAGGGACGCCGCCCAGGAACTGGCTGGAACGTATGTCGGGGTTTGGGAGAAGGACGGAAAGGACTGGAGGCTCACCACCGACAGATGGAACGAGGGCAAGTGGGATCGTTCATTGTCTGCTTCGCGCCAAAGGTGGCTGCGCGCTCGGTGGAGTCTGACTATGGCCACTCGAAAAAGCGGTGCGCTAGACAGCGTGTCTCGCCTGGATCGGACTTAGCTACGGCCGGTTATGGCCCTTAGCGGACGTGATTGGCGTTATGGCGACTTCCGCTTCACCGGAGATGACCGACATCATCGTCAAAGGCAGAGACTGCTTCCGTCGGTGCCTTTCCGTCAGTCGGAAAGGCGAGGATCGTGGATGCACTGTCGCATCCACTCATCAGTTGGCGAGCTTGCCCGACGCCTTCCGCGAACTTGCGCACGAACGAAAATTACAAGCTTAGCGAGATGTCTCAAGCTCTTACAGACGGCTATGCGAAGCATCGAGGTGGTCCTGGCGGAGCGCGTCGAGACCTTGAGAATCTCAGGGCCGCGATTAATCATCAATCGGAGCTAAAGCTGACGCTTCAGATACTGCAAGAACCGGATTTTTCAGGGCCGCGAGTCCACCGCCGTTTGCGCGTGGATCCTCCGTCGCAGATACTGAGTCGCATAGCTGGCGATGCCCGCAATCTGATAAGAGCGAATTGCTGGAATAAAGACGCAAAGAATGTTGGATAGCCGACTAATTGCGGATTCCGATTTATTCCGGCCGGGTATTCCGACTTGAAGCCGGCCATCGTTCCGATTTGAAGCCGGCCACGATTCCGAAATGAAACCGGCCGGCATTCCGATTTGAAGCCGGCCGGGTTTTGGAAGTCGGCGTTTTCGTTTGGGTCAGTCCTTCAGGCATCAAGTCCCTCGTTGATCCACGAGGGGAAGCGGATGCCGGCCAAGAGAGAACTGACCATGCGACAGATACGACAGATGCTGCGGCTTGCCCGTGATGGGGTGAGCGCCCGGGAGATCGGGCGCACGCTCGGGGTGGCGCGCAGCACGATCCAGGACAATCTCAAGCGTGCCTCGACTGCCGGGCTGGCGTGGCCTTTGGCGGGCGATCTGACCGACGCCGTTCTTGAACAACGTCTGTTTGCCCATGCCGGCGTCAGGCGCGGCTTCCGCCGGCGCCGGGAGCCGGATTGGGCCTCGCTGGCCTGTGAGCTGAAGCGGCCTGGCGTCAATCTGATGGTGCTGTGGGAGGAGTACCGGGCGGTCCATCCGGAAGGTTATGGCTACAGCCGGTTCTGCGATTTATTCCGGGAATTCGAGCGGCGGCTGTCTCCGACGATGCGGCAGGACCATCCGGCCGGCGACAAGGTCTTTGTCGATTACTCCGGCAAGAAGATCATGATCGTTGATCGCGCAACCGGGGTTGTGCGCGACGCGGAGATCTTCGTCGCCGTGCTTGGCGCCTCGAATTACACCTACGCCGAGGCGACCTGGACGCAGACACTTCCGGACTGGATCGAGGCTCATGTCCGAATGTTCCGGTTCTTTGGCGGGGTGCCACGCCTCGTCGTCCCTGACAATCTGAAGTCCGGCGTGCACCGGGCGTCGTTCTACGACCCCGAAATCAATCGCAGCTACGGGATGATGGCGTCCCATTACGGCGTTGGCATCCTTCCGGCACGGCCAAGAAAGCCCCGGGATAAGGCAAAAGTGGAAGCCGGAGTGCGTTTTGCCCAGACCTATATCCTCGGGCGGCTTCGCCGGCAGACCTTCTTCTCGCTGGCTGAGGCGAATGCGGCAATCGCCGCCGCGCTGGAGCGCATCAACGCCCACGTCATGCGCCGGATCGGCGTCAGCCGCCGACAATTGTTCGAGACCGTCGAGATGCCTGTCCTGGCGCCGTTGCGGGGATGTCCCGGGTTCTGTTGAATTTCTGAAGAGGTCGGCGTTGCCCACCTTGAGCCGGTAGGCTCGGGGTGCTGATTCCACAAAGGAGAGCAACGCCATGACGAGAGATATCACACCGGCTGGTTGGCCGGCGACCGGGGCTGTGGAGAAATCATTTGCGGAAGTGCGAGCGAGCTTCGATCGGTTCTGCCTTGCGGCAGGAATCGAGGCGCTCGGCACGATGATGGAGGCGGATGTGACAGCGGCCTGCGGGCCGCGCCACGGTCGTGATGCGGCGCGGCGGGCGCACCGTTGGGGCCGAACGCGGGGGCGGATCGGTTTCCACGGCGGCAAGATCGAGGTCGATCGCCCGCGGGTCCGGGGCATGGACGGCCGCGAGGTCACGATCCCGAGCTGGGAAACGGCGGCGCAGGAGGACTGGCTCGGTCGCTGGGCGATGAACCTGATGCTGATCAATGTGTCGACGCGCCGGTTCGGCCGCGCCGTCCGGCTGCCCGAGGGTGACGTGCCGGCACCGCCCGGATCGGGGATTTCGAAGTCGGCGGCCTCGCGGAGGTTCGTGGCTCTGTCGGCGGCGCGGCTGGCCGACTTCATGGCTGCCGATCTGTCCGCGCTCGACCTTCTGGTGGTCCAAATCGACGGGCTGCATCTCGACGACGATCTCGTGCTGGTGGCCGCGATCGGGGTTGACGGCGAAGGCAACAAGCATCCGCTGGCGCTGGTGGAAGGGGCGACCGAGAATGCAGCAACGGTTCAGGCCCTGCTGGACAACCTGGTCTCGCGCGGGCTCGACCCGACGGTGCCAAGACTGTTCATCGCCGACGGCGCGAAGGCGTTGTCGAAGGCGATCCGCCGCACCTTCGGTTCGGCCGCTGCGATCCAGCGCTGCCAGATCCACAAGGCGCGCAACATCATGGAACGCCTGCCGAAAGAGCATCATGCGGCCACCCGCCGGGTGCTGCGCCAGGCCTGGGAGCTCGATGACGCCGACAAGGCTGAAAAATTGATCCGCAATCTCGCGCGTCGACTCGACCAGCAATGGCCCGGCGTTGCGGCCAGTATCCTCGAAGGCCTCGACGAAATCCTGACTGTCGTCCGGTTGAAGTTGCCGAAGGAGCTTCGCCGATCGCTCGCCTGTACCAATATCGCCGAGAACATGATGGGCACCATTCGCCGCGTCACGCGCAACGTTAAACGCTGGCGGGATGCCGGTATGGCCTTGCGATGGGTCGCGGCCGGTATGATCGAGGCCAACAAGGGCTTCCGACGATTGAAGGCGCATAAGCAATTGTCGGTTCTGCGTGCGGCCCTTCAAGCTCACCACGATCGCATGACAATCAAGTCCGTTGCCCACGTCACGAGGGCTGCGTAATATTCATTCCGGCAACGTCGACCCGACGTAGTTCAACAGCGATCGGGACATCCCCGCCGTTGCCGGATGCCGACTATCAGTTCGCGGAATGGCTCCTGGCCCGCGTCTCGCTCGATTATCACGTCGAGGTCGACGGCTTCTTCTACTCAGTTCCACACGGCCTGATCCGGGAGCAGGTCGACGTTCGCGCCACCACCCGGACCATCGAGTTGTTCCATCGGGGTTTGCGTGTTGCTGCTCACCAGCGCCGTTATGGCGGCCGCCGGCACGGCACTGATCCCGATCACATGCCCAGTGCGCATCGGCGTTACGCCGAGTGGACTCCCGATCGATTCCGGCGCTGGGGGCGGTCGATCGGGCCCAACATCGAGGGGCTCGTTCTCGCCATCCTGGCCAATCGGCCTCATCCCGAACAGGGATTCCGGACCTGTCTCGGCGTGCTTCGGCTGTTCAAGGATATTGATCCCGAACGCGCCGAGCTGATCGCGGCCCGCGCGGTCGCGGTCAGCGCACTGACCTACAAGAGCATCGCCTCCATCATCGCCAACAAGCTCGAACGCAGTTCTCGCGATACCGAGGACGCGATCATCGAACATCCCAATCTGCGCGGCCCCGGTTACTTCCATTGAAAGGATTATCCAGCATGCTCACCCATCCCACCCTCGACCTGCTGCATAGCCTTGGTCTCCACGGTATGGCCAAAGGCTTCAAGGACCTCGATGCCCAGTCCGAAGCGCGCAGCCTCGAACACGCCGAATGGCTGGCGTTGCTCCTGGAACACGAGAAAACGCTGCGCCAGCAAAAGCGGTTCGAAAGCAGAGCTCGAGCCGCCAAGCTGCGTCATGCCGCCTGCGTCGAGGATGTCGATTACCGCGCTATCCGCGGCCTCGACCGCACGCTCTTTCTAAAACTCGCCGCTGGCGACTGGATCCGGGCACGACATAATCTCCTTGTTACCGGGCCGTGCGGCGTCGGCAAGAGCTGGCTCGCTTGTGCCCTCGGCAACAAGGCTTGCCGAGACGACTTCTCAGTTGCCTACCATCGTGTGCCGCGTCTCTTCGCCGCTCTCGCACTCGGCCGCGCCGATGGCCGCTATACCAAGATGCTGCGGGCGATCGCACGACTTGATCTGCTGATCCTGGACGACTGGGGACCAGAACCTCTCGACGCCGACCAGCGCCGTGATTTGCTCGAAATCGTCGAGGATCGATACGAAGCCCGCTCGATTATCGTCACCAGCCAGCTGCCCGTCGATCGCTGGTACGAAATCATCGGCAACCCCACCATCGCCGACGCGATTCTCGATCGCCTCGTCCACAATGCCTACCGCATCGAACTCAAAGGAGAGAGCCTCAGGAAGCAGAAGCAACCCGCTCAAGATCAACCGGTCTCTTGACCTTCCCAGCCCTCGACGACATCATGAAATTGACCCATGCGAACGACGCCACGGGTGGCCGGCTTCAGATCGGAATACCCGGCCGGCTTCGAATTGGAATGCATGGCCGGCTTCGTCGGAATCCGCAACTAATCATATCAAGTAACGGGTCTTTCAAACTGGTCCTAACAAATAGCAGGAGATCGATATATGGCAGTCGGCTCTTGATCCTAGCCACAAACGCCGGCTGCGAACTCACTCTTGCTGCTCAGCCCTCTCAAGGCTGAAACAGGGGTTCGATTCCCCTAGGGAGCGCCAGCAAGTGTTTTCAGTCACTTACATCAACAAATAGCGGCGCTAGCGGCATTCGATAGCGGCAATTCGCGTGGGCGTCATGCTCGCCGGGCGAGTGCTTCGTGAAGTTGAATTTGGTTGGATATGGAAATCGACGAAAACCTGATCCGCCGCGACCTGACGTCGGCGCAACGGGCGAAAGCTGATCTCCAAGCGAAAGGCGGCTTGACGGCCTTATGGACAGTTTCGCTAAGGACACGGCGGCAAAATCTGGCAACTCCGAGCGATCGATTGAGCGCGACGTAACCCGCGCCAAAGCGCGAGGCTCCGACCTTGATCGCGTGGCCGGGACGTCGCTGGAGAAGGAGTGCTTAACTGGACGCGCGGGCGTGCTGCAGACCACAGTAGCGCTTGTTCCAGATTTAACCTTCCGCGACGACATCAAGCTTAATCCGCGTCTTCGATTGCACCCGAGCTGCGGAGCGCTAACCTCTCTGCACCGGACATTGCCCCGTCCGGGTTCACCATGGCGAGGTCGTCGCGCCAAGATATTCGGCGCGGCGGCTTCGTTTATCTACCGCAACGGTATGAGCTTCATTTGGCGAATAAGCCCGACGATGACCGGTTCGATCTCGTTGAGATGCGACGACAGATCACGAACTTACGCTCGCAACACTCTGACAATCTTCTCGTCACATCGCGATTGAACCGCTTCTTCGTGAAGATTGCATTCTTATCTGAGCCGAAGGATGCAGCACACGCGCAGCACCTGCGGTCCGAATTCGCGCGGACGCTGCAAGGTATTGAAACGATCGTCACCCGGAGGCCATCTGCGAAGCGATCTGGTATCGTTAAGCGGCCCAAGTAATACTAACGCGGGTGCGCTCTTGCGCTCGCCGGGTCCGGGGCCGATGGTCGATGGAGTCGCGAAGTCGTCCTCGTTTCGCGTATCGAAGCCGCATCGCCGCGTTGGCGTTGATGCACCGCATCCCGAGCTTCGCAACATCGCCGGATTTCGCCGGGGAAGGTGGTCTACTCGCTTACGGTGCGTCGAGACGGCGTCTTTTTATTCGATCAGCTTACTACGTCAAAAGAATCCTTGAGGGTGCACGAGCCAGCGACTTGCCCGTCGAACAGCCGACGCGGGTCGAGTTATGGATCAACGTTAGAACTGCAAAAGCGCTCAAGCTCGTAGTTCCGACGACACTACTCGCACAAGCTGACCAAATAATTGAGTAGACGCAAAAGACGTCTATTGGCACGAGCCCGACCAGTCGCGTTGGTCTGGCAAATTCCGTTCACGCGAGTAGACCGGAAGTCACCGGCTCAAAGGTAGACCGGTGCGTCCGACCCGGACCTTGGCACGGGACTTCTGTCCTGGGCTTTTCGTTAGGACCACGGCGGCTCTTCGCTCGCCCCGATTGCCTCGTGGTGGATTGTGAAGCCCGCCGAACGTCAGCAACACAGTTCTTACAGAGGCAGGATCGAAACCAATATCCTTGGCGTTTGGTGGATGTGCCTCGCTGCCCTTCAATCGGAGCGTCAAGTGCAACTGCTCGCAAAGGTGCCGAACCACGAGATTGACCTGATCGTCAGTCATGATCTGCTTTTCCCGCTACCATCTTGCGGCCCAACTGGTAGCACATCTGATAGCCCTACACGCAACGACCCCGCCTCGCGAGTCGCGTGGTAGGGCCGCCTGCCGTCCGGACTTGGGCTGGATGAGTCGAGCCGGCCAACTCAATTTATTCCCGGTCAAAGTGAAGAGGTGACTGCGCAAAAGGAGCACTCCGTTGGGTATCCTAATGTGACAGATCGATTGTCCTAATTCAGACAGCTCCAGCCGGCTGGCCGCACGCTAAGGGTTCACTCGGGAGGGTCATTCCCCTTCGGCTCTTGTAAAAACTTTGGCGGATGAACTGACCCCTGAGCTGCGACCATCGATCTATCGGGCCTAGTGCGCGACCTCGGAGGTAAGCCGCTTCCCGACATCAGTAGTCACATCGTGACACGGTAACGAAGTCTCAACCCCACCTGGCTCGACCCTTCTTTGTGTTTTGAGTTTGCTCGTTTGTATGCTTGAGCATCGCTTTGAGTTCTTCTTCGAGCGATCGCGGCGAAATTCCGAGTGAACCGAATCCCGGCCGGCTGCCCGAGACCATCGTGTCGATCTGCATAAGCTCAACCTGATTGCGCGTGAGCGGCGGGTGCGGCAGGATCTCAGCGAGGCCGGCGGCGGCATTCCAGAAAGCAAAGGGTACTCGCACCAGCATTGGCCGCAATCCGGCGGTGCGCGCAATGGTCCGCAACAGCTCGCCGTATGAGTAAACGCGCGGGCCGGCCAGTTCGTAGATTGGAAACGGTCTTTGTGTTTGCCGCAGGACCTGTGCGATCGCCGCGGCGACGTCGTCCACGTACACCGGCTGAAGCCTCGTCCTGCCGTCGCCGAATAGCGGATAAGCCGGCAGGGTCCGAAGCAGCCCAAGAATTCTCGTGAGAAAGGCGTCGTCCGGCGCGAACATTACCACCGGGCGGATAACGACTGCGCCAGGGAATGCCGCTTGCACAGCCACCTCGCCCTCGCCGCGATTGCGAATATAGGGCGAAGGCGATGTGGGGTCAGCGCCTATGCCTGATAGGTGCACAAACCGTTTGACCCCGGCCCGCCGTGCCACTCCAGCGATCCTGGCGGCCGCTTCGACGTGCACCGAATGAAATGTGTCGCCTCCATGCTCGGTGTAAAGGCTGATCGCGTTGACGACGCCGTCGGCACCCATAACGGCGGCCTCTACAGAGCGCTCGTCATGGGCATCAGCGATGACCTGTTCCGCGTTGTCGCCCTCGGCCCGCGCAGGATGCCGTGAGGCTATACGCACCGTAACGGTGGAGACGCTCAAATGGCGCACAACGCGACAACCAACGAAGCCGGTCCCCCCAAACACGGTCCCGCGGTTCATTCCCCGGTCCATCCCACGATCCTGCGCAACGTTCTGTATTGACCCGCCGAGCGCCGCGCGCACTGCCTCAGTGGCCTCCGCCGGCGAACTGCCTTTGTTGAGATGATGTGAGATCACATCAATCAGAATTTGCGCTGCAGGGCCGACCGTTTGCCACTCTTTCCTAGCTTGATCGATTAGCGGCTGCGCCTCACTATAGAGCGTTTCCGCCTGTTCGATGATCGGATGTGCCTTACTGAGAAGATCGATTAGCGCCTTGGTCGCGGGCAATGACCGCTCAATTTGTTCAAGCTGCGCGTCGCTGAGACCGGAAACGTGACCAATGACTTCAATGAGCAAGTGTTTCAGCATGGCGCAACCTTGCTGGTAGCGACGCACTAACTCAGGGCAACCAAGCGAAAGTAGGCACGGGCTCGGGGGGCGTCAGTTGTTGTCTCAGCCGACAAGGGCCCGGCCGCCAAGCTCTCGGAGCTTGGAACAATCGCGCGCAATGGTGGATGATATTTGATCCACATCGATTATGTCCAGCATCTGGACCCAAATTTTCGTTAGCTGCCTTGGGCAAGGCCTTTGGGGAGTGCAAGGCTGACAAGTCTTGGAACGTCCTAGAAAACACGACGTCGGGCCACTCTGTTAGGACGCATCCGGCGGGGCCGCCTTGCCGAAAGAGGCGCGGTATTGAGAACTGTCCTGATGGACGGTGATGGGCCTCAGTGCCCAAGTCGAACGGCTTGAAGCGGTGGAGACGGGTCGGCGGCACCGCTGGTCCGAGGACGTGCGTGTGGCCACTTCCCGGCGAAACCGGTACGACACATTCATTCAGGGATTATTTTTCGGGCCGGCAGAACCTTTAGCGTTACCCAGCCGATCTTGTCGTGACCGCCAATCTTCCGCCAAGAAAAACGATTCTTGTATCGAATACTTGGAGAGCTGTGAAAGGCGATGAGCGGAGAGGTACGTGGGCAACCGCGTGCACTGGCTTATTCTCTGAACCTCAGAGACGCGCTGGCGCGCGGAAAAAACGTCGCGAAATTCGATAGGGGTGATCCAATCTTTGCGCGGACCGCAAGCAGTTCTGGAGCTAGATGTATGAAACTATCCGGCGGAGCGAAGCGAACATCAAGCCACCGCTCATACAGCTGCCGTCGCACGTAAATGCGCAACAATCCGACCATCGTGCAAAAATACGGCGGCGTCTGTCTAGAAACCCCGGAAAAAATCCGCGCGGTTGCGAGGAGCCTCGCCGATTTGCACAGCCGTGGTCATCGCGTCGTGGCGATCGTTTCAGCGATGGGTAAGACGACCGACGAATTAATTAAGGCGGCTTATCAAGTAAGCCCGCATCCCAACCGCCGCGAACTGGATATGTTGCTAACGACCGGTGAGCGCATCAGCATGTCGTTGATGAGCATGGCCCTGTCTGATCTCGGTGCGCCAGCCATTAGTTTTACCGGGAGTCAGGCCGGTGTAATGACAGACGAATCTCATTCTTCCGCGCGAATTTTAGATGTGCGGCCTGCGCGCGTGCTCGAAGAACTCGGTCGCGGACGCATCGTGGTTTTAGCGGGCTTTCAAGGCGTGAATCCGCGAACCAAAGAGATCACCACACTAGGCAGGGGCGGCAGCGACACCACCGCAGTCGCCATGGCTGCGGCGCTAAAGGCCGAGCGCTGTGAAATTATCAAAGAGGTCGACGGAATTTGCTCGGCCGATCCGCGCATCGTGGCGAACGCAAAGCCATTGCGCCGGCTGGATTTTGCATCCTTATCCGAAATGTGTTTTTGGGGCGCCAAGGTTCTGCATTTTCGCAGCGTGGAGCTGGCACAAAGCCAAAACATCCCCTTGTATTTGCGAAAATGGGGCAATTCCGAACACAGCACGCGAGTGATGAAGGAGGTTATCGGAATGGAAACCGGAATTCTGGCCGTCAACTCGATGGCTCGTATTGAGCATGTGGAGATCGCTTCGACGAATCTCAGTCACGGTTTTGAGAAATTTGCGCAGCATCTCAAGCAAAACGGCCTATCTTGGCCGCAAGTCCTCGCCTCGGCTTTCACCGCCGGAAAAACGCGCATCATGATGACTTGCGAGTCGGAATCGCTCGACACTCTGCTGCGCACGCTGGAAAGGAGCAAGGACTTGCGCAAAGAGCGTGAGACTTTAAGTTCGGTGAGCCTTACTTGCTTCGGCGGCGTTTCTTCAGACTTGCCATTTCAGGCGATACAAATTCTGCAATCCCGCGGGATTGTCGTTGAAAAATACGTTCTATCGCCACATTCGATAAATTTGTTCGTTCCTGTGGAGACCCGCGAGGCCGCGGTCACGGCCTTGCATTCGCTGATCTAACGACCTCTTCGAGAAGATGTCACGAAATCGCGTAAGGGGAGGGATGGTCAAGAGGGGCGGGTCGCCAGCTCGATGCGGCGACAACGAGAATTCTTAATCTTGGCGATACGCGCCCGTCCGCCATCATTGGTGTCAATTCATTAAAGTCGCGAGGCGAGGATTATGCCGGGCACCATTGGTTGGCTACTTCGCGAGGGCGAACGAATCATTGCTTGCAACACAGGCTTATTAGGTCACAAGCACCTTTTAATCGGCATCACCCGCGTTCGTAACGAAGCGCTTATTCTCAGAGACACACTGGACTACGTCGGCAAGCACGTCGATGCGATAGTCGCTTATGATGACGCGAGCACGGATCGTACGCTGGAGATTCTATGCGAACACCCAAAAGTCGCTCTGATCGTGACAAATCGGTCGTGGGAAGCGGAGGTCGAGGCACGCCGGATTGCCGAGGGGCGGCATCGCGGCCTCTTGTTGCAGACGGCGCGCGAACATTTGCAGTTCGACTGGGTGTTTTGCTTCGATGCGGATGAGCGCGTTACCGGAGATTTACGCGGATTCATAGAAGGAACGCATTCCAGCGAGTGCGACGGCGTGCGGGTTCAACTGTTCGACGCCTATATGACTCCTGGGGATCATGCACCCTATCAGGCCGATTGCGAACTGTTGGACTTTCGTCGTTTCTTCGGTCCGGAACGGCGAGACATTCTGATGTTGTGGCGAAACCGGTTGGAGGTCACCTTCGCAGAGCACCATGCGCGCGAGCCGGGTGGCGTTGAACGCGTGGCGACTGGCCTCTATTGCCAACACTACGGCAAATCGTTGTCGGTCGACCATTGGGAAGAGACCTGCGACTACTACATGCGACACTTTCCGTTCGATACCTACGGACGAAAATGGCGCGAGCGCAAAGGTCGAGCAATCCACACCCAATCGGACTTCATGCGGCCGTTGTACGAGTGGGGTGACAGGCTCTTCGCGAATGCGATCAAGATGTGATTGTCCGAAAACTGAGCCGCCCCCGTGCCAATGCGGCCGCTTCGAAGTCGGCCACGGGCCCACTTCTTCCATAACGTCTCATTTGCGAATCCAAACTTGGATCGCGATATTTGCGTCTTGAACCATCCGCTCTTGCCGGTGTGTCCGTTTCAGGAGAATAAGCGACCGGGCACAACGACCCCGGGGCTCAAATTACTTCCTGCCTTCCAACCTCTTTACGCGAACATTGCTGGCGTTATCTCATCCACTTGGATGATCACGTCGGCCGGAACATCATTGCGCCGCGCCGCATTTCAAATTGCCTCGGCGCTCTCAGCTTCATAAAGACAATAGGTCTTGCGCTTGTCGGCGCTGAGAAAGGTCAACAGCCACTTCACGCCTTCCTCATCGTTGATGCGGTTAACTCTATCTGTTGCTTCCTTTGTCATCTCGAGTCTTTCGGCGAAATGCACCCCACTTCGCTTTCCGCCCCTGTAACTCATTGAAATTGCGGAAAATGCGAACGCCCTCCGAGCGCACCATAAACCCAAAGCGGCGATCCATCGTCGCTATGGCTTCAAACAAGGACAAGCATCCGGCTCGGGAGTTTCCTTGCTACCACAACGCTCGAGACGCCCGCCACTGATGCGCCTGAGCGATAGCGAGAAAAGGACTGGAAGCTAAGCTACGTGTCTACTTATCGAGCGACAAGAGACAGCTTTCTCTTGGTTGGACACCGTTAGCTTTGACCCGAGCCGAGCATCAGGAAGGAAAGTGTTCGACGTGCGTCTCTGCCGTGCGAAAGCCAGACGCGGTCGAGCGGACGTTCGGGTTGGAGCCCGTGGAGGGGCTGCCGACGACGCTTGGTGCAGCACTGCTGGACCTTTCGAGGATGGCCGCAGCGATGCACCCGGACGACATTTCTCTGTCGCTCGATCTTCCCCCAGGAATTCTGACGTTCCGGGCTTATCGGCGCGAGCGCAGGTGATATCGGTAGCCGAACTTGGCGCACTGATGCGTGACGACATCACCCCTCTGGTACGCCAGCAATGCGCATCCCCTGAATAACCCGCTTGCCTTGCTCGCGAAAGGTCGGATCGTTGCTTACGGTGGCGCTTTTCAAGCGACGGATAGTGAAAGTTGGGTCCACCGCAAGTCCCGCTTTCACAGCAAGCCGCGCTTCACCCAACTTCCCGAGATGCGCGAGCGCAGCGGCGAGCTCAAAGTGCGCTATGGGATAGTTTGGATTTGTATTCAAACTTCGACGCAGCCATACAAGTGCTTCGGCATCGGCTCCAAGCAATACCTTAGCGAGTCCAACCCAACTCATCCATCGATAAGCGCCTTCATCGCGAGGAGACAAGCGGAGAGCTTCGTGGACATGTGCCTCCGTTTCTGCTGCGCGACCAACATAAACTTTGGCAACACCGATCAGAGCATGGGCCTCCGCCAAATTCGAATTCAATGCCAATGCGTGTTCAAGGTTAGTGATGCCTTGCGCCACGCGCTGGGTGCAGAATTGGAGCGCACCCAAAGACATGTGAGCACCGGCGTGCTGCGGGGCCAAGGACAGCGCCTTAATCAAACCCGCTTCGGCCGCAGCATAGACAACGTCAGGGTTATCGGTGAGAAACGAGCCTGCTCTTGCCCCGTCGATCATCCCCATACCCACCAGCGCATCGACATTGTCGGGATCAAGCTCTAAGGCTCGTTCGAAGAACCTTCGCGCCTGCGCGACGTGTTCCCGAGTCCAACGCTTGTTCCAAATAGCCATCCCTTGGAAATGCAGGTCTAGAGCATCGGGGTTCAATGAACGCTCCGCTCGCCTCGCCTCAGCCGCGATGAGCTGAGCATTTAATGTATTGGCGAGCCTCGCTACGATTTCGTCCTGTATTTCGAAAAGATCAGTTACGGGCGTTTCAAAGCGCTCGGCCCAAATGAGATTGGCGTTTTCGGCATCCAAGAGCTGTACGTTCACTCTAGGTCGGTTGCCGCCTCTCTGCACGGAGCCTTCGAGCACATAGCGAACGTGTAGTTCGCGACCGATCTGCTTGAGATCAATCGGCTTGCCTTTGTAGGCGAATGCAGTGTGGCGAGCGATCACGAACGAGCCCCTGATCCGCGATAGGTCCGTAGTCAGGTTCTCGGTCACTCCATCCACGAAGTAATCCTGCGCGGGATCGTTACTGAGATTGGCGAGGGGCAGCACGAGCATGGAAAGACGAGGCGGCGAGAACGTGTTTTGTGCCGTGCCATCGCTCGACACCGTCGAACTGGCCGACGCAGTTGCGGGATTTTGCTCTTCCTCCACTGCGCCAACGAAGCGGAAGCCTTTGCGCGGCAATGTTTTGATCAGGCGCTGTTTGTCACCGTCGTCGCCGATTGCGGCCCGAGCGGCATTTAGCCGGGTCGTCAGCGCGGCATCTGAGACGATCCGCCCATTCCAAACTGCTCTGATGAGATCGTCCTTGCTAACGACGCGGTCTTTATTGCGGATCAGGAAGTCGAGCAGATCGAAAACTTGCGGAGTCGTTGGGATTACTCCGGGCCCGCGTCGCAGCTCGCGTCGGTCGGTATCGAACGAGTAATCCTCAAAGAAATAGCGCAAGGCCGACCCCCATTTGCCCCACTGACCATCCTAGGCGTTTCCGCTGCCATTTGACAATGAGCGCCCTCCCGGTCGAGCGCCACCTTTAGTCGCATCGGTAGTGGCGGATGCAATCACGTCCCCTGATTGTTCGAGATTTTCATCTCGAAGCTGGGATCGCCATCGGTCCAACGCAATATGCTGCGCGCGATCCGTCACTTCACGAAGTTCGCAAAAGGGGCGGGCCTGATCGATGATAATCCGGCCGCCAGCGTGACCCGCGCCAAGATGAAAAAGACCGGCGGCTTCTTTACGTGGACCGAAGATCACTTCGCCAAGTATGAGGCGCAACATCCGGTCGGCACCAAGGCGCGGCCGGCGCTGGCGCTCTATCTCAATCTCGGGGTTCGCAAGTCAGACGTGGTGCGGGTAGGGCCGCGCTATGTCCGCAATGGGATGCTACACAATTTCCTGCCGAAGAAGGGTGAGCGCACCGCTGGCAACCGGATCACGGTCAAACTATTCGAGGATACCAAGGCCATCATTGCCGCGACGCCCGTCACCGGCACCGAGACCTATCTTGTGACCTCGTTCGGCAAACCGTTCACCGCGAACGGCTTTGGCAACAAGATGCGCGAGTGGTGCGATGAAGCCGGGCTGCCAGAATGCACCTCTCACGGTTTGCGTAAATTGTGCCTGATACGACTGGCGCACGCTGGCTACGGCGCGCCGCAAATCGCCGCCGTCTCGGGCCACAAAGATTTGCGAGAAATCCAGTTGTACATTGAGCAAGCGAACCGGGAAAAGATGGGATCGAAACCTCGACCGCGTTCGAACAGGCTCAGATCGCGAACAAAAACTTGCTAACTGAGTGAGCTAGTTAGCAGAAACGGGCAAAGAACGAAGCGATGTCAATGGGAGTTTGCGAGCATGGTGGGCCCGGCAGGACTCCAACCTGCAACCAGACCGTTATGAGCGGGAGGATCATGGTCGGCTTCGTTGGTCTGGACGCGTTTTGGTCTGCGTTCGGTCGTGTTCGTTGTGTTCTGGTGAGATCGTTTCTGGTGCGAAACTGGTGCGGTAGATGGTCTGAGATTTTCGTGCCTGACGTGCTGTTTCGCAACGCCTCCCGAAGATTGTTCGTGACCAGCGCGCCAAACAAATCGCGCCCAACAAGCCTTGCCGCCCAGCGCGGTTGACGAACCTCGCTCCGGGGATGAAGCCGGCTCTGACGGTTCCAAACTAGGAACCTGACAGGCGCTGAGCGCAAGAATCCCGGGAGGTGTGAGGCGGCTCACACCCCCACGTCAGGCTTCGCGCTAATCAGATCGCTGCGGGGATTTCTGGCGGACAGGAGATTTCGCATGAAGCCTTTGATCATTTGTTCCATCGCCGCTGTTGGTCTGCTTGCTGCTGTGACCGGCATCCCGCGATCACACTCGAACGCAACGGTCGGGCGCGCCGGAACATCAAGCACGTCGACATTGCAGGGCATGCAAAGCGGTCGAAGCGCAGACAAACTGCCGGTCGACGATTTTGACGATCGGTCATTGGTCTTTCCGCGGGATTCCAAGCGCTAAAGCATGATCCGGAAAAGTGCGCAGCGGTTTTCCGAAAAGATCATGCTCAAACAACAACCTAAAGCGCGATGACGATTCATCCCAATCTCATCGCGCTTTAGGCAGAAGGCCGCGCAGCAGACCGTTCAGCCAGGGCTCGCAAATAGATGCGCTTGAGCCTGCGAGGTCGAACGAAATCGTGGTCGAGACGCGGGGCTACGGGCCCTGGAAAGCGGGCGGAATCGGGTAGTCGTTCCCCAAAAGGCCGAGCAATTCCAGTTCGCCTCGATGAGCGTCCAGTTCCAGAATGGCCAAGAGAAGCATCAGCACGGCCGCGGTATAGATGAGGAACGGTGACGTTTCAGCGGGCACATCGTCATGGTGTGGCGGTATCGCATTGCGAAGTGATCGCCACAACGAAATGAAATGCAGATACGTTTTAGGTCGTATTTGCATGACGTCGTCCTCGACGTGTCAGATCAAGCATAGGTTCAGGCTATGCCCGGTTCAAGCCGACAACAGCCGTTGCGGCATTGAGTAGCGGAGCCATGCCCGTCCTGCGGTGCAGCATGGAAACCGGATAACGGCTTCAATCATTGACGAGACCGAGCGAGTGCACGTACGCCGTGTCAACACCGACGACATGCCCGAACGACCTGTAAGCCGCAGATGAATTGGGTCCCACGTCTCAGCACCAGTCTCTGCATCGTTGCCGCTCTGTTGGCGATGCATTCAGCGCCGGCGCCAGCGCAATTGACAGGTCACGGTGGGCCCGTGCGGGCGATTGCGATTTCCAGTGATGGCAACAATGTTCTGTCGGGCAGCTTCGACACCGCCGCCATCCGATGGTCGCTCAAGACCGAATCCGCCGAGCAGGTCCTTCGCTTTCACTCCGATGCGGTGAACGCGGTGGCCTTCCTGAAGGATGGGCGGATGGTGACTGCCGGAGCGGATGCGAAGGTAGCGATCTGGACGCCTGGCCGGCAGCAGCCGGATCAGGTTTTCGAGGGCCATGGCGCGCCGATCGCTTCACTTGCAGTCTCGCCGGATGGCGCAAGATTGGCTTCTGCCTCCTGGGACCATACAGTTCGTATCTGGTCGCTCGGCGATGGCGCGCAGCAGGTGCTGGAAGGGCATGCGCAGAACGTCAACGGCGTCGCATTCACGCCGGATGGACGATCGCTGGTGAGCGTGGGTTACGATCGTGAACTGAGGATCTGGCCATTGGCGGGTGGCACCCCTAATGTCATCACGCTGGGCTCACCCCTTAATGCCGTGGCAGTCGCGCCTGACGGCGAGATCGTAACGGGTGGTGCTGATGGCAAGCTACGCTTTCTGATGTCGGAGGGCCGGGAAAGCGGCGAGGTGCAAGCTGGCCAGACGCCGATTGTCGCGTTGTCGATCTCTCCAGACGGCACGTCGGTCGCTGCTGCAGGAATTGGCGGTGTCGTGACGGTCATCGACCGAAAGGCGCGAAGCATCGCGCGAAGCCTGGTCGATACAGGTTCGCCCGTGTGGTCGGTCGCTTTCCTGCCGGACAACGCAACATTGCTGACGGGCGGCGTCGACGGCAGGATCCGGCGCTGGAACGCGCTGACCGGCGCCCCCATCGGCTCATCGTTGCAAGCCACGCCGCGCGATCCGCTTGCAGCCTATACGGGAGATCACGGGGCCGAGGTGTTCAGGGCGTGCGTTGCCTGTCATACCCTGTCCGAGCAGGACGCGCAGCGCGCCGGCCCCACGCTTGCGGGCTTATACGGCCGCAGGATCGCGTCGCTGCCTGGTTATCGCTTCTCCGACGCGCTCAAAGCGATGGACATCGTGTGGACGCCCGAGACCGTGTCAAAATTGTTCGAACTCGGTCCGAACGCCTATACGCCTGGCACAAAAATGCCGGAGCAGCGGATTGGATCCGCGAAGGATCGCAAGGCGCTTACGGATTTCCTGGCGCGCGCCACCGCCAAGTAGCTAACGCTTGGTCTCACGCTCACGGAGATAATCATCGGTCGTGCGAGGCGAAGCGCGTTCGGGCACGCCGGCGAACGGGTCGAACTGTTGTTCACTCATTGCGGTGACGCGGCAGTCCGCGCACATTCTGACCACGTCCAGCCGCTTGTCGCCCGCGGGATACATCCAGTGTCGGCCCTCGAGTTTCGCAGCGATCTTCTCGATCGTGCTCTTTACCCCAAAGGGCTTATTGCAGCGGATGCAAAGCGCCGGCTCCTCCTCCTTGATGATCCGTGCCGGAGCCCTTGCGGCCCGGAAATCGATCTGCGGCTTCAGAGTGATCACCTTTTCCGGGCAGGTGCTCTGGCATAATCCGCACTGCACGCAGGCATCTTCGACGAATTTAAGCACGGGACGTTCGGGATCGTCGCGGAGAGCCCCGGTGGGACAGGCCGACACGCAGGCCAGGCACAAAGTGCATCCGTCCGTATTGACGGTAACCGTACCAAGCGGCGCGCCCTGGGACAGCGCAATGATGTCGGTCGGCACAGGCGCAACGCGGTGCAGTTCGTGAAGAGCGAAGCGAAGCAGGTCGCGCCGCTTGCCTACCGTCTTGAAGGTTGCGGGACGCTCCACGGCCGGCGCGGGTTCAATCGACCGCAGCACTTCGCCCAGCACGTCCGGGTCGTCCGTTTCGATAGTCGCAACCCGGCGCCCCGAAAAACCTAATCCGGAAACAATGGCATCAGCCATCGTTATGGTTTGAGAAAGCCCGGAGATGTCGTGCAGAGGTCTTGCGCGGAGGAGAAAGCGTATCCCCGCTGCGCCATAGGCGAAGGATGCCACGACCGCTTCCAATCCAACCTGTGTCACCTCGTTGACGGGGAACGGCAGCACATTGGCGGGAAGCCCGTCGCCGTGGCGGGCGAGCGCATCGATCAGCGTGCTGCCATGTTGGGTGTCGTGCAGCAGCACGACCGCACCGGAGCCGCCGGCTTCGCGGTAGGTCAAAAGCATTGCGCGCAATTTGTGCAGCAGCGCATCGGGCGGCGGAAGGGCATAGGTTGCTGCACCCGTCGGACAGGCCGCGGCGCACTGGCCGCATCCGGCGCAGACCTCGGCGTTGATCTTGACGTGATCGCCATGTGGCGTGATCGCTCCGGTCGGGCAGAGATCGAGACAGCGATGGCAACCCGTCAGCCTCGAGCGCGAATGGACGCAGATCTCTGCGGTGAACTTGACGTATTTCGGCTTGTCGAAGTTGCCGACGAGGTCGCGTGCCCTGAGCACGGCACGCAGCATCGCGGCCGGGTCCCGCGGATCCGCGCGGAGATAGCCGTCGCGCAAGTCATGCGCGGGAAAAAGCGGTTTCCCGCCGGAGAGATCAAGGACGATGTCGCAGCGCGAAGTCAGGCCGTCGCACGGATCCTCGAAGACGAGCGTATCGCGCGAGGAGGGGCGGGGGGCCGCATAGCCGTCGACCGTCAACTCGAAGGCCCCCAAATGGCCCTTGGCGTTACGGATCGTTCCTTGGACGATCGGAAAGGATGTCGTCGCCGGCGGCATAATCTGTGACGGCTTTGTGATCATGATCGTCACGTCGAGATGATCGGCAAGCAATCGACCAGCTTCGACCGCAAGTTCGTCGCGGCCATAGATCAAGATCACCCCTTCGCTCGATAGGGTGACAAACGGAAAAGCAGGCGCAGCTCGGACACAGCGGCGAGCAGTGCTGCCATTTTTGGGCCTGCCTTGGTTCCCTCCACCGACCAGCCGGCCGTCTCGCGAAGGTTGATGAAATCCAGTTTCCCCGAACGCCCCTTCGCCTCGTCGCCAAACAGTGGGGCCTCCTGGGTGCAGCCGACGATGAGCGGTCCTTCCGCCTTCGCCGCGTTGCGAAAATGATCGAGCTCGGCCCTGCAGAGCTGGCGGAACTCGGCGATTTCGCTTTTGCGGCATCCTCGCTTCACGGCGGCCGTATCGAGGCGCATCGTGTCTTCGCACGAGCAGATCAGGATCGTGTTCGGCGGATCAGGCATGCGCAGCCCTTCACCTCCTGAAGCGGTCCGGGAACGACGGCGAGCGGACTCGCGTCGCCCCTCCTGGTCGATTAAGTTATTCTCACAAGAGAAGAAAAGAAAGCTGGAGGTCCGCCTGACACCGACAGCCCCTGGGCACTCATCGGTCACGGAGCCAATCAATCTGCCTCCGCCATTCACGCTGGTGAGGCTGCGCGAAAGTCGTGACTCTTTCGCCCATGCCATGCATATCGCCGAAGTGAGTGGGGCAGGTACGCTGACCTACGTGGGGCGGTTCGATCTTGCCGAGTTCGCAGTCGTCCTTGAACCTGGCGAGCCGTTGCGTACCGCGCGCCGCGCTTTCTATGCGGGGATGGTGGCGCTGACCGACGCCTTGCGCGCGTATGCGCCGCCGAACAAGGAGATCGCGATCGACTGGCCGGACGCGATCCGTGTTGACGGCGGCCTCGTTGGTGGCGGGCGGCTCGGCTGGCCTTCGTCCGCAAAGGAGGACGAGCCGCCGCGCTGGCTGGTGTTCGGTGCCATGATCCGGACGGTTGCGATGAGCGACAGGGAAGCCGGCGTTTATCCGCTCGCTTCCGCCCTGGATCAGGAGGGTTTTGGTGAGGCCGGCGCGATTCAGGTGACGGAGAGCTTTGTGCGGCATCTGATGCGCGCTCTCGACGCCTGGCAAGCCGATGGATTCGACGGCATCGCTCGCGAGTTTCTAAGTCGGTTGCCGCGTGCGCGGCAAACCACATATGTGATCGCTGACAACGGTGACCTTATTGCCCGCCGGATTGGGACAAACAGGACCGATCGGCACGACCTGAAGAAGGGCTTGCTATCGCCGTCATGGTTCGATTCAATACTCGGGGGACCGCGTCTGTGAAGCTCTTGCGCACCATCGCGCTCGATCCATCCGACACGTTCGTGTTCGACGTGCCGGCGCAGCCCGGCGATTGGGCAGTGTCGGGCGCCTTCCGCTTTTGTAATCGGGATGCAGCGAAGCTGAGCGGCAAGGACCGTTCGGCGTTTCGAAGCGGTTTCCTCGGCGTGCAATCCTGGGGCTGGTCGACACTGGTGCAAATCGTCCCCGCGACTGAAGGCGATCGCCGGACGTTGGTGGAGCTCCTTGCGAAACAACTGGTCGAACGGTTCGGGGCGCCGGACCTTGCAACCGCGCGCCTTGCCGCTGAAGAGGAAGTCGCCTTTGCGCAATCACTCTGCACGCATCCCATCAGCGCGCTGATCGCGGTCCACCGCTCGGCGAGCAATGGCGAGGTCCGCGAGTCATTCCGCAGATTGCAACTGCGCGAGGGCCAGCGTCACGGCAAGGCGTTCTCGTTCATGGAAGTGGAGGATGACACCGAGCCCGACAAGGATCTCAATCTTGCGAATATGAGCGAGGAGCCGTCGCGCCGATGAGGGATTTCTGGATCGCCTGCGGCCACCATCTGCTCGATCACAATGCGAGCGGCGGGCTCGTGGTCACGGATGAGTTCCTGAAGGCCTACTTCGTGCGCCCCGAACTGATGCCGCCGGACGACGCTTGCGCGGTCGAACGCAGGTTGCACCAGGAGCTGCTCGCTGACCCGGGCCGGGCAGTCGCTGCGGAGGAGGTAGCTGCGATCGCCGATGCGGATGCGCGGGAGAACTGGCAATTCGTACTGGCATTTCGGAAGCTTCTGCTGCGCGAACCCACGTTGGAAGCGGCCTATCTTGCATTGGTTCGCTCACGTCACGTCAACCTGCCGCCGCTGTTTGTGAACCACCTTGTTCACGTGATCCTGCGAAATGCGCTTGACGGATGCGAGGACCCGTTCGTGCTGCGCGCGGCCGAACTGTTCTTCCGGCCGCAGCGTATCGTGCCGCACGAACACTTGCTGCTGTTGGGCGACGAGGAAATCATTGGCGGGCCAAGCCAAACGCCCGTGTTGTCGCTGATGTCCATGTTGGGGGCAACAACCGGCGCGGAGATCGACGTCCTCAGCGAGGGGAATGCCGACGGCTACTGGCAGCGCAGCGATCAGTTCGATCTTGCGCTCGATTTCACCGGCGGAACGCGGGGCCCCGCTGCGCTGGCAGAGGCCATGGGGCGCTGGATTACTCATTTGCTTGGATTTGCCGTCGGAATTGAGCCGCTCACCGCCCTGCGCGATGCGAAGCTCACCTGGTATGTTGGGCTCGATGCTGAAGCCACCCGGATGGGCGACCAGCTTTGGCATGGAGAGGCGCTGGACGACCGCACCGCAAGCCGTGTGCTGGCGCTGTTCCGGCTCGCTTTTCCAGATTCCAGCCTGGTCGTTGATGCGGTCGGGCGCGAGCCGGTCTACCTGATCCTTGCAACGACCTCCGATCAGCTGGTGCAGATGAAGCCGCAGAATCTGTTGACGGGGTTGCCGATCAAGCACCTGGAGGCTGCAACGTGAGCCCCGGCGCGCTGCCATTGTTGCGCATTCCGGTCGGCGTTGTCGTCGAGCGCCGCAAGGCGGATTCCCCATGGATTGATTTTGTCTGGCGCGGCATCGGCGTCTTGCCGGATGAGTCGGAGATGATGCCGTGGACTGTCCTACGGGCGCAGGAGGGATTGACACTCTTTTATGCCGGGAACGCCATGGTCGATCTCTATCGCTCGGAAACCGAGCGCTACCGTGACAATCTTGCCACGGGCGCTCCCCGCATCTGGATCGTATTGACTCCCTCCGAGGGCGCCTGGCCCTATGCCGTTTCGGCCGTCACCGCAGATCCAGCGGAGGGCGAGGCATTCACGGAAGCAGGTGCCAATCTGGTCGAAGCGGTGCCAATGCCTGAGATACTGCATAAGGCGATTGAAAAATTCATCGCCGAGCACCACGTCGAGAGGGAATTCGTTAAGCGCGAGCGACGCCGCGCCGATCCTGAGGCGCTTGCGCGGCGTCACCACGACGGTGAGCACGAATGAGCGACGAGCAATTCCTGGCGCGCTGGGCGCGCCGCAAGCAAGAGGCGAAGGCCGGTCACGCTGAACCAGCCCCTGAAGAAGCCGCTGAGGCGCATGGGCCGGCGCTGTCCAACCGGGCCGCGGCAGAGCCGGCTCCCCCGGAGACGGAGCTGTCGAACTTGCCCCCGATTGAATCGATCGATGCTGCCACCGACATCACGGCTTTCCTGCGCAAAGGCATTCCGCAGGAGTTGAGCCGGGCGGCGCTCCGTCGCGCCTGGAGCGCCGATCCCACCATCCGCGATTTCGTGGGGTTGGCGGAAAACGCCTGGGACTTCAACGACCCGAACGCCATGGCTGGCTTCGGTCCGCTGGATTATTCGGCCGAGCAAATTGACGCTCTCGTCCGCCGCGTCGTCGGGGGCGTGGTAGAGGCCGCCGAGGGCCTCCCCAATCCGCGCGAGGCTGCCGAAGACGCCGCGCGATCGGCTCCCGCGGAGGCCGGTTTCGAGCAATCATCAAATCCGGTGAAGGCGATCACGGAACCTCGACCGCTCGGCGAGTTCGCAGCCGCGGAATTGCCGTCGAATTCTACTGCATCGCAATCCGTAGCTGCGAGTGAAGAGACTCCCCTTCGGCACCGCACACATGGCGGGGCGTTGCCCCGGTAGACTGCGACTAAATGCGATAGCCTCAGGCTATGGCTATCAATTGACCGCTCCCGGACACGCGGCTAGTCTTTGTTACGCAAACGCAATCAAGCGCTTGGCCCCCTGGATGGGAGGTCGGCATGCGCGATGCGGGCCTTGAACGAGCCATCGATGCGGCGGGCGGCGTTGCCGAGCTTGCCCGAAAAATGGGGTTTGCCCAGCCCTCGGTGTCGAACTGGAACAGGGTGCCAGCGCAACGTGTGATTGCGGTCGAAGGCGCAACGGGTGTGTCGCGCAAAGTGCTTCGTCCCGATCTCTATAGCGAGCCGGCCGCGCCGGACGACGCGGTTGATCCGACCGATGCCGCGCGCGCGCAGGAATACGCGCTGCTTGCAACCTTGCTCTCGTCCGCGCCGTCGGCCGCATTGCTCGAGCAGATCGCGCAACTGCATGGCGATGCGACGCCGCTTGGACGCGCCCACGCAACCCTTGCAGAAGCTGCATCGGTAGCGGCCGTATCCGAGGTCGAGCGCGAGTATTTTGACCTCTTCGTCGGTCTGGGTCGCGGCGAGTTGCTGCCTTACGCATCCTATTACTTGACGGGCTTTCTCCACGAACGTCCGCTGTCGCGCCTGCGCGACGATCTCGCCGCGCTCGGCATTGAGCGGATCGAGAGCAATTTTGAGCCCGAGGATCACGCGGCGACGCTGTGCGAGATCATGGCGGGCCTTGCGGTGGCACGCTTTCCGGTGCCAACGGAAGCACAGCGCACATTCTTCGAGAAGCATGTGTCCCGCTGGATGGGACGTTTGTTTGCCGACATGGAGAAGGCGGAAAACGCCAAATTCTACCGGTCGGTCGGAACACTTGGACGAAATTTTCTGGAAATCGAATCCGAGGCTTTCACGTTCGTCAACTGACCAGCGCCGCTGGTCCAGGAGAGATGCGATGAGGGACGAGCAGAGAACGACAGTCGGACGCCGCGATTTCCTTCGCAAGGTCGGCATCGGCACGGTCGGTGCGGGCGCGACGCTGGCAACGCCCTTGATCTCGCCTGCTCAGGCGGACAGCGAGACCGACGATGAGAAACGCAAGGCGCGCTACAAGGAGACCGATCATGTGAAGGCGTACTACCGTGTCAATCGCTATCCGGGTTGAGAGGAGGCGGCCGTGCTGATCAGGAGAACACAACAGCGTTCCGAATCCGCTTCACGCGGATCAATCGCGGGAGGTTTGTCCGGGCAAACCAATGGTCTCGACCGCCGCACCTTCCTGCTCCGGTCTGGCCTTGGTGGCGGCGCTCTCGCTGCAGTGAGCACGCTGCCGGTCGGCGGCGTCCGCAAGGCGAAAGCAGCAGTGGCAGGTCCCCTCACATCGGGAGCAACCGTTCGCAAGAGCGTCTGCACGCATTGTTCGGTTGGATGCACCGTGACAGCGGAGGTGCTGAATGGGGTGTGGATCGGCCAGGAGCCGAGCTGGGAGTCCCCGATCAATCGCGGATCACATTGTGCCAAGGGCGCTTCTGTGCGCGAGCTCGTGCACAGCGAGCGGCGGCTGCGCTATCCGATGAAGCTTGTGGGCGGGCAGTGGACGCGTGTCTCCTGGGATACGGCGATCAACGAGATCGGCGACAAGCTCCTGGAAGTCCGCGAGAAATCTGGGCCCGATTCCATCTATTGGCTCGGCTCGGCCAAAATGACGAACGAAGGCGCCTATCTGTTCCGCAAGCTCGGCGCGTTCTGGGGAACCAACAACACGGATCATCAGGCGCGCATCTGCCATTCAACGACCGTTACCGGCGTGGCCAACACCTGGGGCTACGGCGCGATGACCAACAGCTTCAACGATATCCGCAATGCCAAGACCCAGGTCATCATGGGCGGCAATCCAGCCGAGGCGCACCCTGTATCGTTGCAGCATCTGCTCGAGGGCAAGGAGCTTCAAAAGGCCAACTTTGTCGTCATCGACCCGCGCCTGACGCGAACCGCGGCACACGCGACCGAATATGTTCGGATGCGGCCGGGCACCGACATCCCGGTGCTGTACGGCATGATGTGGCACATCCTCCAGAACGGGTGGGAAGACAAGGAGTTCATCCGACAGCGGGTCTATGGATTCGATGATCTCCGGAAAGAAGTGGAGAAGTGGAATCCGGCAGAAGTCGAGCGTGTCACCGGCATTCCCGGCGAGCAGCTCAAGCGCGTCGCCAAGATGTTTGCTACCGAGAAGCCGGCAACGCTGATCTGGGCCATGGGCCAGACCCAGAAGACCGTTGGCACCGCCAACGTGCGGGCCAGTTGCATCGCACTGCTGATGACCGGCAATGTCGGCGGAGCGGGCATGGGCGCCAACATCTTCCGTGGCCATGACAACGTGCAAGGCGCGACCGATGTCGGGCTCGATATCGTCACGCTGCCGTTCTACTACGGGCTCGACGAAGGCGCGTGGAAGCACTGGTCGCGGGTTTGGGAAGTCGACCATGAGTTCCTGAAGTCGCGCTTCGACTCCAAGCAGATCATGGAAACGCCCGGCATCCCGCTGACCCGCTGGTTCGAAGCGGTGACGCTGCCGAAAGATCGGATCGCGCAGAGAGACAATGTGCGGGCCGTGTTCGTGCAGGGGCACGCCAGCAACAGCATCACCCGCATTCCTGAATCCCTTAATGGCCTGAAGGCGCTCGAGCTGCTCGTCATCGCCGACCCGCATCCGACGACCTGGGCCTCGCTCTCGATCGAGGCGGGACGCAAGGATAAAGTCTACATTCTCCCGGTTGCCACGCAATTCGAGTGCAAGGGTTCGCGCGTTGCCTCGAACCGCTCGTTGCAATGGGGCGAGCAGGTCGTGAAGCCGATCTTCGAATCGAAGGACGACCTCGAGATCATCTATCTCCTGGCGAAGAAGTTCGGCTTCGCCGACAAGATGTTCAAGAACATCAAGGTCGAGAACAATCTGCCCGAGGCGGAGGATGTGCTGCGTGAGATGAACCGCGGCAGCTGGTCGACCGGCTATTGCGGGCAATCGCCCGAGCGCCTCAAGGCGCATATGAAGAACCAGGCGAAGTTCGACATGCTGACGATGCGGGCGCCCAAGGACGATCCCGAGGTCGGCGGCGACTATTACGGTCTGCCTTGGCCGTGCTGGGGATCACCTGAAGTCAAGCATCCGGGCACGCCGCTGCTCTACAACACCAATCTGCACGTGATGGACGGTGGCGGCGCGTTCCGTCCGCGCTTTGGCGTCGAGCGCGAAGAGAAGCTGCCCGACGGCACCACGCGCAAGGTCAGCCTGCTCGCGGACGGCTCGTACTCGAAGGGTTCGGCGATCGAGGACGGCTATCCGGAATTCACGCTGGCGAGCCTGAAGAAGCTCGGCTGGGACACGGAGCTCACGGAAGCCGAAATGGCTGTTATCAACAAGATCAACCCGGCCAAGCCAGACGAGGTGTCGTGGTCGCTCGACCTGTCGGGCGGAATCCAGCGTGTCGCGCTCATGCATGGTTGCGTGCCCTATGGCAACGGCAAGGCGCGGATGAATGCGTTCGGCTTGCCCGACCCCATTCCGGTACACCGGGAGCCGATCTACACGCCGCGCGTCGACCTGGTCGCGAAATATCCGACGTTGCCCGACGCCGAGCAGTTCCGGGTGCCCAATATCGGCTTCTCGGTGCAAAAGGCGGCGGTCGAGAAGGGGATCGCGAAGCAATTTCCGCTCATCCTGTCGTCCGGCCGTCTGGTCGAATATGAGGGCGGCGGCGAGGAGACGCGCACCAACCCCTGGCTCGCCGAATTGCAGCAGGACATGTTCATCGAGATCAATCCAGCCGATGCCGCCGAGCGCGGCGTCACGGACGGTGGCTGGGTCTGGGTCACGGGCGCAGAGAACAATTCGAGGGCCAGGATGAAGGCGCTCGTCACCGAGCGTGTCGGCAAGGGCGTTGCCTGGATGCCTTTCCACTTCGGCGGTTGGCTCGCAGGCAAGGATCTTCGCAGCAACTACCCCAAGGGCACCGATCCGATCGTGCTCGGCGAAAGCGCGAACACGATCACCACCTACGGGTATGATCCCGCGACCAACATGCAGGAGACGAAAGTCACTCTCTGCCAGATCGCGGCGGCATAAGGAGCAACGACGATGGCACGTATGAAATTTCTCTGCGACGCCGACCGTTGCATCGAGTGCAACGCCTGCGTGACGGCCTGCAAGAACGAGCACGAGGTCCCCTGGGGCATCAACCGGCGTCGTGTCGTCACCATCAATGACGGCAAGCCGGGCGAACGCTCGGTCTCGATGGCCTGCATGCACTGCACCGATGCGCCCTGCGCTGCGGTGTGTCCGGTGAACTGCTTCTACACCACCGCCGACGGCGTGGTGCTGCACTCCAAGGACCTCTGCATCGGCTGCGGCTATTGCTTCTACGCCTGTCCGTTCGGCGCGCCGCAATATCCGAAGGTCGGCAATTTCGGCTCCCGCGGCAAGATGGACAAATGCACCTATTGCGCCGGCGGTCCCGAAGCCGACGGCAGCAAGGAGGAATACGAGAAATACGGCGCGAACCGGCTTGCCGAAGGCAAGCTGCCGCTCTGCGCCGAGATGTGCTCGACAAAATCGCTGCTCGCCGGCGATGGCGAGATCATCGCCCAGATCTACAGAGAGCGCGTACTGAAGCGCGGCTACGGCTCGGGCGCATGGGGCTGGAAAACCGCCTATCGCGAGACGATCGAGTCCTGAAGCAGGCCGCGGCCACGCGGCGCAGATGCCGAGGAGGAGTTCATGTCGTCATCCGGAAGGTTCATTCCAGTCACCATCGGCGCGTGGGCATTGCTTCTGTTGATCATTGCGGCGCCGGCACCGTCACTGGCCCAGCAGGTCAATCCGACAGCGAGCTCGGTTAGCGAGCGGCAGCTGCTCCAGGAAATGGACCGGATCCAGGGGCGCGTCAGCATTCCCGACCAGCGCTCCAGCGTGCTCATGCAGCCGGCTGGCCGCGAGTGGCGTGAATTCCGCAACGTGGCGCTGCGCTGGATTGGCGGGGTTGCCATCCTCGGCATGCTGGCGGTTCTCGTGATCTTCTATTTGACGCGCGGCATGGTCCGTCTGGAAAGCGGACGATCCGGCCGCACAATCGTGCGCTTTTCCTTATTCGAGCGTTTCGTGCATTGGATGACTGCGACCTGCTTTGTCGTTCTGGCGATTTCCGGATTGAACATCACCTTCGGCCGTCCGTTGCTCCTGCCGCTGATTGGCCACGAGGCGTTTTCCGAATGGTCGCAGTGGGCGAAGTACGCGCACAACTACCTCAGCTTTCCGTTCACCATCGGAGTCGTGCTGATCTTCCTGATGTGGATCGCTGGCAACGTCCCGAACAAGGCGGATGTCGATTGGATCAAGCGCGGTGGCGGTATGGTGGGTCACGATCATCCACCGGCCTATCGTTTCAACGCCGGCCAGAAGGCGATCTATTGGATCGTGGTCATCGGCGGAGGCCTGGTGGCGGCCACCGGATATGTGCTGATGTTCCCGTTCTATCTGTCAGGTATCGAAGGGATGCAGTTCGCGCAGATCGTTCACTCCATCGTGGCGATGCTCTTCATCGCGGCGATGCTGGCGCACATCTATATCGGGACGATCGGTATGGAAGGCGCGTTCGAGGCAATGGGCAGCGGCACTGTCGATGTCAACTGGGCCAAGGAGCACCATGGGCTCTGGCTTGAAGCGCAGAATGCGCGCGCCGAAGCGAATGCACGGCCCCGGCCGGCGGCCACCGCGGCGGAGTAGGGATCGCGCGGCCCATAAATGTGCAGGCGCTTGGTCAGAGCCGCACGCCCGTCGTCGCAAACGCTTGTTGGACGGGTTCCTGGATCTGGTCGAGGACGACAAAACCGGCCGCCGCGATCACAATTGCGGCTGCGCAGGCGAGCAAGAAGGCTTTCATGGCAAGGCTCCGCAGGAGATCGGGGGTAGTTTATATGAGCGAGCAACCTGCGGACAACTGAATCAGCACGTGCCAAAATCCGATCGTTGGTTGGCCGGTTGGCACGATAGCGCCGCCGAATCGACCACAAGAACGGAGCGACCATAGTCAGCTGTCGAGCAGTAGTTTGACGAAACAACATAGGCAATCATCGCGACTCGTTGGCGCTCTCGCAGAGCCGTCAGGACGAAACTGTCCGCAGATCATTTAGGTCGCGCCGATGATCGGCACATCGCGTGCCTTTGAATTATGACAAATTTTCTGCTGGCGGCGGCCTTACGGACGGGGCAGCTCGATCCGCGGGCTGGACGAGCACCCGGTGCATGTGGCGTTCAACGACGCCGAGGCTTTTGCCAAGTGGGCAGGCAAGGAACTTCCGACCGAGGCCGAATGGGAATTCGCGGCGGACCTCGCCACTTTGCGCTGTTTCGCGATCCTGGCGACCCAGGTTCGAGCACCCGTGCCCCCGCCTTGAGGCGCTATTCCGACCGCGAAATCGAGCGGCGGGCGTCCCTCATTTCCGCTATGATCAAGCCATGACGATCGGGATCACCGGACCCGAACGGAAGGTACCAAGGCAGAGTGCCGTGGTCGGGCTCACTATTGCGGCCGCTGTCATTGGGGTTTGCCTGATCCTTCTCTGGCTCGCGAGCGACCTCCTCGTCGACTGGCTGTGGTTTTCCTCGATCAGTTATCCGCAGGTTTTTTGGACGACAATCGGTGCGAAAACCGTCATCTTTCTTGGGGTCTGGACCGGAACCGCCATCATCCTTTGGCTGAACGGATGGTTCGCACTGCGCTTTGCCCGACGGCGGTCGACACAGCTTGTCACCGCTTCGGTGTGGAACTTCGCGGGCAACGCGCCGCCAGATTTGCTTGCGCTTTTACGCGATCGACTGCCGTGGTCCCGGTTGATCGTAGGTGGGGCAGCTTTGATCGCTCTGCTCGTCGCCGCCGCAGAAGTCGGCAACTGGGGTGTCTTCCTGCGGTTTGTCTATCAGGTGCCATATGGCGCAGACGATCCGCTCTACAACAAGGACATCGGCTTCTATCTCTTCTCGCTGCCCGCCTATATCCTCATCAAAAACTGGATGATGCTCGCGCTCGTTCTCAGCGCGCTTTTCGCCGCGGCGATCTACTGGGTGCACGGCGATATCGAATACGACCGTCATCGTCGATCAATGTCGTCGATGGCGATTGCCCACGGCTCGGTGCTGCTCGGTCTTTTCTTTGCAGTGAAGGCCTGGTCCTATGGTCTTGATCGCTATCTGCTGCTCTACGGCGACAACGGTGTGGTCGTCGGCGCAAGCTACACCGATGTCCACGTGAGGCTCCCGGCCTTGTGGTTGATGATCGGACTTTCGGTCATCGCGGCGTTCGCCACGTGGGCAAATTTGCGGGTGCGCACCTACCGGCTTCCTGCCGGCGCGTTCCTGCTTGTCGTGATCGGGTCTTTCGTGCTGTCCAGCGTGATTCCCGTGCTGTTCCGGGAGTTCTTCGTCAAACCAAGCGAATTGGAGCTGGAAAGGCCCTATATCGAACGCAACATTGCGCTCACCCGGCAGGCATATAATCTCGATCAGATCGCGGCCAAGCCGTTTGCGGCGGAACAGAAGCTTAGCTTCAAGACGCTCGACGCCAACAAGGCGACAATCGACAATATCAGGCTGTGGGACTGGCTGCCCTTGTCGGACACCTACGCGCAGCTGCAAGAGATCCGCACTTACTACAAATTCCATGATCTTGATGTTGATCGCTACTGGCTCGATGGCTCCTACCAAAGCGTAATGCTCTCGGCTCGCGAATTGCGGCCCTCCCTGCTGCCGCCAAATGCCCAGACATGGGTCAACCGCCACGTGCTATTTACTCACGGCAATGGCGCGGTGATGAGCCCGGTCACGCGCAAAAGCACCGAGGGGCTACCGCTGCTCTATTTGCGGGATATCCCTCCGGTTGCGGATGGAGGCCCCAAAATCCACGAGCCGCGCCTCTACTACGGCGAACAGAACGACAACTACGTCATCGTCAAGGGGAGCACGCCGGAGTTCGACTATCCGAAGGGAAAGGACAATGTCTACGCGGCTTATGACGGTACGGGCGGCGTTCCGATAGGAGCGATGGTGTGGAGAGGCCTGTTCGCTTACTACTTCAACGACCCGAACCTACTGCTCTCGAGCTACATCACGACCGACAGCCGTATCATGATCCGGCGCAATATCGGGGAAAGAGTACGAACGATCGCCCCGTTCCTCAGGCTCGATCACGATCCTTATCTGGTCATCAGCAATGGGCGGATGTTCTGGATGCAGGACGCCTACACGGTGAGTTCCTACTTTCCCTCCGCGCAGCCGGCGCAAGACGAGGATATCAACTACATTCGCAATTCAGTGAAGGTCATCGTCGATGCCTATAACGGGACCGTCGACTTTTACCTGATGGACACCGGCGATCCGATTGCAGCGACCTATCGGCGTATCTTTCCGAGCCTGTTCAAGCCATTCTTGGCCATGCCGGCGGATATGCAGAGGCACATTCGCTATCCGGAGGACCTGTTCCTGATTCAGGCGCAGCTCTATCAGAGCTATCACATGGAGGCCGCTGACGTTTTCTATAACCGCGAGGATCTCTGGCAGTTCCCGCGTCAGCCGGGCGGCGGCGGCATTGCGACGATGGCCCCATATTACATCATCATGCGACTGCCCGGCGAGCCGCAGGCCGAGTTTTTCCTCATGCTTCCCATGGTGCCAAGCCGCCGCGACAATATGATCGCGTGGCTCGCCGCGCGTTGCGACGCACCCGACTATGGCAAGCTGATTGTCTACGAGTTTCCCAAGGAGAAGCTCGTCTACGGGCCGTTCCAGATCGAAGCGCGGATCAATCAGAGCACCGATATATCGCAGCAGATCACGCTGTGGAATCAGATGGGCTCGCGGGTGATACGCGGTGCGAACCTGCTTGTGATCCCAATCGAGAACTCGATCCTCTATGTAACGCCGCTCTATTTGCGAGCGGAGCACGGACACCTGCCGGAGCTGAAACGCGTGATCGCAGCCTATGGTGAACATGTGGTGATGAAGGAGACGCTCGACGAGGCCTTGTCAGCACTGTTTATCGAGCCTGGCGCGGTGCGGCCGGTCTCGAACACGAAGGAGGAGTTTCCTGTCGCACGCCCGTCGGCAAGTCAGGCACGGGAGGCGCTCGACCGCTACAATCAGGCCGTCGAACGATTGAAGTCCGGCGACTGGAAAGGCTTTGGCACGCAGTTCGACGCAATGCGCGAGCTTCTGGAGGAAATGAACCGGCACGCCACGGGCCATTAGCGCCGCGGCTCCTTTGGCGCTCATTGGAGAACACAGGGGCTGCATAGTTCGGGCTGAACACGCAACGAAGAGAGGCCTTGAGCTTGATCCGATACAGGCGGTGTTTGCACTCGCGGTACGAATGCCGCTGAGAAGCGAGGTGGACCGCAAGCAGGTCGAGCTGGATCTCCTCTGTGAACCAACCGACAGGCCCACTGTCGCGCCTACTGCTGTAGCCACTGACTGAGTTCATCTTCAGTTACAACACGCTCGAAATTCTCGGTTTTGCTTTTGATGCGGTATCGAATGCGTCCGTCCGCCTCAATCGGGAGGCATGCAACAATAGTGTAGACGGTCCGTTCGCCATTGTCGGCGCGGCCCTGCGGTCGCTGGGCTTGATGATGAACGTCGTCGTTGATCGAGAAGATGTAGGGCATTGTGTTCCTTACAGCATTTGGGGCGCGTGCGCCGCACAGAGAAGCCCGCCGGCCCGCTGATTGCAATCAAGGTTTTGCGGGCCGTGAACAGTCCCTTCGAGAAGGCCGCGGAACCCGAGGCCAGCCGCGGCGCCCTCTCATCTCATTCCCGTGGCAACCCATGCCACCGGTGGTATGGTGAAGGGGTTCGACCTATTGAATGACTTGATGGCCGCGCCCCGAGGGGGCCTTTCCAAGACATCGCTGGATCGAATTTGCTCACACGGATTGTGGGTAACGAACTCTTTCGTGGGTATTGTTGGAGACGGATAATGGCAACGGGTGTCGTGAAGTGGTTCAACGGCCAGAAGGGCTTTGGCTTTATTCAGCTGGACAATGGTGGGCCGGATGTATTTGTTCACATTAGCGCCGTCGAGCGTGCGGGCCTTCATGGACTAGCCGAAGGGCAGAAGGTCTCCTTCGAGGAGAAGACCGATCCGAGGCGCGGAAAGACGAGCGCTGAAAATCTGAAGACCCTATAACATCGGTCGACGCTTCGGTTTCACGGATGTACTGAGAAGCAGGCTACAGGGGGGATATCATCGCCGACCTGCGGCGGAGATGCCGCACGATTGTTCGTTAAGTTTTATCGTTCATCCGCTAGGTCGTGGAACTTAGCACCAGCGGCACCGTCCCCAGCGTGCGCAGCAGCCGCCGCAACCCCCGCAGCCACCGCAACCACGCACAGCTCGGCAACCACGGCAGCCACGGCAACCACCGCAACCTCGGCGAACAAGGACGGCGGCTAGCTGCACGTCGCTTCCAGCATTTTCGTTATCGAAGAGATAGAACGTGGCGAGACTGACGTCGGCCATTTCCTCTTCGCCAAGAACGAAGCGCTGATTGGGCGAGATGTTGTCAGAATGCGGGATATGAGCAGTGGGTATCGTGTGCGCGGATGCGCTCCCCGCCAGCGAGAGACCCAGTCCGGCCGTACCGAGTGCCGTCACGGCGGCGGCTTTGGTTGCGCGTGCGTGCTTCGCAGCTTGCTTCACCCGTGGCATGGTCGCCATCCTTTCGGAAGTTGTCGTGAAAGGGTCAGCTTGACGTAGCAAGTGTGCCTGTACGTCTAGAAATGCGACCTAGCGCATTCGGTTCCCCTTCGCGCGCGGGTCTTTTTGAGTTGCAACTGGTGGCGGACCCGACTGACCGTCTGACGATGTCCGTTAACGGGGGCAGAGCGGAAGTTGGACTTCGCGGCGGTCAATGCGGATTTTGACCCGAAGCCGACAGGTTCGAACAGCTGGCGCTTTCCCAAGGCTCCAGCCAGCGAGGGCGACTGCGCAAGTGCTGCTCAAGAATTAAACGTCGATTGGCTTTTAATCTGGTGAGCGCGTAAAGGGTACAAACCGCACGAGGCTGGCGGCGCGCGTTGCTGTCTTGCCCGGGCCGGTTTTTTCCACCACCGTGAGCTGCTGAGTGGTGTAGGCAGGTCCCACCGGCATCACCAGCCGGCCACCCAATTTGAGCTGCTCAATCAGCGGCGCCGGTACGTGCCCGAGCGCTGCGGTGACGATGATTGCTTCAAAAGGACCGCAATCGGGCCAGCCAGCATAGCCGTCGCCAAGCCGAACGCTCACATTGTCATACGCGAGGTCCTTGAGCGTTTTGGCTGCGGCCGCGGCCAACTGCGGGATGATCTCGATGGTGCAGACCTTTCGCGCCAGGTGCGCAAGGATGGCAGCCTGATAGCCCGAACCCGTACCGACTTCGAGCACAACATCATCGGGCGCGACGTGAGCCAGCTGAGTCATCAAGGCCACGATGAATGGCTGCGATATGGTCTGGCCGGCGCCGATCGGAAGCGGCATGTCTGCGTATGCGATGGAGCAAGATCGCTCAGGGATGAACAGATGGCGTTGTGTTTGCCCCATGGCCTCAAGGACTCTCCCCGACAGCCCCTGCTGTCCCAAAACACTGACGTGGGACCGGGCGTAGGACCGGATGGTTTCGACCATGGCGGCGCGTTCGAGGACGCATTGCGCGTCCTGTGCGGTCACTTCGCGCGCGACGGTCACCATAGAAAGCACGAGCAGCAGCAAGGTCCTCATGAGCCGTCTCCCCGATCTCGGTGGCGCGGCGGCGACAAGGCCGGTTGCGACGCACCCGCAGCAACCAGTCATGCCGGCGCTTGGGTCACCATCTATCTATGACGCGCGGTTGAGAAAGATCGGCAACCCCTGCTTGTTGCCGTAGATGGGGCGATAGCGCTCCGTGTTGTAGCTGCTGGCGACGTCCAATTTGCGCGGGCCGAGCTTGGCGTCAGGGATGGGCACGAGGTCGTAGCAGCCCTCTACCAGCGCCGACATGAGGCCGGTCTTGCCTTCCAGGATGGCATCGTAGGCCATGTTGCCGAAAGTCAGGGCCACAAGCTTGTCGATGAAGTCCGGATCGCCCGATCGCAGGTCGTAGGTGAGGTCGGAGGTGATCGTCTCCTCGCCGGCGCGCCGCTTGATCTCGTCGGCAAGCGATTCCGCCACGTTGGCCTTCTTGCGGTGACCGTAGGCGTCAGGCTCGCCGTATTCCTGCAGGTTGAAGCCCTCCCACTCGGCACCCTCGCTGAGCACGATCAGCGCGTAGTTGCTTGGGTTCGCTCGCTTCTCCTCGAGGAGCAGCTGGATCAGCTTGTCGAGGTTGACCTTGTACTCCGGTATGACGCATCATATCGAGGTCGCATACGCGGCGTAGAGCGCTGTGAATCCAGCATCGCGGCCAAAGACGCGGAAAATGCCAATTCGCTCATGCGAGCCGACAGTGGTGCGCTGTCGCTGGATGGCATCGCTGGCGCGGGTGATCGCGGTCGAGAAGCCGATGCAGTACTCGGTGTTGCGGACGTCGTTGTCCATCGTCTTCGGGATGGCGATGATCTTGACGCCGAGTTCGTTGAGCTTGGCCGCATAACTGAGCGTGTCGTCGCCGCCGATGGCGATCAGGTGTTCGATTCCGAGCCCCGAAAGGTTCGCCAGCACCTGGCCGGTGAGGTCCCAAGTCTTGGTTACGATGCCGTCCTTGGTACTCAGGGAGACTGGAACGTCCCTGCCGACGAGATGATCGGGCAGCTTTTGTATTTTGGACGGATTGATGCGGCTCGAGTGCAGCACGGTGCCGCCGCGCCGGTCGATAGTGCGAGTGTTTTCACGGTTGAGCGGGATGACATAGTGAGACCTGCTGGTCGGGTCCTCGAGGTTCAAGTGCGTGAGGGCCTCCCAACCACGGCGGAGACCGACGACCTCGATGTCGTTCTCACTGCCGCGATAAGTCACGCTCTTGATGACTGCGTTGAGGCCGGCGACGTCGCCGCCGCCCGTGAGAATGCCGATGCGTCTTTTCGCCAAGCCAAACCTTCCAGCATTGGCAGGTCGTAATAATGCACAGCGCAGCTTCGCTACTCGGCTGCTTCCGGCTTGCGCTCCTCACGCAGCCGAAATCGCTTCACGAGTGCGGATACGGTGTCGCGGAAGCCGCCATATTCCAGCTCAGAATAGGGCAGCATCGCAGCGCCGGACCAGCCTTGGCTGCGCATCTCGATTGCCTTGCGTTGCGCGCGCCGGCGCACCTCGTCCCACGCCGGGTTGTCGAAGAAATCGGTATAGGACTCGGAAAAGCGGCCGTCCTTGTCGACCGAAAAGCCAGCGCAAGAAACGATCGGCAGGCAGTACATGCCAGTGACCGGTGTATTGAGCGGCACGGGCATCAGCGGCATCACATGCGAGCCGCGCGCATCGCCGCCCACGAAGTGTGCCTTGGCGAAGGGCGAGATAATCTCCTCGGGCGCCGGGAAAATTCCCTGGTTTCTGATGATTGCGACCGGATCGTCCTTGCCGGTGTACTTGCCTGCGATTGCGTGAAGACGTTGCGCCGACACGGCGGCGGCAACCTCGCCATATGTTTGAGAAACGATGCGATCAATGCCAAAGCGCTCGTTGTCGCGGAGCAGCGCGGCAATGTGGTAGTTGTCCTCGGGCGCATCGAGTTCGATCACGCTGTCGCCCGCCGTGTGGTCCATGTCGATGACATGGAAACGGAATCCCTTGATCATCGGGGGTAGCATCAGCCCGGCGCAATACATGGGATCAGCGAAGGCGAGGTAGAGCGGCAGGTTATAGGCGCCGGGGCCGCATTTGTCGGCGGCGAACACCATGAATGATTCCGCGGGTCTCGGCCCCGAGAGGCTGTGGTCGAAGCTGAGCTCGGCGACGCCCGGGCCGGCACCGCGAATGTTTCCGGAAGGTGCGTCTGCGAGAAGATCCTGGCCGGCGCCGTAGAGACCGGAAGTCCTTGCAACCGAAGTGGCCGCAAGAAACGCCTTCCAGGCGAGTTGATGGATCTCGGAGCTCCCCTCGCCCCGAGTGTGCGTCATGATGATCGCAATGTCGTCGCCGGTGTGGCAGACAAAACCGTCGATCAACAGACCATTGCAGATCGCCTTCGCGACCTCGCCCTCGACAGCTGCCATCATGCGTGAGGATGGTTTCGTATGCCCGCCGACTGAGCCAACGTCAGCCTTGATGACCGAAAGAGTGAGTCTCATGAGCTTTCTCTCCGACCAGCACAGCGCGACGCGTCTGCGCAGGCTGCGCCGGGGCGACGGCGCTGCTCATACGCCGAAAGAACGTCTGATGTTATGTTAGGTTCCGCAGATGCCCTTCCTGCTCGAAAAATCCGCTTCCCGAGATATTCAACCACCTTAAGGATCATACCAGAACCGATAGGATAAGTAGATCATGCGCCATCATTTTCTGCGGTGCACGAGTCCGGTTTTGGCCCGCGTGATACATGCCGGTGCAGTCTGACGATTTCCGTTCACAGGGGGAGACCGGAAGAGAGCGGCATTGTCCGCCGCTTGTGCCCGCACTGTAGGTAAGAAGGTGTCGAAACCACTGGAGAAGCGGCAGCCCCAAAGAGCTCAGCAAGCGCCAGCTTTACGCCATACTAGCTGAGGCGGTCAGGAATACGGACTAAGAGTCTGTCCGGAAAGATTACCTTGGATTGCATAGCTTTCGCAGCATGAGTCGGATGGAGGCCAGCTTGAGAAAGGCGAGCGCCCTGTGATTGAAGCATTCCCAATCTTTGGACAGTCTTCGGCATCGCCCGAGCCAGGCAAAGGTACGCTCGACGATCCAGCGTTTGGGCAAGACGACGAAACGGTGAGCCTGATCGGAGCGTTTGACGATTTCGAGGTTCACGCGCTTCAGAGCGCTACGCAGCCCCTTCTGGAAATGTGGCCCTTGATATCCGCCGTCGGCGTAGAGCTTCAGAAGAAAGGGATAGAGGCCGAACAACGTTGCCATCAGGAGCACGCCGCCGTCGCGATCCTGGATGTCCGCCGCATGCACGATGGCGTGCATCAAGAGGCCTTGCGTGTCGACGAGAATGTGCCGCTTCTTGCCCTTGATCTTCTTGCCCGCGTCGTAGCCATGGAGATCATGAGGCCCCCTTTTTCAGCGCTTTTCACGCTCTGGCTATCGATGATGGCGGCGGTGGGAGAAGCCTCGCGCTCGGCCCTTTCGCGACATTCGACATAGAGGGCGTGATGAATTTTATCGAGCGTGCCGTTCCAGCTCCACAGATCGAAGTAGCCATACAGCGTCGAGCGCGGCGGCAGGTCCTTGGGGATCGCGCGCCACTGGCAACCTGTGCTCAGGATGTACATCAGCCCGTTGGCAATCTCGCGCAGGTCCACCGTACGCTTGTTGCCGCCGCGCTTGGCCGGCGGGATGCGAGGCGCGATCAGCGCCCACTCCTCGTCGGTCAAGTCGCTCGGATAGCGCAGGCGGCTGCGGTCGTAGCGTGCACGGTTCTCGGTAGTCCACATTGGCGGCGCGTCCCCATCGAATCAGGCCGCTCACCTTGAATCACAACCGATTCATTCGACTCAACATGTTTTGGAACAGACACTAAGAGCTAGCCCGCGAAGCGCGCCCGCCCTCCATAGTCCTGAAACGGGAAATGATATTGCCCGTCAGAATGCGGCGTCTATTGCAGATCGTGCCAAGACCGGGAAAGTGCGGCAATCTATGACGGCGTGTTCCGCCCGTGAATACACCGTATGGTTGGCCCAGAACAAAACGGGCCACGTTGTCATTTCAAACTAAGCCACTGTCGCCGGAAACAGGCCAGTGCCAAGACTTTGACAGTGGTCCGACCAGATCGACTTGCTTGAGGATGGGAGACCGCTTGGCCTATCACACAGCCCCTCAAAAGTGACCAACGGAAGTTATTCGCATTTTCGCAGTCCCGTCATCATCTTCTCAGCCAGCAACAACAACGGCGACGGTCTCTACCTCGTCGTCGCGAGTGCAAGAACTGGTGCTACCGGTACTGGAAAGAAGGTAAGCCGCGCTGGCTCGGTCTAGGATCGCTCAAGGACGTGTCGCTAAAGGACGCGCGGCTTGTCCGCGACGTAGCGCGTCTTCGTGTCAAAGGCGATCGCAGCGCACCCGGCGTCGACATCGTGTGGAGAAGCGAGCGGCGCCTGAGGAAGCGAAAGCCGGAGAGACCAAGGTCACCCTGCCTATTTTCGAGCTGTGCGCCGAAATCTACATGCGCGAGCACTGGTCGATCTGGAGCACGAAGCATCGCGTTCAATGGCCGTCGTCGCTCAAACGGTACGCTTACCCGGCAATTGGAAACTCACGATCCCAGAGATCAAGCCTAGCCACGTCTACGAATTGTTGCGGCCGATCTCGGTTGAAAGCGAGAGACGGCTACAACTTTCAGAACAATGCACCACCTAGCAGGACTTTGGGGGCGATCCGAAGCCGCCGGCCGTCTCCCTAAGGAGGGCAAGAGCGTCGCGCATGCCGTGAGTGAGACGGGGACATCCTATCGAGAAACGTTCTGCGGGTTGGACTTGAGCATCGTAGCTCACTTGATCCTTCCGCTGCTGTGTGATCCGTTAGTGCTCCCAATCAGCATGATCCAAGGCATTAGAAAGCTGAAGTAAAAGTTGCGACAATTGTTTTTTGTCGGCGATTGGGAAATCTTTGAATAGCCGAGCCTCGCGCTTACGCGAGGCTTCGGCCATTCTCGTGGCGAAATCTCTACCTTCGCCGGTAAGCTTGGCGATAGCGGCTCTGCCACGGGAGCGAGTCTGCTCGATCGAGATCAGCCCTCGATCCGCCAGGATGGCGAGACTGCGACTTGCTGCAGCCTTGTCGACGTCGGCAGCGTCGGAAAGTTCACTGACATTGAGGGATTCGATGCTCTTGAGCGTCATGAGAAGACGCCATTCCACGATGCCGATGTTCCAGGCCGCGCGGTAATACGCAGTCGCGCCTCTGTTGAGGCGCATGCCGAGGGTCGACACCAGCACGGCCACATGTTCACGGGCCAGCATTCCGGCACTCCGAGAACGTTCGTCCGAAGCTTTCTCCCTCTCGAATTTCTTGGTCGCCGGCATTCTCGAAGATCTCCAATGGACTTCGTTCCAAGTCCCGCATTTTGCAGCGCATTGATCCAGATCAAATTTCTTGACAAAACATTTATTGACATATCAACATAGAGCCCAATCTCCCAATTCCAAGAAAAAAGTGGCGAGAGTGACATGGAAGGAAACGGCTTGGTCGCCGGTCTTGATCAGGCGAGGACGTATGCCGGCGCAATCGATTGCGACCTTCATCCGGCTGTGCCCGGGATGGGCGTCCTCCTGCCCTATCTGGACGATTATTGGCGCGAGATGGTCTCCGTCCGCGCGCTCGACCGTCTCAATCTGAGCCTGACCAGCTACCCGCAGAACTCGCCACTATCCTGTCGTCCGGACTGGCTTCTCCCGGGCGGTGCGAAGGCGGGCTCCTCGCTCGAAGCGATGCAAGACCATGTGCTCGATCGGTTTCGACCGCGCTATGGAATTCTAAACTGCCTCTACGGCGCGCAGGTCCTTCACAGTGAGGATATGGCGGCGGCGTTCTGCCGGGCGACCAACGACTGGATCAGGGATCACTGGCTCAATCGGGATCCGCGCCTCCGCGCCTCGATCGTGATCCCGTCGCACAACGCGGAACTCGCCGTGGCGGAAATCGACCGCCGCGCCGACGACTTCCGGTTCGTGCAGGTGCTCATGCTGGTGTCCGGTGAAACGACGCTGGGCCGGCGACATCTCTGGCCCATCTACGAACGCGCCGAGCGCCTTGGCCTGACGATCGGAATTCACGCAGGAAGCGCCTATCGATATGCGCCTACCGCCGTCGGGTGGCCGTCATACTATGTCGAGGACTATGTGGCGCAATCCGCCGCATTCGAGAGCCAGCTTCAAAGCCTGATATCGGAGGGCGTGTTCGCGAAGTTTCCCGGGCTCAAGGTCGTTGCAATCGAATCCGGGTTGACGTGGCTGAGCGGGTTCATCTGGCGCGCCGACAAGACATGGATAGGCGTGCGAGCCGAGGTTCCGTGGGTCACGCGCACGCCGTCCGAGATCATCCGTAACAATGTGCGCTTCACCGTCCAGCCGGTCGATGCGGCGGACGACGGCGAGGCCATCATGCGGCTCGCCGATCACATCAAGTCGGACGAACTGTTCCTGTTCTCGACGGACTATCCGCATTGGCATTTCGACGGGGATGCGGTTCTCTCCGGCCGGCTCCCTGATGCGCTTTTCCGCAAGATCGCCAGTGAAAATGCAATCGCCGCTTACTCGCGATTGGCCACGGCCGATCAGATCATGGAGGTTGTGCCATGAGCACCGTTGAACTGGAACGGCCACGGGCCTCGAACTACAAGCTGAGAGTGATCGATTGCGACATCCATCCGGCGATGACGTCCTGGACCGAGGTGCATCCTTATCTGGAAAGGCAATGGATCGAGCATCTCACGGTCTATGGCAGTCACCTGCGCCACGCCTTCTCCGAGGCACTGTCGCATCCGCGCATGTCGCCCGACGCCGCGCGGATCGATGCCTATCCGGAGGAGGGCGGGCCGCCGGGATCGAGCCTTGAACTGATGAAGAAACAGCACCTCGATCCGAACGGGATCGAGGTGGGCATGTTGATACCCCTGCGGTGGAATCCGGGCAGTCAGAGAAATCTCGACCTTGGCGTCGCATTGACCCGCGCGATGAATACCTGGCAGGTCGAACGCTGGGTGAAGCAGGAGCCGCGTTTGAGGGCCTCGGTGCTGATCGCCCAGGAGGACACGGTTGCCTCCGTCGCCGAGATCGATTCCAGGGGAGGGGATCCCAACTTTACCCAGATCCTGATCCTGCCCAAGACGGACGAGCCGCTTGGACGCCGGCGCTACTGGCCGATCTATGAGGCGGCCGTGCGCAACAACCTGCCGATCACGATTCATGTCGGCGGCACCAATGGCCATCCGTCGACCGGCGGCGGATGGACATCCTATTACATGGAGGAACACCACTCGGTCGCCCAGACCATGCAGGCGGTCGTGGCCAGCCTTGTCTTCGAAGGGGTCCTGGCGCGCTTTCCCGAGTTGCGCGTCGTGATCATGGAGGGCGGTTTGGGCTGGGTGCCCTCGCTCAATGCGCGCATGGACAAGCACTGGGCACGCCTTCGGAGCGAGGTTCCTCATGTGAAGAAGGCGCCGTCGGAATATGTGCGCGAGCAGGTGTGGTTCAGCACGCAGCCGATGGAGGAGCCGGCGACGTCGGCCGAATTGATCGATCTGTTCGACAGGATCGGATGGGATCGGCTGCTGTTCTCCACCGACTACCCGCATTGGGATTTCGACGATCCGCGCTACGCGTTTCGTGCCAACCTCACGCAGGCCCAGCGCGAGCAGCTTCTCTACGAGAATGCGCGCAAGTTCTACAGGTTGGACTGATGGCGCGGCATGTGGTTGCGACCGTGGATCAGATCCCGCCGGGCCAGCGCCTGCTGGTCCAGGTCAATGGACGCGAGATCGGCATCTTCAATGTTGGCGGCGAGTATTTCGCCGTCGGCAATCGTTGCCCGCATGAGGGCGCGTCCCTGTGCAAGGGGCGCATCGTCGGGCTCGTCGAGGCAACAGGGCCTGGTGACTATCAATACAGCCGTCGCGGTGAGCTGTTGCGCTGCCCGTGGCATGGGTGGGAATTCGATCTGCGAACCGGTCGGTCGTGGTGCGAGCCGGATCGCACCAAGGTCCGAAGCTATGAGCTGAAAGTCGAGTCCGGAGGCGCGCTGATCGAAGGCGAGCTGCGCGCCGAAACGTTTCAGGTCACGATCGACAAGCAATATGTTGTCTTGGAAGTCTGAAGACCAGTGAATCAATTAAGCAAATAAAAGCGCATTGGGAGGAGTAAGTGTTGTTCAAGCTAGGGATGTCGGCGGCTGTCGCCTGTTTCGTGGGTCTGTTGAGCTCCGCGCAAGCCGAGGACGGTTCTTGGGACAAGGTCATCGAGGCCGCCAAGAAGGAAGGCAAGGTCGTGGTCTACAACATGGCCTTGGGCGCTCCCTACTTCACGGCTGTCCTCAAGTCGTTCGAAGCGAAGTACGGAATTCCGGTCGAGAGTCTCGACCTCCGTGCCAGTGAGCTCTCCGAGCGCATCCGCACCGAGCAGGCGGCCGGCCGCTTCCTGGGCGACGCCGAGATGGTTACGACGACCATGATCGAGGAGCAACTCAAGAACGGCGATTTCGTGCAGAAACTGCCGCCGATCCCGAATGCTGCCCATTTGCGACCTCCGTTCAAGGCCAATGAGTACAGCGTCCCGGCCTTCATGCAGCCGATGGGCATCCTCATCAACACGCGGCTGGTCAAAGAGCAGGACATTCCGACGAGCTGGAACGATCTCAACGATCCCAAATGGAAGGGCAAGATCCTCTCGGACGACATGCGGCCGCTCGGCAGCGGGAATACCATGTTCGCCATCCTGGAAAAGACCATGGGCACCGACTTCAACCAGAAGCTCGCCGAGCAGAAGCCCGTGTTCAGCCGCGATATGCGAAACGACGCGCGGCGCGTCGCTCGCGGCGAGTACGCCATCTATATCCCGCAGATCTTTGCGTTCACGTCCGATCTGAAGGGGTTGCCGGTGAAAGTCGTGATTCCGAAGGAGGGTGCACCTTTCGCGGAGATGGATCTCGCGGTGCTCAGGAACGCGCCGCATCCCAACGCCGCGCGTTTGTTCATCGACCACTTCCTCAGCGTCGAGTCGCAATTGCTTTACGCCAACGCCTGGATGCTTCCGGTGAACGCCGCAGCCGCCGAGCGCGCCAATCCGGACGCGCAGCAGTTCGTGAATGCCAAGATCATCGGTCCTGCCAAGCTGGCTGAGCGCTCCTCGATGATGGATCTCGCCAAGAAGCTTTACCCCTGAGAGACCCATGAGCGTTTCAGCCGGAGAGGGAGTGAACAACCTCGTCGAGAGGCGTACGACCGGCCTGAGCGGGATCGGGCGGTGGCTGCAGGCGACTGCGGCAGGCCGCCTTGCGGCGCTCGCTCTGCTCGTCGTCGTTCTCGCCTTCCTTTCCGTCTATCCGCTGTCGATGCTGCTCTATGGAAGCCTGCATTCGACGCCGCCGGGAATGGCCGGCACTTTCAATCTGGACGGATACCGCGACGTCATCACGCTGCAAAGCGCGGTGACACTCCTCAACACCGTCGGCATATCCCTGGCCAAGACCATCCCTTCGGTAATCCTGGCCGTCTTGCTCGCCTGGATACTGGCGCGAACCGACACGCCATTCCGGGGGGCTCTGGAAGTCCTGATCACGCTGCCATTCTTCATTCCCCCGATCCTGACCGCAATGGCGTGGGGCATGCTCGGCAATCCGCAGGTCGGATTGCTCAATCAGCTCTATCAGTGGGTCACGGGATCAGAGACAGCGCCGATCAACGTCTATTCATATGGCGGCGTAGTCTGGCACATGATGCAGTATTCCGTGCCGTTCCTGTTTCTTCTTATCGTGGACGCCTTCCGAGCGATGGATCCGAGTCTCGAGGAGGCGGCGACCATGTGCGGCGCATCACGTCTGCGAACTTTTCGCTCTGTCACGCTGCAGCTTATGCTGCCCGCGCTGACCGGTGCGGCCATCCTGAGCTTCATTCGCGGCATCGAGAATTTCGAGTCACCGCTCTTCTTCGGTTCACCGGCGGGAATTAGGGTCATCACGACGGACATCTACGACTCGATCAACCAGCGGTCGCCGCCGCAATATCAGTATGCAACCGCGATCAGCTTCGTCATCATGGCGCTACTGTTCCTGATCGTTCTTCTGCAGCGGCGGATGCTGCGCGGCCGAAGTTTTCAGACCATCACTGGCAAGGGCTATTCGCCTTCGGTGATGAAACTCGGTGCATGGCGATGGGCAACCTTTGCCTTTTGCGTTCTGTTCTTTGTGGTGACGGTGGTTCTCCCGGTCGGACAACTCGTCATCGGCTCGTTCTTCAAGTTCTTCGGGTTCTACCAGTGGGACATGCTGACACTCGAGCACTATCAGGCGGTATTCAGCAGCAGCGAGTTCTGGCGCGGGTTCAGCAACACAATGTTCCTGGGCCTCGCCGGCGCCACGCTGACGATGTTGCTCGGCGCAACCGTCGCCTATGTCTCGGTCCGAACGAAGTGGCGAGGCCGGTTGCTGATCGATTCGATGGCTTGGCTGCCGTGGATGATGCCCGGCATCGTCCTTGGTGTCGGGTTTCTCTGGGGGTTTGCTCTGCTGCCTCACGCGATTCCGATCTACGGCACGATCTGGGCGCTGCTGCTGGCCTATATTTCGCTTGGGACGCCGCTTTCGGTGCGCGCCATGTCGAGCGCATATGCGCAGCTTTCGTTCGACCTCGAGGAGTGCTCCCGGGTGCATGGCGCAAGCTGGCTGCAAACCATGAGGCGCATCGTCCTTGCCCTGGCCTGGCCTTCCTTCGCCGTCGGATGGGTGCTGGTGTTCTTCGGCATCATGCGCGAGCTGAGCGCATCCGTTCTGCTCTATTCTGTCGGCTCCGAGGTGTTGTCTGTCGTGCTGCTGAAGCTGTGGGCGAACGGCAATGCGGAGCAGGTCAGCGTGATCGGGCTCATCATGATGGTTCTCGTGATCGTCTTCCGGTGGGTTCAACTCAAGTTCATCAGCAGCCGTATCGGTGGAATGTGACCAGGCTTGGATCGTGCCATGTCGAATGTCGTTCTTGAGAAGGTAAGCCGGAGCTTCGGTAATTTCGTCGCGGTCGACGGCGTCGACCTGCGGGTCAGCGAGGGTGAATTCGTCACCCTGCTGGGGCCGTCGGGGGGCGGCAAGACCACGACGTTGCGGATGGTCGCGGGCCTCGAGCAAAATTCCGGCGGCCGCATCAGCATCGGCAACGAGGTCGTCAGCGATGCGGCTCGCGGCGTCTTTGTTCCGTCGGAGCGCCGGCGGCTCGGCATGGTCTTCCAGTCATACGCGATCTGGCCGCACATGACCGTCTTCGAGAACGTCGCCTATCCGCTGCGGGTGCGCCGCAAATCCGCGGCCGAGATACGCGATCTCGTCGCCAGGGCACTCCGCCTCGTCGAGATGCAGGATTTTGCCGAGCGGCCGGCACCGGCGCTGTCCGGCGGCCAGCAGCAGCGGGTCGCGATCGCGCGGGCCCTCGTCTTCGAACCCAAGGTGCTGCTGCTCGACGAGCCGCTCAGCAATCTCGACGCAAAGCTCCGTCTGCAGATGGGCGACGAGTTCCGTTCGATCCAGAGACGGCTTGGGATGACGAGCCTGTACGTGACACATGATCAGGCCGAAGCGATGGCGTTGTCCGACCGTGTGGTCGTGATGGATCGCGGTCGAATCCAGCAGATCGGAGCGCCCGAGGAGATTTATCGCTATCCCGCAAACCGGATCGTGGCAGCCTTCTTCGGAACACCGAACCTGCTGGAGGCCAGTGTGGAGGCCTGCACGCGGATCGACGATCGCCGGGTGCGGCTCAACGTCGTCGGCAAGGGCTGGCGTGGAGCGTGCCAGTCGGCAAGCGAGATCCGGCCCGGGCGGCCCGTGACCGTCATGGTTCGTCCCGAGGACGCCCGTATCGCGGCCCCAGATGCGGCTCACAGTGACCACGAGCTTCGATGGTCCGGACAGATTGCGCATACGATCTTCCGCGGTCCGATCCGGTCGGTCGTGGTGCAGACCGACGATAACCGCCTCAATGTCGATGCGCCGCCGTTCGGTGGCTTCTCCGTCGGAGACAATGTGACCGTCGTCGTTCCGCAGCAGTCGGCTTGGGCTGTGCCGGAGCAGGCCGGCGCAGCCCCTTAAGCCGGGAATGCCTCTCAGCGATAGATCTGCTGAGCCAAAGACAGCATCTCGTTCATGCGTTCTGGATCCGTGGTGCCGAGAAGCTTCGTTGTTTCGATTTGTGCCACCGCGGGATCGACACCGGTCAGCGCGTCCGCCGTGGTCGGCAGCAGCCCGAGCCTCGCAAGGTTCTGCTGCATCGTCTTGCCCAGATAGTATTCCATCAGCAGCCGCGCCGCGTTGGGGTGGGGTGCATTCTTCAGCAGCGCGAGATCGTAGCCGACATAAGGCAGCCCCTCCTTCGGCGCGATGAACTTGACCGGGAGGCCCTTGAGTTCGAGCAGCGACGTCAGGCTGTCGGGGATGTAGAGCGGGTATTCGCCGCGCGCTATGCGGCGCTCATTGGCGGGTATCTCCCGGCTGAACTTCAGGTCCTGCTGGGCAAGCTTCTCGTGGAAGGCGCGCCCGTAGAGGTCCTGCAGGACCGAGAAGAGCACGCCGCCGCCGCCGAGCGTCCGCAGATCGTCGCTGAGGATTTTTCCTTTCCAGCGCGGATCCGTCAGGTCGAGCCAGCTTTTCGGCTCGTCCGCCGGCTTGACCAGCATGGTGTTCGCCAGGATGCCGTAGACGATGGCAAAGACAGGGAGCCGCATGCCGTCGCTTGGGAAGTCCGTCTTGAGACGGCCGAGGCTGGGGAGGGGGCCGTGCGGTTCGAAGACACGCTCCTCCTTGATCTGCAGCGTGGTCGTGGTCCGCCCGTTCTCGGAGACGTCGGCTGCGTTGCGGCCCGCGGCCTGCTCGATGCGGATGCGCTCCCGGACTTCGCTCGCGCGCGCTTCGAGAATGTCCACGGTGATTCCGTAAGCGGACTCGAAGTCCTTCTTGAGCTCCTTGTGCGCGGCAAGGCCGACGAACGCGCTGTAGAGCACCACGCGGCCTTCCTTCGTTGCGGCGGCGACCAGCGAGGACCATTCGCCCTCCGCTCTCGACGGAGCCATGATCGACGGCAGGATCGAAGAGGCGGTCAGTCCAAACACCGTAGCGCGGCGCGTGATGCGCGCGCGCTTTTCCCGGTCCGGCGTGGCCATTGTCGCTACTCCGCGGCTTGCGGGCTTGGGGCACGCCAGCGAATGGCGGTCTTCAGCTTGTCCTGATAGGCCTCGAGCCAGTCGATCTTCGCATCAGCGTAGTACGAGCCTGCGCGCGCGTTCCAGAACACCTCGGCGTCGTCGACGCCGGGCGGCACGGTGCCGTTGTTGGCGAATGCCCGTGCAGCGTTGAGCAGGCGCCGCCTCGTCCGCGCGATCATCACGTCGCTCGGTGCGAGATGTTCCTTGGTGTGATCGACGATCGGCCCCATGCTTTCCGTGACGGCTTGGTCCTGCATCACGATGTTGCGGATGCCCGTGTAGATCTTGTTGGTGCGCTGAGCTTCGCGATCGATCTGCCAGTCGTTGCCGATGTTCTGGACCGCACGCCAGCGCCCATACCAGTCCGTGGTGTTGGGTAGATAATCGAGACCGTCGGCCCCGGGGATGCCGCCACCGGATTTCAGCTTGGAGCTCGAGTAAGTCGCCCCCTTGGCGCGGCCGCCATAGATCGAGATCAGCATCGTGTGGGTGTCGTCCATGGGCACCCACGCCTTGGCGACCACGTGGTCGGCAAAGTCGGCGTTCGGGGTCTGGGTCCAGAACGGCAGTGAGAAATGCGCCATGCGCCAGTGCATTCGATCGTCCGCTTCCGGCCGAAACGCGCCGTACATCGTACCCCAGTCGGTCTCGGTGACCTTGTACTCCGGCGCTCGGTTGGAAACCGTGTGACGGGCCGGGTGGCCTTCCTCGAAATCATCAGGGTTGATGTGTCCGGCATGCAGGAAGCCGAAATGCGACGTGTCGATATCGCCTTCGAGGCCCTGGAGCCAGTTGGCTTCGCGCTGGAGGATGGTGACGGTCAGATCCTGCTCCGGAACGAACAGCGCTTCGTGCATCGGCATGGGTGGCGCCTCGGCCCGTGCGCCCATGTAAACCCATATGAGGCCCGCGGACTCGCGAACCCTGTAGCTTTTTGCACGGACCTTTTCCTTGAAATCCTGCGGAGGGGGGACGTTCGGCATTTCGAGGCAGCGGCCGTCAACGTCGAATTTCCAGCCGTGATAGACGCAACGGATGCCGTCCTGCTCGTTACGGCCGAGGAACAGCGAGGCACAGCGGTGCGGACATTGGTGATCCAGCACGCCAACCCGGCCCGAGCTGTCACGGAAGGCAATGAGCTGCTCACCGAGCAGCATCAAGCGCATTGGATCGCCGTCGACCGATAGTTCCGAAGAAAGAGCGGCGGGTATCCAGTATTGCCGCATCATCTCGCCCATGACCGTACCCGGGCCAACCAGCGTCAGATCCTGGCCGTCAGTCGATTTCGACATGGTGATCCTCCCTAGCTCTTTTGAATGCTTATTATTTGCATTATGCAAGTAAGTCGCCCCTGCGTCAATGACGCGATCGTCCGGAAAGCGAGCGGTTGAGCGGTGCAGTGCAACTCGTTATGGTTCTGCTCCCATCACCGCGAGCAAATTGTCTTGATGAACAAGGTCAGCACGATCCTCCCGCTCGAGAACTGGACCGGATACCGGTTCGGTCTCATTGCTTCACGGCTGGGCAGCTTCATCTCCCCCATGTACGAAGATCGTTACGAGCTGACGATGCCGGCCTGGCGAAGCCTCGCGGTCATTGCCAGGCATCAGCCGCTGACGGCCACGCAACTTGCGACATTGACCTCGTCCGATGCGTTCAAGGTCGCGCGCTCCATCGAATTGCTGGTGCGCCGAGGGCTGATTCATCGTGACGTGGATAAAGCGGACCGCCGCCGCGCCAGCCTGAGCCTCACGACCGATGGCCGCAAGGTCTACAAGGATATCGAGAAATTCGTTGTTCGGGTCGAGCGCAAGCTCATGGCCGCGCTCGATCCGCACGAAATCGAGGTTTTGAGGCGAAGCCTCGACAAGCTCGATCAGCAACTGGAGACCGAGATCAAAGCACAGGGCCGCGAGAAATTCCTGTAACGGTCTCCGGCGGCCCCTGTTTGCGCCTCAGTATCTTATAATGTCCGAATGCCGCTCTTGATGCCATCGGCGATCTGACCAATCTGCTCCTCGTTGATGATAAGAGGCGGCGACAGGATCAGTGTATCGCCAACAGCGCGAACAAAGATCCCATTTTCGAAACAATTTCGACGATCACGGCTGCGACCGTCGAGGGGTCCATCGCGGTCAAGACCTTCCAGCGCGTCTGCAAATTCGACGCCGTGCTCGGGCTCGCCCTTGCTGAACGCATTGCGGGTGAGATCATGTGTGTGAGGAAGGCGTGATACCCCCGGAAGCATGACGCCGAACTGCGCCCGCTGCCACCCGATGCCCGAGACCGAGAGTCCGGCGAATCCCATTCCATGGTAACTGCGCTGGCGCCCGATCAGGCGCTGGCGATGGCCTTCGCCGCGTGCCCGGTGATAGGCCAGCGCCATCTTCAGCGCGGTATCGACCGCCTCGGAGCCGGATCCGGCAAGGAAAGTATGGTCAAACCCTTCCGGCGCGATCTCCAACGCGGCAAAGTCAGCTAAGGGGTCAAAAGGCGAATTACACCGTGACCAGCGCGGGGATTTCCGGTCTAGGCAATGTGTGCGCCGTCGCTCTCTCCCATTTGTCAACGTGGTTGACGGTAATTGCCCGGAATCGCTGTTCCGCGAACTATTGGATGGACTCTTCCGGCAACCAGCTGAATTTGCCTTCGCAAAACTGGTCGTGGTGGTTGAAGTGCGGCCTGTGGACCGGCTGCATTAGCGATGTCATGACGAGCGATATGGACTCCCGAGGTGAACGGCGCCGTTGAAGTTGCCATCGCCTGCACCTCTTTCGTAATGAAACAATGGCCGGCCACAGCGCGACCGGCGACGATGTCCGTCATGCTGGCGGGAGCGCAGCCGCGGCAGACGACCGGAGAGATGATCCAATCATTCGGGAAAGGCGTTATCCAACAGAGGAGTATCCTATGAAGTTGGCTCAAAAATCAACACTACTCATTTGTCTGCTCGGCGCGCCGGGAATTTCGTTGGCCGCAGACGCCAAGGGGGACGTGGAGAAGGCTTACGCCGCTTGGGATGCCGCATTCAACAAGCACGACGAGAAAGCCATCGGCGCCTCCTATGTCGCGACGGCAAAATTGATGCCGCCCACACATCAGGTCGCGTCGGGGCCGGCCGAGATCGAGAAGTTCTTTGCCGGACTCTTCGCGAGCGGTGTGACGGATCACAAGTTGGAGATGATCGATGCCGGCGGAGACGACAAGGTAGTCTTCGGCACAGCCAAGTGGAGCGCTACGGGTAAGGACAAGGAGGGCAAGCCGTCTCCCTTCAGTGGTTTAGCGACGCACGTCTTCGAACGCCAAGCCGACGGATCGCTCAAATTGAGGCTGCAAACATTCAACTAAAGCGGTCGAAGCTTAATCGGTCCGGCGAGGCGGCGGCCTTACCGGACGCCCAAAAGGGCTACTTGTCTCCGGTGCAAGATATGTCCGGGTTGGGGCAAACTGCGACTTAACGGGGAGGGCAGTTCTTGGCGAAACGCGGACATTTGGCCTGATCGGCACGTCTCCGAAGAGCCAAGATCAGAGTGATCGTCGCATTCGGTCGCGGCGTGGACTTGCTACCTACGATGACGTGAGGATTCCGCAGCTATCCTCTCATACAACGCCACCTCTACGCGCTAGTGCGGCAGAAGAGCTATCTGCTGGGGTCATTTGGAGCAACGGCCTCCTCGAACAGCTCAACCTTACCGCGCGTGTTGTCTGTTACCGCAAAAACCTCGTAAAAATCGATCTGCGGCTTCATGCCGTAGCGCTGGATGATGCCCTCGAGCCACGGCCCGGTGTAGAACGCCTTGGCATCCTCAATACGCTCCCACTGGTACACGCCGCCCGCCCAGCCGCTTTCGGACCAGATGAAGTGCTTGCTGATCAGCCCCGTCACCTCGCGGAAGTTGGGTGCGATCTTATGAAAGTGCTCGCGACACGTCGCGTGGTCGATCTGCGGCGGCAGTTTGTATCGTACAACGGCGGTAATCATGCGACCTCCTTGTAAGGATGCCCCGGCTCAATTGGCATTCCCGCGATCAAGCAAGCGGGAAGCCGACATGGATCAAAAGCGCAAAGCCTAACCAGTAGTTTCCGTTCTGCTGCGACCAGCCGACTATCCCAGATCATGCTGACTTAGAGTCTGTCCGGAAAGATTACCTTGGATTGCATAGCTTTCGCAGCATGAGTCGGATGGAGGCCAGCTTGAGAAAGGCGAGCGCCCTGTGATTGAAGCATTCCCAATCTTTGGACAGTCTTCGGCATCGCCCGAGCCAGGCAAAGGTACGCTCGACGATCCAGCGTTTGGGCAAGACGACGAAACGGTGAGCCTGATCGGAGCGTTTGACGATTTCGAGGTTCACGCGCTTCAGAGCGCTACGCAGCCCCTTCTGGAAATGTGGCCCTTGATATCCGCCGTCGGCGTAGAGCTTCAGAAGAAAGGGATAGAGGCCGAACAACGTTGCCATCAGGAGCACGCCGCCGTCGCGATCCTGGATGTCCGCCGCATGCACGATGGCGTGCATCAAGAGGCCTTGCGTGTCGACGAGAATGTGCCGCTTCTTGCCCTTGATCTTCTTGCCCGCGTCGTAGCCATGGAGATCATGAGGCCCCCTTTTTCAGCGCTTTTCACGCTCTGGCTATCGATGATGGCGGCGGTGGGAGAAGCCTCGCGCTCGGCCCTTTCGCGACATTCGACATAGAGGGCGTGATGAATTTTATCGAGCGTGCCGTTCCAGCTCCACAGATCGAAGTAGCCATACAGCGTCGAGCGCGGCGGCAGGTCCTTGGGGATCGCGCGCCACTGGCAACCTGTGCTCAGGATGTACATCAGCCCGTTGGCAATCTCGCGCAGGTCCACCGTACGCTTGTTGCCGCCGCGCTTGGCCGGCGGGATGCGAGGCGCGATCAGCGCCCACTCCTCGTCGGTCAAGTCGCTCGGATAGCGCAGGCGGCTGCGGTCGTAGCGTGCACGGTTCTCGGTAGTCCACATTGGCGGCGCGTCCCCATCGAATCAGGCCGCTCACCTTGAATCACAACCGATTCATTCGACTCAACATGTTTTGGAACAGACACTTAGCGTTAGAAGTTAGACCGCGTCGCTGAATTCGCGCAACGCAGGCTCCATGCTGGTGCGTGCGCACGACCGAAATTTTGATCATCTACCCCCGCCGATCGCGACTAAATGCGACAGAGGCTTCCGTGAGTAGGTCAATACGATTGACGAGAGCCTTAATCGCCGCGCGGCTATCTCCTTCCAATTTTTTGCGTTAATGTGAAGCTCTTCACACCTGTGTAGCAGACGGGCTCGGATGATGCCCAAAGAGAGGTGAGCTAAGGCCCCGCAAAGCGCCGCCCAGTTCTATTCCATTCACACGCGAGTTTGGGAGTGACACATGGAAAAGCGCGAAATTGGCAACAGCTTGACGAAAGGTCTGTCCGAAGCGAAGCGGGGCGCCTTCTCCCGCCGCTCGGTGTTGACGTTGGTTTGCACCCTCGGCGCCACGGCGCCGCTTGGAATGTTTGGAGCGGCTCGCGCGCTGACGGCATCCGGGACTGGATCGCTGTCTTATATTCCCGGCGCGCCTCTTATTTGTCGCGCCGCAGCGAGCAGTGAAGAGCTGCAGGGCCCACCCCGCCAACTCAAACTCGCCTGGAATGCGAACGCGGCGTGTACCGTCGCTGCGGCTGTCGCAAAGGAGCGGGGCATCTTCGCCAAGCACAACCTCGATGTCGAATTCGTCAATTTCGGCGGTTCGACCGACCAGTTGTTGGAGGCGATTGCAACTGGCAAGGCGGATGCCGGTTTGGGATTGGCCCTGCGCTGGCTCAAACCGCTGGAGCAAGGTTTCGACGTTCGGATCACCGCCGGTGTGCACGGCGGCTGCATCCGGCTCCTCGGCTCCAAGGCTGCGAATATTGACAGCCTGGAATCCCTGCGCGGCAAGGCCATCGGGATTAGCGATCAATCGAGCCCAGCGAAGAACTTCTTTTCGATCTACCTCGCCAAAAAGGGCATCGATCCGGCCCAAGAGGTAGAGTGGCGCCAGTACCCGGCCAATCTGCTCGCGCTTGCCGTCGACAAGGGCGAAGTGCAGGCGCTGGCCGAGATAGATCCGCTGCCCTACCTCTGGCTCAAGGAAGGCAAACTCAACGAGATCGCGACGAACTTGACGGGTGAATTCGCCGACCGCACCTGCTGCGTTCTCGCGATACGTGGCAGCCTCACCCGAAGCGAAATGCCGGTGGCGGCCGCTCTGACCCGATCGATACTGGAGGGGGCAGACCTAGTTGCCAGCGATCCCGCCGATGCCGCAGCAATCTATTCGGGCTACGGCGGGAGAGGATCCGTAGAGGATCTCGCCACCATGTATCGTAGCCATACTCACCACAATCACCCGGTCGGGGCCGCGCTCAAGAAGCAGCTTCTACTCTACACCGACGAACTCAAGGCTGTGAACGTCATGAAGCGAAGCACTGACCCGGCCAAGTTCGCCGAGCGGATTTATCTTGACGTTCTAAGCTGAGCCGATTGGGAAGATCCGCAGTGAGCTCGGTCATCGATGAAGTGCCGAGGCCATCAGAGAAATCGGGTTTCGGCTTTTTTGAAAGTTCGACCACTCGGTCGTTGATCGGCGGACTGTCTGTTGCCGCCGCATGGTCTATGGTCGCCGTGCTCACTGCGCTCTGGCCGGATAAGCCCGAGAGCGATTGGGCCTACACGGGCGGCTTCGCGATTGCCTGCGGCGCGTTGGCCCTTGCGCTCGCCCTGGCAGCCTTTGCCGGCGTTCGTTTTGTTGCTTTTCAGCGTCTCCAGCGGCTCTCCCCGTGGCTGTTTGCGCTCGCGCTGTTTTTTGCCGCCTGGGAGGCCGTCACAGCAAAGCTTGGATTGCTGCCGTTGCCGTTCTTTCCGCCGCCGCAGGCCATTGTCGAAGTCGTAATCGATGATTGGGGGCGGCTGGCTGAAGGCATCTTCGCCTCAGCGCGTCTGCTCGCGACCGGTTACTTTCTCGGTGCGGCGGTGGGGTTCGTAACCGGCGTGGCGATCGGCTGGTCGCGGCTCGCCGGTTATTGGATCCACCCAGTTTTGCGGTTCATCGGGCCGCTGCCCGCGACAGCTTGGCTGCCGCTCGCATTTTTCGTTTTCCCGTCGAGCTTCAGCGCCAGCATTTTCCTGATTGCGCTCGCCACCGGGTTTCCGGTCACCGTGCTGACCTGGTCGGGCGTCGCCTGCGTGAAGAGCGCCTATTACGATATTGCGCGGACATTGGGAGCAACCCAGCGCTTCCTCGTGCTCAAGGTTGCCATTCCGGCGGCAATGCCACATGTCTTTGTTGGCCTGTTCATGGGTCTCGGCAACTCGTTTGCGGTTCTTGTCGTAGCCGAGATGCTGGGCGTGAAGGCGGGGCTCGGCTGGTACCTGCAATGGGCGCAAGGTTGGGCGGCCTATGCCAATATGTACGCCGCGCTGCTGCTCATGGCGTTCTTGTGCTCAGGGCTGATCACGCTGCTGTTCCGCTTGCGGGACCGCCTGCTATCCTGGCAGAAAGGTCTGGTGCGATGGTAGCGGCGATCGCAAGCGATCACGCGGTCCGTGGATCGACGCTAACGCTCCGCGAAGTGAGCCACAGCTTCGATCTCGAAGGGCAGCCCCTGCCGGTATTGGACCGCATCAGCCTTCAGGTCGGCCGCGGCGAATTTGTCGCTCTCCTGGGTCCGAGTGGGTGCGGAAAATCGACCCTGCTGCGGCTGGTCGCGGGGCTCGACACTCCAACAGCCGGCTCCCTGCTAGCGGAGGGAAGAGAGATCGAAGCACCCGATCCGTCGCGCGTCGTCGTTTTTCAAGATCCCACGCTTTATCCATGGCGCACGGTACGGAGCAACGTTGCGCTCGGTCTGGAAGCCCGCGGGTTGCTACGCACTTATGGCGGGCGTATCGAAGACGCCTTGCGCCTGGTGGGGCTCACGGGTTTCGCCAATGCCTACCCGCACCAGCTTTCCGGTGGCATGGCGCAACGCGCGGCTCTGGCGCGTGCGCTTGTCAACGACCCAAAGCTGCTCATTCTTGACGAACCTTTGGGCCAGCTCGACTCGCTGACTCGCATCGCGATGCAGGCGGAACTCGTATCACTTTGGCAGCGCTCGCGCTTCACGGCGCTGATGGTCACGCACGATGTCGAGGAGGCGCTATTGCTTGCTGGCCGTGTCATCGTGCTGAGCGACCGGCCTGCACGGGTCAAGGCTGAAGTCGTCAACAGCCAGCCCTATCCACGCCACCGGGGCGATCCGCACTTCGTTGAGCTTCGTCGCGAGGTGTTTGGGCAACTCGGCCTCGATGAGGCATGGTAGCCCTCAAAAGGAGCTCGCCGTGACGGATCTTCTCATACGCATCCACAGAGCAAGCAGCGCGGCGTTCTCGCCGCGATCGCAATGCGATTGTGTTAGCGGCTGTGCAGCCACCTCGTGGAGATCTAAAAATCTGGGAAGCGCACGGAGACTTCGGTGACCTCAGAATTCAACGTCCACAGCGCCGCGGGCTATGAGCAGCTCATGGGCCGCTGGAGCCGAAGACTCGCGCGGAAATTCATCGACTTCACAGGGATTTCCGACGGCGAAAGGATTCTCGAGATCGGCTGCGGCACCGGTAGCTTGACCTTCACGCTCGCCAAAGCCGCCGACCTCGCCGAGATTACCGCGGTCGACTATTCGCCAATCTTTGTCGAGGAGGTAATCCGGCGCAACACAAACCCGCGAATAAAAGTCCGACAGGCGGATGCCTGCGCCCTGCCCTTCGAGGGCGGCACGTTCGATCGCGCTTTGGCGCTTCTCGTGCTCCACTTCGTTCCCGAAGCCGGTAAGGCAGTAGCCGAGATGCGCCGCGTCGTTCGGCCGGGCGGCGTGGTCGCGGCAGCGGTGTGGGATCATCTCGGCGGGATGCCCGGCATGCGCATGATGGTCGACACGGTGGCGGCACTCGGTGAAAGCGGGCGCCAGCTGCGCAGTCGCTATTGCTTTCAACCAATGATGCAGCCGGGCGAACTGAGACGGACTTTTGCCGAACAGGGTCTCGTGAGCATTGCGGAAGTAGAGCTGATGATCCGCATGGACTACAAAAGCTTTGCCGACTATTGGACGCCGATTGCCGCTGGCGAAGGGCCGCTCGGCAAGTATGTGGCAGCGCTCGACGCTGCGGAGCGAGCGCGCACCGACGCCGCCGTGCGCGATGCCTACGAGGCCGGCCGGCCCGATGGCCCGAGGTCCTTTGCAAACGTCGCGTGGGCGTGCCGAGGCATCGTTCCCTAACTCGACGGCCAGAGCGGTCTCTTCCGAGGTCCTGACTATCTGAGTGCCCGGGTGGAAAGTCGATGAACGTCTGGGCTTAACCAGGACGAGCAGGCTTGCTGCTCTGCTACGCGGACACGAGAAGATTGGCGAAGTGGAAACTTTTCATTTTTTGCTTGAAGTCAGGTGAGTGAGCGTCTATGTGTTTTCCAGCGTTGCCCGTCTGTCGGGCGCTCTCTTTGGCCTAGATGCCAAGGGAAGCATGCACGCTCTTGATGCTCCTCACCTTGTTGAGTGACACAACAATCGACGTAAGTCGATTGGAGTTCATTCATCGTCGGTAAGGGTGTCGGAACCCTTCCACTCTGGAAGGTTGGGGCCTCCTGGTCCCGGGCTGTTTGACAAGTGAAGATGAAGAAAGAGAAACGTGGACGGCGGAGTCCTTGCGCCTCTCGGACACTGAAGAGCTTCGGCTTTTGAGTTTTGAGAGGGGACGAAAGACTTCGGCGGTACACGTTTTAAAGGAAACACCATCGCTGCCATCGATGTGAATCGCGGGCAGCTCGGCGACTTCGGTTGTCGAAATAATGGTGGGACCTCGTCAAACGTTGTGATCAGCCGGTTCAAAGTTCAAGTCCAACTTGAGAGTTTGATCCTGGCTCAGAGCGAACGCTGGCGGCAGGCTTAACACATGCAAGTCGAGCGGGCGTAGCAATGCGTCAGCGGCAGACGGGTGAGTAACGCGTGGGAACGTACCTTTTGGTTCGGAACAACACAGGGAAACTTGTGCTAATACCGGATAAGCCCTTACGGGGAAAGATTTATCGCCGAAAGATCGGCCCGCGTCTGATTAGCTAGTTGGTGAGGTAATGGCTCACCAAGGCGACGATCAGTAGCTGGTCTGAGAGGATGATCAGCCACATTGGGACTGAGACACGGCCCAAACTCCTACGGGAGGCAGCAGTGGGGAATATTGGACAATGGGGGCAACCCTGATCCAGCCATGCCGCGTGAGTGATGAAGGCCCTAGGGTTGTAAAGCTCTTTTGTGCGGGAAGATAATGACGGTACCGCAAGAATAAGCCCCGGCTAACTTCGTGCCAGCAGCCGCGGTAATACGAAGGGGGCTAGCGTTGCTCGGAATCACTGGGCGTAAAGGGTGCGTAGGCGGGTCTTTAAGTCAGGGGTGAAATCCTGGAGCTCAACTCCAGAACTGCCTTTGATACTGAAGATCTTGAGTTCGGGAGAGGTGAGTGGAACTGCGAGTGTAGAGGTGAAATTCGTAGATATTCGCAAGAACACCAGTGGCGAAGGCGGCTCACTGGCCCGATACTGACGCTGAGGCACGAAAGCGTGGGGAGCAAACAGGATTAGATACCCTGGTAGTCCACGCCGTAAACGATGAATGCTAGCCGTTAGTGGGTTTACTCACTAGTGGCGCAGCTAACGCTTTAAGCATTCCGCCTGGGGAGTACGGTCGCAAGATTAAAACTCAAAGGAATTGACGGGGGCCCGCACAAGCGGTGGAGCATGTGGTTTAATTCGACGCAACGCGCAGAACCTTACCAGCCCTTGACATGTCCAGGACCGGTCGCAGAGATGTGACCTTCTCTTCGGAGCCTGGAACACAGGTGCTGCATGGCTGTCGTCAGCTCGTGTCGTGAGATGTTGGGTTAAGTCCCGCAACGAGCGCAACCCCCGTCCTTAGTTGCTACCATTTAGTTGAGCACTCTAAGGAGACTGCCGGTGATAAGCCGCGAGGAAGGTGGGGATGACGTCAAGTCCTCATGGCCCTTACGGGCTGGGCTACACACGTGCTACAATGGCGGTGACAATGGGATGCTAAGGGGCGACCCTTCGCAAATCTCAAAAAGCCGTCTCAGTTCGGATTGGGCTCTGCAACTCGAGCCCATGAAGTTGGAATCGCTAGTAATCGTGGATCAGCACGCCACGGTGAATACGTTCCCGGGCCTTGTACACACCGCCCGTCACACCATGGGAGTTGGTTTTACCTGAAGACGGTGCGCTAACCCGCAAGGGAGGCAGCCGGCCACGGTAGGGTCAGCGACTGGGGTGAAGTCGTAACAAGGTAGCCGTAGGGGAACCTGCGGCTGGATCACCTCCTTTCTAAGGATGGTTCTTCAGAAGCTTGCTTCTATCGAGCCGTTTTAGAAACATCAGTGGCCAACGATCGTCAGGATTGTTGAGCTGCATTGGCGGGATTTCGCCGTCTTCGTTTCTCTTTCTTCGCGGACGAACACGCGCTGGGGCTGCAAGCTTGCAGAATCCCTGGTCCTTGACTGGATATGCGTTAGGGGCTTGTAGCTCAGTTGGTTAGAGCGCGCGCTTGATAAGCGTGAGGTCGGAAGTTCAAGTCTTCCCAGGCCCACCACACTCATCGAGTGAGCATTCGTCTTCTGGTTACGGGGCCATAGCTCAGCTGGGAGAGCGCGTGCTTTGCAAGCATGAGGTCGTCGGTTCGATCCCGTCTGGCTCCACCAGATGGTTTGATCATCGACTGATCGTGCACCTAAATCGTCCGCGAAACATCACTTCGCACTTACTAGTCCGGATGGACAGTAAGCTGCGTGATTTCTGACATCGTAAAGAGGAGATCGATCCGAGTTGGATCGGGCAACAAGCAATTGTTGCGCGATACTTCATTATCTCCGGATCATTTCGGCGCTCGTGCGTCTTTCAAGGTAGCTCACAAGGCTGCGTTTGAGAGACATGCGAGTTGTAAATGATCCTTTTAGCGAAGCTTGACCGCCTCGCTATCGGAACGATCTTACGAAGCAAACTGGTCTTTCTAATCATTGTCCGGCTGTGAGAATAGCGTTCATCGAGGGCGCGCGCCGCAAGGCAGTTCTTACAGACAACATTCTGCCGAGTGTGTGGACATTGATAATGAGAGCAATCAAGTGCCTTAAGGGTGTTCGGTGGATGCCTTGGCGCTGAGAGGCGATGAAGGACGTGCTACGCTGCGATAAGCCGTGGGGAGCTGCGAAGAAGCTTTGATCCATGGATTTCCGAATGGGGAAACCCACCTTCGA
>NZ_CP096255.1:6472500-7942500 GCF_011516635.5 Bradyrhizobium barranii subsp. apii | reverse complement strand
TGGGCCGGACCTGATCCGCCTGGGGTAGTCTATGCCTATGCACCGGGCCGCGGCGCCGTTCATGGCTTGCGGCTGCTGGAGGGCTATCGCGGCATCATCCACTGCGACGGCTATCAGGCTTACAAGACCATGACCCGAGAGACGCGTGCGGACGCCCTGTCCGGGACGCTCGCCTTCTGCTGGTCGCATCTGCGGCGCCAGTTTGTGAAGATCGAGCGGGAGGCTGCGCCTGCGCCAGCTCCGGTTGCCCGCGAGGCTCTTGAGCGCATCGCCCAGCTTTACGCGGTCGAGAAGGCCCTCCGCGGCCGATCTGCGGACGAGCGCCGTGCTGGCCGACAAGCGCATACCCGGCCTCTGGTTGCAGCCTTGAAGCAGTGGTTTGAGGCCAAGCTCGATCACCTTGCGCAGAAGAGCGACACGGCGAAGGCTTTGCGCTATGCACTACGTCATTGGGACGGCCTGACGCTCTATCTTGATGATGGGCGCATCGAAATGGACACGAATGCTGTCGAGCGTGCGATGCGACCGATCAAGCTCAACGCCAAGAACTCTCTTTTTGCCGGTTGCGACGAAGGCGCCGGGAATTGGGCATTGCTGGCTTCGCTCATTGAGACCTGTAAGCTCAATGGCGTCAGTGCCGAGCACTGGCTCGCTGACGTTCTCGCCAAGCTCGTCAATGGTTGGCCTGCAGCGCGACTGGACGAACTGCTTCCCTGGGCGTCGACCTATACGATGCATACACGCGATCCGAGGCTGGCGGCATGAGCCTGAACACGACCGCGGTCCGGATCAAGGTGACCCTCAAGGATGTGAAGCCGGAGGTGATGCGTCGCCTTGTCGTACCCGTCACCCTGCGCCTTGATCGGCTGCATCTGACGCTTCAGGAGGCATTCGGCTGGACGAACAGTCACCTCTTCGAGTTCTTTGCTGGTGAGGCACATTGGGGGATTCCCGACCCCGACAATGATTACGGTCACCAGCCCATGGATGCCCGCAAAGCGCGGCTGTGCGATATCGTTCGCGAGACCGGCGCCAAGACGATCCACTATCTCTATGACTTCGGCGACAGCTGGGACCATGTGATCAAGCTCGAAAAATGGTTCGAGAACACCACGACGGAGGGGCTTCCCTTCCTGCTCGAGGCCGCCGGTCGTTGTCCTCCGGAAGACGTCGGCGGTGCGCCAGGCTATGCCGAATACCTCGCCGCCATCAGCGACCCCGCCCATCCCGAGCACGGACACATGCGCCTCTGGGGCCCGGAGCGGTTCGATCCCAACGTCGTCGACCGGAAGGCACTCGAAGCCGCCGTCAACGCGTTGTCCGACACAAGGAAGCCGCGGCGACGCGCCACGCGAACAAAATAGGCGTCAAGCGCCATTCAAAAGGGCCGCAGAGCTACGCTTACGGTCGGCAAGCAGATGGATTGCATGCAGAACAATGTTTGGTGATCGCACGAGCCACCACAGGGTTGTGATCATTCAGCCATGATCGGCCCTTAGCAGACGCAAGCGGAGTTCATGCGCAGTTCATTCCAGGCTCCCTAGTTTTTCCGTCGTCGAGACCTTCGATCGCCAAGACCTTCCGCTGACAACACCAACCATCCCCTTCAGGAGGAGACTCCCATGCCAGCATTGCTTCGTCCCGCCCTCACCGCGTTCGGCGTCGCGTGCCTTCTGTCCGCCGCATCGCTTGGCTCCTCCGGCGCCGCGTTCGCGCAAGCCAAGCAGGCAGCGCCGGCTCCGCAGGCGGCGCCCGCGCAGGCGCCTAGCCTCAAGCAGATCGCGCTGACCGACAAGCAGCTCGACGGCGTGCTCGCCGCGCAGAAGGACATGGATGCGATCACGGAAAAGCTGCCGGAGAACACCGCGCCCGACCAGAAGGTGATCGGCCAGCTCGACGGCGTTGCCAAGAAGAACGGCTTTGCCGGCTATGACGATTACAACAACGTCGTCGACAACATCAGCCTCGTGCTCGGCGGCTTCGATCCCGCGACCAAGAAATATGTCGGCACCGAAGCCGTCATCAAGGCGCAGATCGCGCAGGTCCAGGCCGACAAGAAGATGCCGGCCAAGGACAAGAAGGAAGCGCTCGACGAGCTCAACGAAGCGCTGAAGACGCCGGCGCCGCAGGTCGAGAACAAGGCCAACATCGATCTGGTCGGCAAGTACTACGACAAGCTGGTTGCCGCGTTGGGCGACGATCAGAATTGAGCGCTATTACGGCAAGCGTGCGCCACACCCACAGCTGTCATGCCCCGGCTCGACCGGGGCATCCAGTACGCCGCAGCGGATGTGGTGAGAGCGAGCTCTCCAATATGGGCCTCTGGAATACTGGATCGCCCGGTCAAGCTGGGCGACGACACCATTGGTGTGGTTCGGGCTCTCGCCTCATCGCGCTCTTGATCCCGAAACAAAAAGCCCCGGAGACATCTCCGGGGCTTTCGTCGTTTTCAGGTCAGCTGCGCCAGCCGCTATCTCACGTCCGCGTCCGCATACGCATCATGAAGCTGTCGTAGCTGAGCTCGGCGACCTGCATCCAGGCGAGCGACTCGTTCCTGAACGCCGACAGGCTCGTGTACATCTTGTTGAAGTGCGGATTGGTCTTGCTGAGATCGGCGTAGATCTCGTTGGCGGCGTTGTAGCAGGCCTCCAGGACTTCCTGCGGGAACGGCTTCAGGACCGCACCGGCCACCAGCAGGCGCTTCAACGCAGACGGGTTGACGTAGTCGTATTTGCCGGTGACCCAGGTGAAGGTATCGCGTGAGGCCATCTCGACCACGGCCTGATAGTGCTTCGGCAGCGCGTTCCACTTGTCGCGATTTATGACGTTGTGGCCCTGGCCGGTGCCTTCCCACCAGCCCGGATAATAATAGTATTTCGCGACCTTCACGAAGCCGAGCTTCTCGTCGTCATAGGGCCCGACCCATTCGGCGGCGTCGATCGTGCCCTTCTCCAGCGCCGGATAGATGTCGCCGCCCGCGATCTGCTGCGGCACGCCGCCGACCTTGGCGATGATCGTGCCGGCGAAGCCGCCGACGCGGAATTTCAGTCCCCTGAAATCCTCCATCGACTTGATCTCCTTCCGGAACCAGCCGCCCATCTGGGCGCCGGTCGAGCCGGTGGGAATGCCGACCGTGTTGTATTCCTTCAGCAGGTCGTTGAGCATTTCCGTGCCGCCGCCGAACAGCAGCCAGGAAATATGCGCCCGCGTGTTCAGTCCGAACGGCAGCGAGGTGCCGAACGTGAAGGCGGGGTTCTTGCCCCAGTAATAATACAGCGCCGTGTTGCCCATCTCGACCGTGCCGTTCGAGACGGCATCGAGCACCTGCAGGCCCGGCACGATCTCGCCGGACGCGAACGGCTGGATCTGGAATTTGTTGTCGGTGGCCTCGGCCACGCGCTTGCAGAAATATTCGCAGCCGCCATACAGCGTATCGAGCGCCTTGGGCCAGCTCGCGGCGAGCCGCCATCTCACTTCCGGCGAAGATTGCGCGATGGCCGGCGCAGCAACCGCTGTGCTTGCCGCCAGGCCAGCGCCTGTCACTTTTAGAAATTCACGACGTTTCATGCGTATCCCTCCGTTGTGCCGATTGCTCGACTAAGGGAACGATCTTCGTGTCGTCTTTTGCTTCGCCGAGAACCGAACTTGTCTTTGGTGAAGGTGTGAGTGTGTCCGACGGCCCTTTAGGGCTCTTTGTGGATCCCGTACGTTGCGGTTCCGCCCATCAGGATGACCGGTCGCCTTGCGATAATCAAGCGTCGTCGGAACGCTCGCAGTTGCGAAGCCGATGGGGACAACCAGGTTTGGTCCGAAACCAGAACCAAAGCACGTAAAACCCCGGAGATGGCAGCATCTCCGGGGCTTCTCCGTCTTTAGTCGTGTGAGCCGCTCAGCGCCTCACGTCTTGGTCCGCATCCGCGCCATGAAGCTGTCGTAGCTCAGCTCGGCCACCTGCGTCCAAGGCAACGAGTCATTCTTGAACGCGGTCATGCTCGCATGCATCTTGCCGAAATGCGGATTGGTCTTGGACAGGTCGGCATAGATCTCGTTGGCGGTGTTGTAGCAGGCCTCGAGCACTTCCTGCGGGAAGCCCCTGAGGATCGCGCCGTTCACGATCAGCCGCTTCAGCGCCGGAGCATTCACCGCATCGTACTTGCCGGTGATCCAGGTGAAGGTGTCGCGTGACGCCGCGTCGATCGCCGCCTGATAGTGCTTGGGCAGCGCGTTCCACTTCTCGATGTTCATGATGTTGTGGCCCTGGCTCGTGCCTTCCCACCAGCCGGGATAGTAGTAGTACTTCGCGACCTTGGCGAAGCCGAGCTTCTCGTCGTCATAGGGACCGACCCACTCGGCCGCGTCGATGGTGCCCTTCTCCAGCGCCGGATAGATGTCGCCGCCGGCGAGCTGCTGCGGCACGCAGCCGAGCTTGGCGAGGATCGTGCCGGCAAAGCCGCCGATACGCATCTTCAGGCCCTTGAGGTCATCGACCGTCTTGATCTCCTTCCTGAACCAGCCGCCCATCTGCGCGCCGGTCGATCCGGTGGGGATGCCGTAGACGTTGTGCTCCTTCAGGAGGTCGTTGACGAGATCCTGTCCGCCGCCCCACAGCAACCAGGAAATCTGCTGGCGCGTGTTCAAGCCGAACGGGAGGGCAGTTGCGAACGTGAATGCGGGGTTCTTGCCCCAATAGTAATAAAGCGCGGTATTGCCGATCTCGACCGTGCCGTTCGACACGGCGTCGAGCACCTGCAGGCCCGGGACGATCTCGCCCGCCGCAAAAGGCTGGATCTGGAATTTGTTGTCGGTAATGTCGGCGACCTGCTTGCAGAAATATTCGCAGCCGCCATAGAGCGTATCGAGGGCTTTCGGCCAGCTCGTGGCGTAGCGCCACCTGACCTCGGGCGACGACTGCGCGATCGCGGGCGCAGCCACTGCTGTGCTCGCGGCCAGGCCGACGCCTGTCACCTTCAGAAAATCACGACGTTTCATGCGCATCCCTTCCATTGCGTCGATGCATCGACCAGGGAACGATCTTGCTGTCGTCTTGTCTTCGTCGAGGATCGACGTTCTCTTGTTGAGATTTGTTGAGCGTTTCCGAATGGCCCTGATGGGCTCTTGTTGCTGGAAGCCGAGCGTTGCGGTTCCGTCAGCAAGGATGACCGGACGCCCTGCGATAATCAAGCCTGATGCCTTCCTCGCAAGTGCGAACGCGGGCCAGACGCAAGTCGGAACCATCAGCGATCTGCTACTCGATTAGGCAATAACAAGGGAGGCTCGCGCATGACGGGCAAAAAGGTCGTGGTCGCTGGGGCAACCGGTCTCGTCGGTAACGCCGCGTTGCGACACTTCGGCACATCCGAGCCTTCAGAAGTTGTGGCGCTGTCGCGACGCAAGCCGCGCGACCTCTATGGCGCCCGCCACGTCCCGATCGACCTTACCAGCGAAGCCGATTGCCGCCGTGCCGCGGCCGAGCTTCAGGGCGCCACCCACCTGATCTACGCCGCTCTCTACGAGGCGCCACAGCTCGTCGATGGTTGGCGCGATCCGCAGCAGATCAAGACCAACGATTTGATGCTGCGCAATTTGATGGCCGCGCTCGAGCCGGTCGCGCGGGACCTCAAGCATGTCGCCTTGCTGCAAGGCACCAAGGCCTATGGCGTTCACGTCCGCCCCTTGACGGTGCCGGCGCGCGAAGGCCGCTCCGAGATGTACGAGCAGCCCAACTTTTATTGGGCGCAGGAAAATTTCCTGCGCGAGCTCCAGGCCGGGAAAGCCTGGCACTGGAGCATCTTGCGCCCCGTTCTGATCGTCGGCCTCGCCATGGGGGGCGCCATGGATCTGATCCCGCCGCTCGGCGTCTATGCCGCGATGCTGCGCGAGCAGGGCAGGCCCCTCGACTTTCCCGGCGGCGCCGCGCGGGTGGCGCAGGCCGTCGACGTCGATCTCCTCGCGCGCGCGATCGCCTGGTCGGGCGAGGCCAAGGCGGCACAGAACGAAGCCTTCAACGTCACCAATGGCGATGTCTTCACCTGGGAAAACATCTGGCCCGCGGTGGCCGACGCGCTGGAGATGAAGCCCGGCAAGCCGATCCCGCTATCGCTCGCCAAGGAGTTTCCCAATTGGGTCTCTTCTTGGGACGCGTTGCGACGCAAGCATGACCTCGTGTCGCCGGACCTCGCCGACTTCGTCGGCCTGTCGTTCCAATACGCCGATTACAGCATGCGCTACGGCCAGACCGAGTCCGGTCCGCCCTCGATCGTCTCGACCGTGAAGATCAACCGCGCCGGCTTCACCGAGATGATGGACACCGAGGACATGTTCCGGAAGTGGTTCAAGCAAGCCAAAGATAGCCAGCTGCTTCCATAGAGATCGTTACTACGAAGGCAGTGCGCTCCCTCTCCCGCTTGCAGGGCCGGAGGTCGGGGCCGTTCCTACACCCAGTCGTGCACCCACCGCGCGATCTGGATGCTAATTCTCGGCGAGAGCCACAAGCCAGCACAAAACAGGCGGCCCCTTTGGGGCCGCCTGAGCTGTTTAACGTCAGAGCAGATGACCTACTGGCAGAGATGCTGGAGGCCGTCGCTACCCTTGAAATAGGTGCCGGGCCGGCAGACGATGCCGTTGCGGGCAGCATACGTACTCCAGCTGCCGTTCCAGCCCATCCCGCCGTACGACATACCGGGCGACATGGCGTAGGAATTGCCCCAGCTGCCGACAGTCGCGTCCGCTGCTGCTGGCTGGCGATATGCCGTTCGCCGAGTTGATGGCCGAACTCGATAGTCGGGGGTGGTCCCCGTTCCAAGACCCGTGCAGCTGGCGAATTCAGCTTGGCATGCGTCCGGATTGGAGTTGTACCACTGCGCCTGTACAGCAGAGCTGGACAGGGCAGATGCCACAACAACGACCGCACCAAGAATTTTCAGATTTATCATGGATTGCTCCTTACGGTTGGACCGTGGTGCAAGATGCCACGTGTGTCAGTACCCGGTTTTTTTGCGCGCAAAACATCAAATCGACGTGACACGTTCGGCGAGCACGAACAGAACGAGCATCCCGGTGTCATTCTTCGCCACCATGCATATTTCAGTGATCGTGAGCAGCGATTTCGCGCGATCATGAGCGCCGAATTCAGACGATCGTGAGCAGCCTCGCTCCGGCCGAGGCGGTGATAGGGTCAGCGTTCTGGCTGCTCGTCAAGGGTGATGGTTTTGGCGTTGCGTTTTCGCATGCTTTCGCCAGCAAGCTGGAGGCGGTGAGCGTTGTGGACGAGGCGATCCAGAATCGCGTCGCCTAGCGTGGGATCTCCGATAACTTCGTGCCATGTGTCCACAGGGAGTTGGCTGGTTACGATGGTGGAGGAGCGGCCATGGCGATCGTCAAGGATTTCCAGTAGATCGCGCCGCTCGGCAGCGGTGAGCACCGACAATCCCCAATCATCCAAAATCAGAACCTGGGCGCGGCCAAGGGTTTTGAGCAAGCGGGCATAACGTCCATCGCCCCGCGCGAGCCCCAACGCTTCGAACAATCTTGGGACGCGGTGATAGAGGACCGAGCGATTATCTCGGCAGGCCTTGTGGCCGAGGGCACAGGCTAACCAACTTTTGCCCAATCCGGTCGCCCCGGTTATGAGCAAATTCTCGTGGCGATCGATCCAGTCGCCGCTGGCGAGCTTGGCGAAGACGGCCCGGTCGATACCCCGCGGCGTGCGCAAATCGACGTCCTCCACGCAGGCATTCTGGCGGAGCGAGGCCAGCTTGAGGCGCGTGGTGAGCCGCCTGGTGTCGCGTTCCGCCGCTTCCCGGTCGACCAGCAGGCCGATGCGATCTTCGAACGGCAAGGCTTCGAGATCAGGCGATCGTCGCTGCTCCTCGAAGGCCTTGGCCATGCCGCTCAAGCCGAGCTCGATCAGGCGTTCGTGGGTGGGATGGTTGAGCATACAGGTCTCCTTGGCTTCAGTGAAAATAATCGCGGCCGCGGATGTTGCCGTGGCGCAGGGGTTGGTGTTCGGAGGGCTCGTCGAGAAAGGTACGATCCAGACCGTTCTGGAGGATGGAGCGGATCGAGGCGACGGATCGCGCCTTGATCAGAATGCCGCGCCGGCAGGCCGCTTCGACGCGCTCCGCGCTGTAGCTTTTGACCAGTGACAGAATGCCGAGGCAGGTGCGAAAGCCTTGCTCGGGATGCGGCCGGGCCGCGATCACGGCCTGGAAGAAGGCGGCGGTCGACGGACCGATCCGCTCGCCGGCGACGATCACTCCGGCGGGCGTCCATTGACCGTAGCGCCGATGGGCGCTGGGCATATGGTCGGCGATGGTGGTGTGGCCCCGCCGGTTGGGCGCGCGGGCGTGGCTGGCGATCCTGCGGCCGTTGTGGAAGATCTCGACCGTTCTGTCATCGATGCGTGCGTCGACAAGCTCACGGATGAGCCGATACGGCGCGGAATACCAGTGTCCATCGATCTCGATATGATAGTCGGGGCCGATCCGGCATCGCTTCCAGCGTGCGAAAGCGTAAGCCTGGTCCGGCAGCTTTGTAAGCTTGGGCTTGTCGAGCTCGGCGAACAGTTCGGCGCGACTGGCGCCAAAGTCGCGCATCTGCCTTGCATTGAGTTCGACGACGAGTGTTTTGATGGCTGCGTTCAGCTCCGCCAACGAAAAGAAGCGTTGGTTGCGCAGCCGCGCCAGAATCCATCGCTGGGCGACTTGCACCGCAACTTCGACCTTTGCCTTATCTTTTGGGCGCCGCGGCCGGGCTGCGAGAATGGCCGTGCCGTAATGGCTCGCCATCTCGGCATAGGTTCGGTTGAGGCCGGGATCGTGGCGGTCGGGATTGGTGACGGCGGCCTTGAGATTGTCGCAGACTACGAATGTCGGCACGCCGCCGAGGAAGGCGAAAAGATTGATGTGGACCCGGATCCAGTCGGCGAGCCCCTCGCTTGGACAGGCCTCGGCATAGGTATAGTTGGAGGCGCCCATCGCCGCGACGAACAGCTTCATCGACTGCACTTCCCCGTTTGAGGGATCGATGACGTCGATGGTGTCGCCGGCGAAATCCACGAAAACCTTCTCGCCGCCCAGATGCGTCTGCCGCATCGAAGGCCGGGCTCGCCCCTTCCAGGCCTCGTACGTCGTGCAGAACCAGGTGTAGCCGAAGCCATCGGGATGGGTGGCGCGATACTCGTCCCACAGCAGCCGACGGGTCACGTTGCGTCGGCGCAGCTCCTTGTCGACATAGCCCCAGTCGGGAACGGCCCGCTGGGGGCTCTGCGACGCAGGCCTCGGCGCCGGGAAAAGCAGCAGCTCCAGGTCCTCGTCGCTCATTCCGGCCGGCAACGGCCACTTCAGCCCGGCAGCCCCGGCTCGGCGTAGATAGCTGTGCACGGCGCCGTTGCTGATGCCCAAGGTGCGCGCGATGGCTCGCTCCGGCAAGCCTTGAACATGTTTTAAGCGGAGAACCTCTTTGATCCGGCGCATCGACAATCTCTGGGTGGGCATCGGCCTTCCTCGTTCACTGACGAGGCAGTTCCTAAGCCGGTTGAGTTGTCGGCCGAAGCGGGCTGAGTTGCTGAAAAGCTGCTCACGATCCCGCGAAATCCGTGCTCACGATCGTCTGAAATCTCTGCTCACGATCCCCTGAAATCCGTGCTCACGATCCCGCGAAACATGCACCACCATCCTGACACTGCTCGGCCCGGCCATTGGCTTCTCGGGGCTATCAATCGCTGTGACCAGCGCAAGAATTTCGAGGAGGCCGAAGCCAACGCCATCGTGGTCGAATAGGACGCAACCTGCTGCGATCATGAGTCCGCATACGGTTGGACATGGCGCGGGCTGCGGCCGATGCCGGCTTTTGATCGAGAAGCCGAACTCAAGGTTCAACATTCACCGCTTTGGCATAGCTACACTTCATCTATAATTCTCTCCCGTGGATCAGCTACAGGAGGCAAGAATGAAGCGATCAATTGCCTTGTCAGCGTCGCTAATTATTGGCTTCTCAATTGGAAGCAATGCAGGCGCGAGTGCTGCAACTTACTGCCAACACGTCGGCTATCCCGCCAATTGTGTCGTTCGGACCGGCGTCATGGTCGCGCCAACCCGTCATGTTCGCGGAATGCCACCATCAATTGATGCCGGCCCGAGCGGCGTTATAAGGCAGGACTTGTTCGCAAGGAATAATCCGAACAATTTGCGATCGGATTGGCCCAGTCCACCCGCTCAACCGGGGCAGTTCTAGTCGCTATTTCGCGAATGCCGTCTCCATTACCTTTCGCGTCTTGATCGTCTCGTTGCTGGCGTCGAACTCGACGTCGCTCCAGCGCACGATTTCGCCATAGGCGACGTCGTGCTTCAACTTGAGGCGATGCGCGAGCCCGATCGGCAACGCGCCGGCCTCGAGGCTCGCGGCCGCAGGCACCAGCTTGCCCCAAACCGTGTAGCCGCCTTCGCCGTCCAGCATCTCGCCGGTGCGCAGATTGCGCTTGGCCACGGCGGCGACGTCGCCGCGGAAGCCATAGGGCTGGCCGGTCGGCTCGCCCCGCAGCGCCGCCGACAGGATCGAGATGTTCAGCTCGAGCCCGATCAGATGGTACGGCTTGTACATCGCCGCGAAGCGTCCGCTGCCGTCGGTCTTCAGGCCGTATTGCCTGAAGCAATCGGCGGCATAATCGTTCGGCGCCTCCAGCACGACATAGACGCCCCAGCGCAGATCGCGAAACACCGGCCGGCCGTCGCGCTCGAGCGAGGAGACGACTTCCACCACGCCCGACCGCTCCAGCACGCCGCCGCGTTCGCGCGGCCGCATGATGTGTGGCAAATCGTCGACGCCGCAGGGTGGAAACAGCAAACCGTTCGCGGGCACGTCGAGCCCGCAGGCATTGGCGATCGCGGCCATCTCGATCGCGGATTTGGTGCCGTTGAGGAAGGAGTTGAACATCTGCGGATTCATGCCGGCCGACTGCGCTTCGCCCGCGGTCAGGCCGTAATGCTGCCAGACGCCGTCGGGCGTCACGTCGTGATAGGCCGGCAGATATTTTGTTCCTTTGCCGGCTGCGACCACGCGAAAACCGGTGGCGCGCGCCCAGTCGACCATCTCGGCCGTCAGCGCCGGCTGGTCGCCATAGGCGAGCGAACAGACCACGCCCGCCTTGCGCGCTTCCTCGGCGAGCAGCGGGCCCGCCAGCACGTCGGCCTCGACATTGACCATCACGATATGCTTGCCCGCGGCGATCGCCGCGCGTGCGTGCCTGATGCCGACCGCCGGATTGCCGGTCGCTTCAACGACAACATCCATCGCGCCGCCGGCAATGGCGCGTGCGCCGTCGTCGGTAAACACGGTGGCCGCGATGCGCTCCGCATCCCAGCCCACGGTGCGGCAGGCTTCGCGCGCACGGTCGCGGTCGATGTCGACGATGATGGGCACCTCCAGCCCCGGCGTGTGCGGCACCTGCGCCAGAAACATCGAGCCGAACTTGCCGGCACCGATCAGCGCGACACGGACAGGCTTGCCGGCGGACGCGCGGGCCTGGAGGAGGCGGAAGAGGTTCATGGGGATGTCCTGAGCGCAACAATCAAATCTCGTCATTCCGGGGCGACGCGCAGCGTCGAGCCCGGAATCCATAACCACGATCGGGAGTATGGATTCCGGGCTCGCGCCCAAGAAGGCGCGCCCCGGAATGACAGTGAGAACTTACTCCGCAGCTTGCCGCGGTGCCCGTGCCAGCCGCACCAGCGCATCATCGTCCACCGTCTTGATCGGCGCAAAATCGCGATGCGCGATGTATTCAGGCCGCGTCGGTGTGCGGATGTAGTTCGAGACTGCGTTCAGCGTCAGGTACACGATCTTGCGCGGGTAGGGCGTGATGTTGCCGGCCGAGCCGTGCACGAGATTGCCGTGGAACATCAGCATGCCGCCGGGCTTGCCGGTCGGCGCCACGATGCCGCCCTGCTTGACCAGCCGCGTCACGGTCGCTTCGTCCAGCGTCCACAGCGGGTAGGAGGTCGTCGCAAGGTCGTGGGAGGCCTGGAGGTCGCCGGCGTCCTGGCTGCGCGGCACCAGCATCAGGGGGCCGTTGATCGGCATCACCTCGTCGAGGAAGATCGCGATGTTCATCGCGCGCGGCTCCGGCATGCCGTCGTCGCGCTTCCAGGTGCCGTAATCCTGGTGCCATTGCCAGACGTCGCCTGTGAAGGCCGATTTCGCGTTGATCTTGAACTGGTGCATGTAGACCGGCTCGCCGAACAATTGCTCGACCGGGTCGATCATGCGCGGATGCGCGCCCAGGATGCCGAATGCCTCGTTGTAGAGATGTGCGGCAAACGCCGTGCGCGGCGCGCCGCTCTTCTCGCGCCAGACCTCGGGCCGGTTCGCGTCATAGATCCCGACCGCCTCGCGCGCGAGGAAGTCGACCTCCTCCTGGCTGAACAATTCGGGGAGGAACAGCCAGCCCTCGCGGTGGAAGAACTCCAATTGCTCCTGAGACAGTTTCATGGGTCGTCCTCCTGCTTTGATTTGTTGTTTTCTCTCGTCATGGCCGGGCTTGACCCGGCCATCCACGTCTTTGCTCCACGTTCGCGAGAAGAACGTGGATGCCCGGGACAAGCCCGGGCATGACGGCGGGCGCGCAAATGGCTACGCCGCCGCCTCGTCCGTCGCCCTCAATTTCTCCTCGGTCATCCGTCCTGCCGTCTGCGCATGCGCCAGCGCTGCGCGCTCGGCGGCTTTCGCGTCACCTGCGAGAATGTGTCCGGCAATCGTCGCATGCTCGGCCCACGCGCTGCCGCGATAATCGAGCTCGGAGAGCACCGTCGCCATCGAGCGGCGCATATGCGGCCATTGCGGCGCGATCGTCTCCTCGATCACGGGATTGCCCGCGAGCTGATAGATCGCGCGGTGAAAATCGACGTCGAGCACGATCAGCTCGGCGAGCGACGTCTTGCGGTCGATGCGGCGTCCGGCGGCGAGGGCCGCGTCCAGCCGCGCGCGTCCCGCCGCGTCGCTTGCGGCGCGCTGAGCGGCGAGCCGGGCGGCCAGCGCATCGATGGCGCCGCGCACCTCGTAGAGCTGGCGGATGCGCGAGGGGTCGAGCTGGGTGACTTCAAAGCCGCGACGGCCGCTCTCGGCGACGAGACCCTGCCGGTGCAGCAGATGCAGCGCATGCGACACCGGTTGGCGCGACACGCCGAGCTTGTCGGCGAGTTCGTTCTGCCGGATGCGCTGGCCGGGTTGAAGCGTGCGGTCGGAGATCGCCTCCAGGATCCGCGCATAGACCTGGTCGATCAGGTTCGGGAGCGGGTCGAGAGGGATCACGCCGGCAGCGCCGAGACACAAAAGAGAATACGGAATTCCGTATTCGAAGGTATCGCAGGAGGGGGAGGGCGTCAAGATGGGCCTCGTGGCCCCCTCAAGCCGTCATTTTGGGGTACGCTAAGCTATTGATATCGCTAGGGCCGTTTACTGTGCATGGGGTTGTTTTCGCCAAAATGGCTTGGCCGGCCCCGGCGCCTACTTCTTCTTGCCCTGCTCGATCAGTATCCGGCTCATCAGATAGAGCCGCGGCACGATCGAGTTGGTGTCGATGAACTCGTCCCGGGCGTGATAGCCGAAGCCGGCGAGGCCAAAGCTCTCGACCACGACCGCCTTGCCGCTGCGGTTGGCATAGCCGGCATCGGTGGCGCCGCCGGTCATCTCGGCGATGTCGAGCTTGCGGTCGATCTCGGCATAGATCGCCTGCCCCTCCTGCGCGAGCGCGCGGCCGCGATCGCTGGCGACGAAGGGCGGGCGGCCCGCAATGATCGTCACCGTGGTTTCGGTGTCGGGCACGAACTTGTCCTTCACCTTCGCGTCGAGCGCCGCCTGCAATTTGGCGATGCCATCGGGGATGGTCAGGCGGATGTCGGCGCCGGCCTCGGCCTTTTCCGGAATCTGGTTGCGCACCGTGCCCGCCTGCGCCGTGGTCCAGTTCAGCTGCGTGCCCGGGATCGACTTCGCCACGTCCTTCGTCTGCTGCAATTGGTGCGCGAGCTCGATCAGCGCGTTGCGGCCGAGATCGGGCGCGGCGCCGGCATGCGAGGCGCGGCCCTTCACCTCCATCTTCGCGGTGGCGGTGCCGCTCGCGCCCAGCAGCAGCCCGTCATTCTTGGCGATCGGCGCGGCCACCGTCGGTTCGCAGGAGAGCACGAGGTCGTGCTGGTCGGCGAGCTCTGCGATGATCTCGCCCGACCCGATCGAGCCGACCTCTTCATCCGGATTGAAGGACACGGTGAGCCTGGCGTAATCCCGCCAGCCGGCGTCCTTCAGGATCTTGAGCGCATGCAGGACCACGGCGATGCCGCCCTTGTCGTCGGCGATGCCGGGGCCGTAGATGCGGTTGCCGTCGATACGGTACGGCTCGCTTGCGAGGATGCCGCGCTGATAGACCGTGTCCATATGCGCGATCAGCATCAGCTTGCGCGACCCGGTGCCCTGGAAGGTGGCGATCACCATGTCGGCGCCCGTACCCGCGGTGGTCTTGCGCCGCTCGATGGTGGCGCCCAGCGCCTTCAGGCGCGCTTCGGTGAATTCGGCCATCTTCGTCAGGCCTTCGGCATCGCTGCTGCCGCTTTCGATCATCACCATGTCGTGCAGGGTCTCGATCAGCGGCGCCTTCTCCTGCTCGGCCGCGGCTTTCAGCTTCTCGTCGGCGGCCGCAAGCGCGATGGTGCTGCCGGCGGCGAGGCCGAGCAGGGACAAGGCGAGCAGGGGAATGAAGCGGGCTGTCATGGAATCGTCCTTTCGCGTCTTGAGCGCACCGCGCGCGATTGGACTTCAGCGTAACATCCGGGCTGTCCAGATGCCACGTCCCGCTAGCGCTCCAGCACTTCCACCTCCATTGTCGCGATCTGGTCCGCGTCGGCCACCGCCTCGATCCCCGCGATCCGGTCGCCGTTGAACGTCACGCGCAGCGCGATGCGCAGACGTCCGCCGAAGATGACAGCGACGCCCATCTCGCCATCGACCAGCGCCGTCCGTGCAGCCTGCGCACGGCCCTTGTAGAGCTGCGCGACCGCATCCGCGCCGCGGATCTCCGGCAGCGTGCCGAGCCGCATCGCAGCCTGGTCGGCACGGAACACGACGTCGGGATCGAGCACGGCCAGCAGGCCCTCGAAATTGCCCTCGCGCGAAGCCCTGAGGAAGGCATCGACGATCGCGCGCTGGTGCGAGATGTCCGCCTCGGGCACCGGCGCACCCTGGACGCGCCGACGTGCGCGGCTCGCAAGCTGCCGCGAGGCGTCGACCGAGCGTCCGACGATCGGCGCGATCTCCTCGAACGGGACTGCGAACATATCGTGCAGCACGAAGGCCAGCCGCTCCGCCGGCTGCAATGTCTCGAGCACGACGAGGAGGGCCGCGCCGACGGAATCGGCCATCTCCGCCTCGCGCTCCCGCGTCTCGTCGACCGGCTCGGGCACATGCGGGCCCATCGGGTCCTCGCGGCGCGATTTGCGCGCGCGCAGCATGTCGAGGCAGATGCGCGCGACCACGGTGGTCAGCCAGCCGCGCAGGTTCGCGACATCGGACGTGTCGTAACGGCTGACCCGCAGCCAGGCCTCCTGCACGGCATCGTCGACCTCGGCGCTGGAACCCAGCATCCGGTAGGCGACCGCGCGCAGATGGTCCCTGCTGGCCTCGAACTGGCGGCCGAGGAAATTTTCTTCGAAGTTTTTCTGGGTCATCGGTCACATTCCCTCATCGCAATCCGTCATGCCCATGACGAAGCCAATCCGGCCGATGTGACCGGAACCGTCGAAATTTTCAAACGGAGACGCAAGATGATGCACGCCCGCATGAACCACCCGGTCATGGTCCTGCCGGAGGCCATGAATGTCCTTCAGTCCCTTGGCAATTTGACCAAGCAGGGCCTGCCGGAAAAACTCCTCGAACTGGTGCACCTGCGCGCCAGCCAGATCAATGGCTGCAGCGTCTGCGTCGACATGCATCCGAAGATCGCCCGCAAGCTGGGTGAGACCGACGAGCGCCTGTTTGCCGTGTCGGCCTGGCGCGATGCGCCCTATTTCAGCGACGCCGAACGCGCCGCGCTGGCGCTGACCGAAGCCGTCACGCGCCTTGCGGATCGCGAGGACCCGGTGCCGGATGCGATCTGGAACGAGGCCGCCAAGCATTTTGACGAGCGCGAGCTCGCAACCCTGATCCTCTCGATCGCGACCATCAACGTCTGGAACCGGCTGAATGCGACGATCAAGATGCCGGTGGGCGTGTGGAAGGTGTGAGTTTCTGTGCCCTCTCCCCTTGCGGGAGAGGGCGGCGCCGCTGGGAGACACGAACTCACTTGGGTGAGGGGTATTTCTCCGCAGACTCATTTGCAGATGTGATCCTTCTCCCACATCCGCCTTCGCCTGAAGGCTTCGGCGGACAAGAGGGGAGAAGGAAAAAAGAAAGCTACTCCGCCAGAAACCTGTTCACCACCTCGCCGAACTCAAGCGGCGCCTGCTCGAACATCCAGTGGCCGGCATTCTCGATCACCGCCGTCTTGCTGCCCGCGATGTGCTCGGCCAGCACGCGCCACATCACCGACAGGCTGCCGATCGTGGCGCCGCCGCCGATCAGCAGCGTCGGGGTCCTGATCGCCTGCGCATCAGCGAGCGTGTAGGGCCGGCGCTGCTCGTCGATCTGGCCGAGGAAGGTGAGCGTGTTGTCGCGCAGCTGTTGCTTCGCCGCCGCCGGCACGCGCCGCCACGAGCCGTCGCCTTCGATGCCCTCGTAGAAATTCTGCAGCGCGCCGTCGAGATCGCCGGCGCGGATCATCTCGACCGAGCGTATCGTCTTCGCGGCGAGCGGCGGATGCGCGGGCGTGCCTTCGGGCACCGGCAGGCTGGCGTCGAGATCGCCGCCCGGCTCGGCCAGCACCAGCTTGCGCAGGAGGTCAGGCCGCGCTTGCGCGACCCGAAACGCGATGTGTCCGCCGCGCGAATGGCCCATCAGGTCGACCGGCCCGGGTTTGACCTGCTCGATGAAGGCGATCGTGTCCGCGACGTGTTGCGCCATCTTGTAGTCGTCGCCGACGGCGTCCCAATGCTCGGGAAAGAAGTGCCGCAGGCTGACCGAGATGACGCGATGGGACTTCGACAGCGGGCCGAGCACTGAATACCAAGTGCGGAAATCACCTAACGTGCCATGCACGCAGACCAGCGGCGGGCCGTCGCCGACTTCGAGATAGGCCATGTCGTAACCGTTGACGCGAAAGCTTTGCATGATCAGCTCGCCAGGAAATCCAGAACCAGTTCGGAGCATTTTTGCGGCGCCTGCTCGAACATCGGATGCGTCGCGTTCGGGATGATCGCCGTCTTGGAATAGGGCACGTGCGCAGCCAGCGCATGCAGTACCTTTGGCAGCAGGCCCTTGGTCCGCGCGCCCAGGATGAACAGCGTCGGCATCCTGATCGATTCTGCATCCGCCTTCGAGAACGGCGGGCGGTTGTCGCGGACCTGCCCGATCAGGGTATAGGCGTTGTCGCGCAGATTCTGCTTCACCATCGCCGGCAGCCGCGGCCAGGTGCCGGCGCCCTCCAGCGTGTCCACGAAGACGGCAAGGCCGCCGTCGACATCGCCGGCCGCGATCTTCGCGGCCGAGGCCGTGAACCGTGCCAACAGCGGCGAGGGGCCACCGACGTAATCGGGATCGAGGCTCGCATCGAGCTCGCCACCGGGTTCGGCCAGGATCAGCCGCCGCAACAGGTCGGGGCGCGCCTGCGCTACGCGGAAGCAGATGTGTCCGCCGCGGGAATGGCCCATCAGATCGACCGGGCCGAGGTCGAGCTTCTCGATGAAGGCGATGACGTCCTGGACATGCTGGGCGATCGAATAGGTGTCGCCGACGCCGTCCCAGCGGTCGGGGAAGAAGTGCCGCAAGCTGACGGCGATCACCCGATGCCGCTGCGTCAGCGGTCCGAGCAAGCAGCCCCAGACGCGGAAGTCATTGAGCGAACCATGCACGCAGACCAGCGGCGGCCGGCTCCTGTCTTCGCCCACGTCGAGATAGGGCATGTCGTATCCGTTGACGTGGAGGCTTTGCATTCGGGGCTCGCGGGAGGGGGCAGGAACTCCTGTGCAAGATTCCCGGAAACCGGGTGGATCGCAACTATTTCCAAGCCTAGATTTGGGCATGGATCACAATAGGGGCATGCGATAAGGACGCAAGCCAGGAACCAAGCCATGACCGATCAGCATTTTGCCCTGTTCGACACCAGGATCGGCCTCTGTGCCATCGCCTGGGGCCCGCGTGGTATCAACGGCACGCAGCTGCCCATGGGCGGGGAGGAGAAGATCCGCACCCGCATCAGCCAGCGCCATGCCGACGCCACCGAGGCCGAACCGACCGCCGAGGTGCGAGAGGCGATCGACCGCATCACAAAACTGCTCGCGGGCGAGCCGGATGATCTCACCGACATTCCGCTCGATCTCGACGGCGTGCCCGACTTCAACCGCGGCGTCTACGAGATCGCCCGTGCTATCCCGCCCGGCAAGACCATCACCTATGGCGATATCGCCAAGCAGCTCGGCGGCGTCCAGCTGTCGCGCGATGTCGGCCAGGCACTCGGGCACAACCCGTGCCCGATCGTCGTGCCCTGCCATCGCGTGCTGGCTGCCGGCAACAAGCCCGGCGGCTTCTCGGCGAATGGCGGTGTGGTGACGAAGCTGAAGATGCTCGAGATCGAAGGCGCGCTGGTGAACCACACGCCGAGTTTGTTCGATTGAGGGCTGCTCTTACCCTCCCCTGGAGGGGGAGGGTCGATCGCGCGCAGCGCGAGCGGGGTGAGGCGATCTCTCCACTCGGGCAGTGTGCGATTGGGATAGACCGTCACCCCACCCCGCTGCGCATTCCGCTTCGCTTCATGCGCAGCGACCCTCCCCCTCCAGGGGAGGGTAAGAAAGAGCGGGCACTAAATCTTCGCCGCGATCTTCGGCCAATACCGGTCGCGCAGATGTCGCTTTACCAGCTTGCCCGTCGGCGTGCGCGGCAGCTCGGCTTCGAAATCGATCGAGCGCGGGCATTTGATCGCCGAGAGACGCGTCTTGCAGTAGGCGATCAGGTCCGCCTCGAGCGCCTTGCCGGCGCGGCTCATGTCGTGCGGCTGCACCACCGCCTTCACCTCTTCGCCCATCTCCTCGTTCGGGACGCCGAACACGGCGACGTCGGCGATCTCAGGGTGGGTGATGAGCACATCCTCGGTCTCCTGCGGGTAGATGTTCACCCCGCCGGAGATGATCATGTAGGACTTGCGGTCGGTGAGGAACAGGAAGCCGTCCTTGTCGAGGTAGCCGACGTCGCCGAGCGTCGACCAACCCTTGGCGTTGTAGGCCTTCTTCGTTTTCTCTGGATCGTTGTGATAGGTGAAAACCGGCGCATCGGCGAAATAGACCGTGCCGATCTCGCCCACCGGCTGCTCCTCGTCGTTCTCGTCCAGGATCTTGATCTTGCCGACCACGGCGCGGCCGACGCTGCCGCGATGCTCCAGCCATTCTTTCGAATTGCAGACGGTGACGCCGTTGCCTTCCGAGCCCGCGTAATACTCGATCAGGATCGGTCCCCACCATTCGATCATTTTTGCTTTGACGTCGACCGGGCAGGGAGCTGCGGCGTGGATCGCGCCTTTCAGCGTCGAGACGTTGTACTGGGCGCGGACCTCGTCGGGCAGCTTCAGCATGCGCACGAACATGGTCGGCACGAGTTGCGACTGCGTGACCTTGTACTTTTCGACGAGCTTGAGAAAATCCTCGGCGTCAAAATGCTCCATGATGATGGAGGTGCCTCCGAGAACGATCGCCATCATGTTGAAGCGCAAAGGGGCCGCGTGATAGAGCGGCGCCGGCGAGAGGTAGGTGCTCTCCGCATTCATGCCGCACATGTCGGCGCAGAGTACGCGCAGGAAGGCGTTCGGCACGTCGATCTTGTTGCCCTCGAATGCCTTCTTGATGCCCTTCGGACGACCGGTCGTGCCGGACGAATACAGCATGTCGTAGCCGGCGACTTCGTCCGCGATCGGCGTTGTCGGCTGTGCGGACGCTTCCTTGTCGTAGGAGCGGAAGCCGGGCTGGGGCTCGTCGACCATGTAGAAGATCGGCTCGCCCGCGGTCCCCTTGATCAGGGCCTTGATCTGGTCGGCGCATTTCGGCGTGGTAATCACGACCTTGGCGCCGCAATCGCCGATGATGTAGTCGATCTCGTCCTGCTTCAGATAGCGGCTGATCGCGGTGTAATAGAGCCCGCTGCGTTGCGCGGCCCAGCAGATCTCCATGAAGGCGAGACGGTTCTCCATCAAGAGCGCGATGTGGTCGCCGGCCTTCAGGCCGAGCGAGCGGAACAGGTTTGCGCCCTGGTTCGAGAGCTCGTCGAGCTCGCGATAGGTGATCGCCTTGCCGGTCCCGGCCATCTGGTAGGCGATCTTGTCGGGCGTGGTTTTGGCGTAGACGGACGGATGGGTCATAAGCGTAGGTCCCAAGGCACACGAGATGTCGTCCCGGCGAAAGCCGGGACCCATAACCACAGGGCGTCGTTTGGCAGAGGATTGTCGTTCGGTACTGCGACCAACCACAATCGATAGATTTCGCGGTATGGGTCCCGGCTTTCGCCGGGACGACACCGTTAGTGTGGCAGCAGCAGTTTACAGCCGCTCCACGATCGTCACGTTGGCCATGCCACCGCCTTCGCACATGGTCTGAAGACCATAGCGCTTGCCGCGCTGGTGTAGGGCGTGGACCAGCGTCGTCATCAGCTTGGTACCGGAGCCGCCAAGGGGATGGCCGAGCGCGATGGCGCCGCCATTGACGTTGAGTCTGTCAGGATCGGCCCCGGTGGTCTTCAGCCAGCCGGTCGGCACCGAGGCGAAGGCCTCGTTGACTTCGAACAGATCGATGTCGTCGATCTTCATGCCGGCCTTCTCCAGCGCACGCTTGGTCGCGTGCAGCGGGGCGTCGAGCATGATGACGGGATCGCCGCCGGTCATGGTCATGTGGTGGATGCGCGCCAGCGGTGTGAGGCCGAGCTGCTTGAGGCCGCGCTCGTTCACGACCATGATGCCGGATGCGCCGTCGCAGATCTGGCTGGCGCTGGCCGCGGTGAGCTTGCCGTTCTCGGCAATCAGCTTGACGCCCTTGATGCCGTCGAGCGTGGCGTCGAAGCGGATGCCCTCGTCGATGTGGTGGGTGTCCTTGCTGCCATCGGCGCGGGTGATCTCGAGCGGCACGATCTCCTTCTTGAAGTGGCCGGCTTGCGTTGCCGCGATCGCGCGCTGATGGCTGTTGTAGGAGTATTCGTCGAGGTCATCCTTCGAGAGGCCGTACTTCTCGGCCATCATCTCGGCACCGGTGAACTGGCTGAACACGATGTTCGGATATTTCGCCTCGATGCCCGGGCTCTTGTAATTGCCAAAGCCGTTTTTGGCCGGAAGCTGCGAGGACAAGCCCATCGGTACGCGCGTCATCGATTCCACGCCGGCGGCGATCACCACGTCCATCGTGCCGGACATCACGGCTTGCGCCGCGAAGTGCAGCGCCTGCTGCGAGGAGCCGCACTGCCGGTCGATCGAGGTGCCCGGAACGCTCTCCGGCAGCTTCGAGGCCATGATCGCGTTGCGCGCGACGTTGTTGGACTGCTCACCGACCTGCATCACGCAGCCCATGATCACGTCCTCGACCAGGGCAGGATCGACCTTGGTGCGATCGACCAGTTCGTCCAGCACCTTCGCGGCGAGATCGGCCGGATGCCAGCCGGCGAGGCGGCCCCCCTTGCGCCCGCCCGCGGTACGCGCAGCGGCGACGATGTAAGCCTCGGCCATGTCGGTCTCTCCCTGGATTGTTCTCTATCGAGTTTGGATTGTCGGCGCGGATTTAATGGGCGCGATATCGTTTAGTCAATCGATCAATTAACTCTTGTGATGAGGCGCTGCTTCGGCTTATCTGCGGCCGCTTCAAGCGGCGAGAACAGGGAACTCCGTGACTACCAGCGTACCGAACAGGCTCCCCAGCGGAAAGAATTCCACGGCAGAGAAATTGCTCGTGGCCGCGAGCGACCTGATGATCGAACGCTCGTCGATCGAGATCTCGCTCTCTGACATCGCCCAGAAGTCGGGCGCCAATGCCGCGCTGGTCAAATATCATTTCGGCAACAAGGACGGCCTGTTGCTGGCGCTGCTCGCGCGCGATGCCGCGACCGAGATGTCCAACCTGGAATATCTGCTGGCGCAACCGATCACATCGACGGCGAAGCTGAAGCTGCATATCGCCGGCATCATCCGCGCCTATTACCGGTTCCCCTACATGAACCGGCTGATTCACTATCTGCTGCATGAGACCAATGCAGGCTCTGCCGACGAAGTCTCAAAATTCTTCGTCGCGCCGCTGCTGGACTTCCACCGGCGCCTGCTCACTGAGGGCGTCAGCCGCGGCGAGTTCCGTGCCACCGATCCGGTGCTGTTCTACACCAGCCTGATCGGCGCCTGCGATCACCTGTTCTTTGGCCGGCACGCGATGTCTCGCGCGACCGGCGTCGGTCCGGTCACCGATGACGTCTGCCGGCAATACATCAAGCACATGGAAACGCTGATCTGCGGTGGCATCCTCACGCAAGCCGAGGAAGCTGCCGCGGCCGGATAATCCGGCCGAGACGTACAAGTCTAGAGAAGAAACGCCCAAGGAAAGGTAGCCTGTCATGGAATTGAAAGACGTAGCCGTTCTCATCACCGGTGGTGGTTCGGGTCTTGGTGAAGCGACCGCGCGCGCCATGGCCGCCAAGGGCGCCAAGATTGGTGTGATCGATCAGAACAAGGACAATGCAGAGAAGGTCGCTGCCGAAGTGAAGGGCGTCGCGCTTCATGCCGACGTCACCAGCGAAGAGCAGATCAAGGCAGCAATCGCGAAGGCGGAAGCCGCACACGGCGTCGCGCGCGTGCTGATGAACTGCGCCGGCATCGGCGGCTCGCAGCGCATCGTCGGCCGCGACGGCATCTATCCGCTCGAAAAGTTTGCGCGCATCATCAACGTCAATCTGATCGGCACCTTCAACTGCCTGCGTCTGTTCGCCGAGCGCCTCGTCACGATCGAGCCCGTCGGAGAAGAGCGCGGCGTCATCATCAACACTGCCTCGGTGGCCGCCTATGAAGGCCAGATCGGCCAGATCGCCTATTCGGCCTCGAAGGGCGGCGTCGTCGGCCTCACGCTGCCGGCCGCGCGCGACCTCGCAAGCCAGAAGATCCGCGTCAACACCATTGCGCCCGGCCTGTTCTTCACGCCGTTGTTGATGGGTCTGAATGAAGAAGCCCGCAAGAGCCTCGGCGCCCAGGTGCCGCATCCCTCGCGCCTCGGCGATGCCAAGGAATACGGCTCGCTCGCGGTGCACATCGTCGAGAACGCGATGCTCAACGGCGAGACCATCCGTCTCGACGGCGCAATTCGCATGGCGCCGCGGTAGTAGAGGCGTACTCCGCTGCCGTCCTTCTCCCCTTGTGGGAGAAGGTGGCATAGGCGGCCTGTGGCCGCCGTCCTTAAAAGGACGCCGATGCTTCGCATCGGCTATGGCGCCGGATGAGGGGTTCTCTCCGCGGAGACAGACCCCTCACCCAAGCGAGTTCTTGGTCCGCGACGTACATGCCCTCTCCCACAAGGGGAGAGGGCGCAATAGCCGCCACTCAAAGAGCGGATGCAGGAGCGCCCCATGTCCCAACCGCTGCTGATCGAGCACAACGACGGCGTCGATACGGTGACGCTCAATCGGCCCGAATACCTCAACGCGCTCGATCCTGCGCTGATTGATGCACTCAATACCTACTTCCAGGGCCTCCAGCGCAACCGCGACACGCGCGTCGTCGTGCTGAAAGGCGCCGGCAAGAATTTTTGCGCCGGCCTCGACCTCAAGGCGGCGATGGCCCGCCGCGCCGGGCAGCAGGAGCCGCCCGGCGTCACTGAGTCGCTCGACTCGCAGCGCCGCATCGCCGACATCGTGATGTTGATGCGGCGTTGTCCGCAGCCGATCATCGCTCTGGTGCAGGGCGCGGCGGCCGGCGGCGGCTTTGCGCTGGCGCTTGCCTCCGACATCCGCATCGCGACCAAGTCGGCGCGCATGAACTGCGCCTTCATCAAGCTCGGCCTTGGCGGCTGCGATATCGGCACCAGCTACTTTCTGCCGCGGCTCGTCGGCGTCTCGGTCGCATCCGAGCTGATCCTGACCGGACGTTTCATCGGTGCCGAGCGTGCGCTCGCGGTCGGGCTCGTCTCGGAAGTCGTCGACGAAGACAAGCTCGACGAAGCCGCTGAACCTTACGTCGATGCGATGATGACGGCCTCGCCCGTGGGGCTGCGCCTGTCAAAAGAATGTCTCAACATGAGCGTCGATGCGGGATCGCTGGAAACCGTGATCGCGATAGAGGACCGCAACCAGGTCCTGTGCAGTCGCTCCGAGGAATTTTCGGAAGGCATCAGGGCCTTCCTTGAGAAGCGAAAGCCTGTCTATATCAGGCGCTGAAACGAGAACGATCCGCAAAGGACGATAATTCCGGGAGACGCAAAATGAGTGGAAGTGCGGCGGCCGTGATGACGAAGCCCGCCTTTCGCAAGGTCGAGTGGCTCGCGCGCGACATCGACGTCGAGCGGCGCGACGACGGCACGGTGGTGCTGAAGTCGCGCATTCCGCTGCAAGCCTACGAGACGCATCTTCCGGCCTCGCTGGCGAAATGGGCCAGGCAAGCGCCCGAGCGCATCTGGCTCGCGCAGCGCGGCGGAGCGAACCGCGAATGGCGCAAGGTCTCCTATGGCGAAGCCAAGCACACTGTGGATGCGCTGACACAGGCGCTGCTCAATCTCAAGCTCGAGGGACGCCCGGTCACGATCCTCTCCGGCAATTCGATCGAGCACGCGCTGATGACGCAGGCCGCGATGCAGGCGCGCTCGCCGGCGGCCCCGGTGTCGCCGGCCTACTCCTTGATGAGCCATGATCACGTCAAGCTGAAATATCTGTTCGACCTGATCAAGCCGGCCGTGGTGATGGTTCAGGACGGCCCGACCTTCGAGAAGGCGCTGAACGCACTCGACCTCACCGGCGTCACCGTCGTTCACGTCGTGCGTCCCTGCGACGGCATCAAGAGCGTCAGCTTTGCCGAGATCGCAGCAACGTCCGTGACCGCCGACGTCGAAGCATCGATCGCGAAGATCACGCCGCAGACCGTCGGCAAGCTGTTGTTCACCTCCGGTTCGACCGGCATGCCCAAGGCGGTCATCAACACGCAGGAGATGATGTGCGCCAATGCGGCGATGATGATGCAGGTGCGGCCGCGCGATCCCGGCGGTCCGATCTCGACCATGCTGGACTGGATGCCATGGAACCACACCATGGGCGGCAATGCGGCGTTTCACCCGGTGCTGGTCGACGGTGGCACGCTCTATATCGATGACGGCCGGCCGATGCCGGGCCAGTTCGAGGAGACGCTGCGGAATCTGCGCGAGATCTCGCCGACCTATTACGCCAACGTGCCGGCCGGCTATGCCGCGCTCGCGGCGGCGATGGAGAAGGACGATGCGCTGTGCCGCTCGTTCTTCAAGAACCTGTCGATCATGGCCTATGGCGGCGCGCGGCTGCCCGACGATCTCTATGAGCGCATGCAGGCGCTCGCGGTGAAGACGACCGGCGAGCGCATCGTGTTCTACACCGGCTGGGGCTCGACCGAGACGGCGCCGACCTCGACCGGCACCTATTGGGACACCGAGCGCGTCGGCCTGATCGGCCTGCCGTTCCCCGGCGTCGAATTGAAGATGGTGCCGTGCGGCCCGAAATACGAATTGCGCCTGCGCGGCGTCAACGTCACGCCCGGCTATTTTGGCCAGCCTGATCTCACCAAAAAGATGTTCGACGAGGAAGGCTTTTACTGTATCGGCGATGCCGGCATTTTTGTTGACGATGCCGATCCGGTGAAGGGCATCATCTTCGCCGGCCGCGTCGTGGAGGACTTCAAGCTCACCACCGGGACCTTCGTGCATGTCGGCTCGCTGCGCACCGATGCGATCGCGGCGGCGACGCCCGTTGTGCATGACGCGCTGGTTGCCGGGCAGGATCAATGCTCGATCGGTCTGCTGGCATGGCCGAACCTGCACGCCTGTCGCCAGCTGGTCGGCAATCCCGAGCTGAGCTTCGAGGATGCCGTGAAGCATCCTGAGGTGATCGCCTGCTTCAAACGCGGCCTCGAAGCACACAACGCGGAGTGTGGCGGCGCCAGCAGCCGCGCTATCGCGCGCGCAATGCTGATGGCCGAGCCGCCCTCCATCGACGGCAATGAGCTCACCGACAAGGGCTACATCAACCAGCGCGCCGGCCTGGAACGCCGCGCGGCGCTGGTGGAGCGGCTTTATGCCGACAAGCCGGATCAGGACGTGATCGTGCTGCGATGAATGCGCAACTCTCTCAACTCGTCATTCCGGGATGGCCCGAAGGGCCAGGCCCGGAATCCATAACCCCGGCTGGTGGATATGGATTCCGGGCTCGCGGGCCGCGCGCCCCGGAATGACGGCGCAGACAAATGACAACGAATAAGCAGAGGTAGCCCGCCATGAACTTTGATTTCTCCGACGACCAGAAACAGCTCCGCGACCAGGCGCGCAAATTCCTCACCGAAAAATGCTCGCCGAAGGCGGTGCGCGTCGTGCTCGACGGCAAGGCTCCTTACGACAAGGAGCTGTGGAAGGGCCTCGCCGAGATGGGCTTTCTCGGCGTCGCGATCCCCGAGGAGTTTGGCGGCGCTGGCGCGGGCCATCTCGAGCTTTGCGTGATCGCGGAGGAGATGGGCCGGGCGAATGCACCGGTGCCGTTTTCCTCGACCGTGTACCTCGCCGCCGAAGCGCTGCTGATCGCAGGCAGCGACGCGCAGAAGAAAAAATGGCTGCCGGCGATCGCCTCGGGCGAGGCGATCGGCACGCTGGCGCTGTTCGAGGGCAAGGGCAATCCGTCGCCGAGGAACGTCAAGCTCACGGCTGCGAACGGCGTGCTCAACGGCGTCAAGAAGCCGGTCGCTGACGGTGCGATTGCCGACTTCGCTGTCGTCGCCGCACGCGCGGGATCGAGCGGTCGCGACGGCGACATCTCGCTGTTCCTCGTCGACCTCAAGGCCGGTGGCGTCGAGGTGAAAAGCCTCACCAATCTCGATCCGACCCGCGGGCAGGCCGAGATCACCTTCAAAGACTGCAAGGCCGAGCCGCTGGGAGCTGCCGGCGAAGGCTGGAGCATTTTGACCCAAGTGCTCGACCGCGCCGCGGTGCTGTGCGCTTTCGAGCAGGTCGGTGGCTCCGACCGCGCGCTGGAGATGGGCCGCGACTACGCGCTCGACCGCATCGCCTTTGGCCGCCAGATCGGCTCGTTCCAGGCGGTCAAGCATATGCTCGCGGACATGTATGTGTCGGCGACGCTGGCGCGCTCCAACAGCTATTACGGCGCCTGGGCGCTCTCGACCAACGCGGCCGAGCTGCCGGAAGCCGCCGCCGCCGCGCGCATCAGCGCGACGCAGGCGTTCCAGCACTGCGCCAAGAACAACATCCAGGTTCACGGCGGCATGGGCTTCACCTGGGAGTTCGACTGCCACATGTACTACCGCCGCGCCAACGCCATGGCGCTGGGGCTCGGCAGCCTGTCCTATTGGGAAGACCAATTGATCGACCGCATGCGGAAGAAGAACGCGGCGTAACGACAGGTGATTTGTAGGATGGGTAGAGCGTAGCGAAACCCATTATGACGCGGGTGGTCTGACAGATGGGTTTCGCTTCGCTCTACCCATCCTACGACGCCGGCGAAGGATGACAGACCATGAATTTCGACGACACCCCGCAGGAAGCCGAATTCCGCAGCGTGGCCCGCGCCTGGATCGGCGCGAACGCGCCCAGGCAATACGAGGAGGATCTGCGCAAATCCTCGCTCGGCCGCACCCAGCTCAAGAACGCCAATATTCTCGAGGTCGCCAAGGCCTGGCAGAAGAAGAAGGCCGATGCCGGCTGGGCCTGCCTGCACTGGCCGAAGGAGTATGGCGGGCGCGGCTCGTCGCCGATCGAGCGGGTGATCTGGCAGCAGGAAGAAGGGCCGTTCGGCCAACTCTCCCGCATGTTCATCATCGGTCACGGCATGTGCGGGCCGACCATGATGGCGTTCGCGCGCGAGGAGCATAAGCGCACCTATCTGCCGCCGCTCGCCTCCGGCGAAAAGGTCTGGTGCCAGCTGTTCTCCGAGCCTGCTGGCGGCTCCGACGTCGCGGGCCTGCGCACGCGCGCGGAAAGGGACGGCGACGACTGGGTCATCAACGGCCAGAAGATCTGGACCTCGGGGGCGCATTATTCCGACTACGGCATCCTGCTGACCCGCACCGATCCGACCGTGCCCAAGCACAAGGGTCTCACCATGTTCTTCCTGGACATGAAGAGCCCGGGCGTCGAGGTGCGGCCGATCAAGCAGGCGAGCGGCGCATCCGACTTCAACGAGGTCTATTTCACAAACGTCCGCATTCCCGATCATCAGCGTCTCGGCGAGGTCGGTGACGGCTGGAACGTCTCGCTGACCACGCTGATGAACGAGCGCAGCGCGATCGGCGCGGCCGTCTCGACCGGTTTCCCGGAGCTGTTCGAGTATTGCTCCAGCCTGATGCTCGACGATGGCCCGGCGATCGAGGACCGCGCAGTGCGCTCGAAGCTTGCGAACTGGGCGGCGAAGGCGAGCGGGCTGAAGTACACCAGCATGCGCGCGATCTCGGCGCTGTCGAAGGGCGAGCGGCCGGGGCCGGAGAACTCGATCGGCAAGCTGGTCGCAGGCTCGATGATCCAGGACGTCGCGACCTACGCGCTGGACCTGCAGGGTGCCGCGGGCGTGGTCAGCGGCGAGGATGCCGAACTCGCCGGCCGTTTCCAGGCGATGCTCTTGCGCGCGCCCGGCACGCGCGTCGAAGGCGGCACCGACGAGATCATGCGCAACATCATCGCCGAGCGGGTGCTGGGCCTGCCCGGCGATATCCGGGTCGACAAGGACGTGCCGTTCAACAAGATCCCGACGAAGGGAAGAGGTTAGAATCGTAGGGTGGGCAAAGGCGCGTAGCGCCGTGCCCACCAATTCTGTCGAGAACGAGGGAAGGTGGTCGGCACGCTTCGCTTTGCCCACCCTACGCACCGAGCAAGAATTGAGAGGTTCGCCATGAATTTCGACGACACCCCGCAGGAAGCCGCTTTCCGCGAGACCGCGCGCAAATGGGTCGAGGCCAATGCACCTAGGGAGTTGCATGCCGAGCTGTCAAAATCCTCGCTCGGACGCATCCGGCTGGCCAATCATGACATCGTCGATGTCGGCAAGGCTTGGCAGAAGAAGAAGTTCGAGGGCAATTGGGCCTGCCTGCACTGGCCGAAGGAATATGGCGGCCGCGACGCCACGCCGATTGAGAAGGTGATCTGGCAGCAGGAAGAGGGCGTCTACGGCAAGCTGACGCAACCGTTCCAGATCGGCGAGGGCATGTGCGGTCCGACCGTGATGGCTTTTGGCAGCGAGGACGCCAAGCGCCGCCACCTGCCGAAGCTCGCCTCCGGCGAAGAGATCTGGTGCCAGCTGTTCTCCGAACCGTCCGCCGGCTCCGACGTCGCGGGCCTGCGCACGCGCGCGGAGAAGAAGGGCGACAATTGGGTCGTCAACGGCCAGAAGATCTGGACCTCGGGCGCGCATTATTCCGACTTCGGTCTGTTGATCGCGCGGACCGATCCGAATGTGCCCAAGCATAAGGGCCTCACCATGTTCTTCCTGGACATGAAGAGCCCGGGCGTCGAGGTCCGCCCGATCAAGCAGGCCAACGGCATGCAGGAGTTCAACGAGGTCTATTTCACCGACGTGGTGATATCAGACAGCCAGCGCCTCGGCGCCGTCGGCGAGGGCTGGAGCGTGTCGCTGACGACGCTGATGAACGAGCGGATGTCGATCGGCTCGCGGCTTGCGACCGGCGTCCCTGAAATGTTCGAGTTCTGCTCCAATCTGATGCTTGAGGACGGGCTCGCCATCGACGATCCCGCCGTGCGCTCGAAACTCGCGAGCTGGGTGGTGAAGTCGAGCGGGCTGAAATACACCAGCTACCGCGCGATCTCGGCGCTCTCGAAAGGCGATCGGCCGGGGCCTGAGAATTCGATCGGCAAGCTCGTCTCGGGCATGATGCTCCAGGACATCGCGACCTACGCGATGGACCTCCAGGGCGCGGCCGGTGCTCTCACCGGCGCCGACGAGGAGACGGTGCAGGGCCAGTTCCAGCAGATGCTGCTGTCCTCACCCTCGATGCGCATCGCCGGCGGCACCGACGAGATCTTGCGCAACATCATCGCCGAGCGCGTGCTGGGATTGCCGGGCGACATTCGCGTCGACAAGGACGTGCCGTATAACAAGATCCCGACGAAGGGTCGGTGATCCAGCCTCTCGCTGTATCGCGTAGGGTGGGCAAAGCGAAGCGTGCCCACCATATGCAGATGCACCGGGGTAAGCCTGTCGGTGGGCACGGCACTATCGCGCCTTTGCCCACCCTACGAGGAGCGCGAGCTAATTCATGGATGCAAAAGTGAGCCAGACCCAAGACCGCATCGGCGTGCTCGAGGAGCTCCTCAACGAGCGTTACTCCGTCCGCGCCTTCCTGCCCAAGCAAGTCGACCGCGCGACGATCGAGCATGTGCTCGCCACCGCGCAGCGCACTGCGTCCTGGTGCAACAGCCAGCCCTGGCAGGTCATCATCGCCAGTGGCGCGGCCAAGGAGCGTTTTCGCCAGCTGATCTACAAGGAAGCGTCAGGTGGATTGGGTGACGATTACGACTTCACACCGCCTCGCGAATATGCCGGCGTCTATCTCGAGCGCCGCCGCGAGAGCGGGTTTCAGCTCTACAACACGCTCGGCATCACCCGCGGCGACAGAAGCGCCTACGCAAAACAGGCGCTGGAGAACTACAATTTCTTCGGCGCGCCCCATGTCGCGATCATCCACACCAACGAGCCGCTCGGCATCTACGGCGCGATCGATTGCGGCGCCTATGTCTCGAATTTCATGCTGGCCGCGCAGGCGCTCGGGCTCGGCACCATTCCGCAGGCGGCGCTCGCGCGCCATTCCGGGCTGATCCGCCGCCACTTCAATCTGCCCGACGACCGCCGCGTCGTCTGCGGCATCTCGTTCGGCTATGCCGACGACGCCCACAAGGTCAACAGCTACCGCACCTCGCGCGCGAGCGTCGCCGACACCGCCACGTTCGCGGACGAATGATCCCGTTTCGCGCGCGCCATCCGGCTTTCACACACGCGCAAAGGCGGCCGCAGAAACGGCCGCCTTCACATTCGTCGCGGTCCGATTGACGCGGCCGTTATCCGCCGATCACGGCGCGCACGGTCTCGTCGGGCCCGAAGTCCTCGGCACCATCGACATAAAGCAGCGCAGCGAGCTTCGAGCGCGCGCGATTGACGCGGCTCTTGATCGTGCCGACGGCACAGCCGCAGATCGAAGCTGCGTCCTCATAGGAGAAGCCGGAGGCGCCGACCAGGATCAAGGCCTCGCGCTGGTCCTGCGGAAGCTTCTCGAGCGCGCCGCGGAACTCCTCGAACTCGAGATGCGCGTTCTGCGACGGCTGCGTCTTCAGCGTCTTGGCATAGTTGCCCTCGGCATCCTCCACCTCCCGCCGCCGCTTGCGATAGTCGGAGCGGAACAGATTGCGAAGGATCGTGAACAGCCACGCCGGCAGGTTGGAGCCGGGCTGGAACGAGTCGATGTTGGCGAGCGCACGCAGAAGCGTTTCCTGCACCAGATCGTCGGCGCGGTCGGCATTGCCGCTCAGCGAGATCGCGAACGCGCGCAGACTTGGCACGGCCGCGAGGATGTCGTCACGAAGGGAGTCCGTGAGAGGCATTAATCCCTCCCATTGTTGTCGTTGGAGCCCCTGTCAGGTTCCACTTGGGGTGCGCCTCCGGGCGCATCAAGCTTCTTGATCAGTTCCGCGAACCGGTCCGGAACCCCCTGCCGCACCACGTCGTCGTACATGGCGCGCAGCTGGTGGCCGATCCGGGACTGAATCTCCGGAGTGAGGCCTCCCTTGCCGGGGGTCGTGCTTTTGCTGGCTTGAGACTTGAGATCTTTCATGACCTGTTCCACGTTTCCCCGAGTTAAGTAACTGTAAAATAGAGAAGTTCTCTCAACCGGGAGCCGTTCCCTGAATAGGCACAATTCCAGGTTCGACAAAAAGTTCCCAGATAAGCGGAACTTTTCTTGGCGTGAGGCGTAGACAACCCAGCAGGGGAACCCGGGCCTCCCCGCTTGTTGCGTGGTTCGTCAAGGTCGGCCCGAAGATGAATGGAGTGGGGATGTCCCGTTCGCAGCTTGTTGCTGAACACTTGCCGTTGTTGCGCCGGTACGCGCGCGCCCTGACGGGCAGCCAGGCCTCCGGTGACGCCTATGTCGCAGCCATGTTGGAAGCGATGCTCGGAGATCCGTCCGTGCTCGACGAGAGCCATGGTCCGCGCGCCGGCCTGTTCCGGCTGTTCACCCAGATATGGAATTCGGTCTCTGTCAACGACGATGCCGAGGTGACGACCTTGCCGATGCCGCCGGAGCGGCGGCTGTCGAACATCACGCCGCTGCCGCGGCAGGCGTTCCTGCTGCTCTCACTCGAAGGATTCTCGGAAGAGGAAGTCGGCTACATCCTCGGCACCGACGTCGCCGAGACGCGGCGGCTTGCTGATGCCGCGGGACGCGAGATGGCGGCCGAGATCGCGACCGACGTGCTGATCATCGAGGACGAGACCTTCATCGCCATGGACCTCGAGAGCCTGGTGAAGAATCTCGGTCACAATGTCGTCGGCGTCGCGCGCACCCATGCCGATGCGGTGGCGCTGGCCAAGAACAAGCGGCCGGGCCTGATTCTCGCCGACATCCAGCTCGCCGACGGCTCGTCGGGCCTGGACGCCGTCAACGAGCTGCTCCGGACCTTCGAGGTGCCGGTGGTGTTCATCACCGCCTATCCGGAGCGCTTCCTGACCGGCGAGCGCCCCGAGCCGGCGTTCCTGATCTCAAAGCCGTTCCAGCCCGCGATGGTGTCGGCGGTGGCGAGCCAGGCGCTGTTCTTTCAGCGCAACTCACGCAACCGCGCGCCGAAGGCGCCGGCGGCGTAAGCAAGCTTCCATTGGAACGGAAAATGGCGCGCCGCAAAGCGCGCCATTTTTTCGTTCGCCCACCCCTGCTCAACAACCTCGGCAGATGCTGTTGAGCTTGGCCTTCAACTTGGGTTCGTCCGCCCATGGCTCGACCAAGCGTTGCACTCCGTCGAGAGTCATGAAGATGGTCATCCGCTGGAGGTCGTCCTTGGCCTCGGAAGGCGGCTTCGGAAATGGTTCGCTTCGCTCCACCATTTTGAGAGCTGCCGCATCCAGGGGCGGGGAGCCTGTGCTTTCCACCAAAGCGTGCGAGATCAATTGGCCTGAGCGATTGATCACGAATGTGACGCCGGCATTGCCTATCTGACCCATCGCCTCCGGAGGAAGCACCCTGTGGCGCCAGACATGTTCAGTGGCCGCCTTGCGCCAAGCGGCCATGGCATCGTCATCCGTGAGCACGGGACTCGGCCTTAGCACTAACCCGGAAGGCTGCATCAGGAATTGACGGCGGTCGAAGACAATCGGCACTGTCAACGTGAATGACTCATCCTTGAGCTCCGAAGGCGGCGCCGGAAAGGGTTGGGCACGGGCGACGATCTGCAGCGCGGCAACGTCGAGCGGCCGAGAGCCGGTGCTCACGGCCAGAGCCTGCGAGATCAACCTGCCAGACCGGTCGATGACGAATGTGACCCTGGCTTCGCCGGTTTGCCCTAGTGCTTCAGCCGGAAATTGCCTGTAGCTGGCTATGTGGGCCGACAGCCTCGCCTTCCAGGCCGTCGCGCGTTCGGTTTGCACATCTGTCTGTGCGTGTATGGGGAAAACCGCCAACCATCCGAGAAGCGCGGCCAACAAGGGGAATTTCATCTGCATCGGTGCGGATACTAATCGCGGTCAGGTTGATTGCAAGGCTCGCTACCCGTATCGCGTTCACGCGGCTGTGGGCAATTCGAAGGGCCGGGAAGCCCGCTTGACGGCGGCCAAATTGCCTCGTTCATACGTCGGGTCGATGACATCAGTCGCGACCTCGAGCCGCCAGGGGATTTTTCATCATGGACCAGCAACTCCTCGACCGCCTCGCCATCCGCGACCTCGTCGAGAACTGGGCGGTGTGGCGCGACGCCGGCGACTGGGAGCGTTTCGCCACGGTCTGGCATGACGAGGGCTGGATGTCCGCCACCTGGTTTCAGGGGCCCGCGCGGGATTTCACGCGGGTCAGTCAGGAGGGGTTTGCAAAGGGCGTGCGCATCCTGCATTTCCTCGGCGGCACCAGCATTGATCTCGCAGGCGCGCGCGCCATTGCGCAAACCAAGATGACGATCTCGCAGCGTGCCACGGTGCACGACGTGCTCTGCGACGTCGTCTGCACCGGGCGCTTCTACGATTTCCTGGAGAAGCGGCATGACCAATCAGGTATTGGCCAATGGGGCATCGTCCGCCGCCAGCCGATCTACGAGAAGGACCGGATCGATCCGGTCGATCCTGCCGCAACGCTTCAACTCGACCAAAAAGCGCTCGCCGCACTGCCCGAAGGCTACCGCCACCTCGCCTACATGCAGGAATTGATCGGCTACAAGGTCAAGCGCGACATGCCGGGCCTGATCGGCACCGAGGTCGAGAAGCTCTATGGCGAGGGGCGGGACTGGCTCGCGGGGAAGGGCAAGTGAGGAGCAGGCAGAAGTAAGGTCTTGGCGGCTCGAGATCATCTTCTGGAAATGGCAATGAAACTGGTTTCCGTTCTGGCGTTGGCCGCTTGCGCCGTCATTTCTCCCTCAGCCGTCCATGCGCTTGACTGTGCCAAGGCATCTCTGGAGGCGGAGAAGTTCATCTGTGCTTCTCCGGAGGCGAAGAAGGCCGACGACGCGATGACCGCCGCCTATTTCGCCTTGTTGCGGCGGACGACTGACCCGGACTTTCACCAAGCGCTCATACGCAGTCAGCGACGATGGATCGAGGCACGTTCACGCGGCGTTCCGAGAATCGATGGGGAGGAAGACGAGGAGCCTGACGACCGCAAGGTGCTGTTGAAGATCACCAAGGACCGCCTCAATTTTCTGAAGGGAAACGAGCCGATTTGCACGATGGAGCAACAGCGGAAAATCGCGTCTAAAGAAAGCGGCGGTCCGTTTGCTGGCTATGAAGGTCCCTGCGGATTCATGCCTCCGCGCTACGGTCATTGGGAGTATGTCTGCTGGATTGCCACGCATCGCCAGCATAAGGATCGCATCTGTAGCGTGGGGGAGGAGTGGACGAGTGGTCACACGACCGAGCGACGGCTTGTCAGCGTCGTGACCAATGGCGAACTCAAACCGGTCGCGAGTTGCTACACTGGCTATGCTGGGTCGAAGTGTCCCGACCCGGAAAGCCTAGCCAACGTTGAGGCCGCCGCCCACTGGAACACGAACCCCCAGATATCTTTCGGTGATTTGGGCCCACCGCGAGCTAGTCGCCTCTGGAAATATGACCCTGACGGCCCGGCTGGATATGATGAGCCCTGGATGCAGGATTGCCTGTTTGCTCCGAGCTATCCTCCGCCGGATCTGAGCCGGCCCGATCCGTCTCCAAGCGGCAAAACTCCGTAGGTCCACTCGGGCTCGCGAGCCGACCCTCCCGAGACAAAAGTAAGGCGCGACTGGCATCACCACAGTCGCGCCCTACGTCGCCGGCTTATGGGGCAGGGGGGAATAGCCGGCTGTTGAGACGACTCTCGGGCCTGAGAGTCGTTCCAGGCGGGTGAAAATTTTTTTGTGCGGCCTTTTTATGCGCCCTGCCGTGAATTTCGCACACGGTTAAGTGATCTTAACGGCTGAGAACTGCCGGTCCTCCCATCGCGTTGTTCCCGCGATCGCCATGGGGCGAGGGATTGACAGCCATGTTGCAGATGCAAAAGGTATTTTTGGGTGTTGTCGCGATTGCCGCGACGCTTGGTGCCGTCCAGGTCGGTGCCGTCCAGCTGGCCTCCGGCCATGATCTGGCCGACCGCTGGCAGGCGGTCGCCGACAGGCCCACGCAAGATGCGGGTCACAACGTCAACCGTTCCGGCAAGGCCGACCGGTTCGCCGACGTCAAGCAGGCCCCGGTTCCCACCCGCACCGTGTCGATGCGGCTGAACGATCTGGCCGAGACGTCGGTGCTGCTGCGGGTCCGCGCGGTCATCGAGACCGGCAACGCCAAGCCGCCGGTGCTGCTCCAGAACCGGAAGCAGGGTCCCAAGAGGCCGACGATTGCCTGCGAGCCGATGGTCAGCTCCCTGACTGAGGTCGCAAAGCTGCTCCAGCCCGGCCGCTGTGTGACCTGATTCGTCTTCGCCGCCCTTGGCCGCCACGGACAAATCGCCTTCCCGCCGGGAGGGCGATAGTTCACGTCCACTTGATCCCCTATCCCATCGCGTTATATCCCGGGTTTCTTTCCCCTTTGATTGACCGGGTAAACGCATGACGACGTCAGATACGGCCGCGCATACGCAGCCTTTCCAGGCCGAGGTTTCCGAGCTTTTGCACCTCATGGTGCACTCCGTCTATTCCGAGACCGACATCTTCCTGCGCGAGCTCGTCTCCAACGCATCGGACGCCTGCGACAAACTGCGCTATGAAGCCATCGCCAGCCCGGCGCTGCTGGGCGAGGGCGACGCGCTCAAGATCCGGATCATCCCCAACAAGACGGCCGGAACGCTCACGATCGCCGACAACGGCATCGGCATGGAGCGCCAGGAGCTGATCGACCATCTCGGCACCATTGCCCGCTCCGGCACCAAGGCGTTCGTCTCGAAGCTGAAGGAGGCCAAGGACGGCCTCGGCCTGATCGGCCAGTTCGGGGTCGGCTTCTATTCCGCCTTCATGGTCGCCGAGAAGATCGTCGTCGTCAGCCGGCGTGCCGGCGAGAGCGACGTGTGGAGCTGGACGTCCTCCGGCGGCTCCGGCTTCGAGATCGCGCACGCAAGCGATGAGGAAGTGGCGCGCGTGGCACGCGGCACCGAGATCGTCCTGCACCTGAAGGACGACGCCAAGAAGTATCTCGAGACCTACGAGATCGAGCGCATCGTCAGTGCCTATTCCGACAACATCCTGTTCCCCATCGAGCTGGTGCCGGAAGAGGGTGAGCCGCGCCAGATCAACTCGGCGAGCGCGCTGTGGCAGCGCTCCAAGTCCGAGCTGACGGCCGAGGATTACAAGAAGGCCTATCAGCAGATCGCCTCCGCCTTCGACGATCCCGCGATGACGCTGCACTACCGCGCGGAAGGCCGCTATTCCTACGCCGTGCTGCTGTTCGCGCCGTCGACGAAGCCGTTCGACCTGTTCGAGCCGAACCGCAAGGGCCGGGTGAAGCTTTACGTCCGCCGCGTCTTCATCACCGACGATGCCGATCTGCTGCCCGGCTATCTCCGCTTCATCCGCGGCGTGGTCGACAGCGAAGATCTCCCGCTCAACATCTCGCGCGAGATGCTCCAGAACAATCCGCAGCTCGCGCAGATCCGGAAAGCCGTGGCGACCCGAGTCGTGTCCGAGCTGGAAAGCCTTGCCGACAAGGACCCGGAGAATTTTGCCAGGATCTGGGACGCCTTCGGCGCGGTGCTGAAAGAAGGCATCTACGAGGATTTCGAGCGGCGCGAAAAGCTGCTGTCCTTGTCGCGCTTCACCACCACCTCGGGCGAGAGGCGTTCGCTGAAGGACGTCATCGCCGGTTTCAAGCCGAACCAGACCGAGATCTACTATCTCGTCGGCGACAGCATCGAGCGGCTGAAGTCCAATCCGAGGCTGGAAGCCGCGACCGCGCGTGGCATCGAGGTGCTGCTGCTGTCGGATCCGGTCGACGCCTTCTGGACCTCGATGCCATCGGAGTTCGACGGCAAGCCGCTGAAATCGCTGAGCCAGGGCGATCTCAATCTCGATCTGATCCCGCGCACCGACGAGGCCGACGAGGCGAAGCAGGACGAGCCGGCCGCAGACGAGGCCGCCACCATCGCGGTGATCAAGGCCGCGCTCGGCGAGCGCGTCAGCGACGTCAAGGTCTCGACGCGCCTCACCAGCTCCGCCTCCTGCCTCGTCGCCGACAGCCAGGGCCCGAGCCGCGAGCTCGAGCGCATCCTGTCGCAGCAGAACCGCGGCATGCGCACCAAGCCGATCCTCGAGATCAATCTGCGCCATCCGCTGGTGACGGCGATCACCAGGGCGCAGGCCGGCTCCAGGGCGGTCGACGATCTCAGCCTGCTCCTGTTCGAACAGGCGCAGATCCTGGACGGCGAATTGCCCGAAGACCCCGCCGCGTTTGCGGCAAGGCTGAACCGGCTGGTCCTGCAGGGGCTGGGCGGGTAGCGCGCGCAGCGCACCCCGCTCACCTTGCCGTCATCCGCCGGAGGAACAGTCGCCTCCGGCGTGGTGTTATGCCATAGGAGGACGTCGGCACGAGATTCGACGCCGCCATCGATTCGAGGACGTCTCCATGCGCCTGCCTCTCCTGACCCTCACCGCGATTGCCGCGCTGTTCGTGTCGGCAGATGCCGACGCCCAGACCTATGACCCGCGCTATCCGGTGTGCATGCACGTCTATACTTCGGGCGGCCGGGGCGGTGGCGGCGACTATTACGACTGCTCCTTCACCTCGATCCCGCAGTGCCGGGCCACGGCGTCGGGCCGCGCGGCGAGCTGCGATGTCAATCCCTACTATGCTTTCGACGAACCGCCGCCGCCCCCGCGGCGGCGTCATAAGAAGTCGCACTAGCGATTGCGATTTCGGGGACATTTTTCATGCTTCGCTCATTCGGCCTGATCACGTTCGTCGGTGCATTGCTCATGGCCGCGCCGTCGCATGCGCAGACCTTCGATCCCAGCTATCCCGTCTGCATGCACGTCTATTCCGGAGCGAACGGCGGCGGCGGGGAGTGGTACGATTGCTCCTTCATCTCGCTGCCGCAGTGCCGCGCCACGGCGTCGGGCCGCGCCGCGACCTGTGATCTCAATCCGTATTATCCGGTCAACGTTGCGCCGCCGCGCCCACGCTACAGGCGAAGCGGCTAGCGCCCACCACCCGTTCAGCTGCGAATCCGGCGGAGCATGCAGAACTAGGTGCCGTGAGGCGCCTAGTTGGCAGCGGCGACGATCGCGTCGGTCAATTGCCACGTCATCTTGTCCGTGGTCCAGTCGCTGGCGTGCAGCCTGTCATCATCGCCCGGGTCGACCATGCGGTCGAACGAAATCCTCGCGACATCGTACCAGCCCTTCATCAGCCCGAAGCGACGAAAGACGTTGACGCCCTTCACATCCGCGATCTCGCTGATCGCCTCGACCATGGCCTCCGTCTTTTTGCGCTTGGCCGGTGTCAGCAGCGCCGGCACATATTGAAGGTCCATCAGGATCACGTCGATCCGCTCGGCGTCGAGCAGCCGGTCGACACCTTCGCGGATGGCCTTCGTGGTGTCCGCGAACGAGGGGCCGCCGGCTTGCCACACCGAATTGGTGCCGACCTGCCAGATGACGAGATCGGGATTCAGATCGAAGACGTCATGGTCGAACCGCTTGAGCTCAGCACGGGCCTCTTCGCCGCCGACACCCCGGTTGATCACTTCGACCGCGACATTTGGAAATCGTATCCGAAGATCCGCCAGCAGCCGCTGCGGATACGGAGCGATGCCTCCTTCGCCCGCCGTGGTCGACGAGCCGATCGCAACTACCCTGGCCTGCCCACCCTTCACGCGGCGGGCGAAATTCGTCAGGGGCTGCGCGAACGGCGCGGCCTTGACGGGAAACTCTGACGGATCGAGAGCCACGAGTCGTCTCCCTTTCGTAGTCCGGACAACGCAGGGTAGGAAGTTTAGCCCGTTTACCAGGGGTCGCCTAGCCTCGGCGAGGCCGGATCGTTACGCCTTCCTGATCCCCGACAACTCGACCACCTTGCGCCAGCGCTCGGTCTTCGTTGTCTGCATGCCGCCGAACTCGCCCGCGTCGGATGGCCAGAGTTAATCACGTACTAACCTGGCTTTACCTTGTCTCTTAACACCTGGGCAGGGCGTTCGAGCTAAGCTTGAGGAAACAGCAGATACGTTCCGAGAGAATGGACGGCATGAGCACCAGCGTCATCGAGCAACCGAAAGTCGCGCGCGCACCTTCGGCTTCAAAGATCTGGCTGAAGGCGATCGAGCTCACCGCGCGCATCGAGACGCTGCCGGGCCGGCTGTTCGCCGACGTCGTCGACGATTGGGCGCAGCGCCAGCCCGCTCGCACCGCGCTGGTCGCAGATGAGACAACGATCGACTACGCAGGCCTCTCGAAGCGCATCAACCGCTATGCGCGCTGGGCGCGCTCGGCCGGCGTGGCCAAGGGTGATGCAGTCGCGCTGATCATGCCGAACGGCATCGACTATGTTGCCGCGTGGCTCGGCATCAGCCGGGTCGGCGGCGTGGTCGCGCTGATCAACACCAAGCTCGTCGGCCAGTCGCTCGCGCATTGCGTCGATGTAGCCAGGCCGTCGCACGTCATCGTCGCGCACGAGCTCATGGAAGCCTTGGACGGCGCGTCGCCGCACCTGAAGACAGACGCAAAAGTCTGGACCCATGGCGATGTCCGCAGCGAGCGCGCGATCGACGTCGCGCTTGCCGCGCTCGAAGACGGGCCGCTCTCGCCGGACGAGCATGGCGACGTGACGATCAACGACCGTGCCCTGCTGATCTACACCTCAGGGACCACCGGCCTGCCGAAGGCGGCGAGCATCAGCCACCGACGCATCCTCAACTGGGGCTTCTGGTTCGCCGGCCTCACCGGCGCCACGCCGCAGGACCGGCTCTATGATTGCCTGCCGCTGTTCCACTCGGTCGGCGGCATCGTCGCGCCGTGCAGCATGCTCGCCGCCGGCGGCTCCGTGGTGATCGCGGAAAAATTCTCGGCCTCGAACTTCTGGCCCGACATCGTGCGGCACGATTGCACGCTGTTCCAGTACATCGGCGAGCTCTGCCGCTATCTTCTGAAGGCGGCGCCGTCCGAATACGAGAACCGTCACCGCCTGCGGCTCGTCTGCGGCAACGGCCTGCGCGGCGACATCTGGGAGGATTTCCAGAACCGCTTCGCCATTCCGCGCATCCTCGAATTCTATGCAGCGACGGAAGGCAATTTCTCGCTGTTCAACCTCGAGGGCCAGCCGGGTGCGATCGGCCGCGTTCCGCCATTGCTCGCGCATCGCTTTCCGGCGGGGCTCGTCAAGCTCGATCCTGATAGTGGTGCACCCTTGCGCAACGAAGAGGGCTTTTGCGTTGCCTGCGCCAGGGGCGAGGCTGGCGAAGCCATCGGCCGCATCGGCACCGCGGATGAAGGCGGCGGCCGTTTCGAGGGCTATACCGACGCGGGCGAAACCGAGAAGAAAATCCTGCGCGATGTCTTTGCCAAGGGCGATGCCTGGTTCCGCACCGGCGATCTGATGCGGCTCGACGACAAGGGTTTCTTCCATTTCGTCGACCGCATCGGCGACACCTTTCGTTGGAAGGGTGAGAACGTCGCGACATCGGAAGTCAACGACGCCGTGCGCGATTTCACCGGCGTGATCGATGCCACCACCTATGGCGTCAGCATCCCCGGCACCGACGGCCGCGCCGGCATGAGCGCCATCGTCGTCAACGAGGGGTTTAATATCGAAGCGCTGCCTGCGCATCTGGCGCAGCGCTTGCCGGTTTACGCCCGCCCCGTCTTCATTCGCATCGCCCGCGAGCTCGATGCGACCGAGACGTTCAAGCAGAAGAAAGGCGAGCTGGCCCGGGAGGGCTTTGATCCGGGGCTGATGGGCGAGCCGCTGTTCATGCTCGACCCGAAATCCGGCGCCTATGTTGCCTTGGACGCGGACGTGCACGCAGGGATCATCGATGGCGCGATCAGGCTCTAGCCGCACGAAAACCCGCCAGATAGGTCCAATTTTATCTGAATTGTCCAAGAAGCCATTTACTTCTGTCCGGTAAACAACACGGGCCTTGGGGAGGCGGCCATCAAGAGCCGCTGCAACACGAACCATCAATAACAAGAGTGAGCCAGCCATGTCGGTAAGGTCTAAGTGTCTGTTCCAAAACATGTTGAGTCGAATGAATCGGTTGTGATTCAAGGTGAGCGGCCTGATTCGATGGGGACGCGCCGCCAATGTGGACTACCGAGAACCGTGCACGCTACGACCGCAGCCGCCTGCGCTATCCGAGCGACTTGACCGACGAGGAGTGGGCGCTGATCGCGCCTCGCATCCCGCCGGCCAAGCGCGGCGGCAACAAGCGTACGGTGGACCTGCGCGAGATTGCCAACGGGCTGATGTACATCCTGAGCACAGGTTGCCAGTGGCGCGCGATCCCCAAGGACCTGCCGCCGCGCTCGACGCTGTATGGCTACTTCGATCTGTGGAGCTGGAACGGCACGCTCGATAAAATTCATCACGCCCTCTATGTCGAATGTCGCGAAAGGGCCGAGCGCGAGGCTTCTCCCACCGCCGCCATCATCGATAGCCAGAGCGTGAAAAGCGCTGAAAAAGGGGGCCTCATGATCTCCATGGCTACGACGCGGGCAAGAAGATCAAGGGCAAGAAGCGGCACATTCTCGTCGACACGCAAGGCCTCTTGATGCACGCCATCGTGCATGCGGCGGACATCCAGGATCGCGACGGCGGCGTGCTCCTGATGGCAACGTTGTTCGGCCTCTATCCCTTTCTTCTGAAGCTCTACGCCGACGGCGGATATCAAGGGCCACATTTCCAGAAGGGGCTGCGTAGCGCTCTGAAGCGCGTGAACCTCGAAATCGTCAAACGCTCCGATCAGGCTCACCGTTTCGTCGTCTTGCCCAAACGCTGGATCGTCGAGCGTACCTTTGCCTGGCTCGGGCGATGCCGAAGACTGTCCAAAGATTGGGAATGCTTCAATCACAGGGCGCTCGCCTTTCTCAAGCTGGCCTCCATCCGACTCATGCTGCGAAAGCTATGCAATCCAAGGTAATCTTTCCGGACAGACTCTAAGGTCATCGAAGCGATCCAGCAGATCGCCAAGGAGCAGCACGTTACGCTTCCTGCACTCTCGGACGATCTGTCCCTGCACGAGACGGGTTTCGATTCCCTCGCCTTCGCAATTTTGGTGGCGCGCCTCGAGGACGAGACCGGCGTCGATCCCTTCACTATTTCCGAGGACGTAGCGTTCCCCGCCACCGTGGGCGATTTCGTGCGGGCCTACGAAAATGTCCCCGCGTGAGATCTTCGCGCTTCGCGACTATCTGAGCCCGGAGCTCAAGGGCCGTACGATCTCGGACGCCCATCATGTGGTGTCGCTGACGGATGTGCTGCCGCATACGGTTCTGGGCGGGCGCCTGCGCGAGCTGGCGGGCCGCTCTGTCCTGCTGAAGCTGTCGGACCAGCTCAAATCCGGCCTCGCCATGATTGAGCTCGATGGTGTCGCGCGGCGCATTCTGCTGTGCCCGCCCGATCTCAATCCGGCGCATCTCGATGCGCTGATCGCGGACGCCGAGATCGATGCCGTCGTTACGGACGAGCCTGCGCAATGGGCTGCAAAGGCGGTCGCGCTCGTCGTCACCGCGCAATTGCCGCTTCTGGCCGCCACGCCGGCCAGGACCGAACGCGCCACGGAATGGCTGATGCTGACGTCCGGCACGTCGGGCGTACCGAAAATCGCCGGCCATACGCTGGAAGCATTGACGGGCGCCATCGTCGCTGAAGGCCCTGCGCGCGGACCAGCGCCGGTCTGGGCGACATTCTACGACATTCGCCGCTATGGCGGCCTGCAGATCTTCCTGCGCGCGGTTCTCTCCGGCGGCTCGATGGTGCTGTCCGATCCGCATGAAGCGCTCGGCGACCACGTCGCGCGGCTGAATGCGCGCGGCGTCACCCATATCTCCGGCACGCCATCGCACTGGCGCAAGCTCTTGATGAGTGGCTCGGCTGCACAGTTCGCGCCGGGATACGTCCGTCTGTCCGGCGAGATCGCCGACCAGGCGGTGCTGGATGGCCTGAAGGCCGCGTTCCCCAATTCCTCCGTCGGTCACGCCTATGCCTCGACCGAGGCGGGCGTCGGCTTTGCCGTCAATGACGGGCTGGAGGGCTTTCCGGCCGATTATCTCGGTAACCGCAACGGCGTCGAGATGAAGGTCGTCGACGGCTCGCTGCGCATCCGCTCGACGCGCACGGCGCATGCTTACATCGGCCGCAATGCGGCCGCGTTGACCGATGACGACGGGTTCGTCGACAGCGGCGACATCGTCGAGTTGCGCGGCGACCGCTATTATTTCATCGGCCGCCGCGGCGGCATCATCAATATCGGCGGGCTGAAGGTTCATCCCGAGGAGATCGAGGCGGTCATCAACCGCCATGCCGACGTGCGGATGTCGCGGGCGAAATCGCGCCGCAGCCCGATCACCGGCGGCATCGTCGTCGCCGACGTGATCCTCGCCGACGGCACGGATCAGGCGCGGGTGAAGGAGATCCGCGACCAGATCCTGGATCAGTGCCGTGCGCAGCTTGCGTCCCACAAGGTGCCGGCGGTGATCCGCTTCGTCGATGCGCTCGACGTCACCCCGGCCGGAAAACTGGCGCGCACCGATGCATAATGTCCTCGTCACCGGCGGCAGCCGCGGCATCGGCCTTGCGATCGGAAGGCGGCTGGCTGATGCCGGCTATAACGTGATTGCGGCGGCACGGCGCGAGAGCGACGAGCTCAGGGCGGCGATCGGCCTCTCCGAAGGGCGCCTGCATTTCCGCGCCTGCGACCTCGCCGTGATCGACGCGATCCCGGCGTTCGCGAAGCTTATTCGCGACGAGTTCGGCCCGATCTACGGCCTCGTCAACAATGCCGGCCTCGGCACCGAAGGCCTACTCGCCACCATGCACAATTCCGAGATCGAGGCGCTGGTGCAGCTCAACGTGCTGTCGCAGATCATCCTCTCCAAATATGTCGCGCGCCAGATGATGGCCGACGGCGCCGGCCGCATCATCAATATGTCCTCGATCATCGCGACCACGGGCTACAACGGCCTCTCCGTCTACGGCGCGACCAAGGCCGCCGCCACCGGCTTCACCCGCTCGCTCGCGCGCGAGGTCGGCAAGCTCGGCATCACCGTGAACGCGATCGCGCCTGGTTTCATCGACACCGAGCTGACCCACAATCTCTCCGACGAAGGACGCAAGCGCATCGCCGGCCGCAGCGCGCTACGTCGCCTGCCGGAGACCGACGATGTCGCGCGCATGGTGGAATATCTGCTCGGCGAGGGCGGCCGCAACGTCACCGGCACCGTATTCACGATCGATGCGGGGAACACGGCGTAAGCGGAACTCCGCCGCGACAATTGAGTTGATCCGACGCAATGACATCGAGCCGGATTTGGTCGTAAGATGCCCCGCAATCGATTGGCTTACGTCAATCGATCTGCCCTAATCGAGAGGGAGCAGTCGATGGCCACTTCAAACATGACCGCTTCAAATCAAGCCCGGATCGAGGAGCCTCGCGCGAAGCCGGACGATGTCCATTGCCCCCCGATGACGCATCAGAATTCCGGCGGACACGGTCATGAAATGTATCCGCAGCAATTCGTGCGCCTGGTCGGCTGCCACGATCTCTCTCTCGACGCCCTGCGCAAGCGCGAGGACGAAAAGCTGCACTAGGCGTTCACTTCGGCAGGTCAATCCGCTCGCGTGAAAATTCCGGCGGCCCTTCGGTCAGGCGGCGTATGCGGCGTTCGCGTTCGTCCGTTGGCAATGCGGGGTCGAGCAGCCGCTCGATCTCGTGCACGGCCAGCGCCTCGATCCTGGTGGCGTCGGATGCGACCGGCTGGGCCGACGAGAATTCCGGGGGCGCGACCTTCAGGCCCAGTTCGACCAGCTTGCAGATCGCAGCCGAACGCGACAAGTGATGAGCTTCAGCCCAGGCGTCGACGGCCGCGGTCAGTGCTTCCGGCATCTTCACCGCGCTGAGCGGATCGAGCCCCGTGCGCCGGCGCACCGGAGCGGTCGAGTCCTTGTTGCCGAAGTCGGGCACTTCGATCATCCCATGTAATATCTGGAGATGCCCCTACCATAGCCGCTCTTCCGGCCGGCTCTTTGACGCCGATCAATGACGGACTGCGGCATTTGCAGCGTGGCGCGATCTTGTTGTCCGGGTGCATTTCGGCCAATGATCGGGAATCGAAAGAGGGGACGTCGGGCGGCGAACCCGGATCGATCCCGCCTCGTATCTTCCTCGGACGCACTCCCAACCATCCGGCATCACCCGATGACATCAGGCGAATCCTTCTACGGCAGCATTCCTGTCTTTCGCGGCTTCACCAGCCTGATGGACCCCGCGCTCTATGCGCCGCTGCCGGATGATTGGAACATCGGCGTCGCCGATATCGTCGATTCCACCAAGGCGATTGCGGCGCAGCGCTATAAGGCGGTCAACATGGCCGGTGCGGCCGTGATCGCGGCGGTGACGAACGCATTGGAGGGGCGCGAATTCCCCTTCGTGTTCGGCGGCGACGGCGCGAGCTTTGCGGTCGCGCCTTCCGATGTCGAACGCGCCCGCGAGGCGCTGGCCGCGACCGCGACCTGGGTGCGGGAAGATCTCGATCTGAAGATGCGCGTCGCGCTGGTGCCGGTGAGTGCGATCCGCGCGCAAGGGCTCGACGTGCGCGTCGCACGCTTCGGTCCGTCGGCCAATTTGTCCTATGCGATGTTTTCCGGCGGCGGGCTCGCCTGGGCCGACGCCGCCATGAAGCGCGGCGAATTCGCGGTCGCCGAGGCGCCCGCCGGCACGCAGCCCGATCTTTCCGGCCTGTCCTGCCGCTTCGAGGTGATGCCGGCCGCGCGCGGCCTGATCCTGTCGGTGCTGGTGATGCCGGCGCGCGGTGGCGATCCGCAAGCCTTCCGCAAGGTGATCGAGGACATCATCCATCTCGTCGAGCGCAGCCCTGATGGCGGCCGCCCGGTGCCGCCGCAGGGACCGCCGCTGAAATGGCCGCCGCAGGGGCTGGAATTCGAAGCCCGCACCAAACGCGGAGGTCCGCTGGTCGCACGCCGCGCCCGCGTGCTGGCCTACACGCTGTTCGTCTATCTGATTATGCGCTTCGACCTCAACGTCGGCGGCTTCGTGCCAAACGTCTACAAGCGCCAGGTGGTCGAGAACTCGGACTTCCGCAAATATGACGACGGCCTGCGCATGATCCTCGACTGCACCCCGCAGCTTGAGCGCGCGTTGAGCGACCGTCTCGTGGCTGCGGCGCGCGACGGCATCGTGCGCTACGGCCTCTACCCACAGGACGCCGCGATGATGACCTGTTTCACGCCGTCGGCGCTGCGCAGCGACCACGTCCACTTCATCGACGGCGCGCGCGGCGGCTACGCGTCGGCGGCGACGGCGTTGAAGGCGATGATGGCGGGCGCGAGCTAGCGTCCGGCGCGCGTCCAGGTCTCGCCGCCGCAGAGCGCGCCGACGCAACCTTCGACCCGCAGCGAATCCGCACCAGTCACGGAGACGTTGCTCGCATAGGTGCTGCCGTCATCGGCATTGTAGATCTGGCCCGACCACTTGTTCGGCCCTGAGGGCTCCATGCCGCTGAACAGCGGCAGCCCGATCATCGCGCGTTTGGCGAGCGCTGGATTGGGATTCTTGCTGTCGGTCGCAGGCTGGCCGGTCGCGGTGTCTTAGGGCTCGCGCAGCCAGACGATATGGCCGCAGATGCCGCCGCCGCATTTGCTGATCTTGACGCGCGCATCGCCGGCCTGCGTCAGCCAGGTCCCATCGGCGCTCTGCGCGTGGGCGGCGGTCGCACCAAACAGTGCAGTCAGGATGATGGAAAGGATGGCGAATCTGCCGAACATGGAAAGTGCCCCCGAAAATGGAGGCGCCTCCATAGCAGTCCGGCAGGATAGTGCAACGCTGGACGGAATCACATTCCCGCGCTTATTTGCCTGCGCTCATTTGCCCCAGCGTGCGAAGGCGACCGAGGCCGCGGTCGAAAGCCCGAACACGACCATGGCGCCGCCGACCAGCGCGAACAACGTCCAGGCCGGCGCCTGCGCCATCATCAGGCCGACGCCGCCGATCGCGACGATCAGAAGCCGGGCGGTGGAGGCGAGCACCGGACCGCCGACGCGCGCCGCGCCTTGCGAAGAGAAGTACAGCGACACGCCCATGCCGAAGAACGCGAAGGCCGGACCTGCCCAGTGGAAATAGCTGTGCGCCGCCGCGGTGACGCCGGGATCCCCGGTGAAGAGCGATACCCACAACGCCGGATCAAGCGCGATGACGAGGCCGATCAATCCGACGGTCAATCCCGAAGCCGCGGCTGCGGTCCAGGCGACACGCCGCGCGCGTTTCACATGTCCGGCGTCCATCGCCATGCCGACCATCGGCACCGAGGCGATGCCGAAGGCGAAGGTGATCGGGATCAGCAGGAATTCCAGCCGCGAGCCGATGCCGTAGCCGGCCAGCATCTCGGTGCCGAAGGTCGCGAGGATTTTTGTGAAGATCAGAATCGTGAGCACGGTCTGGAGCGGCGACAGGCAGGCGACCGCGCCGACCTTGAGGATGTCCAGGAACATCGCGCGTTCGAAATGGAAGGCGCGGACCTTCAGCGGCAGCCGGCTGCGGCCGGACAGCAGATACCAGAGGAAGAAGATCGCCGCGCAGGTGAAAGCGATCAACTGGCCGGCGGCGACACCGGGCATGCCGAATTGCTTCACGCCGAACAGGCCGAGCCCCAGCGTGCCGCCGAGCGCGATCTGGAGCGCGCTCGCCCCGATCAGAATCATCGAAGGCAGGCGCATGTCGCCGGTGCCGCGGATCACCGAGGCCAGCGTGTTGACGAGCCAGATCGCGACCGCGCCGGAGAACAGCATTTGTGAATAGCCGCTGGCTTCCTCGAGCACGCGCTCGCGTCCGCCGAGCAGCGTGAAGAAGCTGCGGCCGAAGGCGAGCATCATCACCGTGAAGAACAGTCCGCCGCAGAGGCCGATGATGGCGGCGTGCAGCGCCAGCGTCGCGGCGCGGTCAGATCGCCTGCGCCGAGCGCGCGGCTGATCGCGGACGAAACGCCGCCGCCCATCGCGCCCGCGCTCATCATCTGCGTCAGCATCGCGAACGGAAACACCAGCGCGATCGCCGCCAGCGGAATGGTGCCGAGCCGGCCGATATAGGAGGTCTCGGCAATCGCAACCAGCGTGCTGCCGACCATCGCGATCATGTTGGGGATCGCGAGCCGCAGCAGGGTCGGCAGGATCGGCGCCGTCAGCAGGCTCGCAATGGAAGCGACCGGTGCATGTGGCGGCGCGGCGTCTGCGGAGGCGTCGATCGTCATGTTCACCGGGCGGAATATTGGATGACGATCGACATCTTATCGGGCGCAGCATCTTCGCGCCAGTCCTCCCCTCACGCAGGGCTCACCAGGGCAGGCCGCATAGGTCGATGGTGCCCAGCGTCGGCGCGCGGACGATGTTGAAGACGTACGGCGCCATGTAGTCGAAGCGGATCCGACCCTCCGGCTGCTCGCAATAGACCTCGCCCTTGAAGGGCAGCCAGCTGCGGGCTTCGTAGAACGCAAAATTGTTCGATTCGGAGAACAGCAGCCCGAAACGGACCGCCTCGTTGGCGCGCATGGTGTGGATGGCTGCGTCGATCGCCATGGTCGCGTAGCCGCGGCCGCGCCGGTCCTCGCGGGTGCAGACCCCGCCGATGCCGCCGATGTGAACCTTCTGTCCATTCCAGGTGACGGTACGGAAGTAGATGCCGACGTGGCAGACGAGGCCGTCCTCGGGCGTCTCGATCAGCACGCGAAGGTCGGCATTGGCCCATTTAACGTGGCTCCACGACGGCTTCTCCGCGGCGTCTTGGCCCCAGACCGCGCTGAGCAGCGGCTTTGCGATCGGCCACGAGGCGTCGCCGTTCAGAATGTCGATTTCGATGCTCATCGCTCTCTCTTCCGCATCTCCGCGCCGTGGTGCGTTCGTTCTGCCATAAGCGCCTCAAAGGCAATGATATTTTACAGCCTGTCGAAGCGCGCCCCACGATGCGTCGATTTTATGCAATCCGGCCAATCGGCCGCATCACGCAATTTCGCAAATTGGCGGTATTTAACGGCGGTGGAACCTTCTATAAGAGTCCCCGTTAAGCCAGTTCCCCATCAGTCGCGGACAACAACCCATGACCTTTACGCTGCCCCCACTCCCTTACGCCTATGACGCCCTCGGCCAGTTCATGTCGAAGGAGACGCTGGAATTCCACCACGACAAGCATCATCAGGCCTACGTCACCAACGGCAACAACGCGCTTAAGGGCACCGAATGGGAAGGCAAGTCCCTTGAGGAGATCGTCAAGGGCTCGTTCGGCAAGAACCCGGCCGTGTTCAACAATGCCGGCCAGCACTACAACCACATCCACTTCTGGAGCTGGATGAAGCCCAATGGCGGCGGCACCAAGCTGCCGGGCAAGCTCGAGAAGAAGATCAACGAGGACCTCGGCGGCTTCGAGAAGTTCAAGACGGACTTCCAGGCGGCCGGCGTCGGCCAGTTCGGCTCCGGCTGGGCCTGGCTGCAGGTCAAGAACGGCAAGCTCGAAATCTCCAAGACCCCGAACGGCGAGAATCCGCTGGTGCATGGCGCCACCCCGATCCTCGGCGTGGACGTCTGGGAGCACTCCTACTACATCGACTATCGCAATCGCCGTCCGGACTATCTGAAGGCGTTCGTCGAGAACCTCGTGAACTGGGAATACGTCGAGTCCCTGTTCGACAAGGCCTGAGCCATCACACTTTCCGGGTGCGGCATCGCCGCTCCGGGATGACGAACTCGAAAAGGCGGTCGCATGCGCGGCCGCCTTTTTGCTGTGCGGAATTCGGTTGCTGCTTCGCATGGGCCTGCGCGAGGTGCGCATCGCTTCCCGCCATCGTACTGTTTGCATCGCGTGGGCGGCGCCCTTAATCAGGATGGGCATCACCCTCGAGCCCACCGAGCCCGTTGTCAGAGCCTTCCCCGAGCAATCCGGCGCCTGCCGAGGACGCGGAGTCCGAGCCGCGGCCGGGGCGTGTGCGCAAGCCGATCGGCTGGTCGACCATCATCATCGCGGTGCTGGTGGCGGTGAGCGCGGGCCTGGTCTGGCGGCGTGATGGCACAGACGGTGTCCTGGAGATTCTCACGCACGACCTCTCGCTGTTCGGCGGCATCCTGCCGCGCGTGCTGGCCGGCTGCCTGCTCGGGGCCTTCATCTCCGAGATCCTGCCGCACGAAAAAGTCTCGCGCTCGCTCGGGCCGAAATCCGGCCTGATGGGCCTTTTGATCGGCACCGCCTTCGGCGCGATCCTGCCGGGCGGACCCTTCACCGCCTATCCGGTGGCGAGCGCGCTGCTCGCCGTCGGCGCCGATTTCGGCGCCACCATCGCCATGGTCGTGAGCTGGACCCTGATCGGGTACGGCCGCGCGGTGGCCTGGGAAATCCCGATCATGGGCACCGACTTCACGCTGTGGCGGATCCTGATTTCGCTGCCGCTGCCGGTGCTCGCCGGCGCGCTCGGCCGCTTCGTCTATGTCCGGCTTTATCCGCAGCCGGCCGCGAAGGACGACGAGACTTGAGCGCCGCGCTTCTGATCGACATCCTGCTGTGGGGCTCGGTGTTCGGCGTCGGCCTGATCGCCTTCCGCCGCGGCCCACCGGTGTTCAAGGCCTCGCTCCGCGAAGGCTCCATGGACTTCATCAACATCGTGCCGCGCATCGCGCTCGGGGTGATCGGCTCCGGCTACATCGCCGCCATCATCCCGCAGGAGGTGATTACCGGCTGGCTCGGGCCGGACAGCGGCTGGCTCGGGGTTGCGACGGCCGTGGTCGCCGGCGCCGCCACGCCCGGCGGACCCGTGATCGGCTTCTCCATCGGCACGGTGGCGCTGAAGTCGGGCGGTGGGGTGCCGCAGGTGGTCGCCTATGTCGTCGCCTGGGCCCTGTTCGCCTTCCAACGGGTGATTCTGTGGGAAATCCCGTTCATGCCGGCCCGGTTCGTCTGGTTCCGCTGCGCGGTGTCGGTGCCGTTCCCGTTCGTAGCCGCCGCCATCGCGATGGTGATCGGCAAGCCCTGAGCCGGCCGTGGACAGGGGTGATGTTATAATATAACGTCGCTGGCATGGTTCCCGCCGCGTCCCACGCTCATCACCACGACCACGTTCATGGCCAGTCCCATGACCATTCTCATGGCGACGGGCATTCGCATGGGCACGACCACACCCACGCCCATGTCCATGATGCGGCCTCGCCCCATCCGGCCCAGGACGCGCCCTGGTCGATCCTGCGCATGACCATGGCCGGCCGCCTCGCGGCCGCGCTTGCCGTCTGCGCCGTGCTCTGGGGCGTGGTCTTCCTGGCGATGAGGTGACCATGGCGGCCGTGCACTTCCATAATGTCACGCTCGGCTACGACCGGCATCCGGCCGTGCATCATCTCAACGGCGAGGTCGCCTCCGGTGAGCTGGTCGCCGTGATCGGCCCGAACGGCGCCGGCAAGTCGACGCTGTTGCGCGGCATCGTCGGCATCCTCCGGCCGCTCGACGGCAGCATCCATCTCGGCGGGCTCGATAGCCGCGATATCGCCTATCTGCCGCAGAGCGCGGAGATCGACCGCAGCTTCCCGATCTCGGTGTTCGACTTCGTCGGCACCGGGCTGTGGCGCGACGCGGGCCTGTTCGGGGGCATCGGCAAGGCTGCGCGGGAGAAGATCCTGCGCGCGATCGCTTCCGTCGGCCTCAACGGCTTCGAGAACCGCCCCATCGGAACGCTCTCGGGCGGGCAGATGCAGCGCATCCTGTTCGCGCGCGTGCTGCTCCAGGACGCGCGCCTGATCGTGCTCGACGAGCCCTTCAACGCGATCGACAGCAAGACCACGGCCGATCTGCTCGCGCTGGTGAAGCACTGGCACGGCGAAGGCCGCACCGTGCTCGCCGCGCTGCACGACATGGAAATGGTGCGCAACCATTTCACCGAAACGCTGGTGCTGGCGCGCGGCCCCGTGGCCTGGGGACCGACGGCGGAGGTGCTGACGCCGGAAAACCTGCTGGTCGCGATGCGGATGTGCGAGGCTTTTGACGATAGTGCCACGGCTTGCGCCGAGGACGGACACTCGCGGGCGGCGTGATCGCAGATGATCTATGACGCGCTGATCGGCCCGTTCACCGAATTCGAGTTCATGCGGCGCGCGCTTGCCGCCGTGATCGCGCTGTCGCTGGCGGGCGCACCGATCGGCGTGTTCCTGATGCTGCGGCGGATGAGCCTCGTCGGCGATGCCATGGCACATGCGATCCTGCCTGGCGCGGCCGTCGGCTTCCTGCTCTCCGGCCTCAATTTGTTCGCGATGACGGCCGGCGGCCTGGTTGCAGGCTTTGCGGTTGCGATCCTCGCCGGCGTGGTCGCGCGTTCGACCGGGCTGAAGGAGGACGCCTCGCTTGCGACCTTCTATCTGGCCTCGCTGGCGCTGGGTGTGACCATCGTCTCGATCAAGGGCACCAATATCGACCTCCTACACGTGCTGTTCGGCAACATCCTCGCGATGGACGACCAGACCCTGCTGGTGGTGGCCTTCAACGCCACGGTGACGCTGCTGGTGCTCGCGGTGATCTATCGCCCGCTGGTGATCGAGAGCGTCGATCCCCTGTTCCTGCGCACCGTCAGCCGTGCCGGCGGCCCCGCGCATCTCGCCTTCCTCGCGCTCGTCGTGATCAATCTCGTCAACGGCTTTCAGGCGCTCGGCACCTTGCTGGCGGTGGGCCTGATGATCTTGCCGGCCGGGATTGCCCGGTTCTGGTCGCGCGATCTCACGGTCATGATCTGCATCGCCGTCGTCGCTGCCGCCGTCTCAGGCTATGCGGGCCTCGTGCTATCGTTTCAGACCCGCGTGCCGTCGGGTCCTGCGATCATTCTGGTGGCGACGGTGCTTTACATCGTCTCGGTCCTGTTCGGCCGCGTCGGTGGTATCGTCCGGCAGATGTTTCCCGGCCGGCATCTGGAAGCGTGACGATGCGGCGTCTCCTGCTTTGTGTGCTCCTGCTGATCGCCTCGCCGCTGCATGCGGCCGAGCGGCTCAACGTCGTCGCGAGCTTCTCGATCCTCGGCGATTTCGTCCGGAACGTTGGCGGCGATCGGGTCGACGTCACGACGCTGGTCGGCCCCGACAGCGACGTCCACGTCTACACGCCCGCGCCAAGCGACGCGAAGCGGATTGCGGATGCAAAGCTCGTCATCGTCAACGGGCTCGGCCTCGAAGGCTGGCTGCCCCGTCTGGTGCAGTCCGCAGGAAGCAAGGCGCAGGTGGTCACCGTGAGTGCCGGCATCGTACCGCTGAAGCTCGGCTCGGCCGCGGATCCGCATGCCTGGCAGTCCGTCCCCAACGCCAGGATCTATGTGAGCGACATCGCCAATGCGTTGGCCGCGACCGACCCTGACGACGCCGAGTTCTTCCGCGCCCGGGCAAAGGCCTATCTGGACAAGCTCGAAGCGCTCGACCGCGAGGTGCGGGAGGCCGTGGCGAAAATCCCGCCGGAGCGGCGCAAGGTGATCTCCACCCACGACGCCTTCGGCTATTTCGCCGCCGAATACGGTGTCCAGTTCGTGGCCCCCTTGGGGGTCTCCACGGAGACCGAGCCCAGCGCGCGGGACATCGCCGCCATCATCGGCCAGATCAAGGCCCAAAAGATCCCGGCCGTGTTCCTGGAAAACATCAGCGATGACCGCCTGATCCGGCGGATCGCGGCCGAGACCGGGGCCAAGGTCGGCGGGACCCTGATTTCGGACGGTTTGACCGGCGAAAAGGGGCTTGCACCCACTTACATTGATATGGTCAGGCACAATATAAAGGCCCTGACCAGCGCGCTTGACCACTAGGGCAGGGGGCCACCCCGCCTCGCGTCGCGCGGAAAAGCCCGACCCGGAGTTGTCATGTCTGAAGCGTCCCAAAAAATTCCCGTGACCGTGCTGACCGGCTATCTCGGCGCCGGCAAGACCACGCTGCTGAACCGCATCCTGTCGGAAAACCACGGCAAGAAATACGCCGTCATCGTCAATGAATTCGGCGAGATCGGCATCGACAATGACCTCATCATCGGCGCCGATGAGGAAGTGTTCGAGATGAACAACGGCTGCATCTGCTGCACCGTGCGCGGCGACCTCGTGCGCATCATGGACGGCCTGATGAAGCGCAAGGGCAAGTTCGACGCCATCATCGTCGAGACTACCGGCCTTGCCGATCCCGCGCCCGTGGCCCAGACCTTCTTCGTCGACGAAGACGTGCAGAAGAACGCGCGGCTCGACGCGGTCGTCACGGTCGCCGACGCCAAATGGCTGTCGGACCGGCTCAAGGACGCGCCCGAGGCCAAGAACCAGATCGCGTTCGCCGACGTCATCGTGCTGAACAAGACCGATCTCGTCACCAAGCCGGAGCTTGCCGAGGTCGAGGCTCGCATCCGCGCCATCAACCCCTATGCCAAGCTGCATCGCACCGAGCGCTGCTCGGTCGCCCTGGCGGACGTGCTCGACCGCGGCGCCTTCGACCTCGACCGCATCCTCGACATCGAGCCGGATTTCCTGGAGGCCAATGATCATGACCACGACCATGATCATCACCACCATGGCCACGACCATCACCACCATGATCACGGCCACGGCCTGAAGCACTATCACGACGAGGACATGCAGTCGCTGTCGCTCAAGACCGACAAGCCGCTCGATCCGAACGTGTTCATGCCCTGGCTCCAGAACCTGGTGCAGGTGGAGGGCGGCAAGATCCTGCGCTCCAAGGGCATCCTCGCCTTCCACGACGATGATGACCGCTATGTCTTCCAGGGCGTCCACATGATGCTGGAGGGCAACCACCAGCGGAAGTGGAAGGACGGCGAGCCGCGCGAGAGCCGCCTCGTCTTCATCGGTCGCGAATTGCCGGAAAAGGCCATTCGCGAGGGTTTTGAGAGCTGCATCGTCTCGTGATGAAAGAGTTTACGCCGGCCCCCGATTCCGCCTCGATCGTCTCCGTCACCGATCGCGTCAAGCCTGTTACGCTCGGCATGGGCGTGAACTCGGTGTATTTCCTTGGGCCCCGCGCCGCCTTCGTCGGTGGCGAGGAGAATGTCGCGTTCGTCGACGCCAAGGGCGAGATCACGACGGTCGCCGTGCATGGCGGCGGCATTCTGTCGACCGCCTCCGACGGCAAGCGCCTCATCATGGGCGGCGACGACGGCAAGGTCGTGTCGCTCGACGCCAAGGGTGAGGTGACGCTGCTCGCCACCGACCCCAAGCGGCGCTGGATCGACGCGGTGGCGCTGCATCCCGACGGTGCCTATGCCTGGTCGGCCGGCAAGACGGCCACCGTCAAGAGCGGCAAGTCCGAGGAGAAGTCGCTCGAGGTGCCCTCGACCGTCGGCGGCCTCGCCTTCGCGCCAAAGGGCCTGCGGCTCGCGATCGCCCATTACAACGGCGCGACGCTGTGGTTTCCGAACATGGAAGGATCGGCCGAATTCCTGCCCTGGGCCGGCTCGCATCTCGGCGTCACCTTCAGCCCGGACAACAAGTTCCTGGTCACCACGATGCACGAGGCGGCGCTGCACGGCTGGCGGCTTGCCGACAACAGGCACATGCGCATGACCGGCTATCCCGGCCGCGTCCGCTCGATGTCATGGAGCGCGGGCGGCAAAGGATTGGCGACTTCGGGTGCCGACACAGTCATCATCTGGCCGTTCGGCAGCAAGGACGGCCCGATGGGCAAGGAGCCCGCGATGCTCGCGCCGCTGCAGGCGCGCGTGTCCGTGGTCGCCTGCCATCCGAAGAACGACATCCTCGCCGCCGGCTACAGCGATGGCACCGTGCTGATGGTGCGGCTCGAGGACGGCGCCGAGATCCTCGTTCGCCGCAATGGCACGCCTCCGGTCGCCGCGATTGCCTGGAACGCCAAGGGCACGCTGCTGGCCTTTGCCGACGAAAATGGGGACGGCGGTCTACTGGAGCTATGAGGCCGACTATCCACAGCCTCTCCCTGTTATGTTATTTTTGTTATCGTGTAACATAACCGACAAGCAGCCTCTGTAGGGTCGCAGATGTAGAGAGCACGGCGTGCAATTTCGAATTGCTGCCGCGCGATCGAATGTGCCTGGCGCCGGTTTGTCCGGGGCCAGTGTGCATTTCGAATCCTCGCATCAACACGCGCTACCGCAGGGAATTCAGATGCCCGTCATCCCCGATCTTCCGACCATCACCAGCATCACAGCGACCGATCCGACCCAGACCGACGCCGGAACGGTGCACTACACCGTCACGTTCTCGAAGCCTGTTCTTGGCGTCACGATTGATCAGTTCAGCCTTGCAACGAGTGGCAGCATCGGCGGCGCGGGCATCACCGACGTGACACCGGTCGCCGGCAGCAACCTTTCGAGCTATACGGTCACGGTGAATACCGGATTCGGCTCCGGCTCGGTGGCGCTCCAGTTCACGGGAAGCAACGTCCACGATACCAATGGTTACTATGTCGGACCGTACCAATCCGAATCGAAGCTGACCGTAAACAGCCCGACGTCCTTCGCGATCGGCGACGTCAACGGAGACGGGAAGCTGGACGTTGTGATGGGGACAAACTTTTTCGTCAACCCGAGCTACGTCAGCGTGGCGCTGAACGACGGCACCGGTCACTTCTCCTCAGCCTCGAACACCTCGAGCCCAGGCCTATTGCCCTTGCTGGCGCTTGCCGATCTGAATGGCGACGGCAAGCTGGACATCGCACAGGTCACCCTCGACGGTACCGTGACTGTTCGTCTCGGCAACGGTAACGGCACGTTCGGGGCCAACACGAGCTATTCCGCCGGCAGCGGCGTCTATCAAACACCTAAAGTGATCGACGTGACCGGCGATGGCGTGCTCGACATCGTCGTCGGCAGCACGGTCCTGCCAGGAAATGGCAACGGTACGTTTGGGACTGCCATCACCACGAATCTCGGCGTCGGCTCCATCGCCTATGGCGACTTCAATAGAGACGGCAAGCTCGACCTCGTGACGAGGAATTCGACCAATCTGGCAATAGCGCTGAGCTTCGGCAATGGTGACGGCACGTTCCAGGCTCCGTCGTCCCCGGTCGGGACGGCGACATCTGTCCTCACCGGCGACTTCAACGGTGACGGCAAGCTCGACATGGCGGCCGTCAGCAGCGCCACAATCTCGATCCTGCTCGGCAACGGCGACGGCACTTTCACCTCGTCCGGGACGACTCTTCAGGCGGCGGGTACGATCGGATCCGGCGCGGTCGCCGACATCAACGGCGATGGCGTGGCTGATCTCGTGGTCGTCGGAACCAACAACACGCTCTCGACCTTCTTCGGTCACGGCGACGGCACGTTCGGGCAAGTGAGGATCTCGCCGCTCGACAAGACCGCCGGGCAGATCGGCGCCGGTGACCTGAACGGCGACGGCAAGGCCGACGTTCTGGTCGGATATCAATTCGGCACCAATCCTTTCACTCAAAGTTCGGGCACCGATATCCTGCTGACCGGTTCATCCAGCGAGACGGGACCGGCGTACACGATCGTACGGACGTCGCCGGCTCTGACCATCACCGACGGGGACGTCACCCTCGGCGCCGACGGCAACAATTACATCAACGCGGCGCATTTCCATGGTGGGGCGACGACGTTGGCCGGCACCGGCAATGCCGGCGACACCATCTCGGTCACCGACGCCATGACTCACGCAGTCGTCGGCACGGCCACGGTCGGCCAGAACGGCACGTGGAGCCTCGGCGTGTCCGGCCTGCAGGACGGCGCCACTTACAGCTATGTCGCGGCTGCGACCGACTCCCACGGCAACAGCAGCGTCGGCCCGGCGTTCACCTTCACGGTCGATGCGACCGCATCGCTCGGGATCACGGGCATCAATTTGTCGGCCGACTCGTCGGTGTCAAACCCGAAGGTCACCCTGCAGGGGACGACCGACGTGCTCGTCTCCAGCGCGACCGGATCGTGGCAGTTCAATAGCCAGGTCGTGGCATACGGATTGACGACGATCGTGGCTAGATTCTCGGATGCCGCAGGCAATGTCGGCGCCTCGCCGACCTATACGCTCATCAGGGGCAACTATACGCTTGTCTCCAGCACGCAGCTCGCCAACGCGGTGGTTGTCGACAGTTTCTTCACCGTGGATTCCAACGCCGCGGAGACCGGCGCGATCGTTCTCTCTGGCGCGGGCGAAATCGTCCGCGGGACCTCGACCGGGGCAACGATATACAATGGTGGGAGCCAAGGGCTCGAATACGGCACGGCGACCGGGACCCTGGTGCAGGCTGGCGCCACTCAGCTCGTGAGCTTCCAGGGGACCGCCAAGGACACGGTGCTTTATGGCACGCAAACGGTCGGCAACACGGCGATCCACACCACGATCAAGTCGGGCGGACTCCAGAACATCTACGTCAACGGCAGCACCTACGGCACCGTCATCGAGGCTCTTGGCACCCAAAGCACGGCCGGCGCCGACCACGATGCGACTGTCTTCGGTACGCAATATGTGACGGGCAGCAGCGCGAATGCCACGATCGGCTCGGGTGGCAATCAATACGATTACGGCACAGCGACCGGCGCAATGGTCCAGAGCGGCGGCTCCCAACACGTCTATCAGGGCGGCAGTGCCAGCGGCACCACCGTTGCTGCGGGCGGCTATCAGGACGTCTACCAGGGGACGGCCACCAACACCGTGCTCGCCGGCAATCAGCAGGTGCTTGCCGGTGGCCAGGCTGCCGGCACCGTCATCAATGCCGGTGGCCGGCAATATGTCGGCTCCGGTGGCGCGACCACCAATACGACCATCGCGATCGGCGGCTTCCAGTATGTCGACGCCGGCGCCACCGACAGCGGTGCGACCATCGCTGGTGGCCGGCAGTACATCGTCGGGTCAACGACGAGCGCGACCGTTGGCGCAGGCGGCGTTCAGTACGACTACGGGACGTCTATCGCGGTTCTTGTCGAGAGCGGCGGCATCCAGCATGTCTATCAGGGCGGCAGTGCGGATGGCACGACCGTTGCGGCGGGCGGCTATCAGGACGTTTCCCAGGGGACAGTCACCAACACCGTGCTCGACGGTGAGCAGCAGGTGCTCACGGACGGCCATGCCACCGGCACCACCATCAATGCCGGCGGGCGGCAATATGTCGGTTCGGGCGGCGCAACCACCGCCACGACCATCGAGACCGGCGGCTTCCAGTATGTGGACTCCGGCGCCACCGACGGCAGTGCCACGATCAGCGGCGGCTACCAGTTCGTGGCGGGCACGGCGACCGGCGCCACCGTCAGCGGCGGCGGCGAGCAGGATGTCGGCGCAACCGGCATCGCTGCGAATTCGCATCTCGACGGCGGTAGCGAGCATGTCTACGCCGGGGGCCTGCTCCAGAACGTCGATTTCGGCGGCTCGAACGGCGCAACGCTGGTGCTCGACGCGCCGACGGGCCTGTCTGGCGCGATCGCCAATTTCGGCGCTGACGACACCATCGACTTCCGCAACACGGTGGTCAGTAGTGTCGATGTCGACAGCGCGAACAATCTGACGGTCACGACCGACGGCGGCCAGAGCTACTCCTGGGCGCTGCTGGCGCAGTACGCAGCTTCGTCCTTCGTGCTCGCGGCCGACGGCAACGGCGGAACGATGCTGAGCTATGTGCCGCCACAGCAGACCTTGCTCGCGGCCGCTCACTAAGGCAGGCAAAACCAAGACGGACGGGCATTGGCTTCCATAGCGCCGATGCCCGTTCAAATTGACCGCGGCGCAACTCTCGCATGGATCGTCTGTCGATCTTGCGAGGGACCGGTTTCTGCGAGGCACAGGCTCCCTGCGTTATGTTGTTTATCGTTAATGTGTAACATAACCGACAAGCAGTCCCTGTAGGGTCGCAGATGTAGAGAGCACGGCGTGCAATTTCGAATTGCTGCCGCGCGATCAGTTGCGCTTGGCGTCGGCCTGTCCGGAGCCGGCGTGCAATTCGAATCCTCGCATCAAGCGCCACGCCAGGGAATCCCATGCCACTCATCCCCGTTCTTCCGACGCTCGTCAGCATCACAGGCACCGATCCGTCGTCGACCGACGCGTCCGTCGTGCACTACACCGTCACCTTTTCGAAGCCGGTGTCCGGCGTCACGGTCGATCAGTTCACCCTCGCCACGACGGGGAGCATCAATGGTGCCGGCATCACGGACATCACGCCGGTGGCTGGCAGCAACGGCGCGAGCTACACGGTCACGGTCAACACCGGCTCGGGCAGCGGTTCGCTGGGGCTGCAACTGACCGGCACCAATGTGCACGATTCCAGCGGCTATTATGTCGGGCCGTTCCAGTCCGAAACGCAGATGAGCGGTCCGCGCTTCAGCATCATCAACACGGCGGCGGTCGGCGACGCCAACGGCGATGGCAAGCAGGATATGGTGTACATCCGAACCGTCAGCGCTTCCGCATACTTTCTTGATGTCAGGACCAATGACGGCACGGGCCAGTTCACGCAAACCTCGCTGACCGGCGCCTCGGAGCTGGAATCGTCGATTCGACTCGGCGACGTCAACGGCGACGGCAAGCTGGACGTCCTGATGGGCAACATCTTCACCGGGACCCTGGACGTCAGGCTGGGCAATGGCGACGGCACGTTCGCGGCGGCGACGAAGTATGCGACGGGTGGCAGCACTGGCGGCAATATCAGGGCGTTTGCCGACTTCAACGGCGACGGCAGGGCCGACGTGATCATGTCGAACAACATCGGCACGTCGCTGCTGCTCGGTAACGGCGATGGTTCTTTCGGATCGCCCATTGCCACGAATGCCTCCAACGCCTTCGCGAGCGGAGATTTCAACGGCGATGGAAAGATCGATCTGCTTGTGCAGGACTCGTCAAGTTCGCCGGTTGCCGTGCGGCTTGGCAACGGGGATGGCACGTTCCAATCCCCGATCACGGCCGGCACCTCATCCAGAACGATCAGCGGCGACGGCAAGCTTGATCTTGCACTCGGAACCAACAACTCGATTGCGATCCTGCTCGGCAACGGCGACGGCACCTTCGCGTCGCCACAGACCTTCCTGACACCGGCGCCCATCTGGAACTTGGCGGCCGCGGACTTCAATGGCGACGGTAAAACGGACCTCGCCGTGGTCGCTAGCAGCAACAATACGCTTTCGACCTTCTACAGTCGCGGTGACGGCACGTTCGGCCCGGCGGTGACGTTGCCGCTCGCTTCGGGCGCCAACGGAATCACCGTCGGTGACCTCAATGGAGACGGAAAAGCCGACGTGGTGGTGGAGTGGACAACGAGCAACTCCTCGACCGGCGAGGATGTTTTCCTCACCGCGCCGAATTCGACCACCACGCAATATACGATCAGCCGCACGCCTCCGGCCCTGACGATCGTCGATGCGGACGTGACGCCGGGTGCGGACGGCAACAATTACATCAACGCGGCGCACTTCCATGGCGGGATGACGACCCTGTCCGGCTCCGGCAATGCCGGAGACACCGTCACGGTCACGAATGCCGGCGACAATTCCGTCGTTGGCGTCACCACGGTTGGCAGCGACGGCAGCTGGAGCCTCGGCGTGTCCGGCCTCCAGGACGGCTCGACCTACAGCTACGCCGCGACCGCCACGGATAGCCTGGGCAACCATAGCAACCCCGGGCCCGCATTCACCTTTACGGTCGATGCGACCGCCCCCGTCCTCGCGATCACGAGCATCGAAAATTCCGATGCAACGCCCTTTTCGATCACCGTCCGGGGCACGCTCGACCTGGCTGACGCGACCTCCGCGCTCACCTTGTCGTTTGGTCCAACGGATCACGCAGTCACTAGCGCCGCCGACGGCACCTGGCGGCTGGACAATCTGTCTCCGGCAACCGGACTTTCCTATGTGACGGCCCGTCTGCGCGACGCCGCCGGCAATACCGGCGTGTCGCAATCGATCCCTCTCGCCTTTGGCTACACGCTGGCGAGCGGCGCCTCACTTGAGAACGCGATCGTCGCGGCGGCCTCCTCATCCTTCAACCCGAGCCTTGTCGTCCGCGGCACCTCGGTCGGGGCGACCGTCTTGCGCAACGGAATCGAAGAAGACTACGGCATCTCGACCGGATCGGTGGTCAAGAACGGCGGCCAGCAGCATGTTTTTGGCACCGGCACGACCGGCGCGACGATCGAAGCCGGCGGCTATCAGGACATCCGCGCCGGTGGGCGTGCGACAGATACCCTGTTGTACGGTTTCGGGCAGGTCTACGCCAACGGCACCTCGGCCCACACCACGATCAGGGCAGGCGGACAACAGTCGGTTGCCGCCGGCGGCCGCGACGTCAACACGACGATCGACGGCGGAACGCAATATCTGAGCGGGACGGCGACGGGCACGACGGTGGGCGCCGGCGGCAATCAATACGACTACGGCACGGCGAATGGCGTCCTCGTCGCGAGCGGCGGCGCCCAGCACGTCTATCAGGGCGGTAGCGCCGCCGGAACGACGGTTGCGGCGGGTGGCTACCAGGATGTTTATCAAGGTACCGTCACCGACACCGTGCTCGACGGCAATCAGCAGGTGCTCGGCAATGGCCACGCTGCCGGCACCGTCATCAATGCCGGTGGGCGGCAATATGTCGGCTCCGGTGGCGCGACAACGGGCACGACGATCGCAGCCGGCGGCTTCCAATACGTGGACGCTGGCGCCACTGACGGCGGCGCGACGATCAATGGCGGCTATCAGTTCGTCGCAGGCGCTGCGATCGCAACGACGGTCAGCGGCGGTGGCGAGCAGGATGTGGGGGCGGGCGGCAACGTCTCGAATGCGCATCTGGATGGCGGCAGCGAGCATGTCTACGCTGGCGGCCTGCTCCAGAACGTCGATTTCGGCGGCTCGGCGGGTTCGACGCTGGTGCTGGATACGCCGGCGGGCCTGGCCGGCTCGATCGCCAATTTCGGCGCCGATGACACCATCGACTTCCGCAACACCGTGATCAGCAGCCTCGATGTCGACGGCGCGAACAATCTGACGGTCACGACCGACGGCGGCTAGAGCTACTCCTGGGCTCTGCTGGCGCAATACTCGGCCTCGTCCTTCGCGCTCGCCTCCGACGGCAACGGCGGCACCGTGCTGAACTACACGCCGCCCCAGCAGACGTTGCTCGCGGCCGCTCATTAAGGCGGAGAAAACAAGACGACCGGGCATCGGCTTCCACAGCCGGTGCCCGTTCAAATTGACCTCGTCGGCACTCTCGCATAGATCGTTTGCCAACCCGTGCGAGGGACCATGCGGTTTTTGACGACCTTCCAGATTGCTGACTTCGCGGACACGCTGGTCAGCCTGTTTACGGCCTTCGTGCTGGGCACGCTGATCGGCGCCGAGCGGCAGTACCGCCAGCGCACCGCGGGCCTGCGCACCAACGTGCTGGTCGCGATCGGTGCCGCCGCCTTCGTCGATCTCGCCATGCATCTGACCGGCGCCGACGGCGCGGTCCGCGTGATCTCCTATGTCGTCTCGGGCATCGGCTTCCTCGGCGCCGGCGTCATCATGAAGCAGGGCATGGATGTGCGCGGGCTCAACACCGCGGCGACGCTGTGGGCCTCCGCCGCGGTCGGCTCCTGTGCCGGCGCCGACATGGTCGCGCAGGCGGCCGCGCTGACCGTGTTCGTCATCGCCGGCAACACCATGCTGCGCCCGCTGGTCAACGCCATCAACCGCATTCCGCTGAACGAGAAGACCTCGGAGGCGACCTACTACTTCAAGCTCGCCGTCGCGGCCGACGCCCTGCCCGACATGCGCGACCGTCTCGTCGACAAGTTGGAAGCCGCGAAATATCCGGTGGCCGATATCGACGTGGTTGAGACTGGGGATGACCTGATCGAGATTGTCGCAAAGCTGGTTGCGACCGCAGTCGATCCGAACGAGCTGAACGCGGTGGCGACCGATCTCCAGCACCTGCCGGGCGTCCGCCACGCCACCTGGGAAGTCAACACCTCCGACTGAGCGTGGCGTTTTGGCGCGCGAAGGCACGGTTCCCGCCTCGTCCGCCATGGAACCGCAGTCGGGCAAGTTCGTTGGTCCCGCGGACAAAGGCGGTGATCGACATGCCCGGCCCAAATGACAAGCGCAGACTGAAACGCGACCTGATGATCGCCTGCTCGCTGTTCGCAGCAGGCGTCGTGGTGTCAGGTCTATCGCTGGCGCAGATCCGGGCCGAAAGCCGGACGCAGACGGCGCAGGCGACGCAACCGCTCCAGGGCACGCCGTCCAGCGATCAGGACAAGACGCCCGCGCAGGCCAAGCCCGGTGGCGACCGGCCGACCACGCCGGCCCCCGAGCCCGCGCGCCCCGATCCGCAGACGCAGGGTGCGGCGACCAAGCCGGCACTGCCGGCGGCGCCCGCGGAGAAGATCGCGCCCCCGATCAAGGAGAAGTAGCCCGGCGGCCGGCGTATTGTGACGCGCATTTGATCTCGCCTCGGCAGACGGCCCGTTCCATAATCTGTCGCGCCAACGACAGATGGGGCCTCCCATGAAGATCGAAGACGTCCGCCGCACCGCTTATTCGATGCCGCTCACCAACCCGTCATTCCCGCCGGGGCCATATCGCTTCTTCGACCGCGAATATTTCATCATCACCTACAGGACCGATCCCGAAGCCCTCGCCGCCATCGTGCCCGAGCCGCTCGAGGTGGCGGAGCCGGTGGTGAAATACGAGTTCATCCGCATGCCCGACTCGACCGGATTCGGCGACTACACCGAAACCGGGCAGGTGATCCCGGTCCGCTTCAAGGGCGAGGAGGGCGGCTACACCCACGCGATGTATCTGGACGACGAGGCCCCGATCGCCGGCGGCCGCGAGCTGTGGGGCTTTCCGAAGAAGCTCGCAAGGCCCAAGATCGAGATCGAGAGCGACGTCCTGGTCGGCTCGCTGCATTACGGCTCGGTCCTCTGCGCCTCGGCCACGATGGGTTACAAGCACCGCAAGGTCGACCACGACACAGTGCTGAAGTCGCTGGCGTCGCCGAACTTCATCCTGAAGATCATCCCGCATGTCGACGGCAGCCCGCGGATCTGCGAGCTGGTGCGGTTTCATCTCGATGACGTCGTGCTGAAGGAAGCTTGGACCGGCCCTGCCGCGCTCGGCCTGTTTCCCCACGCACTCTGCGACGTCGCCCGCCTGCCGGTGCGCGAGGTGGTCTCCGCGCTGCATTTCAAAGCGGACCTGACGCTCGGGCTCGGCAGCGTGGCGTTCGATTACTTGGCCAAGTAACTTGGCCAAGTGATAGGCCGCGAAACGAGATGCCCGGCGCGAGGCCGGGCATCATGATCGATCAGGCGTGGTGCGCGATCAACGCACCAGGACATTCCGGAACTGCCAGGGATCGCTCGTGTCGATGTCTTCCGGGAACAGTCCCGGACGATCCGTCAGCGGCGTCCAGTCGGTGTAGAAACCCTTCACCGGGCCGAGATACGGCAGCTGGATCTCCAGCAGACGATCGAAATCCATCTCGTCGGCTTCGACGATGCCTTCGTTCGGGTTTTCCAGCGCCCACACCATGCCGCCGAGCACGGCGGAGGTCACCTGCAGGCCGGTGGCGTTCTGATAGGGCGCGAGTTGGCGGGTCTCCTCGATGGAGAGCTGCGAGCCGTACCAATAGGCGTTGTTGTCATGGCCGAACAGCAGCACGCCGAGCTCGTCGATGCCGTCGACGATCTCGTTCTCGTCGAGGATGTGGTGCTTTTCCTGCATCTTCGCGGCGCGGCCGAACATTTCGTGCAGCGACAGCACGGCATCGTCGGCCGGATGGTAGGCGTAGTGGCAGGTCGGCCGGTAGACCGCCGTGCCCGATGCGTCGCGCACCGTGAAGTAATCGGAGATCGAGATCGACTCGTTGTGGGTGACCAGGAATCCGTACTGCGCGCCGCGGGTCGGGCACCAGGTGCGCACGCGCGTGTTGGCGCCGGGCTGCATCAGATAGATGGCCGCGCCGCAGCCGGCTTCGTGGGTGCGCGCATTCTCGGGCATCCATTTTTCATGGGTGCCCCAGCCGAGTTCGGACGGCTGCACGCCTTCGGACAGGAAACCTTCCACCGACCAGGTGTTGACGAAGACGTCAGGCTCCTTCGGCGACTTGGAGCGCTGGGTGTCGCGTTCGGCGATGTGGATGCCCTTGATGCCGGCCTGCCGCATCAAATCGGCCCACTCGGCCTTGGTCTTCGGCTTGGGGGCATTGAGCTTCAGATCAGCGGCGACATTGAGCAGCGCCTGCTTGACGAAAAAGGAGACCATGCCGGGATTGGCGCCACAGCAGGACACGGCCGTCGTCGAGCCCGCCGGGCGCGCCTTCTTTGCGGCCAGCGTCACTTCGCGAAGGGCGTAGTTGGAGCGCGCTTCCGGGCCCTTCGAGGAATCGAAATAGAAGCCGAGCCAGGGCTCGTTGACGGTGTCGATGTAGAGCGCGCCGAGCTCGTTGCAGAGCTCCATGATGTCGGTGGAGCCGGTATCGACCGAGAGATTGACGCAGAAGCCCTGGCCGCCGCCTTCGGTGAGCAGCGGGGTCAGCAACTCGCGATAATTGTCCCGGGTCACGGCCTTCTGGATGAAGCGGACGTTCTGCTTCTCGCAATGCGCCTTGCGGCCCTCGTCCTTGGGATCGATCACGGTGACGCGCGACTTGTCGTAATCGAGATGTCGCTCGATCATCGGCAGCGTGCCTTTGCCGATGGAGCCGAAGCCGACCATGACGATGGGACCAGTGATCTTCGCGTAGATCTGCGAGGGGTGGCTCATGGGATGGTTTCTCCGGAACGTGCTGGCAGACAAAGGGTGGGTGGATCAGGCGCTGCGGCGCTTGGCGGTGACTTCGATCTCGACCTTCATCTCGGGCTTGGCGAGCGCGCTGACGACAAGCAGTGTCGCAGCCGGCCTTATGTCGCCGAGAACCTCGCCGCAGACGGCGAAGTGGGCATCGATGTAGCTGGCGTCGGTGACGTAGTAGGTCGCACGGACGATATCGGCCATCTCGAATCCGCCCTCCTTCAGGGCGGCTTCGATGGTCTTGAAGCAGTTGCGTGACTGGCTCGTGACATCTGATGGCATCGTCATCGTCGTGTAGTCATAGCCGGTGGTTCCGGCGACGAAGGCGAACTCGCCGTCGATCACGGCGCGGCTGTAGCCGACGGTCTTCTCGAGGGGAGAGCCGGTGGAGATCAGGCGACGGGACATGGTCGTGGGCCTCGACTGAAGGGGGTGTTTGGCGGGTTAAAGGGCGTTTCTCAGGCCCGCGCAACCCCAAAGGAACGGGCACGCGCGAGCATCGCCGCGGAACGCGGCTTAGGTCGTTGCCATCATGGCAATCCCTTAGGCCGCGTGCGCCTGGAGGGCGCGAACTACCCTCCGTTTGGGCAGGGCCGCGCCGGTCGGGACGATCATCCCCTCAACGCCATCCAGCGCACCGGCCTGGAATTCGATCGCCAGCAGGCGATCGCGCTCGAACGGGCCGGGCAGCATCAATGCGCCGGTCTTCTCGGGCGAGAAGCCGAAGCGGGCGTAATAGGGGGCATCGCCGAGCAGGATCACGGCGGCATGCCCCCGTGCCCGGGCGGCGGCCAGCGCTTGTTGCATCAGCGCGGCGCCGATCCCGAGCTCGCGGAAGGCAGGGTCCACCGCCAGCGGTCCGAGGACCAAAGCGGGCCTGCCTCCGGCGCTGACGTGCCACAGCCGCACGGTTCCCACGAGTGTCCCCTCGCGCACAGCCGACAGGGCAAGGCCTGCGGCAGGTGCACGTCCGTCGCGCAGGCGCTGGCAGGTGCGGTCATGGCGGTTCTCGCCAAAGCAGGCATCCAGCAGCGCTTCACGGGCGGCGACGTCGGCAGCACGTTCCGCACGGATCGCGAACGGAGCGGCTTTCGAAGTGAGGGCGACTTGTGGCTTCCGAAAAGCAGTCATGGCGCGTCAGTCCCCGCTTGAACCCGCGTGCGAGAAGCACGCCGGCTCAAGACGTCGTCAGAATGGCAATGTCAGGAAGGGAGCCGGCGGACCGGCTCCCGGGTTCGTCAGGCCTCAAAACGAGAGGCGGATCAGATGCGGCAAATCAGATGTGGTACGTCTTCAGCGGTGGGATGCCGTTGAACGCCACCGCCGAGTAGGTCGACGTATAGGCCCCGGTGCCTTCGATCAGCAGCTTGTCGCCGATCTCGAGCGTGACGGGGAGCGGATACGGGCTCTTCTCGTACAGCACGTCGGCGCTGTCGCAGGTCGGGCCTGCGAGCACGCACGGCGTCATGTCCGCACCGTCATGCGGGGTGCGGATGGCGTAACGGATCGACTCGTCCATGGTCTCGGCGAGACCGCCGAACTTGCCGATGTCGAGATAGACCCAGCGTACCTCGTCATCGTCGCTCTTCTTCGAGATGAGCACGACTTCGGATTCGATGATGCCGGCATTGCCCACCATGCCACGACCCGGCTCGATGATGGTCTCCGGAATCTGGTTGCCGAAGTGCTTGCGCAGCGCGCGGAAGATCGAGCGGCCGTAGGTGACCACCGGCGGCACGTCCTTCAGGTACTTGGTCGGGAAGCCGCCGCCCATGTTGACCATGGAGAGGTTGATGCCGCGCTCGGCGCAGTCGCGGAACACCTGCGAGGCCATCGCCAGCGCACGGTCCCACGCCTTCACCTTGCGCTGCTGCGAGCCGACATGGAAGGAGATGCCGCACGGCTCCAGGCCCAGGCGCTTGGCAACGTCGAGCACGTCGACAGCCATTTCCGGGTCGCAGCCGAACTTGCGCGACAGCGGCCATTCGGCGCCGGCGCAGTCATAGAGGATGCGGCAGAACACCTTCGCGCCGGGAGCGGCACGGGCGACCTTCTCGACCTCAGGAACGCAGTCGACCGCGAACAGCCGGATGCCGAGCGCGAAGGCGCGCGCGATGTCGCGCTCCTTCTTGATCGTGTTGCCGAAGGAGATGCGGTCGGGCGTCGCACCCGCGGCCAGCGCCATTTCGATCTCGGCGACCGTCGCGGTGTCGAAGCAGGAGCCCATGGACGCCAGCAGCGAGAGCACTTCCGGCGCCGGGTTCGCCTTGACGGCATAGAACACGCGGCTGTCGGGCAGCGCCTTGGCAAAGGTCTGGTAGTTGTCGCGCACGACCTCGAGGTCGACCACGAGGCAAGGCTCGGTGTCCCGGCCCTCGCTGCGGCGGTTGCGCAGGAATTCCTGAATACGTTCGGTCATAGCACTCTCCCAAACGGCCCAGCGACGGGGATCCGTTCAAAAAATGTCGTCGGATAAGAGCGCTCCGGCCAGATCACGCGATGGAGGCGTGACGAGCCAAAGACTCACATCAGACTGTGCTGCCGTGGATTGGTTGGGAATTTCCCGCCCGCACACCTGGCAATGAAGGACAAGCCTTTTCAGTAGCCCGCGCCGGCGTTGGACTGCCGGTAGAGACCAAAAAAGCCCGATCCGTCGTTGCTTTAAGTCGCGTCCCCCGTTGAGAGCGGGGTGCGCCGGTTCGCCTCCGGCTGCCAGTCACGGTTGCAAAAAGTGAAGTCACCTTCGACTAGGCATCTCTTTGAGAGAGATGCTGGACGCTCCGGGTTGCTTCCTCGTCCGACCTTTCGGTCTCGCGACTTCCGCACTTCCGAAGAGCCCCTCGGCTTCTTCACCCCTTGGCGGCTGTCCGGCCTCTTGTCCGGATACCTACCGACTGACACACGACCACAGGCACGTGCGAAATTGGGCAAGAGCGCACATAAGCGTTTTGACTCAGCTTCGCAAGAATTTTTTTAGGCTGAGGACAGAATTGCCTAACATCTGCTTGCGCAGTGTTGCGCGAGCGACGCGGAAGATGAACGCGCGTTAAGTTTTCTCAGCCGTGCGCGCGTCTTGCGCGCGCGAGGAAGCGTCAGCGGCGCTTCGTGAACGGCTCGACGCGCTGAGCCGCGCGGATGAACGCGGTCATCACGAGCACGCCGAGCGCGAACAGCACAGCCTGGAGGATGTGCGTGCCCTGATCGCCGAGCCCGAACAGGATCGCGAGCGCCCAGCCGCCGGCGAACGCGGCGCCGAATACTTCGGCGCCGATCAGTATGGCCGCGCTGACGACAGTGATGACGCTTGGCCAGACGATCTGACGGGAAGAGGAGGCAGGCGCGTTCATGAGCTCTGGGGTCCGTGGCTTCGAGGGCCGCAATCTCCCCGAAAAGGCGGCCGGGAGCAAGGGCAAATGGCCCAAAAAAGCCCCATCGCGTGCTATAGCTGACCCCAACAATCGAGCCACAAAAACCGGGACTTGCGATGTCAGACCCCCGCCAAACCACGGACCCCGAGACCAACCCGCTGCTGAAGGCCTGGGTGACGCCGTTTGCGACCCCGCCCTTCGACGAGGTCAAGCCCGAGCACTTTCTGCCGGCCTTCGAGCAGGCCTTCGCCGATCACTCCGCGGAGATCGCGGCGATCACCAACGATCCGGCGGCCGCCGACTTCGCCAACACCATCACGGCGCTGGAGCGCTCCGGCAAGCTCCTCACCAAGGTCGCGGCGGTCTTCTACGACCTCGTCTCGGCGCATTCCAACCCGGCCATCCTGGAGATCGACAAGGAGGTCTCCTTGCGGATGGCGCGGCACTGGAATCCGATCATGATGAACGCCGTGCTGTTTGGTCGCATCGCCCATCTGCACGAGAACCGCGCCGCTCTTGGTCTTTCGCCCGAGCAGCTCCGGCTGCTGGAGCGCACCTACACCCGGTTCCACCGTTCCGGTGCCGGCCTCTCCGAAGAGGCGAAGGCGCGGATGGCGGAGATCAACGAGAAGCTCGCCCAACTCGGCACCGGCTTCAGCCACCACCTGCTTGGCGACGAGCAGGAGTGGTTCATGGAGTTGGGGGAGGCCGACCGCGAGGGCCTGCCGGAGAGCTTCGTCGCAGCCGCCAAGGCTGCGGCGGAAGAGCGCGGCATGGACGGCAAGGCCATCGTCACGCTGTCGCGCTCCTCGACCGAGCCGTTCCTGAAGAGCTCGGCCCGCCGCGACCTGCGCGAGAAGGTCTACAAGGCCTTCACGGCGCGCGGCGACAACGGCAATGCCAACGACAACAACGGCACCATCGTCGAGATCCTGCAACTGCGCGAGGAGAGCGCCAAGCTTCTGGGCTATCCGACCTTCGCCGCCTACCGGCTCGAGGATTCCATGGCCAAGACGCCGGATGCGGTGCGCGGCCTGCTGGAGCGGGTCTGGAAGCCGGCGCGTGCGCGTGCGCTCTCCGACCGCGACGAGATGCAGGCGCTGATCACGGAAGAGGGCGGCAATTTCAAGCTCGCGCCCTGGGACTGGCGCTTCTATGCCGAAAAACTCCGCCTCCAGCGCGCCAATTTCGACGACGCCGCGATCAAGCCGTATCTTACGCTCGATCACATGATCGCCGCCGCCTTCGACTGCGCCACCCGCCTGTTCGGCATCACCTTCGAGGAGCGCAAGGACGTGCCGGCCTGGCACCCGGATGTAAGGGTCTGGGAGGTAAAGGGGCCGGACGGCAAGCACAAGGCGCTGTTCTACGGCGACTACTATGCCCGGCCGTCGAAGCGCTCCGGCGCCTGGATGACCTCGCTGCGCGACCAGCAGAAGCTCGACGGCGAGATCGCGCCGCTCGTCATCAATGTCTGCAACTTCGCCAAGGGCGCGAACGGCGAGCCCTCGCTGCTGTCGCCCGACGATGCCCGGACCCTGTTCCATGAGTTCGGCCACGGCCTGCACGGCATGCTCTCCAATGTGACCTATCCGTCACTCTCGGGCACCGCGGTGTTCACCGACTTCGTCGAGCTGCCGTCCCAGCTCTACGAGCACTGGCAGGAGCGGCCCGAGGTGCTGCAGCAGTTCGCCCGCCACTACCAGACCGGCGAGCCGCTGCCGGACGATCTGCTCCAGCGCTTCCTCGCCGCACGAAAGTTCAACCAGGGCTTTGCCACGGTCGAGTTCGTCTCCTCGGCGCTGGTCGATCTCGAATTCCACACCCAGCCGGCTTCCGCCGCGCAGGATGTCCGCGCCTTCGAGAAGAAGGAGCTGGAGAAGATCGGCATGCCCGAGGAGATCTCGCTGCGCCACCGCCCCCCCCAGTTCGGCCACATCTTCTCCGGCGACCATTATGCCTCCGGTTACTACAGCTACATGTGGTCGGAGGTGATGGACGCCGACGCCTTCGGCGCCTTCGAGGAGGCCGGCGACATCTTCGATCCTGCAGTGGCAAAGCGCCTGCACGACGACATCTACTCCTCGGGTGGATCGGTCGATCCCGAGGCCGCCTATGAAGCCTTCCGCGGCCGCCCGCCGGAGCCCGACGCGCTGCTCCGCCGGCGCGGCCTGCTCGATGGCGCAAAGGCAGCCTGATGGGCATGCGTGCCCTGTTCGGCCTGTTGCTCGCCGCTGCGATGACGTTCGCAGCCGGCGCGGCGCGGGCGCATCCGCATGTCTGGATCACCGCGACCAGCGAGCTGCTCTACGCCGCCGACGGCTCGATCACCGGCGTCCGCCACGCCTGGACCTTTGATGACATGTTCTCGGCCTATGCCCTGCAGGGGCTCGAGAGCAAGACCAAGGGCGCCTATACGCGCGAGGAGCTCGGGCCGCTGGCGCAGACCAATGTCGAGTCGCTGAAGGAATACGCCTACTTCACCTTCGCGCGAGGCGACGGCAAGAAGGAGCGTTTTAACGAGCCGGTCGACTACTTCCTCGACTACAAGGATACCGTGCTGACCCTGCACTTCACGCTGCCGCTGAAGAACCCGGTCAAGCCCAAGCAGCTGGTGCTCGAAGTGTTCGACCGCTCCTATTTCATCGACTTCCAGATGGCCAAGGACAATCCGGTCAAGCTGGTCGGCGCGCCCGCCGGCTGCCAGATGAAGCTCGATCGGCCCAGCGACGGCTCCGCCGCCGCGCAGAAGCTCAACGAGCAGACCTTCCTGAACGGTGAGAACTCGAATTTCGGCATGATGTTCGCCAACAAGATCACGGTGGATTGCCCTTGAAGCCGCAACTCTCCCCGTTCGCACGCGGGCTGCTTGCCTGCGCTGCGGCTGTCGTCGTGCTGGGTGTGGCGGACGCCGCGCTTCACGATCTCCTCGCGCAAAATCCGTTCGGTGCACCACGCCCGGCGCAGGCCGCGGAGCCCGAGGCCAGCGGCGTCATTGGCTGGCTGTTGGCAAAGCAGTCGGAGTTCTATCGCCAGATGTCGGCGACCATCCGCGCCGCCAAGTCCGACGGCTCGGCGGTGTGGACGCTGCTCTTCATCTCCTTTGCCTATGGCATCTTCCACGCTGCCGGCCCCGGCCACGGCAAGGCGGTGATCGCCTCCTATCTCGTCGCCAACCGCGAGACCGCGCGGCGCGGCATCGCGCTGTCGTTTGCCTCGGCGCTGATGCAGTCGCTGGTGGCGATCCTGATCGTCGGCATCTCGGCCTGGGTGCTGAACGCGACCGCCAAGACCATGTGCAAGGCGGAGGGCGCAATCGAGATCGCGAGCTATGGCCTGATCGCGCTGTTCGGCCTGCGGCTGGTCTGGGTCAAGGGCCGCACCTTCATCCGCGCGCTGCAGGCGGTCCAGCCGGTGCCGGCGATCGCCGGCGTGCCGCACGACCATCATGATCACGGCCATCACCATGATGCCCATGACCATCATGACCACGATCACGGTCATGATCACCATCATCACGACCATGGTCACGCCCACGCCCATCACCACCATGCGCATGACCACGTCCATGACGAGCATTGCGGCCATTCCCACGGTCCGACGCCGAGCGAGCTCGCCGGCCCCGGCGGCTGGCGGCGCGGGTTCGCTGCGATCCTGACCGTCGGCATTCGGCCCTGCTCGGGTGCGATCCTGGTACTGGTGTTCGCGCTCGCGCAGGGCCTGTTCTGGGCCGGCATCGCCGCGACCTTGCTGATGGGGCTCGGCACCGCCATTACGGTCGCGGCCATCGCCGTCGTCGCCGTCTCCGCCAAGGACATCGCCGCCCGCCTCAGCGCCGGGCGCGACGGCGGCGGCGCGCTGTTCATGCGCGGCATCGAATTCGGCGCCGCCGGCCTCGTACTGCTGTTCGGCGCGGGCCTGCTGTTCGGCTACATCGCCGCCGAACGGACGACGTGTTTTTAAGGTTGCTCTTTCCCTCCCCCCTTGTGGGGGAGGGTGGCTCGCCGCGTAGCGGCGAGACGGGTGAGGGGTATCTCTCCGCGAGCAAACCTCTCACGATTGAATCGTGCGGAGAGATACCCCTCATCCGTCGCGCTATGCGCGCCACCTTCTCCCACAAGGGGAGAAGGAAGAAAGATCACACCGGCAAAAACCGCTTCAGCGCCGGCATGAAGAAGATCCCGAGATTGATCGCAAAACCGATGCTCCAGAGGATGGAGCGCAGCGTCGGGCGGTTGCCGAGATAGGTCAGCACGTAGGCGATCCGCACGATCAGGAAGAGCACGGCGAGCTCGTCGATCAGCCGCTGCGGCGAATCCCGGAATTCGGCAAGCAGCACCGCGAAGGCGAAGAACGGAAAGGTCTCGATGCCGTTCTGGTGGGCACCAAGCGCGCGCTGCGCCAGCGCATCCTCGAAGAAGGCGGGGTCGCGCGGCCGGGAATTGTCGAAGATGCGAAACCGCGTCCATTTGATCGAGACGATCGTCGCCAGATAAAGCAGCAGCGCTCCCAATACGCAGAATTCCGCGAGTGTCATCAGCCCCTCCCCGCTTGGGCGCGACCCTAGCGAAATCGACCTCATCTTGACAAGTTCGGAGCAACGCGCGACGCAACTGATCATGACGACAATTGCCCCCATCGCAGCGCAAAAGCCCGCCGTCCGGTCCGGCCTGCGGCGCGTCGGCGTGCTCCTGGTCAATCTCGGCACGCCCGATACGGCCGATGCGCCCGGCGTGCGGGTCTATCTCAAGGAATTCCTCTCGGACGCCCGCGTCATCGAGGACCAGGGGCTGGTCTGGCAGTTCGTGCTCAACGGCATCATCCTGCGCAGCCGTCCCCGCACCAAGGCGCTGGACTATCAGAAGATCTGGAACAATGAGCGGAACGAGTCGCCGCTGAAGACCATCACGCGCTCGCAAGCCGACAAGCTTGCGGCCGCACTGTCTGACAGCGACCACGTCGTCGTGGACTGGGCGATGCGCTACGGCAATCCCTCGATCAAGTCGGGCATCGATGCGCTGATCGCGAAGGGGTGCGACCGCATCCTCGCCGTGCCGCTCTATCCGCAATATTCCGCCTCGACCTCGGCGACGGTCTGCGACGAAGTGTTCCGCGTGCTCGCCCGCTTGCGGAACCAGCCGACGCTGCGGGTGACGCCGCCTTATTACGAGGACGAGGCCTATATCGAGGCGCTCGCGATCTCGATCGAGACGCATCTGGCGACGCTGCCGTTCACGCCGGGGCTGATCGTGGCATCCTTCCACGGCATGCCGAAATCCTATGTCGACAAGGGCGATCCCTATCAGTCCCACTGCGTCGCCACGACGGATGCGCTGCGCCGCCGGCTCGGCATGGACGAGACGAAACTGCTGCTGACCTTCCAGTCGCGCTTCGGCAATGACGAGTGGCTCCAGCCCTACACCGACAAGACCATGGAGCGCCTGGCCAAGGAAGGCGTGCGCCGCATCGCGGTGGTGACGCCGGGCTTCGCCGCCGACTGCCTGGAGACGCTGGAGGAGATCGCGCAGGAGAATGCCGAGATCTTCAAGCATAGTGGCGGCGAGCAGTTTTCCGCGATCCCCTGCCTCAACGACAGCGATCCCGGCATGGACGTGATCCGCACCCTGGTGCTGCGCGAGCTTCAGGGCTGGATCTGATGGCGTGTCCCATGAACCGCCGCCAGACTTTGGCGCTTCTTGGGACGATTGCCGCGCTGCCGGCCTCGGTGCTGGCGCAGCAGCCGAACGCGACGCGGCGGCTCGGCGTGCTCTCGGTCACGGCCGCCGATGACGCGATCGGGCAGGCCCGCAGCACGATCCTGGTCGAGACGCTCGCCGCCCATGGCTGGAAGGAGCACGACAACCTCAGGATCGATTGGCGCAGCGGCGCCGGCGATCGGGCACGCATCGCGCGCCTCGCCGACGAACTCGTGGCGCTCAAGCCGGACATCCTGCTCGCGGTCGGCACGCCCTCGGTCGAGGAGCTACGCCAGCGCACCACGGCGATTCCGATCGTGTTCGCCGTCGTCACCGATCCCGTCAGCCAGGGCTTTGTCAAAAACCTCGCTCATCCCGGCGGCAACATCACCGGCTTCACCGATTACGACGGCCCGCTCGCCGGCAAATGGCTGGAGATGCTGACGCAGGTCACGCCAAAAGTGTCCCGCGTCTTCGTCGTCTACAATCCAGCCACCGCGCCGTTCGCGCCCCTGATGCTGCGCACGATCGAGGAAGCCGCGCGGACACTTCACGTGACGGTCGAGGCGGCGCCGGTCCATGACTCCGGCTCGATCGCCGCGCTGGCTTCGCGGAAGGACGGCGGCCTGCTGGTGCTGCCTGACTTCTTCACCATGGCCAATCGCGCCCAGCTCCTGGCTGCAATCGGTGAAGCCCGCGTGCCGGCGGTGTTCTGGAGCCGCACCTTCGTCGACGAGGGCGGGCTGATGTCCTACAGCACCGACAGCGCCGAGCAGCTTCGCCGCGCCGCCAACTACATCGATCGCATCCTGAAGGGCGCGCAGGCAGCCGACCTGCCGGTCCAGAACCCCACCAAATTCGAGCTCGCGATCAACCTGAAGACGGCGAGGGCGCTGGGGCTGACCATGTCGCCCTCGCTGCTTGCGCTCGCCAACACCGTGGTTGAATAGGGGCGCCGGTGCTACCTTCGACTGGTGATTCCGGAATTCCTGGGGCAGAATGACGGTGGGGATGTTGCCGCGAGCGATGCGGCTCGAACGGGGCGGGCGCGATTACATGCGGGGATTGTTGCTTTTGGCTGTCGTGGCCTGCGGACTCGCTGGCTGCAACACGACTGGGGACGTAGCGTCGACCATGTATCCGGAAGCGGTGCGGGCCGGCGGTGCCGTCAAGAGCGATACGGCCATTGTCCTGGTCGCAAACGGCGGCAGCGAGACGATCAACTATCTTCAGTTCGTTCACAACGGTTTTCCCGCGATCAATGCGCGAGGGATCAGCCTTGCTCCGGACGGCTTTGTTGCGATTCCGGTCGCTGTCGGAACGACGGGGCTTGAGCTGCAAAACTATACGACGACGGGTCGCCCGGGCACCTATCTCCCGAATGGCGCGTCGATGGGATTCGTGCCGGTGCATACGCCCAAGATCGATCTTCCCGCCCCCGGACTGTATTACGTTGCGACCGTCTTTCCGGGGCAGCAACGCAGCTTCGAGACAAGGCCGACGGCCGTCCAACTGGCGAAGCTGCGCAAGGAGCGGCCCGAGCTCGCCGCGCTGAAGCCGGTGAATTTTACATGGTCCAACTAGGACACCGGCCGTTGCTAGGTTGCCTCCGTGCCCTTTCAAGGGCTTTCTCACAATACTTATCGGCGATCGTTCCGCCTCCGTACTTCTTGTGGAAATGTCGCCCCGCGCCGACGTAAATGGTGACCGCTGAACCGGTAAGGTCACGTTCCCGACCAATGACAGCGCGGGAAGGGGCTTTCCCGCCTTGGAGGAAGTATGAGCGGTTTCGATGTTTTCGCGATTGTTCTGGTGTTGCTCGTCATCGTCACGCTGGTCGCCGGCGTGAAGACGGTGCCGCAGGGCTATGACTGGACCATCGAGCGGTTCGGCAAATACACCCAGACGCTGAGTCCCGGGCTCAACCTGATCGTGCCCTATTTCGATCGCGTCGGACGCAAGATCAACATGATGGAGCAGGTGATCGACATTCCCGAGCAGGAGGTCATCACCAAGGACAACGCCACCGTGACGGTGGACGGCGTCGCCTTCTACCAGGTGTTCGATGCCGCCAAGGCGAGCTACGAGGTCTCCAACCTGACCCAGGCCATCACGGTCCTGACCATGACCAACATCCGTTCGGTGATGGGAGCGATGGATCTCGACCAGGTGCTGTCGCATCGCGACGAGATCAACGAGCGCCTGCTCCGCGTCGTCGACGCCGCGGTCTCGCCCTGGGGCCTCAAGGTCAACCGCATCGAGATCAAGGACATCGTGCCGCCCGCCGACCTCGTCGAAGCCATGGGCCGGCAGATGAAGGCCGAGCGCGTCAAGCGCGCCGACATTCTGGCCGCCGAAGGCCAGCGCCAGTCCGAGATCCTGCGCGCCGAGGGCGCCAAGCAGGGGCAGATCCTCCAGGCCGAGGGCCGCAAGGAAGCTGCGTTCCGCGACGCCGAGGCCCGCGAACGTTCTGCGGAGGCCGAGGCCAAGGCAACCCAGATGGTCAGCGATGCGATTTCCAAGGGTGATGTCGCCGCGCTGAACTATTTCATCGCCGACAAGTATATCAAGGCGTTCGGGCAGCTGGCGGACTCGCCGAACCAGAAGGTCATCATGCTTCCGGTCGAAGCGATGAGTATGCTGGGCTCGCTCGCCGGCATCGGCGAAATCGCCAAGGCAACGTTCGGCGAAAGCGCGGCGTCCGCGGCCGCTGCCGCCCGCCGCGGCGGCTCGGTGCCGACGACCGGCCCCACGCCGCCGGCTTTGCCGCCGCGGCAGGGGTAATCAAAGCGCATGCACTTTCGAAAAGTGCATGCGGCAATTTAAAGCGCATGCCCCGGAAAAGTGGGGACCGGTTTTCCGATCAGGGCAGACGCCAGCATAAAGAGGTCGCGTCATGACCGACATGTTCGTATCGCTCGGCACCTGGAATTGGCTGATCTTCGGCTTCATCCTGATGGCGCTGGAGGTGCTGGCGCCGGGCGTATTCCTGTTCTGGCTCGGGCTCGCCGCGTTGCTGGTCGGCCTGATCTCCTTTGCTGTCGCCGTATCGTGGCAGATCCAGCTCGTGATGTTCGCAATCTTCGCTGCCGCCGCCGTGCCGGTGTGGCGCCGGCTCGCGCGGCCGAAGCTGGACGCAAGCACCAGCCCCTTCCTGAACAAGCGCAGCGAGGCATTGCTCGGCCGCGAGTTCACGCTGGAGAAGCCGATCATCGACGGCAACGGCACCGTGCGCCTCGGCGACACGGTGTGGCGCGTGGCCGGGCCGGATACGCCGGCCGGGACGCGGGTGAAGGTGGTGCAGGTGGACGGTGCGAATCTGACGGTGGCCGCGGCGTAGTTTGTTTCCCTCCCCCCTTGTGGGGGAGGGTGGCTCGCCGCAGAGCGGCGAGACGGGTGAGGGGTATCTCTCCGCGAGTGAATCTCTTGCTTCTGAATTCGCGGAAGCAACCCCTCATCCGGCGCTTCGCGCCACCTTCTCCCACAGGGGGAGAAGGAAGATTGGAGCGCGCGGCTGCGTCCAGATTCTACCTCTTCCACCTCTCCGCAAACCGGTGCAGCGGCATGAACGTCTCGCACAGCTCCCGCCCCAGTGCCGTCAACCCGTAACCGCCACCGTCGCCCAGCTCCACGAACCCTGCGTCGCGCAGCTCCGTCAGCCGCGCCTGCAGCACCGTCGGCGAGGCCTCGTCGCAGGCGGTGCGCAACGCGCGGGAGGTGAGGGCTTGGTCGCGCAATTCCCACAAGATCCGCAGGCTCCAGCGTCGGCCGAGGAGGTCGAGCAGCGCCATGATCGGCCGGCCGGTGCGCGAGCCGCGGACGTTGCGGCTCCCTGATGCTGCCTGTTTCGCCATCCCGGCCTCTTGCGTGTTGCTACGATAATTGTAGCAACGGAGACAGCTGATGTCCCAGGCCACGCCGCGGATCGCGCCGCTCGTCCCGCCTTATCCCCCGGAGATCCAGGCGCAGTTCGACCGCATCATGCGCGGCGCGCCGCCGCTGCTGCTGTTCCGGCTGATGGCGGGCCACGCCCGCGCCTGGGACAAGTTCCGCGCCGGCGGCCTGCTCGATCCCGGTCCGCTGTCATTGCGCCAGCGCGAGATCGTGATCGACCGCACCTGCGCGCTGACCGGATGCGAATATGAATGGGGCGTGCATGTCGCGATCTTCGCCGGGCCGGCGCGGCTCAGCGAGGAGGAGGTGCACGCGACCGCGCGGGGCGATGCGACGTCACCGTGCTGGTCGCCGGCGGAGCAGGCGCTAATCGCGGCGGTCGATGCGCTGCATCACCGCGCGACGTTGGACGACGCCGAATTCGCCGCGCTGTCGGCGCATTACGACGAGACCCAGATCCTGGAGATCATGCTGCTGTGCGGCTTCTACCGCACGGTGTCGTATCTGGCGAACGGGCTGAAGCTGCCGCTGGAGGAGAAGGTTGCGCGGTTTCCGGTGGTCTAACCGCCGTCATTGCGAGCGTAGCAGTGCCGCTCTTAGTTCCTCATCCTGAGGAGGCGCGAAGCGCCGTCTCGAAGGATGAAGGCCCGGCCGGTGGCCTCGCCCTTCGAGACGCGCGCTGTTGGCGCGCTCCTCAGGGTGAGGGTCAAGACAGCGGCCCTACGCCACGCCCGCCCGCAGCAGATCGTGCAGGTGCACGATGCCCACCACCTTGTCGGCTTCGGTCACCACCAGCGTGGTGATCTTGCTTGTGTTCAGCACCTCGATCATCTCGCTGGCGAGCATCGAGGGCGGCACGGTCTTCGGCTGCCTGGTCATGATGTCGTCGACCGACACCGTCAGCAGGTCCGGCCGCATGTGACGGCGCAGATCGCCGTCGGTGATGATGCCCGCGATTCCGCCGGCATCGTCGACGATGCAGACGCACCCCAGGCCCTTGGCCGACATCTCCATCACCAAATCCGACATCTTGGTGCCTTCAGGTTTCACCGGGATCTCCGCGCCGGTGCGCATGTAGTCGCGGACGAATTTCAGCATCGCGCCCAGCTTGCCGCCCGGGTGGAAATGCGCGAACTCCAGCGCGGTAAAACCGCGGCCTTCGAGCAGCGCGATCGCAATGGCATCGCCGATGCAGCCTGCATCAGCGTCGAGGTGGTCGGCGCCAGATTGTGCGGGCAGGCCTCGCGCACCTTCGGCAGCTCGATCACGATGTCGGCGGCCTGGCCCAGCGAGGACGCCGCGTTCGACGTCACCGCGATCATCGGGATCGCGAAGCGCGCCGAATAGTTCACGAGGGTCTTCATCTCCGGCTGCTCGCCGGACCAGGACAGCGCCATGATGACGTCGTCGGTGGTGATCATGCCGAGGTCGCCATGGGCGGCTTCCGCGGTGTGGACGAAGAAGGCCGGCGTGCCGGTCGAGGCCAGCGTCGCCGCGATCTTGCGCGCCATGTGGCCGGACTTGCCGAGGCCGGTGACGATGACGCGGCCCTTGGCGTTGCGGATCAGGTCGACCGCCTTGGCGAAGGTCGCGCCCAGCGGACCACGCAGGGCGGCGGCGAGCGCGTTGATGCCGCCGCTCTCCGTCTCCAGCGTGCGGAGCGCGGATTCGACGCTGTCGGGAGTAGGGCCGGATGATGGGGTCATCAGCGGTTTCGAGCTCGACATGTTCAGGTCCAGGGAGGAGGGGCGCTCGCCCGTTGGCGCCTGCTTAGCATGGCCAGACCGGCGAGGCGACGAGAGCGCCAGGCCCCGAAACGGGTCATTAACCATAATTGTTTTAACTCCATTAACGATGGTTCCCGCCCGCTGGCGGAGGTCGTCGTGGAAGTCTTTGATTTCGTTGGAGTTCTTACATCGTGGGGGCGCCTCCAGGCACGAGCCGGAGCAAACGCGGGCATTTCCTGCGTGCGGCTTTGCCGTGCCTGGCGACCGCCCTCGGAAGCGCGCCGGCGGCCGCCCAGAGCCTCACGCCCGACCTGTTCAATCCCAATCGCGGCGGCTTTGCCGCGCCCGACACGCTGCCGACGCGCCGCACGGCGGGCGTGCCGCAGGCGCCGTTGGATGCGCTCCCGGCGCTGCCCGATCCCAATGCCGATCCGCGCAAGCGCCAGCAGGCGCCGGCGACCTCGCGCGTCGGCCAGGTGCCGACCTACGGCCTGCCGGCCGCCAACGGCGCCAGCGGCTCCGGCTACGACTCGCTCAACCGCAAGCGGCAGCAGCCAAAGCTCTATCCCGGGCAGCCGAAGCCGAAGCGCCCGGTCGGACCCGGCTCGCCGGTGCCGCCAGCAACGCCGGACAGGACGCTCGGGCCGCCGCGCATCGCACCGCCGCCGTCCGAGACTGCGCACAAGGTGCCGGTGCCGCCGGCGATGGCCGGCAACGTGCCGGGCCAGCCGCTGCGCCGTCGCCTTAAGGTCGATGACGACGCGTTCGGCGCGGTCGGCGACTATGCCGGCAGCTTCCTGATCAAGGGCGGGCTCGAGCTCTCCGCCGGCTACGACACCAATCCGGCGCGCCTGAACAAGCCGGTCGGCTCGCCGGCCTATGTCGTCGCGCCCGATCTTCTCGTGATGTCCGACTGGGAGCGCCACGCGCTGGTCGCCGATCTGCGCGGCTCGTTCTCCGGCTACACCAACAACATGCCGGCGACGATCGACGGCTTTGCCTCGCCGTCGCCGGTCGAGATCGACCGCCCCGATTTCACCGGCCATGTCGACGGCCGCCTCGACGTCGACCGCGATTTCAAGCTGACCTCGCAGCTCCGCCTGCGGGTCGCCACCGACAATCCCGGCAGCCCGAACGTGCAGGCTGGCCTGCAGAAATATCCGATCTACGCCAGCTATGGCGGCACCTTCGGCTTCGACCAGACCTTCAATCGCTTCCAGGTGGCCGCCGGCGCCACCGTCGATCGCACCGCCTACACCGATTCCAAGCTGACCGACGGCTCGACCTTCAGCAACAACGACCGCGACTTCAACCAGTATGGCGGCATCGGTCGTTTCTCCTACGACCTCAAGCCGGGGCTGAAGCCGTTCGTCGAGATCGAAGGCGACAGTCGCGTGCACGACCAGCCCGCCGACCGCAACGGCTATTTCCGCGATTCATCGGGTGGCTACGCCAAGGTCGGCTCGAGCTTCGAGTTCTCGCGCATCCTGATCGGTGAGATCTCGGTCGGCTATACCGCGCGCAACTATGTCGACCCGCGCCTCAGCCAGCTCGCGGGCTTCCTCACCGCGGGCTCGCTGATCTGGAATGCGAGCGGCCTGACCACGGTGAAATTCGCCACCGACACGCAGATCGCGGAGTCCACGGTCCCCGGCTCCTCCGGCGTGCTGGTGCACACCTACGGGATCGAGGTCGATCACGACTTCCGCCGCTGGCTCACCGCCGTCGGCAAGTTCACCTACGGCACCTACGACTACCAGAACCAGAATCGCAACGACAAAACCTACTCGCTCGAAGGCAATCTGATCTACAAGCTCAACCGCAACATCTGGATCAAGGGCACGCTGCGCCACGACATCCTGAACTCGAACCAGCCGGGCTCGAGCTCGCAGGGGACGGTGATGTTGGTGGGGGTGAGGTTGCAGAACTAGAGGCGGTGAGCACGTGGATTGACGCGCCATCTTGCCGCTTGCTCAACAGTCATGCCCCGGCTTGACCGGGGCATCCAGTACGCCGCGGCCTCTCAGTAGGCGACAGCTGTCTCGGAATACTGGATCGCCCGCTTTCGCGGGCGATGACACCTTTCGTAAATCCGGCCGCGGAGCGCGCCGCGGTTACCGCGGCAGATCCGTCTTCCCCATCAGGAACGTGTCGATCGACCGCGCACACAGCCGGCCCTCGCGGATCGCCCACACCACCAGCGACTGGCCGCGGCGCATGTCGCCGGCGGTGAACACGTTCGGGCGCGAGGTCTGGTAGTCGAGCGTGTTGGCCTTGACGTTGCCGCGCGGGTCGAGATCGACCGAGAGCAGCTTGAGCAGGCCCTCGTGCACGGGATGCACGAAACCCATCGCGAGCAGGATGAGCTCGGCATCGAGCTCGAACTCGGTGCCGGCAATCGGCTTGAACTTGTCGTCGACGCGCACGCAGTGCAGCTTCTTGACTTGGCCGTTCTCGCCGGAAAACTTCTGCGTCAGCACGGCGTATTCGCGGATCGCGCCTTCGGCCTGGCTCGACGAGGTGCGCATCTTCAAGGGCCAGTTCGGCCAGGTCAGGCCCTTGTTCTCGCGCTCGGGCGGGGCGGGCATGATCTCGAGCTGGGTGACCGAGAGCGCACCCTGGCGCAGCGAGGTGCCGATGCAGTCAGAGCCGGTGTCGCCGCCGCCGATGACGACGACATGCTTGCCGCCGGCCAGGATCTCCTGGACGCCGCCGAGCGGCTCCTCGGAGACGCGGCGGTTCTGCTGCGGCAGGAAGTCCATGGCGTAGTGGATGCCTTGGAGGTCGCGGCCGGGGATCGGCAGGTCGCGCGGGGCTTCTGCGCCGCCGGTCAGCGCGACGGCATCGTAATCGTTGAGCATCTCGCGCGGGTCGACATTGCCGTCAGCGCCGACATGGCTGTTGTAGTGGAAGGTGACGCCTTCGCCTTCCATCTGCTTGACGCGGCGGTCGATGACGCCCTTCTCCATCTTGAAGTCGGGGATGCCGTAGCGCAGCAGGCCGCCGGCCTTGGCGAACTTCTCGAACAGATGCACGTCGTGGCCGGCGCGCGCGAGCTGCTGCGCGCAGGCCATCCCGGCCGGACCCGAGCCGATCACCGCGACCTTCTTGCCGGTCTGGACGGCCGCCACTTCCGGCTTCAGCCAGCCATTGTCCCAGGCGCGGTCGACGATCGCGCATTCGATGGTCTTGATGGTGACGGGGTTGTCGTCGATGTTGAGCGTGCAGGACGCTTCGCACGGCGCCGGGCAGATGCGCCCGGTGAACTCCGGGAAATTGTTGGTCGAGTGCAGGTTGCGCGAGGCCTCTTCCCAATTGCCCTGATAGACGAGGTCGTTGAAGTCGGGGATCTGGTTGTTGACCGGGCAGCCGGGCGTGCCGGGCGCCACCGAGCCCGTGCCGTGGCAATAGGGGATGCCGCAATTCATGCAGCGCGCGGCCTGGTCGCGCGTTTCCTTCTCGGTCAAGGGAACGACAAACTCGTTGTAATGCTTCACGCGCTCGGCGACCGGGGTGTACTTGCGGTCATGCCGTTCGATTTCGAGAAAACCCGTGATCTTGCCCATTAAACCCGAAGTCCCTGCCGCTTAAATTCGTCTTCTCTCTAGCCGGACCCTCATCCTGAGGAGCGGCGCACTGGCGCCGCGTCGCGAAGGATGAAAGGCCCCGCTGGTGACCTCATGGTTCGAGACGCAGCTATCGCGCTCCTCACCATGAGGGCTTATCGCTCTACGCGCCGATCGCGATTTTCGGCTCGGCGTCCGCGTTGGCGGCCATTTCGCGCAGCGCGCGCCGGTATTCGACCGGCATCACCTTGCGGAATTTGGGCAGCCAGTCCTTCCAGTTGGCAAGGATGTCGGCGGCGCGCTTGGAGCCGGTCGCTTTGGCATGGCGCGAGATCAGGACGTGCAGGCGCTCGACGTCGGAGTCGAGCAGGTTCTTGAACACGTCGACCCGGCCGTGCGCCTCGAGGTCACCCGAGTGGTTATAGGTGCCGGCGTTGATCAGCTCTTCCGACAGCACCGGCTCGAGCTCGACCATCGACATGTTGCAAAGCTTGTCGAAGTCGCCGGTCTCGTCGAGCACATAGGCGATGCCGCCGGACATGCCGGCCGCGAAGTTGCGCCCGGTCTTGCCGAGCACGACCACGATGCCGCCGGTCATGTATTCACAGCAATGATCGCCGGCGCCTTCGACGACCGCCACCGCACCCGAGTTGCGCACGGCGAAACGCTCGCCGGCGACGCCGCGGAAGTAGCACTCGCCCTGGATGGCGCCATACATCACCGTGTTGCCGACGATGATGCTCTCTTCCGGCACGATGCCGCTGTTGGCGGGGGGCTTGACGATGATCTTGCCGCCCGAGAGGCCCTTGCCGACATAGTCGTTGGCTTCGCCTTCGAGCTCGAAGGTGACGCCTTGCGCCAGCCACGCGCCGAACGCCTGGCCGGCGGTGCCCTTGAGGCCGACATGGATCGTGTCGTGCGGCAGGCCGGCATGACCGTAGATCTTGGCGACCGCGCCCGACAGCATCGCACCCGCGGAGCGGTTGGTGCTGTTGATCCTGGCCTCGATCTTCACCGGCGCGCCGCGGTCGAGCGCAGGCGTCGCCTTCTCGATCAGCGTGCGGTCGAGCACCGCTTCCAAATGATGGTTCTGGCGCTCGGAGTGATAGATCTTCTGGCCCTTCTCTTCCTTCTGCTTGACGAACAGCTTCGAGAAATCGAGGCCCTTGGCCTTCCAGTGCGCGACCAGCCTGGTCTGGTCGAGCAGCTGAACCTGGCCGATCATCTCGTTGAAGGTGCGGAAGCCGAGCGATGCCATGATCTCGCGGACTTCCTCGGCGACGAAGAAGAAGTAGTTGATCACGTGCTCGGGCTGGCCGGTGAAGCGCTTGCGCAGGACGGGGTCCTGGGTCGCGACGCCGACCGGGCAGGTGTTGAGGTGGCACTTGCGCATCATGATGCAGCCGGCCGCGATCAGCGGCGCGGTGGCGAAGCCGAACTCGTCGGCCCCTAACAGCGCGCCGATGACGACGTCACGGCCGGTGCGGAAGCCGCCGTCGACCTGGACCACGATGCGGCTGCGCAGCCGCTCGCGCACCAAGGTCTGGTGGGTTTCGGCAAGGCCGATCTCCCACGGCGAGCCGGCATGCTTGATCGAGGTCAGCGGCGAAGCGCCGGTGCCGCCCTCGAAGCCCGCGATGGTGACATGGTCGGCGCGTGCCTTGGCAACGCCGGCGGCGACCGTGCCGACGCCGATCTCGGAGACCAGTTTGACCGAGACGTCGCCCGTCGGGTTGACGTTCTTGAGGTCGTAGATGAGCTGCGCCAGATCCTCGATCGAGTAGATGTCGTGATGCGGCGGCGGCGAAATCAGGCCGACGCCCGGCGTCGAGTGACGGACCTTGGCGATGGTCGCGTCGACCTTGTGGCCGGGCAGCTGGCCGCCTTCGCCGGGCTTGGCACCCTGCGCCATCTTGATCTGCATCATGTCGGAGTTGACGAGATACTCCGTGGTGACGCCGAAGCGGCCCGAGGCGACCTGCTTGATCGCCGAACGCATGGAATCGCCGTTCGGCATCGGCTTGAAGCGGTCGGCTTCCTCGCCGCCTTCGCCGGTGTTCGACTTGCCGCCGATCCGGTTCATGGCGATCGCGAGCGTGGTGTGCGCCTCGCGCGAGATCGAGCCGAAGCTCATCGCACCGGTGGCGAAGCGCTTGACGATGTCCTTGGCCGGCTCGACCTGGTCGATCGGGATCGGCTTGCGCTTCTCCTCGTCCGCGTTCTTGATCCGGAACAGGCCGCGCAGCGTCAACAGCCGCTCCGACTGCTCGTTCAGGATCTTGGCGAAGGCGCGGTAGCGTTCCAGCGAATTGCCGCGGGCGGCGTGCTGGAGCAGCCCGACCGACTCCGCGGTCCATGCATGGTCCTCGCCGCGGCTGCGATAGGCATATTCGCCGCCGACATCGAGCGCGGTCTTGTAGACCTGCGCCTCGCCGAACGCGTCGGCATGACGGCGCACCGCTTCTTCCGCGATCTCGGCAAGGCCGACGCCCTCGACACGAGTGTGGGTGCCGGCGAAGAACTTGCCGACGAAGTCCGCCTTGAGGCCGACGGCGTCGAAGATCTGCGCGCCGCAATAGGATTGGTAGGTCGAGATGCCCATCTTGGACATCACCTTGAGCAGGCCCTTGCCGATCGACTTGATGTAGCGCTTGACGATCTCGTAATCGTCGAGCGAGCCGGGCAGGCGGTCCTTCATCGCGATGATGGTTTCGAACGCCAGATAGGGATTGATCGCTTCGGCGCCGTAGCCGGCCAGGCAGGCGAAGTGATGCACTTCGCGCGGCTCGCCGGATTCGACGACGAGGCCGACCGAGGTACGCAGTCCGACGCGGATCAGATGATGATGCACGGCGGCGCAGGCCAGCAGTGCCGGGATCGGCACCCGGTCGCTGCCGACCATGCGGTCGGACAGGATGATGATGTTGACGCCCTCGCGGACGGCGGCTTCCGCACGCGCGCAAAGCTCGTCGAGCACCTGGTCCATGCCGGCGGCACCGAGACCGGCGTGGAAGGTGGTGTCGAGCGTGCGCGACTTGAAGTGCGACTCGGCCACATCGGAGATCGAGCGGATCTTTTCGAGATCCGCATCGGTCAGGATCGGCTGGCGCGCTTCGAGGCGCTTGGTGGTGGCGAGGCCTTGCAGGTCGAACAGGTTGGGCCGCGGTCCGATGATGGAGACGAGGCTCATCACCAGCTCCTCGCGGATCGGGTCGATCGGTGGGTTGGTGACCTGCGCGAAGTTCTGCTTGAAATAGGTGAACAGCGGCTTGGCCTTGTCCGACAGCGCCGAGATCGGCGTGTCGTTGCCCATCGAGCCCGCGGCTTCCTCGCCGGTGGAGGCCATCGGCGTCATCAGGATGGAGATGTCTTCCTGGCTGTAGCCGAACGCCTGCTGGCGATCGAGCAGCGACAGGTTGGAGCGCACGCCGGTGGTCGGCACCTTCGGCAGCTCTTCCAGCACGATCTGGGTCCGCTCCAGCCACTCCTTGTAGGGATGGCTCCGGGCGAGCTCGGCCTTGATCTCGTCGTCCGGGATCAGGCGGCCCTGCTCGAGGTCGACCAGCAGCATCTTGCCGGGCTGCAGCCGCCACTTGGTGATGATCTGGTCCTCGGGGATCGTCAGCACGCCCATCTCGGACGCCATCACGATGCGGTCGTCTTTGGTCACGAGATAGCGCGCCGGCCGCAATCCGTTGCGGTCGAGCGTGGCGCCGATCTGGCGGCCGTCGGTGAAGGCGATCGCGGCGGGGCCGTCCCACGGCTCCATCAGCGCGGCATGATATTCGTAGAAGGCGCGGCGCTTCTCATCCATCAGGGGATTGCCGGCCCACGCCTCCGGAATCATCATCATGACGGCGTGCGGCAGCGAGTAGCCGCCCTGCACCAGGAATTCGAGCGCGTTGTCGAAGCAGGCGGTGTCCGACTGTCCTTCGTAGGAGATCGGCCAGAGCCGGTTGATGTCCTTGCCGTAGAGCTCGGAGCTCACGGAAGCCTGGCGCGCCGCCATCCAGTTGGTGTTGCCGCGTAGCGTGTTGATCTCGCCGTTATGCGCGATCATGCGGTAGGGATGCGCCAGCGACCAGGCCGGGAAAGTGTTGGTCGAGAAGCGCTGATGCACCAGCGCCAGCGCGCTCTCGAAGTCCGTCTCATGTAGGTCGGGATAGTACTTGCCGAGCTGGTCGGCGAGGAACATGCCCTTGTAGATCACGGTGCGGCACGACATCGAGCAGGGGTAATAGCCCGCAAGGCCGCGATCGCGGCGCTGGTAGATCGCCTGCGAGATCGACTTGCGCAGGATGTAGAGCCGGCGCTCGAAATCGTCCTCGGTCTTTGCGGTGCCGTTGCGGCCGATGAACACCTGCATGCAGGCGGGCTCGGTCGGCTTCACGGTGACGCCGAGCGAGGAATTGTCGGTCGGCACGTCGCGCCAGCCGAGCAGGGTCAGGCCCTCTTCCTTGATCTGGTCGGCGATGATGCTCTTGATGACGTTGCGCCAGGCGGTGTCGCGCGGCATGAACAGCGCGCCGATGGCGTATTCGCCCGGAGCCGGCAACGTGAAGCCGAGCTCCTTGGCCTTGCGGCTGAAGAAGGCGTGCGGGATCTGCACCAGGATGCCGGCGCCGTCACCGGCGCGCGGGTCGGCGCCGACGGCGCCGCGATGCTCGAGGTTGCAGAGGATGCTGAGCGCGTCCGCGACGATCTCGTGGGACTTCTTGCCCTTGATGTTGGCGATGAAGCCGACGCCGCAGGAATCCTTCTCCAGGCTCGGATCGTACAGACCTACAGCCGGCGGGCGCGAATTGTGTTCCTGAATCGGATCAGTCGTTTTCGAGGCGACCGTCGCCGACAGTTCTTCTGCCACGATGTTTGCGCGCTCGAATTGCGACCCGTTCATTGTTCCAATCCTCTCCATGCGGCAAGCTGCCTCACCGCTATCTTCGGCGCACCTTGGGCGTTCCGCGGCACCCGCCTCTGGGTCACCGCTCGTCCGCTGCGAGCCGCATTTTCTTAAATTCAGGCCTAGGCGTTCTTCGTCCCCGAGAACGGCTTTGCCTGTTGCCTTCCTGGCGCTCGAAAGCACCGACTTTCGTTGCAATCCGTATGCCGGAACTGCAAGCAAAATTGAGACAGTCTTCCTGTCCTAACCATCACCTTGCCAAATTTTTGTCTATCACACAAGCGCGCGGAAGTCCCGATTCCCAGAGTGTCAATCAGCGCTTTCCGCATGGCACGCGGCCCCGGTTTTGAAGCAAACGCGCCCTGATCCGGCCCTGCCGACGCCGAAATCCCGAATGAAGCTTCGGATCAGCCCTTCGAAAGGCGCGCCACGCCGCAAGAAGCGAAAGAGCGCGAGACATTCGGGGGCCTGACAGGAGCGTGTCGACCATGAAGTTTTTCACAGGATGTGTGGCCGCTGCCACGCTGGCGCTGGTGGCAACGGCCGCCGAGGCACAAGTTCCGGCCAACGGCGCTGCGCGGGGCGCCTATATCGTGGTCTCGGATTTCGACGGACCCTATGGGCCGCCGGAAGCCGCGCCGCCACCGCCGCCGCGTTACGGTTACGGCTATGGCTACGAGGAGCGCGGTCCGGCACCGGCGCTGCTGCCGCCGACCGAGGTCTACGCCGTGCTGCGCGACAACGGCTTCTCGCCGCTTGGCATCCCGCGCCTGCGCGGCGGCGTCTACACCATCGCGGCGATCGACCGCCGCGGCGACGACGGCCGGCTGGTGATCGATGCCCGCGACGGGCGAATTTTGCGCTTCAAGCCGGCCGCCGACGCCTTCGGCATGGCGCCCAGCGATGAGGTGCCGACGGTTGCACCTTACCGTCCGCAAAGCGCGCTGCCGCCGCCGACCATGGTCCGCAGCGGTCCGCCGCGTCCGCTGGCCTCGATCCCGCATGTCGCCAGCCGCAACGTGCCGCTGCCGAAGGCTGCCCCGCGCCGCGGCGAGGCGCCTGTCGCCGCCGCCAAGCCGGCCGCGCCAGCTGCGCAGCAGGCAGAAGCGCCGCAGGCGCAGCCTGCACAACAGACCGCTGCGGTGCAGGCGAAGCCCGCCGAGGCCGCACCGCAAACCGCCGCGCCAACCGTCGGTCAGGCCAAGCTGGCTCCGACGATCATGCCGACGCAGGAGATGCCGGCGGCGCAGGGGCTGGACTAGCGCGTTGCTGATTTGACGCGACGGTGCGGGTTACAGATTCGGTGTCGTCCCTGCGAACGCAGGGACCCATACCGCGTGATCTATCGACGGGGATGAGGTGCGAGTCCCGAACGACGAGTCTTCGCCAAACCTCTCCCTGGGGTTATGGGTCCCCTGCGTTCGCAGGGACGACATCGGGGAGAGGCCTGAGCAAAACAAAAGCGCCCGAGATTCTCGGGCGCTTTTTCATTGCGGCGATCGCGCGCTCAGCTGCGCGGATACCCCGCGGCTTCCAGGATCAGATTCGCCACCTCCTTCGGATGCGACACCAGCGAGAGGTGGCCGGCATCGAGCTCGATCGTCGTTGCGTTCATGCGCTTGGCGAGGAAGCGTTCGAAATCCGGATTGATGGTGCCGTCGTTCTTCGACACCGCGTACCAGCTCGGCTTGGTGTGCCATGCAGCTTCCGTGGTGCGGCCGGCGAAGATCGAGGCGGCCGTCGGCCATTGCACGGCGTAGAGCTCCCTGGCCTGCTCCGGCTTCACGCCATTGGCAAAATACTTCAGGAAGGCGTCTTCCGAGAGCTTTGTATAGCCGTCGCGTTCGACGATGCCGGCGCGGGCCGGGCCTGCCGGAAACTGCTTCGACAGCGCGACGAAGTCTTCGTTCGCATCTGGCGCGCGTGCGGCGACGTAGACGAGGCCGGTGACCTTCGGGTCGTTGCCGACCTGGCTGATGACAGTGCCGCCCCAGGAATGCGCGACCAGCACCGTCGGACCATCCTGTTCGGCCAGCGCGCGTTTGGTCGCCTCGACGGAGTCCGCAAGCGACGACAGCGGATTTTGCACGGCAGTGACGTGCAGGCCCGCGGCCTGGAGGATCGGGATCTCCTCCGACCAGCTCGATCCGTCGGCCCAGGCGCCGTGCACCAGCACGACGTTCTTCGCCTTCACCGTCTGCGGCGTCTGCGCGTGAGCAAGGCCGATGGGGGCCGCCAGCAGGCTCGCTGCGACGAAAAGGCTGCGCCAAAGTGACATGATCGTGCTCCGTAGTGTTTTTGCTGCGATGCCCAAAGGACGGAGCGCGTGGTCGCGGCGTTACGTGTCCTCACCGTTCTGTGATGCAATGCAAAACGAAAAAACGCCCCGGGGCACCGGGGCGTTTTCGCAACTTGGCGGTTGTCGACGTGCTTAGGCGGCGACCGAGCTCTCGATCACCTGCGCCTTCGGCGCGGCCGCGTTGATGGCGATCTGGCGCGGCTTCTTGGCTTCGGGAATCTCGCGCACGAGGTCGACGTGAAGCAGCCCGTTCTCGAGCGAGGCGTCCTTCACCTGCACGAAGTCGGCAAGCTGGAAGGCGCGCTCGAAGGCACGCGCGGCGATGCCGCGGTACAGCACTTCGGATTTTGAGTTCTCGTTGGCGACTTTCTCGCCCTTGATCGTCAGCGTGTTTTCCTTCGCGACGAGGGAGAGCTCGTCCTTGGCGAAGCCGGACACCGCAACCGTGATGCGGTAGGTGTTCTCGCCGGTACGCTCGATGTTGTAGGGGGGATAACCGGGGCTGCCGTCCGAACCAGCTTGGTCGAGCAGGCTGAAGAGGCGGTCGAAGCCGACGGTGGAACGGTAAAACGGAGTCAGGTCGTAGCTACGCATGGTCTAGTCCTCCATTGAGCGACTGTTGATAACCCGCCCGCCAATCGGGCCGGGCTTTAGTCTGTGTGCAGCCTGATGTTCCGGTTCCGAAACACTGGTAGCGGCCTGCACCATGGTGATATGGGTTCAGGGGAACGGCGTTCAAGAGGGCGGCAAGTTGCGCCTTTTCGGCGCTCCAGCCCCTTGATTTGCAGCATTTCTCGCCCAATGACGCTGATCTCGATTCCGTCCAATCCCGTTCCCGAAGACGTCGTCAGCGGCACCATCAAGACGCCCGATGGCGCCGAGCTGCGCTTTGCGCGCTGGGCGCCGCCGGCGAACCGCAAGGGCACGGTCTGCGTCTTCACCGGACGCAGCGAGCAGATCGAGAAATATTTCGAGACCGTGCGCGACCTGCGCGACCGCGGCTTTGCGGTGGCGATGATCGACTGGCGCGGGCAGGGCCACTCCTCGCGCCGCCTGCGCGATCCGCGCAAGGGCTATGTGCGCGACTTCTCCGATTTCGAGATCGACGTCGAGACCTTCGTGCAGCAGGTGGTGCTGCCGGATTGCCCGCCGCCCTTCTTCGCGCTCGCCCATTCCATGGGCGGCACGGTGATGCTGCGGGTGGCGCATGCGGGCAAGCGCTGGTTCGACCGCATGGTGCTGTCGGCGCCGATGATCGACCTGCCCGGCCGCGCCACCTCGTTTCCGGCGCGGGCGCTGCTGAAGACGATGCGCCTGATGGGGATGGGCGGTCGCTATGTCCCCGGCGGCAGCGACCACATCACCGGGCTCAATCCCTTCATCAACAATCCGCTGACCAGCGATCCCGTGCGCTATGCGCGCAATGCCGCGATCCTGGAGGAGGATCCGACGCTCGGGCTCGCGTCACCGACGGTCGCCTGGGCCGATACCGCCTTCCACGCCATGAACACCTTCAAGGGCAAGAACTACCCGTCCCAAATCCGCCAGCCGATCCTGATGCTGGCGGCCTCCAGCGACACCGTGGTCTCGACCGCGGCGATCGAGGAGTTCGCCTATCATTTGCGCGCCGGCTCCCATCTCGTGATTGCCGGCGCCAAGCACGAGATCCTCCAGGAGCAGGACCGCTACCGCTCCCAGTTCTGGGCCGCCTTCGACGCCTTCGTGCCGGGCACGCCGCTGTTCAAGTGAGGTGACGGAAACTTCCTGAGGACGGCTGATCGTTCCACAATCTCCGTCATGCCCGGGCTTGTCCCGGGCATCCACGTTGCTGCGCGATCAAAGAACGTGGATGGCCGGGACAAGCCCGGCCATGACGATGAACCTTCTCAGCCTCACAGCGTCTTCAGATACTCGATCAGGTCGTAGCGCTCTTGCTCCTTGAGCACGCGGCCGATGGTGCCGTCCTTGCCGGGGCCCGGCGTGCCATCGAACGAGTGGCCGGCATTGCTGTTGCCGAAGGTCTCGGTGCCATCAGACGCTCGCGTCGAGAAGCGCGACTGCCCGGTCTTGCAGCTCTCGCCGTCGACGACCGCGAAGCCGACCTGCTTCGGATCGTAGTCGCGACCACCACCCATGCAGAACGATTTGGGGCGCTCGGCCGCGGGGCTCAGCATCCAGTAGAGCGAGGGCACCGATCCGTTGTGCAGGTAAGGCGCGGTGGCCCAGACGCCGTTGAGCGGGCGCGCGCGATACCAGGGCGGCGGCTCCTTCGCCTCGGCCGGCTGCGGACCGGGATTCGGGCAGTTCTTGCGCTCGCCCCACCAGGCCTGCTGGACCTTCGGGTCGATCTTCGCATCGTCCATCGCCTTGCGGCTGACGATGTCGACGAGCACCATCAGCCCGACCGAGTACGGCATGTCGGTCGAGGAGATAGCCGGCAGATTGCAGCTCCACCAGGCATTGAGCTTCTGCGTGGGATCGAGCTCGAGAAAGCCCGGTACCTGAACCGTCCGCGTCGCCAGCACACTGGCCTGAGCGGGATCGGTGCCCATGCCTTTGACGCTTTTCTGGACCTCGTTCAGGAATTTGTCTTTGCCGATGGTCTCCCAGCGCGACGAGGACCAGATGCTCTGGTCCGGAAACTCGGTGTCGAACACGGGATCGTTGACCGGCCCGAGATGGCATTCGACGCAGATCTGCGCGTAGAGCTTGCGGCCGTTCTTGACGCGCTCGCCATCGATCTTCCAGGCATTGTCGCCGAAGATATCGGACGGCCATTTCGGTGATGTCAGTCCGGAGAGCTGCTTTTTCGGATAGGGCGCCGACCCCTTCAGCAGATCCTCGATCCAGTTCAGGTTCTTGATATCCATCGACGAGCGGAACAGCGTGTCCTTGGGGGTATTGTCGGACAGATTGAGCAGCGCCGTCACGCCCAGCGCTTCGCCGGCGTTGCGGATCAGCGGTTGTTCGATGGACGCGTCATATTGCGCGAATTTGAGCCAGGGCACGGTCCAGATCGGCGGGAAGCTGACCGGCGCATCCTTGGCATGCAGATTCTTTTCGAAGCCGCTGAGGCCGCTGAGCGTCATGTCCTGGGCGAAGACCTGATTGCCGATGCGGTTGAGCGCGTCGAGACGGCCGTATCCTTCCTCGGTGTCCTGCTGCTTCTCTTCCCGCTTCGTCTTCTCGTTGAACCTCGTCTTGCCGTCGATGGTTTTCGCGTAGGTCTTCTCCCAGTCGATCAGGAACGTGCTGATCGTGCGCAGCTTCTGCTTCAGCGCATCGCGATCCGCACCGCTGGCGGAGGGGCCGAGCACACGGTCGGCGAAGCGGGTAAAGCGACCCGGCACGAGGAGCGTGTAGGCGATCGACAGACCCGTCGTGATCTCGAGCTTCCTCAGGTCGGTCATCGCCGGGCCGCCGTCGAAACGGATGTCGATGCCTTTGTAGTGAATCTGGCCGGTGTGGCAGGCGGCGCAGGTCAGGCCGATCCGGTCGTCGCCGACCTGGCCGGTCGCAGGATCGGGTACGCCGGTCATGCGAGCAAAGCCGACGGGCAGGCCGTCGACGTTTTCAGCCTGGGCGCCCCAGTCAACCGGCGGATCCCAAAGCCGCGCCGGCACCGGCTTCGTCTTGTCGTAGACATTGGCGTAGCCGAACCGGCGCAGCGTGGCGTCGTCGGTGTTGATCGTCTGCGGGCTCGGGATGAAGCCGAAGCGCTGGAGATGGTCGCTGTCATGCAGCATCCCGGGCTTTGCGAAGAAATGAAGCCGCGGCTGCTCGAGCGCCATGAACCAGCTGTAGGGCACCGGGAAGGTCGCGGTGCCCTGGCTGGCGTGATGAAACCAGTGCCGGTCCTCCAGCGCCCAGTTTTGCTCGAGCCAGTACGCCGCCTGGGGTTCGACAAGCTTCGGCAATGGCGGCGCCACGAGGTCACCGAGGATGCCGGGCAGCATCGGCTGGAATTGATCGGGAAAGCGCAGCGCCACGACGCCAAAGACGAGCAGCGCAGCGACGAGTCCGCCGGCAACACGCAATATGAGCGAGGGCGGTTTGACCGGCTGGCTGACGACCCGCTGTGTGATCCTCTCCGGGAATTTGCGCTCGTTGAACAGCGTACGCACGTCGGCGATGCCGAGGTAGCGGTTCTCGCCTTCGCCCTTGCCCATGATCTTCAGCAGGATGGGCCATTCGAATTGCATCAAGATCCGGTAATACCAGCGCGCAGCGCTCCCGGCGCGCTTGAGATTGTCGCGCATGTAGGTCTGTATTTCCGACGCGTTGATGCCGGGCTCGGTGCCGCCGCCGTTGGGATCGGTATAGTCCCTGCCGAAGCTGGCCAGGCGGGCGATCTGATCCTCATTGACCTTGCCGTCGACGCCGAGGATGCGCGAACCGGCGCCGCGCTTGTCCAGGGGGCCGCCGCGCAGCGCATCGAGCTGTGCGCCCGAAAAGATGCTCTTCAGGATGTGACCGAAGCCGTTGGCGATCAGCGCGATGCCGCGGGTCTCGACGCGGGCCACCGTCTTCATCAGCCCCTTGTCGCCGCTCGCATTCGCGATCGTCTGCGATAGCTTGCCGATCGGGACGGTCCCGCCGTCGACGAAGCCTTCGCCGACCAGGCCGCGCAGGAAGGGGCAGGGATTGTCTGGCGAGACCTGGATCGAGGGATCGAAGGGAGGCTTCGAGGCGGGGTCGTTCATGGCCCAAAATCCTGAAAACGGCGAATCGTGAAATGAAGACGCGCCGATAGAGCGCGGAAAGTCCTAACAAACCGACAGCAGCTTATACTACTTCAGCGTGTAAAGAAGTGTGGCTGAATTCACGGTCCTGTCAATAAAAGCCGGCCCGCGTTTTGCGAAGGGGCTGGGTCGGGACCGAGAAGGCCCGCCTGTCAGGACTCGGCCGCGCGTTTGACGTCGCTTTGCACCAGGGTCAGCTTGCTGAGCGGCACGCCCGCGTTCAGAAGCCCCTCGCGGTAATGGGCAAGGTCCTCGGGCCGCTTCCAGTGGAAATTGCGCAAGTGACGATCAACATTCAGCGTCGGGTAGTTGCGCATCAGCACGCCGACGGCCTCGCCCGCTTCATCGTCCCGGCCCAACTGTGCCAGCGCCGCGGCACGGATCGCCAGCGCCTGCATGTGGTTCGGGTTGATGTAGAGCTGCTCGCGGGCCCAGGACAGGGTCGCGTCGTATTGCCCCAGCAGATAATGGCTGAAGGCGTTCAGCGCGGCCCATTGGTAGCGCGGGTCGCTATTGTCGCGCTGCGCGGCCATCGAAAACAGCTCGATCGCCTCGCGGTGCTCGCCGATGACGAAATGGCAGATGCCGAGCACGCCGCGTGCGCCGTTGTCGTAGGGGTTGAGCGCGACCGCGCGCTTGGCGGCGTCCATCGCGGCCTCGTAATGCGCCTCCATGGCATGCGCCCAGGACAGGATCGAGAAGGCGAAGGAGGAGCGCGGGTCGAGCCGGACGCTGGTCTCGGCGAGGGCCATCGCCTCGGCCCACATCTCGCGTGTGCCCTTGACCCACCCGAACTGGATGCTCTGGATCTGGATCGTGGCGAGATAGGCGTGCGCGATCGACAGTTTGGGGTCGAGGCTGATGGCTTCGCGGAACAGGTCGACGGCGGTGGCCAGGTCCTCCTTGGTCTGCCGGTAGTAGTGCGACAGCCCCTTGAGGAAGCGGTCCCAGGCGGTCACGTCGGTGGAGAGCCGCGCCGGCGCCGAGGCCTCCGCCCGGACGATCTCGGTGGCGATGGCGGCGGACAGATTGGTGGTGATCTCGTCCTGCATCGCGAACAGTTCGCCGATGTCGCGGTCGTAGCGGCCGGTCCAGAGCTGCTCGCCGGTCTCCGGCGCGACCAGCTCGGCGGTGACGCGGATCTTGGCTCCGGCGCGCCGCACCGAGCCCTGGATCAGATAGGTGGCATCGATCTCGCGCGCGATCAGGCGGGTGCTGGTGTTCTTGCCCTTGAACGCGAAGGTCGAGTTGCGGCTCAGCACGCGATAGAAGGATTGCAGCGACAGCGCGTGGATCAGATCCTCGGTGAGGCCGTCGGAGAAATATTCGTCCTGGGCGTCGCTGAGATTGGCGAAGGGCAGCACACCGACGATCGCTGTGCGGTACTGCTGCGACAGCACCGACGCCTCCCGGAGCTCGGGCGCGAGCGCTGGCGCACCCTCGGGCATCCAGGTCCAGACCCCGATCGGGTCCTTGATGTTCTTGAAGCGATGGTTGCCGGCATCGACCAGCAGCGCGGTCAGGTGCTTGCTCGCCTCCCGGTAGGCCTTGGCCGAGATGGCGAAGCCGCCGGGGCTCGCCACCGCTTCGAGGCGGACGGCAATGTTGACGTCGTCACCGAATACCTCGTCCTCGTCGGCGATGACGTCGCCCATGTGGATGCCGAGGCGAAACTGCATGGCGCGCTCGGCAGGCAGGTGATGGTTGCGCTCCGCCATCAGCGTCTGCATCGCGATCGCGGCCTCGACGGCGCCGACGATGCTCGGGAACTCCAACAGGAAGCCGTCGCCGGTGTTTTTGACGACGCGGCCGCCATGGTTGAGGATGATGGGATGGATCGCGCTGCGATGGGCCTTGAAGGCGGCATGGGTGCCGGCCTCGTCGCTGCCCATCATGCGCGAATAGCCGGCGACATCGGCGCAGACGATGGCGGCCAGACGTCTTTCCATAATCCGGAGCTCCAAGGGATCGATGACCGGCCCCCGCGTGGCAGTCGCCTCGAATCCCGCACTTCCAAGAACCCCGCCTTTATAGAGCAGATAAGGCCGAGCGAAAGCATCATCCGCATTGCAAATTTGAGGTAAATTCTCCGCAATCCTGGCGGTGGACGGCGGCGGCCGAACCGAATAAGCCCGCCTTTCAGGACTGACGGGGGCACCTCACATGCTGGGCATTCACGAGATCTGGCTCTTCATCCTGTCGGGCATATTGCTCAACATCACGCCTGGCCCGGACTCGGTCTACGTGATCGGCCGCAGCATGCAGATGGGCTGGCGGGGCGGCGCCGCGGCCGCGCTCGGCATCAGTTTTGGCTGCTTTTTCCACGTTGCGGGCGCAGCAATCGGCCTTTCGGCGCTGCTGATGGCCTCATCGACCGCCTTCTCGATCCTGAAGCTGGTCGGCGCGGCCTATCTCGTCGTGACAGGACTTCAGATGCTGTGGTCGCGCCCGGCGCTGGCCGCAGCCATCGACGAGCCGGAGCGGAGCCCGCTGCGGCGGGTCTTCCTCCAGGGCGTCTTCACCAACGCGCTCAATCCCAAGGTCGCGCTGTTCTTCCTGGCCTTCCTGCCGCAATTCGTCGCAGCCGATTCCCCGCACAAGCCACTCGCCTTCCTGACGCTCGGCCTGATCTTCATCTTTACGGGAACGTTGTGGTGCCTCGTGCTGGCGGCGTTCGCGGCAAGGGCGGCCCACCGGCTGCGCAAGTCTGAGGGCGCGATCGCCTGGGTCAACCGCGCGCTCGGCGGCCTCTTCATCTATCTCGGCATCCGCGTCGCCATGCTGGAGACGCGATAACTCATTCGAACGAATGACTGGTCCGGCATGCAGTCGGCCCGATAGAGGCCGCGCGGGGAGGTTTCGATGGTTCGTGGAAGCTGCCTATGCGGAGCCGTGCGTTTCGAGATCGATCAGGTGCGTGCGCTGACGCATTGCCATTGCGCCAATTGTCGCAAGCTGACCGGTGCCGCCTTCGCCACCTACGCCCATGTCGATTCCGACAAGTTTCGCTTTGTTGCCGGCGAGGACATGACGGTGGCTTACGAATCCGCGCCGGGGAGCTTCCGCCATCGCTGCAAGACCTGCGGCTGCCTGACGCCGGGCAAGGCGAGTTATCTGCCGACCGTCAGCATTCCCGCCGGCCTGCTCGATGACGATCCCGATGTCAGGCCCCGCCTCCACGTCTTCACCTCGTCGCGCGCACCGTGGTGGACGATTCAGGACGATCTGCCCCAGCACGAAAAATGGGTGCCTGGATACGAACCCAAATCGTAGGCCTCAGGCGAACTCCTTCAGCAGCGCGCTGCCCGCGAGATAAACGCCGAGCAGGATCATCGCGATCAGGAACCAGCGGCGAAACGCTTCCGCCGGCATCCGCGCCCGCACCGACTGGCCGACGAACATGCCGGCAAAGGCCATGGCCATGCCCACGGCGCCCGGCACGGCGTTCGCCGGCGTCAGCAATCCACCGGCGGTGAGGTTGAAGGCGAGCGCCAGCGTCGCCGTTGTGAAGAACACGCCGAGCGCCTGCACCAGTTCGTCCTTCTCCATGCCGATCGCCTGCATGAACGGCATCGAGGGGATCACCTGCACGCCTGTCGAGGCCGAGATCACGCCGGTGATCACGCCGACCACGCCGCCGACCCATTTCTCGTTCTGCGGCGCGACGTGGAACTTGAATTTGCTGAGCCCGATGATCGCGTAGATCACGAGCAGGATTCCGAGCACGATCGTGCCGTAACGGGCATGCGGGCCGGTCAGCGCGCCGGCATTGAGCCAGCATCCGATCACGGTGCCGATCATCAGCGGCCACAGCCGCCTCAGGACGTCGCGCAGATAGGGGCCGGCGAAGGTCTGCCAGATATTGGTGACGATGGCGGGTACGATCACGATGGCGATCGCGCGGCTCGGCGCCATGTTCACCGCGAGCAGGCCCATGGACACGGTCGGCAGGCCGAGCCCGACCACGCCCTTGACGAATCCGGCGATCAGGAAGACGGCGGCGATGAGGATGAGGAGCGGGTCAATCATATCTTGCACATTGACCGAAGCCGCGCGCGGGCACAATCTGGAGGTTACGGAGACAGCCTTCGTTCTCGGCGGAGGCTGAGGAGAATCCAGCCATGCGCTTCGACCTCGTCGACCTCCAGCTCTTCATCGCGGTAGCCGACCAGCGCAGCATCACGCGCGGTGCCGAGCGATCGAATCTCGCCTTGGCCTCTGCCAGCGCGCGCATAAAGGGGCTCGATGACGCGCTCGGCGTCGCGCTGCTCAAGCGCGGGCGGCGCGGTGTCGAGCTGACTGCGGCGGGCGAGAGCCTGCTCGATCATGCACGGGTCGTGATGCACCAGGTCGACGCCATGCGCGGCGATCTCGCCGGCTTTGCCAGCGGCGTGCGCGCGAGCGTGCATTTTCTCGTCAACACCTCGGGGCTGTCGGAGCATCTGCCGAAGGCGCTGGCGGGCTTCCTGCGCGAGCATCGCGACGTCGCCATCGACATCGAGGAGCGCGAGAGCACCGATATCGCGGCAGCAATCACCGCCGGTGCCGCCGATCTCGGCTTTGCCGCCGAGCACGCGCTCCCTGATCATATCGAGCGCTTCGTCTTCAGCGAGGACCACCTGACGCTGGTGACGTCCAGGCGCGGTCCGTTCGCCGGCCGCCGCCAGATCGATTTCCAGGAGGCGAGGGATTGCGAATTCGTCGGGCTCACCAGCGCCACTGCGCTCCAGATGCACATTTCGAAGCACGCCGCCCGGCTCGGCATGCGTCCGCATTACCGTGCGCGTCTGCGCGATTTCGACGCGATCTGCCAGATGGTCGCCGCTGACGTCGGCATCGCCCTGGTGCCGATATCCGCCGCCCGCCGCTGCGCCAAGCTGATGCCGCTGGCCATGGTCCGCCTGCGCGATGCTTTCGCCAACCGCAAGCTCGTGATCTGCGCCCGCAGCTTCAAGGCGCTGCCAAGGCCGGCCAAGATGCTGGTGGAGCATTTGCGGGCGGCGGCGGTGTGAGGGCTTACCCTCCAGGGGAGGGTAAGACAGCGCTACTTCGCCGTCTCGACGCCGGCGTCCTTGATCACCTTCGCCCACTTCTTCGTCTCGTCCGCGATGAAGCCGCGAAAATGCTCCGGCTCGTCGCCAACCAGCGTCGCGCCCTGGGCGGCGAGCTTTTCCTTTACGGCCGGATCCGCCATGGCCTTCGTCGCCAGGCCATGCAGCGCGGTGACGATCTCCTTCGGCGTGCCCTTCGGCGCCACCATGCCGTACCAGTTCTCGATGCGAAGATCGGCAAAGCCCGCTTCCGCGGTGGTCGGCACGTCGGGCGCGGTCGCGGAGCGCTCGGCCGAGCCGACCGCGATGGGCTTCAACGCGCCCGCCTTGACCTGCGGCAGCAGCACGGGGAGATCCAGGAACGTCATCTGCACCTGCTGGCCCAGGAGATCGTTCACCGCGGGCGCCGCGCCGCGATAGGGCACGTGGACGATGTCGATCTTGGCCGTCAGCTTGAACAATTCGCCGGCGAGGTGCGGCAGGCTGCCGGGGCCGGAGGAGGCGAAATTGAGCTTTCCGGGCTGGGCCCTGGCGAGCGCGATCAGCTCGCCGATGTCCTTTGCGGGCACGTTGGTGGCAACCACCAGCATTTCCGGCACGGTCGCAACCAGCGTCACCGGCGTGAGGTCGCTCGCCGTGTCGTAGGCGACCCGCTCCATGCTCGGGCTGATCGCGAGCGCGCCGGCTGAGGAGATGGCGATGGTGTAGCCGTCGGGCGCGGCCTTGGAGACCGCGTCGGTGCCGAGCACGCCGCCCTGGCCGCCGCGATTGTCGATCAGCACCGGCTGCCCTGACAGCTCCGACATGCGCTGGCCGATCACCCGGGCAATGATGTCGTTGGGACCGCCGGCCGGGAACGGCACGATCAGCTCGATCGGTTTCGCGGGGAAATTCTGCGCGGAGGCGAGGGCGGGAAACAGGAGCAGGAATGCGAGGAGGAGCTTAGGCCAGTTGTTCATGCAGGCTCTTTTCATGCACGCTCCTTGGGGCGCTTATCCGTTGAGCAGTTTCAGTGCTTCTTCGTGAACTCTGGCGTCGCCGGCCGCGATGATGCGGCCGCCGCCCTGGGCCGGCTTGCCTTCCCAGGTGGTGACGACGCCGCCGGCGCCGGTCACGATCGGGATCAGGGCTGCGATGTCGTAAGGCTTCAGCTCGGTCTCGACCACGAGATCGACGTGACCGGCCGCCAGCATGCAATAGGAGTAGCAGTCGCCGCCATAGCGCGACAGCCGCGCGCCCTGTTCGATGCGGCTGAAAATGGCGCGGTCGCGTTCGTTCATCAGCAGCGGGCTGGTGGTATAGCTCGTTGCTTCCGATAGCGAGGCGCAGCGGCGGACCTGGAGCCGGCGCTCGCCGGACGGGCCTTTATACGTGGCCGAGCCGTTGTCGCCGGAGAAGCGCTCGCCGATGAAGGGCTGGTGCATCATGCCGTACACCGGCGCGCCCTTGTGCAGCAGCGCGATCAGCGTGCCCCAGATCGGAAAGCCGCCGATGAAGGATTTCGTGCCGTCGATGGGGTCGAGCACCCAGACATAATCGGCGTCCTCGCGCTCATTGCCGAATTCCTCGCCGACGATGCCGTGCTGGGGGAAGCTCGCCTTGATCAGCCGGCGCATCACCGCCTCCGCGGCGCGGTCGGCCTCCGTCACGGGGTCGAAATCCTTGGTCTTGCTCTTGTCGTCGATCGACAGCGAGGTGCGGAAGAACGGCAGGATGGTTTCGCCGGAGGCGGTGGCGAGCCGTCCGATGAAGGCTGAGAAGTCGATCACCGTCACGGCGCATCCTCAAAACGAAAGTCGGGTGAAGCTCGCTCCTGCCTAGCTCAATTCGCTTCTCGCGTGCAGCGCTGAGTTGGTTTGCTCCGTATTTTGGATGCCGCAACCGGCTGCCCCATCCCAGTCATATGCTGGCCAAATATCGATCATAGAGTTGAAAACTTAGTTCCGAGTATGCCTTGTTCGTATGCAAACGGTTATCAACCCATTGAATTTCCTTATCAAAGAAACTGAATCTGGGTTTCGCTATAAGCAATTGAGCCATGTGCATATTGCATGGGAAACGGCTCAAAAGCCCTTGCACTTTGTGCGTCGCGGCCGCATATTGTTGCGGTGCGGTAGCGCTCTGCGTTACCGCTGCCCTCCTTGGGCGTTTCCTCCCTAGACTTGGGCCGCTTCTTCATCAGAAGCGGCCCTTTTTTCTTTGAGCCTCGATCTTCACTTCGAGCGCGCGAAAACGCGAAGCGAAGATTCGGCGCACGATACGCTGGCAGCTTGATCTGATGTTTGATCGGCGACGCGATCGCGCGGCGACGGCTCGCTATTATTCCGCCGCGGCCTGGAACGGGCCGAGATCGCCGAACGGGATCGTCGTCGCCAGCACGTCGGCGAGCACGCCGAAGTCGCTTGCCACTTGCGCAAAGCGCGGACTGCGCTCGCGCCGCCGCTCGTCCATGTAGATCGCGCGGTTGAGCTCGAGCTGCACCGCGTGCAGACCGCTTGCGGGGTTGCCGTAATGCTCGGTGATGAAGCCGCCGGCATAGGGCTTGTTGCGGCCGATCGAATAACCGAGCCCGCCCATGGTCTCCTCGACCCTGTCCGGAAGCAGCGGCGTGCAGCTCGTGCCGTAGCGGTCGCCGATCACGATGTCGGGCCGCCGCGGCTCGTCCCTGCTGACGCCGACCGAGGGCATCGAGTGGCAATCGACCAGCACCACGGTGCCGAACATCTGGTGCACCTTGTTGATCAGCCGGCGCAGCGCGCGATGATAGGGCTTGTACAGCGTCTCGATCCGCGCCAGCGCATCGTCGACCAGGATGCGTTCGCGGTAGATCTCCTGGCCGTCGCCGACCACGCGCGGGATGGTGCCTAACCCGCCGGCGACCCGCATCGAGCGGGTATTGGCAAAGCTCGGCAGCCGTCCGGTGAACATGCGGGGATCGAGCTCATAGGGCTCGCGATTGACGTCGACATAGGAGCGGGGAAAGTTGACCCGCACGGTCGGAAAGCCGCGCTCGCTCAAATGGCCGATCAGCTCGTCCATGAAGGAATCTTCGGACCGCCGCAGCGTCGTCAGGTCGATCCTGGAGGCGCTGAGGAATTCGTCCGGATAGGTCGACCCGGAATGGGGCGAGTTGAAGATGACAGGCGCGCGCCATTGCGCGGGCTCCACGATCTCGAAGGCGGGCGACACGTCGCCGTCAAACCGGGTCATCTTCTCAGGCTTCGTCCCTTCGCGCCGCGGGATCCGGGTCTCGGATCGAATTGATTCGGCCGGTGGAGCGGCTCTTATGTGTCGTCATTGTCTGGAATCGCAACCATTCTGCCAAGCGAAAAGATGTGATCTGCGCTGGAACATGTCTTAACCGTGTGGGCAGGGAAGCGGGGATGCGCCGGCGCGGCTCGATTGATTCGTGCCGCATTCGGGTTCACAAGGGACCGGCAGCGCAGCCAGCCCAGGGTAAAGATTTTCACCCCAAATTTACCCTCTGTCGGGCTTAGTAACCTCTGCTGATATCCTCTGGGGATTTGACGTTTCCTGCCATGCCCAAAATCCTGCTCGCCGAAGACGACAACGACATGCGCCGTTTCCTGGTCAAGGCGCTGGAAAACGCTGGTTTTCAGGTCTCGTCCCATGACAACGGCATGGCCGCCTATCAGCGGCTCCGGGAAGAGCCGTTCGAGATGCTGCTGACCGACATCGTGATGCCGGAGATGGACGGCATCGAGCTCGCCCGCCGGGCCTCGGAACTCGACTCCGACATCAAGATCATGTTCATCACCGGCTTCGCCGCGGTCGCCCTGAACTCGGATTCGGACGCCCCCAAGAACGCCAAGGTGCTGTCCAAGCCCGTGCATCTGCGCGAATTGGTCAGCGAAGTGAACAAGATGCTGGCGGCCTAAATCGGCCCCCTTCGGTCCTTGCACCGGCTCCCCTGAGCCGTTATAGGGACCCGACCCGATCTAGAGACATCTAGGGCGCGTAGCTCAGCGGGAGAGCACTACCTTGACATGGTAGGGGTCACAGGTTCGATCCCTGTCGCGCCCACCATCCTCCGCTCGCGATAGCGAGAGAAGGATGCCACGCCGAAGCCCAAAGGGCGCAGGCGGGCTGCCCGCCGCGAGCTTCGGCCAGGCAAGCCCAAACAACCTGCCATTGCGAAGCGTGCGTGTAGCCCGGATGGAGCGAAACGCAATCCGGGGTGTATCCTCTCCGACGTTGTCCCGGATTACGCTGCGCTCCATCCGGGCTACGATTCTGGATCGCCGCTATTTCAGTTCCGTGTTCGCGACCGGCAGGACGGAGGCGACGGACCAACCGTTCGCATCCCGCACGTAGGTCTGGCTGATCAGAAACGTATTCTGTTGGGGTGGCTTGCCGGGAAGGCCACGCGTGAAGACGATGGGAACGAGGACCTGCATGACCTCGTTCGAGATCACGGCGACGTGGAATTTCGACATATCGGGTTCGAGGTGCCAGGTGCCCTCGTAGTAGCCCTTGAAGCGGTCCGCGACCGCATCACGGCCTCTGGTTTCGATGCCTCTCGCAAACAACAGCGTGCCGGGCGAATTCCACAGCATGGCCTTCACATCGTCCGCGTTGTGCGCATTCTGCGCGGCAATGAACTTTTCGAAGATGGTTCGCGCCTGCGCATCATCTGCCGCGGCAAGCGCCGGCCCGGCCGAGCAGGCGGTCGCCGCGAGAAACAACGCTGCAGCAATTGCCGCAACATGACCGCGCCGTGCAAATCGTCGTAGCCTGATGGAGCCGCGGGACATCTTGGAAGGGGGCATGATCGCCTCTCTTTTGGATGACAATGATCATACCATTGATCGCCGCGCCGGCCTTTCAGGATCGCGCGAGCGGCGGTCACCGTCGCATCACGGATGCGTTGGTTCACGCCACGTCCGATGCCGCGGACGTGGCGCATCGTCGTCACACCGCCATCCGCCTCACGTCAGCGGCAACAGATGATCCGGGATCGGCACGGGTGCTGCCGGCACGAGCGATGCGACCGAGACGTGCGGCCAGGTCAGCCCGGCGAAATCCAGCATGACCTTCTGTGAATACTGGATCTGCGTCGTCGCCACCCTGACGTGGCCGCCCTTGAATCCCTTGTTGGGCACGAACGGGATCGCGGCGACGAAGCTCGGAACCAGCGGCACGTTGCTCCTCTGGCGCGGTTGCAGGATCACCGGCGGCGTTCCCGGCGGCAGGGCCGGCACATCGATGTCGTAAACCACCGTCTCGATCCAGAACACTGCGTCCATCTGGAAGGCGTTGGCGTTCGAGCCATTGCCGCCCGGCGTCGGAACGGGCAAGCCCTGAAGGAACGCGATGTTCGCGGCGCCGCCGGCAAAGCTCGGCGCCTGCGGATGCGGGCCGGGCGAGGGGATGGCCGGCAAGGGGCCGCCGGACAGCGGCGTGCCGGGCTTCGTGGATGTCTCGATGACGATGGTCTGCGTGATGGTCTGATGCGCGATCTGATTGCGCAGCACCGTGTTCGGGTCGGTGATCATCGCCTGGGTGAGCTTGCCGGAAGCCATCAGTGCGGTCAGATCCTGAGGTAGCCTGCGAGTCGTCTTGTTGGTCGCGGTCTGGTTCTGGAATGTGATCTTGTTGCCCGGATTGCCGCCGATGAACGGTGTGATGTCGATGGCCGCGATGGTTGGCTTACCGGCGACCGGAGGCAGCGCGGTGCCTTGCGCGACGATCGTCGTGCCGTGCGGGATCGACGCCATGCGCGCAACGGTGAACGGCTCGTGCGGAATGGTGGTGGCCGGCACCGCCAGCCAGATGCCGGGTTCGAAGTGAATGCCCACGGGCGTTCCCGTGGTGATGTCGTTGATGGTCTGGAGGTACGGCACGCCGTTGAGGAATGCATCCGCCTGCTGCAGCGAGCCGCGATTGGGAATCGAGCCGAGATTGTTCGAGAACGACATCGTCTCGTCGGTGAGATTCAGCTCCAGCACGTTGTCGTCGGGGTCGGTGGTGCTGATCGGCCCCGGCATCGGCGTCGGCGTGATCTTGCTGTCGGGCCGGAAGATCGTGTTGAACCCCTGTCCGGTGAAGGTGCCCGTGAAGGCCGACAGCGGACCGAGGATGGGCGGCAAGGTGACCGGCGGATGCGCAGCTCGGGCGGCGGCTCCCGCGGCGGGCAGCGCAGCGTCCCTGAACACCTCGTCGACCTCGTGGATGGAGAAATTCGCGGTCTTGGTGAATGCACTGGTGAGTGGTTTGGGCTCGTCCATGGTGATTCCTCGCGATGCTGCAACTGTCGATGCCGGCATTTCCCCGGGCCGGCTGTCCGGGCAGGTGAGTCCTGCGCTACTGCGCCTCGTGATCCCGATCGCGTCTCGTGATCCGCCCGATGCCGGGCATGACAACATCGTTCACACGCGCTCATGCGCGCGTGCCGACTACGAACATCGATCGGCCCTACGTTGTCGGCCGGGCCGGATACTGAACGGATCTGCGTGAATCGATCGTGATTTTCAACTTGCGGTTCGGGCAAATGTGCGGTCGGGAAATAGCCGAGCCCTGCGAACTGAGCGAAGCATTGCTTCCTTCTCCGTGCTCGAAAATGAGATCATCAAAATGGATGTCGGGCGCCTGGCCGGCTTCGGTTATGCTGGACTATCATACAACCTTAAGATGGTCGCAAATGTGGTCCAGGTCACAAGGCCAAAGAGTCGCAGCAACGAGAAACGAGCGAGGCTGCCCATGAGTGTTTCCGTCATCGAGCAAGCAAAAATCCAGGCGCAGGTGCTGGTGCCGCTGGTCAAGGCATTGCAGGCCGAGCTCGGCGAGGCGCGCGCCAACGCGCTGGTGCGTAAGGCGCTCGGCGATCTCTATCGCGGCTTCGGCGAGGAGTTCTGGAAAACGAAGAACGAGACCGAGAACAAGACCGATCTCGGCAAGGCCGTCTCGTCGGCGTTCAAGACCTATGCCCGCGACGACGCGCTCGCCTATGACATCGTCGAGCAGACGGCTGACACCTTCGCGTTCGACGTGACGCGATGCGCCTATGCCGAGTTCTACAAGGCGCTGGGCGAACCGGAGCTCGGCTTCCTTCTGGTCTGCACCGCCGATTTCGCGACCGCGGAAGGGTTTGGTCCCGACGTCAGGCTCACGCGCACGCAGACCATCATGCAAGGCGCCAGCCATTGCGATTTTCGCTACCGGCGCGATGCCGGGGGATCACGGTGAAGGGAATGCAAATGATGCGGGCAAGCTGCCTTGCCATGGCTGCGCTGGCGCTGATGGCATCACGCGCCGATGCGGCGATCATCGACTGGCAGGCCGAGCTCCAGCGCTGCCGCGTGCTGCGGCAGAACGTGGCGCCGCTGCTTCAGGCCGGCGAGGGAATATCCGCCGTCGGCCGCTCCAACAGATCCGTCCGTCGCTGCATCTGGATCCAGCGCATGGCGGTGCGCAAGAAAATCCCCGGCGCGGAGGCGTGGTAGCAGGCGCCCGTCAGGTGGACTGGCTCTTCTGCCGGAGCAGCAGGTCCTTCAGTCCTGTCGGATAGAGGCTCGGTCCGCCCTGCGGAGCGGCGTCTTGCGTCGATCGACAGTCCTGCGGGCGTCGCCTCAGCCGGCGGACACGCCCGGCTTGAACAGGGCTCCGACCGGCAGCTTTTCCTGGAGGTCATACGAACTCGGCCGGTTCTCCTTGACCCATCTTTTTTCGGCGTGGGATTCGAATGGCGGCGGAATTTGCCCCTGAATCGACCAAAGGTCGGCCGGTAGCTCGTCGATGGTGACCTCCCAGTCGTATCCCCGGTCCTTGACGTAGGGCGCGATCAACTTGTCGACTGCTTTCACCCACCATTCCCTGATGACGGGGCCGGGCATCGTCCTCGCCATGTGGTCGATCTTGAAGCGGACGAATTTCTCGTGCGAAGCTCCGCCGACATAGACCGAACCTGCGGCGACTTCCTCGAAGATCATCACGGCGTAGAATTTCGGGATGGGAATCCTCGCGTACATTGCGGTGACCTTCTCTGCGAATTCCTTCTTGTCATGAGCCGAGTAGGCCCCGACGGGGTGATAGACTTTCCACAACGGCACTCGAGTTCTCCTTGACGTTGGCTGGTTCTTAGGGAAGCCCGCGCAGAATGTGGTATGATGGGGATAATATCACTGACTGCGCCGTCGGCTCTTCAGGATCTGGCGACCCGCGGTAACCGCTGAATCACGTCTGCGTTGGCTCAGCCTTGTTGGGGCCGCCACAGCTGGGCGAGCCGGAGCTCGGCTTTTCTCCTTTGTCTGCACTTCCGACTTCGCGACTGCGGAAGGGTCCGGCCCCGACGTCAAGCTGACGCGGGCGCAGACCATCATGCAAGGCGCGCGAGCCATTGCGACTTCCGCTACCGGCGCGACGCGGGGGGATCACAGTGAAAGGAATGCGAACGATGCGGGCGACCTGTGTTGCAATGGCTGTGCTGGCGCTGATGGCGTCATGCGCGGATGCAGCGGTGATCGACTGGCAGGCCGAGCTCCAGCGCTGCCGGGCGCTGCGCGCGAACATCGCGCCGCTGCTTCAGGCCGGCGAGGGGATATCCGCCGTCGGCCGCTCCAACAGGTCCGTCCGTCGCTGCATCTGGATCCAGCGCATCGCGGTGCGCAAGAAGATCCCCGGTGCGGAGGTTTGGTAGTCAGGCGCCCGTCAGGCGGACTGGCGCTTCCGTCGGAGCAGCACATCCTTCAACCCGTTCGGATAAAGGCCCGGCCCGCCCTCGACGTCGAGCTCCGCAAGATCGAACCAGCGTGCGACGATCTCTTCGCCGTTATCCTCGCGGAAGTCGATGCGATCCTGGCCGCTGAACGCGCCGTCTGGAAGCGCGACCTCCGCAATGAACATCACCTCGTGCCCGGTCGATCCCTCGTGCACAAAAATGTTCTCCATCATCAGCGGCGCGCCCGTGATGGTGATGTCCACGCCGAGCTCTTCGCAAAATTCCCGCATGAGTGCCGCCCGCCAGCTCTCGCCGAACTCGATCTCGCCGCCGAGCGGGCGCACGCCCTTGATCCGCCCCGCATCGTCGCGCACCTCGGCCGCCAGCAGGCGCCCGTCCCGCCAGTGCAGGCCGAGCGCGACGACGCGGATGTGAGGGTGGGGCCGCCACGTGGACATGGGGGCATCGTTATCGTGCCCGCCGCCGCTGCGCAATGTGCGGTGGCGAGGCCTTGTCGGGCTTGATCCGCACTGCCTTCGGCATGCAAATGCTTCGCAGCCTTGATCCGTGACTCGCCGCCTGCCATTGTCCGGTCATCCATGACGGCGACGAGCCTGGTGAGATACAATTTGCGGCGTTCGGCGAAACGTGTCGCTTCGCCGGACGTGACGAGAAGGCAGGTTTTCGAGATGAACAGCGTGAACAAGCCCGGCGGCAACTATCTGCCGGTGATCATCCATGGTGGAATTGCGTATGTCAGTGGTCAGCTGCCGCGTCGCGGTGAGGATCTGCTGTATGCGGGCAAGGTCGGCGCAAATGTCGATATCGCAGCCGCGCAGGAGGCCGCTGCTCTCTGCGCCGATCTCTGCATTTCAGCCATCAACCACGCAACAGGCGGAGAGGACAGGATCGTCCAGGTCCTGCAGCTCGTTGGATACATTGCTTCAGCGCTTGGATTTACCGAGCAGTCGCAAGTCATGAATGGGGCCTCCGACCGGCTGATCGAGCGCTTGGGCGATCGCGGTCGTCACACGCGCACGTCTGTCGGCGTCGCCGAGTTGCCGCGGGGCGCTCCCGTCGAGCTGAGTATGATTGCCGCTGTTCGGTCGTAAGAAGCGGTCTTATCAGACGAGATATTTCTTCACCGCCGCCTCGTCCCACGCGATCCCGTTGCCCGGCTCCTCGCCCGGCAGGGCAAAGCCGTCCTTGATCTTCAGCCGTGTCGCCAGCACCGCGTCGGCCCAGTCGACATATTCGAGCCAATGCGCGGTCGGCGTCACGCAGAGCAGGTGCGCGCTGACCTCCGAGAACAGGTGCGTCGACATCTCGATGCCGGCGGCATGTGCGAGCGCGGCGGCGCGGAGCCACCCGGTGACGCCGCCGATGCGCTGCACGTCGGGCATCACGTAGTCGCAGGCCTCCGCGGACAGCGCTGATTGCATCGAGAAGGCGCTGTCAAAATTCTCGCCGATCTGGACCGGCGTGCGGAGCGCATCCGCAATGCGCGCGTTACCAGCGTAATCGTCGTGGCGGATCGGCTCCTCGATCCAGGTCAGCCCCTCGTCGTCGAGCATCTCGCCGCGGCGGATGGCCTCGGTCACCGTCAGCGCCTGGTTGTAGTCGCACATCAGCGTGACCTGATCGCCGACGGCCTTGCGCACCGCGCGCACCACGGCGAGATCCTCCCGCGCATCGGGCCGGCCGACGCGGATCTTTGCGGCGTGAAAACCTTCGGCCAGCAGCTTGTGGGCTTCGTCCACCGCGGCGGCCGCCGGCATGATGCCGAGCCCCATCGAATTGTAGGCCCTGACCGGCTTCGGCGCACCGCCGAGCAGGCGCGCCAGCGGCAAGCCTTTGCTACGCGCCAGCGCGTCCCATGCCGCCATGTCGATGCCGGATTGCGCCAGCCGCTGCAGGCCGGCGAGGCCGAGCAGAGTGAAGCGCTGGGTCAGCTTGCGCTCGATCTCGAACGGCAGCAGCTCGTCGCCGGCGACAAGCTCCGACATTTCCGTGACCATCGCCGTCAGCGGCTTCAAGGCCGACGGCGTGATCGAGAACAGATAGGCATGCCCCACCGCGCCCTGGTCGGTCTCGCAGTCGATCAGCACCAGCGGCGCCTTTGCGACCGCGCCGGTCGAGGTCTTGAGCGGCAAATTCATCGGCACGATCACGGGGCGCGCATTGAAGCGCCTGATGCGGATAGTCTCGGTCATATGGAGGATCTCCCGGCGGAGTGAATGCAGGTTAATACCGATCTTAAACATTCGCCATGAAACGAAAAGCCATTTGCTGCGACCCACCATGAAATGGGGTTGCGCGGCCTCGCATTTGCGGGCTCTGTGCCGCCGCAAGCTCTTGCCGCGAATTCCCGGGATTTGCGACAAGATCGCACACGACGGAGCCACAGGGTGAAACAAGAGATCTCCGAAGAACAGCGCAAGAGCGGCATCCTCACGGGGGCCGTGATCGCCTTGCTCCTGCTCGCTTTGCCGGTCGCGGTGTGGCTGGACCTGACCGACCTCAGCAAGACCGCGCTGCGCCGGCAGGCCGCCGACCTCAACTCGGTGATCACGAGCGTGCGCAGCTACTATGCGTCCAACGTCGTCGGCCGCATCCTGGCCAATCCGAATGGCACCACCAGGGTCGTGCACAATTACGAATCCGTCCCCGGTGCGATCCCGATCCCGGCGACGCTGTCGCTGGAGCTCGGACGGGTGATCGGCGCGCAGCAGGAGAACATCACCTACCGCTTCGTCTCGGATTTCCCGTTCCAGAACCGCGCCGCGCACCAGCTCGACAAGTTCGAGAAGGACGCGCTCGACGCGCTTCGGAGGGATCCCGAGCAGAAGATCGTCGAGACCGAGACCTCGCTGTTCTCCGACAAGGTTCGCCTGGTCGCGCCCGTCACGATGGGCCCGGCCTGCGTCAGCTGCCACAACAGCCACCCCGAGAGCCCGAAGAAGGACTGGAAGGTCGGCGACATCAGAGGTATCCAGGAGGTGATCATTGCGCAGCCGATCGCCGCCAACATCTTCTCGTTCAAGTTCCTGCTGGCCTATTTCCTGATCGCCGCCGGCTGCGGCCTGTCGTTCCTCTCGCTCCAGCGCCGCCAGGCCGGCCGCATCAAGGGCATGAACAAGGAGCTCGAATCCGCCAACGACTTCCTGGCTTCGTTGTCGATGAAGATCTCGCGCTACATCCCGCCGCAGGTCTACAAGAGCATCTTCAGCGGCCAGAAGGACGTCACCATCCACACCGAGCGCAAGAAGCTGACGATCTTCTTCTCCGACATCCAGAACTTCACGGCGACAGCCGAGCGGCTGCAGCCGGAGCTGCTGACCCAGCTCCTCAACGAATATTTCACCGAGATGTCGGCGATCGCCCATGAATATGGCGGCACCATCGACAAGTTCATCGGCGATGCCATGCTGATCTTCTTCGGCGACCCCGAGACCAGGGGCGACCGTGCGGACGCTGAGGCCTGCCTCCAGATGGCCAGGCGGATGCAGCAGCGTCTTGCCGAGCTCAATGCGAAGTGGCGCGCCTCCGGGATCGAGCAGCCGTTCCGCTCGCGGATGGGCATCAATTCCGGCTATTGCAATGTCGGCAATTTCGGCAGCAGCGACCGCATGGATTATACGATCATCGGCGCCGAAGCGAACCTCGCCGCGCGCCTGCAATCGATCGCCGAGCCCGGCGGCATCGTGCTGAGCTACGAGACCTTTGCGCTGGTCAGCGACATCGTCCGCGCCCACGCGCTGCCCGCGATCACGATGAAGGGCATCAGCCGCGAAATCATTCCCTATTCGGTCGACGCGCTCAACGACGCGGCGGCGGAGAAGAGCGGTGTCATCACCGAGCGCGCGCCCGGCCTCGAGCTGTATCTCGACCCCGCCATGGTGAAGTCAGGCGATGCAGCACGCGTCCGCTCGCTGCTGGAAAACGCGCTGGCCGCGCTGAAGCCGGCGTGAGGGTGCGCGCAGACTTGCGTGACTCCTCTCGAGAGTGCGCCGTGTGGCACCCCTCTCCCTAACCCTCCCCCGCAAGGGGGGAGGGAACGCAGTTGCGCGTGTGGCTGCGTCAAGGTGACGACAATTGGCTTTGGTTTTGTGAACTCATTGAGCTGTGAGCCCAGCTCTCGCCACGCGGCACACTGTGCTCCCTCCCCCCTTGCGGGGGAGGGCGGGGGAGAGGGGTGGCCCAGGAAAAGGTGCGTCCGAGTCGGCTTACCGCGCCGCCCCTTCCGTGAACGCGGTCTCGATCACATCGCCAAAAGGCTGCCAGGAACGGCCGTCGAACTGCACAAGCCGCATCTGCTTGATCGGCAGATAGCTGTTGGGCGAGGTGCTCATCCTGATGTTGGGCAACGCAACGGAGGGCTGCTGATCCCTCAGCGAAGCCGCCTGACGCATGATGTTCTCGCGCGACAGGTCGTCGCCGCATTGCTTCAGCACCTGTGTCAGCGCCTCGGCTGCGCCGTAGCCGTAGACCGCGGCGCTGTTGTTGGTGCTTTCGACGTGATGGTACTTGTCCATGAAGGCGAACCAGTCCTTCATGGCGGGGTCGTTCTTCCATGCGGGGTCGCTCGGATCCTTCAGGAAGGCCGCCGAGATCACGCCGGACGAATTCTCCAGGCCCGCGGGCGCCATCGCGTTGGCGATCGAGGCGGAGGCGTCGTTGACGATGATGACCGGGCGCCATTTGAGCGACGCCGCCAGCTTGATCACCTTGGACGCCGTCGACGGCACGCCGAGAAAGACGAAGATGTCCGCGCCCGCGCGCTTGAGGATCGAGACATGCCCTTCGAGATGCTCATCGGCAATGTCGAAGGCGATGTCGACGAGGACAAGGCGGTTCAGGTCGCCAAGACCTTCCTGGATGCCCCTGTAGAGCATGCGTCCGAACTGGTCGTTCTGCCAGAGCACCACGATCTTCTTCTTGGGGTAATAGGCCTGGATATAGTTGGCATAGATGCGCCCCTCCGACCGGAACGACGGCTGCCAGCCCATGGTCCAGGGAAACGCCTTGGCCTGGCTCAGCTCCTCGTCGCCGGAGGCGACGAACAGCTGCGGGATTCTCTTCTCGTTCAGGTACCAGCGCGTGGCGATATTGCCGGGCGTGCCGAACGAGCCGAACATCAGGTGCACGTCGTCCTTCTCGACCAGGTTGCGCGTCAGCTCCAGCGCGGTGGCCGGATCGGAATTGTCGTCGCGCGTGATGAAGCGGATCTTGCGGCCGTTGATGCCGCCGCGCGCGTTGATCATGTCGAAATAGGCGGCCTCCGCCTGGCCGATGGCGCCGAATTCCGAGAGCGGTCCCGAATACGGCATGACATTGCCGATGCGGATTTCATCGCCGCTCGCGGGTTGTTCGGCGTGTTGCTGGGACATCGCGCCAAGCGACGCGATAGCGATCATCGAAACGAACAGCATCCTGCCGATGACGCGCATGCTCGATACTTTGATATTGGCCCCTCCAAGAGGTCGGCTCAATCCGCACCAAGTCCGCTTGATCTACGTCAAGCGTTTGTCAAAGCTGTGGCTTGATCGCCCGCTTCAAGGCGACGCATCGCGAACGAAACGACAGCCGTGTTGACGGGCCATCAATCGACAGAGCGTGCCGTGTGGCACCCCTCTCCCTAACCCTCCCCCGCAAGGGGGGAGGGAACGCATCTTTCGTTTGGCGAGTGACTCCATTCATTAGCGCGTCGGCGATGAGGGCACAGCGTGGCCACGTGCTCCGCTGCGCTCCCTCCCCCATTGCGGGGGAGGGCGGGGGAGAGGGGTGGCCCAGCAAAAGGTGAAAGTCGTCGCGCCGCCCGCAACGCGCCGCTACGGCAGCTCCCGCGCCTCGAGCTGATGCACCAGGAGCAGCGTCGGTTCGGCGAGGCTGTCGCCGGAGCCGTCGAGGCCGAAGGCGGCGGCGATGCCGTCGCGGCTGCGCAGCAGCGTGCTGCGCGGGCAGTGGCCGGCGCCGCAGAGGGTCTTCTTCAAGGTCTCGCCCTGCGCCACGAGGTTCGCGGGATCGTTCGCGGCCCAGGCCAGCACGATCGGCGCGTCGACGTTGAGGATGCCGGGGAAGACCGACCGCTTGTCGTATTGGGTGGGGTCAGTGCCAAGATAGGCCTTCTCGCTGTCGCTCGCGTCCTTGCCCGCGCGGTAGATCCCGGACACCAGCACGACGGCGGCGACATCGGCGCGGTCGGTCTGGAACTCGGGATGCGCCAGCAAGGTGGCGACATGGAAGGCGCCGGCGCCGTAGCCGACCGCGACGATCTCGCGGGCATCGCCATTGAACAGGTCGATATTGCCGTGGACCCAGGATAGCGCCGCCGCGACGTCGGTTGCACCCATCGGCCAGGTCGCCGCAGGCGCAAAGCGATAGTTGACGCGCACGCCGATCATGCCGTTGCGCGCGGCAAAGCACATCGCCTGGTCCTGGACCTCGCGTGACAGGTCCGGCGCGCCGCGATCGCCGGTGAAGGTGTCGCCCCCCACGAACACCAGCACGGGCCGGGGCGTATCCGCCTTGGTCTCGCTGCTGGTGGCGACGTCGAGCACATTGGCCTCGCTCTCGCCGTAGCGCAGCCCCCGCGAGAAGGAGATCTGCTCGCACAGCCGCGCAGTGCCACCGGCGGTCGTGTCGTTGTCGGTGAGGCCCACCCGGACGAGATTGGACGGCCCCGTGAGCCGCGCGGGCAACGGACCGCGTGCGGAGGCTGCCGTCATGCCCAGGATGAGGAAGAAAGCGAGATAATTCTTCATGTTGGTATGTTGGTGCCGGCCCTGCGTGCCCGATATGGGCTCGCGCATTTGGCCCGTCTTTTCAATTCGCCTTATTAGTTAGTTCGTCTTGAGGCGATTTCACGGCACCCGGTTTCTTGCCCATGTTCTTGCCCATGCGCGGTTCAATTCCCCGGCTGGAACGTGCAGTCGGCCCCGCTCCCGTCCTTGCGGCGGATGGCATTGGGGTCGATCGTGCAGCTCAGCTTGCTCAGGCTCTCGAAGTTCGATCCCGCCGCACCATCGGGCGGAATGCCGGCGAGCGCTTCTGTCGCGAAAATTTCATTGGCCGTCGAACCGTTCACGGTCCTGCTCTTCTTGCCGAAGGTCAGCTCGCAATTGCGTAACGTGATGTCGACATTGCCGGTGCGGCAGACGATTCTGTCCACAGTCACCACGATCGGCTTCTTGTAGGGAATCTCGGCATTGGCGGCGAACAGCATCGCCACCGCCTTCCTCTCGGCGCCGGTCAGGTCCGGCGACAGCGGCGCGATCACGCCCGCGAGCGCCAGCGCCGTCGAGCCCGAGACTTTCGCAGGCGTCGCCCCCGAGGCTCCGGCGGCGTTGAAGGCGCCGGCAAAAGCGAGCGCGGAGATGATGCGGGCCCAAATCCTGGATCGGGCCCTTGTCGTGAATGTCATTCGCGTCGCTTCCTCTCCGGTCACGGCTTCGCCGCCGCAAGGCGCCCCGAACCTATGACAGAATTGCTAGTCCGGGCAGAGCCATGCGCTTCAGGCTGCTTGTCGATGGCCTTGATGATCGCAGCCGCCGCCGTCTGGCCGGACTGGAGAGCGCCTTCCATGTAACCGAAATAGGCAAAGCAGGTGTGCTCACCGGCAAAGAACAGGCGGTCCTCGAAGCCCTTGGCCAGCAGCGGACCGGCGCGGCAGACCTCGCCCGGGGCGGGACAGGAATAGCCGGCGGCGGTCCATTCGTCGCGCGGCCAAGCCATGAACTCCGGTTGATCGGCCAGATGCGCGACATAACCCTTGTAGACGCTGCCGATCTGCTGCGCGTAGAACGCGTCGACCTGCGTCTGGTCACCGGGCTGGTAGTGCTTGAGAGCTTCCGCCGCGACGTCGGCGCCGGCAAACAGGCTGAGCTCGACCGGATGATCCGGCGGGGCGATCTGGTTGTCCGTCCCTTCCCAGGTGACACCGAACTGGTTCGAGATGGCAGTCGGGGCGAGGCCCTCGCCGATCCAGAAGCGCTTCTTGAGCGGGCTGAGATATTTCACAGCCGTCCCCATCGTGACGTAGTAGTCGTGCGGCAGGTGGGGCGTGATCGTGATCTTGGCGTTGGGTGAGTCCGGCCACAGGCTCGGGGGTATCGCGAGCACGGCATAGTCGGCGGCGAAGGGCGCGCGTGCCGTTCCGTTGCCGGAGGGGCTGAATTCCAGGGTCACGCCTTCGCTGTCGATGCGGATGGCGCGCACCGGCGTCGACAGGTGGGTGCTGGCGCCCTTGTCCTCGATGTCCTGCGCGAGACGAATGGCGAGCTCCTGATTGCCTTCCGAGCAGCGCAAAGTCTCGGTCTGGGTGAAGAAGGCGTCGATCTGGTCCTTCATCCGTCCGCCCGCGACGACGGCCAGATTAGCAAGAAGGCTCTGCTTGGTGGTCGGCTGGCCGGCGTCGTTGGAGAACTGCTCGTCCATGGCGTGCTTGGTGAGCTTCGAGCAGTCGAGGCTGGCGATCCACTCCGCAATCGTCCTGGCGTCGAGTTTCCTTGCGCCCTTGGCGCGCCAGGGCTTGTCAGGCTTGACCCTGCCGGCCCACCGACTGAGCTTGCCGAAAGCATCGTCCATCTCGTGATAGACCAGCTTCATCTGGCCGTCGGAGAGCTTGTGGCCGTCGAGAAACACCGGCATGTCGAGCTCGAGCGCGTCGAAATTGGTGTCCGAGGTGATGACGGAGAGGCCGAGCTCGAACCGCTTGGCATATTTCAGCCAGAGCGGATGGTTGTAGCCGATCAGCTCGCCGCCGGCCTCGACGATCCCGCTCGGCTTCTTCTTGCTGAGAACCCGGCCGCCGAAGCGGTCGCGGGCCTCGAACAGCGTCACCTCGCAATGCGCGACGAGCTCGGAGGCCGCCATCAGGCCGGCGAAGCCGCCGCCGATGATCGCGACTTTCGGGCGTCGCACCGCCAGCGCGCGGAGCGCGGTGGGTGAACGGATCGTGGGTGGGGTGGGTTGAAGGGCGAGCTTGTCCTTGACCCGCCGTTGGCGCTCCGCCCCCGAAATCCTGGGCCCGTAACGCCGGTGCAGCCGCGCAAACAGCGAACGCATCGCGAGCTTCCCTTGAAAATGTCTTCTGCCGGGACGGCGCCGTGCCGCGCCCTGAAATGCTGCAAAATCGGTTAAAAATGGACCGGTCGATAGAAGCGAGACTAACTTACAATCTTGCGGAGAGTCGAGTGGCGGCTTCTCTTCCCCCCGAAATCTTGCCCCTGGCCCGCAATTGAAGGGAAAATCCGCGAACCGCGCGACGATTGCGCGGCGCGGCTGTTTTGGTCCGACGTGTCAAACATTTGGGGCGCGCGACCGCGGCCGCATGCCGGCCGCGCGTTCTACTGTGCATGGGGTTGTTTTCGCAGTTTTTGTTTTGGGGGGGGCCGGTCACGCCTGCTTCATCGTCCGGAAGGTGATCGAATAGCGGCGTGCCTCAACCGGCGGGATGCTGTGCTCCCATTGTGACCGCGCCTCGCCGTCCATCAGGTAGAGCGAGCGCGGCAGGGCTTCGAGCGCGTGGCGCTCCCATTTGTCGCCGCTACGGCGGCGGAAGCGGAATTTGCACGGTGAGCCCAGCGACAGGCCGAGGATCTCCTTGAAATGCGGCTTGTCGCGGTGCCAGCCGATGCCGACGCCGGTGTCATATTCGGTGCAGAGCACCTGCCGGACGCTGCCGGCGGCGAGGCCCGCCCAGGCCTCGACCTGCCGCGCGACGGGCAGGACCCAGTCCGGGATCGGCTCGGCCTCGGCCAGCCGTTGCAGCGAATAGTCATAGCGATAGCCGAACGAGGCCACCCGGCGGTTGCCCTCGAAGGCGCCGAACTGGAAGCGCTGCAGCGGCAATGCTGCGATGCGGCCGATCAAGTCCTGCTCGACGGCGGCCTCGACGAAGTCATCGGTATAGCGAAGCCCGGCAGGACCGGCTTGCGGTTCGGCGAATAGACCTAGCTGCGTCATTCCTCGCATTTCCGTGATGGAACCTATTGGCGGCTGAAGCGACTTACATAGGACACGGAGAAAAACGTGCGAGGCTGTCATGGCAGAGAAGCATACCGCCGATCCGGCAGAGATCATGCGGGCGACCGGTCATCCTGAGCTGGAATATGCCGCCGGCTGGACCATCGCCGGTCTGGTCACCATCGGCACCATCGTCGCCGCCTGGGTATTCGCGATCTAGGCTATCGGAAACTGGAGCTCGAAGGCCGCGCCCTCGTCGGTCGGCTTCAGCTTGATCGAGCCGCCATGGCTCGCCATCACCGCGCGCGCGATCGCCAGCCCCATCCCGGTGCCGCCCTGGTCGCGGCGGGTGGTGAAGAACGCATCAAATATCCTGTCGCGGTTCGGCTCGGCCGGCGTCAGGCCTTCCGGCTTTCCTTGAAACGAATCCTGCAGCAGCTCGGCCGCGCCCTTGATCGAGGTCAGCGGCGATTTCAGCTCGTGGGTGAGGTGGGCCGAGAACGTCGCGATATAGTCCGAGCGCCGCGCCAGCTGCTCGGCCATGCCGAGAAAACTGTGCGAGAGCTGGGCGAACTCGCGCGTGCCGTAATGCCGGAGCGGCCTGAACGCCTCGCGATCGCCGCGGCCGATCCGCGCGGCGCGGTCGATTAGCTCGCGCATCGGCAGCGTGATGGTGCGCGAGAATACGAGGCCGATCGCGATCGTGCCCAGGATCACGGCGAGCCCCGCCAGCACGAACTTGGCCCGCTCCTGGTAGAGATGGTCAAAGATGTTGCTCGGCGTCCGCGTGGTGTAGATCACCCCGGCGACGCGATTGTTGACGATGACGGGCATTGCCGAGAACACATGCACGCCGAGGCCGCGGCTGAAGGAATAGATCGGCGGCGGCGGCCGATCCGGGACGCGGTTGCGCAGGGTGGCGCGGTATTGCCCGTGCAGCGCGTCCGCGACCTCCTCGATATGGGCGAGCGATTGCCCGACCTCGTAGCGCCCGGCGATCACCACGCCCTGCGGGTCGAGGATGCGAAAGCCCGCCAGCGTCACCTTCTGGGTCTCGCGGATGATCGGCGTCAGCTTTGCGCCGATCTCGACATAGGCTGGCTGCGCCGGCTGGGGCGCTGCTTGCGCATCCGGCCGCCGCCGCAAGAGATCGTTAGCGGTGAGGTCGAGCGCGGGACGGATCGGGGTGACCTGGTCGCCGGGGTCGGGCAGCACGTTGGGCGGCACCTCGGCGCCGAGTGTCAGGCCGCTGTCGAGCCGCGCCGTGACCTCCTGCGCATAGATCGTCGCGAGCACGCGGCTCTGCGCAATCAGCTCGGCCTGGGTCTGGCGGATCAGCTGGTTGTCGTAGAGGCGGAAGAAGAACAGGCCGACCAGCGGCAGCACACCGACGGTCGCCAGCACCGTGAAGATCACGAGGGTGAGCGACGGCCGCCATTTGTCGGGCGCTGCGCTCATGCCTCTTTCTCGCAGCGGCCGAGCTTGAAGCCGACACCGTGGATGGTCTCGATCACGTTCTCGCAATTGTGCGCCGCGAGCTTGGCGCGGATGTTGCGGATGTGGCTGTCGATGGTGCGATCGGAGACCTGGATGTTGAGCTGATAGGCCGCCCGCATCAGCTGCTCGCGGTTGAACACCGAGGTCGGCCGGGTCAGGAAAGCGCGCAAAATGCCGAACTCGATCGCGGTCAGCTTCAGCGGCGTGCCGGCAAAGGATGCGACATGCTGCTCGGGATCGATCAGGAGGCCGCCTTGCGACAGCGCGCCCGGCCCGGCCTTGGCCTCGCCATTGCGCGGGCTGAGGCGGCGCAGGATGACGTTGACCCGCGCCACCAGCTCGCGCGGGCTGAACGGCTTCGTCACGTAATCGTCGCCGCCGATCTCGAGGCCGAGGATGCGGTCGATCTCCTCGTCGCGCGCCGACAGGAACAGGATCGGCACGTCGGAGGTCTTGCGGATCTCGCGGCAGACGTCGAGGCCGTCGAACTCGGGCATGCCGATGTCAAGCACGATCAGGTCGGGCTTGTCGGCGGCAAAGCGGGCGAGTGCCTCCTTGCCGTCGCGCGCCTCGATGACGTCCATGCCGGCCTTCTTCAGGGCGACGCGGATGACCTCGCGGATGTGGCCCTCGTCGTCGACGATGAGAATGCGATGCGCCAAGAACCTCTCCGCTTCCTCAGCCTGCCTGCTGATCCTTCGCCTGTGCGTCCAGCCTGCGCTGGAGCCGCCAGCTCCGAAAGCCCCAGCTCCGCCAGGCCAGATCCTGGCGCTGCTGTTCTACAAGGCGGTCGCGGCGCGACACAAGGCAGCTCTCGGGGGCGCCGGGCCGGAGCAAGATGGCCTTGTCGATGGCAGGCAGCGCCTGCGGCCCGAGCGTCAGGAGATAGTTGATGTCGATCAGCACGCCCTTGCCCGATGCTTCCCGGCTGTGGGCGACATTGTAGTCGGCAATGAACGCATCGAAGTTCACGAGCGAGCAGCTATAGAGCACGATCGTCAGCGCGATCAGATTGGCACCGACGAGCCACTGGTTGGACCGGTTGAGCGCGATGCGCGCCACGATCAGGACCAGCCCGAGCGCCACCAGCCCCATCCAGATGAAGGCCGCGATGCGCCAATAGGTCAGCATGTAGATATCGACGTAGAGATCGAGGCGGAGGATGGAGGATGCGACGAGCAGCACGTTCTGCCCGACCCAGAGATAGACCAGCGGCCGGATCACCTTCGATTTCTCGGCCGCCCCGCCCGGGCGCATCGCGACCAGCACGAAGGCAGCGGCGAGCAGCGCGGTCACGCTCAGCGGATAGGCGCCGCGATGGGCGTAGGCCGCATAGGTCAAATTGTCGGGCAGCGCCACATGGCCCCAGAGATAGATGCCGTCGAGGATGGACTGCGCCGCGAACAGCAGGTTGAACAGGATCAGCGAACGCAGAATGGTGGAGGGGTTCAGAAATTCGGCCGAGACCAAGGGCGGGAGCGGGGGCGGCACGGGGCCGTCGGCAACGGCGGTGGTGACAATCGTCCTGCGCCGCCAGCGCACATGGATGAACGGCCAAACCAGCGCCAGCATCATGGCCCAGAACAGCAGGCGCGGGATGCTGATATATTCGAGGATGAGTTTCGGATTGAGCAGGGACACCCATTGCTCGATCACCGGATTGGCCGCAGCGAACAGCGCGATGAAGACGGTGCTCAGCACGGCAGGCATCAGCCAGAGCGCGAGGCCGCGGGTGAACGCCGACATGTTGAAGATCTGGAGCGCCTCGAGGAAGAACCTGAAGGGCCCGAACAGGACAAAGTTGCGAAGCGCGCGGGCTCGCTCAGCGAACCCGGTCGTTTCCGGATTGGTCGCGATCAGAAGCGCAATGGCCAGCGCCATGGTGAGGATCAGGAAGGACAGCATGTTCAGCTCCTCGACGGCCGGAACGAGGCCGGCGACGAGAACGGCCGTGCCGATCATGGCGCGCCGCAGATCCAGGGCCGCATGATTGAAGAGCACCGACACGCAGGCCATCGCGACCGCAAAGAGCGTCAGCGACAGCCCGATCCGCGGGCCGTAGAACAGCCAGTCGGCGAGCGCGGCCAGCACCAGCGCGAGGCCGACCTTGGCCGGGATCGAGGAATGCCTGATCGGCTGGATTTCCGCTGCTATCGTCGAAGCCAGGCTCGTCATGTCCAAATGACCTTTCGTGATGGGTGGCATCACGAAGTCTGAACGGCGCTTGTGCAGAAGGCGGGACCATCGTCTGCACGGTTTCAGGAGTCTTTTGCAGTTTTCGTGCAGGCGCGCGTTCGCCTCTCGCACAGCGTGATTCGCTTTGATAGGTGCGAAGCATTCGCCACTCATAGCGTGTGACGCATCATGCAATTCCTCGGTCGTATCGGTCTCGTCCTGCTCTGGCTGGCCGCGCCTCTCGTCGCATTCGCGGCCGCCAACAAGAACGATCCCTATCTGGTCCCGCTGCGCGGCGCGGGAAACCTCGCGCTTGTCGTAGCAAGCCTCGCGATCGTCATCCTCCTGCTCCGCAGAGGGCGTTGGCGTACCGTCGCGGGCAAGCTGCTCGTCGTGCTCTGGTGCCTGCCGCCGGTCCTGATGTCGGCGGCGCATCTGAAGTTCGAGCTGCGCAAGCACGACGTGCTTGCCGCGAGCGCCACCGAGGCGCGTCAGCTCGGACCTCACTTCATGGTTGGCTATTCCTCCTTTCCCGAGGTTGCGCGCCTTGCCGAGCAGGGCTTGATCGGCGGCGTCTACGTGACCCGGCGCAACATCCGCGGCCGGACCGTCGAGACGTTGCGCACCGAGATCGCGGCGCTCCAGGGCAAGCGGCGCGCCGCCGGCCTGCCGCCGCTGGTCGTTGCGGCAGACCAGGAGGGCGGCATCGTCGGACATCTCGCGCCGCCGCTGACGAAGCTACCGGCGCTGGCGACGCTCAGCGGGCTCGCTCCCGACGAACAACAGGCCAAGGCCGAAGAGTTCGGCCGCATCCACGGCCGCGAGCTCGCCGGGCTCGGCGTCAACCTCAACCTCGCGCCGGTGCTCGACCTCAAGCCGCCGGTCCGGCGCAATCGCCTCGATTTTCACACGCTGATCGGCCAGCGCGCGATTGCGACCGATCCTGCCGTCGTCAGCACGATCGCGAGCGCCTATGTGCGCGGGCTGGAAGAGTCAGGTGTCGGCGCTACGCTGAAGCATTTTCCCGGCATCGGCCGCGTCCGCGCCGACACGCATCATTTCAGCGCCAAGCTCGATACGCCGGTAAAAGAGCTCGAAGCCACCGACTGGCTGCCGTTCCGCGAGGTGTTGTCGCATTCGCGCAGCGCGCTCATGGTTGGGCACGTGACGCTCACGACCGTCGATCCCGATCGCGCCGCCTCGCATTCGAAACGCGTTATTGATGGCATCATCCGCGACAAGTGGGGTTACCAGGGCATGGTGATGACCGACGACCTCGTGATGGGTGCGATCTACCAGCACGACGTCTGCAAAGCCGTGGTCGAGGCGATCAACGCCGGCGTCGATCTGCTGCTGGTTGCCTATGACGGCGCGCAATTCTACCGGGTCTTCGCCTGCGCGCTGGATGGGGCGCGGCAGGGCAAGCTCGACGCCGCGATGCTGCGCACCAGCGCGGCACGGTTGGCGCAGGGCTTCCCGACCGAGCGGGCGCGAGCCGCCTCAAACGTCGTCCGCGTTGTCGAGCGGCATCAGCCCTTCGCGAACTGGCGGTAGTCCGGCTCGCGGTGAAACCAGAACTCGTAGCCGGTGATGGCCTTCTGCATTGCGACGTCGTGGATCGGCTGGTTGAGCGGAATGACGGGAACGTCGCGCATGCAGAGCGCGATGAAATCCTTCACGCACCGGTCGTATTCCGCCGCATCCGCCGTGAAGCGCGCCTTGTCGATCAGCGCGTCCATCGCCTTGTTCTGGTATGACGAGATGTTGAAGATCGAATTGTTGCCGTGGAAATTCCAGTAGAAATAGTACTCGGGATAATCGAGCCAACCGCTGAAGCGGTTGAGCGCGAGCGGCAGCTCCTTCTTGTTCAGCGTCGTGCGCCAGTTCGCGCCGGGGATTTTTTCAATCGACACCTTGATGCCGATCTTGGCGAGACTTTCCTGGATCAGGATGACCGTCGGCTCGCCGACGGTCGCAGTGCCCGTGTCGAGCGACAGGGTCGTCTCCAGGCCGGACTCAAAGCCTGCTTCCTTCATCAGCGCCTTGGCCTTGTCGAGATCGGTGACATAGGGAGAGGGCTGTGGCCACACCGGTTTTGAGACGTCCGCCGCTCCGCCATACATAGGAACGGCGCGGCCGAAGAACGCGCTGCTCTGGATCTGCTCATACGGCATCGCCCACGCGATGGCCTGCCGTAGCTTCACATTGTCGAACGGCGGCTTCGCTGTGTTGAGTGCGATGTACCAGAGCGCATTCGGGATCGGCACGCCTGATACCTTGACCTTGCCCTCCCGAATGATCTGCTCGAAATCGCGCGGTGCAAAGCCGCTGGAAATATCCGCATCGCCCCGTTCCAGCATCGCGCGGCGCGTGCCGGCGGAGGGGACGTCGCGCGCGATCACGCGCCTGATCTTGGGCAGCGGTCCGCTCTTCCAGTCGTCGTAGCGGGCCAGCACCGTCTCGCTTCCTGGCTTCCAGCTTTCGATCCTGTAGGGGCCGCCACCGGCCTCGTTGGTCCGGAGCCAGGCCAGCGCCCAGGGATCTTCCGCCATCGCGTTCTTCTTCGCGAGCTCGGAATTGATGATGAAGGGCACGACGACGGCGACGTTGAACAGCAGCATCTTGTCCTTGCGGACATAGTCGATGCGGAAGGTGTGATCGTCGACCACCACGAACTGCTCGGGCTTCTCCAGCGAACCCGCCGACATCTGGAAGGTCGGAAAGCCGCCGACCTTCACGGCGCGGTCGAACGACCATTTGACGTCCTTGGCGGTAACAGGCGTGCCGTCGTGGAATTTCGCGTCCTTGCGAAGCTTGAAGGTGCAGGACATGCCGTCGGCGGCGACCTCCCAGCTCTCGGCGAGTTCGGGCGCGAGCTTCTCGCGATCATAGGACGCGGTCCCGTCGGGCAACGTCTTGGAGGCGTAGGTCAGCAGGCGGTCGTAGCAGTTCCAGGACAGGCCGTTCACGGTCTGGTTGGAGCCGACGCCCTGCATGTCGAGCGAGTTCGGCCCAAGCTCCTGCACCACCAGCAGCGTCTCGGCACGCCCCTGCGCCCTGGCGAAGGAGGGCGTGATCGCCGTCAGTCCGGCCGCGCCAAGGCCGCCGAGCACCAAATCGCGGCGGCTGATGTCGAAAGGTGATGAACTCATCGGTGCCTCTTTTGCGGGAGATCTGCAATGTAAAGAGGCAAGGCGCATGCCATCAGCGGCGCTTCATGGCGTCGCATCCGCGCCTATCTCAACTCCTCCGCCAGGAAGTCGACCAGCGTGCGCACCTTGGTCGAGGGGCGCGGACCCGCCGGGAACACGGCGTACACATCGACAGGTGCAAGCTTGTAGCTCTTCAACACCGGCACCAATGCGCTCGCCTCGATCTCGGGGCCGGCCATCACCGGCGACGTCATCGCGATGCCGAGCCCCGCCAGCACGCTCGCGAACACGCCGGGACCGGAATCGGTGGTGATGCGGCCGCGGACATCGACGGAGGTCTCCGCGCCGTTGCGGGTGAACGACCAGGTGGTACGGCCGAACAGGCCGGGGCCGAAGATGCAGTCGTGCGAGGCGAGATCGGCCGGCGTCTTCGGGGTGCCGCGCTCGGCAAGATAGGATGGCGCGGCGACGAGAAAGCGCGACACGGTCGCAAGCTTGCGTGCGCCGAAGCCGGAATCGTCGAGGGGGCCGAGGCGAATGGCGACGTCGGTGCCTTCCACAACGAGGTTCTGCCGTTCGTCGGCGACGGACAGCTCGACGCGCAAGAGCGGATGGGCCTTAAGGAATTTCGGCAGGCGCGGAATGATGTTTCGCGTGCCGTAGACGATCGGCATCGTGATGCGCAGCGTTCCACGCAAGGAATCGACGCCGCGCGCGGCGTCCTCGGCGTCCTCGATGTCAGCCAGCACTTCGCGCGCACGCGTCAGGAACAGTGCGCCAGCGTCCGTGACCGCGATGCTGCGCGTGGTTCGCAGCAGCAGCTTGACGCCCAGCCGGGCCTCCAGCTCGCCGATGATGCGGGACACCGAGGGCTGCGACAGGCCGAGCTCGCGTGCCGCCTTCGAAAAGCTGCCGCTCTCGGCCGCACGGACGAAAACGGCCAATTCCTGGAGCCGGTCGCTCATTTGAAATCCGGATAAATGTTGTCCGTATCGACCGTATACCCCTTCATTCTCAAATGATCCAGATAGAGCGGGCCAACAGCAAAAGATGGAGCTACCCATGGCCCTGCAAGACAAACTCGACGCCTTCAAAGCCGACTTCGAAGGTGGCCGCTTCCCGCTCAAGCCCAGCAAGGAGGCGCTCGACACCATGCACCGCGCCACCGCCGAACTGATCGCGAGCGGCCAGGCGCAGCGCGCCAAGAAGGCCGGCGACGCCGCGCCGGAATTCATCCTCAGGGATCCCGACGGCAAGCAGGTCGCCTCGCGCGACCTGCTCGCGAAGGGACCGCTGGTCGTGTCGTTCTATCGCGGCGTCTGGTGCCCGTATTGCAACCTCGAGCTCCAGGCGCTCCAGGAGGCGCTGCCGGAGATCGCCGCGCGCGGTGCGAGCCTCGTTGCGATCTCGCCGCAGACCGCGCCGAACAGCCGCAAGTCGGAGCGCGAGAACAAGCTGTCGTTCCCGATCCTGAGCGACGTCGCGAGCGGCCTCGCCGACGCCTTCGGCATCCGCTTCGCGCTGCCGGCCGACCTCGTCGCGCTCTACAAGTCCTTCAAGAACGACCTGCCGACGTTCAACGACAATCCGGCCTGGGTGCTGCCGATGCCCGCGCGCTACGTCATCGGCCGCGACGGCATCATCGCCTATGCGGAGGTGAACCCGGACTACACGCATCGCCCCGATCCGTCCGAACTGTTGCCGGTGCTCGACCGGTTGCGGGCCGGCAAGGCGGCCTGATCAAGAACCGGCCGGCTCACGGGCCGGCCAATCTCTCTCCCTCAAATGGTCAACGGCGTGCGCGTGCCGAACGCCCGCGCACGCCCAAACCAAAGGACGGTGTCATGTCAAAGCTCGAAGGAAAGATTGCCATCATCACTGGCGGCTCCAGTGGTATCGGTCTCGCTGCAGCGAAGACCTTTGTGACCGAAGGCGCTTATGTTTTCATCGTTGGACGGCGTCAGGGCGAGCTCGACAAGGCCAAGGCCGAGATCGGGCGCAATGTCTCCGCGATCCAGGCCGACGTCGCCAATCTTGACGATCTCGACCTGCTCTACGCCCGGGTGAAGGATGAAAAGGGTGCGCTCGATATCATCGTCGCCAGTGCCGCGTTCGTCGAGCGCAAGCTCACGGTGGACGTTACTCCGGCGCATTTCGACACGACATTCGGTATCAATGCGCGTGGTGCCTATTTCACGGTACAGAAGGCGCTGCCGCTGATGCGCAAGGGTGGCTCGATCGTGCTGGTGTCGTCTGGCCTGCACCTGAAAGGCCTTCCCGAGCACGGCACCTACGCCGCGACTAAGGCCGCGCTGCGCTCATTCTCACGGACCTGGGCGATGGAGCTGAAGGATCGCGGCATCCGCGTGAACACGTTGTCACCGGGCGCCATCGATACGCCGATCATCGACGGCCAGTTCAAGACCTCTGAGGAGGCCGAAGGTGCCCGCGCGTTCTTCGCTTCGATTACCCCGCTAGGTCGGATTGGTCGCCCGGAGGAAATGGCCTCCGCCATTTTATTTCTGGCCTCGGACGACAGCAGCTACAGCACGGGCATCGATCTCGCGGCCGATGGCGGTATTACGCAGGTTTGAGGTAACCCTACGGCGTGACCGCTCCGCGTGTGACCGCGCGCGGGGCGGTCAGTTGCTTCCACGTCGAGTTGGCGACGTGCACCGGCGAGAACGCCGGACGTTCGATGTAGTGGCCGTCGCCGGCCTCGGCGCGCAGATCGCCAGCCTTCCAGACGACGCGGCCACGCGAGAGCGTCGCGGCGGGTCCGCCGGTGCAGGCAAAGCCTTCGAACACGTTGTAATCGATCCGGCTCATCTGCCGCTTCGCGCTGATGGTCTTGCTCGCCCTGGGGTCCCACACCACGACATCGGCATCCGAACCGACGGCGACGGCGCCCTTGCGCGGGTAGATGTTGAGGATGCGCGCGATGTTCGCCGAGGTCACCGCGACGAATTCTTCCTTCGTAAGCCGTCCCGTGGCGACGCCCGCGGTCCACAACAGTGCGAGCCGATCTTCGAGGCCGCCGGTGCCGTTCGGGATCTTCCTGAAATCGCCGAGCCCGAACCGCTTCTGCTCCGTGGTGAAGGCGCAATGGTCGGTGGCGACTACCTGGAGCGAGCCTGATTGCAGGCCGGCCCAAAGACTGTCCTGATGCGATCTGTCGCGGAACGGCGGCGACATCACGCGCTGCGCGGAATGATCCCAATCCCTGTTCTGGTACTCGCCGGCATCCAGCAGCAGATGCTGGATCAGCGGCTCGCCATAGACGCGTTTCCCAGCAGCCCGTGCGCGGGCAATCGCCTCATGCGCTTCGCGGCAGCTCGTGTGCACGATATAGACCGGCGTGCCCGTCATGTCGGCGATCATGATGGCGCGGTTGGTGGCTTCGCCCTCGACCTCCGGCGGTCGTGAATAGGCGTGGCCCTCGGGACCGGTGACTCCGCGCGCGATCAGCGCTTCCTGCATCAAGGCGACGACGTCGCCGTTTTCCGCATGGACAACAGGCATGGCGCCGAGATGGGCGCAACGCGCGAACGAGTTGTAGAGTTCGTCGTCGTTCACCATCAGCGCGCCCTTGTAGGCCATGAAGTGCTTGAAGGTGTTGATGCCGTAGGTTTTGACCACGGTCTCCATCTCGTCATAGATCTGCTTCGACCACGACGTCACCGCCATGTGGAAGCCGTAGTCGGTCGCCGCCTTCTCGGATTTGTGCCGCCACTCCTGATAGGCCGCGAGCATCGACTGGCCGGGATCGGGCAGGCAGAAATCCACCACCATGGTGGTGCCGCCGGTCAGCGCCGCCTTCGTCCCGGATTCGAAATCGTCGGCGGTCACCGTGCCCATGAACGGCATGTCGAGATGGGTGTGCGGATCGATCCCGCCCGGGATGACATAGGCGCCGCCGGCATCGACGATCTCCGCGCCCGTCGGTGCATCGAGCGATGTTCCGATCGCGACGATGGTCTCGCCGTCGATCAGCACGTCCGCACGGCGAGAATGATCATGATTGACGACGGTGCCGCCGCGGATGAGGAGGGGCATGGGAGACTCCGGAGAGAGGACGAGACGCGGCGAAAGCTAAGCGTGCTGCCAGCGATGCGACAGGCGAAATTTTAATCAGGCGTCGCCGCCAGTCTTGCTGCGCTCTCCCGGCTTCTACGCCGCTCGCGCGATCAAGCCGTCGATCATCGCCCGCACCAGGCCCGCAATTTCCTTCCGCAGCGCCGGCAGCGGCACGGCGACCAGCCTCTGCTCGAGCCCCAGCGCCACCATGCCATGCACGGCCGAGAACAGGCTGCGCGCGGTGATGCCGAGCTCCTCTGTCCCTCTGTCTGGAAACAACGCTGCCAGTGGCGCGTAGATGTGGCGGAACAGCTGCAACTGGTCGTCGACGGACCAGTCGGGGACTTCCTTGCCGGGCGCCATGCGATGCTCGAACATTGCGCGCCAGAGCTCGAGATTTTCTGCGGCGAAATCGCAATAGGCGATCGCGATGCGGACCAGCGTCTCCTGCGGCGACGGATTGCCCGCGCTCACCGCCGCGCTGAGCACCTTGTCGAGCCGGAGTAACGTGCGCGAGCCGACGCGCAGGACCAACTCGTCCACGTCGGCGACGAGATTGTAGACCGCGCCATTGGCGCAGCCGATCGCGCGGGCGAGATCGCGGGTTTTGAGACCCGCCAACCCGCGCTCAGCGATCATCCGCTCGGCCGCCTGGATCAGGTCGGCCCGCAATTTCTCTCGACGTTCCAAGGCTTTAGTCATTTTTTAATCAAATTCTTGAGCGACGCTCAAATATTTATTGAACGATGTTCAAGGTCTCTGCTACAAACCATCTGTGAGCAACGCTCATAACAGGGAGCAGCAAATGTTCAAGACCGTAGTGACACTTTTCCGCGGCAGCGTGGCGGCCGCGGGCGAGGAACTGGAAGACCGTACGGCCCTTCTGATCCTCGACCAGCAGATGCGCGACGCGGCCGCCGCCGTCGAGCGCAGCAAGCGGACGCTGGCGCTGGCGATCGCCCAGGACCAGCAGGAAGGCCGCAAGCTCGAGGCGACCGTCGCCCGCATAGCCGACCTCGAGACCCGCGCGGTTGCGGCGCTTGACGGTGGCCGCGAGGACCTCGCCAAGGATGCCGCCGAAGCCATCGCAGGCTTGGAGGCCGATCGCGATGCGGCGATGACCGCACGCGCATTGTTCGCGATCGAGATCATCAGGCTGAAGCGCCACGTCGCAAGCGCGCAGGCCCGCATCACCGAGCTCGATCGCGGCCGTCGTGTCGCCCGTGCCTCGGAAGCGGTGCGCTCGCTTCGCCGCAGCGGCATCGAGGCGGCACGTCCTTACGAATCCACGCTGCCGGAAGCGGAGAGCACCTTGAGGCGCCTGCGCGACCGGCAAATGGAAGCCCAGGCCGCTGACGACGCGCTGGTCGAGCTCGATGCGGCCTCCGGTCCGCTCGCCACTGCCGAACGACTTGCCGAGCAGGGCTTCGGCCCCCGGCTCAAGACGACCGCGGACGACGTGCTGGCGCGGTTGAAGTCCAAGCGCATGCCGACTGCCTGAACTCAAACCCGATCATCATTCGAACCGATAGGAGACCATCATGAACCAGAACGGCCAGCCCCACAGCAGCGCCTGGGTGACCTTCACTTACGCGTCCTTCGCAGCCTCCGCGTTCCTCGTCGCCATCGGCATCTTCTTCCTGCCGATTGATCTCTGGATGAAGGGCTATCTCACCATGGGCATCGTGATGCTGATCCAGACCTGCATCACCCTGACCAAGACGGTGCGCGACAATCACGAGAGCAGCCGGCTGGTGAACCGGATCGAGGATGCCAAGGCCGAGCGCCTGCTGATGGAAGTCTCCAAGGCGGCTTGAGGCGAGAGCGCATATAAGCGCAAAGCTACCTGCAATATGGAGCGGAGGATGCCGTCGCATCCACCGCTCGCGCCGTGAGACCATCCATCCTCGAGCGGTCGCCCCGTGCGGCGATCGCGGAGCTTCGTATCGCGCCTGCGAAATGCAACCGAGCCATGACGGATCGCGCGGGCGGGCGACCTTGCGCGCAAGCGCGGGCAGGGGCACTCTGCGCAAGCGGCGCACAAGAACGCCGCCAATAAGATTGCGCGAGGAAGCTTCATGGCGGTGACGCGGATCGACTGCGATATCCACCCGGCGGTTGGTGGCACGCGCACGACGCTGCTTCCCTATCTCAGCGATCACTGGAAAGAGCAGGTCGTGAGCCGCGCCATCGACGGGCTCGATCTCACGTCCTATCCGCCGAGCATGCCGCTGACCGGCCGTGCCGACTGGTGGCCGGCCAATGGCGCCAAGCCCGGCTCCGACCTTGCCATGGTGCAGAAGGGCGCGTTCGAGCAGCTGGGTGCGAGCCACGCCATCCTCAACGTGCTCTATGGCGCGCAGGCCGTGTTCGACGCCTATATGGCCGCGGACTTCTGCAAGGCCATCAACGACTGGATCGCCGCCGAATGGCTGTCGCGCGATCCCCGCCTGCGGGCTTCCATCGTGGTGCCGATGCAGGATCCGGATCTCGCGATCGAGGAGATCGAGCGCCGCGCCGGCGACAACCGTTTCGTCTCCATCCTGGTGCTAGCGCAGGGCGAGACGCTGCTGGGACGGCGGCATTTCTGGTCGGTCTACCGTCTCGCCGAAAAGTACAAGCTGCCGCTGGCGATCCATGCCGGCACGCAATATCGCCAGGCACCGAGCTCGGCCGGCTGGCCGTCGCATCGCTACGAATATTACTTCGTCGAGGCGCAGGCGATGCAGGCGCAGATTTTGAGCCTGATCTATGAGGGCGTGTTCGGCAAATTTCCTGATCTCAAGGTCGTGCTGATGGAATCCGGCGTGAGCTGGCTGCCGGCCTTCATGTGGCGCGCCAACAAGACCTGGCGCGGCGTGCGCGTCGAGGTGCCCTGGGTCGAGCGCGAGCCGGCCGCGATCATCCGCGATAATTTTCGCGTCACCATGCAGCCGTTCGACGCGCCCGGCGACGCCAAGAGCGTCGAGGAGATCATCGACCAGATCGGCTCGGAAAAGATGTTCCTGTTCGCGTCCGACTATCCGCACTGGCAGTTCGACGGCGACGATCCGATCCCGCCGAACCTGCCGAAGAGCATCATCGCAAAAATGTGCGTCGACAATCCGCTGGAGACGTTCCCGCGGTTGTCGATCAACTGACGCATGATCCGGCAAAGTGGGTACCGGTTTCCCGATAAGATCATGCGCAAACAAAAAGTTTGGAGGATCGCATGAGTGACGTCATCGACCGCCCGCTGCTCGACGAAGAAAAGCCCGCCACCTCGCGGTTGCGCATCGTCGATTGCGACGTGCATCCGAGCCTGCGCTCGACCGACGATCTCAACGAGTTCCTGCCGAAACGCTGGCAGCAGCATCTGAAGGAATATGGCAGCCATTTGCGCACGCCTTATCTCTTTACCACGCCCTATCCGCGCTCCTCGCCACTGATCGCGCGACGCGATGCCTGGCCGCCGACCGGCGGGCCGCCCGGCTCCGATCTCGCTTTCATGCAGAAGCAGCATCTCGACCCGCTCGACGTCGAGTTCGGGATCTTGCAGGTGCTCGATCTTTTCATCTTCTCGCAGCAGAATTTGGAATTCGGCGCCGCGATCCAGCGCGCCGTCAATGACTGGCAGCTTGCGTTCTGGTCGCATCGCGATCCGCGCCTGAAGGCGTCGATCCTGGTCGGGCAGGACGGCGTGGATCTCGCCATCGCCGAGATCGAGCGCTGCGCCAAAATCGGTGAATACATCCAGATCAACGTCTCGCCGCGCGCCAACGAGCAGCTCGGCCGCCGTCGCTACTGGCCGATCTACGAGCGTGCCGAGGCGCTGGACCTGCCGCTCGGCATCCATGTTGGCGGCTATGGCGGCCATGCGCCGACCGGTGGTGGCTGGCCGTCCTATTATGTCGAGGAGCACCAGTCCAACGCGCACACCATCGCGGCGCAGCTCGCGAGCCTCGTGATCGAAGGCGTGCCGGAGCGGTTTCCAAAGCTGAAGATCGTCTTCATCGAGGGCGGCTTCGGCTGGATCCCGTCGGCGGTGTGGCGAATGGACCAGCATTTCGAGCGGTTCCGCAGCGAGGTGCCTCATCTCAAGCGCAAGCCGTCCGAATATGTGCGCGAGCATTTCTGGTTCACGACGCAGCCGATCGACGAGCCCGACGAGGCGCGGCATCTGCGTTCGCTGATCGAATGGGTCGGCATCGACCGTCTTCTGTTTTCGTCGGACTATCCGCACTGGGATTTCGACGATCCGCGCTTCGCCTTCAAGACGCCGCTCTCTGAAGCCGAGCGGAAGAAGATCTTCAGCACCAATGCCCGCGCGGTCTACAAGTTCTGAGCAAAGAGGTTCTGAACGGATATGGCCCGTCACATCGTCGCGCGCACCTCGGAGATCCCGCCCGGCGGCAACAAGGTCGTCGATATCGCGGGCCGCGACATCGTCGTGTTCCACGTTAACGGCGAGTTCTTCGCGCTGTTGAACCGCTGCCCGCATGAGGGCGCCCCGCTGGAGAAGGCGGCATGCGTAGCGCGGCTGACCTCGCCCGAGCCCGGAATCTATGAGCGCTCGCGCGTCGGCGAGATGCTGCGCTGTCCCTGGCACGGCTGGGAATTCGACATGCGCAACGGCCAGTCCTGGTTCGATCCGAAACGGGTCAAGATCCGGTCCTATCCGGTCGCGGTGGAACGTGGCGAAGAGTTGCAGAAGGGCCCGTATGTCGCCGAGACGTTTCCGGTGCATGTCGAAGACAGCTATGTGATTGTCGAGGTCTGAGCCGGCATTGCCGATTGAGATTCGAACGCAGGTGCGTTATGGCTCTCGCGCTTTCCAGAGGCGGAGATGAGCTTTGTCGAAACAATCCCTGCGTGAGGAGGCCGAGCGCCTGATCCGCGAATCGATGGAAAAGAAGACCATCGTCGTCAAGCAGGGCTCGACCCGCATCGAGGCCGTCTGCGGCAAGTGCGGCGCGCCGAACCGGGTGCAGGCGGAAAAGGGCCAGAGCCGGGTCAAGTTCGCCTGCAAGAATTGCGGGCATCAGCAGGAAACGCTGTAGGGCGCTTGCGCGGTATTGCTGCGCCGCGAGGCTCTAACTCCTCGTCCTGAGGAGCCCGCTGAAAGCGGGCGTCTCGAAGGATAGAGGCCGAGCTGTCGCAGCGGGGCCTTCATGGTTCGAGACGCGCGTTCCGCGCTCCTCACCATGAGGGTCTGATAGTCACTCCCCCTTCACGAACTTCGCGAACGCGTCGGCATAGTCCGGGTGCCAGCGCGACAGCGGCGGGCGGTTCTCGACGATGTCTCCCGCCGCCCACAGCATCCGCTTCTCGTCGAGCGCGCGCGGCACGTCGTTGTCCGGACACAGGATGTAGAAGTCGCCGGCCTCCAGCCGCGCCAGCATGAAATCCACGGTCTGCTCAGCCGTCCAGGCTCCGGCCGGCTTCTCGGTGCGGCCCTTCGCGGTCAGGCCGGTGAAGACGAAGCCGGGGATCAGCAGATGCGCGGTGATGCGGCAGTCCTTCGTGTTGCGCAGCTCGTGCTGGAGCGCTTCCGTAAAAGCCTTCACGCCGGCCTTGGAGACGTTGTAGGCGGGATCGCCGGGCGGCGTGGTGATGCCCTGCTTCGAGCCGGTGTTGATGATGAGGCCGCGCCTGCCGCGCGCGATCATGCCGGGCGCGAAGATGCGCGAGCCGTTGATGATGCCCCACATGTTGACGCCGATGATCCGCTGCCAGTTATCGGGCTCGCCGAACAGCGTGCTGCCCGGCTGGATGCCGGCATTGTTCATGAGGATGTCGGTGCTGCCGAAGCGCTCGCGCACGGCGCGTTCCAGTTCCGTCACGCTCTCGGCCTTGCTGACGTCGACCGCGAACGTCATCACATGTGTGGCAGGCGTGACGGATGACAGTTTTGTTGCAGCTTCCGCCAGCCGCGCCTGATCCACATCTGCGATGCACACCTTCAAGCCGGCGCGCGCGAAGGCCAGCGCGGCAGCCAATCCGATGCCGGATGCGCCGCCCGTGATCACGGCGACATTGTCTTTGACGATGGCGGAATGTGGCATGGTTGGTCTCCGGGGAAGGGCTCGGTCGAGCTATAACATGGCACTCGCGCGACCCTGCACAAGTCGGCATGGGAGGTCTTCGTTCCACGCCGCCTTTACGCCTTTCCGGCGGCGCTGTATTCTATTCGACCTAACGATCCCGCCCAGATCGAACCAATCAATCATTTGACAGGGAGTGCAGCCATGGCTGTGTCGCAGGCTATTCCGATCACGCGCCATCCGTTCGCCAACGGGTCCTACAAGCAGATGCTGATCGGCGGGAAGTGGGTCGATGCTGCCTCAGGCAAGCGCTTCGAGACCCACAACCCCGCCACTGGCGAATTGCTGGCGACGGTCGCCGAGGGCGACAAGGAAGACATCGACCGTGCGGTCGCCGCCGCTCGCCGTGCCTTCGAAGGCCCCTGGAGCAAAGTAAAACCGTTCGAGCGGCAGAACCTGCTGCTCAAGCTCGCCGACCTCGTCGAGAAGAATTTCGACGAATTGTCGCAGCTCGACACGCTCGACATGGGCGCGCCCCTCAGCCGCACCCGCGCCTATCGTCTGCGCGCCGTCGGCATGTTGCGCTATTACGCCGGCCAGACCACCGCGATCCATGGCGAGACCATCGAGAACTCGCTGCCCGGCGAAATCTTCTCCTACACGCTGAAGGAGCCGATCGGCGTCGTCGGTGCCATCATTCCCTGGAACGGCCCGCTCACCGCGACGATCTGGAAGATCGGTCCGGCGATCGCGACCGGCTGCACCGTGGTGCTGAAGCCTGCCGAAGAGGCGCCGCTCACCTCGCTGCGCATCGCCGAGCTGGCGATGGAAGCCGGCATTCCGCCCGGCGTCATCAACGTCGTGCCCGGCTATGGCGAGACCGCGGGCGCTGCGCTTGCCTCGCATCATGATGTCGACAAGGTCGCCTTCACCGGCTCGCATGTCACGGGACAATCGATCATCCGCGCCTCGGCCGGCAACCTCAAGCGCGTCTCGCTCGAGCTCGGCGGCAAGTCGCCGGACATCGTGTTCGCCGATGCCGATCTCGATGCCGCCGTCCCCGGCGCTGCGATGGCGGTTTTCGCCAATTCCGGCCAGATCTGCAGCGCCGGCACACGCCTGTTCGTCGAGCAGTCGGTCTACGAAGAGTTCGTCGGCCGCGTCGCCGAGTTCGGCAAGAAGCTGCAGGTCGGCAACGGCCTCGATCCCAATGTGCAGATCGGCCCGCTCGTGTCCGAGGAGCAACTCAAGCGCGTCACCGGCTATCTCGACATCGGCCAGAAGGAAGGCGCGCGTGCGCTCGCCGGCGGCGGTCGCGTCACCGAAGGCGCGCTGTCGAAGGGCTTCTTCGTCTCGCCGACGGTGTTCGCGGGCGTGCAGGACAACATGCGCATCGCGCAGGAGGAGATTTTTGGTCCCGTCATCTCCGCGATCGCGTTCAAGGACATGGACGAACTGGTCAAGCGCGCCAACAACACCACGTTCGGCCTCGGCTCGGGCCTGTGGACGCGCGACGTCAGCAAGGCCCATGCGGTGGCGAAGAGCTTGCGCGCCGGCTCGGTGTGGGTGAACTGCTACCAGGCGATGGACCCGGCCGTGCCCTTCGGCGGCTACAAGATGAGCGGCTACGGCCGCGAATCCGGCAAGCAGCACGTCGAGGAATATCTCAACGTGAAGGCCGTCTGGATCAAGACGGCGTAGGGCCTGCTCTCTCCGGCGTTCCGCGAGAGGGAATATCTGCTTTTAATGGGGCGGCGCCTTTTCCAGGGGCCGCCCCTCGCTATATGATCCGCATCCTTCCATAGCCGTCTGAGAGTCTGTCCGGAAAGATTACCTTGGATTGCATAGCTTTCGCAGCATGAGTCGGATGGAGGCCAGCTTGAGAAAGGCGAGCGCCCTGTGATTGAAGCATTCCCAATCTTTGGACAGTCTTCGGCATCGCCCGAGCCAGGCAAAGGTACGCTCGACGATCCAGCGTTTGGGCAAGACGACGAAACGGTGAGCCTGATCGGAGCGTTTGACGATTTCGAGGTTCACGCGCTTCAGAGCGCTACGCAGCCCCTTCTGGAAATGTGGCCCTTGATATCCGCCGTCGGCGTAGAGCTTCAGAAGAAAGGGATAGAGGCCGAACAACGTTGCCATCAGGAGCACGCCGCCGTCGCGATCCTGGATGTCCGCCGCATGCACGATGGCGTGCATCAAGAGGCCTTGCGTGTCGACGAGAATGTGCCGCTTCTTGCCCTTGATCTTCTTGCCCGCGTCGTAGCCATGGAGATCATGAGGCCCCCTTTTTCAGCGCTTTTCACGCTCTGGCTATCGATGATGGCGGCGGTGGGAGAAGCCTCGCGCTCGGCCCTTTCGCGACATTCGACATAGAGGGCGTGATGAATTTTATCGAGCGTGCCGTTCCAGCTCCACAGATCGAAGTAGCCATACAGCGTCGAGCGCGGCGGCAGGTCCTTGGGGATCGCGCGCCACTGGCAACCTGTGCTCAGGATGTACATCAGCCCGTTGGCAATCTCGCGCAGGTCCACCGTACGCTTGTTGCCGCCGCGCTTGGCCGGCGGGATGCGAGGCGCGATCAGCGCCCACTCCTCGTCGGTCAAGTCGCTCGGATAGCGCAGGCGGCTGCGGTCGTAGCGTGCACGGTTCTCGGTAGTCCACATTGGCGGCGCGTCCCCATCGAATCAGGCCGCTCACCTTGAATCACAACCGATTCATTCGACTCAACATGTTTTGGAACAGACACTGAGGCCCACATGAAATTCGAGGCGTTGTTCAAACCGTTGCAGGTCGGTCCGTACAAGCTCGCGCATCGCGTCGCGTTGGCGCCGCTGACGCGCATGCGCGCCGAGCGCGAGAGTTTTTCGCCGCGGCCGCTCAACGCCGAATATTACGGCCAGCGCGCCACGCAAGGCGGCTTGATCATCGCTGAAGCGTCCCCCGTGCTCTCGCATGGCCGCGGCAACCCCGCGACGCCCGGCATCTATTCGGAGGCGCAGATCGCCGGCTGGCGCAAGGTGACGGATGCCGTGCACGCCAAGGGCGGCATCATCTTCCTCCAGCTCTGGCATGTCGGCCGCGTCTCGCATTCGTCCTTCCACGGCGGTGAGCTGCCGGTCTCGGCTTCGACGATTGCGATCAAGGCCGAAGGCATGAAGGCGATGACCGCCGACGGCAAGATTTCTGATTACGAGACCCCGCGCGCGCTGGAGACCGACGAGGTCAAGGGCATCGTCGAGGCCTTCCGGCAGGGCGCCAAGAACGCGCTCGCCGCCGGCTTCGACGGCGTCGAGATCCACGGCGCCAACGGCTACCTGCTCGAGCAGTTTTTGCAGTCGCGCAGCAACCAGCGCACCGATCAGTATGGCGGCGGAATCGAGAACCGCGCGCGGCTTCTGCTCGAAGTCACGCAGGCCGCCATCGACGTCTGGGGCGCGAACCGCGTCGGCGTGCGGCTGTCGCCCCACGGCATCGCCAATGATTCCGGTGAGCCCGATCCGATGCCGCTTTACACGCACGTCGTGAAGGCGATCGACAAGCTCGGCCTTGCCTATCTTCACTTCATCGAGCCGCGCTCCAGCGGCGCCGGCCGTGCCGATGTCCACTGGGAGAACGTGCCGTCGGCGATGGTACTGTTCCGCCCGCTCTACAGCGGCGTGCTGATGACCGCCGGCGGCTTCACCGGCGAGACCGCGAATGCGGCGATCGCCGACGGCCACGCCGACATCATCGCCTTCGGCCGCATCTTCATCTCCAATCCCGATTTGCCGCGCCGCCTTCGGCACGACTATCCGATCACGCCATATAACCGCGCGACGTTCTACGGCGGCGAGGAGAAGGGGTATACGGATTACCCGGTGTATGACGAGCTCGCGACGGCGTAGAGACCTTCGTAGCCCGGATGGAGCGCAGCGAAATCCGGGTTTCTCACCTCGCCGATAGACTTCCCCGGATTGCGCTTCGCTCCATCCGGGCTACAGGTCTATATTCGTAGCTCCGACGAGCCCACAAACTCCGTCATTGCGAGCGTAGCGAAGCAATCCAGAGTCTTTCCGCAGAGGCAGTCTGGATTGCTTCGCTGCGCTCGCAATGACGACGGAAGGACCTACCATGGCCAAAGCCGCAGTCGCCGCAGGAACCGCCACCGGCCAATGCCTCTGCGGTAAGGTCACCTTCGAGATCGACGTCCCCGCGCGTTGGGCTTGGCATGACCATTCTGCCAGTAGCCGCCGCGCCCACGGCGCGGCCTATGCGACCTATGTCGGAAGCTGGAAGAAGCGCTTTCGCATCACCTCGGGGAAAGCCGCGCTCGCCCGCTACGAGGACAAGGCGAGCAGGACCGCGCGCAGCTTCTGCGCCCATTGCGGCACGCCGATCGCGTACGAGCGGCCGCGCGGACCGCACATGGTCAACATCCCCCGCGCACTGTTCAACGAGCGCACCGGCCGCCAGCCGCTCTATCACATCGCGATCGAAGAGCTTCAGGAATGGGCCTATACCGGCGAGCCGCTGGTGCCGCTGAAGGGTTTTCCCGGCGTGGTCTGGCAGCGCTCGAAAAAGAAGAAGCGCGCTAGCGGCGAAGACCCTTTCGAGCTCGGTCGCGAGGAGGTGCTTTAGCCCTGGCGGCGACCTTGGTCTTCGCCGCAGCAGCCTTCCGCGGCGCCGCTTTGCGTCCCGCGGTATTCGTCGCCACGAAGTCGAGCCCGCGCTTGACCCATTTTTTCAGATCGGCATCGCTCTGATAGCCGTCCGGCGCGACGCGCACAAAGCCGGTCATGATGCGCCCGCGCATTTCCATCGGGCTGGTGTGCGGCTCCTGCAGCATGCGGGCGTGCGCGTCCGGGCCGACACGGATCAGCATGCCGCCGCGCCCGCTTACGGTGCAGCACATGGTGTTGTTCACCATGAAGCAGAGGCCGCCCATCATCTTCTTTTCCGCGACGTCTCGCTGACCCGCCAGCAATTTGCGCACCCGCGCCGCGGTGTTCTCGTCATAGGCCATCGCGTCTCCCCGTGCAGGTTTACGCCCGAGCATGTTCCCAGCTTGCCCGCGCCGACGCAAGTCTGCCATGACGGCGCTTCCTTGCGTGCCTCGGCCAAGTTCGGCCATCATGCCTCACCTTGCGGCAGCGCCCGCGGGGCCTGGAGGAAACATGAAGAACAAGATTACCGGCCGCTCCGCTTTTCTCGCGCTGCTCAAGGACGAGGGCATCACCCATCTGTTCGGCAATCCCGGCACCACCGAGCTGCCGATCATGCATGCGCTGAAGGACCATCCTGATCTCACCTATGTGATGGCAATGCAGGAGAGCCTGGTGGTGGCGATCGCGGATGGCTACAGCCGCGCCTCCGGTAAGCTCGTCGCCTGCAACGTCCATGTCGCGCCGGGGCTCGGCAACGCAATGGGCTCGCTCTACAACGCCCAGTTCACGGGCACGCCGATGATCCTGACCGCCGGCCAGCAGGAGCAGGGCCACGGCCTGATGGAGCCGGTGCTTTATGGCCCGCTGGTGCGGATGGCCGAGCCGCTGGTGAAATGGGCGGTCGAGGTGACGCCGCCGACCGGGCCGGTGTTTATCTCGCTGCCCGGCGATATCCTCAACAGCGAGGCCGGCATCGATCTCGGCCGCTCCACCCGGATCGATGCCCGCGTAAAGCCGTCGGACGAGGCACTGAAGGCGTTTGCCGCGCGGCTGCTCAAGGCCGAACGTCCCGTCATCGTCACCATGGACGAGGTGGTCAAGAGCGATGCGCTGAAGGAGGCCGCCGAACTCGCCGAGCTGCTTGGTGCGGCCGCCTATCAGTCCTCGACGCCCTATGGCTCGCATTTCCTCTCGGAAAGCCCGAGCTTCCTCGGCACGCTGGCCCGCGTGCAGAAGGTCGCGCGCGACACGCTTGCGCCGTATGACCTCCTGATCGCACTCGGCGGCGATCCCCTGCGGATGTCGGTCTATAGCGAGGTCGATGCGCTGCCCGACGGACTCGGCATCGTGCAGATCGGCCTCGTCGATTGGGAGATCGCCAAGAACTACGGGGCCGAAATCGCGCTGAAGGCGGATCTGAAGGAAACGCTGCGGGCGCTGATCCCGGTGCTGAAGGAGATGGGCGGCGCCGCGCTGGCAAGCCGTGCAAAGCAGCGCCTCGTCGAACTCGCGCCGAAGAACTGGACCGCGCGGCGTGCCGCGCTGGTCGAGCAGATCGGCAAGAGCGCCGGCCGCAGCCCCATCGATCCCGACTTCCTGGTGCTGCAAATGGTCGAGGCCATGCCCGATCATGCGATCCTCGTCGACGAAGGGCTCACCTCGAGCCGCCAGATCACGGCGCTGCGTCCGCACCGCGACCGCTTCGGCTATCATGGGCTTGCCTCCGGCGGCATCGGCTGGGGCCTGCCGGCCTCCGTCGGCGCCAGCATCGCCAATCCGGATCGCCCGGTGGTTTGCTTCTCCGGCGACGGCAGCGCGATGTATTCGATCCAGTCGCTGTGGACGGCGGCGCATCACAAGCTGCCGCTCAACGTCGTCATCGCCAACAATGGCGGCTACCGCATCATCAAGCAGCGCCTGCTCGCCTTCCATGGCGACGACAATTACGTCGGCATGGATTTTGTCGATCCGCCGGTGGATTTCGCAGGGATCGCGAAGGCGCTCGGCTGCGAGGCGATCAAGGTGAGTGATCCCCGTGAGCTGAAGGCGACGCTGTCGTCGGCGTTCAACCGCCCCGGAACGAAGCTGATCGAGGTGATGGTGGACGGGAAGGTGTAGGGCAGCGCGCCATCGCGTCGGTGCTCGCCATGTTCTCAGCTGTCATCGCCCGACTTGATCGGGCGATCCAGTATTCCAGAGACGGCTGTGATTCCTCGATAGGCCGCGGCGTACTGGATGCCCCGGTCCCGGCTCCGCCAAGGCTACGCCGGGGCAACAAGGGTGCTCGGCCGCCGAAGCCATTTGGCGAAGGCGGCAAGCCGGGGCATGACAGCGTACCTAGCGGCTTCTACCCCTTCTTCCCCACCCGATACCCCGCCGCCGGATGCGGTGCACCGAGCCTCGCACGGCCGTCGCCGAACAGCTTCTCCCGCAATGTGCCCTTTGCGTATTCCGGCTTGTAGCGGCCGCGCTTGGTCAGCTCCGGCACCAGCATGTCGGCGATATCCTCGAAATCGCCGGGCGAGATCGCGAACGCGACATTCAGCCCGTCGACGTCAGTCTTCTCGAACCAATCCTCGATCTTGTCAGCGACGCTCTCCGGCGTGCCGACCACGACCGGACCGGCGCCGCCGATACCGACATGCTCGATGACGTCGCGGACGGTCCAGACGCGGTCGGGGTCGCCGCGGGTGACGTTGTCGAGTGCGCTGCGGCCGGCATCGTTCTGGACGTGACGCACCTGCTGGTCGAGCTCGTAGCCGGAGAAGTCGATGCCGGTCCATCCCGACATCAGGGCCAGCGCGCCTTCCGGACTGATATGCGACCGGTAGTCGGCATATTTCGCCGCCGCTTCGGCTTCCGTGTTGCCGAGGATGATCGTCATCATGTTGAACATCAGGATCTCCGCCGGGTTGCGGCCGAGCGCGGCGGCTTCCTGGCGGATCGCGGAGACGCGCGGCGCAATGATCTTGGCCGATGGTCCCGACATGAACACGCATTCGGCGTGTTTCGCCGCAAACTGCCGGCCGCGCGGCGAGGTGCCGGCCTGGTACAGCACGGGCGTTCGCTGCGGCGACGGCTCGCTGAGGTGGATGGTGTTGTTGATGCGGTAGTTCGCGCTCTCGTGATTGATACGGTGAACCTTGCTCGGATCGGTGAAGATGCCGCGCTTGCGGTCGCGCCGCACGGCGTCGTCCTCCCAGCTGCCTTCCCATAGCTTGTAGACCACCTCCATATATTCGTCGGCGATGTCGTAGCGGTCGTCATGCCCGGTCTGCTTGTCCTTGCCGGCGCCGCGCGCGGCGCTGTCGAGATAGCCGGTGACGACGTTCCAGCCGATCCGTCCCTCGGTGAGATGGTCGAGCGTCGACATCCGCCGCGCGAACGGGTAGGGCGGCTCGAAGGACAGATTGCTGGTGACGCCGAAGCCGAGATTCTGCGTCACCGCTGCCATCGCCGAGAGCAGCAGCAGCGGCTCGTTCGACGGCGTCTGCGCTGCGTTGCGCAAGGCCGCGTCAGGGCTGCTGCCATAGACGTCATAGACCCCGAGCACGTCGGCCAGGAACAACCCGTCGAAGCGGCCGCGTTCCAGCGTTTTGGCAAGGTCGATCCAGTAAGGCAGGCGGTTATATTCGGCGGTGCGATCGCGCGGATGGGTCCACAGCCCGGGTGATTGATGCGCGACGCAATTCATCGCAAAGGCGTTGAGCCTGATCTGCTTGGCCATGATGATCCCCCGGCGCCCTGTACCGAGCGCTCTTCGAATGATAAACGTGCGCCTCAACTTGGCGAAGTTCTTGCATATTCTTGGCCCTTGGCAAGGGCCAAGAATAGAAAGGCTTGCGCTTGGCAAGGCCAAGATCAGCGGCGCTCCCGCTCTTGGCAAGCCAATCTCAAGAGAGCAAGAACGAAATCGCAAGAGAACTACAAGAACTGTCCAAGTCCCCGCCACTTTCGAAGGGCTACCTGTCTCGGGTAAGGTCCTTCGTCCCAACGCCTCGAAAAACCAGCCATGACAAGAGCCGACGCCATCGCCCGCGCCCGTGACGATTTCAAATCCGGTGCGTTCCTCACCGAGCTCGACCGCCGTGTGGCCTTCAAGACCGAAAGCCAGAACCCGTCGCGCGGCGCCGAGCTGCGCGGCTATCTGGAACAGGAGATGATGCCCTCCTTTGCTGCGCTCGACTTTACCAGCCGCATCGTCGAATCCCCGAGCGGCAAGGCGCCGTTCCTGTTCGCCGAGCATCATGAGAGCGCGTCAGCGCCAACCGTGCTGATCTACGGCCATGGTGACGTCGTCGACGGCATGGAGGGGGAGTGGCGCGACGGCCGCGATCCCTGGCGCACGACGGTTGCGGGCACGCGGCTCTATGGCCGTGGCACCGCCGACAACAAGGGCCAGCACAGCATCAACATGGCGGCACTCCGCGCGGTGCGCGAGGCCCGCGGCGGCAAGCTCGGCTTCAACGCAAAATTCATCGTCGAAATGGGCGAGGAAATCGGCTCGCCCGATCTCGGCAAGGTCTGCGACCTCAATCGCGATGCGCTCAAGGCCAATCTGTTCATGGCCTCCGACGGACCGCGCCTGTCGGCCGACCGGCCGACCTTGTTCCTGGGCTGCCGTGGCGGCATCCGCATTCATCTCGACGTCAATCTGCGCGATGGCGGCCATCATTCCGGCAATTGGGGCGGCGTGCTCGCCAACCCCGCGACCATTCTCGTCAACGCGATCTCGACGCTGGTTGACGGCCATGGCCGGCTTCAACTCGATGCGCTGAAGCCGCCGCGGCTCACCAACCAGATCCGCAGCTATCTCGCCGACGTGCAGGTGGTGCCGACCGAGGACGAGCCGGCGCTCGCGGAGAACTGGGGCGAGGAAGGGCTGTCGGCCGCCGAGCGGCTCTATGCCTGGAACACGCTCGAAGTGCTGGCGATGTCGTCCGGAAATATCGAGAAGCCCGCGAATGCCATCCCCGGCCACGCCAATGCCGTGCTGCAACTGCGTTTCGTGGTCGGCACCAAGGTCGACGGCCTGATCGATGCCGTCCGCGCGCATCTGGTGCAAAAGGGCTTTCCGATGGTCGAGGTGCGGGCCGCCCAGAGCTTTGCGGCGTCGCGCACCGATTTCGACAGCCCCTGGATCACATGGGCGGCGGATTCGGTGAAAGAGACCACCGGCAAGGCGCCGGCCGTTTTGCCGAATTTCGGCGGCTCGCTGCCCAACGACGTGTTTTCCGAGATCCTGGGCCTGCCGACGATCTGGGTCCCGCACTCCTATCCCGGCTGCTCCCAGCATGCGCCCAATGAGCACATCCTGCTGCCATTGACCGAAGAGGCCTTGACGGTGATGGCCGGGCTGTTCTGGGATCTCGGGGAATTGCCCAAGCCATTAAGCTGAGCCATTAACCTGAGCCGCAATCCAGCCGAAAGTCACATTCTAATCCGGCCCAATCTGTGCTTGCATCCGGGCCGCATCATCCTGAAAGGGGAATAAAAAAGTGAGACATTTCCGTAGCATCGGCCTCGCGCTCGCCGCGACCTTCGCCGTCAGCCAGGCCGGGGCCCAGGAGCTGACCGGCACGCTGAAGAACATCAAGGACACCGGCGCCATCACGCTCGGCTTCCGTGATTCCTCGATCCCGTTCTCCTATCTCGACGACAACCAGAAGCCCGTCGGGTTCGCGATGGACATCTGCTACAAGATCGTCGACGCCGTGAAGAAGGAGCTCAAGCTCGACAAGCTCGAGGTCAAGCTCAATCCGGTGACTTCGGCGACCCGTATTCCGCTGATGGCCAACGGCACGATCGACCTCGAATGCGGCTCGACCACCAACAATGCCGACCGCCAGAAGCAGGTGGCCTTCACCAACACGCACTATCTGACTGCCAGCCGCTACGTCTTCAAGAAGTCGAGCGGCCTTAAGTCGATCGACGATCTCAAGGGCAAGACGGTGGTCTCCACCGCCGGCACCACCAACATCAAGCAGCTCACCGAGGCCAATGTCGCGAAGAGCCTGGGTGCCAATATCATCCCGGCCAAAGACCATGCCGAGGCCTTCCTGATGGTCGAGACCGACCGCGCGGTCGCCTTCGTGATGGACGACGTTCTGCTCGCGAGCCTCGTTGCCGGCTCGAAGACGCCGGACGACTATGTCATCTCCAAGGACGCGTTCTCCAAGCCTGAGCCCTACGGCATCATGCTGCGCAAGGACGACGCGCCGTTCAAGAAGGTGGTCGATGGAGCAACCGCTGCGCTCTACACCTCCGGCGAGGGCCTGAAAATCTACGATAAGTGGTTCACGGCCAAGATCCCGCCGAAGGGCCTCAACCTCAACACCCCGATCTCGGCCGAGCTGAAGAACGAGTTCGCGAAACCTTCGGACTCGCCGAACCCGGACGACTACAAGTAAGATATAACCTCGGTCTCCGGATCGGGATGATGTCCGGCCACTCTTGACACCAGAGTGGCCGGACATTTGCATAGGCGCCGGGACATCCATAGCTGGCGCGTTCGCGCGGGGGACACGTGAACTACCACTGGAACTGGGGAATCTTCTTCGAGCCGAACCCGATGGGGACCGGCACCTATCTCGATATGCTGCTGTCGGGACTGGTGTTGACCCTCAAGACGGCGGCGCTCGCCTGGATCATCGCGCTGATCTTCGGCTCGCTCGTCGGCGTCATGCGCACGCTGCCGTCCAAGGGCGCCTACTGGTTCGGCTTCTGCTGGGTCGAGTTCTTCCGCAACATGCCGCTGCTGGTGCAGCTGTTCCTGTGGTTCTTCGTGCTGCCGGAATTGCTGCCAAAGGCCGCCGGCCTCTGGCTGAAGCAGCTGCCGAACGCGCCGTTCTGGACGGCCGCGATCGGCATCGGCTTCTTCATGTCGGCCCGCGTCGCGATACAATTGCAGGCCGGTATCGGCTCGCTGCCGCGCGGCCAAAAAATGGCGGCGACCGCGCTCGGGCTGACCACCGTGCAAGGCTATCGCTACGTGCTGCTGCCGATGGCGTTCCGCATCATCCTGCCGCCGCTGACCTCCGAGTTCCTCAACACCATCAAGAACACGGCTGTCGCCATCACGATCGGCCTGATCGAGTTGACTGGTCAGGCGCGCTCGATGCAGGAATTCTCGTTCCAGGTGTTCGAGGCTTTCACGGCCGCGACCTTGCTCTATCTCCTTGTCAACGCCATTGTCGTGACCGCGATGCGCTTCCTCGAGCGCTGGGTCGCGATCCCCGGCTACATCACGGGGAAATAGCACCATGTTCAGCAATCTCGATTTCGAGGTCATCCGCCGCTCGCTGCCCTATCTGTTCTACGAGGGCATGACCTTCACGGTGACGCTGACGGCGCTCGCCGCCCTCGGCGGCCTGATCTTCGGCACGGCGATCGCCCTGATGCGGCTGTCCGGCTACAAGACACTCGGGCGCATCGCGGGTGTCTATGTCGACTTCATGCGCTCGCTGCCGCTGGTGCTGGTGATCTTCTGGTTCTATTTCCTGGTGCCCTATATCGGGCAGTGGGTGACCGGCGCCTCGCGTCCGATCAGCGTCGGCGCGTTCGCATCCTCGCTCATCACCTTCATCATGTTCGAGGCGGCGTACTTCTCCGAGATCATGCGCGCCGGGATCCAGTCGATCTCGCGCGGCCAGCCGGCCGCCGCCAACGCGCTCGGCCTGACTTACGCGCAGACCATGCGCTACGTCGTGCTGCCGCAGGCGTTCCGCAACATGCTGCCGGTGTTGCTGACGCAGACCATCGTGCTGTTCCAGGACACCTCGCTGGTCTATGTGCTGTCGATCCCGGACTTCCTCGGCGCGGCCAGCAAGGTCGCGCAGCGCGATGGCCGTCTGGTCGAGATGTATCTGTTTGCCGCCGTCGTCTACTTCACCATTTCCTGCATCGCGTCTTTCGGCGTTCGCCGCCTCCAGTCGCGCATCGCCATCATTCGATAGAGCGCATCGGTCATGATCGAAATCAGCCACGTCAACAAATGGTACACCCCGACCTTCCAGGTGCTGACCGACTGCACCACCAGCGTGACCAAGGGCGAGGTCGTCGTGGTCTGCGGCCCCTCGGGCTCGGGCAAGTCGACGCTGATCAAATGCGTCAATGCGCTGGAGCCGTTCCAGGAGGGCGACATCAGCGTCGACGGCACCAAGGTCAATGACCCCAAGACCAATTTGCCGAAACTGCGTTCGCGCGTCGGCATGGTGTTCCAGCACTTCGAGCTGTTCCCGCATCTGAAGATCATCGACAACCTCTGCCTCGCGCAGCAGAAGGTGCTAGGACGGTCGTCCGACACGGCTGTGGCAAAGGGTATGCAGCTCCTGGACCGCGTCGGCTTGAAGGAGCAGGCGCAGAAATTTCCGGCGCAGCTCTCCGGCGGCCAGCAGCAGCGCGTCGCGATCGCCCGCGCGCTTGCCATGGACCCGATCGTCATGCTGTTCGATGAGCCGACCTCGGCGCTCGACCCCGAGATGGTGAGCGAGGTGCTCGACGTCATGGTCGATCTCGCCCGCGAAGGCATGACCATGATGGTCGTCACCCACGAGATGGGTTTTGCCCGCAAGGTCGCTAACCGCGTCATCTTCATGGACCGCGGCGAGATCGTCGAGGACGCGGCGAAGGAGGACTTCTTCGGCAAGCCGCGCAGCGACCGCGCGCAGAAGTTTCTGTCGAAGATTCTGTCGCATTAACCTCTGCTGTCGTTCCGGGACGCGCCTCTTGGCGCGGGCCCGGAATCCATAACCACCGGCCGGGGTTATGGATTCCGGGCTCGTCGCTTCGCGCCGCCCCGGAATGACGGGTTGAGGGTTTCGTGACCCCAACAAATCCCGTATACGGGCAGGCAAATCCCCCTTTCCCTCCCCAGGAGACCTGCCTTGGACTCGATCGCCTACGTCAACGGCTCATTCGTCCCGCTCTCGGACGCCAGAATCTCGGTCCTCGATCGCGGCTTCCTGTTCGCCGACGGCATCTACGAGGTCTCGGCCGTGCTCGACGGCAAGCTGGTCGACAACGCTTCGCACCTGACGCGGCTGGAGCGCTCGGTCGGCGAGATCAAGCTGAAGCTGCCGGAGACGGTCGAGCGCATCACCGAGCTCCAGAAGGAGCTGATCGCGCGCAACAAGGTCGAGAACGGCCTCGTCTATCTCCAGGTCACGCGCGGCGCCGACAAGGGCCGCGACTTCGCCTTTCCCAAGGGCGACGTCAAGTCGAGCCTGGTGATGTTCACCTCCGAGAAGGACATCATCAACGCCGCCTCGGCCAAGACCGGCATCAACGTGATCACCGTGCCCGACATCCGCTGGGAACGGCGCGACATCAAGAGCGTGGCACTGCTCGCGCAGGTTCTGGCGAAGCAGGCCGCGGCCGAAGCCGGCGCCGGCGAGGCCTGGATGCTGGAAGACGGCTACGTCACCGAGGGCGGTTCGTCCTCGGCGTTCATCCTGACCAAGGACGACGTCATCGTGACCCGCAAGAACTCCAACGCGATCCTGCCGGGCTGCACCCGCAAGGCCGTGGTGGCGCTCGCCGAAGAGCGTCAGCTTCGCGTCGAGGAACGTTCCTTCACGGTCGCCGAGGCGCTCGCCGCCAAGGAAGCCTTCGCCACCTCGGCGTCGCTGTTCGTCCAGCCGGTGGTTGCGATCGACGGCAAGAAGGTCGCCGATGGCAAGCCCGGTCCGATGGCCACGCGGCTGCGGGAGATCTATATCGAGTTCGCCAAGGCGACGGCGGTTTAGGCCGCAAACTCCGCTATCGTAGGGTGGGCAAGGCGAAGCGTGCCCACCATTCCTTCAGCGAAGGCGTCAGAAGACGTGGGCACGGCGCAAGTGCGCCTTTGCCCACCCTACGAGATTTGCCCGAGAGGAAGCGCCGTCCTACGCCACCGACGCCTTCACCTTCACCGGATGCACCGCGCGGAACGCGATCGCGATTCGGTTCCAGGCATTGATCGCCCCGATCAGCATCGTCAGGTTCACCGTCTCCGCATCGGAGAATTGCGCGCGGACCTGCTCGTAGACGTCGTCCGGCGCGTGGGTCTCGGAGATCAGCGTCACTGATTCCGTCCAGGCCAGCGCGGCCCGCTCGCGATCGGTATAGAGCGGGGATTCGCGCCAGGCGTTGAGCAGATAGATGCGCTGTTCGGTCTCGCCGCGCTTGCGGGCGTCCTCGGTGTGCATGTTGATGCAGAAGGCGCAGCCGTTGATCTGCGACGCCCGGATCTTGACGAGCTCGATCAGCGATTTCTCGAGGCCCGTGGACTGGATCTGCTCCTCCAGCGCCATCAGCGCCTTCATCGTGTCGGGGGCGGCCTGGTAGAAGTTCATGCGGGGCTTCATAGTCGTTCTCCTTTGCTTGAGTTAGTCTCTTGGGTTGATCTCAGTGAGCTCCACCGGCCGAGGTCTGGCCGGGTTTCTTCAGGAAGAATACGGCGATCAGGGCCACGATCAGTGCCATGCCGAGCAGATAGAAGGTGTCGCTGAAGGCGAAGATGTAAGCCTGCTTCTGCACGGTGTGGCCGATCGCGACATAGGCGCGATGCGCGGCGTCGGCGCGGTCGAGCACGCCGTGATTGATGAAATACTGGGTGAGCTGCTCGAGCCGCGTCCGCGTCGCCTGCTCGAACACCGAGACCGACTGCATCAGCACGTTGGAGTGATATTGCTCGCGCTTGGTCAGCAGGGTCTGGAGCAGGGCGATGCCGACGGCGCCGCCGAGATTACGCATCATGTTGAACAGGCCCGAGGCCGAGCCCGCATTCTCCGCTTCGATGCCGGCGGTCGCCACAGCCGACAACGGGGCCATCACGAGCGCTTGGCCGATCGCACGGACGACATTGGGCCACAACAGCTGGTCGGCAGCGTAATCGTTGGTCATATAAATGTTCAGGAAGTTCGAGGCCGCGAACAGGACGAAGCCGACGCCGATGATGATCCGCGCGTCGAACTTCTGCATCAGGCGCGGCACCAGCGGGATCAGCACGAGTTGCGGCAGTCCGGTCCAGGCCAGCACCATGCCGATCTGCTCGGCATTGTAGCCCTGGATGCGCGCCAGATATTGCGGCAGGATGAACACCGAGCCGTAGAGCGCGACACCGAGCAGGAAGTTCGCGAGCATGCCGAAACCGAAATTGCGGCGCACCAGCAGGCGCAAATTGAGCAGCGGCTTCTTCGCAGTGAGCTCGATGATCAGGAAGGCGGTCAGCGCGGTGGCCGCGATGACCGACAGCTTGACGATGAAAGGCGAGCCGAACCAGTCGTCCTCGTTACCTTCCTCCAGCACGGTCTGAAGCGCCGACAGTCCGATCGCCATGGTGATGATGCCGGCCCAATCGCCCTCGCGCAGCAGCGCAAGCTTCATGGGCTTGGCGTCGAGCGCGTACCAGAGCATGCCGACCATGATCGCGCCGGGCACGAGGTTGACGTAGAAGATGTACTGCCAGCCGAAATTCTCGGTGAGATAGCCGCCGATGGTCGGGCCGATCGCCGGTGCGAACGTCGCCGACAGCGCGAACAGCGCAAGGCCGACGGGCTGCTTCGCCCGAGGCAACAGCGTGATGATGAGCGTGAACGCCATCGGGATCAGCACGCCGCCGGTGAAACCCTGCACCGCGCGCAGCACGATCATTTGCGGCAGGTCCTGCGCCAGCGCGCAGGCCGCCGACAGCAGCAGGAACAGGACCGCATTGGTGAGCAGATAGATGCGGATCGAGAACACCTGCGCAAGCCAGCCGGAGAGCGGGATTACCACGATCTCGGCGATCAGATAGGAGGTCGAGATCCAGCCGCCATCGTCGATGCCGGCGCCGATCGCGCCCTGGATGTCGGCGAGCGAAGCGTTGACGATCTGGATGTTCAGCACCGCCATGAAGGCGCCGAGGGTCGCGCCGATCACCGCGATCCAGGTTTTTGCGGAAACCGCCGGCGTGGCGGGCGCAGCAGGGGCGGGAATGCCGGCAGCGGAGGCGGCGTCGGCGGTCGGTTGGAGCGTGCTCATGGAAGCCTCGTCTCGGTCACGGAGACAGGATGCATTAGGCGGTTGGTTTCGATAATCGAGGAAGCGCGGGAAGGATCATCCGGCAGGACTTGATAATCCTGCCGGCCTTCCCGGCTTCAGCCGCCGTTCGGGCGCGGTGCGTTGTCGGCGAGCCGCTTGGCCGTCTCGCGCTCGGCCAGCACCGTCGCCTTGGTGTCGATGGTCGGCACCGCCGACATGCCGGGCCTGAGCAGGCCGGTCAGGCTGTGGTCGTCGAGCACGATCTTCACCGGCACGCGTTGCACGATCTTGGTGAAATTTCCGGTGGCATTATCGGGTGGCAGCAGCGCGAATTCAAGTCCGCTGGCCGGCGAAAGGCTGTCGACGTGACCGCGAAGCGTGCGATTGCGAAAACTGTCGACGTGCAGCTCGACCGGCTGGCCCGCACGCACATGCGTGAGCTGCGTCTCCTTGAAGTTGGCGACGACATAGACCGCATCGAGCGGCACCACCGCCATCAATTGCGTGCCGGCCTGCACATACTGGCCGACGCGCAATGAGCGTGCGCCGACCGTACCGTCCACCGGTGCGGTGATCTCGGTATAGGACAGGTTCAGCTCTGCCTGCTGTGCGACCGCGCGGGCGCGGTCGAGCTGCGCCGTGGCCTGGGCGCGCTGGGTGGTGAGCACGTCGACCTTGCGCTGCGCGGCCACGAGGCCCGACTTGGCGTGCTGCAATTGCGCGTTGCTGGCGCGCAGTGCTGCATCGGTCTGCTGCGCACGCTGGATCGTGCCGGAGCCCGACTTCATCAGGTCGTCGTATCGGGCGCGTTCTTCCTGGGCGAATTTCAGATTGGCGTCGTCCGCGGCCACGTCGGCCGTGCTCTGCTCGATGATCGGCTGCTGCAGCTCGAGCTGGGCGTCGATGTTGCGCACCGAGGCTTCGCCGGCGGCGACGTCGGCGCGGGCCTGGTCGAGCGCGGCCTTGAAGTCGCGGTCGTCGATCTTGGCGAGGAGCTGGCCGGCCCGGACCTTCTCGTTGTCGCCAACCAGCACCTTCGCGATGTAGCCGGAAACCTTGGGGGCGATGATGGTGGAATCCGCCTTCACATAGGCGTCGTCGGTGGATTCGAGATAACGGCCGGTGCTCAGGTAGTTGTAGCCGAAGTCGCCGGCCGCGGCGATTCCGAGGGCCAGTGCCAAGCCGATGGCCGCCCGCCTGATCGCCTGCCGGGATGGACGAAAGCTGATTTTCTGATTGGTTTCAGTAGCATAAGAAGCGTTCGACATGGCATCCTCGGAATTCCCAACCGCCCCGGTCCGAACGGTGCGCCGTTGGTGCCGGCAAGATGCGCTGTCTTCCCGCTTGTGATAATCCCGGAAGAAATGGAAGCATTATCCACCCATAGCGGATAATCCGGAGCCAGACCGATGGACCGCTTCACCAGTCTCACCGCCTTCGTCCGGGTGGTTGAAAATGGCGGCTTCTCCGCCGCCGCCCGCCGGCTCAACATGTCCACGACCATGGTGAGCAACCACGTCCAGGCGCTGGAGGACCGGCTCGGGGTTCGGCTCCTGAACCGCACCACGCGAAAAGTGAGCCTCACCGAAATCGGCAAGGCCTATTACGACCGCTCGACGCAGATCCTCGCCGATCTGGAACAAGCTGATGACATCGCCGGCGCGCTGCAATCGACGCCCCGCGGCACGCTGCGCATTCACACCGCCACCCACATGGTGCCGTTCGTCGCGCCCGTGATGGCCGAATTCCTCGCGACCTATCCGGAGGTCAAGGTCGATCTGCGCATGGGCGAGACCAATGTCGACCTGATCGAGGAGGGCTTTGATCTCGCGCTGCGCATGGTCGCGCCGCCGGACTCCAGCCTGATCGTGCGGAGCCTGGCGACCTGGCGACACGTGCTTTGCTGCTCGCACGGCTATATCGAGGCGCATGGGCGCGTGCAGACGCTCGAGGAACTCGCCGGGCACAATTGCGTGCGCCACATCAACTATCCCTTCGACGAGTGGCGCTTCTTCGATCGCAAGGGCACGCCGGCCTCGGTGCGCGTCTCCGGCAACCTGATCACCAACAGCGGCGAAGCGCTGCGCGAGGCCGCGTTGCAGGGCGCCGGCATCAGTCTTGCGGCCGGCTTTCTGGTGGGTGAGGACCTCGATGCGGGCCGGCTGGTGCGCCTCCTGCCGGAGTACCGGCCGGTCGAGATGTCGATGAACGCGGTCTATCCGCATCGGCATCATCTGTCGGCGAAGGTCAGGACCTTCATCGACATGCTCGTCCAGCACAGCGCCGAGCAGCAGAAGCTGATCAATCCGTATGCGTGAGACGTCGTCGTTCCTCATCCTGAGGAGCGCGGAACGCGCGTCTCGAAGGATGAAGGCCAGTGGCCTCGCCCTTCGAGACGCTTGCTTCGCTAGCTCCTCAGAGTGAGGAGATAGATATATGTTCGCCTCAAGCGGCAGAGCCGTAGGGTGGGCAAAGGCGCGAAGCGCCGTGCCCACCACCCATCAATGATAGCGAAAGGAGGTGGGCACGCTTCGCTTTGCCCACCCTACGAGAGCGTCAACGCGGTGCGGGCAGTCGTCCGAACACGCTGTCGAGCGCCACGCCGATCGCGAGCAAGCGGCGATCGCTGCCCGCCGGGCCATCCAGCTCAAGTCCGATCGGCAATTTGCTTGCCGCACCAAGCGCTATCGGAATCTGGACGCCGGGAATGCCGGCATTGCTGCCGGGATCGGTGTTCTGGATGATCAGGCCGAAATTCTCGAGACTGCTGGCGTCCGGGTTGGAGGCAATTGCAACGCGCGGCGTGGTCGGGAAGGCGACGGCGTCGAGCTTGTTGGCGGCAAACGTATTGCTGTAGAGCGCCTGAAGCGCGGGGCGCGCGGTCTTGATCGCGGCGTCATAGATCGGCCTCGCGTCGAACAGCGCGTTGTCGGGGCCGGGCAGTTTGCGCGGGATCACCATGCCGTCATAGATGCCTTTCACGTCGGCGCTGGAGATCTTCTCTGCCAGCGCCTCGATGCTGAGGCCGGTCCCGGTGCGCTTGAGATAGGCGACCATGTCGTCATAGGCCTCATACAGCGCGACGGGAAAGCTGACCTGGCCGTTGAGCTCGGCGAGCTCAGGCATCTCGATCTCGACGACCGTGACGCCCTTCGCCTTCGCTTTTGTGATCGCCGTGTGGAACGCGGCTTCTGTATCGGCGTCGAGATTGGTCAGCATCGCCTTCGCGATGCCGATCCGCACCTGCTTCAGATCAGCCGGCGCAACCTCGTCGCCGCCGGCGATCACGCGATCGAGCAGCGCGACATCCGCCATCGTCGCGGCCATGGGCCCCGCGGTGTCGCGGGTGTGCGAGATCGGCGCAATACCCTCTTGCGGATAGCGCCCGACCGTCGGGCGCAACGCGGCGCATCCGTTCAGCGCGGCGGGGACACGGACCGATCCGCCGGTGTCGGTTCCGAGCCCGCCCGTGACGATTCGCGCGCCGAGCGCGGCGCCCGTGCCGGACGAGGAGCCGCCGGCGATCAGCGTGCGGTCATAGGCGTTGCGCACGCCGAACTCCGCGCCGGTCTTGAACGCGGTGTTGTAGCCGGAGATGCCGAAGGCGAGCTCATGCATGCTGGTCTTGCCGATGATGACGGCGCCTGCGGCCCGCAGCTTCGCGACTACGGGCGCGTCGGCCTCCGGAACGTAGCCCTTCAGTGCCGGTGTGCCTGCGCTACAGGGCAGTCCCGCGACCTCGATGTTGTCCTTGATCACGATGGGCACGCCGCCGAGCGGCTTTGTCCTGTCGCCCGTCGCGTCGAATGCGGCAGCGGCTTTCAGGGCGCCGGCCTCGTCCAGCGTGACGAAGGCATTGAGCTCGGCATGGGCTTTGGCGCGGCTCAGTGCTTCCGTCGTGAGTGCGGTGCTCGTGACTTTTCCGGCGCGCAGGTCGGCGACGGCCTGACTCAGAGTCAACTGGTCGAAATCCATGATGCGTCATCCGATTGCAGGGGCGCCAACAGGGGGCCACCTAAAGTCCGGAGGCTGAGGCCTCACTGGTGCTGCGTCAACCGTGGGCGTGCATCTTTTGCGTTACCGACGTCGTCAAATTCGTGAGCAGCCGCTCGACCTCGGGCTTCACCTTGGCGATCGCGGTGTCCTTCACTGGTCCGTAGCCGCGGATCTCCATCGGCGCTTTTGCGACGGCGACGAGGTTGGGTAGGTGCGCTGCGTCGAGCTGGCCGAGCATGCGTTCGATCAGGCCTTCATACCAGGCGATCAATTCCCGTTCAGTGCGCCGCTCATCCGTGTAGCCGAACGGATCGAACGGCGTTCCGCGCAATCCCTTCAACCGCGCCAGCATCGCGAGCGGCATCTGGATCCACTGGCCGAAAGCGCGCTTGCGCGGACGGCCGCGTGCGTCAGGTTTTGACGGCAGGAACGGTGGCGCAAGGTGATATTGGACGCGAAAACCGTCCTCGAACTCGCGCTTCAGCTCGCCGAGGAAACCGCTCTGCATGTGCAGACGCGCCACCTCGTATTCGTCCTTGTAGGCCATCAGCTTGAACAGGGCGCGCGCGACCGCCTCGGTCAGCACCTCACTGCTCAGAGCGGCTTCGGCCCGGCGGACCCTCGCGACGGTCGCCCGATAGCGCATCGCATAGGCGGCGTCTTGATAGGCGGCGAGGAAATCGGCGCGGCGATCGATGATCTGATCGAGCGTCTCGGCTTCGGGCGCTTCGTCACTCCCCGGCAAAAACTCCGGATCGGCCGCGGCGATCCGGCCCCAGGCAAAGGCCTGCTTGTTCCGCTCGACCGCGACGCCGTTGAGCTCGATCGCGCGCAACAGCGCTTGCAGCGCGACAGGAATAAGCCCGCGTTGCCAGGCGAAACCGAGCATGATGATGTTGGCATAGACTGCATCGCCGAGCAGCCGCTCGGCGAGCGCGTTGGCGTTGATGGTGTCGAGATTGTCGTTGCCAATGACTTGTCGGATCGCGCGCAGGCGGGCAGGCGAGGCGAGATCGGCGTCGCGGAAGCGGACGACGTCGCCGGTCGGCATCTCCGCGGTGTTGACCGCGGCGCGCATGCCGCGGCGATAGGTGCCGGACGCCTTAGGTGAGGAACTGACGACGAGGTCGCAGCCGATCAGCGCGTCGGCCGCGCCCTGGTCGATGCGGACCTGATGCAGCTCGTCCGGACTTGATGCAAGGCGGATGAAGCTCAGCACGGGACCAAATTTCTGTGCAAAGCCGGTGAAATCCAGCACGGAGACGCCACGCCGCTCGAGATGCGCGGCCATGCCGATCAGCGGGCCGACCGTGATCACGCCGGTGCCGCCGACGCCGGTCACGAGCAAATCGTAGGGACGATCGAGCGTGGCGGGAGCGGGCAGGGGAAGCGTAGCCGCGCGACCGACTACGTCGATCTCGCTCGCACTCTTCTTCCGGCGCGTCGCGCCTTCGACGGTGACAAAGCTCGGGCAGAAGCCGTTGAGGCAGGAAAAATCCTTGTTGCAGGACGAGAGGTTGATCTGGCGCTTGCGACCGAACGGCGTCTCCCTTGGCTCGACGCTGAGGCAGTTGGATTCGACCGAGCAGTCGCCGCAGCCTTCGCAAACGAGATCGTTGATATAGGCAAAGCGCTTTGGGTCGGCCATCTGTCCGCGTTTGCGCCGGCGACGCTTCTCGGTGGCGCAGGTCTGCTGATAAATCAGGACGGAGACGCCGGAAATGTCTCGCAGCTCGCGCTGCACGGCGTCCATCTCCTCGCGCGGATGGATCGTCACACCGATCGGCAGGTCTGCCGGCAAGAATTGCGCGGGATCGTCCGACACCAGCGCGATGCGTCCCACGCCTTCGGCGCGAACGCTGTGGGCGATGGCATGCACGCTGATGGGACCGTCGACCGGCTGGCCGCCGGTCATCGCCACGGCATCGTTGAACAGGATCTTGTAGGTGATGTTGGCCCTGGCGGCGATCGCCTGCCGGATCGCCATCGAGCCGGAGTGGTAGTAGGTGCCTTCGCCGAGATTCTGGAACACGTGCTTGTGGCCGGTGAAGCGTGACGACGCCGCCCAGTTGACGCCTTCGCCGCCCATCTGGATCAGCGAGGAGGTCTCGCGGTCCATCCAGCTCGCCATGAAATGGCAGCCGATGCCGGCCAGCGCCTTGGAGCCTTCCGGCACCTTCGTCGACGTGTTGTGCGGACATCCGGAGCAGAAATACGGCGTGCGCGTCGCACCGCTGACGTTGATCGTGCGCGCGGCCTCGGGCATCAAGGCGGCCGCGCGCGCGGCGAGATTGAGGCCTGGGAACATCGGGTCGAGCCGGCGTGCGAGCACGCCAGCAAGCGCACGCGGCGACAATTCGCCGATCCAGGAGATCAGCCGCGCCCCTCGCTCGTCGTGCTTGCCGACCACGCGCTCGGGCTTTGAGCCTGGATAGTCGTAAAAATATTCCTTGAACTGGCTCTCGATGATGCCGCGCTTTTCCTCGACGACGAGGATCTCGCGCTTGCCCTTCACGAAGTCCATCGCGTCATGCAGCGCCAGCGGCCAGACCATGCCGACCTTGTAGACGTCGATGCCGATGTCGCGGCAGGCCGCTTCATTGAGGCCCATCAACCGCAGGGCCTCCATCAGGTCGAGATGCGCCTTGCCCGTCGTGACGATGCCGTAAGTGGCATTGGGAATATCGTAGATGTGGCGATCGATCGGATTGGCTTTTGCAAAGGCGTAAACCGCGTGCTTCTTCGCCTCCAGCCGCTCCTCGATCTGGGGGCCCGGCAGGTCGGGCCAGCGATAGTGCAGTCCGCCCGGCGGCGGCGTGAAGTCAGGCGTCTGGAAGGCGCGCGGCGGGTGCAGCGCGACGGATGCACCTGACTCCACGATTTCCGAGATCGCCTTGAAGCCGACCCACATGCCGGAGAAGCGGCTCAGCGCGTAGCCGTATTCGCCGAACTCGAGATATTCGCTGACGCTTGCGGGGTGCAGCGTCGGCATGAACCAGCTCATGAAGGCGACATCGGACTGGTGCGGCATCGAGGAGGAGACGCAGCCATGGTCGTCGCCGGCGACGACCAGCACGCCGCCATGCGGGGAAGAGCCGTAGGCGTTGCCGTGCTTGAGGGCGTCGCCGGAGCGATCGACGCCTGGGCCCTTGCCGTACCAGAGCCCGAACACGCCATCGACTTCGCGATCTGCCTGCGTCTCGACCTGCTGCGAGCCGAGCACCGCGGTTGCCGCGAGGTCCTCGTTCACCGCGGGGAGAAATTCGATGCGATCCCGCTTGAGCCGCTCCTGGATGCGCCAGAGCTCGAGATCGACGCCGCCGAGCGGCGAGCCACGATAGCCGGAGATGAAGCCGGCGGTGTTCAGCCCGGCGGCGCGGTCGCGCCGCGCCTGATCGAGCGCAATGCGGACGATGGCCTGCGTGCCAGTGAGGAAGACACGGCCCTCTTCGCGATCGTAGCGGTCTGAGAGCTCGTAGCTGTCGAGTGATGGAACGGCGTCCATGGCGGACCTCGTGCGGCATCCTGCCGGATGACGGGAGGGTATGCCGGGGAGGCTGGTAGGTCTTGCCTATTCACCCTGTCTTGATCGATAATTCGGTAAAATTTTGCGGAGTATGGCATAATTCGGTAGAAGTTACCGAATCGGGGGCTTCCATGATTGAAGAGCAGGACGCGCGGATTCTCGCCCATCTCCAGACGGACGGCCGCGCCACCAACCAGCAGCTCGCCGACGAGGTCGGCATGTCCACCTCGGCGTGCTGGCGCCGGGTGCGTGCGCTGGAGGAGGCCGGCGTCATCCAGGGTATGCCGCGCTGATCGCGCGCGAGCAGGCGGGCTTTGCGATGTCGGCCATCCTGCATGTCTCGCTGGAGCGGCACGATGCCAAATTCGTCGACGAGTTCGTCGCGCGGGTGACCACGCGGCGCGAAGTGCTGGAGTGTTTCGCGACCACGGGCGACGCCGACTATCATTTGCGCGTCGTCGTGCAGGACATGGCGGCCTACAACAGATTCCTCGACGAGTTCATGTTCCGCATTCCCGGCATCCGCTACGTCCGCAGCAACGTGGTGCTGAAGGAGATCAAGACGAGTGTGGCGCTGCCGTTTTGATTGCGTGGGAAGTGCCGTGGTGCCGTAGGGTGGGCAAAGGCGCGCTTGCGCCGTGCCCGCCATCTCGCCTCCATTACGAATGCGGTGGGCACGCTTCGCTTTGCCCACCCTACGGCTCCTCAGGATGAGGACTACCGCTGCTCCCGCACAAACCTGTTCCGCAATGTCCCCACGCCGGTGATGTCGATCTCCACCACGTCGCCGTGCCCGATGTCAGGCGAGGCGCCGTCCGTGCCCATCCAGATCACGTCGCCGGGCCACAGCGTGAAGTACTTCGTCAGCTCGACCAGGAACGGCACCACGCCGAAGATCATGTCGTTGGTGTAGAAGCGGTTGGTCTCCTTGCCGTTGACCCGGACGACGGTTTCCATTTTCGCCAGATTGGCCTCGGTTTCGATCCACGGGCCCATCGGCTTGAACGTGTCGGCGTTCTTCGAGCGCCACAGGCTGCGATCGGCCTTCTGCCAGCTGCGTTCGCTGACGTCGTTGCCGATGGTGTAGCCGAACACGCAATCCATCGCATTTTGCTTGGTGAGATGCTTCACCTTCTTGCCGATCACGACGACGAGCTCGCCTTCATAGTGGATCTTGTCCGTCGCAAAGGACGGGATCACGACGTCCTCGTCATGCGCGATCAGCGCGTTCTGGGCGCGGTAGCCGATCTCGGGTCTATCAGGGACGGCCGGCACCTCGCCGCGCTTGTCGGCGGCTTCCTTCAGGTGCTTCAGATAGTTCAAGCCGACGCAATAGAAGGTGCGCGGGATCAGCGGCAGCTCGATCCGAACCTGCGCCAGCGGATGCGTGCGCGAGGTGCGCTGCCATTCGCCAAAGGGATCGCCGTCGACCGCGATCACCTGGTCGCCCTCGACAATTCCCCAGGAGGTCTTGTCCGAGGCAGTGAATTTCAGCCAGCGCATGCTCTGTCCTCGTTGTTATTCCGCGGCATCGCGCGGCTGCACCTTCCAGGCGCCGGCCGTGGGCCGCTTCAGCCCGAGATTTTCGCGGAGTGTCTTGCCCCGATACTCCTTCTGGAACAAGCCGCGCCGTTGCAGCTCCGGCACGACGTGTTGCACAAAGTCCGCATAGGAGCCGGGCACATAGGTCGCGGCGATGACAAAGCCGTCGCAGCCACGCTCGACGAACATCTCTTCCAGTCTGTCCGCGATCTCCTTGGGACCGCCGACCATGGCGTCGTGGACCTGGCCGCGGCCCGAGAAGGTGACGAAGTCGCGCGCGCTCGGATTGCTCTTGCCGGAATTCTTCAGCACGCCGTCGCGGAGGCCCAGAATACCCTGCATGCTCTTCAGATCGTCCGTCGTCAACGGCTCGTCGAGGTCCTTGGAGGCGAAATCGTAATTGAGCGCTTCAGCCAGCAGCGACAGCGCGTCGATCTCGAGCGGCAGCTTGTTGATCAGCGCCATCTTGTCCTCAGCCTCGGCCTTGGTCGCGGCGCAGACCGGCGTCGTCAAATTGCAAAGGCGCATCTGATCGGGATCGCGGCCAGCCTTGGCTGCCTCGTTTCGGACGGCGGCATAACCTTCCTTGGCACCGGCGAGATTGCGCGCAGCCGTGAAGATCACCTCGCCCCAATGGCCGGCAAAGCGCTGGCCGCGGCCGGATGCGCCGGCCTGGATGATGACGGGATGGCCCTGGTCCGAGCGCGGCACGGTGAAGGGTCCGCGGGACTTGAAGGCCGCGCCCTTGTGATCGAGCCGCTTCACCTTGGCCGGATCGGCAAAGCGGCCGCTCTTCTTGTCCATGATGAGCGCGCCGTCTTCCCAGGTGTCCCAATGCCCGAGCACGACCTCCATGAATTCGTCGGCGCGGTCGTAGCGCGAATCATGTTCGGGATGGGAGTCGCGGCCCATGTTGAGGGCCTCGCCGTCATTGAGCGAGGTCACGACGTTCCAGCCCGCGCGCCCGCCGGACATCAAATCGAGGGTCGCGAAGCGGCGCGCGACGTCGAAGGGCTCGTAATAGGTGGTCGAGCAAGTGGCGCCGAGGCCGAGCTTGTCGGTGACCAGGCCCATCGTGGTCAGCACGATCAGCGGATCCATCTTCACGCAGCGGATGCCGTATTCGACGGTGTGGGCGTGGTCATTGCCGTAGCGGTCCGGCATCGCCAGCCGATCGTCGAAGAACGCCATGTGGAACTTGCCGGCTTCGAGGATTTTCGCGATCTCTTGATAATAGTCCGCCGACATCGAATCGTCGCGCGAGTCCGGATGCCGCCACGAGCTCGGCAAATTCGTGCAGTTCTGCGCCTGGAGGAAGCCGACCAGTACCATCTGCCGCGTCATGCTGTTCTCCCAAATTCCGTCAGGCCAGATCGAGGACCGTGTCGAGCCGGTACTCGCCCGCCAGCGCGCGCAGTTTTTCCCAGGTCGCATCCTCGATCTCGATGCCGTCGCGCAGGCGTTGCTGCTCGCGCAACCCCTCGATCTCGCCGGGATAGTACACGCCCTTGCTGCCTTCAGAAGGTGGCGTCGATTTCAGATAGTGCGCGAATTCGGCGACCTCGCGCTTGAAATCCTTCAGCGGGCGGAACGCTGCGACGTTGAACACCGCCATGAAGCATCCGTCATTGTGACGTCCGGTCGGTTCGACACCGAAGCCGAGGCCGGTGAGCAGGCCGCACAGCACCTCGACCATCGCGGCGAGGCCGCTGCCCTTGTAGCCCTCGGTGCCGCCGAGCGGCAGCAGCGCGCCGCCCTTGCGATATTGCGTGGGGTCGGTGGTGTGCCGCCCCTCGGCATCGATGATCCACCCCGTCGGAATTTCCTCGCCGCGGGCGACCGCGAGTTGGATCTTGCCGGCCGCAACCGCCGAGGTCGCCATGTCGAGATAGAACGGCGCGTCGAGATCGGACGGCACCGCGATCGAGATCGGGTTGGTGCCGAGCCTAGCCTCCTTGCCCCCGAACGGCGCCACGTGCTTTGGCGAGCGGCCGGAATCCGCCGTCGCAATCCCGATCATGCCTTCGCGCATCGCCATCAACGGATAGGCGGCGAGGCGACCGACATGGCTTTGCCGGAATACGGTGCAGGCGGCAACGTTCGCCGTCTTCGCCTTCTCGATCGTCAGCGCCATCGCCTTGGCGTTGACGTGGAAGCCGAACCCCCACTGGCCGTCGATCACCGTCGTGGTCGGCGATTCCTGGACGATGGTCCATTTGGCGCCGGGCACGATGTGGCCGGCCTTGATGCGGTCGATGTAGGTCGGAACCGCGATCACACCGTGGGAGTCGTGACCGGCGAGGTTGGCGTTGACGCAGCCTGTGGCACCGCATCGGCCTCTTCGTCGGAAGCTCCGGCGGCGCGGAGCAGCGCGGCGCTGATGAGCGTGAGGCGGTCGGTCTTGACGACGGGCATGGCGTTCCCTCGGCATTGTGCCCTTAACGGGCTGCTTGTTGGGAGCCATCGTCTCAAAGCGTGGGAGCGATATCAATCTCCCGTAAACCAATACAGGGCTGCAAATTCGTGACGAGCGCGCGCCTTTGGCCGAATAATCCTCCCGTGCGGCGGCATTCCCGACAGTTTGGCGCCGGCCGTTCGCAGCTCGTTCACTTTGATCGCGGGTTTGCAGCGCGCAATAACGACCACTTAGGCCGTCGCCGTTCATAAAGCACCCGGGAGAATTAGGCAGAAATGCCCGGGAGCTGAGACCGTGCAGACGACCCTCGCGCGCACCTTTGCAGCGTTGAGCGCCATCAACGAAGCGATCCTTTACGCGAAATCGCCGGACGAGCTGTACCAGAAGGTCTGCGACGCCGGGTTTTCGAGCGGAGACTTTTTGGCCGTTGCGGTTTTCCTGGTGGGGCCGGATGGCCGGCGGCTGTGCTTTGCGGCCGGTTGCGGCGATGACGTTGCGCGGCTGCGTTCGCTCGAGATCACGACCGACTCCGGCACGCCCGAGGGAGCGGGTGTCGGCGGCGAAGCCTTTCGCAATCAGAAGCTGAGCATCAGCAACGACTACCTGAATGATCCTCGCTCGCTGGCGTGGCGCGAGGGCGCAGCCAAGGCCCACATCGGCGCGGCGGCTGCGCTGCCGTTGCTCTGCAGCGGTAAGAGCGTCGGAGTGCTGTATGTGACCCGCAGGGAAGCCGGCTCGCTGAACGAGCAGATGGTGTCGCTGTTCGAGCGGATGTCGGCCAACATCTCCTATGCGCTGGACAATTTTGCGCGCGAGACCGCGCGGCAGACCAGTGAGCTCGCGACGCGGCGGCTCAACCGCATGTTTGGCGCGCTCAGCGCGACCAACGAAGCCATCCTGCGTGCGAAGACCGAGCGGGAATTGTATCAGCTCGTGTGCGACGCCTCGGTACACGGCGGCAAGTCGCTGGCGACCTTCGTTCTGCTGAAGGAGCCGGACTCGCATTGGCTGAAGCCTGTCGCCGGCACCGGCGAGAATCTGGAGATCGTGGCCCGGACCCACTACTCCGTCGACCCCGAGAATCCCTATGGTCGCGGCATTTCCGGCGAGGTGTTTCGAACCCAGAAGCCCCATGTCGAACGCGATCTCGCGCGTCGCACCAGGGGAACGCCGTGGGAGCAGGCCAATCTCAACACGGGTGTTGCCGCCTGCATCGCGGCCCCCCTGATCCGGAACGGCGAGAGCATCGGCGTCATCCTGTCCTTCCTCAGCAAGTCCTGGGCGAAGGACGAGGGGGTCGTCGCACTCATGCTGCGCATCGCCGAGAACGTCTGCTTCGCGATCGACAATTTCGACCGTGAGGCCGAGAAGGCGCGGATCGCCGAGGAGGAAGACCGCCTGGCGCGCATGTACGCGGCACTGAGCGCGACCAACGAGGCGATCCTGCGCGCACGCTCGCGGGCCGAGCTCTTCGACCTCGTTTGCGAAGCGACGGCGAAAGGCGCCAAGTTCACCTCGGCCAACATCGCGCTCGTCGATCACGACGCCGAGCTGCTTCGCGTCGTTGCTTGCTACGGGCCGAACGCGGATATGGTCCGAAATTTCAAATTCTCCACGTCCGACCAGGTGCCTGAAGGCCGAGGGCTGACGGGAACCGCTTTCCGCACGCGCCAGCCTTGCATCAGCAATGATGTGCAGTCCGACGACCGGATCGCGCCTTGGCCGGCCAACGCCCGCCGCAACGGGATCGGATCCTCCGCGGCGCTGCCGTTGTTCAATGGTGACAGGGTCGAAGGCGTCTTCCTCTTCAACTCGCCGGAACGCGGCACGTTCACGCCCGAATTCGTCGAGCTCCTGCAACGGCTCCAGGCCAATGTCGCCTTCGCGCTCGAGAACTTCGATCGCGCCGACGAGAAGGCGAAGGCCGAGATGCAGCGCAACCGTCTTCGGGGCATGTTGGAGGCGCTGAGCGCGACCAACGAAGCGATCATGCGCGTGAAGTCCCGCGCCGAGTTGTTCGAAGCCGTGTGCGAGGCCGCCGTGCTCGGCGGCACGTTCACGTCTGCCACCATCGCCATGGTCGATCCGACGGGGCGCTATCTCGACATCGTCGTCACCAAAGGCGAGTGCCGCAGTCACGTCGAGAACTGGCGGTTCGCGACGTCCGCCGATGAGCCCGAGGGACGGGGGCTCGCCGGCACTGCATTTCGCACCAAGGCACCCTGCGTCGCGAACGAGCTCCTCACGGACGTTCGTGCGACGCACTGGCGTCGAATCGCGCGGGGTCAAGGGACGAAATCCGGCGGCTGCTTCCCGCTGCTGAAGAACGGCACCGATGCCGTCGGCGTCCTTCTGTTCCTTTCGCCGGACGAAGGCACCTTCACGCCTGACCTCATCCAGTTGCTGGGGCGCCTTGCGGAGAACGTCTCTTTTGCGCTCGACAATTTCGCCCGGGCCGAGGAGCGGTCACGGGCCGAGGCGCAGAAGGAGCGCCTGACGCGCATGTTCGCCGCGATGAGCGCCACCAATGAGGCGATCGTGCGGGCCAAGTCGCGCACCGAGCTGTTCGAGCTGGTGTGTCAGGCCGCATCCACCGGCGGCAAGTTTACCTCGACGACCATTGCGCTCGCCAAGGCCGACAGCGACCAGCTCGCGATCGTCGCGGCCGCAGGGCCGTCCGCCGAGACCACGAGGAACGTTCGTCTCTCCATCGACGCCGACCGGCCCGAGGGGCGCGGCATGAGCGGAACCGCGTTCCGCACCCGGCAGCCCTGTGTCAGCAACGACTATGTCAACGACAGCCGTGTGAGCGCTTTCCATGCCGTCCTGCAAGGCGACGGCGCGCGCTCGGGCGCGGCGTTCCCGCTGATCACGCACGGCCAGCCCGTCGGCGTCATGATCTACATGTCGACCGAGCAGGAGACCTTCACGGCCGAGTTCGTCGAGCTGCTGCAGCGCCTCGCCGACAACGTCTCCTTCGCGATGGAGAATTTCGATCGCGCCGACGAGAAGAACGAGGCCGACGAGCGGATCGAATACCTCGCCTCGCATGACAGCCTGACCGACCTGCCGAACCGCGAGACCTTCAACGGGCTGTTGCGGGAGGCGATCGACGAAGCTCAGCGCCACGATCACCGTTTCGCGGTGTTGTTCATCGATCTCGACCGCTTCAAGGTCATCAACGATTCGCTCGGCCATGAGGCCGGCGATCTGCTCCTGCTCGAAGTGGGGAGCCGGCTGCGCGGCGCGCTGCGGGAAACCGACGTTGTCGCACGCCTTGGCGGCGATGAGTTCGTGGTGATCCTCGACCAGTGCGGTGAGATCGACGATGTCCAGCGCATCGCGACCGGGCTGCTCGTGGCGCTCGCCGAGCCCATGGAGCTGGCCGGCCACGAGTGCCACACCACGGCCTCGATCGGCATCGCGATGTATCCGGCCAACGGCTCCGACGTTCAGACGCTGACCAAGAACGCCGACATGGCGATGTATCTCGCCAAGGAAGACGGCAAGAACGGCTACCGCTTCTTCTCCAAGGAGGTGAAGACGCAGTCGATCGAGCGGCTGTCGCTCGAGAGCGCGCTGCGCCGGGCGCTGGAGCGCGAGCAGTTCTCGCTGAACTACCAGCCCAAGGTGGACATGGAGACCGGCCAGATCACCGGCGTGGAAGCGCTGCTGCGCTGGACGCACCCGGATCTCGGCAGCATCTCGCCGGCCCAATTCATTCCGCTTGCGGAAGAGACCGGGCTGATCGTGCCGATCGGCCGCTGGGTGGTGAAAGAGGCCTGCGCGCAGGCCATGGCCTGGCAGCGTCGTGGCCTGTTGCCGGTGTCTATGGCGGTCAACCTGTCGCCGCGGCAGTTTGTCGACGAACATCTGTTGCAGGACGTCGACGAGGCGCTGGCGGCCTCCGGCATGTCGCCGGTGCTGCTCCAGCTCGAGGTCACCGAGAGCATGATGATGCGCAATGTCGGTCGTGCGCTGAAGGTGCTCGACGCCATCCAGAGCCGCGGCATCCGCCTCGCCATCGACGATTTCGGCACCGGCTATTCGTCGATGTCGCTGATGAAGCATTTCCCGATCGACACCATCAAGATCGACCGCTCCTTCGTGCGCGACCTGCCGCAGGATTCGGAGGACCAGGCGATCGCGCAGGCGATCATCAGCATGGGCAAGGCGCTCGGCATGACCGTGGTCGCCGAAGGCGTCGAGAACGCCGAGCAGGAAGCGTTCCTGCGCGCCCATGGCTGCGACGAGATGCAGGGCTTCCTCATCTCCAAGCCGGTGCCGGCGCGGCAGATGGCCGAGCTGCTGCGGCCGATGGAGCTGCCTGTCGCGCCGCCGCTCCAGCCGGAGCCTGACCTCGCTGCGACCGAAGCCGCGGCGTTACGGCTGAAACGCGCTGTCATCTGACGGCTGTGGGTGCAGCTCGCGGACGTTGTCTTGCTTGATATCCGCTTTGCGCGGAAAATCATCCGGCCAGGGCTGCGAGGTTTGCTCGGCGAACAGCTCAAGGAGGGCATGCGCCCCTTCGGCAAAGCTCGAGCCGTCGCCGAGGCCCAGCTCACAACACCACACCTGTCGCATCGGCTCGTGCGCGTCGACCACCGCCATCGCCGGTCCCCACCACCAGGCCGGTGCGGGCGAGCGTTCGTCCTCCGGCACGGCGTGCCATAGGACGAGCTCGTCCATCACGCGCTCGAATTGCAGGCTTGCGGCCTGATGCATTCGCTCCGTGCTCCCTGGGCCGCGCCTGAAAGCAGGCCGATGCCCGGACTCGATCGTAGCCTTCGCTGTGAAGAACAGGCTCGCGCTATTGGCGGAGCCTCACATGCCGCTTCCATTGGCGGCCATAAGAGCAACATGCGGCGGTCGGGACATGCGCCGCCGCCGGCTGTGACAATCTCTTTAGCCGCTCGGGGGCCCGACCGGCAAGCCGTAATACGGGTGTCTAGCGCGTCCTGAGCGGATGCGCTGTCTGGTGCCAGGCCCAGGCAGTCCGGATCACGGTCGCTAGATCGGAATGGCGCGGCACGAAGTTCAGCACTTTTCGCGCGGCGGAGGCATCGGCGACCAGATAGGTGGGATCGCCGGCGCGACGCGGCTTCATGGTGTGCGGCACCTCGCGCCCGGTCTCCTGCCTGATGGCGTTCAGGATCTCGCGGACCGAAAAGCCGAAGCCGGTGCCCAGATTGAAGCTGCCGCCGGCATGTCCCGTTTCCAGGAGCTTCAGTGCTGCGACATGCGCCGCGGCGAGGTCGGTGACGTGGATGTAGTCGCGGATCGCGGTGCCGTCGGGCGTGTCGTAATCGTCGCCGAACACGGCGAAGTCGACATGGCCCTGGAGCGCCATCATGGCGCGCGGAATGAGATGCGTTTCGTTGTCACGCAATTCGCCGATGCCGCCGGCCGGGTCGGCGCCGCTGGCGTTGAAATAGCGCAGGCAGAACGCGCCGAAGCCATAGGCTGCGCGATAATCAGCGAGCATGCGCTCGATCATCCATTTCGACGCGCCGTAGGGATTGATCGGTGCGCAGGGGAAGTCCTCCGGCAGCTCCTTGGAATCGGCGTTGCCGTAGACGGCGCCGGTCGAGGAGAACACGATACGCTGGCAGCCCGCGTTGCGCATCGCCTGCAGCAGCGACAGCGTGCCCTGGACGTTGTTGATGTAGTATTTCTGCGGGTCGGTCATGGACTCGCCGACGAGGCTTGCCGCCGCGAAATGCATCACCGCCGTGACCTTGTGGTCGGCGAAGGCGCGCGCCAGCGCGGCGCCGTCGAGCAGGTCGCCTGTCACCAGCGGGCCGGCGACGAAGCTGCGATGACCTGTCGAGAGATTGTCATAAACGACGGGCTGATAGCCGGCGGCAGACAGTGCGCGGCAGGCATGCGAGCCAATATAGCCCGCGCCCCCGGTGACGAGGACGGTCGGTCGGTCGGTCATGTCGTCTTCTACTCTTCTCTCAGCGATTGGAAGGCCGTTTGCGGCTGAAGAGAAGATAGAGCGCGCGAGGGTTGGTGGTCAAATAGCGCCAGAGCAGGCGGCGCGGCTCGAGCCATGTGCGCCAGGCCCATTCGAGTCCGATCTTCTGCATCCATTGCGGCGCGCGGGACCGGCTGCCCGATAAAAAGTTGAACAAGCCGCCTGATGTCTTGATAACGCCAACATTGGTCAGCAGCGGCGTGTATTGCTCGACGAATGCCTGCTCATTGGGCACGCCGAGCGCGACCCAGAGATAATCCGGGGCGAGCGCGTTGATCTCCTCGACTTTCGCGCGCAGGGCGTCGCCGCGCAGATAGCCGTGGCTGTACCCGACGACCTTGAGGTTTGGATACAGCTGCTGGACATTCGCGACCGCCGCGGCGTTTTCTTCCTCGCTGGCACCGAACATGTAGAAAGTGCGGCCGACGGCTTCGGCCTTGCGCGCGACCACGTGGAACAAATCGGTGGTGGCGACGCGCTCCGGCAGCGGAAACCAGGATTGCAGCTTTGACGCCGCGACCAGGGGCTGGCCATCGGCGTTGATGAGGTCGGCGCCGCGGAACAGGCGTTCGGTCTCCGGTTCGGTCGAGCAGCGCGCCAGCACCTCGCCATTGGCCGAGGTCAGGTGCAGCGGACGGCCGATGCGATTGTCGGGATCGGTCGCCTCGATCATGAAATCGGCAGTCGCTTCCAGGTCGAGCGCGGCCATGCGAAGGCCGCCGATAGTGATCCGCGGCACGTCGGCGGTTGCGGCCCGGCCGTCCAGATTGACGCGGCGCTCAAGCATATTGTCTGCCTCGCTGGCGCGCTTGAGTTGCGGGGGTGAGCTCGTCGAGCACGACGCCGACGAGCTTGCGCTCGGCGCGGCCGAGCGTGTTCAGGATTTCTTCCAGGCCGTCGTTGATGTCGAGGCTGGTCGGCAGCACTGCCACCAGCGCGTCGGCGTCGTCGAGCAGCTTGCGGCTGGCCGCACCAAGCGGCGTCACGGGGCCGTCGAGGATCACGAGATCGTAGCCGCCGGCGGCGCGCGCCTGCTCGATGGCCTTGCGCATGGCTTCAGTCGCCTTGCCGGCATCGCCGTCAGCGGCGGGCAGCACCGAGATGCCGTTGACCGTCTTGATCTCGCGCGAGGCCTTGCTGCCGATCGAGAGCCAGCCGAGCCGGCTCGGCTCGCTCTTGCCGGGGCGGCTCACCTTGTTGGAGAGCGAGTGCGCCTGATGGTCGGCATCGATCATCAGCACGCGGGCGCCGTCGCGCGCGGCCGCGAGCGCGAAATTCAGCGCGGTCACGCTGCGCCCGGTGGTCTCGCCCGCGCCGACGAGCGCGATGACCGGCATGGCCTTGCCGCCGGCGCGCCGGGCCACAGCAGTGCGCATGTCGCGCCAGGCGTTGAGCAGCGTCGTCAGCGGAAAGCCGGGGCGCAGCGTCGGCCAGCCCAGCCGGGTCAGATCGACGCCGCCGCCGGTGGCGAGGATGGCGCCGAGCGTGTGAATGACGTCGGCCTCCTGGAGGCGCGCGATCAGCGGCTTTCCGATCAGCGTATTTTCGTCCATCTCCGGCTGCAGCGATGGCGCGGCTAGCTCCGGTAGAGATTGCGCAATTTCCGGAGCTCGCGGAGCCGGCTGCGGCTGGGCTGCTTCCGGTGTCCGCGAAACCTCCGGCGCTCGCGGAGCCCGCGGTGCCGGCGTGCGCTCACGACGGGCCGGTGTGGGCGCTGCCGGCGCGGTCGCACCGGCGGACAGCAGCTCGGCCGCGACGAACCAGCTTGCAGCAGCGAGCGCACCGAAGATGAAGCCGATCATGGCAAACATGCTCATCGCGGGCGGGAACGAGCGCCGCTGCGGCACGGTCGCTTCGCCGATGACGCGGGCCGCCGAGGTGTTCAGGGTCTCCTGCTCCTCGGTCTCGCGCGAGCGCTTGAGGAAGGACTGATAGACGTCGCGGCTGGCATCGGCCTCGCGCTCGAGCTCGCGCAGGCGCACGGCGGCCTGGCTGAGCTGGACGCTCTGCCGCTTCTGCGCTTCCAGCGCCCGGTTGAGCGAGGCTTCAAAGTCGCGGGCGCGCGTCAGATCATTTTTGGCGGACTGCGCGAAGCGATCGATCTCTTCGTTGATGGTGCGCTTGAGATCCTCGACCTGCTTCTCGGTCTGGCGCAGCGTCGGATGCCGCGGGCCGAGCTCGCCGGCCTGCTCGGCATATTTCTTGCGGGCGTCGGCATATTGCGCGCGCAGGTTCGCGATGGTCGGCGATTGCAGCGCCTCCGAATTCGCGCCGGCATCGGCAGCGGTGCGCCGGCTCGCCTCGATCTGGTCGAGCCGCGCCTGTGCGTCCATCGTCGCCGCGCGGGCCGCGGAAAGCCGCTGGTTGCTGGAGGAGAGCTGCTGGTCGCTGATCAGCGCGTCCTGGGTGCCGACGAAATTGTTCTGGGCCTTGTAGGTGGCGAGCGCGGTCTCGGCACTGCGCAGCCGCTCGCGCAGCTCCTTGAGGCGGCCGGAGAGATCGTTGGTGGCGCGTCGCGCGGCCGAAGCCTGCGAGTTGCGGGATTCGGCAAGGTAGGCATTTGTCAGCGTGTTGGCGAGCATCGCCGCTTTCGCCGGATCGGTCGACCAGACCTCGATGTCGACGATGAAGCTCTTCTCGGTCTTGCGGACCGTGATGTGCCTGTTCAGCGCGTCGAGTGCTGCGAGCTGTACTTCCTTCGTCTCCGCGGCGGAGGGCGCACGGGGCTGAAGGCCGATCAGGCCGAGCAGCGACGACATCAGGCTCCTGGCATCACCGCCGCCGCCGAATTCGGGATCCTTGTCCAGATTGGCCTGCTGGATCACCTGGAGCAGCACGCTGTTCGAGGTAATCAGGCGCGCCTGGCTCTCCACCACCATGGCCATGCCGGAGCCGTCCTGGGCGCGCGGCGTGAGCTCGCGATCGACGAGCTGAAGCTCGCGCGGGTCGACATAGAGCTGGGCGGTGGCGGTGTAGCGGGGCGTCACGCTCTTGCCCGCGGTGACGGCAAGCGTCGCGCCGAGGAGCGCGGCTGCGGCAATCGCGATCTTCCGCCGCCAGAGCAGATTGACGAGCTCCAGCACGTTGAAACCGGTCTGAGGCCTCTGCTGCGGGGCCTCCGGTCCGGCCCGATCTATCGGCTGGTTGTAGTCAAGCATAGTCCCCAGCTTTCATTCCAACGACCGCGGGCTGAGGGGTTACTCTTCGCTTTACGCCACGCACCCGGGATATAGGTGCCCAATCCACGCAACAGGGAAAATTAACCATACTCATTGAGGGACTATTCACCGAAATGGCAAACAAAGCGTTTAAGCGCATGCCACTCTTCGACGCGTCGCGATGACGCTGAGGTCCCCAAGGAATTAACGGTTCGTTACCGCGCGCAGCGATGCCGCAAGGCTTCGCTCGTCCCGCGATGGACCGCCCGCGTGCCATGATCGTCAGCGCTTCCGCAGAATGACGTGGTAATCACCGCGGCGAACGTCGATCCTGCCCGGCAGCACGGCGTTCATCACGGCGGCGGCGGCATCGACCAGAGCGGCGAACAGCGGCTTGCGCCGGCGCATCTCGGGATAGCGCGGACTCTCGACCTCGCGGCGGTAGATCATCTCGAGGCCGTTGGATGCGGCGAATGCTTCGAGCCGCGGCAGCGTCACCAGCGGATGGAAGAAGGTCGGGAACGGCGGCTCGCCAGGCAGGCCGGCATCCTTGATGCCGCGGATATTCCGGTAGAACCAGACGTGAAACCAGTGCGGTGAGTATTTGGTGACGACGCCCGACAGCGAGCGCGGATTGGGTGCGCCGATCAGGATCATTCCGCCGGGCTTGAGCGCGTCGCGGAAATTCAGGAGCGCGGCATCGACTTGGGGCAGATGCTCGATCACGTTGTAGCAGATCACCAGATCGAAGGTTTCGCGTCCAAAGCTGTAAGTCTGCACGTCGCCGAGGATCGCCTCGTCCGCGTAGGTGTTGTTGCGGACCTGGTCCTCGTCGATGTCGACGACGGTGACCTTGCTGCGGTTGAGCAGCTCCGGTGGCAGAACGCTGCACGAGCCGCCGCCGGCCTCATAGGTGGCGAACTGGCCCTGCGGTAGTTCGCGGCGCAGCACGTCGTGGACGGCGAGCAGGCTGTCGCGGGCTTCGCCGGGGACCAGATCGTGCAGCGCCTGGGTGCGTGCAGTGGCCGCTGGGATTTGGATCGCCGTGGCTGTCGCGAAATCGATCGAGGCTGGCTTGTTCATTTTTTCTGACCGCGCTTGTTCGACTCAAATTTACAGGAAAAATCTCGCATGCCCGAAGAGCAAATCCGGTGCCGCGCCGCTTCACCGGTCGCGGTGCTTACGGTCGGGTTAATGCGGGCAGGCGTTAACTACGGCATTGTCCATGTTGCGCTGTTGTGCGCGTGATGGACTGCGAATTGCACTATCACGTATGCAGGGACTTGCAGGAGAAACGCGCAAAAGCAGTTAAGCGTATGGATGGCGGGAGATCGGCGGCGTAGCGCCGTCGCGAGCCTCGGGCCCGCCGTTTATTTTGGGGCTGATCTGTCCCGCGGCGATGTGCGGTCGCAGGACAGCGCCGATTCCTGCGCGATTGATGCAGGGCTTTTTCAATACATATCGGACATCTAGGATGCCATGACGCTGATCCCGACAGATCTTTCCGCCAGCCGGATCTCGGATGCCGTGCGCGATCCCAACCGGGAGATCGCGGCCAGCTCCCGCGTCATCGACCTGTCGGTCGGCATCGTCGTCTGCATTCCCTGCTTCCGCCGCCCGCACCATCTGCGGCTGACGCTGGACTCGCTCGCGAGCCAGCGCACTCTGCGCTCCTTCGCGGTGGTCATGGTCGAGAACGACGCGGCGGGGCGCGAAAGCGCGCCGGTTGCCGCGGAGTATCTGGCCGACGGCCGGCTCCAGGGCGTTTGCCTGGTCGAGAAGCGGCAGGGCAATTGCCAGGCGATCAACGCCGCCTTCGAGACGGCACAGGCGCTGTTTCCCGCCGCGACCCGCTTCCTGATGATCGACGACGACGAGATCGCTTCGCCCGACTGGCTCGAGCTGATGGTTCGCACCGCGGAGGCGACCGGCGCCGACGTGGTCGGCGGGCCGGTGCTGCCGGTCTTCGACGACGACAGCAAGCCCTGGCTGGCACGTCATCCCGCCTTCTGCCCCGCCTATGACTACAGCGGCGCGGTGCCGCTGATCTATGGCTGTGGCAACTGCCTGATCACGCGTGCGGCGTTCGAGCGGTTCGATCGTCCCGCCTTCGACCTGCGCTTCAATTTCCTCGGTGGCGGCGATTGCGATTTCTTCGTGCGGTGCCGCGATGCCGGCATGATCTTCCACTGGACGGCGGAGGCGGTCATCACCGAGACCGTGCCGCAAAGCCGCACCAGCCTCGGCTGGATCGCCAAGCGTGGCCTGCGTATTGGCGCCATCAATTATCGCGTGCAGTACAAAGCCGCACCAAGCGCGCCCGCGCGGGCGCGAGTGTTCGCGCAGATGCTCGGACGGCTGCCGCTGTCGCTGGTGCGTTCCGCTCGTCTGCTCGCGACATCGAAGGCCGTCGTCGCCATGCATCCGGCGCTGGTCGCGCTCGGCTCCATGCTCGCGGCGTTCGGCTTCGCACCGAAGCCCTATGAAGCCTCGAAAATCGTGTCGTGACGCGGGTTAGATGCCCAAACGGGCGAGGGCGACCCTGACCGCGGCGCGGGGCAGCGATTTGAGCGAGCGCCGGCCGACCATCCCGAGATAAGCCAAGGCGTCGCGATATCTGCCGAAGCGGACCGCCTGCATCGCCGAATAGGTGACGAGATGGACCTCGGCGGCCTGGCGCAGCCCGGCCGCCGTACCCTCGGGCAGTCTCGCCAGGATCAGCCCATCGTCGAACACCCGCGCGATCGCAGGGAAGAAGTCCTTCGGCGTCCGCACGGCCGCATTCATGGTGTTGGCGGTGTGCAGGCGATAGTCGAGCAGGAGCTTTGGTGCGAACTCGAACTCGCCGATAGCGGCGAGGCGGCACCAGCAATGCCAGTCCTCGCAATATCTGAGGGACGTGTCGAAGCCGCCGATGGCGCGGAAGGCCTCCGCACGTGCGAGCGCGATGCCGCCATTGACGATGAAATTGCCGGCCGCGAGCCGCGCCAGCACGTCGCCGGACGGCTTGCGGCGTCCCTTCAGCAGGCCCCGGCGGCCGATCTGCCGTCCCTCGCTGTCGATCGTGTTGTAGTCGCCGTAGACGAGAACCGCGCGCGGAGCATTGCGGGCTGCCGCCAGCAGCGCCGCGACCGCACCGGGGCGCAGGCGGTCGTCGGCATCGAGGAAGAGCAGCCATTCGCCGCTCGCATATCGTGCTCCGAGATTGCGCGCGGCGGATACGCCGGCGGAGTCGTTGGTCATCAGGCGCAACCGCGGGTCACGAATGGCGCGGACGATGGCCGTGGTGGTGTCGCTCGAGCCGTCATCGACGACGATCACTTCGGTGATCTCGCCTTGCGCCAGCGCGCTGGCGAGGGTTTCGCCGATATAGGCCGCAACGTTCTTGGCGGGAATGACGACGGACACCGATGTGGTTGAGCCGGCCGGCAGCGGGAGACGCGGCGCCGGAACGACGCGCGAGGTAGCCGGCAAATCGAGAACATCTTCGGCGGTGATCAGGGCCACGGCTCGCCTTTAAGGGTCTGTTAACCAGGGCGCATCTGCCGACTGGCATTGCGATCAATCGCGACATTGGCCCGCCGCGAATGATACTCGCATTACGGCCAAATCGTTGTCGCGAAGGCCTGCGTGTTTCTGGTTTCGTAGATTAGCGTTAAGCCGCGGGCATTAAGCCTGTCGCAAATTTGGAAGAGTGCGACAGCGGGTCCCATGCGAGAATGCGGACCTGTTTGCCGCGGATGGATCTAGTGCCCGCAAAGACGTTCGAACACGACCCCGATGCCATGGTCCTCAACCTCTTCTACGAGGACAAGGATGATCGCTGGTTTCCCGGCGACCGGCATCTGCGGCGCATGGCGCGCCGGATGCTGCTCGGCGAGCCGCGCATGAGCGGGCAGCTTCGCGTGTTCCTCAATCTCTGCGCAGGGCTCGACCGGCTCGGCATCCGCTACCGCGTCAACGACTACGGCTACATCGCGCAGCATCCCGACGAACTCGCCTGCATCATCGGCCGCACCTTCCTGCTCGACAAGTTCGCGTGGAAGAATCCAATCCTGCTCGGTGTCGCCGCCCACAATCATCCGCTGGACGATCCCGATCTGTTCAAGCGGCTGCCGGTGAAGAAGGTCGTGGTGCCCGGCCCTTGGTACGTCGACATGTACCGGCCGTACTGGCCCGACACGGAGGCCTGGCCGATCGGCATCGACACGGATCTCTGGGCGCCATCGGCGCCGTCGCAAAAGACCGTCGACGTCCTGATCTACGACAAGGTCCATTGGGACCGCGAGCGCTACGCGCCGGAGCTGATCGAGCCCGTCCGTGCCCGCCTCCTCAAGGAGGGCCGCTCGTTCACGGAACTGCGCTACGGCAGCTACAAGGAAGAAGACTATCAGGCCGCGCTGGCGCGCTCGCGCGCGATGATCTTCCTGTGCCAGAACGAGAGCCAGGGCATCGCCTATCAGCAGGCTCTGTCCTGCGGCGTGCCGGTGTTCGCCTGGGATCCCGGCGGCCCGTGGCGCGACCCGGATTATTATCCGCACCGCGTCCAGTTCGCGCCGGTATCGTCGGTGCCGTATTGGGACGACCGCTGCGGTGCCAAGTTCATCGACATCGCGGGGTTCGAGGCGGGCTGGGACAGTTTCTGGGCCGGCTGCACCGCTGATGCGTTCGATCCGCGCGGCTTCGTGCTCGACAATCTCACGCTGGAGCAGCGGGCGCTGCAATATTACGAGATCGCGCGCAGCATCGTGCGGCCGCAGGCGGCAACGCAGGCCTCGGCCCTATTGGTTGACGGATGCTTAACAAGGATGGGCTAGACCCAAAGCTTCCGCGGCTTCACCACCTGCCTTGAGCCATGGATCGAAGCATGGATCGCAGCGCCGCTGACATGACCGACGTCGAGACCCGAACGCTGGGCCACGCGCTGCACGATGGGCTCGCGGGGCTGAATGCCGCACAAGCGGCGCGCTGCCTCGTCGCGGTTGCGGCGTTGCTGCTGGTGCTGATCACGCTCGATCCGTTTCCTGACCTTCGCAACGAGGATGTGACCACGGTCGTCGGCGGGCGCATGGCGCTCACCTATATCTCCTGGGGTCTGCTGGCGGCGGTCGCGATGTTGTTCGTCGCCGCCACCGATACGCCCGCGCTGAAGAGCCTGGTGACGCCGCTGCATCTTTGCCTCGTCGGCTGGCTGTTGATCAACATCGCCTTCTCCGAGAGTCGCGGCGTTTCGATCCAGCGCTTCGTGCTGGCGGTCAGCGTGACGTCGCTCGCCATGCTGTTGCCATTGCTGCCGCCGACACAGCGGACTTTCAACTTGTGCCTAGGCGGCGCCGCGCTCGTGCTGCTGGTGCTGTGCTATCTCGGCGTCTTCCTCGCGCCGCAATATTCGATGCACACCGCGCTCGACCTCACCGAGCCGCAGCTTGCCGGCGACTGGCGCGGCAGCTTCGGCCACAAGAACATCGCCTCGCCGGTGATGACTATCCTGGTCTATGTCGGCATTTATCTCTGCGGCGTCGGGTCGTTCGTGATGGGGCCGGCGATCGCCGCGCTCGCCGGCATCTTCCTGATCTTCACCGGCGGCAAGACGTCGACGGTGCTGTGCCTTGCGATCTACGCGCTCGCCTCGCTGGTCTATGTCACGCCAGGCCTGTGGCTGAAGCGGCTCATCTGCTTCGTGCCGCTGATCGTGATGAACCTGCTGACGGTCGGCAGCGTCTTGAGCCCGGCGCTCGGGGCGCTGACGCGGCTGCTTCCGCTCGATCCCACCTTCACCGGGCGGTCCGCCATCTGGGAATTCGCGCTCGCGGCCGTCGCCGAGAAGCCGATCATCGGTCACGGCTATGCGGCGTTCTGGGACGACGTGACCGCGCGGCAGACCGCTCAGGGGTCCGAATGGGCGACGTCCGCGGCGCACAGCCACAACAGCTATCTCGACCTCGCGGTCACCATCGGCCTGCCGGGGCTGATGCTGGTGATTCTCGTCTTCGTGCTCGCACCGCTCGGCAATTTCCAGTCGGCCCAGGCTCACAACCGTAGCCGCGCGCTGGCAAAATTGTTCCTCACCATATGGCTGTTCGGCCTGTATTACGGGGCCACCGAGACGTTCCTGCTCGAACGGCAGAATCCGATCTGGTTCATGTTCGCGCTTGCAGTGGCTGGCCTGCATTTCCTCGCCAGGTTCCAATGCGTCGAACAGACGGAACCGGAGCGCTGACAGCTTGTCGCAGCCGGAGCGATAGTGATGTTGGCTTAACGATAAGCCGTTACGTCACTTGTGGTCTGCGACAAACATAATCTATCTGGAAACATTCAGTAATCGCATGTCCCGCGGATGACGTTTCTCAGCGTCGAGCAACCAGATGGTCTTGTGTCCAGCACGTCGGGAATCGCTGTCGATTTCGTGCGTGACTGGCGGCAGGCCGCATCGCGCCTGAGCGCGGGGCATCGCGCCGCATTCCAGCACGGTTACTGGCTTGGCGCATGGTACGAGGCGTTTCACGACTTTGCGCCGCTGATCGCATTGATCTCCGATGCCGCGACCGGCAAGGACATCGCGGTGGTGCCGATGATCGGCCACATCAGGCGCGGCATCCGCATCGTCGAATTCGCCGACCTCGGCGTCTCCGACAACAACGCGCCGATCCTGGCGCTCGATGCCGCGTTGGACGCTGCGGCGACGGATGCGATCGGCAAGGCGCTGGTCGACGCGTTGCGCGCCTTGCCCGACCGCTTCGATCTGCTGCGGCTGAAGAAGATGCCGGCCCATGTCGGCGGCAAGCCGAACCCGCTGGCGTCGCTCGGACGGATCGGATCCTGCTCGCTCAACGGCAATCTCGTGCTGATGGGCGACGACTATGAAGCCTACCGGGCCTCGATCAAGCGCATGCAGATGCCGCGCTGCTGGCGGGTCTTCAGCCGTCATGCCGGCGCGCGGCTCGAGATCGCCACGGATGTCGCGCGTGCGCGCGAGCTGCTGGACGTGATGGATGTCCAGCAGCAGGCCCGCATGCGAAAGCTCGGCTCGCGCTTCGTACTCAACGACGACGCTCATGCCCGATTCTATCGCGAGGTCGCCCGCCAGGGTATCGCGGAAGGCTATGCCGTCATCTCGGCGCTGGTCTGCGACGAGGCCGTCGTCGCCACCACGTTCGGTGTCAGGTCTGGTGCGAGCTATTTCCTTCTGCGCATCAGCCACGCCGGCGATTCATGGTCGAACTGCTCGCCGGGGCTGCTCGTCACGGAGCGTACCATGGCGGCGCTGCATGTAGAGGGCGTGCGCCGTTTCGATCTGAGCATCGGCAACCAGGACTACAAGCGCCGCTTCGGCGCCGCGAAGGTCGCATTGACCGATGTCAGCATCGCACTGTCCTGGCGCGGCGCTCCCTATGCATGGCGCGACCATGCCGCGCAGAACCTGCGTCGCTATCCCAGGCTTGCCGCCGTCGCCAGCCGGGCGATACGCAAGATGCGGTGATGGAGGCCGCGTCATCTCGAAAGGCCGGCACTGAAGGCGTCCAGCAGCGCGCGACCCTGCGGCCAGTCGCCGAGCCCGCTCGACGCATTGATGTGGCCAAGGGCGCCCAGCACGATCAGACCGGACTTCCAGGCACGCGCCCGCTGCTGCGTCTTATCGAGCCTGCCAAAGGGATCGTCGGTGCTGGCGATGATGAGCGAGGGGAAGCGCAGCGTACGGTCCGGCACCGGCTTGAACGCAGCCGCCTCTGCGGGAAAATTGGCACCATCGGGATCGGGCACCGCGACCAGAAAAGCACCCGCGATCGTGGATGGGAAGCGCGTGGCCCAGTGCGCCACCAGCAGGCAAGCGAGGCTGTGTGCGACCAGCACCGGCGGCTTCGCGCAGCGCCCGACCGCCTGCTCCAGGGATTGCTCCCAATCGGCGAGCTCCGGCCGGTCCCAGCTCGCCGGCTGAAACCGCGTGAAACGTGTATCGTTGCGCTCCCAGAGTGTCTGCCAATGAGTCTCTGCGGAGCCGCTGAGGCCGGGCAACGTGATGATGTCGTGCATGATCGTCCCGTGATATCTGAGATGCACGTGCAGTGTGGCCGGTCTTGGTGCTGCGTCACATGGCATGTCATCGGAGAAAGAGATCATCTGCCGATGATCTCAAGGTGGAATGGAGAATTGTCTTGGATCGCTTCGGAAGCATTGACACCAAGGATCTGAAGATCCTGGAGGCATTGCAGGCCAATGCGCGCGTGCCGCTGTCCGAGCTCGGCCGTTCCGTCGGGCTGTCTCAGCCGGCCATCTCCGAGCGCGTGAAGCGGCTCGAGGAAGCCGGGATTATCGAAGGCTACGGCGCCCGCATCAATCCGCGCGCGCTAGGGCTCGGCCTGATGGCGCTGGTCCGCCTGCGCACCTCGCATGAGCACATCAAGACCTGCCTCAAACGGTTCAGCGAGATTCCGCACATCGTCGAAGTCCATCGCGTGACCGGCGATGATTGCTTCGTGCTCAAGGTGCTGGTTCCGGCGCCGGAAGATCTGGAGACGATCGTGGATCGTATCGCCGGCTTCGGCGCTGTGACGACCTCGCTCGTGCTGCGGAGCGAGCCGGCGCGACCGATCGGTAAAGACCTCATCAGGAAGAAGACCGAACGCGGTTGAGGCGTGGCCCGCGCGATCGACACGTCACCGGGCTGTCACAAAGCCTTCGATCGCGCCGAGCTTCGATGATCGCGCGCGTTGTGCTATCGTCGTCTCCGCTTTCCGGAGGCGACATGGAAGATCGTTCGGCGAAATATCGCGCATTCTATGCGCAGTTGATCTGCGCCGCGGCCAAGACGACGGATCCCCGTATCGAACAGGCCTTTCGCACGGTCAGACGCGAACCCTTCGCCGGACCCGGACCATGGTCGATCTCCGTCGGTGGTCATCCCTATGTCGTGACGCCCGACGACGACCCCGCCTTCCTCTATCAGAACACGCTTCTGGCGCTGGACCCGGCGCGCGGCCTCAATATCGGGATGCCGGGCGCGCACGCCTATTGGCTCAGCGGCTGCGGCGTGCGGGAAGGTGAGACGGTGATCCAGATCGGTGCCGGCAGCGGCTACTACACCGCCATTCTCGCCGAGCTCGCGGGACCTTCGGGCCGTGTCCATGCCTATGAGATCGACGAACGCCTGGCGGCATTCGCGCGCGAAAATCTGAAGGACATCCCGCATGTCGAGCTGGAAGATCGCTCGGGCATCGCGTCCGATTTACCGGGCGCGGATGTGATCTATGTCTGTGCGGGCGCGGCGCAGCCGGCCACGCAATGGCTCGATGCACTGCGGCCCGGCGGCCGGCTGGTGTTTCCGTTGGCGCCGGAGGGCATGCTCGTGGCATGTTGATGATCACGCGCCCGGACGAGGGCGCGGTCTGGCCGGCGAAATTCTTGAGTCGAGCCCAGTTCATCGGCTGCGCGGGACTGCAAGACGCGGATGCCGGCCGGCGATTGGCCGACGCGTTCGCGAAAGGATGGGAGAGCGTGCAGTCGCTGCGCCGAGAGGGCGCTCCGGACGAGACGTGCTGGTTTGCCGGTGAGGGCTGGTGGCTTTCGACGGCTGCGGCGCTCGTCCCGACGGTTTCAATCAAGCCCCACGCCGACCTCACGCAGGCGTGACGGATCGTTCACGCCCTACGATTTCGCGCACCCAGCGCAATGCAGCCGGCCGCGCGAGGCGCGGAACAAGCTGCGGCAATACCAGCGCCGCGCCAATGCCTGCGCAGGCCTGCGGATCATCTGCGCGATCAACAAGAGTTCGAAAGCCATTCGTATCGCTTTTGGTCAAATATCCTCACCACGTAGATGGGGCGGCGTTCCCGAATGAGAACGCCGCCCGCGTCGCATCAGCCATGCAGTCGTCCGTGCGTAAAGCCTAACTGCGCTCAGCCATGAAGTTCAGCCACGAAGTTTCTTGGCGGTCTCCGCGATCTGGCGGCCTTGGTAGCGTGCGCCGGCGAGCTCGTTGGCGCTGGGCTGGCGGCTGCCGTCGCCGCCGGTGATCGTGGTGGCGCCGTAGGGGGCGCCGCCGGTGACCTCGTCGAGCTTCATCTGACCGGCAAAGCCATAGTTCAGACCGACCACGACCATGCCGAAATGCAGCAAATTGGTGATGATCGAGAACAGCGTCGTCTCCTGGCCGCCATGCTGGGTCGCGCTCGCGGTGAAGGCGCCGCCGACCTTGCCGTGCAGAGCGCCCTTGGCCCAGAGTCCACCGGCCTGGTCCAAAAAGTTCGCCATCTGCGAGGCCATGCGGCCGAAACGGGTGCCGGTGCCGACGATGATTGCGTCGTAATTGACGAGGTCCTCAATCTTGGCGACGGGTGCTGCCTGATCGACCTTGTAATAGGACGCCTTGGCGACTTCGGCCGGCACCAGCTCGGGCACGCGCTTGATGTCGACGGTGGCGCCGGCCTCGCGCGCGCCTTCGGCAACAGCGTTGGCCATCGCTTCGATGTGGCCATAGGCGGAATAATAGAGGACGAGAACTTTGGTCATGGTGGTCTCCGTTGGGATCGATGTTGAATGTTGTTGGGGGTCGTCATGCCCGGGCAGAAGCGCGAAGCGCGTCTTCGCGCTAGATTTCCCGGGCATCCACGTTCTTGTGCGCCCATGGAGGGGCGTGGATGGCCGGGACAAGCCCGGCCATGACGGATAGCGCTTAAGCCGCGTCGACGAGCACGAGCTCGGAATCTTCCAGCGCCGTGATCTTCAGCTTGTCCTCGTCGCGGATCGCGGCGCCGTCGCGGGCGTTGACGCGCACGCCGTTGATTTCGACCGCGCCTGCCGCCGGCACGAGATAAAGGTGGCGCGACTTCTGAGCTGAATACTCAGCCGTTTCGCCGGCCTTCAGTGTGGTCGCCAGCACCCGCGCATCGGCGCGGATCGGCAAGGCGTCCTTGTCGTTCTCGTCGCCGCTGGCGATGGTGACGAGCTTGCCGGTGCGGTCCGCCTTCGGAAACGGCTTCGAGCCCCAGGTCGGCTGGCCGCCACGCGCGGTCGGTTCGATCCAGATCTGGAAGATCCGGGTCTTGGTCGGCTCGAGATTGTATTCGGAGTGGCGAACACCGCTGCCGGCGCTCATCACCTGCACGTCGCCCGCTTCAGTGCGGCCCTCGTTGCCGAGGCTGTCCTGATGGGTGATCGCGCCCTCGCGCACATAGGTGATGATTTCCATGTTGGCGTGAGGATGGGCGGGAAAGCCGGTGTTCGGCGCGATCTCGTCGTCGTTCCACACCCGCAGGGCGCCATGACCCATGTTGTTCGGATCGTAGTGACTCGCGAAGGAGAAATGGTGCTTGGCCTTGAGCCAGCCGTGATCGGCGCCGCCGAGCTTTGCGAAAGGTCTGAGTTCGATCATCTGGGTAATTCCTTTGTGTGATCCTTTGGGGTGAACGGCTGGCGCCTTGATCAGGCGCCGAACCCGCCGTCGACGTTGAGCACCGTGCCGGTGACGAAGGAGGCTTCCGGGCTTGCGAGGAACACGACGCCGGCGGCGACTTCCTCGGGGCGGCCGAAGCGCTGCAGCGCGTGCTGCTTGCGCTGCGTCTCGGCGAACTCGCCGCCGTCCTTCGGGTTCATGTCGGTGTCGATCGAGCCGGGCTGCACCACGTTCACGGTGATGCCGCGCGGGCCGAGGTCGCGTGCCGCGCCCTTGGTGTAGCCGACGACGGCTGCCTTGGTGGCGACGCAGTCGGCAAGCCCCGGGAACGAGGCGCGGTCGGCGAGCATGGAGCCGACGGTGACGATGCGGCCGCCTTCGCCCATCAATTGCGAGGCAGCGCGGATCGCGGCGATCACGCCGTGTACGTTGATGGAATCCTGACGTTCAAGCGCGGCCGTGTCAGCCTTCGCATCGTCGATCGCGCCGCCGGCGGCAACGCCGGCATTGTTGACGAGGATGTCGAGATGGCCGAATTCCTTGGCGACGTCATTGACGAGCTGCGTCACGTCCTTGGCCGAGGCTTGGTCTGCCTTGAAAGCGCGGGCCTTGACGCCGCGGGCCTTCAGTTCGGTGACGACCGCCTCGGCCTTTTCGGGCGAGGCGACATAGCTGATGGCGACATCCGCGCCTTCATCGGCGAGAGCGCGGGCCGAGGCCGCGCCGATGCCACGCGAGCCGCCGGTGACGAGGGCAACCTTGCCTGCGAGCTTCTTGGTCATTGGATTTCTCCGGTCCTGAATGTCTGATGACCCTTGGATAAGCCTCCGCCTGTGGTGTAGAAATAGAAACTGTTGAAACGCATTGTTTCCTGAAATACCCCAATTGGACCGGCGCACATGGCAAAACTCCCCGATTTCGAGGCGCTCGCGATTTTCGCAAAAGTCGCGGAATTACGGTCGTTTGCAGGGGCCGCGAGCGAGCTCGCGATGTCCAAGGCAACGGTGTCCAAGGCGGTCACGCGGCTGGAGGAGCGGCTCGGTGCCCGGCTGTTCAACCGCACCTCGCGGCGGCTGGCGCTGACCGATGCCGGGCACAAGCTCGCCGAACGCGCCACGCGCCACGCGCCTGCTCGTCGACGGCGAGGCGGCCGAGAACGAGGCGCTGGCGCCGCTGCTGCCGGAGTTCTTCGAGACCTATCCGGAGGTCTCGGTCGATCTGCATCTGAGCGATGCGACCATCGATCTGATCGGCGAGGGCTTTGACATGGCGGTGCGGATCGCGCGGCTGCCGGACTCTTCGCTGATCGCGCGGAGGCTCTTCACCATGCCGCGCTTCACGGTGGCCGCGCCGTCCTACCTCAAGAAACATGGCCGGCCGACGCATCCGATGCATCTCGCCGAACACAAATGCTTCAGCTACGCTTATCTCTCCACGCCCAATGTCTGGAACTACACCAATTCGGCAGGCGAGCAGGCCAGCGTACGTCCGGGCGGACAGCTTCGCGTCAACAACGGTGAAGCGGTGATGCCGGCGCTGATCGCCGGCCTCGGCATCGCCGAGCTGCCCGAGTTCATCGTCGGCGAGGCGATTTCGTCCGGCGAGGTCGAGGTGATCCTGAAAGACTGGAAGCAGGCCGAAGGCGCCGTGCATCTGGTGACGCCACCCGGCGGCCCGCGCCCCGCACGCGTCGAGGCGCTCGGCGATTTTCTCGCGGCGAAGCTGCCAGGCACGTGCAAGCGGCGGCCGAAGAAAGGTGTCAACAAAGCGGGGTAGATCCCTTGGTGGGCACGGCGCGTTGCGCCTTTGCCCACCCTACGTGATCTCGCTAGTCTATCCTGCAAACGGCTATCGTAGGGTGGGCAAAGCGAAGCGTGCCCACGCCTTTGCCTGATGGGATCGCAGATGCCTCGATATCGGCGCGCACAAGGCTGCACGTTCTTTTTCACGGTCGTGCTCGCCGATCGTTCAAGCACTCTGCTCGCAGATCATGTTGATCGCCTAAGACGAATTTACCAAACCGTTCAGCAGCGCCGACCGTTCGAGACCGTCGCGATCTGTATCCTTCCCGACCATCTCCATGCCATTTGGTCGCTCCCGGAGAATGATTCCGACTTTTCGTCGCGTTGGAATTTGATCAAGGGCGGTTTCTCGCGAGGATTGGAAGCGCAGGAGCGCTCGGCAAGCAAGTCACTCAAGCGCGAGAAGGGCATTTGGCAGCGCCGCTACTGGGAGCACGCGATTCGAGACGACGCGGACTTGGAGCGCCACGTCGACTACATCCACTTCAATCCAGTGAAGCATGGCCTCGTCACGCGTGCGCGCGATTGGTCCCTCAGCAGCTTCCATCGCTACGTCGAACAAGGCACTCTCCCCGTGGATTGGGGAGGGGATATGCGGGAGATCGCGGGGCAGTTCGGAGAATGATGGTGGGCACGGCGCGCGAAGAGCGCGCCTTTGCCCACCCTACGAGATCTCGCTCGTCGATCCTCCGCACAACTATCGTAGGGTGGGCAAAGCGAAGCGCGCCCACCATTTCAGATTACGACTTCCGATCACGACACCTTCACGCCGTTGATCGCGACAATGCGCAAGGCTGGCTTCAGCGTCCCCTCCAGCTGCGTCTTCAATTCGTGAACGCGCGGGTCGTTCGAGCGTGCCGCGCAGGCGGTGTATTGATGGACCGATTGCGCCAGGGCGCGCCGCGCTTCCGGCGTTCGCGTCAATTCGGGCTTTGAAAGCCGCAAGACGATTGCTGCGAGATTCACCAGCATCTCGTCCAGGGCGACGTCGATGGTCGCAAGATTCCGCATCACCCACTCCCTCAAGAGGGCAACAGCGGGTTCAGGGAAGCGTTCCGGGCCGGACCGAACATGGTCAATACTTCGTAAACGCCTTGTTCTTGCCGCTCGGCCGGTTAGGCTGCCAGCGAAACAAAGATAATCGGGGGCGAGGGGACCATGATGGATCGACGTGATCTCTTGCGCGCCGCTGCGGCATTGCCGTTGTTGCGGGCTGCTTTACCTGACAAGGCCTTCGCGCAAGCCTATCCGGTGCGCAACATCACCATGATCGTGCCGTTTCCGGCGGGCGGTCAGGCCGATCTTGCCGCGCGTCCGGTCGCGATGGCGCTGGAGCGAGTCCTCGGCAAGCCCGTCATTGTCGACAACCGCGCCGGCGGCGGCGGCGGATCGGTCGGCAATGCTGCGGCGGCGCGCGCGGAGCCCGACGGCTACACGCTGCTGATGACGCTGTCCTCGCTCGCGGTGCTCCCCGAGGCCGATCGCCTGTTCGACCGACCCGTTGCGTACGAAGTCTCGCAGTTCATGCCGATCGCGCGCGTCCTCGCCGATCCCACGCTGCTCGCGGTGCCGGCCTCGGCGCCGTGGAAGACGGCGCAGGATTTTGTCGCGGATGCGAAGAAGCGGCCGGGCCAAATCACTTACGGCTCGTCCGGTCCTTACGGGACGCTGCATGTCGCGATGGAGATGTTCGCGAGCAGCGCCGACATCAAGTTGCTGCATGTTCCGTTCCGCGGCGCGGGCCCCGCGCTGACCGCGCTGCTCAGCGGCACCGTGCAGGCGATAGCAGCCGCGCCCGGTACCCTGAAGCCGCAGGTCGACGACGGCAAGCTGCGCGTGCTCGGCAATTGCGGCGCTCAGCGCATCGCGAGCTTCCCCGACGTTCCGACCTTTCAGGAGCTCGGCTACAAGGACGTCGAGATGTACATCTGGGCCGGGCTCTTTGCACAGAGCGCTCTTCCTGCGCCGGTCGCGAGCCGCCTGCGCGAAGCGATGGCGAAGGTGATGACGAGTCCGGATGTGCTCAGGAGCTTCGAGGCCTCGGGCAGTCTGGCCGCCTATCAGGACGCGCCGGCATTCTCGCAATTCGTGGCGACGGACAGCGCGCGGCTGATCGCGGCGGTGAAGAAGATCGGCAAGGTGGAATAGGTTCCCGCCGCATTTTCACATTTTTTTGTTGGTTCAGAACCTGACCGCGTCTCATTGATTGAAGACAAATCAAGGGAATCGAGAAGGATCGGGATATGCGAACAGAGCGGATTGCGCTGGGTCTGGCGCTTGCAGTCAGCGGCATCGTCGCGCAGGGCGCGGCGTCAGCCCAGGACTATCGCGGCACAATGGAACAGCAGATGGCGTGTACGCCGGATGTCTGGCGCCTTTGCAGCGACCAGATTCCGGACACGAACCGCATTGTGACCTGCCTGCAGCAGAACACGCCGCAGCTTTCGAGCGCATGCCGGGCGGTGTTCCAGTCGAACAACCAGGCCCAGCCGCAGCAGCCGGTCCCGCGCGGCCGGTCTGTGCCGCCGCCGCGCTACAACAATGCGCCGCCGCCTGTCGCCGCGCCACCACGTCCCTATGATGATGACAACGACTAGAGCATGATCCGGAAAAGTGTGATGCGATTTTCCGAAGAGGTCATGCTCAAGTCATAAGCTGAAGCGACCGTCTCACTCCCGACTCGTTTGGCGCTCCCGCTTGCTGTTCGGCTCGGGTCGCTGTCGCAGCGCTGTCCGCAAGAGGGCACCGAAGAGCAATGCTGCGACTGGCCAATGGAACCAGATCTTGTGCATGCCGGTGAAAACGTTGATCAGAATCAGAAAGCCCGAAACCGTGAGGGCCACTGCAACCGGGCGGGGCAGCTTCGCCAGCCAATCCGAGACGAAGCCCATCCAGGTGGATGGCTCGTGCCTGCTGTCAATCCATCGCGCGCCAGTTTCCGAATCTGCAACTGCCCGCCCCTGGGGAGGGAGGCTTTCGTCAACCGGGAAGCTCCGTCGCCCAGCGCTTTGGCCGCTCATGGCCACGCGATAGCTGGTCATGGGAGCAACGTTCTTCATTGGTCGCTGGCCGAGACAGTCGAAGCCAACGGACAATTTGTTGTGCACCTGATCGTAGACGGAGCTTGAGATCACGACGCCGCCGGGTTCGGCGAGCTCTTGCAGCCGTGACGCGATATTGACCCCGTCGCCATAGATGTCGGACCCGTCCACCATCACATCGCCGAGGTTGATGCCGATGCGAAACCGCATCGGGTTCGCGTGAGGTGGGTCCGAATCCTGGTTGGAAATTTCCTGCTGAATTTCGACCGCGCATTGCACGGCCTCGACGACGCTGGCGAACTCGGCGATCACAGCATCGCCCCAGGTATTCACGATCCGGCCGTCATGGCGCTCCACCAGTCCCGCAAAGGCAGTGCGGTAGCGGCGCAGCGTCTCCAACGTTCCAGTCTCGTCTGCCTCCATGAGGCGAGAATAGCCCTGCACGTCAGCGCACAGGACGGTCGTCAATCGTCGTTTCACCTTGTCGTCGGCCATGGTCCATATGGTAACCTTCCTGACCGGCAATTGCATCAGGCATCGCATTTGGCGCCCTCGCGGTTCAACGACCGGTCGTCCAGTCCCGAAACCGTCCTAACCGTGCAACGAATTGCGGCCAGCCAGGTGCCAAAACCGACCTGGCGTGAGATCGCCCTTCATGAACACAGGCCGGAGCGGCCTTAAGGCCTGTGCTCGCAGACGTCGACCCATTCGGCCGCGGTGAGCTCCGCCATCCGCTCGGGCGTGATGCGCACGGCGCTGTGGGTCGAGCCTGCGGCGGGTACCACCACGTCGAACGCCTTCAGCGACACATCGCAATAGATCGGCAACGGCGACTTCAGTCCGAACGGGCAGACGCCGCCGACCTCGTGGCCGGTGATCTCGGCGACCTCCTCCAGCCCGAGCATCTTCGGCTTGCCGCCGAACGCAGCCTTGACCTTCTTGTTGTCCATCCGCGAGGTGCCGGCGGCAACGATCAGGATCACACGCTCGCCGATGCGCAACGACAGGGTCTTGGCGATCCGGCCGGGCTCGACGCCATAGGCTTCGGCGGCCAACGGCACCGTGGCCGAGCTGATCGGGGATTCGATGACAGAGATGTCGGGGGCTTTCTCGGCGAAGAAGGCGCGAACGGATTGAAGGCTCATTCCAAACTCATGGGCGGGCGGCGATGCTTAAACGATCGTTGGCAGTTCCGAGAGCGCGCGGACACGATGATCCGGCGCGAACCCAAGCTCGTCCATCTGGGTCCGGATCGCCTTGTACATCGTCAGCGGTGCCACGAGTTCGTTCTCGACGCAAGCCAGCGCCATCGCCTCGGGCGTCACACGTTCGATCCAGGCGACGTTCAGTCCGAACGACTTCGCGCCCGCGACATCCCAGGGATTGGACGAGACGAACAGAACCTCATCCGGCCTGGTGCCGAACGCCTCGCCGATCAGCGTGTAGGCCTCTGGAGACGGCTTGAAGACCTTCTTCGCATCCACGCTGATGGTGGCATCGAGCAGACGGTCGAGCCCGGAATTGCGCACGAGCGCATTCAGCATGTCCGGACTGCCATTCGAGAGGATGGCGAGCTTTCGCGGCTTCAGCGCGGCAAGCGCGGCGGCTGCATCGGGGTAGAGATCGAGATCCAGGTATTTCTCGATCACCCGCTCGAACGCTTCGCCTTCGTAGGCGAGCCCGAGCAGGCGCAGCGTATAGGCGAGCGAGTCGCGCGTGACGGTCGCAAAATCCTGGTAGCGCCGCATCAGCGAGCGCAACCAGGTGTATTCGAGCTGCTTGATCCGCCAGACCTGGGTGATGATCTCGCCATAGCCCGGAAACGCATCCTCGGTGATCTCTGCGACCGACTGGATGTCGTACAGCGTTCCGTAAGCGTCGAAGACGACGGCCTTGATGCTCATGGCTCGCTCCTTTGGGACTTTGCGGTGGCGCACGGACAATACCGAAACGGCCCGGTACTCGACAAGGTCGGAACCTTCTTCAAACAATCGTCACCCCGTCGACCTCGCGCAGCAGATTGACACTGCCGCCGGCAGGCGTTTAATTCAGGGTACGGGGATTTGCGATCTCCCCGCGAGGCGACATGCCCAAGTATCGCGTCCTGGTCACCAAGGACGCCGCATGTCTTCTTTCATCTCGATCTCATCAGAGAAATTGTCCCGTCAATTGGTGCCGCCAGCGCGCCGACCCTCGTCGATGTCCGTATCGACAAGGGCCGCGCGGTCTATTTGCGCACTCGACAAGACGGCGAGCACCAAGAGCTAGAGCGTTTTCCGATCACGTTGCGTCGTAACCAGCCGCGACGAGATAATTTTGACATTCCTCGGGTGAGAAGCGTTTGAGAGCGTTGGCGATTGCTTGCCAGAGATCGGGCATGGTGCGGGCTGCGGCGGTCCGCAACAGCGCTTTCAGTTTGGAGAAGGCCATTTCAATCGGGTTGAAGTCTGGACTGTAGGGCGGAAGATAGAGCAGGCTAGCTCCGACCGCCTGGATGGCCTCTCGAACGCCATGGACCTTGTGAGCGGGCAAGTTGTCCATGATAACGGTATCGCCCGGCCGCAGCGATGGGGCGAGCAATTGCTCGACGTAGGCCAGGAAAGCGTCGCCATCCATTGGACCGTCCAGAACAAGCGGCGCGATCAGACCGTCGGAGCGCAATCCAGCGGTGAACGTCGTCGTCTTCCAATGTCCGTGTGGGATAGCTGCACGACATCGCTCGCCGCGTGGCGAGCGCCCGTAACGCCGCGCCATTTTGGTGTTGGCGCTGGTTTCGTCGATGAAGACGAGACGCTCAGGGTCAAGGTCGATTTGCCCTTCGAACCACTCCTCACGTGCGGCATTTATATCGCCGCGCCGTTGCTCGGCGGCGTGCGCTGTCTTTTTTTAAGTGTGATCTTTCTGCGCTGGAAAAAACGCCAGAGCGACGCGATGCCAGTCGATATTCCACGACGTTTCAACAGTTCTCGCAACTCGGCAAGCGTGATATCCGGCCTCGCTGTCACCGCCTCCAGAATCAATTGCGAATGCGCTTCGATGCGCTGCGATTTGCGGTCACCGCCCTGGCGTTTAGGAACGATGTCGCCAACTTTCTTGAGGCGACCGCGCCAGCGGATTGCACTGGCCGCGCTGACACCAAAGCGCTCAGCAGCCTGTCGACAGGACATGCCACCGTCAATCGCGGCTACCACCCTTTGGCGAAGATCAACCGAAAGCGCCCTGGCCATACATGCTGGCCTCCCTCGCCAGCATGCAGCTTGAATCTGACTCGCGCCGTTTTGGGAATCTGGAGGGTTCTGTGAGGTCGCGCTCACGCGAGGGCGCGGCAGGCGCTTATGACGCGACCTCATTGAAGCCGGATTGAACGAAGGCGCGGGAGGCTATTCGCGGTTTTGCAGCTATGGGGATTGTTCGAGATCGCCATGCCCGATCTGCTGGCTCGGCGCGTGAGGCAGAGACACAGGAGTGCGCATCCTGGAAGAGTTGAGATCAGACGCGCTTCGCCTGAGATCGCGATAGGCCTTTTGCTGCATCGGACGGTTGTTGTCGCGCAGTGTGACAGCACGGATTCGACATCGTCCGCGATGATCGAGACGCTGGGAGCGAAATGACGAATGATGATCGTCGTGCACGACATGACTTGGCTCACGATGTGTCGCATCGGAACGGTGATGTTCGAGGGCTGGGGCGTCTGAAGCTATGTCGAAAGCGCTCAATGATGCGCATGACGCCACCACAATCGGGACAGGCAGGAACCTCGGCCCAGGTTTGAGCCTCCGAATCCACAGGCGACGGCTGGCCATCGTTTGGGGCTGTTCGCTCATGATCGAGAAGTTCGCGGCAAAGGGCGAGCTTGGCAGCGCGATGGCGGTTGGCCATGAAGCCGAAGTGGCGGATGCGGTGGAAGCCGTCAGGCGGCGTATGAAGCAGGAAACGGCGAATGAACTCATCGGGCTTGAGATTCATGATCTTTGTCGCGCTGTTTTGGCGATAGTCCTTCCATGAGAAGGCGACATGATCGTCGTCGAGTGCGACGAGCCGGCTGTTGGCGATCGCGACGCGATGGGTGTAGCGGCCGAGATAGGCCAGGACCTGTGCGGGTCCGCCGAAGGGCCGCTTGGCGTAAACAACCCAGTTGATGCGTCGCATGGCGTCGAGGTGGGCCGCAAAGGCAGCCGGCTCGGCCAGAGCTCCGAGATCGCCGAAGAAACGCAAGGCACCGGAGTTGAAGGCTGCCGACAGACGTTTGAGAAAAAGTGTGCGAAATAGTCTGGACAACGGTTTGACGGCCAGGAAGAAGTTCGGTCGGCAAGCGGTCCAGCGCGCGCCATCGGGCGAGAGGCCGCCACCCGGAACGACGCAATGGACGTGGGGATGATGCATCAGCGTCTGTCCCCAGGTGTGGAGGACGGCGACGCCGCCGATCGCACCGCCGAGCCGGCGTGGATTGGCGGCGAGCGTCGTCATCGCCTCGGCGGCAGCCTTGAACAGGATGGCATAGACGACGGCCTTGTTCTGGAAAGCGATCGCGGCGATCGGTGCGGGAAGTGTAAAGACGACGTGGAAATAGGGAACCGGAAGCAGGTCGGCTTGACGCGCGGCGAGCCACGCGGCTCGGGCTCTCCCCTGACACTTCGGACAGTGCCGATTGCGGCAGGAATTATAGGCAACGCGTGTCGTGCCGCAGTCGTCGCAAGCCTGCATGTGGCCGCCGAGCGCCTCGGTCCGGCACGCAACGATCGCGCTCATCACGCGCCGCTCGACCCGCCCCAGATGACCGGCATGTACACGGCGATAGGCGTCGCCATGCCGGCGCAGAATATCGGCAATCTCGATGGCGGGCCTGTTGGAGCGGATGTCGGAGCGGGTCATGACCCGCATCCCGCTGCGGGTCATCCAGGTGGCGTCACCTCCAGCGACAGGCGATCGAGCGGGCTCTGCGTCGCTCGGATCGTATCGGTGGCGACCTGCGTGTAGCGCGCTGTCGACGACAAATTATTGTGCCCGAGCAAGACCTGGATGATCCGGATATCGGTTCCGTTCTCGAGAAGATGTGTCGCGAAGCTGTGGCGCAGCGTGTGCAGCGTGACGCGCTTGGTCAGGCCCGCAGCCTTCACCGCCGACCGGCAGGCGGCATGCAGCACGGTCTGATCGATCGGATGATCTTCGTCACGACCAGGGAACAGATAAAGCCGCGGCCGGGCGAGCCGCCAGTAGGTGCGCAGGATGCCCAGCAGCTGGGGCGACAGCATCACGTTGCGATCCTTCGCGCCCTTGCCGTGGCGCACCTGGATGACGCCGCGGGCGCTGTCGATGTCTTCGATCCGCAGTCCCGCAACCTCCGAGGCCCTGAGCCCGGCCGCATAGGCGGTGGTGAGCGCGGCGCGGCTCTTCAGGCTCGATACCGCTTCAAGAAACTGAACCACTTCGTCGGCGCTGAGAACGACCGGCAGCTTGCGCGGTTCTCGCGCATAGGGAATGCGCTCTGGGATGAGCGCCTCGCCGAGCGTGACGCCGTAGAAAAACCGTAGCGCACAGACGATCTGGTTCAGCGCCGGCCATGAGATGCCGGTCGAGACCAAATGCACCTGGAAGGCGCGGACGTCTTCCAGCTCTAACCGGTCAGGCGATCGGCCAAAATAGCGGCTGAACTTCGAAACCGCGCTGATGTAGGATCTTTGCGTCGCCGGCGACAGATTGCGGACGGTCATGTCTTCGATCATGCGGCGGCGAAGAGGGCTCAAATCGGCCATCTCGATACTCCTGTCTGAGGGGGTGGGCTCCAACACCCACATCCTCTCAGCCAGGAGGCGATCTATGCCACCTTGCCCCCTACGCCGCGGCAGCGGCTTCGTTCAATCCCCACCCGATTCTTTCCGGTCGGAAAATGCTCTAGCGAGCACACGGGGCGAGTCGGGGACGACGATGACGTGGAGGACTCCATGACGACGAATACCGACCGCCGAGACTTCATCAGGGGCGTGGGGGCCGCCGCGGCATCGACCGCAATACTCGCGGGGACGCAAGCCCTTGCGCAAGCCAATCAGCCAACAGGAGCCAGGCCAATGACATACCAGCCCAAGCCGATGCCGTTCGATCCGAAATCCATTGCCGGCATCTCGGAGAAGGTGCTCGTCAGCCACTACGAGAACAACTATGTCGGTGCCGTAAAGCGACTCAACGCAATCGGAACGCAACTCGCCGAGCTCGACTTCGCGAAAGCTCCGAACTTCGTCATCAACGGCCTGAAGCGCGAGGAACTCGTCGCGTCAAACTCGATGATCCTCCACGAAATCTATTTCGACGGGCTCGGCGGTGCCGGCAAGCCGAGCACACCACTTGCCGACGCGATCGCGCGCGATTTCGGCAGCACGGAGCGGTGGCGCGCGGAGTTCTCCGCCATGGGCAAGGCCGAAGGCGGCGGCTCCGGCTGGGTGATTCTTTCTTACTCGCCGCGCGACAAGCGGCTGGTCAATCAGTGGGCCGCCGACCACACGACGACGCTGGCCGGCGGACGCCCAGTACTGGTGCTCGACATGTATGAGCACGCCTATCACATGGATTATGGCGCCGCGGCCGCGAAATATGTCGACATCTATATGGAAGCGATCAAATGGGACAACGCTGCAACACTGTACGATCAATACAGGCGGGAAGCTTAGAGCCGTGCAAAAAACGAGCGTAGCGCTCTTGGGGGCGGCGTTGTTCCTATTGTTGGTGGAAGGAAACGCGATGGCAGAAACTGTAAATTTTGACAACGCAGCAACCGGCGCAGCGCCCGAAGGCTGGACTCTGACGATGACGGGTCGTGGCCAGCCCAAATGGACGGTCGAGGTGGAGTCTACGGCGCCAAGCAAGCCGAACGTCCTGAAACAATCCGGTCAGGCGACGTTTCCAGTGGCGCTCAGGAGCGGCACCAGCATCCTAGACGGGTTCGTCGAGGTCAAGTTCAAGGCGATCGCAGGCTCCGAGGATCGTGCGGCCGGTATTGTCTGGCGCGTAAAGGATGCCGACAATTACTATGTCGTGCGGGCCAACGCGCTTGAAGACAATGTTGTGCTCTACAAGACGATCAAGGGTGTTCGCAGCGCGCTCGATATTGTCGGCCGGAAGGGCGGCTATGGCGTCAAGGTATCGGTGCCGTCAGGTCAATGGCATTCCCTACGTTGCGAATTCGCGGGAAAGCTATTCAAGGTGACGTATGACGGCAAGCCGATGTTCGAGGTCGAGGACGAATCGATCAGGGACGCCGGCATGATCGGCTTGTGGACCAAGGCCGACAGTGTCACCGTATTCGACGACCTGACATACGGTGCGCTGAACTAGGTTAACATCGGCGTCGACCCGCTCACGTCGGAGAAACCATGCTCGCTCGAACCCTGCTTGCGGCCACCGTCCTGTTGATGCTCGCGCACCCGGCAATGGCGCAGGAGCCGCTCGCGACCTACAAATCCCTGAGTCCCGAGCTGGCGCTTGATCTGGCCCGGGCATCGCTTGGTGACTGCCGATCACGCGGGTATCAGGTCGCCGTCGCGGTCGTCGATCGCTTCGGGGGGACACAGGTGATCCTTCGTGACAGGTTCGCAGGTGCTCACACCGTTTCAACGGCCTCGGGCAAGGCGTGGACCGCAGCAACATTCCGTACCAGCACCACCGAACTGAATGCCGTCAGCCAACCTGGCATGATGCAGGCCGGTATCCGCAATCTCCCCGGCACGGTCATTATAGGTGGCGGATTGATTGTCGAAGCGGGCGGTTCGCTGGTCGGAGCCGTCGGTGTGTCTGGGGCGCCCGGCGGTGATGCTGACGAAGCCTGCGCCAGGGCCGGAATCGACGCTATACGCGACAAGCTGGAGTTTTAGGGCCGCCTTGCCCGCCTCAGCGAGGCCTTGAGCGCTTGAGCGTGAGGGCTTCGGCAACCGGTCGAAGCCCTCAATGCGCCGTGGCGATGAGTACGCGGCTAGATCCCCAGCAGCCTGCGCGCGTTGGCCTTCAGCACCTTCGGCCGGATCTCGTCGCGGATCTCGATCTTGGCGAAGTCCGACAGCCAGCGGTCCGGCGTGATCACCGGCCAGTCCGAGCCGAACAGCATCTTGTCCTGAAGGATCGAGTTGATATAGCGCACCAGGATCGGCGGGAAATACTTTGGCGACCAGCCCGAGAGGTCAATGTAGACGTTCGGCTTGTGAGTCGCGACCGACAGCGCTTCCTCCTGCCAGGGGAAGGAGGGGTGGGCGAGGATGATCTTGAGGTCGGGGAAGTCAGCCGCGACGTCGTCCATGTACATCGGGTTGGAATATTTCAGCCGCATGCCCATCCCGCCGGGCATGCCCGAGCCGACACCGGTCTGGCCGGTGTGGAACAGCGCGATCGCGCCGCCATTGTTGATCTCTTCGTAGAGCGGATAGGCCATGCGGTCGTTGGCGTAAAAGCCCTGCATGGTCGGATGGAATTTGAAGCCGCGGACGCCGTATTCCTCGATCAGCTTGCGCGCCTCGCGCACGCCGAGCTTGCCCTTGTGCGGGTCGATCGAGACGAAGGGGATGAGGACGTCGAGATGGTCGGAGGCGATCTCCAGCATCTCCTCATTTTTGTAGCGGCGGAAGCCGGTCTCGCGCTCGGCATCGACCGGAAAGATCACCGCGGCGATATTCTTGGAGCGGTAGTAGGCCGCGGTCTCCGGCACGGTCGGCGGATGCTTGTGCGGCGACTTGAAATAGTCCGCCATCTGCGCCTGGAAATCGTCATAGCCGTCGTCGGGATGGGTGCCGCAGGGCTCCTCGGCGTGGGTGTGGATGTCGATGGCGACGACATCGTCGATGTTGGGCAGCTTCAGCTTCGGCATTGGTTTCCTCCCGACGGGTTGACGAATTGATTATATGATATAACGAATTTGGCAAGGCACGTCGTCGAAGCGAAGCCCCATGTCGACAAATGCGTAGATCGGGCCGATCCGGCCGTTTCTACTTGCTTTCTACTTTGCATGGGGTTGTTTTCCAGAATTTGCTGGTCCGGAACCGGGCAGTTAACATTGACATCCGGTCCTCCCATGCCTTAAGAACCGCCCCGTCCCGGGCGGTCGGTCCGCCAGCGGGAAAGATCTCATTTTGCCACATTCGCGCGTGCCGAAACGGTAGTGCCGAACACGGCCTTTCGAACGTTCAGGATTCTGCCATGAAGGTCCGTAACTCGTTGAAGTCGCTGCGCGGTCGCCATCGCGCCAACCGCCTGGTCCGCCGCAAGGGCCGGGTCTACGTGATCAACAAGGTGCAGCGCCGCTTCAAGGCTCGCCAGGGCTGATATTGCCCTCGCGGTCGCCTCACGCGCGCCCCGCAAGACCACGGCTCACACGACTTTGACGCCGCCTTTGCTTTGCAAGGGCGGCTTTGCGCGTTTAGACTTTGCGCATGGCAGTGAGATTCCTGGCAGTGAGCTTCCCTTTCGCGCGCACCCTGTGTCTGGCCCTTGTGCTGGGCGCCACTGGCCTTACGCCAGCCCTGGCGCAGAAAGAGCTGCCTGCCCCTCCCGGCAAGGAACAGAAGAAGCTGCCGGAGGCGCCGGCCAAGCTGCCCAAGGTCGACCGCAGCAAGAATCTCGATTTCCTGTTCGGCGCGCTGAAGGCCGCGCCCGACGAGGCCAGCGCCAAGCATGTTGAGGCGCGGATCTGGGCGATCTGGATCCAGACCCCGAGCGACACCGCATCGCTGTTGATGGCGCGGGCCAAGACTGCGGTCGACGCGCAGAAGATCGACATCGCGATCAAGCTGCTGGATTCGGTCATCAAGCTCAGGCCCGACTACATCGAGGCCTGGAACCGGCGCGCCACGCTCTACTACATGCAGAATGACTACGGCCGCTCGCTTGCCGACATCCGCGAGGTGCTGATCCGGGAGCCTCGCCATTTCGGCGCGCTCGCAGGCCTCGGCATGATCATGCAGGAGGTCGGTGACGAGAAACGTGCGCTCGAGGCCTACCGCAAGGCGCTGGCCGTCAATCCGCACCTCGAGAAGATCCCCGAGCAGGTCAAGGCGCTGACCGAGAAGGTCGAAGGCCGCGACATCTAGCGGACAAGTTGATCATTTCCCGAGTGATTGCGGCGTGCGCGGATTAACCACGATCACACGTGCGGCGTTCTCAGGGGTATTGTTGAAGCGCGCGCAGGCCTACCTGCATGGCAGGAGCACGGCCATGAAGCGTTTGATCTTTGCAGGTGTATTGCTGCTCGCGTCGGGCTCGATGAGCCTCGCCGACGGCTTGTTCTGGGTGGTCGGCAATCGCGCCACCGGCAAATGCAACATCGTAACCAGCAATCCCGTGATCATCGGCGACATCTGGTTCGGCGACGGTCCCTACACGTCCAGGGCCGATGCCAAGCTTGCCCGTTCGACGATCCGCGCCTGCCCTGCGGTCACACCCGACGAGGAAAAGGACGAGGACGGAACGAACTAGCCTGCACTTAGTGCAGGACGCTACCGGCGCGCTCGACAAGGCCGTGATCGGCGGCCGCGGCGTAAGCCTTTGCAAGCTCCGTCTCGAGATGCTCGTTGATCAGAAGCAGTGCCCGCACTGCACCGCGCAGGTCACCGTTGCAGCTCGCCACGATCTCGTCGATCGCAGTGTCTTTGGATCTGAAGCTCATCGACATTCTCCGGTTCAAATCAGGACAAATCCTGCCGGCCTTTCCCGCATCCCCTTGGAGTTTGCGAGGAGGATCGGCGCCCACCCGCGCCTAGATGGCGGAACCGACCGTGGCGATTATATGGAAGCCGCGATGACGACTGCATGAAGCTGGTCCGAGGCTTGCGCGCTGCGGGGAATGCCATTGATTTTGCTGCCTTTTTTCATACTCGAATTATGCACATATCCACAGCCCCGGCTTTTCAAGTGGAGCGCCGGGTTCCACGGAGCGAAACTGCCGCCCGCTAGTCTCGTAACTGCCAGGTGCCCTGGATCGTCCGGATTCTCTCCATGATCGTGATGTCAGTCGTGACCGCGCTGGTGCTGCTGGCGCTGGCCACGCAGGCCGGCGTCCTCGCCGTGCAACGCGCCTTTCCGCCTCAGGGCCGGATGGTCGAGGTCGACGGCGCTGTGCTTCATGTCGTCGATATCGGTCCGCGCGGTTCAGGCATGCCGATCGTGATGCTGCATGGCGCGAGCTCCAATCTCGAAGCGATGCGGCGTCCGCTCGGCGACCTCCTGGCCAAAGACCATCGCGTCATTTTGATCGACCGTCCCGGTCACGGCTGGAGCCCGCGGATGCGGCGGCGGGATTCGACGCCGCAGATCCAGGCCCGGATGATTGACGAGGCGCTTCGTAAGCTCGGGATCGATCGCGCGGTCTTCGTCGTGCATTCCTGGAGCGGTGCGCTCGGCGCGCGGATCGCGCTCGATCATCCCGGCCGTGTCGCCGGCCTCGTCATGCTGGCGCCGGTGACCCACCCCTGGCGCGGCGGCGTCGGCCGCTACAACGAGATCGTCGCAACGCCGGTGATCGGCCCGCTGCTCGCCTACACCATCACGCTGCCGATGGGGTATTTCGTTGCCGAGGCCGGCGCGCGCAGCGTCTTCCTGCCGCAAATCATGCCGGACGGCTTCGTGCAGGACTCCGCGACGCCGCTATTGCTGCGCCCGCGCGAGTTTATCGCCAATGCCTACGACCTGGTGACGCTGAAGGAAGCGGTGACGGCGCAGGCTGCGCGTTATGGCGAGATCAAGGCACCGGTCACGATCATCGCTGGCGAGCCCGACAAGACGGTGAAGACCGCCATCCACGCGCGTCCCTTCGCCGCGATGGTGCCGGGTGCCAAGCTGATCGTGCTGCCCGATCTCGGCCACATGGTGCAGAACGCTGTGCCGGATCTGGTGAAGACGGAGATCGAGACGATGATCGGGAAAATCGCCCCGGCGCAGGCGGCCGCCGATTAAAGCGTTTTAGAGCGAAGTGGATACCGGTTCGCGTGAAGAAAATGCGTCAAAACAAGAAGCCCGAGCTTCGGTTCTGACTCAATCAGAACCGAAGCTCGGGCGGCCGCCGTTGACGCGCTTACTGCTTGATTTTCCCGTCCTTGTCGAACTGCGCGACGAAGGCCCAGAGATTGTTGATCTCGTTCTCGTTCTTGATGCCCGCGAACGCCATCTTGGTGCCGGGGATCTTGGCCTTGGGGTCCTTGATGTATTCCTTGAACGTGGCTTCATCCCAGGTGATGCCGGAATTCTTGTTCGCATCCGAATAATTGTAGTCCGGCGCGGTGCCTGACTTGCGGCCGTTGAGGCCGTTGAGCTCGGGGCCGACCTTGTTCTTGGCGCCTTCGCCGATGGCGTGGCAGGCCAGGCATTTGTTGAACGACGATTTGCCGGCCGCAACATCCTGCGCCATCGCGGCGGGTGCGGTGGCAGTCACGGTGAGGATCATCAGTGCGCCAAAAGTCAGTTTTGTCATCGGGTGCTCTTCGTCTCTTCCCTGGTGGGTCTAGGCTGGTCGGTCTTGCCTGGTCGGCAAACGACGGACCCGCCGGTTTTGGCAGGCCCGCCCGGCTTGGACAAGCCGCGAAACCATGACAGGTTTCATGCTGCCCTACTTGTCCCAGAGCGAACTCGCTGAAGATGGCCGCTCCGACTTTCGGATGGCCTACCCAAACAGGCGCGGACGTGGTTGATTTGCCGCGACAATTTGATCGTGGGCTACGAGTCGGAAGGATATGTTATGGCCATCATGATGCCCGCGAGCGACCAGACCGTGCTGGCGCGCCGCGCTGAGATCGTGGCTGCATTGCGCGCAATCGTGCCCGGCGAGGGCGTGATCGACAGCGCCTCCGAGATGCGGGCCTACGAATCCGACGGGCTGACGGCCTATCGGCAACCGCCGATGGTCGTGGTGCTGCCCGACACCACCGAGCAGGTCTCGCTCGTCCTGAAATATTGTGCCGGGCAGGGGATCAAGGTGGTTCCGCGCGGCTCCGGCACTTCGCTGTCCGGGGGCGCGCTGCCGCTGGAAGATGGCGTGCTGCTCGGCCTCGGCAAGTTCAAGCGGATCCGCGAGATCGATTTCGACAACCGCGTCGTCGTCACCGAGCCCGGCGTCACCAATCTCGCCATCAGCCAGGCGGTCGCGCATGCCGGCTTCTACTACGCCCCCGATCCGTCCTCGCAGATCGCATGCTCGATCGGCGGCAATGTCGCGGAGAATTCCGGCGGCGTGCACTGCCTGAAATACGGCATGACCACCAACAACGTGCTCGGTTGCGAGATTGTCCTGATGAGCGGCGAGATCCTGCGCATCGGCGGCAAGTCGGCGGAGAATTCGGGCTACGACCTGATGGGCGTCATCACCGGCTCGGAAGGGCTGCTCGGGGTCATCACCGAAATCACGGTGCGCATCCTGCAAAAGCCGGAGACGGCGCGGGCGCTGATGGTCGGCTTCGCGCAGGTCGAGGCGGCCGGCGAATGCGTGGCGCGCATCATCGGCGCCGGCATCATTCCCGGCGGCATGGAGATGATGGACAAGCCGGCGATCCACGCCGCCGAGGCCTTCGTTCATGCCGGCTATCCGCTCGATGTCGAAGCGCTGCTCATCATCGAGCTCGACGGTCCCAAGATCGAGGTCGACGAGCTGATCACGCGCGTCGAGACCATTGCGAATGCCTGCGGCTCGACCACCTGCCAGATCTCGACCTCGGAAGCCGAGCGCAATTTGTTCTGGGCCGGCCGCAAAGCCGCGTTTCCGGCCGTTGGCCGCATCTCGCCCGATTATCTCTGCATGGACGGCACGATTCCCCGCGGCGCGCTGCCGAAGGCGCTGGCGCGCATCCGCGAGCTGTCGGAAAAATACCAGCTCGGCTGCGCCAACGTGTTCCACGCCGGCGACGGCAATCTGCATCCGCTGATCCTCTACGATGCCAACAAGCCCGGCGAGATCGAGCGCGCCGAAGCCTTCGGCGCCGACATCCTGCGCGCCTGCGTCGAGTTCGGCGGCGTGCTCACCGGCGAGCACGGCGTCGGCATCGAGAAGCGCGACCTGATGCCGGAGATGTTCACCGAGATCGACCTCAACCAGCAGCAGCGCCTGAAATGCGCTTTTGACGCGCAGGGCCTGCTCAATCCCGGAAAGGTGTTTCCGACCCTGCATCGCTGCGCCGAGCTCGGCCGCATGCATGTGCATGCCGGCAAGGTAGCATTCCCGGACATTCCGCGGTTCTGACGGTCGGATACCCGGCATGGCGGCGACATGGCGGACGTTCGGATCAGTGTGACGAAAGAAGCGCCGGGCAGGCCGCTGGCGAAGTCGCGCCTGCTGTTCATCGACAACATCCGCTGGTCGATGATCATTCTCGTGCTGAGCATGCACGCAGCCGACACCTACAGTCCGTTCGGCAATTGGTACTATGTCGACCGGCGGGAGACCGGCTTCGGCACGGCCCTCTTCTTCGGCATCTATCAGAGCTTCCTCCAGGCCTTCTTCATGGCCGCGCTATTCTTCATCGCCGGCTATTTCGCCGTCGGCGCCTTCGATCGGAAAGGACTTTCGAAATTTGCGCGTGATCGGCTGATCAGGCTCGGCTTGCCGACTTTGCTCTACATGTTGGTGATCGGCCCGCTGACGCAGTATTTTCTGTCATGGACTTGGGGCAAGGGCGGTTTCGGCCATCAATGGCTGACCCATCTGATGGACGGCGAATGGCTTTCCGAGACGGGACCGATGTGGTTTTGCGCGGTGCTGCTGCTGGTCTCGCTCCTCTATGGCCTGATCCGCCAGACTGGATGGCGGGAGCCCAAGGTTGCGCTGTGCGGCACGGGGATTGTTCTGTTCGTTGCGGCCATGGCGGCACTCACCTTCGCCGTTCGCATTGCCATCCACGCCGATACCTCCGTGCTCAACGTTCACCCCGGCGATCTCCCGCAATACGCTCTCATGTTCGCAGCCGGCGCCGTCGGCTATCGCGGCAATTGGATGCTTGGGCTTGCCGCGCGCTCCTGTATCCGCTGGGGACTGCTCGCGCTGTCGCTCTCTGTGCCGCTGTTTGCAGCGCTCGTGCTGTTCGGGGGAGGCCTGCAGGGTGACACCGCGCTCTATGCAGGCGGCTTCAACTTCGTCAGTGCCGGGAAGTGCCTGTGGGAGGCGCTGGTCTGCGTCGGCATGGGTCTCTTGATGCTGGCCGTCTACCGCCGCTATTTCGACGCGCAAGGGCCGGTCGCCAGATGGCTCTCGGACAACGCCTTCGGCGTCTACCTGATCCATCCGCCGATCCTGGTCGGCTTTGCCCTGCTTCTGCACGCACTGCCGCTCTTCGCACTCACGAAGGCGCTCCTGCTGACCATGTTGGCCGCGATCGGCAGCTTGGCCGTCTCGGCCCTGATCCTGCGCAGATCGCCGCTGCGCGCGATCATATAGTCGTATGCCGCGGTCCGGATCGAACCGCGGCGTACGAGCTGGTGCTTACATGAGTGCGTATTGAGCCCGTTCCCGCTTCGCCAGCAGCGGCAGGGCTTCGCCGGCGATCCAGGTCTTGAAATGTGCGCTCTCCTGATGCGCCTTGAAAGCCGCCTCGTCGCGGAACAGCTCGTAGAACAGGAACTGGGCCGGATTGTCCTTGGCGCGCGAGATCAGGAACAGCTTGACGCCGTCCTCGCGCTGCGCCTCCGGCAGGAAGCGGTCGAGCGACCTTGTCGGCCTCGCCGGGCTTGGTCTCCCATTGCGCGACGACGAGCAGGCCGCCGCCGTCGACGGCGTCGCTGAGGGATTTCTGCGTGGCATAGTGGTTCATGGTCCTTGCTCCTTGCTGCTGGGCTTGAGATGACGCCGCCGCCCATGGCGAGAGATAGATCGCCAGGACGGCTCCGAAGGCCCGGATCACCGACCTGCGGCTGAACGCTTCGTGGACGCGCGGCACCAGCCGCTGATGTGTCGATCGCATGCTTGTCTCCATCGGTTGGCCTCGATCGCGATCGGCGCAAGCTTGTAGCGAGGGGCTGCCGGCTTTGGTTCGCCGCTGATCGAAGTGTCGATGTCGTGAACGCTTCGATCATGATCGAAGCGTTGTGGTCGCCCGTGCGGGATCCCCGACTGCACCGGCGCTGATCGCCGGCGTCACGCCGCATTTGATTTTGGCGGCGAATTTCGCTACCGCCTTTTCCCGTGGATACGCTCAGGGTCAGAGACGCCAAAGACGTCGAAGAGGTGGTGCGCGCGGCGATTGCCAACGAGCAGCCGCTCGAGATCATCGGTCATGGCAGCAAGCGCAGCATTGGCCACACGATGGCGACCAACGCCGTGCTCGACCTCTCCGCGCTGAATGCCGTCACCTCCTACGAACCCAACGAGCTGATCGTCACGCTCCAGGCCGGCGCGCCGCTGGCCGACGTGCTGTCGCTGATCGATGCCAAGAACCAGCAATTCGCCTTCGAGCCGATGAATACGGCGCCGCTGCTCGGCACGCCCGCGTTGGGTACCATCGGCGGCATGATCGCGGCCGGTCTCGCCGGTCCGCGGCGGATCAAGGCGGGCGGGGCGCGCGATCACCTGCTCGGGGCGCACGCCGTCTCCGGTTTCGGCGACAGCTTCAAGACCGGCGGCAAGGTGGTGAAGAACGTCACCGGCTACGACCTCTGCAAGCTGCTGGCGGGGTCCTGGGGCACGCTGTCGGTGATGACCGAGGTGACGCTCAAGGTGATGCCGAAGCCCGAAGCGGAGCGGACGCTGCTGCTGCGCGGGCTCGACGATGCCGTCGCCAACAAGGCGATGACCGCGGCGCTCGGCTCGCCCTTCGACGTCTCCGCCGCCGCGCATCTGCCGAAATCGGCCTTCCGGGCGAAGACCGACGGGCTGGGCGACATCGCCAGCCAGGGCGAAGCGCTGACCGTGCTGCGGCTCGAGGGCATCACGGCGTCCGCCGCGCACCGCGCCGGCTCGCTGCGCGAATTGCTGGCGCCGTTCGGAACCGCGACGCTGGTCGAGGATGCGGCGTCTGCCGCATTGTGGGCCACGATCCGCGACGTCCTGCCGTTCGCGGCCGGCGGTGCAGTTGGGGCCTGGCCGGTGTGGCGGATCGTCTGTCCGCCGGCTTCCGGCGCGGCGCTCGGGACCCAGCTGGCGCGCGAGACCGGCGGCGACATCATCTACGATTGGGGCGGCGGCCTGATCTGGGCCGCACTGCCGCCTAAGGCCGATGCGCATGCCCCGGCCGTGCGCCAGCGCGCCGATGCGGTCGGCGGGCACGCCACGCTGATCCGGGCGGCCGAGGACGTCAGGCGCGGTGTCGACGTATTCCATCCGCAGGCGCCCGGCATTGCCGCGCTGAGCGATCGGGTCCGCGCCAGTTTCGATCCGAAAACCATTCTCAACCGGGGGCGGCTGACGCGGGGCGCTGCGGCATGAAGACCGAATTCTCACTGGCGCAGCTCGCCGACCCCGACATCGCGGAAGCCGACAAGATCCTGCGCGCCTGCGTCCATTGCGGCTTCTGCACTGCAACCTGCCCGACCTATGTACTGCTAGGCGACGAGCTCGATAGCCCGCGCGGCCGCATCTACCTGATCAAGGAGATGCTGGAGAAGGACCAGGCCCCGACGGCCGAGGTGGTCAAGCATATCGACCGCTGCCTGTCGTGTCTGTCCTGCATGACGACCTGCCCCTCAGGGGTGAACTACATGCACCTCGTCGACCAGGCCCGGGTCCGGATCGAACAGCGCTACCAGCGGCCGCTGACCGAGCGGCTGTTGCGCCAGGTGCTGGCCTTTGTCCTGCCGAATCCGCAGCTCTTCCGCACCAGCATGTGGCTGGCGCGGCTCGCCCGTCCGCTTGCCGTATTCCTGCCGACGCCGCGGCCGTCGGCGACGCCCGGCCTGATCCAGCGCCTCAAGGCGATGCTGGCGCTGGCGCCGAACCGTCTGCCGTCGCCGGGCCCGCTCCCCGGCAGCGTGTTCGCGGCACTCGGCAAGAAGCGCGGCCGGGTCGCGCTGCTGCAAGGCTGTGCCCAGCAGGTGCTGGCGCCGCGCATCAACCAGGCCGCCATCAGCCTCCTCACCCGCCACGGCATCGAGGTTGTCCTGGTCCGGGACGAGCAGTGCTGCGGCGCGCTGACCCATCATCTGGGCAACGACCAGGATGCGTTGGCGCGGGCCCGCGCCAACGTCGCGGTGTGGCGAAAGGAAGCGGTCGGCGAGGGGCTCGACGCCATCCTGGTGACGGCCTCCGGCTGCGGCACGGTGATCAAGGACTACGGCTATCTCCTGCGCGAGGACACGGCGTTCGCCGCCGATGCAGCGCAGGTGTCCGCGCTCGCCAAGGACATCACCGAATTCGTTGCCGGCCTCGAGCTCGCGACCACTACGCGACAGGACAACATCGTCGTCGCCTATCACTCCGCGTGTTCGTTGCAGCACGGGCAGAAAATCACGGGCCTTCCGAAAGAATTGCTTTCCAAGAATGGATTCGTGGTGAAAGATGTGCCGGAGAGCCATTTGTGTTGCGGCTCGGCGGGGACCTACAACATTCTCCAGCCCGAGCTTGCGGGCCGGTTGCGCGACCGCAAGGTCGCCAACATCGCAAGCGTCAAGCCGGACATGATTGCCGCGGGCAATATCGGCTGCATGGTGCAGATTGCCAGTGGCACGTCAGTTCCGGTCGTACACACGATTGAGCTTCTCGATTGGGCTACGGGCGGGTCGCGGCCGGCATTGAATGCCTCGAGCTAGCCTTCGTCCGGAGGTGACGGCTGAAGACGCCCGATCGACCATTGTTCGGCGGCAACAGGAGGACCACGATGGCGAAAGCGAAGAAGAAAAAAAGCAAGAAGGCCAAGAAGGCTGTAGCGGCGAAGAAGACCGCGAAGAGGGCAGCCAAGAAGTCCGCGAAAAAGTCTGCCAAGAAGTCTGCGAAGAAATCTGCCAGGAAGGCCGCCCCGAAGAAGGCCGCCAAGAAGGCTGCGAAGAAGTCGGCCAAGAAGGCTGCCAAGCCGGCTGCACCGAAGAAGGCCGCAAAGAAAGCGGCACCGAAGAAGGCGAAGGCAGCTCCTGCGCCGAAGCCCTCAGCGCCGGTGGCGGCTCCGGCTCCGGAGCCCGCCGCCGAGACAAGCTGGGCGATGCCTTCGTCTTCTGCGGAGCCGACGCCGGCCGAGGAGCAAGGTTAGGCCCCGAGGTAGGGTCCAAGGGGAGGCCCAAAGTCAGGTCCAAGGTGAGGGCTAAGGCTGGGTCCATCCCGACGACAACGACCGACAACAGGAAGGCCGCGGCGGTGATGCTGCGGCCTTTTTGCATCGGCACAATGGTCTCGGCGGTTGTCGTTTCTCGCGTCAGTCCGATTCGTGGCACAGGCACCACTGCACCGGCGGCTCCCGTATTAATCCGGGCGGCTCTGTGCACTTTGGAATGAAAATAATGTGATCGAGAAGCAACACAGGCGGACAACCTTCTGTAGAATCGTCAGAACGCCTAAAAAGTCGGCAGATGCTCGTGATTTTTGCTTCACGGTTCGCATCCTCCCATCCAGATTGTCGCGGTAACGAAATTTTGCAGACACGTCGTACGCCCGGGGGGCTTCCGGGAAACCGACTGGGTAGAACTGGTGATGGGGATCGAAATGAAAAAAGTGGCTTTGTTGGCAACGGCGCTGGCAATGGTGACGGGTTCGGCTTTCGCGGCAGACATGCCGGTCAAGGCTCTGAAGGCCCCGCCGCCGCCCGCCTTTGACCCCTGGGATGTCGCCTTCGGCGCCGGCATCATGAGCGATTACATCTTCCGCGGCGTCACTCAGTCGAACCACAATCCGTCGGTCGCGGCCTATTTCGAGCCGCGCTACAACGTCAACAAGGACCTCCAGCTCTACGTCGGTGCGTCCGCGGAGAGCATCTCGTTCCCGAACCGCGCCGCGGCTGAAGTCGACATCTACGGCGGTATCCGCCCGACCTTCGGCATGTTCGCCTTCGACTTCGGTATCTGGGGCTACCTCTATCCGGGCGGAAGCTGCTTCGGTTCGCAGGGCACCCTCGCCCAGGGCAATTGCGGCACCGGCCTCGACAATTCGCAGGGCGCGATCGGCCTTCCGATCAACGGCAACTTCGCCAAGAAGGACGCAAGCTTCTACGAAGTCTATGCCAAGCTGAATCTCAACATCAACGACCAGTGGGTCGTTGGTTTCAACGAGTACTATTCGCCGAACTTCCTGAACCTCGGTGCCTGGGGCAACTACGCCTCGATCACCGCCAAGTGGACCGCGCCGAGCACCACGTTCGGTGCCAGCGGCGTCGGCATGTATGTGTCGGGTGAATTCGGCCGTCAGTGGCTCGGCACGTCCGACATCTTCTACGGCATCGCCGGCGACCCGCTGTATTCCAACGGCATCAAGGAGCCGAGCTACAACACCTGGAACGTCGGCGTCGGCTTCACCTACAAGGTGTTCACGCTCGATCTGCGCTACTACGACACCGACCTCTCGAAGGGTAACTGCAACGCCTTCACCAGCGACTTCTCGGCCACCAACTCCAGCCCCGGTTTCGTGACGCCCATCAATGGCGGCGCGAACGCGGCCACGGCGTTCGGCTCCAACTGGTGCAGCGCGGCCGGCGTCGCCAAGCTCTCGGTCGACCTGACGGCGATGACCAACCTGAAGTAAGTTTCTTCCCTAGACGACCTAACGAGGGCGGCAGAGCAATCTGCCGCCCTTTTGCTTTGGGCGTAGGGTCGTCTGTGAGAGCGCTCGGCCTGCATTGGTTCGAGACGCGCCGTAAGGGCGGCGCTCCCCACCATGAGGGTCTAGGATCTTGCCGCGAGACAGGCCTCATCCTGAGGAGCCCGCCGGAGGCGGGCGTCTCGTAAGGATGGCTGCAACGAAGGTCCTGTCGAGGCTAGCCTCAGGCTTGGTTGTGCCGCCTCAGCTCGCCGCGGTCGGCTCCGCCTGGGCCGGCTCGCCGTCCTTGCCGAGGACGTGGATCTCGCCGTCCTTCACCAACGCCACCTTGCGGGTGTGGAAGGCGTCGAGCGTCGAGCGGTGGCCGATCGAGACGATGGTGGCCTGCGGCAGCTTCTCCGCCAGCAGCCGGTACAGCCGGGCTTCCGATGGTTCGTCCAGCGACGCCGTGGCCTCGTCGAGGAACAGATAATCCGGCACGTGCAGCAGGGCGCGCGCGAGCCCCAGGCGCTGCTGCTCGCCGAGCGAGAGCGTCCTGTTCCAATGACCGTCCTCGTCGAGTCGCTCGGCCAGCTTCGGCATGCCGACCGCAATGAGTGCGTCCCGGATTTTCTCCGGTGCGACGGCGCCATGTTCTGCCGGGTAGATGACCGCGTCGCCTAGCGGGCCGATCGGGAAGTAGGGGCGCTGCGGTAGCATCATCAGCTTCGATTTCCCGGGTATGGCGATGGTGCCGGTGCCGAACGGCCAGACGCCGGCGATGGCCCGGAAAAGCGTCGACTTGCCGGAGCCCGACGGCCCGGTCACCAAGACCCGCTCCGCCGGTTGGATCGTGAAGGCATCGGCTGCGACCAGAGGCGCACCGTTCGGTAGCTTCACGAGCAGCTGCTTGAGCGCAATCGCCGTCGTGATGCCGGATGGTGCAAGGCCGATGGTCGGCTCATGCGTCGGTGGGTGTGCGGCCGAGGCCACCGACATCTCGAAGCCGTCGAGACGGGCGACGATCGCGCGCCATTCCGCCAGCGCCCGGTAGGCCACCACGAAGAACGACAGCGCACCCTGGACGCTCGAGAAGGCCGATGCCGTCTGCATCATGTCGCCGAGCTGGATCTTCTTGGCGAAGAAGGCTGGCGCCACCAGCACGTAGGGAAAGATCACGGCAGCCTGCTGATAGCTCGCCGTGAACGCGGTGAGGCGCTTGGTCCGGCTCATGATGGCGTACCAGTTGCCGATCACGAAGCCAAAGCGACGGAAGAGACCGCCGCGTTCGGCACCCTCGCCCTTGAGCAGCGCGATCTGCTCGGAATTCTCGCGGACGCGGACGAGGTTGAAGCGGAAGTCGGCCTCATAGCGCTGTTGCTCGAAATTGAGATTGACCAGCGGGGCGCCGATCCAGTGCGTCAACGCGGTGCCGAAGATCGCGTAGATCAGCGCGCCCCAGCACAGGTAGCCGGGGATCATGAGATCGGTGCCGAACAGGTGCAGCGGCGCGGCGTTGGACAGGCCCCAGAGGATGATCACGAAGGAGAACAGCGTCACGATCGACGAGAGCAGGCCCAGTCCGATCGTCAGGGTCTGCTCGACGAAGTTCTTGACGTCGTCGGTGATGCGCTGGTCCGGGTTGTCGGCCGCATCGCCCTTGAGCTGCATGCGGTAATGCGTCGAGCCGTCGAGCCATTCGCGGAGATAGTGTTGGGTGAGCCACTGCCGCCAGCGGATCTGGAGCCACTGGTTCAGGTACAGCTTGTAGACCGCCAGCGCGATCGCCGTGAAGGCGAGGCCGATGAAGATCCAGATCTGCGTGACGAAGGCGTCCCAGTCGCTGTTCTGGAGCGCGCTGTAGAACCGGTTCTGCCACTGGTTCACCAGCACGTCGATCGCGACCAGCGCCAGCTCGATCGCGATCACGGCGGCGAGCAGGCCGCGGCCGACCCACTTGTCCTCCGATCGGAAATAGGGGGCGGCGATTCGCCAGACGATCGCGAGCGTGGCGCTGATGTTCTTCACAGAGCTCTGTCTCCTGAGGGGATGTGCACAACGCCCATAGGCCAAATGGCTGTGGCAACGGCAGAAAGCGCTTAGACTAAAGTCGCAAGTTCAGCAATTTGCGTTGGCTTGTCGCAGCCTGCAACCCTAGCATGGGTACAACGGCGCGGGGCGGGGGCCTCCGGGACTTCGCGGGCTTGTGAGCGGACGGGAACCGCCGCACCCGCGAGGAATTCGCGTCCAGCTCGGGGGTTATCGCTTCCAGCGTCAAGCAGGTTCGGCTGTCCACGCGGGCCGCCTGCCGCAACAGGCGTGGGGGAGGAAGACCATGTGGAATCAAGTCTATGACCCGCTGCACAGCCCGGTGCTGTCGACGATCGCGGCGGCAATACCCGTCGTCACGCTGCTGATCCTGATCGCGAGCGGTCGCGTCCAGGCCCATATTGCTGCAATCATCGCCGTGATCGTGGCCAACCTGATCACGATCTTCGTGTTCACCATGCCGGCGAACATGTCGATCCGCGCCTCGATCCTCGGCATCGTGACCGGCTTCTTCCCGATCGGCTGGATCGTTCTCAACGTCATCTTCCTCTACCAGGTGACGGTCACCACCGGGCGCTTCGAGCTGCTCAAGCGCGCGGTCGGCGGCGTCACCGAGGACCGGCGGCTGCAATTGCTGCTGATCGCGTTCTCCTTCGGCGCGTTCTTCGAGGGAGCCTCGGGCTTCGGCACGCCGGTCGCCATCACGGGCGCCGTGCTGATCGGGCTCGGCTTCTCGCCGCTCGCGGCCTCCGGCCTGTCGCTGATCGCCAATACCGCGCCGGTCGCTTTTGGCGCGCTGGGCACGCCGATCCAGGGTCTTGCCTCGGTCACCGGGCTTGATCCCTACATCCTCGGCGCGATGGTCGGACGGCAGTTGCCGATCTTCTCTCTGATCGTGCCGTTCTGGGTGGTGTGGGCGTTTGCGGGTTGGAAGGGCATGAAGGACGTCTGGCCGGCGATCCTCGTCACCGGCGTGTCGTTCGCGGTCCCGCAATTCGTGATCTCGAACTTCATCAATCCCTGGATCGTCGACATCGGGGCGTCGCTGATCTCGATGGGCGCGCTGATCCTGTTCCTGAAGGTCTGGCAACCCAGGCAGCTCTGGTTGTCGCCGGCGCTGCGCGGGAACGATGAATCGGCCTCCACCATGGCCGCGGCCAAGCCGCTCGACAAGACGCCGCTGACGCAGAGCGAGCTGTTCAGCGCGCTGCTGCCGTGGATCATCGTCTGCATCGTGATGCTGGTCTGGGGCAATGGCGGCTTCAAGACCTGGGCGAACTCGATCTTCACCTGGAACTATCCCGTTCCCGAGCTGCATCAGATGATCAACAAGATGCCGCCGGTCGCGCCAGGGCCGACCAAAGAGAGCGCGGTGTTCGGCTTCACCTACCTGTCCTTCACCGGCACGGGCATGCTGATCGCGGCGATTATCTCAGGCTTCCTGATGGGTGTCGGTCCCGGCAGGCTGCTGATCCAATACGGCCGCACCATACGGCTCTGCGCGATCTCGCTGATCACGATCTCGGCGATGCTCGCAATCGGCACGCTGACGCGGCTCTCCGGCGTCGACGCAACGCTCGGCCTCGCCTTTGCCGCAACCGGCGTGCTCTATCCCTTCTTCGGCACGCTGCTCGGCTGGCTCGGCGTGGCGCTGACGGGATCGGACACTGCCTCCAACGTGCTGTTCGGAAACCTCCAGAAGATCACGTCCGAGCAGCTCGGCCTGTCGCCGATCCTGATGGCCGCGGCCAACTCGTCCGGCGGCGTGATGGGCAAGATGATCGACGCGCAATCGATCGTGGTCGCCTCCACTGCCACCAACTGGTACGGCCATGAGGGCACGATCCTGCGCTTCGTGTTCTGGCACTCGATCGTGCTGGCCTCTCTGGTCGGCCTGTTCGTGACGTTGCAGGCCTATGTCTGGCCGTTCACGGCGATGGTGCTGAAGTAGCAGGCCACGCCTCGCCTCAACGCAAATCCCCGCAGGGCTTCGCCGCCTTGCGGGGATTTTTGCATCTAAAGCACTATCCGGAAAAGTGCGAAGCGGTCTTCCGAAAAGATCATGCTCAAACAACAACCTGAAGCGCGATGACGATTCGTCCCAATCTCATCGCGCTTTAGCGTCCGCGAACCTTCTCAACGGCGCCGCCGTCTTATAGAAGGTGCCGCAAATCAGGTCGGTCGAGAGGTCTCATGGTTTCGCTCAAGCAGATGGCGTGTTTGGCAGTTGCAATGCTCGCGATGTCCACGCTCGCGCGTGCAGAGGACGGTTTTCCGTTCGGTACCGAGATGACGCTGGAGGCCCTGCCGCAGCCGGGCTCGAAGCGGATTCCGAACATCGAGATCGGCGACAATGGCGAAGTCGTGCTGGAGCTCTGGTGCAAGGGCGGCAAGGGCCAGTTCTCGGTCGCAGGCAACACCGTGATCTTCGTCCCCGGCCAGATCCAGGACCGTTCCTGCCCGCCGGCCAGGGCGCAGGCCGACGACGAACTCGTCGCGTCGCTGAGCAGCGTCGAGACCTGGAAGCGTCAGGGCGACGTACTGACACTGATCGGTCCCAAGCCGCTGCGCTTTCGCACGACGGGGAATTGAGGCGCGATCGCTGTCGTGCCCCGGCTTGACCGGGGCACCCAGTACGCCGCGGCCTCTCGATTCAACCACAACTGTCTCGGAGTACTGGATCGCCCGGTCAAGCCGGGCGATGACGGCGAGAGTGGGTGTCTGCGCCTACTTCCACACCGACTTGTCGGCGTCCCAGCGCTGGCCCTTCAGCTCTTTCACGAGCGCCTCGACTGAGCCGTTGTCGTCGGGCTGATCGCCTTCCTCGTCGGCCGACGCGTCATCCGAGAGGTTGAGCTTGGCGCCGCTGCTCTCATCGGCGGTCGTCGTCGAGGGGCTGCCGATCCAGAGCATCAGTTTGTCGGTCGTGCCCGGCTTGTCGGGCGAGATGAGGCCTGCAACCTCGATCGTGTCGGTGAGCTCGAGTGCCGGAAAATCCTGGTTCGGCCGCTTGAAGACGAGCTTGAGCTTGCCGGTGGCCGGGTTGAAGCTGTGCGAGACCTGCTTTGCCGCAAGCGTCCGGCCCAGCACGCCGGCGACGGCTGAGGCGAGCTTGTCACGGCTGATCTTGTCGCCGTCGCGCCAATCGGCCGCGGGAAAGCGGATGGTGCGGTCCATCTCGGTCATGCCCGCGGTCCAGCCCGCCGCGGTGACGCCGGGCATCGCCTTGAACTTCGCCAGCAGCGCGCCGGCGCGTTCCGGATCGACCGACATGTTGATGGTCTGCTCGCCGGCACGCAACGCGTCGCAGCCGACGGTCAGGCTCGCCAGCGTCACCTCGACGTCCTGGCCCTTCAGGCTCTTCAGGAACTCGGTCGCCGCATCCAGCTTGACCTTGACCGCGATCGCTTCCGGCGAGACGTCGGTGAAATCCTTCGGCTGCGGCGTGATGCCGTCGTCGGAAGTCTGGTTGTCCTGAAATTCCTTCTCGCTGAGATCGGAATTGTCGGGCGAGGTGACCTCGGTCACGGCCTGGCCGATCGCGATCTGGCCGCGGAACTCGAACGTGTCGCCGGGCTGTTTGCGCAGCAGCTTGACGGTGACGGGCGCCTTCTCGCCGAGGCTCTGCGTCGTGCCCGTCAGGTTCTGGCCCGCGACCTGGAGATTGACGACGAAGCGGTCCTTGCGGTCGGAATTCTTTGCGACGGGATAGCAGACGTCGAGCACGGCCGCCGTCACCGTCTTGCCCTGCCGCGTCTCCTTCAGGATCACGTCGGCATTGCCGTCCATCAGGCCGTCGATCGAGGTGAAATAGCGGGTCTCCGTCCCGCCCGGCGCCGCGGCCTTCGGCGACAGCTTCATCTGGGCCGATGCGACATCGGGCGAGACGGCAAGCAGGGCCGCCAAAAGGGCTGTCGAACAAACCAGAAGCGCACGCATCGATGAATCCTCGCGCAATCGAATCGGCGCGCCACCGTAGTGGGTTTTGGCCGCCGGTTGAATTGGAAAGCAGAAGGGGCAGGGTCGGCAAAAAAGAAGGCCGCCCGGAGGCGGCCTTCGCAACATTGTAACGGAACGGAGGCTTAGAAGCCGCCCATGCCGCCGCCGCCCGGCATGGCGGGCGGAGCTTCCTTCTTCGGCGTTTCGGCGACCATGGCCTCGGTGGTCACCAGCAGGCCGGCCACGGACGAGGCGTCCTGCAGCGCGGTGCGGACCACCTTGGCGGGATCGATGATGCCCTTCTCGACCATGTCGACATAATCCTCGTTCTGGGCGTCGAAGCCGAAGGTCTCGGACTTGTTCTCCAGGATCTTGCCGACCACGATCGAGCCTTCCACGCCCGCGTTCTCGGAGATCTGGCGGATCGGGGCTTCCAGCGCCTTCAGCACGATGTTGATGCCGGCCTGGACGTCGGCATTGGCGTTGGTGAGACGGCCCACCGCCTTCTTGGCCCGCAGCAGCGCGACGCCGCCGCCGGGGACGATGCCTTCCTGCACCGCGGCGCGGGTGGCGTTGAGCGCGTCCTCGACGCGGTCCTTCTTCTCCTTGACCTCGATCTCGGTCGCGCCGCCGACGCGGATCACCGCGACGCCGCCGGCGAGCTTGGCGAGACGCTCCTGGAGCTTCTCACGGTCGTAGTCCGAGGTGGTCTCCTCGATCTGGGCCTTGATCTGGCCGACGCGGGCCTCGATCTCCGGCTTCTTGCCGGCACCCTTGACGATCGTGGTGTTCTCCTTGTCGATCACGACCTTGCCGGCGCGGCCGAGCATCTTCACCGTGACGTTCTCGAGCTTCATGCCGAGGTCCTCGGAGATGAGCTGGCCGCCGGTGAGGATCGCGAGGTCCTCGAGCATGGCCTTGCGGCGGTCGCCGAAGCCCGGCGCCTTGACGGCGGCGACCTTCAGGCCGCCACGCAGGCGGTTGACGACCAGGGTGGCCAGCGCCTCGCCCTCGACGTCCTCGGCGATGATGACGAGCGGCTTGCCCGACTGCACCACGGCTTCCAGCACCGGCAGCATGGCCTGCAGGCCGGACAGCTTCTTCTCGTGCAGGAGGATGTAGGCGTCCTCGAACTCGGCGGTCATCTTCTCGGGGTTGGTGACGAAGTAGGGCGACAGATAGCCGCGGTCGAACTTCATGCCCTCGACGATGTCGACCTCGGTGTCGAGCGACTTGTTCTCCTCGACGGTGATGACGCCCTCGTTGCCGACCTTCTGCATCGCCTGGGCGATCATCTTGCCGATGGCGGCATCGCCGTTGGCCGAGATGGTGCCGACCTGGGCGACCTCGGAGGAGGCGGCGACCGGCTTGGCGCGCTTCTCGATGTCCTTGATGACAGCCGTAACCGCGGTGTCGATGCCGCGCTTGAGGTCCATCGGGTTCATGCCGGCGGCAACCGCCTTGGCGCCTTCGCGCACGATGGCCTGGGCCAGCACGGTCGCGGTGGTGGTGCCGTCGCCGGCGGTGTCGTTGGTCTTGGAGGCGACTTCGCGCAGCATCTGCGCGCCCATGTTCTCGAACTTGTCCTCGAGCTCGATCTCCTTGGCGACGGTGACGCCGTCCTTGGTGATGCGGGGCGCGCCGAAGCTCTTCTCGATGACGACGTTGCGGCCCTTCGGACCGAGCGTCACCTTGACGGCGTTGGCGAGAATGTCGACGCCGCGCAGCATGCGTTCGCGCGCGTCTCCGGAAAACTTGACGTCTTTGGCAGCCATTTCTTCAATCCCTCGTGTTTCGTGATGTGTCCGCCGCTTGCGGAATGACCGAATGCCCGGATCGCGCGATCCGGGCATGACATTCAGCGGCTGTTCAGGCTGACGGCCTTAGGCCATGACGCCCATGATGTCCGACTCCTTCATGATCAGGAGCTCTTCGTTGTCGATCTTGACCTCGGTGCCCGACCACTTGCCGAACAGCACGCGGTCGCCGACCTTGAGGTCGATCGGGATCAGCTTGCCGGCCTCGTCACGGCCGCCGGGGCCGACGGCGACGACCTCGCCCTGGGACGGCTTTTCCTTGGCGGTGTCCGGAATGATGATGCCGCCCTTGGTCTTTTCCTCGGCGTCGATACGTTTGACCACGACACGGTCATGCAGCGGACGAAATTTGGATTTAGCCATGACGTTTCCCTTTGGAGGCTCGCTTCGGAAGGAATGGAAGTGGATAGGGGCGGCGTCCGTCCACCCTCTTGCCGAGGATCGAACGGCGCGCTTAGCAATCGGGCTTTCCGAGTGCTAATAGTGCGCCCGGAAATATGGCTTGGCCGCGATCCTGTCAAGCAAGGGTGGTTAAGCGATTGGTGAGGCGGATATAGGATCGTGTCTAGAGAAACTTATTGGTCGCGCTGGCGTATAAAGGACGTCATTGCTCCGACAGCGGTTTTGCGCTTGGCTGCGGGAGGGATGCGGTCGGGGTCTCATTTGGGGGACGGTTTGCTCGGGGGAATGTCATGATCAGTTCAGCTCACGCACGCACGGTTGCCAATCTGACGGCCGCCTCCTGCCTGGCGCTGCTGCTTGGCGCCTGCGGCGGCGGTATGAGCCTGCCGTCGTTCTCGTCGTCTTCGCCGCCGCCCGAGGCCGAGCCCGGCACCGGCCCGGAAATGCCGGCGAGCATCCGCGCCGACGAGATCGTCGGCCGCTGGGGTCTCGCCTCGTTCCAGAATCCGGCCGACCGCGCCCGCACCGAGGCCGCGGCCCGGGCGCAGTGCAAGAATCCCTACGTGATCACCGCCGGTTCCTCCGGCGGCGTGATCATGCATCTCGCCGACCAGGCGACGCCGCAGGAGCTGCGGCTGAAGGGCTCGCCCAGCGGCAAGAACTACATCGGCCCGGCGGGTCCCACCCCCGGCGAGCAGGACCGCGAGATCGTCTCCTTCGACGGCCGCGTCCTGATCACCCGGTTCATCGACAAGGACGCCGCCACCCGCTACGGCAACATGGTCTACGTCCGCTGCGCGCCGCGGGCGTAGTCTCTCCTTCGTCATGCCCCGGCTTGACCGGGGCATCCAGTACGCCGCGGCCTCTCGGCTCAATCACCGCCGCCTCTGGAATACTGGATCGCCCGGTCAAGCCGGGCGATGACAGTGAAGGGGATGGCTCCAAAACAAAAAAACGCCGGCTCTCGCCGGCGTTTTGTTTTTCCGTAGTGCCGCGCCCGATCAGTCGAACAGCGCGTCGATGTCGTCCTGCGAGGCGCGGCCGACGTCGCCGGCGAGCTTGGGGCCGTTGAGGAGCTTTTCGTCGTCGCTGCGGGTGTCGGCCGGCGCGGGCACATGGGCCTTGATCGCGTCGACGCCGCCCCAGATCTCCATCATCGCATTGATGTGCTGCTCGATGAACTTCATCGTGGTCATGACCTTGCTGATGCGCTGGCCGGTCAGGTCCTGGAAGTTGCAGGCTTCGAAGATCGAGATGACGCGTTCCTGGATGTCGTCGGCGAGCCGCTTCTGCTGGTCGGCCGATTGCACCTTGGACATCGCGCTGGCCGCCTGGTCGATCGACTCGGCGGCTTCGAGGATCTGCTGGGTCGCCTGCTCGGTGCCGCCGACGACCGCGCCGAGCTCGCCATTGACCTTGGCCATCTCGCCGCCGTCGAAGCTCTTGCCGTGCAGCGTCGCGATCTCGCGCTTGGTGCGATCGATGGCGTCGTGGATGAGGTCGAGCTCGACCTTCAGCTTCTCGCACTGCTCGATCTGTGCCCGGTAGGTATCGAGCATGGTACGAGCTTCAGAGAGCTCGTGGGCGGTGGAGGCGTCGATCGCCGCCATGGCCGCGCTGCCGGACAAGGGCACGGTGCCCTTCGCCATCTGTGCGCGGATCGCACGCAGCTCCGCCATGATCTCGTTATGCATCGGCGCAGCCTCCTCAATCATTTCGGGGCTGGGCATCTCGCCGACAATAGCCTCCTCGACACGAAAACGTTTGCGGTGAATAGCCATCAGGAACTCCCCCCACCTCACTCACGCGTCTTTGTAGACAGAAGCAATTTAACACGAGGTTCACAGCGGGAACTGTTGCGCGGCCGCACGCGACGGCGCGAAAAGAAGCGATTAACCATGGGCCTGCGGCGTTCATCGAAAATAAACGCTGATCGCCAAATTGCACCCTCGCTCGCGACGTGGTGAATCGAATCGGCTGATACGTTTACCAAACAAAACGGCTTTTGCTCTTTATTGACCACGTCGCGGTCGCCGGTCAGCCATCGGCTCTGCACGACGCATGTGATCTAGACGAAACAGTACAGAGTACGTCGATGTTCAAGAAAATGTCTGTCGCGCTGCTTGGCAGCGCTTGCACCTTCATTGCCGGCGCGAACAGCGCCAGCGCCTTCGACAATAGTGTGCCGAACGATCCGCCCGCGGTGCTCTACCAGCCGCAGGTGCAGCCGGCGCCGGTGCGTGTCGCCTCCAATGCGAATATGGGCGGCGGCTTCATCGAGTTCCTGTTCGGTGACAGTCCCGGCCGCGGCCCGGCCTACGCGCCGCAGCAGCCGGTTTATCAGCAGCAGCCCGGCTATTACGACCAGCGCCGCCTGCCACCGATGGGCGAGCCGCAGATGCAGGGTGGATATCAGCAAGGCGCAGGTCTCCAGCAGGAGGCGGTCGATCCGCGCCAGCGTCCGTTCGATCCGAGATTCGAGAAGCAATCCGTCGACTATAGCGGCAAGGAAACTGCCGGCACCATCGTGGTCGATACGCCGAACAAGTTCCTCTATCTGGTCGAGGGCAACGGCCGGGCGATGCGCTACGGCATCGGCGTCGGCCGTCCCGGCTTCACCTGGTCCGGTGTGAAGTCGATCACGGCCAAGCGCGAATGGCCGGACTGGACGCCGCCGGCGGAAATGATCGCGCGCCGGCCCGACCTGCCGCGGCACATGGAAGGCGGCCCGGAAAACCCGCTCGGCGCGCGCGCGATGTATCTGGGCTCGACGCTCTACCGCATCCACGGCTCCAACGAGCCCTGGACCATCGGCACCAACGTCTCCTCAGGCTGCATCCGCATGCGCAACGAGGACGTCATCGACCTCTATGGCCGCGTCAATGTCGGCACCAAGGTCGTGGTGATGTGAGCGCCTGACGTTCGACATGAAAACGGCCGCCTTCCGGGCGGCCGTTTTTGTTTGTCGCGCTGATCGGGCAGCCTCACGCGTAGTCGCTGCCGCCATCGTCTCCGCCGCCGAAATCGCTGTCGTCGTCGGCTACGTCCATATTGCCGTTGTCGTGGTCGTTGTCGTCGTAGTTCTGATCGTTGTTGTTGTTGTCCCGGTCGTTCGACGCCTGGTCGGTGAAGCCCTGGCGGGAACCGTCGTCGCGGTCGCGGTTGGAGCCGATGTCGTTGAGACCGGCATCGCGCGCGAGCGAGCCGCCGGACTGGTCGCTGCCGCCCCATGGACTTCCACCAGCGCTGCGGTCGCCGAGCGCGTTGGTGTCGCCGAACGCCTGCTGGTGCGATCCGCCCATCATGCCGCGGATGCTGGAGAGCAGCAGCGAGCCGCCGACGACGCCGGCCGCGGCTGCCGCCGCGGTGCCGAGGAACGAGCCGCCGCCACCGCCCATCGGCGGAGCGCCATAGCCCTGACCCGGAGCTTGACCGGGACCTTGACCTGGGCCTTGGCCGTAGGCCTGTCCATAAGGAGGCGGCGCGCCGTAACCGGGCTGCGTCTGCGGCATCGCCTGACCGGTGTTCCAGACTGGCCGCGAGTCACGCGGCGGCACGTTCGGAACCGAGCCGCGCGAGGGGCCTCCGCCGAACAGCGAGTCGCGCATGGTATCGAGGAAGCCGCCGGACTGCGCCTGCTCGGGCGCATGGGCCGCTTCCAGCTCCTGGATGCGGTTATGGGCGCGCTTCAGCGCTTCGTCCTGCAACAGCGTGGTCTGCACCAGCGCGTAGACGGCGCCGGGGGCCTTGCGCAGGCCATCGGAGATCGCGGCGATCGCGTCGGGATCGCGCGGTGCATTTTCCAGTTTCGAAAGCCGGTCGAAAAGCTCGTCGACGAGCTGGCGTTCCTGCGGCGTCATGATCAGTCTCCCTCGCTCAAACCAAGCGCGAGGCAGATGTAGGGTTCCATTGTGGCCCCAACAGTGCCGGCCGGATTAAATTTCGGTATGCGGCAAGCTGCCCAGCGGCTTGCTTTCCGCCGGTTTCACCCCAGCGTGACGCTGCTGTCGGCCAGCAGGCGCGCAAACGCATCGCCTGAGAGATAAGCATGCTCGCGTTCGCGGACGTCCGTCATCGGATCGAGGCCGGCGAGGATGTCGTCGACGAAGCCGGGGTGGCACATCACGAGGCCACCATCGGGGAGGCCGTCCAGAAATTGCCGCATCAAGGCGCCGAAATCGGCCTCGCGCGTAAAATCATAGGCGCCGGCAAAGCCGGGATTGAAGCTGAGGCCGGCGCTGGCGGCGCGGCGGCGGAACTGTGCGCTCAGGATATCGAGCACCATGGCTTTTGGTGAGGCCAGCCGCTGCACGAGCGGCAGGTCGCGCCCGCCCTGGCGGACCCAGGCTTTCGGCGCGGCTTCGCTGACCGCATCGACAAAGCCGTCGCGCACCTGCGGATAGAGCTGCACATGCTGGTGGCCGTCGACGAAGTCAGGCGCGCGCCCGAACGCTTCCGCGAACGCCGCCAACTGCGCCTTGACCTCATTGCGAAAGAATTCGCGGTCGAGCCGGCGCGCAAGGCCGGCGCGCAGCAGCTTCGGGAACGGCATGAACATGTCGCCGTCCAGCGGTCGGAAATGCATGGTGAGCGGCCGGAACGGCGCCGACAATGTCACATGCAGGCCGATCGCGCAGCGCGGGCTCGCTTTCGCCGCCGTCTGGAGCGCCTCGATCTCGCCGCGCTCGATCGCCGGTCCCACCATCATCACAGAGGTAGCATTGAGACGGCCGCGTTCGATCAGGTCGCGGATGGCGCGATTGACGCCCGGGCTGATGCCGTAATCGTCGGCGCAGAGCCAGATCCGCCGCAGGCCCGCGGCCGCGCTCATTCGGCGGCCGTCCTCTTCGAGGCGTCGTCGGCCTTCCCGGTCTCGAAATGCTTTTCGCTGTGCTCGGCGACGAAGTAGATCGGGCGCGCCTTCAGCTCGGACAGGATCTTGCCGATATATTCGCCGACGATGCCGATCATGATGAGCTGCACGCCGCCGATGGTCATCAGGCCGATCACGAGCGAGGGATAGCCGGGCACCTGCTTGCCCGTGGTCCAGACTTCCCAGAGGATCGAGAGGCCGAACAGGAAGGCGCCGCCGGCGAGGATGACGCCGAGCAGGCTGGCGAAGCGCAGCGGTGCCACCGAGAACGAGGTCACCCCTTCGATCGAAAGACCGAGCAGACGCGCGGCGCTGAAGGTCGTCACACCATGGGTGCGCGGCGCGGGCTCGTAATCGACGCGGATCTGGCGGAAGCCGATCCAGCTCGCGAGGCCTTTGAAGAAGCGGTTGCGCTCCGGCAGCTGCCTGAGCGCTGCGACCGCGCGCGGCGACAGCAGGCGGAAGTCGCCGGCGTCTTCAGGGATCTTCTGGCGCGCGCCCCAATTGATCAGCGAATAGAACCCGCGCACGGCGACGCGGCGCAGGAAGGGCTCGTTGTCGCGATGCGCCTTGGCGGTATAGACGACGTCATAGCCGTCCTCGATCCAGTGCCGCACCAGCTGCTCGACCAGGGCCGGCGGATGCTGACCGTCGCCGTCCATGAACATCACGGCGCCGAGCCGGGCATGGTCGAGGCCGGCCATCAGCGCCGCCTCCTTGCCGAAATTGCGCGACAGCGACACCACCTGGACGTCGACCGCGTCGGCCGGCAGCGACCGGGCGATCGAGAGCGTCGCGTCCGCGCTGCCGTCGTCGACATAGACGACTTCGCAACGCAAGCGATAGCGCTGCTGCAAGGTCTTGGCGAGATCGCAAATGCGCTGGTGCAGGGCGGCGAGGCCCGCCGCCTCGTTGTAGACGGGGACGACAATCGACAGCCCCTTCGCGGCGGCACTGGCCGCGGTGGTCGTCATGCCGGAAACGTCAGAGCCCAGCGTCATTGATCAAGGTTCCAGAGGCGTCCATGGTTCTCAACAGCATATGGTAGCTGCCGTTTGCTGTCGCTACGCTGAACGAACCTGAGGCTCACTGCCGCAGGAACGCCTCGAGCTTGGCGAACAGCGGGTTCTCCCGGTCGAACACATAGTCGAGCGAAACCACCGAGACGGTCTCGGCGCCATGCTCGCGCAGGAAGCTCGCCAGCGCATAGAGCTGACCCGGCGGACAGTGCAGCGTCAGCATGCCCGACGAGGTCGGCCCGCCGAACGGGGCTTCGACGCCGAAGCGCTCGTGGGCTTCGCCGAGCAGGGCGGCGTCGCATTGCTGGAAGCGGGTGCGGACCTCGCGGTATTTGTTGGCCCGCGCCCTTGCTGCGATGTGATCGAGGATGACGCGCGCGGTCTCCCGCGCCTGCGGCGACCAGTCGGCATCCCTAGAGGCGACCAGATTGGCTTGGCTGCGCAGGATCACGCCGTCGTCGAGCACCCGCAAGCCATTGGCGGCGAGCGTCGCGCCGGTCGTGGTGATGTCGACGATCAGCTCAGCGCTGCCGGCCGCCGGCGCGCCTTCGGTCGCGCCCGCGCTTTCGACGATGCGGTAATCGGTGATGCCGTGGCTCTGAAAGAAGGTGCGGGTGAGGTTGATGAACTTGGTCGCGACCCGCATCCGCATGTGATGCTGCTCGCGGAAGCCGGTGGTGACGTCGTCGAGGTCGGCCATGGTGCGGACGTCGATCCACGCCTGCGGCACCGCGACGACGACGTCGGCATAGCCGAAGCCGAGCCCGTCGATCAGGGAGACGCGCTTGTCGGCATCCGCCATGTTCTCGCGCACCAGGTCTTCGCCGGTGACGCCGAGATGCGCAAAGCCGCGCGACAATTGCGAAGCGATTTCGCTCGCCGAGAGATAGGCGACCTCGACATTGTCGAGGCCCGCGAGCGTGCCGCGATAGTCGCGCGCGCCGCCGGCCTTCGACAGCTTGAGCCCGGCGCGGGCGAAGAACGCCTCGGTGTTTTCCTGCAGGCGGCCCTTGGAGGGAACGGCCAGGACGAATGGCGCGCTCATGACTTAAGCTCCCACCTTGCGGCAGATCCGGGTCAGCGCGTCGACCCAGACCGAGAAGCCGACCGCGGGGATCGGCTCGGCCGATCCGAGCTGGGTCATCAGCCCGTCATAGCGGCCGCCGGCGACCAGCGGCTCGGCGCCGTTGCCCCTGTGATGCAGCTCGAATTCGAAGCCGGTGTAATAGTCGAGGCCGCGTCCGAACGCGGTCGAAAAGCGCGTCTGCTTCACGTCGATGCCGCGCGCGGCCATGAAGCCGACCCGGCTTTCGAACTGGTCGACGGCAGCGCTAAGGTCGAGCTTCGCGTCCGTGGTGAGCGCGCGGAGCTCGGCGACGGCATCGTCGGGATTGCCTGCGATCGACAGGAAGCGCTTGAGCACGGCGATCGCCTCGCGCGGCAACGCGCCGCCCTTCAGCGTCGACTGCTCGAGGAAACGGTCGGCGATCTCGGCCGTGGTGCGGCCCCCGACATTGGTGGTGCCCGCGATCGACATCAGATCGGTGACGAAGGCGAGCGCCGCCTTGCGGTCGGAGCCGGCGAGCGCGGCGAGCACACCCTCATATTCGCTGCGGGTCGCGGTGGTCGCGGCCGCCAGCTTCTCCAGATCTTTTTCCAGGCTGATCTTGCGGTTGAAATCCTTGACCAGGCGGCGGCGCCAGACCGGGTAGAGGTCGAGCGCATCGAGCAGGGCGTTGAACAGCGCCACGTCGCCGGTGCGGATCTCGACATCGCGGACGCCGAAGGCGGCGGTCGCTTTCAGCGCCAGCGCCAGCATCTCGGCGTCGGCTGCGGCGCGGTCCTGGCGGCCGAACGATTCGATGCCGGCCTGCAGAAACTCGCTGGCCTGGCCGCTGCGGTAGCGGAACACCGGGCCGAGATAGCTGAACCCGGCCGGCTGGCCGGCGCGGTTCGAGGCGAGGTAGTCGCGAGCGACGGGAATGGTCAGGTCCGGGCGCAGGCAAAGCTCCTCGCCGGACAGGTCTGTCGTCAGATACAGGCTCTTGCGGATGTCCTCGCCGGAGAGGTCCAGGAACGGCTCGGCCGGTTGCAGGATCGCGGGCTCGGCCCTGACATAGCCGGCCTGCGCGAACGACAAGAGCAGCGTATCCGCCCAGGCGGCGGAGCCGGCAGCATTTGAGGTGGCAGTCGCGGTCATAACAGGGGTCCATCGTCCCGGTGGAACCGGGCAGGGCGAAAGGGAGGCGAATTGGCGCAGGCCTTAGCATGGCCCGAAAGCGGTTTCGACCTCCAAAGGATCAATCGCTTAACGGCTTTGGAGGCGGGACGCAGCGATCTGTCAGAAGGTATTTTAGGTATTTTAATACCTAGAGCGGGAGGGGCTTGGTTTTCACTCAGTCTGGCCAGGGAGATCTCTGGGCGCATCGCCAAGCGATGCATCGGTCGAGGCGAAGGCAAGCCCTGCGGTTTCGGACGCGGCGTGATCTGCGAGCTCCTCGGCAAGCTCGAGAATTCTGCCTCCTGCTCGGGTCCCTTATGCCGAGAAATGCCTTGATGAGCCCGAGTTCTTCGCGTCGCCGCCTGTCCGATGCAACATCGTCGTCCTTGGCCATGTCGTCCTGCGCGACAGCCTCATTGCCCGTCGCTGATTCCTGTCCGGGCATGCGACTCAATGCAGCAACCGCAAGCTCAACGTCACATTGAGAAATTGAGGAGGACAGGCAAGTCGTCGCATACTCATATTGGGTATGGCGGATGACCCGTTCGCCTCTGCCTTCGCTTACAATGTGAATGTTGGTTTCGATTCATGCGCAATGCATCAGATGCTATCCGGACGGTCTCGCGGCACACGCTGGCCTATATGCTGTTTTCGATCAGCGAGCTGTTCCGGCACTACGACGAATTCGATCCGCTGGACCTACTGATCGTTCATGCGATTCTCAACGCGAACGTCATCAATGTGATGAACGATCCGTCGCTGGACGAGAGATTTTCCAGCATTCACGCGGTCGAGCCGGATGCGATCAAGCAAGGGGTGTCCCGCGCGGCGCTCTCTCGCTTCCTCAGCCTGCCGCTCGAGACGGTTCGCCGTCGCGTGACGGGACTTAAGAGACGAAAGATTCTCGCCGAAACCAAGGCCGGGCTCATCGTGACCGAGCAGAACGCATTCAGGTTTGGAAACAATCACGAACTGCAGAAGACTAATATGCTGCTGCTCACAAAACTGCTTCGCGATCTCAAGCGCGCCGGCATCAACGGGCCGGATGATCTGCGTGCCCCCAAGGGCGCTGCATCGACAAGGAAGGCGAAGTAAGCGGCAGGATATGGATCAAAGCCTTCTCGATACTGCTCGCGATGGAACGCAAAGAACAGCATTAGACGGCTTGCTGTCGTTCCAGGGTCTCAAGCCATCCGCGGCTCTCGAGCTCCGATCGTACGACATCGATCATTTCGGAGAGAGTGAGAGATATGTCGGCGCATCCAGCATGCCGCTGTCGGCCGGGGCGACTGCAATCAAGCGCGCCCGGCTCAGCCTGCCGATCCTGACGCTGTCTCTGGTGAAGACCTTCCCGCGGATCATCCGCGGTTATGATCTGGCGCACGCCATCGCGGTGGCGGTGCCGATGGACCATGTGACCTCCACCCGCATCAACGGGCAATCAATTGGCAGCTCCATACTCGTTCTCAAGGGGAGATCCGATTGCCTGGTCTATGAGCCGGCGGGGCGTTTGTGGGCTGTCGCCTATTTCAGCCCGCCCGAGCGCGAGCCCTGGTCTCAGCTGGATGACGGCTATCATTTGCTGAGTCCGGCATCGGACCTACTTGCCTCCCTGCATGGCTCGATTTCCACGACGCTTGAAACCGCGGCACATGATCCAGACTTCCTGAACGAGCCGACGTCGCGAACGGCGGTCGAACAATCCCTGTTCGCCGCAATGGATGCTGCCATTCGGTCCAACGTGAAGCGCGGGCCCATGCACTCCACGACGGACAGCTATCAGCGGATCGTCGCAGAGATGGAACGATTGATCCGCCACGATCTCGCGATCTGGCACAAGACGACCGAACTGGCAGAGCGGGTGGGCGTGTCCGTTCGGACCCTCCAGAGTGCGACGCAGGCCATCTGCGGCATGAGCCCTCATCGCTACAGCCGGGTCTTGCGCCTCTGGTCGGTACGAAAGCAGCTGCGCACCGGCCCGGCTCGTCGCAGTGTGAAGGCCTGCGCAATCGGCCATGGCTTCTGGCATCTGAGCGAGTTCGCAGCGAGCTACAGGGCGGCTTTCGGAGAGCTGCCGTCCGAGACCCTGCATCGGTCTAAGCGAGAGGTCATCTAAAGCGCGAACCTGTAGAGCCGCCGCGCGCGAATCGACGTTAGGTTCGCTTGGTTAGGTTAGGTGCCGTCCCAATCGCCCAGCACTGCCTGCACCAGCGCCAGCGCCGCCACCGCGGCCGTGTCGGCCCGCATGATCCGGGGTCCCAGCGCCAGCCGCAGGATTTTCGGCTGCCGCAGCAGCAGGGCGCGCTCCTCCTCGGCAAAGCCGCCTTCGGGGCCGATCAGCACGTCGATGCCAACGCTGCCTTGGTCATGTCCGGCTTCGCGCGCGTCTTGCAGGCTCTGAATGGGGTTTTGGACCTCCGCCGCCTCGTCGCAGAAGATGAGCAGCCGGTCGGCAGGGCGCTGGCTGAGATACCGGTCCAGCGGCACTGGCTCGGCCACCGTGGCGATGCTGAGGATGCCGCATTGCTCGGCGGCCTCGACCACATTGGCCCGCATTCGCTCGGTGTTGACCCGGGAGGCCTGGGTGAAGCGGGTCAGGACCGGCTGAAGCGCGGCGGCGCCCATCTCGATGGCCTTCTGGACCATGTAGTCGAGCCGGGCATGCTTGAGCGGCGCGAAGACGTAAGTGAGGTCGGCCAGCCGGTCCTGGGGCCGGGCCTGCTGGAGGATGACGAGGCCGTCCGGCCGCTTGCGGCCTTCGATCGCGGCCTGCCACTCGCCGTCGCGGCCGTTGAACGCCAAAACCTCGGCCCCGGCGGCAAGCCGCAGCACATTGCCGAGGTAATTGCTCTGGTCGCGGTCGAGCGGAACCCTGGCGTCCTGGGCAAGGGGGACGTCGACAAACAGGCGGGGGGCACGAAAATCGTGGGAGGGCATCGTTCAAAGGTCCAATTCGCCGCCGTTATTAACCGAAAGCCGCCATTTCGGGGGTAAATATTGCCAAATCGGTGCGTCGGCGCGCCGCGCTCTTGCCCTATTCGACGGGTTGTTAAGGGCCGGCGGGAATCGTAAAATCGCGAGCACGCTGGTTGCGCTTCAATTGGGAAGACGCCGGACCCCGTAAGCTCCTGCCGGAGAGACTGCCTTGATGATCCGTCGTTTGATGGTTCCGATCACTGCCGCCATGGTCACCTTGGGCGCCGCGGGTGCCCACGCGCAGGGCTTCCCTGCGCCGCTGCCTGGCCAGGCCCCAACCAGTTCCGCGTTTCCGCCCGTGAACGGCTCGGCGCCGACCGCTTCGGTCGGTACAGCGCCCCAAGGATCGTTTCCCGTCAACGGCGCCGCGCCCGTCGGTGGCGCAGGTGCCTTCAGCGCCGCCCCGCCGACGCAAGGCGGTCCCGGCGAGGACTGCATGAAAACCTTCATGCCGCTGCGCGAGGAAGCCGAGAAGCGCGGCAAGCTGATCAAGGCCGCGAGTGATCGTCACGCCGCGCCGGAAGAAGCCTGCAAGCTGATACGCAATTTCAGCCAGGCTGAGACCAAGATGATCAAGTACATCGAGGCCAACGCCTCGAAGTGCGGGATTCCGGCGCAGGTCAGCGCGCAGATGAAGGACGGCCACAAGAACACCGAGGCCATGGCGACGAAGGTCTGCAACGTCGCGCAGCAGATGCAGAACCAGCCGCGCGGTCCGGCCGGTCCGTCGCTGAGCGAGGTGTTGGGTTCTGGCTCGGCGCCTGAGGCCAATGCCGGCAAGAAGGGTGGCAGCACCTTCGACACGCTCAACGGCAACGTCCTCACCCGATGAGTGACACATCCGCCCGCGTTGCCGATTCCACCGGCAACTGGGTCGATACGCTCGCGCCGCAATGGGCGCGGCCTTATTTGCGCCTTTCGCGCTTCGATCGTCCGATCGGCTCCTGGCTCCTGTTGATGCCGTGCTGGTGGTCGGCGGCGCTCGCCGCCGGCATGGCGCACGACGTCCGCGGCCTGCCGCTCACCATCGTGCTGTTCTTCATCGGCGCCTTCGTCATGCGCGGGGCAGGCTGCACCTGGAACGACATCACCGACCGCGATCTCGACGACAAGGTCGAGCGCACCCGCTCGCGGCCGTTGCCGTCGGGCCAGGTGACGACCAGGCAGGCGCTGGCCTTCATGGTCGCGCAGGCGCTGACCGGTCTCGTGGTGCTGCTGCAATTCAACCGCTTCGCGGTCCTGACCGGCATCGCCTCGCTTTTGATCGTCGCGATCTATCCCTTCATGAAGCGCATCACCTGGTGGCCGCAGATCGTGCTCGGCCTCGCCTTCTCCTGGGGCGCGCTGATGGGATTTGCCGTCACCTTCGGCCGCATCGAATTGACCGCGCTGGTGCTCTATGCGGGATCGATTTCGTGGGTGATCGGCTATGACACGATCTATGCGCACCAGGACGCCGAGGACGACGCGCTGATCGGCATCAAGTCCACCGCGCGGCTGTTCGGCGCGCACACGCACCAGGCGCTGATCCTGTTCTACGGGCTTGCGGTGATGCTGATCGGCGTCGCGCTGGCCTCAGGCGATGCGCGCTGGCCGGCCTGGCTCGGGCTTGCGGCGTTCGCCGTGCATCTGGCCTCGCAGATCGTGCGGCTGGATATCAGCGACCCCTTGCTCTGCAAGCGCCTGTTCTTCTCGAACAAGTATGCGGGCTTCCTGCTGTTTGCGGGATTGCTGGTCGACGCGGTGATGCGGGCGGCGTAGCCCGTAGGGTGGGCAAAGGCGCTCTTGCGCCGTGCCCGCCATCTTCCCGGGATTGAGATAAAAAAGGTGGGCACGCTTTCGCTTTGCCCACCCTACGGCACTGTGCGTGCCGTTCAATTCCTTGCGATGATCTCGCGTTCGCCCTGATGAACCGACAGCTCGCGCGTCATGGCGGTGCGCCGGCGCATCAAGAATTTCGGACGGCGGGCGCGGATCGCGTTGGCGCGGCGACGGCGCGGCGTGGGCTTGCGGGCACCTTCGTCGAGCTGCGGAAGCGCGAATAGCTCGCTCCAGATCGCCCAGGCCTCGGCGAGTTCGTCGCCATCGGTGCTGACCAGCAGCGGAACGGACAGCGAGGGATCGCGATGCACGAGGACGAGGGTCTGCGCCTCGTCATTGCCGCGCAACGCAACGCCGATGAAGTCGCTGACGCGGACGTTGATCGCCATCTGCATGCCGCGGACGGCACGGCGCAGCACGACACGCTCGCGATGAAGCTCGATCTGTCTGGTGTATCCGTCGGCGCGCGGATCGTGCGCATCGAAGCGGACCGGAAGGGAAAGAGGGTCGAGCCGCAAGCTGCGGCCCGACCCGGCGGGAGCGATCCCGCTTGTTGCTGTTTGACGCCTCACGGCTTTAGTTCTCCCCGCCGGGATTATGTTCCCGGTCGATGCGAGGACCTTAGCGCGCGCCGTTCCGAAACCACTTAAAAAGGCTGGTTAATCCAGCGTCACCGCCGCTCATGATTGACAAGACCTTGGCACGCATGATTGACGAGACGTTGCGCTGGACTTGCGAATCTGAGCTTTTTGCGGGCTGAAAACGCTTGAAGTCCGTACCAATTGGGCACATCTGGTGTTCAGGGCCGGTATCGCCCGAAACCTCCCGCCGCAACAGGATTTCGTTTGTGAACCCTTCACCAAGCTCGACGCTTTCGCCCCAGGATTCGTCCAAAGCCAATCGCGACCTGTTCGATCAGACCGCTCTCTCCGATCTCGCGCAGCGGCTGGTCGAGGCGGCCAAGCGCGCCGGTGCGGATGCGGCCGATGCGGTCGCCGTGCGCGGCGTCTCGCAGGGCGTCGAGGTGCGAGACGGGCGCGTCGAGGAATCCGAACGCTCCGAGGGCGACGATGTCGGCCTGCGCGTGCTGGTCGGCCAGCGCCAGGCGGTGGTCTCGACCAACGACGTCAGCGGCGATGCCGTGACCAAGCTTGCCGAGCGCGCGGTTGCGATGGCGCGCGTCGCGCCCGACGACAAATATGTCGGCCTCGCCGATCCCGCGCTGCTCGCGCGCGACTTCCCTGATCTCGATCTGCTCGATCCCGACGTGCCCGCGACCTCCGAGCTCGAGCGCCGTGCGCTCGAAGCCGAGGCTGCCGCGCTTGCCGTGAAGGGCGTGACCAAATCCGGCGGCGCCTCCGCCTCCGCCGGCATGGGCGGCATGGTGCTCGTCACCAGCACCGGCTTCCATGGTTCTTATTTGCGTTCCAGCCAGGGCATTTCGGCGACCGCGATATCGGGCGAAGGCACCGGCATGGAGCGTGATTACGACTTCACCTCGGCGCCGCACGGCGCGGATCTCCTGTCGCCGGAAGTCGTCGGCCGTTCCGCCGGCGAGCGCACCGTGGCGCGTTCCAATCCGCGCAAGGTCGAGACCTGCAAGGTGCCGGTCGTGTTCGATCCGCGCGTTGCGGGCTCGCTGGTCGGCCATGTCGTCGGTGCCATCAACGGCGCCTCGATCGCACGCAAGACCAGCTTCCTGAAGGACAAGCTCGGCCAGCAGCTGTTCGCCAAGAACATCCGCATCATCGACGATCCCCTGCGCAAGCGCGGCCTGCGCTCGCAGACCTTCGATGCCGAAGGCGTCGCGGTGAAGAAGATCGCGCTGATCGACGAGGGCGTGCTGACGACCTGGCTGCTCGACTGCGCGACCGCGCGCGAGCTCGGCCTCACCACCACCGGCCACGCCCATCGCGGCGTCTCGTCCTCGCCGTCGCCGGGGCCGTACAATCTGCATCTCGAACCGGGCACGCCGACCCCGGCCGAGCTGATCGCCGACATCAAGCAGGGCTTCTACGTCACCGACCTGATCGGCTCCGGCGTCAACGGCGTCACCGGCGATTACAGCCGCGGCGCCTCCGGCTTCTGGATCGAGAATGGCGAGCTGACCTATCCCGTCAGCGAAGTGACGATCGCAGGCCATCTGTTCGAGATCTTCAAGTCGATGCAGCCGGCGAACAATCTCGAGTTCCGCTACGGCATCAATGCGCCGACGGTGCGCATCGAGGGTTTGACGCTTGGCGGACGCTGACGCGCATTCAACCGACGAAACCATCCCGACGCGCGACGCGGCGCTGCTGCAAGACGCGGTGCGGGAGGCAGGCAGCCTCGCGCAGTCGATGTTCCGCACCGAATTGAGGACGTGGACCAAGGGCGCGTCCTCGCCGGTGTCGGAAGCCGACATTGCCGTCAACGACCTGCTCGAAGCGCGCCTGCGCTCGGCGACGCCCGATTATGGCTGGCTGTCCGAGGAGAGCGCCGACGATGAGGTGCGGCTGTCGCGGCGGCGGACCTGGGTGGTCGATCCCATCGACGGCACCCGCAATTATCTCGGTGGCCATGACGAATGGTGCGTCAGCGTCGCGCTGGTCGAGGATGCCTCGCCGGTGCTGGCTGCGGTGTTCGCGCCCGCAACCGACGAGTTCTTCTTCGCGGCCCGCGGGCAGGGCACGACGCTCAACGGCAAAGCCGTGCGGGCGGCGTCCGGATCCGCGCTCGACTTCTCCCGCGTCGCCGGCCCGAAGCCGATGGTCGAGCGGCTCAATACTGCCGGCGGCGACATCAAGCTGCATCCACGAATCGGTTCGCTCGCGTTGCGCCTGTGCCGGGTCGCCGATGGCGTGCTGGATGCGGCTTTTGCCGCGGGCAACAGCCATGATTGGGACCTTGCGGCGGCCGATTTGATCGTGCAGGAAGCGGATGGTAGGATGAGCGACCTCTCCGGAGATCCCATCCTCTATAACCGCCGGGAAGTCACGCACGGGGTGCTGGTGGCAGCGGGTCGCGATCGTCATGCGGGCATCGTCGCGCATTTTCGAAATCGGCCCTTGCCCTGAGTGCGTCCGCCGTGCTTCTCGAACACTGCTTTGCCGGGCAGCCCGTTAGGAACAGAACCCATGCCAGATAGTGCCCCGCAACAATTGCTGCATCTCGTCATCGGCGGCGAGCTGCTCGATCTCGAGCACAACACCTTCAAGAACCTCGATGACGTCGAGATCGTCGGCCTCTATCCGAACTATGCGTCCGCCCACGTCGCCTGGCGCGCCAAGGCGCAGAGCACGGTCGACAACGCGCAGATGCGCTATTTCATCGTCCATCTCCATCGGCTGCTCGACCCGAATCAAGAACCGGCGCGTTGAAAAAACTGCTTCGCAATACGCTGCGAAGCAGCTGGTTTCAGCGTGCCGTCGGGGTTCTGGCGGCCGAATATCTGCGTCTGGTCTGGCGGACCAACAAATTCACGTTCGATCCGCCTGACGTCTATGACATCGTCGAGCCGCAGATCCCCGCGATCTTCGCCTTCTGGCACGGCCAGCATTTCCTCACGCCCTTCATCAAGACCAAGGAGTCCTACCGGGCCAAGGTCCTGATCTCGCGGCATCGCGACGGCGAGTTCAACGCGATCGCCGTCGAGCGGCTCGGCATCGGCCTCATCCGTGGTTCCGGTGACCACGGCGGCGCCTTCCACCGCAAGGGCGGGGTGGGCGCGTTCAGGGAAATGGTGCACACGCTCCAGGACGGTTGTAATGTCGCGCTGACCGCCGATGTCCCCAAGCGCTCGCGCGTGGCCGGGCTCGGCATCATCATGCTGGCACGGGAATCGGGGCGGCCGATCATGCCTTTCGCGATGGCGACCAGCCGCTTCATCCGGCTCAAGAACTGGGACCGCACCACCATCAACCTGCCGTTCGGGCGGGGCGCATTGGTCGGCATCAAGGAAATCCACGTGCCGCCGGATGCCGACGCCGCCACCATGGAAGCGCTGCGGCTGGAGCTGGAAGAGACCTTGAACGAGGCGACCCGCCGCGCCTATGCGCAACTCGGCCGTCCGGGGCCCCAAGATGGCTAACTCGCTGCCGATAACGCTGCGGATGTACCGGCGCCTGGCCTCGGGCCTGGTGCCGCTTGCGCCGGCGCTGATCAAGCGGCGGCTGAAGCAGGGCAAGGAGGATCCCGCCCGCGTCGGCGAGCGGCGAGGCCTGTCCCGGGACGTGCGTCCGCACGGCCCCCTGGTCTGGATTCACGGCGCCAGCGTCGGCGAGGTGCTCGCCGCAGCCGCGCTGATCGAGCGCCTGCGCGACCTCAATCTGCGCATCCTGCTCACCTCGGGCACCGTCACCTCCGCCGCCGTCGTCGCAAAGCGGTTTCCGCCCGACGTCATCCATCAATACGTGCCGTATGATTCCCCGCGCTATGTCGCGCGCTTCCTCGATCACTGGAAGCCGTCGCTGGCGCTGTTCATCGAATCCGATTTGTGGCCGAACCTGATCCTGGCGGGCGCCGCGCGCCGCCTGCCGATGGTGCTGATCAACGGGCGGATGTCGCCGCGCTCCTTTCCGCGCTGGCGGCGGATGTACGGCACCATCTCGGCGCTCCTGTCGCGGTTCGACATCTGCCTGGCGCAGTCGAAGACCGATGCGGAGCGCTTCTCGGCGCTCGGCGGCCGCGACGTCGTCACGACAGGTAATCTCAAGCTCGACGTGGCCGCGCCGCCGGCCGATCCCGCCAAGCTCGAGCGGCTGGCGGCGATGACGCGTGGCCGCCCGATCATCGTCGCGGCCTCGACCCATCCGGGCGAGGACGAGATGCTGGTCGCGGCGCATCGCAGTCTCGTCGGTTTCTTCCCGCAGCTTCTGACGGTGATCGTGCCGCGGCATCCGGATCGCGGCGCCTCGATCGCGGGCTTGATCACGGCGTCGGGCCTGAAGCCGGCGTTGCGCTCGCGCGAGGAATTGCCGACGGCCGCGACCGACGTCTATGTCGCCGACACCATGGGCGAGCTCGGCCTGTTCTACCGCCTCTCGCCGGTCGTGTTCATGGGCGGATCGCTGATCCGTCATGGCGGCCAGAATCCGATCGAGGCGATCAAGCTCGGCGCCGCGATCGTCCATGGTCCGCACGTCTTCAACTTCGCCGATGTCTACGAGGCACTCGACAGCAGCGGCGGCGCGCGCCAGGCCGACACGCAGGAGACGCTGGTTAAGCAGCTCGGCCAGTTGCTGGCCGATCCCATGGTGCGCGACGGGATGCAGCGCGCAGGCTCAGGCGTGGTCGAGGATCTCGGCGGTGCACTCAATCGCACCATGACTGCGCTCGAGCCCTATCTGTTGCAGCTTACCATCGAGATGGGGGCCGCCAATGCGTGAGCCGGCCTTCTGGTACCGGCCGCGTTCCTTCAAGTCTCATGCGTTACGGCCGTTGGGTCTGCTGTATGGCGCGATCACCGAACGGCGCATGCTGCGCCAGGGCTTTGACGCCGGCATCCCCGTGATCTGCGTCGGCAACTACCATGTCGGCGGCGCCGGCAAGACGCCGACCGTGCTCGCGCTGACGAAGCTGTTGCGCGAGCTCGGCGAGACGCCGGTGGTGCTCAGCCGCGGTTATGGCGGGCGCCTCAAGGGTCCGGTCATGGTCGACCGCGAGCGCCACACCGCTTCCGACATCGGCGACGAGCCGCTGATGATGGTGCGCGACGTTCCTGTCGTGGTCGCGCACGACCGTCTCGAAGGCGTTGCGCTCGCGAAGTCGCTGGGCGCGACCGTGATCCTGATGGACGACGGTTTCCAGAACCCGCGCCTGCTGAAGGACGCCTCCCTGATCGTGATCGACAGCGAGCGCGGCCTCGGCAACGGCAAGGTGTTTCCGGCCGGTCCCTTGCGCGCGCCGCTGAAGGCGCAGCTCGCGCGCACCGATGCGCTGGTGCTGATCGGCAATGGCCATGCCGCCAACGATGTCGCGGCGGAGCTTGCGAAGCGCAACAAGCCGGAGCTGCGCGCGCGCCTGAAGCCGGATGCGGCCTCGGTCGCGCAACTCCTCGGCAAACGAGTCTTTGCGTTCGCCGGCATCGGCGATCCCGCGCGTTTCTTCCGCAGCTTGCGTGCCTGCGGCATCGAGGTCGCGCGCACGCGCCCCTTCGCCGATCACCACATGTTTTCGCAGAACGAGATTGCGGCGCTCGCAGCGGAGGCGCAGCGCGAGCAGCTCACGCTGGTGACGACGGAAAAGGATCTTGCGCGCCTGCGCGGCCGCGAAGGCGTGCCCGACGGCATCGTGCCGTTCGCGGTGCAGCTCGAATTCGATGATCCGGCAGCGCTCCGGCAATTGATCAGCGATCATCTCTACAAGGCGCGCGAGCGGCGGTTCGGCAGGCGATGATGTCTTGATGATTTCCTGATGATTTCTTGGCGTGGGCAAAGCGCTCCGCCGTAGCCCAACACCGCGCGCCTTGCGATATGCGACATGTCGCGGCGGATGAATTGTCTTCCGCACGTTCGGGAGTTGATGTAGCCTCGCATGAGAGCCGTCACCGGGACGTGCCGAACTCCCGGCAATCATCGGCGGCGTTTATGCCCACGGCGGGCAACGTACCATCATCATTTCAGATGCGAGACCGTTACGATCAGTTCGGAACGGCCGGAGAGTTATTGCCAAAAGCTCAGAGGAGAACATGCCATGCATTTTTGCCTCACTGGACAATATACACCACGCGCTCTCAACGCCATTTTGGAAAACCCCACGATCAATCGCCAGGAGGCGGCGACAAAACTCATTGAAGCGGCCGGCGGCAAGCTGATTTCGATGTACAGCGTTGCTGCCGACGGTCCGGGCGTTCTGGTGATTTTCGATGTGCCTGATCCGAGCACGGCTCCCGCCATCTCCGGTCTGACCGTCACGGTCGGCACCCTGCAGAACGTGAAACTGACCCGGCTGTTCACGCAGGACGAGATCAAGCAGGTCCGCCAGAACGCGGCGAAGCTGCGCTCTTCGTATAGTCCGCCCGGAGGCTGACATCCGGATCTCAAGCGAGGCCGCCGCAATCGTATCAGGCGGCGGCAACGCTTACCTCACAGCAAAAAGCAGGTCTGCGCGCTGAGGCGAGGCGAAGGCCTTCCGGCGTTCATCGACGGACGATGCGGGAGGGCGCGTGCTGTGTCCGGCGCCACAGGTCCGACTGAACGTGCTTGCCAGCGGACCCGTCAAGGGCGTGCAAGCCCGGCTCAGCGGTCAGTCCCCTCACCAGGCTCCAACAGCCATCATTCCGATGATGGTCAGGCACGAGACGCAGGCCACCATGACAGTATAGCATTCGGGTGTATTCATCGCTTGCTCCCAAACTGCCGCCAATTGCTTGGTCACTGCTACGCGGGAGAGTTCGCCGGTCTCGGGCCGCTTCAATGCGGCACGCCGCGACCGGTCTTGCGTTGTGCGTCCGTCCTCTCATCGTCACCCTGATCCGCAAGATGATGATGCGCTTCGGAAGCTTCAGAGCGTTGAGCTATGATCAGAAGCTGTTTCCGCATTTCAGCGAGGCGGGCGCGGCAATATTCACGATAGAGCATGTCTAGTATGGTGGGCATGATCACCCCCATCGTTGACTTTCGATTTAAAAAGTATCCACCGCGAATTTTCGAGGTGATCGTAGCCCGTCAGATGGCTCTTCCGATGTGAGCCCGTTCACAGACTGCATCAATTCCAAAGCTCAATGGTCGTTTGGTTGACTTGATGGTCTGTGCGACAAAGCAGCAGGGCTAATTACCTAACGCGCACTCTAGCAGCGCTCTGTTTCACCAGAACTTCGTCAAACAACTTAAGGGCGCCGAACCGCAACGAAAAATCCAACCACAGCGCGAAGTGACTTACCACGGAGTGCAAGCGCGATTCGATGCAACGCGAATCGGCGCGACGGAGAACATTTCGGCGGTGAGGCGCGCAGCCCAGGTACGCGCGAACATCGTCTCCATCCTCATGCTGCGCGAAAGGCTGTGCCGCTCGTGCGACGCCGGCAGGAGAGTTACACTTTGCTCACCCTGTAGCAGCCTGCCATTCAGGCAACATTCATCGCTAGACGCCTATCGGTTCCAGACGATCAGGAGAATCCGATGAAACTGCCATCCGTCGCTGCCAGTCTTCTGTGTCTGATCATTGCGCCCGTGTTTGCGCAGACGGCGCCGACGACGGCTCCAGCTGCTCCAACCGGCACGGTGCCAGTCCCCGCGACCAAGCGCGTCACGTGTCTTGCGACGACGCAAAGCCTGAAGGGCCAGGACAAGCGCGACCAGATGCAGCTCTGCATGGCGCAGGCACGGGTCGATTGTCTGAAGCAGGCGATCGATCAGAAAGTCGTCGGTGAGACCAGGAAGACTTTCATCAAGACCTGTGTGGGCGCGGATGGTCCCGAGCCGCAATAGCCGTGCGATGCCACGAACTCGGTACCGTTGGGCGGGCAAGGCGACTTGTCCGCCGAAGCTGAGCGAGCGAAGGCGGAAGCCGGCCTACGTTGTTCGTTGCGGTCGTAGAGAGATGGCGGGCACGGCGCGTCGCGCCTTTGCCCACCCTACGAGATCACGGCTGCGGCTTCAGCGCGCCGGGGAAATGCCGCTGCAGCACGGCGGCGGGCGTGGCGTAGGCCTCTTGCAGGTCCACGCTCCAGTACTTCAATTCGTCGAGCGGTATCCGCGTGTCGGTGATCGCGCAGCGCACGAAGGTCCCCGGCGAGATCACGCGGAAATCGCCGTCGAGATATTGCACCTGCGCTTCGCCATGGCCCGAGGGGCCGAACTTGTTCAGCACGGTCGAAAGTCTCCGTGGAAGGCCTCTCCGCGGAAAACCCTGGAGGGCACGATGTGTTGGACGGGATTTAGCATAGATAGGGTGGCTTGTCCGCCCGGTAAACCCACCGGTTTGTGATGTTTTGCCGCCGTTTCCGCATGATAGTGCTTCGCGCGAGGGATGGCCGGTTCCGGCATCTTCCACGGCAGAATCCGATGCGCCTTCGACTGACCGCCCTGTTCCTGATGTTGCTGATGTCGGCCGCGCACGCCGCGCCGGCGCCGCAGCAGGTCGACATTCCGCTGTCGTCCGGAATCCTGCATGCGCAGCTCTACAAGCCCGAAGGCGAGGGGCCGTTTCCGACCGTGATCGCGCTGCACGGCTGCGGCGGCCTCGGCAATCATTCAGAATCGGTGCTGCCGCGCTATCGCGACTGGGCGCTGCAACTGCTGAAGGCCGGTAACGCCGTGCTGCTGCCCGACAGCTACGGCTCGCGCGAGCTCGGGCCGCAATGCCGCGTCAAGGAGATGCACGTCAAGGCCCGTCGCGAGCGCGTCGCCGACATCGCGGCCTCGCGCGCCTGGCTGATGAAGCAGACTTGGGTCGCGCGCGACCGCGTCAGCCTGATCGGCTGGGCCAACGGTGCCAGCGCACTGCTCTGGGCGGTGCGTCCGCAGAGCGCTGCGCGCGAAGCCGGGCCGGATTTTCGCGCGGCGATCGCGTTCTATCCGGATTGCCGGATCTCCGCCGGCCTCGGCTGGAGCGCGCGGGTGCCGACCCTGCTGCTGATCGGCGCCAATGACGACGTCTCGTCGCCGCCGGCCTGCCGCCAGATGGTCGACGGCGCGCGCGGCCGCAGCGCGCTCACGCGCATCGTGGTCTATCCCGGCGCCTATCACGATTTCGACCGTGCCAATACGCCGCTGCACGCAGCTGCCGGCACCACCGACGCGGCCGCGCCCGAGCACGGCCATCTCGGCACGGACGCAGAGGCGCGCGCGGAGTCGCAGAAGGAAGTCGCGGAGTGGCTGGCGCGGTGAGGGCGGTCCTGTAGCTCGGATGGAGCGGGCTTGTCCCGCCGTAGCTCGATAGAGCGAAGGCGGAAGCGGGGCCGCCCGAGGAACAAATCTGGCGGACAGCCCCGCATCGACCACCGCCCTGCACGGAGTATGGCCGACCGTGAATCTACGTATCGCGTGTCGCGGCGGTTTCAGCAGGTGACGGCGCCTTAGTTCGACCACGATGTCGATTAAACGCAGTCCTCATGCGCAACCGCTTCGTCCTGTTCTCATCCGCACTGATCGTCTTCACCGTCGCGATCTTCCTGTTCGAAGCCCACGCCGGCGCGCCGATGATCGCGCCGGAACATTGCGGCTTCTGGACCACGATCGACGCGGGATTGTCCTGCCGGTAGGCGGGCTGCGCTCGCAATGACGAGGTTGTGGCGACACGCGTCCCCCGCACTCACTGTCATCGCCCGGCTTGACCGGGCGATCCAGTACGCCGAGGCAGCTGTGATTCACCGAGACGCCGCGGCGTACTGGATTCCCCGCTTTCGCGGGGAATGACAGCGTGGGCGGAACGCCGCCGTGGCGCTCAGAACAAATTGCCCTGATCCACCGGCTTGCCCGCGCGCTTCGGCGCGGGCTTTGCGTCTTGCGCGGCCGGCTTTGCTTGCGCCAACGCACGCTTTGCCGTCGGAACTGCACGATCCGCATCCGCCGTCGCACCGACACGGCCGTCCGCAAACTCGATCTCGACGCGCGCGCCGGGACCAATCGCGTCCGCCGCATGCAGGGGATGGCCGGCTTCATCCCGCACCAAGGCAAAACCGCGTGCGAGCACGCCGCGATACGACAAAGCGGAGAGCAGCTTGCCGCTGTTCTCGATGCGGGCATCCAGCCGCTGCAACAGCGTGACAAGCGCGCGGCCCGCGCGCTCGGCCAGACGATGCGTGCGCTCGCGCTGGCGGGCAATTGCGTTGCGCTGCGCCTGCGCATTCGAAAGTTTCGAGGCGCGCAAGCGCACCTCCAGCCCGGCGAAACGGTCGCGCCGTTGCCGCAGCAGCGAGCGCGCGGACAGGCCGAGCCGCTCGCCGCACACGGTGAGGCGGTGATCGGCCTGCGAAATCTGCCCGTGCAGCACCCGCAGCGTCAGCTTTGCGCTCGCCGCGGTAAACCGGCGGAAATGCGCGTGCGTGTTGGCCTTGAGGCCGCGGGGTAGCGACGCGCCCGCCGAATCCAGCCGCTGCCGCGGGATCGCGAGCAGATCGCCTGCCGCGGGCAGTGCGCGCGCGGCGGCGCGCAGCTCGCTTCGGCGGCTCTCATGGGCACGCTGCCAATAGGCGCGGGTGCGCCGCGCGAGATCGGCGACCTCGACGAAGAGATCGCTGCGCACCGGCACCGCCATCTCGGCCGCTGCCGTCGGCGTCGGCGCGCGCTTGTCGGCGACGAAGTCGATCAGCGTGATGTCGGTCTCGTGCCCGACCGCCGAGATCAGCGGGATCATGCTCTCGGCTGCCGCCCGCACCACGATCTCCTCGTTGAACGACCAGAGATCCTCCAGCGAGCCGCCGCCGCGTGCCACGATCAGCACGTCGGGCCGCGGAATCTTGCCGCCTTCCGGCAGCGCGTTGAAGCCGCGGATTGCGGCTGCGACCTGCTCGGCCGAGCCTTCACCCTGCACCTTGACCGGCCACACCAGCACGTGGCGGGGAAAGCGATCCTCCAGCCGATGCAGGATGTCGCGGATGACGGCGCCGGTCGGCGAGGTCACCACGCCGATCACCTCCGGCAGCCAGGGCAGCAACTGCTTGCGCGCCTCGTCGAACAGGCCCTCGGCGGCGAGCTTCTTCTTGCGCTCCTCCATCAGCGCCATCAGCGCGCCGATGCCGGCCGGCTCCAGCGCCTCGATCACGATCTGGTATTTTGAGGAGCCCGGATAGGTCGTGAGCTTGCCGGTGGCGATGACCTCGAGCCCTTCCTGGGGCTTGAAGCGCATCCGCCCGTGCACGCCCTTCCAGATCACTGCCTCGATCTTGGCGCTCTCGTCCTTGAGCGCGAAATAGCAGTGGCCGGAGGAGTGGGCGCCGCGGAAGCCTGAGATCTCGCCACGGACCCGGACATGGCCAAAGGCGTCCTCGACCGTCCGCTTCAGGGACTGCGAGAGCTCGGAGACGGTGAATTCGGGGGCGTTGAGCAGTGGTTCCGCAGGCGGCATCGGCAAACGATTCGGCATTTTGGGGTCAGACCCGACGTTAAGGATTTTCGCCGCGCGGCGCCAATCCTGGGATTGATATGGAGAGTACTCTGTATTATAGAGTTCTCTATAAATGATCAGTTCGAGGGAGTTTGCGATGGCGATGCGGTTGCTGCGGGGTTCTCTAAGCCTGTTGAAATGGGGCCTGTGCGCGGTTGGCGCAGTCGCGCTGCTGCTCACCGCCCTGATCGCGACGCCGCTGGAGCGGCCTGCGGAGATGCGCTCGGTCTCGGATTCCGCCAAGGGGATCGACTGGTCCACCCTCCCGCCGCTGGAGCGCTTCCAGGCCCGCGACGGTACCTGGCTTGGCTTCCGGCACTACGCGCCGAAGGGGACGGCCACCGACCGCGGCGCCATCTTCATCCATGGATCGTCCGGTTCCTCCGGCACCGTGAACCATGCCCTGACGGCAGCATTCGCCGCGCACGGCGTCGAGACCTGGGCACTCGATACGCGCGGCCACGGCGCCTCCGGCACGCGCGGTGATATCGGCTATGTCGGCCAGCTCGAGGACGATCTGGTCGACTTCGTCGCCCATGTCCGCAAGAGCGCGCCCGATTTGCCACTGACCTTGATCGGCCATTCCGCCGGCGCCGGCTTCTCGCTGCGCGTTGCCGCGACGCCGATCATGCAGGACCTGTTCGTCCGCACCGTCCTGATTGCGCCCTATCTCGGCTACGACGCGCCGACCAACAAACCGCACGCCGGCGGTTGGGCCAATGCTGACCTTCCGCGCTACTTCGGGCTGGCGGCGCTGCGCAAGCTCGGCATCGAATGCTGTGCGCAGCTTCCGGTGCTCGCCTTCGCCGTGCCGGCGAATTCGGCCAAGTACCTCACCTCCACCTATTCCGACCGCCTGATGCGCAATTTTGCGACGCGCGGCTATCGCCTTGATCTGCCCGGGGTGACACACCCGATGACGATTTTCGGCGGCGCCGACGATGAGATGATGATCTCGGACAAATATGCCGAAACCGTGCAGGCGGTGAAGCCGTCGGTCGACGTCAAGATGATCGACGGCGTCAATCACATGGGCATGGTCACCAATCCGAAGGCGGTCAATGCGATCGCTGAGGACGTGGCAACGCGCGGGGCAGGGCAGTCATGATCGACAGCAAGGAGGCGTCCGCAGCGCTGGCCGACATCGACGACATCGTCCAGCGCGTCAAGCAATCGCAGCTCTACGAACTCGCAAGCCTCGCAGCGGTCTGGTGGGGAGTCCTGGTGTTCGCAGGCAATCTCGTGACCTGGCTCTGGCCGGTCTACGCGGTCCACGCCTGGGTTGCCGTGGACATTCTGGGCGTCGGCGGTCTGGTCGGACTCCGGTTGCTCAATCCATCGCCCCGTCCGCATGGTGCCGCCTTCGATGTCAGGCTCGTTCTGGTCTTCGTGCTGTTCTTCGCCTTCGGCTATCTCTGCACCAACGTCGTCGGCCATTTCGGCCCACGCCAGCTCGGCGCGTTCTGGCCGCTCTACTTCATGCTGTTCTATACGCTGGCGGGTCTCTGGTTCGGCTACGCCTTCGTCGCGATCGGTCTTGGCATCGCTGCACTGACGTTGTTCGGCTTCTTCTACATCGGCGAGGCGTTCCCGCTCTGGATGGCCTTCGTCAATGGCGGCGGACTGATCCTCGGCGGACTCTGGATGCGGCGGATCTAGCGCATGGCCGAGCTCGACGACATCATCCACCAGCCGCTGCGGCTCAAGATCATGGCGGCATTGAACGCGCTGCCTGCGACTGCAGGTCTGGAATTTTCGAGGCTGAAAAAGCTCACCGGCGCCACCGACGGCAATCTCGGCGCACACATCGAGACGCTGGCGAAGGCGGGCTACGTCTCGGTCGACAAGGCCTTCGTCGGCAAGAAGCCGCAGACCACAGTCACCGCCACCGCCGCTGGCCGTGGCGCCTTCGCGCGGCATGTGGCGACGTTGCAGGAGATCATCGCGGGGAAGCAGGTTTGATCGTTTGAAGCTGGCGCGACTCTTACCCTTCCCTGGAGGGGGAGGGTCGATCGCGCGCAGCGCGAGCGGGGTGGGGTGATCTCTCAACACGGCCAGTGTTCATTGCGGAGAGACCGTCACCCCACCCCGTCTCACATTTCGCTGGGCTCAATGTGTGCCGACCCTCCCCCTCCAGGGGAGGGTAAGATTGGCTGTTCGCTGCGCCCCGGAATGACGGGGAGTTCGGGGCGTTTCCCCTTGAGACCCGCCGCGATTCGTGCGACCTCCGCCCCCAGCAAACCCCTTATTCTGAGCCCTCGATGCACATTCTCCTGCTCGGTTCCGGCGGCCGCGAACATGCCCTGGCGTGGAAAATCGCAGCCTCCCCCCTGGTGACCAAGTTCTGGTGCGCGCCCGGCAATGCCGGCATCGCGCGGGAGGCGGAATGCGTGGCGCTCGATGTCGCCGACCATGCCGCGGTGATCGACTTCTGCAAGACGAATGCGGTCGAGCTCGTGGTGGTCGGCCCGGAGACGCCGCTGGCCGCCGGCATCGTCGACGACCTCACCGCCGCCGGCATCAAGGCGTTCGGGCCGAGCGGGGTGGCGGCGCAGCTCGAGAGCTCCAAGGGGTTCACCAAGGCGCTCTGCACCGAATTCGGCATTCCGACCGGCGCCTACAAGCGCTTCACCAACGCCAATGATGCGCGTGCCTATGTCCAGAGCCAGGGTGCGCCGATCGTGGTCAAGGCCGACGGCCTTGCCGCCGGCAAGGGCGTCGTGGTCGCCAAGACCGTGCGCGAGGCCGAGGACGCCATCGCCATGATGTTCGAGGGCGCCTTTGGCGACGCCGGCGCCGAGGTCGTGATCGAGGAATTTCTGCCGGGCCGCGAGATCAGCTTCTTCGCGCTGTGCGACGGCGAGACCGCCATTCCGCTGGCTTCCGCGCAGGACCACAAGCGCGTGTTCGACCACGACGTCGGCCCGAACACCGGCGGCATGGGCGCCTATTCGCCGACGCCGCTGGTCACGCCCGCGATCCACGATGCGATCATGGCAAAGATCATTTTGCCGACGGTCGCCGGCATGAAGCAGCGCGGCACGCCGTTCCGCGGCATCCTTTACGCCGGGATCATGCTGACCACCCATGGCCCAAAGCTGTTCGAGTTCAACGTTCGCTTCGGCGATCCCGAGTGTCAGGTGCTGATGCTGCGGATGATATCCGACATCGTGCCGGCGTTCCTCGCCTCCTGCGACGGGGAGCTTAAGCACTTCGACCTGCGCTGGCATCCGGACTCCGCGCTCACGGTGGTGATGGCGGCGAAGGGCTATCCCGGCGACTATCAGAAGGGCACGCGCATCGAAGGCCTCGATGACGCCGCCAAGGTCGAGACCGCCGAGATCTTCCATGCGGGCACGGTTGAGAAGGACGGCGCGATGCTCGCCAATGGCGGCCGCGTGCTCAATGTCTGCGCGCTCGGCAAGACCGTGACGGAAGCGCAGGCGCGTGCCTATCAGGCCGTCGACCGCATCAACTGGCCGGAAGGCTTCTGCCGCCGCGACATCGGCTGGCAGGCGGTGGAAGCCGAGAAGGCCCGGGGCTGACAGGCTTTTTTCCGGAATACACGCATGCCGGCATCAAGATTGCCGTGTGCCTCCGCCCCGCCAGATCGACATTCCAAAATTGCGCAATCGCCTGTTGGGGTTAGCAACCCTCACAGGTGATCACCGTGCTACTGTGCATGGGGTTGTTTTCGACATTTTTGTTCGAGGCGGCCCAGGACTGATCAGACAGGACTGACCAGATAAGGATGCCGAAGATGTCCGATCTCGCCGACCTCTACCCCGGCTTCGCCTCCGAGTGGGTCAACACCTCCTCCGGCCGCATCTTCGCCCGCGTTGGCGGCAAGGGGCCGCCGCTGCTGTTGCTGCACGGCTTCTCCGAGACCAACGTGATGTGGCACCGCGTGGCGCCGCAGCTCGCCGACAAGTTCACGCTGATCATCGCCGATCTGCCGGGCTATGGCTGGTCCGACATGCCCGAGAGCGATGCGCAGCACATCCCCTACAGCAAGCGCGCGATGGCCAAGGCCATGGTCGAGGCGATGGAGCAGCTCGGCCACGTCCACTTCGCGCTTGCAGGCCACGACCGCGGCGGCCGGGTGTCGTATCGGCTGGCGCTCGACCATCCCGGCCGGCTGTCGAAGCTCGCCGTGCTCGATATCCTGCCGACCTATAATTACTGGGAGCGGATGAACCGCGCCTACGCGCTGAAGATCTATCACTGGACCTTCCTCGCCCAGCCGGCGCCGCTGCCGGAGACGCTGATCTCGGGCAATGGCGAGTTCTTCCTGCGCTTCAAGATGGCGAGCCAGACCAAGTCGAAGACGCTGGACGCCATCGACGCGCGTGCGCTCGAACATTACATCGCCCCGTTCCGCGATCCCGCCCGCGTGCATGCGATGTGCGAGGACTACCGCGCCGGCGCCTATTTCGATTACGACCTCGACAAGGTCGATTTCGAGGCCGGCAAGAAGATCACGGTGCCCATGCTGGCCCTGTGGGGTGGCGCAGGCATCGCCCAGGCCGCCGCCACGCCGCTCGATACCTGGAAGCAATGGGCGACCAACGTCGACGGCATGCCGGTGGACTCCGGCCATTTCCTCACCGAGGAGAACCCGGACGTCACCGCAAAGGCGCTGCGCGAGTTCCTCCTCGCGCCTTAACGCCGCTCCCGAAAGAAGTCCTTGAGCAGCCGCGCCGCCTCGCTCTCGCCGACCCCGGAATAGACATCCGGCGCATGATGGCAGGTTGGGGACGCAAAGAACCGCACGCCGGACTCGACGGCGCCACCCTTGGGATCGGCGGCGCCGTAATAGAGCCGCCTCACCCTTGCAAAGGAGATCGCGCCCGCACACATGGTGCAAGGCTCCAGCGTCACGTAGAGGTCGCAGTCGACCAGGCGCTCGCTGCCGATCTTCTTGGCAGCCTCGCGCAGCGCGATGATCTCGGCATGGGCGGTCGGGTCGTAATCGGTCAGCGTCCGGTTCGCCGCTGTCGCGATGACCTCGTAATTGCGGACCACGACGCATCCGATCGGAACTTCGCCCGCCTTTCCGGCATTTTCGGCCGTTTTGAGCGCCAAATCCATGAAAGAGGGGGCTTTCAAGCCTCGTATCATCGCCAGAAACCTGCTAGTAGCTCCGCCTTCAGCAAGAGTGAATACCGGATTTGCCTGAGCATGCGGCTCGAAGCGAGCGCGCACACTGCTTTCTGGCCACCCCCAAGTGAGATTATTCATGCCTCGCGACAGCGACAAAGACAACGATTCCCGCGGCCGGCGAGGCCCGGCAAGGGGAGGCCCGCCCAAGGGCCGGTCCGGCAAGCCGCGTGGCCCTGAGAAGAAATTCGCCAAGCGCGGCCCTGAGGGCAGGGGCGACGCCCGCCCGCCCCGTGGCGACCGCGACAGCCGTCCGCCTCGCGTCGACCGCGGGGATCGTCCGTTCCGCCGCCGCGAGGAGGGCGATGCCCCGCGCCGCGATTTCAGCGACCGTCCGAAATTCAAGCGCGACGACCGTGGTGGTGAGGAGCGCGGCGAGCGCAGCTTCAAGCCGCGCGGCGACCGCCCGTTCTCCGATCGCGGCGCGCGCGATGGCGAGAAGCGGCCATTCAAGCCGCGTGGTGATCGACCGTCCTATGGCCGAGACGAACGTCCGCCGCGGAGCCGGGATCGCGACGATTCCCGTCCCGCCGGCCGGTTCGGTGACAAGAAGTTCGGCGACAAGCGGCCCTACGCGCCACGTGGCGACCGTCCGGAACGCAAGTTCGACGGCGAGCGGAAGTTTTCGCGCGGCGCACCGGATCGCGAGCGCGACCGTGGGGATCGCAGCGACCGTCCGCGTGACTTCGGTGACCGCCCGCGCGATCGTGGCGAGCGCAGCGATTCAAAGCCGTGGCAGAAGCGCGACGCGGGTCCGCGTGGCGATCGTCCGCCGCGCAAGGACTTCAGCAAGGGTCCGCGCAAGGATTTCGGCGGCCGCGACCGCAGCGAAGACAAGCCCTGGCAGAAGCGCGAGGATCGGCAGGGTGGCGGCGATGACCGTCCGCGTTTCTCGCGTTCGCGCGACGATCGCGCGTCCGGCGATCGTCCGTTCCGCGAGCGGCCCAAATTCGATCGACCCAAGTTCGATCGGCCGCGCGACGATCGTCCGAAATTCGATCGGCCCCGTCGTGATGGCGATGGCGAACGCGGCGGTGACCGTCCCAAATTCAATCGTCCGCGCGAGCGCAGCGAAGGCCGCTCCGACTGGCACGAGCATCCGCGCAGCGAAGGCCGCTTCGGCGACCGTCCGCGCCGTGAAAACGAGGATGAGAGCAGGATCTTCGAGAAGCGCCCCGCCTTCGGTGGTCGCGGTGCCTATCGTGACCGTGATCGGGATTTCGAGGGCCGTCCGCGCCGTGACGAAGCACCGAAGCCGAAGAAGGCCGGCGAGCGTATCGCAAAAGTGCTGTCGCGTGCGGGCCTCGCCTCGCGCCGCGACGCCGAGGAGATGGTCACGCAGGGCCGCGTCGCCGTCAACGGCCGCGTCATCAATTCGCCCGCGCTCGACATCACCTCGAACGATGTCGTCACCGTCGACGGCAAGCCGTTGCCGGAGCGCGAGCGCACGCGGCTGTTCCTCTATCACAAGCCGCGCGGGCTGATGACCACGCATGACGACCCCGAGGGCCGTCCGACCGTGTTTGACAATCTGCCCGAAGGCCTGCCGCGGCTGATCTCGATCGGCCGCCTCGACTTCAACACCGAAGGCCTGCTGCTGCTCACCAACGACGGCGGGCTCGCGCGTACGCTCGAGCTGCCGGACACCGGCTGGCTGCGCCGCTACCGCGTCCGCGCCCATGGCGACGTCACCCAGGCGCAGCTCGACGAATTGAAGAACGGCATCGAGGTCGAGGGCGTCAAATACGGTCCGATCGAGGCGACGCTGGAGCGCGACCAGGGCGCCAATGTCTGGCTGGTGTTCGCGATCCGCGAAGGCAAGAACCGCGAGGTGCGCAACGTCTGCGCCCATCTCGGGCTCGAGGTGAACCGGCTGATCCGCGTGTCCTATGGACCGTTCCAGCTCGGCGAGGTTCCCGAAGGCCAGGTCGAGGAGATCAAGTCACGCGTGCTGCGTGATCAGCTCGGCGACAAGGTCATCGAGAAGTCGGGCGCGCAGTTCGACGTGCCGAAGAAATCTTCTTCACCCGACGGCGAAGCGCCGCGCGAGAAGAAGCCTGCCAGCAAGCGTGACGTGATCAACGATCGCAAGGGCCGCCGCGTGCTGGTACAGCGCACCGGCAGCGAGGAGGCGCGCGAGCGCAACGAGTCCGAGGCCAACGGCTACGGCCCGCCGCGCCGCCCCAAGCGCGGTTATCACGGCAAGCGCGATCTGACGCCGCGGGAGGACTGATTGCGCGTCGTCGGCGGTCGTTTGAAGGGGCGCAATCTCGCCTCACCGTCCTCGCGCGACATCCGCCCCACGGCGGACCGCTTGCGCGAGTCCGTGTTCAATATCCTCGTGCACGCCTATGACGATCCGATCCAGGATGCGCGCGTGCTCGATCTCTTCGCCGGCACCGGTGCGCTCGGCATCGAGGCGTCCTCGCGCGGCGCAAAGTTCACGCTGTTCGTCGACAACGGCGCCGAGGCCCGCGCGCTGCTGCGTAACAACGTCGAGACGCTCGGCCTTGGCGGCGTGACCAAGGTCTATCGCCGCGATGCGACGGATCTTGGCCCTGCGCATCCCGTCGAGCCGTTCTCGCTGGTGTTCCTCGATCCGCCCTATGGCCAAGGATTTGCGGAGAAGGCGCTTGTGAGCTTGCGCGACGGTGGCTGGCTCACACCGGGTGCGCTGCTCGTGGTGGAAGAGGCGAAGGCCGCGCAGTTCGTGACGCCGGAAGGTTTCGAGGAATTGGAGCGGCGGGCGTACGACGACACGGAGTTCGTGTTTTTGAGGAAGCCGTAGTCTCGCTGCCGTAGGGTGGGCAAAGCGTAGCGTGCCCACCGCTTCTATCGCGATCATGAAGAGATGGTGGGCACGGCGCGTTGCGCCTTTGCCCACCCTACGACACCGGGCTACCGCCGCCCGAACAGCTTCTCCACATCGCTCAGCTTCAGCTCGACATAGGTCGGGCGGCCGTGATTGCACTGGCCGGAGTTCGGGGTGTCCTCCATCTCGCGGAGCAGGGCGTTCATCTCCTCGGGCCGCAGCCGGCGGCCGGCACGCACCGAGCCGTGGCAGGCCATGGTCGCGGCGACGTGCATCAGGCGGCGCTCCAGCGGCAGCGCCTCGTCCCATTCGGCCATATGCTCGGAGAGATCGCGCAGCAGCCCGCCTGCATTGGTCTTGCCGAGCAGCGACGGCGTCTCGCGCACCGCGACCGCGCCGGGGCCGAAGGACTCGATGGCGAGGCCAAACGATGCGAGCTCTTCGCTGCGCTCCAGCAGGCGCTCCACCGTGGCCTCGTCCATCTCGACGATCTCGGGGATCAGAAGGATCTGCCGTTGCACGCCGTTGGCGGCGAGCGAGGCCTTCAGCCGCTCATAGACGATGCGCTCATGCGCGGCGTGTTGGTCGACGATGATCAGGCCGTCGCGGGTTTGCGAGACGATGTAGGTCTCGTGGATCTGCGTGCGCGCCGCGCCGAGCGGGCGGTCGACGAGGTCGCTGACGGGTTGGGTCTCGATCCGCACGTCCGCACTGGGCGCGCCGACATCGAACGCCGCCTGTGCGCGCTCGGCGAAGACGGGCGCAGCCGATCCGTCGAACGACGGCATCGGTGCGACCGGGGCGGATGGCGAGGCGCGCCAGTCCCAGCTCGCAGGCCGCGGCGTGAAAGCGGGTCGGAACGAGGACAACGCGCTCTCGCCACTGTTGGCGGCCGTGCGTCGGCCCTCGCGCGCGAGCGCGTCCTTCAATCCGTGAACGATCAGCGCGCGCACGAGGCCGGCATTGCGGAACCGCACCTCGGTCTTGGCCGGATGCACGTTGGCGTCGACCTCGCGCGGATCGAGCGCGACGAACAACGCCAGCACCGGATGGCGGTCGCGCGGCAGATAGTCGGCATAGGCCCCGCGCACGGCGCCGAGGATCAGCTTGTCGCGCACGGGACGGCCGTTGACGAAGAGATATTGCCCGAGCGCATTCGCCTTGGTCAGCGCGGGCGCCGCAGCATAGCCGGCGACCACGACGCCCTCGCGCTCGGCATGGACCTCGATGGCGTGGCTGCGGAACTCCGCGCCCAGAATGTCGCCGAGCCGCGTCAGCCGTCCGGCGGCGCCGGGCAGCGCGGCGGTCCAGGTCACCGGCGCGCGCTCTTCGCCCGCGAGCGTGAAGGCGACGTCGGGCCGCGCCATGGCGAGGCGCCTGACCACCTCGCGGATCGCCTCCGCCTCGGTGCGGTCAGTCTTCAGGAATTTCAGCCGCGCGGGCGTTGCATAGAAGAGGTCGTTGACCTCGACGCGCGTGCCGTGGGCCAGCGCCGCCGGCATGATCTCGGACTTGTCGCCGCCCTCGACTGACAGCGCCCAGGCATGTGGTTCGCTCGCGTGCCGCGTCGTGATGGAGAGACGCGCGACGGAGCCGATCGAAGGCAGCGCCTCGCCGCGGAACCCGAGCGTGCGGATCTGGAGCAGGTCCTCGTCGTCGAGCTTGGAGGTGGCGTGGCGTTCGACCGCGAGCGCGAGGTCCTTCGCGGTCATGCCGCCACCGTCATCGGTGATGCCGATCCGCCGCCGCCCGCCGCCATCGGTGAAGACGTCGATCCGGCTCGCGCCGGCATCGATGGCGTTCTCGACCAGTTCCTTGACCACGCTTGCCGGACGTTCGACCACCTCGCCGGCGGCGATGCGGTTGACGATTTGCTCTGGCAGTTGGCGGACGGGCATGGGGCTTTCGATCTGGATTCGCTAACGGCGCTATTCTAGGCCGTGTTGCGTCAAAAGCATGTGTTGGGCAACAGCCGTGTGGCGGCCTGGGGAAAAGGGATGCCTATCACATTGAAGAGATTGGACGTTCGAGAAAATCGCGCAACCGGGACGGAGCGATCGTTCTGCCTGCCGTCCTGATTGTGGGGGCACGGGCAGCGGTGTAGCATTGTGAAAAAATGGCAACAGGACGGGAGGACGCCATGTGCAATTTCTTCGCGCACCAGCCCCAACGCAACTACGAATCCCAGACCCGCTCGTTGCGGATCGGCGGGCACTGCACATCGATCCGGCTGGAAATGGCGTTCTGGGACACGCTGGAGGAGATCGCGGCCAAGGAGAGCATGAGCGTCGGCAAGTTCCTGACCACGCTCTACAACGAGGTGCTCGACCATCACGGCGAGGTCAATAATTTGGCGTCGCTGCTGCGCTGCTCCTGCCTGATCTACCGCTCCCGGAGCATGGTGCCGGTGCAGGAGTTCAAGGCAACCGTCGCGCCCATCCTGGATGCGGCCGAGTAGCTAGCCCGTCTTATTCGTCAGAGGGCGCCTGAGAGGCTGGCGAGCGTGGTGTAAAGCGCTGATGCGGCGTAGGATTCGGTTGCAAAGCCAACCCCATCACCTTCAGCCGCGAACACCACGCCCGCCATGACCGACGATACGATTCTGCCCTTCTCGTTTCCAGCCGTTCACGCCAAGAAAGTCACAGCTGCCTTCGATGGCGGTCGGCTGACCTCGAACGGGGGCGTGATGCTTCTGGCGATGGCCGAGCGGCGTCTCGGCTTGGCCGACAATTTGGCCCGGGTGTTCCCGGATCGGCGCGATCCGACGCGGGTCGTGCACAGCCTGGTCGATATGTTCCGCGCGCGCATGTTCGCGATCTGCTGCGGCTACGAGGACGCCGACGACCTCGATCATCTGCGGTCCGATCCCGCATTCAAGCTGGCCTGCGGACGGCTGCCGGACACGGGTCGCGATCTGTGTTCCCAACCGACGCTGTCGCGTCTGGAGAATGCTCCGCGCCTGCGCGACGTGATCCGACTGACCTACACTTTGGTCGACGCATGGATGGATAGCTACCCGCGCGAGCCGGCATCCGTCACGCTCGACATCGATGATACCTGCGATGTCGTCCACGGCCATCAGCAGCTCTCGCTGTTCAACGCTCATTATGACGAACGCTGCTTCCTGCCGATCCACGTCTACGACACGGAGAAGAGCCGGCCCGTGGCGGTCGTGCTGCGGCCCGGCAAGACGCCGGGCGGCGTCGAGGTGCGTGCCCATCTGCGCCGCCTGGTACGGCATATCCGGACGCGGTGGCACAACACGCGAATTACGTTCCGTGGCGACGGGCACTATGCCCGGCCGGAGGCAATGGCGTGGTGCGAGACCAACGGCATCGACTACATCTTCGGTCTGTCCGGCACCAAGCCGCTCGCCAGAAAAGTCGACGCGGTCGCCGACGACATCCGCACGCGACGCGCCATCGAGAACCTGCCGGTTCTGCGCGGCTATACCGAGACGCGCCACAAGGCAAAGTCCTGGGATCGCGAACGACGCACCGTCGCCCGTATTGAGGCGACGATGCTCGGCCTCGACATCCGCTTCGTCGTCACCAGCCTCGATGTCGGCTCGGCCGAGTGGATCTACGACAGCCTGTATTGCGCGCGCGGCCAAGCCGAGAATCTGATCAAGCTGCATAAGACGCAGCTCGCCTCCGATCGCACCAGTTGCCGTTCGGCGCTCGCCAATCAAGTCCGCCTCGTTCTCCATACCGCCGCTTATTGGCTGATGCTGACCGTGCGCGACGCCATTCCCAAAGTCCGGGAATTGGCCACTGCCGAGTTCGCGACGCTGCGTCTTCGGCTCTTGAAAATCGCCGCCCGGGTTGTCGAGACCAAGAGCCGCATTCGCCTTGCGTTCGCCGCGGCATGTCCCGAAGCCGACCTGATCCGCAGCTTGCCCGGCGCGCTGCTGCCGCTCGGTCCTTGACCGGTGGGGCGTCCGCCCGCGTTCACCCAACCCATCCCTCAAGCGCGTTGCAAAGTACCGGTCGTCAGGCGGTGAAAAGCCGAAGGCAATCCTGTGCGCCTCGTCAGCGGAGGTGTGCGGATGCACCAGTCGGACCAAAATACCGCGCTCTCACGAATAGGGCGGGCTAGTCGTCCGTGAACAAGGCTCTAAGAGTCTGTCCGGAAAGATTACCTTGGATTGCATAGCTTTCGCAGCATGAGTCGGATGGAGGCCAGCTTGAGAAAGGCGAGCGCCCTGTGATTGAAGCATTCCCAATCTTTGGACAGTCTTCGGCATCGCCCGAGCCAGGCAAAGGTACGCTCGACGATCCAGCGTTTGGGCAAGACGACGAAACGGTGAGCCTGATCGGAGCGTTTGACGATTTCGAGGTTCACGCGCTTCAGAGCGCTACGCAGCCCCTTCTGGAAATGTGGCCCTTGATATCCGCCGTCGGCGTAGAGCTTCAGAAGAAAGGGATAGAGGCCGAACAACGTTGCCATCAGGAGCACGCCGCCGTCGCGATCCTGGATGTCCGCCGCATGCACGATGGCGTGCATCAAGAGGCCTTGCGTGTCGACGAGAATGTGCCGCTTCTTGCCCTTGATCTTCTTGCCCGCGTCGTAGCCATGGAGATCATGAGGCCCCCTTTTTCAGCGCTTTTCACGCTCTGGCTATCGATGATGGCGGCGGTGGGAGAAGCCTCGCGCTCGGCCCTTTCGCGACATTCGACATAGAGGGCGTGATGAATTTTATCGAGCGTGCCGTTCCAGCTCCACAGATCGAAGTAGCCATACAGCGTCGAGCGCGGCGGCAGGTCCTTGGGGATCGCGCGCCACTGGCAACCTGTGCTCAGGATGTACATCAGCCCGTTGGCAATCTCGCGCAGGTCCACCGTACGCTTGTTGCCGCCGCGCTTGGCCGGCGGGATGCGAGGCGCGATCAGCGCCCACTCCTCGTCGGTCAAGTCGCTCGGATAGCGCAGGCGGCTGCGGTCGTAGCGTGCACGGTTCTCGGTAGTCCACATTGGCGGCGCGTCCCCATCGAATCAGGCCGCTCACCTTGAATCACAACCGATTCATTCGACTCAACATGTTTTGGAACAGACACTAAGCGATTGAGCGAGAGTCTGTTTTTCGGATTTGAGACGGTTTGAGATTGCAGGGATTGGGAGGTAAAGACCGCCAAAGCCTGCAAATTCGATTGTGGATTGAACGAAGCCGCTGCCGCGGCGTAGGGGGCAAGGTGGCATAGATCGCCTCCTGGCTGAGAGGATGTGGGTGTTGGAGCCCACCCCCTCAGACAGGAGTATCGAGATGGCCGATTTGAGCCCTCTTCGCCGCCGCATGATCGAAGACATGACCGTCCGCAATCTGTCGCCGGCGACGCAAAGATCCTACATCAGCGCGGTTTCGAAGTTCAGCCGCTATTTTGGCCGATCGCCTGACCGGTTAGAGCTGGAAGACGTCCGCGCCTTCCAGGTGCATTTGGTCTCGACCGGCATCTCATGGCCGGCGCTGAACCAGATCGTCTGTGCGCTACGGTTTTTCTACGGCGTCACGCTCGGCGAGGCGCTCATCCCAGAGCGCATTCCCTATGCGCGAGAACCGCGCAAGCTGCCGGTCGTTCTCAGCGCCGACGAAGTGGTTCAGTTTCTTGAAGCGGTATCGAGCCTGAAGAGCCGCGCCGCGCTCACCACCGCCTATGCGGCCGGGCTCAGGGCCTCGGAGGTTGCGGGACTGCGGATCGAAGACATCGACAGCGCCCGCGGCGTCATCCAGGTGCGCCACGGCAAGGGCGCGAAGGATCGCAACGTGATGCTGTCGCCCCAGCTGCTGGGCATCCTGCGCACCTACTGGCGGCTCGCCCGGCCGCGGCTTTATCTGTTCCCTGGTCGTGACGAAGATCATCCGATCGATCAGACCGTGCTGCATGCCGCCTGCCGGTCGGCGGTGAAGGCTGCGGGCCTGACCAAGCGCGTCACGCTGCACACGCTGCGCCACAGCTTCGCGACACATCTTCTCGAGAACGGAACCGATATCCGGATCATCCAGGTCTTGCTCGGGCACAATAATTTGTCGTCGACAGCGCGCTACACGCAGGTCGCCACCGATACGATCCGAGCGACGCAGAGCCCGCTCGATCGCCTGTCGCTGGAGGTGACGCCACCTGGATGACCCGCAGCGGGATGCGGGTCATGACCCGCTCCGACATCCGCTCCAACAGGCCCGCCATCGAGATTGCCGATATTCTGCGCCGGCATGGCGACGCCTATCGCCGTGTACATGCCGGTCATCTGGGGCGGGTCGAGCGGCGCGTGATGAGCGCGATCGTTGCGTGCCGGACCGAGGCGCTCGGCGGCCACATGCAGGCTTGCGACGACTGCGGCACGACACGCGTTGCCTATAATTCCTGCCGCAATCGGCACTGTCCGAAGTGTCAGGGGAGAGCCCGAGCCGCGTGGCTCGCCGCGCGTCAAGCCGACCTGCTTCCGGTTCCCTATTTCCACGTCGTCTTTACACTTCCCGCACCGATCGCCGCGATCGCTTTCCAGAACAAGGCCGTCGTCTATGCCATCCTGTTCAAGGCTGCCGCCGAGGCGATGACGACGCTCGCCGCCAATCCACGCCGGCTCGGCGGTGCGATCGGCGGCGTCGCCGTCCTCCACACCTGGGGACAGACGCTGATGCATCATCCCCACGTCCATTGCGTCGTTCCGGGTGGCGGCCTCTCGCCCGATGGCGCGCGCTGGACCGCTTGCCGACCGAACTTCTTCCTGGCCGTCAAACCGTTGTCCAGACTATTTCGCACACTTTTTCTCAAACGTCTGTCGGCAGCCTTCAACTCCGGTGCCTTGCGTTTCTTCGGCGATCTCGGAGCTCTGGCCGAGCCGGCTGCCTTTGCGGCCCACCTCGACGCCATGCGACGCATCAACTGGGTTGTTTACGCCAAGCGGCCCTTCGGCGGACCCGCACAGGTCCTGGCCTATCTCGGCCGCTACACCCATCGCGTCGCGATCGCCAACAGCCGGCTCGTCGCACTCGACGACGATCATGTCGCCTTCTCATGGAAGGACTATCGCCAAAACAGCGCGACAAAGATCATGAATCTCAAGCCCGATGAGTTCATTCGCCGTTTCCTGCTTCATACGCCGCCTGACGGCTTCCACCGCATCCGCCACTTCGGCTTCATGGCCAACCGCCATCGCGCTGCCAAGCTCGCCCTTTGCCGCGAACTTCTCGATCATGAGCGAACAGCCCCAAACGATGGCCAGCCGTCGCCTGTGGATTCGGAGGCTCAAACCTGGGCCGAGGTTCCTGCCTGTCCCGATTGTGGTGGCGTCATGCGCATCATTGAGCGCTTTCGACATAGCTTCAGACGCCCCAGCCCTCGAACATCACCGTTCCGATGCGACACATCGTGAGCCAAGTCATGTCGTGCACGACGATCATCATTCGTCATTTCGCTCCCAGCGTCTCGATCATCGCGGACGATGTCGAATCCGTGCTGTCACACTGCGCGACAACAACCGTCCGATGCAGCAAAAGGCCTATCGCGATCTCAGGCGAAGCGCGTCTGATCTCAACTCTTCCAGGATGCGCACTCCTGTGTCTCTGCCTCACGCGCCGAGCCAGCAGATCGGGCATGGCGATCTCGAACAATCCCCATAGCTGCAAAACCGCGAATAGCCTCCCGCGCCTTCGTTCAATCCGGCTTCAATGAGGTCGCGTCATAAGCGCCTGCCGCGCCCTCGCGTGAGCGCGACCTCACAGAACCCTCCAGATTCCCTTTCGCAGCGGACCATGATTCTGTGTTGCATCGGAGGGGACGATGCGACCGAAGAAGCACAAGACGACGGGATCGAACGACCTGTTCCGGGCGCGGCTGGACCAGATCATCAATCTGAAGCACGAGCTGGTTCTGTTGGCCGGCAAGATCGATTGGGACTGGATCGACGGCGAGATCGCGCCGCTCTACAGCGAGAACGGCCGGCCGGGGATCGAGACCCGCTTCATGATCGGGCTGCTGTTGCTCAAGCAGATTTACGGGCTGTCCGATGAGGGGATTTGCGAGCGCTGGGTCCACGACCCGTATTTCCAGTACTTCACCGGCGAAGAGTTCTTCCAGCACGCCTTCCCGCACGAGCGATCGGACCTGAGCCATTGGCGCAAGCGGCTCGGCGACAAGCTGGAACTGCTGCTGGCCGAGAGCCTGCGGGTGGCGCACGAGGCCGGCGCGTTACGCGGCCAGGACCTCAAGCGGGTCACGGTCGATACCACGGTGCAGCCAAAGGCCATCACCTTTCCGACCGACGCCAAGCTGCTGCATGCGGCCATCAAGGGGCTCAATCGCCTGGCGAGAAGGCACGGCGTCAGGCTGCGGCAGTCCTATTCTCGGATCGCCAAGGCCGCCGCGATGATGGCGGGCCGCTACGCCCATGCCAAACAATTCAGGCGGCATCAGCGGCAGTTGCGTATCCTGCGCTCAAGGCTCGGCCGGATCATCCGCGATATCCGCCGCAAGATCGACGGCCAGCCAGCCCTGGAGGAGGCGTTCGCCCTTCCGCTTGGCCGGGCCAGCCAGATCCGCTCGCAGCAGCAGCGCCAACGCGGCTGGAAGCTTTATTCTTTCCATGCCCCGGAGGTGGAGTGCATCGGCAAGGGCAAGGCCTCCGCGCCGTACGAGTTCGGCGTCAAGGCTTCCATCGTCACCAACAACCGCCGAGCTCCCGGCGGTCTGTTCGTGCTACACGTCAGGGCGCTGCCCGATAATCCGTATGACGGTCACACCCTGCGCGACGTCATCGACCGCACCGAGGCACTCACCGGCTGTCCGATCGAGCGGGCCTATGTCGACAAGGGGTATCGCGGCCACGACGCTCAAAATCCACGTCGCGTCTTCATCTCCGGCCAGAAGCGCGGCGTCTTCGGGATCATCAAGCGCGAGTTGCGCCGCCGATCCGCCATCGAGCCCATCATCGGACACCTGAAGGCCGAAGGTCACCTCGGGCGCTGCTACCTCAAAGGCCGCGCAGGAGACGCCGCCAACGTCGTCCTCTCCGCCGTAGGCCACAACTTCCGCCGCATCCTCGCCTGGCTGAGAGATTTCTTGGACCTGTTCCTGATCCGGATATGGCGCACGTTCACATGTCCCATCCCGCTCAATTCGGATTCTTAACGGACGACACAGTAGTTTGAGCATTGTTTTGCTGCGACGCTGCATTGCATGAAAATCGATTTGATTTTTTCGGTGCACTGCCGCAATGTCGCTTTGTTTAGTTAAGATATACTTCGGCGCACATCGAAAAAATTAGATCGATTTGCTCGCAATTCTGATTGCGAGTGGTGACGAGGCAGCGAGGTTCGGATGGCTGTAGCAACTTACGGTTCGGAAAACTATTATTCGGTTATCTCGAACCGACGCGGTGCCCTCCAAAGACCCCTGCAAGTGGCTTTGATCGCCGGAGACTTCGTCGCCGTACTGCTCAGCTATTTCGTGGCGAGCGGCCTTTATCGCGTGCTCGTGATCGAGCAGGACTCATCCGTCGGAGCAGGCCTGGTCGTCGGCGCGGTGTTCGTGACCATCGCTTACTTCCAGGGCGTCTACGATCACCATCGTCTGCTGAACACGGTCTGGCAGCTGCGCAAGGCCCTGGCGGTCTGGCTGATCTCGCTGACCATTCTCGCCGTCGAGGCGTTCCTGCTCAAATCGTCCGCGGACCTGTCGCGCGGAACCACGCTTCTGTTTGCCGCCACCGGCGGCGTCGCCTTGGGCGGTCTGCGCGTGCTGTGGCGTCTGGCGCTGACCTCGAGCTACGCCAAGGGCCGTCTCGTGGACCGCAAGGTCGTGCTGCTCAGCCTCAAGCCTATCGATTTCACCTCGACCCGGTTCAAGGATCTGCGCAAGCACGGCTTCAACGTCGTGCGACATTTCGTGCTCGATCCGTCTGAAGAGGGCGCGGGCTGGGATCACGAGATTCGCGACATCACCCGTCAGGCGCGCACGGCGGATGTGGAAGAATATCTCCTGGTCATCGACTGGGACGAGATGCCGCTTCTCCAGAAGCTGAGCCAGCATCTGCGCGTTGTCCCCCAGCCGATCCGCCTTCTGCCAGATTTCCCGATCGCCGATCTGGTCTCGCGTCCGTTCCAGCCCGTCAGCGGCACGGTCGCGATCGAGATCCAGCGCGCGCCGCTCAGCGTGTTCGAGCAGGCGCAGAAGCGCTGCCTCGACATCGGCCTTGCCTCGTTCGCGCTTCTGCTGCTGGCGCCGCTGCTGATCACGGCTGCGATCATGATCAAGCTCGATTCCAAGGGCAAAGTGATCTTCAAGCAGGCCCGGCGCGGCTTCAACGGCAAGCAATTCGATATCTGGAAGTTCCGCTCGATGACGGTGGCGGAGAACGGTCATGTGGTCACGCAGGCGACGAAGAGCGACGCGCGGGTGACCCGTGTCGGCCGTGCGCTGCGGCGGACCAGCATCGACGAACTGCCGCAGCTCTGGAACGTTCTGCGCGGCGAGATGTCGCTGGTCGGGCCGCGCCCGCATGCGCTCGCGCACGACAATTACTACGATCCGATCATCAGCAACTACGTGTACCGGCATCACATGAAGCCGGGCCTGACCGGTTGGGCCCAGGTCAACGGCTTCCGCGGCGAGACGCCGACCATCGATCTGATGGAAAAGCGGGTCGAATACGACATCTGGTACGTCAGCAATTGGAGCATCTGGCTCGACATCAGGATCATCCTGAAGACCGCGCTGGCGCTGATCCATCAGGAAGCCTACTGAGCCCGGCCGACGTCGGGCGCGCGTTGCCGCGCCCGACCCGCACGCCGCCCGTGCAGGGGGGAAACGGCCTGCATTTTGCAGCATGTGATTCGTTGCTGCCCCTTTGACGATTTGCCCCCCCCAAAAAACGCCGAGCCTTGCAGATTGAGCCATCGCCTCGCCAAGTTCGTCGCCTTGCCGTTGCTCGTCACCTGGGCGATCGCTGCCGCCTGTTCTCATGCGAACGCGTTGGAGTGGGGGGTCGGCGGACCGCCGCAAAAGCGCAGGGATCTCGCGCCGATCTTTCAGCTCATGAGGGAGCGCGGGCTCACGCAATACAGGACCGGTCTCAATCTGACGCAAGATGCCGAGCCGGGCGAAGCCGCGATGTTCCGGCAAACCATTGCGCTCGCCAGAAAATATTCGATCACGCTTCATCCTCTGATCAACTTCCCCTTCCGCTACGGTGACCGCACCGACAAGGGGCGGTACCCCAAGGGAGACCGGGACGCGCTCTACAGGCAGGGCTACGACCGCACCTACGCGTTCGTCCGGCAATTCAAGGACGATGTGTCCGACTGGGAGCTTGAGAACGAGATCAACCTGCTCGCGGTCGATTCCGACGGGAAGAAGCTGTTCGGGCGCGGGATGACCGCGGCGGACTTCGAAATGCCGGTGATGGAAGACTGGGCCCAGGTGTTGCACGGCGCATCCGATGCCATCGACCAGATCAACCGCGAGACCGGAAGTCGTCTGCGCAAGGTGCTGAACACGACGTCGACGATGCTGGGCTTCCTCGACTTCATGGAGTCCCGCGGCGTGAAATACGACGTGATCTCCTACCACTATTACGAGGTGGCGGGGCAGAACCCGCATCGGCACTGGAATGGACGCAATCCGCCCTTCGACCTCTTCAAGAAGCTGGCGTCCTATCACCGCCCGGTGACGTTCAACGAGGTCAATTGCGCCGAGATCTACAAGCCGGCCTATGGAAATCGGCCCGGCGATCCCCTGACGGAGCAATGCCTCCGGTCGCTGCGGGACACCTTCCAGTATCTGAAGAACCAGAAAGACGTCGAGATCGAGAGCGTGATGGTCTACGAGCTGTTCGACGAGCCGCAGAAGAAGCCGCCGGAGAACAGGTTTGGTCTGATGTACGAGATCGACAGGCCCAAGGTTGCGCTCTTCCTTCTTTCGGAATTTGCCGGCGGCCGCCTGTCGGCTGAAGAATCGACTGAGTTGAGAACCAGGGGACTGTAGCTTTCGGTCTCCGTGCGAAGAAAAGAACCTGCAATGCCTTTACCTGGATCTGAGCGCGTCAACACCGAGAAGTCGGGCAGCATCTTGGGATTCAACGGGCTGCGCGGTCTCTCGGTCGTCCTGGTCTATCTCAATCACAAGTGCGGACTGCAGTTCTACTCGGGCAGCGTCGGCGTCTGGATATTCTTCATCCTGAGCGGCTTCCTGATCATCGGCGAGCTCAACAGGCAGCGAGGCAAGGTCGGGACGGCCGCATCCCGGCCCGCGGCGGAAATCGTCACCTTCTGGGTCAAGCGGGCGACGCGCATCTTTCCCGCATATTATGCGCTTCTCGCCATCCTGTTCCTGACCCGGTCCTATTTTCAGCACGCGGGGCCCGATCTCGGCTTCCGCTATCACGTCGTGTACCTGTCCAACTACTGGATCGGCAGCGTCATCGGCGGGACCGCTGGTCCCTTCGGCGTGCTCTGGACGCTCTCGGTCGAGCAGCAGTTCTACGTGATCGCGCCCTTCCTGTTCATCCTGCTTCCGCTGGAGCGCCATTTCGTCACCTGCATGAGCGTCGTCGTTCTCGGTGTGATCAGCCATTTCCTGATGTATTCGTCGGGCTTCAATCACACGGCCATCCATACCCTGTCGCCGTGGAATTTCAGCCTCATCGCGTTCGGCGGCGCGCTGACGATCTTGCATCTCCAGAGACGGGAATGGGCTCCGAACGGCAACGGCACGTTCGTCTGCCTTCTCATCGTCGGGTTCATGCTGTGCTCGAACGGCGTGATTTACGACGCCCCTTCGTATCTTTCCCCCGCGATCGACATTGCGATCGGGCTTTGCCTGGTGGCGCTGGTCTGGTGGGTGCGCGCCAACCAGGACAGTGCCTTTGTTCAGGCGCTGGAGTGGAAGCCGCTCGAGCATCTCGGGAAGATCAGCTACGGCTTCTATCTCGTTCACAACTTCATCCCGAACCCGCTCGGCAAGGCGCTGACGCTCTATGGCGGGATGTCGGTGCCCGAGAGCGTGAAGATCACCGCGGGCGCAGCCATCGGTTTCGTGATCTCCTACGGTGTCGCGCATGTGTCCTGGAAGTACTTCGAATCGCCGATCCTGCGCAGCCGTCGCGGCCTGACCAAATTCTTCCTGCAATACCTGCCCGAGAATCCCTCGCAGGGCGTGCCGCGGACCGAGCTGAAATAGCTAGCCTAGAGCATTTTCCGACCGGAAAGAATCGGGTGGGGATTGAACGAAGCCGCTGCCGCGGCGTAGGGGGCAAGGTGGCATAGATCGCCTCCTGGCTGAGAGGATGTGGGTGTTGGAGCCCACCCCCTCAGACAGGAGTATCGAGATGGCCGATTTGAGCCCTCTTCGCCGCCGCATGATCGAAGACATGACCGTCCGCAATCTGTCGCCGGCGACGCAAAGATCCTACATCAGCGCGGTTTCGAAGTTCAGCCGCTATTTTGGCCGATCGCCTGACCGGTTAGAGCTGGAAGACGTCCGCGCCTTCCAGGTGCATTTGGTCTCGACCGGCATCTCATGGCCGGCGCTGAACCAGATCGTCTGTGCGCTACGGTTTTTCTACGGCGTCACGCTCGGCGAGGCGCTCATCCCAGAGCGCATTCCCTATGCGCGAGAACCGCGCAAGCTGCCGGTCGTTCTCAGCGCCGACGAAGTGGTTCAGTTTCTTGAAGCGGTATCGAGCCTGAAGAGCCGCGCCGCGCTCACCACCGCCTATGCGGCCGGGCTCAGGGCCTCGGAGGTTGCGGGACTGCGGATCGAAGACATCGACAGCGCCCGCGGCGTCATCCAGGTGCGCCACGGCAAGGGCGCGAAGGATCGCAACGTGATGCTGTCGCCCCAGCTGCTGGGCATCCTGCGCACCTACTGGCGGCTCGCCCGGCCGCGGCTTTATCTGTTCCCTGGTCGTGACGAAGATCATCCGATCGATCAGACCGTGCTGCATGCCGCCTGCCGGTCGGCGGTGAAGGCTGCGGGCCTGACCAAGCGCGTCACGCTGCACACGCTGCGCCACAGCTTCGCGACACATCTTCTCGAGAACGGAACCGATATCCGGATCATCCAGGTCTTGCTCGGGCACAATAATTTGTCGTCGACAGCGCGCTACACGCAGGTCGCCACCGATACGATCCGAGCGACGCAGAGCCCGCTCGATCGCCTGTCGCTGGAGGTGACGCCACCTGGATGACCCGCAGCGGGATGCGGGTCATGACCCGCTCCGACATCCGCTCCAACAGGCCCGCCATCGAGATTGCCGATATTCTGCGCCGGCATGGCGACGCCTATCGCCGTGTACATGCCGGTCATCTGGGGCGGGTCGAGCGGCGCGTGATGAGCGCGATCGTTGCGTGCCGGACCGAGGCGCTCGGCGGCCACATGCAGGCTTGCGACGACTGCGGCACGACACGCGTTGCCTATAATTCCTGCCGCAATCGGCACTGTCCGAAGTGTCAGGGGAGAGCCCGAGCCGCGTGGCTCGCCGCGCGTCAAGCCGACCTGCTTCCGGTTCCCTATTTCCACGTCGTCTTTACACTTCCCGCACCGATCGCCGCGATCGCTTTCCAGAACAAGGCCGTCGTCTATGCCATCCTGTTCAAGGCTGCCGCCGAGGCGATGACGACGCTCGCCGCCAATCCACGCCGGCTCGGCGGTGCGATCGGCGGCGTCGCCGTCCTCCACACCTGGGGACAGACGCTGATGCATCATCCCCACGTCCATTGCGTCGTTCCGGGTGGCGGCCTCTCGCCCGATGGCGCGCGCTGGACCGCTTGCCGACCGAACTTCTTCCTGGCCGTCAAACCGTTGTCCAGACTATTTCGCACACTTTTTCTCAAACGTCTGTCGGCAGCCTTCAACTCCGGTGCCTTGCGTTTCTTCGGCGATCTCGGAGCTCTGGCCGAGCCGGCTGCCTTTGCGGCCCACCTCGACGCCATGCGACGCATCAACTGGGTTGTTTACGCCAAGCGGCCCTTCGGCGGACCCGCACAGGTCCTGGCCTATCTCGGCCGCTACACCCATCGCGTCGCGATCGCCAACAGCCGGCTCGTCGCACTCGACGACGATCATGTCGCCTTCTCATGGAAGGACTATCGCCAAAACAGCGCGACAAAGATCATGAATCTCAAGCCCGATGAGTTCATTCGCCGTTTCCTGCTTCATACGCCGCCTGACGGCTTCCACCGCATCCGCCACTTCGGCTTCATGGCCAACCGCCATCGCGCTGCCAAGCTCGCCCTTTGCCGCGAACTTCTCGATCATGAGCGAACAGCCCCAAACGATGGCCAGCCGTCGCCTGTGATTCGGAGGCTCAAACCTGGGCCGAGGTTCCTGCCTGTCCCGATTGTGGTGGCGTCATGCGCATCATTGAGCGCTTTCGACATAGCTTCAGACGCCCCAGCCCTCGAACATCACCGTTCCGATGCGACACATCGTGAGCCAAGTCATGTCGTGCACGACGATCATCATTCGTCATTTCGCTCCCAGCGTCTCGATCATCGCGGACGATGTCGAATCCGTGCTGTCACACTGCGCGACAACAACCGTCCGATGCAGCAAAAGGCCTATCGCGATCTCAGGCGAAGCGCGTCTGATCTCAACTCTTCCAGGATGCGCACTCCTGTGTCTCTGCCTCACGCGCCGAGCCAGCAGATCGGGCATGGCGATCTCGAACAATCCCCATAGCTGCAAAACCGCGAATAGCCTCCCGCGCCTTCGTTCAATCCGGCTTCAATGAGGTCGCGTCATAAGCGCCTGCCGCGCCCTCGCGTGAGCGCGACCTCACAGAACCCTCCAGATCCCAAAACGGCGCGAGTCAGATTCAAGCTGCATGCTGGCGAGGGAGGCCAGCATGTATGGCCAGGGCGCTTTCGGTTGATCTTCGCCAAAGGGTGGTAGCCGCGATTGACGGTGGCATGTCCTGTCGACAGGCTGCTGAGCGCTTTGGTGTCAGCGCGGCCAGTGCAATCCGCTGGCGCGGTCGCCTCAAGAAAGTTGGCGACATCGTTCCTAAACGCCAGGGCGGTGACCGCAAATCGCAGCGCATCGAAGCGCATTCGCAATTGATTCTGGAGGCGGTGACAGCGAGGCCGGATATCACGCTTGCCGAGTTGCGAGAACTGTTGAAACGTCGTGGAATATCGACTGGCATCGCGTCGCTCTGGCGTTTTTTCCAGCGCAGAAAGATCACACTTAAAAAAAGACAGCGCACGCCGCCGAGCAACGGCGCGGCGATATAAATGCCGCACGTGAGGAGTGGTTCGAAGGGCAAATCGACCTTGACCCTGAGCGTCTCGTCTTCATCGACGAAACCAGCGCCAACACCAAAATGGCGCGGCTTTACGGCCGCTCGCCACGCGGCGAGCGATGTCGTGCAGCTATCCCACACGGACATTGGAAGACGACGACGTTCACTGCATATTTCAGTGATCGTGAGCAGCGATTTCGCGCGATCATGAGCGCCGAATTCAGACGATCGTGAGCAGCCTCGCTCCGGCCGAGGCGGTGATAGGGTCAGCGTTCTGGCTGCTCGTCAAGGGTGATGGTTTTGGCGTTGCGTTTTCGCATGCTTTCGCCAGCAAGCTGGAGGCGGTGAGCGTTGTGGACGAGGCGATCCAGAATCGCGTCGCCTAGCGTGGGATCTCCGATAACTTCGTGCCATGTGTCCACAGGGAGTTGGCTGGTTACGATGGTGGAGGAGCGGCCATGGCGATCGTCAAGGATTTCCAGTAGATCGCGCCGCTCGGCAGCGGTGAGCACCGACAATCCCCAATCATCCAAAATCAGAACCTGGGCGCGGCCAAGGGTTTTGAGCAAGCGGGCATAACGTCCATCGCCCCGCGCGAGCCCCAACGCTTCGAACAATCTTGGGACGCGGTGATAGAGGACCGAGCGATTATCTCGGCAGGCCTTGTGGCCGAGGGCACAGGCTAACCAACTTTTGCCCAATCCGGTCGCCCCGGTTATGAGCAAATTCTCGTGGCGATCGATCCAGTCGCCGCTGGCGAGCTTGGCGAAGACGGCCCGGTCGATACCCCGCGGCGTGCGCAAATCGACGTCCTCCACGCAGGCATTCTGGCGGAGCGAGGCCAGCTTGAGGCGCGTGGTGAGCCGCCTGGTGTCGCGTTCCGCCGCTTCCCGGTCGACCAGCAGGCCGATGCGATCTTCGAACGGCAAGGCTTCGAGATCAGGCGATCGTCGCTGCTCCTCGAAGGCCTTGGCCATGCCGCTCAAGCCGAGCTCGATCAGGCGTTCGTGGGTGGGATGGTTGAGCATACAGGTCTCCTTGGCTTCAGTGAAAATAATCGCGGCCGCGGATGTTGCCGTGGCGCAGGGGTTGGTGTTCGGAGGGCTCGTCGAGAAAGGTACGATCCAGACCGTTCTGGAGGATGGAGCGGATCGAGGCGACGGATCGCGCCTTGATCAGAATGCCGCGCCGGCAGGCCGCTTCGACGCGCTCCGCGCTGTAGCTTTTGACCAGTGACAGAATGCCGAGGCAGGTGCGAAAGCCTTGCTCGGGATGCGGCCGGGCCGCGATCACGGCCTGGAAGAAGGCGGCGGTCGACGGACCGATCCGCTCGCCGGCGACGATCACTCCGGCGGGCGTCCATTGACCGTAGCGCCGATGGGCGCTGGGCATATGGTCGGCGATGGTGGTGTGGCCCCGCCGGTTGGGCGCGCGGGCGTGGCTGGCGATCCTGCGGCCGTTGTGGAAGATCTCGACCGTTCTGTCATCGATGCGTGCGTCGACAAGCTCACGGATGAGCCGATACGGCGCGGAATACCAGTGTCCATCGATCTCGATATGATAGTCGGGGCCGATCCGGCATCGCTTCCAGCGTGCGAAAGCGTAAGCCTGGTCCGGCAGCTTTGTAAGCTTGGGCTTGTCGAGCTCGGCGAACAGTTCGGCGCGACTGGCGCCAAAGTCGCGCATCTGCCTTGCATTGAGTTCGACGACGAGTGTTTTGATGGCTGCGTTCAGCTCCGCCAACGAAAAGAAGCGTTGGTTGCGCAGCCGCGCCAGAATCCATCGCTGGGCGACTTGCACCGCAACTTCGACCTTTGCCTTATCTTTTGGGCGCCGCGGCCGGGCTGCGAGAATGGCCGTGCCGTAATGGCTCGCCATCTCGGCATAGGTTCGGTTGAGGCCGGGATCGTGGCGGTCGGGATTGGTGACGGCGGCCTTGAGATTGTCGCAGACTACGAATGTCGGCACGCCGCCGAGGAAGGCGAAAAGATTGATGTGGACCCGGATCCAGTCGGCGAGCCCCTCGCTTGGACAGGCCTCGGCATAGGTATAGTTGGAGGCGCCCATCGCCGCGACGAACAGCTTCATCGACTGCACTTCCCCGTTTGAGGGATCGATGACGTCGATGGTGTCGCCGGCGAAATCCACGAAAACCTTCTCGCCGCCCAGATGCGTCTGCCGCATCGAAGGCCGGGCTCGCCCCTTCCAGGCCTCGTACGTCGTGCAGAACCAGGTGTAGCCGAAGCCATCGGGATGGGTGGCGCGATACTCGTCCCACAGCAGCCGACGGGTCACGTTGCGTCGGCGCAGCTCCTTGTCGACATAGCCCCAGTCGGGAACGGCCCGCTGGGGGCTCTGCGACGCAGGCCTCGGCGCCGGGAAAAGCAGCAGCTCCAGGTCCTCGTCGCTCATTCCGGCCGGCAACGGCCACTTCAGCCCGGCAGCCCCGGCTCGGCGTAGATAGCTGTGCACGGCGCCGTTGCTGATGCCCAAGGTGCGCGCGATGGCTCGCTCCGGCAAGCCTTGAACATGTTTTAAGCGGAGAACCTCTTTGATCCGGCGCATCGACAATCTCTGGGTGGGCATCGGCCTTCCTCGTTCACTGACGAGGCAGTTCCTAAGCCGGTTGAGTTGTCGGCCGAAGCGGGCTGAGTTGCTGAAAAGCTGCTCACGATCCCGCGAAATCCGTGCTCACGATCGTCTGAAATCTCTGCTCACGATCCCCTGAAATCCGTGCTCACGATCCCGCGAAACATGCATTCACCGCTGGATTGCGCTCCGACGGTCTGATCGCGCCGCTTGTTCTGGACGGTCCAATGGATGGCGACGCTTTCCTGGCCTACGTCGAGCAATTGCTCGCCCCATCGCTGCGGCCGGGCGATACCGTTATCATGGACAACTTGCCCGCTCACAAGGTCCATGGCGTTCGAGAGGCCATCCAGGCGGTCGGAGCTAGCCTGCTCTATCTTCCGCCCTACAGTCCAGACTTCAACCCGATTGAAATGGCCTTCTCCAAACTGAAAGCGCTGTTGCGGGCCGCCGCAGCCCGCACCATGCCCGATCTCTGGCAAGCAATCGCCAACGCTCTCAAACGCTTCTCACCCGAGGAATGTCAAAATTATCTCGTCGCGGCTGGTTACGACGCAACGTGATCGGAAAACGCTCTAGCGGCTCATGCGAAAGCCATCGCCATCGGCTGGATAACAGCGATGGCGAATTCGCAGGCCTTTCTCCGCGACGAAATGCGAGAACAGTTCCCGATCGGCTTCCGGCGCGGTGCAGGTACGTTCGAGCAGCGCGGCGCGCGCCTCAGTGCCTGCCGCCTGATAGAACGTAACTGCGCTTGGGAACAGGCGGGCCTGGAAGATATCCGCGAAGTCCTGGGTGGCGTAATCCCTGAGCTCGGGCGAGGCCGCATTGAAGGCGCGAAGCGCCAGTGGCGCGCGGATGAGCTGGAGCCAGGCCTCGTGTGGCGCGAAGCGATAGGAAAGACCCAGCAGTTCTGCCGTTCGCGGCCCAAAGCCGGCCTGGCGAATTTCGGCCCAGTAGCTGCCGAACCAGCCCAGTCCTTCAGTCGGCGCGCACGCCAGCAAGGCACGGCTCGTCGACGCGACGGCGTCTGCATCGAGGTCGGCCTGCTTCAGGTCGCCTGCGCGTGTCGATTCGTCGGCGATTGCGAGCTGGAGCAGCAGGAGTTCGCGCAGCGTCTTGGCGCTGCACAGGCGACGGGCGGATGGCAAATTGTCCGATACGATCCGTCTCAGGCGATCGACTTCATATCGCTCGCCGCGCGCGACACGTCCTGCAATCTGCGGAACCGCGGGATTGGTCACATCCGGGGCGATAGCCGCGATCCACCCCAGCGCGGCTGCGGCAAGCGCGATGGTCGAGCCGCGCAGAAGCCAGCGATAGGCGATCCCCGTTGCCTGTGCCGCCGGCTCGGTGGCGCTAGGCTCCCTCGACATAGTAGCTGTTGTAGTGCGAGCCCTTATACGCCTCGATCCTCTTGAGCATCTTCGGATTGGCGCGATTGAGCACGGCGCCCAGAAGCTTCTTCTGAATGCCTTCGGAACTCGCCATCGACTCCTGGAGCGCGTTGCGGGTCGTACGGCCCCACTCGATGACGTAAACCATCGCATCGACGAGATGGCTGACAGCCTTGGCGTCGGTGACCGGCATCACCGGCGCCAGATCGATGACGATGTATTCGTATTCCTCGCGCACCACTGCAAGCAGGTCAGCCATCGACTTGGAGGCGATGACGTCCGCCGAGTTCACCATGCGCGATGCGACGACGGAGGGCAGGAAGTCGAGCCCGCTCTCCTTGCTGCGCTGGATATGATAGCCGAACGAGCGCGGATCCTTGAGGGCTTCGACCAGGCCGGTCTTGGAATGGGGGGCCAGCGCCCTCGTCAGCGAGCGGGTATGGAGGTCGCCATCGATCAGTAGCGTGCGATGTCCGGTCAACGCGGTCAGATGACCGAAATTGGCGGCAACCGTCGTTTTTCCCTCTTTCGGCAAGGACGACAGGATTCCAATGATCTTGACCTCGCGCGAGAGGCGCGCGACGTCGATCGACACCTTGATGTTCCGCAGCGTCTCCGCGAACCGCGAGAACGGGTGCTCGACGACGTAGCTGGATATGTTTCCTTCCGGATGATCTGCCGAAGCCCTCGCCGCGCGGATGTCGGGAAGAACGCCGAGGCATTTCACCCCGAGCTGATCCTCGACGTCGCTCGGAGATCGCAGCACGTCGCTCATCAGTTCCTTCGTGAAGGCTGCCCCGAAGCCGAAACAGAGACCGCCGAGCAGGCCGCCGACCAGCGCCAGCAGCGTCTTGGGCGAGCTCTTCTTGTCGGGTTTGACGGCCGTGCCGATGATGCGCGCTTCGCTGATCGGGAAGCTCTGGTTCTGCGTCGCGTTCTGCAGCTTCTCTAGGAAGTTGTTGTAGAGGTTACGATAAGTATCCGCCGCGCTTTCGAGGTCGCGCAGCTTGACCTGCGCCTGACTCGTGCTGCCGGCCTGGGATACGAGATTCTTGAGATTCTCCTCAAGCGCCGTCTCGCGGCTCTTGGCGATCTCGTACTCGCTGCGATATGCGTCCGCGATACGACGGACCTCGTCCGCGATCGCCTTGCGCAGCTCTTCCATTCGGTTGGCGAGGTTGACGGCCGCCTGGTGGGTCTTGCCGTAACGGCTCGACCAGTCGGCATATTGCGCCGCCAGGTCGAGATATTGGGCGCGCAGGCGCGTGATCACCGTGTTGTTGAGTGCGTCCGTCACGGTCGGCTGCACGAGATCCTTGTCGAGCAGCGCCTCGATCCGGTCGAGGCGGGCCTTGGCCTCGGCGGTCGCGGCATGAGCGGCAATAAGCTGAGAGTTGACGTCCGCAAGCTGTTGCTCGCTCATCAGGCCCCGGCTGGTGCCCACGATGTTGTTTTGCGCCTTGAACGTCTGCACGGCGCGGTCGCTCGCCGTCGCCTGTTCACGCAACTCGGCGCTGCGTTGCTGAAGCCACTCGCCGGCGCGCTTGGTCGACTGATATTTCGCCTCCAGCGCGCCTACGATGTAGGCGTCCGCAATCGCGTTGGCGATCTGCGCAGCCTTGTTCGGATCGATCGAACGGTAGTTCATCGAGAGGACATAGGTCGTCAGCACGCGCTCGACCTTAAGGTTCTTCTGGAGAAGCTCGACCGCACCGCGCTCGACCCGCTCTTTGCTCGGAGGACCGTCCGCCCCAAACATCGAGATGACCTTGCCGATGACCAGCGGAATCAACCCGGGATCCGAGCCGTTGAACTCCGGATCCTCGGTGAGCTTCAGGCGACGGACGATCGACAGGAGGAGGTCGTCAGACTGGAGAATCTCGACCTGGCTGTCGACGAAGCCCGGGTCGATCAGCGCGTTGGCGGTTCCGCTGTCCTTGTCCAGCACCTGGGTTTGACGCGTGTCCATCAGGATGCGCGCATTTGCCGTGTACATCGGCGTTGCCACGATCAGGTAGACGAGAACGATCGCGAGCGTACCGGCCACGATGGCGACGATTAGCGGCCATTGGCGGCGTACGATGTCCAGAGCGCGCTCGGCGCTGAGCGTCGTGCCACCGACCTCGATGGCATATCTCGGGCGTTGCGGAAACTGATCTCGTGGCTGAAACATCTCTGGGAATCTTGAGGTTGTCACTCGGGAAGGGGAACGGGTTTGAACGGGTCGGCGAGTTCGGTCTTCCACTCACCCGACATCAGACCGGCGCTTGCACCCGGACCCGCCGGTGCATTGCTGGCCGTGGCGGGAGCCGGGCTTCCCGGAACGGGCGCAGCCGCTGCGTCCTCATCCGTGAGATATCCTTTGAGGACGGACCCGTCGTGCAGCTTGGCAACGAATTCGCTGATCCGGCGCGCGACGTCGGGCTTGGTCGCGATGCAGCGCTCTTCGGCACGGTGAAGCCCGGCGCCGATTGCGACACGGTCGGCCTGGCTCGCCTGGCGCAGCATGTCCCGAACCGGATCGAGCGCGGCTATGTCGGTCACCAGCAATCCGGTGAGCCGGCCCGAAAGCTTGTCCCTGTCGTTCTTCGACTGTCGCAACAAAACCGAGGGGTCCGAGACGAATGCGCTGACCGCGGACGACGGCGCTCGTTCGGCGCGATCGACGCATTGAGCCTGTGCCGGCGCCGACAGCGTCGCAGACACGGCAACGGCGATCACTGCCGCGATCCGTAAAACCGGCAGGGAGCCACGCAACAAGCTATCGAGTTTGATTAGGATCGCGCTCATATCTCGTTGCAAACTAGCGATGACGTATGGATTTAGGCCCTAGGTCCTTGATGACCCAAAACTATGTCAAATTCTTGTGCGGCGCAAAATATAAACCAGTACGGACCAAATTGCCATCCTTGCCCGCTCTGCATCCCCGTTTCGCATGAACGAAATTCTTGCTGCGATCAAGGCGCGGATTCGGCGAATGGTTGCGCGCGCTCGTATGCGATAAGCACGAATTTTAGGCAAGCACCATGCCAAGGCAAAGGCGCGAGGGACGGTCTGGCAGACCATCGCCTCGCGCCTGTCGCAACCTGCGATTGAGGGCGGTAGAGCGAAACTTCGCGCGGTCTATTCGGAGGTCCGCAACATCGCGAGACGCGTGGCGCGCAGGCGCTCGCCATGCTCGCCGATCGCGACCCAGAAGCGCGGATTTCCGCCGGACTGCATTGAGATCCACTCGTAATCCGCGGCGTTCCAGGGGCGCACCGAAGCGGAAAGATTGTCCAGGACGAAGTCGCCGTCGGCAAGTCGCGCCACCAGCACGAGATGGCCCTGGCCGCCATTTGTCAGGACCACTGCGAGGCGCAGTGCCGACTTGGGCCAGCCCATCTCGATCAGTTGATGACGCTTGGTGACCGCGTAGTCGTTGCAATCGCCGGCGGACGGCGAAAGGCTCCAGCGCGCCACCGTCGGATTGGTCGATTTCTGCATCGGTGTGATCGACGCGTTGACCGAGCTGTTCACCTCGCGCAGCATGCTCATCGCCCGGTCGCCCGAAGGCAGTGTCCGGTCGGCGGCGTCGCTCGCGCATTCGCCGTCGTTGTTCATGCAGAACTTGACGAATTGCAGCGGCGCGAGCGCATTGTCGTACTCGCGGATGAACGCGCTCTTCGCCTGATTGAGCGAACTGTCGTTCAACATCTCGGCCTTGGCGGCGGTGCCGGTCGACGCGATCCCGACCAGCGATTTGATAATCCAGCTCATGACATCCCCGTCTCGCGTTTTCTTTTTTGACGCTACGGGTATCTCACAAACGATTTGAGCTTTGGTTCCGCGGAAATTTACAATTGTAGCTAAATAGGCCGGTCACGGGACCGGCCTGGGAGGGGTGGTTAACGGTTCCAGCCGTCAGCGCGACGGGCTTACCGAGGTCAGAACGGCGGTCGACGTCGCCGCAAACAGCGTCTGCGTCTGTGACGCCGCACCGGGCCCGCTCTGGTTCACGACCGTGGGTGCGGTCGAGCTTGCTCCGCCACCGCGTGCCTCCGCCGCGGTCGAACCAGGTCCGCCGCCGGCTGTGGTCTCGCCCGTCGGATCGGCGCCGTTGGTCGCTTCGGTCGGGATATCGCCGGTGATGCTGGTGAACGATTGGATCAGGTCGGGATTCTCGGTCTTGAGAACCGCCTCCTGGATCAGCTGGGCAACGCCGGGCTGCGACAGGACGCAAACCGAAGCGGCGGTGCCGAGACCAGCGCCGATGGCGCGGCTTTTGATCGGTGCTGCTGGCCTTCGCCAGCGAGACAATGCCATCGACTGTCTCGGGACGCGCGGTCAGGAGGTCGCGCACAGCCGAGGCGAGGCCGCCTTGTCCGTCCTTGAACTGGTCGAGCAGCCCGCCGGGATTGGCCAGAAAGTCGGTGGCGCGCTCGGCTGAAACAACGCCCGTGTTGGCAACGCAGCCCGAGCTGACGCCCGTTGCGCCGAATGCTGCCGGCATTCCGGCGAAAATTGCCAGCGCTCCGACGATCACGGTGAAGCGCCTACCAGAATTCCAGCTCATTGCCCTGCCCACTTCAATCAATTTGGCTTTAAACTTCAATTAATTTGACTTTAGCTCGACTTGCACGGATTTGCCACGTTCTTTTCGCATCTGTGATGGTAGCGATTGCGCGAGGCTGCACCCGACGATGGCTGCGAAAAACACGCCGTAACCGGGTATCTGCAACGAGAAATCGATGCAGCTATGTGCAACTCCCAATACAGCGACGCTGGCGCCGATCACGGGTATGTAGCGGTCGCGTTTTCGGCGCAAGCTTCCGGTAAACAGATGGTAAAGATACCAGAGGCAGGCCAGCGCGATGACGGCGAAGGCGGGGATGCCTAATTCGACGGCAATTTCCAGCGGCGTGCTGTGAGCGCGGTCCCAGATGCCGAGACTGCCGAGCGTTGCGGGTCTGATGGCGGGAAAAACAGCTTCGAAATTGCCCAGCCCGACACCGAGCAGCCGATGATCAGCGATGATCCCCAATGATGCCTGGTACGCAGCAAGCCGCTGCGGATCGATCAGCCCGTGTTCGACGATTCGCCCCGCCACGAGGCCGCCTACGAGCTGCAAGAGCACGAGCCCTGCTGCCGCTGAGCCGCCGAGGACCAGCCACTTCCGCGATCTGCCGAGCTCGAGCGGCACGAGATAAAGGATGATGGCCAGCACGAACGTGCCAACCGACAGCAGCAGACCCGCCCGCGATCCGGTCATGGCAAGCGCGATCGTGCAGATCGCGAATCCCGCACCGAGCGCCACCGGCGCGGAGAGGATTTGCTCGAGCCGCGATCGCCAATCCGGTTGTTCCGGCGGCCCGCCTTCCTGGCGGTGCATGGTGCGCAGAAGCGGCACCAGAAACAGCAGGGCGCAGCTGCCCCAGAACGTCGCCGCCGTGTTTCGATTGACGAAGGTCCCTGTGGCAAAGCCCAGGTAGGCTTCTTTCTGCCTGAACAGCACCATGTCCGGTGCGATCAGCTCCGCCAGAATTCCGTACAATGCATACAGGCATCCCGCCCATGCCAGTATGCGTAGCAGCGAGCGTGCGGCTCCCGCATCGCTTGCAAGAATCACGGCGCGCGTGAAGGCGAGCGACAGCAGCAAGACCGATCCGAACGCCAGCCACGTTCCGCGCGCGGTGACCGAGAGACGGTCAGGCAACACGAGGCCGAAAAAACGCCGCGGCAGTTCCCAGGCCGCTGCTGATTCACTGGACGGATCGCTCCACGTTTGCAACGCCACGATGACAACCACCGCGGCGATCGCCACTGCCAATGGAATGAGCAACATGGCATTGCGACGGCTCACGGCCGAAAGATCGGCGGTCAGCAGGCTGCAGACGAGCAGAAAATTCCAGAAGCAAATCCACGCGAGGTCGAGGGATCCGAGCGGAAGTGGCGCCAGCACAAACACGGCTGTGGCGAAAAATCGCGATATCGCGCCCAAAGGCCCCTCTGTCATTCAACTCAGCCTCGATGGAGCTATCAGAACTTCGCGCGAGATCAAGTTAATGCGAGGCTAGGTCGTTGATGGCCATTCGCAACATTGCAAACAAGGCCGCAGCTCGCGCGTGCAGCCCTGATCTGTTCCAAACGCAATGCCCGTTGCCTCACGAAAGCTGAATTGAAGTCTATGAGCATGTCGTCGGAGCAAAGATGCCGGCCGGCGTCTTGCTGCCGCATCTGTCGTGCACCGTCCTGGTCGAGATCGGCGCTTCGCGGCTCTTTTCAGTTGAATAAACCACCCGGTGGAGGCATTATATTGCACCGCAGCATTTCGCTTTGGTCGAATCGTAGAGCCTCTATCAAGTGCTAGCTCATCAAACAAAGGCGCACTACGTTCCGCTGGACAGCGTTCGTGGCCTCGCCGCCCTCTGCGTGGTCGTCCATCACTTCGTCGGATCGGATCCGCTCGCCGCTGCGCTGCCTCATCGCGCTTGGATCGACGTCGCGTTTTTTCACAATTCCTGGCTCTTCGTCGACTTGTTCTTCGTGTTGAGCGGCATCGTGATCTCGATGAGCTATGTGCAGTCGGAATTCCGCGCGTTCGACTTCCGGACCTTCACCTTGCGCCGTATCGCGCGCATCTATCCGCTGCACATCGTCATGCTGTTCGCGTTTCTGGCGTTTCGCCTGATGCGGCTCACGCTCACCGAACTGGACCTGCTGCACTTCTCGACCAACGAGACGGCGGATCTCCAGGTTAACAATGTGTACTCGTTTGTCGCGAATGTGTTCTTACTCCATGCTATGGGCGTGCTCGACTATCTGAGCTGGAACGGCCCGAGCTGGAGCATCAGCGCGGAGTTCTACACCTATCTCGTGTTTGGCGCCGTCGTCGTCCTGTCGCAGCGCCTTGGCTACATCAAGCTCGTCTATGTTTTCAGCGCCGTGCTGGCCGTGATGGGCGCGGCTCTCATTATCTTCGTGCTCAAGAATGAAACGCTCGACTTCCAGACCAACGCCTTCATCCGATGCTTCCTGGGCTTCTTCGTCGGCGTGCTCACGCTTCGTTTCGTCTCGGGAAAAGGTCGTTCAGTGAGCCCCTTCGTTCAGTCGGCCTGCCAGATCGGCGTGGCCGTCGTCGCCATCGTGCTGGTTTCAGTCGTCGGCTTCGACGAACGGCTCAGCTTCGTGGCGCCGATCGTTTTCGGCGCTCTGCTGGGCTCGCTGATGGCGTTTCCGGAGCGGCTCCTGCCGAAGCTGCTGTCCGTTCGTCCGCTGGTCTGGCTGGGCAAGCGCTCCTATTCGATCTACATGACGCATGCGCTGATACTTGTCCTCATCCAGTACTTCGCGCGTGGCGTCGGCACCGGGCGCCTGCAAATCGTGGACAACATTCTTCCCGGACTAGCAGCCTCGCTGCTGCTCGCCGTCTTCGTGGCCACCGTGCTCGTGCTCTCCAACCTCACCTACCTCTGGGTCGAGATGCCGGGGTCGCGGTTCGTGCTTCGGCTTTTCAATCGCCGCGCCGTTCCCGCTGTGGTCGCGGGAGTGACGGGCATGTCCAGCAGCTCTTCGGCTCTACCGAGGTCGGACTGGCGCATGGTCGATCCGGTGGCCTTGCCCCGGCACCACCAGCAGGAGGGCAGTGCATTCTTCAGTCTCGAGGCTATCGCGCTCTTGCTTTATTTCTACCGCGATGCGCTCGCAGGCGCGCTGCGCTATTATCTGGCCGTTCTCAAGATCAGCCCGCTGTGGTTCCTGCCTGACATTTTCGCGCTGGTCTGCATTTTTGCCTTCGTTCAGCGCTACGTCCTGATGGGGCGTAACCTCGTCGCGATCCTCACGCTGTTCTACATCTGCTTTGCGCTTTACCTCGGATACGTGTTCCTGGGATATTTCAGCGGCATGATGTCGTCGTTCAAGATGATCGCGCCGGTGTTCGTCGGCTTCTGCTTCTGCGGGCGCAATTTCGGCGACTACGATCGACTGCTGCGGTGGCTTCACCCGATCTTCTACCTGACGATCGTCGGGATCACATTGTCGTCCCGCATGCAGTTGCCCTGGGTGGGATATGCCTACGAGACTTTCGGCACGACGCGGCAGGCGACGCGGCTGTGGTGGTCGGCGTCCGAGATGCGCCTCGCCGGACTTGCCGCCGACAGCACGATGGCCGCATTCTTCGTGTTCATTTCGTTCACGATCAGCTCGGTGCGCCGGAGCCTGCTGTGGTGCCTGTTCTGGGCCCCCATCGGTCTCTACGCCATCAAATTGACCACGAACAAGACCTCGCTCGGCGTGATGGTGATCTACGTCGCTTGCCTGATCATCGTTCGCCTCGTTCCCGAGCGTGAGAAGTTTCCCATGCTCCGGCGCATGGCGCTGCTGTCGTTCCTGTCGATCCTCGTGCCTGCGGTGCTGATCGCCCTGTTCTCGGGCAACGGGCTTGTCAGCATGTCGCGCGGTCTGTTCAGCCTGCAGGACCGCGTCAACAACAGCTGGCAGTTGCCGTTCGTCTACATGGCTGAGCTCATGCCGGTCGGCTTCTTCACCGGCTGCGGCCTCGGTTGCTTCAACTATCCGCAGCTGCTGTTCTCGAACAAGCTCAGCTATTACGTTCCGGTGGATAATTTCTACCTCGGCACCTACCTGATGTTCGGGCCGATCTTCGTGTTGTTCATGGTCATGGTCATCCTCGCGGTCGCAAGGACCAGGGACATCTACAAGCTGTCTTTCGCGGTCGCCATGAACCTCTTCACCATCACCGTGCTGGCCTATGGTCCGGCAAGCGGCTTGATCATGCTCGGCGTCGCCTTCAGCGAAGTCTTCGCCCGAGAGAGACGTGACGAGACCGTCGCGGACGCGGTGCCGCTCGCGCCTGACGTCGACGATCTGGTCTCTCGGCCGGCATGATTGCGATGTTGCCGTACGCAATGAGCTGCAATGCGCAGCACGGGCTCTGGTCCGCAACTTTCCTTCGTCTTGATATCGGATCGCGGCGGTGAGCGCAGACAGCAAGAATTTCGTGGAGGCGATCCAGGGGCTGCGCGGCGTCGCCGCGCTCACCGTGCTGATCGTCCATCTTCAGGACATGCCGCTTCTGGCGGGCTTCCTGCCTCCGATCTGGCCGTGGCTGGAAGCGACGGTCAACATGGGCGGGCACGGGGTCCAGCTGTTCTTCATGATCAGCGGCTTCCTGATTCCGGCGAGCCTGATGCGTCACCGCAGTGTTGGGAAGTTCTTTCTCGATCGCGCCCTGCGAATCCTGCCGGTGTTCGTGATCCTGCACCTGATCCTGTTCACGGCAGGCCCTCTGGTTGGCTACAAGTTCTTCAAGGGGATCGACCTGCCGACCTATCTCAAGCTGTTCTTCGTCAATCTGGCGTTCCTGCCGGACGCGCTGGGATTGCCGATCGGCCAGCAGAATGCGTGGACGCTGAGCTACGAATGGGCGTTCTACATTCTGTTCGCTGTGATCTTCGTGATGTTGGTGCGGCGGAGGAACTGGCTGCTGGCGGCGCCGTTCATCCTGCTCGGTCTCGCGGGCATCGCCTTTCGGCCGATCGCCGCGTTCTTTCTGGTCGGGCTGTTGTTCAGCCTGATCGATTTGCGGATCCGCGTCGTCGGCTGGCCCGGATTGCTGGCGGGCATCCTTTGCGGGATCGCGATGTACGTGTCGATCGAATATGCGCATCCGCTGGTCGGGCTGCTGCCGGGCGCGCTGCTGTTTGGAATGGTCCTTGCTCCGGACTCCGGTATTGCCGTCGCTTTGAGCGGCAAATTCCTGCAGTTCCTCGGAAAGATCAGCTATAGCCTCTATTTGGTCCACCCTTTTGCGCTATTTCCGTTGCAGGTCATCGGAGTGAAGCTGGCCGCGCATGGCGTCAATCTCTGGCTCCTCTGGGCCGGGTTCGCGGGCCTCGGCCTGATTGCCGCACTGATAGCGGGAACTGTCAGTTACGAGCTGATCGAAGTGAGACTCCGCCGCTTGCTCGATCCGGCGCTGCGGGGCCTGTTGTTTGGAGTGCGCCGTGAAGCTCGCTATGTCGCCTGAGCGCGTCCTTTCGCAATCGTTTCAGCCGGATCACGTACGAGAGACGTCATGATCATCAAGAACCTGCTCTCGATGTCGAGCGTGAACGTCGTGAAGTCGGCCGTTCAGTTCCTCATCACGCTGCTGATCACCTATTTCGTGACGCCCACGGAATTCGGGCTCGTGGCGTTTTCGCTGCCCTTCATCGCCTTCATCTCCATGCTGACCGACCTTGGGCTGTCGAGCGCGATGATCCAGCGGACGTCGCTCACCAGGGAGGAAGCCGGCGCGGCGACGACTCTGATGGTCGCGATCGGGATTGGTTGTGCCCTGGTGCTGGCCGCCGCCTCGAAGCCGCTGGGGGCTGCCGTCGACATGCAGGGGCTGCCATCCGTGCTCGCCGCTCTCTCCGGTTCGGTCGTCTTGTCCATTTCCGCGATGGGGCCGCGCGCGGTCCTGGAGCGCTCCCTGCAATATCAGACCATCGCCTTGATCGAAGCCGGCGCGGCTCTGGCTTCCGCGACGGTGGGCGTGGCCGGAGCCCTGCTCGGATGGGGGATCTGGGCGCTGATCGCATACTATGTCCTGATGCAGGCGGTGCGCGCCGTCGCCTTCTATGTGAACACCAGGCGCCATATCCATCTGTCCTTCAAATGGCGCGGCGTCGCGCTGATGCTGTCGTTCGGCGGTTGGGTGCTGGCCTCGAACGTCCTCAACTTCACTGCGAGAAACGTCGGCAATCTCATGATCGGCGCCAAGCTGGGCGCAGCGGCGGTCGGTCTGTTCGGTCTCGCCTTCCAGTTCATGACGCTTCCGCTGATGATCCTGTCGTGGCCTGGCGGCGGCGTTCTGATGGCCACCCTGAGCCGGATGAACGGCGAGCGGGAACAGGAACGGCGCAGGGCGGCGATCTGCGCGGTGCTCGGCATGACCGCGATGATCACATTCCCGGCAATGATCTACCTGACGTTCGGGCTGAAATATCCCGTTGCGACGTTCCTCTCGCCGCATTGGCAGGAAGTCCTGCCGCTGATTGCCATCCTTGCGCCGGCAGGCGCGGCGCAGTCGATTGCGGCCTATGCCGGACCGATTCTGCTCGCTCACAACAAGGCCCGGCTCCAGTTCTGGGTGAGCACCGCCAACAGTGCCAGCATGATCCTCGCCTTTGTCGTGGCGTTGCCGTTCGGGCTCACGGCCGTGGCGGTCGTGTACCTGATCGTATCGATCCTCGTTTGCGTCCTGATGCTGATGATTGGAGCCCGCAACTGCGCGATCTCCTATGCCTCTTTGTTGGGCGCCCTGATGCCGGCCACCGTCGCCACCGCACTCGGCGCATTGTGTGCACTCGTCGCCACGAAGGCAGACGTCGCAAGCCTGTCACATTGGCTGTTGGCGACGGCCGTCTATGCGCTGATCGTGCTTGGCAGCTACGTGATATTCAGGCGTCGCATCTGGAACAGCATGCAATCGCTGCTCGGCGGCTCGGTTCCGTCGATCCAGGCGAATGTTTCCTCGGCAGGTTAGTAGAGATCGTTTGATGTCATCAGTTGGGGGAATGAGCGGCAAGTCCCAAGCGGGAATTCCGTGGCGCGAGGACCTGATGGCAAACACCGGCAGGTCCGGTGTGGCTGCCGCTTTCGTCGCCATGCTGACGAGCCCGGGCTTTGCCGTGATCACGACCTGGCGCATCGCCAAGATGCTGCGATTCCAGACCCGCTGGGGACATCAGATCACCTGGCTGCTCGTGCGGGCGCTGATGCGGCGCGGCTGCTACATCTCGGTTCTCGCGGAGATCGGTCCAGGGCTGATCTTGCCGCATCCGACCGGCGTCGTGATCGGCGAGGGGGCGCGGATCGGTCGCTCCGTGATGCTTTATCACAACGTCACGCTCGGCCGGCGTGCCTGGGATGAACCGGGTTGCCCGACCATCGGCGACGGTGCCGTCATCTACACCGGTGCCGTGATCGTTGGCCCGACTTCGATTGGTGCGGGAGCAAACGTTGCCGCCAACGCGGTCGTGACGCGTGACGTCCCGCCGCATTCCGTCGCCGCGGGAGCACCTGCGCGGATCGTGCGCTCGGAAGCACCAGGTCGCCTGCGCGCCTGACGGCCCGCGAACCGACGGCGAGGTTCCCGGCGATCCGCGTTTGGTCCGCCGGTTCAACCCGGTCACAATTCTGATTGCTTGCCATGTATAGTTGTGTCCGGAAACGTCTCGGACACAGGAAGCAAGCCCATGTCGTCGATCATTACCGATTTTTCGCAGGTCTATCCCTATCTCGACGGCTCGAAGTTCAAAGACACCATCGTCGTACAATATCGGGGCGATGGCGACGTCAAATACAGATGCGACGTCCTCGTGGACATCTGTCGGGGCAAGCGCGTCCTGCATGTCGGATGCTGTGATCATCTGCCGCTCATCAAACGAAAGATCGACAACCGGGACTGGCTGCACGGCCTGATCACCGAGTGTTCCGAATACACCGTCGGCGTCGACATCGATGCGGATGCGGTGCGGGAGGCGTCGCGGATTTCCGGGCTCGACAACATGGTCGCGGGCGACGTGACGTCCGGCCAGAAGATCGATGCAATATCCGGCCGGAAGTTCGACATCGCCGTGTTTGGCGAAGTCGTCGAGCACATTCCGAATCCGGTCTCGTTCCTGTCGCGCTTCAGGGAGAATTACGGCGACGTCGTCGATCAGATCGTGATCACCGTTCCGAACGCCTTCAGGGGTGGCAACATCAAGGGCATCTTGAAGAACGTCGAGACGATCAACAGCGATCACCGGTTCTTCTTCACGCCCTATACCATCGCCAAGGTCGCAATCGACGCCGGCTATGCGCCGGTCGAGGTGAAGATGGCCACCTTCATGCGCGCCGGAAAGCTGAAGTCGATGCTGCTGCGGCGGCTTCCGCTGCTGGCCGAGGATATCATCTTCATCGGTGCGGCCACACCCGCGCGGCCGCACTGACCTTGCTTCCCCCGTCGTCCCCGTTCAGCTGGCAGGGGGACCTGCCAGCTGGTTCGGCGTCAGACGAACAGGAAGTTGCCGTGATCCAGGTTGGCCGAATTCACATTCTTCAACAGGATGGAATCGGCCGAGGTGAGCTGGATCAGCGTGTCGGAACCTGATTGCGAAATCTGCAGGTGGCTGTAGTCGGCCACCAGTGATTTCAGGATTTCGATCGTATCGTGGTTCGCCGCGGCTCCGGCGTGGAAGCTCTTGATCTGGTCGTTGCCGCCGTCGAACATGACGGTGGTCGTGCCCGGCGCCGCGGAGAAGACGTCGTTGCCGCTGCCGCCGGCCAGTGTCAGTCCCGCAGTCACCGCCGTGACAGCGTGGGTCCCATCGGTGTTGAGGACGTCGATCGAGAGCAGCGAGCCGCTGGTATTGTAGCTGTCGTGCTCGACGGCGCCCGGCAGGCCGGCGACCTTGAACTTGAAGACGTCGGACGTTCCATCGGCGTTGTTGATGGTTTCGGTCGTCTTGACCCCGGTGCTGTCGTAGACATCGGAGACCTTGCTGCCGTCCGCCTTGACCACCTGCGTGTAATCGAGCGTACCGTCCGCGTGCGACCGGGTGATCGAGGTCATCTTGCCCGCGGCGTCGATGTGCTGCTGCTCCGTGACGTAGCTCTTGCCGGTGATGTTGTAGATCGTGTTGTCGTGCGAGCCGTCGGCGTTGTTGGCGTAGACCGCGGTCTTGACGCCCGACGTGAACACGGTGGTCGAGTTTGAGCCGTCCTTGTTCAGCACGTAGTCGCTGGTGAGACTGCCGCTGCCGTCGAACAGCTTCGTTTCCTTGGTGCCGTCGGCGTTGACGACGTAGATCGACGAGTTCAATCCGTTCGCGTAGTTCGTCGTCGTCACGTCGCCGCCCGCCGTCTTGTGAACGTCCTGGACCAGAGCTCCCGACGAGTTGTACGTGTCCGTCGTGGTCGATCCATCGGCGGCATTCAGGATCTCGCTCATCTTGTGGCCGGTGCTGTCGTAGAGGTCGGTGACCTTGCTGCCGTCGCTCTTGATCACCTGCTTGTAGGCAAGCGTATCATCGGCATGAAGGCGGGTCAGGGCCGTAAGCGCGCCGGCGGCGGTGAGGTGTTGGATCTCGGTCGTATAGCTCTGGCCCGTGATGTTGTAGAAGGTGTTGTCATGGCTGCCGTCGGCATGGGTGACATAGAGCTTCGTCTTGACGCCGGCGGAGTAGACCGTGTTCGAGGACGAACCGTCCTTGTTCTGGATGAGGTCGCTGGCGATGATCCCGCTGGAATCGTACAGCTTGGTGTCCTTTGACCCGTCGGCGTTGACCACGTAGACCGACGCCAGCTTTGCGCCGTTGTAGTTCGTCGTCGTGGTGTCGCCGGAGCTCGTCTTGGAGACCTCCTGCTTCAATGCGCCGGTCGATGCATCGTAGATGTCGGTCGTCGTACCCGACGACGTGACGGTGATGACCGAGATCTTGTGGCCTGTGGAATCGTACTGGGTCGTGACCTTGCTGCCGTCGCTGTTGACCACCTGGCTATAGGCCATCGAGCCGTCGGCATGGGTACGGCTGACCAGAAGCAGCTTTCCGCTCGGATCGATGTGGTCGTGCTCGTTGGTATAGGACTGGCCGGTGATGTTGTAATAGTAGTTGTCGTGGCTGCCGTCGGCATTGGTGCCATAGACCTTGGTCTTGACGCCGGCCGTGTAGAGCGTGTTCGAGGACGAGCCGTCCTTGTTCTGGATCAGGTCGCTCGCGATGATGCCGTTGGAATCGTACAGCTTCGACTCCTTCGACCCGTCGGCGTTGACCACGTAGACCGACGCCAGCAGCGAGCCGTTGTAGTTGGTCGTGGTCACGTTGCCGGAGGTCGTCTGCACGACCTGCTGCTTGAGCGTGCCCGCGGTCGTATAGAAGTTAGTCGTGGTGGCCGTCGACGTTATCGTGACGGCCGAGGTCTTGTGACCGGTCGAGTCGTACTGGGTCGTGACCTTGCTGCCGTCGCTGTTGAACACCTGGCTGTAGGCCATGGTGCCGTCCGCATGGGTGCGGCTGACCGACAGCAGCTTGCCGCTCGCGTCGAGGTGATCGTGCTCGCCGGTATAGGACTGGCCGGTGATGTTGAAATAATAGTTATCGCGGCTGCCGTCCGCGTTGGTGACGTAGGCCTTGGTCTTGACGCCTGCCGCATAGAGCGTGGTCGACGACGAGCCGTCCGCGTTCTGGACCACGTCGCTCGCGATGACGCCCTTGGCGTCGTACAGCTTGGAGTCCTTCGAGCCGTCGGCGTTGACGACGTAGACGGACACCAGCAGCGAACCATTGTAGTTCGTGGTGGTCACGTTGCCGGAGGTCGTCTGCACGACGGTCTGCTTGAGAACGCCGGCTGTGGTGTAGAAATCGGTGCTGGTCGCCGTCGATGTCACGGTGACGACAGAGGTCTTGTGGCCCGTGGCGTCGTACTGGGTCGTAACCTTGCTGCCGTCGCTGTTGTAGACCTGGCTGTAGGCCATGGAGCCGTCGGCATGCATCCGGACGACTGATAGAAGCCTCCCGCCCGCATCGAGCTGGTCGTGCTCGGTGGTATAGGACTGGCCGGTGATGTTGTAATAGTAGTTGTCGTGGGTGCGGTCGGCATTGGTGACGTAGACCTTGGTCTTGACGCCGTTCGAATAGAGCGTGTTCGAGGACGAGCCATCCTTGTTCTGGACGAGATCCGCGATGAAATTGCCGCTCGTATCGTAGGTCTTGGTGTCCTTGTCGCCGATCGCCGAGACGGTGACGTCACGCACCATCTTGCCGCCGGTATAGGCGATGTTCTCCGACGAGCCGTCGGTATTGAGCGTCACCTTGCTGGTGATGACGCCGTCGGTGAAGTTGGACGTGCTGGTCGACAGAAGCTTTGCGGAGGAGTCGTAGACCCTGGTGACGCTCCAGGTGTCGGTCGAGTTGGTGATGGAGAACTGGTAGCAGCCCTGGATGGCTGCGAGCGCCTTCCCGTAATGCGAGATCATGTACGCCATGGTGGCATCGGAGGCGACCGGAAGCACGTGGGTGTCGGTGAGCGTGATGGTCTTAAGCGAACCCGAGGCGTTCAGGTCGGACATCTGCGACACGATGTCGGCGGCGGTTCCGCTGACGTCGGTCACGGCGGGCGGTGCAGTGCCGCCTCCTGCCGGAGCGTCGATCTCGATGATGAGCGGGTGGTCCGTGATCGGAACCACAATCTGGCTGACGTCGGTGTAGGTCGCGATCGGCGAGCTGCCCTTCAGCGGGTCATAGACGTTGATCAGGTGGTGGACGCTGCCCAGGTTGACGGTAACCGACGTCGTCGGATTCGCGATCTCGGTGTCGGTAGCGTCGTTCCAGACCTTGGGTTCCGCCCAGACCACGAGTTCATAGGCGCCGTTGCTCTTGCCGAGAACCATGCTGTTCCCGCTCGCCGGCATGTTGTCGAGCGTATAGTTCAGCGAGGCAGTCGGCGTGTGGCCGCCCTCGCCGTCGTCGGCCAGGATCGACGTCAGATTGTGGACGGCGGTCGCCGCGAGCTTCGGGGTTCCGTCGGCGTTGAACAGGCCCCAGTGCGATTCGGGATCCGTAGGGTCGTTGCTCGCCGAGGCGTCCAGCAATTGATAGAGATAGGTGGTGCTGACGCCGTCCTTGTAGGCATCGACCAGCGTGTTCAGGATCGATTTCGCCTGTACGTTCTCGCTGGCGCCGACATACGGGGTATCGCTCTTGGTCGTATAGCCGGTCTCGGTGATCACGACCGGTTTGCCGCCGGTGACCGACGTGGCGTTACCGAGCAATTGCTCAAGGGCGGTTTCGGGTGTCAGGCCGGTGCTGACATAGGCGTGAGAGTTGGCGTAGTCGGTCGACCCCGACATGTTTCCGAGATTGGCGTAGTCGGCCGAGTCATTGTAGCCGATCGACAGGTTGTAGACGGGGATGTCCTTGAGCGCGGCGTCCGCCTTGATGGCGCTGTAATAGACAGCCTGGAACTGCGCTGCGGCCGAGACGCTCGAGCTCCCATTATAGCTGAAGCCCTGGATGTTGACCTCGTTGAGGCCTTCCAGCGCGATGACGCTGCCGGGATGGCTGGCCGCGAACTCCTTGACGGATTCCAGATAAGACTGGAGCGCCGCCGCGCCGCCGGCCGGAACGCCCGACGGAACCACGAGGTCGAATTTGTAACCGTCCTTCGCAAGTCCCTCGACGATCGGTTGCGCTTCCGGGCTCGTGGCGAGTCCGCCCCGCAGTTTCGTCACCCCGAGATATTTGAGATTGTCCTCGACGAGGGCGAGGTTGTCGTAGGCGCCCCAGGAATATCCAACGTGAACATTGACGCCGATGGAATTGACAAAGGTGCTCGCCGACAGGATCGTCTGATCTGGTGATGCGGTAGTCATCGGGATTTCGGAGCCTTTTCTGAAACGCGAGAGTTCGGTGCCGCCTGCGTCTGTCGTATCGGCCAATCTCTGTTTTTCGAGTTGGTGAGATCGGTAAAAATGGAAGCACCCGGAGATTTTCTCACCGACGCTTCCTGCGCGACGCCCACAGCGCACGAATCTGCGTGGACTGAGATTGATCGATGAAGACCACGGCAATGTGCTTGCAGCGTGACGTTCGAATGGCGATGCAACGACGATGTTCGATCGATGTTGTGCCGGTGCCTAATCGAAACGCATTTGCTTGTCGCGCGAGCAGCCTTGCTTCGAATCTATTGTGTTAAGCGCTGTTAAGCCTGTGGCGTGGGCGGATCGAGTTGCCTGAGAGTCACGACCGCAAAAAATATCGATCGAATTTCGAATGTGACAGTTGTTCGGGCGTTGAAGGCTTGCAGCGCGCTTCCGAATTTTCCCGCGTGCAGTCGGGAAGCGAGAAAGTAAATCTATGGAACTCGCCACCGGAGTTTTGTTTTCTCTCCTGGTCGCTGCGACATTCGTGTCGACGTCAATGCAGAAGGATATCGAGTCTGTCTTTGGCCGATGAAGAAACGCCTCGTTGATGTGCAGGGCCAGTCGAACGAACGACGCCGACCAGATGAGAGGTCCAATCTGTGTGCACGAGGTGCGGCGATCGGTGCGTCGACGGCGGGACAATCGGTCGTGGACCCGGCGGGCAAGGGGCCGAGGGACGTTTCAACCGGGCGTTGCTTGCGGAATTTGAAGGGAACGCCGACTTCGGGCGCAAGGCGCCGAACCCGAGAAGCGGACTTCGGACGTCGTCTGCAGTGCCGGGGCGGAGTGTCGCAGATCCGCAACGTCAATATGTTAGGCGCGCAATACTGTTGCGGGCAAACCGCTGGCACGGCATGGAATTTGCCGCTAAGCACTGACCGAAATGTCGTCGATTGAACGGAGTAAGGCCATTCCCATGCAAGATCCCGCCCCGAATGTCATGTTTCTGGTTGAGGTCGTGAATTGCAATGACGGGATTGCATCCTATTGCGAGACCCTGGCCACGGGATTGCATGGCCGGGGCGTGCAGATCCACCTGGTCTCCGGTGCCGTTCGCTCGGACGAGAAGTCCGAATACAAGCGTCAGAAGCTGGCGGCGGCCGTCAAGGAATGGAACGTCATTCCGGGACTTCGGAAGTTGCCCTCGCTGTCGATCTTCATGCAGCTGTTGAAACTGATCCGGAAGAACAACATCACCGTGATCAACGTCCACGGGCTGGGCATGCTGATGTGGGGCCGGCTGCTCGCGCTGCTGACCGGCGCGCGCTGTGTTGCGACCTATCATCCCTCGGTGCTCGGGAACATCGAGAAGGTGCAGAATGCGCCGCAATCGACCTTCAGCCCGGTCCAGGTCCTGTTCTTCAACCTCTTCTTTCCCCACACCCTCATTCTGATGTCGGAGGAATCGCTCCGGCATCTGCGCCGCTACGTGCTGTTCGGCAAGAACCGGATCGCCAAGGTCTATGGCGGCGTCGACACGGTTCATTTCCGGCCGCCCTCGGATGCCGAGCGCCGCGATGCGCGCGCGAAATTCGGCGTTGCCGACGGTGAGTTCATGTGCCTGTTGGCGGCCCGTCTCGCCTGGGTGAAGGGCCACGACCTCCTCATCAAGGCGGCGCGCAAGATTCGCGACGGCGCCAGTTCTCCGCCGATCGACATCAAATGCTACTTTGTCGGCAGCGGTGGAGCCGAGCGCGAGAAGGAAATCAAGTCGTTCGCTTATGCCGGCGAGAAGGACAAGGACACCTTCAAGTTCCTCGGGTTCATGGGCGACGTCCGCGAAATCCTCTGGGCCGCCGACGTGTTCGCGCTGCCGAGCCGGTTCGAGGGATTTCCGCTCGGCGTTGCCGAGGCCATGGCGACGGGCCTCGTTCCGGTCCGGACTCCGGCGGGCGGCGCGACTGATCAGATCATCCAGGACCAGACCGGCTTCATCGTGCCATTCGAGGACGTCGACGCGCTCGTCGGTGCGCTCGAGAAGGTGGCCGACCCCGCGATGCGCGCCGCGCTGTCGCGCAATGCTCTTGCGCGTGCGCAGCAATATTTCGGTGTCGGGCCGATGGTCGACGAGACCCTCAGGATCTACGGTTTGACCGGCGATACCAGCGGCAACCCGCTGGCTCACGCGGTGAAGGCCTGATCTTAGCTGCGTGCCGAGGCCAGCAGATCGCCTCGCCACGTCACCAGAACGACGGCGAGGCCGGCAAAGACGATCTTTCCCGCGAGCCAGGTCAGGGAGACCGACGGAGCTGCCGCGAGCATCGCGATCGCGGCGGCCGCGACGGTAGCTTCCAGGATCAGCAGCGCCTTTGGCGCCGCCCTGAACCGGATCAGCGGACCGCTGGCGAAGAGGATGATGAGGGCGGAGGCCAATGCCGCGCTCGCGATCTGTCCCGCCACCGATATGTGCAGCAACGCGCCGATCGAGGACGCCGCCGACACCAGCACCAGCTGGCACGCCGCGACGACCACCAGCCTCGTCGCCGATTTGGTCAGATGCGGCACGATCGCGAGCGTGGCCTGAAGGTGGGTGTGGAGGAAGTAGAAGATCGCCGCGACCGGCGCCGCGTTGAGGAAATCGACCAGCAGATCGGCGGGCACGAACAGATGCGCCGCGTCGGGCAGGAGGCCGATCAGCCCGCCCAGCATCACGATCGTCGCGCAGAGGATGAATTCGAGCATGCGGGCGGTTGCCCTGCGCGCTTCGCCGTCGACGCCGCGCTCGAACTGGACTACGACATTGGGATAGCAGACGGTGTGAATGGCGGCCACCAGGACCGAGAACGGTCGTTGCAGAAGGTCGATCGCCATCGAGAAGCCGGCCGCTCCGGTCGACGCCCGGCCGAGCGTGGCGATCACGATCAGGCGCAAGGTGACGGGTACGGAGAGATGAATGACGGAGGCGGCCGCAGCCATGATGCCGTAGCGGCAGAAATTGCCCCAGTCGGTCAGCATGGCGTGTCGCGACGCGCGCCGTAGCGAGGTGCGATGCACGACCAGGCTCAGGAGAAGCACCGCGCCGTAGCTCGCGGCCATGCCGCACAGCGTCGCTGCAGCCGTGCCGTGGAGCAGCGCGCCCGCGACGGCGCCGGCCAGAAGCACGCTGGCACGCAGGATCAGGAGGACGGACGCGGTCCCCAGTCGATCGGACACGCGGACGATCATGAAATAGAGGTCGGTGGCGCCTTGCAGCACGGCCATCGCCAGCGCGAGGGCGACGACGCTCGTCTCGAGCGTGCCCAGCAGTCCCGCCACACCGCCGACGAGCAGCAGCACCAGCGCGCTGAGCAGCCCGGCGCTGAACAGCGAGAACCGCAGGCGCGCGGCCTCTTCTCCGGAAGCTGCGGCGAGGAAACGAACGCCGGCCAGCTGCAGCCATTCGAACACGAAGACGCAGAACAACTGGCTCGTCGCCAGCGCCAGCGAGAACGAGGTGTACTGGGCCGGCGAGAGGATATGGCTGACGGCGAAGATCAGAATGATCGCGGACGCACTCTGGTAGATATAGCTGCCGAATGCGAGCAGGCTGATCATGTCTGGCAATGCGTGAGAAAGAACATGGCGGGATGGTTGGGGGCCATTGGCGGCATCTGCGTCAGACTCGGCTATGTGCGAGGCGTGCCGCGGCCGCGCGTGAGCTCGTCGTAGACGTTGCGATAGCCGGCGACGACGTCGTCAAAAACCCATTTGTCGATGCCGGACTTCAATCGCTCGCTCATCTCCACGATCTGCTGCGGCGCTTCGATGATCGCCGAAATGCTCTTGGCGATCGAGGCGGGATCGGGCGACGTCAGCCAGCCGGTCACGCCGGGCTTGATTGCTTCCTGAATGCCGCCGAACGGCGTGCCGAGCAGGGGTTTGCAGGCGGCCTGCGCGTCGGCGACGACGAGCGGGCAGGGATCTTCCCAGACCGAGGGTACGACCACGACGTTCACCTGTTCGTAAAACTGCTTCGGCTGTACGAAGCCGAGAAATTCGATCCGTGCATTCGGAGCGAGCGCCTTGAGCTGCTTCTGCTGGCTCTCGGTTGTGTGGCCTGCGATGACGAGCCGAAACCGGTCAGGCGGAATCGTCGCGATGGCGCGGACGAGATTGTAGATGCCCTTCTCTTCGGTCAGGCGTCCGATGAAGCCGAACGTGACGGTGCCGTCGACCATCGCGGCGTCTGCGTTGCCGACGTCGGCGGTCGAGGCGTTTCGAATGACGATCTTCAGCGGTGTCTGCGTGAACAGGCCGAGCTGCGTATGGATGTCGAGAATGCGCTGGCTGACGCCGACGACGGCGTCCAGATGTCGCGTCGCCCCGCGACGGCGAAGGGTCAGGAGCTGACAGCTCATGCAGCTCGACTCGCAGGCATGTCCGTCCGAGAAGCGCGAGCAGCGCGGGCAGGTGAGATAATAGTCGTGAAGCGTGTGCAGGACCGGAATGCCGAGCTCGGCGGCGGTCCGCCACACCGCGGTCGTCAGGCCGGAGAGATTGTTCGAGTGCAGGATGTCAGGCTTGAAGGCCTTGATGCGCGCCGCAACGAGCTCCGACATTGTCTGCCAGTCCTCGATCGCGTGCCAGATGCCGCGCACCGGCGAGCTGTGCTGCTTGGCGAAAGGGAAATAGATGTTGTGTACGGGCGCCGAATACACGTCGATGCCGTTGCAGGTCTCCATCTGCTGGTTCGATGCGGACGCGGCACGTATCACTTCCACGCCGTCGTTCTGCCCGACCAGGGTCTCGGCGAGGCGGCGGACGAACGTTTCCGCGCCACCGACCACCTTCGGTGCCAATGGCGTTGGATAGAGGGATGACGTGATAAGGATCTTCATCGAAAAGGTCTGTCCAGCTATCCTGCCAAATGGCTTTGCTGAAATCTCCGTTTCGGCTTATTGCCGGTTGGTTCGATTGTTGTTCAAATAGACGTCCAAATATTGTCCTGTCACTGAATCCGCTGAAAACCTCTCGGCAAATCCTGGCTGCGGAGGCCGCGAGACTTTCCAGTGTGACCTTTCGTTGACGGCCTTCAGCATCAATTCTCCCAGTCGCCTATGATCGCTGGGCTCGTAGGACCCAACCATATTGGAAAACCCCGCGATCTCGGGAATCCCGCCGGCCGTCGAGCAAATCGTCGCTCGGCCTGCGTTGATGCTTTCGATCAACGTGCGCGGCAGCGGCTCCGGCCAGACCGAACTCACCAGGCAGACGTCGATGCTGGCATAGAATTCGGCTGCCTTGGCAAAGCCAAGCCATTCGACCTTCTTTCCGCTGCGGCTTTTTAGCCCCCGCACGTAATCCTCAAGCCCCTTTCCGGCGATTTTCAGTTGCCAGCCCTGGTCGGGAAGCTGCTCGGCCGCCTTGAGGACTACCTCAATACCTTTTTCAGCCTCGAGCCGCCCGATGAACCCGAATATCAGATCATCCGAGCTCGAAGCTGGTGACGGCACCACGGAGCTTGGATCGGCGATGTTGAAGATGACGCGGCCATCGGTGCCGGGGAAATATTTCAGCCTGGTGTGCTGGTCGAGCACGAATTGGCTGTTCGAGACCACCGCATCGACCATACGCGAGGCTAGCAGATAAGGCGACGTCATGGCGGCGCAGACGGTGCAGCGCTGTGCGCATGTCGCATCGCCCCGAAACAGCGTCGAGCGTTTGCAGAGCAGGGAATAGTCGCGCAGGGTGTGCACGATCCTGATGTTGCGCCGCCTGGCTTCCGACCACAGCGAGACCGAGAAGCCCGTGAGGTTGTTGGTGTGGACGACGTCGGGCTTCTCGATGTCGAGAATTTCGGCGAACCGCGCCGCGGATTTGCGATTCCATGTGTCCTTGAGATGCCACTTCAGGCGCTGGACCGAGGAGGGCTTCCTGTCGTTGCCGAACGGCCAGTAATCGTTGTCCATCGGCACGCGGTATACGCGCACGCCCTTGAGTTCGTCGATCGTACGTTCCTGCTTGTTCTGAAGGCAGACCACCGACACCTGATGGCCGCGCTGGACGAACGCCTCCGCGAGCAGCGACACAGACACTTCGGCGCCCCCGATGATCTCGGGCGGATAGAGCGTGTTAACGATCAGTATTTTCAAGGATAGCCTCGGATTAGCAGCCCGCCGCAGCGTCAGTTCGATGGCCGGATCTCGAAATCCGGCACGGCCGTGCCCTTGACGCTGACAAGCAACGGCGTTGTCGATAACGCCGTCCAGGCGCCGGCGGCAGGGCCCGGCGCTTGCTGACATACATATCTGATCTCGGCATTAGGTTCCGCATTTTTTAATCGAACTTCGAAGCGCTTCGACGCAGTCTCCGACCAAAGCGCGAGTTTCGTTTCCGATCCACTGTCACTGCGGATCTGCACGACGCCGGTCGCCGGCGTGGTTCGCGTTGACTTCAGGCTGGTGCGGATGAAGGCCCAGCTTTCGCGAATGGAACACACGGCAGGCTTCGGCGAATTGTCGAAATGATAAATGCCGAAATTGTCCTCCAGTTCACCAGGCTTCGTCCCACTGTCCTTCAGCTCATAGAGCCATATCCCCTTGAGCCAGGGTCCGGCGGTCGATGCCCAGAGGATGATCTGCGCCATATTGTCGGCGGCAAGCTGCTCGGTCACGCCGCATTTCGCGCTTGGTGTCGGCCAGCCCGTTTCGGTCAGATAGATCGGATAGTCGGGATTGCCGGTCGCCTGTGCGACGCGTTGATGAAGATTTTGCAGCCGTTCGATCGCCTCGGCTGCGGTCCGCCCGGCCGGTGGTAAGCAATGGTTGTAGATGTGAATGGACATCCCGTCCGCGATACGAAGCAGGTCGGTCTTCAGCAGGGCGTCGGTCCATTTCCAGCCGGGATCGTCGCCCAGTGCTCCGACCACGAAGGGCGCGGACGGCGCCGCCTGCTTGACCGCGGGCTGCACCGATCGGGCGAGCGTCACATAATTTTCGACGGTGAACAGCGGCTCCGCGCGCGCTCTGAGATTGTACTCGTTCCACAATTCGAAGATCGGCTGCCGTGATGCGACCGCTTGCGCGGCTGTCGCGGCATAGGTGACGAATCTTTGGCGCGCTTCGTCGGTCGTCGGCGGATCGGAATTCGGGACGAGATGATGCCCGGTCCCGAGAATGAGCAGCGGGATTCCGACGCCGGACCTGATCTGGGTCTCGAGGCGGCCGTTCAGGGCATTGAAGCCGAGCCGCTTGCCGGGCAGCTCGAAATCCGACCAGGGGAAGTCGTCGCGGAACGAGGTGACCCCCAGCTCCTTCATCTGCTTGATGGCGGTCGCGGGCACATAGCCGCGGGCGCTGGTGACGCCGCCGAGGCCCTGGTGCGTGCCGACGCCCAGCAGGAAGCGCTGATCGAGCGGCTGCGCATTCTGTGCGTCTGCAGGATATGAGAGGCCGGCCGCGACGCAGAGCCCGCACATCAACATCCGGAAACGACGCAGGGCGCGTTTCCTGTTTTGCTCGGTCACGCTCGTGTCCACTCCTGCTCGCGTCAACCCGACAAGGCTAATACTCTTCTGTGGCCCCAATGGGGTGGGGCCGCCTTGTCCGCACGCTCGTCATTGAGCGCGCTGAGTTGGGCTATTTGGAGTTCACGACCACCGAGCTGATGTTGTCCGCGTTGGCGGTTGCCGCGTTCAGCGGGGCCATGAGCTTGATGAATTCGATCGACGGCGATTCCGCCACCGAGATCACGTCGTGATCGCGCATCCTGAACGTATCCGCCTGGAACCAGCCGTCCGGCTTGCTCATGTCGAACTTGTAGACGGCAGGGACCGACTTGGTCGGGAACTGGGATACGGCGATGCCGATCTTCTCCAGCAGCGGCTTGGGCTCGAAACGGTAGACGTAGATGGACTTGGAGTCCGCACGGGCGCCGTCGAGACCGCCTGCCTTCGCGATGGCTTCAGCCAGCGACATGTTGTCGTTCTCGAATGTGAAACGACGGTTGTTGGTGCCGCCGATCGATCCCGGAGACGGCGTCGAACCGAACACCATGTAGACGCGCGGAATGCGGGTCAGGAAGACGACGTCGCCTGGAGCGAGCAGCGCGTCCTCGTTGGGGTTGTGCACGACCGAGGACATCGTCTCGCTGTAGGTGCGGCCCTCGCGCTTGATCGTGATCGTGCTCTCGTAGGACGGATATTTCGGGCCGCCGGCGCGCGCGATCGCGCCCATCAGGCGAATCCCGCCCGGATCGACCGGGAAGCGGAGCGGCGAGTTGACTTCGCCGAGCACGCTGATCTGGTTGCCGCGCTGTTCGGCCACGCTCACGACGGCCTGCGGATCGATGGCGCGGTCCTTGAGACGCTCGCGGATGATGTTCGAAACGGCGCGCGGCGTCAGCCCTGCGACCTTGATCGATCCGGCGTAGGGGATGTTGATGTTGCCGGACTGGTCGACCTGCTGGCGCGGAATGTCCACGAAGTTGCCCGGCCGCACGCCTGCTTCGCGCGGAATGAACAGGCCGCCTGCCTGCGCTTCATAAACGGTCACGGTGACGATGTCGCCGATGCCGATGGTGACGTCGCGATAGTTGCCGCCGGGGAGGCGGGAGAACACCATTCCGGCGGAGTCCGTGAACGCGTTGGTCGCCTGCAGGATCGCCGGATTGACCGGCATCAGGGCATAGGCGAGCGGCGCGGTCGGCTCGGTGATCAGCGCTGCATTTGTTTGCGTCGCGACGGCATCAGGAGCGTCTAACGGAATGAAGCTACCGCAACCCGTCAAGGAGAAGCTGATCGCAGCAGCGGCCAGGATTCGGCTAATACCGAAATCAAAATCAAAACGTTCGGTCTTAGCCACCACTATTCCCTCGCACTCATCTAAAATCGGAATCACCGTACAAATCCCGTGCTGCGGAGTCACTGCTACGTCTTCGACTTTATGGTAAAGCACTTGTGGCTGTGACCTTGCTGCCACTTGTGAACGTGGATACACGCCGAGATCTCTGTCCAAAATTTGTGCGGAACATCCTCTTAAATAAGCAGTTCGCAAACCATACATACACGTGTCAGATCGATGTCACGATTGAGACTGCGATCGAACCAATGAGCAGCGCGCGGCGACGGACATGCAGATGCGACGGCATTGTCGCGAGATGACATCGCCATGAACTTCAAGTGTTGGATCCCGTCCTGAGTGATCCTGCGTTGTGTTTTCGTCGTCCTGCGGCGGGCATGGCGCCAGAGCGGACGTTCTCGCCGGGTCATCGGACCAATGTTTCTGCGACGGGATTCCACCTCCGTTAACGCTTAGATTTGGAAGCTGGCGTCACGCTGGCGTCCGTAAGGTCTTCCTAATCCTGATCCGGCTAGTGGTCGGCCAAACAAAAGGAAGGCGAAGACGATGTTGCACACCGGATCACTGCTGTTCGCGGCCGGCTTTCTCACCTGCGCGATGATCGTCGCATCGGCCATTGCGTGGTCGTTCTCCGATAAACGCGTGAATGACGGCGAGTTCGCGCAGGGCGATGCCCGCCGGCTGGCCTGATCAGCCGGTCGCTACGATCGCAGATTGTTCGGGAAATCGGACTGCAACTTCGCTTGCTGCCCGGATTCGCTCATCCGCACATGCACGACGTCGGCATAAACCTGACTGAGCGTGCGGTGGGTCTGCTCGATGTCGTAGAGGCGGGTGAAACGCTCATATCCGGCACGGCCGACCGCAGCCAGGTCGAGCCTGGTTGCGCGTTGAAAACCTTCAACCAGCTTTTCGGCCGAGACTTCGTCGCACAGCACGCCCGTCGCATTGTCTTCGACGATTTCCGGCAGGGCTCCGATGCGGAAGGCAATGATCGGCTTGGCCGCCCGCATCGCCTCGATGGCGACCAGGCCAAACGCCTCCCAGCGCGAGGGAATCGCGACCATGTCGGCCTGGTCGAGCTCGGCCTCGATCTGGTTGCGGTTCATCCAGCCCAGAAAAGAGACGTTGGCGGGCAGATCGCTTCTGCGGAATTTGCTGACGACCGAGGCGCCGATCAGGCGCACGTCGAGCTTGTCTCCGAGCGCGCGCGCCGCCTCGATCAGGAGATCGTAGCCCTTCTGACGGTCGAGGCGCCCGATGAAGAGGACCTTGATCTTCTCCGACCGCCATTGCGCTGCGCCCTTGTCGAGCGCAGGACGCTGCTTGGAAATCCCGTTGTGCACAAGAACCAGGCGATTCGCCGCGATTCCGACCTGCTTGGCGTCGGCCTGCTCGCTTTCCGAGATGCAGACGATGCGATGGGTGAATTTCGACAGCACGAGCTCGGTGAACTTCGTCACCTCGCGGCTGAGGCGGCCGGTTTCGCGGCCGAAGGCCCAGCCGTGCGGGCAATAGACGATGCGCGAGCGCCGATAGGTGAGCCAGAGCACCGGGCGCACCACGAGCCCGGCGAACGACGAGTGCAGGTGGATGACGTCAGGACGAAGCTGCCGGACCGCGCGCATGGTTGCAAACAGCATGCGAAACAGGCCGACCGCGTTGCGTCCGTCGCGCGGAAACGTGGTGACCGCGTCGTCCTCGATGTTCACCAGGTCGCTGCGATGGTCGGAGGGAACGACATAGTTGACGTTGCCGGGGCCGAAGCTCGCGCTCTGGTGCGGATGCAGCTCGTTGAGGTAGGTCGCGATGCCGCCACGGACCGTTTCGGCGACATGCAGAATCTTCAGGCCGCTGGACAACGGTCATTCCTTCCTTGTCTTGAAGGCGCCAGATACTGGAGACGCCGGATCTTGCAGACGCACGTCTAACCTCGCTAAGCAGCAATAATCGGGCCGCGTCATTGTTTCGCACGGTCGGATGTGGATCGGGATGCCGGCTTGGCGAGGAATTCGAGCATCGCTGCGGCGGACTTGGCCCAGGAATATGTCATAAGGCGCTGCCGCTGCTTCTCCTGTTCCACCGGCGAGATCCTGCCGAGTTCAATTCTTTCGCGCATTCGTGCCGACAGCTGATCCGCGTTGAGCGGATCGAAATAGACGGCGGCATCGTTGCAGGTCTCGCGCACGGCATCGGCGGAACTCGCGATCACCGGACAGGCGAAGAACATCGCCTCCAGGGGAGGCACGCCGAATCCCTCATAAAGGCTCGGAAACACGAATGCGGCGGCCCGGGAGAACAGCGCGGCAATCTCCTCGTCCTTCAGGCGCCCGGCGATGACGACGCCGGCCCTCGATTCCGCGGCCGCGCCCCCGAACACCTTGTTGTTATCGCCACCGACCACGACCAGCGGAAAATCGGCGCGGCCAAGCTGCTCGGCGGCGCGAATGGCCGTATCGACATTCTTGTTCTTCGTCATCGAGCCGACGAAGAGGAAGAATTGATGGGGCGCAAGACGTAGCTTGTCGATGATCGAGAAGTCGGGCGCGACGGTCGCAAAATGTTCCGCGCTGTTCGCAATGACGGGGATCGAAGCCGGATCCAGCGACAGCACCTCGGCAAGTTCGTTGCGTGAAAACGCCGAAACTGTTGCGATCGTTGCCGTGCGCGCCAGCAGATGGCCGAGCGTCCGGTGTAGGGCGAGGTAGCGCCAGCTGAAGAAGTCCGGCCGCCGGAAAACCTGCGCGTCGTGAATCACGACGAGATGGCGCGGTGGAGTACGGGGCCGGAATTGGCGAGACTGACGAGACGGGTGCCGGCCGCGGCGCGCGCCAGATCGATCTGGTCCCACGCGTGCCCCTGCAAAGATCCGATCTGCTTGATGGCGATGCGGCGAAGACCTGGAAGCGTCTGCGCATTCGGCGGCGCAAGGATTTGCCACTCTGCATCCAGCAGTTGCTGCGGAGCCTCTCCGCTCGCGAGCAAGCGGTCCATCGCCTTGACGATCTCGGCGGCGTAGCGCTGCACGCCCGTGAGCGATTGTGACAGGAACCTGCCGTTGATGGAGAGTTTCAAAGTCGATCTTTTTCTTTGCGGGTTCTTGCGCGAACAATGCCCGAAGACTGAGCATCAGGCGCCGAATATACGTCCTATGACGTCTAGCACATGTGGCGCTATCGTCCGAGCATCCTTGCAGGCGGATAGCATGCGATGGTGCATGACGCCATCATGTTTCCTACACATTTCGATGCGCTTACATGGGCCGACTGATTTGATGATTGTCGTGACTGTCCAAACCTTGCCTCTCATGTCCTGGTCTGGCAATGCTCCGCGGAATGAACGAGATGACAACTTTGCGGCCAGTGATCGTTACCGGCGCTGCCGGCTTTATCGGAATGCATGTTTGTGAACGGCTGTTGGCACGTGGCGAGCAGGTCGTCGGCATCGATGCAATCACTCCGTATTACGATCCCGCGCTGAAGCGTGCGCGTCTCGCAACGCTCGAACACCATCCAGGGTTCAAATTCCACAAGATCGATCTCGCAGACTTCGCCGCAGTGACGCGCGTCTTCGACGAGGTCTCGCCCGATCGCGTCGTGCATCTGGCGGCGCAGCCCGGCGTGCGCGCGTCGATCGACGATCCCATCACCAGCATCCGGGCCAATTGTGACGGCTTTGTCACCGTGCTCGAAGCCGGCCGGCGCCATGGTCTGGCGCATCTCGTCTACGCCTCGTCGAGTTCGGTGTATGGCGCCAACCGCACCTTGCCGTATTCGACCGAGCATTCGGTGAACCATCCGGTCAGCCTTTACGCCGCAAGCAAGAAGGCTAACGAACTGATGGCGCATACGTTCGCGCATGTTCACAAGCTGCCGGTGACCGGGCTTCGCTTCTTCACCGTCTACGGCCCGTGGGGCCGGCCCGACATGGCCGCCTATCTGTTCACGCGCGCGATCTTCGCGAATGAGCCGATCAGGATTTTCAATAAAGGCGACATGTGGCGCGACTTCACCTATGTCGACGACATCGTCGAAGGGGTGATCCGCACCCTCGATCGGCCTGCGGCGCCGAATCCCGCGTGGAATGCCGAGCGGCCGGAAAATTCGTCGAGCTATGCGCCGTATCGCGTCTACAACATCGGCAACAACAGGTCGGTCAACCTGATGGAGTTCGTCGAGACGCTCGAGAAGATCATCGGCAAGCCGGCGATCCGCCAGCTGTTGCCGATGCAGGCCGGCGACGTCCTGGAGACGCGCGCCGACATTTCCGCGCTCCAGCGCGACGTCGGCTTCTCGCCGTCCACGTCGATCGCGGATGGCCTCGGCCGCTTCGTCGAATGGTATCGGAAGTACCACGGCGTCTGATCCCGCGGGCGACGGCACCTGCGTGTCGCCCGGGAATGCCGGCTCTTAAGCCGGTTCTTGCGCTGGTTCTTGCGCTTTTGACCGCCGGCGGCCTTGTCAGCGGGCGCGAACGGTGGTTATCCCGTCCCTCTGAACCTCTTTGACCCCGAACCAGGCGCGGGCCCATGGCTGAGCGGATCGCTCTCATCACCGGCGTGACCGGTCAGGACGGCGCCTATCTCGCCGAATATTTGCTGTCGCTCGGCTATGTCGTGCACGGCATCAAGCGGCGCTCGTCCTCGTTCAACACCGCGCGCGTCGATCACCTCTACCAGGACCCGCATGTCGGCAACGTGCCGTTCCTGATGCACTATGGCGACATGACGGATTCGACCAATTTGATCCGCCTGGTGCAGCAGATCCGGCCGACCGAGATCTACAATCTCGCAGCTCAAAGCCACGTCGCCGTCAGCTTCGAGAGCCCGGAATACACCGCCAACGCCGACGCGATCGGCGTACTGCGCCTGCTGGAAGCGATCCGCATCCTCGGCATGGAGAAGAAGACGCGGTTCTACCAGGCCTCGACCTCCGAGCTCTACGGCCTGGTGCAGGAGATCCCGCAGAAGGAGACGACGCCGTTCTATCCGCGCTCGCCCTACGGCGTTGCAAAACTCTACGGCTACTGGATCACGGTGAACTACCGCGAAGCCTACGGCATGTTCGCGTCGAACGGCATCCTGTTCAACCATGAGAGCCCGATCCGCGGCGAGACCTTCGTGACCCGCAAGATCACCCGCGGCGTCGCGCGTATCGAGGTCGGGCTGGAACAGACGCTCTATCTCGGCAATCTCGAAGCCAAGCGCGACTGGGGCCATGCCAGGGACTATGTCGAGGGCATGCACAGGATCCTGCAGGCCGACAAGCCCGACGACTTCGTGCTCGCGACCGGCGAGATGCGCTCGGTGCGCGAGATGGTCGAGCTGTCCTTTGCCCATGTCGGCCGCCGCATCGCCTGGCGCGGCAAGGGCGTCGAGGAGACCGGCGTCGATGAGACGAGCGGCAAGACCGTGGTGAAGATCGATCCGACCTATTTCCGTCCGACCGAGGTCGATCTCCTCGTCGGCGACGCCAGCAAGGCGCGCGAGGTGCTCGGCTGGACGCCGAAGCGGAGCTTTGCCCAGCTCGTCGAGGAGATGATGGCAAGCGACCTGGCGGAGGCAAAACGGGATGCGGCCAGTGGCAAACGCACCGTTTGAGCTGAAGGGCAAGAGCGTCTATGTCGCCGGCCATCGCGGCATGGTCGGAGCCGCACTGGTGCGCCGGCTGGCGCGGGAGGACGTGCAGCTCGTCACGGTCGACCGGCGCGAGGTCGATCTCTGCAACCAGGCCGCCGTGTTCGACTGGTTCGCGAAAGCGCGGCCGCAAGTGATCTTCCTCGCCGCGGCCAAGGTCGGCGGCATCGTCGCCAACGACACGCTGCGCGCCGAGTTCATCTACGACAACATCGCGATTGCCGCGAACGTGATCCAGGCCGCGCATCAAAACGGCGCCGAGAAGCTGATGTTCCTGGGCTCGTCCTGCATCTATCCGAAGCTGGCGCCGCAGCCGCTGCGCGAGGACTCGGTGCTGTCAGGCCCGCTTGAGCCGACCAACGAGCCCTATGCGATTGCCAAGATCGCCGGCATCAAGATGGCGGAGGCCTATCGCAGCCAGTATGGCAGCGACTTCATCAGCGTGATGCCGACCAATCTGTACGGCCCCGGCGACAATTATCACCCCGAATTGAGCCACGTCGTCGCCGCCCTGATCCGCCGCTTCCATGAGGCAAAAGTCGCAGGCGCAAAGAGCGTCATCGTGTGGGGCACCGGCACGCCGCGGCGCGAGTTCCTCTATGTCGACGACATGGCGGATGCCTGCGTGCACCTGATGAAGACCTATTCGAGCGCGGAGCTGGTCAACATCGGCACCGGCGAGGATATCACCATCGCCGAGTTCGCGCGCGTCGTGGCCGCCATCGTCGGCTACGGCGGCGAGATCAGTTTCGACACCTCGCGTCCCGACGGCACGCCGCGCAAATTGCTTGACGTCAGTCGTCTTGCAAAGCTCGGCTGGCGCGCGACGACCTCGCTCGAGGACGGCGTGAGGCGCGCTTACGCGGCGTATCTGTCGCATACGTAGAATGCAACCAATGCATGTCGCGTATTTCAGGAGATGACCGCAACACCTGTCACGCGCGGCGGTTAAGGTTTATTCGGTTCGCGAAGCAACCTGCCCTAATGTTGGGCGTGCGGCCGGATACAGAAATGGTCTAGGGTGTTCAGTGGAACATCCGTCTTCAACGGAAAGAGTTTTTCATGCGAATCGCGATGATCGGAACGGGCTATGTGGGACTGGTGTCCGGAGCCTGCTTTGCGGATTTCGGTCACGACGTCACCTGCGTCGACAAGGACGAGAAGAAGATCGCGGCGCTTCATCGCGGCGAGATTCCGATCTACGAGCCCGGCCTCGACGAGCTGGTCGCGACCAATGTGAAGGCCAAGCGGCTCGACTTCACCACCGATTTGTCGAAGCCGGTCGCGGACGCCGATGCCGTCTTCATCGCGGTCGGCACGCCCTCGCGCCGCGGCGACGGTCACGCCGATCTGTCCTATGTCTACGCCGCCGCGCGCGAGATCGCGCAGTCGCTCAGCGGCTTCACCGTCGTCGTGACCAAGTCGACCGTCCCGGTCGGCACCGGCGACGAGGTCGAGCGGATCATCCGCGAGACCAACCCTGCGGCCGACGTCGTCGTCGCCTCCAACCCCGAATTCCTGCGCGAGGGCGCGGCGATCCGCGACTTCAAGTATCCCGATCGCGTCGTCGTCGGCACCTCCGACGAGCGCGGCCGCAAGGTGATGGGCGACGTCTATCGCCCGCTGTCGCTGAACCAGGCCCCGCTGATGTTCACGGCGCGCCGCACCGCCGAGATGATCAAATACGCTGCGAACGCGTTCCTTGCGACCAAGATCACCTTCATCAACGAGATCGCCGATCTCTCGGAAAAGGTCGGGGCCAACGTGCAGGAGGTCGCGCGCGGCATCGGCCTCGACAACCGCATCGGCACCAAGTTCCTGCATGCGGGGCCCGGCTTCGGCGGCTCCTGCTTCCCGAAGGACACCAAGGCGCTGATCAAGATCGCGCAGGACTATGACGTGAGCCTGCGCATCGTCGAATCCGTGCTGGCCGTCAATGAGAACCGCAAGCGCGCGATGGCGCGCAAGGTCAGCCAGGCGCTTGGCGGTAGCTTGCGCGGCAAGACCATCGCCGTGCTCGGCCTCACCTTCAAGCCCGACACCGACGATATGCGCGATGCGCCGTCGATCCCGCTCGTCACCGGCCTGATCGACATGGGCGCGACGGTCAAGGCTTTCGATCCCGTCGGCATGGAGCAGGCCAAGGGCGAGCTGCCGAACATCACCTATTGCGAGGACGCCTATTCCTGCGCGCAAGGCGCCGATGCGCTCGTCATCGTCACCGAATGGGTGCAGTTCCGCGCGCTCGATCTCGGCCGGCTGAAGGCGGCCATGACCCAGCCCGTCGTCGTCGATCTCCGCAACATCTACCCGCCCGAAGAGATGCAAGCCGCCGGCTTCACCTACGAGAGCATCGGGCGATCGTCCCAGGCTTAAAGCCAGTCGTTTGAAGTTCGGCTTCGCCCGCCTCATCCTGGGGCGGGCGAAATCGTTTCTGATGCGATATGATCCGGCCGCATCAGGTCGCCGCGTTTGGCCGCGTTGCCGCGATGGAGATTGTCATGACCGACGACACGCACACGATCCGCAGTGGCGGGCTCACCGCGACCATCAAGGCACACGGCGCCGAGCTGTGCTCGTTGAAGGACGGCAGCGGTGTCGAATTTGTCTGGCAGGCGGGGCCGGCCTGGCCACGCCACGCGCCGCTGCTGTTTCCGATCGTCGGGCGTCTCGCCAATGACGAAATGCGGCACCGGGGCAAGACCTACCGGATGACCCAGCACGGTTTTGCGCGCGACAGCCGGTTCGCGTGGGTAGAGCGCGGCGAGAACCGTTGCACGCTGGCGCTCGAAGACAGCGAGACAACGCGCGCGCACTATCCGTTCGCATTTCGCCTGACGGCCACCTATGCGATCGACGACGCTGGTCTCGATCTCTCGCTCACGGTCGTGAACACTGGCAAGGAGACATTGCCGGTGTCGCTCGGTGGCCATCCCGCCTTCAACTGGCCGCTTCAGCCTGGAATGTCGAAGGAGAGCTACGCGCTGACGTTCACGAACGAGGAGCCGTCTCCGGTTCGCCGTGTCGAGGGCGGACTCCTGCTCGCGGCAACGGATCCGAGCCCCGTCAGAGGCACCGTGCTTCCTTTGTCGGAGTCCCTGTTCACCAATGACGCCGTCATCCTCGACCCCGTCAACAGCCATGCGGTCCGCTATGCGGCCGGGCAGGGGGCCGGGCCCTGGCTCAAAATGTCATGGCGCGGCTTTCGCGAGCTCGGCGTCTGGTCGAAACCGACAGGCGCGCCGTTCCTCTGCATCGAGCCCTGGCGCGGCTATGCCAGTCCCGTCGGTTTCGAAGGCGAGTTCAGCGACAAGCCGGGTCTGATGCACATCGCGGCCGGCGCGAACGAAGAACTGTCGTACCGGATCGAGGTCGGATCGTCCTGAGACCGGACGGCGCATCGCGCAGCCGTCAGACCTCGATCCGCGTGAGATCCTCGCCGAGCACGACGGGACCCGAATAGTCCTTCCTGACGTCCGCGAGCAACGCATCCAGCATGGCATCGTCGGTGCGCGGACGGTGATGGGTCAGCGCAAGCTTCTTAACGCCGGCCTTGGCTGCGATCTTGCCGACCGTATCGCCGCAGGCGATCGTGTATTTCGCGAGCCGGCGGAGATGGTCGTTGTTGATTTCAGGCGTTGCGAGAAAGCAGCACTGCACCAGTAGGTCGGCTCCTTCAGCCAGCCGCTCGAGACCGGGGCAGGGCACCGTGTCGCCGGAGATCGCAATGACCTTGCCCTCGGCTTCGAAGCGGAAGCCGAGGCACATCCAGCGCGCGAGAAACGCCGGCGACATGTCGAGACCGTCGCCATGTGAGACGAGCTCGGCGCTGATCTTCCAGCGACCGGTGTCGAGGACATGGCCGGGAATGATGTCCGTCGCGACGACCGGCTTCCAGCCGCCAAAGGTCGGCTCGCCCTGATCCCGCCAGGCGATGTCCTTGTCGTAGACCTGTGTGATCAGCGTGTTGACGAGCCGTTCGGTATCGGGCGGACCGTAGATGCGCAGATCGTCCTTGCGCCCATGCATCCACGAATTCAGCATCACATCATAGAGGTCGCCGATGTGGTCGAAGTGGTGATGGGTGAGAAAGACCGTGTTGATGGCGCCGAGCGGCACGCCGGCTTTGTGGAGCTGCACCATGACGCCGCGGCCCGCGTCGAACAGGATATTCTCCTCGCCGAGCCTGATCAGCGTGGTCGTCGCCATGCGGCGCGGGTCCGGGCGTGGGCCGCCGGTGCCGAGCAGTATGACTTCCATGGCGCCTACTCCAGCGTGAAGCCGGTCGACCTGATCACGCCGCCCCGGCGTGTCTGAAGATCTTTCGTGGCGTACTGTAGATTCGAAGGCGTCAGCTAGACAAGTCGCGCGTCAGTGCAGACCGGCCACAGTGGCCGCAATGGTTGGCCGGATCGTCGAGCGGCCCGATCCCGCGGACGTCAGGCGATGCGCAAAATCCTGCGCGCGCCGCTCGACCAGATGCCAGGTCGCGCGTGCGACGAGATAGCTGAGCGCGGCGGTGACGGCATAGGCGATCAGCAGCGAGACCAGTCCGTCCGCAAGCGGCCAGATCTGGCGCAGGCCGTAGATCACCGCGAAGTGCGACAGGTACATCGAATAGGAGTTGCGGCCGAGCGCCTCGATCGGCCGGCAGCGGATCGCGAGGCGGATGCAACCTGCAACCAGCGCGCCGAGCACGAGGTTGATCATCAAATAGTTGAATTCATGCGAGCCGGTGGCGCGGTCGGCGATGAAGGACAGCGCGATGAAGGCGGCGAAGATCGCGGCGTCCGACTTCGCAAAGCCGTCGCGCAGCGAGAAGAACAGTGCGCAGCCGGTGAGGAAGACCGGAAGCTGGTTCAGGAAGCTGATGTGCAATGCGTTCCACACGAACGCTTCGTGGCCGGGACCATAATAGGCCGAGAACAGCGCGAACGCCCACGGCTTGAACAGGCAGACATTGACGAGATGCAGCGCGATCGCGAGCGCGAGATAGAGATGGCGGCGCGATCCGAAGGCCGTGATCACGAAGGGGAACACGAGATAGAACGTCATTTCCGCGGCGATCGACCAGTCGCCCGGCACGACGCTGTTGACGCTGTCCGGCCAGAAGCCGTGCAGGAACGTCGCGGTCAGGATCACCTGGTGCGGCCCGATGCCGTTGGGTGCGTTGTAGCTGGGACCCGTGCCATTGACGAGCAGGTAGAGCGGGATCGCGAGCCAGAACAGCGGCGCGATGCGCAGGAAGCGCCGGATGTAGAATTTGCGCGTCGGGTCGGTTTCGGTGCGCTGCGTCCACATCAGGCACATCGTCATGGCGCTGACGAAGTAGAACACGTTGACGCCGGTCCAGCCGCACATGAAGGCGAAGTCGACGGCGTGGATATTTGAGGGAAAAGATTGTGAAACGTGGATCGCCATCACGCCGACGATGGCGAGGCCGCGCAGGACGTCGAGCGTGTGAGAACGGCCGAAAGGCGTTGCACCTTGCTCGGTTCGTTCGGCGGCCAACCGGGCCTGCCCCTGCATCACGCCTGCTCCGTGGTTTCGCATCTGCAAGCGGAGACCATAGAGGCGCGGCCGGCTGTTTCGAAGCCGAAGCCTTTCTTTACGTTAACCAGCGGTTGAGTCCGATGCCGAATGTACGGGATCGGCGGTGTCGAGGAGGCTGGTCGTCGCTCGCACGAGCCACGCCGGCATGATGATGCGCGCGATGAGAATCGTGGGGCAATTCATACTTAATACGCCAATACCATGACCAATATTGTTCGGGCAGCACAACACGCCTAGTATTCCAGCAGGCAAATTTCGGGGGCTCGAATAAGTCGTGAATGTTCGTTCACAGGACAGTGCGCTGCGCGACGACTTGAACTTTCAAGCCGCGCCACAAGCACACAGGACATCCAACAACGTGGTTGATTCCGCACGTCAGGAATTGAGGCCTGCCGGTCGCGAACGGCTGATCGTCGTCGAAGACGATCCCGTGACGCGGACGATGCTGGTTGGCTATTTCAGCGAGAACAATTTCGACGTGATCGGCGCCGGCTCCTGCGCGGAATGCCGCCAGGCGCTGCGCTCGCGCACCGATCTCGTCTTCCTCGACGTGCAGTTGCCTGACGGCGACGGCTTCGAGCTCGCCAAGGAGATCCAGGCGACCAGTAACGCCGGCATCATCTTTGTGACGCGCCGCGACACCGACGTCGATCGCATCCTCGGGCTCGAGATCGCCGGCGACCATTACGTCACCAAGCCGATCAATCTGCGCGACCTGCTCGCGCGTGCGCGCAGCGTGCTGCGGCGGCGTTCGATCGATCGCAAGGCGGCGCGCAACCACAATTCGATCGCCTTCGGCGACTGGATCATCGACCTGACCCGGCGCGAGCTGCTCGGCAGCGACGGCAAGCCGGTCGCGTTGACGCGCGCCGAATTCGACCTGCTCGCGGCGCTGGTCGGCGCCGACGGCCGGCCGCTCAGCCGCGACTATCTGATCGAGGTCGTCAGCAACCGCCAGGCCGAGGTCGATATCCGCACGGTCGATGCGCTGGTGGCGCGGCTGCGGCGCAAGCTCGTCGGCAGCGGCACGCCCGTGATCGCGACCGTCACCGGCGTCGGCTACAAGCTCGCGCTCAGCGAGCGGCTCTAGCCCTCATCCGTCGAAAGATCCGATCGCCCTCGCGCCTATCGCGCGCGGGCGCTCTGGTCCGTCGATGTCCTTTGCGCCGCCCCGGCCAGCTGGTCATCGACCGCATACAGCGTGCAGGTCGGCGACCATTTCATGCAGGCGCTAAGCGAATCGCGCCGGGCGTCGTCGGCGGTCGTGCGGCCCGAACGCCAGCCGTAACCGCCGTTCGGCGACACCGCAAAAGCCTTATGTGGCATGGTGCTGGCGAGATAGCGCGAGAATTCGGCGCGCGCGGCCTCGTTGAGCTGGCCCGGCGGCGGCAGCGGATCGGGAAGGCTCAGGATGTCATGGCCGAGCCCGCGCTCGCGCAGGAAGGCGTCGAGATAGGGCGTCCATTGCGGGCGGCCCACCACCGAATAGAGATAGTGACCGTCGTCGCCGTAAGGCGGCGCGGCAATGAATTTCGCGTGACCGCCATTGCCGCGAAATCCGTCATAGAGGCGGCGCGCGAGATCGGGGCCGAAGAACGAATCGTTGGCCGCATAGACCCACAGCATCGGCACGCGCGAGGTCTTGCCGAACATGGCGAAGGCCCGCGCCAGCCCATCCTCGTTGCAGACGTCGTCGTCATCGCGCGAGCCGCGGCCGCCGGCAAAGCTGATCGCGGCGATCAGACCCGGCGGCGCCTGCGCGGTCAGCGCGACGGTGGCGAGCCCGCCGGCGGAATGGCCGGCCGCGATCATGCCCGATGTCGTGACGTCGGCCCTGCGCCCCATCGCATCGATCGCGGCGCGCAAATCCGCGACCGCAACCGCCGCCGCCGGCAGATAGGCGGCATTGGCGCAGCCGCCGACGCTGTCGACGCGCCCGCCGGGCGAGGTGCCGTAGCCGCGCCGCATCACGATCAGCGCGGCAAAGCCGCGCCGGGCGTATTCGAGCGCGATCCCGTAATATTTGTGCGCCGACATGGTCGCGCGGTCGTCGAAACTGCGCGGCGAGCCGTGGCTGAGCAGCGCGAGCGGATAGCGCTTCGTTCCGGCCGGCCGGACCAGAAAGGCCTCCAGCCCCTGCGGCCCGGCCTCCGTCATCGGAATGCGCAGGTCTTCCGTGTAGAACTCCGAGGCCATCGCATTGGGCACGACGCCAGCCGTCGCAAGCCAGGCCACCAGAACAACCAAGAGCCTGTGAAACAGCGTCATGCCCCGACTCGAAAAAGCCCCGATTTGAAAGACCATAGCATGATCTCGGGAACGGCCAGCCCGCCGCGCGTGTTGTGCCCTTGGCGGGGGTCCGGCCGATGCTATGGTATTCCGCAAACTCTGCACGACAGGACGAGGATATTTCAGTGGCTGATGTTCATCCCGCGGCGGGCAAGCTGGTCTCGCCGGACGCGCTCACCAACGTTCCGCGGCTGGTGACGGCCTATTTCGCCGGCAAGCCCGATGTCGGCGATCCCGCGCAGCGGGTGGCGTTCGGAACCTCCGGCCATCGCGGCACGTCGTTCAAGAACAGCTTCAACGAGGGCCACATCCTCGCGACCACGCAGGCGATTTGTGACTACAGAACAGAAAAGGGCCTGACCGGCCCACTCTTCATCGGCATCGACACCCATGCGCTGGCCGAGCCGGCGCTGGTCAGCGCCGTCGAGGTGTTCGCCGCCAACGGCGTCGACATCATGATCGACAAGGACGGCGGCTACAGCCCGACGCCTGTCATCTCGCACGCGATCCTGACCTACAACAAGGGCCGCACTAGCGGCGTTGCCGACGGCGTCGTCGTCACGCCCTCGCACAATCCCCCCGAGGACGGCGGCTACAAATACAATCCGCCGCATGGCGGGCCGGCCGACACCGACGCGACCTCTGTCATCGAGAAGCGCGCCAACGCTTATCTCGCCGACGGCCTGAAGGGCGTGAAGCGCATCGACTACGCCAAGCCGCGCAAATCCGCGAATGTGCACGCCTACGACTTCATCACGCCCTACGTCGCCGATCTCGGCAATGTCGTCGATCTCGATCTCGTCAAATCCGCCGGAATCAATATCGGGATCGATCCGCTCGGCGGCGCCGCCGTGCATTATTGGCATCCGATCATTGAGCGCTACGGCCTGAAGGCGACCGTCGTGAACGAGGCGATCGATCCGACCTTCCGCTTCATGACCGTCGACTGGGACGGCAAGATCCGCATGGATTGCTCCTCGCCTTACGCGATGGCGAGCCTGATCGCGATGCGCGACCGCTTCGACGTCGCCTTTGCCAACGACACCGATGCAGACCGCCACGGCATCGTGACGCGCACCGGCGGCCTGATGAATCCGAACCATTACCTTGCGACCGCGATCGCCTATTTGTTCGCGCACCGCCCGAACTGGGGCAAGGATGCCGCGATCGGCAAGACCGTGGTGTCGAGCTCGATCATCGACCGCGTCGCCAAGAAGCTCGGCCGCAGGCTGGTCGAAACGCCGGTCGGCTTCAAATGGTTCGTCGACGGCCTCCTCACGGGCGGCTTCGGCTTCGGCGGCGAGGAGAGTGCAGGGGCCTCGTTCCTGCGCCGCGACGGCGGGGTGTGGACCACTGACAAGGACGGCATCATCCTCGGCCTGCTCGCAGCCGAGATCATGGCCAAGACCGGCCGCGATCCCAGCCAGCTCTTCAACGACCTCACCGCCGAGCTCGGCGTGCCGCACTATGCGCGCATCGACGTCGCCGCCACCGCGCCCCAGAAGAACATCCTCAAGTCCGTGACGCCCGAGCAACTCGGTCTCAAGGACCTCGCCGGCGATCCCGTCCGCGCCACGCTGAGCAAGGCGCCCGGCAACGGCCAGCCGTTCGGCGGCATCAAGGTCGAAACCGATTTCGGCTGGTTCGCCGCAAGGCCGTCGGGCACCGAGGACGTCTACAAGATCTACGCGGAAAGCTTCCGCAGCACCGAGCACCTGAAGCGGATTCAGGAAGAGGCCCAGGCGGGCCTGAAGAGGGTGTTCGGGGCGTAGGGCACTGAGCCCAGGACGACTCTTCGGTTGCTGCTCCGAGGAAGTGCTTTCCGCATTCTCCGCTGTCATCACCCGCGAAAGCGGGTGATCCAGTACGCCGCGGCCGTGCCGTGATGCGGAGGAGCCGCGGCGTACTGGATTCCCCGTCTTCGCGGGGAATGACATGTGGTAGAATTGTATACACTATCAGGATAATAGGTATTTAAGTACGCCAAATTTAGCCTTGAACGATTCTATCCCTCCGCTATTGTATACTTAACGCATACATAAGCCTTGGGAGAGCGACCCGTGACAAAACCCTTCCCGATGAACGCCTGGTACGCCGCGGCGTGGGACGCCGACGTCAAGCCGGCGCTATTGCCGCGGACGATCTGCGGCAAGCATGTCGTGATGTACCGCAAGGCCGATGGCTCGGTGGCGGCGCTGGAGGATGCCTGCTGGCACCGCCTGGTGCCGCTGTCCAAGGGCCGCCTGGAAGGCGACACCGTCGTCTGCGGCTATCACGGCTTGAAATACAATGCGCAGGGGCGCTGCACCTTCATGCCCTCGCAGGAGACCATCAATCCGTCGGCCTGCGTCCGCGCCTATCCCGTGGTCGAGCGTCATCGTTACATCTGGCTCTGGATGGGCGATCCCGCGCTGGCCGATCCCGCGCTGGTGCCGGACATGCACTGGAATCACGATCCGGCCTGGGCCGGCGACGGCAAGACCATCCGCGTCAATTGCGACTACCGCCTCGTGCTCGACAATCTCATGGACCTCACCCACGAGACCTTTGTGCACGGCTCCTCGATCGGCAATGATGCGGTGGCCGAAGCGCCGTTCGACGTCACCCATGGCGAGAAGACGGTGACGGTGACGCGCTGGATGCGCGGCATCGAGGCGCCGCCGTTCTGGGCCAAGCAGCTCGGCAAGCCCGGCCTCGTCGACCGCTGGCAGATCATCCGCTTCGAAGCCCCGTGCACGATCGCGATCGATGTCGGCGTGGCGCCGACAGGCACCGGCGCGCCGGAAGGCGACCGCTCGCAGGGCGTCAACGGTTTCGTGCTCAACACCATCACGCCGGAGACCGAGAAGACCTGTCACTATTTCTGGGCGTTCGTCCGCAACTATCAGATCGGCGAGCAGCGCATCACCACCGAGATCCGCGAGGGCGTCTCCGGGATCTTCCACGAGGACGAGCTGATCCTCGAGGCGCAGCAGCGCGCCATGGACGAGAACCCCGATCGCATCTTCTACAACCTCAACATCGACGCCGGTGCGATGTGGACGCGCAAGCTGATCGACAGGATGGTGGCGAAGGAAAACCCGCCGCAGCAGCTCCAGGCCGCGGAGTAGGCCAGGTGAAAGCAGCGCCCGAGCGTGAGGTCGACCGCTCCGTCTCGCAGACCGTAAAGGCGCAGCTCGCGCTGCGCGACCAGATCCTGTCGGGTCGCTTACGGCCCGGCGAGCGCATCTCCGAGCTGCAGGCGGTGGAGACGACCGGCGCCTCGCGCACGCCGGTGCGCATGGCGCTGGTGCGGCTGGAGGAGGAAGGCCTGCTGGAGGCGATTCCCTCCGGCGGCTTCATGGTCAAGGCGTTTTCCGAGCGCGACATCTCCGATTCCATCGAGCTGCGCGGCACGCTCGAAGGGCTCGCCGCGCGCTTCGCCGCCGAGCGCGGCGTCTCAGCACGCGAACTCGAGCCGCTGAAGGAGTGCCTTGCCGCAATTGACGAATTGCTGCGCCAGGTGCCGATCTCGGTCGACGCGTTCTCATCCTATGTCACGCTGAACGCGCGCTTCCACGCACTGCTCACGGAATTGTCGCGCAGCCCGCCGCTGATCCGGCAGATCGACCGCGCTTCGGCGCTGCCGTTCGCCTCGCCCAGCGGTTTCGTGATGGCGCAATCGGCGCTGCCCGAGGCGCAGCAGATTCTGATCATCGGGCAGGAGCACCATCGCGTCGTGATCGACGCGATCGAGAACCGCGAAGGTGCCCGCGCCGAAGCCGTGATGCGCGAGCACGCGCGCCTCGCGGTGCGAAACTTGCGGCTTGCGCTGCGCAACCGAACCCATCTCGACCTCTTGCCGGCGCTCGCGCTGATCAAGACCGCAACCGACTAGGGCAGTCACCATGCGTTTCATCGAAACCTGGATTCCGGCAACGCTCGTCACGACGCGCGATCTTGCGCCGGGCATCCGCGAATTCCTGATCCGGCCGGATCAGTTCGACGGCACAGCCTATCCGGTCGGCAGCCACATCAATATCAGCGTGACCATCGACGGCCTGCCGGAGACGCGATCCTATTCGCTGGTCGGCGAGGCGTCCTCGCGCGGTTTCAAGATCGCGGTGCGCCGCGCCGAGGATTCCCGCGGCGGCTCGCGCTACATGTGGCAGCTCACCCCCGGGGCTCGGCTCGACATCACCCGGCCGGCTTCGCTGCTCGCAGTCGACTGGACGCGCGAAAACTATCGCCTGATCGCTGGCGGCATCGGTATCACGCCGATCCTTGGCGCCGCACAGGCGCTGGCGCGTCGCGGCGTTGATGTCACGCTGCATTATGCCGTGCGCTCGCGCACCGATGCCGCCTATCTCGACGATCTCGCCAAAATGCTCGGTGAACGCCTAGTCGTTCACGCGAGCGACGAGGGCCGGCGGCTCGACCTCGATGCGCTGTTCGGATCATTGCCGCAAGGTGCGCTGGCGCTGTTCTGCGGTCCGATGCGGATGCTGGATGCCGCGCGCCACGCCTGGATCGGCGCCGGCCATCCGCTTCCCGATCTCCGCTACGAGACCTTCGGCTCCAGCGGCACGCTGCCGACCGAGACGTTTCGCGTGCGCCTGAAGGGGACCGATGTCGAGCTCGAAATCCCGCGCGAGCGCTCGATGCTTGATGTGCTCAATGCCAGCGGCCACGACGTGATGTACGATTGCAAGCGCGGCGAATGCGGCCTGTGCGCCATCGACGTGGTCGAGGTCGACGGCGAGATCGATCATCGCGACGTCTTCTTCAGCGATCACCAGAAGCAAAGCAATCAGAAGATCTGCGCCTGCGTCTCCCGCGCCCGCGGCACCATCACCGTGGACACGCTGTTGAGGGCGGACGCGATCTGACCGGGGGTTGGAAGGCGTACTCGGAAAACGCGATCAGCCTGAGGCATGCGCATCCGCTCTCCTCTCGGGAGCAGATGGGTGCAGGTCGTACTGGCGAGGCAGCTAAGGGCGGTGAGCGGGCTTCGTTTGCAGCGCCAACGGGCCGGTAAGAGCGCTTCGTGCGGTCCACCAATCATGATAGGTTTGCTCTCGTAGTAAAAGTGTTCAGCCGGTCTTGGACAGCAAGGGTGGAGGTTCTGCCATGAAATCCAATTCTGTCTCGCTGGCAGTCGATGAGTTCGCCAAAGGGCGAGCTGACGCGCTGATTTTGATCGGCCGCATTCTCCTCGCGTGGGTATTCGTCGGAAGCGCGTATGGAGCAATATCCAACTTCAGCGGCTCTGTGGGTTATTTCAGGTCCCTGAACCTTCCAGCACCTGAGCTGTTCACGATGACGAACATCGTACTGGAAGTATTGATATCCGTCGGTTTGATATTGGGCGTCGGTACGCGCTACTGCGCAATTCTGACGTTTGTGTTCGTATTGGCGGCATCGGCTATTGCGCACCGCTACTGGGAGTATCCCGCGGGTGCGCAGCAGATCGGTCAATACAATCACTTCTTGAAGAATGTCTCGATCATGGGAGGCGCGATGTTGATCTTCGTCACCGGGGCGGGCCGGTTCAGTTTCGATCGGGCATCGTAGCCGAGATCACTTCAAGTCGGGCTTGAAAGCTTCCTCTATCGCGCGGCGGATGCTCTTTGAGAGCTGCTTCAGGGTCTTGCTCACGAGGGCGAAGAGAAGCATCAACCATGTCGCAAGCGCGGCACACCACAGCACGACTTCAAATATCTCAGGCATGATGATGCCCCTTAAAAATATCTACTCTGAAATGCGGCAAGTGTTGCTTAATGGGGCCGACACGGCAAGCCGTCTTGAGAGTGGTAGCGCGCCGAAACACTCGGAAACGCTCTCAAAACAGCGGACAGCCTTAGGTCAGGGATGCAGACCAACCCTATGACCGCGAAGACTGGCGCGGGATGCAGAACTGCCTGGCAGCGATTCATTTGCAAAGGGTGGCTTGAAGAAATTCTGCCCTGCGCGAGTCTGCTTCACCCCTGGAAGCGGACCGCCTCACATTTGCGAGTATTGCCCTACGCCGCGTAGGTCGCCCGCAGCTTTTTCGTGTCCAGCAGCGCCAGAACGCCGTCGGCCGACACCGGCCGGCTGATCAGATAGCCCTGCGCTTCGTCGCAACCGAACTGGCGCAGAAACTCGAGCTGGTCGGCGGTTTCGACGCCTTCCGCAACCACGCCGATGCGCAGGTCGCGCGCCAGCGAGACCACCGACTTCACGATCGCGGCGCAGTCGGGCTGCACCAGCATGTCGCGGATGAAGGACTGGTCGATCTTGATACGGCTGAACGGCAGCTTGCGCAGATAGGTCAGCGAGGAGAAGCCGGTGCCGAAATCGTCCAGCGCCACCGTGGTGCCGAGCTCGAGCAGCGCGTTGAGGACTGACGCCGCGGAGCCGTATTTCGACAGCAGCATCGATTCCGTGATCTCGACCTCGAGCCGGTGCGGGGCGACCTTGGCGTCTGCGAGCGCCTGCACGATGGTCTGGAGGATGCCGGTGCTGTGAAACTGCGCGGCGGAGAAGTTCACGGCGACCCTGATGTCCTCCGGCCAGTCCGAAAGCGTCGCGCAGGCACGCCGGATCACCCATTCGCCGATCTCGTGGATCAGCCCGGTCTCCTCGGCGATCGGGATGAATTCGCTCGGCGGTACCAGTCCGCGCCGGGGATGCTGCCAGCGCAGCAGCGCCTCGAAGCCGGTGATGCGGTTCTTGCCGAGATCGAGGAACGGCTGGAACACCAGGAACAGCTCGTCCCTGGCGATGGCACCTTCGAGGTCCGCTTGCAGCGCCTTGCGATCGCGTGACACCCTGTCGTCGGCTTCCTCGAAGAAGCAGACCGTGCCGGGACCAGCCTTCTTGGCGCGATACAAAGCGGCGTCGGCATTCTTCATGATGTCGAGCTGCGTGGTGCCGTCGCGCGGCGCCAGCACGATGCCGACGCTGGTCGCGCCGGCGATCTGGCGGCCCTCGATCTGGAACGGTTCGTCGAAGGCCGCGACGAAGCGTTCGGCGATCTCGAGCGCATCTTCGGGCCGCGCCAGATTGGCCATCACCAGCGCGAACTCGTCGCCGCCAATTCGCGCGACGTGCTCGGCGGCGCGCGTGCAGCGTTGCAGCCGGCTTGCGACCTGGACCAGGAATTCGTCGCCGGCGGGGTGGCCGAACTTGTCGTTGACCTCCTTGAAGCGGTCGAGGTCGAGCAGGAGCACCGCGAATTCTTCGCCCGACAGGGCCATCCGCCGCAGCGCGGCTTCGAGCGTCTCATTGAAGGCGAAGCGGTTGGGCAACAGCGTGAGGGGATCCTGCCGGACCGTGCGCTCGGCCTCGATCTGCCGGATCACGCGCCGCGCGAACGCGAATGAATTGACGAACACCGCGCGCAGCAGCACGCTGCCGTAAACCACCACCAGGATGGCCATCAGCACATAGGCGGGATCGCCGTCGCGGCCGAGGCAGATGGCGATGCCGACGAAGATGGGGCTCGTGAAGGCGATAGCTGCAATCGGGATCGTGGCGAAGGCCAGCGCGCCGCCGGCCAGCATTCCCGAGCAAAGGCAGGTGATGACGAGCTGGCCGCCGGTCGCGGCATTCGCGAAGAAGGCGACCGGGACGATGCCCCAGGCAACGCCGAGCACGAAGGCGTTGCGCACCAGCCGATGCATCGCCCGGCGCGAAACGAATTGCGGTTTTGTGATCCGGCGCGAGGCGTGGGATTGCAGGCCGAACGCGATCGCGGCGCCGGCCACGATCACGGCCCAGGCCAACGCAAACGTCCAGTCCGGCGAATGCCAGAGCGCGATGGCGAGCACGGCCGCGTTGCAGGCATTGGCAAGCATGATGCCGACGGAGTAGCCGAGCACCAGTGACATCTGATCGGCGCGGATATGTCCGGCGACGGCTTCGTCGGTTGCAGGACCGCCAAAGGCCGACAGATCGCCGGCGAACAGCCGCGCGAAATAGCTGGTCGTTTGAGTCCGCATTCCAGGGCCTAGCAGCATGGGCCGTTTGTCCGGCTCGATCAGGAGGATTCGCTGCAAACCTTTGACGAAATATGAATTATCCCCGCTGGCCACGATCGCCATGGCCACTTCTGCGTGTTCAAGCGAGGGTATCGATAACAAATCGATACAAATGCGGCGCCCCGCGTTACGGTTGTAACAGTGGGCCGATCGCAGAACGCGCTCGGCCTTCATGGTTCGAGACGCGCCGCAAGGCGGCGCTCCTCACCATGAGGGTCGAAGATGTTGCCGCGGAGCAGACCTCATCCTGAGGAGCTCGCTGAAGGCGGGCAGTCTCGAAGGATGGCCGCGAGGAGGCTGCCAGCCCGCTCTGTTGCCAAATGTGCCGAACGTCACCGCCCGAGCTGCTTCGGATCATAATAGAACCGTTCTTCGATCAGCTGATCGCCCTGCCAGGTCTGCCACGCGATCTCATCCAGCGTTCGGATGGCGCCTTCGGCGTTGGTGAAGCTGAACCGCCAGCGTGTCGCGACGTGATCGCCCTCGATCAGGCTCGGCCCGATGCGGACGGCCTTGACCTCCCTGGATGCCGCGAGCACGCCGCGCTCCTTGGCGACGAGCTTGTCGCGGCCAACCGTCGGGGCGGCGTTGTTCTCATAGGTCGCGGCATCGGGCGTGTAGTACTGCTCGATCGCTTCGACAAACTCCCCGTTCTCCAGCCGCTTGGCAAAGGCTTCGACGACATCACGGCTCGGCATGGATCACCCCAAGATTAAAACCGACTGATAGTCGGTAAATACCGACCGGTAGTCGAAAAGTCAACTGGCCGGGTGCGACGAATTGGACTAGACGGGAGCCATGGCAAAGCAGGCGGAGCGGCGGGCGGCGACGTCGGAGGCGATCCTGACGGCGGCGCGCCGCCTGTTTGGGACGCAGGGCTTTGCCGCGACCACCATGGACGACATCGCGGAGGCCGCGGGCGTCGCCAAGGGCGCGGTCTATCATCACTTCAAGACCAAGGAGGCGGTGTTCGAAGCGGTGTTCGATTCTGTCTCGCGCGATCTCGTCGCCGAGATCGACCGCACCGCGCGCGCCGAGAAGGACGTGCTCGCCGCGATGGTCGCCGGCACCCAGCATTACTTTGCGGCGACCGCCAAGGGCCCGACAGGCCAGATAATCCTGCGCGACGGCCCGGCCGTGCTCGGCTGGGAGCGCTGGCGCGAGATCGACGCGCAGCATTTTGGCGGTAAGATGCCGCGCGCGCTGTCGGTGGCGATGGAGGCCGGCCTCATCGCAAAGCAGCCGGTCGAGCCGCTGGCGCGGCTGCTGCTCGGCGCGGTGACGGAAGCGGCGGTCGCCTGCGCCGGGCGCACGGATATCGCAAGGGCAGGGGCGGAATATGCCCGTGCGTTCAAGTCACTGGTCGAGGCGCTGCGTCTGCGCGCATGATTGTGCTAGTGACGAACCGGAAACGCCCACCAACAAGAAGAACAGTAGCGCATGAACGCAAATTCCTCCCTCGCGCCGTCCGATCCTGAGTTCGACTACATCATCGTCGGCGCCGGCTCTGCCGGCTGCGTGCTCGCCAACAGGCTCTCGGCGAACGGCAAGCACAGCGTGCTGCTGCTCGAGGCGGGACCTAAGGATTCCAACATCTGGATCCACGTGCCGCTCGGCTACGGAAAACTGTTCAAGGAGAAGACCGTCAACTGGATGTACCAGACCGAGCCGGAGCCCGAACTGAAGGGGCGCCAGGTGTTCCAGCCGCGCGGCAAGACGCTGGGCGGATCGAGCTCGATCAACGGCCTGCTTTATGTCCGCGGCCAGCACGAGGATTACGATCGCTGGCGCCAGCACGGCAATGCCGGCTGGAGCTATGACGACGTGCTGCCCTATTTCAAGAAAGCCGAGAACCAGGCGCGTGGCGCCGATCAATATCACGGCAGCGGCGGCCCGCTGCCGGTGTCCAACATGGTCGTGACCGATCCGCTGTCGAAGGCCTTCATGGATGCCGCGGTCGAGACCGGTCTGCCCTACAATCCCGATTTCAACGGCGCCACGCAGGAGGGCGTCGGCCTGTTCCAGACCACGACGCGCAACGGCCGCCGTGCCTCGACGGCGGTGGCCTATCTCGGACCCGCGAAGACGCGCAGCAATCTCAAGGTCGAGACCGAGGCGCTCGGCCAGCGCGTGCTGTTCGAGGGACGCCGCGCGGTCGGCGTCGAATATGGGCAAGGCACAACCGTGCGCCGGGCCCGCGCGCGCAAGGAGGTCGTGCTGTCGAGCGGCGCCTACAACTCGCCGCAGCTCCTTCAGCTCTCGGGCGTCGGCCACGATCTCCAGGACCACATGCAGGTCCGCATTGTGATGCGTTGCTCGCAGAAGATCACGCTCAACGACACCGTCAATAATCCGTTCCGCCGCACGTTGGCCGGCGCGCGCTATGCGCTGTTCCGGAAGGGTTGGCTGACGATCGCGGCCGGCACGGCCGGCGCCTTCTTCAAGACCAGTCCGCGTCTGGCCTCGCCGGACATCCAAGTGCATTTCCTGCCGTTCTCGACCGACAAGATGGGCGAGAGGCTGCATGATTTTTCCGGTTTCACCGCCTCAGTCTGCCAGCTCCGGCCCGAAAGCCGCGGGACCTTGCGCATCAAAAGCGCGGACCCGACCGTGCCGCCGGAGATCCGCATCAACTACATGTCCACCGAGACCGATCGTACCACCAACGTCGAAGGTCTCAAGATCCTGCGCAAGATCCTGAATGCGCCGGCGCTGAAGCCGTTCGTGGTCAGCGAGTACGATCCTGGCGCGAAGGTATCCACGGATGGAGAGCTGCTCGATTATTGCCGCGAGCGCGGCAGCACCATCTACCATCCGACCTCGACCTGTCGTATGGGCAATGACGCGCTGGCGGTGGTGGATCAGCGGCTGAAGGTGAGGGGGCTCGAAGGCCTTCGCATCGTCGACGTTTCGATCATGCCGGACCTCGTGTCGGGGAATACCAACGCGCCGATCATCATGATCGCCGAAAAGGCCTCCGACATGATATTGGAGGATGCGCGATAAACATTGCGCTGAAAGGACATTCGACTTGGCTACGCGACTGAAGATCGGCACACGCAAGAGCGCGATGGCGCTGGCACAGACGGAAGAGATTGCGCGCCGCCTGACCGCCGCCATGCCCGATCTCGATGTCGAGATCGTCAAGTTCGACACCACGGGCGATCTCGACCAGACCAGCAAGCTGCTGCCGCATGGCGGCAAGGGCGGCGCCTTCGTGGCGCAGATCCGCGCTGCCGTGCTCTCCGGCGAATTGCAGGCCGCGATGCATTCGCTGAAGGACATGCCCGGCAATGAGGACACGCCCGGCCTCGTCATCGGCGCTACGCTATCGCGCGATCCCCCGAGTGACGCACTGGTGCTGCGCGATGGGGCGACGCTGGAAGCGCTGCGCCAGTCCCGTGGCAAGGGTTTCAAGATCGGCACCAACGCCGTGCGTCGCGCCGCCTATGCGCGGCGGCTGTTTCCTGATGTCGAAGTGATCCACTTCCGCGGCGCCGCCGACACGCGCGTGCGCAAACTCGACAATGGCGAGAAGCAGAAGTTGCCGGATGGCGGCGCGGTTGGTCCCGCCGATGCGTTGATCATGGCGCGTTCCGGCCTCGACCGCGTCGGCCTCTCTCACCGTATCGCCTATGAATTCACCGCGGCGGAGATGCTGCCCGCGGCAGGCCAGGGCATCGTCGCCGTGGAATGCGCCGCGCAGGACTGGCAGACGCGGCAGATCCTGGCATCGATCGACGATCCCTCTGCGCACGCTTCTGCCGATGCCGAGCGCGAGGTGCTGTGGGTGCTCAACGGCCATTGCAATTCGCCGGTGGCGGGTTTTTCGACCATCGTAGGCGATCAGATGTCGCTGACGGCGTCCGTGCTCGACCTCTCCGGCAACACCATCATCGAAGCCTCGCACACGGGCCCCGCCAACCGCCCGCGCGAGCTCGGCCGTGCGGTGGGACTGGATCTGCTGGCGAAGGGCGCCGCCGAGATCATCGAGCGCAGCCGGCCGCGCTAGCTGGCCTGTGAAATCGCAATCGGCGGGATGATGCCAGCCTGCTCCTGTTTTGCCCGACGTGTCAAACGTAGGCGCAATCTAGTGCGATGACCGCGCATCTGATTTCAGTGCCCTCTAAGAGTCTGTCCGGAAAGATTACCTTGGATTGCATAGCTTTCGCAGCATGAGTCGGATGGAGGCCAGCTTGAGAAAGGCGAGCGCCCTGTGATTGAAGCATTCCCAATCTTTGGACAGTCTTCGGCATCGCCCGAGCCAGGCAAAGGTACGCTCGACGATCCAGCGTTTGGGCAAGACGACGAAACGGTGAGCCTGATCGGAGCGTTTGACGATTTCGAGGTTCACGCGCTTCAGAGCGCTACGCAGCCCCTTCTGGAAATGTGGCCCTTGATATCCGCCGTCGGCGTAGAGCTTCAGAAGAAAGGGATAGAGGCCGAACAACGTTGCCATCAGGAGCACGCCGCCGTCGCGATCCTGGATGTCCGCCGCATGCACGATGGCGTGCATCAAGAGGCCTTGCGTGTCGACGAGAATGTGCCGCTTCTTGCCCTTGATCTTCTTGCCCGCGTCGTAGCCATGGAGATCATGAGGCCCCCTTTTTCAGCGCTTTTCACGCTCTGGCTATCGATGATGGCGGCGGTGGGAGAAGCCTCGCGCTCGGCCCTTTCGCGACATTCGACATAGAGGGCGTGATGAATTTTATCGAGCGTGCCGTTCCAGCTCCACAGATCGAAGTAGCCATACAGCGTCGAGCGCGGCGGCAGGTCCTTGGGGATCGCGCGCCACTGGCAACCTGTGCTCAGGATGTACATCAGCCCGTTGGCAATCTCGCGCAGGTCCACCGTACGCTTGTTGCCGCCGCGCTTGGCCGGCGGGATGCGAGGCGCGATCAGCGCCCACTCCTCGTCGGTCAAGTCGCTCGGATAGCGCAGGCGGCTGCGGTCGTAGCGTGCACGGTTCTCGGTAGTCCACATTGGCGGCGCGTCCCCATCGAATCAGGCCGCTCACCTTGAATCACAACCGATTCATTCGACTCAACATGTTTTGGAACAGACACTAAGTCATTGATCGGGCGTGGTCTCTCTACTGTGCATGGGGTTGTTTTCGCGGTTTTTGTTTCCGCTCCCCTCCGGGACGCAACAAATTAGCCCCGCACGCGCTTCAGCATCTGCTCGACATGGGCGATCGGCGTTTCCGGCTGGATGCCGTGGCCGAGATTGAAGATGAAGCGCCCTTGCGCAAAGTTCGCCAGCACGTTGTCCACCGCGCGGTCGAGCGCGGCACCGCCCGTGATCAGCACCAGCGGATCGAGATTGCCCTGCACGGCGACGCGGCTCTGCACGCGCTCGCGGATGAAGGTGGGCTCGGCAGTCCAGTCGATGCTGACGGCATTCACGCCGGTCGCTTCGACATAACCCGGCAATTGCGCGCCGGCCCCGCGCGGGAAGCCGATGATCTTCGCATCGGGCACTTTTGCGCGCACGCCTTCGACGATGCGCCGGGTCGGCTCGACCGACCAGCGCGCGAACTCGGCCGGCGGCAGCACGCCGGCCCAGGTGTCGAAGATCTGCAACGCATCGGCACCGGCCGCGAGCTGCGCCAGCAGATATTCGATCGAGTTCTCGACCAGCACGTCGATGATTTTCGCAAACGCCTCCGGATGCCGGTAGGCCATCATCCGCGCCGGCGCCTGGTCGGGCGTGCCCTGGCCGGCGACCATGTAGGTCGCCACCGTCCACGGCGCCCCGCAGAAGCCGATCAGTGCGGTCTTGGGATCGAGCGCACCGCGCACGAGCCTGAGCGCTTCGAACACCGGCTTGAGCTTGCTGAAGTCGGCGTGCGCGGCGAGCGTCGCGACTTTTGCGGGATCATCCAGCGGCTCCAGCCGCGGACCCTCGCCAACCTCGAACCGCACGGAACGGCCGAGCGCATAGGGGATCACCAGGATGTCCGAGAAGATGATCGCCGCATCGAAGCCGAACCTGCGGATCGGCTGCAGCGTCACTTCGGCGGCAAGCTCCGGGTTGAAGCAGAGATCGAGGAAGCCGCCGGCCTTGGCCCGCACCTCGCGGTATTCCGGCAGATAACGCCCGGCCTGCCGCATCATCCACATGGGCGGGGTAGCCTGGCGCTGGCCGGAGAGCACGTCGATGAAGGGCTTTGTTGCAGACTGGGGCACGGACGGTCCTATCAAGATTGAGGTACCTGATACACTGCCGGAAGCCGGAGCGGAACAGTGGAACCAGCGCAAATGCGCCGCGTTGACCTCCCAATCGAGGAGGACTCCATGGCTGAGACATTCAATCCCGCGCCGCACGACAAGCACGCTGATGATCTTGGCAAGGCGCTGGCCGCCGATCGCCATACCAAGCTTGAAGCCGGGCTGGAGGACAGTTTCCCTGCGTCCGATCCGGTCAGCGCTGCGCAGCCGACACCGTCGAAGGCCGATGCGGACGCCGACAGTCCCTCGCTCTGGGACAAGGTTAAGTCGATCTTCAGCTAAGGCCGACGTTCAACGAGCGCCGCGGCGCCGGTTTCCGATAGCGTCGCTAACGCATTGTTAGCGATCCAGCGACGCTCCAGTCCGTAGGAGTACGGGAAAGCCCGCATAACGCTGCGAATGTCGGCAAGCGTTTCAGGGTTCAATAACAGAAGCGGTGGAAGTTCCGGCGATCGGAGATTTCTGCCGCATGACCGTCGCCTCACAAAGAGCCGGATGGAGCCGCCTGCCGTTGCGCGCGGCGGCGTTCGTCGTGCTCACTTGTGCGACCATCCTCGGCGTCAGCGGCTGGCGTGAATGGGCCGCGCGCGATGCCGTGCTCAAGGGCGCCGAGACCGAGATGGCGAATGTTGCGCGCTCGCTGACGCAGCATGCGGAGGACAGCCTCGACCTGCTGGATTCCGGCGTCGTTGGCGTCGTCAGCCGGCTGGAGATGGACGGCGCCGAACCCGCCACGATCGCCAAGCTCAGGAATTTGCTGGAGGCACGCAAGAAGGCGATCGCGCGTATTCACAGCCTCGCCATCATCGACGACCAGGGCAACTGGCTGACCTCGCCGGGCACGATCGGCTCGACGCTCAGCGACGACGCTTTCTTCCGTCATCACCAGCTCTCCTCGAAACGGGAGCCTCATGTCGGCCATCCGGTGCGGAGCCAGCTCGATGGCGAATGGGTCGTCACCCTGTCGCGCCGCTTCAACAAGCAGGACGGCAGCTTCGGCGGCGTCGTGCTTGCGACCATCAGCGCGAACTATCTCGCGCATTTCTACGAGCAGTTCGAGCTCGGCCGCAACAGCTCCGTGGCGCTCGTGCATGGCGACGGCATGGTCATCGCGCGCAATCCAAGCAACGACAGGTTCGTCGGCCGCAGCGTCGCCGACACCCCGCTATTTCGCGACGCGAGCCTGCAGCAGCCGGGCGGCGCATACCATTTCAGGTCGCCGCTGGACGGCGCCGAGCGCGTCAGCTTCTTCAAGCGCTCTGGCCGTTATCCGCTGGTCCTGCTTGCCATGGTCGACAAGGCCGAGCTGCTGGCGCCCTGGCGCGCCGCGGCGATCTCTCGCATGCTCTACGTGCTCGCGCTGGTCGTGCTGATCGCGGTCATCGGCGCGGTGCTGGTGCGGCAGTTGCAGCGGGGCCAGCGCATGGCCGCGGCCCTAGTCGAGAAAGAGGCGCATTTCCGTCTGCTCGCGGAAGGCTCCAGCGACATGGTGACCCGCATCGGGCTCGACGAGCGGCTGCGCTATGTCTCGCCGTCGTCGGTCCGCGTCGTTGGCTGGCGGCCCAATCAGCTGATCGGAACGCCGGCGCTCGCCGGCATCCATGCGGATGATCGGCCGCAGGTCCAGGCGCTCGTCGATGCCATGAAGCGTGGCGAAAAGGACGAGGCGCGCGTCACCTATCGCAACGCGCACCGGCAAAACTCGGAAGTCTGGCTCGAATCGACCATGCGGGTGACGCGCAAGGAAAACGGCGGTGTCGACGGGGTGGTCGCGATCTCGCGCGACATCACCGAGCAGAAGAAGCTGGAGACCAGGCTCGAGACGCTCGCGATCGAGGACAGCCTCACCGGGCTCGCCAACCGCCGCCGCTTCGACGAACGGTTGAAGGAGGAATGGGCGCGCGCCTATCGCGACCGCTCCAGCCTCGCTTTGCTGATGATCGACGTCGACCACTTCAAGGCCTACAACGACGAATACGGCCACCCCGCAGGCGATGCCTGTCTGCGCGTGGTGGCGAAGGTCATCGCGGCAGAGATGCAGCGCGCCGGAGATCTGGCTGCGCGCTACGGCGGTGAGGAATTCGCCATGCTGCTGCCGAACACCGATGCCGCCGGCTGCGCCCGGATCGGCGAGCGGATCCGCCGGGCGATCCGCGAGGCGGGCCTCGTCCACAGCACCAATCACGCGTCGGGCTGCGTCACCGCTTCGCTCGGCGGCGCGGCCTGCCGGCCCGCGCTGGAACGCACCGCCGGCGTGGGCTCGCTCGTCGAGGCTGCCGATCAGGCGCTCTATGCGGCGAAGCAGGGTGGGCGCGACCGCCTGATGATGTCGGTCGAGGTGGCGAGCCTGCTGCCGAAGGCGTCAGGGCTGTAGCTCATCATCCTTAATAATGCGGCGGGGGCTCGTTGGCGGGGCCCGGCGCATTCGTCTCGGCTTCCTGAAGTCGCTCGCCGAGCTCCGCGATCTTCCGCGTCAGCGCGTCGATCTGCTTCCATTGCGCGGTGATCGTCTGGTTGAGCGTCTCGATCGTATCGTCCTGATAGGCGATGCGTGTCTCCAGCGTGTCGATGCGGTCGCCCAGCGTCTTGATGTCACTCGTCACGGTCGTGCCCCAATTCCTGTTCGCGTAGGCCCCGTTCGCGCAAGCCATGACCGAGTGCGACGCGCTCGTCGAATACAAAACATTCGCCGCGCCAGCGGCTCTGCGCCTCCGGCACCTCTTACAGATATTTGAGAATACCGCCCTTGAGGTGATAGACCTCGGCAAAGCCGCGCGCGAGCAGATGCGCGCTCGCCTTCTCGCAGCGGATGCCGCCGGTGCAGAACATCGCGATCCTGCGATGCTTTGCCGGATCGAGCTGCTCGGCGGCAAAATCCTTGAACTGGCCAAAGCTCTTGATATCGGGGTCGACCGCGCCCTCGAACGTGCCCATTGCCACCTCGAAGGCGTTGCGGGTGTCGAGCACCAGCGTGTCGGGTGCTGCGATCAGCGCGTTCCATTCGGCGGCCGCGACGTAAGTGCCGACCTGTCGCGTCGGATCGGCGGCCTCGTCGCCGAGCGTGACGATCTCCTTCTTCAGCCGCACCTTGAGCCGGCCGAACGGCATCGCCTCGGCGGTCGAGAATTTCAGCTCGAGATTGTTCAGCCGGCCGCCGAACAGGGCGCCGTGGGCTAGCTCGTGGACGAAGGCGTCGATCGCCTCGGGCGCACCCGCAATCGTGCCGTTGATACCTTCCTGGGCGAGCAGCACGCTGCCCTTGAGCGCGAGGCCCGCGCAGAACGCGCGCAACGGCTCGCGCAGCGCGCGGTAATCGGGCAGGGCAGCGAATTGATAAAAGGCGGCGACCTTGTGGATCATGGCGGCTCGTTTAGCAGGCGGCCGCCGCCCAGAAAACCCGCATGGCCCCGGACGGCAAAAGGTCTATACGCCCAGCGGATGGCAGCTATTTCGCTGGTATGCCAGCATTGCCCCGGCGGGCTGGAATGTGTCATGTAGGCCCGGTTTTTCCGAGACGGCGCGCCCTCCGCGCCGACGGCCCAAGAGAGCCCCCCAAGAGAGCCCTGAGAGAGCAAAACTTCGATGAGAAACTTCCATTTCCCCGGCAGGTCCACGGTCCACGCCACCAACGCGATGGTCGCGACCTCGCATCCGCAGGCCTCCCTGGCCGCGATCGAGGTGCTGCGCGAGGGCGGCACGGCGGTGGATGCGGCGGTGGCGGGTTCGGCGCTGCTCGGCGTGATCGAGCCGCAATCGACCGGCATCGGCGGCGACTGCTTTGCGCTGATCCAGCCGCGCGGCGAGGGCAAGATCATCGCCTATAACGGCTCCGGCCGGGCCCCGAAGGCGGCGAACGCCGACTGGTATCTCGAGCGCAAGATCAATTCCGTGCCGCTGACCTCGGCGCATGCGGTCTCGATCCCCGGCGTGATCGACGCCTTCGCGACCGTGCTGCGCGATCACGGCAAGTTCGGCTTCGACCGCCTGCTCCAGCCCGCGATCAAGGCGGCGGAGGAAGGCTATGTCGTCGCGCCCCGCATCGCCTTCGACTGGAAGAACCAGTTCGAGAAGCTGAAGGGTGGCACCAGCACGGTGCGTTACCTGTTGCCGGGCGGCAAGCCGCCGGTCGCCGGCGACATTATCCGCCAGGCCGAACTCGGCAAGACGCTGCGCTCGATCGCCAAGGACGGCCGCGACGCGTTCTACAAGGGCGCGATCGCGGAGGACATGGTCGAGACCCTCAGGGAGATCGGCGGCCTGCACACGCTCGACGATTTCGCCGCCCACACCACCGAGACGACGACGCCGATCGGTACCGACTACAAGGGTTACGACGTCTGGCAGTGCCCGCCGAACGGCCCGGGCGTCACCGCGCTCTTGATGCTCAACATCCTGTCGCGGTTCGACCTGACCAAGTACGCGCCGCTCAGCATCGAGCGCTTCCATCTCGAAGCCGAAGCCGCGCGCATCGCCTACATGAATCGCGAGATGCATGTCGCCGATCCCGAGCATATGAAGATCGACGTCGCCGAAATGCTCGCGAAGGGCTTTGCCGACGAGTACATCAGCAAGATCCGCATGGACGGTATGCTCGACCTGCCGAACGTCGCGCCGCCGATGAATCCCTCGACCATCTACATCACGGTCGTGGACAAGGATCGCAACGTCTGCTCGTTCATCAATTCGATCGCGCATTCCTTCGGCTCGGCGATCGTCTCGAACAAGACCGGCGTGCTGTTCCAGAATCGCGCCGGTGGGTTCCGCATCCAGCCCGGCCATCCCAATTGCATCGCCGGCGGCAAGCGCCCGCTTCACACGATCATGCCGAGCCTCCTCACCAAGGGCGGCCGCTCCGTGATGCCGTTCGCGGTGATGGGCGGACAGTACCAGCCGGTCGGCCAGACCCACGTCGTGACCAACATCCTCGACTATGGCTGCGACGTGCAGGAGGCGATCGACATGCCGCGCGGTCTGCACTACGAGGGCCAGTACCAGCTCGAGGACAGCGTGCCTGCCGATATCGTCGAAGGCCTGAAGAAGCTCGGCCACAAGACCACCAGCGTGGTCGGCCCGCTCGGCGGCGCCCAGGCGATCTGGATCGACTGGGACAAGGGCACGCTCACCGGCGGTTCCGATCCACGCAAGGACGGCTGCGCGCTGGGCTATTAAGGGCCGAGGGCTGGAAACGATTGCTTCGTTGCGCTAGACACCTTCCGCCTCAAACGGAAGGTCTCTTATGCAGCGTTTCCAGCGCGCGCTCCTCGCCATCATGTCGGCACTCGCGATCACCGTGATCGCCGGCGTGTCGACATTCGTTTCCACCACGGCCTCGGCCCAGACCGCAGGAAAACCCATGACCACAGCTTCAGGCTTGCAGACCATTGATAGCGTTGTCGGCACCGGCGCCTCGCCGAAACCCGGCCAGATCTGCGTGATGCACTACACCGGCTGGCTCTACGAGAACGGCCAGAAGGGCAAGAAATTCGACTCGTCGGTCGACCGTAACGAGCCGTTCGAGTTTCCGATCGGCAAGGGCCGTGTCATCGCCGGCTGGGACGAGGGCGTTGCCACGATGAAGGTCGGCGGCAAGCGCACGCTGATCATCCCGCCGCAGCTCGGCTACGGCGCCCGCGGCGCCGGTGGCGTGATCCCGCCGAACGCGACATTGATGTTCGACGTGGAATTGCTCGCGGTGAAGTGAACCGCACGTCCCCACGGAAACAAAAAGACCGGCCTCGCGGCCGGTCTTTTCGCTTTCAGATTGACGCGCGTCACTCCGCCGCGCGCTTTGCCGCAGCCGCGGCGCGATCGATTGCTTCCTTCGCGGCGTCCTTGGCGTCGCCCATGGCCTGCTGGCCCTTGCCCTTCACTTCCTGGACCACGCCTTCGCCCTTCAGGCGATCGGAACCGGTGGCTTCACCGATGCCCTGCTTGGCCTTGCCGATGGCCTCGTTGGCGGTGCCCTTGATCTTGTCGCTCGTGCTACCCATGAAACTCTCCTTCCAGTTGGCTCGCGAAAACAACGCCTGCCGACTACGAGAGTTCCGATTTTGGGTATGGCTTGATAGGCCCGCTTTGGTTAGCTTGCTGCGCACGGAACCAACAGAAAGCAAGTCCCATGACCGGCCATGACCACACGCATTCCCACCATGACCACGATCACGACGATCGCTGGAAACATGACGGCGTGCGCGTCATTCCCGGCAATCAGCTCGATACCAACGTGCCGTCGACGGCCGGCATGGACCGCGCGGCCGCGATCAATTTCGCGCGCGTCGGCGCGCAGAAATTGTGGGCGGGCACGGTCAGCATCAAGCCGGACGCCAAGACCGGTGCGCATCACCACGGCCATCTCGAAAGCGTCATCTACGTGGTGAAGGGCAAGGCGCGGATGCGCTGGGGCGAGAGCCTGCAATTCACGGCGGAGGCCGGCCCCGGCGATTTCATTTTCGTCCCGCCTTACGTGCCGCATCAGGAGATCAACGCCAGCCGGGACGAGGTGCTGGAATGCGTGCTGGTGCGCAGCGACGGCGAGGCGGTCGCGATCAACCTCGACATCGAGCCGGTCGAGAAGCCCGAGACCGTGCTGTGGATCGACCCCGTCCACCGGGATCCCAACGAGAAGAAGTAAGGGCCTGAAAGCCTGCTGGTTCTGTGCGACAGAACCACGCAGGGCACAGCCTTCAAAAAATATTCGGAAGCCGTGTCGGATGGCCGTCGGGCCATCCGTCCTTGGGCAGAACCCCGCCCAAGGAGCCTCCGATGCCCAAAATGATCTTCGTCAATCTGCCGGTGACCGACCTCAAGCGCGCGACGGCCTTTTACGAGGCGGTCGGTGCGGTCAGGAACCCGCAATTCAGCGACGAGACGGCGAGCTGCATGGTCTTCTCCGAGACCATCTTCGCCATGCTCCTGACCCACGACAAATTCCGCAAGTTCACGCCGAAGCCGATCGCGGATGCCAAGACCTCCAACCAGGTGCTGCTCTGCCTCTCGGCCGACAGCCGCGTCGAGGTCGATGACGTCGTCGGCAAGGCCGAGGCCGCGGGCGGTGTGGCCGATCCCAGCCCGAAGGACGAATACAGCTTTATGTACGGCCGCAGCTTCGAGGATCCGGATGGTCATATGTGGGGCGTGAACTGGATGGACATGGCAGCCTTCGCCGCGCAGTCCGACATGGCGAACGCCTGACCGAAGCCAACGAACATCGACCATCTGAAGAGGAGCATTCACGATGTCCAAGCTCGTGCCCTGCATGTGGTTCAACGGCGATGCCGAGGAAGCCGCGAAGTTCTACGTGTCGCTCGTTCCGAACTCGGAAATCACGCACGTCCAGCGCAACGTTTCGGACGGCCCGTCCGGCAAGACAGGCTCCGTGCTCGTCGTCGAGTTCACGGTGGCCGGGCAGCCCCTGGTCGCGCTCAACGGCGGCATGAAGGTGGAATATACCCACGCAATCTCCCTGATGATCCATTGCGACGACCAGGCTCAGGTCGACAGCGTCTGGAGCGCGTTCCTTGCTCATGGCGGCAAGGAGCAGCAGTGCGGCTGGATCAGCGATCGCTGGGGCGTATCCTGGCAGGTGGTGCCGAAGGTGATGTTCGAATTCCTGTCGAGCCCAGACAAGGCTGCGGCTGCGCGCGCGATGCAAGCCATGATGAAGATGGTGAAGCTCGATGTGGAAGTGCTGCGGCGGGCGTTCGAGGGCAAGTCGGCAGCGTGAGGTGGCATGCTCTGGCCACATATTCACTGTCATCGCCCGACTTGATCGGGCGATCCAGTACTCCGAGACGCTAGTGGTCAATCGATAGGCCGCGGCGTACTGGATGCCCCGGTCAAGCCGGGGCATCCAGCGGAATTTGGGGCGAGATCCCGCCCTAGTAATTAATCCTCAGCCCCACGCCGCCATGGATGGTGTTCCCCACCGGCTGCGGGCCTAGCGTGCCGTTCGCGAACAGGTCGACGATCCAGCCCTTCTGCACGCGGAAGCCGAGGCGGCCGCCATATTCGAACCAGCCCTGGTTGCCCATCGTCGGCACCACCAGGCCGTCGCCGGTCACGGTGGCGACGATGCCGCCATGGCTGGCGAAGGACTGCACCCAGCCGCCATTGATGTTGGTCTCGATGTTGCTGCCGAAGAGGTGCGTCCACTGGCCGCCGATCTTGACCAGGCTGGTGCGATCGGTGCCGGTCGCAATGGTGGCGTCGAACGGATTGAACGCCACGGCGCTGTCCGAATAGCCGGAGACGCGTTGCCAAAGCTGCCAGACTTCGATCGAGGCCGCGAATTCGTCGCGCGGGGACACGCGGCTCATCCAGCCGGCACGGCCATAGACGGCGTAGTTCGACGCGTTGGTCGAGCCCGTGACGCTCACCGGCCCGAGGCTGGTGTTGTAGTTGCGGGTGTAGCGCGCCTTCTCCCACGGCGTCAGGATGGTGCCGACGTCGAAGAACGGGCGCGATGAGCCCCAGTCGGTGAAGTCATAGCGCAGAGCGAAGGCGCCGATCGGCGCGCTGGTGATGTTGTAGCCGCCCTCGCTGTATTGCGTGTAGGCGATGCCGGCGAGCAGCGACAGGTTGTTGGTCAGCTCCTTGCGGCCGTGAATGCCGGCCGAGAACGAGCCGGCGGAGCCGAATGCGCTGATGCAGTCGCTGCAATTGACCTGCTCGTTGACGCCGAGCAGCACCGTGCCGAGCACCCGGTTGGTGATCATCTGGTTGAAGCGCTGGTTGGCGAGGCCGCCGATCGAATTGCCGCTGGAGTCCGCGCCCGAAGGTGGAGGCGGTGGATACGGGCTCGGCGAGGACGACGGATAGGGGCTCGGCGAAGGGGAGGGGGTCGGTGTGGGTGTCGGCGACGGCGACGGTGAATAGGTCGGCGACGGAGAGGGCGTCGGCCCACCGCATCCGGACTCGCAAGACGCCTGCGCTGCCGCCGGTCGCGCATTGAACGCGAAGAACGCAAACGCAGCGGTTGCGGTCAGCGCGGCGGCGAGGACGAAGCGCCTGACGTCGAGTTTCGCCATCATCACCGCCCGCACAGCATGCCGTCGTCGTGGACGGCAGGCGTGATGGTCGGCGAGGCGTCCGCATACTGGTTGACCGAGCACAGCCCGGCGCTTGCGGCGCAGTTGGCGGCAAAGGTCCAGGGCGGCGTGTTGGTCTTGGTGATGCTGACCTTGCCGCCGGCCGAGGTGATGATTGCGGTGTCGCCGGGCTGGGTGAGCTGCACGCACTGGGAGCTCGTCGTGCAGACGCTGGCGGCGCCATCCTGAAGCACGACGACGGAGCGGCCGCGCTGGGAGAGGATGTCGAGCGTGGTGCCACGCACGCCGATGGTCGCGAGCGGTGTCGTGATCTTGTAGGCGGTCTTTTCCGAATGTCCGGTGACGAAACGGAATGCGCCTGTGGTCATGCGGATCGCGACGTCGCGATAGCTGTGCTCGTCGTTGAAGACGGTGCGGTCGAGCTTCAGCGTCGCGCTCGGGCCCAGCGAGAGGTTGGTGCTGTCGGCCATGACGAAGCGCGCGGCGCTGTCGGCACCGGTGCGCACGGTCTCGTCGCGCAACATGCTGTCGCCGACACTGATCGGCGTCGTGGTCGTGGCCACGCGCACCACGTTGTTCTGGATCACGACGGCTTCGCCGACGCGCGTCTGCGCCTGCGCGCAAGGCGCCGCGCACAACGCGGCCGACAGCAGGGTGGGGAAGAGCCAGAAACGCAAATTCATCTCGCAACCGATCGATATGTCCCTGATCGTACCGGATCGCGCGCGCTTCTGATGTGGCGAAATTATCACAAGCGGCGCTGGACGTGCGTTATGCTTAGTGACAGTTGCGGCAGAATGCGTTCAATGAAAAGTGCCGTCTTTGTTTTTCTCCGCGGTGAAGCAGATTTGCCACGCAAAATAGCCCCACAGCAGCCGTTCGAATTGCCCGCGGTTCCGAAGGTGTCGCAGAGCGCAGTGATCGCTGTCGCGATTTTCCTGGTCGCGCATCTTGCGCTGCTGATCGGCCTGACGGCGCCGGAGAAGTTCGTCTTCGACGAGGTGCATTACGTGCCGGCGGCACGGCAGATGCTGGCACCCACGCTATCACAACCGATGCTCAACCCGATGCATCCGCCGCTGGCCAAGGAGCTGATCGCGGCATCGATCGCCGCCTTCGGCGACAATGCGCTGGGCTGGCGCTATCCGTCGACCTTGTTCGGCGCGCTCGCGATCGTCGCGATCTATCTGTGCGGGCTCGCGCTGTTCTCCGCGCAAGGGCCCGCGATCGCCGCCGCGGCGATCGCGGGCTTCAACCAGATGCTTTACGTGCAGGCGCGCATCGCCATGCTGGACATCTACGCGCTCGGGTTCGGCCTGCTCGCGATTGCGGCCTTCATGCACGGCTTTCGAAGAGAGCGCCCGCATGCGTTGCTCGCGCTTGCGGGCGCGTTGTTTGGCCTCGCCGCAGCTTGCAAATGGAGCGGCCTGTTTCCGCTCGGCATCTGCATCGTGATGGTTGCGGTGATCCGGCTGATGCAGGGCTGGCGCACGCTGTTCGCCGACGCGAAGCCGAGCGACTGGTATCGGCCCGATCTCTGGCCCGATCTTCGCGTGCAGCACGTCGCGCTCTGCTTCGCCGTGCTGCCGGCGCTGACATATCTTGCCGCTTTCGTGCCGCTCTACGGAGCGTCGCTACCGGATCTGATCGAGGCGCAGCGCCGGATATTCGCCGACAACACCACGACCGCGATCGCCGGCCATACCTATATGAGCGCGTGGCCATCCTGGCCGCTGCTCGCGCGCCCGGTGTGGTTCCTGTTCGACAAGACCTCGGAGAACAATGTCTCCGCGATCGTCTTCCTCGGCAATCCGCTGGTCGCGTGGCCGGCGCTGCTCGCGCTCGCCGTCGTGCTGCGCGACTTTATCGTCGCGCGGCGCTGGGATGCGTTCCTGATCGCGGCGTTCTATTTCGGCTCCTGGCTCGCCTGGGCTTTGCTGCCGCGCACGCTCGGCTTCCTCTACTATTATCTGCCGGCCGCAGCCGTGGCGTCGCTTGCGCTGGTCTATGTGCTGCGACGAGAGGGGCTGCCGCGCTGGCTGTTGTGGGCCTATGTCGGGGTCGCGGCGATCGGCTTTGCGGTGATGCTGCCGATCTCGGCGGCCTTCATCGGCACGTCCATGCAGACGTTCAACTGGTTGATGCTGTTCCAGAGCTGGATATGAAATCGCCGCCTGTCACGATCGTGGCAGGCGGCGTGTTTCGCGCGGCGATGATTTGAAGTTCACTTGAAGTTCACTTGGACAATCTACTTGGACGCCGTCGTCTTGGCTTCCATGTTGACGACCTGGACGCGGCGGTTGATCGGGTCGGCGCCATTGGCGGTGTCCTTCAGCTTGGTCTTGCCATAGCCGACGGTGACGAGCTCTGTGCCGTTGAGACCATAGTTCTGCACCAGGTACTTCTTGATGGTGTCGGCGCGCCGTTCGGAGAGGCCTTGATTGTACTCCTCGCCCCCGATCGCATCGGTGTGGCCGGCGACCACGAAGGTCGAGCCCTTCAGCGACGGATCGGACAGCGCCTTGCCGAGCGCCTGCACCGACGGCACCGACGTCTTGGCGATGTCGGCCGAGTTGTAGTCGAACTGGATCTCCAGATCGATCTTCGGCTTGGTCGCGGCGAGCTCGGCGATCTGCTCGCGCTCGCCCATCGAGAGCGACCGGGTCGAGCGGTTGCGCACCGTGTTCAGGAACGTCGCTTCCTTGGCCTGCGCGGTCGGATCGACCTGCGGACTGACGGACAGGCCGCGGGTCGCCGGCTTCGGCTTCAGCGCATCCAGGATCTGGTTGGCGGAGACGTTATCGCCGGCGAAAGCCAGGCCCGCCGTCATCGACAGCGCGGCCGTGAGGGTAATCGCCTTCAGTCCAAAAAACTTATCAAAACGGGTCATTGTCGTATCCTCGCTGTTACGCCTGATGGCGATTTGATGTTGCGAGCGTAGGGAAGGTTCAACAGCCTCGATGTGATGCGGGTCACATTCCAGACGACCGAAATGACCCGTGCATCCTAGCGCCGGCGCCGATCGGCATCCATGGCATGTCGGGCCAGCGGCGGTGCCCTGCCACCGGGAAGAAGCGCCGTCTCATTCGGCATCGACAGCGGATTGCTGAACCGGCTGGACTCGCAGCCCGCGCAGGTACAATCTTTCGGCCATTGTTCGTCACCAGCCGTATTGCCCGCTGCGTCAGCAGCCCAAAAGCGACCGTCGCAGCGACTCTCAGCTCGGTTCGAGCAGCAGAAATCCCCGAGTGATCCAGATCACAGTGCGTCGTTGTGAACTGGATCAGATTGCTCTCATCGGATCGGCTCAGGTCGAACCGAGAGCAGCGAGGAAGTTTGGATCAGGGGAGAATGATCATGCGCTTCTTGATCGCAGCAATTTCAATCGCAGTATTTCTCGTCAGCGGCAACGCGGCCTTCGCGGACAAGCGCGTCGCCTTCGTGGTCGGCAATGCCGCCTACAAGAACGTCCCGCAGCTTCCCAACCCCGCGATCGATTCCAAGGCGATGGCCAGGGTGCTGCGCAATGTCGGCTTCGACGTCGTCGAGGGCGCCAACCTCACCCGCGATGCCATGACCGCGAAGCTCCTGGAGTTCGGCAAGAAGAGCGAAGGCGCCGATGTCGCGGTGTTCTTCTATGCCGGTCACGGGATCGCCGTGAACGGCGTCAACTATCTGTTGCCGGTCGACGCAGACCTGAAATCCGAGATGGACGTCAAGCTGGGCGCGGCGATCAATGTCGACCTCACGCTCGATCAGACCATGTCGGACGCGAAGGTGAAGCTCGTGTTCCTCGACGCCTGCCGCGACAATCCGTTCGCGGCAAAGATCCGCTCGGCCAAAGCCACCCGCTCCGTCAACGTCCAGACCGGTCTTGCCGAGATGAAGTCGGGCGAGGGCACGCTGATTGCCTTTGCCACCGGCCCCGGCCAGACCGCGCTCGACGGCGAGGCCGGCACCAACAGCCCGTTCACCCGCGCGCTCGTCGCCAACATTGCCCAGCCCGGGATCGAGATCCAGCAGGCGATGACCAAGGTCCGTGCCCAGGTCAGTGACGAGACCAGCAAGGGGTAATTGCCCTGGGGGCACACCAACCTCACCGGCAACGTCTATCTCAATCCGGTTGGCGTGCCGGCTGCGGCCACGACCGATCCGTCGAACGCACCGGTGTTGGCCGCGAGCAAGCAAGGCTCCGACGTCGAGCTCGAGTTCTGGCGCTCGATCAGGGACTCCAACAAGGTCGAGGAGCTCAACGCCTATCTCACCAGCTATCCCAACGGCACGTTCAAGTCGATCGCGCTCGCCCGCATCGCGGCGTTGCAGGATGGTCCATCCATCACCACCCGCAACCTCTCGGCCGGGATCGATCCCGCGACCTTTACGGAAGAAGCCAACCAGGTGTCTGAAGACCAGATCGGTCTGGACAAGAACCAGCGCCGCGACGTGCAGCGCCGCCTCACCGGGCTCGGCTTCGACGTCAAGGCGACGGGCAAGTTCGACGATGAGACCCGTTCCGTGATGAGGCGGTGGCAGGCTGCCCGTGGCTATCCTGCGACCGGTTATCTCAACAAGCTCCAGCACAAGGCCCTGCTGTCGGAGATTGTCTCGACCCGCGCGGCCTCCTCCGAACAGGCAGACGACGAGCCGGCGCGTCGCCGGTCCTCCGGCGGTGGCGGCCGGCGCCATTATGGCGGTGGCGGTGCCGGTCCGCCAAGCGGCCCCGGCGGTCTGTTCGGCGGTATGATGGGCGGGTTGTTCGGCCGCCGCTGAGCCGGCAGGCAAGCAACAGGCGGCCCGGTTCGGGCCGCCAATTTGTTCCGGAAACCCTTGCTCACCGATCGTCGCAAAGCCGTCGCGTGATGGCCTGCGTGCGAACAAGAATTCGGCCAGTTGGGCGCCTAGCAGGACTCCGCGTTCAATAACCGCCGAGGAAGGGAGCCGAGTTCAGTCCAGTGCCCAGGCCGAGTGATTACCAGTTCTATCGTGGCGGCCCGCCGGATCGGACAGTCTTTCTGAGCTCAATGCCCATCTATATCGGTGCGGCGATGATCGCGGTGGCGATCCTGCTGTCCACGCTGATCACCGGGCTGAGCAGCCGTTACGTCGGCCTCGACGGTCCGAACGACGAGAACATGTGGCTGGTCGACCGCCTCACCGGCAGCGTCTATCGCTGCCAGGCGGAAGGGCGTGGCAAAGCGTCCTGCGAGCCCGATGTCGCCACAGGCAGCGTTGGTGACCGGCCCAAGGTGCAAAAGAACGGCAATTGAGGCCTTTCACCTTCGCAGCGCAGCCATGGCCAACACCGATATCAGCAACGGCAAGATGAAGAGCGCCTGCATGCATTAAATGAAGGCGCAGAAGGCCATGTCGATGAAGTAAGGCGCGAGGCGCGCACGGTTCGGCCGCGCTGTCAGCAGTTGGCAGCGCGGCTTTTTTTGAGATAGCCCGCCCTATTCGTGAGAGCGCGGTATTTTGGTCCGACTGGTGCATCCGCACACCTCCGCTGACGAGGCGCACAGGATTGCCTTCGGCTTTTCACCGCCTGACGACCGGTACTTTGCAACGCGCTTGAGGGATGGGTTGGGTGAACGCGGGCGGACGCCCCACCGGTCAAGGACCGAGCGGCAGCAGCGCGCCGGGCAAGCTGCGGATCAGGTCGGCTTCGGGACATGCCGCGGCGAACGCAAGGCGAATGCGGCTCTTGGTCTCGACAACCCGGGCGGCGATTTTCAAGAGCCGAAGACGCAGCGTCGCGAACTCGGCAGTGGCCAATTCCCGGACTTTGGGAATGGCGTCGCGCACGGTCAGCATCAGCCAATAAGCGGCGGTATGGAGAACGAGGCGGACTTGATTGGCGAGCGCCGAACGGCAACTGGTGCGATCGGAGGCGAGCTGCGTCTTATGCAGCTTGATCAGATTCTCGGCTTGGCCGCGCGCGCAATACAGGCTGTCGTAGATCCACTCGGCCGAGCCGACATCGAGGCTGGTGACGACGAAGCGGATGTCGAGGCCGAGCATCGTCGCCTCAATACGGGCGACGGTGCGTCGTTCGCGATCCCAGGACTTTGCCTTGTGGCGCGTCTCGGTATAGCCGCGCAGAACCGGCAGGTTCTCGATGGCGCGTCGCGTGCGGATGTCGTCGGCGACCGCGTCGACTTTTCTGGCGAGCGGCTTGGTGCCGGACAGACCGAAGATGTAGTCGATGCCGTTGGTCTCGCACCACGCCATTGCCTCCGGCCGGGCATAGTGCCCGTCGCCACGGAACGTAATTCGCGTGTTGTGCCACCGCGTCCGGATATGCCGTACCAGGCGGCGCAGATGGGCACGCACCTCGACGCCGCCCGGCGTCTTGCCGGGCCGCAGCACGACCGCCACGGGCCGGCTCTTCTCCGTGTCGTAGACGTGGATCGGCAGGAAGCAGCGTTCGTCATAATGAGCGTTGAACAGCGAGAGCTGCTGATGGCCGTGGACGACATCGCAGGTATCATCGATGTCGAGCGTGACGGATGCCGGCTCGCGCGGGTAGCTATCCATCCATGCGTCGACCAAAGTGTAGGTCAGTCGGATCACGTCGCGCAGGCGCGGAGCATTCTCCAGACGCGACAGCGTCGGTTGGGAACACAGATCGCGACCCGTGTCCGGCAGCCGTCCGCAGGCCAGCTTGAATGCGGGATCGGACCGCAGATGATCGAGGTCGTCGGCGTCCTCGTAGCCGCAGCAGATCGCGAACATGCGCGCGCGGAACATATCGACCAGGCTGTGCACGACCCGCGTCGGATCGCGCCGATCCGGGAACACCCGGGCCAAATTGTCGGCCAAGCCGAGACGCCGCTCGGCCATCGCCAGAAGCATCACGCCCCCGTTCGAGGTCAGCCGACCGCCATCGAAGGCAGCTGTGACTTTCTTGGCGTGAACGGCTGGAAACGAGAAGGGCAGAATCGTATCGTCGGTCATGGCGGGCGTGGTGTTCGCGGCTGAAGGTGATGGGGTTGGCTTTGCAACCGAATCCTACGCCGCATCAGCGCTTTACACCACGCTCGCCAGCCTCTCAGGCGCCCTCTGACGAATAAGACGGGATAGCTTCTTTGGCGTCTCTCTTTTTCCTGGCGCGAATCCGGCTACATTGCCTCCTGCAATGTCACGCGCGCCCAAACCCTTCCCGATCCCCACGACACAGGCCCGGCAGATCTGGCTGCATGCCCAGCGGCTGGACGAGCGCGCGCCGTTCGGGGAGGGGGCGCCCGCGGTGGCGGATGCGATCGCCCATCTCGGTTATGTGCAGATCGACACCATCAACGTGATCGAGCGCAGCCACCACCACATCCTGTTCAGCCGCATCCCGTCCTACCGGCGTGCCGATCTGCGCCAGGCCCAGAGCGCCGACAGGAGCGTGTTCGAATACTGGACCCATGCACTGTCCTATGTGCCGGCGAACGATTTTCGCTTCTTCCTGCCGGCGATGCGCGAGCACCGGCGCGAAGGACACAAATGGTACGCCTCGGTCACGCCGGCCGATACGCGCAAGGTGATGCGGCTCCTGCGCGCCGGTCCGCTGACGATCCGCGACATCGAGGACGACGTGCTCACCGAGAAGGAGCATCTCTGGCAGAGCCGAAAACCCTCGAAGCGGGCTTTGCAGCTGGCCTTCTACACCGGCGTCGCGACCGTCAGCGCGCGTCAGGGTATGCTCAAGACCTATGAGCTGATGACGCGGCACTTCGGCTGGGACAAGCTGCCGAAGCCGGCGTCGGCGAGAGACATCACGGCCTATCTGCTCGACCGCGCGCTGCGGTCGCAGGGCTTGGTCAGTCTGGATTCGATCTGCCACCTCGATGCGCCGAGCAAGAAGGCGATCGCTCAGCTGGTCGCCTCACGCATCCGCCGCGGTGAGCTCGTGGCCGTTGCGATCGAGGGCGCGGGCAAGCAGGAGCATTGGGCCGCGCCTGCGGCGCTGGAGCCGGGTGAGGGCGCCTCGCCCGATCTCGTTCACATCCTCTCGCCGTTCGATCCCCTGATCATCCAGCGCAAGCGCACCAATCTCTTCTTCGGCTACAATCACCTGTTCGAAGCCTATGTGCCGAAGGCCAAGCGCAAGCTCGGCTATTTCGCGTTGCCCGTGCTGGTGGGCGACGAGATCGTCGCGGCGCTTGATCTCAAGACCGATAGGCAGGCGAAAAAGCTGTTGATGCAGAAATGGACCTGGGTCGGGCAGGGGAAGAAGACGGCGGGGCGCAAGGAGCTGAAGCGCGTGATCGAGGAGGAGCTCGACCGCTTCGAGCGGTTTCAATTGGCGGAGTGAAGGCCGGCCACTTGGCGTCGGTCTCGTAGGGTGGGCAAAGCGACTTGTCCGCCGTAGCTCGAAGAGCGAAGGCGGAAGCGTGCCCACCATCGTGGTCCGCGAAGGAGAATGGTGGGCACGACGCTAACGCGCCTTTGCCCACCCTACAAGACCATCAATCCAAACGCCAAACGCAATCCCGACCGCATAAGCCACCAGATTCCACAGCGAGAAGATCCGGCCGAGCAGCAGCGCGCCCGCGGTGGTGAGCCGAAACGCATCGAGCCAGGGCGCATGCACCAGCCGGGAGAACTCGACGACGATCGCGATCGCCACGGCGATGGCTGCAAGTCGGCTCCGAGTTAGGCGCGGCAGCAAAACCCCGACCAGCAGAAACACCATCGTCGCCCACAGCAGCGAGCCGCCATACTTCACGACGAAGGCGGGAAGGCCAAGCGGAAAGCCGTACCAGCGCAACGACAGCCCGCAGGCGATGACCGCAAGGGTAAGGCCGGCGCGGATCAGCGATGTCTGTAGCGGCGCAACAGGTTTATCCGGTTGCACCCCGTGCATTGCTCGCTCCATTGACTCTTTGCCCGCGATGCTCAAAACCGCAACCAGCCCATAAAAGCAACAACCCCGGGGGGAAGCCATGAGCCAGACCACGACCTATGCCGGTTCCGCCGGCTCAGCCAAGTCGGAAATCGAGACCTCGACGATCCGCGCCATCTCCTGGCGCCTGATTCCGTTCTTGGTGCTGGCCTACTTCTTCTCCTATCTCGACCGCGTCAATCTCGGCTTCGCCGCGCTGACCATGAACGCCGAGCTCAAGTTCACGCCGCTGATCTTCTCCTGGGGCGCCGGCATCTTCTTCATCGGTTATTTCATTTTCGAGGTGCCGAGCAATCTGGCGCTGGAGAAGTTCGGCGCGAGCCGCTGGATCGCCCGCATCATGGTGACCTGGGGCATCATCTCGGCGCTGATGGCGCTGGTCAGCGGGGCGACGAGCTTCTACGTGCTGCGCTTCCTGCTCGGCGTCGCCGAGGCCGGCTTCTTCCCCGGCATCATCCTCTATCTCACCTACTGGTACCCGGCCGAGTATCGCGCCCCTTCCTCGCCGCCTTCGCCATCGCCGTCCCGGTCTCCACCGTGATCGGCGCGCCGGTCTCGGGCCTGCTGCTCGGGCTCGACGGCGCGATGGGGCTGAAGGGCTGGCAGTGGTTGTTCATCATCGAGGGCATCCCCTCGGTGCTGCTGGGCATCGTCACCTGGTTCTATCTCACCGACAAGCCGGAGAAGGCGGACTGGCTCTCGGCCGATCAGAAGGCCTGGCTCAAGTCCAGGCTCGATTCGGAAATCGCGGCCAAGCAGGCGGTGAAGCATCTGTCGCTCGGCGAAGCGCTGTCGTCGCCGAAGGTGATCATGCTGAGCCTGGTCTATTTCGGCTTCGTCGGCGCGCTCTATGGCATGCAGTTCTGGCTGCCGCAGATCGTCAAGGCGTTCGGCCTCACCAACGCCCAGACCGGCTTCGTCACCGCGATCCCGTATCTGTTCGGCACCATCGCGATGATCCTGTGGGCGCGGCATTCCGATGCGACGCGCGAGCGCGTGATGCATGTCGGCGCGCCGCTGCTGCTCACCGCCGTTGCGCTTGCCGTCTCCTCCTATCTCACCGATCCCACCATGACGATGGTGGTGCTCACCGTCGCGGCGATCGGCGTGTTCTGCTGCTTCGGCGTGTTCTGGACCCTGCCGACCGCCTGGCTCTCCGGCACGGCGGCGGCCGGCGCCATCGCGCTGATCAACTCGATCGGCAACCTCGCCGGCTTCGGCGGGCCCTACCTGATCGGCTGGGTCAAGGAAGCCACCGGCCAGACCTCGACCGGCTTGCTGGTGCTGGCCGTCCTGCCCCTGATCGCCGGCATCCTAGTGTTTGTCGGCGGCCACGAGAGCAAGCACGAGTTCGCCGGGCAGGGGCGGTAGAGCAGCACTCCCCACTGCGTAGCCCGGATGGAGCGAAGCGAAATCCGGGAGCGCAGGCCCCCGGATTGCGCTCCGCTCCATCCGGGCTAATCTGCACTGGCGCTTCTCTGCGAACCAGCCAGTCCGAGAAACACCAGAATAGCGCGATTGAGACGCAGCAGGTCGTCATCGTCTAGGCGTCCCACTAACGTTCCTACCTTGGCTTTTGGCACCGTAGTAATCTTGTCGACCATAAGTCGAGACGGAGCTCGAAGGCCGTTGCCGTCGTTCGGCTCGACCTTGAGCCGGAAAAGTGGCGCCTCGGTTTCGTCGGTCGTGAAGGCGCAGACAGTGATGGAGTTCGTCGCGTCAAAGCTGTCGTCCTGCACGATGACGACGGGGCGCGGCTTGCCCGCATAGTCCTTGCCGCCTGCCGCCGTCCAGACCTCACCTCGCTTCATTCATCGGTCCAATCGGATACGGCATCAATGAAGCCTTGGTCTTCGGATTCATGTGAGCTCGTTGCCACCGCAAGCGATTGGCGATGGGCTTCCGATTGGAAGGAGGGCGAGCGGATATCCGGCACCCAGATCTGGATCGGCCGCAGGCCTTGTGCACGCAATCGATCACGGTGGGCCTGCACCTTCATACGAGACGGCTTGGGCTTTGAAGGGCTCATATGTATTTCCGTTGGTTACATGTAACCCTATCAAGAAATGGTGCGCGTTGCCAGCGGCACAAGGCTCACCAATCCTTACCGCCCCTTAACGATCACGCTTTCCTGATGACTGACGATTATTGACTGTCATCAGTGATTAGTCGACATTCCTGTCATTGCAGTCGCGGGAGTGTCCTCCGATGTTCGTTCGATCAGTTTTGTCCAGCTATTCCAAGCTCTTGGCGGGTGTGTCGCTGGCCCTGATGGCCGCTGCGCTGGCCGGGTGCAATGACACCGTCGCTGAAAAGGCCGAGCCGCCGCGGCCGGTTCTGGTCGCGACCGCCCATTATGATGCCGAGACGCCGGAGCGCAGCTTCGTCGGCACCGTCAGGCCCCGGATCGAGAGCGATCTCGGTTTCCGCGTGGCCGGCAAGGTTGCCAAGCGCCTGGTCGAGGTCGGCCAGACCGTCGAAATCGGCCAGCCGCTCGCGACCCTCGACGAGGTCGATCTGAAGCTCCAGGCTGAACAGTCCGTCGCCGAGCAGACCGCCGCGACCGGCGTGCTGGCCCAGGCCGCCGCGGCCGAGCAGCGCGCCAAGGATCTGAAGGCCAAGGGCTGGACTACGGATGCGGCGATGGATTCGAGCCGCGCCGCCGCCGATGAGGCCCGCGCGCGTCTGGACCGAGCCGTGCGCTCAGTCGAGCTGACCAAGAATTCTCTTTCCTACGCGACGCTCAACGCCGACGCCCGTGGCGTCGTCACCGCGACGCTGATCGAGCCCGGCCAGGTGGTTGCCGCAGGCCAGACTTCGATCCGTGTCGCCCGCTTTGCCGAGAAGGAAGCGGTCGTCGCGATCCCTGAGACGCTGGTTGGACGTGCCAAGTCGGGCGCCGCCAGCGTCACTCTTTGGTCGGAGCCGGACAAGAAGTATGCGGCCAAGCTGCGCGAGATCGCGCCGACGGCCGATCCGTCGACGCGCACCTATCTAGCAAAATTCTCGCTGCCCGAGGCCGACGACAAGGTTTCGCTCGGCATGACCGCGACGCTGACGCTGTCGGATGCCGCGACCGAGCGCGTCGCGCGGCTGCCGCTGTCGGCGCTGTTCAACGAAGGCGGCAAGCCCTCCTTCTACGTCGTCGACGACAATGGCGCCGTCACGCTCAAGCCGGTCGTGGTGAAGTCCTACGAGAGCAACGACGTCATCATCACCAGCGGTGTCGACGAGGGCGCCAAGATCGTGGCCCTCGGCGTGCAGAAGCTCGATCCAAGCCAGCGGGTGCGGATCGTCTCGTCGCTGTCCTTCTAGAGTTTACGAGTCACGTCGTGTGAGGTGAGTTTCGGCCCAAGCGCAAATGCCGGGGCTGAAGCGGCGAAGCGATCCAGAACCTGCCCAGCCCCCTGGATTGCTTCGCTGCCTCGCGACGACGGTTTGAACAGAGTGGCTGTGGTTTTTTTGCAATTGGACCATCTTTGGAGAGTGCGATGAAGCGCTTCAACCTTTCGGCCTGGGCCGTCAGCCATCCGACGCTGGTCCTGTTCCTGATGATCATACTCGGCGTCGCCGGCTTCTTCTCCTATCAGAAGCTCGGGCGGGCCGAGGATCCGTTCTTCACGGTGAAGGTGGTCAACGTCTCCGTGATCTGGCCGGGCGCGACTGCGCAGGAGATGCAGACGCAGGTCGCCGACCCCATCGAGAAGAAGATCCAGGAGCTGCCCTATTTCGAGAAGGTGCAGACCTATTCCAAGCCGGCCTTCACCGCGCTCCAGGTGACCTTCCGCGATTCCACGCCGCCGAAGGACGTGCCGTATCTCTTCTATCTCTTGCGCAAGAAGCTCGCCGACGTGCAGGGCCAGTTGCCTTCGGGCATTCTGGGACCCGTCGTCAACGACGAGTTCTCCGACGTCGATTCCATCCTCTACATGATGACCGGCGACGGCGCCGACTATGCCCAGCTCAAGAAGGTCTCGGAAGGCTTCCGCCAGCGCCTGTTGAAGGTGCCGGGCGTGACCAAGGTTGACGTCTACGGCAACCAGGACGAGCGCATCTTCGTCGAATTCTCGCACGCCAAGCTCGCCACCCTCGGCATCACGCCGCAGGCCCTGTTCGATTCGCTCGCCAAGCAGAACAACGTCGTGCCCGCCGGCACGGTCGAGACCTCGTCGCAGCGCGTGCCGCTGCGCGTCACCGGCGCGCTCGATGGCGCCAAGGCCGTCGCCGAGACGCCGGTCGAGAGCAACGGCCGCGTGTTCCGTTTAGGTGATATCGCCACCGTCACCCACGGCTATGTCGACCCGCCGAGCTTCATCGTGCGCCAGGAAGGCAAGGCCGCGATCGGCATCGGTATCGTTACCGCCAAGGGCGCCAACATCCTCGATCTCGGCAAGGAGGTCGAGAAGGCCACCGCCGAGTTCATGAAGGCGGTGCCGCAGGGCATCGACGTCAAGCTCATCGCCGACCAGCCCAAGGTGGTCGAGCACGCCGTCGGCGAGTTCGTGCACTCCTTCATGGAAGCCCTCGTCATCGTGCTGTTCGTCTCGTTCCTGGCACTCGGCTGGCGCACCGGCATCGTGGTCGCGCTGTCGGTGCCGCTGGTGCTCGGTATCGTCTTCGTCGTCATGAACATGATGTCGCTCGATCTGCACCGCATCACGCTCGGTGCGCTGATCATCGCGCTCGGCCTGCTGGTGGATGACGCGATCATCGCGGTCGAGATGATGGTGGTGAAGATGGAGCAGGGCTGGGACCGTTTCCGCGCGGCCTCCTTTGCCTGGGAATCCACTGCGTTTCCGATGCTCACGGGAACGCTGGTCACGGCCGCTGGCTTCCTCCCCATCGGCTTTGCCAATTCCGCGGTCGGCGAATATGCCGGCAGCATCTTCTGGATCGTGGCGATCGCGCTGGTCGCCTCCTGGTTCGTGGCGGTGATCTTCACGCCCTATATCGGCGTCATGCTGCTGCCCAACATCAAGGTGCACCACAATCACGATCCGCACGCGGTCTACGAGACCCGCATGTACCGCGGCCTGCGCGCCATCGTGCAATGGTGCGTCAACCACCGCATCACCGTGGTGGCCGCGACCGTCGGCGTCTTCATCGCCTCGATCGTCGGCTTCGGCCATGTCCAGCAGCAGTTCTTCCCGCTGTCGGAGCGGCCCGAGCTGTTCCTCCAGCTCCGCCTGCCCGAGGGCACCGCCTTCAACGTCACCGAGAAGGCGGTGAAGGAGGCCGAGACGCTGCTCAAGGACGACAAGGACATCGAGACCTATACGTCCTATGTCGGCCAGGGCTCGCCGCGCTTCTGGCTCGGCCTCAATCCGCAGCTTCCGAACGAGGCCTTTGCCGAGATCGTCATCGTCGCCAAGGGCGTCGAGGCGCGCGAGCGCATCAAGGCCAAGATCGAGAACGCGGCTGCGGAGGGCATGCTGACGGAAGCGCGCGTGCGCGTCGACCGCTTCAACTTCGGTCCGCCGGTCGGATTCCCCGTCCAGTTCCGCGTGATCGGCCCCGACGCCAACAAGGTGCGCGAGATCGCCTATCAGGTCCGCGACGTCATGCGGCAGAACAAGAGCGTCAAGGACGTCCAGCTCGACTGGAACGAGCAGTCGCCTTACCTCAAGCTCGTCGTCGACCAGGATCGTGCCCGCGCCATGGGCCTGACCCCGCAGGACGTCTCGCAGGCGCTGTCCATGCTGATCTCGGGCGCGCAGGTCACGACCATTCGCGACGGCATCGAGAAGGTGGCCGTGGTCGCTCGTGCGGTCCCGTCCGAACGTCTCGATCTCGGCGGCGTCGGCGATCTGACCATCACCTCGAAGAACGGCGTCGCCGTGCCGCTCCAGCAGATCGCCAAGATTGAGTATGCCCATGAGGAGCCGATCATGTGGCGGCGTAACCGCGACATGGCGATCACCGTGCGCTCCGACGTCGTCGACGGCGTGCAGGCGCCCGACGTCACCAGCCAGATCACGCCGAAGCTGAAGGCGATCAAGGACAATCTCGAGCCGGCCTACCGTATCGAGCCGGGTGGGGCGTTCGAGGAATCCGCCAAGGGCAACGCCTCGATCTTCATCCTCTTCCCGCTGATGGTCATGGTGATGCTGACGCTGCTGATGTTCCAGCTGCAGAGCTTCTCGCGCCTGATCCTGGTGTTCCTCACCGCGCCGCTCGGCATCGTCGGTGCCTCGTTCGGCCTCAACGTCGCCAATGCCCCGTTCGGCTTCGTGGCGCTGCTTGGCCTGATCGCACTCGCCGGCATGATCATGCGCAACACCGTCATCCTGGTCGACCAGATCGAGACCGACGTCTCCCACGGCCTGACCCGCCGTGAGGCGATCGTGGAGGCAACTGTCCGCCGCGCCCGGCCGGTGGTGCTGACGGCGCTCGCCGCGATCCTGGCCATGATCCCGTTGTCGCGCTCGGCCTTCTGGGGCCCGATGGCGATCACGATCATGGGAGGCCTGTTCGTCGCGACCTTCCTGACGCTGCTGTACCTGCCGGGCCTCTACGCCCTGTGGTTCAGGAAGAGCCTGGACGAGGCGGGCACCCCCGAGCAGCCTGCCGCGCCGCAGCATGGGAGCGATGACCAGCACGCAATTCCGCTTGCTGAAGCGGCTGAATAAATGAGAAGACTGCTGATGGACGAGTCCTGACACATGACACTGGTTGCGGAACATATCGAAGGCGACACCCGGGATCGTATCCTCGAGGTGGCTGAGCGGCTGTTCCGCCAGATCGGGTACCAGAAGACCACGGTCGGGGACATCGCCAAGGAGCTCAGGATGAGCCCCGCCAATGTCTATCGCTTCTTCGAATCGAAGAAGGCGATTCACCAGTCGGTGGCGCGGGCCTTGATGGGCGAGGTCGAGATCGAAGCGCAGCGGATCGTGGCGAGGCCTGGTCCGGTGCTCCCGCGCTTCCGCGAGCTGCTGACCACCATCCATCGCATGAACACCGAGCGCTATGTCGGCGATAACAAGCTGCATGAGATGGTCGAGATCGCGATGCAGGAGGACTGGGACGTCTGCGTCGCCCATATGGAGTGCATTGCCGGTGTCATCGGCCTGGTGATCGCGCAAGGGGTCGCGTCCGGCGAGTTCGAAGCGCCGGACCTGCAACTGGCCTCGATGTGCGCCTGCACCGCGATGATGCGCTTCTTCCACCCCCAGATGATCGCCCAGTGCGCCACCAAGCCGGGCCCGACCATCGACCAGATGATCGATTTCGTCATCGCGGGTCTGTCGCCGCGCCACTGACGGGCGCTGGAATTTCCCCTATAAGCAGGCCGACGTAGCCCGGATGGAGCGAAGCGCAATCCGGGATGGTTCAGCGTCGCGCTGGCGGACCCGGATTACGCTTCGCTCCATCCGGGCTACCAGGATCAGGGAAGACCTCGCCGTGACCGACAAAGACCTCTACTTCTACGAGCCCTCCAAGGGCCACGGCCTCAAGCACGATCCCTTCAACGCCATCATCGCGCCGCGGCCGATCGGCTGGATCTCTTCCCGCGACACCAAGGGCCACGTCAATCTCGCGCCCTACAGCTTCTTCAACGCCTTTTGCTACGTGCCGCCGATCATCGGGTTTTCCTCCACCAACTGGAAGGACACGGTGTCGAACATGGAGCAGACCCGGGAGTTCGTCTGGAATCTGACGACCATGGATCTCGCCAAGCACATGAACGCGACCGCCGCGCATGTCGGCCCCGAGGTCGACGAGTTCAAGCTCGCAGGGCTGACCGCCGTCCTCGGCAAGCTCGTCAACGTGCCGCGCGTGGCCGAGAGCCCGGTTGCCTTCGAGTGCAAGGTGTCCGACATCGTCCGCCTCAAGGGTGCCGACGGCAAGGAGGCCGATGCCTGGCTGACGCTGGGCGAGGTCGTCGCCGTCCATATCGACAAGGCCATGATCAAGGACGGCGTCTACCAGACCGCCGCCGCCCGCCCCATCGTCCGCGCCGGCCGTCGCGGCGACTACTTCGAGATCAAGCCGGAAAACATGTTCGAGATGGTGCGGCCGGACTGATCCGGGCTACCGCTCTCTCCGCCGTCATTCCGGGGCGCGCCGTTAGGCGCGAGCACGGAATCCATACTCCCGATGGTGGTTATGGATTCCGGGCTCGACGCTTGCGCGTCGCCCCGGAATGACGACGGGGCATTCAGCCCGATTCCCCTCCCCGGAACTGCCCCCACGCCCCGGCCGTTATGGTCCCCGGGGCGGCCGCCCGGCCGCGTCAATTCGCGTCTTTTTGCTCGCGAAGTGTTCACTTACCCCGGCCACTTTCCGCTAAAATGCCGATAACCGCGCCGATGCATGAGGTCAGCCATGAGCTTCCGCCGCGACACCATCACAAAGCCGATCTTCTCCTGGGCGCGCGGCGTGCTGCCGGCGATGTCCGACACCGAGCGCGAGGCGCTGGAGGCCGGTGACGTCTGGTGGGATGCCGATCTCTTCACCGGCAACCCGGATTGGTCGAAGCTGCTGAAGGTGCCTCAGGCGACGCTCACCCCCGAGGAGCAGGCCTTCCTCAACGGCCCGGTCGACGCGCTCTGCGCCATGCTCGACGAGTGGAAGATCTTCTGGGAATGGCGTGACCTGCCGCCAGACGTCTGGCACTTCGTCAAGCGCGAAAAGTTCTTCGGCATGATCATTCCGAAGGAATTCGGTGGTCTCGGCTTCTCGCCCTATGCCCATTCGGAAGTGGTGCGCAAGATCTCGACCCGCTCGATCGCCGCCGCCGTCACCGTGATGGTGCCGAACTCGCTCGGGCCCGGCGAGCTTCTGATGCGCTTCGGCACGAAAGAGCAGCAGGAGCGCTGGTTGCCGCGCCTCGCCGATGGCCGCGACGTTCCCTGCTTCGGCCTGACCAGCCCCGAAGCCGGCTCCGACGCCGCCTCGATGGTCGACACCGGGATCATCTGCAAGGGCGATTTCGAGGGCCGCGAGGTCATTGGCCTCAGGCTCAACTGGCACAAGCGCTACATCACGCTCGGCCCGGTCGCGACGCTGCTAGGCCTCGCCTTCAAGGCCTACGATCCCGATCATCTCGTGGGCAGCCAGGAAGAGCTCGGCATCACCGTCGCGCTGATCCCGACCAATCTGCCCGGCGTCAAGATCGGCCATCGTCATCTGCCGTCGATGCAGGTGTTCCAGAATGGCCCGAACTGGGGCCACGACGTCTTCATCCCGCTCGACTACGTCATCGGCGGCAAGGAGAGACTCGGGCAGGGCTGGAAGATGCTGATGACGGCGCTTGCCGCCGGCCGCGGCATCTCGCTGCCGTCGCTGTCGGCGGCCGGTGCCGCCTATGCCGCCCGCACCACCGGCGCCTATGCCCGCATCCGCGAGCAGTTCGGCATCTCCATCTCCAAATTCGAGGGCGTCGAGGAGCCGCTCGCGCGCATCGTCGCGACCGCCTATCAGCTCGACGCGGCGCGGCGGCTGACCTGCGCGGCGCTGAATGCCGGCATCCATCCCGCCGTCATCTCCGGCATCATGAAGCTGCACGCGACCGAGCGGATGCGCACCGCGGTCGACGACGCCATGGACATTCATGGCGGCAAGGCCGTGATCGACGGTCCGCAAAACTATCTCGGCAATCTGCACCGCGCCGTGCCTGTCGGTATCACGGTCGAGGGCGCCAACATCCTGACCCGCAACCTCATCGTGTTCGGGCAGGGCGCCATCCGCGCGCATCCCTATCTGCTTGACGAGATGAACGCGCTTGCCGACGCGAATCACGATCGCGGGCTCGCCGCATTCGACAAGGCGTTCTGGAAACATGTCGGCCATAGCTTCCAGACGCTGTTGCGTGCGTTCGGCCGCAGCTGGAGCTTCGGCGCCTTCGCGCTTGCGCCGGATGCGGGCGATGCAACGCCATTCTACCGCCAGCTCGCGCGCTACTCTGCGGCCTTTGCGCTCTGCGCCGACATGGCGCTGCTCACGCTTGGCGGCGCGCTCAAGCGCAAGGAGATGCTGTCGGCGCGCTTTGGCGACATCCTCTCCGAGCTCTATCTGCTCTCGGCCGCGCTGAAACGCTGGCAGGACGAGGGCCGGCAGAAGGAAGACTTCGCTGCGCTGGAATGGTGCATGGCGACCGGCTTCAAAACCATCGAGAACCGGCTTGCCGAAATCCTCGCCAATCTGCCCAACCGTTTTGTCGCTTTAATCCTCAAGCTCGTGGTCCAGCCCTTCGGCGCGCGGGTGCTCGGCCCGTCCGACCGTGTCGTGCACCAATGCGCCAGTCTCGTGCTGGAGCCGTCGGCCGCGCGCGAGCGTCTCACGCCGGATCTCGCCCATGTCGACGACGACGGCGGCTTTGCCCGGCTGGAGCGCGCGTTCAAGCTGGTCGCTGGCACCGATGCGATCGCCAAGCGCATGCGTGCCGCGCACATCCGCGACAGGAAGGATGCCGTCACCAAGGGCGTGATCACGCAGGCCGAAGGCGAGCAGCTTGCCGCCGCTCACGAGGCCGTCACAAAAGTGATCGAGGTCGATGATTTTGCGCCCGAAGCGCTGTCGCCGATTTACAAGAAAACCGGAGATGTGCATCAGTTCTTCCAGGAACTCGGTGAACAGAGGGCGGCGAGCTGATGGCACGACCGGTTTTCATCGTCGACGGCAGCCGGACGCCGTTTCTCAAAGCGCGTTCGGGGCCGGGACCGTTCACGCCGGTCGATCTCGCCGTGCAATGCGGCCGGCCGCTGCTGGCGCGTCAGCCGTTTTCGCCCGATGATTTCGATCAGGTCATCCTCGGCTGCGTCAACGTGATCGCAGACGAGATGAACCCGGCCCGCGTCACCGCCCTCCGGCTCGGCATGGGCGAGGACATGGTCGCCTTCACCGTGCAGATCAATTGCGGCTCCGGCATGCAGTCGATCGACACGGCCTACCGCTACATCCGCGAGGGTCATGCCGACGTGGTCTTCGCCGGCGGCACCGAGGCGCTGAGCCACGCGCCGCTGGTCTGGCCGAATTCCGGTGTGCGCTGGTTCGCCGGCCTTGCCACCGCCAAGGGCGTGGCCGCGAAGCTCGCTGCCGCCTTCAAGCTGCGGCCGCGCTATCTCAAGCCGATCATCGGGCTCGAGCGCGGTCTGACCGATCCCATCACCGACTTGAACATGGGCCAGACCGCCGAGGTCGTCGGCCATCTCTTCGGCATCACGCGGGCACAGTCCGACGCCTATGCCGCCGAGAGCCATCGCAGGCTCGCGCATGCGCAGGCCGAAGGCTTCCTCAAGGGCGAGGTCGAGACCGCGTTCTCCCGCGACGGAAAATTCTTCGACCATGACGACGGCGTGCGGCCGGACTCGACGGCCGAGACGCTTGCAAAGCTCCGGCCGGTGTTCGAACGCCCCTGGGGCCAGGTCACCGCCGGCAATTCGTCGCAGATCACCGACGGCGCCTCCTGGGTGATCCTCGCCTCCGACGCGGCGGTCGCAAAGCACAGACTGACGCCGAAGGCTGTCATCGTCGACAGCCACTGGGCCGCGCTCGATCCCAGCATCATGGGACTTGGACCCGTGATGTCGGCGACGCCGCTGCTTCAACGCAACGACCTCACCGTCAAGGACGTCGAAACCTGGGAGCTGAACGAGGCTTTTGCGACGCAGGTGCTCGGCTGTCTCGCCGCCTGGAACGACGACAAATTCTGTCGCGAGATCTTGGGCCTCGACGGCGCGGCCGGCGAGATCGACCGTGACAGGCTCAACGTCGATGGCGGCGCCATCTCGCTCGGCCATCCCGTCGGCACCTCCGGCAACCGCATCGTGCTGCATCTCGTCAATGCGATGAAACGGCTCGGCACGCGCCGCGGCGTTGCGACCGAATGCATCGGCGGCGGGCTCGGCGGCGCCATGCTGATCGAGGCGGTGTGACCATGGATTCCAGGATCATGACCGCGCTCGGCGACCGCGTGCTGGAGCTTGGGCCCAGGCCCGCGACCGATAGCCCCTACAAGCACTTCAAGCTGACGCGCGATGCCGACGGCGTCGCCTGGCTGCTGTTCGACCGCGCAGATGCTAGCGCCAACACGCTGTCCGCGGACGTGATGGAGGAGTTCGATGCCGTGCTCGCGGCGATCGAGACCGAACGTCCCGCAGGCCTTGTGATCCGCTCGGCAAAGCCGTCCGGCTTCATTGCGGGCGCCGACGTCAACGAATTCCGCGGCGCCAGCGATCCCGAGATGGTCGAGACACGCATCCGCGCGGCGCATGCGGTGGTCGATCACCTGGAAGCCTTGAGGTTGCCGACGGTCGCGGTCATCCACGGCTTCTGCCTCGGCGGCGGCCTGGAGGTCGCGCTGGCCTGCCAGTCGCGCATTGCGATCGATGGCGCGCGCTTCGGCTTCCCGGAGGTGATGCTCGGCCTGCATCCCGGCCTCGGCGGCACCGCGCGCTTCACCGCGCTGGTGAACCCGACGCAGTCGATGGCGCTGATGCTGACCGGCCGCACCATCGATGCGCGCCGCGCCAGATCGCTCGGCCTCGTCGATACCGTGACGCAGGAGCGGCACGTCCGTAACGCGGTGAAGGATGCGCTGTTCGGCCGCTTGAAGCGGGCGCGTCCGGGCCTTCTGACTCACGCAGCGAATTTCGGTCCCGTGCGCGGGCTGCTGGCCAGGCGCATGCGGTCGGAGGCGGCGAAGGCCGCGCCCCGCGAGCATTATCCGGCGCCTTACGCGCTGATCGATCTCTGGGAGACCCATGGCGGCAGCAAGGCCGCGATGCTGAAGGCCGAGCAGGCCTCGTTCGCCAGGCTGATGGTGACGCCGGCCGCGCAGAATTTGATCCGCGTGTTCTTCCTGCGCGAGCAGATGAAGAAGACGGCGGGCAGCGGCAATGCGGTCAAACATGTTCACGTCATCGGCGCGGGCGCCATGGGCGGTGATATCGCGGCCTGGTGTGCGGGGCAGGGGCTGCGCGTCTCGCTTGCGGACATGAAGGCGGAGCCGATCGGCGGCGCGGTGAAGCGTGCGGCCGAGCTCTACGGCAAGATCATCCGCAGGCCGACCGAGGTGCGCGATGCGCTGGATCGTCTGATCCCCGACATGGACGGCGAGGGCGTCCGCAATGCCGATCTCATCATCGAGGCGGTGCCGGAAAAGCTCGAGCTGAAGCAGAAGGTCTATGCGGGCCTCGAGTCGCGAATGAAGCCGGGCGCGATCCTTGCGACCAACACGTCGAGCATTCCACTCCAGGATCTGCGCACCACGCTGGCGCGGCCCGAGCGCCTCGTCGGCCTGCACTTCTTCAACCCGGTGTCGCGGCTGCAGCTGGTCGAAGTCGTCAGCCATGACGGCAACGACGCGCAGGTGCTGAAGGAGGCACTCGCCTTCGTCGGCGCGATCGACCGTCTGCCGCTCTCCGTGAAGAGCTCGCCCGGTTTCCTCGTCAACCGTGCGCTGACGCCCTACATGCTGGAGGCGATGGTGATGCTGGATGAGAGGATCGACCAGCGCCTGATCGACGCGGCTGCCGAGCAGTTCGGCATGCCGATGGGGCCGATCGAGCTCGCCGACCAGGTCGGGCTCGACATCTGCCTCGACGTCGGTGACATGCTGCGGACCAAGTTCGGCGATCTGCTCCCGCCGACGCCGGCCTGGCTGCGCGAGAAGGTCGCCAAGGGCGAGCTCGGCCGCAAGACGGGCAAGGGATTCTACACCTGGAAGGACGGCAAGGCGGAGAAGGCGCCGTTGCCCGAGACCGGCCCGCGCGTCACCGACCCGATGATCGACCGCCTGGTGCTGCCGATGTCCAATGTCTGCGTCGCGGCACTCCGCGAAGGTATCGTCGACGATGCCGATGCGGTCGACGGCGCCATGATCTTCGGCACCGGATATGCACCGTTCCGCGGCGGTCCGCTGAACTACGCGCGCACGCGCGGCGTGGAAAATGTCGTATCCACCCTGCGCGCGCTGGCCGAGCGATTCGGCGGGCGCTTTGCGCCCGATCCGGGCTGGGACAATTTTAGGTGAGACCGACATGACCGAAAAGTCCGACACCGAGCCGCGCGGCGATCTCTGCATTCGCACGCTGGCAATGCCCGCCGACACCAACGCCAACGGCGACATCTTCGGCGGCTGGCTGCTCAGCCAGATGGATGTCGGCGGCGGCGTGTTCGCATCGAAGCTCGCGAGGTCGCGTACGGTCACCGTGGCGATCGAGGCGATGAATTTTCGCAAAGCGGTCTATGTCGGCGATCTCGTTTCGGTCTATGCCAATCTCGTCCGCGTGGGCCGCACCTCGATGACCGTGCATCTCGAAGCCTGGGCGCTACGGCGCAGGGAGCTCCAGCCGATCCTCGTCACCGACGGTCATTTCACCTACGTCTCGATCGATGATGACGGCCGTCCGCAAGCGATCCAGCGCAACGATCCGCCGATCGCGACGTAATCGCGCGCGACGCTCTGCCCCATCTCACGCAAACTTGCGGCACGCCAAACGCGGCGCGACTGAGTCACCGCGTCGCGGCTTCGCCAAGAACAAGTCATAAAATGGATGAGGTCCCGGCGTACTCAATTGCGTGTCGATTCGGGGTGGAAACGGCCTCAAGTGCTCAGGAACCTTTGGGCAGGATTGCCGTTATTTGCCCGCACTGAGGAATCTACGGACCATGCCGGACAGCTACATTATCGAAGTCGACTCGCAAACCGCAGGTATCGTCGTTCGTTCTCAGGGAGGCTATTGTTTCTTCGCCTCGTCCCACCGCTTCAATCGCCTTGAAGGCCAGCTTTTCCGCAACGCACGCGAAGCCGAGCGTGCCGCGCGCAAGCTGGTTAACGGCGATGTGAAGGAAGCGGCGTAGGCGCCTTCCGCTGGTGATTTCTGACGCGCAAAGCGTGGTCGGAATTTTTTGCAGCCCTTGATGCCGCTGCCTTTTCCTTCTCCCTTCATGTCCGCCGAAGCCTTGGCGAAGGCGGATGTGGGAGAAGGTGGCGCGAAGCGCCGGATGAGGGGTTCTATCGGCGCATTCGGAAGCGAGAGAGTTGCTCGCGGAAGCATACCCCTCACCCGTCTCGCCGCCGCGCGGCGAGCCACCCTCTCCCGCAGGGGGAGAGGGAAAGAATCGCAATCACAATTTGGTCGCGGAGCGCGACAACAACTTCCACTCGTCGCCTTGCTTCAGCCAGTTCATCAGGATGTGAAGGCTGTTTGCCACTTTCTGTCCGCCGGTCATCATCTCGGCCAACCAGTGGAAGCGCACGATCGCGGCGGGACCAACGATCTTGATGGTTGGATCCTTGTACGTAATCGACAGGAATTCGGTCTTGCCGTCGGTGGCGTTGGCGATAAAGGCCGCCTTATCCTCGAGGAAGCCGCTGGAATGGCTGTAGCTCAGATCGTCCGCGCACAGCGCGCCGAGGGCCTTCGGATCGGCCGCGATCTGGGCGAGGCGAAATGCCTCGACGTTCTTTGCCACCGCCTCGTGGTCCGTCGTGGCAGCATGGTCGCGATTGAGTGTCATCATATCCTCCGTCCTTGATCTTGCGCCCACTGTTGCAGCCGCACTTGATTGTGTCGAGCGCCAGGTCGCAATCGTCGTCGCAATACGCTGCATTGCGCCAGGCGGCGCGATTTCTGACGCGCAAAGCGTGGTCGGAATTTTTTGCAGCCCTTGATGCCGCTGCCTTTTCCTTCTCCCCTTGTGGGAGAAGGTGGCGCGAAGCGCCGGATGAGGGGTTCTATCGGCGCATTCGGAAGCGAGAGAGTTACTCGCGGAAGCATACCCCTCACCCGTCTCGCCGCTGCGCGGCGAGCCACCCTCTCCCACAGGGGGAGAGGGTAAGAGTCGCCATCACAACTTTGTTGCGGCCCGTGACAGCAGCTTCCAATCGTCGCCCTGCTTCTGCCAGTTCATCAGGATGTGAAGATTGGTCGATACTTTTTTCCCATCGGCCGCCATTTCCTGTTCGCCCATCCAGTGGAAGCGCACGATCGCGGCGGGGCCGACGACCTTGATGGTCGGGTCCTTGTACTCGATCGACAGGAATTTTGATTTGCCGTCGGTGGCGTTGGTGACGAAGGTCGCCTTGTCCTCGACCTTGCCGTTGGAATGGCTGTAGCTCACCTCGTCGGCGCAGAGCGCGCCGAGCGCCTTGGGATCGGCCGCGATCTGGGCAAGGCGGAAGGCCTCGACCTTCTTCGCCACGGCTTCCTCGTCCGCCGAAGCGGCCAGCGCCGGTGTGAGAGCAAGCGCAGAGACCGCCAGAGTTGAGAGAGCCAGATCGCGTCGGTTGATCGTCATCGTTTCCTCCTTTTTGATCTTGCGCGGAGTGTTGCAGCCGCGCGCGACTTTGTCGAGTGTCGCGTGGCGGTCATGTCGATGCGTCATTGCGCGATCGGGGCTGCATTGATACGTGTTTCGCATTGATGCATCGTGCATTCGGGAAAGTACGGAAATGATCGAGGCCAAAGGGCAGGCGCAGGGGCAAGTGACGGGCAGGGCGCTGCTGTTCGACATCGACGGCACGCTGGCCAACACCGACCCGCTGCACCTCAAGGCGTTCAACCAGGTGCTTGGGCCGCGCGGCCATGTGTTCGATCACGCACGCTTTTCCAGGGAGCTGCAAGGCTTCGCCAATGCGTCGATCGGCGAGCGTTTTCTGCCCGACGAAACCGTGGAACGGCGCGCCGTGATCCTCGGAGAGAAGGAGGTCGTCTTCCGCACACTCGTCGCCGGACAGATCGAGCCGCTTCCGGGCCTGATGGCGCTGCTCGACCGGGCGGATGCCGCCGGCATTCCCATGGTCGCCGTGACCAACGCGCCGCGCCTCAACGCGGAGCTGCTGCTTTCGGGCCTCGGCATCACGCACCGCTTCAGGGCACTTGTGATCGGCGACGAGCTGCCGCACGGCAAGCCGCACCCGCTGCCCTATCAGGAGGGGCTGCGTTTCGTCGGCGGCAGCGCGACGGCTTCGATCGCGTTCGAGGATTCCCGCTCCGGCGTGCAGTCGGCGACGGCCGCCGGCATTCCGACCATCGGCATCCGGACGAGCCTCAGCCATGCCGACCTTGTTGGCGCCGGCGCGGTTGCCTCCGCCAGCGCGTTCGACGATCCGGAACTGCTCGCGCGTCTCGCCGCCGCGATGGCATGGTGAGAGGCTTTGTCCGTTAACCGTGATCGCCGAGCGCATTGACCGAACGTGCGAACCGCCGCACCATGCGCCTTCCTGATGTGAGGCCATCGCCGTGACCGGATTGACCCATCGCCAAGCCGAAATCCTCAACATCGCGCGCGCCTCGGGGCGCGTCATGGTCGAGGAGCTCGCGCGCCGGTTCGAGGTCTCGGCGCAGACGATCCGCAAGGATCTCAACGATCTCTGCGAGCGCCGCTCGCTGACCCGTATCCACGGCGGCGCCATCATCGCCTCCGGCGTCGAAAACCTCGCCTATGAGGCGAGGCGGTTCGTCGCCGCCGACGAAAAGAAGGCGATCGGGGCTGCGGCCGCCTCGCTGATCCCGAACGGCTGCTCGCTCTTCATCAATATCGGCACCACGACCGAGGAGGTGGCGAGCGCGCTGACCTCGCACGAGGACCTCCTCGTCATCACCAACAATCTCAACGTCGCGATGCTGCTCTACCGCCATCCCCGCATCGAGGTGGTGGTCGCCGGCGGCACGGTGCGGCGTGCCGACGGCGCGGTGGTCGGCTCGACCGCGACGCAGCTCATCGGCCAGTTCAAGGTCGACTACGCCATCATCGGGGCGTCCGCGATCGACGAGGAGGGCGCGCTGCTCGACTTCGACTATCGCGAGGTGCAGGTGGCGCAAGCCATCATCGCCAATGCCCGCAGCGTCATGCTGGTTGCCGACTCCACCAAGCTGCGCCGCAGCGCGCCGGTGCGCATCGCCCATATCACCCAGATCCAGACCTTCGTGACTGACCAGGAACTGCCCGAGCGCCTCGCCACCATCTGCCACAGCAAGGGCATCGAGGTGATGGCGGCGATGCCGAAGGATGCGGCGGATATCGATGATGCGCAGGCCGAAGCGCAGGATGCCGCGCCCGAAGCCGCGCCGGTGGTCCGGCTGAGATAGCGGCTTAGGCGTCGCTCCATGGGTCAAGCAGCGGAACGCCGAAGGCCGCAAAATCCTTCACATTGCGTGTGACGAGCGTGAGCTCGTTGGCGAGCGCGGTGGCCGCAAAGAAGCCGTCCATCACGGACAACGCAACGCCATTGCGACGGCTCTGCGCCATCAGGTCGCCCCAGCGCTCAGCGACCGCGTGGTCGATCGGCAGGATGCGCTGCGCGAACCGAGCCGGCAGGTCATGGGCGAGCCAAGCGCCCAGCGCGGCGCGCCGACGGCCATCGTCCAGCAGGGCGATGCCGCGACGAAGCTCGGCGATCGAGGCAACGCTGATGAACGCGCGATCCTCATCGACCGTATCGAGCCATGCCAGGACTTTCGCGGAAGGCGCCGGCCGCTGAACCTCCGACAGCACGTTGGTGTCGAGGAGCAGGTTCACGGCATCTCGTCGCGCGGTTCGTCCTGCACCCGTTCAAGTTCGAGGTCGGCACCGCGCAGCGGCGAAGCCAGCAGGAATTCGGCCAGCGTGCCTTTGCGTGCCGTCTTTCGCGCCCATTCATCCGCGGAAACGACAACCGCATTGGGTCTGCCGTGTCGGGTGATGATCTGGGGGCCAGTTTGGGCGCGATCGACCACCTCGGAAAGGCGCGCCTTGGCATTGGCGAGCGTCCACGTGTCAGTCGGGGGCGAATCGGGGGCGGTGCTGCGGTCTGTCATGCCGAATATAACTAATGTGACTATTATGACTATATTGGCTCTACGTGACTATTCAAGATCGTATTGCGGTTTCGATTGGCGTCCGAACTGCCCATTTCCACGGCTGATTGCCCACCAGAAAGTTCCTGTTTCACTTCCTTCCGCCTCTCTTTCATCTTGCTTTCGTTTTTCGGTGTGATCTAATCAAAAACGAAAGTAGTCGCTCGAAGGAACGAGCGGTCGCCGGGGGATGCGTCTGTTGGAGCGTATTTTCGACCTCGCCATTATCGGAGGCGGTGTTAACGGCTGCGGCATCGCGCGCGACGCGGTGGGCCGGGGCAACACGGTCTTCCTGTGTGAAATGAACGATTTGGCGAGCGGGACCTCGTCCTGGTCGACCAAGCTGGTGCATGGCGGCCTGCGCTATCTCGAATATTACGAGTTTCGCCTGGTCCGCGAGGCGCTGATCGAGCGCGAGATCCTTTGGGGCATTGCGCCCCATATCATCCGTCCCCTGCGTTTCGTTTTGCCGCATCACGCGGGCCTGCGTCCGGCCTGGCTGCTGCGCCTCGGCCTCTTTCTCTATGACCATATCGGCGGCCGGCACCTGTTGCCGGCGACGCGTTCGGTCGATCTTGGGCGTGACGAGGTTGGCCGTCCGCTGATCCCGAACCGCTACAGCCGCGCGTTCGAATATTCCGACTGCTTCGTCGACGACGCCCGTCTCGTCGTGCTCAACGCGCGCGATGCCGCGGACAAGGGCGCCGAGATCCGCACCCGCACCCGCGCGACGGATATCAAGCAGTCCGGCGGCATCTGGACCGTCAGCATGGTCAACACGCTGACCGGCGAGCGTTCGTCGATCCAGGCCCGCGCGGTGGTCAATGCCGGCGGCCCCTGGGTCGAGGATGTGCTCGGCCGCGGCGCCGGCGTGAACGCGAAGGCCAAGGTGCGCCTGGTGCAGGGGTCGCACATCGTAGTCAAAAAGCTCTACGACCACGACCGCGCCTACATGTTCCAGAACGCGGACGGCCGCATCATCTTCGTGATTCCGTACCAGGACGATTTCACGCTGATCGGCACCACCGATCGCGATTATGACGGCGATCCCGCCAAGGTGAAGGCGACGCCCGAAGAGATCGAGTACCTTTGCGCCGCCGCGAGCGAATATCTGGCCAAGCCGGTGACTTCAGCGGACGTGGTCTGGACCTATTCCGGCGTGCGGCCGCTCTATGACGACGGCGCCAGCGAAGCCAAGGCGGCGACGCGCGACTACGTGTTCGAGCTCGACACACCCGGCGGCGTGCCGCTGCTCTCGATCTATGGCGGCAAGATCACGACCTACCGCCGGCTCGCCGAAGAGGCACTGGAACGGCTCGCGCCCTATCTTCGCAGTGCGAAAGCGCGCGAAGGCTGGACCGGCAAATGGCCGCTGCCCGGCGGGGACATGGGCGTGTCCGACGTCGACGGCCTGATCGCCGAGCTCCAGCGCGGCTATCCCTTCCTCAGCCATGAGCATGCCCGGCGCCTCGCGCGCGCCTATGGTACCCGCGCCATCAAGCTGCTTGGCGATGCCAAGTCGGCCGCCGATCTCGGCGAGGCCTTCGGCGCGACACTGACCGAACGCGAGGTCCGCTACCTCATGGCCAATGAATGGGCGGTCACGGCGGAAGACATCGTCTGGCGCCGCTCCAAACTTGGCCTGCGACTATCTGCCGACGAGGTTGCTGCATTGAACGACTGGATTGCAACCCACGCTGTGCCGCAAAGTCCCCTGCTGGAAGCGGGAGGACGCTCATGACCGTGACGCTCGATCATGTGACCCGGACCGTCGAGGGGATACCGCACATCCGCGACGTCTCGCTGACGCTCGAGAGCGGCACGCTCAACGTGCTGCTTGGGCCGACGCTGTCAGGCAAGACCTCGATCATGCGGCTGCTCGCCGGCCTCGACAAGCCGACGACGGGCAAGGTGCTGGTCAACGGCAAGGACGTCACCGGCGTCGACGTGCGCAAGCGTTCGGTCGCAATGGTCTATCAGCAGTTCATCAACTACCCCTCGCTGACGGTCTACGAGAACATCGCCTCGCCGCTGCGCGTGCAGGGCAAGCCGCGCGAGGAGATCGAGAAGCGCGTGGCGGAAGCCGCGCGGCTGCTCCGGCTCGAGCCGTTCCTGAAACGCACGCCGCTCCAGCTCTCCGGCGGCCAGCAGCAGCGCACCGCGATGGCGCGCGCGCTGGTGAAGGGCGCCGATCTCGTGCTGCTCGACGAACCGCTCGCCAATCTCGACTACAAGCTGCGCGAGGAGCTGCGTACCGAGCTGCCGCGCATCTTCGAGGCGTCCGGCGCGATCTTCGTCTATGCCACCACCGAGCCGACCGAAGCACTGCTGCTTGGCGGCAACACGGTCTGCATGTGGGAGGGGCAGGCGCTCCAGATCGGCGAGACGCCGAACGTCTACCGCCGTCCGCAGACGCTGCGGGTCGCCCAGGTGTTCTCCGATCCGCCGCTCAACCTCGTCGGCATCGAGAAGAAGAACGGCTCTGTGCAATATGCGGGCGGCATCGCCGCGCCGGCCTCCGGGCTCTATTCATCGCTCGCCGACGGCGCCTATCGCGTCGGTTTCCGCGCCCATCAGCTTGCCCTCGCCAACGGCGAGACCGACCGCCACGCCTTCCACGCCACGGTGACGGTGACCGAGATCACCGGTTCGGAGAGTTTCGTGCACCTGACCCGCGACGGATCGAACTGGGTGGCAGTGCTGCACGGCGTGCACGAGTTTGAGCCCGGCCAGACCATCGATGCCGTGCTCGATCCCAATGATATCTTCGTCTTCGACGCGGCCGACCGTCTGGTCGCCGCGCCGAGCTCGTAAGGGGGAGATGCGACATGGCCCGCATTGACCTCGTCGATCTCGCCCACTCTTACGGCGGCAATGATGCGCCGCAGGAAAGCTTTGCGCTGAAGCCGGTGACCATGACCTGGCGGCAGGGCGGTGCTTACGCGCTGCTCGGCCCGTCCGGTTGCGGCAAGACCACGCTGCTCAACGTCATCTCCGGCATCATCACGCCGTCGCGGGGGAAAATCCTGTTCGACGGCCAGGACATCACACCGCTGTCAACCCAGAAGCGCAACATCGCCCAGGTGTTCCAGTTTCCGGTGATCTACGACACCATGACGGTGGGGCAGAACCTGGCGTTTCCGCTGAAGAACCGCGGCGTGCCGAAGGCCGAGATCGACAAGCGCGTCGCCGAGATCGGCCGCCTGCTTGATCTTGAGCCCTATCTCAATCGCAAGGCGACGCGCCTCACGGCGGATGCCAAGCAAAAAATCTCGCTCGGCCGTGGCCTGGTCCGCTCCGACGTCGCCGCCGTGCTGTTCGACGAGCCGCTGACCGTGATCGATCCCGAGCTGAAATGGCAGCTCCGCTCCAAGCTGAAGGCGCTGCATCGCGAGCTCGACCTGACGATGATCTACGTCACCCACGACCAGACCGAGGCGCTGACCTTCGCCGACACCGTTGTTGTCATGCATGACGGCCGCGTGGTGCAGAGCGGCACGCCCGCCGAGCTGTTCGACAAGCCGGCGCACACCTTCGTGGGCTATTTCATCGGCTCGCCCGGCATGAACATCCTGCCGGCAGAGGTGAAGGGGCGCGAGGCGCGCATCGGCGGGAATGTCATCGCGCTCAACCGCAGCTATGACAGCCTGCCTGCCGGCGCCAAGATCGAGATCGGCGTGCGTCCGGAGTTCGTCGACGCCGTCGCGCCCGCACCCGGATTGCTCAGTGCGAAGATCGACCGCATCGACGACCTCGGCCTCATCCGCTTCGCGCGCGTCCGCATCGGCGAGGCCAAGATCGCGGCGCGCGCGCCGGCGGGCTTCACCAGCGCGGACGGCAGCGCCGGGCTGAAATTCGATCCGGCGCATGTCCACGTCTATGCCGACAGCCTTCTGGTGGAGGGAGCCGCCTGATGGACAAGACGGTCAACCAAAAAGCCTGGTTCCTGGTGCTGCCGGTGTTCCTGGTCGTGGCCTTCTCGGCGGTGCTGCCGCTGATGACGGTCGTGAACTATTCGATGCAGGACACCTTCGGCAACAACCAGTTCTTCTGGAACGGCGTCGGCTGGTTCAAGGAACTGCTCGATCCCTCGACCGATCTCGGCGGCCGATTCCTCGCCTCGCTCGGCCGCAATCTGTTCTTCTCGATGGTGATCCTCGCGATCGAGGTGCCGCTCGGCATCGTCATCGCGCTGTCGATGCCGCGCCAGGGCTGGACGGTGGCGGCCTGCCTCGTCATCCTCGCGCTGCCGCTGCTGATTCCGTGGAACGTGGTCGGCACGATCTGGCAGATCTTCGGCCGGCCCGACATCGGTCTGATGGGCTATGTGCTCAATGCGATCGGCATCGACTACAACTACGTCTCCAACGCCGTCGATGCCTGGGTTACCGTCATCGTGATGGACGTCTGGCACTGGACCAGCCTGGTCGCGCTGCTGTGCTACGCCGGCCTGAAGTCGATCCCCGAGGCCTATTACCAGGCAGCTCAGATCGACGGCGCCTCGCGCTGGGCCGTGTTCAAGGCGATCCAGCTGCCGAAGATGAACCGCGTGCTCCTGATCGCCGTGCTGCTGCGCTTCATGGACTCGTTCATGATCTACACCGAGCCGTTCGTGGTGACGGGTGGCGGACCCGGCAACTCGACGACCTTCGTGTCGATCGAGCTCGTCAAGATCGCGCTCGGCCAGTTCGACCTCGGCAAGGCCGCGGCGCTCTCGCTGGTCTATAATCTGATCATCCTGATCGTCTGCTGGATCTTCTATACCGTCATGACCAATGCCGGCGTCGAACGCAAAGTCCAGGCCGAGACCGAGCCGGCAACGGAGCCCAAGCCTTCGGCCGTGCTCAAGCCCGTGACTGCACTCAAGCCAAAGGAAGGAGTGGCCTGATGCACTCAATTCCCGGCCGCCGCGTCATCATGGCGCTGTTTCTGATCTTCCTGTTGTTGCCGATCTACTGGCTCGTCAACATGAGCTTCAAGACCAACGCAGAAATCGTCTCGACGATGACGCTGTGGCCGCATTCCCCGACGCTGCAGCATTACAAGCGCATCTTCACCGACGAGAGCTGGTACTCCGGCTACATCAACTCGCTCAAATACGTCGTCCTCAACACCATCATCTCGATCTCGGTGGCGCTGCCCGCGGCCTACGCGTTCTCGCGCTACCGCTTCCTCGGCGACAAGCACCTGTTCTTTTGGCTGCTGTCGAACCGCATGGCTCCGGCGGCGGTCTATGCGCTGCCGTTCTTCAACCTCTATTCGGCGATCGGGCTGTTCGATACGCCCTGGGCGGTCGCGCTCGCGCATTGCATCTTCAACGTTCCGCTGGCGGTGTGGATCCTCGAAGGCTTCGTCTCCGGCGTGCCGCGCGAGATCGACGAGACCGCCTTCCTCGACGGCTATTCCTTTCCGCGCTTCTTCATCAGGATCCTGGTGCCGCTGATCGCGAGCGGCATCGGCGTCGCCGCCTTCTTCTGCTTCATGTTTTCCTGGGTCGAGCTCCTGCTCGCGCGGACGCTGACCTCGGTGCAGGCAAAACCGATCGCGGCGATCATGACGCGTACGGTGTCGGCTGCGGGCATGGACTGGGGCCTGCTGGCCGCGGCCGGCGTGCTTACCATCATCCCGGGCGCGCTGGTGATCTGGTTCGTCCGCAATTACATCGCGAGCGGTTTCGCGCTCGGTCGGGTGTAGGGAGGCATCGATGGAATCTATTGCATGGATGGCCTGGACGCTGCCGACGGCGATCTTCTTCGTGGCGCTCGCCTCCACCCTCGCGGTCATGACGTACCTCGCCGCGGTCTATCCCGAAGCCGAGCGCGTCGGCGTGCTCAGCATTCCGACGACGCGGGGCGACCGCCTGTTCATCTCCCTGATCACGGCGGCCGTCATCCACCTTCTGTGGATCGCCTTCGCCGGCACCGATACACTCGCCACCCTGCCGATCGGCGAGGAAGGTTTTGAGATTTCGAGCCTCTGGCTCGCAAGTGGAATTTCGCTGGCCACGGCCGTGCTCATTTTTCGCACGGTCTGAAGCTCGCGAAGGGACGGCCAGATCCGGGGGCAACCCGGGCCTGTATAAAATTTTGTCGCTGCAACGGAGGAACAACATGCGACAGTTTAGGAGAAGGAAAGGTCCATTGACCAAGAATAGCTTTCTGACCATGTCCAGCGCCGCCGCCATCGTGGCGGTGTCGTTCGCCGTCTCGGCGCCGGTCCGCGCCGCCGACGACGCCGCGATCCAGAAGTGGATTGCGGAATTCCAGCCCTCGACGCTGTCGAAGGACGAGCAGAAGAAGGAGCTGGAGTGGTTTGCCAAGGCCGCCGAGCCCTTCAAGGGCATGGAGATCAACGTCGTCTCCGAGACCATCGCGACCCACGAATACGAGTCGCAGACGCTGGCAAAGGCGTTCTCCGAGCTCACCGGCATCAAGCTCAAGCACGACATCATCCAGGAAGGTGACGTCGTCGAGAAGCTGCAGACGCAGATGCAGTCCGGCAAGAACGTCTATGACGGCTGGATCAACGATTCCGATCTGATCGGCACGCACTTCCGCTACGGCCAGACCATCGCACTGTCGGATTACATGACCGGCGAGGGCAAGGACGTCACCGATCCCCAGCTCGACGTCAACGACTTCATCGGCAAGTCGTTCGGCACCGCGCCGGACGGCAAGCTCTATCAGCTGCCCGACCAGCAGTTCGCGAACCTCTATTGGTTCCGCTACGACTGGTTCACCAACCCGGACTACAAAGCCAAGTTCAAGGCAAAATATGGCTACGAGCTCGGCGTGCCCGTGAACTGGTCCGCTTATGAAGACATCGCCGAGTTCTTCACGAACGACATCAAGGAGGTCAACGGCGTCAAGGTCTACGGCCATATGGACTATGGCAAGAAGGATCCCTCGCTCGGCTGGCGTTTCACCGACGCCTGGCTGTCGATGGCCGGCAACGGCGACAAGGGCATCCCGAACGGTCTGCCGGTCGACGAATGGGGCATCCGCATGGAAGGCTGCCGTCCGGTCGGCTCCTCGGTCGAGCGTGGTGGCGACACCAACGGCCCGGCTGCGGTCTACTCGATCACCAAGTACCTCGAGTGGATGAAGAAGTATGCCCCGCCGCAGGCCCAGGGCATGACCTTCTCCGAGTCGGGGCCGGTGCCGGCTCAGGGCAACATCGCCCAGCAGATGTTCTGGTACACCGCCTTCACCGCCGACATGGTGAAGCCGGGCATCGCCGTGATGAACGCGGACGGTACGCCGAAATGGCGTATGGCTCCGTCGCCGCACGGTTCGTACTGGAAGGAAGGCATGAAGCTCGGCTACCAGGACGCCGGCTCGCTCACGCTGTTGAAGTCGACCCCGGCTGACCGCCGCAAGGCGGCCTGGCTCTATCTCCAGTTCATCGTCTCCAAGACGGTGTCGCTGAAGAAGAGCCATGTCGGTCTCACCTTCATCCGTGAATCCGACATCTGGGACAAGTCGTTCACCGAGCGTGCGCCGAAGCTCGGCGGCCTGATCGAGTTCTACCGTTCGCCCGCGCGCGTGCAGTGGACCCCGACCGGCAACAACGTGCCTGACTATCCGAAGCTCGCGCAGCTCTGGTGGCAGAACATCGGCGATGCGTCGTCCGGTGCGAAGACGCCGCAAGCCGCGATGGATGCACTCGCGGCTGCCCAGGACTCCGTCATGGAGCGTCTCGAGAAGTCCGGCGTGCAGGGCGCCTGCGGTCCGAAGCTGCACAAGAAGGAGACCGCCGAGTTCTGGTACGCCAAGGCCCAGAAGGACGGCACCATCGCGCCGCAGCGCAAGCTCGCCAACGAGAAGCCGAAGGGCGAGACGGTCGACTACGACACGCTGATCAAGTCGTGGCCGGCGTCCCCGCCCAAGCGCGCGGAAGCGAAGTAAGCGGCGCATAGCGTCATCAAACACGAAAGGCCGGGAGCGATCCCGGCCTTTTTTCTGGCGGATGTCGAGAATGGCGATTGTGCCGACTACACACTCGCTGTCATCGCCCGACTTGATCGGGCGATCCAGTATTCCAGAGACGGTCGTGATTGAACCGAAGAGCCGCGGCGTACTGGATGCCCCGCCTTCGCGGGGCATGACAGCGTCATGTGTGGAGAGGAAATTACTCCGCCGGCTCGGCCGCGAGCGTCGGATAATCCGTGTAGCCCTTGGCGCCGCCGCCGTAGAACGTGTTCTTGTCCCAATCGTTCAGCGTCGCGCCCGTCTTCAGCCGCTCGACCAGGTCGGGGTTGGAGATGAACGGCTTGCCGAACGCAATGAGATCGGCCGCGTTCGCGTCCAGCACCTTGGTGGCGAGATCGAAGTCGTAGCCGTTGTTGGCGATATAGGCGCCGGTGAAGCGCTTGCGCAGGCCCGCATAGTCGAACGGGGCGATGTCGCGCGCGCCGCCGGTGGCGCCTTCGACCACGTGCAGATAGACGAGCTTGAGTGCGTTGAGACCGTCGACGATGTGATCGAACAAGGCCTGCGGATTGGAGTCGGAGAGGTCGTTGGCCGGCGTCACCGGCGAGATGCGGATGCCGGTGCGGTCGGCGCCGGCCTCGGCGGCAACGGCCTTGGAGACCTCGAGCATCAGCCGCGCGCGGTTTTCGATGGAGCCGCCGTAAGCATCGGTGCGCTTGTTGGCGCCGTCCCTCGCGAACTGGTCGAGCAGATAGCCGTTGGCGCCGTGGATCTCGACGCCGTCGAAACCGGCCTCGAGCGCATTCTTGGTGGCGCGCTTGAAGTCGTCGATGATGCCGGGAAGTTCGGAGAGCTCGAGCGCGCGGGGCTCGGAGACGTCGGCGAAGGTACCGTTGACGAAGGTCTTGCCCTTGGCGCGGATCGCGCTCGGCGCCACCGGGGCTGCGCCATTGGCCTGGAGATCGACATGCGAGATGCGGCCGACATGCCAGAGCTGGATGAAGATCTTGCCGCCGCGCTCATGCACGCGGTCGGTGACCTTGCGCCAGCCGGCGACCTGGTCCTTGCTGTAGATGCCGGGCGTGTCCTGGTAGCCCTGGCCCTGCTGTGAGATCTGGCTCGCTTCGGTGACCAGGAGACCTGCGGAGGCGCGCTGGCCGTAATAATCGGCAGCAAACGGGCTCGGCACGAACGTGCCGGGCGCGGCGCGGTTGCGCGTCAGCGGCGCCATCACGAGGCGGTTTGCCAGCGTGATCGGGCCGAGCTTGTAGGTCTCTAGCAATTTGGTCGGGCGGCTCATGGGAATGCTTCCAGGCGGTGAGAGATCACGAACACTTGTGCATCGCGACATCAGGCGCAAGGGAGGAGCCATACGGAAAGTGCAGGCGAGCTACGCGGCCTGGCCCGCATAGCATGATTCATGTGCAATCCCGGCCATGACAGCGGATTTGCGCTGCCACGGCCTGCGATCCCTCAGTTCGCGCCGAGGAAATCGCGCTTGCCGATCTCGATGCCGTTATGACGCATGATGCCGTGAGCGGTGGTGGCGTGGAAATAGAAGTTCGGCAGCGAGACCCCGCTGAAGAACTGCTGGCCCTTGAGCGTCATGGTCCGGTCCGGGCCCGCCGGGAAGGTCACGTCCTTGGTGTCGGCGCCTTCGAACTGCTCCGGCTTGTACGATTTCACGTAGTCGATCGTCTTGGCGAGCCGCTGCTTCAGCTCCTCAAACGTCTTTTCCGTGTCGGGCATCGAAGGCACCTCGCTATGGGTCAGCCTGGCGCAGCCCTTGGCGGCGAAATCGCTGGCGAGCTGGATCTGCTTCGACAGCGGCAGCATGTCCGGGAAGAGGCGCGAGCCGAGCAGGACGCTCGGGTCGATCTTTTTGGCCGCGCAATGCGCCTCGGCTTTGGTGAGCAGGCCGGTCAGGCTGTTCAGCATTTGCAAGTACGCGGGGACGACGGCGTCGTGGAAGGACATGTGATGCTCGCTTGTGAATGGGAAATCTCAGGAGAAACCTGAGCCACTCACATGGGAGCATCACGGAAAATTACAATCGCGAGAGCGGCTTGTGCGGTGCGAAAATTCTACCGGATCATCCCCGCCGGCTGCGCCTGGGCCGTGCCGCCGCGCATCCGCGCGAGCAGCTCGGCGGTCGGCCAGGAATCGGCGGGCAGGCCGTATTTGATCTGCATCGCCTTCACGGCGGCGCGGCTCTGCTGGCCCAGCACGCCGTCGACCTTGCCGACATTGAAGCCGGCCTGGACCAGGAGCTGCTGCAATTGCTTGAGCTCGTTGAACGGCAGTTGCGCGACCGGTTGGGCCGGCTTGCGCATCGGAGCCGCGCCCGCGATGCGGGTGGCGAGATAGCCCGCGGTGGTCGAATAGATCAGCGAGTTATTCCACTCGGTGTAGGCCGCGAAATTCGCATACGCCATGAAGGCAGGTCCGTTGCGCCCCATCGGCAGCAGCACGGACGACGCGAGATTGTCGTTCGGCAGCGGACGGCCGTCGGGATAGGTGACTCCCAACTGCGACCATTTCGAGCGCGGCTGCTGCACCGTGAGGTCGGTCTGATCCCAGGGCAGGTTCTGCGGCACCTTGATCTCTTCGAGCCACGGCTCGCCGCGCCGCCACTTCAATCCGTTGGCGATGTAGTTCGCGGTCGAGCCGATCACGTCGTCCTCGCTGCGCAAGAGATCGCGCCGGCCGTCGCCGTCATAGTCGACGGCGTAGTTGACGTAATGCACGGGCAGGAATTGCGTCTGCCCGAGCTCGCCGGCCCAGGAGCCGACCATCTCGTCGGGTGTGAGATCGCCACGGTCGATGATCTTCAGCGCGGCGATGGTCTCGTTCACGAACATCTCCGAGCGGCGGCAGTCATAGGCCAGCGACACCAACGATTTCAGCGTCGGCAGATTGCCGATGTTAACGCCGAAATCGCTCTCGAGGCCCCAGAACGCGGCGATCACCGCCGGCGGCACGCCGTATTCCTTTTCGGCGCGCGCGAACGCAGCCGCGTGGCTCTTGATGTGCTGCTGGCCGTTCTGCATGCGATAGGGCGCGGCCATGCGGCCGGCAAATTCGGTGAAGAGCTGGCCGAACACGCGCTGGCCGCGGTCGCGATTGACGATGCCCTGGTCGTAGACGAGGTAGGGCGAGGCTTCCGATATCGTCCGCTGCGACACGCCGGCGGTAACGGCCTGCTTTTTCACGTCGGCCAGGAAACGATCGAAGCTCGCGCCATTGTGGCACGACGCCGCGCGCGGCGACGGGGTTGTGGCTTTGGGCGCGATGGGCTTGGCGGGCGGTGGCGCGAACTGGGCGGAGGCGGGGAGGGCGAAGGCGAGCAGAGCGGCGGCCGCGATCGCAAATCGGGTCTGGAGCATGAGCTTTCCGGCGGGGAGAAGGGCGCGTGTGGAATCTTGCTAAAGCTTAAGTGAATTGAGCGCCTCAAACCATCCCTTCGTCATGGCCGGGCTTGTCCCAGCCATCCACGCCTTTCGGGGCTTGTGTAGAGGAAGAACGTGGATGCCCGGGCCTTCGCCGCGCCGAAGCGGCTTCGGCCGCGCAGGCGGGACAAGCCCGGGCATGACGGAAATGCAATGTTGGGCATAGCCGCGGCCCCGCGACGCACCTTGAAACCTTGCACCCGGGCCGGGGTCATCCCTACCTGAATGGCGCCGGCCAGAGGTTTGCCCGCGGCCGCCCTGGGAGACGGCCATGAACTATCTTCGTACCGCAATGCTGCTCGCCGGCCTCACCGCCCTGTTCATGGGCGTCGGCTATCTGATCGGCGGCGCCGCCGGCGCCATGATCGCGCTCGTCATTGCCGCCGCGACCAATCTCTTCACCTACTGGAACTCCGACCGCATGGTGCTCCGCATGTACGGCGCCCATGAGGTCGACCGCGCCAGCGCGCCGGAGCTGGTCGGGCTCGTCGCCGAGCTTGCGGGCCGCGCCTCGCTGCCGATGCCGCGTGTGTTCGTGATGGACGAGGCGCAGCCCAACGCGTTCGCGACCGGGCGCAACCCGCAGAATGCCGCGGTCGCCGTCACCACCGGCCTTGTGCATCAGCTCAGCCGCGAGGAACTTGCCGGCGTGATCGCGCACGAGCTCGCACATATCAAGCATCACGACACGCTGCTGATGACTGTTACCGCGACCATTGCCGGCGCGATCTCGATGCTGGCGCAGTTCGGCATGTTCTTCGGTGGCCATCGCGACAACAACGGCCCCGGCATCGTCGGCTCGATCCTGATGATGATCCTCGCCCCGATCGGCGCCATGCTGGTGCAGATGGCGATCAGCCGTACCCGCGAATATGCCGCGGACAATCTCGGCGCGCGCATTGCGGGCCAGCCGATGTGGCTGGCGTCGGCGCTGCTGAAGATCGAAGGCGCCGCGCATCAGGTCCCGAACTACGATGCCGAGAGAAACCCCGCGACCGCGCACATGTTCATCATCAACCCGCTGTCGGGCCATGGTGTGGACAATCTGTTCGCCACCCATCCTTCGACGCAGAACCGTATCGCGGCGCTCCAGCAGCTCGCGGCCGAACTCGGCGCGCAGGCATCTCCGTCGGTCGGTGCCAACGAAAACTATCCGCCGCGGAGCCCGTGGGGGCAGTCGTCCTCACGCGGCCCTTCACCTGGTCCTTCCCGTGGCCCTTGGGGCTGATGCGGAACCGGCCGGAATCGCGCCCGGCTTTGTGACCAGCTTTTGTGACCTGGCGCACACCGGATGGTCCCGGCCGGTGTTAACACCATGGCGAGACTGTTCCTTCGAAAGGGGATGCGTGGCCGGTCCTCTGCCTGCCACGGTCGAAGATGACCAAAGCTGCGGTACCATTGTTGATCGTCCTGGGCGTGCTCATTGGCCTGTCCACGCACACGGTCGTCAATTGCGGGGACGAGGACGAGCCCGACATCTGCTCGGCGGTGATCGGATTCTCGCCGCTGCGGGGATCGCTGATCGCGTTCGCCTATGAAGGGCGCGGACGGATCGCGTTGCGCCACGGCGACTGGCGGCGGGCGATCGCGGATTTCGACGAGGCCATCCACCTCAATCCCAACCGCGCCTCGCTGTATCGCGACCGGGCGCAGGCGCGCCGGCAGAACGGCGACCTGGAGCTTGCCATCGAGGATTACGATGAGGCGATCGCACATGATCCCAGGCACGCCGCGCCCTATCACCAGCGCGGTCTGGCGCTCGCCGCCACCGGGGATCTCGATCGCGCCATCCTGAGCTACAACACGGCGGTCCGTCTCGACCCGTCGGATGCGCAGGCCCGCCTCGACCGTGGCCTTGCATTCCTCGCCCGCGGCCAGGCCGACGACGCCCGCGCCGATTTCGAAGCCGCTCTCGCGCTGCCGGCCGGCAAGGACGGCCGCACCCGCGACGCGGCCCGCGCCAAGCTCGCCGAGCTCGCGAGCGCCGAGCCGAACCAGGCCCCCGCGCCGAGGCGGTAGAGATATCTAGAGCCGCATTCGCCGCTGCGACCCTCTCCCCTTGCGGGAGAGGGTGGCTCGCCGCGATAGCGGCGAGACGGGTGAGGGGTATCTATCCTCACGAACAGTGTTGCGCGCGGAAACAACCCCTCATCCGGCGCTTCGCGCCACCTTCTCCCGCAAGGGGAGAAGGAAGAAAGCAGGGCGACTACTTCGCCTTCTTGGCTTTGGCCTTCTTGGCCTTCGCGGCCTTCTTCACCGGCTTCTCCTTCGCCTTCTTCTCCACCTTCGCCGGGATCGGCGTGCTGGCGACGAGGCGCATCGAGCGGGCGTAGCTGTCGGCGACGTTGTCGGCGGACATCTGGAGGCGCTTGGCGGCGGCGGTGGCCTGCTCCATCGTGGCCTTGGCCATCATCTTGAAGCGGTCGCCGGTCTCCTTGCCCTTGGCCTTGGCCGCAAGGCCGTTGAAGCGATCCCGGCGCTCCTTGGCGCGGGTCAAAAGGCCCGTATGCAGCTGTCTGGCCAGTTGCCGGATCACGACATCCAGGTCGGCGTCCGCCATGTTGTTCTATCCTCTTAAAACGGTATCGATGCGGGCGGGACTATGCAGATCGGGCCCCGCCTTGGCAATTCCCGGCGGTGCGTCATCCGCAGCTTCCGGTTACCAAACCAAAAAAGCCGCGCATTTTTGCGCGGCTTTCTGGGGTGGCTTGGCGCAGACGCCTTATTTCAGCGAGGCAACCGGTCCGCTCGCCGGTGCCGGATCGGGGTCGAAGCCGAACACGCCGACCAGATATTTGTAATAGTCCGGCATCTTCTCCTTGAGCGCCTCGCGCGACTTCGGGTCGTGGAATTCGCTCTTGCCGGCCAGGAAGATGCTGGCGGTCACGGCAAAGAATTCCATGGGATTCTTCATCGCATAGGATTCCTTGGGTAACATATCCTTGGACTTGGCAAGGGCGTAATAGCCGATCACGCCCTTGTTGGCGTAGCCGTCCGGCAACAGCCGCGCGTGATAGGCGTGCAGCAACTCGTGCAGCAGCACGGCTTCCTTCTCGTAGCGCATCATGTCCGGCCGCAGCATGATCACGCCGAGGCCCGAATCGACCGCGAGGTCGACGGCGTTCGGATTGGTCCAGCGCTGCTTGTCGGGGTCCCAGACCGTCAGCGTCCGGGGTGCGGTGCGCTGGATGTCCGGCGTGACCCGGCCGTAGCATGCGGTCGCGGCGCCTTCGTCGAGGCAGGCGAGCTCGCTCGCGACGATCGGAACGGTGTGGAAGAAGCGCAGCACGCGCGGCGACAGGCCGGAAGCTTCGACGACGTCGATCTGCTGCTTCAGATTGTCGGTGAGCTTGTCGACGTCCTTGCGCTCGGAATTCTCCGTCAGGTCGAACATGTAGCCGCGGTAGCTCTGGAAGCCCGGCGGCAGCGCCTGCGCTGCCCCGGCCGACGCGTCGAGCGATCCGGCATGGGATGGATTGGCGAAGAGCGCGCCCACAACGGTCGCGGTCAGCAGCAGCGCAACGCGCATGATGAACCCCCTGATGTCACTTCACCCGGCAGAATAGGCCGTCGCCGTTTGCGAAAAGTGAGTGGGGCGAGACTAAGGCACCGATGTTGAGGCGTGCTTAACCGTTGGTTGCAGATCGCGGGAATGGATTAGTGCCGGGTTAACCAAGCGTGGATTGGTCGCGCGCTTCGGCGTAGGATCGAAGCCGGGCACATGCCCGACAGCAATAGCCGGAGGAGGATGCCATGTATGCCGCCATCCGTCAGGCCAAGGCGAAAAGCGGGAGCGCCGAAGAGCTGGCGCGCCGCATCAAGGACGGCGCCGTTCCGATCATCAGCGACGTCGAGGGTTTCCGTGCCTACTACGTCGTCTATGCCGGCGACGACACGGTCACCGCGATCTCCATCTTCGACAAGTTCGAGCAGGCGGAGGAGGCGAACCGGCGCGCGATCGCCTGGATCGAGAAGGATCTGGGGCCGCTGCTTGCAGGGCATGCGAGCGCCGCAGCCGGGCCGGTGATTGTGCATACGCTGGCGTAGTTGGACGGATCGCTCTCGCCTCACACTCAACTGTCATCGCCCGGCTTGACCGGGCGATCCAGTACCCCGAGACGGCTGTGATCGAACCGATAAGCCGCGGCGTACTGGATGCCCCGCCTGCCGCCTACGCTAAAGCTTCGGCGCCCCTGGACCGCAGCCGCGGCGAAGCCTTGGCGTAGCCGGGTCGCGGGCATGACAGCGGTGGGTGTGGCTTGCGCCTTCCGCCAAAGGCGTAGCCGTGCCCCTCACAACTCCCGTGCATTCGAGAACGCGAAACTCGACACCCGTCTTGTCGTTTCGTCCAAAATCAGCGTGCGCGTGATCGGCGGCTCGGCGCGCTGGGCGCAGTTTTCGCGTTCGCAGAGGCGACAGTTGACGCCGATCGGCGTGCCCTCCGTTTTCTCCAAATCCAGGCCGGAGGCGTAGACGAGGCGGGCGGCGTGACGGATCTCGCAGCCGAGGCCGATGGCGAAGCGCGGCTGCGGCAGCGGATGCGGCGCAACGGGGCGGCGCACCATCTGCGCGATCGAGAAATAGCGCGTGCCGTCGGACAGCTCGATCACCTGCTTCAACAGGCGATCCGGCGTGTCGAAGGTCGAGTGCACGTTCCACAACGGACAGGTGCCGCCGAATTTCGAGAACGGGAACGTGCCGGAGGAGAAGCGTTTCGACACGTTGCCGGCATTGTCGACGCGCAGCAGGAAGAACGGAATGCCGCGCGCGTTCGGCCGTTGCAGCGTGGTGAGGCGATGGCAGACCTGCTCGAAGCCGGAATTGAAGCGCTGCGCCAGCACGTGGATGTCGTAGTTCAAGGCCTCCGCCGCGGCGAGGAAGGCCGGGTATGGCATCATCACGGCCGCCGCAAAATAGTTGGCGAGCGTGATGCGGAACAGGCGGCGCGGCGCGTCGTCGAGCGGGCCGGCGCGACCGATGATGGTCTCCAGGGCTTGCGCGCATTCGCCCAGGCCGAGCTGGAAGGCGAGCTGGAACGCGCGGCCGGGCGGATCCACCAGCTCGGAGATCAAGAGCTGGCGGCGATGGCGGTCGAAACGCCTGAGCGTCTCGCGCATCACGTCGACCGGCATGATGCGGGTCTGGATCGAATGCTTTTCGCGCAGGCGTGCGGATAGCGCGGCATAGAGTCCTTCGGCCGGCACGTTCAGTTCGTCGCGAAGCGTCTCCGCGGCCTGCTCCAGCTCCGGAAAATAATTGCGGTTGGCCTCGATCAGCTCGCGCACGCGCTCGACGGGATTGGCCTCATAGCGCGTGCCGACGTCGCGGTCGGCCATGTGCGCCGCGGCCAAGGTCTCGCCCTGGCGGGCCTCGGCATAGGCGGCATAGAGCCGTTGCAGCGCATGGGTGACGCCGGGACAGAGCTCGGCAAGGTCGCGCAGTTCCTGCTTGGGAACGTCGATCTGGCGGAACAGCGGATCGGAGAAGATCTCGTTCAGCTCGGCGAAGAAGCGGTCCTCGTCGGCGGTCGCGAGGTCGCGCAGGTCGAGATCATAGGTCTCGGCCAGCCGCAGCAGGATCTGCGCCGTCACCGGGCGCTGGTTGCGCTCGATCAGGTTGACATAGCTCGGCGAGATCCCGAGCCCCTCGGCGATCTGGGTCTGCGACAGCCCCAATTGCTGCCGGATCCGCCGGAAGCGCGGGCCGACGAACAGTTTTTTCCCTGATACGGCGGGCATTTTCAGATCTCCCAACGGAATAACAGGCACATCAAGGACAGTCTTACTGACCCATATTCTTTACAAGATTTACAAAATAACATCTATTACATGTTCTGATGTTACATGACATCACCATTCGAATACAAGGCCTCTGTACGAACTTCGCTTTCTGGCGTTTAGCTCATGACACGCATTTCGCAATGCACTGTCAAAAATGTCGATGACAAGTTGAGTTGTCATCAGCGAAAGGATCGAGCAGATGAATTACCAGCCCCGTGGCATCAACGCCCTGCAGAGCCCGGCCTCGTATCAGAGCGAGATCGAGGCAGCCCAGGCGCTCCTCAAGACCCAGCCGACCTGGAACGGGGTGTCCGCCGAGGCCGTCGCGCGCATGCGCCTGCAGAACCGCTTCAAGACCGGTCTGGACATCGCTCGCTACACCGCGGCGCTGATGCGGACCGACATGGCGGCCTATGACAACGATCCGACCAAGTACACGCAGTCACTGGGCTGCTGGCACGGTTTCATCGCCCAGCAGAAGCTGATCTCGGTCAAGAAGCACTTCGGCGGCAAGACCGATCGCACCTATCTGTACCTGTCCGGCTGGATGATCGCGGCGCTGCGCTCCGAATTCGGCCCGCTGCCCGACCAGTCGATGCACGAGAAGACCTCGGTGCCCGCGCTGATCGAAGAGCTCTACACCTTCCTGCGCCAGGCCGACTCGCGTGAGCTGAACGACATCTTCCGCAGCCTCGATAAGGCGCGCAAGGAAGGCGACAAGACCAGGGAGAAGGAGCTGATCGAGAAGATCGACAACTTCCAGACCCATGTCGTGCCCGTCATCGCCGACATCGACGCGGGCTTCGGCAACGCGGAGGCGACCTATCTGCTCGCCAAGAAGATGATCGAAGCGGGCGCCTGCGCGCTCCAGATCGAGAACCAGGTCTCGGACGAAAAGCAGTGCGGTCACCAGGACGGCAAGGTCACCGTGCCGCACGAGGTGTTCCTGGCGAAGATCCGCGCCTGCCGCCATGCTTTCCTCGAGCTCGGCATCGAAGACGGTGTCGTCGTGACCCGTACCGACTCGCTCGGCGCCGGCCTGACGCAGCAGATCGCCGTCAGCCACAAGCCTGGCGACCTCGGCGATCAGTACAACAGCTTCCTCGATTGCGAGGAGATCACGCCGGAGAACGCCCGCAACGGCGATGTCATCATCAACCGTAACGGCAAGATGATGCGTCCGAAGCGCTTGCCCAGCAACCTCTACCAGTTCCGTCCCGGCACTGGCGAAGACCGCTGCGTGCTCGACAGCATCACCTCGCTGCAGAACGGCGCCGACCTGCTCTGGATCGAGACCGAGAAGCCGCATATCGAGCAGATCGCCAAGATGGTCGACCGGATCCGCAAGGTGGTTCCGAACGCGAAGCTGGCCTACAACAACTCGCCGTCGTTCAACTGGACCCTCAACTTCCGTTGGCAGGTCTACGACGCAATGAAGGAAGCCGGCCAGGACGTCAGCAAGTACAACCGTGCTGAGCTGATGAAGCCGGAATACGACGACACGCCGCTGGCGAAGGAAGCCGACGAGCGGATCCGCACCTTCCAGGCCGACTCAGCCAAGCGTGCCGGCATCTTCCATCACCTGATCACGTTGCCGACCTACCACACGGCAGCGCTCTCGACCGACAATCTGGCCAAGGAATATTTCGGCGACCAGGGCATGCTCGGCTACGTGAAGAACGTGCAGCGCGCCGAAATCCGCCAGGGCATCGCCTGCGCCAAGCATCAGAACATGGCCGGCTCCGACATCGGCGACGACCACAAGGAATACTTCGCCGGCGAGGCTGCCCTGAAGGCGGGCGGCGCCCACAATACGATGAACCAGTTCGGCTAACGTACCACGCTATTCGACAGGAGACTGACAATGACCAAAGGCAGCAATTTCTGGGTGATCGGCGGCGAGTTCGGTTCGATGAACTTCCACAAGCTCGTGGAAGGCTCGGCCCAGGTGCAGGGTCCGTTCAAGACCCGCAAGGAAGCCGAGGATGCCTGGCGCTCGGTCTCGGAAGAGAACCGCCACAAGGCCGGCGTCCGCTTCTCGATCGTGGAAGAGCCGTCGCGGGTCTCGGCCTGACGGCTGCCTGACTAATTAAGAAGACGTCCAAGGACGGAGGGTCCCATCCGGCGCAAGCCGGGTGGGATCGTCTGTTTTTGGTACAGGTCAATCGGCTGTGGGCGCCGTAAGTCTCTGGAATTGTGGGCCCTTTGCGGACCGTTTGGTTGCTGATAGGTTAATGGCGTAAAGTCGAGCACGAGGCCGACAATGTCAGAGCCTGAGACCAGCGGGACCCATCCCAGCCAGCCGCGCCCGGTGCGGCTGCGCGACGCGCTGCTGCGCGCACGGATCGAGGCCGCCGACCGGACCGGTGTGGTCGTCGATTTGCGCGATGCCGAGGTGGCGCGGCTGGAGATCCTCAACGATGCGCTCGATCCCCTGTTCGCGCAGGTGCCCGACCAGATCGACCTGTTCGATCGCGGCATCAGCCAGGGCGATACGCCCAGACTCTGGATCGATGTCGTCGCACACATCATGATGGGGCGCGACAAGCGGATGTACCGCTTTGTCCAGGACACCCGCTTCGGCCGCATCGTGCTCGCCGAATCGCACGACACCGCAATGATCGTCGAAGCCGTGACCGACTACGTCGCCCGCCGCATGATCGAGCGCGAGCACGCCATGGTGGTGCCATCAGAGCCGAAGCCCGCGGCCGCCGAGCCGCCGCGCCGCTCGCGCCTCTGGCCGTTCGTGTTCGGATTCATTTTCGGCGCGGCGGCCTTGTTCGGCCTCGCCGTGCTGGCGGCCCTGCGGAGCTGGTGAGACGCCCTCCGCCGTCATTGCGAGCGCAACGAAGCAATCCAGGAATCTTTCCGCGGAGAGACTCTGGATTGCTTCGCGGAGCCTGTCATCGGGCCGCGCTTCGCGCGGACCCGTTGGCTCGCAATGACGGCGAACTAGATCAGCCTTGCCTGCTTGATCTGCCGGATCTGAAATCCGGATCCGAGGCCCCGCACGGTCTGCTCGCAGCGCCAGCCGGCATTGTCTTTCTCGATCGTGAACAGGTTATACGCTGCCGCCGGGTAGCGCCCGTGGGCGAGCGCGGAGGCCGACGGCACGCCGACCGCGGGGATCTTGCCGTTGGGGCCCTCGAACCACATCGTCGAATGAATGTGGTCGTGCCCGTGCAGGATCAACTCGACGCCGTGACGCTTGATCAGTGCCAGCAGCGCACCCGCATCGGTCATCCGTTTCTGGCGCGCGCCGGACTTCAGGGGATGATGTACCAGCAGCACGCGGAAAGCGTCCTCGGCGGCGAGGCGGTCGAGGACCGCTTCGAGGGACGCGAGCTGATCGCGGCCGAGCGTGCCCGTCGCCATCAGCGGCAGGGTCGGCACGGCCGTGGACAGGCTGATCAGCGCGAGCGGCCCGCGCCGGCGTACGCCCGGAAAGCCGACGCTGCCGTCATCGCCAGTGAGATAAGGCGCAAACGTCTCGCCGAAGCGGTGAGAGGTGGCGCGGACATAGGCATCGTGATTGCCGGGAATGGTGGTGACGCGGTCGGGCGGACCGACGCCGTCGAGCCAGGCGCGCGCCGGCGCGAACTCCGCCTCCAGTGCCAGATTGACGAGATCGCCTGTGACCGCGATGTGGTCGGGCGTCTGCGCCTGGACGTCGGCGACGAGCGCGTCGAGCACCTCGCGGCGCTGGTACTTGTGCCGGTTGCGCGTCCAGTTGACGTAGCCGAGCGCGCGCTTGCCCGCGAGCTCGATCAGCCGCGGCTTCGGCAACGGCGGCAGATGCGGGTCGGACAGATGGGCGAGCGTGAAGGGGGCCATGGCGCGCGATTGCCTCGCTATTCGTCCGCTGTAATGGCAAGGTCGCGAGGACTGTGCAAGCGGGGCCCGGACCGGGGCCTCATGGCAGTTTTCTTGGGAGTTTTCTTGGGAGTTTCTTTGGGAGCCTGATGGGGGATCGTCTGAACAGCGTCCGACGGACATTCGAACCGCTGCTGCGGCGAATCTTCCACGCCTATTTCCTGCTTGTCCGCGGCATGACGCTCGGCGTCCGCGCCGTGGTCCTGGATTCCGAGAACCGGGTGTTCCTGGTCAGGCACAGCTACATCACCGGCTGGTATCTGCCCGGCGGCGGCGTCGATCTCGGCGAGACCATGGAGCAGGCGATGCGGCGCGAGCTCAAGGAGGAGGGGGACATCGATCTCACCGGTGACGCGGTGCTGCACGGCATCTTCCTCAACAGCCATGTCTCCCGCCGCGACCACGTCGCGGTCTATGTGGTCAGGCAGTTCAAGCAGGATCGCGTCCCTGAGCCCAACCACGAGATCATCGAATGCGGATTCTTCGCGATCAATGCGCTGCCCGAGGGCACCACACACGGCACGCGGCAAAGGCTCGCGGAAGTGCTGGATGGCAAGACGCCGACCGCGACGTGGCGTTAAAGGAATTTGCCACTTTAGCGATGTGACGTTGAAACGATGTGACGTCGAAGCGGCCTGGCGAATCCTCAAGCCCGAACCGGCTGCCCGATCCCCAGCAAGTTACCTTCGCTGTCGCGGAACCAGGCGCCCCGCTCGCCAGTACCCTTGCTCGGATAGTTTCCCGCGATCTCCGCAATTCCATCGACGGTCTTCAAGCCGGGCAAATCATAGTCCTCGAACGCGACGCCGCGTGTGCGAAGTTCGCGAACGGTTGCCTCGATATCCTCGACTTCCCACCCCATCTGCGTGTGCGTGCCGGATTGCGTGCCGGCCGAGACGAATATCGCAAACTCGCCGGCCGCACAGACGTAACGGAGCCCACCCTCGCGCTGTTCGACCGGCTCGAGCCCGAGCTTTTCCGAATAGAACGCCCGCGCGCGGTCGAGGTCTTTGGCTGGAAGCCGGGTTGCCACTTTCGCGTTCTTCAGCATGCCCGCTCTCCCTGTCTTTGCCTCGCGACGACGCTGGATTTCTTCGGCTACGCGGTCATGACTCGACGCCCTGACGGCCCTGCTTCGCGTGCAGCTCCAGCACCAGCAGGCTCTGTTCCTGGATCAGCGCGCAGTTCTGCCGCTCCAGCCTGTGCAGTCGCGCGGTCATGTTGTGCATGAACGCGAACACCACCAGGAACAGGGCGCCGAACATCACGACGAACGGAAACACGACGCCGGTCAGATGGCTGACGAGATAAGCCAGTGTTGGAAACAGCGTGAAGCCCGCGGGGATGATCGCCACCATGGACAGCATCAGGAAGTCATAGAGATCGAACTTGCCCTGCATCGTCTTGCGCAGCAGCACCAGCATGTAGATCAGCGCAAAGGCGGGACGACGACGACCGTCTCCGGACTTGGAAGGGCATCTGTCACGGCTGCCTCCTCAGAATGTTCGACGAGATGATGAGACCACGAATCGGAACGGGGACGCTTGGCGTCATGACGCCCTCACGAGGCGCGCGAGCAGGATATAACCGAGCACGCGGATCATGTAACTCGCCGACTTCAATCCGTCGATCGAGCTGACGCCGGTCTCGCGCGCCCGCATCTCGACCGGAACTTCGCTGACCGTGAGGCCTGCGCGCATGGCCCAGGCCAGCGAGATCGGCTCCGGAAAATCCGTCGGATAGGCTTTTGCGAAGAAGGCGATGGCGGAACGGTCGAGCAAACGCATGCCGCTGGTCGGATCGGTGATGCGGCCGCCGCTGAACAGGCCGTTGAGCGCGAGCACGATCAGCCTGATGCCGGCGCGCCGCATGCGCGTGGAGCAGAAACCGGCATGGTCGATGAAGCGGCTTCCGATGGTGATGTTGGTCGGGTCGTTGCGATAGGCCTCCAGAAGCGTCTCGATGGCGCGCGGATCATGCTGCCCGTCGCCGTCGATCTGGATGCAGAAATCAAAATCCTGACGCGCCGCGTATTTGATGCCGGTCTGCACGGCGCCGCCGATGCCGAGATTCTGCGCGAGGCGGGCGACCGGCGAGCGGCAGCTTGCCACCGCGGACGTCGCGTCCGACGAGCCGTCGTCGACGACCAGGGTGTGGTAGCCGCGGCCGGTCGCCGCGATCTCGCTCAGCAGGCCGCCGACCGAGGCCTCCTCGTTGAAGCAGGGAATGATGATGAGGACTCGCGACGTGCCCTGCTGCGGTGCGGCAGCACCGTTGTGGCACGTGTCAGTTGAACCCAAGCCCAGTCCCATATCGGCCACGTCTGCCTCACCTCCAGAATCCCCACTTTGCTATACTTGCCGGTGCTTTTCATGTACAGGCGGCGGGCCATTTCAAGCTGTGTGGGGCCGCCCGGCGAATGCCGATGAGAGCTGTTAAAGTATTTTTTTCAATTGTGTTTCTGGCAATTCTGGCCAGCAACATCAGGCTCATCTCGCATTGGAGCGAGAGCCGCGGCGTCTATGACGACATCTGCTATCTCAGGCAGGCGCACCTGTTCCAGCGCTTCGGCTGGCAAGGGCTCGACACCAGTCTCGCCCGTGAAACCGACGGCTATCTCGCGGCCAAGTTGCGCAGTATCGATTTTCCGAACTGGAACGAACCGACGCGGGCACCCTGCCACACCCAGACTGCCGACGGCAGCAAATGGGTGATGACGCCGCCGCCGGGCACGGGCTTCGTGCTGGCGCTGTTCCCGGAGGGGGTCCAGGTCGTTGCGCTCTATATGCTGGCCAACGCGATCGTCGCCGGCCTTGCGCTGTTCGGGTTGTGGCGGGCGCAGGAGAAGGTCGGCTTGACGCTCGCCGCATTGCTCGGCGCGCTCTCGATCTACTTCATGATCAATCCGACCAAGGCGAGCTATTCGATGGCGCCGACCATGGTCGTCTGCGCGCTGGCGGGTCTGTTCACCGCAAGACTGTTCGTCGATGAAGGCCGGCGCCGCCTGCTGATGGTCGCTGCCGTCGGCGTGCTGCTCGGCCTGTCCGCGAGCTTTCGGATCGCGAACGTGGTTCTGTCGGCCGGCTATTTCCTGTTCTTCGGATTGTCGTTCCTGATCTGGCGTACCCGCGAGACGTTCGTTTCAGGACTCGCGCTCGGCCTTTCGTTCCTCGTCGGGCTGTTGCCGGTGTTCGCGGCGAACCTGGTCAACTCAGGCAATCCGCTGGTCTCGGCCTATGGCGGCCAGGATACGGCCCCGCGGAGCCTCGACCCGGCCGTGCTGTTGGCCTATCTCCGCGACACGCAGTTCCCGTTGATCGTGATCGCCTGCGTCGGGACCGCGCTGTTGTGGCGCTTCGCCGGCCCTGGCGGCGTCAGAAAACTCGCGTTGCTGGTGGCGGGCAATCTCGCGCTGAATCTGGCGTTCTTTGCCACGCATCCGGTCTTCACGCAGTACTACGTCATCCCGATCCTGATGCTGTCGCTCTGGACGCTGCTGTTCGCGGCCGTCCTCAGCCGCGGCCCGGCACAGGGTTTTATCGCCCACGAGGCCGATGGACCGCGGCCGTCTGAGATGTTATCCCGCATCTCGCATTGACGCGTTTTCCTGACGCGAACCTGAAACCACTTCGCTCGAAGACGCATGCCGACATGACCGATCTCTCGCTCACCATCCTTCCGGAAGCCGCCGGCGACGCTCAGCTGATCGAACGGCTGCACGAGCGCACCTTCGGCCCCGGCCGTTTCGTGCTCAGCGCTTACCGCATTCGCGAGCACGTCGACCATCTGCTCGACCTTTCCTTCACGGCCCGCATCGGTACGCTGCTGGTCGGCTCGGTCAGGCAATTGCCGGTGCTGGTCGGCGAGACGCAGGCCCTGCTGCTCGGGCCGCTCACCGTCGAGCCGCCGTTCCGCGACCGCGGCATCGGCCGTCTTCTGATGGAGCGCGCGCTGAAGGACGCCAAGGAGAAGGGGCACCGTCTGGTGCTGCTGGTCGGCGACGAGCCCTATTACAGCCGCGTCGGCTTCAAGCCGGTGCCGAAGGGCCGCGTCACCATGCCGGGCCCGGTCGACGCCGCGCGCGTGCTGGTGTTCGAGCTCGTCGACGGCGCTTTCGAGGGCGTGTCGGGGCAGGTAACGCCCGACTGGAGCAAGGCGCGAGCGGGGTAGGGGAGTTCCATCCGGGCTACGATACCTCTTGCGGAGTATCCATGATGCAGGTGCGGCCCGTTGATGCCGGTGAAGTCGATCATCTCGCTCAGCTATGGCACGATGCCTGGCATGGGTCGCATGCCTCGCTTGCGCCGCCAGAACTGGTCCGCCTCCGCACGCTCCCGAATTTTCGCGATCGGCTGGCGGTCATGCTTCCCGACATCCGCGTCGTCGGCCCGGCCGGCGCGCCGCTCGGCTTCTGCGCCGTCAGGGCTGACGAATTGTATCAGCTCTTCGTATCGCCGAAGGCGCACGGCGCGGGCGTGGCCGCGGCGCTGATCTCCGACGCAGAGGCCCGCCTTGCCGCGCGCGGCGTGGAGCTGGCGTGGCTCGCCTGCGCCGTCGGCAACGCGCGCGCTGCGCGGTTCTACGAGAAGAGCGGTTGGCGCAACGCCGGCACCTTCGTGATGATGACGGACACCTCGAACGGGCCGTTCCCCGTCGATCAATGGCGCTTCGAGAAGCGGCTGACGCGCAGCCGGTAGCCCGGATTTCGCTCCGCTCCATCCGGGCTACGGCTCACTCAACGCGCGTGTGCCGGGGCCCGCAGGCCCCGACTGAATCGCGGCTAGAACTTGAAGTTGGCGAACGCCCGCACGCCGATGCCGGGCATCAGAACCTCGTCCTTGGTGTAGGACACCGAGTTGCGGATGTTTTCGTTGAGGAGATTGTTGCCGACGATGCCGGCCGTCATCTCGCGCGCGCCGAACAGACGCGGATCGAGCTTGGTCTTGTAGCTGACCTCGGCCTTCAGCAGATTGTAGCCCGGCGTCGGCGTCTCCGCGATCACGGCGACGTTGTTCTGCGCGAAAGCGTGCAACAGGTTGACGCGCATCAGCCAGTTGTCGTCGCGCCAGAACACGCCGCCGCCTATCCGCAGCGGCGGAATGCGCGGCACGTTGGTGCCGTCGGTGAAGGTGGCGCGCACCACGTCGAACTGGTTCTCGATGCCCCAGATGCCGCCCTGGAATGCGCCGACGTCGAGCTGCGACTGGAATTCGCCGCCGCGGAAATTGGCATTGCGTTGCGAATAGACGGCCTGGTTCAACTCGGCGCCCGGCGTGCCGCAGGACGCAAAACTGTCGTCGCACATCACGCCGGTGAGGCGGCGAAAGATGAAATTGTCGAAATGCGTGTAGTAGACGGTCGCCTCGAACCGGAACGGCCCCGTCGCCTTGCGCAGTCCAACCTCGACCGACTCAGCGGTCTCGATCGTGAGGTTCGGATTGCCGATGTCGAACGTCGCGGTCGCATCATGCGCACCGCGCGAGAACAGTTCGGCCGGCTTCGGCGCGCGCTCGACATATTGTGCGGTGATGCTGCCGACCATGCCGCCCGGCAGGTCCTGCAACAGGCCGATGCTGCCGCTCTTCGGCGTGAAGGACGGATTGCGTGCGATGCCCACCTGCGGCGTGCCGTCGGGTAGATAATCCGGCGGGAAGTTCGGCGTCGTGCCGTGCAGCTCGACATGCTCGATGCGGCCGGCGATCTGGGCCCGCGTCGCGTCCGTGAACTTGAACTCGTTGAAGGCGTAAGCGGCAACGCGGGTGTTGTTGTTGGGGTCCCACAGGCCGTTGAACAGCGTACCGGGATTGTCAGGGCTCGGCGCGGTCAATTCCTGATGGCCGACCTGAAAGCCCAGCGCCGTCGTCACCTCGGCGAAGCGCGCGTTGAACGGCATCAACTGCACCTCGGTGCGGATCTCCTGCTCCTTGTTGGTGAAGGTCTGCCGCACACCGTCGGTGTTGGGATCGGCGGGATCGGCAAGGCCGATCTCGTTGTGTCGATAATCCGTGGCGCCAGCCCAGAAGCGGATGGTGTCGATCGCGGCGGCATCGGGCCGGTACTCGCCCTTGACGTTGATCTTGGTCTGGTGACCGTCGATCCGCGTGTTGTGGTCGGCGCCGTCGATGCCGGGGATATGGTAGAGCGAGTCGTTCTGCGTGATCGACGCGCCGATATAGCCGCCCTGGAAGAAGTAGGAGCCGCCGATCGAGGCGCCGTCCGTGCGCGACGCCGAATTGGGCTGGCGCCCGTTTGTGATGGTCCGGGTCTGGTCGGTCAAATAGGGGTAGCTCGGGATGCCGTAATCCGTCGTGTTGCGGCCGTAGACGTCGGCATGGAACGCGAAATTGCCGGCGCCGGTGTCGAGCAGCACGCCGCTCTCGACACCGCGATCGACCGAGCTGAACGCGGAACGTGTCTCGGCCGTGACGCAGGGCGATGTCCCGGCGGTTGCGAGTGGCGCCTTCACCGGCATGCCATAACTCTGGAACGGCTGGGCACCGCAGGTTGGCAGCGCGTCCGGAATCCGGTTGTTGGTCGCGCTGACGACGCCGCCGATCGAGGTCGAGCCGTAGCGCAAGGCGGCCGGCCCGCGCACCACCTCGACCTGGTTGGTCGCGAGCGTATCGATCGGGACGAAGTGATCCTCGCCGAGATCGGATGCGCCGTTCGCATTGGTGCCGTTCTCGACGATGCCGACGCGGTTGACGTCGAGACCCCGGATGATCGGCCGGCTGGAGGCGCCGGGTGCGAAGCTCGAGCCGGTGATGCCGGGCTTGGAGAACAGGAGATCGCCGAGCTGGCCGCCGCCCTCGCGGCGGATCTCCTCGTTCGGCACCACGGTGACGGTGGCGAACTGGTTGGTGACGATCGGCAGCACGCCCTGCTGGGGCGTGGCGCCCGTCGCTGGCGCCGCCGGCGCAGCTTCCGCCGTGCGTTGCTGGCCGCGCGACCGTCCGGTGCGCGCGACATGGACCGGGCTGCGGGTCGGCACCACCCTGCGCACGATCGGGCTCGGCGCCGTCACGGTGACGGCGGGGATCTCGGTCGATGATTTATCTTGCGCAGGCTGTTGTACCGGCTCTTGGGCGAGCGCCGATGTGGCGGCGGCGCCGAGCAGGAGCAGGCTTGCTCCACCCAGACGCTGCGCGCGTCGCAATTCAAATGACATAGTCCTGATTCCAGTCAGGCGCCGTCCGCAAGATTTGGTGCTGATCGGAGGCGGCCTGCCGTCGCAGCGCGACGGAATTCGACTTCAACTTCTCCCGTGCGTTCGCCTGAAAGCGGCGAGCCGGGCGTGATCAAGTGATGTCTGGAGTCAGGACGCGGGAGGGGCGCGGGGCTGGAACGCCGTGCCGGCCGATTTCAGATGGACGAATTCGGCATCGGTGGTGAGCTGAAGCAGCTCGATCGCCTGCGGCAGCAGGAGCACAGGCGGCGTCGCGGATACGACGGTACCCGCCATCGCGACCACGGCGCAGATCGCGCAATTGTCCTCGCCCGGCTGCTCCCGGTCGGGGCCGGCGGGCGATTGCTTCTGGACCGCGGCGCGGTCATTCGAAGCGATGCTCTTGCCGCTGTCGGTCTGCTGGAGCGAGGACTGTGCGAGGGGAGCGGCTTGGGCGAACCAATGGCTGTGGCCGAACGTCAACGCGAACTGCACCAGCATCGCGAACAACGCGAGCCGAGCGCCGTGCCTGATATTCGACCGGAACCACTTCATCTGGAAAAGCCACCCCACATCGCGAGGCGCCGATCCCCTCGGCTTCCTGCGATGTTATAATGTAACATCGCAGGAACGGTCAGCTTATGTCAACGGAAGTCAGACGATCTCGCGCGGGTGGCCGCGCGATGTGTCGTTCAGGCAACTAGCGCCCTTCGCGGACCCAGGTCGCGGCAAACGCGCCGAGCAGCAGCAGCAGGCCGATCAGGCCGGCGAAGATCGGCAGCACGCCGACGCCCTTCACGACGCTGGCGTCGCGCATCCGCACGCCCATCCAGCCATCGCCGGCAAAGACGCTCGCCGAACGCACCGGCACGATGCGCGGCAGCTCGACGCTGGTGCCGTCGACCACGCGCACGGCATTGCCGCCGGTCGCCTGCGTCAGCGGCTTCAGGGTTTCAGTCGTCGATGTGACTTCCGAGAACTCCTTCGGATTGGTCGGGCCGACATTGATCAGCGCCTTCAGCGTGCCGTCGGTCGCCTGCCACAGGCCGAGCTCGCTGGCCGGCAGGCTGGCGCGCCACTCGCCGGGATCGGCAGGCGCGAGCGTCAGGTCCTGCGACACGCCCGACGGCGAGGTCACGCTGACCGGCTGGACACTGTCCGACATGGTCTGGCGCACCACGACGAGGTCCTTGCCCTGCACCTGGAGGCGTAGCGCCTCTTCATCGAGGTCCGGCTGCTTCATCAGCCAGTGCGACATCCGCCGCAGCAGGTCGAGATGCGGACCGCCGCCTTCATAGCCGCGCGCCCACAGCCAGATGTGGTCGGAGAGCAAGAGCGCGACGCGGCCCTCGCCGAAGCGCGAGAGGAACAGGAGCGGCTTGCCGTCGACGCCCGTCATCACCGGCGGGTTGACCGCATTGCGGGTGTCGACGGTGCGGAAGAACCGGCTCCAGCGCGGCGGTTCGCTCGCGGAGCCTTCGAGGCCGCGCGTGACCGGATGGCGTTTTCCGATCTCCGACAGATGCGCATAGAACGGCTTTTCCGTCACGCCGACCGGCTCAGCCGGCAGCACCGAATCCAGCGGCGTGCGCCAGATGCTGGTGTTGGAGGCATAGTCGGGGCCGGCCGAGACCAGCACCGCGCCGCCCGCGCGGACATAGCGCGCGATGTTGTCGAAATAGGCGATCGGCAGCACGCCCTGGCGGGCATAGCGGTCGAAGATGATCAGCTGGAATTCGTTGATCTTCTGCTGGAACAGCTCGCGGGTCGGAAACGCGATCAGCGACAGCTCGTTGATCGGCGTGCCGTCCTGCTTCTCCGGCGGACGCAGAATGGTGAAGTGCACGAGGTCGACGCTGGCGTCGGACTTCAGCAGGTTGCGCCAGGTGCGCTCGCCGGAATGCGGCTCGCCCGAGACCAGCAGCACGCGCAGCTTGTCGCGCACGCCGTCGATGGCGACGACGGCGCGGTTGTTCACCGGCGTCAGCTCTTTCTCGAGCGGCGAGGCCTCGATCTCGACGATGTTGGGGCCGGCATGCTTGATGTCGACGTCGACACTCGCGCTCTGGCCGCTCGATAGCGTGCGCTCGCCCAGGACCTCGCCGTCCCTGCGGATCGTGACCTTGGCGCGCTCGCCGGTGACGCCCTGGTCGTCGAGGCGGTAGGTGATGGTCTGGGTCTGTCCGACGATGCCGAAGCGCGGCGCCGCCGTGATCGCGATGCGGCGGTCGCGCTCGTCCTTCTGCCCGGTGATCAGCGCGTGCACCGGCGCCTGGAAGCCGAGCCCGGCGGTGTTGGCCGGGATGTCGTGGACCCGGCCGTCGGTGATCAGGAACGCGCCGGCGACACGGTCGACCGGCACGTCCGACAGCGCGGTGGCCAGCGCCCCGAACAGTTTCGTGCCGTCGGTCTCGCCATCGGCCTGTCCGGCGTCGACGACGCGGACCTCGAGGCCCTTGATCTTCTTCAGGCTGTCGACCAGCGCTTCCTGCGCCTGCGCGGCCTCGCGATTGCGGTTGCCGAAATTCTGGCTCGGGCTCTTGTCGACGACGACGGCGGCGACCGAGGTGAGGGGATCGCGGTCCTCGCGGGTGAAGGAGGGATTGGCGAGCGCCAGCAGGAACAGCGCCAGCGCGGCGACGCGCACGGCTGCACCGCGCGCACGCGCCACCAGCAGCACGAGCGCAACGACGACGATCGCGGCGAGCGCGAGCCACAGGACGATCGTGGGAACAAGCGGCGTGAACGCAATGCCGTAATTCATGTCGATCCTATTGCCCCAGCCGTTCGATCAGGGCCGGCGCGTGCACCTGGTCGGCCTTGTAGTTGCCGGTCAGGGTGTACATCACGATGTTAGCGCCGGCGCGGTAGGCGAATTCGCGCTGGCGGGCGTCGCCGCCGGACATCGGCAGCATGAACTGACCGTCGAGCCGCTGCGCCCAGGCGCCGGCCAGATCGTTCGAGGTGATGATGATGGGCGAGACGCCGTCGCCGCCGCGGGCCGGCCGCTGCGCGCTGTCGTCGTCCTCATCGCGCGGCAAGGCCTCGACCCAGGTCTGGCCGGTGCTGAAACGGCCCGGGAAGTCGCGCAACAGATAAAAAGTCTTGGTCAGCACGTGCTCGCGCGGCACCGGTTCGAGCTCGGGCACGTCGAGCGACGACAGGATCTCGCGCAGCGTCTGCATGCCCGGGGTCTGTGCGGCGCCGTTCTCGCCGGGCGGCGCTTCGATCGCGTCGCGGGTGTCGAACAGCACGGTGCCACCCTGCTTCATGTAGGCGTCGATCTTGTTGATGGCATCCTGCGGCGGCTTGGGCGCGCCTGGCACGATCGGCCAGTAGATCAGCGGGAAGAAGGCGAGCTCGTCGCGTCCGGGATCGATGCCGACGGGATCGCCGGCCTCCAGCGCGGTGCGCTGCGCCAGGAACTGCGTCAGACCGGACATGCCGGCCTTGACGATGGAATCGACGTCGGCATTGCCGGTGACGACATAGGCGAGGCGGGTTTGCGACACCGCCTTCATGGCGAACTCGTCGGACGCGCCATCGGCGCGCGACGGCGCGGGCGCAAGCGACACCAGGCCTGCAAGCGCCAGCCCGACGACGATCATGGCTGTCGCGGCGCGCCGGCGCAGCAGCGCGGCGATCCCGCCGCCGAGCACCGCGACGATGATGGCGTCGATCAGGAACAGTGCGAGCGCCGTCGACAGCAGCCAGCCGCGCAGGTCGCGCGGCTCGGCATTGGTGTAGGTCGCGTGCCGGGCGCGCAGGCCTGCGGTGTTCAGCGCGGCGATGCGGTCGGAAGCGGCGAGCGTGTTCACGGCGAGCGGTCCTTCTGCCGGACCATAGAAGCCGGGCGGATGATCAGGCGTAGCGCGGTCGCGATAATCCGCGGGCAGCGGCTTTGCGGTGGCCGGCGGCGGACCGAACGCGCCGAAGCCGTCGAGGATGTGCAGCGGCGCCACCGTCTCGGTGCTCGCCTCGGCCGCGACCCCGGGCCCGGGCTTGGCGGTGTAGCCGGACATGTCGACGACCCGGCGCAGCATTTCGACGAAGGTGCCCGACATCGGCAGGTCAGACCAGCGCATGTCGGCGCTGACGTGGAACAGGCTGACCAGGCCCTTGCCGCGATGCTCGCCGGTGACGAGCGGCGTGCCGTCTTCCAGCGAGGCCCAGCTCTTGGTGGCGAGCACCGCGTCGGGCTCGGCCAGCACCTGGCGGTTCACGGTGACGTCCTTGGGGACTGCGACGCCGGCAAACGGGCCGTTCGCCGCGAAGGCGGCGAGATGCTGCGGCTTCTCCCAGGTCAGGCTGCCGCCGAGCGTGCGGCCGCCCTTGCGCAGCTTGACCGGCACGAGATCGTCCTCGGCCTGCGCGAGCCTTGGACCGGCGAAGCGCACCAGCACGCCGCCCTGGTCGATCCAGGCGTTGAGGCGCTCGCGGATTTCAGGAGCGACGGTGCCGACATCGGCAAGGATGATCATCGGCAGCTTCTGGTCGAGGAATTGGGTGATGCCCTGCTGCGGCGAGCCCCGGTCGGCGAGCCGCACGTCGGCGAACGGCGCCAGCGCACGGGTCAGGTAGAAGGTCGGCGCCAGCAACGGCTGCGCGGTCTCGCTGGTCGTGCCGGTGACGATGCCGATGGCGCGGCGGCGCCACCGCTTGTCGAGCAGTTGCACCGCGCCGGCCGAACGCTCGCCCGATATCTCGAGCCGCGTGATGTCGTTGCGCAGCTCGACCGGCAGGTCGAACGAGGCTTCGGTCTCCTTGTCCTGCGGGCCGAACGAATAACGCGCTTCGCCGATCGGCGAGGACTTCTGGTCCAGCGCGCGCACGGTGCCGACGGCGATGCCGCTGTCGGTGCGCAGCACCTTCACCGTCATCTTGGCGGCGGCGTTCTCGGCGGCGACGAGCGCCAGCGGGGAGGACGTGCCGCCTTCGAACACTGTCAGGCTGCGATCTCCGATGGTCTTGCCAAGGCCCTGCACGAAATCCTCGCCACGGCCGGTATCGACGCCATCCGAGAGCCAGGCGATCTCGCAGTCGCCGGTGGCCTTCAGGAAACGGTCGATGGCGGTCAGGGTTTCAACGCGATCGATCGAGTAGGGCTTTGGCGCGAGCTGGCGCAATGCGACGCGCGCCGCACCCGCCGGCATCAGAGTGATGTCGCGGTTCGGCTCGGACAGCGGCACCAGCGCGATGGCTCGGCGGTCGTTGTCGGCATTGGCGATCAGCTCGTCGGCGGCCCTGACCCTGACATCCCAGTGCGATGCGGCGCTCCAGCCGTCATCGAACATGATCATGAGCGGCGCCTTGCTGCCGGCGGCGCCCGTTTGCGGATTCCAGATCGGGCCGGCGGCGGCGAAAATGACGAGGGCCGCAGCCAGGAGCCGCAGCGCGGTCAGCCACCACGGCGTCCGCGAGGGCGTCTCTTCCCTTGGCGCGATGTCGAACAGCAGGCGCGTCGGCGGAAACTCGATGCGGCGCGGCCGCGGCGGCATCACGCGCAGCAGCCACCACAGCACCGGCAGGCTGACGAGGCCGATCAGGAGCAGCGGTTCGGTGAAGGCGAGCGGCAATCCCATCATGCGGCCGGCCCCACCTTGATCGTCGTGGTGCGGGTGCCCGATTTGCTCACCTGCATGCCGGCATGCAGGAACAGCAAGAGTTCGGCGGCGGAGCGGTCGGTCGCATGGGTCGTGAACAGCCAGTTGAGTCTGCTGGTCTCGGCGCGGATCTGGTCGCGGTGCAGCGCGAGCCGCGCGGTGTAGTCCTGCGCCCAGCTCTCGGCGCGGCCCGCCGTGATCACGCCGAAGCCCTCGGGCTCGACGAACTCGACGCGGCCGGAATAAGGGAACGACTCTTCGGCGGGATCGACCACCTGCACCATCGTGCCATGCGCGCCGGAGCCGGACAGGCCCGCGAGCGTGGATTTGATCTCCGCGATCGGCGACCAGAAATCCGACAGCACGATGATCTCGGCGAGCGCGGAAGGCACGAAGGACGGCGGCAGGCTCAGCCGGTCGGCATCGTCATGCAGCATCGCCTGCGCCATCTTGTCGATGACGCTGCGGCTCGCGGTCGGCGCCATCAGTCCGGGAATGCCGACGCGTTCGCCGCCCGAGACCAGCAGCTCGGCCAGCGCGAAGGCGACGATCAGCGTCCGCTCGAGCTTGGATTCGCGCGCGGTCTTGGAGGCGAACGCCATCGAGGGCGAGCGATCGGGCCAGATCCAGACCGTGTGCGAGGCTTCCCATTCGAGCTCGCGCACATAGAGATGGTCGTCACGCGCCGAGCGGCGCCAGTCGACGTTCTGCGCCGGCTCGCCGGAGACGAAGCGGCGGTATTGCCAGAAATTTTCACCGGAACCGGCGCGGCGCCTTCCGTGCAGGCCGTGGATGACGTTGGCGGCGATACGGCGGGCTTCGAGCACCAGGCGCGGCAGCGAAGCGGCGAGCGTACGGCTTTCGCCATCGGCACGTCGGATCGCGATGATCTCCTTCGCTGTGTGCCCGTTGTCTGCGGCCATCAACCGATCCGAGCCTTCAATTGTTTGATCACGTCCGGAATCGTGCGGCCTTCGGCGCGCGCCTGGAACGTCAGCGCCATGCGGTGCTTCAATATGGGCTCGGCAAGGTCGAGCACGTCGTCGATCGAGGGCGCCAGGCGTCCGTCGATCAGCGCGCGTGCGCGCACGGCGAGCATCAAGGATTGGCTGGCGCGCGGGCCGGGACCCCAGGCGATGAACTTGCCGGTCTCGCCGCTCTCCTCGCCCGGACGGGCCGAGCGGACCAGCGACAGGATCGCCTCCACCACGGAATCGCCGACCGGCAGACGGCGGATCAGCCGCTGCGCGGTGATCAGCGCATCTGCGTTCATCGATCCCTTCGCCAGCGTCTCCTCGGCACCCGTGGTCTCGAACAGGATGCGGCGCTCGGCGTCGCGATCGGGATAGTCGACGTCGATCTCCATCAGGAAGCGGTCGAGCTGGGCTTCCGGCAGCGGATAGGTGCCTTCCTGCTCGAGCGGGTTTTGCGTGGCGAGCACGTGGAACGGCTTCGGCAGGTCGTGACGTGCGCCGGCGACGGTGATGTGCTGCTCCTGCATCGCCTGGAGCAGCGCCGACTGCGTGCGCGGGCTGGCGCGGTTGATCTCGTCGGCCATCAGCAGCTGCGCGAACACGGGACCGGAGATGAAGCGGAAGGAGCGCTTGCCGGCAGTGCTCTCGTCGAGCACTTCGGCGCCGAGAATGTCCGACGGCATCAAATCGGGCGTGAACTGGATGCGCTTGGCATCGAGACCCAGCGTGATGCCGAGCGTCTCGACCAGCTTGGTCTTGGCGAGGCCGGGCACGCCGATCAGCAATGCATGGCCGCCGGAGAGGATGGTGACGAGCGTGTTCTCGATCACCCGATCCTGGCCGAAGATGACGGACGCGATTGCGTCTTTCGCCGCGCGGATCTGGCTCGACACCTGCTCGGCCGAACGGACGATTCCGTCTTCCAGTTTCTCGACACTTTCCGCCATCCGTCAGCTCCTTAAGTCCGCCACGCGGCCCGCTTGCGTCGCCAAGTCATCACAAGTCGCACATGGGCCCTATGCTAGACTTGCAGGAAGGCCATGTATTCGTTGAATTAACCTATCCCCACCTTATCGGCTTAGGGATATGTAGGGCATCACGAAGTGGCGACCTCCACGCCGGGTTAATCCGGTGTGGAACCGCGCACCCGGGTACAACGTAAAACCTGCACCAATCGTGCCAACAGACAAAGTCAGGGCAAACCATGGCGAACCAAGGGCAGAGCGCCGATCGAGGTCTTGAGGGGCTGACTGCCGCCGCCAAAAGTGCCGCCAATGCCGAAGGCGCCAAGAAGGGCCTGCCGCCGGTGCATCTGTGGAATCCGCCGTTTTGCGGCGATCTCGACATCCGAATCGCGTCCGACGGTACTTGGTTCTACATGGGCACGCCAATCGGACGACACGCCCTGGTCCGCCTGTTCTCGACCGTCCTGAAGCGCGAGGGCGACAAGCATTTCCTCGTCACGCCTGTGGAGAAGGTCGGCATCCGCGTCGACGACGCGCCGTTCATGGCGGTCGAGATGCAGAAGGACGGCGAGGACAACCATCGCGTGCTCCGCTTCCGCACCAATGTCGACGACTGGGTCACCTGCGATGCCGCGCACCGGCTGCGCTTCGAGCAGGCCAGGGAGGGCGGGCTGACGCCATACCTGCATGTCCGCGCCGATCTCTGGGCCAAGGTTACCCGCGCGCTCTACTACGATCTGGTTGACATGGGTGAGGAGCGGATGGTCGATGGCCAGCCGATGTTCGGCGTCGAGTCGGCCGGCGAATTCTTCGCCATGGCCGACGCGGAGCAGGTGAGGGCCGCACTTTGAACAAGCCTATCCTGAAGAGCGGTCCGGTCGTGATCGGCGCGGCCGATTTCTTCACCCGATCCCGGGCGAGGCTCGGCTTCGACGTGCCGCCCGGCCTCTACGATCCGAACGTCATCCCCGCCTCGGGCGATCCCGGCACCGACAAGATGCTCGAGATCGTCGCGCGCGAGCAGCCGGTGCGGCCGGCTGCGGTCCTGATCGCCGTGGTCGACCGTCCCGAGCCGACCATCCTGCTGACGCAGCGCTCGGCGCATCTCAACGACCACGCCTGCCAGATCGCCTTCCCCGGCGGCAAGATCGACGCGATCGACGCCTCGCCGCTCGATGCGGCTTTGCGCGAGGCCGAGGAGGAGGTCGGCCTGTCCAGAGACTTCGTCGAGCCGATCGGCTATCTCGATCTTTACGGCACCGCTTTCGGCTTCCGCATCCTGCCGACGGTAGCCAAGGTGCGGCCCGGCTTCGAGCTCATCATCAACCATTCGGAGGTTGATGATGCCTTCGAGGTACCGCTATCCTTCCTGATGAACCCGGTGAACCATCAGGTGCACAGCAAGGAATTCCGCGGCATGGAGCGGTTCTACTACGCGATGCCGTTCGCGGAACGCTACATCTGGGGTGCGACGGCCGGAATGTTGCGTGTGCTGTATGAGCGGATCTACTCATCATGATCCGGCCGGTTCTGACCGAGATCGGAATTTTCCTCATCCCCTTTGCCGTCTATGCGCTGATCCTGGCCGCCACCCGCTCCGGCCTGTTCGCGCGATCGTCCTGGCCGGTCACCGTCGTCGCGCGCCTGGTCCTGGCCGCGCTCGTGCTTGTCATCGCGGGGCTGATCGGCTTCGCGCATTTCTCCGGCGCCGCACCGGATTCGACCTACGTTCCCGCCCATATCGAGAACGGCAGGCTCGTGCCGGGCGTGGAAAAATAGGGGCTGGACCATGAGCGCAGAGCCGTTACTCGCCAATGCGCCCTGGCTGACCTCCGGCGGGACGGCGCGCGTCCTGACGCTGCTCAACGGCAACGGCGAGGAAGCGCGCGTGGTCGGCGGCGCCGTGCGCAATGCGTTGCTCGGTCTCGTGCCCGGCGACATCGACATCGCGACCACGGCGCGGCCCGACGAGGTGATGCGGCGCGCCAAGGCTGCCGGCATCAAGAGCGTGCCGACCGGCATCGACCACGGCACCATCACGCTGGTCATCGACAGCCAACCCTACGAAGTCACGACGCTGCGCGAGGACACCGAGACCTTCGGCCGCAAGGCCAAGGTCGCGTTCGGCCGCGACTGGGTGAAGGACGCCGAGCGCCGCGACTTCACCATGAATGGACTTTCGGCCGATGCGATGGGCGTCGTCTACGACTATGTCGGCGGGATCGCGGATGCGGCCGCGCGGCGCGTGCGCTTCATCGGCGATCCCGACCAGCGCATCGCCGAGGATTTCCTGCGCATCCTGCGCTTCTTCCGCATCCACGCCGCCTTCGGGGCCGGCGAGCCCGACCGCGACGGCTATCTCGCCTGCATCCGCGGCCGCGCGGGTCTTGCGAGCCTGTCGGCCGAGCGGGTGCGCATGGAGATGCTGAAGCTGCTGGTCGCTCACGGTGCCTCTGACGCTGCGGTCGCGATGGCGGATGGCGGGTTGCTGCAAGCGCTGAGCGGAGGCGTCGTCTATACCGGGCCGCTGTCGGCCATGATCGCGATCGAGGGCGCGCTTGGCTTGCCGGCAAGCAAGACGCGGCGGCTCGCCGCGCTGACGGTCGCCGTGACCGAAGATGCCAAGCGCGTCGCCACGCGCTTGCGGCTCTCCAATGTAGAAAGCAAGGCGCTGGATTCGATGGGGCACCGCTGGTGGCGCTTCGCCACCAAGGACGAGGCCAATGCGCGGCGGTTGCTCTACCGGCTCGGCGCGGAGCGCTATCACGATCGCGTGTTGCTCGGCTGGGCGCGGGCCGGCGGCGACGTCGGATCGTCGCGCTGGCGCGCGCTCGCCGAGCTGCCGCAGCGCTGGATTGCGCCGAAATTTCCGCTTCGCGCCGCCGACTTCATCGCCCGCGGCATGGCGGAGGGACCCGCGCTCGGGCATGTGCTGACGCTTGCCGAGGACGCTTGGCTTGCGGCGGATTTTCCCCTAGAGGAAGCCGCGCTCGCTTCCATCGCCGACCAAGCAGCGGCACGCGTCAGCCGCGATGAGAGAACGTGACCATCGTCTCAGGCTTCGCCGACATCTCGATCCTTCAGCTCCTGCTGGTCGCGTTGATGGCGTTGTTTGCTTCGATCATCGGTGGTCTCGCCGGCTACGGCACCGGCGCGCTGATGCCGCTCGTGCTGGTGCCGCTGGTCGGCGCCGAGCCCGTGGTGCCGATCATCGCGATCTCCGCGATCTTCACCAATTCAAGCCGCGCGCTCGCCTATCTGCGCTATGCCGATCGCCGCCGCGCGCTGATCGTGCTCGCCTGTGCGGCGCTGACGACCGCGCTCGGCGCCTACGGCTACACGCGGCTGACCAATGCGGGCGCCGCGCTCGTGATCGGCTCCATGCTGATCCTCAGCGTGCCGCTGCGCCGCGTGCTCCGCCGCCGCCAGGTCAGGATCGGCGACACCGGCCTTGCCGCCGGCTCCGTTGGTTACGGCGTGCTGGTCGGCGGCACCTCCGGCTCCGGCGTGATCCTGCTCTCGCTCTTGATGGCCGCGGGCCTCGAAGGCGCCGCCGTGATCGCGACCGATGCGATGATCTCGCTCGGCACCGGCCTCATCAAGATCTCGGTGTTCGGCCTCGCCGGCGCCGTCACCGCGCAAGTGCTCGCCTTCGCGCTGCTGATCGGCGCGATTGCCATCCCCGGCGCATTCCTCGCGAAAGCTTTCGTCGAACGCATGCCGGTGCATATCCACACGGCGATCCTCGACGTCGCCGTGATCACCGGCGGGCTGGTGATGATCTCGGCTGCGGCAAGGTCGCTGATCGCATAGATGACTCCGGTCCGATTGGCGTTCGCGATGTCCTTTCAAGGACGGACATTCCGTCCCGATGCTTGCACGCCGCCAAATGCTAGTCGAAACGCCCGATCCCGACTGCCGAGGGTTGAAAGATTTCCGCCGATGACGGCCGTGGGCCGGTGGGCCAAGCAGGAGACGCTTTCTTACAACTGCAATCGGGCGTGTCAGGACTGAAATGCTTCAGTAGCACCGTCGAGGCAGGTTTGAGACTTCATATCAACGGAAGCGGGCGCAGGCATGCGCACGCATCGTGGTCTCGACATGCACGGAGGAAGGTGAGGCATGGGACGATCCAACACAGAGTGCCAATGGCCTGAAAAAAAGTCGCGCAATCGGTCCAGGATTCAGATTGCCTTCCGTGAAATCAGTGCCGTTCTTGTTCTCTTTCCTGCTCTCCTGGGTCTTTCCCTCCCTTCCAGTGCATGGGCGCAGACCGGGACCGACGCGAAGCCGGACCGCATCAAGGCGAATATCTCGAGAGTCGACAGTGCCTTCATTGAAGCCAATACGAAGAGATCCAGGGATTGGCCGACCGTCGGCCTCGACTACGCCGAAACGCGGTTCAGCAAGCTCAATCAGATCAACACTGACAACGTCAGGGATATCGGGCTCGTCTGGAGTTACAATCTGGAATCATCGCGCGGCATCGAGGCAACGCCCCTCGTCGTCGACGGCATCATGTATCAGTCGGCACCCTGGAACGTGGTCCATGCCATTGACGCGCGGACCGGGACAAAAATCTGGTCGTTCGATCCGGGTGTTGACCGGTCGAAGACCTATCGCGGCTGCTGCGATGCCGTCAGCCGTGGCCTCGCGCTCTACAAGGGCAAGGTCTTCGAAGCCGCCTACGACGCACGCCTGATCGCGCTCGATGCCGCGACCGGAGCCAAGCTCTGGGAAACGGACACGCTGATCGATCACGAGCATTCCTACACGATCACCGGCGCGCCGCGCGTCTTCAACGGCAAGGTCGTGATCGGCCAGAGCGGTGCCGAGTATGGTGTGCGCGGCTATGTCACGGCGTACGACAGCGAGACGGGCAAGCAACTCTGGCGCTGGTTCACCGTGCCCGGCGATCCATCGAAGCCATTTGAAGACGCTTCGATGGAAGCCGCGGCGAAGACCTGGGATCCAGCCGGGAAGTATTGGATCAACGGCGGCGGTGGCGCGCCATGGGACTCGATCACGTTCGATCCCGATCTGAACATGGTCTATGTCGGCACGGGAAACGGCGGTCCCTGGAATCGCAAGCTTCGCAGTCCGTCGGGTGGCGACAATCTCTATCTGGGCTCGATCGTCGCGCTCAACGCCGACACGGGCCGGTATGTCTGGCACTATCAGGAGACGCCCGGCGACAATTGGGACTATACATCGACCCAGCCGATGATCCTGGCCGACATCAAGATCGACGATGTGCCGCGCAAGGTGATCCTGCACGCGCCGAAAAACGGCTTCTTCTTCGTCATCGATCGCACCAACGGCAAGTTCATCTCGGCGAAGAATTTTGTCGATGTGAATTGGGCGACGGGATACGACGGCCAACGGCCGGCCGATCGAGCTTCCGGCGGCGCGCGACGCAGATCAATACGAGTCGATTCCGGGACCGGACGGGGCTCACAATTGGCAGCCGATGTCGTTCAATCCGCTGACCGGCCTCGTCTACCTTCCGGCGCAGCACATCCCGGTCAATCTGTCGCCGGAAAAGTCGTTCGTGCAGAATGCTGCTGCGCCGGGCAAGCTCGGCGGCTTGCTGGGCGGGAATATCGGTTTCGTTTTCAACCCTCCGAAGTCGGCCCCATTCGGACGTCTGCTCGCCTGGGATCCGGTGCATCAAAAGGAGGTCTGGCGCGTCGAGCACGTGTCGCCGTGGAACGGCGGGACGCTGACCACCGCCGGCAACCTGGTTTTCCAGGGGACGGCGGATGGCCGCTTCGTCGCTTATGATGCGGCAAACGGAACCAAGCTGTGGGAAATGCCGACCGGCACCGGCGCGGTGGCGGCCGCCGCGACCTACATGGTCGACGACAGGCAATACATCTCGATTGCGGTCGGCTGGGGCGGCTCCTACGGCCTGACGCACCGCGCGACCGAGTACCAGAACCCGGGAACGATCTACACCTACGCACTCGGCGGCACGGCGCAGCTGCCAGCGTTCGTCAAATATCAGACCGAAGGTCTGCTGCAGGGCGTGAAGTACGATCCGAAGGACATCAGGGAAGGCGGCGAGATCTATGTCGCGGCAGCCTGCGTCGCCTGCCACGGCGTGCCTGGCGTCGGCCGCGGCGGCAACATCATCAATCTCGGCTACGCCAGCGCCGAAGAGATCACCAATCTGAGGCATATCCTCTTCCACGGTCCATTCCGCGACCAGGGCATGCCGGATTTCAGCGGCAAGTTGACGGAAGGGGGCGTCGGCAAACTCCAGGCCTTCATACAGGGAACTGTTGACGCCATCAGACCGAAGAGCAGGTGATGAGCCAGCAGGCGCTGCGGCGGCGAGCGGCCCGTTCGACCGTGGCCGCTCGTCACGCGCCTTTGTCGATCTTCACCCAGAGCGCACTGCCCAGCGTCGATGAGTTCCTGGCCGCGTAGGCCCATGCAGGCAAGCGTGACGGTGCAAGCGCAAGTGCGATCGCAGCCTGCCCAATCCGCTGCGCTTGGCTTCGCGGCAGGCCGCGCACGAACTCACTGACGCTGCCCGGCTTCTCGGCCCCGCGCAAAAAGCTGTCCACGATGTCTTCCCTGAGGAACTTCAGGAGATTGAATGGTTCCCGCTCGCAAATGCTCAATTGCAGGCCGTGTCGTCGACATACCGCGTCAAACGCGTCCTTCGTCCAGCGGCCAATGTGGTTCGGCGGCATGTCGATGAGCGATCCGTGGCCCTCCATGTAGTGCGTTCGGATATCATTCGGCACGGCGATGAAGACAGAGCCTTGCGCCTTGAGAAGGTATTTCAATCGCGCGAAGACGTCATCCACCCGGTCCATGTGCTCGAACACCTGAAACATGAAGATGATGTCGAAGGCCTCCTTCATCGGAGTGAAGCCATCCTCCCGAAGGTCGACCGAAAAGGTCTTGTAGCCTTTCGATCGCAAGGCCCGTTGCGCTGCTTCGTTGTAATCGACCGCGTAAATATCGGACGCGCGAAAGAGTTTGTCCTTGATGTGATCGAGAAAATAGCCAAACCCGGCCCCGACATCGATCGCCGTTTTTCCGGCAGTGCCGAGGCCGCTCAGCTCCTCGATCGTCCTCTCATACTCCCATTTCATGGTTGGATAGGAAGGGTGGGGCGCGGCCAGGTTATAGAACTCGGCGCCGCCCGCGACGAACGGATCCGCAAATCCAAATCCGCAATCCGCGCATTTGCGGATATCGCAGGTGTCGCGGCCCCAGAGCAGCGACAGGTGGCTTATTAACTTTCGAGAGCGATCCGGATACTGGCGCGGACTGACGAAGGATCGAGAGGCCTGATCTGCGGTCACTTCAAACAGTTTGGCAGTTGATCCACTGCCGCATGCTGGACAGGTACTCATCTCTCCTGACCTCATTCAGGTCTTTCGGTGGAAAGTGGTTGCGACCAATTGTCTCGTCATCATTCAAATGAAGGTTGGCGGAGCGCGAGGTCCGGGGCAGTGGACAGGACAGGGGAGGCAGGCCGCTCGCGGCGCGAAGGCGCCTTCGGCTGCGCCGATTTCCTACTGCCAGAATCTGTCACTGGCCTGCGCTAGGTCTTCTTTCAGGGCATTTTTTACTGAAAGGAAGACGATGAAAACCCAGAGCAACGGCCAGGCGCTGCAGATCGCCAAGACCTACATCGAGGCCATCGCCAGCAGGAGCGTGGATACGATTACTTCCGTGTCGGCGGACGACGTTGTTTGCACGTCGCCACGCGGGCGGATCGCCGGCATGCAGAAGTTTCGCGAATTCCACGAGGGTTTCGCCCGCATGATCAAGAAGGTCACGGTTCTCGCCGTCTACGGCGACGATGATCAGGCTGTCGTCGTTTACAGCGCGGACACCCATCCGGTTGCCAACGCCGTCGTCGCGGAACTCCTCAAGGTGAAGAACGGCAAGATCGCGTCGACCGAAGTGATCTACGACGCGACTCCGTTCGCCGCCTACACGGCGACCGTCCAACCGCACTAAGGCACGATCGACCATGAAACGGATTCAATATGACAGCTACGGCGGCCCTGAAACGATGGAGCTCGAAGCCTTCGAGCTGAAGGCTCCGGGGACCGGCGAAGTCGCGGTCAAGGTCAAGTTCGCCGCCATCAATCCCATCGATTGGAAGGTGCGCAATGGCTATCTCAAAATGGTGACGGGGAAGAAATTTCCGCGCGCCATGGGCAGCGATTTTTCCGGCGTCGTGACCGCTGTCGGTGCTGGTGTCACGCGCTTCAAAATTGGCGATCCCGTATTCGGCATGGCGCAGATAAAGCATGGCGGCGCGCTTGGCGAAGCCGTCATCGCTCCCCAAACCTTCGTCGCCAGGAGGCCGGATTCAGTCTCGTTCGAGGACGCGGCTTGCCTGGCTACGCCGGGGGTCACCGCATGGAACGGCCTCGTGGACAAGGCTGCCCTGAAATCCGGCAGCCAGGTGTTCATCAACGGCTGCACCGGCGCTGTCGGCGAGGCCACGGTGCAGCTCGCAAAGATGTTCGGGGCGACCGTCGCGGGGACATGCAGTGCGCAGGCGATGCAGCGAGCCCGTGACTTGGACGTCCGCCTCTCTTCGATTATCGGGCCACCGATCTGTCGAAGATCCGTGAACGCTTCGACGTAGTGTATGACTCGGCGGGACGATGGCAGTTGGCGCCGGGGTTGGCCTGCTTCGCGAAGGCGGCGTGTATCTCGATATCAATCCAGCGCCAATCAAGTTCATCCGTGCGATCTTCAACCGGAAACTCAAGCCGATCGTCTGCACCGCGCGGGCTGATATCCTTGACGGCCTTGCCGTCGCTTCGGCGAATGGAAAGCTGCGCTTGCCAGTTGCTGAGACCGTGCGTCTGAACGATGCGATCCCGCTCATCGCGGCGCTTGAAGCCGGGCACAAGCTCGCCGGAAAGGCTCTGGTGGCGATGTAAATGCCGTCTGGGCCAGTAAAGCCCCGCCGCCCGTCGCCCGCGATGCCTACTGCCATTTTTTGGCAGGATTCGTGCTAGACTTGGTCTATGTCGAAGAGCCAACGATTATTCGACCTCATGCAGATCTTGCGGCGGCACCGCACCCCGGTGTCGGGCAACGACCTTGCGGCTGAGGCGGGTGTGTCGTTGCGAACGATTTATCGCGACATCGCCGACTTGCAGGGCTTGGGCGCACAAATCGACGGTGAGCCTGGCTTTGGCTATGTCTTGCAACCCGGCTTCCTCCTTCCTCCCCTGATGTTCTCGGAACAGGAAATCCAAGCCTTGGCGCTGGGCGCCCAATGGGTATCTCGCCAGACCGATGACGAGTTCGCGCTGGCGGCGCGTGACGCGCTCGCTAAAATTGGCGCGGTCCTTCCCTCGGAGCTGCAACACAGCTGGACGACAGTGCCTTTCACGTGGGGCGCAGGTCGAAGCAGCCCGAAGCCGTCGACCTTCGCGTCGTGCGGCAAGCCATGCGCGACCAACACAAGCTTTCCATTGTGTATCGCGACCCGCAAGGCGCGAAGACCACGCGGATCATCTGGCCAATTGGCGTCGGCTTTTTCGATTCCCGACGCATCATTGCCGGCTGGTGCGAAATGAGAAAGGACTTCCGCTCATTCCGGGCGGATCGGATAGAAAAGATCAAGCTCAGGACGGAACGCTATCCCCGTCGCCGGCGCGATCTCGTCAAGCAATGGCGGGCTCAAGTCGACGCGGAACGTCGCAAGACTCTCGGCTGATCTCACCACCAGGTCCGACGCCGATGCTGGCGAGCTATCACCTGCTGGTGCGCTTCACCATCGCCGGCGTGAGGGCCGCCTGACGCCTTCCGGGTTTAGAGCGGGCGCCGAAAATTACCGCGCCCGCCAGGCACGAACCTTAGTTCGTGACGGGCGCCGCCTTGCGGACCAACACTTCGTTGCCTGCCCGGCTGATTTCAAGCGCACGTGGCTGCTGGGACGTTGAGAGAACAACGCTTTGGCCTGGCGCAAGAACAGAGACTATGCGGATCGGCGTCCCCATCTTGCCCTGAGCAAGGGTCGTCACGACATGGAACCCATCGCGCTCAACGGTGTAGTAGGCGACGCCGGACACCTCGCCGAGATCGATGCTCTTTGTCTGAATTGGCCTAAGGCTGTCTGCATGAGCGGTTCCAAAAGCGGCTAAGGCTAGTGTCGCGGCTAAAAGGCTACTGCGGATTGACATGTTGATCTCCTTTAGCTGGGCGGTGGGCCACGCCCTCCGTTCCCTTGCCACATAAGATGGGCGGCCTATGCTCATTGATCAAACAGATTGGATCGATGATGGGTATCGATGCCGTCAATCTAAGCCATCTCGACCTAAACCTACTGGTTCACCTCGATGCCTTGCTTCGCGAACGTAGCGTCACGCGAGCTGCGGGCCGCGTGGGCATTGGTCAGTCGGCGATGAGCCACAATCTCGCCCGCCTGCGTGACCTGTTCGGCGACGAGCTTCTGACGCGCGGGCCCGACGGCTTGCGCCTCACTCCTCGTGCAGTGATGCTGGTAGAGCCGGTGCGGGCTACGCTGTCTCAAATCCAAACGATTGTCTCACGCGACGACGCATTCGATCCAGCGACGGCAGAGCGGACCTTCAGGTTCGGACTCCCAGACAGCATGGAAATCCTGGTCCTTCCCGCTCTCCTCGCACGCCTGCGCAAGGTTGCGCCTGGCGTCCATCTGCGCCTCTACAACATCGACTCGTCGAGACTTCTGGATGATCTCGATGCCGACGAACTGGACCTCGCTATTGGCTATGACGTCTTTCCTCAGGGCCAGATTCACCACAAGCGGCGTCTGCTGTTCAACGAGAGCTATCTGTGCATGTTCAACGCGGAGATAACGGGCATCACCGACGCCCAAATCTCGCTCGAAGATTATGTGCGGTTACCTCATGTTCTCACGAGCCTGCGGCCGGGCCGGACTGTGCGCGGCGTGGTGGACGACGCCCTTGAGAAACTGGGATTGCGGCGGACGGTTGTCTTGACGACGCCTCGCTTCCTCACTGTCCCTGCCTTGGTGGCACGCGCACCTGTCGTCGTGACAATGCACGCGCGGCTGGCTCGGTTGTTCGCCACAGAACTCAAGCTTAGCCTGAGCCAGCCTCCGGTGGATTTGCAGGACGTAGCTGTTTCACTGCTCTGGCACGCTTCCTACGATCACGATCCATCTCATGCGTGGCTGCGTCAGATCTTGGTGGAATTGGTCTCCGAGCTTTGAGCTGGCCGCTACCCGGCGTGGAGCGGTGCCGACTCCACAGGCCGCATGTCGCCTTTTAGCCCGTTAGCAGACGTTCCAGCGCTCTGGGCCGATGCCGGCTTGTGACCCTTAGCGGACAATCTCCAAGTGGGATTGCTGGGTCGAAAAGCTATCTTTTTCCCAGGTCTTGCGCGAAACGCAGAAGGTAGCCGTCGGGGTCCTGCACCAAAAACTGCCTGTTGCCTCGCTCCTCACCGGCGATCCGATACCAAGCATCGTGACATTCCCTGAAGAGCGGCCATTGTGCCTTTTCCAAAGCATCGAGAAGTGGCGCGACGGAGCCGACAAAAATTTGGAAGTTGATACCGCGCCCCAGTGGTCGTTCTAAAGCACCAGTTTGCCAATGGCCGCTGTGCTGTCTGAGCATGACCTGCGCACCCTGAAACGCCAGGTACACAAATCGACTTTCAGGCCGCTGATAGGCGATACGGAAACCAAGGAGGTCGCACCAAAAGGTCGTGCTCTGTTTGAGGTCGAACACATCCATTTCAGGGACCAAGTGAGCAAAACCGCCAGTCGGTAATCTGTCTTCTGACACAGCCATAGCCTGCAACATCCTCACTCGTGTCGTGCTCGCAAAAGATCGACCCAATTCTGATGATGGGCAATTCTAACATATCTTCCCGTGTTGGGACTGTCTGATAGACAAGCGGCTGTCGAGGCGATGTCTGCTTTTGGCCCATAGCCGACCAGCGAGAGGCAGTCCCTCGAGGTCCGCTTCACCAAACAGAGCAGACACGGCGTCGCATTGTCCGCCCCGAGCAGCGAAGGGCGTCGCCGGCTCCGAGCGCAACGATTGGGCGATCTGATTCGCGCATTCAATCGCGCTTTGATGCTGCTTTGGTTTTGCTTCATATGATTGGCAGGCCGCAAGGGCGGCTCAATAAGGGGGGTTTGAAATGAGGAAGTTTACACTTGCATTGCTGTCGACAGTTGCTCTCGGCCCGATCACGGCCCAGGCTGCGGATCTGACGCCGGTCCGTATGTCGTCGAAGGCTCCCGCTCAGGTGGGCAACTGGACGGGATTCTATATCGGCGGCAACGTTGGTTATGGCTGGGGCAGCTACGGTGCGTCAAACGCCACCGGGACAATCGTGAACTCGAATGGCGGTTCGGGCATCTATGGCTTCAACCCCGTATCCGGCAACGGCAATGGGGTCACCGCCGGTATCCAGGCCGGCTACAACTGGCAGATTGAACAGACGGTGCTCGGCATTGAGGCTGATTGGAAGTATCTCAATTCAAAGGCCAGCACCGGCAACTCGGCTATTGCTGTTCCCGTCTCCATCGGCGGCAATTTCAGCGGCAGCACGTCCGTCAGCACCGATTGGTACGCGACCTTCCGTGGCCGAGTGGGTTATGCGTTTGGGCCGGCGTTGCTCTACGCGACCGGCGGTATTGCGTTGGCTGAAACCAAGCTGGGTGCGAGTGCAACGGGCAGTATCGTCACCAGCCTCTTCCCATTAGCCCTGGGACCGCTGGGCTCCATGAACGCTTCTGACAGCGCCGTCCTGATCGGCTACACGGTTGGCGGCGGATTCGAATATGCTCTGGGGGCAGGGTGGTCGGTCAAGGGCGAGTATCTGCACATGGGTTTCGGCACGAAAGGCTACAACTTGACCGGCTCGCTTCAATCGCCGGCCGGGTTGACGGGCGTCATCGCGACTCACGTCGATATCAAGCCGAGCTTCGACATCGCCCGCGTTGGTGTGAACTATCGCTTCTGATCAGCGGATCTGAAGACGTGAAGAAAGGGAGGCTTCAGGTCTCCCTTTCTCGCAATCGCAGGTCGCCTAGGCTGCCTACTCGTCGTCCTCTTCTTCGTCGTCCTCATCCTCGTCGTGGTCTTCCACTTCCAGGCGGTCGAGCGCGGCCAGCGGCAGCGTCTCGCGGAACAGATCGCCTTCCGAGCCCATCCAGAGACAGAGGATGTCGTCGCCTTTCACCTCTGCGACGGTCAGCGGCTGGCCGCCGGATTTCAGCATCACGACGTCGCCGGTTTTCAGTTCCATGGATGGTCCTTTCGGGGTTGATCGACGAGAGGGGAGGCTAGCAAGCCGTCATGACAGGCCGATCACGGGCTATGGGACCCGTGAATTTGCTCCGGCTTGCACAGACTGCCGAAACGTCGATGGCAGAGGTTCGAGTGGGGGATCGCTCGAGTCACCAGGGGCTATTCCGTCCCAGGCGCGGCGATGATGGCATCATGCGCCTGTTTTGCCCGACGCGTCAAATGATTTCGTAAAATCAGCAATGGATTGCGTTTGCGGCAAGCTGTTGAAATTGCAGCAGCCGGCTACTGTGCATGGGGTTGTTTTCGATGTTTTGTTTTCGCCTGGGTTACGGCTGGTCCGGCACGAGTTCGGTCAGCGAGCGGATGATGCGGTCGGGCTTGACGGCCGAGCCTTCGGGCAGGCCGTCGCCATGCACGTCGATCCAGATCGAGTAGATGCCGAGGCGCTGCGGCGTCACGACTTCCCATTCCAGATTGTCGCCGATCATCCAGGTGTCTTTCGCGGTGACGCCGAGCGCCTCCATCGCGTGCAGATAGGCGCGCTCCTCGGCTTGCCGAAACCGTGCTCGCCCTCGATCTGGATGTGATCGAAGCGATGCGTGAGCTCGAAGCGCTCGACCTTGGCGCGCTGCATGTCGGCGGCGCCGTTGGTGACCAGCGCGAGTTTGACGCCGCGTGCCTTGAACGCGTCGATCGCATCATGCGCACCGGGGAACACGAAGATCGCTTCTTCGCGATAGGTCGTGAAGCGGTTGGCGAGGCGATCGGCGAGATCGTCGGAGAGGGCGCGGTGGCCGTCGGCGGCGAGCGCGGCGAAGCCGCCCCGCACCGTGAGCCGCCGCGCCTCGCCAAGCTTCATCCGCCACGCGGCTTCCGCATTCGCCCAGAAGTTTCGTGCGAAGGCCAAAACTGCGGTCGCGACCTGCTGCGGCGGCAGCGGCGCGAGCTCGTCGGCAAATTCTTCTGCGATCGTATTCCAGGCGATCTCGGGCCGGCCGTAGGCCGACAGGATGGTGTCGTCCATGTCGATCAGCATGGCGCGCGGCAGCGGAGGCATCGCGGTGCTCATGGCCATTTCACCTCCGGCGGCAGCGACGACAGGATGGAGTCCACGTTGCCGCCGGTCTTGAGTCCGAAGATGGTGCCGCGGTCGTAGAGCAGGTTGAACTCGACATAGCGTCCGCGCCGGATCAATTGCTCCTCGCGATCCTCCGCGGTCCAGGCGCTCGCGAAATTGCGCCTGACGATGTCAGGGTAGATTTTCTGGAAGGCGCGGCCGACATCCTGCGTGAAAGCGAGGTCGGCGTCCCAGTCGCCGCTGTCGTGCCAGTCGTAGAAGATGCCGCCGATGCCGCGCGCCTCTTTGCGGTGCGGCAGGTAGAAATACTCGTCGCACCATTTCTTGTACTTGTCGTAGTCGGCAACGCCGTTCGGGCCCGTGCAGGCCTCCTTCATCGCGGCGTGGAAGGCGAGCGTGTCGGGATCGTCCTGGGTGCGCCGGCGGTCGAGCACCGGCGTGAGATCGGCGCCGCCGCCGAACCAGGCTTTTGTGGTGACGACGAAGCGGGTGTTCATGTGCACGGCGGGCACGTGCGGATTGCGCAGATGCGCGATCAGCGAGATGCCGGAGGCCCAGAATTTGGGGTCGTCTGCCGCGCCCGGGATCTGGGCGCGAAACTCGGGCGCGAATTCGCCGTGCACCGTCGAGCAGTGCACGCCGACCTTCTCGAACAGGCGGCCGGACATCATCGACATCACGCCGCCACCGCCGGGCGCGCCGGTATGATCGGTGCGCTGCCAGGGCGTGCGTTTGAAGCGCCCGGCCTCGCCCGGATAAAGGCTTTGGGGGGCGTCATCCTCCAGCCGCTCGAAGCTCGTGCAGATGTCGTCGCGCAAAGCTTCGAACCAGGCGCGGGCGCGCGTCTTGCGGTCTTCGATTGTCGAGATGTCCATATCCAATTCCAAAACCGGTCTCGTAGGGTGGGCAAAGGCGCTCTTGCGCCGTGCCCACCATCTTCATTGTCGTCCTGATTGGTGGGCACGCTGCGCTTTGCCCACCTTACGAATTTCACCCCTGCGGACCGTAATAGGTGCAGCTCTCGTTGCAACTGTCGCGGTGAATGCTGACGCGGGTGAGCTTGCCAATATGCTGGAGCCGCTCCCAGACGAAGCGCGAGAGGTTTTCCAGCGTCGGTGTGCCCAGCGCCTCGATCTTGTTGAGGTATTTGTGGTCCAGCGTGAGCCGTACGTCCTCGATCGCGCGCTGGACGAGGCCGAGATCGACCACCATGCCGGTCGCAGGGTCCGGAGTGCCGCGCAACGTCACCTCGGCGCGGAAGGAGTGGCCGTGGATCTCCTCGCTCGCGGCGCCAAAGGTCGTTCCCGACAATGAGTGCGCCGCCTCGAAGCGGAACGATTTCGTCAATTCCCACATCTGTTCGAAAACCAATCCTATCTGATGCCGAGCGATTTATGCGTCTGCACGCTCAGCCGCCATTGCGGATGGCGCAGGCAATAGTCGATCGCACGCACGGTGTTTTGGGCAACCTCGGGTCCGTCCATCGGCTGCAGCGAGAAGCGCTCGAAGGCGAGGCCCTCGAAGGTCTCGGGCGCGGCGAGGACCTGCGGATAGACCAGCTTCAGCTCGTGGCCGCGGCGCTGGACGAGCTCGCTGCCGCCCTTGGGGCTGACGCAGATCCAGTCGAGCCCCTCAGGCGCCGCAATCGTGCCGTTGGTCTCGACGCCGATCTCGAAGCCGCGGGCGTGGAGGGCGTCGATCAGGGCGGCATCGACCTGGAGCAGCGGCTCACCGCCGGTGAGCACCACGTAACGGTTGCTGTCGGCGGTAGCCGTCCATTGCGCGGCGATGGTGTCGGCGAGTTCCGCGGCCGAGGCATAGCGGCCGCCGAGCGTGCCGTCGGTGCCGACGAAGTCGGTGTCGCAGAATTTGCATGTGGCTTCCTGACGGTCGGCCTCGCGGCCGCTCCAGAGGTTGCAGCCGGCAAAACGGCAGAACACCGACGCGCGCCCGGCATGGGCGCCTTCGCCTTGCAGGGTCAGGAAGATTTCCTTGACCGCGTAACTCAATGGTCTCTCCTCAACATCTCAAACTTGCGGGTTCCGGAGCTGCCGCAGCGCCTCGCCTGCGGCCATCGCCGCGGTCATGGCGACATTGAGCGACCGCAGCCCCACCGTGATCGGGATCACCAGCCGCGCATCCGCAGCCTCGACCACCGCGTCGGTGACGCCGGCGCTCTCGCGCCCGAATAGCAGGATGTCCGCCGTCTGGTAATGAAAATCGCGGTAATCGGTGGCGGCCTTGGTGGTGAACAGCAGCAGGCGGTAGCCCTGTGTCGCACGCCAGTCCTCGAATTTCGACCAGGAGTCGTGGCGGGTCACGCTGACATGATCGAGGTAGTCCATTCCCGCCCGGCGGAACAAGCGGTCGGAGAACGGGAAGCCCGCCGGCTCGATGATGTGGGCGGCCATGCCCAGGCAGGCACAGAGCCTGAGAATCGTGCCGGTGTTCTGGGCGATGTCGGGTTGGAAAAGCGCGATCTGCATGGGCTGTATCGGGGTCGGTGCGGGCCGGAAATGTCTCAATAAAACATCGCTGGCTGCGGAATTCGTGCATTGCACGCCCCCACGCCGTTAGCGGGCTTGCGCTCGCCCGGCAAGGGTGCCAATAGAACGATTCTGGACTGCTGTTTTCGCCTTGTTTCGGTGGGGACAAGTGAAGTTCTGCCGCCGCGGGGGGCCGCGGGCGCCGGCACACTGTTTTGGGGACCTTGGGGGCTCCCGGAACGGTTCCGTCGGCAGCATAAGAAGAAAGGGTTGGAATCGTGACGACAGCGTCTTCGGCGGACCATCCGACACGCCGTGATTTCTTATTCGTTGCAACGGGGGCAGCTGCAGCAGTAGGGGGCGCAGCTGCGCTCTGGCCCTTCATCTCTCAAATGAATCCTGATGCGTCGACCATCGCCGCCGGTGCGCCGATCGAGGTCGATCTCAGCCCGGTCGCCGAGGGGCAGGACATCAAGGTGTTCTGGCGCGGCAAGCCGATCTACGTCAGCCACCGCACCAAGAAGCAGATCGACGAGGCGCGCGCCGTCAACGTGGCGAGCCTGCCCGATCCGCAGTCCGACGAGGCCCGGGTCAAGCCGGGCCACGAGCAGTGGCTGGTCGTGATCGGCATCTGCACCCATCTCGGCTGCATCCCGATCGCTCATGAGGGCAATTACGACGGGTTCTTCTGCCCCTGCCATGGTTCGCAGTACGATTCGTCCGGCCGCATCCGCCAGGGGCCCGCGCCCGCGAACCTGCCGGTGCCGCCGTACCAGTTCGTTTCCGACACCAAAATCCAGATCGGCTGAGCTTCGGGCCTTCGCCCGAAGCTTCGCGCCGTCTCGTCGTTATATTTCCTCAGGATCGCATCATGAGCGGACCATCCGACTACCAGCCGAGCAATCCGGCCCTGCAATGGATCGAGCGACGTCTGCCGATCATCGGTCTCGTCCATTCCTCCTTCGTCGTCTATCCCACCCCGCGCAACCTGAACTACTGGTGGACCTTCGGCGCCATCCTCTCCTTCATGCTGGGGATGCAGATCCTGACGGGCGTGGTCCTGGCGATGCACTACACGCCGCACGCCGATCTCGCCTTCAAGTCGGTCGAGCTGATCGTCCGTGACGTCAATTACGGCTGGCTGCTGCGCAACATGCATGCCTGCGGCGCGTCGATGTTCTTCTTCGCGGTCTACGTCCATATGCTGCGCGGCCTCTATTACGGCTCCTACAAGGAGCCGCGCGAGGTGTTGTGGATCCTCGGCGTCATCATCTACCTCCTGATGATGGCGACGGGCTTCATGGGCTACGTGCTGCCGTGGGGCCAGATGAGCTTCTGGGGCGCCACCGTCATCACCAATCTGTTCTCCGCCATTCCCTATGTTGGCGAGAGCATCGTGACGCTGTTGTGGGGCGGCTATTCGGTCGGCAACCCGACGCTGAACCGCTTCTTCTCGCTGCACTATCTGCTGCCGTTCCTGATCGCTGGCGTCGTCGTGCTCCACGTCTGGGCGCTGCACGTCGCAGGCCAGAACAATCCTGACGGCGTCGAGCCGAAGACGGAAAAGGACACGGTGCCGTTCACGCCGCACGCGACCATCAAGGACGGGTTCGGTGTCGCCTGCTTCCTGCTGCTCTACGCCTGGTTCATCTTCTACATGCCGAACTATCTCGGCGACGCCGACAACTACATCCCGGCGAACCCGGGCGTGACGCCGCCGCACATCGTGCCGGAATGGTATTACCTGCCGTTCTACGCGATCCTGCGTTCGATCCCGAACAAGCTCGCGGGCGTGATCGGGATGTTCTCGGCGATCATCATCCTGTGCTTCCTGCCCTGGCTCGATGCCGCCAAGACCAGGTCGTCGAAGTACCGGCCGCTGGCCAAGCAGTTCTTCTGGATCTTCGTCGCGGTCTGCATCCTGCTCGGCTATCTCGGCGCGCAGCCGCCGGAAGGCATCTACGTGATCGCCGGCCGGGTCCTGACGGTCTGCTACTTCGCCTACTTCCTGATCGTGCTGCCGCTGCTCTCGCGCATCGAGACGCCGCGGCCGGTGCCGAACTCGATCTCGGAGGCGATCCTGGCCAAGGGCGGCAAGGCGGTGGCCTCGGTCGCCATCGCGCTCGTTGCCGCCGGCGCGCTGTTCCTCGGCAGCCTTCAGGACGCTCGCGCCTCCGAAGGCAGCGACAGGCCGCCGGGCAACAAATGGTCGTTCTCCGGCCCTTTCGGTAAGTACGACCGCGGCGCGCTCCAGCGCGGCCTGCAGGTCTACAAGGAGGTCTGCTCGAGCTGCCATGGCCTGTCCTACATCGCCTTCCGCAACCTCGCGGAAGCCGGCGGCCCCGGCTATTCGGTGGCGCAGGCAGCGGCGTTTGCGTCCGACTACAAGGTCAAGGATGGCCCGAACGATGCGGGTGACATGTTCGAGCGCCCGGGCCGGCCGGCGGACTATTTCCCCTCGCCATTCCCGAACGAGCAGGCGGCCCGCGCGGCGAACGGCGGTGCGGCACCGCCCGATTTGTCGCTGATCACCAAGGCGCGCTCCTACGGCCGCGGCTTCCCCTGGTTCATCTTCGACTTCTTCACCCAGTACCAGGAGCAGGGCCCGGACTATGTCGCGGCGGTGCTCCAGGGCTTTGAGGACAAGGTGCCTGAAGGCGTCACCATCCCCGAAAGCTCCTACTACAACAAGTACTTCCCGGGCCACGCGATCAAGATGCCGAAGCCGCTCAGCGACGGCCAGGTAACCTATGGCGACGGCTCGCCGACCACGGTCGCGCAATATTCCAAGGACGTCACCACGTTCCTGATGTGGACCGCCGAACCCCACATGGAAGCGCGCAAGCGCCTCGGCTTCCAGGTGTTCGTGTTCCTGATCATCTTCGCGGGCCTGATGTACTTCACGAAGAAAAAGGTCTGGGCCGACTCCCACTGAGCGGATCGAGACGAAAATGAAGAGGCCCCCGCAAGGGGGCTTTTTTGTTGGGCACGAGAGTGTGTTGTTTGGCGCGATTGCCTATCGCGCTCCCAGCGGCCAAAATACCTTCAACCGCTCCCCCAGAAACTCATCGGAGGACACCATGGGAACCGCCATCACCTTCAAGCGCCCTGACGGCAAGGACGCCTCGGGCTATCTCGCCAACGCCGCGCGCGGCAACGCGCCGGGCGTGGTCGTGATCCAGGAATGGTGGGGCCTGTCGGACCAGATCAAGGGCCTGTGCGACCGCTTTGCGCTCGCCGGCTTTGATGCGCTGGCGCCCGATCTCTACAAGGGCAAGGTGGTGCCGTATCACGACGCGGACGCCGCCGGCAAAGAGATGAACTCGCTCGATTTCATGGACGCCACCACGCAGACCGTGCGCGGCGCCACGCAATATTTGTCGCGCAACGGCGCCAAGGTCGGGCTAACAGGCTTCTGCCTCGGCGGCGCCGTCACCATCATCGGGGCGACCAAGATTCCGGAGCTCGCGGCCGGCGTCGTGTTCTATGGCATCCCGCCCGAGCAGGCGGCCAAGCCCGCCGACGTCAAGATCCCGCTCCAGGCCCATTTCGCCAACAAGGACGACTGGTGCACGCCGCAACTGGTCGATGCCTTTGAAAACAGCATGAAGGCCGCCGGCAAGTCGCTTGAGCTGTTCCGCTATGATGCCGAGCACGCTTTCGTCAACGAGCAGCGCCAGGCCGTGCACGACCGCGAAGCCGCCGAGCTCGCCTGGGGCAGGGCGACGGAGTTTTTCAGGAAGCATCTCGGCTGATCGCCTGGAGCTCGGACGGCATCGGGCCCGCCCTTGACGCCGTCCCCGAGCCATGGTGAGTATCCGCCCCATGAGCACCGCCGTCCGCCCAGCCCGTCTTTGGTGGCGCACCTCCTAAAGAGGTGGCCGGTGCGATTTCATTTCTCAAAATCGTCGAAGGTCGCCACGCAGTGCGGCGGCCTGATCGTTTGTCCTGTGTGGCGTTTCCTCGGCAAGTTTCGTAAGAGGACGACATGAACAGGACAGTCTTTGCCCTCCCGGCCCGAAGTGACTACGTGACCCGCGGCGGTCTCGCGATCACGCGTGTCGCGGAGCAGTTCACCGGCGGCGCCAACAGGCTCGACGATCTCATCAACCTGCTCGACCGCCGCCGCGGCGTAGTGCTGTCCTCGGGCACGACCGTGCCCGGCCGCTACGAGAGCTTTGACCTCGGCTTCTCCGATCCGCCGCTCAAGCTCGAGACCACTGGCGTCAATTTCAAGCTGGAAGCGCTCAATGAACGCGGCCAGGTGCTGATCGCCTTCCTCGCAGACGTGCTGCGCGAGCCGTGCGTCGTGATCTCCGAGAAGACCGCCACGCGGCTTGCCGGCCACATCATCCGCGGTGATGCGCCGGTCGAGGAAGACCAGCGCACGCGGCGCGCCAGCGTGATGTCGCTGGTGCGTGATCTCGTCGCCGCCTTCTCCGCCAACGATGACGGGCTGCTCGGCCTGTTCGGCGCCTTCGCCTACGACCTCGTGTTCCAGATCGAGGACCTCGTGCAGAAGCGCGCACGCGAGCAGGACCAGCGCGACATCGTGCTCTACGTCCCCGATCGCCTGCTCGCCTACGACCGCGCCACCGGCCGCGGCGTTGTGCTGAGTTACGATTTTGCGTGGAAGGGCAAGTCCACCGAAGGCCTGCCGCGCGAGACCGTCGAGAGCCCGTACCTCAAGACGCCGCGCCAGGGCTTTGCCGATCACGCGCCCGGCGAATATCAGGCCACCGTCGAAACCGCGCGCGCGGCGTTTGCCCGCGGCGATCTGTTCGAGGCGGTGCCCGGACAACTCTTCGCCGAGCCCTGCGATCGCTCGCCGGCGGAAGTGTTCCAGCGCCTCTGCGTCATCAACCCGTCGCCCTACGGCGCGCTGATGAATCTCGGCGAGGGCGAGTTTCTCGTCTCCGCCTCGCCGGAAATGTTCGTGCGCTCCGACGGGCGCCGCGTCGAGACCTGCCCGATCTCGGGCACGATCGCGCGCGGCACCGATGCGATCGGCGATGCCGAGCAGATCCGCCAGCTGCTGAACTCGGAGAAGGACGAGTTCGAGCTCAACATGTGCACCGACGTCGACCGCAACGACAAGGCGCGCGTCTGCGTGCCCGGCACGATCAAGGTCTTGGCGCGCCGCCAGATCGAGACCTACTCAAAACTGTTCCACACCGTCGATCACGTCGAAGGCATGCTGCGTCCCGGCTTCGACGCGCTCGATGCCTTCCTTACCCATGCCTGGGCGGTGACGGTGACGGGCGCGCCAAAACTCTGGGCGATGCAGTTCGTCGAGGATCACGAGCGTTCGCCGCGGCGCTGGTATGCCGGCGCGATCGGCGCGGTGAATTTCGACGGCAGCATCAACACCGGCCTCACCATCCGCACCATCCGCATGAAGGATGGTCTGGCCGAGGTGCGCGTCGGTGCCACCTGCCTGTTCGATTCCGATCCCGCGGCCGAAGATCGCGAGTGCCAGGTCAAGGCCGCAGCCCTGTTCCAGGCGCTGCGCGGCGATCCGCCAAAGCCGCTGTCGGCCTTCGCGCCCGATGCGACCGGTTCGGGCAAGCAGGTGCTGCTGATCGATCACGACGACAGCTTCGTGCACATGCTGGCCGATTATTTCCGCCAGGTCGGCGCCGACGTCACCGTGGTCCGCCATGTGCATGCGCTCGACATGCTCAAGCGGAAGAGGTGGGATTTGCTGGTGCTGTCGCCCGGACCAGGCAGGCCCGAAGATTTCGGGATCAAGAGGACCATCGATGCGGCGCTGGAGAAGAAGCTGCCGGTGTTCGGCGTCTGCCTCGGCGTGCAGGCGATCGGCGAATATTTCGGCGGCGCGCTCGGTCAGCTCACGCATCCCGCGCACGGCCGGCCCTCGCGGGTGCAGGTGCGCGGCGGGCGCCTGATGCGCAATTTGCCGAACGAGATCGTCATCGGCCGCTATCACTCGCTCTATGTCGAGCGCGACAGCATGCCCGAGGTGCTTGATGTCACCGCCAGCACCGAGGACGGCGTCGCGATGGCGCTCGAGCACAAGACGCTGCCGGTTGCCGGCGTGCAGTTCCATCCGGAATCGCTGATGTCGCTCAGCGGCGAGGTGGGCCTGAGGATTGTCGAGAATGCGTTCCGGCTGGATGCGCGCGTTGATTGAGAGGCACCAATGACCTTTGACCACGATCTGAAGGCAAGCGTCCGCACCATCGTCGACTATCCCAAGCCGGGGATCATGTTCCGCGACATCACCACGCTGCTCGCGGATGCGCGCGCGTTCCGCCGCGCGGTCGACGAGCTGGTCAATCCCTGGGCCGGCAACAAGATCGACAAGGTCGCCGGCATGGAGGCGCGCGGCTTCATCATCGGCGGCGCGGTGGCGCATCAGCTCTCGGCCGGCTTCGTGCCGATCCGGAAAAAAGGCAAGCTGCCGCACACCACCGTGCGCATTGCCTACTCGCTCGAATACGGCATCGACGAGATGGAGATGCATGTCGACGCGATCCAGCCCGGCGAGCGCGTCATCCTGGTCGACGATCTCATCGCCACCGGCGGCACCGCGGAAGGCGCGGTGAAGCTCCTCCGCCAAATCGGCGCCAATGTCGTCGCCGCCTGCTTCATCGTCGACCTCCCGGATCTCGGCGGTGCCGCCAAGCTGCGCGCGATGGACGTGCCGGTGCGCACGCTAATGACGTTCGAAGGGCATTGAGCCCCGTCGGCGCCCCCGGCGATCGTCAGATCGCCTCGGCCTTCAATGCCGACCGCCAATGCAGCATGCGCTCCTTCAGGAGCGCGTTCCTGACGTAGTCCGTCTCCTCATCTTCCAGACGCTCGCATTCGCCGAACGTCAGGCCCGCCTCGCCATGCGTGTTCCAGGCAGCCTGGAGGGTACGGCAGGTGTGGCTGCCCTGGCGGAGCGAGAACCAGATGCGGTTCTGGATGGTCTGTAGGTTCGGCGCCTGGCCGACCCAGGCCTCGCCCGATGCCGCACAGCGGACGACGTAGATGCCCGCAATGGTCTTGCGCTCCTTGTAGGCGGCGATGGCTGCCTTCCGGTTGATGCTCACGGGGGTGGGACCTTGCTGAGAGGGATACCGATGTCCGCCTCTCAATAGGCCTGGTCGGGCACGCAGTCAATATTATCCGGGTAAAATTATCGCCTCAGGACCGTTGCAGGATCAGGCTGAGCTCGAGCTCGCGGAAGGCGAGGTAGTTCCGCCGGGTCCACTGGTGCAGTTCGGTGGAGGCGTCCTTCTCCTGGCGCAGATAGCCGGTGAAGGAGAAGTTCAGCCGATCGATATAGGTCTTGAGGAAGCCGGGTAGCGCGGGCAGGCGGAACAGCCGCCCGGTCGCCATCGCGGCCGGCAGCTCGCCGCGCACGATGTGCTCATTGTCCACCGTGATCAGGTTTATCGGCGGGATCTGCCCGCGCAGCATCTCGTGGGCGCGGGCCGAGACGCGATCGGTATCGGCCACGAACAGGATCATCGGCGCGACGTGGCGGCGCGCGGCCTCCTTCAACAGGCCGATCTCGTCGCTCATCTTGAAGAACTCGTCGAAGGCGTGGAAGCCGAGGTCGATCACCTTGGCCATGCCGTCATCGACGATGACGCGGTCCATCAGCTGCATCTTGCCGTAGGTGTCGATCACATCAGCCGTTTCGGTGACCTTCGGCAGATAGTCGAGCAGCGACGGCTCCTTCAGGTTGACGTCCAAGGCCGCGACGTCGCCGTTCTTGAGCAACAAAAATTCGCTCAAAAGCCGCGCCAGCAGCGTCTTGCCGACCTGCGGGCGGGGCGAGCAGATGATGTAAAGGGGCGTCGCGGGCATCGACAGCTATATCAGGCGAACTCACCGCCCAATCCAGCCGTATCCGCCCGGGCTCTGCAACTATTTTTCGCTGTGGCGGGTGGCGGGCTTCGAACCGACGATGTCGGTCAGCCGGATCCGGTCGAATTCGCTCCAGACATTCGCCAGCCAGTGGCGGACATAGCCGCGCAGCACGAAGGAATAGTTCGCCGCCTCGTCGTTGATGCCCTTGTTGGCGACGAATTTCAGGAACGGGACGGAGGACACTTCGACCTGCTCATAGGCCATTTCGTTGAGCTTGGGGATGGTCAGCTCGGTCGCGTCCTTGATGCGGTGGAAGTAGGAATTGTAGGTCGCCTGGTCCCACTGGAAGAACTGGGTGTCGTTGATGAAGTTCTTCACCAGGAAATATTTTGCGCCCCCCATGAAGCCCGCGGTCTCGGCGATTTCGTCGAGCGACGCGATCGAGGGGCCCAGGATGTGGAACACCGCGAAGGTGATCTGGCCGGCCTTGGCGGCGTCGAGGAAGCCGATGTCGCGCAGCGAGGCCAGTGCCGGCGAGAGCAGGCCGGCGCGGACGTCGATCACGGTCACCGACGGGCTCGCCGCGTTGAGCGTGTCGAAGATCTTCATCTGGTCCGAGGTCGTCATCATGTCGACGATCTCGGTGATCTCGGGGTGAAAGCGCTTCAGGGTTCCGCGCGGCGACTCCGTGTCGAAGGCGCGCGTCGGTACGTTGTTGGCGGAAAAATAATCGAGCAAGGTGCGCGACACCGTGGTCTTGCCCACCCCGCCCTTGTCCGCGCCCACCACAACCACTGCCGGCTTTGCCATTGCTGTCCCCTAACGCGCCCTCCGATTGCGCCTTGCAATCGGTCGGGCCCCAAATCGATGTCCCAAGTCTGCTGTTGGGCGCGAACATGGCAGAAACAAGGGAGAATTCAAATCCTCGGCCTATGGTTGTGGCAATTTCCGAGGTTTTTCCCAATCGCAACGCAACTCTTCGCAAGTCGCTTAAAATCCCGCCCTTAACGACGGCCCCATGGACCCATCGGATTGCCGGCTGCAGTTCCGGAGGGTGCGGGCACGGGCGGCGGACTGGCCGAGCCGCCTGCATCGTCCCAAGGCCCCTGGCGCAACGGCGGCGGGCCGTCCTGCCGCTCAACCTGTGCCTCAGGCTCGTCCGCCTCGTCGGGCGGCGGCAGCGGGCCGGGATCATGGCCGCCGGCGAACTTGACCAGCGCGTCGACCCGGGACTGCACCGAGGGATGGGTCGCGAACAAATCGGCAAAGCCCTCGCGCGGATTGTCGACGCAGAGCTCCATCACCGCCGAGGTCGCGCCCGGCAGCTCGCCGCGGTTCTCGATCTTGCGCAGCGCCGAGATCATGGCGTCCGGATCTTTCGTCAGCTCGACGGAGCCTGCGTCGGCGAGATATTCGCGCGAACGCGACAGCGCGAGCTTCACCACCTGCGACAACAGCCACGCCACCACGATCAACACGACCGCGATGATGATCACGATCACCGCGCCGCCGCCAGAGCTCTTGCTGTCGCTCGATGACGAGGATGATCGCGACGATGAGGACGAGCCCGACGACCACGAGCCGCCGGAGCCGGAGCTCCAGTTGAAGCTCGTGAACAGGCGGAAGAACAACTCGCCGAAGAAGCCGACCACGCCGGCGATGATGACGGCGACGACCATCAGCTGGACGTCGCCGTTCTTGATGTGGGTCAGCTCGTGGCCCAGCACCGCCTCGATCTCCTTGTCATCAAGCGCATTGAGGAGACCCGTGGTCAGGGTGATCGAATATTGCCGCGGATTGAGGCCGGTCGCGAACGCGTTCAGCGCCGGGCTCTCCATGATCTTCAGCTTCGGCATCGTGATGCCGCGCGAGATGCAGAGGTTCTCGAGCAGATTGTAGAGCCGCGGCTCTTCCTGCCGGGTGACGTCGTGGCCGCCGGTCACGGCATCGATCATCGACTGGTGGAAGAAATAGGCGATGACGATCCAGGCCGCCGCCGCGATCGTGGCGAACGGCGCGGCGACGATGAGGTCGTGGAAAGCGCGGCTCAGATAGTAGGCGACAGTGCCATTGCTGTTGATGACGACTTCCGCGACCAGCGCGCCGGCATAGACCAGCACGTAGACCAGCATGAACAGGCCGGCGAGCAGCAGCATCGAACGAAACTTGTTCGAGGCGATGTGCGTGTAGAGACCATACGCGGCCATGACGCGATGCCCTGCCGGCCTATCGGCTCAACTCAGAACTTCACCTGCGGAGTGGCTTCGACTTCGGTGCGGCTGGCGCCGAGATCGAAGAAGTCCTTCTTGGTGAAGCCGAACATGCCGGCGAACAGGGCGGCGGGCATTTGCTGGATGCCGGTGTTGTATTCCTGGACCGCGTTGTTGAAGAAGCGGCGGCTGGCCGCGATCTTGTTCTCGAGGTCGGAGAGCTCGCTGGCGAGCTGCTGGAAGTTGGCGTTGGCCTTGAGGTCCGGATAGGCCTCGGACAGCGCGATCAGCCGGCCGAGCGCGCCGGAGAGCTGGTTCTCGGCGGCGGATACCTGTGCCGGCCCCTGCGCCGACATCGCCGAGTTGCGCGCCTTGATGACGTCGTCGAGCGTGCCACGCTCATGCGAGGCATAGCCCTTCACCGTCTCGACCAGGTTCGGGATCAGATCGTGGCGCTGCTTGAGCTGCACGTCGATATCGGCAAACGCTTGGCCGACGCGCTGGCCCAGCGCCACCAGCCGGTTGTAGGCGCTGAACGCCAGGAACACGAGGACGACGATGACGCCGAGAACGATCCAGCCGGTCGACATGGAGAACTCCTGAAGGGGGAAGAAGGCGGGCGCAGCCTAGACCAAATTGGCACAGGACGAGAGCCCGGCGCAGAGGAAGGTAAGACTTGGTCGAATGGGGAACCATCCGAGTTCAAGGCAAAAGCGTCCGACGAAGTTAACTTTCGGCAATGACCGCGTCGCCCCAGCGCCAGCGCCGGGCGCTTGCATAGCCGGCCTTGTCGCGCCGCGGGACCTTGGTGATGGCGAGGCCGCCGTCCGTGCAGAGCTTTGCGGTGATCTCGGCTTTGCCGACATCCGGCGGCGCCAGCACGCGCGCGGCACGTGTTGCGGGCGCTGTCCGGGTCAGGGCGATGTAGATGAAGCGCTCGTCCTCGAACGGCACGTCGGCGCCCTTGATCTGCCGGTGCGCTTGCGAGCGCGGGAGGCGCTGGCTGAAATGGCACCAGTCAGGTGCCGTGAGCGGGCAGGGCTTTTCGTGCGGGCAGGGCGCGGCGACGTAGGCACCTAGCGCGATCAGCTGCTGGCGCAGCGCGAGGATGCGCGCGTAGCCGGCCGGTGTGCCGGGCTCGATCACGACCAGCGCGTGGCGGGCCTTGGCCCACATCGTTTCCGCCAGCTTGCGCTGATCGGTCTCACTGAGCTCACCGATGACGTAGCTCGCGACGACGAGATCGGCTTGCGAGGCTTCCGCGAGGTTGGTGCCGGCGTCGCCCGGCAGATAGCGGCAATCAGCGAGCCGCGTGCTGTCATGCGCGAGTTCGAGCGCGAGACGGCTGAGGGTGGCGTTGGCGTCGAGCAGGGTGAAATCTTGCAGCGACGGAAAGGCTTCAGCAGCGGCCCAGCTCGCGGTGCCCGGGCCTGCGCCGACGTCGAGCAGGGTTTCCGGGGCGAGATCCGGCGCCATCTCGGTCAGCGCATTCAGGCTGGCCGCCACGGCCGCATAGGTTGCCGGCATCCGCGCCAGCGCATAGGCGAGCGCGTCGGCCTCCGACTTGATGGTGCCGGAGGTGCCGCCTGCGCGATAGGCGGTCGAGATTTTTTGCGAGCGCTGTGCGGCGTCGGTGCGGGAGAAGCCCTGGAGCTTGCCGTCGAGGGCTGCTTTTAGCTCAGCGGGGAGGGTGGGTGAGATCATTTTCTCATCGTCATGCCCCGCGTAGGCGGGGCATCCAGTATTCCGAGACGGCGCCGTGAACCGAGAGGCCGCGGCGTACTGGATCATCCGCTCCAGTGCGCAATTTGCGCACAAGGCGGATGATGACGTCAATGGGTGTGGAACGACCGGAGGCTCACGCCACGTTCTGGTCGAGAATGTCCACCGCCTCTGACAGGCTCACCGACACCAGTTGCGAGACGCCGCGCTCGGCCATGGTGACGCCGAACAGCCGGTTCATCCGCGCCATCGTGATCGGGTTGTGCGTGATGATGATGAAGCGGGTGTCGGTCGAGCCGGTCATCTCGTGCAGCAGGTTGCAGTAGCGCTCGACGTTGTGGTCGTCGAGCGGTGCGTCGACTTCGTCCAGCACGCAGATCGGCGAGGGGTTGGTGAGGAACACCGCGAAGATCAGCGCCATCGCGGTCAGCGCCTGCTCGCCGCCCGAAAGCAGCGACAGCGTCTGCGGCTTCTTGCCCGGCGGCTTTGCGATGATCTCGAGACCGGCTTCGAGCGGGTCGTCGCTCTCGATCAGGTGCAGCGCGGCCTCGCCGCCGCCGAACAGCTCGACGAACAGGCGCTTGAAGTGGTTGTTGACGACCTCGAACGAGGTCAGGAGCCGCTCGCGCGCTTCCTTGTTGAGGCTCTGGATGCCCTGGCGCAGCCGCTTGATGGCTTCGACGAGGTCATCGCGCTCGGTGACGAGGCCGGTGTGCTGGGTCTCGACCTCGCGCAGCTCTTCCTCGGCGCGCAGGTTGACAGCACCGAGGCGCTCGCGGTCGCGGCGCATCTTTTCGAGGTCTTCCTCGATGTCGTGCAGCGGCGGCAGCTCGGCGCCGGGCTCGATCTCGGCGAGGCCGGCAACGGCCTGCGGCTCGACCTCCAGCATGTCGCGGATCTCGCGCTCGATGTCCTCGAGCCGGCGCCGTGCGCCTTCCATGCGTTCCTCGGCGCGCGCGGTGGCCTCGCGGGAGCTCGACAGCGCTTCGAGTGTCAGCTTGGCGACGCGATCGGTTTCGGCCATCGCGGTCTCGGCCGAGGCGAGCGCGTCGGCGGCCATGCGGCGGTCGTTTTCCGCGTATTCGATCTCGGTGATCAGCGCGCTGCGCTTCTCGGCGAACACGGCGGGCGCGTTTTCGAGATCGCTGCGCTCGATCGAGACCTCGGTGATGCGGGTCTGGATGGTGTCGATGTGAGAGGCCGCGCTCTCCTTGCGGTTCTGCCACTCGGTGCGCTCGGCGAGGATCGCCTGCACGCGGCGGTCGGCGAGCTCCGCTTCGCGCGCCAGCGCCTGCGCCTCGGCGCGGACCTGGGCGGCCATGCGGCGATGGCCTTCGATGTCGCTGCGGACGGCGGCGAGACGGGTCTCGGTGTCCTCGCTCGACGGCAGCTCGGTGATGCCGGCCTCGGCATATTCGTACGCGGCCTCGGCCTCGGCGCGGTCGGCGGCGAGACGGCTATGGGCTTCCGACAGCGTCGCCTTGCGCGCGGCGCGGCGGCTGATCTCGCGCTCGGCGGTGGCATGGCGCTCGCGCGCGACGTTCACCTCGCGCTGGGCGGCGCGCCAGGCCTCGCGGCTCGCACCTTCGGTGCTGGCGGCCATCTGCAGCTCGGACTCGGCGTTCTCCAGCGCCTGACGCTTGATCTGCGCGTCGATGCGGGCCTGCTCCAGCTCGTTCTCGATGTCGACGAGGCGGGCGCGCTCGGCGAGGCGCCGTGCCGCACCGGTCGGAGCGTGGGCCGCGGCGACAAAGCCGTCCCAGCGCCAGACGTCGCCTTCGGGCGAGACCAGCCGCTGGCCGGTCTTGAGCTGCGAGACCAGTTCGGCGCCGCGCTCGCGCGGCACCACGCCGATCTGCGCCAGGCGGCGCGCCAGCTCGGCGGGCGCCTGAACGTGGCTCGCGAGCGGCACGACGCCCTCGGGCAGCTCCGGATCGCCGTCGGTGACGCCGGCATTGGTCCAGCGCATCGGCGCGGACGGATCGACCGGCGCATCGAGATCGTCGCCAAGCGCGGCACCGATCGCCTTCTCAAAGCCCTTGTCGACGGTGATGCCGTCGATGATCGGCGGCCACAGATTCTTGGTCTCGCCATTGACGATCTTGGAGATCGTGCGCGCCTCGGTATCGAGGCGCTGCACGCGCTTGTCGGCTTCGACGAGCGGCGAGCGTGAGGATTCCAGCGTCTGGCGCGCGGCAACATGCGCAGCTTCGCTGGCCTGGGCCGCAGCTTCCGAAGCAGCAAGGGTCTGCTCCGCGTTCTCGACCGTTGCGGTCAGCTCGTCGAGATCGCCGAAGCCGCCAGTCTCGTCGGCAAGCTTCTGCTCCTCGGCCGCGACGTTCGAAATCTCCTGGTCGAGGCGGGCGAGCTTGTCGCGATGGGTGCGGACATTGGCTTCGAGCTGGTTGCGCTTGGCGGTGAGGTCGGCAAGCGCCGTGGTGAGCTCGGCGAACTGGTGCTCGGTTTCGGTCAGCACCGCCTCGGCTTCGCCGACGCGCTCGTCGACACCTGAGCGCTTCTCGACCCGCGACTTGATCTCTTCCTTCAGCTCGGCGTCTTCGGTGTCGAGCCGCTGGAGCGCGACGTCGGCGTCCATGGTCTGCTGCTGGGCGCGCGAGATGTCGCCCTCGAACTGGGCGAGGCGCCGCTCGAGCTCGGCGACACGCTCCTTGGCGCGCTCTTCCTCGCGGTCGAGCAGCTCGCGGGCATTGGTCAGGCGCTGCAGCCCGGCCGCGGCGCGCGCTTCGGCATCGCGCAGCGCCGGCATTTCGGTGGCGCGGATCGCCTGGATGCGGGCGGCTTCGGCCTGGTGCTGGGTGCGTTCGGCCATCTCGCGAACCGCGAGATCATGGGTCTGGCCGGATTCGTTGACATCGGCATGCGCGCCGATCCAGCGCAGGTGGAACAGCGTGGCTTCGGCCTTGCGGACCTTGGCCGCGACTTCGCGATAGCGCACGGCCTGACGGGCCTGCTTCTTTAGGCCTTCCATCTGGCCGGCGAGCTGGCCGATCACGTCCTCGACGCGGGTAAGGTTGGTTTCGGCCGCCTTCAGCCGCAATTCGGCCTCGTGGCGGCGGGCGTGCAGGCCGGCGACGCCGGCGGCATCTTCCAGCACGCGGCGGCGCTGCTCGGGCTTGGCCTGGATGATCTCGCCGATCTTGCCCTGGTGGACGAGGGCGGGCGAACGCGCGCCGGTGGCGGCGTCCGCGAACAGGATCTGCACGTCGCGCGCACGCACGTCGCGGCCGTTGATGCGATAGACCGAGCCGGCCTCGCGCTCGATGCGGCGGGAGATTTCGAGCAGCTGGCTGTCGTTCATCGCCGCCGGCGCGGTGCGATCGGTGTTGTCGATCGTCATCGTCACTTCGGCGTGGTTGCGCGCAGGACGGTTGCCGGAGCCGGCGAAGATCACCGCGTCCATGTCGGCCGCGCGCAGCGACTTGTACGAGGTTTCGCCCATCGCCCAGCGCAGCGCCTCGACGAGATTCGACTTGCCGCAGCCGTTGGGTCCGACCACGCCGGTCAGGCCGGGCTCGATGACGAAGTCGGTGGCCTCAACGAAGGACTTGAAGCCGTGAAGGCGCAGGCGGGTGATTTTCATAAGCACGCATCTCTGTTGGCAGGCGCGAATCCCCCTGCCGGGACAATACCATGGAAGGCAATGTCACTCTCTGGGTGAGTCGCGCGAGGCGCCTCATGCGGTCGGACAATGGCCGCGGTGCGCCGCGAGGGCAACCGGCGAAAACCGCTTTTCCCAAGGGATTTATGCCGGGAAAGATACGGCTTTCGAGATGCGAATCAGGCGTTGAGCGGGGAAAATCAGCTCTTCAGCAGCGGATTGATCTTCTTGGCGAATTCATCGAACGAGGCTTCGCCCTTGATCTTCTCGCCGTTGATGAAGAAGGTCGGCGTCGAATCCACCTTCAGAACGTCGCTGGCGTACTTCTGGTCGGCGGCGATCTTGTCGAGCAGCGCCTGGTCCTTCAGGCAGGCCTCGACCTGCTGCTGGGTGAGGCCGGCCTGCTTGCCGATCCGCGTCAGGGTCTCGGTGGTGTTCTTCAGCACCCAGTCGTTCTGCTGGCGGAACAGCATGTCGGTGACCGCGAAATATTTCGACGCGTCGTCCTTGGCGATGCAGCGCGACAGCATCGAGCCGGCGGCGGCCTTGATGTCGAGCGGGAACTCGCGGAAGACGTAACGCACCTTGCCGGTGTCGATGTATTCCGACTTGATCTTGGGGAACACCTGCTCGTTGAACGCCGCGCAATGCGGGCAGGTCATCGAGGCATATTCGGTGATGGTGACCGGGGCGTCCTTGGGGCCGAGTGCCATGTCGGGCAGCGACACGGGCTTGGCCACATCGGCGGCCGACTGCGCCATGGCCTCGGAGATGAACCGCAGCGGCGACAGCCCAGCGAGCGCGGCAAGACCGGTCAGCGACAGCATCGTGTTGAAGGCGCGGCGGGTGATGATCAAGGTCGGCTCCCGAATTGGCGTGGTCTCGCCCGAAGTTCCCGTTCAGGCGGCCTGTCGCTAGCTTGAAACGTAGTTTGAGGCAATGGCGAGCGACAGGGACGGGTCCAGATTACCGGCGGAATGAGGCTCAATTTCGCTTGATGGCCGCCCCGAGCCGCGCCAGCGCTGTCTTCAATTCTTCATCTTCGATGTCCCCCAGGCTCTCCGCCACCTTGGCCACCGATTTGGCATCCGGCGGACCGGGCCGGACCGGCGGCCGGGCGCGCGACAGGGGGGCCTGGCGGAAGGCGAGCTTGCCGACCGCGCTCCAGCCGAAGAAGCGATTGACCCGCTCCAGGATCACGTCGGCGGAGTGCTGGATCTCCAGCGCCATCGGCCCCTCGACCCGCAGCACCAGGGTCGCCGGCTCCTGCGGCTGGCCCTCGACCGGTCGCGGCCATTGCATCTTCAAAGGCTCGGCATGGGCCGCAATCTCCGGCCCGGCAATCTGCGCCCACCGCGTCACCAGCTCGCGCGCGGCAAAACCCTGCTTGGCATAGGCCTCGGCAAAGACGTCGTTGAGCAGCAGCGAAAGCGGCTTGGCGCTGATGGGACCGGGTCGGGGAGGGAATTTGGACATGGACCCTTATAGCACTTCGGAGGGCAGGCCTCACCATTGGGGAGCGTTCCGCGAAGAAAGACGTGGATGCCCGCGACGAGCGCGGGCATGACGTGGAGAGGCCGGCGCGTTGCCGCTACAGTGAGGGCATGAGCCCCAAATCGGCACTAATGGCCAAGTCGGAACCAATTCAGTCGGAGGCATCGGCTCGCCCAACGCTGTTGCTCGCCTGGTACGACCGCCATCGCCGCCGTCTGCCATGGCGCGCGATGCCCGGCGAGACCTCGGACCCTTACCGGGTCTGGCTGTCGGAGATCATGCTCCAGCAGACCACGGTGAAGGCGGTCGGCCCTTACTTCGAGAAATTCGTCGCGCGCTGGCCTGATGTCACGGCGCTGGGCCGGGCCTCGCAGGATGACGTGCTGCGGATGTGGGCCGGGCTCGGCTATTACTCCCGCGCGCGCAATCTCCATGCCTGCGCGGTGGCCGTGACGCGCGAGCACGGCGGTGTGTTTCCGGACACGGAAGAGGGGCTGCGCGCGCTGCCGGGGATCGGACCCTATACGGCAGCCGCGATCGCCGCGATCGCGTTCGACCGCCGCACCATGCCTGTTGACGGCAACATCGAGCGCGTGGTGTCGCGCCTGTTCGCCATCGAGGAGGAGCTGCCGCAGGCCAAGCCGCTGATCCAGCAACTGGCGGCGACGCTGCTCGCGGACGCTCGCGCCGGCGACGAGACGTCTCGCGCTGGCGACAGCGCGCAGGCGCTGATGGATCTGGGCGCCTCGATCTGCACGCCGAAGAAGCCGGCCTGCTCGCTCTGTCCGCTCAATGAGGATTGCACCGCGCGTGCGCTGGCGACGCAGGAAACGTTTCCGCGCAAGGCGCCGAAGAAGAGCGGAACGTTGCGGCGCGGTGCTGCCTTCGTCGTGACGCGCGGCGGCGAGCTGCTCGTCCGCTCAAGGCCCGAAAAAGGCCTCCTTGGCGGCATGACCGAGGTGCCGGGCTCGGACTGGCTGGCCGGCCAGGAAGACGCCACGGCGAAGCAGCAGGCGCCGGACCTGAAGGGACTGTCGCGCTGGCAGCGCAAGGTGGGCGTCGTCACCCACGTCTTCACGCATTTTCCGCTGGAGCTGGTGGTCTACACGGCGAAGGCCGACGCGCGCACGCGTGCGCCCGAGGGCATGCGCTGGGTGCCGATCGCGACCCTTGCCGGTGAGGCGCTGCCCAACGTCATGCGCAAGGTCATCGCACACGCGCTGGCCCCTTCAACGGCCCCACCTTCCTGACAGCACGCTGGCAGCAGCGCTACGCTATCAGCGCCCGATACGGAGGCTGCCTATGGTCAAGACCGCACTCGACAACTTCAAGAGGCCGCCCTGCGCCGAGCTGCTCGGATGGCGCCTGCTCGATGCCCGTCCGGAGGAGGGTTGGATCAGGCTCGCCTTCGAGGGCAAGCCCGAGTTCTGCAATCCGGCGGGCTTCATCCAGGGCGGCATGCTCTCTGCCATGCTCGATGACACGATGGGACCGGCCGTGCTGGTGATGAGCGAGGGCAGGCTCTACACCACCACGATCAGCATGACCGTGAATTTCCTCAGCCCCGCAAGGCCCGGCCCGATCATCGGTGAGGCGACGATGACGCAGCTCGGCAAGACGATTGCGTTCGTCGAGGCGAAGCTGATGGCGGAAGACGGCACGGTGCTGGCGACGGCGAGCGCCAGCGAGCGGCTGCTGGAGGCGGCGAGGGTGGTGGGGAAATAGTCGAGCCGCGCATTCCTCTTCCCTTCTCCCCTTGCGGGAGAAGGTGGCGCGAAGCGCCGGATGAGGGGTATGTCTCAGCGAATTCAAATGCGGATTGGACTCGTGGAGACAGACCCCTCACCCAAGTGAGCCCGCATCTGCCAGCGTCGCTGCCCTCTCCCACAAGGGGCGAGGGCGCATTTATGCGCATCTCGCTTTGAGCGAGAGCATCACTCCCTCACGCGCGCGCACCAGCGCTCACGATCGGCGGCTTCGCATTCAACGCCTCGACCTGGAAGCCGGCGACGCGCTTGTAGTTGGCGGCGATGTCTTCCAGCTCCTTTTGCGACAGCACGTCTGTGACAACCTTGAAGCCATCCGGCGCGCGCTCCTCGACGAGCTGCATCACCTGCTCGGGGCCGTTCTTGCGGTTGAGCAGGACGAGGTCGGTGGTCGCGGGCCTGCGCTCGGCCTCATAGGCGAGCAGCGCCGCGGTCGTTGGGCCATGCGCCAGGATCTCGCGCGTGATGGTGCGGGCATCGAGGATCGCCTGCGAGGCGCCGTTCGAGCCGATCGGGTACATCGGATGCGCCGCGTCGCCCATCAGCGTGACGCGGCCGAAGGTCCATTGCGACACCGGATCGCGGTCGACCAGCGGATATTCGTAGGCGTGCGGGCAGTTCTTGATCAGGCCGGGGACGTCGAGCCAGTCGAACTGCCAGCTCTCGAACCAGGGCAGAAACTCCTCGAGCCGCGCGGTGCGGTTATAGTCCTCGCGCCGCCACTGATAGGTCGGCGGCATGTGGCGCTCGGCAACCCAGTTGATCAGATGGTTGCCCGCCGCATCCGGCGCCTTCGAAATCGGATAGCAGACGAATTTCAGGATCTCGTGCCCGGCCATGATCATGGTGCGGCCGGTGAGGAAGGCCTTTGACGGCGTGACGCCGCGCCAGAGGATGCGGCCGTTCCAGATCGGCGGTCCCTCCTGCGGATAGAGCTTTTCTCGCACGGCGGAATGGATGCCGTCGGCGGCGATCAGGATCGCACCCTCGTAAGTGCCGGCGGCCTTGCCGCTCGCCCTGTCGATGAAGTCGGCGCGGACGCCGCCCGCCGTCTCGGTCCAGCCGGTCAGATGATGGCTGGTCAAAATGTTGTCGCGGCCGAGCCGCTCGACCGCAGTGTCGAGCAGGAGCTGCTGGAGGGTGCCGCGATGGATCGAGAATTGCGGCCATTTGTAGCCGGCTTCCAGCCCGCGCGGCTCGCTCCAGATCGGCTTGCCGTGCTTGGAGAAATAGGCGAGCTCGCGGGTGCGCACGCCGCTTTCGTCCAGCCGGTCCATCAGCCCGAGCTCGATCAGCTCGCGCACCGCATGCGGCAGCACGTTGATGCCGACCCCGAGCGGCTTCAGTTCCGCGACGCTCTCGAACACTTTTGCGGGAACGCCGATTCCGTGCAGGCTGAGCGCAAGCGCCAGCCCGCCGATGCCGCCACCGGCGATGAGTACGGTCATGACAAAACCCCTCCGATTGCAGGCGTCTTGGCACAGGCGGGCGGCGGTGGGCAACTGCGAAGAGCAAAAGCACGGAGAACGTCGTGCTATGGACCTGGCGGCCCGCAGCCGTTAGTTTCCAATTTTCCCATGAGGTCCGACATGCTCAAGCTCTACTACGCCACCGGCACCTGCGCGCTCGCCACCTACATGACCCTGGAGGAGGCCGGCGCCGACTACACGGCTGAACGGCTGAGCTTCAAGGATAACCAGCAGAACAGCCCGGACTATCTCGCGATCAATCCGAAGGGCCGCGTGCCGGCGCTGGTGACGGATCGCGGCGTGCTGACCGAGACGCCTGCGATGCTGGCCTACATCGCGCAGACCTTCCCCAAGGCGAAGCTCGCCCCGCTCGACGATCCCTTCGACTTCGCCCAGGTGCAGTCGTTCAATTCCTATCTCTGCTCGACCGCGCACATCAACCATGCCCACAAGATGCGCGGCGCGCGCTGGGCGACGCAGGAGAGCTCGTTCGCCGACATGAAGGCGATGGTGCCGAAGAGCATGGGCGCCTGCTTCTCCTTGATCGAGCAGAAGATGTTCAAAGGTCCCTGGGTGATGGGCGACCAGTTCACGATCTGCGATCCCTACCTCCACACGCTCTCGCTCTGGCTCGAGGGTGACAGCGTCGACATCAATGCCACGCCGAAGATCGCCGATCACTTCAAGCGCATGTCAGACCGCCCCGCCGTGCGCAAGGTGATGGACGCGCAGAAGGCGTAAGGAACGGCGGCTACATATTCCCCTGGCGTCCCGGGCAAGCGTCAGCGCAGACCCGGGACCCATAACCACAGGGAGAAGTTGTGACACGAGCTGACAACCACGAGTCTTCGCCAAACCGCGCCCTGTGGTTATGGATCCCGGATCGGCGCTCCGCTTCGCTGCGCTTGTCCGGGACGACACCATTTGTTTTGAAGCTGCGTCCTACCCAGCACGCCGTTCCTTCTCCAATTCCCGTCCCGTCGCCAGCATCAGCCGCCGCAGCCAGATCGAGCCGGGGTCCATCTGCGCCCGCGTCGGATGGAACATGAACTGCTCGTCGATCCCGGGATCGAGCGGCGGCGTCACCGTGACGAGGCCGAGCTGCTTCGACAGCGCCGCGATCAGCCGGCGCGGCACGAAGGCGACGAGGTCGGTGCGGGCGGCGACGTGCAGCGCTTCGAGATAGCCTGACACCACCAGCGAAATGTGCCGCTCGATGCCCTTGGTCCGCAGCCAGGTGTCGATGAGATCCTCCGCTTGGCCGCGGATGATCACGCCGACATGGCGTGCCGCCAGGAACGTCTCGCGCCGCTTCAGCTTCGCAGCCATGGGATGGCCGCGCCGCACCGCCAGCGCATCGCTGTCGGTGTAGAGCAGCTGGCGGTGAAAGCCCTTGAAGGCGTTGCCGATCGAGATCACGAGGTCGATGGTGCGGGCGAACTCGGCGTGAAAGATCGCAGGGCCCCGCCACGGTACGACGTCGATGCGGACGTTGGGTGCGGCCCGCGTCACCTTCTCCATCAAGGGCGGCATCAGCAGCTCGACCGCGAGATCCGGCATCATCAGGCGGAATTGCCGCTCGCTGCGCGCGGCGTCGAAGTCGTCGGGTATGAACAGCCCGCGCACCTGGTCGAGCGCCTGGGCCAGCGGTGCACGGAGCGCTTGCGCCCGTGGCGTCAGCTCCATGCGCGCGCCGGTGCGCACCAGCAGCGGATCGCCGAAGATGTCGCGCAGGCGTTGCAACGCGTGGCTCGCGGCCGGCTGCGACAGCCCGATCCGTAGCGCGGCCCGGCTGACATTGGCCTCGCGCAGCAGCGCGTCGAGCGCGGTCAGGAGATTGAGGTCAAGCGAATTCAAATTCATGAGGCGAATAGATATCATATCCACTATCGATTTGAAGAATTCTTCTCCGGCCGGGATGATCTCCGTGTTGCCACCAAACGGAGATGCCGCCATGAGCGCGAGCGCCAACAAGAAACTGATGCAGGATATCTTTGCCGCCGCCGCCAATCCCGATCCGGCCGCGCGCGACCGGGCCCTGTTCGTCGCAAGCCTTGCCGACGATGCCAGATGGGTCGTGACCGGCCAGTATTCCTGGTCGCGCACCTTCACCGGCAAGGAGGCGATCCTCAACGATCTGCACGGTTACGTGCGCACCCGCTTGCGCGACCGGACCCGCACCGTAGCTCACCGTTTCATCGCTGATGGCGACGTGGTCGTGGTGGAAGCGAAGGGCGACAACGTCACGCCCGAGGGCGTTCGTTATGACAACGACTACTGCCTGGTGTTTCGTCTCGAGGACGGGAAGATCAAGGAGATCCGGGAATATTGCGACTCGACCCTGACCGAGAGGGCGCTTGGTCCGTTTCCGCAGACGCTCGTGAGGGCCGCGAGCTGACCGGATTGATGACCATCTCGTCCGCCGACCAGTGTCGTCGGCCCGGGTCGGCGATGGTCGTGTCGATCTGGCGCGGGCTTGCAGCGATCGTTCGTATCAGGCGCGAACGGTCCCGGGCCCGGTACCAGCTCGCCGCCATGAGCGACCGGGAGCTTCAGGACTGCGGCATGACCCGGGCGGAGATCGCGTACGAACTGAGGAGACCGGTGCGACGGAGTTAGACGAACGGACGAGATCCAGGCGCCGCCTGCCTCCCATTTTATCGTAGCCGGCGGAACCTTCGGGTTCCGCCGGGCGTTTGCTCGGTTCGGGGGCAATCGCGCCCCCGGCATTGCACGCGTTTGGGAAATTTCATGCTGGCTGGGGTTTCGGACGTTTCAACACAGGTGGGCCGCAGCTTTTCCGGACTCCGCGAACGATTGAGAGATGCGACTGCGAATGCGCACCGGGAGCTCGATGCGCAGCTTTCGTCGTTCGACCTCACAGTCCTGTCCGGTTACCGCCGCTTCCTGCAAGCCAGCGCCGGTGCACTTCTTCCGCTCGAAGCTGCGCTTGTGCAGGCCGGCGTCGCCAGGATGTTTCCGGATTGGCTGGAGCGGGCGCGTAGCGCCGCGATCGCGGCCGATCTCGCGCAGCTCGGCAGCGCCGCACAATCCACCGTGTCCGTACCGCCGCTGACGCGCAGCGGCATGCTCGGCACGTTGTACGTTCTGGAGGGCTCCCGGCTCGGCGCAAAGTTTCTGCTGAAGGCGGTCGCGGATGCGGGCGATCCGCGCATCGGCGAGGCCACCGCCTATCTCAGCCATGGCGCAGGCAAACGGCTCTGGCAGAGCTTTCTGGCGAAACTTCAAAACGAAGAGGATTGCGACGCGGACGAGACGATCGAATCGGCACGTCTCGCCTTCGCGGCCTTCGAGCAGGCGGCGGACCGCGCATGAACGAGGCGGTCAATCTCACCAATTGCGATCGCGAGCCGATCCACATCCCCGGCAGTGTCCAGCCGTTCGGCTTCCTGCTCACGGTGCTGTCGGATTTCACGATCTGCATGGCCTCCGACAATGTCGACAGCTTTCTCGGGACTGACGTCGCCGACCTGCTCCAGCAGCCGTTGTCGCGCGTCATCTCGGAAGCCGCCGTCGAGACCATTCGCAGCCGCGTCGATCATCTCAGCGGCCCCGATACGACCGAGCGCATGTTCGGTGTCGAGCTCCAGCCCGGCAAACCGCCTTACGATCTCTCCATCCACTTCTCCGGCGCCTATCTGGTCATCGAGGCGGAGCCCAGCGTCAGCGAGCCCGGCGTCAATTCCGGCGAGCTCGTCCGCCTGATGCTGGAGCGAATCCGCAAGACGCGCGGCATGACCGAGCTCGCCCGCGAGGCGGCGCGCCAGCTCAAGGTCCTGACCGGGTTCGACCGCGTCATGGTCTATCAGTTTCATCCGGACGGATCGGGCGAGGTGATCGCTGAAGCTGCGGAATCCGGCCTCGAACGGTTCCTCGGACTGCACTATCCGGCCTCCGACATCCCCAAGCAGGCGCGCATCCTTTATCAGCGCAACTGGCTGCGCATCATCGCCGATATCAATTCGAAACCAGCCGCGTTGTTTTCGACGGCCACGCACAATGCGGGGCTGCTCAATCTCTCCATGAGCGTGCTGCGCTCGGTCTCGCCGATCCACATCGAATATCTGCGCAACATGGGCGTCGGGGCCTCGATGTCGGTGTCGATCCTGCGTGACGGCAAGCTGTGGGGCCTGTTCGCCTGCCATCATTATTCGCCGCGCTACATCTCGTTCGAGAAGCGCACCGCGTCCGAGCTGTTCGGGCAGATGTTCTCCTGGATCGTGGAGGGGCGCGAGCGTGAGGGCAATGTCGCCTATGAGATGCGCGCTCACCAGGTGCAGGAGCGGTTGATCGAGACCGCGGCCTCGCACGAGCACAGCCGGCGCGCGATCGTCGACTTCCTCGGCGACTATCGCGGGATGATCGATTGCGACGGCGTGGCGGTATGGTCCGACAACAAGATCACGCTTCAGGGCCAGACGCCGACCGAGGACGAGGTGAAGGAGCTGGTCGCCTTCATCAACCGGACCTCGCCGGGACGGATTTTCGCCAGTGCCGAGATCGCCAAGGTCTATGCTGCCGGCCAGTCCTTTCGCGACCGAGCGGCGGGATTTCTTGCCATTCCGATCTCGCGGACCCCGCGCGATCGCCTGATCTTCTTCCGGCGCGAGGTCGTGCGCTCGGTGAACTGGGCCGGCGCGCCCGACAAGGTCTATGACGAGGGTCCGAACGGACCGCGGCTGACGCCGCGCAAGAGCTTTGAGCTCTGGCAGGAAACGGTGGCGGGCCAGTCGAAACCGTGGTCGACGGCCGACATCCGCATCGCCGAGAGCCTGCGCGTCACGCTGCTTGAAGTGATCTTGCAACTGTCTGACCTTGCGGCCCGCGAGCGTCGCGGCGCGCAGGAGCGGCAGGAGCTGATGATCGCCGAGCTCAATCACCGCGTCCGCAACATTTTGAGCCTTGTCCGCGCGCTGGTGGCGCAGAGCAAGGACACCGCCACGTCGGTCGAGGAATTCGCCGGCGTGCTCGGTGGCCGCATCCAGGCCTTGGCCCGCGCCCACGACCAGATCACCAATTTGAACTGGGCGCCGGTTGCGCTGCGCTCGCTGGTCGAGTCCGAGGCCGGCGCCTATCTCGGCGCGCGCGCCGGCCGCGTGAAGATGGGCGGGCCCGACGTCGCGCTCGATCCCAAGGCGTTCGCGACGCTGGCGCTGGTCGTGCACGAGATGATGACCAATTCCGCCAAATACGGCGCGCTCGCGGATTCCACCGGCCAGGTCGAGGTGGTCTGGCGGCTCGATCCGAATTCGAGCCTCGAGATCGAGTGGAAGGAGAGCGGCGGGCCGCCGGTGCAGCCGCCGTCGCGCCGCGGCTTCGGCACCACCATCATCGAGCGCTCGGTGCCGTTCGACCTCAAGGGCGAAGCCGAGATCCGCTTCGACCTGCTGGGCGTCCAGGCCAAATTCGTCATCCCGCCCAATTTCGTCGAACTGGTCGCATCAATCGCAGGAGCCGCCATGCGCGTCGAGGAGCAGCAACCCGCCCGTCCGCGAATTTCCGAGACGGCACTGATCGTCGAGGACAATCTGATCATCGCCATGGCGGCGGAAGTCATCCTGCTCGATCTCGGTGCCCGCCATGTCGATACTGCGGCGAGCGTCGACCAGGCGTTGCGCGCGATCGAGCGCACGCGTCCGGGTTTTGCGCTGCTCGATCTCAACCTCGGCAACGAGAGCAGCATCAAGGTGGCCGAGAAGCTGAAGGAGATCGGCGTGCCCTTCATGTTCGCGACCGGCTATGGCGAGCGTGCGCCGATCCCGGAAGAGCTAGCGTCCGCGCCGGTGGTCCAGAAGCCCTACACGCTGGAAGTCGTCGAGAACGCGCTCGGCAAGTTGCAGGGGACGGTCGCTCAATAGACATCCATCCCGGCGACGCGTGCAGCGCTCTGCAAGCGGCTGCGGGCTTTGCGCCGAAACCTGCGCAACTGCCGATAAAATCAGCAGATCTTGGGCCGGCCGGCGCACACATGCGCGAAAAATCGGAAGGTTCAATTAACGAGTGTCCCTCATTGTACCGCGGTGCAGCGTGGGTGCCGAAAAGCGACTCGCGGCTGCCGGGGGTGGCCGTGACGATTGCCGGGGTCGTTCGTCCGCCCGAATTCACATGCACTTGGGTGGACAGTGGGAATGCCGAACTTTCGTTTGCGGATCAGGGGGCGCCTGTACGCAGGCTTCATGGCCTTGGTGGCGGTTGGTCTCGTGATGGCGGTGGTCGCCATCTGGAATTTGCGGTCCGTGCAGGACCAGGTCGCAAAGGCTTCGGCGTTTTCGGACAGCACGGCGCGGGTCCTGGAGGTCTCGACCCATCTTCAGGCGATCCAGCGCGCCAATCTGCGCTACATCTACGACGCCAGCGAGCCCGCAATGAAGGAGGCCGCAGAGCGGGAGACCGCGGCGACCGAGCTGTTGAAGGTCGGGGCGCAGGGGACGCTCTCCGAGGAGCGGCGGAAGCTCTACAACGATCTGATCGCCGACATCGCGAAAATGCGAAGCCTGCGTGACAATCTCGGCGACGCCGTCAATGAGGCGCGGACCGGCAAGGCGACGCTGCTGCCGAGCGGTGACGAACTGACTGTCAAGATGGGCAAGCTGGTCGATGTGGCGCGCGCAGCCGTCGACGAAGACACCGGGGCCCTCGTTGCGGATCTCGAATCCAGGCTCCTTCTCGTCCAGATCGCGAACTGGCGTTTCCTGGCCCTGCGCGACAGCAAGGGGCCCGCCAACTTCAGAACCAATGTGGGCAGGGCGTCGCAGCGCCTCTCGGCGCTCGAAAAGAGCCCGCAGGCGACCGAACTGCGCACGACGCTCGCGCCGGTGAAGACCTCGCTCGGAATCTACAAATCCGCGTTCGAGACGACGTCGGCCGCGATGCTCCAGGCCGACGAGATCTACCACAAGAGCCTCGCGCCCCTCATCGTCGACAGCATCGCCAAGCTCAAGGTCGCGGAAGCCGCCTTGAAGAAGGACTACAAGGAGTCGCGCAGCCAGGCCGAAGCCGTGATTGACGGCACGACTACGGTACAGGGGATCGCGGGCGGACTCGCCACCCTGTTCGGATTGATCGTCGCCTTCCTGATCGCCCGCAGCATCGTCGGTCCCCTGACGTCGATGACGCGAGCGATGGGGCTGCTGGCCGGCGGCAATCTCGAGGTCGAGATTCCCGGGCGCGGCAAGGCCGACGAGATCGGCGACATGGCCAAGGCGATCGAGGTGTTCAAGACCAACATGATTGACACCGAACGGCTGCGCACGGAGCAGACCGAAACCGAGGCGCGCCAGGCGGAGAGCCGCAAGGCCGACATGGTCCGGCTCGCCGACCAGTTCGAGCAGGCGGTCGGCGAGATCGTCGACACCGTGTCGTCGGCATCGAACGAGTTGGAGGCTTCCGCTGGCACGCTGACGACGACCGCGACGCGCGCGCAGAATCTGTCGACCGAGGTGGCCTCGGCGTCACAGGAGGCCACGGCCAATGTGCAGGCGGTGGCGTCCGCGACCGAGCAGCTGTCCTCCTCGGTCACCGAGATCGCCCGCCAGGTGCAGGAATCCGCCCGGATCGCCAACGAGGCGGTCGGGCAGGCAAGCAGGACCAATGAGCGCGTCGGCGAGCTGTCCAAGGCGGCCGCCCGCATCGGCGACGTGGTCGAGCTGATCAGCACGATTGCCGGCCAGACCAACCTCCTGGCGCTGAACGCCACCATCGAGGCCGCGCGCGCCGGCGAGGCCGGCCGCGGCTTTGCGGTGGTCGCCTCCGAGGTCAAGGCGCTGGCCGAGCAGACCGCGAAGGCGACCGGCGAGATCGGCCAGCAGATTTCGAGCATCCAGGCCGCGACCGAGCAGTCGGTTGGCTCCATCCGGGAGATCAGCGGCACGATCGAGCGGCTGTCGGAAATCTCGTCGGCGGTTGCCGCCGCCGTGGAAGAGCAGGGCGCTGCGACGCAGGACATCTCCCGCAACGTCCAGCAGGCCGCCCATGGTACGCAGCGCGTCTCGATCAATATCGGCGACGTCCAGCGCGGCGCGTCCGAGACCGGCTCGGCCTCCTCGCAGGTGCTCTCGGCGGCGCGCTCGCTGTCTTCAGACAGCAACCGGTTGAAGCAGGAAGTCGCGAAGTTCCTGAACTCGGTCCACGCCGCCTGACCGGCGCGGACCCGCAAAAGCAAAGGTCCACGCGCATGCGCGTGGACCTGCCATGGCGGCGTGGTGGGATGAGGACATCGCTCGCGCGCGCCACCGCTTGATGTCCGGAATACGGTGGTGTCTTCGTCGGCTTCTCCGTATTCGACACCGGTAAAATACAGCCGCAATTAACAATTGTTCCGCATTGTACGGCAGCGCAGCGCGATTCTCGCAGGCGTGGCTGCAATGATCAGTCGTTGCAATCGCGCCAAGGTCGTCGGCTGCTTCTGCTTTTCTGCTGCAATGGGTGGACAGTGATGCCGAGCTTGCGTTTGAGAATTCGGGGGCGTCTCTACGCCGGATTTTCGGTTCTCGTGGTCGTTGGTTTGATCATGGCCGCGGTTGCGGTCTGGAATTTGTGGGCCGTCCAGGGCCAGATGGCGCGGCTCTCCGCGCTCTCGGACAACACCGCCCGCGTTCAGGAAATCTCGATCAACCTTCAGGCGCTGCGGCGTGCCAATCTGCGTTACATCTATGACGCCAACGAGCCGGCCTTCAAGGAGGCAGCGGAGCGGGAGGCGGCGACGGCGGAGCTGTTGAGGGCCGCGGCCAAGTCGACGGTCTCCGAGGAGCGGCTCAAGATCTACAATGGCCTCGTCGGCGACGTCGACAAGATGAAGTCCCTGCGCGAGCGCATGGGCGCTGCCGTCAACGAGACGACGAAAGGCAAGGCCACTTTGCTCGCCGGCGGCGACGAGCTCACCGCTAACACCGGCAAGCTGGTCGAGGCCGCGGGTGCAACCGGCGACACCAGCGTGACCGCCCCCGTCGCCGATCTCGAATCCAAGATCCTCCTTGTTCGTGTCTCAAACTGGCGCTTCCTCGCCGTCCGGGACGCGAAGGGGCCGGCGACCTTCAGGACCAATGTCGATCGGGCGCAGCAAGCACTCAAGTCACTTGAGGGGGCCGGTCTGCCGGACGAGGTCAAGGCCGCGTTCGGGCCGATCAAGAGTTCACTTTCGACCTACAAGGGGGCTTTCGAGACGACATCCGCCGCAATCCTCCAGGCCGATGAAATCTACCGCAACGAGATCGCCCCTCTGATCAGCGATAGCGTCGACAAGCTCAAGGTGGCGGAGACCGGATTGAAGGCCGACTACCAGAAATCGCGCGCGGCCGCCGATGGCGTCATTGCCAACACGACCTGGATTCAGGAAGTCGCCGGCGGCCTTGCGATCCTGTTCGGCGGCCTCGTCGCCTTCCTGATCGCGCGCAGCATCGTCGGACCGCTGACCACGATGACCCGGGCGATGGGAGCCCTCGCCGGTGGCGATCTCAAGGTCGAGATCCCCGGCCGCGGAAATCGCGACGAGATCGGCGAGATGGCCAAGGCGATCCAGGTGTTCAAGGAGAGCATGGTCGAGACCGACCGTCTGCGCCACGAGCAGGTCGAGGTCGAGGCGCGGCAGGCGGAGAGCCGCAAGGCCGATATGCGAAACCTGGCCAATCAGTTCGAACGAGCCGTCGGCGAGATCGTCGACACCGTGTCGTCGGCATCGAACGAGCTCGAGGCTTCCGCGGGCACCCTGACCACGACAGCCAGCCGCGCCCAGGATCTGTCGACGGAAGTCGCCAGCGCCTCCCAGGAGGCCTCGGCCAATGTGCAGGCCGTTGCCTCGGCGACCGAGGAGCTGTCCTCCTCGGTCTCGGAGATCGCCCGTCAGGTGCAGGAATCCGCCCGCATCGCCAGCGAGGCTGTGGGTCAGGCAACGCGGACCAACGAACGGGTCGGTGAGCTGTCCAAGGCCGCCGCCCGCATCGGCGACGTGGTCGAGCTGATCAGCACGATTGCCGGCCAGACCAATCTGCTGGCACTGAACGCGACGATCGAGGCGGCGCGTGCGGGCGAGGCCGGTCGCGGCTTTGCCGTGGTCGCCTCCGAGGTCAAGGCACTGGCCGAGCAGACGGCGAAGGCGACCGGCGAGATCGCCCAGCAGGTCTCCGGCATCCAGGCCGCGACGGAGGAGTCGGTCGGCTCGATCCGGGAGATCAGCGGCACCATCGAGCGGCTGTCGGAGATCTCGTCGACGGTCGCCGCGGCCGTGGAAGAGCAGGGCGCTGCCACACAGGAAATCTCCCGCAACGTCCAGCAGGCCGCTCACGGCACGCAGCGCGTCTCGACCAATATCGGCGACGTGCAGCGCGGCGCCTCCGAGACCGGCTCGGCCTCCTCGCAGGTGCTCTCGGCGGCGCGCTCGCTGTCTTTCAGACAGCAACCGGCTGAAGCAGGAAGTCGCAAAATTCCTGAGCTCGGTCCACGCCGCCTGAGCAGCAAACGCAAAAGGCCACGCGCATGCGCGTGGCCTCCAGAAGCTGCGAAGCGCGATCAGGCGACCTTCGTCGTCATGTGCTTGAACATGTTGGCGCGCGCCTCGTCGTCCATCTCGGCCTTGAAGGTGAACTTGTCCTTCAGGGCGATCGCACTCGCCGCCGCCGGCCGCGCCGAGATCTCGTCGACCAGCCGCTTCACGTTCGGGTAGCGCGCAAAGGCATCGTCGCCGAGCTTGAACGGCACCATCCGCGCCCAGCCCCACAGCGCCATGTCGACGATCGAATAGCTGTCGCCGACCATATAGCTGCGGCCTTTGAGGTGACCGTCGAGAATCTTGTAGTGACGATCGGTCTCGTACTGGTAGCGGTTATGGGCGTAGTCGTGGTTCTGGTCCTTCGGCGCAAAATGCTTGAAGTGCACGGCCTGGCCCGAATACGGCCCGACGCCAGTGGCAATGAACATCAGCCATGACAGCGTCTCGCCGCGGACGTTGGCGGCGGGGAGGAATTTGCCCGTCTTCTCGGCGAGGTAGAGCAGGATGGCGTTCGAGTCGAACACGATGGTGCCGTTGTCGTCGATCGCCGGCACCTTGCCGTTCGGATTGATCTTCAGATAGTCCGGCGCGAACTGTTCGCCCGTGCGGGTGTCGATCTTGACCGGCTCGAAGGCCAGGCCGGACTCTTCGAGATAAAGCGCGACCTTGGTCGGGTTCGGCGATCCGTTGAAATAGAACTTGAGCATGTTTGTCTCCCCAATTCCCTTTTTAGAGAATGATTGCGGCGTCGCGGCCTTCTGTGCCTGAACATGGCCGGGGAGAGCAACCGGCGAGTTTGCCGGGCGGTGTCTGCGCGGTACGCAGATCAGCCAGCGTAACAAAGGCCGATCGCCGCCGTAATGGCGGTTCAAGTCCGGCTGAGCCGTTCCCGCAGGAATTCGATGAAGCGCTGCGTCTTGGCTGGCAGCAGGCGCGTCTCGGTGACTGCGTAGACGGTGACGGGCGAGCCCTGCCATTGCGGCATGATGCGACGCAGCCGGCCATCCGCCACTTCGTCGGCCACGATCTCTTGCGGCAGAAAGGCGATGCCCATGTCGAGCGTTGCGAGGCGGCGGATCAGTCCCACGTTGTTGAGCCGAAAACGGCCGCCGACGTCGGTCTGCTCCATCTGCGTGCCCCTGTGTAACGTCCACGCACTCACCTTCGTCATGCACAGGCATTGATGATGGGTGAGGTCCGCAGGTTCATGCGGCTCGCCGTTGATGCCGAGATAGCGCGGCGAGGCGTAGAGATATCCCGGCATGCGGGCGAGCGGCCGCGCGATCATGTGGGACGGCTCTGACTCTCCGACGCGGATCGCCAGATCGAACGGCTCCGATACGAGATCGACACGTCGCGGCGTCAGGTCGAATTCGAAATCGATGTCGGGATATTGCTGCGCGAATTCGGAGATCAACGGTGCGAGGTAGGTGTTCGCGTAATCCACCGGCAGCGAGACGCGGAGCATGCCGCTCGGCTGCGCCAGCATCCCGTCCAGTTGCTCGTGCGCCAGGCGCGCCTCGTCCACAATGCGCTTGCAGCGCTCGAAGTAGATCTGGCCGGCTTCGGTCAATTCGATCTTGCGGGTCGTCCGGTTCAACAGGCGAAGCCCGATCTCCTTCTCCAACAGATCGATCCGGCGCGACAGCGTCGAATTGGGCATGTCGAGGGTCTTGGCGGCGCGACGGAAGCTACGGGCCTTCGCGACCTCCACGAACAGCGCCATATCGTTCAGCAACGCCATTTCATTATTCCATCAATGGATCAATCAGTTCCAATTTACGGCATTTATTCCATTGAGTGGAAGGTCCATCTGCCCTTTGCTGACATTGCAGGGCGAGCCATCCATGAAACGCGTAGAACTCGACAAGAACCTGAAGGTGAATCCGCCGGCGCTCGAAGGCCTCAGGCTCGCTGGATTGAATGTGGCGGTGATCGGCGGCACCGGCGGCATTGGCCGGGCGTTCAGCCGCCAATTGGCGGCCAAGGGGGCGCGTGTCCTCGTCGTCGGCCAGACATTCCGCGATCAGAACGTGCCGGGCATCGCATTCATGCAGGCCGATCTGAGCCTGATGCGGGAAGCCAGGCGGATCGGCCGTGAGCTTCCCGCCGAGACGCTCGATATCGTCGTCTTCACGACCGGCATCATGGCGGGGCCCAGGCGTGAGGTGACGGCGGAAGGCATCGAACGCGATCTTGCTGTCAGCTATCTGAGCCGCTTCGTCATCCTGAACGCGATCGCCTCTCGTCTTGGAAGGGACAGGGCCACGGCCACATTCAAGCCTCGGATATTCGTCATGGGATTTCCCGGGACGGAGCAGAGAGCCGATGTCGCCGATCTGAATTCGGAACGGAGCTACAAGCGGTTCGCGGCCCACTCGAACACCGTGGCGGGCAACGAAGTGCTCGTCCTCGAGGCCGCCAGGCGCTTTGCCGATGTCGATGTGTTCGGCCTCAATCCCGGCTTCGTGAAGACCGATATTCGCGCCAATCTGCTCGGGTCGCGTGCGCTCGTCTCGCTGATCAACTGGCTGACCAGCTTCATGATGGTCGAGCCGGACGCCTATGCCGAGCGACTGGTGCCGCTCCTGGTGTCGCCTGATCTCAACGGCCGCAGCGGTGTCATGTTCAACAACAAGGCTGAGGCGATCCTGCCGAGCCCTTCGTCTGCGGAGCGATCCTACGCGGCGGCGCTCATGGATGCCTCCGATCGATTGATCGCTCGTCTGGCGCCGTGAGGCCGCGCCTCGACGCTCAACTGGAATAGAGCAGGCCGACGACGGCGATGACGATCATCCCGGCGCCGACAGCGTCCAGCCGCATCGCGAGCCGCGTTGCGGCGTGCATGCTGGAGGCCCGCGTCTTGCGCTCCGATCCGCGCGCGTAGCCGTGTACGATGACGTCGTGATTGAAATTGTCATGCGCCTCGTTGCTGCTGGCGAGCCCGACGCAGACCATCAGCACGCCGAAGATCGCGAGGCCGAAAAAGCCGAGCAGGGCGATCAGGAACATAGGAAACATGCCGAGCAGGAAGATCGGCAGCAGCGGCACCAGCAGCAATGTCTCGGACTGTCGTCGCATGGGAGCCGGACCGGTCAGGACGGGGCTGATCGGGCGAATCTAGTCCTGGCTGTGGCGGCATTCAAGGAGCCGTAGGGTGGGCAAAGCGAAGCGTGCCCACCAAATCTGCGTCCCGGGGAGAGAGATGGTGGGCACGGCGCAAGGGCGCCTTTGCCCACCCTACGAGATCGCGGGAAGTGACTACTCCGCCCCGATCCCCGCACGGATCTCGGCGCGGAACTCGTCGATCAGCTTGAGACCCTTCTTGGTCTCGACATGCCAGAAGGTCCAGCCGTTGCAGGCTTGCGCCCCTTGCGCCACGGCGCCGATGCGGTGGATCGAGCCGACCTTGTCGCCCAGCATGATGGCGCCGTCGGCGCGCACCAGTGCTCCGAGCTTCTTCTTGGCGTCGAACAGCTTTGTGCCGGGCATGATCATGCCGCGCTCGATCAGCTCGGAGAACGCGACCCGAGGCGCTTCGCGCGCGGTCATGAACGGAGCGAGGCTTTCTTCCGGCAGCGGCTCGACCGCGGCGATGCGAGCTTCGGCGGCCTTCGCGTAGGTCTTGTCGCGCTCGAAGCCGATATAGGAGCGGCCAAGACGTTTTGCGACCGCGCCGGTGGTGCCGGTGCCGTTGAAGGGATCGATCACGAGATCGCCGGGTTTCGACGACGACAGCAGCACGCGCGCGAGCAGGCCTTCCGGCTTCTGCGTCGGATGCACTTTCTTGCCGTCGGCGCCCTTGAGGCGCTCCTCGCCGGTGCAGAGCGGGATCAGCCAGTCGGACCGTGCCTGCACGTCCTCGTTCGCCGCCTTCAGCGCCTCGTAGTTGAACGTGTAGCCCTTGGCTTTTTCGTCACGCGCGGCCCAGATCATCGTTTCGTGCGCGTTGGTGAAGCGGCGGCCGCGGAAGTTCGGCATCGGGTTCGACTTGCGCCAGACGATGTCGTTTAGAAGCCAGAAGCCGAGATCCTGCATGATCGCGCCGACGCGGAAAATGTTGTGATAGGAGCCGATCACCCAGATCGTCGCCGACGGCTTCATCGCGCGGCGGGCGGCAAGCAGCCAGGCACGGGTGAAATCGTCATAGGCGGAGAACGAATCGAACTTGTCCCAGTCGTCGTTGACGGCATCGACATGGGATTCGTCGGGGCGCTTCAGATCGCCCTTGAGCTGGAGATTGTAGGGCGGATCGGCGAACACGAGGTCGACCGAACCGGCCTGAAGCTTCGACATCTCGGCGACGCAATCACCGAGGATGATGCTGTGCGAAGCGGACTCAAAATTTGTGCGGGGCGCCCTTGCAGACGCCCCGCGACGCGACACTACCATGACTCAAGAACTCTGACTCAGGCGACGCTGTCGGCGACGCGGGACCAAACAACCGACTGACCGTTACAATGGAGCGGCAAAGTAAAAATCGACTTAACCCGCCGCTTTCGTGAGCATCCCTCGCATCGCGCATGGCGCGCGTTTCGCTCTGCGCATTCGTCGTGTTTTCCAGTGTATTTCGTATTTCTTCGCGCTGCGGGAGCAGTCAGGTCGCCAAATTTCTCTCGGAAAAAATTGCACGACCCCGGAAAAAATTGCTGGCATCGGCATGCTGTCGCACTAGGCAATAATTGCCGAGCGGGATATTGATTAACGCATTGGAAATTTTACGTGTGTGGCGCGTTGAGCTTTCGCGCTTTTGCGCCCAAATGACGCCAATTGAGGACTGAGGGAAACCCGCCATGCGTTATGATGATTTCCGCCGCAGCGACGACATTGAGGATCGCCGCGACGGCGGTGGCGGCATGGGCGGCGGCGGAGGCGGAGGCGGGTTCGGCCTGCCGATGGGCGGCGGCGGTCTAGGCATCGGCACCATCATCGTGCTCGGCCTGGTCGGTTATGCCTTCGGCATCGATCCGCGCATCCTGATCGGCGGCGCCGAGATCCTCACCGGCGGCGGACAGGCGCCTTCCTACCAGACCGATCGTCAGTCGACCTCCGCCAAGCGCGGCGCGCCGACCGACGAGATGGGCAGCATGATCTCCGGCATCCTCGGCGAGATCGACGACCGCTGGAGCGAAATCTTCCAGGCCAGCGGCCAGTCCTACACCGGTCCGAAGGTCGTGCTGTTCCGCAACGTCACCAATGGCGGCCGCTGCGGCCGGGCAGAGTCGGCGATGGGGCCGTTCTACTGTCCGCCGGATCGTACCATCTTCCTCGACACCAGTTTCTTCCGCGAGGTCGAGACGCGCTTCCGCGGCTGCTCCGGCAAGTCCGCCTGCAACTTCACCACCGCCTACATCATCGCGCATGAGGCCGGCCATCACATCCAGAACCTGCTCGGCATCATTCCGCGCGTGACGCGGCTGCAGCAGCAGGCCGGCAGCAAGGCCGAGGCCAATGCGCTCCAGGTGAAGGTCGAATTGCAAGCCGATTGCCTGTCCGGCGTCTGGGTCAATCGCGAGTCGAAGAAGCGTCCGAACTTCCTCGAGCCCGGCGACATCGACGCCGCGTTGACCACGGCGAGCGCGATCGGTGACGACACGCTGCAACGCCAGGCCACGGGACGCGTCGTGCCCGATTCCTTCACGCACGGCTCGGCGGCGCAACGCAAGCAGTGGTTCATGACCGGCTACCAGCAAGGCACCGTCCAGGCCTGCAACACGTTCGGCAGCGGGTCGTAGTCGCCAGGACTTCGTGCCCCGGACGCAGCGCAGCGCTTCTTCAGCGGTGCGCTGCAGAGCCGGGGCCCACAATGCCGGTCTCTCAGCTCTGGGTCCCGGCTCTGCGACGCACCGCTGACGCGTTGCATCGCGTCCGGGACACGAGAGGAAGGACCAATGGCCTCCATCGACGAAACGAAACAGTTCATCCCGCTCAACATCGCGGTGCTCACCGTGTCCGACACGCGCGCGCTCGCCGACGACAAGTCCGGCCAGACGCTGGCCGATCGCCTCACCGCGGCGGGCCATCATCTCGCCGCGCGCGAGATCGTCACCGACGATGTCGAGGCGATCCGCGCCGTCGTCCGCCGCTGGATTGCGGATACCGGCGTCGACGTCGTCATCACCACCGGCGGCACCGGTTTTACGGGGCGCGACGTCACGCCGGAGGCGATCGAGCCGCTGTTCGAGAAGCGCATGGACGGCTTCTCGATCGCCTTCCACATGCTCAGCCACGCCAAGATCGGCACGTCGACGATCCAGAGCCGCGCCACCGCCGGCGTCGCCGGCGCCACCTACATCTTCTGCCTGCCGGGCTCGCCCGGCGCCTGTCGCGACGGCTGGGACGGCATCCTCGCGGCCCAGCTCGACTACCGCACGCGTCCCTGCAATTTCGTCGAGATCATGCCGCGCCTGGACGAGCATCTGCGAAGGGCAAAGGCGCAGGGCGCGACGGTGTAAGTGCGGACGCTGATGATTTTTCTTCCCTTCCCCCCTCACGTCCGCCGAAGCCTTGGCGAAGGCGGATGTGGGGGAAGGTGGCGCGAAGCGCCGGATGAGGGGTATCCATCCGCACGGACCGCTCGGAGACATACCCCTCACCCAAGTGAGTTCGTATCTACTGGCGTCGCTGCCCTCTCCCGCAAGGGGCGAGGGCACAATCATGCGCATCGCGCCCGCTGCGCCAGTGATAGCGACTAGAGCATTTTCCGACCGGAAAGAATCGGGTGGGGATTGAACGAAGCCGCTGCCGCGGCGTAGGGGGCAAGGTGGCATAGATCGCCTCCTGGCTGAGAGGATGTGGGTGTTGGAGCCCACCCCCTCAGACAGGAGTATCGAGATGGCCGATTTGAGCCCTCTTCGCCGCCGCATGATCGAAGACATGACCGTCCGCAATCTGTCGCCGGCGACGCAAAGATCCTACATCAGCGCGGTTTCGAAGTTCAGCCGCTATTTTGGCCGATCGCCTGACCGGTTAGAGCTGGAAGACGTCCGCGCCTTCCAGGTGCATTTGGTCTCGACCGGCATCTCATGGCCGGCGCTGAACCAGATCGTCTGTGCGCTACGGTTTTTCTACGGCGTCACGCTCGGCGAGGCGCTCATCCCAGAGCGCATTCCCTATGCGCGAGAACCGCGCAAGCTGCCGGTCGTTCTCAGCGCCGACGAAGTGGTTCAGTTTCTTGAAGCGGTATCGAGCCTGAAGAGCCGCGCCGCGCTCACCACCGCCTATGCGGCCGGGCTCAGGGCCTCGGAGGTTGCGGGACTGCGGATCGAAGACATCGACAGCGCCCGCGGCGTCATCCAGGTGCGCCACGGCAAGGGCGCGAAGGATCGCAACGTGATGCTGTCGCCCCAGCTGCTGGGCATCCTGCGCACCTACTGGCGGCTCGCCCGGCCGCGGCTTTATCTGTTCCCTGGTCGTGACGAAGATCATCCGATCGATCAGACCGTGCTGCATGCCGCCTGCCGGTCGGCGGTGAAGGCTGCGGGCCTGACCAAGCGCGTCACGCTGCACACGCTGCGCCACAGCTTCGCGACACATCTTCTCGAGAACGGAACCGATATCCGGATCATCCAGGTCTTGCTCGGGCACAATAATTTGTCGTCGACAGCGCGCTACACGCAGGTCGCCACCGATACGATCCGAGCGACGCAGAGCCCGCTCGATCGCCTGTCGCTGGAGGTGACGCCACCTGGATGACCCGCAGCGGGATGCGGGTCATGACCCGCTCCGACATCCGCTCCAACAGGCCCGCCATCGAGATTGCCGATATTCTGCGCCGGCATGGCGACGCCTATCGCCGTGTACATGCCGGTCATCTGGGGCGGGTCGAGCGGCGCGTGATGAGCGCGATCGTTGCGTGCCGGACCGAGGCGCTCGGCGGCCACATGCAGGCTTGCGACGACTGCGGCACGACACGCGTTGCCTATAATTCCTGCCGCAATCGGCACTGTCCGAAGTGTCAGGGGAGAGCCCGAGCCGCGTGGCTCGCCGCGCGTCAAGCCGACCTGCTTCCGGTTCCCTATTTCCACGTCGTCTTTACACTTCCCGCACCGATCGCCGCGATCGCTTTCCAGAACAAGGCCGTCGTCTATGCCATCCTGTTCAAGGCTGCCGCCGAGGCGATGACGACGCTCGCCGCCAATCCACGCCGGCTCGGCGGTGCGATCGGCGGCGTCGCCGTCCTCCACACCTGGGGACAGACGCTGATGCATCATCCCCACGTCCATTGCGTCGTTCCGGGTGGCGGCCTCTCGCCCGATGGCGCGCGCTGGACCGCTTGCCGACCGAACTTCTTCCTGGCCGTCAAACCGTTGTCCAGACTATTTCGCACACTTTTTCTCAAACGTCTGTCGGCAGCCTTCAACTCCGGTGCCTTGCGTTTCTTCGGCGATCTCGGAGCTCTGGCCGAGCCGGCTGCCTTTGCGGCCCACCTCGACGCCATGCGACGCATCAACTGGGTTGTTTACGCCAAGCGGCCCTTCGGCGGACCCGCACAGGTCCTGGCCTATCTCGGCCGCTACACCCATCGCGTCGCGATCGCCAACAGCCGGCTCGTCGCACTCGACGACGATCATGTCGCCTTCTCATGGAAGGACTATCGCCAAAACAGCGCGACAAAGATCATGAATCTCAAGCCCGATGAGTTCATTCGCCGTTTCCTGCTTCATACGCCGCCTGACGGCTTCCACCGCATCCGCCACTTCGGCTTCATGGCCAACCGCCATCGCGCTGCCAAGCTCGCCCTTTGCCGCGAACTTCTCGATCATGAGCGAACAGCCCCAAACGATGGCCAGCCGTCGCCTGTGGATTCGGAGGCTCAAACCTGGGCCGAGGTTCCTGCCTGTCCCGATTGTGGTGGCGTCATGCGCATCATTGAGCGCTTTCGACATAGCTTCAGACGCCCCAGCCCTCGAACATCACCGTTCCGATGCGACACATCGTGAGCCAAGTCATGTCGTGCACGACGATCATCATTCGTCATTTCGCTCCCAGCGTCTCGATCATCGCGGACGATGTCGAATCCGTGCTGTCACACTGCGCGACAACAACCGTCCGATGCAGCAAAAGGCCTATCGCGATCTCAGGCGAAGCGCGTCTGATCTCAACTCTTCCAGGATGCGCACTCCTGTGTCTCTGCCTCACGCGCCGAGCCAGCAGATCGGGCATGGCGATCTCGAACAATCCCCATAGCTGCAAAACCGCGAATAGCCTCCCGCGCCTTCGTTCAATCCGGCTTCAATGAGGTCGCGTCATAAGCGCCTGCCGCGCCCTCGCGTGAGCGCGACCTCACAGAACCCTCCAGATTCCCAAAACGGCGCGAGTCAGATTCAAGCTGCATGCTGGCGAGGGAGGCCAGCATGTATGGCCAGGGCGCTTTCGGTTGATCTTCGCCAAAGGGTGGTAGCCGCGATTGACGGTGGCATGTCCTGTCGACAGGCTGCTGAGCGCTTTGGTGTCAGCGCGGCCAGTGCAATCCGCTGGCGCGGTCGCCTCAAGAAAGTTGGCGACATCGTTCCTAAACGCCAGGGCGGTGACCGCAAATCGCAGCGCATCGAAGCGCATTCGCAATTGATTCTGGAGGCGGTGACAGCGAGGCCGGATATCACGCTTGCCGAGTTGCGAGAACTGTTGAAACGTCGTGGAATATCGACTGGCATCGCGTCGCTCTGGCGTTTTTTCCAGCGCAGAAAGATCACACTTAAAAAAAGACAGCGCACGCCGCCGAGCAACGGCGCGGCGATATAAATGCCGCACGTGAGGAGTGGTTCGAAGGGCAAATCGACCTTGACCCTGAGCGTCTCGTCTTCATCGACGAAACCAGCGCCAACACCAAAATGGCGCGGCGTTACGGGCGCTCGCCACGCGGCGAGCGATGTCGTGCAGCTATCCCACACGGACATTGGAAGACGACGACGTTCACCGCTGGATTGCGCTCCGACGGTCTGATCGCGCCGCTTGTTCTGGACGGTCCAATGGATGGCGACGCTTTCCTGGCCTACGTCGAGCAATTGCTCGCCCCATCGCTGCGGCCGGGCGATACCGTTATCATGGACAACTTGCCCGCTCACAAGGTCCATGGCGTTCGAGAGGCCATCCAGGCGGTCGGAGCTAGCCTGCTCTATCTTCCGCCCTACAGTCCAGACTTCAACCCGATTGAAATGGCCTTCTCCAAACTGAAAGCGCTGTTGCGGACCGCCGCAGCCCGCACCATGCCCGATCTCTGGCAAGCAATCGCCAACGCTCTCAAACGCTTCTCACCCGAGGAATGTCAAAATTATCTCGTCGCGGCTGGTTACGACGCAACGTGATCGGAAAACGCTCTAGCTCTTCCGTCGCAGCGAGCTCCACACCATGCGCCACATAGTCCGGCACGCCTCCGCGTGCAGCCGTCGTGCGCGGCGCTTGTAGAGATCGACGAGCTCTCCCGTGATGAGCGCGTGCCCCCGCATCAGAGATCGCGCTCCCAGGTTTCGCCGGTGAGGTTCTGGCCAAAACTGCGATGCGGCTCGGTGGCGGTCAGCTTGAAGCCGGCATCCTGATAGATTTTTCGCGCGGCGACCAAATTGCTCTGCGTCCACAGCGTCATCCGCCGATAGCCGCAGGCGCGCGCGAAAGAGACGCATTCGGCGACCAGCCGTTGGCCTAGCCCCTGTCCGCGTGCGGCCGGATCGAGCAGCAACAGGCGCAGCTTGGCGACGTCGTCGCTGGCCTTGACCAGAAATACCGAGCCGACCGGCCGGCCCTCGATGTCGGCGATCCAGCAGCGCTCGCGCGAGGCATCGTAGGAGGTCATGTATTTGGCGACGATCTCGGCGACCAGCGCCTCGAAGCCGGAGTCGAAACCGTATTCGCTGGCGTAGAGTGCGCCGTGGCTCTGCACCACCCAGCCCATGTCGCCCGGGAGGGGCTCGCGCAGGGTCGCGCGCGGGGATGGCCTGCGCGGCATGGCGAGCAGCCGCTCGATCGTCTCCATCGCACCGGTGAGCTTGCTGCGCTCCTCATCCGGCAGCGGCCGCAGCATCGCGGCGACGTCGTCCTGGGACGAGCGTTCGAGCTTGGCGAACGCCTGGCGGCCCTTCGCGGTCAGGCTCAACTGAACCTGCCGGCGGTCGCTCGGAAGCGGCTTGCGCGCGATCAGGCCGCTCTCGTCGAAATTCTGCACGATGCGGCTGAGATAGCCGGCGTCGAGCCCGAGCGCGATGCCGATCTCCTTCGCCGACTGCTCGCCACCATGGGCCAGCTCGTAGAGCACGCGCGCCTCGCTCAGCGAGAACGGGCTCTTCAGGAGCTGCTGGTCGAGCACGCCGAGCTTCTGGGTGTAGAAGCGGTTGAAGGCGCGAACCGCCTGGACCTGGTCGTCAGCGACCTGTTCGGTCGAAGCGGGGCCGGATGGCGAAGGGCTGGATGACGAAAGGGCTGATGGCATGGGTTACCTCGATATTTGCCACTGTCAAACAATTATTTGACTTTGGCAAGTATAAGATCAGTGACCTCAGCCGACCATGACGATCCGGCTGCGCAGCATGGTCCGGGACGAGCGGCCGAGCCGCCGGAGCAGCCGCGCCTCGGAACGGCGGGCCTGGGGCGGGTAACCGCCGATCCGGTCGTAATGATCGCGCGCGATCAAAAGTCCCTGATCGCCGAGGGGGCCGACGAGCTTGCGCGCCACCGCGCGGAGCATGTCGCGGAATCCGGTATCGGCGTAGGGCGAGCGCGCGTAGCGGAACACCGCCGCGCGATCCCGGCCGCTGGTCGCGACGGCTTGGATGAACTGGGTGGTCTCCTCGATCCAGCCGGTTTCCAGCACCGCGCCGGCCGGGAGGAACATCAGCCAGGGCGAACGGGCCTGGAGCGCACCGGCGGCAAGCGCCGCGCCCTGCGAAGAACCCTCGAAGCCGATGAAACGGCAGCCTGCAACGTCCGCCACGCGCTCGATGACGCCGTTGCGGGTGCCGTCGACCAGCAGCACTTCGCGGATGATGCCCGCAGCGGCACCGGGTACCAGCGCGGCCAGAGTTGCGACCGCCGTCTGCTCGACGCCTTCGGTCGGTATGATGACGCTCAGCATGATTGAGGCTTCGATGTCTGCACTTCGGGAGAAGCGTAGCTTGTTATGAATGTGTCATAAACACGCGGCGTCGCCGAGTGCAACTTTTCGCCGGTGTTCCGGCATGCGATGGTAGATCGCCGCCGGTCTATCGCAGCCGAATATGTCGTGCGCGGGGTGGCCCTGTTGCCGAATGTTTCCGCGAATGTCGTTTCCGTGAGCTTCAAACGGGGGCTTTCTCTGCCGATATGATCGGGGCGAGGACGGCACGTTCCGCAAGGCTGCACCGGCAGTCTGACACAAACCTTGTGACGGGAAAAACGTGCAACGCTCGCCGCGCAAAGTGAGATAGTCCAGTGAACGCCGATCAACTTCCCGTTGGCACCACGCCAACATCGCCGAAGCCGGAGGCCGCGCCGACCCTGCGGATCCGCGCCGTGATGCTGGGCGAACGCATCAATCCGTCCGGGCTCGAGCTTGGCGCACCTGTCTCCTCGACGCCTGCTGCCTTCCGCGTCCATGCCGGGCTCGTGGTCATCTTCCGCTACGGCGTCGTGGTGCTGATCGGCCTCCTCCCTTCGGAGGAGAAGGTGCTGATCGACAGCCTGAAACCGCGGGTGACCGGCGAATTCAGCCCTTTTGAAGAGGAGATCGCACAGGCGCAGCTCTGCAAGGATGAGAACGCCGAGGCGATTCAGCCCGGCGGGCCGATCTGCCTCGCCAAATTCTCCGACGATCGGCTGCTGATCGTTGCGGACGCGCTCGCCAAGAGCACCTCGCTCGCCCGCGACGAGCGCCGCGTCGCCGCGGTTTTCGACGTGATCGAGCCCTTTGCGCGGGCGCTCGCCGAGCAGGGCCGCACCCCGCCCCGGCGCAAGAACATCCTGCAACTGATCGGCAATGCGCTTCTGGTCCAGCAGCGCGTCGCCGGCCGTGTCGCGGTGGCCGAGAAACCGGACGTGCTCTGGGAGAAGCCCGAGCTCGATCGCCTCTATGCCCGTCTCGAAGACGAGTACGAATTGAAGGAGCGCCTCGACACGCTCGAGCGCAAGCTCACCGCGGTCTCGGAAACCGCCAACGCGCTGACCGACATCATCGACACCCAGCGCTCGCTACGTCTGGAAATCGCAGTCGTGGTGCTGATCGTGATCGAGGTCGTGATCGGGTGCATCCAGATCCTGTCGGGCACGCATTAGATCGGCCTGCACGCCACTGTGCGGGCGGGGAACCGTCGTTCATGTAGATGAACGTTGATCCAAATCAAAGGCACGAAGCTCCAGCGCACGAGACTTCGATCGGACCCGCGGTCGACGCGATGTGCAGCTGTCCGCGGCTTCCTCCCTCGAAGAAGGAGTACGCTGATGTTGCGTCAAGCTCTCATCGCTTCGGCAGCCGCAGCTATGCTGCTTGTCGCCTTCACTCCCGATGACGCATCTGCCCGCGGCGGTCGCGGCGGCGCCATGCGCGCAGGAGGTTTCCACGGCGGTGCCGTGCGGGCAGGAGGCTATCGCGGGGGCGCGGTCGCGGCGCGTGGATATCGGGGCGGTGCTGTCGCCGTGCGCGGCGGGCGTTACGGCTATCGGGGCGCTTATGCAGGGTATCGCGGATATCGTTACGGCGTCGGTGCGGCGGCAGTGGGGGCCGCGGCGATCGGCGCAGCTGCGACGGGGGCCTACTACCGCAGCGGCTGCGGCTATGACGCTTACGGAAACTATGTTTGCCCGGGCGGGTACTCTCCGTACTGAGCGGAGCGACGTAGTTGGCCCATGGTGCTCGAAGCGCTGGCGAAATCGTTTGCTTTGCGCACCATGGTCATTTCGACAGTGGCGCAGCAGCGCTGCAACAAGTCATGGCCCGACAACTCATGGCCCGCTGAAATTCTCCCACGGGGGAGAAGGGAAAGATGCAGCGGTCGACCGGGCTTTCATTTCGCTCGCAGCACAGCCGCGCAATGCCGAGCGATCGTCAGCTCCTCATTCGTCGGAATGACGAACACATTGACGGTGCTGCCACTGCTGCTGATCCGCTCGCGTGCCGCGTCATTCGCACCCGCGTCAATATGCACGCCGAGCCACCCAAGCCGCTCACCAATCGCGGCGCGGATTTCCTTCGCATGCTCGCCGATGCCGCCGGTGAAGACCAGACAGTCCAGTCCGCCCAGTGTGGTCGCCATCACCGCGACCTGCTGCGCCGCACGGAAGACGAACAGGTCGACCGCTTCCCGCGCCGCAGCCTCGCCGCTTGCCAGAAGCGTGCGCATGTCGGCAGAGATGCCGGAGACGCCGAGCAGGCCTGACTCGTGATAGAGCAGGTGCTGCACATCCTCGACCGACATCCTCTCGTGCTGTTGCAGATAGAGCAGCACGCCGGGATCGATCGTGCCGCTCCGGGTGCCCATCACGAGGCCATCGAGCGGCGTCAGCCCCATCGTGGTGTCGACGCTGCGGCCATCGCGCAAGGCGCACAGGCTGGCGCCATTGCCGAGATGCGCGATGACGGTGCGCTTCGCCGCAAGCTCCGGCGCGATCGCAACGAGACGGCCGGCGACTGATTCAAAGGAGAGTCCGTGAAAGCCGTAGCGCCGAATGCCGCGTTCCTCGAGGCGCCGCGGAATGGCGAAGCGGCTCGCGGGCGGAGCCATGCTGTGATGGAAGGCGGTGTCGAAGCAGGCGATTTGCGTCAGGTCGGGCTTCATTGCCCTGATAGTACGGACCGGCGCCAGACACCGCGGCTGGTGCAGCGGCGCAAGCGGCGCGCGCTTCCAGCTTCGCATCGACCTCATCCGTCAGCTCAACCGGGCCCGAATAATCCGGCCCGCCATGAACGATGCGGTGACCGAGGGCGCGCAGGCGGTGGTCGGCAAAACGCTCCTCGATGAAGCCGAGCACGTCCGCGAACAGATGGCCGCTGTCCGCATCGGATGCTTCCCTCTGCGTCTCGAAAAGGTCTCCGCCCGCGGGGCTTTTCACCACGAGCCGCGGCTTCGCCTCTTGCTCGTCGAGCAGGCCCTTGCAGAGCAGGGCAGGCTCGGCCGCCGCGATGTCGAACAGGCCGAACTTGATGCTCGACGAGCCCGAGTTGAGCACGAGGGCCGACGCCGTCATGACGTCAACCCGCTTTGCCCGGCCAGACCCAGTCGCGAATTTCAGGCATGTCCTCGCCGTGTTCGCGCACATAGTGCGAATGTTCGATCAGTCTGTCGCGGAACTGCTGTTGCACCTGCGCGGCCTTGGTCGCCAGACCCGGCACGCGCGCGATCGCCTCGATCGCGAGGTGATAGCGGTCGAGCCCGTTGAGCACGACCATGTCGAACGGCGTCGTCGTGGTGCCTTCCTCGGCAAAGCCGCGCACATGCATTCCGGCATGGTTGGTGCGGTTATAGGTGAGACGGTGGATGAGATAGGGATAGCCGTGATAGGCGAAGATCACCGGCTTGTCTGGTGTGAACAGGCTGTCGAAGTCACGGTCGGATAGGCCGTGTGGGTGCTGGTCTTTCGGCTGCAGCGTCATGAGGTCGACGACGTTGACGACGCGGATCTTCAGATCGGGCAGCGCCTTGCGCAGCAGATCGACGGCGGCGAGCGTCTCCAATGTCGGCACGTCGCCGGCGCAGGCCATCACGACGTCGGGCTCGCCATCCGCATCCTCCGTGCCGACCCAGGTCCAGATGCCGATGCCGGCATCACAATGCGTGGCGGCGTCCTGCATCGACAGCCATTGCGGCGCCGGCTGCTTGCCGGCGACGATGACGTTGATGCGGTCATAGGTGCGCAGGCAGTGATCGGCGATCCACAACAGCGTGTTGGCGTCGGGCGGGAAGTAGATGCGGACTATGTCGGCCTTCTTGTTGGCGACGAGATCGACGAAGCCGGGATCCTGATGGCTGAAGCCGTTATGGTCCTGCCGCCAGACATGCGAAGTCAGGAGATAGTTCAGCGAGGCGATCGGTCGCCGCCAGGGCAGATGCCGCGTCACCTTCAGCCATTTGGCGTGCTGGTTGAACATGGAATCGACGATGTGGATGAAGGCCTCGTAGCAGGAGAACAAGCCGTGCCGTCCGGTGAGCAGATAGCCCTCGAGCCAGCCCTGGCAGAGATGCTCGCTCAAAACCTCCATCACCCGGCCGTCCTGGGCGAGATGCACGTCGTAAGGCTCAGTCGGCTCCATCCAGACCCGTTCGGTCGCCTCGAACACGGCGTCGAGCCGGTTTGACGCGGTCTCGTCCGGGCCCATGATGCGGAAGTTGCGCGCTTCTGCGTTGAGCCGGATGACGTCGCGCAAAAATTTGCCGAGCTCGCGCGTTGCTTCGCCGGTGACGCCGCCGGGCTGCGGCACGTCGATCGCAAAATTGCGGAAGTCCGGCAGCTTCAGCTCCTTCTTCAGCAGGCCGCCATTGGCGTGCGGATTGGCGCCCATGCGCCTGTTACCTTCGGGCGCCAGAGCCTGGAGCTCGGGAATGAGCGCGCCGCTGCCGTCGAACAGCTTCTCGGGCTCGTAGCTGCGCATCCAGTCTTCGAGGATTTTCAAGTGCGCCGGGTTCTCGCGACAGCTCGCAACGGGAACCTGATGCGCGCGCCAAAAGCCCTCGACCTTCTTGCCGTCGACCTCCTTCGGGCCGGTCCAGCCCTTCGGGCTGCGCAGCACGATCATCGGCCAGCGCGGCCGCTCGACGCTGTTACGGCCGTCGCGGGCATGCTGCTGGATCGAGCGGATGCTGGCGAGCGCGACGTCGAGCGCGTCCGCCATGGCCTGGTGCATCAATTCGGGATCGTCGCCCTCGACGAACAGCGGCTCGTGGCCGAACCCGCGGAACAGGTCGCGGATCTCCGCGTCGCGCGTCCGTCCGAGCACGGTCGGGTTCGCGATCTTGTAGCCGTTGAGGTGCAGGATCGGCAGCACAGCGCCGTCATGGGCGGGATTGAGGAACTTGTTCGAGTGCCAGGACGCCGCGAGCGGGCCGGTTTCGGCCTCGCCATCGCCGACGACGCAGGCGACGATCAGGTCGGGATTGTCGAATGCGGCGCCATAGGCGTGCACCAGCGCGTAGCCGAGCTCGCCGCCTTCGTGGATCGAGCCCGGCGTTTCCGGCGCCGCGTGGCTCGGAATGCCGCCGGGGAAGGAGAACTGCCTGAAAAGTTTTCGCAATCCGTCCGTATCGCGCGCGACGTCAGGATAGATCTCGCTGTAGCTGCCCTCGAGATAGGTGTTGGCCACCATGCCCGGGCCGCCATGGCCGGGACCGCAGATATAGAGCACGCTGACATCGAGCGCGCGGATGACGCGGTTGAGATGGGCGTAGATGAAGTTCAAACCGGGCGTCGTGCCCCAATGGCCGAGCAAGCGCGGCTTGATGTGCTCCGGCCGCAACGGCTCGCGCAGCAGCGGATTGTCGAGCAGATAGATTTGCCCGACGGAGAGGTAGTTCGCGGCGCGCCAATAGCGATCGAGCAGATCGAGCTCGCTGCTCCCTGAGGCCGATTGTCGTTGATTTGTCATGTTCCTGCTGACCTTCACCTAGCGATCGTCACCAACTTTGTTCCGGTGCGATTGATCCCTGTCCGGCATCGAACCGGATCGCCGCGCCGGATGTGTTGCGTGAGGTCAAAGGACCGCGCCCGAAATTTGGGCGGCTACTGTGCATGGGGTTGTTTTCGAGTTTTTTGTTTTTGTTCTTGATTTGTTCCTTTGGCGTGCTATCTTGGCTTCATGAGTCCAGCATCCTCTCATGCTCTCAAGCACCCGCCGGTCACGGCGCCCTCCGAGCCGGCGGGTGCGGACTCTGATTTTCCCGAACTGGCGGTCGCCATCGACAAACAGCGCCGGCGAGGGCGGGGCGCCCAGTCCAATGCCAGCGGCCGCTTCGAGGCCGAGGCCCGCGTCGCCTTCGACGATGGCTGGCAGAGCCTGGAGGAGCTGCCGCCGTTCAAGACCACCGTTGGCGTCGACACCTCGCGCAAGGTGATCACCCGCAACGAATCCCCCGATATCGGCTTCGACCGCTCGATCAATCCTTATCGCGGCTGCGAGCACGGCTGCGTCTATTGTTTCGCGCGGCCGACGCACGCCTATCTCGGCCTGTCGCCGGGGCTCGACTTCGAGTCAAAGCTGTTCGCCAAGCCAGATGCGCCGGCGCTGCTCGAGAAGGAGCTGGCCGCGACCGGCTACGAGCCGCGGATGATCGCGATCGGGACCAACACCGATCCGTATCAGCCGATCGAGCGCGAGCGCAAAATCATGCGCGGCATTCTCGAAGTGCTGGAGCGCGCCAGCCATCCCGTCGGCATCGTCACCAAGTCGGCGCTGGTGGTGCGCGACATCGACATTCTCGCGCGGATGGCCAAGCGCAACCTCGCCAAGGTCGCGATCTCGGTCACCTCGCTCGATCCAAAACTCGCGCGCACCATGGAGCCGCGCGCGGCGACGCCGCCGAAGCGGCTGGAGGCGCTGAAGCAGCTCTCCGAGGCCGGTATTCCGACCACCGTGATGGTCGCGCCCGTGATCCCCGCGCTGAACGATTCCGAGATCGAGCGCATTCTCGATGCCGCCGCCCATGCCGGCGTCAAGGAAGCCTCCTATGTGCTGCTGCGGCTGCCGCTGGAGGTGCGTGATCTCTTCCGCGAATGGCTGATGGCCAATTATCCGGACCGCTACCGCCACGTCTTCACCCTGATCCGCGACATGCGCGGCGGCCGCGACTACGATGCGAAATGGGGCGAGCGGATGAAGGGCACCGGACCGATGGCCTGGACCATCGGCCGCCGCTTCGAGATCGCCTGCGACAGGCTTGGGCTGAACAAGCGGCGCTCCAAGCTGACGACGGATCACTTTGCGAGGCCGAAGCGGAACGGCGATCAGCTCAGCCTGTTCTGATCGGGAAACGGAAGAGGCGTAGCATGAGCCAGGAACTTACCGCGCCGGTGCCGCGGCTCACCGTCATCACACTGGGTGTGAACGACATTCGTCTCAGCATCGCCTTCTATGACGCGCTCGGCTTCGCGCGTCGGCTGAAGGCGACCGGCGAGGCCGTCGCCTTCTATGATACCGGTGGTCCGGTGCTGGCCCTGTTTCACTGGGACAAACTCGCGGCCGACGCCAAGTTGCCGGACAATCCGAGGCCAGCGACCTTCCGCGGTATCACGCTCGCATGGAACTGCGCCACGCGCGACGAGGTCGATGCGGTTCTGGCCTTCGCTGTCGGCAAGGGCGCCGCGCTGCTGAAAGCGGCGCATGAGACCGACTACGGCGGTTATTCCGGCTATTTCGCCGACCCCGACGGCCATCCCTGGGAAGTCGTGGTCGCGCCGGGCATCGAGGTCGGAGAGGACCGGCGGGTGCATCTGGCCGAGTAGGCGGCTGGTCTGAATAACGGGAATTGTCCGGGGTTCCCGGTTGCGCGGGCCGAGCCGCTTGCGCACGATCCCGGCCATGATTCGAGATAAGTCCGCCAGGAAGACAGTCAAAGAAACGCCAAAGAGGGCCGCGCCCGCCAAGGCGAGCTTCCGCCGCGAGCGCGCGCTGATCAAGCGCGGTGTCTGGCCGATCGCGGGTTGCGACGAGGCCGGTCGCGGGCCGCTGGCCGGACCCGTGGTCGCGGCCGCCGTGATTCTCGATCCCGACCGCATTCCCCGCGGCATCGACGATTCCAAGCGCCTGACGGCCGAGGAACGCGAGAAGCTTTTCGAAAAGATCTGCGCCACCGCGCAGGTCTCGGTCGCCGTCGCCTCGCGCTCCCGGATCGACCGCGACAACATCCTGCGTGCCTCGCTGTGGGCGCTGAAGCGCGCCGTGGTGGCGTTGCCCGACGCGCCGCGTCATGTGTTTGTCGACGGCCGCGATCGGCTCGACACCGCCTGCGACTGCGAGGCCGTGATCGGCGGCGACGGCATCGTCCTGTCGATCGCCGCAGCCTCGATCATCGCCAAGGTGACGCGCGACCGGCTGATGTGCGCGCTGGCGCAGGACTGCCCCGGCTATGGCTTCGAGCAGCACAAGGGCTACGCCGTCCCGGAGCACCTCGACGCGCTCGACCGCCTCGGTCCCACCATCCACCACCGTAGCTTCTTCGCCCCCGTCGCCGCCGCCCGCGCCAAGCACATGCCCTGGACCGTCGAGCCGGTGCGGGACTTGTTCGCGGTGACTGAGCTCGAGGTGCAGGTGGAAGCGAGCGTTGAAATTGATGCGTCAGCGGGCCTCTAGGGCAGACGGTCGTTGCCACAACGCGCAGCGCCCTTTATCAAAACAGATGTGAGCGAATAGGGCCGGCTGTTCGGGTTGGCTGCATCTTTCGGACGTTGCATGCGGTTTACCTCCCTGGTCATCGAGCTCATTCGCGCCCGGCCGCGGCTGATCGTGTGGATCGCCGTGCTGCTCCAGGCCGCGATGTGGCTGTTCGTGGCGCTGGTGTTTTACCGCAGCCCGCCCGGCACGCTCGCGACCCTGCTCGCGTTCGGGCGCGAGTACCAGGTCGGTACCGATCTGGGCCCGCCCTTGCCGGTCTGGCTTGCCGACATCGCCTATCGCGCCGCCGGCGGCCACGTGTTCGGCGTCTATGTCCTCGCCCAGCTCTGCGAGGTCGCGACCTTCATCGCGCTCTATCATCTCTCCCGCGCCGTGGTCGGCTCACAGCAGGCGGTGCTCGCCGTGCTGCTGACCATGACGGTACTGGCCTTCTCCTCGCCGGCGCTCGACTTTGGCCCGCTGGTGCTGGCGCGGCCGCTCTGGGCGCTGCTGCTGCTGCATTCCTGGCAGATCATCGGCCAGCGCCGCGGCAATGCCTGGTTCGCCTGGTCGATCGAGGCGGGCCTCTTGCTGCTGACGACGCCCGCGGCGATCTTCCTTCTCCTCCTGCTCGTCGTGTTCGCGATCTCGACCGCCGGCGGACGCCGGACGCTACGCGCGCTCGATCCGCTGTTCGCGCTGATCGTCGTCGCCGTGCTGGCGCTGCCCTATGCGGTCTGGCTGATGCGCGCCGAGACGCTTGTCATGCCGACCCTGCCTGAAGTCGCCGCGCTGAACGCCCGCGCGCTGCACGCGGCCTGGCTGCTCGGCGGGCTCGTGCTCGGCGCGGCGGCGATCCCGGCGCTGACCTTTCTCAATAGCGGCCTGTTCGTCGCCAAGGGCGAGGAAGCGCCGATCATCTACCGGCCGCCGGTCGAGCCGCTCGCGCACAACTTCGTCTATTTCTTCGCGCTGGCGCCTGCGCTCGGCGCGGTCCTGATCTCCGGCCTGCTCGGGCTCGATGCCGTCGTCGGCGGCGCCGGCGTCGTGCTGGTCATGTCGGGACTTGCCGTGGTCGTGACGGCCGGCGACCTCATCGCGATGCGCCGCGCGCGCGTGCTGCGGACGGTGTGGGCTGCCGCCGTCGTGGCGCCCGCAGCCGGCGTCGTGCTCGCCGTGCTGTTCCTGCCCTTGACCGGCGCCAACGAGATTGCGACCTCGATGCCGGCGCGCGCGATCTCGGATTTCTTCGACGAGAGCTTTGCCCGCCGCACCAATCATCGCCTGCGCGCGGTCGCCGGCGAGACCCAGCTCGCGAGCCTGATCACGCTGCATTCCGGCCGGCCGCATCTCTTCATCGATGCCCAGCCCGCGCGTACGCCGTGGATCAATCAGGCCAAGTTCAGCGAGACCGGCGGCGTCGTGGTCTGGCGCGCCTCCGACACCGCCGGCACCCCGCCGCCGGAAATCCTCGCGCGCTTTCCCGGCATCGTTCCGGAAGTGCCGCGCGCCTTCGAATGGCTGGTGACCGGCCGCCAGCAGCTCTTGCGCATCGGCTGGGCCATCGTGCGGCCGAAGGGGACGTAGCGACAAACGCTGAAATCGTAGGGTGGGCAAAGGCGCAAAGCGCCGTGCCCACCGTCAAGTCTATCCGTCGTCGACCTAGAGATGGTGGGCACGCTTCGCTTTGCCCACCCTACGAGAGCTCGCTATCCCGCCAGCACCTTCGCGATCGTGCGCAGATCCTGCCAGGCCAGCCGCTTGTACGACGGCGAGCGAAGCAGATACGCCGGGTGGAACGTCGGCAGCGCGCGGATGGTGCGCCCACCCGTCTCGTAGTCGAACCAGCGGCCGCGGGTGCGCATGATGCCTTCGCGCGTCGACAGCAGCGTCTGCGTCGAGGGATTGCCGAGCGTCACCAGCACGTCGGGATTCACCAGCTCGATCTGGCGTTGGATGAACGGCAGGCAGATCTGCGTTTCCTGCGGCGTCGGCGTGCGGTTGCCGGGCGGCCGCCAGGGAATCACGTTGGCGATGTAGGCGGTGGTGCGGTTGAGCCCGATCGCGCCGATCATGAGGTCGAGCAGCTTGCCGCTGCGCCCGACGAAGGGCAGCCCCTCGATGTCCTCGTCGCGGCCCGGCGCCTCGCCGACGAACATGATGCGCGCCTGCGGATTGCCGTCGGCGAACACCAGCCGCGTCGCGGTGTGCTTCAGCGCGCAGCCTTCAAAATTCTGCATCAGCTCGCGCAGTGCCTCGAGCGTCGGCGCGGTACGCGCGGCCTCGCGCGCGGAGGCGATCGCAATGTCCGGCGCGGGTGCGGCCTCGCCGCGCATCACCGCGGGCGCGGCAACAGGCCGTGGTGCCTCGACCGGAGGTGCGGCGCGCGGGGCCGGCGGCGGAGCATCCAATTCCGCCAGGCGGTCGACAGGTTCCTCCGCGAGCGCGCAATCGACCCCGGCCTCCAGATAGAAGGCGAGAAGCTCTCGGACGGTGGGTGCGGGTTCGGGGATCATTTGGAAAGTCAGACTTTTACTATATCAGTTTGGGGTGCCTTGCATCCCAGTGGAACGCATTTCCGTGGTTGTCCTACCCGGAAAAATCGGAAACAAGGGGGCGCAAATGACGAGGAACCGTCTCAAGGGCTGAGATCAGATGAGCACCGAAGAACTTCCCCCGCGCGAATCCATGGAATTCGACGTCGTCATCGTCGGCGCCGGCCCCTCTGGCCTGGCGGCTGCGATCCGGCTGAAGCAGCTCAACGCTGATCTCAACGTCGTCGTGGTGGAGAAGGGCTCCGAGGTCGGTGCGCACATTCTCTCCGGCGCCGTGATCGATCCGGCCGGGCTCGACAAGCTGATCCCGGACTGGCGCGGGGATTCCGACTGTCCGCTGAAGACGCAGGTGAAGGACGACCGCTTCTACTGGATGACGGGAGGCGGCGCGATCAAGCTGCCGAACTTCATCATGCCGCCGCTGATGGACAATCATCACTGCTATATCGGCTCGCTCGGCAATGTCTGCCGCTGGCTGGCGCGCAAGGCCGAGGCGCTTGGCGTCGAGATCTATCCGGGCTTTGCCGCAGCCGAAGTGCTCTATGACGAGCAGGGCGCGGTGAAGGGCATCGCCACCGGCGACATGGGCATCGGCCGCGATGGCAAGCCGAAGGACTCCTTTACCCGTGGCATGGAATTGCTCGGCAAGTACACGCTGTTTGCGGAAGGCGCCCGCGGCAGCCTGACCAAGCAGCTGATCGCGAAGTTCGCACTCGATTCGAAGAGCGAGCCGCCGAAGTTCGGCATCGGCCTCAAGGAAGTCTGGCAGATCGATCCCGCCAAGCACCAGAAGGGCATGATCCAGCATTCGTTCGGCTGGCCGCTCGACCTGAAGACCGGCGGCGGCTCGTTCCTCTATCATTACGACGACAATCTCGTCGCCGTCGGCTTCGTCGTGCATCTCAACTACGACGATCCGTATCTGTCGCCGTTCGACGAGTTCCAGCGCTTCAAGACCCATCCCTCGATCCGCGGTACCTTCGAAGGCGCCAAGCGGCTCGCCTATGGTGCGCGCGCCATCACCGAAGGCGGCTATCAGTCGGTGCCGAAGCTGAGCTTCCCCGGCGGCGCGCTGGTCGGCTGTGCGGCGGGCTTCGTCAACGTGCCCCGCATCAAGGGCGTGCACAATGCGATGGGCACCGGCATGCTCGCCGCAGAGCATGTCGCGGCGGCGCTCGCTGCCGATCGCGCCAATGACGAGATCGTCGACTACGAGAACGCCTGGCGGTCCTCGGCGGTCGGCAAGGATCTGTTCCTGGTCCGCAACGTCAAGCCGCTATGGTCGAAGTTCGGCACCGTGCTCGGCGTCGCGCTCGGCGGCTTCGACATGTGGTGCAACACGCTGTTCGGTGGCTCGCTGTTCGGCACGCAGTCGCATGCGAAGCCCGATCGCGCCACGCTTGATCCGGCGAAGAGCCACGCGCCGAAGAACTACCCGAAGCCGGACGGCAAGATCTCGTTCGACAAGCTCTCGTCGGTGTTCCTGTCCAACACCAATCATGAGGAGGACCAGCCGGTCCATCTCAAGGTCGCCGACATGAACCTGCAGAAGACCTCGGAGCACGACGTCTTCGCCGGTCCCTCGAATCGCTATTGCCCGGCCGGGGTCTATGAGTGGGTCGAGGAAGGCGCGAGCCCGCGCTTCCAGATCAATGCCCAGAACTGCGTCCACTGCAAAACCTGCGACGTGAAGGACCCCAACGGCAACATCACCTGGGTTCCCCCGGAGGGCGGCGGCGGTCCGAACTACGAGGCCATGTAAGCTAGGCCATGTAAGCTAGGCCATGTAAGCCGGGATCATTGGACCAAAGCGATCAGGCCGGGGCCAATGTGACGTGCCCCCGGCATTGTGACGCACGTTCGCGTGAGAACCGGCCCGGGGTAGCGGTCCGCGGCCACGATAAGGCCATACTGGCAGCGTCTTGGGGCGTAGTCGGCCGATTTGGGGCGTGCGGAGGGGATCGCATGCCCGAATCCTTGCGGTGAAGCGCCAAAAGCGGCATTGTCGGCCCGACGGTTCCGGGTCCCCATGCCACCGGCCGCGTTCGCATGCGATACGGCCTACTGCTGCAAACCCAGGCACTACAACTCAAGGCGAGCCCCTGATGTTCTCAAATCGTTTCAACCGCTGGACTGTTGCCGCCATCGCCCTCATGGGCACCGCGATTGCGACGGTCCCCGGCGCGGTCCTGGCGCAGACGCCGGACCATCCGTCCGACACGGCGGCGCAATTTCCGACCCGGAACGATCTGAAGTCGCTGACGACCTCCGGCAGCTATCTCGCTGCCCGCCACGCCAGCGTCGAGCGCGATGCGGCCTCGGCCGCCGCCTTCTACCGCTCGGCGCTCCGCACCGATCCCAAAAACAATGAGCTGCTCGATCGCGCCTTCATCTCGTCGGTTGCCGACGGTGACATCGACGAGGCGGTCAAGCTCGCCGAGCGCGTCCTGACCATCGACAAGACCAACCGCGTCGCGCGTCTCGTCGTCGGGGTGCACGATCTCAAGATGAAGAAATATGCGACCGCGCAAACCAACATCAACCAGTCGATCCGCGGTCCGATCACCGATCTCGTCGCCACGCTGCTGTCGGGCTGGGCCGCCTATGGCGCGGGCGATGCCAAGGGCGGCGTCGCCACCATCGACAAGCTCGCCGGTCCGGAATGGTATCCGCTGTTCAAGGACCTCCATGCCGGCATGATCCTCGAGCTCTCCGGCAAGGAGAAGGACGCCGGCGTCCGCTTCGAGCGCGCCTACAAGCTCGATGATTCCATGCTGCGCGTCACCGAGGCCTATGCGCGCTGGCTGTCGCGCAACAAGGATTCCGCGGCCGCGACCACCGTCTACCTGGCTTTCGACAAGAAGCTCGCCCGCCATCCGCTGATCGTGGAAGGCCTGCGCGACACCAAGGCCGGCAAGAAGATGCCGCCGCTGGCCGACTCCGCGCAAGCTGGTGCCGCCGAAGCGCTCTACGGCATCGGCGCCACGCTGACCCGCCGCGGCGGCGAGGATCTGGCGCTGGTTTATCTCCAGCTCTCGCTCTATCTCCAGCCGACCCATCCGCTGGCGCTGCTCTCGCTCGCCGATCTCTATGAATCGGTGAAGCGGCCGCAGATGGCGATCAAGGTTTATGAGCGGGTGCCCGCGACCTCGCCGTTGAAGCGCAACGCGCAGATCCAGCTCGCGATCGATCTGGATTCCGCCGACCGCACCGACGAGGCGATCAAGATCCTCAAGGGCGTCACATCGGACGATTCCAAGGATCTCGAAGCCATCATGGCGCTCGGCAACATCGAGCGCGGTCGCAAGAAGTTCGGCGATTGCGGCGCGACCTATTCGCGGGGCATCGACGTGCTGCCGGCCGGCAACGACAAGGCCAACAGCGTCTGGTATTATTATCGCGGCATTTGCGAGGAGCGCTCCAAGGAGTGGAGCAAGGCCGAAGCCGACATGAAGAAGGCGCTCGAGCTCCAGCCCGACCAGCCGCATGTCCTCAACTATCTCGGCTATTCCTGGATCGACCAGGGCGTGAATCTCGACGAAGGCATGAAGATGATCAAGCGCGCCGTCGAGCAGCGTCCCGACGATGGCTACATCGTCGACTCCCTCGGCTGGGCCTATTACCGCATCGGCAATTACGAAGAGGCGGTGAAGAACCTCGAGCGCGCCATCGACCTCAAGCCCGAGGATCCCACCATCAACGATCACCTCGGCGATGCCTATTGGCGCGTCGGCCGTACGCTGGAAGCAAAATTCCAGTGGGCCCATGCCCGCGATCTCAAGCCCGAGCCGGAGGAGCTTCCGAAGATCGAGGCCAAGATCGCCAACGGTATGACCGACGATTCGAACTCTTCGGCCGCGCGGGCGGACAAGAAGAAGGACGACGGCAAGGGCGGCTAAGAGTGCGTTTGGGGGCTGATCGCCAATGTCGGCGTTGATTGAAGAAGGGCGCGCGAAGGTCAATCTGAGCCTTCGCGTCGTCGGCCGTCGTGCCGACGGCTATCATGATCTCGAAAGCGTGGTCGCGTTTGCCGACTGCGCGGACCAGCTGACGCTGGAGCCGGGCGGCGAGCTGAAGCTCGTCACCACCGGGCCGCTGGCCGCGGCCTGCGGCGATACCGCGGACAATCTCGTGGTCAAGGCGGCCAGGCTCCTGGCCGAGGCCGTGCCGAACCTGAAGCTGGGCGCCTTCGCGCTCGACAAGGTGCTTCCCGTCGCGGCCGGCATCGGCGGCGGCTCGGCCGATGCCGCGGCGGCGCTGCGGCTGCTAGCGCGTCTCAACAATCTGCCGCTCGATGATCCGCGCTTGCAGAAAGTCGCGCTCGCGACCGGCGCCGACGTGCCGGTGTGCCTGGTCTCGCGCGCCTGCGACATGACCGGCGTCGGCGAGCAGCTGCTGCCGCTCGCGCTGCCGAGCATGCCCTGCGTGATGGTCAATCCGCGCGTGCCGGTCGCCACCAAGGACGTGTTCCAGGCGCTGGGCCTGCGCAACGGCGAATTGCTGGTGGGCGCCACTTCCGTCCTCGACGCGCCGGCCTGGCCGGACGAGGGCGCCTCCATTGCCGATTGGGTCGACGTTCTCGAAACCGTGGCCAACGATCTCGAAGCCCCTGCGTTGCGGATCGAGCCTGTGATCGGCGAGGTGCTGGAAGCTTTGCGTGACTCCGCCGGCGTCAAGCTTGCCCGCATGTCCGGCTCCGGCGCGACGTGCTTTGCGATCTACGGCGCAGCGAACGAGGCGCATGCCGCCGCGGAAAAGATCCGGCGCGACCACCCCGGCTGGTGGGTGCATGCGGGGACGTTGAGCTAGGTTTTTCCGGGCTACGATTCTGCCGTAGGGTGGGCAAAGCGAAGCGTGCCCACCAAACTTATTCTCGCAATCTGGCTGCGTGGTGGGCACGGCGCTTTGCGCCTTTGCCCACGCTACGGCAGTGGAGCTAGCCGCCGTCTTCGGCCAGCCCGAGAAACCGCCGGATCTCACCCAGTACCTCTTGCGGCTTGTCATGCTGCAGCCAGTGCCCCGCGCCGGCGATGGTCTCGACACGCGCCTGCGGGAAATAGCGCTCCAGGCCGGCGGCCCTGGCGCCCGCGAGAAAGCTTTCTCCGGCATTCAGCAGCAGCGTCGGACTGGTGATGCGCGACCACAGCGCGACGTGATCGTCTGGCCAGAGCCGGTGCGGCGCAGAGGCGCGCTGGTAGGGATCGAACTTCCAGCTATAGGTGCCGTCCTCATTCCGCCGCGAGCCGTGCGTTGCAAGATGCAGCGCGAGGTCGCGGGCGAGGCGCTTGTTGTGAAGCACCATCTGCGCGGCCGCGTCTTCGAGGGTCGAATAGCGGCGCGGCGTGCGGTCGTGCAGTCTGTCGAGCTGGCTGACCCATTTGCTGATGCGCTCATGCGTCGGCGCTTTGGGGGTGTCCGGCAACATGGTGACGCCGTCGAGGACGACGAGCTTCGTGACCAGCTCGGGAAACGACCCTGAAAAGATCAGGCTCACCATGCCGCCCATGGAATGACCGATGAGAGTCACTTGAGGCGCTGCGATGCTGCGAATGAGCTGGGCGAGATCGTAGACATACTCGGTCAGCGCGTAGCTGCCGCCCTTGGTCCAGTCGGAATCGCCATGACCGCGCAGATCGGGCGCGAGCACGTGAAAATGCGGCTGAAGCGAGCGGGCGATGGCGTCCCAGCTCCGACAATGATCGCGGCCGCCATGGACCAGGATGGCGACAGGCGCGCCGTGATTGCCCCAATCGGCATAGTGCAGCCGCAGGCCGTGTGACTCGTAAGTGCGACTTTGCGGGGCAAGCATCGGGCGCCGATCCTTCGAAATGCCGGACGAGATAACAGCACGACTGGAGTAGCCTGCTGCCGGCCATTCCACAAGCAAGCCGCAGGTCACGGGCGCTTCGGCGGCGAGCTCGTGCCGGCTAGGCGGCGCATGGCGCGTCGGCGCTGCCGGGTCTTGCGCATCTTCGCGTCGTGACAGCGACGCGCGGTGCGCGACAACGATCTTGTCAGGAGGCGATAACGCGACCAGGACATCATCCTCATCGAACTCTCCATCGCAACAACCATGGGTGAGCCGCGAGCGATGGGTCGTTCGAATTCCACGCGTTACATCTTGGTCATTACGGGTCGGAAAGTGTTTCGGGTCGATGGCGACAATGTTGCGCGCACGCCGTCATCGCGAGCGGATCGGCCTCATCGAAATCGTTCATCGGTATTAAACCTGCGTAAGGCGCCGAACGCAGGACGCACTCGTCGCCTCCAACGGATGTTAGGAGGTGAACATCATGAAACTTGTATCTGCGTTTGTCGGCCTTGCCGCGCTTGGCGGGGTCACGCTGTCGAGCGGGGCTGCGTCAGCAGCACCGATCGAGGTGCCGACCGGCTATGTCTGCAATGAATGGGGCCATTGCTGGCAACGCCACTACCATGGAGGCTACTACCATCCGCACTACTGGGGTGGTTACGGCTGGCACCATCATTGGGGTGACGGCTGGCGCTGGCATCATTGGGCTCGCTGGCACCGCTGGCATCATTGGCACCACTGGTGAAATCTGAGAAAGGGGCTTCGGCCCCTTTCTTTTTTCGGTGGATGCCCGTCGGGAATGACGCGAGCTAGCTCTGCGCCGGCCGCCGCGCCAGCGCGAGCGAGAGGCCAAGGCCGGCGATGAAGACGCCCGAGCCCTGCGTGAGACGCCGCATCAGATGCGGCCTGCCAATCAGCTGCGTGCGCGTTGCAGTTGCCATCAGCACGACGACGACATCGGCGAGCGTGTTCAGGATCACCGAGATCGCGCCGAGCAAGATGAATTGCAGCGTGGGGCTCGATCCCGCGGGATCGAGGAACTGCGGAATGAAGGCGAGGAAGAATGCGGCGGTCTTCGGGTTCAGCGCCTCGACCAGCACGCCGTCGCGGAATGCGCGCCTGTCGCCGATGGGCTCGCTCTCCAGCGAGAGCGCGCGGCCGGCGCTGCGGAAAGTCTTGATGCCGAGCCAGACCAGATAGAGCGCGCCGATGAATTTTACAGCGGCAAACAGCTCCGCGCTGGCAAGGATGATCGCGGAGATGCCGAGGCTGCCCGCGACGACATGAACCAGCCCGCCCAGCGCCGTGCCCGCGGTTGACGCAAAGCCGCTGGCGCGTCCCTCCGACAAGGTCCGTGCCGCGACGTAGAAGATGCCGGGGCCGGGAACGGCGGCAATGAGACAAGCTGCGGCCAGGAATAGCCAGAAATTCGTTTCGATCATCCCGTTTTGGTAACGAAGCGTGCTGCGATTACAAGGCCTCTTGTTTAGCCCATCCGGCGGAAGATCACGCTGGCATTCACCCCGCCGAAGCCAAATCCGTTGGAGATGGCGTTGAGCATCGGCATCGGCCGCGCGCTACCTGCGACGATGTCGATGCCGTCCGCGCCGGGATCTGCGTTTTCGAAATTGAGCGTCGGCGGCGCGACCTGGTCGCGTAAGGCGAGGACGGTGAAGATCGCCTCGAGGCCGCCGGCGGCGCCGAGCAGATGGCCGGTCGCCGATTTCGTCGCGCTCACCGCGATGTTCCGGTTGCGGCCGAACAGCGCGGCGATCGCACCGAGCTCGCTCTCATCGCCGGCCGGTGTCGACGTCGCATGCGCGTTCAAATGCTGCAAATCCGCGGGGGCAAGCTTCGCCTGGCGCAGCGCGATCTCCATGGCACGGCGGGCGCCGTCGCCGTCGGGCGGGCCCGACGTCATGTGATAGGCGTCCGCCGTCGTGCCGTAGCCCACGATCTCCGCAATCGGGGAGGCGCCGCGCGCCAGCGCATGCTCGAGGTCCTCGATCACCAGGATGCCCGCGCCTTCGCCCATGACAAAGCCGTCGCGGTCGCGATCGAACGGGCGCGAGGCGCGCGCGGGCTCGTCGTTGAATCCGCTCGACAGCGCGCGGGCTGCGGCAAAGCCGCCGATGCTGACGATATCGATGCAGGCCTCCGCGCCGCCGCAGATCGCGACATCGGCTTCGCCTGCGCGGATCATGCGCGCGGCATCGCCGATTGCCTGGACGCCGGCGGCACAAGCCGTGACCGGTGTGCCCAGCGCGCCCTTGTAGCCGTATTTGATCGAGACGTGGCCGGCGGCGAGATTGGCGAGAAATGAGGGAATGGTGAAGGGCGAGAGCCGGCGCGCGCCGCGCTGCTCGGTGATGCGCACCGCCTCCGCCATTGCCGGGAAGCCGCCGACGCCGGAGGCGATGATCGTTGCGGTGCGTTCCTGTGCGCTCGCGTCCTGCGGCGCCCATTTGGCCTGCGCGACCGCCTCTGCGGTCGCGAGCAGGGCGAACAGGATGAAGCGGTCCATCTTGCGCTGGTCTTTTGGCGCTGCGGCTTGCGCGGGGTCGAAGCCGCCTTCGGCATCGTCGGCCTTGTCGGGCACGAGACCGGCAATACGCGCGGGCAGCGCCTGCGACCATTCCGGCAGAGGGCGTAGCCCGCTCTGGCCGGCGAGCAGCCGGCGCCAGGACAGTTCAACACCGCAGCCGAGCGGCGACACCGCCCCCATTCCCGTCACGACGATACGACGCATGTCAGTCTCCAGCCGGCGCAACGGCCGGGTTCATGGCTTTGAGCGAGCCGAGCCGCTTGTGCATCCCGCGGCTGGCGCGGGGACCCGGGATGACGACCGCATTTGCGAGGGTGATCGGACGCATGTCGGCGGCATCGACCACGATCGGATCGAACGGGCGAGCGTCACTCCGATTCGCCAGCACGATGGATTCGCCCTTGGGCGCGAGATGCCTGTTGCCCCAGGCCAGCAGCGCCACGACGACAGGGAAGAAATCCCGCGCCTTCTCCGTCAGCACATATTCGTAGCGCGGCGGCCGTTCATGATAGCGGCGGCGGACGAACATGCCGCTCTCGGTGAGATGGGCCAGGCGCCGCGACAGGATGTTCGGCGCGATGCCGAGGCCTTGCGAGAACTCGTCGAACTTCGTCGCGCCCTGGAAGGCATCCCGCAAGATCAGGATGCTCCACCATTCGCCGACCGTCTCCACGGCGCGGCCGACCGGGCATTCCAGGATGGAGGGGGATTTGGGCTGCATGGCGGGAAGGTAGGGGAGTGGCTTGCAAAATGCAAGTTACTGGTCGTTTGGTGAGAACGCCGTGGTCGAGTTAGCGGCGGGATGTGCGGCAGGGACCTGCGCAAATGCTCTCGTGCCCCGGACGCCGCGCCTCTTGGCGGTGCGCTGCAGAGCCGGGGCCCAATTCGCTGATCGCTGCGTGTCGCGTGGGTCCCGGCTCTGCGCAGCAGCGTTTTCACGCTGCAGCGCGTCCGGGACAAGAGAGGGAATGCGCCGCTGCCTGGCTCTCCGTCATTGCGAACGCAGCGAGACAATCCGGACTGTCTCTGCGGACGGATTCTGGATTGCTTCGCTACGCTCGCAATGACGACGTGGAAAGAGAGTCGGCCTTTGTCGCCTAATGCGACCGGGCCAGACAGAACGCGACCACCTGCTCCAGCGCGCTCTTCATCGGTGAGGACGGGAACAGCGCCAGCGCGTCGACGGCCATGGCGCCGTAGTGCTGGGCGCGACTGAGCGTATCTTCCAGCGCGCGATGCTTGTTCATCAGGCCGAGGGCGTGGTCGAGGTCGGTGTCGCCGATCTCGCCGCGCTCCAGCGCGCGGATCCAGAAGGCGCGCTCGGTGTCGTTGCCGCGGCGGAAGGCGAGCACGACCGGCAGCGTGATCTTGCCCTCGCGGAAATCGTCGCCGGTGTTCTTGCCGAGCTTGGCGCTCTTGCCGCCATAGTCGAGCACGTCGTCGACGAGCTGGAAGGCGATGCCGAGATTCATGCCGACCGAGCGGCACGCGGTCTGCTCCGCCTTCGGGCGGTTGGCGATCACGGGGCCGACCTCGCAGGCGGCCGCGAACAGCTCGGCGGTCTTGCCGCGGATCACGGCGAGATATTCGTCCTCGGTGGTCGCGGTGTTCTTGGCGGCGGCAAGCTGCATCACCTCGCCCTCGGCGATGGTGGCGGCGGCCGCGGAGAGGATGTCGAGCGCGCGGAGCGAGCCGACCTCGACCATCATGCGGAACGCCTGGCCGAGCAGGAAGTCGCCGACCAGCACGCTCGCCTCATTGCCCCAGAGCATGCGCGCCGACAGCTTGCCGCGGCGCATCTCGCTCTCGTCGACCACGTCGTCGTGAAGGAGCGTCGCGGTATGCATGAACTCGACGCTTGCAGCGAGCTTGATGTGACCGTCGCCGGCGTAGCCGGCGAGGTTGGCCATGGCGAGCGTCAGCATGGGCCGCAGGCGCTTGCCGCCGGAGGAGATGAGGTGGTTGGCGACCTCCGGGATCATGGTGACATCCGACCCGGTCCGCGACAGGATCGTGGCGTTGACGCGCTCCATGTCACCAGCGACAAGGGCAACCAGCTGTTCGATCGACGCGCCGGGAGTTTCGAAAGGTACGATGACGGCCACGCCGGTCTCCAATATTTGCCCCGGAGGGGCTATTCTGATGCAAATACAATAGAAACTGGCAGCGGATGCGGCAAGTGCCGCGGAACCATTGACATTTGCCGCTTTAGCCCCTTTCAGGCAGGAGACCTGCGTTTTGCGTGAACTGGTTCGGACCAACGACATGGTGCTGGTGTCGGCGATCGGCGCGCTGCTCGACGGCGCCAACATCCATCATCTGGTGCTGGACCAGAACATGAGCATTATCGAGGGCTCGCTGGGTATCCTGCCGCGGCGGATCCTGGTCCATGAGGATGACGCCCAGGAGGCCAGGGAGCTCCTCACCGAGGCCGGCCTCAGCCATGAACTGCGCGGCGATGATTGACGTCGTCACAGACTTCACCGAGGACGCCTTTCTCGGCGGGCAATTGCGCTTGAAGCAGAAGCGGTCCGGCCACCGCGCCGGGCATGACGCCATCCTGCTCGCGGCGGCGACGGAAGCGCAGGCGGGCGACCGTGTCGTCGATCTGGGCGCCGGCATCGGCACCGCCGGGCTGGCGCTTGGCCGGCGCGTTGCGGGAATCAGCCTCAGCCTGGTCGAGATCGATCCGGAACTGGCGGAACTCGCGCGCGCCAATGCGGCGGCGAATGCGATCGCCGCCGAGACGATCGTGCTCGACGTTACGGCCGACGCGCAGGCGTTTGCGGCTAATGGCCTCGCGCCCGACAGCGTCGACGTGGTGCTGATGAACCCGCCCTTCAACGATCCCGCACGCCATCGCGGTTCGCCCGATCAGGCGCGCCGCACCGCGCATGTTGCGAGCGAGGAGACGCTGAATGCATGGGTGCATGCGGCGCGGCGCATCCTCCGATCGGACGGCGCGCTGACCCTGATCTGGCGCGCCGATGGGATCGCGGAGGTTTTGACTGCGCTGTCACGCGGTTTTGGAAGCCTGTCGATCCTGCCGGTCCACGGCGAGGCAGGACGGCCCGCGATCCGCGTGCTGGTGCGCGCCGTCAAAGGCGGCCGGGCTCCGACGCGGCTGCTGCCGGGCCTCATGCTCAACGACGAGTCAGGCGTGCCTAAAAATCAGGTGAGGGAGATTCTGGAAGGGAGGGCGCTCTTGCCGCTGGCGGAGCCGCGACGGCCTACTGCGGAAGCGATTCCGACTGCTGCTCTTGCGGGGTCGTCAGACGGATCGCCATGAACAGCGCACCGACCAGCAGCAACAGCAGATAGATTTTCATGGTGTTCTCCGCTGCCTCATTGCAGCTTCCTAACGGGGAATCTGCAAAACACGTTCCGGGCACTTCCAATGACAGTCGCGTGATAAGAAATGGTTAAGCAGAGGTAACGGCATGGCCGAACAATTGAACGATCGTGAGGGTTCCGGCCTGGCCGACAAGCTCATGCAATGTCTGCCGGCGCGCTTCCGTCCCGGCACGGCGGTGGTGCCGGTGGTGCGGCTGTCCGGTGTCATCGGTGCGGTGACGCCGCTGCGTCCGGGCATGACGCTTGCGGGCGTCGCGCGGGTGCTGGAGCGGGCGTTTTCGTACCGGAACGCCAAGGCGGTGGCGCTGGTGATCAATTCGCCCGGCGGCTCGCCGGTGCAGTCGCGCCAGATCTATCTGCGCATCAAGCAGCTCGCGGCAGAGAAGAAGCTGCCCGTGCTGGTGTTCGTCGAGGACGTCGCGGCGTCCGGCGGCTACATGATCGCCTGCGCCGGCGACGAGATCATCTGCGATCCGTCCTCCATCCTCGGCTCGATCGGCGTGGTCGGCGGCAGTTTTGGTTTCCAGGAGGCGATCAGGCGGCTCGGCATCGAGCGGCGGCTCTACACGGCCGGCGCGCACAAGGCGATGCTCGATCCGTTCCTCCCGGAAAACCCCGACGACGTGGCGAGGCTGAAGGCGCTCCAGCGCGAGATCCACCAGATCTTCATCGCGCTGGTGAAGGAGAGTCGCGGCGCGCGGCTGAAGGGCGCCGACGACACGCTGTTCACCGGCGAATACTGGGCCGGCGAGAGTTCGATCGCGCTGGGGCTCGCTGACGGCATCGGCGATCTCCGCTCAACTCTTCGTGCCCGCTATGGCGAGAAGGTTCTCACCCCTGTGATTGCGCAGCCGACCGGTCTGCTCTCGGGCCTTTTGGGGCGGAAATCGCCCGGTGCGGGCCAGCTTTCGGCCATGGAATCAATGGCCGGCCTGCCGGACGAGTTGATCTCGGCGGTCGAGACGCGGGCGATTTGGGCGAAATTCGGGTTCTAGGCGACACCCTCCCGCGCCATTTGGTCCGGGCCGAGCCAATTGCGGCGCGGCCCGGTCTGCGCAAGAATGTCTGTGGGGGCTGAGCACTAGACAAGGATCGACCGATGCCGCCGTTTGTCGCTTTCGCGGGCGTCCTGGGCGGGCTTGCCGTGGTCCGCTGGGCCTACAAGACCGCTGTCCGGATCAACCATGAGCTGGAGGAGATGCGCCTGTCGCGCGTCGCTGAAGCCGCCCATGCCGGGGATATTCAGAAGCTGAAACGTGACCCCGTGACTGGAGCTTATCGGCCCGGCTAGGCCGCGCTGCCGTAGGGTGGGCAAAGGCGCTCTTGCGCCGTGCCCACCATTCCTTTTGCGATTGTGGTGACGATGGTGGGCACGCTTCGCTTTGCCCACCCTACCGCACCGTCTCCAGACGAAGGCGATCGGCCCGAATCCGCCCCCTTTGCCTTGATTCCCATCCCCGCCGTCGATACGGTCCCGCGCGATTCAACCCCCCCGCGAGAGCCTGATCTGACGATGGACGCCTCATTGCCCGCCCATATGCGCCCGGAACGCTCGTTCCAGGGCTTCATCCTCGCGCTCCAGCGGTTCTGGGCCGAGCAGGGCTGCGTGATCCTGCAGCCCTACGACATGGAGATGGGCGCAGGCACCTTCCATCCAGCGACCACGCTGCGCGCGCTGGGTCCGAAGCCCTGGAACGCCGCCTATGTGCAGCCCTCGCGCCGGCCCAAGGACGGCCGCTACGGCGAGAATCCGAACCGGATGCAGCACTACTACCAGTTCCAGGTGATCATGAAGCCGTCGCCGCCGAACCTTCAGGAGCTGTACCTGAAGTCGCTCGCCGCAATCGGCATCGATTCCGCCGTGCACGACATCCGCTTCGTCGAGGACGACTGGGAAAGCCCGACGCTGGGTGCCTGGGGCCTGGGGTGGGAATGCTGGTGCGACGGCATGGAAGTCAGCCAGTTCACCTATTTCCAGCAGGTCGCGGGATTTGAGTGCGCGCCTGTTGCCGGCGAGCTCACCTACGGGCTCGAGCGCCTCGCGATGTATGTACAGGGCGTCGACCGCGTCTACGACCTCAACTTCAACGGCCGCGAGGGCGACGCCAAGGTGACCTATGGCGACGTGTTCCTGCAGGCCGAGCGTGAATATTCGAAGCACAATTTCGAAGTCGCCGACACCGCGATGCTGTTCGAGCAGTTCAAGATGGCGGAAGCCGCGTGCCGGAAGTACCTCGACGCCGGCTGGCAAAAAAACTCAGAGTCCGGCAAGCGCGAGGCGCATCTGATGGCGCTGCCGGCCTACGATCAGTGCATCAAGGCGAGCCACGTCTTCAACCTGCTCGATGCGCGCGGCGTGATCTCCGTGACCGAGCGGCAGAGCTACATTCTTCGCGTGCGCGAGCTGGCCAAGGCCTGCGGCGAGGCCTGGATCCATACTGAAGCGGGCGGAGCGGCCTGATGCCCGATCTTTTGCTTGAACTGTTCTCGGAAGAGATCCCCGCGCGCATGCAGGCCAAGGCGGCCGACGATCTGCGCCGCATGGTCACCGACAAGCTGGTCGCCGAGGGCCTGGTCTATGAGGGCGCGAAAGCGTTCGCGACGCCGCGTCGCCTTGCGCTGACCGTGCACGGCATCCCCGCGCGCCAGCCCGACCTGAAGACCGAACGCCGCGGTCCGAAAATGGGCGCGCCCGATGCGGCCGTGCAGGGCTTTCTGAAAGCGACGGGTTTGAATTCGCTCGACGAAGCCAAGATCCAGCGCGATCCGAAGGGCGACTTCTACATCGCGCTGATCGAAAAGCCCGGCCGCGACGCGATCGACGTGCTCGCCGAGATTCTGCCGGTCATCATCCGCACCTTCCCCTGGCCGAAATCGATGCGCTGGGGCGCGCGCTCCGGCAAGCCCGGCTCGCTGAGCTGGGTGCGTCCGCTGCACGCGATCACCGCGACCTTCGGGCCTGAAACTGAAGAGCCCGATGTCGTCAAATTCTCGGTCGACGGCATCGAGACCGGCCAGACCACCTACGGCCATCGCTTCATGGCGCCGGCGGCGATCAACGTACGCCGCTTCGAGGACTATGAGGCGAAGCTGAAGGCCGCCAAAGTCATTCTCGATCCGCAGGCGCGCAAGGACATCATCTTCGCCGACGCCAAGGAGCTGACGTTCGCGCAAGGGTTTGAGCTGGTCGAGGATCAGGTGCTGCTAGACGAGGTTTCGGGCCTCGTCGAATGGCCGGTCGTCATGATGGGATCGTTCGAGCCGGAATATCTCGCGATCCCGGAAGAGGTGATCCGCGCCACCATCCGCAACAACCAGAAGTGCTTCGTCGTCAGGGATTCCAAGACAGGCAAGCTGACTAACAAGTTCGTCCTCACCGCCAACATCGAGGCGGCCGACGGCGGCAAGACCATCGTATCAGGCAATGAGCGCGTGATCCGTCCGCGCCTGTCGGATGCGAAGTTCTTCTATGAGACGGATCTCAAGACGAAGCTTGAAGACCGGCTGCCGAAGTTCGAGCAGATCGTGTTCCACGAGAAGCTCGGAACTCAGGCCGCGCGGATCAAGCGCATCGAACGCCTCGCCGCCGAGATCGCGCCTTTGGTCGGTGCCGATGTCGCGAAGGCCACGCGCGCCGCGCATCTCGCCAAGGCCGATTTGCTGACCGAAGTCGTCGGCGAATTCCCGGAGGTGCAGGGCCTGATGGGCAAGTACTACGCGCTGGCGCAGGGCGAGGATGCCTCTGTCGCCGCCGCGTGCGAGGAGCACTACAAGCCGCAGGGCCCGACCGATCGTGTGCCGAGCGATCCGGTCAGCGTTGCCGTTGCCCTTGCAGACAAGATCGATACGCTCGTCGGCTTCTGGGCGATCGACGAGAAGCCGACGGGAAGTAAGGACCCGTACGCGCTACGTCGCGCGGCACTGGGAGTTATTAGAAGTATCCTAAGCAACTCGCTTCGAATTTCGCTGGAGAAGGTATTTCTTGATGCGGCCTCCGAAATCTTTGGAGCACTTCTTGATAAGATGGTCGCCGCTGAACGTGCAGCGGTAGTCAGCGCGGCTTTGGCAATTCACCAAAACAATTTGGTTGAGCAGTTTGATGCTGACAGAGGGTCCACTCAGTATGGAGAAGCAGAGTCGGATTACGTTTTCCACAACGCGAGGCGAGTTGCCTCAGAACTGCTTGGTTTCTTCCAAGATCGTTTGAAGGCTCACTTTCGCGAAATTGATGCAAGGCACGACTTAGTCGATGCAGTATTCGCCCGGCCTAGTGAGGAAGATACCCATCTCGTGATGCGGGGCCAGGACGATCTCCTGATGATCGTCCGTCGCGTCGAGGCGCTCGGCAAATTCCTCGAGAGCGATGACGGCAAGAACCTGCTGGCCGGCACCAAGCGCGCCAGCAACATTCTCTCGATCGAGGAGAAGAAGGACAAGCGCACGTTCGACGGTGCGCCCGATGCTGCGCTCTATGGTCTCGCTGAGGAGAAGGCGCTGGCGAAGGCGATCGGCGAGGTGCAGGCGGAAGCAAGCGCTGCCGTCGCCAGGGAAGACTTTGCCGCCGCGATGAGCGCGATGGCAAAGCTGCGTCCGCCGGTCGATGCGTTCTTCGAGAAGGTGCGCGTCAACGACGACGATGCGAAGGTGCGTGAGAACAGGCTGAAGCTGCTCAACGAGATCCGCAGCGCCACGCGTGCGGTGGCGGATTTCTCGAAGATCCAGGATTGAGGTTCTCGTGCCCCCGGACGCAGCGCTTCTTCAGCGGTGCGCTGCAGAGCCGGGGCCCATGCCACCTCGTGCTCGTAGCTTCTGGGTCCCTGTGTCTTGGAAGCCTGTCATGATGGAGTGGGCGGGAAGCCGTTGGGTCCTTGGCGCTTGACGCCGTGATCCGGCCCGGTCTCCCGCCCGTTCCATCTATCAACCTGAACAGTTGCACGAGGCTGCGGCAACAGACCTCGCATCACAGGGACAGGCACCGTGATCATACCCCTTCGTTACGTCGGAATCGACGTCTCCAAACAACATCTCGATATCTTCGATGAGGGCTTGGGTGTGCCGGAGCGCATCGCCAACGCGCCGCAGGCCATCACACAGATCGTGGCGCGTTGGCGATGCGACGTGCTGGTCGTCTTCGAGGCAACGGGTGTCTATGATCTCGAACTTCGCGAGGCGCTGGGTCAGGCCGGTATCCGCTTCGCGCGGATCAACCCGGCCCGGGCTCGCGACTTTGCGCGCGCCAGCGGCCAGCTCGCCAAGACCGACCCGATCGATGCGAGGATGCTGGCGGCCTTTGCGCGGGCCCTGAAGCCAGCCACCGAGCAAATTGCCAATCCCGCCCGCAATGCCTTGGCGAGGCTCGCAAAACGGCGGGATCAGCTGGTCCTCATGCGTGCGCAGGAGAAGAACCGGCGCAGCGAGGCCGACGACCGTGCCATGGCCGATCGTATCGGCCGTCTCATCGAGGTCCTCGACGGCGAGATCGCCGAGATCGAGGCCGACATCAGCACGCTGATCAAGACCGAGCCGGAGATCTCGGGCGATGCGCAGTTGATACGTTCACTTCCTGGCGTGGGTCCCGTAACCTGCATGCAACTGATCGCGCAGATGCCGGAACTCGGAAAAGTGGGACCGAAGCAGGTGGCAGCGCTAGCCGGCCTGGCTCCCTTCAACGTCGACAGCGGGGCTTAGTCGTCCGTGAACAAGGCTCTAATCTTACTGCGTCACAAACGGTGGTCTGTGAAATGGGCGAACTTGATTGCACAACAAGGACATCTCGACAACGTTCGGACCAGCCCTTGTTCGAGTCGCCGTCGCATCGTCGTGATCGAATTTGGAATGTGACGTTGGGTCCGTAGCGGCAGAACCGCGGGGTCTGTAATCCGCGGAAACGCGAGCGAGCGGGATCGGCCGGGCGCGCCGAGCGCCTGAGGGGGGAAACGCCTCCCGCTCGGAGATCAGGAATCCGAAGGCTGCAATGCACATCGTTGCGTGATGATGAAAGCCGCGCCAGCCGCGTCCCTCGAAGTGGCCAAGCCCGACCTCCTGCTTGAGTTCCTGATAGTCGCGTTCGATGCGCCAGCGCAATTTAGCCGTCTCTACGAGAGTCCGGAATGCCACATCCTCCGGCAATGTCGAGAGCCAGTATTTGGTAGGCTGGTCCTCGCCTTTCGGCCATTCGATCAGCAACCATTCCTCCAACCGCTGGGTGGTTTGCCAATAATCACGGTGCGCGGCACGGACCCGCACGCGGGCAAAGCGCGAGCTCAGCTTTTCGTTCGTTCCTTGCCGCCACGTGATGGTGCGCCAAGCTTTGGCCGGCAGGCCGATCGCGAGCGCTTTAACGGCGGCCGGCCGACGCTGACGGTTGCGGCGCATCAGTTTCGGGGGATGGCCGCGGCCCGACCATGGCTTCGGCGGCAAGGGACCGGTGCCGGGCGCCCATACCGTTGTGCTCGACAGAAGACCCGCCACATAGGTCAATCCCAGCGCCGTGATCTCCGTGCGCAGATCGCTGTTGTTGCCATAGCCCGCGTCCATCAGCACGACACCACGCGGAAGGCCGGTCGCACAGGCCCACCGCAACTGCTCCAGCGCGATCTCCGGCTTGGTCCGGAAGCCGACTTCGGCAGGAATGCCCACCTTGCGCCGCCGATCGCAATCCTCAGTCCATTCCTTCGGAAGATAAAGGCGGTAGGCAACAGGCAGGCTGGCGTGGTGATTGGCAATCGATAATGACACCGCCACCTGGCAATTATCCTGCTTGCCGAGCTGCCCGCAATATTGCCGTGCAACTCCAACCGAATGTCGCCCCTGCTTGGGAAATCCGGTGTCATCGATGATCCAAGCTTCGATCGGGCCCTGGCGTTCGATCGCCGGCAGGACCATCTCTCGTACCTTGCCCAGCACCTTCTCATCCGACCAGGCGCCGCTGCCGACGAAATGCAGCAGCGATTGATGTTGGGCGGCCGTCCGTTCCGGAGCCGTCATCGCCGCCATTGGCTCCACGCTCTTACGACCGCCACAGGCCATGAGGCCGACGCAATAGTCGCGCAGCGGTGCCTTCCGATCAGCATGACCGATGACGCTGGCAAGCCCTTCCAAATACGTCGCAAATCGCATCTCACTGGTCTTGGTGCCACGCCCGCTCATGTAGCCTCCTCGGCTGATGGTCCATGCTTCAACCATCGCTGATTCCGGCCGGATAAAGCCTGCGGTTTTGTGACTCAGTCGTACTAATCTTACTGCGTCACAAACGGTGGTCTGTGAAATGGGCGAACTTGATTGCACAACAAGGACATCTCGACAACGTTCGGACCAGCCCTTGTTCGAGTCGCCGTCGCATCGTCGTGATCGAATTTGGAATGTGACGTTGGGTCCGTAGCGGCAGAACCGCGGGGTCTGTAATCCGCGGAAACGCGAGCGAGCGGGATCGGCCGGGCGCGCCGAGCGCCTGAGGGGGGAAACGCCTCCCGCTCGGAGATCAGGAATCCGAAGGCTGCAATGCACATCGTTGCGTGATGATGAAAGCCGCGCCAGCCGCGTCCCTCGAAGTGGCCAAGCCCGACCTCCTGCTTGAGTTCCTGATAGTCGCGTTCGATGCGCCAGCGCAATTTAGCCGTCTCTACGAGAGTCCGGAATGCCACATCCTCCGGCAATGTCGAGAGCCAGTATTTGGTAGGCTGGTCCTCGCCTTTCGGCCATTCGATCAGCAACCATTCCTCCAACCGCTGGGTGGTTTGCCAATAATCACGGTGCGCGGCACGGACCCGCACGCGGGCAAAGCGCGAGCTCAGCTTTTCGTTCGTTCCTTGCCGCCACGTGATGGTGCGCCAAGCTTTGGCCGGCAGGCCGATCGCGAGCGCTTTAACGGCGGCCGGCCGACGCTGACGGTTGCGGCGCATCAGTTTCGGGGGACGGCCGCGGCCCGACCATGGCTTCGGCGGCAAGGGACCGGTGCCGGGCGCCCATACCGTTGTGCTCGACAGAAGACCCGCCACATAGGTCAATCCCAGCGCCGTGATCTCCGTGCGCAGATCGCTGTTGTTGCCATAGCCCGCGTCCATCAGCACGACACCACGCGGAAGGCCGGTCGCACAGGCCCACCGCAACTGCTCCAGCGCGATCTCCGGCTTGGTCCGGAAGCCGACTTCGGCAGGAATGCCCACCTTGCGCCGCCGATCGCAATCCTCAGTCCATTCCTTCGGAAGATAAAGGCGGTAGGCAACAGGCAGGCTGGCGTGGTGATTGGCAATCGATAATGACACCGCCACCTGGCAATTATCCTGCTTGCCGAGCTGCCCGCAATATTGCCGTGCAACTCCAACCGAATGTCGCCCCTGCTTGGGAAATCCGGTGTCATCGATGATCCAAGCTTCGATCGGGCCCTGGCGTTCGATCGCCGGCAGGACCATCTCTCGTACCTTGCCCAGCACCTTCTCATCCGACCAGGCGCCGCTGCCGACGAAATGCAGCAGCGATTGATGTTGGGCGGCCGTCCGTTCCGGAGCCGTCATCGCCGCCATTGGCTCCACGCTCTTACGACCGCCACAGGCCATGAGGCCGACGCAATAGTCGCGCAGCGGTGCCTTCCGATCAGCATGACCGATGACGCTGGCAAGCCCTTCCAAATACGTCGCAAATCGCATCTCACTGGTCTTGGTGCCACGCCCGCTCATGTAGCCTCCTCGGCTGATGGTCCATGCTTCAACCATCGCTGATTCCGGCCGGATAAAGCCTGCGGTTTTGTGACTCAGTCGTACTAAGAGCCTGACTCAAAATTGCATTGCTGTTTTTATCGCTGCGATGCGCCTTGTCATGAGTTGGACAGAGGCGAGGAAGAGCCAGGCAGTTGCGCTTTCGATGGTTCGCTCGAAGTCCTTGGCCAATCTGCGGTTGCGGCCGAGCCAGGCGAAGGTTCGTTCGACCACCCAGCGGCGCGGAAGCACCTCGAAGCCCTGTGCGGCATCGGAGCGCTTGATGATCTCGACAGTCCACCGGCCGATCTTTTCCAGCACCGCCTTGAGCTTTTCGCCGGCATAGCCGCCATCGGCGAAGATATGGCGCAGCCAGGGGAAGCGGTAGCGAATGCTGCACAGGACATCTGGCGTGCCGTCACGATCCTGGACGTCGGCAGCGTGAACGATCGCTCCGACCAGGAGCCCTTGGGTGTCGGTGACGATGTGGCGCTTTCGACCCTTGATCTTCTTTCCCGCGTCGTAGCCGCGAGGGCCGCCACTTTCCGTGGTCTTGACCGATTGGCTGTCGATCACGCCGGCCGTCGGCGAGGCCTCCCGGCCGATCGCCTCGCGCGCCAGCATCAGGAGTGCGTGGTTGATCGATTGCCACAATCCGCTGTCGCGCCATTGGTAGAAATAGTACTGCACCGTGGTCATTGGTGGAAACAGAGTGGGCGGCAGCATGCGCCACGGCAATCCGCCGCGCAGCAGATAGAGTACTGCCTCGACGATGTCGCGATAGCTCCATTTCGGGCGCCGCCCGCGCTTGGCCCGCACAGGAAGCAACCTCTCCAGCACGCCCCATTCCGCATCCGTCAAGTCGCTTGGCAAACGCAGCTCCTCTCGGGCAAACTGTGCCCGGGTGATATCAGTCCACATTCTCGATCCCTTTGATGCTTCGCAACACCGATGGAATCAGAACTCGCTGATATCACTCAACTTATTTTTCGGTCGGACACTAAGCGATTGAGCGAGAGTCTGTTTTTCGGATTTGAGACGGTTTGAGATTGCAGGGATTGGGAGGTAAAGACCGCCAAAGCCTGCAAATTCGATTGTGGATTGAACGAAGCCGCTGCCGCGGCGTAGGGGGCAAGGTGGCATAGATCGCCTCCTGGCTGAGAGGATGTGGGTGTTGGAGCCCACCCCCTCAGACAGGAGTATCGAGATGGCCGATTTGAGCCCTCTTCGCCGCCGCATGATCGAAGACATGACCGTCCGCAATCTGTCGCCGGCGACGCAAAGATCCTACATCAGCGCGGTTTCGAAGTTCAGCCGCTATTTTGGCCGATCGCCTGACCGGTTAGAGCTGGAAGACGTCCGCGCCTTCCAGGTGCATTTGGTCTCGACCGGCATCTCATGGCCGGCGCTGAACCAGATCGTCTGTGCGCTACGGTTTTTCTACGGCGTCACGCTCGGCGAGGCGCTCATCCCAGAGCGCATTCCCTATGCGCGAGAACCGCGCAAGCTGCCGGTCGTTCTCAGCGCCGACGAAGTGGTTCAGTTTCTTGAAGCGGTATCGAGCCTGAAGAGCCGCGCCGCGCTCACCACCGCCTATGCGGCCGGGCTCAGGGCCTCGGAGGTTGCGGGACTGCGGATCGAAGACATCGACAGCGCCCGCGGCGTCATCCAGGTGCGCCACGGCAAGGGCGCGAAGGATCGCAACGTGATGCTGTCGCCCCAGCTGCTGGGCATCCTGCGCACCTACTGGCGGCTCGCCCGGCCGCGGCTTTATCTGTTCCCTGGTCGTGACGAAGATCATCCGATCGATCAGACCGTGCTGCATGCCGCCTGCCGGTCGGCGGTGAAGGCTGCGGGCCTGACCAAGCGCGTCACGCCGCACACGCTGCGCCACAGCTTCGCGACACATCTTCTCGAGAACGGAACCGATATCCGGATCATCCAGGTCTTGCTCGGGCACAATAATTTGTCGTCGACAGCGCGCTACACGCAGGTCGCCACCGATACGATCCGAGCGACGCAGAGCCCGCTCGATCGCCTGTCGCTGGAGGTGACGCCACCTGGATGACCCGCAGCGGGATGCGGGTCATGACCCGCTCCGACATCCGCTCCAACAGGCCCGCCATCGAGATTGCCGATATTCTGCGCCGGCATGGCGACGCCTATCGCCGTGTACATGCCGGTCATCTGGGGCGGGTCGAGCGGCGCGTGATGAGCGCGATCGTTGCGTGCCGGACCGAGGCGCTCGGCGGCCACATGCAGGCTTGCGACGACTGCGGCACGACACGCGTTGCCTATAATTCCTGCCGCAATCGGCACTGTCCGAAGTGTCAGGGGAGAGCCCGAGCCGCGTGGCTCGCCGCGCGTCAAGCCGACCTGCTTCCGGTTCCCTATTTCCACGTCGTCTTTACACTTCCCGCACCGATCGCCGCGATCGCTTTCCAGAACAAGGCCGTCGTCTATGCCATCCTGTTCAAGGCTGCCGCCGAGGCGATGACGACGCTCGCCGCCAATCCACGCCGGCTCGGCGGTGCGATCGGCGGCGTCGCCGTCCTCCACACCTGGGGACAGACGCTGATGCATCATCCCCACGTCCATTGCGTCGTTCCGGGTGGCGGCCTCTCGCCCGATGGCGCGCGCTGGACCGCTTGCCGACCGAACTTCTTCCTGGCCGTCAAACCGTTGTCCAGACTATTTCGCACACTTTTTCTCAAACGTCTGTCGGCAGCCTTCAACTCCGGTGCCTTGCGTTTCTTCGGCGATCTCGGAGCTCTGGCCGAGCCGGCTGCCTTTGCGGCCCACCTCGACGCCATGCGACGCATCAACTGGGTTGCTTACGCCAAGCGGCCCTTCGGCGGACCCGCACAGGTCCTGGCCTATCTCGGCCGCTACACCCATCGCGTCGCGATCGCCAACAGCCGGCTCGTCGCACTCGACGACGATCATGTCGCCTTCTCATGGAAGGACTATCGCCAAAACAGCGCGACAAAGATCATGAATCTCAAGCCCGATGAGTTCATTCGCCGTTTCCTGCTTCATACGCCGCCTGACGGCTTCCACCGCATCCGCCACTTCGGCTTCATGGCCAACCGCCATCGCGCTGCCAAGCTCGCCCTTTGCCGCGAACTTCTCGATCATGAGCGAACAGCCCCAAACGATGGCCAGCCGTCGCCTGTGGATTCGGAGGCTCAAACCTGGGCCGAGGTTCCTGCCTGTCCCGATTGTGGTGGCGTCATGCGCATCATTGAGCGCTTTCGACATAGCTTCAGACGCCCCAGCCCTCGAACATCACCGTTCCGATGCGACACATCGTGAGCCAAGTCATGTCGTGCACGACGATCATCATTCGTCATTTCGCTCCCAGCGTCTCGATCATCGCGGACGATGTCGAATCCGTGCTGTCACACTGCGCGACAACAACCGTCCGATGCAGCAAAAGGCCTATCGCGATCTCAGGCGAAGCGCGTCTGATCTCAACTCTTCCAGGATGCGCACTCCTGTGTCTCTGCCTCACGCGCCGAGCCAGCAGATCGGGCATGGCGATCTCGAACAATCCCCATAGCTGCAAAACCGCGAATAGCCTCCCGCGCCTTCGTTCAATCCGGCTTCAATGAGGTCGCGTCATAAGCGCCTGCCGCGCCCTCGCGTGAGCGCGACCTCACAGAACCCTCCAGATTCCCTTTCGCAGCGGACCATGATTCTGTGTTGCATCGGAGGGGACGATGCGACCGAAGAAGCACAAGACGACGGGATCGAACGACCTGTTCCGGGCGCGGCTGGACCAGATCATCAATCTGAAGCACGAGCTGGTTCTGTTGGCCGGCAAGATCGATTGGGACTGGATCGACGGCGAGATCGCGCCGCTCTACAGCGAGAACGGCCGGCCGGGGATCGAGACCCGCTTCATGATCGGGCTGCTGTTGCTCAAGCAGATTTACGGGCTGTCCGATGAGGGGATTTGCGAGCGCTGGGTCCACGACCCGTATTTCCAGTACTTCACCGGCGAAGAGTTCTTCCAGCACGCCTTCCCGCACGAGCGATCGGACCTGAGCCATTGGCGCAAGCGGCTCGGCGACAAGCTGGAACTGCTGCTGGCCGAGAGCCTGCGGGTGGCGCACGAGGCCGGCGCGTTACGCGGCCAGGACCTCAAGCGGGTCACGGTCGATACCACGGTGCAGCCAAAGGCCATCACCTTTCCGACCGACGCCAAGCTGCTGCATGCGGCCATCAAGGGGCTCAACCGCCTGGCGAGAAGGCACGGCGTCAGGCTGCGGCAGTCCTATTCTCGGATCGCCAAGGCCGCCGCGATGATGGCGGGCCGCTACGCCCATGCCAAACAATTCAGGCGGCATCAGCGGCAGTTGCGTATCCTGCGCTCAAGGCTCGGCCGGATCATCCGCGATATCCGCCGCAAGATCGACGGCCAGCCAGCCCTGGAGGAGGCGTTCGCCCTTCCGCTTGGCCGGGCCAGCCAGATCCGCTCGCAGCAGCAGCGCCAACGCGGCTGGAAGCTTTATTCTTTCCATGCCCCGGAGGTGGAGTGCATCGGCAAGGGCAAGGCCTCCGCGCCGTACGAGTTCGGCGTCAAGGCTTCCATCGTCACCAACAACCGCCGAGCTCCCGGCGGTCTGTTCGTGCTACACGTCAGGGCGCTGCCCGATAATCCGTATGACGGTCACACCCTGCGCGACGTCATCGACCGCACCGAGGCACTCACCGGCTGTCCGATCGAGCGGGCCTATGTCGACAAGGGGTATCGCGGCCACGACGCTCAAAATCCACGTCGCGTCTTCATCTCCGGCCAGAAGCGCGGCGTCTTCGGGATCATCAAGCGCGAGTTGCGCCGCCGATCCGCCATCGAGCCCATCATCGGACACCTGAAGGCCGAAGGTCACCTCGGGCGCTGCTACCTCAAAGGCCGCGCAGGAGACGCCGCCAACGTCGTCCTCTCCGCCGTAGGCCACAACTTCCGCCGCATCCTCGCCTGGCTGAGAGATTTCTTGGACCTGTTCCTGATCCGGATATGGCGCACGTTCACATGTCCCATCCCGCTCAATTCGGATTCTTAACGGACGACGGCTTACCGTGGCAAACGTAAGATCGCCGGGGGCCGAAAGCGCGTCCGTGATGCCCTTTACATGGCTGCTCTCAACGCGGTCCGCCGGGCCGATCCGTTCAAGGTCTTTTACGTACGATTGCGACAGGCCGGCAAACCAGCCAAACTCGCCCTCATTGCCGTCGCCAGGAAGCTGCTGACGGTCCTCAACGCCATGATGCGCGACAGGAAGCCCTACCTGAACGTCAAGCCGACATAACAGTTGCCGGGTCGCGCTGCGCTTGCCCGGGACACGAGAGCGTGCACAGACGAGGCCCAAAAAAAGCCCCGCCCGGCGGGGGGAGAACCGGGCGGGGCCTGATGTCCGTACTACGCGATGCGCGCCAGCCTGATTGAAGTGACGCGCCGGACATCGAGTTGATCGGAAGCGTTTTCGAGCGAAGTGGATACCGGTTCGCGTGAAGAAAACGCGTTCAGACGAGAATCTAATCCATCACCTCGACGACGCGCCGCGAGCGCGGCTCGACCAGCACGGTTGCGCCGTTTACGACGGTGTAGCGGTAGGTGGTGGCGCCGAAACGTTGCGGCACGTCATAATAAGTGACGCCGCTTTCAGGTAAGGTGGCGCCGACCACCACGCGATCCGGGACACGGAAGGCCGGCACACGTTGCTCGACGACATATTCGCGGAATGCCGGCCTCTGTTCGACCGCAATCGTCGGGCCGCTGTCGACGACGACAGGCGCGCGGCCAACGGTGAGACCGGATTGCGCAGACGCTGCGATCGGCGAGCCGAGCGCGGCGCCAAGCGCAGCGAGGGCGAGAATCCTGTTCCGCATGGGCAACTCCTTCGAACTGATTTCAGCCGGCGCTACTGGCGCGACCGGTTGCCAATGCATGTCCCCTTCGCAATGTTCCGGGAAAAGCCCTGCCGCATCAGCGGCAATTTCGGGCAGTTTTCGCGAAGCCGGGAACCTGTTCGCGCCTTGTGCGTCTCTACCCGCGGAACCCGGTCCGGTATGATCCAGCCGCGATTCGCCTCACGTCACGGAAAGACAATTCATGCACATCACCGTCGCCCACATCTCGCCGCTTCTGTCGCTGCTTGCGGGCGTGCTCATCCTGATCATGCCGCGCCTTCTCAACCTGATCGTCGCGATCTTTCTCATCATAAATGGTGCGATCGGGCTCGGATTGTTGAAGTGGCTCCATCTCTAGGCCTTCATTTTCCGGAACTCTTCGACTTGCGCGGGCCTGCCCAAAGTGGTGTAAGGCGCGCGATTTCCCTTTCCTCTCGCAGGTTGTGTGCAAGCTATGGCCAAAGCCGCCTCGAAGCCCAATAAAACTCCAGCGAAAACGCCAGCGAAATCAAAGTCCTCCGCCGCGGGGAAAGCCGCGCCGGCGGCTCGCAAGGCGCTCGCCAAAAGCACCCCGAAGCCGGTCGCCAAGACGGTTGCCAAGCCGGCTGTAAAGTCGGCTGCAAAGCCCGCGGCGAAGGCTGCGACCAAGTCGGCAGCGCCGAAGGTTGCCGTGAAGCCCGCCCCCAAAAAGGCCGCGCCCGCCAAGGCGGCGCCAGCCGCGGCCAAGGCCGGCAAATGGGTGTTCACGTTCGGCGACGGCAAGGCCGAGGGCCGGACGGAGATGCGCGACCTGCTTGGCGGCAAGGGCGCCAACCTCGCCGAGATGGCCAATCTCGGCCTTCCCGTGCCTCCCGGCTTCACCCTCCCGACCTCGGTCTGCACCTACTTCTACGCACACGACAAATCCTATCCGAAGGAATTGCAGTCGCAGGTTGAGAAGGCGCTCGACCATGTCGGCAAGTTGACCGGCAAGGTGTTCGGCGACGTCAAAAACCCGCTGCTCGTCTCCGTGCGCTCCGGCGCGCGTGCCTCGATGCCGGGCATGATGGACACCGTGCTCAATCTCGGCCTCAATGACGAGACCGTGGAAGCGCTGTCGGAACTGTCGGGCGACCGTCGCTTCGCCTATGACAGCTATCGCCGCTTCATCACGATGTATTCGGACGTGGTGCTCGGCTTCGAGCATCATCACTTCGAGGAAATCCTCGACACCTTCAAGGACAGCCAGGGCTATACGCTCGATACGGACCTCAGCGCCGAGGACTGGGTCGGGCTGGTTGGCAAGTACAAGGACGCGGTCGCGCGCGAGACCGGCAAGGATTTCCCGCAGGATCCGCACGACCAGCTCTGGGGCGCGATCGGCGCGGTGTTCTCATCCTGGATGAATGCGCGCGCGGTGACCTATCGCAAGCTGCACGACATTCCGGAATCCTGGGGCACCGCGGTCAACGTGCAGGCCATGGTGTTCGGTAACATGGGCGAGACGTCGGCGACCGGCGTCGCCTTCACCCGCAACCCCTCGACCGGCGAGAGCAAGCTTTACGGCGAGTTCCTGATCAACGCGCAAGGCGAGGACGTGGTGGCGGGCATCCGCACGCCACAGGACATCACCGAGGAAGCGCGCAAGGAATCCGGTTCCGACAAGGCGTCTATGGAAGCGGCGATGCCGGAAGCCTTCAAGGAGCTGACGCGGATCTACACCCTGCTCGAGAAGCACTACCGCGACATGCAGGACATGGAGTTCACGGTCGAGCAGGGCAAGCTGTGGATGCTCCAGACCCGCGGCGGCAAGCGCACCGCCAAGGCGGCGCTGCGCATCGCGGTCGAGCTCGCCAATGAAGGGCTGATCTCGAAGAAGGAAGCGGTGACGCGGATCGATCCCGCCTCGCTCGACCAGCTGCTGCATCCGACCATCGATCCCGACGCCAAGCGCGACGTCATCGCGACCGGCCTGCCGGCCTCGCCCGGCGCGGCCTCCGGCGAGATCGTGTTCTCCTCGGACGAGGCGGCCAAGCTCCAGGCCGACGGACGCAAGGTGATCCTGGTTCGCATCGAGACCAGCCCCGAAGACATCCACGGCATGCACGCCGCCGAAGGCATCCTGACCACCCGCGGCGGCATGACCTCGCACGCGGCGGTGGTCGCGCGCGGCATGGGCAAGCCCTGCGTCTCCGGCTGCGGCACCATCCGCGTCGATTACGGCCGCGGCACCATGAGCATCGGCTCCCGTACCTTCAAAACCGGCGACGTCATCACCATCGACGGCTCGCTCGGCCAGGTGCTCGCCGGCCGCATGCCGATGATCGAGCCGGAGCTGTCCGGCGAGTTCGGCACGCTGATGAAATGGGCCGACCAGGTCCGCAAGATCGGCGTGCGCGTCAACGGTGACACGCCGGAGGACGCGCGCACCGCGATCAAGTTCGGCGCGGAAGGCATCGGCCTGTGCCGCACCGAGCACATGTTCTTCGAGGAGACGCGTATCCGCACGGTGCGCGAGATGATCCTCTCCGAGGACGAGCAGTCGCGCCGCGCCGCGCTGGCCAAGCTGCTGCCGATGCAGCGCGCCGACTTCGTCGAGCTGTTCGAGATCATGAAGGGCCTGCCCGTCACGATCCGGCTGCTCGACCCGCCGCTGCACGAGTTCCTGCCGCACACCCATGCCGAGGTCGAGGAAGTGGCACGCGCCATGAACACCGACCCGCGGCGCCTGGCCGACCGTGCGCGCGAGCTCTCGGAGTTCAATCCGATGCTCGGTTTCCGCGGCTGTCGCATCGCGATCGCCTATCCTGAAATCGCCGAGATGCAGGCGCGTGCGATCTTCGAGGCCGCAGTCGAGGCCGAGAAGCGCACCGGCAAGGCCGTCGGCCTCGAGGTGATGGTGCCGCTGATCGCCACCAAGGCCGAGCTCGACCTCGTCAAGGCGCGCATCGATGCCACCGCGAAAGCCGTGATGCGCGACACCAACACCAAGATCGCCTACCAGGTCGGCACCATGATCGAGCTGCCGCGCGCCTGCCTGCTCGCGGCAGAGATCGCGGAGAGCGCGGAGTTCTTCTCGTTCGGCACCAACGACCTCACGCAGACCACCTACGGCATCAGCCGCGACGATGCCGCGAGCTTCCTCGGAACCTACGTGTCCAAGGGCATCCTCCCGGTCGATCCCTTCGTCGCGCTCGACCAGGAAGGCGTCGGTGAGCTCGTCAAGATCGGCGTCGCGCGCGGCCGCAAGACGCGTCCGCAGCTCAAGGTCGGCATCTGCGGCGAGCACGGCGGCGATCCCGCCTCCGTCGCCTTCTGCCACGATATCGGCCTCGACTACGTCTCCTGCTCGCCCTACCGCGTGCCGATCGCCCGTCTCGCGGCGGCGCAGGCGGCGCTCGGCAAGGCGATTGCTAGTCAGGCGTAAGCGGCAAGATCAGGATTGAGTTGAGAGAGGCGGGGCAAAGCCCCGCCTCTTTTCATTTCAGACGACACTCCATCCACGCGTCTTTGCGAGCGCCACACACTCGGTGTCATCGCCCGGCTTGACCGGGCGATCCAGTACGCCGAGGCCGTTGTGGTTGAGCGGACAGGCCGCGGCGTACTGGATGCCCCGGTCAAGCCGGGGCATGACACCGATGAAGCGGACTCACTGCGCACAAACAACGGAACCCGTCGCGCGTCCCGTAATGATACGCGCGCGCAAGAGTTCCTTCACCATTCGCGTTGACCGAATGTTTACCGCTTTACGAGAGGCGGCGTTTACCAACGTGCATCATTGCCCGTGAAACCGCCTGCAATCGCTTGAGTGTGCCGCACGCGCAACGCCGATTAACGCCCCGGCAACCTAAATTGGATACTGACGATAAAGATCGAATTGTACGGACGTACTGCGGTTCGATTTTTCTGGCGTAAGCGTAGCGTGAGCGTGTCGATGTCAGTGTTGCGTAACCATCCGAAGGGCGCGCGGTTCGCGTCCTTCGGAATCGGTCTCTGCATCTTCGCATTGATGCCGAGAGAGACCGGCTATCAGGATATCGCGTCGTTGCTGGCGCGTCAGCCCGGCGTCGCCGAGCGCTGGCAGAAGCAGGTGTTTTCCGCCGCGTCCTCGATCCAGCTCGCCACCTACAGCTTTTCCCGTCCGATCGGCACGTCGCTTCCGCAGAGCGCGATGGTTCGCCTCGCGAGCCTCGATGGTCGCGACGTCACCGGCGCGATCAGCCGCAATCCTGCGCTTCAGGCGCCGCCGCGGTACCAGGCCGCCGATTTTCCCAAGGTCGATCGCTCCATGAAGGGGGATCGCCTCGCAAGCGTCACGCCCACGCAGGCTCCCGAGACGACCGCACCATCGGCCGCGCCGGCACAGCAAGATCCCGCGACATCGAACAGCTCGGTGTTCGGCGCCAAGACCGCCGCGTTGCCGCAAATCATGTCGCCGGAGTCCGCGGCGGCGCTCGATTCCGAGCTTCAGGAAGCGCTGCGCGCGCCGCCGCTGCCGCAATATTCCAATCCGCCACAAGCCAGCGACGCAGCGCGCGCGTTCGCGGTCCAGCCGCTCGAGGCGCTGAAGCGGGCGACCCTTCCGGACGCAGCGCCGCGCGATCCCTTCCGCGTCAAGACCTCGAACCTGTTTTTCGGGAGCTCCTCGCTCGGCGGCAATCTCGAGAGCATCGAGAGCTGGCAGCCCGGCGCCGAGCCGCTGATCGTGATGCCCGATCCTGATATGAAGGTGACGGCCGCGCTGTCGCCGCCGTCGGCCGAGATCGCCAGGGACATCGAAAGCGGCGAGAGCGTCGCGCCGAAGGGCGAGGTCAACGCCGACAACCAGCGCGCCAGATCGCCGGCGGAGCGGCTCGCGCTCGACGACAAGTCGCGCGCAAAGGCCGAGAAGTGTCTCGCCGAAGCCGTCTATTTCGAATCGCGCGGCGAGGCCGTGCGTGGCCAGATGGCGGTTGCACAAGTCGTGATGAACCGCGTCTTCTCCGGCAAATATCCGGACACCGTGTGCGGCGCGGTCTATCAGAACAAGCACCGCCATTTGGCGTGTCAGTTCACCTTCGCCTGCGACAACAATGCCGACGTGATCCGCGAGCCCGAGATGTGGGAGCGCGCGAAAAAGATCTCGAAGGCGATGCTCGACGGCCAGATCTGGCTGCCCGAAGTGGGCAAGTCCACGCACTACCACGCCTACTGGGTGCGTCCGTCCTGGGTCGCCGAGATGAAGAAGATGTACAAGACCGGCGTCCACACCTTCTATCGCCCGCGCGCCTGGGGCGACGGCAGCGAAGAACCGAGCTGGGGCACCCCGGCCCAGACCGCCGCGCTCTCTGCCGAGCTCGCCCAGGAAGCCAAGAGCTCCGCCGAGATGGGTGTGAGCGAGCGAAGATAATCATTCACGGAAGTTCGTCATGCCCGGGCTTGTCCCGGGCATCCACGTTCTTTGTGTTGCGAGGTGAGGCGTGGATGGCCGGGACAAGCCCGGCCATGACGGTGTGGCTCACGCCTCGATATCCAGCGCGCAGTCGAAATTCGGCGCCGAATGTGTCAGCGCGCCGGATGAGACGTAGTCGACGCCGGTCGCCGCGATGGCCGCGATCGAGTCCAGCGTGACGCCGCCGGATGCCTCCAGCTGGAGGCGCCCTTCGTTGAGCCGCACCGCCTCGCGCAGCGTCGCGAGGTCCATGTTGTCGAGCAGCACGGCATCGGCGAGCCCGGTGCCGAGCACCTCGCGGAGTTGCGCGAGCGTATCGACCTCGATCTCGATCTTGACGAGATGACCGGCATGCGCGCGGGCGCGCTCCAGAACCGGGCGGATGCCGCCGGCGACCGCGATGTGGTTGTCCTTGATCAGGATCGCATCGTCGAGCCCGAAGCGGTGGTTGAAGCCGCCGCCGCAGCGCACGGCGTATTTCTCCAGCGCCCGGAGCCCCGGCGTGGTCTTGCGCGTGCAGCAGATGCGCATTGTCGTGCCTTCGGTCCGCGCGACGTAGTCGGCCGTGAGCGTCGCGACGCCCGACAGCCGGCCGACGAAATTCAGCGCGGTCCGCTCGGCCGTGAGGATGGCGCGCGCCGGGCCCGTGATCGTCAGCACGTGCTGGCCGCGGGCAACCCGTGCGGCGTCGCGGACATGCGCGCGCACGTCGATGTCGGGCGAGAGCTTTTGCAGCGTCGCCAGCGCCAGCGGCAGGCCGGCGATCACGCCGGACTGGCGGGCGACCAGGACGGCCTGCGCCTTGGTCGCCTCCGGGATCGTCGCAAGCGAGGTGATGTCGCCGGCGCGGCCGAGATCCTCGTCGAGCGCGCGATGCACGGCCTCGTCGATCGCAAGCGGCGACAGGAAGGCGTCGGGATAGAGCAGTGACGTCGGGGTGATCATGGGGAACTCCATCAGGCGATCATCGGTCGGGCGGTGCGTGGCAGCGGACGCTCGCTCAGGCGCTCCGCGATCTCACGTGCCTCCGTGAGCGTCGTCATCGTTCTCTGTGCCAGCGTGGGGACATCCGCCGGATGGTCGGAGCGGAAATGCGCGCCGCGGCTTTCGCGCCGCCTCCACGCGGAAGCCGCGACGAGCAGGGCTGATGCCGCCATGTTGCGGAGAGCGATGCTTGCGGGCCCGCGTTCGACTGCGGCGAAGCTGCGCACGGCCTCCGCAAGCCCGTCACTGTTGCGGATCACGCCGACATGCGCGCTCATCATCGTTCGCAACCGCTTCACGGCGGCAGCGTCCGTCATGCCGCCACGCGACGTCACCAACGCATCGGGAAGGCGGGCAGGCGAGGGGATCGCGCGGCCGGCGATGTCGTCGGCGATGCGGGCGGCGTAGACCACGGCCTCCAGCAGCGAATTCGAGGCGAGCCGGTTGGCGCCGTGCGCACCGGTGGACGACACTTCGCCGCCGGCCCAGAGCCCGTCGATCGAGCTTCGGCCGCGCTCGTCCACCGCGATGCCGCCCATGTGGTAATGCGCGGCCGGCGCGATCGGGATGGCCTGCGTCGCGGGATCGATGCCGGCCGCGATGCAGCTTGCATGCACGGTCGGAAATTTGTCGGCGAAGCGCGTGCCGAGCGCCTGCCGCGCATCGAGGAAGGCACCGCGCCCGGCCGCGATCTCGGCGAATACGCCGCGCGCCACGATGTCGCGTGGCGCGAGCTCTGCCAGCGGATGGCGCGCGAGCATGAAACGTTCGCCATCGCCGTTGATCAGCGTCGCCCCTTCGCCGCGCAGCGCTTCCGTTGCGAGCGGCGCCGGGTCGCGCCCGACCATGATGGCGGTGGGGTGGAACTGCACGAACTCAGGGTCGGCGATCACGGCGCCGGCGCGTGCTGCGATCGCAAGACCCGAGCCGCTGGCTTCGAGCGGGTTGGTGGTGACGGCATAGAGATGGCCGAGGCCACCGGTCGCCAGCACCACCGCGCGAGAGGCCATCAGAAGCGGACGTGCAGCGGGATTGCCGGCCTCGCGCAATTGAAGACCGGTGACCGCGCCGTCCTCGGTCAACAGCGCTTCCGCAACGAAGCCCTCGATCAGTCGGATCGACGGCGTGCGGCGCACGGCCTCGCCCAGCGCCGCGATGATCGCGGCTCCGGCCCCGTCGCCGCGCACATGCACGATGCGCCGCGCCGAATGCGCGGCCTCGCGGCCGACCGCGAGCTTGCCTTCGAGGTCACGGTCGAACGGCACGCCATAGGCGAGCAGGTCATGGATTCGTGGCGCCGCCTCGCGCGCGATGCCGAGTGCGACCGCTTCATCGACAAGACCGCCGCCGACGGCGATGGTGTCGGCGGCGTGCGCCTCCGGGCTATCGCCTTCGGCCACGGCCGCAGCGATGCCGCCTTGCGCCCATGCGGACGACGCGCCCTGTCCGAGCGGGGCGGCCGAGATCAGCGTTACCGGCCGCGGCGCGAGCTTCAGTGCACAAAAGAGTCCGGCGAGGCCACCGCCGACGATGACGACGTCATCGGTGCTGCGGGTGAGGTTGTGGATGTTGTCTTGCATGCTTCACTCTCAATTCTTCAGATTGATCATCCGCTCGACCGAGCGCCGCGCGCGTTCCGCGAGCGCGGGATCGATCGTGACCTGCTCGCCAAGCGTGAGCAGGCTGTCCAGAATGTTGGCGAGCGTGATGCGCTTCATGTGCGGGCAGAGATTGCAGGGGCGGAGCATCTCCACGTCAGGCAGCTCGGCGCGGACATTGTCGGCCATCGAGCATTCCGTGATCATGACGAGCCGCCGCGGCCGCCGCTCGCGCACCCAGTTGATCATGTGCGCGGTCGAGCCGGTGAAATCGGCTTCCGCCAGCACATCAGGCCTACATTCGGGATGCGCGATGATCTGCACGGACGGGTCGGCCTCGCGATAGGCGCGCAGCTCCTCGCCCGTAAAGCGCTCGTGCACCTCGCAGGCGCCCTTCCAGGCGATGATCTTCACGTCGGTCTTCGACGCGACATACGTTGCAAGGTAGCGATCGGGCAGGAAGATCACGGTCGGTGCGTTCAGGCTCTCGACCACTTGCACCGCGTTCGACGAGGTGCAGCAGATGTCGACCTCCGCCTTCACGTCCGCCGACGTGTTGACATAGGCGACGACAGGCACGCCGGGAAATTTTTCGCGGAGCAGGCGAACGTCCGCGCCCGTGATGCTGTCTGCGAGCGAGCAGCCGGCGCGCGCGTCCGGGATCAATACCATCTTGTCCGGGTTGAGCAGCTTTGACGTCTCCGCCATGAAGTGCACGCCGCATTGCACGATGATGTCGGCCTTCACCTTGGTCGCTTCGATCGCGAGCTGAAGCGAGTCGCCGCCGATATCGGCGACGCAATGAAAGATCTCCGGCGCCTGGTAGTTGTGCGCGAGGATGACCGCGCCCCGGGCCTGCTTCAGCTCGTTGATCGCCTTGATCATCGGCGCCATCAGCGGCCACTCGATCGGGGGGATCACGTGCTTCACGCGCTCATAGAGCGGCGCAGTGGCCCGCTCGACGTCCGCAGTCCATTCCAGTGAGGGCTTCGGCAGCGCGGGGCCGGTTCGCGCTGGTATGGCGCGCGGAGGGGCGGGGACTTGGCCCTGCGGCCGGTTGGCGAAGTCGTCGGGGCCGTAAATTCCAGTGATGGGCATCGAAGCCTCCCAATGCTAATTATGCTCCATGTGAGTATATATAGGGCCTGAGAAATCCGGCCGAGAGGCCGGTGGGGTTTCGCCAGAGCTTACATATACTCAATCTGAGTAGATCGAAGATAACACGCGCCCGAGCGGGCCGCTAGCCCCAGCCGCACACATTCCCGTCAAATCGCGCTCGGCGCGTCGGGGACAGCCACGATGAAACGCAACGCTCCGGCGGCAGCCCTTCGTGGAACGCAATCATTTTTGACTTGGGATCTTCATGCATCTGCATTAAACGCGTGACTCGCGGTTGCCTATCCCGGATCCGCCAGCGACTGATGAGGAACCCATGTCCACTCAAGCGGGCGAACTCGGTCCGGTCTCGCGTTCCTCCTCCTGGCGCACCCCGGCAATCATCATTCTCTGCGGCTGTGCGATCGGCATGCTCGGCTTCGGCCCGCGCTCGGCGCTCGGCTTCTTCGTGCAGCCGATGAGCCACGAATTCGCCTGGGGCCGCGACGTGTTCGGCCTTGCGATCGCTTTCCAGAATTTGCTGTGGGGATTGGGCCAGCCCCTTGCCGGCGCCGTCGCCGATCGCTTCGGCCTGTTCCGGGTGATGTGCGTCGGCGCGCTGCTTTACGCCGGCGGCCTGCTGCTGATGCGCTATTCCTCGACGCCGCTGTCGCTGAATCTCGGCGCGGGCGTGATGGTGGGATTCGGTCTCGCCGGCTGCTCGTTCAACCTGGTGCTGTCGGCGTTCAGCAAGCTGTTGCCGGCGGAGAAGCGCGGCCTCGCGCTCGGTGCCGGCACTGCGGCGGGCTCGTTCGGCCAATTCCTGTTCGCGCCGATCGGCGTCGCACTGATCGACAATTTCGGCTGGCAGCAAGCGCTCACCGTGTTCGGCTTCCTGATGCTGTTGATCATCCCGTTGTCGCTGGCGCTCTCGACGCCGCCGGTCGCAACCACGGCCAATGCGACGCCAGCGGATGAGCAGACCTTCACGAAAGCGCTCGCCGAAGCCTTCGGCCATCGCTCCTATGTGCTGCTGGTGCTCGGCTTCTTCACCTGCGGCTTCCAACTCGCCTTCATCACCGTGCATCTGCCGGCGTTCCTGGTCGATCGCGGCATCTCGACGCAAACCGGCGGCTGGGTGATCGCGGCGATCGGCCTGTTCAACATCATGGGATCGCTGAGCGTCGGCTATCTCCAGAACTCGCTGCCCAAGCGCTACATCCTCTCCGCGATCTATTTCACGCGCGCGCTTGCGACGCTCGCCTTCATCTCGTTCCCGATCACGCCGTTCTCGGCGATCGCATTCGGTGCGGTCTCCGGTCTGACCTGGCTGTCGACGGTGCCGCCGACCTCCGCGCTGGTGGCGCTGATGTTCGGCACGCGTTGGCTCGCCACGCTCTATGGCTTCGCCTTTGTCAGCCATCAGGTCGGCGGCTTCCTCGGCGTCTGGCTCGGCGGCATCGTGTTCGAAAAGTTTGGTTCCTATACGCCGATCTGGTGGCTCTCGATCCTGTTCGGCGTGCTCTCCGCGCTGATCAATCTTCCGATCGTGGAGAAACCGGTTCAGCGAGCGGTTGCGCAGCCTGCCTGATCGGCTAAACATCCCCTGAAACAAGCCTAGGGAGTTCAGTCGTGGCCACATTCAAGGCGATCCGGATCGACAAGGCGGACAAGGGCACAACCGCCGCACTCACGCAGTTCGACGATGCCGAGCTGATGGATGGTGATGTCACGGTCCGCGTGGAATGGTCGACGTTGAACTACAAGGACGGCCTCGCGCTCACCGGCAAGGCGCCGGTGGTGCGTCGCTTCCCGATGATCGCCGGTATCGATTTCGCCGGCACGGTTGAAACCTCCTCCCATCCGCAATGGAAGGCGGGCGACAAGGTCGTCTGCACCGGCTGGGGCATGGGCGAGACCCATCTCGGCGCCTATGCCGAGAAGGCGCGGGTCAAGGGCGACTGGCTGGTCGCCTTGCCGCAGGGCCTGTCGGCGCGTGACGCCATGGCGATCGGCACCGCCGGCTTCACCGCGATGCTATCGGTGCTGGTGCTGGAGAAGCACGGCCTGTCGCCGAAGAGCGGCCCTGTGGTGGTGACGGGCGCGGCCGGCGGCGTCGGCTCGGTCGCCACCGCCGTGCTCTCGAAGCTCGGTTATCACGTCATCGCCTCGACCGGCCGCGTCTCGGAAGCCGACTATTTGAAAGAGATCGGTGCGGCCGAGATCATTGACCGCAATGAATTGTCGGCGGCGGCCAAGCCCCTCGCCAAAGAGCGCTGGGCGGGCGGCGTCGACAGCGTCGGCTCGACCACGCTCGCGAATCTCCTGTCGATGACGAAGTATGGCGGCGCGATCGCGGCGTGCGGCCTGGCGGCCGGCATGGACCTGCCGTCTTCTGTCGCACCCTTCATTTTGCGCGGGGTGTGCCTTCTCGGCATCGATTCCGTGATGTGCCCGATCGAGCCGCGGAAAGCCGCCTGGCAGCGTCTGGCCTCGGATCTGGACCGGACAAAACTATCTGAAATTACTCATGAAATTCCGCTCGAGGAAGTTTCGGAATGGGGTGCGAAAATCCTCGCCGGTCAGGTCCGCGGCCGCATCGTGGTAAAAATTGTCTAACGGCGTTCAGACTTTACCAACCAAGCTGCTTCAATGTTGCCTTGGTTAGTATGGTAAGCAGCGGGTAAAGAGATAAGGCATCGCCCGCGCTGGGGTTGGTTCGGAGTTGAGCATGCTTGCGCGTATTGTGTTGGGGGCTGTCACGGCGGCAGCGACGTTTGCGCCGGCCATTGCAGGAAGCATGAACGCCGACGAGGCGCGCCGCTTCGTTGCCGGTAAGGTGTTCGCCTTCACCTGTTTCGACGGTACCCGCGGCGCAGGCCGCATCCTGGACGACCTCGGCGCCGCCGGCGCGGTGCAGTTCTCGGGCGCAGGCCCGGTGAAGCATCTCCGCCTGCCCGGCAACACGCTCCAGATCCGCGGGCAGAACGTCTGCGCCTCGATCAAGGGCATTCCGTTCGAGCCCTGCTTCAACCTGGAAAAGACCGACGATCGCAGCTTCCGCGGCTCGGTGTCGGGCATGGGCTTCGCCTATTGCGACTTCCACCACCAGGGCGGCAATCAGATGCTGATGGCCCGCGCGACGGCGCGTCCGCGCTCGCTGCGCTCTTCGGAGCGCACCGGTTCGGTCGCTGCGTCCAACACTGAAGTCGCCGCGCGCGTCGAGACGCCGCGTGTCGAGAGCAGCCGGCTCGAGCCGGTGAAGTCCGAAGCCAAATCGGAGCCCGCCAGGAACGACGCTCCGCTGGAATTGCGCCGCTCGACCCAGTGAGCTGGCTGCGCGGGACCGCCCGCGCATTTTGTCGTTGAAAATATTCATCGGTCACCAAGCCGCCGCGCCGTAGTCATACGGACGGCGGCTTTCATGCCTTGGTAGCGACTCGCGTCCCAGTTTGCGCAGGGCCGGGGGGTGCAAGGGTACTACGATGTCGCTGTATTTCTTTCGCATCAGCACCGGTCGTTATTCCGGCGCCGCCGACCAGCCGTACGAGTTCGAGGATCGCGCCGCCGCCTGGGCCGAGATGAGCGAGGTCTGCGCCAACCTGCTCGGCAGCATCGCGCGCAACCTGAAGCCGAACGCGAAGTGGAGCATGGAGCTGCTCGACGAGAACAAGAAGCCGGTCTTCCGCGTCAGCCTGGTCGGTGAGACCGTGTGCTGATGACCGCGAACGGGCAACCGTTAACGGACGCCAGCGCGTGCAAATCCGCGAGTTCCATTTCATTGCACGTGAAAAGTGCGCAACTGCAGTAGTTTAAGCACGATTTCAGTATTTCTACCCAGGCTGCCGCGGCCACCCTTAACGTTAATGAGTAACCTCGCGGTTAGCCTTCCCGGACTGTTCACGCGCGTCGGCGCGGCAATGCGTATCCGGGGATTATGTCGATGATGTTCATTCAGAACCTGCGAATTGGCACCAAGCTCGCCGTGACCTCGGCACTCACCATCGCGCTCGTCGCGCTGATGATCGTCCTCCAGATGAACGGCGACGCTGCGGTTCAGAAGCTCAGCAATGGGGCATCGGGGCAGCAGTCGATCGCGCAAAGCGCCGCGGAAGCCAAAGCGTCGGTCCGCGGGATGCAGATCGGCATTCGTGACATCCTGAGCTCCACGTCGCCGGCCGAGTTGCAGAAGGCCGTCACCTATTTCAACGATCGGCAGACCGCGGCCCTGAAATTCGCGGACGAGATGGCGAAGCTGTCGCGCTCGCCGGAGAATCACAAGCGGATCGACCGCCTGGTCGTGTTGGTCGGCAATTTCAGCAAGGGGCAACAGCAGATCGAAGCGATCCGCAAGCAGGAGCTCGCCCTGAGCGCGAAGAAGGACGGCGAGGCGGCAGCACCGCTCGCAAAGCTCGTGGCCGAGGTCGACCGCATCCGCAAGGAGATGCTGGCCCGATCAACGAAGAGATATCGGAGCTGACCAACGAGATCATCAACTTTGCCAAGCAGAAGAGTTCCGAAGCCCGCGCCGAAGCCGAAGCTGAGGCCGCGTCCGTCGCGCGGACCTCGTTCGTCGCCGGCGTGCTGGTCGCGCTGGTTCTGATCGGGGCGTGCATCTTCTCCGTCTTCAGCATTGCGCGGCCCATGCGCGCATTGACGGCGGCGATGGAGAAGCTCGCCGGCGGCGATTTCTCCGTGGTGCTGCCGGGCCTCGGGTCGCCAGCGAGGCGGTCGGCCAGGCCCGTACCACGACCGACCGTGTCAGCGAGTTGTCGAAGGCGGCGACGCGGATCGGCGACGTCGTGGAGCTGATCAACACCATCGCCGGCCAGACCAACCTGCTGGCGCTCAATGCCACGATCGAGGCCGCGCGCGCCGGCGAAGCGGGCCGCGGTTTTGCCGTGGTCGCCTCCGAAGTCAAGGCGCTCGCCGAGCAGACCGCGAAGGCGACCGGTGAGATCGGCCAGCAGATCGCCAGCATTCAGGCCGCGACCGAGCATTCGGTCGGCGCCATCAGGGACATCAGCGACACCATCGAGAAGCTGTCGGAGATCTCCTCGGCGATCGCCGCTGCGGTCGAAGAGCAGGGCGCCGCGACGCAGGAAATCTCCCGCAACGTGCAGCAGGCAGCGGAAGGCACCCATCAAGTGTCGTCCAACATCACCGACGTGCAGCGCGGCGCGAGCGAGACCGGCTCGGCGTCCTCGCAGGTGTTGGCGGCGGCGCAGTCGCTGTCCGGCGACAGCAATCGCCTCAAGCTCGAAGTCGGCAAGTTCCTGGGTACCGTTCGCGCGGCCTGACCAAAACCGCAGGGAGAGCCTTGCTCCCTGCGCAACTCTCGGAATGCAAGAGCGGCGTCGATCGCGGTGAAAGCTCCGTGTTTCTACGGCAAACGTGGTTAAGGGAAGCGGAATGGTTTTGGACGAAGTTCATGGGAATTCAGCCGCTTGAGCGGCAACGTCCATGAAGGGCTCCAGTCATGCATTTTCTCGGCCGCTTCCGCATCCTGAGCAAGATCCTCGGGATCGTCCTCCTGCTGTGCGGGATCGGTGCCGCGATCGCCTGGATTGGCGTCTCCGCCCTCAGCGATCTCAGCGAAAAGGCCGACGTGATGTCGACCGCGGTCAAGCGGGCCTTGCTCGCCGCGCGCGCCAACCAGAACGTCATCGCGCTGAACCGCGCTGAATTCCGCAGTGCGCTTGATCCGCGTGACGACAATCGCCTCGCCGCGCGTGATGTCATCAACGCCCAGCTCAAGCAGTATCAGGAGCGTTTCGACGAGGTCAGCCAGACCCCGGACGAGAAGGCCAAGACGCTGCTCCCGGGCGTGCGTGAGGCGTTCTCGGCCTACAAGAGCCAGATGGACACGACGCTCGCGGCCGTCGATGCCGAGAAGTCGGCGAAGCTCAGCGACAGCGCAGACAAGCTGCGCGACATCGCGATGAAGAGCAGGACCGCTGCGGAGAACCTTCAAGGCAAGATCCGCGAACTCGCCGATCGGCTGAATACGCGTGTCGAGGAGAAGAGCAAGGAAGCGCGCGAGCAGTATGAATCGACGTCACGCTTCCTGATCATCCTCGCAGGCCTCGGTGTCATCATCGGCGGCGCGTTGGGCTTCATCATCGGTCAGTACGGCATCGCGCGGCCGATCCGCATGATCGTCGGTGTGCTCCAGGAGCTTGCCTCCGGCCGCTATCAGGTCGAGATCGCCGGCCTTGATCGCAAGGACGAAGTCGGCGAAGTCGCCAAGACCGCGGAAGTGTTCCGGGAGAACGGCCTTGCCAAGATCCGGATGGAAGCCGAGCAGAAGGAGATGGAGCAGCGCAGCGCGGCGCAGCGTCGCCAGGACATGCTCCGGCTTGCCGACCAGTTTGAAACCGCCGTCGGCGAGGTGATCGAGACCGTGAGCTCGGCCTCGACCGAGCTCGAGGCTTCCGCGACGACGCTGACCTCGACCGCGGAGCACGCGCAGCAGCTTGCGACGGTGGTCGCTTCGGCCTCTGAGGAAGCCTCCACCAACGTGCAGTCGGTGGCCTCGGCGACCGAGGAGCTGTCGTCCTCGATCACCGAGATCAGCCGCCAGGTGCAGGAATCCGCGCGCGTGGCGAGCGAAGCCGTCGGCCAGGCCCGCACCACCACCGAACGTGTCAGCGAACTGTCGAAGGCGGCAACGCGGATTGGCGACGTCGTCGAGCTGATCAACACCATCGCCGGCCAGACTAACCTGCTGGCGCTCAACGCCACGATCGAGGCTGCGCGTGCAGGCGAAGCTGGCCGTGGCTTCGCCGTCGTCGCTTCCGAAGTGAAGGCGCTTGCCGAGCAGACCGCGAAGGCCACCGGCGAGATCGGCCAGCAGATTTCCGGCATCCAGTCTGCTACCCAGGAATCGGTCGGCGCCATCAAGGACATCAGCGACACCATCGAACGCCTGTCGGAGATCTCTTCGGCGATCGCGGCAGCGGTGGAGGAGCAGGGCGCGGCGACGCAGGAAATCTCCCGCAACGTGCAGCAGGCGGCGGAAGGCACCCATCAAGTGTCGTCCAACATCACCGATGTGCAGCGCGGCGCGAGCGAGACCGGCTCGGCGTCCTCGCAGGTGCTTTCGGCGGCGCAGTCACTGTCCGGCGACAGCAACCGCCTCAAGCTCGAGGTCGGCAAGTTCCTCACCACGGTGCGCGCCGCCTGAGGGCGGCCGTCCTCACCCCATCATCCGCCGATTGCAGCCGCCGCGCGAGGACGCGTGGTGGTTCGCATGCGTCCACGGCCGATGCCGCGGTGAGAAGGTCTGCACGGTTAACCTTCCGGAAAACCGATGCAGTCATGATCTCGCAATATTCGGGTGCCGAGTCGCCCTCCCTGTATTGCGTATCGAACGTATCGGAGCACATTCAATGAGCGGCTTCTCCATTCGCCTCACCCACAAGGTCATGGCGATCGGACTCTTCGGCCTTGTCGGTCTCGTCGTCTTCGGCGCGATCTACGAGATCGGCAGCCTCTCTCAGGACGCCTCCCGCACCGTTGCCAACCGCGCCCGCGCGATCGCTGACCTGAACAAGCAGCTCACGATCGAGATGCTGGAGGCGCGCCGCAACGAGAAGAATTTTCAGCAGCGCCGCAACGAAAGCTACGCCAAGGCCCATGCCGAGCTGATGGGACCGATCAACCGCGATTTCGGCGAGGTCGAGCGGTTGATGGCGGCCGGCGGCATGAGCGCGCTGTCCGACAAGACCAGGCAGGCGCATGACGGCTTCAAACGCTATGCCGAGGATTTCAAGGCGCTCGTCGTGGCCGAGACCAGACTCGGGCTGAACGAGACGCTTGGCCTGTCCGGCTCGCTCCGCGCCGCCGTGCACGACATCGAGGTGAAGCTCAAGGAGATCGACGATCCCAGGACGACGAGCTGGATGCTGATGATGCGCCGGCACGAGAAGGACTTCATGCTGCGGCGCGACCCCAAATACATTGCCGAAGTGAAGAAGGCCGCGGTCGAATTCTCCAAGGCGATCGAGGTGGTCGCAGTCCCGACGGCGGTGATGAACGACATCACGGCCAAGCTCCAGAAATACCAGTCCGAGTTCGCGGCCTGGGCCGAGACCGCGCAGCAGAGCGCCGCGCTGGACGCGAGCATGATGAAGACATTCCGCGAGCTCGAACCCTCCATGGTCGAGGTGCGGACCGCCGTTGACGCCATGTACAAGCAGGCCGACGCCGCGGAGGCCGCAACGCGCGATGCCGTACGCCTGTGGATGATGATTGCTTTCGCCGTCACTGTCGTCGTGCTCGCCGTGGTCGGCTTCGTCCTGGGACGCTCGATCTCGAAGGCGCTGTCCGGCATGGTCGGTGCGATGACGCGGCTGGCACGCGGCGAGCTTTCGATCTCCGTCCCCGGTGTCGGGCGCAAGGACGAGATCGGCGAGATGGCCGGCGCGGTCGAGGTGTTCAGGACCAACATGGTGGAGGCAGAGCGGCTGCGTGCGGAGCAGGCCGAGGCTGACGCGCGCGGGCGCGAACGGCGCAAGGCGGACATGCAGCGCCTCGCCGACGGGTTTGAAGGCGCAGTCGGCGAGATCATCGACACGGTGTCGTCGGCGGCAACCGAGCTCGAGGCGTCCTCCAATACGCTGACCCAGGCCGCCGAGCGCGGCAACGGGCTTGCCACGGCGGTGGCGGCGGCCTCGGAGGAGGCGTCCGCGAACGTGCAGTCGGTGTCGTCCGCGAGCGAGGAGATGACCACATCGATCTCGGAGATCAGCCGCCAGGTGCAGGAATCGGCTCGCGTCGCCGACGTCGCGGTGGAGCAGGCCCAGCGCACCAACGCGCGCGTCGCGGAGCTGACCAAGGCGGCAGGGCGTATCGGCGACGTGGTCGAGCTGATCAACACCATCGCCAGCCAGACCAATCTGCTGGCGCTGAATGCCACGATCGAGGCGGCACGTGCGGGCGAGGCCGGCAAGGGCTTTGCGGTGGTTGCGACCGAGGTGAAGGCGCTCGCCGAGCAGACCGCGAAGGCCACGGGCGAGATCAGCCAGCACATCGGCGCGATCCAGACCGCGACGCAGGATTCGGTCGGCGCGATCAAGGAGATCGGCGACACCATCGCGCGGATGTCGGAAATTTCCTCGGCCATCGCCGCGGCGGTGGAGGAGCAGGGCGCCGCGACGCAGGAGATCTCCCGCAACATCCAACATGCCGCGCACGGCACCTCGGAAGTCTCCGCCAATATCGGCAACGTCCAGCGCGGCGCAGGCGAGACCGGGGCCGCCTCTGCGCAGGTTCATTCGGCAGCACAATCGCTGTCTCAGGAGAGCAACCGGCTGAAGAGCGAGGTCGCGCGCTTCCTGGAGTCGGTGCGGGCGGCGTGAGGTCGTCAGTTGCTCTGTTCGAGCCGTACATCGCGGTGCGCCGGTGTGGCGTCGCGCGATGTCTGCTGCGCTGCAACCAATAATTGCGGAACATATAACGGCGGCGACAGCGAATTCCGTAGTTTCACGTAGGTTCCTGTTAACGCCTGTTTGCAACTATGAGCGCAATCTTACGGGATAAAAATCAGCCAGCATTGTTGAACTGACTTCCGCCCTGTCGTCCGTCGTGACGATGGCGGCGCAGGTGATTTGCGCGTTGCTAGGTCTCATCGGGATTTGCTGTGATGTCGAAGTTGTCGATCGTGTTCAAGCTTCTGACCGTGTTGTCGGTCCTCGTGCTGTCGCTCGCCGGCGTCGGCGTGATGGCGATCGGCACCATGCAGAGTATCAATTCCCACACCGTCGAGATCGCGGAGAGCTGGCTGCCGAGCGTGCGTGCGCTCGGCTCGCTTCGCGCCGATATCAACGAGCTGCGCGTCGCGCTGCGCCTGCACCTGATGCAGGACACCGCCGAGGGCAAGGAAGCCGCCGAGAAGCGCCTCGCCTCGCTGCAGGCGCGCATCGACCAGACCCGCAAGGTCTACGAGCCGCTGATCACCTCAGCCGAGGAGCGTTCGCTCTATGAGCAGTGGAGCAAGGCGTGGGCCGAGTACCTGAACGGGGTGCAGGACGTCATGGCGCTGTCGCGCAAGGGCGTCGGTCGCTTCCCGACCGATGCCAACGAGCTGTTGCAGACCAAGGTCGCGAAGATGGCCCAGGCCGCCGACCCGCTGCTCCAGAAGGGCATCGAGATGAACAACCGGGGCGCCGAGCTGGAGACGAAGCAGGCGGCCGACAGCTATGCCACGATCTTCCGCGTACTGGTCGGCATCATCGTGTTCTCGGTCGTGATCGCGATCGGTGCCGCCTATTATCTCGTGCGTGACGTGTCTCGCGGGATTGCCTCGATCATCCATCCGATGCAGTCGCTTGGCGAAGGCGACCTCTCCGCCGAGGTGCCGCATCGCGGCGAAAAGACCGAGATCGGCTCGATGGCGGATGCGCTCCAGATCTTCAAGGAGGCGTTGATCGCCAAGAAGGCCGCCGACGAAGTCGCGGCGGCCGACGCCGAGGCCAAGATCGAACGCGGCCGCCGCGTCGACGCCATCACCCGCAAGTTCGAGGCCATGATCGGCGAGGTCGTCGGCACCGTGTCGTCGGCCTCGACCGAGCTCGAGGCCTCTGCGACCACGCTGAGCAGCACCGCGCAGCGCGGGCAGGAGCTTGCGACCGTGGTCGCTGCGGCGTCCGAGGAAGCCTCCACCAACGTCCAGGCGGTTGCGTCCGCATCGGAGGAGCTGTCGTCCTCCATCACCGAGATCAGCCGCCGCGTGCAGGATTCGGCGCGGATGGCCGCGGAGGCCGTTGAGCAGGCCACGCGGACCAACGACCGCGTCAACGCGCTGTCGCAGGCGGCATCGCGTATCGGCGACGTGGTCGAGCTGATCAACACCATCGCCGGTCAGACCAACCTGCTGGCGCTCAACGCCACCATCGAGGCGGCGCGTGCCGGTGAAGCCGGCCGTGGCTTCGCGGTCGTCGCCTCCGAGGTCAAGGCGCTGGCCGAGCAGACCGCGAAAGCGACCGGCGAGATCGGGGCGCAGGTCTCCGGGATCCAGGCCGCGACGCAGGAATCCGTCAGCGCCATCCAGGAGATCGGCGGCACCATCGAGCGGCTGTCCGAGGTGGCGGCGGCCATCGCAGCCGCGGTCGAGGAACAGGGCGCGGCCACGCAGGAGATCTCGCGCAACGTGCAGCAGGCTTCGGTCGGCACGCAGGAGGTCTCGATGAACATCACGGACGTGCAGCGTGGTGCGATCGAGACCGGCTCGGCGTCGACGGAGGTGCTGTCGGCGGCGAAATCGCTGGCGACCGACAGCACGCGGCTCAAAGTCGAGGTCGCGCAGTTCCTGGAGTCGGTCCGCGCGGCCTGATCCTCAAGTGCTCGCCTGCGGAGCCGGCGGCGGTGCGACCTGCCGCCGGAACAGGATGCGCTGGTAGAGCCAGCCGATCGCGACCAGCACGATGCCGAGGCACATGAACGACAGCGCGCGGTAGACGCCTGTCAGCGTCGACATGTCGATCACGAAGGCCTTCAGGATCGTCAGCGCGATCACCGCGGCCGACGCCAGCCGTGCCCGCTCGGAGTTGACGAGAATGCCGACGCCGAGCAGCACCACACCGAAGCCGAGCCAGCCGATCGAATAGGTGTATTGCTCCGCGCCCGTGGTGGCGCCGTAGAGCAGGACCGGGCCGTGATAGAAGCGGCGGATCTCCAGCGTCAAATAGGTGAGCGCGAACACCAGCGCAGCGCCGGCAATCGTGTTCGCATAGGCGACGGGGCGATGTCCGGCCACCGCATAGGACAGCAGCAGCATCAGCACCGCCGGGAGCGCGTAGCCGAGCAGCAGCAGGTTGAAGACGAGACCGCCGACATCGACGCTGGAGAGCAGCCACGGATTCTCCAGGATCAGCAGGCCGAACACGCTGATGAGCCCGGCGATCGCGGTGAGCGCGACCGCGCCGACATTGTGAACGATGCTGTGGCTCCTCAGCCGCAGCCGCTCCAGCCCGATCGCCATGGCGAGCGCGACGCAGACTTGCAGGGCAAATTCGAGCAGCGAGGGCGGCGACGTCATGCGGCCGCCGGTGGCGAGATGCCGGATCTCCATGAAGGCGAGCAGCGCGGTGAACAGGATCGCGGCGGCCTCCACGATGCGCAGCGGCGGATCGTCACCACGGCGGCGCAGGAAGATGCTCGCGCCCCAGAACGAGGCCGCCGGCAGGCCGTAGCCCCACAACAGCCAGTTGAAGATCGGCGTGGTGCCGACGGCATCGCCGACGATGCGCGGATCATAGCCGATGCGCGCGGTAACGATCGCGGCGAAGATGGCGGCGAGCCGGCGCAGGACCGGGATCGGCCGCTGCAGCGAGATCCAGGCCGTGCCGAGCGACATCAGCGCCAGCGCGATGGTGAGCCAGCCCTTTTCGAGGGCGAAGGTCAGCGCCAGCGCCAGCGCGCCGAGCGTGCCGGTCGCGAACAGCGCGACGGAGGTCGCAGTGCCCGGCCGATCTTCGCGGCGCGCCAGCGCTTCGGTCGCAGCGCCAAAAGCGGCGGCGAGCAGCACCGCGAGGATCGCGAACGGGATCGAGCGGTCGAGATGGGCGATGCGCGCGTAGAGCGCAACGAGGATCGCGATCGGCGTCGCAACGGCTGCCGCCGACCACACCACCGGGATGACCGCCGAGTTCGAGCGGCCCTGCGCGAGAAAGCCTGCGATGCCGAAGCCGGCAGCGAAGATTACGGCCATCACCAGATGCAGCGTCACCGCGCTGTCGGTGGCGACCGGTCCAACGCCGGGCATCGGACCGCCCGGCAGCACCAGCATGTCGGGATTGGCGCGCACCGCCCATTCGGCGAACACGATGAAGACGGTCGCTGCGGCCGCGCCCAGCGCGCCCGTTGCCGCCGGCGCGCGCCAGGCGACGAGCAGCGTCGCACCAACGAGAAGCGTGAAGGCGATCAGCGCAAGGTCCGCATGCGCGCTCGACAGCACGATCAGCATCGCGCCGAACAAATAGGCGCCAAGCGAGCTCGACGACACCGGCTCGATCTCCCCGTCCTCGATGGTCGGGCCGAACATGAAGCCGCAGACCACGAGCAGAGCGGCGAGCACGAAGCCCGCGATCGCATGGAAGGCGTGCGGCGCGACCTGCAGCTCGCTGGTATCGAGCCCCGGGAAGATCCAGAGCACGGCGAAGGCGATGGTCGTGACCGCGAGCCAGCGCCACAGCCGGATGCGCGCGAGGCCGAAGCTCGCTGCGGTGACGATCGCAAGATAAATATAGAGCGCCCAATAATCCGGCTTGCCGCTGGAGACGAGGATCGGCGTTACGAACGCGCCGACCACGCCGAGGCCCGCGAGTGCGGGCCCATGCAACAGTGCCGCGGCGAGCGTGCCCATCGCCACGATGCCGAGCAGCACGAAAGCGGTGGCGGGCACGAGGAAGCCATAGAGCGCATAGGCCGCATAGATGGTCGCGAACGCCACCGCCGTTCCGGCCGCGGTGAGGATCGCGGGGATGTTGGCGATCGGGAGCGCCGCGATGTTGGAGATGCTCTCCTTGCGCCGCGACCATTCGCCGGCCCCCAGCAGTGCGGCTGCGAACAGCCCGCCGAGGAACACGCGCACGCCCGGGCCGACGAGACCCGCCTCGATCGAATAGCGCACCATGAAGAAGCCACCGAGCGCGAGCGCGAGGCCGCCGATCCAGACCACCCAGCGCGTGCCGAGCCGCTCCTCGAAGCCAGGCTCTCTAATATCAGGTGCCGGCGCGGGCAAAGGCGGCGGTGCGTAGGCCTCAGTGCTCGCCGCAAGCGGCGGCGGTGAAACCTCTTCGGTGACGAGCGGAGGCGTTGCTGCCTCGGCTTCGGGTGCGAGCGGCGGCGGCTCGGCGGCCGTCGTCGCGGGCGCTTCGGCCTGCACCTGCGCGGGCATCAGCGGCGGCGGCTGCACCTGCCGCTGCGCGTAAAACATCTCTTCGAGCGAGGCCAGCCGGCGGCGCAGCTCGGCCGCTTGGCTGGAGGCCTTGATCGCGATCAGGACAGCGATGATCGCAATGATCAGCGCAAAGACGTCAAACGGGCCGTCGAACATGAAGCCTCCAGGCAACCGGCGGGCAGGGGCCGGTCACGCAAATCCAAGGATCTAGCGCCGGGAGCGTACGCGCAAGCCCGGCGCGGGTCGTTCCTGGAGCACGTCGCGGCGGAAGCGGTAGAGCGCCGCCGGCCGTCCGCCGGTCTGTGTCGACATCACCCCGGTCGGTTCGACCAGGGCTTCGGTTTCGACCAAACGGCGGAAATTTTGCTTGTGCAGGTGCCGGCCGGAGATCGCCTCCACCGTGTACTGCAGTTCAGTGAGTGTGAACTCAGCGGGCAAAAGTTCAAACACCACAGGACGATACTTCAGTTTTGCACGCAGCCGCGCGATCGCTGTCGCGAGAATCCGGCGGTGATCGAATCGCATCGAGGTGCCGAGCGCGGGAAGCTGCTTGCGCGCCAATGCCGCAGGACGGCCGTCGCGCCGCGCCTCCTCGATCAGCCCGGCCTCGTACAAGAGCTCGTAGCGGTCGAGCACGCGCTCCTCGTCCCAGGGGGCGCCGTCGAGACCGAAATAGAACCGCACGCGATCCCGGCGCGGCAGCGCGCGTGTGGTCTCCGGCGTCTCCTCCTCGGCCCATAGCGTCAGCGCCGGAATGATGTCACGGGCGATGATCGCGGGCGGCTCCTCGCGCCAGTCTTCCCAGGGGAGGAAGCGATACCACGGTTCGAAGCTCGCGCCGGTCGCTGCAAGCTCGCCGCCCACCGCGCGCGTCAGCGCCAGATAGCCGATCGACACCATGTGCGCACCGGTGTCGCCGGCCTCGGCGTGACGGCCGCGATCGCCGAACGTGTAGAGCTGCTCGACATAGCCGAGCCGCAAGCCCGCCTGCGCCTCGACCCAGGCGCGCAGGCCGATCTCGAACGTGCGATGGCTCGGCGCATCGAACGGCCCGAACGGCAGGCCCGCCAGCCCATCACTGCTATGCGCGGTGAGGATCAGCGGCTCGTGGTCCTCGATCGCGACGATCGCCGCGGTCAGTCCGATCTCGATCGGCGTCAGCTGCGTGTCGCTCATGCGGCTGATGTCGCGGTTGTCATTCGAGCTCGATCACGAAGGGGCGGCCCTCGACCATCATCGCGCCGGGGCCCATCTCGTCGAGCGCGCGCAGCATGCGGCCGTTGCGCCCGAGCGCTCGGTCGGCGAGGCCGACGATGCGCCGGTTCGGCGAGGCGATCGGGGAGGCCGCGCGGATCTTCTTGGCGATCTCGATCTCATCGCGATCCGGATTGAGGGCGCAGACGGCCGCAAAGGCACTCGCAGTGGAGCGGCTGATGCCGGCATAGCAATGCACCACCAGCGGCGCGCTGCGGTCCCAGCCGCGCACGAAATTCAGCACCTGGTCGATATGAGCTTCGGATGGTGCGGTGAAGCCGTCCATCTCCTCGGTGATGTCGTCCATCGACACTTTGAGATGGTTGGCCGGCAGCACCGACACCGGACGTGCCACCTGCTCGACATTGGCCATGACGGTCAGCACATGGCTGGCCCTGGTGAGGCGGACGGTTTCGGGAAGGGCGGCGAGGGAACAGACGTGGATCATGGCGGACCTTTTTGCCGCTGATTATAGCGAGCGCTCGTAGGGTGGGCAAAGGCGCATCGCGCCGTGCCCACGGTTTCGCACCGCGCACATTGCGGCTAGTTTGGTGGGCGCGCTTCGCTTTGCCCACCCTACGAAGGGATGATGCTAGGCGAACACCGCGTTGAACCGCTCCAGAAACTGCTTCTCGGCCCGCGCCGCGGTCCAGGGCGTGAGGTAGTCGCGGCGGACGCTGTCGGAGAGGCCGGGGTCCCTGCCGAACAGGCGCTTCGCCTCGCTTTCGCTGAAGCCGGCAAGCTCGGTTGCCTCCAGATAGGCCGCACCGCGATCGGCGGCCTTGATGGCTTGCGTGATCTCCTCGGGCAGCGCCGGCGGCAGGCCGAAGCGGATGTGGATGGCGCCGAGCAGGCGCTTCTCCACCGCCTTGTAGTGGCCGTCGAGCACGGCCTTGAACGGCGAGATCATGTCGCCGATCACGTATTCGGGCGCATCGTGCAGCAGCGCGGCGAGCCGCATGCGCTCGTCGACGCGGGGCATCTCGTGCCGCATCACCGTCTCCACCAGAAGTGTGTGCTGCGCGACCGAGAAGATGTGCGCGCCGGTGGTCTGCCCGTTCCAGCGCGCCACGCGCGCCAGCCCATGCGCGATGTCGGCGATCTCGACATCGAGCGGAGAGGGATCGAGCAGATCGAGCCGGCGGCCCGACAGCATGCGCTGCCAGGCGCGGGATGCCACGTCGCGTGCCGTTTTCTTCGCGGTCATTTGGCCTTGAGGCGCGGCTTGCGCTGCGTCTTGCCGCAGCTCGCGTGACAATGGCAGTCGACGAGATGGTCGTTGACCATGCCGGTCGCCTCCATGAAGGCGTAGACGATGGTCGGACCGACGAATTTGAAACCGCGCGAGGACAGTTCCTTGGAGATCTGCATCGACAGCGGCGTCGAGGCCGGCACGCTCGCAGTGGTCTTGAAATTGTTGATCTTGGGCCGGCCGTCCATGAAGTCCCACAACAGCTTCGAGAAGCCCGGGCCCTTCTCCATGATGTCGAGATACGATTTCGCGCTCAAGACGGCACCGTCGATCTTGGCGCGGTTGCGCACGATGCCGGCATCGTTCATCAGCGCGTGCACCTTCTTGTTGTTGTAGCGCGCGATCTTCTCCGGCTGAAAATCGTCGAAGGCTTTGCGGAAATTGTCGCGCTTGCGCAGGATCGTGATCCAGGAGAGGCCGGCCTGGAAGCCGTCGAGGATCAGCTTTTCGTAGAGCGCACGGTCGTCATATTCCGGCACGCCCCATTCGGTGTCGTGATAGGCGACATAGAGCGGGTCTTCGCCGGGCCAGGGGCAGCGGGTCTTTCCGTCGGGATGCAGGCGGGGGGCTCGGCTCATGCGATGGGCTGCTTCAGGGGAATGCGGACGACGTCGGGTTCGGCGAGCCTCACAGCGAGGCCGCCGGCGGTGAGCGGCTGGCCGGCATCGAGCGCGTCCGCAACGCGGTCGATACGTACCAGCGCGATGCCCTTGCCCTGCGCGGACGAGCCCATCGTGCCAACCGGCTTGTCGCCGGCCATAACACTGACGCCGGCCTCCGGCGAGAGGTCATCGAGCAGCACCTTGACGCTGCGGGTGCGCGCGGTGCCGCGATGCTGCATGCGCGAGACGACCTCCTGGCCGACATAGCAGCCCTTGTCGAAATCGACGCCGGCGAGACGGTCCATGTTGGTCTCGTGCGGGAACGCATCGCTGTACATGAAATCGAGCCCGCCGCGCGGCACGCCGAGCGCAATGCGATGCGCCTCGTATTCGGAGGCGTCGACCAGCTCGGCGCCGATGAGATCGGACAGCTTCTGCTTGAGATCTTCGGGGATCAGGATGCGAGTGCCGAGCGCATCATTGCGCGGATCGGCGAATGCAAGGTCCGGCTGCGCCGCAAGCTGGCCGTCCCAGGCCGCGAGCACACCGAGATCGAGGTTTTCCACCGTGACCTTGGCGCGCAGCTTGTAGAATTTCAGCTTGGTGGCGAGGCCCTCGGCCAGCGCCTTCGGACAGTCGATCAGGAACCCGCCGCCATGGCCTGCGGGCACCTCGGTGATCAGGAAATCCACGATGATCTTGCCCTGCGGCGTCAGCAGCGCACCGAATCGCCCCAGGCCCGGCTTCAGCCTGTCGAGATCGGTCGTGATCAGGCCGTTGAGGAAGTTGCGCGCGTCCTCGCCCGCGACCTTGACCACGCTCCGGTCGGGAAGAAACGCTGATTTCATGTGAAAATCTCTTGCGACATGTTGCTCCGGAACGTAAGCCCGCAAGGCATAAACGACAAGACCTCAAGCCCCGCGCTTGGGGATGAGAGAGGCCTTCAGCCATGACCCAGCGCTTCGATGTGATCCTCAAAGGCGGCACCGTCGTCAACCAGGACGGCGAGGGTGTTCGCGATATCGGCATCACCAACGGCCGCATCGCGGAGCTGGGCCCGCTGTCGCAGGCCTCCGCCGCTGAAATGATCGACTGCAAGGGCCTCCACATCCTGCCCGGCGTGATGGACACCCAGGTGCATTTCCGCGAGCCCGGGCTGGAGCAGAAGGAAGACCTCGAGACAGGTTCGCGCAGCGCCGTGATGGGCGGCGTCACCGCCGTGTTCGAGATGCCGAACACGTCGCCATTGACCGTGACGGAGGCCACCTTCACCGACAAGGTGAAGCGTGCCCATCATCGCATGCATTGCGATTTCGCCTTCTTCATCGGCGGCACCCGCGAGAACGTGCAGGATCTGCCGGTGCTGGAGCGCGCGCCCGGCTGCGCGGGCGTCAAGGTGTTCATCGGCTCGTCGACCGGCGCGCTGCTGGTGGAGGACGACGAGAGCCTGCGCCGCATCTTCCAGGTGATCCGCCGCCGCGCCGCCTTCCACGCCGAAGACGAATACCGCCTCAACGACCGCAAGTCGCTGCGCATCGAGGGCGATCCGCGTTCGCATCCGGTCTGGCGCGACGAGACCGCGGCGCTGATGGCGACGCAGCGATTGGTCAAGCTCGCGCACGAGACCGGCAAGCGCATCCACGTGCTGCACATCTCGACCAAGGAAGAGATCGAGTTCCTGCGCGACCACAAGGATGTCGCTTCCTGCGAGGCGACGCCGCATCATCTGACGCTGGTCGCGCCCGAATGCTACGAGCGGCTCGGCACGCTGGCGCAGATGAACCCGCCGGTGCGCGGCGCCGATCACCGCGCCGGCATCTGGCGCGGCATCGAGCAGGGCATCATCGACGTGCTCGGCTCCGACCATGCCCCGCATACGCTGGAAGAGAAGTCGAAGACCTATCCGGCCTCGCCCTCCGGCATGACCGGGGTGCAAACGCTGGTGCCGCTCATGCTCGACCACGTCAACGCCGGCCGCCTGTCGCTGGCGCGCTTCGTCGATCTCACCAGCGCCGGCCCCGCGCGTCTCTACAACATGGCCTGCAAGGGCCGCATTGCCGCAGGCTACGACGCCGATTTCACGATCGTCGATCTCAAGCGCAGCGAGACCATTACCAACAAATGGGTGGCGTCGAAGGCCGGCTGGACCCCCTATGACGGCGTTCGCGTCACGGGCTGGCCCGTCGGCACCTTCATCCGCGGCCGCCGCGTGATGTGGCAGGGCGAGATCGTGACACCGTCGCAGGGCGAGCCGGTGCGGTTTCTGGAGACGCTGAAGCAGTAGGGTGATGCGTGGGGACGCAGAGTGCGTACCCACCCGCCATCGCGAGCGGAGCGAAGCAATCCAGAATCCCTCCGCGGTGGTAGTCTGGATTGCTTCGCTGCGCTCGCAATGACGAGGGGAGAGGTCTACACTTCCTCTCGAACGGGAGAGCAGTCCGATGTCCCAACCGACGCCCCTCATCACCACTGTGCAACTCGCCGCGATTCTCGGCGATCCCGACCTCCGCCTCTACGACTGCACGACCTATAACGAGCCGGTGCCGCCGGGCAGCGATGTGCCCTATCGCGCGGTGCCCGGCGACAAGACGTTCGCGGCCGGCCACATCCCCGGCGCGGATTTCCTCGACCTGCAGGGCGAGTTCTCCGACATCTCCGCGCAACAGCTCTTCATGATGGCTGGCGTGCCCCAGCTAGAGGCCGCCTTCGGTCGCCACGGCGCTGACGCATCCAGGACCATCGTGCTCTACAGCATCGGCACCATGATGTGGTCGACGCGATTTTGGTGGATGCTGCGCTCGCTCGGCGTCGATGCACAGGTGCTCGACGGCGGTTTTGACAAATGGAAGGACGAGGGCCGCCCGGTCGAGACGGGCGCGCCGAAGGGCTATCCCGCCACCACCTTCAAGGCCGCGCCGCGCGCGGGCTTCTTCGTCGACAAGACCACGGTGAAGGCGCGGATCGGCGATCCCTCGACCGTGATCGTCAACGCGCTCGGGCCGCAATTTCATCAAGGCCTCGAGCCGAGCCGCTACGGCCGGCCCGGCCGCGTGCCCGGTAGCGTCAACGTGCCAGCGGCCACGCTCGCCCAGGCCGACAAGACACTGACGACGCTTGCCGACGCCGAAGCGAAATTCGCGGCCCAGAGCGTTACGCGCGACAAGAATGTGATCTGCTATTGCGGCGGCGGCATCTCGGCGACGATCGACCTCTTGATGCTGACGCAGCTCGGCTACGACAAGCTGACGCTGTACGATGCCTCCATGGGCGAATGGGCGAGGGATCCGGCACTGCCGATCGAGACGGACTAGGGGCTCTCTTACCCTGTCCCTCCGGGGGAGGATAAGGAAGAAAGTCGGGAACCTTTATCGCTGGCCTGCATCCAATGTCCGGAACGAATGGAAACAGGTGACCACCATGCAGCGGACCGCAGCCGGCCTGTCCACCGGCGCCAGAGCATCGGAAGCCGAACTGGTCGATCGCGCGCGGGGCCGTGACGAGGCCGCGTTGCGCGAGATCATGCAGGCCAACAACCGCAGGCTCTACCGTCTTGCGCGCGGTATCCTGCGCAACGACAGCGAAGCCGAGGACGTGGTGCAGGAAACCTATGTCCGGGCCTTTACCCATCTGGACGACTTTCGCGGCGAGTCCGGGCTGTCGACCTGGCTGTCGCGCATTGCCATCAACGAGGCGCTTGGCCGGGCGCGAAGCCGCAAGCCGCATGTCGAGCTCAGCGCGCTGCCGGAAGAGGCGCTCGACGCGCAGATCATAAAATTTCCCGTTTCTCCCGCAGGCGATCCGGAAAGGACCATGGCCCAACGTGAAATCCAGCGCGTCGTCGAACGCGCAATCGACGAACTGCCGGATGTGTTCCGCATGGTCTTCGTCGCGCGCGTCATGGAGGGGATGAACATCGAGGAGACCGCCGATCTGCTCGGCGTCAAGCCCGAGACCGTGAAGACGCGGCTGCACCGTGCGCGCACCATGCTGCGCGAGAACGTCGAGAAGGAGATCGGTCCGGTGGTGATGGATGCGTTCCCGTTTGCCGGGTGGCGCTGCGAGCGGCTGACCGTATCGGTGCTGAAGCGACTCGGCAGCGGCGGCTGAAGTTTTTCGGGAACGTTTGCGCGAAAATCCCATCCAACGCCTGTGAAGCAACGCCGGCAAACCGTCCGGCAGCACAGGAGTTTCAAACATGTTCACCCGATGGAGCGCGGCGATCGCCGCGGCAATTCTGTTGTCGAGCCCGGCGCTGCTGCAAGGCGCGAGCGCAGCCGACAAGCCCACCGATCCGCAGATCGCTCACATCGCCTACACAGCGGGCGTGATCGACATCAACGCGGCCAAGCAGGCGCAAAAAAGGCCAAGAACAAGGACGTCAAGGCGTTTGCCGAGGACATGCTGCGCGACCACGAGGCGGTCAACAAGCAGGCGCTGGCGCTGGTCAAGAAGCTGAACGTTACGCCTGAAGACAACGATACCAGCAAGGCGCTGTCGAAGCAGGCGATCGACAAGCTGGCTGAGTTCGACAAGCTGAGCGGCGCGGCCTTCGACAAGGCCTATGTCGCGAACGAGGTCGCCTACCACAAGGCGGTCAACGGCGCGCTGGAAACCCAGCTCATCCCGTCCGCCGGCAATGCCGAGCTCAAGAGCCTGTTGCAGACCGGCCTGAAGATTTTTCAGGGCCATCAGCAGCACGCCGAGCATGTCGCTGCCGAGCTGAAATAGGGGGGGTGGGATGAAGCCGGGACACCTCGCTTCGATCGCGCTTGCGGTCGTCTTGCTGTCGATCGTCGTCCCGGCGCGCGCCGCGACCATTCAGATCACAATGGAAAATCTCGTGGTTTCACCGGCCGAAACGTCCGCGAAGGTCGGTGATACCATCGAATGGATCAACAAGGACGTGTTCGCGCACACCGCCACGGCGAAGAACGGCGATTTCGACGTGATGCTGCCACCGAAGAAATCGGCAACGTTTGTTCTGAAGAAGGGGGGAATAGTCGACTATTACTGCCGCTATCATCCCAACATGAAAGCGACGCTCAAGGTCGCGCCGTGAGGGAGGAGGGAGTGCATTCCCGATCGTAGTGGGAATATCTCCCGGTCACCGCGAGACTAATGCTTGTCCGGGGGAGGCGGCTTCCGTGCGATAAACGCAGCAGACTTCGCGAACCTGTTCGCCACATCCCGTTCGCCAAGTCATTCATCCGTAGACTGGCCCCGCCCGTGTGGCGGGGCATTTTTCGCAAGCAGCTTACTGCCTTGCGAGAGTGACCGAGAATTCGCCGTTGCGGATGCGGCCCGGAAAGCCCTCGACGAATTTCGCCACCGCATCCTCGCCGTAGGTGCCGACGAGCTCGGCGAATGCCGCAAACAGGCTCGCCTGCGCCAGGCAGTCGCCGTCGACGCCATCATGGCGCGCTTCGGCCCAGGCCTCGTTGAGATAGCTCAGCGCGGCCTGTTTCTGCTCGTGATCGGGCAGCGGCGCGCGGGCGGGGGCGTAGGACACTGAATGGCTCATGAAACTCGATCAGGGCTGGGGCGCGATCCACGGCGATGCGCTGTACCAAAGGTGTAGCACGCGTATTAACGCCCGCTAGGCCACATCTTTAGGAACGGTTAACGGCTGTGAACAAAGTCGATGACAGGGTTCCGGTACTCGGTCATTCCGGGTCGCGCGTAGCGCGAGCTATGATGCGCAATTGCGCATCTGAGAATCCATCGCGCCTCCAACTCTGACGCACGATGGATTGAACGAAGCCGCTGCCGCGGCGTAGGGGGCAAGGTGGCATAGATCGCCTCCTGGCTGAGAGGATGTGGGTGTTGGAGCCCACCCCCTCAGACAGGAGTATCGAGATGGCCGATTTGAGCCCTCTTCGCCGCCGCATGATCGAAGACATGACCGTCCGCAATCTGTCGCCGGCGACGCAAAGATCCTACATCAGCGCGGTTTCGAAGTTCAGCCGCTATTTTGGCCGATCGCCTGACCGGTTAGAGCTGGAAGACGTCCGCGCCTTCCAGGTGCATTTGGTCTCGACCGGCATCTCATGGCCGGCGCTGAACCAGATCGTCTGTGCGCTACGGTTTTTCTACGGCGTCACGCTCGGCGAGGCGCTCATCCCAGAGCGCATTCCCTATGCGCGAGAACCGCGCAAGCTGCCGGTCGTTCTCAGCGCCGACGAAGTGGTTCAGTTTCTTGAAGCGGTATCGAGCCTGAAGAGCCGCGCCGCGCTCACCACCGCCTATGCGGCCGGGCTCAGGGCCTCGGAGGTTGCGGGACTGCGGATCGAAGACATCGACAGCGCCCGCGGCGTCATCCAGGTGCGCCACGGCAAGGGCGCGAAGGATCGCAACGTGATGCTGTCGCCCCAGCTGCTGGGCATCCTGCGCACCTACTGGCGGCTCGCCCGGCCGCGGCTTTATCTGTTCCCTGGTCGTGACGAAGATCATCCGATCGATCAGACCGTGCTGCATGCCGCCTGCCGGTCGGCGGTGAAGGCTGCGGGCCTGACCAAGCGCGTCACGCCGCACACGCTGCGCCACAGCTTCGCGACACATCTTCTCGAGAACGGAACCGATATCCGGATCATCCAGGTCTTGCTCGGGCACAATAATTTGTCGTCGACAGCGCGCTACACGCAGGTCGCCACCGATACGATCCGAGCGACGCAGAGCCCGCTCGATCGCCTGTCGCTGGAGGTGACGCCACCTGGATGACCCGCAGCGGGATGCGGGTCATGACCCGCTCCGACATCCGCTCCAACAGGCCCGCCATCGAGATTGCCGATATTCTGCGCCGGCATGGCGACGCCTATCGCCGTGTACATGCCGGTCATCTGGGGCGGGTCGAGCGGCGCGTGATGAGCGCGATCGTTGCGTGCCGGACCGAGGCGCTCGGCGGCCACATGCAGGCTTGCGACGACTGCGGCACGACACGCGTTGCCTATAATTCCTGCCGCAATCGGCACTGTCCGAAGTGTCAGGGGAGAGCCCGAGCCGCGTGGCTCGCCGCGCGTCAAGCCGACCTGCTTCCGGTTCCCTATTTCCACGTCGTCTTTACACTTCCCGCACCGATCGCCGCGATCGCTTTCCAGAACAAGGCCGTCGTCTATGCCATCCTGTTCAAGGCTGCCGCCGAGGCGATGACGACGCTCGCCGCCAATCCACGCCGGCTCGGCGGTGCGATCGGCGGCGTCGCCGTCCTCCACACCTGGGGACAGACGCTGATGCATCATCCCCACGTCCATTGCGTCGTTCCGGGTGGCGGCCTCTCGCCCGATGGCGCGCGCTGGACCGCTTGCCGACCGAACTTCTTCCTGGCCGTCAAACCGTTGTCCAGACTATTTCGCACACTTTTTCTCAAACGTCTGTCGGCAGCCTTCAACTCCGGTGCCTTGCGTTTCTTCGGCGATCTCGGAGCTCTGGCCGAGCCGGCTGCCTTTGCGGCCCACCTCGACGCCATGCGACGCATCAACTGGGTTGTTTACGCCAAGCGGCCCTTCGGCGGACCCGCACAGGTCCTGGCCTATCTCGGCCGCTACACCCATCGCGTCGCGATCGCCAACAGCCGGCTCGTCGCACTCGACGACGATCATGTCGCCTTCTCATGGAAGGACTATCGCCAAAACAGCGCGACAAAGATCATGAATCTCAAGCCCGATGAGTTCATTCGCCGTTTCCTGCTTCATACGCCGCCTGACGGCTTCCACCGCATCCGCCACTTCGGCTTCATGGCCAACCGCCATCGCGCTGCCAAGCTCGCCCTTTGCCGCGAACTTCTCGATCATGAGCGAACAGCCCCAAACGATGGCCAGCCGTCGCCTGTGGATTCGGAGGCTCAAACCTGGGCCGAGGTTCCTGCCTGTCCCGATTGTGGTGGCGTCATGCGCATCATTGAGCGCTTTCGACATAGCTTCAGACGCCCCAGCCCTCGAACATCACCGTTCCGATGCGACACATCGTGAGCCAAGTCATGTCGTGCACGACGATCATCATTCGTCATTTCGCTCCCAGCGTCTCGATCATCGCGGACGATGTCGAATCCGTGCTGTCACACTGCGCGACAACAACCGTCCGATGCAGCAAAAGGCCTATCGCGATCTCAGGCGAAGCGCGTCTGATCTCAACTCTTCCAGGATGCGCACTCCTGTGTCTCTGCCTCACGCGCCGAGCCAGCAGATCGGGCATGGCGATCTCGAACAATCCCCATAGCTGCAAAACCGCGAATAGCCTCCCGCGCCTTCGTTCAATCCGGCTTCAATGAGGTCGCGTCATAAGCGCCTGCCGCGCCCTCGCGTGAGCGCGACCTCACAGAACCCTCCAGATTCCGGGCTCTCGACTTCGTCGAGCCCCGGAACGACGGAGAGCTAGTTCGCGTAACGCGCCGTGAGATCGCGCGAGATCTTCGAGCCTTCCTCGATATAGCGCCGGATCGCCACCGTCGCGGCCGGTGTGCAGCTCCGATAGGTCTGCTGGAAGCCGTTATAGCCGCGGTTGAAGCCGGCGATCATGCGGGTGCGGCGCTCGCCTGAGGGGGTTTCGGCATCGATCAGCGCCTGCATCTCGCTGCGCCATTTGTTGCCCTCGTTGGACCCGCAGATGCCGCGCAGATAGTGCAGGCCGCCCAAAATCTCCGCCAGACGCTGCAAATCGGCGTCAAACGGCGCCGCCACGTCCTGGGCCTTCGTGGGCACGGAGGCGCAGGCGAGAATCAGGGCAAAAATGGCCAGAAATCGCGTGGACATCGGCGGGGTGTATGCCCCCTTGGGGCGGATGACGCAAGACGGGGCAGTCAGGGCCCGATCAGCCGGGCGGCCGACAGGATGACCTCCTCCAGCCCCCCGGTCAGCTTGAGGTCGCCGAGGCTCGCCAGGGCGTCGGGGGCGATCCAGCGGTAATCGTCGAGCTCGTCGTTGAGAGCCGGCTCCTTGGCCACCCAGCGGGCGGCAAAGGACATGATCAGGTAATGGCCGGCGCCGGCTGCGGCCGGCAACACCTCGCGCCAGCCGGCGAGGCCAATGATCTCGATGGCGAGCCCGGTCTCCTCGTCGACCTCGCGCGCCAGCGCCTGGTGCAGCGATTCGCCGAACTCGACCCGGCCGCCGGGCAGCGAATAGAACCCCTTGGCGGGCGAGCGGGCGCGGCGGGTCAGAAGTACCTTGCCGTCGCGGAAGATGGCGGCGCTGACCGCGATCTGGGGGTGGGTGGGCTGGATGACCGCAGACATATCTTCAACAACCCTTCAACAGCCCTTGGCTCAATTCGCCATGATGGTGTCGACGTCGGCTTCCGCGCCGCCATTGATGATGCCGCCGCAGGCCGCGATCAGCGGCTTGACCCAGAGCGTGGCCTGCTCGGCGAGGCGGACGCGGGTCGTGTCCTTCTCGACCTCGCGCATAGCCGAGCCGACCGCTGTCAGGATCGAGGTCATGGTATCAGTGATGTGGTCGAACTGGGCGCGCACGTTCGGATCGGCCTTCTCATAGGCTTCGATGGCCAGATCCCGTGCCTTGAAATTCGACGCGGTGAAATGCTCGGCATAGGACAGCGGCGACCAGGTCAAAAAATCTTCGGCGCATTCCGGCATGTCCGGGACCATTTCCAGGAGCATCACGGCTTCATTGAAATGGTTGAGATAGTCGGTGGCAAGCCCGGTTCGCGGGTTGATGTTGGCCACGCGCAGCCGCTCGGCCCAGGCGGCGGCCTCGGGGCCCGTCTGTACATGCGTCCGCGCGGGTTGGGAGGCCTTTGAGCTCATCTGCCGCAGTGTTAGCGTTCGGGGTTAAAACGACCTGAACGGACCCTATATAGATAGCCAAGGATGTGTGGACGCTTCGTCATAACTTCGGCCCCCGCGGCTTTACGGCAACTGTTCGGCTACATCGAGCAGCCGAATTTCCCGCCACGGTACAACGTCGCGCCGACACAACCGATTCCGGTCGTGCTGCTCGAGAACGGCGCGCGCCATTTCCGCTTGATGCGCTGGGGATTGTTGCCGAGCTGGGTCAAGGATCCCAAGGGATTTACGCTCCTGATCAACGCGCGCTCTGAGACGGTGCTGGAAAAGCCCGCCTTCAAGAACGCGATTCGGCGGCGCCGCGGCCTGATCCCGGCCGACGGTTATTATGAATGGAAGGCGGAGGGCGGCCGCAAGCAGCCCTTCTTCATCCACCGCGCCGACGGCGAGCCGCTCGGCTTTGCGGCGGTATTCGAGACCTGGGTCGGGCCGAACGGTGAGGAGCTCGACACCGTCGCGATCGTCACGGCGGCGGCGGGCGAGGATCTCGCCGCGCTGCATGACCGCGTGCCCGTCACCATCAGCCCGCGCGATTTCGAGCGCTGGCTCGACAGCCGCGGCGACGATGTCGACGCGGTGTTCCCGCTGATGTCCGCCCCGCGCATCGGTGAATTCGCCTGGCACCCGGTCTCCACCCGCGTCGCCAATGACGACGATCAGCTCGTGTTGCCGATCAGTGCGGATGAGATGGAGGCCGAGGCAGAGGCGGCGAAACCGAAGAAGGCGGCCCGGAAGGTTGCTGCTAGCTCGTCAGATGACGGGCAGGGGTCGTTGTTTTAGGCGGCGGTGCCGTAGGGTCGGCAAAGCGAAGCGTGCCCACCATCGTGTTTCAAGCAAGTGGATAGACGGTGGGCACGGCGCGTTGCGCCTTTGCCCACCCTACGCAATCTACACGATCTCTTTGGCTCTGAGCGCCGCAATCTCCGCCGCATCGAATCCCAGCTCACCCAGCACCGCATCCGTATCCGCACCCAATTCCGGCGCCATCCGGTCCAGCCGGCCGCCGCCATGGGCGAGCTTGAAGCCGCTGCCGGCAAAGCGCAGGCGGCCGTAGGGCGTATCCAGCTCCTGGATCGCGCCGCGGGCCTTGATTTGCGGATGATCGATGACCTCCTCGACCTTCCAGATGCTGGCGCACGGCGCGCCGGCATCTTCCAGGATTGTCTCCCACTCGCGCGCAGGCCTGGCCGCCAGCGCCTCCTCGATGATGGCGCGCAATGCGCTCTCGTTCTCGTTGCGCGCGAACCAGTCGGCGAAGCGCGGGTCTGACAGCGTGTCCTCGCGGCCGAGCGCGGACATCAGCGCGCGATACTGCTTCTCGTTGTTGACGGCGAGCAGGATGTGGCCGTCGCCGCATCTGAACAGATTTGCCGTGGTCCGGCGGCTCACCGCCTGGTTGCCCGACAGCTGCTGGCGATGGCCGGCGACCGACCAGTCCGCGATCTGCCCCGAGAGAAACGCCATCGTCGCCTCCAGCATCGAGACGTCAATGAGCTGTCCCTTGCCGGTGCGGTCGCGCTGATACAGCGCGCTCGACACGCCGAATGCGGCCGTGGCGCCCGAGAGCACATCGCACACCGCAAAGCCCGCGCGCGTCGGCCCCGTCTCGGGATGGCCCGTGATCGCCATGATGCCCGACAGCGCCTGCATCTTGCCGTCATAGCCGGGCCGCAGGCGGTCCGGGCCGGTCTGGCCGAAGCCGGACACGGCGCAATAGATCAGTTTTGGATTGATCGCCGACAGAGCCTCGTAGCCGATGCCGAGCTTGTCCATCACGCCCGGGCGAAAATTCTCCATGACGACGTCGACTTGCGCCACGAGCTTCTTCACGATCGCGATGGCGTCGGGCTTTTGCAAATCGAGCGTCAGGCTGCGCTTGTTGCCGTTGATGGCCTGGAACGCCGGCGCGAGCCCGCGCTCGGCCCATTCGCGGCTGAGCGGCGTGCGGCGCATGTCCTCGCCCTCCCGCCGCTCGACCTTGATGACATCTGCCCCGAGTAGCGCGAGCTGGTAGCTCGCATAGGGGCCGGCCAGCACTTGCGTGAAGTCCAGGATCTTCACGCCCTCGAACGGTCGCGTCACGTCGCTCTCCCCTTTGTTTGTTGTTGTCGGAGGACGTCAGGCGGCGCGGTTGCCGCGCGCGATCTCCTTCTGCTTGTCGAATTCGGCGCGGCGGCGCGCCAGCTCTTCAGGCGAGAGCTGTGCGACGTTGTTGTAGTCGAGCTTCCAGGAGGCGTCCTCGCTCCAGCGCAGCGGCGACTGCATCGTGGTCTGCGGACCGCTCGCGGTCTCCAGCAGTTTCAGCGCGAGCTCCAGCGTTTGCGCCTGCGAGGCGACGTCGTGCGGCTTGCCCGCGGAATTGCCGAGTGGGAAGTCCGAGAACAAGAAGCGCGGCACGGCGGCATGCTCGATGATGTCCTTGGCGCAGCCCATCACCACGGTCGGAATGCCGTTGGCCTCGAGATGCCGCGCCACCAGTGCGGTGGTCTGGTGGCAGACCGGGCAGTTCGGCACCAGCACGGCGACATCGACCTTGTCAGCGAGGCAGCGCGCCAGGATTTCTGGCGCGTCGGTGTCGAGCGTGACGCGATGGCTGCGGTTGGTCGGCGCGCCGAAGAAACGCTGGCTCACCTCGCCGATGCGGCCTGCGGCAGATGCCTTCAAGAGCTGCGGCAGCGGAAACCAGGTGCCGTTGTCGGTCGCCGTGGTGTGCTTGCGGTCGTAGCCGATGTGCGAGATGCGCAGATCGTGCTGCTTCGAGGTGTCGCCGTCATAGACCTGGTAGAATTTGGCGCCGCCATTGTACGCCGCGCCCGGCCCCTGATCGCCCTTGGTGGGATCGTAAGGTGCGGCCGTGGTGATGATCGTCACGCGCGATTGCGACAGCGGTTTCTTCAGAGGCTGGAACGGCGCCTCCGAGTAATGCGCCCAGCGATACGGCGTGGCGTAGCCGATCGCGGTGTAATAATCGCGCGTGCGCTGCATATAGGGGACGGGGGAGTCGTAGTCGGGCGCAAAGCCGAATTCGTCATCGCGCGAAGCGGACATGGGGCGCGTCTCCTGGTTCTTGGTTGGGACCAGACTAGAGATAGTTTTGGGGTAGCTCAACCGGGGCGGGGCGGCGCAGGGCAGAATTGCAGGCTTAGTGGAGCCGATTGCGCTGTCTTCCCCTCTCCCCTTGCGGGAGAGGGTGGCTCGCCGCGGAGCGGCGGGGTATCTCTCCGCGAGTCCGCTCTTTCTGAATTTGCGGACGCGTACCCCTCATCCGGCGCTTCGCGCCACCTTCTCCCACAGGGGGAGAAGGAAGAAAGCGTAACTCACCTGAAAATATGCAGCGCCGCGTATTGCAGCAGCATGATCGCCTTGGCGTCGATGATGCGGCCGTCCGCGATCATTGCCAAGGCCTCGTCGATCGAGAGCTCCAGCACCTCGATGTCCTCGCCTTCGTGCTCGAGGCCGCCGCCGTCGCTGACCCGCATCTCCGGCTCGTATTCGGCGACGAAGAAATGCAGCTTCTCGGTGATGGCGCCGGGGCTCATGAAGGCCTCGAACACTTTGTGGACGTGGTGCAGGCGATAGCCGGTCTCCTCCTCGGCCTCGGCGCGGATGCGCACCTCGGGGGAGGCATCGTCCAGCACGCCGGCGGCGGCTTCGATCAGGAGATCGTCGTAGCCGCGGATAAAGGCCGGCAGGCGGAACTGGCGTACCAGAATCACCGTACGCCGTGCGCGATTATACGGAAGCACGGCGGCGGCGTTGTCGCGCTCATAGGTTTCCCGGTGCTGCGTCTGCCACTCGCCATTGGCGCGCCGGTACTCGAACGTCGTGGTCTTCAGCGTGGTCCAGCCGTCCGAGAGCACGCGGACGTCCTTGATGCGGACGCGATCGGAAATGGTCATTGCTGTTTTCCAGCTACGTTGTGGAAGCGCGGCCGTCGAGCCACTTCTGGAACATCACCGAGGTCGATTCCTCGAGACCCAGCGACTGGTAGAACACATTGGCTTGCGCGTTCTCGCGGCGGACCAGCAGCTGCAGCTTCAAAATGCCGGCCTGCCGCAGCCAGTCCTCGGCAGCCGCCATGATGACGCGACCGAAACCGCGTTTGCGCCCATCAGGATCGACCGCGACGTAATAGACCCAGCCGCGATGGCCATCATGGCCGACCATGGCGGTGGCGACGATCGCGCCGCCATCGCGGCCGATCAGCACGGTCGAATTGTCGCGCCGCCGCGCCAGCGCGATGTCGGCATGCGGGTCGTTCCAGGGCCGCGTCAGGCCGCAGCGCTGCCACAGCGCGACGACGGGCTCGACATCGGCGTCGGTGATCGCATCGATCGTAAGTGAGACGCTCACAGCACCTTCCCCGGATTCATGATGCCCTGCGGATCCAGCATCGCCTTGATCGAGCGCATCAGCTCGATCGCGGTCTTGTCCTTCACCTCGGGCAGTTCGTCGCGCTTGAGCACGCCGATGCCGTGCTCGGCCGAGATCGAGCCGCCCATGCGCAGCACGATCTCGAACACGACCGCGTTCATCTCGTGCCAGCGCGCCAGGTAATCCGCGGTGTTGGCGCCGATGGGCTCGCTGACATTGTAATGCAGATTGCCGTCGCCGAGATGGCCGAACGGCACCGGCCGCGCGCCCGGGATCAGTTTCACGACGGCGGCATTGGCTTCGTCGATGAAGGCGGGCACGGCGGCGACCGGCACGGAGATGTCATGCTTGATCGAGCCGCCCTCCGGCTTCTGCGCCGACGACATCTCCTCGCGCAGCTTCCAGAAGCCGTTGCGCTGGGTGAGGTTGGCCGCGATCACGGCGTCGTCGACGATCTCGTCTTCCATGGCGCGCGTCAGGATCGTCTCCAGCGGCGTGCGGGCATCGTCGCTGGCTGCGGACAATTCCATCAGCACGTACCAGGGATGCTTATGCTCAAGCGGATCGCGCACGTCGATGCCGTGGCGGACCGAGAAGTCGACCGCCATCTCCGACAGCAGTTCGAAGCTCGTCAGCGCGTTCGCGGCTTCGCCTTGCGCGATGGTCAGCAGCTTCAGCGCCGCCGCCGGCGATTTCAGCCCGACGAACGCGGTCTCGACCGCCCGCGGCTTCGGAAACAGCTTGAGCGTGGCCGCGGTGATGATGCCGAGCGTGCCTTCCGCGCCGATGAAGAGGTTGTGCAGATTGTAGCCGGTGTTGTCCTTCTTCAGCTTCGACAACACGTTGAGCACGCGACCGTCGGCGAGCACCACCTCGAGCCCCAGCGCCATCTCGCGCGCGACGCCATAGGCGAGCGCGGCGGTGCCGCCGGCATTGGTCGAGAGATTGCCGCCGATGGTGCAGCTTCCTTCCGCGCCGAGCGAGAGCGGAAACAGCCGGTCCACGTCAGCCGCCTTCTGCTGCGCGACCTGGAGCACGACGCCGGCCTCGCAGGTCATGGTGTTGGAGGCGGTGTCGACCTCGCGGATCTTGTCGAGCCGGCGCAGCGACACCACCACTTCGCCGTTGTGCGGCGTCTGGCCGCCGACGAGCCCGGTGTTGCCGCCCTGCGGCACCAGCGCGATTCCGTGCGCGGAGGCGAGCTTGCAGATCGCCGAGACTTCCGCCGTCGAGCCCGGGCGCAGCACCAGCGGCGAGCGGCCGTGAAACAGGTTGCGCTCCTCGGTGACGTAAGCCTCGATGTCGGCCGCGCCGGTGATGGCATGGCGGTCGCCGACGATCTTGCGGAATTGTTCGATCAATTCGGGCGCAAGCGGCGGGGTGGCAGATTTATTGACGTTCATGCTCTTGTCTCTTCTTCGCTCTTATCTCTTGCGCATGATCTTATCGGAAAACCGCTGCACATTTTTCCGGATCATGCGCTATCGGGCGACCGCGGCCCGGCGCAGCCGGTCGTTGATGGCCTCGCCAAGTCCTTCTTCCGGCACCGCCATCACCGCGATCGCTCGCGGGCTCTTCGCATCGAGGGCGCGAAGATAGCCGAACAGATTGGTGGCGGCTTCATCGAGATCAGCCGCGGGCGACAAATTCATGACAGCGGCGGCGGCCTCCAGGCCCGGCAGGCGATCGGGGCCGAACGCCAGCAGCGCTTCGCCCGCGGCCACATCGCGCGCATTGAGCCGCACGCTGGCGCGCGGCGCGTAATGCGAGGCCAGCATGCCCGGCGCCAGCGGCTGGCTGTCGTCGCTCTCGGCCTCTACAGGTGGCCGCGCCAGCGGCGCGCCGAGCACGGCCTCGATCCGCTCGCGCGACAGCCCGCCGGGGCGGAGCAGCATCGGGGCGTCGAAACAGCCGACAATGGTCGATTCGACGCCGACCGTAACAGGCCCGCCGTCCACGATCAGGTCGATCCGTCCGGCAAGGTCGCTTTCGACATGGGCTGCCAGTGTCGGCGAGACATGGCCGGAGATGTTGGCCGACGGCGCCACCACGGCCCCCCCGAAGGCGTGCAGGATCGCCTCCGCCACCGGATGGGCGGGAATGCGGATCGCGACCGTGTCGAGCCCGGCGGTGGCCAACTCGGCCACCGGACAGTCGTCCGTCTTCGGCACCACCAGCGTCAGCGGCCCCGGCCAGAACGCTTCCGCAAGCCTCAACGCACGCGCGTCGAAACGCCCGATCCGGCGCGCGGCGGCGAGATCGGCGACATGGGCGATCAGCGGATTGAAGGCCGGCCGCCCCTTGGCGGCGTAAAGATGGGCGATCGCGGTGGCATTGGCGGCGTCCGCGCCGAGCCCGTAGACCGTCTCGGTCGGAAACGCGACCAGCCCGCCGGCGGCCAAAATCCGGGCGGCAGCTTCCGCGCCGGCCGCGCCGGCCGGTAAAATCAGCGTTTCAAGACCCGTTTTCACAGGGACAAAATTCCTCATGCCGGCCGCTTGCGGTGCGTCAAACCCGACGCTATAAGCCGCCTTCTTGTCGGAGTGTGGCTCAGCCCGGTAGAGCACTGCGTTCGGGACGCAGGGGTCGCAGGTTCGAATCCTGCCACTCCGACCATTCTTCCAAAAGTCGACGTTTTCCAGAGGCTTGGCGGACCGGCCGCTAGCGCCTCGGGAGCGCCTTTTTGCAACGATTTTCGGGGCGGGTCCACGGCCGATTTGGCCGGGCAGGGGCATCTGCCGCGGCGGCATGGCTCTACATTCGCCGGCCGATGGTCCGATGCTGGACAGTAGGTCAGTAGACTACCGCCGCGCCACCAACACGCCCACCAGGAACGCCACCATCAGTGCCGGCAGTGGCGCCTCGCGCACCATGCCGCGAACGATGTCCGGCCAGTGCTGGTCCGGGACGAGGCTTGGAGACCTGACTTCAGCCATCGGTGTCATCCCCCAGTCGGAGGCAAGTTCGCCGATCTCGCTCGAGGCCAAACGCACGCCGTCGCGGACACGGAAGATGGCGGCATCGGATCGCTCGCGCGGCGCGAGCGCCATCAGTGTCGCGACGGCGGTGCGCAACGTCATCTCGCCAAAACCTTGCAGCCTCACCGACTCCTCGGGATCGGACGTCATGCGAAATCCCTCACAGCGCGAAGTGGTGGGCGATGGTGAATGCCGCCGTCGCGCACAGGACCAGCGTGGACACCGCGCCGGCCACCCCGCGCGCGAGATGGGCTCGCGTCAGGTGCCTGGTCATGATTCTGCTCCATGCTCAGCATGGCAATGGCGTCGAGGAAGGTTGGTTCCTCGCACGTCGCTCGAATCGCCCGACGCTCTACTTCCGCAAGAGCTCGCTCAAGGCCGCCGTCGCCTCGGCGCAGCGGATGTCGTCGATCTCGCGCGACAGGCTGAGCGCGCCGGATCTCAGTTCTTCGAGCCTCCAGCTCTTCGGATGCTGGCTTTCGAGCTGACCGAGACGCTTGTTGAGGTCATCCAGTCTCGATTGGAGCTGCCCGATGCTGGCGGCCCCATTCACTTTCCAAACGCGCTGTGCACGCATCGTAGTTCCCCTGCTAGTCTCACGGCGTTGTGAGCGGGGTTCGTGGCTGGAATGGGAGTTTCTTTTGTCCGGCTTCAGACGGTGGGGAACCGTTGCAAAAGGGCAACGCGGGTTCCTGCGCGTTGACCGGCGCGGACAGGGCTATCGCCCATCGCCCGCGCCCTTCTGTAGATGCCGTCGCGTTACCTGGTCGGGCCCGGCACGATCGGCGTCAGGCGGCGCTCGGCCACTCGGTTGATCGCTTTTCGATGCGGCTTTCCAGGATCGCGATGCTCACCTGGAGATTGTCGCGCCGGGCTCTCAGGTTCTGCGCGAGCATCGGGTAGGCGAGATTGTTTGGATCGGAGATTCCGGCCCTCCGCTCTTCCTCCTGAATGTCGGCGTCGAGCATTTGCGTGCGCCAACGCAGATCGGAGATCAGGACGTGGAGCTGTGTCGGGATGGTCGCTTCGAAACGGGACGTCGATTGCATGGGATCGCCTCACTATGAAACAGACCCACTGCGGGTCTGAGGGATTGGCGGGCGAGCAGCAAGGAGAGTGCCAGCGCGTCGGCTGAGGGCGAAGGCCTGCCGGGCGGCCGAAGCGGTGACACTCTCCCCTTCGTCATTCCGGGGCGATGTGCAGTATTGAGCCCGGAATCCATCGGGCCGCAGTTGCGCGGCGACATGGGATCTCAGATGCGCAATTGCGCATCATAGCTCGCCGCTTCGCCGCGCTCCGGAATGACGGTGGCATGCCCGGGTGTTTCGCTTTGCTGTCAACCCAATCGCGCCAAATATTCCATTTTACCGAAATTCGGAAATGGCGTATGTGTAGCCCATCCCGGCTCATTCCGCTCGTAATGTTTGGCTGGCTATTCCCGAACGAAAATGTGGGACTTAACCTTCCATTCGCCGTTGGACTGGTGTTCGTAAAGCTTAACGGTGCTTCCGGACAGCTTGGTCGTTTCCTCGCCTTTGACCAAGGAAGCTTTGAAGCGGGAGGTCACGTATGCGTAGTTCCCGATTGGCAAAACCTCAACAAGTTCAAGCTTGTGATTTCTGACGCTCGTTCCCCTTTTGGCAAAGAAGTCGCATATCGCAGTCGCACCCGAAACGGGCGGTGCGCCGGGCGGGATTAGACTGGCATCGGTGGCATACATTGGCAGCAAGGCATCGAAATTTGGATCGTTGATCGCTGCATCCCATTGCGCATTGAGTTTCGTCATGTCCTCAGTGAGCGGGTCCGCCCGCGCATGGCCGATAGTGACGAACAACAGCACCAGCAGCAGCGATAAGCTTTTGCTCATGACTTTGCCCTCTTTGATCTGATCGTGTCCGCCAGTCGGGCGCGCCTATGCGACGCGCACGCTGGTGATCTGTGAATGGCTGGTTCTGAAGATCGCGCCTGCCAATGGCACCAAGGCTGCAATTTGAAGAGAAGCGGAGAGTTCGGCGTTTCTCCGTTTTGTGGGCAGCAGCTTCCGGCAAGCAAAGAGCGTGACGGTGAGGGGAGGCTACATGGTTCTCGGAATCATGCCTACGGTTGTTTTGGGTCAGAAAGCCAGCGAATGTCGGCCCCGAACGCGGCATCGTCGATGGCTCGCACCGTGTCGTGGTGATGACGTGATGTCCGCAATGGCTGGCGGCGACCGTCGAAGGATGGGCGGTCCCTCCGCAATCGGTCGTCAGGGTTCTTCAGAGGGCAAAAAGAAACGCGGGGACCGCGCCACCGCACCTATTGAGAATATCTGGTGCGAGAAAATGCGTGGTTGCAGTTGCAGGGGACGCCGGAACGTTCGCTATGCGCCGATAGCGAGCAGCGAGCGCTTTGCAGCGAAATGACGCGATGGGCCCAAAGGCGACACTCAAGAAAAGCCGCCAAGCGAGGCGGACCTAGACCGGCGTCTCCCGGCGGACTGGCGGTAAGAGTGCCAACGCAATGTAGGGGAGTGGATAAAACAATCCGCCCCAGATGAACCAGGCGGCCCTAGAGCGTCCCCTCTGTTCGGCATAGTTCGCAGTATAGTGCCCGCACGCAGAGATGAGGCTGAGATAAAGGATTGCAGCAACAATTAACGGAAACATGGGCCGGCTCCGATCACTGCTACGAATAAACATAAGGGATTTGGGTCACGGGGCAATACACGCCCTCGTCAACGAATGAGTTCAAGACCGCATGGCAAGGTCCGGTTAGAGCGTTTTCCGATCACGTTGCGTCGTAACCAGCCGCGACGAGATAATTTTGACATTCCTCGGGTGAGAAGCGTTTGAGAGCGTTGGCGATTGCTTGCCAGAGATCGGGCATGGTGCGGGCTGCGGCGGTCCGCAACAGCGCTTTCAGTTTGGAGAAGGCCATTTCAATCGGGTTGAAGTCTGGACTGTAGGGCGGAAGATAGAGCAGGCTAGCTCCGACCGCCTGGATGGCCTCTCGAACGCCATGGACCTTGTGAGCGGGCAAGTTGTCCATGATAACGGTATCGCCCGGCCGCAGCGATGGGGCGAGCAATTGCTCGACGTAGGCCAGGAAAGCGTCGCCATCCATTGGACCGTCCAGAACAAGCGGCGCGATCAGACCGTCGGAGCGCAATCCAGCGGTGAACGTCGTCGTCTTCCAATGTCCGTGTGGGATAGCTGCACGACATCGCTCGCCGCGTGGCGAGCGCCCGTAACGCCGCGCCATTTTGGTGTTGGCGCTGGTTTCGTCGATGAAGACGAGACGCTCAGGGTCAAGGTCGATTTGCCCTTCGAACCACTCCTCACGTGCGGCATTTATATCGCCGCGCCGTTGCTCGGCGGCGTGCGCTGTCTTTTTTTAAGTGTGATCTTTCTGCGCTGGAAAAAACGCCAGAGCGACGCGATGCCAGTCGATATTCCACGACGTTTCAACAGTTCTCGCAACTCGGCAAGCGTGATATCCGGCCTCGCTGTCACCGCCTCCAGAATCAATTGCGAATGCGCTTCGATGCGCTGCGATTTGCGGTCACCGCCCTGGCGTTTAGGAACGATGTCGCCAACTTTCTTGAGGCGACCGCGCCAGCGGATTGCACTGGCCGCGCTGACACCAAAGCGCTCAGCAGCCTGTCGACAGGACATGCCACCGTCAATCGCGGCTACCACCCTTTGGCGAAGATCAACCGAAAGCGCCCTGGCCATACATGCTGGCCTCCCTCGCCAGCATGCAGCTTGAATCTGACTCGCGCCGTTTTGGGAATCTGGAGGGTTCTGTGAGGTCGCGCTCACGCGAGGGCGCGGCAGGCGCTTATGACGCGACCTCATTGAAGCCGGATTGAACGAAGGCGCGGGAGGCTATTCGCGGTTTTGCAGCTATGGGGATTGTTCGAGATCGCCATGCCCGATCTGCTGGCTCGGCGCGTGAGGCAGAGACACAGGAGTGCGCATCCTGGAAGAGTTGAGATCAGACGCGCTTCGCCTGAGATCGCGATAGGCCTTTTGCTGCATCGGACGGTTGTTGTCGCGCAGTGTGACAGCACGGATTCGACATCGTCCGCGATGATCGAGACGCTGGGAGCGAAATGACGAATGATGATCGTCGTGCACGACATGACTTGGCTCACGATGTGTCGCATCGGAACGGTGATGTTCGAGGGCTGGGGCGTCTGAAGCTATGTCGAAAGCGCTCAATGATGCGCATGACGCCACCACAATCGGGACAGGCAGGAACCTCGGCCCAGGTTTGAGCCTCCGAATCCACAGGCGACGGCTGGCCATCGTTTGGGGCTGTTCGCTCATGATCGAGAAGTTCGCGGCAAAGGGCGAGCTTGGCAGCGCGATGGCGGTTGGCCATGAAGCCGAAGTGGCGGATGCGGTGGAAGCCGTCAGGCGGCGTATGAAGCAGGAAACGGCGAATGAACTCATCGGGCTTGAGATTCATGATCTTTGTCGCGCTGTTTTGGCGATAGTCCTTCCATGAGAAGGCGACATGATCGTCGTCGAGTGCGACGAGCCGGCTGTTGGCGATCGCGACGCGATGGGTGTAGCGGCCGAGATAGGCCAGGACCTGTGCGGGTCCGCCGAAGGGCCGCTTGGCGTAAACAACCCAGTTGATGCGTCGCATGGCGTCGAGGTGGGCCGCAAAGGCAGCCGGCTCGGCCAGAGCTCCGAGATCGCCGAAGAAACGCAAGGCACCGGAGTTGAAGGCTGCCGACAGACGTTTGAGAAAAAGTGTGCGAAATAGTCTGGACAACGGTTTGACGGCCAGGAAGAAGTTCGGTCGGCAAGCGGTCCAGCGCGCGCCATCGGGCGAGAGGCCGCCACCCGGAACGACGCAATGGACGTGGGGATGATGCATCAGCGTCTGTCCCCAGGTGTGGAGGACGGCGACGCCGCCGATCGCACCGCCGAGCCGGCGTGGATTGGCGGCGAGCGTCGTCATCGCCTCGGCGGCAGCCTTGAACAGGATGGCATAGACGACGGCCTTGTTCTGGAAAGCGATCGCGGCGATCGGTGCGGGAAGTGTAAAGACGACGTGGAAATAGGGAACCGGAAGCAGGTCGGCTTGACGCGCGGCGAGCCACGCGGCTCGGGCTCTCCCCTGACACTTCGGACAGTGCCGATTGCGGCAGGAATTATAGGCAACGCGTGTCGTGCCGCAGTCGTCGCAAGCCTGCATGTGGCCGCCGAGCGCCTCGGTCCGGCACGCAACGATCGCGCTCATCACGCGCCGCTCGACCCGCCCCAGATGACCGGCATGTACACGGCGATAGGCGTCGCCATGCCGGCGCAGAATATCGGCAATCTCGATGGCGGGCCTGTTGGAGCGGATGTCGGAGCGGGTCATGACCCGCATCCCGCTGCGGGTCATCCAGGTGGCGTCACCTCCAGCGACAGGCGATCGAGCGGGCTCTGCGTCGCTCGGATCGTATCGGTGGCGACCTGCGTGTAGCGCGCTGTCGACGACAAATTATTGTGCCCGAGCAAGACCTGGATGATCCGGATATCGGTTCCGTTCTCGAGAAGATGTGTCGCGAAGCTGTGGCGCAGCGTGTGCAGCGTGACGCGCTTGGTCAGGCCCGCAGCCTTCACCGCCGACCGGCAGGCGGCATGCAGCACGGTCTGATCGATCGGATGATCTTCGTCACGACCAGGGAACAGATAAAGCCGCGGCCGGGCGAGCCGCCAGTAGGTGCGCAGGATGCCCAGCAGCTGGGGCGACAGCATCACGTTGCGATCCTTCGCGCCCTTGCCGTGGCGCACCTGGATGACGCCGCGGGCGCTGTCGATGTCTTCGATCCGCAGTCCCGCAACCTCCGAGGCCCTGAGCCCGGCCGCATAGGCGGTGGTGAGCGCGGCGCGGCTCTTCAGGCTCGATACCGCTTCAAGAAACTGAACCACTTCGTCGGCGCTGAGAACGACCGGCAGCTTGCGCGGTTCTCGCGCATAGGGAATGCGCTCTGGGATGAGCGCCTCGCCGAGCGTGACGCCGTAGAAAAACCGTAGCGCACAGACGATCTGGTTCAGCGCCGGCCATGAGATGCCGGTCGAGACCAAATGCACCTGGAAGGCGCGGACGTCTTCCAGCTCTAACCGGTCAGGCGATCGGCCAAAATAGCGGCTGAACTTCGAAACCGCGCTGATGTAGGATCTTTGCGTCGCCGGCGACAGATTGCGGACGGTCATGTCTTCGATCATGCGGCGGCGAAGAGGGCTCAAATCGGCCATCTCGATACTCCTGTCTGAGGGGGTGGGCTCCAACACCCACATCCTCTCAGCCAGGAGGCGATCTATGCCACCTTGCCCCCTACGCCGCGGCAGCGGCTTCGTTCAATCCCCACCCGATTCTTTCCGGTCGGAAAATGCTCTAGGCGCAATCGCGCCCAAGGTCGACCAGCAGCAAATCTGGATATGGTCCGCTCTGCCGCCGGAAGCGAAAGTGAGCTATCCCGCCGCGATGCAGCAGGAATGACGCTGATGACCGAAACCGTCGCGCCCGTCGCCAAGCCTGTTCCTCGACCGCGATCCAGAAGCGCCGAGACCGTCAGCGCGTCGGCGCTGGCGCAGCACCTCGATTGCAGCCGGACCTACATCGGCAAGCTCGAAGCCGAAGGCGTAATCCAGCGGCAAGGTGACGGCTTCCCGCTCGATCAGAGCCGCGTCGCTTATCTGCGATACCTGCGGCGCGAGCGGCGGCAATCGTCGCGCAGTGAAGCCGATGCTGCGCACGGCGCGGCAATGACAGCGTGTTTTCGAGAACGCTGCAATCTCCTCATGCTGTTGCCGAAAGGCAACTGATTTATTGTTTCTTCGTTGAACTGTTCCATTTTGCGTTTACGCCGCAACAAACAGTTTTAGATTTGCGGTCTCCGGGCTGGGGCGTGTTTTACGACAGCGAATTTTCGAACCCGGAGGCTTTTCGAAATGATTTTGGAATTCCTCGCAATTTTTTCTCTCGTTCAGTTCGCCAACATAATTTCGCGACTGATCGGTCAGCGGAATGACGTACTCTCCTACGTTTCAAGATCAGGTCCTCACCGGTAAGTGTGGCTAAAGCGGCATTGCTGGCACCGTTTTGACGGCATCTATCCTGCACGGTGCGCGACGTAGCGATCTTGCGACCCGGCGCGCCATCGAGCGTGTTGTGTTCGAGGTGCGCACAGAGATTGCCAAGGTCTAACAGGAGTTGGCTGACAAGTGAGGTGAGCCGCCACCGGATGACAACGCATGATGACCGACGCTCAAGTCGCGACACAGGTCCAACGTCGCCTCCGTTGTGCCGGCGTGCCGGCACGCCATCCACCGCAATCTGTAGCGGCGTGCTTGTCCATCGTAGGCCGGGCGGAGTTGTTTGCTATTTCTGCTCCCCGCGATACTCTGACAATCGGCTGGGGGCCTTAGAATGTTCGATGTGTATCTGAACACCAGGCGTGATCTGTTGGTTGTGCGAAATGGTTTGCCAATTCCGCTTCCCGACGCGTCAGGCAGATGGCATAAGAAGAAAAAAGTAGCGAGCGTCAGCGAGGACATTAAGCTCGCCGTTCAGCGACAAGGCTACTACCTGCGCAAGCTAACGGACTTTAAGAAGCGTTAGTCCGCGAACCGCATCTGCAACCTCTACAGCATCGCGACGAACCAAGCTGCGTCGCCGCACTGTTTCGGGGGATGTCCCGATCGCTGTTGAACTACGTCGGGTCGACGTTGCCGGAATGAATATTACGCAGCCCTCGTGACGTGGGCAACGGACTTGATTGTCATGCGATCGTGGTGAGCTTGAAGGGCCGCACGCAGAACCGACAATTGCTTATGCGCCTTCAATCGTCGGAAGCCCTTGTTGGCCTCGATCATACCGGCCGCGACCCATCGCAAGGCCATACCGGCATCCCGCCAGCGTTTAACGTTGCGCGTGACGCGGCGAATGGTGCCCATCATGTTCTCGGCGATATTGGTACAGGCGAGCGATCGGCGAAGCTCCTTCGGCAACTTCAACCGGACGACAGTCAGGATTTCGTCGAGGCCTTCGAGGATACTGGCCGCAACGCCGGGCCATTGCTGGTCGAGTCGACGCGCGAGATTGCGGATCAATTTTTCAGCCTTGTCGGCGTCATCGAGCTCCCAGGCCTGGCGCAGCACCCGGCGGGTGGCCGCATGATGCTCTTTCGGCAGGCGTTCCATGATGTTGCGCGCCTTGTGGATCTGGCAGCGCTGGATCGCAGCGGCCGAACCGAAGGTGCGGCGGATCGCCTTCGACAACGCCTTCGCGCCGTCGGCGATGAACAGTCTTGGCACCGTCGGGTCGAGCCCGCGCGAGACCAGGTTGTCCAGCAGGGCCTGAACCGTTGCTGCATTCTCGGTCGCCCCTTCCACCAGCGCCAGCGGATGCTTGTTGCCTTCGCCGTCAACCCCGATCGCGGCCACCAGCACGAGATCGTCGTCGAGATGCAGCCCGTCGATTTGGACCACCAGAAGGTCGAGCGCGGACAGATCGGCAGCCATGAAGTCGGCCAGCCGCGCCGCCGACAGAGCCACGAACCTCCGCGAGGCCGCCGACTTCGAAATCCCCGATCCGGGCGGTGCCGGCACGTCACCCTCGGGCAGCCGGACGGCGCGGCCGAACCGGCGCGTCGACACATTGATCAGCATCAGGTTCATCGCCCAGCGACCGAGCCAGTCCTCCTGCGCCGCCGTTTCCCAGCTCGGGATCGTGACCTCGCGGCCGTCCATGCCCCGGACCCGCGGGCGATCGACCTCGATCTTGCCGCCGTGGAAACCGATCCGCCCCCGCGTTCGGCCCCAACGGTGCGCCCGCCGCGCCGCATCACGACCGTGGCGCGGCCCGCAGGCCGCTGTCACATCCGCCTCCATCATCGTGCCGAGCGCCTCGATTCCTGCCGCAAGGCAGAACCGATCGAAGCTCGCTCGCACTTCCGCAAATGATTTCTCCACAGCCCCGGTCGCCGGCCAACCAGCCGGTGTGATATCTCTCGTCATGGCGTTGCTCTCCTTTGTGGAATCAGCACCCCGAGCCTACCGGCTCAAGGTGGGCAACGCCGACCTCTTCAGAAATTCAACAGAACCCGGGACATCCCCCTGTTTCGCGTCGCCAACCGATACGTCGGCAACCTCGCACCGATGCCCGGCGTGTTTCCCGACTATCCTGTGCCGGTCGTCCGCAACACAGACGCAGGATGGTGTTGATGCGGTGGGGCATGCCGCCGCCACTCCGCACAGGCGTGCCGCCAGTCACGCCGCCGGCGCCCGGCCGTCGGGCAAAACACCGGGTCATTCCGATCTGCGCCGGTGTCAAGCCGCGCCTGCAAGAATATTCCACTTTACCGAAATTCGGGAATGGCGTATGTGTCGTCCATCCCGGCTCACCAAGAGGGGCGATCTTGTGTCGTCACTGTCGCGAGCCGGGCTTGCGGTGGACGCGGCAGCGTCGGGCGCGAGAGGTCGAGGGCAGGGCGGATTGCTCTCCGTGAGCCCAAGACGTCGTGCCGGATGAGCGGCGCTGTCAGGTTCGTCTCGTCTGCAAGTTTCCAGCTCCGTCGACAGGGCTGGAAAAACTGCGGCGAAATGGCGGGCCGTGCGTACGGCAAAACCGTGTGGTCCTTTCCGCCAGCTATTTCTTCAGTCTGTTGAAAACGGCGTAAGTAATGGAAAACGTAGGCATATTCCGACTGTTTCCGGATCGACGAAAGGCCCGCCCGAACCTGCCGGGCCCTATTAGGCCCTAGTTTCACATCCTGCCGTTGGGCGCGAGTTGGAGTTCGGGAAGCTTAAGTCGCTCGAACGGCCTGAGGATCGCGGCGCGCCCCATGCGGTGGCCCTGCGATCCGCGCGCGCTGTACGGCCTTCCCGGGCCTGCGCTGAGGCGGCCCGGTTGCCGTGGTTGGCCCGAATGAACGGACTACTTTTTCTGCTCGGTGGTGGTTGTGGTGGTCGGGGTGCCGTCGCGCGCGTCCCGTCGCTCGTCGCGTCCTGTGCGCCGGTCTTGACGCCGTTCTGTGCGTCCGGTCCGGCGTTCCTGGCGCCTTTCTGTTCGCCCGCTTCGCCGCTCCTGACGGCGCTCTGTCCCAGACATCGGCGCGTCTGCGGGCGGCGTCGTGGGCGTGGCGGGCGCCGTGGTGGTCTGAGCTTCCGCCTCTGACACCGCCAAAATTGCGGGCGAGGCCATAAGCCCAAACACGGCCGCGTATCCAAGGAAAGTGAGTGCGTTGCGACGACAGACCTGTTTCGGCTCCGAACGTTCACTCATCGTCAGGCTCCCGGTTGCTGTTGCCCCAGAGCATGGCACCTGAGGTCGAGAGCCGGCGCTTGATCTAGATCAAATAGGCGCAGTTGCACCCGGCAGCGTGCCAACGTCGTCAAAGATTACTTTTTGGTCGGCCCGCTGCTCTCATTTACTTGGTCAGCTTCAAGCCACGCTGGAATTTCCGGAGACGGGATTGACGTTCTCGGCATGTGGGGGATCATGGTCCCCGCGGTGACGACCAATCCCTCGTTGAATTTGGTTCGCGCAAAATCCTTCGCTTCTGCTTCGGTTTCAAACGTCTTGGTTAAGCGCGGATGTCGCCGTCTTAACAGCGTGCCATCCGGCGGCACTTCAAAAGTGACGTACCAAGTGTGTTTCATGCCGTGATGCCGCCCCCGGTATCGGTCGCCTGCGCCCGCGCCGGGGGCGATAAAAAAGCCGCCACCGGGACGAAGCGGTGACGGCTTCTTTCTCGCTCGTGACCGCGAAACAAGTCTTTACCGCCCCGCCCCAACGCGATTGACGCCGCCATTTGCATTGCCACCGGCGTTATGACGGACCGCAGCGCGCGCCACCGGACGAGGCCTCAGCACGACGCCTGCCCGGGCAACGCAACCCACTGGATATTCAACCTACTGGCAGTACACGACCGCCTGGGCTGGCGCTGGATTGAGCGTGACACCTGCAAGCCCCAACAGGGCGCTAGCAGCAATCCCGGCAACAGTCGCTGACTTGATCGAAAGACGCTTCTCCGGATGCATGTTGGACCTCCCTCTTCGCGCTTGCGTCACTGAAAGGTGACGGGAGCCGCCTCAGGTGCGGCTGAACATGGCATGAGCGCTAAAGGATCGCTGACGTTGACCTAGATCAACGGAGGGTCTGTGCGCTGTTGCCCCTCCCGGTGTCCGCCCTATGGCCCGGCGCTGGCGGCGCGCTGTACGGCCTTCTGCCGGGCCTTGGCGGTGCCGTAGGCCGCCTGTCGCCGTTGCGGTGACGTGCTGCCGCGCTCGCGGGTGATGAGGCGACGCCGCGCTAAGGGTTCTCCTCGCTGTGTTCTTCGAGCAGCTTCCGGGTAGCCTTGATGCGGGCGGAGACGTTCTGAAGCGTTGCGTCCGAACTGATACCTTGCGAATGCAGGAGCATCCACAGGGCTTCGGCAAGGATGACTTGATTTTCTAAAATGGCGCGTTGGATTTTATCCATCATCATCCATGCTCCGTTGGTTGCCGTCCGCTGTCGGTCGCCTTTCCGCGCCGTGATGCTGGCGCGGTCGAGCGCGCGGCTTCGATCAAGTTGCAGATTTTGCGCTTTTGTCCCAAGAACAGAACCGCGCTTGCGTTGCGCGGCGGCTGGCGATGGTGACGCGGTGGCGCTGCCGGTGCGAGCCGCTGCCCGTGGGCACTGAGGGCGTTACGCCCGCTTCGCCGTCTTGGAAGCTTCGATCATCGCAAGCTCAACATGATCGGCAAGGCTGGTCAGATGCAGGGCCAACATATCGAACATTTCCCGCTTGGTCGGGACAGTGGCAAGATCGCGGATTAGCGCGGCCTCAGCAGCATCCTTCCGAAGCTTTTCAAGAGCCGCTTGATAATCCCTCATGGAGTTGCTTTGGGCGGCCGCTGGGCGGTTGACCCTAAGCTTTCGTTCAGCCAGTCCGCCGTATCGGCCCCGGACGCCTTGCGGAGCAGTTTGTCTTTTCCTGCCCCGGGGGGAAGAAGCGCCGCAACTTCGCGCGCCGTCTTGGCGAATGCCGCAAGACGATCTTGCAGCGGCACTTGTTGCTTGAAACGACGCCATTTCATGGTGCGCTCCTTTCTTCAAGAGGAAGGCGGGAAGCGCAACCGGCGTTCACATCACCGATAAGAGCCTATGACCGGGCGGTGATGCAGGACCAACACTCTTCGAGCAAGTCTGTTCCGGGCCCGCTCAGTCAAAGAGGACCGGGGCCATGACCAATCGGTCGTCAGGGTCCTGTGGAGGGCGCGAGTTCCTGCGGGGACCGCGCGACGGCCCCGCGCAAGCGTATTTGCAATCGCGCAATCCCGGCTTTATTTATGCGAATTGGTACACAAATTCCGTGTGCGCCGATTGGCCATAAGCAGGCCGCAAACTGCGAATGTTTAATGCCCGCCTCAGCCGCGTGAGCGGACATTATCAGCCAAGTCTGTCGAGTCCGAAAGGGGCCAACAAAAGGAGACGTATTGAAGCACGCGCGGTTATGCGCGCAACAATGAGGCGGTTGCGCAGTTCCATTGGCCCGTTCAACTCTCGGTCGAGGAGTGACAATGTGGCCGGCCAAGACTCCGGCCGCGACGCCGCCGTCGGGGCCCACAACCTAGCTGGCGCTTTTTTGAATGGCGGTTGGCAGCGTTTCGGATTTGTGCTTTTTGCAATAGGCGACAACTTTTTCGGAATTCTTTTGCAGGCGGTCGTAGTCCAAAACATTATTATTTGCAGCCGCGTTATAGTAGCCGCTCATGAAATACCTTACGAAATCTCGGTCTGCTGAACCGTATCCTAGCCAATTTCCGCAAGTGATCTTGTTCATGTCCAGCTTGATCTGAGCCGCGGCTGGCGCTGATGCCGCGCCTATCAAAATCACAGAAACGACAAGAGCCCTGCATTTCATAGCGATCCTCCAAAGTCCCGAGCCGTCAATTTTTGCCTACCGATTGTTGCAAGCCATACATAACGCTTTCCGCCGGATGGTATTGGCACCATGCCTTTACGTTGGCGATATTTTGTTGATGCAAAGCAAGGTCCACAAAGGTCCTGTTGTTCTGATAACTGAACCAACCGCTCATCCAGGCAGAAAACTTATCTGACTGTGACTGCGGCATAGCAAGATATTGGCTACATATGATCTTGCCCATATCAATGGTTACCTGCGCATTCGCAACGATTGGAATTATCGAGACAGCAAACGTCAGACTGATCAATCTACATCTCATCGAGGTTGTCCTTGATGCTGATCTACAGGGATCTGGAGAGGGCTGCCACCACAAGGACGCAAGAAAACGAAGTCTCGCGCCGCTCATGTTGATCTAAATCAACAGAAGTCCGCTTGGGGTCATTCGCGTCGTTTTGACCCTGCGCTGACTACTTCCGGTTTCCATCCAACACCGGACATATCGTTGCACTAGGTCGCGGTCACTTGCCCTGCTGCTTGATCGCCCACAGCCGATAGGCTTCGGCCTCGTAGGCGTCCCGCTCTGTCGGCGGCGGGATCAGCTTCGCGCCTTCGCTGCGGAAGTGATCGAGGCCGCGCCCGAGCGCCTTGCGAAAATCTCGGCGCGCGCGCCAAGCTTACAGCCCATCGTGTGCCTCATCGCCGCTCCGCCGTCGCCGCTCTTTGCGCCTGCCACGTTCGGATTGAACGGAGCTGCGCGAGGTCGTCCGGGTCCTGTGAGGCGTGTAGAAAACGCGGGGACCGCGCGACGCCGGGAGGTCTGGATATTTGCTGCGAGAAAATCCGTTGTTGCAGTTGCAGGCGAAGGCGAACGTCTGCCTTGGCCTGACAGCGACGAACTTTCGCTCCGTATGAAAATGACGCTGGGCCCAAGAGGAGACATTTCGAGGCGACCGATTGGTTGCTATATTCGGGCTTTGTACGTCACAGTGACCACGATTAGGGGGATGTCCCGATCGCTGTTGAACTACGTCGGGTCGACGTTGCCGGAATGAATATTACGCAGCCCTCGTGACGTGGGCAACGGACTTGATTGTCATGCGATCGTGGTGAGCTTGAAGGGCCGCACGCAGAACCGACAATTGCTTATGCGCCTTCAATCGTCGGAAGCCCTTGTTGGCCTCGATCATACCGGCCGCGACCCATCGCAAGGCCATACCGGCATCCCGCCAGCGTTTAACGTTGCGCGTGACGCGGCGAATGGTGCCCATCATGTTCTCGGCGATATTGGTACAGGCGAGCGATCGGCGAAGCTCCTTCGGCAACTTCAACCGGACGACAGTCAGGATTTCGTCGAGGCCTTCGAGGATACTGGCCGCAACGCCGGGCCATTGCTGGTCGAGTCGACGCGCGAGATTGCGGATCAATTTTTCAGCCTTGTCGGCGTCATCGAGCTCCCAGGCCTGGCGCAGCACCCGGCGGGTGGCCGCATGATGCTCTTTCGGCAGGCGTTCCATGATGTTGCGCGCCTTGTGGATCTGGCAGCGCTGGATCGCAGCGGCCGAACCGAAGGTGCGGCGGATCGCCTTCGACAACGCCTTCGCGCCGTCGGCGATGAACAGTCTTGGCACCGTCGGGTCGAGCCCGCGCGAGACCAGGTTGTCCAGCAGGGCCTGAACCGTTGCTGCATTCTCGGTCGCCCCTTCCACCAGCGCCAGCGGATGCTTGTTGCCTTCGCCGTCAACCCCGATCGCGGCCACCAGCACGAGATCGTCGTCGAGATGCAGCCCGTCGATTTGGACCACCAGAAGGTCGAGCGCGGACAGATCGGCAGCCATGAAGTCGGCCAGCCGCGCCGCCGACAGAGCCACGAACCTCCGCGAGGCCGCCGACTTCGAAATCCCCGATCCGGGCGGTGCCGGCACGTCACCCTCGGGCAGCCGGACGGCGCGGCCGAACCGGCGCGTCGACACATTGATCAGCATCAGGTTCATCGCCCAGCGACCGAGCCAGTCCTCCTGCGCCGCCGTTTCCCAGCTCGGGATCGTGACCTCGCGGCCGTCCATGCCCCGGACCCGCGGGCGATCGACCTCGATCTTGCCGCCGTGGAAACCGATCCGCCCCCGCGTTCGGCCCCAACGGTGCGCCCGCCGCGCCGCATCACGACCGTGGCGCGGCCCGCAGGCCGCTGTCACATCCGCCTCCATCATCGTGCCGAGCGCCTCGATTCCTGCCGCAAGGCAGAACCGATCGAAGCTCGCTCGCACTTCCGCAAATGATTTCTCCACAGCCCCGGTCGCCGGCCAACCAGCCGGTGTGATATCTCTCGTCATGGCGTTGCTCTCCTTTGTGGAATCAGCACCCCGAGCCTACCGGCTCAAGGTGGGCAACGCCGACCTCTTCAGAAATTCAACAGAACCCGGGACATCCCCACGATTAGTCCCGTAGGAGTGCTAACCCTTTTAGGGGAGACAACAATGGGCGATTTGAATTCGGTGATTATCCGCAAGGCCTACGAAGACTTTGCGATAGGAAGCATCCCCTCGGTTTTCGCGGTTTTCGACGCCGGCATCACATGGCACGTTCCCGGTCATAGTCCCCTATCAGGCGACTATACCGGTCACGATCAGGTCGGAGGCTTCTTTCAACGCACGATGGAGCTTTCGGGAGGCGCGTTCTGCATGGATGTGCACAATGTGCTGGCTGAAGACGATCTCGTTGTCGCCTTGGTTACCGTGAACGCAGAACGAAACGGGCTGTCCGCGTCGTTTCCGGAGATCCACGTCTGGCAGATGAAGAACGGAAAGGCGACCGACTTCCGCGAGTATCAAGGCGATGAGCAGCGGGAGGACCAATTCTGGTCTTGAGACGCCGTCATTTCATCGAGCGATAGATGGCACAATGAGGGCGACGCTAAGATCGACGATCCTTCAAAAGCGGGCGCGACGCAACAGGAATGGCGCTGATGTCCGAGACCGTCACCGTTGATGGCCCTCATCGTCAAAGGGCTGCGACCGTCAGCGCGTCGGGCCAATGACGCTGCACCTCGATTGCAGCGGGGCCTACATCGGCAAGCTCGAGACCGAAGGCGTAATCCAGCGGCAAGGTGACGGCTTCCCGCTCGATCAGAGCCGCGTCGCCTATCTGCGATACCTGCGGTGCGAGCGGCGGCAACCGACGGACGCTTCGCCAGTCCCATCGTCTTCAACCGTCTCGCTATACTGAGGACTGGAACGACGAGCGGGAAGAAGCCGTGTGGGGGCGCCGCATTAACTTCCGCCGACACTTGCTGGGCATTGTGAGACCGGCTGACGTGGATGCCGCTCTTGGACGTCTCATCTTGTCTAACGGCGAGGTCTCGCGGGAGAAAAGAACGCATCGGTTGGCTATGAACTTGGTCCGACAGGGGCGAGCTGAGGTTCGGGACTTGATCATTCGCCAGCGGGAAGCCGTTGTCCGGTCAGTCTAATGGAACTTTGCGAGCGAGCCGCCAAACGTGTTCGGGGTGAGCGAGTGCTGGCTAAGTGCGAATTTGCGTAATTCTACGGGTTCACATCACGTTCGCTTTTAGAAAATTCTTCTCCCGACCGCAGCTGGGTTTCGCGGGGCGAACCGCGAACCAATTGGGGCGACGGGGAATAATCGTCTACCGCGAGGGCGCGTACCTCCCCCGAACCGCTCAACGATCATGAACTCTATCGGATTGCATCGGGTGAGGGCCGCAAATCGATTGCTGAGCGAGCGCCCGAGACGGTCGAGTTAGCCCGTAAACTGGCGCGCGCAAGACCCAAGGGCGGCAAGCGATCACTCCGCGAAATCGCGGCAACGCTCGCGGAAGCCGGTCACCTGACGAAGCACGGCAATCGCTATGCTGCGACCGCCATCAAGCTCATGCTCGACAGGAAGTGACACGATAACGCGAAGCCTCAGGACGCGATGCCAAGCATTCTTTCCGCAGACCCACCGAGGGAGGGAAAATTCCGGATGAAAGCATGCATATTTTCGGCAAAGCCCCCTCACAAAGCCGACCGTCAAAACAATCCCGACTAATGTGCTCTGGAGCCCGACAATCTTCTCGGGCTGCCTGCAATCGCCAAGTGGCCACGAGGCCTGCTTCGTCCGCATGACGGACGACCGTAAGCGTAGCGCCGAGGCCCGTCTGATTGTTTGTGCGGAGTCTTGAGAGCACCGTTAGAAGAGTCATCTTCTGGAAGGGTGCTCACAATGGACGACCATTCTGACGACATAAGACGACCGTTGTCACCGCGTATTGAAGTGTTCGCTGGCGCAGGTCGAAAGCGCTGGCCGGATGATTTGAAGGCGCAGATTGCGGCGGAAAGCCTCGAACCGGGGGCGGTTGTAACAGACGTCGCTCGTCGCCATGGCTGCCGGCCCCAGCAGGTGCATGATTGGCGGCGCCGGGCGCGTTTGGGCCAGTTGGTATTGCCGGCGTCGGCGGACACGCTGTCGTTCGTGCCGGTGGTGTCGGAATTAGCGTTGCCTGCGGCCGCAGAGCCCTCCGGTTCGCCGGAAGCAGCCATTGTTACGGTTGAGTTCCAGGGCGCGCGCGTGGAGGTGCGCGGGGCGCCTGGCCTTGCTGCGTTGAGCGATGTGTTCATTGCGCTGCGACGGACACGTTCATGCTGACGATGCCGGCGAGCCTCATGATCTACGTGGCGACGCAACCTGTGGACTTCAGGAAGGGTGCAGAGGGCTTGGCGCTGCTGGCGAAGGATACGCTGGGCCATGACCCGATGAAGGGCGTGGCGGTGGTGTTCCGTGCGAAGCGCGCCGATCGGGTGAAGATCGTCGTCTGGGATGGCAGCGGCCTTGTGATGTACTGGAAGCGGCTCGATGGCAGCGGCTTCAAATGGCCACCCATCGTGGCCGGTGTGATGCGGATGAATGGGGCCCAGCTGTCAGCACTGCTGGCCGGCATGGATTGGACGCGCATGCACGCGCCTCGGATCCCGCAGCCGAAAGCGCTTGCGTAAAAATGCAAATCATCGCTGCATCGTGACGCGAAGCATGGCAAGCTCGGGCCAATGAGTGATTTGCCTGATGAGCTACCGAGCGATCCAGCCGAGTTGCGTGCCTTTGCCGCGGCTCTGCTGGATCGCTGCGCCCGGCTCGAGCGGTTGCTCAAGCTTGCGAAAGATGCGCAGTTCGGTCGGTCCTCGGAAAAGCTGGACGCTGATCAGCTGCAGCTTGTTCTGGAGGATATCGATCAGGCCGTTGCGGCTCTCGAAGCCGCCGAGAATCGTGCCAATCCCAAAACAGGCGAGAAGAGAGCTGCCGCGCGCAGAGCCAACCGTGGTCAGCTGCCGGAGCATTTGCCGCGCGTCATCGAGACTATGATGCCGGCCGAGAGCTGCTGCCCGTCTTGTAAGGGCAACCTCTTCGAGATTGGTCAGGATGAGAGCCAGAGGCTCGACGTCGTTCCGGCGCAGTATCGCGTCATCATCACCCGCCGTCCCAAGCTGGCCTGCCGCGCCTGTCATGGCGTCGTCCTGCAGCACGCGGCTCCCGAGCGATTGATCAGGGGAGGATTGCCCACCGAGCGGCTGGTCGCGCATGTGATCGATGCCAAGTATCACTGGCATTTGCCGCTTTACCGCCAGGCGCAGATGCTGGCGACGCACGGAATAGCGCTGGATCGTTCCACGCTCGCCTTCTGGGTCGGCTATGCCGCCCAGGAATTGAAGCCCGTGTGGCATCGTCTGCGCCAGCTTCTGCTCGCCTCCTCGAAGCTCTGTGTCGATGAGACCCCGGCGCCGGTGCTGGATCCGGGGCGCGGCAGAACAAAAACCGGCTACTTCTGGGCGCTGTCACGCGATGACAGGCCTTGGGCCGGACCTGATCCGCCTGGGGTAGTCTATGCCTATGCACCGGGCCGCGGCGCCGTTCATGGCTTGCGGCTGCTGGAGGGCTATCGCGGCATCATCCACTGCGACGGCTATCAGGCTTACAAGACCATGACCCGAGAGACGCGTGCGGACGCCCTGTCCGGGACGCTCGCCTTCTGCTGGTCGCATCTGCGGCGCCAGTTTGTGAAGATCGAGCGGGAGGCTGCGCCTGCGCCAGCTCCGGTTGCCCGCGAGGCTCTTGAGCGCATCGCCCAGCTTTACGCGGTCGAGAAGGCCCTCCGCGGCCGATCTGCGGACGAGCGCCGTGCTGGCCGACAAGCGCATACCCGGCCTCTGGTTGCAGCCTTGAAGCAGTGGTTTGAGGCCAAGCTCGATCACCTTGCGCAGAAGAGCGACACGGCGAAGGCTTTGCGCTATGCACTACGTCATTGGGACGGCCTGACGCTCTATCTTGATGATGGGCGCATCGAAATGGACACGAATGCTGTCGAGCGTGCGATGCGACCGATCAAGCTCAACGCCAAGAACTCTCTTTTTGCCGGTTGCGACGAAGGCGCCGGGAATTGGGCATTGCTGGCTTCGCTCATTGAGACCTGTAAGCTCAATGGCTTCAGTGCCGAGCACTGGCTCGCTGACGTTCTCGCCAAGCTCGTCAATGGTTGGCCTGCAGCGCGACTGGACGAACTGCTTCCCTGGGCGTCGACCTATACGATGCATACACGCGATCCGAGGCTGGCGGCATGAGCCTGAACACGACCGCGGTCCGGATCAAGGTGACCCTCAAGGATGTGAAGCCGGAGGTGATGCGTCGCCTTGTCGTACCCGTCACCCTGCGCCTTGATCGGCTGCATCTGACGCTTCAGGAGGCATTCGGCTGGACGAACAGTCACCTCTTCGAGTTCTTTGCTGGTGAGGCACATTGGGGGATTCCCGACCCCGACAATGATTACGGTCACCAGCCCATGGATGCCCGCAAAGCGCGGCTGTGCGATATCGTTCGCGAGACCGGCGCCAAGACGATCCACTATCTCTATGACTTCGGCGACAGCTGGGACCATGTGATCAAGCTCGAAAAATGGTTCGAGAACACCACGACGGAGGGGCTTCCCTTCCTGCTCGAGGCCGCCGGTCGTTGTCCTCCGGAAGACGTCGGCGGTGCGCCAGGCTATGCCGAATACCTCGCCGCCATCAGCGACCCCGCCCATCCCGAGCACGGACACATGCGCCTCTGGGGCCCGGAGCGGTTCGATCCCAACGTCGTCGACCGGAAGGCACTCGAAGCCGCCGTCAACGCGTTGTCCGACACAAGGAAGCCGCGGCGACGCGCCACGCGAACAAAATAGGCGTCAAGCGCCATTCAAAAGGGCCGCAGAGCTACGCTTACGGACGACCGAAGTAATTGCGACTGGGACAAGCATTTTCCGACCCAACGCTAACAGCGGCTGCTGGCAACTGCGAGGCTGCCAGCAGGCGCTGACGACGTCTGTTTAGGAGGGTTGAGCGGAAGTCCGCAGTCATCGCCCAGACCGACGCGATTGACCCAGAACGGACCGCGCTGCTTTGGGTTAGGTGCGGAGGTCAAGAATCTTGCACCAGATTTGCGGTCGAACAATTCCAGCGGGTTGCGCAGCGGCATCGTATGTCGGTGGGGTGCGCCGCCGCATCAATGCGTTACAACGATGAAATCCGTGTCTTTTCCCGTCTCGTGGCTAAATCCGTCGTCGGAAATAATCAATGAAGAGGCCGGCGTCAGAAGTTTAGAGATCCTCTCAACGGTATCCCGCGGTATTTCGATGCGGTTGAGGACAGCGTTGGCTTTATCGGGAGACGGTACCGATAGGGCGGTTTGCTTCACGGGCGCTTCGCGTTCTTTTGTGGCATCCTCGATGCGAGGAAATTCGTCCGGAATCGACACGACGGTCCAGCGAATAGCCGCTCCCTCGCTCTGGAATTCCATTGCAGTAAACACGTGCGTTCCAAGGGGCTCCTCCGGATTTTCGATCTTGACCGCAACATCAAACAACGGCGAGAAGCCCTGACGCACGAAGAGCTTGCTCAACTTACGACTCACGAAGACGGAGATCGGGGCCATCTTTCTGGGTGTGCCTTCAGCGGCAGCCGAGTTTGGAACCTGGAGACTAGTACGACTGAGTCACAAAACCGCAGGCTTTATCCGGCCGGAATCAGCGATGGTTGAAGCATGGACCATCAGCCGAGGAGGCTACATGAGCGGGCGTGGCACCAAGACCAGTGAGATGCGATTTGCGACGTATTTGGAAGGGCTTGCCAGCGTCATCGGTCATGCTGATCGGAAGGCACCGCTGCGCGACTATTGCGTCGGCCTCATGGCCTGTGGCGGTCGTAAGAGCGTGGAGCCAATGGCGGCGATGACGGCTCCGGAACGGACGGCCGCCCAACATCAATCGCTGCTGCATTTCGTCGGCAGCGGCGCCTGGTCGGATGAGAAGGTGCTGGGCAAGGTACGAGAGATGGTCCTGCCGGCGATCGAACGCCAGGGCCCGATCGAAGCTTGGATCATCGATGACACCGGATTTCCCAAGCAGGGGCGACATTCGGTTGGAGTTGCACGGCAATATTGCGGGCAGCTCGGCAAGCAGGATAATTGCCAGGTGGCGGTGTCATTATCGATTGCCAATCACCACGCCAGCCTGCCTGTTGCCTACCGCCTTTATCTTCCGAAGGAATGGACTGAGGATTGCGATCGGCGGCGCAAGGTGGGCATTCCTGCCGAAGTCGGCTTCCGGACCAAGCCGGAGATCGCGCTGGAGCAGTTGCGGTGGGCCTGTGCGACCGGCCTTCCGCGTGGTGTCGTGCTGATGGACGCGGGCTATGGCAACAACAGCGATCTGCGCACGGAGATCACGGCGCTGGGATTGACCTATGTGGCGGGTCTTCTGTCGAGCACAACGGTATGGGCGCCCGGCACCGGTCCCTTGCCGCCGAAGCCATGGTCGGGCCGCGGCCGTCCCCCGAAACTGATGCGCCGCAACCGTCAGCGTCGGCCGGCCGCCGTTAAAGCGCTCGCGATCGGCCTGCCGGCCAAAGCTTGGCGCACCATCACGTGGCGGCAAGGAACGAACGAAAAGCTGAGCTCGCGCTTTGCCCGCGTGCGGGTCCGTGCCGCGCACCGTGATTATTGGCAAACCACCCAGCGGTTGGAGGAATGGTTGCTGATCGAATGGCCGAAAGGCGAGGACCAGCCTACCAAATACTGGCTCTCGACATTGCCGGAGGATGTGGCATTCCGGACTCTCGTAGAGACGGCTAAATTGCGCTGGCGCATCGAACGCGACTATCAGGAACTCAAGCAGGAGGTCGGGCTTGGCCACTTCGAGGGACGCGGCTGGCGCGGCTTTCATCATCACGCAACGATGTGCATTGCAGCCTTCGGATTCCTGATCTCCGAGCGGGAGGCGTTTCCCCCCTCAGGCGCTCGGCGCGCCCGGCCGATCCCGCTCGCTCGCGTTTCCGCGGATTACAGACCCCGCGGTTCTGCCGCTACGGACCCAACGTCACATTCCAAATTCGATCACGACGATGCGACGGCGACTCGAACAAGGGCTGGTCCGAACGTTGTCGAGATGTCCTTGTTGTGCAATCAAGTTCGCCCATTTCACAGACCACCATTTGTGACGCAGTAAGACTAGTGGCTTCTGGAGTCTCGGTCTTGGACACCGGTGATCCATGCGTTGCCGCGGCTGTGCTAACGCTCTTACCCACGACTGTGGCAGCCTGAAATTCCGGCGAACCGGACACTGCTTTCGGCTTAAAGAGGTGCGGACTGGTTATCTCGACCGGCTGGACATCGTGGTGCGCAATGATCACGCGCGTGCCGCGCTTCGTGAGATGCCAGAGTCGAATGGCAAAGTCATTTTTCAAACGGATGCAGCCGTGTGACGCCGGATGCCCAGGCACGACACCGGCATGCAACGCAATCCCTGACCAGGTGATGCGCTGCATGTAGGGCATGGGGGCAGAGCTATAAATATTTGAGCGGTGCCATCGTTGTTTGCTGATCACGCTGAATACGCCCAGGGGTGTAGGATGCCCCTGAGTTCCCGTGGACACCGTCGAGCGTGCGATCAGTGCCCCGTTGTCAAAAAGCGAGACCCGTTGGTCAGCGATCGAGATGATGATCTGGAGCGGGCCCTTCGGAGGGGCCTCGGGCCGAGCGTTCTTCGCAGATCCAGAGTTTGTCTGCCGGTGATAGTGCTTGTGTTTGAACGGAGCGTAGTGGCCTGGCCAGAACCTGTCCTGCGGCCAAAACGGAAACTGAGCGTGTGCGATCCCTGTAGAGAGCATGAAAGCGGCGAAAGCTATTATTGGAGTCTGCCTCCTCATTCAGTGCCTCATGCAGTGAAGTTGCATGCGAGGTCCAACGCAAAAAGCGTGGCGTTACCGACCATAGCCTCGTCTTCAAATCTGGTCGCAGTGGGTCGAAAATTGGACCAATTCCAATGACGAGGCCAATCTGCCGGAAGAAGACAATCGGCAATAGCCGTCGCGCTGATCGCCGGGCCGATCAATGTACGGTGTGAGGGCCGTTGCGACGGACGCTTTGATCTTGGGCAATGGGTTCGGTTCGCTCAGATGATCCCATAAATCGTCAACGACAGACCGCTCGAAGGGACGGCATCCCCGACTACGGCCACTCAAGCGCACCTGTTGGTCCGACATTCACCATGACCGGCTCGCCGCGAACTAGCCGCATGCGTCGCATGGGTCCGAAACTTCCCAACACGCTTACGTCGCAGAACAATTGCTTGCCGCCGGCGCGTTGCATGCGGGCAACACTTCGTGGAAAAGATGATGAACCGCGGTTTGCGCCATTGCGCGGCCATGTCTCGACCCGAAAATTCACCCGTCGCGTGCTTGGCTGTGCAGCATTGCTCGGGTGGGGCCTTTGGAGGCGACGGGATGATGAACCCGCGGCGATTTACGGCAGTGGTGCCGACGTTTTGCGGAACGGTCGTTCTCGCGGGGGGGATCGTTGGCTGGCTGGCTGGCTGGCTTCGGTTCGGCCGGCACCGAGAACATCGGCGCAGTGCCAATCGAGGATCGCGCAGCATCGCTCGCCGCCAACGCCAGGCTCGCGGATGAACCGCAGGCAATCGCAATGGACAACGCCGTTGTCGCTAACACCGTTGTCGCGAACGCTGCTGTGGCTGGCGCCGAAGTGGCGACGGCCGCCGAACCCGCGGCGGGGACGGCCACCGACACGACGGCGGCTTCGGATAAGCCGGAATCGATCGTCGTGGCTGCGTTGCCCGATCCGTCGCAGATGCTGTCGGCCGATTTACCGCCCGTGCAGGAATCGGTGGACTTGGGCCACCATGATGTCGCCCAACCGGGGCCGACAACGCGCAATGCCTCCAACTCGGCGCCGGTGACGCAGGATTTTCGCTATCTCATCTATTACGTCTGGTCCGAACTGCCTCCTGCCGAGAAACCGGCGGAGATCGTCTTAAAGTCACTCAAGGACATCCCGGTCGGAACGCCGGTCGAGGAGATCAAGCGCGCTTCCGACGCTTTCGGTCTGGACTTCCATTTCATGAAAGCGGTTGCCAAGATCGAGTCCGGTTTCGACCCCAAGCAGCGCACGGGGTCGTATATCGGCCTGTTTCAACTGAGCAAGTACGAGTTCAACAAATTCGGCTCCGGGCAGATTCTTGATCCCCGCGACAATGCCATTGCGGCAGCCTACAAGGTCATTACCGAAGGCATTCTGTTCGAGTGGGTGACGCAGAAGAAGCCGACCTTGAGTGATCTTTACTTGATCCATCAACAAGGCTGGGAAGGCGCCGCCGAGCACATCAGCCAACCCGATCGCATCGCTTGGAAATCCATGTGTGCCACCAGCGAAGGGAGGGAGAAACGCGAAAAATGGTGCAAACGCGCGATCTGGCGGAATAGCCTTCCGGCAGTCAAAGCCGAGTGGAAATCGGTGGATAAGCTGACATCGGGGGCGTTCGTCGGAATGTGGCGCGAGCGGGTTGCGCATTTCCAATCGAAATACATGGCTACCGCCGACGCCGAACGGGCGAACCAGTAGATTTCCGTTGAGTGGTTGGTAGGAGTTGCCGCACGCGCGGGCCGAGCGGGGGCCTCACCGCCGCCGCGAGACGTGGTGTCGCTCAGTGGTCGCGCAGGACGCGCTTTACGTTTTCAACGACTCGCTCGGACCATTCCTACTGCGCGCTAACGAGGTGATCGATCAGATGCCGATGTCTGGTTGTGGCCCGGTCCATGCGTAGACCGCCGGCCTTGGCCGTGATGCTACACATCAGCTCGTCGGTGTGCAGACTGCCTTTCATCAGCATCTCGCCGTGGGCAGCGTGGATCAGTTCGACGGCCTTAGCGGCGGCCGCCTCGCTGTGCGGCGCATCGACGATTTCGATTCTCGCGATGTCGAGCCCGTGAGTGTCGGCCGTGTCTCTGATCTTTCCCTCCGGACCCACCAGGATCGGTCGGATGATGCCCGCGCTGGCGCTGTCGAGGACGCCGCAGCGCAGGGAGGTCTCGTCGCAGGGGTGCACCACGACGGTCTGAACGGGATCGATCGAGCGGGCGCTGCGATCAGAGTATCGTACTTGCTCGGAGTGCTCGTGTGGGCGTTTGCGGTAGCCTGGTCGACTGACTCATCGCTGGCGTTTCATTCACGCCTTTCAGGGCTACTGGGCGGTTTTTGACCTCAGCAACTCCGGCCTGAGAAGTTCGAGGCCGCTCAACTATCGTCGGCTTATTGGGCTGACCGAAAGCAGCCGCAACATCCGTAAACCGGCGCTCTCACCCACCTCAGACATTGCAAAGATGCAGCAACCGCTAGCCATACATAGCCCGCAAAAAAGCCCCGGCGAGCCGGGGCTTTGGTTTGCGCAGACTGGAGCGATCAGTATCTCGCCGCGACAGGAGCTTTTCCATACCCGCCGAAGCGATAGTTGAAGCGCACAGTGACCATATCCACGTCTTGGCTGATCCGGTCGTTGAGTACGGCCGCAAGCCGCGGATCGGCCACGGAGAAGGAGTTGTTCGCATGTCCCATCCACAGATGATCGTATTCAACACCGACCGACCAGTTTTGTGCGAAGCCATACTCCCAGCCGACACCCAGCGCGCCGCCCCAGCGCGTGTTATCTGCCGAGACCAGACCGATCCCGGTGGTGTTGTCGAATATTGTCAGGCGATTGCTGGTTACGGCCGCGCCGCCCTTCACGTAGAGCAGTGACGCGTTCCACGCCCAACCGAGTTGGCCCGTGAAGAGACCGATGGCGTCGGTCTTAACTGTGGTTGAAAGCGTCGGGTTGAACAGGCTGACGCGCGTGTTGCTGAGGTCGGCCCAATCGCCCTGCGCTTCCAATCCGAACACAAATTGATTGGATTGCCAGCGATACCCGACCTGCCCGCCGACAACGCCACCCGACCGATCCCGGCAACCGCTTGCAACTGTGCCTGCGAGCGTGACGAAATCCACGCAATTGTGGCTTTGGCCCCATCCGCCGTTGGCGCCGATGTAGAAACCGGTCCAGTCATAGATCGGAGCGACCACCGGCGGCGGCGCCTTGGTGTAGGGGCGTGCCGCCATATCAGCCGCCGACGCGGGGGCCGCCATGCTCACTGCCAGCAAGGCCACGCCACTTAACAAAATCTTCCTCATTATTCTCGCTCCATCCACGTTTCACCCGAACGATGCCGGTTCTTTTTTGGATGTCCGGCGTTCCAGCTCGAACCTAGCTGAGCCGACTAGCATTCGATGTGCCTAAGCGGCAACAGTCGGGAAAATTTGGAAATGTGCGCGCTCTAGTTGAGTAAGCGCTATTGACCAATCAACGAAGGAATTTGCGACTTAGAATTTGCGGCAGCGGCGGTTTGTTGGCCCCTTAGCCGAAGGTCGATTGAGCGCGTGTCATGTCGGCTGTCAGGGGCAAACCGGACGCCGATCCAACTTGGCGTCCACCGCTGCTTTTGACCCAATTGAGACATGAGCATTCCATGATTTGTGCAGCGCGCATGAACGCAGTGCACCATTCCCCTCGACGCCTTTTCCTGCTGGCCTGAGTATTTGGAGCAGTCATGTGCAAAGCTTTGGCGAAAACTATGTCGCTCGATGCGCTGCACATATTCATTGACATCTGGTGACAGTGGCCGACATTGACGGCCATGGTAGATAATAGGAGTAGGTGCAATGAGGGCTTACTCAATTGTCGGGCTGCTGTTTGCGGCAGTGGTGTTGGCGACGATTCCAGTCTCGCCGCAGGTTACATCGCGTGGCGTCGTGGAGTTAAGCGTTGATCAAGCGCAGGCCTACACGTATCGTCGCGCCCGCGTGACTGCGCGTCGTGTCGACCGTCGCGATTACCGCCATACGCGTCGTGCCGTGCGGCGTGGTGTCTACTAACGGAGCGCGATGCGCGCCGACAAGGTACGAGACGGTGATCAAAGTGCTCGATCACTCGCCCGCGCCGACGATTGATTGAGTAAATCACTGCGGTTCGTGCATGTCGTTTGCTGCGGCGATGAGTCCAGGTCTGGCCCATCAGCGAAGTGGTGACACGCCTCATTGAGGTCCGTTCAACGAGGCCGACTTGCTTACGTTGAGTCCTTCGCATTTTGACCCATTTGAGACATCGGCCGATCGCAGCCGATGTCCGGTTGGCACGAGGTTTATTTCACAACCAGATGCTTCGTGCGCGCTATGGCGGCAGGCGCGGACGGGGAAATGGTGAACGTCAGCCAGGTATTCCATCCTGACGGACGGTTGGCTGCACCGAATTCGCCGTATCCCCTCAGGCTAAGGGAGCCCTGCATGTCTGCGACCGGGAAGCCGTACCCGATTTGCGGACCGACACCGAAAACGCGTGACCTGAAGCCACCGAGGATCGGGTTCTGGCCGGAATCGTCGGTGATTTGCTGGTAGGCATATCCGACAATGCCGAGGAAAAGCTGCTTGGTGAGGTAGTGCGATGCGCCCCAGTCGAAGTGGAAATCGATGCCGCTCCGGTACAGGGTATCAGGATTCCTGAAATTGTAGGTAAGGCCGGCGACGCCCGAGATTTCGTTTCCTGCCGCCGGGTCGAAATAGGTATAGGCGCCTCCAATGTCGATCGCGCCGTGCCCGAGCCCGATGTTGGGAATCCGCGTCGGATCATAGTCGCCGACGGGAATATTGCCCGTGACGTAAGCCATGTAATTGTCGACGCCATGGCTCCATAGCAGTTGCGCGAATGGCGCGAGGTCGCCGTAGGAGGTAAGTGAGCCTTCGAGCATTCCGGTGCGCGTCATCACAATCGGTCCGGCTATCGCTGTCAGTGTTCCGGCGATACTGGTGGCGGCTCTGCCGTACTGGCCGGACATGCCTACGACCAACTGCCCGCCAAGCACCGCCGTCGTGAAAGTATACGATGGCGCAAGGGCGATCAGGTCGGCCCGACCGCTCAGACTCAGATTTAGATTAACGTTGACGTTCGCGGGGATTTTGCCGGCCAGGATCTCTTTGGCCGCAGCAGCGCCCCCGGTTGCGGCGACGCCGGAATGGTAATCGATGACACTGAGCGCCCAGCCCGGTGTCTGCTGCATGGCCACGAGGCTCGCAAACTGACCCGGAAACCAGAACGAGCTACCGCCCTGGTCGGCATGCGAAACATCAGCGCAAAGCACGAGAGCAGCAACCGCTGCCGCATAGTTGATGACGCGGCTTCCCGGTTTGTTTGATCTCATTGCAATTCTCTGGGCGGCATTTGCAACCAGTGGCGGCTACTGCAAAGCGCTCCGCGAACCGCGGGGCCCCAAGTTAGACGGCATTCAATACTAGGGCACAAGCAGCGTCGAAATCCGTGACAGAATGGTAACAGCGGGGGATATTTGTATTACGGCGATGACGCAGTCTCGGCTCGACCAAGAGTTGCTTGCGCTGGAGATATTCGGTTTTCTTTGCCGGAGCGAGGTCTTTTCCTGGGTCATCGCGACAAGTGTGGGAGGTCTTGCTGAGGTCTGCTGTTGGCGGCAGAGCCGACTTGATTTTGCTCACCGCAAGTATTGCGGCTCGTGGGCTGTGTGGAAACGCTGCTGCTTTGCCATGATTCTCTCGTGATTCTGCGGGGGGAAGCAGAGAGGCGCTTCGTTGAGCAGGCGGATCGTGGGCAATGGACACTATTGCCTGAATGCCTGAACCCGCTCGCTATGCGCCAACGTCGCGAGACAGTCGAGCATCCGTTCGGCACGATGAATGCACGCATGGGAGGGATCCACTTCCTCACTAGAACGCTCCCAAAAGTAGCCGCCGAGATGGCACTCTCGGTTCTGGCCTGACACGGGTCATCAACATCGTCGGGATCAAGCCGCTGATCTATGTGATCGCGGCCTGAGGCCGAGCCGGTCTTGGCTTGCTATCGGCTCATCTACAAAAGTGTGCTTCTACAGCCAAGACCCTTAGCAAACATCGTCTAGGCATACAGTCAGTTAGCTGCGTATGCTCCGACCATTATGCATTAGGTTCGAATTGAACTGCTTTGGCTCAGTCCTCGTCCTCGGACAGCGCACGGCGCCGGTCTACGGCATCACTCATATCGTGGAGTACCAGAATCGCGATGGCCGCCATGCGCTGCCTCTGTTCGGGATTAAGCGTTTTGTAGAGTGGCTGCCACGCCTCGGCGAGTTTATCCAAATCGGCTGATCGTTGAGCCAATGCTTCCGAGCGCCGCTGCAAGAAGGTGATAGGGTCACGATTGCGCAGGGCTTCGACACGGTTTTCGTCGGCCCGTCTACCCACTGTTTCTCCGATTTTTGCAAGGCGGGCTTTCCGGTCCTCCGCCCTGGCACGAATGGCGCTCTCTACAGCGGGCCAGTATTTCTCCTGGTCAGGTGTCAGCTGCAACGCGGCCTTTACCAGATCAATCCTCATGTCCGTCAGCGTATTCCGGTCGGCTGCATTTAACCGTTCCGGAGTCGCAGAAGAGGTTTGCGAGGTTTGCGCGTTGGCAATCGGGGATGCAGCAAGGAAGAGTGCGGTTGTTCCGGCAACTACTATTTTCAACATCGGCCATCTCCTAGGCGAGTTGCCCCACACGACAATGGTGACGCACTGCGCGGTTACGTTGATCTAAATCAGGGAACCAGCGCCGCCCAGTGTTCGTCCTTTTACATCTCGGAAATCAATCTCGTATCGACGGCGGACGGCGAGGCCGGGGATGTCCCGGGTTCTGTTGAATTTCTGAAGAGGTCGGCGTTGCCCACCTTGAGCCGGTAGGCTCGGGGTGCTGATTCCACAAAGGAGAGCAACGCCATGACGAGAGATATCACACCGGCTGGTTGGCCGGCGACCGGGGCTGTGGAGAAATCATTTGCGGAAGTGCGAGCGAGCTTCGATCGGTTCTGCCTTGCGGCAGGAATCGAGGCGCTCGGCACGATGATGGAGGCGGATGTGACAGCGGCCTGCGGGCCGCGCCACGGTCGTGATGCGGCGCGGCGGGCGCACCGTTGGGGCCGAACGCGGGGGCGGATCGGTTTCCACGGCGGCAAGATCGAGGTCGATCGCCCGCGGGTCCGGGGCATGGACGGCCGCGAGGTCACGATCCCGAGCTGGGAAACGGCGGCGCAGGAGGACTGGCTCGGTCGCTGGGCGATGAACCTGATGCTGATCAATGTGTCGACGCGCCGGTTCGGCCGCGCCGTCCGGCTGCCCGAGGGTGACGTGCCGGCACCGCCCGGATCGGGGATTTCGAAGTCGGCGGCCTCGCGGAGGTTCGTGGCTCTGTCGGCGGCGCGGCTGGCCGACTTCATGGCTGCCGATCTGTCCGCGCTCGACCTTCTGGTGGTCCAAATCGACGGGCTGCATCTCGACGACGATCTCGTGCTGGTGGCCGCGATCGGGGTTGACGGCGAAGGCAACAAGCATCCGCTGGCGCTGGTGGAAGGGGCGACCGAGAATGCAGCAACGGTTCAGGCCCTGCTGGACAACCTGGTCTCGCGCGGGCTCGACCCGACGGTGCCAAGACTGTTCATCGCCGACGGCGCGAAGGCGTTGTCGAAGGCGATCCGCCGCACCTTCGGTTCGGCCGCTGCGATCCAGCGCTGCCAGATCCACAAGGCGCGCAACATCATGGAACGCCTGCCGAAAGAGCATCATGCGGCCACCCGCCGGGTGCTGCGCCAGGCCTGGGAGCTCGATGACGCCGACAAGGCTGAAAAATTGATCCGCAATCTCGCGCGTCGACTCGACCAGCAATGGCCCGGCGTTGCGGCCAGTATCCTCGAAGGCCTCGACGAAATCCTGACTGTCGTCCGGTTGAAGTTGCCGAAGGAGCTTCGCCGATCGCTCGCCTGTACCAATATCGCCGAGAACATGATGGGCACCATTCGCCGCGTCACGCGCAACGTTAAACGCTGGCGGGATGCCGGTATGGCCTTGCGATGGGTCGCGGCCGGTATGATCGAGGCCAACAAGGGCTTCCGACGATTGAAGGCGCATAAGCAATTGTCGGTTCTGCGTGCGGCCCTTCAAGCTCACCACGATCGCATGACAATCAAGTCCGTTGCCCACGTCACGAGGGCTGCGTAATATTCATTCCGGCAACGTCGACCCGACGTAGTTCAACAGCGATCGGGACATCCCCGCGAGGCCGGGCACGTTCAGACCTTTGTGGGGTTTGGCCCCTCCAAGGAAGAGGCAGAGAAGAGCGCCCTGGGATGGTGCTCGCATATCAGGTTCGATCTTGAGACCTGTTTGAATTCGGATCGCCTGACCGCTCGCAACTCTCCGTCAGACGGAGGTGACGCCGCACTTCATCTCAAGTACATGAAGGCAGTTGCGCGCATTACCGGCTGCAGTTAGAGCGCGTTCGCGAGCGATCGAACGCGCTTGATCTATATCAAGCAGCTCGTGGCCATCTTGCTGCAGGTAACAGACGACGTAGAGCCCAGGTCAATGTTTCGGGGGCGCACCGGAGCGACCGGCATGCCACTGGCGGCATATTTCTGGAAGGTCGGAGCAGTGTTGCTCGCACTGCTCTTTGTTGCAGATTATTGGCTGCCGAGGGCCCCGACCGTCGATCAGGCGGCTGCGGACCGGCCGGCCATACTTATCCACTCAGATCGCAAATGGCCCGAGCGTATTGTCTTCGATACCCAGTCGCCGGTGATCGTCGCCGCTGCGCCCGTGGCCGAGGCGACCGAGGTCGCAACTTCATCGGATGTGGCCGAACCGCCCGTTACCGTCCCACTGAGCCCGGCGGTGGCGAATTCTTTCGCGATGCTGCCGAAACAGGATACACGCCCGCCTGAAACCGTCGATCGCAAGCGACAACGCAAGATGTTGCATGTTGCGGCTCGACCGAGGCGAAACGTCCAGCCGCAGATGCTTCTGGCGGCACGACAAGGACAGTTCGGCTGGTTCGGCTTCAGAACCTGGTGATCGGCGTCCGGATAAGATCCAAACGCCGAGTCTCGCGGCTCCTATTCGTACATCGCACAGACATTTCCCTGCCAACGGAGACACCTGCGCACTGCACGCCGGGTTTGGCGGATCGTCGTCCTTGCAACGCAGACGCCGTTGATCCGCGTTCTGCCCACTCCGCAGGCGGCCGCGACCGGCGTGTTCAGGCTCTCGGATTGGGGAAGCGTCGGGGAGCAAATTGAACACGTCCACCAACAATCACCGTAGCGCCGGTCTTAAGCTGCAGACCGATGGCAGATTTCTGCGCCGCAGCGCCGCAACCAAACAGATCCAAACTCGGGCATTGTTGTTCTTTGGTGCAATGAACTTTAGGACAATACCGAGAATGCACTATCCCTGAAAATATTGTCACCATGCACGCCCCTAACCCGGCACCGGAATTGCACGGATACCAGGCCCATCATCACAAGATTAAGGAATGGGTCCAATGCTGATGCATATCACATCAGTGTCGGTGCCTCATCCGCACTCCCTTTGCGAACTGGGGATACCGACCGAAACCAATCCGATCGTCAGCCTGAGCCAACTTACCTATCGGAAGTGCAACAAGATCTACGGCGAAAAGGAACCCGCCGATTATGTCTATCAGGTCAAGTCAGGCGCGGTACGAAGCTACAAGCTGCTTCGTGATGGCCGCCGGCAAATCGGCGCCTTTTACGTTTCCGGCGATATCTTCGGACTGGAGAATGGAAGCCTGCACCGTTCTACGGCAGAAGCCGTCGTGGACACGACGGTTCGCCTCATTCGGCGACAGAATCTCGATGTAATTTCCGGCAGTGATGGCGCGCTGGCCAAGCATCTGCTCCGCATGACCACCAGCAATCTGAAGCATGCGGAAGACCATATGCTGCTCCTTGGACGCAAAACTTCGATCGAGCGCGTCGCGGCCTTCATCCTTGAGATGGACGAGCGGCTCACCGACGCCGGCATTTTGGCACTGCCAATGTCACGGCGTGATATCGCGGACTACCTTGGACTCAAGCTGGAAACCGTTTCGCGGGCGTTATCGCATCTGCGCAAGCTTGGCATCCTCGGCTTCATCGGTGCCACCCACCGCCAGATCGTACTGTTGGACCGGCAGCAACTCGCCGGCTTCGATCGTCAGAATTGACAGCCGGGTCGAAGCGAAGACCCTTTGCCGTTCCTAATTGAGCGGCCCCGGTGCCATGCCGGGACCTCTAATCTGCGCGGAAGTACGGTTCAATAGCGAGCGGTGACCGGTGCCGAATAACCGCCGAAACGATAGTTCAACCGAAGTGTGACCATGTCCACATCCTGACTGACCCCGTTGCCGAGAAGGGTGATGCCCCCTGGCGTGACCACGCCCGCGAAGGACGTGGTGTCACGCCCCATCCAGAGATGGTCGTATTCGATGCCGAACGACCGTAAGCGCGAATTTCTCCGCACCTTTTGCTTTTGAGAGTCCTGATGCATGAGGTGTCCACCAAAATAGGTGGACACCTTGTGATGAGCGACGATGATCAGAAACTGCGGGTCAGGCTTGTCGGCCGGAACGGTCGCCGGCGCTACGAGGCGGCATCGAAAGAGCGTCTTGTCGCGGCCTGCCTTGAGCCTGGGGTTTCGGTATCGAGGCTTGCACTCGAACATGGGGTCAACGCGAACCTCCTTCGGAAGTGGATCAAGAAGCACAGCGCGACCAGGTCGCTGCCGCCGTCCTCACGCCCGGCGTTCATCCCGGTTCAGCTTGAGGGGAAGTCCGAGCGGGACCTGTCGCGAAAAGACAGCGTGGCGACGGTTGATTTGCCGGCTTACGATGAAGTGCGTGGTTCGGAACCCAAAGGGACTCCAGCTTTTTGTTCTCCGGCCAAAGTGAGCGTGTCGCTGCCGAATGGCGTGAAGCTCGCGCTGGAATGCGGCGATGTGGATGCATTGACGGCGATCATCGGAGCGCTGGGCGATGTTTAGACTGGGCGATGACCTGCAGGTCTATCTGCACCGTGAGCCGATCGACTTCCGGGCTGGCATCAACAGCCTTGCGGTCCTGGTCCAGGAGACGATGGCGCTCGATCCATTCACTCCGGCGGTTTTTGCGTTCTGCAATCGCCGTTGCGACCGGATGAAGCTTCTGTTCTTCGATCGGTCCGGCTTTGTACTGGTCCTGAAGCGGCTGACCGAAGACAGGTTCCGATGGCCGCGCCGCCAGGAGGCGATCGTCACGCTGACGACGGAGCAATTGCACTGGATCCTTGACGGCATCGATATCGATGCGATGGTCCGCCATCCGGTGCGGCAATATCAGGTTGCCGGCTGAGCTCTCGAGTTGAGCGGTTGACGCGTCGGTACGGTTCAGATTCAAGAATTCGATGAATCGAACCGGCGATCCGAGTGTTGAAGTGCTGTTGGCACGCATTGCTGCGCTGCAGGCGGAGAACCATCAACTCGCCGACCGCGTCGCCAAGCTCGAGGAAGAACTGGCGCTGGCACGCCTGCATCGTTTTGCGCCGCGCAGCGAAAAGCATGTTGATCGTCTCTTCAATGAAGCCGAGCAGGCCTCCGATGAGGAGGACGCCGGCAGTGAAACGAACAATATCGCCGAACTTCCGGACACGGGCTTGCCACCCGTCGAAAACACAATGGGAAAGAAGCGCGGCCGCAAGCCGCTGCCGGGGAACCTACCTCGTGAGCGCGTCGAGTATGACCTGTCCGACGATCAGAAGGCGTGTCCTTGCTGCCGTGGCCAGATGCATCGCATGGGCGAGGCTGTCACCGAGCAACTTCATATCGAGGTGAAGGCGAAGGTTTTACAGAATGTGCGCTTCAAATATGCGTGCCGCCATAGCGATCGCACCGGGATCCACGCCCCTGTCGTGACCGCGCCGATGCCGCCGCAACCATTGCCGGGCAGCGTTGCCACGCCCTCGACGCTGGCGTTCGCGCTGGTTCACAAATATGTCGATGGCACGCCGCTCTACCGCCTGGCGCAGGCCTTCGAACGTGCAGGTGTTCCTGTCAGCCGCGGCGCTTTGGGCCACTGGGTGATTGGCTCGAGCGAGAAGCATCTGCATCGCATCTACGACGCCCTGAAGCTGCGGCTCAGATCACAACCTCTCATCCATGGCGACGAGACAACGGTTCAGGTCCTCAAGGAGAAGGACAAACGGGCCACCAGCACATCGTACATGTGGGCTTATCGCAGCGGCAAGGGCAGCCACGAGCCGATCGTTCTTCTGGATTATCAGCCGGGCCGCGGCCAAATCCACCCGCAAGCCTTCCTCGGCGATTACCGTGGCATTGTAATGAGTGACGGCTATACCGCATGGCGCACGCTGGAAGGGGCCACCCACATTGGATGCATGGCCCACTCCCGACGGCGCTTTGTCGATGCCCTCAAAGCCAGGAAGAAGGGCGGCGGTCCGCCCGAGCAAGCGCTGCGGTTCTTTGAACAGCTCTACCGGGTTGAAAGGCGGGCGTGGGACGGAATACCGGAGAAGGGTGAAACACAGGCCTACTGCATTCGCCGCTTCCGCCAGCAACATAGTGTCCCCATCCTCAATGCTCTCAAAGTATGGCTCGATGACATGGCCCCGAAGGTCTTGCCTGACAGCAAGCTCGGCGACGCCGTATCCTACACCCGAAACCAATGGGAATATCTGACGCGCTACACCGGGGACGGCAGCATGCCGATTGACAACAATCTTCTGGAGCGCGACATCAGGGTTTTTGCAACTGGCAGGAAGAGTTGGTTGTTCAGCGATACCGTGGACGGAGCCAAGGCCAGTGCCGTCGTCTATAGCCTGATGCTGACCTGCCGCGCCTCACGTGTCGAGCCGTTAGCGTGGTTGCGCCACGTCCTCACCGAATTGCCTCAGCGCGCCGGCGACGCCGATATTACAGACCTGCTGCCCTTCAACTTCCACAAAGCCGCCACTGCCTGAACGGCTCGGTATCGCCCGATACCAGGGCAATCCATCAAAACCGCCGGCGTGCGAAGAAAATCGCGCTTACGAACGACCAATTCGGCGAGAAACCGTATTCCCAGCCGACACCGAGGGCACCGCCCCAGCGCGTGTGACCTGCGGAGTCAGGCCGACTCCGGTGAGGTTGTTGAAGACATCAAAGCGATTGCGCGTCACCGCAGCGCCACCCTTCACATAGAACAGCGACGCTTTCCATTCCCATCCGAATTGAGCCGTGAACAGCCCAATGCCATCAATCTTGCCTGTGGTTGAGATCAATGGATCGATCAAGCTGACGCGTGTGTTCTTGATCTCGGCCCAGTCGCCCTGCGCCTCCAAGCCGAGCACAGACTGGTTCGTTTGCCAGCGGTACCCGATCTGCCCGCCAACAAGGCCGCCCGAACGATCAGCGCAACCACCTGCGACTGTCCCGGCGGGCGTCAGGAAATCCACGCAACCATGGCTCTGCCCCCAGCCTCCGTTGGCGCCAATGTAGAATCCGCTCCAGTTGTAGATCGCCACCACCGGTGCCGGCGGTGCCGCCTTGACGGCCATATCGGCGGCCATGGCAGGAGCCGTCATGCTCAGCGCTGCGAGACTGAGCGCAGCCATCGAAGGCCTTTTCAGCGTCCCTATCCCCTTGCTCAGATCTCTCTCGTTCAGAGAACGCGAGCTCTTATGAAGTGCTGCGAACGTCCACAAGTCTAAGAGTCTGTCCGGAAAGATTACCTTGGATTGCATAGCTTTCGCAGCATGAGTCGGATGGAGGCCAGCTTGAGAAAGGCGAGCGCCCTGTGATTGAAGCATTCCCAATCTTTGGACAGTCTTCGGCATCGCCCGAGCCAGGCAAAGGTACGCTCGACGATCCAGCGTTTGGGCAAGACGACGAAACGGTGAGCCTGATCGGAGCGTTTGACGATTTCGAGGTTCACGCGCTTCAGAGCGCTACGCAGCCCCTTCTGGAAATGTGGCCCTTGATATCCGCCGTCGGCGTAGAGCTTCAGAAGAAAGGGATAGAGGCCGAACAACGTTGCCATCAGGAGCACGCCGCCGTCGCGATCCTGGATGTCCGCCGCATGCACGATGGCGTGCATCAAGAGGCCTTGCGTGTCGACGAGAATGTGCCGCTTCTTGCCCTTGATCTTCTTGCCCGCGTCGTAGCCATGGAGATCATGAGGCCCCCTTTTTCAGCGCTTTTCACGCTCTGGCTATCGATGATGGCGGCGGTGGGAGAAGCCTCGCGCTCGGCCCTTTCGCGACATTCGACATAGAGGGCGTGATGAATTTTATCGAGCGTGCCGTTCCAGCTCCACAGATCGAAGTAGCCATACAGCGTCGAGCGCGGCGGCAGGTCCTTGGGGATCGCGCGCCACTGGCAACCTGTGCTCAGGATGTACATCAGCCCGTTGGCAATCTCGCGCAGGTCCACCGTACGCTTGTTGCCGCCGCGCTTGGCCGGCGGGATGCGAGGCGCGATCAGCGCCCACTCCTCGTCGGTCAAGTCGCTCGGATAGCGCAGGCGGCTGCGGTCGTAGCGTGCACGGTTCTCGGTAGTCCACATTGGCGGCGCGTCCCCATCGAATCAGGCCGCTCACCTTGAATCACAACCGATTCATTCGACTCAACATGTTTTGGAACAGACACTAATCTTACTGCGTCACAAACGGTGGTCTGTGAAATGGGCGAACTTGATTGCACAACAAGGACATCTCGACAACGTTCGGACCAGCCCTTGTTCGAGTCGCCGTCGCATCGTCGTGATCGAATTTGGAATGTGACGTTGGGTCCGTAGCGGCAGAACCGCGGGGTCTGTAATCCGCGGAAACGCGAGCGAGCGGGATCGGCCGGGCGCGCCGAGCGCCTGAGGGGGGAAACGCCTCCCGCTCGGAGATCAGGAATCCGAAGGCTGCAATGCACATCGTTGCGTGATGATGAAAGCCGCGCCAGCCGCGTCCCTCGAAGTGGCCAAGCCCGACCTCCTGCTTGAGTTCCTGATAGTCGCGTTCGATGCGCCAGCGCAATTTAGCCGTCTCTACGAGAGTCCGGAATGCCACATCCTCCGGCAATGTCGAGAGCCAGTATTTGGTAGGCTGGTCCTCGCCTTTCGGCCATTCGATCAGCAACCATTCCTCCAACCGCTGGGTGGTTTGCCAATAATCACGGTGCGCGGCACGGACCCGCACGCGGGCAAAGCGCGAGCTCAGCTTTTCGTTCGTTCCTTGCCGCCACGTGATGGTGCGCCAAGCTTTGGCCGGCAGGCCGATCGCGAGCGCTTTAACGGCGGCCGGCCGACGCTGACGGTTGCGGCGCATCAGTTTCGGGGGACGGCCGCGGCCCGACCATGGCTTCGGCGGCAAGGGACCGGTGCCGGGCGCCCATACCGTTGTGCTCGACAGAAGACCCGCCACATAGGTCAATCCCAGCGCCGTGATCTCCGTGCGCAGATCGCTGTTGTTGCCATAGCCCGCGTCCATCAGCACGACACCACGCGGAAGGCCGGTCGCACAGGCCCACCGCAACTGCTCCAGCGCGATCTCCGGCTTGGTCCGGAAGCCGACTTCGGCAGGAATGCCCACCTTGCGCCGCCGATCGCAATCCTCAGTCCATTCCTTCGGAAGATAAAGGCGGTAGGCAACAGGCAGGCTGGCGTGGTGATTGGCAATCGATAATGACACCGCCACCTGGCAATTATCCTGCTTGCCGAGCTGCCCGCAATATTGCCGTGCAACTCCAACCGAATGTCGCCCCTGCTTGGGAAATCCGGTGTCATCGATGATCCAAGCTTCGATCGGGCCCTGGCGTTCGATCGCCGGCAGGACCATCTCTCGTACCTTGCCCAGCACCTTCTCATCCGACCAGGCGCCGCTGCCGACGAAATGCAGCAGCGATTGATGTTGGGCGGCCGTCCGTTCCGGAGCCGTCATCGCCGCCATTGGCTCCACGCTCTTACGACCGCCACAGGCCATGAGGCCGACGCAATAGTCGCGCAGCGGTGCCTTCCGATCAGCATGACCGATGACGCTGGCAAGCCCTTCCAAATACGTCGCAAATCGCATCTCACTGGTCTTGGTGCCACGCCCGCTCATGTAGCCTCCTCGGCTGATGGTCCATGCTTCAACCATCGCTGATTCCGGCCGGATAAAGCCTGCGGTTTTGTGACTCAGTCGTACTAAGAGTCTGTCCGGAAAGATTACCTTGGATTGCATAGCTTTCGCAGCATGAGTCGGATGGAGGCCAGCTTGAGAAAGGCGAGCGCCCTGTGATTGAAGCATTCCCAATCTTTGGACAGTCTTCGGCATCGCCCGAGCCAGGCAAAGGTACGCTCGACGATCCAGCGTTTGGGCAAGACGACGAAACGGTGAGCCTGATCGGAGCGTTTGACGATTTCGAGGTTCACGCGCTTCAGAGCGCTACGCAGCCCCTTCTGGAAATGTGGCCCTTGATATCCGCCGTCGGCGTAGAGCTTCAGAAGAAAGGGATAGAGGCCGAACAACGTTGCCATCAGGAGCACGCCGCCGTCGCGATCCTGGATGTCCGCCGCATGCACGATGGCGTGCATCAAGAGGCCTTGCGTGTCGACGAGAATGTGCCGCTTCTTGCCCTTGATCTTCTTGCCCGCGTCGTAGCCATGGAGATCATGAGGCCCCCTTTTTCAGCGCTTTTCACGCTCTGGCTATCGATGATGGCGGCGGTGGGAGAAGCCTCGCGCTCGGCCCTTTCGCGACATTCGACATAGAGGGCGTGATGAATTTTATCGAGCGTGCCGTTCCAGCTCCACAGATCGAAGTAGCCATACAGCGTCGAGCGCGGCGGCAGGTCCTTGGGGATCGCGCGCCACTGGCAACCTGTGCTCAGGATGTACATCAGCCCGTTGGCAATCTCGCGCAGGTCCACCGTACGCTTGTTGCCGCCGCGCTTGGCCGGCGGGATGCGAGGCGCGATCAGCGCCCACTCCTCGTCGGTCAAGTCGCTCGGATAGCGCAGGCGGCTGCGGTCGTAGCGTGCACGGTTCTCGGTAGTCCACATTGGCGGCGCGTCCCCATCGAATCAGGCCGCTCACCTTGAATCACAACCGATTCATTCGACTCAACATGTTTTGGAACAGACACTAAGATTTTCAAGCGACTGGCGGTCGCCAAGTCTTGCGTAGCCATCCACGATTAACTCGATTGCAATCGACATAACGCTACCTCAAAATTGTATTTCGGATTTGCAATATGACAGCCTAGCGGGCAATGAGGTTGAAGTAAATCGATAATGGAACCTTCGCAAGTGCGCTAGGTCAAGCCTAATCGGCAGCCACGTTGAAAGCGCGCAGAGGTTCTAAGTGTCTGTTCCAAAACATGTTGAGTCGAATGAATCGGTTGTGATTCAAGGTGAGCGGCCTGATTCGATGGGGACGCGCCGCCAATGTGGACTACCGAGAACCGTGCACGCTACGACCGCAGCCGCCTGCGCTATCCGAGCGACTTGACCGACGAGGAGTGGGCGCTGATCGCGCCTCGCATCCCGCCGGCCAAGCGCGGCGGCAACAAGCGTACGGTGGACCTGCGCGAGATTGCCAACGGGCTGATGTACATCCTGAGCACAGGTTGCCAGTGGCGCGCGATCCCCAAGGACCTGCCGCCGCGCTCGACGCTGTATGGCTACTTCGATCTGTGGAGCTGGAACGGCACGCTCGATAAAATTCATCACGCCCTCTATGTCGAATGTCGCGAAAGGGCCGAGCGCGAGGCTTCTCCCACCGCCGCCATCATCGATAGCCAGAGCGTGAAAAGCGCTGAAAAAGGGGGCCTCATGATCTCCATGGCTACGACGCGGGCAAGAAGATCAAGGGCAAGAAGCGGCACATTCTCGTCGACACGCAAGGCCTCTTGATGCACGCCATCGTGCATGCGGCGGACATCCAGGATCGCGACGGCGGCGTGCTCCTGATGGCAACGTTGTTCGGCCTCTATCCCTTTCTTCTGAAGCTCTACGCCGACGGCGGATATCAAGGGCCACATTTCCAGAAGGGGCTGCGTAGCGCTCTGAAGCGCGTGAACCTCGAAATCGTCAAACGCTCCGATCAGGCTCACCGTTTCGTCGTCTTGCCCAAACGCTGGATCGTCGAGCGTACCTTTGCCTGGCTCGGGCGATGCCGAAGACTGTCCAAAGATTGGGAATGCTTCAATCACAGGGCGCTCGCCTTTCTCAAGCTGGCCTCCATCCGACTCATGCTGCGAAAGCTATGCAATCCAAGGTAATCTTTCCGGACAGACTCTAAGTGTCCGACCGAAAAATAAGTTGAGTGATATCAGCGAGTTCTGATTCCATCGGTGTTGCGAAGCATCAAAGGGATCGAGAATGTGGACTGATATCACCCGGGCACAGTTTGCCCGAGAGGAGCTGCGTTTGCCAAGCGACTTGACGGATGCGGAATGGGGCGTGCTGGAGAGGTTGCTTCCTGTGCGGGCCAATCGCGGGCGGCGCCCGAAATGGAGCTATCGCGACATCGTCGAGGCAGTACTCTATCTGCTGCGCGGCGGATTGCCGTGGCGCATGCTGCCGCCCACTCTGTTTCCACCAATGACCACGGTGCAGTACTATTTCTACCAATGGCGCGACAGCGGATTGTGGCAATCGATCAACCACGCACTCCTGATGCTGGCGCGCGAGGCGATCGGCCGGGAGGCCTCGCCGACGGCCGGCGTGATCGACAGCCAATCGGGCAAGACCACGGAAAGGGGGATGTCCCGATCGCTGTTGAACTACGTCGGGTCGACGTTGCCGGAATGAATATTACGCAGCCCTCGTGACGTGGGCAACGGACTTGATTGTCATGCGATCGTGGTGAGCTTGAAGGGCCGCACGCAGAACCGACAATTGCTTATGCGCCTTCAATCGTCGGAAGCCCTTGTTGGCCTCGATCATACCGGCCGCGACCCATCGCAAGGCCATACCGGCATCCCGCCAGCGTTTAACGTTGCGCGTGACGCGGCGAATGGTGCCCATCATGTTCTCGGCGATATTGGTACAGGCGAGCGATCGGCGAAGCTCCTTCGGCAACTTCAACCGGACGACAGTCAGGATTTCGTCGAGGCCTTCGAGGATACTGGCCGCAACGCCGGGCCATTGCTGGTCGAGTCGACGCGCGAGATTGCGGATCAATTTTTCAGCCTTGTCGGCGTCATCGAGCTCCCAGGCCTGGCGCAGCACCCGGCGGGTGGCCGCATGATGCTCTTTCGGCAGGCGTTCCATGATGTTGCGCGCCTTGTGGATCTGGCAGCGCTGGATCGCAGCGGCCGAACCGAAGGTGCGGCGGATCGCCTTCGACAACGCCTTCGCGCCGTCGGCGATGAACAGTCTTGGCACCGTCGGGTCGAGCCCGCGCGAGACCAGGTTGTCCAGCAGGGCCTGAACCGTTGCTGCATTCTCGGTCGCCCCTTCCACCAGCGCCAGCGGATGCTTGTTGCCTTCGCCGTCAACCCCGATCGCGGCCACCAGCACGAGATCGTCGTCGAGATGCAGCCCGTCGATTTGGACCACCAGAAGGTCGAGCGCGGACAGATCGGCAGCCATGAAGTCGGCCAGCCGCGCCGCCGACAGAGCCACGAACCTCCGCGAGGCCGCCGACTTCGAAATCCCCGATCCGGGCGGTGCCGGCACGTCACCCTCGGGCAGCCGGACGGCGCGGCCGAACCGGCGCGTCGACACATTGATCAGCATCAGGTTCATCGCCCAGCGACCGAGCCAGTCCTCCTGCGCCGCCGTTTCCCAGCTCGGGATCGTGACCTCGCGGCCGTCCATGCCCCGGACCCGCGGGCGACCGACCTCGATCTTGCCGCCGTGGAAACCGATCCGCCCCCGCGTTCGGCCCCAACGGTGCGCCCGCCGCGCCGCATCACGACCGTGGCGCGGCCCGCAGGCCGCTGTCACATCCGCCTCCATCATCGTGCCGAGCGCCTCGATTCCTGCCGCAAGGCAGAACCGATCGAAGCTCGCTCGCACTTCCGCAAATGATTTCTCCACAGCCCCGGTCGCCGGCCAACCAGCCGGTGTGATATCTCTCGTCATGGCGTTGCTCTCCTTTGTGGAATCAGCACCCCGAGCCTACCGGCTCAAGGTGGGCAACGCCGACCTCTTCAGAAATTCAACAGAACCCGGGACATCCCCTTGGTCTATCTCAAGCCTTCCAACGGCCAGCGCCGGAAGCTCGCATGCTTTCACACGAGAGCCGGACCCATCCCCTGCCGTGAGAGGTCGGGATGTTTGGACGGTTAAGGGAGGTGCAGAATGATCAGGTTGATTGCTATTGCCGGCTTCGCCTTATCGGTCGCAGTATCGGCGCAAGCCATGACACCTGCTCCGATTACTCCTCCGCCCAACGGCATGATCACTGAAGTCGCTGCTGCCTGCGGCGCGGGTAGGACACGAGTTAACGGTGTGTGCGTCGCAAGAACCACCGTCCGCCATACCCGTCGAGCCGTCCGCAGATGTGCGACCGGAATGACTTGCTAGCGCGCCGATGGCTTAAGCGGTGCAACCACGAAGGCTGAGACGACCCGAAACTGTCACTAGCGGCATTCTGCAATCAAGGTTGCCCGAAGCCGCTGATGGAGCGGCTGCTGGGTGTGATGGTCGCCGCACATGATCCAGATCAACGCTGTCGCTCGACTGCCGAAAAAATTGGCGCATGGCAAGACGGCTTTCCATTATCGAAGTGGGGGCGATTGCGATTATCGTTCTCAGCGTGGCTGTACTCGCCTTCGTCGGGTTTTCCATTTGGGCAGAATTATGAAGGCCGGGGTGCGCCGAGACTAACGCCATCCTCCACGCGCTCCCGGCGCACCGCCTCGCTCGCCGAGTTCTTCGACTTGAGCCACGTCTTCGATAGTCCGCCGTCCGCTTCGACACGATCCCTTCCAGCCCCATCTGGCAGAAGTGCTTGAAGATCGTCGGGCCGCCGCCGGTCAGGTGTTCGTTGAAGCGGATGGCGCGCGACTGTTGAGCGCGAGCCACACCACGTCCTTTTTCTTGGTCTGTGGGTTCGTAGAGTTGGCACGTCGCGTCATTTCGCTGTGCTAGGCATCCGTCGCCACGACGACACAGAACAGGCGTCAAGGGTGAGGCCATTAGAAGGCCCTACAGCGCGCCGCCAGCGCCGGGCTACCGGACACCGGCAAGCCGCACCAGTTTTCCAGCCACTGGCTTAGTCGTGAACGGTCGGGGCCAACTCCAGACCATAGCGGCTTCGGCCTGCTTTCTCTCATCCGCGGAGTTGCGTGGCAAGAACACTCCAAGAAACCCTTGTGAGACATGCCGGGGCGGTCTGACTATGTCCGTTCACAGGGGTAGACTGGAAGAGAACGGCACGCGGCCACCGCAAGGTAGCAAAGGCCAGAAAATTCATAACTACAAAAAAGCCCCGGCGAGCCTGGGCTTTGGTTTGCGAAGGTTGGTGAGATCAGTATTGGCCGCGACCGGTGCGCCGTATCCACCGAAGCGATAATTCAACCGAAGCGTGACCATGTCAACATCTTGGCTGACCCCGCTGCCGGTGAGGATGAACCCTCCGGGAGTAACCACGCCTGCGAAGCTGGCATTATCACGCCCCATCCAGAGATGGTCGTATTCGATACCGAGCGACCAGTTGGGCGTGAAGCCGTACTCCCAGCCGACACCGAGGGCGCCGCCCCAGCGTGTGTGGCCTGCCGATGCCAGGCCGACCCCGGTGATGTTGTTGAATATATCGAATCGATTTGCGCGTCACGGCGGCGCCGCCCTTCACGTAGATCAATATGCTGAAAGAAAGCGTGCCCCTTCTGCAACATTCGCCAAAAAAGGGATCGCGCGACTGTCCGCACCGGCATCCATTTGTTGTGTGGGTAGAGCGTCCGGCTAGGGTCAGATTCGGTAAGGGGTAGTGGGCAACTTCAGGGGAGATTGATGCTGAAATTCGTAATTGCGGGTGCTGCGTCTTTGGCTTTGGTGGGAGCGGCAGTTGCCGCGGATCTGCCTCGTCCGCAGCCCGTCGTCCAGACCGCGCCGGTTGGTAAATATCCCGTCGGCAAAACTCCAGTCGGCAAATACCCGATCGGCAAGGCTCCGGCGCCAGCTCCGTTAGTCACCAAGGGCTAATCCCGAAGATTGGGGGATGTCCCGATCGCTGTTGAACTACGTCGGGTCGACGTTGCCGGAATGAATATTACGCAGCCCTCGTGACGTGGGCAACGGACTTGATTGTCATGCGATCGTGGTGAGCTTGAAGGGCCGCACGCAGAACCGACAATTGCTTATGCGCCTTCAATCGTCGGAAGCCCTTGTTGGCCTCGATCATACCGGCCGCGACCCATCGCAAGGCCATACCGGCATCCCGCCAGCGTTTAACGTTGCGCGTGACGCGGCGAATGGTGCCCATCATGTTCTCGGCGATATTGGTACAGGCGAGCGATCGGCGAAGCTCCTTCGGCAACTTCAACCGGACGACAGTCAGGATTTCGTCGAGGCCTTCGAGGATACTGGCCGCAACGCCGGGCCATTGCTGGTCGAGTCGACGCGCGAGATTGCGGATCAATTTTTCAGCCTTGTCGGCGTCATCGAGCTCCCAGGCCTGGCGCAGCACCCGGCGGGTGGCCGCATGATGCTCTTTCGGCAGGCGTTCCATGATGTTGCGCGCCTTGTGGATCTGGCAGCGCTGGATCGCAGCGGCCGAACCGAAGGTGCGGCGGATCGCCTTCGACAACGCCTTCGCGCCGTCGGCGATGAACAGTCTTGGCACCGTCGGGTCGAGCCCGCGCGAGACCAGGTTGTCCAGCAGGGCCTGAACCGTTGCTGCATTCTCGGTCGCCCCTTCCACCAGCGCCAGCGGATGCTTGTTGCCTTCGCCGTCAACCCCGATCGCGGCCACCAGCACGAGATCGTCGTCGAGATGCAGCCCGTCGATTTGGACCACCAGAAGGTCGAGCGCGGACAGATCGGCAGCCATGAAGTCGGCCAGCCGCGCCGCCGACAGAGCCACGAACCTCCGCGAGGCCGCCGACTTCGAAATCCCCGATCCGGGCGGTGCCGGCACGTCACCCTCGGGCAGCCGGACGGCGCGGCCGAACCGGCGCGTCGACACATTGATCAGCATCAGGTTCATCGCCCAGCGACCGAGCCAGTCCTCCTGCGCCGCCGTTTCCCAGCTCGGGATCGTGACCTCGCGGCCGTCCATGCCCCGGACCCGCGGGCGATCGACCTCGATCTTGCCGCCGTGGAAACCGATCCGCCCCCGCGTTCGGCCCCAACGGTGCGCCCGCCGCGCCGCATCACGACCGTGGCGCGGCCCGCAGGCCGCTGTCACATCCGCCTCCATCATCGTGCCGAGCGCCTCGATTCCTGCCGCAAGGCAGAACCGATCGAAGCTCGCTCGCACTTCCGCAAATGATTTCTCCACAGCCCCGGTCGCCGGCCAACCAGCCGGTGTGATATCTCTCGTCATGGCGTTGCTCTCCTTTGTGGAATCAGCACCCCGAGCCTACCGGCTCAAGGTGGGCAACGCCGACCTCTTCAGAAATTCAACAGAACCCGGGACATCCCCACTTCCGCCGTCAATTCCTTCAGTCCCGTTTCCCTCGCGATGTCGACGAGGTGCCGCATTAGCATCGAGCCAACGCCGCGCCCCTGCCATGCATCGACCACCATGAAAGCCCTCTCGGCCTGGCCGGGCTCGGAGACAATATATCGGCGGCCGCCAACCACAGCCTTCCGGCCTGCTTCCTCCGCGCGCGCAACCAAGGCGATTTGATTCTTAAAATCGACGTCCATGAAGAAGGCGCGCTCCTTGTCGGAGAAATGGCGCTTCATCGCAAAAAATCGGCGCTGCAACGACTGCGGGCTCGCTTGGTCTAGTGCGGCGAGCATGTCGGCCTCGTCCTCCGGCCGAAGCGCGCGAACTTCGACCGGACTGCCGTCGCGCAAGTGCTCTCGTGCACTGGTGACCGACATGCGGACTCCGGTATCGAGAGGCCGGGCGACGCACTTGCCCGATCCCGCCCAAGGGCCTCCCGGCCGGTCGTGGTCGCTTGATCTGGATCAAGACCTCCGCGCGAGAGGGGGAACTAGCTCACTCACCCGCAACATGCGTGGCCAAGGCTGAAGGCGCGTCCGTGAGAACACTCCGCCAGATCATCTTCGGAGACGAGGTCATCCAGCTTGTGATCCGGCTGGGGTTGCTCGCGGTCCTGATCGTCTGGACACTGCTCCTGATCCGTCCGTTCGTGCCAATCCTAGCCTGGAGTGTCGTGCTCGCCGTCGCGCTTAATCCGGTGTTTCAGCGCCTTGCCAAAATCCTCGGCGACCGGCCGAAACTTGCGGCAGCGATCCTAACCCTTATCAGTCTCGCCGTTGTCATTGGGCCCGCGACGTGGCTCGGCATGGGCGCAGTCGACGGGATCAGGGATCTTGCCGGCCAAATGACCGCCGGCGAGGTGTTGGTTCCGTCGCCACCTCAATCGATCAAGGATTGGCCCCTCGTCGGGCCTCGGCTCTTCGATCTCTGGGATCAGGCCTCGACCAATCTGCGTTCGCTTCTGCGCGAAGTGGTGCCGTATCTCAAGCCCTTCGCGACGACCTTGCTCGGATTTGCCGGCAATGCCGGTGTGGGGACCGTGAAGTTCCTGCTGTCCGTGGTCGTGGCTGGCGTCGTGTTTCCATATGGCCCGCAACTCGTGGCCGCGGGTCGTGACTTTCTGTCACAGATCGTGCCCGACCAGAGCGAGCACTTTCTGGACCTCGCGGGTACCACCATCCGTGCGGTCGCGCAGGGTGTGATCGGCGTCGCGATCGTCCAATCCTTGCTCGCCGGCATTGGGTTCAAGCTGGCCGGTATCGCCAGCGCGGGACTACTGGCGTTCGTGGTGCTATTGCTGTCGATCGTGCAGATCGGCGGAACGATCGTCATCCTGCCGGTCATTATCTGGATCTGGACTGACAAGGAATTCCCGATCGCGCTTCTGCTGACGGTGTTTCTCGCGATCGTATCTGTGCTCGACAACATCCTAAAGCCGCTCGTCATGGGGCGAGGCCTGACCACACCCGCGCTCGTCATCCTGATCGGGGTGATCGGGGGAACCCTCGTCCACGGCATCATCGGCCTCTTCATCGGACCGATCATTCTGTCGGTGGCTTGGGAGCTGACGGTTGCCTGGATCCGTACCGAACGCGCTCCGCAGCGGGGAGATGTTGGCTATGGGCCGCCGCGCTCTCTTGATCTGCATCAAGGCGTCTCATCATCCCCTTCGCCGGATAACAATCGCTGACCGACGAAACCAGGAGCATGGCCGAGTCCGCCATGGGAGCACGCGATGGCAGTCCAGTTCCTCGGCACCGTCATCAGCGTGATCAACAGTGATCAACATAGACTTCTGCCAGTCTCCGAAGGTGATGTCTTTGGCTTCGCGCTGCCCGCGAGGGGCGATCTCGGCGGGCTTCGCCTCAGAGGCCTGCTTTTGCGCCGCGGCGTTCTGGACCGTAGCTGGTCCGGCAATGGCCGCTGCGAACAAAATCAACAGGAAGGTGCGAGCGTGCCCGGGCCATGGCGTTGAAGGGGCGTTGATCATGGTTGCGTCTCCAGGCGCCACCCTCCGTAACTATTTATGCGCGTTGAGGGATTTTTCGACGAGCGGTGACCACATCGGAATTGTGTCGGTCGAGCCGACGAAGAAATGCCCCTCATTGCCGAAGGGCGGCATCAGATTGCATGTTTCGCGGGATCGTGAGCACGGATTTCAGGGGATCGTGAGCAGAGATTTCAGACGATCGTGAGCACGGATTTCGCGGGATCGTGAGCAGCTTTTCAGCAACTCAGCCCGCTTCGGCCGACAACTCAACCGGCTTAGGAACTGCCTCGTCAGTGAACGAGGAAGGCCGATGCCCACCCAGAGATTGTCGATGCGCCGGATCAAAGAGGTTCTCCGCTTAAAACATGTTCAAGGCTTGCCGGAGCGAGCCATCGCGCGCACCTTGGGCATCAGCAACGGCGCCGTGCACAGCTATCTACGCCGAGCCGGGGCTGCCGGGCTGAAGTGGCCGTTGCCGGCCGGAATGAGCGACGAGGACCTGGAGCTGCTGCTTTTCCCGGCGCCGAGGCCTGCGTCGCAGAGCCCCCAGCGGGCCGTTCCCGACTGGGGCTATGTCGACAAGGAGCTGCGCCGACGCAACGTGACCCGTCGGCTGCTGTGGGACGAGTATCGCGCCACCCATCCCGATGGCTTCGGCTACACCTGGTTCTGCACGACGTACGAGGCCTGGAAGGGGCGAGCCCGGCCTTCGATGCGGCAGACGCATCTGGGCGGCGAGAAGGTTTTCGTGGATTTCGCCGGCGACACCATCGACGTCATCGATCCCTCAAACGGGGAAGTGCAGTCGATGAAGCTGTTCGTCGCGGCGATGGGCGCCTCCAACTATACCTATGCCGAGGCCTGTCCAAGCGAGGGGCTCGCCGACTGGATCCGGGTCCACATCAATCTTTTCGCCTTCCTCGGCGGCGTGCCGACATTCGTAGTCTGCGACAATCTCAAGGCCGCCGTCACCAATCCCGACCGCCACGATCCCGGCCTCAACCGAACCTATGCCGAGATGGCGAGCCATTACGGCACGGCCATTCTCGCAGCCCGGCCGCGGCGCCCAAAAGATAAGGCAAAGGTCGAAGTTGCGGTGCAAGTCGCCCAGCGATGGATTCTGGCGCGGCTGCGCAACCAACGCTTCTTTTCGTTGGCGGAGCTGAACGCAGCCATCAAAACACTCGTCGTCGAACTCAATGCAAGGCAGATGCGCGACTTTGGCGCCAGTCGCGCCGAACTGTTCGCCGAGCTCGACAAGCCCAAGCTTACAAAGCTGCCGGACCAGGCTTACGCTTTCGCACGCTGGAAGCGATGCCGGATCGGCCCCGACTATCATATCGAGATCGATGGACACTGGTATTCCGCGCCGTATCGGCTCATCCGTGAGCTTGTCGACGCACGCATCGATGACAGAACGGTCGAGATCTTCCACAACGGCCGCAGGATCGCCAGCCACGCCCGCGCGCCCAACCGGCGGGGCCACACCACCATCGCCGACCATATGCCCAGCGCCCATCGGCGCTACGGTCAATGGACGCCCGCCGGAGTGATCGTCGCCGGCGAGCGGATCGGTCCGTCGACCGCCGCCTTCTTCCAGGCCGTGATCGCGGCCCGGCCGCATCCCGAGCAAGGCTTTCGCACCTGCCTCGGCATTCTGTCACTGGTCAAAAGCTACAGCGCGGAGCGCGTCGAAGCGGCCTGCCGGCGCGGCATTCTGATCAAGGCGCGATCCGTCGCCTCGATCCGCTCCATCCTCCAGAACGGTCTGGATCGTACCTTTCTCGACGAGCCCTCCGAACACCAACCCCTGCGCCACGGCAACATCCGCGGCCGCGATTATTTTCACTGAAGCCAAGGAGACCTGTATGCTCAACCATCCCACCCACGAACGCCTGATCGAGCTCGGCTTGAGCGGCATGGCCAAGGCCTTCGAGGAGCAGCGACGATCGCCTGATCTCGAAGCCTTGCCGTTCGAAGATCGCATCGGCCTGCTGGTCGACCGGGAAGCGGCGGAACGCGACACCAGGCGGCTCACCACGCGCCTCAAGCTGGCCTCGCTCCGCCAGAATGCCTGCGTGGAGGACGTCGATTTGCGCACGCCGCGGGGTATCGACCGGGCCGTCTTCGCCAAGCTCGCCAGCGGCGACTGGATCGATCGCCACGAGAATTTGCTCATAACCGGGGCGACCGGATTGGGCAAAAGTTGGTTAGCCTGTGCCCTCGGCCACAAGGCCTGCCGAGATAATCGCTCGGTCCTCTATCACCGCGTCCCAAGATTGTTCGAAGCGTTGGGGCTCGCGCGGGGCGATGGACGTTATGCCCGCTTGCTCAAAACCCTTGGCCGCGCCCAGGTTCTGATTTTGGATGATTGGGGATTGTCGGTGCTCACCGCTGCCGAGCGGCGCGATCTACTGGAAATCCTTGACGATCGCCATGGCCGCTCCTCCACCATCGTAACCAGCCAACTCCCTGTGGACACATGGCACGAAGTTATCGGAGATCCCACGCTAGGCGACGCGATTCTGGATCGCCTCGTCCACAACGCTCACCGCCTCCAGCTTGCTGGCGAAAGCATGCGAAAACGCAACGCCAAAACCATCACCCTTGACGAGCAGCCAGAACGCTGACCCTATCACCGCCTCGGCCGGAGCGAGGCTGCTCACGATCGTCTGAATTCGGCGCTCATGATCGCGCGAAATCGCTGCTCACGATCACTGAAATATGCAATCAGATGATATCGGCCCTGCCGCCGGCCGCAGTGAAAGCCTCATGCATGCGCTTCAACAACGCCGGGCCAAAGAACGTCTCGATATAGAACCACAGCATGGCACCCGCGAGGTACGGCCGAAATCCGCGGTCGCTTCGACCAGTCTGTCCGGCGCGCAGTTGTTGTTGGGCTTGCCGTCGACGCGACCGCCGCGACCTGCTGCAAAGGTGATGATCGCTGGAGACGGACATTGTCTTCGGCGAGGGCCGGCAAGCCGAAGGCGGCAAGGAGAACCAAAGCCGTCAAGAGCGGTCGGAAGATTGCGGCCAACTGCGTACGCATCGTCGCCTCCGTCAGCCGGTATAAGTGAGCGCCACGATGATCGGGCCGAGCACAGTCAGGACGACGTTGCCGATGGCGTAGGGCACTGCGACGCCGAGTACTGGGGTCTGACTCTCGGCGACTTCGCAGGCTCCGGTCACCGCAGCATCGACGGTCATGGCGCCGGCCAGCGCCCCGCAGGTGATGACCGGATTCATGTGCAACACATAGCGCGCAAACAGTGTCGCGACGATCAGCGGCACCAGCGTGACGACCAGGCCCATGCCCACCAGCAACGCCCCGTGCGCCTGTATCGCAGCCCAGGCCGCGGCTCCGTTGCCGAGCCCGATGGCTGCGATGAAGCCGACCGAGCCCGAGATCGCTCAGTGTCTGCTGTGCCGCGCGTGGTAACGCTCCGATGGTCGGCCGGCGCGACCGCATCCAGCCGCAGACGAGGCCAGCGATCAGCGCGCCGCCGCCGCCCAAGGTCAGCGGGATGCCGCCGACCCTGAGGCTGACGAGACCCGCGAGGAGGCCCGCGGCGATGCCGGTTGCGAGAAAGGCGATGTCGGCGCGGTCGCCGGAGCGCAGGATCTGCCCGACCTTCGTGGCGGCACGCTCGATGTTGCGAGTGCTGCCGACGAGCGTCATGACGTCCCCGACATAGACGCGGGTGTCCGGGCCCAACGGGACCTCGCGGCCCATCCGGGTCAGCGTGCGGAGATAGACGCCGCGTGCGTCGTTGCCGACGCGTTCAGCGATCTCCTTGATCGATCGGCCATGGAGATGGCGGCTGTCGACGAGGACGTCGATCACATTGCCCGGAATTGCCTTCAGGATTTCGTCGGCATCGATTTCCTTGCCGATGACCGGCTTTGCCGCGACGAGGGCAGCGGTTCGCCCGGCGACGACGATGTCGTCGCCGGGTTCGAGGATGCTGTCGAGGCGCGGCTCGATATCGGCTCCCTGCCGCACGATTCGCTCGACGACAGTGCGGCTGCCGATTTCCTCTTCGACGTCCTTGACCGTGCGTCCCGCGGCGGCCGATACCCGGTAGGCGCGCGCCTGGAATTTGCGATAGTGCAGATTTTCACTCTGTGGCGGGTTGCCGCCGGCAAGCTCCGCCTCCAGCTTCGCCGCCTCCGCCTTCAAATCGATCCGCATCAGTTTCGGTGCGACAAACGGCACGTAAAGGAGCGTGAGAATATAGCCGAGGACATAGGTGACGGCGTATCCAGCTGCGATGTTTGCTTCTTGCTGCTTCAAAGCATCACCGGACAAGCCGACTTGCGCGAGCGCTCCGGACGCCGTGCCGATGATGGAAGATTGCGTCAGCCCACCGGCGGCAAGTCCCAAGGCCGTGCCCGGATCGAGCTTGAACGCGAATGCAAATATCAAAACGAGGATGAGACCCGTGCCGCCGAGCACGAGCGCCATGGCGACCTGCGCCAGGGTGCGGATGCTCAAGGAGGCGAAGAATTCGGGGCCGGACCGGTAGCCGATCGTGAACACGAACAGGCTGAACAGAAGCACGCGCAGCAGCGACGGGAATGTAAAGGTTCCGAGCTGACCGATAAGAACGGCCACCACCAGTATGCAGGCTGTCGTTCCGATTGAGAAACCACGAAGCTTGGCTCGGCCCAGCACCGTGCCGATGGCGATGGAAAGCAGCAGGAAGATTTCCGGAGCGGTGGAGATCATCCACCTGACGGTATCCATGGCGCATGCCCTCCAGCCATTTGCGCCGAATCTGAATCGTGAAACCCGGCGACGCTTGATCTAGATCAATCCTCGCCGACGGCACGCCTTCGCCTTTTGAGCCGTGCAGGATTCGGGACAGTCGACGTCTCGGACATGAGCACGATGGACATCGTCACTGCTTCGTCGGCGCACCGCGACGATCGGGTACCAGTCGTGTTCTGCTTTGGGTCTACCGGCTTGGTCTGCATGGACGGAGCTTGGTATCGCTGTGATCGCTCCCTTAACCCTGCTGCCTGGCCGCGAAGCCGACCTCAACGAGGCCCGTTTATGAACGCGCCGTCCGATCGCTCGACAGCGTGCTCGGAGAGGGCAACGCGGGGCAACCGTCTGATCCAAAGGAAGGGCATCCGACCGCATCGTCAGCCGGGCGGCCATGACGTGAACCGTTTCATCGCACGCCGGTCGGCCGCCAGCTGCCTCGGACATCAGACGAATCAAGTTCGCCTGACCTACTCACCCTACAAGAGATTCGCGCGCCACGCGGAGTCCGGGGGAAACACCCCGCAGTTATTCGACCTATTCACAGCGTCTTGACTCCGTGCGAATCGATTCGGCCCCCTTTGATGTGATAGCAAAGCTGTTTTGTGATGATGCTGCTGCTGGTCGGAGTGGGCGCGGTGCAAGCCCAGCAGTCGTGCATGCCCTGCTCGCTGCGCACACCCGGCTTGCTGTACGAATGCGTCGATAAGAACGGAAAGCTGCAGCCTGCTGGACCAACGGCAGCGCGGCAGACAAAACACTTCGACCAGTGCATGGCGCGCGGCGGCTCAGGTTACAAGTGTCTCGATGAAGCAGCGAAGGTGAAGTGAAGCAGCGGAGTGTCTGCCGAAGGGCTGATGTGTGCCGCCGGCTAGGGACGAGCCGGCTGGGCTGCTCGATAGAGCTACAATCGCCGCAACTCTGCGGCCGCGCGGACCGTTATCTCAGTTGACGGAGCTTCGGGCGGCCGCCCGAGCCATGGGTGCGCAGCTTGTGTAGATGATCTTGTTTGAGACACCGAACCGAAAATAGACGCGAGCCGGCTTGCCTTCGTAATTTTGATAGTCGATTTGAACGCCGTGGCCCGTCAGGCTCACGTCGTCCAGCGAAAATGAGAGTACTCGCTTCGTTTCGAGCTTAGGTGACCAGTAGGCAGCGATTGCTTCTCGCCCAGTCAGGCTGACGCCTTCGCAGGCGCATTCAAGCACCGCTCGCTCATCATACAATCGAGCAGCGCGTTGACGTCTCCACGGCGGCAGGCGTCGAGCCAGTCTACAACTGTGGCAACGGGGTCAAAGTCATCCCTCGAAATAGGCATGGAGGTTCCATCATCAGCCGCGCCGCTCCCGGCGCGGGACTTAGATGGACTGTGATGAATGCTGCTTGAACGCACTCCCGCAGAACTACTGATTGAAGCCCGCCAGATCGAAGCTCAGGCGGGGCGATAGATCAGGCCGCAACGTGAAGCCCGATATTGGCGTCCTTTCTCGATGTCCGCCCGCCGACGATCCGCCGCAGCTCGGCCGCGACGCCGTCCAGCACCGCGCGCTTTTCCTTCATCCGCTTGGAGTGATTGTACACTTTGCCGGTGACCGTCGGCACGATCTGCTCGGCCTTCTTGCTCGCGGCGTGGTCGAGGCACTTCGCAATCCATGCGTCGTCGAAGCCGAGGTCGCCGGCCAGGGTCGCTGCCGTCCGGCGCAGGTCATGGGGCGTGAACGGCTTGAGACCGAGCAGCTCGCAGAGGCCAGCGGTTTTGGTTTTGTCCTTGTTCGTCTCGTGCTTGGTGCCGCGCAGGGCGTCGGCCATCGCTTTCCGGTGGATCGGCTGGCCCTTGTACATGGGACTCTCGAAGACAAACTGCTGACCATCCGAGGCGAGCGCCTCCTTGATGATCTCGACCGCCAGATCGGATAACGGCTGCTGGATCACCCGCCGCTTCTTGACCCGCTTGAGCGGCACGTCGAAGCGCGGATGCTCGCCGTCGAGGTCAAACAGCTCATCCCGATGCGCGCCGAGCAGTTCCCGCGAGCGCAGCATGGTGACCAGTTCGAACTTGAGTGCGAGCCGGGTCCGGCGGTCGTAGGGAAGGTCGTTGCGGTCCAGTCCGTGCCAGAACGTCTTGATCTCGTCTTCGGAGAGGACCCGGGTGCGGGGATGTTCGGGATCGAGTTTTGGCAGGTTGACGCAGGGGCTGGCGGTCACATAGTCGCGGCCTGCCTCCGCCGCCCAGGTGAACAGGCCCGAGGCCGCCTTGCGCATATGGCGCGCGTTGCTGACCGAGGGCTTGCCGAACTTGCCTGCGACGATGTCGTTCGAGAGTGTGGCGATGTCGTGCTTGGTGACCTCCATGGCCAGCTTCTTGCCGAGGCGTGGGCGGATGAGGCGGTCGAGGTGGCTCGCGGTGTTTTGCCAGCTTTCGAGCCGGGGGCGCATCTCGCCATCGGGCTTCTTGACCAACGTCTTCATCCACGCGATGCGCTCGTCGATGATCTCGGCGACGGTCTTGCCGCGCTTCGCCTTCGCAGCTTTCTGGTCGCGGAAGGTCTCGGCAAGCGCCTCGCCACCCCTGGCCCTGAGGCCGTAGACCTTGCTACGGGTGTCCTCGACCGTGAAGGTCTCAGCATTGTAGACGCCAAGCCAGCCGGTGCGTTGCTTGCCGGTCTCCCGGTCGGTGAACTTGAACGAGAAGGTTGCCACCCCGGTCGTGGTGATGCTTACGTACAGACCAGGGCACTTACGGTCGTAGAGCTTGGTCCGTTTGGCAACGCGTTTCTCGCACATGCGGTCGGTCAGAATGACGCTGCTGTTGCGGCCCCGCTTGCCGGCGGGGGAGGGGGCAATGCTACTATCCATGTGGTTTCGGCTCCTAAGGCTTGAGACCAAAGGGCTCGGCTTTGGGGCTTTCAGTTTGTCGTGCGGACGCTGAAAGGCTTAGGGCCGGGCCCTTATTTTGGTGAAGCCCGCTGAAACAGCCCGCATCAGGCTAGTTGAAAAAGCCTAATTTTAAAGGGTTTTGTTAGTTTCGGCGTGTTTCACCGAATGCCAAAGTATAGACGTGTGGTCCTGGCCGTCGTTGCTACGGTCAAGTGCTTTGCGAATGCGGCAGTCGCGTCAACCGGCGCGCTGTCGGTGACTTTCGCAAGCGTGAGGGAGGCCAGAAGGAATTCGGCTCCCGGGAGAGCACGGCATAAGCCGTCCGACCACCGCGCAGGGAAGGCCAAGTGATTGGCGCCACCTGTATGCTGCTGTGCGGTTTCCTTGCGCTACCTTTCGCGCAGCGGACCGCGGGTGCGAGGTCAGCACCCGGCCTTCCCTGCGCCCTCTTGGCTTCGAGGGTGGAACGTCAAAGCAAAGCTCGGGCGAGATGCGCCGCGAGAAGGCGAAGGCGTGTCTGCGACAAGGCACTTGCTGTCGTCGCCCGGCTTGACCGGGCGATCCAGTATTCCAGAGACGGCTGTGATTGAGCCGAGAGGCCGCGGCGTACTTCCCTGCTTGCCGCCTACGCTAAAGCTTCGGCGGCCCTGGACCTCAGCCCCGGCGAAGCCTTGGCGTAGCCGGGTCGCGGGGAATGACAGTGGTATTTGGAAGACGACGCCGATGCCTCACACTCCGTCATTGCGAGCGCAGCGAAGCAATCCAGAGCCTTTCCGCGGAGGGATTCTGGATTGCTTCCGCCTTCGCTGAAGCTTCGGCGGACAAGTCGCTACGCTCGCAATGACGATGCGGAGAGAGCGTGCCTTCCATCCATCCCCCATTCACAACTCCGTGCCTTGATTCGGGAACAATCATTCCCTATTATCCCGCAATGCAAAAAGGCGCGCTCCGTCCCCAGCCTGCCGCCCGTCCGCCCGGCCGTCCCCGGGAATTCGACATGGACACCGCGCTCGACCGCGCCGTACGCGTATTTTGCGAGCGGGGCTATCATGCCACCTCGATCGGCGACCTGACCGCCGCCATGCGGCTTGCCACCGGCAGCGTCTACAAGGCGTTTCGCGACAAGCAGGCCGTGTTCCTGGCCGCTTTCGAGCGCTATGCCGCGGTGCGCCGGGAGCAGACCCGCAGCGCGGCCGCGCGCGGCGCCAACGGTCGCGAGCGACTGCGCCATATGTTGCTGTCCTATGTCGAGCACTCCCAGGGAATCGAGGGCCGTCGCGGCTGCATCGTGGTCGGCGGCGCGGTCGAGCTCGCCGCGCTCGATCCTCACGTCCGCGCCCGCGTCAACGCCCAGCTCGAGACCAACGAGGCCTTCATCGCCGGCCTCATTCGCGAGGGCCAGGCCGATGGCTCGATTCCCGCCCATGTTGCGACCGACGACACCGCGCGGCTGATGATCTGCATCACGCAGGGAATGCGTGTTGTCGGCAAGGCGCGCCTGCCGCTCGACGGCGAGCGCCTGGTCGGCGTCGCGATGAAACTGCTCGCCTGAATTTGTGTCCTATTAGGGAATGATCATTCCCGATATCTGGAGTCTGTTGGAATGACGATGAATGCCACGATCGAGACCGCACCCGGGCCGGATGCGGTGTCGCAACGGCTGACCTTCGTGCTTGCCGCGGCCTGCGGCATGGTCGCCGCCAACATCTACTACGCCCAGCCGCTGATCGCCCCGATCAGCGCCGCGCTCGGCCTCTCGCATGCGGCGGCTGGATTGATCGTCACCATGACGCAGATCGGCTACGGCGTGGGGCTTCTCTTCATCGTGCCGCTCGGCGACCTCGTCGAGAACCGCGCGCTGATCTGCTCCGTCATCACGCTCGGCGCCGCGGCGCTTCTGGCCGCCGCGTTCGCCACCCACGCGCTGCCGTTCCTGATCGCCGCGCTGTTCATCGGCCTCGGCTCGGTCGCCGTGCAGATCATCATTCCCTACGCGGCACACCTTGCGCCGGAAGCCATTCGCGGCCGCGTCGTCGGCAATGTCTCGACCGGATTGATGCTGGGCATCATGCTGGCGCGACCGGTGTCGAGCTTTGTCACGGCAGCGCTGTCATGGCACGCGGTGTTCTTCATGTCCGCCGCGCTGATGATCGTGCTCGCGGCGGTGCTGTGGACGACGCTGCCGAAGCGCAAGCCGGTCGCGCGCATGCATTACGGCACGCTGCTGCTGTCGATGCCGCACCTGGCCCGGACCACGCCGCTGCTCCGGCGCCGCGCGCTCTATCAGGCCAGCCTGTTCGGTGCCTTCACCCTGTTCTGGACGGTGGCGCCACTCCAGCTCGCCAGCGAATTCGGCTTCTCCCAGCGCGGCATCGCGCTGTTCGCGCTCGCCGGTGTCGCCGGCGTGTTCGCCGCGCCAATCGCGGGACGGCTCGCCGATCGCGGCCATAGCCGCATCGCGACGCTGGTCGCCATGCTGCTCGCGGCCGCCGGCTTCCTGGTGACCTATGTCGGTGCGGCCGGCTCGACGCTGAATCTCGCCTGCCTGGTCGTGGCCGCGATCGCCATCGATACCGGTGTCCAGGGTAACGTCGTGCTGGGCTTCCGCGCCATCTTCGCGCTCGGGCATGAGCACCGCAGCCGTCTCAACGGCCTCTATATGGCGACGTTCTTCGCCGCCGGCGCTGCCGGCTCTGCGGTCGGCGCCTGGGCCTTCGCGCAAGGCGGCTGGACGCTGGCGTCGGCCATTGGCCTTGCTCTGCCCGTCGCGGGCCTGCTCTATGCGGCGACAGAATAGCGGTACGATCGTGCCCGCGGCCGTTTACCAAGCCCTGGATACGCAGCCCAGCACCGTGCGATTTCCGTCTCGCGGTTTCCCTGCGGCTGTAGTACTTTGGTCGCAAGCGAGCCCGGTTAACGGGCGGCAGGGGGAGGCTGATGAGGCGTGCGGGACTGGTTGGCGTACCGCGGGTACGGCCATGGTCGTGGCAGGCGTTTCTGCTCGGATTTGTCGTCGTCGCCGTGTCGGCCGCGCTTCAAGGCGTCTGCGTCGCGCTCGGCGCAAAGCTCTATTTCGCGGCGTTCCTGCCCAGCCTGTTCGTGCTCGGAATCGTCGCGGGCGCGCCGGCGGCGGTGTTCGCCGCGCTGCTCACCGTTCCGCTGGTGTGGTGGGCGTTCATCCCGCCGTTCTTCCAGTTCATGCCGCTCTCCAGCGCGGGCGCGGATTCCATCAACCTGTTCTGTCTGCTCGCGGTGCTCTTGATCGGCCTTGCCGATCTCTGCCGCGAGACGATGGCAATGATCAGCCGCGGCGGGCTGAAGCCCTCGGGCGAGAGCACGGCAACGAATTCGCAATAAATGCGCTTCGCGCGGAAGCGGCGCGTTGCGCCGGCGCAACAGTCCGGCAACCATCCGCGAGCTTGGTGCGCGCCGCTAACTTTTCGAAAAAGATTTGGCCGCAATTTCTCCCCCGGGAATGACGAGGGAGTTTTTGAACATGAACGGTCACGCCATCTTTGAGAACGTGCGCCGCTATCGCGGCATCGCATCGCTCTATCGCCAGACCGCTGCATTCCGCCCGGGCCAGAGCTGGTCGCTTCTGGAGCAGGCGAGCGAGTGGGAAGCGCGGGCGCTGTCGGAGCTGGAAGCCTATTTCGCCGCGCGCGCGGATTACGCCGCCGTCCAGCGCGCTGCCTGATCGTTAACCATCACAGGTATTCGGATCGATGACGAACGGCGCGAACGACACGCGATGGGACGCAGACGTTCGCGCCATAGCCGTCAGAACCGGTAGCTCGCCTGAACCCTCACGGTGCGGCCCTGGCCGGGCGAGATGTTGTTGTTGCCGTCGGCGGACGCCCAATAGCCGCGGTTGAAGATGTTCTCGACCGTGAGCTGCGCCCGCCAGTTGGCATCGATCGTGGCGTAGACGCCGGCATCGAAGCGCACAAAGCTCGGCAGTCTCACCGTGTCATCCGACGATGCAAAGGAATCGCCGAAATAGATGATGCCGAGCGCGGCGGCCCACATCGGCGTGAACTGGCACTTGTTCCACCAGGCGAACTGATTGTACGGCACGAGCTGCACGCGATTGCCCGGCACCACGGTCGCCGACGTCGCGCTGGTGATCTTCGCATCGGTATAGGCATAACCGAGCGTGGACTGCCACTGGTCGGTGACGTAGCCGACAAGGCTCGCCTCGAAGCCGCGCGTCAGCGTGCTGCCGGAGGGCAGGAAGAAGCCGGGATTGTTGCCGTCGGCGATCGGCTGGTTGGTGCGGTTGAGATTGTAGATCGCGGTCGAGAACAATAGCTTCGGATTGATGTTCCACTTCATCCCGACCTCGGTGTTCTCGAACTTCTGCGGCTGCAGGATCAGCGTGCCATCGTTGAGCGAGGAGAACTGGTCGCCGGAGGCTGGCAAATAGGAGATGCTGTAGGCGGTGTAGACCGACATCGTCTCCATCGGCTTGAGGAGCACAGCCGCTTGCGGCGAGACCAGATTGTCGGTGCGATTGCGGTTGAGGTTGGTGTTCATGTCCAGCGCCGACATCTCGAAGCGGTCGAACCGCGTGCCCACGATGAGCTGGAGCGCGCGCGAGAACTCGATGGTGTCGCGCAGGTAGCCGGACTCGACGTTCAACGCATATTTACTGTTCGAATCCGGTGTCGTGACGCCGTCGGTGTTGGTGCCGGTGAAGTGGTGGACGAAGGTGACCGGCCCGAAATAGGTCGGTGCGAACGGGTTCTGCACGATGGTGTTGGTGCCGTTCGGAAAGACGCCGGTGTTGCGGATGTCGACACCGGTCTGGCGGCCGAACTCGGTACCGAAGCCCACCGTGTGCGCGATCGGCCCGGTCCAGCCCTTGTAGGTGAAGTCGGTCTGGTTGAAGAAATTGTCGCGGTTGGTCGTGTGCTGATAGGCGCCAAGGTTGACCGCGGTGTCGGCTGCGTTGACGGCGCCGGCGAGCGGCCCGCCGGTCGGATAGACGTTCTGGTAGAACTTCTGGTAGTCGGCCGCCATCGCGCCGTTGCGCACCGACAGTCCGTTCTGGAAGTCGTGCTCGATGATCGCCATGCCGGTCTGCACCGTGGCTTGCGCGGTATTGAGGCTGGGGCTGCCGAAGAACGTCTGGAGATTGCCGTTCGGCGCGAACGGCGTCGTCGGATTGAAGCGCGTGACGCCGCCGGGAAGGCCCTGCGAGGGATTGCCGCGATCGGCGGTGCGGCCGTCGTGGTAATATTCGTAGGACAGCTTGATCTTGGTGAAGTCGTCGGGCTTCAGCGTAACGGTCGGGTTGATGCCGTAGCGTTCGAGATGGTTGAAGTCGCGGAACGCATCGCTGCCCTCGTAGAACACGTTCAGCCGGGCGGCGACGTTCTCATTGATGGCTTGTCCTGCATCGAGTGTGACGCGCCGGTCGCCCCACGAGCCCGTCTGCCCCGTCGCCTGGTAGATGCGGGTGCCATCGGCCTCCTTGAGGGGGCGGTTGAGCACGCCGCCGCCGGCGCCGCGGCCGAAGGTCAGGGCGCTCGGGCCCTTCAGCACCTCGATGCTTTGCGCGTTGTACAGGTCGCGGAAATATTGCACGTCGTCACGAAAGCCGTTGACGAAGAAGTTGGCGCTGGAATCGACGCCGCGGATGACGAGCTCGTCGCGATTGCCTTCGCCCTGGTGGACGGCGACGCTCGGGACGTAGCGCGTGACATCGGTCAATCCCTGATAATTCTGGTCGCGGATCTGCTGCTGGGTGATGACGGAAAGCGATTGCGGGATGTTGACGATGGGCGTGTTCGACTTGGTGGCGACGGAGGTGCTGTTGGCGAAGTAGCCGACCGTCCCGGTGCGCGCGTCCTGCGATGGCATGAAGGGCTGTGGCGCGGCGGTCGTCTCCGGCCGCCGTGCCGTTTGCGTCCGGCGGGTCCGCCCGCTGCTCGACCGGCGGGCGGCCGAAGCGGGATTGGTACGGCGCTGTGCTTCCGGCGCGGTCACGGTGACGGATGGAATCGTCACGCTTTGCGCGGGTGTGGATTGCGCAAAGGCCTGCGGACTGGCGAAGAACGCAGCTGACGTCATCAGCGCGGTCAACACGCCTCCGATACCCGAAAAATTGCGCTTGGACATGTAGCTTGCGGCAGACAAAAGCTCTCCCGCGGCGGCGATGTGGCTCATCGCGCCCTCCCTGACTCTTTCAAAACTCGCCCGGATTCCCCATTGCACGGCCGGATGCGGGGCAAGGAGCATCCGTGCACGCGAAGTCACTGTGTGCATGAACAAAGTGACCGTGCGGCCATTCCGCGCAGGATGATTTGAATCGTTCGAAACTTGTCGGGTTCCAGGCGATCACATGTTTCGGCGCGCCGGCAGGATCCGTGGCGACTACGGAGTTATCTCGGCGCCCGCGTGTGCTAGCAACACGCCGATCGAGATCTCCTACGTCGGCCGGGCCAAGCGATGACCACCTTCAACCGCATCTTCACGACGGAGCGTCTGCTCCAGATCATCGTCGTTCTGGCCGTGACGATCGCGATGAAGCTGATGGGGTGAGTATCGGCAGGCTATTGCCCGCCGAACTCGGGCAGGTCGGGCAAATAGTTCGAGCCCTCGGAGCCCAGGAAATCGAACATCGCCTGCGCCGGTGGCAGCAGCACCTTGTCGCTGCGGCGGATCACGTACCATTGCCGGACGATCGGAAGGCCCGCGACATCGAGCACGATGAGACGACCTTCGGCGAGCTCATGCGCCACCGTGTGGGCCGAGATGAAGGCGATGCCGAGCCCGGCGATGACGGCCTGCTTGATGGTCTCGTTGCTGCTCATCTCCATGCCGATGATCGGCTCGAGATCCGATCTCTGGAACATGCCTTCCATCAGCGTGCGCGTCCCTGACCCCGGCTCGCGGGTGAGGAAGGTCTCGTGCACGAGGTCGGTCAGGTTGAGGCCGGAATCCTTCCCCAGCCAGTGCCCCTTGCGCGCGACGATGATGTGCGGATTGCGCCCGAGCTGACGCACGTCGACGCTGACGTCGGCCGGTGGCCGACCCATCACGGCGAAATCGAGATCGTAGCCGTGCATGGCCTCGCGGATCTCCTCGCGATTGCCGATCGTGAGCTTGATCTCGATCTTCGGATGCCGCTTCGAGAACGCCGCGATCGCATGCGGCACGAAGTATTTCGCGGTCGAGACCGCGCCGAGATGCACCGTGCCGCCGGTCCGTCCAGCGAGCAGATCGAGCGCGCCCTGGCAGTCCATGATCGCGGCCTCGACGCGTTCGGCGAGCGCCAGCACCTCCTTGCCAGCCTCCGTCAGCAGCATGCCGTCGCCGGTCCTCTGCACCAGCGGCAGGCCGGCGAGGTCCTGAAGCTGCCGGAGCTGCTGGGTGACGGCAGGCTGGGTCAGGCCGAGCTGGCTCGAGGCCGCGGTGACGCTGCCCTTCGCTGAGAGCGCCGCAAGCGAGCGGAGCTGCCGGATCGTCAGATGCCGGAGCTGGGCCGCCGCATGGCCGGGGCCATTATAAGAAAATTCTTTGGCGCTCATTATAAATAGAAATTTTCCTTATTAAGCCACCCCTGTCAATCTCCTCGTGTTGGGACCGACCGCACCGACCTCCAGCGGGGAGGGAACTGGAAGCGGCGCCTGCAAGGGGATGGACGCAGATGACCGGGCAACTCAGGTTGGACGACCACCTTCAACGGTATTCCGAGACGGCGCCGCATGCGCTGGCCGTGGCAGCCGCAGTCGACGCCATCGCGGCGGCGGCGATAGAGATCGCCGACCTCATCGCCACCGGCGATTTCGCGGACGCATCGGGCCTGACCACGGGCCGCAACAGCGACGGCGATCTCCAGCGCGATCTCGACGTCCAGGCGGATGCGATCCTGCGCCGCTGTCTCAGCAAGCTGCCGATCGCGGCGCTGGCGTCGGAGGAGATGCGCGAACCGCAGATCGGCGACCGCGAGGCAAAAATCTGCGTCGCGATCGATCCGCTCGACGGCTCCTCCAACATCGACATCAACATGACCGTCGGCACGATCTTCTCGATCGTGCCTGCCCCGGATGACCTGGCTCTCGCCTTCCATCAGCGCGGCTCGGCGCAGCTTGCTGCGGGGTTTGTCACCTACGGGCCGCAGACCTCACTGGTGCTGACGCTGGGCGACGGCGTCGACATCTTCACGCTCGACCGCAAGGCAGGCTGCTTCCGCCTCGCGCGCAGCGCCGTGCAGATCTCCGAGGCTTGCGACGAGTTCGCGATCAATGCGTCGAACCGCCGCCACTGGGATACGCCGGTCCGCGCCTTCGTCGACGAATGTCTTGCCGGCGTCGAAGGGCCCGCCAACCACAATTTCAATATGCGCTGGATCGGTTCGCTGGTCGCGGAGGCCTACCGAATCCTCACCCGCGGCGGCGTGTTCCTCTATCCCTCGGACGCGCGCCCCGGCTATGGCGACGGCCGCCTGCGCCTCACCTACGAGGCGCACCCGATGGCCATGATCATCGAACAGGCCGGCGGCTCCGCCACGACCGGGCGCGAGCGCATCCTCGAGCTATCGGCGCAGAGCCTGCACCAGCGCGTGCCGCTGATCATGGGCTCGAGCAACGAGGTGCGGCGCGTCGAGGAACTGCATTGCGATCCGCTGCTGGTCGCCAGCATCTCCGCACCGCTGTTCGCGCGGCGCGGCTTCTTCCGGCTGTGAGCGAGGCGACCCATGTCCAGGAAGCATCCGATCATCTCCATCACCGGCTCCTCCGGCGCCGGCACCACCTCGGTCAAGAAGACGTTCGAGCAGATCTTCTTCCGCGAGAAGGTCAACGCCGTCTACATCGAGGGCGACGCCTTCCATCGCTATGACCGTGCCGAGATGCGCACGCAGATGGCGAATGAGGCCGAACGCGGCAACAAGCATTTCAGCCATTTCAGCCCCGAGACCAACCTGTTCGAGGAGCTGGAGCGTGCCTTCCGCGACTATGGCGAGACCGGCACCGCGACGACGCGGCACTATGTCCACGATGCCGAGGAGTCCGCACTGCACGGTACGGCGCCCGGGACCTTCACCGAATGGGAGCGGCTGCCGGAAAACTCGGACCTGTTGTTCTACGAGGGCCTGCACGGCGCCGTCGTCACCGACAAGGTCAATGTCGCGCGCTACGCCGATCTCAAGATCGGCGTCGTGCCGGTCATCAATCTCGAATGGATCCAGAAGCTGCACCGCGACCGCAGCGCCCGCGGCTATTCGACCGAGGCCGTCACCGACACCATCCTGCGGCGGATGCCCGACTACATCCACTACATCTGCCCGCAATTCACCGAGACCGACATCAACTTCCAGCGCGTGCCGACGGTGGACACCTCAAATCCGTTCATCGCGCGCTGGATCCCGACGCCGGACGAATCGATGGTCGTGATCCGCTTCAAGAATCCGCGCGGCATCGACTTTCCCTATCTGCTGTCGATGCTTCCCCACAGCTGGATGTCCCGCGCGAACTCCATCGTGTGTCCCGGCGCGAAGCTCGATCTGGCGATGCAGCTGATCCTGACGCCGCTGATCATGCAGCTGATCGAGCGCAAGCGAAATCTGAAGTGAACAGGGAGAGAATCCGATGAACATCTCCGTCCACGCCGAAGCCGACATCACGGCAGTCACACACAACGATCTCGCCAACGCAGTCCGTTTCCTCGCGGTCGATGCGATCGAGACCTCGCAGTCCGGCCATCCCGGCCTGCCCATGGGCATGGCCGATGTCGCGACCGTGCTGTTCTCGCGGTTCCTCAAGTTCGACTCCGCGCACCCGAACTGGCCGGATCGCGACCGCTTCGTGCTGTCGGCGGGGCACGGTTCGATGCTGCTCTATGCGCTGCTGCATCTCACCGGCGGCGACGTCAGCCTGGACGACATCAAGGCGTTCCGGCAGTGGGGCTCGAAGACGCCGGGCCATCCGGAATACGGCCACACGCCGGGTGTCGAGACCACGACCGGCCCGCTGGGGCAGGGGATCGCGACCGCGGTCGGCATGGCGCTCGCCGAGCGCATGGCCAATGCACGGCACGGCGACGGCCTGGTCGATCACTTCACCTATGTGATCGCGGGCGACGGCTGCCTGATGGAAGGCATCAGCCAGGAGGCGATCTCGCTCGCCGGTCATCTCCAGCTCGGCCGGCTGATCGTGCTGTTCGACGACAACGGCATCTCCATCGACGGGCCGACCTCGCTGGCCACTTCCGATGATCAGCTCGCGCGCTTTGCGGCGTCCGGCTGGTCGGTCCGCAGTGTCGACGGCCACGACCCCGAAGCGGTTGCGCAGGCGATTGCCGAGGAGCGTGAGAGCGCAAAACCGTCGCTGATCGCCTGCCGCACCATCATCGGCTATGGCGCGCCAGACCGCCAGGGCACCGAGAAGGCGCATGGTGCGCCGCTCGGCACCGAGCAGACGATGGCGGCGCGGCGGACGCTCGGCTGGGACTATCAGCCTTTCGTGGTCCCGATCCCGATCCTCAAGGCATGGCGGATGATCGGACAGCGCGGGCAGGTCGAGCGTCTTGCCTGGCTCGACCGCTACGAATGCGCGACGGCCGCGCAGCGCGAGCTGTTCATCGAGGGCAAGGCCGTTGCCCTGCCGGAGGCCTATGCCCAGGCCTCGGCGAAATTGCGCGAGCGCTTTGCCAGCGAGCGTCCGAAGCTGGCGACGCGGCAAGCCTCGCAGCAGGTGCTCGACGGCATCGCCGGGACAATTCCCGGACTGGTCGGCGGCTCGGCGGACCTGACGCATTCGAACCTCACGCATGCCAAAGCGCAGACTCCGGTGACGCGTGGGACGTTCGCCGGCGGCTACATCCACTACGGCATTCGCGAGCACGGCATGGCCGCCGCGATGAATGGCCTCGCGTTGCATGGCGGATTCATTCCCTATGGCGGCACCTTTCTCGCCTTCTCCGACTACAGCCGGCCGGCGATCCGTCTTGCGGCCTTGATGCGGCTGCGCGTCATCCATGTGATGACCCACGACTCCATCGGTCTTGGCGAGGACGGTCCCACGCATCAGCCCGTCGAGCATCTCGCGGCGCTACGCGTCATCCCGAATCTTCTGGTGTTCCGCCCCGCCGACGCGGTCGAGACGCTGGAAGCCTGGGACTGCGCGCTCGAGGCGGAAGATCGCCCCTCCGTGCTGTGTCTGTCGCGTCAGGCGCTGCCGACATTCCGCAGCGACGTGCGCGGCAGGAACCGTGTCGCGCGCGGCGCTTACCTCATCGTCTCGCCGGACGGCGGTCGCGACGTCACGTTGATGGCGACCGGCTCCGAAGTCTCGATCGCGCTGGAAGCCGCTCGCCTGCTCGCGACGGAACATATCCGCGCCGCCGTGGTCTCCGCGCCATGCTTCGCGCTGTTCGAGGAGCAGCCGGAGGACTACCGCGCCTGCGTGCTCGGCACCGCCCCGCGCGTCGGCATCGAGGCCGCAGTCGCCGGCGATTGGCATCGCTGGATCGGCACTGACGGCGAGTTCGTCGGCATGCGCGGCTTTGGCGCCTCTGCGCCGGCGCCCGTGCTCTACCGCGAATTCGGCATCACGCCGCAAAGCGTTGCCGAAGCCGCCCGGCGGACGATCACCCGCGCCGGCAAGCCATAACAGGAGGAACTTTCGTGGCCCGTATCACCCTTCGTCAGCTGCTCGATCACGCCGCCAACCACGGCTACGCGGTGCCGGCGTTCAACATAAACAACATGGAGCAGGGTATTGCGATCATGCAGGCCGCGGCCGAGGTCGATGCGCCCGTGATCATCCAGGCCTCGCGCGGCGCGCGCAGCTATGCCGGCGATCTCATGCTCTCGCACATGATCGACGCGCTGGAGCGGACCTATCCGGACATTCCGCTCTGCATGCACCAGGACCACGGCAATGACGAGGCGACCTGCGCCTCCGCCATCGCCCACGGCTTCACCTCGGTCATGATGGACGGCTCGCTCAAGGCCGACGCCAAGACCGCCGCCGATTACGACTACAATGTCGACATCACCCGCCGCGTCGTCGATCTCGCGCATTGGGTGGGCGCCTCCGTTGAAGGCGAGCTCGGCGTGCTCGGCTCGCTCGAGCATGGCGGCGGCGAGCAGGAGGACGGCCACGGCGTCGAGGGCAAGGTCAGCCACGACCAGCTCCTCACCGATCCCGACCAGGCCGTCGACTTCGTCCGCGCCACCAAGGTCGATGCGCTCGCGATCGCGATGGGCACGTCCCACGGCGCCTACAAGTTCAGCCGCAAGCCTGATGGCGACATCCTGGCGATGCGGGTGGTCGAGGAGATTCACCGCCGCCTGCCGAACACGCATCTCGTGATGCACGGCTCCTCTTCGGTGCCGCAGCCGCTCCAGGACATGTTCAACCAGTTCGGCGGTGAGATGCCGCAGACCTGGGGCGTGCCGGTGGAGGAGATCGTCCGCGGCATCAAGAGCGGTGTGCGAAAGGTCAACATCGACACCGATTGTCGCCTGGCGATGACCGCGGTGTTCCGCAAGGTCGCCGCGCAAACGCGCTCGGAGTTCGATCCGCGCAAATTCCTCAAGCCTGCGATGGATGCGATGCGCGAGCTCTGCCGCGATCGCTTCGAGCAGTTCGGCACCGCGGGCCACGCCAGCAAGATCAAGGTCATTCCCTTGAGCGAGATGGCGCGGCGCTATCGCGCCGGCGAGCTCGACCCGCGCATCGGCGCCCGCGAGTCGGTCGCCGCCTAATCATTCAGAGAGAGAAGAGCAGGAGAGAGCCATGAATGCACACGCAGGAACCGTCCGGGGCAAAGAGCGCTATCGATCGGGTACGATGGAATACGCGCGCATGGGCTATTGGGAGCCCGACTACACGCCGAAAGACACCGATGTCATCGCGCTGTTCCGCGTGACGCCGCAGGAGGGCGTGGACCCCATCGAGGCGTCAGCGGCGGTTGCCGGCGAATCCTCGACCGCGACCTGGACGGTGGTGTGGACCGATCGCCTGACCGCTGCGGAGAAGTATCGCGCAAAGTGTTACCGCGTCGATCCGGTGCCCGGCACGCCGGGCTCGTACTTCGCCTACATCGCCTACGACCTCGACCTGTTCGAGCCGGGCTCGATCGCCAACCTCTCGGCCTCGATCATCGGCAACGTCTTCGGCTTCAAGCCGCTGAAGGCGCTGCGCCTGGAGGACATGCGCTTCCCGGTCGCCTATGTGAAGACGTTCCAGGGGCCGGCGACCGGCATCGTGGTCGAGCGGGAGCGGCTCGACAAGTTCGGCCGGCCGTTGCTGGGCGCGACGGTGAAGCCCAAGCTCGGCTTGTCCGGGCGCAACTATGGCCGCGTGGTTTACGAGGCGCTCAAGGGCGGGCTCGACTTCACCAAGGACGACGAGAACATCAACTCGCAGCCCTTCATGCATTGGCGTGACCGCTTCCTCTATTGCATGGAGGCCGTGAATCGCGCGCAGGCTGCCTCCGGCGAGGTGAAGGGCACGTACCTAAACATCACCGCGGGGACGATGGAGGACATGTACGAGCGCGCAGAGTTCGCCAAAGAGCTCGGGTCGTGCATCGTCATGATCGATCTCGTGATCGGCTACACCGCGATCCAGTCCATGGCGAAATGGGCACGGCGCAACGACATGATCCTGCATCTGCATCGCGCCGGTCACTCGACCTATACGCGGCAGAAGAGTCACGGCGTGTCGTTCCGCGTCATCGCGAAGTGGATGCGGCTCGCCGGCGTCGACCACATCCATGCCGGCACGGTGGTCGGCAAGCTCGAAGGCGATCCCAACACCACGCGCGGCTATTACGACGTCTGCCGCGAAGACTTCAACCCGACAAAGCTCGAGCATGGACTGTTCTTCGACCAGTCCTGGGCGAGCCTGAACAAGATGATGCCGGTCGCCTCCGGCGGCATCCATGCCGGCCAGATGCACCAGCTGCTCGATCTCCTCGGCGAGGACGTCGTGCTGCAATTCGGCGGCGGCACCATCGGCCATCCCATGGGCATTGCGGCTGGCGCGATCGCCAACCGTGTGGCGCTCGAAGCGATGATCCTCGCCCGCAACGAGGGGCGCGACTACGTCCATGAGGGTCCGGAGATCCTGGCCAGGGCTGCGGAGACCTGCACGCCGCTGAAGGCCGCGCTCGAGGTCTGGAAGGACGTCAGCTTCAACTATCAATCCACCGACACGCCGGACTTCGTGCCGACCGCGCTGGAAACCGTTTGAGGAGTTCTGACATGAAACTAACCCAAGGCTGCTTCTCGTTCCTGCCTGATCTGACCGACGACCAGATCACCAAGCAGGTGCAGTATTGCCTGGCCAATGGCTGGGCGGTGAATATCGAGTTCACCGACGATCCGCATCCCCGCAACACCTATTGGGAGATGTGGGGCCTGCCGATGTTCGACCTCCAGGACGCCGCCGGCGTGATGATGGAGCTCGCCGAATGCCGCAGGGTTTACGGCGACCGCTACATCCGCATCAGCGGTTTCGACTCCAGCCATGGCTGGGAATCGGTGCGGATCTCGTTCCTCGTCAATCGCCCGCCGCAGGAAGCCGAGTTCGACCTGGTGCGGCAGGAGGTAGGCGGACGTGCGATCCGCTACACCACCGTGCGCCGGCCGGCCGCACACGCGTCGACTTAAGTCGTTCTCCTCCGCGCGGAGCACTCCCTGCTCCGTTTCCTTGGCGGACCACTGCTTCGCCGCTCCCCCCGCGGCGAAGCTCTTTTCTTCGAGGTGCCGATGCTTGATGTCCCTCATGCGACGACCGCTGAAACGAGCGAGACCAGTTTCGATCTCCGCAAGGAGGCCGAGGCGGCCGGGATCACCGACACGCTGCAACAGCTCGAGCAGGAGCTGATCGGCCTCGGGCCGGTCAAGAACCGCGTGCGTCAGATCGCGTCACTGCTGCTGATCGAGCGCATCCGCCAGCGTGCGGGACTGGCATCGTCGCCCCCGACACTGCACATGTCGTTCACCGGTAATCCGGGCACGGGCAAGACCACGGTGGCGCTGCGCATGGCAAAGATCCTGCACGGCCTCGGTTTCGTGCGGTGCGGGCAGGTGATCTCGGTGACGCGCGATGATCTCGTCGGCCAGTATATCGGCCATACCGCGCCGAAGACGAAGGAGATCTTGAAGAAGGCGATGGGCGGCGTGTTGTTCATCGACGAGGCCTATTATCTGCACCGGCCTGACAACGAGCGCGATTACGGCCAGGAGGCGATCGAGATCCTGCTCCAGGTGATGGAGAATCAGCGCGAGGACCTCGTCGTGATCCTCGCCGGCTATGGCGAGCGGATGACGAGCTTCTTCGCCTCCAACCCGGGCTTCCGTTCCCGCATCGCACACCACATCGACTTCCCGGACTATGCGGAAGCCGAGCTTCTCGTCATCGCCGAGCTGATGCTGAAGGAGCGTGGATACCGCTTCTCGGCGGCGGCGCGCGGGGCCTTCGAAAAATACATCGCACTGCGCCGGACCCAGCCGTTCTTCTCCAACGCGCGCTCGATCCGCAACGCGGTCGATCGTATCCGCCTCCGCCAGGCCGATCGCCTCGTGTCCGATCTCGACCGCATGCTCGATGTCGCCGATCTCGAGACGATCGATCCGACGGATGTCCTTGCGAGCCGCGTTTTCAGCGGTGGTGCGGACGCGCAGAGGAGTGCGAAGCCATGACGGGAGAAATCCTCATCGCGCCTTCGATCCTGGCCGCCGATTTCGCGCGCCTCGGCGAGGAGATCAGGGCTATTGATGCTGCCGGCGCCGACTGGATCCACTGCGACGTCATGGACGGACATTTCGTGCCGAACATCAGCTTTGGCGCCGACGTCATCAAGGCGATCCGGCCGGCGACGGCGAAGATCTTTGACGTGCATCTGATGATCGCACCGACTGATCCCTATCTGGAGGCGTTCGCAATAGCAGGCGCCGACGTCATCACGGTTCATGCCGAGGCCGGCCCGCATCTGGACCGCTCGCTCCAGGCCATCCGCGCGCTCGGCAAGAAGGCTGGTGTCAGCCTGTGTCCGGCTACACCGGAAGCCGCGATCGAATACGTACTTGATCGTCTCGACCTCGTGCTGGTGATGACGGTCAATCCCGGCTTCGGCGGCCAGTCCTTCCTCGACTCTCAGATCGAGAAGATCAGGCGCATTCGAAGCATGATCGGCGACCGGCCGATCCGGCTCGAGGTCGATGGCGGCATCACGCGCGACAATGCCGCCGCCGTGGCTGCCGCAGGCGCCGACACCCTCGTGGCAGGATCGGCCGTGTTCCGCGGCAAGAGCAGCGCCGATTATGCCGGCAACATCGCCGCCATCCGCGCTGCTGCGGAAGCCGGCAGGGTTCCGAAGCTGCAACATGGTTCGGCGCAGACGATCCGGGCCGGCGAGGCTGCGCTCACCCGGTAGAATACGGCATACAGGCGTGGCAGAGCCGGCGTCGCGCTGGTTGTGCTATGGCGTGCCATTCCGTCCGGGGTTCTACAGGGCACGCTGCACGGCGCAGCGGGCCTTCCGCGCGCGAGAGTTCTGCGCAGAAATGCAAGGCAATCTCATCGGGTGGCCAGAATCGATCGAACGGTATCTTGATCTGATCGGCATCTCCGTCGCGCGCCAGCACTACGCCTGGCCAATGAGTTCCACGTGGAGTCCTCCGATAGGAACCAATGGGGGCCTGCGCGTTTCCCAGACGTTAACCCAGCTTGCGCGGGGCGCTTCGCATGCAGTAAATGTTTTGCATAACCGCCATCGGCCTGACGTAAATCAGGGCAATAAGCTCAGTGAATGCGAGGGAGGGTCTCATGGAGAACGTACGTCGCTACCGGGCCTTGGCGTCTCTCTGTCGTCAGCAGGCGGCCTATCGGCCGCTCCAGAACTGGCAACTCCTTGGCCAAGCCGAACATTTCGAATATCTCGCCGAGATTGCGCTGAAGGCGCATTTCGATGCGTGCAATGCGCAGCCCGAGGACGACGCCATCGCCACCGCGCCATTTGAGACCCCCGCCGCGGCGTGAGCGCGTCGGTCCGTTGCGGATCATCTCTCGATCAATGCGACATCAGCGTCGGGACCGTCATGGCTTCCAGCATGGCGCGGGTGACGCCGCCGAGGAAGCGTTCCTGTAGCCTTGAGTGGCCGTAGCCGCCCATGACCAGGAGATCGAGGCTCTCGTCGGCGGCCAGCGACAGGATAGTCGGCTGGATGTCGGCGCGCGCCGCCGACAGGCTGACCGTGCGGGTCGACAACCCGCGCCGGCCGAGGTGTCTTGCCAGATGGCTTGCCGAGACTTCGTCGGGAACCGCGTCGGCTTCGTTGATCGTGATGATCACGATCTCCTCGGCGCGGGCCAGGAAGGGAGCGGCGTCGCGCATCGCGCGGGCGGCGAGGCGGCTGCCATCCCAGCAGATGCCGATCCGGTCCGCCCTGAATGACCCACGAAAGGTGTAGGGCAGGAACAGCACCGGTCCGCCCGCCTGGAACAGGATCTCGCCGGGCATATCATTGTCGAATAAGCCTTGCTTCGGATCGGGCTGCAGCACGATGCTGAGATCGTGGAGCCGCGCCATCTCGCCGAGCGAGCCGGCTGCGTCCGCCGGGATTGCGCCGAGCGGGTGGCAGGTGCAGGAGATGCCGGCGTTCGTGGCTTCGCTCCGAAATATCGCCAACGCGGCCTCGGCACGCTCCACCGCGCGCTCGCGCTCCATTTCGAACACCGCCGCTACGGCGGCACCGCCATCCAGGACATAGGCAGTGCTGCTCGCGACGTACCCGACGGCGACCGCGTCGACGTGTGCGTTGAGTCTCGCCGCGAGCGAGATCGAGCCGTCGATCACCGCGCTCATCGGGCGCTCGGTCGGGATGTGGACGAGAATGTCTTTGTACATGGCGCGCCTCCGGTGGACATCATCCAGTGGCCGCAGTCTATCACGGCGCACGGGGCCTGCGTTGAGCCGCATCAAATGTGCAGCCCTGATTTTCGCGGTACCTTTGCCAAGATTTAATCGGACGGACGGGACGCCGTAAGGTGACGATGTCCATGTTGGTTGCAAGGCGACTTACCCAACATGGACATTCCGACATGAACGATCACGTCAATTCCGACACCACCACGTCCCGCAAGATCTTGAAGCCGCGCCGGCTTGCGCTGCTGGGCACCGTGGCCGCGCTTGGCGTGGCCGTGCTCGCTGCCTCTCCCGCCTCTTCGCAGTTCGGTCTGAATTCCTTCATCGGGCCGGCCCAGGCGGCGGAAGCCGCCGCGACGCCGCCGGGCTTCGGCGATCTCGTCAGCAAGGTCAAACCCGCCGTCATCTCGGTGCGGGTCAAGATCGACCAGGACAATGACAAGAGCGCGATGCTGCAACAGAACCGGATGGATTCGGACGAGGATTCGCCGTTCGACCAGTTTTCGCGGCAGTTCGGCTTCCGCGGTCCGGGTGGCATGAACGGCATGCCACGCCAGCGCCACCAGATGATCACGGGCGAGGGTTCCGGCTTCTTCATCTCCGCTGACGGCTATGCCGTGACCAACAACCACGTCGTCGATCACGCCGAGTCGGTGCAGGTGACCATGGATGACGGCACGAGCTACACCGCGAAGGTGGTCGGCACCGATCCGAAGACCGATCTCGCGCTGATCAAGGTCGATGGCAAGAGGGACTTCCCGTTCGTTAAATTCTCCGACCAGAAGCCGCGGATCGGTGACTGGGTGGTCGCGGTCGGCAATCCCTTCGGCCTCGGCGGCACCGTGACCGCCGGCATCGTCTCGGCCAACGGTCGCGACATCGGCAACGGTCCCTATGACGACTTCATCCAGATCGACGCGCCGATCAACAAGGGCAATTCCGGCGGTCCGGCCTTCGACATGAACGGCAATGTGATCGGCGTGAACACCGCGATCTTCTCGCCCTCCGGCGGTTCGGTCGGTATCGGCTTCGACATTCCGGCTTCGACCGCGAAGCTGGTCGTCGCGCAGTTGAAGGACAAGGGCTCGGTCACCCGCGGCTGGCTCGGCGTGCAGGTGCAGCCGGTGAGCGCCGAGATCGCCGACAGCCTCGGCCTCAAGGAGGCGCGCGGCGCGATCGTGGACAATCCGCAGGACGGCAGCCCCGCGGCGAAGGCCGGCATCGAGGCGGGCGACGTCATCACCGCCGTCAACGGTACCGCGATCAAGGACTCCCGCGATCTCGCCCGCACCATTGCCACCCTGGCGCCGGGCACGTCCGTGAAGCTCGACGTCTTCCACAAAGGCGCGAGCAAGACGGTGACACTCGCCCTCGGCGAGTTGCCGAACGAGCGGCAGGCCAAGGCCGGCGAGGGCAAGGCGCAGCCGAACACCGGCACGCCGCGCCTCGGTCTCAGCCTGGCGCCGGCAGGCGACGTCCAGGGCGCGGGCCAAAAGGGCGTGGTCGTGACCGAGGTCGATCCGCAGGGACCCGCCGCGCAGCGCGGCATCCAGACCGGCGACGTCATTCTCAATGTCGGTGGCAAGGCCGTTGCCAATGTCGGTGACGTCCGCTCCGAGCTGGCACAGGCCAAATCATCCGGCAAGAACAGCGTGCTGTTGCAGGTGAAGAGCCAGGAAGCGACGCGGTTCGTCGCGGTGCCGCTGGCCTAAGCCTCGCGCTTCCGGCGGTAGACTCAAAAGGCGGCCTGCGGGCCGCCTTTTTCGTGCGCGTCTGGAAGATTCCCACAGGTGCCGATAACATTCTCGTTAACGGCAGCGTTGATGACGGGTTCGTCCGAAAAAGCCGTGTTCGCTCGTCACAGTTCGGAATCACGTGTTGGGCTTTGGCGTCAATGAAGACGCCCAGGCGAATTGCAGGAGTGGAACTTCGAACGCCCGGCCTTCTTGTGGAACCGGTGGTTCGCATTTGATCGGTGCCGACATGGATCGATTGAAGCTCTCGCTGAGGTGTGCGCTGCTTGTGGCGCCGCTTGTCCTGACGACCGGAAGCGCCCTGGGGCGCGACGATGGCCGCTACGCCAACTCGCCCCTGAAACCCTGGTTCGACAGCTTGCGCAGCCATCTCGGGCCCTGCTGCTCGGATGCAGATGGCTTTGCTGTATCCGACCCCGATTGGGAATCGCACGATGGGCACTATCGCGTGCGGCTCGACGGGCAGTGGGTGGACGTGCCTGATGAGGCCGTCATCACCGAGCCAAACCGGGCTGGCCACACCATGGTGTGGCCGGTGAAGACTGCGTTCGGGATTTCGATCCGCTGCTTCATGCCGGGCAGCATGATCTGACCCGGATCGGCGTTACCGCTTGCTGGACTTGCGCTTCGCGGTCTTCTTCGTTGTCTTGGTCGTCTTCCTGGCCGTCTTCTTGGCTGTCTTCTTCTTGGACGTTTTCCGCTTCGACGCCTTCTTCGGGACCTTCTTGCCCTTCGCGCGCGCTTCCGACAGGCCGATTGCGATCGCCTGCTTGCGACTCTTCACGCGTCCGCCACGACCGCCGGGGCCGCTTTTCGCGGTGCCCTTCTTATAGCGGCGCATCTCGCGCTCGACATCACCGCCGGCGCTGCGTGAGTAGCGGCGCTTCTTTGCCTTGCGTGCCATCGACTCTCTCCCTTGGCCACGGGAAAGAACCGCATCACTGACCCTACGTTCCAAATGCGCTGGCCGCGCTCCTCAGAAGGAGTTCGCCAACTCGATCTCGTCTTCCAGCGCTCGAATGCGGCGCGCAGCCTCAGTCGAGGACAGAGCTCGATCGTATTGGGTGGGCTGATAGGCCTCCTCGCTCAGACGCTTCAGCCTCAGCCCCTGCGCTCTCGTCATCTGCTCCGTGAGGAAAACCCTGGCGTCGTATTTGCCCTGAACCTGCATCTGGCCTCTCCGTTCTCAAATCGTCACTTGACTATATGTTCTTATTTTGTTCTAACAAGCCATGGACAACAGAATTAATGAAATTCGACGCAAAATCAGCGCCTTGAGGCTCGAGATGGCCGACATCGAGGTGTCTGTGCGCGACCTCGTCGATCGCGACCGCGACTGCACAGAAAAGGCCCTGGCGCAGATGGATCTGCGCCGGAAAATCAACCTGCTGATCGGCGAATGGAAGGCGGCCGGTGGCGGCGATGTCCTGCCTGACGTCCGCGAGCGGGTACGCCTTCGTCCTGCAACGACATCCGGTAGTCCGCTGCGCGTGATCGCGCGCCGCTGAGAATTTTGGGAGCCTGCGGTGGTGGAAGACCCGGACACGTACCGGATTCTAAAACTGCGCGCCGAAATTCTCGAACTCGGCTCCGCCATCCGGCAATTGCAGCGCGAGGGTCTCGACGATGCCGCAGCCCAGCTCCTGATCGCACGCAAACGTGCACAGCTCGAGCATCTCGTGAAGGCGAATGCTGCGGGACGGCCGCTTTAGCGATCTGATGCTGGAAGGATTCCCAATCCAGCTCCAGGCTCCAGCTCAAAGCGAAAGGCCCCGCGTCACCGCGAGGCCTTTGATTGTCGGCGCCGGAGCTCACTTGGTGTTGCTCATGCCGCCCTTGTTGTTCGTCATGGTGCCGCCTTGGTCGGAGCCGGGGCCAGAACCACCTTGACCGGAGGGATCAGCGCCCTTGGAGGACTTGGTGTTGGCGCCCGTGGTCTGCGACGAGGACATCGCGGATCCATGCTTGGCCTTATGCGACTTGGCCTGCACGGCGAATGGAGCGGCGGCGAGGCCAGTTGCCAACATCACGGTAAGAGCGAGCTTGGTGGTTTTCATGCGCGGGAACTCCCTGAGTTGAATTGACGCAGGCAGCCAACCGCCGTTTGCCGCAGGAGTTCCGGACGAAAGCGCCCGCTGCGCGTCACGAGCGCTTCAAAATTCCTTGTCCTCGGCGAGGATGAACACGAGGCCCGTGAGCGTCGCGCCGATCGCGAACGTCGTCACCAGTGTGATGATGAAGACCATGGCGCCCGAATGTCCGCTGTGGCTCAGCAGATTTGCGACGGCCGGATTGAACAGGACGAGGGCGAGACCGAAGACAAGGCCGAGGGCTGCGCCCATCATCGCATGCGTCATCAGCTTGATGACGCCGGTCGGAGAGATGAGGCTCGGCGACTTTTTCCCGCGCATGGAACCGCCTCGCGGTGTGGCATAAAACGCATGCGACGATTGCGGGTTCCATTGTCATGACGATTTTGTCATTCCCCGCTTCATCCGACGTTCATGGCGGTCTTGCGAGGATGAATGCCATCAACACGGGAACCTTCGATATGGGTAAGGTCGTCTTTCTCTATCGCTCGCTGGCCTATCGCAATGCGGCTGCGGACATGCTGCGCAAGGCGCGCAGGCTGCCGCGCGGCGCCGAGCGGAGCGCAGCCCGCCGTTACGCGCGGGCGCTACGCGAGCTTTCGCAAACGGAAGCCTGGCTGGAAGGACGTGTCGCTGACGAACCGCAGGCGATGCAGCGCATGAGGGTCGCCGCGACGCGCTAGAGCATGATCGGTTCTGAGTGAATCAGGGCCGAAGCTTCAGATTCTTCTCTTTCCGCGCGAACCGGGGCCCACTTCGCTCGCAAACGCTCTAGCCTGAAGCCCGCTGAAGGGGTTCGGACGGAGCCGCGTCGAACTTGCTCGCGGCCGACGGCGCTACGGTCTTCCGCGTCAGCGGCACCTCAAGGCGGCACAACAGGCCTTCGGCACGCCAGTTGAATTCCGCCTGTCCGCCGAGTTGCGATTCCACACTGGCAAGCAGGCTCCGCGTGCCGAAGCCACGGGATTTCGGCGTCCTCACCAGCGGACCGCCGGTTTCGTCCCAGGTCAGTGTCAGGTGGTCGTCCTCGACCTGCCAGCCGATCGCGAGCCGCCCCGACCGCGTCGAGAGCGCGCCGTATTTCGCCGAGTTGGTGAAGAGCTCATGCAACGCCAGCGCCAGCGTCTGCGCTGTTGCCGGCGCCAGCTGAACTTCCGGACCGGCCAGCTTGATCTGGCCGCCGAGCGAGTAGGGCGCGAGCTCCTCGTCGATCAGCCTCGAGAGTTCGGCGCCCTGCCAGCTCGACAGCGACAGGATCGTGTGCACACGCGCCAGCGCGTTGATGCGCCCCTCGACGGCGTTGACGTAAGCCTTGACCTCGTCGGCGCGGGTGAGGCGCACGATCGATTGCGCCAGCGCCAGCGCGTTCTTGGCGCGATGATCCACCTCGCGCGCGAGCAGGTTTTGTCTCTCTTCCGCGCGTTTGCGTTCGGTGATGTCCACGGTGACGCCGCTCACGCGCACCACGCGGCCGCCCTGGTCCACCGTCGCGGCCGCCGTGCCGACGCACCAGCGCACCTCGCCATCGGGCCGGCTTACGCGAAACTCGCCTTCATAGGCGTGCGCGCCGGTATTGAACGCGGCAATCGCCTGGCTGAACTGGTCGACGTCATCAGGGTACAGCAGCGCCTGGATGTTGGCCGAGGTGACATTGAAGGTCTCCGGCGTCACGCCGAAGATGCGGTACTGGCCTTCGTCCCACATCCAGTCGCCGTTGACCCAGTCCCAGTCCCAGGATCCCATCTTGCCGGCGGCGATCGCCATGCTGCGCCGCTCCTCGCTCTCGCGCAGCTTCGCGGTGGAATTCTCCAGCTCGGACGTGCGTGCGCGAACGCGGTCCTCGAGCTCCCGGTTCAGCCGTTCGAGCTCGCGCGTCTTGCGGTAGAGTTCGGCAAACACCTTGATCTTGGCGCGCAGCACCTCCGGCACCACAGGCACCGGCACGTAATCGACCGCGCCCATCTCGTAGCCGCGCAACCGGTCGATGTCGCTCACCTGGATCGCGGAGATGAAGATCATCGCGGTCTTCTGGAAGCGCGGATGCTCCCGGATCATCGCGGCCAGCTCGAATCCGTCGAGCTCGGGCATGCAGACGTCGACCAGGATCACCGCGATCTCGGTCTTGAGCAGCACCTCCAGCGCCTCGCGGCCCGATGATGCGATCACGAGGTTCTCGCCGAGTTCCTTCAGGATCACCTCGTAGGCGAGCAGCTTGGCCGGCTGATCGTCGACGAGGAGGATGTTGACCTTTTCGTGGTCCATTCGCGGATCCAAACTCAGCGGTGCAGCCACATGCGGATTGCAAGCAGCAATTGATCGGTGTTGACGGGTTTGGCGAGGTAGTCGGACGCGCCTGCTTCCAGGCATTTCTCACGGTCGCCCTTCATCGCCTTGGCTGTCAGCGCGATGATCGGAAGGCGGGCGAAGGCCGGATTTTCGCGAATGACGCCGATGGTCTGATAGCCATCCATCTGCGGCATCATGATGTCCATCAGCACGATGGCGATCTCCGGATTGGATCCGACCAGCGTCACCGCCTCGCGGCCGGTCGTGGCCGTCAGCACCTTCATGCCCCGCCGTTCCAAGACGCTCGACAGCGCGAAGATGTTGCGGGCGTCGTCGTCGACGAGCAGGGCGGTCTTGCCGATCAGGTCTTCGTCGGAACTGTTCAGCTTCTCCAGCATGCGCTGCTTCTCGACCGGCAGTTCCGTGATCACGCGATGCAGGAACAAGGCGGTCTCGTCGAGCAGGCGCTCCGGCGATTCCACGCCCTTGACCACGATGCTGCGCGCCATGGTGTGGAGTTCCGCATCTTCCTCCGCCGAGAGCTCGCGGCCGGTGAAGACCACCACCGGAACGTTCGACAGGCTCTCGTCGTTGCGGATCTGGTCCAGCACCTCGAAGCCGCTCATGTCGGGCAGCCGCAGGTCGAGCACCACGCAATCGCAGGGCGCCTCGCGCAGCGTCGAGAGCGCGCCTGCGCCGGTATCCGTCGTCACGATCTCGATGTCGTCGTGATGCAGCAGCTCGCGGATCGAGAGCTGCTCGGCCTCGTTGTCCTCGACGATCAGGAGCCGCTTGCGCCGCGGCCGTGCATATTCCTTGATCTGCGTCAGCGCGGCTGAGACGCCCTCGGTCGTGGTCGGCTTGTTGACGAAGGAGAAGGCGCCGCGGGCCAGCGCATGTTGCCGGTCCTCGTCGAGCGTGATGATCTGCACGGGGATGTGGCGGGTCAGCGGATTGTGCTTGAGCTGGCTCAGCACCGTCCAGCCCAGCATATCAGGCAGGAACACGTCGAGCGAAACGGCCCGCGGCTGGTACTGCTTCGCAAGCTCTAGCGCCTCCGCGCCGCGCGCGGCGACCAGAACCTTGAAGCCCTTGTCGCGGGCGAGATCGACCAGCACGCGCGCATAATGCGGATCGTCCTCGACGATGAGCAGGATGGTGTCACCGGGCTCGAGATTGAGCCGGTCGTCGGCAATCTGCTCGATGACGCGCTGCTGTTCGGGTGCAGCCGCTTGCAACGCCGGTGGCTGACTGTACTGCTGCGGTGCGGGCGCACGCGGCGCGAGCGTCGGGCCGGAATATTTCAGCGGCAGATAGAGCGTGAAGGACGAGCCCTTGCCGGGCGCGCTGCGCAGATGGATCTCGCCGCCGAGCAGGCTCGCGAGCTCGCGGCTGATCGCAAGTCCGAGGCCGGTGCCGCCATATTTGCGGCTGGTGCCGGCGTCCGCCTGCTGGAACGCCTCGAAGATCAGCTTCTGCTTCTCCAGGGGAATGCCGATGCCGGTGTCCGTCACTTCGAACGCGATCACCGCCGGCGCGGAGTTCAGCACCGGATGATCCGTGCCCCAGCCGCCGACCGCGGCGACGACCTTCAGGCGCACCTCGCCTTCGGCGGTGAATTTGAAGGCGTTGGAAAGCAGGTTCTTGAGGACCTGCTGCAGGCGTTTGGAGTCGGTGACGATGCTGCGGGCCAGGTTCGGGTCGACGTCGATCTTGAACGACAGGTTGCGGTTTTCCGCCTCGTGCCGGAACGGCCGCCCGACGGTCTCGAGCAGGTTCGCAGTCAGAATCTCCTCGGCGTCGACCGTCACTGTGCCGGATTCGATCTTGGAGAGATCCAGGATGTCGCTGATGAGGTTGAGCAGGTCGGTGCCGGCGCCATGGATGGTGCGGGCGAACTCGACCTGCTTGGCCGAGAGGTTGCCATCCGGATTGTCGGTGAGCTGCTGTCCCAGGATCAGGATCGAGTTCAGCGGTGTGCGCAGCTCGTGGCTCATATTGGCGAGGAATTCGGACTTGTACTTCGAGGTCAGCGCGAGCTCGGTCGCCTTTTCCTCCAGTGCGCGGCGGGCCTGCTCGATTTCCTGGTTCTTGCGCTCGACCTCGACGTTGCGCTCGGCGAGCTGCTGCGCCTTCTGCTCGAGCTGGTCGTTGGTCTGCTGCAATTCGCGCTGCTGGGTCTGAAGCTCGCCGGCGAGCTGCTGCGACTGCTTGAGCAGGCCCTCGGTCTGCATCGTCGCCTCGATCGAGTTGAGCACGATGCCGATGGAGTCGGTAAGCTGCTCGAGGAATGTCATCTGCGAGGTCGTGAACGAGGTCAGCGAGGCGAGCTCGATCACCGCCTTGACCTGGCCTTCGAACAGCACCGGCAGCACGACGAGGTTCTTTGGCGCGACGCGGAACAGCGCCGAGTTGATCGGCACCACGTCGGGTGGAATGTCGGCGATGACGCGCGGCCGTCTGTCGAGGGCGCATTGGCCGATCAGGCCGTCGCCGAGCGGGAGCACGCGCTGATAGGGATAGACGCCGTCGCCGGCATAGGAGGCGAGCAGCAGGAGCCGCGGACTATCCTCGTTCTCTACCTGGTAGATCACGCCGGTATGGGCGTTCACCAGGGGCGACAATTCGGTCAGCAGCAGCCGGCCGACCGTGGTGAGATCGCGCTGGCCCTGGAGCATGTTGGTGAATTTGGCGAGGTTGGTCTTCAGCCAGTCCTGCTCGGTGTTCACGTCCGTCGTGAGACGGAGGTTCGTGATCATGGTGTTGATGTTGTCTTTCAGCTCGGCGACTTCGCCGCGGGCGTCGACCTGGATCGACCGTGTCAGGTCGCCCTTGGTCACGGCGGTCGCGACTTCCGCGATCGCGCGCACCTGCGAGGTGAGGTTGGCCGCGAGCAGGTTGACGTTGCCGGTGAGGTCCTTCCAGGTGCCGGCGGCACCGGGCACGTCGGCCTGGCCGCCGAGCCGTCCCTCGACGCCGACCTCGCGCGCAACCGACGTCACCTGGTCGGCGAAGGTCGCGAGCGTCTCGGTCATGTTGTTGATGGTGTCGGCGAGCGCCGCGACCTCGCCCTTGGATTTCACGGTGAGATTTTGTTTCAAATCACCGTTCGCAACCGCGGTCACCACCTTGACGATGCCGCGGACCTGCTCGGTCAGGTTCGCCGCCATGAAGTTGACGGTGTCGGTGAGGTCCTTCCAGGTGCCGGCCACACCGGGCACCTGGGCCTGGCCGCCGAGTTCGCCTTCAGTGCCGACTTCACGCGCGACGCGGGTGACTTCGCCGGCAAACGCGTTGAGCTGGTCCACCATGGTGTTGATGGTGTTCTTCAGCTCGAGGATCTCGCCTTTCACGTCCACGGTAATCTTGCGGGACAAGTCGCCGCGCGCGACCGCGGTCGTGACTTCGGCGATGTTGCGGACCTGCGTCGTGAGGTTCGCGGCCAGCAAATTGACGTTGTCGGTGAGATCCTTCCAGGTACCGCCGACGCCGGGCACGACGGCCTGACCGCCGAGCCGGCCCTCGGTGCCGACCTCGCGCGCGACGCGGGTCACTTCGGCGGCGAAGGAGCGGAGCTGCTCCACCATCGTGTTCAGGGTGTCCTTGAGCAGCAAGATCTCGCCGCGCACGTCCACCGTGATCTTCTTCGACAGGTCGCCGCCGGCGATCGCGGTCGCGACCTCGGCGATGTTGCGGACCTGGGCCGTCAGGTTGGAGGCCATGAAGTTGACGTTGTCAGTGAGGTCCTTCCAGGTGCCGGCGACGCCGGACACCTCGGCCTGACCGCCGAGCTTGCCTTCGGTGCCGACCTCGCGGGCCACGCGCGTGACCTCGCCGGCGAAGGCGTTGAGCTGATCGACCATGGTGTTGATGGTGTTCTTGAGCTCGAGAATTTCGCCCTTCACGTCCACGGTGATCTTGCGGGACAAGTCGCCGCGCGCCACGGCGGTGGTGACTTCGGCGATGTTGCGGACCTGGGCGGTGAGGTTGCCCGCCATCGAGTTCACGCTGTCGGTCAAATCCTTCCAGGTGCCGGCGACGCCGGGCACGTTGGCCTGGCCGCCGAGGCGGCCTTCGGTGCCGACCTCGCGCGCCACGCGCGTCACCTCGCCCGCGAAGCGGTTGAGCTGGTCGACCATCGTGTTCAGCGTGTCCTTGAGCTGAAGGATCTCGCCGCGGACGTCCACCGTGATCTTGCGTGACAGATCACCGCCGGCGATGGCGGTCGCGACCTCGGCGATGTTACGAACCTGCGCGGTGAGGTTGCCCGCCATCGAGTTCACGGAGTCGGTCAAGTCCTTCCAGGTGCCGGCAACGCCGGGCACGTCGGCCTGGCCGCCGAGCTTGCCGTCGGTGCCGACCTCGCGCGCCACGCGCGTGACTTCGCCGGCGAAGGCGTTGAGCTGGTCTACCATGGTGTTGAGCGTTTCCTTCAATTGAAGGATTTCGCCCGACACGATCACGGTGATCTTCTTGGACAGGTCGCCCTTGGCGACCGCGGTTGCGACTTCGGCGATGTTGCGGACCTGGCCGGTGAGGTTCGAGGCCATCGAGTTGACGGAATCGGTCAGGTCTTTCCAGGTGCCGCCGACGCCGCGCACGACGGCCTGACCGCCGAGCTTGCCTTCGGTGCCGACCTCGCGCGCGACGCGCGTGACTTCGCCGGCGAAGGCGTTGAGCTGGTCCACCATGGTGTTGATGGTGTCCTTCAGCTCCAGAATTTCGCCGCGCGTGTCCACGGTGATCTTCTTCGACAAGTCGCCGCCGGCGACTGCCGTCGTCACCTCGGCGATGTTGCGGACCTGTGCGGTCAGGTTCGACGCCATCGAGTTGACGCTTTCCGTCAGGTCCTTCCAGGTGCCGGCGACGCCGAGCACGTTGGCCTGGCCGCCGAGCCGTCCCTCGGTGCCGACCTCGCGCGCGACGCGCGTGACTTCGCCGGCGAAGGCATTGAGCTGGTCCACGCAGGTGTTGAGCGTTTCCTTCAGCTGAAGGATCTCGCCCGAGACGTTCACCGTGATCTTCTTCGACAGGTCGCCGCCTGCGATCGCGGTCGCGACGTCGGCGATGTTGCGGACCTGCGCGGTCAGGTTCGACGCCATGAAGTTGACGTTGTCGGTGAGGTCCTTCCAGGTGCCGGCGACACCGGGCACCTGGGCCTGGCCGCCGAGCTTGCCTTCGGTGCCGACCTCGCGCGCCACGCGGGTCACTTCCGAGGCGAAAGAGTTGAGCTGGTCCACCATGGTGTTGATGGTGTCCTTCAGCTCCAGGATCTCGCCGCGCACGTCCACCGTGATCTTTCGCGACAGGTCGCCGCGCGCCACGGCGGTCGTCACGTTGGCGATGTTGCGGACCTGGGCGGTGAGGTTGCCGCACATCGCGTTCACGGAGTCGGTCAGGTCCTTCCAGGTGCCGGCGACGCCGGGCACGATCGCCTGGCCGCCGAGCTTGCCGTCGGTGCCGACCTCGCGCGCCACGCGCGTCACTTCGGAGGCGAAGGAGCGGAGCTGGTCCACCATCGTGTTGATGGCTTCCTTGAGCTGAAGGATCTCGCCGCGCACGTCGACGGTGATCTTCTTGGACAAGTCGCCGTTGGCGACAGCGATCGTGACCTCGGCGATGTTGCGAACCTGGTTGGTCAGGTTGTTCGCCATCGAGTTGACGCTCTCGGTCAGATCCTTCCAGACGCCGGTCACCTCAGGCACCTGGGCCTGGCCGCCGAGCTTGCCTTCGGTGCCGACCTCGCGCGCCACGCGCGTCACCTCGGAGGTGAACACGCCGAGCTGCTTGATCATGGTGTTGACGATGGTCGCCGACTGCAGGAATTCGCCGCGCAGCGGGCGGCCGTCGACGTCCAGCTTGACGGTCTGGAGCAGATCGCCTTGCGCCACCGCGGCGACCGCGCGCGTCACTTCGCGCGTCGGCCACAGGAGGTCGTCGATCAGCGTGTTGACGGAGCCTTCCATGTCGGCCCAGGAGCCGCTGGCGAGGCCGAACTTCACGCGCTGGCGGGTCTTGCCCTCGCGCCCCACGACCTGACCGACCAGCTCGAGCTGCTGCGCCATGCGCTGGTTGGCAGCGATGATTTCATTAAAAGTGTCGGCGATCTTGCCGTCGATGCCGAGATAGTCCCCGCTCATCCGCACCGAAAAATCGCCGCTGCGCATGGCCTGCAAGGCGAGCAGCAATTCCGGCCGCGAATCCGGGTCCGACATACCGTTGGTTTTTGGCTTTGGGACGCGACGACCGGAGCGTGATGCAGTTCCGGGATCGAGGTCGCTCATACTGATTCCCCTGCGGCGTCGGCCGAATCCAAGGCGTGACGCAGTTGTCAAAATAGAGCGTCAGCCAAATTCGAATCAAGCGCCAACGTTGCGGCGCTTGGAATTGGAACCTGCCGTGCTCAGCCCGGCCGAAATAACGGTGAGGAGTGACGATGGTTCCATCCCGTTCAGGAAAAAGCCGGCCGGCCACTGCACCAGAGCTCCGAGCCGTCCTAGGCGAGGGGGCTGGCGCGCCCAGCGGGCGCGGGGCTGTGACTGGCGACCCTGCCGCAAGCTCCGCCACGTCACGCGCTGATTCGCTGACCACGGGGACCGCGACCAGCGGCCAGAGAGCCAGCAGCATCATCCGGAAGACAAATAGGGCTGCTATTTGTCCGCCATGGTGCGCTCCGCATCTTTCACCTGCGTACGCAGCATCGGCAATTGCTCGCGCGCGAAGGCGGTGAGCGCAGGATTGTCGGGCGCTTTCAGATAGCGCTCGAGCAGGCTGATGACGGATTCGTATTCGGGGATTTGCGCGGCATAGAAGCTTCTGACGTAAGTTGGTCCATCCGCATTTTCGGGCTCGACGAGGCTTGCGCTCACTGACGTCGTCTTGCCAGCGTGCGGCTCGGCACCGATCGCGTCCTGAATCTGCTTCAGGGTCTTGTCGCGCTTGCCTGCCTCCTCGGCGCGCAGGGCCGCGAGATTTTTCACCTCCGCATTGCCTTTCAGGTCGGTGCTCTCCAGCAAGCCCTGCTGGAAACGGCTGAACGTGTAGAGGCCGGTGATGACATCGGTTGCGGTCGGCACGTGGTCGCCGGCCGTTCGCTCGCCGATATTGTCGGCGAACGCCGAGGTGCTGACGAAGGCCAGAAATATCGCGACGAGTATCCTCATGCATCTCCAATGACCGATGGCGTGCGAAGTTCCCCTCGCGTTACGATCCGGTAAGGGCGATTGCGGAGCGAGAGTTCCGTTCCCACATCTTCTCTATGAAACAGTCTGACATCTTCAGGGATAACGCCGACAACTGCCTTCAACTCGCCGAGCGCGCGGAAGGGCAGCCCACGCACAAGCGTTATTTGCGCATGGCGGATGCCTGGACGGCATTGGCGAACGAGCAGGACTGGCTGGACGGTGAAATCCCGCCCGTAAAGGTCCGCGTCCTTCGAACGCAGGATGCGTAAGCGCTCTCATCTTTGTGAATCTGCATGTGAGACTGCTCACGGAATGCAAGCAACCAATCCAGGATCATCCACGAACGGTCGATCGCGTTGATTTTGATTCCAGAAGGAGGTTTTGCGATGGCTCCACGTCTGGCTCTTCTTTCGCTCATTCTCGCCTTTGGCGTCTCGGTCGCGTTCGCGACGGTGACGACTGTGCGGCAGGTGCATCTGGAGAATGCATCGGCGGCGATCCACGCCACGCATAGTTAGCGCTGCGGGCCTCGCGCGCTGGAACATTCGTTGTGCCGGCGCGTAAGCGCTTCAGGACATCTGGAGAAGCGAGAGGACATCATGGCGCATTCCGACCACGGCATCGTCAAGGACAAGCGGGCGGAAGATCAACCGCGCGACAAGCAGCGCGCGCAAGCCGTGCACAAGACGGATTCGAAGGACTCGCCGTCACGCGAAGCGACGCGCGATCCCAAGCTCAACGAAAACACCAAGACACCCGGCTCCGGCGTGATGCCGGACGATTCCGGCGACGCGCCAACCGGCTAGTTCTCGCGAGGAACGAATCCTTTCGCGACGAGTCGACGGATTGCTTCCGGCTGTCATGCCCCCGGTGCGCCGGAAGCAATCTCCAAGGACGGCCCTGGCACCCCACTGTGCCGGGGTCGTTTTGCTTGGGGGAGACTCAATCCTCGGTGTCGCCCTCGGGCTTCGCGGGCGCGTGTCCTTCGGGACCGCGACCAAAGACACCAAACTCGCTTGATTTGATGCCTGCTGACGGGTCGATGCTCGTCTCGATGCCCGCGGCTGCGAGCCCGAATTTGAGGAGCTCGCGGACCGCCGCAGCGCGTGTCGGCATGCGGTGCTTGAATCGGAAATCATCGACGGCGGCCAGCTCTTCCGGTGAGAGCATGACCTGGAGGCGCTCGGCGCGAAGGTCATTCATGGTCGATCACGCAAAGTGAGTAAGTTGAGTAGTTTGCTCAACGAACGAGTTTGGCGCGAGTTCCACAAGAGTCGGAAAAATCGCCAGATGAGTAAAAATATTCAGTAAAATCAATAAGTTAGTATTGAAACAACTCTGGCAGTGGCGCATTCTTTCAGAAGAGAGGGAGAACAGGCCATGGCGGAGGAAGTCAGGTTACCCCGCAAGCTTTCCGAAGAGCCCGAGCCGCCCAAGCCGGTGCGTCCGAGCCATCAGAAGGTCATCGAGCAAGTCGAGCGCTGGGCCAACAGCTCGGGGCTGCAACCACCGAGGACGGAAGATGCGAAGACGATCTGAGCCCCACACGTTCGAACAACGTCTCAAGGCAGAGCAGCTGCGGCTCGAGCACGAACTGTCGGGCTTGCCGGATGGACAGCAGCGCGATTCTGTTATGGCGCGCATCGATCAGCTTCAGACAGCTGCCGCGATGCATGATTTCCTGATGCTACCGGAGGCCGCGGCCGCTCGCTGATCGCCCCTGGCGACCGTGCTCCGTGTCTGACGCGACCACCAGAACATGCGCCGGAACGTTCGCTCGCCGACCCGGTTGGTCCACACGTTGGCCGAGTGGAGAATTGGAATGCTGAAACAAGGCGAGTTGGACCGCAGCGAGATGGGCAGGTTGATCGGCAGCGACAAGGTCGAGGGAACATCGGTCTATGGCGCCGATCGCAACAAGATCGGTTCGATCGAACGCGTGATGATCGACAAGGTCAGCGGAAAGGTCTCCTACGTCGTGCTCGGCTTCGGCGGTTTCCTGGGCCTCGGCAACGACCACTATCCGCTGCCTTGGCAGTCGCTGAAATACGATACGGAGCTCGGCGGCTATGTCACCGGGATTACCGCCAAGACGCTCGAAGGCGCGCCGAAATACGACGAACGAAGCGACTGGAACTGGGGTGACGACGCGGCAGTCCGCGGCATCAACTCGTATTACGGCGTTCCCTTCGCGTAGGCTCCCATGGAAAGCGAGCTCCCATGAGCAAGGAACGGCCCACCGACTGGATGCCCCGGTCGAGCCGGGGCACGACACCTTTTGCTTGGCGCCACTCTACCCCACCGCTTCCTTCCGCCCCGGCCCCGCATGCACATGCACCTGTTTCGCATGCAGCGGCTCACCGCATTCCGAGCAGACCATCACGGGGTCGAACTCCTTGCCGCAAGTCTTGTGCTGGTGCAGCAGCGGGCGGCCGCGCTCGTCGCCCATGTGGGTGTCGCCCCAATGCACCATCGCCATGATGATCGGGTAGAGGTCGAGGCCCTTCTGCGTCAGGATGTATTCGTAGCGCTTGGGCGCCTCGGAATAGGGGACGCGGCGCAGGATGCCGAACCGCACCAGCTTCTTCAGACGCTCCGAGAGCAGGTGCCGCGTGATCTGGAGCGAGGACTGAAACGCCTCGAACCGGCGCACGCGTAAAAAACATTCGCGCAGGATCAGCAGCGTCCAGCGGTCGCCGACCACGGCGACGGTGCGGGAGAGCGAGCAGGGCTCTTCATCCAGCGTGTCCCACTTCATGTAGCGATCTCCGCAAAGGGTAGTAAGTCAGAAAAAGGAACTGACTTGAATGATCAGCGCTATTTTCGCTGCAGGTTACCATTCACCCCCGTAGTTTGACAGTTCTATTTTAGAACTATAGCCTCCGGCCCAATCACATACCGTTCTCACCGGAGGAGGTGACCTTGCCCAAGCGAAACGCGACAGCCGCCGTGATCGGGGCCGGCGATTTCATCGGCTCCGAGATCGCCAAGAAATTTTCCGCGGAAGGTTTCACGGTCTTCGCTGGCCGCCGCAACGGCGACAAGCTGGCGCCGCTGGTGAAGGACATCGAGGCCGCCGGCGGCGAGATTCACGCGCGCTCGCTCGATGCACGCAAAGAGGAGGAGGTCATCTCCTTCCTCAATGACGCCGACCAGCACGCGCCGCTCGAAGTCTGCATCTTCAACGTCGGCGCCAACGTCAATTTCCCGATCCTCGACACCACCGAGCGCGTGTTCCGGAAAGTGTGGGAGATGGCCTGCTATTCCGGCTTCCTCGCCGGCCGCGAAGCGGCACGGCTGATGCTGCCGCGTGGTGGCGGCAACATCTTCTTCACCGGCGCGACGGCGAGCCTGCGCGGCGGCAGCGGCTTTGCTGCCTTTGCCAGCGCAAAATTCGGACTGCGCGCGGTGGCGCAGGCGATGGCGCGCGAGCTCGGGCCGAACAACATCCACGTCGCCCATCTCATCATCGATTCCGGCGTCGACACCGAGTGGGTGCGGCAGCGCCGGCTCGAAGCGCTCGGGGCGAATGCGCTTGATAATCCCGATCTGCTGATGCCGCCGTCATCTGTCGCGGATGCCTATTGGCAGCTCTATCAGCAGCCGAAGAGCGCCTGGACCTTCGAGATGGAGATCCGTCCCTTCGGAGAGAAATGGTGACCGCGGAGCAAGACTGCGGCTAGACTGATCTCAATACAAACTGAAATCCGGGAGGCCCCTACGTGAAGACCGCGATCACCGAACTGTTCGGCATCGAGCACCCGATCATCCAGGGTGGAATGCATTTCGTCGGCTTTGCCGAACTCGCCGCTGCCGTCTCCAATGCCGGCGGGCTCGGCATCATCACGGGCCTCACGCAGAAGACGCCGGAATTGCTCGCGAAGGAAATCGCGCGCTGCCGCGACATGACGGACAAGCCGTTCGGCGTGAACCTCACCTTCCTGCCGACCTTCTCGGCGCCGCCTTATCCGGAGTACATCGCGGCCATCGTCGAAGGTGGCATCAAGGCGGTGGAGACGGCGGGGCGCAGTCCAGAGCAATACATGCCTGCGCTGAAGGCCGCCGGCATCAAGGTGATCCACAAATGCACGTCCGTGCGCCACTCCCTGAAGGCCGAGCGCATCGGCTGCGACGCCGTCAGCGTCGACGGCTTTGAGTGCGGCGGCCATCCCGGCGAGGACGACATTCCCAACATGATCCTGCTGCCGCGCGCGGCGGAGGAACTGAAGATTCCGTTCGTGGCCTCCGGCGGCATGGCTGACGGGCGCAGCCTCGTCGCGGCGCTGTCGCTGGGCGCGGCCGGCATGAACATGGGCACGCGCTTCATCGCCACCAAGGAAGCACCGGTGCATCAGAACGTGAAGAACGCGCTTGTTGCGGCAACCGAGCTCGACACCCGCCTGATCATGCGTGCTCTGCGCAACACCGAGCGCGTGCTGAAGAACGCCAACGTCGATCGTCTGCTCGAGATCGAGCGCGAGAAGGGCGCCAAGCTGAGCATCGACGATATCCACGACCAGGTCGCGGGCGTCTATCCGAAGATCATGCTGGACGGCCAGATGGACGCGGGTGCCTGGAGCTGCGGCATGGTCGCAGGGCTGATCCACGACATCCCCTCCTGCAAGGAACTCGTCGATCGCATCATGGATGAGGCGGAAGAGATCATCCGCTGCCGCCTGATGGGGTTCCTGGACGGGACGGGTGCCGCGCGAAAGGTCGCCTGACACCGCCAAACTTCTTAACCACGGCGGCACTTGGCCGCTGGAATTGCGCGTGACGCCTCCTAAATAGGAGTAAATTACCCCTTGAAATAAGCAATTTCAGGAGGCGTCCGTGGTCCTGAAGAGCGTTCCATTTGCAGTTGCCGTTGCCCTCGTGCTCGCATGGGGCGGCATTGCGCGCGCTGACGACTACAAGCCTGACGAATATCTCGGTCTCGATCTCTCCAAGGCGGTGCTGTCTCCGAAGCGGCTCGGGCCCGAGACGCAGTTCGCCCCGGTTGCGTTGGAGGCGAAGGGAGGCAACGAGGCGCAGGCGCGGGCCGAACCCATCGACGTGCCGAAGAAAGTTGCCGCCCGGCGCGTGCACGTGGCCGAACCGAAGGTTGCTCATGCCAAGAGCGTCCAGCCACGCGGCGCAGCGCGCACCAAGCTTGCACATCGTCACGGCAATCCGCTGGACGCGCAGGCGATGGACACCCGCATCCAGACCTGGCCGTGCCGCACCGGCGGCATTTGCAACTGGAAGCACTAGCCGGATCTCTCGCGTCATCCGGGCGTCGTAAAACCGTAGGCGCGGAGTCAAGAAACCGTCAGGATAGGAGTCAAGGAGCGCAGGCACCTTCCGTCGTGATTCGACGAAGGTTTCCTGAATGGCAACGCTCCGCGCCTCGCGCGCATGGACCCGGCGGCAGTTCCTGGTCCGCTCGACTTCAAGCCTCGCCGTTGCCGCGCTCGGCACAGTCGCAAAGCCATCCGTCAGCCGCGCCGCCGATCGCCCGCAAATCGCAGGCGGCATTCAGTCCGGCGATGTCTCGGATGGCTCCGCCGTGATCTGGGCGCGCGCAGACCGGCCCGCGCGGATGCAGGTGGAATGCGCGACCGTCGAGAGCTTCAAGACGATCATAGCGTCAGCTTCGCGCGACGCGCTGCCCGATGCCGACTTCACCGCAAAACTGCTGTTGAACGATCTGCCGTCCGGGCAGGACATGTTCTATCGCGTGCGTTTCCACGACATCGCCACCGGCATTGCCGGCGAAAGTCGCGTCGGCCGTTTCCGCACCGCGCCGGCCGCGGGGCAGTCGATCTCGTTCGTGTGGTCGGGCGACGTCGCGGGGCAGGGCTGGGGCATCGACATCTCGCGCGGCGGCTATCGCAGCTATCGCACCATGTTGGAGAACCGCCCGGACTTCTTCATCCACTCCGGCGATCACATCTACGCCGACTGCACGATTCCTTCTGAGCAGAAGCTGCCGAACGGCGAGACCTGGCGCAATCTGGTGACCGAGGACAAAGCCGAGGCCGCGCACACGCTGGCGCAATTCCGCGGCAACTACAAATACAACCATCTCGATGAGCATTTTCGCGCCTTCCACGCGGAGGTGCCGATGTTCGCACAGTGGGACGACCACGAGGTCACCAACGACTGGTCGCCGACCGGCAGCTATGACGCCGCCGGCTATGAGGACGACGGCACGCCGCGCCTGGTCGCGCGCGCCCGCCGTGCCTTCTTCGATTTCATGCCGATCCGCGACATCGGCACGCGACAGGGCCGGGTCTATCGCAAGATCGCTTACGGTCCGCTGCTCGACGTCTTCATGATCGACATGCGCAGCTACCGTGACGACAGCTGGAACAAGGGCGAGGACCATCGCGGCTGGATCCTCGGTGCCGAGCAGCTCGCATGGCTGAAGCGGGAGCTCGCCGCGTCGCGTGCGACCTGGAAGGTGATCGCGGCCGACCTGCCGATCGGCCTCGTCAGTCTCGATGCCGTCGCGCTCGGCAACGGAGCACCCGATCGGCGTGAGCACGAAATCGCCGATCTCCTCAGCTCCATCAAGCGCGCCGGCATCCGCAACATCGTCTGGCTCACCGCCGACATGCACTACACCGCCGCGCATTATTACGATCCGAACAGGGCGCAATTCCAGGATTTTGAGCCGTTCTGGGAGTTCGTCTCCGGACCCCTCCATGCCGGCACCTGGGGGCCGGGCGAGCTCGACAATACGTTTGGCCCGGTCGCGATGTACCAGAACGGCTGCAGCGAGGCGCAGGGGGAGAATCTCGCGCCGTGCTTCGGCCTGCAGTTCTTCGGCAGGGTCGATATCGACGGTGCGAGCGGCGTGATGACCGTGACCCTGAAAGACGTCGACAACCGCGACCTCTGGTCGGTCGACATCGTGCCGCAGCCGCAGGCGCGCCCGGCCGTGGTCGCGCAGCATTCGTGAGTGGGCAACTCTCTCCGTTGTCATGGCCGGGCTTGACCCGGCCATCCACGCCTTGCTGCTCGGCCCTGAGAACGTCGATGCCCGGGCATAGGCGAGCGGAAGCGACGCCGTCCTTCGGACGGCTATGCCCGGGCATGACGATGGGGGACGGATCGCGCATCCCAGCACTAACCCGATCTTGATTGGCCGCCTCGCGTCTCCTGCGCTATAGTCTCTATTCCCGCCACCTCTTTTCCATCACCGAAGAGTCTGCCCTTGCGGCCCCACCGCGTGTTCGGCGGCTGAAATATGTCAGGAGTTGACCCATGGATCATCTGAAGACACAGGGCATCAGCATGCCCAAGCTCGGCCTTGGCACCTTCCGCATGCAGGGCGATGCCTGCCGCGCGGCGGTCGAGAGCGCGCTGTCGCTCGGCTACCGCCACATCGACACCGCCGAGATGTACGCCAATGAAGAGCCGATCGGTGCCGCGCTCGCCGCGGCCCGGCTGCCGCGCGGCGAGCTGCATGTCACGACCAAGGTCTGGCACGAGAATCTCAGCCCCGATGCGATCCGCCGCGCCTTCGACGCCAGTCTGACCAAGCTCCGGCTCGACCACGTCGATCTCTACCTCGTGCACTGGCCGTCGAAATCCGCGAACTGGGGCGCGGTGTTCGAGACCCTGATGAAGCTGAAGGAGGAGGGGCGTACGCGAGCGATCGGCGTTGCCAATTTCACCACCGCGCTGCTCAAGATCGCGGTCGAGGACATCAAGGCGCCGATCGCCTGCAACCAGATCGAATATCACGCCATGCTCGATCAATCGAAGGTGCTGGCCTATCTCAACGCCAAATCGATCCCGCTGGTCGCCTATTGCCCGCTGGCGCAAGGACGCATCGCGTCAGATCCGGCGCTGGCCGAGATCGGCGCCAGGCACAACGCGACCGCCGCGCAGGTCGCGCTCAAGTGGCTGCTCGACCAGAACGGTGTCGCTGCGATCCCGAAGGCCTCGCGCCGCGAAAGCCAGCAGGCCAATCTCGATGCGCTGAAGATCACGCTCGACGATGCCGACCGCAAGAAGATCGCGGCGTTGCCCAAGGACGGGCGTTGCGTCAATCCAGGCTTTGCGCCGGTGTGGGATTAAAACTCGACGCTGAACGCACCGCCCTTACCCTCTCCCCTTGCGGGAGAGGGTGGCTCGCCGCGCAGCGGCGAGACGGGCGAGGGGTCTCCATCCGCGAGTCCAATTCTCATTGAATGCGCTGAAGCAACCCCTCATCCGGCGCTTCGCGCCACCTTCTCCCACAAGGGGGGAAGGAAGAAAGAGCGCAAAGAAATGGCCCCGCGAGGGGCCATTTCCATGATGTGCTACGCATCAATCCCAATGGTGATGGTGACCGCGCTTGACCACGACGACCCGGTCGCGATGGTGCCAGCCGCGATGCCAGCCGTGGTCGCGATGCTCGCGCATTTCGGCGCGGGCGCCGTAGCCATGATGGTAGCCGTTCTTGATCACCACCGTTTCGGCATTCGCCATCGTCGGTGCAACGATCGCGAGCGCGCCGAGAGCCGCAACCACATAACCAAGCTTCTTCAAGATGTCCTCCTCCAATGCAATGCACATGAGAACGGCGCATGTGTGCGAACGTTCCGGAGGAACTGGAAGAGAATTCTGAATGGATGTTCAGACAGAGCACGATTCGGAAAAGTGCGAAGCGGCTCTCCGAGCGATCATGCTCAAACGTGATGCTCAATCGCAGCGTTGCTGTGAAGGTGTCGGCGCGCCTGTCGCGACGTATTTGCCGTCCCTGATCGTGTACACACCGCGCTCGCTGCGATTGTAGATCGCGCGCAGGCTGCCATCCTTCGCCAGCAGCAGCCCGAATTCACGCGCCTGGTGCAGCGAGGGGAAGTAAACCATCACATTGAGCAGGCCCTCGGCTTCGACCGTGGCGGACACCACTTCGTTCTCGTCCCTGGCCTCGCCGAAATCGCGCCGGTACATCACCCGGCCGTCCTTCCTGATCTCGTAAGTCAACAGCGAGCCCTTGTCGCGGTCCGGCCGGGCCGCGCAATCGACTGCCCACGAGCCCAGCAGGCCCCATTGCTCGACCGTCGCCGCAAGCGTCTCGGCGCCGGCCGCTGGCGTGAACGCAATCCACAGCATCGCCGCCGCGATCCAGCAGCCTAGACAACGCGTCATGTCCTGAAAAACCCCGCCTCGAACAAATCCAAGTGTAGCATCCCGCGCGCGATCGTCCACGCGAGCTGGCAATCGCGCGCGAATTTGATCCGCGTCAATGAGGCCGGTCGTATCAAGGGTAGGATGGCGCTCCCGAAGGCGAAGTTGGTGAGACCGATGCTGAATCAAGTCGTGGATTTCGCGGGCGAGGTACTGCCGGGGAGCTGTGCCGTGCCGCCTTATTCCGAGACCGCGTTCCTGGCCGAGCTGGGCGAGCGCTTGAGGTCCTCGCGGGCGCGGTGCGAGCTGTCGCGCCGGGAGCTGGCACGCCGCTCCGGGATTTCCGAGCGCTACATCGCCCAGATCGAGGCCGGCAAGGGCAACGTCTCGATCGTGCTGCTGCTGCGGCTGGCCTCCGCGATCCACGGCAGCCAGCCTCAGGTGGCCTAGAGCGAGCCTTAGGCCCGCTTCTCCACGTTGGCGCTGCGGGCCGGTACGCCGAACTCCTTGCGGCAGACCTCGGCCAGCACGGCGACGCCCTCACGGATCTGCTGATGCGAGGGGCTCGCAAAGCACAGCCTGAGCCGCGAGCTGGAATGGGGCTTGTTGGTCGACCATTCCGGGCCCGGATTGATCGACACGCCGGCGGCGAGCGCGGCCTGATAGAGTTTCAGCGTATCGACCTGGTCGGGCAGCTTCACCCACAGGAAGATGCCGCCCTTGGGCTCCTCGAACTCGGCCGCCGTCCCGAACTGCTCGTTCAGCGCCTCCATCAGCGTATCGAGCTTGGTGCGCAGCGCCTTCGTCAGCGCCGGCACGTGGGTTGAGAAATGCGGCTTGCAATAGGCGGCCAGCACCATCTGCTCCAGCGCGCCGGAGCCTGCATCCGTCTTCAGCGCCAGCATCCGCGACATCACATCCCAGGGCGCGACGATGAAGCCGACGCGCAGCGCCGGTGCGATCGATTTCGAGAACGAGCCGATATGGATCACGCCGCCGTTCGGGCTCATCGCGTGGATCGCCTGCGGTCGCTGCCCCGACCAGACGAGGTCGGCATAGCAATCGTCCTCGAAGATGGGCACGCCATATTCGGCCGCGAGCCGCACCAGTTCGGTGCGGCGGCTCTCCGGCATGATGCTGCCGGTCGGGTTCTGCACGGTCGGGATAGTGTAGATGTATTTCGGCCGGATGCCGCGGCCCTTGAGATCCGCCAGCGTCGAGGCCAGCACATCCATACGCATGCCGTCCTTGTCGAGGGGGATGCCGACGACGTTGACCCCGAGCCGCGCCAAGCGGGTCAACGAGCCCTGATAGCTGTCCTGCTCGAAGATCACGGTATCGCCGCGCGTCAGCAGCGTCGCGTTGACGAGGTCGAGTGCCTGGAGCGAGCCGGAGACGATCAGGAGATCGTCGACAGTGCAGTTGATGCCGGCGTCGCGCTTCAGTTTTGTCACCAGGAATTTGCGCAAGGGCAGGTAGCCCTGCGGCCCGTGCGCCAGCCCGTAAGTGGCAAGCGAGCGACCTTCCTTTTGCAGGGCGGAATTGGTCGCCTCGATCAGGCCTTCGAGCGGCAACTGCTCGGAGTCGTTGTTGCCGCCGACGAAACTGTACTTGGCGAGGCCCGTCCAGCGCGCGGAAGGGGCCGGCAGCCCTGCGGGAAACAGGGGCGCGAAATCGAAGCTGGACGTCATGGGAGCGTTCCTCGTTTTGTTCTTGTTGAGCGGCCGGCCTTGCGCGGGCCTGCCTTACTTCTTGCCGGCCGTCCTCGTCGGACGACCTTGGCTGATGAAAGCGTAATGCGCATTGGCGACGCCGCCAACCATCAAGGCTTCGACCACGGGCTCGGCGATCTCGCCTGTTGCGGCCCAGTCGACGAGGAAGTTGGCCCCGGTCCCGCCGCGCACGTCGTCGGTCGGAATGAAGATCGAGACGGTGGCCAGAGGCTTCAGCGCCACCTGACCCTTCAGGTAGGTCTCGACCTGCTTGCCTGCGGTGTCGAAATAGGCGATGCGTTTGACCACCAGCGGCTGGGTCTCGGAGGCGTTGTGAACGCTCAGCGTCACCGAGAAGTCGACACGTAGTTTGCCCTGGCTCATCGCGACGCTGGAATAGGCGGGCACATAGAACCCGCCGGAGACGGCGAGTTCCTCCTTCGGCAGTGTGGTGAGCGAATCGGCAAAGTTTTGTTCGATATTGACCTTGGATTGCGCGGCTGCGGGCGCGGCAGAGGCGACGGGACATAGCAGCATTGCTGCGAAAAGCCCTGCTCGCATGTGACGAATTGCTCGCTTGCCGCGCCGCAACCCGGCTCTAGGGTGCGGCAAAACGGACCAATTTGGTATGCACGAACTCATTCGCGACATCACTCTCTGTATTCTGTTTGCCTGGATGCTGGGCCTGCTCGCCCATTTCTCGCGGCAGCCGCTGATCCTGGCCTACCTTATCGCCGGCTTCTGCATAGGTCCATTCGGTGCCGGCTGGGTCAAATCGCAGGAATCGATCAGCGTCATTTCCGAGCTCGGCCTGATCTTCATGCTGTTCATGATCGGGCTCGAGATCGACCTGAAGAAGATCGTGCGGGCGGGAAAGGTGATCCTGTTCGCGGCGGGCGGCCAGCTCATCGGCGGCTGCCTGCTCGGGGTGCTGTTCTTCGTCGGCATCGGCTTGTCGCTCGGCGGTGGGCATTTCGATGCGGTCTATCTCTGTGTCGCCTGCGCGCTGTCGAGCACCGTGATCATCGTCAAGGTGCTCTACGAGAAACGCGAGCTCGACACGCTGCCCGGCCGCATCACGCTCGGTGTGCTGGTGCTCCAGGACATCTTCGCCATCCTGTTCCTGGCGGTGCAGCCGAGCCTCGCCAATCTCGAGATCAGCGTCATCCTGCTGTCGATCGGCCGTGTCGCGGTGCTGGTCGCTGCCGCACTGCTGGTCAGCCGCTATGTGCTGCCGCGCCTATTCCATCAGATTGCCCGTCGCCCCGAGTTGATCCTGCTTGGCGCGCTCGCCTGGTGTTTCCTCGTCGCCGAGACCGCGGAGCGGCTCTCACTGTCTCGCGAGATGGGTGCGCTGATCGCCGGCGTCTCGCTGTCGACCTTCCCTTACGCCCTCGACGTCACCGCCAAGGTCACCACGCTCCGCGACTTCTTCATCACGCTGTTCTTTGTCGCGCTCGGCATGACCATTCCCGTGCCGGGCCTCTCCGTGATCGGGCTTGCCTTGATGATCGCGGCGTTCACGGTGGTGAGCCGCCTCGTCACCACCTTCGCCCCGCTCTACCTGATGAAGCAGGGCCTGCGCGCCAGCCTGTTGCCGGCCCTTAACCTCGCGCAGATCTCCGAGTTCTCGCTGGTGGTGATCCAGACCGGCGTCGCCGACCATCATATCGCGGCCGAAACGGCGAATGCGGCCTCCTTTGCCTTCGTGGTGCTGGCGGTGCTCTCGACCTTCGTGATGACCCGCAGCGACGAGATCACCCGCTGGGCGATCGGCCCTCTGAAGCGGATCGGCCTGCGCGACCTCGACCATGGCAACGGCCACGCCGAGGAGGGGCACGAGGGCGGCCATGGCGAGGCCCGCCGCATCGTCATCCTCGGCTTTTTCCGTGCGGCGAGCGCGCTGCTGGCCGAGATCGAACGACAGGCGCCGGTGCTGCTCGAGCAGATCACCGTGATCGACTTCAATCCCAATGTGTACAAGACGCTGCTGTCGCGCGGCCTGCACGTGATCTATGGTGACATCAGCAGCGCCGACACGCTGCTCCATGCCGGCGTCGGCAAGTCCGAGATGATCATCCTCAGCGTGCCGGACGCCCTTCTCAAGGGCGCCAGCAACGAGAAGCTGGTCCGCCACGTCCGCACCCTCAACCCGACCGCCATGATCGTGGCCACGGCCGATCTCCTATCGGATGTGGGCGAGCTCTACGCGGCCGGCGCCAGCTACGTCACCGTGACCCGGCTCAGCGACGCTCATGAGCTGTTTACCGTGATCGAAGCCGCCCAGGCCGGGCTGCTGCCCGACAAGCGGGCCGAACTCGATGTCCGGCTCGGCGAGCGGCGCGAAGTGCTGCCCTGAAGGCGGCGCGGCCGCTTTCCGTCCGGGCCGCGTGCGCCTATATCCTTGGTATCTTCGGTGCAAGCCTCAGACCCGCGGGCCGGCCCGCCATCAGGCATATGCGGTTGCGTCCAGGACACTAGCGCTTGGGGCCAAGTCCGGCTAAGGCGTCCGGCTAAGCCTCCCGGCCATAACCGATAGAGATTGGGAAATGCCCGATAACGTTCAGGAAGTCTTGCAGGCCTTTGCCCGGGGTGAGCTCGTGGTCGTCACCGACGACGAGGACCGCGAGGGCGAGGGCGATCTGATCGTCGCCGCCTCGCTCTGTACCGCCGAGAAGATGGCGTTCATCATCCGCCATACCTCCGGCATCGTCTGCGCGCCCGTGACCACCGAGGACGCGCGCCGCCTCCGGCTCGATCCGATGGTGGCCCACAACGATTCCGCGCACACCACCGCATTCACGGTCTCGATCGACTACAAGCCCGACGGCGGCACGGGCATCTCGGCCGAAGAACGCGCCTCGTGCTGCCGCGCGCTGTCCAATCCCAATGTCGGCGCCAACGATTTCGCCCGTCCGGGCCACATCTTCCCGCTGATTGCCAAGGACGGCGGCGTGCTCTTGCGCTCCGGCCATACCGAGGCCGCGGTCGACCTGTGCAAGCTCTCCGGCCTGCCGCCGGTCGGCGTCATCAGCGAGTTGATGAACGACGACGGCAGCGTGATGAAGGGCGAGCAGGTTGCGCAGTTCGCCGCCAGGCACAAGCTCAAGCACGTCACCATCGCCGACATGATCGCCTATCGCCAGGTGCGCGAGAAGCTGATCGAGCGGGTCTCGACCTTCGTCACTGACAGCCCGATCGGGCCGCTTCAGGGCTATGCCTACCGCTCGCCGTTCGATTCCATCGCCCACGTCGCGTTCGTCTATAACGGCGTCGGCGACGGCAAGAACGTGCTGACGCGCTTCCACAAGCCCAACATCGTCAAGGACATCTTCACCGGCCACAAGCGCATGGCGGCGGTGCTCGAGCACTTCAAGAAGTCCGGCCGTGGCGTCTTGGTTTACCTGCGTGACGGCGCCGCCGGTGTCCCCGTTGCTCCGCTGCCCGATGAGAGCGCGAGCGAGGCGGACCGCAACCGCCAGTGGCGCGAGGTCGGTGTCGGCGCGCAGATCCTGCGCGATCTCGGCGTCACCTCGATCCGCCACCTCACCTCATCGGTGCACGACTACAAGGGCCTGTCAGGCTTCGGCATCGAGATCGTCGCCAACGAGCAGCTTGAAAGCTAGCGCTGTCATTCCGGGGGCGCGCGCTGCGCATCCCCGGGGTCCACGCAGAGCCATCCATCTGCAACGCAATTGCACTTGTTGCCGCGGCGCTTTACTTTGTCGGGCAAATTTTGACGGAACCAGACGAAAGGACGTTTCATGAGCGTGCGCCCTCAGACCAAGGACAAGCCGGCTGCGGCTTCTTTCCAATGGGACGATCCGTTCCTGCTCGACGAGCAGCTCACCGAAGACGAGCGCATGGTGCGCGACACCGCGCGCGCCTATGCCCAGGACAAGCTGCTGCCGCGCGTCACCAAGGCCTATCTCGAGGAGAAGACCGACCGCGAGATCTTCAACGAGATGGGCGAGCTCGGCCTGATCGGCATTACGCTGCCTGAGGAATATGGCTGTGCCAATGCGAGCTACGTCGCCTACGGCCTCGTCGCGCGCGAGATCGAGCGGGTCGATTCCGGCTATCGCTCGATGAATTCGGTGCAGTCCTCGCTGGTGATGTACCCGATCTACGCCTATGGCGACGAGAACCAGCGCAAGAAGTACCTGCCGAAGCTCGCCAGCGGCGAATGGGTCGGCTGCTTCGGTCTCACCGAGCCCGACGCCGGCTCCGATCCGGCCGGCATGAAGACCCGCGCCGAGAAGGTCTCGGACGGCTATCGCCTGACCGGCAGCAAGATGTGGATCTCGAACGCGCCGATCGCCGACGTGTTCGTGGTCTGGGCCAAGTCGGCCGAGCACGACAACCAGATCCGCGGCTTCGTGCTGGAAAAGGGCATGAAGGGCCTCTCCGCGCCGAAGATCGGCGGCAAGCTGTCCCTGCGCGCCTCGATCACCGGTGAGGTCGTGATGGATGGCGTCGTGGTTCCCGAGGACGCGCTGCTGCCCAACGTGTCCGGCCTCAAGGGCCCGTTCGGCTGCCTCAACCGCGCCCGCTACGGTATCTCCTGGGGTGCGCTCGGCGCCGCCGAGGACTGTATGCACCGCGCCCGCCAGTACACGCTCGATCGCAAGCAGTTCGGCAAGCCGCTCGCCGCGACCCAGCTCGTGCAGAAGAAGCTGGCGGACATGGAAACCGAGATCGCGCTGGGCCTCCAGGGTTCGCTTCGCGTCGGCCGTCTGATGGACGAGGGCAAGTTTGCCCCCGAGATGATCTCGATCATGAAGCGCAACAATTGCGGCAAGGCCCTCGATATCGCCCGCGTCGCGCGAGACATGCACGGCGGCAACGGCATCTCGGCCGAGTACCACGTGATGCGCCACGTCCATAACCTCGAGACCGTCAACACCTACGAGGGGACTCACGACGTCCACGCCCTGATCCTGGGACGTGCGATCACGGGCATCCAGGCGTTTTTCTAGTCGCAGCGTTCTTCGGCCGCGGCTAGTTTGCTCCGCTGTCATCGCCCGCCCTGTGCGCAATTGCGCACTAGAGCGGACGATCCAGTATCCCAGAGACCTCGCCTTCGCCTCAGGCGCCGCGGCGTACTGGATACCCCGCTTTCGCGGGGTATGACGAAGAGTGTGGCGGTACGTACAGGAAGCCTCATGTCCGATAACGACGACATCCCGTTCAACCGCAACTTTCCGCTCAAAGCCGGTGTCGTCGAGGAAGTCCGTCCCGGCGTGCGGCGCGTGCTCTGTAACAATCCGAGCCCGTTCACCTTCACCGGCACGGTCAGCTACATCGTAGGCCAAGGCAACGTCGCAATCATCGATCCCGGTCCGGACGACGAGGCGCATGCGGCGGCGCTGCTCGATGCCGTGCGCGGCGAGACGGTGAGCCATATCTTCGTCACCCACACCCATCGCGACCATTCGCCGAACACGGCACGGATCAAGCAGGCGACCGGCGCGCCCGTCTATGCCGAGGGCCCGCACCGTGCCTCGCGCCCGCGCTTCGAGAGCGAGAAGCACAATCCGGAGTCCGGCGCCGACCGCGATTTCGCGCCCGATATCAGGATCGCCCATGGCGACGTCGTCGAAGGCGACGGCTGGCGTCTGGAGGCCGTGGCGACGCCCGGCCACACCGCCAATCATCTCGCCTTCGCCTGGCCCGAACGGAAATTCAACTTCGTCGGCGATCACGTGATGGGCTGGTCGACCTCGATCGTGGCGCCGCCCGACGGCTCGATGATCGACTACATGGAGTCGCTCGATCGCCTCGCCGCGCGCGAGGAGCATCTGTATTTCTCCGGCCACGGCCCGGAGATCCCGGACGGCCAGCGCTTCGTGCGCTTCCTGATCCGCCACCGCAAGGCGCGTGAAGCCTCGATCCTGCATCGCCTGGCCAAGGGCGAGGCCGATATCCCGACCATGGTGCGCGCGATCTATATCGGCATCGATCCCAGGCTGACGACGGCCGCCGGCTATTCGGTCCTGGCGCATCTGGAAGATCTGGTCGCGCGCGGCGTGGTGACGACGGACGGCGATCCCGTGATCGGTGGAACGTATCGAATGGCGGGGGCCTAGCTTCTCGTCATTCCGGGCTGGATGCTGCGCATCGTCCTGGAATGACAGCGGGCTACTTCTTCACCGTCTTCGCCGGTGCCTTCGGCGGCGCGACCGGCGTCTTCTTCACCGGTTTCAGCGCGTCGGCGTCGGCGGCGGTGTTGAGATCGTCGATGAATTTTTTGACGCGCGCGGCGTTGCTGCCGAGATCACTGTCGAAATAGCGCGACGCCGAGCGGATATCGACGCGGGAATCGTCACCATCGGGCACGACCCGGATCGAGATGTCCTCGCGGAACCCCATGATCGGCGTCCGTGCCACCGCCTCGATGCGGCCGATACGGCGCGGCGGCTGCGGCTCGCGCTCGTCGATGACGAGCCATTTGCGCTTGATGACGAGCTGGCGCGCGATCGCATAGGCCCGATCGACGGGGATCTCCAACTCGATCGGCTCGATGTCCGGGTAGAACTGGCGCTGCTGCTCGGCCGAATAGAGGCCGGCATAGACCGCGGTGTTGGTGCCATCGCCGGTGCGCAGATGCGCGAGCGCGTCGAAGCGCGGCGGGTCGATCGGGTTGGTGGTGATGTCGTAGATCGGCGGCAGCTTGCGGTATTGCAGGGCGAGATAAGCGGGATAAGCGAGGATCGCGCCGTTGATGAGGAAGGCGAGCAGGATGCGCCCCATGCCGCGCGAGCCGTTCTGCCAGATCGCGGCAAAGCCCGCGAGCCCAAACAGGATCGAGAGGCCGGCGATCGCGAGCCCGCCGAAGAACGTCATCAGCGCCGGCCTCATCTCCAGGAAGTCGAAGCGGACGATGATGATCGAGACCACCACCGCCACCACCGCGAACACGGCCAGATTACGCGCCCAGCTCGCGAGGCTGGACACGGGCTCCGACTGATAGGGAGCGGAAAACCTGCGGGCCATCGGGTGAAGCTCTGCCGGGGTTTCGGGGGCGATGTCGGCCGATTTGGCGCGACGATGGGCCGTTGAGACCACGGCCCGGGGGCAAATTCAAGGGTTCCGCATGCGCCCCCACCGTCATGCCCGGGCATAGCCGTCCGAAGGACGGCGTCGCTTCCGCTCGCCTATGCCCGGGCATCCACGTTCTCCGTGCCGCGGGGCAAGGCCTGGATGGCCGGGACAAGCCCGGCCATGACGTTGTGGAGGCTCCAATGCGTCGAGCGCTCAGGCCCTTTAGGGGGAGGGCGGTACCTAGGGTTACGCCGCCGCGTTCGGGAAACGGTAATCCTTGAACTGGTCGCGTAGTGCGGTCTTCAGGATCTTGCCGGTCGCGGTGTGCGGAATGCCTTCGACGAAGGCGACGTCGTCAGGCATCCACCATTTGGCGATCTTGCCGTCCATGAACTTCAGGATGTCCTCGCGGCTGGCCTGCTGGCCCTGCTTGAGCTGCACGATCAGCAGCGGCCGCTCGTCCCATTTGGGATGATAGATGCCGATCACGGCGGCCTCCGCCACGGCGGGATGGCCGACCGCGAGGTTTTCGAGGTCGATCGAGGAGATCCACTCGCCGCCGGACTTGATCACGTCCTTGGAGCGGTCGGTGATCCGCATGTAGCCGGCCTCGTCGATGGTCGCGACGTCACCGGTGTCGAAGAAGCCCTCCTCGTCGAGGATGTTGCTGTCGACGCGGTAATAGGCCTTGGCGACGGCGGGGCCGGAGACCTTGAGACGGCCGAAGGTCTTGCCGTCCCAGGGCAGCTCCTTGCCGGCATCGTCGGTGATCTTCATCTCCACCGCAAAGGGCGCATAGCCCTGCATCTGCAGCACGTCGAGCCGCGCCTCACCGGTCGCATTCTGGAACGGCGGCTTCAGTGCCGCGACGCTGCCGATCGGGCTCATCTCGGTCATGCCCCAGGCGTGGCGCACGTTCGAGCCCATGTCGAGGAAGGCCTTGATCATCGAGCGCGGCATCGCCGAGCCGCCGCAGATCACCATCTTCAGAGCCGGCAGTTTCAGATTGTTGGCCGCCATGTGCTGCAGCAGCATCAGCCACACCGTGGGCACGCCCGCCGTGTGTGTCACCTTCTCCGTCGAGAGCAGCTCGTAGACGGAGGCGCCGTCGAGCTTGGCGCCGGGCATGACCAGCTTGGTGCCTTGCGAGGGGGCCGAGAAGGCGATGCCCCAGCTATTGGCATGGAACAGCGGCACCACCGGCAGCATTGTCTCGGACGCGCTGGTGCCGAGCGCATCGACATTGTTCGCCATCAGCGCGTGCAGCACGTTGGAGCGATGCGAATACAGAACCCCCTTCGGATCGCCCGTGGTGCCGGAAGTGTAGCACATCGCGGCGGCCGTGTTCTCGTCAAAGTCCTTCCATTCGAATTTGCCGTCGGCCTCCGCGATCCAATCCTCGTAGGCGACCACGTTCTTCAGCGTCGTCTGCGGCATGTGCGCCTTGTCGGTGAGCACGACGTAGCGTTCCACGCTTGGCAGCTTGTCGGCGATCTTCTCCAGGACCGGAACGAAGGTGAGGTCGGTCATCACGATGCGGTCCTGCGCATGGTTGATGATCCAGGCGATCTGCTCGGGGAAAAGGCGGGGATTGACGGTATGGCAGATGGCGCCGATCCCCATGATGCCGTACCAGACCTCGAGATGGCGCCAGGTGTTCCAGGCGATCGTTGCGACACGGTCGCCGAGCTTGATGCCGTCTCGCTCCAGCACCTGCGAGACCTTGAGCGCCCGCTTGTGGATTTCGCCGTAGGTGGTGCGATGGATCGGTCCCTCGACCGATCGCGTAACGACCTCCTGCTTGCCATGAATCTTGGCGGCGTGTTCGATGATCCGGTGGCAGAGCAGGGGCCAATCTTGCATCAAACCAAGCATTCAGACATTCCTCCGAGGTGGGCTGGACTTTTTATAGCTCTCAGCGCTGGGCCAAAGAATTGTCATGAGTTTTAGCCTGCCGGACTTTCGCCGCAAATGGTCTTGTCGCGGCTATATGTCCGCAGGCGCGGCAATGGTTACCGCTGCGCTCGGGCTGTCGCTTGTGCTGGCGGAGCGGGCAGAAGCGCGAAAATATGCTACGCCGCTGGATATCTTCGGTCTTGGTACACCACGGCCGCGCGCGAAGGTGCACTCCGCCAGGATACCGCTACCAAAGCCCCGCCCGGAGGAGGCCCCCCAAGCAACGGACGAGGCCGCGCCGGAGGCAGAGGGGAAGCCTTCCGCAGACAAGCCGAGCGCGACCAAGCCCGTCGAGGCCGCGCCGCCGCCCGAGAAGCAGCTCTCGGTCTGCCGGCTCGCCTTGACCGAGGAGATCGCCGTCGCGCCGTCCATTCCCGATATTCGCGGCCCCGGCGCCTGCGGCGGCGAGGATCTGGTGCGGCTGGAGGCGATCGTGCTGCCGGACAAGCGCAAGGTGGCGGTCAAGCCGGCGGCGATCCTCCGCTGCACCATGGCCTCCGCGATCGCCGATTGGGTGCGCAAGGACATGGTGCCGCTGGCGGCGAGCCTCGGCTCGACCATCAGCGATCTCGACAATTTCGACAGTTTCGAATGCCGAGGCCGTAACCGCATCGCCGGCGCGATGCTGTCCGAGCACGGCAAGGCCAACGCGCTCGACGTTCGCGCCATCAAGCTCGCCAACGGGCGGTCGATCGGCCTGACCGACCGCGGCATGCCGCGCGATGTGCGCGAGCGCGTGCTGCATTCAGTCTGCGCGCGCTTTTCCACCGTGCTCGGTCCGGGCTCGGACTGGTATCACGAGGACCACATCCATCTCGACCTGGCGCAGCGGCGCAACGACTACCGGATTTGTCAGTGGAACGTCTGGGATCCCCTGCCGCAGGTCGCCCCGTTGCTGCCGGCGGGACGGCCCGAGGAGGCGCCGCCGCGCGAGGTCGCGGCCAGGCCTGAGGCCAAGGATGGAGCCAAGGACGGAGCTGATGACGAGCCGGCGCAGAAATCCCCTGCGCCGGCGGACAAGTCGGCCGCCGATGGCACCAAAGCCGAGCCGCACAAGCCGGCAACAAAAAAGCGCCGGTAAAACCGGCGCTTTTGAATGTCCGAGAGCAGGAAGCGATCAGTAGCTGCCCGCCTGGCCCGTCTGGCTGCCGCCGAGCGCGAGGCGCGAATTGTAGGGCGAGTCGCCATGCTTCGGCTCGAGCACCACGACAATGGTGCCGACCTTGACGCGGCCATAGAGGTCGATCGCGTCCTCGTTGGTTAGGCGGATGCAGCCCGACGAGATCGAGGCGCCGATATATTCCGGCTGGTTGGTGCCGTGAATGCGGAACAGCGTGTCCTTGCCGCCGGAGTAGAGATACATCGCGCGGGAGCCCATCGGATTGTCCGGACCCGGTGCAACGTAGGTCGGCACGCCCAGTCGCGAAATCTCGCCCGGGGTCGGATGCCAGGCCGGCCACTCGGTCATGCTGCCAACCTTGGCAATGCCCGACCAGGCCATGGCTTCTTCGCCGACAGTGATGCCGTAGCGGATCGCCTTGCCGCCATCCATCACCCAGTAGAGGTAATGGTTGTCGGAATCGACCACGATCGAGCCCGGCGATTCCTTGCGGTGGTAATCGACGATGGCGCGGCGGAACGGCTCGGCGACGGGGGTGTTCTCGTACCGGACCTTGGCGAGGAGTTCCTTGTCCTTCGGCTTGAAGGCCTTGGTGTCGGTCGCTTCAAAATGTGTGGCCTGCATGCAGCCCGACAGCATCAGGCCAGCGGCCAAAATACCCAGCATAACTTTCAGCGACGACATGATTTGATTCCAATCGACAACAACTAGCTTTCGCGGGGCTTGAGACGCGCCCAAACCACGACTCCGTTGGGCCCTATTATCGTTGAAATCTGCCACAATTCCAGCGTTTCGGACCTTTTCCCGCGCTGCAAGAGCCGAGCTGTGGCTTTTTTGCCGCAAGTTTTGCGCTCCTGTGCTGGTTTTTAGGCAAAGCACGCCCGACTGTCGATTCCGTGCCACGGTTGGGCCACGGCGCCGCCACAAATGCAAACGCCCCGTTAATGTGCTTGTCATCATGAACTTGTCAGAATCGCGCTAAGGGCTGTCAGTCTGTCGCAGGCCCCTGCTGGAGTTGTGCATGTTTTCTGTGTTCGTTCCCTCCGACTCCTCCCTCAAGAAAGCGGTTGTCGAAGACCTCGCGGCGGTTCCAGAGCATGCGGTGTGGATCGACCTAGTCAACCCGACCGCGGCTGAGGACAAGGCGGTGGAGCGGCTCTCCGGTATTGCGATCCCGACCCGGGAGGACATGCAGGAGATCGAGATCTCCAGCCGCCTCTATATCGAGAACAGCGCCCGCTACATGACGGCAACGCTGATGTGCCAGTCCGACACCGACATGCCCCGGACCACGGCCGTGACCTTCATTCTCGGCGACCACCGCCTGGTGACGGTGCGCTACGACCAGCCCAAGCCGTTTGCGCTGGTCGAGGCCAAGCTGGCCCGGTCCTGCGCGCCCGCGATCACCGGCGAGATGGTCCTGATGGAACTGCTGGACGCCGTGATCGACCGCTGCGCCGACATCCTGGAGCGCTGCGGCGCCGAGATCGACCAGGTCTCGCACGACATCTTCGAGCCCGAGAGCGAACGCCACGGCCACGCCAAGCAATATTCCCAGATCCTGATCTCGATCGGGCGCAAGGGCGATCTGACCTCGAAGGTTCGCGAAAGCCTGGTGTCGATCGGCCGCGTCGTCACCTTCCTCTCCGCGGTGGTGGAGGGCGTGAAATGGTCGAAGGACATGCGCGAGCAGCTCAAGACCATGCAGCGCGACGTCGCCTCGCTGACCGACCACGCCTCCTATCTCTCCAGCAAGATCACGTTCGTGCTCGACGCCATGCTCGGCGTCGTCAATCTCGAGCAGAACAACATCATCAAGCTGTTTTCGGTCATGGCCGTTGTCCTGATGCCGCCGACGCTGATCGCCTCGATCTACGGCATGAATTTCAAGGCGATGCCGGAACTCGAATGGGTCCACGGCTATCCGATGGCGCTGGTGATGATGCTCGCCGCCGCGATCGTCCCGTACTGGCTCTTCAAGTGGAAGAAGTGGCTTTGATACCTACCGAGACCTTACGCCGTTCAACGAGACACGGTGGTTGGTGTCGCAGAATAGAGCGGGATTGAGGCCGCGCCGTGATGTGTGCCCGCCGCCCCAATTCCTCCGGTAAAATTTGAGCAGTGGGCTGAACGTTTGCGCGAAACTTGTCTGCGATAAGCAGCATGTTAGCCGCGAGGAACAGCCATGGTTGAAAAACACATAACGTCGCCCCGCAACGTCATCGATCTGGCGAATTACCGTCAGGTCCTGGCGAGCGGCAAGGCGTCGTCGATGTCGGCGCGCATGTGCCGGCACTGTGGTGCTCCGCTGCTCGACGGTGAGAACGACGACGACTGCTCGACTGCGTTCAGCACGGCCGCTCCGCGGCTGCGCGATCGGTCGCGTCGGATTCGAGTCGATTGAGGAACGGAAGGGTAAAGGCGATCCAGGTCCTGCGGCGGCTTTGTCTGGATCGCCTTGCTTCCCGCCCTTCGAGCGGGAAAATCATCTAGCGCTTCACGATCTGGGCCGTCGAGACGACGGTCTCGGCGATGGCACCGTGGCGACTGAAGGGAGCGAGATGCTGCCCGACATCGCGCAGCATCGCATCGGCATTTTCGCCAAGCGCTTCCGGCGATGACGACGAGTAGGTGAGGGTGCGGCGTGTCAGGTCCTGCACACTGATTGTGTGGCTGGTCTCAACCGTGACGAGCTCGGTGGGCTGAAAGGCGCTGCCGCGAAAGAACGCCGGCAAGTCGCGATGGGTGCGCGTGCCCATGCCTGCCTCCTCCCAGAGCTTGGCCGGTGACCAGCGGCGGCGGACGTCGTTGTAGCCATCGAGCCACGGGTTGCTGCCGTCGGTGGCCGAGAACGAGGCGCAGATCAGAATTGCGCCATCGCGCGCGACCAGTCGATCGAGCCGCACAAGCGTCGGCTCACGATCCATCCAATGCAGCGCGCGGCCGATGGTCACGACGTCGAATGTGCCGATGTCGGGGCTAAGCGTCTCGACCTTGCCTTCGATCAGCGTGAGTGCGTGGCCTGCGCTCGCAGCCGCGCGTCGCGCCGCATCGAGCATGGCAGGTTCAGGGTCGACGCCGACGATGCGGCCGACATAGGGGCCGAAGCCGAGCGCCAGGAGTCCGGGTCCGGTGCCGAGGTCTATCAGGCTGCCCTGTTTGGTGAGACCAAGCTTGTGCGCGACGCTGCGAAAGAATTCGCTCGGGTAGGGCGGCCGCAAATGCTCGTAGAGTGACGCAGTGCTCGCGAACCGGCCCATGCTTCGCCTGCCTGGCCTTACACGTGCTGGCCGCCGTTGATGTGGATCTCGGCGCCGTTGACGTAGGAACTGGTGTCCGTGCACAGCACGTAAATGATCTTGGCGACCTCGTCCGGCGTGCCGAGCCGGTGCATCGGGATCTGCTGGTCGACGATCTTCTCGGTGCCCGGCGACAGGATCGAGGTGTCGATCTCGCCCGGCGCGATCGCGTTGACGCGGACGCCGACGCGGCCGAAATCGGAGGCCATTTCGCGCGTCAGGGATGCAAGCGCGGCTTTCGATGTGGCATAGGCGGCGCCCGCAAAGGGATGCACGCGCGAGCCCGCGATCGAGGTGACGTTCACGACCGAGCCCCTGGCCGCCTTCAACTCCTCGATCAATCCCCGCGCGATCATGATCGGTGCGAAGAAATTGACGTGGAAGACGTGCGTCCAGGTGTCGAGGTCGGTGTCGACCGAGCCAAGCCGCGAGCCGCCCGGACCCTTCGGCGAGATCGCGGCGTTGTTGACGAGCGCATGCAGCATGCCGCCTTCGAGCCGGTTGCGGATGTCGGTGATCGCGCGCGCGGTGTCCAGGGGGTTGCCGAGGTCGACCTGGATGTGATCCTCGGGGCCGGCGTCCCACGGACAGTCCTCGGGGAAGGGATGCCGCGAGCAGGTGATGACGCGCCAGCCCGCCGACGAGAAGCGGATCACGGTGGCGTGGCCGATGCCGCGGCTCGCTCCGGTCAGGAGCAGCGTGCGGCGCGGCGCATTGGACGAATGCGGCATGGACATCTTTCAGGTCGGCCTAAGCTCAGGGATACATCCGCGTCTTGGACCATGGCTGGCCGGCCGCGTCACGGCGAAATTCGATACGGTCGTGCAGGCGGAACGGGCGGTCGTGCCAGAACTCGATACGCGAGGGCGTGATGCGCCAGCCGCTCCAGCCCGGCGGCCGCGGCACCTCGCCGATGATGTGCTTGGCCGCGACTTTGGCGATGGCTTGTTCGAAGGCGAAGCGGCTTTCCAGCGCCTCGGACTGCTTGCTCGCCCAGGCGCCGATCTGCGCCTGCTTGGGACGGGTGGCGAAGTAAGCGTCGGCCTCGGCGTCGGTCACCGGCGTCACGTTGCCGCGGATGCGGACCTGACGGCGCAGCGACTTCCAGTGAAAAAGTAACGCCGCCTTAGGATTTGCGGCGAGTTCGCGGCCTTTCTGGCTCGCGATGTGGCTGTAGAAGACGAAACCGTCGGCATCGAAGCCCTTCATCAGCACCATGCGCACGTCTGGCAGCCCGTCGGGGTCGACGGTTGCGAGCGCCATGGCGTTCGGATCGTTCGGCTCGCTCTTGATCGCCTCGTTCAGCCAAGCCTCGAACAGCGCAAATGGCTCGTCGGCTGCGGTGAAATCACCGGATGTTAAGGGTGTCTGGTGTTTCATCGAGGTCGTGTCGGTCATGTCCGGAGTCCGAATTGCGTCCCGCGGCCCAAAACGCGTTGTTGTCCGCTACCGCCCTATATAGGGCATGGGGACGCGTTGGCCTATCGGCGATCCGGCCGTCCGGCTTTGTCATGACAATGATTCTGATCGGGCTCGGCTCTGGCGGCTGCAGCTTTTCCCGCAACGACACCAGCGCCTACGCCAAGGCCGACGACAGCGACCTGACCGGCTCGATCGCGCGGGCGGCAAAGGACGCCCCGCCGACCGACACCGATCTTGCCTTCGCCCGTAACGCCGCCTCCGACGTGCTGAGCAAGGGCGACAAGGATTCCAGCCAGCACTGGGAGAATCCGGAAACCGGTGCGCGTGGCTCGGTGACGCCGATCGCGCAGTCCTACGCTGCCGAGGACGGCCGCAAGTGCCGGGACTTCCTGGCGAGCTACGTCAATGGCAGCACCGAAAGCTGGCTCCAGGGCGCCGGCTGCCAAAGCAGCCGTGGCCGTTGGGAGATTCATACGCTAAAGCCGTGGCGGAGCTAGGAATCGGCTCCGCGGCTAGTTGCAAAAATGCCACTCGCCTCCCACATGACCAGCAGACGGGGCGGGGAGCCCTTTGAACAATTCGATTTCTTGAAGGAGACGTGACGGATGCGCGACCCCTATGAGGTCTTGGGGGTGCCGCGGAGCGCCAACGCTGCCGCGATCAAGAGCGCCTATCGCAAGCTTGCCAAGAAGCACCATCCCGACAGCAACAAGGATGACCCCAAGGCGGCCGAGCGCTTCTCCGAGATCAATTCGGCGAACGAGATCATCGGCGACGAGGACAAGCGCAAGCAGTTCGACCGCGGCGAGATCGACGCCGACGGCAAGCCGCGCTTCCAGGGTTTTCCGGGCGGCGGCGGGCCGCGCGGCCGTGCGGGTCCCGGCGGGTTCGAAAGCTATACGTTCCGCAGTGGCGGCGCGGGCCCTGGCCAGGGCGGCGGCGCGTTCGAGGACATCCTCAACAGCATGTTCGGCGGGACGAGAGGTGCGCGGTCGGGGGCCGGCGGCGCCGGGCAGTTCGAATTCGACACCGGCGGGATCGGCCTCGATCTGGACGTCAACGTCGCGATGTCCGTCTCGCTGGAAGAATCGGTCAAGGGTGGCGAGAAGCGCGTCCGGTTGCCGACGGGCAAGGAGCTCAACGTCAAGATTCCGGCCGGCGTCACCGAGGGCCAGCAGATCCGGTTGCGGGGGCAGGGCGAGAGCGCCCAGGGCCATCCGCCGGGCGATCTCCTGATCACGATCAGCATCGCGCCGCACCCGTTCTTCAAGATCGAGGGTGCCGACCTCAGGATCGACCTGCCGGTCACGCTCTACGAGGCGGTGCTCGGCGGCAAGGTCCGCGTGCCGACCCTCGGCAATGCCGTGGAACTGTCGGTCCCGAAAAACACCTCCAGCGGCCGGACCTTCCGCCTCAAGGGCAAGGGATTGCCAAAAGCCGGCGGAACCGGGGATCTCTTCGTTACCATCAGGATTATGCTACCGGACGGGAACGACGCCGATCTTGAGGCATTGATGGAGAAGTGGCGGGACCAACACCCCTACAATCCACGTAGCGGGCTTGGCTAAGGCATGATCCGGACCCGGGGGGCCGCGTGAGCGCGAGGCGTTCATTTGGCGTTCAGCGGCTTTCCGAAAAGATCATGCGCAGAGAAAACTGCTGAAGCGTGAGCCATCGCGCTTTAGGGCGAAGTCGCAACTGAAGGGGGTTCTCCCAGAGGTCCAGAGCATCTCTCGACAGATGATGCTCGTCATATGCCTGAGGCGTGAGAGCGCCTCTCGGCCCATGTGGTTCGACGTGTCGGCTGTCCGGCGGGGCAGTCGATAATAGGTGCGGCCTCGAGAGGGGGACCAGCGCGGTACCAAAAACCCCAATCGAGGCCGCCCGCGTCGATCGGCGGATCGAACGCTACTCATTTTCTCGTGAGCATCCGGTGCGATAATGAGACGCACCCATGTCTTGATTCCAAATTTTCAATGTCGGAATCGAGGCACCGCCTTCAAGCGGTTGCTCAGGTACCGTTTTTCTCGGCTTGGTCGTAGACCGCCTGCGCGACCTTGGTCAGGCGATCGCGATCGCTGCCGCCGCTGACGACGTAGCCGACGCCGCGCTCGGCCCAGAACAGCGCTCCGTCCTTGTCGGCCTTGGCGTAGCGCATCTGAGTCGCGCCGGTCTCGGTCTTGGCGGTGTAGATCGTGTATCGCTCGCCCGAGGCGCCCTCATACATCAGGAACGACGCCGGACCGTTCGGCCCCGGCAAGAGCCGGCCGCCGACGAGCTTCAGCCCGCTCGCCTCCAGGTTCGGCGCGAACACGGTCCAGCCGCAGCGCCTGGTCAGCCAGGCCTGGAGATGATCGCGCTCGTTGCCGCCGACCTCGACCGGGTGGCGAACCTCGACGACATAGAGGCGGTGGGCGTCGAGCGCGTCCGCTGTAAAGCTCTGGAAGGTCGAGGGGGCGTTGGCCGCGCCATGCGCCACCCAACCGGCGGTGCCGCCGGCCACGAAGGCGACCAGCACAGCCGCCGCGGCGGCATAGAACCATTGCCGGGGACGACGCTCCAGCCGCTCGAGCTCCAGCCGGGCCGGCACCGGCTCCTGGACGACAGAGTCGTAACGCGCGTGCAACATCTCGGCCATGGCGCGCCAGGACTGCACGCGCCCGGCATCGTCAGGGTGTGCGGCAAGCCAGGCCTCGACGTCGGCGCGGCGCTCGGCCGGCAGCTCGCCGTCGACATAGGCGTGCAGCTCGTCTTCGGTAATGGGAATATTATGGTCGTTCATATCGATCGTCTCTGGCTCTGCGGCCCAAAATGTTTTTCGCGGTTCAACTGCGCTGCTTCCCGCTCCATGCAGGCGAAGCGACCCGCGCGATGCATCAACACTGCCATCACTTCACCCGCTTGAGCGCCGGGCGCTCACCTTCCAGCGAGGCTTTAACGTGGGCTCTCGCGCGCGCCAGGCGCGACATCACGGTGCCGATCGGCACGCCCTGGATGTCGGCGACCTCGCGGTAGCTCATGCCCTCCAGCATCACCAGCAGAAGCACCGAGCGCTGCTCCTCGACCAGCGTCGCCAGCGCCTTCTCGATGTCGCGCCCTTCGGCCTCGGTCCCGCTGGCATCCGGATTGTTCTCCGTCAGCTGCGTGAATTGCGGGCGTCTTGCCAGCGAGCGCCGCCGGTTCTTGTTGAGATTGGTCAAGATCGTATAGAGCCAGCTCCTGACATCGCCTCCGAGGAACAGGCGCTCCGAACGCAGCGCCCGCACCAGCGTATCCTGCACCAGATCGTCGGCCGCATCCGCGTCGCGCGTGAGCGCGCGGGCGTAGCGGCGCAACGCCGGGATCATGGCTTCCACACTCTGGCGAAACGCACTCATGCCGTCTTGACGTCCTGGTGTTCGGCGCGAGCGCCTCAATCATCATAACACCCGAACGGAACGGCTATTCCGGCGCTTGAAACAGCGTTAACGCCGCGTATTAGGACTGTACCGCGAAGGAGGGCTGGTGTACCTCCAGACCTCAACGTGAGCTCGACGGGACGTTAGCAAATGGCGCAGAATTCAGGTCTGATGCAGGGCAAGCGCGGGGTGATCCTCGGCCTTGCCAACAACCGCTCGATCGCCTGGGGCATCGCCAAGGCATGCCACGCAGCCGGCGCCGAGCTCGCCTTCACCTATCAGGGCGATGCGCTCAAGAAGCGCGTCGAGCCGCTCGCTGCCGAGATCGGCGGCCTCGTGCTCGGCCATTGCGACGTCACCGATGCCGCGACCATCGACGCCGCCTTCGCAGTGCTGAAGGAGAAGTGGGGCAAGATCGACTTCCTGGTGCATGCGATCGCCTACGGTGAGCAGCTCGACGGCCGCTACGTCGACACCACGCCGGAGAATTTCTCCAAGTCGATGCTGATCTCCTGCTACTCGTTCACGGCCGTGGCGCAGCGCGCCGAGAAGCTGATGACCGATGGCGGCTCGCTCATCACGCTCAGCTATTACGGCGCCGAGAAGTGGATGCCGCACTACAATGTGATGGGCGTGGCGAAGGCCGCGCTGGAGGCCAGCGTGCGCTATCTCGCGGCCGATCTCGGCGAGAAGAACATCCGCGTCAACGCAATCTCGGCCGGGCCGATCAAGACGCTCGCGGCGTCCGGCATCGGCGACTTCCGCTATATCCTGAAGTGGAACGAGAACAACGCGCCGATGCGGCGCAACGTCTCGATCGAAGACGTCGGCGGCAGCGCGCTGTACTTCCTCTCCGACCTCGCGCGCGGCGTCACCGGCGAGGTGCATCACGTCGATTCCGGCTATCACGTGCTCGGCATGAAGCGCCCGGACGCGCCGGACATCTCGTTCGGCGGCAAGGACTAGCTTATAAATCTGGAATGCCGGTGCCCACGATCTATTATCTTCGCCACGGTGAGACCGAGTGGAATGCGCTCGGGAGGCTTCAGGGCACCAAGGACGTTCCGCTGAACGCGCGCGGACGCGGTCAGGCCGTGCAGGCCGGCGGCGTGCTGGCGGATCTCTTCAAGCGCGACGGCAAGGACAAGGCGGCGTTACCCTACGTGTCGAGCCCGCTCGGGCGTGCACGCCAGACCATGGAACTCGCGCGCGGCAAGCTCGAACTGCCGCCGGCGGACTACGCGCTCGACGATCGCCTGCGCGAGATCGGCTACGGCAGCTGGGAAGGGCTGACACTGGCCGAGAGCGAGGCGGCCGATCCGGACGTCTATGCCAGGCGCCTCGCCGACAAATGGACGGTCGGCCCCGCGGACGGGGAGACCTACGCCGATGTGCAGGTCCGCGTGCGGGCCTGGTACAACGAGCTCCGGACCGACACCGTCGCCGTCGCCCACGGCGGGACTTGCCGGGCCCTGATGGTTTCGCTCGGCCTTGAGACGCCGGCCAGCGCCGCCGAGCTCTACATCGAGCAGGGCGCGGTCTACGTGTTTCGGGACGGGCGGCTTGAGAAGTATAGTTAAGGGCGGGCGCCGCCCCGTTCTCCGCCGTCATGCCCGGGCTTGTCCCGGGCATCCACGGACTTTTTGCTTCGGGGGGTCAAGAACGTGGATGGCCGGGACAAGCCCGGCCATGACGACTGTGGCGCGTATTTGACCCCAATTTCAGGGCGCGTTACGACACAAGTCAGAACTGACTTACAGGCTAGCGATGTCCTTCAACACCTTCGGCCACATGTTCCGCGTCACCACCTTCGGCGAGAGCCATGGGGTGGCGATCGGCTGCGTGGTCGACGGCTGTCCGCCCATGATCCCGCTCACCGAGGCCGATATCCAGCAGGATCTCGACCGCCGCCGGCCCGGCCAATCGCGCTTCACCACCCAGCGCCAGGAGCCGGACCAGGTGAAAATCCTGTCCGGCGTGATGGCGCATCCGGAGACCGGCGTGCAGGTGACGACGGGCACCCCGATCGGGCTGCTGATCGAGAACACAGACCAGCGCTCGAAGGACTATTCCGAGATCAAGGACAAGTTTCGGCCCGGCCACGCCGACTTCACCTATGAGGCCAAATACGGCCTGCGCGACTATCGTGGCGGCGGCCGCTCTTCGGCGCGCGAGACCGCGATGCGCGTCGCCGCTGGTGCGATCGCGCGAAAAGTGCTGCCCGACGTCAAGGTCCGCGGCGCGCTGGTGCAAATCGGCCCGCACAAGATCGACCGCAACAAATGGGACTGGGACGAGATTGCAAAAAATCCGTTCTTCTGTCCCGACAAGGACAAGGCCGCCTTCTTCGAGACCTATCTCGACGGCATCCGCAAGAGCGGCTCGTCGATCGGCGCGGTGATCGAGGTCGTCGCCGAAGGCGTGCCGGCCGGCCTTGGTGCCCCGATCTACGCAAAACTCGATTCCGATCTCGCGGGTGCGATGATGACCATCAACGCCGTGAAGGGCGTCGAGATCGGCGCCGGCTTTGGCGCGGCGGAGCTCACCGGCGAAGAGAACGCCGACGAGATGCGCACAGGCAATGATGGCACGCGCTTCCTCTCCAACCATGCCGGCGGCGTTCTGGGCGGCATCTCCACCGGACAGCCGGTGGTGGTGCGCTTCGCGGTGAAGCCGACCTCGTCGATCCTCCAGCCGCGCCTCACTGTCGATCGCAAGGGCGCCGACACCGAGATCTTCACCAAGGGCCGCCACGACCCCTGCGTCGGCATCCGCGCCGTGCCCGTCGGCGAGGCGATGATGGCCTGCGTGCTCGCCGATCACTTCATTCGGGATCGCGGGCAGGTCGGCCGCTAGCTCCGAGCAGGGCGTTCGTGTCGCGGTACTGACCCACCGCGCAGCTTGACGTCCCCAAGACTTCGTCCGCAAATGCGGACATGCAAAACTCCGAGATCCAGCGCATCACCAACTGGCTGATCGACGGTGCGAGGTCGTCCGGGACCCCTTCCGAGATGATCGCCGAGGTCTGCGAGCATCTGGTCGCGGCCGGCCTGCCGCTGTCGCGGTTCGGCATCTTCATTCGCACGCTGCATCCGGAAATCTTCGGCCGCAACTTCATCTGGCGGCAGGGCCAGAAGGTCGAGATCGGCACCGTCGATTTCGAGATCCTGGACACGCCCGAATTCGCCCGAAGCCCGCTCCGGATCGTGTTCGAGGAGGGGCTCGAGGTGCGGGGACGGATGGACGATCCGGACAGCAAGCGGTTTCCGTTCCTCGACGACATGCGCGCCGAAGGCGTGACCGACTACCTCGCGATGCCGATGCACTATCTCGACGGCTCGATCCACGCGACGAGCTGGGTCACGCGGCATCCCGGCGGCTTCAGCGACGACGACATCGCGGCAATCCGCTCCATCGTGACACCGCTCGCGCGCGTCGCCGAGATCATCAGTCTGCGCCGCACCGCCGAGATGCTGCTCGACACCTATGTCGGCAACCGTGCCGGCGCGCGCATCCTCGGCGGCCAGATCCGCCGCGGCCACAACGACACCATGCAGGCCGCGATCTGGCTCTCGGATCTGCGCGGCTTCACCGCACTTTCGGACCGGCTGCCGGCCGAGACCGTGGTCGAGATCCTCAACCACTATTTCGACTGCCAGGTCACCGCGATCCGGGGCCATGGCGGCGAGGTCCTGAAATTCATGGGCGACGGCCTGCTCGCGGTGTTCCCGATCGACGAATATATCGGCGATGCCGCGCATGTCTGCGCGCGCGTGCTGGAGGCCGCGCGCGAATCCCGCGCCAGCGTCGAGGCACTCGCCTTTCCGGTCGGCGACGTCGTCGAGCGCTTCCGCTTCGGCGTCGCGCTGCACGTCGGCAACATCCTCTACGGCAATATCGGCGGCGGCAACCGGCTCGACTTCACCTGCATCGGCCCCGCCGTCAATCTCGCGGCGCGACTGGAGAAGATCACGGGCCGGCTGGGGCGGACCGTCGTGGTCTCGGAAGTCTTCGCGAACGCCTGCCGCCATGACTGGCGCGAGCTCGGCGAATTTCCGATCGCAGGGTTTTCGAAGGCGCAACGCGTGTACGGGCTCGCCGAAGAGACGCCGGTGGTGATGGCCTGATGCGCGATGAGATCAAGATCATTCATCGTCGCAAGATGAAGCCCTATTCCTCGGGCTCCGTCGTGAACAGCAGTGGATAGCCCTTGGCGCGGCCGGCGTCGGTGGCGCGGGTGGCCTTGGTTTCGGCGACGTCCCTGGTGAACACGGCGACCACGCAGGCGCCCAGCTTGTGCGCGGTGATCATGACCTTGTAGGCCTGATCCTCGGTCATGCGGAACTCGGCCTTGAGGATCATCGTGACGAATTCGCGTGGCGTGAAGTCGTCGTTGATCAGGATGACCTTGTGCAGCTTGGGCCGCTCGACCTTGGTCTTCGTCCTGGTTTTAGGCTTGGTAACGGTGTCGTTCATTCCGCCTCCCGGAAACGGCGGGCTCGGTTCAGCCGCGGTGCTCAGTGTGCGGTCCTCTCACCATATTGCAGGACCTGCACCTTCTCCAAGGTGATCAGGCCGCTCGACATCATGCTATCCAGGATGGGCAGGAATGCGTTGATGCTGTCCTCGCTGTCGACGATCTCGATCAGCAGCGGCAGGTCTTCCGACAGCCGCAGGATCTTCGAGGTGTGTAGCCGGCTCGACTTGCCGAACCCCATCGGGCCGCGCAGCACGGTGGCGCCCGCGAGATGCCGCTCGCGCGCCGTCATCACGATCGCTTCGTAAAGCGGCTTGCCGCCAAAATGGTCGCTCTCGCCGATGAAGATCCGGAGCGAAACAGCCTGATTGGGGATTTGCATGGTCAGCTCCTCGTCAAGCGGTTGTAGCGGCTTGCCATCATATGGCCGAGCCACACAGACACCAGCCAGCAGATGACGGATGCCGCGACATAGGCGAGCGCCGTGTATTTCATGCCGCCGTGGAACAGGCGGAAGGTCTCCAGGCTGAAGGCCGAGAAGGTGGTGTAGCCGCCGCAAAACCCGGTCATGACGAATTGCCGGTGCTCGGGCCGCGCCAGCATGCGGCCGTCGGGGCCGGTCAGCGTTGCGTAGAAGCCGATGATCAGCGATCCCGTGGCATTGATGAACAGCGTCGCGACGGGGAAGCCCGAGCCGGTGTCGAGCACGAGGGAGACGAAATAGCGCGCGAGGCCGCCAAGGACGCTGCCGAAGGAAACCCAGGCATAGAGCATCGCGCTGCGCCAGCGGTCGGTGGAGGAGGGAACGGCCATCCGCTTCTAGCCTCCAAGACCGTCAGCCAGGACAAAGCCGAAACTGACGGCGGCAAGGCACAGCCCGACCGAGAACACGACATTGCCGAGCGCGTGCATCGGCTCGCCGTTGCGGGCGAGCGTCAGCGTCTGCAGGCTGAACGAGGACACCGTGGTGTAGCAGCCGAGGAACCCGGTCACCGCGAACAGCCATGGATTGGGCGCGGCGAAGATCGAGCCGGGATGGGTTGCCAGCGCGCCGAAAATGCCGATCAGAAAGGCGCCGGTGATGTTGATGGTCATGGTGCCCCAGGGAAAGGTCTCGCCCATCCGCCGTGCGATCGCGCCCGAGACGAAATAGCGCGCACAGCCGCCGAGAACGCTGCCGACCACGATTGCGATCACTCCGCTCAACACGACGAACGCCCCTCCATCATCATTTGTCCTCCGTTGCCAGGCCATTGCCGACGGCGAGCAGCCCTGCGAGCGCGACCAGCGCGAAGCCGAGCCCGGCCAAAAACGTGCCCGCCGGACCGTAGGCATCCCACAGCGCGCCGGCGATCACGCTTGCGGCCAGCAAGGCCAGTCCGGTGAACAGGTTGAAATAGCCGAATGCGGTGCCGCGCAGGTTCGGCGGCGCGGCGTCGGCGACGAGGGCCGACAGCAGGCCTTGGGTCAATCCCATGTGCAGCCCCCACAGCACGACGCCGAGCGCGAGGCCCGCGAGGCTCGGCAGCAGCGCGAGCGCGAGGTCGGCGGCCGCGAGGAAGACGAGGCCGAGCGCGAGCAGGCCGGTCCGGTTGATCCGGTCAGACAGCACGCCGGCCGGATAGGCCGACAGCGCATAGACCACGTTCATCAGCACCAGCACCGCCGGCACCCACATCGCCGAGAGACCGATGTTCTGCGCGCGCAGGATCAAAAAGGCCTCGCTGAAGCGCGCGAGCGTGAACACCACGCCGACCGCGACGACGCGCCAGTACACGGATCCGAGCTGCCGCATGGCGGAGGTGTTCAGCGGATTCTTCGTAGTCTCCCGGCTTGGGTCCGGCTCCGGCTCGCTCACCGCGAATGCGATCAGGCCGAAAGACAGGAAGGCCGGCAGCACCGCCACCCAGAAGACAAGGGCAAAATTATCTGCCGTCCACCACATCAGGCCGATCGCCACGAGCGGTCCGACGAATGCGCCGATGGTGTCGAGCGACTGCCGCAGGCCGAAGCTCGCGCCGCGCAGACCCGCAGGTGCGATATCGGCGATCAGCGCATCGCGCGGTGCGCCGCGAATACCCTTGCCGACGCGGTCGATGAAGCGCGCGGCAATCAGCCAACCGACGCTGGGGGCAAGCGGGAACAGCGGTTTTGTCAGCGCGGCTAGGCCGTAGCCGAGCGCCGCGAGGAGCTTGCGCCGGCCGAGCCAGTCGGACAATGCGCCGGAGAAGATCTTCGTGATCGAGGCGGTCGCCTCCGCAATGCCCTCGATGAAGCCGACCGTCAGCGTGGAGGCCCCGAGCACGGTGACGAGATAGACCGGCAGCAGCGCGTGGATCATCTCGGAGGAGACGTCCATCAGCATCGAGACGAAGCCGAGCACCCAGATTCCCCTGGGCAGCCCCGCACGCGCAGCATTCGGTGTCGTCGTCGTCACGCCCTGACCTTCGCCTTCAGGCAACAAAAAACCCGCCAGCGGCGGGTTTGTCCATGCTCCCGCCAAAGGCCGAGGCTTTGAGATTGCCCCTCCTCGAGCAGGAGTCATCAGCCCACTACGGTCACAGGCCGACGGGCGGTTGTCGGGGGACTCCATCCCCATCTGTATGGTCAGCCTAGCATGGAAATCGCACCGGACAAGTGGGCGGGGAAGGTCTGTCCTCGGCTCGATGCTGCGGGACGTCCCGGAATGATGGTGTGAGCGATCGCGCGCGTCTCCGTGGCGCAAGCGCGGCAACACGGCGGCAGCTTTGCGTGACGTGCGCATTCCCAACTCGCGAATTCCTAACCGGAATGTGAAGCGCAAGCGATCTTCGGACTTTGCGGCAAGGCGATTGCATGTCACCATCGCGTCATACGACGGGAGACTGCGATGCGCATGCTGTTCTCGATCGGGGCTGTGCTGGTGGCCGGCGTGCTCGCCGGAGGGGACGTCGCGGGCATCGCGGCACCAGGGCCCAAATTTGAACCGAGCAAGAGTCCGCCACAACGGCTGGCGGCCGACCGGGACGCGCAGACAGTCGATGTCGAGCTGGTCCTCGCGGTCGACGTGTCCTACTCCATGGACATGGACGAACTCGCAATCCAGCGCGAAGGCTATGCGCAGGCGATCCAGTCGAAGGAATTCCTCCAGGCGCTGAAGCTCGGGCCGAATGGCCGGATCGCGGTGACTTACTTCGAATGGGCCGCTTCCAGCGATCAGAAGATCATCATCCCGTGGCGGCTGGTCGACGGACCGGAGACGGCGGACGCGGTCGCCGCCGAGATCTTGAAGACGCCGATCCGGCGCGCCTCGCGCACCTCGATCTCCGGGGCGATCACGTTCGCGATGCCGTTGTTCGACGAGGATCCCTATCGCGGCTTGCGCCGCGTGATCGACATTTCCGGTGACGGCCCCAACAACAATGGCGGCCCGGTGACGGCGGCGCGCGACGCCGCGCTCGAGAAGGGCATCGTCATCAACGGCCTGCCGATCATGGTCAAGGAGCCGTCCTATTCGACCATGGATATCGATAATCTCGACTACTACTACGAGGACTGCGTCATCGGCGGTCCCGGCTCCTTCGTCATCACGATCAAGGATCGCGATAAGTTCAAGGAAGCGATCCGCACCAAGCTCCTGATGGAGGTCGCCGGCCGCATGCCGGAGCGCCCCGTGAGGCGCGTTGCCGACAAGGAGCCGCGGGTCAGCTGCTTGATCGGCGAGAAGATCTGGTCGGACCGCTGGGGGCGCTGATCCGCACCACCCCGAATGAGACCTTTTGCCCTGTCCCGCCCGCGGTCGAATTTAACCACGCGTTAACTGCTGCGTGGCCCTAATCGGCCTGCTTCCCGTTGTTTCCGGATAAAGTTCTGACTTCGCCGTCCGGCGCGCGAACAGAAGCGGGTCTGTCAGACAAATCCGCCGAGCAATCCAATGGCCATCGTCACATCGAGCACCAGCCAGATTTCGCCCGCCAACGAGCGGGTGTATCACCAGAGCAGTCTGGTGGGTGACTGGAAGGGCAATTGGGCAGGCAACAACCAGGCCGTCGGCTTCAAGGTCGTGAACATCCGCGGGGCCAGGGCCCAGATCGAGTACACCCATAACGGGCACACCGAGCGCGGTATCGGCGAGGTCAATGGTGCAACGATAAGCTACGGCAACGTCACGGTCGGCACCAAGGACGGCAAGAACCTGGTGCTCCTGTTCTCCTCGGGCGTTGGCAAGCAGAGCGCGACTTTGCAGAAACAGGCGCCGGCAGGTTCCGACAGCATCCTCATGGGAAGCTGGGGCGGCTATTCTGCCGACATCGGCAAGAGCGCGAGCTTTCGTGTGCTGGCCATCAACGGCAAAGAGGCGACGGTCAGCGTCACCACCGACGGTATCACTCGCCAGGGCACCGGCTACGTCTACAGGAACGTCATCATGTTCGGGCAGTCGCAGATATCGACCGACAACGGACAAAACGGCAAGATCATCTACCAGGTCGGCTCCAAATCCTTCACTGTGCCGGTGACGAAATATCCGCCTGCGGATTCGTCGTCCTCAGTGGACAGGACGGCCTGAACGTTAGCCTCCCTGGGCGGGCGGCGGCCCCCTCACCATTTCGGCGCCCGCTTCTCCACGAAGGCCCTCAATCCCTCCTGCGCTTCGTCCGACGTCGCGACATTGCAGAAATCGTCCACTGCACTTGCGATGCTGCGCCGGTAATCGAGATCGATCTGGCGCATGAAGGCGGCGCGGCCCATCCGCAGCACGGCGGCCGACTTGCCGGCGAATTGCGCCGCGAGCTTGATCACCTCGGCGTCGAGCTCGGCATCGGCAACGACGCGGTTCACCACGCCGAGTTCCCGCGCCTCCGCGGCGGTGAAGACGCGGCCGGTGAACAGCAGCTCGAAAGCGCGATGACGTCCGACGATGCGCGGCAGATGCGCGTAGTGGATCGCGGGAATGACGCCGACGTCGATCTCGGGATAGCCGAACGTCGCGCTCTCGGCCGCCAGCACCACGTCGCAGGACACCGCCATGGTCATGCCGCCGCCGCGCGCCGCACCACCGACCGCGGCGATCGACGGTTTTCCGAGCCCGTACTGGGCGTCGTAAAGGTCGATATAGAGCGACTGGAGGAATTCGCGGATCTCGGCGCCGGATTTGCCAAGCAGGATGTCGAGGTCGAGGCCAGCCGAAAAGCGCTTGGCGATCGCGCTCGCCAGCACGACAACGCGCGCTTCCGGATCGTTCGCCGCGCGACGCAGGGCCGCGACCACCGCACGGATGACCTCGAGGCTCAGTGCATTGACGGGCGGCCGGCGCAGAGTGATGCGGGCGACGTCGTCGACGCGTTCGTAAGCGACGGGATTGTCAGATGTCACCGGGTTCTCCATGCTTTCAAGACGTCAGCACCTTCAACTGCCGGTCGATCTTGCGTAGGATTTCGCAGGCGTGGGCCGGAGCGCCGGCGCCGACCAGCCGCCAGACCTCATTGGTTTGCTCCGCCAGATGCGGGATCGTCAGCGGCAGGCGGCTTGATTCCTGTAGTGCGCCCTTTTCGTTGATGAGATAGCATTCGTTCAGTGCGAACAGAACTTGCGCGACGCAGGCGAGCGATCTGTAGAGGCACCCCGCGACATGAGTCTGTTCGCCGCGCGCTGCCGCAAGCTCCGCATTCTCGATACCGAACAGGATCTCCCACTGGAAGCGCCGGATCAGCGCCGTACGCAGCGGGCGCGGATAGGGCAGAGCGATCGATTTCAGCCGGTCAATCAGGGCCGGCGGATCGTGCAGTGGCTGGCAATAGGCAATCTCGCCCATCCAGATCGCCGAGCAGAAGCCGTGCGGATGGCCGGGCTGGTAATCCATGGTGACGACGCCGGCGCGGCAAGACTCCATCACAGCTTCGACTGCGTCGGCGCTCCGATAGAGCAGATCGACCTTGCGGCCTTCCACTGAAAGCCAGGCGCCACCGACGATCCACGGGCCCCATTCGCCGACGGGGGTCACGGCTGTGGCGGCAGGATCGTCGGCGATCTCCTTCGCGGCGGCCAGTAGCCGATCCGTATCGAGCGGGCTCGCCGCCGAGAAGTACAGTCCGATGTCGTAGTCGGAGGAAGGATGCGCGCTGCCCCGCGCGCGCGAGCCGCCGAGCACGATGGCAGCGATGCCCGGCACCTTGGCAAAGGCGGATGTCAGGTGCGTGAGCAGGGGATCGTGCGGCATGGCTCCCGTTCCGGCGGACTTGCGCCGCCTTGTCCGGGCGACAGCTTACGGTGCGGCTTGGGCCGTGCAAGACCTCCACCGCGCATGCTAGCCTGCGCGCCGGAGATTGCTTGCCGGATGGAGGGACCAATGACCGACGAACACCCGATGATGGCCGGCTCCGCCACCGTCTTCGTCGTGTCCGACATCACAGCCAGCCTCGCCTATTACCGCGATGTGCTCGGCTTCGAGGTCACCTTCGAATACGGTCAGCCTCCGTCCTACGCCTGCCTGTGCCGTGACGAGGTCGGCCTGCATCTGCTTGCGGCGGGGGTAACGAAGCGGTTGCCCGGGCACGGCGGCATCTGCATCTTCGTCAGGGACGTCGATCAGATCTATGCCGAACTATCGCGACGCGGCGCCAGGCTGCTGAACCGGCCGGAGGACCGTGACTATCGCATGCGAGATTTCGACGTCGTCGATGCCGACGGCAATCAGCTCACGTTCGGTATGGGAACGGACGACGCGGCCTGACATCGCCGGCCGCGCGTCCGCCATTGCATCAGATCCTGGCCTCCAGGATCAGGTTGAAGGGTGTTTCGGCGGCGCGGCGGAAGCGCGACAGGCCGCCTTCGCTGGCGACCTTGCGCAGCCTTGCCTCGCCGGCTTGGGCGCCCAGCGCGAGGCCCACCTCCTGATCGAGCGAGGCCGGCGTGCAGATCATGGTCGACGCCGCATAGTAGACCCGCCCGACCGGGTTGAGATTGTCTTCGAGGCGGTCGCCTGCGAACGGCTCGACCAGCATGCAGGTGCCGTCCTTGGCCATGGTCTCGCGCACGTGGTTGATGGCGCCGACGGGATCGCCCATGTCGTGCAGGCAATCGAAGAAGCAGACGAGATCGTAGCCCTCGGCCGGATAGGTCTTCGCCGAGTGAACCGCGAAGCTGACACGATCGCCCAGCTTCGCCTCAGTGGCCGCCTTTCGTGCGGCCGCGATCGAGCCCTCGTGATAGTCGAAGCCGTAGAAGCGGGAGTTCGGGAAGGCCTCCGCCATCAGCCGGGTCGAGACGCCGTGCCCGCAGCCGACATCGGCGACCTTGGCGCCGCGCTTCAGCTTGTCGACGACGCCTTCGAGCGCGGGCAGCCACTCCTGCACCAGATGATGCATGTAGCCGGTGCGGAAGAACCGGGCGGTGCCGCAGAACAGGCACTCGCTGCGACGATTCCAGCCGACGCCCTTGCCGGACTTGAATGCGTCCGTAATTTTCGGCTCGTCGAGGAACGCCGCGGCAATGACATTGCCGACCGCGCCGAGGAAGACCGGGCTGTCCTCATCGGCGAGCGCCAACGCCTGCTCCGGCAGCATCGAGAACTTGCCGGAAGTGGAGTCGTATTCGACGTAACCAGAAGCCGCCTGGCTCGCCAGCCACTCGCGGACGTAGCGTTCGTTCGTTCCGGTGGCGCTTGCGAGTTCGGCAGAGTTCATGGGTCCCTTGGCGGCGAGGGCGCGGTAGAGGCCGAGCTTGTCGCCCAGCAGGACCAGCGATGCGTTCATCGCGGCACCGACCTCGGTGATCATCTTGCCCATAAAGGCATTCAACCTGCCGGAATCGACCTCCATGACAGCCTCCATGTTGTGTCTGGCATTTTCAAAGGTCTGCGCAATTGCGTCTTGCCGGACTGCTCCGGCCGATCAGGATCGAAGCGACGGCTCGCGTTCGCGCGTCCTCTATGTGGGTCAATCCGTCGCGCAGGAGGTTCAACACGTCAGGATAACGTAATTTTGGAACTCGATGGCGCGACCACCGGCATCGCGTCACTGGTATTCGCGTGATCCCCGGCTTATAATTTCCGCACCTTTTGACGGTTACCTGAATGTCCAGCCTTGCACGTTCCTGCGGTCTCGCAACTCTCTTCGCTGTGCTCTGCTTCGGCGGAACGCCGGCTCGCGCGCAAGTCGCGCCCCTGCAATATTGGATCCCGGGCGGGCCTTTTGGCTTTGGCGGCAGCGCCGGCCAGGGCTCCGATGGCTACGGCAATTTTCCGAGCTTCAAGGGTGGCGATGCCAACGCGGGCTATGATTTTCGTCCCGGTTTCTTCGTCGGAAGCGAACGCGGCAATCTAGGCCTGGGCGGCCTCAGCCAGCCTGCGCCGGCCGGCAATTTCAACGCGCTCTCCTACGATGGCACGCAGTTCGGTTACAACTACAAGACCGCGGGCGGCATGCCCGTCACGTTCTTTGCCGGGTTCGACACGCTGAAATACAATGGCGGCATCGGCAGCTCGCTCGCCCCGCTCACCTCCAGCGCCTCACCCGGCTACGGCGCTTTCGCGGGTGTCGAGTTCAAGCCGACCTCCAACCTCAGCCTGTCGTTCGGCGCCGGTTTCACCCAGCAACAATCGGGACGCATGGACAGCGACATCAATTCGTCAATGCTGCCCGGCGAGTCGCCGGCGTTGGGTGGCTTACGTCGTTGAGCGGTCACGCGTTCGCCGCCCATTTGACGGCAGCCGCGTCGGCCTACGATAAGCCCGCCACCAGCGGGCGTTGCAGGTGCTTCGCCATCAGCTCTGCCGCTTCGGCGTAACGCCGCGTTTCCAGAACCTCGAGCAGGCGCAAATGCTCGCGCACGTGCCGCCGCATGCCGTCGCGGTCGGCGAAGCTGCGATAGGCGAACAGGCGTCTGATCGAATTCACGCGCCGGAGCGATTCAAGAAAGAAGGGATTGCCGGCGCCGCGAATGATCTCCTCATGGAATTCGCAACCGGAAAGAAAGACCTCGCCGATCGTCATCTTCTCGAGCTCGCCCTCGAATACGCGCAGCTGGCGCTCGCGTAGGCGTGCAATCACCTCCTGCGGCAGCGCAAAGCCGGGCTGCGCGATTGCCGCAGGTTCGATCACCGCGCGAAACGCCATGGCCTTGGCGTGAGCTTCGGGGTTCGAGACAGTCTCCGCGAAGCGCCAGCCATAACCCGGCAGGCGCGCAATCCAGCCCTCGGCAGCGATCCGGTCAAGCAGCCGCTGCAGCTCGGCCCGGCTGAGGCCATAGCGGCGCATCAGCTCCGCCTCGGTGACGTCAGCCGGCAGCCGGCTTGCGAGCACGTCGCCTGCGATGGACGTATAAACCTGCTCGCTGCGCCTGACTGCCGCGAGGGCCGGCTGGGCTGCGCCGCTGGTCGGATGCTTGGCCAGCACGAACCCGCGATGCGGCTCGCCGCGCGCGAGCCCTGCCGCTTCCAGAGCCTTGAGGCCGAGCCGGATCGGCGCGCGTGAAAGATCGAGCGCATCGGCAAGCCTTTGTTCGATCAAGCGATCGCCAGCCTTCATGCCTTCGCGTCGGGCGAGCGCCATGATCAGCCCGGCGAGGTGCTCAGCGCGCTCGGAACCGCCTTTGCTTGAAGCGGGCGGTCGGGAATTGTCGGAGGCGGTCATTGCAGTGCACGCGGATTTTGAGCTTGACAGACTATCCCACGGATTGTTCTTTTACGCAATAATATACAATCGAACCAGGGAGAGCCTGATGGCGCATGCGCCGGATGTCCTGATTTGCGAGGTCGGCCCCCGCGATGGGCTGCAAAACCTGGACGTGTTCGTTCCCACCGAAGCCAAATGCGCGCTGATTGATACGATCGCCGCCGCCGGCGTGCGCGAGATCGACGCGGGATCCTTCGTGCCGCCGAAGGTCGTACCGCAATTCGCCGATGTCGATGCGGTGATGGCGCACGCGCTCGCGCACAGGACCGCGACCATCGGTGCACTTGTGCCGAACGTGAAGGGCGCCGAGCGCGCCATCGCCGCCGGTGTCGACGCCGTCTACTTCGTCATCTCCGCCAGCGAGACGCACAACCGCGCCAATGTGCGGCGCTCGATCGAAGAGCAGCTCGACGGGTTTCGCGCGGTCCGCGCCGCGATCGACGCCTGTCCGGCGGGCCGGCGGCCGCACCTGATGGGCGCGATCGCCACCTCCTTCGGCTGCTCGCTGGAAGGCGAGGTGAGCGAAGCGGCGGTGTGCCGGGTCGCGCGCGCCTTTGCCGAGGCCGGTGCCGACGAGATCGGGCTCGCCGACACCGTCGGCTACGCCACCCCGAAACTGGTCAGGCAGATCGTCGAAGCCGTCAGGCGTGAAGTCGGATTGCAGATGACGCTGCGGCTGCATCTGCACGACACGCTCGGTGCTGGCCTCGCCAATGCCGTCGCCGGCCTCGAAGCCGGGATCCGGCGTTTCGACGCCGCGGTATCAGGACTTGGCGGCTGTCCGTTCGCGCCTGGTGCCCGCGGCAACATCGTCACCGAGGATCTCGTGTTCATGCTGGAACGCATGGGACTCTCCACCGGCATCGACCTCGATCGTCTGATGCAGACGCGCGAGATTCTGGCCCGCCATATCCCGGCAAAACATCTGACCGGGCACCTGCACGAGGCCGGAATTCCCAAGGTGCTGCGGAGGGCGGCATGACTGCGCCGGCGCCCGAGGCGGCAACGGAGCCGCGTCCGCTGGCCGGCCTTCGGGTCATCGAGTTCAGCCAGATGGTGATGGGGCCGAGCTGCGGCTTGATCCTCGCCGATCTCGGCGCCGACGTGATCAAGGTCGAGCCGCCGAAGGGCGACCGCACCCGCTATTTCAAGGGACCGGCTGCCGGCTTCTTCGCCACCTACAGCCGCAACAAGCGCAGCATCGCGCTGGACACGTCGACCGCGGAAGGCCAGACCATCGCGCGGCGGCTGATCGAGAGCAGCGACGTCCTGATCGAGAATTTCCGCCCCGGCCTGCTGAAGCGGATCGGTCTCGACTACGAGTCGGTTGCCGCTTTTGCGCCACGCCTGGTCTACTGCTCGCTCAAGGGCTATTTGCCCGGCCCGTACGAGAACCGCCTCGCGCTCGACGAGGTCGTGCAGATGATGGGCGGCCTTGCCTACATGACCGGCCTGCCGGACCGGCCGATGCGCGCCGGCGCCTCGGTCAACGACATCATGGGCGGCATGTTCGGCGTGATCGCGATTCAGGCTGCGCTGGCCGAGCGGCAGCGCACCGGCCGCGGTCGCTACATCCAGAGCGCGCTCTACGAGAACAACGTGTTCCTGATGGCGCAGGCCATGATGTGCGAGGTGGTCAGCGGCCAGCCCTCGATCCCCTATTCGATCAAGGACAGCCCCTGGCCGGTCTACGATCTCTTCGACACCAGGGATGGCTCGAAACTGTTCGTCACCATTGTCGGTGAAGAGCAGTGGGAGGCGTTCTGCCGCGCCTTCGATCGCGAATCCTGGCTTGCCGATCCGCGCTTCGCGACGAGCAACGACCGCGTCGACCATCGCGGCTGGCTGATCCCGGAGATCGCGAAGATCTTCAAGCAATGGGACAAGGCCGATCTCGCGGCACGCCTCGAGCAGCTCGATCTGCCCTACGCGCCGGTGAACAAGCCCGGCGATCTCTTCGACGACCCGCATCTGAACCAGTCGGGCGGGCTGACCAACATTCACCTGCCTGACGGCGGCGAGGCGAAAACGCCGCTGTTGCCGATCTCCATGGATGGCCGACGCCTGCCCAACCGCTACGATCCGCCGCAGATCGGCGAGCAGACGCGCGAGATCCTGGGCGAGATCGGCATTTCGTCGAGTGAAATCGAGACGCTGCAAAAGGCAGGAACCATCCGGATTGCGCCTGGGCCGTCCTGACGAACGGATCGATCAAACAAGAATCAAGGGAGGAGCACTTGAACATCACCAGGCGCCAGGCGCTGATCGCGGGCTCCACATTGGCCGGCGCATCGATGCTGCCCGGGCAGCTCCGCGCCGAGGCCAAGCAGGTATCGCTCGCTTTCGGGCCGGTGTCGCCGGTCTACGCCATCGGCATGATTGCCGAGTTGAAGGGTTACTTCAGGGACGAAGGTCTCGACTCCAAGCTCGTCACCGGTAACGCCGGCACGTTCGGCCGTCAGACGCTGGCGGCGGGACAAGCCGTGTTCGCGCATGGCGATGCCAGCCATCCGCTCCAGCTCAGTGCGCGCGGCAAGCCCTGCAAGATCCTGCTCGCGACGGAGATGGTGTGCTCCTACGCCAACATCGTGGTCCGGCAGGACCTTTACGACGGCGGTATCAATTCAGTCGAGAAGCTCGCCGAGCATAAACGGCCTGACGGCGCCAAGCCGATCGTCGCGGCCACCGCGATCGGGTCGGGCACCTGGGTGTTCGGCACCTATGTGTTCGAAACGCGCGGGCTCGGCGACAGGGTGAACTGGGTCGCCGGCGGCGGACCCAACACGATGTTCCCGTCGCTGCAGACCAAGCAGTTCGACGCCATCATGGCGCCGCCAAGCTGGATCGTCGAGGTCGAGAAGAAGGGCTTTGGCAGGACGATCTACGACACCTCCAAGCCCGGCGTATTCGAGAAGGATTTCGGCGGCACGCTGCCCGTGCTGGTGATCTACACGCTCCAGGACACGATCGAGCAGGACAGGGCCATGGTGCAGGCCTACGTGAGCGCGATCCACCGCGCGATGGCTTTCGTGAAGGCGACGCCACTCGCGGACGTGCAGGCACTGGTCACGCCGAAATATTTCTCGGGCATCGACCCCGATGCGGTCAGCGCCGAGCTCGGCTTCGACAAATCGACCTGGGCCTATGACGGCGTCATCGACAAGTCCTCGTTCGAACGCGGCGCCAAGCCTTGGTACCGCAAGGGAACGGATATTCCCGAGACGAAATACGAGGATGTCGTCGACATCAGCTTCCTCCAGGCGGCCAGGGCGAAATACAAATGATCGCTGCGCCAGGCCCGGGATTCGCGCTCGCGCGAGACGAGGTTGAGAGAGCGGAGGCGCGAACCCGCATCGCGGTGCGAGGTCTCGCCAAGCGCTTCAACGCGTCGGGCCGCGAGTTCGTGGCGGTCGATGACGTTTCCTTCGAGGTCAAGCAGGGCGAGTTCGTCGCGCTGCTCGGTCCGTCCGGCTGCGGCAAGAGCACCATCCTCAACATGGTCGCGGGGCTATTGCCGCGCTCGGGCGGACGCATCCTGATCGATGAGGACACGGTTGAGACCGGCAAGGTCAACCGCAGGGTCGGCTATGTCTTCCAGCGCGACACGCTGTTTCCCTGGCGAACCGTGGAGCAGAACATCGGCTATGGGCTGGAGATCGCGGGGCTGCGAAAGGCCGAGCGCGCCGGGCGCGTCGCTTCGGCCGTCGAGAAGGCCGGGCTCTCCGGCTTTGCACAGAGCTTCCCCAGCATGCTGTCCGGCGGCATGCGCCAGCGCGTCGCCTTGATGCGCACGCTGATCATGGAGCCCGAGATCCTGCTGATGGACGAGCCGTTCGGCGCGCTCGACACCCACACCAAGCTCGAGATGCACAAGACGCTGCTGGAGATATGGGAACGCGAGCGGCAGACCGTGCTGTTCGTGACCCACGATCTCGGCGAGGCCTTGACCTTGGCGAGCCGCATCATCCTGCTCTCGGCGCGGCCCGGGAGGCTCAAGGAAGATTTCGACGTCGCCATCCCGCGGCCGCGCGATCCCGTGGACGTGCGCGAGACCGCCGAATTCGGCCGCCTCTACTCGCACATCTGGCATTCCCTCGGCGAAGAATTCCGCCGCACCAGGGCCGAATGATCATGTCCAAGAGCCGTAGCGCCATCCTGTTCTGGCAAGTGGCCATTCTCGTGGTGGTTCTCGTCGTCTGGCAGTGGGGCTTCGAATGGAGCAAGGCGCTGTTGCCGAAGGCCTATGTGCCGAAAATCCTCGATCCGTATTTCGTCGCCAAGCCGTCGTTGATCTGGCAGAGCTTCCTGCGGCTTGGCTGCTTTGCCGATCCCGCCGGGTTCGCCGCCTGCATCAATGGCAACGACAACAATTTGTGGCTCGCCACGCTGAAGAACACCTGGTGGGGGTTTCTTTTCGGGTCCGCGAGCGGAGTAGCGGCTGGCCTGGTCCTCGGCCGTTCGGACTTCCTTGCCCGCGTGTTCGGGCCCTATGTCGTGGCGCTCAACTCGATACCGCGCATCGCGCTGGTGCCGCTCGTCATCCTGATCTTCGGCCTCGGCGATCTCTCCAAGATCGCCACTGCCTGGCTCGTCGTGTTCTTCGTGGTGTTCTTCAACACCTTCGAGGGAACGCGTGCGGTCGACCGCGATCAGATCGCCGCTGCCCGTCTGCTCGGTGCAAGCGAACTCACCGTGCTGCGCACGGTGGTGATCCCCTCCGCGCTGGCCTGGGTGTTCGCGTCGCTGTTGCCGGCGGTGTCTTTCGCGCTGATCGGCGTCATCGTCGGCGAGTTCATCGGCGCCGAGCGCGGGCTCGGCAAGCTCATCATCGAAGCCGAGGCGCGCGCCAATGCCAGCGAGATGATGGTCGCCATCTTCGTCATGATGTTCGTCGGAATCCTGTTGGCGATCGCGGTACGCTCGCTGCAGTCCTACCTGCTGCGATGGCAGCCGCAATTCGAGCCGTCGGCATAGCAGTCTGGTAGCAATCGGACGGTGAGCGGCAGGCGCTGCCTCAGCGCGTGAACCGCGCCACCAATTCCACATGCGGCGTGTGGCGGAACTGGTCGACCGGGACCACGGTCTCGATCCTGTAGCCGCCGTCGATCAGGAGCCGGGCGTCGCGGGCGAAGGTTGCGGCGTTGCAGGACACCGCGATCACGACGGGTACCTTGCTTGCAGCGAGTTTCAGCGCCTGCGCCTGCGCGCCCTGGCGCGGCGGGTCGAACACCACGGCGTCGAAGTCGCGCAGCTCCGGCGGCACCAGCGGGCGACGGAACAGGTCGCGCGGTTCGGCCTTGATCGGCTTCAGCCCGGGTGTGCGTGCAGCCTTCACGAGTGCGGCGACGGCGCCGGCGTCGTTGTCATAGGCGGCGACGCGCGCCTTTTCCGCGAGCCGGAGAGCGAACGGCCCGACGCCGCAGAAGAGGTCGAGAACCTCCTTGGCCTTGCCGACACGCTCGGCGACGAGCGACGCCAGCGTCTCCTCACCCGCGACCGTTGCCTGCAGGAACGAGCCCGGCGGCAGCGTCACCTCGGCGCGGCCCATCCGCACCGTCGGCGGCAGGCGTTGCAGCACCAGCTCGCCATGCCGCGTCAGCCGCGCCAGCCGATGCTGCTCGGCGACGCGCGAGAGCGCCGTGACCAGCGCCGTCGGCAGCGGGCCGGAGCCGCGCACGTCGACATCGAGGCCGTTGGCGGTCGCGGTGACCTGGATGTCCAGCGGCTTCGTCACCGCCATTTTGGACGTCAGCGGTTCGGCAAGCGCCCAGGCGGCGTCGAGCGCACCCTCGAGCCCGGGATCGAGGATCGGGCAGCGGTGGATCGGGATGACGTCGTGCGAGCTCGCCGCCGAGAAGCCGACCTTGAGGACGTCATGCGTGCCGAACCGGCCGTGCAGCGTGACGCGCCGACGGCCAACCCCATGGGCATCGACCAGTGGCGCCACCTCGCAATCGATCCCGGCCTGCGCCAGCGTCTCGACCACGATGCCGCGCTTCCACGCGTGATAGGGCTCAGCCGCCCAGTGCTGGATGGCGCAGCCGCCGCAGATGCCGAAATGCGGACAGAACGGCTCAATGCGATCGGGGCTGGCGACATCGACTGCGAGCAGCTTGCGGCGGTCGGGATGGTTGCCGGCGACGTGGTCGACCTCGACGGTCTCGCCGCCAAGCGTGTAGGGCACATAGACGGCATCGCCCGCAGCGAGCGAGACGCCGTCGCCGCGATGGCCGACGTGATCGATCCTCACGCGCTCAACCACGGCGCGCGCCCAGGAAGAATTCGATATTGCCGTCACCGCCCGTGATCGGGGAGGGGAACACCTCGATGTCGGTGCAGTCGAGCGAAGCGGCGAACGCCGCGATGTCGTCGCAGATCTCCCGATGCACGGCGGCGTCGCGGATGATGCCCTTCTTGTTGTGCTTCCTGTCAGCCTCGAACTGCGGCTTGATCAGCGCCAGCAGGCTCATCGGCGCTGCTGCCAGTGACAGCGCCACGGGCAGCACCGTCTTGAGCGAGATGAAGCTGACATCGATGACGACGACGTCGGGCCGCGCCGGCAGCCGTTTGCCGTCGTAGCTGCGGATGTCGGTCTCCTCCATCGACACGATCTTGGGATGGTCGCGCAGCGAAGGATGCAGCTGGCTGGTGCCGACATCGATGGCGAACACCAGGCTGGCGCCGTTCGCCAGCAGCACCTCGGTGAAACCGCCGGTGGAGGCGCCGACATCGAGGCAGACATGGTCCTCGATCTCGATGGGGTAGCGCTCCAGCGCGCCGGCCAGCTTGACGCCGCCGCGCGAGACATAGGGATGCGCAGGCTCGGCCTGAATCACTGCGTCCTCAGCGATCGTCTCCGAGGGTTTCGCGACCTGCTTGTCGTCGGCGGTGACGAGCCCGGCCTCGATCGCCGCGCGCGCCCGCGCCCGGCTCTCGAACAAGCCGCGCTCGACCAGCAGAACATCCGCACGCTTGCGGGCAGGGGACATCGGATCTCCGGAGGCGACTGAAACGTCTATGGTGCGATCAATCGCGCGGCCGCGATCCGGACGCAAGCCTCGAACGCGGCCAGATCGTGCCAGACGTCGATCGGCATCTGCGCCGGCGTCACCAGCGGGCAGCCGTGCAGCTCCAGCGCATGGATCATCATGAGGTTGTCGACGAGGCCAAAATCCTCGACCGTCAGCCCCTGTGCATCGACCAGCCGTCCGTCCTCGGAGGTCACGTCCATGAAGCGGCCGACGCGGTCGGCATAGACGGCGCCGTCGTTGGAATAGGCCAGGCAAAACTTGCGGCGGCCGGCCATGTAGCCGAGCTCGTAGACGGTGCCGGGGTCGGCGCCGGCACCGCGGAACGGGGTGAGGTTGGCGATGATGGCATCGGCTTCGTCCATCATCGCCTCGTTGCCACAAAAGATCTGCCGCGAGGCGTCGGGCGAGGTGAGATCGATGGCGTTGTCGAGGGGATAGAGGCCGGTGAGCCCATGCGCAGCGCAGATCACGGCCTTTTGCCGGCCGATCTCAACCGCATCCGGCAGGAACACGTCGGGCCCTGCCAGATAGATTTTCATGAAGGTCGCGCTGGTTCGCGACGGTCAAGCTCGCCGTCAGGCGAGCTTGACCGTCTCGGTCTTGACGTCCTTGCCCAGCGCCTCGAACACCTTGGCGACGATGCCCTTGGCGTCGAGACCGGCACGGCCGTACATCGCGGCCGGCGTGTCGTGGTCCTGGAACACGTCGGGCAGCACCATCGAGCGGAACTTGACCATGCCGCCGTCGAGCGCGCCCTGATCGGTCAGGTACTGCGCTACATGCGAGCCGAAGCCGCCGACCGAGCCTTCCTCGATCGTGATCAGGATCTCGTGGTCGCGGGCGAGCTTGAGAACCAGCTCGGTGTCGAGCGGCTTCATGAAGCGCGCATCGGCGATCGAGGTGGAGAGGCCGTGGGCGGCGAGCTCGTCGGCCGCCTTCTCGCATTCGGCGAGGCGCGTACCGAAGGAGAGCAAGGCGATCTTGCTGCCCTGGCGAATCATGCGGCCCTTGCCGACCTCGAGCGGAACGCCGACTTCGGGCATCTCGATGCCGCGGCCTTCGCCGCGCGGATAGCGCAGCGAGCTCGGACGATCGTCGATCGCGACCTGGGTCGCCACCATGTGCACGAGCTCGGCTTCGTCGGCCGCCGCCATGACCACCATGTTCGGCAGGCAGCCGAGATAGGCGTTGTCGAACGAGCCGGCATGCGTCGCGCCGTCGGCGCCGACGAGGCCGGCGCGGTCGATGGCGAAGCGGACGGGCAGGTTCTGGATCGCGACGTCATGCACGATCTGGTCGTAGCCGCGCTGCAGGAAGGTCGAGTAGATCGCGCAGAACGGCTTGTAGCCCTCGCTCGCAAGACCGGCGGCGAACGTCACCGCGTGCTGCTCGGCGATGCCGACGTCGAAGGTGCGGTCCGGGAAGGCCTTGTTGAAGATGTCGACGCCGGTGCCGGACGGCATCGCCGCGGTGATGGCGACGATCTTGTCGTCCTTCTGCGCTTCCTTGACGAGGCTCTGGCCGAACACGTTCTGGTAGGCCGGCGCATTCGGCTTGGCCTTGGCCTGGGTGCCGGTCGCGACGTCGAACTTGACGACCGCGTGGTACTTGTCGGCGGACGCTTCCGCCGGGCCGTAGCCCTTGCCCTTCTGCGTCACGACGTGGACCAGGATCGGGCCGGTCTCCATGTCGCGCACGTTCTTCAGCACGGGCAGCAGATGGTCGAGGTTATGACCATCGATCGGGCCGACGTAATAGAAGCCGAGCTCCTCGAACAGCGTGCCGCCGTCCATCATGAAGCCGCGCGAATATTCCTCGACGCGGTTGGCGCGGTTGGCGATGATCTTGGGCAGGCGCTTGTTGATCTGCTTGGCCGCATCGCGCAGCGTGCGATAGGTCTTGCCGGAGTAGAGGCGCGACAGATAGGCGCTCATGGCGCCGACCGGCGGCGCGATCGACATGTCGTTGTCGTTGAGGATCACGATCAGGCGCGAGTTCATGGCGCCGGCGTTGTTCATGGCTTCATAGGCCATGCCGGCTGACATCGCGCCGTCACCGATGACGGCGATAACGTTGTTCTTGCCGCCGGAAAGGTCGCGCGCGACCGCCATGCCGAGGCCGGCGGAAATCGAGGTCGAGGAATGCGCCGCGCCGAACGGATCGTAATCGCTCTCGCTGCGCTTGGTGAAGCCGGACAGGCCGCCGCCGGTGCGCAGCGTGCGGATGCGGTCGCGCCGGCCGGTGAGGATCTTGTGCGGATAGGCCTGATGGCCGACGTCCCAGATCAGCCGGTCGCGCGGCGTGTCGAAGACATAATGGATCGCGGTGGTGAGCTCGACCACGCCGAGGCCGGCGCCGAAGTGACCGCCGGTCACCGAGACGGCATCGATGGTCTCTTGCCGCAGCTCGTCGGCGACCTGGCGAACCTGCTCGATCTTGAGCTTGCGCAGGTCATCCGGCGTATGGATGGTGTCGAGAAGCGGCGTTTTACTGTATGCGTTCACGGCGATTTCCAATTTGTCAGCGCCGGAAGATCGTTCCGGTGCGCGATGGGTTTGCACAATATCGGCGCAGCGCGAGTCCTTAAACCGTCGGAGCCACCTGCATGGGGCAGGGCCCCGTCTTCAAGCTTAGGTGAGCTCCGGTTCAGTCCCTGTGATCCCTGTCACTTAGATCGGCTTCGTCCGTCCCAGCCAATTTCATTAGCAGTTTGAAGCGCTTGTCGTCGGTAATTTGTGCCCACGCAAGGCTTGCAAAAAGCCACACTCCGCGCAGCTTTACACCAAAGCTTGGGCCAAAGCCAACCCGCAGGGTCGTTTAGGGGTATGCACCTGCAACCCGCGGGCCAGCTTGGTTAATCCTGGCGCCGGCGGATGGGTTCCAGTCTTGCCCGGTTCCTCGCCTGCATTTTGGGCGAGAGGAAGGCCGTTTTGGCCAGATTCGCGAGCCCGAGAGGCCCTGGCCGGGGGAACTCTTCGATGTCAGTGCCTGGCCGCCGAGGGCTGTAAGCCCAAACAGCGGCGTGCGATCATGAAAAACTGCAGATGGCCGATGCTTGAGGCGGGCGGCTTGAAACGGGGACCTTACTGCACGTCGAGCGGTGCGGTGCCGGTGGCCTGGCCGCTGGCATCGGTGGTGATCTTGTCGACGCGTGCCTCGGCTTGGCGCAGCAATTCCTCACAGCGGCGCTTCAGCGCCTCGCCGCGCTCGTAGATCGTCACGGATTCCTCGAGCGGCACCTTGCCGTCCTCGAGCCGCTTCACGATGGTTTCGAGCTCCTCGATGGCGCGCTCGAAGGTGAGCCTGGAGACGTCGACTTGGGTATTTTCGGCCATATCCGTTTCCGATTGCCCGCTTCACGTGAGAAAAAGCGCAGTTTTGCGGGCGTAATGTGGCGGGTGCGTCAAGCGCCCATCAGGGCGCCGACATGCGCCGTAACAGATTCTTTCAATCCTTGCAGGTCATAGCCGCCCTCGAGCACCGAAACAATGCGGCCCCCTGCGGACTTGTCGGCAAGGTCCATCAGCTTGCGCGTGACCCAGGTGTAGTCCTCCGCGCGCAAATTCAGCGAGGCCAGCGGATCGCGGTAATGCGCATCGAAGCCCGCGGAGATGACGAGAAGCTCGGGGCTGAATTTTTCGAGCCGCGGCAGGATCAGATGCTCGAACGCGGCGCGGAATTCGGGTCCGCCGTCTTCGGAAGCGAGCGGCGCATTGACGATGGTGTCGTGGTCGCCGCGCTCGCCCTTCGCGCCGGTGCCCGGAAACAGTGGCATCTGATGCGTCGAGCAGTACATCACGGTCTGATCGGACCAGAAGATGTCCTGCGTGCCGTTGCCGTGATGCACGTCGAAATCGACGATGGCGGCGCGCTGGATGCCGTATTTACGCTGCGCATGACGCGCGGCGATCGCGGCATTGTCGAAGAAGCAGAAGCCCATCGGCTTGCCGATCTCGGCGTGATGTCCGGGCGGGCGCACCGCGACGAAGGCGTTGCGATGCTCGCGATTCATCACCGCTTCGGTCGCAGCCACCGCGCCGCCGACGCCGCGCATCACCGCTTCCCACGTGCCTGGTGACATCGAGGTGTCGCCGTCGATATAGACCTGACCGCTGGTCGGCGCGATGTGGCGCAGCTCGGTGACGTAATGCTCGTTGTGGCACAGCGTCACGAGATCGAGATCGCCTTCCGGTGCCAGGTCGCGCGCCAGGAACTGGAAGCGCTCCTGCGACAGCGCTTCTTCCACCGCCCGCAGGCGGTCGGGCCTTTCAGGGTGTCCCGGCGGCGTGACGTGGTCGAGGCAGGCCTTGTGGGAGAGGAGAAGCGTGCTCATCAGGTCGGCCTCACAGGGAACGGGCTCTTGACGTCGCTTGGCGCATCCCGAGCCAAAACGCAAATGCAAAACGCAATCTAAGCGCTTGGGCGGGGATGGCAAAGGGTGGTTCCGGACAAGTCCGTTTGATCCGGATCAATTCACGCGCAGGATGCGGGTGGGCGGCAGCGGACCGATCGGTCCGTGTGCCCTGAAGAAGGCGAACAGCGCGTCCGCGTCGTAGCCGCCATACTGCTGCGCTGTGCCTTGTTTGGCGGCCGTAAAACCGTCGCCGCCGACGGCGAGGTAATCGTTGACGGTGATGCGGTAGCCGCTTCCAGGCTCGATCGGCTTGCCGTTGAACGTCATCTTCTCAAGGCTGATTCGCTCGCCGAACGGTTTCGTCGCATCCCAGGTGTAGCTGAACCCGTTCGAGACCTGGAGAATCCGCGGGCGCTTCGGATCGAGCCATTGCTGCTCCAGCATGTCCTTGAGCTGGCTGCCCGTGAGCGTCATCGTAACGAGGCGATTGCGGAACGGCTGGCTCGCGAACAGTTCGCCGAACGACACCGCGCCGTTCTCCTTCGGAACAATGTCGGTGCGGATGCCGCCGGGATTGGTGAGCGCGATGACAGCGCTGCCATCCTTGGCGTCCTTCGTCGCGGCGAGCTGCGCGTCCGCGATGACGTCGCCGAGCGCGCTCTCGCCGGCCTCGTTCGGCACGCGCGACAGCGTCTGCGTCACCGATCCGGCCGGGCGATTCGCAATCGGTGCCGACAGCTTGTCATAGGCTTCGATCAACGCGGTCTGTTCGGGATCCTTCGCCAGCGAGGCATTGGCGACGATGACGTTCTCGGCTTTGGCGCTGACGATGTCGCGGGTTGCAGGATCGAGCTTGAGGTCGATCGCGGTGACCAGCGTGCCGTATTTGTCGCCGCTGGTGACGAGCCGCCCGTCGATGTCGCAGACATAGGCGCGGTGGGTGTGGCCGCTGACGACGACGTCGACGGCGCGATCGAATTTCTTGACGATGTCGACGATCGGCCCCGTAATGGCAGGGCATTCATTGTAGTCGCCTGAGGGCTCCCCGCCCTGGTGGATCAGCACCACGATCGCCTCGACGCCGCGCGCCTTCAGCTTCGGCACCAGCGCGTTCACCGTCTCGGCCTCGTCGCGGAATTCGAGCCCGGCAATGCCTGAGGGCGAGACGATGCCCGCGGTCTCCTTCAAGGTCAGTCCGATGAAGGCGACGGGGATGCCCTCGAACTCGCGGATCTCGTACGGAGGCAGCACGCTCTTGCCGGTTGCGGTCTCCACGGTGGAGGCCGCGAGATAATGGAATTTGGCGCCCGTGAAGGGATGCGGCCCCTGGCAGCCGTCGACCGGATGACAGCCGCCGTTCTGCATCCGCAAGAGCTCGGTCTTGCCCTCGTCGAACTCGTGATTGCCGACCGAGGTGATTGCAAGTCCCATCATCGAAAGCGACTCGACCGAGGGCTCGTCGTGAAACATTGCCGACAGGAACGGGCTCGCGCCGATCAGGTCGCCGGCGGCGACGAAGATCGTGTTTGTGTGTCCCTCGCGCAGCTGCTTGACCAGCGTCGCCATATACTCCGCGCCGCCGGCCGCGACCGTCACCTTCTTGCTCTTGTCCTCGGGATCCCCGATCCGGATGCCGCCCGGCGGCGGACGCAGATTGCCGTGGAAATCGTTGATCGCGAGAATGCGCAGTTCGACCGGCGCGGCGGTCTGGGCCGAGGCGGGGAGGGTGGCGAGAGCCAGCGCGAGCGAGGCAAGGATGGATCGGTATTGCATGGAACAAGATTAGTCGTTCCGCGCGAAGATTTCACGAAGCTTTCTTCCTTCTCCCCTTGCGGGAGTGTCGTAGGGTGGGCAAAGCGAAGCGTGCCCACCGCTTCTGTTGCGGTTGTGGATTGATGGTGGGCACGGCGCAAGTGCGCCTTTGCCCACCCTACGGTGCCGGACTCGTTGAGACAGACCCGTCACCCGTCTCGCACTAGGGGAAGAGGGCGCCCTACCTCTTCTTCCGGTTTGCAAACGCCTTGAACGCGGCAATCGCCTCGTCCGACTTCAACCGCTCGCCGAACAGATGGGCCTCCTGGTCGATGCGGCGGGTGAGCTCCTCGGGCGCGGCGCGCAGCAGCTTGCGCGAGGCCGCGACCGCCTCGGCCGGCAGCCGGCAGATATCGCGCGCCACCTTGCGCGCCTCGACCTCGGTATGTCCCGGCGAGACCACGGTGTTGACGAAGCCTGCCGCGTGCGCCTCCGCGGCGGTGAAAGTTCGCCCCATCACCAGCATCGCGAAGGCGCGCTGGTAGCCCATCGTGTTCGGCATCAGGAGGCTGGCCGCGCCGACCGGGACGAGCCCGAGATGGATATAGGGCGCGGAGAAGGTCGCGGCGTTCGAGGCGAGCACATAGTCGCAATGAAACAGCATCACGGTGCCCATGCCGATCGAGGCGCCGTCGACGGCTGCGATGATCGGCTTGACGTTGAGGGCGAGCGAATAGAGAAATTTTGCGCCGTCCGACAGCGTCTCGGAATTCGGTTCGGCCTGCAAGAAGTCGTCGATGTCGTCGCCGGCGGTGAACACGCCGGAGCCGCCGGTGATGATCATGCAGCGGATGTCGGGATTGTTCTGCGCGGTGTCGATCGCGCGGCTCATCTCGCGATACATGTCCTGCGTGATCGCGTTCTTCTTGCTCGGGCGGCGCAGGGTGATGACGCGCGTTCCGCGCTCTTCGGTGACGACGATATTGCCATTCGGCATGAGAGCCCCCTGCGGTCGCCGCGACGCTTGCCTTGGCGAGTCTCGCAAGCCTCAGCCTACATCATCTTGCAGGCGTGCCAATCCGCCCGCTCGACCTTTTCGAGAACGTCCCCGTGAGTCCGCCACATGGCGCGCTGTCGTTTTCCTGATCGGGAACCGCACCGCACCGGATCATGCCGGTTGTATTGCTTCGCACATGCAGTTGCGCATTGCAACAAATGGCTACAATGTTTCATTTGAAAAACCGGGGGTTGTAGGGCACGATTGCCCAATGCCGGTTCCTTTGGCCGATTGTTCGTTTGATGATTGCCGCAACGGGCGTTGACGAATCCTCGCTGCGTTATCGCGGCTGGCGCGTCGTGCTGGCCTGTTTCCTGATGGCCTTCTTCATGTTCGGCTTCGGCCTCTATGGCCAGGGCGTCTATCTCGCCGAGCTCCAGCGCGCCCATGGCTGGCCGGGCACGCTGGTCTCCGCGGCGAGCACCTTCTCGTTTCTCCTCACCTCCGTGCTCGTCATCTTCACCGACGATCTGCTCGCCCGCATCGGGCTGCGCGCGCTGATCCTGAGCGGCCTGTCGGCGCTCGGCGCGTCGACCGTGCTGCTGGCGCTGATGCAGACGACCTGGCAGCTTTATCTCGCCTATGCGCTGATGTCGGTCGGCTGGACCGGCATGGGCACCGTGGTGATCGCCACCGTGCTGAACGCCTGGTTCGAGCGGCGGCGCGGGCTCGCGCTCAGCCTCGCCTTCAACGGCGCGACCTGCGGCGGCATCGTCCTCGTTCCGCTGCTGCTGTCGCTGACCGGCAGCATCGGCTTCCAGTCCGCCATGCTTGCCGCCACGATGGCGATGGTGGTGCTGGTGCTGCCGGTGGTCGTCATCTTCATCGGCTGGCCGACCCAGATGTCGCCGGCATCGGGCGGCCGTTCGTCCGCTGGCATGGCCGCACCGGCCCATTCCCGCAAGACGCTGCTCGCCAACGCGGCGTTCTGGACCATGGTGCTGCCGATCGCGATCGCGCTGCTGGCGCAGATGGGATTCATCATCCACCAGGTGACGTTCCTCGAGCCGCTGATCGGGCGTTATGCCGCAGGCCTTGCGGTCACCATCATGGCGGCGATGGCGGTGGTCGGCCGCCTGTCGCTCGGCCTGTTCGTCGACCGGCTCGATCCGCGGCTCGCCTGCGCGGCGTCGATGACGAGCCAGGCGGCGGCGCTGTTCGTGCTTCTCCAAAGCACGAACCCGACCGTGCTGCTCGTCTGCTGCGCCGTCTACGGCTTCTCGATCGGCAACATGATCACGTTCCCGCCCTTGATCATCCAGCGCGAGATCGGTGCTGCCGCCTTTGCCGCCGCAATGGGATTGGGCACGTCGATCAGCGGCGTCGTCAGCGCCTTTGGCCCCGGCATCATCGGCCTCGTGCGGAGTTTCACCGGCAACTACACGATCGCGTTTGCGATATGTGTGATGCTGGATCTCGTGGCGGCGGGAATCGTGCTGTGGCGGCCGGGGAGAAGGGCGAAGCTCGCAGCTTCGTAGCCACCCTTACCCCAGCAACACCGCATCCGCCGCCGCGACCGACTCCGCGCTCTCCGTCACCGTGCGCTCCAGCGCGCCGGCCTGCACCGTGATGTTCTCGGCGAAGAAGCGCGCGAGCGAGACGTAGCGCGCGGCGTCGGTGTTGCCGTCGGACTTGGCGGCGAGCGCCTCGGAGGCCAGCATGCAACCGCCGAGCGTCGAGCCGAACTGCTGCAGATACGGCGTCGCGCCGGCGAGCGCCTCGTTCGGCGCAGATGCTACGCGTTCAAGCAGCCACTTGCTGGTGCGCGTCAGCGCCTCCAGCGCTTCGCGCAGCTTGATACCTGTGGTGCCGAAAGCGGGATCGTTGGAGGCTTCGACCTGCTTCACGGTGGCCGAGAGCTCGTCGAGCAGCGCCCACACCGCAGCGCCGCCATTGGCCGCGAGCTTGCGGGTGACGAGATCGATCGCCTGGATGCCGTTGGTGCCCTCGTAGATCGCGGTGATGCGCGCATCGCGGTAGTGCTGCGCGGCGCCGGTCTCCTCAATGAAGCCCATGCCGCCGTGCACCTGCACGCCGAGATAGGCGACCTCGTTGCCGATATCGGTGGAATAGCCCTTGGCCATCGGCGTCAGCAGCGCCGCGCGCGCGGCGGCGTCCGCTCGGACCTTCGGATCCCTGGCGCGCGTGGAGACGTCGATCGCGACCGCGGTCGCATAGCAGATGGTGCGTGCGGCCGCGGTCTGCGCCCGCATCCGCATCAGCATGCGCTTGACGTCGGGATGCACGAAGATCGCGTCCGAACCGTCACCCGTCTTGCCGATGGCACGGCCCTGCTTGCGCTCCTGCGCATAGGCCAGCGCTTGCTGGTAAGCGCGATCGGCGACGCCGACGCCCTCCAGCCCGACGCCGAGGCGGGCCTGGTTCATCATCGTGAACATGCAGCGCATGCCCTGGTTCTCTTCGCCGACGAGGAAGCCGATCGCGCCGCCATGATCGCCCATGGTCATGGTACAGGTGGGGGAAGCATGCATGCCGAGCTTGTGCTCGACGCCTGACGCATAGATGTCATTGCGTGCGCCGAGCGAGCCGTCTGCATTGACCATGAACTTCGGCACGAGGAACAGCGAGATCCCCTTGGTGCCGGCGGGCGCATCGGGCAGGCGCGCCAGCACGAAATGCACGATGTTGTCGGTCATGTCGTGCTCGCCATAGGTGATGAAGATCTTCGTCCCCTTGATGCGATAGGTGCCGTCGGCCTGCTTCTCGGCGCGGGTGCGCAGTGCGCCGACGTCGGAGCCGGCCTGCGGCTCGGTGAGCTGCATCGTGCCGGTCCATTCGCCGGAGACGAGCTTTTCCAGATAGATCTTTTTCAGCTCGTCGCTGCCATGCGCATCCAGCGCCTCCATTGCTGACGCCGTGAGCAGCGGGCAGAGGCCGAAGGCGACGTTGGAGGCGCTCCAGATCTCGGTGCAGGCGGCGTTGATCGCGATCGGCAGGCCCTGGCCGCCGAAATCCTCGGGGCCGGAGACCGCGTTCCAGCCGCCCTCGGTCCAGCGCTTGTAGGCGTCCGGCCAGCCCGGCGCAGTCGTGACCTTGCCATCGCTGAGCTTGATGCCGTGCTCGTCGCCGACACGGTTGAGCGGCGCCAGCACGTCGGTTGCGAACTTGCCGGCTTCCTCCAGCACGGCGCTCACGATGTCGCCGTCGAAATCGCCGTAATGGCCGGCCTCCACGGCAGCCTTCAGGCCGGCGCCATGGTTGAGCGACAGCAGCATGTCTGAGATCGGCGCGCGGTAGGTCATGGCTCACTCCCGTGGACAGGTATTGGCGCCGTATTCCCATGAAACGGGGGAGGTCTCAACTGCCCGAACGCCGGGACTGCGCCGGCCCGGAACGGCGCCGCCGCCGGGCCTATAATAATAAAGGGTGGCACGGCCAGCGCCGGCCCCGGTCCTGGACCTCAGGTATTTTGCCCCTCCAGGCGGTTGAAATGCCGCGCCGCTCCCTATAGACCGGCTGCGACCAGCGGGAATCTGCGGTAGCCGGTTCTTCCGCCCGTTCCCTGGTCGCCTGTTGGGGCGTAGCCAAGCGGTAAGGCAGCGGATTTTGATTCCGCCATTCGGAGGTTCGATCCCTCCCGCCCCAGCCAATTGATATTGCTTATCAAATCGACGTCATCGTTGCCCCATTTGGAGAGCGGATGGCGCTGTCCGCTGGAGACGTTGCTGTTTTTGTTCGCCACCATTCACTCAGAACATCTTCCAGAAACTCGAGATCAGTTACCCGGACGGTGTTCGCGAATTTCGCACAACGATCGCGCAGGTCGCTGAAGACAAGCTGACCATTTGTAGGACTGAGCGCAGTACGAGTGACTGTCGTACCTTGTGAAGGGATCGCATCAACTGCCGCCGCGCTGAGCGAGTGAGTCATTTCAGCGGAGCCAACTAGCTGTTGGCTTGAGCCGATAGCGCGGTGAGCCGAGAGGACTACCACTGAAAGTTTATTGCAGCGACGATCAACAGCCCGAAGAAGATCACGAGGCTGGTCGTCACTTAATTTTCGTGGGCAGTTGTAATCCGATTCCAGAGTAGCCATTTACGGTTTAGCGGAGCCGGGTCGCTTTCAGCATCTGTTCCCGTTGTGCGAACTTGATCGGACCCAACCATGATCGAGTTTCCAAATTATAGTCGTTCATATGACCGAACGCGGCACGCCGTGCGTTTTTGGGGATACGATAGCGCGTTAGAGGCATCGTTCTTCATAGAGGAAGACGCGCTGAGGCGACTTCAACCGGACGCTCAACCAAATAATGAATCCGGTTTCCTGAACGCATTCGATTCCAATCGTGATGTGATATGTGCCGCCGCTGCCAGGGTGTACGTCCGCGGCAGCAGGGGGTCTTACGATCTGGTCGCCGCCAATTTTTGAGACGAAGACTCTCGTCTTAATGGGCGCGGAAGACTCCGGTTACGGCACGTAGTGCATTACGACTGCCTATCCAGAATAATTACAAAAGCCAGGGAGGATCGCATGAAATTCCGTCCGCTCCATGACCGCGTCGTGGTCAAGCGCATAGAGGCCGAAGACAAGACAGCCGGTGGCATCATCATTCCGGACACCGCCAAGGAGAAGCCCTCCCAGGGCGAAGTCATCGCCGTCGGCCCCGGTGGCCGCGACGAAGCCGGCAAGCTGATCCCGATCGACCTGAAGGTCGGCGACCGCGTGCTGTTCGGCAAGTGGTCCGGCACTGAAGTCAAGATCGACGGCGTCGACCTGCTGATCATGAAGGAAAGCGACATCATGGGCGTCCTCACGGATCTGCCGGCCACCAAGAAGAAGGCCGCGTAAGCGCCAGCCGGTTTTCCTTACCCTGAGGATTCGGCGTAGCCGGGTTCTCGAAGGATGAGGCCCGCAATTCAAATCTCATCCCTCAAGAGCTCGCCAGTTGCGCGGCCTTTGGGATTTGACCAGTTGAAAACGGAGATCGCCATGTCAGCCAAAGAAGTCAAATTCGGCGTCGATGCCCGCGACCGCATGTTGCGCGGCGTCGAAATTCTCAACAACGCGGTAAAGGTGACGCTCGGTCCGAAGGGCCGCAACGTCGTCCTCGACAAGTCGTTCGGCGCTCCCCGCATCACCAAGGATGGCGTCACCGTCGCCAAGGAGATCGAGCTCGAAGAGAAGTTCGAGAACATGGGCGCACAGATGGTGCGCGAAGTCGCTTCGAAGTCCGCGGACGCGGCCGGCGATGGCACCACCACCGCCACCGTGCTCGCGGCTGCGATCGTGAAGGAAGGCGCCAAGGCGGTTGCCGCCGGCATGAACCCGATGGACCTCAAGCGCGGCATCGACTTGGCAGTGGACGCCGTCGTCGCCGACCTCGTCAAGAACTCCAAGAAGGTCACCTCGAACGAGGAGATCGCCCAGGTCGGCACCATCTCAGCTAACGGCGATGCGGAGATTGGCAAGTTCCTCTCCGACGCCATGAAGAAGGTCGGCAACGAGGGCGTCATTACGGTTGAAGAAGCCAAATCGCTCGAGACCGAGCTCGAAGTCGTCGAAGGCATGCAGTTCGACCGCGGCTACATCTCGCCCTACTTCGTCACCAACGCCGACAAGATGCGCGTTGAAATGGACGACGCCTATATCCTGATCTACGAGAAAAAGCTCTCCAGCCTGAACGAACTGCTACCGCTCCTGGAAGCAGTCGTACAGAGCGGCAAGCCGCTCGTTATCATCGCCGAAGACGTGGAAGGCGAGGCGCTCGCCACCCTCGTCGTCAACCGTCTGCGCGGTGGCCTGAAGGTCGCGGCCGTCAAGGCTCCGGGCTTCGGCGATCGCCGCAAGGCCATGCTGCAGGACATCGCGATCCTGGCCGGCGGCCAGGCGATCTCGGAAGATCTCGGCATCAAGCTCGAGAACGTCACGCTCAACATGCTCGGTCGCGCCAAGAAGGTGATGATCGACAAGGAGAACACAACGATCGTCAACGGCGCCGGCAAGAAGGCCGACATCGAGGCGCGCGTGGCCCAGATCAAGGCGCAGATCGAGGAGACCACCTCGGACTACGACCGTGAGAAGCTCCAGGAGCGTCTCGCCAAGCTCGCAGGCGGCGTCGCGGTGATCCGCGTCGGCGGCGCGACCGAGGTCGAGGTGAAGGAGCGCAAGGATCGCGTTGATGACGCGATGCATGCGACCCGCGCGGCGGTCGAGGAAGGCATCGTCCCGGGCGGCGGCGTCGCCCTGCTCCGTGCCTCCGAGCATCTCAAGGGGCTGCGCACCAAGAACGACGACCAGAAGACCGGCGTCGAGATTGTGCGCAAGGCGCTGTCCGCGCCGGCTCGCCAGATCGCGATCAACGCCGGTGAAGACGGCTCGGTGATCGTCGGCAAGATCCTGGAAAAGGAACAGTACGCCTACGGCTTCGACTCACAGACGGGTGAGTACGGCAACTTGGTCGCCAAAGGCATCATCGACCCGACCAAGGTGGTTCGCGTGGCGATCCAGAACGCGGCCTCGGTCGCGGCTCTCCTGATCACCACCGAAGCCATGGTGGCCGAGGTGCCGAAGAGGAACGCCGGCGGCGGCGCGGCTGCGGGTGGCGGTGGCATGGGCGGTATGGATTTCTAGGTCAACCCGCTCATGGCCGAACGGAGACAAGGGAAGGGATGGCCGATTCCTTGCTTCATTTGGAAATGGCGCAGTCCGCTGCCTGTCGAAGAGAGATCAGGCAGCGACGGCGGCACGGTGAGGTCGTTGGCGATTGACGATCAACTCGGCGGTCGCGGCTTGCTGCTGTCTGATGATGGGACCGCTGAGGCTTGCCGTTCCTTCGCTTCGTAATATTCGGCCGAGAACTTGATGGACCATCGCGCGAAGAACGAACGCAATTCCTGAGTGGGCTTCTCGACGCCCAAATGCTCTGCGACATGCGCCTCGCGCAACCATCGCACCGCCGATGTGAGGCCGGCGATGCGCTCGAGTCTCTCAACCGCCGCGGTCCCGGCGATCTCTGCCTGCCGATAGCGAAGGCCGACCTTTCTGATCACATGCACGCGCTTGATGACGTCGTAGCCCTTGAAGACGAGCTGAACGAGTGGATGCTTTCTGGCCTGCGGCCAGGCTGCCGGATAGACCGGTAGCACCAGAAGCTTGCTCTTCGCGATGACCGTTGCGAGCGGATGCAGGAGTTGCATCCAGGCTGGCCAGGATGTGACCTTGGCAAACAATACCGCGTGCATCGCCGTTGCCGCACCGAAAGAGATCGGCAGCCAAAGGACCGCGCACAGGATCACGAGCAATGCGGCGTTCGGCGTGAGATGCCGGCATGTTCTGAACACCCATGCCATGCCGCCTTCAAAGGCATCATGCACAGCGTGTTCGAACGCCCGATAGCTGATCTTCCGCCGGAACCACAACCAGTTTCGGCGAATCGATCTACCCCACTGTCGACGCTTCGCCGCGGACAGGGGAAGGAAGCGCACCGCGCCATCGATGACAGTCACGATGACATCGCCGACAAGTCTGGCCGCGAAGAGCGGCAGCCAGACAATCTGCATTGCAAAGGGGAAGGCGTAGTCGAGCATCCGCATCAAGATCGCAAGAACGAAACGCAGGATCTTGTTCGTGACGAGCGCGACAACAACAAGTGGGATGATCATCACATCGTCGAGCGCACCGCGAAAGCGGCTTTCCTCGGTCCATGCCGGGTGACGACCATCGGTCACGGTGCACCGTCCGGGCTGAGTGCCGGCTCAGACTAGCACATTGCGCGCTTGAGGGGGGGCCTCAGGTGCCGGTCGTCAGGCGACAGCGAGCACTCCGCATAAGGGCCGGTTCGCATGACCCGTGTTAACCCTGTCTCTGATCTTGTCCGGTCGCCGCGCCGGCTGGTTTAGTTCTGCCGCCAAGCCGCCTTATTGGATGTCTGCAATTGGTCTCCGATTTTCGGGAGCTTATTTTCGGCAGGCTTTGAACGAGGCGTCTCGTTCGGGAAGCGTGAAATCAGATGAAGGCGGCTCTCATCCTCGCTGGCTTCAGTACACTCGCGGTGATGGAGCTTGAGACGGCGCCGCGCATGACCAAGCCCGTGAACGCGCCGTCTGTTCAGGCGACCGTCGGGTTACGCGTCTCAGCCGATACGCTGACGACGGCAGACCGGCTCGGGACCCCGCACATGCACATGCAACTTGAAGCGCCTCCGCAGCCGGTCTCCCTGAGCGAACCGATGCCTCCGCCGGATCAAACGGCGAATGTTGCGCCAGAGCCTTTGAAGATCATCGCGCCACACCAGCGCACCGCAAGCGGGAGAAAATTCGCGGTCATGCTGCCCAGACCTCGGCCCGTGCAGGAAACGTCCAAGGCATTTGCGAATGCCAGGCGCGCCAAGCCAGTCGCGGAGGTCAAGCCCTGCCGGTCAGGTGTCTTCGATGGCCTGTTCAAGGCATTGAACCTGTCAACGGGATGTCAGAGCTAGCCCCAAGATACCTCTCTATCAGCGATATCGTTTCCGCGACGCCGGGTTCACGCGGCCACGGTATCAATCGAGCGGCGGATCACCTGGCGCACCTCCGCATTCGACAGGAACAGGTCGTGGTTGATAACGCCCCAGCCTGCCTCGGACGCATCGACCACGCGCACCCCGAGCCCTTCGATGGCGGTCTTCTCGGCAGCGCCGACCCGTGTCATCCCACCGGCGATTTGCCCCGACAACGCCAGCGCGCGGTCGTTCGTTGCGGCGATGACGGTGATCTTGCGCGAAAGCGGACCGATGCGGTTGATCGACGACGAGAACACGTCCATGTCGATGTCCGGCGCAGCGAACACCACGGCCCCGATCTTGCCCGCAACGGCGTCACCGGATCGCGCATAGAGCTGGCGCAGGCTTTCGAGCGTCAACATGGTTCCCATGCTGTGCGCGACGATGTGGACGCGGCCGGCGCTTGAACTCGTCACGACAGATTGCAGCACGCGTTCGAAGCCATCGCGGGACCACATTGCGCTGTCGCGGTCATAGGCGTAGTCGAACAGTCCAGCCTTCGAGGGCCAGGAGAATACCATCGTCTGACCGCGGAACCTGATGCCATCGGAGAGATGCGCGGCATCGAGCGCCGCCGTCTCGAACGTCTGCTTGAAGCCGTGCACGTAGATCAGGACGTCTGGTCCGCCGCCGGCCTGCGCGACAAGACTGCCGACATCGCCCGATACCGGCTCGACCCCATCAAGACGCCAATCGTCAAGTCCCGCTGCAGCCAGAGAAAAACGGCTGTCACCAGGCGCCACAAGCTTCGCTCGTGCGACGGTCATCGTAGAAGCCCGCTCCGGCCCGAACCACGGCTTCGACCGGCCGCCGTTCACTGGCTTGCGCGTGGTTACGACGAGCAACGTAGGGTCGACCGAGAGCGATGAAGCGTCGTAGCGTGCGCCGGTAGCACCCAGGCTGGCGCATCCGCCCAGCGCGACAACGCAGGCTGAGGACGCAAGCCCGCCAAGGAGCGCACGGCGGGACGCAATCACTTCGTGTTGCACTAAACGTCGGATGATCACGCAGAACCTTTGGGAACTGCCCCCTGGAGGAGCCCGCCCCCTGCGCGCGTTCCTGAAGGATGATGGCGGCGAGAATAAGGGCGGGGCGCCCCACGCCGCTTGTTCCAAATGCGGATTGAAATCGTCGAACAATCAAACAGGTTTTGGTTCCGCCATGCGGAGGTTCGATCCCTCACTGGCCTAGTCAGGTCGCAACCCGACGGATGCGCCGGGCTGCCAGCCGGATCCGGCGAACTCAGGACTTCGTGGGGCTTCGGACCGCCACGCCGGGATCGATCGTCTGCGACGGAAGGCGACGTTCGGCGGGGCGCGCGACCAGCAGATAGAGAACCAGAGCGAGCAGCGAGGTTGCCGCCATCACCGCGGTCATCGACAACGCGGTCCGTCCGTCGAAGCGAAGTGCGACCAGCCCGCTCGATATTGCGCCGGCGGTGAGCTGAATGCTTCCGGCGGCGGCGCTGACGGCGCCCGCGATCTCCGGGAGACGCTGCATCGTCGCGCTCATCACGTTCGGCACGCTGAACCCGAAGCCGAGTGCGACCGCCATCAGCAGCGCAACCACGAGTGACGTGGGCATCCACCCGGCCAACGTCATCGCGAGCAGGGCGGTGCTGGCGGCGGCCGACAGCGTCAGCCCGGTTGCGAGCATGCGGGCGGACTCTACGCCGCGCCGGCCGAGCTGGCCGTCGAGAAAGGCGCCGACCATGACGGCCCCCGAGCATGCGCTGAAGATCAGGCCATATTGCTCCGGGCGCAGTCCGATGGCGCCGACGAAGAACAGCGAGGCGCCGGTGACGTAGGCAAACACGGTCGCGCCGCCCGCGGCGCCGACCAGGATGAAAGGCAACGACACCGGATGCGTCAGCACCTGGCGGTAGCTGTCGATGACAGCAGAAAGCCCCAGGCGGCCGGCGCGGTCGGTCGTCGCAGTCTCCGCGAAGCGAAACATCACCACGACCAGCAGCATGAGACCGATCCCCGCCTGGGCGGCATAGATCGATCGCCAGCCGGCGATCGCCAGCAGGGCGGCGCCGGCCGTCGGTGCGATCACGGTCGCGACATTGACCGTGACCATGACGTTGGCGATCTTGCCTCGCGCGGCGTTGCCGTCGAAGAGATCGCGAATGATGGCAAAGGTCGTTGCGGTGGCGGCGGCGCCGATGCCCTGGACGAAGCGGCCCAGCAACAGAACCGGCAGCGAGGACGCTTTCGCGCAGGCAAGGCTTGCTGCGACGAACAGTACGAGGCCGAATGCCAGAATCGGCTTGCGGCCCAGGCGGTCGGAGATTGGTCCGTAGATCAGCGGCGCGGTGGCGAGGCTGAGCATGAAGGCGCTCATGGTCAGCCCGACATCCGACGCGCTCGCGTCGAGCGTCGCGCCGGTCGCTGCCAGCGCCGGCAGATTGATGTCGATGCCGGAATAGGGCACGGCCGCCAGAAAACCGAGCAGCAACGTGAAGGCGAAGGATGCGGGGTCGATTTGCATGGACGGTTATCCGGTTCCGGCTTGTTCGATGTGCATGAGGTGATGGAGGTGCGGTCGCCCGCCCTCCATCGCCGCGTTCGGGCGATTACGCGCGCCGTTCGGCGCGCCGCCCCCGGCTTGCCACCATCGCGCCGGTGCGCGAGCTCTCGTCGGCCACGAGCCCGCCGATGACCCGGAGGACTTCGGCCCGCGTGTCGATCCCGGCGAATTCGTCCGCGATCTGCGATGCACGCGACTGGAAGCGGGGTTGATCGAGCACCGTCCGCACCGCGTCGCGCAATGCCTTCGGTGTCGGCTCGTTGGTCGCGAGGTTGATGCCGACCCCGGACCATGCGACCCGCGCGTTGACGTCGGCCTTGTCTTCGGTCAGCCCCGCGGTGACTAGCGGGATGCCGAAGCTCATGGCCTGGTTGACGCTGCCATAGCCGCCATCGGTGACGAGCACGTCGACGTTCGGCAGCAGCCATTCGAACGGCAGATAGCTGGCGATGCGCGCGTTCGACGGGATCTTGCCGGGGATGGCGTCAATCGGGCGGCCGCCTGCCGTCACGATCACCAGGATGTCTTCCTCGTCCGCGAGGGCCGCCAGCGTCGGGGCAACCAGCAGATTGAAATTGTGATTGGCCACCGTTCCCTGCGTCACCAGAACGATCTTGCGCGATCCGTCGAGCTCTTCGGCCCAGGACGGCGGCGGAACCTGGTTGGCGATGATCGGCGGAGTGCCGACGAAATGCACTGAGGGCGGAATCTCGCGAGGAAATTCGAAGCTTGGCACCGACAATTGCAGATAGGCATCCCCGAGAGCGACCACGGAATGGAACAGCGGCATCGCGATCGGCCCGACCCCGAGAGACTTCAACGCCCGGTTCAGGCGCATCGACACCGGCTGATCGACTGCCGCATCAAATTCCCGCGCCATGGCCGCATAGCGATCGCGCTCCTCGTCGCTCTTTGCCGGCGGCAGACCGAGGAAATTGGGCCCGCCGTCCTCGCGCGCCCAATGCAGAAACGAGGTCCCGCAGAGCGCGATGGGAGGCCGCTGCGAGCGCGGTCCGAGCAGCATCGGCAGCACACCGAACAGCATGTCGTCGGCGACAATGATGTCGGCGGGGAATTGCCGCAGGATTTGCAGCAGCCCCTGGTGCTGAGCCGGAATGGCGTCGACGAAGATGCGCTCGCAAGCAACACGGAACCACTCCAGTCCCGGCGGAATGGTCTTGAGTTCGGGGAATCGCGAGAAGACGTCGTTCGGATCGAAGTCCGCGTCCTCGGGAAGGGGAAAGAACTTCACGCCGCTGGCTTCGACGCGGGCACGAAAGGCGGTGCCCGTCAGGAAAGCGATCTCGTGACCATCGCCACGCAGGATTTGCGTGATCGCCAGCATCGGATTGAGATGACCCGTCGCAGGTGTCGAAGCGATAAGAATCTTCATGTGAGTTGACCTCTTGATGATCGATGCACGGTCGCCCCAGAGCGTCGGTCGAGTGAGAGGCAATTGAAGCGATCGCCGTTACGCCAAGACTTCCGGCGGCAGCGAAAATGGTTACGGCGGCAACGCATCGTGGCGCTGCCAAGGCCGGGCAAAAAGGCCGGTGCAAAAACCGGTGACATCGCGCCGGAAGCCGATAACTCGCACGGGATTACAATTGTAACGCGAGCGGCGGGCGATGAAACGGCACGGAAACACCGCGCTGTTAATCCGGCAGACCTCCGCATGGCACACCTTCGCAGATATTGGCGCGTTGGCGTCGGCCGAAATTCATTTTTGACGATCCGGATGTCGCGCGGCATCGGTCGCGCCCAATTCATTGAGGACTGGCATGGACAAATATTGTCGCCCTGATTGCGATGGTTGCGTTCATCGCGTTTCTGGCCTGGCTGGGCGTTCGCGCCTCCCGGACGAAATCTGCTCTGGCGAAGTGGAGCGGCATGGTGCTGACGGCCATGCTGGCCATCTCAGTGTTCGGCGTTGCCGCTTTGACCGCGGTCGGTATCGTCCGGCAACACGCCCGTTCTGCGCCGGTCCCGGATGTGAAGATCGAGGCGACACCGGACCAGATTGCCCGAGGCATGGCCGTGGCCGACGGCTTTTGCGCCGCATGTCACTCGCAGACCGGGACGCTGACCGGCGGCGGCGACGTGGCCAAGGATCTCCCGATTCCCATCGGCTCGTTCGTGCCGGCCAATCTCACGCCCGCCGGCGTCTTGAAGAATTGGTCCGATGCCGAGATCTTTCGTGCCATTCGCAATGGGATCGACGCGAGGGGGCGCTGGCTGGCGATCATGTCCTTCACCAATGCCGGCCGGCTCAGTGACGACGACACCAAGGCGGTGATCGCCTACATCCGCAGCCTGCCCGCGAGCGGTACGCAGACCCCGGATCCGCCGGATCGCTTCAGCCTGCTGGGCATCGTGATGCTGGGCGCCGGACTGTTGCCGGATGCGAAGCCCGTCTTCACCGGCGTGATCACCGCGCCGCCGAAGGCGCCGACGGCGCTCTATGGCAAGTACCTGCTGTCCTATCAGGATTGCCGCGAATGCCACGGCAGGGATCTCGGCGGCGGCGTGCCGGGACAATTGCCGCCGCTCGGACCGGACCTCGGTATCGTCAAGAACTGGAGCCTTGCGCAATTCGTCGACACCATGCGCACAGGCGTTGATCCGAACGGGCATCGGCTCGGCGAGCAGATGCCGTGGCGGCCGATCGGGCGGATGGATGACGACGATCTCGCCGCGATCTACCAGTACCTGTTGGCTCTGCCGGGCTCCTGATGATTCCGTGAAGCCCGCAAACGATCGCGCCCTGCGGGGGCGGGCAACAGCCTGCGCAGCACATCGCAGTCGCTGAACGACAGCGCAGGCCGCAGGCTTCCTATCGCCCCAAAGTAGTAAGCGTTGGGATCACAATTATTCACGTATGCGACATCCGGCGGAATTAGCCGCAGAATTACCCTGTTGCGACGTCATCACGGCACCATAGATAGACTCAGTGTGTGCCGATGGCCTCGGATATCCCGTTCTATTTTGAGCGATTCCAATTCGGACGACATCAATATCATTTCACCACAGCCGGACGTTGACGTTCGCAATTCTTAGGTACAGCTCACTCGGCGGACGGCGAATTTTGAGAGTATGGAATGCTTGCAGATATTGGCCACATCGTCGTCGTCGATGACGATCCGACGTTAAGGCAAATGGTGATCAAATATCTCGAGGAGCACAATATCCCGACGAGGGCGGCCTCCAACAGATCGGAATTGAACCACTATCTCGATGGCAGCCAGCCGAGCCTGATCATCCTCGACCTTCGGCTTGGTCAGGATGACGGTCTGGACCTGTTGAGGGAAATCCGGTCGCATTCCGACGTGCCGGTCATCATCACCACGGGCCATCGTCCCGACGAGATCGATCGCATCGTCGGGCTCGAGCTCGGCGCCGACGACTACATCATCAAGCCGTTCTCCCTGAGGGAGCTGCTGGCGCGCGTCCGCGCGGTGTTGCGGCGGCAGGAGATGGGACGGGCCGCGCGCGCCCGCGATCCCGAGCGCGGGGGCTATCGCTTCAGTGGCTGGAAGCTCGAACGCCGCAGCCGAAAGCTGACCGATCCCGACGAAGCGCCGGTGCCGTTGAGCAAGGGAGAATATGCGCTGCTGCTGGCCTTTCTCGAGGCGCCGCAGCGTCCCCTGACCCGCGAGCATCTGCTGCAGGCGACCCGCATCCATGAGGATATTTTCGATCGCAGCATCGACGTCCAGGTGCTGCGGCTGCGGCGCAAGCTGGAGACCGATCCGAGCGCGCCGCGCGTCATTCAGACCGAGCGCGGCGTCGGCTATGTCTTCGCGGTGCCGGTCGATCCGTTCTAGAAGCAATTGGCGGATTGCAATTGTAGCCAATTTGCCGATGGCGGTGACCTTGGCGTAACAGCGGGCCGTCAGATTGCCTCCCATCAACAGCGTGTGGGAGATTTACGATGGAGAAGTATTCTCACAGTGTGAGCCGCGTTGCCTTGCCGGGTCACATGGAACTCGACAGGGCGAACTGGGTCGCACGATCCGACGGTCGCGGCATGGTCCGTCTCGGTGCGGTTGCCGCGAGGCATCGCGCGCCGGACATCGCTTCGCCGCCGGACGTACCGCCTGCCGGGCAGGATCAGCCCGTCACCACATTCTGGTGGGCGGTCTTCGCCTCCTTGATGGAAGGCTTTGCCCTTTACGGGGCGGCCTTGCATCCGACTGCAGCCGCGCCGGTTCAGGCGATGCTGGAGGCCACGAGAGATTGCCGGTCGCCCTCGGCGGGTCGCGAGCCCGCGGAGAAGAGCGGCAACGATGGAGCCGACAACAATGGGAATGACAACAATGGGAATATCGTCAGGCTCGATCGCGCCGAGCCACGCGATGCGCGACTGGAGCGGAGCTGGAATCGGCTGGGATCGCTCGGCGCGACCCTCGGGACTCTGATGGACCTGCCTGCGCACTGGCGTCGGGAACGTGAGATCAGGAAGGCCGTCGCTGCGTTGATGGAGTTCGATGACCGGACCTTGCGGGACCTCGGGATTTTCGGCAGGTCGGACATCGAGCGGGTGGTGAGGTACTGCCGTGATTGCTGACACCATCGCCCGGAGCATGTGGCGGCCACCTTCGCGAAATCATCCAGCTTCGATCAAAATTCCTTGAGCAGCCGCGACAATTCTCGCTTCACCCCCACATTGCTGGGCGTGCAGCAGTTCGCCAGATTTCTCGGGGCCGGACGAGGTGCCGGCCTTCGACGTTGCGCGATCGTGATTTGCGCACTGGTGCCGTGCTCTCTGAAGGTCTCTCCGGCACCGTCGCAGTCCCCATCTGCCTTCGTGTCGGTCCGCAAGGATGAGCCCATCACGCCCATTCCGGCACCGCCGGCAATCAATCTGCTGAAGGTCAAGCTCGGCGAACGACTGTTCTCCGATCGCAGGCTGTCGCACGACAATTCACGCAGTTGCGCATCGTGTCACGATATCGCGACGAACGGCGCGAGCCCGAGGCAGCACGATGTCGGCCCCGACGGGGCGGCGATCGCGCTCAACACGCTCACCGTCTTCAATGCGGCGCTCAGCTTTCGCTTCGGCTGGGAAGGAAAATTACGCAACATCGAAGCCGATACCAGGGCGTCGCTGGAAAGCCCGCGCACCATGGCGAGCAGCTCGGTCGAGATCGCAGAGAAGCTCAATGCCGATCCCGACATGCGCGAGAGCTTCTTCGCGGCTTACGGCCACCGCCCGGAGCGCGGCGATGTCGTCGACGCGCTCGCGAACTTCCAGCGCACGCTGGTCACGCCGGGCGGCAAGTTCGATCGTTGGCTGGCGGGTGACGCCGCGGCGCTGTCGGAGGACGAGCTGGGCGGCTACCAATTGTTCAAATCGCTGGGCTGCGCGTCCTGCCATCAGGGCGTCAATGTCGGCGGCAATCTGTTCCAGCGCCACGGCATATTCCACCCGCTCGCATCGCCCGAGCCGAAAATTCTGCGCGTGCCGAGCCTGCGCAACGTCGCGACCACGCCGCCGTATTTCCATGACGGCAGCGCGCCGACGCTCGATGACGCGGTTCGCAAGATGGCCTTTGCTCAATTGAACGCCACGTTGACGGAGAAGCAGGTCAAGGCGCTCGTCGCCTTTCTGAACAGTCTGACCGGCACCTATCGCGGCGCGACTGTCGGAGGCTCCCCATGAAATTTGCCCCCGCCGTGATCGGCGTAACCTGCGTGCTCGCCCTGCTGACCTGGCTGTTGTTGAACGGGCTGAACTTCAATTCGGTGCGTTACGACCGTCAGCTCCAGGCGCTTGGCGACTTCACCCGGTTCGAACGCGCGATGACCAGGGAAGTGCTGACTGCGCGCGTCGGCCTGTCGCGCAACTATGACAAGCTGGTGCAGATGACCGATGCCTATGACGACGCCCTGACGCGGCTGCGCGAAACGCCGGGTCTCAACGCCGAAGAGACCAGGGCCATCGATGTGCTGTCGGCACGCGCCCTCCGGCAGGAGGACCTGGTCGAACGGTTCAAGAGCCGCAACGCGCTGCTCCAGAACTCCTTTGCCTATTTCGGTCTGTTCAGCGACAAGCTGGCCGAGTCGGATCAGCGGGCGCTGGTCACGGCCGCCTCCGCATTGGCGGCAGCGATGCTGCGCCTGACGCTCGATACGTCGGACGTCGTGGCGCGTCAGGTCCAGGGTCGATTGGAAGAGCTGGCGCTCGTGCAAACGCCGCCGCAGGACATGGATTCGGTCCGCGCGTTGTTGATGCACGGGGAGATGCTGCATGACCTTCTGCCCGACATCGACACGATCGTGAAGACGCTCGTCGCCGAATCGAACAACCGCGAGCAGGATGCCGTATTGGCATTGATCACCAGGCGTCAGCTCGCCTCGCGGGCGTCGGCGCGCCGGGTACGCCTGTTGCAGTTCATGACGTCGCTGCTGCTGCTCTGCGGCGTGGTCTATTTCGGATTGCTATTGCACCGGCGCGCGGTCACGCTGCGCCGCCGTGCGGCGTTCGAGCACGTCATGGCCGGCATCTCGATGCGGTTCATCGATTCGAGCCGCGAGAGGATCACCGCTGACGTCGAGACCGCGCTGCAACAGCTTGCCGGATGCATCGGTGCGGATCGCGCCTATTTCGTCGGCGCGACCGGGACGACGACAAGCACCTATCGGTGGTCCCGCGACGGGATCGCATTCGAGCCGGGTTGGCCGGATCGCGCGCTGAGCCTCGCGCCACGCTTCGACAGTGGCGAAGGCGGTATCGTTTATATTCCCAAGGTCAAGGCCGCCCATCCCGACGATACGATGAACCTGCTCGAGGACGCCGGCGTCGGCGGCTGGCTGTGCGTGACGGCGGTCCGGGGACATCGCGATGAAATCCTCGGCTTCGATACCGTGCCGGCCGGGGCGCTCGCATACTGGTCCGAAGTCTCGTTGTTTCGCATGGCGTTCGACGCCATCGGCAACGCGATCCGCCGGGTGCGGCTCGAAGGCGAGAAGGAGCGCTTGCAGGCGAGCCTGCAACAGGCACGCCGCATGGAAACCCTCGGCACCTTTGCCAGCGGTATCGCCCACAACTTCAACAATATCGTCGGCGCGATTCTCGGCTATGCCGAGATCGCCGAGGCGCGAATCCGGTCGGGAGGCCGGCCGGCCGGCAGCCTTGCGGAGATCCGCCGTGCCGGGGAGCGGGCGCGCGAACTGGTCGAACAGATTCTCGGCTTCGGCCGCCGCGGCGAGGGCAGGCGGGAGCGTGTCTGCGTCAGGACCCTGATCGACGAGACCAGATCGCTGCTGGCAGCTTCGTTGCCTTCGCACGTCCAGTTTGAGGTGAACGAGTCGGCCGAAGAGGCCACCGTGATGGGCGAGCCCGCCCAGTTGCAGCAGGTGATCTGAATCTTTGCAACAATGCGGCTCAGGCGATGACGGAGCCGGGTTGCATCGAACTCGGCATCAAGGTGTGCGATCTTCAACAGCCATTGTCGATCGGACGCAGTGAGGTCGGCCCCGGCCGCTTCACCGTGATTTCGGTCACCGATCCGGGGCCGGGAATGGACGAGGCGACGCTGGAGCGGATCTTCGAGCCCTTCTTCACGACGCGCCCGGACGGCAACGGCATCGGGCTCGCAACCGTTCGCGAGATCGCGGAGCAATATGGCGGCGCCGTCGCCGTGCAGAGCGAGCCGGATGCGGGCACGCGCTTCGACGTCTGGCTGCCATCCGGCGATCCCGACGAGGCGGTGCCGGTTCAGCACAGCCCCGATCTTGCGTTCCGTGGCGCGGGCGAGACGGTGCTGGTGCTCGACACCGACCGCCGTCTCCTGTTGCGCCATGAGGAAATCCTCGCGGCGCTGGGTTATGAGCCGGTTGGGTTCACCAGGCTGGCGGAGGCGATCACTGCCTGCCGCACCGCGCAAACGCGCTTCGATGCGGCGCTGGTGTGTCACATGCCCGGGGGCTCCTCGATCGAGCTGGCGGCGGCATTGCACGCGGCGGCGCCGGCCTTGCCGATGATTCTGGCGAGCCCATCGACGCGCGAGCTGGCGGTGCCGTCGCTGGAGACGTCAGGGATCACCGAGCTCGTTCATCACCCGCTGATATCGGCGGAGCTCGCCGGCGTCCTGGCGCGGAGCGTCGCCTCGTCGGCCGCGCGACGACGCGTGAGACGGGCCGCCGTGGCGCGGTAGAGCGTTTTCGAGCGAAGCGGATACCGGCGCGCGCGAAGAAAGCGCGTCAAAACAGGAATCCAGAGCTGGCGCACGACAATCGGCGATCGCGGTTGCAATGGTAACGCGATGTCGCCGCGGGCGAAATGGTCGAGTAGCCGGGACCTCCTATCCATCGCATGCGCATCGTCGCAACGTCACCGCGATAGGAGAATGATGATGTCAATCAGACTTGGCGTGACCGTCGTCGCAGCTACGTTTCTGTTCGGATCGGTTTCCAGCCTCAGGGCTGCCGGAGGCGCAAGCGCGCCTGTGACCATGTCCTCGCCTGGCAGTGTGGACGCAATGAAGTTCGCGGACCTGTCCCGGCAGGCTCCCATCGGTCACCGGCAGCCGCGACGCAGCGACGTGCCCGGGTCGACGCAAGCCTCGCCCCAAGACGCGGAGCTGCAGCGGCTCGACAGGGAGATCGACCGCCGGCTGATCATCTGCCGTGGCTGCTGATGGCCGGCCGAGGTCATGGATCGCGCGCGCCGCAAGGCGCGCGTTCGCCACTCCCTATCCCTCGTATTGATCCGGCCCCATCGCCCAGAGCGACTGATCGTGGCCGAATGCGTAATTGCGGTTGTTGATCGCCGGATTGCGATTGACCATCGGCCGCATGAACATCGGATGGGTCGCGCTGCGGACCTCGTGCTCGACCGTGAAGAGATGCCTGCCGCTGTCGAGATCGACGATGTCGCAGAAGCGGTACTGGTATTGATTGTCCTCACGCGAGATCAGGTCGCGCGCCAGGAGTTTGCGGTAGGGGCCGGAGAAGTCGGTGATGTACATCTGCACGTGGTGGCCGTCGTAGTCGCCCTGGGGCCGATCGGTCTCGCGGAACAACAGATGCTGGTCGCGGCCGGTCTTCACGGCGGCGACCTGGCCGTCGCCGTTTCGCAAGCTTGCGGGCATGCCCATGATCTCGGGGTAGAAGGCGCAAATTGCCTTTGTGGTGCCTTCCGGCACGTCGAACTCGACATAGGGAATGCCGAGCGCGATGCGTCCGAAGCGCGCGGCGTCCGGTTCGTAGCAGCGCAGTCGGTTGCCCCACGGACAGGTCGCCTCGACATGATCGTTGTGCTCGGCGAACGCGAACGCCGTGCCCTCGAGCTTCTTCGCGACCGACGCGAGCCGCGCCAGCAGCGCCTCGCGGCCCTCGATGACCAGCCCGACATGGCCGCGCAGCACCTGCGGCCTGCCGCTCGGCAGGTGAAACTGGCTCCGTCCGGCATTGATCCACATGTTGGTGTCGGACACCATCAGGTAGGGATCGCGGGTCAGTCCAAGCCCGGTCACGTAGAACAGCGTGGCGAGGCGCTGGTCGGGGACCTGGATGTTGACGTGCTCGAAATGGATCGCGTTGCCGAGATCTTCTGCGGATCGATCGAATTGTTGCGGCATGGATGTGCTCTGGCTGGGGGGACGGACGGGGCAATACTAGAGCAGAATTTCCGCCAGCCGAAACAGTCAGGCGATCACATCTTGGGGGCAGGGGCACGATGTCCTCTGCCGCCTTGCCGTGGCAGCCAGTCCCTGTAATCTGGCGAGAACATATGAATATGGGAAGGGATCGATGGGAGGAGTTTTGGAGGGCGTGCGCGTCCTCGATTTCGGGCGCTATATCGCAGGGCCCTATTGCGCGACCTTGCTGGCCGAATTCGGCGCCGAGGTCATCCGCGTGGAAAAGCGCGACGGCAGCGAGGATCGCTTCGTGGCGCCGGTCGGCGAGGGCGGCGAAGGCGCGCTGTTTCTGCAGGTCAACCGCAACAAGAAGTGCATCACGCTCGATCCGATGAAGCCGGAAGGGCAGGAGGTGATGCGCCGCCTGATCGCGACCGCGGACGTCGTCGTCGCCAATCTGCCGCCGCAGACCCTGCGCGCGATGAGGCTCGACTACGACTCGCTGAAGGCGATCAAGCCCGACATCATCCTGACGACCGCGACCGCGACCGCGTTCGGCGGGCCGGGGCCCTGGTCCGACCGCGTCGGCTTCGATGGCGTCGGCCAGGTCATGTCGGGCTCGGTGTACATGACCGGTGCCGGCGACCCGCCATATCGCGCTGCGGTGAACTGGGTCGATTTCGGAACGGCGCTGCATTGCGCGTTCGGGACGCTCGCAGCCCTGATCGAGCGCGGCAAATCCGGACGCGGGCAGATCGTCGAGGGCGCGCTGCTCGCAACCGCGCTGTCCTTCACCAATGCCACGCTGATCGAGCAGGCGGTCATCAACGTCAACCGTGTTCCGACCGGCAATCTCGGCCAGACTGCAGCGCCGGCCGACATCTATCGCACCAGGGACGGCTGGGTGCTGTGCCAGGTCACGGGGCATCCGTTGTTCAAACGCTGGGCGAAGCTGATGGGTGAGGAGGAGCAGTGGCTGAATGATCCGCGCTTTGCCGACGACATCAGCCGCGGCAACAACGGCCCCGTCATCAGCGCGCGGATGGCGCGCTGGTGCGCCGAGCGCACCACGCAGGAGGCTGTCGACACGCTGGGCAAGGCGATGATTCCGACCGGGCCCGTCCTCAGCCCGCAACAGGCGCTGGACCATCCGCATATTCGCGCCGCCGGCTTCATGCAGGAGGTCGAATATCCCGGCCTGCCGAAACGCGCACCCGTCGCCCGCGCCGCCGTCCGGTTGTCGGAAACGCCGGGCGAGATCGCATCGCGTCCGCCGACGCTCGGCGAGCATACCGACCTCGTCCTGACGGAGCTTGGCTACGACGTGGCCGCGATCGCGGCGCTTCGGCAGGGCGGGATCGTCTAGGAAGCGCGGGCGCCTCACGCCAGGAGATTTTCATTGAGGACTCCGGTGGTCGTCAATACCATGGCAAGGTATTGATCGATCAAGCGTTCGACCGACGTGGCGGGGATGGTGGCAGGTTCAAAGAGAGCGCGTGGAGGCAGCGGCCGCGTCAAGCTCGAGGAGGTCGCCCGCAAGGCCAATGTCTCGACCGCGACCGTCTCGCGCGCCTTCAACGAGCCCGACAAGGTTTCCGAAGAGGTCAGGCAGCGGGTCAAGGACGCCGCACGCGCGCTGAACTGGATTCCCAATGCTGCCGGACGGGCGCTGGCCTCGCGCCGGACGCATATCGCCGGCGCCATCATCCCGACCCTGGACGACGAAATCTTCGCCCACCAGATCGGCGGCATGCAGACCGTCTTCAGCGAGCGCGGCTTCACGCTGTTCCTGGGTTGCTCGAACTATGATCCGGACGAGGGCTTGCGGCAGGCCGAAGCGATGCTTGCGCGCGGTGTGGAAGCAATTGCCGTGGTCGGCGAAAATCATCCCCCCGAGCTTTTTGACGCGTTCAACTCGCGCGGCATTCCCTATGTCGTGACATACTCCTACAACAAGCTGTCACCGCATCCGTGCATCGGCTTTGACAATCGCGCCGCGTTCAGCCGCATGACGGAGCATCTGCTGTCGCTCGGCCATCGCCGGTTTGCCGCCATCTTCCAGCCGGACACCAACAACGACCGCGTCAAGGAAAGGCTTCGCGGCGTCAGCGAAGCGCTCGCGGCCGCGGGTTTGGAACTCGCGGCGCAGGATCTGATGATGGGTCCCTCGACGCTGGAGTTCGGCGCGGCCAGCTTTGCCGGATTGATGACGCAAGCCGTCGACGTTCGGCCGACCGCGATCGTTTGTGGCAACGACAATCTGGCGCTCGGTGCGTTGATGGCTGCGCGGGAATGCGGCCTCGACGCGCCCGGGGATTTTTCGATCACCGGCTTCGATGATCTTGCGATTTCATCGCGCTTTTCTCCGGGGCTTACGACGATGAAGGTCGACAATCAGGAGATCGGTGTCCTCGCGGCCAACGAGCTCCTCGCCGTGATCGCGGGCCGGCAAGCGCAGGCGCAGTCCCGCGAAGTCGTGCCTGTTCTGAAAATCCGCGACAGCGCAGGTCACGCCAGGGGCGCCTGATCCCGCAGTGAGCGGTCGTCTCTTCGATAGCGCGCCTGGTCCCGCCAAGAGGGCTGCTTCCCGCTCAAAGGGCCGCTTGACTCCTGATATGTAAGCGCTTACATGGGCGCGTTTTTAAACGCCATGAGAGCAACCGGCGGGCCCCTCGCCGGATGAGACGGAGAGGAAACGACAATGCGGAATAGCGTTTTGCGGTGGGCCAGAAACTGTTCGATGGCGGTTTCGCTGCTCTTGCCGATGATGGGAACGGCGAGCCCGGCAGCCGCCGAGGAGAAGCTCGTCGTCTGGTGGAACAAGGGCTACTACAAGGCCGAGGAAGACGCGCTGCTCGCCGTCATCAAGAAGTTCGAGGCCAAGACCGGGGTCAAGGTCGAGCTGTCGCAATATGCGACGCAGGACATGATGCCGAAGCTGGTGGCGGCGCTCGATGCCGGCAGTCCGCCCGACGTTACCTATGCGGACACCTACCATTTCCAGGGCGCCGGCAAGTGGGCCTCCGAAGGCAAGCTGGTCGATCTCGGCTCCGTGCTCGCACCGATCAAGGGCGAGTTCTCTCCGCAGTCGCTCGAAACGGTCATGCTGTACAACGACAAGACCAAAGCGAAGGCCTATTACGCCTTCCCGCTGAAGCAGGCGACGCTGCATCTGCATTACTGGAAGGACATGCTGGAGGAGGGAGGTCTCAAGGAGACCGACATCCCGAAGGACTGGAAGGGCTATTGGTCGTTCTGGTGTGACAAGGCGCAACCGGCCGTGCGCAAGGCGTCCGGCAAGCGCATCTACGGCGTCGGCCATCCGATGGGCGTCGACGCCACCGACAGCTTCATCTCGTTCCTGGTGTTCATGGACGCCTACAACGTCGTGCTGGTCGACGACAACGGCAAGCTCCTGGTCGACGATCCCAAGGTGAAGGCGGGCCTCGTCGCCGCCATGACGGACTATGTCGAGTTCGCCGCGAAAGGCTGCACGCCGCAATCGGCGACGAGCTGGAAGGATCCCGACAACAACGTCGCCTTCCACAACAAGACGACGATCATGACGCACAATTCGACGGTTTCGCTCCCCGGCAAATGGCTCGACGACGTCGGCAACGAGACGCTCACCGCCGAGCAGCGCGACGAAGCCAAGAAGAACTATAATGACCGCATCCGCACCATGGTCTGGCCCAACAAGCCGGATGGTACGCCGGTCCACACCCGCGCCTCCGTGGTGGTCGGCCTGATCTTCGAGCAGGCCAAGAACAAGGACCGCGCCAAGGAGTTCGTCTCGTTCCTGCTGCGCGACGAGAACCTCCAGCCCTATGTCGAAGGCGCGCTCGGTCGCTGGTTCCCGGTCAAGACGGCCGCGCAGAAGTCCGCCTTCTGGGACGGCGACGTTCATCGCCGCGCCGTGCGCGACCAGTTCTTCGCCGGCGTCGGCGGCTACGAGATGAGCAAGAACTACAAGTTCACCACCCTCAACAACGAGAACGTCTGGATGAAGGCCGTGAACGCCATCGTCACCAACAAGGTGCCGGTCGACAAGGCCGTCGACGACATGATCGCGCGCATCAAGGAAGTGGCCGGCAACTGATCGCCAGCCCGAACAGCTACGCTCACGCGTCGCAAGACGCGTGAGCGGCAGGCTCCTGCCTGTCACCGAATTCAACGTCTTGGGAGCCGATTTGTGACTGCAACCATCAAGGGCATCATTCCGGTGATGCTGACGCCGTTCACCGAAGCCGACGCGATCGACTATGCGGGCCTCGAAAACCTCGTCGAATGGTACATCGCCAATGGCGCGGATGCGCTGTTCGCCGTGGCCCAGTCGAGCGAGATGCAGTTTTTGAGCCTCGAGGAGCGCGTCGCGCTGGCGCGCTTCGTCGTGCGGCAGGCGGCGGGCCGGGTGCCCGTCATCGCGTCAGGCCATGTCAGCGAATCCCGCGACGATCAAGTGACCGAGCTGACCTCCATCGCCGCGACCGGTGTGGACGGACTGGTGCTGGTGACGAACCGGTTCGATCCGAAGGGGCAGGGCGGAACGGTCTTCATGGACAATCTGCGCCATCTGCTCGATGCGCTGCCCGCCGATCTTCCGCTCGGCCTCTACGAATGTCCCGCGCCGTTCCGGCGGCTCATGACTGACGACGAACTGGCGTTCTGCGCCGAAAGCGGGCGCTTCGCGATCCTCAAGGACGTGTCCTGCGACCTCGAGACCGTGAAGCGTCGCGTGGCGCTGACGAAAAACTCCTCGCTCGCCATCGTCAATGCCAATGCGGCGATCGCCTTCGACGCCATCAGAAGCGGATCCGCCGGCTTCACCGGCGTGTTCACGAACTTCCATCCCGATCTCTACAAATGGCTCTTGACCGACAGCGCGCGGCATCCGGCGCTGGCGGACGATCTCTCCGTCTATCTCGCGCTCGCCGCGATGGCCGAGCCGATGGGATATCCCAAGCTGGCGAAACTGTACCATCAGAGGCTCGGCACGTTCTCATGCGTCCGCAGCCGCGCCGTCGACTTCGACATCCGCGAGCGGTTCTGGGCGCTCGACGCATTGCTCGACAAGATCATGCAGGGGCAGGAGATGTTCCGCGCCAGGATTGCAGCCACGCGCTGATCATGGCTCTCGCAGATCTCGATGATATGGGGCGATCGTCGCGTGACTGCGGCAGAGCGGCACCATCTATCGGATGCGTACTGGGCTCGTGCCCTCACTCCGCGCTGCGCTTCCAGGCGCCGGTGCCCAGCTTGCCCGTGATCACCGCGAGTGTATCGCGGATCTCGTAGGCGCCGCCATCGCTATAACCCGAAAGGCCCCTCCGGGCTTGCAGGGTCCAGTGGCCATTTGCAGCAGTCATCGTGCCTTCGTGCGGATGGGCCGAGCGCTGCGGCACGGCGTGGAATTTGTAAGTGCCGTCGTTCATGATCTGCCAGATCCAACGCGACTGTCCGCGGCGGCCCGGTACCGTGATCTCCCAGGTGCCCACCAACGCAGGATCGATCGTCGATGACATCGACGCGCCTGACGGTGCCGGGGACGCGACAGCCGGAAGCGGGGCGACAGGTTCCGCTCCCTCGACGCCGCCCTTTGGTTGCCCGGCCAGGTAAATCGCCTTGCGAGACAGCGAGCCGTAGACGAACGGCTGCTGCTCGTTTCGGGTGGCTTCCATCACTTCGTCGCGGACGTTGCGGAACATGAACGTGACCTCGACGCCCGGTGTCTCGATGTTGCGAAGGAGCGCCGCTGCAAACGGACTGTTGCGCGTGTCGCCGTCAAGCGCCGTGGTGCCGTCTCGTGCGGCATAAGCGACCAGAACGTTGCCGACGGGCTCGATGCGACCGAGCCCGCCGGTCGGCGTCCCCCGGGTGGCGAGCGTGCGGTTTATCCTGGCGGCAAATGGATTATTGCGGCAGGCGTCGAGGATGACGAGGCCAAGGCTCGTGGTATTGGAAACCTGCAACATCACGCTCTGCAGGCTGATGGCTTCGTTTGCCGCGTCCGTGTCCCGCTTCAGTTCTGCGTCGATCGGGATCAGCCAGTTTTCGCCATTGATCTCCATGCCATGGCCCGCGAAATACACGGTCGCCATATCGGCTCCGGCGGCGTCGCGCCCCAATGCGATCAGGCCGCGACGCATCTCGTCGAAGCTGGCATTGGTGACCAGACGGACCGAGAAGCCGAGCCGCTTCAGCGCTGCAGCTATGTCGCCGGCGTCGTTTGGCGGATTGAGCAGCGTGGGCACGTTCCTGTAGGCGCCGTTGCCGATAACCAGCGCGACGCGCCTGCCTTCCGCCGCGGCGCCGGTCGGCATCAGGCCTGCCGCGGCAGTCGCAAGGGTCAGTCCCGAAACAAATTCGCGTCGGTCCACTGGGATCTCGCTTGCTTGAACGAGATCCATCGTCCAACAACCGATTTGGAGTAGCCACGGGTCGAACTCAGAGCGAGCTGCCGCCGCAGATGACGAGTTGCTGTCCGGTGATGGCGGCCGCTTCCGTCGAGAGCAGGAAGGCCACGGCGGCTGCGACTTCCTCCGGGCGGATGAAGCGGCCGATCGGCGGCAGCTTTGGCGTGACATTGGCGCGCGAGGGATCCTTCAGCATCGGCGTCTCGGTTGCGGCGGGGGCAACGACGTTGACGGTGATGCTGCGAGGTGCGAGCTCGAGCGCCCAGGACCGCGCCAGCGCGACCAGCGCCGCCTTGGTCGCGGCATATTGCCCGCGGCCCGCGGCGCCCGATGCGGTGCGGCTGCCTATGAAGACGATGCGTCCGCCGTTCGGCAGGCGCGGCGCCAGCGCATTGGCGAGGCGCCCGGCGACGTCGACATGCAGCCGCCACATCGCCGCGCCGTCGTCATGGTCGAGCGATCCGAGCGCACCGACCTTGAGCAGGCCCGCGGCATGAACCAGCGCGGTCGGCGTGAAGCCTGCCAAGGCGTCGGCAATGCTGTCGACATCATCGAGGTCGAGCGGCAAATGATCGAACGCCGGATGGTCGAACGTCGCAAGGCGGCGGCTGATCCCGGTGACGCGCCAGCCGTCGCGCAGCAGCTGCTCGACGATCGCCGCACCAATCCCCGAGCTTGCGCCCGTCACCAGCGCGTGAGGCCTCTGGTCCATGACCTCAGCCCCGCGTGGCGCGCGTCACCCATGGCTCGGTCACGCGGACATATTTGATGGCGCGGCGGTGGAAGGTGAACGCCATATGGAGCGCGCCGTCGGCGGTCTCCTTGACGGACGGGTAGGACAGCTCGCGGTTGGTCTGGTCGCGCGAATTGTTGGTCATGCAATAGCCGTCGCCGGTCTCGACATTGCGCCTGGTCCAGCTTCGTCCGCCGTCGGCCGAGACGGCCAGCGTCATCGGCGCCCGCGGCGCCCCCCAGAACGCGGTGCGGCCGTCCGCCTTGCTGCCGTCGCCGGCGAGCACCGGCGGCAGATCGTCCTCGATCTCGTCGTAGAGCGAGAGGCGGCGCCCGGTCGCGTCCCTGGCGCTGGAATCGTTGAAGACGAGCGCGAGATGCCCGTTGCCGAGCCGCGTGAGCTGGATCGAGGAATTGTTGTTGGGAAGCACGGTCGCAACAGGCGCCGACCAGGTGCGGCCGTGATCGGAAGACCTGCTCTGGTAGATATTGTCCGCCCAGCGGCTGCGGAACATCGCCAGCAGCGAACCGTCGTCGAGGCGCGCGATGCACATATGCACGCAGCCGCGGCTGCCGGGGACGTCGACGTCGCGCCAGGTCGCGCCGGAATCGGACGAGATCTTCACCGCGCTGGTGTCCTCGTCGCCGTTCCATTTCCGACCCGGCGTGCTGTGGCAATAGAATACGGGCAGCAGCCAGTCGCCATTGTCGAGCACGACGATCGGCTGGCGGATGAAGGTGCCGCGGCCGCGCTGCTCGGGAAACAGCGTCTCGATCGAGCCCCAGCTCTTGCCGTTGTCGCGGGAGAGGCGGCGGCGGATCAGCGCGGTGTCCTGGTTTCCCGCCAGCTGCGCCGTCCACATCAGCCACAGCGTGCCGTCAGGTGCGGGAAACAGCACCGGGTTCTGCTCCGAACGTCCCTTGTCGTCGGACAGCTTTTCGGCCGGAGACCACTGCGTCGCGCCGCGGGGCAGGCGCGAAAAATAGACCGAGATGTCCGACATGCCCTCCTGCGTGCCGCCGAACCAGACGCAGGCCAGATCGCCGTTCGCGAGCGGCATCAGATTGGCGGCGTGGTTCTGCACGCAAGGCGAGGGAATGAAAGCGTCGGACCGGTCGGGATCGCCGGCGGCCGGGCGAACGACGCCGTCGGCGGCGGTCCCGATGTCGGTGGTCACGATCTCGGTATCGATGATCATGTCGAAGTCCTTTCCATCAATGCATTTGGCTGCGGCGTCGTGGCGGCGGCCGGAGCGCGGCCCATCACCAGGCGCTCGACCGCCATCACCACCAGCGGTGTCGCGGCCGCGACATACATGTTGTCGATGCCGAAGGGGTTTCCGAGCATGTACCAGGCCGTCGTCGAGATCGCCGCGCCGATCAGGCCCGCGGTGGCGCCGCGGTTGCTGGCAAACAGCGGCAGATAGAATCCCATCATCGCGATGATCGTGATCGACAGGCGCAGCGCGCGCGTGAAGAACGACAGCTTGAGGATTTCAGGAATGAAGAAGACGAAGACCAGCGGTGCGATGCCGATCGCCACCGAGAATAGGCGGGTCATCTTCAGCTCCCGCTCCGGCGTTGGCTTCCAGTAGGGGACGTAGAAGTCGCGCACCACCAGCGAGGCGATCGCGAGCGCAACCGTGCAGACGCTGACGAAGATCGAGGCGACGAGCGAGGTCGTCACGAAAGCCGAGGCCAGCGGGGGCATCTTCTCCAAAAACACCGGCAGCGCGTAGAGGCTGTTCATGTCGGGATAGAGGAATTTCGCCGCGACGCCGATCAGGGCGAGCAGGAATCCGAGCGGCAGGCAGAACGCCGCCGCATAGAAGGTGGCCCTGCGCGCGTCGTCGGCGCTCGGCGTCGAGGAGATCGCCTGCACGATGAACTGGGTCGAGAAGATCGCGCCGACGGTGCCGAAGGTCCAGGCGAAGATGGTCGCAAAGCCGATCTTGCCGTCCCAGCTGAAGTAATAGGCGGGCAGCTTGGCCTGGATCGGCGCGATGCCGCCGGTCAGCGACATCGCAACCGAGAATATGATGACGATACCGACGACCTTGATGGCGCTGTGCAGGATCGTCACCCAGGCGACGCCCTTCAGCCCGCCGAACACGTAGTAGAAGGTGCTGACCACGGCGATGATGCACATCGCAACAGGCATGCTGACATGCAGTGCGGTGGCGATTGCGGCCGCGCCGCTCACATAGTTGCCGACGTTCACGAGCAGCAGCGCGTAGATCATGATCACCGACACCGTGAGCATGGTCGACTTGCCGTATTTCTGCGCGATCGCCGCCGAGATGGTGTATTCGCCGGAACTGTAGAGCTTCTTCACCATCAGGAACCCGAACAGCAGGAAGCCGATCGAGGCGCCGAGCACGGCCCACCCCGCCGCTATGCCCGACTGAAACGCTTCCTGCGCCGTGCCGACGGTCGATTTGGCGCCGACGAATTCGGACATCATCAGCACGCCGACGACCACCGCCGGCATCGCGCGTGCGCCCGTCATGAACTGATCGCTGGTCCTGCTGCGCAGCCTGAACGTGAGCCAGGACGTGAAGGCGATGTAGGCGACGATCATTGCGACGATGAGCGTGCTGTCGCCATTGAGGATGGCTTGCATCGATGACGTTTCCTCTGATGACGCGGATGCGGTGTTGTGAGCCCGCTTGATCCCGCTGCAGATTGTTCGGAATGCGAACAATTGTTCTTTAATTTCATTATTCCTGCCCGCACGTCCCGCGTCAAGCGCGCGCGACGGTGCGGTGCTGCAACGCGCCCGCCCGGGCAGTCATCGCCGCTGCATGTTCAAAGGGTTGCAGGCCAAAGAAAAAAGTGTCGGTGGGACAGTGCGGCGGGACGGTCGGCGCACGGCCGACGTCATGCGCAGGGAATCCGAGGCCCCGACGTTCCGGGGTCAGTTCGACTTCAGCGCCACCTTGGCGACCTCGGCCATCCAGCTCGAGGCGACCGGCAAAATCGCGTCGTTGAAATCGTAGCGCGGGCCGTGCAGCTCGGCGCCGTCGCGCAATTCACCGTTGCCGATCCAGGCGAAGGCGCCGGGGCACTGCTTGAGGAAGAAGGCAAAATCCTCGCCGGCCATGCTCGGCGCGAGATCGCGTCGCACCTCGGTCTGCACCCTCTCCGCGGCGAGGCGCGCCAGGCCCGCCTCGGCCGGCGTGTTGACCACCACGCCGACGCCCATGACGATTTCGGGCGTGACCTTGACGCCGAAGGTCGTTGCAATGCCTGCGCAGACCTCTCCGATCCGCGCCAGGATGACGTCCTTCACCGCGTCGCGATGATACCGCAGCGTGCCGCCGATGGTGACGCGTCCCGCGATCTGGTTGCGCGCCGTGCCGCCTTCGAGCGTACACAGCGAGAGCACGGCGGTGTCGAGCGGATCGATGCTGCGCGACACGACCGATTGCAGCGCCACGATCAGGTGTCCCGCCGCCATGACGGGATCGCGGGTCAGATGCGGCATGCCGGCATGTCCGGCATGGCCGTCGATGGTGATGCTGACGCGTCCGCCGGAGGCCATCACGACGCCGTCGTGGACCGCAATGGTGCCGGCTGCGAGCCCCGGCCAGTTGTGGAAGCCGAACACCCGCGTCATCGGAAAGCGGTCGAACAGGCCGGCGCCGACCATCGCGCGCGCGCCGCCAAGTCCTTCCTCGGCCGGCTGGAAGATGAAGTCGACGGTGCCGCTCCAGCTGGTGTCGGCGACCAGCAGCGCGGCCGCTCCGAGCAGCGAGGCGGTGTGCCCGTCATGGCCGCAGGCATGCATCACGCCTGATGTCGTCGAGGCGTAGGGCAGTCCGGTATCCTCGGTGATCGGCAGCGCGTCCATGTCGGCGCGCAGGCCGACGCGGCCCTGCGCCGCCCCTCGCGTCAGCGTCGCAACGACGCCGTGGCCGCCGATGCCCGCTTCGAAGGGAATGCCGAGCTCGGTGAGCTTCTCCTGCACGAAGGCAGAGGTGGCCTTCTCGTGGAGGCCCAGTTCCGGGTGCGCATGCAGATGCCGGCGCCACTGGGTCAGTTTCTGGTGCAGTTCGGGGGGCAAGGCGGGGATCTTTCGCAAGGAGGGCCGGTTAATGCCAGCATAGCCGAATATTGAGCCGACCCGTCAAGCGCCTGCGAATGCCTCGCGTGCAGCAGCATCGTCATGGCCGGGCATAGCCGTCCGAAGGACGGCGTCGCTTCCGCTCGCCATAGCCGTCCGAAGGACGGCGTCGCTTCCGCTCGCCTATGACCCGGCCATCCACGTCTTGCTTCGGCCATGACGGATTGCCCTACGGCGAGAGCTTCGCCAGTCCCTTCCAGTCGAAGCTGATGCCATGGCCCGGCCGGTCCGGCGCCAGCGCCTTGCCGTCCGCGAGCACCAGCGGGTGCTCGATATACTTGTCCAGCCCGAAACCATGCGCTTCCAGATACGAGCGGTTCGGGCAGGCCGCGAGCAAATGCACCGTAATGTCGTGCGCGCCGTGGCTGGTGACCGGGAGATTGAACGCCTCCGCGAGCCGCGCGATCTTCATGAACGCACTCACGCCGCCGCAATTGGTGACGTCAGGCTCGGGGTAGGACACCGCGCCGGCGACGATGTAGTTCTTGAACTCCCACAGCGAGCGCAGATTCTCACCGGCCGCGATCGGCACGCCGCCGGCCTGCATGATGCGGGCATGGCCCGCGACGTCGTCGGGGATAACAGGCTCCTCGAGCCAGGTGAGGTCGTAGGGGACGAAGGCGCGGGCGGCGCGGACCGCGTCCTCCACCGTCCATTTCATGTTGGCGTCCGCCATCAGCGGAAAGCCGTCGCCGAGATGTTTGCGCATGGCCGCGACGCGCGCGACGTCGGATTTGAGATCGGGTCGGCCGACCTTCATCTTGATGGCGCGAAAGCCCTTGGCGAGATTGCCGTCGGTCTGGGCGAGCAGCGCCTCGACGGAGAGATCGAGGTCGATGCCGCCGGCATAGCAGGGCACGTGCGCATCGAAGCCGCCGAGCAGGCGGAACAGCGGCAATTTCGCGCGCCGCGCCTTCAGGTCCCACAACGCGATGTCGAGCGCGGACAGCGCCAGCACCGCCGGTCCGCCGCGCCCGCCATAATGCAGGCCCCACCAGACGTGATGCCAGATCGCTTCGGTGTCGTCGGCCTCGCGTCCTTCGATGAGCGGCGGGATCTCGCGTTTGAGGATGTCGGCAGTCGCCCCGCCATTGCGCCCGACCGTGTAGGTGTAGCCGACGCCCTCGGCGCCGTCGGCATCGCGGATGCGGCAGGTGATCAGCTCGAACGCCGCGATCTCGCCATGCGTGGAGTCGGACAGCGTGACGGGGAGGGGAATCCGGTAGAATCCGGTCTCGATTGTCGAGATGCGTGCCATGTTTCCTTCCTGCTTTTCCTTGCAGGCTAGGCCGGCAGGCATCGGCGGGCAACCGCGGGCGATGCAGGGCAGTTCTGTAGGATGGGTAGAGCGCAGCGAAACCCATCATCTTCATGATCGCGGCGATGGGTTTCGCTGCGCTCTCCCCATCCTGCGGACGACGTCATGCGAAGAAACGACGCAGCTCCGCCGCGACGCGAATTGGGTCGCCTTCGTTGTCTGCGGCGATGTGTCCGGCGCCCTTGAATTCAACGCGCGTCGCGTTCGGCAGGATCGCGGCGAGAGCATCGAGAGCGGTGGCGAGATAGCCCTGGCTCCGATCGCCGCCAAGCAGCAGGGTTTCCGTGCTCAAGCTCCTGAAGCGGTCAAGGTCGCCGGCTTTCTCCGCAATCAGCTCGATGTCGTAGTGGACCGTGGGGATGAGCGTGGCCAGAGGCGGCCCGTTGCCAACGGCCGCGTTGGGACGGAGCCGCATCATCATGGCGAAGAACGATTTAAGGACAGGCGCAGGGAGCCTTGTCATGATCTCGTTGTCGCCGGTGCCTTTGAGCACGGCAACAAGGGCGCCCGGCAGATCCCCCTTCGCCAGGGCCGCCTCATAGCCAGCGGCCCAGTAGCGCGGCTGGACCCCGCCGAATTCGAGCGGCGGCTCGTAAAGCGTGAGGCGCGCGATCGCCGGATTGGCGAGCGCGGTGTGCATGGCAACCAAGGCTCCGGCGCTCAATGCAAACACATTTCGTGCGCCCGTCTCGGCGAGAAGCCGGCCGAGATCATCGATCTCGGTCGCCATGCAGTGGTCGGGCCGGAACGGTCCGCTCAGACCACGACCGCGGCGGTCCGGGATGAGAACGGTGAAGCGGTCGGCCAGCGCTGCGCCAAGGTCAGTAAAGCTCGCTGCGCTCTGCAGCGCGCCATGGAGCAGCACCAGTCCGGGGCCTGAGCCCAGTTGCCGATATCCAATGACGGTGCCGTCATTGGCGACAAATGATCTCTCTGAGCTCACGCGCGACCCGCCTCACCGCATCGTCGCGAGCTGCACGGCCAGCGCGCAGGCGCGGTCGTATTCGTCGAGGTTGATCCACTCGTCGATCGTGTGCGCCTCGTTCTGGCCGGCACCGAAGGTCACGGTGGGAACGCCGTGGCGGACCATCCAGTTGGCATCGAGGCCGCCATTGGCGGTGCGGACGTTCGGGGTGCCGCCGACCGCGGACACCGCCTCGACCGCGCGTTTGACGACCGGAAGGTTGTCCTTCATGCGGAAAGGAAAATAGTCGGTCTCGGCCTTGAACTTGACCTTGCCGGACTTGCCTTGCGCGTTCGTCACCTTCTTGGCGGCCTTCTCGAACGCGGCCTTGTAGGCCTTGGTGATCTCCTTGAAGAATTTGCCGTCGTGGCTGCGGCTCTCGCCGCGCACATGGACGTAGTCGGTGACGACGTTGGTGGCATCGCCCGCCGGGCGGCCCTCGCCGCCGGTGACGGGGCCGACATTGCTGGTGCCTTGGCTCTTGCCCTTCACGACCTTGCCGAACCAGCCGCCGGACTTCACGTCGGCGAGCGCGAGCGCCATGATCATGGTCGAGGAGATACCGCGTTCCGGTGCGACGCCGGCATGCGAGGCGCGGCCGAAGATCTCGACATTCCAGCGGTCCGCGCCGACGGCGCCGATGATGACGTTGGAGGCCGAGCCGCCGTCATAGTTGAAGGCCATCGCCGGCGAGCCGAGCTCGTCGAGCTTGACGTGGCGCGCGCCGTAGAGCCCGCTCTCCTCGCGCACGCAGAACAGCAGCGTGATCGGGGGATGATCGAGCTTCTGCTTTTCGAGCTCGGCGGCCAGCGTCACCAGCACGCCGCAGCCGCAGCGGTTGTCGCCGCCGAGTGCGGTCTTGGCCTCGTTGACGATCTTGCGGCCGGACTTCTTCGGCTTGGCGCCGGCGCACAGCGGCACGGTGTCCATATGGGTCATGAACATGATGCGCGGCTGGTTGTGCAGCGCGCCGCGGCCGGGCAGGTCGACGATGAGGTTGCCGGTCTCGGTCGGCACGGGAATGCGGGTGTTGGCGTCGTCGAGCCGGATCGCCTTCGCCGGCACGCCGCTCTCCTTCAGCGCGGCGGTGAGCTCGCGCCCGATCGCCGCCTCCTGTCCGGTGACGCCCTCGACGGAGAGGAAGCGCATGAGGCGATCGGTGGCGGCTTTGGTGTCGACAGGCATGAGATGGTCCTTTGATGCACGGTACGCGTCAGCATCCTTCGCTGCGCCGTGTTTCGCAAGGCCTCTCGGACAGTCCGGTGAATTTAGGGCGGGGCAGGGACGACCGCATCAAAGCCACGGCGGCTGTTGGCGGCGGCGCGCCGAACACGACGCGCCGCCGACGCTTTCGGCACAAAAATCAGTATCGCGCGACGAGCGGGGCGACAGCCGTATTGAATCGCCAATTCACGCCGAGCATGACGGTTTGCATGTTCTGCCGGACGCTCGCCGGGAAGAAGGGAGTGCCGGCGCATCCGGGATTGCCGGAGCAGTTCAGGGTGTAGCCGTTCGTGCCAAAGTCGAAATAATTGTATTCGGCCTTCAACGACAGGTTTGGTAGCAGCGTATATTCGAGGCCGGCACCGACGACGAATCCCGTCACATCGCGCGACCCCTTGAAATCAGCCGTGAATCCGGCGAAATCGGTCTCCGTCATCTGATGGTTGAAGTGGGCGAAGGCGGCGCCGCCCTTGGCATAGAACAGCACGCGATCGAAGGCGTAGCCGATGCGGCCGGTCGCGGTGGCGACGCGATCGAGCCGGGTCGTCAGCAGGAAGCCGAAGCCGCCGCCCGGAGTCAGTGTCGTGGCGGTATCCTTCATGTCGGCCCAATCGAACTGGCCTTCGATGCCGACCACGAGGGAGCCGACCTGATAGTCGCAGCCGCCCTGCACACCAGCGAGCCAGCCGCTGTTGTGATCGGCATTGAACGTCGTCCCGGCGATGGGCTGCTGCTCGTTGACCCCGCGGCCGCCGCCGCCATTGCCGCCGACATAGCAACCGGTCCAGGAGAACGCCGGGGCCGCGGGCGCCGCCTTGTACGGCATCGACACGTCCGCCGCCATGGCCGAGGTCCACGTCGAAACGGCCAGCGCAATGGCGCTGAAAAGGGTTTTGGTGGTCATGCGAGGATCTTCCTTCAACTAACGGCAATGGCGCCTGAAGCGCATCGTGCGGGTCGGCATCGCACAGGCCAGCGACTTCATCTGGTGAGTTGTCCGACTTCGCGATCGGGTCACAATATCCGGCGAGTCATGCGACGGCTGTAACCACCGGGTCACAGTGGAAATAACGGCCACTGCAGGTTGCGACTTTTCACAGAGGCTGGCGCGACAGGAAGAATCGGGAATGTCGATAACAGTGCGCTGGGCTGGGCGTAGCCGGCCACGCTGTTGTGCGAGGCCGCTTCAAGCCGTGCGCGTATAGGCCAGGAAGATCAGCGCGCCCAGAAGAAGCGCCGCCGCCATGAACAGCAGCACCGCAGGCAGCCCCGCGAATGCCGCCACCGCGCCTGTCATCGATTGCATCAGGGCGGCGCCGAGGAAGAAGGCGAGGTTGATCGCCGCGAGCGCCTTGCCCGCGGTTTGCGCATCGACCAACTGCCGCGACATGCCGAACAGCAGCGGCTGGGCGGAGGTCGCAAGGCCAATGAGCACGAACAGCACGAGATCATATTGCGGCGGCATCACGGGCACGCCGAAGAGCATCGAGACCGCATAATGCGGCGCCCCCAGCGCCATCAGCGCCAGCAGCAGCGCGCCGACCATATGCGTGCCCGCCACCAGCTCGCGGCGGCGACTGAGCCTGCGGTCAATCATGCCGATGCACAGGGGACCTGCGATCATCGCCAGCGTGAATGCGCCGAGCTGGTTGCCGGCCTCGACTCGCGTCAGTCCCTTGACCTCCATCAGCCAAGGCCCGCCCCATAGTCCGCGCAGCACCAGCGAAGTCGCAAGCGACACCAGCGCCAGCGCGATCAGGCCACGCAGGGGGCGCGAGAGTCCGAGCCTGAGCACCTCGATCATCTGCGACAGCGGCGAGGACTCGTCCTTGTGCTCGGCCGGCTGCCTCGGCACCAGCAAGAACACCGCGAGTGCGACGAGGACGCCGCCGAGCGCCGAGATCCAGAACCCGGCACGCCAGCCGTAATGATCGACCACGAAAGCGAGCGGGCTCGACGACAGCAGCATGCCGATATTGCCGATCGAGAGGATCGCGCCGGACCACAGCCCGAACCGCGCCGCCGACAATTGCTTGGCCGCCAGCGTCATCGGGCACATCAGCATGCCTGATGTCGCGATGCCGAGCATCACCTGCCCGACCGCAAAACTTTCCGGCCCCGTCGCGAATCCCGACGCGATGGCGCCGATCACGGTTCCCATAAGCAGGCTCAGCGACACCGGCCGCACGCCGAAGCGATCCATCGCCGCGCCGACCGGAATCTGCGCGGCGGCAAAGGCAAAGGGATAGACCGAGGTGAGGCTCGCCAGCGCCTGCGGCTCCATGTGGAAATCCGCCGCCATCAGGTCGAGGCTGACGGCGGGAATCGTGCGCAGCAAGGTCGAGAGCATGTGCCCGCAGGCGAGCGCAAGCAGCGCAAAGATCAGCGCGCGGGTGCCATCTCCCGCGTTATCAGTGGCAACCGCACTCATCAGCGTCCCGTCCCGGCGAGGGTTTCGGCCGGGTTACACGATTGGCGGGACGGTGCCAATGGGGTCTTCCGGACCTTCGTTCCTCGTTGAAGGCAAGCCGGACATCGCTGACATCCGTGCGAACGCCGGTTGGCCGACACGCCTGCCGCTGAAACTGCGATTCGTCGTTACGCCGTCAGTTGATGACGAGCGCTGTTCAATTCCTGCATTCCGATTTATCGAAGCAAAGGTTCGATTGCTCGAGCCTGGAAAAGTCCTCTGTTGCAATGAATACGAGAAGCCCGAGCAGAACCATTGCCGCGATGTTGGAACGCATGCTGGGGCGGTTCTCGACAGCGGGGCGATGGTGTTCGAACTTCGAGAGGTCGAGCATCCGCAAAATGTTGCCGGATCGTGCGTGATCAACCGGATCTCTGCCGCTTCCTGATCGCGTCCGAAACGGTACGACATTTCCCTGGTGGTTCGGTTGATCAGCCTTCATCCCGCGCCTCGTTCCCATCAAGCAGCGCTTGCTGAATTTCAATGATAAGGCCTGACTTGAGGCGAGCGATCCTGAAATTCGCGAGCGCCGGCGCAATTCAGCGTGATGCCGCGGTGACCTCTTACGTCTCTCCATTTCGTTTCTGTTTGTTTCTGCCTTTCCTTCGTTGGACGCTTTGATTGCGCGACTGCGTTTTGCAGCGAGCGAACATGAAAATTTGTACAGATTTTCGCACGCGATCGTCATTTTGACGCAGGGATTTTGTCCGCGATACTTCCAATCCGAGGCGGCGGTTTCACCTGCAATCAGTCGGGTCACCCGTAGGCAGGTACAAACAGTTAGAGGGCCATCAATTTGTCAACGCGACCGAAGCTCAGCGTTGCGCTGTTTGGAATCCTTGCAATAGCCGCGGTGGCCTATGGCGTATGGTATGAGCTCCTCGGGGGCGTCAAGCCAGCCGCAGCGGCCGCCCAAAGCGCTGCCAGTCAGGCCGCGGCGAAGATTCCCGTCACCTCGTTCGTAGTGAAGAAGGCCGACTTTCCCGTGCGCGCCTACGGTCTCGGAGTCGTCTCGCCGTTCAAGACGGTGACGGTCAAGAGCCGCGTCGACGGTCAGATCATCAAGGTGTTCTTCAAACAGGGGCAGATGGTGAAGGAGGGCGATCCACTTCTGGAGATCGATCAACGCCCCTTTACCGCGGCTCTCGAGCAGGCGGTGGCGAAGAAGGCCCAGGACGAGGCCAATCTGAGGAACGACCGGTTGAACCTGGAGCGCTTTCAGAAGCTCGCGAAGCAGCAATTCGAGACCCAGCAAAATCTCGATACCCAGCAGGCCCTGGTCGATCAGATGATCGCGCAGGTGAAGGGCGACGAGGCCGCCATCGACAATGCGCAGACCAATCTCGGCTACACCTCGATCAAGGCGCCGATCAGCGGACGAACGGGTTTCCGGCTGGTTGACCCCGGCAACATCGTGCATGCCGCGGATACGACGGGGATCGTCACCATCGCCCAGCTTCAGCCGATCGCCGTGCAGTTCACGGAGCCTGAAGAGCAATTGCAGGCCATCGACAAGGCCTTTGACGCCGGTGAGGTGCCCGTCGAGGCGCTGACCTCGGACGGAACCAGGACACTGTCGCAAGGCAGGCTCGTGGTCATGGACAATTCGGTGAACCAGGCCACCGGGACCATCAGCCTGAAAGCGCGCTTCGACAACAAGGACAATGCGCTGTGGCCCGGCCTGTCGGTCACCACGCGGATGCTGATCGACACGCGCAAGGACGTCATCGTCGTGCCGCAGGATGGCGTGCAGCACGGGCCGTCGGGTCTGTTCGCCTATGTGATAGGCGACAATGGCAAGGTTAGCGCGAGGCCGATCAAGGTCAGCCAGAGTGGCGATGCAAATGCGGTGGTCTCCGAAGGGCTGAACGTCGGAGACAGGATCGTGGTGGCCGGACAGTCACGCCTGTTCGATGGCGCGCTGGTCGAGGAAGCGCCTGCGGCTGCGCCGATGGCGGATGCAAGCGCCACTGCCACTCCGGCCACGAGCGGAACCAAGACCGGATCGGCTGACTGACATGGCTGGCGGTATCTCGGCTCCCTTCATTCGCCTTCCCATCGCGACGTCGCTGCTGATGGTCGGCATCGTCTTCGTCGGGATCATCGCCTATCCACAATTGCCGGTGGCGCCGCTGCCGGAAGTCGACTTCCCCACCATCCAGGTCTCCGCCAACCTTCCCGGCGCGGATCCGGAAACGATGGCTTCTTCGGTCGCGCAGCCGCTTGAATCGCAATTTGCGCTGATTCCCGGCGTCTCGGAGATGACGTCGCAGAGCCAGACCAGCTCGACCCAGATCGTTCTGCAGTTCGATCTCTCGCGCAACATCGACGGTGCCGGCTCCGACGTGCTCGCCGCCATCAATGCCGCGAGCGGGCAATTGCCCAAGAACATGCCGACCCCGCCGACCTACCGAAAGGTCAATCCGGCCGACTCACCCATTCTCACGCTCGGCGCCACCTCGACGACGCTGCCGATGACGCAGGTGTCCGACGAGACCTACACCAAGCTCGCGCAGGCGATCAGCCATATCAGCGGCGTCGGCCAGGTCAGCGTCGGTGGACAGCAGGCGCCGTCGATCCGCGTCCAGATCGATCCCGCCAAGCTGGTGGCCAAGGGCCTGTCGCTGGAGGACGTGCGCACCCCGCTCTCGGTGATCACCGTCAACAATCCCAAGGGGACCCTCAACGGAGACACCCGCACCTACACCGTCTATGCCAACGACCAGTTCACCAAGGCCGAGGCCTGGAACGACATCGTCATCGCCTATCGGAACGGCAGTCCCGTCCGTGTCGGCGACATCGGCCATGCCGTCAGTGCGCCGCTGGACAATACCCAGTACGGCTGGGTTGACGGCAAGCCCGGCGTCTTCCTGGTCATCTTCAAGCAGCCGGGCGCCAACGTCATCGACACCGTCGACAGCGTCATGAAGCAGCTGCCGCACCTGCAGGCGGGCATCTCGCCGGCCATCAAGGTCTCGGTGCTGTCGGACCGCACGCAGACGATCCGCGCGGCGGTGAAGGACGTGCAGTTCACGCTGCTGCTGACGATCGGCCTCGTCGTGATGGTGATCTTCGTCTTCCTGCGCAGCGTCTGGGCCACCATCATTCCGTCGATCACGGTGCCGCTTGCGTTGCTGGGCGCCTGCGCGCTGATGTGGATCGCCGGCTACAGCCTCGATAATCTGTCACTGATGGCTCTCACCATCGCGGTCGGCTTCGTGGTCGACGATGCCATCGTGATGCTGGAGAACATCACCCGCTACATCGAGGAGGGCGAGACGCCGATGGCCGCCGCGCTCAAGGGCGCGAGCGAAATCGGGTTCACGATCATCTCGATCTCCGTTTCGCTGATCGCGGTCTTGATTCCGCTATTGCTGATGAGCGGCATCATCGGCCGCCTGTTCCGCGAATTTTCGGTGACGCTCGCGATGACGATCGCCGTGTCGGCCCTGGTATCGCTGACGTTGACGCCGATGATGGCGTCGCGCTTCCTCAAATCGCACGACGAGGAGCATCACGGCAGGCTCTATATGCTCAGCGAGCGGATGTTCCAGGCCCTCGTGAACGGCTACGAGCGCGGCCTCGACCTCGTGCTGCGTTTCCGCTTCATCACCTTGATGGTGTTCTTCGCGACGATCGCGCTGACGGTCTATCTCTTCGTGATCATCCCCAAAGGGTTCTTTCCGCAGCAGGATACCGGGCTGATCACCGGAATCGTCGAAACGTCGCAGGACGTGTCGATCGCCGATATGGCGAAGCACATGCAGGAGATCGGCGCGATCGTGCTGAAGGACCCTGCGATCGACCACATGGCGATGCGGATGGGCGGAAGCGGCAATACGCTCAACGACGGCACGATGTACATTACGTTGAAGCCGCGGGATGAACGCACCGACTCGGCCGACCAGGTCATCCGTCGTCTGCAGGTCCAGACGGCGAAGGTCCAGGGCGCGCGGCTCTACCTCCAGTCGGCGCAGGACGTACGTGTCGGCGGCCGGGCCTCCCGGACGCAATTTCAGTTCACGCTGCAGTCGACCGATATGGACCAGCTCAACACATGGGCCCCGAAGCTGCTCGCGAAGATGAAGGAGATGCCCGAGCTTCGCGACGTCGCGTCCGACCAGCAGACGTCGGGCACGACGCTGACGCTGTCGATCGACCGCAATCAGGCCGCTCGTTTCGGGATCACTCCCGACGTGATCGACGCGACCCTGTATGACGCATTCGGGCAGCGGGAAATCGCGACTTATTTCACCCAATTGTCCACCTACTATGTCGTCCTCGAGGTGCTGCCCTCGCTCCAGAAGAATCCGTCCACGCTGGAGCAGATCTACCTCCGCTCACCGACGACGGGGGGAGAGGTGCCGCTGTCGGCGTTCACCAAGTGGACCACGGCTCCGGTCCGGCCTCTGGCCATCAACCATCAGGGACAGTTTCCCGCGGTGACGATCTCCTTCAACCTCGCGCCCAACGTCGCGCTCGGCCAGGCGACGCAGGCGATCGACGCGATGGAAAAGCAGATGAACGTGCCGGCCGCGATCACCTCGACTTTCGCAGGCACGGCGAAGGCATTCCAGGAGTCTCTCTCCTCCGTGCCTTTGCTGATCGTGGCGGCGCTGATCGTGGTCTATCTCATTCTCGGCGTGCTCTACGAGAGCTACATTCACCCCTTGACGATCCTGTCGACTCTGCCGTCGGCCGGTGTCGGCGCTCTGGCGACGCTCCTCATCTTCCATTTCGACTTCAGTTTGATCGGGTTGATCGGCCTCGTCCTGCTGATCGGCATCGTCAAGAAGAACGGCATCATGCTGGTCGACTTCGCGATCGCGGCGGAGCGGGATCAGGGCCTGTCGCCGGTTGAGGCCATTCGAAGGGCATGCCTGCTGCGCTTCCGTCCGATTCTGATGACCACGATGGCGGCGGTGCTCGGCGGCGTGCCGCTGATGCTCGGCCACGGGACCGGTTCGGAGCTGCGTCAACCGCTCGGCTACGCCATGGTCGGCGGTCTCTTGGTCAGCCAGGTCCTGACGCTCTTCACCACGCCGGTTGTCTATCTTTATCTGGACCGTGTCTCGCAATGGTTCAGTCCGAAACCACACGCAGGAAGCGATCCTCAGGAAGAGGACGTCGTCGAAGAGCTGGACCGGAAGAAATCAAGGGTCTTTGCGGCGGAGTGACTGTTTGATATCCGCGCCGACGGCGGCGAGTGCGGTCCGGCCAATCGGCAGGTTTTTGATGGTGGCTCTGCCGGCACTTCACATGTCGGCTCTCAGGGGAGCTGACAGAAACCGAGGAGTGCTCGATAGATGCGAATGACCCAAAGCGGTCCTTCACTGCATCAGAGAGCCTGGCCGCGAAACGGTATTGCTAGCGAGTGAACTGATAATCGATCCAAACCTGAATTTCCGATAGTCCGCTCAAGTCCAACGAGCCCGCTTCGATTTCGTGCGGCTCAATCGTCACGTCCCAATCTCCGCCCACGCCGCGGCCCCAGATGGCCAATGACGTAGGAGCATCGATCGGTGGGTCGGTGTTCTCGACGGGGCGGTCCAGCCGCGTCGTTTCCGCCCGGCGATTGACGGTCTGGGGCGCCAGATGTTGCACCTCAACCGTTCCCTCCAGTCGACGCTGCTCATACTGCGCGCCGTGCCGCACCACGCATGAGATTTCTCCGCTTTGATTGCGCGCTCCAACAAAGGAGACGAGCACGTTCTTGACCTTGGTCTCAAAGTGGCTTTCGGGCAGGTCCGTCGCTTCAAGCCGAAAGCTGAAGCTATGTGTATTGCGGAGCGATGCTAATTCCGGACCGTCCGTGAACGAGAGCCTATGGGTGTCCCAGTCGGGCCTGGCGTCAAAGTAGGAGATATAGGACAGCTGCATATTGACGGGGTTCAGGATGCTGCCCCAGGACGCGATCAAGGCGTTTGCGAGAGCGGCTTCGTCCTTTTCGCCTTCGTAGAAGGCCCGGCTGACGTCCGGACTAATCATTCCAGCATCCAGGAAGACGTTCTGTTCCTGGTCGTCGAGCGTATATATTTCGACCGATCTTTGCGCCCGGAAGGCCAGTGTCTGCAGCGATTGGGCCTTTGAGGCTGCTATGTCTATGGCAGCCAGTCCAACTTGCCGAATCGTGTGCTGCCTGTTCAGCAGGTCGGATATCAGCTTATTCACCGATGCAACCACCGCTTCGGCCCGCGCAAGTTTGGCGGTTGCGGCGTCAAGGCGCTGCTGGGCCAAGGTCGCCCGGCTCCCGGCAAGCATCAGTTCGTGAGCCAGTTCGGCACCCTGTTTGACCAGCGCGACATATTTGGAGCTGTCGGGCGCCGCGGTGGCGTTGAGATTTTGCACCAGCTTCACGAAGCTCACGATGGACTTGCCGCCCTTGACGACAGCGTCGACGTTCTTGCCCACTTCCTCGTAGGCTTTTTTGACCTGCTTGAGGTCTGCGTCCTTGACCTTTGCGTCGTCGATCAGAGCCTTTACGATCGGTTCCGCATTGTCGCTGAGGGAGTTGGAAAGCGCGACCAATGACGGCACAAGCGCGACGACGCTCGCGCCCGCTGTCGGGATCGCGGCTACGATGCTCACCACCGCCGCGCCGATCGACGCCACCGTGCCGAGGAATCCGCCGAAAGAGAAACTCTTGGTCGCCATCACCGGCAGCGCCGTCTGATTTTCGGCGGTCACCTTGTCGAGCCGTTGCTTCGCATAGGTGACTTCGTCAGCCGAATTCTTCAGTTCGGTCTTCGCTATGTCGAGCTCGTCACTGCTGTTTGCGCGCGCCGCGAGGACTTCCGTGAGTTGCTGCGCCGCGAACTCACTCATGACCGCGATTCCCTCCGCGCCCAAAAGCCATGACGTGCCGATGGTCAGGAAGCTCAGCGTCAGGGACCCAAAGCCGGTATAGGCGGCGATGTAGTAGTCAAACCGCGGCAACAGGTCCATTTCGCGCGGCAGGCCCAGCGCGTTGTTGCCGCCACCCTTCCACACCACCTCGTCCGTCCCTGCAACGGGCTCAGGAAAGCCCACCATCTGTCTTTGCAGATGAAGGGCCTCCACATTGTCCGGCTGAAACTGCAGCGCGGCCGCGAGCTCACCTGCAGCAAGCGTCAGATAGCCTGCACGATCGGTCACGCGAGAGTTGTACCTGTGATAAAAATAGTCCCCGACAGCAATACGGAACGGGGCCCAGTAATTGGCGTAAACGCCAAGATCACTGCGCACAAGCGCCAGGAACTCCTCTTCGGAAGCAACGGTGTAAGCGATGGTCGACGAGATGCCCGAAGCTCCGTCCGCGCCAGACGAGGCTTGTTCGTCACCCAGGAACCCTCCGGCACCGCCCGCACCACCGCCACCGCCCTCCGCTTCAAGTGCGGGAAAGCCATCCTCGGTCATGGTCGTGAAGGTCAGCGTGCCGGCATTTCCTCCTGCTCCGCCGCTGGTGCCCATGCTGGGAGGACTTCCTGGCGTGCCGGGAATTATCTCGCCGGGAACCCATTCCTCATGTGTGGTTTCCATGGGCCAGGGATCGGGGACCGTGATCCAGTATCCCTCGATAATGGTGTCGGGCACGCCTTCGGTGCCATCCGCGCCCGTTGCGCCGGCAGCTCCGTGACCACCAGACACGCTGATATAGGCGCCGGTTGATCGCTTACACCGGACAATGACGGTGCCGCCACCCCCGCCGGGGTATGCTCCCCTGGCGTTAATCCCCTTTCCGTTGCCGTGATACTCGTCGGCGATGATGATCAGGGGCTTCTGACCGACTATGAGGTCAACCTCATGGATCACAACTCGCCCAAGTAGAAAGACCGGCCCCGATCCTACAAAGTTATTATAGAAGCTCTGCACATAGGCATTGATGACGACTCTGTCCCGTATATACGGATAGTTGTACGCATCCATGACGTCGTCGCCCCTGTGTTCAGGTGTACTGCCTGGATCATCGTTGGTGTTACAGGTATCTCGCCGTAGCCGTGGTGCACGCTTGAACGCCTCAGCCAGTCATGGGCAACGAAACTCAGAGTCTGTCCGGAAAGATTACCTTGGATTGCATAGCTTTCGCAGCATGAGTCGGATGGAGGCCAGCTTGAGAAAGGCGAGCGCCCTGTGATTGAAGCATTCCCAATCTTTGGACAGTCTTCGGCATCGCCCGAGCCAGGCAAAGGTACGCTCGACGATCCAGCGTTTGGGCAAGACGACGAAACGGTGAGCCTGATCGGAGCGTTTGACGATTTCGAGGTTCACGCGCTTCAGAGCGCTACGCAGCCCCTTCTGGAAATGTGGCCCTTGATATCCGCCGTCGGCGTAGAGCTTCAGAAGAAAGGGATAGAGGCCGAACAACGTTGCCATCAGGAGCACGCCGCCGTCGCGATCCTGGATGTCCGCCGCATGCACGATGGCGTGCATCAAGAGGCCTTGCGTGTCGACGAGAATGTGCCGCTTCTTGCCCTTGATCTTCTTGCCCGCGTCGTAGCCATGGAGATCATGAGGCCCCCTTTTTCAGCGCTTTTCACGCTCTGGCTATCGATGATGGCGGCGGTGGGAGAAGCCTCGCGCTCGGCCCTTTCGCGACATTCGACATAGAGGGCGTGATGAATTTTATCGAGCGTGCCGTTCCAGCTCCACAGATCGAAGTAGCCATACAGCGTCGAGCGCGGCGGCAGGTCCTTGGGGATCGCGCGCCACTGGCAACCTGTGCTCAGGATGTACATCAGCCCGTTGGCAATCTCGCGCAGGTCCACCGTACGCTTGTTGCCGCCGCGCTTGGCCGGCGGGATGCGAGGCGCGATCAGCGCCCACTCCTCGTCGGTCAAGTCGCTCGGATAGCGCAGGCGGCTGCGGTCGTAGCGTGCACGGTTCTCGGTAGTCCACATTGGCGGCGCGTCCCCATCGAATCAGGCCGCTCACCTTGAATCACAACCGATTCATTCGACTCAACATGTTTTGGAACAGACACTCAGTCGAAGGCTAGTCTCAACCGCGGACGGCGCTCTCAAGGGGCACAACCTACGACAGCGCGTCCAAGCTCAAGGGGCGTCCACGCGAGCGGCTGATACCAATACACTAAAGGTTGTGCTTTCACCAGTTTCGGGCCGCCTCAGGCCACCGCGTCACAACACCACATTGATGACCGCTCGTGGCCCTTAGCCGACTTTCACGACCTAGCTCAGTGTGCCGCTCTCGCCTTCATCAAAACGAACAAATGGGAGGCTAAAGCGACCACCGAGAAAATGACTATTCCTAGTTCAACACCGTGCACGCTCTGCGGCGCATAGGTCGAAACCAGCCAAATAAAGAGCCGAACAGCTCCCATGAAGACAACCATTCCCCACATCGCGAACCATTTTGGGGCGCTCCATGTTGGCTCGCCGTTGCGTCCCCACTGCATTGCGATGCGGTCCCGCTCGATACGAGGCGCGAAATAGAGGTTTAGGGTTACAACTAACGCAACAGCCAGACCAAAAACGTAATCTGCGGGTAACATATTTTGCGCCTTCCCGGGCAAGCACACTTGGCCCCTCGTGAGACGAACTGCCGCAATCTATGCTTGTTTGAGCCGAGCCGGTCGCGTCTATTTCCCGTATGGTTGCCAGCAGGTTGAGCGTTGCCCGAGGTCTCCCCCTGTTTCACGCCACCGCCTGGGCAATGAAGTTGCGGACGATCTTCGAGGTCTCGCCACGCCGGAACGCCAGAGCCAAGCGCACGATTGGAGCGTCCCCTTTGACCTCACGATAGGTGACGCCGGTTACATGAAGCTGGCGCATTGACGCCGGCACGAGCGAAAAGCCAAGCTCAGCTGCCACCAGGCTGACGACAGAGCTGATCTGCGGCGCGGACTGCCCGAGGGTCGGCTCGAAGCCCGCCCGCCGACAGGCCGCGATGACTGTGTCAACCCAGGCCGATCCGCGCGGCGTCAGAATGAGCGGATCCCCTTTGAGCCTGATAAGATCGATTTCAGTCGACTTCGCCACCGGATGGCTTGCGGGCAATACGACGAGCATCGGCTCGCTGGAGAGACGCCGAAACTGTAGATCGTCCTCGCCCTCATCGGGGCGCAGGAACACCGCGTCCAGCTCTCCTTCCCGAAGGCCCGCAAGGAGGCGGGATGTGCTTGCTTCCTCCAGCGTCAGATCCACATCGGGATAAGCTCGGCGAAACGATCGGATTGTCGAGGTAACAACGGGATTAAATGGTGCCGAGTTGGTAAAGCCGACCCGCAGCGAACCGATTTGACCCCGCGCAGCCCTCTGCGCGGCGCGAATGGAGCGCTCCGCCTGCATAGGAATGACCCGCACGTTCTCTAGAAAAGTGCGCCCTGCCTCGGTCAGTTCAGCACCCTGGGGAATGCGATGGAAGAGCGCAGCCCCGACTTCGGCCTCAAGATCCTTGATCTGTTGGCTCAGCGGCGGCTGCCCGATTCCAACGCGCGCAGCGGCGCGTGTGAAGTTTTTCTCCTCGGCAACCGCGAGGAAATAGCGGATGTGGCGCAGTTCCATGTCAGTGCCAAAAGCTATCGAGATCGTGCTTCCTATATATTTGACTGCGCGATTATCGAAATCAAATATCTCCTATCGGGGGCGCCGATTGACTTGGACGATCGAAATTGGACCAGAATCTGAACGTCAGTCTGAAAGACAAGTCCATCCCCGAGCCGGCGATTGGGAACATGGAACCCCGTCTCCCGGTTGCTGCACCTTCGCTTTCCGCGACACCCGAACTCGATCGATCGCGCGTTTTTTCGCACCGCCGGCGCGCCTTGCTGTTCCTCCTCGCCGTTGCAGCAACTGTCTTAGCCTGGTGGATATCGGGCTATCTGTTCGCCTATACGGACGACGCATACGTCACGTCCAATGTGCTGTCGATCACGCCGGAAGTTACGGGTCCGATCGCAGCGGTTCTTGTGAAAGACAACGAATGGGTGAAGCGGGGAACCCTCCTCTTTACCATCGATCCGGTTCCGTTCAGATTGGCCGTAGAGCAAGCGCGCGCGGAGGAGGCGCGAACTGAGGCGCAGCTGCCGGTCGACCGGGCGCAGTTGCAGGTTCTGCAGGCGCAGAAGGAAGCGGCGGGTGCTGCCGAGAGGCTCGCTGCGGCAAACCTGCGCCGTGACACGCCGCTTGCCCAGTCCGGTACGATCTCCGCGGCAGGCCCTCGACACGACTCGTACCACCGAGGAGCAAAGCGCGGCCCAGCAACATGCTGCCGAAGCTGCCTTGCAGAAGGAGAACGAGACTCTCAGCCTGGATAAGGCTGCCGTCTCATCGGCCCACGCTGCACGTCTTCTCGCCGAATGGCGCTTGGGCTGCACCAAAGTCGTGGCGCCCGGTGATGGTTTCGTGACGCATCTTGCCATTCAAACTGGCGACATGGTTTCCACGAGCCAGGCAGCGGTTGCGATCGTCGATGGAAACGCCTGGCGCGTCGTTGCCAATTACAAGGAATATTATCTACGACACCTCCATCCCGGCGGCCTCGCCTGGATCTGGCTCGACAGCCATCCCTGGCATCTTTATCGCGCGCGCATCCAAGGTCTGGCGCACGGCATTAGTCGCCAGCAAGGAAGCGAGACACTTGTCCCTTACGTATCTCCAACGGTGAACTGGATTCGCCTGCAACGACGGATTCCAGTTCGATTCACGCTGCTCGAATCTCCTGGGAGCGACCAACTCTTCATGGGCGTCGACGCCCGCGTCCTGGTCATCTACTGATTGGGAGAATCTTGACGATGCCGCTCCTGATATCGGCCCTGCGACCCATACCGCAAGCCCTGGTGCGTGAGCTCAAATCGCTCGAGCTTCGCGGCCCGCGCGCCAGAGACGCAGCAAAACTCGTGATCTCGGTGCTGGTTGCTGTCGCGGCGGCAACCATTCTCAACCTTGATGATCTCTCCTGGGCAGCGTTCAGCGGCTACATGGTGATACGTGGCAGCCTCGCCGAGACATTCCGGCGGGGACTGATGCGAATCGTGGGCACTGCCGGTGGAGCACTGCTGGGGCTCCTGCTTGCGCCCAGCGCAGCGGACGCCCCTTTGCTGCTAATCGTTTTCCTCTTCCTTGTGTCATGGATCGGCACCTTTCAGTCGCTGGCGACCAACTACAGTTACGCATGGCTGTTCTTTGGCCTTACGGCCGGGATGGTCATCACCGAGGCGCTCGCCTCGCCAGACTCTGTCGTGCATTTCGCCGCCACGCGGGTGGCGGAGATTACGGTCGGAACGTGCGCATGCCTTGTTGTTGCAAGCCTGTTCCCGGATACACCGAGCCGCAGGGAACAACATGCTTACGACATGCTCTGGTGTGGACGCCTGCGTGATGTGTTGAATGAGAGCTGGCTGCGAGAGAATTGGCTGCTGCTCGAGCACTGTACGCGCGCGGCGCTGGCCGTCGCCTTGCTTCCCCTCATCTGGCGGTGGTTCGGCATTGAGGAGTTCTCACAAACTGCGGTCACATCGTACGTCATCATGATCGTCCCATCGGCCGCGGTGGGGAACCGCCGATATGCTACGATCTACGAGAGGATAGCCCACAGGGCGCTCGGATGCCTGCTTGGTAGCGCGGTCGCTCTTGTCTCTATTGGCCTGTTCGGCACAGGATTGCCGGTAACCGTGCTCACCCTCGCTGCCGGCGTCTGGATCGGCTACCAAATCCAGACAGGACGGGAGATCAACTATCTCGGAACGCAGTTCACGCTCGGGCTTCTCATCACCCTAGTTCAGGGACCAGCTCCGATCACAGATATTACGCCTGGGCTAGAGCGTTTAGTTGGCATCGCGATCGGCTCCGCCATGCTGTGTCTGACGACCTTCGCTTGGCCTTTGGTTCAAGACCAGTAGCATCTCCGACGGAGGCTAACCGCCGTCTTCCCAATGTCGACCGACCAGTCTTCGTATGTCCCCTCAAGCGGCCGGACATCGCGAATGCGATCGTCGAGCCGAACCGTGCTTCAGGTCTCAGCGTGTCAGCTGACGGAGGTAAACCCGACACACCCCGCGCTTACCCCTGATCGCTGCTTTTGACCCAAAGCCGACCTCTGCTGAGATCCGCTATTGCGCCGCTATCAGGGGCACAGCGGACCTCATACGCGCCCTGACTGCCGGGCGTTCTGCGAGTACAAGCCTCGGTGCGCCTCGTGAAACCGGCTCAAGAACCTTCAGCCGTTTCGCTGCGCGGCTGGCGGATGGTTTCCTCGGGCGTGCCGATCCTCGGCCATGATGCCGGCATTCATGAAGCCGACGCAGGTCGAGACATCGGAAGAAGGCCATCTCGTGCGTGACCAGCATGATGATGCCTTCGGCGCTTCTCGCCCCGGTCACCCCTTGGCAGCAACGTACCCATAAAAATTCATAAGAAAGTCCCGAACGGCGAGGGGCTTGACAGCACCGGTTTTTTCCTGCGGATGCGGTATCACGTAGTCTCCATCGCCATATGAGAAGACCTTCGCCTTCACGTACCCGTTCATCACTTGTATCTTCTCGCGCAGCACGACCCAGTGCATTGTAAACGCGGAGCCTTTATCGGACTGGTCGTCATAGTCGATCATATTGGCGCTTATGAAAAGACATACGCGATATCCGCTGTCGAGCAGCCGGTTGGCTTCGTTTACATCGTCGATGTCTTTGTTGTATCGCGAAATGTTGGTATTCTCCCGCACGTCCCGGTATCCTGCCTTGCGAAACCATTGCTCCATTTCGCTCGGCAGGGTGACACCCGCAAGATCGCTGATCTTGCCTGTGTCGTCGAAATCGAGGAACCAGTTCTCCGAATCGCGTATGGAGGCGCATGTCAGCCAATCGACGTGGTCCAGCGACCAGGGTGGCGTGAAGTTCCTCACATCCTTTCCCGGCTTGATCAGCAGGCGGCCAAGGTTCGCCTGCCCCTTCTGATAGAGATCGATCGCGAACCGCGCGTAAGACCCTGGCTTGTCGGACGCGTAGCCGAACATCAGGGCGGATGGCCCGCACAGACTTCCCTGATCTTGATTGATGAGGCTCGGCTTCGCAATGCGCCTGAGAATACCTATGCCGACGCGGTGTGGGTCGAGCTTCGGAAAGAACGTCGTCCTCGTGTTTTTCAGGAAATCGCAGACCATTTCCGCGGCTAGTTTTTTCTGGTCGGAATTGAGGTCGTACGGTCCGATCCCGCGCTTCTCCTTGTATTCTTCTCCGACGAAGAGCGTGATGAGCTTTTTCGAGGTGGGGGAGAGCGTTCTGGAGGTGTTCGCAATGGTGGTCAGGTCGTCCAGCTCGAATGCGGTGACCATGCCGTCTGCGACGGTAGCCCGGATGATGTCAACGATCTCTGCGTAGTCCAGCTTTGAATCGTCGATGAGGCCTTTGCGAAGTGCAGCATCGACGGAAGGAGTCGCGATTGCGTCCCATTGGCCCTTTGGCAGGGCGGGCTTGGCAGCCGCCTTCGTCGACAGTTCAACGAGCCGACTGAATGTCGGGCCGGCAGGCCGAACATAGCCGTCAGGCGTGCCGGGAAAGTTCTTCTTTTGGAAGTACAGAATCGAGTTGTAAAGGCCGTCGCTGGCGTAACCGGTCACGACCATCTGTGGTTTAAGCGTGTTCTCGGCGCCGCCGTCGGAAATGGCGATCTTGTTGAGCAGCGAAATGACCAGCTCCTGATCCTTTTTCCAGTTTTGGCAGCTGCGCCCTGTCGTCGCGAACCGTCCGACCTTGTCTTTCAACTGCAGCATATCGCGCCTCCCCGGAACGGGAATGCTGCCTCGAACGTCCTGACATGCAGCCGAGGCAGGCGCTGTGGCAAGTTTTCCCGCTGTAGGGTTGGTCGCCCCTGCCGTCCCTTGTGTTCATTCGCAAGGACAGCGGTCGCCCTGTGGCGAGGTTCACGAATGCGTTATGTCTGCCTATCGGGGTAGACCGGAATTCGTCGGCGCACCGCTAGAATGTCGCGAATGGCCCATCGCGACCTCTTGTGCTGCCGCACGAACCTGGTCGCTATTGGGGCAAAGCAGGCGTAGCCTTCGTCGCATCACGCCGCGGGGTTTATGGGTACACGGCCTAGCCCAGCTCTTGCAGCAGCTTCCGCGTCTCGCCAGCAGCGCCCGTATCGCCCTTCGTTCTGCGATCCGGTCTTGCGTGAATAGCCCATGCTTCCGCGCATTCTGATTTCCCCTCGGTGCGCCTGATCTCGCGGCGCTGCCATGCATGCGACAGCGGGTCTTGCCGTGCACCGCCGGCGCGAGGCAGGCGGTGCCGGTGCGTGTCCTGGCGCCGCAGCGCGGACTCGCCTGCATCGCAGCCGTGTTGCGGGTGTGATCGCCGCTCACGCGGTGGCGCCTTGTGCGGCAACGACCGGTTCATGTTCGCCTTCGCCGGCTTCGCGAGGCGAGCTCGATCCTGCTAACATCGCTGTGTCCCCGGTGTCTTGCTCCGTTACGAGCATGTCCGCGTGCTGTACGGCGTGGCTCGCGGCGGCTCCTGCGCCATCCTGCACCGTCAGACTCTCCACCGTGATCGCCCGCTCGCCATTGTTGCGGTACCGGTTGAGCGCCTCGACCTGGGCCGGAAAGATTCGCGCCAGCTTGGCGAGCGCGCGTGAGGCGCTGTCCTGCCGCGGGATGTCGTCGGCGAAGGCGAGGCGATGGGCGCAGCGCATCGCCAGGACGTGAATGGAGACCATCTGCGCCGCCAGCATGGCCTCGATGGAGTCCCTCGGCGCGATGCTCTTCATCATCGAGATCATGAAGGCGAGATTGGCCTCGTCCGGCTTCTGCGCAATCACGCTGGCTTTCACCAATTGCTTCAAGATGCCTTGCAACGCGTCACGGTCGACGGCACCGAGCGCGTCGGCCAGCAGCCGTTCGCCGGTTTTCGGGTCGGGATGGTCGATGGCAATGCGCCGCCTGTAGAGTTTGACGCGCGGGCTCGCAGCCGGGTCGCTGCGATCGGTTGCTGCAACCGGCGGCGTGGTGTGGCGATCTGGGGATGTCGTCATGTGTCGTGTCCTTTACCGGCGCAGGTGCGCGAACGACCGTAAGCGTAGCGCCGAGGCCCGTCTGATTGTTTGTGCGGAGTCTTGAGAGCACCGTTAGAAGAGTCATCTTCTGGAAGGGTGCTCACAATGGACGACCATTCTGACGACATAAGACGACCGTTGTCACCGCGTATTGAAGTGTTCGCTGGCGCAGGTCGAAAGCGCTGGCCGGATGATTTGAAGGCGCAGATTGCGGCGGAAAGCCTCGAACCGGGGGCGGTTGTAACAGACGTCGCTCGTCGCCATGGCTGCCGGCCCCAGCAGGTGCATGATTGGCGGCGCCGGGCGCGTTTGGGCCAGTTGGTATTGCCGGCGTCGGCGGACACGCTGTCGTTCGTGCCGGTGGTGTCGGAATTAGCGTTGCCTGCGGCCGCAGAGCCCTCCGGTTCGCCGGAAGCAGCCATTGTTACGGTTGAGTTCCAGGGCGCGCGCGTGGAGGTGCGCGGGGCGCCTGGCCTTGCTGCGTTGAGCGATGTGTTCATTGCGCTGCGACGGACACGTTCATGCTGACGATGCCGGCGAGCCTCATGATCTACGTGGCGACGCAACCTGTGGACTTCAGGAAGGGTGCAGAGGGCTTGGCGCTGCTGGCGAAGGATACGCTGGGCCATGACCCGATGAAGGGCGTGGCGGTGGTGTTCCGTGCGAAGCGCGCCGATCGGGTGAAGATCGTCGTCTGGGATGGCAGCGGCCTTGTGATGTACTGGAAGCGGCTCGATGGCAGCGGCTTCAAATGGCCACCCATCGTGGCCGGTGTGATGCGGATGAATGGGGCCCAGCTGTCAGCACTGCTGGCCGGCATGGATTGGACGCGCATGCACGCGCCTCGGATCCCGCAGCCGAAAGCGCTTGCGTAAAAATGCAAATCATCGCTGCATCGTGACGCGAAGCATGGCAAGCTCGGGCCAATGAGTGATTTGCCTGATGAGCTACCGAGCGATCCAGCCGAGTTGCGTGCCTTTGCCGCGGCTCTGCTGGATCGCTGCGCCCGGCTCGAGCGGTTGCTCAAGCTTGCGAAAGATGCGCAGTTCGGTCGGTCCTCGGAAAAGCTGGACGCTGATCAGCTGCAGCTTGTTCTGGAGGATATCGATCAGGCCGTTGCGGCTCTCGAAGCCGCCGAGAATCGTGCCAATCCCAAAACAGGCGAGAAGAGAGCTGCCGCGCGCAGAGCCAACCGTGGTCAGCTGCCGGAGCATTTGCCGCGCGTCATCGAGACTATGATGCCGGCCGAGAGCTGCTGCCCGTCTTGTAAGGGCAACCTCTTCGAGATTGGTCAGGATGAGAGCCAGAGGCTCGACGTCGTTCCGGCGCAGTATCGCGTCATCATCACCCGCCGTCCCAAGCTGGCCTGCCGCGCCTGTCATGGCGTCGTCCTGCAGCACGCGGCTCCCGAGCGATTGATCAGGGGAGGATTGCCCACCGAGCGGCTGGTCGCGCATGTGATCGATGCCAAGTATCACTGGCATTTGCCGCTTTACCGCCAGGCGCAGATGCTGGCGACGCACGGAATAGCGCTGGATCGTTCCACGCTCGCCTTCTGGGTCGGCTATGCCGCCCAGGAATTGAAGCCCGTGTGGCATCGTCTGCGCCAGCTTCTGCTCGCCTCCTCGAAGCTCTGTGTCGATGAGACCCCGGCGCCGGTGCTGGATCCGGGGCGCGGCAGAACAAAAACCGGCTACTTCTGGGCGCTGTCACGCGATGACAGGCCTTGGGCCGGACCTGATCCGCCTGGGGTAGTCTATGCCTATGCACCGGGCCGCGGCGCCGTTCATGGCTTGCGGCTGCTGGAGGGCTATCGCGGCATCATCCACTGCGACGGCTATCAGGCTTACAAGACCATGACCCGAGAGACGCGTGCGGACGCCCTGTCCGGGACGCTCGCCTTCTGCTGGTCGCATCTGCGGCGCCAGTTTGTGAAGATCGAGCGGGAGGCTGCGCCTGCGCCAGCTCCGGTTGCCCGCGAGGCTCTTGAGCGCATCGCCCAGCTTTACGCGGTCGAGAAGGCCCTCCGCGGCCGATCTGCGGACGAGCGCCGTGCTGGCCGACAAGCGCATACCCGGCCTCTGGTTGCAGCCTTGAAGCAGTGGTTTGAGGCCAAGCTCGATCACCTTGCGCAGAAGAGCGACACGGCGAAGGCTTTGCGCTATGCACTACGTCATTGGGACGGCCTGACGCTCTATCTTGATGATGGGCGCATCGAAATGGACACGAATGCTGTCGAGCGTGCGATGCGACCGATCAAGCTCAACGCCAAGAACTCTCTTTTTGCCGGTTGCGACGAAGGCGCCGGGAATTGGGCATTGCTGGCTTCGCTCATTGAGACCTGTAAGCTCAATGGCTTCAGTGCCGAGCACTGGCTCGCTGACGTTCTCGCCAAGCTCGTCAATGGTTGGCCTGCAGCGCGACTGGACGAACTGCTTCCCTGGGCGTCGACCTATACGATGCATACACGCGATCCGAGGCTGGCGGCATGAGCCTGAACACGACCGCGGTCCGGATCAAGGTGACCCTCAAGGATGTGAAGCCGGAGGTGATGCGTCGCCTTGTCGTACCCGTCACCCTGCGCCTTGATCGGCTGCATCTGACGCTTCAGGAGGCATTCGGCTGGACGAACAGTCACCTCTTCGAGTTCTTTGCTGGTGAGGCACATTGGGGGATTCCCGACCCCGACAATGATTACGGTCACCAGCCCATGGATGCCCGCAAAGCGCGGCTGTGCGATATCGTTCGCGAGACCGGCGCCAAGACGATCCACTATCTCTATGACTTCGGCGACAGCTGGGACCATGTGATCAAGCTCGAAAAATGGTTCGAGAACACCACGACGGAGGGGCTTCCCTTCCTGCTCGAGGCCGCCGGTCGTTGTCCTCCGGAAGACGTCGGCGGTGCGCCAGGCTATGCCGAATACCTCGCCGCCATCAGCGACCCCGCCCATCCCGAGCACGGACACATGCGCCTCTGGGGCCCGGAGCGGTTCGATCCCAACGTCGTCGACCGGAAGGCACTCGAAGCCGCCGTCAACGCGTTGTCCGACACAAGGAAGCCGCGGCGACGCGCCACGCGAACAAAATAGGCGTCAAGCGCCATTCAAAAGGGCCGCAGAGCTACGCTTACGAACGACCGCTCGCGTGCTGCGCGCGGTTACCAATTTTGAGATGTCGATGAGAGGCTTGCGCGCGATCGCGGCGAGGCGCCCGTGGAGCGGGCGGCGTGGACGCTGGCGATTGTTGCGATGATGCCATCATGCCGGTGTTTTGCCCGACGTGTCAAATTTAATTTCGCGGTATCCGAAGTCACCAGTCCTGCGCAAGTCCTTGTCCTGACAGGGGCCGGCTACTGTGCATGGGGTTGTTTTCGCATTTTTTGTTTGGATGCGGCTCTCGCGTGCCGCGCGACGGAATGCCGGCGTGCAAACGCGATTGCGAAATCCGGCGCGACCGCTAATCATGATCTCCAGAGGCGCCGCACCATGCAAAAGCGGCGGCGCGGGTCCGGGGAGAGAACGAATGCAACGAACGCTTCGCCTGCTGGCGATTGTCGCCGGATTGTGCGTGACGACCGAGGCTCTCGCGCAGAAATATCCGACGCGTCCGGTCAAGATCATGGTCGGCTTCAGCGCGGGCGGCCCGGTCGATGTGGTCGCGCGCATTGTCGGCGACCGGCTGCGCAACAAGCTAGACCAACCCTTCGTGGTCGAGAACCGCGCCGGCGCCAACGGCATGATCGCAGCCGAGGGCGTGGCGCGCGCGGACGCGGACGGCTACACCATCCTCGCCTGCAACTCGTCCACCATCACGCTCAACAAGACGCTGTTCAAGGACGCCCGCTACGATCCGCAAGGGGACTTTGCGCCGCTCACCACCGTCATCTCGGCGCCGCTGGTTCTCGTGGTCAATCCCGAGAATCCCAAGACGGCCAACATCAACACCGTCGCCGATCTGGTCGCGGCGGCGAAGGCCGCGCCCGGCGCGCTCGCTTACGGCTCGGGCGGCAACGGCAACCTCGCCCATCTCGCCATGGAGCTGCTCAGCCAGAAGGCTGGCATCAAGCTGATCCACGTGCCCTATCGCGGCGGCGCGGCGTCCGAGGTCGGCATCCTCGCGCAGGAGGTCCTGGCGGTGTTCGATCCCTTGTCCGCCGTCCCGCTGGTGAAGGCCGGCAAGCTGCGCGCGCTCGCGGTGTCATCGGCCGAGCGGCTGCCGGCGCTGCCTGATGTGCCGACCGTCGCGGAGGCCGGCTATCCCGGCTTCGACATCTCGTTCTGGGTCGGCTTCTTCGTGCCGAAGGCCGTGTCCGCGCCGATCCGCGAGACGCTGCACCGTGAGATCGTCGCCGCCGCCAAGGATCCGGCGGTGCAGGAGCGGCTTGAGTCGCAAGGCGTCGTGAGTGTGCTCAGCCCGGTCGACTACGCCGCGAAGATCGCGAAGGAGACGACGGAGCTTGCCGAGGTCGTCGCGGCCGCGAACATCAAGGCGGAGTAGGGGGCGTCGCGGCGAGAGGATCTGCTTGCGGTAGCGGATCAGCGCTCGCTCGATGCGAGGCGCACGGCGCGGGCCTTCGCGCCGGTCGTCTTCCTCGATGCGCCGACGGAATCCTCATTAAAGCAGCAGGGAAAACCGGCCTCGAACCAGGCCTTGAACTAGTCCTTGGGAAAATCCTTGCGCATCGCGATCTCGGCGGCATCGCCGGGCGACAGCACGGTCTCGAACGCTGCTTGCGGCTTCGTCATGATGTCGTAGAGCGAGATGCCCTTGATCGGCTTGTCCATGAGCACGCGAACGCAGTCGGCGAGCGTGCCGTTGTAGACGAGATAGGGCGGACCCCGGTCCTTCTGTCTCTCGCCTTTCAGCGACGGCCACTTCTTCAGTTCGGCCGGCGCGTCGTAGGCGATCGGCGATTCCTCTTTGAACATGCGCTTGGCCTCGGGCGGCGTGGAAGGCCCGAAAGTCCTAGTGCCGCCGGGTAAACGCACGTTAAAGAATTAGTTAAAATCAGCCGGCAACGAAGGCGAGCAGGGTGCCGTTGGCCTTGGCCGGCGGCACGCAGATCGCAGCTCCGCTGTGCAACGCAGCCGGACCCAACGCCTTCTCGGTGGCTTCGAGATCGCCGCTGATGAGGACCAGGGCCGCGCCGCCGCGCGCGGAAAGACCAGTTAGCGGCACGCCGGGATAGCGTTTGCCGAGCTGCCCCAGCGTCAGATAGACGAAGTCGGCGCGGTCGCCGCCGGACGGCACGGCGACTGCACCATCGGCTTCCGCCTTCGGTTCGCGGTCGATCAGGCGGCCGAGATGCGCCGCATCCTGCGCGGGCTCGGACGTTGCGATCAGCGTCTGCTTGATCCGCTTCGCCGCATTGGCGTGCTTCATCAATTCAGGAATCCACACCGTCTCGCGGGTCTTGTGCTGGCAGGCGAAGATGCGCACGCCGCCGGGCGCCTCCGCGGTCGGCCACATGAAGGTGCGGAATTTTGCCGCCGAGATCGTGCCATCGGGCAGCGTCACCGGCCGTTCGAAATCGGTCGGGCCGATCGGCGTCAGGCCGCGCGCACGGATCTCCTCGGCGCCTGCTGCGCTGTCTACCGCCGTGAAGGCGATGCGCTCGATGCCCTCGCCGTGCCTGTCGACGAAGGCGTGGGCAGGTGCGTTGTGCTCGGTCGCCACCAGCACGCCGAGCAGCTCCATATAGTCGGGGTCGAACATGATGGTGTAATTGCCGGTGCCCATATGCGCGCTGTGGGTGCCGCGCGGCGACAGGGTGAAACCGAGCTGCCTGTAGTTTTCGGCGGCCTTGTCGAGGTCCCGAACCATGACCACGGCGTGGTCGATACCGATGATGTTCTTGAGGGCCACTGTTCTTTCCCCGCAGCAAATGCAAATTACGACCTGGACCGCGCCGGCGGCCGCTGGCCCTGTCTACGCCGGATAGGCGATCAAGTCATTTTCAAATCGGCGCTAGATGCGGAATTTCATTTCGCGAAATGCGGTATCGACGCGTGATGGCGTCACTGCGCCTGCTCGATATAGGCGGCGAGGATGGCGCGCTCCTCGCTGGTCATGTCGGTGATGTTGCCCGGCGGCATCGCATTGGACCACGCCGCCACGCGGCCGATCAGGCGGATGTTGCGATGGATGTGCTCGGGCGCGTCGAGCAAGATGCCCTTGGGCGCGGTCACGATGCCGGCCCAGACCGGCTCGGCCGCGTGGCACATGCTGCAACGGGACATCACGATCTCCTCGACATTGGCGCGCGTTGGCAGTGCCGACAGCGCGCCCGTCCTGATCTCGCGTGGGCCTGCGGCGGAGAGCAGGAGGATCGCGATCACGCCCAACGCGGCGACACCCCAAACCCACCACGGCGATTTGCGCCCCGCGTGCCGCTCGTTGAAGAAGTGGCGGATCACGGGGCCGAGCGCCAGAATGATCGCGACGATGATCCAGTTGAAGCGCGTCGCGTAGAGCAGAGGATAGTGATTGCTGATCATCAGCACGACGACGGGCAGGGTCAGGTAGTTGTTGTGAACCGAGCGCTCCTTGCTGGTCTTGCCGAGCTTCGGATCGGGCGCCTGTCCCGCGATCAGGCTGGCCACGATCTTCTTCTGGTTCGGGATGATCAGTGCAAAGACGTTGGCGACCATGATGGTGCCGATGATCGCCCCGATCTGGTTGAAGGCGCCGCGACCGCTCAGGACGTGGGTGAAGGCGTAAGTGAGCGCGACCAGGAACAGATAGCCGCCGATGGCAAAGGGCAGCTCACGCTGCGCGAGCCCGGTGCGGCAGGCCGCCTCATAGAGCAGCCATGCCAGCGCCAGGCTGCAGAAGCTGAACAGCCCGGCCTGGATCGGTGAGAGGTCGAGAATCGACTTGTCGACCAGGAACAGGTCGGCATCGAGATAGTACACCACCACCATCAGCGCGAAGCCGGACAGCCAGGTGGTGTAGGCCTCCCATTTGAACCAGGTCAGCTCCTCCGGCATCTGGCTCGGAGCCACCAGATATTTCATGATCCGGTAGAAGCCGCCGCCATGGACCTGCCAGGCCTCGCCCTGCACGCCGTCCGGCAGGTCAGTCTTCGGCTTCAGGCTGAGATCGAGGGCGATGAAGTAGAAGGAACTGCCGATCCAGGCGATCGCCGCGACCACGTGCAGCCAGCGCAGCAGCAGGCTCGCCCATTCCGATATGATGGATCCCCACATGATCACCCCATCAATTGCGACCTGGATGCCGCAGCTTTGATGACCGCAACCGGCGGTCGCGCCCTTACAATGTGTCGCACCGATCTGCCGCATTTTCCAGTACGATGGGCTCCGGCTGATGCACATCGTGCGGGCATGAGCTGACGTGGGATTCGGCAGGTGTTTGTACTGCCGCAGAACATTTGCGGACCTATAAGCGTCGACGTTCAGGACGCGCAGGCTGGGAGGAAGACGACGTGAAAAGCAGGATCTCGTCCGCAGCAACGGCTGCGGGATTGCTGGTCGCGGCTGCTGCCTGCGCGCAGGCCGATCCGGTTCTGCAGGGCAAGGACGCCTATGGCGATTGGCAGGCCGACAAGCCCGGCACGGTCAGGTTGATCCGGCCGCAGGATCTCGTCAGGCCCGGCGCGACACGGTCGGTTGCGAGCACCGCGCGCGTGGCGTCGCGGCCGCCGGAGGCCATGCCACGTGTGCCGACGGGTTTCAAGATCGAGCTGTTCGCCGAAGGCTTGCGCGCGCCGCGCATCGTGAGGGTTGCGCCGAACGGCGATGTCTTCGTCGCGGAGACGCGGGCCGACGCCATCCGCGTGCTGCGCGCCGGGGATGGCGGCAAGGCCGCGACCAACGAGGTGTTTGCCAGCGGATTGAGACGGCCGTTCGGCATCGCCTTCTTTCCGAACGGCGACAATCCGCAATGGGTCTATATCGCCAACACCGACAGCGTCGTCCGGTTTCCCTATCAGGCCGGCGATCTCAAGGCGCGCGGCAGGGCGGAGACGATCGTGGCAAGCCTGCCGCAGGACGGCAGCCATTCCACCCGCGACATCGTCTTCACGCCCGACAACAAGCGCATGCTGGTCTCGGTCGGCTCGCTCAGCAACGTCGCCGAGGGCATGGGGACGCCGCCGGGCGGATTGGATGGCTGGTCGAAGACGCAGCCGCTCGGCGCGGCCTGGGCCAGTGAGCTCGAGCGCGCCACCGTGATGGCCTTCACGCCTGACGGCAAGGACCGGAAGATTTATGCCACCGGCATCCGCAATTGCGTCGGTCTTGCGATCGAGCCGCAGAGCGGGCTGCCCTGGTGCTCGACCAATGAGCGCGACGGGCTCGGCGACGATCTCGTGCCCGATTACGTCACCAGCGTGAAGGAGGGCGCGTTCTACGGCTGGCCGTGGTTCTATATCGGCGGCAACGAAGATCCGCGTCACGCCGGCGCGCGGCCGGATCTCAAGGACAAGGTGACGGTGCCCGACGTGCTGATCCAGCCGCACTCGGCTTCGCTCGGCATGACTTTCTATCAGGGCACGCAGTTTCCGTCCGACTATCAAGGCGATGCCTTCGCCGCTGAGCACGGCTCCTGGAACCGCTCCAAGCGCACCGGCTACAAGGTGATCCGTATCAGGATGAAGGACGGCAAGCCCACCGGCGAGTACGAGGATTTCGTCACGGGGTTTGTCGTGAGTGACACGGAGGTCTGGGGAAGGCCGGTTGGTGTCGCCGTGGCGAAGGATGGATCGCTGCTGGTGTCGGAGGACGGCAATGGCACCATCTGGCGGGCGACGCGCGCGCCGCAGTGACGCTGTTACCCTCCCCCTCCAGGGGAGGGTAAGCAGCGCGCTCGAATTACCCCCGTCTCACACTCGCGCCACCATCCACCGGCAGCGTCACGCCCGTGATGAAATTCGCCTCGTCCGACGCCAGAAACAGCGCTGCGTTCGCGACGTCCCAGCCGGTGCCCATCTTCCTGCGCAGCGGCACCTTGCTGTCGCGCTCGGCTTCGACTTCAGCGCGGGGCTTGGACCATTCGCGGGCGCGGGTGTCGACGGCCATCGGCGTGTTCATCAGGCCGGGCAGGATGACGTTGGCGCGGATGCCGTATTCGGCGTTCTGGTAGGCGAGCTGCTCGGTGAAGGCGATCATCGCCGACTTCGTCGCCTTGTAGGCGACGTAAGGATAGGTCGTGATCGCGGCCATTGAGGAGATGTTGATGATGGCCCCGCTTCCTTGCGCGCGCATGATCGGGATCACTTCCTTCGCGGCGAGAATGCAGCTCTTCAGGTTGATGGCGACGACCCGGTCGAACGCCTCTTCGGTGATCTGAAGCAGCTCGGCATCGCCCCCGGACAGGCTGACGCCGACATTGTTGTGCAGCACGTCGATGCGGCCCCAGCGCGCCTGCGCATCCGCGACCATCGCCTTGATGTCCGCGGATTTGGTCACGTCGGCCCTGAAGGCCGCGGCGGTGCCTTGTTCCGCTACGATCAGATCGACGGTTTCCTGCGCCGATTCCAGGTGATGGTCGACGCACAGCACCTTCGCGCCCTCGCGCGCGAAGGTCAGCGCGGTGGCGCGGCCGTTGCCCATGCCTTCACCGGGGCTCTGGCCGGCGCCGACGACGATCGCGACCTTGTCCTTCAAGCGCATGTCACTTCACTCCCGGGATCGGGTACTGCTGGAGTACCTCTTTGTAATACGGTTCGTTGTCGATCTTCATAGTGGCGAGCACGCGCACCACACCACAATAGAAGGCGATGGTGAGTACGAGGTCGACCATGTGCTCGTCGGAGAGATGCTGCCTGATCTCGGCGAAAGTGCCATCCGACATCGCGAGCTCGCGCACCATCTCGCGGGCGCCTTTCAGGATCGCCCTGGCGAGCGGCTCCAGCTTCGACGGCGTGCCCTCGGTCTCCGCCATCAGGCCTGCGATGTCCTCGTCGGTGACGCCGAACTCCTTGCCGATCTTCACATGGTGGGTGAATTCGTATTCCGATTTCTCCATCCAGCCGACCTGGAGGATCGCGAGCTCCCGCAGCCGCGGGTCGAGCTTGCTCTTGAAGCGGATATAGCCGCCGATGCCGTTGAAGGCGCGCGCCATCTCCGGCGAGTTGACCAGCAGCTTGTGCAGGTTGGTGTTGCGCTTGAGCATGTCGCGATAGTCGGGCGCGACCTGGTCGGCCTCGAGATAGGGCAGGCGGGCCATCCGTGTTCCTTTCAGTGTTCCTGTGATTCACGTTCCGGCGCTTGCAGCGTCACGCCGCCGTCGACCACCAGCACCTGGCCGGTGATGTAGCGCGCGAAGTTGCTGAGCAGGAATTTGACGGCGTGGCCGACGTCCCAGCCGGTGCCTTCGGTCTTGAGCAGGGAAGCCCTGGCGCGGTTCGCGCGGGCCTGCTCGCTCATGCCGCGGGCATAGACCATCGGCGTGTACATCGGTCCGGGGCAGATGCAGTTGACGCGGATGTTGTCGCGACCGTGATCGACCGCCATCGCGCGGGTCAGGCCGATGATCGCAGCTTTTGAGGTCGTGTAGGTCGTGAGCCCGCGCGGCCGCAGCGCCGAGATCGAGGAGATATTGACGATCGCGCCGCCCTTGGCGGTCTTGATCATCGCGGGGATCGCGTGCTTGGAGAGCAGGAACAAGGTCTCGACGTTGACCTGCATGACGCGGCGATACTGCTCGGGCGTCTCGTCGACCACGCTGCCGCGGCTGCCGATGCCGACATTGTTGTCGAGGAAATCGAGCCGGCCCCAGCGGTCGAGCGCTGCCTCGACCAGTGTCTTGCAATCGGCTTCGCTGGTGACGTCGCCGCCATGTGCTGCTGCCGTGCCGCCCTCGGCCATGATCATCTCCACCGTGCGCTCGGCGAGCCTGAGGTCGCGATCGGCCACCAGCACTTTTGCGCCGGCGCGGGCCAACAGAATTGCTGCAGCGCGGCCGTTGCCGATGCCGTCGCCAGCGGCGCCACCGCCGCTGATCAGCGCCACCTTGCCGGCGAGGCCGGCATCGTCCTCGGGGCCCTGCATGTCGTTTCATCCCAATTATTTTCGTGCAGATTAGCAATCGCCCTGGCAGGAGAGAAGGCCGATGGTCCCGCGCAGATGTCATTGACATCGCATGGAATTGCATGCCGCCGGGCGGCACGGCGCGCGATTAAGCGGGCATATCGCGGAACTGTTCTGCCGAGCTTGCGTTTGTTGCGGGGGCTTTTCCGCGCTAGGCTCTCGCCTGGGGTTTCCCAATCGTCAGTGGCTTGCCGATGAATCTGCTCGATCCACAAGGGCCGGTGGCTGCCGCCAACAGCACCATCCTGGTCGATTCCGTCTTCATCATGCTCGTGATCGTGGTGCCGACCATTTTCGCGATCTTGGCCTTTGCGTTCTGGTTTCGCGCGTCCAATCCGAGAGCACGTTACCAGCCTGACTTCGTCTATTCCGGCCGCGTCGAGATGGTGGTGTGGGCGATCCCAGCGCTCACCGTGATCCTGCTCGGCGGCGTCGCATGGATCGGCTCGCACCAGCTCGATCCCGCCGCGCCCGTGCCGGGCACCGGCAGTCCGGTCCGCATCCAGGCGGTCTCGCTCGACTGGAAATGGCTCTTCATCTATCCGGACCAGCGCATCGCCACCGTCAACACGCTGACGGTGCCGGCCGGTGCCGAGCTGAATTTCCAGCTGACGTCGTCGAGCGTGATGAACGTGTTCTTCATCCCGCAGCTTGGCAGCATGATCTACACCATGAACGGCATGGTGACGAAGCTGAACCTGCGTGCCGACAATGAGGGCAAGCTGCAGGGGCTGTCGGCGCATTTCTCCGGCGACGGCTTTCCCGACATGATGTTCGACGTCAACGTGATCTCGCCGCTCGCCTTCCCGGATTGGGTCGCGACCACGGCGAAGACCGATGCCGTGCTGAACGAGGAGAGCTACACGAAGCTGATGCAGCAGGGCATCGAGAAGAACAGGCTGACCTTTCGCCTGGACGATCCCCGTCTGTTCGACCTGATCGCAACCCAGCACATTCCGCCAGGGCCCGGCCCGGAGCTGCTCTCCGATGCCGGCAGGCCGCATAGTGGAGGCCACGATGCTCGGTAAGCTCGATTGGTCGGCGATTCCGTTCGACCAGCCGATACCCCTCGTCGCGGGTGCCGTGGTGCTGGTCGCGATCCTCGGCGTGCTGATCTGGGTCGTCGTGAAAGGGCATTTGCCGTATCTCTGGCACGAATGGATCACCAGCGTCGATCACAAGCGCATCGGCGTGATGTACATCCTGCTCGCTTCGGTCATGCTGCTGCGCGGCGGCAGCGACGCCATCATGATGCGGCTCCAGCAAGCGGTCGCTTACCAGTCACAAGGCTATCTCCCGCCGGAGCACTACAACCAGATCTTCTCGGCGCACGGCACCATCATGATCTTCTTCACGGCGATGCCGTTCGTGATCGGGCTGATGAACCTGATCGTGCCGCTTCAACTCGGCGTGCGCGACGTTGCTTTCCCGACGCTCAATTCCGTCGGCTTCTGGCTGACCGCGACCGGCGCGCTGCTGGTCAATATCTCGCTCGTGGTCGGCGAGTTCGCGCGCACCGGCTGGCTCGCCTTTCCGCCGCTGTCGGAACTGTCCTATTCGCCGGGCGTCGGCGTCGACTATTACGCGTGGTCTTTGCAAATCTCCGGCGTCGGCACGCTGGTCGCCGGCATCAACCTCGTCACCACCGTGCTGAAGCTGCGCACCAAGGGCATGAACTATCTGCGCATGCCGATGTTCTGCTGGACCACGCTGGCCTCGAACCTCCTGATCGTCGCGGCGTTCCCGATCCTCACTGCCACGCTGGCGATGCTGCTGCTCGACCGTTACCTCGGCTTTCACTTCTTCACCAATGAAGCCGGCGGCAACGTCATGATGTTCATGAACCTGATCTGGGCCTGGGGGCACCCGGAGGTCTATATCCTCGTATTGCCGGCCTTCGGCATCTTCTCTGAGGTGGTGTCGACCTTCTCGGGCAAGGCGCTGTTCGGCTACCGCTCGATGGTGCTCGCGACCATGGCGATCTGCGTCATCTCCTTCATGGTCTGGCTGCACCATTTCTTCACGATGGGCGCCGGCCCCGACGTCAACGCCATCTTCGGCATCGCCAGCATGATCATCGCGATTCCGACGGGCGTGAAGATCTACAACTGGCTGTTCACGATGTATGGCGGCCGCATCCGTTTTGCGACGCCGATGCTGTGGGCGGTCGGGTTCATGGTCACCTTCATCATCGGCGGGCTGACGGGCGTGCTGGTCGCGGTGCCCCCGGCCGACTTCATGCTCCACAACAGCATGTTCCTGGTGGCGCACTTCCATAACGTCATCATCGGCGGCGTGCTGTTCGGCGCCTTCGCCGGCTTCGAATACTGGTTCCCAAAAGCGTTCGGCTTTCGTCTCGACGAGCGCTGGGGCAAGGCGGCGTTCTGGTTCACCTTCCTCGGCTTCTACGTCACCTTCATTCCGCTCTATATCGCCGGCATGCTCGGCATGACCCGGCGCATGCAGCACTACGACGTCGCGGACTGGCGGCCATGGATGTTTGTGGCCGCCGCCGGCATGGCGGTGCTGTCGATCGGCGTGATCTGCCAGATCGTGCAGCTCGTGGTCAGCATCCGCAACCGCGAGGCCCTGCGCGACCGCACCGGCGATCCCTGGGACGGCCGTTCGCTGGAATGGGCGACCTCGTCGCCGCCGCCCGTGTTCAACTTCGCCTTCTATCCGGATGTGCGCGGCGAGGATGCTTATTGGGATCAGAAGGCCCATGCCAAGCAGCAGCAGCTCGAGCATGATCGGCCGGAGTATCAGGATATCGAGATGCCCAGGAACTCGCCGACCGGCTTCGTGTGCGCGTTCTTCGCCACCATCATGGGCTTCGCGCTGATCTGGCACATCTGGTGGATGGTGATCCTGGGCGGCATCGGCGCATTCGCGACCTTCGTCGTGTTCGCCTGGCGCGACCATGACGAATACGTCATTCCGGCCGACGAGGTCGCAGCGATCGACCGTATCAATCTCGAGGAACGGCGCAGCCTCGTCAGCATGGCGGGAGCGCTCTGATGTCGATGACGGCGACCGCCGGCCGCGCGCATGCCGACCCCCACCACATCGGGCTCGTCGTCGAGCACCCCGGCCCGGCATCGAAGCGCATTGTGACCGCCTACGGCTTCTGGGTCTTCCTGCTCTCCGATATCGTGATGTTCTCCTGCTTCTTCGCGGCCTATGCGGTGCTGTCCGGCCAGACCGCCGGCGGCCCCAGCGGCTCGGAGATCTTCGAGCAGAGGAACGTCGCGATCGAGACGGTCTGCCTGCTGCTGTCGAGCTTCACCTGCGGCATGGCCAGTATTGCTGCCGACGTGCGCAACCGGTTCTGGTTCTATCTCGGCATGACCGTGACCTGCGTGCTCGGACTGATCTTTCTCACCATCGAGTTCCGCGAATTCGCCGACCTCGTCGCACGCGGCTATGGCCCGTCGCGCAGTGCGTTCCTGACCTCGTTCTTCTCTCTGGTGGGCTGCCACGGCCTGCACGTCTCGGCCGGCATATTGTGGCTGCTCACCATGATGGCCCAGGTCTTTGCAAAAGGCTTTCGCGCCGACGTCCTGCGCCGGATGATGTGCTTTGCGCTGTTCTGGCATGCGCTCGACATCGTCTGGGTCGGGGTCTTCTCCGTCGTCTACCTGCTTGGGAGTGCCGTATGAGCGATCAGACGCATGTGCGGACCGGACACGATCTCGCACCGGGCGAGGAAGAGCAACACAGCGTCGGCGAGCGGGTGCTCGGCTACGTCGTTGGTCTCGGCCTCGCGCTATTGCTCACGGCAACGTCATTCTTCATCGCCGGAACCGACCTGGTCTGGCAGCCATCCATCCCCGTCGCTCTGATCGTGCTGGCGATCGCGCAGATGGGCGTGCACCTCGTGTTCTTCCTGCACATCACGACGGGGCCTGACAACACCAACAACGTGCTGGCGCTCGCCTTCGGCCTTCTGGTCGTCTTCCTGGTCGTCGGCGGCACCGTCTGGATCATGGGCCATCTGAACGCGAACATGCCGCCGATGGACCAGATCATGCCGATGCGGAAATAGGGCGCACAAAAAAGAAGAGCCGCTTGTTGTGACAAGCGGCCCAAGTCTAGGGAGGAAACGCCCGAGCAAAGCAATCGGACCGAAGCCGGATTGCTGCCAAGGAACGCTCGCGCAAAGCGCTTGCGTACATATTAGATGTAGCAACCACCGAGAGAGTTCAATTCCGGATCAATACTGTCTCCGGCTACCGCTCACATGCTCGTGACGGGCTTCCTCATTTCGGCCGGCGGCAATTGTAGGCCTTGCGGAAGCCGGCGGCCTGCGCGTCGTCCTCCGAGCAGAACCAGCGGTCCGGCTTGGTGGTCGCTGGATAGCTCGGGCAGCCCCTCAAGTGATAGATGCCGATATTGCCGGTGACACGGGCGCGCACGGCGAGCTTGCCCTTGATGCTGCAACTCGGCGGCATGGTCAGCTCCTCCGGAAACAGCGCCGCGCGGATTTCCTTGTCGCGGTCGGCGCGGCAGGCGGCGCCGAGCAGCGTGCCGTCCTTCTTGCCCATGCGGAATTCTTGCGGTGCAACAAAGCAGCCCTTCCAGATGCCGGCTGACGCGGTTTTGGCATCGGCCGCGGCAGCCTTGACGTTCGCCTTGATCGGCTCGCGGGCGATGGCATAGCCAAGCTTGACCAGCTGCTCATTCAACGAGACCTTGTCGCCCTCGGCGGTGCAGATCGCCCGGTGCCGTTTGCCGAAGCTCTTTTCCGGCCCGACATCGTCACAACGCACGCTGCGTTTGTTGATCAGCTTCGCCAACTGGTCGCGGGCCTCGATGCCGCAGGTCCAGGGATCGGCGTGATCGTCGATGCAGACCTGGTCCAGCTCGGGCGCGTCGACGCCGTCGAGGCGGTAGGTGACGTCGCCGAGCTGGATCGAATTGGCGTCCCGGACGGTCGCCGCCGCCGTCAGCGCGGAGGCCGGCCCGGAAGAGGCCAGAAACCCGGAGAGAGCGAGAAACGAAACAAGCGCGAAGGCGCGGGCGGCGGCAAATGAATTCCTAAGGGACATAACGTCTCGCTATCGATTGCTCTGGCGCCTCGTTCCTAGCATCCGGAGGTCGCGATACCAATGGTCTGCGCCCTGCGAAGCGCGACATTCGCGGGCCAGCCTTTACTGACCGGCCGGTCTGCCCCTATCGTTCGGCACGATCAAAAACCTGCGTAGACCGAATCGCCCTTGAAGCGGCGAGGGCGGGAGGAAGAAAGTTCGATGAAAGACCCCGTGGACGTCCTGATCATCGGCGCCGGCGCTTCAGGTGCCGCGATCGCGTGGTCGCTGGCCGAGACCAAGATGCACATCCTCTGCCTGGAGCAGGGCGGCTGGATGAACCCGGCGGAATATCCCAGCACGGGCCGCGACTGGGAGGCCAAGTTCTACGGGGAGTGGTCGTCGAGCCCGAATGTCCGCGGCCGGCCCGAGGACTATCCGATCAACGACGACAATTCGCCGATCAAGGTCGTCAACTACAACGCGGTCGGCGGCTCGACGGTGATGTACACCGCGCACTGGCCGCGGCTGCATCCCTCCGACTTCAAGGTGAAGACGCTCGACGGTGTCGCCGACGACTGGCCGATCGACTACGACGCGCTGACGCCGTTCTTCGAAGAGAACGACCGCATCATGGGCACGTCTGGGCTATCGGGCGATCCGCTGTCGCCGCTGACGCATCCGCCGATGCCGCAGCAGCCGATGGGATTGTCCGGCGCCATCATCGGCAAGGCCATGAACGAGCTCGGCTGGCACTGGTGGCCGTCGGACACGACAGTCGCGACCACGGACTATGAGGGCCGCGCGCGTTGCATCAATCTCGGCCATTGCACGCCGGCCTGCGCCCAAGGCGCAAAATCCTCGACCGACATTACCTATTGGCCGCACGCGATCCGCGCCGGCGTCGAGCTGCGCACGCATTGCCGGGTGCGGGAGATCACCACCGACGAGAACGGCATGGCCTCGGGCGTGGTCTATTACGACAAGGACGGCGTCGAGCAGTTCCAGCCGGCGCATGTCGTCATCATCGCCTGCAACGGCGTCGGCACGCCGCGGCTGCTGCTCAACTCGGCATCCAACCGCTTCCCGCACGGTCTTGCCAATTCGTCGGGCCTCGTCGGCAAGAACCTGATGTTCCATCCCTATGCGCAGATCTACGGCTATGTGAAGGAGCCGACCGACAGCAACCGCGCGCCGCCGACCTGCCTGTGGAGCAAGGAATGGTATGACACCGACCTGTCGCGCGGCTTCGTGCGCGGCTACGGCGTCCAGTTCGTGCGCGGGGCAGGGCCGGTGTTCGAGGCTGTCGTGAGCGAGCAGAGGGGCATTTTGCCGTGGGGCGCGGATCATCACCGCGTCTTCCGCAAGCTCAATGGCCATCGGCTGGGATTCTCCGCGATCTGCGAGGACCTGCCGGAAGAGCACAATCGCGTCACGCTCGATCCTGTCCTGCAGGACAGCCACGGCATTCCAGCGCCGAAGATCGACTACACGATCAGCGAGAACAGCCGGAAGATGATGGAGCATGCGCTTGCCCGCGGCCGCGAGGTTCTGGAAATGGCGGGGGCGACCGACATCTGCGTCAACTCGCCGATCCCGTGGGGCGGCTGGCATCTGCTCGGCACCGCGCGGATGGGCACCGACCTCGAACGCTCCGTCGTCAACGAATGGGGCCGCACGCACGACGTGAAAAATCTCTTCATCGTCGACGGCAGCATCTTCGTCACCTCGGGCGGCGTTAACCCGACGTCTACCATCCAGGCCCTCGCGCTCTACATCGCCGACCAGATGAAGCAGCGCCTCGCAAACTTGTTCGACTGAGGCCGTCATGTCCGCAGACAATCAACTCACCCGCGCCCAATGCAACGATCTCCGCACCATTGCTGCGATGATCGTGCCCGCCAGCGATGAGTACAAGGTGCCCGGCGCCGACGATCCCGCGGTCCAGACCGACATCCTGACGACGCTGGGCCGCGACACCAAATTGGTGGCGGCGGCGCTGGACCATCTGGCCCGGCTCGCAGGGCAACCGCTCGCCGAGCTCGGTGCCGCCAGGCGCGATGCGGTGGCGCAGGAGTTTCGTAGTTCCGGCGGCGCGGCTGCCGCAACGCTCGTCCGCGTCGTCCTGCAATGCTATTACCGCGACGATCGGGTGCTGCGCTCGCTCGGGCTCGAGCTGCGCGCGCCGTTCCCCAAGGGTTACGTGCTCCCGGACGGCGACTGGTCGCTGCTCGACCCGGTCAAGGCGAGGGCGGGCACGCTGCGGCGGGCGCCCTAGCCACCTTGGTCGTCAAGCGCTGGCAGCCCAGCCTTGCGCCCCAGGCGGGTCCCTTGCGCTGGCAGGAACAGGCCACCATCTGTGTGAGCCTCAAGGACTCTTGCCATGCGGATTTTACCTCAGACATCGTCGATGACGCCGCGTCATCGCGAGCGACAGCGTCTGCTCCGGTCGACGACCGGGCCCTGCTGGACGCCTATTCCAATGCCGTGATCGACGTGACCGACCGTGTCGGTCCCGCCGTCGTGCGCGTCGAGACCGGGCCAAAGGTGCCGAACGGCCGCGAGCGCGGCGGACTCGGCTCCGGCATCGTCATCTCGCCGGACGGGCTCGTCCTCACCAACAGCCACGTGGTCGGTTCCTCCAAGGAGATCCGGCTGCGGGACGTCGAGGGTAACGTCGGTGAGGCCCGGGTGCTCGGCGTCGATCCCGACACCGATCTGGCGCTGCTCCGCGCCAACGGCGTGCGCGACTTGCCCTATGCCGCGCTCGGCAACTCCAAGACCCTGCGCCGCGGCCAGCTCGTGATCGCGATCGGCAATCCGCTCGGCTTCGAATCGACCGTGACCGCGGGCGTGGTCTCGGCGCTGGGGCGCTCGATCCGCTCGGTGAGCGGGCGCACGATCGAGGACGTGATCCAGACCGATGCCGCGCTCAACCCCGGCAATTCCGGCGGTCCGCTGGTGTCGTCGAATGCCGAGGTGATCGGCATCAACACCGCCATCATTAACGGCGCGCAAGGCATCTGCTTCGCGGTCGCCAGCAACACCGCGCAGTTCGTGCTGTCGGAGATCATCCGCCACGGCTATGTCCGCCGCGCCTTTATCGGCGTCGCCGGGCAGACTGCACCGGTCCCGCGGCGGCACGCGGTACTGGCCGGCGTCGACAACAAGATGGGCGCGCTCTTGATGCAGATCGAGCCGGACGGACCGGCGACGAAGGCGGGCCTGTTGCCCGGCGACGTCGTCATCAAGCTCGATGGTGTCGATATCAACGGCGTCGATGATCTGATCCGCGTGCTCGACCGCGACCGGATCGGCCGGCGGCTCGCCATGGACGTGCTGCGGCTCGGCCGCTTGCGGGCGATCGATATCGACCCGATCGAGCGCAAGCCGGCGCGCTAGCGTTGGTGCCTCCGGGCGAGGTATGACGGTGTCATGCCTCGTTCCCGGACCCTTGCCGCATGATGCCGGCGCATGAGACCTACGATGTCATTGTCGTCGGCGCCGGTGCGGGTGGCATGACGGCCGCGGCGGTGGCCGCCGCTGAAGGCTTGCGCGTGCTGGTGATCGAGAAGACGGCGTTCGTCGGCGGCACCACCGCCTGGTGCGACGGCATGGTCTGGATCCCCGCCAATCCCAAGATGAAGGACGTCGGGCTGTCCGACAGCATCACGGACGCGGTCCGGTATCTGTCGAGCACGGTGCCGGAGCCTGCCAATGCCGGCTTGCGCGCCGCCTTCCTCGCGCGCGGGCCGGAGGCAGTCGCCTATCTCGAAGCCAACACGGAAGTGCGCCTCCAGCCGGTGAAAGCCTGTCCGGACTGTTATCCGGAGCGGCTGGGCGCAACGCCCGGCGGGCGCGTGCTGGAGCCGGTCGCGTTCGACGGCACCCGGCTCGGCGCGCCTTTCGCGCGGCTGCGCGCGCCGCTGCCGGAGCTCACGCTGTTCGGCGGGATGATGGTCAACCGCCTCGACATCCCGCATCTACGCCGGGCCGGAAAATCGTTGCGTTCGACCCTGCGCGCGGCGCGGCTGGTTTCCGAATATGCGTTGCAGCGGTTGCGCAACCCGCGCGGCACGACGCTGCATCTCGGCAACGTGCTCGCGGCGCGGCTCTATGCCTCGCTGCTGGCGCGGCAGGTCGAGATTCTCTTCTGCGCCGATGTCGAAGACCTGTCGATGCAGGGCGATCGCGTTGGCGGCGTTATCATCCGCCACAGCTCCCGCGACCGCCTGATCTCAGCGCGTCGCGGCGTGGTGGTCGCGACCGGCGGCTTTTCGCACGACGCTGTGTTGCGCAAACGCTTCTTCCCGGCCGCGGCTGGTTTCGTCTCGGCGGCCAGCACCGCTGGCACTGGCGACGGGCTCCGGCTTGCGACCACGGCCGGTGCCGCGCTCAACACGGAGGCGACGAGCCCGGCTTATTGGGTGCCGGCCTCGCTGTTCCGTGGCGCCGATGGCAGCCGAGGCGTTTTCCCGCATACGGTGACCGACCGCGCCAAGCCCGGCGTGATCGCCATCAACGCGGCCGGCCGTCGCTTCGTCAACGAGGCGCAGTCCCACCATGAGTTCGTGCTGGCGATGTTGCGCGACGGCAATGGCGAGCCGGACCGGCCGTTTTATCTCGTCTGCGACCGTCAGTTCCTGTGGAGCTACGGCCTCGGCCGCATCAAGCCGTTTACGCTCAACCTCCGGCGCCATGTGGCGAGCGGCGAATTGCTCAAGGCTCCCGACATCGCGCAGCTCGCGGCGAAGATCGGCGTCAATCCGTCCGTGCTCACGGCGACGATCGCAAGTTACAACGTTGATGCGAAGCAGGGCCGCGATCCCGAATTCGGCCGCGGCAGCACCATCTATCAGCGCCACCTCGGCGATGCCACCCACAAGCCCAATCCTTGCGTCGCGCCGATCCTCCGCGCGCCGTTCTTCGCGATGCGCATCCATCCGGCCGATCTCGGCACCGCCATCGGCATGAAGGTGGATGCCCAGGCGCGCGTGCTGCGTGAGGACGGCACGCCGGTTGCGGGTCTCTACGCCTGCGGCAACGACATGGGCTCGATCATGAACGGGAACTATCCGGGGCCGGGGATCATGCTCGGGCCGGCGCTGACGTTCGGGTATATCGCGGGGCGGCATCTGGCGGAGGGTGGTGCGGCGCGTGAGACGGCTGCCGGCGTTTCAGCCTCGGTCTAGCCACCTCCACCACTGTCATGCCCCGCGAAGGCGGGGCATCCAGTACGCCGCGGCCTATCGATTCAACCACAACCGCCTCGGAGTACTGGATCGCCCGCCTTCGCGGGCGATGACACCGAGAATGAGGCGACAGCTCCCCCGCTACTCCGCAGCCGCGGCAAAGCGGCTGTTCTCCAGCTCGGCCTCCAGCCGCGCTGTCTTGGCTGCCGCGAGCTTGATGTTGGCTTCCTTGACGTGGCCGAAGCCGCGGATCGTCTCGGGCACGCGGGCGAGCCGCGCCAGCAGCGGGATCTGCTCCGCCTTCAGCCCGGACATTCGCTGATCGATCATGCCGAGATAATCCGCGACCAGCTTCCGCTCGGTTCGGCGCTCCTCGGTGCGGCCGAACAGGTCGAATGCGCCGCCGCGCAGGAACTTCAGCTTGGCGAGCAGGCGGAAGGCGTGGATCATCCAGCCGCCGAACTCCTTCTTCTGAAGGTGCCCGGTCGTCTTGTCGCGCTGCGCGAAGATCGGCGGGGCGAGGTGGTATTTCAGCGTGAAGTCGCCGTCGAACTTCTCCGACACCTTCCTGGCAAAGCTGCCGTCGGTATAGAGTCGCGCCACCTCGTACTCGTCCTTGTAGGACATCAGCTTGAACAGGTTTTTGGCGACCGCCAAGGTCAGCTCTGTAGACGCGGGCGAGGCGGCTGCTTCCGCCTTGCGCACCTTGGCGACGGCTGCGAGGTAACGGTCGGCGTAGGCCCTGTCCTGATACTCGGTCAGAAACTCCGCGCGGGTCGCGATCACGTCGTCGAGCGACTTCGTCGGCGCGGAAGCGCGGCTCTTGAACTGCAGTACGCTGCGCACGCGCGACATGTCGTGGGCGGCCAGCCGTCCCCATGTGAAGGCGAGCTTGTTCATCTCGATCGCCGCGCCGTTGATTTCGATAGCGCGGAGCAGGGCCTCCAGCGACAGCGGGATCGCGCCCTTCTGGAAGGCGAAGCCGAGCATGAAGGGATTGGTCGCGATGCTGTCACCCATCAGGGCCGAGGCAATGCCTGTCGCGTCGATGATGTCGAGGTTCGTGTCGCCGACGGCGTCACGCAGCACGGTCTGCATCGTGCCCAGCTCGAAATCGAGATCGGGATTTTGCACGAAGCTCGCGGTCGGTTGCAGGTCGGCATTGATGTAGGCTTTGGTCACACCGCGTTCGGCTCGGCTGAGCGCGGAGGGACCTGCCGAGACGATCATGTCGCAGCCGAGGATGACGTCGGCGCCGCCGGTGGTGATGCGGACGGCAGAGATATCCTCCGGCCTTTGTGCGATGCGGACATGGCTCATCACCGCGCCGTTCTTCTGCGACAGGCCGGTGAAGTCGAGCGCGGAGCAGCCGCGGCCGTCGACATGGGCCGCCATGCCGAGCAGGGCGCCGATGGTGATGACGCCGGTGCCGCCGATGCCGGTGACGAGGATGTTGTACGGCGCCTCGAGCTCGCGGGCAGGAGGCAGCGGCAGGTCGGCGAACAACTGTCCGGAATCGACCGCCGACGTCTTCATCCGCTTCAGGCTGCCGCCATGCACGGTGACAAAGCTCGGGCAGAAACCTTCGACGCAGGAAAAGTCCTTGTTGCAGTTGGACTGGTCGATCTGGCGCTTGCGGCCGAACTCGGTCTCCAGCGGCTGCACCGAGACGCAGTGGAGGCCTGCGAGCAATCGCCGCAGCCTTCGCAGACGAGCTCGTTGATGAAGGCACGCTTGGCGGGATCGGGATAGAGCCCGCGCTTGCGGCGGCGCTTTTCGGCGGCGCAGGTCTGGTCGTAGATCACGACCGTGAGGCCCTTGATGTCACGCAGCTCGCGCTGCACGGCGTCGAGCTCGCGGCGGTGATGGATGGTCGCCCCCTGCGGGAAGTAGTTGCCTTCCGGATACTTCGTCGGATCGTCCGATACGATCGCGAGTCGCTTGACCCCCTCGGCCCAGACCTGGTGCGCAATCTGCGCGACGTTGAAGGCGCCTTCGGCGGGCTGGCCGCCGGTCATCGCGACCGCGTCGTTGTAGAGGATCTTGTAGGTGATGTTGATGCCCGCGGCCGATGCCGCGCGCAGAGCAAGCAGGCCGGAATGGGTGTAGGTGCCGTCGCCGAGGTTCTGAAAAATGTGCTTCTCGGTGGTGAAGGGCGACTGGCCGATCCAGTTCACGCCCTCGGCGCCCATATGCGAGATCAGATCGGTGCGGCGGGTCGGCATGCTCAGGGCCATGCCGTGGCAGCCGATGCCGGCCATGGCACGGCTTCCCTCGGGCACGCGCGTCGAGGAGTTGTGCGGGCAGCCCGAGCAGAAGAACGGTGTGCGCGCGAGCTTGATCTGCGTGCTTGATGTGACGGGGTTGTCGAAGGCTTCGAGGCGGGCGAGGCGCTGCTCCAGCACCGGGCTGTGATGCCCGAGCTTGCGCAAGCGCGCCACCAGTGCGCCCGCGACAATTGTCGGCGTCAGCTCGCCTTCGCTCGGCAGCAGCGGCGCGCCGCGCTCGTCACGCTTGCCGGTGACGGTCGGGCGCCTGGAGGCATCGATATTGTAGAGGATGCGCATCAGCTGGTCTTCGATGAAGCCGCGCTTCTCCTCGACCACGAGCACATCCTGAAGGCCTTCCGCGAAACGCTTGGCGCCGCTTTCCTCCAGCGGCCAGGTCAGTGCGACCTTGTAGATGCGCAGGCCCAGGTCCTGCGCGTCCTTGTCGGTGATGCCCAAATCAGCCAGCGCCTGGCGCAGATCGAGATAGGCCTTGCCGGTCGCGACAATGCCGAGCCGCGCGGGCTTTGAATCGAGCACGATGCGGTCGAGCTGGTTGGCGCGCGCAAAGGCCTGCACCGCGGCCATCTTCGGGCCGAACAGACGTCGTTCGGCGTCCAGCGGCGGATCGGGCCAGCGGATGTTGAGGCCACCGGGCGGCATCTCGAAATCATCGGGAAGCTTGATCTGGATGCGCGCGGGATCGCTATAGATCGAGGCCGAACTCTCGACGGTCTCGCTGATCGCCTTGAAGCCGACCCAGCAGCCGGAGAAGCGCGACAGCGCAAAACCATAGAGGCCGAGGTCGAGATAATCCTGGAGCGTCGCCGGATTGATCACGGGGATCAGCGCCGCCGCGAACACCTGCTCGCTCTGATGCGCCAGCGTCGAGGACTGGCAGCCATGATCGTCGCCGGCGAGCGCGAGCACACCGCCATTGAGCGAGGTGCCGGCCGCGTTGGCATGCTTGAGCGCGTCGACCGAGCGGTCGACGCCGGGGCCCTTGCCGTACCAGATGCCGAACACGCCATCGACCTTGGCGCCGGGAAACAGACCCACCTGCTGGCTGCCCCAGACCGCGGTCGCCGCCAGATCCTCGTTGAGGCCGGGGACAAAGGCGATGTCGTGCTGCTGGAGGTGCGACTTCGCGCGCCACAGCGCGTGGTCGTACATGCCGAGCGGGGAACCGCGATAGCCCGAGATGAAGCCGCCGGTGTTGAGGCCCTGAAGCCGGTCGCGTTCGCGCTGCAACATGGGCAACCGAACCAGTGCCTGCGTGCCGGAGAGGAAGATCCGCTTCGATTCGAGCCGGTATTTGTCGTCCAGCTCGACCTGCATCAGCGTCATTTCAGGAGTCCTCGTCTCTCGTTCGGCGTGGGGTTTGCGCTGCGGGAGGGATAGCGGCGGCGCGACGCGAATTGTGACAGTCAAGAGCATGGGCCGGCGAAGTCAATACGGCTAGCCGCATCCGTGGCGCTCCTGCTAGTCATGGCTGCCTGTGGAGGACACCATGGCTGCAAACGCATTCGACACCGAGATGACAGAGACGCCCGAGGCGCTGACCGGGCCGTGGCGCCAGCCGCGCCAGATGCTGCACGCGCAAGTCTACGACGCCCATGCCTCGATCCACGACGATGCCACCGCGCAGAAGCTCGGCTTCAAGGGCGGCACCATCGAAGGCCCGACGCATTTCAGCCAGTTCGCCCCGCTCGGCGCGCGGCTGTGGGGGCAGGCCTGGTTCGAGAGCGGTTGCCTATCCGCGCATTACCGCAATGCCTGCTTCGAAGGCGAGGAGGTGCAGGCGATGCTGTCGAAGCCGCTGCCCGGCACGAGCCAATGCCAGATCCAGATGGTCAAGCGCGACGGCACCGAGGTGCTGCGCGGCACGGCCTCGGTCGGCGAACCGCACGCGGCGACCGCGCTCGAGGCGCGCCTCACCGAGCTCAAGCCGCTCGCCGATCCCGTGATCCTGCGCGATGTGAAGGTGGCGCAGACCAGCAAACGGCAGACGGTGCGGATGGCGTTCGACCAGAACATGGGCGACCTCTATCCGTTCTCTCTCCGGCAGAAGCTCGCCGTCATCACCGAGAACTCGCCATATTATTCAGGCGCCGACAATCCGTGGGGGAAGGCCATCATCCCGATGGAGATTTTGAGCGTACTCTTCCAGTACCGTTCCAAGGACGATCCGCTGCCGGCGAAGGGGCCGGCGGTCGGCCTGTTCGCGGACCAGGAGATCAGGCTGATCAAGGGGCCGCTCTTCGTCGATGAGGAATACGAAATCGAGCGTGAGGTTGTCGCGCTCTCCGGCAGCCGCCGCACCGAGAGCGCCTGGATGAAGACGCGCGTGTTCGGCAAGACGGGCGCGGTGGTGGCCACCATGCTGCTCAACATGGCGACGCTGAAGGATTCGTATGCGCCGTATGAGATGGAGTATCGGCAGCTGTACGGCGCGGGGCGGTAGAGGCAAGGCGTTGCCACATACACGCCTCGTCATTCCGGGGCGCGCGTAGCGCGAGCCCGGAACCCATTTCACCTCACGTACTGCCGCCCGATGGATTCCGGGCTCGACGCTTCGCGTCGCCCCGGAATGACGGCGAGTGAGTCCGTCGCCACCCGCTCATCCTTTAAGCAGATGCACGTCGTAAAGCCGTCGCACAGGGAATAAGCAGCCGTCAGCCGCTGACGTAACCTTCTGAGTGCGCAGCAAATTCTCTCGCGGCCTGTGCCCCACCGCTATTGTACACAATGGCACGGCGTTTGCAGAACTCCTGGCAAAGAGAGTTCTCGCGGGGGCCTTGAGTCATGTTGAACTCGACCAAGCCGACACCGGGCGTCATCAGCGCCGAGCCCGAGCCGATCAGGCTCGACTGGCCTGCCACCGCGCTTCTCATCATCGACATGCAGCGGGATTTCATGGAGCCGGGCGGCTTCGGCGAAACGCTTGGCAACGATGTCAGCCAACTGGCGCGCGCGGTGAAGCCGATCGGCGCGGTGCTGAAGGCGGCGCGTGACACCGGCATGCTGGTGATCCACACCCGCGAGGGGCATTTGCCCGATCTGTCCGACGCGCCACCCGCAAAAGTCGAGCGCGGCGCGCCGTCCTTGCGCATCGGCGATCCCGGCCCGATGGGGCGCATTCTCATTCGCGGCGAGGCCGGCCACGACATCATTCCCGAACTTTATCCGCTCGACAGCGAAGTCGTGATCGACAAACCCGGCAAGGGTGCGTTCTACGCCACCGAGCTCACGGATGTGCTGGAGAAATACGGCATCGAGAACTTGCTGGTCTGCGGCGTCACAACGGAAGTGTGCGTCAACACCACGGTGCGAGAGGCCAATGACCGTGGCTATCGCTGCGTCGTGATCTCCGACGGCTGCGCATCCTACTTCCCGGAATTTCACGAGATGGGCCTGAAGATGATCAAGGCCCAGGGCGGCATCTTCGGCTGGGTCGCGGACTCAGCCGCAGTCTTGGAGGCAATGAAGACTTCGACCACACAGGGGTAGCATCATGAGCACATTGACGGGGACGGCCGGCAAATCTGATCTGAGCAAGTCCGAGTTCAAGCCGGCACTATGGACATCGGGCGACTGGAACGCGTTCTTCGGCTTCGGCACCAACATCCTCGTCAACATGCTGGTGCTCACGGGCCTGCTGCGCTTCGTCCTGAAGATGCCTGATAGTCTCGTGTTCGGCCGCATCCTGCCCGCCCTCGGGCTGATGATGTGTCTCTCCACCTTCTACTACGCGTATCTCGCCTATCGGCTGGCGCAGAAGACGGGCCGCAACGATGTCTGCGCACTGCCCTCGGGCGTCAGCGTACCGCACATGTTCATCGTCACCTTCGTGATCATGCTGCCGATCACGATCAAGACCGGTGACCCGCTCAAGGGCTGGTCGGCTGGCCTCGTCTGGGTGTTCTTCCAGAGCTTTATCCTGATGATCGGCGGCTTCATCGCACCGTTCATCCGCAAGATCACGCCGCGCGCGGCGCTGCTCGGCACGCTCGCAGGCGTCTCCGTCACCTTCATCTCGATGCGTCCGGCGTTAGAGATGTACATGACGCCGCAGATTGGTCTCGTCTGCTTCGCCATCATCCTGGTGAGCTGGTTTGGCGGCGTGAAATACTGGCGCGGCATTCCTGCCGGTCTTGTCGCGATCGCGGTCGGCATGGTCATCGCCTGGGGCTCGAACCTGTTCGGGCTCGGTCTCGGTGGGCTGAGCGTCAAGGGCGTTGGCGACGCTTTCGCGAACTTCGGCTTCTCGGTGCCGATCCCGGCGGTGGGCTACGTCTTCTCGGGCTTCGAGTTCCTCGGCATCATCCTGGTTACCGCCATTCCCTTCGGCATCTACGATCTCGTCGAGGCCATGGACAATGTCGAGAGCGCGGAAGCGGCCGGCGACGAATATCCGACCACGCGGGTGCTCACCGCCGACGGCGTTGTCAGCCTGATCGGCTGCCTGATGGGCAACCCCTTCATCAACGCCGTCTATATCGGTCATCCCGGCTGGAAGGCGATGGGCGGCCGCATCGGCTATTCGGCTGCGACCGGCATCATGGTGGTGGTGCTGGCCTGGTTCGGCATCATCTCGGTGCTGCTGGCGCTGGTGCCTGTCGTCGCGATCTCGCCGATCCTGCTCTATATCGGCATGCTGATCGGCGCGCAGGCGTTCCAGACCACGCCGGTCAAGCACGCGCCCGCGATCGTGTTGGCGCTGACCCCGCATCTTGCCGCCTGGGCCAAGCTCCAGATCGACACCATGCTGGGCTCGACCATGAATGCGGCGGCGACGGTCGGCGGTATGGCTGCCGACAAAGCCGACGCGGTCAAGGCCGCGGCGATCGCAGCACTTCCGCAGCAGGGCGTATTCTATCACGGCCTGGAGGTGATGGGCGGCGGCTCCATCCTCGGCGGCCTCATCCTCGGTGCGATCGGTGTCTTCATCATCGAGCGCGACTTCGAGAAGGCCTCGGCCTTCGCGCTGGTTGGTGCCGTGCTCACTTACTTCGGCTTCATGCATGGCGAAGCCGTCGGCATCGGCGGCGGCTTCGGCGTCACGCCCGCGGTGGCGTTCGCCTACGCGGTGATGGCGGCGGGACTGTTCGCGGCCAGCAGGCTCGGCGCCACCGAGCGCTACGCCGCCCATCCGGAGATGCACGCCGCGCCGGCGGAGTAGGCATCGGCCAGTATTGGTCGCCGCCGGGTGACACCATGTCGCCCGGCTGCGTTTTTTCAGGCGACGCCCAGATCGGACAGGATATCGGCCCCGGCACGAACCTCGTGACTGGATCCCCGGAAATCCTCGCCAACGGGCTCGCAGGCGCCACCCAGATGCCGTGCAAAGAACGCCTCGGCAATTGCGAGATAGGAGAGCTGGTTCGGCGGCCTCTGGAATCCGTGCCCCTCATCGGGATAGACGATGTAGGTCACGGGAATGCCTTTCGCCTGCATGGCCGCCGCGATGGTGTCGCTTTCCGCGATCTTGCAGCGAACGTCGTTGGCGCCATGAAAGATCAGCATGGGCTTCTTGATGTTGTCGACCTTGTTGATCGGTGAACGTTCGGCGAGCAGCTTGCGGCCTTCCTCGGTGCGGGGATCGCCGTAGCTGCGATACATGAATTCCGCAAAGCCGGCCCAATAGGGTGGCATCGACTCCAGCAGGGTTTGCAGGTTGGAGATGCCGACGACCGGCACGGAACAGCAGAAGACGTCCGGCGTGAAGGTTGCGCCGACGAACGAGGCCAGGCCGCCGTAGGACAGGCCGAAAATCGCGACTTTGTCCTTTTGCGCGATGCCTTCGGCGATCGCCCAATCGACCATGTCGATGAGATCGTCGTGCATCTTTCGCGCATGCTCTTTCTCGCTCGCCGCGACAAATGCCTTGCCGAAGCCCGTCGATCCCCGATAGTTGACCGAAAGCACGGCGTAGCCGCGATCGGCCAGCCATTGGTGATCCCTGCGATAGCCGTAGATATCCCGTCCCCACGGACCGCCGTGGACGATGAGGACCATCGGCAGCGGCAGAGGCGGGCGATCGCCATCGATGTCGGCGGGCAGCGTGAGGTACGAGACGAGGGGCAGGCCGTCGCGCGATTTGCCTTGCACTTCCTGCATCGAAGCGAGGCGGTAGGGCTTCAGCTCGGGGCGCGCCGAAAACAGCTCGGTGATGGTCTGCTTGTCGCGGTCAAGGAGATGATATGTGATGGGTTGATCCGGCGCGTGGCTCGCCACGATCCATCGGCGGCCATCGTCGCTTTGGCTCTCAACATAAAACGCGTGGTCGCGTAGTCGCGCCTTGATCAGATCAAGCTCGGCCGCAATCGCAGGCGTCAAAGCCGGGGGATGTCCCGATCGCTGTTGAACTACGTCGGGTCGACGTTGCCGGAATGAATATTACGCAGCCCTCGTGACGTGGGCAACGGACTTGATTGTCATGCGATCGTGGTGAGCTTGAAGGGCCGCACGCAGAACCGACAATTGCTTATGCGCCTTCAATCGTCGGAAGCCCTTGTTGGCCTCGATCATACCGGCCGCGACCCATCGCAAGGCCATACCGGCATCCCGCCAGCGTTTAACGTTGCGCGTGACGCGGCGAATGGTGCCCATCATGTTCTCGGCGATATTGGTACAGGCGAGCGATCGGCGAAGCTCCTTCGGCAACTTCAACCGGACGACAGTCAGGATTTCGTCGAGGCCTTCGAGGATACTGGCCGCAACGCCGGGCCATTGCTGGTCGAGTCGACGCGCGAGATTGCGGATCAATTTTTCAGCCTTGTCGGCGTCATCGAGCTCCCAGGCCTGGCGCAGCACCCGGCGGGTGGCCGCATGATGCTCTTTCGGCAGGCGTTCCATGATGTTGCGCGCCTTGTGGATCTGGCAGCGCTGGATCGCAGCGGCCGAACCGAAGGTGCGGCGGATCGCCTTCGACAACGCCTTCGCGCCGTCGGCGATGAACAGTCTTGGCACCGTCGGGTCGAGCCCGCGCGAGACTAGGTTGTCCAGCAGGGCCTGAACCGTTGCTGCATTCTCGGTCGCCCCTTCCACCAGCGCCAGCGGATGCTTGTTGCCTTCGCCGTCAACCCCGATCGCGGCCACCAGCACGAGATCGTCGTCGAGATGCAGCCCGTCGATTTGGACCACCAGAAGGTCGAGCGCGGACAGATCGGCAGCCATGAAGTCGGCCAGCCGCGCCGCCGACAGAGCCACGAACCTCCGCGAGGCCGCCGACTTCGAAATCCCCGATCCGGGCGGTGCCGGCACGTCACCCTCGGGCAGCCGGACGGCGCGGCCGAACCGGCGCGTCGACACATTGATCAGCATCAGGTTCATCGCCCAGCGACCGAGCCAGTCCTCCTGCGCCGCCGTTTCCCAGCTCGGGATCGTGACCTCGCGGCCGTCCATGCCCCGGACCCGCGGGCGATCGACCTCGATCTTGCCGCCGTGGAAACCGATCCGCCCCCGCGTTCGGCCCCAACGGTGCGCCCGCCGCGCCGCATCACGACCGTGGCGCGGCCCGCAGGCCGCTGTCACATCCGCCTCCATCATCGTGCCGAGCGCCTCGATTCCTGCCGCAAGGCAGAACCGATCGAAGCTCGCTCGCACTTCCGCAAATGATTTCTCCACAGCCCCGGTCGCCGGCCAACCAGCCGGTGTGATATCTCTCGTCATGGCGTTGCTCTCCTTTGTGGAATCAGCACCCCGAGCCTACCGGCTCAAGGTGGGCAACGCCGACCTCTTCAGAAATTCAACAGAACCCGGGACATCCCCCAAAGCCGTCCATTCCTGCCGACCGGGATCGATGCAGACCGCTTCGGGTTCGAGCGTCCGGGTGTTGAATATGGCTCCCGTCACATCGGCGCGGTCGCTTGCGAACAAGATACGTTCGTCACCCGTCGACCAGTTGATGCTTAGCAGGGCCGACTTGTCGTGCGTGACGCTCGAAGTCATATGGAGGTAGTTGCCCTCCGCGTCGAAATTCCAGGGCCGGGTGCTGATGTAGGCCTCGTATGAGGTATCGCGCCAATGCGTGACCTCGCCGTCGTCAATACGCCAGAGCCGTGTGCCTCCGTCAGGCGCGTTGCTGTGCGCGTAGCGCGGCTTCAACTGCCAGTCGAGCCCGACGTAATGGAACTCCTGGCGATTTTCCCAAACCAGGCTCCGTTCGCCGGTTGCGAGGTCGAGCACGTAGACATCGTGCCAGCGCGGGTCGCGATCGTTGAGGCTGACTGCAATTTTGTCAGGAACCATGTGCGACCAGTGCGTCGGCATCGCTCGGACATTGGCAAAGGGCGTGAGATCCCGGAGCTCTGAACTGCGGGGATCGACGACGAACAGGCGCAGATTCTCATCGCCGTTCTCGTCGTTGAGAAACATGATGTAGCGGCCGTCCGGGCTCCAACTCTGCCAGTTGATTGGTCGGCCCGTGGTGCGTGTCACGGGCTGGCCCGCCGCAATGCTGTCGACCGGAGAAACCCAGACGTTCAGAACGTCATCGACAGGGGCGAGCCAGGACAGCCATTGCCCATCTGGTGACAACTTGGTGCCGACGTAGGTCGGATTGCCAAACAGTTTTCGGCGCGGAATCAGAGGGCGAGCTGACATGTGGCGTCTCGTACGCAGGCGCGACTTCCATCACGCATCGTAGTGCTACGGTATGTAGCATATACACGCGAAAACCTTGCGTCAACTCCAAGTAGAGCGCGTGCTCGTGGCGCGGGAAGCGCGCAAGAGTGCGCTCCCCAGAGGATTGAGATTGGCGCAGCTACCCGCCCTTGACCGCCCCCGCCGTGAGCCCCGCCACGATCTGCCGCTGGGCGAACACTGTGAGCAGCAGCACCGGGAGGGTGACGATCAGCGCGGCGGCGGCGAGCGGGCCCCAGCTCAATTGGTCGAACGAGATCATGTTGTAGACGGCGACGGGCAGCGTGCGCGTCTCGCGTCCGGCCAGCACGATGCCGAACACAAAATTGTTCCAGGAGAAGATCACGGCGAGGATGAAGGCGACCGCGATTCCGGGCTTGGCGATCGGCAGGGCGACGTGCCGAAAGACCTGCCACCGCGTGGCGCCGTCGATCAGCGCGGCTTCCTCCAGCTCCAGCGGCGTGGTCTCGAAATAGCCGATCATGATCCAGATCACGATCGGCACCGTCACGACGAGATGGATGATGATCTGCGGCACCAGCGTACCGAGCAATCCCAGCCACTGGAACAGCAGGAACAGCGGGATCAAATAGGAAAGGCCGGGCGTGATGCGCGCGATCAGGATCACGATCGCGGATTTGTGCGCAGCCATGCGCGCGATGCCGTAGCCGGCGGGAACGCCGACGAGCAGGGCCAGCGCGGTCGCGCTGCCGGTGACGATTAGGCTGTTGACGAAATAGGTCAGGAAGCGGTTGGAAGCGAGCACGTCGGCATAGTTCTTCCAGGCGATGCGATCGGGGATGAACACCGGCGGGTAGGCGGCATTGTCGACCTCGAACTTGAGCGACAGCGACGCCATCCAGAGGAAGAACAGGATCGCCGGCGACACGATGACGAACACCGAGAGCCACAGACCGATCCTGCCAATGACCTGACGTAGGTTGATTTGACCTGGATTGATTTGACTTGGGTTGACTTGACCTGGGTTCATGCGCCGCTCGCAATTTCGGTCCACAGCATGCGCTGGCGGGCATAGAGCATCACGGCCGCAAGGGCGACGATGAGGAGGAAGAAGACCACCGCAATCGCCGAGCCGTAGCCGAGGTCGTAATAGGTGAAGGCGACGCTGTAGAGATAGATGTTGATCGTCTCCGACGCGGAGCCCGGTCCTCCCTGCGTGATCGCGAAGATGATGTCGAAACTCTTCACGGCATCGATCATGCGGATCATGCCGGCGATGAACAGAAACGGCATGATCAGCGGCAGCGTGATGAAGCGGAATACCTGCCAGAAGCTGGCGCCGTCGATCTGCGCGCTTTCATAAGGCTCGGTCGGGATCGCGGCGAGGCCGCCGAGCACGATCAGCATGACCAGCGGCGTCCATTGCCAGGTCTCGACCAGCACGAGCGAGGGAATGACGGTTGCGGGGTGAAAGACCCAGAGCTGTGCGGGGATCCCGACCAGCGACAAGAGGTAGTTCAGCACGCCGAGCTGCGGGTGAAACATCATGGTCCAGACCAGCGCGATCGCGACGGGGGTCGCCATCATCGGCATGATGAAAATGCCGCGCAGAAAGCCGCGGCCGGCGAATTTCTGGTGAAACACGACGGCCGCGAACGTGCCGAGGATCAGCGGCATCAGCACCGATAGCAAAGTGTAGACCATGGTGTGCCCCACCGCCTCGATGAAGCGGGGATCGCTCGTCAGCCGCAGATAGTTGGAAAACCCGACGAAGGTGGTCGGTGAGCCGACCTTCCACTCGTTCAGGCTCATCCAGATCGTGAAGACCCACGGGAAGATGATGATCGCGAGCACGACGACCAGCGCCGGCACCACGAACGGCCAGTAGGACGGCGGCCGCAACGCCTTCTCCGGCGCGGCATCAGACTGTGCCGCGGCCGGAGTCGATTGTGTCAACGCACTCACGCCTTTTCGCTACGCTCCAGGATCGGCCGGTACTGATCGTGAGCCTTCTTCAGCTCGGTTGCGGGATCGGCGCCCGATAGTGTCGAGGTAAGAGCCGCGCCGACGAGATCGCGGAATTCGGCGACCGGGATCACGACGGGAAGGCCGAGTTTGCTGATCTTGGCGGAATCGATCACCGACTGCAGCCACTCCTTGGGCATCTTCACGCCGTTCTGGACCTCGGGATCGCCGAGGATCGAGTTGCGGAACGGCACGCCGCCGCCGGCCTGCAACAGGCGCGCGCCCTGCTGCTTCGAGACCGCCCACTGGCAGAGCAGATAGGCGGCTTCCTTGTTCTTGCTGGCCGCAGCAATGCCGATGCCGTCGCCATAGGTGGCCGAATATTGCCCCTTCGGTCCGGCCGGCACGACGGTGTAGCCGACCTTGCCGACCACGCGCGAGGCGGCGGGGTCCTCCAGCGGCGGCGCCCAGCCGACGCCGTCGATCCACATCGCCGAACGTTCTTGCGTGAACGAGGCCATCGACTCCATCCAGTTGAAGCCGGCGACGCCTGGCGGGGCGACCTTCGTCAGCAGCGTCTGATAGAGCTTTGTCGCCGCGACCGCCTCTGGACCGTCGGTCAGGATGTTGCCCTTGGCGTCGAGGAATTCGCCGCCATAGTTGAGGAAGAAGTTGGTCCACAACGTCATGTTGGCGTTGCGCAGGCCCCGTCCGACGAAACCGTAGGTGCCTTCCTTGGTGTCGGTCAGTTTTTCGGCGGCCGCGACCATCTCGTCGAGGGTCTTGGGGACCGCGACGCCCTTCTTCTGGAACAGCTCCTTGTTGTAGTAGAGGATGAAGTAATCGACCGACCAGGGCAGCGACAGCATCTGGCCCTTGTCGTTCTTGGCGTATTGCAAGCCGGCGGCCGAGAAATCGCTCTCGACGAGATCGGGTGCCGTCAGCGTCGGATCCTTCATGAAGGGCGTCAGGTCGGCGAGCCAGCCCCCCTTTTCGAACTGCCGCTTCTGGACGTGATAGCTGAGATGGACGACGTCGAAGCTCGGCCGGCCCGAGGTCAGCTCGATCACCACTTTCTGGCGCTGCTGCTGCTCCGGGATCTGTTCGGATTCCACCTGGATGCCGGTGAGCTCGGTGAACTCCTTGATGTTTTTTTGCAGGTTGTCGCCGCGCGGACCCTTGGCGAGGATCACCTCCAGCTTGGTCCCGGCGTATTTCTTCCAGTTGACCTCGGCGCGTGCCGGTAGTCCGGTCAGGCTGAGCGCGCCAGCCGCGGCGGTCCCCGTCAACAGCGTGCGGCGCGAGATGTTATGGTTGGCCACGTCAAATCCCTCCCTCTGATTCATTTTCTTTGGGAGGGATACTAACGGCCGTGCCACGCCTGCCTAGTCCTAATCTGGGAACTCAGGGACGCACGGCAGGCGTCTCCATCGGCAGGCCGCGCGCCCGCGACATCTAGAGTTCAAGCGCGACCAGCTCGGGCGCGCCGTAATCATAGGCCTGGGCGCGTACGCCGGTCATGCAACTGCGCAACCTTCGCTCGATCGACCCCAGCGTCTGCCACTCCAGGCGGTAGAGCGGATAGCCGGTCGGCTGCGCTTGCGTGATCGGCGCGCCCGCAAGACGCTTGTCGAAATTGTCGTCGTGGCAATTGGTGCAGGCGAGGTTGAGCTGGCCCTCGCGCCGCATGAAGAGGTCGCGGCCCTGCGCCACCGCGCGCGTGTCCGGCCCCATGAACGAATAGCCGGAGCGGCGCGCGTCCGGCGGAATTTCGCCGGCGAGCAGGGCAGGGGCCGCGGCCAACAATGTTGCCGCCGCTATCGCGCGCCAAAAGATCATTCGACCGTGATCGAGGCCGATGCGGTCGACGAATAGCCGTTGTCGCCGATCCATTCGAATTCGAACTTGCCGCTCTCCTTCGCGACCGTGAAAAAGGAGAGATATGGGTTGGCCGCGATCGCCGGAAACAGGTCGGCGCGGAAAACTTCGGTGCCATTGTAGCGGCACGTAAAACTCGTGATGATGTCGCGCGGCACCAGCGCGCCGTCCGCGGTGTGGCGGAAGCCGGTCTCCATGATGTGCGAGGTCAGCGTGCGGATCTCGATGACATCGCCGCGTTTGGCTTTTGTCGGAACGTTGATGAGCGCGGCCATCAGTTCATCTCCTCGGTACAGGCGGCCAGCGTCACGACGATGTCGGCGGCGACCTGCCAGAACGTGTCATCGGACATGCGTGCGATTGCCACCACCTTCTGGGTGTCGGCCAGCCGCATGCGGGTCGAGACCTGGGCGCGGCCGGAGGAGGGGTTGAGATAGAAATTACCGATGTTCGGCTGCGGGTTCTTCTCGTTGAAGACGTGGATGCTCTTGACGTAGTCGTTTGCCGTCATCGGGCTTGCGACGCTTACCGTCATCGGCACGGTGTTGCCGTTCTCGACCAGCGGCGGAATGTCGAGCTTGATCTTGCCGGTGCGAATCTGGGCTTCGCCGACGACGTTGCGGATGGCGGTGCTGAGCATCGCGGGCGTCGCTTCCAGCGGTCGCAGCGTGACGATCGGAATCGTTCCGGCGACCGTCGCGCCGCCTGCAATACTCAGGAATTGTCGTCGCGTGGTTGGCATGAAGCTAGTTCCGAAGCGTTACAAGAAAGGCCACGATGTCTTCGATCTCCGCGGCGGATAATATCGGCTTGCCGGCAAAATTGCGCCCGACCCGGACCAGCCCGTCGTTGCGATAATAGGACGGCATGATGGTCTGCGGGTTGTAGCGCGATGCATCGACCAGCCGCAGCCGCAACTGGCCCGCCGACCACCAGTTTCCGGTGCCGGTGAGATCGGGCGCGAGGTCGCCCTGGAACCGCGCCTCCGGGAACGGACCGGAATGGCAAAGGATGCAGGTCGTGGTGCGCGCCACCACCAGCGCGCGTCCACGCGCGGCATCGGCTGGTGAGCCCGTGAGCGGCTCCGGGATGGTGTCACCGATGATTTTGTAGGGCACGAGCTCGTCGGCTCTTGCGCCGCAAGCCAAGGCAACGCCGGCGGCGATCAGCGCTAAGATATGAAGGAATGCTCTAGCCAAAGGTGTCCGCCGTGATGGTTTGAAACCAGCGCTCGGCTTCAGCCGCCTCGCGGGCGCGGAGCTCGCGTGGTGCATCGACCGGGCTGGTCGCGCCGCCTTCGACCTCGGCAAAGATGTCACCCCTGGGCTGGTAGTTGCCGGCGAGCGAGAAGCCGTAGCCGGGCGCGGCGGTTGTATAGCAGACGCCGGTCAGCCGCGGCGTCTCCGGCGCGCGGCCCGCGAACAGGTTGACGATGGCGGCGGCGCAGGCCTTGCCCTGTGCGGTCGCGGCCGACGCCGATTTGGGAATGCCGCCGCCGAGGCAGGCATCGCCGATGACGTGGATGTTCGGGACGAGCTTCGACTCGAAGGTCACGGGATCGATCGGGCACCAGCCGGTCGCATCCGCCGCGCCCGCGATCTCGGCGATGCGGCCGGCGCGTTGCGGCGGGATGACGTTGGCGACATCAGGCGTGTAGTTGCCGAACTCGGTGATGATGGTCCTTGTCGAAGGATCGACCGAGGTGACGCGACCGCCCTGCGACAGCGCGATGCGCTCGATCATGTCGCCATAGAGCTCCTTCCACGCCTTCTCGAACAGCCGCTGCTGCGAAAAATTGTCCTTGGCATCGAGGACCAGCACCTTCGAGCGCGGCTTCTTCGTCTTCAGGTAATGCGCGATCAGGCTTGCGCGCTCGTAAGGCGCAGGCGGGCAGCGCGAGGGATTGGCCGGGATCGCGATGGCGACCGTGCCGCCGTCCGCCATCGCCTCCAGTTGCCTGCGCAGCAGCAGCGTCTGCGTCCCGGCCTTCCAGGCGTGCGGCATTTTTTCGGATGCCGCTTCGTCATAGCCGGGCAGGGCCTCGAAATGGAAGTCGATGCCGGGCGAGAGCACGAGACGGTCATAGGGCAGCGCGACGCCGTCGGTCGTCACGACGCTGCGCCGCTGCGGCTCGATTGTGGTCACGGCCTCGCCGATCACGGTGATGCCCTCGGCGGCGAGCTTGTCATAGTCAAACTGCTGCGCGTCGATCTCACGCAGGCCCGCAATCACCTCGTTGCTGAAGGGGCAGGAGGTGAAGACCGCGTTCGGCTCGATCAGGATGATTTGCAGGTTTTCCTGCGCGCGTTTCAGCGCGCGGGCGCAGGCCGCGCCGCCGAACCCGCCGCCGACCACGACGATACGTGCTGCCGATTGCGCGCGCGGGACCGATGGCCGCGCCAGCGTTGCGGCGGCCGCGGTGATGCCGAGCACGGCATTCCGCCGTGTCACCGGGCGCGTGGTCATCAGGATCATCCAGGCAAAAATGCCGCGGCGGCCGTTGCAGCCGCCGCGGCGTTTCTCAGGCGAAGGTGATGTTCTGGTCGCGCAGCGGCACCGAGCGGATGCGCTTGCCCGTCGCCGCGAAATAGGCGTTGAGCACCGCCGGCGCCGCGACGCCGATGGTGGGCTCGCCGACGCCGCCCCAGAACCCGCCGCTCGGCACCATCACCGATTCCACCTTCGGCATCTCGTTGATGCGCATCGAGTTGTAGGTGTCGAAGTTGGTTTGCTCGATCTTGCCGTCCTTGACGGTGCAGCCGCCGTAGAACAGCGCGGAGAGGCCGTAGACGAAGGAGCCGGCGATCTGCCGCTCCACCTGCGCCGGATTGACGACGTAGCCGGGATCGGTGGAGGCGACGATGCGATGCACCTTGATCTTGTTGCCGTCGGTCACCGAGATCTCGGCGGCGCCGGCGACATAGCTGCCATAGCCCATGACCTGCGCGATGCCGCGATAGACGCCCTGCGGTGCCGGCTTGTCCCAGCCGATCTTCTCGGCCACGGCATTGAGCACCGCCAGATGCTTGGGATGATTGCCCATCAGCTTGCGGCGGAATTCGAGCGGGTCCTGACCTGCGGCCTGGGCCAGCTCGTCCATGAAGCATTCCATGTAGATCGCGTTGTGATTGACGTTCACGCCGCGCCAGAAGCCGGGTGGAACGTGCGGGTTGCGCATCGCATGCTCGATCAGGAGGTTCGGCACCGAATAGCCGAACGCGGCTTCGCCGGACTGAGCGACGCCCTGGAATGCGGCCGGATCCATACCGTTCTGCAGCGCTTCGGGGCGGAGCGAGAACAGGATCGACTGTCCGGACAGCCGGTAGTGCAGCGCGACCAGATTGTTGTTGGCGTCGAACGCGCCGGTCATCTTGCACTGGGTGATCGGGTGATACCTGCCGTGCGCCATGTCCTCTTCGCGCGACCACAACAGCTTGATCGGCGTGCCCGGCATCTGCTTGGCGATCATGACCGCCTGACGGACGTAGTCGGTCTGGCCGCGCCGGCCGAAGCCGCCGCCGGGCATCACCTTGTACATGTCGCACTTCTCTGCCGGCAGGCCGGAGGCTTCCAGCACCGCCGCGAAGACGGCCTCGCCGTTCTGCGTGCCGCACCAGACCTCGCATTTGTCGGCCGTGTAGAGCGCGGTGGCGTTCATCGGCTCCATCGTGGCGTGGTTCTGGTAGGGGTAGTTGTAGACGGCTTCGACCTTCTTCGCTGCGCCGGCAATCGCGGCTTTGACGTCGCCGTTCTTGTTGCCGACATAGGCCGGCTGCGAATCGTCGAGGCCCTCAGCCAGCCACTTCGCGATCGACTCGCTGGAGACCTTGGCATTCTCGCCCTCGTCCCAGACGATAGGCAGCGCTTCCAGCGCGGTCTTGGCGTGCCACCAGGTGTCGGCAACGACCGCAACCGCGGTGTCGCCGACCTTGACGACCTTCTTGACGCCTTTCATGCCGGTGATCTTGGCTTCGTCATAGCTCTTCAGCTTGCCGCCAAACACCGGGCAGTCCTTGATTGCGGCGTTCAGCATGCCCGGCAGCTTGACGTCGATACCGTAGGTCATCGTGCCGGTGGTCTTGTCGGCGGTGTCGAGCCGCAGCAGGCCCTTGCCTGCGATGGTCCAGTCCTTGGGATCCTTGAGCTTGACGTCGGCCGGCGGCGTCAGCTTGGCGGCGGCTTCTGCGACCTTGCCGTAAGTCGTCGTCTTGCCCGACGCCTTGTGGGTGATGACCCCCTTGGCGACGGTGCATTCGGAGGCCGGCACCTTCCACTCATTCGCGGCGGCCTCGATCAGCATCACGCGCGCGGTGGCACCGCCCTTGCGGACATAGTCTTGCGAGCTGCGGATGCCGCGGCTGCCGCCGGTCGAGAAATCACCCCAGACGCGCTTGCGGGCGACGCTCTGGCCGGGAGTCGGGTATTCGGTCGTGACCTTCGACCAGTCGCATTCGAGTTCCTCGGCGACCAGCTGGGCCAAGCCGGTGAGCGAGCCCTGGCCCATCTCGGAGCGGGCGATGCGGATCACGACGGTGTCATCGGGCCTGACCACGACCCAGGCGTTGACTTCCGGCGCGCCGTCGGCCGCGCGGACCACGGCGGGGCCGCCGAAGGGGAGATCGAGCCCGATGGCGAGGCCGGTGCCGACAGCGGCGGTGCCGATGACGAAGGCGCGACGGTTCATCTTGGGAGAAACATGCTTGTTCATGGGGCGGCTCCTCAGGCGCTGGCGATCGTGTGGATCGCTTCGCGCACCTGCTGGAAGGTGCCGCAGCGGCAGATATTGGTGATGGCCTCGTCGATATCGGCGTCGGTCGGCTTCGGCTTCTCGGCGAGAAGCGCGGCCACCGCCATGATCATGCCGCTCTGGCAATAGCCACATTGCGGAACGTCCTTGGCGATCCAGGCTGCCTGCACCTTGTGCAGCGTGTCGCCGGACGCGAGCCCTTCGATCGTGGTGATCTTCTTGCCTTCGGCCTCGCTGACCGAAATCCCGCAGGAACGGATGGCGACGCCGTCCATGTGAACGGTGCAGGCGCCGCATTGCGCAATGCCGCAGCCATATTTGGTGCCGGTCAGGCCGGCATTCTCACGGATCGCCCAGAGCAGCGGCGTATCCGGCTCGACGTCGAGCGTGAAGGTTTTTCCGTTGATTGTTAGGTTTGCCATCGCAAGTCCCCTGATTGGCCCAATCCACCGATCGGACTCAGGGAACAATGTGTCTGGCAAATTGGAACTGTTCAAATCAATAGTCCGAGGGGTGGCCAACAGCGAGGCTGGCATGCGCGGGGAAGAATGTCGGAAGCGCGGTGTTGCGTTGTGAACGGCGGTGCAAATCCGCAGCCTTTGGTCGCATCGAATTCGTTTGACTATCTGAGGGTATTGTACAACCTTTGGTTTGATGGATCATTAGTCCATCCTAAGGGAGAATCTTCATGGGCCGCATCGTCACGATCGATCTCGAAAAAGTTCTCGCGTCAGGTAACGATCTCAAAGCCAAGTCACCGTCCGGACTCACCACCCACGCCGATTTGCTCAGCCTTGCCAGCGACGTCAGCAAGGACCCGGTCTCCTATCTGAGCAGCGTTGGCGTACAGCTCGACGACCAGACGGCGTCGATGCTGCGGAACAAGCTGGCCACGCGTAGCGGCGGCGTACAGGCCGGTACGATCCATATCGACATCCTCTGATCCCGCATCTGCAGATCACGATGGCCGGCTGACCGGTTCGCCGGGCAGCCGGGATATGAGGTCGTCGGCCATGGCGTTCGGCGCACAATTTTTATCCGATTTCCGCGCGGCCAGGGTGACGCCTACCAATCTCGTTCTGAACGTCACTCTGAAATGCCCGCTCAAATATTCGCATTGCTGCTTTTCATCTGACATGTTTCACGGCGGGCACCTGTCCGCCGCGGACGTTCATCGTTGCATTCAGCAGGCCGCACAGATCCCGTCGATGGAGATCATCCATTTCGTCGGGGGTGATCCGATGCTGCATGCGGACATCGTTGCCGACGCCGTGGCCCTGGCCGCGTCGCTGGGCTTGCGCGCGGGCATCACCACGAGCGCGTTCTGGGCCAAGTCGCCCGCGCGTGCGACAACGGCTGTCCGGCGATTGCGCGATGCCGGCCTCACCGAAATGACGCTGTCTTACGACGATCCCCACGCCGAGTTCGTGCCGCTGAACTTCATTGCCAACGCGGTCGCTGCTGCGCGCGAATGCGGCCTGCTGCTTCGGATCGCCGTGGTGGTCGAGGCGGGTTCGAAGATCACTGCCGCCAGCCTGCGCGCCGATCTCGGCCTTCAGGACGAGCCCGGCATCAACATCTATGAGACCGTCGCGAACTCGACCGGTCGCGGTGAGGGCACGGACGAGGACACGCAGGCGGGGCGCGTTCGCCACGCCTCGGCCTATCGCGGTCCCTGCGAGTCCGTTCTCCACACGGTCACGGTCGACCACGAGGGCGGCATCCGGCCCTGCTGCGGCGTGCTTCCCCATTACGACTCGCTGAAGGTCGGCCACATCGCGAAGGAAGGGATCGAAGCCGCGATGCAGGCGGCCGCGGACGATCCGCTCTACAGATGGATCAGGCTCGAGGGACCCGTCGCCATCCTCGCCGCAGTCACGGCCGCCGATCCCGTGCCGATGCGCGTTGAGGATTTCGACGGCATCTGCACCGCCTGCGACCGCATCTTCCGCTCGCCAGAGCTGCTGGCGCGCGTGCGCGAAGCCGCCGAGGCGCGCCGCGGCCAGATCGAGACCTGCGAGATCCTGCTGGACGGGCAAGCTGCATCTGCCAACCTCGTGGCCGCACAATGAGCGTCGATGTCCTCTTCTGCTCGGCGCCGGTGATGTCGGTGGTGCGGCCATCGGCGGCGCTCGGCCTGTTGCAGGCCTTGCTGCGGCAGAAGGGCATTCGGGCCGAGACGCTCTATCTGAACCTGCTCTTCGCCGACCGCATCGGGCTCGATCTGAACGAGCAGCTTGCGGAGAAGCTGCCGAGCCATCTCCTCGCCGGCGATTGGCTGTTCGGCGATTGCCTGGGCACGCGGCCCGGCCGGCCGCAGGCGCAGCGCCACCTCAGCGAGCTCAGCGCCGCCATCGAGCGCAACGGGCTGGACCAGCTCTACGAGATCCGCCGCAACCTGATCCCGTCCTTCGTGGCGGAAGCGGCCGACCGGCTGCTCGAACGCACCCCCAAGATCATCGGCTTTACCTCGATGTTCGAGCAGACGGCCGCTTCGCTCGCGATCGCGGCCGCGGTCAAGGCGCGTGATCCGTCCGTCGTCGTCTGCTTCGGCGGCGCCAATTGCCATGGGCCGATGGGCGCGGTGCTGCTGAAGAACTTTGCGCAGATCGACTATGTCTTCAACGGCGAGGCCGATACCGTGTTCGGGCCGGCCGTCGAGGCGATCCTGCGCGGCGAAGTGCCTCGCGGCCTCCCGGGATGCCTGTCCCGCGACCAGCCGGCTGCTGGCGCAGCAGCCGGACCGACCGCGATGGATGCGCTGCCGATCCCCGACTACGCCGACTATTTCGCGCAGTTCCCCTGGATGTCCGAAGCGGCGCGCGTGCGTCCCTCGATTCCGTTCGAGTCCTCGCGCGGCTGCTGGTGGGGGCAGAAGCACCATTGCACGTTCTGCGGCCTGAACGGGGAGGGCATGGCGTTCAGGGCCAAGTCGGCGCCGCGCGTGCTCAGCGAGATCGAGACCCTGCATGCGGAGTTCGGCATCGGGCGCTTTGCCGCGACCGACAACATCCTGGGCATGTCCCATATCGACGACGTGCTGGGCAGGCTCGCCGAACGCCCGGCACACGGCTTTCGCTTCTTCTACGAGATCAAGGCCAATATGGACGAGGCACAGCTCGAGAAGCTGGCGCTCGCGGGGACGGTCTGGTTGCAGCCCGGCATCGAAAGCCTGTCGGATCCGGTGCTGCATCTCATGCGCAAGGGTGTGAGCGCCTTGCTCAACCTGCGCCTGCTGCGCAATTGCCGCGAGCTCGGCGTCGGGCTGGTCTGGTCGATCCTGTACGGATTTCCCGGCGAGCCCCGCGACGCCTACGACGCCGTCGCAAAAATGGTTCCGCTGCTCGAACATCTTCAGCCGCCGGTCGGCTGCGGCCGTATCCGGCTCGACCGGTTCAGTCCCAATTTCGAGCGCGCCGCCGAGATCGGATTCCGCAACATCACGCCGATGCCGGCCTATGGCGCGATCTACGATGTCCCTGACGAGGATCTTTTCGATCTCGCTTATTTCTTCGAGGGCGACGCACCCGATGCCGCGCGCGAGCAGGATCTGGTGTCGCTCAAGGCGGCGAGCGCGGCTTGGCGCGCGCGCTGGTTCGATCAGCCCTTTGCGCCGCAATTGACGATGACGGCGGTCGGCACGGCGCATCTCGTCAGCGACACCCGGGCCTGCGCGCTCCAGCCGTTCTATTGTCCGACACTGGCCGAGATCGCCGTGCTCAATCTGCTGCGCAATCCCTGCACGCGACTGAGCGTCATTGAACAGCTTGCCGATCGTTTGGATGCGGCATCAGTCGAGGCCGCGCTGGATGCGATTCTGGCGCGACGGTTTGCGATCGAGATCGACGGCAGGGTGTTATCGCTCGTCACCGAGGCCGGCCGGGAGATTTTTGATGCCGACGCCCGTGCCGAGTTTCCGCTCGGATTCATTCTGCCACGCGAGCGTATCGCGCTGCCGGAAGAAGTCGGGTTGCACGCGGCCTTGACGAATGCCCGCGACGAGCCGGCAGGCCTCGAACGGGTGCAGCCATGACCGTCGAAGTCCGCCCCCTCGGCGACAAGTGCAACATCAAGTGCCGCTACTGCTATCAGGAGGGCATCCGCACCGCCGGCAACGTGCCGACGCGTTACGATCTCGATGCGATCATGGCGACGCTGGACAGATTGGCGGAGCCCTTCAGCCTGTTCGGCGGCGAGATCATGCTGACGCGCCGGCCCGATCTCGAACGCCTGATGCAGCTTGGCTTCGACCGTCATGGCGGCGTCGGCATGCAGACCAACGGCACGCTGATCGAGGAGCGCGACATCGAGCTCTTCAGGAAATACCACGTGCGCATCGGCATTTCGATTGACGGGCCGGGACCGCTCAACGATGCCCGCTGGGCCGGCAGCCTGCCGGCGACGCGGCGTGCGACCGCGCGCATCGAGGCGGCGATCGAGACGTTGTGCCGGGAGGGCATGCCGCCGAACGTGATCGTGACGCTCAACCGGATGAACGCCGCGCCGGCTCGGCTCGGCGTGCTGTGCGAGTGGATCGGGTTTCTCGGCAGCCTTGGCGTGCGCAAGCTGCGCCTGCACCTGCTGGAGCAGGACGAAACGGAAAGGGGCGAGGGTCTCGCGCTCACCGCGCAGGAGAACCTTGCGGCTTTGAGGCGACAGCGCCGGCTCGAACAGGAGCTGCCGTCGGTTCAGTTCGACATCTTCGCCGAGATGGCCGCGATGCTCAGGGGCGATGACGCGCAGACCTCATGCGTCTTCCGCGCCTGCGATCCCTATGCAACGCGCGCCGTGGTGGGTGTCGAGAGCGATGGCCGGCTCGGCAATTGCGGCCGCACCAACAAGGATGGTGTGACCCATCTGCGTGCCGGCCGCGAGGCCTTCGAGCGCCAGCTCTCGCTTTACCGGACGCCGCAGGCCGATGGCGGATGCGAGGGGTGCCGGTTCTTCCTGGCGTGCAAGGGCAATTGTCCGGGCACCGCGATCGACGGCGACTGGCGGATGCGCTCGATTGATTGCCCGGTGTGGTTCGGCCTGTTCGAGGACATCGAGACCGAACTTCAGGCGAACGATGAGGTCGCGATCAGCCGCTCGGAGTGCCGGTCCGATCTCGAAGCGAAGATGATCGCCGCCTGGTCGATCGGTGACAATCCGACCCTGCATTCATTGCTCCAGCAGGCGGACGCACCATGACGTCCGCCTGGCCGACCTGCTGGCTGACCTGGCCCCGTCCTCCGCTCGCGGCCGCGCCGCGGGAGCCAGCCGTCGCCAAGGCAGCGACGCAGCGCATCAGCTTCACCGGCCCGCAGGCGCGCTCGCTCTGGCAGCCGCGTCTGGATCGCCTCAGGCATGCGGCGCTAGCGATCGAATTCGAGATGGTGCGCCGGAAGCGCATCCCGGCCACGCTGGTGTGGACTGGCTATGATGGCATCGACGCCCTGACCGAGCGGGCGCGCGCGATTGGCCTCGAGGCCAAGCCGGTCAAGGCGTCGCTCGGCTATGCCGCCGACTGGCCGCTTGAAGCATCGATCGCGGAACCGAAGCGGCTGCTCGACTATGCGTTCCTGATCGGCGCTGCGCCGCTCGACACATCGATCGCTGAGCCCGCGCCGGACGGGCTGGAGCAGGCCGCGATACGGTTCGGCTATCCCGCATGCTGCGCAAGGTCCTGGGCGGACTTTCTTGGGCGCGGCGGAAGCGATCCGTTGGCCGGCATCCTCGCGCGCGCGGACAAGGCGGCCGTACCTGCCCATGTCGCGCTCGCGGTTCTGGGACTGGGGCCGGTGAGACACGCGCCTTGTTCTGCGGACTGTTCCGCTACGCGCGATCTTTCGCGTGAGTTCATCGATCTCGGCCGCCAGCTGGGATTGGCCGCGGAAATGAGTTGGCTCGAAGAGATGGCGGATTGGACGGTGGGTGCGTCGCTTGTCAATGGCGTTGCCGAGATTGCGACGGCCACCTTCCGCTGCACATGGCTGTCCGATGAGGGCACACCGTCGCATCGGCGGCCTCGTCAACGCGCGGCGGCGACGCACCTGGACAAGCGAAAGGCCGCAGCGGTCGAGCCCGCGGACAGCGCCGATATCCTCACCGAGCTCGGCGGCGGATTCGAAGCGACCGGTTTCGAAAACCCCTTCGCCATGCGCTCGCGCTTCAGCACGGTGGTCTGGGAACAGACCGCCGCGCTGCGCCGCGCGGGATCGGCCGTGCATATCGGATGCGGCGATGGCTTGCTGCTGGAATTGATCGCGCAGACGAGGCCAAAGCTGAGATTATACGGCACCGAGGAAAATGCCGCGCTAGCTGAAGCCGCGCGCCGGCGCCTGGGTGCGTCATTGCCCGTGCTCGGCGGGACCAGCATCGCGGCGATCGCGGCGCTGTCGCGTCTTGCACCAGATGGCATCGACCTCGCTTTCGTCGATCCGGAACGGCTTGGCGGCCGCGAAGCGCTTGCCGCTGTCCGCGCGATCGCGAAATCGGTGATCGTGATCGGCACCGACCGCTCGCTGCACCGGCTTGGGGATATGGACACGCTTGCGGCATCGATGGGGCTTGCCTTGCTGCCTGGACGCGCAGGGCGAGTCTCCGCGGCCCTCTCGGCGACGAGTGGTCGTCCGCACTGACCGGTTCGAAGGAGAGATCGCCATGGACGCGACGTCGATTGACTGGGAACGCACGGCACGACCGCAGGCCGACGGCTACGATACCGCGGTCGCCCTCGGCCTGATCGACATCGAGCCGACGCCCTGGCGGCCGCTGCCGCCGCAGCGTCCCCCGGTGAACGGTGCGCCGGCCATCGCGGAGGGCAGGGTTGTCCTGCGCACGGAGGATCCGCTGCTGCCGGCGCCGCGGTTTGTCCCCGACGCGCAAGCCGTCCCTGCGCTGGAGCAGGCGCTGCATTACGTCCGCCGCTGGCCGCTCGCTGCGAAACAATGGCCTGATATCGTGCACACCATCCAGTGCTATCACGACACCGAGCAGCCGACCGAGGGGCCCGGCCGGCTCGGCTCGGCCAGCCACTCGGTCGACGCGCGGTTCGGCGTCATCGGCCTCACGGTCAATTGCCCGCTCGCGACCGCGCAGGCGATCGTCCATGAAATGGCCCATCACAAGCTCCGGGCATTCGGCGTCGCCAACGAGAATGCGATCCGGATCATCAGCAATCCGCAGGACGAGCTCTATCCCAGCCCGATCGTGGTCGACCGGCCGCGTCCAATGACCGCAGTGCTGCACGCGCAATATTCGTTCATCCACGTCACCCAGCTCGACGTGCACATGCTGGAGCAGGAAGACGACCCGCAGGTTCGCAGCGACATCCGCGCACTGCTCGCGCGCAATGCGTCGCGGATGGAGCAGGGGTTCGAGACCCTGCGGCAGCATGCCCGCACCGATGCGGCCGGCCGGGCGTTTCTCGGCGCGTTCTTCGCCTGGTGCAGCGACGTCCTGGCGAGCAGCCGGACGATGCTTGCCAGCGAGCGCGTCTGATTGCCCGCTCTGCCCAGGACCGGGTTCCAGCCCTAAACGCCAGCTACGCGGTTTGAGGCGACTTTCGGCTGTGAATGCCGGTTCCACGGCCGATCGGCGCTGCATTGCGGCGACAGTTTGTCCTTTTTACCGGGGTGCAAGACGAACGCGCTCTGGTACACTGGGACGAAGCAAAAAGGGATTCCATGAACGTACCGCAGCGCTGCAACGTATTGATGCTCTATCCGCTGTTCTTGGCGGAGTCGTTCTGGAGCTTTGGCGAATCCTGCGAGCTGATGGGTGTGAAGCGACCCGCGGCCCCCCTCGGCCTGATCACGGTGGCCGCGATGCTGCCGAAGGACTGGACGGTCCGGCTGATCGACTGCAACACCCAGCCCCTTGGTGACGAGGATCTCGCCTGGGCCGATGTCGTGTTCACCGGCGGCATGCTGCCGCAGCAGGCCGATACGCTGCGCCTGATCGAACTCTGCCGCGCCGCCGGCAAGCCGGTGGTCGTCGGCGGACCCGATCCGACGTCGAGCCCCCATGTCTACGAACGGGCCGACTTCCGGGTGCTCGGCGAGGCCGAAAGCGTCATCGACGAGTTCATCGCGGCCTGGGAAAGCGGGGCCCGCTCCGGCGTCTTCACTGCGCCGAAATTCCAGGCCGACGTAACAAAGACGCCGGTGCCACGCTTCGATCTCCTGAAGTTCGAGGACTATCTCTACCTCGGTGTGCAGTATTCGCGCGGCTGTCCGTTCACCTGCGAGTTCTGCGACATCATCGAGCTCTACGGCCGTGTGCCGCGCACCAAGACGGTCGAGCAGATGTTCGTCGAGCTCGAGACGCTCTACCGGATGGGCTACCGCGGCCATCTCGACTTCGTCGACGACAATTTCATCGGCAACAAGAAGTCGCTGCGGCAGTTCCTGCCCCAGCTCGCCGAATGGCAGCGCGCGCACGGCTATCCCTTCGAATTGTCCACCGAGGCCTCGGTCAACCTGGCCGACGATCCCGAGCTATTGGAGCTGATGGGCGCGGCCAATTTCTTCGGCATCTTCGTTGGCATCGAAAGTCCGGACCCTGCAACGCTGGTCGCGATGCGGAAGAAGCAGAACACGCGGCGCAACATCGCCGAGAGCATCCACAAGATCTATGCCGCCGGCATGCTCGTCACCGCGGGCTTCATCGTCGGCTTCGACACCGAGAAGGTCTCGATGGCGGAAGCGATGATCGATTTCATCGAGGAGGCCGCGATTCCCGTCGCCATGGTCGGCCTGCTCTATGCGTTGCCGAACACGCAGCTCACGCGCCGACTCGAGCGTGAAGGCCGGCTGCATCCGGGCCACGATCTGGCGCCGACCATCGGCGCCGATCAGTGCACGGACGGCATCAACTTCGATCCGGTCCGCCCGTTGCGCGACATCCTGACGGACTACAAGCGGGTGCTGGAGCACATCTACAGCCCCGCCGCCTACGCAGGACGCGTCGACCGCCTGATGACGCTGCTCGACCGATCCAGGCAGCGCCCCGAGCTCGCCGAGGGCGACATCCGCTCGCGGGTCGGGGCGATGGAGACGGTGCACCGCGTTGTCACCGCCCTTCCCGAAGCGCGCGGGCCGCTGTGGCAGACCTTCATGAACTGCGCCAAGCGCGACACGTCATCGGCACGGATCGCGGTGCAGATGATTGCCGCCTATGCGCATCTCGGGCCGTTCTCGCGCAAGGTCATCGAAGCCATCGACGGGCGCCTCGCTGCGCTCGATGACGAGACGGTCATCCCGACCGCTGCGACGCTCGACACCACCGCAGCCCGGCACCTGGCCTGAAGGCTTACTTCACCGCCAGCCGCAGGAAGCTCATCACGCTGCCGAGCGCGGCGAAGCCGGCGCCGAGCGCCAGCGCGACGGTCGCACCATCGTGACCGGCCAGCGCGAAGCAGAGCGCCGCGAGTGCGGCTCCCGTCGTTTGCCCTGTCAGCCGCGCGGTGGCGACGATGCCGGAGGCGCTGCCGCTGCGGTGCGGCGGCGCGCTCGACATCACGGCCTTCATGTTCGGCGCCTGGAAGAAGCCGAACCCCATGCCGCAGATCACCATCCGCCAGATGATGTCGGGGATGGCAGGATTGGACGGAAGCATCGCGAGCAATGCCATGCCGAGGCCGAGCAGCACGAGCCCGATGCCGCCGAGCAGGCCGACCGCATGCCGGTCGGACAGGCGCCCCGCGATCGGCGCCATGATGCCGACCACCAGCGGCCAGGGCGTCATGAAGAAGCCGGTCTCGACCTGCGAACGCCCGAGCACGTCCTCGAAATAGAACGGCAGCGAGACGAAGGCGAGGCCCTGCACGGCGAACGAGCACACCGCGGTCGCCGCCGACAGCGCGAACATCGGCCGGCTGAACAGGTCGATCGGCAGCATCGGCGCGGGATGGTCGGCATGCCGGCGCGTCAGGATGAAGCCGAGTGCGAGGGCCGTGATCAGCTCGATGCCCACGATAACAGGCGACAGATTGTGCGCGGCGCTACCGATGCCCGTGATGAACAGGCCGAGGCAGGCGGACGCCAGGACCGCGCCGAGAAAATCAAAGCCGTGATCGGCGCGCGGCGTCTTCGGCAGCATCGCATAGCCGATGCCGATCGCGACAAGACCGAACGGGATGTTGACCGCGAACAGCCACGGCCACGGGCCGAATGCGAGGATGGCAGAGGCGATCGATGGACCGAAAGTGAAGGCGGTTGCGACCACGAGCGCATTGTGGCCAAAACCGCGGCCGAGCATCCGGCCGGGATAGACGAAGCGCACCAGCGCCGTGTTGACGCTCATGATGCCGCTGGCCCCCAGGCCCTGCAGCGTGCGCGCGACCAGCAGGCTGTCCAGCGACCATGCTACCGCGCAGAACAGCGAGGCGATGGTGAACAGGATCAGGCCGCCGAGATAGATCCGCTGGTGCCCGACGATCTCGCCGAGCGCACCGAGCGGCAGCAGGGTTGCCACCAGCGCGATTTGGTAGACGTTGACCACCCAGACCGATTGCTCCGGCGTGACGTGCAAATCGGCGGCAATGGCTGGCAGCGCGATATTCGCGATCGCGGTGTCGAGGGAGGCCATCGCCAGCGCGGTGAAGATGGCGGCGATCGCCCAGCGCCGCTGCGTGGCCGGAAGGCCGTCGGCAATGGGATGGTCGGGCTCGCGCGCGGCGGCAGGTAACGTGATTGTCATTGCCTGGCGCGTTGCTCCGGCGGCGTGGTGAAAGGGGACTTTCGGCATGTACTACGCCGAAGGCCGCTTCCACAGGCATATGCTTGCATGCTGTGTATGCGCGAAGGTCAGGCGATGCGGCCGGCGGCTGGCGTATGATCGCGCCAGCTGCTGCAATCTTGGGGGATCACCATGCAAATCGTCGTTCTGCCCGGTGACGGCATCGGACCGGAGATCACGACCGCGACATCGGGCGTGCTGCGCGCGGCCTCCGAGCGCTTCCAGCTTGACTTGCGGCTCGAGGAGCACGCGGTCGGGCATGCGAGCCTGAAACAATTCGGCACGACGGTGCGCGCCGAGTTGCTCGACATCGTCCGCGCCGCCGACGGCCTGATCCTGGGGCCGACCGCGACCTTCGACTTCAAGGACGAGGCCCATGGCGAGATCAACCCGTCCAGGCACTTTCGCAAGAGCCTCGACCTCTACGCCAATGTCCGGCCCGCGCGCACCTATGCGGGGCGGCCCGGCCGGCTCGGCGAGTTCGACCTCGTCGTCGTGCGCGAGAACACCGAAGGGTTTTACGCCGACCGCAACATGGAGCAGGGCAATGGCGAGATGCTGGTCACGCCAGACGTCGTGATCTCGCTGCGGCGGATCACGCGCCTCTGCTGCGAGCGCATCGCGCACGCCGCCTGCCGTCTGGCAATGAAGCGGCGAAGACATCTGACCATCGTGCACAAGGCCAATGTGCTGAAACTCGGCGACGGCATGTTCCTCGACATCTGCCGCGCGGCGGCAAAGGGCTATCCCGGCCTCGAAGTCGACGACATCCTGGTCGACGCCATGATGGCGCATGTCGTGCGCAACCCCGATCGCTTCGACGTCATCGTCGCCACCAACATGTTCGGCGACATCCTGTCCGATCTCACGGCCGAGCTCTCCGGAAGCCTCGGCCTCGGCGGCTCGCTGAATGTCGGTGATCGCTTCGCCATGGCGCAGGCCGCGCACGGCTCGGCGCCTGACATCGCGGGACAGGACGTCGCCAACCCAGTCTCGCTGATCCTGTCGACCGCGTTGCTACTGGCCTGGCACGGCGAGAAGACCGGCGCCGTCCGCTACGAGGAGGCGGCGCGTGCGATCGAAGCCGCGGTGGCGAAGGCGCTTCGCGAGGGCAGAGCGACGCGCGACGTCGGCGGCAAGCTCGGCACCATCGCGGCAGGTGCTGCGATTGCGGAGATCTTGCAGGCGGAGTGAGAGGCGCTGCGTGTCCTTCGCTTTTTTGGGGGGCAACACAAAAACTCGAAAAACAACCCCATGCACAGTAGAAGGCTCCTTGATCGATAAGGGATTTTCGGAGCGCGTCGCGACGACCTTCGTGACAGTGATCACGTTGACCCGTCGGGCAAAACACTGGCATGATGCTATCGTGCCAGCGGGCGGGGACAAGGGCGCATTCTCATCATGCGCGACGTCCGCTTCCTGACGTCCAGTGGCCCGTCTCCTCTGGCCAGCTTGAGCCAGATCAAGACTCACCCTGCGGCGCCGCCGGACCTTTCCATCAACGCATCCATGGAAAGGGCGGCCCATATGACAACCCTGCTCAGGGAAATCCGGGATACACCTCTGCTCTGGATGCTGGTCTTCGTGCCCATCGTGCTGGTGGCGGAGGCGGTCGCCCCGCATTCCCATACGCTGCTGTTCGTGCTCGCCGTGCTTGCGATCGTGCCGCTGGCGGCGCTGCTCAGCCACGCCACCGAAGCGGTCGCGGCCAAGACCGGCGATGCCGTGGGTGGACTGCTCAACGCAACGCTCGGCAATCTAACGGAGCTGATCATCGCCATCACGGCGCTGCGGGCAGGCGAGTACATGCTGGTGAAGGCCTCGATTGCCGGCGCGATCGTCACCAACGCGACATTCATGCTCGGCGCCTGCCTGCTGCTCGGCGGCCTGCGCTACCATGTGCAGGAGTACAACCGTGCCGGCGCGCGGCTGTCGTCCGGCCTGTTGCTGATGGCAACGGTCGCCCTGCTGGCGCCATCGGCGGTCGCCGACCTCGAGCATCTGCCGCAGGACGGGTCCGTCATTCACACGCTCAGCGTCGGCATTTCAGTCCTGCTGATCGCGGCTTGCGCGCTTGGCCTGTGGTTCTCGCTCGGGACGCACAAGGAATTGTTCGCAAACGCCGATCACGGCGAGCAGGAGGAAGCTCACTGGCCGATCGGGCTAGCCGTTGGAACGCTGCTGGCCGTCACCGTGCTGGTGGCGCTGGTGAGCGAGATCTTCGTGGAATCCGTGCAGAAGGCGGCGGAAACCTTCGGCATGAGTCCGGCTTTCGTCGGGTTCATCATCGTTTCGCTGGTTGGCGCCGTTGCCGAATTTGCAGTTGCCCTTGCCGCTGCGCGCAAGGACCGCCTCGACATGGTGGTCAGCATTGCGCTCGGCAGCGCCTCCCAGATCGCGCTGTTCGTTGCACCCGCGCTCGTGCTGCTCAGTTATGTCGTGGGACCGACGCCAATGAACCTTCAGTTCTGGCCTGGCGCCGTCACCATGGTGATGATCGCAACAGTCACGGCGACCTTCATCACCACCAGTGGACGCTCGGCATGGTTCGTCGGCGCGCTGATGATTTTCATTTATGCGGTGTTTGCGCTGACGCTGTATGTCGTCCCGCCGGCACAGGGGTGAATTGGCTCATCGGAGAATGGCGGCCCGTGGCGAGCCATCCTCCGAAGCGGCGAATACGTTTCCCGCTAGTAGGCCCAGTAGCTGCCGGTGGGCGGGCAATTGTCGCCGCCATAGCCATAGCTGTAGTTGCCGCCGCCATAACCGTAATACGATGCGGCCGGGTAGCCGTAGCCATAGGCGGGATAACCGCCATAGTAGCCACCGTTGTACCCGCCATAGCCGCCGTAATAAGCGCTCCGCGCGATTGCGCCGCCGACGACCGCGCCGGCGGCCACACCGTAACCGAGGCCGCGATAGCCGTAGCCGCGATAACCCCAGCCGCCGCGGTAGCCCCAGCCTACGCCGCGATAGCCGTAGCCGCCGCGCCAGCCGCCGACCCAGCGCACTTCGGTGGTGGTCTGATCGACCATCGATTTCATCGTCGAAAGATGCGTCGGGATCGGCCCGGCCTGAGCGATTGTGCCTGATAGCAGGGCGCCGGCTCCGGCGAGAACGAAGGCACGCAGGGAATTCGAGGATGTCATGATCGATCATCTCCTTGGCTTACGGGCGGCGCTTTCTGCGCGGCCGTAACCATTCCGGGATGGCAATGCCGCGGCGGGTTTGATCTAGATCAAGCGTCGACGGCGTATCCGGCCTGGACCTCGACGGGATCAATGTGCGATGCCGTCGGTAAGCACGCGCAGGCTCCTTGCGGGCGGCTACTTCAAGTCGACCGTATCTTCCGCGATGATTTCTTCGTCGAATCCGGTCGTCCGCAACACGCGTACCGCGGCACGTTTGGCGCCGGCGAACTGATTGCGATCGACGTCCACCTCGGGGGTGGGACGACTCACAGCGATCGTGTCCCACGTCGACCTGTTGTCCGGCTTGACCTGGACCGAGTAGGTTACGCCGGCGACGGGCTGCAATCCGCCGAGCTGGTCGATCTTTAATGGTCGCCGGCTGGCTGCCGCAGCCCCGGCGAGCTCAAGTCCGAAGGTGGCGCCTGCGGCCGGCCCGGGAGGTGCCGCCCCGGCCTCGTACCTGCTGATCTCCTTCCCCTTGAGCTGGAGGCTTACCGACTTCATGCCGCTCACGCGCGGAAGGTCCGCCTGAATCAGACCGACCTCGTTCGGCCGGTCGGGCTCGGCAGACGACCGGCGAATGACGACAGGCTCCCGATAAACTTCCTTGCCTTTGTCGTCGTAGGCCACGAGTTCCACGTCCTTGTCGGTGGCGGCGTCCGACGCGATGGTGGAGACCGACGGGTTCACATACATGATCTTGCCGTCGCCAGCGGTCTTGTTGATGGTGGCGACGACGTGAACGAATGATCCGGTCTTGATTTCGGTCTTCATCGGATCCTCCTAGGCGACCGGCGGACCGAGGGCGTCCTCTTCCAAAAGCCGGGTCATTATCGCCTGGTAAGTGTACGCCGATAGCCACTGGTTGTCTGCATAGGTCATCACGTCGTGATATGTGAGCCCCGGCAACGCAGCGGCCGGCAAGCCGAGTTCGTGATCCCCGGTGTCGACACCGACATATTTGTTGTCCGGCTTGCTGATACAGCCGTTCTCATAAGGGAATGTCGGATCGCTCGCGTCCTGCGCGGCGGGGGGAAATCCCGGATGAAACCGGCCGAACGTATGTCCGAGTTCGTGAGCACCGTACCAGTCGGCGTATGACGCGTCGCGATCGCCGGCAAATCCGTTCGGCACGCCCGCGGGTCCGGAAGCGACGGTGTCCGGCTGGGGCGTGCCCGGAATGGCGAACGCCTTTCCTCGCATGAAGTTGTTGGACGCGTTGTCGTCGACGAGACCGTAATAGTGCGTGCGCGGGTCGACGCCGCTGCTCACCTCGCGGCTTCGCAGCGCGGCGATCTGGGCATTGGCGAGATCGACCGTCGAGTCGTCGAACGGCGCGGCAAAATCCGCGTCCACCACCATGTGGGACCATTCGAGCGCGGCGACAGGATAGGCGCGGTTGAGAAACGACTTGAGATACGAAAAGTGGACCGCAGCGGGGGTGACGGTCGTCGTGCCCGCTTTGTATCGAAGACCGATCACCCGGATGCGCAGCAGCGGCGCCGCCGTGAATGTTACGGGCGCGATGTTGAACGCCGCCGCCGGAAGGTCGCCGCCTCCGGGCTGAAAGATGCGGCTGATGCGCAAGTTGAGTGTGCCCGCGCCGATGGCCGCGGCCGGCAGGCGGAAGTTCAGGCTCTTGTCGATGTCTTCCCGCTGTTCGCGGAGACTGAAGGGCGAGCCCGGGTCCACCCGAAGCGAGTTGAGGGCCGGGAGGAACGTGTCGCCTCCGCCGCTCCGGCTCCACGCAATTTCCGCGGTGATCTGACCGGGCTGCGACACCGAAGTCGGTTCAAGATAGAGGCGAACGAGCGTTGCCTTATCGGCGACCAGCGGCACCGAATTCGTCACGTCCTGAACGCACTGGACGATCTCGACGCCGCGCACCTGCACGCCGGTCTGCGGTTGAGCAAGGCCGAGCGGGCGGCGCTTGCGAGGTTTGAGTCTGGGAACGCCCGAGCCGCGATGCACGCACATCATGCACATGGTGTTGTTCCGGCTTTGATGACCCGTAACGCGAGCTTCGCTTTGTCGCGTGGACTTTAGGTCTACATTGATACTATACTACTCGCTATAATTGAACAAAGCCAACCCTGCGGATCGGTCATTTGGACGCAGCGCGGTTGACATAGCCTGTTGTCGGAGCCGGTCGCGAAAGGCCCCCCGCACAGCAAGTTCTGCGGCGAATTATTTGCGCGGAGGACGTTCGATGCTGCATCGCTTTCAGTCGCGTGGGCTCGGCGCGGCAGCTGTTCCGCAGAGCACCGCGCCGCCACGTTCGGAGTTCGAGCCGATCGAGGACATCCGCGCCTCGTTCATCGACAAATTCCAGAGGCGGCGGATCGAGGCCGGCGAGAAGCCCGCCGCCGTGAGGCGCAGCCTGATCGGACAGCCGATGGATGAGCCGGAGCATCCGCGCTGATGGTCTCGCGGTAAGTCTCGTGCGACGCCTCCGTTTTTGGACAATCCCTTTTGATATCGAGGTCAGACGATGATCGATCCAAACGCAATTGCAGCGTTGAAAGTCTATCCGCCCATCGGCGTCGCCCGCGTTGGCAACGCGCAAGGCGCCGGCGACTACGTCATCGGCCCCGAGATGATCGGCGGTGCGTCGACCTTGCCCGGCACGACGCCGGAACAGCCGGCTCGCTTTGTCGAGGACTTTCGCACCGCGAACGGAGAGATCAAGCTGCAAGCCGCGCGCTTCCGCATCTACGCCCACATGAAGGACGGCAGCGTGCAGGAGGTGACCGCTGCATCCGCGAAGATCGAGTGGCGCGTCTGCATCGCAAACCTCAAGGCCGGCTGGTACGAGTTCAACCAGGCAATGGACCTCGGCCCGCTGAGCCAGAACGCGTTGCAGCGAAATCGCGAGCTGGTTTTGCCGGACGCCAGGTGGAAGCTCGACATCACGCCACCCCCGCGAAGCATCGTGGGGCAGGGGGCTGGCCCGATCAGGCTGGACGATGGCGCGTTCTGGGCTTCGCCGGTCTATCTCGGCGAGCTTCGTACCGACGAGGAGGGGCGGCTGATCTTCCTCGGCGGCAATGGAGTTTCGCGGCCATTCCGCAAAGGGACCCGGCCCCTGACTTTCGCTAACAATCCAGGTTGGCACGATGACGTCAGCGACGGGCCGGTGCGGGCGCAAGTGACATTTGCGGGGCATGCACCGATCGATGCGGAGCCCGGCTATGTCTGCGTTACACCGCCGAATTACGCGCCGGGGCTGTTCGGTCTCGTCACGATGGACGACGTGGTGCGGGAGGTGTTCTACGACAAGGGCTGGATTCCACGACCGGTCAAGACCTCGTTCGTCAACGACGTGCAACCGATCTTTCAGCGCCTGACCGGACTGCAATGCGTCAACCACGGGCTCTTCGTCGTTCATGGCTTTGGCTCGCCGCTCGACGCGCAGAATGCGCAAGTCCTCGCCAAGCTCAACGACACGTCTGCTGCGAATGCGGCGTGGCGCACGGCCGTGCTGGCGTTGTTTCGCGATCCAGGCGCGGGCGGCGCACTGATCGAAGATCAGATAGCGCAGGTGTTCGGCGATGCGGTCGACCAATTCTTCGAAGGTCCGCCGAAGCCTTCGAATTCGCTGCTTGCCGTGACGAAGACCCAGTACGCGCACCTCAAGCGTTGGGCTGCTGGAACATTCGACGCCGACGGGCCGTCGCGCCAGCCGCCGCAGCCGCAGGACTTCGATGCCCTGGCTCCCGAGGTCCAGGTCATGCATCTCGAGCGCGCATCCTTGCACGATTGTCTCGGCGGCCCATTCCATCCCGCGATGGAGATGACATGGGTGATGCGGATTCCGCTGATGTGGGCATCGGCGTATCGGCTGAAGGTCCTGGCCGGCGAGCAACCAGCGCGGCAGGACTTCGGGGGTACTCGCACGCCGGCGGTCTGCACCGGCGCGAATGGTCCGCACGACGGTGTTGCCGCAGGCTGCCTCACCCGTTTCCTCGGCGTGCCCTGGCAGACCGATCATACCTCGTGCAATTCGGCGGCCGACTACTTCCCGTCGACGTTCCTGTCGATGCCGACGTTCTGGGGACCGCGTGCCCCGGATCAGGTTCTGGCAGACGGAAACTATCTGCGTGCGGCCGCCATCGCGCCTCTCGGCCAGGCGACGCAACAGCAGACCTTCAAGCACCTGATGAACCGGGTCGACTGGTTGCGCGACATCCGCGGCAACGATTACTATGACCGCCTGTCGAACATGATTGCGGAATGGTCCGAGCTCGGCATGGTGTTGCCGGTGAAGAACGCGCCTGCATCTCTGCCGGTTCAGGATCTGCGGGTCGAGCAGGGACGCCGCGACAGCAACGGGCCGATCGATGTCACGGCCGATCCGAAGTACCACGCAGTCGAAGACATGGAGAGCCTTTTCTTGCCGCAGACGACAGCGGGCCTGGCGCAGCGGCGCGGCGCACGCAAGACGGCTCCCCCGCCGAAGCGGACCTATCGCCCGGGCGAGATCTGACCTTGGACGTGCTGCGCACCGACTGTCTCGTGGTCGGCGCGGGGCCTGCCGGCCTGACCGCCGCACGCCTGCTGGCCCTTAGGGGCCGCACGGTTATTGTCGCAGATTCCGGCGTCACGCCGACGACGCGGCTCGAGCTGCTTGCTCCGGCCTCGCTCGTCACTGTCGCGGCGGTAGGACTTGAACATCTGCTTGACGATCCGGCGATCGCCCGAGCCTGTCTCGGGATTCGGCGAACACACCGTTCGGGCGCGTCGGACTACGAGGACTTTTTGCGTCATCCCTGCCGCGTCGGGTATGTGGTTGATCGCGCCCGTTTCGACGAGCGCCTTCGCGACGAGGCTGTCGCTGTCGGGGTTACATTTTGCGGGCTGCGCGCAATCGGCGTCACGCCGGACCGCGGCGTTATCTGTCGTGCGAGTGATAGCGCTGGGGCGAAGCTCGTCCTTGCGGAGATCGTTGTCGATGCAACGGGGCGCGCCGCCGCGATTGCGCGGCGCCGGGGCGCGCGCGTGGCCGTCCGGGATCGCATGGTCGCCGAACTGGTCGAGGATGCGGCTGATGGCGCGCCGGCCGGTTCCGCATCGTGGCTCGAATACAGCAGCGATGGACCGACCTGGTCTTACCGCATCCGTGGGCCGCGAGGGCGTGTGCAGACTTGGCGCATTCGCAGGTCCGGCACACCGGCTGGAGATGCGCTGCTCAGCGTGGACGCGTCTGCTTGCCTCCTCTCGGAGGCCGCGGGCGAAGGTTGGATTGCAGTGGGCGATGCGGCGATGGCGTTCGATCCGATTGCCTCTCAGGGCCTGTTCAACGCATTGTCGTCCGCTTTGGTCGCGACGGGTGCGCTGTTGTCGGCCGATCGGCTGAGCCCGACCTCGGCGCGATTGTATTCCGACGCGGTCGCCACAACATTCCTTCACTGCGAAGCAGGCCGCATCAGCGTCTATGGCTCCATGCCTCCGGCGCCGCAGTCATGGGCCGATCCGGCAAAAACGATCGCGCAATGAAGCATGATTTCGCAGGCCGATCGGGCTCCGAAGCCCGCTCCACGCTTTTCGGGATGATCCTCTAACCCTGCAGCCGGGGAACGAGACGTGCCGCGTTCTGATGGCCGATCGCGTCGAGATCGTCTGTCGAGAGGCCAAGCTTCTGCAACTGCGCGAACTGGCCAAGGCTGAAGTAAGGATAGTCGCTGCCATAGGTGATCTGGGAGGCGGGTACGAGCTTGAGCAGCGCGGCCATGGAGGGCGCGAAAGTCGCATTCGCGGTGTCGTAGTGCAGCCGGCGTAGCTCGCCTTCGATTCCTTCCGGCGCAAACTCCTTCAGGTCGGGCCGCGCCCCATAGAACGAATTGATGCGCCCGGCCATCATCGGAATCGTGCCGCCGGCGTGCGAGAACAGCCATTTGATGTCGCGATGGCGGGCGAATGCGCCGCTGAGCAGAAGGCTCGTCACGGTGCGTGTGGTGTCGTGCGGGACTTCGATCACCGCTGGAAACGTGCCGACGCTGAGCGCGCTACAGCAACTCGCGACCAGCGGATGCACATAAACGATCGCCTTGCGACGGTTCAGCTCCTCGAACACCGGGCTGTAGGCGACATTGCCGAGCCATTTGTCGCCGTAGCTGCTTTGCAGCCCGATCCCGTCCGCCTTCAGCGTGTCGAACGCATATTCGATCTCCCTAAGCGTGGCATCGACGTCCTGCATCGACAAGGTCGCGAACAGGCCGAAACGGCCCGGATGGTCGCGCATCATGTCCGCCGCGTACTCGTTGCAGGCGCGCGCGAGCCGGCCGGCTTCCGCCGGCCCAAGGTCGAACCACACGCCTGGCGTGGAGGCGACCGACAGGATGCCTGTACGTATGCCATTGCGGTCCATGTCCTCGATGAGCTTCTCGCGGGTCCAGGCCACCTGGCCGGGAAAGTGCGGCTGCTTGCGTGCGTCTTCGTAGCCAAGCCAAAGCTTTTGATATTCAGGCGGATAGAAATGAAGGTGCGTGTCGATCAGCACTGGCCTGGTCTGTCCGTGCACCGCAACGGCGGGGACGGCCGCGGCCAGGCCAAGTGCACCAACGCCCGCGAGGAAGCCGCGGCGCGACGAGGGCGGGCCGTAGCAGGTGGGGCAGGCGTGATGCCCTCGAGATTTTTGATCCCATTTGTTCATGTCGCACGTCTCCCGTGACGAACTGGCAAAGCCAAGGCCTGTGGTGCTTCTATCGGCAGAACGTTTCGTCCTCCGCTGTCTGTGGTGCGGCCGCAGCGGGGCAATGATTGTTGGGGATTGGAATACGCCGATTTTTCGTCGCCGAACGATGCCTCGCGTCACGCCTGTGCATCGCCGCCGCAACTTTGTGTGAACGCCTCTCCAATTCTCCCGCGAGATGCTCCCTGATGTCGCGAGGTTGACCCGTCGGGCGAAACACTGGCAAAATGCGATGGCGGCGAAGATTTGCGATGACCGCAATCACTTTCAGTGAGTAGATCGATGAAGTCTGACAGGGATGGCATCAACCTCGCGGCCAAGCCAAGCGGAACGGGTTGCGTGGAATGCTCGGCTGCTGGCGGATGGTGGTTTCATCTTCGCAGATGTGTCGAATGCGGTCACATCGGCTGCTGTGATACGTCACCCAATCAGCATGCAACGAAGCATAACGCGGCGACGGGTCACCCTGTTATCACGAGCTTCGAGCCGGGCGAACGGTGGTTTTTCGACTATCGCACGGGACAGCCCTTCGCGGGCCCGAAGCTGCAAGGCCCGCACGCGCATCCGTTGGACCAGCCGGTGCCCGGGCCGGACGGCGCGGTGCCTCCGGACTGGCAATCGCTGCTGCATGAATAGGTCGCAGCCTCTGGCAACTGGTCCATAGCCGACGAGCGCGTTTAGCAGCGGGGCTGCTTCCGGGCATCGCGCGTGAACTCACGGGCGGACGTCTTGCGCGAACTCTCGGCACCCGTGAATCCCCCATTGGAACCCTCACTGGTGTCCGTGGCGCCGGATCAGCGACATTGCAAATGCAACGCGATCCTCGCGAAGATGAAATTCTCACGCAACGTAGCATCGAGATATTGCCCTCCCGACGTTCTGCAGGAGCCTCATTGCGCGTGAGGACTACAGATCGTTTGCGTCGATCGCCGCCGCCTCAGCCGGGCCTTCGCGGATATCGAAAGGAGAACGCCTGTGCAGCCTGCTCTCGACCATCCTGCTTCCACGCCATATTGTTCTATGCCTTCACCACCGACCGACATCGAGGTCACGAGAAGGGATGACGGCACCCTGATATTGCGATCGCGGATTATGCTCGCTGGAGTGAGCGGGACGATTTGCGCATACCTTCCCCACTGGGCTCAGGAAACGCCGGACCGCGTCTTTCTCGCGCAACGAACCCGCGACAATGCATGGCAGTCGATCAGCTATGGCGAATTCTGGTCTCGAGTGCGCTCGGTCGGGCAGGCGCTGATTGATCGGGGTGGCGCAGCGGGCGATACGCTGGCCATCCTGTCCGGCAATTCGATCGAGAATGCGGTGATCCAGTTCGCCGCGATGTCGATCGGTCTGCAGGTTGCGCCGATCTCGCCAAGCTACAGTCTTCTGCCAGGTGGCCTCAGCCGCATCGAAGACATCGCGAAGGTCCTCACGCCGAAGTTTGTGTTTGCCCAGAAGGCGGATCCCTTCGTGCAAGCCCGTGCCATCCCCGGCTTTGCGCAGGCCGAATGGATAACGGCGGAAGAGGCGGCGGATACCACGCCGCTGTCGGAGCTATCCGCCGCGACACCGGGTCACGCGTTTGAGGCGGCGTTCGCAGCACTCGGAGCGGAGACCGTCGGCAGAATCCTGTTCACGTCGGGATCGACCGGCTCTCCCAAGGGAGTGATCAATACCCATCGCATGATGTCGAGCGTGCTGCAGATGGCCGCTCAGGTCACGCCGGTCTCGCAGCCCCTGGTTCAGATCGAATGGCTGCCCTGGCATCATACCATGGGCTGCAACGTCATACTGAATGGAATTCTGAAGAACGGCGGCTCTCTCTATATCGACGATGGCCGACCGACGCCCGAAGCGTTTCATCGAACAATCGCCAATCTGCACGACGTTTCTCCGACGGCCTCATTCAATGTCCCAACCGGTTACGCGTTGTTATGCGCCGCGCTCGGCGAGGATCCAGACCTGAGGCGGAAGTTCTTCCATCGCATCGACAGAATGATTTTCGGGGGCGCGGCGATCCCGGCGTCCGTAATGGCAACGCTTCAGGAATATGCAATCGAAGTCCGCGGCGAGCGAGTTCCGATTTTGGCCGGATACGGTGCCACGGAAGCCGGGCCGACCATCTGCGTGTCTTATCGACCGTGCGAAGCGCCGGGAGAGATCGGCTTGCCGGCACCCGGCATCGAACTCAAGCTGGTCCCGGCGATGGACGGTTACGAGGCGCGGGTCCGTGGCCCGAACGTCATGCCCGGTTATCTCGGAGTACCCGAATTGTCCGCAGCAGCATTCGACGAAGAGGGCTTCTATCGGGTAGGCGACGCGGTCTCGTTCATCGATGCCGCCGACCTCTGCCGCGGCCTGAGGTTTTCCGGGCGTCTCTCGGAGAATTTCAAAATGATGACAGGCACGTGGGTGCTCGTCGGCGAGCTGCGTGCCGCCATCCTGAACCGGATGGGCGGCGTGCTGCAGGATCTGGTCATCGGAGGCGAGGGCCGCGATTCTCTCGTCGCGCTGGTATGGCTCAATCCGGACCGTGCAAGGCGACATGCTAACGGCGCAACAGGCGCGGATTCCGGTGACACCCCTTCATTGGATTCCGGCGTTCGCGCATACGTCCATCGGGTCTTGACCGAGCATAACCTGGCGGCAGCGACCAACGCGCGGATATCGGCCGTTGCCATCCAGATCCAGCCGCTGTCGCTCGCGGCAGGCGAGACAACGGACAAGGGCTACATCAATCAGCGCGGGGTCCTGAAGAACCGTTCCGCCATTCTCGACAGTCTCTATAGCGGAGCAGCCTCGCCGCACATCATCCGGCTTGCCTCTCATCCACGCGCGTTGTCGACGGCAGGAAATGCAGTCACGTCGACTGATGCATGACCAGAGAGCCCGGCCGCCGACCTTCCGAGCGTGTTTCTTAAAGGGACCGCCTCCGCGTCATTGACGGCGGCGACGCCAGTAGATGTGGACGAGTGTGCGGCGAACGCCGCAACCCCAACGCGCCGCCGCGGCGATGCCGCAGCCGGCCCTGCCTTTCATTCAACCCGCGAAGCCAAAATTCTCACCATTGGCCTCGGCCTGCTCATTTCGGCGGCTTGGAATATGTATAGACATGCGGTCCATCATCGCGGCCGCAACATCACGTCAGTCAACACCGAGGTCGGCCCCGATGTGATCCTGATGGACGAGCCGTTCGGCGCTCTCGATGCCCAGACCCGTATGGTGATGCAAAGCGATCTCCAGACGTTGTCGATGGAAGCCGGCGCCACCGCTAGGTCCAAAGTCAGAGCGCAAAATAGACGGTCATCGCTGTAACGATCAGGCCCAGCACAACGGCGAGCACCAGTTCTGTCTTGATGCCGCCGGCGGAATGAGATTGTGCGTCGTCAATCATTCGGCCAGTCCTGATGAAGCGAAAGAGCGAAATCACGATGATTGCGATCCCGATCGCGATCAGCGCGAGTCCGTCATAGTGACTGAACGCTCCCGTGAAGCGATCGAATTGCAGTCGAGACCCGATCTCCGTCCTGTTGGCTTCGGCGATTGTTCGGACGAAGAGGTTGAATTTCTCGACGACAAAGCCAAACGCGATGATCGCGATGCCCGTCCTGACCCAGGCGAGAAAAGTCCGCTCGTTTGCCGCGTGGTCTGAGTATCTCTCAATCATCGAGACCTCTCTGGTTGCTGTCGATGGGGTTCGTCGCGCGCTATTCCCGCAGGAGCGGAGCGGCGGGGCGCACTGTATGCGAAGCCAGGGCAAGCCCTCAGAACTGATACCGCCGCAGCCCCCCATCCACCGGGATCACCGTCCCCGTGATGTAGCGCGCCACCGGCGACGCCAGAAACACCGCGAGCGCCGCGAGGTCCTCCGGCTCGCCCCAATAGCCGACCGGGATTTCTTCCTCGGCAAAGCGCTCGCGATAATCCGGCGGATAGTTGCGGCGGATCTGCTCGCTCATGATGCGGCCGGGCGGGATGCAGTTGATGGTGATGCCGTGCTCGCCGATCTCGCGCGACAGGCCCTTGGCCCAGGCGTGCACGGCGGCCTTTGCGGCGAAGGCGGCGTTCAGGCCCTCCGGCTCGGACTTGCCGGTGATGTTGACGATGCGGCCCCATTTGCGCTCGATCATCTGCGGCAGCAGCGCATGCGCGATGCGGCGGTAGCTGGTGAAGTTCAGCGCGATCGCCTCGTCCCATTTGCTGTCGGGCGCATCGACGGGAAGGGGGCGGCTGCCGCCGGCATTGTTGATGAGGATGTCGACATGGCCGAGCTCCTTTTGCGCAAAGGCCGCGATGTTCTCCGCGGCGTCCTTGGCCATCACGTCCTGCTCGAACGGCGTGATCAGGCCGGAGCCGACTTCCTTCACCAGCTCGGCAAGGAGATCAGTGCGACGCGCCACGCCGACCACGCGGACGCCTTCGGCAGCCAGGCCCTTGGCGATGGCGCGGCCGATGCCGATGCTCGCTCCTGTCACGACTGCGGTTTTCGATTTGAGCCCGAGGTCCATGGTCACACGCTCTCTTGTTTGCTTTTTGCTTCTTGTCGTTCGTTTCCTGCCCGTCCCGCGGGCTTCGCGAATTGCCTGAGCGGGACGAGCAGTGGTAACCAAGAGCCTCGACGAAGGAAACACGAAAAAGAAAAGGCGTTGAGCAATGGTCTGGGATCCGCAGCAATACCTGAAATTCTCCGGCCATCGGCTTCGGCCCGCCGTCGACCTCTTGATGCGGATTCCGGATTTCGCCCCGCGCGCGATCGCCGATCTCGGGGCAGGGGCCGGCAACGTGACAAAACTGATCAAGGAACGCTGGCCGGACGCGACCGTGACCGGTGTCGAGGGCTCGGCCGAGATGGTGGCCGCGGGCCGCAAGGCGGCGCCGGATGTGGAATGGTCGCACGAGGACCTCGGCCATTGGCGCCCCGCCAGGCAATACGATTTGATCTATTCCAATGCCGCACTGCACTGGCTGCCCAATCATGCGGCGCTGTTTCCGTCAGTCATGGAGAAGGTGACGCCCGGCGGCATGCTTGCGGTGCAGATGCCGCGCAACTTCCTCGCGCCATCGCATGTGCTGATCGGCGAGACGGCGCTGAACGGTCCGTGGCGGTCAAAGGTCGAGCATCTCGTTACCCCGCCGCCGGTCGAAGGGCCGGCCTTCTATCATGATTTGCTCGCGCCGCTTTCCCGGAACGTCAACATCTGGGAGACCGAATATCTGCAGGTGCTCGAAGGCGATAATCCCGTGAAGGAATGGACCAAGGGGGCCTGGCTGACGCGCTATCTCGACATCCTGCAGGGCGACGAGAAGGCCGCGTTCGAGGCCGCCTATGGCGAGCGGGTGGCGAAGGCCTATCCGAAGAATGCGGCGGGGCAGACGCTGTTTCCGTTCCGGCGTCTGTTCATGGTCGCCCAGCGCAAGGACTGATCGCACTGGTGCAATGCGACATAAACCGTTCGCAACCCGGGACTGGAAGCGGGTCCCGGGTTGCGCGGACAACAGCCATCAAGCTAGCTTGCCTGCGGCAAATTGGGCTTAGGTCTAGTTGTTCGGGTGGTGGATTGCTGCCACTACTGGGCTGCAAACCGGGCTGCAAAACAAAAAGAACCCGGTTTTAGAGGTTGTTGGGAGGTTACTTCATGCGCAAGCTGCTTCTTGCGGTCGCCGCCGCAGCTATCTCGTGGCCCCAGCGGTGGCACAGGCCCAGAGCCCGATCGTCATCAAGTTCAGCCACGTCGTCGCCAACGACACCCCGAAGGGCAAGGGCGCGCTGAAGTTCAAGGAACTCGCCGAGAAGTACACCAACGGCAAGGTCAAGATCGAAGTCTATCCGAACTCCTCGCTCTACAAGGACAAGGAGGAGATCGAGGCGCTCCAGCTCGGTTCGGTGCAGATGCTGGCACCCTCGACCGCGAAATTCGCCCCGCTCGGCATCAAGGAATTCGAGGCGCTCGATCTGCCCTGGCTGTTCAAGGACGACGAGACCTATTCCAGCGCGATGAAGGGCACGATCGGCAAGTGGCTGTTCCAGAAGCTCGAAGCCAAGGGCATCACGGGGCTCGCTTATTGGGACAACGGCTTCCACATGGTGTCGTCGAACCGCGCGTTGATGAAGCCTGAGGATTTCAAGGGCCTGAAATTCCGCATCTCCGGATCGAAGATCGCGGACCAGTATTTCCGCCTGATGGGCTCGATCCCGCAGATCATGGCGTTCTCCGAAGTCTACCAGGCGCTGCAAACCGGTGTGGTCGACGGCTGCGAGAACACCGCGTCGAACTACCTGACCCAGAAGTTCTACGAGGTGCAGAAGGACATCACCGTGTCCTATCACGCGCATCTGCAATATGCGGTCATCGTCAACTCGAAATTCTGGTCCGGCCTGCCGCCCGACATCCGCACCCAGGTCGAGAAGGCGATGGTGGATGCAACCGAGTACACCAACCAGATCGCGCACCAGGAGAACGAGGACGCGCTGGCCGAGATCAAGAAGGCGGGCAAGACCAAGCTGCATTATCTGACTGACGCCGATCGCAAGGCGTGGCAGGAAGCGATGCGGCCGACTTATACATGGGCAAAGGGCCGGGTCGGGCAGGAGGTGCTCGATCTCGTCGCCAAGGAACTCGACGTCAAGATGAACTGACGCGTTTTCCGCAAGGACAATACGAACGGTCGGGAGTGTGCGCACTTCCGGCCGTTTCGCATCGATAGGGGGACTTTGATTTGCTTCGCGTGCTCAATCAGGCGCTCAACCATCTCGAAGAATGGCTGATCGCGACGCTCATCGCGGCTGCAACCGGCTTGATCTTCATCGCGGTTGTGCACCGTTACGGCGCCGGCGAATCGATCGTCCTCTCCCGATGGGCGGCTGCGCACGGGATGAGCTGGCTCGCGACGCTGTCGATGGCGGTGTTCACCTTCCTGTCCGAGCTCGACCTGTCCTGGGCGCAGGAACTCTGCATCTACATGTTCATCTGGATGGCGAAGTTCGGCGCGGCCTATGGCGTGCGCACCGGCATCCATGTCGGCGTCGACCTGCTCGTCAACCGCCTGCCCGAGCATTCGCGCAAGCAGGTGATCCTGTTCTCGCTGCTCTGCGGCGCGCTCTTCACCGGCATGATCGCCGCCTTCGGCGCCTCCTTCGTCTCCGAGATGTTCAAGACCGGCCAGCAGTCCAATGACCTGGAAGCGCCGATGTGGTTCGTCTATCTGGCGATCCCGCTCGGCTCCGGCCTGATGTGCTTCCGCTTCCTCCAGGTCTCGTGGTCCTACTACTGGACCGGCCATCTGCCGCATCACGACGAGAGCCATGTCGAGGGCGTGGAGGCCGACGTCTCGCCGGCGCTGCATCCGCAGCCCGCCGGCGCGGCGACCAGGGCCGCCGCGCGAAAAGTGTCGCCGCTCGGCGTCATCCTGATCATGGCGCCGATCCTGATCTTCGCGATGTGTCTCGCCGAGAAGTTTGGCGTGGTGGTGCTGCCGCACTGGATGCGTGCCGCGACCGTGTCCGCTCTGCTGATCGCGCTGATGCTGACCGGCATCCCGGTCTCGATCGCGCTTGGCCTCACCGTGATGACGTTCCTGTTCACGCTGACCACGGTGCCGATCGAAGCGGTCTCGATGAAGCTCTTCACCGGCATCGAGGGGTTCGAGATCATGGCGATCCCGTTCTTCATCCTCGCCGGCAATTTCCTCACCCATGGCGGCGTCGCGCGCCGCATGATCAATTTCGCGACCTCGCTGATCGGCCACTGGCACGGCGGTCTCGGCCTTGCCGGCATCGTCGCCTGCGCGATGTTCGCGCTGGTCTGCGGCTCGAGCGTCGCGACCGTTGCCGCGATCGGCGCGATCGTGCTGCCGGAGATGGTCCGCCACGGCTATCCCATGCATTTCGGCGCCGGCATCATCACCGTTGCCGGCTCGCTCGGCATCCTGATGCTGCCGTCGATACCGAAGATCGTCTATGCGGTCTCCACCAATACCTCGATCGGCGCGCTGTTCGTCGCGGGCCTGCTGCCGGGCATCATGCTGACGACGATGCTCTGCATCGTCACCTGGTGGCTCGCACGCAAGCGCGACTATCCACGCCTGCCGAAGGCGAGCTGGGGCGAGACCGTCCGCACCTTCCGCGAGAGCATCTGGGGATTGATGCTGGTCGTCATCATCATCGGCGGCATCTACAGCGGCCTGTTCACCGCCACCGAGGCGGCTGCGATGGCTGCGGTCTACTCCTTCGTCATCGCGGTGTTCGTCTACAAGGCGATCAAGATCGTGGACGTGCCGCGGGTGCTGCTGCGCGCCGCCAACACCAGCGCGATGCTGCTCTACATCGTCACCAACGCGGTGCTGTTCTCCTTCGTGCTCTCCAACGAGAACCTGCCGGCGACCTTGGCCGACTGGATCGCGGCGCAGAATCTCGGCTGGGTCGGCTTCCTCTTGGTCGTCAACATCCTCTTGCTGCTCGCCGGCAACTTCATGGAGCCGAACTCGATCATCCTGATCATGGCGCCGATCCTGGCGCCGGCGGCCAAGAAGCTCGGCATCGACCTCGTGCATTTCGGCATCGTGATGGACGTCAACATGGAGGTCGGCCTCTGCCATCCGCCTGTCGGGTTAAATCTCTATGTCGCCTCGATGATAGCGCGCATGCGAATAACCGAGCTCGCGGTCGCCGTGTTGCCGTGGCTCATCACCATGCTCGGCTTCCTCGTCATCGTGACCTACTGGCCGGATCTGACGCTGTGGCTGCCGCGGGTGCTGGGGATGCACTGAGCATGATCCGGAAAAGTGTGAAGCGGTTTTCCGAGAAGATCATGCTCACATAAAAAGCCTCTGCGGCGGAAGATGGCTAACGCGCGGTAAACCCGCGCGCTCAAATGCCATCGCTGCGCTGGGAACCCATTTTTACGGGTCTGCGGTAGAAGCATGCCAGCGGATGGGGCTGGCATGTTCTTCAACAGAATGGAATCCAGACGGGCGTCGATTTCGGACGCCGTCTATATGGAAGTCATCACGGGCCTTCACGGCACGACGATGCCCACCATTCTTGCGGCCGCCTGCCAGGCGATGGTCGGTGCGATCACGACCTATGAGACCGGCGACATCGTGACGGCCGGCCTGACGGTTGCCGGTGTGGTGGTGGCCATTGTCCGCCTGTTCGAGATATTCGCTTTCCGTCGCCGCCTCGCATGTCCGCCGCAGCTCGGTCGGGCCGAGGCCGCGCGCTGGGAGCGGCGCTATGTTGCCGGCACCGTTGCAACGGCATCCGTGCTCGGCGTGTTTGCCGCGCGCAGCATCGTGCTGGGTGATGCACTCTGTTCCGTGATGGCGATTGGCATCGGCTTCGGCTTTGGCGCCGGCGTGGTGGCGCGGCTGGCGCTGCGTCCCGTCGCGGCGCTGCTCGATCTCGTCGCAATCGCAGCGCCTGCTGCGATCGTGACCTTCATGCAACCCGATCTGCGCCATGTCGGGCTCGGGCTCCTCATCCTGATGTATGTGGCCGCGAGCTTCGAGATGGTGCGGCTGAGCTTCAATGCCTCGATCAACCAGATCACGCTGAAGCGGCAGTTCGAGCAGCTGTCGCGCCTGGACCCGATGACCGGCGTGTCCAATCGTTCGGTGCTGGCCACGGACCTGCCGCAGATGCTGGCGGCCGGGATGATTGCCGTCCATACGCTCGACCTCGACCGCTTCAAGGAGGCGAACGACCGGTTCGGCCATCCCGTCGGTGACGCACTGCTGAAGCAGGTCGCCGGGCGGCTCAAGGCGCTCGCCGCGCAGGATGACCTCGTGGTCCGGATGGGCGGCGACGAGTTCGTCCTGGTGCAGCGTGCGGCGGCTGATGCGGAGGCGATGGCGCAGCGCATCGTGCAGTCGATCAGCGCGCCCTATGATATCGACGGACAAATGATCGAGCTCGGCGTCAGCGTCGGCGTCGCCGTCGCGCCGGACGACGGGCGCACCGCGGAAGCGCTGCTGTCGCGCTCCGACAAGGCGCTCTATCGGGCCAAGCAGGAACGCGGCGGTTATGTGCTGGCGCGGGACTTGCGGATGGCGGATGCGACCGCATCGGGCCAGACCTTGGCGGAAGAGCTCGCTGCGTAAGCCACGCGAACGGTGCACCCTCTCCCCTTGTGGGAGAGGGTGGCTCGCCGCGCAGCGGCGAGGCGGGTGAGGGGTTTCTCTCCGCACAAACAGTCTTGCGGGCGGAGATATACCCCTCATCCGGCGCTTCGCGCCACCTTCTCCCACAAGGGGAGAAGGGAAGAGGCATCTCGCTCGATTTCGGCAGTCTCCTCCGATAGCAATCACCCGCGAGATGCGGTTAGATGTTCGCACAGGCCGGGAGGAAACAAGAATGACCAGCAACGAGCCGAAGGACGCAACACCCTCCGTCACCGCGCAACATGATGCGATGCTGAATGCGCTGCCGTTTTCCGACACGCGGGATTTCGACGATGCCGCGCGCGGCTTCCTTGGTACGATCGAGAATGCGGAGATCGCCAACCCGCAGGGACGGACGGTGCGGAGCCTGAAGCTCTATGGCTTCCTCTCCAGCGAGACGGCGCCGCCGACCGTCAATCCGAGCTTGTGGCGACAGGCGCGGCTCAACATGCATCACGGCCTGTTCGAGGTGGTGCCCGGGGTCTACCAGGTGCGCGGGCTCGACATCGCCAACATGACGCTGATCGAGGGCGACAGCGGTGTCATCGTCGTGGACACGCTGACGTCGATCGAGGGCGCACGTGCCGCGCTCGATCTCTATTACAGGCATCGTGGCCAGAAGCCGGTGGCCGCCGTCATTTTCACCCATACCCATACCGACCATTGGGGTGGCGCGCGCGGCGTGCTGGAGGAGGACGCGCTGGCAACCGGCGCCGTGCCGATCATCGCGCCGAACCTGTTCATGGAGCATGCCGTCTCCGAGAACATCATCGCGGGGCCGGCGATGTTGCGGCGGGCACAATACCAGTTCGGGCCGTTCCTCGCCAAAGGCGTGCGGGGGCAGGTCGACAACGGGCTCGGCAAGTCGATGGCGGCGGGCGCCGTGGCACTGCTGCGTCCGACCGACCTGATCATGGCGACCGGCGACAGGCGCGCGATCGACGGCGTCGAATTCGAATTCCAGATGGCGCCGAACAGCGAGGCGCCGGCGGAGATGCATTTCTTCATCCCGCGCTACAAGCTGCTGAACCTCGCCGAGAACTGCACGCACAATTTCCACAATCTGCTGCCGTTCCGCGGCGCCGACGTGCGCGATGCGCTGGCGTGGTCGAAGTACCTCAACGAGGCCCTGCGGCTCTGGGACGGCAAGGCGGAGGCGATGTGCGGGCAGCATCACTGGCCGGTGTGGGGCCGCGAGCGGATCGGCACGATGATCCGGCAGCAGCGCGATCTCTACAAGTTCGCGCATGACCAGACCATCCGCCTGATGAACCACGGCCTCACCGCAGCCGAGATCGCCGAGACGATCCAGTTGCCGAAGAGCCTGGAGGGCGCCTGGCACGGCCGCGGTTATTACGGCCATATCCGGCATAACGTGAAGGCGATCTACCAGAAATATCTCGGCTGGTACGATGCCAACCCGGTCAATCTCGATCCGCTGCCGCCGGTGGAATCCGGCAAGAAGTATGTCGAGTACATGGGCGGCGCCGAGGCCATCCTCGCGCGCGCACGCAAGGACTTCGACAAAGGCGAGTTTCGCTTTGTCGCGCAGGCGCTCGGCCATCTCGTCTTCGCGGAGCCGGAGAATGAAGCGGCGCGTCTGTTGCTCGCGGATACGCTCGAGCAGCTCGGTTATGCCGCCGAGAGCTCGACCTGGCGCAACGCCTATCTGTTCGGCGCGCAGGAACTGCGTCAGGGCATGCCCAAGACCCCGTCGCGTCCGCCGATGCCGCGCGAGACGCTGGCGGCGCTACGCACCGAGCAGCTCTGGGACGTGCTCGGCATTCGGCTCAACGGCCCCAAGGCCGAGGGAAAGCACATCGTGCTGAACTGGAGCTTTTCCGATACCGGCGAGATCTTCGTGCTCAACCTGGAGAATTGCGCGCTGACTTATACGGAGGGCGTGCAGGCGGAAGGCGCGGACGCCAGTTTCACGCTCGCGCGCGCAACGCTCGATGAAGTCATCGCGAAACTGACGAGCTTTCCGGAAGCGGTCGCCGCCGGCAAGATCAAGCTCGCGGGCAACCCGATGCGGCTTGCCGAGCTGATGGGCCTGATGGACGAATTCCCGCGCATGTTCGAGATCGTCGAGCCGAAGCGGGCGGTGGTGAGTTAGGGCGACGCTTTCTTCGTCCTTGCCGTTCGTCGCGCCGGTCTGACTTTCTTCCCTTCTCCCCTTGTGGGAGAAGGTGGCGCGAAGCGCCGGATGAGGGGTCTCTTTCCGCAGAGAGGCTTTTCGATGCGGAAGCAACCCCTCACCCAAGCGAGTGTGACGCCTCGTTCTCGCAGCCCTCTCCCGCAAGGGGAGAGGGCACTATACGACTAGCAGCGGTGTAGAAGCGCTACTCCGCGCTGCTCACCAGCTTGATCCGCGGCGCCTGCGCTTCCGTCAGGCTGCGATAGGCCGCGAGATAATCCAGCGCCATCCGCCGCGACGTGAAGCGTTTCTCGAACTGCTTGCGGATGGCCGCGCGATCGAGTTGCGGCAGGCGCTTGACGACGCCGGCGGCGCTGATGATGTCCTCGACCACGAAGCCGGTGAGGCCCTCGTCGATGATCTCGGGTACCGAGCCGCGGTTGAAGGCGACGACCGGCGTGCCGCAGGCCATCGCTTCGATCATCACGAGGCCGAACGGCTCCGGCCAGTCGATCGGCAGCAGGAGGCCGAGCGCGCCGCTGAGGAAGTCCGATTTCTCGTGGTCGCCGATCTCGCCGATGAAGTCGACCAGCGGATTGTTCTGGATCATCGGCCTGATCAGCTCGTCGTAATAGTCCTGGTCGGCGCGATCGACCTTGGCCGCGATCTTCAGCGGGATGCCGCAATGCATCGCGATCTTGATGGCGCGGTCAACGCCCTTCTCTGGCGCGATGCGGCCGAGCACGGCGAGATATTCCTGCTTCGCCGGCTTCGGTGTCAGCAAGGTCTCCGGCAGGCCGTGGTGGATCGTCGTCACCCAGTTCGCCTGCGGCACCGGCCTGCGCTGCGCGTTCGAGATCGAGATGACAGGCATTTTTGAGAAGGTGTTGAACACGGGCTGATGCTCCGGCAGGTCGAGCCGGCCGTGCAGCGTGGTCACGAACGGGGTCGGCTGCCGGTGGAACAGGGACCATGGATAGTAGTCGAGATGGAAGTGAAGGAAGTCGAACTCCTCGTCGTCACATTTCTGCCGCACGCGCTCCAGGAGCACCATATGCAGCGCGTTGGGATCACGCACGGAACCGTCGAGGCGAAGCGCCCGCGGCCAAAGTGCGTCCAGCTTCGCCGACGTCTGCGAGTCACCGCTGGCGAACAGCGTGACATCGTGTCCAAGGGCAACCAACTCCTCCGTCAACCAGTGCACCACCCGCTCGGTGCCGCCATACAGCTTGGGTGGAACAGCCTCAGTCAACGGAGCTACCTGCGCGATGCGCATCTCGCCATCTCCTCTGTGATCATGGAAGTAAAACCCCCGCCGTGTCTCGGCACCGGCATGCCAGACGAGGGAACGTTCTCGCAATTGCGAAGTTCCTTCAACGAACGTTACTTCTTCGACACACTTCAGTCGGCCGCGATGCTGCCATCTCCTCTTCTCACATCGTCCGCATCCGCATGTCGTGATGGCCCGGCCCGGGAACCGAGGCGAAGCGGTCGATGTTCAATCGGCTAATAGAAAAATCGAAATCAATACGACGGGGTCGCAGTCACATGGATCATCTTTCTGGTTACGCGCGCAGGCCATTTGCCTTTGTCTTGCGCTATCTGCGACGACGGCCGGCATCGCATCTCGTGATCCTGACCGCTGTCGTTGCAGCCGTTGCCTGTTCCGTGGGCACGCAATACGGCGTCAAATCCCTGGTCGACAGCCTGTCCGCGGGAACTTCGCACGGTGGCAGCGTATGGCTGGCATTCATTTTACTCATGTCGCTGATCGCGGCGGATAATTTCCTGTGGCGGATCGCGAGCTGGACCGCGAGCTTCACCTTCGTTCGTGTCACGGGCGATTTACGCCGTGACATATTTCGTCATCTGACGGGACACGCGCCGAGCTATTTCTCGGATCGCATGCCGGGCATGCTGACGAGCCGTATCACCGCGACCTCGAACGCGGTGTTCACGGTCGAGAACATGTTCGTCTGGAATGTGTTGCCGCCGTGCATTGCCACAATTGCGGCCATCGGTCTGATTGGAACCGTCAGTCCCTATATGGCACTCGGCCTGATCGTGGTCGCGGGCGGTATGGTGATAGCGATGTTCCATTTGGCCGCAGCCGGCAAACCGCTGCATGACGACTTTGCCGACAAGGCCGCCGTCGTCGACGGCGAGATGATCGACGTCATCAGCAACATGCCGCTGGTCCGCGCCTTCTGCGGCATCGGCCATGAGCACGAGCGGTTCGACGCGACGGTGAACCGGGAACTGACCGCGCGCGGCCGTAGCCTGCGTTATCTGGAAAAGCTGCGGCTCACGCATGCCGGCGTGACGGTCGTCCTGACGGTTGCGCTGATGGCCTGGGCGATCACGCTCTGGCAGCAGGGCGAGGCGACCACCGGCGATGTCGTGCTGGTCTGTACGCTCGGCCTCTCCATCCTCAATGCGACGCGCGACCTCGCGGTGGCGCTGGTCGATGTCACCCAGCACGTCGCGCGCCTGACCGAGGCGATCGCGACCTTGCTCGTGCCGCATGAATTGCGCGATCATCCCGAGGCTGAGCCGCTGATGAAGAGCGGCGCCGCGATCGCGTACAACAACGTCACCTTCGGGTATCCCGGAGGCGAGAAGATCTTTGAACGGTTCAGCCTGCGGCTTCAGCCCGGCCAGCGCGTCGGCCTGGTCGGCCAGTCGGGCGGAGGGAAATCGACCCTGTTCACGTTGCTGCAGCGGTTCTACGATGTCGACGAAGGCAGCGTGACCGTCGATGGCCAGGATATTTCCAAGGTGACCCAGTTGAGCCTGCGTGAGGCCATCTCGGTCGTGCCGCAGGATATCTCGCTGTTCCACCGCTCCATCCGCGAGAATATCCGCTACGGCCGTCCGAACGCGACCGACGACGAGGTGCTGCGCGCGGCGATCGCGGCGCGCTGCGATTTCATCGATAGCCTGCCGGAAGGTCTCGACACCATGGTCGGCGACCGCGGCGTGAAAATGTCCGGCGGCCAGCGCCAGCGCATCGCGATCGCGCGGGCCTTCCTGAAGGACGCGCCGATCCTGCTGCTGGACGAGGCCACCGCCGCGCTCGACAGCGAATCCGAGGAGGCGATCCGCGAGGCGCTGTCGCGCCTGATGCGCGGCCGCACCGTGATCGCGATCGCGCACCGGCTGGCGACGCTGCGCAATTTCGATCGCGTCCTGGTGCTGAAGAATGGCAAGATCATCGAGGACGGCGCGCCCGACCGCTTGATGCAGGGCCACGGCCCCTACCGTGAGCTGGTGACGCAGGAGATGAGCCGGCTGGCGAAGTTCGCCGCGTAAGTCCAACAGTTGCGTTTGCGTTGGTCGCGTTCGAAAAACTGGCCGCAGGGGAGCAGCTCATGGCAGCCGAAGCCGTAACCCAGATCATCTCGGTAGCGCAGACGGAGGAGGCCGTCGCGGAGCAGGCGTTCTACATTCCGATGACGGGGCCCGCCGCGCGGCCCCGTCGGTCGCTCAAGCACGACGACACCTTCATCGTGCTGGACAGCCATGGCGACATCGGAGCTTCCGCTGGCGGGCCGGACGGCCTGTTCAACTGCGACACGCGCTATCTGGCGCGGCTGGAGCTCGTGCTCGACGATCTCCAGCCGCTGCTGCTCGGCTCGAATCTTCGCGATGACAATTCGGCCCTGACCGTCGATCTCACCAATCCCGATATCTATCGGCAGGGCCGCATCGTGCTGCAGAAGGACCTGCTGCACATCGTGCGCACGATCTTCCTGTGGCGCGGCACGGCCTATCAGCGCATCGGCGTGCAGAACCATGGCGACCGTCGCGCCAGCCCGGAGCTGACGCTGCTGTTCGACAGCGACTTCGCCGATCTGTTCGAGGTGCGCGGCGAGCGGCGCCCGCACCGCGGGACCGGCACCAGCAAGTTGCTCGGGCCGACCGACGTGCTGTTCCACTATCGCGGCCTTGACGATGCCGTGCGTACCACCGGCCTGCATTTCGACCCGCGTCCGACGCGGCTGTCGGTGAATGCCGCGACCTGGCAGCTCGACCTGGACCCGCACCAGTCGAAATCCCTGTTCGTGGCGGTGTCCTGCAACCGGCCGATCGCGGAGAAGCCCGCGCGCTTCTTCAGGGGCCTGCTCGCCCATCGCCGCGAGATGCGCCAGTCGACGACGGGCATGGCCAGCATCGAGACGTCGAACAACATCTTCAACGAGGTGCTGTGCCAGGCCATGGCCGACCTCAACATGCTGATGACGGAGACGCCGCAGGGGCGTTATCCCTATGCCGGCATTCCCTGGTACTCGACGACGTTCGGCCGCGACGGCCTGATCACCGCGCTCCAGATGCTGTGGATCGATCCGCGGGTCGCGAAGGGCGTGCTGCGGCGGCTCGCGCATTTTCAGGCAGAGACGGTCGATCCGCTGAACGATGCGGCGCCCGGAAAAATCCTGCACGAGATGCGTGGCGGCGAGATGGCTGCGCTCCGCGAGGTGCCGTTCGCGCAATATTACGGCAGCGTGGATTCGACCGCTTTGTTCGTGCTGCTCGCCGGAAGCTATTTCGAGCGCACCGGCGACGAAAAGACCTTGACCGAGCTGTGGCCGGCGATCGAGGCGGGGCTGGCCTGGATCGACGGCCCGGGCGACCCCGACAGGGACGGCTTCGTCGAATACCAGCGCGCCACCGAAAAGGGCCTCGCCAACCAGGGCTGGAAAGACTCTTATGACGCGATCTTCCATGCCGATGGCCAGCTTGCGGAAGGCAATCTCGCCCTTGCCGAGGTGCAGGGTTACGTCTTTGCCGCCAAGCAGCTCGCCGCACGTTGCGCGTTGCGGCTCGGCAAGCCGGACCTCGCCAAAAAGCTCGAGACCGAGGCCAAGGCGCTGGCCGAGCGGTTCGAAAAGGCATTCTGGTGCGAGGAGCTCGGTACCTATGCGCTCGCGCTCGACGGCAGGAAACGGCCCTGTAAGGTGCGGACATCCAATGCCGGGCAGGTGCTGTTCAGCGGCATGATCCGCGAGGACCGCGCACGTCTCGTCGCCGCCGATCTGATGGCGCCGCACTTCTTCTCGGGCTGGGGCATCCGCACGGTCGCGCAAGGCGAGGTGCGCTACAATCCGATGTCCTATCATGACGGCTCGATCTGGCCGCACGACAATGCGCTGATCGCGCTCGGGCTCGCGCGCTACGGGCTCAAGCATTCGGTCGCGCATGTCTTCAAGGGATTGTTCGACGCGGCGACCTACATGGACCTGCGGCGGCTGCCCGAATTGTTCTGCGGCTTCCGGCGCGAGAAGCGGCGCGGCCCGACGCTCTATCCGGTCGCCTGCGCGCCGCAGGCCTGGGCCAGCGCGACGCCATTCACGCTGCTGGAGGCCGCGCTCGGCATCGAGTTCGACGTCGCGCGCGGCGAGATCCGCCTGCGCAATCCGCATCTGCCGGCGTTCCTGAACGAGGTGATCCTGCGCGATCTGCGCCTGGGCAGTTCCAGCGTGGATCTGCGCGTCAGCCGTCACGGCGACGACGTCGCGCTGGAGGTCTTGCGCACGCGCGGCCAGATCCAGGTCTCGATCGTGCTGGCGCGCTAGCGGCGCGCCGGGAGGAGGGTTCATGCGTACCGCCGGATGGTTGGTTCTGAGTGCGGCGATCGTCGCGGGATTGACGGTCGCCGCATCGCGTGCCGCGGAGGAGCCGCCCGCGGGCCCAACGACGCCCCCCAGCGAAGCGAACGCGCCGGCCACGGTGCAGCCGCCGACCTCCACCGTGCCGGTCACGCCGAAGGACGCCGCTCCGCCGCCGTCCGTGACCATCATCGGTGCGAGCGACGCCCATGGCGTGCTCGGCCGTGACGTGCGCAGCGCCGCCGACGAGGATATGGGCCGCATTGTCGACATCATCGTCGACCGCGCCGGCCGTGTGCGCGCCGCCGTGATCGATTTCGGCGGTTTCCTCGGCGTCGGCAGCCGCAAGATCGTGGTGGACTGGAACGCGATGCGGTTCGGCAAGATTGCCAACAAGAAGGACAGCATCACGCTGGAATTAACCAAGGCGCAGGTCGCAGCCGCGCCGGAATACAAGGAAGACACGCCGATGGTGGTGCTCGGCGCGTCCGGCAGCCTGCAGCCGCTGCAAGCGATTCAGTGAGGCGCGGGGAGGGATGGCTGCCGGTGCTGTTGTCGAGGAAGCGGAACCACGCAGATCGAGATAGCCGCGTTGAACGGTACAAGGTTGCCGCGCCGCCGCCTGCGGGCCTTCCGGCGCCGTCGCGCCAGAGCCTGCGCGGCCTCGACTGGTTCATCTTCTTCCTCGCCGACGTGCAGACCGGGTTCGGCCCCTTCATCGCGGTCTACCTCACGACGCAGAAATGGACTCAGGTCGAGATCGGCCTCGTGCTGTCGATCGGTGGCATCGTCGCGCTGATCGGACAGATGCCCGGTGGCGCGATCATCGATGCCGCGAAGTCCGAGCGGCTGGTCGCAGCGCTTGCGATAGCGACCATCGGCTTCTGCGCGCTCGCCTATGCGGCGATGCCGATCTTCCCCGTGGTGGTTGCTGCGGCCACGCTGCATGCGGCGGCGAGCTGCGTGCTGGGGCCGGCTATCGCGGCGATCAGCCTCGGCCTCGTCGGTCCGCTTGCGATCGGCGAGCGGCTCGGCCGCAATGCGCGCTTTGCGTCCCTCGGCAACGGCGTCGCCGCCGCCGTGATGGGCACGGCCGGCTATCTGCTGTCGAGCCGCTCGGTGTTCCTCGTCACCTTCCTACTCGCGATTCCGACCCTGATCGCGCTGTCGCGCATCCGCGAGGAGGAAGTCGACATCGCGCGCTGTCACGGCGAGATGCCGCGCGAGGCGCCGGTTCCAGGCGACACCAATCTCTGGCACCTGATCCGGCAACGCCCGCTCATCGTCTTCGCGCTGAGCGTGCTGCTGCTGCAATTGGCGAACGCCGCGATGATGCCGCTGATGGCGAGCGCGGTGACGGCGCGGTCGAGCCAGTGGGCGACGGTGCTCGTCGCCTTCTGCATCGTGGTGCCGCAGGCGATTGTCGCGCTGCTGTCGCCGACGGTCGGGCGCAAGGCGCAGCTCTGGGGCCGGCGCCCGCTGCTGCTGATCGGATTCGCTGCGCTGACGATCCGGGGCCTTCTGTTTGCGACCGTGCGCGATCCCTATCTGCTGGTCGCGGTGCAGGTGTTCGACGGCATCACGGCGGCGGTGTTTGCGGTGATGATCCCGCTGATCGTGGCCGACGTCGCCTTCGGCAGCGGCCATTTCAATCTGGCGCAAGGCATCGTCGGGACCGCGACCGGCATCGGAGCGTCCTTGAGCACGGCGCTTGGCGGCTATGTCAGCGACAAGTTCGGCAATGCCACCGCCTTCATCGGGCTGTCCGGCGTCGCCGCGACCGGGCTTTTGCTGATCCTCTTTGTAATGCCGGAAACCCGGCGCACGGGCATGATCGCGCCGAAAAAAATGGCCGGCTGAACGAATTCAGCCGGCCAAAGCGGGTGGGGAGGAAGACAGAAATCAGGCGTCGAGATTGTGCAGGCGCTGGCGGTTGCGCAGCACGATCTGGCGGGCGCCGGAAAATCCCAAAATGCCCTGGGCGTGAAGCTGCGACAGCGCGCGCGATACGGTCTCCAGCGTCAGGCCGAGATAGTCGCCGATGTCGCGGCGGCACATCGGCAGTGCCATCATGCCGGCTACCGCAAGGCGGCGGTCCATCTCGAGCAGGAAGGTTGCGACGCGCTCCATCGCGGTCTTGCGTCCGAGCAGCAGCATGTGGTCCTCGGCGTGACGTAGTTCGCCGGCGGTCATGGCCCAGAGCTTGCGGGCGACCTGTACGTCGGTGCCGGCGGCCTTCTCCAGGCTCGCTCGCTTCACCAGGCGCACGGTCGTGTCGATGATGGCTTCAGCGGCGAGGCGGTGGCTGGGACCGGATTCAAGGCCGAACACGTCACCGGGGAGATGGAAGGAGCCGATCTGGCGGCGGCCGTCGGAGAGCAGCTTGTAGCTGCGCACCGCGCCGGTGATGACCTGGTAGACATATTCGGCCGGCTCGTCCTCGCCGTAGATCTCCTCGTCCTTGCGGTAGGAGAACTCCGTGGCGACGAGGCCGACATGGCCGGCGATCGCGCCGAACTGGTCGGAGACGGGATGGGCAGGAGCGATCTTGCCACGAACTTGGGTGTTGATCGCCTGGGTGTTGAGCGTCTCGGTCAGCATCTGCGCCATCTCCGTTGTGATGACGCTTTGGTACGCGGGTTCGGGCGCTTCGAAAATTTCGCGAGATATCTTAAGGGGGTTTACCTACGTAGAACCCCGTAGGTCAGTTGCCGCGGCCGCCCTGGATGGCGTGGCGGATGGACTTGACCAGGGTTTCGTCGAGAAGCGGCTTCAAGATCACGTCCTTGACGCCTGCGGCTGCCGCCCGGGCCGAGATGTTCCCATCGGGATAGCCGGTGATCAGGATCACGGGCGTGCCTTCGTCGGACTGGCGCAACCGGCTGGCCAGCTCGATGCCGTTGATGTCGGGCATCTTGTAGTCGATCACGTAGCAGTCTGCGCCGGGCGCGCCGCTGGCATTCAGCAGAGCCGTGGCATTCCTGAAGGTCCGCACGGCAAAGCCGTCGGTTTCCAGCAGGAATTGCAGGGATCCCAGCACAGCGGCATCATCGTCGACCACGTAGACGGTGGGCTTTGCGGATGACGTCACTGGAAGCCGCTGTTGGTGCGAGCCGATCTCGATCATCCCCTTTGGCTAGCACGGCCCGGGAGAATGATTTTGACTTGCCTCAATCCTTCAGCATCCCGGCGCGCATCGCCAGCCGGACCAGCTCCGAGAGGCTATTGGCCTGCATCTTGGTCATGACGTTGGCCCGGTAGACCTCGATGGTGCGGGGGCTGATGTCGTATTCACGGGCGATCAGCTTGTTGGAGAGGCCCGCGATCAGCCCTTCCATGACCTGGCGCTCGCGCGGGCTGAGGGAGGCGACGCGGGCGGCGATGTCCTGCGAGATGGCCTCGTTCTTCGCCGCCGGCTCGGCCTGGCGGATCGCCGTCTCGATCATGGTGGTGAGGCGATCGTCCTCGAACGGCTTCTCGAGAAAGTCGACCGCTCCTAACTTCATCGCCTCGACCGCGAGCGGCACGTCGCCATGGCCGGTCATGATCAGAATCGGGAACGGGCTTTGCTGCGCCTTCATCCGCTTCAACAGCTCGATCCCGTCGATTCCAGGCATGCGCACGTCGGAGACGACGCAGCCGAAGGCGAGGCCGGGCAGGACATCGAGGAAGGCTTGCGCATCGTCAAACAAGGTAACGCCGAAGCCGGAGGAATCCAGCAGGAAGTTCAGCGAGTCCCGCATCGCCTCGTCGTCATCGATGACGTAGACATGTCCCTTGGTCGTCATGGATCAATTCTCATCGGCTGCCGGGAGAGAGAAGCGGAATGTCGCGCCGCCTGATGGGTTGCTCTCGGCCCACATGCGTCCGCCGTGAGCCTCGATGATCGAGCGGCTGATGGACAGTCCCACGCCCATGCCGGTTTCCTTGGTGGTGAAGAAGGTCTGGAACAGGTTGGGAATGACGTCGCCCTGGAATCCGGAGCCGGTGTCGGATACCTCGACCTCGATCATGTCGTCGCCGACGCGGGTGTTGGCGACGACGAGCTCGCGCTGCGGCGACTGCGCCATCGCTTCCAGCGCGTTGCGGAACAGATTGACCAGCACCTGCTGGATCTGAACGCGGTCGGCGAGCACGAGATCGGCGTCCGGATCGAGGCTGAAGCGGAGCTGCACGTTCTGCTCGCGCGCGCCGGCAAGCCCGAGCGCGCCGGCTTCCTCGATCAGCTTGGACAGGCTCTCGACCCGCTTCTCGGACTCGCCGCGGGAGACGAAGTCGCGCAGGCGGCGGATGATCTGGCCGGCGCGCAAGGCCTGCTCCGCGGCGCGATCCATCGCACTTTCGATCTTCGGCGTGTTGGGATCGGTGCTGCCGGCCAGCAGCCGCCGCGATCCCTTCATGTAATTGCTGATCGCCGCCAGCGGCTGGTTGATCTCGTGGGCAAGCGCCGAGGCCATCTCGCCCATCGCGGTCAGCCGCGACACGTGGACGAGCTCGGACTGCAATTCCTGGAGCCGCGCCTGGGTCTGCTGGTGCTCGGTGAGGTCGCGGACGAAGCCCGTGAAATAGGGCTCGCCGCCGGACTGCATCTCGCCGATCGACAGGTGCATCGGAAAGGTCGTGCCGTCGCGGCGCTTGCCGGTCACGATGCGGCCGATGCCGATGATGTGCGGATCGTTCGTGCTGCGATAGCGCGCGATGTAGCTGTCGTGGCGGGTGCGGTCGGGCTCCGGCATCAGGATGCTGACGTTCTGGCCGATCGCCTCCTGCTCGGACCAGCCGAACAGGCGCTCGGCGGCGGTGCTGAACAGTTGCATGATGCCGCGGCCGTCGATGACGATCATGGCGTCGGGAATGGTGTGAAGGATCGAGCGAAGGTGGGTCTCACGCGTGCGCAGGGCTTCCTCGACCTGCTTCTCCTCGTCGATATCGAGGAAGATGCCGCTGAGATGGCGCGCGACGCCGGATTCGTCTCGAATCAAGCCGGCGCGGGCCCTGATCCATTTGCCTCGGCCGGAGTTGCCGGAAATCCTGAAGGAGACGTCGAAGCCGCCGCCATGCTCGGAGACCTGCTTGATCGCGTTCTCGACGCGCGCGCGGTCGCCGGGCTCGAGACGCGACAGGAAGAGGTCGTAGCTCGCCGGCTGGCCCCGCTCGATACCGAGCAGCATCCTCGCGGTTTCCGACCACTCCAGCTCGCGCGTCGTGAGGTCGAGATCCCAGGTGCCGACGCCGAATCCCTCGATCCGGACCCGGAAATGCTCGCCGCGACTGTCGTCTGGCGGATGCGTTACGCGGGTCGGCGACAATCGATGACTCCCATCTTCGCGCGGCGGGCGTGGTGCCGCGAACATGACCGCAATTTCGCCCATGGACCGGCCCGAGGCAAGTTCGGATGTCTGATTCCATTGGCGGATTTCCCGCAAGGTCGCGCCCGGCGATTTGATCTACCTCATCCTGCCCCGTCACGGCGAGGCTAGATTTCGCGCCAGTTCATAGCTGTGCGGAGAATCCCAATGACTTACGCGACCGTGATGGTCAGCCTGGCGCTCGACCAGTCCAACGAGGCGCGCCTTCAGGTCGCGGGCGAGCTCGCCGAGCGATTCGAGGCGGCCATGATCGGGGTTGCCGCAGGGCAGTTCGCGCCGCCACTCTATTTCACCGACGGCGCTGAAGCCCAGAGCCTGATCGATCAGGAGGAAGCCTCGATCAGGAAGCGCCTGGCCGATCTGGAGGCGCAATTCCGCGCCGCCACCAGGGCGCGCGGCGGCCGCGTGGAGTGGCGCGGCGCCATGGATTTTCCGACCCGTTTCGTGCTGGCGCAGGCACGATGTGCCGACATCATCGTCAGCGGCGGCCAGCGCCCGGCCTTCTCCGACGCGTTCGCGCTCGCGAGTCCCAAGGACCTGGTGATGCAGGCCGGCCGCCCGCTTCTCGTCGTTCCCGACAAGGTCAACTGGCTCGACCTGCGCAGCGTGCTGGTGGCGTGGAAGGACACGCCGGAGGCGCGGCGCGCGGTAGCGGATGCGCTGCCGATGCTGCGCAAGGCGAGGGACGTCACCATCGTCGAGATCCCGGAGCGCGATGACGACCGTTCGGCGGTGATGGCCGGCGTCACCGACGTTGCCGCCTGGCTCGCCCGTCACGGCGTCACCGCGAGCGCACGCATCTCGGAGGCCGTGCGGAACGCAACCGCTGCCGCACAGTTGGAGCAGGTCGCCGGCGACCTCGGGGCCGGCCTGATCGTGGCGGGCGCCTATGGTCATTCGCGCTTTCGCGAGCTGATCCTCGGCGGCGTCACCGAATATCTGGTCACCCAATCCGCCCGCAGCGTGCTGCTCTCGCACTGACGGCCGGCCGGCCAAAACGAAAATCGGAGGACGCGCTGTGTATAAATTTCTTGAAGAGATCGTCGACAGCTACATGACGCGCAACGTCACGACGGTGCGGCGCGACCACGACCTGCTCGCGCTCAGCGAGATGTTCGAGCGTGATGATTTCAACTCCTATCCGGTCGAGGACGACGGGCAGGTGGTCGGCATCGTCACCAAGTTCGACATCCTGAAGTGTTTCGCGTTCTCGCCGAGCCAGATGCTGCCGCACTATCGCGACCTGATGAGCCGCAGGATCGGCGACGTCATGACGCCCGAGTTCATCTATGTCAGCCCCGACACGCGGCTGACGCGCGTGCTCCAGATCATGGTCGAGCACCGCATCAGGAGCATCATCGTGCTCGACGGCGCGGAAAAGCTGGTCGGAATCATCGCCCGCGAGGACGTCATCAAGGCGCTCAAGGCGACGGCGCGGGAGTGACTCCATCCTTCTCCCCTCATGTCCGCCGAAGCCTTGGCGAAGGCGGATGTGGGAGAAGGTGGCGCGAAGCGCCGGATGAGGGGTTCTCTCCACCGAAAGACTCTCCGTGCGGAGCCGACCCCTCACCCAAGTGAGTGCGCGGCACCGTCCTCGCTGCCCTCTCCCACAAGGGGAGAGGGCACTTCAACTGGCGGGCGCCGCATCACTCACCCGAATAGAAATCCACCTGTCTTGATTTCAATCAATTCCCCGCGAGGTCGAATGTGGTTTCTGGCGGCGTGTTCTTTCAGAGAGAATCCGCATGAGCCAGCCCTCCATCTCCAAATCCATGACCATCGGTGAAAGCGGCCTGGCTATCGTGTTCGCAGTCACCGCCTTCCTTTGCGTGATCGCCTCGGCCAAGGCGCTCGATTCGGCCTTTGCCTTCCATGCCGCGCTCAGCGCGGCGGCGAGCTTGGCTGTGGTCTTTGGCATCATCAACCGCTACTTCGATCGTCCGGCGGCGCTGCCGCCGGCGGAGATCAACGGCCGCCCCAACTACAATATGGGTCCGATCAAGTTCACCGCCGTCATGGCGATGTTCTGGGGCATTGCCGGCTTCCTCGTCGGCCTCATCATCGCCTCGCAGCTGGCGTGGCCCGCACTGAACTTCGATCTGCCCTGGACCAGCTTCGGCCGGCTTCGTCCGCTGCACACCTCCGCGGTGATCTTCGCCTTCGGCGGCAACGTGCTGATCGGCACGTCGCTCTATGTCGTGCAGAAGTCCTGCCGCGTGCGCCTTGCGGGCGACCTCGCGCCCTGGTTCGTCGTGATCGGCTACAATTTCTTCATCCTGGTCGCCGGCACCGGCTATCTGCTCGGTGTCACCCAGTCGAAGGAATATGCCGAGCCGGAATGGTATGCCGACCTCTGGCTCACCATCGTCTGGGTCGCCTATCTGCTGGTCTTCCTTGCCACGATCATCAAGCGCAAGGAGCCGCACATCTTCGTCGCGAACTGGTTCTATCTCGCCTTCATCGTGACGATCGCGGTCCTGCATCTCGGCAACAATCCCGCGCTCCCCGTCTCGGTGTTCGGTTCGAAATCCTATGTCGCCTGGGGCGGCATCCAGGACGCGATGTTCCAGTGGTGGTACGGCCACAACGCGGTCGGCTTCTTCCTGACCGCCGGCTTCCTCGCCATCATGTACTACTTCATCCCGAAGCGCGCGGAGCGGCCGATCTATTCCTACCGTCTGTCGATCATCCACTTCTGGGCGCTGATCTTCCTCTACATCTGGGCCGGCCCGCATCATCTGCACTACACGGCGCTGCCGGACTGGACGCAGACGCTCGGCATGACCTTCTCGATCATGCTGTGGATGCCCTCCTGGGGCGGCATGATCAACGGCCTGATGACGCTGTCGGGCGCCTGGGACAAGCTCCGCACCGATCCCGTGCTGCGCATGCTCGTGGTCTCCGTCGCCTTCTACGGCATGTCGACCTTCGAAGGCCCGATGATGTCGATCAAGGTGGTGAACTCGCTCAGCCACTACACCGACTGGACTATCGGCCACGTGCATTCCGGCGCGCTCGGCTGGGTCGGCTTCGTCTCCTTCGGCGCGCTCTACTGCCTGGTGCCGTGGATATGGAATCGCAATGGCCTCTACAGCCTGAAGCTCGTCAACTGGCACTTCTGGATCGCGACCCTCGGCATCGTCCTCTACATCTCCGCGATGTGGGTGTCCGGCATCCTGCAGGGCCTGATGTGGCGCGCCTACACCTCGCTCGGCTTCCTCGAATATTCCTTCATCGAGAGCGTCGAGGCGATGCATCCGTTCTACATCATCCGCGCCGCCGGCGGCGGGCTGTTCCTGATCGGCGCGCTGATCATGGCCTACAATCTCTGGATGACCGTTCGCGTCGGCGAAGTGGAAGTCCAGATGCCCGTCGCGCTTCAGCCGGCGGAATGAGGAGCCTTCCATGTCGTTCTGGACACGCCACCAAATCTTCGAAAAGAACTCGATCGTCCTGATCGTCGGCATTCTGCTGGTGATCGCGATCGGCGGTCTCGTCGAGATCACTCCGCTGTTTTACCTCAAGAGCACGATCGAGGCGGTCGACGGCGTCAGGTCCTATACGCCGCTGGAGCTTGCGGGCCGCAACGTCTACGTCCGCGAAGGCTGCTATCTCTGCCATTCGCAGATGATCCGGCCGCTGCGCGACGAGGTCGAGCGCTACGGTCACTTCTCGCTCGCCGCCGAGAGCATGTACGACCATCCGTTCCAGTGGGGCTCGAAGCGTACCGGTCCCGATCTCGCCCGCGTCGGCGCAAAATATTCCGACGACTGGCACGTGACCCATCTGACCAACCCGCGCGCGATCGTGCCGCAATCGGTGATGCCGGGCTATCCGTTCCTGAGCCAGACCGAAGTCGATCCCGATACGATCGCCGACCACATGAAGACGCTCAAGGCCATCGGCACGCCCTACACCGACGACCAGATCGCGAACGCAGGCGCCGATCTGAAGGCCCAGGCCGATCCCGACAATGCTGGCTCCGACGCCTTCGGCAAGCGGTACGCCAAGGCCGTCGTGCGCAATTTCGACGGCAAGGCCGGTACGCCGACCGAGATGGACGCGCTGATCGCCTATCTGCAGATGCTCGGCACGCTGGTCGACTTCAAGCTCTACAACGAGAAAGCCAATCTTCGCTGAGAAGGCATCAACGATGAAAGCCATCCTGACACTCGACAATCTCGCGTCTGGTCTCGTGACCACGATCTGGACGCCGGTGTTCGTCGCGATCTTTCTCGCGATCATCGCCTACGCATTATGGCCCCGCAACCAGGCCGCTTTCGACGAAGCGGCGCGCCTGCCGTTGCGAGAGGAGTAAGAGATCATGACCGATCATCATGGCGACATCGATTCCGTCACCGGCAAGTCCACGACCGGACATGAGTGGGACGGCATCAAGGAGCTCAACACGCCGCTGCCGCGCTGGTGGGTGATCTCATTCTACCTCACCATCGTCTGGGCGATCGGTTACTGGATCGTCTATCCGGCCTGGCCGCTGATCTCCAGCAATACCACGGGCCTGTTCGGCTATTCCTCGCGCGCCGACGTTGCGGTCGAGCTCGCCAATCTCGAGAAGATCCGGGGTGACAAGATGGCGGCGCTGGGCGCGGCTTCGCTCGCCGACATCGAGAAGGACCCGGCCTTGCTGGCGCTTGCGCGGGCCAAGGGAAAGACCGTGTTCGGCGACAATTGCGCGCCATGCCACGGCTCAGGCGGCGCCGGCGCAAAAGGCTTTCCGAATCTCAACGACGACGACTGGCTGTGGGGCGGCACGCTCGACCAGATCATGCAGACCATCCAGTTCGGCGCGCGTTCCGGTCACGCCAAGGCGCATGAGGGCCAGATGCTAGCCTTCGGCAAGGACGGCGTGCTGAAGGGCGACGAGATCGTCACGGTCGCCAATTACGTGCGGTCGCTGTCGGGCCTCTCGACCCGCAGGGGCTTTGATGCCGCGAAGGGCGAGAAGATCTTTGCGGAGAATTGCATCGCCTGCCACGGTGACGGCGGCAAGGGCAACCCGGAGATGGGCGCCCCGAATCTGACCGACAAGATCTGGCTCTACGGTTCTGACGAAGCGAGCCTGATCGAGACCATCAGCCTCGGCCGCGCCGGTGTGATGCCGGCCTGGGAAGGGCGGCTCGATCCCGCCACCATCAAGGCGATGGCGGTCTACGTCCACTCGCTGGGTGGCGGAAAATAGCCTGCTCGCGACGGGCGGGGGCGAACAAAAGTGCCCCCGCTTGAGCTGGATCAACTGACGCGCTCGCGTCGGGTCTAGGTTTAATCGCACCTTTTCGAGAAGCTTCTTGGCGATGAACAAGACCGTGAACCCGAACGACCTCACATCGAACGATGACAACGGGCCGCTCTACGTAGCCCAGAAGAAGGTGTATCCCCAGAGCGTCTCCGGCACGTTCCGCCGAATCAAATGGGGGCTGATGGCGTTCTGCCTCGGCGTCTACTACTTCCTGCCGTTCGTGCGCTGGAATCGCGGCATCGGTGCTCCGAGCCAGGCGGTGCTGATCGATCTTCCCAACAGCCGCTTCTACTTCTTCTTCATCGAGTTGTGGCCGCAGGAAATCTACTACTTCACCGGCCTGCTGATCGTCGCCGCGGTGGCGCTGTTTCTGATGAACTCAGTCGGCGGCCGCATCTGGTGCGGCTATCTCTGCCCGCAGACCGTGTGGACCGATCTGTTCTATGCGGTCGAGCGGCTGGTCGAAGGCGACCGGCGCGAGCGAATGAAGAAGGACAAGTCGTCCGATCCGATGAAGCTGGAGCGCATCTCCGAGATCGTGCTCAAGCATTCGATCTGGCTCCTGATCGCCTGGTGGACCGGCGGCGCCTGGGTGCTCTATTTCAACGACGCGCCGACGCTGGTGAAGGAGCTCGTCACCTTCCAGGCGCCGATGATCGCCTATATCTGGATCGGCATCCTGACGGCGACGACCTATGTGCTCGCCGGCTTCATGCGCGAGCAGGTCTGCACCTATATGTGCCCGTGGCCGCGCATCCAGGCCGCGCTCACCGACGAATGGGCGCTCAACGTCACCTATCGCTACGACCGCGGCGAGAAGCGCACTTCGGTGAAGAAGGCAATCGAGCTGCGCGCGCTCGGCGAACACGTCGGCGACTGCGTCGACTGCTATCAATGCGTCGCGGTCTGCCCGACCGGCATCGACATCCGCAACGGGCCGCAGCTCGAATGCATCCAGTGCGGACTCTGCATCGACGCCTGCGACAACGTGATGACCAAGATCGGCCGGCCGAAGCGGCTGATCGGCTACGACAACGACATCAACATCCAGCGCCGCCAGGAAGGCAAGGCGCCGGTCTACCGCATCGTCCGGGCCCGCACCGTCGCCTTCAGCGCGATCATCGCGGCGGTCGGCGGCATCATGATCTACACGCTCGCGACCCGCAGCCTGCTCGACGTCAACGTGCTGCACGACCGCAATCCGGTCGCGGTCAGGCTCAGCGACGGCTCGATCCGAAACGCCTATACGGTGCGGCTGCTGAACAAGAGCGGCTATGACCGCGTCATCGCGATCGACGCGAACGGTCCGGCCAACCTGACCACGCATGTCGTCGGCATCGATTCCGTGACGCCTGACAGGCCGATGATCGTGATCCCGCGCGACTCCACCAGCGAGCTGCGCCTGCTGGTCACCGCGCCGGCGGAAAGCAATCCGGAAAAGTCGGTTCCCGTTCGCTTCCACGTCACCGACATCGGGCTCGGCGAGGTCGCCACCGCCACCGACAATTTCGTCTCGCCCTAGGATCAGGAGACTGCCTTGGCCACCAAGCCGCTGACCGGAACAAAGGTGTTCCTGATGCTGGTTGCCTTCTTCGGGCTCGTGATCGGCGTCAACGTGACCATGATGAAGCTCGCGATCGCTACGCTGCCCGGCACCGACGTCGACAGTCCCTATGCCGCGGGCCTCACCTATGACCGCGAGATCTCGGCAGCACAGGACCAGGCCGCGCGCAACTGGAAGGTCAACGCCCATATCGAGCGCCGCACTGATGGCGCTGCCTCGCTTCAGGTCGAGGCGCGCGATGCGAGCGGCCAGCCGATGAGCGGGTTGAAATTCGGCGGACGCCTGGAGCGGCCGACCGACAAGCGCGCCGATCTCCAGGTCGAGCTCTCGGAGGCCGGCATCGGCATCTATCGCGGCAATGCCACTGCCGTCGCGCCGGGGCAGTGGGATCTCGTGATCGAGGGCGAGGCGCGCGGGACACGCGTGTTCATGTCGCGCAACCGCGTGATCCTGAACTGAGGGAATTCGTCATGCAGGTCACGCGGGATTTTTCGCACTACGTCCGGGCCGCGGGCGAGGGCATCAAGCACATCGATCTCGCCGTCGAGGGCGTTCACTGCGCCGGCTGCATGGCCAAGATCGAGCGCGGACTGTCGGCCATCCCCGACGTCACGCTGGCGCGCGTGAATCTCACCGACCGCCGCGTCGCGCTGGAATGGAAGCAGGGCACGCTCGACCCGGCCCGCTTCATCGATCGGCTCGAAGAGCTCGGCTACAAGGCCTATCCTTATGAGACCGAGAGCGCGGAAGCAACGGAAGTGGCCGAATCCCGCTTCCTGCTGCGCTGCCTCGGCGTCGCCGCGTTCGCCACCATGAATGTGATGATGCTGTCGATCCCGGTCTGGTCCGGCAACGTCTCGGACATGCTGCCGGAGCAGCGCGACTTCTTCCACTGGCTGTCGGCGCTGATCGCGCTGCCGGCGGCGGCCTATGCCGGCCAGCCGTTCTTCCGCTCGGCCTGGCGCGCGCTGTCGGCCAAGACCACCAACATGGATGTGCCGATCTCGATCGGGGTGTGCCTTGCACTCGGCATGTCCGTGGTCGAGACCATCCACCACGCCGAGCACGCCTATTTCGACGCGGCGATCATGCTGCTGACCTTCCTGCTGGTCGGCCGCTTCCTCGACCAGAACATGCGGCGGCGGACCCGCGCGGTCGCCGGCAATCTCGCCGCCTTGAAAGCGGAGACGGCCGCAAAATTCGTCGGTCCCGACGAAATCTCGCAGGTGCCGGTCGCGGCGATCCATCCCGGCGACATCGTGCTGCTCCGGCCCGGCGAGCGTTGCGCCGTCGACGGCACGGTGATCGAGGGACGCTCCGAGATCGACCAGAGCCTGATGACCGGCGAGACGCTCTATGTCACGGCGGAGCAGGGCACGGCGGTCTATGCGGGCTCCATGAACATCTCCGGCACGCTGCGGGTGCGGGTCTCGGCGGCGTCGGAGGCGACGCTGCTCGCCGAGATCACGCGGCTGCTCGACAACGCGCTGCAGGCGCGTTCGCGCTACATGCGGCTCGCCGACCGCGCCTCGCGGCTCTACGCGCCGGTGGTGCATGCGACCGCGCTGATCACCATTTTGGGCTGGGTCATCGCGGGCGCCGGCTGGCACGATGCGATCGTGACCGGCGTGGCCGTGCTGATCATCACCTGTCCCTGCGCGCTCGGGCTTGCGATCCCCACCGTGCAGACGGTAGCCTCGGGCGCGATGTTCAAAGCTGGCGTGCTGCTCAATTCCGGCGACGCCATCGAGCGGCTGGCCGAAGCCGATCACGTCATCTTCGACAAGACCGGCACGCTGACGCTGCCCGATCTCGAGGTGATGAACGCGGCCGATATTCCCGCCGACATTTTTGCACTTGCCGGCCGGCTCGCGCTGTCGAGCCACCATCCCGTTGCCGCCGCCGTCGCGCAGGCCGCCGGTGCAAGGTCGCCGATCGTTGGCGCGGTCGAGGAGGCCGGGCAGGGCGTGCGCGCTGTGGTGGACGGTGTCGAGCTTCGCCTTGGCCGTCCGTTATTCTGCGGCGCCGAAGCGCTGGTCGGCGGCGCCACGCTCGACCCTGAGGCCTCCATCGTGGCTTTCAGCAAAGGGACTGAAAAGTTCATCCTCTCGGTGCGCCAGGGCCTGCGGCCGGACGCGCAGGCCGTGATCGCGGCGCTGAAGGCGCGGAATATCGGCATGGAGATTCTGTCCGGCGACCGCGAGCCCGCGGTGATCGCGGCGGCCCATGCGCTGGGCATCGCCGAATGGCGCGCCGGTGTCACGCCGGCCGACAAGATCGCGCGGATCGAGGAACTGAAGCGGCGCGGCGCCAAAGTGCTGATGGTCGGCGACGGCATGAACGACGCGCCCTCGCTGGCGGCGGCCCATGTCTCGATGTCGCCGATCTCGGCCGCGCATCTCAGCCAGGCGACCGCCGATCTCGTCTTCCTCGGCCGGCCGCTGGCGCCTGTCGTCGCCGCGATCGACTCCGCGCGCAAGGCGCTGCATCTGATGCGGCAGAACCTCTGGCTGGCGATCGGCTATAACGTCCTCGCCGTGCCGGTCGCGATCAGCGGCGTGGTGACGCCCCTGATTGCGGCGGCGGCCATGAGCGGGTCGTCGATCCTGGTGATGCTGAATTCACTGCGGGCGCGCAGTTCGTCACGGGAGATCGTGTGATGGAAATCCTGGTCATCCTGGTGCCGCTGGCGCTGATGCTCGGAGGCGCCGGCCTCGTCGCCTTCCTCTGGTCGCTGCGCAGCGGCCAATATGACGATCTCGACGGCGCGGCCTGGCGGGCCATCGCCGACGACGAGCCGCCGCAGGACGCCCCGGTCAAGCGTTAACGCTCCGTTGGTTCCGCGCTGCCCTTTTCGGACATGGTCGCTGGACGGCCGGCGGTCGCCGGGCGTAACAATGCCGGAGGATCTTACGTAGAAGCGACGGGGCAGGCTCTCCGGAGCAGGAGCGTGACGAGCATGCAGAAAAATGTCGGAGTGTGCGGGCCTAACGATCTGCCGGGACAGGTCGTGCTGGTGCTGCAAGGCGGCGGTGCGCTCGGCTCCTATCAGGCGGGCGTCTACCAGGCCCTGCACGAGGCCGGGATCGAGCCGGACTGGGTCATCGGCACCTCGATCGGTGCCATCAACGGGAGCCTGATCGCCGGTAATGCGCCGGAAAATAGGCTCGCGCGCCTGAAGGAGTTCTGGAAGCGGATGGAGCAGAATCCGGTCTGGGCTCTGGGCGGCGCCTTTCCCGACTTCAGCGAGAAGCTCGCCTATTTGTCGACTGTCACCAACGGCATTCCCGGCTTCTTCCGGCCCAACCCGCTGGCGCATGCGGGAGATTCCTTTCCGCTCGGCGCCGATCACGCCGGCTTCTATTCGACCGCGCCACTGGAGAAGACGCTGAGCGAGCTGGTCGATTTCGATCTCGCCAATCGCTGCGCGCCGCGACTGACGGTCGGTGCGGCTCATGTCGGCACCAGCGAAATGCGCTATTTCGACAGCCGCGACGGCGAACTGACGGTGAAGCATGTCATGGCTTCGGGCGCGCTGCCGCCGGCCTTCCCGGCGGTGCGCATCGATGGCGAGCTGTATTGGGACGGCGGCATCCTGTCGAACACGCCGACGGAGGCCGTATTCGATGACAATCCACGCAGGGATTCGCTGATTTTCTCCGTGCATCTGTGGAATTCCGTCGGCGCCGAGCCGACCACGATGGCGGAGGTCTTGAACCGCCATAAGGACGTGCAGTACTCCAGCCGCATCGCGAGCCAGATCGTGCGGCAGCAGCAGGCCCATCGCTTGCGCCACGTCATCAACCAGCTTGCCGCGCGGTTGCCCGAGAGCGAGCGCAACGATCCCGCGGTGAGGGAGTTGATGAGCTACGGCTGTCCGACCCGCATGCATGTGGTGCGGCTGCTGGCGCCGCAGCTCGATCGCGAAACCCATACCAAGGATATCGACTTCAGTCCGTCAGGCATTACGCGGCGCTGGCATGCGGGCTACGCCCACACGAGGTCGGTGCTGGCGCGAAAGCCGTGGATCGGTGAATTCGATCCGCTCGCCGGCGTGGTGCTGCACGAGCATATGGACGAGATGCCGATGGCGGCGGAGTAGGGCCGCGTCCGCTTTCATCGAATTGCCACAGGCCCTGCGGATTGTTGGTCGTCGTCCGCTTTTGAGAGGCCTTGCAGTTGGTATCCGGGAACGATCTGGAATTGGCCCTCGATCAGGTCCGAGCTGACGCCGCGGGACCGGTTGCCGGCGTGTTCGGCCCTGACACGGTGACCTGGCAGATCGACCGGGAGGCCCTCATCTTTCTCGGCGCCGGCCGCGCGCTGTTGTTGCAGCTGGCGCATCCCTGGGTCGCTGCCGCCATCGCGGAGCATTCGCGCACCCTTGCCGATCCGATCGGCCGCTTCCATCGCACCTTCGACATCGTCTTTGCGATGGTGTTCGGCTCGCTCGACCGGGCGCAGTTGTCGTCCCGGCAACTGCATCGGCGCCACAGCATGATCGTCGGCGCGATGCCCGAGGCCGTCGGTCCGTTCGCGGCAGGCTCGCGCTACTGCGCAAACGACATTCCGTCGTTGCGCTGGGTTCATGCGACGCTGGTCGAGACCGCGGTGATGGCGCATGACCTGGTCCTTCCGCCGCTCTCGGCGGAGGAGCGCGAGCGCTACTGGAGCGAGAGCCGGATGTTCGGCGCCTTGTTCGGATTGACGGCCGACGATTTGCCCGCGGACTGGTCCGGCTTTGCGGCCTACACCGCGGCGATGGCGCAGTCGGATACGCTGACCGTCAGCCCGGCGGCGCGCGAGATCGCCGCGCAGATCCTTGGCGGCGCGCGTCCGTGGCTGCGGCCACCGCGATGGTATCGCGCGCTCACGGCGAGTCTGTTGCCGGAGCGCCTGCGAGCGGGCTTCGGGTTTGAATTCGACGAGCGCGACAAGCGGGCAGCCGACAATGCGCTGAGATGGATCAGGCGCGTCTATCCCAAACTGCCAGACCGGCTGCGCTATGTCGGTCCCTACCAGGAAGCGCAGGCGCGGCTGCGGGGCGAGCCGCAGCCCGACTGGATGACCCGGTGTCTCAATCGCGCCTGGATCGGGCGGCCGCAAATGGATGTGCGCGGGAAGGGGTGAGGTTCTCAGCTCTTGGAGTGACGGGCGATAGAGTGGCGCGCCTCTCTCCACATCGGTCTCGCCGTCGGTGATGGTTTCGGCCAAGCCGCCGGTCTGGTGACCGATCGGCAGCGAGCCGAAGCGCTGGGCGTACATCTGGCTGAGGCCGCACGGTTCGAAGCGCGACGGCATCAATGTGAAATCGCTGCCCGCGAAGATGCGCCGCGCCTGGGCGTCGTTGAAGCCGATCGTGACCCCGATCGCGTCGGGGCGGCGGCGATGCGCGTCGATCAGCGCCTGCTCGAGTGCGGGCTCGCCGGAGCCGGTGACCACGATCTGTCCGCCGGCATCGATGATCTCGTCGGCGGCCGACAGTACGAGGTCGATACCCTTCTGGTGCACGAGGCGTGCGACAATCGCGAACATCGGGCCGCGCGACACCGCGAGCCCGAACTGCTTGCGCACGTAATCCGCATTGGCCTTCTTGCCGACCCAGTCACCGGCGCCGAATTGCTGAGCGAGCTGGGCACAGGAGCGCGGGTCCCAGCTCTCGTCGATGCCGTTGAGGATGCCGGTGAGCTCGGCAGCATCCGAGCGGACACGAAGCAGGCCTTCGAGACCGCAGCCGAATTCCTCCGTCGTGATCTCGCGTGCATAGGTGCCGCTGACGGTGGTGAGGTGCGAGGCATAGACCAGCCCGGCCTTGAGGAAGGAGAGCTGGTCGTAGAACTCGACGCCGTCGATATGGAAGGAGCTCTCGGGGACGCCGATCCGCCGCAGCGAGTCCTTCGGGAAGAGTCCCTGGTAGGCGAGGTTGTGGATGGTCAGGATCGACGGCAGCTTGGCGCCGCGCCAGGCGAGGTAGGCCGGCACGAGCGAGGCCTGCCAGTCATTGGCATGGATCAGGTCTGCTGCCCAATTCTTGTCCAGCTTGCCCATGGCCAGCTCAGCGGCTGCCGAGGCAAAGCGCGCAAAGCGGATGTCGTTGTCCGGCCAGTCGTGTCCGGACTCGTCGCCATAGGGATTGCCGGGCCGGTCGTAGAGTTGTGAGCACAACAGCACATAGACCGGCAGCCCGTCCTTGGTCGCAGCCCGGCCGAGCGAGCAGGCCGGCATCTCCGCAAACGCCGGGCAGCGGCCAACGATGTGAATATGCGTGAGTTGTTCGATGATGTCGCGGTAGCCGGGCAACATGACCCGGATATCGGCGAGAGGGCGAAGCGCCCTGGGAAGTGCAGCGGAAACGGCGCCGAGTCCGCCAACGCGGACGAAATCGTCCATCTCGGTTGTGACGAACAAGACCCTCAAGAACAGCTGCCCTCTTCCGATCCCGTTTATTGCTATGCAAGAACGGGTCCAGTTGTCCTGGAATTCCCAAGCCCGCCCGTGAGACGCGTCCGTTCGGTAAAGACTTTCCTACTCACCCGCCGCCCTCTAGGGTCGGCGCATCAATAAGAGAGAACTTCGATAGTTCCTAAGAGGCCGAGGGGCGCAGCAGGCATGCCGTTAGCAGATAAGCATGAGGGGACGACGACAAAGGCCTTCGCGGGCCTCAGGGTCCTGGATTTTTCGACCACCATCGCCGGCCCCCATTGTGCGCGGATGCTTTCCGACATGGGCGCCGAGGTCATCAAGATCGAGACCGACGGCGGCGAGACGATGCGCACCCGGCCGCCGCTGCGCAAGGGGTGCAGCACCGTATTCGGCCAGCTCAACGTCGGCAAGAAGAGCGTCGTGCTCGATCTCAAGTCCGAGGAGGGCAAGGAGGCGGTGCGCCGGCTCGCCGCGACCGCCGATATCCTGGTCGAGAATTTTCGCCCCGGCGTGATGCACCGGCTGCGGCTCGACTACGACCGCCTGCGCCCGGTCAATCCAAAGCTGATCTATTGCTCGATCTCGGGCTACGGCCAGACCGGTCCCTCGGCCGAGCTGCCGGCCTACGCGCCGGTAATCCATGCGGCCTCCGGCTACGACATGGCGCATCTCGCCTATCAGCCCGGCCGCAGCCGTCCCGACTATTGCGGCATCTACCATGCCGACGTAGTCACCGGCACCTACGGTTTCGGCGCGATTGCTTCGGCGCTCTATCAGCGCACGGTGACCGGGCAGGGCCAGCACATCGACGTCTCGATGCTGGAATCGATGCTGACCTTGACGGTGATCGAACTGCAGAGCTCGCAATTCGCGGTGAAGCCGCCGCCGCGCCCGATGTTCGGGCCGACCGAGACGGCCAATGGCTATGTCATGATCACGGTCGCGAGTGAGAAGACGTTTCAGTGCCTGATGGGTGTGATCGGCCGTCCCGAATGGATTTCCGATCCGCGCTTCTCCACCTACGCCGCGCGCCGCGAGAACTGGGCTGATATGATGGACGGCGTCGAGGCCTGGTCGCGGCCACTCACGACCGACGCGTGTCTTGTCGCGCTTGGCGCGGCCGGTGTGCCGGCCTCGGCCTATCGCACCGTGTCTGAGGCGCTGGCCGATCCGCAACTCGCGCACCGGCAGGCGCTCTCGTCCGTCGAGGACGAGGGTGGCTCGTTCCAGGTGCTCAATCTGCCGTTCCGGATGTCGGGCGCCGACACCACGCCCGCCAAAACGATGGCCGTGCTCGGCGAGCACACGGACGAATTGCGCGAGGAGATCGGCCTCGCCGACGATGCTCCAATTCCGTCAGGCAAAACGGCTGCGACAAACTGAGCGCATCGCAGCACCACTACAGCGTTTGATCTCTCGCGTGTTCCTCTTGCCGTGGCGAGCATTTATCGCCAAGCTTGCCTCCGAGTCATTCAACGATCCGAAACATCGGACGAGGGATCCCGGGAGGAACCATGACGAACCTTGCTGCCGCGGCGCGCAAGCACGCGCCGATTTTCCTTGTTGCGGCATTTTCTCTCCTTCCGCCGGCCGAGCCGGCACAGGCGCAGAAGGCGGGCGGCAGCATCACCGTCGGTCAGGAGCTGGAGATTACGGGCTTCGATCCGCTCAAGGTCGGGGTCTACGACACCTCGACCTTCACCGCTGCGGCCGCGATCTTCGATACGCTCACCACGCTCGACGAGAAGGGCGAGGCCGCGCCAAAGCTGGCAGTCTCCTGGACCCATTCGGACGATTACAAGAGCTGGACCTTCAAGCTGCGCCAGGGCGTGAAATTCCACGACGGCACGCCGTTCAATGCGCAAGCCTTCAAAGAGAATTTCGACCGGCAGAAGGACCCCGCCAACAAGTGCCGCTGCGCCTTCTACATCAGCAACGTTAGGGAGGTGCAGGCGCCCGACGAATATACTGTCGTCTACAATCTCACCGATCCTTCCGTGAATTTGCCGGCGACGAACACCATCCAGAGCCAGAACAACGTCGTGCATTCGCCGACGGCGTGGAAGACCAAGGGCGACGACTACAATCGCAATCCCGTCGGCACCGGTCCCTACATCCTGAAATCATGGACGGCCGGCGATCGCATGGTTCTGGAGAAGAACCCGGGCTACTGGGACAAGGGCCGTCCCTATCTCGACCGCATCATCCTGAAGCCGCTGCCCGACGCGCAGTCGCGTTTCGCCTCGCTGCAATCGGGCGAGGCCGACATCATCTGGGACGACGAGAACGACGCTGACAACATCATGAAGGCGCAGAAGGACTCCAAGCTCACCGTGCACACCTATAAAGGCTCGGGCGCGCAGGTCTATGCCTTCAACACCAAGGTGGCGCCGTTCGACGACGTCCGCGTGCGGCAGGCGCTGGTGATGGCGATCGACCGCCCGAAGATGTCGCAGGCGATCAGCAACGGCCTGAGCCGGCCCGCGACCAATCCCTACGGCGACGGCTCCTGGGTCAAGTGCAAGGACGACGGCGCGCTGCCGTTCGACGTCGAGAAGGCCAAGGCGCTGATCAAGGAGTATGGCAAGCCGGTCGAATTCAAGACGATGGTGACTGCGACGCCCCGCGGCCGCATGATCGGCCAGGTGCTCCAGCAATTCTGGAAGCGCGCCGGCGCCAACATGGAGATCGAGCAGGTCGACCAGGCCACCATCCCGCCGCGCGCCTTCATGCGTCAGTTCCAGCTCATACCCTGGCGCATCGTCGACCTCGCCGATCCCGATCCGCAGATGTATTCGAACTTCCGCAGCGGCAGCCCGCTGGCGCTGGCCAACTTCGCCGATCCGGAGCTCGATCGGCTGCTCGACCACTCCCGCGTCACCGCCGATCCCGCCGCGCGTATCGAGGACTATTGCGCGATCAGCCGCCTGATCAACAAGGAGGCAATCTGGTTCTGGACCTTCCAGAACACCTATTACGCGCTGTCGAGCGCCAAGCTGAAGGGCTTTCCGAAAATCTACAACGGCGTGATCGACGTCTCGACCACCTGGCTGGAATGACCGCGCGATGCTGAACTTCGTCGTGCGGCGGCTCCTTGCCATCCTGCCGGTGCTGCTCGCCGTCTCGCTGCTCACCTTCCTGATCGCCGCGTTGCTGCCGGGCGACCTTGCCTATGTCATCCTCGGCGATCAGGCGACGCCGGAGAATGTCGCGGCTTTGTGCCGTGACATGGGGCTCGACCAGCCGCTGTGGTGGCGTTACCTGAGCTGGCTCGGTCACGTCCTGCAGGGCGATCTCGGCCGCTCCTTCCGCACCGGGCAGACGGTGTTGCAGGCGGTAGCCGAGCGTATTCCGGTCTCGCTCGAGCTGATGCTGATGGCCGAGTTCATCGGGCTCCTGATCGGTGTCCCGCTCGCAATCGCCTGCGCCGCGCGCGCCGGTGGCGCCTTCGACCGCTTCATGACCGGCAGCGCCTTCGCCATGCTGTCGATGCCGTCGTTCCTGATGGCGATTTTGTTGATCTATCTGTTCGCGGTCGAGCTGCGCTGGCTGCCAGCGACCGGCTATGTGCCGTTCATCGAGGAGCCGCTGTCGAACCTGCGCTTCTTCGTGCTGCCGGCGCTGACGCTGGCGCTGGCGGAATGGCCTGGCATCATGCGGGTGCTGCGCTCCGACATGATCGCGACCCTGCAGGAGGACTATATCGCGCTCGCCAAGGCCAAAGGCCTCAAGCCGGCGCGCATCCTGTTCGTGCATGCGCTCAAGCCATCGTCGCTGACCCTGGTGACGGTGACAGGCATCAATATTGGGCGCCTGCTGGGCGGCACGCTGATCGTGGAATCGATCTTCGCGCTGCCGGGCATCGGCCGCCTGCTGGTCGGCGCGATCTACACCCGCGACCTCGTCATCCTCCAGGGTGTGGTGCTGCTGGTCGCCTGCGGCTTCGTCCTCGTCAATTTCATCGTCGACATGCTCTACGCCGTGCTCGATCCCAGGATCCGCCATGGCCACGCTTGAGCTCTCCATCCAGGACGAGGCGTCGGCGCCCGTCCGCCGCGGCCGCAGGCTCGGCCTGTTGTTCTGGTTCGCGAGCGCCTGGCTCGCGATTGTCCTGACGTTCGCGATCCTCGCGCCGGTGCTGCCGCTGCAGAATCCTGTAGACATGGACATGCTGGAGCGCCGTGCCGCGTTCTCCGGGGAACACTGGCTCGGCACCGACGGGCTCGGCCGCGACGAATTCGCCCGCCTGATCTTTGGCGCGCGGGTGTCGCTGACGGTCGGGCTGATCGCGCCGATGATCGGCCTTGCGCTCGGCGGCGCGCTTGGTCTCCTCGCCGGCTATTTCCGCGGCCGGTTCGAAACGCTGGTGGTCGGCAGCATGGACGTGCTGCTGGCGTTTCCGCCGCTGATCTTCGCGCTCGCGGTGACCGCCTATCTCGGCCAGTCGATTCCCAATCTCACCCTGATCCTCGGCGTGCTCGGCATTCCCGCCTTCATGCGGGTGGCGCGCGCGGCGACGCTGACGCTGGCGCGGCGCGAGTTCGTGATCGCGGCCGAGGCGCTCGGCGCCAGCCATGCGCGCATCCTGCTGCGCGAGCTGCTGCCGAACGTGATCCTGCCGCTGCTGGCCTTCTTCCTGCTCGGCGTCGCCGTCACCATCGTAGTCGAGGGCGCGCTGTCCTTCCTCGGGCTCGGCGTGCCGCCGCCGATGGCGAGCTGGGGCAGCATGATCGGCGAGGGGCGCGACAGCCTCGACGTCGCGCCGCGGCTGGCCTTCCTGCCGGCAACGGCGCTGCTCTTGACCGTGCTGGCCTTCAACCTGGTCGGCGACACCTTGCGGGCCCTGACCGACCCGCGTCAGGGGGCGCTGTGAGCGCGCCGCTTCTGACCATCGCGGACGTGGCGGTCGAACTTCCGACCCCGCGCGGCAATTTGCGCGCCGTGGATCGTGTCGACCTGTCGCTGGAGGCGGGCCGCACGCTCGGCATCGTCGGCGAATCCGGCTGCGGCAAGACCATGCTGTCGCGCGCGGTGCTTCAGCTGCTGCCGAAGAAGGCGAAGCTGACCGGGCGCGTGATGTTCGACGGCCAGGATCTGGTGCGGCTCGACTCCGAGCGTCTGCGGCGCCTGCGCGGGCGCGACCTCGCGGTCGTGTTCCAGGACCCCATGACCTCGCTCAACCCAGTGCTGACCATCGGCACCCAGCTGATGGAGACGATCCAGGAGCATCTCGAACTGGATGCGCCGGCGGCGCGGAAGCGCAGCATCGAGCTGCTCGCCGCCGTCGACATTCCGGCGCCGGAGCAGCGGCTCGCGCAATATCCGCATCAATGTTCCGGCGGCATGCGCCAGCGCATCGCGATTGCGATCGCGCTGTCCTGCGAGCCGAAACTGCTGATCGCGGACGAGCCGACCACGGCGCTCGACGTCACGATCCAGGCGCAGATCCTCGATCTGCTGGCGCGCGAGCAGCGCCGCCGCCACATGGCGATGATCATCATCACCCACGATCTCGGCGTCGTCGCCGGCCGCGCCGACGAGGTCGCGGTGATGTATGCGGGCAGGGTGGTCGAGCGCGCGCCGACGCAGGCGTTGTTCAAGCGCATGCACATGCCCTACACCGAGGCGCTGCTGGCGGCGATCCCGAAGCTGGAGACCGCGCCGCATACGCCGCTGCCCGCCATCTCCGGCCGTCCGCCCGATCCGACCCGGCCACTTAAAGGCTGCTCGTTTGTGCCACGCTGCCGCTATGCCGCAGGGCGCTGTCACGAGGCCAAGCCCGAATTGAAGGGCGCGGAGATGCCGGGGCATCTCTATGCCTGCTTCCATCCCATCCAGATGACGGAGGGGATTGGCGCATGATGATGCAGTTTGCCATGCCCGCTGAGCCGCTCCTGAACGTCGACAATCTCGTCGTCGAATATGGTCTCGGCAACAAGACGGTGCACGCGGTCTCCGGCGTCAGCCTCCAGGTCGCGCGCGGTGAGACGCTGGGGCTGGTCGGCGAATCCGGCTGCGGCAAGTCGACGCTGGGGCGCGCGGTGCTGCAATTGCGCCGCGCCAAGTCCGGCCGCGTGCTGTTCGACGGCGAGGACCTCACCGCGATGGAAGGCGAGGCGCTGCGCAAGATGCGCCGCCGCGTGCAACTGATCTTCCAGGACCCGATCGCCTCGCTCAATCCGCGCCGGCGCATCGGTGACATCGTTGCCGAGCCGCTGATCATCGCCGGCGTGAAAGATGCCGCCGAGCGCAAGCGGCGCGTTCACGACGTGCTGTCCGCGGTCGGGCTCGACCCTGACCTCGTAGCGGGCCGTCTGCCGCACGAATTCTCCGGCGGCCAGTGCCAGCGCATCTGCATCGCACGATCGCTGGTGCTCAACCCCGAATTCATCGTCTGCGACGAGCCGGTCTCGGCGCTCGACGTCTCCATCCGCGCGCAGATCCTCAATCTGCTCGAGGAGATGAAGGCGCGCTTCGGCCTGACGCTGCTGTTCATCGCGCATGATCTCGCGGTGGTGAAAGCGGTCAGCGACCGCGTCGCGGTGATGTATCTCGGCCGGCTCTGCGAGGTCGGGCCGTCGGAACAATTGTTCGCGAGGCCCGCGCATCCCTACACGGACCTGCTGTTGCAGGCGATCCCGGTGCCCGATCCGGACGTGCGTCCCGTCGAGAGTGTGGCGACCGGCGAGCCACCATCGCCGATTGCGCCGCCGTCCGGCTGCCGCTTCCGCACCCGCTGCCCGCGGGCCGACCAGCGATGCAGCGCGGAGATACCGGAGTTGCGCGAGGTCGCACCCGGCCAGTTCGCGGCTTGCCACCATCCGCGGGCCTAATAGAGCCCCGTTCCGATGCGATCGGAACGGGGCTCTAGATTCTCGTTTTGACGCGTTTTCTTTACGCGAACCGGTATCCACTTCGCTCGAAAACGCTGTAAGACGGCTCCCGGATTTGTTTCGCCCCGCCGGTCATGGCATGGTGGCGTGACAATGAGAAGCATGCGGGAGAACGCCGATGAAGAGTTTCAAGGTCGCCGATTTCAAGGCACCGCTGCAGGAGTTCGACGAGGCCACGCCGCAGCCGTCGGGCACGCAGGTGCTGATCAAGGTGAAGGCCGCCGGCGTCTGCCACAGCGACCTCCACATCTGGGAAGGCGGCTACGATCTCGGCCACGGCCGCAAGCCGCTGTCGCTGAAGGACCGCGGCATCAATCTGCCGCTGACCATGGGCCATGAGACGGTCGGCGAAATCGCAGCCTTCGGCCCCGACGTGAAGCCGACCGACCAGGGCGATCTCAGGCTCGGCGATGTCGGCCTCGTCTATCCCTGGATCGGCTGCGGCAAGTGCGCCACGTGCCTGGCCGGTGACGAGAACATGTGCCTGACGCCGCGCTCGCTCGGCGTCTATTGCGACGGCGGCTACTCCGACCACATGCTGGTGCCTCATCCCCGCTATCTGCTCAACCTGAAGGGGCTCGATCCCGCCTCGGCGGCGCCCTACGCCTGCTCTGGCGTCACCACCTACAGCGCGCTGAAGAAGGTCGAGCAGCATTTTGACACGCCGATCGTGATGTTCGGCGCCGGCGGTCTTGGCCTGATGGCGCTGTCGCTGCTGAAGGCAATGGGCGGCAAGGGCGCGATCATGGTCGACATCGACGCCAGGAAGCGCGAGGCCGCGGAAAAGGCCGGTGCGCTCGCGACCGTCGATCCCAAGGCGCCGGACGCGCTGGAGCAGCTTGCCAAAAAGGCGGGCGGGCCGATCCGCGCCGTGATCGATCTGGTCGGTAACGCCGCAACGACGCAGCTCGGCTTCGACTGCCTGACCAAGGGCGGCAAGCTTGTCATCGTCGGCCTGTTCGGCGGCGGCGCGACCTGGGCGCTGCCGCTGATCCCGATCAAGGCGGTGACGATCCAGGGCAGCTATGTCGGCAATCTGCGCGAGACCCAGGAGCTGCTCGACCTCGTGCGCGCGAAGAACGTGCCGCCGATCCCGGTGACGCGCCAGCCGCTCAACAAGGCCAATGACGCGCTGGTGCAATTGCAGCAGGGCGCGGTGGTCGGTCGCACGGTGCTGACGCCGTAATAAACGCTCTCTCCTCCGTCATTGCGAGCGAAGCGAAGCAATCCAGAAATCCCTCCGCGGACACAGTCTGGATTGCTTCGTCGCTTCGCTCCTCGCAATGACGTCCTTGGCTCGTTCCTTCCTAAGGTCTCTCAAATGTCCGCAAACAACGCCTTCCACATTGCCGTGCTCGCCGGTGACGGCATCGGTCCCGAAGTCATGGCACCGGCCATCGAAGTCTTGCGCAAGATCGAGGCGAAGTCGGACTTGCGCTTCCGCTTCACCGAGGCGCCCGCCGGCGCCAACAATTATCTCGCGACCGGCAAGTCGATGCCCGATTCCACCATCAAGCTCTGCGAGGAGGCCGACGCGATCCTGCTCGGCGCCTGTGGCCTGCCGTCGGTCCGCTACCCCGATAATACCGAGATCGCGCCGCAGATCGAGCTGCGCTTCATCTTCGATCTCTATGCCGGCGTGCGCCCGGCGCGGCTCATTCCGGGCGTGCCGAGCCCGATCGTCGGCGCCGACCAGCGCGGCATCGATCTCGTCGTGATCCGCGAATCCACCGAAGGCCTGTTCGCCTCGATGGGCAAGGGCGTCGTCACCCATGAGGACGCGCGCGAGACCATGGTGATCACGCGCAAGACCTCCGAACGCCTGTTTGAGTTCTCGTTTCGGCTCGCCGAGCGGCGCAAGGCGCGCGGCAAGCCGGGGATGCTTGCCTGCGTCGACAAGGCGAACGTGTTCAAGGCTTTTGCGTTCTTCCGCGGTATCTTCGACGAGATCGAGAAGAAGCATCCGGAGGTGAAGACCGACCGGCTCTATGTCGATGCCTGCTCGGCGATGCTGGTGAAGCGTCCCTGGGATTTCGACGTGATGGTGATGGAGAACATGTTCGGCGACATCGTCTCCGACATCACCGCGAGCCTGATCGGTGGCCTCGGCATGGCGCCGTCCGCCGACATCGGCGACAAATATGCCGTGTTCCAGCCCTGCCACGGCACCGCACCAGACATCATGGGGCAGGGCAAGGCCAATCCGACCGGCATGATCCTGTCGGCGGCGATGATGCTGGACTGGCTCGCCGACAAGCACGGCGTCGAGAGCGCGGCGGAAGCCGGCGAGCAGATCGAGCGTGCAGTGGATCAGATCTACGCCGGCGGCATCAAGCCGATGGAGTTCGGCGGCAGCAACGGCACGGCTGACATTACGAAAGCGGTGCTCGCTGCGCTGTAGTTACCGCAGGCGGTCGATATCGGAGGAGCTGGAAGTCAATGAGCAATCCGGCTCCCGAGCACTATCGGCACCTCCGGACCTTCGCCTTCGGCGACAATCCCGCGCTCGCGGATGAATTGGTTGAACTCGTCGTCAAGGGCGTCAAGACCGCGACTTGCAGTACGGAAGACGAACCGAACACGTCCACGCCGGGTGAGCGCTGGGTCGTACTCAACGGGCGCGGAGAACCGCGCTGCGTCATCGAATCCGTCGAGATCACCTATCGGCGCTTCAATGACGTCGATGCCGCGTTTGCGCACGATGAGGGCGAAGGCGATCGAAGCCTCGCCTATTGGCGTAGCGCCCATCGGACCTATTTCGGCCGGCTCGGACGATTCAGCGAGGACATGATGCTGATGTGCGAGCGCTTCCGCCTGATCGAGGTGTTTGGTGATCAGGCGCCTGCGCCTTGCTGAGCCCGGACGCCGAGGCTACTTGCCCGTAAACTGCGGCTTGCGCTTTTCCATGAAGGCCTGCCGGCCCTCGCGAAAGTCCGCGCTGTCCATGCAGGCGTGACCGATCGCCTTGATCGCCTCCAGGTCGCGCTGGCTCTCGTCCTTCAACACCTGTGCGATGGTGATCTTGGCGGCCTTGATCGCGAGCGGGGCGTTCTCTGAGATGGTCTGCGCGATCGTCATCGTCTCCCCCACAACTCGTCGATCGGGAACAAGCGCTCGACGAGGCCAATGCGCAGCGCCTCGGCGGAATCGATCCGCATGCCCGTGTACATCAGAAGCCGTGCCCAGGACGGGCCGACCAGCGACACCAGATGCTTCAAGCCGTCATAGCCGTAGGCGATGCCGAGCTTTGCCGCGGGAATGCCGAACTGGCTGCCATGTGCGGCGAGGCGGATGTCGGCGAGCATCGCGACCTGCATGCCGCCGCCGAGGCAAAAGCCCTCGATGCAGGCGATGGTCGGCTTGGGATAGTCGGCGAGCAGCGCGCGCTGGGCGGCGCTGCGCCTGGCATATTCCTCGGACGCCGCCGCATTGTGGCGGGTCTTCTCGAACTGGCTGATGTCGGCCCCGGAGACGAATGCCTTGCCGCCGGCGCCGCGCAGGATCACGACGCGAACCGTCGCGTCATCGCGCAGGCTCGTCAGCGCCTCGCCAAATCCCTCCCACATCTCCAGCGACATCGCGTTGCGCTTGTCAGGATTGTTGAAGGTGATCACGCCGATGCCGTCGATGACCTGCTTGAGGATCTTGCCGTCGGCAAGGGGTGTTTCGGTCGTGCTGGAATTGTCAGGCATTGCGCGCTCGCTTGTCGTAGGCCGAGCGCAATGTGCGGCCGGGGCGCGGCCCGGGTCAACCGCGACGAGGGACGCGGCTTTGCATCCGCCTGTGCCGCGATTGCATGGCGCGAAAAGCGGTTATTCCTTGAGCATGATCTTTTCGGAATACCGCTGCACACTTTTCCGGATCATGCGCTACTGCGTTGCGTGCATGTGGGCGGTCAGGGGATGGCTGCCTGCATTGCTGAAGAACGCCGCCTCTTCGGCGGTGGCCTCCAGCAACTGCTCGTCCTGATTATAGACGTCGTTGCGGAACTGGACGGTCTGGTCCTTGGTCATCCATGCCGTGAGGTAGATCCAGGCCACCGGCACCTTCTTCGCCATGGCGACCTCGAGGTGCTGGCCGCTCGCAATCTCGGCATCGATCGCGGCGCGGCTCCATTTCGGCTGGTCCTTCAGCAGCCACGCGGCGAGATCGCGTACATTGTCGACGCGCGAGCAGCCATGGGAATCGAAGCGGTAGTCGTCGCTGAACAGATTGCGCTGGTTGGTGTCGTGCATATAGACCGAATAGGCGTTCGGCATGTCGATCTTCACCGCGCCGAGCGCGTTGAAGGTGCCGTTGTGCTGGCGCACGGTGAAGTTCGGCGTGTGCGTGCCCGACCAGTCGACCGCGTGCGGATCAATCGGATTGTCGTGGGCGTCGAGCACCTCCATGTGCATGCGCGACAAATAGGTCGGATCCTTGCGCATATGTGCCGAGATCTCCGTCTTGGCGATCGAGGACGGCACCGTCCAGGTCGGATTGAGCACGACGCTGGTGATCTGGGCCGTCAGCGTCGGCGAGGGCTTTTCGGTCTTGCCGACGATCACGCGATAGCGCCGCACCACCACATCGTTCTCGACCGCTTCGGCAAACGCGGCGGGGATGTTGATCACGACATAGCGCTGGCCGAAGCCGAAATTCATGTTCTCGAGCCGCTGGAGCGAAGCCTCCAGCTGCCGGATGCGCTTCTGCACGGAGACGTTCATCGCCGCGACCGTACGCGGCGTCACCGTGCCGGTCGGCGCCAGTCCATGGCGGGCCTGGAAGCGTTTTACGGCGTCGGCGAGATCTTGGTCGAAGGCGCCGGTCGCCTTGTTGGCGGCGAGATCGCCGGAGAGGATAAGTCGCTTGCGCAGCAGCTCGTCGCTGGCGCCTTGGACGCCGAGGGCGAACTTGGCATCGGCAGGGATGGTCGGCCAGCCGCCGCGTACGGCAAGATCGGAGTAGCTGAGCGCGGCATCCTTGATGCGCTGAGCCGAGCCCTCGTCATAGGTTGGCTCGTGCGTCAGCGCGAGCGCCGCGGCGGAGCGGCTCTCTGCCGTCGAAGCGGGCGCGGCAGCCTTCGGCGCGGCAGCATGGGCCGGGTTCGCCGCGGCCGGCACAGTACCGGCCGCCGTTGCAGGCCTCGGGCCTGCCTGTCCCGTGGTTTCGGTTTGCGCCAGCGCGGAGGCGCTCGCGAGCACGCCGACGGCAACGATCATCGCATGGCGTTTCGACATGTGTCCCATCTTCCCCACGAGGACGAGGCCCGGACGGGCGCTCGCATTGGCAATTCCCGCTCGCCGCGCTGCGTGCGCCGATTCGCAAAAATCGGGCGGGAAGCTAGAGCCTCGGAGTTGAGGTCCCATTAAGCACGGCAGTCGAAAGCCCGCGCGTTCGAGGCGGGGCGTCTCGATTGGGTCGCAGCAGGGGCGGGTTCGGTTCGCGAAATCCGCGGCAATGGTGGGCAAATTGCCAGGAAACCCGCAGCAAGAAACCCGCAAGAAAAAAGGGCGGCTTGGCCGCCCCGAAAGGAGAGCCGCGCGCAAGCGCGCGGACTGGGTCTCGTTCAATCCGGCCGCGCCCCCGTGACGCGGCGGATTGAACATCGGCCGTAAAGGTCAGAGCCCGATCGGCTCAGGCCTCGTTCGCTGCGATCGATTCCATCAGCGAGACGAGCTGACGCTGCACCGTCTGGTCCTTGATCTTGCTGTAGGCGCGCAGCAGGCGGAGGCTGAAGGCGGAATCGAGGAACAGCAGGCTCTCGACTTCGCGCGCCTTGTTGTCGCCGTTATAGAAGAAGGTCACGGGCACATCGAGGGCGGTGGCGATCTGCTGAAGCCGAGCCGCGCCGACGCGATTGACGCCCTTCTCGTATTTCTGGACCTGCTGGAAGCTCACGCCGAGCTTCTCGCCGAGCTCGGCCTGCGAGATCTTCATCTCGACGCGCCGCAGACGGATCCGCTTGCCAAGCTCAATGTCCGGCTTGCCGGCGCTGCGCTGCTTCATTCTTTTCGCCGCTGCTTTCATACTCTCACCTTTGTTCTTCGGTTGAAAATCCCCCGAAGAGCTGGGTCAGGGGTTCGCCCATATACTCGTCCTTGAATTCATGCGGATGCACGAACTCTTCCTTAAACCACGGGAATCGCGCCGGATTGAAAGCTTCGATCAGCCAGTCAATCATGTGCCGAACGCGTGGAATCCGGCCGCTACCAGGGTGGTAGGACAACCAGATATCCAGCGGCCTGTTCAGCTCGACCTCCAGTGGAATCAACTTCCCGCCAAGCGCAATGGCGTAGCTCGGGAATACGCCGATGCCGGCGCCATTCGCGACCGCCCAATAATTGGCGCTTGAGACGTTGGTCTTCATGACCAGCAGGTCACGTTCCGGAACGCCTGGGAAGAAGCTCTCGAAGGTTTCCTTGGCGGCAAGCTGGTCGGCGAATTGCAGCACCAGGCGGTGCTTGATCAATTCGAGCGCCGAGCGCGGCGTGCCGTGTTTCTCAAGGTATTTTTCCGAAGCCCAGAACATCAGGTGCATGCGGCCGAGCCGCACCAGCTTGACGTCGAGCGCGGAGGGACGCGACAGATGGATGGCGACGTCGGCCTCGTGACGAGAGACATCGGCCGAGCGCATCGCGCAATGCAGGTCGACCAGGATCTTCGGATAGGCCTGCTGGAATTCGACCAGCCGCGGGGCGAGCCAGAACGTCCCGAGACCCTCGGTGACGGCCACGCGAACTTCGCCGGACAGGGCGTTGGCCGTCGAATCGCTGGTGCGCAGCACGTCGAAGGCGGCCGCCTCCATGCGCTCGACTGCGGAGACCACCAGTGCACCTTCATCGGTCAGATGCGTGCCGTGGACGTCGCGGGTGAACAGGGTGGTGCCGGTCTGGCGCTCGAAATCATCAATCCGGCGGCGGACGGCGTTGATCGACAGCGACAGGCGTTCAGACGCCGAGCGAAAACTGCCGCATCGAACGACTTCCAGGAATATGCGGGCCGCATCCCAATCGGAGAGGCCGCTGATGTTGATCTTTGGGCGTTCCTCCTGTGGAACGCCCCTTTCCGCCAAGGAGTGCATACAAGTCCCTTCGGGTTGCTAAACTGGCAGAATTGGGCGCAAACCACAACCACTGCGGGTTGGGGAACGGCGACTTTTGAACGCCATCGTTACTGCCTCGTGGGCGGTATCCGAGTGTTACTAAGGCTGAGAATCGAATCGGCCGACCAACGTTGGAATGAGGGGTGTGGCGTGAGTTCCGTTGCGAGCCCTGAAATGGCTGCAGGATTGTCGGCGTTTTCCGTCACGGAAGTCCTTGCGCGCGAGCTGTCGCCGCGCGGAATGGGTCGATCATCCAGTGCCGCGCGTTCGACTCCCGGCCACGACGATAATGGCGTCCCGCGCAGCGGGTCGATGTTCGCGGGAGCCACGGTTTCCCGGCAAAATCATACTGAAATCATGTTCGGAGGCGTCGGCGCCTCGTGTTATTCTCGGTATCCCATGGGGGCCGAGGGGATTTCCACAAACACGTCTCGCAGGCCGAACTAACGGAAAGAACGCCGGTGTCGCATTCAGACGAACAGTTGCAGTCGGTGCTGGAAACGCTTGAGGAGTGCCGCAAGGTTCTCAACGAGAGCAACAACCGCGAGTCGGCCGAGCTGCTGTCCATCGTCATCCTCGACGTGCGGATGAAGCTCAAAGGAATTGACAGTGCCGATCTCAAGGCGCTGTGCGACGAAATGTTGCGGAGCGCTGGAAGCGAACCGCAGCCCCCCTCCAAGCAGACGCAGGACCAGCCCCGGCGTCCGCTGCTCCGCGTGGTGAAGTAGCAGCGCCGCCGAGTCTCGCTTTTTGGCGAGGTTTGTGCGCGTCCCGATGCCGCATCTGTGATCGCAGACGGCATCGGGAGGAGCCTGGTTTCGTGCGCCTCTGTTGTGCGCATTCCCCGGCATCGGCTACACCAGAGCCGGTTCGGCTCCCGCCGCGCGCATTCCCGGTGCGCGGCCAAAGAGCCTGAGATGGCTCCGACTGCATCATGCAAAATGTCTCGATCCCGGCGGCCCTGATTGCCGGCCTCGTCAGCTTCCTCTCTCCCTGCGTTCTGCCCCTGGTTCCGCCCTATCTGATCTATCTCACGGGCGCCACGATCGAGCATGTCGAGAACAAGGAGCCGGCCTCGGCGTCCAAGCGCGCCATCATGATGTCGGCGCTCCTGTTCGTGCTCGGCTTCTCCACGGTGTTCGTGGCGCTCGGCGCCAGCGCTTCGCTGATCGGCGGGCTGATTCGTGCATGGTCGGCCGAGCTGTCGATCCTTGCCGGCATCGTCATCATCATCATGGGCCTGCACTTCCTGGGACTGACGCGGATCGGCCTGTTGATGCGCGAGGGGCGCCTGACCGCGCCCAAGCCTGTCGGCCTGTGGGGCGCCTATGTGATGGGCCTCGCCTTCGCCTTCGGCTGGACGCCGTGCATCGGCCCGATCCTTGCCGCGATCCTCTCGATCGCCGCGGCGGAGGCGACGGTGACGAGGGGGGCGGGCCTGCTCGCAGTCTATTCGGCCGGCCTCGGCATTCCCTTCCTGATCGCCGCCCTGATGATCGAGCAGTTCTCGAAGCTGTTCGCGCGGATGAAGGGCCAGCTCGTCAATGTCGAGCGCGCCATGGGCGTCCTGATGGTGATCACCGGCATCGGCTTCCTCACCGGCACGGTCTCGAATGTCAGCATCTGGCTGCTCGAGACGTTTCCGGCGCTGCAGACGATCGGTTAGCTCACGCGGTCGGCACGGTAGTCAGGTCAAGCCGGACATGCGCGACGATGCCGGTCGCGCCGCTCCGGTTCTGATGCATCAGCCTGAAGCCGTGCCGGTCGGCGGTGGATTTGGCGATCGCAAGACCAAGCCCGGTCCCCTCGACGCCCTGGGGCGCAGCCCTGAAGAAGCGGTCGTAGATGAACGGCATTGCATCCTCGGGAATGCCTGGGCCGTCATCGACGATCTCCAGCGCGCAAATCTTGCCGTCATTGACGACCCTGAGTTCCACGGAGCCGCCTGAGCCTGAATAGCGAATGGCGTTGTCCAGCAGGATGGCGATGAGCTTGCCGATCGCGTCGCGATCGCCGAGGAACCTGCACGGTGTCTCCGCCGTCATCGCGAGCTGGACGTTGCGCGCCTCAGCCAGCGGATAGAAGTCCGCTAGCAACGACGTCGCGAGCGCGGCAAGATCGATGTCGTCGCGCTTCCGGATCGAGGCGCCTTCCGTTCTGGCCATTTCGAGCAACTGGCTCGCCAGATGCGATGCGCGCCGCACGCCGTCCCGAAGTTCGTCGGCAAGCTCGCGAGTCTGTCCGGACAGATCCGCGGCGATCAGGTTTTCCGCCTGAATCTGGAGCGCGGCCAGAGGTGTCCTCAGTTCGTGCGCTGCGTCCGCCACGAAGCGGCGCTGCGCTTCGAGTGCCGACCGGTGACGATCGACGAGCTTGTCGATGGCAACGATCAGCGGAGCCACTTCCGCCGGTACGCCCACCGGACGCAGGGGCTCCTGCGCATCGACGCTGCGCTGGCCGATTTCGGCCGACAGCCGTTGCAGACCGCCCATCGTGCGGCTGATCGACCAACCCAGAACGGCCCAGACCAGCGGAATGGCGAGCAGCAGCGGAAGCGCGGCGCCTGTCGCCGCGTGCAGCGCGATCTCGTGCCTGGCGCTCCACGCCTGCGCGATCTGGATATCGTGCTGCGCGTGACTCCAGCGATAGACGCGCCAATCCTGCCCGTCGGCGGTCACGTCGGACAATCCCGGCACTGATTGCCAGGGAATATCGATCGGAGGACCCGCCCGATGCAGCAGCGCGCCGGAGCGATCCCAGATGCGGACGACCAACCGATCCTCGTCTTCGCTTTCGAGCAGCGGACCCGCACCGTTGCGGTCGCCTGGACCGACATTGACGGCGATCTCCTGCAACTGCGCGTCGAGGAACTTGTTCATCTCATAGGCGACCAGGCCGAACGATGTTGCCGTCGCCAAGAGGCCGATGGCGGCCAGCAACAGCGTCGCACGCGTGATGATGGTCTTGCGAAGAGAGCTCATGATCCGGACTTCGTGACCATCCAACCGGCACCGCGGATGTTCCGGATGACGTCCTTGCCATACCGCTTGCGCAAGCCGTGGATGACGACGTCAACGGCGTTGCTCTGCACCTCGTCGCTCCAGCCGTAGATCCGGCTCTCGATCTGGCCGCGCGACAGAATGGTTCCGGGACGCTCCATCAGGGCGTACATCACCGAGAACTCCCGCGCGGAAAGCGTCGATTGGATGCCGCGGAAGGTCGCCACATGGGTCGATGGATCGAGCGTGATCTCCTTGCTGCTCATCAGCGAATTGGAGCGGTCGTTGACCCTGCGCATGATCGCGCGGATGCGCGCGAGCAGGGCGCGCAACTCGAACGGCTTGACGATGAAGTCGTCGGCGCCGAGATCGAGTCCCGCGACCATGTCCTCGACCCGGTCGCGGGCCGTGATCACCAGGATGGGCGAAGCCTTTCTGCTGCGCGCGGCCTTGAGAATCTCGAAGCCGGTCATGCCGGGTAGTCCGATATCGAGCAGCGTGATCGCGTGCTCGGCGCGTTTCAGCGCGGCGTAGCCGTCCTGTCCGTCGCGGGTCCAGTCCACGGTCATTCCGTTTCGCTTCAATCCGCGGACGAGCGCCTTGCTGAACATCGGATCGTCTTCGATCAGCAGGAGGCGCATTGATTCAGGGAAAATCGCTGTGTTGGAGTGGTGGCGCGTCGCAGCACCAAGCGCCACATTCGACACCGCGGCCAAATGGTCAACCGCCTGCGCCTCAATTTAGAACTCTTACAAATTTGGGCGTGAGCGTAGAGAGGCTCGACCTATTCTAAATCCGATCTAATCCTCATCTAATTCTTCGCATTGCAGATGCGCCCCAGTTTGGGACCGCGAAGCCGTCTTTCAGAGCGGCACGCGAAGCTTTTGGGGCGTTGCAGATGGAATTGGGTTGTTGGGGTGGCCGTAAGGCGTTGCGTGGTTTTCTGCTGTCGACAACGGCGGCGCTGTCATTCAGTGGCGGGCTGACGATGCAGGCGGGCCCGGCCTCCGCACAGCAGGGGCAGGCGGCGGGAGCCTTGCCGTCAGTCGTCGTTTCCGCTCCGCAGCAGCGCGCCCGCCGGGCGCAGACAGCGACCACCTCGCGCGCAGCGCGATCGAATCGCCGGACGGCCACCGTCGCACCGGTCGAGAAGAAGCCGCCGAGCGTCAACAATCAGGACGCGCGTACCGGCCAGAAGGGCTATGTCACGCGGAGCATGACCAGCGCGACGAAGACCAATACGGCTCTCCTCAACGTGCCGCAGTCGGTGACGGTGCTGACGAAGGATTTCATCAGGGACCAGGCCTTCACCTCGATCGGCGAGGCGACCCGCTATGTGCCCGGCGTGATCTATCACCAGGGCGAATCGCATCGCGACGACCTCGTCATCCGCGGCCAGCGCAGCAACGCCGACTTCTATACCAACGGCATCCGCGACGACGTCCAGTATTTTCGCGACTTCTACAACATTCAGCGGCTCGAGGTCCTGAAGGGGCCGAACGCGATGATCTTCGGCCGCGGCGGTGGCGTCGTCAACCGCGTACTCAAGGAGGCCGACGGTACGACCATTCGCGAGGTGACGGTCGGCGGCAATTCCTATCCCGGCGCCCGCGTGACCACCGACGTCGGCCAGGCGATCAACGAGAACTGGGCCTTCCGCCTCAACGCGATGTACGAAAACACGCAGAGCTATCGCGATTTCGTCAACCTCGAACGCTGGGCGATCAATCCTACCGCGACCTTTGCGCCGAACGACACCACGACGGTCAAGCTGAGCTACGAGCATCTGCACGACCGGCGTACCGTGGATCGCGGCATCCCTTCGCAGATCCGCCCCGGAAACGCTTTCCCGCGCTATCCCCACGATACGTCGCCGTCTGCGTTCTTCGGCAATCCCAACCTCAACTATGCGCTCGCCGATGTGGATATCGGAACCGCTGTCGTCGAGCACGATTTCGAGAACGGGTGGACGATCAAGAATTCGTCGCAGATCGCCAACTACGACAAGTTCTACCAGAACATCTATCCGGGCGGAGGAGCCAATTCCGGTGCCGTCAATGCCGCCGGAACCTCGAGCAATCTGCAAGCATACAATAACGAGACCGACCGGACGAATTACTTCAACCAGACCGATCTCACCTACAAATTCGGGACGGGCCCAATTCGTCACACCGTCGTCTTCGGTGCCGAGGTGGGCCGTCAGAACGGCCTGAACTACCGGCAGAGCGGGCTCTTCAATGGCGTATCATCGACCATCACGATCGATCCGAGGAATCCGACGTCGTACGTTCCGGTCACTTTCGCCAATAACGGGGGCACCGACGCCAACAACACCTACAAGCTCAATCTCGGCGCCGTCTACGTTCAGGACCAGGTCGAGATCACGCGCTATCTGGAGCTGATCGGCGGCTTGCGGTTCGATCACTTCGACCTGACGTCGCGAGACCGTCGCACATTCGTCGAGCTCAACCGGGTTGATGATCTGGTGTCGCCACGCGCCGGTGTCCTGTTCAAGCCGCTCGAAAACCTGTCGATCTACGGCAGCTACAGCATCTCGTATCTGCCGAGCGCCGGCGACCAGTTCAGCGCTCTGACACCGGGCCTGGCCATCGCAGCGCCCGAGAAGTTCGTGAACAAGGAAGTCGGGCTCAAATACGACATCTTCCCGAGCCTGCAGTTCGCTACGGCGATCTACGAACTGGACCGGACCAATCAGCGCTTTGCCGATCCCAACAATGCGGGATTCTTCATCCTGAGCGGAGCCACCAAGACCCGCGGCCTCGAAGCGTCTCTGACAGGCTACGTGACGGACGCCTGGCAAATCACGGGCGGCTACGCTTACACGGATGCGCGGATCACCAGCAACAACTCCGCGACCATTGTCGCCGGCAACCGCGTGGGACTTGTGCCGTACAATACCTTTTCTCTCTGGAACAGGTATCAGTTCACGGAGCAGTGGGCCGCGGGCCTCGGTGTGATCCACTACTCGAACTTCTTCGCATCGTCCGACGACACCGTGCTGATTCCGGAGTTCACGCGGGTGGACGCCGCCGTGTTCTTCAGGCTCAACGAGACCTGGCGGGCCCAGCTCAACATCGAAAATCTCCTCGACCGGAAGTACTATTCGACCGCGGACGGGAATAACAACATCACGCCGGGGTCTCCACGTGTGTTCAGATTGTCAGCCACGGCGAACTTCTGATGGTGTTGAGATGACACGCGCGAGTGGCCGAGCTGAAGGCAGGTCGACGGCACGCAAGAGCAATCGCGCCGCACAGGCGGCGCGACAGCGCTGCTTCGTGCTGGAGATCAACCAGAGACCGGTTCTGGCGTTCTCGGCCAGCTCACTGCGATCCGCCCGGGCGCGCGTGCAGGAAGCCTGGTTCGTCCAGGAATTGGAGAGCATGCGTTCAGGTGGGCGTCCTCTCCTGCGCCCGGATCATGTCCGACAGGTCAGGCTCGCGCTTCCCGCCGAGATTGCCGCGGTGGAACTTGGACGCGGCCTCGATGAGGCGCGCGGCGAGGACGCCAAATATGGCTTCGCGTTTCTCGTTCCGATCGACGTGCCGCCGAATTAACGGCGTCGACCGCTTTTTCTATTGAACCGCGAAGCGCGCGAGCGCCTCGCGGTCGATATCGATACCTAGCCCCGGTCTGTCAGGCACCCGCACGAAACCCTTCTTGTGCTCGATCGGCTCCTTCAAAATCGCCTGCCGGATCGGATGCTCGGTGCGGTCGAATTCGAGCATCGGTTCGATCGGCGCAAGCGAGGTCGGCGTGTGTGACGGCAGCACGGCGAGGAGCTGCAGCGAGGCCGCGATCGCGATCCCGGTGCCCCAGACATGCGGATTGTAGCGGATGCCGAACGCCTCGCTCATGTCGGCGATCTTCTTGCATTCGGAGAGGCCACCCGCGGCGCAGGTGTCGGGCTGGGCGATGTCCAGCGCATGCGATGCGAACAGGTCGCGAAAACCGAAACGGGTGAATTCGCATTCGCCGCCGGCGATGGGAATCGTCAGCGCGGATCGCACCGCGCGATATCCCGCGACATCCTCCGGCGGCACCGGCTCCTCGAACCAGCCGATGTCGTAGCGCTCGATCATGCGGCCGAGCCGGATCGCCGCCACTGCGTCATAGGCGTGGTTCGCATCGACCATCAGCGCGACATCCGGGCCGATCGCCTCGCGCACCGCGCGGGTGACCGCGGCATCCTCGGCGATGCCGAAGCCGACCTTCAGCTTCACGGCGCGGAAACCTTCCGCGGCGCAGCCGGCCGCTTCCTCCGGCAGGTATTTGAGCGGATCGCCTGATTTGCGCCGGTAGAGCCCGGTCGCATAGGCCGCTATCTCCTTGCGCGCGGCGCCGCCGAGAAGCTGATGCGCTGGCACGCCGAAATGCTTGCCCTTGATGTCCCACAACGCGATGTCGATGCCGCTCAGGCCCTGGATCACGACACCCTTCTGGCCGTGATCGCGCAAGCGTGCGTAGACCATCTGCCACAGCACGTCGGTGCGCAGCGGATCCTCGCCGATCAGCCACGGCGCGATGCTCTGCACCACCGCCGCCGTCATCCGCGCCGGCCCGTAGCATTCGCCCCAGCCGGTCAGGCCGTCATCCGTCTCGATCTCGACCAGCATCGCGGTGCGCGTGTCGTACCAGGCGCGCGAATAGGCGAACGGCTGCGAGAGCTTTGCTTCGAGGATGTGCGTGCGCACTTTGGTGATCTTCATCGCCGATATTCCTTCAATCCGTTCACCGCGCCTCGTCCAGCACGCACGTCACCGTGCAGACGACGCCGCGCGGCAGGAAGTCGACGGTCGCCTCGCCGCCGAGCTGGTCGCGCGCGCTGCGCTCGATCAGGCGCGACCCGAAACCGCGCTGCACCGGCTCCGTCACCGGCGGTCCGCCGATCTCGCTCCAGATCAGCCGCAGCCGCGGCTTCGGCGTGTCGGCGATGACCTCCCAGTCCAGCGTGACCCGGCCGGTCTCGTTCGACAGCGCGCCGTATTTCGCGGCGTTGGTGGCGATCTCGTGCACGATCATCGACAGCACCACGGCGAGCCGCGGCGACAGCGGCACGGTGGGGCCGGCCATGCGGATGCGATCGGGATTGCTCAGCAGGAACGGTTGGAGCACGCGCGCGATCACGTCCCTCAGCTCCGAGCCCGCCCATTTCCCCTGGCTCAGGAGATTATGCGCCTCGGCGAGCGCACCGAGCCGTCCCTCGAACTTGGTCCGCTCGTCCCGGCTTGAACTTCGGAAGGTCTGCACCGCGATCGCCTGCATCAAGGCCAGCGTGTTCTTGACCCGATGGTTGAGCTCCTCGATCAGCAGATTGTGCAGCATCTCGCCGCGCGCGATCGTGGTCGCCATCCGCACCGCGAAGGTCAGGCCGGTCAGCAGCAGGATGCCGCCGATCAGGCTGGTGATCGCGATGTCGCGCCAGAGCGGGGCGATCAGCGATCTCTCGGCGACACCGGCCACGACCGTCCAGCCGGTCAGCCGCGACCGCGTATCGGCGGAGGACAGCGCGACGCCATCGAGCGAAACGGTGGCGAGGGTCGCCTCCGGCGTCCGGGCCATCGCATCGTTCAGTGCGCCGGAGGCCTGCTTGCCGAACGTCTCGGCCGGATTTGGCGCGCGCGCGAACACGCGACCCTTGGTGTCCAGCAGCGACACCGTCCATTGATCGTTCGGCCGCTGCTGCTCGACCAGTTTCTGGAAGGTCGCGATCGGCGGACTGAAGGAGAGCGCGTAGACGACCTCATCGTTGCGCAGCACGGGAACCTCGACGGTCACGATCGGCCGGTTCTTGGTCGAGCCGGTGAACAGGTCGGAATATTGCGGTGACTTGCTCGCAAATACCCGCTCGACGATCTCGCGATTGTTGCGGGGTGGCAGGTTTGTCGTTTCACTCGTGACGGTCGAGAACAGCTGGTGCCCGCTCCCGTCCGCCACCAGCAGGACGCTGTCCTCGCCATATTGGCTGATGAACCCGGTTGCCAGCCGGCGGAAGTCGTCGAAGTCGCCGCTTTGCAGGGCGTTGCTGAGCGCCAGCGCCTGCAAGCCGCCGGTCATCCGCTGCACTTCGGAATCGAGCACGAGGCGCATGCTTCGCACCGTCTCCAGCACGCGTCGTGTCGCGTCGCTGCGGTCCTGGCGGTAGTTGGAATAGGCAATACCCACCGCAAAGACGATCAGCGGCAACATCGTTCCCGTGACCAGAAGAGCGAGCCGGACCGGCAGAGTGAGCTTTGACAAGCGCGGGCGTCCCGGTTCCAGCGCAGCGGCGCCGGATTATGATTTTGGGGAGACCATACGGGTGAGACTTGCACCGCGCCACGATTTTCGCGTCCGGCGAGCACGTCAGAGCGGGATTTTGCAGCGCGGTCGCGGGCGTCAAGTCGCGGACCGAGGCTGAAAGCGGCATGAAGACCGTCAAGGTCTGCACGTCCAACTGAGGAGAATGACGCAATGCCAGTTCTGATTTTGTGGGCCGTGCCCGCCGTTCTGGTGCTCGGCGGCGGAATTTATCTGGTCGGCCATATGCACTAGGCAACGACGGGCCCTCGCGATCGATCGCGAGGGCCCGTTCTCGTTGAGACGTAGCTCAGAGATTGCTCTCGGTGATCGCGGCATAGACCATGCTGCGCAGTTCGCGCCGGAGCGGATAGGCGCTCGACGGCAGCACCTGCGTCATGAAGATGGTGATCAGCTCCTCGGCCGGGTCGATCCAGAACGAGGTCGTGGCCGCGCCGCCCCAATTATATTCGCCCGGGCTGCCGGCGATCAGCGTCTCCGCCGGGCGCATGGTCACGGCGAAGCCGAGGCCGAAGCCGATGCCGTTATAGGTGGCTTCCGAAAACAGCGAACGGGACACTTCCGGCAGCGCGCGGCCGCCCGGAATGTGGTTGCTCGTCATCAGCGCCAGCGTCTTCGGCCCGAGCAGGCGGACGCCGCCCAGCTCGCCGCCATTGAGCAGCGCACGGCAGAAGGTGAGATAGTCGGCGACCGTCGAGCATAGTCCGCCGCCGCCCGAGATGAACGAGGGCGGAGACAGGAACGAGCTCTTGGTCGGGTCGTCCTGGAGCGTCAGGCCCTCGCGGCGCTGGCCGGCATGGAAGGTCATGCCGCCACCCGGATCGGCGGAATAGCAGGCGGCGAAGCGATGCGCCTTGGCGGCCGGCACGTGAAAATCAGTGTCGGTCATGCCGAGCGGATCGAGGATGCGCGTTTTGAGGAACTGCTCGAAGGGAATCCCGGAGATTTTGCCGACGAGATAGCCAAGCACGTCGGTCGCCACCGAGTAGTTCCAGGATTCGCCCGGCGAGAACTCCAGCGGAATCTTTGCCAGCGCCTCGATCATGCTCTGCAGCGTGCCGGCTTTCTCGACTTCGCCGATCTTTTCGGTGCGATAGGCGGCATCGACGTTGGAGCGCTGCTGGAAGCCGTAGGTGAGACCGGCGGTGTGCCGCAGCAGGTCGACGATCAGCATCGGCCGGGACGGCGGCCGGGTCAGGAAGGCCGGCGCGGTACCGGCGACGAACACGCCGAGATCCTTCCATTCCGGAATGTATTTGGCGACGGGCTCGTCGATCGCCACGAGGCCTTGCTCGACCAGCATCATGAAGGCGACGCTGGTGAGCGGCTTGGTCATGGAATAGATGCGGTAGATGGTGTCGTCCTTGACCGGCGCCTTGCGCTCGACGTCGGCAAAGCCCTGCACCGAGCTGTGGGCGACCTTGCCGCGGCGATAGACCAGCAGGTGCGTGCCCGGGAAGCGGCCGGCATCGATGTAGCGGCTCTTCAGATGCGCATCGACGCGGTCGAGCGCGGCCTTGGACATGCCCACGGATTCGGGCGAGGCGGGGGTAGGGGCGAGCATCAGTTCCTCCGGGGCGTTTTGTCGGAAAGTTGATAGCGAAATGCCGGCCCCATTCCAAGCCGGTTGCGCTTAACGCGGCCGGGCCTGCTGGTGTAGGCTGCACTGTGGAACGCCTCCAAGGAGCCCACCCGGGCCAACGAGAAAACTCAGGGCAAACGCACCATGACCCAGTTCAACGAGACCGAACTCACCGAAGCCGTCGTCAAAAGCTTCGACAATACGCCGAACCCTCGGGCAAAATTCCTGCTCCAGGAATTGGTGAAGTCGCTGCACGATTACGTGAGCAAGACCGGTCTCACCTTCGAGGAATGGGAATACGCCATCGATTTCCTGACCCGCACCGGCCACAAATGCACCGACACAAGGCAGGAATTCATCCTGCTCTCCGACGTGCTCGGGGTCTCCATGCTGGTCGACGCCGTCAACCACAGGGATCGCGAGGGCGCCACCCAGACCACGGTGCTCGGCCCGTTCTATGTCGGCGAGCACAAGGTCACCGCGCACGGCACCGACATCTCGCCGAACAATCAGACCGGCGAACGGATGTTCGTGCAGAGCCGCGTCACCGACCTCAAGGGCAAGCCGCTTGCGGGCGTTCCCGTCGACGTCTGGCATGCCGACGATGACGGCTTCTACGATTCACAGAAGCCGAACTACGACGAGGTCGGCGCTTCGGCGCGGGCGCGCTTCATCACCGACGCCGACGGCCGCTTCTTCTTCCGCACCATTTTGCCGTGCAGCTATCCGATCCCGACCGATGGCCCGGTCGGCGAGATGATCATGCAGACCAAGCGGCATCCGATGCGTCCCGCGCATGTGCACTTCCTGGTCAATGCCAAGGGCTACGAGCCGCTGATCACGCACGTCTTCATGGATGGCGACAAATATCTCGATTCCGACGTGGTGTTCGGGGTCAAGGACGACCTCGTCGCCAAGGTCGAGCCGCGCAACGATCCGGCGATGCCCGACGGCTCCAAGGCAAACGGGCAGTGGCACCTGATGACCTACGAATTTCACCTCAAGCCGGGCGGCGGCATGGCGCCGAAGCCGCTGGGCGTGAAGGCGGAGGAGCCGGCGTGAGGGCCCGCAGCTGGAGCGCACATTCGGCCGCTCGGTAGTCAGGGCGCGTGCGACATCCGCTGTGCTTCTGGTAGCTGCGCAACAGCGGACCTCACTGGATGTCCGAGTTGGGCCAACAACAAACATACTGCGAACATAAAGAAGACGCGAGGCGAGCCGGCCTTAACGCCCCCGGAGCGTCCCGATTAAGCAGGACGGATACCGCCTGTTCGTGCAGCGCGTGGGTTCACATGCCACTCCCTCCGCCACCGCCGCCGCCACCACCACCAGCTTGTCTGGACGCTTCGAGATTTCTGTCTAAACGACTGGGTTCATTAGGCGCGTAACCGAAAGCTCCCGGATAGCCCTTCTTCGATCCCATTGTTTGCAGCTCATGCAGCGGAGCGTAGCCGGGGACGCCCGGGTGATGTCTCTTAGAGATCTTATGCTGCAGACCAAGTGCTTTGCCTGGTACACCCTGCGCAAGCGCGGCTGGTGCGGCGGCGATGAGAGCGGCGGCACAAAGTGCGATGATCGTTGTCTTCACCTTTCGGTCCTCCCTCCTTGAAACAAAAGAGCCCGCGTAGCGGATTCAACGCCGTCGCGACGGCATAGTCGAGCGCAAAAACGTCTAGCCGCAATCAACCTTTAAACCCGGCTAATCGCGCGATGTTTGGGCTATTTGGCCGATGTCGCATATGGGTCACCAGCGGCAATGCTCTGACGAACGATAATGGTTCCACTTGGCCGCTAGAAGTGGACGTCTGCGCCCTTCTGCGCCCTATCGCCCGTGCAGCAGCGCCAGCAGCACGACGACTGCGCAAGCAAGCGCTGCCGTGGTCAGCTTCCAGAACATCAGCGGGCTGCGCTCCAGGAGCGGCGTGATCCGTGTGTCGAGATAGGCCGGATTAGGCGTGCGAAGCTCGAAGACGAATTCGGACAGATCCTCGTGCCGCTTGTAGGGATCGGGATGGAGCGCGCGCCTGAGCGCGCCGTCGACCCAGGCCGGCACGTTGCGATCGTCGTCGGCCGGGCGATATTGAAGTCTCCGCGCGTCCGCCTTGCGCCGGATCCTGGCGATCTGGGTGCCATAGGGAAGCTTTCCCGTCAGCATCTGGTAGCAGATCACGGCCAGCGAAAACATGTCGGAGCGCGGCGAGCCGCCTTGCCCAAGAAAATACTCCGGCGCCGTGTACTGGACCGTTCCCAGGATGTCGTCGGCCTCGTCTCGCGGCGCCGCCTCCGCGACGCCCGCGACCCTGATCGACCCGAAGTCGATGATCTTTGCGGTGCCCGTCTTGTCGATCAGGATGTTGTCGGGCCTGAGGTCCTGATGCAGCATTTCCATGCGGTGGAAGGCGCGCAGCCCCGCGGCGATCTGCTCGACCAGCCCACGGACGGTTTCGAGATCGGGGCGCGGATTGTCGGTCATCCACTGCTTCAACGTCTGCCCTTCGACGAACTCGGTCGCGACGTAGAGGTAGCTGCGCCGTCGCGATTGTGACAGCGGCTTCAGCACGTGCGGGCTGTCGATCCTGCGCGCGATCCACTCCTCCATTAGGAAGCGCTTGAGATAGGCGGCATTGTCGCGCAAATCGATCGACGGCAGCTTGAGCGCGACCGGCGCCTCGGTCTCCACATCGACGGCGAGATAGATATGACTGCGGCTGCTGCCGTGGATTTCCCGGATGATCCTGTAGCCGTCGAAGACCGCTCGCGGCTCCGGCAACGGAGGAAGCGGCAGCTGTGACGTCTGATTGAAGATGCCGGCCGGCTCGCGCTGCGGCACCGCGTCGATGCGCAGGATCTGGACGGTGATGTTGTCGTCGCTGCCGCGCCGATAGGCTTCCTCGACGATCGCCTTTGCCGCGCCGTCGAGCTCGGCTGCGTGCTCGCCGAGTGCGCTGGTGATAAAACGCTGGTCGACGAATTCATAGGCACCGTCGGTCGCCAGGATAAAGGTGTCGCCGGCCTCGATCTCGAAAGCCTGGTAGTCGATCTCGAGCTGCGGATTGATGCCGAGCGCGCGGCCGAGATAGGTCTGCTCCGACGACATGATGATGCGGTGATCGTCGGTCAGCTGCTCGAGCGCCTTGCCGGCGACGCGGTAGACGCGACAGTCGCCGACGTGGAAGATGTGCGCCGTGGTCGCCTTGATAACCATGGCGGTCAGGGTGCAGACATAACCCTTGTCGCGATCGTAGGCATATTGGCTCTTGCGCGTCTGCGAGTGCAGCCAGGAATTGGTCGCGTCCAGCACGCGGCGGGCGGAGGTCTTCACCGTCCAGGATTCCGACGTGCAGTAATAGTCCATCAGGAAGCTCTTGACCGCCGACTCGCTGGCGATCTGGCTCACCGTGCTGCTGGAGATGCCGTCGGCGAGAACGGCCGCGATGCCCTTCAGGCCGAGCAGCGGCTCTTCCGGAATCAGGACGCCGTGAAAATCCTGATTGACGGGCTTGCGCCCCTTGTCGGAGTGCTGGCCGACAGAGATCAGGAGTCCGCGGGTCATCGTCATCACCAGGCGAAGGGAGCCTCACCCTGGCCGGGCGAGGCTCCTCTGTCGAGACGTATCAGGCCGCAACGCGGGTCGGTGCAGCCTTGCCGGCCTGACGCTTCGGCTTGGTCATGACGTGGGTGGCGTAGAGGGTCATGCCGGTGAAGGCGAGGCCGCCCACGAGGTTGCCGAGCACGGTCGGGATCTCGTTCCAGATCAGATAATCCATGATCGAGAATTTGGCATGGAGCATCAGGCCGGACGGGAACAGGAACATGTTCACGACGGAATGTTCGAACACCATGTAGAAGAACAGCATGATCGGCATCCACATCGCGATGACCTTGCCGGGAACCGAGGTCGAGATCATGGCGCCGACGACACCGGTCGAAACCATCCAGTTGCACAGCATGCCGCGCATGAACAGCGTCGCCATGCCGGCCGCGCCGTGCGCGGCATAGCCGAGCGTTCGGCCTTCGCCGATGTTTCCAATGGCCGCTCCGACCTTGTCGGGGTCTTGCGTGAAGCCGAACGTCGTCACGAAGGCCATCATGAAGGCGACGGTGAAGGCGCCGGCGAAGTTGCCGACGAAGACGAGGCCCCAGTTGCGCAGCACGCCGCCGAGCGTGACGCCGGGACGCTTGTCGATCAGGGCGAGCGGCGAGAGCACGAACACGCCGGTGAGCAGATCGAAGCCGAGCAGGTACAGCATGATGAAGCCGACCGGAAACAGTATCGCGCCAATCAGCGGCTGGCCCGTGTTCACGTTGATGGTGATGGCGAACCATGCGCCGAGTGCGAGGATGGCGCCGGCCATGAAGGCGCGGATGGCAGTATCCCGGGTGGACATGAAGATCTTGGACTCGCCCGCATCCACCATCTTGGTGACGAATTCCGAAGGCGCGAGATACGACATCAATGGTTCCTTTTGCTTCGTAAGTGAGATCGACACGCCCGAGAGAGCGCAGCTGAACATCATTGGCCGTGCGGACAGCTCTGCCGCGCACGAGGGCTATGGAAGGTTTGGAAGCCTTGGGAATCGCGTCACGAGGACTGAGCCGGGAGGGCCGCGAAGCAGTTGAGCTTCCGGGATGCAGCCGCCAGAGGCTGCAACAATGCGGCAAGCCGCAGTCTTCGTTGACGTCGGTGAAGAAGCAAGTTGCGTGCCGTGTTGGCGTGTTCAAAAAGGCTAGCGATATCAATCGGATGTCGCGCGCGTTCAGCTGACTTTTGCGGACGCACGGCCTTTTGCTTGGGCGGCTGCATAAGATTTGTGCGGCGCACAAGGAATGAGCAATCCGCAAAATCCGCGTGCGCAGCAGGCCTGCGACAGTCTGGCGCGGCGTCAATAACCCATTCATTTTTCGACGTTTTTCGGAGTGGCGGGCTTGGCATGAAGCTTGAATCATTCAAGCCGACGCCATTGAAGCCGTCCCGCGAGACTTCTCATCCGATTTGCCGACGCCACCAGACGGGGGTCTCCCCCGCCATGCGTTCGCATGCGCCTGTTTCTGGCGTCACGGACGGACGGGCCGCTCGCGCGCACTGACGCCATCAATTCTGCAACGATGCAAAGGACGACACTGCCTATGACCAAGCGCACCCGCCAGCCCTCGGGCCTGAGCCGCCGTCAATTGTTGAAGGCCGCCGGCAGCACCGCCGCTCTTCTCGCCGCCGCCAAGCTGAATTTCCCCGCCGGCGCCTTCGCGCAGGACGCAGGCCCCGAGGTCAAGGGCGCCAAGCTCGGCTTCATCGCGTTGAGCGATGCCGGTCCGCTCTTCGTCGCCAAGGACAAGGGCCTGTTCGCCAAATACGGCGTGCCCGACACCGACGTGCAGAAGCAGGCCTCATGGGGCACCACGCGCGACAATCTCGTGCTCGGCTCGGAGGGGAACGGCATCGACGGCGCGCACATCCTGACCCCGATGCCGTACCTGATTTCCGCTGGCAAGGTGACGCAGAACAACCAGCCGACCCCGATGTACATCCTGGCGCGGCTCAATCTCGATGCGCAGTGCATCTCGGTCGCCAAGGAATATGCCGACCTCAAGGTCGGTGCCGACGCGTCGGTGCTGAAGGCGGCGTTCGAGAAGAAGAAGGCCGATGGCAAGTCGGCCAAGGTCGCGATGACCTTCCCGGGCGGCACACATGACCTCTGGGTCCGCTATTGGCTCGCCGCCGGCGGCATCGATCCCGACAAGGACGTCGAGACCATCACCGTGCCGCCGCCGCAGATGGTGGCGAACATGAAGGTCGGCACCATGGACGCGTTCTGCGTCGGCGAGCCCTGGCCCGGGCAGCTCGTGCATCAGGGCATCGGCTACACCGCCGTCAACACCGGCGAGATCTGGAGCAAGCATCCCGAAAAGTCGCTCGGCATGCGCGCGGCCTGGGTCGACAAGAACCCGAAGGCTGCCAAGGCGATCCTGATGGCCGTGATGGAGGCGCAGCAATGGGCCGACAAGATGGAGAACAAGGAAGAGCTCGCGACCATCATGGCGAAACGGCAGTGGATCAACTGCCCGGTCGAGGACATCGCCGATCGCGCCAAGGGCAAGTTCGACTACGGCAATGCCGGCAAGGTGGTCGAGAACTCACCGCACATCATGAAGTACTGGCGCGACTTCGCCTCCTATCCGTTCCAGAGCCATGATCTCTGGTTCATGACCGAGGACATCCGGTGGGGCAAATATGAAGCTTCCTTCGACAGCAAGGCGCTGATCGGCAAGGTCAACCGCGAGGACATGTGGCGCGATGCGGCCAAGACCCTCGGCGTCGCGGCTTCCGAGATCCCGGCCTCCACCTCGCGCGGCAAGGAGACCTTCTTCGACGGCAAGGTGTTCGATCCCGAAAATCCGGCGGCCTATCTGAAATCGCTCGCGATCAAGCGCGTCGAAGTCTGATGGAGCCCGCGGCCGCCGTCAGGCGGCCGCGTCGTCCTTTGAAGCCGGAGAGGGATTTTCAATGAACATGCCTGCCACGAAGATTGAGGTTGAGACCGCAACGCCTGCGGGTGCTTCCGCGCCGGTCGTCGCGATGACGCTCAAGCGTCCGCCGCGCAGCGAGGCCTACGCGCGTATGGCGAGGGAGACCGCCGTGCGCGTGATTCCGCCGCTGGTCGTGATCGCGCTGTTGACGCTGGTGTGGGAGCTGGTGTGCCGCCGCGCCGGCTCGGCGCTGCCGCCGCCGTCAAAGGTGTTCAAGGACACCAAGGAACTGATCTTCGATCCGTTCTTCGATCATGGTGGCATCGACAAGGGCCTGTTCTGGCATCTCTCCGCCAGTCTCCAGCGCGTCGCGCTCGGCTATTCGCTCTCTGCCATCGCCGGCATCGCGCTCGGCGTGCTGGTCGGGCAGTCGGTCTGGGCGATGCGCGGGCTCGATCCGCTGTTCCAGGTGCTGCGCACCATCCCGCCGCTGGCCTGGCTGCCGCTGTCGCTCGCGGCGTTCCGCGACGGCCAGCCATCGGCGATCTTCGTCATCTTCATCACCTCGATCTGGCCGATCATCATCAACACCGCGGTCGGTATCCGCAACATCCCACAGGACTACCGCAACGTCGCCGCGGTGGTGCAGCTCAATCCGCTCGAGTTCTTCGGCAAGATCATGATCCCGGCGGCGGCGCCCTACATCTTTACCGGTTTGCGCATCGGCATCGGCCTGTCCTGGCTCGCCATCATCGCGGCCGAAATGCTGATCGGCGGCGTCGGCATCGGCTTCTTCATCTGGGACGCCTGGAATTCCTCGCATATCAGCGAGATCATCCTGGCGCTGTTCTATGTCGGCATCGTCGGCTTCGTGCTCGACCGCCTGATCGCGGGCCTCGGCAGGATCGTCACCCGCGGCACGGCGCAGAACTGAGGGAGAAGGGCACATGAACGCCTATCTGAAGCTCGACCATATCGACAAGGTCTTTACCCGCGGTGCCGCCAGCACGGAGGTGCTGAAGGACATCAATCTCACGATCGAGAAGGGCGAATACGTCTCGATCATCGGCCATTCCGGCTGCGGCAAGTCGACCCTGCTCAACATCATCGCAGGCCTGACCGGCGCCACCACCGGCGGCGTGCTGCTCGAGAACCGCGAGGTCAACTCGCCGGGGCCCGATCGCGCGGTAGTGTTCCAGAACCACAGCTTGCTGCCGTGGCTGACTGTCTACGAGAACGTCAAGCTCGGCGTCGACAAGGTCTTTGCCAGGACCAAGTCCCGCGCCGAACGCGACGCCTGGGTCATGCATAATCTCAACCTGGTGCAAATGGCCCACGCCAGGGACAAGCGTCCCTCGGAAATCTCCGGCGGCATGAAGCAGCGCGTCGGCATCGCCCGTGCGCTGGCGATGGAGCCGAAGGTCCTGCTGCTCGACGAGCCGTTCGGCGCGCTCGACGCGCTGACCCGCGCGCATCTGCAGGACTCGGTGATGGCGCTGCATCAGAAGCTCGGTAACACCATTTTGATGATCACCCACGACGTCGACGAGGCGGTGCTGCTATCCGATCGCATCGTCATGATGACGAACGGGCCGAGCGCGCGCATCGGGGAGGTGCTGGAGGTGCCGCTCGCACGTCCCCGCAAGCGGCTCGATCTTGCGACCAACTCCACCTATTTGAAGTGCCGCCACCGCGTGCTCGAGTTCCTCTACGAGCGTCATCGCTTCGTCGAGGCCGCATAAACGAAGGTTTAACGCGGAAGATGAGCGCGCCTAAATAATCGACACCTCGCTCAATCCTTGTGCGCCGCACAAGGATTGAGCGAACCGCTAAATTTGCGAGCGAAATACGCCTTCAAGAACTTCGGGCAATGCGAACAAGCTCCTGAATTCCTTGTATTTCCCGTACGCGCGCAATTGGCACGGAAATTGAAATACCTTTTCCGACGCCAACGACGACGTCCCTCAACATCATCAATCAGCATCGTGAACTCGCCACCGGGGCATGGCCTCGGCGCGCGCCTCCGCGTGGAGGCTGAGCCTGCAACGACGCAGCGGTGAGCCAAGAAGGGATTATCAATGACGACGAATCCGACTCGAAATCCGACGTGGATTTCTGATTGGCGCCCCGAAGACGAGGCGTTCTGGAATGCGGGCGGTAAGGTGATCGCCCGGCGTAACCTGATCTGGTCGATCGTGGCCGAGCATATCGGCTTCTCCGTCTGGCTGATTTGGAGCATCGTCACCACCAAGCTGCCGCAGGCGGGCTTCCACTACACCACCGACCAGCTGTTCCAGCTCGTCGCGGTGCCAGGGCTGATCGGCGCATTGATGCGCTTCCCCTATACGTTCGCGGTCACGACCTTCGGCGGCCGCAACTGGACCATTTTCAGCGCGGCTGTCCTGTTCATCCCGACGCTGTCGCTCGCCTACTTCGTCGGCCAGCCCGACACCCCGTTCTGGCTGATGCTGCTGATCGCATCGACCGCGGGTCTCGGTGGCGGCAATTTCGCCTCCAGCATGACCAACATCTCCTTCTTCTTCCCTGACCGGATGAAGGGGTGGGCGCTTGGGCTGAACGCGGCCGGCGGCAATATCGGCGTCTCCAGCGTGCAGCTGCTGACCCCGATCCTGATGACGCTCGCGGTCATCAACCTGTTCCAGGCGAGCCCCGTCGACGGCATCTTCCTCCAGAACGCGGGCCTGATGTGGGTGCTGCCGATCGCGATCGCGGTGTTCGGCGCGGTGTTCTTCATGAACAACCTGACCACGGCCAAGTCGTCGATCAAGAACCAGCTTGCCGTCGTCAAGCGCAAGCACACCTGGATCATGGCGTATCTCTATATCGGCACGTTCGGATCCTTCATCGGCTACTCGGCGGCGTTCCCGCTGCTGATCAAGACGCAGTTTCCGGCGATCTCGATCTCGATCGCGTTCCTCGGGCCGCTGGTCGGTTCGCTGTCGCGACCGCTCGGCGGCTTGCTCGCCGACAAGATCGGCGGCTCCATCCTCACCTTCTGGAATTTCATCGCGATGGCGGGCGCCACCGTCGGCGTGCTCTACTTCGTCGGGCACAAGGACTTCACCGGCTTCCTTGCGATGTTCCTGATCCTGTTCGTGACGACGGGTATCGGCAACGGCTCGACCTACCGCATGATCCCCTCGATCTTCCGCGAGCAGAACCTGTTCAGGGTGCGCGGCAAGGGCGATGCGGCGCGCGCGGCGGCCTTGAAGACCGCGAGCATCGAGAGCGGTGCGGCGGTCGGCTTCATCGGTGCGATCGGCGCGGTCGGCGGCTATCTGATCCCGACCGGTTTCGGCAAATCGATCGCCATGACCGGCGGGCCGTCGCTCGCGCTCGCGATCTATCTCGCTTTCTACGCCTCCTGCCTCGGACTGACCTGGTGGTTCTACCTGCGTCGCAGCCCGCAGGGTGAGGGCGCGTCAAGCCTCGCGGAAGCGCGAGTCTGAGTTTGGCACGAATGTCGCTTCTCCCCGTACGCGGGGAGAAGACTCTCTGATGACGTTTGACCCATGAACCTTGTTCGCAACGGCGCGGACAAAGGCAGACCGAAACAGACAGGAGAACATCATGACTTCAGAACAGATCACCCTCGTCCAGCAGAGCTTTTCCAAGGTCGCGCCGATTTCAGAGGCGGCCGCGGTGCTGTTCTACGATCGCCTGTTCGAGGTGGCGCCATCCGTGCGCGCGATGTTTCCCGAGGACATGACCGAGCAGCGCAAGAAGCTGATGGGCATGCTCGCTGCCGTCGTCGGCGGCCTGTCGAAGCTCGAGACGATTCTTCCCGCGGCCTCGGCGCTCGCCAAGCGTCACGTCGCCTATGGCGCCAAGGCCGAGCACTATCCGGTGGTCGGCGCGACCTTGCTCTGGACCCTCGAGAAGGGTCTCGGCGAGGCCTGGACACCCGAACTCGCCACGGCCTGGACCGACGCCTACGGCGTGCTGTCCGGCTACATGATTTCCGAGGCCTACGGCGCACAGGCGCAGGCCGCCGAATAGGAGATGCCTTGTGAGTGAACCGCTGGTCATCGTCGGTAACGGTATGGCGGCCGCGCGTCTGGTCGACGAGCTCGCCAAGACCTCGCTCGGCCGCTACGCGGTCGCGGTGATCGGCGAAGAGCCGCGGCTCGCTTACAATCGCGTGCTGCTCTCCTCCGTACTGGCCGGCGAGACCGGCTCGCACGAGATCGAGCTGAGGCCGGCGGACTGGTGGCGCCATCGCGGCGTCACCGTGCGCTACGGCTATCGCGTCACCGAGATCGACACCGGCCGCCGCGAGCTCAAGATCGAAGGTGAAGAGAGCGTCGAATATTCCAAGCTCGTGCTCGCCACCGGCTCGACGCCGCTGCGGCTCAACGTGCCGGGCGCCGATCTCGCCGGGGTGCACACCTTTCGCGATACGCGCGACGTCGATCTGCTGCTGACGCTCGCTGCGGCGAAGAAGCGTGTCGTCGTGGTCGGCGGTGGCCTGCTCGGACTCGAAGCGGCCTATGGCCTTGCGAAAGCCGGCGCGCCTGTGACGCTGCTGCACCTGATGGACCGGCTGATGGAACGCCAGCTCGATCTGCCGGCGGCCGACCTGCTGAAGACGCTGGTCGAGCGCAAGGGCATCCGCATCCTGCTCAATGCCTCCACCGCCCGGATCCACGGCGAGGGCCATGTCGAAGCCGTCGAGCTCGCCGACGGCACGCGCATCGAGGCGGATGCCGTGATCTTCGCCGCCGGCATCAGGCCGAATGTGGCGCTTGCCAAAGAGGCGGGCATCGCGGTCAACCGCGGCATCGTCGTCAATGACGAGATGCAGACGGCCTCGCCCGACATCTACGCGCTCGGCGAATGTGCCGAGCATCGCGGCACCTGCTACGGCCTGGTCGAGCCCGCTTACGAGCAGGCGCGCGTGCTGGCGCGGCATCTCGCCGGACGTCCCGCCGCCTATCAGGGCAGCGTGGTCTCGACCAATCTGAAGGTGTCCGGCGTCAGCGTCTTCTCCGCCGGCGACTTCATGGGCGGGGACGGCAGCGAGAGCTTGGTACTCACCGACCGCAGGCGCGGCACCTACAAGAAGCTCGTCATCGCCGACGGCCGGCTCACCGGCGCGGTCCTGATCGGCGATACCGTCGATGCGCTCTGGTATCTCGAGCTGATCCGCAATCGCGACAAGGTGGCGGCGATCCGCACCGACATGATGTTCGGCCGCGCGCTGGCGCGTCCCTCCAAGGCGGCTTGATAAGGCAGCTCGATATGACGGCGATCGATCCCACGCTCCGCGCCACCAAGACGACCTGTCCCTATTGCGGCGTCGGCTGCGGCGTGCTGGCGACACCCGACGGCAACGGTGGCGCGGCGATCGCGGGCGACCCTGATCATCCCGCCAATTTCGGCCGGCTGTGCTCGAAGGGCTCCGCGCTCGGCGAGACTATCGGGCTGGAGAGCCGGCTGCTCTATCCGATGATCCGCTGCAAGGGCGTGCTGGAGCGTGTCGCCTGGAGCGATGCGCTAGACCACGTCGCCCATCGCATGCAGCACATCGTGGCGCGCGACGGCGCCGATGCGGTCGCGTTCTATCTCTCGGGCCAGCTCCTGACCGAGGACTATTACGTCGCCAACAAGCTGATGAAGGGCTTTGTCGGCACGGCCAATGTCGACACCAATTCGCGGCTCTGCATGTCGTCCTCGGTCGCCGGCCACCGCCGCGCCTTCGGTGCCGACACCGTGCCCGGCTGCTACGAGGATCTCGACCAGGCTGATTTGCTCGTGTTCGTCGGCTCAAATGCGGCCTGGTGTCATCCCGTGCTGTTCCAGCGCATGCTGAAGAACCGGCAGGAGCGCGGCGCGCGCATGATCGTGATCGATCCGCGCCGTACCGACACGGCCAGCGACGTCGATCTGTTCCTCGGCCTCAAGCCCGGCACCGACACTGCGCTGTTCTCCGGCCTGCTCGTCCATCTCGCCGACAATGGCGCGCTGGACCAGGATTACATCGCGCAGAACACGTCTGGCTTCGATGACGCGCTGGCGCGCGCGCGCAACATCGCCGGCAGTGTCACCGCGACCGCACTGGCGACGGGCCTGTCCGAACAGGACGTCGCCGCCTTCTTCAAGATGTTCCGCGACACCGAGCGCGTCGTCACGCTCTATTCGCAGGGCGTCAACCAGTCGGCGCAGGGCACCGACAAAGTCAACGCGATCCTGAACTGCCATCTTGCCACGGGGCGCATTGGCAAGCCGGGCGCCTCGCCGTTCTCGCTCACCGGCCAGCCCAACGCGATGGGCGGGCGCGAGGTCGGCGGCCTCGCCAACCAGCTCGCCGCGCATATGAACTTCACGCCGCCCGACATCGACCGCGTGCGGCGATTCTGGAAGGCGCCGCGCATCGCCACTCATGAAGGGTTGAAGGCGGTGCAGCTGTTCGAGGCGATCAACCGCGGCGAGGTCAAGGCGCTGTGGGTGATGGGCACCAACCCGGCGGTGTCATTGCCGGACGCGGACGTCGTGCGTGAGGCGCTGAAGAAGCTCGAGCTGTTCGTGGTCTCCGAGAACGTGCTCTCCAACGACACGGTCGAGGCAGGGCCGCACGTGCTGCTGCCGGCGCTCGCCTGGGGCGAGAAGTCGGGCACGGTGACCAATTCCGAACGCCGCATCTCGCGCCAGCGCTCGTTCCTGCCGGCGCCGGGCGAGGCGCGGCCGGACTGGTGGATTCTGAGCGAGACCGCAAAGCGGCTCGGCTTCGGCGACAGCTTCAACTACAAATCCGCCGCCGATATTTTCCGCGAGCATGCCGCGCTCTCTGCTTTCGAGAACGACGGCAGCCGCGATTTCGACATCGGCGCGCTGACCGCGCTCTCGGACGAGGCCTTCGACGCCTTGAAGCCGGTGCAGTGGCCGGCGCGCGAAGGCGAGGCGGCCGGCGAGCGCTTCTTCGCGAACGGCGGCTTCTTCACCAATGACGGCAAAGGCCGCTTCGTCGCGCCGGACGTGCCGTCACTGCGCGGCGAGACCGGACCGTCGCGCCCGCTGCGGCTCAACACCGGACGTATCCGCGACCAGTGGCACACCATGACGCGCACGGGGCTCAGCCAGCGTCTCGGCGCGCATCTGCCGGAGCCGTTCGTCGAAATCCACCCGGATGATGCCAGCAAACACGGCATCGCGCATGACGGCTACGCCCGCATCACCACCGATTACGGCCAGTGCATCTTGAAGGTCGTCGTCAGCGACCGTCAGCAGCGCGGCACGCTGTTCGCGCCGATCCACTGGAGCGCGATGAACGCCTCGCACGGCCGCGTCGGGGCGCTCGTGCAGTCCTTCACCGATCCGTTCTCTGGCCAGCCGGAGTCGAAAGCCACGCCGGCGGCGATCTCGCCTTATGAGTACGTCTTCCGCGGCTTTGCGCTGTCGCGCAAGCAGCTCGATCTGCCGCCGAACCTGATGTGGACCCGTGTCACGGTTACGGGCGGCTTCGGCTATCTCTTCGCCGACAATGCGGATCTGTCGCGCTGGCCGGCCTGGCTCGACGGCGTCGCCGGCGAGGACGTCGCCGATTATCGCGACTTCGGCGGCGGCGTTTATCGCGCGGCCTCGTTTGCAGGCGACCGCATCGAGACCTGCCTGTTCGTCGGCCCCGCGCATGATGCCGGCGACTGGGAGGTGGTGAAGAGCCTGTTCGTGGCCGATCACGTCACCGACGAGCAGCGCCGCATGCTGCTGTCAGGCAAATCGACGGAGGGCGCGGCCTCGACCGGCCCCATCGTCTGCGCCTGCTTCGGCGTCGGCCGCGGCACCATCTGCGACACCATCGCGAGCGGCGCGCGTACGGCGGCCGAGATCGGCGCCAAGCTCAAGGCCGGCACCAATTGCGGGTCATGTATCCCCGAGCTGAAGCGGCTGATCGCGACGACGGAAGTGGCGCCGGCGAAGCAAGCGAAGGTCGCGGCGGCTGCGGGGTAGGGGATCTCTCCAGCCTGGGAGACGGTCTCGTGCCCCGGACGCTGCGCAGCACGAAGTGATGCGCTGCAGAGCCGGGGCCCACCTCACAGCAGAGTATTTGGCCTTTCTGGGTCCCGGCTCTGCGCAGCAGCGTTTCACGCTGCAGCGCGTCCGGGACACGAGAGTGACGTGGACGCAGCCATGTCCTTCGCCCAATCGACGCGCCCGCGATTGTGCCCTATGTTGCCGCGATCCCCCTCCACATGCACAAAAACAACAATGATGTACCTGGAAACGCCGCCGCGCCTGATCGAAACCAAGATCTTCTCCACCATGCCGGACCAATTCCGCCGCAAGGGCGTGCGGACCGATTGGGCCGATGCCAACCGGCCGGGTGTGCCGACCGATAGTTTCATCGAAGGGCCGTCGTTCGACAAGGACGGCAACCTCTACATCGTCGACATTCCCTTCGGCCGCATCTTCCGCATCGCGCCTGATGGCGCGTGGTCGCTCGTGATCGAATATGAGGGCTGGCCGAACGGATTGAAGATCGCCGCCGACGGCCGCATCCTCGTGGCCGACTACATGCACGGCATCATGGAGCTCGACGCCGGGGCAGGGCGCATCAGGCCCATCCTGACCGCCCGCAACTCGGAATCGTTCCGTGGCTGCAACGATCTGCATCTCGCCTCCAACGGCGACATCTTGTTCACCGATCAGGGCCAGACCGGCCTGCACGACGCAAGCGGCCGCGTCTATCGCCTGACGTCGAGCGGCCGGCTCGATTGCCTGCTCGACACCGGCATCAGCCCGAACGGCCTAGTGCTCGACCCCAGCGAAACCGTGCTGTTCGTCGCCATGACCCGCGACAATGCGGTGTGGCGGTTGCCGTTCATGAAGGACGGCAGCGTGTCGAAGGTCGGCCGCTTCTGCTCGCTGTTCGGCACCAGCGGTCCTGATGGCATGACCATGGACGCGGCTGGTCGCCTGTTCGTCGGCCACGCCTCGCTCGGCCACGTCTTCGTGTTCGCGCCGAACGGAGAGTTGATCGCGCGGATCAAGTCGTGCGCGGGTCCGAGCTGCACCAATGTCGCCATCGGTGGCGTGAAGAAAGATCGGCTCTATATCATGGAGTCAGGGACCGGCAGCGTGCTGGTTGCGGATATCAGTGGCCTGTAGAGCATCTGAAGGAACGAACATGAACACAAAACCCTTCGGCAAGACCGGCGCGAACGTCTCCGTCATCGGGCAGGGCACCTGGTATCTCGACCATGGCGACCGCAAGCGCGCGGTCGCGGCGCTTCAGCGCGGGCTCGATCTCGGCATGACCCACATCGACACCGCCGAGATGTACGGCGATGCCGAGCTCGTCATCGCCGATGCGATCGCAGGCCGCCGCGATGAAGTGTTCCTGGTTTCAAAGGTGCTGCCGAGCAACGCCTCGCGTGGCGGCACCATCACGGCGTGCGAACGCTCGCTGAGGCGGCTGAAGACCGATCGTCTCGACTGCTATCTGCTGCACTGGCGCGGTTCCTATCCGCTCGAAGACACGGTCGCCGCATTCGAGGAGTTGGTGAAGGCCGGCAAGATCAAATCCTGGGGCGTCTCCAATTTCGACGCCGACGATCTCGACGAGATTCTCGACGTCTCCGGCGAAGGCCGCATCGCCTGCAATCAGGTGCTCTATCACCTCAAGGAGCGCGCGATTGAGCATGCGGTGATCCCGTGGTGCGAGAAGCATGGCGTCGCTGTCGTCGCATACTCTCCGTTCGGCCACGACGAGTTTCCCACAAGTAACAGCAAGGGAGGCGCGGTGCTGGCACGCATCGCAGAGGCGCGTCGTGTGATGCCGCGGCAGGTCGCGCTGAGCTTCCTCACCCGTGCAACTACGGTGTTCGCGATCCCGAAGGCCTCGTCGGCGGAACATGCCGGCGAGAATGCGGCGGCCGGCGATCTCGTGCTGACGAAAGACGAGATTTCGGCGCTCGATGCGGCGTTTCCGCGCGGTCCGAAGCCGCGCGGTCTGCCCATGTTGTAGTGCACAAACGCCTATTATTAATGGAGTATTGACGCGCGGGGTCGTCAGCGCATATCGGCATCCTGTTTTCGGAAGTTGTGAAAGCGGCGCATTTGTCGTTTTTTACGATCGTTCCCGAATCGTCGTTTTCCCAGGTTCCAGCCGTGACACCGCCGCCCGCCGCAGCCGCAAGGCTCGACAGTATTCCCATGCCCGTGCCGGAGAAGAAGCAGGAGGCTCGCCGCGCGCCTGCGCGCGTCGATCATCCCTTCAAGGGGATCGCGCTGGTGCTGCTGTCGACGGTATTCCTCGGCTGCTCCGACGTCACCGCAAAGTATCTGTCGACGAGCCTGCCGTCGATCGAGATCACCTGGATCCGTTTCGTCACGTTCGCGCTGATGTTCACGCCGGTGATGCTGCCGGGCTCGCCGCTGCATGCGATGCGCACCGATCGCCTCGGCCTGCAATTGATGCGCGGCGTCGCGCTGCTCGGCTCCTCGCTGTTCTTCATCACCGGTCTCCGTTTCCTCCCCATCGCGGAAGCCTCGGCCACCGGATTCGTCTCGCCGCTGTTCGTCACCGCGCTGTCGATCATCTTCCTGAGCGAGAAGGTCGGCATGCGCCGCTGGATCGCGACCGCGATCGGTCTCATCGGCGTGATGATCATCCTGCGTCCGGGCTCCAATGCGTTTCACGCCGCCGCGTTCTTCCCGATCATCTCGGCATTCTGCTGGGCCGCTGCGCTGATCCTGACGCGCATGATGAGCGGGCGCGAAGCCGTCCTCACCACCATGGCCTATTCGGCGCTCACGGGCGTTGCGATCCTCAGCCTGATGGTGCCGTTCGTCTGGGTGACGCCGAGCTGGACCGCGATCGGGCTCGGCATCGTGATCGGCGTCGCGTCCACCGTGGGCCAGTGGATCATCGTGCTGGCCTATCGCTACGGCGATGCCTCGGTGCTGGCGCCGTTCTCGTACACGCAGTTGCTGTGGGTCAGCATTCTGGGCTTCTTCCTGTTCGGCGAAGTGCCTGACGTCTGGACCGTCACTGGTGCTGCCTTCATCGTCGCCAGCGGTCTCTACATCGCTCATCGCGAGCGCATCCGCCGCGCCCAGCTGCTGGTGCTGGAAGAGCGTTCCCCGAACCCCTGACGAAAGTTCGCGCGTCCCGCTTCGTGCTATCAACGGCTCCAACAACACGGGAGGAGCCGGATGCGCGCTGCGATTTTCAGGAACGGTGAGATTGTCGTCGACCGGATGGTCGAGCCGAAGCCGGGCCCCGGCCAGGTGCTGGTCAGGACGCTCGCCTGCGGCATCTGCGGCTCCGACCTTCACGCGCGCCTGCATGCTCCCCGCATGGTGGAGATGGCGAAGAAGACCGGCCGCAAGCCGATGGATCTCGCCCGCGACGTCGTGTTCGGCCATGAGTTCTGCTGCGAGATCGTCGATTACGGTCCCGGAACCGCGCGCAAGCTCAAGCCCGGCACCCGCGTCTGCTCGCTGCCGGCGCTCGTGACGCCGCAGGGCGTCGAGGGCATCGGCTATTCCAACGACAATATCGGCGGCTATGCCGAGGCGATGCTGCTCAGCGAGCCGCTACTGCTTGAGGTGCCCAACGGTCTCGCGCCCGAACATGCGGCGCTAACCGAGCCGCTCGCCGTCGGCGTCCACGCCGTGGCGAAAGCCAACATCCGGGGCGGCGAGGTACCGCTCGTGATCGGCTGCGGCCCGGTCGGCCTCGCGGTGATCGCAGCGCTGAGGATCAAGGGCCTGCATCCGATCGTCGCCGCCGACTATTCGCCGGCGCGGCGTGCGCTGGCGGCAAGGCTCGGGGCCGATATCGTCGTCGATCCCAAGGTGACGCAGCCCTACGCGACCTGGGCCGAGCACGCGCAGATGTCGGAGGCCGAGAAGGCGGCGCGGCCGCCGTTGCAGGCCATGCTGCCGGCATTGAAGCCTGCAATCATCTTCGAATGTGTCGGCGTGCCCGGCCTGTTGCAGCAGGTGTTCGAGGGCGCCCCGCGTGATGCTCGCATCGTGGTGGTCGGCGTCTGCATGGAGACCGACAGGAGCGAACCCATGCTCGGAATCATGAAGGAGCTCAATGTTCAATATGTGCTCGGCTACACGCCGGATGAGTTCGCAGCGTCACTGCGCCTGATCGCCGACGGGCAGGTCGATGCGGCCGCGATGGTCACCGCCGAGGTCGGCCTCGATGGCGTCGCAAAGGCGTTCGCTGATCTCGCCAATCCTGAGGCGCACACCAAGATCATCGTGCAGCCGTGGAAATAGGGAACGGCTGAAGCACGCCGCCGTCGAGTTTCGCCGCGACGTCGGCATCGCTCATCTGGGCGATCACGGCCCGGCGATCGACGATCGCCTGGTGGAATTGCGCCAGCACGAGACCGAAGGCGGTGAGGTCGCCGTCTTCGATGGCGCCGTCCTCGTGACAGGCCAGCGTCTCGCGCAAGATGTCGTCGGCTGCGCTCTGCATCGCCGCGAGATCGTCGAGCGACGTCGCCTCCCGCACGCTGGAGATCGCCGTCAGCAACCGGTCGCGATGCAGCGCGTTCTCGCTGCGCTCCTCGCGCCGCAGATAGTGCCGCAGCCACGCGGCCACCGAGCCGAAGCCCGAGAGCAGCAGCACTGCGCCCCAGATGTAGTCGCTGTACTTGTCCATGAAGCTGCGCTCGTTGCCGTCGATAAAGGCGGCAGCTCCTGGATGGGCCGGCAGCGCGGCGTCTTTGTCAGTGTCAGGCTTCTGGATGTGACTGACGCCGGGCAAGTCCTTCACGAGCGACTGACGGACCGTAAACAGCTCGCGGGTGAAGGTGGCGACCGTGTCCTCGGACAGTGAGGCGGGCGCGACGATCAGATGATTGACGGCGATGGTGTCGATCTTGTCGTCCGGCCGCTGCGGCGTTGTGGAAAATGCGCTCGCGGGAATTTCCTCGGATTCGTAGAGCGGATGCCGCTCGGCGATGGCGTCGGAGACGTCGACGGACAGGAACTTGGGCTCGCCGCGCAGGCGTGCGGTGGTGGCGATCGTGCTTGCGATCGCCTTGTCGTCGAGTGCGCCCACCATCATGAAGGCGTCGAGCGTTGAGTCCTGGGCCATCTCGGAGATGCGGTCGATACCGAACTGTGCGATCGTGACCTTCTACGGGTTGACGCCTGACTCGGCGAGGATGACACGAAGCAGATTGAGATTGGCATCGCCAAGGCCGACGACACCGATGCGGCGCCCCGTGAGGGAGGCGATCTCCATGATCTTCGGCCTGGCGGCGCCCTTGCGCGCCGCTGGCGCCCACAACACCACGAAATTCCGCCGCAGGAACGCCACCGAATTGGTGTCGGCCGGCATGGCGAAGTCGCCGCGAGCCACCGCGAGGTCGGCCTTGCCGGCGCCGAGCAGATTGAGGCTTTGCAGTGTGCCGTCGGTCTCGATCGGCACGAGCCGCACCGCGCCACCCCTTGCGTCGAACGCCTTCGCCACCGCCGCAATCAGCGCCTGGTCGTCACTGCCGGCCGGCCCGACCGCGATGCGTAGCGTCGCCGGCTGCCAGACCCAATAGGCGAGGGCAAGAGCGACCGTGAGCACGCTTGCGAGCGCGAGCCACGGGCCAAAGCGATTGCGGCGGCGAGACGACGCGTCTCTCCTCACGCTCAGATCGCTTGGCACGGGCATCTCGCTTTCCTCATCGGCAAGCTCGCCCGACGGCAGGCGCGGCGGGTGCCGTCAGTATTTCGAAGGCACGTACATCTCCGGCGGAATCGGGCCGCGGTGATAGTCGGGATTGCGCACGCGCGGCGGCAGCACCACGGGCACGCGGGCGACCTCCTGGTACGGCATCTGACTCAGAAGATGTGCGATACAGTTGAGGCGGGCGCGCTTCTTGTCGACGGCGTCGACGATCCACCACGGCGAGTCCGGCAGATGCGTGTGCTCCAGCATCGTCTCCTTGGCCTTGGTGTACGCCTCCCAGCGGCTGCGCGCCTCGACATCCATCGGGCTCAGCTTCCACTGCTTCAGCGGATCCCTGATGCGCATGCTGAAGCGGAACTGCTGCTCGTCGTCGGTGATCGAGAACCAGTATTTGACCAGGATGATGCCGGAGCGGATCAGCATCCGCTCGAACTCCGGCACCGTCTTGAAGAACTCCTGGTATTGCTCTTCGGAGCAGAAGCCCATCACGCGCTCGACGCCGGCGCGGTTGTACCAGCTGCGGTCGAACAGCACGATCTCGCCGCCGGCCGGCAAATGCGACACGTAGCGCTGGAAGTACCATTGCGTGCGTTCGCGCTCGCTCGGGGCGGGGAGCGCCGCGACACGGCAGATGCGGGGATTGAGCCGCTGGGTGATGCGCTTGATGACGCCGCCCTTGCCGGCGGAATCGCGGCCCTCGAACAGCACTACGACCTTCTTCTTCTCGCTCTGTACCCAGTCCTGGAGCTTGACCAGTTCGCCCTGGAGGCGGAGCAATTCCCTGAAATAGAGCCTGCGATCCACCGTCGGGCGGAGCGCGTCCGTCTCGTCCAGCAACTCGTCGAGCCTGCTGTCATCGAGCTCCATCTCCAGCTCTTCGTCGAGATCGTCGGTCATTTCCCGGATGATGCGCTCGCGTTTGGCCATTTCAGGGGTGCGGTCGGATGCGGTCATGGGTCCTTCTTTCGGCAGGGTGCCTGTCGCCCGTGACCATCGGCGGGGTTTATTGCGCCCATGTGACACCGGTTCCGAAATAGCCCGGCGGGGCCGTCAGACCGGCAGGGCGATCGAATATTTGACCTGGCTGAGCGCAAAGCTCGACTCGATCGAGGCAATGCCGTCGAGCCGGGTCAGCTTGGTCTTCAGGAAGGTCTCGTAGGAGGCGAGGTCGGCCGCCACCACGCGCAGGAGATAGTCGCGGTTGCCGGTCATCAGATAGCACTCCAGCACCTCGTCCCATTTCGAGATCGCGCGCGCGAAACGATTCAGATCCTCCTCCTTCTGCCGCGCCAGCTTGATCGAGATGAAGACGCTGACATGCAGCCCCAGCGCCTTCTGGTCGACGGTCGCGATGTAGCGGCTGATGACGCCGCGCTCCTCCAGCAGCTTGACCCGGCGATGGCAGGGCGACACCGAGAGCCCGACCTTGTCGGCCAGCTCCTGCATGGTCAGCCGGCTGTCGTTCTGGAGCAAAGCGAGGATTTTCCGGTCGATGGCGTCGAGGTCTGGCATTGGGATGAAACCTGTCTGAAGTGCTGATCCATTGGTAAAGTATCCCAATATTCGGGGGTATGGCGCGAAAAATTGAGAAGTTTGGCGCCGCCCGCAGGCGTATCATCGTCCGACCTGTTTCCGGGAGCCATTGTCATGCCCGTTGATACCGCCCGTCTGGACACATTGACCGCGCTGGCCCGCAAGGCGCTGTGGCTGTCGTCATGGACCATCCATCACGCCAACCACATCCGCGCCAACGCGGACGGGCTCAAGGTCGGGGGACACCAGGCCTCGTCCGCCTCGCTCGCGACCATCATGTCGGCGCTGTATTTTAGCGTCTTGCGCCCCGAGGATCGCGTCGCGGTGAAGCCGCATGCGAGCCCGGTGTTCCACGCCATCCAGTATCTGTTCGGCCGGCAGACCCGCGAGAAGCTGGAGAACTTTCGCGGCTTCAAGGGCGCGCAGTCCTATCCCTCGCGCACCAAGGATGTCGACGACGTCGATTTCTCCACCGGCTCCGTCGGCCTCGGTGTCGCGCAGACGCTTTTTGCCTCGCTGGTGCAGGACTATGTCAAGGCGCATGGCTGGATGAAGGATCGCCGCGAAGGGCGGATGATCGCGCTCGTCGGCGATGCCGAGATGGACGAGGGCAACATTTTCGAGGCGCTCGCGGAAGGCTGGAAGCACGGCCTGCGCAACACCTGGTGGGTGGTCGACTACAACCGCCAGTCGCTCGACGCCGTCGTGCGCGAGGGGCTCTGGGAAAAGTTCGAGACCATGTTCCGCAATTTCGGCTGGGAGGTGGTGATCGTGAAATATGGCCGCCTGATGCGCGAGGCCTTTGCCGAGCCAGGCGGTGAGGCGCTGAAGCGGTGGATCGACAATTGCCCGAACGCGCTCTACGCGGCGCTGTGCTTCCAGGGCGGTGCCGCCTTCCGCAAGCATCTGCACGACGAGATCGGCGACCAGGGCCCGATCACCAAGCTGATCGACAGGCGGAGCGACGAGGAGCTGCTGGCGCTGATGTCGAACCTCGGCGGCCACGACATGGCGAGCATGCTGGAGGCGTTCGAGTCGATCGACCACGATCGCCCAGTCTGCTTCATCGCCTACACCATCAAGGGCGTCGGCCTGCCGTTCCAGGGCCACAAGGATAACCACGCCGGCCTGATGACGGTCACGCAGATGGAGAAATATCGCGAGAGCCAGAACATTCGTGCGGGCCACGAATGGGACAAGTACGAGGGCCTCGCGCAGGACGCCGCCGAGCTCGACGCCTTCCTTGCGCGCGTGCCGTTCAACCAGGACGGCCGTCGGCTGACCGCGCCTGTTATCGAGGTGCCCCAGCAGCTGGCGTTCAAGCCGTCGCCGCAGATGTCGACCCAGCAAGGCTTTGGCCTCGTGCTGAACGAGATCGCGCGCGACGACAGCGAGCTGGCCAGACGCATCGTCACGACCTCGCCCGACGTCACGGTCTCGACCAATCTCGGTCCGTGGGTGAACCGGCGCGGCCTGTTCGCGCGCGGCGAGAAGGCGGACTTATTCCGCAGCGAGAAAATTCCCTCCACGTTCAATTGGGACTTCTCGCCCAAGGGGCAGCATCTCGAGCTCGGCATCGCCGAGATGAACCTGTTCATCATGCTCTCGGCGCTGGGCCTGTCGCACCAGATCAACGGCGAGCGGCTGTTGCCGGTCGGCACGCTCTACGATCCCTTCATCGAGCGCGGCCTCGATGCATTGAACTACGCCTGCTACCAGGATGCGCGCTTCATGGTGGCAGCGACGCCCTCGGGCATCACGCTGGCGCCTGAAGGCGGTGCGCACCAGTCGATCGCGACGCCGTTGATCGGCATGGCGCAGGACGGGCTCGCCTCGTTCGAGCCGGCTTTCGTCGACGAGCTCGCCGTGATCATGGCGTGGGGCTTCAATCACATGCAGCGCGATCCGGGCGAGGGCGGCTCGGTCTATTTGCGGCTCTCGACGCGCAGCATCGAGCAGGCGCAGCGGATCATGACGCCGGAGCTTGCGCAGGGCATCACCGACGGCGCCTATTGGCTGCGCAAGCCGGGGCCCAATGCCGAACTCGTGATCGCCTATACCGGCGCGGTCGCGCCCGAAGCGATTGAGGCGACCGGCTTCATCGGCGAGAGCCGCCGCGACATCGGCCTGCTCGCGATCACCTCGGCGGATCGCCTGCATGCGGGTTGGACCGCTGCGCGGAAATTGCGGCGCGATCGGCGGGGTGTGCAGCATCTCAGCCACATCGAAAAGCTGCTCGCGCCGCTGCCGCGCGACTGCGGCATCGTGACCGTGATCGACGGCCATCCCTCCGCGCTCGGCTGGCTCGGCAGCGTCCGCGGCCATCGCGTCGAGGCGCTCGGCGTCGAGCAGTTCGGCCAGACCGGCACGATCGCGGACCTCTACCGCCATTACGGCATCGATGCGAACGCCATCATCGATGCGGCGGAAAGCCTCACCACCGGCGCACCGGTGCTGCACCGGAAGATGGCGGTGTAGTTGAGGTAACTGCCCTGTCATTCCGGGGCGACGCGTAGCGTCGAGCCCGGAATCCACACTCCCGATCGTGGTTATGGATTCCGGGCCCGCGCCAAGTGGCGCGTCCCGGAATGACACCTGAGGGAGCCTTGCCTCGTTCCCGCCATCGGCTCATATATCCTCCGTCCGCCGCAACGCTGGCCCCGCATATGGCGGGTTCAATTGCCGGCGCTTTCGTGCAAGGATGCCTGCCGAAACGCCCCCTCCAAGCCCCCAAGAAGAGGTTAACGATGGTCAATCGCATGCAATTCTACATCGACGGCGCCTGGGTCGATCCCGCCGTCAAGAAGTCCACCGCCGTGGTCAATCCCGCGACGGAAGAGGCGATGTACGAGGTTGCGCTGGGCTCCAAGGCTGACGTTGACAAGGCCGTCACTGCTGCCAAGCGCGCCTTTGCAACTTTCTCCCAGACCAGCCGCGAGGAGCGCGTCGCGCTGCTCACGAAAGTAATCGAGGTCTACAAGGGTCGGCTCAAGGAGATCGGCGCCGCCGTCTCCGACGAGATGGGCGCGCCGCTGCCGATGGCGGAGAAGCTCCAGGCCGGCGCCGGCCTCGGCCACCTCATGACCACGCTCGACGTGCTCAAGAACTATCATTTCGAGGAACCGGTCGGCACCGCCATGGTGCTGCGCGAGCCGGTCGGCGTGGTCGGCATGATCACGCCCTGGAACTGGCCGCTGAACCAGATCGCCTGCAAGGTCGCGCCTGCGCTCGCCGCCGGCTGCACCATGATCCTGAAGCCGTCGGAATTCACCCCGACCTCGGCTTTGATCTTCGCCGAAATCTTCCATGAAGCCGGCGTGCCGAAGGGCGTGTTCAACCTCGTCAACGGCCTCGGCCCCGAGGTCGGCGCCGCCATGAGCGAGCATCCTGACATCGACATGATCTCGTTCACCGGCTCGACCCGCGCCGGCATCGATGTGGCCAAGCGCGCCGCGCCGACCGTGAAGCGCGTCAGCCAGGAGCTCGGCGGCAAGTCGCCGAACGTCATCCTCGAAGGCGCCGACCTGCAGAAGGCGGTGACCGGCGGCGTGATGCACATGTTCAACAACTCCGGCCAGTCCTGCAACGCGCCCTCGCGCATGATCGTGCCGCTGTCGAAGATGAAGGAAGTCGCCGCGATCGCGAAGGCCGTCGCCGACAAGACCAAGGCCGGTGATCCCCGCGCTGAAGGCACTACCATTGGTCCGGTCGTCAACCGCGGCCAGTGGGACAAGATCCAGGGCCTCATCAAGAAGGGCATCGACGAGGGCGCAACGCTCGTCGCCGGTGGTCCGGGCCTGCCCGAAGGCGTCAACAAGGGCTTCTACGTCCGTCCGACCATCTTCGCCGACGTCACCCCTGACATGACGATCGCCCGTGAAGAAATCTTCGGACCGGTGCTCACCATCATCGGCGCCAAGGACGAAGCCGAAGCCGTGCACATCGCCAACGACACGCCCTATGGTCTCGCGGGTTACGTCTCGGGCGCTTCGGTTGAGGACGCCAAGCGCGTGGGTCGCCAGATCCGCGCCGGCAACGTCAATCTCCAAGGCGTGCCCAACGACCGCTCCGCGCCGTTCGGCGGCTACAAGCAGTCCGGCAACGGCCGCGAATGGGGCAAGTACGGCCTCGAAGACTTCCTCGAAGTGAAGGCCGTTGCGGGCTTCAACGCGGCGTAAGTTTTCGCCTGAACAAAGATGACGCCGGAGTGGGAGACCGCTCCGGCGTTTTTCGTTTTGCTCCGTCGTCATTGCGAGGAGCGCAGCGACGAAGCAATCCAGACTGTCTCCACGGAAAGACTCTGGATTGCTTCGCTTCGCTCGCAATGACGGAGGAGAGATCTCGTAGGGTGGGCAGAGGAGCGAAGCGACGTGCCCACCATTCCGCGACGAACAAGGAGGGTGGGCACGCGTTCGCTTTGCCCACCCTACGAGACCATCTCTGCGGAACGCCTATCCCCCGACCGCGCCCTGCGTGTTCACATAGAGCGCGTAGATCGACTGGCTCGCGGCCATGAAGAGGCGGTTGCGTTTGACGCCGCCGAAGCAGAGATTGGCGCACCGCTCGGGCAGCGCGATGCGGCCGATCATGACGCCGTCGGGCGCGAATACCACGACGCCGTCGAGCTCGGGATCGCCCATGCCCCAACCGCACCAGAGATTGCCGTCGATGTCACAGCGCATGCCGTCCGGCGTGCCCGGGCCGGCATCGATGTGGACGCGCTTGTTGGAGATCGTGGTGCCGTCAGGCGAGACGTCATAGGCGAGGATTTTTCGGTTCGGCACGCCGCGCGATTCCACGACATACAGAATCTTCTCGTCGGGCGAGAAGCACAGCCCGTTAGGACCGAGCACGCCTTCGGCGACGATGGTCGCCTTGCCCGTTGCAGGATCGAGCCGATAGACGTTCGGCTCGATCTCGGGCTCCGCCTTGTAGCCCTCGTAATTGCCAAGCAGGCCGAAGGTCGGATCGGTGAACCAGATCGAGCCGTCGGACTTCACCACGACGTCGTTCGGCGAGTTCAGCGGCTTGCCACCGAATGAGTCCATCAGCACGGTGATGCTGCCGTCATATTCGGTGCGCACCACGCGGCGGCCGCCATGCTCGCAGGTGACGAGCCGGCCCTGGCGGTCGCGCGTGTTACCATTGGCGAAATTCGAGGGCTTTCGGAAAACCGAGACGGTTCCGGTCTCCTCCTCCCACTTAATGATGCGCTGGTTCGGGATGTCGCTGCACAGGAGATAGCGGCCGTCGCCGAACCACACGGGACCCTCGGCCCAGCGCAGGCCGGTCGCCAGCCGCTCCACCGCCGACAGCTTCAGCCAGTATTTCTCGAAGCGGGGGTCCAGTGCTTTTATCGCCGGATCGGGGTAATAGGTCGCCGGCCGCCAGCCTTGAGTGTGGGACGATGCATCGTTCATGTGCAGGTCTCTTTGTTGCGTTCCCTCTGTCCAAGTCTGCTAGCATCAGTTATCTACGGCCGCAAATCGGTCACCACAGGCGAGGGAAGACATGCCGCGTATTTTGATGACGGGAGCTTCGGGCGGAATCGGCACGAGCCTGCGAAAATTGCTGCCGCCGATCTATCCGGATCTCCTGCTCTCCGACATCAAGCCGCCCGCCGATCTCGGCGCGAGCGAACAATTCAAGGCGGCGGATCTCGCCGATCTCGCGCAGTGCGAGGCGATCTGCGAGGGCGTCGACGGCATCATCCATTTCGGCGGCTATTCGGTCGAAGGCACCTGGGACCAAATCCTCCAGGCCAACATCATCGGCGGCTACAATTTGTTCGAGGCCGCCTACCGCAGGGGTGTCAAGCGCGTGGTGTTCGCCTCGTCCAACCACGCCGTCGGCTTCTATCCCCGCCACCACAAGATCGGGGCCGACGTCACCCCGCGCCCCGACGGCCGTTATGGTGTCAGCAAGGTGTTCGGCGAGGCCGTCGGCGCGCTCTACGCCGACAAGCATGGCCTGAAGGTGACCTGCCTGCGCATCGGCAATTTCGGCGACATGCCGCTCGACCAGCGCCGGCTCTCGATCTGGCTGAAGCCCGACGACCTCGTGCAGCTCTGCCGCATCGGGCTCGAACATCCCGACATCCATTTCGAGGTCTTCTACGGCGCCTCCCTCAACGAGCGCGCCTGGTGGGACAACCACCGCGCCTACGAATTCGGCTATCGCCCGACGGGGCGCGCCGAGGATTTCCGCGAGCACGCGATGGCCGAGCAGGCCAAGCTGAAGCCGGATCCGGTCGGCGACCACTACCAGGGCGGCGCGTTCTGCAGCAACGAGTTCGACGGCGACACGAGCCGGATCATTGATTGGAATAAGCGCTGAAATGTCATGCCCCCTCTCCACAGTTATGAGGTGAGGGGGCCTCTCCGCGGCACTCGCGCCGGCATGCAGCCTAGTCCATGCCTTCATCGGGAATATTCAATACGGTGCCGCAAGCTTTGCAATGCACCGCGTCGACATCGTGGCGCTGCAGGGCGCAAACCGGACAGGGGAAGCGTACCTTGGAGGGTGCGAGCAGTGCCTTGGCGAGATTCAGGAAAAGGGTCACGCCAAAGATCATGATGACGACGGTGATCAGGCGGCCGACGGTCCCGGGCAAGGTGATGTCGCCGAAGCCGGTCGTGGTCAGTGCGGTCACCGTGAAGTAGAGCGCGTCGGCATAGTTGGCGATCTGGTGATTGTGAGACTTCTGCGTCTCGTAGACGATCCCGGTCATCACGAAGATGAACACGCCGAGGTTCGCGACGGCAAAGACCACTTCCTCATTCCGCCGGAAGAAGGCGCTGTCGACCCGGAGCCGCGCCACCATCTGATAGTCGCGCAGCAGCCTCAGTGTTCGAAATGCGCGCAGGAAGCCGCCGGCCTCTCCGGCGAGCGGCGCAAGGAACGAGATGATGACGACGATGTCGGTCCAGGTCGAAAGCCGCGCCAGGTCGTGCAGCGGCCGGCGGCTGATGATCATCCGTGCGGCGAAATCCGCTAGGATCAGCACGCCGAACACCACATCGAGCGACTCGATGGCCCTGTTGCGAGGCAGGAACGAGGTCGCGATGATGAACAGAACCGTGACGACGTCCAGCGCAAGCAGGGCGTATCGGAATTTTATGCAGCCGAACGTGTCGCCTTCGTAAAGTTCCCGGATCCTGCCCTTCAGGGCCTCAAATGGGACGGCGATGGCGTCGAGCGGCCCATGTCCCTTCGTAGTCGTCCGTTAAGAATCCGAATTGAGCGGGATGGGACATGTGAACGTGCGCCATATCCGGATCAGGAACAGGTCCAAGAAATCTCTCAGCCAGGCGAGGATGCGGCGGAAGTTGTGGCCTACGGCGGAGAGGACGACGTTGGCGGCGTCTCCTGCGCGGCCTTTGAGGTAGCAGCGCCCGAGGTGACCTTCGGCCTTCAGGTGTCCGATGATGGGCTCGATGGCGGATCGGCGGCGCAACTCGCGCTTGATGATCCCGAAGACGCCGCGCTTCTGGCCGGAGATGAAGACGCGACGTGGATTTTGAGCGTCGTGGCCGCGATACCCCTTGTCGACATAGGCCCGCTCGATCGGACAGCCGGTGAGTGCCTCGGTGCGGTCGATGACGTCGCGCAGGGTGTGACCGTCATACGGATTATCGGGCAGCGCCCTGACGTGTAGCACGAACAGACCGCCGGGAGCTCGGCGGTTGTTGGTGACGATGGAAGCCTTGACGCCGAACTCGTACGGCGCGGAGGCCTTGCCCTTGCCGATGCACTCCACCTCCGGGGCATGGAAAGAATAAAGCTTCCAGCCGCGTTGGCGCTGCTGCTGCGAGCGGATCTGGCTGGCCCGGCCAAGCGGAAGGGCGAACGCCTCCTCCAGGGCTGGCTGGCCGTCGATCTTGCGGCGGATATCGCGGATGATCCGGCCGAGCCTTGAGCGCAGGATACGCAACTGCCGCTGATGCCGCCTGAATTGTTTGGCATGGGCGTAGCGGCCCGCCATCATCGCGGCGGCCTTGGCGATCCGAGAATAGGACTGCCGCAGCCTGACGCCGTGCCTTCTCGCCAGGCGATTGAGCCCCTTGATGGCCGCATGCAGCAGCTTGGCGTCGGTCGGAAAGGTGATGGCCTTTGGCTGCACCGTGGTATCGACCGTGACCCGCTTGAGGTCCTGGCCGCGTAACGCGCCGGCCTCGTGCGCCACCCGCAGGCTCTCGGCCAGCAGCAGTTCCAGCTTGTCGCCGAGCCGCTTGCGCCAATGGCTCAGGTCCGATCGCTCGTGCGGGAAGGCGTGCTGGAAGAACTCTTCGCCGGTGAAGTACTGGAAATACGGGTCGTGGACCCAGCGCTCGCAAATCCCCTCATCGGACAGCCCGTAAATCTGCTTGAGCAACAGCAGCCCGATCATGAAGCGGGTCTCGATCCCCGGCCGGCCGTTCTCGCTGTAGAGCGGCGCGATCTCGCCGTCGATCCAGTCCCAATCGATCTTGCCGGCCAACAGAACCAGCTCGTGCTTCAGATTGATGATCTGGTCCAGCCGCGCCCGGAACAGGTCGTTCGATCCCGTCGTCTTGTGCTTCTTCGGTCGCATCGTCCCCTCCGATGCAACACAGAATCATGGTCCGCTGCGAAAGGGAATCTGGAGGGTTCTGTGAGGTCGCGCTCACGCGAGGGCGCGGCAGGCGCTTATGACGCGACCTCATTGAAGCCGGATTGAACGAAGGCGCGGGAGGCTATTCGCGGTTTTGCAGCTATGGGGATTGTTCGAGATCGCCATGCCCGATCTGCTGGCTCGGCGCGTGAGGCAGAGACACAGGAGTGCGCATCCTGGAAGAGTTGAGATCAGACGCGCTTCGCCTGAGATCGCGATAGGCCTTTTGCTGCATCGGACGGTTGTTGTCGCGCAGTGTGACAGCACGGATTCGACATCGTCCGCGATGATCGAGACGCTGGGAGCGAAATGACGAATGATGATCGTCGTGCACGACATGACTTGGCTCACGATGTGTCGCATCGGAACGGTGATGTTCGAGGGCTGGGGCGTCTGAAGCTATGTCGAAAGCGCTCAATGATGCGCATGACGCCACCACAATCGGGACAGGCAGGAACCTCGGCCCAGGTTTGAGCCTCCGAATCCACAGGCGACGGCTGGCCATCGTTTGGGGCTGTTCGCTCATGATCGAGAAGTTCGCGGCAAAGGGCGAGCTTGGCAGCGCGATGGCGGTTGGCCATGAAGCCGAAGTGGCGGATGCGGTGGAAGCCGTCAGGCGGCGTATGAAGCAGGAAACGGCGAATGAACTCATCGGGCTTGAGATTCATGATCTTTGTCGCGCTGTTTTGGCGATAGTCCTTCCATGAGAAGGCGACATGATCGTCGTCGAGTGCGACGAGCCGGCTGTTGGCGATCGCGACGCGATGGGTGTAGCGGCCGAGATAGGCCAGGACCTGTGCGGGTCCGCCGAAGGGCCGCTTGGCGTAAGCAACCCAGTTGATGCGTCGCATGGCGTCGAGGTGGGCCGCAAAGGCAGCCGGCTCGGCCAGAGCTCCGAGATCGCCGAAGAAACGCAAGGCACCGGAGTTGAAGGCTGCCGACAGACGTTTGAGAAAAAGTGTGCGAAATAGTCTGGACAACGGTTTGACGGCCAGGAAGAAGTTCGGTCGGCAAGCGGTCCAGCGCGCGCCATCGGGCGAGAGGCCGCCACCCGGAACGACGCAATGGACGTGGGGATGATGCATCAGCGTCTGTCCCCAGGTGTGGAGGACGGCGACGCCGCCGATCGCACCGCCGAGCCGGCGTGGATTGGCGGCGAGCGTCGTCATCGCCTCGGCGGCAGCCTTGAACAGGATGGCATAGACGACGGCCTTGTTCTGGAAAGCGATCGCGGCGATCGGTGCGGGAAGTGTAAAGACGACGTGGAAATAGGGAACCGGAAGCAGGTCGGCTTGACGCGCGGCGAGCCACGCGGCTCGGGCTCTCCCCTGACACTTCGGACAGTGCCGATTGCGGCAGGAATTATAGGCAACGCGTGTCGTGCCGCAGTCGTCGCAAGCCTGCATGTGGCCGCCGAGCGCCTCGGTCCGGCACGCAACGATCGCGCTCATCACGCGCCGCTCGACCCGCCCCAGATGACCGGCATGTACACGGCGATAGGCGTCGCCATGCCGGCGCAGAATATCGGCAATCTCGATGGCGGGCCTGTTGGAGCGGATGTCGGAGCGGGTCATGACCCGCATCCCGCTGCGGGTCATCCAGGTGGCGTCACCTCCAGCGACAGGCGATCGAGCGGGCTCTGCGTCGCTCGGATCGTATCGGTGGCGACCTGCGTGTAGCGCGCTGTCGACGACAAATTATTGTGCCCGAGCAAGACCTGGATGATCCGGATATCGGTTCCGTTCTCGAGAAGATGTGTCGCGAAGCTGTGGCGCAGCGTGTGCAGCGTGACGCGCTTGGTCAGGCCCGCAGCCTTCACCGCCGACCGGCAGGCGGCATGCAGCACGGTCTGATCGATCGGATGATCTTCGTCACGACCAGGGAACAGATAAAGCCGCGGCCGGGCGAGCCGCCAGTAGGTGCGCAGGATGCCCAGCAGCTGGGGCGACAGCATCACGTTGCGATCCTTCGCGCCCTTGCCGTGGCGCACCTGGATGACGCCGCGGGCGCTGTCGATGTCTTCGATCCGCAGTCCCGCAACCTCCGAGGCCCTGAGCCCGGCCGCATAGGCGGTGGTGAGCGCGGCGCGGCTCTTCAGGCTCGATACCGCTTCAAGAAACTGAACCACTTCGTCGGCGCTGAGAACGACCGGCAGCTTGCGCGGTTCTCGCGCATAGGGAATGCGCTCTGGGATGAGCGCCTCGCCGAGCGTGACGCCGTAGAAAAACCGTAGCGCACAGACGATCTGGTTCAGCGCCGGCCATGAGATGCCGGTCGAGACCAAATGCACCTGGAAGGCGCGGACGTCTTCCAGCTCTAACCGGTCAGGCGATCGGCCAAAATAGCGGCTGAACTTCGAAACCGCGCTGATGTAGGATCTTTGCGTCGCCGGCGACAGATTGCGGACGGTCATGTCTTCGATCATGCGGCGGCGAAGAGGGCTCAAATCGGCCATCTCGATACTCCTGTCTGAGGGGGTGGGCTCCAACACCCACATCCTCTCAGCCAGGAGGCGATCTATGCCACCTTGCCCCCTACGCCGCGGCAGCGGCTTCGTTCAATCCACAATCGAATTTGCAGGCTTTGGCGGTCTTTACCTCCCAATCCCTGCAATCTCAAACCGTCTCAAATCCGAAAAACAGACTCTCGCTCAATCGCTTAGAGCCTTGTTCACGGACGACTAAATGGCCCCAACTCGGACCATAAGTGAATCCAACTTTGCGCCGCTGCCGAGCCATAGCGGACATCGAAGGGAACTGATCTACGCGTCGCGATTTATGAAAACGCGCCCTAGAGCGTTTTCCGATCACGTTGCGTCGTAACCAGCCGCGACGAGATAATTTTGACATTCCTCGGGTGAGAAGCGTTTGAGAGCGTTGGCGATTGCTTGCCAGAGATCGGGCATGGTGCGGGCTGCGGCGGCCCGCAACAGCGCTTTCAGTTTGGAGAAGGCCATTTCAATCGGGTTGAAGTCTGGACTGTAGGGCGGAAGATAGAGCAGGCTAGCTCCGACCGCCTGGATGGCCTCTCGAACGCCATGGACCTTGTGAGCGGGCAAGTTGTCCATGATAACGGTATCGCCCGGCCGCAGCGATGGGGCGAGCAATTGCTCGACGTAGGCCAGGAAAGCGTCGCCATCCATTGGACCGTCCAGAACAAGCGGCGCGATCAGACCGTCGGAGCGCAATCCAGCGGTGAACGTCGTCGTCTTCCAATGTCCGTGTGGGATAGCTGCACGACATCGCTCGCCGCGTGGCGAGCGCCCGTAACGCCGCGCCATTTTGGTGTTGGCGCTGGTTTCGTCGATGAAGACGAGACGCTCAGGGTCAAGGTCGATTGTAAGCGTAGCGCCGAGGCCCGTCTGATTGTTTGTGCGGAGTCTTGAGAGCACCGTTAGAAGAGTCATCTTCTGGAAGGGTGCTCACAATGGACGACCATTCTGACGACATAAGACGACCGTTGTCACCGCGTATTGAAGTGTTCGCTGGCGCAGGTCGAAAGCGCTGGCCGGATGATTTGAAGGCGCAGATTGCGGCGGAAAGCCTCGAACCGGGGGCGGTTGTAACAGACGTCGCTCGTCGCCATGGCTGCCGGCCCCAGCAGGTGCATGATTGGCGGCGCCGGGCGCGTTTGGGCCAGTTGGTATTGCCGGCGTCGGCGGACACGCTGTCGTTCGTGCCGGTGGTGTCGGAATTAGCGTTGCCTGCGGCCGCAGAGCCCTCCGGTTCGCCGGAAGCAGCCATTGTTACGGTTGAGTTCCAGGGCGCGCGCGTGGAGGTGCGCGGGGCGCCTGGCCTTGCTGCGTTGAGCGATGTGTTCATTGCGCTGCGATGGACACGTTCATGCTGACGATGCCGGCGAGCCTCATGATCTACGTGGCGACGCAACCTGTGGACTTCAGGAAGGGTGCAGAGGGCTTGGCGCTGCTGGCGAAGGATACGCTGGGCCATGACCCGATGAAGGGCGTGGCGGTGGTGTTCCGTGCGAAGCGCGCCGATCGGGTGAAGATCGTCGTCTGGGATGGCAGCGGCCTTGTGATGTACTGGAAGCGGCTCGATGGCAGCGGCTTCAAATGGCCACCCATCGTGGCCGGTGTGATGCGGATGAATGGGGCCCAGCTGTCAGCACTGCTGGCCGGCATGGATTGGACGCGCATGCACGCGCCTCGGATCCCGCAGCCGAAAGCGCTTGCGTAAAAATGCAAATCATCGCTGCATCGTGACGCGAAGCATGGCAAGCTCGGGCCAATGAGTGATTTGCCTGATGAGCTACCGAGCGATCCAGCCGAGTTGCGTGCCTTTGCCGCGGCTCTGCTGGATCGCTGCGCCCGGCTCGAGCGGTTGCTCAAGCTTGCGAAAGATGCGCAGTTCGGTCGGTCCTCGGAAAAGCTGGACGCTGATCAGCTGCAGCTTGTTCTGGAGGATATCGATCAGGCCGTTGCGGCTCTCGAAGCCGCCGAGAATCGTGCCAATCCCAAAACAGGCGAGAAGAGAGCTGCCGCGCGCAGAGCCAACCGTGGTCAGCTGCCGGAGCATTTGCCGCGCGTCATCGAGACTATGATGCCGGCCGAGAGCTGCTGCCCGTCTTGTAAGGGCAACCTCTTCGAGATTGGTCAGGATGAGAGCCAGAGGCTCGACGTCGTTCCGGCGCAGTATCGCGTCATCATCACCCGCCGTCCCAAGCTGGCCTGCCGCGCCTGTCATGGCGTCGTCCTGCAGCACGCGGCTCCCGAGCGATTGATCAGGGGAGGATTGCCCACCGAGCGGCTGGTCGCGCATGTGATCGATGCCAAGTATCACTGGCATTTGCCGCTTTACCGCCAGGCGCAGATGCTGGCGACGCACGGAATAGCGCTGGATCGTTCCACGCTCGCCTTCTGGGTCGGCTATGCCGCCCAGGAATTGAAGCCCGTGTGGCATCGTCTGCGCCAGCTTCTGCTCGCCTCCTCGAAGCTCTGTGTCGATGAGACCCCGGCGCCGGTGCTGGATCCGGGGCGCGGCAGAACAAAAACCGGCTACTTCTGGGCGCTGTCACGCGATGACAGGCCTTGGGCCGGACCTGATCCGCCTGGGGTAGTCTATGCCTATGCACCGGGCCGCGGCGCCGTTCATGGCTTGCGGCTGCTGGAGGGCTATCGCGGCATCATCCACTGCGACGGCTATCAGGCTTACAAGACCATGACCCGAGAGACGCGTGCGGACGCCCTGTCCGGGACGCTCGCCTTCTGCTGGTCGCATCTGCGGCGCCAGTTTGTGAAGATCGAGCGGGAGGCTGCGCCTGCGCCAGCTCCGGTTGCCCGCGAGGCTCTTGAGCGCATCGCCCAGCTTTACGCGGTCGAGAAGGCCCTCCGCGGCCGATCTGCGGACGAGCGCCGTGCTGGCCGACAAGCGCATACCCGGCCTCTGGTTGCAGCCTTGAAGCAGTGGTTTGAGGCCAAGCTCGATCACCTTGCGCAGAAGAGCGACACGGCGAAGGCTTTGCGCTATGCACTACGTCATTGGGACGGCCTGACGCTCTATCTTGATGATGGGCGCATCGAAATGGACACGAATGCTGTCGAGCGTGCGATGCGACCGATCAAGCTCAACGCCAAGAACTCTCTTTTTGCCGGTTGCGACGAAGGCGCCGGGAATTGGGCATTGCTGGCTTCGCTCATTGAGACCTGTAAGCTCAATGGCGTCAGTGCCGAGCACTGGCTCGCTGACGTTCTCGCCAAGCTCGTCAATGGTTGGCCTGCAGCGCGACTGGACGAACTGCTTCCCTGGGCGTCGACCTATACGATGCATACACGCGATCCGAGGCTGGCGGCATGAGCCTGAACACGACCGCGGTCCGGATCAAGGTGACCCTCAAGGATGTGAAGCCGGAGGTGATGCGTCGCCTTGTCGTACCCGTCACCCTGCGCCTTGATCGGCTGCATCTGACGCTTCAGGAGGCATTCGGCTGGACGAACAGTCACCTCTTCGAGTTCTTTGCTGGTGAGGCACATTGGGGGATTCCCGACCCCGACAATGATTACGGTCACCAGCCCATGGATGCCCGCAAAGCGCGGCTGTGCGATATCGTTCGCGAGACCGGCGCCAAGACGATCCACTATCTCTATGACTTCGGCGACAGCTGGGACCATGTGATCAAGCTCGAAAAATGGTTCGAGAACACCACGACGGAGGGGCTTCCCTTCCTGCTCGAGGCCGCCGGTCGTTGTCCTCCGGAAGACGTCGGCGGTGCGCCAGGCTATGCCGAATACCTCGCCGCCATCAGCGACCCCGCCCATCCCGAGCACGGACACATGCGCCTCTGGGGCCCGGAGCGGTTCGATCCCAACGTCGTCGACCGGAAGGCACTCGAAGCCGCCGTCAACGCGTTGTCCGACACAAGGAAGCCGCGGCGACGCGCCACGCGAACAAAATAGGCGTCAAGCGCCATTCAAAAGGGCCGCAGAGCTACGCTTACGGTCGATTTGCCCTTCGAACCACTCCTCACGTGCGGCATTTATATCGCCGCGCCGTTGCTCGGCGGCGTGCGCTGTCTTTTTTTAAGTGTGATCTTTCTGCGCTGGAAAAAACGCCAGAGCGACGCGATGCCAGTCGATATTCCATGACGTTTCAACAGTTCTCGCAACTCGGCAAGCGTGATATCCGGCCTCGCTGTCACCGCCTCCAGAATCAATTGCGAATGCGCTTCGATGCGCTGCGATTTGCGGTCACCGCCCTGGCGTTTAGGAACGATGTCGCCAACTTTCTTGAGGCGAGCGCGCCAGCGGATCGCACTGGCCGCGCTGACACCAAAGCGCTCAGCAGCCTGTCGACAGGACATGCCACCGTCAATCGCGGCTACCACCCTTTGGCGAAGATCAACCGAAAGCGCCCTGGCCATACATGCTGGCCTCCCTCGCCAGCATGCAGCTTGAATCTGACTCGCGCCGTTTTGGGAATCCCCACCCGATTCTTTCCGGTCGGAAAATGCTCTAGTCTAGCCCGCCCTATTCGTGAGAGCGCGGTATTTTGGTCCGACTGGTGCATCCGCACACCTCCGCTGACGAGGCGCACAGGATTGCCTTCGGCTTTTCACCGCCTGACGACCGGTACTTTGCAACGCGCTTGAGGGATGGGTTGGGTGAACGCGGGCGGACGCCCCACCGGTCAAGGACCGAGCGGCAGCAGCGCGCCGGGCAAGCTGCGGATCAGGTCGGCTTCGGGACATGCCGCGGCGAACGCAAGGCGAATGCGGCTCTTGGTCTCGACAACCCGGGCGGCGATTTTCAAGAGCCGAAGACGCAGCGTCGCGAACTCGGCAGTGGCCAATTCCCGGACTTTGGGAATGGCGTCGCGCACGGTCAGCATCAGCCAATAAGCGGCGGTATGGAGAACGAGGCGGACTTGATTGGCGAGCGCCGAACGGCAACTGGTGCGATCGGAGGCGAGCTGCGTCTTATGCAGCTTGATCAGATTCTCGGCTTGGCCGCGCGCGCAATACAGGCTGTCGTAGATCCACTCGGCCGAGCCGACATCGAGGCTGGTGACGACGAAGCGGATGTCGAGGCCGAGCATCGTCGCCTCAATACGGGCGACGGTGCGTCGTTCGCGATCCCAGGACTTTGCCTTGTGGCGCGTCTCGGTATAGCCGCGCAGAACCGGCAGGTTCTCGATGGCGCGTCGCGTGCGGATGTCGTCGGCGACCGCGTCGACTTTTCTGGCGAGCGGCTTGGTGCCGGACAGACCGAAGATGTAGTCGATGCCGTTGGTCTCGCACCACGCCATTGCCTCCGGCCGGGCATAGTGCCCGTCGCCACGGAACGTAATTCGCGTGTTGTGCCACCGCGTCCGGATATGCCGTACCAGGCGGCGCAGATGGGCACGCACCTCGACGCCGCCCGGCGTCTTGCCGGGCCGCAGCACGACCGCCACGGGCCGGCTCTTCTCCGTGTCGTAGACGTGGATCGGCAGGAAGCAGCGTTCGTCATAATGAGCGTTGAACAGCGAGAGCTGCTGATGGCCGTGGACGACATCGCAGGTATCATCGATGTCGAGCGTGACGGATGCCGGCTCGCGCGGGTAGCTATCCATCCATGCGTCGACCAAAGTGTAGGTCAGTCGGATCACGTCGCGCAGGCGCGGAGCATTCTCCAGACGCGACAGCGTCGGTTGGGAACACAGATCGCGACCCGTGTCCGGCAGCCGTCCGCAGGCCAGCTTGAATGCGGGATCGGACCGCAGATGATCGAGGTCGTCGGCGTCCTCGTAGCCGCAGCAGATCGCGAACATGCGCGCGCGGAACATATCGACCAGGCTGTGCACGACCCGCGTCGGATCGCGCCGATCCGGGAACACCCGGGCCAAATTGTCGGCCAAGCCGAGACGCCGCTCGGCCATCGCCAGAAGCATCACGCCCCCGTTCGAGGTCAGCCGACCGCCATCGAAGGCAGCTGTGACTTTCTTGGCGTGAACGGCTGGAAACGAGAAGGGCAGAATCGTATCGTCGGTCATGGCGGGCGTGGTGTTCGCGGCTGAAGGTGATGGGGTTGGCTTCGCAACCGAATCCTACGCCGCATCAGCGCTTTACACCACGCTCGCCAGCCTCTCAGGCGCCCTCTGACGAATAAGACGGGCTAGGGTATGTAGCGGAAGTACGCGGCTTTTTGGGGAGGCTCAGGGAAGCCCCGGATCTCAACTAGCCGTGGTGGCGGCTTGCCTTCCATAAGTAGTATCGCAAGATCGTTAAGCACATTTCGTGTTGTGGCGAACGTGTTATGATTTAGTCCGAACAGTTCATCTCCAATCAGACTGACATCAATCGTCCAAAGTCCAGGCAAAACAACTGGCCCGGCATCAGGTACATCTCCCGCGCGCGGGATACCTCCGGCAATACGCTTCGATAGCTGCAAGGCCTTGTCGTTCTTGGATGCGTAAAGCGTAAGCCCTTTGGTGACCTTTGCGACGCCGGAAATGTCTTGAACAAACATGTCTCGGTCCACATCGGGGGCGACCATAATCAACTGCGCGATAGCCGTGGGTGATCGTGTCGCGGCGCTATTTGATAGGGCCTCAACTGCGATCAAGTTCCCCATACTGTGAGCTATCACATCGATGTTGTCATATCCGGCTTTGTAAAGATCGTCGATCACGCGAAGAAAGGCCGTGCGCGAAGCCAACGCGCTTTCTTTGTCATAGAGATAGTCCGCGATATCCCCGCGAGACGGCCATGAGAATAAGATTGTGGAGCCTCTGAACTGAAGATCCCAAGTTATCTGCGCTGCCCGGAAGACGGCGTCGCGGAATTTGGTATTGAAGCCATGGACAAACACGAGAGCCTTTTTCTTCTTTGTTGACGCTAGCGTTTTTATCCATTTCGCTTCGTCTGTTTTCTCGATGCTGCGAATAGTAAAATGCTTCGTTGGGTCAAGTGTGTCTCGTCTCAACTCAAATCCGAAGAGCTTAAGGCTCGGGGGCAATTCTATGTTTCCGATGTGGTGTCCTTCAGGCACCCGGACGCGAACGATCCCGACACTCAGATCAGGGTTGCGCTCGCCTGTGTAGCCGCTGACAGCAGTCCAGCCGTTTAAGCTGTAGACAGGAGGTCCATCGCTTGTGAATGCGGGCTGGGGATGGCCTTCGACATCGGGGGGAGTGTCCGACTGTTTGCGGTTCGTTGCATAGAAAAACTCAACGATACGTGTGTCGACGCTGGAGTTTTGAATCGCGCCGCCTTGGATATCCGGGTCTATTTTGGTGCCGCCGGGTTTAATCGTTGGCCTGATCGGGGCTGCTGTCACATCAAAAGGCGCGCGCCATGGCTCATCATCTGCCAGCGTGACGGGCCTAAACCTCTCGATAGAAATCCATTGAACTGAGTTGGAATCAGTGAGGAACTTCCAGTAACTCTCATACTGTGTGTTCTGAATCAAAAAAGTCACGCTATTTGGCTCGCGCTCGCGCTCCGATGCCGATAGGCAGCCTCGTAGCCGGTCCGAAAAGCGAGCGTATCTCCCAACGAAATTTTTGGCAGCTTCCGGCTGAACAATTGCCGGCATTCGCTCTGGGGCCTTCCGCGAAAACGCTTCGCAGATCTGAAGGACGTCTCGCTCGGCGACGATCGGTTGCGCGTAGCTGCTCCCGAAGCCCGTTGCGAAAGCAATTGACCAAACAGCCAAGTATTTTAACCAATGCTGGGGCACGGCACTCCCCTCAAAATGAAAATGCAAGAGACCGGGCAGGCGTTCGTCGCAGAGTTTCTCTTCGTTCGGTGGGGGCTCCCGTACCGCCAGCGGTCCCGCTCGGAAGTATGCAGTCGTCGTCGGACATCGGCTGTTGAGAGTCGGGAAGGTCGGGTCTCATTGCCGCGCTCCAGCAAAGGTGTTGCAGCTCTTCACCAATCCAGTTGCGTAACCGACATCGAACCAATGATGGCGCTGCGCAGCGCTGCCATGAGTGAACGAGTCAGGCACTACGTACCCCAAGGCACTTTTCTGCAGGGTGTCGTTGCCTAGTGCTTCTGTCGTTCGAATTGCCGCTGCTATGTCGCTCGCGTTGATCTTCGCTTTCTCTTTAATTTTACGCGCCCAAATGCCGGCGAGACAATCGGCCTGCAATTCGAGAAGAACCTGTAACCGGTTTCTCTCCGCCTCCGTTTCCATGCTCTCTTGAAGCTCGCGCACTTTTGGCATAATTCCCAGCAAGTTCTGAACGTGGTGTCCGATTTCGTGGGCTATCACATAGGCCTGAGGAAGTTGACAGTCGGCGCCGCTCGAATCGCAGGCGTGAAGGTCAGTCTGCATCTCTTGGAAGAACGAAAGGTCGAGGTAGACTTTCTGATCATCAGGACAATAGAATGGTCCCATGATTTTCTCGGCTAATCCGCAGGCCGCGTAGGTGGCGCTTGTGTACAGGACGAGACGGGGTGGCCGATAAGTTAGGCGATCGGATGCGAAGATTGCCTGCCAGACCTCCTCCGTGCTGCCCAGAACTCGCGAAACGAAGAGATACATTTTGTCGCGCGGTGCACCGGTCTGGTCGCCCGACTTCGCTGGAAGCTCAGCATAAAGCCACTCGGCTTGCGCGTCATCGCTACTCGTTGTTGCCGTGAATCCTTCACCGAATAGGCGAGCCCGCATGAAGCTGCCAACCTCGATCTGTTCAGTTTGAGCCACGCCATGACGTTGGAGCGGCTGGACGGCTATTGGCTCGTGATAGCCGACCGTCATTTCCGTCGGAGGATTAAAGACAACTGAACCCGGACCAATCTTGTCGACTTGGTTACGGAGGATGGCAGCGGGGTCTATCGCCGCTGGGCGAACCGCCCAGGCTAAGCCGCCTGTGCAAAGCACCCAGACAGCAACTGCTATCGAAACAAGCGGTCCTTTGGGCATTGCCGGCCCCCGGCGCTCACGATCCGTGTGAAAAGAGCATTCCAGGGTTGTATGTTCAATGAAATATTTCACACTTTGCGCGCGGCATAGGTGCACGCGATCGGGCCGCCGAATTGTTCCTCCGCGGACCTAAGCGCGTGGGCTACGATGGCCCCAACCACTTGGAGACTATCCGTTTTTTGACCGGACATTGGCGCGATGTCGACGCGGCCGTCATCGATGAAGCGCGTTGGGCCTTGTTAGCGCGAGAGGGGGGCGAGCGCTGGATGATGTATGCGATGGTCAAAATCCGAAGAACTCACTTTGAGCACAATTGGTCCGCTGCGCTGTCTCGGAAGCGGACTTCCCATCCGGCCCTCGTGCACACCCTAGCTCGCGCCAAACGCCTTAAAGGTGATGATGGTCAGGGTGTCCTGGATGCCCGGCAGCACCTGCACCTTCTCGTTGATGAAGTGGCCGATGTCGGTGTCCTTGTCGACGTAGAACTTCACCAGCAAATCGTAATGGCCGGCCGTGGAGTAGATCTCGGAGGCGATCTCGGCTTCGGCAAGCGCGTTGGCGACCGTGTAGGACTGGCCGAGCTTGCATTTGATCTGGACGAAAAAAGGAACCATTGCAGTCACTCCGAAGCATATCTGGCGGCTAATAGGCCAAAATCGGCCGGATTTAGCAAGCGAACTTGCGGGCCACCGGGGTGCGCGCTAGGACGGGTGATGGTCTCAAAAACGCGGAAGATCGCCCCATGACGACGCCCGTGGCGCTCACCATCGCCGGCTCCGATTCGAGCGGCGGCGCCGGCATCCAGGCCGACCTGAAGACATTTGCCGCACTCGGCGTCTATGGCGCTTCCGCGATCACGGCCCTGACCGCGCAGAACACGCGCGGCGTTACCGGCATCCACGCGGTGCCCGCCGAATTCGTCACCGCGCAGATCGATGCCGTGTTTTCCGATCTCGAGGTCGGCGCGGTGAAGATCGGGATGGTGGCGCAGGCCGCCAGCATCGATGCGATCGCGGCGGCGCTGTCGCGCTGGAAGCCGGGGCATGTCGTGCTCGATCCCGTGATGGTCGCAACCTCCGGCGATCGCCTGCTCGCCGCGGAGGCCGTGGAAGCCCTGCGCAAGAAACTGATGCCACTGGCGTCGGTGATCACGCCTAATCTGCCCGAGGCCGCGGCTCTGCTCGACGAGCCCGTCGCGACACGCGAGGCCGAGATCGAGAGCCAGGGGCGCCGGCTGCTGGCGCTGGGCTGCCGTGCGGTCCTGATCAAGGGCGGGCACGGCGAGGGCGCCGAAAGCATCGACTATCTCGTCGATGCCGACAACACGATCGCGCTTGCGGCGCCGCGGGTCGCCACCCGCAACACCCACGGCACGGGGTGCTCGCTGTCCTCGGCCGTCGCGGCGGGGCTTGCCAGGGGCGAGGATCTCGAGCGGGCCGTGCGGAGCGCCAAGGCCTGGATCAGCGCAGCGATCGCGGCCGCCGACCGCTTCAGCGTCGGCCACGGCCACGGGCCGATCCATCATTTCCACAAATTTTACTGATCCGGGCCGCGAGCGCACCGCCAGCGGCGCGCGGGACCGCTGCCGTTAACCTGATCAGCCATCGGTTCCGGGGTCTTGCGGAGGCCGTTGCGGCGTCATGTCGCCGGATTGTCGCATGCGACTGATATTCGCGGGACGGGCGAGGCGAGGTTTGATTCGTATCCGAGGGTGCCTCAAAGGTTCATTGGTCATCCCCCTGTCACGGGATATTGTTACAGGCTGTCGCATGGGAAGTTACGATGTGAGTGACGAGAGCCCTGAAAGGCGCTTTCGCACGTTGTTCATCTCCGACGTTCATCTCGGAGCCCGCGGTTCTCAAGCCGACCTGCTGCTCGACTTCCTGCGCTACCACGATGCCGATACGATCTATCTCGTCGGCGATATCGTCGACGGCTGGGCGCTGAAATCGAGCTGGCACTGGCCGCAGTCGCACAACGACCTGGTCCAGAAGCTGCTGCGCAAGGCGCGCAAGGGCGCCAAGGTCATCTACATTCCCGGCAATCACGACGAGTTCCTGCGCAACTATTACGGCACGCATTTCGGCGGCATCGACGTGGTCGAGAATACCGTCCACACCGGCGTGGACGGCAAGCGCTATCTCGTTATCCACGGCGACATCTTCGACCTCGTGGTGCAGAACGCGCGCTGGCTCGCCCATCTCGGCGACAAGGCCTATGACTTCGCGATCCAGATGAATCGCTTCGTCAACTTCTTCCGGCGCATGTTCAAGGTGCCCTATTGGTCGCTGTCGCAATGGGCCAAGCAGAAGGTCAAGAACGCCGTCAACTATATCGGCGCGTTCGAGCAGGCGCTCGCCGCCGAGGCGCGGCGTCACGACGCCGACGGCGTGATCTGCGGCCACATCCACTATGCCGTGATCCGCGACGAGGGCGGCATCCGCTACATGAATTGCGGCGACTGGGTCGAGAGCTGCACGGCGCTGGTCGAGCATGACGATGGTCATTTCGAGATCATCACCTGGGCGGATCAGGCGCGGAAGCCGGCACAGGTCCCGCAGGTCGCAGCAAGGGCCGCTTGATGCGCATCCTGGTCGCGACCGACGCCTGGCACCCGCAAGTCAATGGTGTGGTTCGGACGCTGACCAAGCTCGCAGACGCCGCCGAGGGGCTCGGTGTCGAGTTCACGTTCCTGACGCCGCAATCGTTCCGCACCTTTGCGATGCCGAGCTACCGCGACGTGCGGCTCGCCATGCCGCGCCCGGCGCGGATCGCGAAGCTGATCGAAGAGGCCCGCCCCGACAGCATCCACATCGCGACGGAGGGGCCGATCGGACTGATGGTCCGCCGCTACTGCCGCCAGCGCAAGCTGCCGTTCACGAGCAGCTTCCACACCCGCTTTCCCGAATATGTCCGCGCCCGCGTGCCGGTTCCGGAATCCCTGATCTGGCGGGCGCTGCGCCGATTTCACGCGCCCAGCCGCGCCGTGATGGCGGCAACGCCTGCGCTCGCCCGCGAGCTCGGCGAGCGCGGTTTCGACAACGTCGTGCTGTGGCCGCGCGGCGTCGACACCAGCCTGTTCCACCCCCGCGCCATCGATCTCTGCTTCCCGGCACCGGTGTTTCTCTCGGTCGGCCGGGTGGCAGTAGAGAAGAATCTCGAGGCGTTTCTCGATCTCGATCTGCCCGGCACCAAGGTGATCGTCGGCGACGGCCCGGCGCGGGTCGCGCTGGAAGAAGCCTATCCGGATGCGATCTTCCTGGGCGAGAAGCACGGCGAGGCGCTGGCGGCAATCTATGCTGCGGCCGACGTGTTCGTGTTCCCCAGCAAGACCGACACGTTCGGCCTGGTCCTGCTGGAAGCGCTCGCCAGCGGCCTGCCGGTTGCGGCCTTCCCGGTGAAGGGCCCCCGCGACGTGATCGGCGATGCACCGGTCGGCGCCCTCGATCACGATCTGCGCAACGCCTGCTTCGCGGCGCTCGACGTGTCCCGGCAGGACTGCGTCGAATTCGCCGCCAATTACACCTGGGAGGCCTCGGCGAGGGCGTTTGTGGACAGCATCAAGGCGGTTGGCGCGGTGCTTCCAGGCAGGAATGGGGCGGAGCCGGTTAGTTTCGTAGCCTGAAAACCAAGGTTCATCGCGCGCAGGTGTCTTGCCCCGCGCCTCGTCCGGCGCGATAACATTAGGCATGACCGAACAGCTCCTCCCGATCGGCCCTGCCGATATCGATGCAGCAGCACGCGTGATCGCGCCCTTCGCCATCCGCACCCCGCTGTTGTCCTTTCCCGTGCTCAACGAGCGCGTCGGCGCAAAGGTCTTCCTGAAGCCGGAGATGCTCCAGCGCACCGGCTCCTTCAAGTTCCGCGGCGCCTTCAACAAGGTCGCCTCGATCCCGCAGGACAAGCGCGCCGGCGGCGTCGTCGCGTTCTCGTCCGGCAACCACGCCCAGGGCGTGGCGGCGGCTGCCAAGATCCTCGACATGCACGCGACCATCGTGATGCCCGCGGATGCGCCGCTGTCGAAGCGCGAGCGCACCAAATCCTACGGCGCCGAGGTCGTGCTGTACGATCGCGACCGCGACGACCGCGAGGCGATCTCGCGCGGCATCGCCGAGAAGCGCGGCGCGACGCTGGTCAGGCCCTATGACGATCCGTTCGTGATCGCGGGGCAGGGCACCGCAGGTCGTGAGATCGCGGAGGACATGGCTGCGCTCGGCCTCAGCCCCGACATCGTGGTGGCGCCGGCCTCCGGCGGCGGCCTGATCGCGGGTGTCGCCACGGCAGTGAAGGCGCGCTATCCGCTCGCCGAGATCGTGGTGGCCGAGCCCGAGGCGTTCGACGATCACGGCATTTCGCTGACCGCAGGCCACCGTGAGCCGCATGGGCCTGCGGGCCGCACCATCTGCGATGCGCTGATGGCCCTGATCCCCGGCGAGATGACCTTTGCGATCAACAGCAAGCTCTTGGCGCGCGGCGTGACTGCATCTGACAAGGAAGTCGGTGCGGCCGTGGCCTTCGCCTATCGCGAGCTGAAGCTCGTGGTCGAGCCGGGCGGTGCTGTCGGCCTCGCCGCGCTGCTTGCCGGCCGCCTCGACGTCGCCGGGAAGAACGTCGTCATCGTGCTCTCCGGCGGCAATGTGGATGCGGATCTGTTTGCCGAGCTGGTTGCTTAGGTTTCGGACCTTCTAACATGAAGAAGGGGCAGAGCGTCGCCGCTCTGCCCCTTTGTCGTTTCGCTTGTGGCGATCAGCGCATGAAGCCGCGGTGGTTGTTGCCGCCGCCCATGGAGGGCGCTTGGTTCATCGACTGCCGGAAGTTGTTGCCGCCGTTGTTGACCACACGGTTGGTCGCATTGAATTGCGGGCGGTTGTTCTGCTGGTTGTTCTGGACCTGCACCTTGTTCACCGGGGTGTTGTTGAGCTTCACGCCGTTGTTGACGCGGATCGGGTTGTTCTGCGTCTGAACGACCGGCTTCGTATCGACAGTCGTGCCACCCTTGCCGACATTCACCGGCATGCTCACGATCTTGCCTGGCGTGCCTTTGGTCGTGCCGTTATTGTTGCTGCCGCCGTTCTGCGTATTGTTGGTCGCGGGCAGCGTCACGATCTTGCCGGTGCCGCCATTGGTGTTGGTCGTGTTGGTCGGCGCAGGCAGGGTGACGATCTTGCCCGGGGTCCGCGACGGCGTGCCGTTCGGCTGGTTGTTGCCCGAGGGCAGGTTGACGACCTGACCGCCATTGCCGAGCTTGCCGATGACGTTGCTGTCCACCGGCTTCTGCACGACCGGCAGATTGCCATTCATTTGGCCACCACCATTACCCTGCTGCATCAGCGGCATGTATTTGGGCTGGCCGAGATTGCCGATCTTGAACGTCGGGGCAATGTTTTGCGGCGCGAGGAACTTGGTCGCCTGCATCAGGGGGATCAGCTTCGGCTGAGCCTGGAGCTTCAGCGCGGATTGCGCATAGGGGCTGTTGCCGTAGCTGTCATAGAAGCTCTTGTAGCCGAGTGGGGAGTTCGCGAGCACCGCCTTGTGCCAGGCCTGCGTGATCAGCAGGTTGTTGAGCAGCCAGCGGATGTGGTCGCACAGCGGGTCGTGCGGGTACATCTGGATGAACTCCTGATAGTACTCCTGCCGTCCCTCGGACACGACGTAGTCATAGGCCTGGCGCGTCGAGCGGCTCGGCAGGTTGGAGGCCACCTGCACGACAGGCGCATTCACCGGCGCGCGGTTGGCGGCGACAGCGGTGTCGCCGAAGAAGGTGAAGTCCGAGGTCAGCGACGAGCTTTCCCACGGGATCTGCGCGCCGCTGGTGGTCTGGTTCACTTCGAGGCGCACGCGCTTGAACAGCTGCTCGATCGGCACGTTGGGTTCGCGCGCGACGTTGAGGAAGGCCTGGGTATAGGGGCTGTGGCCGTTGGTGCCGTCCTGTGCTTCCGCACCCGGCGCGGTCGAGTAGCCGACGATCGAGCCGTTCGGCGCATCGACGATGGCCAAGCCGCGGCCGGCGTCGTTGACATCAGGGAACGGATTGTTGCGGCAGGCATCGAGGATGACGATGCGCATGCGGCTCGGGATCGTCTCCAGCGTCGACATCACGTCGACGAGGCGCACTGAGTTGCTCACGAGCTCGGTGGGGTTCGAAACCTTGGCATCGACAGGAACGAGATAGTTTTCGCCGGCGAGCTGCACGCCGTGACCGGCGTAGTAGACCATGGCGACAGTGTTCGGACCCCGCGCGGAGACCTTGGCGGAAAAGTCCTGAACAACGCGGAGCATGTCGTTCTGGGTCAGGTCGGTCGCGGCAACCACCTCGAAGCCGGCGGAGTTCAGGAACTGAGCCATCGACTCCGCGTCATTGTCGGGATTTTGGAGCTGCGGCGCGTTCTTGTAGTTGGAATTGCCGATCACCAGCGCGAGCCGCTGCTCCCGCCCTTGCAGCGCGGTGGGGGCAGGCTGGACCGGGGCGACTTGCGCGGGAGCAGGGCCGCAGGCGAAGCCGAACAGGCTTCCCACGAGGCTAGCCGTCATCAGGAAAGGCTTTAGGCGGAACATGGCGTGCTCCTCTGGCACTCATCTCGATGCGAGATTGGTTGCGAGGAAGCTTGGCCGCGTTCGAGCCCGTGGTCCGTTATCGCAATCACCATGGTAAGCTGCGTGATCTGAATCACGCTTTGGAACCTGCTATGGTGAACGGCCGATGACCGGCCGCGTGCCAACATGTCGGTCTACCCGCTCGACGATTTCGATCCCGATCCGGTGCGCGTGATGGCGCCGGTCGATGATCCCGATCGCATGCCCGACGTGCAGCGCGCGGTGCTGGCGGAAATCGAGCGCGCGGTTGGCCGGCCGTTGCTCCCGGCAAGCTCTCGCGCTCGGAATTCTATCGCGCGGCGGCGGCGGGGTTTGGCGTCGTGCAGGTCGGCGACAGCAGGGGCTATGGATGCTTCCTGATCCGGAAGGGCGTGATCAGCTAGGGCGATGCATCAGCCCTGCTGGCCAGCCGATCCTGACGAGAAGACCGTCGGGTCCGTTGATGCCCGCCTCATACATCCCCCATTCGCGGTGACGCAGCACGCCACCGGGGCGGATGATCAGACCGTCCACGCGCGCGGCGATGGCCTCGACGTGGGGCGTGCGAATGAAGACGCCGAAGGGATTGTGCTCGGGCACGCGCCACGGGCCATTGCCGGCTCGTGTGAGATGCACCTCGCAGCCCCAACCGGTCATGATCACGTAGTCGGCATCACCGCCCGCGCGCGCAAAGCCGAGGCGTTCCCAGAACGGAATCGCAGCGGCAAGGTCGTTGCTGGGAACGATGGCGAATGCGCCGACGGGCGGGGTTTCAGACATCCGCTCACTCCGGAATATGCAAATTTCACGCGCGGCCCTCATGCTGCGCTATGCGAGCTTATCGGGAGAAGCCAATGAGTCGAAGCGGCGAAAAGTCTCGCACCCGAATTTGAATGGCCTTCGGGCAAGCGACTGTCTATGGTCGATCCATGTCGCGCCTTATGTGTCTATCCATTGCTGTCGTCCTGTCGCTGTTGCCCGCCATCGCGTCTGCTGCGTCATCTCAAAAACGTCCCAAGCAGGCTTGGCATGGTTACGGCTTCCTGCCGGGCTATCGCCAGCCGCTGAGCAACAGCATTCCGCTCTACAAGCAGAAGGAGGCGATGCGGCGCATGTCGCGCAGCGACCGCCGCCATTGGTACATCGACCCGGTGCCCCAATATTACGGCTGGGATGGCGAATGGCGCTATTTCGGCCGGCCCGGCTTCGGCGGCGGCCGCTACAATGGCGGCAGTTTTGGGCCGTGCTGGACGCGGACCCCGATCGGCGCAGTCTGGAACTGCGGCTGATCGGCCTCGCATCGCCTCGCGGAACGCTTCGCGCGATAGATTTCAATCGTAACCGAATCCGGTTCGGCTGAAACCGGGCTGTCTTTCCGGTGTCCTAGCTCTTGTCCGGACCTCGCGGTTTCGGATGGAGTTATTGGCATGAATGATCGGTTCAGGGATAAAGTCGTCATCGTTACGGGCGCCGGCAGCGGCATCGGCGCCGCAGCCGCAAGGCGCTTTCACGCCGAAGGCGCCATTGTCGTGCTCAACGGGCGCCGGGAGGTCAAGCTGGCTGAAGTCGCTGCCGAACTCGGCACCGATCGCTGCATGATCCGATCCGCCGACGTTTCGATCGCCGCAGATGTCGAGCGCCTGGTCGCCGACGTGGTCCTTCAATTCGGCAGGATCGACATCCTCGTCAACAATGCCGGGACGGGTGCACTGATCGATTTCCTGGGCTCGCCGGTCCAGCTGTGGCGAGATCTCTTCGCGGTCAATGTCGACGGCGTCCTCTACATGACGCGCGCCGCGCTTCCGCACCTGATCGAAAGCGGCGGCTCGATCGTCAACGTGTCGTCTCTCAGCGGGCTTGGCGGCGATCGGGGTTTGAGCTTCTACAACGCCACGAAGGGTGCCGTCAGCAATCTCACACGCAGCCTGGCGCTCGACTTTGGCCCGAGAGGCGTGCGCATCAATGCGGTGTGCCCATCATTGACCCTCACCGACCTGACGACGCCGATCATGGAGCAATATCCGGAATTGTTCGCGAAGCTGGTGGAACGTATCCCCCTGGGGCGCGGAGCCCGGTCCGAGGAAGTCGCGAGCGTCATCGCATTTCTCGCAAGCGACGACGCCAGCTTCGTGAATGGGGTGAATCTGCCGGTCGACGGCGGCGTCGACGCATCGACCGGGCAGGCCCCCTTCGCGTAGCGCGGCTAGGTTTGCGAGAGCACCCGTGCAACAGCCTGCGTCCCGGCTCTGCGCCGCAACTGCCTACGCGTTGCAGCTTGTCCGGGACACGAGAGAGGGTGCGGTGATTCACCTTGTTCCGTCATTGCGAGCGCAGCGAAGCAATCCAGAATCTCTCCGCGGAAAGACTCTGGATTGCTTTGCTGCGCTCGCAATGACGATGTGGAGAGCGCGCGCCCCTTACGAGAAGAACGCGATCTTCTCGGCCTGGGTCATGCGGCGGATTGGCGCCATGGGGTCGTTGGCCGCCGCGCGGGGCTTTTGCAGGATGCCGCTGGCGAGGATGGTGGCGCCGAGCGAGGGCTCGGGCAAGGAGGCGGACAAGGGCGAGGGCATCGGAAGCGTCGCGGTCGGGGCTGCGCCGAATGTCGCGGCGGCCGCCATGGCCGGGGCCGGCTGCTCCATCACTTCGGCGGCGGCCTCCGCAATGGCGTCGGTGAGGCGCGCGAGCGAGTCCATCGCGATCGGCGCGTCTTCGGCGGGCTCTTCCGCGACTGCGGTGGCGGCCGGCTCGGCTGCGACCGGCTCCGGAAGCTCTGCCGCAATCGGGGCTGCGACCTCCGCGGCCATCGGCTCCGGAATGGCCGCTTCCAGCTCGACCGGTTCGGTGATCTCGTCGAACTCCGGATCGGGCGCGGCCATTTCCAGCGCGATGGCATCGAGTATGGCTTCGTCCTCGGCTTCCGCGGCGGCGTCGAGCGAGACCCCGTCAGTCACCTCGGTGAAGGCGGCGGCCTCTGCGACCTCCTCTTCGGGGCCGACGTGATGGCCGGCAATGAGCTCCGGCTCGGTGGTGACGTCGATTGCCTCCTCGCCAACGGCGCGTGCTTCGGCGGCGCTGGCATCGACCGCTGCTTCGGGCGCGGGAGTCGCCGCGATGTCCTGCGGCGCATCCGTAAAAGCCACGGGTGCCTCGGTTGCCGTTGCGGCCTCTACGACGGGCGCTTCCTGCACCGGCGCAGGGGCGGGATGCACCGCCGCTTGCGGCGCTGTGTCGCCGTCGCCATCAAGCTGCTCGACCCGATCCCTGAGCAGATCGAATGCAGCCTTGAGCTCGACGCGGGGGTCGATGGTCGATAGCTGTCCGCAAGCCGCCTCGATGGAGGCGAGCTGCGAATCAATGAGATCGCAGATTCGCCCGTCGGCGCCGATCTCGCGCCAGCGCCAGGAGATCTCCTTGATGATGCGCACGCCGCGCGGAATCGGCGCGAGGCTGGCCTCGATCGCCGCGGGATCGAAGGCGGCGATCGCGATGGTCTCGGCTTCGCGGATGGCGCGGCGGATCTCGACCAGCGCCTCGGGCAGGCGATCCTCGACGACCGGTAGTCGCTGTGCCGCAAGGGTTTCTTCGATTTTCGCGACCGCATCGAGCACCATGCGGGTATCCGCATTGCGGTTGCGCTTGGCATACTCGCCGAGGAACCAGCGGCCGCGCGCGGTCTCCATGAAGGCTTCGCGGATCGCGTCGTAATCCTGCTCGTTCGGCTCGGCCGCACGGGCAGACATAGGCGAGAGGGCGAATGCTTCGTTGGCCATGACAATCTCGTCGCGCAAATCACTACGCGTTACTGTAACGATCACCACGATATCGACCGAATCGCAATTGGTTTGATGGCAGGCGAATCACAAATCCCCACGCAAGCCGCCGTGAAGCGGCGATTCGCCGTGAGTCTTGCGCTGTTCTATTCGGCGGTCTTCGCGGTGTCCGGCACGCATCTGCCGTTCTTTCCGGTCTGGCTGAAGGCGATCGGCATCGACGCAAGCTGGATCGGCCTCATCAACGCGCTGCCGGCGATCACGCGCTTCACCACGCTGCCGCAGATCACCGCCCTTGCCGAAAGGCGACATGCCATTCGCGCCGGCATGATGGTGTCGGTGCTGGCAACCGCGATCGGGTTCACGGCGGTCGGCTTGCAGCAGCAGCCGCTGGCGCTGTTCCTGATCTATGCGCTGACCTGCATGATGTGGACGCCGACGACCCCGCTGACCGATGCGTATGCGTTGCGCGGCGTCGCCCGCTACGGGCTCGATTACGGACCGTTGCGGCTGTGGGGCTCGGCGGCCTTCGCCGCGGGCTCGCTCGCCTGCGGCTTTCTCGTCGACCACATCGCTGCGCGCGATCTGATCTGGATCATCGTCGCGTGGGCCGTCGTTGCGGTCGCCGCCAGCCTGCTGCTGCAGCCGCTCGACGATGTCAGGCGAAGGACGACGGAGACGCATGCCGGCAAGGCCTTGCTGCGCGATGGCGGCTTCTGGGCCGTCATCGCCTCGGCCGCGCTGATCCAGGGCAGCCACGTCGCCTATTACACGTTCTCGGCCATCAACTGGCAGCTCCACGGCTTCGGCGGGCTGACGATCGCGGGCCTCTGGACGCTGGGCGTGATCGCCGAGATCGTCGTCTTTGCACTGTCGCCGCGGTTTTCGCTGCATCCGTCCACGCTGATCGCAATCGGCGGCGTGAGCGCCGTGGTGCGCTGGATCGTCACTGCGCAGGAGCCGCCGCTCGCACTGCTCGTGATCGTGCAGCTCGGCCACGGCCTCACCTTCGGCATGACCATCGTCGGCACCATGAACCTGCTGGTGCAGCGCGTGCCATCGCATCAGATCGCGCGGGGGCAGGGCTATTATGCCGCGTGCAACGGGTTGCTGGGCGCAGCGACATCGATCGCGTCAGGTGCGATCTACGCCCGCATCGGCGACAGCTTGTACTACGTCATGGCCGCGATGGCCGCGGCCGGCGCGCTCGTGATCTGGTCGGCGCGGCATCGACTCAAGGCTCATCCCCAGAGCGAGGAGGCGGGCGGATAGACCAGACTGTCGTCGTAGCGCAGCCCGTGGTCGCGGTCGCGCGCGAGCAGCAGCGGGCCGTCGAGATCGACGAAGCGCGCCTGCGGCGTCACCAGCATTGCGGGGGCCATCGACAGCGAGGTCGCGACCATGCAGCCGATCATGATCTCGAAGCCGAGCGCCTGCGCCGCGTCGGCCATCGCCAGCGCCTCGGTGAGGCCGCCGGTCTTGTCGAGCTTGATGTTCACGGCGTCGTAGCGCTCGCGGAGCGGCGCGAGCGAAGGGCGGTCATGCACGCTCTCGTCGGCGCAGACCGCGAGTGGCCGCCTGATCCGCGCCAGCGCGCCATCCTTCCCGGCCGGCAGCGGCTGCTCGACCAGGGTGACGCCGACGGCGTCGCAGGCGGCGAGATTCTGCTCCAGATTGGCCTCGGTCCAGGCCTCGTTGGCATCCACGATCAACTCGGACTCGGGGGCGGCCTTGCGAACCGCCGCGATCCGCTCCACATCGCGGTCGCCGCCGAGCTTGATCTTGAGCAAAGGCCGATGCGCGGCCTTGGCCGTCGCCGCCGCCATAGCCTCGGGGGTCCCTAACGAGATCGTGTAGGCCGTGGTGCGCTCGCCCGGCACCGGGCGGTCCAGCAGGTTCCAGGCCCGCAGGCCGGTCGCCTTGGCCTCGAGGTCGATCAGGGCGCAATCCAGCGCGTTGCGGGCCGCTCCCGGCGGCATGGCGGCCTGCAGCGCCTCCCGCGAGAGGCCGCCCGCGACGGCCGCCTGCATGGCCTGGATGGCGGCTAGGGTTGCCTCGGGCGTCTCGCCATAGCGGGGATAAGGCACGCATTCGCCGCGGCCGGTGAGGCCGTTGCGGCTCACTTCGGCCACAACGGTCACGGCCTCGGTCTTGGCGCCCCGGCTGATGGTAAAACTGCCGGCGATGGGAAATCGCTCGATTCGCGCGGCGAGGGCCGGAACTTTGCTGGAAGTCATTTTGAACTCTGGCGAAATCTGAACCTGCTAGTTACCTCTAGCAACTAACATTAACCAGTTGGGGATACCTTCTCTGGGTAAGGGCGTGTGCACAACCATCTGATTCTACCCGTTTCTCGCGCCCCGGCCCGGGAGCGGACACCTTGAGCGGCGATCCGAAGCTGGAACGGATTGCCAAGGGCAATGCGCTGGCACTCTGCGCCACCGGAACCTGGACCGCGAGCTTCGCGCCGGTCCTGGAGCGGATGGTGGCTGACGCCGAGAAGCTCGCCGGCGGTTCACAAAACATATTCATCGACGTCTCCGAGGTCGCCAAGCTCGACACCTTTGGCGCCTGGCTGATCGAACGGCTGCGCCGCAGCCTGACCCAAGGGGCCGTCGAGGCGCAGATCGCGGGGCTCTCCGCCAATTATTCGAGCCTCGTGGACGAGGTGCGGCGGGTCAGGGCGACGCCGGTCGTCGACAGCAGCGCGGTCACCATCACCGGCATGCTGGAGCAGATCGGCCGGGCCGTGGCCGGGGTCGCTGGCACGGTTGCGGGCCTCGTCGACATGCTCGGCGCGGTGCTCGCGGCGGGGTTTCGCGTCTTGATCCACCCGCGCTCGTTCCGCCTGACCTCGACCGTGCACCACATGGAGCAGGTCTGCTGGCGCGCGGTGCCGATCATCGTGCTGATCACGTTCCTGATCGGCTGCATCATCGCCCAGCAGGGCATTTTTCATTTCCGCAGGTTCGGCGCCGACATCTTCGTCGTCGACATGCTCGGCGTGCTGGTGCTGCGCGAGATCGGCGTCCTCCTGGTCGCGATCATGGTCGCGGGTCGCTCGGGCAGCGCCTACACGGCCGAGCTCGGCTCGATGAAGATGCGCGAGGAGATCGACGCGCTGCGCACGATGGGTTTCGACCCGATCGAGGTCCTGGTGCTGCCGCGCATGCTGGCGCTGGTGCTGGCGCTGCCGATCCTAGCCTTCCTCGGCGCCATGGCCGCGCTTTATGGCGGCGGCCTCGTCGCCTGGCTCTATGGCGGCGTCGATCCCGAAGCCTTCCTGCTGCGCCTGCGCGACGCCATCTCGATCGACCATTTCATCGTCGGCATCGTCAAAGCACCGGTGATGGCGGCCGTGATCGGCATCGTCGCCTGCGTCGAGGGGCTCGCCGTGCAGGGCAGCGCGGAATCGCTCGGACAGCACACCACGGCATCCGTGGTGAAGGGCATCTTCTTCGTCATCGTCATGGACGGCGTGTTCGCCATCTTCTTCGCCTCGATCGGGATGTGACGATGGCGCAAGAAACTCAAAACGCGATTCAAGATCCGATCATCCGCGTTCGCGACATCACCGTGCAGTTCGGCGCGACGCGCGTGCTCGATGGCCTCAACCTCGACGTCAAGCGCGGCGAAATCCTCGGCTTCGTCGGCCCATCCGGTGCCGGCAAGTCGGTGCTGACGCGCACCATCATCGGCCTCGTGCCGAAGGTCGCGGGCTCCATCGAGGTGTTCGGCGTCGACCTCGATTCCTCCAGCACCTCGCAGCGCCGCAGTGTCGAGCGACGCTGGGGCGTGCTGTTTCAGCAGGGCGCGTTGTTCTCCTCGTTGACCGTGCGGCAGAACATCCAGTTTCCGATGCGCGAATATCTCCGGGTCTCGCAGCGGCTGATGGACGAGATCACCCTGGCCAAGCTCACCATGGTCGGGCTCAAGCCGGAAGTCGCGGATCGCTTTCCCTCGGAACTGTCGGGCGGCATGATCAAGCGCGTGGCGCTGGCGCGCGCGCTGTCGCTCGATCCCGATCTCGTGTTCCTCGACGAGCCGACCTCGGGCCTCGATCCGATCGGCGCCGGCGATTTCGACGAGCTGGTCAGGACGCTGCAGCGTACTTTGGGCCTGACCGTTTTCATGGTAACGCACGACCTCGACAGCCTTTACACAGCCTGCGACCGCATCGCCGTTTTAGGGAACGGTAAGATCATTGCGGCAGGGTCGATCGCCGACATGCAGGCCTCGCAGCATCCCTGGCTGAGACAATATTTCCACGGCAAGCGCGCCCGTGCGGTGATGGGCTGAGGTGCCGGAGTAGCTGATGGAAACGCGGGCCAATTACGTACTGATCGGATCGTTCACGCTGGCGGTGATCGCCGCGGCGATCGGCTTCGTGCTGTGGTTCCAGTCACTGCACACCACCAAGCAGCGCAGCCCCCTGCGCGTCGTGTTCGAGGGCCCGGCGGCGGGCCTGCGCAACGGCGGCAGTGTCAATTTCAACGGTATCCGGGTAGGTGAGGTGGTCTCGGTGAAGCTCGACAACCCGCGGCGGGTTGTCGCACTCGCCATGGTCGAGAACAACACCCCGCTCCGCAAGGACACCCTGGTCGGCCTCGAATTCCAGGGCCTGACCGGCGTCGCCGCGATCTCGCTCAAGGGCGGCGAGGAGGCGGCGCCTCCGCCGCCGCTCGATGAGGACGGCATCCCGTCGCTGACGGCCGATCCCAACAAGCTCCAGGACGTCACCGAGGCGATCCGCGGCACGCTCCAGAACATCAACAAGATCGTCGCGGACAACCAGGAGTCGGTGAAGAACTCGCTGAAGAACCTCGAGACCTTCACCAACTCGCTCGCGCGCAACTCCGAGAAGATCGACGGCGTGATGGCCAAGGTCGACGGCGTCATGCACAAGGCCGACAGCCTGATGTTCGGCCTTAACACGCTCGCCGGCGGCAAGGACGGCGGCGAGCTGTTCCAGGCGGTGAAGTCGATCCGCGAGCTGGCCGAGGATTTCGACAAGCGCTCCGGCGCATTGATGACCGACGGCCGCCGCACCCTCGGCGACATCAGCCGCGCCGTGAACAATTTCGATCGCAACCCGACCCGCGTGCTGTTCGGCGCCAGCAACAGCGCCCCGGCCGCCGCGCCGCCGCCGGCCGAACCGCCGAGGCCGGCGCCCGCCGCGAGCGGCAGGCGGCAGTAGGCGTTTAGTACACGGACCTCACCTCGTCATTGCGAGCGTAGCGAAGCAATCCAGATCGTCTCCGCGGAAGCAGTCTGGATCGCTTCGTCGCAAGGACTCCTCGCAATGACGGGCTCAAATAAAAACGGAGGCCGTGAGGCCTCCGTTCTCATTCGCTATTCGTTGTCGCTAGGGGCTGATCACCCGAGCCGACCCGCCGCGTGTGCGAGCAGCGTGTAGACCAGGCCCGTCTCCGAGGTCAGGTGGCTGCGCAGCTCCTGCGGACCACGGCCGTCGCGGGCGACTTCGTCGAGCAGACGCTCGAACTCGGCGACGTAGCGGTCGACCGTACCCTTGAAGTTGCGGTCGGCGCGATACTTGCGGGCGACCTCGTCAAAGGCCTTCTGGCCGGCGGGCGTGTAGAGGCGCTTGGTGAAGGCCTTGTTCTCGCCACGCTGGTAGCGGTCCCACATCTCGGCGGCGAGGTTGCGGTCCATCAGGCGGCCGATGTCGAGCGACAGCGACTCCAGCGGATTGCTGCCACCCTGCGGAGCCTGCGGCTGCGGCGCGGGTGTCGCGCGGCCACGCGGGGCCTCACGTCCGGTCGGAGCGCCCTGGTTGGCGTCCGTGCGGTTCAGGAGGTCCGACAGCCAGCCGTCGCGGCCCTGGTCGTTGCCCGCGGGCGCGACCGGCGGCGCTTCGGTGCGGCGCGAGGAGGCGGGCATGCCGAGGTCCGGCGGCGGCAGCGTCGAGGCGCTGCCGGTGTCGCGGCCGCGGGTCTCGGTGTTGCGCGTGCCGACGGCTGCCAGCAACGGCTCTTCCTGGCGCTGCGCGCTGGCGCGGCCGGTCGTGGAGACGTCGAGGCCACGGCCATGCTGGGCCACGATGCGGTTGAGCTCGGCGAGGGCCTCGATCTGGTCGACGATCACCTTGCGCATCTGCGCAGTGCTCTCGGCGGCCTCCTGCGGCATCTCGAGCACGCCGCGGCGCAGCTCGTTGCGGGTGGCTTCGAGCTCGTTGTGCATCTCGAACGCCATCTGCTTCATGCTGGAGACGAGGTTGGTGAACTTCTCGGTCGACTGCTTGAACATCGTATCCGCCTCGTCCGTGGTCTGGCGGTAGATGTCGTGCATGGCCTCGACGGTCTGGCGGTGCTCCTCCTCGGACGCCACGCGCACCGCCTCGAACTGGCGGGTGATCGCGGCGGAGCCTGCGCCGGCGGTCTCCGCGACGACGCGGGCGATGTCGCGGGCACGCTCTTCGGCGGCGGCCAGCGATTCATCGAGCAGGCCGGTGAAGCGCGACAGACGCTGGTCGAGATCGGCCGTGCGCAGGTCGATGGTCGTGACGAGCGATTCCAGTGCCTGCTTGCGTTCGGCGAGGGAAGCGGTGGTGTTCTTGTTGCTCACCTCGACGACCTGCGCGGCTTCGACCAGGGCCTTGCCGTGCGCGTCGAACTGGGTCGACAGCTCGCCGAGGTCCTGCAGCGCCCGCGTGGTCTTCGTGTTGAAGACGTTGAGCTGGTCTTCCAGGTTCTGCGTCGCAGCGCCGTTGCGCGAGGTGACATCGTTCATCGCCGAGACGAAGTCGGCGACGCGTGTCACCAGCGCCCGCTCGAGCGAGTTGAGGTTGTCGTGCGCACCGGTCAGCACCTCCTGGAGCAGGATGTTGCCTTCGCGCAGACGCTCGAACAGGGCCACCGTGTCGGTACGCAGGATCTTGCTGGTCTCCTGCATCTCGGTGACGGCCGCGATCGAGACCTGGCGCGACTGGTCGATCGCCGAGCGGGAGGCCTGCTCGAGGTCCTTGAGTGACTTGCCGACCGCGCCGGTGGCCATCTCGCTCGCCGCGTTGATGGTGCGGGCGACTTCGGAGCCGTTGCCCATCATCGTCTGCGAGAACGCATGGCCGCGCGTCTCGATCGACTTCAGCGCATCCGAGGTGACGCGGTCGATGTCGAGCGTGAGCTGGCTGGTCTTCGAGCCGATCGCGTCGACCAGCGCGCCGCGCTTGGCGTCGATCATGTTCGACAGACGGTCGGCCTGCTGCTGCACGTAGGTGACGATCTCGTCGGTCTTGCCGGTCATGGCCTGGCCGAAGCTGCTGCTGGCGGCGAGCACCGAACGCTCGACGTCGGACGAACTCGACTTGACGCGCGAGCTTGCCTCGTTGGAGGCGTTGATCAGCGCGTTCTGGGCGTTGAGCGCGCTGGTCTGGATGTCGTTGGTGGCGTTGGTCGTGGCCGTGCTCAATACGCGCTCGATCTCGGTCGAGATCGTGCGGATCTGGCTTGCGGCATCCGCCGACGTCGACGTCAGCGAGGTCTGCGCCTCACGCGCGCTGTTGAGGATGGTCGAGGCGGTGTCGGCGCCGACTGAGGTCAGCGTGCGCTCGATGTCCGTGGTCAGCGACTTGATCTGGCTTGCCGCATCCGTCGAGGCGGTGATCAGCGTGCCCTGGGCCTCGCGCACGCCGCTGGTGAGCGCCTCGATGGTGGCGCCGCCGGCGGTCGCCAGCGCGCGCTGCATCTCGGCCGCCAACGAACGGACCTGGCTGGTCTGTTCGGCCGAGACGGAGAGCAGGGTGCTCTGGGCGTCGCGGGCGCTGGTCGTGATCGTCTCGGCGGTCGACTGGCCGACCTGCGAGAGCGACCGATGCACTTCGACCGCGAGCGACTTGACCTGGGTCGCCGCATCCGAGGACGCGTTGACGAGCGTGGTCTGGGCTTCACGGGCGCCGGTCATGATGGTCTCTGCCGTCGAGGTGCCGGCCATCGAGAGCGAGCGCTGCACGTCCGAGGATAGCGCCTTGATCTGGTTGGCGGTCTCGGTCGAGGCCGCGATCAGCGCGCTCTGCGCATCGCGGGCGCCGGCGGTGATCGATTCCGCCGTGGTGGCGCCGGCCAGCGACAGCGAACGCTGCACGTCGGCGGTGAGGGTCTTGACGTGGTTAGCCGCGTCCGAAGACGCCGTGACGAGCGTGGTCTGCACCTCGCGGGCGCCGGCCAGGATCGAGGCCGCGGTGGCAGAACCGGCCGCCGACAGCGTGCGTTCGACGTCGACCGCGAGCCCCTTGATCTGGTTGGAGGCATCGCCCGAGGCAGCGACCAGGGTCGACTGAGCCTCGCGGGCGCTGCTCAGGATCGAGTTCGCAGCACCGGTGCCGACCGCGGTCAGCGCGCGCTCGACCTCGGTGGAGGTCATCTTGAGCTGGGCGTTGACGTCGGAGGAGACCGTCATCAGCGACTGCTGCGCGGTGCGCGCACCGGTCTGGATCGTTTCGCTGGTGTTGACGACGAGGTTGGTGAGCGAGCGCTCGGCGTCCTCGACATGCGAGCGGATCGCGGTCGAGATCATCTCGGCGCGGGACATCATGTCCTCGCTGGCCTGACGGCCGCTGCTCTCGATGCGGCCGGCGACGGCTTCGACACGCGAGCCGAGCAGGTCCTCGAACTGCGCCACGCGCACGTCGATGTCGTTGGCGACCGAGCCGACCTTGGTCTCGATGGCCTGGTGGATGTCCTGGAAGCGCGCCGTGACCGTGTCGGTCAGGTGCGTGCTGCGGCCGTCGATCATCTCGGCGACGCCGGTGATGCGGCGGTCGACCGCCTCGATCGCCTGCGCGGTGCCGTCGGTGAGCGTCGAGGTCAGGAGGGTGAGGCGCGTGTCGATCGACTGCACGGCCTGCGAGGCGCCGTTCGTCACCGCGGTCGTCAGGTAGGTGAGGCGCGTGTCGATGGATTCGAGCGCCTGCGAGGCGCCGCCCGAGAGCGTCGTCGTGAGGTGCGTCAGCCGCGTATCGATCGACTGGATGGTCTGCGATGCGCCATCGGTGAGCGAGGTCGCGAGATAGTTGAGGCGGGTATCGATCGTCTCGATGGCCTGCGATGCGCCGTCAGTGAGCGACGTCGTGAGGTGAGTGAGGCGGGAGTCGATCGACTGGATCGCCTGCGCGGCGCCGTCGGTCAGCGACGAGGCGAGGGTGTTGAGGCGTCCGTCGATGGTTTCGGTCACCGACTTGGCGCGGGTGTCGAACGACTGTTCGAGCGCGGCGACGCGGCCGACGAGCTGGTCGTCGAAGGTCTTGATGTGGCCTTCGATCGTGCCGTCGAGGCTGACGATCTTGTCGTTCAGCGAGGCGTCGAGGTTGGTGACACGTTCGCCGACCGTGGTCTCGAACTGCACCAGGCGCTGGTCGAGCACGGCCGTGATCGCCCCGCCGTTCGAGGTGAAGCGGGTATCGAAATTGTCGACATAGGTCTTCAGGCTCTCGGCGATGTCCTGGGTGCGCTGGCCCATGCGATCGACGATATCACCGCCGAACGTCTTCACGGTGCGGTCGAACTCGGAGATGTGGCGGGTGATCAGCGCGCCGAGCGTGCCGGAGTCGCGGGCGAACCTCTCGACCAGCTCGGTGCCCTGGTTCTTCACCAGCTCGTCGAACGCGCTCATCTGCAGCGACAGCGAGTCGTGCGCGGTCTCGGTCTGGCTGACGACCTTGGCGACGAGCGTGTTGACGGTGGCGTCGAGCGCCTCGCTCGCCTTGTCGCCGGAGGTCATGATGTGGCCGGCGAGCCGGTTGCCGGCATCGTCGATCTTGGCGGAGAGGTCGTTGGAGCGCAGCTCGAGCTCGAGCAGCAGCGAGTCCGACGAATTCTTCAGGCTGTCGTGCACCTGCTCGGTGCGCTCGGAGATGCCGTCGACGACCGCGGCAGAGCGCTGCTCGAACTCGCCGGTGATGCGGTCGATACGCTCGTTCAGCATCTCGTGGACGCGGTCGGCGAGGTCGACGAACTCGTCGTGGACGTGGCCGGTCTTGAAGTTGAGGCTGGTGGTCAGCCGCTCGCTGGCGTCGAGCACGGCGCGCGTGGTCTCGTTGCTGGCCTCCTCGAGGCGGTCGAGCAGGTCGCCGCCGCGCTCGCCGAGCGCGAGGATCATGTTGTCGCCGGCGTTGCTCAGTGCGCCCGTGATGTGGGCGCCGCGCTCTTCCAGCGCGCCGGTGATGCTCTTGGCGACCTCGTCGACGCGCGAGGCGATCGCGTCCGAGATCAGCGCGATGTCGTGGCGCAGATCGATCTGCACGCCGGAGATGGCGCTGCGGACCTGCTCGGCCTGGCCGACCAGATTGTCGCGCTGGTGCGCGATGTCCTGGAGCAGCGAGCGGATGCGCACTTCGTTGTCGGAATAGGCGCGCTCGAGCGCCGCAACCTCGTTGGCGACCAGCGTCTCGAGCTCGCCGGCGCGCGCGATGGCGCGCTCGATGCCGTCGCCCATCGCCGCGACCTCGCGGCGGATGGCCTGGCCGACGGTGACCATGGAATCGGACGCCGAGCCCTCGGGCTCGGAGAAGCGGATCGCGACCTGCGCCATCGCCTGCGCGATCATGCGCATTTCCTGGCCGCGCCAGACGAGGCTCGCCAGGAAGTAGAACAGCATGATCGGCGCGAAGAACATCGCGATCAGGCCGGCGATGACGAGCACGCCGCCGCTCTGGCCCATGGCGGCCTGGATCGAGGGCAGGAAGCCGACGGTGAGCGCGGCGCAGGCTGCGAGCCAGACGCCGGCGAAGATGGTGGCGAAGGTGTAGACGCTGCGGGCAGGGCGGCCCTTCTGAAGCGCCTGGAGCAACTGGCCGATGGTCTCGCGGTCGTCGTTGGCGGCGCGGCGCGAGGTGCGCGGCTCCTCGATCGTATCGAACACGGTGGCGCGCTCGTTGGCGGCAGGACGCGGCTCGAAGGTCGGCTCGTCGAAGATCGGGGGAGCCGGCGGCCCCACCGGAGACGACGTTTCGTTGCGCATCGAGGCGTTGCGGCTGGTGTCCGCGGCCGTGTCGCTGATGTTCAGGGCTTCCTGGATCGCAGAAAGCGCAACTTCTGTCGGGTCTTTGACCTTTTTCGGAGTGTTCGCCATGTTCAGTCCGAGCCCTCGTTACTTGTACGCGTCCCCCCGCGAGCCCAGCGCGCTACGCAAGCCCACAGACCGGATCATGCCGCTTACGCGGATTCCCAGCCGTCCCCACCCGGACGGCTTGTCCGCCAATTTCCGCAACATCCTATTGGCAGAGCGTCGCGAATGAAATGCCCGGGATTAAGACAATCTTAATCATCGTTAACAGGATAGCGCCGTAACGCCTTAGCAATAAATGGAATTCTCCACCGGACTCGCCGGATTGCGGCAACTTTTCGGCAATAAACGGGCGGATTTGCGTAAAACGGCCCAAACACTTCGTTAACCATTTCCATGCTTCGGTGGGGGGAACTTGACCGCCGGATCGGCGGACATCGCGCGATGCCGGGGCCTGCGCCATGACGCCTGAACTGCAACGGATGGACTGGATGCCTTCGCCCCCGCTTGCACCCATCGACAGCCCGCTCGACCTCGATCACCTCTCGCGCATGACGCTCGGGGACACTGAGCTGGAACAGGAAGTGCTCGCGATGTTCGCCGAGCAGGCGGTCCGCCTGATCGCGGCGATGGCAGCACTGCCGGCCGAGGCCGGCGCACTCGCCCACAAGCTCAAGGGCTCCGCGCGCGGAATCGGCGCCTTTGCGGTGGCGGATGCGGCGGCCAGCCTCGAGACCGCGGTCCGGACCGGCCATGGCCAGACCCACGCCTTGGCCGCGTTGAAAGAGGCGGTGACCGAGGCTCGCGCCGCCATCGAGGCGATCCTGAAGCCCTAGGGCGACAAGGCGAGAAACCGCGCTCTAGTCTTTTGTTTTGACGCGTTTTCTTCCCGCGAAGCGGGATTCACGTCGCATCAAAACCCTATGGCGCCGGGCGGATCGACCCGTTATAGGACAGCCCGGACCCTCCTTCATTTGCAACATCGCGGCAGCACGAGCACACATGGCCAAGATTAACTTTGTCGACCACAAGGGCGAAACCCGTACGGTGGAAGTCGAGAACGGCGCGACCGTGATGGAAGCCGCCATCCGCAACAGCATTCCCGGCATCGAGGCCGAATGCGGCGGCGCCTGTGCCTGCGCAACCTGTCACGTCTATGTCGACGAAGCCTGGCGCGAGAAGGTCGGCAGCCCGACGCCGATGGAAGAGGACATGCTCGACTTCGGTTTCGACGTGCGCCCGAACTCGCGGCTGTCCTGCCAGATCAAGGTCTCCGACGAACTCGACGGGCTCGTCGTGGCGACGCCGGAACGGCAGGCCTGATCGTCCCTCAATATCCTAGATGCTCGGCGGCGCGACCTCGATACCGCGCTTGTGCCAGGGTCTGAGCTTCTCGATGATCTCAGCGGTGAGCGGTGCGGGCCGCCGCGTGGCCTCGTTGAGCATGACGCCGACCGACATCGCCGACGCGATGCACTTTCCTTCCGAAAACACCACCTGTTCGAAGGTCACCGACGTCCGTCCCAGCTTGACCACGCCGAGGCCGAGCTCGATCTTGTTCGGCCAGTGCAGCTCGGCGCGGAAATGGATGTCGAGCCGCACCATGATCCAGGCAAGGCCCGGCGGCGTCAGCCCGTATTCCGGGCTCTTCATCAGCGTGACACGGCCGGTCTCGAAATAAGTGGCGTAGACCGCGTTGTTGACGTGCTGGTTCGGATCGAGATCGCCGAAGCGGACATTGTCGCCGAGACGATAGGGATAGTCCTCCAGGCGCGGCGTCGTATCGAGGCGGCTTGGTGCGTTCACCGATTGATCTCCGTCATATAGCATCCCGTTACAGCCCAGTTATCCTGACCCGGCAAGTGGGCGCGGCTGCGGGGTGCGCCCGCTTTTATGCCTTCCCTGATCCATCCCCGTTGGCTAGACAGGCAGGGTCACTTCTGCCCCCGGGCGGCGTCCAACCGATAACGATCGATAAAGAGACGACATGAGCGACGTGATCAAAACCGATGTGCTGATTATTGGCGCCGGCCCCTGTGGTCTGTTCGCCGCCTTCGAGCTTGGCCTTCTCGACATGAAGGCGCATTTCATCGACATCCTCGACAAGGTCGGCGGCCAGTGCGCCGAGCTCTATCCGGAAAAGCCGATCTACGACATTCCCGGCATTCCGCACGTTTCGGGGCAGGGCCTCACCGACGCGCTGATGGAGCAGATCAAGCCGTTCCATCCGACCTTCCATCTCGGCGAGATGGTGGAGACGGTGGAGAAGATCGGCGATCCCTTGTTTCGCTGCACCACCGACGCGGGCAAGGTGTTCGAATGCAAGGTGGTGGTGATCGCGGCCGGCGGCGGCTCGTTCCAGCCCAAGCGCCCGCCGGTGCCGGGCATCGAGGCCTATGAAGGCACCTCGGTGCACTACGCCGTGCGCAAGATGGAGACGTTCCGCGACAAGAGCGTTCTGATCGTCGGCGGCGGCGATTCTGCGCTCGACTGGACGCTCAATCTGCATCCGCTCGCCAAGCGCATCACGCTGCTGCACCGGCGCGACGATTTTCGCGCCGCGCCCCACAGCGTCGAGCAGATGCGCGCGCTGGTGGCCGACGGAAAGATGGATCTGCGGCTCGGACAGGTCACCGCGCTGTCCGGTACCGAAGGCAAGCTGACCGGCGCCACCGTCAAGGGCAACGACAACAGCGTGAGCGAAGTTTCCTGCGATACCATGCTGCCGTTCTTCGGGCTGACCATGAAGCTCGGTCCGGTCGCGAACTGGGGCATCGCGCTGGAGAACAATCTGGTGCCGGTCGAGACGTCCGCGTTCGAGACCAACGTATCCGGCATCTTCGCCATCGGCGACATCAACACCTATCCTGGCAAGATCAAGCTGATCCTGTGCGGCTTCCACGAGGGCGCGCTGATGTCGCAAAAAGCCCATCGCTACGTCTATCCGGAGAAGCGGCTCGTGTTCCAGTACACGACCTCGTCCTCCAGTCTGCAAAAGAAGCTCGGTGTCAACTGACGGCACCGGGTTCGGTAGGCAATGCCCCATGTTTCTGGTGCTGGAACCGTTCGCGAAATCGCCGTAGTCTGCGGCCATTGCAGTGGCGGCTTAGAGTCTGTCCGGAAAGATTACCTTGGATTGCATAGCTTTCGCAGCATGAGTCGGATGGAGGCCAGCTTGAGAAAGGCGAGCGCCCTGTGATTGAAGCATTCCCAATCTTTGGACAGTCTTCGGCATCGCCCGAGCCAGGCAAAGGTACGCTCGACGATCCAGCGTTTGGGCAAGACGACGAAACGGTGAGCCTGATCGGAGCGTTTGACGATTTCGAGGTTCACGCGCTTCAGAGCGCTACGCAGCCCCTTCTGGAAATGTGGCCCTTGATATCCGCCGTCGGCGTAGAGCTTCAGAAGAAAGGGATAGAGGCCGAACAACGTTGCCATCAGGAGCACGCCGCCGTCGCGATCCTGGATGTCCGCCGCATGCACGATGGCGTGCATCAAGAGGCCTTGCGTGTCGACGAGAATGTGCCGCTTCTTGCCCTTGATCTTCTTGCCCGCGTCGTAGCCATGGAGATCATGAGGCCCCCTTTTTCAGCGCTTTTCACGCTCTGGCTATCGATGATGGCGGCGGTGGGAGAAGCCTCGCGCTCGGCCCTTTCGCGACATTCGACATAGAGGGCGTGATGAATTTTATCGAGCGTGCCGTTCCAGCTCCACAGATCGAAGTAGCCATACAGCGTCGAGCGCGGCGGCAGGTCCTTGGGGATCGCGCGCCACTGGCAACCTGTGCTCAGGATGTACATCAGCCCGTTGACAATCTCGCGCAGGTCCACCGTACGCTTGTTGCCGCCGCGCTTGGCCGGCGGGATGCGAGGCGCGATCAGCGCCCACTCCTCGTCGGTCAAGTCGCTCGGATAGCGCAGGCGGCTGCGGTCGTAGCGTGCACGGTTCTCGGTAGTCCACATTGGCGGCGCGTCCCCATCGAATCAGGCCGCTCACCTTGAATCACAACCGATTCATTCGACTCAACATGTTTTGGAACAGACACTTAGCAAGGTGATCATAATGCGGACTCTCTTTTCCAGCTTTCGGCTGCTCTCGCTCCTCGCGCTCGCTCTTGCGCTGACGCTTGGCGCGGTTGGGCCGGTAGCCGCACAGGCGCAGCAGCCAACCGCCGCGGGTCTTTGGCAGAAGATCGAGGACGGCAAGACGGTGGGATGGTTTCTCTTCGTCGACCACAACGGCATCTTCGAAGGCGTGATCGCGAAAACCTTTCCGCGTCCCGGCGACGACCCGAACGAGGTCTGTGCGAAATGCACGGATGATCGCAAGAACGCGCCGGTGCTCGGGCTCTCCTTCATCCGCGACATGAAGCGCGACGGCCTGAAGTATGACGGCGGCAACGTGGTCAATCCGCGCGACGGCAACATCTGGAAGGCCAAGATGTCGGTCAGCGCGGACGGGCAGACGCTGACCATGCGCGGCTTCCTCGGCATTTCCCTGTTCGGCAAGGACGAGACCTGGACGCGTCTTCCCGACGCCTACATCGCCCAGGTCGATCCTGCCATCGTCGCCAAATATCTTCCGGCACAGGCGACCGCCGCGACGACGAAGCCTGCGCCTGCGCCCGCAGCGAAGAAGGGCGGCGCGATGATGGCGCCCGCGCCGAAGCAGTAGGTCGCCGTCGGCGTTGTTGCCGTCACGGCTGTTGCCTCACACGCCACTGTCATTCCCCGCGAAGGCGGGGAATCCAGTACGCCGCGGCTTCTCCGTATTCTCGCGCTGCCTCTGGAATACTGGATCGCCCGATCAAGTCGGGCGATGACAGCTGAGTGTTTGGTGGTGCGCTCGCAATGACAGGGAGAGGCCGTCAATACGTCCGTGCCTTCTTGCAGGGCGCGTAGAACGTGCCGTTGCCGGCGACGACCCGCTCGAGGCATTGCCGGGGATCGGTGATCTCGCCGTCGACCTGGAAATAATAGGCCTGCGATCCCAGGCTCAGGACGTAATGTCCCGGCGCAAGCTCGAGCCCTGAATCGCCGGTGTGAAGCTCGTACATCTCCGGCTTTCCCGGGATCGGCGACACCCGGAACGGATAGGCGAAGTTTCGGATCACCCCGACATCTTCGCCGCCGCCCAGATTTTTGCCTGCAGCATCGGTCGAAAACTCCCTGGCGATCTTCGCGACGACCCGAACCTCGACGCGCTCCGGGATCACGTTCGCGGCGTCCCGCCGAAACACGATGAATCTGACGCGGCCGTTCGGCAGATGCGGGCGATCGGGCTTCTACAACAAGGCTTGAGAACGCCCACGGGACCGTATGCCGTGAGGTTCTGTACCGGCATCACCCTTGGGCAGGCCGCGAGGTTTTCGTCCATGGTGTGATCGACAAGGCGGACGGCGTTGTTTTCCGCTGCACGCTGGATGGATCGGAGACGCGGCGTTTTCTGGAGATCCCATCCTGGATGTTCGACCGCGCGGCATGTGCTCGCGGTGGCAGCCTAACGGCAGAGCCCTTTGTCAGCCTGGAAGCGCTCAACGCGTTGTCGTCGCTTGTCGATTCAGCGGTCAAGAGCGCGACATCATCATTGAATGAACCGCTTTCCGGTGCATGCGGAGTCTCTCACGATGAGAATCGGGGAGAGGCTCATGGCAAGCAGGACGGCGATATCGGCGAACCCGGTTCGGCGCAACCGGCGGTTCGGCGTGCATCAGATGGACCTGTTCACGGGTGGCATAGCGCACGGCGCCGTCGGGGTACCGGAATGGCGGGAGCTGCCGAAGGAGGCGCAGGATGCGCTGGTGAACTTGATGACGCAGCTGGTGCTGGACCATGCACGGGTAAGCGCAACGCTCGCGAAGAGGGAAGACGGTCATGATCAGTGACAAGGTCCGCCCTCACCATCTCGAACGCAAGGCGATCCTCTATGTGCGCCAGTCCTCCGCCCATCAGGTTCTGCACAATCGTGAGAGCAGCGCGTTGCAATACGCGATGCGCGACCGATTGACGGCGCTGGGGTGGTCCAAGATCGAGGTGATCGACGATGATCTTGGGCGTTCCGCTGCCGGCGGCGTCCAGCGCGCGGGCTTCGAGCGGATGGTGGCCGAGGTCTGCCTCGGCAAGGTCGGCGCAGTCTGTGCGCGGGAGGTCTCGCGCTTTGCCCGCAATAGCCGGGATTGGCAACAGCTGATCGAGATGTGTCGCGTCGTCGACACGGTGCTGGTTGACCAGGAAGCTGTCTATGCTCCGCGGCATGGCAACGACCGACTGCTTCTCGGGCTGAAGGGGAGCCTCAACGAGTATGAGCTGGACCTTTTGCGACAACGCTCGCTCTCGGCACGCTACGAGAAGGCCAGCCGTGGCGAACTGATTGCGGCCACGCCAGTCGGCTTTGTGAAGGTTGGTGATCGCTACGAGAAGGATCCGGACCGGCGTGTGCAGGACGCCATTACGCTCGTCTTCGACAAGATCGAGGAACTCGGGACCGCGCGGCAGGCGCTGCTGTGGTTCCATGAGCACGGCCTCGACCTACCAGTGAAGCAGCCGAACGGCGACACAGCCTGGCGGCGGCCCAGCTACGCGACTCTCCACAGGATGGTCGAGAACCCGGTCTACGGCGGAGCCTACGCCTATGGTAGAACAGCCGTAGCGACGGGGTACGGCGTCCATGGCGCAGGCGCGAAGATCCGGCGGAAGGCGCGCGCCGAGTGGCTCGTCCTCAAGCCGGACGCCCACGAAGGCTATGTGAACTGGGAGAGGTTCGAAGCGATCCGTACAATGGTCTCCAGTAACGTGCCCACGAGCCGGCATCATGGCGCGCCCAAGCATGGCGAGGCGCTGCTCGCTGGGCTCATCCGCTGCCGGCGTTGTGGCCGCAAGCTGACGCTGCGCTACAGCGGTATGAAGCATCACATCCCCCGTTACAGCTGCTCGCGCGGCTGGATGGACAACGGCGAACCGCGCTGCATCGCGTTCGGTGGCTTGCGCGTCGATGATGCGATCGAAGGGGCACTGCTCGGCGTTGTCGGACCCGGCGCCGTTGCGGCGGCTACGGCCGCCGCAGCCCAAGCCACACATCAGAGGGATCAAGTTCGCGAAGCGCTCGGCCGTGATCTCGAAGCGGCCCGTTACGCCGCCGATCGTGCCTTCCGGCAATATGACACGGCGGATCCGGCAAATCGCCTGGTTGCCGCGGAGCTTGAGACGCGCTGGAATCGCTCGCTTGCCCGTGTCGTCGAGGTAGAGAGCAAGATTGCCGCGCATGATGCGACGACCGCACCGACAGCGATCGATCCAACGATGCTCAGCGTGCTGGCCTCAGACCTCAAGTCAATCTGGTCAGGGCCGACCATCGATGCGCGGCTGAAGAAGCGCATCGTCCGTACGCTGATCCACGAGGTCGTTGCCGATATCGATGACGAAGCGTCCGAGATCGTTCTTGTCGTGCATTGGGCGGGCGGCGCTCACAGCGAGATGCGGCTGCCGAAGCGTCGACGGGGGCAGCGTAACAGCACCTCCGGTGACATCATCGCAGCCATCCGGCAACTGGTGCTGATCGCCAGCGACGACCTGATTGCGGGCCTGCTCAACCGCAACGGCCTCAAGACGGGCAACGGCAACCGTTGGACCCGTGAGCGCGTCACAACCACGCGATCTTATCATCGGATACCCGTCTTTCGGCGGGCCGAGGATAGCGTCGAGCCATGGCTCAATCTCTCCGACGCCGCCAGGCTTATCAAGGTCGCATCCAAGACGCTGCGCTTGGCCGCAGAAGCTGGTCAGATCGACGCGGTCCACCCTCTGCCGGATGGGCCATGGATCTTTGCGCGCGCGGCCTTGACCACGGATGCCGCCACATCCATCACCGAACGAGCGCGGCAGAACCCAAGATACCCCGCAGGATCGCATCCCGATCAACAAAGTCTCTTCTCTTCAACAACATAGACAAATGGGTGTTCTGATGCGCGGTTGTAGAACTCCGGTGAAATCGCGATGCGCATGTCTGGCGCCATCACGCCGGTCGCATTCAACTCCGCCAGCGATTTGTCGTCGATCAATGCGTAGATGCCGTAGTCGGTTGGCAATACGCGCGTCGGGGGAGGCGGTGCGGGGGCGACCATCTCCGGCTTGGCGACCGTGATCGTCGCCTCCGGCTTGGGCGATACCTGCGCGATCTCCTGGGCCTGGGACGAAATCTGCCTGCGCAGCGCGGCGATGTTGTCTCGCTGCGAGACGATCAGGATGACTGCGCCAACGGCAAGCAGGATGGCCGCCGTACGCTTGATCACCGGTAGAAGCGGGCCCGAGATCGCAGGCAGCTTGCTGCGGGATATCTCGATCCTCGATCGCAAGACGGTCGCGTCGCCGGACACCAGGAGACCGCCTGTCTCGGTCGCCTTTGACGACGTGAGCTGTTGTGACGGCAAGCGCTCCAGCGGCGCCTGGTCGCGCGAGAATTTTTCGACCTCCTCGATTGCGACCTCGAGCGCCCGCTTCATCTGGTCGATGTTCCGGGCGTCGGCGTAGGTGAACTGCTCCTGGAGCTTGTAGCGGGCAAGGTCGTAGACCATCTGCCGCCTGGCTTCCGCGTCGTCCTTCACCGTCTCGAGCATGCGCGAAATCACGAGCGCAAACTGCACTTCGCTTGCGGGCAAGTCGGTCGGATCCTGCTGGCCAGGAAGCAACTCTCTCGAACTCATAGCGCTGACGGTCCAATGCCAGTCACGCCAACACCTGATTTCTCTAATTGAAACAGTTGATTAAACGATGCGGCGCGCGTCCGCGGCCGTTTCGTACACGTCCTCGCGGAACAAGGAAAGCCTCCAAAACAGCTGCGGCAAATTGCCGGCGCGTTGGACATGCAGGACGTGCGCGCCGGCCGGGGCAACACCGTGCGGCCGTAGTTCTCCGGAATGCACGCTGGCGCCGGATTTGCATAGCTGTCGCAAAGCCGCTGGGGAGCGAGTCGCCGTCTCCACGCCCGCCGCCACCGTGCGGAAGGCGGACGGCGGTGTCTGTCCCTCCCGGCGCTGATTGCGATCCGCGGAGATGACATGCGACTTGCTAGACTATGCGCGGCGGCGCTGCTGGGGCCGATGGCGCTGCTTGCGACCTCGGCGCTGGCGCGCGACGACGGCCGCTATGCCAACTCGCCGCTAAAACCCTGGTTCGAGAGCCTGCACAGCAAATACGGGCAATGCTGCTCGGATGCCGACGGCTACGTCATAGCCGACGTCGACTGGGAATCCGATAGCGGCCACTACCGCGTACGCATCGACGACGAATGGGTCGTCGTGCCCGACGGCGCGGTGATCACCGAGCCGAACAAGATCGGTCGAACCATGGTGTGGAAGCACTATGTCGACGGCCATCCCCGCGTGCGCTGCTTCATGCCCGGCAGCATGACTTAGCGGTCATTCCTAAAGCGCGATGAGATTGGGATGAATCGTCATCGCGCTTTAGATTATTGTTTGAGCATGATCTGTGCGGAAAACCGCTACACACTTTTCCGGATCATGCTCTAGAATTTGTACGTCACGCTGCCGAGCACCGTGCGGCCGATACCGAGAAAGCAGTCGCCGCCGATCCGGCAGGTGGTGAGGTGACGCTTGTCAAAGAGGTTGCTGGCATTGACCTGAAGTCGCCAGGGGCCGTTGTCATAGCGGACCATGGCGTCGAACAAAGTGTAGTCCGGCGTGCGGATGGTGTCGGTGCCGTCCCAGGATTGGCCGATGTAACGCACGCCGCCGCCAACGGTGATGCCCGGCAGGCCAAACCAGGCGAGGCGGTATTTCGCCCATAGCGAGGCCTGGTGATCCGGTACGGTCTCGACATGCTTGCCGGCATTGTCGCCGCTCTCCACGCGGGCATCGATATAGGTGTAGGCGGCGATCAGGTCGAGATCCGGGGTCAGGCTCGTGAGCACCTCGAGCTCGGCGCCCCGGATACGGACCTTGCCGGTCTGGATCGAGAGCAGGGGATTGTCAGGGTCGCTCGCCAGCCGGTTCTTCTCGGTGATGTCGAAGATCGCGCCGTTGATCGCATTGCGCGGTGTCGGATTGTACTTGAAGCCGAGCTCGACCATTTCGCCACGCTGAGGCGCGCACACGGTGGCGCAGATACCAGCGCCAAAGATCGGGTTGAACGACTGCGCGTAGGTGACGTAGGGCGTGACGCCGAACGGCAGTTCGTACATCAGCGCGGCACGGCCGGTTGTCGCCTGATAGTTCTCGACCGGAGATCCCTGCGTGTCACTCGTGACGTAGTCGTGGCGCAGGCCGAGGACCGCGAGCCACGGTCCGAGCCGCAACTGGTCCTGAGCGTAGAGGCCGAACTGGCTCTGACGGAGGTTCGGTTCGGGTGACATCGCCGGGGCGGTCACGCCGTTGTAGACCGGCGTGTAGAGATCGAAAGGTGTCGGGTCAGTAGCGAAGCCGGATTGCGCGCGCTCCCTGGCCTCGCGGTAGTCGGCCCCGAGCAACACCTTGTGTGCGACCGCCCCGGTCTGCAATTTCAGCTCGGCATTGCTGTCCGAGGTCAGGCTATCCTTGATCGTCTCGCGGTTCCATACGCTGCGTGCCACGGTGCGCCTGCTGGAATCGAGAAACGGATAGTTCGGATCGCTCGGATCGACAAAATTCAGATCCGGCCACATCGACCGATAGATACCTTCGACGTGGGCGTAACGCAGGTTCTGCCGGATCTTCAGGCCATCGCTGAAACTGTGCTCGAACAGGCTGCTGATCGCGCCGGTCTCGGTCTGGTATTTGTCAAAGCCAGGCTCGCGGGCAAAACGCTGCACCGGAATGAAGCCGTTGGGGCCAGGATAGAGCGTGCCCTCATGCGGCAGAAACGCCGTGGAGGAGCCCGTAGTGTCCTTCTGATAGGTGCCGAGCACGGTCCAACTGGTGTTGTTGGTCGGCCGCCAGGTCAGCGACGGTGCGAGCACGATGCGGTCGTCCTTGACGTAGTCGGTCTGCATGTTGCTGTCGCGGAACACGCCGATGAAGCGATAGAGCCACTCGCCGTCCTTGGTCAGCTTGCCCGTTGAGTCGAGCTGCACCTGCTTGCGGTTGAAGCTACCGTATTGGACGCCGATCTCATTGGCGGATTCGGCCTGCGGGCGCTTCGAGACCAGGTTCAACAGGCCTGCGGTCGAAGTGTCGCCGTAAAGCACCGAGGAGGGACCGCGCAGCACCTCGATGCGCTCCAGCGTATATGGCTCCGGCCGCCACTCGTTGAAGTTCCAGGTGTTCACCACACGGGTGCCGTCGAGATAGATGTTCGGGTCCTGGCCGCGGATGCGCGGATAGTCGCCGCGCGAGTCAGCGCCGTAGGCGTCCGCGAACACGCCCGGAACGTAGCGCAGCGCATCCTGCACAGTGGTCGCGCCCTGGTCGATGATGCGGTCGGCGGTGACCACGGTGATCGACTGCGGCGTCTCGCGCAGTGGGGTGTCGGTCTTCGTGCCGGTGCCGCTGCGGGTCGCGACATAGCCGCGGACGGGGCCTGTCGCGGTCTCCGCGCCCGTGCTCGCGCCGGCCGCCTGTGTATCGGCGTTCGATGGTGCGCGCTCGGCCTGACGACGGCGGCTCGCGGCTAGCGCTGCCTGCCGGGAGGGAGACGGACGTGTGCGCGCTGCCGGCCGCGACGATTGCTCGACCACGACGGCGGGCAATTCCTGCGACGATGATTGCGCCTCAGCCGGCGCCGCATCCATCAGGCTTGCCAACAGCGGCAGCGCGCCGCCGATCAATCCTGCCGTCGTTCTGAGATATGTAGTCATTCGCGACCCCATCATTTGCGGGGCGGACGACTAACAAGCGCAGTCGATGGCTTGAAGTGCGGGAGGGGCGCAATGGTCCCTCAATCATCAGATTTGGAATTAGTATTTATATAAGTAGAGCGCGCGCCGCTTGATGGCGGCGCCCGGATGGCCTCATGTGAGGATGGAGAATCGTGTGTCGTCGCGGCGTAGGCCGACGCCGTCTTGATCGACGTGTGCGATTTACTTGCAGTCGCCGCAAGGCATCGTGGATACGCAGGGGCCGCGCCTACAGGCGGCCTGCCGGCAGGCTCCGTCTGACCCGCGGTGAGAGCGAAACGGCGCCGTTGACCGCGCCGGCACGGGCCGCTTCCGTCGCGAGATACTGATTGCCCCATGTCCAGAGCATGCGAACGACCGGTTCGAGCGAGCGCCCAAGCGCCGTCAGTGAATACTCGACCCGCGGCGGGACCTCCGCATAGATCTCGCGATGAATGAGGCCGTCCGCCTCGAGCTCGCGGAGCTGGCGCGTCAGCATGCGCTGCGTGATCCGGGACAGGCGCCGCTTGAGCTCGTTGAAGCGAATCGTATCGTCGAGCAGGTGATAGAGAATCACGCCCTTCCACTTGCCGTCGATCAGATCGAGGGTGGCCTCCACGGGGCATCCCACGGCACAATCATACGTCTTGCTGCCGAGCTTCTGCATGGTTCACTCCGTGATACTAGAGGACTGGCCTGTGCGTAATTGTCAGTCCCCAAATTAGCGCGCATCGTGGCTCTCGCAAAGATCGATATCGGCGAGGCGGTGATGAACGAACGACCGCTTCGGCTCGCATTGGGTCTCTGCATTGAAATCCTGTGGCGGCTGCCGGCGCGGGCCGGGCGCACGCGCGTTGGAATAACCGTAGAAAACAAAGGGAGGGAGCGGTGCGAAGCGTGAGGAGAGGAATTCGACTTGTCATTTTTCTGTCGGCGGCAGTCGTCACGGGCGCAGCCTGTGCGGAGAGCGGAGGCGGCAACGCGGAAGTCTTCGCGAAGCTCCCTCAGTCGGTCGGCAACATTGCGTTTACGCCGGACAATCAGCTGATATTCAGTCACCATCCATTCTTCAGTCCCGACGTTCGTGTGGCGCGGCTGACATCGCCGACAACGTTCGAGCCGTTTCCCAATGCGGAATGGAATACGCCACGAAAAGGCACCGATCAGTACCTGGATAACGTCCTGGGTCTTCGTTCCGACGAAAGCGGTGTCGTGTGGATCATCGACATGGGATTCCGGACGCAGATCACGCCGAAGCTGGTCGGCTGGAACACGCGCGAACAGGCTGGAGCGCATCTACTACATGCCGGAGCCCGTGACCGTGAAAGGCTCGCAGCCGCAGGACATCGTGATCGACCAGAAGAACCGGAAATTTTACATCGCCGACGAAAACATCGGGCCCGGCGGCGATGGCTCTCACGCTGCGATCATCGTCATCGACATGGATACGGGGGCCGCCCGGCGCGTGCTGGATGGCGATCGATCCACCGTCCCTGAAAATGTGCCGATCACCGTGGATGGCAATGATCTGACGGTGCCTGGCAAGGACGGCAAGCCTTCGCTCATCAAGGTCGGCTGCGACGGCATCACGATGGATGCCAGGTCCGAATGGGTCTATTTCGCGCCACTCAGCGGCCGGTCGCTGTATCGCATCAAGGCCACCGACCTCGGCAACGAGAAGCTGCCCGCCGAAGAGCTGAGCGCGCGGGTGGAACGCTACTCGGACAAGCCGAACAATGGCGGCCTGTCGATCGACTATGCGGGCAACATCTACCTGACTGCGGTCGAGACCAAATCGATTGGAATCATAGGCGCCGACCGGAAGTTTCGCACTTATCTGAGCGATCCGGACATGGTGTGGCCGGACGGGATTACTGCCTCTCCCGACGGGTACATGTACGTGTCCGCGTCTCAGGTCTCCGCAGCCGCCATGTTCCATGGCGGCAAGGCGGAAAACAAGACGCCGTATCTGATCTATCGGTTCAAGCCGATCGCAGCAGGCTATATCTCACGCTGACGGCGGGAGCGACGACCCCGGCAAGGGCAGCCGGGGTCGAAAACTGTCTCAGCGTTCTTCGCTCGTGGCGTTGGCGCTCGCCAGCCGCTTGACGCGCGGCGACAGCACCGACATCTGCGCGGGCGAGGCGGGCATGCCGGCGACGATCATCGCGGGCGCAGCCGACTGCTCCTCGACTCCGGCGCCGCCGAGAACCTGCACTTGGGTCGTCGAAATCGGAAACGACTTCACTTCGTAAGAGGGAAGCTCGCTGGCAAATGCACCGGCCGAGCTCGCAATCAGGGCGCCGGCAACGGCAATCATTGAAAGAACGCGCATTGGAAAATCTCCGTGGAAGATGGCAATCGGAGGTTTGGTCGCGGCGATGCCGCGCCAGGTTCGCTTGTGTGCGAACATTCGACCGCCGGCGGCGGATCTATTTGATTGCGTGATGCGACAGACGTGAAACGCGGAAGAAGTTTTCCACGCCAATGTTTCCGGACGGTTTCGCCGAAGGGCTAGAAGCGGCTCGTCAGCCCGTTTGCAGATCGAGGTGCGGCGATCTGGTCGTCGCGGTGGCCTCGGGAAAGCGCAAGCTCATCGTCGTGCCGCGGCCCGGCGCGGAGGAGATGACCAGCTCTCCGCCGTGCGCGGCCATGATCTCGCGGACGATCGACAGGCCGAGGCCGGCGCCGTCGCCCGCGCTGTTGCCGGTCTGAAATGGCTCGAGCAGCCTGTGCTCCGCACCGTCGGGCAGGCCCGCGCCGTCATCGTCGATCGAGATGTCGCCGCGGCTGAGCGTGGCGACGATGCGCCGCGCACCATGGGCGTGGATGAGCGCGTTGCCGACGAGATTGGCAAGCGCACTGCGTACCGCGGCGTCGACGCCCTGCACCAGGAACGGACCTTCTTCGGCGTGCTCCAGCGCAAGCTCTATGTCGGCGTCCAGCGCCGAGGGGCTGAAATCGGCCAGCACGTCCAGCGTGATCTCGGCAAGATCGATCGGTCGCTTCTCGATCGCGTGATTTTGCAATCGCGCGAGGTCAAGCATGGCGGAGACCAGCGACGTCAAGCGGCGGACGTCGCGCACCAATTCCACCCTCAGCGCCGGCTCGGGCACGTCCTCGATTTTCGCGCGCAGCAGCGTGAGCGGCGTGCGCAGCTGATGGGCGGCATTGCCGAGAAAGCGGCGTTGCATCCTGATGTAGGCGTCGATCTCGCCGAAGGCGCGGTTCAGTGCTGCGACCAGCGGCTTCAGCTCGGTGGGGACTTCGGACAGGGATATCAGGCCCTGCGGGGCCGCTGGGTCGATCGCGAGCGCGCGACGCGCCACCCGTTCGATGCCGCGCGAGACGAACCGTGCGGCCAGCATTGAGCCGATGGCGACCGTCGCCGCAAAGGCCAGCGCCAGCGTGATGATCGCGAAAATGCTGCGGACAAGGAAGTTCCTTGCAATCCGGCCGAAGCGGACCTTGGGTTCGCCGACCATCATCGTAAGCTGCAACGAGCCCCGTTGCACGACGGCGAGACAAAAGGTGTTCTTCTGGTCGAGTGTGCTGAAGACGGACGAGCCGATCGGCCCGTGATAGGGAAACGCGAAGGGGAGGGTGGGCCGGCGTTCGCTCCCGTATTCGCTGACCAGATCGCCCGCGGACAAGACGTACCAGAGGTTCGGGCTGTCCGCTTTAAGCTCCTCGAGGGCGGGAGTCGGGCGTACCGTCAGGTTTTGCCCTTCGATCACCGTAGCGCGATCGAGAACGGCGACCACAATGCGGCAAGCCCTGAACTCGCGTTCCTCCATCGGGTAACGCCAGATGAAGACACCGAGCATGATCAGGAAGATCGTCGTCGCGGCGATGCCGAGCGACAGCGCAAACGTTCGGGCAATCGACGTCATCGCGGTGTTGCCAGCCGCAGGATGTAGCCGATGCCCCGCATGCTGCGGATCTCGACATCGCCGCCGAGCTCGGTCAGTTTCTTCCGCAAGCGCGAGACCTGCGCTTCGAGCGTGTTGGATTCGATCTCGTCGTCGAAGCCGTAGATCTCCTCGATCAGGGCGGCGCGGGTGATGACGCGGTCGCGGCGCATCAGGAGCGCTCCGAGGATCAGCGCCTCGCGCCGGCGCAGCAGGATTTTCGTGTCGGCGACCACCGCTTCGTTGCTGCCGAGATGCAGCTCGACATTGCCGAGCGACAGCACCGAGGGCGCGAGTTGCCGGGGGCGCCGCAACACGGCGCGCACCCGCGCAATGAGCTCCTGCGGCTCGAACGGCTTGCCGAGATAGTCGTCGGCGCCGCCATTGAGACCGTCGACGACATCCTCCTTGGCGTCCTTGGAGGTCAGCATGATGATCGCGGGACGGTCCGCCGATCGGCTCAGCGCCGTCACCACCTGGAGCGCATCTCCATCGGGCAGCATCCGGTCGATGATCGCGAGATCATATTTGAAATTGTCCAGCGCCTGACGGGCATCGGCAATCGAGCCGACGACGTCGACAATGCCGTGCAATTGTCCGAGCAGGCGGCTGACATAGGCGCCGATCTGCGGTTCGTCTTCGATTACTAGGGAGCGCACGGGACGTCCTTGACTCTGCTGGGGCAACAAAACCCTGAGCGTGACGCTCCCTGGCCGAAGTCTGGCGTTCCGGCTCGTGCGCAGGGTTCCCATTAAGGCAGCGAGCTTGGCGAATAAAAGGCAGGAACGCGGGCGCAGACCGGCCCTAGCGTTCAAAGTTTGCGAGCGTGAGCGCGGCCCGGCAATGTTCGGGCAATATTGATCCGGCGGCGCGCCCGGCATGCGCCGCGAATGGATCGGGGCGCTGTCTGCGCCTTGCAATCTTGGGGCAATTTTGCCGGACCACATGCTGTGGCTCCTAACCACACGAGTCGACCAGGCCAGCAAGGCCGGTCCGGGGCCCCGTAATGAAGCATTTTGACGAAGCCGCTCTCCGCCTCACGGTGAATGCGCGGCGGACGACCGCGTGTCTTGCCGCACTCGGTACAATCATGGTGATCGCGCAGTCCGCATCGGCGCAGACGGCGTTCACGCTGCCGGCTCCGCCGTTCGACGTGCCGATGCTGCCTTCGCCCTCCGGCAACTGGACCGTCATGGTCGGCATCGGCGGAGAGTACACTCCGGATTTCGTCGGATCGAAGAACGGGAAACTCATGCCGATCCCGATCTTCTCCATCCGTCGTGCCGGATCGGTCGACCAGTTTCGCGGGCCCCGCGACAGCGCCAGCATCGCGCTGCTCGACGTCGGCAATTTTCGCGCCGGCCCCGCGTTCAAATACGTCGCGTCGCGCAAGAGCGACAAATATGCCGAGCTGACCGGCCTTGGCGACGTCAAGGCCGCATACGAGCTCGGCGGGTTCGTCGAATATTTCCCGGTCGACTGGCTGCGCCTGCGCAGTGAATTGCGCCAGGGCATGGGCGGTCATACCGGCACGGTCGCCGATGTCTCCGCCGACGTCATCGTGCCGCTGATCCAAAGGCTCACGATCTCGGCCGGCCCGCGCTTCACCTGGAAAAGCACCAAGGCGACCGCGCCCTATTTCGGCGTCGACGCCACGCAGGCGATGGCGTCGGGACTGCCGATGTACGACACTAGGGGCGGTGCGCATTCGGTCGGCTTCGGCAGCCAGATCTCCTATCGCATCAATCCGCAGTGGGAAGTCCATGCCTATATCGAGTATGAGAAGCTGCTGGGCGACGCCGCAGACAGCCCGCTCGTGAAGCTGCGGGGATCGTCGAACCAGACGACGATCGGCCTCGGTGCGTCCTATTCGTTCGATTTCAGGATTCGATAGGTCACCATGCGCCGCATTGCTTTTCTATGGGTTGGCCTGGCGATCGCTTGCATCGCCCTCGGCGCGGCCGCGGCGTTCGAGACGCGCGCGACCCGGCTCCAGGCGATCAAGACCGTCGGCATCGTCTCGGCCATCGGCGACGAGATGAGCCTGACGCAAGCCGGCCTGATTGCGCTCGGCAACGCCGGGCAAAGCCTCTCGATCAGCGCTTGGGGGCTGGACGAGCTGATCGTCCAGCAGGCGACGAAGCTGCTCGGTGGACGCTTTCGCGTGCAGGCGGTGAGCTATCGACGCGCCGCGTTTGCCGCGATCAGGGATTCGGCGGTTGCGCCCGTCAATCTCCTGCGCAGCGATCCGTTCAAGGAGCTGGTTCGCAGCGATGTCGCGCCGCAGGGGTTGGATGCGTACATCGTCATCACCCGGGCCAGATCGAAGCTCGGCAACGGCCGCAACGTCGAGGGCATCGGGCTCGCCCAATATCGGACGCTGCTTGCGGATTACGGCCTGATCCACGCGCTGTACGAGGTGCGCGTGATCGACGGCAAGTCGTTCGACTTGATCGAGAAGCGGGCGGCCGCGCCGCTCGACAACACGGGGACCATGCGGCTCGCCGGACCCAGCGGGCCGATCGACGCGACGTTCGAGGGGCCGGCTGCGAGCGAACGGCTACGCGCGGCGATCACGGATCTCATCACGCGCAGCTTGCCCGTCACGCTAGGCGACATGCACCTGATCGACGGTCAGTGAGGCCGGTTGGCCGGTTTCAGGTCACCGGCGCCGGATTGATCAGCGTGAGGTCGTTGTGGATGCCCCAACGGTCCGACCACGGCTTTGTGCGGCCACTGGCGACGTCGAGGATCAGGCGGAACAGGTCCCAGCCGGTTTCCTCGATGGTCTTCTCGCCGGTGGCGATGCCGCCGGCGTCGAAGTCGATCAAATCCTTCCAGCGGCGGGCGAGCTCGGTGCGGGTCGCGACCTTGATCACGGGCGCGGCGGCAAGGCCGTAGGGCGTGCCGCGGCCGGTGGTGAACACCTGCAGCGTCATGCCGGAGGCGAGCTGGAGCGTGCCGCAGATGAAGTCGGACGCGGGCGTTGCCGCGAACAGCATGCCTTTCTGCGTCGCCTTCTCGCCGGGCGAGAGCACGCCGGTGATGGCGGACGAGCCGGACTTGACGATCGAGCCGAGTGACTTTTCGACGATGTTGGCGAGGCCGCCCTTCTTGTTGCCGGGCGTGGTGTTGGCGCTGCGATCGGCGCCGCCGCGGGCGAGATAAGAGTCGTACCAGGCCATCTCGCGCACCAGCGCGCGGCCGACGTCCTCGTTGATGGCGCGCCGCGTGAGCAGCTGGATCGCGTCGCGCACTTCGGTCACTTCCGAGAACATCACGGTCGCGCCGGCACGCACCAGGAGATCGGCGGCGAAGCCGAGTGCAGGGTTGGCCGTGACACCGGAAAACGCGTCGCTGCCGCCGCATTGCAGACCGATGACGAGATCGGCCGCGGGGCAGGTCTCACGGGTGCGCTTGTTGAGGATCTTCAGGCGAGCCTCAGCCTGGGTCATGATCGCATCGACGATGGCGCCAAAACCGTCGAAAGCTTCGTCCTGCATGCGCACGATGGCATCGCTGACGCCTTCCGGCACCAGCCGCTCGGGCGCGAGCTTTTCGCAGCCGAGGCTGATGACCAGGATCTCGCCGCCGAAATTCGGGTTCTGCGCGATGTTCTGCAGCGTGCGGATCGGAACGACCGCATCGGGGGCATTGATGGCGACGCCGCAGCCATAGGCGTGCGTCAGCGGCACGACGTCGTCGACGTTCGGGTATTTCGGCAGCAGTTCGGCGCGGATGCGCTTCACGGCATATTCCATCGTGCCCTTGACGCATTGCACGGAGGAGGAGATGCCGAGGATGTTCTTCGTTCCGACCGAGCCGTCGGTGTTGCGAAAGCCTTCGAAGGTGAAGCCTTCGAGCGGCGGCAGCGGCGCGGGGACGGCGGTCGAGATTTCCAGCTTGTCGAGGGCAGGGGCCTCCGGCATGCGGATGCGCGCTTCGTCGACCCATTCGCCGGCCAGGATCGGCGACAACGCGTGGCCGATCACCTCGCCGTAGCGGATGATCGGTTGATCTTGCGCGATATCGACCAGCGCTGTCTTGTGCCCTTGCGGCACGAAGGCGCGCAGCGTCAGCCCGCTGGCGAAGCGGGAGCCGGCGGGAAGCCCGAAATCATTGACCACGATCGCGACATTGTCGCGCTCGTTGAGCTTGATGTAGCGGGGCTGCTCTTTCGCTGCGACGTCCTGGTCCATCTGCTTTGCCTCAGAAACTGAAGTCGTATGGTGGGCAAAGGCGCAACGCGCCGTGCCCACCATGCTTCACACCGAACGTAAGCGGTGGGCACGCTTCGCTTTGCCCACCCTACGATATCTTCCCCGTGGTTAGCCCGGATAGGTATAGGCGGTCTTCACCGTGGTGTAGAACTCGCGCGCATAGGAGCCCTGCTCGCGGGCGCCGTAGCTCGAACCCTTCCGGCCGCCGAACGGCACGTGATAGTCGACGCCGGCGGTCGGCAGATTGACCATCACCATGCCGGACTCGCTGTTGCGCTTGTAGTGCGAGGCGTATTTCAGGCTGCTCGTGCAGATGCCCGAGGCGAGGCCGAACTCGGTGTCGTTGGAGATCGCCAGCGCTTCCTCGTAGTTCTTGGCGCGAATGACGGCGGCGACGGGGCCGAAGATTTCCTCACGCGCGATGCGCATGTTGTTGTTGGCCTCGGTGAACAGCGCCGGCTGGAGGTAGTGGCCGGGCGTCTCGCGCTTGAGCAGCTCGCCGCCGAAGGCAAGCTTGGCGCCTTCGTCCTGGCCGATCTTGATGTAGCGCAGGTCCTGGTCGAGCTGGCTCTGGTCGACCACGGGGCCGATATGTACGCCGGCCTTCAGCGCGTCGTCCACCGACAGGCCCTTCAGGCGCTCGGCCACCGCCGCAACGAAACGATCGTGGATGCCTTCGGTGACGATCAGGCGGGAGGACGCCGTGCAGATCTGGCCGGTCGAGAAATAGGCGCCGTTGACGGCGACCTCGACGGCGGTCTTGAGGTCGGCGTCGTCAAGCACGACCAGCGGATTCTTGCCGCCCATCTCGAGCTGGAACTTCTTCATCGGGTTCGAGAGCACGCAGGCCTGCGCGATCTTGCGGCCGGTCTGCACCGAGCCGGTGAAGGAGATCGCGGCCACATCCGGGTGATCGAGCAGGGTCTGGCCGACCACGGAGCCGGAGCCGACCACGAGGTTGAACACGCCGGCCGGAATGCCGGAGCGGGTGATGATCTCGGACAGCGCATGTCCCGAGCCCGGCACCAGCTCGGCCGGCTTGAACACCACGGTGTTGCCGTAGCAGAGCGCGGGCGCGATCTTCCAGGCGGGGATCGCGATCGGGAAATTCCAGGGCGTGATCATGCCGATGACGCCGACCGGCTCACGGGTGAGCTCGACGTCGAGGCCGGGACGGACGGAGGCACCCTTTTCGCCGATCAGGCGCAGGGCTTCGCCGGCGAAGAACGCAAAGATCTGGCCGGCACGTGCGACCTCGCCGATGCCCTCGGGGAGCGTCTTGCCTTCCTCGCGGGCGAGCAGGCGGCCGAGCTCTTCCTTGCGGGCGATAATTTCGAGCGAAATCTTGTTCAGCGCGTCATAGCGCACCTGCGGCGTCGACTGCGCCCAGGCCGGGAAGGCGGCCTTGGCTGCCGCGATCGCCTTCTCGGTCTGCGCCTTGTCGGCCTTGGCGTACTCGCCGACGAGGTCGTTGGTGTTGGAGGGGTTGATGTTCTTGGTGACGCCGGAGCCGTCGACCCATTCGCCGCCGATGAAGTTCTTCAGGATCGCAGTCATGTAGTCCTCCGAGATTTTCTTAACGCACGAGGCAGGGACGCTTGTCGTCAAAGGTCCAGCCGGGGATCAGGTCCTGCATGGCAGTAGCGTCATCGCGGGCGCCGAGTCCATGCTTCTTGTAAAGCTCATGCGCGGTTTCGATGGCCGGGCGGTCGATTTCGATGCCGAGGCCCGGCCGCTCGGGCACGGCGATCCTGCCGCCCTTGATCTGGAGCGGCTCCTTGGTCAGCGCCTGGCCGTCCTGCCAGATCCAGTGGGTATCGATCGCGGTGACCTTGCCGGGCGCGGCGGCGCCGACATGGGTGAACATCGCGAGCGAAATGTCAAAGTGATTGTTGGAGTGCGAGCCCCAGGTCAAGCCATTGTCGCGGCAGGTCTGGGCGACGCGCACCGAGCCCTGCATGGTCCAGAAGTGGGGATCGGCCAGCGGAATGTCCACCGCGCCCAGGCGCAGCGCATGCGAGAGCTGGCGCCAGTCGGTCGCGATCATGTTGGTCGCGGTCGGCAGGCCCGTGGCACGGCGGAACTCGGCCATGATCTCGCGACCCGAGAAGCCGGCTTCGGCGCCGCAGGGATCCTCGGCATAGGCAAGAATGCCGTGCATGCCCTTGCAGAGGCTGATGGCCTCGTCGAGCGACCATGCGCCGTTGGGGTCGAGCGTGACGCGTGCGTCGGGGAAGCGTTTTGCGATGGCGGTGACGGCCTCGATCTCCTGCTCGCCGCGGAGCACGCCCCCTTGAGCTTGAAGTCGGCGAAGCCATAGTGGTCGTGGGTGGCTTCCGCGAGCCGCACCACGGTCTCCGGCGTCATCGCCTCCTGGTGGCGCAGGTTGAACCATTCGGGCTTGCCGGTCTCGCCGCTGACGTAGTCAAGCTTGCTCTTGCGCCGGTCGCCGACGAAGAAGAGATAGCCGAGCGTCTCGACGCTCTTGCGCTGCTGGCCTTCGCCGAGCAGTGCGGCGACGGGCAGGTTGAGGTGCTGGCCGAGCAGGTCGAGCAGTGCGGACTCGATCGCCGTGACCGCATGGATCATCACGCGCAGGTCGAACGTCTGCTTGCCGCGGCCGCCGGCATCTCGGTCGGCGAACGCCGTGCGGACGTCGGCAAGGATGTTGTTCATCGCGCCGACGGTCTTGCCGATCACGAGATCGCGGGCATCCTGGAGCGTCTGCCAGATCTTTTGCCCGCCCGGTACCTCGCCGACGCCGGTGTGTCCGGAATTGTCGGTGAGGATGACGATGTTGCGGGTGAAGAACGGCGCGTGCGCGCCGCTCAGATTGAGGAGCATGCTGTCGCGGCCCGCGACCGGGATCACCTGCATCGATGTGACGACCGGTGCGCCGGAGACCTCAGTCTGGGCCATAGCACGCTCCTCCCTGTTGTTGTCTGTTATTCTGCAGCTTGTTGTGACGATCGGATGGCGGGCAGATTCTTCACCAGCGCGGTCAGCTCCGCAACCTCCTGCTCGGTGAGATCGGTCAGCGGCGGGCGGACGGGGCCGGAATCGCGGCCGATCACCTTCATGCCGGCCTTGATGATCGAGACCGCATAGCCCTTCTTGCGGTTGCGGATCGCGATCAGCGGCAGGATGAAGTTCTTCAGGCCCGCATGGATCGTCTCATGGTCGCGCTTGCGCACCGCGGCGTAGAAATTGGTGGCGAATTCCGGAACGAAGTTGAACACGGCCGAGGAGTAGGTCGTCACGCCCATGTCGAGATAGGGCAGTGCGAAGGTTTCCGCGGTCGGCAGGCCGCCGATATAGGTGAGGCGGTCGCCGAGCTTGGTGTAGACGCGGGTCATCAGCTCGATGTCGCCGATGCCGTCCTTGTAGCCGACGAGGTTCGGGCAGCGTTCGGCGAGGCGCGCCAGCGTATCGGGCTGCAGGATGGCGTTGTCGCGGTTGTAGACGATGACGCCGATCTTCACGGCGGCGCACACGGCTTCCACGTGGGCAGCAAGGCCGTCCTGCTCGGAATGGGTCAGATAGGGCGGCAGCAGCAGCAGGCCGTTGGCGCCGGCCTTTTCCGCGCCGATCGCGATCTCGCGCGCGGTGGCGGTGCCGTAGCCGGTGCCGGCGAGCACGGGCACGCGGCCCTTGGTCTCGTCGACGGCGATCTTGACCACCTGCGGAACCTCGGTCGGCGTCAGCGAGAAGAACTCGCCGGTGCCGCCGGCGGCGAACAGGCCGGCAACGTCATAGCCGCACAGCCAGTCCATGTTGGCGCGGTAGGTCGCCTCATCGAACGAATAGTCCGCCTTGAAGGGCGTGACGGGGAAGGACAGGAGGCCCGATCCGATCTTCTGGGCCATTTCCTGCGGGGTCATCTTGCTCATGGGCGCTGCTCCCTTAATTGCGTGTTGTGGAGGACGCGGGCCGAGGCCTGCGCGTCCATGCGCCGTTGTTTAGGAGACGGTTCGATGCGCGTCCAAGCCAAAGCCTATATCGACCGATGCGGATTGAGCATCAATCGTCTGCCACCTCCGCGGAGGACAATTCGCCTGCGATTTTGACCAGCGCCGAGAGCAGCGGATTCTCGTCGTCGCGGCGCCAGACCATGAACAGCTCGACGGGAACGCGGGTGCGCAGCTTCAGCGGCCGCAGCCGCACGTCGGAGATCTTCAGGCTCGCAGCCGCGGCCGGCACGATGGCAAGGCCGAGGCCGGCGCGGACCATGGCGAGGATCGAATGGATCTGGCTCAAATGCTGCACATAGCGCGGCAGCACGTCGGCGCGGGTGAACAGCGCCACCAGGAGATCGTGGAAATATCGGCTCTCATAGGGCGAGTACATCACGAAGGGCTGGTCGTCGAAGTCCTTTATGGTGATGGTCTCGGCGTTCGCCAGCGGATGCTTCTTCGGGATCGCGGCGAGCAGGGGTTCGGCGACGACACGGCGGCTGGCCACTTCGGGGCGCGCTATCGGCGGCCGCAACAGCCCGGCGTCGATCTGGCCGGAGCTGAGCGCCTCGAACTGATCACCGGACACCATCTCCTTCAGCGAGAAATCGACCTCGGGCAGCTTGGCGCGGCAGGCGGCGACGAGCTCCGGGAGGAAGCCGTAGGCGGCAGCCGCCGTGAAGCCGATTTTCAGCGAGCCGGTTTTGCCGAGCGCAATGCGGCGGGCGACTTGCGAGGCGCTTTCGGCGAGCTTCAGGATGCGCCGCGCCTCCGGCAGGAAGCTGCGCCCAGCCGGGGTCAGGCGCACCGAGCGGCTGGTGCGTTCGAGCAAGGGCGCGTCGATGATGTGCTCGAGCACCTGGATCTGCCGCGACAGCGGTGGCTGGGTCATGTTCAGCCGCGCGGCGGCGCGGCCGAAATGCAGTTCTTCGGCCACCGTGACGAAACAGCGGAGCTGGTTGAGGTCGAACATCGATACATGCCTTAGATGGATAAGGCGTTTCCCCGGCACTTCTAGCATCGATCATCCCCAAAACAAAGACGGCGGCTGAGGAGCCGCCGTTGAGTTGCCTGGTCAAGCTCCCGTGGGAGCCCTCAGGAGGAACGTTTGAGCACCACCCGCTCGATTTTGCCGACCACCACGAGATAGGCGAACGCGGCCACCAGCGCGTTGGCGCCGACGAACAGCAGTGCGCCGTTGAATGAGCCGGTCGCGGCCAGGATGTAGCCGATCACGATCGGGGTGCTGATCGAGGAGAGGTTGCCGAAGGTGTTGAACAGGCCGCCGGAGACGCCGCCGGCTTCCTTGGGCGAGGTGTCGGAGACGACCGCCCAGCCGAGCGCGCCGATGCCCTTGCCGAAGAAGGCGAGCGCCATGAAGCCGACCACCAGCGCCTGTCCGTCGACATAGTTGCAGGCGATGATCGACATCGATAGCAGCATGCCGCCGACGATCGGGATCTTGCGCGCCATCGTCAGTGAGCCGGTCTTGCGCAGGATGGCGTCGGAGATGACGCCGCCGAGCACGCCGCCGATGAAGCCGCACAGCGCCGGCAGCGTCGCGACGAAGCCGGCTTGCAGGATCGACAGGCCGCGCTCCTTGACGAGGTAGACCGGGAACCAGGTCAGGAAGAAATAGGTCAGCGTGTTGATGCAGTACTGGCCGAGATAGACGCCGAGCATCATGCGGTTGGAGAGCAACTGGCGGATGTGGTCCCAGCCGGAGCCGGACTCGGGCGCGCGCTCCTGCATCAGATCGTTTTTGGGCGCATCGAGATCGACCAGCGCGCCGCCTTCCTTGATGTAATCGAACTCGGCCTCGTTGATGCCGGGATGCTCCTTCGGGCCGTAGACGGTCTTGATCCAAACCAGGCCCATGATGACGCCGAGCCCACCCATCACGAAGAACACGAAGCGCCAGCCGTAATCGTGCGCGATCCAGCCCATCAGCGGTGCGAAGATCACGGTGGCGAAATACTGTCCCGAATTGAATAAGGCCGATGCGGTGCCGCGCTCATTGCCGGGAAACCAGGCCGCGACGATGCGGGCGTTGGCGGGGAAGGACGGCGCTTCCGCGACGCCGACGAGGAGGCGAAGTGCGAACAGCACGATGATGGCGGCGCCGGCGCTGAGGAAGCCGACCCAGCCCTGCATCATCGTGAACAGCGACCAGACGATGATGCTGAAGGCATAGACGAGGCGCGAGCCGTAGCGGTCGAGCAGCCAGCCGCCCGGCACCTGCGCCGCGACATAGGACCAGCCGAAGGCCGAGAAGATCCAGCCCATGGCGACGGGATCGAGATGAAGCTCCTTCGAGAGCGCGGGGCCCGCGATCGACAGCGTGGCGCGGTCGGCATAGTTCACGGTCGTGACCAGGAACAACATGGTCACGATGAACAGCCTGACGCGAGACCTCCTCACGTCCGCTGCGGACGACACCACTGCGCTCATCACGCGCCTCCTTAGAACTCGAAATGTTTCCTCACTGCGACTCCTAGAGGCGCGCGCGGCAAAGTGTCCAAGTTCAAGGGAGTATCGATCGATGCCGTTTTTGGATCGATGGAACGGCAGGTGCGGGGAACGATCGTGAGGTGACGAGAATGTGCGATCGTGATGCGCGAGGTCGTGCTCCGCACACCACTGTCATTCGCCGCAAAAGCGGGGAATCCAGTACGCCGCAGCCTCTCGATTCAATCACCGCTGTCACGGAGTACTGGATCGCCCGCATTCGCGGGCGATGACACCGAGTAAGTGGGAGCAGTGTCGTGCTATTGCTGCGTGCCCAGCAGCGGCGCCAACAGTCCGCGCGTCACGCCGGGCGGCACCGCATCGAGGCCGAGCACGCTGCTCGCGGCCGGCAGTGCGGCGTCCGCCATCGCGGCGTGGCCTTCCGCGCTTGGATGCACGGCGCCGCCGTAGACGGCGGAGAGCACGCCCCAGGTGGCGTCGTGGATGTCGGTCGGCTGGCTCGCCGCCGGCAGGCCTTGCGGATAGGTCATCGCGGCAAAATAGCTGTCATTGGCATCGCGGATCCAGCGCGCGCGCGGCAGGTAGGCGCGATACTCCGAGGCGCCGCGGCCGCACAGCATCGGCTGGCTCGCCGCGCTCACGATATCGGGATTGAAGCTCTGGCCGTTCTCGGCGAAACACGTGCGGTCGAATTCGGGATCGTTGCCCGAATGGGCGCAGAAGCCGTGATCGCCGAATGCCGCCTGGTGCGAATCCACGAAGGTCATGCGGTCGGCTTCGGGATCGCGGCATAGCGCTCCGCGCGTGCAGGTGGCGAGCCCCTTCAGTTGCGGCAGGAATTCGGTGTCGACGAAGGTCGAGACGCGAGCCAGGCGCTGCGGATCGGCGTTGAAGGACGGATGGATGTCGAACCCGGCGCGGCCACCGCGGCAGGGCACGCCGCCATCGGCGAGCGCGGGATTGGCGTAGGAGACATAGACCACGTGCGAGAGGTCGCCGCCGACGAGCGGCTTCAGCGCCTCGCGCAGCTTGACGAAATTCTGCGGCAGCTCGCGCGCCAGCGCATCGCGGGAATCGTCGACGCTCGCCATCACGCCGGAGCGGCGGAACAGCGCGCGCTCGGTCGCGGTGTCGACGATGACGTCGGCGACGAGGCCGGAGAAGTAGACATCGTTCGCGCCGATCGAGAGCAGCACGAGGTCAAGCGTGCGGTCGGGCTGGCGCTTTTTCGCCGCGGTGAGCGCCTCGCGCAGCTCGGCGACCTGGGCGTTCACGCTGGTGTTGCAGACGCCGGTCTTGCCGGGCGGGCATTCGCGGGCGCGCTGCGAGCCCAGCAGCCCGTCGCCGATGCTGGCGCCGGTGCAGGCGAGCGGCAGAAAGGTCACCGCGATGTGGGTGTAGCGCACCGCGAGCGCGAGAGCCGTGCGGGCCTGGTAGCTGTAGAGCGAGCGGTGGCAGGGCGAGTTGAACCAGAGCGCGCCGTAATGTTGCCAGTTGGCGAGGGTGTCGGGTGCCTCGCAGGCGCGGCCACCTTTATAGCCGGCGCGGCTCGGCCGGTAGTACTGCGCACCGGCGGTACCGAGATAGGAGCGGAAGCAGAAGCCCTCGTCCGACAGCGCCAGCGGCCGGTCCGGGTTGCCTTCGCCGGAGCCGATGCTGTCGCCGAGCCCGGCGACGAAGATGTCGCGGACCTGAATCTCGGCCTGGACGCGCTGGGTCGGATCGGAGCCGGAGGAGACGTCGACGCTCGCGACCGTCTGCTTGCCGTAGCGGACCCGCAGGTTGATCGGCTCGGCGCAATCGAAAGTCGAGGTCTGCGGCCCGTCGCCGTCGTCGAACGACCAGGCGCAGGTGGCGCCGACCGGCACTGCGCCGGTCAGGCGCACGGTCACCGGATGGTCGGTCGGCGTGAGGTAATTCTCTTTGACGTTGTCGCGGGTGCAGGGCTGGTTGACCCGGCCCTGGAGGTCGATGCAGAGCCGGTTGACCATGTTGCGGGCCCAGCCGCGGCCCTCGCTCTGGAGCTCCAGCGACTGCTCGGCGGCGAGGATGCTGCGGTTACGCGCGTTCTCGACATGGAGCTGGAAGTCGCGCTCCTCGCGGAACAGGCGGAAGCGGTTGCGCACCTCCCAGGATATTTGCATCGCACCGGCGTCCTGCGCGGCGGCGCGCTCGAGCGGCAAAGACGTCAGAATCCCAGCAAGCAGCAGGAGGCCTGCGGGAAGGGTACGAAAGGAAAAAGGGATCATGGCCCGCGTGTTCAACGGCAAAGTTGAGGCGGAAATAAGAGAGCATTGCTGCCCCGCCCGCAACCTCTGTCTGACGGTCGCCCGCCCGCCTTACCGCTTGCTGGCCTGTCGCAACGACCGCTCGCGTTCCATCGCTGCGACCTGCTTGGGCAGGTTGCCTTGCGCGCAGGCCTCGGCCAGCCGCCGCCGCTCCTGCCAAGGCTCGACCACGTTCATCCAGAGCTCGCGCGCGCCCATGATGGAGATGGCGAGGCCGAACGGGATCACGAAATAGAGGATGCGGAAGACCAGCAGGGTCGCCAGAAGCTGCTCGCGGCCGAATTCGGGCAGCGCGACCAGCATGGCGACATCGAACACGCCGATCGAGCCGGGCGCGTGGCTGGCAAAGCCGATCAGCGTCGCCAGGATGAACACCACCGCCAGCGACATGAAGTCGATCGACGGATTGGCCGGCATCAGCAGGTACATCGCCGTTGCGCAGAAGCCGAGATCGACCACGCCGATCAGGATCTGGACCAGCGTCAGCGGCGCCGAGGGCAGCACCACCTTCCAGCCCTTCTGGCCGAGCTCGCGGCGCTTCTCGCCCATGCAGAGCCAGACCAGATAGGCGCCGATCGAGGCGAGGCCGCCGAGCCCGATCAGCCGGTTGATCGACGACGGCAGTTGATCCATCGATGAGGCGGCATCCGGATGGATGACCATGCCGATCGAGAGCACGAAGATGTTACCGAGCCAGAAGGTCAGGCCTGACAGGAAACAGATCTTCGCGACGTCGATCGCGTTCAGCCCGTAGTCCGAATAGATCCGGAAGCGGATCGCGCCGCCGGTAAAAACGGTGGCGCCGATGTTGTGGCCGATCGAATAGGACGTGAAGCTGGAGAGTGCTGCGATGCGATAGGGCACATGCTTCTTGCCGATCGTTCGCAGTGCAAAATAATCGTAGAAGGTCAGCGTACAGAACGCGAAGACGACGCAGATCGCCGCCAGCCCGATATTCCCGCGGGGAATCTCGGTCAACGCGGTCAGGATGACGCCGGTATCGATGTCCTTGAGAGTGCGCGCAAGCGTGGTGATCGCGAAGGCGATGATGAAGACGCTCGCAGCAACACCGAGCCGTCGCCAGCCGATCCATCTCTTGAAGCCGCGCTTCAGCGCGGGCAGCAGTCCGTGCATTCATCCTCCCGGCGGGGGGCAAGACCGATCGGCCAGACATTGGCCGGTCGGGTGCGATCACTGCCCGAAATGGGCTTCGACCGCTAGGCATGATGTAGCTCATTTAAGGCAAAAACAGCGACTTGTGCAGCCCTTGACAACGATAGGTTCTGCGTTCGACCGATAGGTTCTGCGGTGGACCGCCGCTTTTGTCATATGTGGTTCATATCGGGCGCGCGTTAAGCATATGAGTCGAGGCACTTGCCTGGAACGCGCGTCCGCATCTTGACATGATTTCGTGTCCGCCCGCAGTCGGCATTGTTCCAACGCAAGCGATGCGAGCTTTTTGGGAACGTCGGTACCGTGCGCCGGTTAGCGCTCCATCAGCAATCGAACACGGCGGAATCATCGGCTTTTCGTGCGAGCCGACGCCTCAATGTTCCCGAAACCGCGAGGATCGGAACGATGGGACTGTTCACAAAAGACATCAAGACCATGAACGACCTGTTCGTGCACCAGCTTCAGGACATCTATTACGCCGAGCAGCAGCTCACCAAGGCGCTGCCGAAAATGGCAGATAAGGCCACCGATCCGCAGCTGAAGCAGGGCTTTTTGACGCACCTCGAAGAAACCAAGCAGCACGTCAAGCGGCTCGAGGAAGTGTTCAAGATGCACGGCGCGCAGGTTCGGTCATTGTCGAAGCATGACGGCGGGCTGGAAGCGTATGTTTCGCATGGGGCTGCAACCGAGGCGGCAGCATGCGAGCCAGCACCATCAAATATGAACCTCTCGACGGTGGAGCCAGTGCGCAGCGTGCCGGCTCGCGCCTTGCAACGTCCCTCACGCTTGCCGCGATGAGCCTCGGCTATGGCGTGGTCCAGCTCGACGTCACCATCGTCAACACTGCGCTGGACGCGATGGGCAAATCGCTCGGCGGCGGCGTCGCCGAGCTGCAATGGGTGGTCAGCGCCTATACCATCGCCTTTGCCGCTTTCATTTTGACCGCAGGCGCGCTCGGCGATCGCATCGGCGCCAAGCGCATCTTCATGGCGGGGTTCGCCATCTTCACCGCGGCCTCGCTCGCCTGCGCGATGTCGCCCAATGCGGCCGTGCTGATCGCAGCGCGGCTGGTCCAGGGGCTGGCAGCGGCGATCCTGGTGCCGAATTCCCTGGCGCTGCTCAATCATGCCTATGCGGACGACCGCGCGCGTGGCCGCGCCGTGGCGGTCTGGGCCGCCGGCGCCAGCCTGGCGCTCACTGCCGGTCCCTTCGTCGGCGGCGCACTGATCACGCTGGTCGGCTGGCGCGCGATCTTCCTGGTCAACCTGCCGATCGGTCTTACCGGCTTGTGGCTGAGCTGGCGCTAAGCCAGCGAGACCACGCGGTCGCGCGCGCGCGAGATCGATCTGCCCGGCCAGCTCGCCGCGATCGCTGCGTTGGGCACGCTTGCCGGCGCGATCATCGAAGCTGGCGCGCTCGGCTGGAGCCATCCAGCCGTGATCGCAGCATTCGTCGCCTCAGCCGCATTCGCGGTGCTCTTCGTCTGTCGCGAGAGCCGCACCGTGCAGCCGATGCTGCCGCTGTCGCTGTTCGGTCACCGGCTGTTTACCCTGACCACGATCGTCGGCCTCCTCGTCAACATCGCGATCTACGGCCTGATCTTCGTGCTGAGCCTGTATTTCCAGAGGATCAACGGGCTGTCGGCCTGGTGGACCGGGCTCGCCTTCGTGCCGATGATGGGGGCGGTGCTGCCCGTCAACCTGCTGGCGCCGCGTGTGGCCGAGCGCATCGGCTCGTGCCCGACCATCGTGGTCGGCGCCTGTATCTCGGCACTCGGCTGTCTCGGGCTGCTCTGGACCGAAGCCGGGACCTGCTACTGGGCGATCTTTGCGCAGATGATCGCGATCAGCGGTGGACTTGGCCTGCTGGTGCCGCCGCTGACCTCCACCTTGCTCGGCAGCATCGACAAGGCGCGCTCCGGTATCGCCGCCGGTGTCCTGAACGCGACGCGGCAGACCGGCAGCGTGCTCGGCGTCGCGCTGTTCGGCTCGCTGGTGGCTTCGGACAGTGCATTCATGACGGGCCTTCACCAGTCGCTAATCATATCGGCGGCCGTCCTGCTGCTCGCCGCCGCCGTGATCGGCCTCGGCGCAAATGCACCTGACGCAAAGGCGCAAGGGCGCTCAATTTGAGCGATCCCACACATTCTCTGTTCACCATTCCCGAAACCGGCACATAGCCGGTTACCGACTGTCCATCTCTGCCGGCTCTAGTGCGGTTGGAATAGGGGCCGGCAATGTATCAAGTTCTTTACTGCCTGACGGATCAGCATGATTGGCGTCTGGTCGCACTCGGCGGAGCGGTGTGTCTGCTCGCCAGCGCGGCGGCGATCAGCCTGTTCCACCGCGCGCGTGCGGCGCGCGGGGGAGCTCGCGTATCGTGGGTCGCGCTCGATGCCGTCGTCGCCGGCGGCGGCATCTGGGCAACCCATTTCATCGCGATGCAGGCTTACGGTCCTGGTGCGGGCGGCGCTTACAACATTCCGTTGACGGTCCTGTCGCTGATCTTCGCGATCGCGGTCACCTTCATCGGGCTGAGCATCTCGGTGTCGGTGACGCGGGCGGGCCTGGTTGCGCTCGGCGGCGCCGTCGTTGGTGGCGGCGTTGCCGCCATGCATTACACCGGTATGATGGCGCTCGAGATTCCCGCGCACATCGGCTGGACGACCGGCACAGTGACGGTCTCGATCGTGCTCGGCATCGTTCTCGGGTCGCTTGCCCTGGTCGTTGCGGGCCGGCGCGACAGCCTTGCCGGCGCGCTTGGCGCGACGGTGCTGCTGACGCTTGCCATCGTCTCACATCATTTCACCGCCATGGGCGCCGTGGAGCTGACGCCGGATCCTGCGGTCGTGATCAGCGGCCTGTCGATCCCGCCGGCCTCATTGTCGATCCTCACCGCCAGCGCCGCCGCTGCGATCATCGCGATCGCGCTCGCGGCGGCTCTGCTCGACCGCCGCGCCAAGGGCGAACTGGGACGCCAGCAAGTCGTGCTGGATACCGCGCTCGAGAACATGTCGCAGGGACTGTGCATGTTCGATGCGGACGCCAAGATCCAGCTCTTCAACGAGCGCTAGGCAGCGTTGCTCGGCCGCACCGACATTCCGCTCGCCGGCCGCCTGCTCGTCGACGTGCTGCGGGAAGAGCAGGCCAAGGGCCAGTGGCAGGGCGATGCGGGCGAATTCTTCGCGCGCCTCGTGGCCGACGCGCGCGAGGGCCGCACGACCAGCCAGGTCGTCACCCGGTTCGGTCGTTCCATCCGCGTCGTCAACCAGCCGATGCAGGGCGGCGGCTGGGTTGCGACCTTCGAGGACATTACCGAATGGCTGGAGGCGCAGGCCAAGATCTCGCACATGGCGCGCCATGACGCGCTGACCAATCTGCCGAACCGCGTGCTGTTCCACGAGCAGCTCGAGCAGGGACTGGGCCGGGCGAAGTCGGGCGACCAGCTCGCGGTGCTGTGCCTCGATCTCGATCACTTCAAGGACATCAACGACTCGCTCGGCCATCCCATCGGCGATGCGCTGCTCAAGGAAGTCGGTCGCAGGCTGAAGGCCACTGTCGGCGCGAGCGACACCGTGGCGCGCCTCGGTGGCGACGAGTTCGCCGTGGTCCAGATCGGGCGCTCCGAAGAAGCCGCGGCGCGAGCCCTTGCCGGCCGCCTCGTCGAGGTGATCTCCGCGCCTTACGAGATCGACGACCATCAGATCGTGATCGGCGTCTCGATCGGCATCTCGCTGTCGCCGCAGGACAGCGACAATCCGGACGAGCTGTTGAAGAACGCCGACCTCGCGCTGTACCGCGCCAAGGCGGACGGCCGCGGCACCTATCGCTTCTTCGAGACCGGCATGGATGCGCGCGCGCAGGCGCGGCGGCTGCTGGAGATGGACTTGCGGGCGGCGTTGCTGCGTGACGAGTTCGAGGCGTACTACCAGCCGATCCGCGACGTCGCCAGCGGTCGCGTCGTCGCCTTCGAGGCGCTGTTGCGCTGGAACCATCCGCAGCGCGGCCTGATCGCCCCCATCAACTTCATTCCGGTGGCCGAGGAGACTGGCCTCATCGTTCAGCTCGGCGAGTTCGTGCTGCGTAGCGCCTGCAGTGACGCCGCCACCTGGCCGGACGATGTCGATGTCGCCGTCAACCTGTCGCCGGTGCAATTCAAGAGCCCGAACCTGATCGCATCCGTGACCGATGCGCTGGCAGCCTCGGGGCTCGCGGCGCGGCGGCTCGAGCTCGAGATCACCGAATCGGTGCTGCTCCAGAACAGCGAGGCGACACTGACCACCCTGCACGAGCTGCGCGCCATGGGCGTGCGGATCTCGCTCGACGATTTCGGCACCGGCTATTCGTCGCTGAGCTACCTGCGCAGCTTCCCGTTCGACAAGATCAAGATCGACCGCTCCTTCGTGTCGGAGCTTGCGACGCGCGAGGATTCCATGGCGATCATCCGCGCCGTGACCGGCCTCGGGCGCAGCCTCGGCATCGTCACCACGGCGGAAGGCGTCGAGAACGACGCGCAGCTCGAGCTGCTGCGGCGCGAGGGCTGCACCCAGGCGCAGGGCTATCTTTTCAGCAAGCCGCGGCCCGCATCCGATGTCGCGTTGATGCTGAACCGGCCGCGGCTGCTCGCCTCGGCCTGATGTCTAGCCGCGGCGCAGCGCGAAATGCGCGCCGCAAAACGCCATCACGGCGCCAAGACATAGCGCGGCGAGCCCGGCGAGCACGCCTGAGACGGACGGGATCGGGCTCGGCGCCGAGGCCACCTGGCCCGCACCGGCAAGCAGCAGCACGCCGACCGCGATCAGGAACTGCCGCATCCGCTGCGGGATCTGTCCGGAGACGGCGCTCTGCATCAATGTCGCCGTGAAATAGCCGCCGGAGAAACCGACCGTGGCAATCAGCCACCAGGCGATCGCTGCGCCCGCGGGTATGAATTCATGCGAGTCGGAATGCCAGAGCCCGCCGAGGTCGAGCCCGTAGCGCGCGCCCAGCATGTGCACCGCGAGCGCGAGCAGCACGCCGGAGATCACGGCGGCACCGAGAATCAGGCGGCGCGGAAAAAAGGTCGTCTCAGCCATGCCCCGCTTGTAGGATGGGCGAGGGCGATCGCGCAAGCCGATCGCAGGCGGGATTGCGCGGACGGGATTGATTGTGGGGATGCAGGTTTCGGGAGCGCAAGGCCCGTCGGTCACGAGCTACGCCTACAAGGCGTCGCTGATCGGCTCGGCGCATCGTTTCGATCTGACGGACGAGGGCCTGTCCTGGCACATCGCCGGCCGCTCCGGCCTGTGGCGCTATGACGAGATCTCGGCGATCCGGCTGTCGTTTCGCCCGGTGTCGATGCAGCAGCACCGCTTTCGCGCCGATGTCAGCCACACCGGCGGCGGCCGCATCAGGATCCTGTCGACGAGCTGGCAGACTGCGGCGCTGATGGCGCCGCAGGACAACGGTTTTCGCGATTTCATCATCGAATTGCACGCACGGATGGCGCAAGCCGGCAGCCGCGCCGAATTGACCGCAGGCCTCGGCCGCAAGACCTATGCGGCGGTGCTGGCCTTCCTGGCGGTGCTGACGGTGGCGATGACGGGGCTTCTGATCCGCGCGCTCATGATCGGGGAGTTCGCCGGCGCCCTGTTCATCATCGGCTTCGCCGCGCTGTTCGCCTGGCAGGTCGGCGGCTTCGTGCGGCGCAACCAGCCGCACAGCTACAGTTTTGATCGTGTGCCGAAGGCGTTGCTGCCTTAGGTGCAATCGGCCGCAATCAAACGTGACTTCGCGCTCCCGCGCCGGTGTCGCATCGTGCTGTCATGCCAACCATGGATCGCAGCAGGCGCCAGCCTACAGCGGATGAGATCGTCGAAATCAACCGTACGCATCTGATCGATACGCCGCTCCGGCCGGCCGATCTGTTGTTCATGTTCGGCACCCGCGAGGACGTTGGCTTGCGCGCCGACACCGCCACGAGGCTGTGGCGCGAGGGCCTTTTCCGCTGGTCGATTGTCAGCGGTGGTGTGACGCCGGGCTCGGAGCAATCTGAGTGCACCATCATCAAGGCAGCGATGGTTGCGGCCGGCATTCCGGCGGACCTCATCCTCGAGGAACATCGCGCAATGAACACCGGCGAGAACGTGATCTTCTCGCTGCCGATCATTGATGCGGCGCTTGGACTGCGAAACATCCGGAGCGTGATCTGCCTCGGCAACACCTGGACGGCGCGCCGCTACCCGATGACGCTGCATCGGCACTGGCCTGAAGTCGAGAAGATGCTGCTCACCGTCGACAGCTTTGCGACGTCGCGCGCGCTCTGGCACACCGATGTCGAGTTTCGCCGGCGTGTCCTGCACGAATGGGACAAGATCGAGCCGTACAAGGCGAGGGGCTTTATCGCGGAATGGCCCGCGACCTGAGCGGCGAAGGGCCGGATCTTTGTCGTGACGCGTTCTCGAACCGGTATCACTTCGCTCGCAACGCTCTGGCTACTCCGTCGAGTCGAAATCCTCTTCCTTGGTGCCGAGCAGCGACACGAGCGTGCGCAGGCCGGAATCGAGCTGCTCGAGCGAGGGCGGGGCGAGCGCGAGCCGCACCGCGTTCGGTGCATGTCCGTGGGCAATTGCAAACGTCGAGGATGGCGTCAGTGCGATGCCGCGCCGGGCTGCTGCGGCGACGAAGGTCTGCGAGCGCCAGTGCGGCGGCAGTGTCAGCCAGAGATGATAGGAGCGCGCGTCGGCCGCGATCTGGTAGCCGGCAAGCAGCCTTGCCGCGGTCTGCTGCCGGCGCGCAGCGTCGATCCGTTTCAGCCGTGTCAGCTCGGCGACGGTGCCGTCGGCCATCAGCCGCTGCCCGGACGCCAACGCATGGCCCGAGGCGATCCAGCCGCCGGTCCGCACCGCGCTCATCACGCTCTCGCGCAGATGCGGCGGGGTGACGAGGATGCCGAGCGCGAGGCCCGGTGCGACCTTCTTGGACAGGCTGTCGATCACGATGCAACGGTCCGGCCCGAGGGCTGCCAGCGGCGTGTCGTCGGCAAGGAAGCCGTAGACGGCGTCCTCGATGATGGTGAGATCGAGCTTCTCGGCGACGCGCATGATGTCGGCACGCCGCGTCGCGTTCATGGTGACGCCGAGCGGGTTCTGGATGATGGGCTGGAGATACAGCGCCGACAGATGCGCTTCGCGATGCGCCTTCTGGATCGCATCGGGCCTCGCGCCAAATTCGTCCATCGGAATCGGGACCAGCGTCACGCCGAGCCGCGCGGCGATGCTCTTGACGTAAGGGTAGGTCAGCGCCTCGACGCCGCAGCGGCCGCCGGTGGGAACGAGGGCGGCGAGCGCGGCGGCGAGCGACTGCTTGCCGTTGGCGGTGAAGACGATCTGCTCGGCCTGCGGCGTGAAATCCTTGCGCGCGAGATAGGCGACGGCCGCATTGCGCGCGCTCTTGGTACCGGTGCTGGTCGAGACGCGCAGGGCGGATTCGAGCGCGTCGACGCGCTCGAGCCCGGCAAGGCTCTTGGCGATCATGGCCCATTGCTGCGGCAATAACGGATAATTGACCTCGAAATCGATCCGCGCGTCGCGCGGCTCGCTCAACGCCTCGACCTCGCGCTTGATGTCGCCGGAGATGAAGGTGCCGCGGCCGACTTCGCCGACGACGAGCCCGCGGCGAAGCAGCTCCGTATAAACCCGGCTCGCGGTCGAGACCGCGATGCCGCGGTCATAGGCAAAGTTGCGCTGTGGCGGCAGCCGGTCGCCGGGCCTTAACGTGCCTTTAGTGATATCGGCCGCAATGGCATCGGCAAGCTTCACGTATTCGAACTTGGACATTATTGCACCGAGAGCAATGTTTTACTTGCTCCGAGTAGTGTACTGGAGCATTTAAGTTCCATCAAGTTCCGCGATTGAGCCGAGGAGAGCGAGAGCAATCCGACGGCAAATGAGGTGCAGGCGCTCACAGCGTCCGCGCCAACGGCACCTGCTTCGCTGCGCGGACAATAGGCCGGAGAAGAAAATGACCACGATCTCGCAAACTGCCGGTCGGAGTTTACGCCCACCCTCGTCGGGCGGATTTTTCAGCACGCTCGCCAACGTTGCTCATGCGCTGTTCGATCGCCTGGAGCGCCGCTCTGCCGTCAAGACGCTGAACGAGCTCGACGACCACGCCTTGCGCGACATCGGGATTACGCGCAGCCAGATCGAGGATGCCGTCTACGGGCAGTTCAAGGCCGAGCTGACGCGATATCTGTGAGTTCATTCGGCCGCCACGCCCGCAAGTCCGGGCGTGGTGACAATGCCTCCGCGTCGTCATTGCGAGCGGAGCGAAGCAATCCAGACTGCCACCGCGGAAAGACTCTGGATTGCTTCGCTGCGCTCGCAATGACAGCGTTTGTTGTGGCGCTCAGTGCCTGACCACCAGCACCGAGCACTTGGCGTAGCGCACGACGTGCCCGGCATTGGAGCCGAGGAAATAGGTGCGCATCGCCGGCCGGTGCGAGGTCATCACAATCAGGTCGGCCTTCATGTGCATGGCCTCCTCCAGGATCTCATGATAGATGCCGCCCTGTCGCACCACGCTGGAAATGCGCCCCGTCTCGATGCCTGACTCGCGCGCGACGATGGCGAGCGCTTCCTCGGAGGTCTGGCGCTGCTGCTCGTCGAAATCGGCCGGGACGTATTCGGCGAGCATCACCGGCGTCATCGGCAGCACGTTGAGCAGTCGTATCGATCCGCTCCAGGTCTGCGACAGCGTTATCGCGGTCGCGAGCGCCGGCTTGGCCAGATCGGTGTCGGCGAGGTCGATGGGCACGAGGATGGACTTGAACATCTGCGCCTCCCAATTGACCAAGCTAGGATCAACCGGTCGAGACGGCGCGCCCCGCGCGTCTCAACCCGATCGAAGCAGCTTGGGGCTGACGAACAGCACCAGTTTGCCGCGGCGGTAGGCCACGTCACCCCAATCCTTGACGTCAAAGTCGAAGATCGCAAGCCCCGACGTGGGCAGATTGTGAGCGAGCGCCTTGGCGCCGGCCGGATCGCCGCCGCCCATCAGCATCAGCGCGGCCTCGTGCATGCCGGGATTGTGGCCCACCAGCAGCAACTGCTTCGGGTTGGCCGGAACGGTTGCAGTGCGAATGGATTCCAGGATCTGGGCGGGATCGGCGCCGTAGAGTTCGGGCAGGACCTCAACCTGCGGCGCTGCGACTCGGTCCTTCATCGTCTCCCAGGCAATGTCCCAGGTCTGCCGGGCCCGGACGGCGTGCGACACCAGCACGGCCTTGGGGAACGGGGGATGGGTGGCGAGCCAATCCCCGATCTGCGCGGCGTCCTTGTGGCCGCGGTCGTCGAGGCGACGATCCTGGTCACGGCCGCTCGGCGCGTCAGTCTCGGTCTTGGCGTGACGCAGCAGCATCAAACGGCGCATGGCATTCTCGAATCGTTACGCGTCCAGCATAATCTACAGGCGCCGGTTGAGGACAAGGTGACAAGGGCCCGATCGGTCCTTTAAGGAAACGACATGAGCGAGACTTTCACAAGCGTGTCCCAGGAAGAAGCCGGCTTTCGTGAACGCACGCGACTGTCGTTTGATCTCGACGCCGACATCTGCGTGATCGGGGCCGGGCTTGCCGGGCTCTCCATCGCGCTGGAGGCAGCCCGGCTCGGAGCCAGCGTCGCGGTGCTCGAGGGCCGCCATATCGGCTGGAACGCCTCCGGAAACCAGCTCGGCACCGTGATGCCGGGCTTTGCGCTGCCGCTCGCAGATTTGATCGAGCGCGTCGGCTTTGAGGACGCGCGCGAATTGTGGACACTGGCGAAGGAGGGCGCCGAGTTCGTCCGGGCCAACGCCACCGAAGAGAACATGCCCGGCATTGGCCCGAGCGATGGCGTGCTGGAGGTCTCCAACGTCGATGCCGGCGACCGGCTGATCAGCCGGTTGCAGATGCTCCACGAGGATTTCGACACGGAGGTCGAGGGCTGGCAGGTGGATCGCGTCCGCGAGGCGCTCAAGACCGACCGCTACTTCCACGGCGTCTATTATCCCCGGGCATTCCAGCTCGACGGCCGCAAATATGTGCACGGCCTCGCAACGCTGGCGCGGCGGGCGGGAGCGCGCATCTTCGAGGATACGCCGGTCGTCAGCATCGATCATTCCGGCATCCGCAAGCGCATCGTCACGCCCTCGGCGCGGCTGCGCGCCACCCACATCGTGCTCGCCGGCAACATCCACCTCGGCGCGCCGTTGAGGCGCCTGTCGGAGACGCTGCTGCCGGTCTGGCGCTATGCCGGGATTACCGCCCCGCTCGGCGAGCGCGTGCACGAGATCGTGGCGTTCAAGGGATCGGTGATGGATTCCGACGGGGTCGACCATTTCCGTGTCGTCGACGGCGACCGCCTGATGTGGGAAAGCCCCGAGACCACCTGGGCCGCGCGTCCGCAGCGCTTTGCGGGCGCGGTCAGGCGGCGGATCAGATCGATTTTCCCCCAGTTCGGCGATGTCGAGATCACCGACATGTTCGGCGGCGCCACCGGCCAGACCGTGCACGGCATGCCGCAGATCGGCCAGCTGCGCAAAGGCCTGTGGGTGGCAAGCGGGTTCGGCCGCCAGGGCATGAACACCTCGGCCATGGCCGGGCAGCTGATCGCGCGCAGCATTTTGTGGGGCGACGAGCGCTGGCGGCTGTTCTCGCCGTTCGAGCTGGTCTGGGCGGGTGGCACGACCGGACGCGTCGCGGGCCAATTGGTGGGAGCCTGGGGCAGGGCGAGTTCCGCCGCCGCAGGCTCGCTCGCCCGCTACCGAGAGCGGGCCCGCGTCAAGGACCGGGAACGCGAGGCGCGCCTCGCCGAAGCCAACCGGGCCGCCGGCACCGGTCCGCGCCGTCCGCCGCCGGGTGTCCGGCCGCGGCCGGCCCCTCCGCCGAAACCTGCGGCCGAGGGCGTGGAACCGGTTCTGCAGGGCGACGTCGTCTCGCAATAAGTTGAGAAGAACCCCGCCCGGACGTGTAACGTCGGCCGTTAGAGCCCGTATCTCAGAGCGTGGACTCCCCCGCGCACGGAGAATCAGATGTTTGACCGCCGCATCCTGCTGACAACTGTTGCCGGCCTGTTCGGCCTTTCGGCCTTCCGCTGGTTGAGAGGAACGCCCGCCGAGGCTGGAGAGAAGGCCGCGCAAAAATTCGAGATCGAGAAGACGGACGCCGAGTGGCGCGCCCAGCTCACGCCGCAGCAATATGAAATCCTCCGTAAGGAGGGCACCGAGAGGCCAGGCTCCAGCCCGCTGCTCAAGGAACACCGCAAGGGCATCTTCGCCTGCGCCGGCTGCGACCTGCCGCTGTTCGCATCCGACACCAAGTTCGAGAGCGGCACGGGTTGGCCGAGCTTCTACCAGCCGATCGAAGGCAATGTCGGCAAGACGGAGGACCGTACCTTCGGCATGGTGCGCACCGAAGTGCATTGCCGGCGCTGCGGCGGCCATCTCGGCCACGTCTTCGACGACGGTCCGAAGCCGACCGGATTGCGCTATTGCATCGACGGTTTCGGGCTGGTCTTCCACCCGGCCGCCGCGTCGGCAACGTAGGTCTCGCTGGAGACATTCCGGAGCGATGCGTGAGCGTCGAATCCGGAATCTCGAGCTTCTCAGGTGCGCAATTGCGCACCTGAGTTCGGTGCTGCGGGCCGCCCCGGAATGACCCGATGCCCCGGCAATTGTTGCCTGCCCGGCAATTGTGCCCCGGGCATCGGACCGGGGCCTTCCCATTCAAGTCATTGATTTCCTGAGAATACCCGCATTGGCATAGCCCTTGCGACTGTCTCTTCCGACTGCGGCCATGGTCGACCGGCCGCCGAGATCGGATCTGGAGACAAAGTTATGGGTATCTTCGATGCAATGAACACCTCGGTGGGTGGCCTGCAGGCGCAGTCCTACGCGCTGCAGAACATTTCCGGCAACATCGCGAACTCATCCACCACCGGTTACAAGGGCATCGGGACCAGCTTCGTCGATCTCATTCCCGACGCCTCGGTCCCGAGCAAGCAGGTCGCGGGCGGTGTGACGGCCAACGCCAAGGCGACCATCACCACCCAGGGTACGATCTCGTCCTCCTCCGTCGCGACCAACATGGCGATCACCGGCGACGGCTTCTTCTCGATCCAGAAGGCGACTAACGTCGTCGACAACTTGCCGCAGTTCAGCGGCGTCACCTACTACACCCGCCGCGGCGACTTCCAGCTCAATTCCAACGGCAATCTCGTCAATGGCGCCGGCTACTACCTGATGGGCGTCACGGTCGACCCCAAGACCGGCAACCCGACCGGCAATGTGGCGTCCGTCCTGAAATTCCAGAACAACTTCATCCCGGCACAGGCGACAACCGCGATCCAGTACGCCGCGAACCTGCCGAGCGTGCCGAACACGGGGGCGAGCTCGACTGCGGCGAGCGGCACGCTGCTGGCGGCCGGCGGCCTGAACCCGTCCGATTTCGCCGCCAACCCGCTGATCGTCGGCACGCCGCCGCCGCCCTATTCGAATGCGACGGTCTCCGGCGCGGCGGCCACCGGCAATCTGCGCTCGGCCTATACGGCGACGACCGCGACTGGCTCGGTGGCACTGCAGGACAACGCTTCGGCGGCGGCAACTGGCAGCACGCCGCTCGATGCCGGCTTGGCCACGCATCTCAACACCAGCCTGCTCACCAACCTCGCCGGCAAGTCGTTGACGGTCAACGGCCAAACAATCAACTTCGACAACACCGTCTCGGGCGTTTCGACGGCTGCAGGCCCCCCTGTCGTCACTACGATTGGTCTGAAGTCGCCCACCAGCGCACTGATGTCGGATGTCCTCAGCGCGATCGCGTCTGGAGCCGGCGTTCCCGCCTCCAGCGTGACTATGAATGCCAGCGGCAACATCCAGATCACGACCAGCACCACGGCCGACGTGACGATCGGCGGCACCGCGGCAGGATTGCTCGGCGTCAGCAGCGTGACGCGCGGCGGTAACGTGCTGTCCACTCCCGCGATTACGAGTGGTACACAGCTCGGCGGCACCGCGACGCCCGGCGGGGCGGAAGTCCTCTCGACGCCCTTCGTGGTCGGCAACACGATCCAGGTCAACGGCACGGGAGCTGCCAACACGATCACCTTCGTGGCCTCCGGCGCTACCCCTCCGAACCAGATCAACATCACCGACTCCATAGCGACTCTGCTCAGCCAGATCGACACGCTCAGCGGTGCGAGCGGTTCTTCGATCAGCAACGGCGTGATCACCCTGAATACCGGTATCGCCAATCCCACCTTGACGGTGACGAGCCCCAACAACAGCAGCGCCTTCGCCGCGCTCGGCTTCACGTCGTCCATCTCCAAGAACCGCGGCGGTGGCGGCACTGCCGGCACCGGCGGCGTGATCGGCAACGACATCGCCACGTTCACCAAGGAATCGATCAGCGGCGGTGCGGTCACCGCCTACAACGCCGCGGGCACGCCGGTGAACCTGCAGCTGCGTTGGGCCAAGACCGACAGCGCCTCGCTGGGCACCGGCCATTCCGACACCTGGAACTTGTTCTACCAGACCGATCCGAATGCGACCGGCACGACGGTCGGCTGGGTCAACACCGGGCAGGCCTTCACCTTTGCCAGCGACGGCTCGCTGACCTCGCCGAGCGGATCGGGCATCACCATCAACAACGTCAGCGTCGGCGGCCAGTCGCTCGGCTCGGTCGCCTTCAACATGTCCTCGGGCGGGCTGACGCAATATGCCAGCACCAGCGGCGCGGTGACGATCAACACCATCACGCAGAACGGCTACGCCGCCGGTCAGCTCCGCTCGGTCGCCGTCAACAACAGCGGCCTCGTGGTCGGCACCTTCTCCAACGGCCAGAACCTCAACCTCGCCCAGGTGACGCTGTCGCACTTCAACGGCACCAATTACCTCAAGGCCCTCGACGGCGGCGCTTACGCCGCGACCGAACAGTCGGGCACAGCGATCGACGGCGCGTCGGGCAGCATCAGCGGCTCGTCGCTGGAAGGCTCGAACACCGACATCGCCGACGAATTCACCAAGCTGATCGTGACCCAGCAGGCCTATTCGGCCAACACCAAGGTGATCACGACAGCGAATTCGATGGTGCAGGATCTCTTGAACGTGTTGCGCTGATCGGCGCGTGACGTAACCAAAGGCGGCTAGTGATATGGGTTTGAGTTCAGCCCTCGCCAGTGCGATGAGCGGTCTACGTGCCAACCAGGCCGCGCTCTCGATCGTCTCCTCGAACGTCGCCAACTCGCAGACGCCGGGTTACGTCGTCCAGAGGCCGAACCAGATCGAGGTCACCACCGGCGATTTCGGCTCGACGGCGATGACGACCGGCGTCAGCCGGGAGCTCGACACCTTTGTGCAGAACCAGCTGCGCACCGAGACCGGCGGCAGCGGTTACGCCGACCAGATGGCCAACATCCTGAAGCAGCTTCAGAGTGTCTACGGCACGCCCGGCAACAGCGGCACGCTCGAAACCGCGCTGAACAAATTCACCACGGCGTTGCAGGCGCTGTCGACCAGCGCCGGCTCGTCGTCGGCGCAGACGGTTGCCCTCGGCGCGGCGCAGGCGTTGGCGAAGCAGCTCAACGTCACCACCAACGGCATCCAGTCGCTGCGCTCCAACGTCGAGCAGGATCTCGGCACCTCGGCACAGCAGGCCAACGCGGCGATGCAGCAGGTCGCCGACATCAACACCAAGCTTCAGGGCTTGTCGGCAAACGACCCGTCCGCCGCGACGCTGATGGACCAGCGCGACCAGGCCATCAACACGCTGTCGAAATATGTCGACGTTCGCGTCACCACCGACGGTTCGAACCAGGCCAATATCTACACCACGACAGGCATCCAGCTCGTCGGCGCCGGGCTCGCCTCGCAATTCACCTTTGCCTCCGCCGGCGCGCTGTCGGCGACCTCGCTCTACAACGCCGACCCGGCCAAGTCGGGCGTCGGTGCGCTCAACATCAAGCTGCCGAACGGCTCGCAGCTCGACGTCGTCGCCAACAACGTGGTCTCCTCCGGCCAGATCGCGGCTGATCTCAAGCTGCGCGACCAGACGCTGGTGCAGGCGCAGGACCAGATCGACCAGCTCGCCGCGACGATGTCGAGCGCGCTGTCGGACAAGACCACGGCCGGCAGCACGGTCTCGGGCCCGCCGGCCGGATTCGATCTCGACCTTGCCGGTGCGCAGCCGGGCAATACGGTCAACATCACCTACAAAGACACGGCGACCAACACCCAGCGCCAGATCACGCTCGTCAACGTGACCGACCCGGCGGCGCTGCCGCTCCAGAACGCCACCAATGCCAACCCGATGCGGGTGGGCGTCAATTTCTCCGGCGGCATGAATGCGATCGCCGCTGCGCTCAACACCGCGCTCTCAGGCTCGCACCTGACGTTCTCCGCCGCTCCGTCGCCAGCGACGGCCACGACGCTGCGGGTGACCGATGACAATACCGGCCTTGCCCAGGTCAATTCGGCCTCGACCACCAAGACGATCTCGTCGCTGACCTCGGGCAGCCCGCAGCTGGCGGTGTTCACCGACGGCGGGCAGGCGCTCTACACCGGTGCGATCACCGCCTCGGGCTCGCAGATGACCGGCCTTGCCGGGCGCATCGCCGTGAACACGCAGCTGGTCAGCGATCCCACGCGGCTGTCCGTCTACAACACCTCGCCGGTGACGCCCGCCGGCGATACCACGCGCTCGGACTATCTCTATTCGCAGCTCACCAATGCGGTGTTTTCCTATTCGCCGACGACCGGCCTCGGCTCGGCGAACCAGCCCTTCACCGGCAGCGTCTCGAACTACCTCCAGCAGTTCCTGAGCGTCCAGGCCAACGCCTCGACCCAGGCCACCCAGCTCCAGCAGGGCCAGAGCGTCGTGGTCTCGACGCTCCAGGCCAAGTTCGACTCGACCTCCAGCGTCAATCTGGACTCGGAGATGTCGAACCTGATCCAGCTTCAGAATGCCTATGCCGCCAACGCCCACGTCATGTCGGTGGTGCAGAGCATGATGAACACGTTGATCCAGGCTCAAGTGTAACCAGTACAGGGTTCTGAAAGATGTCGATCAGCAGCATCAACTACTCCTCGTCGGTCCTCGGCGCGCAGATCCGCAACATCAATCAGCAGCTTACCGACCTGTCGACGCAGCTCGCAACCGGCAAGCTGTCGCAGAACTATTCCGGGATGGGCACCAACGAGGGCTTTGCGATCGCCGGGCGTTCGCAGCTCTCCAACATCGCCGCCTATACCGACACGATCACGAACGTGAACGTGAACATCAACCTCGCCAATACCGCGCTCCAGTCGCTCACGACGATCCGCAACACGGTGCAGACCGGCTCCGCAAGCACCGCGCGGGATCTCAACGTCAACGGACAGACCGTCGCGCAGAACACAGCCGCTTCGCAGTTCGGCTCGATGGTCGGCGTTCTCAACACGCAGTCGGGCAACCGCTATCTGTTCTCCGGGACGGCGTTCAACACGCAGTCGGTTGCCAATGCCGGCGACATCATCAACGGCACGACCACGCAGGCGGGCTTCAAGACCGTCATGGCGGAACGCCAGGCCGCCGACCTCGGTGCCAACGGCATGGGACGGCTGGTGCAGACGCAGCCGACGCCGAGCTCGGTGCGGGTATCCGAGGACGTCGCCGGATCGCCGTTCGGAATGAAGATCGCGGCGGTGTCCTCGACGCTGACGGGTGCGACGGTTACCGGCCCGAGCGGCTCGCCGGTGTCGTTCTCGGTCGATCTCAACGGCCTCAACCCGAACGACGGCGACAAGCTGAGCGTCCAGTTCACGCTGCCGGACGGCACCACCGGGCAGGTCGACCTGACCGCGTCCTCGGCCACGCCGACGCCGATCGGCAGCTTCGCGATTGACGCGACGACTCCCGGCAACACGGCCGCGAACCTCAACACGGCATTGAACACCGCGATCACGAAGCTCGCCAACACCTCGCTTGTCGCGGCATCCGCGATCACGGCCGGCGACAATTTCTTCAACACCGCAAGCTCCGCGATCGGTGCGCCCGTCAACAACCAGGCGGCCCCGCCGGCGCCGATCAGCGGAGCAACGGCGCTGTCCGGCGCCAGCCCCTCGAATTCGATCTCGCCGGGCTTCGCCGCCGGCGACACCATCACCGTGAACGGCACCACGCTGACCTTCGTCAATTCGGGCGCGACCGGCAACCAGCTCAATGTCGGCGACAGCATCCAGACGCTGATGAGCAAGATCGACCAGATCACGGGGACGTCGAAGCCTTCGACCGTGCATGGCGGCTCGATCACGATCAACACGGACGACGCGGCGAGCCTCAACATCACGACCTCGAACTCGGGCGCACTCAACTCGCTCGGTTTCGGCTCGACGCCGGTCACCGCGACGCAGCCGCCATTGCGCGTCGGTTCTTCACCGGCGAGTTCGGCGACGACGCTGGTCAACGGCTCGGCCAATACCGTGAAATGGTACACCGGCAATGACGGGCCAGGCTCGCCGCGCTCCACGGCGATGGCGCGGGTGGATGATTCAGTCACGGTGCAATATGGCGCGCAGGCCAACGAGGACGCGATCCGCCAGCAATTGCAGGCGATCGCCGTGTTCGGGACGTTCTCGACCTCGCCGACCAGCCAGTATGCGGGCGGGCAGGTCTCCGCGCTGAGCCTGCGGGTGACGCAGTCCCTGACGAAGCAGCCCGGCCAGCAGCACATCGAGGACATCCAGACGGACCTCGCGATGGCCCAGAACACGATGAAGGACGCAGGCACGCGCCAGACCCAGGCCAAGGCGCAGCTCCAGTCCATCATCGACCAGGCGGAATCGGCCTCGCCGGATCAGGTGGCGAGCGAGCTCTTGTCGCTCCAGAATGCGCTTCAAGCGTCCTACCAGGTTACCTCGAAACTCGCGCAGCTGTCGCTCGTCAAGTTCCTGTAACGGCGCATTAAGACGCCGTTAACCATGCCTCTTTACCTTTTGGTGAGGAGTTGAGCGGGGCGGGGCCGTCGATGTCGGACAAGATGCAGCTGGTGGTGGCCACGCCGTGCTTCGGCGGGCAGGTCTCGAGCATTTATGCGAGCTCGATCTTCGCGCTCCAGCGCGCCGTGCACGGCATGTCCAATCTCGAGCTCAAGGTGCTCCTGCGTGACGGCGATGCGCTGATCACGCGCGCGCGGGCCAATCTGGCCGCGATGTTTCTCGACGATCCAAAGGCGACCCATTTCCTGTTCATCGATGCCGACATCGGCTTCAAGCCCGAGCAGGTGTTCAGGCTGATCGAATGCGGCGCGGATGTCGTCGCCGGCTGTTATCCGATCAAGCGGGTCAACTGGGACAAGGCGAGGCGGGCGATCGAGTCCGGCCGCGCGGATGTGCCGGCGGCCGCGCTCGATTATGTGCTCGAGATCGAGGATCCCGACCGCATCGTGGTGGTCAACGGTTTTACCCGCGTGCGCTACGCCGGCACCGGCTTCCTGATGATCCGCCGCCACGTGCTGGAGGCGATGTGCCGCCACCCCAACTATGCCGGCCTGCAATTCTTCCGCGAGCATTCGCACGACACGCTGGCGGCGAGCCAGAACCGCTTCGCGCTGTTCGAATGCATGATCGATCCGGCGACCGGCACCTATCTCTCCGAGGACTTCGCCTTCTGCAAGCGCTGGACCGACATCGGCGGCGAAATCTGGGCCGACATCGAGAGCTCGCTGGATCACGTCGGGCCGTCGGTGTTCCACGGTGACATCGCCTCGCAATTCGCAGCCGCGCCCGCGGCAGCTGCCGATGCGGCGTGAGCCTTCCGGGATGAGTGCCGGCGCATCCGGTCTGTCAGTCCCCGAGCGCACATTCGACGGCGGCTCGCGCTACCGCCTGCGCGATCTCTTCACGCCACTGGACACGCTGCTCGTCTCCGGCGGAGATCCGCGGCTGGCGCTCGACGCTGGGGATCGCGTCAATGCCTATGGCTGTGCGGCCTCGCCGGAACCCGAGATCTGGAATTTCGCCTCCTCGACGGCATCGACGATCTCGCAACTCGCCTATGACCGCGCCGCGCTGGCGCGGGAAGAACTGATGCACAGGTGCCTGTTCGACGAGGTCGAGATCGCCTTCGATGCGCGCTGCGAGGGCATGCGCGAGGAGTTGCGCGGCCATCTCCAGCTCTCGCCGCGCGTCGACGTCGTGTTCTCGCCGTCCGGGACGGATTCTCAGCTCCACGCCCTGTTCCTGGCGCGTGCAGTGCTCGGCGCCCCGCCAGTGACGATCGTGGTCGGCGCCGACCAGACCGGTAGCGGCACGGCCCAGACCGCGCGCGGTCACCATTTCAGCTCCATGACGGCGAGCGGCCTTGCCGTGCGTAAGGACGGCGCGGTTGCCGGACTCGCCGGCGCCAGCGTGACGTTGCCGCTGCTTCGGGCCGGGCCGGGGATCGCGATGCGCGCCGACACCGATGCCGCGGTGCTGGAGGCGATCGAAGCGACCATCGCGCAAGGTGCGCCCGTGCTGCTTCAGATCATGGATTCCTCGAAGCTCGGCTGGCGCGCGCCGAGCGTGGCCTGTCTCGACGAGATCGCGTGGCGCTGGCCGCGCAAGGTTCAGGTCGTCGTCGACGCCTGTCAGGCGCGGCTCGGCCGCCGCCGGCTACGCTCCTATCTCGACCGCGGCTATATGGTGCTGATCACCGGCTCGAAATTCTTCGGCGGCCCTGCCTTCAGCGGCGCGCTGCTGGTGCCGAAGGGGTTTTCGCGGTCGCTCGACCGGATTGAGGGGATTGCGCCGGGCTTCTTCGACTATGCCGGCCGCTGCGATTGGCCGATGGCCTGGACGGCGCTGCGCTCACGCTTCGAGCGCCGGCCGAATTTCGGACAATGGCTGCGCTGGGAGGCGGCGCTCGCGGAGATCGGCAGCTACTACGCCGTGCCCGGAGCTTTCCGCGTCAGGGCGCTGGCCGAGCTTGCCGCCGGCATCGACAGCATGATCGCGCTGTCGCCGTCGCTTCAACCCGTTCCAACGGCGACCGAGAAGACTGCCGGGGACGACGAGGAGTTCGCGCACGCCACGATCTTTCCGTTCATGCTGCTGCGCGACGGCAAGCCGGTCTCGATGGCCGAGACCGGCGCCGTCCATCGGGCGCTGCGGCGTGACATGAACGACGAAATCAGCGGCAGCGCGGCGGACCGGCAGATCGCCGTCCAGCGCAGCCTGATCGGCCAGCCGGTCCGGCTGGAGCGGCAGGACGATGCGCCGCAAGCCGTGCTGCGCCTCTGCGTCGGCGCCCGGCTCGTGACCGAGGTCTGGTCGCCGGATATGGCGCAGGCACGACGCAATGTGCAGCACCTGCTCGATCGCATCGCCCATGTCCTGGTGAAGATCGAGCTGCTGCTTGACCGCGGCGCAGCCGCAACCGCACCGGAAAAGTCCGCCTTCGAGGTATGAGATGCAGCATCCAGTTTCCGCGCCGATCGGCGTGACCGTGCCGAACTATGCCGACCGCATCGGCTTTGCGCAGCTGACGCGCCAGGCCTTCGAAGGTGTCGATCTGCAGCCACTGCGCGATCAGCTCGTCACGCGGATCACGGAAGGAGCAGCGCACGCGGGCGAAGGCCTTGACCTATCGCTGATCGTCCAGCTACTCGGCGACAAGGCGGCGGGGCTGGCGATCCAGTCGGAGGTGCTGACCTTCCATCAATTGTTTCGCACGCCCGCTGCGGCTCCGAAGCCCGGCTTGCGCGTGCTCGCCCTTGCGGCCGACATCGACATGGGCGGCAACACGCCGATCGAATTCCTGCTCGAAGGCTCCGATTTCGAGCTGCTGACGCTCTATGTGACCAAGGATGTCGGCTTGCCTGAAACGTTGCCCGATCACGACGTTGCCATCGTGGTTGCATCCGATTCCGAGGAATGCCGGGAACCGCTCGCCCTGATCGAAAAGGCGGCGCCGCGCTGGCCGCGACCGCTGCTCAATCGCCCCGATCTCATCGGCAACCTCGATCGCGACAAGCTGTATCGGCTGCTGGCGGGCATCCCTGGTCTCGAGATTCCATCGACCATCCACGCCACGCGCGCGCAATTGACGGATCTCGCGCAGGGCCGGATCGCTTGCGAGGACATCGCCGGCGAATTACGCTTTCCGATGATCGCGCGGCCGCGCGGCACGCATGCCGGTGTCGGGCTCGCGAAACTCGACGATGCGCCGGCACTCGCGGCCTATCTCGCCGAGCGCGAGGAGCAGGATTTCTTCGTCGCGCGCTTCGTCGATTATGCGAGCCCCGACGGGCTCTACCGCAAATATCGTCTCGCCATGGTCGACGGCAAGCCCTACGCCTGCCACATGGCGATCGCCGATCGCTGGGACATCTGGTATCTCAACGCCTACATGGCGTTCAGCGAGGAGAAGCGGGCTGAAGAGGCCGTCTTCATGCTGGACTTTGACCACGCCTTCGCCGCGCGCCACAAGACCGCGCTCGACGAGATGAGCCGGCGCGTCGGCCTCGATTATTTCATCGTCGATTGCGCCGAGAACCCAAACCGCGAGCTGCTGGTCTTCGAAGCCGACAACACCGCCGTCGTGCACAACATGGATCCGCCGGTCGTGTTTCCGTACAAGCCGCCGCAGATGCGCAAGATCTTTGCCGCGTTCACGGCGATGCTGTCGCGGCAAGCAGGAGAGGGCAAGGCGAGCGCAGCATGAACGAGATCATCCGCAACGCGCAAAGCTCCGTCGCGCAGGCTTCGCTCGATCCGCAGGACTGGAGCGAATTTCGCACGCTCGCCCATCGCATGCTGGACGAGGCGATCGACGGTATCGCCAATGTCCGCACGCGGCCGGTGTGGCAGCCGATTCCCGACGGCATCCGCGCGGCATTGAAGGCCGACGTGCCGCGCGAGGCGAGCGACCTTGCCGATGTCTATCGCGAATTCGCCGAGCATGTCGCGCCCTATGCGACCGGCAATGTCCATCCCGGGTTCATGGGCTGGGTGCATGGCGGCGGCACCGCGGTCGGCATGCTCGCGGAGATGCTCGCAGCTGGCCTCAATGCCAATCTCGGCGGACGCGATCACATGCCGATCGAAGTCGAGCGCCAGATCGTCGCGTGGATGCGGCGCCTGTTTGATTTCCCGGAGCGTGCGAGCGGCATCTTCGTCACGGGCACGTCGATGGCCAATTTGATGGCGGTGCTGGTGGCGCGCACGAGCGCGCTCGGCACGCTGGCGCGGCAGCACGGCATCGGCAATGACGGCGCGCTGCTCACGGCCTACACGTCGCGGGCCGCGCATGGCTGTGTCTCCAGGGCGATGGACATCGCCGGGATCGGCACCGATGCGCTGCGCAAGATCGATGTCGATGCCGATCATCGCATCGACGTCGCTGCGCTGCGGACGCAGATCGCGATCGATCGCGAAGTCGGCTTCAAGCCGTTCCTGGTGGTCGCATCTGCCGGCACGGTCGATATCGGCGCGATCGACGACCTCAAGGCGATCGCTGCGCTGTGCCGCGAGGAAGGAATCTGGTTTCACGTCGATGGCGCCTTCGGGGCGCTCGCGATCTTCTCGCCCGAGCTCGCGCCCATGCTCGGCGGCATCGAGCTCGCCGATTCCATTGCGCTCGACTTCCACAAATGGGGGCAGGTGCCCTACGACGCCGGCTTCCTGCTGGTGCGCGACGGCGAGCAGCACCGGCAGGCCTTTGCGCAGCCGGCGGCCTATCTGCGCCGCGAGGCGAGGGGGCTTGCGGCGGGTGCGGTCTGGCCCTGCGATCTCGGCCCCGACCTGTCGCGCGGCTTCCGCGCTCTGAAGACCTGGTTCACGCTGAAGACGTTCGGCACCGACCGGCTGGGTGCGGTGATCGCGCGAGGCTGCGCGCTGGCGAAATATCTGGAGACGCGCGTGCTGGCCGAGCCGCGGCTGGAATTGCTGGCGCCGGTGAACCTCAACATCGTCTGCTTCCGCTACCGCGCCGACGATGCAGTCAATCGCGAGATCGTCGCCGATGTCCAGGAGTCCGGCGTTGCGGCACCCTCGAGCACGACGCTGGACGGCAGGTTCGCGATCCGCGCTGCCATCGTCAATCACCGTACCGACGAGACGGACATCGACGCGCTTGTGGCTGCGGTGCTGGAGTTCGGCGCGCGGCGGACCGGCGGTGGTCTGATCGAGGTCGAGGCGCCGCCGCTGGCGGCGCAGTGACCAGGCATGCAGGTGAAACGACAACGGCCCCGGACATGATCCGGGGCCGTTGTCGTTTGGGCAGGCTGATGCGTGCCGATCAGGCGGCCGAGCTGACGTCACCCTTGGGATGCGTCGCTTGGTACTGGTCCCGCAGCTTCTCTTCATAGGCGATCAGCTTGCGGGCATCCTTCAGCGCCCGGTAGAGATCGCCGCTCATGATGTTGTTGTTGATGCTTTCGATGATCGGCCAGGCGCTCGGCACCGCGGTGACGATGTCGCGCACCAGGTTGAAGTAGGTGCCGTGCTGGCTCTGCGGATCCGGCGAGATGTACATGAGCTGGACCGCGAGATAGACGAGCTTGGCCGGCGTGTCGGCGGTCTCCGGCGTGAGGATGTCGCGCTCGCGCAGGATCGGCACGTTGTCGCCGTCGATCAGGAGGCGGGCGCGCTGGTCGGTGTTGGTGATCACCGAATTGCCGACGATGATGCGTTCGTGCGGTTTGAGCTCAACCTTGAGAGCCATGCCTGTTCTCCATCAACCCTTTTACAACGATCCGTCGCGGCGTTCGTGCGATGAGGGCGATCGTTCGTGATTTGGAGCCGATCCTTGCGCAACATGGTTAACAGGTCGTAAACGACGGCGGCGGGGACGGAAAATGCAACAATTTCAAGGCCGATAGCGGCATGTCCGGCCGTCTGCCGCGGCCTCGAAGGGGGCTTCCGGCGTCGCGGCGGGAAAAACTGCGGGTTTCATTTCACGGATTGTTAGAGGCTTGGACGCACGGTCCGGCGGTCGTCTGATCAATTGGTCAGATAGGACGCGTAGCTACCAGAAAGGTAACAGTATGTCCGTCGTTCTCTCCGCATCGGTTCGCCAGAACCTGCTCTCCCTCCAGTCCACCGCCGACCTCCTCGCCACCACCCAGTCCCGTCTGTCGACTGGCCGCAAGGTGAACTCGGCTCTGGATAATCCCACCAACTTCTTCACCGCCCAGGGCCTTGATAACCGCGCCAGCGACATCGGCAATCTGCTCGATGGCATCGGCAACGGCGTTCAGGTTCTCCAGGCAGCCAACACCGGCATCACCTCGCTGCAGAAGCTGGTGGACAGCGCCAAGTCGATCGCCAACCAGGTGCTGCAGAGCCCGACGGGCTACTCCACCAAGTCGACCGTGACCTCGACCGCCATCACCGGCGCGACCGCCAGCAACCTGCTGGGTACCGCTTATACCAACAGCACCGTCGCCGGCACCGCCGTGCTGAACGACAACACCGGCACTGCGGTCAACATCACCGCTTCCACCCAGCTGGTTGGCACCGCGGGCGCGACGTCCGACGACCTTGCTACGGCCATCACCAACGGCTCGGTCCTGACGGTCAACGGCAAGAACATCACGTTCTCGACCGCGCAGACCACTTCGACCACCGACACCGCCGGCAACGTCACCATCGGCATCGGCACGGGCAGCACCTTGACGGTGCAGAGCGTGCTGAGCGCGATCGACGGCATCACCGGCACCGGCACCGCCTCGACCGTCGCGGCTGGTAAGCTCACGCTGAGCACCGGCACGACCTCGGATCTCACGATCGCGGGTTCGGGCAACGTGCTCGCCGCGCTCGGTCTCACGGCCGGCACCACCGCCCGCGTCCCGCCCGCCATCTCGGGCCAGACGCTGACGATCGCAGCCACCGGCGGCGGCACGCCCACCAGCATCACCTTCGGCACCGGCACCGGCCAGGTCTCGACGCTGAACGGGCTCAATTCGGCGCTGGCGGCCAACAACCTGCAGGCCTCGATCGACTCGACCGGCGTGATCTCCATCACGACCACGAACGACGCGGCCTCCTCGACGATCGGCACGCTCGGCGGCTCGGCCTTTACCGCCACCGGTCCGTTCCACAGCGCTGCCATCGCGGCTCCGGTTGCCGATCCGACCTCGCAGACCCAGCGTGCAGGCTTGGTTGCGCAGTACAACAACGTGCTCGCGCAGATCAACACGACCGCGCAGGATGCCTCTTTCAACGGCGTCAACCTGCTCAACGGCGACACGCTGAAGCTGACGTTCAACGAAACCGGCAAGTCGACGCTGAGCATCACCGGTGTGACCTTCAACACCGCGGGTCTCAACATCTCGACCCTCGCGTCGGGCACCGACTTCCTGGACAACGCTTCGGCCAACAAGGTCCTGACCTCGCTCAATGCCGCCAGCAGCACGCTGCGTTCGGAAGCATCGACGCTGGGTTCGAACCTGTCGGTCGTGCAGATCCGTCAGGACTTCAACAAGAACCTGATCAACGTCCTGCAGACCGGTTCGTCAAACCTGACGCTGGCCGACACCAACGAGGAAGCGGCCAACAGCCAGGCGCTGTCGACCCGCCAGTCGATCGCGGTCTCGGCGCTGTCGCTGGCCAACCAGTCGCAGCAGAGCGTGTTGCAGCTCCTGCGCTGATACGCGACGAAAATCGTCAAACAAGGCATTACGGCGGGGCTTTTGCCCCGCCGTTTTTTGCGCGTGACGCGGCGTGAGCCGGGTTTCAGGGAACCCTGGCCGGTTAATACCTTGTTAACCCTGTGGCTTAAGCCGCCATTAACCTTAATTTAAAGGAGTGCGTCTAGAACTAGACAAAAGCCCATTTGCCAGACCGGCGGGCTCCGATCCGTACGCGTCGCGCTCCAAGAGGAAGATCTGCCAATGTCCAACATCGTTCTCTCGGCATCAGTCCGCCAGAACCTGTTGTCGCTGCAGTCGACAGCCGACCTGCTCGCTACCACGCAAGGACGCCTTTCGACCGGCAAGAAGGTGAACACGGCGCTTGATAACCCCACCAACTTCTTCACCGCACAGGGGCTCGACAATCGCGCCAGCGACATCAGCAATCTCCTGGATGGCATCAGCAACGGCGTGCAGGTGCTGCAGGCCGCCAACACCGGCATCACCTCGCTGCAAAAGCTGGTCGACAGCGCCAAATCGATCGCCAGCCAGGTACTGCAGAGCCCGACGGGGTACTCGCCTAAATCCAACGTGACGTCGGCCGCGGTCCCCGGTGCGACCGCCAACAACCTGCTGGGCACGGCATACACCAACAACACGGTCACCGGCACCGTCGTCAACAATGACGATACGAGCGGCGCGGCGCCGATCACGGGCGCGACCAAGCTGGTCGGTACCGCCGGTGCGGGTTCCGACGATCTCGGTACGACCATCACCAACGGTTCGGTCCTGACTGTCGACGGCAAGACGATCACCTTCTCGACCGCGCAAACCACCTCGACCACCGACTCGTTCGGCAACGTCACGATCGGCATCGGTGCGGGCAGCACACTCACGGTGCAGTCGGTACTGAGCGCGATCGACGGCATCACGGGTACGGGCACGGCCTCGACAATTTCCGGCGGCAAGCTCGTGCTCAGCACCGGCACGAGCCAGGATCTGGCGATCTCCGGCTCGGGCAACGTGCTCACGGCGCTCGGCCTCACTGCCGGCACCACCGCCCGCGTTCCGCCCCCGCTCAGCGGCAAGACGTTGACGATCGGTCCGACCGGCGGCGGCACCGCCACCAGCATCACCTTCGGTGCCGGCGTCGGGCAGGTTTCCACGCTCAATCAACTCAACGCGGCGCTGGCGGCGAACAACCTGCAGGCAACGATCGACACGACCGGTCATCTCAACATCGTGACCTCCAACGACTCGGCGTCCTCGACGATCGGCGCAATCGGCGGCACGGCCGCGGCGAGCGGCCAGCCCTTCTATGGCCTGATCGCGCAGGCGCCCACCGTCGACCCGGATTCGCAAGCCACGCGCGCCAATCTGGTCGGGCAGTACAACAACGTGCTCGCGCAAATCAACACCACGGCGCAGGACTCTTCCTACAACGGCGTGAATCTGCTGAACGGCGATACGCTCAAGCTCGTGTTCAACGAAACCGGGCGTTCGACGCTGAACATTCAGGGCGTCACCTTCAACGACGCCGGCCTCAACCTTGCTCCCTTGACCTCGGGCGTTGATTTCCTGGACTCGAAATCGGCGAACGCTATTCTGACTTCGCTCAACTCGGCCAGCACCACGCTGCGTGCCGAGGCGTCGACGCTCGGTTCGAACCTCTCGATCGTGCAGATCCGTCAGGATTTCAGCAAGAACCTGATCAACGTGCTGCAGACCGGCTCGTCGAGCCTGACGCTTGCGGACACCAACGAGGAAGCGGCCAACAGCCAGGCGCTCTCGACGCGTCAGTCGATCGCAGTCTCCGCGCTGTCGCTCGCCAACCAGTCGCAGCAGAGCGTGCTTCAGCTCCTCCGCTAACCGCGACGCTGACGTACACGATGAATCATTCAACGGCGAAGCCTAGGCTTCGCCGTTGTTTTGAGCGAGATCGCTAACTGTCGATTAGCTCAGATCAGCGCATGATGGATGCAATCGTTTACAGTGCGAGCACTCGGATTTAGCCTTGAGGTGAAGGTGGATGCCGCGACCCGTAATTGTCCGGAGATCGTCCGCACTCTCACGTAAGCAAATCTTAAGCGGTGCTGCCTAGGGTTGGGAAAGAAATCCTTAAGCCTGTACAACGGGCGAGGAAACCTCCAGGGTGATCGATGTCGAGTTCTGCTGCTTCGGCCTACGCGCGTGTAGCCACGACCACTGCGTCTCCTCGCGATATCGAGGCGCAGACGCTCCTGAAGGCCGCCAACAAGCTGCAGGACGCCATCAACAGCGCCGATCCCTTCAACGAGCAGACGACGCAGGCGTTGATGTTCAACCGCAAGCTCTGGACCATCTTCCTGAGCGAGGCGATGCGCGACACCAATCCGCAGCCGCTCGACGTTCGGCAGAGGATCGCCAACATCAGCGTGTTCGTGCTGAGCCAGACTGCAGCGCTGCTGATGAGCCCGCAGCTCGATCACTTCCGCCCGCTGATCGAGATCAATCGCAATATCGCCGCCGGTCTTTCGGGACGGTCGTAACGCGACCGATTCGAACGACCTCGATACGGCCGTCGCGACCCGCGGCGTGAACGTCAGGCGCTGCGATCGGTGCTGAGTGGACGCGGGGGCTCGGACTTCATGTCCAGTGCGTGGAAATAGGCGCGCCGCCGCAGCATCGCTTCATCCGGAAACTGATCGACAACCGCATCGGTCCTTTCGTTCACAACCTGGAACACGAAGGACGCGGCGGGTTGATTGAAAACGACCTGGCGTGAAACGCTATCGTTGGTGCTCTGCAAATCATTGCGCGCAGCCGCGCTCGTATCGCTCGCGGCGACCGTCTGGCTCACCGGCAAATCAGTTTGCACGGCCTTGTTCGCCGCCGCATTGGACGTCGTTATGATCTGCACGGGGGCCGGTATCCCCACCGGCCTGATGCTGAAATCTGTACTCATGGCAGCCTCCTGGTTGCCTCGTCTGAGTCAAATCCCAACCCCTCTCAATACGCAACCATGGAACACCAGGATTGAAGACCGGGTAAGCAAACGTGCCTAACCGCGCGACGATACCGTCGCGCGGTTTTTCGTAAAATTGCAGGGAGTTTTCGCGCGCGCTCAGAGCGAGCGGCTGACCGCGAGTGGGGTGATATGGCGTGGGCCTGGAGCCGCGCGGCGTCCCGCCGCGGTGTAGGTGTTCGGCACGTTGCGCTTCTGGATCTCGGCGTTGACGCCGCGCACCACGCTCTCCGAGACCGCGTGTGCGGTCGCGAGCACGGTGAGATTGACCTGGAGCATCGCGCGGAACGCGTCGTGATGCCGATGCAGCGTCGAGAGCAGCTCGGGCGCGGATTTCGCGAGCTGGGCCTGGTTCGTCTTCAACTCGCTGACGGCGCTGACATAGTTGCGCGACAGCTCCTGCTTCTTGCTCTCGAGCGTCATCGCTTCGCGGACCTGGCCGGCGCGAACGAGCTCGGTCTCGCGCTCGACCAGTCCGAGCAGGGCGTTCATCGCATCCATCAGCTGCTCGGCGACCTTGCGCGCCTCGGCGTTGCCGGGTGCGGTGTTCGGGCGCTGCGCTTGCACCGGCTGACGTGAGGCGTTGAAGTGGTTCATCTCGGTTGACCTTATGCCGTGCGGATTGTTTTCGCCTGCTGCATGATGAGGGTGCGGTAGACTTCGGTGGCGACACCGACGCCGCCGGCCTTGGCGAAGTTCTTGGAATATTGCTCGGTCAGCATCGAACGCCACACGCCGGTGCCCGGGGTGTCGCCGAACGGACCTTCGCCCTTCAGGCCCGAGGTCATCTGCGAGAACATGCTGTTGAGGAACATCGCCTCGAAATCGGTGGCGGTCTTCTGCGCCTTCGACTGCTGCTGCGGCGAGACCTTCTGCAACGCGGCGGCGAGCTCGAAGTCGGGCCGGCCGTTGCGGCTCTCCACCGAGAAGGCCGAGGAGGTGACGACGTGCGGGGTGTTGATCATGCTGGTCTGCATCACATCACCTCGATGTCGGCTTCGATGGCGCCGGCGGCCTTGATCGCCTGGAGGATGCTGATGAGGTCGCGCGGGCCGATGCCGAGGCCGTTGAGGCCGTCGACGAGCTGCTGAAGCGAGACGCCGTCCTTGACGACGGCGAACTTCTTGCCGTCCTCGACGACGCTGACGCCGGTGCGCGGCGTGACCACGGTGCGCCCGCGTGACAGCGGGTTGGGCTGGCTGACCTGCGGGCTCTCGGAGATGGTGACGGTGAGGTTGCCTTGCGCCACCGCGACGGTTGCGACGCGAACGTCGCGGCCCATCACGATGATGCCGCTGCGTTCGTCGATGACGATCTTGGCGGCGAGATCAGGATCGACCTGGAGCTGCTCGATCTCGGTGAGGAAGGCGACGACGTTGCCCTTGAACTCCGGCGGGATCGAAAGCTGTACCGTCGAGGGATCGATCGGCTCGGCCGTCTTGACGCCAAGATAGTCGTTGATCGCGGCCGCGATCCGCTTGGCCGTGGTGAAGTCGGCGTTGCGCAGCGCGAGCCGCACATTCGGCAGCCGATTGAGTGCGAACTCGATCTCGCGCTCGATGATGGCGCCGTTGGCGATGCGGCCGACGGTCGGAACGCCGCGCACGATTTTCGCGGCTTCGCCTTCGGCCTGGAAGCCGGAGATCGCGAGCGAGCCCTGTCCGACCGCGTAGACATTGCCGTCGGCGCCGAGCAGGGGCGTGACCAGCAGGGTGCCGCCGCGCAGATCCTTGGCGTCGCCCAGCGCGGAGACGGTGACGTCCATGCGCGTGCCCTGGGTGGCGAAGGCCGGCAGATTGCCCGTGACCATCACGGCGGCGACGTTGCCGGTGCGGATGGTGGCGCCGCGGATGTTGACGCCCATGCGCTCGAGCATCGCTTGCAGCGACTGTTTGGTGAAGGGGATGTTATTGAGCGTGTCGCCGGTGCCGTTGAGGCCGACGACGAGGCCGTAGCCGATGAGCTGGTTCTGCCGCACGCCCTCGATATTGGCGAGGTCCTTGATGCGCGATGTCGCGCTTGCAGACGTGACCGAGAGCGCCAGCGCTGACAGCGCGGCGCAGGCCACCCCAACAATCCTCACCCAACGAACGCCTGGCATCCTCTGCTCCCCGAGGCTCCTCACATCTCGGACCATCCCCGACACTCCCATGACGAGCTGGTCCGACGCTTTCCTTGCGAGTGCTGTGCCAACGCGGGGCAGCGGGGTTACGCGATTGAATAGGTTGAATAAACCTGTTTCCACCGGTGTCAGGGAGCGTTCTCCCTGAGGAGCGAAACTGCCGCCTCTCGGCAGATTTTGCCGGGCCGTTTACGCGCCGTTAACCATAAGACGGCGAAGGTGACGGCATCGATCACCCGGATTCCTGCGATGCGCATCTACGGACCGAACGGCACCACGCTAGGTACGCCGGCCAGCCAGGCCAGGCGGACGAGCTCCGGCACCTTCGTGCTGCCCGACACCTCGTCGGCGCAGGAGACGCGGGGCGCTGCCGCACCGAAGGCGGCCGCGAACATCGATGGGCTGCTCGCACTGCAAGGCATCGAGGAAGATCCGGTCGAGCGCCGCAAGCGCTCGGTCGCCCGTGGCAGGACCGCGCTCGACGTGCTCGACGATCTCAAGATGGGATTACTGTCCGGCAATCTCGACGCCTCGACCGTGATGCGGCTGCGCGATGCCGCGGCGAACCTGAAATCATCCTCGGGCGATCCTGGTTTGGATTCCCTGCTGTCCGAGATCGAGCTGCGCGTCGAGGTCGAGCTGGCCAAGGCCGGGCAGGCTTAGGCCGCTTCGTCCTTCTGCTGCGTGTCGTAGCGGCGCTGGGCGGCGAGCACGTCCTTCAGATTCTGCTCGGCCCAATCGCGCAGGGGATCGACGGCGGCCGCGAGCGTCACCCCGAGCTGCGTGATCGAATACTCCACCGTCACCGGTACGGTTGCGATGGCGTGACGCTTGATCAGGCCGTCGCGCTCGAGCGACTTGAGAACCTGGCTCAACATCTTCTGCGAAATGCCTTCAATCGTTCGGCGCAACTGATTGAAGCGCATCGGATCCTCGCGCAGCAGCAGCAGCACCGCCCATTTGTCGCCGACGCGGTCGAGGATCTGGCGCGTGGGGCAGTTCGCTGCATAGACGTCTGGCTTCATCGTCAACTCCTCACGATCCGTTTGGCCCCTTGCCGGCTCGCGCGCCGGTGACGGGTCCCGGTTACTCTTGCGTAATCAGGTAAGCACAAAGTGCTCTCTTAACACCAGCATCCTTTGCGATATCTAGTAACCGTTAGTTACCAAAAGAAGCAAAGGAGCCTTCCATGAAAATCGCAGTCGCCGGCGCCTCAGGCGGGGCCGGGTCGGAGATCACCAAGGAACTGTCGCGCCGCGGCCATGCGGTCACGGCGATCGCCCGGAACCCCGAGAAGATCGCGACCCTGCCGAACGTCACGCCCACCAAGGGCGACGTGCTCGACCAGGCTGGCCTTGCCAGGCTGTGGGCGGGGCATGACGTCGCCGTGAGTTCCGTGCACTTCCTGGCCAGCGATCCGCTCAAGCTGATCGGCGCGGCGAAGGAGTCCGGTGTTGGTCGCTACCTTGTTGTCGGCGGTGCCGGTAGCCTGGACGTCGCTCCCGGCGTCAAACTGGTTACAACCCCCGGTTTTCCCGCCCAATACAAGGCCGAAGCGGAGGCGGGCGGGGCTTTCCTTGAGCTGCTGCGACAGGAAAAGGACCTGAACTGGACCTTCATCTCGCCGTCGGCCCTCTTCATCGAGGGCGAGCGAACCGGCAAGTTCCGGCTCGGGGCCGATCAGCTTCTCGCAGATGCGAACGGGAAAAGCTGGATCAGCTTCGCCGACTACGCCATTGCGCTCGCCGACGAGATCGAGCGGCCGGCCCACCCGAGGCAGCGTTTCACGGTCGGTTACTAGGCCTTCGGCCGCCCCCGGGTTCTTCAGGATAAACCTTCCTGTGCAAGGGCTTGGGGCGCTAACCGAACGATCAGGGAAATATTGTCTGTCACATGAGGCCACTATATAAGCCCGGCTTAACGGACCCCGTTCCGTTGCGAGTCGTTGCTTAGACAGATAGGCCGCCCTTGGAAAAGTTGAAAAACTACCGACCGACCGAAAAAGAGCCTTTCATGAACGACCGGCAGAAGGAGTACTTCCGTTTGAAGCTCCTCGCCTGGAAGGATGAGATCCTCAAAGAGTCCAAGCTCACGCTGCAGGCTCTGCAGGAGGAGAACGTGAACCACCCCGATCTCGCCGATCGGGCATCGTCCGAAACCGACCGCGCCATCGAACTCCGCGCCCGCGACCGCCAGCGCAAGTTGATCGCCAAGATCGACGCCGCGCTCCAGCGTATCGAGGACAACACCTACGGCTATTGCGAGGACACCGGCGAGCCGATCTCTTTGAAGCGGCTCGAAGCCCGGCCCATCGCAACGCTCTCGGTGGAAGCGCAGGAGCGCCACGAGAAACGCGAGAAGGTCTACCGCGACGAATAGAGTCCGAGCCGCAGCGATGCGGCTCTTTGTTTTTGGGCTCACGGTGCAGCTTGAGCGCCGTGATCAGCATTTTGTCTGCCGCTTGCCGCGACGCGCATCAGCGATCGCGAAAAGTGAATCACGATCAATGGGCTGGAGTCACTTCCTCCGAGCTCACGTAAGTTCGGATGAGAAACAGCCTTCACTTCAGGTGCGGGAGGTTTTGCGAGTCGCATCAACGAGATCGACTCGAAGGCTGAGGCAACGATCCGGCAGCTTCACACATCGCTGCAATCAGGCTTGGCTGCATCAGGCTTGGCTGCATCAGGCTTGCTGCGACGCCACAAGGCGCGCATCGCCATAAAGCCTGGACCAGCTCAATATTTCCTTAAACGCCGGCAACAGGCCGTAGGCCGCATCCGTCAGCTCGTATTCGACCCTCAAGGATTTCTCCGCGAAGACGGTTCGCGACACCAGGCCGTCCTGCTCGAGCTCGCGCAGCTGCATGGTCAGCATGTGCTGGGTGATGCCGCCGATCGCTCGCCGCAACGCGCCGAAACGGACGGCGCGGTTCATCAGCGCGAACAGGATCTCCAGCTTCCACTTGCCGCCGAGTGCATGGATGGCGCGCTTGAAGTCGGCGAGCAGGGCAGGGTCGGGGCTGCAATCGCAGTCGCCGTCGCAAACGCTGGTCAGGTTTTCCATACCGGTCTCGAAATCCATTCTACTTGTTCCCCGGAAGATTGTGACCAGATGCGGCCTTGAGCAGGGTGGCGGAACCAATTCGCCCAGCCTGCGCAATGAGGGGAACTCGGCAATGAGCATTGTTCTGGTCACCGGCGGGTCCGGCTTCGTCGGCGTCCATGTCGTCCTGCAGCTTCTGGCCGCCGGCCATCAGGTGCGGACCACGGTGCGCCGCCCGGACCGGCAGGCCGACGTGCTGGCGATGTTGCGCGAGGGTGGGGCTGCGTCGCCTGAAAGCCTGTCCTTTTTCACCGCCGATCTCACCGCGGACGACGGCTGGCGCGAGGCCGTCGCCGGCTGCGATTACGTGCTCCATGTCGCCTCGCCATTGTCGACCAGTGTTCCCAAGGACGAGAACGAGATGATCATCCCGGCCCGCGACGGCACGCTGCGCGTGCTGCGTGCCGCACGCGAGGCCGGCGTCAGGCGGGTCGTCGTCACCTCGTCGCTGGGCGCGATCGGCTATGGCCATCCGGCGCGCGACAGGCCGTTCGACGAGACCGACTGGACCAATCTCGACGGCGCCGACGTGCAGCCCTACATCAAATCCAAGACACTGGCCGAGCGGGCGGCTTGGGATTTCGTCGCGCGCGAGGGCGGTGGGCTCGAATTGTCCGTCGTCAATCCCGCCGGCATTTTTGGCCCCGTGCTGGGGCCGGACTTCTCCGGCTCGATCGAGATCGTCAAATCGCTGCTCGACGGCGCCATGCCGGCGGTGCCGTGGGTCTATTTCGGCGTGGTCGACGTGCGCGACGTGGCCGATTTGCACCTCTGCGCGCGATGACGGCGCCCGAAGCAAAAGGCGAGCGCTTCATCGCGGTCTCCGGGGAGACGATGTCGATCCTCGATATCGCCAGGGTGCTGCGGCGGGAACTCGGGCCCAGGGCGCGCCGGGTTCCGCGGCTCCAGGCCCCGGACTGGCTGGTGCGGCTGGCCGCAAACCGGATTCCGCTGCTGCGCGCGGTTGTGCCGATGCTTGGAAGGGTTCGGCATTCCACCAGCGCCAAGGCGAGGTCGCTGCTTGGCTGGCAGGCCCGTTCCAACGACGAGGCGATCCTCGCGACGGCCGAGAGCCTGATCCGGCTCGGCCTCGTCAAGGGCTGAGGCGCCCCGTGGCCCGTCCTTTGGCCCGTGCTTGTCACGCCGCGGCGGGGATGCTGAAGTGCCGACCTCAATTGCGTAGCGTGGGAGCCGGCGCCGATGGACAAGATTCTCAAAGCCGCAAAGGCGATTGCGCTCGCGCGCCGTAACCGCGCGCCGCTCGCAGCCCTGGACCATCCGCCGGCTGACGAAGCCGAGGGCTATCAGGTCCAGCGCGCGCTGCACGATCTCCTGTTGCCGCATGTCGGGCCGCTGGTCGGCTACAAGATCGGCTGCACCAGCCAGGTGATGCAGGACTATATCGGCATCCCGCATCCCTGCGGCGGCAGCGTGTTCCAGAAGGGCGTGCACGAGAGCGGGGCCAAGCTCGCGGCTGCCGACTATGTTCGCGTCGGCGTCGAGTGCGAGATCGCGGTGCGATTGAAGCGCGACCTCGCCGCCGGCGAGGCGCCGTTCACGGCCGAATGGGTCGGCGAGGCCGTCGAGGCCTATCATCCCGCGATCGAGATCGTCGACGACCGCTATGTGAAGTGGGAGTCGATGGGCGCGCCGACGTTGATCGCCGACGATTTCTTCGCCGCCGGCTGCGTGCTGGGTGAGGCGGTGCCGCGCTCGTCGGTGCCGGATCTGAAGGCGGTCAAGGGCCGCGCCATCGTCAATGGCGAAGAGGTCAGCCACGGCACCGGCGCCGACGTGCTCGGCCATCCCCACAACGCACTCGCCTGGCTCGCCAACCACCTCGCCGCCGAAAGCAAGGGTCTGCACGCGGGGCAACTCGTGCTGACGGGGAGCCTGGTGAAGACGCTGTGGCTGAAGGCCGGCGACAAGGTGCGGATGGAGCTCGACGGGCTGGGCGTGGTGGAGGCGGAGTTTACGTGAGGGCTGCTACGGCAATCCCCGCCGTCAGTCGTCCCAATCGCCTTTACAAAATACATGCGGCCTCCGGCAGGGGAGCTACCGGAGGCCGCGTAGTACATCGTCGTTCGCGCCTAGGTTCGCGAACACGATGTGGGAGCTCGGGAGAGGCTTAGAAGGGCAACAGCACGTCCATGACCTGCTGGCCGTAGCGCGGCTGCTGCACGTCCGTGATCTGGCCGCGGCCGCCATAGGCGATGCGGGCCTGTGCGATCTTGCTGGAATCGATGGTGTTGTCGCTCTGGATGTCTTCGGGGCGGACGATGCCGGCGACGATGAGCTCGCGGATCTCGTAGTTGACGCGGATCTCCTGCTTGCCTTCGACGACGAGGTTGCCGTTCGGCAGCACCTGGGTCACGACCGCGGCGACGTTGGTCTGCAAGGCCTCCGTGCGATTGACCGAGCCCTTGCCGTCGGCGGAGGATGTCGAGTCGGTGGTGAGAAGGCGGCCGGGCAGGATCTTGAGCGGCTGCGTGACCGTCTTGCTGCCGATGAAATCCGTAATCCCCGAATCCTCCTTGGCGGTGCGGCTGCGCTGGGTCTCGTTGGCGATGTTGGCCTTGTCGGTGATGTTCACGGTCACGGTGAGGAGGTCGCCGACATGGGTCGCGCGCTGATCCTTGAAGAAGGCCCGGCTGCCGTTGCGCCACAGCGAGTTCGGATTGTAGGAGGCGACTTCCGGCTTCGGCATCGGCATCTGCACCGGCTTGTAGCCGGGCTGCGTCGTCGGATTGTCGATCGCCGACAATTTCGGTTGCTCGCCGATCTGCGACAGGCGGTCGATCGAGGAGCAGCCGCTCGCCAGCGCGCAAACTGCCAGCAGCAGACCAGAGATCGCGACGCGACGTAGACGGGAAGCCGAACTGAACCTGGACATGACTTACTCTGACTTGGCTGGAGCTTGCGGGACGCGAACTTGTGGAATCTGGGCTTGGGCGATCTGAGCAGGAGACGCGGGGGCCTGGACCAGGCTCTGTGCGAGCGCTGCAGCAGCGGCCGCCGGGGTGGGCGTTTCGTCGCGCTTGAGCGAGGAGGTCTGCTCGACCGCAGGCGCCATCGGCGCGGACTGGCTCGCGCCTTGGATCGTCACCTGGCCGCGACCGGTGACAATGCCTGCCAGCGTGCGCTTGGTCTGGAGATTGAGCACGCTCACGGTGTCGCCCTCGGCGCCGCTCTCGAGCGCCTTGCCGCGCGTGGTGAGGTAGATCCCGGGGACCTGGTAGATGACGGTGACGCTCTGGTCGCGCGACACGAAGTCCGGCTTGACGATGTCGGCGACGCGGATCGGCATGCCCGCCCGCATCGGCCGGCGGAGTTGCATGCCAATGGTGCGGTCGCGCGAGGCGGGCTCACCGGTGACCTCGGCCTTGGGCCGGCGCTCCAGCGTGACGTCGGAGGATTTCAGGAGGTCGGCGCGGTCGATGTCGCGCGTCAGCACGGCCACTTCCACCGTCTCGATCGCGATGCCGGTGAAGCGCAGCTTGGTCGGCGTCGGATTGTTGTCGTTGTTGATCTCGAAGGCGATGTCGAAACGGCCGTTGCGGGCGTCATAGCGGGTTGCGACCGGCTGGAGCGCACCGGTGTTGGAGGCGTCGAGCCGCATGTCGGCGACGCCGCGGTCGAACGTGACGGCGATGTTGGCGGCTTCCCCAAGGCCGAAGCGGCGCTCGAGCGCCGAGGCCACCGCGGTTTCGAGGTCCTTGTTGGCGAGTGTGCGGGCGAGGCGGGTGACCTGGACTTCCTTGATGTCACCGGTCATCACGCCGATCACCTGCTTTGCGCGCAGCACCGACAGCACATGCGCGACCGGCAGCGCGCCGGTGGTGCCGAGATCGGGCGAGCGGTAGACCGGGATCAGCGCGGCCGAGCCGGCATGGTCGATGAGATCGCCGACCCGCACCACGTCCGAGGTCACGGTGACGCTCGCGCGCAGCGTCGGCGCTGCGATGAAATCGTCGGCGGCCTGCGCCGGCAGCGCCAGCAGCAGGAAAGCGGAGATCGTGGCGAGGGTGGTGCGGATCATCGTCATTACCTCAGCGGAACAACGCCGTGGTCGATTGCATCATCTGGTCGGCGGCGCTGATGACCTTGGCGTTCATCTCGTAGGCGCGCTGCGCAGCGATCAGGTCGCTCATCTCCGAGACAACGTCGACATTGGCCTGCTCCAGGCTGCCCTGCGTGACCTTGCCGTAGCCTTCGGAGTTCGCGGTGCCGTCCTGCGGCGGGCCGGAAGAGGGCGTCTCGACGAACTGATTGTTGCCGACGGGCTGGAGGCCCGCTTTGTTGATGAAGCGGGTCACGCCGATCTGGCCCTGAACGGCCGACGTCGACGAACCCGGCAGCGTCACCGAGACCTGGCCCTGCTCGTTGACGGCGAGGCCGGAGGCGTTGTTCGGGATGGTGATGGTCGGCTGCACCGGGTTGCCCTGCGCGGTGACGACGCGGCCCTGGTTGTCCATCTGGAAGGTGCCGTCGCGGGTGTACTGGAAGGTGCCGTCGGGCATCAGGATCTTGAAGAAGCCTTCGCCCGAGATCGCGAGGTCGAGGTCGTTGCCGGTCTGCGACAGCGTGCCCTGCGTCATGCTGCGCGGCGTGCCGACGGTCTTGACGCCGCCGCCGATGTCGACGCCGACAGGCACGATGGTGCCCTGGTCCGAGGCCTGCGCGCCGACGCGGCGGACGTGCTCGTAGATCAGGTCCTGGAACGCCGCCGTCTGCTTCTTGAAGCCGGTGGTGCGCAGGTTGGCGATGTTGTTGGAGATGACCTGGACGTTGAGTTCCTGGGCCGCCATTCCGGTCGCAGCGGTGTGGAGCGCTTGCATGTCAGTGATCCCCTAATCAGGCCGGAACGTCGGCGAGCTTCTCGATCGCCGATTTGTGGAGGTCGCTCTGCTGCTGAAGCAGGTTAGCGATGGCGGTGTAGCTGCGCATGACCTCGACCATGCGGCTCATCTCGCCGACCGAGTTCACGTTGGACTTCTCGATGTAGCCCTGGCGCACGGTCGACTTGGTGATGGCCTGCGGGGTCGCGGAGCCTACGTCGTAGAGGTTGGCGCCGAGCTTGGTCAGTTTCGCCGGATCGTCGAACGCAGCCATGCGGATCTTGCCGCGGATCGAGTCGGTCTTGGCGGTGCCCTCGAGCACCGTGACGGTGCCGTCGGGTGCGACGTTGATGTCGTGGTCGGTCGGCTGGAAGGTGATCGGGCCGCCGGTGCCGAGCACGAGGTTGCCGTCGGAGGTGACGAGCTGGCCGGTGCTGTTGAGCGAGAATTTGCCGTCGCGGGTGTAGCGTTCGCCGCCATTGGCCTGCACCGCGAAGAACGCGTTGCCGTCGATCGCCATGTCGAGCGGGTTGTTGGTCGGCTCCATCGGCCCCTGGCCGACGTCGCGGAAGGTGCCGCGGTCCTGCACATAGGAGACCCGGCGGTCGGACGCGATGAAATTGTCCTCACGCGCGTTCGAGTTGAGAAACTCCTCGAACAGCGAATGGTCGGCCTTGAAGCCGTTGGTGTTGGCATTGGCGACGTTGTTGGCGATGACATCCATCTGCCGTTCCAACGTCATCTGCCGTGACAAGCCGATCAGAAGCGCGTTCTGCATCGGAAATCTCCCCTGAGTGAGCCCGCCACCTCGCTCTCCCAAGCGCCTTGGCCGACCCGTGAACAAGACCGCCGGGTTCTCCCAAACCCTCCGGCCTCGGTCCTTTCTTAGCGAAAGCCGTGCCAACTCCAAAAATGGTGTAATTTCAATATCTTGTCGATTTTTGAGAGGTGCGGGAAGGCGGCAGAAAGGTTCTGTTAGCCATGTTTGCCCGGCAGATTTTTCCTAGTGGGGGCCCAATCGAAAGATTCCGTTAACCATTATTACCGTAGCGTTTGCGTGTAAGAGGAGCGCACTGCGCTGGGGCATTTGTATCGCGTCACTGTCTGCCAGGAGGCTTCGCTCTTTCGACCCTTTATGAGATGAGCGAGCCTATCGACCATGGCAGACAATGAAGCGGAAGGCGGCGCAGCCGCCGAAGGCGCGGAAGCCGCTCCGCCGAAGAACAAGCTCAAGCTCATCATCATGGCCGTCGGTCTGCTCGCCGTCCTCGGCGGCGGCGCCGCGACCTGGTTCTTCTTCTTCCGTCATGGCGACGACGAGCATCACGCCGAGGCGGCGCCGCCGCCGAAGCCGCCGGCCTTCGTCGACGTGCCCGACATCATGGTCAACCTCGCCGGTGCGCCCGGTGAACGCGTGCAATATCTCAAGCTCAAGATCGTGCTGGAGCTGAAGGAAGAGAAGCAGATCGAGGCGATCAAGCCGACGATGCCGCGCATCACCGACATCTTCCAGACCTATGTGCGCGAGCTGCGCTCCTCCGACCTCAACGGCTCCGCCGGCGTCTTCCGCCTCAAGGAAGAGCTGACCAAGCGCGTCAATGCGGCGGTTTCCCCGATCCAGGTCAGCGCGGTGCTGTTCAAGGAAGTCGTGATCCAGTGAGCATGACGGGCTAGGGATCATGGCAGGCACCGACCAACCAGACCAGGATGCAATTGCCGCCCAATGGGAGGCCTCGCTTGATTCCGAGGATCCCGCGGAGGCCGCGAAGGCTGCTGCCGCAAACGAACTATCCGAGACCATGGCCCTGCAATGGGCGGCCATGGTCGAGGACGGCAGCCGCGATCTCGGCGCCGGCAAGAATTCCGGCGAGCGGGTGCTGTCGCAGGAGGAGATCGACAATCTTCTCGGCTTCGCGGTCGGCGACGTCACGCTCGACGACCATTCCGGCATTCGCGCGATCATCGATTCAGCGATGGTCTCCTACGAGCGTCTGCCGATGCTCGAAATCGTCTTCGACCGCCTGGTGCGGCTGCTGACGACCTCCTTGCGCAATTTCACCTCCGACAACGTCGAAGTCTCGCTCGACCGCATCACCTCGGTGCGCTTCGGCGACTACATGAACTCGATCCCGCTACCGGCCGTTCTCTCGGTGTTCAAGGCCGAGGAGTGGGAAAACTTCGGTATGGCGGTGGTCGATTCCAGCCTGATCTATTCGATGATCGACGTGCTGCTCGGCGGCCGCCGCGGCGCGAGCCAGCTCCGCATCGAGGGCCGGCCCTACACCACGATCGAGACCGAGCTGGTCAAGCGGCTGGTCGAGGTGGTGCTGGTCGACGCCGAGCAGGCGTTCCGGCCGCTGTCGCCGGTGACCTTCACGATCGATCGGCTCGAGACCAATCCGCGTTTCGCCGCCATCAGCCGTCCTGCCAACGCCGCGATCCTGGTGCGCCTGCGCATCGACATGGAAGATCGCGGCGGTAATATCGAGCTGCTGCTGCCTTACGCGACCATCGAGCCGATCCGGGGCGTCCTGCTCCAGATGTTCATGGGCGAAAAATTCGGCCGCGACACGATCTGGGAGGGCCATTTCGCCACCGAGATCAACCAGGCCGAGATCGCGGTCGATGCCGTCCTGTACGAGGCCGAAATCCCGCTCAAGCAGCTGATGCGGCTCAAGGTCGGCGACACCCTGCCGCTCGACATGCGCGCGGATGCCAACGTGACTGTGCGTTGCGGCGACGTCACCCTGACCGAGGGGCGGATGGGCCGGGTCGGCGACCGCGTCGCGATACGGGTGACGAAACCCCTGCGCAAGCCAAGTACGACACTTGCGATGTTTGAGAAGGTGGACGAGCAGAACAAGATGATGGAGGCCCCATGAACCACTCCCTGGGAATGGCGATCGAGACGCTGGTGGCTATCCTGCTGATGCTGACCATCGTCTACTGTGTCATGCTCAACAAGCGGCTGACGCGGCTGAAGGCGGACGAGCATTCGCTGAAGGCGGTCATCGGCGAGCTGATCACCGCCACCGAGATCGCCGAGCGCGCGATCGGCGGGCTGAAGCTCGCCGTGCGCGACGTCAACGAGAACCTCGGCAGCCAGCTGGCGGCGGCGACGCAGATGTCGGACCAGCTCTACAAGCAGCTCGGCGAAGCCGACAACGTGGTGCGGCGCCTGTCCAAGATTGCGATCGCCGCGCGCCCTGCGGCGAGCCCGGAAGCGGCCGCGGTGCCCGCGGCCAAGCCCTCATCGGCGAAGGCGGTGGCGGCTGCGGCCGAAGCCTTCTCCGAGCGCCGACGATCCAACGGCCTTGCGGCATAAAGTCAGGGTATGAAATCCTTTCGTAACATCCGCGTCATTCCGGTCGTCCTGGTCGCCGTCGCAGGGCTCGCCACGCTCAAGGTCGTGGGCCTCGTGATCAATGGCGGCTATGTCTTCGACTACCAGCCGAGCCAGATCAAGAAATCCTGGGCGCAGGAGAATCTGAACTTTCCGACGGGGCGGGAAGACCCCGATATCACGGGATCTACCCACGGCGCGCCGAAGGAGGCGCCGAAGCCCGCCGCGCCCGAGACCAAGCCCGAGGGCACCGTGGTCAAGATGGAGGAGGCCCAGCCGCAGGTCTCGGCCTCCGAGCGCGCGATCCTGGAGCGCTTGCAGGCACGCCGCCAGGAGATCGAGTCCCGCCAGCGCGAGATCGACATCCGCGAGAGCCTGCTCAAGTCGGCCGAGAAGCGCATCGAAAACAAGGTCGAGGAGATGAAGGCGGTGGAATCCCGCATCTCCGCGACCCAGGCCGAGCAGAAGGCCGCCGAAGCCCAGCGCATGAAGGGCCTCGTGACCATGTATGAGGGCATGAAGCCCAAGGACGCCGCACGGGTGTTCGACCGGCTCGAGATGGGCGTGCTGATCGAGATCGCCTCGCAGATCGCGCCGCGAAAGATGTCGGACATCATGGGAGTGATGTCGCCGGAGGCCGCCGAGCGGCTGACGGTCGAGATGGCCCGCCGGGCCAATGGCGGCGGCGATCAATCGGCCGCGGCCGGCGATCTCCCCAAGATCGACGGCAAGCCGACGCAAAAGCCGAATTGAGGCTCCGGAGGCGCGGCGCGCTGCGGCAGCCTGCGCGCAATCGCGCGGTCGTTCGGCCTGTACGCGGCTAGACGCCTTGCGTGTCTAGTTCGCGAACCGCTGTTGAACCCTGGGACCCGTCGCGCTCAGCGGCTTCTCGACGGGAAGGAGGGTCTCGCAGTGCTGCCTGATCAGCGCAGCCTTCGTCGTGCGAGTCACGAGATGAAGGGTGCTGTGGCAGCAGGAACACTCGTATACCTTTAGTGCATAGCCCCGCGCGATTGGAAAGACGGCTACGACCGCTCTTGCCTGGCTACATACAATGCAGTTGGCTTCTCCGCTCATTGATTGCTCCCCCAAAAAAGTTGACCAATCGCATTCGCATCGCAATGATCACATTTGATTCAGAGTCGTTGATGGACCGCAACACCTCTGAGGTTGTGCGAGCCTACTCGGCAACCAAGTACGCAGGTCAAACGCGCCGGGGAGTGGGGTGATCGCGAGCTTGATATCTTTGCCGCACGAAGCTCGTCGGCTCGCGTTGCAGATGCAGCTGAAGCAAGCGGCATCTTCTGAGGCTGCGATGAGTTGACGCGTGCAACTGTGAACTGGAGTACAGTGGTGCTGGAGAGTTCGTCCTAGGCTCCCGCCATCGGCAATCAGCCGCGCGGGCGGAAGCCATGAATTACTCGTCCGTAGCAGAACGCGCAATCGAAGCCGTCAATCGGCTGCTCATCGCGGCGATGACGTTGGCCTGGACATCCGCGCTTGACCATCAGCATGCATTGCCGCCGCAAGAAGAGGATGGCGACATTGACGATGCTTGTCCCGAGCGGGACAGCTCCGCCGCATCGGATGGCATCGGAAAACAACACTGAAGATCCAGTTGCCCTGCGGACATCACACGATCAGATCGTGCGGCACGTGGGCGTGAGCTGAGCCTGCGCCGTGAGCCGGATCAATATGCGGCGGGGACGGCTCAGGCATCGACGCCGCCCTGAATCCGTGGACGACGCCAGCATGTTCGTGATGATCGGACGGGTCCGAAGGATCGTCCCATCCTGCGCTGAGCTCTGAATGGTGGCCATGCACAGCGCCATCCTTGATGGCGTAGGGTTCGACCGCCGTGTGCCAGGGCGCGGGCGCAATGTCACCCGAACCGTCAGAGCCGTGCTGCTTGAAATGAAATGAGTCCCCGAGGTGAACAGAAGCAACTCGAGGAAGATCGTTCTCGGCTATCGGCTCCCCATGATGATGCTCGCGCAAGTGATTTTCGTGGCGTGACGTCTCGATGGAGTCTGGGCCGGACTCGACGCTTGGGTCGACCGTGGACGGTGCGACCGGGCCGCTGTCCTTGGCGGCCACGCTCTCTGGAGCGGGCGCGATCTCCTTGCCGTTGTCGAACGGTGTCAGCTTGTCGAATACGAACCTATTCTCCGCGACTGCCGTGGAATGAAGCTGGTGGACGGGCTGCACGTGGCTCACCGCGGAGGCCACGTTCCCGCCGGCGGGGGCGTCCGATCGCGTGTTCGTATCGTCGGGCTGAACGAACTCGGTGTGCCTGACGAGGGCAATCCGGTCGCAATCGGCATCGAACCTGCACCCGCTCGCCTTCGCAGCTTGCCCGGGCCCGTCTCCGTCGATCAGGGCGGCTCGCTCATGGACGATTTCGCCTGATGAGGGGCTGGTCGCCGTCGTCGGGCTACCGGCCGCGTCGTTGTCCGCGCCCGGTTCCAGATTGGCCGGCGCGGCTGCCATCGCATGACCCGACGTTTCCAGCGCGAGCATGAAATCCGACGTCTGGACGGTGGAGAAGCCATCGAGATGGATTTCCACCAGACTGGAATCGCCGATGCTCAGGCTTTGATCCGTCGGATTGACGTACACGATGGTCTGGTTCGCCGAGCTGTCGTAGAGCCAGGCGATCGTATGTGCGGGCACCGTCGTGCTGGAGGGGTCGAGTGCCAGAACGGAGAGGGTGAGCGCGCCGAGCGCTATCAGGTCGCCCCGCTCAGAGTCTGCCTTGAAACCAGAGATGATATCAGGGCGCGCTGCACTGGAATTCGACGTCGAGGCAAAGACGAAATGATCGTCTCTGGAGCCGCCGGCAAGAAGGGTCTGTTCGTGCCCGTCGTGAAAGGTGTCGCGACCGCCGTTTGTACCGATCTTGCCATGATCCGGACTTTCGCCGGAGGCGCCGATGCCATCCGTGTTCGCGTCATGAGTGCTCGCAGCCACCGTCGGACCGGCGGCAAAAGCTCTCGCAGCCGCATTGTCTTCGGGGAGCGTGGCGGCGTGGGGCGGATCGGCGGCATCGAGAGCTGCCGCGTGGCCGAAATGGTCGCGATCGTCGGCGCCGTGGATTGTGATGGCTATGGTCTGTTCCGTCCCATCGATGGTCGTGACCGTGAAGGTGTCGGTCAAAGTCTCGCAGGAAGGAAGCGCCTGCACGGCACAGTTGGCGGTGTCGAGCGTGTAGGTCCACACACCGGCGGCAGTCATTGTGAAAGTGCCGTAGCCGCCCGCGCTCCGTGTCGCACAAGTGACCGGCGTGAATGTATTCGGCGCGTTGTCGACGTCGGTGTCAGTCAGTCTGCCGCTCGCCGTCGGCTTGCCGTGTTCCCTGCAATCGGGCTCGGTCACCGAGCCAGTGATGCAGCCGTGGATAATGGCCGGATCGTTCGTGCCGTGGATGGTGATCGTCACCACCTGCGCGGTGCCGTCGATGGTGGTCACGGTGAAGGTGTCGGTCAGGGTGTCGTAGACGTTCAGCGCCTGGACGACGCAATTGGTGTTATCGAGCGTGTAGGTCCAGACGCCGTCGGCCGTCATCCGGAAGCAGCCGTAACCGTGGTCGCTCGCCCTGGGCGAGGTCACCGGCGTGAAGCTGTCGGGAGTATTGTCGACATCCGTATCTGCAAGCTTGCCGGTCGCGGTCGGAGTCCCGGGCTTCCAACATGCGGCTTCCGTCACGGTGCCGGCCGTCGTCCCGGAAATGATGGCAGCGTCGTTGGAGCCGTTGATCGTGATGGTAATCAACTGCGGGGTGCCGCCGATGCTGGTCACCGTGAAGGTGTCGGTCAGCGTCTGGCCGACGTTCAGAGCCTGCACTGCGCTGTTGGATTGATCGAGCGTGTAGCTCCAGACGCCGTCGGCGGTCATGGTGAAAGTGCCGTAACCGTGTGCACTCTTCGTCGGGGAATTGACGGCCGAGAAAGTGTTGGCGGGGTCGTCGACGTCGATATCCGAAAGCTTGCCGGTTGTGACAGGTGGGCCGGTTGTGACAGGTGGGCCGGATGGGGCATTGGCGACGCCGCCGGATTCGATTGACAAGCCGGTCGTCGTGCCGGAGATGATCGCCGCGTCGTCGGCTCCGTTGATGTTGATCGTGAAGGCCTGTTGAGCCGAAAGCGATCCGTCGGACACGGTGATCACAAAGCTATCGGTGGTCGGCGTCTTCAGCGCGTTGATCGCGCCACTGTTGGGAACGAAGGCATAGGCGCCAGTCGAGCTGTTCAGATAAAGCGTGCCATAAGAGCTGGCCTTCGATACGTCGTAGATCGCTCCCTCCAGCGCGGTAGCGCCCGTAGCGCCTCCGCTGATGCCGAAAGTCAGCGCGGCGCTGGAGCTGCTGGCGCTGAAGGTTCCCCTCGTTGCGGCGAAGACGTCGAACGCGACCGTGTCGAGTTCAAGCGGGCCCGCCTGCACATTAAAGATCGGCGGCGTCCGCACGGGTGTCACGGGTGTGATGATGTCGGGCACCGTGACGATGATCGGCTGCAACGGCAGCAGTGCGCTTGGCGCCGCGGGCGCTATGAAATTGATCGGCTCCAGCGGCAGAGATTCGACGAACGGAGGCGTGCCGGACCCGTTCTTGCCAAATCCCTTCGAGAAATTTTCGAGCGCCTCCTGCTGGGCCACCCGCAGCTCCTCCATGCGGGTCGCGCTGTTGTCGAGCTGATTCACGGTAAGCCCGGAGCCGACCTTGCTCAGCACGACCGTTTGTCCGGGGTCCTCGACGATGATGTGCCGCGGGGTTGGTTCCTTGGTCGTGAGCTCGAAGGTGCCGTGTGCAAAGTCCTTGTATGTAATCGTATCGTCGTCCAGGAACGTTGCGTTCGGGTCTGCGGCCCTGACCTCCTTGATCATCGAGAAGAGCAATGCCGTGAGCGACAGCATCCCGAAACGGCCGGCAGAGGCTCGCTCATGAGATTGAATAGCGGGTACATCAGGAGGATTGCTCTTCGCCGTCTTCACGCGGCGATGCAGGCCCGCAGCGGCTTCGCGCTCGCCCCCGTGCTCTGCAGTGGACGTGACGGCCATTTTTCAACCTCGATTGCCCTAGCGGTCGGCCTCAGGCGTCGCCCTATGCCGCCGCGTCTTGGCCGGCTTGCCGCGTCACGCGATCGGGAACAATTTTGTGCCGGCAACCTCAGCTATGCCCGCTAAAAAGTTGTCGTTTCTGAGAATTCCGCCCAGGCTGATCACGGCAGAATTGCTGACGTTTCGCCCGACGGTACCGCTTTCAGCGCTAAAAGCTGTTTGAAATTGCCTGGCGCGGATAGTGACTCTTTTGGACACGGCGATCAGCCATTCGGATTACCCCGGAATAACCATTTTGGCTGTCGTGGTTTGCTGTGGCTGGTCTGCCATTATCCCCGATGGCTTTCGTCGGCCCTGTCGGAGCCGTTCGGATGCTCGAGGATCATATCTTCGAAAAGGAGGAAGCCATGGGCACTCGTGCAGCGATTGTTCTCGTGGCAGGTCTCGTCCTTGCGCTGGCCGCTTCGTCACCCCGCCCGGTTCAGGCGCAGGACGATTCCCCGCGACGTGCCGTGCTGGACTCGTCATCAAAGCCAATCGGGAAAGTTGTGACAGCCGATGGCTCGGTCACCATCGAGCATGCGGGCGCCGCCATTGTTCAGGCAAACGTCGGGGGCGAATCCATCCAGACGAAGATCGGTGATCCCGTCTATTTGGGCGATTTGGTTCGAACCGGTGCCGACAGTCGGGTCGGCATCAACTTTGTCGATGGAACTTCGTTCAACTTGTCGAGCAACGCCCGCATGACATTGGACGAATACGTCTACGAGCCGGGTGGAAAGTCCAATTCGACAGTCATCAACCTGACCAAGGGTACGTTCGTTTTTGTTGCCGGCCAGGTTGCGATGACCGGCGACATGAAGATCGAAACGCCGGTCGCGACGATGGGCATTCGAGGCACCACACCTCACGTCGAAATCTCGGACGACGGAACCACCAGGTTTTCCACTCTGATCGAAGAGGGCAAGAACAAATATACGAAGAAGCCCGGCGCTGCGGGGACACGCCAACCCGAGCAAAGGGCCGAGCAAAGGCTCAATCTGAACATCTGCCGCGGCTGCTAGAGAATTGGTCCCAGCCGGTGCAATCGCCAGATCTCGGAAGATCGGGAGCCTGACATGAAACCAGGATCCTCCGTTGCCGAAGGCGGACTGGCGCTTGTCGTCCTGATGCTGGTCGGCTTGCCGGTCGCGGCCCAGAACTCCGGGGTGAAGGACAGCTATCTCAGCAATATCGAACTGTGCAACGGGACGGGTACCACCTCGCTCGATGTCCGGATCGGTGCCTGCACGACTTTCATACAGGCGCGTCCAGATTCGACGGCAGCTCTGGCAATCGCGTATAACAATCGCGGTAACGCCTACACGGCAAAGGGCGACTACGACAGCGCCATCAGCGATTTCGATCAGTCGATCGCACTCAATCCGACATACGCAAAGGCCTTCAACAACCGCGGCGTGGCTCACTTGAGGAGACGCGAATATGAGCTCGCGATCGAAGCCTTTGATGATGCGATCAAGCTCGATCCCGGCTGTGGCGCTGCCTTCGTCAACCGCGCGGGAGCCTATCTGAAAAAGAACGACCACCAGCGCGCGGCGCATGATTACGACGAGGCAATCCGTCTCCAGCCCGCCTCGCGGGCGGCATGGAGCGGACGATGTTGGACCAGGGCGGTTCTCGGTGCCTCGCGAGAAGCGCTGGCGGATTGCGACAGAGCGCTTCAGTCGGGATCGACCAGCGCTGCCGTGTACGACTCGCGTGGGCTGATCCACCTGAAGATGGGTGAGTTCGGTGCCGCGATCGATGACTACAATTCTGCCCTGCGAGCCGCCCCGGAACTGGCGAGCGCGCTTTTTGGCCGCGGGCTTGCCAAGCTGAAGCAAGGCGATGCGATCGGCGGAAAATCTGACATTTCGACTGCAAGGACAATTCAGAAGAACATCGGCGACGAGTTCGCGCGTTATGGCGTCGATTACGACTGAGTTGGCCCGGTGAGGCGGAACGAATCGGAGGTGAATATGGATGCAAGGTTCGCGCTCATTCAGGCTCACGACGATAGCATTCGCCGCTATCAGCGGTTGTTGAACACACAGTTGACCGATCTCGAGCGTGAGTACATCGAGAGCCGAATCTCGGAAAAGCGATTGACCTTGCAGTCAATTCGCGAAGCGCGAGGCAAGTTGAATGCCTTGCCGGCCAATCGCGGGGGTTGATTGGCATTCCTGACGGGTGCGGGCTACGGGGTGTTAACGCCTCCTTAACCACTTGCTCTCCAGATTCGAAGCACGAACGCCCGAGCCCGCAAGCAGGCGTCGCGACGCACTGTGCCGGGTGAATTCGTCATTACAGCATTAACAAGTCCTTAGCGGGATAGGCCGCTAAGCTATTGATATCATATGGTCAGTGTGCGCCCTGTGCGCCCGGGCCGGCGCACAAGCCGCCGGCGTTTACCGCGAAGCCAGTCCCGTTGTTCGCCGTTGAGCGAAATGCAAGCTTCCGCGATCAGTTCGCGATCCTGCTCCGTCGGCTCTGTGCCAGTCCACAGCCGCCAGCTGGCGATCGGAAAGCCAGCGGCGCGGGCCGGCTTCGAAGCGCGCCAAAAGGCCCGCCGCTTCCCGGCGCGAAGCGAATGCCAGCGAAGGCCGTCGATCCCATCCGTCATTCCTTCTTCCCCCTATCCGACGCCAAGCCGGCGGGCCGCGGCGCTGAACGACGCCGCAGCCAAACGGCTTTTGTTGCTCGCGGCGGTAACAGCCTATTGCGAAGCGGTCGCCCGGGTAACGCTGACCGACCGTCAATCCGGGATCACGCTGCGCGGGAATGTTGCGGAGTACATCGAAGCCATTCTGGAATTGATCCCGCCGGGAGAAATCGACCTGTTCCACGCGGTTGCAGCGCTGCGCGACGCGACGATCGAATACCTGTCGCGCGCAGTCCTCGACCTCGCGCCGGTCGTCACCGTCGAAGCAAACCTGTCCATGCCGTCGCTGTTCTGGGCATGGCGGATTTACGCCGACCCCAATCGGTCGGCCGAATTGGTTGCGCGTAACATGATCCCGCATCCGTCGTTTATGCCGACGGAATTCGAAGCGCTGTCGAAGTAGGTCGTCATGGGGATCGAAGTCGTCACCATCACCGCAGGCGGCGGTAACTGGACCGCGTTTGAAGAAATCAACGTCCACGCCGCATTCAACAAGGCCGCGCGGTCTTTCTCGATGACTATCGCGGCTGAACTCGGCGGGTCTGCAACGAACGCGGTATTCGCTGTAGGAACGGAGGTCACTGTTTCGGCAAACGGCGACCTTCTTCTGACTGGCTATGTCGACAGCCGCGAACCAAGCTTTGCAGCGAGGCGAGCAATTATCGATGTCTGCGGCGCATCAAAATCGGCGGACCTTGTCGACGGCAGCGCCGAACATGAAACCGGCCAGTTCGAAAACAAAGACCCGCTTGAAATCGGGCAGGAGATTTCCAGCAACTACACCGCCAAATTCGAGACTGATCAGCAGCTGGAAAAGGTCGAACAGTATCAGCTGACGCCCGGCGAAACGTGCTTCCGCTGTGTCGAAAAGCTGGCGCGTCAACAAGGCATGACGATCACGGGCACGCCGGAAGGTAACGCCAAGATCACGAAGGCGAACGGGCAACGCCAAAGCGGCGGGCTGATCGAGGGCGTCAACATTCTCGCCGGTACCGCTCACCACAACGGCTCAAACCGCCATTCGAAGATCGTCGTCCGCGGACAGCGCCCGTTCGGCCACGGCGACGACAATCTGGAAATCGAGGCGGAAGAACAAGACAGCGCGGTCAAGCGCCATCGTGCGATCGTCATCATCCAAGACGAAGACACGACGAAGGATCGCGCGAAGAAGCGGGCGAAGAACCGGAAGAACCGCGCCGCCGGTAACGCGCTGAAGGCAACGATCCTGACGCAAGGCTTCCGCGATGACGGCGGCATGCTCTGGACGCCGGGTTATTTGGTTTGGACCGAAAGCCAGTTCCTAGACATCGCGCAGGACATGCTGATCGAAAGCGTCGACTACCGCCAGAACGACAGCGGCAGCATCGCGACGCTGAACCTTGTCGACCCGCGCGCCTATGACGGGCAGGGCGGCGGCGGCGGCAAGGGCAACAAATCCGGCGGCGATTGGGACATGGGCTGATGTTTTACGAGCACGAAGACGGCATTCGGTCGACGACGCGCCGCGCGCGCGTCGTGAAGGTCGACGACAAGAAAAGTCAGCAGCGGATCGACCTCAAGGGGTTGAAGAACGAAAAGCCGAAGAAAATCTGGCGGCCGCTGGACTTCGGCTTACGTCGGTCCCGCCGGCGGATAGCGACGGCTATCTAATCCAGATGGGCAGCCGATCCGATCGGACGCTTTACCTCGACGGCGGTCACGAGAAATACCGCCCGAAGAAGACGCCCGAAGGCTGTATGGCGATCTTCAATCAGTTCGGCGACATCATTCGCGTCTTCAAGGAGAACGCCGACCTTGTCCATCAGAAGAAGGTCAATATTCGCATCGGCCACGGTTACGCCGCAGGCGAAAGCGGAGACGGCGGCGGGGACGAAGCCGGCGGCGAGGAAGGCGGCGACGACGCCCCCGACGACGAAAGCGGCAAGGACGAAAAGACGATCTCAATCGTCATGGACGGCGACAATGTCGTCATCACCTTCCAGCAAGCCAAGATCACTTGGAACGAAGAAAGCCTGACGTCGGAATTCGACGACGCTTCGGTGAAGCTGGAAAGCGGGAAGGCGACGGTTACGGCGCCGACGGTCGTCGTCCAAAGTCCCGACATCAATCTAGGCGGCGAGGGCGGAACGCCCATCGGCCTTTGCGGCGGCGGCTGCTCAACCACAACGAAGGCGATCTGACATGGCTTCGCTACGCGTTCGCATCAATGAAGGCGCGCAGGCGCAGCCTATTCTGCTTTGGGATAGCGTATGGTCGCCTTGGCGCGGTCAAGCCGATTGGGCGCTTGCGGCCCCCGACGAACCGCAGAACCGCGGCGGGCTGCAAGCAAAGGCCGCGCTGCATACCGCCGTCATCATTTCGCTGTTCACCGACAAGCGTATCCCGAACGATCATCCGCTGCGCTATCTGGTCGAAGACGGCGACCCCCGCGGCTGGTTTGGCGACGGCGAAGACGTCCGCGCCGAACTCGGCGAAACCGACATGGGTTCGCTTCTCTGGATTTTCGAGCGGTCAACCCTGACCGAAGTAATCCGGCGATGGGTCGAAGCGATCGCGTTGGACGCGCTCGCGCCGCTGATCTTCCAAGGCGCCGCGGTCCGCATCGAAGCGCAGGCGACCGCCGAATTTGCCTTCAACCGTTGCGACCTCGCAATCCAGATTTACGGACGCGACGGAACGCGAGCATACGACTACCGCTTCGATGACATTTGGCAGCAGACCGTCACGTCACCGAAAGCGGCCACCTTCCGCGACAACCCGCCGGATTAAGGGGCCTCCGCAATGTTTGCACTTCCGACACTGAAAGACCTGATGGAGCGGACGCGCCAGTCGTTCCGGGCGAACCTGAAGGGCTCGGACGCGTGGGTCTGGCCTAACAACGTCTACGCGTCAGCGAAGGTTATCGCCGGCAGCATCTACGAATTGTTCGGGTTCGCCTCCTATATCGAGAAGCAGATTTTCGCGCACCGCGCGCCCGATCTTGAAAGCCTGACGTTCCACGGCATCGAATTCGGCATCCCCCAGAAGCCGGCGCGCCGGCGTCAGGAAGTGTCGTCTTCACCGTGACCGACAACGTCGCCGTTTTGACCGGCGCGATCCTGCGCCGAACGGATGGCGTCGAACTGATCGTCAGCGCCGGCGGCACGCTGGCGACGTCTGGAACGCTGACGGTCCCGGTCGTGGCAGCGACTGACGGGGCGGCGACTAACACGGCGGGAAATACGCCGCTCGAAATCGTTTCCGGCGTGACGTCGACAAGTACGACGGCGCCGACCTGCGCGGTCGACGGCGACGGCCTGTCCCTTGGCGTCGACGTCGAAGACATGGAAAGTTATCGTGCTCGCATCCTGTTCCGGAAGCGAAACCCGCCGCATGGCGGCAACGCCGCGGATTACGTTGATTGGACCGGGCAGGTCGCCGGCGTGTCGTTCTTTCTGGATCGGCCGACGGTCTATGTCGAAAGGCTATGGCAGGGCGCCGGCACGATCCGCGTTTTCCCGCTGATGTACGATCTTTATCCGAACGGCATTCCGTCTGCCGCCGACGTTCTGCGGGTCGCGGCTTACATCGAAACGGTTCGGCCGGCCGGCGCGAAGGTGACTATCGCCGCGCCGCAGGCTGTCCCGGTCGACATTACGATCGCCGGACTGTCGCCGAACACGTCGGAAGTTCAGGAAGCCGTTTTGGCGGAACTGCGGGATACGTTCTTCCGGCTGTCTCGCCCGGCTGGAAACGATGACGCCTTTGGCAGCATGCCATATCTGGCCTCGCCGTTTTCCTTTTCGCTGTCGTGGATTTGGCAGGCCGTCGCGAACGCGACCGGAGAACAGCGCCATCGGATCGCGTCTCCTTCAGCAGATCAGGCGCTTCTGTCCGGCCAAATGGCCGTCCTCGGAACCGTCACCTTCATCCCCTAATCAGGCAATTCATCAATGCGATGCCCAACCTTGGACGATGTAACGTCCGGGGTGCTTTCGCTGTTGCCGCGCGGTCGCGCGTGGCAAACGAACGAAGGCGCCCCGATGCCGGGACAGGAAATCGGCTTCTCGCCGGATGCATTCGACGGGGATGCATACTCCGCCACCCGGACGACCGTCAGCATTCTCTATCAATACTGGCGGTCCTACGCAGTCGTTTTGCACTACCTGACGCAGCGTCTCTGCGACCTGCGGATGGAATTTTGGTGCCAAAGCGTCAAAGAAACTCGCGACGAATGGATGGTCGAATACGGTCTTCCGGACGATTGCGATCCCTTCCCGGACCTTTGTACGAAGGTCGCCGCGATCGGCGGGACGCGCTGCGAATACTATCAGGCGGTCGCGGCGCGATCCGGCTGGTCAATCGAATGTAACGAAGAAATCGGCTTCTGCGGCTCTCGTGCCGGAGGGCGGGCCTTCGCCGGCCGCGCTCGCGCCGGCCGTGTCGTCGGCGCCGCAGCGCTTCGCATCATCGTTCACCTAAACGAAAGTTCGGCGTTCCAGCCGCGCGGCCGTTACCTCGCATCTCGCGCCGGCCGCATGCGCGCCGGCCGTCGCGTTTCCTGCGGCCCCGATCTGTCGCCGCTGAAATGCATCCTTTCCCGCATCGTTCACGCTGAAATCCAGCTAACCTTTGAGGCTTCAAATGGCACTTGATCTTTTCGGACCGACCGTCGGCGCTGGCGGCGTGACTGTTCGCCCGTCTGAAACGCGGGCGTTTACTGCGATCGACACTTTCTTCCGCGATTGTTCGTCGCCTGACCTCGACGACGGCACGGAATTTTCGGCGGCTTGGTTCAATGAAGTCACCGCAACGCTTCGCGCCCTTGCGCGTGCCAACGGTCAGACGGCCGGAAGCGTCGACATCGTCACACAGGACAACGCCGACGACAGCATTTTGGTTCGGGCCGCGCAGCACCTGATCCAGCGCGGTCTTGTCAGCTACGGCGAAGACGCCTCCGTCACGGCAAACCAAATCACCGCCGCGCTGACGCCGACGCCGGCGGAATACAAGAAAGGCATGCGGTTCTATATCAAGGCGGCGAACATCAACACGGGCGCGGCGACCGCGAATATTAGCGGCCTTGGTGTTCTGCCGATCGTCCGGCGGGACGGTTCGGCGCTTCTTTACGGCGATATCGTCGCTGGCGGGATCGACTGCTACATTTTCGATGGAACTAAGCTGCAATTGCCGTCGGCGCGCGGGCGCCCGCAGCTGGTTTCCAATTATGATTTGTACGTCAATGGCGCGATCGGCAACGACGCAAACGACGGCATTTCGAACGTTGCGGGTCACGCGCTGGCAACCATCCAGCAAGCGATCAACATTGCGTTCAGCTACGCGCCGTCTCAGTTCGCTATTACCATTCACATCGCCGACGGCACCTATGCGCCGTTCCAGACGCCCGGCTATGCAGGTCCGAACATTATTGTCGTCGGAAACACGGGCAATCCGTCCGCCGTTGTTGTGCAGAACCCGGCCGGGACATCTCATTGCGTGACGGTGACGGGGCCGAACACAATGTCTGTTTCGTTTGTCAAGGTCGTCAACCTTGGCACTGCCGCCGCCGGCGGGTTCGTCGTGACCGGTTCCGGCGCGACGCTCAACACTAGCAACACGGTCAGCGGCACCATTTCGACCGGCGCGGTATTCGAAGCGTACGGCGCTGCGAACCTCAACATCAACGGCGCTCATAACTTCGCGGGCAACTGCTCGGAAGCGCTCTGGGGAATGCTGGACGGTATCATCAGCGTCGCAACCGGCATCAACTTGACCGTCAGCACGCCGATCACTTGCGGCCTTGCCTTTGCTTACGCCGCGATGGGCGGCAAGATCACGTTCGGCCCGCCGAATGCGACCATCGTCAACCCGGGCAACGTCACCGGCAAGCGGTATCAGGCAGACAACTATGGCCTGATCAATACGAACGGCGGCGGCGCAAGCTACCTGCCGGGCACCATCGCCGGCTCCGCGTCCAACGGCCTTTACCTCTAATCCGGAAGGATCATCCGCATGCAATTTGAACCCCGTAATTGGTATTGGGCCGTCGGCGGCGCTGTCGACAAGGTCTATTCCAGTCAGCGAAACACGTATGTCCCGATCGCCGATGCGGACTTCGTTGCTTGGCTCGCCGAACGCGCCGCGGCGACGAAGATCGCCAGCGAGGCGGAAATCTGGCCGTATGTGTCTGATCTTCTCCCCGCATGGCTGTTCGACGGGACGACCTTCGCGCAGCCGACGGCGACGACATACAGCCGCCCGCAGCTGAAGGTCTACGCCGCAGCGGTCCGTTACGACAAAGAAGTCGGCGGGATATCCGTGGGCGGAATGTCGGTCAGCACAGATCGCGTAAGCCAATCGATGATTAACGGCGCATACAATATGGCCGCTCACGACGCGTCCTTCACGACGAAATGGAAAGCGGAAAACGGAAACTTCACCCCGTTGGATGCTCCGACGATCATCGCTCTGGCGGTAGCGATTGGTCAGCACGTCGCGGCCTGCTTCTCCACGGAAGCCGACGTCGTCGCGCAGATCGACGCCGGAACGCTGATTTCTATCCCTGAAATCAACGCCGCCTTTGCGGCGATCTGATCCATCCACCCAAAACACTGCCCCCGCAAGCCCCGGCCTAAAGCCGGGGTTTTTCATTTTCGGAAAGCAGCCCATGCCTGTTGATCACGAATTCCAGTCCGGCCGCGCCGACAACGGCGACCCCGGCGCAATCCAGCCGTCGCATTTCAACGCAACCCACAGACTGACGGGGATGCTCGCCGTCCTCGACACAGTGGCGCCGACGCCTAACGTCGTCCTCACGCTGGACGGCAGTTCCAACCTTGTCCTTCAGCCGACGGCGATTTTCGCGCCGGTCTACTCGCCTCAGTTTGCTGGCGTGCCTACGGCACCAACGCCGGCGCTAGGCACCAACAACACTCAGCTTGCGACGATGGAAGCGCTGCAAGCCGCCATCACCGCCCTGATTGGCGGGGCGCCCGGCGCGCTCGATACGCTGAAAGAACTGGCGGACGCCATCAACGACGACGCCAGCTTCGCGGCGACGGTTACTGCGGCGCTCGCAGTCCGCTTGCGCGTCGACGCTGCGCAGGGCCTGACCACGCCGCAGAAGACGCAAGCGCTCGCAAATCTCGGCGTGATCCTCGGCGTCGCCGCTAGCAACGTGCTGCAACTCGACGGATCGGCACGCATCCCGGCGGTTGACGGCTCGCTGTTGACTAACATTCCTTATGCTTCGCTGACCGGAAAGCCGACGCTCGGCACCGCCGCGGCGCTCAACGTTGGCACCGCCGCAAGCCAAGTAGTGCAACTCGACGGCACGGCGAAGCTGCCGGCCGTCGACGGTTCGCAACTGACCAACGTCACGCCGGGCGCCGGCGCGGTGCGCTACGACACTGCGCAAGGTTTGAGCGGTGCGCAAAAGGATCAGGCGCGCGTCAATGCCGCGGCATTCGGCGTCATCCGTCGTACCGTTTTCACCGCGACCGGAACATGGACGCCAAATGCAAACCTTATCTATGCCGACGTCGAAGGCGTCGGCGGCGGCGGCGCGGGCGGCGGCATTCCAACCATCAGCACATCAGTCGGAAGCGGCGCTGGCGGCGGTCAGTCTGGGGATTACTCCCGTTCAATCATCAGCGCTGCAACGGCTGGCGCGACGCAGGCTGTCACGATCGGCACGGGTGGCGCAGGCGCATCTGGCGCCAACGGCGGCCAAGGCGTGGATACAAGCGTTGGCGCCCTCGTTGTGGCCAAAGGCGGCGGCGGTGGAGCGGTCGCCGCAGCAGGAAACCAAACCGTCGGCGCGAGTGGCGACAATCGAACGGCTGGGACGGGCGACTTCAAGGTCAACGGGGGCGGCGGCGGAACGGGTCTCGGCGGCTCTACTCAGCTTTGCGCGGGCGGATCGGGCGGCGCGAGCTTTTTCGGTAGTGGTGGGCCGGGACAGGTCGCCTCGGGTGGGGGCGTTGCGGGCATCGCCTACGGCTCAGGCGGCGGCGGCGCGGCCGGCATCAACGGCGCTGTCGCATCGGCTGGCGGCAATGGTGCGCCCGGCGTCGTGATCATCACCGAATACTGCACGAAATGACCAAGGGGCCGCCAATTCTGGCGGCCTTTTTCGCGCCTGGGAAAGGGAAAGGCAAATGCGACTGATCGACGACTGGCACAGCAAATTGTTGCGGCTGCATTCGATGCGCGCGGCGATCGGCGGCGCCGCATTTTGGAGCATGGTCGGCGGCGCGATCATGGTCTGGCCGGCGCTCGCCGACAAAATTCCCGTCGGCGCTTACGTGATCGGCGGGATTGTCTTGTCCGCGGCGTTCGGCGTCGCGCGTCTTCTCAAACAGCCGGGGGCTGAATAGATGGCTATCACCAAAAAACACGTTGGACTTTCCGCAGCTGGCGCTGTGCTCGCCGGCGTGCTCGTCTCGCATTGGGAGGGCATGAGCACGGTTGCCGAACATCTCCCATTCGATCCGCCGGGCGTCGTGACCGTCTGCGGCGGCATCACCAATTACGATTGGCCTTGGCTGAAGGTCGGCGACGTCGTTCCGAAGGAAGACTGTCAGAAGGCGCTTCAGGAAGCCGCCGAACGTTACGCCGACAAGGTCGTCGTTTGCGTCCCGTCGCTGCCGACTATGCCGCCCCACCGACAGGCGGCGATTGCTTCGTTCGCCGTCAATCTTGGTCCGGCGAAGGTCTGCAATACGTCGATCGGCCGCGACCTCAACGCCGGGCGCGTCAAAGAAGCCTGCGACGCAATGGTCAAGTACGTCAACGCGAACGGCGAATTCCTTCAAGGCCTCTACAATCGCCGCACAAATGCCATGTGGGGCGAACGGCCTTGGTGCCTGCGGGAAGATTGATCCATGCTCGCAGCGCTCGCCCGACTGATCGGCGTCCCGCCGATCGCCATTGAAGCGGTAGTCTTCGGGCTGTTGCTTCTCGCCTTCGCCGGCGCCGGCTTCAAAATCTATGACGCCGGGTTCGAGGCGGCCGACAGCAAATGCGAGGCGGCCGCCCTTCAATCACAGTTGGACGCGGTTCAGAAGGATCGCGACGACGCGCGAGCGGCTGCGGCCGCTGCATCCCTGAAACTTGCAGCGTTGGAAGCGAACGCCGACGTCGAAAAAGGAAAGACCGCCGATTATGTTGCTGAACTGGAAAAACGGCCTGCGCCTGACAAGTGCGGCCTTACTTGCGACGACCTGCGCGGCCTGCGCATCGCGTCCAAGTCATGTCCCGCTGACCCGCGACCTTCCGCCGGCGCCGGCATTCATGGCGCCGGTCAAAGACCCTTCGGCAAGGCTCAGTGACGACGCCCGGGCGCGGCTTGCCGTGACCCGGGACGCGCTGAAGGAAGCGAACGGCCGGCTTTCCAGTAGCCGCGATTGGTATGACGGCGTCCGCGATCGGGCCGCAGGCGAAGGGCAGGGCAATGGAAGGGATTAACTGGACGATCGTCATCGCGGCGGCGTCCCTCGAAATCGTTCTGATCACGACAGCTTGCGGCGTCGTCTGGAAGCTGTCGCGGTCCGAAGTCGCGCTTCGGTCTGAATTCGAAGAAAAGTTCCGGTCGCTATCGGACAAGGTCTATCAGGTCGAAATCTGGGCACGCGACGAATTCGTTCGGAAGGGCAGTTTCGAACTGGTCATCGGCCGAATGGAAAAGTCGATCGAAAAGATCGGCGACAAGATCGATGCGAAGTTCGACGAACTGACGAAGCGCATCCACTCCAAAACCTAACCTCTTAGACACCTTCGGAGCATTACCCGATGAAGCGATCCATGATCGCGGCAGCGCTCGCGCTCGCCGTGTTTTCTGCCATGCCGGCGGAAGCCCGTCCCCGGCACCACCACCGGAACCATCATCGCCACGTCGCCGCCGGGCAGCCGGCGGAATGCGCCGGGATTGCTTGGTGCGGTTGCTGGCTGCGCCTGAAGCTGGGTATCCGTGACCCCCGGCTGAACCTCGCCCGGGCATGGGTACGCGTTGGAACCGCCGCCAGCGGCCCCGGCGCCGGCGTAATCGCCGTCTGGCGGCATCATGTCGGGATCATCACCGCGGACCTTGGCGGCGGTCAGATCATGCTTCTGTCCGGCAATGACGGTCACGCGGTCCGGGAGCGGCCGCGGCCGACGCGCGGCATCATCGCCTATCGGCGGGTCTGATGCGCTGGACCCGGACCGACGTCGAAATCCTTCTGGCCGCGACCTTCGCCGTCCTGCTCATCAGCGGCGGCGCGGCCCTTCGCTGGCTCTGGCTGGCGACACACTGAACCCGTGGGGTGCCCTCCGCGGTAGCGCCGGCCTCGCCGGCGCGCCTCCCTAGACTTCGCCCCCGCTTCCGGCTTCGGCCGGGGCGGGGGCTTTTTTCCGTTTAAGGGCCTTCTTGTTCGCCCCTCGGTTGTTGGGTAGGTTGCGCCCGCAATCGGGGATGGAAGCCGTCATCTTGCAATATCGGAAATTTATCGCGCCCGGTCTGGCTATCGCCTTGATCATGGCGTCAGCGCCCGTCGTCGCCCTGAAACAGCCGGACTATCTGCCAAGCCATCTCGCGCAGGCGGTCGCCGTCGCGGTCGGATTTGGCTATTTTTACTGGTTCCAGCTTTGGAAAGCGTACCCGGATCGGTTCCAGCGCGCTTTGCTGATCCTCGCCTTCGCCGCGCCGCTGGACAACCTCTTGGCGATCAAGGCCATCCGGAAAACCCTGATGGACGGGAATGTCGCGCTTGAAGTGTTCCGGCCCGTTCTTCTGTTGCTCATCGCGTCAGCGATCGGAACCGCGATCCTGCGGCCGCCGAAACGGCCATCGCCGATCCTGACCGTCAGCGCGGCGCTTGCCTTGGCTAGTTGGATCGTCAGCAGCGCGGCTGCGACCGATCCGGCCTATGGCTGGCGCGTGGGTTCTTCGAAATCATCATCCCCTTTGTCGTCGTCTATGCGTATGCCGCGAACGCGACAGATCGCGCCTTCCTCGTTCATGCCGTGTTTCTTTTCTGCTTGGGCTTTGCCGTCGTCGCGCTCAGTCAGTCGGCGGCCATCCTGACGGTCAATTGCTGCGCGCTGACTGCGGAAGGCTTCCTGATGGACAAAATGAACCTTGATCTTATGCGCGTGGCGGGCGGCAACGGTTACGGCAACAGCGTGAACTTTATTGCGGGCTGGGTCGCTATTTTGCCCCTCGCCGCCGGCGCCCTCTACATCTCGAAGGACTTCGCGAAGGCGAAAATCGCCCTTCTGTTTTTTCTCTGCTACGCCGGATTGTTGGTCTATTCCCGCGCGGGATTGATCTTGGCGCTGATCGGCCTGCCCGCGGCGGCGGTTATTCTGTCTATCGCCAAGGGGAACGTTCGATGGGCCGTTCCCGCCGTCGTCGCGTTCATTATCGCCGTCCATCTGCCTTCTGGCGGCTGGAACTACTATGCGAGCGGCGTCGGTTCGTTCTTCGGCGCGAATGCTGGCGAAATAGACAAGCCGACAAGCGGCGATAGACTGAACAAATCCCTTCAGGATCAATCTGGGGCAGACCGGGCCGCAGCCGTCAGGACGGGCATCGCAATCGCAAAGGCAAACTGGCTAACCGGCATCGGGACCGGCATTTACGCGCGGATCGAACCCGAATTCACGTCGCCGCATTCCATGCTGATCCTACGCCTAGCGGAGAACGGGCTTCTAGGGCTGATATCGATCCTTATCCTGTTCGCGTTCGCGCCGATCGCTGTCATGCGGCAATGGCATCGCCGCGACCCGCTTGCGTTGTCCGCGGCGATATCGGCGACATGCTTCGCCGTCTATGCCGCGGCCTTCGGCGCGGCGTTCTCGGATGGGGGTCTTATCCCTTGGGGCATGGGGTTCGGGCTAGCGCTGTCCTGCCTTGCAATTCAGCCCCGGAAGCCCTGAAGCGACCGCGCCGGCCCGGCGCACAATCTGGCCGGAAGCGCCCCCACGCGGACCCGCACAAAGGCCGAACCCCGGGGCGCACATGAGGGCGCACAGCGACCGGAAGCGGTTAAATTTCAATGGGCTGACGTTAACAAGTCCTTAATTGGCAAAACCTACAGTCGACGGCACGGGCCGGCGCCAGTGCCGGCATGGACCGCCGAATTGGAAGAAACGCCGCCAATGGCGCAGAAGGCTGCCGCTGGATTTATGTCGCGAGCCCGCGCTTTGGCGCAGGGGCTGTCGCGTCACGTCCGCAAGGCACCCGTGGTGGCGGCCTGCCTGCTCATTGGCCTCGGTGCGCCCGCCCGCGCCGCCGATGTGGTCCGGGGCGAGGCGACTTTCTCGGCCGGTGGCGGCTTTGCCCGTCTGGTGATCAAGCTCGGCGAGGACGTTCCCTCCGAGGTGACGACGGCCGGCTCCATTCTCATCATTCGCTTCGACCGGGCGGTCGACGTTCCCGTCGATCGCGTTCCGGAAGGTGCGCCCGACTACGTTAATTCTGCCCGCCGCGATCCCGACGGCAGCGCCATCCGCCTGTCGCTGGCGCGGCGCGTCACCGTCAACACCATGAATGCCGGCGAGCGCACCTTCATCGATCTCTTGCCGGAGGGCTGGAAGGGGCCGCCGCCAAGCCTGCCCATGGACGTGGTCAAGGAACTGGCCGAGCGTGCGCGTGTCGCCGAACGTGCCTTGCGCGCCCAGCGCGCCGCTGCCGAGACTAAGAAGCGACCGCAGATCCGCGTGCGCGCCTCGGTGCAGCCGACTTTCGTGCGCTTCGTATTCGAGATGCCCGACGGCGTCGGCGTGTCCTCCGTGCTCAACGAGCAGAAGCTGACGCTCGCGTTCAATGCCGGCCTCAATTTCGATCTGGCGGACGCCGTCGTCGCCGCGCCCCCGAACGTCGCCTCGATCAAGCAGAAGTCCGACAGCGACCAGACCAGTGTCGAGATCGCGCTGATCGGCGATTCGGACGTGCACTCCTTCCGCGACGAGAAGAATTACGTCGTCGACATCTCCTTCCAACCCGACAAGGGCAAGACCGCCGCGACGGCTGAGGCGGTGATCGCGCAGGCGAAGCCTGCGGCCCAAGGCCATGGACCGACTCCGGAAAAGCCGGCGGCCGAGAAGCCGAAGGAGGTCCATCGCGAGATCGCGCCGCCGACGTCCGAGACGATCGCGCGCGAAGCCAAGATCGAAGCCAAGATCGAAGCCAAGATCGAAGCGAAGCCCGAGGTGAAGCCGGAAGCTCCGGCGGCGATGCCGCCGGTCGAAGCACCGAAGCCTGCGCCGGCTCCCGCGGCTGAAGCACCGCATGCTGCGGAACCGCCCAAGGACGTGTCGAAGCCTGCGGCGCCGGCAACGGCAACGGAAGCTGTGGTCGCGCCCGTCAAGCCCGCGGTGTCCGAAGCGCCCAAGGAGGTCGTCAAGGAGGCTGCGAAAGAGCCGGCCAAGGACAGCGTCAAGGCCGCACCTGCCGAGGCGCCGGCCGCGCCGCAGCCCACCGTGGCCAGCGTCGATGTCCGCCGCGACAGCGATGGCTTGCGCGTGATCTTCCCGCTTCAGGTGGCAACGCCTGCGGCGGCGTTCCGCCGCGGCGACACCGTGTGGCTAGTGTTCGATACGCCGAAGCCGATCGATGTCGAGGCGATCCGCAGCCGGGGCGGTGCGATGATCGGCGAGGTCAGCCGGATGCCGCTCGACAAGGGACAGGCTGTCCGCATCCGTCTCACCCGGCCGCTGGTCTACTCGCTGACGAGCGAGGAGGTCGGCAAGGAGACCAATTGGCTCCTGACGCTCGCCGACAAGATCCAGGCGACGCCGCTGCCGCTGATGATGTCGCGCAACATCACCGACCCCGCGCTCGCCAATATCGCGATCCCCTTCGCCAATCCGGGCCTGTTGCACAAGCTGACCGATCCCGACGCCGGCGACACGCTCTATGTCGTCACCGGGCAGCGGCCGGTGCGCGGCTTCATCAAGCGGCAGGATCTCGTCGATCTCTCGTTGCTGGAATCCGCGCACGGCATCGCGATCCGGCCGAACTCCGACGAGGTCGGCGTCGAGGTCGGATCCGACAAGGTCATTCTCGGCAAGAAGGGCGGACTGACGCTGTCGCCGGTCGATATCTCCGCCGAGCGGGCACCGACCGCGGTGCGGCCGGTCTTCAGTCCGGAAGGCTGGCGCAAGGGCCAGTCGGAGGATTTCTGGACGCGCCAGGGCAGTCTGATCACGGCGATCGCGGCCGTCGAGCCGGCGCAGCGCTCGCTGCCACGGCTCGATCTCGCGCAGTTCTACATGTCGCGCGCCATGTACCACGAAGCCAAGTCGGTGACCGACCTGATGCTGGCCGATCCCCTCAACAAGGAGGAGAGTGGCGCGCTGATCATGCATGCGATCGCGAACATCTTGATCGGCCGGCCAGCGCAGGGCTTGAAGGACCTCGCCAATCCCGTGATCGGCAACAGCCACGATTCCCAGCTCTGGAAGGCGCTCGCCTATGCGCGCCAGGGCAAGTGGGCGGATGCGCGCGAGAAGTTCAAGAACGTCGAATTCGCCATCGCCTCGCTGCCGATCGACATCCAGCGCATCGTGACGATGGAGGCGATGCGCGCCTCGCTCGAGGTGAAGGATTATGCCGGCGCCTCCAAGCGCCGCAGCGAGATCGAGGTGGTCGGCATATCGCCAGAGGCGGCGCCCGGCTTCGCCGTGCTGCGCGGCCGGCTCGCCGAGGCGCTCGGCCACGACAAGGACGCGCTCGACGACTACAAATTCGCGGTCGCCTCGAACGATCGTCAGGCGGCGGCCGAGGCCAAGCAGCTCGAAGTAGCGCTGCGGCAGAAGCGCGACGAGATCAGCAAGGAAGACGCGCTGCGTGAGCTCGAGACGCTGTCGATGACCTGGCGGGGCGACTCGATCGAGGTCAAGACGCTCCAGATGCTGTCGCAGATATATGCCGAGAACGGGCGCTACCGGGACGCGCTCAGGGCGGCGCGCACCGCGACAAGGCTCCAGCCGAACGCCGAGGCCTCGCGTCAGGCGCAGGACCTCGCCTCCGACCTGTTCACGCAGATATTCCTGGGGCCCAAGGGCGACGAGCTGCCGCCGGTCGAGGCGCTCGGGATGTTCTACGAGTTCCGCGAGCTGACGCCGATCGGCCGCCGCGGCGACGAGCTGATCCGCCGACTCGCCGACCGTCTCGCCTCGATCGACCTGCTCGACCAGGCCGCCGAGCTGTTGCAGTACCAGGTCGACCATCGCCTCGAAGGCGCAGCCCGCGCCCAGGTCGCCGCGCGCCTGTCCATGATCTACCTCGCCAACCGCAAGCCCGACATGGCGATCTCGGCGCTGCGCGCGAGCCGCATCAGCGATCTCTCCGGCGAGCTGCGGCAGCAGCGGCTGCTGCTGGAGGCGCGCGCGCAGAGCGACGTCGGCCGCCACGATCTCGCGCTCGACATCGTCTCCAACGTCTCCGGACGCGAGGTGCTCCGCCTGCGCTCCGACATCTTCTGGGCGGCGCGGCGCTGGCGCGAATCCGCCGAGCAGATCGAGCTCTACTACGGCGACCGCTTTCGCGACTTCAAGCCGCTCAACGCGGTGGAGAAGAGCGACATCATCCGTGCCGCCGTCGGCTATGCGCTCGCCGACGATTCGATCGGCCTGTCGCGCTTCCGCGAGAAATATGCGCCGCTGATGAGCGAGAGTGCGGACCGGGTCGCGTTCGACATCGCGAGCAAGCCGGCAGCGTCCTCCAGCGCCGAATTCGCCGAGATCGCCAAGCTCGCTGCCAGCGTCGACACGCTCGACGGCTTCCTGCGCGAGATGAAGCAGCGCTTCCCCGACGCAACCGCCCGCGCGCCGGCCTCGCCGCAAGCCAAGGACGAGGCCGACCACACCGGCTCGCTGCCCACGATCCCCGTCGTGCGGCAGATCAAGATGACGCGGTAGGAACCCTGCTACTACGAGGCCTCTCGACAGGTGCCCGTTGAAGCGGCAACCTGCGCGTCTTCATGCCGGGAGAGCGTCGATATGAGCAAGCCTGCCAAGACCGAAGCCGAACTCATCGCCATGGCGCGGGCCGAATTGAAGGTCCATGCCGATGGTCCGGATGACCTCGTCATCTCGATCGTCCGCGACGGCGATAGCTGGGAATTCCGCGCCGATGCCGACCAGGCCGCGACGGATAAGCCGGGCTTCCCCGAAAGCGTCGCCATGCTGGTGCAGATCGGCGATCACCTCAGCAAGCAGTATGACGTGAAGGGGTAGGGGCGCTGTCGACGCCGTCTCACTGTACGCCACGTTCTCGGTGTCATCGCCCGACTTGATCGGGCGATCTAGTATTCCAGAGGCCGCAGTGATGAAATCGAAAGGCCGCGGCGTACTGGATGCCCCGGTCAAGCCGGGGCATGACGGCGGATGGAGCCGCAGCTATCCGCCCCCGTAACTCTGCACCAGGCTTCCCGCCACCAGCGACCAGCCATCGACCAGCACGAAGAAGATCAGCTTGAACGGCAGCGAGATCGTTGCGGGCGGCAGCATCATCATGCCCATCGACATCAGCACGGAGGCGACGACGAGGTCGATGATCAGGAAGGGGAGAAACAGCAGGAAGCCGATCTCGAAGGCGCGCTTCAACTCGGAGATCATGAAGGCGGGGACGAGGATGCGAAGCGCGAGGTCATCCGGCGTGGCCGGCGGCGGCTCGCCCGAGAGATCCAGGAACAGCTTGAGGTCCTTCTCGCGCACGTTCTTCTGCATGAAGCCGCGCAAGGGGACGGAAGCGCGCTGGAGTGCGTCCTCGACGCCAAGCTGGTTGGCGACGAGCGGGCGGATGCCTTCGTCGTAGGACTTCTGCAGCACAGGTCCCATCACGAAGAAGGTGAGGAACATCGCGAGCGCGATGATCACCGAGTTCGGCGGCGCGGTCGCCGTGCCCATCGCGGTGCGCAGCAGCGACAAGACGACCACGATGCGCGTGAATGACGTCATCATGATCAGGATCGACGGCGCGATCGACAGCACCGTGAGCAGCGCGATGAGCTGGATCGCGCGCTCGGTGACGCCGCCCCCCTGACCGCCGAGATTGATGCTGATGTCCTGCGCATGCGCAGGCATCGCGAGCGAAGCCGCGGCGATCAGGACAGAAAGAAAAACAACTCTACGCGGGAGGGCCGGCAGCCTCACGAAGACGGCTTCGGACGGCCGAGCAGCGAGGCCATCTCGTCTTCGAGATTTTCAAAGCTGGTCTTCTCCGCGGCCGGCTTTGCGGGCGGAGCCGGGGGGGCCGGCGGCTCGCTGCGTGCGGCGCGGGGCGGCGGCGGAGCGGGCGGCTCGGGCGCAACCGGAGGCGCGACTGTCTCGCCGGCGGGGCGGCGCAGCGCGGCTTCGAGCCGCTGCGCCATCTCGGCGAGATTCTGCTCGGCGTTCGAGGGCGCGGCAGGAGCGGGGGCCGGCGGCGGAACGGGCGGAGCCTGCGGCACGGGCGGGGGAGGCGGCGGCGCGGCCGCGCGCTCGGCGCGCACCGGGGGCACTTTCACCGGCTCGCTCTGCCGCGGGGGACGTGGCATCAGCGGAGGCTCGCTGCGGGCGATGCGCGGCGGAACCGGCTCGGGGCGTGCCTCGCGCTCGGGGCGCGGCGGCAGGATCGGCTCAGGCGGAAAGCCGGCCAGTGGCGGTTCGTTGCGGCGCTCGGCCAGCGCGGGAGCGGGCCGGCGTACCTCGTCGGCGAAGGACGGGCGCGGCCGCGGCGGCTCGGGCATTTGCGGTTCGGGATGATCGAGCAGTTCGGGCCGCGGAGCTTCGTCGGTCCAGCTGCTGGTATCGGGCATCGGGGCAAGGCGCGGCGGCTCGGCGGCATTGGAACGCTGCGGAAGCTGGTCGCGGCCGGGCGCGGCGCGCACGATATTGGGCTCGACGACGATGTCGGTGGGACCGCCAATCATCAGGAGATGCTCTACATTGTCACGCCGGACCAGCACCAGGCGGCGCCGGCCATCGACCGCGGCGGCATCGATCACGGCAAGCCGGGGCATCCGGCCGCGCTGGGTGTTGGCACCGAGCCGGCTGCTGGCGAATCGGCGAACCAACCATGCGGCGACGCCGATCAACGCCAGAACGACGATGAACGCCACGATGAAGGTGATTGGGCTGCCTTGCATACTTGTCCCCGACAAATGGCGCTTTTCTCGTGCCCATGGTCAGACGCGCCAACCATCGGCGTGGGATGCCCCAAACTGCGATTTCTTAACGTCCCACGGCAAGTTTTGCCGTCCCCAGCTCTTAATAACCTATGAATCGCTCGATCCAAAACGACTTCTTGGCTTGTGCATGGCCCGCCAAACGGTTGGGTTAATGCCGCTTTTGGATGCGTAGAATCACGGGGGCGCAAAGCGGTGTTCCGTCAAGGGACATGCATCGACGCCATCTTTAACCACCTGTTAACCATACACGCGGCAAATTCTGCCTAGCTTCGGGCCTTTGGTCCGAGAGGCGGAAGGAGCCGCAACGATGTCCATCAACGACCTCCCGGTGCTGTCGGCGATTCGCACCAAGATGCAGTGGCACCAGGAACGCCAGCGCGTCCTGTCCGAGAACGTCTCCAATTCCGACACGCCCAAATTCCGGCCACGCGACCTGGTCGAGCCGAAGCTCGACAAATCAGGCGCCGTCACCGGCTCGATGGGCCCCCTGGCGCTGACCCGCACCAGCGGCTCCCACATGGCGCCATCCGGCGCGGCCTCGGGCTTTGACCAGAACAGGAATGCGGGTTTCGAGACCCGTCCCGCCGGCAACGCCGTCAATCTCGAAGAGGAGATGATGAAGGCCGCCAGCAACCAGATGGACTACGCGGCGGCGACCTCGCTCTATTCCAAGAGCTTGCATCTGCTCAAGACCGCGATCGGCAAGGGCTAGAGCATGGTCCGGAAAAGTGAGCGGGCGGTTTTCTCTCGCGACAAACGCGGAACGCGTTTGCGCGGAGATCATGCTCAAGAGCTAAGGGAAGCGCATCATGGCGAATGACAGCAGCGACTTTGCCCGCTCGATGGCGATCGCGACCTCCGGCCTGCGCGCGCAGGCCGGGCGCATGCGGGTGATTTCCGAAAACATCGCGAACGCGGATTCGACCTCGCAGACATCAGGCGGCGATCCCTACCGGCGCAAGGTGCCGACCTTCTCCTCCGCGCTCGACCGCACGCTCGACGCGCAGGTCGTCACCCTCGGCAGGATCAAGCCGGACCAGTCGAACTTCCGCACCAAATTCGAGCCGAACAATCCGGCGGCCGATGCGACCGGCAACGTCAAATATCCCAACGTGAACTCGGTGGTCGAGATGACCGACATGCGCGACGCGCAGCGGTCCTACGAGGCCAATCTCAACATCATCAGTGCGACGCGCCGGATGATCCAGCGCACGCTCGACATCCTCAAGAGCTGAACAGGACATTTGAGCCATGGCATCACCGACAATCGCAGCCAATGCTTATGCCAACCTCGCCCGCGTGCTGGAGAACAGCGGCGCCGGCAAGGGCAGCGAAGCGAGCGGGCAGTCCTTCGCTTCGCTCCTGAAAGACGCTGTCGGCAGCGTCATGGAGTCCGGCCGCAAGTCCGACGCCCAGACGGTGGCGATGGCCGCCGGCAAGGCCAACGTGATGGACGTGGTGACGGCGGTCGCCGACACCGACGTCGCGGTGTCCACGCTGGTCTCGGTCCGCGACCGCGTGATCGCGGCATATGAAGACATCATGAAGATGCCGATCTGATCGGTCCTTTCATTCCGGGGCGCGACGACGTCGCAAACCCGGAATCCATAACCACGATCGGGAGTATGGATTCCGGGCTCTCGCTTCGCGAGCCCCGGAATGACGAACAACTCACAGTGAGAAAAAGAACATGACCGGACCTGAAACCCTCGACGTCGCGCGTGATGCGATCTGGACCATCGTGATCGTGTCGTCGCCGCTGATGGTGGTCGGCCTCGTGGTCGGCGTCGTCGTGTCGCTGTTCCAGGCGCTGACGCAGATCCAGGAGCAGACGCTGATCTACGTGCCGAAGATCCTGGCCATCTTCGCCACGATGCTGCTGGCGCTGCCGTTCATGGCCGACGCACTCCATTCCCACATGATGCGGATCTCGTCGCGAATCATCGGCGGCTGAGGCACAATGCGCCCGACATGCGCATCGACGTCTCGCTGCTGCCGGCGCTCGCCGCTTCCTTCATGCTCGCCTTCGCCCGGGTCGGTGCGATGGTGATGCTGTTGCCGGGGCTGGGCGAGACCAACATTCCGACGCGGATCAAGCTGGCGATCGCGCTGCTGCTGACGCTGATCATCCTGCCGCTGCATCGCAACGCCTATCACGTCGACATGGGCTCGATCGCGCCGTTGCTGGTCATGATGCTGCATGAGATCGTGATCGGCATCGTGCTGGGGGCGACCGCGCGCGTGACGTTGTCGGCGCTTCAGGTCGCGGGCGCCGTGATTGCGCAGCAGATGGGGCTCGGCTTCGTCACTTCGGTCGATCCGACACAGGGACAGCAGGGCGTGCTGGTCGGCAATTTCCTGACCATGCTCGGGGTGACGCTGCTGTTTGCCACCGACAGCCATCATCTGGTGATCGCCGCGCTGAACGACAGCTACACGATCTTCGCGCCCGGCGAGACCGTATCGAGCGGCGACGTCGCTTCGCTGGCGACGCGCGCCTTTGCCGCCGCGTTCAGCCTGGGCTTGCAACTTTCCGGACCGTTCCTTGTGTTCGGCCTCGTCTTCAATATCGGGCTCGGCGTGCTGGCGCGGCTGATGCCGCAGATGCAGGTCTATTTCGTCGGCGTGCCGCTGTCGATCTTCGTGGGCTTCCTGGTGCTCGCCGTGGTGCTCACCGCGATGATGGGCACGTATCTCGACTATTTCATCGGTGTGATGCACCAGATGATGCCGCTCAAATAGGTGATCGATGGCAGACGACAACGATCCCGACAGTCAAACAGAAGACCCGACACAAAAGCGTCTCGAAGAGGCGCTCGAACGCGGCGACGTCGCCAAGAGCCAGGAGATCAACACCTGGTTCATGATCGCGGGCGGCACGCTCGTGGTCTCCACCTTCTCGGGCTCGGTGGGCAGCGGGCTGGTGACGCCGATGCGCAACCTGCTTGCCAATTCCTGGATGATCAAGACCGACGGCAGGGCTCTGCTCGCGCTGATGCAGCAGATCGAGGTCGCCGTGCTCGCAGCGATCGGCGTGCCCCTGCTGATGCTGGTGCTGGCGGCGATTGCCGGCAACGTGCTCCAGCATCGCCTGGTCTGGTCGGCCGAATCCCTGAAACCCAAATTCAGCAAACTGTCGCCGGCCGAGGGCCTCAAGCGCATCTTCGGCAAGCAGGCGGCCGCGAACTTCCTCAAGGGGCTCGGCAAGCTGATCGTGCTCGGCGCGGTCATGACCGTGGTCCTGTGGCCGGAGCGCCATCGCATGGAGGCGATGGTCAGGCTCGATCCGGCCGCCATGCTGGGCGCCAGCACCAGCCTGCCCATTCATCTGCTCGGCGCAGTGGTCGCGGCGCTCGCGATCATCGCCATTGGCGACTATTTCTTCCAATATCGCAGCTGGTTCCAGCGGCAGAAGATGTCGCTCCAGGAGATCAAGGAAGAGTTCAAGCAGTCCGAAGGCGACCCGCACATCAAGGGCAAGCTCCGGCAATTGCGCCAGCAGCGCTCCAAGAAGCGCATGATGGCGGCGGTTCCCAAGGCCTCGGTGATCATCACCAACCCGACCCACTATTCGATCGCGCTGTCCTACGAGCGCGGCATGTCCGCGCCGATCTGCGTCGCCAAGGGCGTCGACAATCTCGCCTTCAAGATCCGGGAGATCGCGCACGAGCACGACATCCCGATCGTCGAGAACGTTCCGCTCGCCCGCGCGCTCTACGCCACCGTCGAAATCGACCAGGAAATCCCGACCGAGCACTACCATGCAGTCGCCGAGGTCATCGGTTACGTCATGCGGCTGAAGCAGGGATTCGGCGCCGGACGCGGATAAAATGCCCGAAAAGTACCGGAAATGGCCGTAATCTGGGAATCAGCGTACCTTTCGCCCTTGCTACCCTTGCGCCTGCGGGTCCGATTCAGGCAGGGAGGACCCCACGCGCCCCGTAGCGCGTTGATTCTCTGCCGACAGGCTGTGCCAGCTTGAAATGACTGCCGAGACCGACCACGACCTCACACGCGAGCCCGTTGCGGCGCACGAGCCGTCGCCGCGCTCGGGCAGTATTGCGCTGGTGCTGCTGGTGGCCGCCGGCCTCGTCGCCGTCGCCGTCGGGCTGATGACGCTCGGGCGCGCGCAGGCGCAGCCCTATATCCTCGGCATCCTCGCCGTGCTGGCGATGGTCGGCCTGTTCAACCTGTTCGCCTTCGCCGCCGGCATCATCCGCTTCGTCGACCGCAGTCTCGATGATCCCGTGATGGGGCGCATTGCCGACCACGCCTTCGACGGCCTGGCCGTGACCGATCCCCGCGGCCACGTGGTCTATTCCAACGCTGCCTATCTGACGCTCACCGGCGCCAGCGGACCGCAGGAGGTGCGGCCCGTGGAGCGCGTCTTCATCGGCAACCCCGACGTCTCCGAAGCCGTGTTCCGCCTGCTCAAGGCCGCGCGCGAAGGAAAACGGCAGCAGGAAGAGGTGCGCATCTCCGGCCATGACGGCAGCCAGGGCCGCTGGCTGCGCATGCGGGTGCGCCCGCTCGGCACCGGGAAGCGCGAGGCGAAATACGCGGTGTGGTCGATCTCCGACATCACCCGCGACCGCGAGCGCCAGGAGGACGTGTTCCAGGAACTCCAGCACGCGATCGAATATCTCGATCACGCGCCCTGCGGCTTCTTCTCGGTCAATCCGGCCGGCGAGCTCGCCTATGTCAACGCGACACTGGCGAACTGGCTCGACTACGATCTCGCCGAGATCGGCTCGGGCGGGCTGAAGCTCACCGACATCGTCTCCGGCGACGGCGCCTCGCTGCTCACCGCGATCGTGGCGGTGCCGGGCGAGGTGAAGACGGAAGTCTTCGACATCGACTTGCGCATGCGCACCGGCAAGACCATGCCGGTGCGGCTCTATCACAAGCTCGCCTTCGGCGCAGACGGCGCGCCGGGGCCGTCGCGCACGCTCGTCATCAGCCGCGCCCGCGACGAGCGCAGCGATCCCGACCGCGCCGCCGAAGTGCGCTTCATGCGCTTCTTCGACCATACGCCGATGGCGATCGCGACCGTCGACCGAGGCGGCAACGTCGTGCGGGCCAACGCGCGCTACGCCAAGCTCGGGCAGGCCCTCGGGCTCGACAGCGCCAGCAAGTCGATCTTCCGCGCGGTCAATTCGCGCGACCGGCAACTTTTGATCACGGCCATCAACCAGGCCGCGGAGGGCCAGGCCGACGTCGCGCCGGTCGAGGTGGCGCTCGAGGGAGCCAAGGAGCGCTGGGGCCAGTTCTTCGTCACGCCGGTGGATGCGGCCGAGAACGAGGCCGAAGCCGCCATCGTGCACATGCTCGAGACCACCGAGCGGCGCGCGCTGGAGAACCAGATCAACCAGTCGCAGAAGATGGAGACGGTCGGCCAGCTCGCGGGCGGCATCGCCCACGACTTCAACAACGTGCTCTCCGCCATCATGATGGCGAACGACTTCCTGCTGAACGCGCACAAGCCGACCGATCCGTCGTTCCAGGACATCATGCAGATCAAGCAGAACGCGACGCGCGCGGCGACGCTGGTGCGGCAGTTGCTGGCGTTCTCGCGGCGGCAGACGTTGCGGCCGCAGGTGCTCGACCTCGGCGATGCGCTGTCCGATCTCGCCATGCTGCTGCGCCGGCTGATCGGCGAGAAGGTCAAGCACGAGACCATCCACGGCCGCGATCTCTGGCCGGTGAAGGTCGACGTCTCCCAGTTCGAGCAGGTGATCGTCAACCTCGCGGTGAACGCGCGCGACGCCATGCCCGACGGCGGCAAGCTGATCATCCGCACCGCCAACGTCACCGCGGAAGAAGCGGCCAAGCTCGCCTACAAGGGCATGCCGGCTGCGGACTATGTACGGATCGAGGTCGCCGACACCGGCACCGGCATCCCCGCCGATATCCGCGACAAGATCTTTGAGCCGTTCTTCTCGACCAAGGAAGTGGGCAAGGGCACCGGCCTCGGGCTCTCCACCGTCTACGGCATCGTCAAGCAGACTGGCGGCTTCATTTACGTGGACTCGGAACCGGGGCAGGGGACTTCGTTCCATATCTTCCTGCCGCGCCATCACGCCGAGCCGGAGGTGCAGGAGCAGCCCGCTGCAGTGGTCGGCGCGGCCAATGGCGCCGCGAAGGAGACCGCACCTGCGGCGGCGGAGGCCAAGCCGCGGACCGATCTCACCGGACAGGGCACCATCCTTCTCGTCGAGGACGAAGAGGGCCTGCGCGCGCTGAACGCACGCGGCCTGCGCTCGCGCGGCTACACCGTGGTCGAGGCCGAGAACGGCGTCGAGGCCATGGAGGTCCTGGAGGAACAGAGCGGTGCGATCGATCTCGTCGTCTCCGACGTCGTGATGCCCGAGATGGACGGCCCGACGCTGCTGAAGGCGATGCGCGAGAAGAATCCCGACATCAAGTTCATCTTCGTCTCCGGCTACGCCGAGGATGCCTTCGAGAAGAGCCTGCCCGAAGGCCAGCAATTCGACTTCCTGCCAAAGCCGTTCACGCTCAGCCAGCTCGTGGCGGCCGTAAAGGAGACGATGGCAAAGGCGGGATGACGGCGACTACCACGGTCGATTTGCGAGAGTTCCTCGAAATGACGAGGAAAAAGCGGCATTCCTGCCGTAAACCCGCCGGTAACCCGCGACCGCAGTTCCTCCGGCTCCCCGGCCAAACCCCCGCCAAATATGGGCTTTTGCCACATCCCCGCGACTGAGGGCCGCAGCCATAAGTTCCGAAACCGGCTTCACTTTTCGGGAAGTCTGCCCATCTTAGGAGCACGTCCCCATGCCGGGGATTTGGGAAACGCACATGACTTTCTCGCAACGCTCCCGCACTCTCTTCAAGACCCTCGCCGTCATGCTGGCGCTTGCGCTGCCGACTGCGCTGGTGATTTCGTCCGCCGACGCCCGCGTCGGTGGTGGCATGTCGTCGGGTTCGCGCGGTTCGCGCACCTATTCGGCGCCGCCGTCGACCACGACCGCGCCGGGCTCGACCTCGCAGTTCAACCGCACCTATACCCAGCCGGGTGCCGGCATGAATTCGGCTGCCGCCGCACCCGCGCGTGGCGGCCTGTTCGGCCGCGCCGGCGGCTTCATGGGCGGCCTTGCGGCCGGCTTCCTCGGCGCAGGCCTGCTCGGCATGCTGTTCGGCGGCGGCCTGTTCGGTGGCCTCGGCGGCCTGTCGTCAATCATTGGCCTGATCATCCAGATCGCTCTCGTGGTGTTGGTGGTGCGGCTGGCGATGTCCTGGTGGCAGCGCCGCCACTCGCAGCAGGCGGCCTATGCCAATGCTGATGCAGGCAGCGGTCAGGGACCGCAGCCGAACTATCGCAGCGGCCTCGGTGGCGGTAGCGTCGGTGGTGGACTTGGCGGTGGTCTCGGCGGCTTCGGCTTCGGCGGCGCCAACAACGCGCCGCTCGAGATCAAGCCGGATGACTATGAGGCGTTCGAGCGCCTGCTCGGCGATGTCCAGGCCGCCTGGTCGAACGAGGACGTGGCCAAGCTGCACACGCTCGCGACGCCGGAAATGGTCTCCTATTTCGAGCAGGACCTTGGCCAGAACCGCGCGCGCAACGTCGTCAACAAGGTGACCAACGTCAAGCTGTTGCAGGGCGACCTCGCGGAGGCCTGGCGCGAAGGCGAGACCGAATACGCCACGGTGGCGCTGCGCTTCGCCCTCACCGACAAGACGCTGGACCGCAACAGCGGTACGGTTGTCGCCGGCAGCGAGCAGCCGGGCGAGGCGACCGAGATCTGGACCTTTGCCCGCCGTCCGGGCAGCGGCTGGGAATTGTCGGCGATCCAGCAGACCAACTGATCGTACGCAGATTAAAGACAAGGGCGTCGTGCTTCGGCACGGCGCCCTTTTTCTTTGAGCCGCTTATATCCTGATACGGCCGACCATTTTGCGCGAAGCACTTAATTGCTTGTTGCCCGCGCAGAGCTCCCGCAATTTCGCGCCTGCCGGTTAGAGAGGGAGATATTCGGTGAGCCAGTCTGTCGCGCGCTCCAGGACAAATCACGAAACCATTGCCAGGAATTCGTCCCTGCCTTTGGAGGCGATCGAAACGGCGTATGACCGGATCGAGGCCGAGCGCGACCGCAATTGCTGGATCTATCTCCGCCCGCGGGAGGAGGCGCTTGAAGCATGCCGGAAGCTCGTGGCGCGCGCGCGGACAGGCGAAAATCTTCCGCTGCTCGGCATTCCCTTTGGTGTGAAGGACAATATCGATGTCGAGGGAATGCCGACCACTGCCGCATGCCCGGCGTTCAGCTACACGCCCTGGCATTCCGCGCACAGCGTCGAACGCCTCACCGCGGCCGGCGCAATTTGCCTTGGAAAGACCAATCTCGATCAGTTCGCCACAGGCCTGTCCGGTGCGCGTTCACCCTATGGCCCCTGCGCGTCGGTTGCCGATGCGCGCTATATTGCGGGCGGCTCCAGTTCCGGGTCCGCGGTCGCCGTCGCGGCCGGGCACGTCGCGTTCGCGCTCGGCACCGATACCGGCGGGTCCGGCCGCATACCTGCCGGCTTCAACAACATCGTCGGAATCAAGCCGACCGTTGGGCTGGTGTCATCGCGCGGGCTGGTGCCGAATTGCCCGACGATCGATTGCGTTTCGGTGTTCTGCAATACCGTCAGCGATGGCGAGGCAATCCTCGAAATTATCGAAGGGTTCGATTTCGAAGATCCCTACAGCCGCCTGCCCAGGGCGTTTTCTTTCGCCAGCGGGGCGGTGCCATCGTTCCGGTTCGGCCGCATTGCGGCCGCCGATCTCGAATGCTTCGGCATGCCGGAATGCGGCGAGCTCTATGAGCGCGCCTGCGAGCGTTTCACGCAGATCGGAGGAACGGCGATCGAGGTGGACTTCGCGCCGTTCCGCCAGGCCGGGGAGTTGATGTTCAGCGGACCCTGGGTCGCGGAGCGGCACTCGGCCATCGCTTCGCTGATGGACATCGATTCCGGCTCCCTGCTTGATGTCACGAGGACCGTGCTGGGCTCGGCCGCCGGCTATTCAGCGATCGACACATTTGGTGCCATTCACCGGCTGCGCCGGCTTCGCCGCGACGCCGAGGCGATCTTTGCGGGTATCGATGCGCTGGTGGTCCCGACCGCACCGCGGCCGTTCACGCTGGAGGAGATGGATCGCGATCCGATCACTCTCAACAATCGCCTCGGCTACTACTCGTACTTTGCCAATCTGCTCGATCTCTGCGGCGTGGCGGTTCCGAACGCGACATTGCCGAACGGCATGCCCATGGGCGTGACCCTTCTGGCGCCGGCCTGGCATGATCGCGCGCTGATCGGACTGGCGCGGCGGTTCGAGGCCAGTGCAGGCCGAGCGGCGTTCGAATTGAAGTCTGGCGGCTGAAGGTCGGAATTCATTCCATCTCTTGCTCGAGCGTCGAAAGATCCAGGATCGAAATCACGGATCTGTCGTACCTGATCACGCCTTCCTCCTGGAGCCGTGCGAGCTGTACTGTCACCCATTGGCGGGTGGATCCGATGAGATTGGCGAGATCGCCGTGGGTAAACGGCATCCCGATGACGACCTCGCCGTCGCGCTTCACGCCGTAGACGTGCGACAGGAAGATCAACAGGCTATGCAGCCGCTCGGTCACCGAGCGCGTCCCGAGCATCTGGGCCATCGCCGAATAGCAACGCGCCTTGAATGCCAGGGCATCCAGCAAGGCGACGGCGATCGCCGGCGATTCCAGCGCAAGCCGCCGCAGCGCCAGTCCCGGCATGAACGTCAACAGGCTGGGTTCGGCCGCAACCGATGACCACATGTGCGGGCCCGTTCCGAATATATCGGGGCCGCCGACGAAGTTGCCGGGAAACCAGTAGGCGAGCGTGACCTCGCGCCCCGACGGCGCCGCATAGTAGCTGCGTATGCGTCCCTCGCTGATCAGGTAGATCCCAGCCTGTGTGTCGCCCTGAGACCAAACCAGTTGGCCGGCTTCCAGGGCCTTCTCGCGTCCGATCGCGCGCAGCCGATTGCAATCAGCCCGGTTGAGACCATCCAGCAAGCCGGGCAGCGGCCTGACGAGATTGTCCGACTCGGCCAGCATCACGCCTGCCGCTATCGCGCTATTCGCCCTGTGCATCGCCGGCTCCACGGTGAGACCCGGCATCGATTATTCAAGAACCATGCCAGCGCGCTGCGGGCTGCTTCGCGATTTCCAAGTTCTGGGGGATCAGCTCGCGTCCGACTGATTGAACGCCCGCAACCCTTCTGCGCGGATGACGTCGAGACAATCCTTCTTGAGGGAAAGATAGGTTGGCTCGACCATGACAGAACTCGACCGCGGGCGCGGCAGCTTGACCGCGACTTCGCGCAGGATGCGGCCGGGCCCCGCGCTCATGATGAGAACACGGTCGGCCAGCACGATGGCTTCATCGATGTCATGCGTGACGAACACGATCGTCGCCTTGATCCGGTCGCGCAGCTCCAGCAGATTGTCTTGCATCACCGCCCGGGTCTGCGCATCGAGGGCCCCGAAGGGCTCGTCCATCAGCAGCACGCGCGGCTGATTGGCCAACGCTCGCGCGATCGCCACGCGCTGTTGCATGCCCCCGGACAGCGTGTTCGGATAGGCGTCGGCGAAACGCTTGAGACCGACCATCGCGATCAGATCGTCGGCGATGGCATTCGCTTCCGTCCTGGACTTCCCATGCATCCTCGGGCCGTGGGCGATGTTCCTGCGGACAGACTTCCAGGGGAAGAGATGCGGCTGCTGGAATACCATGCCGACATCGGGTCGCGGGCTGTAGACACGCGAGCCCTCTACCAGGATGTCGCCTTCAAACGGCACCTCCAGTCCGGCGATCGTATTGAGCACCGTCGACTTGCCGCAGCCGGAGGGCCCGACGATGCAAACGAACTCGCCAGGTGCCACGTCGAAGGACACGCGATCCACCGCGATGGTCTGCCCGCCGCGGGTGTCAAAAACGATGCTCAGGTCTGAGACTTGAATGGCCGGTTGTTTCCGCGCCGATTCGACGGAGGCTGGCGAATTTGCCAGAGCCAGTTTCATGGTCGATCGAGCTCCAGACATCAACGCCACCGGACAGTACGTTCCGCAAGAGCCGAAAACAGCCGGTCGGCAGTGAACGAAATCAACCCGAGCGCTGCGAGCCCGCCCATGACCTGGCCCGTTTGCAAATTCTGCTGGGCAATCTCGATCCTGTAGACAATGCCGGCGAAAGCGCCTGCGAGTTCGGCCGCGACAAGCGTGTAAAACGAGATGCTGACGGCGGTGCGCAACCCGACCACGATGTAGGGAAGCGCGCCCAGCAGCACGATCTCCTGGAGCATCTGCCGCCGGGGCGTGCCGAGCATCAACGCCGCCCGAATCAGGCCGCGGTCGACCTTCTGCACGCCGATGTGGGTCGAAAGCCAAACCGTGAAGAACACGCCCCATACGACGAGGAATAGTTTTCCCGCCTCCGACAGGCCGAACCACAGGATGACGATCGGCACGAAAGCAATCGGCGGAATTGGCCGCAGGATGTGGAATAGCGGGGACAGCAAGCTCGAAACAACAGGGAATTGGCCGGTGAGGATACCGAGCAGGATGCCGAGCGCGCCGCCTAAGATGAACCCCGTGGTGACGCGAAAGAGGCTGGCCAGCAGATCGCCAAGGAACTGTCCGCTTCGTATCCACTCAAGGACCGCCGCAGCAACTACCGTCGGCGGCGGAAACAGCACCATGTTGACGGCCCCGGAACGGGAGACCAGTTCCCAGAGGCCGACGAACAGGGGAAGCGAAAGCGCTCCGACCAGAATATTGAGGCGGCGAAGACGAGCTGAATCCGGCCGCCGACCGCGACCGTCGGTGCGGAGAGCAATTTCTTGTCCTGCTGAAGTGCCGTCCTGCATGGCTGTGCGGGTGCCTATTTCCACGAGAGCGTGACGCGTGCGGGGTCGACCTTCTTCAGCGGCTCGGCGACGACGACCTTGCTGAAGTCGGGCATCACCGCTCCCGGAGGATGGTTGCCGCTCTCGAGGCGCCATGCGGAGTGGGTCTTGAGAATCTCGATCAGCCGGTCGTCGAGACGCACCCGGTAAACATAGTCGGCCCAGATCGGAGCGAGGTCGTCCCGCTTCATGCCGACCGCGTCCGCCACGACCGTGATCGCTTCATCCGGGTGTGCTTTCATCCAGACCTCGGCGTCGATCAGCGCGGCGATGAACTTCTCAACCAGCGCAGGGTTGGCATCCAGATAGGGTCTCGTGACGACGATGTTGAACGTCTCGGAGTATGTGCCCGTTGTATCGAGCTCAGCGACGGCTTCGCCGAGGGCCTTCTTGGCGTTGGCGATGTGGGGTTCCCAAGTGTCGATCGCGTCGATGCTTCCTGCTGCAAGTGCCGGCAGCATCTCCTGCGGCCGCAGGTTGACGAGGGTGACATCCTTGGGAGTCAATCCCGCCGACTTCAGCAAAGTCGCCGTGTAGACCTCGCTGCCGGTGCCGGCAGTGAATCCGATTCGCTTGCCGCGAAGATCTGCCTTGGTCTTGACGCCGGCCTTGGCCGCGACGACCGTCTTGAGGTCGGAATATTCCATGCCGGCGACGAAGGCGATGGGCTGGTTTGCCATCGCCGAAGCGGTGACCGGCGCCTCCGCCGTCGTCGCGATGTCGGCGCCGCCCCCGATCACGGTGTCCAGGCACTGCTTGCCGGACGTGAAGTTCGAGACGGTGATGTCCAGTCCGTTCTTTTCGAAAATCCCCTTCGATTTGGCGACGATCGCAAGGCCGGAGATCGGTCCGAGGTTTTGCGCAAGCCGGGCTTTGAGCAATTCCGCGGCCGAGGCGGAGTCCGGACTGATGGCAAGGCAGCAAAGCGCGGCATAGCCGGCAATTGCCGCGATTGGGCGGACGGTGTTCCAGTGCATGACGATCTCCCCTCGCGCCGCGCCCGGCGGCAGCCCCGATGTGATCGCGGATGCCGCCCTGAACGGCCCCGCAGCAGACTCCCGCGTCCCCTCCTGGGCGATCTCTTGAGGATCGGCCCCACGTTGGTATGCTCGCCCGGCGCTACGGTCTCTGGAAGCAATTAATCGACATGGCCCTCGGGGCGACCGGTCGAGCGCCGCCGCTCGAGGTGATGCGCGTGCGGCGGATGGCCGCTGGAATAATGTCTGTCGTGACGGGTTCATGTCAGCGGATCAAAGACCGTCCAGCCAGGCGCAATCGCCGGAAAAATCGGGAGGATAGGATGAGCATTCTTGCCAGGGTCATCGTGCCAGCAGGCGCTGCGCTCGCGCTCTTCGCGAGTCCATCGGTGCAGGCGCAGTCAGCCGACATGACCTTCTTCGTGACTTCGAGCGGGCCGGGCAAGGGAGCCGATCTCGGCGGCCTGGAGGGAGCCGATGCGCAGTGCCAGAAGCTGGCGCAGGCCGGCGGTGCCGGTGCCAAGACCTGGCGCGCCTATCTCTCGACGCAGGCCGCTGACGGCAAGCCCGCCGTCAATGCCAAGGACCGCATTGGCAAGGGACCGTGGCAGAATGCCAAGGGGGCGGTGATTGCCAAGGACGTTGCCGACCTGCACGGCGCGGCCAATAACCTCACCAAGCAGACCGCGCTCAGCGAGAAGGGCGAGGTCATCAACGGCGCCGGCGACACGCCGAACCGGCACGATATCCTCACGGGATCGCAACCGGACGGCACCGCTTTTGCCGCGGGCGACGACAAGACCTGCAGGAACTGGACGTCGAGCACGCAGGGCGCGGCGGTCGTCGGCCATGCCGATCGTAAGGGCCTGCGCGACGACGAGCCGTCAAAGTCCTGGAACAGCTCTCACCCCTCGCGCGGTCCTGACGGCGGCTGCTCGCAGGCCGATCTGAAGAGCACCGGCGGCGACGGCCTGCTGTTTTGTTTCGCGGCGAATTGAGTTAGGGCGCGCAGCTCTCTCCCCGCGACATTGCGAGCGTAGCGAAGCAATCCAGACTGTCTCCGCGGAAAGATTCTGGATTGCTTCGCTTGCGCTCGCAACGACGGGGTATGTGGTGCCGCCGTTCCGTCTCGCTCTCACGGAACCTTCGGCCGCATGTTACATTGGTCCGACCGCTTCCACGCTCACGGACCCTTCCCATGAAATACGAGCTCTACTACTGGCCCGAGATCCAGGGTCGCGGCGAATATGTGCGGCTGGCGCTGGAGGAGGCGGGGGCGGCTTATATCGACGTCGCGCGGGGGGCGCGCGGAACAGCTGCGATGATGAAGATGATGGACGCGCATGGCGGCACGCCGCCCTTCGCGCCGCCGTTCCTGAAAGCGGGCAAGCTCGTCATCGGCCAGACCGCCAACATCCTGCTCTATCTTGGCGCCCGTCATGGGCTCGCGCCGAAGACGGAAGCGGGCAAGCTTTGGGTGCACCAGCTTCAGCTCACCATCACCGACCTCGTGACCGAGATCCACGACACCCATCACCCGCTCGGGCCTTCGATTTACTATGAAGATCAGAAGGCGCCGGCGAAGAAGCGCACGGCCGAGTTTTGGGACGAGCGCGTGCCGAAATATCTCGGCTATTTCGAAGAGCTTCTCGCCGGCAATGGCGGCGCCTATGTCACCGGTCGCAGGCTGACTTACGTCGATCTCTCGCTGTTCCAGATCGTCGCCGGGCTGCGCTACGCCTTTCCCAAGCGCATGAAGGCGTTCGAGGGAAATATCCCGGGCCTCGTCGGCCTGCACGACCGCATCGCCGCGCGGCCGAACATCAAGGCCTATCTCGAAAGTGAGCGCCGCATTCCCTTCAACGAGCAAGGCATTTTCCGCCGCTACAAGGAATTGGACAATTAGCTGGTCCGGATAGCGGCTCACCACACGCCGGGCAGCAGGCGATAGCGCACGCGCGTCATATAGTCGGAATAGCCCGGCAGGCCCTCACGCAGCGTGCGCTCCTCGATGCCGATGCGGACAGCAAACAAGACGACGATGACCGGCGCTATCGCAAGGCCCCACCACGAGCCCAGCAGCAGCGGCACGCCGGCGAAGAACAGGATCATGCCGCTGTACATGGGATGGCGCACATGCGCGTAAGGCCCCGTCGAGACCACGCGCTGTGCGCGTTCGGCCCGGAGCTTCACCACGGGCGCGGCGAACGAGTTTTCGCGGAACACCCACAGGATGAACAGCGTCGAGAGGACGAACAGCACGAGACCGAGCGCCTGCAACGCAACCGGCATGTCGGAGGATTGCGTGCGCCGGTCGAGCCCCATTGTGGCGAGCCAGGCCAGCATCGCAATGACGAAGACGATCATGAAGGCCTTGTCAGCGGCAGGCTGGTCCTTTTGCAGGACCGGCCGCAGACGTTCGGCGAGCAGCGCCGGATCGACCCGATAAAGCCACCAGCCGCAGAGCGGGCCGAGCAGGGCGCAGGTGGCGAGGAACACCCAGGCCGCAGGCCAATGCATCGTCCCGGCGCAAGCGAACAGCAGCGCGCCCATGCCGGCGGTGGTGATCGTGTTCTGCAACAGCAGTTTTGCGATCATGCGCAGGTCCCGGGTCAGCCGCGCACGATATTGGTCCCGCTATCCGGCGAAGATGCGGCCGGACACGCGAAAAGCCCGATCGACCGGTTCGGGCGTTTCATCTTTGACCGGTCTGATCAGGCGAGCTGATCGATCCGCGTGCCCTGACCCGGCGGCAGCGGCGCGGGCGGCGGCGGCTTGTAGGTCGGGTCGTTGTCCTTGGTCTTCTGGTCGTCCTGCTGCTTGGTCGCGTCGTAGCTCGGCACCACGATCGCGATCGGCGGCGGCGCAACGGTAGAGACGCTCATCCACAAATCCTCACACATGGAAACAATCGACCTTGCGCTGCGAGGAGCGAAGCTTCCGTCAAGCCAATCGTTAAAATGCGAGGGAGTTGGTGCGGTGGGATGTGCCTTTTGTGCCTCCTTGCGCTGTACGAGGGAGCGGACGAACCTCTCCTCGTCATCGCGAGCGCAGCGAAGCAATCCAGGACTGTCACCGCGGAGGGATTCTGGATTGCTTCGCGGAGCTCGCAATGACGGAGCGTGTGGAAAGAGCGAGTGCCGTCTACTCGTCCTTGCCGCGCGTGATCGCGATGGACGCATCCGTCTTGGTACGGGTGCATTCCATGTTGAGTCGGCGGTAGCGCATGACGACCTTGTCGCCGCGCAACAGTCCCATCCGCTTCAGGCAGCGTGTCGCGCCCGTCGTGGTGTCGTCCTTCGTGACGGTGAAGACGATCGCCGCCATCGACCCCACCAGTGAAAAGAACTCCGGTGTCGGCTTGCGATCGCCCTTGGCATAGAGCTCGATGGAATATTTGTCGCCGCGGCAACCCACGGACAGCTCCTTGGCCGCGGGGTGCGAGAGGTAGACGATGTTGGCGGCCCGGAAATTCACCTTGAGGCGCTCGACCTGGTTCGTCAGCTCCTTGGCGCTGTCGTCGCAACGGTCGGCGCGGGCAGGCGAGGCGAGGGTCACAAGGCCGGTGATGGCGGCGGCGACCAGGATCGCGCCGCGGACGTTCAGTTTGAAAATCATGATGAAAAGCCCCTTAGGCCGCGCATTCAACCTTCGTCGCGCGCCGAGCGCAAGGGGGCACCCAGGGCTTGCCGGGGACGGTCATCGCCACCTTGCGTCCGGCCGAGGGCAACCAAAAAGGGCCGTCGTGACGCCGAATCGGGATGCCTCGGCCGCGCCAGAACGCCTTCCATTCGCGGCAAAAAAGCTTAGAACGCTTCTACGCTTAGAGGCCCGCGAGGGCTCCAAAACCCCGAGATTTGCCCATGAACGCTCCCACCGCCTTCCCCGATCCCGCAAAACCCGTTCCGCCCTACAAGCACACCCCGCTGTTCCCGCTGGGCAAGGACGAGACGCCCTACAAGAAGATCACGGCCGAGGGTATCAGGGTCGAGAAGGTCCTGGGGAAGGACATGCTGGTGGTATCGCGCGAGGCGTTGCGGGCGCTGTCGGAGGCGGCCTTTGGCGACATCAACCACTATCTGCGCCCAGGCCATCTGAAGCAGCTCCGCGCGATCCTGGAGGACGGCGAGGCGAGCCCGAACGACAAGTTCGTCGCGCTCGACTTCCTGAAGAACGCCAACATCGCGGCCGGCGGCGTGCTGCCGATGTGCCAGGACACCGGCACCGCGATCATCATGGGCAAGAAGGGCTGCAACGTCATCACCGATGGTGACGACGAGGCGGCGCTGTCGGAAGGCGCGCGCGACGCTTACCTGCGCCGCAATCTGCGCTACTCGCAGGTCGCGCCCTTGTCGATGTACGAGGAGAAGAACACCGCCAACAACATGCCGGCGCAGTGCGAGATCTACGCCGAGGGCGACGACGCCTACAAGTTCATGTTCATGGCGAAGGGCGGCGGCTCTGCCAATAAAAGCTTCCTGTTCCAGGCCACGCCCTCGGTGCTGACCAAGGACCGGCTGCTCGTCTTCCTGAAGGAGAAGATCCTGACGCTGGGCACCGCGGCGTGCCCGCCCTATCACCTCGCCATCGTGATCGGCGGCACCTCGGCCGAGCTGTGCATGAAGACGGTGAAGCTCGCCTCCGCCCGCTATCTCGACGCGCTGCCGACCCACGGCTCGCCCGACGGCAACGCCTTCCGCGACGTCGAGATGGAGCAGGAAATCCACAAGATGACGCAGTCGCTCGGCGTCGGCGCGCAGTTCGGTGGAAAGTATTTCTGCCACGACGTGCGCGTTATCCGCATGCCGCGCCACGGCGCCTCGCTGCCGATCGGGCTCGGCGTGTCGTGCTCGGCCGACCGCCAGGTGCTCGGCAAGATCACCAAAGATGGCGTCTATCTCGAGGAGCTCGAGCACAATCCGGCGCAGTATCTGCCGCAGGTCGAGCAGTCGCTCGGCGGCGAGGTCGTCAAGATCGACCTCAACCAGCCGATGAAGGACATCCTGGCGACGTTCTCGAAGTACCCGACCAAGACGCGGGTCTCGATGACCGGCACCATGATCGTCGCGCGCGATAGCGCGCACGCCAAGCTGCGCGAGCGCCTCGAGAGGGGCGAGCCGCTGCCGGACTATTTCAAGAACCATCCGGTCTATTATGCCGGTCCCGCCAAGACGCCCGAGGGCTACGCCTCCGGCGCGTTCGGCCCGACCACCGCGGGCCGCATGGATTCCTTCGTCGACCAGTTCCAGGCGGCAGGCGGTTCGATGGTGATGGTGGCCAAGGGCAACCGGGCACCTGCCGTGCGCGAGGCCTGCAAGAAGTATGGCGGCTTCTATCTCGGCTCGATCGGCGGTGCGGCTGCGAACCTCGCCGAGCACTGCATCAAGAAGGTCGAGGTGCTCGAATATCCCGAACTTGGCATGGAAGCGATCTGGCGCATCGAAGTCGTCGACTTCCCGGCGTTCATCATCATCGACGACAAGGGGAACGACTTCTTCAAGGAATTGAATCTGGGCTAGCGCTCCGCGCAGTTGAACGGCGGTCCGCCGCTGATGGTGCGCTTCAGCGCGGCACCACATACTGCGTCGGCGCTCCGTTTTCGGGCCCATCGAACATCACGAGCACGCGCCATGGTTCGCCGCTGACGTCGCTGAGCACCAGCAGGGTCTCTGCCTTGGCGGTGCTGTCGGCGACGCTGAGCGTGTGGCTCGGTCCAAGCTTGCCGCTGCTGGTATCGTAGAAGACGACGGCGGGCGCGATCTGCTGTTCGTTGACCGGCCCGGTCAGGAGAAGCAAGCCGCCTGACACGGCGGCGATGTCCCTGATACCGGTCGTTGTGCCAAGCGCCAGCGGAGGGTCGATGAGCTTGGCCTTGAGCGGCATGTTCTCGGTGAAGACGGCCTTTGCGTCGACCGTGAGAACATACGCATTGCCGCCTTTGGACGGACCACGGAAACCAAGATACATTAGGTCCCCTTTGACCGCGATGCCCTCGATGTTGGCGCCGTTGTCTCCGAGAGGCTTGTCGTAATCCGCGGGCAGTGCGTCCTTGATTGCACGGCGCAGGCGCGTCACGGATGCTTCGACGCCGATCACCTCGTCCGCAGAGATCGGGAAGGGTGGCTCTCCAGTGAGCTTGTCGACGGGAAAGCGAAAGAGGTGATAGCTCGTCGGATTGCTGTCGTCGGGATGATGACGTTTGCGGCCGTGCGATCCGACCACGTAGAAATAACCGTCATCGTAAGCGGTGCCCTCGGCATCCGGATCGCCGCTGGCCTGATCGCTCAGCAGGCGGATTACCTTGCCGGGATTGATCGTCGTGCCTTCGATCGCAAAGAACTGCGCGTATTTCTTTTCGTCGTTGACCACGAGGCAGGATTTGAGGGGCGGGGATGTGGTCGCGCACGCCGCTCCACTGATGTTGGTGCGCGCATCCGCGCTCTTCTTGAACGGCTCGCTCAGTTGCCACGCCGGCGACTGCGGCTCGAGCATATTGGCACTCACCGGCGCTACTCCGGCAAGTGCGGCGACGGCGGAGGCCAGGAACAGGTGGATGCGATTGTGAGCGGGGAGGGAGCGCATGCAAATTCCCCTTCTGCTGAAAGTGTGTTGAGATCAATAAAAATCTTTAGTTGTATCCTGCTCGCGAAGCCGGCTGTGGTCAACGACCTGAGCGCCTTGGCGCCGTGGCCAATGACCGCAGACCGACCGCAGCCCGTCAGCTGCAGTTCGTGACCTGGTTCGAGCACAGCGAGCGCCACCAGCCGCGGACGCCGTCCTGGCTCTCGACGAGGCCCCAGAGCCCGCTACAGGCAAAGATGCGCTTCGGGCCTCCGTCGGTGTCGATTGGGCCGCCGAGCTCGCGCTGGGCCGGCATCCATTTCGCATCGACGAACGGCGCCTGGAAAAGTCCGCCCATGCGCGTCGCGCCATTGGCGTAGGACGCGCCGACCTTGTTGGACGCGACCCAGCCGCGCCCCGCATAGGGTTTTGGCGCGCTGCGCGGATATCTCTTCTCGTCCTCGTAATCCTTGCCCGGCGGCTTGGCGCCTTCGATCAGGAACCAGCCGTCCTTGAAGCCGATGATGCGGAATTCGGTGAGCCAGCCGCCGTCGGGCGTGTTCTCGGCACCGCCAAGCTTCAGCCGGTAGGGCGGCGGCAGCGTGCCGAGCACGCGCGCTTTCGCCGAGGGCTCGGCGCGCACGTTGAGGCCATCAGGATCCTTGTCGATGGACCAGGCGCCGAGATCACACGGCTCGGTCCCATCGGGCAGCGTTGCGCGCCTGGCGGCGAGATCGGCGTGGAGCTTTGCGAAATCGGAATCGTCGTTGTCGGGGTCCGGCGCGCTGCGCGGCTTCAGCTCGGCCGAGACCGCGCGCGTCGCATCCGGCGTCAGCGTGACGACGAGGGCCTGGCGCGTAGCGAGCACGCTTGCCGGTGTCTTCGGATCGTTCGACGAGGCCGGATAGACGGCGAGGGTGCCGGTCGATCCTTCGGTCCGGTAGGCCGTGCCGGCGACATAGCCCGCCGGCACCATGGCGAGCGCGCTTGCGCGCCACGCCGGTTCGGTGTCATCCGCGCGCGCCGCTTGCGTCGCGACACACAGGATCGTTGCCGCGATGAGACGGAGCACGCGCACGGTTCGCAACGTGCCTACGCGCGCGCGCCCGTGAACGGAAAGCTGCCCATCGGGCCGATGCCCATCTCGCCGCTCATGCTGTCGCCAGAGACCGTTCCGATGAACTCGAGCGTCAACGGCATCGGATTGGTGATCGAGACTTTCCAGTTGACGGCGTCGCCGCTGATGGTGCCGTCGAAGATCTCGGCCGAATTGCCGTCGGCGCCCTGCGTTCCGGTCAGTGTGCCGCCGGAGTTCAGCAAGGTCAGCGTGGCCTTGCGCTCGCCCATGGGCGTCGTCATGGTCAGAGTCCAGTTGCCGTCCACGGCCATTCGTGTCTCCCAACTTTTTCCCGGCACCTCGCGACAATCCGCAAGGTGAGCCAGGGACGCCTATAGCCTAACTCGGGGGACGTGCCTAACGCTCTCTTTGACGCGCCCTTAAGCGCGGGCTGCGCGAATACGGCTGCCGATGAGCAGGCGGAAGGCCACGTACTGGATCGCGAACGCAACGATCTTCGCGCCGATCAGGACCACCGAAATATAGAAGGCCCACAGCTTCATGTCGCCGGTCATGGCAACCGCAACGGTCCCCGCGGCGAGCGCAAACATCAGCGCGGCCCAGGCGTAGCCCGCGACGGTAACGTATTCCGGAATGGTCTCGGTCACGATCGCCGGCAGATAGCGCAGCATCCAGCCGCGCTTGAGCATGATGATGCCGATCGCGACATGCCCGATCGCGGGCTTCGCCAGCACGAAGCGCGGATCGTGGGTGAGCAGCGTTGCGCCACCGAGCACGATGACGAGGCCGAGGCTCGCCCAGGTCATGTAGCCCAGCGTCTGGCCCTTGACCCGCGACCAGACCACCTGGCCGATGGCGCCAAGGATCGCGACTGCGGTCGCGAGGATGACGTTGTCGGTCACGAGATAGATTACCAGGAAGACGATGGTGGAGAGGAAATCAGAGACGAGCCGGCGGAATACGTCTTTCATCGTCTGTCCTGTCTTCAATGGGGGTGGGGCTGCGCGGCGGCGGGCGCAGCATATTTGATCTGGCGATACTCGGGATACCATTTTGTGAAGTAGATCGCGCTGTTGCGGGCGGCGAAGGCGACCGCGAGGCCCGACCAGAGCGGCAGGGCGGGGACGTAGAGCAGCGCGATGTTGGCGGCCATCATCAACAGCGCGGCGGCGGTCCAGGCGCCGGTGATGACGTAGTTGGCGGTGAGGAAGCCGGGCATCGCCGCCGTCTCGGCCGGGACCGTTTCAACCGCATATTGCAGCGTGAACGGGTGGCGGACCAGCATCGAGCCGAGCGAGATGACGAAGATGCCGATATCGACCGACAGCTTGACGCCCAGCGTGCCGAGCTTCGGGTCGATCAGCGCGAGGTAGAGGCCGATTGCGGCGAATACGATCGCCGAGCCCATCGCCAGGATCTTGACGGAGCGGCCGCGCGCGATATCCACTGTGATGGTGGCGAGGCAGATTGTAGACGCGGCGAACACGCTGATCGTGGCCGACGTCACCAGCATCAGGAAAGTGTAGGCGCCGTAGGGCGCGAGGATCAGGAAAATCGCCATGAGCCGCCTCGGTCTGGCCAATCTTTACGATGTAAAGATAAATAATTCAGGAGCGATGGCGGGTCAAGCGAAATCTTTACAGTGTCAAAATAACGTAGGTGACTTCCAAAAAATGAAGTGCTGCAATGGCTTGGTCGGACGCCGCGTCGGCGAATTCCGCCCAGGGCAGGCGTGACAGGATCGGCAGCGCGGCGGCGAGCAGGAGGCCGACCGAGAGCAAGATACCGCCGTTGAAGATGACATGGCCGCTCCAACGTAGCCGGATCATCCGGAGTGCGAGCGCGGCGCAGGCCAAGGCGAGGACGGCAAGGCAATCTGTGGTGATCGAGGGCATGTGCAGGCCTCTTTGGTGACATCCGCGATGTCATTCCGGGGCTCGCGACGTCGTCGCGCCCCGGAATGACGAGGCGAGAGTTACTGCGCACCCACCCAATTGCCGTGAAAGCCGTCGGGCACGCGGTGGCCGAGCTGCACCAGCGCGACGGGACCGGCTTCGACATCGGTGGCGTTGAACACGGCGAGGTCACTGCGGTTCTCCCGCGCGCGCCAGACCACCGCCAACAGCCAGCCGTCGCCTTCCGCTGCATCCGTCGCGCGTTCGACGAACACCGGCTCGGAGATGGTATCGCCGGCCGGCAGCAGATAATGACCGAGCCGTCTGCCGTTGCCGTCGACATGGACGACGCCCGACAGCGCGCCGAACATCGGCAGCCGCGGATTGGCGCAGGCGTACCAGCCGTGACGGCTTTTCAATCCGGCGCGGCGGTCGTCGATGCGGGGGAATTCGCCGGTGAGATCGTCGAGATAGGTCTGCTGGAAGCGGTCGGTCTTCCCCGAGAGATCGAACGTCCAGCGGCAATGGCGGGCGCGTGATTTCTCCGGATCCGTCGGCCGGCCATCGGGATGCGGAAACAGCGGCGCTTCCTCGAACTGCATGACGTCGGCGATGATGCGGTTGCCGTCCTCCCACGCATTCATGATGTGGAAGACATAGCAGGCTTCACCGCGGAACCAGACGATGTCCTTCGCCGTGCCGTTGCGCTTCATCACGCCGACATAGGCGCCCTTGTCCGGCTCCCAGGCATAGGGCGGCCGTCCGCTCATCGCGCGCTCCACGCTGCCGGTGATCGGCAGGATCGGAAACAGCGCATGGTTCTCGGTGACGATGAAGTCGTGCACCATGCTGGCATAGGGCGCCTCGAAACGTTCGAAGCGCGTCGCCTTGCCGGAGGCGTCGATCGATCCGTAGGAGAGGGCAGGGGTCAGCGGACCCGCGGCGTTGTAGCCGAAGAACACGAGCTCGCCGGTGACCGGGTCGACCTTCGGATGCGCCGTGAAGCTGCCGGCGACGCGACCCTGATAATCGTGATAGCCGCGCGTTGCCAGCGTGCCCGGCTCGATCTCGGTCGGCAGATGCGCTTCTTCGAGCGCCAAAAGCTTGCCGGCATGAAAGATGATGTTGGTGTTGGCGACGCCGCCGTCGGTGAGGTTTTGCGGGGCATCCGGCAGCTTGCGGCCGAAGCCGCCGAACAGCGCGCGGCCTGCATCGTGCTCGGCCAGCCATTTCGGCGTGCGGACCCAGCGGTTGCGATAGCTGGCGCGGCCGTTCTCGAGGTGGAAGGCGTGCAGCATGCCGTCGCCGACGAACCAGTGCGCCCCGGGCGCATCGAACTGCGGATTGGGACCGTTGCGATAGAGCACGCCATTCAGATCGCGCGGCAATTCCCCGACGATCTTGAGGAATGGCGCATCGGCTTCGAATGGAATCGGACCGAGGTTATGGCGGCGCTCGGTGACGGCGTCGTGCTGCACGGCGTATCCCTCCCTATCTTTACACCGTAAAGATCGAATAATACCGATCGCCGCATTCGTCAAGTGAAATCTTTACACTGTCAATATTGCGTCATATAGCTTGCAAATGGCCAAAAGCGACACCAACAGCGAAACAGCGCGCAAGCCGCGTACCCCGCGCAAGACATCGTCGGCCGCGAGCGCGCAGGCGCGTTCCGCACGCCGTCCGGCAGTAGCGAAGACGGAGACGCCGTATCATCACGGCGCCCTGCGCGAGGCGCTGCTCCAGGCCGCCGAACGGGTGCTGGAGCGCGACGGGCTGTCCGGCCTGACCTTGCGCGCAGTGGCGCGCGAGGCGGGCGTCTCGCATGCCGCGCCGACCCATCATTTCGGCGATCTCACCGGCCTGCTCAGCGAGCTCGCGGCCGTCGGCTTCCGCCAGTTCAACGCGGCGATGGCCTCGTCCTGCGACGCCGCCACCACGCCGCTGGAGCGCGCGCTGGCGCGGCCGAAGGCCTATGTCGCCTATGCGCAGGCCCATCCCGGCATGTATGGCATCATGTTCCGCACCGAGCGGCTGGACTATTCCAGGCCCTCGCTGCACGAGGCGGCCGAAGCCTCCTTCGCCGGCCTTGCCAATGCCATCGGCATGATGCGGCAGGAGCAGATCAGTGGCGACGCACTGACGCTGAACCAGGGCGCCGCGATCGCGCGCGCCTGGTCGATGGTGCACGGCTTCACCATGCTGCTGCTCGACGGCCGTCTCGAGGACATTCTGGGGCGGCTGCCCGAAGGGACGACGACCGAACAGTTGCTCGAGGCGATGCTGACGGCGCCCATCACGGCGAAGCTGCCGGCATAGCGCCTTCGGGCGGGCGCTGCCCTAGCGCATCGTCGCGAGTTCGACCGCACGTCCACGCGTGCCGACAATCTTCACCTCGTCCTTGCCGCAAGTGAAGCTGCGGGCGAAATCGTCCGCCGCCTTGCGCGCGAGCTCATTGGCGGTGGGGTTGGCGATGGCATCGACATAGGCGACGTGGCAGACCGGCCCCGGCGGCAGCCGCGTCACGACGAGCACGGCCTTGGTGTTCGGCCGTCCCTGCTTGTCGGGATCGGTGCCATCGGCGATGTGCCAGCGCTGGATCATGGCAATCGGCTTGGTGCCCGCGCTACGCCATTCGACGGTGGCCTCCGACGAATTGAATGGCGCGAACCAGACCTTTGCCGCCGGTTCCTCCGCTGCGGCCTTGCGGTTGCGGCCGACCGAGACGTTTTCGCGCAGATCATCCTCGGCGATCAGCACGATCAGGCCGTTTTTTCCCGGGCAGACCCGCGTGGTGCCGCCGTCGAGCTCGCTGGGCTTGCCGATCTGGCGGCAGTCTTTTGGCGCTGTGGAGGAATAGGTGCTGCCCATGGATTGGGCGGCGACGTGACCCGCGCTCAGGCAAGTCAGCAGCACGGTCAGACAAAGGAACGCGATACGCCTCATGACGACGCCTTGATACAGAGGGAACTCCCTCCATCAGACGTCTTCACTGTGGGCAAGGTTCAAACAGAGGCGGGATGTACCTGACAGCGGCGCGGAATCGTTCTAGAAGGGCGCCTTCCGCTGCGCTTACCGCGCTTCGTCCGCGACATCTCATTCGATCATGCCAGCCATCGCTTCCAGCAAATCCTATCGCGTCGGCCGTTCCAAGACCGGACTTGGCCTCTTCGCTACCATGCCGATCAAGAAGGGGACCCGGATCATCCGTTATTTCGGACCGATCCTGGACTCCAGAATTCCCGCGCATGACGAGATCGAGAACAAATATCTGTTCGAGCTCAACAACCGCTGGACCATCGACGGCTCGGTGCGCAAGAACCTCGCCCGCTACATCAACCATTCCTGCCGGCCCAACGCCGAGTCCGACGTCCGGCCGCGCGAGCGCAAGGTCTTCATCCGCGCCATCAGGAACATCGAGCCGGGCGACGAGATCAACTACGATTACGGCACCGACTACTTCAAAGCCTATCTGAAGCCGATCGGCTGCAAATGCCCTTCCTGCGAGGCCAAGCGCAAGAAGTTGCGTGCCGAGGCCCGCGCTGAACGCACCAAGGTGAAGGCGCGCACGGAAGCCAAGGCCAAGAAGGCGGGCGCGAAGGCCGGCAAGAAGAAGCTCAACGGCCATGCCGTTGGCAAGAAGAACGGTCGCGCGCGGGCTTAGCACGAGTTCGAGCCCCCATTTCCGCTGTCATGCCCCGGCCTTGACCGGGGCATCCAGTACGCCGCAGCCCATCCGCATACGTCTACTGTCTCTGGAATACTGGGTCGCCCGGCCAGGCCGGGCGACGACTGCGCGTGGTGTGCCGGTCGAGCCGAACCTCACGCCACCACCACGTTCCCGCTCTTCCGCAATCCCACATATTGCAGCTCGGCAAACACGCCGGTCGCAATCGCCTGCGCGACGACCATGAGCTCGCCACCGATGTTCGGCGACACCGCGCCCGAGAACAGCAGCGCGATGCTGCCGACCGTCCAGGCCGCGTTGCCGACCACGACCAGCAGCACGAGCGGCCTCGCCACGGAGGCACGCGAGGCAAGCCAGCCGACCAGCGCGGTGTAGGCGATCAGGAACAGGCCGGTCTCACGCAGCAGCGCTTGAGGCAGGTTGAACAGCGATGCGAACGCGCCGGCGCCGAAGGTGAAGCCGAGGGCGGCGACGCCGCTGAAGATGGCGTCGGCGAGAAGCGCGCGGCGCAGGAAGGTGGATGCGTCGATCATCGTGGTCTCCATGGTTGGGTTGGGCTTGGGGTGAATTCAGTGCCGTCCGCGCCACCAGGCGCGGAGCAAGCGGGCGAGGCGGAACGGGCAGAGGCTCTTGCCGACGCCGTGCTCGAAGGCTGTGACCTGCGCGACGACATAGTCGCCGGTCGAATGCACCAGCGGCTCGGGCATGTTGAGGCTGCGTGCCAGCATGCGGGTCGCGAGCGTCACGGCCCAGGGAACAAGGTGGTCTGCGATGGTCCGGTAGAGCAGCAGCGCGATCATGGTCATCTCCTGTTGCGACCGAAGATGCGCCGTGGCGGGGACCAATTCGATTACCTCGCGGGTAAAGAATGCGCCCGTTCGCGATACTCCTAAGGTGTTCGATGCTGTTCGCGAGGTGCGCGCAGGCTGGTCATCGTGCGCAGTCCCGAGACCATCGCTCTACTAGAAAGATGGGCCGGTTATTTGAAGAAGCGTTTCGGCAGGCTCTACCGGCCAGACATCACGCGCCCTAACGGGCGTGGCAGTTGGTTGAGCGTGTGCCGCTTGCCAAGCGATGCTCTTGTTGCGCAGGAGCTGCAATCGAAAATTTGGAAGGCTGTAGACGCGTGGGTGACGGTGGGCGGGGCAACTATCTGCAGAATGATCGGCTAAGGAATGATCGCTCTCAGCCTCCTGCAATCGCGCGATGGACGAGCGCGATGACCTCGTCGGCTTCCTGTTCGGTGCTGTCAAAGCGAGCCACGAACCGGATTACGTCCTGGCCCCGTCGCGCGAATTGCAGCCCGCTCGCTGCAAGACGGTTGATGGCCAAAGCGGGCAGGTTGATGAAAACCAGATTGGCTTCCACTGGCGCAATGAGCTGAACGTCGGGTAGCGCAGCGAGACCCGCTCCAAGACGCGCGGCCACGGCATTGGCCTTCGCCGCGAGCCGCAGATAAAGGCGATCCTCGACGTAGGCGAGCAGCTGTGCCGACGCGAAGCGCATCTTCGACGAGGTCTGGCCAGCGCGGCGAAGCCGATAGGACAGGGATTCGACGAGATCCTGGTCGAAGACCACGATCGCATCCGCCGACATCGCCCCGTTCTTCGTCGCCCCGAAGGACAGGATGTCGACGCCAGCGCGCCAGGTCATGTCGGCCGGGCTGCAATCGAGCCGCGCGAGCGCGTTGGCGAACCGGGCGCCATCCATGTGCAGCGACAGATTCTTGTCGTGGGCGATTGCTCCGATGTCGGCGATCTCGGCGAGGGGATAGATCGTTCCATATTCGCTGGCCTGAGTGATCGACACCGCATCGGGCTGGGAGCGATTGCGGACTCCCCAGGCCGCCTGGCCCAGCGCCTGGCGCAGGCTCGACGGCTCGATCCGAAAGTTTCGGCCGGACATGGCGACGAGCTTCGCGCCGCCTGTGAAGGCTTCGGTCGCGCCGCCTTCCGCGGTGTGGATATGCGCCTCTTCGTGACAATAGATGGCGCCATAGGGCCGCGCGCAGCTCGCGAGTGACAAGGCGTTGGCCGCCGTACCGGTCGAGACCGGGAACACGGTGACCGCGGTCTCGAACAGCTCCGAGAAGCGCGCATTCAACAATCTCGAATAATCGTCGTCCCCATAGGCGGCGGCCGGGCCGCGATTGGCCTCGGCGATCGCTTGCAGAATCTCGGGACAGACCGGCGCGACATTGTCGCTGCGGAAATTCGGGAGCGTCGGGGCTGCTTCGTTCATACCGTCCTGTCCTGCCGTCATATCACGGTTGATTCCTGCTTGTTGATGCGCCGATTGATCAGGAGCAACGGGATTGCGGTGACGAGGATAAGCACCGCGGCCGCGGCGGCCGCCAGACCCGCGCCGGTGCCCTCGATGGCATGGTACATCACGACGGTCGTGGTGACCCAGCCGCTCGCATAGAGCACAATGGTCGCGCTCAACTCGGATGCCGCGGTGATCCAGACCAGCACCAGCCCGCCGACAAGGCCGCTGGCCATCAACGGCACGGTCAGGGTCGCGAAGGTTTTGCTTGGCGAGACACCGAGATTGATCGAGGCTTCCTCGAGCGAGGGATCGAGCTGGTGCACGATTGCGGAGGACGACCGGATCGCGAAGGGGAGCTTGCGGACGACATAGGCGATGACCAGGATCAGCCAGCCGCCGGTCAGAATCAAGGGACCGCTGTTGAACGCGATGATGAGCCCGATCGCCAGGATCGTGCCCGAGACCGCAAACGGCACCATGCCGACGAAATCTAGCAATCCCGACAGGCGCGAGCGGTGCCGGGCCACGACATAGCCGATCGGAGCGCCGATCAGCATGGTGACGACGGCCGCGATGCTGGCGAGCGTCAGCGTGTTGAGCAGCGGCCGATAGGAGCCCGACAATAGGGTGGCGTAATTGCCCAATCCGAACTCCCAGGTCAGGACAGGGCCGCGAAAGCGCAGGAGGGAGATCATCAACACAGCCGCGAACGGCAGCAGCGAGGCAATCACAATGCCCCAACTCACGATCGTGGCCGTGAGCCGCAGTCCCGGCGTCAGAGGCAGCTTCGCGGGCGCGCTGCGGGCATTGGTCGAAAACCGGCGCTTGCCGAGGTAGTGCCGCTGAACGAGCAGCGCGATCGCCGTGCAGGCGATCAGGAGCACGCTGAGTGCGCCCGCCGCGGCCGGGTTGGCATCAGATTCGCCGGCGAACAGCTTGAAGATGTCGACGGCCAGGAACGGCCGGTCCTCAGCCAGCACCGCTGGCACGCCGAAATTCTCCAGTGCCTCGATGAACACCAATAGTCCGCCGGCAAGGATCGCCGGCATCACGATGGGCAGCAGCACGGTGCGGATCACATAGGGCCGTGAGCCGCCGAGATTGCGGGCTGCCTCCTCCATCGAGGCGTCGACGGCCTGGAATCCGGCCAGCACGGGCATGACGACGTATGGATAGAGCGTCAACGTGAACACGATGACGATTCCGGGCACGCCGTAGATCGATCCGATCGGGATTCCGATCCCGCGCAGAGCGGTGGTGACGACACCAGCATGGCCGAACAGCAGCACGAGGGCGTAGGCGCTGACGAACGAGGGCAGGACCAGCGGCAAGGACGCAAGCGTCAGCAGCAGCGCACGGCCCGGTATGTCGATCCGGGCAAGACAGAAGGCGAGCGGGATGCCGATCGCGCATGCGAAGGCCGTCGCGAGCGCGGCGCAAAGCAGACTGTTGCCGATGCTGCCAAGATAGTAGCGGCTCTTCACAATCGCCGCATAGTTCCCAAGTGTCAGGCCGCCCGTGCCGTCGATCCGAAAGCTTGCATCCAGGACGAGCGCCAGCGGGTAGAGCAGAAACACCGCGAGCAGCACCAACGCCGCCAGCGTCACGATGGTGGCGAAGCGTTTCATGGCGCCGGATACGCCGTGATCTGGGCAGGGTCGTAGGCAAGGGTGAGCGGCGCGCCGGGCAAGAGATCGAGCGCCTGGCCGCCGAGCGCCGCAATCCGAATCTGGGTGCCGTCCGGCAGGGTTGCGTGGAGGCGTTGTACCGGGCCGAGAAATTCACGCAGCGCCAGACGCGCATGCACAAGCGAGCCACCGGAACCGTCTCGCAGCTGCAGGGCCTCCGGCCTGACCGACAGCAACACCGGCGCGCCTGGCGCTGCGACCTCGCCTCTGACCGTGAATTCCGTTCCGGCTGCTGCGACAGGAGTGTTACGGCCGTCGAAAGCTCCCGCGATGCCCGGCACCATATTGGTCGAGCCGAGGAATTCGGCGACGAAGGCAGTCTGCGGCATCCGATAGATGCGCTCCGGCGTGTCCACTTGCTCGATCTTGCCGTGACGCAAGACGGCGATGCGATCGGAGATGGCGAGTGCCTCCTCCTGATCATGCGTCACGTAGATCGCAGTCAGGCCGAGCGCCTGCTGCAGCTGTCGGACCTCGATCCGCATTTCGGTGCGCAACTGCGCGTCGAGGTTGGACAGCGGCTCGTCGAACAGGAGCACGGCGGGCTCGATCACGAGCGCGCGGGCGATTGCCACGCGTTGCAGCTGGCCGCCGGAGAGCTGGTGTGGTGACCGCGGACCGTAACCTGCAAGCCGCACCCGCTCGAGCGCCTTGTCGACGCGCGATGCGATCTCGGCAGCCGGAACCTTCCTGGCCTTCAGCCCGTAGGCCACGTTTTCGGCGACGGTGTGGTTCGGGAAGATCGCGTAGTTCTGAAACACCATGCCGGTGTCGCGGCGATGCGCGGGCAGAGCATCGATGCGCCGCTCGTCGAAGGAAATGGAGCCGGATTCGACGTCGATGAAGCCTGCGATCATGCGCAGCAACGTCGTCTTCCCGCAGCCTGACGGCCCAAGCAGCGTGAACAGCTCGCCATGCTTGATGTCGAGCGAGATGTCGTCCACGGCCCGCACCGCGCCGAAGGTGCGGGTCAGGTTTTCAATCCGGATCGCGGTCATCGGATCAGCGCGTGTTCTGGATCGTGGTCTTCAGCCGCGCGAGGGTGTCGCGACGGGCCGCTTCCCATTTGGTGTCGTCATAGGGCAGCACCTTGACCGCCGAGAACGGCAGCATCCCCGGTGCGACTGCCTCGAGCTCGATATCCTGGCGGGCAGGGCGCCGGAACGTCGCCTTCAGCAACATCTCCTGGACTTCCTTGCTGGCCAGATAGTCGACCAGCCGTTTGGCAGGCTCGGGGTTCGGTCCGCCTTTCAGGATGGCCGCGCCCTCGACGCCCGCATAGGTGCCCTCGGCCGGATAGGCGACGCTCACCGGCGCACCGTTATGGGCCCACAGGAAGCCGGCATATTCGAGCGTGATGCCAAGCGGATATTCGCCGCTGCCGATCCCGTCGAAGACCTGGGTCGAGCGGTTGAGTACCTTCGCATTCGCAAGCAGCCCGTCCATCTTGGTCCAGGCTGCGTCGTCCGCGCCCCACAGCGAGAGAAGCGTGGTCGCGGCCGCATATGAGAATCCGGAATTGGCAGGGTCGGTAAAGGCGAGCTTGCCTTTCCATTTCGGATCGAGGAGGTCTGCCCAGGCTTTGGGCCCGCTGGCCTTGTCGATCGCCTTGGTGTTCTGGCCGATCACGACGACCTGGATGTTGGTGCCAAGCCAAAGGTCGTTTGGATCGCGAAATTGCGCCGGCACGGCTTCGCGGCCCTTCGCCGCGTAAGCCTGAAGGTGCGGGCTCGCCAGCCGCAGCAGCGTCGCACTGACGCCCCAGATCACGTCGCCCTGCGGATTGGCGGCCTCGGACGCGACGCGGCGCACTAGCACACCTGATCCGGTCGAGACCACGTCGACCTTGATTCCGGTCGCCTTGGCGAAGCCTTCGGCTACAAGCTTGTTCACGGTGTCGTCGTTGGCCGAATAGAGCACGACGTTCTGCTGGGCCGAGGCCAGCCCGGCCGCGAACAGCGATGCCGCGAGCGTCACGACTCGGGCGAGGGTGGAGGCAGGAGATCTCATCGTGGTTCGCCCTCGTGGGTTCAGCGATTGCTCATGCGGTTGCGGCGAGGTACTCGGTGGCCGCCTTGAGCCCGGCGCCGGGTTCGATCGGCAGGCCGAACTTCGTGAGTGCGTCCTCGAGATGCAGAAGGTCGGTCAGAATGGTCCCCGCGCTCAAAGCACCCATCGTGCCAAACCGGATGACACGGCCGGAGAGACGGTTGCGGGCGCCTGCGATCACTGTGCGGTGATCCTGGTAGAGCTGCCGCACGATGGCTCCGCCTTCGAGCCCGTCGGGGACCTTGAAAACCACGACCGTGTTCGAGCGTGGCTCATCGCGGCAAAAATCTGCGAGTCCGATCGCCGCGCCGCCGGCGCGCAGCGCGGCGGAGAGCTTCTTGTGGCGCGCGAGCACATTGACGAAGCCTTCCTCGTGCATCATCGTCAAGGCCTCACGCAGGCCATAGATGAGGCTCACCGGTGCCGTGAACGCGGTCTCGTTCTGCTCCGCGGATTTCAGCGCGCGACGGAAATCCCAATAGAAGGCCGATCGCTGCTCGTCCTGCCCGATCACGCGCCACGCCTTGGCGCTGACGCTGGCAAGTGCGAGGCCGGGCGGGCACATCAAGGCCTTTTGCGAGGCCGAGACGACGATGTCGACGCCCCATTCGTCCTGCCGCATCGCGATGCCGCCGAGACCGCTGACGGAGTCTGCGATGAGCAGCGTTGGCCGGTCGCGCACCAGTGCGCCGAGCGCCGCGAGATCGGCCACGATCCCGGTCGAGCTCTCATTGTGCACGACGACGACGGCGCGATAGGTGTGCTCGCGCAATCGGGCTTCCACCGCGGCGACATCGATCGCCTGGCCCCATTCGATCGCGACCGTGTCGACGGTGATGTTCATGGCCTTGGCGATCGTGGTGAAACGCTCACCGAACTGACCATGCTCGACTACGAGAATCCGATGGCCCGGTCCGGCCACGTTGACGAGCGCAGCCTCCATAACGCCGGTTCCGGAGCTCGCAAAGAACAGGATGCGGTTCGTCGTGCCTAAAATCGGGCGGATCATCTCCTCCGCCTCGCCGATTGCAGTCCGGCATTCGGGTCCGCGATGGTTGACCATCACCCGAGCCATCGCCTGCCGCACCCGCTCGGGCACTTCGGTTGGACCGGGAAGCCGAAGACGGTATCCCGTCGAAGCAATGGCGCTCGGAGTGTCTGTGGTCGTCATAGCTTGAAGTCACCGTTTTGACGCATGTAGGGAACGAGGCCGCCCGCGCGCAGGATCGCCAGCATGATCGGCGGCAGCGGCTCCGGGCTGAGCGTCTCGCCGCTGCGTTCGTTGCGGATCGCGCCGGTGCCGTCGGAGATCAGGATGTCGCCCTCGCGAATCCCGCCGGTTTCGCAGACAAGCGGCAGCAGGCCGTTGTTGATCGCGTTGCGGTAGTAGGTGCGCGAGAAGCTTCGCGCCATCACCGCCGGAATGCCGGCCCCGAGCACGGTCGTGACGGCAACCTCCATCGCCGAGCCGCAACCGAAATTCTTGCCCGCCACCAGGATGTCTCCCGGTTGCACAGAAGCTGCAAAGGTCGGATCGACATGCTCGAACAGGAATTGCCTGAGAACGGCGGGGTCGAGGCTCTCCCGCTTGCGGGTCGAGCTGATGATCGAGTCGGTGTTGACGTCGTCGCCGACAAGTCGCGCGCGTCCTCGCAGGGCTGTCATCGCGACACCTCGCGAGGATCGGTCACGGCACCGCGGGTCGCGGCGGCTGCGCAAGCTGCCGGGGAGGCGAGGTAGATCGATGCCTTGGCGTTGCCCATGCGGCCCTTGAAGTTGCGGTTGGCGGTCGAGATCACCGAAACCCCGTCGCCGGGGATCACCCCGCAGGTCCCGCAGCAGGAGCCGCAGCCCGGCTCGACCACGGTGGCGCCGAAGCCGACCAGGGCGTCGAGCGTGCCATCGGCCGCCATGGCGTCGCGGACCTCGCGCGATGCCGGCGTGACCACGAGCTGCACGCCGGGCGCGACGCCTCCACCCGCCTCGAGCACGGCGAGGGCTTGATGGAAGTCGCGTAACCTGCCGCCCGTGCAGGTGCCGAGATAGACCATCTGTACCGGCGTGCCGGCCGCATCCTCGAGCGCCACGACCTGATCCACCAGATGCGGCAGCGCGATCCGCGGCGTGAGGGCGTCGAGCGCGATCTCCACGGTCCGGCTGTAGTGCGCATCCGGATCCGCTGCGACCGGTTCGAAAGCCTGGCCGGTGCGGCCCTGCAGATAGGCGACGGTTTCAGCATCGGCCGGGAAGATGCCGGTCTTCGCGCCCATCTCGACCGCAAGATTGCTCAGGACGAGGCGGTCCTCCAGCGCGAGGGTGGCGACACCCGGTCCCGAGAATTCGAGTGCCTGATAGGCGGCACCGTCAGCGCCGAGCATGCCCGCGAGGGCCAGTGCGATATCCTTCGCATAGACGCCGCTCGGCAGTTGTCCGGTCAGGACGACGCGGATCGAATCCGGCACGCGCAGCCAGATCCGGCCACACAGCATGACCGCGGCGAGATCGGACGAGCCGATCCCGGTCGCAAAGCAATTCAGTGCCCCGTATGTCACGGCATGGCTGTCGGCTCCGACGACCAGACCACCCGGCAGAGCGCGGCCCGTCTCCACGATGAGCTGGTGACCGATTCCTTCGCCAGCTTCATGCAGCGTGACGCTGAACCGCCTGGCGAAGTCCCGCATCACGCGGTGCAGCTCGATCGTCTGCGGGCTTGTCGGCGGCACGTAATGGTCGAGCGCAAAGACCAATCGGGCGGCATCGCGCACGTTCTCTCCGCCCATCGCCTTGAAATAGTCGAGCGCCATCGGGACCGAACCGTCGGTGCCGAGCGCGCAATCGACCTCGCAGACCACGAGGTCCCCGGCGTGCGCATCCTGCCCGGATTTTCGAGCGAGGATCTTCTCGGAGATCGTACGCCCGGCCATCGCTAGACCTCTGGCATCCCGCAGCCGAGACGTCGGAGCGAGGCGTCGACCCAGCTGCGATCGAGCGTACCGGCTTCGATCGCCGCCATTTGCTTGGTCTCGGCAGACTGCTTGGCTTCGGCCGCCTCGATCACCGCTCGGCAATCGTCGATGGCGACGGCTAGCACGCCGTCGTCGTCGCCCAGCACCAAATCGCCGGACTGGATGACCATACCGCCGATCGCGATCGGTCCGTTGATCTCGCCCGGACCGTCCTTGTACGGACCGCGATGGGTGACACCCGCCGCGAAAACGGGAAGGGGGTTTGCCCGGATCGCAGCGGCATCGCGGATCGCGCCATGGATAACGATGCCGGCGACGCCGCGCCGGGCGGCCTGCGCGAGCATCATCTCGCCGAAGATTGCGTTGCTGAGGTCGCCGCCCGCATCGACCACTATGACGTCGCCGGCAACCGCGATGTCGAGCGCTTTGTGAACCATCAGATTGTCGCCGGGGCGCGTCTTCACGGTCAAAGCGGGACCGGCCATGCCGCCAGCCGCATGCATCGGCCGGAGCGTGGCGCCGCCAGCGGCCATGCGCGACATCACATCGCTGATGTTGGCGACCGGAAGGGCGCGAGCCCGTTCGACCCATTCGCCTGCGACAACACGCTTGCGGGAAAGGATCCTGAACCCTACGGCCATATCAACCCCATTGAAAATGGAACGGCGTTACGCATAGTGTAACGGTGACGAGCCGAGGTCAACCGAAAATCGGCAGGACAGGGATTTTCGATGCCCAAGACGCAAGGGGTCGCCGCCGTGCAACGGGCGTTGGCGATCCTGGATACCTTCGCTGGAGCCGGGTCGCGCAGCCTGGCCGACATCGCCAAGATCACGGGCTTGGCGAAACCGACCGTGATGCGCTCGCTGGTGTCGCTGGATGAAGCCGGCTACGTCGTCCGCCTCAGCGACGGCCGCTACGCGCTCGGCGCAAAGACATTCCAGCTCGGCACCACCTATCGGGCCAATTTCAATCTCGAACAGCATGTGCTGCCGGTCCTTCAGCGGCTAAGCCAGGAGACGTTGGAGAGCAGTGCGTTCCACGTGCGTGAACGCGATAGCCGGCTCTGTCTGTTTCGGGTGGATTCGCCGCAGCTCGTGCGCGACGTCGCGCGGCCCACAAATCTCGCGCCACTCGATTTGACCTCGACGGGACAAGTGCTGCGGACGGCGCGCTGGGCAGACCGCACGGATGGCGGCGTGCAGGTCTTCGTCAGTTCCGGAATCTACGACGCTGTGACGGCCTCCCTCTCCACCGCCGTTTTCGGCCACGACGGAGCGCTGGTGGGCGCAATGACCGTGAGCGGCCCAATCGAACGCATCCGTCAGGCCGACCTCCAGGCGCTGGCGTCCCGGCTCACCGACGCCTCGTATCGGCTCTCACTTGTGCTCGGCGCGCCATTGCCTCGCGAGGTCGGCGCGCCGCGGATCATCAGTCTGCCATCGGCCGAAACAGGCTCTCCCTGACGCCGCCTCGTTCGGGGCAGGGCACTATTTCGACCGGCAAGCTCGTGAACTCCGCTCAGGTCTTGTACAGACTGTAGAGTCTGGACTCAAAGCTCGCCTCCGAAACTCTGAACCCGGTCACGATGTCCTCGCGAAACTTGAGCCATTCGGCGTAGATCAGCCTACGCCTCACCATTGCCGGTAGGTCAGGCGAAGTGCGGTGAGGAATGCACACGTATGGAAGTGAGCTAGCCGGTTGCGCGCGGGAGCATGCCCTTGGCGGTAATCTCCGCCGAAAGCTCTTCGATCGTCTTGCGTTGTTCCATGGCGGCTTTGCGGATCAGCGCAAAGGCGGCTGGTTCTGCGAGCGCGTGCGAGTGCATCACCTGGAGAACGGCGGCGAGCACGACGCGACGCGACCGAAGACGCTGCTCGAGCTTGACCACCTGCTGCTTCAATTCGTTGGTGCGTTCGCTTCGCTCGATTGCCATTACGAGCGCCGCGTAGATGCCGGCCGAGCGCAACGGCTTGACCAGGAACGAGGCCGGATCGAGCTCGAACACTAGCTTCAGCCGGCTTGGCGTTTCGGTGCCGAGCAGGGCGATCACCGGGCAGCGTCCCAGGAACGCGCGTCGTGCCGGTTGTGTCAAAGGCAGGAACTCGTCATCGATCAACGCCAGATCCGGCGCGAAGTCGATCGCCTCTGTCGGCTCCCACGCGATGCTGTCGACCCCGAGACGCTCGAACTGGCGTCGCACGATGGTTGCGTCGCGTTCGTCCTTGATGGCGACGATTGCCTTACGCCCGCGCAGCGAAAATGAAGACGGTCTGCTCATTTTACAACCCGCAAATGCGGCGCGTTCGGCAATGCGCCGCCCGCCGAGGTCTCCCTCGAAGGGCTGACGGCAACGTCGAGCTGCGTCAGGTAAGGATCAGGCTTAACAGGCGCGTCGGCTTCCCAGAAGATATCAAACTGTCCTCGCGGATTGGAAACGGCAAGCCGCGGTGTAAGGACGCAATGATTGTTGCCGCCGTCGATCCAGACCGGTCCTTGCGGCGAATTGTAGCGATGGCCGGCCGCGGCGCGCCGCACCTCGGCGATACTCGATGTGCCAGCGCGCTGCAACGCGCGCGCCAGCAGATAGACGGCGACATAGGCGGACTGCCCGTCGACCGAGGGGCTGCTGTCGTCGCCATAGCGCGCCTTCCAGCGTGCAACGAATGCGCGGTTCTCCGGCAGGCGGATGCTCTCGAAATAGGCCGATGACGTGATGCAGCCGGCCGACGCCGGTCCGACGATCGACAGTTCCGGCTCGCACAGGCTGCAGCTCAGCATTGGAATCTCGAGCCCGGCGGCCTTGGTTCCGGCGTGGAAGGCGCGAATGAAGTCATAGCTCGAGCTTCCGACCAGCGTGTTGAACACGATCGGCGGCTTACGGCGGACGATCTCGTCGACGATGTGCCCGACGGCGCTTTCGCCGAGTTCGAGCAGCCGTTCGGCCAGGATGTGGCCCTCTGCCGCGCTGACCAACTCCCGGGTGACGCGATTGGTCTCCCATGTCCAAACGTAGTTGGAGCCGACGCAGAAGATCTCCCGTGACAGATTGTCGAGCACGTACCGGACGAGCGGGGGATGTCCCGATCGCTGTTGAACTACGTCGGGTCGACGTTGCCGGAATGAATATTACGCAGCCCTCGTGACGTGGGCAACGGACTTGATTGTCATGCGATCGTGGTGAGCTTGAAGGGCCGCACGCAGAACCGACAATTGCTTATGCGCCTTCAATCGTCGGAAGCCCTTGTTGGCCTCGATCATACCGGCCGCGACCCATCGCAAGGCCATACCGGCATCCCGCCAGCGTTTAACGTTGCGCGTGACGCGGCGAATGGTGCCCATCATGTTCTCGGCGATATTGGTACAGGCGAGCGATCGGCGAAGCTCCTTCGGCAACTTCAACCGGACGACAGTCAGGATTTCGTCGAGGCCTTCGAGGATACTGGCCGCAACGCCGGGCCATTGCTGGTCGAGTCGACGCGCGAGATTGCGGATCAATTTTTCAGCCTTGTCGGCGTCATCGAGCTCCCAGGCCTGGCGCAGCACCCGGCGGGTGGCCGCATGATGCTCTTTCGGCAGGCGTTCCATGATGTTGCGCGCCTTGTGGATCTGGCAGCGCTGGATCGCAGCGGCCGAACCGAAGGTGCGGCGGATCGCCTTCGACAACGCCTTCGCGCCGTCGGCGATGAACAGTCTTGGCACCGTCGGGTCGAGCCCGCGCGAGACCAGGTTGTCCAGCAGGGCCTGAACCGTTGCTGCATTCTCGGTCGCCCCTTCCACCAGCGCCAGCGGATGCTTGTTGCCTTCGCCGTCAACCCCGATCGCGGCCACCAGCACGAGATCGTCGTCGAGATGCAGCCCGTCGATTTGGACCACCAGAAGGTCGAGCGCGGACAGATCGGCAGCCATGAAGTCGGCCAGCCGCGCCGCCGACAGAGCCACGAACCTCCGCGAGGCCGCCGACTTCGAAATCCCCGATCCGGGCGGTGCCGGCACGTCACCCTCGGGCAGCCGGACGGCGCGGCCGAACCGGCGCGTCGACACATTGATCAGCATCAGGTTCATCGCCCAGCGACCGAGCCAGTCCTCCTGCGCCGCCGTTTCCCAGCTCGGGATCGTGACCTCGCGGCCGTCCATGCCCCGGACCCGCGGGCGATCGACCTCGATCTTGCCGCCGTGGAAACCGATCCGCCCCCGCGTTCGGCCCCAACGGTGCGCCCGCCGCGCCGCATCACGACCGTGGCGCGGCCCGCAGGCCGCTGTCACATCCGCCTCCATCATCGTGCCGAGCGCCTCGATTCCTGCCGCAAGGCAGAACCGATCGAAGCTCGCTCGCACTTCCGCAAATGATTTCTCCACAGCCCCGGTCGCCGGCCAACCAGCCGGTGTGATATCTCTCGTCATGGCGTTGCTCTCCTTTGTGGAATCAGCACCCCGAGCCTACCGGCTCAAGGTGGGCAACGCCGACCTCTTCAGAAATTCAACAGAACCCGGGACATCCCCGGACGAGCGGCAGTACGTTGTGATTGGGCGAGGCGCCGACATAAATGACGTTGTCGGAGCACTCGAAGCCTTCATAGCGCGCAGGATACCAGAGCAGGCGATCGGTGCGTTCCACGATCGGCAGCACTTGTTTACGCGACGCCGACGTGTAGCAGCCGATGATGTGCTCGACGCCGACATTGCGAATGAGATCGTCGCAGACCGTATGGTATTCGGAGATGATGCCGCGAGGATCGCGGATATGAGGGGCAATCGAGAAGCCGAACTCCGTCTGGTTGTTGATCTCGTCGACCGCCATCATCGCGCTCTTGAGGATCTCGCGGCCCATAGCCTGATAGGGCCCGGACTGCGAGCAGATGATGCCAACGGGAACAGACGGTTTTGTCATTGACGACTTTCGGTAGTGCAACGCGAAGATGAAATCATCATCGGCGATCACAGTGCAAGTGGCTTGCCGTTTTGCTGCGCAGCACTATCGAAATTTAGGCAGAGAGCATCGTTGACAATGCGATGGGCAGTTACTTAGAGTCTGTCCGGAAAGATTACCTTGGATTGCATAGCTTTCGCAGCATGAGTCGGATGGAGGCCAGCTTGAGAAAGGCGAGCGCCCTGTGATTGAAGCATTCCCAATCTTTGGACAGTCTTCGGCATCGCCCGAGCCAGGCAAAGGTACGCTCGACGATCCAGCGTTTGGGCAAGACGACGAAACGGTGAGCCTGATCGGAGCGTTTGACGATTTCGAGGTTCACGCGCTTCAGAGCGCTACGCAGCCCCTTCTGGAAATGTGGCCCTTGATATCCGCCGTCGGCGTAGAGCTTCAGAAGAAAGGGATAGAGGCCGAACAACGTTGCCATCAGGAGCACGCCGCCGTCGCGATCCTGGATGTCCGCCGCATGCACGATGGCGTGCATCAAGAGGCCTTGCGTGTCGACGAGAATGTGCCGCTTCTTGCCCTTGATCTTCTTGCCCGCGTCGTAGCCATGGAGATCATGAGGCCCCCTTTTTCAGCGCTTTTCACGCTCTGGCTATCGATGATGGCGGCGGTGGGAGAAGCCTCGCGCTCGGCCCTTTCGCGACATTCGACATAGAGGGCGTGATGAATTTTATCGAGCGTGCCGTTCCAGCTCCACAGATCGAAGTAGCCATACAGCGTCGAGCGCGGCGGCAGGTCCTTGGGGATCGCGCGCCACTGGCAACCTGTGCTCAGGATGTACATCAGCCCGTTGGCAATCTCGCGCAGGTCCACCGTACGCTTGTTGCCGCCGCGCTTGGCCGGCGGGATGCGAGGCGCGATCAGCGCCCACTCCTCGTCGGTCAAGTCGCTCGGATAGCGCAGGCGGCTGCGGTCGTAGCGTGCACGGTTCTCGGTAGTCCACATTGGCGGCGCGTCCCCATCGAATCAGGCCGCTCACCTTGAATCACAACCGATTCATTCGACTCAATATGTTTTGGAACAGACACTTAGACTTTTCTCCTACAGGGCTACCTGTCGAACCTCGCGTGCGCCGATCTGGCCGATGACGTCCAGCTCCTTGCACTAAGTGCTTCGTTCGATTGCGGCCCCTAAGCGATAGATCATAGCCGCGGCATTTGAGCCATTCGTCGCCTCATTCGGGAGGGACGGGTGGCTTTTTTCGTTTGCCGCCAAGGAAGCTGGCGATGCGTCCGCGTCGCCAGAACGGTGACGCATGCGCGGAGACGACCGCGCGTCACATCGAGTGTGAGGATGAAGAACGATGGCGGCAACAGATCTCCACTATCTCGGACTCGTCGACGTCGGGCGGAAGATCCAGGCGAAGGAGCTGTCGCCGGTCGAAGCGACCAAAGCGATGCTCGGGCGGATCGAGAAGCTCGACGGCAAGCTCAAGAGTTTCGCTTATGTGATGGCTGACTCGGCGCTCGCGGACGCTGCCACGGCCGAGAAGGAGATCGCTTCCGGAAAGATCAAGGGGCCGCTGCATGGTGTGCCAGTGGCGGTCAAGGATCTCTGCTGGGCCAAGGGCGCGCCGGCGGCCCATGGCATGACCATTCATCGAGATTTCCGTCCCACCGAGGATGCAACGGTAGTCGCGCGGTTGAAAGATGCCGGCGCCATCATCCTCGGCAAGCTGCAGCAAACCGAGGGCGCCTACGCCGATCATCACCCGAAGATCGATCCACCGAAGAACCCGTGGAACGCGGATCTCTGGCCCGGCGCATCCTCGAGCGGCTCCGGCGTCGCCACCGCGGCGGGCCTCTGCTTCGGCTCGCTCGGCACCGATACGGGCGGATCGATCCGCTTTCCGTCCGCGGCTAATGGCGTCACCGGGCTCAAGCCGACCTGGGGACGCGTCAGCCGCTACGGCGCATTCGAGCTTGCTGCGACGCTGGATCATATCGGCCCGATGGCAAGGAGCGCGGTCGATTGCGGCGCCATCCTCGGCGTGATCGCGGGTCAGGACCCCAAGGACACGACGTCGGTTCCGCTGCCCGTGCCTGACTATCTCGCCAGTTTGTCCGGCGACCTTCGCGGGGTGACGATCGGTGTCGACCGGCGCTGGACCAGCGAAGGCACCGATGGCGATGCGGCCAAGGTGTTGACCGAGGGTCTGCGTGTAGCGGCCGATCTCGGCGCGAAGATCAAGGAGATCACGTTCCCCGATCCCAAGGCGGTCATCGACGACTGGTTCCCGCTCTGCGGCATCGAGGTCGCCGTCGCGCACGAGGACACGTATCCCGCGCGCAAGGACGAGTACGGCCCGGCACTCGCTGGCCTGCTCGATCTAGGTCGGCAGCAGTCCGGCATGGACTATCAGAAGATCGTGCTCCGGCGCGAAGCGTTTCGTGGCGCCGTCCGCCTTCTGTTCGAATCGGTCGATCTCCTCGCCGTGCCGGCCCAGGCATTCGCCGCGCCCACGCTCAGCAAGATGGCGTCGCTCGGCGAGGACGCCTCGCTGATCGCAGGCATGCTTCGCTTCACATGCCCGTTCGACATGACGGGAAGCCCGACCGTGACGCTACCCGGCGGCTTCGCCGCGAATGGCGGTCCGGTTGGCTTCCAGTTCGTCGGTCGTCATTTCGATGAGGCCGGCCTCGTTCGCGCGGGCGATGCGTTCCAGCGCGTTACCGACTGGCACAAGCGTCATCCCGGGATCTGAGTTGAGGAGCCATTCGCATGTCTGCAGAAGACTGGTTGAAGAATTCGATCATGGCCAAGCGCGCAGTCGCAAAGGGCGCGACCGGGGCGACGCATAGCCTGACGATCGAAGAGCAGGGCGGCTTCCACTACGTCTACGGTCCCTATGCAAAGCCGACCCTGTCGATCGACCCCGGCGGAGTGGTGGTTGTCGAGACGGAGGATGCGTTCGGCGGTGTGCTCACCAGCGAGAGCGACAGCCCCACTGCCAAACTGAACTTTCCCTATCTAAACCCGCAATGCGGCCCGATCGCGGTTAAGGGCGCCAAGAAGGGCGATTGCCTCGCGATCTACATCCGCGACGTCGAGACCCGCGGCGAGCAGCCGGCCGGCACGACCTGCATTATTCCTGAGTTCGGCGGACTCGTCGGGACGAGCTCGACGGCACTGCTCAATCCGCCATTGCCGGAGCGCGTGAAGAAGCTGCATGTCGACAGGAACGGCGTGCGCTGGAACGACAGGATTACGCTGCCCTACGAGCCGTTCATCGGTACCATTGGCGTCTCGCCGGAGATCGAGGCGATCTCCTCGCTGCAGCCGGATTACCACGGCGGCAACATGGATCTGCCCGACGTCGCCCCCGGCGCGATCATCTATTTCCCGGTGCATACCGACGGTGGGATGCTCTACGTCGGCGACTGTCACGCGACGCAAGGCGACGGCGAACTCTCCGGGGTGGCGCTGGAGCAGCGCGCGACCGTCACGCTGCAGGTCGACCTGATCAAGAACTGGAGCTTCGCCTGGCCGCGGCTCGAGACAAAGGACTTCATCATGACGATCGGCAGCGCCCGCCCACTCGAAGACGCGGCCCGTATCGCCTATCGCGAACTCGTGCGGTGGATGGCGGCCGATTACGGCTTCGACGAGATCGACGCCTACATGCTGCTCAGCCAGGCCGGCCGCATGCGCCTCGGCAACATGGTCGACCCAAAATACACGATGGGCGCATCGATCCTGAAGAATTACCTCAAGCCATGACATTCAGCCGCTTTCAGAACAGGGGATATCACGATGAATTCGCGACGTAAGCTCGGAATGGTCTTGCTCGGCGCTATGCTCGGTACAGCGGCGGGGGTGAGTGTTGCTCGGGCGGCGGAACCGCCATTGAAGGTGGGTCTGCTCGAGGACGTGTCAGGCGACCTCGCCTTCATGGGCATGCCGAAGCTGCACGGCTCTCAGCTGGCCGTCGAGGAGATCAACAAGAGCGGCGGTATCCTTGGTCGGCAGATCGAGTTGATTCACCTCGATCCGCAGGGCGACAACGCGCGCTATCAGGAGTTCGGCCGTCGACTGCTCAACCGCGACAAGGTCGACGTGCTGATCGGCGGCATCACCTCGGCCTCGCGCGAGGCGCTGCGTCCCATCGTCGATCGCACCTCGACACCGTACTTCTACACCAACCAGTATGAAGGCGGCGTCTGCGACGCCAGCATGATCAGCATGGGCGCGGTGCCGGAGCAGCAATTCTCGACGCTGATTCCATGGATGGTCGAGAAGTTCGGCAAGAAGGTCTATGTCATCGCCGCCGATTACAATTTCGGTCAAATCTCGGCCGAGTGGAACCGCAAGATCATGAAGGATCTCGGCGGCGAGGTCGTCGGCGAGGAGTTCATTCCGCTCGGCGTGTCGCAGTTCGCGCAGACCATCCAGAATATCCAGAAGGCGAAGCCGGATTGGTTGCTCACGATCAATGTCGGCGCTGCCCAGGATTCATTCTTCGAGCAGGCGGCTGCGGCCAACCTCAATCTGCCGATGGGATCGTCGATCAAGGTCATGCTCGGCTTCGAGCACAAGCGGTTCAAGCCGCCGGCGCTTAACAACATGCATGCGACTGCGAACTGGTTCGAGGAGATCGACACGCCGGAGGCTACCGAGTTCAAGAAGCGCTGGCACGCGAAATTCCCTGACGAGCTCTACATCAACGACATGGGCTACAATGCCTATAATGCGCTCTACATGTACAAGGCGCTGGTCGAGAAGGCGAAGTCGATCAAGCTCGACGACATGCGCAAGGTCATCGCGACCGGCGATGCATGCATCGACGCTCCCGAAGGCAAGGTGTGCATCGATCCGAAGAGCCAGCACACCTCGCACCGCATGCGCCTGATCTCGGTCGGGCCGAAGCATGAGGTGAAGGTCGAGAAGGACTATGGGACGATCCAGCCGTACTGGCTTGGCGAAATCGGTTGCGATCTCACCAAGAAGAACGACAAGGACCAGTACACGCCGAGCCATCTCCCAAAGAAATCGTGACGCCTGACGGGCACGGATTTTGCTCGTATTGAGAGTTGCGCTCTTGGACAAGGCCGGCGCCGCAACGATGCGGCGCCGGGATCGGCAAAGGGACCAAGATGTCGGCTGAAGTATTCTCGGTATTCTATCAGTTCGCCGACGTGTTCGCGTTCCTCATTCTCTCGGCCGCAGGTCTCGCTATCGTGTTCGGCATGATGGGCGTCATCAATATGGCGCATGGCGAGTTCATCATGTGCGGCGCCTATGTCACCGTCGGCCTGGTGAATCTGGGCGTTCCGCTCGCGATTGCCCAGATCCTGGCCGCGCTGACGGCGGGACTCATCGGTGTCGCCGTCGAGTTCCTGATCGTGCGGCGCTTCTACAAGCGGCCGCTGGATTCTCTGCTCGCCACTTGGGGGCTCAGCCTCATCGTGACGCAATCGATGCTCCTGATTGTCGGTTCAGCCGTGCGGGGCATTGGAACGCCCGAGGGAAGCTTCGCAATCGGCGGCTACACGTTTTCGACCTATCGTCTGGTTCTGTTCGGTTGCGCGGTGGCCGTGCTGGGCGGTCTCTACATCGTTTTCATGAAGACGCGCTTTGGTGTGATCGCCCGGGCGACGATGCAGAATGCGGCGATGGCGAAGGCGCTGGGCGCGCGAACGGGCCGAATCTATTCGATCAGCTTCGGGATCGGCACCGGCCTCGCCGGACTTTGCGGGGCGCTCTACGCGCCAACGATGACGCTGATCCCGACCATGGGGGCGACCTTCGTGGTCGAAAGCTTCGTTACGGTCGTAATTGGAGGGGCAAACGTGCTGCTCGGAACAGCGCCGGCCGCTGTGTTCCTGGCGATGATCCGAATGGCGCTGAACGCGAGCTACGGCCAGATCATCGGACAGATTGGCATGCTGGTCGCCGTTATTTTGATCATTCGGGTGTTGCCCGAGGGGCTCTCCAGCGTTCTGGTTCGTCGTGGGCGCTAAAGGGAATTTGTGATGTTCAAGCTGCTGGAAGGTCCGCAGACGCTCGGACGTGGCAAGATCTTCTGGTCCTGCTTCCTTGCAGTGCTCGCGGGCGCACTGACATATCCGCTGTTCGCCGACTCCTATGATGTGGGGAATTTCGCCTATTTCCTGATCTGGATATTCATGGCGCTCGGCCTCTGCCTGATGTGGGGCTATGGCGGGATGCTGTCGTTCGGCCAGACCTTGTTCTTCGGCATCGCCGGTTACGGTTATGGCGTGCTCGCGATTAACATGGGCGGCGGCACCGCAACGATCGCCGCGCTTGCGCTGTCCGTTGTCCTTGCGATGGTGGCGGCCGGCATCCTCGGCTATTTCATGATCTGGGGGGGCATCAACGGCATCTTCTTCGGGATCGTGACGCTGTCTGCGACGCTGGTGCTTGCCTTCTTCCTCGGCCAGACGGCGGGGCCGGAATGGCACATCGGCCCGGCGCGGCTGAATGGCTTCAACGGCATGAAGGGCATGGACCCGCTCGCCGTCGGCGACTTCTATATCGAGGGATCGGCGCTCTACTACGTCATGATCGCGCTGATCGTGATCGTCTATCTCGCGCTGCGCATGCTCGTGAATTCGGGTATTGGCAACGTCATCGTGGCGACGCGCGAGAACCCGCAGCGCGCCGAGATGCTGGGTTATGACGTCCGGAAATACCAGCTCCTGACCTTCGTGATCGGCAGCGGCCTCGCAGGGCTGAGTGGTGCGCTGTACACGTCCTGGGGCCAATTCATCACGCCGTCCAGCATCGGCCTGCCTGCGGCGGCGATGCCCATCGTATGGGTGGCTTTCTCCGGACGGAGCGATCTGACCGCAACTCTGGTCGGATCGTTCCTGCTGCTGTTCGGCTTTCAGACCATCACGGTCTACAGCCAGCAGGCAGCACTCGTGCTGATGGGAGCGCTGCTGCTCGCCACGGTGATGCTGGCGCCGCAGGGTTTTGTGCTCGGCATCGGCAAGCTTGCCGCCGACTGGTGGAGCGGGCGTCGGCGGCGCGACGATAGCCCCGTCATGGCGGAGGCTGGTCGCTTGCACCCGGAAGAGTCCTGATCATGGCGCTGGTCGAAGTCAAAGGCGTATCCAAGCGTTTTGGCGGATTGACCGCAGTCTCCGACGTCGACCTCACGGTCAACGCCGGCGAGGTCCACTGCCTGATCGGACCCAATGGCGCCGGCAAGAGCACATTGTTCAAGCTGATCGTGGGTCTCTACCCGCCGAGCCAAGGCAGCATCCTGTTCGATACCGTCGACATCACCAAGGAGCGTCCCTACGCACGCGTGCAGCGAGGCATGAGCATCAAGATGCAGGCTCCGAGCGTGTTCAAGGAGCTGCCGGTTCGGCAAAATATCCAGACTGCGCTCCAGGAACGACTGTCCGGCGCGGAACGCATCGCCGAGGAGGATCGCCTGCTGACTCTGCTCAACCTGGGGCCGGACAGCGATAAGCTCGCGGGTGCGCTGTCGCATGGCCAGCAGCAATGGCTCGAGATCGGGATGGCGCTGGCGCTGAAGCCGCAGCTCCTGCTCCTGGACGAGCCGACTGCCGGCATGTCGCCGGAGGAAACCTTCAAGACCGGCGAGCTGATCAAGTCGTTCAATGCAGAGGGCATGACGGTTCTTGTCGTCGAGCATGATATGGCCTTCGTGCGCCAGGTCGCCCAGCGCGTCACAGTGCTGCATCTCGGCAAGATTTTCGCACGCGGTGATCTCGAAAGCATTTTGCAGGACGCGAAAGTCGCGGAAATTTATCTCGGTAAGACCCATGCTCACTAAACCCAATCCCACTGACCGGATTCTGGACGTATCGGAATTATGGGCGGGATACGGTGCGACGCCGATTTTGCAGGGCGTCACCATGTCGGTCTCCCGCGGCGAGATTGTCGGCGTGATCGGCCGCAACGGTGTCGGCAAGTCGACTCTGATGCGGTGCCTGATCGGTTTGCTGCAAACCTGGCGTGGCACGATCAGCTTCATGGAGCAGGACGTAACAAAGCTCGAAGCCGACGCGCGGGCGAGGGCGGGCTTCGGCTACATCCCGCAGGGACGCGATGTCTTTCCGCAGATGACCGTCGAGGAAAACCTGCAGGTCGGCGAGTTGATCGGCGGTCCCGGCGGCAAGAAGCTGCCTGAACTCGTCTATGAGTATTTTCCGCGACTGAAGGAACGCCGGCGGCAGGCCGCGGGCACGATGTCGGGCGGCGAGCAGCAGCAGCTCGCCATAGGTCGCGCGCTGATCGGCAATCCGTCCTTGATGATCCTGGACGAGCCGTCCGAGGGTATCCAGCCCTCGATCGTCCAGCACATCTGCGAGGCGCTGAGATCGTTCCGGAACGAGCTCGGGACCACCATCATCTTCGTCGAGCAGAACCTCGACACGATCCTGGCAATCGCCGAGCGTTGTTACATCATGGAGAAGGGCAAGATCGCGCAGTCGCTGGCGGGTGGCGAGGTTAACGAGGACAATGTCCGCGAGCAGCTCCTGCTCTGAACGGCCGCATGGCATGTTTTCGAGTCGTCAATAGGGAGGGAATGGACATGGATCTGGGACTCAAGGGAGCAAAGGTTCTCGTCACCGGCAGCACCAAGGGGATCGGCAGGGCGATCGCCGACACATTCGCGGCGGAAGGCGCGGATGTCGGCATCTGCGCGCGCAACCAGGCCGACGTCGATAGCGCAGTCGCCGCGATCAAGGCGAAGGGCGTCGCTGCCTTCGGTAGTTCGGTCGATGTCTCCAACGGCCCGGCGCTCAAGGCCTGGGTCGAGGACATGGCCTCGAAGCTTGGCGGCATCGACGTCGTGGTCGCCAATGTCAGTGCGCTGTCGATCGGACAGGACGAGGAGAGCTGGGAGAAGGAATTCTCCACCGACATGATGGGCACCGTGCGGCTGGTCAATGCGGCGATGCCGTATCTCGAGAAGAGCAAGGCCGCGGCGATCGCCGGATCGCGAAGCTCGATCAGAAGTTTCACGGCTACGCGCTCGTCCTCGCCGAGCGGGCCATGGCGCAGGCGAAGCGCTGTGACGCCGAGCTTGCCAAGGGCATCTGGCGTGGGCCGCTGCACGGCGTGCCGATCGGATTGAAGGATCTCTGCTACACCACTTTCGCGCCGACCGCTGGAGGTACCACGATCCACACTAGGTTCGTCCCCTCCTTCAACGCGACGATCGTGAACCGGCTCGAACACGCCGGCGCCGTCACGCTCGGCAAGCTAAAAATGACCGAGGGCGCCTATACGAGCCATCATCCCGACGACCAAGCGCCGCTCAATCCCTGGGGGACCGACTACTGGGTCGGCTCCTCCTCAAGCGGATCGGGCGTGGCCACTTCGGCGGGACTTTGCTTCGGCTCGATCGGCAGCGACACCGGCGGCTCGATCCGGTTTCCGTCGGCGACGTGCGGGCTGACCGGGATCAAGCCCACCTGGGGACGTGTGAGCCGCCACGGCGTCTTCCCGCTGGCTGACTCTCTCGATCATGTCGGGCCGATGTGCCGGAGCGCAGCCGATGCCGCGGCCATGCTCGGCGTGATCGCGGGCGCAGACGTCAATGATCCGACCGCCCTTCAGGCGCCGGTGCCGAACTATCTGGCGGGGATCGGTGAGGGCGTGCGAGGCTTACGGATTGGCGTGGACCGCAGCTACACGCAGGACGGGATCGATCGGCAGGTGGTCGCCGCCTTGCTGGAAGCGGAGCGTACGCTTGCGGACCTCGGCGCCGATATTCGTGAGGTCAAGTTCCCAGCTTACGAGAAGCTCGTGAGCATGTGGATTCCGATGTGCTCCATCGAGACCGCAGAGGCGCATCTCGAGACCTATCCGTCGCGGAAGTCGGAATACGGTCCCGATCTGGCGCAGCTGATCGAGCAGGGCAGATCGATCAGCGGCGTCGAGATCGCTCAGATCCATCATGAGCGGTTGAAGTTCTGCGGCAGCCTCGCGGCGCTGTTCGGCGATATTGACCTGCTCCTGATTCCCACCATGCCTGTGCCGATCCCAACGCTGACCAAGATGGGCGAATACGGCGCCGATCCGAACGTGCTGCTCAGCATCCTGCGCTTCACGGCGGTATTCGACTTCTCGGGCAGCCCGACCATCACGCTACCGAACGGCATGGCGTCGGACCGATTGCCTCTCAGCATGCAGCTCGTCGGTCCGCATCTGTCCGAAGATACGCTTGCCCGCGCCGGGTATGCGCCCAGTCAGTGACGGATTGGCATACGCAGCGTGCTTCCATCGAATGAAAGGCAGCAACAGGCATTATAACGTGTCTGAAGTCGAAGGCGCAGCGCTGGCTGCATGCCGAAGCGCTTTCTGGCGTTAGCGGCGATGAAGTCCTGCAGTGCCGACGAGATCTCAGCGTCGGTGTCGGCTGCACGCCGAGCCAGTGGGTCGGCGACCTCGGAAGTCGCATCCCGCGACTACCCCTGGACGGGATTGAAGGATACAATTCGGACCGGATAGGCGTACTGGCCGGACCGCAGATTTTGCAGGATGATCTCGAGGTTGGTGTCAGCCTCGTCGGTCTCGCGACGGGCGCAACCAGCGCGCGCCGACGTCTTCAAGCACCAGATAGATGTCGCGGTCGATGCGGTCGGCCGGCACGATCGAGGGCGAGGAACGTAATCCTGCGCGGCAGGAATGACGCGACGAGCACGACGTATTGCAGGGATTGTCATCCACAGAATTGGAGCGAAGTGTCGCGCGCGGTCTAGTGTGCTTGGCTAAGGCCGCCTCATCGCCATGGCTGTCACGCGTCGCCTATGCGTCTACCTTTCTGTCGGCACACGCTTGCGCTGATCGATCGCGGGGCCTGCCTCCTCTAGCTTGGATGATCGGGTGCTTGCCGCCAGGACCGAATGGAGCGCGTCGTGAAGCTTTGGTCCGTTCCTGATGTTGAACAGATCCGCGCTGGGAAGGCCGGCTGTCTGTACTGACGTTCGCAACCGCACAAATCGAGATAGGGCCAGGGCTAGATCCGGCCCCGCGACGTGATCCGCCATTGACAGGTCGGCGGAGATGATAGAATTATAACAGGATAAGTTGCAAAAATAACAATATGTCACCATCGTACCAGCGTCTTGCGGGGCGACGGGAGGAAAGTTTGGAACTGTCCGGTTCGGTTGCAGCAGAACCTCGGTCGTCGGCCTCGCTTGTGATGGTCAGTGGCATCAACAAGCGCTTCGGCGGCGTACGAGCGCTGCGCGACGTCAACCTCGAGGTTCGCGCCGGCGAGGTCCATGCGCTACTGGGCGAGAACGGCGCGGGAAAATCTACCCTGATCAAGATTCTCAGTGGTGTTCATGCCCTCGACAGCGGCACGATCGAGATCGCCGGCAGGCCGGTGGAATTCGACAGCCCGGCGAAGTCGCGCGAGGCGGGGATCGCTGTCGTTTATCAGGATCTCAGCCTCGTCGAATCCTTGAGCGTTGCGGACAATCTGTTGCTCGGCCGTGAGCCGCGTGCGCGTTTCGGCTTCGTCCGGCAGCGCGCGCTGATGGCCAGGGCCGAGGCATTCCTGAACGCGCTCGGCATTCCCCTGGATGCGAGAGCGGCTGTCGGCTCGCTGCCTTTCGCCTATCGCCAGATGACGGAGATCGCCAAGGCGCTGATGGGCGAGGTCCGGCTTCTGATCCTCGACGAGCCGACCTCCTCGCTGACATCGGATGAGGTCCGGATCCTGTTCGATGCGATCGGGAAGGCGACGCGCCGCGGAGTCGGCGTGATCTATGTGACCCATCGGCTCAACGAGGTGTTCGAGATCTCGCAGCGCGTCACGGTGCTGCGCGATGGCGCTAACGCGGGCACGTTTGTCACCGCCGAGACCGACATGAAGCGGCTGGTGAACGCGATCGTCGGAACCGATCGATCGGCACCCACGGGCCCGCGCACCGAACCTGTCGCGAAGCGTGAATTGGATCCGTCGCCGGTTCTGTCGCTGTCCGACGTGTCCAACGACCGGCTTCGCGCCGTCGATCTGTCCGTGCTGAAGGGCGAGATCCACGGCCTCGCCGGATTGATCGGCAGCGGCCGCACGGAGATTTTGGAGACAGTGTTTGGCCTCCGGCCGCTCGAGAGCGGCGCAATCGAGATCGAGGGCCGGCGATGGCTGCCGAGAGGGCCTGCCGATGCGATCGAGCAGGGCATCGCGCTGGTGCCGGAAGACCGGCATGTGCAGGGTCTGGTCCTGGACCATTCGATCGAGCGAAACGTCACCTTGCCGCGAATTCCCCACTTCTCGCGCTGGGGCTGGATGCAGCAACGCGCCGCCGCCAGGCGTGCGGAAACCGCGGTCGCCAGGCTTTCGGTGAAAGCGCCAGGCGCGTTCAGCCTGGTCAGGACGCTCTCCGGCGGCAACCAGCAAAAGGTCGTATTCGGAAAATGGAATGATCCGCGGCCGCGCGTGCTGCTCCTGGATGAACCGACGGTCGGCGTCGACGTGGGCGCACGCGAGGAAATCTATGCCGTGATCCGGAATGCCGTCCGCGACGGCAGCGGGGTCCTGGTCGTCTCGTCCGATCTCGTCGAATTGATCGAGCTCTGCGACCGCATCTCCGTGATCGTCAACGGGCGTGTGGCTCGTACGCTGTCGCGCGGCGAGATCGATGATGCCGAAGAGCTGCATCATCTCCTCCAGATGTACCAGGCCTCCGGGCCGGGCCACTTGCAAGAGCTTCCCGCATGACCGAACTGACTGCTCCCAACGTGGTCGCCTCGTCGACCCGATCTGATCGCCGCCGCAAGATTCTCCAGAATTTGCTGCGGGGCGAGCGGCCGTACATGCTGTACATCGCCTTCGTGATCCTGCTGGTCGTGTTCAGCCTGTCTTCGCCCTGGTTTCTCTCGGTCGACAACTTCCTGAACATCGGGCGCCAGACCACGCTGGTGTCGATCATCGCGGTCGGCATGACCTTCATCATCATCGCGCGTCAGATCGATCTGTCGGTTGCCTCGACGTTGGCGCTGTCAGGCATGGCGGCTGCTCTCGCGATGAGCCAGATCATCAACAGCTGGATCGTGGGCGCCGTGGCCGGGCTCGGTACCGGCGCGCTGGTCGGGCTGCTCAATGGCATCCTGACCACGCAGCTATCGATCCCGTCGTTCCTGGTGACGCTGGGCTCGCTGAGCATGGCGCGGGGACTGGCGATGATGGTAACCAACACCAAGCCGGTGATCATCACCAACGAGACCTATTTCGCGATCTTTGGCGAAGGCACGTTCCTCGGCATACCGGTTCCGATCGCCTGGACTATGGCGGCGATGATTATCGGCATTCTGCTGCTGCACTACAATGTGTTCGGCCGGCGCATCTATGCGGTCGGCGGCAACCCGACCGCGGCGCTCTATTCCGGCATCAACACCAAACGGATCACGACTGCGGCCTTTGTCCTGACCGGCACGCTGGCCGGATTAGCGGCGCTGGTGCTGTCGGCGCGTTCACATGCCGCGCGGCCAGATGTCGTGCAGGGCATGGAGCTCGACGTCATCGCCGCGGTGATCCTCGGCGGCTGCAGCCTGTTCGGCGGGCGCGGCTACATCCTTGGAACACTGTTCGGCAGCTTGATCATCGGCACGCTCAACAACGGCCTTGTTCTGCTCGGCGTGAGCTCGCCGATGCAGCTCGTGATCAAGGGCGCGATCATCGTTGCCGCGGTTGCTTTCACGAAACGCTAGTCGACGTCCGGCGCGACGCATGAACAACAAGTTCATTGCGCTGCGCGGGTAGGGGCAAGGTCGCTGGCCCTCCGGTGAATCGGCGACCAAAAAATGGAGGAAACAATGAAACCAATCTTGCGACAAACCTTGCCTTTGACTGCGTTGGTGGCCGCTGCCGCCCTCTCGATGATCCCGTCGGCTCGCGCCGAAGTGCCCGCGACCTGCGTCAAGGGTGTCGATCTCGCGAAGCTCGGGCCGAAGTCGATCGTCGGCCAGGGACCCCACGGCGAAAAGGCGGCTTCCCCCGAGGTGCTCGCACTGTCGGAGGCCGACGCCGCCAAGATCAAGGAGAAGAACTTCAAGGTCGGCATCTCCATGCAGACGGTCAACCTCGACTGGTCGCAGCTCCAGATCCAGGGCATCACCGATACGCTGAAGAAGTACGGCGTGACGGTGACGGGCGTCGCGTCCGCCGAATATCAGGTGGACAAGCAGATCGCCGATATCGAGAACACGATCCAGCAGCATCCGGACGGCATCATTTCGATTCCGGTCGATTTCACCGCGACCGCGCCGACCTACAAGAAGATCGCCAAAGCCGGCATCAAGCTCGTGCTGATGGACAGCATCCCGACTGGTCTGAAGCATCCCGAGGAATATGCGACGATGGTCTCGGCCGATAGCCAGGGCAATGGCCAGATCGCGGCACAGATCCTGGCATCCTGCGTGGCGCAGGGCGGCACCATCGGTCTCGTCAATTTCGGCGTCGACTATTTCAGCACCAACGAGCGCACCAAGGGCGTGCGGGAGTGGATGAAAGCAAACCGCCCTGACATCAAGATGAAGCAGGTCGACTTCACCGATCCGCCGAAGGTCTCGCAGATCGCGGGCGACTTCCTGACCGGCAATCCCGACGTCAAGGGACTGTACGCGGTATGGGATCAACCGGCGCTCGACACGCTGAGCTCGATGCGGGCTCAGGGCATCGATATTCCCATGACGACGGTCGACCTCGGTCTGCAATCGGCGATCGAGATTGCCAAGGGCGGGCCGCTGAAGGCGACCGGCTCGCAGCGTCCCTACGACCAGGGCGTCGCGGAGGCGATGGCGATGATGAACGCGCTGCTGGGTAAGGAAACGCCTGGCTGGGTAGGTGTGCAGTCGCTGCCGGTGACGCAGTCGAATGTGCTGGAGTCCTACAAAACCGTATTCAAGAAGGACCCGCCGGCCGAGCTGACGGATGCCTGCAAAAAGGCGAAGCCCGCCTGCAACTAGCCCGAAACAGCGATGCGCGATCCACCGAGACCGCGCATCGTTCGGTAAGCCTGATCCGGGCGAACCAGCCCCCGTCCGGATCAGGCCGTGCTGGTGACGTATTCGACGGGAAGGCTGCGGAAGTGCTTGCGCGTGTCTGCCGACACGGAGCCACCGACGATGATCCGCGAGAATGAGCTGACGTCGGAGAAGAACGCCGGCTTGAGGCTGCCGAGCTTGCTGGCGTCGACCACGAGGATGCTCTCCATCGCGGTAGCGATCACGGCCTGCTTGATGGCGACTTCGTGAAAATTCGAGCAGCTGGCGCCGCGGGTCCAGTGCAGGCCGCCGGCCGAGATGAAAGCCTTGTTGATCCCGAGCCGCCGCAGGTAGGACAGGCCGTCATCCGACGAGAACGACTGCGACGACGGATGGTAGAGCCCGCCCATCAACATCACCTGCGTCGCTGGCCGGTGGGTGACGATCGAGGCGACGTTCAGCGAATAGCAGATCACCGAAAGAGGCATGTCCTCAGGCAGGCAATCCGCCAGCGACTGCATCGTGGTGCCGCAGTCGATGAAGATGGTGTCACCTTCCTTGATCGAGGCGGCTGCGGATCGGCAGGCGAGGCGCTTGTCCTGTGTGTGCTGGTCGATTTCCTGTTCGAATGTGTACTTGATCCCGGTCGGCGACGCCGCGTTGACGACGTAGCCGCCGAGCAGGGCGAGCGCCGCCTCGGGCCCGGCAAGGTCGCGCCTAACGGTCATCTCCGACACCTTCAGCAGCTCTGCGGCGTCCTTCAGATGCAGTGCGCCGCTCGTCTCGACGGCGCGTCGCAGCCGTTGCAGCCGTTGGACGCGCGTCTCGCTGGGGCGTGCGGTCGGTGTTTCAGTCATTTTCGTCACCGAGCTTGCTTATCCGGTTGACAATGATCTTACAATGATGGGAGTTTAGCAACGTCAATCTGTTACAATACTAACATTTGGCCCGAAGGGTGTTTCGCTGTCGGCGACGGGAGGCAGCAGAAGCGCCGGCGGCCAAGGGATGGGAGGATCGCATGTTGCAATCGGCACATTCAGTCTATCTGCCGTTTCAGCCGATTCGCTAGCATTGCGCGGCGTACCGATGGCGCAGGGCGTCTTGATATCAAATCCATCCGCGGTGCCGGCGCAGCCCCAGGCACGGGATCACAATCATCCGCATCCGATCGCGCGCAACAGCGGCCGCGCGCTCGAGATGGACTGGGTCGATGATATCCGGATCAATCTGTCCGCCGCCGAGCGCCGCGTTGCGAGCCTGCCGGGCCGGCGCACCGTCAAGAAGGACGCGCAGGCGGCGTGGTTGCTCAAGGCGATCACCTGCATCGACCTGACGACACTCAACGGCGACGATACGGCCGAACGGGTGAAGCGTCTCTGTGCCAAGGCGAGGGCCCCGATACGAAGTGACCTCGTCGAGGCACTCGGTTTTGCCGGGCGCCGGCTGCACACGGGCGCGATCTGCGTCTATCACCGCTTCGTCGCAACCGCGGTCGAAGCGCTCGATGGGTATGACATTCCGGTCGCTGCGGTTTCGACTGGATTTCCGGCAGGCCTCGTGCCTCACGATCTGAAACTCAAGGAGATCGAGGCGTCCGTCAGGGACGGTGCGCAGGAGATCGACATCGTCATCACGCGTGAGCATGTGCTGACCGGAGATTGGCGCGCTCTCTACGCCGAGGTCCGGGATTTCCGCGCAGCCTGCGGCGATGCGCATCTGAAGACGATCCTCGCAACCGGCGACCTCAAAACGCTGCGCAACGTCGCCAAGGCGTCGATGGTCTGCATGATGGCCGGCGCGGATTTCATCAAGACCTCCACCGGCAAGGAAGGCGTCAATGCCACGCTGCCGGTGACGCTGGCGATGCTGCGCATGATCAGGGTCTATGAGGAGCGGACCGGCTTCAAGATAGGCTTCAAGCCGGCCGGCGGAATCTCGACGGCGAAGGATGTGCTCAACTACCAGTTCCTGATGAAGGAGGAGTTGGGACGCGATTGGCTCGAGCCGGATCTGTTCCGCGTCGGCGCCTCGAGCCTGCTCGCCGACATCGAGCGCCAGCTCGAGCATCACGTCACCGGCCGCTACTCGGCCTTCAACCGTCATCCCGTGGGCTGAGCATGAGTATCGCACATTACTTTGAGACCATGGATTATGGTCCCGCTCCCGAGGCGGACGGCGAGGCGCGCGCCTGGCTGAAGCGGCACGACGCGACGTTTGGGCATTTCATTGCCGGTAAATTCGTCGCGCCGGCTTCGGGCAAGCATCTGGCGACGATCGAGCCAGCCACCGGAAAGACGCTGGCCAAGATCGCGCAAGGCATCGCAGCGGATGTCGAGGCTGCCGTCGGCGCCGCGCGATCGGCGCAGTCGTCATGGGCAAAGCTCGGTGGTCACGGTCGTGCCCGTCATCTCTATGCGCTGGCGCGCATGCTGCAACGTCATGCTCGTCTGTTCGCGGTATTGGAAGCGATCGACAATGGCAAACCGATCAGGGAAACCCGCGATCTCGACGTGCCGCTCGCCGCGCGCCACTTCCTGTATCACGCCGGCTGGGCACAATTGCAGGACCGCGAATTCGCCGACCATGTCCCGGTCGGTGTGATCGGCCAGATCATCCCCTGGAACTTTCCGCTGCTGATGCTGGCCTGGAAGATCGCGCCCGCGCTGGCGACCGGCAACACCGTGGTGCTGAAACCGGCAGAGTTCACGTCACTCACCGCGCTGCTGTTCGCCGAGCTCGCGGCGGAAGCCGGCCTGCCGCCCGGCGTGTTGAATGTGGTGACGGGTGATGGCGCCACCGGCGCGTTGCTGGTCGAAAATCCCGGTATCGACAAGATCGCCTTCACCGGATCGACCGAGGTCGGTCGATTGATCCGTCAGTCGACCGCAGGCAGCGGCAAGTCGCTGACGCTCGAGCTCGGCGGCAAGTCGCCGTTCATCGTGTTCGACGACGCCGACATCGACGGCGCCGTGGAAGGCGTGGTCGATGCGATCTGGTTCAACCAGGGCCAGGTCTGTTGTGCCGGATCGCGGCTTCTGCTGCAGGAAGGGATCGCAGAGACATTCCGCAAGCGCCTCATCCGCCGCATGGAGACGCTGCGCGTGGGTCCGCCGCTCGACAAGGCGATCGACATGGGCGCGGTGGTCGCACCGGTGCAGCTCGAGCGGATCAAGGCGCTGGTCGAAATCGGCGTCAAGGAGGGCGCTGAGAAGTATCAGGCGCCGGGGCCGATCCCCGCTGAGGGATGCTTCTATCCCCCCACCTTGCTTTGGAACGTACATCCGTCATCGACCGTGGCGATCGAGGAGATCTTTGGCCCGGTGCTGGTCGCGATGACGTTCCGCACGCCGGACGAGGCGGTGATGCTCGCCAACAACACGCGCTATGGCCTTGCCGCCAGCGTGTGGAGCGAGACCATCGGGCTGGCGCTCGATATCGCGCCGAAGCTTCAGGCCGGCGTGGTCTGGGTCAATGCGACCAATTTGTTCGATGCCAGCGTCGGCTTCGGCGGCTATCGCGAGTCCGGCTTCGGTCGCGAGGGCGGCCGGGAAGGTCTCTACGAATATCTCAAGCCGAAAGCCTGGAGCGGGCGGAAGGCGCGGGCGAAGGTGCCGCCGCCATCCCCGGCGGCTTCTAACGACGGCGCCGGATTTGGCACGCCGTCGATCGACCGAACCGCCAAGCTGTTCGTCGGCGGCAAGCAGGTTCGTCCCGACGGAAACTATTCGCGCGCGGTGCTGTCGCCGAAGGGGAAGCACCTCGGCGAAGCCGGTGAGGGCAATCGCAAGGATATCCGTAACGCGGTGGCCGCTGCGCGCTCGGCCGAGGGGGGGCGCGGGCGTCGACGCATAATCGCGCCCAAATCCTCTACTACCTTGCCGAGAATCTGTCCGCGCGTGGCGACGAGTTCGCCCGGCGCGTCGGTGATATGACCGGCGTTTCGCCCGCCAAGGCGCGCGCGGAGGTCGAGGCGAGTATCGAACGGCTGTTCAGCTATGGGGCCTGGGCCGACAAATACGAGGGGACGATCCATGCACCGCCGTTGCGCGGCGTGGCGCTTGCCATGCACGAGCCGATCGGCGTGGTCGGGGTGGCCTGTCCGGACGAGGCCCCGTTGCTGGGCTTCATCAGCCTGGTGGCACCGTTGATTGCGATGGGCAACCGCGTCGTCGCCGTCCCAAGCGAGCGGCATCCGCTTGCAGCGACCGATTTTTATCAGGTGCTGGAGACGTCGGATGTGCCGGCAGGCGTCGTCAATATCGTCACCGGCGAGCGCGATGCGCTCGCAAAGGTCCTTGCCGAGCATGATGACGTCGATGCGCTCTGGGTGTTCGGCTCGCAGGAGGCCTCGACTGCTGCGGAGCGGCTGTCGATCGGCAACCTCAAGCGCACGCTGGTCGACCACGGGCTGGCGCTCGATTGGTACGACCGGGTGGCGAGCGAAGGTCCGATCCTGCTCCGCCACGCGGTGCAGGTGAAGAACATCTGGATTCCTTATGGGGACTAAAGACGTCACCTTGCGGTGATACGGGTTGGCATTCGGACCATCAGAGTTCGGGCGATTTTTTGAAGACAAGGGAGGGACGCAACATGCTCAAGGGCATCAATCCACTGCTCAATGCCGACGTGCTTTATGCCTTGCGCGCAATGGGGCACGGGGACCGCCTCGTGGTGTGCGACACCAATTTTCCTGCCGACTCCATTGCGCGCCAGACCGTGTTCGGCGAGCTGCTTCGCATCGACAACGTCAGTACGGCAAAGGCGATCGAAGCCATTCTCTCGGTGCTGCCGCTCGATACGTTCGTCGACGATGCCGCAATCCGCATGGAGATTGTTGGCCAGCCCCAGGAGGTGCCGCCGGTACAGCGCGAGGTGCAGGCCGCGATCGACCGCGCCGAGGGACGCTCCTGGCCGCTGGTCGGGGTCGAGCGCCATGCCTTCTATGAAAAGGCCAAGACGGCCTACTGTGTGATCGCCACGGGAGAGCGGCGCTTCTACGGCTGCTTCCTGTTTTCCAAGGGCGTCATCGCGCCGGACGGAGAGTGACGACCATGAGCAAGACTGGCGTCGCAGTGCTCGGCATCTTCGTCGTCGATCTGGCCTTCCGGGCCGGCAACATGCCCGCGATCGGTGAAACGATCGCCGGCTCGGGATTTGCCATGGGACCAGGCGGCAAGGGGTCGAACCAGGCGGTGGCCGCTGCGCGCGCAGGCGCAGATGTGACCTTCATCTCCCGGATCGGCCGCGACGCCTTCGGTGATCTTGCCATCAAGACGTGGGAAACCGAGGGCATTCGACCGCGCGTCGCCAGGACTGCGGAGGCGCCGACCGGCGCGGCCTTCATCTATGTCCACGAGACACGCGGCGACAACGCCATCATCGTGGTGAGCGGAGCGGCCGACGATCTCAGCCCCACCGACGTCGATGCGGCGGCGGATGCGATCCGCACCAGCCGCGTCTTCGTGACCCAGCTCGAGCAACCGGTCGCGGCCGCGCAGCGCGGGCTCGAGATCGCGCGCGCTGCGGGCAGCATCACCGTGTTCAACCCGGCACCTGCGGTCAAATTCGACGATGGCCTGTTTGCCTTGTGCGACTACGTCGTTCCCAATGAGACCGAGGCGGAAGCGCTGACGGGGATCGCGGTGAGCGATCTTGCCGGCGCCCGCCGCGCCGGCGAAGCGTTGGTGGCCAAGGGAGCGGGCACCGCGCTGATCACGCTCGGCGAACGCGGGGCGCTGTTTCACGGGCGAGATCGCTCGCTACACGTGCCCCCGTTCGCCGCCGGCAAGGTGGTCGAAACCGCGGGCGCGGGCGATGCATTCGTCGGCGGCTTCGCTGCAGCGCTTGCGGGCGGCGCCGATCCCCTGGAAGCGGCGCGCTTCGGTTCCGCCACGGCGGGGATTTCCGTGACGCGCGCGGGGACTGCGCCTGCCATGCCGCGGCGCGCTGAGATTGAAGCCCTGTTGAAGGGATGATCTGCTCATGATGCGGAACGATCCGATTAAGCATGTCTTCATCTGGCCGGCGGTGCTCGTCGTGCTGGCGATCTCGATCTTTCCGCTGATCTATTCGCTCACCATGAGCTTCCTCAGCTATCGCCTGATTCCGCCGATCCCGCCGCGGGTCGTGTGGCTCGGCAATTATGCTACGCTCCTGCAAGAGCCGCGCTTCTGGAATGCGATCTTCACGACGACGCTGATCGCGTTCATTGCCGTCGGGTTGCAATACGTGATCGGGTTTGGCGTTGCGCTCGCGCTGAACGCGCGCGTTCCGGGCGAACGGCTATTTCGCGTGGCCTTGCTGTTGCCCATGCTTCTGGCCCCGGTCGCCGTCGCGCTTGTTGCTCGCATGATCTTCAATCCGACCATGGGGCCGCTCAACCAGTTCCTGTCCATGTTCGGCATGGCGAACTTGCCGTTCCTCACCAACGGTCATTGGGCGCTCGCCTGCATCATCGCTGTTGAGATCTGGCAGTGGACCCCGTTCATCATCCTGATGATGCTGGCTGGCCTGCAAACGCTCCCCGAAGATGTCTACGAGGCGGCCGAGCTCGAGAACGCCAGCGCCTGGCAACAGTTCTGGGGCATCACCTTTCCGATGATGCTGCCGATCTCCGCCGCGGTCGTCTTCATCCGCCTGATCGAGAGCTACAAGATCATGGACACCGTATTCGTGATGACGGGCGGCGGACCGGGTGTGGACACCGAGACCCTGACCTTGTTCGCCTATCAGGAGGGTTTCAAGAAGTTCAATCTCGGCTACACGTCGGCGCTCAGCTTCCTGTTCCTGATCGCCATCACGATCATTGGCGTCACTTATCTGGCGCTGCTGCGGCCGCATCTGGAGAAGCGCCGATGAGCGGGCAGGGCCTTACCGGACTATCGCGCTGGAGCCGCCGCCTGGTCGCGGCCGGTGTCTTCGCATGGTGCCTGATCACGGCGTTTCCGCTCTATTGGGTGGTCGTGACGGCGTTCAAGACCCCGCCGGGCGTGGTCGGCGGCCCGACCTATATTCCGTTCGTCGATTTCACGCCGACCCTGCAGCCCTTCATTGATCTTTATCAGGGTATCCGTGGCGAGTTCTTCCGGACCTTTTTGAACTCGACAATCGTTGGCTTGTCGGCGGCGGCGATCGCGACTGCCGTCGGTGCAATGGCGGCCTATGCGCTGGTGCGGTTCGAATTCAGGGTGCGCTTCGGCGCCGGTCTGATCTTCTTCCTGCTCGCGCTCGGCGGCTATCTGCTGTTCAACAATTCGCTCGGCTTCACCCGCGCGCAGGCGCTGCTGCTGGCGTTCCCGATCGCGCTTGTCGCTTCAATCCTGTCCAACCGCCTGCCGCTGCCGGGGCCGATCCTCGGCAATGAAGACATCCTGTTCTGGTTCGTCAGCCAGCGCATGTTTCCGCCGATCGTCACGGCTTTCGCGCTGTATCTCCTCTACAGCGAAATCGGCCGGCTCGGCTTCCAGCTCATCGACAGCTATGTCGGCCTGACGCTGTGCTACGTCGCGTTCTCGCTGCCGATCGTGGTCTGGCTGATGCGCGACTTTTTCGAGGCCATTCCGATCGAGGTCGAAGAAGCCGCGATGGTCGACAACGTGCCAAGTTGGCGCATCTTCCTCGGCATCGTGGTGCCAATGTCGATGAACGGACTGCTGGCGACTTTCATGATCACGCTCGCCTTCGTCTGGAACGAGTTCCTGTTCGCGCTGTTCCTGACCAATTCCAGATGGCAGACGCTGCCGATCCTGGTGGCGGGACAGAACAGCCAGCGCGGCGACGAATGGTGGGCGATCTCGGCCGCGGCGCTCGTCGCCATCATTCCGATGATGATCATGGCAGGTCTGCTCAGCCGCATGATGCGGTCGGGCCTGCTGCTCGGAGCAATCAAATAGCAAAAACCTATGTAGGGAGGACTGGACGATGTTGCGACGGACGTTTCTGATGCTGACCACCTCGCTCGCGATGGCTTGCACCGCGAGCCAGGCGAACGCTGCTTGTAGCCCGGATTACTCCGGCGTCACCCTGACTGTGGCGTCGCAGACCGGACCGTATATCGCCTCCGCGCTCAAGCTCGGCGCGGACGAATGGACCAAGAAGACCTGCGGCAAGGTCAATGTGGTCGAGTTCCCCTGGTCGGAGCTCTACCCGAAGATCGTTACATCGCTTACCGGATCGGACGCGACGTTCGATCTGGTCAGCTTTGCGCCGGCCTGGCTGCCCGACTTCGTCACCTATCTCAGCGAGATGCCGAAAGAGATGCAGTCCGGCAAGGATTGGGACGATGTCGAGCCGGCCTACCGTGAGCGCCTGATGGTGTGGGAAGGCAAGATCTATTCGCAATCGATGGACGGCGACGTTCACACCTACACCTATCGCACCGACCTGTTCAGCGATCCCAAGGAGAAGGACGCCTTCAAGGCCAAGTACGGCTACGACCTGGCGCCGCCAAAGACCTGGAAGCAATATCTCGACATCGCGGAGTTCTTTCAGCGCCCCGACAAGGGACTCTGGGGCACGGCGGAGGCCTTCTGTCGCGGTGGCCAGCAATTCTGGTTCTTCTTCAGCCACGCGGCGGCCTATACCAACAACCCGAACTATCCGGGCGCGATGTTCTTCGACCCCGAAACGATGGATGCCCAGATCAACAATCCGGGCTGGGTGAAGGGATTGGAGGAATATATTCGCGCTTCCAAGCTTGGCCCGCCCAACGCGCTGAACTTTTCGTTCGGCGAGGTCAATGCCGCCGTGGCCGGCGGCCAGGTGGCCGAGTCGATCGGTTGGGGCGACACCGGCGTGATCGCCGCCGACCCCAAGCAATCGAAGATTTCCGGCAAGGTGGGCTCTGCGGTGCTGCCCGGCTCTGACGAGATATGGAACGCCAAAACCAAGAAGTGGGACAAGTTTCCGGCAGTGCTGCCGGCACCCTTCATGGCGTTCGGAGGCTGGCAGATTGCCGTGCCAAAGGTGGGCAAGAACCAGCAGGCGGCCTGGGATTTCGTCAAGACGCTGACAAGCCCTGAAGTCTCCGGCAAGGCCGCGATTACCGGTGGCACGGGTGTCAACCCATACCGCAAGTCGCACACCACGAATCTGGAGTTGTGGAGCAAGATCTTCTCGCCGACGGAAGCCAAGGAATATCTCGGCGCCCAGGCCGACTCCATTAACGGCAAGAACGTTGCGCTCGACATGCGTTTGCCCGGCTATTTCTCCTACACCGAGGTTGTGGAGATTGAGCTTGGCAAGGCGCTGGCCGGCCAGACCACGCCGCAGGCCGCGCAGGCCGCGCTGGACGCGGTCGCGAAGGAATGGAATCGCCTGACCGACGAGTTCGGCCGCGCGAAGCAGCTCGCCGCCTATCGCGCGGCGATGGGCCTCTCACCGAAGAACTAGCTTCCCGCGGAGACTGCCCCGGATGATGCGTGAGCATCATCCGGGCTTTGTTGGCCGTCGATATAGGGACGGAAAAAGGAATCCATGGCGCACGTCGAGATCGAGAACGTCAGCAAGGCATATGGGCCCTACAAGATCATCGAGGGGCTTAATCTGAGTGTGGCCGACGAGGAGTTTGTCGTGCTTGTCGGACCGTCCGGCTGCGGCAAGACCACGACGTTGCGCATGATAGCGGGACTGGAGACGGTCACCAGCGGAGCCATTCGTATCGGTAATCGCGATGTGACGCAGCTGCGCCCAGGCTTGCGTAATTGCGCGATGGTGTTCCAGAATTATGCGCTCTATCCGCATATGACTGTTGGTGAGAATATCGGCTACGGCATGAAGGCGCGGGGCGAGTCGCGCGCCAATATCGCGAAAGCCGTCGAGGACGTGGCGCGGGTTCTCGACCTCGAGCAATACGTGGACCGTCGGCCCAAGCAGCTCTCCGGTGGGCAGCGTCAGCGCGTGGCGATCGGCCGTGCCATCGTGCGCAGCCCGGACGTGTTTCTGTTCGACGAGCCATTGTCAAACCTCGACGCCAAACTCCGCATCGAGATGCGGACCGAGATCAAGGCATTGCATCGCCGTCTCGCCAAGACGATCGTTTATGTCACGCACGATCAGGTCGAAGCTATGACCATGGCCGATCGGGTCGTGGTGATGAATCGCGGCCGCATCGAGCAGGCGGCTGATCCGATCACGATCTATGAGAAACCAAGCAATCTGTTCGTCGCGGGCTTCATGGGCGCGCCCAGCATGAATTTCTCCACGGGGAGATTGCCGCTCGCGACGGTGCACTGATCTTCACCGAACCCTCGGGTACGGCGTTGAGATTGCCGAAATCTCGAGAGGCGGCCTATGCAGGGAGCATCGGCAAGCCGGTTGTGCTCGGCGTGCGGCCCGACCACGTGCTGCGGCAAGATGCGCCATCGGGCTCCTCCGTCCGCATGATGGTGAAAGACGTGGAGCCGCTCGGGCCGCATACTCTCGTGATTGGAACCGTGGGCGCATTTCCATTCACGGCGCAGATGCAAGTCGGTGTTTCTGCGGCGCCGGATTGCCCAATAGATGTCGCCATCGATCTGGAGCGAACGCACCTTTTCGACAAGGTTTCCGGAGCGGCCGTTTCATAGGCGGCGGTCCTCTGGCGGTGCAGGTAATCCCTAATCTTTACTTCCAGCGTGCGCATGCCTCATCGCGGTCACTTGCGCTGCGGCGAGCTCCGCACGTGATGCGGGCGACGTTGCACCCTTCTTCGCAAGCTTTGCTCGTCCGGTATTGGTGTTGAGCAGAGTCTGCGAAAAGAGATTGAGCGATTTCAGATGGTTGTATCCAATATTCATTACCTCGCGGGTAATGGAAGGGCTGAAATCCGCATGCTAGGTTTTCGAGCATGAACGCACGTGCATCCACGGCACAGGCCGAACGCAGCCAGCCCGTCCATATCGGCGACCATTTGCGCGAATGGCGGCAACGCCGCCGCATGAGCCAGCTCGATCTGGCGGGCGAGGCCGAGATTTCCGCGCGGCATTTGAGCTTCGTCGAGACCGGCCGCGCTGCGCCCTCGCGCGACATGGTGCTCAGGCTAGCCGAACGTCTCGAGGTACCCTTGCGCGAACGCAACGTGCTGCTTGTCGCCGCCGGCTATGCGCCGGCGTTTCCGCAGCGCCCGCTGGAGGATCCCGCCTTGAAATCAGCTCGCCAGGCGATCGACCTCGTTCTCAGGGCGCATGAGCCCAATCCGGCGCTGGCCTATGACCGGCACTGGAATCTGGTTTCCGCCAACCGCATGGTGGCGCCGCTGCTCGAAGGCATCCCGCAGCGGCTGCTCGGTCAGCCCTTCAACGTGCTGCGGCTCGCGTTTCACCCTGAAGCGCTGGCGCCGCGCACGGTCAATCTCGCGGAGTGGTGCGGGCACCTGCTGGAGCGGCTGCACCGGCAATGCGAGGCAACGGCCGATCCTGAGCTGATCAAGCTCTATAACGACCTCAAGAGCTATCCCATCCCGGCGCGTTCGGGGCCGCTGTCGAGCGACAATGTCGCGATTCCCTTCAAGCTGCGCCATGGCGGAGAGATACTAAGTTTCTTCTCCACCACCATGGTGTTCGGTACACCCGTCGACATCACGCTGTCGGAGCTGGCGCTGGAGACGTTCTTCCCGGCGGACGAGAGCACCGCCGAGCGGCTGAAGCAGATGGCAGCAGCTATGACCTAGCGCCCTTGCCTCGGGGCGGGTTCGGCTTATCTTGGGTCAAACCCGCATCGCCCGAAGGAGGCGCTATGAGCACGTTGAAACCGCTCCAGATCGATGTCGTCTCCGACGTGGTGTGCCCCTGGTGCTATATCGGCAAGCACCGGATCGAGAGCGCGCTGGCGCTCGTGCCCGACGTTCCCGTCAAACTCAATTTCCGTCCCTTTTTCCTCAATCCGTGGGTGCCGCGCGAAGGCATCAGCCGCGAGGACTATCTCACCACCAAGTTCGGCTCGGTCGAAGCCTATAAGGGCGTTGCCGGCCGCGTGGTCGCGGCTGCTAGCGAGGAAGGCCTCGTCTACAAGCCCGAGCTGGTCGCGCGCCAGCCCAACACCACCGACTGTCACCGCCTGATCCTCTGGGCCGAGGCGATCGGCAAGGCGCCCGAGATGAAGCAGCGGCTGATGGAGCTGTATTTCCGCGACGGCGGCGACCTCACTGACGTGAACGTGCTGGTGCAGGCGGCCGCCGATGTCGGTCTTGATGCCGGGGACGTGCGCAAGCGCCTCGCCACCGACGAGGACGTCGCACGCGTGTCGGCCGATGCGCAGGAGGCCGCCGAGAAGGGTATCTCCGGCGTACCGACCTACGTGTTGGCGCAGAAATATGCCGTCTCCGGCGCGCAGGATCCGAACCTGCTCGCCCGCGCCATTCGCGAGGTCTCGGCGGAGATCAACGCACAGGCAGCGGAGTAGCTTTCGCTTATTTGCGGAGCAGACGCACCACGCGTCGCGCGGCCTCGTGCGCGACGTTGAGGCCAACCAGCGCCGCGTGAGTGAGCGCGACGACCGGATCGTGACGCCGCAGCGGAATCAGCACGTCGCCGATGGCGAAGCGTCCGCGCCAGATCGGGTTGATCATGGGGTGGTCGGCGCTCGCCGTGGAGTCCGCGCTGGCGATAGCCGGATCGGAGCAGAGATACCGTGTGAGGTCGAGCGTGAGCTGCACGCCCGGCGAATATCTTGCAAAGCGTTCGTCGATACCGAGCTTGAAGAAGAAGGCGCGGTCCTGGTGGCGTAGCACGATGCCGGCCGCCACCGGCGTCGTGCCGGCGCGCAGCGTGATGACCTCGCACTGCGCGGTCTCTGCCAGCGCGGGAACCGCGCGGCGAATGAAAGTCGCATCGCCCGCATGCTGGATCAGCGCGGTGCCGCGCTTGCCTTTCCAGCCACTGGCCTCGAGTTGCAGGAATGTTTCGAGCGCCGGCCCGATCTCGTCGGGCTTGCGCGCGACCTCGAAGGCGACGGGCCCGTGCTCTTCGAGGCGATGGCGCTGGCGACGCAGCTCCTTGAGTTTTTTGGCGCCGAGCGCGCCATGCAACAGCGTTTCACCATCCTGCGTCGCGTCGAGGCTGGCGCGGATGTAGGAGGAGAGGATACGCGGCTTCAGGCCGTCGCGATTGAGAACCTCCTTGAGCGAACTCATCGCCGCGCCGTCGAGTGCAACGTCGTTCAGCACGAGTGCATGCGCTCCGGCCTCGCGCGCATGCTGCAACAGCCGCGAGGCCGCTTCGATCGGCGCATCGCGGTCGATCAGCGGGCTGCAGAGGGTGCCATAGGGATGCGCGCTCACCAGCGCAGGCAAGGGGATCTTCCAGGCGCGCCAGAGCGAGACCACCGGCATCAGCCCGATCAGCCGCGCCGACGAGCCGTCGAAGGCGGGCAGCGCCGAGGCGTCGGTGCGACCGCGTGCGGCCTCGCTCACGGCGAGCTCCCAGCCCGGCAGGTAATAGCCGTTCGGCTCGATCACGCGCTGGGCGAGCGCGCGCCATTGGCTGGGATCGATGGACGTGAGGGGGACGAGCGCGCGCGTTGCCGCGGCAGCCCTTGCCGATGCCGGATTGATCGCTGCCTGATGCGCGATATCGACCACGTCCCGTCGTTCCCCGTTCAGAAGGTCATGCTTAGCGCAAAGATTGGAAAATTCCGTTGGGACGCCGCTTCAATTCGAATGGTAATATTAACGTCTCATTGAGCATTCGGGCCGCCGCGGCGTGCCATGATGGAAGCTCTCGACCTGGAGGATCACAATGATCGCCACACCTTTCACGCCGATGGCGTCGCTCCTTGGTGGCGCGTTAATCGGCCTGTCCGCCGTGCTCCTGATGTGGGCAACGGGACGGATCGCCGGTGTCAGCGGCATCGCGGCGCGGCTGTTTCCGCCTTACGAGGACCGCGAGTTCGCCGGCCGGCTCGCTTTCGTCGCCGGCCTCGTCGCCGCGCCCATCCTGGTGCGCATCGTCAGCGGAAACCTGCCGGTGCAAACGATCGCGGCGGGAACGCCGGTGCTGATCGTCGCCGGATTGCTCACGGGCTTCGGTGCGGTCTGGGGCAGCGGCTGCACGTCCGGCCATGGCGTCTGCGGCCTGTCGCGGCTGTCGCTGCGATCGCTGGTCGCGACCATCACCTTCATGTCGGCGGGCATCGCCACTGTCTTCGTGATGCGGCACTGGGGCTGACGACGATGGCAATCCTCATCCAATTCGCGATCGGCCTCCTCTTCGGTATCGGGCTCATCGTCTCCGGCATGTCGAATCCGGCAAAGGTGCTGAACTTCTTGGACGTCGCCGGCGTTCCCGCCGGAACGTGGGATGCGAGCCTCGCCTTCGTGATGGCGGGTGCTGTCGCGGTAACCTTCATCGGCTTCAGCCGTGTCTTGAAACTCGCGCGACCGTTTTTCGCGGACCGCTTTTACCTTCCGACGCGAAAAGACATCGATCCGAGAATTGTCGCCGGTCCTGCCATCTTCGGCATCGGATGGGGGCTCGCAGGCTTTTGCCCGGGCCCTGCGCTCACCGCGCTCGGATTCGGCTCGGCGTCCGCTTTCATCTTCGTCGCCGCGATGTGTGCCGGCATGGTGCTCGCCCGCTTCATCGCGCAGCTCCCGTCGTCAACGCGCTTCGTCGCGCCGGCCGATCCGCTCGAAACCTGACATGGACAGGACCGGGCGAGTGGCTCTCGTCCGGTCCTGCCCTGTTACAGCTTCAGTGACTACCAGCGGTCGCCGCCGACACCGACGCCGACACTGACGCCGGGCGCCCGAATGCCGACGCCGCCGCGCGGACCATCGTCCCAGTCGCGATAGGTGCGACGCTCGTAATAGCGATCGCGCGGCATGGCGTTGTAGGAGTCGCGCACGATCCCGCGCGAGCCGCCACGGGTGCGATAGCAATTGCCGGCGTCATCGCAGACAAGCCGGACTTCCTGAACGAGCTCAGGGTTGGCGTATTCGCTGGTCGTGTAGATGTCCGCGGCCTTCGCGCCGCTCGCCGCAGCGAGGGCGCCGACGCTAGCCAGTAGTGCGATCGTGAATGTCCTCATCGTGTCCTCCTCCGAAACTGCCCTCGGGGGTAACAAGAAGGGGAGGCGGTGATCGTTCCGGGTCGAATTACAGGTTTTTCCCGGAACCGGAGCGCGTGTCGGCGTGATTTGTTCCTAGATCGGCTCGTAGGTTTCCGTCCCGCAGATGTCGTCCGCTTCCGCGCGGCGGCGATCGACGACCTTTCCGCCTGATATCGTCACGATGTAAATCTGGGTGCCGAGCGTGGAGCCGGTGGCGGAGGTGAGCTGCGCGCTGACGCAGGCGGTCCAGCCCTGTCCCCGCACCTCCCGATGGGGCGGGGCGACGTGCACCTCCCGCGGATAAGACGAGTTGAGGAAGACCACGTTGATCTGCTCGCGGACCACGCGTTTGACGTCAGGGGGCGCTTCGGGGGGCGGCTGCTCGGCTTCCTTCAGGCGCATGAACTCGGGCACCGGCGCGCGGCTGTCGGCGAAGCCGCAAGAACCGAGTGCGAGCGCGCTGGCCAGCAGCGCCGCATGAGCAACAATCCGCAACATCCGTGAAGGTCCCCTGCGGGCCAACAGATAGGCAGGAATGCGATCTGGCAAAGTCCCGGCCGATCAAGATTTGCTGAAATCCCGGCCCCCCGGCATTTGCTATTACGGGATTGCAGGCTAATTTGTGCCCCAGACGAGGGGGATTGCATCAATGCGGATTTTGGTCATCGCGGCCGCCGTGCTCGCACTAACGGCTGCGTCGGCGCAGGCGCAGGGCCGCAGCAGAGGCCAGCCGAACGAAGCGAAGTCGGACAATAAGCCCAAGGTCGACGAAAAGGCCTACAAGGCCGCGCTCGAGCGCATTCCGGAGCCCAAGGAGAAGTACGACCCGTGGGGCGGAGCCCGTCCGGCTGAACCTGCCAAGAAGCCCAAATAAATGAGGGGGGCGTTGGCGAGCCGTCTGTGTCAGTCGGCCGCCGCCATCGTGCTCCTCCTGTTTTCGTCGTGGCCGGGCATCGCCTGGGAGAGCTGGGGTGGCGATCCCGGCGGCTCACGCTTCTCGCCCTTGCGGGAAGTCACGCCCGACAACGTCGGCAATCTGGTTCGGGCCTTCGAATTCCATACCGGCGATCTCGCGGCGCGGCCGCCCGAGGTGATGCGGCGAACCAAATTCCAGGCGACGCCATTGTTCGTCGAGGACAGCCTGATCTTCTGCTCGCCCTTCAATGAGGTGATCGCGCTCGATCCCGGCACGGGCGCGCAGAAATGGCGCTTCGATCCAAAGATCGCGACCAACCAGCGGCCCGCCAACCGCTATGTCTGCCGCGGCGTGACCTACTGGATCGACGATGAGGCGCCCGCGAATGCCGCCTGCCGATCGCGTATCTTCATGGGCACGAACGATGTCCGCCTGATCGCGCTCGATGCAAAGATCGGGATTCCCTGCGCCGGTTTCGGCACTGGCGGTGGGGTCAGGCCGGATATCGGCATGAAGCTGGACTGGCCTGGCGAATTCCAGATCACCTCGCCACCGGCGGTCGGCCGCGGTGTCGTCGTGATCGGCTCCGCGATCGGCGACAACCGCCGCGTCGACGCGCCGAGCGGCGTGGTGCGCGCGTTCGATGCGCGCAGCGGCCAGCCGCGCTGGACCTTCGAACCGCTCAAGCGCGACGGTGTCGAAGCTGGTCACGCCAATGTCTGGGCGCCGATGTCGGTCGACGCGGCGCGCGGGCTGGTTTTCCTGCCGACATCCTCGCCGTCGCCGGACTTTTGGGGCGGCAAGCGGCCGGGCAACAACGAGCACGCCAATTCGGTGGTCGCGCTGCGCATCGAGACCGGCGAGCTCGTGTGGGCATTCCAGACCGTGCATCACGACGTCTGGGATTACGACCTGGCGTCGCAGCCGACGCTGACGCGTATCGACACCGGAGACGGCCTGCGCGATGTCGTGATTCAGCCGACCAAGCAGGGATTTGTCTTCGTGCTCGACCGCGATACCGGCAAGCCGGTGTGGCCGGTGGAAGAGCGCGTGGTGCCGCAAGGCGGCGCGGAAGGTGAACGACTGTCGCCGACGCAGCCATTCCCGACGCATGTGCCGCCGCTGACATCGCAAAGAATCTCGACTGAGGATGCGCTCTCGCTCCTCCCTGGCCTGGGTCGCTCCGCTTGCGAAAGGCAGTTCGCGGAGGCACGTAACGAGGGGGTGTTCACCCCACCCTCGACGCAAGGCACGGCGGAGTTTCCCTTCACCGGCGGCGGCGTCAACTGGGGTAGCGCAGCCTTCGACCCGGTCAACCAGATCCTCTACGCCAACACCGCCCGCGCCGTTCATCTCATCAAGCTGATCCCGCGTGCGGAGGCGGCTGGATTCGATCCGCCTCCCGGTCATGATTTCGGCCAGCAGAAGGGCGCGCCGTTCGCGATGTCGCGCGCGGTGGTGATGTCGCCGCTCGGGCTTCTTTGCAACAAGCCGCCTTGGGGCGAGATGGTCGCGGTCGATCTGAAAGCCGGCAAGATCCTCTGGCGTTCGACGGTCGGTACCACGGAAGACCTTGCGCCGCTCGGCGTGCCGCTGCCGTGGGGCGCGCCGCTCGTCAACGGGCTCGCGGTCACCGCAGGCGGTCTCGTCTTCACCGGCGCGATGGATGCCTATCTGCGCGCCTTCGATGCGCGAAGCGGCCGCGAGTTATGGCAAGGCCGGCTGCCGGTGCCCGGCGTCGCCAACCCCATGACCTATCTCTGGAAGGGCGAGCAGTATGTCGCGATCGGCGCCGGCGGCCACTCCGAGGTCGGCACCTCGATCGGCGACAGCGTCGTTGCGTTTCGCCTGGCGCGGCCGGGTGAAGGGCCGTCGCTGTGGTCGCGCACCATCGATCGTCCGGGCGGACGATTTTGGGTGTCGTCGTCAGCAATTGTGTTCGCGATCATCCTGCTGATCATCGCGAGCCTGCGCTGGCGTCGTCGACGTCGTATAAAGCAAGCATGATGCTGCGTTGTGTATGCGATGCGAACGGTTGTTCACATCGCGCGCGCTATCGTACGAAAGCGAGGCCGATGCGCCTGTCATTGCGCCATACGGTGCGGCAATTCCGTACGAAATTGTCGCGCGCGATCGAGAGCGTGAATGATTTCGGCAATATGACGGGGGAATCGAGCTCGATCGCCGCGCCGCCTTCCGACATGTTTCGCACCGTGCACGCGATGCCGCTGCTTTCAAAGGTGATCGTTCCACCCTTGAAAACACGGTAACGCTGCGCTGCACGTTTCTCGATCATCGGCATTAATCCATAACGATGATTGTGAAGTAGTGCATAGAAATTACGTTGAAATAAACTCAATACTGGCGCTACTTGCACAGCGCTTCAGACTTCGTTTACGACGTTGGAGCGGTGAGTCACTTCCCGCCGACTTCCCTCACAAGCCCTTCCTTTATGGCGTTACGCGCCGATGGAGATATTGATGAAGACCACGCTTTCGCTTCTGTTCGCCGCAGCGCTCTCGCTGTCGTCGATGCCCGCCCACGCCGTCAAGTGGGACCTCTCGACCATGACCTGCAAGCAGTTCCTCGAGAGCGGCGAAGACAACATCGCGGTCGTGCTGACCTGGATGGACGGCTGGTACAAGGGCGACGAGGACAACGCGATCATCGACACCGAGGTGTTCATCGAGAACGCCAAGAAGTTCGGTGCCTATTGCGGAAAGAATCCGACCGTCAGCGTCGTCACCGCGGCTGACTAAATTCTCGGCAAGTAATTCCTGAAGCTGACCGAAGCGCGGACGCAATCGCGCTTCAGTCCCTCGCTTCGATGCGAAATTGATTGGAGAGCCGCGGAGCGCCTTGCGCGCTCACGCGGCTCTCTTCTTTTTGGATGATGCTCAGCCCGGCAGCATCGCGAACGCGCTCGACACCATCGCCACCTGCTTGTTGTCGGAGGCCGAGAGCAGCGTGACGCGGCCAAAGCTCATGGTGCGTCCGAGCCGCACCACGCGGGCGTCGGCGAGCACATCCGAGGAGGAGACCGCACGCATGAAATGCGTGGTCTGATCGACCGTCGTCATCGGACGATAGCCGCGATTGGCGGCGAGGTTCGCGATCACCATCGCGGTATCGGCAAGCGCCATCAGCGCCTGGCCGCACACCACGCCGCCGTTGCGGCACAGCCGCTCCGAGAATGGCATGCGCAGGAGCGCGCCCGGCTGCCAGTCCGGCTCGTCCGGCGGCGGCAGGTGCTCGAGGCGCTCGACGGCGAGGTTGAGATCCTGGACCCAGGGCGCAAAGACCTCGCCGAGTATGCGTCTGGCCTCAGCGATGCCGAACTCGGCTTCTGGCTGCGATGGCATTGCTGTCGGTCCCCCCTGTGTTGCTGGATGTTTCGGCTATTCTGCGCGCATCGGCGCGGCAAAGTCACCCGGTCTTCGGTCGGCTCTGTCGGCTTGAAAATGCCTGACTTGGGCCGATATGATACTGGGCTTGGGAACGGGTGGGCGATGTTGCGTCGGTGTGTCCTTGTGTTTGGGTTGATAGCGCTGGGTCTCGCGCTGGACGGGTGCACCAGATGCGGCCCGATTTGGGACGACTGGCTGCAGGCGCCGAAATCGTGCAGATCGGACCGGCTCTAGCGCGCCATTCGGCCTAGCGGGCCGTTGACAAGAACGACAAGGCGCGGTTGACCCGCCCTTCATGGATGATCAAGGAGTCAATGATGAAGCTCTTCCGTATGGCGGCGGTGCTGCTGGCCGTGCTGGCGGGACCGGCCTACGCGCAAATGCCCAATCTCAATTTGCTGCAGGAAGGTCCGGGCAAGACCCCCGAGGAAAAGGCCGCGGAAGCCGAGCGTGACAAGGCCTACAAGGAAACGCTGAAGAAGATTCCGGACTCCAAGGCGTCCAACGATCCCTGGGGCAACATGCGTTCCGACCCGCCGAAGCAGGCGGCTGCGCCGAAGGCATCGGCCGCAACCAGCGCGCCCAAGAAGAAGTCCGGCACGACCGCCAATTGACCTTGTCCCCGATCGGAGGCGGCTGATGCCTCCGGCCGGGACTCCTCTTCGGCCGGCCTGCTCCCTACATCTCCGAGAGCGTATTGCGTTGAGGAGGGACGGCATGGCCGATCGTCCGCGGGATCTCGCCGAGCGGATGGCGCGCCGGCGCAAGATGGGCGGCAAGCCGGGCGAGCGCGGCGGCGACGGCTTCTTGCGTGAGACTTTCACTCTGCCGCGCCCGGCGGCGCGGGCGAGGGCGGAGGCATTCTTCGCCCGCTACCCCAAGGCCGGCTATATGAGCGCGGTCGAGACCTGGCGCGAACTGCCGGGCGGCGAGATCGAATTCACCATGCGGCGGCTGCCCAGCGCCGACTAGGCCTCAAGTCTCCTCGAACGATTCCGCGATGATGCGGATCCGGAACACGGGCTCCTTGGCCTCGTCCAGCAGCTCCATGTGCCATTCGGAATTTTCGTTGAGCTTGCGCGCGAGGCCGGCGGCCATGTCGGCGCAGATGCTGGTCATCATCTTCCAGGCCGCATCGCGATCGGCAAACTCCGTCGCCTGGTCCGCACAGCCGGAATAGCGGCCGTTCCGAATTCGAAAGAAGTAGAGCGGCATGGCTGGCACCGGTCACATGATGGTCCCGCCTCCCGGGCCATGGGCGCGCGCAGTGCAGTCCCAAACCTTGGATAGATCAATTCCGGGCCGCTACGGACGACGCCTCGCGCGTGTGGCTGCGGAGCCCGGCTCGGCTGGTTTGTTCATGCGGTCTTGCGCCCGATCGCCTTCAGCTCCCGATCGATGCGCAGCTGCACGCGCCGGATCGCCAACAGATCGATCCTCGTCTCGGTCTTGCCCGTCCTGATCTCGTCACCGATGCGGAACTGCCACTGCCAGACTCCGGGAAGCGCCGTCTTGGCAACTGTGAACTCAACGCCCCTGTGATTCATGGTCACCTCCACGATTCACCCTCCATCACCGGTGAACATGTTGGGCGTCACCCTATTCCTGCGACAAGCGAAATTTGGCGGTAAGCCTTGGATAGTTCACGGTAATCTTTGGAACCGCGCGCGGTCCGAAACAAACGAAATCGAGTTCCGAAAACCGTGCACGGAATCCGGGCAAGGCATGGCAAATTCATCCGGTCTTGCCGTGTAACCATCCGCACCGAGGAACTCTGTTCATGGACGGAGAACCCCGGAATGCGGGATCCGCGCATTTGACACATCGCTGCGAAGCGCGGTCCGGATCCCATCCCGTATCTTGTGGAACCCAAAGCGGCGCGCGTTGCTGCCGCCATTCGAAGCGAACAGGTGCGGTCGATACTTTTCCACTTTTGCGTGTCATGTATCTATGCTCTGCTTGTGAACGACGGTTCGAACGCGATGTCACGAAGGGGAAGGTGTGAGCTGGCTGAGACATCTTGTGCTGCGCTGGGGTGCACGGAATTTCTCGCTGACCTGTCCCCATTGCCGGCATCCCGCGTCCTCATCGAGCTTCAAGCGCGCGCGTTTCATGCTCGGTGACGAGAAGCTCGTTTGCGAAGAGTGCGGCGAGACCAGCGTCGTCACGTTCTGGCGTTTCGAAGGACTATCGAGCCGGCCCGATTGCACTGAAGCGAGGCGGCGCGCGCCGCTGTCCGATTCGCGGCACTGATCCAGCGCCGGCGGTGTACGTCGAAGTCCACTCCATGCGCGCTGCGGCATATGCCTTGCTTGGCTTCATGACGGCAAACAACATGGGCGCGTCATGCTCGGCATTCCCCGCCGCTACTCTCATTTCGTCTTCGGTGTCATCCAGTCCGGCCTGACCTCGCTGATCGCGGCGGGCATCGCCAGCTTTCCCGCTTCTGGCGCGACGGTCTTCCTCGCGCACTGGATGGTGTCGTGGCTGATCGCGTGGGCCGCGATGCTGCCGATCGTGCTGCTCGCAGCGCCTGCGATCCGCGCCTTCTCGCTGCGGCTGACGCGAGAGGAGAGGGCTCGGTGAAGCGGCCGGCAGGCATGAAAAAAACCCGCTTGGGGAGAGCCAAGCGGGTGAAAGGTTATTGGAGGCTGAGGTGCTGGGCTGCAACACCGTAGCCAGACGAGCCTAGCCGGTTGAGCTTACGACAGCCTGACAGGGCCGGCAGATCGGCTTTCAACCTGCCGCACCTCCGTGCCCGCAAACAGAAAACCCCGCTCGGGGCAGAGCGGGGTCCTCGACTGTGTATGGAGGCCCGGTGTTGGTCCACCGGGCACAGCCAGACTAGGAGACCAGGCTTACGGGTGCCTGACGGCCGACACCGAAATCCGCGTCGGGAGGCCGCAGACTGGCCCCGCACGCGTCCCAATTTGGCCACCCGATCGCACCACTGGAGCCACACCCCTCGGCGAGATTTCGCATCGTCGGCGACGCCATGGGGGAAACGTGGTGCGCCGGCAGCGGGGTGGCATCATGGATAACGTAGAGCGGTCATTCGCCGCCGCGACGGCGGCTGGCTTCGTCGTGCTGGTGATCGGCCTCGTGCTGCTGGCGCTGCTGTAAGGCGTACCGGCGGACGGCAGCCAAGGCCGGACCGGGCTAAAGCAGGCGCTTCGATTCCTGGGTGGGCACCCAGGACGCCGCCGCGCCCTTTCAAAACATGGAAAACAACCCCATGCACAGTAGGGGGTCGGGCGATTTCGTTGTGCGATCAATGGCTTAGTTTTGGTATTTAAATACCTTAAATGCCGCGCAACGGCTCCGGGTCGCACCCCGAGCGCAATGCCGGATCCTCGACATAAACACGGGCTGGCTCTGCCGGCCCAATTCTGCGACGCGCATTCCCGACGGCCGGTACGGCGGCTAGCCGCCATCGCGGCGCAGCCTTGGTCAGATCGGAAGCCCGTCGGCAGGCTCAGTGGACCTTGATCTCACCCAGGGGAAGGCGGAGTTCGGCGGCGCGCTCTTCGCGATCCTTCTTGCGAAACTCGTTTTCCTTCCGCTCGAACTTCACCATCTCCTCGTGCGCCGTCGCCAGGAGGTGAGTGCGCCTGACAGCATTAGGGTGCGCGTCTTCCGTCATGTTCCTGGTCCCCATCGTTGCGATCGCATCCCGAAGAAAGCCGGACACCGCAAAAAGGTTCGATGCCGCAGGATTGCGGAATTATGACGGCGCGCGTCGGCTGCGTCTTTGATGCGCGTCATCTTCAGTCGAAGGGTGACGAATGCGGAGGATCGGCAAAAATCAAAAAAGGCCGCCAACCGAGGCGGCCTCTCATCATCTTTGAATCACTTGATCTTTGAATCGCTTGCCCGCTAGCGGCAGGGCTTCTAGCGGCAGGGCTTGCCAATCATCTGGGCGTGCCGGCTGTGGCAGCCGTCGTGCAACTGAGACTTCCTCGTCACCTTTGCGCCGACCTTCGGGGCGCCCGATGCCGTCGCGGCATTCGATATCTGGGCTTGCGCCGGCACCGAGCCGGCGAGGACAGACAGCGCCAGAGCGATCTTGAGGATTGCCTTCATCGTGCCTCCTGAGGTTGTTCGAACGGTACACAAAGTAGCGCTACTGATGTTAGCGTTACATATTGTAGCGCTACATTCAAATTCGATCAGAGGCATGACGACGAGCCGCCGTCCTCGCGGCGGACCGAGATGGGGCAAAGTGAGGTAGATCGCAGATGAGGCGGGGCGAGCGCTCCGCGGAATGGACCGATCAGGCGGCCTCGGTCCGTCGCGACCTGCACGCCCTTATGGCGAGCCGTGGTGGCCTATTGCTTCGTTGTCGGCGGCTCGAAGATGAGGGCGGCTTGGAACACCCGCCCGGCGTCGGTGCGGACTTCGATCGCAACGTCTGTTCGATCCTCGTGTCCCGCCAGGTCGCGCGCAAGGCCGCTCAATGTCTGCGTCGCCTCGATCTCTGCTTCGCGCTGGGTTCGAAACTCCAGTCCCTCATCGTCGGCATAGAGGCCGGTGTCGTCTCGGATATCGAAAAAGTACCGGACCATGGCGCCGCCTCTCAGTCAGAGAGAGTATCGGCGCCAACCCTGCCTTGTGAGGACTGTTCCTATTTAATTTCGGCGGCTGCAATCCGGGTGCTGTCCCAACCCCAGGGCGTGGTTGGCGTCCCGTTGGCCGACGAGAATTCCAAGGCCGCCGCTTGCAGGTTGGGCAATCGCAGACCTGGACGCGGAGCGCCGTTGAACCAGGTCAATCATAGCTGCCTTTACGGACGGTCTCGATCCGCCTTGCATCCTCCTACACCTGTGGCGGCGTCACCCTTCCTTCGTCTCTCGTCAGGGCGGCCAGCCTGTCCAATTGGCTAGCCACGCCAGTGAGGCTCCGGGCGATGTTCTTCAACAGGAAGGCCCTGTCCGCCGAAACCCCGGATGCTTGAGAGAGGACCTTGTAATGATTTGCGAGTTCCTCGCATTTAGCAGCGTCGATCATAATTGAGCCCATCTATGAAACAGGTCAACAGCTCAACCCTAATACGGTTCCCACGCGGGGCGCTGACGACCCTTGGCGTTGCAATGCCTCGCATCCTACCACAGCTATTCGTCGTCAGGTTGTGTTCTGCGCCACAAATCGCGTCACTCCCGGAATCAAAGGCCACCACGCCAGGAAACAGGCTCGTCCCTGAAGACGGCCCCGGCCGGTGGGACTTGATAGGGGTGAAGGCCGGGGCCGCTTGGGGATGCTTGGCCCTTGGCAAAGACCAAGCGAATCCGAGTTTAGTCGACCCTCACCGCGCCTCTGTTCGTTTCAGCACATAATTGCCAAATTTTCCTGCCCCGCATTCGCATGCGCAAATGCATCTCGAGGGCCGGTACGGTTTCCTTATCGTCTTGGATTGGCAGACCACGGAGACGTGCGTATTGCCTGACCGGCACCGTCGCAGGGCAGATTTTTTCATTCGGATGGGTGGCATCGGTTGGATGATGTCCGACCGAGAGCGCAAGGGCCTGGCGATCATCGAAACAGCTGCGCCCGATGTCTATGCGGGCGCGCGGCAGTCAAGTCCGCCGCATTGCCAAAAATTCCCGCGACCGATGGGCCGCGGCATACTCCCGTCCGGCTTCCTCGGTGCGCTCCGGATCGGGAGACGGGAGCGGCTTTGGGAGGGACTGATTTTCGGTCACCTATCTCGGTGTCTCAAACGCAGCTGTGGCAACTCTGACACCGGGACTGCCGAATGAGCTCACAGGAAATCCGTGCAATGAGCGATCCCCGGTAAGGTTGCAATCGCACCCGGTGCGCGCGCCCAGGCTCGGATCGCCAGGTTGGCCGCCTTCAAAACCGAGGGGCGCAAGATTTGAAGCGCATCGCGGATCGTTGCGCTCAGGGGCTGCTGACGGATCCGTGTGCGCAGCCGGGCAACCCGCAATGCACGCACCATCGTTTCAGGATCGGGAAGTCCGCGCTTATCCTCCAGAAGGCTCCAGGCGAGGTGCTTGAGTTCGATGGTCTCCTGGTCAATCTGAGGGAACGATCCCAATGCCGTGATGCTCGCGTGGTTGGTCGTGTCGTAGAACACAAGACCGTCGTCGATCGCCACCATGTCGCCCTGGCAGGCGAGATCGAGAAAGAACAGTTGGTCCACGCCCCAACTGATCGACTTGTAGTTTCGCATCAGGCAACCGGCCCGGATGACCTTGCCGTTGATCAGCAGGGTCGACGGGACAATCCCAAGCAATCGGGTCTTGCCCGCCAGATAGAGATCCGCCAGGCACTGCTGGCCCGAATACAGATAAACTTGGCGTCCTCGCCGGTACCTTATGCCGCTGTCCTGAACGAGATGAGATGTGGAGGTCATGAACGCAGCGGCGGGGTACGTCCTCGCCAATTCCGCAAAAGTCGCAAGCGATCCTGGCGTGAGCCAGTCGTCGTCGTGCAGCACTTTGATCCAGTCGCCGCGACATGCGAGCATCGCGTTGTTGGTATTCTCAACCTGGCCGCGGCCGCGGTGGTTCTCGATAACGCGAATGCGCGGGTCGCTCCGCGCGTGCTCGGACAGGATGCTCCAAGTCGCGCCTTCCGGACCTTCGTCGTCGCTGATCACCATTTCCCAGTCGGCGTGCTCCTGCTGCAGCACGCTTTCAATCGCGCGGCGCACCATCTCCGGTCGGCGGAAGGTGGGTATTGCCACCGAAATGAATGGGCGGTGTTCCGAACTCTGGGAGCTATCGAACCGCTCGGCGTACAATTGATCCATTCATCGTACCTCGTTGATCGAAGCGGTCGTGGCTGGAAGTGGCAGACCCTTCTTCGGTTTGAGCCTGTTCGCAGAGCATCTTGAATCGAACCGAGCGAACGAGGCGCGTGAATGCTAGGGAGACGATCTCGATGCGGTCATCGTCCATTCGCATGAACTTTGTTCCCGCAGGCCGCGACGTTTCGAAGCGGCCGCTTGTCCGCCTTGGTGAAAGAGTGTTCTGGTTCCCCTCGGTTTCTGTCGCCGCAGCAGCCGCGCCAACGCGGTGACGGATCAAGACGGGGGCGGCCAATCGAGGCGGCGTTGGTTCAGTTTCTTGCGGAGCGCCTGAAGGATTTCGCGAAGCTCTGCCGCGTTGCTTCTTTCCAAGAGGGAAGCGAGGCGCGAGCGTGATGGCGTTTTCAATCACCGGTAGATTGCCAAGGGCCGCTCGGTGACAGGTGGAGGGTGACTGCGTCCTGCCGCGACGTGCTGTCTCACCTCACGACAATTGAACGACTTCAAATCCGGCCACGGCTCGTTTCAAAATCGGACAGTGAGGTCGGAAACAGACCACGCCCAAACCCGGGTGCTGTCCCAATTGGGACACTCGGAACATCAAGTCGGGACAGGTTGCTTGTTGGGCTTCAGAAGCAAGAACGCCGTCCGCTTAAATGAAGCGCGGACGGCGGCTTTCCAGCCCCGGGAGGGAAATTGTAAAATCCCGATATCGTTTTGTCTGCACGTCCCGTGCCAAGGTTCATCGGGCCAGCCGCAGAAATTGGGAAAACCTTCATCCTCAAGCGTTGATGCCGCCAACGCGAATGACCACGCCGGGACAGAATCCGGATCTGTGCCGGCAACGCGATACCTCAGGCGCGTCTGCTTCTAGGCTGGCTTGGGCGGTTGAAGCCCCGGCGATCTCAGCCACTCGCTCATGTGCGAGCCGGTCTCAGCCTGTCTGGCTTTGCGGAGGAGGTCCTCTCGTTGAGGACCGTGAGGGAGGGCTTTAGCTTGTTCGCGGAGGCGTTTCGCTTCTCCGGCAAGTCGTTCTTCCAGTGACACGGTCTGCGTGAAACGACGGCGCTGCTTCATGACACAACCTCGTCTTTACGGGTCCTAACCGCAGGGTTTGAGTTCAAGTGAACTTAATATGCAGACGAGCCACCTTCAGTTCCAAAGTGAACTTTTCAAAATCAAGCCGCTTCGAAGTTCGCTTTGGACCAGGAGGTTGGCCCAGCACCAAAATCCCAGCGCTGTCCTAATTAGGACAACGGGACTGTCGGATTAGGACATCAATAAAAACGCCGCCCGCTTAAATAGTAAGCGTAGCGCCGAGGCCCGTCTGATTGTTTGTGCGGAGTCTTGAGAGCACCGTTAGAAGAGTCATCTTCTGGAAGGGTGCTCACAATGGACGACCATTCTGACGACATAAGACGACCGTTGTCACCGCGTATTGAAGTGTTCGCTGGCGCAGGTCGAAAGCGCTGGCCGGATGATTTGAAGGCGCAGATTGCGGCGGAAAGCCTCGAACCGGGGGCGGTTGTAACAGACGTCGCTCGTCGCCATGGCTGCCGGCCCCAGCAGGTGCATGATTGGCGGCGCCGGGCGCGTTTGGGCCAGTTGGTATTGCCGGCGTCGGCGGACACGCTGTCGTTCGTGCCGGTGGTGTCGGAATTAGCGTTGCCTGCGGCCGCAGAGCCCTCCGGTTCGCCGGAAGCAGCCATTGTTACGGTTGAGTTCCAGGGCGCGCGCGTGGAGGTGCGCGGGGCGCCTGGCCTTGCTGCGTTGAGCGATGTGTTCATTGCGCTGCGACGGACACGTTCATGCTGACGATGCCGGCGAGCCTCATGATCTACGTGGCGACGCAACCTGTGGACTTCAGGAAGGGTGCAGAGGGCTTGGCGCTGCTGGCGAAGGATACGCTGGGCCATGACCCGATGAAGGGCGTGGCGGTGGTGTTCCGTGCGAAGCGCGCCGATCGGGTGAAGATCGTCGTCTGGGATGGCAGCGGCCTTGTGATGTACTGGAAGCGGCTCGATGGCAGCGGCTTCAAATGGCCACCCATCGTGGCCGGTGTGATGCGGATGAATGGGGCCCAGCTGTCAGCACTGCTGGCCGGCATGGATTGGACGCGCATGCACGCGCCTCGGATCCCGCAGCCGAAAGCGCTTGCGTAAAAATGCAAATCATCGCTGCATCGTGACGCGAAGCATGGCAAGCTCGGGCCAATGAGTGATTTGCCTGATGAGCTACCGAGCGATCCAGCCGAGTTGCGTGCCTTTGCCGCGGCTCTGCTGGATCGCTGCGCCCGGCTCGAGCGGTTGCTCAAGCTTGCGAAAGATGCGCAGTTCGGTCGGTCCTCGGAAAAGCTGGACGCTGATCAGCTGCAGCTTGTTCTGGAGGATATCGATCAGGCCGTTGCGGCTCTCGAAGCCGCCGAGAATCGTGCCAATCCCAAAACAGGCGAGAAGAGAGCTGCCGCGCGCAGAGCCAACCGTGGTCAGCTGCCGGAGCATTTGCCGCGCGTCATCGAGACTATGATGCCGGCCGAGAGCTGCTGCCCGTCTTGTAAGGGCAACCTCTTCGAGATTGGTCAGGATGAGAGCCAGAGGCTCGACGTCGTTCCGGCGCAGTATCGCGTCATCATCACCCGCCGTCCCAAGCTGGCCTGCCGCGCCTGTCATGGCGTCGTCCTGCAGCACGCGGCTCCCGAGCGATTGATCAGGGGAGGATTGCCCACCGAGCGGCTGGTCGCGCATGTGATCGATGCCAAGTATCACTGGCATTTGCCGCTTTACCGCCAGGCGCAGATGCTGGCGACGCACGGAATAGCGCTGGATCGTTCCACGCTCGCCTTCTGGGTCGGCTATGCCGCCCAGGAATTGAAGCCCGTGTGGCATCGTCTGCGCCAGCTTCTGCTCGCCTCCTCGAAGCTCTGTGTCGATGAGACCCCGGCGCCGGTGCTGGATCCGGGGCGCGGCAGAACAAAAACCGGCTACTTCTGGGCGCTGTCACGCGATGACAGGCCTTGGGCCGGACCTGATCCGCCTGGGGTAGTCTATGCCTATGCACCGGGCCGCGGCGCCGTTCATGGCTTGCGGCTGCTGGAGGGCTATCGCGGCATCATCCACTGCGACGGCTATCAGGCTTACAAGACCATGACCCGAGAGACGCGTGCGGACGCCCTGTCCGGGACGCTCGCCTTCTGCTGGTCGCATCTGCGGCGCCAGTTTGTGAAGATCGAGCGGGAGGCTGCGCCTGCGCCAGCTCCGGTTGCCCGCGAGGCTCTTGAGCGCATCGCCCAGCTTTACGCGGTCGAGAAGGCCCTCCGCGGCCGATCTGCGGACGAGCGCCGTGCTGGCCGACAAGCGCATACCCGGCCTCTGGTTGCAGCCTTGAAGCAGTGGTTTGAGGCCAAGCTCGATCACCTTGCGCAGAAGAGCGACACGGCGAAGGCTTTGCGCTATGCACTACGTCATTGGGACGGCCTGACGCTCTATCTTGATGATGGGCGCATCGAAATGGACACGAATGCTGTCGAGCGTGCGATGCGACCGATCAAGCTCAACGCCAAGAACTCTCTTTTTGCCGGTTGCGACGAAGGCGCCGGGAATTGGGCATTGCTGGCTTCGCTCATTGAGACCTGTAAGCTCAATGGCTTCAGTGCCGAGCACTGGCTCGCTGACGTTCTCGCCAAGCTCGTCAATGGTTGGCCTGCAGCGCGACTGGACGAACTGCTTCCCTGGGCGTCGACCTATACGATGCATACACGCGATCCGAGGCTGGCGGCATGAGCCTGAACACGACCGCGGTCCGGATCAAGGTGACCCTCAAGGATGTGAAGCCGGAGGTGATGCGTCGCCTTGTCGTACCCGTCACCCTGCGCCTTGATCGGCTGCATCTGACGCTTCAGGAGGCATTCGGCTGGACGAACAGTCACCTCTTCGAGTTCTTTGCTGGTGAGGCACATTGGGGGATTCCCGACCCCGACAATGATTACGGTCACCAGCCCATGGATGCCCGCAAAGCGCGGCTGTGCGATATCGTTCGCGAGACCGGCGCCAAGACGATCCACTATCTCTATGACTTCGGCGACAGCTGGGACCATGTGATCAAGCTCGAAAAATGGTTCGAGAACACCACGACGGAGGGGCTTCCCTTCCTGCTCGAGGCCGCCGGTCGTTGTCCTCCGGAAGACGTCGGCGGTGCGCCAGGCTATGCCGAATACCTCGCCGCCATCAGCGACCCCGCCCATCCCGAGCACGGACACATGCGCCTCTGGGGCCCGGAGCGGTTCGATCCCAACGTCGTCGACCGGAAGGCACTCGAAGCCGCCGTCAACGCGTTGTCCGACACAAGGAAGCCGCGGCGACGCGCCACGCGAACAAAATAGGCGTCAAGCGCCATTCAAAAGGGCCGCAGAGCTACGCTTACCTTAAATATCGCGCGGGCGGCGGCTTTCCAGCCCCGGAGAGGTGGATGCAAAACCCCGGTGACGATGAGTGTGCACAACCTGTGCCAAGGTTTTATGTCACGTTGCGGGACGCCGCAGCGGGGACCGGGCCACCACGTACCGCGAATTTCTGAGAATCAGTATTGTCTCGAAGAAAGAACGTCGTGGGGGCAGTACTTGTTACGGGATTGCCGAAGGACTATTCGCCTGTCTAGCCAGATTATCGGCCTTTGACGCGAGCTTTCGGCTGATTGCGAAGACGACGTCTTCAAGTGAAAGAGGCCGCCACTGAGGCGGCGTTATCATTGCTTGCTGAAAATCCTGGAATTGAAAATGGCGGTGACTTCGAGAACACGGCCAGTTCCGTTACGAACTTCCACCGCGAAATGCTGGCCCGTCGAACCTTCCATGACCGCATCGCGGGCGGCATCGACAAGTGCGCCGAGCGCCATATCGTGTGCCGCCTCGGCGTCCAGCAGTTCGACGCCATCTTTGTCCTGCGAGAAGATGCCATCCGACCTGAGGTCGAAAAAATACTGAGCCATTGATGCTCAGCTTACTTCGGTGCCTGCAAACCCGAGGAATTGACCCACTCTTCGAGGTGACATGCAGTGTCAGCCTGACGGGCTTTCCTCAGCATATCATCCTTCAGAACGCCTGGCGAAAGCTCTGCCGCCCGGGTGCGGATATCGTCAGCGAAGACCCGCAGCCTGTCCTGAAGAGATACGGATTGTCTGATGCGTTGCCGTCTTTGCAAGGCGCTGCTCCCTGTTCGAGGGGGCGGGAGCGCTGTGATGGAGCGTTCTCGTCACCGATGGTAGCCACGATCCGGGCGGTGATGGTGAAAGTGTGCGCTCGGATCAGGGGATTAGCGAGTCCTCAATTTGTCCCGCCATTCGGAACTTTTACGAATTAGGACACTGACGAATTCAACTTGGGACACAACGGCTCAAATGCGGACAGCACGCTCCGCCGCAACTAAGCGCCATGTTATTGAGCTGGGCGTGTCGCCAAAGCAGAAAGAACGGGCGCGGCATGGATCCGGCGAGCATCTTCAAGATGATCTATCGGGATCAACCAGTCGGTACGGAGGGGCTTCCTTGGCGGAAGGAAGACTTCACGAAACGAAAGAGGCCGCCAACCGAGGCGGCCTCACGAGACCCGGCCCATCGCCAACGCGCGCATTGTACGATGGACCGTTCCGGGTGGATGGCGCGAGAGTGTCGCGCCACAGACCGGAATCTCAATCCCTTGGTCGAGAGCCGTTCCCGTCAGGCCGCCTACTGAGGCGGCCTTGCTTCATCCGCCCACAAAGCGGGTTATCGTGACCAGAAATACGAAGCCGATCCCGGTCACGGCGAGGAAGGCGAAAAATACCAGATGCGACACATGCCGAGCTAACCCGGGCGTGCCGCCATGGTTCAGGAGGTCGGCGAGCTCTCCGCCCATCTGGTGGTCTAGGCCGAGGTTGGACGGAGAGCCGCGCGCCGGACCCCCGTCGCATGACAATGCTAGCCCGTCTTATTCGTCAGAGGGCGCCTGAGAGGCTGGCGAGCGTGGTGTAAAGCGCTGATGAAGCGTAGGATTCGGTTGCGAAGCCAACCCCATCACCTTCCACCGCGAGCGCCACGCCCGCCATGACCGATGATACGAGTCTACCCTTCTCGTTTCCAGCCGTTCACGCCAAGAAAGTCACAGCTGCCTTCGATGGCGGTCGGCTGACCTCGAACGGGGGCGTGATGCTTCTTGCGATGGCCGAGCGACGTCTCGGTTTGGCCAACAATTTGGCCCGGGTGTTCCCGGATCGGCGCGATCCGACGCGGGTCGTGCACAGCCTTGTCGATATGTTTCGCGCTCGCATGTTCGCGATCTGCTGCGGCTACGAGGACGCCGATGACCTCGATCATCTGCGGTCCGATCCCGCATTCAAGCTGGCCTGTGGACGGCTACCAGACAGCGGTCGCGATCTGTGTTCCCAACCGACGCTGTCGCGGCTGGAGAATGCTCCCCGCCTGCGCGACGTGATCCGCCTGACCTACACCCTGGTCGATGCATGGATGGATAGCTATCCGTGCGAGCCTGCATCCGTCACGCTCGACATTGACGACACCTGCGATGTCGTCCACGGCCATCAGCAACTCTCGCTGTTCAACGCTCATTATGACGAACGCTGCTTCCTGCCGATCCACGTCTACGACACGGAGAAGAGCCGGCCCGTGGCGGTCGTGCTGCGGCCCGGCAAGACGCCTGGCGGGGTCGAGGTGCGTGCCCATCTGCGCCGCCTGGTGCGGCACATCCGCACGCGATGGCACAAGACGCGAATTACGTTCCGTGGCGACGGGCACTATGCTCGGCCGGAGGCGATGACGTGGTGCGAGAACAACGGCATCGACTACATCTTCGGTCTGTCCGGTACCAGGCCGCTCGCCAGAAAAGTCGACGAGGTCGCCGACGATATCCGCACCCGACGCGCCATCGAGAACCTAGCTGTTCTGCGCGGCTATACCGAGACGCGCCACAAGGCAAAGTCCTGGGATCGCGAACGGCGCACCGTCGCCCGTATTGAGGCGACGATGCTCGGCCTCGACATCCGCTTCGTCGTCACCAGCCTCGATGTCGGCTCGGCCGAGTGGATCTACGACAGCCTGTATTGCGCGCGCGGCCAAGCCGAGAATCTGATCAAGCTGCATAAGACGCAGCTCGCCTCCGATCGCACCAGTTGCCGTTCGGCGCTCGCCAATCAAGTCCGCCTCGTTCTCCATACCGCCGCTTATTGGCTGATGCTGACCGTGCGCGACGCCATTCCCAAAGTCCGGGAATTGGCCACTGCCGAGTTCGCGACGCTGCGTCTTCGGCTCTTGAAAATCGCCGCCCGGGTTGTCGAGACCAAGAGCCGCATTCGCCTTGCGTTCGCCGCGGCATGTCCCGAAGCCGACCTGATCCGCAGCTTGCCCGGCGCGCTGCTGCCGCTCGGTCCTTGACCGGTGGGGCGTCCGCCCGCGTTCACCCAACCCATCCCTCAAGCGCGTTGCAAAGTACCGGTCGTCAGGCGGTGAAAAGCCGAAGGCAATCCTGTGCGCCTCGTCAGCGGAGGTGTGCGGATGCACCAGTCGGACCAAAATACCGCGCTCTCACGAATAGGGCGGGCTAGGAACGTGCCATGACAGTCGTGTGAAACTATCGGCGCCGCTCAGTGGAGATCAGGCCACAAATGAAATGAAAACGCCGCCCGCTTGAAATGAAGCGCAGGCGGCGGCGTTCCAGCCCCGAGAGGGATTAGCAAAATCCCGGATATTGATCAGTCCGAATGGATGACGAGAAGGTTCAACGGCACAACGCGACCAAGCTCAAATGGATGCGTGGCGGCGCTGCGTCGAACTGGGCATTGAAATCCCCCAGCCCAATAGATACGGGCAGGAGACGAGATCGTTTCACACGCGCAGAGGCGGATTAGGGCACTTCTTTTCCGTGGTTCTATGAATGGCGAGCTTGCGCGTTTTTCCCGGAGGGATTGTCGGCTGACAGCGTGGCTGACTTGGAAGGCTACATCGAAATCCTTTTGCGAAAGCTTCGCCGGGAAGCTGGCAAAGAAGCCGCCAACTGAGGCGGCCTTAACCGGTCTTCCGTTCGAGCATCGCCATTTCAACTTGGTCGGCCAGGACTGTAAGATGACTTGCGAGGCGGTCGAATAGTTCGCGCTTAGCGGCGTCGGTCGCGGATGAGAGCGCACTCCGCCGCGTCCTTCCGCAGCTTCTCAAGTTGAACCAGATGATCTTGCATGGCCCGCTGGCCCGCTGGCCCGCTGTTTCGAGAACCAGCGGAGTCAACGCGACGGGCTTACTTCGGCGGCTGCAAGCCGGATGATTTCAACCATTCCTCAATGCGGGCGGCGACATCGGATTCGTGGGCCTTCTTCAAAAGAGCCTCTTGCTCTGGGGCCGCCTGCAATTGTTCTGCCTTTTCTCGCGCTAGTCTGGCTTCCTTGATGAGCCGCTCTCCAAGCACTCTATCCGGTTTGAATCGGAAGCGCTTCATGACTTCCTCCTGTCACAAAGTTCGCTCTGCTTAAAATTTTCAAGGGGCACAGAAGTTCTACGAAACTCTACACCTCATGTTCGCTTAGCGGAACACATTCGTTTGCGGTCCGTTCTTCAAATCCAAATCGGGCCACCGCGAAAATCAAACTAGGCCACCGCGCTCGGAAACCAGGCCAGCATCCGGGTACTGCCGAAATAGGCCACTCGGGATTGCAAAGTAGGCCACTGGTAGGAACTAAGTGTCTGTTCCAAAACATGTTGAGTCGAATGAATCGGTTGTGATTCAAGGTGAGCGGCCTGATTCGATGGGGACGCGCCGCCAATGTGGACTACCGAGAACCGTGCACGCTACGACCGCAGCCGCCTGCGCTATCCGAGCGACTTGACCGACGAGGAGTGGGCGCTGATCGCGCCTCGCATCCCGCCGGCCAAGCGCGGCGGCAACAAGCGTACGGTGGACCTGCGCGAGATTGCCAACGGGCTGATGTACATCCTGAGCACAGGTTGCCAGTGGCGCGCGATCCCCAAGGACCTGCCGCCGCGCTCGACGCTGTATGGCTACTTCGATCTGTGGAGCTGGAACGGCACGCTCGATAAAATTCATCACGCCCTCTATGTCGAATGTTGCATATTTCAGTGATCGTGAGCAGCGATTTCGCGCGATCATGAGCGCCGAATTCAGACGATCGTGAGCAGCCTCGCTCCGGCCGAGGCGGTGATAGGGTCAGCGTTCTGGCTGCTCGTCAAGGGTGATGGTTTTGGCGTTGCGTTTTCGCATGCTTTCGCCAGCAAGCTGGAGGCGGTGAGCGTTGTGGACGAGGCGATCCAGAATCGCGTCGCCTAGCGTGGGATCTCCGATAACTTCGTGCCATGTGTCCACAGGGAGTTGGCTGGTTACGATGGTGGAGGAGCGGCCATGGCGATCGTCAAGGATTTCCAGTAGATCGCGCCGCTCGGCAGCGGTGAGCACCGACAATCCCCAATCATCCAAAATCAGAACCTGGGCGCGGCCAAGGGTTTTGAGCAAGCGGGCATAACGTCCATCGCCCCGCGCGAGCCCCAACGCTTCGAACAATCTTGGGACGCGGTGATAGAGGACCGAGCGATTATCTCGGCAGGCCTTGTGGCCGAGGGCACAGGCTAACCAACTTTTGCCCAATCCGGTCGCCCCGGTTATGAGCAAATTCTCGTGGCGATCGATCCAGTCGCCGCTGGCGAGCTTGGCGAAGACGGCCCGGTCGATACCCCGCGGCGTGCGCAAATCGACGTCCTCCACGCAGGCATTCTGGCGGAGCGAGGCCAGCTTGAGGCGCGTGGTGAGCCGCCTGGTGTCGCGTTCCGCCGCTTCCCGGTCGATCAGCAGGCCGATGCGATCTTCGAACGGCAAGGCTTCGAGATCAGGCGATCGTCGCTGCTCCTCGAAGGCCTTGGCCATGCCGCTCAAGCCGAGCTCGATCAGGCGTTCGTGGGTGGGATGGTTGAGCATACAGGTCTCCTTGGCTTCAGTGAAAATAATCGCGGCCGCGGATGTTGCCGTGGCGCAGGGGTTGGTGTTCGGAGGGCTCGTCGAGAAAGGTACGATCCAGACCGTTCTGGAGGATGGAGCGGATCGAGGCGACGGATCGCGCCTTGATCAGAATGCCGCGCCGGCAGGCCGCTTCGACGCGCTCCGCGCTGTAGCTTTTGACCAGTGACAGAATGCCGAGGCAGGTGCGAAAGCCTTGCTCGGGATGCGGCCGGGCCGCGATCACGGCCTGGAAGAAGGCGGCGGTCGACGGACCGATCCGCTCGCCGGCGACGATCACTCCGGCGGGCGTCCATTGACCGTAGCGCCGATGGGCGCTGGGCATATGGTCGGCGATGGTGGTGTGGCCCCGCCGGTTGGGCGCGCGGGCGTGGCTGGCGATCCTGCGGCCGTTGTGGAAGATCTCGACCGTTCTGTCATCGATGCGTGCGTCGACAAGCTCACGGATGAGCCGATACGGCGCGGAATACCAGTGTCCATCGATCTCGATATGATAGTCGGGGCCGATCCGGCATCGCTTCCAGCGTGCGAAAGCGTAAGCCTGGTCCGGCAGCTTTGTAAGCTTGGGCTTGTCGAGCTCGGCGAACAGTTCGGCGCGACTGGCGCCAAAGTCGCGCATCTGCCTTGCATTGAGTTCGACGACGAGTGTTTTGATGGCTGCGTTCAGCTCCGCCAACGAAAAGAAGCGTTGGTTGCGCAGCCGCGCCAGAATCCATCGCTGGGCGACTTGCACCGCAACTTCGACCTTTTCCTTATCTTTTGGGCGCCGCGGCCGGGCTGCGAGAATGGCCGTGCCGTAATGGCTCGCCATCTCGGCATAGGTTCGGTTGAGGCCGGGATCGTGGCGGTCGGGATTGGTGACGGCGGCCTTGAGATTGTCGCAGACTACGAATGTCGGCACGCCGCCGAGGAAGGCGAAAAGATTGATGTGGACCCGGATCCAGTCGGCGAGCCCCTCGCTTGGACAGGCCTCGGCATAGGTATAGTTGGAGGCGCCCATCGCCGCGACGAACAGCTTCATCGACTGCACTTCCCCGTTTGAGGGATCGATGACGTCGATGGTGTCGCCGGCGAAATCCACGAAAACCTTCTCGCCGCCCAGATGCGTCTGCCGCATCGAAGGCCGGGCTCGCCCCTTCCAGGCCTCGTACGTCGTGCAGAACCAGGTGTAGCCGAAGCCATCGGGATGGGTGGCGCGATACTCGTCCCACAGCAGCCGACGGGTCACGTTGCGTCGGCGCAGCTCCTTGTCGACATAGCCCCAGTCGGGAACGGCCCGCTGGGGGCTCTGCGACGCAGGCCTCGGCGCCGGGAAAAGCAGCAGCTCCAGGTCCTCGTCGCTCATTCCGGCCGGCAACGGCCAGTTCAGCCCGGCAGCCCCGGCTCGGCGTAGATAGCTGTGCACGGCGCCGTTGCTGATGCCCAAGGTGCGCGCGATGGCTCGCTCCGGCAAGCCTTGAACATGTTTTAAGCGGAGAACCTCTTTGATCCGGCGCATCGACAATCTCTGGGTGGGCATCGGCCTTCCTCGTTCACTGACGAGGCAGTTCCTAAGCCGGTTGAGTTGTCGGCCGAAGCGGGCTGAGTTGCTGAAAAGCTGCTCACGATCCCGCGAAACATGCATCGAATGTCGCGAAAGGGCCGAGCGCGAGGCTTCTCCCACCGCCGCCATCATCGATAGCCAGAGCGTGAAAAGCGCTGAAAAAGGGGGCCTCATGATCTCCATGGCTACGACGCGGGCAAGAAGATCAAGGGCAAGAAGCGGCACATTCTCGTCGACACGCAAGGCCTCTTGATGCACGCCATCGTGCATGCGGCGGACATCCAGGATCGCGACGGCGGCGTGCTCCTGATGGCAACGTTGTTCGGCCTCTATCCCTTTCTTCTGAAGCTCTACGCCGACGGCGGATATCAAGGGCCACATTTCCAGAAGGGGCTGCGTAGCGCTCTGAAGCGCGTGAACCTCGAAATCGTCAAACGCTCCGATCAGGCTCACCGTTTCGTCGTCTTGCCCAAACGCTGGATCGTCGAGCGTACCTTTGCCTGGCTCGGGCGATGCCGAAGACTGTCCAAAGATTGGGAATGCTTCAATCACAGGGCGCTCGCCTTTCTCAAGCTGGCCTCCATCCGACTCATGCTGCGAAAGCTATGCAATCCAAGGTAATCTTTCCGGACAGACTCTAAGGGATTGCCCGCCCTGTTGCATGTTGTTCCTCCCTCTAAAGGAACAGCCTTATGGCCGACGACAACAATAAAAATCCAAATGAGAAGCAGCCCGGCGAGAATCCGGACGGCAAGTACCATTTCAATCCTGGGAACATGGCCGGGAAGAAGCCCGGGGATCCGGAGCAGACTGCCGAAAACCGTGGCGAGCAGCCGCACGAGGACAAAGAAAAACCCGCCGGTTAGATGCCGGCCACTCGCAGATGCGAAGTAGGGCCACTATAGGACCGCACCGGACGGCGGCTTTATGGCCGGCCACTCACCGAAGAAAAATGGGAATGGATTGTTTATCCCAGGATCGGGCAAGGAGATCGCTTCGCAGGAATGGCTCCCACTAGAGCGGCCTCAAAGGGAGCGCGGGCCTACATCGATGAGAAGCTGGATGGAAAAGAGGCCGCCAACTGAGGCGGCCTCAAATCATCAGGATCAGCCAGACGATTAGGCCGGTGTTGATGGCGCCTACCGCGACAATGCCCGCCTGGATGAGCCGCTCGATCATGGTTCACCCTCCACAATCTAGAGGGGTAAGCATGCGTCCGGTTAGAATTGGCGTCTATGCAGATCGTGCCAAAACCGGGAAACTTCGGTAATATATGACGGCGTGTTCCGCCCGTGAATACACCGTATGGTTGCCCAGAACAAAACAGGCCACGTGTCATTTCAAACCAGGGCAATGTCGCCGGAAACAGGCCAGCGCCAAAATCCGCGAAAGAACATATTGCGAACTTGGAACAAATGGGGTACATTACTTTTATCGCCGGCCCGCCCCGCCAATCGTTTGTCCCTCTAGCGAATCCTCGCCATAAGGAGCACGACCCAATGTCCAACACTGCCCTGCGTATCGTCGAAGGATCTTCCATGGACAAGAGTAAAGCTCTGGCCGCCGCGCTCTCCCAGATCGAGCGCCAGTTCGGCAAGGGCTCGGTGATGAAGCTCGGCAAGAACGACCGGTCGATGGATGTCGAGGCGGTGTCCTCGGGTTCCCTCGGGCTCGACATTGCGCTCGGGATCGGTGGTCTGCCGAAGGGGCGCGTCGTGGAAATCTACGGGCCGGAATCCTCGGGCAAGACCACGCTGGCGCTGCACACGGTGGCGGAAGCGCAGAAGAAGGGCGGAATCTGCGCCTTCATCGACGCCGAGCACGCGCTCGACCCGGTCTATGCGCGCAAGCTGGGCGTCAACATCGACGAGCTCCTGATTTCGCAGCCGGACACGGGCGAGCAGGCGCTGGAGATCTGCGACACACTGGTGCGCTCGGGTGCGGTGGACGTGCTGGTGGTCGATTCGGTCGCGGCTCTGGTGCCGAAGGCCGAGCTCGAGGGCGAGATGGGCGACGCGCTGCCGGGTCTCCAGGCCCGTCTGATGAGCCAGGCGCTGCGCAAGCTGACGGCCTCCATCAACAAATCCAACACCATGGTGATCTTCATCAACCAGATCCGCATGAAGATCGGTGTGATGTACGGCTCGCCGGAAACCACGACCGGCGGCAACGCGCTGAAATTCTATGCCTCCGTCCGTCTCGACATCCGCCGCATCGGCGCGATCAAGGAGCGCGACGAAGTGGTCGGCAACACCACGCGCGTCAAGGTGGTGAAGAACAAGCTGGCGCCGCCGTTCAAGCAGGTCGAATTCGACATCATGTACGGCGAGGGCGTCTCCAAGATGGGCGAGATCCTCGATCTCGGCGTCAAGGCCGGCATCGTCGAAAAGTCCGGCGCCTGGTTCTCCTACGACAGCCAGCGCCTCGGCCAGGGCCGCGAGAACTCGAAAGCGTTTTTGAAGGCCAACCCTGACATCACCGCCAAGATCGAGACCTCGATCCGCCAGAACTCCGGCCTGATTGCCGAGCAGATTCTCGCCGGCACCCCCGAGCGCGACGCCGACGGCGAGGAGCCGGCGGACGAGTAAGACCTAACGCGAAAAATTTTCGCGAGGAGCGGGCGCTGAGGACGTTGAGTTGCCGACGTCGTCAGTGCCCGTTTCGTTTTGGGGGCGTTCGCGATGAAACGCGTGATCCTGACCAGTTCGTCCGGCGTCGGTCTTGCCCATGCGGATCGCGCCGACATGGTCGTGCCGTTCATCTTTCGCTTCGTTTCGGGGCCACTGCCTACCTCGCATCACCTCGAGCAATACCTGACGGGAGGCTATGTCAGAGGCGATCCGGAGGTGCGTTGGTCCGATCTTGTTGGCCGGTTGCCTCAGACCGGTCTCGCCCACAAGGAGACAGGCCTGATTTGGTTTTGCGAGACCTATGGCGTCGATCTCATCGAGCTGTGGTTCGACCCTGAGCCCAATAGTCAGTTGCAACTGATCTGGATCCTCGATTATTTGCGGTCCCATCCATCGATCACCGATCGTCTGAGATTGCGACGTGTCAATTTCGACCTGCGCGGAGCGGACGGCACGGCGCTTCGCGATCGTATGGTGCGGGAGTTGGAGGTCGCGGACTGCGACTTCGAGATCGCTAACATGGCCTGGGAAGCCTACCGGGCGCCAACGCCGGAGCTCTGTTTCGGATTGCTCGGCAGGGATTTCCCCAGGCTGCCCTTCCTGAAGCCTGCGATGGAACAATTGCTGGCAGAACTGCCATCACCAATCACCGGACTAGGTACGACGGAAGCACGGCTTCTCGACCTGATTGCGCGGGGGCACAACCGTACCAAGGAGCTGTTTCAACCGGACGGTCCGCTGCAAACGCGCGTGTTCGATCAATGGGAATTGGGCCCGCTGCTCGAAGGGCTTGGGTCCGGCCCAATGCCGGTGATCACGGGTCTCGATCCGAAACTCGCGACGCTGGCCCCGCACGATGCGCGAGGCCGCAACGCCGCCTTTCGCCGAAGCCGGCTATCGCTCACCGAATTTGGGGAAGCGGTCCTTGAAGGCCGGGAGGATTTCCTCCGTCGCAACCCGATTCGGCGCTGGTGGGGTGGTACGCTTCTCACCAACGAACGGCTTTGGCGGTGGGACCGAAAGAACCGTTCGCTCGTTGCACCCTAGATACGCGTTCGGGGCCGTACGGTGGGCCAAGGCGCGCAAGCGCCGTGCCCACCATATTCCAACGCGCACAAAGGTGGTGGGCACGCTTCCGCCTTCGCTCTTCGAGCTACGGCGGACAAGTCGCTTTGCCCACCCTACGAAGCTACGATCCCTTACTCCGCCGCTTCCGCGTAATCACTCACTGGCGGGCACGAGCACACCAGGTTGCGGTCGCCATAGACGTTGTCGACGCGGCCGACCGGGCACCAATATTTGTCGGTGCGCGAGGTGCCTGCGGGGAAGCAGCCCTCGGCGCGGGTGTAGGCGCGATTCCAATCGTCGTCCGCGATGTCGTGCACGGTGTGCGGGGCGTGACGAAGCGGCGAGGCCTCGATCTTGAAGCGGCCGGCCTCGACCTCGGCGATTTCTTTCCGGATCGCGATCATCGCATCGCAGAAGCGATCCAGCTCAGCCTTGGACTCCGATTCGGTCGGCTCGATCATCAGCGTGCCCGGCACCGGGAAGCTCATGGTGGGCGCATGGAAGCCGTAATCGATCAGGCGTTTTGCGATGTCGTCCACGGTGACGCCCGAGGTCGTCTTCAGCGCGCGCGGGTCGACGATGCACTCATGCGCGACGCGGCCCTTCGCGTTCTTGTAGAGCACCGGGAAGTGCGCATCCAGGCGCGTGGAAATGTAGTTGGCGTTGAGGATCGCGATTTCGGTGGCGCGCTTCAGGCCGTCGCCGCCCATCATCAGAATGTAGATGTAGGAGATGGTGAGGATCGACGCCGAGCCGAACGGTGCGGCCGACACCGGGCCGACCGGAGCTTCGGCTTGCGTCGCCGGGTGACCAGGCAGGAACGGCGCGAGATGCGCCTTGACGCCGATCGGGCCCATGCCCGGGCCGCCGCCGCCATGCGGGATGCAGAAGGTCTTGTGCAAATTGAGATGGCTGACGTCGGCGCCGTAATCGCCGGGCCGGGACAGGCCGACCTGCGCGTTGAGGTTGGCGCCGTCCAGATAGACCTGGCCGCCATGGCCGTGGACGATGTCGCAGATCTCGCGGATGTGCTCCTCGAACACGCCATGCGTCGAGGGATAGGTGATCATCACCGCGGCGAGGTCGTTCGAGTGCTTCTCTGCCTTGGCACGGAGATCATTGACGTCGACGTCGCCGTTCTTTTCGCAGGCGACCACCACCACGTCCATGCCGACCATCGCGGCCGAAGCCGGGTTGGTGCCGTGGGCGGAGGAGGGGATCAGGCAGATTTTTCGGTGCGTCTCGCCGCGCGCAGCATGATAGCCGCGGATCGCGAGCAGCCCGGCATATTCGCCCTGCGCGCCCGAATTCGGCTGCAGCGAGATCGCGTCATAGCCGGTGATGTCGCACAGCCATTTTTCCAGCCGCGCGAACAGCGCGTGATAGCCCTTGGCCTGCTCGCGCGGGGCGAACGGGTGTAGGGACCCGAACTCCGGCCAGGTCAGCGGCATCATCTCGGTGGTCGCGTTCAGCTTCATGGTGCAGGATCCGAGCGGGATCATCGCGCGGTCGAGCGCGAGGTCGCGATCGCTGAGCTTGCGCATGTAGCGCAGCATCTCGGTCTCCGAGCGATGCGCGTGGAACACGGGATGGGTGAGGAAGGCGGTCCCGCGCTTCAGCGCCTCCGGCAGCGCTTCGCGCGTGGTGGCGTCGATTTCGGCGTAAACAAGCGTGCCGCCGAAGGCGCGCCAGACCGCTTCGACGGTTGCCGGCGTTGTGGTCTCGTCGAGCGCGATGCGCAACGCGGTTTCACCGACGCCCAGGTTGATCTTCTCGGCAGCCGCGCGCGCGACGATCTCGGCGCGCTTGGCGCCGGCGTCCACGCTGAGCGTGTCGAAGAAGCTATCCGACTGCGGCGCAAAGCCGAGCTTGCGCAAGCCGGCGGCAAGCACGGCGGCGCGGCGATGCACGTTGCGCGCGATCTGCGCAAGCCCCTCGGGGCCGTGATAGACCGCGTACATCGAAGCGATCACGGCGAGCAGCACCTGCGCGGTGCAGATGTTGGAGGTCGCCTTCTCGCGGCGGATGTGCTGCTCGCGGGTCTGCAGCGCGAGGCGATAGGCCGGCATCCCGCGCGAGTCCACGGAGAGGCCGACGATGCGGCCGGGCAGCGAGCGCTTCAGCGCATCGCGCACCGCCATGTAGGCCGCGTGCGGGCCGCCATAACCCATCGGCACACCGAAGCGCTGCGCCGAGCCGATCGCGATGTCCGCGCCAAGCTCGCCCGGCGAGGCGAGCAGCGTCAGGGCCAGGAGATCGGCGGCAACGATCGCGAGCGCGCCCTTGGCCTTTAACGTCGCGATCGCGGGCCTGAGGTCACGCACGGCGCCCGAGGAACCCGGATATTGCAGCAGCGCACCGAGCACGTCTGATTTGTCGAGATCGGCGAGGGGATCGCCGACGATCAGGGTCCAGCCCAGCGGCTCGGCGCGGGTGCGCATCACAGCTAAGGTCTGCGGATGCACGTCCTTGTCGACGAAGAAGGCCTTGGCCTCGACCCGTGAGTGCCGCTCCGCGAGCGCCATCGCTTCCGCCGCGGCGGTTGCTTCATCCAGCAGCGAGGCGTTGGCGACGTCGAGCCCGGTGAGGTCGCAGATCATGGTCTGGAAGTTGAGCAGCGCCTCCAGCCGGCCCTGGCTGATCTCGGGCTGGTAGGGCGTGTAGGCCGTGTACCAGGCCGGGTTCTCCAAAATGTTGCGCTGGATCACCGCGGGCAAAACCGTGCCGGAATAGCCCTGGCCGATCAGCGAGGTGAAGACCTGGTTCTCTCGCGCGAGCTCGGCCATATGCGCGATCGCCTCGGTCTCGCTCAAGGGCTTGCCGAGATCGAGCGGAGCGGTCTGCCGGATCGAGGCCGGCAGCGTCTCCGCCATCAGGGCGTCCACGCTCTTGGCGCCGACGGCCTCCAGCATTGCGGTGACGTCGCGCGCCGACGGGCCGATGTGGCGGCGAACGAAGGTGGCGGCGGCGTCGCCATTGGATTTGCGGTGCGCGGTCATCATGGGTCCTCGCTTTAGATTTCGCTGTCGCCGTCATGCCCCGCGAAGGCGGGGCATCCAGTAAACGCAGGCGTCACGGCTTGAGCCGAGAAGCCGCGGCGTACTGGATCACCCGCCCCAGTGCGCAGTGCGCACAAGGCGGGTGATGACACCGAATATGAGGTCAGAGTTCGCTTCATCTCACGCCGTATGTGCCTTGTAGGCGGCCTCATCCATGAGGCCGCCGAGCTCGCTCTTGTCGGCAATCTTGATCTTGAAGAACCACGCCTTGCCTTGCGCGTCCGAGTTCACCAGCGCCGGCTCGGCGGCGAGCGCGTCGTTGGTCGCGAGCACTTCGCCCGTAACAGGCGCGTAGACGTCGGAGGCGGCCTTCACCGATTCCACGACGGCGGCGGCTTCCGCCTTCTTCAGGCTGCGGCCGACCTTCGGCAGCTCGACGAATACGACGTCGCCGAGCTGCGACTGCGCGTAGTCGGTGATCCCGACGGTGGCGACATCGCCGTCGATGGCCAGCCATTCGTGGTCGGAGGTGTACAGCGTCGTGGTCATTTTCTCAGTCCTCAGCGTTTGTAGGTGTTTTTCACGAAAGGCATGGCGGCGACCGTGAGCGGCAGCCGCTGGCCGCGCACTTCGGCGAAGAGTTTTGTATCGAGCGCGCTCGATGCCGTCGGGACATAGCCCATCGCGACCGGCGCGTTCAGGCTCGGGCCGAAACCGCCCGAGGTGACCTTTCCGATCGGCTCGCCGCCCGCGTCATCCGCAAACAGCGGCGCGCCCTCGCGCACCGGCGCGCGGCCTTCCGTACGCAGGCCGACGCGGCGGCGGCTCGCGCCGTTGTCGAAATGAGCCAGGATCGCATCAGTGCCGGGAAAACCGCCGGCGCGGACGCCGCCGCTGCGGCGGCTCTTCTGCACCGACCATTCCAGCGCGGCCTCGACCGGCGTGGTGGCGGTGTCGATGTCGTGGCCGTAGAGGCAGAGCCCGCCTTCCAGCCGCAGGCTGTCGCGGGCCCCTAAGCCGATCGGCATCACATCGGGATTGTCCAGCAGCGTTTTGGCGAGGCGCTCGGCATCGGCCGCGGGGACCGAAATCTCGAACCCGTCCTCGCCGGTGTAGCCGGAGCGCGAGACGAAGCAGTCGAGACCGGCAACCTTGTGCGGGCCGGCGTCCATGAACTTCATGGAGGGGGCCTCTGCACACAATTTCGCCAGCGCGGCTTCTGCCTTCGGGCCCTGCAGCGCGATCAGGGCGCGGTCTTGAAGCGAATCGATGATGCAGTCGTCCGAGAGATGCGCGCGCAGATGCGCCTCGTCCGCTTCCTTGCAGGCCGCGTTGACGACCAGGAACAGGTGATCGCCGAAATTGGCGACCATCAGATCGTCGAGAATCCCGCCGTCCGGATTGGTGAACTGGGCATAGCGCTGCCGGCCCGGGGCAATCGCCACGATATCCTGCGGCACCAGCCGTTCCAGCGCGCGGGCGGCATCCTCGACCTTGCCCGACTTCGGCCGAAGCGCGAGCTGGCCCATGTGGGAGACGTCGAACAGGCCGGCCTGGCTACGGGTATGGAGGTGCTCTTTCAGGACGCCCGCGGGGTACTGAACGGGCATGTCATAGCCCGCGAACGGCACCATCTTGCCGCCGAGCGAGACATGAAGCCCGTGAAGGGGCGTACGTTTGTGGGAATCTTGGTCGTCGCGCGCAAGCATCACGGGGCCCTCGGCGGTTCCCCGAGGAGGATTCCCCGTGGACACCAGTCGAAGCCCCATCTGTCGCTGTGCCTGAGAGTATTATCCCGTCGGCGGACGTCGTCCGGGTCTTATGCCCGTCGGCGCCTCTTTCCAGATGTCGTCAAAGCCACGCGGTCCTTTTGCCTGAGAGTTTCCGGGGCGGTTGCTCCTTCGGCGCCGGCACCAAAGCCGGTCTCTCCCGACGTGGCCGTACGATACAGATGGGTACAGACCACAGGCCGGCCAAGCCTGTCAACGCGCACCTGGCGGCTTTCAACGGGATTGCAAACCGGATTGCGCGCCTGCGGCAACTCACTGATCTCCTTGCACAGTTTCTGGACAGCGCAGCTGGCCTTGTCTAAAAGCGCTTTGACCCGCAGATATCAGCCCAAATGCCCGGTTTGGATGGCGTATCGCGGGTCCAAGCACACCCGATTGGATGAACATGAGCGGCGTCAACGAGATCAGGTCGACCTTTCTGAACTTCTTTGCCGAGAACGGCCACGAGATCGTGTCGTCCTCGCCATTGGTGCCGCGCAACGATCCGACGTTGATGTTCACCAATGCCGGCATGGTGCAGTTCAAGAACGTCTTCACCGGCGTCGAGAAGCGGCCCTATCAGCGCGCCACCACGTCGCAGAAATGCGTGCGCGCCGGCGGCAAGCACAACGACCTCGACAATGTCGGCTACACCGCGCGCCATCTCACCTTCTTCGAGATGCTCGGCAATTTCTCGTTCGGCGACTATTTCAAGGAGCGCGCGATCGAGCTGGCCTGGACCCTGATCACGCGGGAGTTCGGGCTCAAGAAAGACAAGCTGCTCGTCACCGTCTACCACACCGACGACGAGGCGGCCGGGCTGTGGAAGAAGATCGCGGGCTTCTCCGACGACCGCATCATCCGCATCCCGACCTCGGACAATTTCTGGGCGATGGGCGACACCGGGCCGTGCGGGCCGTGCTCGGAAATCTTCATCGACCGCGGCGACCACATCTGGGGCGGACCTCCGGGCTCGCCGGAAGAGGACGGCGACCGCTTCCTCGAATTCTGGAACCTGGTGTTCATGCAGTACGAGCAGGTGACGAAGGAGGAGCGCGTGGATCTGCCGCGTCCCTCGATCGACACCGGCATGGGGCTCGAGCGCATGGCCTGCATCATGCAGGGCGTGGAGAGCGTGTTCGAGACTGACCTGTTCCGTCATCTGATCGACGCGACCGCGTCCGCGCTCGGCAGCGGGCCGAACGAGCAGACCGTCGCCTCGTTCCGCGTCATCGCCGACCATCTGCGCTCCTCGGCCTTCCTGGTCGCGGACGGCGTGCTGCCGTCGAACGAGGGCCGCGGCTATGTGCTGCGCCGGATCATGCGCCGCGCGATGCGCCATGCGCAGCTGCTGGGTGCGAAAGAGCCGCTGATGCACCGCCTGGTCTGGGCGCTGGTCCGCGAGATGGGCCAGGCCTATCCCGACCTGATGCGCGCGGAAAACCTGATCGAGGAAACGCTGCGGTTGGAAGAGACCCGCTTCCGCAAGACGCTGGTGCGCGGCCTTGCCATCCTCGACGAGAAGAGCGCGTCCCTGAAGAAAGGCGACATGTTCGACGGCGACGTCGCCTTCACGCTGTACGACACCTACGGTTTCCCGCTCGACCTGACCCAGGACGCACTGAAATCGCGCGGCATCGGCGTCGACCAGGCCTCCTTCACCGACGCGATGGAGCGCCAGAAGGCCAAGGCGCGCGAGTCCTGGAAGGGTTCTGGCGAGGCGGCTTCCGAAGCGATCTGGTTCCCGCTGCGCGAGAAGCTCGGGGCCACCGAATTCCTGGGCTATGAGACCGAGAGCGCCGAAGGCGTGGTCTCCGCGCTGGTGAAGGACGGACAGGAAACTGCGAGCCTCAAGGCTGGCGAGACCGGCGCGATCGTGCTCAACCAGACGCCGTTCTACGCGGAGTCCGGCGGCCAGGTCGGCGACACCGGCGTGCTCAGCGGCGAGGGCGGCATCAAGTTCCGTGTCACCGACACGCAGAAGAAGCTCGGCGATCTCTTCGTTCACGTCGGCACCGTGGAGAGCGGCGAGCTGAAGCTCGGCACCGCGCTGCAGCTCGAGGTCGATCACGGCAGGCGCTCCTCGATCCGCGCGCATCACTCGGCGACGCATCTCATCCACGAGGCGCTGCGCCAGGTGCTCGGCGACCACATCGCCCAGCGCGGCTCGATGGTCGCGCCCGACCGCCTGCGTTTCGACTTCGTGCATCCGAAGCCGATCACGGCGGAAGAGCTTGCCCGTGTCGAGGACATTGCCAACGACGTGGTGCTGGAGAATGACGAGGTCACCACCCGCATTATGGGCGTGGACGAGGCCCGCGAGGCCGGCGCACGCGCGCTGTTCGGCGAAAAGTATGGCGACGAGGTCCGCGTCGTCTCGATGGGCCGGACCGCGCGTGAGCGCGGCGCCAACGCGCTCGGCTGGTCGGTCGAGCTCTGCGGCGGCACCCATGTGAAGCGCACCGGCGACATCGGCCTGATCACGCTGACCGGCGAGAGCGCGGTCGCCTCCGGCGTGCGCCGCATCGAGGCGCTGACCGGCAATTATGCGCGCAGGCACGCCAACGACACCATGGCGCTGGCGAAGACCGCGGCCAACGAGCTGCGCACCTCGATCGACGACGTCCCGGCGCGCATCACAGCCCTGATGGAGGAGCGCAAGAAGCTCGAGCGCGAGCTCTCCGACGCCCGCAAGAAGCTCGCGATGGGCGGCGGTACATCCGTCGGGAACGGCGCAGCCGCAGGCGTGCGCGAGGTCGGCGACGTCAAGCTGATGGCGCGCGCGGTCGAGGGCATCGAGATGAAGGATCTCAAGAGCCTTGCGGACGACGGCAAGAAGCAGATCGGCTCCGGCGTGGTCGCCATCGTCGGCGTCACCGAGGACGGCAAGGCCGGGATCGTGGTCGGCGTCACCGCCGATCTCACCGCGCGCTTCAATGCCGTGAATCTCGTGCGCGTCGCCTCCGAGGCGCTCGGCGGCAAGGGCGGCGGCGGCCGGCCCGACATGGCGCAGGCTGGCGGTCCCGATGGCGCCAAGGCGCCCGAGGCGCTCGCGGCGATCGAAAAAGCGATGGCAGGCGCGTAAACGGCCATGCGCCTCGTTCCGCGAGGACGTGGCTCGGCCGATCCCAACCTAAGGGATCGCCTGTACGAATTGCTGGAGCACGATCCGCTCGCCTACTCGATCGGGTCGCGCTTCATCCAGGTGATCATCAGCGTCATCGTGCTCGACGTGGTCGCGATGATCCTCGCCTCGGTGCCGGAGCTCGACGCGCGGTTCGACACGCTGTTCAGCGCGGTCGCCGTCCTCGCCGTCATCGTGTTCGCGCTCGAATATCTGGCGCGGCTGTGGACCGTGGCGGGGCACACCCAGCGCAACGGCTCCGCGCTGTCCGACCGGCTCTCTTATGCCTTCTCCGCGCTCGGCATCATCGACCTCATGGCGTTCCTGCCGGCCGCGATCGTGCTGGCCACCGGCCGGCACGCGACGCTGGCTGGGCTCGGCGTGCTGCCGTTCTTCAAGCTGATCCGTTATTCGCCGGCGATGCGCTCGCTGCTCGCGGCCATCCATGCCGAGCGGCGTGCGCTGATCGGCTGCATCGTCATCCTGATCGGTGTGGTACTGACCTTCGCCTCGCTGCTCTACGCCATCGAGCGTGATGTGCAGCCCAGCAAGCTCGGCACCATTCCGGACGCGATGTGGTGGGCGATCGTGACGCTCGGCACCGTCGGCTATGGCGACGTCGTGCCGGTGACGCCGCTCGGCAAATTCATCTCGGTGTTCGCGATCATCTCAGGTTTTGCCATGATCGCGCTGCCGGTCGCGATCATCTCGACCGCCTTCGCCGAGGAGGTGAGGCGGCGCGACTTCGTGGTGACCTGGGGCATGCTGGCGCGGGTGCCGCTGTTCTCGCATCTTTCGGCCGCGGAGATCGCCGACATCATGCGGTTGCTCCGGGCCCGCACCATCGAGCAGGGCGAAATATTGGTGCGCCGTGGCGATACCGCCTCGTCGATGTATTTCATCACTGCCGGCGAGGTCGAGATCGCGCTGCCGAGCCAGCAGGTGCGCCTCACCGACGGCACCTTCTTCGGCGAGATCGCGCTGCTACATAAGACCAAGCGCAGCGGCACGGTGACGGCGACGCGCAAGACGCGGCTGCTCGTGCTCGACGCCCAGGATTTTCACGCGCTGATCGAGCGCATGCCGACGCTCGCCGCCCACGTCCACCAGACCGCGAAGGCACGGCTCGAGGAGACCGGCGATCTTGCGGCGGCAGAATTGGCGCAGGCGGAGCGCGACGACACCGACCGCTGAGCGGTCAGCCCTTCTTCAGGAAAATGTAGTCGGCCGAGTAGGGCGCGCTTTTGAAATCGCCGGCCTTGTCGCAAGAACCCTCGAGCTTGCCGCCGTGGGTGTTGATGCGCTGGACGGTGGTGACCGGCGTCAGGATGCCGCTGCCGCGGCGGGAGGCGACCTCCAGCTTGAGCCAGGGGATATCGGCGGCGGTTGCGCCCGGCGCGTTGCCGATGGCCTTGCCGGCCACGGCGCTGCCGTCGGCGAGTTCCCAGTTCGGGCCGGCATAGTGGCGGCCGACGGTCTTGCCCTCGGCGAGCAGCGTCGCCACCGGCTCGCGGAAGGCCCAGGCAAGCTTGCCGTCGGCGGCTGCCTTGCAGTCATAGACCTGCGCGCCTTCGGCATGGACGCTGAGCACGACGGTCTCGCCGGGCGCGCGAATGGCCTCCGGCAGGCTGAGTTTCAGTTGCCCGCGGGGGGCCTCAGCCGGTTCGGGCTCCGCGGCGGCGGCCGGCCCGGCCAGGGCAGCCAGCAGCATCAGGCAGGGGACAGCGAACTTGACGATGGACATGGGTAGCCTCCGCGCAACGGTGTCAAAATGAATGGGCCGCGCCCAAGCGCGGCCCATAATGATGTCTAACCCCGATCAGACGAAAATAATGCGCGGGCTTACGCCAACGCTTTCGTGAGGTTCTCCGCGACCTTGTCGAGGAAGCCGGTGGTCGAGAGCCAGCGCTGGTCGGCGCCGACCAGGAGCGCGAGGTCCTTGGTCATGTAGCCTTCCTCGACGGTGTCGACGCAGACCTTCTCCAGGGTGCTCGCGAACTTGGCGAGCTCGGCATTGTTGTCGAGCTTGGCGCGATGCGACAGGCCGCGGGTCCAGGCGAAAATCGACGCGATCGAGTTGGTCGAGGTCTCCTTGCCCTTCTGGTGCTCGCGGTAATGGCGGGTCACCGTGCCGTGGGCGGCTTCGGCTTCCACGGTCTTGCCGTCGGGGGTGAGCAGCACCGAGGTCATCAGGCCGAGCGAGCCGTAGCCCTGCGCGACCGTATCGGACTGCACGTCGCCGTCGTAGTTCTTACAGGCCCAGACATAGCCGCCGGACCATTTCAGCGCCGAGGCCACCATGTCGTCGATCAGGCGGTGCTCGTAGGTCAGGCCCTTGGCCTCGAATTCCTTTTTGAACTCGCGGTCGTAGATGTCCTGGAAGATGTCCTTGAAGCGGCCGTCATAGACCTTGAGGATGGTGTTCTTGGTCGAGAGGTAGACCGGGTAGTTGCGCAGCAGGCCGTAGTTCAGCGAGGCGCGGGCGAAGTCGATGATGGAGTCGTCGAGATTGTACATCTCCATGGCGACACCGGCGCCGGGCGCCTCGAACACTTCCTTCTCGATGACGGTGCCGTCCTCGCCGACGAACTTCATCGACAGCGTGCCCTTGCCCGGGAACTTGATGTCGGTGGCGCGGTACTGGTCGCCATAGGCGTGGCGGCCGATGATGATCGGCTTGGTCCAGCCGGGAACCAGGCGCGGCACGTTCTTGCAGATGATCGGCTCGCGGAAGATCACGCCGCCGAGGATGTTGCGGATGGTGCCGTTCGGCGACTTCCACATCTGCTTGAGGTTGAACTCCTTCACCCGGGCCTCGTCCGGGGTGATGGTGGCGCACTTGACGCCGACGCCGACCTTCTTGATGGCTTCGGCGGCGTCGATGGTGACCTGATCGTTGGTCTCGTCGCGGTACTCCATGCCCAGGTCGAAATACAGCAGCTCGACATCAAGGTACGGGTTGATCAGCTTGTCCTTGATGTACTGCCAGATGATCCGGGTCATCTCGTCGCCATCGAGTTCGACGACGGGGTTGGACACCTTGATTTTTGCCATGATCGGGGAAGCCTCTTGGGAACGGCGCTTTGGCGCGCCACGGGAATATCCGCCGCCTCTTAGCACCGGACTGCAGCGGGCGAAAGCCAAGGGATTATGCACTTTTAGCTCATCCAGCTTGCCCAGATGGGGGGCGGGGCGGGCCCCGCTGCGGGGGGCGGGCCTCAGGCTTCAGAAGAGATTCAAAAGTCGAATCCAACCCGTTATTTCCCTTGAGAATTTTGTCAGGACAGGCAAACGACAGGCGAACGGGCGGCCGCCCCTTTGGGCCGGCTTTGAATCAATTCCTGAAGAGCGCCTTGCCAAGGCCTTGAGAACCAGTGTGAAAGCGAAGCGAGATGTCGGGGACTGACAAGAGCAAGGCGGGCGTTTCCCTCGACGGTCCCATCGTGATCCTGGTTGAGCCGCAGCTTGGCGAAAACATCGGCATGGCCGCGCGCGCCATGGGCAATTTTGCGCTCAGCCGATTGCGCATCGTCAATCCCCGCGACGGCTGGCCCAATATCGCCGCCCAGCGCGCGGCGGCCGGTGCCGACTACATTCTGGAAAAGGTCGAATTGTTCGACACGGTCGGCGAGGCGGTCGCCGATCTCGACCTGCTGTTCGCCACCACTGCGCGTCCCCATGACCAGGCCAAGCCGGTGGTCGGGCCGGAGGCGGCCGCGGCCGAGATCTCCGGTCATGTCGCGACCGGGGGCAAGGCCGGCATCCTGTTCGGCCGCGAGCGCTGGGGGCTCACCAACGAGGAGGTCGGGCTCTCCAACCGCATCATCACCTTCCCGGTCAATCCGGGCTTTGCCTCGCTCAACCTCGCCCAGGCCGTGCTGCTGGTCGGCTATGAATGGTTCAAGCGGGCAACGTCAGGCGAGCTGCCGCACAGCATGCCCGAGCGCTCCGAACGCGCCTCGCAGCACCAGATGCAGGCCTTCTTCGACAACCTCATCCGCGAGCTCGACCGGGTCGAATTCCTCCGCCCGGCCGAGAAGCGCGACACCATGCTGGTCAACCTGCGCAACATCTTCAGCCGGATGGAGCCGACCAAGCAGGACATGCACACGCTGCACGGGGTGGTGATGGCGATCGCGGAAGGCCGCAAGGGCCCGGCCAAGGGCGGCGTGCTCGACGGCGAGCAGGCCACGCGCTTGCGCGCGCTGCTGGCCGAGCACGGGCAGGGCGGCGGTGTCCCCGACAGCGGCTCTACGGTGCGCGGCCTCGCGCGCCTGCTCCGCCGCAACCCGACCGATGCCGAGCGCCTGCTCTGGCAGGCCCTGACCCGCGACCGCCGCTTCGCAGGAGGGTTCAAGCGCCAGACTCCGGTCGGCCGGCACATTCCTGATTTCGTCTCGTTCCCGCACCGGATCGCGATCGAACTGGTCAACCCGGGCGAGGGCGAGACCATCGCGGCCGATCGTGCGGGCCGGCGGACGTGGCTGGAGGCGCGCGACTATCGCGTGCTGGAGATCCGGGCGGCGGACGTCGAGCGCGATCTCGAGGCGGAGCTGATGCGGCTGCAGGGGATGATCGAGCAGAGCGCGTAGGTCTCGTAGGGTAGGCAAAGCGACTTGTCCGCCGTAGCTCGAAGAGCGGAGGCGGAAGCGTGCTCAACATGTCGCTCGACAAAGCCAAGACAGAAGTCGTGGGCACGGCGCTACGCGCCTTTGTCCACCCTACGAGATCGCGCTTGTGGGGTGCGTTAGTCGTACTGCGTCAGGCGGCGCTTGCGACCGGGGCTTTCGGGCCGCTCTGCTGGAGGCGACGTAACGCGGCGAGGTTGGTCTCGACCGAGGCCAGGCAGCAACGCGATTTGCCGCCAGACTTCGCCTCGTAAAGTGCTGCATCGGCGACCGCGAGCAATTCCTCGACTTCGGCGCCATGATCCGGCGACATCGCAATGCCGACGCTGGCGCCGACACCGGCGCGCACCTCGCCGCCGAGCTCATAGGAGACGGCAACCTCGCTGATGAGGCGGTATCCCGCCTCCTGGGCCATTTCGGCCGTGACGCCGTCGACGAGCACGACGAACTCGTCGCCGCCCATCCGGGCGACCACCGCGCCGTCCGGCAGCGCCCGGCGCACGCGCCCGGCCACCGCTTTCAGCACCTCGTCGCCCGCCGCATGTCCGAACGTGTCGTTGACCGGTTTGAAGTCGTCGAGATCGAAGAACATCACAGCGAACCGTCGTTCGGCGTGGGCTCCAAGTCTGGCGCTGAGTGCCTCGACGAAGCCCGCGCGATTGAGCAGCCCCGTGAGTGCATCATGATGTGCGCGATGGCTGTTCTCGCGTTCGGCGCGCATGGTGGTGATCAGCATCCGATTGAGGCGGAAGGCGGCGGCCGTCATCGCGGCCAGATACATCGGCACCTGGAGGTAGACGATGTAGAACAGCGGCTCGCCGGCGAACGCAGCGCCGGGGATGATGGGACCGAGGCTCAGCAGGATCATGGTCCCGGCCAGCCGCGGCGCGCCGAAATTGCGGAAGCAGATGCCGCCAACCATCGCCGCCGCCGAGAGCGAGGCCAGCATGGCGACGACCCAGTCCCCGCTGGCCAGGCTGGCAACGACGCCAAATCCAACGCTGGCGCTCCAGGCGACCGCGAGCAGGAGATGAAGGTCGGTCGGCGTCGGGCGGTGGGCACGCGCCCTGCGATGCGCGCTGACGAGCACGGCGAGGCGGGCCAGGCAGATCGCGATCTCCATGACCAGCCAGACAATGAATGGTGCAGTCTGCTTGCGGCCAGCGATCACGGCGGCGACGGCAATGGTGTTGACGGCGCCGGCAGCAAAAACCGGCAGCGATCCATAGAGCTGGACAATGAGCGCGGCGCGGATGTCGTCGGGAACACCTAGCCCCGGCTCGGCGAGCCAGCGTGTCAGGCGCCAGCGTGGCGCACTGTAGAGTCCCTCGTCCGATTGCATTGCAGAGCGTCCCCGTATTCCGGGCGCCAACAACGATGACCGCTCCTAACAGCCTTTTAAGACAGCCATCGATTGCCGGGCGTGCTTGACGCAAGGTAAACCGTCGCAAGCGCGGCCGCGGGCGTGCAGGAGAATGCGGATTGGTGCAGGCCGAAGGTGCGGCGACGGATGTGTTGCGTGATTAGAGGTAGGGAGGGCAAAGCGACTTGTCCGCCGTAGCTCGAAGAGCGCAGGCGGAAGCGTGCCCACCATGTCGCTCAACGGAGCTAAGATAGAGGTGGTGGGCACGGCGCTTCGCGCCTTTGCCCACCCTACGAAGTACGCCCGAGCTGCACCTCGCGTTCCACCGCAATCCATGTCATACGGGCCACGGCCAGCAACTTCCCGGTTTCATCGTGGAGCGCGGCCTCGGCCGTACGCTTGCGGCCGTCGCGGCCGGTTGGCCAGGCTGTGATGATGCAGTGGTCGCCGGGGCGCGGCCGGGCTTCAATCCGTGCCGACATCCGGCCCAGCAGCAGTGGCGTCTTGTCGAAGGTCGCGCTCTGCTGATCGCAATTGCAGGCAAAGCCGGTGGGACAATCGAGCGCCGACCAGAGAAATTCTGGCGCAACCAGGCCGTCCTCGGCGGCCAGATTTGGATCTGGCGTCCAGCTCGCCGCGAGAACGGGGCTTTGCGCCCGACGTCCGAGCGATCCGGCGAAAATGCGCAGGCCGTCGCCTTTCGCTCTTGCGGGACCGCAGACGAAACAGTTCGGCAGCGGATGCTCGTGCGGCTTGAACAGCGCCAGCAATTCGGCCGCGCGTGCTTCCTGCAAGCTCGCTGTCTCTACGCGCGCGAGCTCGACGCTTGCCGCTCGCCCGGTCGCGACGACCTTGGCGCCGTCGCGAAGCTCCCATGTGCCGTCGTCCGTAGCGACAGCATCGAGCGGCTTGTCCAGGGGAGGCGGTGCGCGCAGCGTCACCTCGGCGCCGCCGGAAATGTGGCGGGCCAGCCGGCCGCAGACATAGCCGCCGTTCCCGGAGTTCGGAGGACCGCAAAAGCGCTTGTCGATGATGATCTGAGGCATCGGCTTTATTCTCTCTTCCTCGTCGGGCCCAGCCTACCTGATCTTGAGGACAATTCGTCCCTGAACCGTGCGATTGGCGACGGCGCGCATGGCGTCGCCAGCCTCCTCCAAAGGGAGGACGCGATCGATGTGCGGGCGGATATTTCCGTCGGCCAGCAATTGCATCAGCGTATCATTCATGCGCGCGGCTTCCGCGGAGAATTTCTCCGCCCAGGCGCCGACAAAGACGCCGATGATGGCGTAATTTTTCAGGAGAGGCAGGTTCATCGGGATCTGTGGAATCTCGCCGCTGGTGAAGCCGATCGGCATCAGCCGTCCGCCCCACTTCATCGATCGGGCTATCTGCTCGAAAATCGCGCCGCCGACATTGTCGAAGCCGATATCAATGCCGTCTCCCGATGTGATCGACTTGATCCGGTTGCGCAGGTCCTCGCTGCGATAGTTGATGACCTCGCTGGCGCCGTAACCGCGCACCAGGTCGGCCTTGTCGTCGGAGCCGACACCGGCGATGACGCGCAGGCCGAGATGACGCCCGAGGTCGACGGCGGCGAGTCCAACCCCGCCGGCCGCGCCCGTGACCAACAGTGTTTCCCCGCGCTGAGCCCGTGCCCGCTCGGCCAGCGCGTAATAGGCCGTGCCGTAATTATGCAGCACCGTCGCCCCGGCTTCGAACGCGACGCCATCAGGCAGCCGCACGCTCTTCGATTCCTTCGCGATCATCCGTTCGGCGTAGCCGCCGGTCCAGGCACTGCACGCCACGCGATCGCCGGGGGCAAATGTCGTGACCTTGTCGCCGACCGCGACGACGACGCCGGAAGCTTCCGTGCCGGGCACGAAGGGCGTCGCCGGCCGCATCTGGTAGAGGCCCGAGACCAGCAACTGGTCCATGAAGCTCACGGACGCCGCGTGGACGTCGATGAGGATCTCGTCGCCGGCAGGCCGCGGCGTAGCGATCTCACCGAGGTGCAGATCCGCAGGGCCAGTGAACGAATTGCACAGAACCGCTTTCATCGGGGCGCTCCGAAAATGCGCGGCAACAGCATCGGAACGCGCCGGCGATAGTCCTGATAGGTCGCGCCGAACTCGGCGATCAGGTCCCGCTCCTCGAACTGCAGGGCGACCAGGATGTAGGCCGTGTTCGCGATCGCGAACAGCAGATGGCCGGCGGTCATCTCGGGCGTCGCCCAGAACGCGAGCAGAAAGCCCAGCATGAGCGGATGCCGCACGATCTTGTAGAGCAGTGGCGTCCGGAAGGATTGACCTGATATCTCGGCTCCGCGCAACGCGACGAGAGCCTGGCGCAGGCCGAACAGATCGAAATGATCGATCATGTAGGTCGAGGCGAACGCGATCAGCCAGCCGAGCCAATGTACGCCGGTCAGGAGCCACGCCGTAATGCCGCTGGCCTGCCAGATCGGCGCCGGGATCGGACGCCACTGCCAGAACAGCAGCAGGAGGATCAGGCTGGAGAGCAGCACATAGGTGCTGCGCTGGCAGGCCACTGGAAGAAATTTGGCCGACCAGCGTTTGAAGGCCGGGCGTGCCATGACGCTGTGCTGGATGGCAAACAGGCTCATCAGCAGCAGATTGACGACGATGGCCTCACCCAAATTCACAGGCGCGCCGACGTCGATCGACGTGTCGATTGACTTGGGCACGACATAATTGCCGACGAAACCGAGCGCGTAGAGGAATGAAGCCGTGAAGACGGCGTAGCTCACGATGGCGTAGAGCAGGATTGCGAGGCGCGCGAACATGGTTTTTCCTATTGTGCCGATGGCGGCGGTGCCGCATTCAGGAGCCTGAACCGCTCGCTGGCGAGCGGGCTCGATCTGGCTTGACTGCTATCGCTGGACCGTCCCCTGCGCGTCCCCCGGGGGCGCCGACCGGGGAGGGAGGATCTCCATGACGGCCTTTTCGCTTGGCACGTTCGGGTTCCCCGAGGTCCATGCCGACGGCCGCCCGATCAAGCTGAACTTGCGCAAGGGGCTTGCGCTGCTGGTCTATCTCGCGGAAGCCAAAGGCCCCGTCGCGCGCGACGTCATCGCCACGCTGCTATGGCCCGAGACTCCCCGCGAGACGGGCCTTGCACGATTGCGGCGTCTGCTTCACCGCGTCGAGCTCACGCTCGGCCTGGCGGTTTTCGAGACCGACCGCACGAGCTTGCGTTGGTCTCCGGAGGTCGAGTTGAAGATCGACTCGCATCGGTTCGAGCGCGCCTGCGATCGCGGCGACTTTGAAGCGGCTTGCCGGATTTATCGCGGCGACTTCCTGGCGGGCTTTTCTCCGGACGACTGTCCTGAGCTCGCCGATTGGGCATTCTTTCGCCGCGAGGCGCTGCGGGGGCGGCTCGTGCAGGCGCTCGAGCGTCTGGTGCAGGACAGGAATGCCGCGGGCGATCATCTCGCCGCGACAGTGCATGCGGGCCGTCTGGTCGAGCTCGATCCGCTCAGCGAGGTGTATGGCCGGCACCTGATCCGCAGCCTGCTGCTGGCCGGCGACCGAAGCGCGGCGGAACGACATCATGCGGCACTTGCGCAGCGGCTGCGCGACGAGCTTGGCGTCGCGCCGGAAGCCGAGACTGAGGCGCTCATGAGCCGCGCGGCCGCGCCGCTGCGTGATGCTCTTCCAGCGACACGCTACGTGAAGGGCGCCGGCGTGCATCTGGCGTATCAGACCTATGGCAGCGGTCCGCTCGACATCCTGGTCATGCCCGGCTTCGTCTCGCATGTGGAGCGCGCCTGGGAGAACCCTGCGAGCCGGACGTTTCTGGCCTCGTTGATGAGGTTTGGGCGGCTGATCGTTTTCGATCGCCGCGGCATCGGCCTGTCCGACCGGGTCGGATCGGCCCCCGGCATCGACGTCACCGCGGAAGATATCGGCACGGTGCTGCGGGCGGCGGACTCGCGCCGCGTCGTGCTGTTCGGCGCATCCGAATGCGGGCCGGCCTGCATCAAATTTGCGGTCGAGGAATCCCGCCATGTGGCCGGACTCATCCTGTTCGGCGCACTGGCCAAGGGCTGCTGGTCGGAGGACTATCCGCACGCGCTGCGCGCCAGCCAGTATGACGCCTGGAGCAAGCACCTGATTGCGCAATGGGGCGGCCCGGTCGGGATCGAAGCCTTCGCGCCGAGCATGGCCAATGATCCGCAAGCGCGCGCCTGGTGGGCGGGGCTGTTGCGCGCGGCGTCCAGTCCAGGCGGCATCTCCGCCGTGCTCGAGGCCTTTCGCGACGCCGACGTGCGACACCTTCTGGCGCGGATTGCGGTGCCGACGCTGGTGCTGCATCGTCGGGACGACAAGGCCGTGCGGATCGCGGCCGGGCGCGACATCGCGAGCCGGATCACCGGTGCAGAATTCGTCGAGCTCGACGGCAATGACCATTGGTTCTTTGCCGGCGATCAGCAGCCGGTGCTCGAGGCGATCAAGCGGTTCACGGAGGCTTTACCGCGTGAGGGGAGGTCGAGGCGGTGACGCCTCAAGCCTCATTTATTGGCATGTTTCGTGCCTCCCAAAGCGGCACAAACGATGTGACACGATGCCTGGCCAAGGGAGACCCTGACATGAAACGCGAAGACCTCACCGAAAAGCTGCTCGACATCAAGCGCGAGAACGGCTGGAGCTGGAAACACATCTGCGACAAGGTCGGCGGCTATTCCGAGGTGCTGATCGTCGGTGCGATTCTCGGCCAGATGAAGCTGACGAAACCGCAGGCCGCCAATGCCGGCGAGCTGTTCGGCCTGTCGAAGGCCGAGACCGCGATGCTCAACGAGGTGCCGATGCGCGGCATCGGCACGCCGATGCCGCCGACCGATCCGCTGATCTATCGCTTCTACGAGATGGTGATGGTCAACGGTCCGGCGTGGAAGGCGCTGATCGAGGAGGAATTCGGCGACGGCATCATGTCGGCGATCGACTTCGACATGGCCATGGAACGCGTTGCCAACCCGAAGGGCGACCGCGTCAAGATCACCATGAGCGGCAAGTTCCTGCCGTACAAATATTACGGCGCCAGCGGCAACGTGCCGGAATACGGCTTCAAGGAGGGGTGAGGGACACGAATCGCGAGTAGCGAATGGGGTTCATTCGCTACTCGCCGCTCCCTATTCGCCTATTTGCCCGCCTTCACCTCGGCCGCGGCCACGGCGATCAATTCGCTCATCTTGGCGCGAATCGCCTGCTCGGTGATGGCGACGTTCTTGGCGGCGAAATCGGCCATGACCTTGCGCAGGACGTCGGCATCGCCGGCCTCCTCGAAATCGGCCGCGACCACTTCCTTGGCGTAGGCGGTGGCGGCCTCGCCGGTGATGCCGAGCTTCTCGGCGGCCCAAAGGCCGAGCAGCCGGTTGCGGCGGGCTTCCGCCTTGAATTTCTGCTCCTCGTCGAGGGCGAACTTCTTCTCGAAGCCTTCCTCGCGCTTGTCCAAACTGCTCATGCCTTTTTCCAATTCCCTGCTGACTGAATCCGGTGGCCATCGTTGCGACGGCCCCGGCGCATGCCTAGATAGGGGGCACGAATCGGCAAAACAACGAGCCGTTAAGCCGCAGGCAAGACGGTATAAGTTGATGCCGGGCGGCCGGATCGATTGTGCTGGGACAGCCAATCGGATAGGTTGCCTGAAGGTTTGGTTCCCGTTCTGTTTCCAAGGGGTTATAGACGGGTTCCCAGCCGTTCACGGCAGCTCCGCTGTGGGTCGTAGCCTGGTAACCGGAGCACACCAAATACATGGATTTCAACAAAACACGGTACATCCCCATGAGCCGTCGGCGTCGTATTTATGAAGGCAAGGCAAAGGTTCTTTACGAAGGCCCGGAGCCCGGTACCCTGATCCAGCACTTCAAGGATGACGCCACCGCGTTCAATGCGAAAAAGCATCAGGTGATCGAGGGCAAGGGTGTCCTCAACAACCGGATCTCGGAGTACCTGTTTCAGCATCTCAACGACATCGGGGTGCCGACCCATTTCATCCGCCGCCTCAACATGCGCGAGCAGTTGATTCGCGAGGTCGAGATCGTGCCGCTCGAAGTGGTGGTGCGGAACGTTGCCGCCGGCTCGCTGTCGCAGCGCCTCGGCATCGAGGAGGGCACGCAGCTGCCCCGGTCGATCATCGAGTTCTATTACAAGAACGATCAGCTCAACGACCCCATGGTGTCGGAAGAGCACATCACCGCGTTCGGCTGGGCCACGCCCCAGGAGATCGACGACATCATGGCGCTCGCCATCCGCGTCAACGATTTCCTCACCGGCCTCTTCCTCGGCATCGGCATCCGCCTCGTCGACTTCAAGATGGAGTGCGGCCGGCTGTTCGAAAACGAGATGATGCGGATCATCGTCGCCGACGAGATTTCGCCGGACAGCTGCCGTCTGTGGGACATCAAGTCGAACGAGAAACTCGACAAGGACCGCTTCCGCAGGGATCTCGGTGGCCTGCTCGAGGCCTACACCGAAGTCGCAAAACGCCTCGGCATCCTCATGGAGAATGAGCGTCCGCAGGGCACTGGCCCGGTGCTGGTGAAGAGCTAAGAGGGATTTGACGTGAAGGCACGTGTTACCGTTACCCTGAAGACGGGCATCCTCGATCCGCAGGGCAAGGCCATCGAAGGCGCGCTGAAGTCGCTCGGCGTCGACGGCGTCGCCAGCGTCCGCCAGGGCAAGGTGTTCGACATCGAGCTTGCCGGCGCCGACAAGGCCAAGGCCGAAGCGGCGCTGAAGGAGGCCGCCGACAAGCTCTTGGCGAACACCGTGATCGAGAACTATCGCGTCGAGATCGTCTAACCCGCGCGGCGCTTCACAGCCATCCGACGCGGTGGAAGCGCCAGTACAATGCGAGGCAGGCGAGCGCCATCATCCCCATGACGACGAAATAGCTGTACTCCCATTGCAGCTCGGGGATGTACTTGAAGTTCATCCCGTAGATGCCTGCGACTGCGGTGGGCACGGCGAGGATCGCCAGCCACGAGGCGAGCTTCTTCGACACCGCGGTCTCCTGCGCCTGTCCGACCAGCAGGCTCGCTTCGAAGGCGAAGGCCAGCACCTCGCGCATGGAATCGATGCGCTCCTGGATGTTCCTGACGTGGTCGGTGACGTCGCGGAACAGCGGCTGCATCGTCGCACGCACCATCGCAAGCTCGTCATGCTCGAGGCGGCGGCAGACTTCCACCAGCGGGCCGATCGCGGTCCTGAGCCGCAACAGGTCGCGGCGCAGCATGTAGAGCCGCTCGATCTGTGCCTTGCTGATCGGCTTGGAGAGCACGTCGTCCTCGATGCCCTCGACCTCCTCGTGGATGCTCTCCAGCACGGGCGAGTAGTTGTCGACGATGAAATCGAGGATGGCGTAGAGGATGTAGTCCTCGCCGCGCGCCAGCGCCCGTGGGCAGCTTTCGCAGCGTTCGCGCACCGGCGTGTAGGATGTCGAGGCGCCGTGGCGCACCGAGACCAGATAGCCTTCGCCGACGAATATGTGCGTCTCGCCGAAGGCGATCCGGCCCTCGAACAATTGCGCCGTCCGCGCCACGATGAACAGGGCCTCGCCATATTGCTCGATCTTCGGCCGTTGATGGGCGTTGTTGGCGTCCTCGATGGCAAGGTCGTGCAGGTCGAACTGCTTCTGCACGGCGCCGAGCAGCGCCATGTCAGGCTCGTGCAGCCCGATCCACACCACGTGGCCGGGCTTGGCCCGCCAGCTCGAAGCCTCGCTGATGGCGATATTGGCGACACGCCGGCCGTCGACATAGGCGCCGGCAGCGATGACGCCCTGAGTGGACACCGGTTCGGAGAGGGAGGCGGGCAGCGACGGGACGTTCATGGCTTCAATCCCGGGCAAAATTGTCAGGCAAAATTGCCGTGGCTATGGCCTGTGTACAAGGCCGCCCGGCGAGGCTAGCACTGGTAAAATCCCCGTCAAATGGCTATGTCTCCTGACGAATTGGCCCTTTGGCCAGCCCGATTCCCATCACCGTCGGAACCCGAACCATGAAAGCCGCCATCCTCGTCTTTCCCGGAATCAACCGCGAGCGCGACATGGCGCGCGCATTGAGGCTGATCTCCGGCAGCGAGCCCGCGATGGTCTGGCACGCCGAGACGTCGCTGCCCGCGGGCACCGACCTCGTCGTGGTGCCCGGCGGCTTCTCCTACGGCGACTATCTGCGCTGCGGCGCGATTGCGGCGCGGTCGCCGGTGATGGACGCGGTGCGCGACTATGCGGCCAAGGGCGGTCTCGTGCTCGGCGTCTGCAATGGTTTTCAGATCCTCTGCGAGTCCGGCCTGCTGCCCGGCGTCCTGATGCGCAACGCGCGGCTGAAGTTCATCTGTCACGACGTGCATCTGCGCGTCGAGCGCTCCGACACGCCGTTCACCCGCGGCTACAATGCCGGCCAGGTGATCCGCGTGCCCGTCGCCCATGGTGAGGGCAATTACGAGGCGGATGAAGAGACCATCAAGCGGCTCGAAGGCGAGGGGCGGGTGCTCTATCGCTACTGCTCCGCCGACGGCGTGGTCGACGATATCAGCAACATCAACGGCGCGGCGGAATCCATCGCCGGAATCGTCAATGACAGGGGCAACGTGCTCGGCATGATGCCGCACCCGGAGAACCACGTCGAAGACATCATGGGCTGCACCGACGGCCGCGGCCTGTTCGCCGGTCTCACTGCCCATCTGGAAAAGGCCGCGTGATCTCGTTCGTGGCGAAGCGGGCTCTCGCCGCGATCGCGGCGCTGTCGCTCGCGACATTTTCACTCGCGACCGTTGCGTTCGCGCAGGATTTCCCCAAGCGCCCGATCACGATGATCGTGCCGTTCGCGGCCGGCGGTACGTCGGACGTGATCGCGCGCACGGTCGCCGAGCAAATGGGCATCGCGCTCGGCCAGACCATCGTGATCGAGAACGTCGCCGGCGCCGGCGGCTCGACCGCGCTGGCGCGCGCCTCCCGCGCCGAGCCTGACGGCTACACCATCGCTATCGGCAACGCCGGCACCAATGCCGCGACCTACACGATCTATCCAAAACTGCCGTTCACGCCTGAATCCTTCGTGCCGATCGCCATGGTGGCGAAGACGTTCGGCGTCATCGCGCTGCGCAAGGATTTCCCGGCGAAGGACCTGAAAGAGTTCATCGCCTACGCCAAGGCCAACCCGGGCAAGATCAATCTCGGCCACGCCGGTGTCGGTTCGTCGAATTACCTCATTTGCAAGAGCTTTGTGACGGCCGCCGGGGTCGACGCAACACTGGTCGGCTATCGCGGTGCGGCGCCCGCACTCACGGATGCGATCGGCAGCCAGATCGACGGCGTCTGCGACGCCGCGGCCTCCGTCTCGCAGTCGATCGGCGACAAGCTAGTGAGGGGCCTGGTGGTTGGCTCGACCGTGCGGCTGGCCACGCTGCCCGATCTGCCGACGTCTGCCGAGGCAGGCCTGCCGGACTTCGAGGCGCAGGGCTGGAATGGCCTGTTCGCACCCAAGGGCACGCCGCAGGCCGTCATCGCCAAGCTGAATGCAGCCGCGCGCACCGCGGTGGAAACCGACGCGGTGAAGAAGCGTTTTGCGGATTTGTCGACCGTTGCGCCCGATCCCGACGAGCATACGCCCGAGGTGCTCCAGAAGCTCGTGACGCGCGACGTCGAGAAGTACCGGAAGATGCTCGCGGACGACGCCAAGTAGCAGCCGCCCAAGGCACAGCAAGTCATGGCGGTTTTGGGCTTGCTGTCTCATGAACCTCAATCGCGTTTGAGACGACTGACTCCTCGTCGCCATCAAGGCGCGCGCGTCCGGGGTCGCTGATTTCCGCGCGGATGGAAGCAACTCAAAGTTGTTTCGCCGCGCGAGTTGCGATATCAGGAAGCGTGCGCTGTCGTTGTGCTCCCGGATGTCACATGCCCGTCGCTTTGGTCGTTCTGCTGCTCGATATCACACTGATTTACCACGCGTCGCGAACCGGGCGGTTGCAGCCCTGGGCCTTCATCATCCTGATGGTGCCGCTGATCGGCGCGCTCGCCTACATCGCGGTCGAACTCGTCCCTGAATGGTTTTCCAGCCCCGGTGCGCGACAGGCGCGTCAGCGCGTTGCCAATCGGCTCGATCCGGAGAAGCGTTATCGCGAGCTGTGCGACCGGCTGGCGGCCACCGACACCATCGCCAACCGTGCGGCGCTGGCCGAGGAATGCGCGAAGGTCGGCCGCTTCAGCGAGGCCGAGCAGCATTACGGTCACATCCTGAGCCTGCCGATGGGCCACGACCCCGCTTATGCCTTCGGCAAGGCGCAGGCCGAGTTTTCCGCCAAGCGTCCGGCCGATGCGCTGGCGACGCTGGACGATCTTCAGAAGCAATGGCCGGACTTCGATTCCGCCGACGCGCATCTGCTCTACGCCCGCGCGCTCGCCGAGGTCGGCCGGCTCGACGAGGCGCTGGAGGAATATCACGCCGTCGCCGGCTATTTCCCCGGCGCCGAGGCGCGGGTGCGCTACGGCATGCTGCTCCAGATGGTCGGCCGCAGCGCCGAGGCGCGCGTGGTCTTCAACGAGCTCCTGATCCAGATGCGGCGCGCACCCAAATATCTGCGCGACGCCCAGGCCGATTGGCTCTCGATCGCCGAGAAGCAGATTTCGACCTGAGCGGTCTTATTGTTTGAGCATGATCTTATCGGAAAACTGCTGCGCACTTTCCGGATCATGCCTTGCGCAGCTTCAGCCGTTCCGCCGGCACCGTCATCGCGGCGACGCCGGCCATGACCAGCAGAAGTCCCAGCGCGAGGTTCGACGGCACGCTCTCGCCGAGCAGCAACACGGACAATCCGACGCCGATCGGAATGCGCAGATAGCCTTGTGCGTTCGTGGTCAGCGTGCCGAGCCGGCCGAGGCAGACGTAGAACAGCATCAGCCCCAGCGCGCTGGAGACGATGCCCATGACGATGGTGGCGACGATTGCCGTCGGCGTCGGATGCAGCGTCCAGGGCTGGTCGATGATCAGCGCGGGCGGCAGCAGCACGAGGCCACCGAATAGCAGCGAGCCGGTTGCGACCACCATCGGATCGTATTCGGAGAGCCGCAAGCCAAAGATGGTCGCGCAGGCAAAGGAGATGGTGGCGAGCAGGATCGCGATCTCCGCCACGATCTCGCTGCCGAAGCCGCGCAGCGCGTCCAGCCCGACGATGGCGATCGTGCCGGCGAGGCCGAGAATTGCGCCCGCGAGCTTCAGTAGCGTGGCCGGCTCGTGCCGCGTGATCAGCGAGGTGATCAGGAAGGCGAAGATCGGCGTCGTCGAGGCCAGCACCACCGTGTTCGACGCCGGGACATATTGCTGCGACCAGGTGATGACCAGGAACGGAAAGGTCGAGTTGATCAGCTGCTGGACTGCGAACAGCTTCCAGGCCTTCGCATCCGTCGGGAGCTTGAGGCCGCGCATCCACAAGATCGCGAACAGGAAGGCGAACGCGATCAGCGAGCGCGCCGAGATGAAGGTGATGGGCGGGATCGTGGGAAGCGCGAGCTTCGCCAGCGGATAGGTCGAGCTCCAGCAGCAGGCGAGCGCGAACAGCAGCGCATAGTCGCGCCAGTTACGGGCGCCGACGGCGGTCATGGATGGCAATGGCGCTGACGCGGAGGGCGCTGTGTGGCCCGATCCGGATGTGCTCTGCGGCACCTTGTTCTTGCTCCCCCGCGCAAAAGCGCTTTCAGCAAGTCTGGGCGAGGGGGCGCGAAAAGGGAAGGCGTCGAGCTATGCGTTTGGCTGGAGTGCGGGCTTCCGCTTCACCCGCTTGATCGTGCCGGAGAAGGTAAACAGCGGCCGCCCGGCCGAGGTCAGCTTGCCCCGCAGGAAAATCAGCGAGCCGCCGGCGCGGGACACTTCGCCGACGCATTCGACCAGCTCGCCCTCGCGGGCCGCGTCGAGGAAATCACAGGCGAAATTCGTCGTCACGGCCGGGCCGTCCAGCTCATGGGTGGCGATCGCGAACAGGCAATAGTCGGCGAAGGCCATGAAGCAGCCGCCATGGACGTTCCCGGAGCCGTTGAGGTGCTTTTTCTCGACCCGGAACGCCGAGCGGACGCTGCCGTCGTCCTCGATCTTGTGCCAGAACGGGCCGATATGGCTCTCAAAACTGTCGCGAATCCAGGTCCGCCAGCCCGCGAACTCGCCATCGGTGGCGACGTGCAGGTCCGGGCGGCGGGTGGAGGGGACTTTGGTCAATTCGTGCAAGGAAATGGGCCTTCAATTACGGGTCTTTAGTCCTTAAATCCGATCCGTCAGCGCCTTGCAATTCCCGTTCCCGCCGACCGCCTGCCCGCAAAACGTGGGACAGCGGGAAAATGCGCCATAAAGGGCTTTTCGTAGGCCCCCGATCTTCCTAAGAACGGCAAAACGCCGCCGAAAGCCCCGAATCCATGAAGAACGAACCCAAGATCACCCCCGAACTGGTTGCCGCCCACGGGCTCAAGCCCGACGAGTACGAGCGCATCCTGAAGCTGATCGGGCGGGAGCCGACCTTCACCGAGCTCGGCATCTTCTCGGCGATGTGGAACGAGCACTGCTCGTACAAATCCTCGCGCATGCATCTGCGCGGCCTGCCGACCAAGGCGCCCTGGGTGATCCAGGGCCCCGGCGAGAATGCCGGCGTGATCGACATCGGCGACGGCCAGGCCGTGGTCTTCAAGATGGAGAGCCACAACCACCCGAGCTACATCGAGCCCTATCAGGGCGCGACCACCGGCGTCGGCGGCATTCTGCGCGACGTCTTCACCATGGGCGCGCGTCCTATCGCCTGCCTCAATGCGCTGAGCTTCGGCGCGCCCGAGCATGCCAGGACACGGCATCTCGTCTCCGGCGTCGTCGCCGGCGTCGGCGGCTATGGCAATTCCTTCGGCGTGCCGACGGTGGGCGGCCAGGTGCGCTTCCACACCCGCTATGACGGCAACATCCTCGTCAACGCGATGGCCGTGGGCCTCGCCGACGCCGACAAGATTTTCTATGCGGCCGCTTCCGGCGTGAACATGCCGATCGTCTATCTGGGCTCCAAGACGGGGCGCGATGGCATCCACGGCGCCTCGATGGCCTCGGCCGAGTTCGACGACAAGTCCGAGGAGAAGCGCCCCACCGTGCAGGTCGGCGATCCCTTCGCCGAAAAACTGCTGCTCGAGGCCTGCCTCGAGATCATGGAGAAGGGCTGCGTCATCGCGATCCAGGACATGGGCGCGGCCGGCCTGACCTGCTCGGCGGTCGAGATGGGCGCCAAGGGCGACCTCGGCGTCGACCTCGATCTCGACGCGGTGCCGACCCGCGAGACCGGCATGAGCGCCTACGAGATGATGCTCTCGGAAAGCCAGGAGCGCATGCTCATGGTGCTCAAGCCCGAGAAGGAAAAGGAAGCCGAGGCGATCTTCAAGAAGTGGGGGCTCGACTTCGCAGTGGTCGGCTACACCACGCCGAGCAAGCGCTTTGTCGTCAAGCATGGCGGCGACGTCATGGCAGACCTGCCGATCAAGGAGCTCGGTGACGAGGCGCCGCTCTACGACCGCCCGCATAGTCCCTCTGCCGCGCTGCCTGTGGTGCACGCGCGCGAGGTGCCGGCGCCGATGGGCGTCGGTGCCGCGCTGGAGAAGCTGATCGGCACGCCCGACATGTGCAGCAAGCGCTGGGTCTGGGAGCAATACGACCACGTCATCCTCGGCAACACCTTGCAGCGTCCCGGCGGCGACGCCGCCGTCGTGCGCGTGCAGGACGGGCCGAAGGGTCTGGCGCTGACCGTCGACGTCACGCCGCGCTATTGCGAGGCCGATCCGTTCGAGGGCGGCAAGCAGGCGGTGGCGGAAGCCTGGCGCAACATCACCGCGGTCGGCGGCAAGCCGCTCGCGATCACCGACAATCTCAATTTCGGCAACCCTGAACGGCCCGAGATCATGGGCCAGTTCGTCGGCTGCCTGAAGGGCATCTCGGAAGCCTGCCGCACGCTGGACTTCCCGGTCGTGTCCGGCAACGTCTCGCTCTACAACGAGACCAACGGCCGCGCGATCCTGCCGACACCTTCGATCGGCGGCGTCGGCCTGCTCGACGACTTCACCAAGTCCGCTTCGCTGGCCTTCAAGGCCGAGGGCGAGGCGATCCTCCTGGTCGGCGAAACCCACGGCTGGCTCGGCCAGTCGGTCTACCTGCGCGACATCTGCGGTCGCGAGGAGGGCGCGCCGCCGCCGGTCGACCTCGCAGCCGAGAAGCGCAACGGCGACTGCGTGCGCGGCATGATCCATGCGGGCACCGCGACCGCGGTGCACGATCTCTCCGACGGTGGCCTGCTGATCGCGCTCGCCGAGATGGCGATGGCGAGCGGCATCGGCGCAAAACTGCTGGCGGCGCCGGCGGCGCTCGTGCCGCAGGCCTATTGGTTCGGCGAGGACCAGGCGCGCTATCTCGTCACCGTACCGGAAACGGACGCCGGCCGCGTGCTGGCCAAGATGCGCGGCTGCGAGGTGCCCTGCGTGCGCATCGGCACCACCGGCGGCGATGCGATCGCGATCGCGGGCGAGGCGCCTGTCACGATCGATAGCCTGCGGAAATCGTTCGAGCGCTGGCTGCCGGAGTATATGAGCGGGAAGGCGGCGTAAGGCGCCGCCACACACTCCGTCATTGCGAGGAGACCTCGGCCTCACAAAACGTGCGACGCGCCCGGAATCTTCCGCAACATTGCCGTCAGTCCCCAGCTCAGCAACACCGTGAGCACGAAGCCGATCGCGGCCTTGAAGATCGCAGGCCACGAGTAGTCGAACAGCACATACTGGATCCACAGCGCGATCGGGTAGTGCACCAGGAACATGCCGTAGGCGTCCGCCTGCATGCGGTCGAGCAGGTTCGGCCCCGGCGACTTCTGGTGCAGGAAGAAGGCGAGGATCGCGAGCAGGATCGCGGCCGAGAACAGCACGACGAGCGTGCCGTAGATCGCCTGATACCAGTCCGGCAGCACGTTGGGATTCCCGAGGATTGCGCGCTTGATGTAGATCATGCACCACATCAGGCAGTAGGGGACCAGCGTGGCGATCACCCACATCCATCGGTTCTTCGGCAACTGGCCCTCGGCGCTGAGGATGCCGCGATCGAAGTTGGCGGCACCGACGCTGACGCCAATGAAGAAATAGGCGAAGTAGAGCAGGATGCGGCTCGCCTGCACCGAAAACGGTCCGAACTCGAACCATTTGTTGGCGCCGAAATGGACCAGCGCGGGCACGTAGACGACGGCAGTGACGACGGCGAGCAGCAGCCAGAACACGGCCGGCTGGTCAAATCCGCGCACCGAAACGCGGTTGACCGGATCGACCAGGTGGGCTGAGACCCGGTAGAGCAGGCTCGCGGTGAGGTCGAACGCCAGCAGCACCCACACGAACCAGATCGGCCCGCTCGGCCACGGCCCGACGGTGATCGTCTTCCACCAGAACGAAGCGAAGGTCAGCTCGGGATCGTGCCGCAGCGCGATCGCGTAATAGGCGAGCGGGATGACCGTGAAGGCCGCGATCACGAACGGCAGCCCGAGCCGCAACAGGCGGTCGCGCAGGAAAACCTGTGGCGCCTTGCGCGCGATGCCGGACCACGTGAACAGTCCCGACAGGAAGAAGAACATCGCCATGAAGAAGCTGTCGGTGCAGAGCACGACGACGTCGAAGCCGATCCAGGACGCCGGGTCGGTGTGACCGAAATAGGTGTAGGGAATGACGGCGTGGTGCAGCAGCACCACCAGCGTGAGGAAGGTGCGGGTCCGATCGAGCGACAGATTGCGCGCCTTGGCTTTCGGCGCGGCGTGCGCCTCCGCGCCGATCGTCGCGGAATGTGACATCGTCATCATGGTCGCCCCGATTGCGCTCCTGCCCTGGCCGGACTGTGCCGCCGGGAACCGGATTCAGCAAGCGCAGTTTATGCCGCGCCTTGCCCGCGGAGCGCCCTCAGGAACCAGTTCCGCGCAGCGAAGTTAGCGTTCGCGAATGGGTTGAGGGCCGCAAAACATGCGGCATTTTAGTCGGAGTTGGTTATGACGATCCTGAAATGGGCGCTGATCTTTCTCCTGGTCTCGATCGTGGCCGGCGTGCTCGGCTTCACCGGCCTCTCGGCCGCCTCGGCCGATGTCGCCCGCTTCCTGTTCTATATCTTCGTCGTGATCTTCCTGGTGCTGCTGATACTGGGGCTCACGATCTTCAGGGCATAGCCGGGCTGCCGCTCAAATGGGGGCCGGGACGTCGGCCCTCAATTGCCGGCGAATGGCATGACGCGGGCCATCAGCTCAGCCAGGAACTCATCAGGACGATCGAACGGAATGAAATGATCGCCGCCGCGAACCCACACAAATTCCTTATGAGGGGCTGAGATCTCCTTGAAATATTGCTCGGCCGGTTCGCCCGGCGTCACGCCGTCCGCGTCGCCCTCAATGAAGAACATGGGGATCGAAGATCTGAATCCCATCGAGGCCATGTCGCTCTGAAACATCGGCCCGTTCCGTCCGGTCAGATATTTGGCCGAGAAGGCGACGCCCTTGCGCCAGTTGTACAAGTCGAGCAGCGAGACATCCGGCATGAAGAGCGGCGGGATGGGGCCGGCGAGCTGGAAGCCGCCGGCGGGCGGCAGACCCAGCGCGTTGCTCCATTTGTCCGCAATCAGGCGATTTTCCGGGGTGAGGGTCGGCTGTGAAGCGATCGGCGCCAATTCCGCCAGGGCTTCGCGATTGTTGGCGGATGCCGCAAGCCGTTGCAGGCGCGCGATCGTGAGCTCGAATGCCTTCTCGAAGGTCGTCCTGCCAACCACCTGGCCCGTGCCGACATAGGCCGAGAACAGATCCGGGCGTTGCTTCACCATGTGAATTCCCAGGAACGAGCCCCACGAATGCCCGACCAGGACGATCCTGTCCTTGTGCAGATGCGTGCGCAGATGCTCGGCCAGCTCGACGCCATCCTGCGTCATGCGCTCCAGCGTCATGGTTGGCGCCAGCGTGTCTCCGGCGGCGCCATACGTGCGGCCGGTGCCGCGCTGGTCCCATTGCACGATGGTGAAGTGCTTTTCCCAGGGGCGCCAACCCGACGACATTGGCCAGCTGGAGCCTCCTGGCCCGCCGTGGACGAACAGGAGGACCGGGTTATCCCGATCCTCGCCGCGGATTTGAATCCATTGCTTGATTCCGCCGATGTCGACGAACCCTCCCTCCTGCACGCCCTTCGGTGAGTGGATCGTGAGGGTTTCGGCAGCAAGATGCTGGCGATAGGCGCGAAAACCCAGTCCGGCGGCGGCCACCACGATGAGGATGCCGGTCACGCCCAGCAACGAGACCCCAATCAGTCTTGCGGCTTTGCGCGGCATCCTGAGCCTTGTGTCGGCTGAGAAGAAGCGACCTGCGATCGCCCCCGGCGCGATGAGCCTACCCCACTTCCTCGATCTTCACCTTGTCCGGATAGAAGGCGAGATGGCCGGAAATCTCCGCCATCGCGGGGAAGGGCGTCTCGTAGGTCCAGATCGCGTTGTCCAGCGTCTTGCCGTCGGCCTTGACGCTGTAATAGCTCGCGTCCCCCTTGTAGGGGCAATGGGTGACGCGGTCGGTGCGCTCCAGCAGCGCCATGTTGGCGTCCTCCCGCGGCACATATTGCACCGCCGGATATTTGGCCTCCTTCAAGATCAGTGCCTTGCTGGTCTCGGCGATCACGATGTCGCCGGCCGTGACGCGGACGCGTCGGGGATTTTGGGTAATGGTGATGGGGTGGTCGGGCCCTGGAAGCTTCATGATTTCACGCCTTTTCGATCAATCTTGCGCGCGCGGCACTTTGTCGTGCCTTTATCCGGATGGGATCAGGGATATAGTGCCGGAATGCGTGACGTAGAAGGCCGTTCACGCTAAGTTTGGCCCTGCCGGTCCGGGGACCCCGGCAAGCGATTCGAAGCCGAGACAGGAGCAAGACCCGAATGCCCATGGACGCCCACGATATCGAGGCGATGATCAAGGCAGCGATCCCCGATGCCGAGGTGACGATCCGTGACCTCGCCGGCGATGGCGACCACTATGCCGCGACCGTGATTTCGGAATCCTTCCGCGGCAAGTCCCGCGTCCAGCAGCACCAGATCGTCTATCAGTCCCTGCAAGGCCAGATGGGCGGCGTGCTGCACGCTCTGGCGCTGCAAACCGGGGTACCCGGGGCCTGATCTGATCGCGTGACGGGGGGATGGCGATGGCTGCGGACAATCCTCGCGGCGCGATGTTTCGCGTCATCGCTCCGAACCAGCACAGCCGCGTCACCAATGCCGAGCTGTTCTTCGACCTCGTCTTCGTCTTCGCCGTCACGCAGGTCTCGCATACGCTGCTGCACCATTTCACCCCGCTCGGCGCGGTGCACGTCACGGTGCTGTTCCTCGCGGTGTGGTGGGTGTGGGTCTACACAGCCTGGGTCACCAACTGGCTCAACCCCGACCTGACGCCGGTCCGCATCCTGATCTTCCTGATGATGCTGGGCGGCCTCGTGCTGTCGACCACGATCCCGACCGCGTTCGAAGGGCGGGGCCTGTGGTTCGCGATCGCCTACGCGACCATGCAGGTCGGACGCACCGCCTTCTGGCTGCTCGCGACCCCGCGCCATCGAACGGCCGTCCGGCACAACGCGATCCGCATTCTGGTCTGGCTCTGCGGCTCCGCGATCTTCTGGATCCTCGGCGGTCTCGCCCATGACGAGGCGCGGCTGTGGTTCTGGATCGCGGCGCTCGCGATCGAATACGTCTCGCCCGCGGTGCGCTTCTGGGTCCCGAAGCTCGGCTTCTCGTCGGTCGAAGCCTGGGCCGTCGAGGGCGGCCATATGGCCGAGCGCTGCGCCGGCTTCATCATCATCGCACTCGGTGAAGCCGTCGTCGTCAACGGCGCCACCTTCGCCGAGTTGGAGTGGACCGCGGATAATATTTTGGCCTTCATCTCCGCGCTGGCCGGCGCCATCGCGATGTGGTGGGTCTATTTCCACAGGGGCGCCGAGGCCGGCTCCGAGCGCATCTCGAAGTCCGCGGAATCCGGCCGGCTGGCGCGGCTCGCCTACACCTATCTGCACATGCCGATCGTCGCCGGCATCATCCTGACCGCAGTGTCGGACGAGCTGGTGCTGAAGCATCCGACCGGCCATTCCGATATCAGGACCATCGTGAGCACGGTCGGTGGTCCCTTGGTGTTCCTGGTCGGCACCATCCTGTTCAAGCACGCGATCCGCGGCTTCCTCCAGCTCTCCCATGGCATCGGCATCATCCTGCTACTGGTGCTGTGGTGGTTCGCCGCCGATCTCTCGCCACTCTGGCTGTCGGTCGCGTCGACCGTGATCATGATCGTGGTCGCGGTCTGGGAGTCGATGTCGCTGGGGTCGAAGCCGGAGGAGGCAGAGCAGCATTGAATTTGGAGCTGTCTGAGCGCACGCCTCGTCCTTCGAGACGACCGCTGCGCGGTCTCCTCAGGGTGAGGCTAATCGGCATAGGCACCCGTTGAAACTGTTGCCGCGCGCTCCGTCCTCATCCTGAGGAGCCCGCCGAAGGCGGGCGTCTCGAAGGATGAGCCGCAGGAAACCGCTCTCAGATTCAACGGAGCACTTACTCCGCCGCCTCCAGCGCGTGCACCGAAAACATCTTCGCCGCGTCCGTCCAGCTTTCGCGCACCCGCCAGCCCGCGCCCTGCGCCAGCGCAGCAAAACGCTCGAGGCTGTATTTGTAGCTGTTCTCGGTGTGGATGCTCTCGCCGGGGCGGAACGAGAAGCTGGTGCCGAGCAGGCGCACGGTCTGGCTCTTCTTGCTGATCAGGTGCATCTCGATCCGGTGCCGCTCGCGGTTGTAGATCGCGCGATGGGTGAACGCGGACAGGTCGAAATTGCCGCCGAGCTCGCGGTTGATGCGCACGAGCACATTGAGGTTGAAGCGGGCGGTGACGCCGGCGGCATCGTTGTAGGCGTCGTGGAGGACGCGCTCTTCCTTCTCGAGGTCGGCGCCGATGATCATCTGCGCGCCCTTGCCCAGGATCTTGCGGGCGCTCTTCAGGAAGGCCTGCGCCTCATGCGGCTCGAAATTTCCGATGGTCGAGCCGGGGAAGAAGCCGACCTTGGGCATCGATGCGACTGCCTTGGGCAACTCGAACGGCGTGGTGAAGTCGGCCGCCACCGGATAGATGCCGAGCGTCGGGAAGTCTCGCTTCAGGCCGTTCGCCTGCGCCTTCAGGAAGTCGCCGGAGATATCGACGGGCACATAGGCCGCGAACTTGCAGTGATCGAGCAGCAGGCGGACTTTTGTGGTTGCTCCGGCGCCGAACTCGACCAGCGCCGCATGCTGCGGAATGATCTTCGCGATCTCGCTGCCGCGCTCCTTCAGGATCGCAAGCTCGGTGCGCGTCGGGTAATATTCCGGCAGGCGCGTGATTGCCTCGAACAGCTCCGAGCCGGTCGCGTCGTAGAAATATTTCGGCGACAGCTTTTTCGGCTGCTGCGAGAGGTCCTCGATGGCCTCGCGGGCGAAAGCGGTGGTCTGCTCGTCGGGGAGATGGGCTTCGGCCAAAGCGCTGGCGTGCACATTCATGATACTCTCCTGAACGCGCTGTCCGGCGCGCATTTATCGTCGGATGAAAACTAGACGTAATCGGCGAGCAGCAGTCCGGTGAACTGCCAGCGATGGTGCGGATAGAAGAAATTGCGATAGGTAATACGGCTGTGGCCCTCGGGAGTTGCAAGCGAGGAGCCGCGCAGCACCAGTTGGTTGATCATGAACTTGCCGTTGTACTCCCCGAGCGCGCCTTCGATGGCGCGGTAGCCGGGGTAGGGCGAATATGAAGAACGCGTCCACTGCCAGACGATGCCGAAGGCGTCGTTGAGCTGGCCGGCACGCGCAGCAACCTCCCATTCCATCTCGGTCGGCAGATGCTTTCCGGCCCAGCGCGCAAACGCATCGGCCTCGTAATAGCTGACGTGGCAGACCGGCGCGTCCGGATCGACCGGCTTGAGGCCGGCGAGCGTCATCGTGTGCCACTGGCCGTCGATCTCGCGCCAATGGCCGGGGGCGTCCCAGCCTTCGTTGTTGACGGTGGCAAAGCCGTCCATCAGCCACAGCGTTGCGGTCCGGTAGCCACCGTCGCGCATGAAGGCGAGCCACTCGGCGTTGGTGACGAGGTTGCGTGCGACCCTGACCGGACCGACGAGGGCGCGATGTGCCGGCTTCTCGTTGTCGAAATGAAAACTGTCGTCGACATGACCGACGGTGTGGATACCCTCGTTCAGCGTCAGCCAATCCTCCCCCGCGCGTGTCGAAGCCGGGAAGCGCCAGTCCGGATCATAGGCCGGCGGGATCGGGTTCTGCGCGAAGGCATGCAGGATGTCGGTGAACATCAATTCCTGATGCTGCTGCTCGTGATTGAGCCCGACCTCGACCAGCGGCGCGATCTCGCGAAGCTTGTCCGGGCCGACCTCGCGGAAGAATTTGACGACGGCCGCATCGACATATGTTCGATAAGCGCCGACCTGATCGGCGCTGGGGCGGGTGATGTCGCCGCGGTGATTGCGGGAATGACGCGGGCCGGCGCTGACGTAATAAGAATTGAACAGGAAAGCGAAATCAGGGTGGAAGGGCCGGTAGCCGGGACAGTGCTCGCCGAGCAGAAATTGCTCCCAGAACCAGGTGGTATGGGCCCGATGCCATTTCGTGGGGCTCGCATCCGGCATGGATTGAATCTGCTGGTCTTCAGGCGACAGCGGCGCGGCCCGGCGCTCGGTCTCGTTGCGGACGGCGAGAAACGCCTCTTCCAGCCCCTGGGCGAGGCCGCGCGGGTCGGCCGACGGTGACGAAAGCGGCGGGGTGGCCGTAGCGGAGGCTTGTTTCGTCACGTTTTTCTCCAGACAGGACAAGAGAACGTTGTTGGCGTTGCCCGGTTCCAAAACCTGGGTTCGTCCTAGATAGGGGCTCCGTTACGGTATGAAAGTCCTCCCCGGCGATGATATTCGTGGCATCATGTAATGGGGCCGGCGTGGCCTGGACCGGCCCCAAGGGGCTGTTCGCCGCCATTTTACTTTGGATGCACAACGGTTTGGGCTACATATATAGGCAGGTATCGGGTTAAATCGGCTGGGCCGGCCCGAGGGAATCGTTGAGGGCTCCGCCCCGGAAGGACATGGATATGAGCATCGAGGAATTCATCGCCAACGAAGTGAAGTCGAACGACGTGGTTCTGTTTATGAAGGGTACGCCGCAATTTCCGCAGTGCGGTTTCTCCGGCCAGGTCGTCCAGATCCTCGACCACATCGGCGTTGGTTATAAGGGCCTCAACGTCCTCGAATCCGCCGAACTGCGTAACGGCATCAAGGAATATTCGAACTGGCCGACCATTCCGCAGCTCTATGTGAAGGGCGAGTTCGTCGGCGGCTGCGACATCATCCGTGAGATGTTCCAGGCCGGCGAACTGCAGCAGCTGCTCTCCGAGAAGGGCGTCGCCGTCGCGGCCTGACACGTGACCCAGCTGACGCGCCGCATTGGCGGCGCCGAGCTCGAGGTTATCGTCGCTGACATCACGACACTCGGCGTTGACGCCATCGTCAACGCCGCAAATTCGTCTCTCCTTGGCGGAGGCGGCGTTGATGGCGCAATCCACGACGCTGCCGGTCCCGAGCTTCTGGCCGAGTGCCGGACGCTCGGGGGATGTCCGACCGGCGATGCCAAGATCACGAAGGGCTACCGTCTGCGCGCGCGACATGTGATCCACGCAGTCGGCCCCGTCTGGCACGGCGGCAGCCGCGGCGAGGCGGATTCGCTGCGTTCCTGTTATCGCCGTGCGCTTGAGCTCTCCCAGGCCAATAGACTGAACTCTCTAGCCTTCTCCGCGATCTCGACCGGGGTATATCGCTTTCCGGCCGACCAGGCCGCGAAGATTGCGGTCCACACGACCATTGAAGCCCTGCCGGCTGCGCCGCTGGTCACCCACGTCATATTCTGTTGTTTCTCGGAGACAAGCGCCGCGCTCCACACGGACGTTCTGGCGCGGTACAGCAGCCCTTGTGCCTGATGACGTGGTCAGTACACTCCGCTCGGCCACCTTCCGGGGAGGGGATATGAATTCACATTTCGGACTGCGTGCGTTGATTTGCGGCGCACTGGTGTCGCTGGGTGCGATGTCGCTCGCGCGCGCCGAAGGCACCTACGAGATTCCGGCCGGCGCGCATTTCAATCAGGACAAGCTCGCCAAGGTCAGCGAGTTCTTCAAGAACGAGGTCGCGACCGGCAAGATCGCCGGCGCGACAGTGCTGATCAAGCAGCACGGCAAGCCCGTCTTCCGCGAAGCCTTCGGCGTGCAGGACGTGGTGAGCAAGGCGCCGATTACGGACCAGACCATCTTCCGCCTGTTCTCGATGAGCAAGGCGATCACCTCCGTCGTTGCGGTGCAGTTGATCGAGGACGGCAAGATCAAGCTCGACGATCCCGTCTCGAAATACATTCCGTCCTTCGCCAATGTGAAGGTCGGCGTCGAGAAGAAGGCCGACGACGGCACCAAGTCGCTCGAACTCGTGCCTCTGAGCCGGCCGATGACGGTGAAGGATCTGATGACGCACACGTCTGGCGTCACCTATGGCTTCTACGGCGACAGCCTGGTCCGCAAGGCCTATCGCGACGCCAAGATCTACGACGGCGATTTCGATCTCGCCGAGTTCGCCGAGCGCATCGCAAAACTGCCGCTGCACAACCAGCCGGGCGCGCTGTGGCAATACGGCCATTCCACCGACATTCTGGCGCGAGTCATGGAGGTCGCAACCGGCAAGCCGCTGCTCGAGATCGAGCGGGAGAAGCTGCTCGATCCGCTCGGCATGGTCGACACCGGCTTCTTCGTCACCGCGCCCGAGAAGCAGAAGCTTCTGGCGCAGCCGGTGCCGAATGACGCCGATTTTCGTGTCGGCCGGATCAATGATCCGACGGTTGTCAAAAAAATTCAATTCGCCAGCGGCGGCATGGTTACGACCATGGCGGACTATGAGCGCTTTGCGCAGATGCTGCTCAATGGCGGCAGCCTCGACGGCAAGACCATCCTCAAGCCCGAGACGTTCAAGCTGATGGTGACCGACCAGGTCGGCCCGACCTCGGGGGTCAGTCGCGACTATTTCTATTTCCCCGGCGACGGGTTCGGCTTCGGCCTCGGCCTTGCGGTCCGCACCGATCCCGGCAACGCCAAGCCACCGCCGCCCGGCGATCTCGGGGAATTGAAGTGGGACGGCGCCTCCGGTTGCTATTTCGTCATCGACCCCAAGCAGGACATGTTCTTCGTGCTGCTGGAACAGACCCCGACCGAGCGCCAGCGCGTGCAGCGGACATTGAAGCAGTTGGTTTATGAAGCGATGGAGAAGTGACATGTTCGGGCGTCGCGCGCTGATCGCGGCGCTCGTTCTTTTATTCGGTGCAGGTGGTGCGCAGGCGGGCTCCGAGGGGCGCGCCCACACTTTCTCGCCAGAAGGTCTGGCAAAGGTTTCCGACTACATCAGGAGCGAGGTCGCAGCCGGTACGTTTCCGGGCGCGATCCTGCTGCTCCAGCAGCACGGCAAGCCGGTCTACTACGAGAATTTCGGCGTCCGCGATGTCACCACCGAGATCTCGATGAGCGCGGACACGATCTTCCGGCTCTATTCGATGTCGAAGCCGGTCACGACAGTCATGGCGATGATGCTGGTCGAGGAGGGCAAGCTCTCGCTCGACGATCCCGTCGCAAAATACATTCCGGCCTTTGGCAAGATGACGGTCGGTGTCGAGACGAAGGCCGAGGACGGCAAGGCTGCGCTGGCGCTGGAGCCGCTCAGTCGCCCCGTGACGATCAAGGATTTGATGCGCCACACTGCCGGGCTGCCCTACGGCTATTATGGCGGGGGCTTGGTGAACAAGCTCTATGCCGACGCCGGTCTCTTCGACAACAAAGCTTTGACCAACGCCGAACTCGTCGCGAAGATCACCACGCTTCCGCTCGCCGAACAGCCCGGCACGAACTGGGACTATGGCCACTCCACGGACGTGCTCGGCCGCATCGTCGAGGTCATATCGGGGAAATCGCTGTTCGCTTTCGAGAAGGAGCGGCTGCTCAATCCGCTCGGGATGACGGACACTGCATACTATGTCGCCGATCCCGCCAAGTGGCCGCGCATCGCCGAGCCGATGCCGCAGGATCGCGCGATCAGCCCGATGACGCAGGTCCGCGATCCCCGGAACCCGCTGAGGTGGGAGTCGGGCGGCGGCGGCCTTGTCGGTACGGTCGGTGACTACGCGCGCTTCTCGCAGATGTTGCTCAACGGCGGCAGCTATGAAGGCCGGCGCTATCTCAAGCCCGAGACCATCGCGCTGATGGCGTCGGATCATATCGGCCCCGGGACGAAGATCGCGCGCGATCAGAATTACTATCCGGGCGGAAGCTCCGGCTTCGGCCTCGGTTTCGCCGTGCGCACCTCGGTGCCATCGGGGACATCGTGGCCGCTTGGCGAATATCGCTGGGACGGCGTCGGCGGCACCTTCTTCTTCATCGATCCCGAAGACGATCTGTTCGGAATTTTCATGGTGCAGACCCCGTCGCAGCGTGGCCGGATTCAGCTCGCGTTGAAGACGCTGATCTATCAGGCGATGGGGCGGTAGCTAGCCGCCTTCGTAGCCCGGATGGAGCCAACGGGTCGGCGCGAAGCGCCGCCCGATGACAGGCTCCGCGCAATCCGGGAAAATCTTTCCGCGAGGCGAGGACCCCGGATTTTGCTGCGCTCCATCCGGGCTACGGACTTACGCCCCGCGCACGATCTCTCTGACATACCCGATCGTTTCTTCGACCTGGGCCGCATTGACGTCGAGATGGGTGCAGGCGCGGATGCGGCCGTCCATCATCGCGAGCGTCACGCCGCGCTGGCGCAGTGCGGCGACCATCTTGTCGCCGGCAATTCCGGCGCCATCAGGCTTGAAGAACACGAGATTGGTTTCGGGCTCCTGCACCTCGACGCCTGCGATCTGCGACAGCCCGCGGGCGAGCGCGCGCGCATTGGCGTGGTCGTCGGCCAGGCGATCGACGTGATGGTCGAGTGCGTAGATGCAGGCGGCCGCGCAGACGCCGGCCTGCCGCATCGAGCCGCCGAGGCGCTGCTTCCACTGCCACACCGCATCGATGAAGGCGCGGGTGCCCGCCAGCACGCCGCCGATCGGCGCGCCCAGGCCTTTGGAGAAATCGATCCACGCCGAATCCCATCCCGCGGTCATGTCGCGCGGGGAGATGCCGCTGGCCACGGTGGCGTTGAGCAGGCGCGCGCCATCCATGTGGGTGACGAGGCCGTGCTGCTTGGCGATCGCTACGATCTCGTCGAGCGCCGCCTTCTTCCAGATCGTGCCGCCGCCGATATTGGCGGTCTGCTCGACGCTGACGACGGTCTGCGGCGGCTGGTAGCGCGTCCGCGGATGCAGTGCCTTGCGAAAGGTCTCCGGCGTGAACTGGCCGTCGGGTCCCTTGAGCTGGGTCACCTGGAAACCGCCGATCGCGGCATGCGCGCCGCCCTCGCGGGCGATGATGTGCGCGCTCTCGTGGGCGAGGATCTCGTCGCCGGGACGGCAATGCACCAGCGTCGCGGTGACGTTGCACATCGTGCCTGAAGGCATGTAGACCGCGGCTTCCTTGCCCATCAGCGTGGCGACGCGCTCGCACAGCGCATTCACGGTCGGATCGTCGCCGACCTGCTCGTCGCCGACCTCTGCCCGCGCCATCGCCTCGCGCATCGCAGCCGTCGGCTTGGTCTGCGTGTCCGAAAGCAGATTGATGCGCACCGGCGGCGCCTTGGGATCGATCGGGGGAGGGGTATAGAGCATCAACTTGCTCCCTGAGGGGAATGGCACTCGCTCGCGGTTAGCGAGCTCTGGGTGGACGCCGGGCGGCGTGACGAAACCGCATAATAACGATTTCTGTCTAGGTCACACGATAATCGATCAGATAGGGATAAGGGTTGACCGGCAAGCGACGGACGTATGCACGCGTAGTCGTTCGACCTGCGTGGGGGTAGGTCTCTAGCAATGCTATGAGAGCGACAATGCGGCCGCGCACGTGGCCTGCGCCTTGGGGCGAGTGCGCCTCGATGTAGGTCAGAATTTGGTCGATTGGGCGAGCGCCCGCTTCGTATAGCGGACCTTCACAGGCCGTGCTTAGCCCACATCGCGCGGACTTCGTCGGCGCTGGCCAGCTCGCCGCGGGCGATTTCGGCTTCGGCGAGATCTGCCTCTTCCGCCGCCGTCAGCTGGATTGGTGGCTGATCGACCCCGGCAAGCTCAAGCATGGTCCGCGCCAGTTCGTCCTGCTCTGAATCGGGCAGGCCGGAAACTTTGCTGAAGGCCTCTTCCAGAAGACGAGTCATGCTCAACTCCGCGATGTGCAATCATAGCACAGATGGCCTGAGACATGGGAATCGCCGGCTCAAACAAAAAGGCCCCGGTGAACCGGGGCCTTTGAATGTCGTTCTGCCGAACTATTAGCGCGAATAGAATTCGACGACCAGATGCGGCTCCATCTGCACCGGGAACGGCACGTCGGAGAGGCCGGGGATGCGCACGTACTTGGCGGTCATCTTGCCGTGGTCGACTTCGAGATAGTCGGGGGTGTCGCGCTCGGGGAGCTGGCTGGCTTCGAGCACGTGGGCGAGCTGCTTGGAGGCTTCCTTGACCTCGATCACGTCACCGATCTTGAGCTGGTAGCTCGAGATGTTGACCTTGCGGCCGTTCACCTTGACGTGGCCGTGGTTGATGAACTGGCGCGCGGCGAAGATCGTGGAGACGAACTTGGCGCGGTATACGACCGCGTCGAGACGACGCTCCAGGAGACCGATCAGGTTCTCGCCGGTGTCACCCTTGAGGCGGCTCGCCTCGACATAGATGCCGTGGAACTGACGCTCGGAAATGTTGGCGTAATAGCCCTTCAGCTTCTGCTTGGCGCGCAGCTGCACGCCGAAGTCGGAGAGCTTGCCCTTGCGGCGCTGGCCGTGCTGGCCGGGGCCGTACTCGCGGCGATTGACGGGGCTCTTCGGGCGGCCCCAGATGTTCTGGCCCATACGGCGATCGAGTTTGTACTTCGCCTCACTGCGCTTAGTCATCGCGTCCTCTTCAGGTACATGGTTTGAGGAAACGCGCCCTCCTGTGTGACGGGCTGGGCCCGGCACTGACAGGTCCGATCCCCAAAGCTTAAGGGAGAGGACCACGGGTCGCGAAACGCTTCGCGGGCCGAAATCGGCCCGCGAGCAGGCGGCTTTTAGGTGGGTTTGGGCCGTTCTGTCAATGCGAATAGCCCCGAAATCATGTCCGGACCGCCCGGATCGGCTTCGGCCCGGCCGCGCGCAATTCGGCAGCGATTTCAGTGTTCAGGACCTGTTCCAGCCGGGTCAGGACCCGGGCAATGAGGGCGGCGTCGGTCACCCGGTGGTCCCAGCGGATCACGACATGGATGGTCTGGTCGCCCTCGACCACCCCATAGCTGACGATGAACGGGCCCGGCGTGATGGGATGGAGCTCGCCACCGCCATAGGCGGCCACTGAGCTCACGGCAAAACTGCCGAACCAATTGCCGCGCTGTCGGCCGAAATTCAGCCCGACCGCCCAGCACAGCCGCCGCAGCGGCAGCGGCAGGCGGGTGGCCCGCATGATCTTGCGGAACATCGGGATATCGTCGATCGGGGCCGTCTTGGCACGCCGGATTTCGGCGTCCACCGCGGCCAGCGCCATGGCTTCGGGAGCCGCGATTCGCTGCGGCATCACGCATTCCTCGCCGTCTTGGACCCGGGCGATCGCCACCGACGCCACGCTATTGGGCAGCTCGTAGAGCATCGGCCAAGGCCATTTGGCGTAGACGGTGCGCAGGACCGGCTCGTCCCTGGCGACCAGGGCAAAGGCCTTGACGAACATTGCGGCCCAGCCGGAGGGCGCAATCGCTCCCGCACGCGCCTCCAGCAGGGGGCGGATATTGAGAGGGCGGGAGAGCGAGACGAATGGCACGTCCATCGACGCCCGCATGAGGTCGCAAATCAGGCGGCGCGGCAGCGAAATGGTCTTGGACGTCCCGCGCATGGGTCTTTCGGTTCCTGCGGACTAAAATATGTGCAGCGAGCGGGTGGCCCGCTCGCCGCGTGCTCTAGCACGAACCAACCCGCCTGGGGCCGGTCGGTTTGCCGCATCAGGGCGCCGGCGAGGCCAGCGGCTTGGTCTTGTCGACGATATAAACTCCAAGCACTTTCATGGCCTTGTCGCCATGAGCCTTGGCGTCGTGCACGACGCCTGCCGGGATCTGGTAGGAATCCCCGGCTTTCAGGGTTTTCTCCGGCTGGCCGTCGATGAGGAGATTCAGCTCGCCTTCGAGCACGTAGCCGGTTTCGACCCCAGGATGGGTATGGCGTCCGGCCGCGCCGCCCGCCGGGACCTCTGCGATGGCGGTGACGGTGTTGTAGCCGTCGGGAAATTCGACCTTCTGCCGTGGGGTCCGCTTGATGCCGGTCTGCTGGGCGAAGGCCGCAACGGCGAGGCTGGTGAAGGCGAGAGCGAGTAAAGTCTTTTTGAGCATGGTTCTTCCTCCCTGGAACCGCCGACCCTAGCAGCGTCGCAGTTCCCGGCAAGGCCGCGATCGGCTCGTTCAGCGCTTGATTCCCTCGAACGCCGCCATGATGCCGCGCTGGAACAGCGACCAGTCGAAACCCAGCGCGATCGCGCGATAACCGCGGTCGACCAGGGCGTTGGCCTAGTCTGCAGTGCGGGCCACACCCCCGATTGGCACGCCGCTCTTGAGGATACCGGCCTCGGCGCGGGCGACCAGCTCCAGCAATTCCGGATCGTCCATCTGCCCGCGCTTGTTGATGGACGTCGCGAGATCGCCGGGGCCGATCACCGCGACGTCGATGCCCGGCGTCGCCATGATCTCGTCGATGCGATTGACGGCCTCGACATGCTCGATGGTGATCATGCAGATCATCTCGTCGTCGGCGCTGGCCATGTAGTCCGGCATCGACTGGCCCCAGCGGAACGGCGCGCGGAACGGACCCCAGAGACGATCGCCGCGCGGCGGATAGCGCACGCTGCGCACCGCCTTCTCGGCTTCGGCGCGATTGGTGATCATCGGGAAATTGATGCCGAAGGCGCCGATGTCCATCGGCGCTTTCGCAAGCCACGGCTCGTTCGCCGCGATCCGCACCAGGGGCGTGCATGGCGTGCCTGTCGTGGCCGCGATCATCGCATGCGCTTCGGTCAAGCCAATCGGGCCATGCTCGAGATCGACGATGATCCAGTCGAGCGAGCGCGCCATGATCTGTACGGTCTGCACGCTCGGGATTGTCGCGATTGCGCCGAAGGCGGGGCGCCCTTCGCTCCACAATTGGCGGAGGCGATTGAGCGGCGTTGCGGGGACCGGCATGGGGATGAACCTGCGAAGATGGCGACGGCGAAGCCTAGCAGCGCGCCGTCGAGGCGCAAGGTCAGGCCAGCGCGCGGCCGCCGAAGAACGGCGTCAGCGTGGCCGAAAGACCATGCACGCGGTTCGAGGTGAAGATCATCTCGGCGCCGGACTGCGCGATGCCGCCGATTTGCGTGCCGAGCAGGTCGGAGACGCGGCGGGCGATGGCGGGCGCGGGGTCGATCCATTCGACCGGCCAGGGCGCGAGCGTCTTCATCCGGTCGAGCAGCAGCGGGTAATGCGTGCAGGCGAGCACAACGGTGTCGGTGCGCGATGTCGCGTCCGCGGGGTCACCGACGAAGCAGGGGGCGAGTTCGGCGAGGATGTCGCCGTCGCTGATCGGATGGCCGCTGAGCGCTGCTTCTGCCAGAGAGGCGAGCTCGGGCGAGCCGACCAATGTCACCTCGCAACCGAGCCCGAAATCGCGGATCAGCGCCTTGGTGTATTCGCGCTTCACCGTGCCCTTGGTGCCGAGCACCGAGACGCGGCGGGTCTTCGACTGCGCGCAGGCGGGCTTGATCGCCGGCACGGTGCCGACGAAGGGCAGGGAATAAGCGGCGCGCAAGTGAGATAGGACTAGGGTGGACGCCGTGTTGCAGGCGATGACGATGAGGTCAGGATCGTGCGTGCCAATCAGTTCGCCCATCAGCGGCACGACGCGGGCGATGATCTCGTCCTCGCTGTGGTGGCCATAGGGGAAGAAGGCATCGTCGGCGACATAGACGAAATGCGCGTCCGGGCGCGCAGCCACGACCTCGCGGAGCACCGTGAGTCCGCCAAGGCCGGAATCGAACACCAGGATCGTCGGGGAATAGGTCACGTCGCTACCTTAAGGGCACCATGGTTACCATTCGGTTTTTGGGGCGGTTTTGCGGCGGGGCCGTTTGGGACCAATTTGGAACGATTCAATTTCACGGTTGCCGCAAGTTCCCGCTATCAGCAGCTGCGCTGCGGACGGGGACATATCCGCAAAACTCCGGAGAGCCGACATGATCAGAAATACCAGTAACGGCTGGGGCAGCGTTTCCCGGTGGCTGCACTGGATTTTGGCGCTGGCCATCCTCGCCATGATCGGCTTCGGCTGGTGGATGAACCACATCCCGGCGCGTCCCGACCGCTTCTTTTACCGCTCGATCCACGCCGATATCGGCTATGTGATCCTGCTGCTGACCGTGCTGCGCCTGGCCTGGCGCGCCGTCAACCCGACGCCCGTGATGCCGCCTGAAACCTCGCGCTGGCAGAAGATCGCGGCCCATGTCAGCCACGGCGCGCTCTATCTCGTGGTCATCCTGGTCGCGATGCTGGGCTGGGCGCATTCCGGCGCGCGTACGCCTGATTATTCCGATTTCTTCGGCCTGTTTCACGTGCCGCAATTCACCTCTCCGGACCGTGCGGCGGCGGGCGCCTATGAGGACCGCCACATCCTCTTTGCCTATGCGCTGCTGGCGCTGATCGCGATTCACGTGGTCGCTGCCCTCTGGCACCACTTCATCCGCCGCGACCGCGTCGTGGCGCGGATGGTGACGGACGAGGCTGGGTAGGGCGGTCCCTCCCCATCGTCATTGCGAGCGCAGCGAAGCAATCCAGAGTCTTTCCGCGGTCGCAGTCTGGATTGCTTCGCTGCGCTCGCAATGACGAGTTAAGATGCGGCGTCACGGCAGGTCCAACTCACGGTCGCAGGAGACGCCATGCTCACCGTCCACCATCTCGGCAAGTCGCAATCCGAGCGCATCGTCTGGCTCTGCGAGGAACTGGGAATTCCCTACGAACTGAAGCGCTACGCGCGCGATTCCGTCACCATGCTGGCGCCGCCCGACTACAAGGCGTTGCATCCGATCGGGAGTGCGCCCGTGATCACCGACGGCGACCTCGTTCTCGCCGAGTCCGGCGCCATCGTCGATTACATCATGGCCAAATACGGCGATGGACGCCTTGCGCTCCCCCCTGATCATCCTGATTTCGCGCAGTTCCTGTACTGGTTTCACTTCGCCAACGGCACGCTGCAGGCCGGCATGGGCCGGCTGATGATCCTGAACCGGCTCAAGCTTGCCGGGGACAATCCGATGCTGGTCGCGAGCAGAGGGCGTACCGACCGCGCCTTCGACCTCGTCGATGCACGTGCTCGCGACGCCGAATATCTGGCGGGCGACACCTTCACCACCGCCGACATCATGATGGGCTTCTCGCTCACCACGATGCGCTACTTCCAGCCCTATGACCTGTCGCGCTGCCCGAATGTGATCAAATATCTCGGCCGCGTCGGTGCCCGCCCGGCCTACCGGCGCGCGATGGAGAAGGGCGATCCGGGAATGGCGCTGCTACTGAGCTGAGCCGCGGCGCCGTTCACGCGATCCGGTTCGTGGTCGTTGACCGCTCGCTCGCCAGCTGCTTCTGCAAGCGATCGATGTTTTGCAGCAGGCGCTGGCTGGTCAGCACCAGGAAGTAATAGCCGAACTGCGGGTCCTGAAAATAGATCTCGAGCAGGCGGTCATAGGTGATCGTCAGCACCTGTCCGTCCTCGACGCATTCGATCGTTCCGGTGCGCCGGTTGTCCGGCGTGAGGAACCCGAGCTCTCCCATGAGGGCTCCGGGCCCGATCTCGACATTGATCTCCTTGACCAGGAACTTGCCGGTGACCGTGAGGAGCATCTCCTTGGCGGGATCGCCCAGTTTGAAGAGCGTTTCGCCACTGCGATATCTGCGCTCGGTCATGAACGGCTTGAGCCACTCGATCGACATGTCGCCTTCGGCCGCGTGGCGCGCCTTCTTGACCAGCTTGAGCATCTGCCGCAGGCGCAGGGCGTTGATCGGAAGCAGCAACAGATAGAGGAGGAAGGTCGAGACGTTGGCCGAGAGCGCGCCGAAAACGGCGAAGAATGCACAGCCGACCATGTTGGCGACGCGCAGCGGCACCATCGTCCGCATCAGGAGGGTGGCGACGAAGAAGCCGGCGCCGACCGCGGCGAACAGATTGGCCAGCGTAATGTTTTGGACAAAGATCTCCAGCAACCGGTTGAAGATCGCGTCGTAGGTGACGTTGTTGGGATCGAGGCCCATCTGGACCAGGATCTTTGCGATCCTGAGGTTGTCCGTCGCCGCATCCAGAATGCGGTCGAGGATCGAGGAAATGTCTGCGCTGCCGGACGGCATGTACTAACCCCGCGTAAGGCCTTCAGTCCTGGTCGGTATGCTCGACACGTATAGCCGAAATCGAATGACGACCGCTTGAAATGAAGCCTTCGGCCGCCATGCCGCAAGAGGCAAATTTTAGCCTGATCGGGCGTTTCGGCAATTGCCCGTTGGTTGTGCGCATGGCCGTCGCGCGCCCGTGATTCGGGGCCCCCGGGGCGCGGGCTTCGGCGTCGTCGACCGTGGCGCGCCGACGGGGCGGGGGCGCAGGGCGACCAGCCTTATGGCTTGGCGGCGGGTTGCACGACCTGCTGCTCGACGAGGTCGAGGTGCCCCGGCAGCGAACCGGCGCGCAGCAGCATCGCGACGCTATTGGCTTCCTCCAGGGTGAAATTGCCGGAGATCTGGCCCGAGCCGCCGGTGATGGGCTCGCGGATCACGGGGGCGGAGATCACCTTGCCGTCGAGCACGATGGCGAAGGGCCTTCCGATGTTCTCTTCGGTGACGTGGGCAAAGCGCCGCGTGCCGCGGCCGTTGAAACGGAACGAGGCGATCGGGTCTTTCGTGCCGCTGGCAAATCCCGGGCCGGCATAGCTGATGTCGTCGCCGTCGAGTGCGCTGTCCCTGGCGACCAGGTAATGGCGCTCGTCCTTGAAGCCGGGCAGGACTTCGGTGCCCGTGGGCGGCGTGCCGGATTGCGCCTGCTCCGCGGGCATCGAGACGTCGATCAGGCGCAAGCTGACCTTGACCTTCCTGGCGAAGACCGCGGTCACGCGGGCGGGCTCCATCATGCCCGGGATGAAAATGCGGATGCGATCCGTGCCATCCGGCAGGACGCTGGCGAGGTTGATGCCGGCATCCTTGAGGCGCTGCTCGATCATGGCGATGGAATCTTCGACGAGATCGCGCAGCCGGGCCGCGGATGCGGCATCGGTCGGCGCGAGCCTGACCAGTCCGTCGCCGCCATCGGTCACCTTGAGCGCATGCGATGGCAATCCCTCCGCGGCCGACGCGAGCTTGCGTGCGAGCTGTTCGCGGCCCTTGGCATCCGCGATCTTCACCTCCACGCCGGCGTCGCGGATCGCAAGACCGGAGAAGGCGATCTTGCCCTCGCGCAGGGTCTTGTAGACATCGTCGCGCAAATCCGTGACGACGCTCTCGCGCAAGCCGTCGGTATCGACCCTGTAGACGATGCGCGAGCCGCCCAGCTTCTCCATCTTGTCGGCGACGAAGGCGGCGATCCTGGCACGCATCTTGTCGAACTGGCCGTCCTCGGCGTGCGCCGCGCGGGGCAGGACGATCGCCGAAGTCATGATCGCTGAAGTCATGATCGCCGAAGTCACGGCGAGCGCGACAATCAGCCGTGTGATGCGGTGCCGCGGGGGCGTAGTCATGATTTCCTCAAGTCTTGCGGCAGGACGCTGGCAGGGGAGTCCGATGCATGTTCTTGGTCCCCCGATCGGGCGGGGAGGTTCAATGGCCTTGAATACGAGTGCTACGACCGTAGCCGTTCGGCCATGGACGAACGCTCAATCATCCATCATTCTGTCGGCGCTCGACCGGCTATCGGCCGAGGCCTCGCCGACCAAAATGTCAAAAGACAGGGGGCGGGGAAATGCATCTGAGGGAGGACGGAATTCCATGGCGGGCATCCACGCGCTCGATCGGTTCATCGGCAACGACTATCCGGACTTCGCGACGGACGCAGAGGTCCGGGCCTTCGAGCAGGTCCCTTACGCCGATCGCGTTGCGGCCGAGAGCACTTATAACGCCATCAGGCTCGGTGCGGCGCGCAACCCCGACGGGGCCGCGATCCAGTTCCTGCAAAACGCCGATCCGGCCGACACGCCGCTCGTGGTCACCTATCGCGATTTCGTCGCGCGCGTCACGCAGGCCGCCAACATGTTTCACGCGCTCGGCGTCGAGAAGGGCGACGTCGTCAGCTTCATGCTGCCGCTGGTGCCCGATGCCTTCGTGACGCTGTTCGGCGCCGAGGCCGCGGGCATCGCCAATCCCGTCAATCCGCTGCTCGAGCCGCACCAGATCGCGGAGATCCTTGAGGCCGCGAACACCAAGGTCCTGGTTGCGCTCGGGCCGATGCCGGGCACCGACATCTGGCAGAAGGTCGAGCAGATCCGCCCGCAGCTGAAACATCTCAAGGCGGTCGTGCAGGTGTTCGGCGGAGGCGATCCGGACAAGGGCATCTTCGCCTTCAACGACCTGATCAAGCAGCAGCCGTCCGACCGGCTTATCAGCGGGCGCAAGATTCTGGGTGGCGACATCGCGGCCTATTTTCACACCGGCGGCACCACCGGCACGCCGAAGCTTGTGCGGCACACCCACGCCAATCAGGTCTATCAGGCCTGGGCGCTCAATCTGCTGCTGAAGTCGAAGCCCGGCGCCAACATGCTGTTCGGCATGCCGCTATTCCACGTCGGGGGATCGCTGACGCAGGTGTTGCTGACGCTCTCCGCCGGCGGCTCGCTGGTCGTGCTGTCGCCGAGCGGCTGGCGCAATCCGAATTCGGTGAAGAACATCTGGGGGCTGGTGGAGCGCTTCAAGCCCGAGGCGCTGTCGAGCGTGCCGACGGTGCTCGCGGCCACGCTTGCGGTGCCGCCAGGCAATGCGGACATCTCCAGCCTGAAATATGCCGCCGGCGGCGGTTCGGCGATTCCCGTCGCCGTCGGCTCGGCGATCCAGGAGAAGCTGAAGCTGCCGGTGGTCGAGGTCTACGGCATGACCGAGACCTCGAGCGTGCACACGCTTGCTTATCCCAGCCGGCCGATCCGGCTCGGCTCGGTCGGCCTTCCCATGCCTTACGCGCGCGTGCGCATCGTGCAGCTCGATGCCGACGGCCGCCTGATCCGCGACTGCGCAGCCGATGAGATCGGCGTCGTCATCATGGCCGGGCCCGGCGTGTTCGGCGGCTATCTCAACGACGAGCACAACAAGGGTGCGTTCGTCGACGAGGTCTGGGTCAACTCCGGCGACCTCGGACGTCTCGATGCCGACGGCTACCTCTGGATCACCGGCCGGGCCAAGGATCTCGTGATCCGCGGCGGCCACAATATCGATCCGGCGCCGATCGAAGAGATCATGTTTCGCCATCCCGCCGTCGGCTTCGCCGCCGTGGTTGGCCAGCCCGACGCCTATGCCGGTGAATTGCCCGTCGGTTACGTGCAACTGAAGCCGGGCGCGACCATTCAGCCGGGCGAGCTCGAGTCCTGGGTGCGCGAGCGGACGCCGGAGCGCGCCGCCGTTCCGGTGCAGGTCATTCCGATCGACCCGATGCCGGTGACGGGCGTCGGCAAGGTGTTCAAGCCGCAGCTGCGCTGGGACGCCGCGCAGCGGGTGTTCACCAAGGTGCTGTCGCCGATCATCGCGCGCGGCATCGACTGCAAGGTGAAGGTCGGCGCGCATGGCAGCCACGGCTCGATCGCCACTGTGACGCTCGCGGGCCTGCCGGCAGACCAGCGCGAACTCGTCGCTGGCGAGGTGCACACGCTGCTCGATCCATTCGTGATGCGGCACGAGGTGGTGCAGGCGTAGGTAAGGGCACGCGAGGCTTGCGCGCCTCGCCGCGAGCGCGCATCATCCTCTCAAAAAATGGGGGAAGCCGATGCCTGAACTCTCTCGCCGCCGTCACCTTCAACAATTGTCGGCCGTGTTCGGATCCGCTGCGCTGTCCGGATTGCCACGGTCGGTATGGGCGTCAGAGCCGGACATTCCGCCGGAGGGCATCGGCAAGGGCATCAAGCATATCTCGTACAGCGATGTCGGCGGCCGGCCCGACACCGTGCAGGTGATGTTCAACCGGCAGCACGTCTATGTCGGACACATGTTCAGCGACGGCGTGACGATCCTGGACGCATCCGATCCGCGCGCACTGAAACCGGTCAATTTCTTCACTGCCGGGCAATACACCCGCACCCACCATCTGCAGGTGGCGGAAGATCTGCTGCTGCTTGCGAACGGCGCCAACATCGTCGCGATGCAGTCCTACGACAGCATGCGCGGCTATTTCGAGAATGCACTCGCCGACAGCATCACCAAGGCCAAGAAATTCCGCTCCGGCCTGTCGATCCACGACATCTCGAAACCGGGCGAGATGCGCGAGATCGCGTTCCTCGAAATGCCGGGCTTCGGCATCAACCGGCTGTGGTGGCCCGGCGGCCGCTATGCCTATGTGTCGGCGCATTTCGACGGCTTCACCGACCACATCCTTTGCGTGGTCGATCTCAAGACCATCACCAAGCCGGAGATCGTCGCGAAATGGTGGCTGCCGGGCATGAACCGCGCGGCCGGCGAGCCGGCGACGCCCAAGGGCAAGCGCTTTGCACTGCATCACATGATCACGGCGGGCGATCGCGGCTATGCCGCCTGGCGCGACGGCGGCTTCACCATCCACGACATCGGCGATCCCGCCAATCCGAAGCTGCTCTCGCACATCAACTGGTCGCCGCCGTTCGCCGGCGGCACGCATACGCCGCTGCCGCTGCCCAAGCGCCAGCTCGCCATCGTCGCGGATGAAGCCAATGCGGATCAATGCGCCAAGGGCCTGTTTCACACATTCGTGCTTGACGTGCGCGCGCCGCAAAATCCGGTGCCGATCGCGACGCTGCCGACGCCACGCGATCGCGACTTCTGTGCGAAGGGCACCTTCGGTCCGCACAATCTGCATGAGAACCGCCCCGGCTCCTTCCAGAGCGAGGAGACGATTTTCGCGACCTACAGCAATGCCGGCGTCAGGGTGTTTGACGTCAGGGATCAGTTTGCGCCGAAGGAGATCGCGTATTGGGTGCCGCCGACACCGAAAAAACTCGTCGACCCCCGCCCGAACGTCGCGCTCGCAGCCAAGACCTGCGACGCCTATGTCCGGCCTGACGGGCTGATGTTCGTGTCGGACTGGAATGCCGGAATGCACGTGCTGCAATATCAGGGGTAATCGCCGCGCAGCGGGAGTCGGCGACTTGTCCGCCGTGGCCACCTCTTCCGATCGGGTGACGCCTCGCCGCTACCCGCGGATCGCCGCATTGGCCCTTTCGGCCGCGCCCGTCATCGCATCCTTGGCCGATTTCGCCCCGTTGACCACTTCATTCACGCCGATCATGAAGGCGTCCAGGATCAGTCTCGATTGCGGATGGAAAAGAATCGCCTTGGCGCGGTCGACGTCGGCATTCTGCAAATTGATCAGCGCCGCCTCGGCGGCCTGCGAACCGAACGCCTTCCTGAAGCCCTCACTCGACCAGGCCGACACGCGTGTCGTCGCCAGCCCTGCTGCAGCAGTCTGCAGCGAGGTCGCCTTGCTCGTCGCCCAGAGCAGGAACAGGAAAGCCGCGCGCTTGTTTCGCGATTTGGAATTGATGCACGCCTGCCAGTGCGACATGAAGGGGACGGGGCCGCGACCGGCGAGATGCGGAAAGGTTGCAAACCCGGCCTGCTTGGCGACACGGCTTTTCGCTGGATTGGAAATGTCGGTCGCGAAGTTGCTGCTGTCGATCGCCATGGCCGTCCGCCCCTGCAGGAAGTCGTCCAGCACGTGGTACCATTCGTAGCTGCCGACGCCGGCAGGCCCAGCCTGACCGAGCAACTGTCCGTACATCTCGACGGCCGCGATCCCCTCCGGGCTCGCGAAAACGACCCTGTTGTGCTCGACCATGGCCCCACCGTAGGAGAACAGGAAGCCCATGGCTGGCGGGGAGGAATTGCCGCTCGCCTGGGCCCGCATCGCGATCCCCGACATCCCGTTGCTCTTGACCGCCTTGGCGGTGACGAGCAGCTCGTCGAAAGTCCGGGGTACCGGCTGGTCCTTGGCTGCCAGCGCATCGCTGTTGATGAACAGGGTCGTCGCCTCTGAGGTAATCGGGACCGCGTACCGTTCGCCGTCCGACCACAGCGGGAAGGCGCGGGCCGTCTTGAGCAGGTCGCTCTCGTCGTACCAGGCGGGGTCGGTCAGCGACTTCATGGAATAATAGCCGTTCAGTGGCTCCACCCATCCGTTCGTGATGCCCTGGCCATAGGTCGTGAACATGAAGACGTCGGGCGTGCTACTGCCGCGAGCGAGCCTGATCGGCAGCGCGCCGAGGTAGGTGGTTTCCAGCTGGAAATCGATGGTGACGTTGATGCCGGTGAGGATGGTGAACTCCGGCAACAGCGGCGCGATCGCGTTCGACCACGGATGGATCGCACCCGAAAGTGCGATCGTCTGTCCCGCAAATTGCTTCCAGTCGATCGCGGCGTTGGCGTTAGCCGCAGCGGAATCCTCGGCAAAGCCCCATCGCGGCAGCGCGGTCAGGCCCGCGCCAGCCGCCCCCAGTCCCTTGATGAAACTGCGGCGGCTCGCCGGATGGCTCAATGAGTTTTCACCCTGTGCCATGATGATGCTCCTTGAATCAACCAAGGGCATTCATCCATAGCACACGCACGGTGCCGCAGTCCTGCGACATCACGGCCCGACCTCTGGCGTATCCGATGAATGTCGGGTTCCCGACCTCCTTATCCGTGCTATTGTCCCATCATGCTCTGGCGTCGGCACCAGAACACGCGCGGTCACACGAGCATCGAAGACCCACGGCCAATGTCCGTTCCTGTTCGGGCCCTGCCTCTGCGATGGTTTGCTCGTCCGCTGATCCTTGCGGTCGCAGTGCTTGTGACCCTGTTTGCCGCGACCAGCTTCCTCGGCCTGCAATATTGGCAGGAGCGGCAAGCAGCTCATCACTTCATCGAGCATAGCCGCCAGGTCCTCGAAACGCTTGATCGGCTGCGGGCGATCGTCGCGGAACTGGAGACTGAAAGGCGCGGGTATCTCATGACCCTCGACCCCGCCTATCTCAAGGCCTACGGCGTCTCTGACGAAAGCGTACGGCGCGAGGCTCAGGCGCTGCAGATGTTGGTGGCGGATGATCCGTTGCAGGGCCTTCGGGCCGGACATCTGGCGCTGACCGTTACAGCCACGCTGCGCGAGATCGACGAGCTGCTGAAGACGGCCGGCACGTCCGGGCTGGCCGCGCTGGCAATGATCCGCAGCATGGACGAGATCCGCTCGCAAATCGACCAGATGGTGGATCACGAGCGCTTTCGGCTCGCCGGCCGGGAGGCGCGCGCAGAAGCATTCGAGCAACGCTGGACCTGGCTGATCGCCGGCGCCGTTGTCCTCGTCGTCGCGCTGGCCGCAGCGGCGCTGGCGCTCGCGCGGCTCGAAGCGAAACGGCGGCGGGAGGCGACCGAGGAGAACATCCAGCTCCAGAGTGATCTTGCAGCACGGGATATCAAGATCAGGCGCCTGTTCGATGCCAACATCATCGGCATCATCATCTGGGAAGTCGAGGGGCGCATTCTCGAGGCCAACGATGCCTTCCTGCGCATCGTGGGATACGACCGGGAAGATCTCGCCGCGGGGCGCCTGCATCGGACCGACCTCACGCCGCCGGAATGGCGCGACCGCGACTTGCATACCGTGGCGGAACTGAAGCGGGTGGGGACAGCCCAGCCATTCGAGAAGGAGTATGTGCGGAAGGACGGAAGCCGTGTTCCGGTGCTGATCGGCGGGACCATGTTCGGAGAAGGTACGGATCATGGCGTCGGCTTTGTCCTTGATCTGACGGCTCTCAAGCGGGCGGAAGCCGAAGGCCGCGAACACGAGCGGCGCTACCGTGAAGCGCTGATGGAGCTCGCGCACGCCAATCGCGTCACCACGATGGGACAGCTAACCGCTTCGATCGCCCATGAAGTCAACCAGCCGATCGCCGCGATCGTGGCGAACGCCGAGGCCGGGCTGAATTGGCTGGAGGCGCGACCGCCAAACCTGGAGCGGGTTCGACAGACCCTCGACTGGATCACCGGTGATGGTATGCGAGCCGGCGACATCATCGGCCGGATCCGGGCGCTCATCAGGAACGCGCCCCCGCAAAAGGAGACCCTGGAGATCAACCCGGCGGTGCTTGAGGTCATCGTGCTGACACGCAGCGAAGCGTTCAAGAACGGCGTCTCGGTGCGAATGCAATTTGCCGAGGGCTTGCCGCCGATTCAGGCCGACCGGGTTCAAGTTCAGCAAGTGGTGCTCAACCTGATCGTCAACGCGATCGAGGCGATGGCCGCGGTCGGCGAGGGGGGACGGGAGTTGCTGATCAGCACCGGTCGGGATGCATCCGACGGCGTCCACGTCACCTTGCGGGATTCCGGTCCGGGGCTGGATCCGAAGAACGTGGATCGCCTGTTCGAAGCCTTCTACACCACCAAGCCCACAGGCATGGGGATGGGTCTCGCCATCTGCCGCTCGATCATCGAGGCGCACGGCGGGCGGATGTGGGCCGGCGCAAACGAGCCGCGGGGCGCCTTCTTCCAGTTCACCCTGCCTCTCGCCTCAGACGAGACCGCATCTCGCCCGCTGGAGGCGGATGAGCCAACGGGCCAACGCTCTGCGGCTCGATGACGGGCTCCGCGTGGCGTGGCCCTTTGGCGGGAATGTCGCCGGGGCCACGGCTGCCGCGAAGCGGCGCTAACCCGCCGGCATCCGCGTCTCCACCAGGCGCGCCCAGTAGGAGGCGCCGTGGCCGAGGATGTTGTCGTTGAAGACATAGGCCGGGTGGTGGCACTCGTTGCCGTCGCCCATGCCGACCAGGATCATCGCGCCGGGACGCGCTTCCAGCATGAACGAGAAGTCCTCGGCGCCCATCATCGGGATGAACTTGTCGTTGACGCGCTCGGCACCGACGATGTCGCGGGCGACGTCGGCGGCAAGGCCGGCTTCGCGCGCATGGTTCATCGTCACCGGATACATCCGCGTGTACTTGGTCTCGGCCGAGCCGCCATAGGCGCGGGCGACGCTTTCGGCGACCTCGCCGATGCGGCGCTCGACGAGATCGCGCACTTCAGGATCGAGCGTGCGGACGGTGCCGCCGAGCTCGGCGACTTCAGGAATGATGTTGAAGGCCGTGCCGGAGTGGAATTGCGTGATCGAGATGACGGCGGACTTCAGCGGATCGACGTTGCGCGCGACGATCGACTGCAGCGCGTTGACGATCTGCGAGCCGATCAGCACGCTGTCGATGGATTTGTGCGGACCGGCGCCGGCGTGGCCGCCCTTGCCGTGGACGATGATCTGGATGTTGTCGGAGGAGGCGAGCATCGCGCCGGGCGTGGTCGCGAAATGGCCCTCGGGCAGGCCCGGCATGTTGTGCATGCCATAGACCTCCTGGATGTTCCAGCGCGTCATCAAGCCGTCCTCGACCATCGCCTTGCCGCCGCCTTCTTCCGCAGGCTGGAAGATCATGATCGCGGTGCCGTCGAAATTGCGCGTCTCGGCGAGATATTTGGCGGCACCGAGCAGCATGGCGGTGTGGCCGTCATGGCCGCAGGCGTGCATTTTGCCGGGGACTTTGGAGGCGTAGGCGACGCCCGACGTCTCCATGATCGGCAGCGCGTCCATGTCGGCACGCAGCCCGATGGTCTTGCCGGAGGCGGACTTGCGGCCGCGGATCACGCCGACGACACCGGTCCGGCCGATGCCCGTCACCACCTCGTCGCAGCCGAATTCGCGCAAGCGATCGGCGACGATGCCGGCGGTGCGATTGACCTCGTAGAGCAGCTCCGGGTTCTCATGGAAGTCATGGCGCCAGGCGGCCATTTCGTCGGAGAGGGCGGCAACGCGGTTGACGATGGGCATGGGGGCGTCCGTTTCTTGTTCGTGGGGTGGGTTAGCGTAGCGTAACCCACCGCCTTGTCACGAGGAATGGTGGGTGACGCCTGCGGCTAACCACCCGGCAGTTTCTACGGACGCGCGCTCAGCTCTCGCCGAACACGCGCTTGAAGATCGTGTCGACATGCTTGAGGTGGTAGCCGAGGTCGAACTGCTCCTCGATCTCGGCGTCGGTGAGACACTTCTTCACTTCAGTGTCCTTCTTCAGGAGCTGGAGGAAGTCGCCTTCGCCGCGCCAGACCGGCATCGCGTTGCGCTGCACCAGCTTGTAGGCGTCCTCGCGGCTTGCGCCCTTCTGGGTCAGTGCCAGCAGCACGCGCTGCGAATGCACGAGGCCGCCGAGGCGGTCGAGGTTCTTCTGCATGTTGGCGGGGTACACCAGCAGCTTGTCGATCAAGCCGGCGAGGCGCACCAGCGCGAAGTCGAGCGTCACGGTCGCATCCGGGCCCATCATGCGCTCGGCGGAGGAGTGCGAGATGTCGCGCTCGTGCCAGAGCACGACGTTTTCCAGGGCCGGCGTCACATAGGCGCGGACCATGCGGGAGAGGCCGGTGAGGTTTTCCGACAGCACCGGGTTGCGCTTGTGCGGCATCGCGGACGAGCCCTTCTGTCCTTCCGAGAAGAACTCCTCGGCCTCCAGCACCTCGGTGCGCTGCATGTGGCGGATCTCCACCGCGATACGCTCGACCGAGGAGGCGATCACGCCAAGCGTCGAGAAATACATCGCGTGGCGGTCGCGCGGGATGACCTGCGTGGAGATCGGCTCGGGGACGAGGCCCATCGCCTTGGCGACGTGCTCTTCGACGCGCGGGTCGATCTGCGCGAAGGTGCCGACGGCGCCGGAGATGGCGCAGGTCGCGACTTCCTTGCGCGCCGCGATCAGGCGCTCCTTGGCGCGCGAGAATTCGGCATAGGCATAAGCGAGCTTGAGGCCGAAGGTCACAGGCTCGGCGTGGATGCCGTGGCTGCGGCCGATGGTCGGCGTCATCTTGTGCTCGAAGGCGCGCTTCTTGAGTGCGGCCAGCACCTTGTCGAGATCGGCAAGCAGGAGGTCGGCGGCGCGGGTGAGCTGGACGTTGAGGCAGGTGTCGAGCACGTCCGAGGACGTCATGCCCTGGTGTACGAAGCGCGCCTCGGGGCCGACGATTTCGGCAAGGTGGGTCAGGAAGGCGATGACGTCGTGCTTGGTCTCGCGCTCGATCTCATCGATGCGGGCGACGTCGAAAGTGGCGTCCTTGGCCTTGGCCCAGACCGTTTTGGCGGCCTCCTTGGGGATCGTTCCGAGCTCGGCGAGGGCGTCCGCCGCGTGCGCCTCGATCTCGAACCAGATCTTGAACCGGGTCTGCGGCTCCCAGATCGAGGCCATTTCCGGGCGGGTATAGCGGGGGATCATCAGACTGCTCCAGGAAGGTGGGCGGGCGGCCCAAGGGGGCGGCGACCGGCCAAAATGCTTTTTACGCCGTGATTTAGCAGAGCGGGCAGGGCGAAACAAACGATCTGGACCCCAAGCGAGGGGGATCGGCGAGCTATCCACCGCCCCCGGAACTAGCCCAGGCTGAGGAGACGCCGCCCACAAAAATTAACTGTCAATCACGCATCATTGACTGACAGATATTGAAATCTGTCAGCGAGACGTGTATATCCGTTTTCGGACGCACCGATTGGGCGTCCCGCGGCGACCCACCCGGGGAGCCCGAGGTCCGAAATACTTGCGGATCGCGGGACATAAGGAGGTGGGGACCGCGGACGAATGGAGACTTAAGACAATGACGACCGAAATCATCAACTTCACCGGAACGATTGGGCATTGGCTCAATTTACTGGTTGCGCGCCAGATCGCGGCGCAGGCTGCAAAACTGCCTCATTAAGGCGAGAGCTTTCCGAAACGACCGGCACGGGCGCTTCGGAAGCAGTTCCATCGCCGGGTAACTGAGCCCTCAACGGGAACATGGTGCTGGCATGAATGAAGCCGTGATCTTGACGCCGGAGCGGATCCTCGAAGTCACCGAGGACGTTCTGCGGCGTTACGGACTTGCCAAGGCCACCGTGGTTGACGTTGCCCGTGCGCTCGATGTGAGCCACGGCAGCGTCTATCGCCATTTCCCGAGCAAGGCCTCGCTGCGCGAGGCCGTCGCCAAACGCTGGCTGGATCGCATCGACGCGCCGTTGCTGGCGATCGCCGAGGAGCAGGGGCCGGCGCCGGCGCGACTCGACCGCTGGCTGCGCACGCTGTTCGCCGCCAAGCGCTCGCGCGTGCTCGACGATCCCGAGATGTTCGACACCTATCTGACGCTGGCGCGCGAGGCTTGCGCCGCCGTCAAGTGCCACAAGGACACCATGATCGACCAGATCGCGTCGATCCTGACCGACGGCGTGAAGCAGGGCGTGTTCGAGGTGGGCGACGTCAAGGCCACGGCCCGCGCCATCTTCGATGCCACCGTCCGCTTTCACCACCCGGCCCACGCCGACGAGTGGAAGGACGCCGATCTGCCCGCCCGTGTCGATGCGACCCTGGCGCTGGTGCTGCGCGGGTTGAAGGCGGCCTAGACCGACACGGTCCCGCCAAAGCGTGTAATTGTCGATTCAGCCTTTCGCCTTGTGCAAAAGGGCCTCCTCGCGCAGGGCAGGCGAGTGGGTCGATTGCCTTCCGTTGGAAGATGGGACAACCGGCGGGCTCTCCGGATATCTGTTCACCGCGATTTCGACAGCGTCCTTCGACCGCTTCCGAATGCGGTAGAATGTAAGCTCCTGATCGAGTGCGGGGCAGCGGAAGTGGACGACGGCCGTATCCGGCAAGCGGCAGAGTTCGTCGATGAGTTCGCCCACGGTGAGGAGCGGAGGATCGACGACCGTTCGGTGCATGGCCTTACTCATGGCGCAACTCCCTTCACTCTGCTGCTAACCAAAGCGCGACGGTGTCGGTTCCATTCCGCTCGCCTCACGCGCTGGACAAAGGCGCGAACTGCGCGCGCTAGAGCGCGGATCCCGACCGCTGGCTGCGCGACCGCAATATGCCGAACGGGTCTTCGCGCCCGGCCAGTTTCCGATATGTCGCAAGGTCGTCAAGCGTTGGACCTTCCCCGCGTCTGGCATTCCCACTCGTTCCAACCGGAATCGACGTGCCGAGGCCGGCATAGAGATAGCTGTCGCCGAACGCCTTCTTGAGCGCGGCAAAAGTCGGCTCACCGGTGCAATGCCCCGATGCTACGGCGTCGACCTTGAACCTGTCCTTGAGAGCGGTAACGACTTTCGCGATTGCATCGTCAGGCGCCACGACCAGATGAAATCCGCCCGCGATGAGATGAATCCTGGGATTGATACCGGTCGCCGCTTCGACAATGCGCTCGATTCCGGGGTGCGAACAACCGACCAGAAGGACTACGCCTTCTGCGGTGTTGACGGCCAGAGACAGCTCCTTGAGTTCTCGTGTCCCGGGCGCGTCGGAGATCAGCGAAATCAGTGTGATCCCAGGAGCAATCTCGGTCGTTTGATCGATCAGTTCGAAGTTTGCGTTGGCCCATGCCGAGCCGAACTTCATCACCGCTGGGGGCTTGCCTCCGTAGTACCGCATCTCCGGTGGCAGGGCCTCGTCTTTCCGGAAGAAGCCGGAAGGCAGCGAAGAGCCGTAGATGCCAAATCCTTCCTTCGGCGCGTAGATCTTGACGGTCGGATTGACGCTCAGGACGTAGGACAAGCCCGCCATATGATCGGAGTGGCGGTGCGAAAGAACGACAAAGTCGAGGTCCGAGAGGTTGACGCCCCTGGCCTTCACGTTTGCCGCGAAGATCTCGGGGTCGTTACCCGTGTCGAACAGGATGCGTTTTCCCGCGACTTCGACAAGGGCGGAAAAACCCCAGTCCTTTGTCATCGCGTCATTTGTGCCGAAGGCGTCATAAAGAATGGTGATCTGGTCTTTCGCGTCGGCTGCTGCGCTCTCGGTGGTTCCAGTCGCGAAAACGTTGAAGGCGATCAGTGCGGCAAGAAGACTGTCCCTGATGTTCATGGAAGCGTCTCCTGTTGTCATGCAAAACATACAACGGGAACGAGGGCGGCTTCGAAAGAGCCGGGAGGCTCGCGTCAAGATCGGAGCCCAACAGACATCCACCGGCGGTCTCGTGCCGGATGCCGTGGCTGCGATCGAGCCTAGCACAATCCGAGAGCGACTGGAGACCTTCGTTGGGGCGGCCGGCCGGAACCAGATAGGCGTCCAGCCGCCAAGCTCTAGATCCGCGTCAGCCCGCAACTCGCGGCCAGCCGCACGAGCTGCGCGTCGGTGCGCGCGCCGGTCTTGGTCTTGATCAAATAATGATAGTTCTGCACCGTCTTGACGCTGAGATTGAGATGAGCAGCAATCTGCTCAGTCGTCGCGCCGCCGGCGAATTGGCGCAGGATCTCGATCTCGCGCTCACCCAGTTGGTCCAGCGCCGAGCCCGCCGACAGGCTGTCCTCGGCCAAAATGTGCGCGATGTCGTCGCTCATGGCGCGCTCGCCGCGCGCAACGCTGCGGATCGCGGTGACGACCGCGGAGGGTTCGCTGCTCTTGGTGACGAAGCCGCTGGCGCCGGCGCTGAAGGCGGCTTTCACCAGCACGGCCTCGTTGTGCATGGTGAAGACGAGGATGCGCGCCCGCGGGCTGCGCGCGCGGATGTTGCGGATCGCCTCCAGCCCGCTCGCGCCGGGCATCGAGATATCCAGCAGGACGACATCAGGGTCGTGCGCCTTGAAGGCGCCGTAGGCGTCGGCCGCGTTGTCGGCTTCCGCCACGACATGGAGATCGCCCTGGCTCTCCAGCACGCGCCGGTAGCCTTGCCGCACGATCGGATGATCGTCGACCAGCAGCACGGAGATGCCTGTTGCCGCGACCTCGCTCATGTCGGCCTCACGCTGCGAGCGGGATGGTGGCGGCGACGCTGAGGCCTCCTCGCGCAGGCAGGATCGACAGCGATCCGCCGGCCGCCGCGACCCGCTCGCGGATGCCGGTGAGACCGAAGCCGGTCGACTGCGCCACGCGTGCCGCGTCGCCGCCGCCGTCGTCCTCGACACGGATCAGTAACGCGTCGTCGTCACCGGCGCGCCGCTCGATGCGCAAGGAGATTTCGCGCGCCGAGCTGTGGCGCAGTGCGTTGGTCAGGCATTCCTGCGCCACGCGATAGGCGGTGGTGGCGGCCGGGCCGCTGATGTCGGTGAGGTCGCCCCTGAGATCGAGCCGGATGGTCGGCTGCGCTGCGCTTTGCGAGCGCCAGCTGTCCACCAAATTGACGAGGCTGGCCTCGAGCCCGAGCTCCTCGGGCAGGGGATTGCGCAGGCGTTTGAGCGCATCGCGCAGCGAGGCCATCAGATGATGGGTGGCCTGCGAGATCATGCGCGCGTCCTGCGCGATTCCGTTATCCTTGCTCTCCTTCGCGCTTGCTGTCTCGATCGTGTTGGCGAAGGCGAGGATGGCGGAGAGATTTTGGCCGAACTCGTCGTGCAGCTCGCGGGCGAGCGCGCGGCGTTCGTCGTCACGGATCTCGATCAGCCCCTTGTCAGCGCCGCGCGCTGTTCGGTGGCTTCCTCCAGCCGGCCGCCGAGCTCGCCGACGGCGCTGCCGATCATCGCCAGCTCCATGGAGCGGAAGCGCGGCAGTTTCGTGCGATACTGGCCCCGCGCCATGCGCTGGAGCGCGGCGACGATGGTGCGCGCCGGCGCCAGCGCGTGCGCGATGGCAAGCGACGCCAAGAGCGCGATCGCCGCCGCCATCAGAAGCGCGACATCGACCACGTTGAGGAGATACTCCCAGGCAAGCGAGATGGCCGCTGCGGCATCCGGCGTCGCGACGACCGTTCCGGCGGCTGCCGCGCGGGGACTGACGGGCCTTATCACTTCGGCGTGGCTGCCGAGGAAGATGGGTACGATCGCGGTGAACCAGTGCGGCGGCGTCTTGCCTAGCCCCACGCTCTGGCCGCACAGCGGCCTTTCGAACGCGATGGCCGGCTGGAACTCGACGCAGACGCCGGGCGAGATCAGTTTCATCGTCTCCAGGGTGCGCCACTCCGGAACCGGCAAGAGCTGCTCGCGCGTTCTGCTGCTGCGCAACAAGAACTCGTGCCAGTACAGCGCCTGAAGCGCCTGCGCGACCCGCTGCGCCGAGGCCGCGGTCGCCCGGTCGACGCTGCGATAGGCGTCGAACGTGGCCCAGACGGTCGCAGCGCCAAGGCAGAGCGCGACAATGAGAAGCAGACGGGCGACAAGCTGAAGCACGAGGCGCATGCGATCACCCTCAACGTTTGGTAAGGTCAGCCTAACAACGCCGCCGCGCCTTGCCAATTGCGGGGTTTGGGCCGGATTGCAGCTCGGGCAAATTTCCCAAGCCGGATTGGGCATGGCTCTTTGGACCGCGCGCGGCGGCTTTGATCTAATCGGGGTGGAATCGTTGCAGGCCAATCCCTGCAAGCCAGGGGCAGTGCAGCATGAGTTCGATGACGATTGGACCGATCGCGGGGTCTGCTGCCGACCCATCCGAGCGCAGTGCGTTGCTGTTTTGGATGATCTTCACCGGGCTGTCGATCTTCGCCGTCGTGCTGCTGTGGCGCTTCGGCCTGATCCGCCTGATGCTGACCTCCGACCGCACCTACATTTCCAGCGTGATCGCGCTGCTCTATGTCCTTACCTGCGGCCACTGCTTCCTGCGGACACGGGCGATCGCCCGTGAAGGCGCGGCGGCGCGGCGGTGCCGGGCGGTGCTCGCGGCGCCCGGGGGCAGCAAGGTGCTCGACGGCAGCGCGGCCGCGCTGCCACGCGGGCTGGTGCGGGACCACATCGAGAGCCTCGTGACGAAAGCGTCCGCGCAGGACTACCGGGCGGTCGACCAGACGCTGCTGCTGCGAACGCTGGCCGACCGGCTGCGCGGCTCCAACGGCTTCGGTGCCTTCGTCTCGGACACGCTGATGAAGCTCGGCCTGCTCGGCACCATCATCGGCTTCATCATCATGCTGGCGCCGATCGCGGGGCTGGACGCCGCCGACAAGGTCGCGATGCGCTCGTCGATGGGGCTGATGAGCGACGGCATGGCGGTCGCGATGTACACGACGCTCGCAGGCCTCGTCGGCTCGATCCTGGTCCGCATCCAGTATTACATGCTGGATGCCGCGACCCAGCGGGTGTTCTCGGATGCTGTGGTGTTGACCGAGACCTATGTGACGCCGGTGCTGGAGCGCAAAGGCGCTGGAACCGCGTCATGATGGATGACTTTGGTCTCTATCCACGCGAGGAGCCGTTCGATCCGCTGGGCGTGATGCTGTTCAAGGCGCTCCAGGTGATCGCTTTCCTGTTCTTCCTCGCGCTCCTCGCGGTGTCGCCCGATGCCAAGGACGGCAAGATCGATTCCAAGGCCGAGTTCATGATCACGCTGGACTGGCCGGACAGCCATCCAGACGATCTCGACCTGTTCGTGCAGGATCCCGCCGGCAACATCGCCTGGTATCGCCACCGCGAAGCCGGCTTCCTCACGCTCGATCGCGACGACCGGGGCGGGGCCAACGACTTCATCATGGTCAACGGCAAGAAGATCGCCTCGCCGATCCGCGAGGAGATCGTCACGGTGCGCGGTATCGTCGCCGGCGAATACACCGTCAACGTCTCGCATTTCGTGGCGACGACGGGCGAGCCGGTCCAGGCCAATGTGAAGGTACAAAAACTCAATCCGACCGCGCAAGTGGTCTTCGACAACAAGTTCACGCTCGATCACACCGGCGACGAGAAGACCGCGGTGCGGTTCCGCATCGATGCGGAAGGCAAGGTCGTCAATGTGGACCAGAGGCCGAAATCGCTGCTCGAGACGTTCCGGAGCAGCTGGCGCAACGGCGCCGATCTGGACCCGAGGACCGGCGTGAGCAAGAACGCTACGAGGGTGCGCCGTGACTAGCCTGCAAACGGTCATCCTCACGCTGTCGGTCGCCTACGCCGTCATCGGCGCGCTGCTGCTGGTCGTGCTGGTCTATGCGCGGCTGCACTGGTCGTTGAAGGCCGTCGCGGTGGTCGTGACCAGCGCCTTCTATGTCGTCAGCTTCACCGAGATGCGCGGGCTGCTGGGCTGGGCCAGTTCCGAACGGCTGCCGGCGACCTTCAAGCTGCTGAAGGCCCGCATCGTCGAGCCGCATTCGCTGGAGGGCGATCCCGGCTCGATCTATCTCTGGGTCGAGCAGCTCGACGAGGACAATCGGCCGAGCGGCATCCCGCGCGCCTTTCGTGTGCCCTACAATGACAGACTGGCCGACAAGACCCATGCGGCGGAGAACGAGATCGCGCTGGGACATCCGCAAGGCGGCCGCGCCGCCGATTTCGGTGGCGGCGATGGCAGCCTGATCGACATGGTCCGGGAATATGTGACGCCCAAGACCATTCTGGAGACCAGCGGCGGCGATTCCTCGACCGGCGAATTCCTGGCACCACCCGCCGGCGCGCAAGGAGCGGTGTTCACCCCGATTCCGCCGCCCCGGATGCCGCCGAAGGACGAGCAATAGGCTCTTCACCATCGCGACAGGGGCACGCTGGAAAACGCACCCGCACTGGCGCATCTTCTTGACGTCCCTCAATTTGGCCTTATCGGCTTCCGATAAGGCCTTTGGGGTGGAGGGTGCGTGCTTCTCGCTGTCTTCTCGGATATCCACGGCAACCGGCAGGCGTTCGAGGCCTGCCTGAAGGTTGCCCGCGCGAAGGGCGCGGAGCGGTTCGTCCTGCTCGGCGATTTCGTCGGCTACGGCGCCGATCCGGAATGGGTCGTGGATACCGTGATGGGTCTGGTCCGGGAGGGCGCCATCGCCGTCCGCGGCAATCATGACGAGGCGGTCAACACCACGACCGAAGCCATGAATGCGGAGGCGCAGATCGCGATCGAATGGACGCGCGGGCGGCTCGACGTCGCGCAGCGGCGGTTCCTCGCCGAGCTGCCGATGCTGGTGGATGAGAAGGAGCGCCTTTACGTCCACTCGGAGGCCTCGAGCCCGCAGCGCTGGCACTATGTCCGTTCGACGGCGGATGCCGCCAAGAGCCTGATATCGACGCCCGCCCATGTCACCTTCTGCGGCCACATCCATCGCCCGGCGCTCTATTCGATGTCGGTGACGGCGAAGATGACGGGCCTCGTGCCCAAGACCGACGTTTCCGTGCCGCTGCTGCGCGGGCGGCAATGGCTGGCCGTGCTCGGCTCGGTGGGCCAGCCTCGCGATGGCGATCCATCCGCAGCCTTCGTGCTGTTCGACACCGTGTCGTGCCAGATCACCTATTGCCGCGCGCCCTATGACATCGCGAGCGCGGCGAACAAGATTCGCGAGAACGGCCTGCCGCCCTGGCTCGCCGACCGGCTGTCGCAGGGACGCTAGAGGCCGATGCCGCAATCCCTGGTCAAATCAGGCGCCGAGATCGACGGCTACACCATCGGTGAATGCGTCCATGCCGGCGGCATGGCGACGCTGTGGACCGTCACCCATCCCGGCATCGACGTGCCGCTGCTGATGAAGATTCCGCGGGTGTCGGAGGGCGAGGACCCCGCCGCGATCGTCTCGTTCGAGATGGAGATGATGATCTTGCCGCGGCTCGCCGGGCCGCACGTGCCCTCGTGTTTCGGCACCGGCGACTTCGCGCACCAGGCCTACGCCGTGATCGAGCGCATTCCCGGGACCACGCTCTACAAGCGGCTGCCCGATCTGCCGCTCCCATACGAGGAGGCGCGGCAGCTCGTCGCGAAGATCGCCGCCGCGCTGGCTGATCTGCACCGGCAGAACGTGATCCATCACGATATCAAGCCGAGCAGCATCATGTTCCGCGATAGCGGCGAGGCGGTCCTGATCGATTACGGCCTGTCGCACCACAACCATCTGCCGGACCTGTTGCAGGAGGAATTCCGCCTGCCTTATGGCACCGCGCCCTACATGGCGCCCGAGCGGCTGTTGGGGGTGCGCGACGATCCGCGCAGCGATCTGTTCTCGCTGGGTGTGCTGCTCTATTTCTTCACCACCGGCGAACGTCCCTTCGGCGAGGGCGAGACGCTGCGCGCGATGCGTCGCCGGCTGTGGCGCGATCCGCATCCGCCGCGCGAATTGCGGGCGGACTATCCGCCCTGGCTTCAGGAGGTGGTGCTGCGCTGTCTCGAGATCGAGCCGGTGCGGCGCTATCCGACCGCGTCCCAGCTCGCCTTCGATCTCGCTCATCCGGACCAGGTCAGGCTCACCGCGCGTTCGGAACGGCTGAAGCGCGACCCCTTGAGCGTCGCCTGGCGGCGGCGCTTCAACCTGGGCGTCATGGCGCCGCGCGCGAAATCGGACGTCGCCGCGCAAATCGCCTCCAGCCCGATCCTCGCGGTCGCGCTCGACACGGTGGAAGGCGAGGGCGAGCTGAACGAGGCGCTGCGCGTGACGACCGAGCGCATTCTCGCGACGCTGCCGTCGGCGCGGCTTGCCTGCGTCAACGTGCTCAAGCTCAACCGCATCGCGATCGACCGGACGCTCGACGAGCAGGGCTCCAACAAGCATATCGACCGCCTGGTCGCGCTCCGGCATTGGGCGACGCCGCTCAAGCTGGATGAGAGCCGGCTGTCGGTTCACGTGCTGGAGGCCGTCGACCCCGCCGCGGCGCTGTTGGAATTCGCCGAGGTCAATCAGGTCGACCACGTCATCATCGGCGCACGGCAGAGCTCGTTCCGCCGCGCGCTGCTCGGCAGCGTCTCGGCCAAGGTGGCCTCGGAGGCCGCCTGCACCGTCACTGTGGTGCGGCCGCCGCGGATGGCTGCTGCGAAACCAGACGCCGGCGTCGTGTGGGGCTAGGAAAGATCACGCCGCGTGGGCGGCGTGGACGGAGCGCTTGCGGTGGATCGGCCAGCAGAATTGCGGGCCGGGCTCGCCGTGATCCGCGCCGCCGCCGAAATACTGGATGATCTCGCGGCAGGGCTCGCAATTGAAGAGGTTACGCGACGCGGATGCCTTGGTCATTTCCTTCAGGCAGTTCGGGCAGTGCGGTTTCATCGGGCGTGGTCCAGAACAGAATTCAATGCCGGCGCGGTGACCGGAGCGGGTGATCCGGGTCCGCCATCTCGGGCCCGGTGTCGTCGCGCCTCTCGCCTTCGGTGCGTTCGAGCCGACCGAAGAAATAGTCGAGGTCAGGATGCGGGCGCCGCGGGATGCGGCACCTGCGCTTTAGCTGACGCTTCACGAGCGCGATCTGCATGGGCTCAGGCCCGATACCAGTCGCGACGGACGATGCGGGCCGAACGTGCAGGCACCCTCGCCGGTCCGGCCGATGGGCCAAACACAACAAACGCACTGAAACCAAGCCACAACGCCACGCCAGTCCAAACCAGGGTCGTCGTCATGATGTGCTCCCGCGAAAACAGGCAAGAATCACTAGCGGTGATTTGCACGAATCAGGGAAGCCCGGAGGAGTACGGATCAAGGTGCAATTTAGGCATTGCGCGTCGCAACGCCCGTAAGACCCGCAGCTTTTCAGCAAATATGTTGCTTGTGCTTCAGATCGCTTCGCCGCGTGCGCCTGCGGCGGCGTTGCGGATCGCGGCGATGTTGGTCTTGTACGCTTCCTGCGTGCCGCCCCTGAACACGGAGGTGCCGGCGACGAAGGCGTTGGCGCCCGCCGCGGCCAGGGGACCCGCGACATCGGGACCGACGCCGCCATCGACCTCGATGTCGATCGGACGTCCCGCCGTCATCGCGCGGATGTCGCGGATCTTGCCGATCGCAGACGGGATGAAGGCCTGGCCGCCGAAGCCGGGATTGACCGACATCACCAGCACGAGGTCGACGAGGTCGATGACGTATTCGAGCACGCTGATCGGCGTGCCCGGGTTGAGCGAGACGCCGGCCTTCTTGCCGAGCGCGCGGATCGCCTGGAGCGAGCGGTGCAGATGGGGACCTGCTTCCGCATGCACGGTGATGTGGTCACAGCCGGCTTTGGCGAAGGCCTCGAGATAGGGGTCGCAGGGCGAGATCATCAGATGCGCGTCGAAGATCTTCTTGGTGTGCGGGCGCATCGCCTTGATGACGTCGGGGCCGTAGGAGATGTTGGGCACGAAATGTCCGTCCATCACGTCGAGATGGATCCAGTCGGCGCCGGCCGCGTCCACCGCGCGCACCTCTTCGCCGAGCTTGGAGAAGTCCGAGGCCAGGATCGAAGGCGCGATGGCCAGGGGGCGGGGAGTGAAGGCTTGGGTCATGGCGCGGTGTCCCGTGGCGGCCGTGAAAGATGATGCTCGCCTAACATGGGCCTCCCAGCCGGGCAATGCAGGGGTGGTGTGCTTCCTGTGGGCGGAAATTTCTGCCGCGACCGGCATGAATTGCCGGTGTTCCCGAGCCGCGCCAGGCGTCGCGAAGGCGGATTTCATTGAGCTTTTTGCGCTGGCACGACGCTTGCTGACATCACCGCCAGAACATTGGCTGCGGCGTGCCGCATCGGTTGGAGTTGTGCAATGTTGTTTGCCCTTGGTGCCGTATCGAGCGCGCTCGACGCGATCCAGTCGCTGACGAAGTCGAAATCGTCCTCGTCGACCCAGAACACGGGGTCTTCGCAGAACGCGCCGATCAATCCGTTCGCGATCGACAGCGGCAGCAGCACGACCAGCGGCGCGACCTCGCCGGTCAATGCCGGCAAAACTCCGCAAATCTCGCCGGAGACCATGAACGCGCTGTTCGCCGCGCAAAGCCAGTCGACGGACAGCACCGGCAGCGCGGCTAGCTCGAGCTCGTCGAGCTCGACGTCTTCGACCTCGACGAGCCGCGACGCTGCGCTGAAGGACCTGTTCTCTCAGATCGACGGGGACGGCGACGGCAAGATTACCAAGTCCGAATTCGAGAACGCGCTGGGGGCCGGCGGCACCAACCTCGCGCAGGCCGACGACGTGTTCTCGAAGATGGATACGAATTCCGACGGCAGCGTCAGCCTGGATGAGATGTCGAAGGCGCTGAAGAGCGGCCATGGCGGCCACCACCACGCGCAGGGTGCGGGCGGCTCGGGCGATGGATCGGATTCGTCGTCGCAATCCAGCGGTGGCTCGACCTCGACCACGACGACCGCCGCCGACGGCTCGACCACTACCACCGTCACCTACGCCGACGGCTTCAAGATGTCGACGACGGTCCCCGGCGCATCCAGCTCCTCTCGCAATTCGGCCTACGATCTGTTCGCGCAGTTGATGCAGCGGCAAGGCGGGCAGGGGCAAGGCGCCTCAGCGACCGCCGGCGCGTCGATGTCGATGAGCGTCTAAGCCCACTCGCTGTCATGCCCCGGCTTGCCGCCTTCGCTAAAGCTTCGGCGGCCGAGCACCCTTGTGGCCCCGGCGTAGCCTTGGCGGAGCCGGGACCGGGGCATCCAGTACGCCGCGGCTTCTCGGTTCAATCACAACTGTCTCTGGGATACTGGATCGCCCGGTCTTCGCCGGGCGATGACGCGCGATATGTGGTGAGAGGCGCGTGCCCCTTACGCGCCGAAGCGGTCCTTCCACGCCGGTAATGCTCCCGCAAACGGCAGCGCCGTCGCGCTGTACACGCCGCGCGCGCGACCACGTTGGCGGCGACCGTGCCGAGTTCGGTGAGGCCGACCAGCGGCTCGATCGGCTTCTCACAGGTCGCAGCCGCAAACAGCACGTCGCCGTCGGTCGGGGCATGCACGGGATAGATGGCGCGGGCAAATCCGGTGTGCGCGATCATCGCCAGCCGCTTGGCCTGGGCCTTGGTCAGCGTGGCATCGGTGACGACGAGGCCGATCGTGGTGTTCTCGCGCGCGCTCGCGGCGGGGCCGCCCTTGATGCGCATCGCCAGCATGTCAGGCGTGAATTTGGCTGGCAGGCCGCGCCCGCCGAACTCGCCGTTCTCTTCGAACGGCGCCGCCCAGAACCACGGTCCCTCGCCGACGGTTGCGCTGCCGACCGCGTTGACGACCATGATGGCGGCCACCTTGATGCCGTTGGGCAGGACCGCTGAAGCTGAGCCAAGGCCGCCCTTGAAGGTCGCGGTGGTACAGCCGAGGCCTGCGCCGACGCTGCCCAGCGCGAAATCGTGGCCCGCGGCCACAGCTGCCGCGTAACCGAGATCGCGATAGGGCGCGAAGCGACCCCAGGCCTTGTCACCGCCGTTGAGCAGGTCGAACACGATGGCGCCCGGCACGATCGGGATCACCGCCTCGCGAATCCGGAAGCCGCGGCCCTGTTCGGCAAGCCAGGCCTGGACGCCGCCGCCGGTCTCGATGCCAAAGGCGGAGCCGCCGGACAGCGCAATCGCATCGACGCGCTCGACCGTGCTGGCAAGGTCGAGTAGCGCATCCTCGCGCGTGCCGGGCCCGCCGCCGCGCACGTCGATCGCCGCGACCGCCGGGGCATCGAAGATGATCGCCGTCGTGCCGGAGGCGATTTTCGCATCCTCGGCATGGCCGACGCGGACGCCGGCGATATCGGTAAGCAGATTTTTCAAGGCCGCCACTCCATGCGCTTCAGGCATCAGCGATAGCGCACCGATGCCGCGCGCTCAACTCGCCAGCGCGGTCCTGAGCATCTTGGCAAGCTCGGATTTGCGATAGGGCTTGGCCAGCAGCAGCACGCCGGAATCGAGCCGGCCGTGATGGACGATGGCGTTCTCGGTGTAGCCCGAGGTGAACAGCGTCTTCAGGTCGGGACGCCGCCGTACCGCCTCGTCCGCGAGCTGGCGGCCGTTCATGTGGCCGGGCATGATAATGTCGGTGAAGAGCAGGTCGATGCCCTTGTCGGCATCGATGATGGTGAGGGCTTCGGCCGCATTGGCGGCTTCGAGCGCGGCATAGCCGAGGCTCTTGATCTGGGTCACGACATATTGCCGTACCAGCGCGTCGTCCTCGACGATCAGGATCTTCTCGTCGCCGCCGGCGATGGGCACGTTCTGGAGCGACTCGTACTCGCTCTCCTGCACGCCGCTCGAGCGCGGCAGGTAGATCTTCACGCTCGTGCCGTGGCCTTCCTCGCTGTAGATCTTGATGTGGCCGCCGGACTGCTTGACGAAGCCGAACACCATGCTGAGCCCGAGCCCGGTGCCCTTCCCGACCTCCTTGGTGGTGAAGAACGGGTCGAACACCCGCTCCATCAGGTCCGGTGGAATGCCGGTGCCGGTGTCGCTGACCGCGATCATCACATAGCTGCCGGCGACGACGTCGGGATTCATGCTGGCATAGCCGTCGTCGAGGAAGATGTTGCGGGTCTCCAGCACCAGCGTGCCGCCGTCCGGCATGGCGTCGCGCGCGTTCAGCGCGAGATTGAGGATCGCGGTGGAAAGCTGGCCCGGGTCGACCAGCGCCGGCCAGGCATCCTCGGTGAGCTGCGGCATGATGGTGATCTGCTCGCCGAGGGTCGGGTGCAGCAGCTTGGCGGCCTCGAGCGCCAGCGCATTGACGTCGATCTCGCGCGGCTGGAGCGGCTGCTTGCGGGCAAAGGCGAGCAGGTGCTTGGTCAGTTGCGCGCCGCGCTCGGCGGCGTCGTCGATCAGCTTGGTGATGGCGGCGAGCTCAGGACGGTCGGCCACCGCATCCGCGAGGATGCCGATCGTGCCGGTGATGACGGTCAGCACGTTGTTGAAATCGTGGGCGACGCCGCCGGTCAGCTGGCCGATGGAGTCCATTTTCTGGACCTGCCTGAGCTGGGCCTCCGCGGCCTGCTTCTCGGTGAGGTCGCGGCCGATGAAGAAATGGCGCTTCACAGGCTCCGACCAGGTGCCCATCCAGTTCAGCGTCACCTCGTGACCGTCGTAGTGGTAGTAGCGCGCCTCGAAGCTGCGCTTGACCGCGCCACGCCGCGCCGCGCGCATCTCGCTGCGGGTGTTGTCGAGGTCATCGGGGTGAATGAACTCGATGGCGCTGTGCCCGATCATGTCCTCCGGCTTGTACCCGAGGATGTCCTTCACGCTCGGGCTGATCTGGATGAAATTGCCGTAACCGTCGGTCACGAGGATCAAGTCCTGCGAGGTCTCGAAGATGCGCTGGCGCTCCTCGATCTCGCGGTTGAGGGCGGATTCCGCCCGCTTCCGCTCGGTGATGTCGCGGGCGACCTTGGAGGCGCCGATGATCTTGCCGTCGGTCGATCGCAGCGGGACCTGGCTCAGCAGGACGTCGATCGGCTGGCCACTCTTGTGCAGCCGCACGGTCTCGTGCTGGTCGATGACCTCGCCGTTGCGGGTGCGGGCCAGCATTTCGGCGACTTCCTCGCGCTGCCCCTCGGGCATGATGATATCGACCTGGCGGCCGATCGCCTCGCTGGCGGAGTAGCCGAAGACGTGCTCTGCCGCCTTGTTCCAGGACGTGATGGTGCCGTCGAGCGACTTCGTGATGATGGCGTCGTTGGAGGACTCGACGACGGCGCTGAACAGCCGCTCGCGCTCGGCATAATAGTTCCGCTCCGAGCTCGACTGCCGCTGCAGCGCGCCGACCATGCCTGCCGTGTTGGCCTGGAGCCGCACGTTCTCGATGAGCAGCACCGCGAGCACGAAACTCGACGCAAAGAGGCCGTAGAGCCGGCCGGCATAGAAGCCGAGGTCGAAACGCGCGACGTTGACGATCGCCGACAGCGCGATGTCGAACAGCCAGGCGCACATCGTGACCATGAGCCAGATGTCGATCACCGTGTGCGGCTTGCGAAACCACAGCGTGACCAGCGCCGCGAAGCTCAGGGACCACACGAACGACACCACGCCGATCATGGTGGGGGTGTAGTGGCCGTCCTTGAGCAGGACCGGCAGCAGGCCGTGCTGCGCAGTCACCAGCCAGGCGAAGACGGTCAACGCGACGACCACGCCGGCGACGGAAAGTGCGATCGCGGGAGCCGTCGCGCCCGCAACCCTGTTGCCGCCGTTGCCGTCCTTGAGCCAGGCATAGGCCAGCACGAACAGCGGGAAACCGGCGTGCCAGATCATGTAGAGCCAGACGGTGGTCTGTGAGCCTGCACCGAACAATCCGGCCGGGGCGAACAGCCCGGGGAAGGTGAGGGCGTGGGTCACCGCGGCGCCCGCCGTGAACATATAGCCGATCGACAGCAGCAGCAGCGCGCGGCTGCGCAGCACGGCGAACTGCGACAGCAGCAAAACGGCGGTGATGATGTCGCTGACCGCGAGCGCCGACTGGTAGCTCGCCACGAAGGCCGGCACCTGTGCGAGCGGCAAGCCCGCAAACGGTACCGCCAGTGCGAACAGGATCGCGGAGATGCCGACGATCGCCAACGCAGCCCTGCGATCGCTTCGCGTAGCCGGCAAGGTCGACAGGAATGTGCTTCGGTCGTTAGGCGCTAGCACGTCGATCTCTCGTAAGCCGGCATGATGACCTCCTACGTCAATCTCTTCCGGCCGGGAAGCCGCTACCCGCATGGTAGCCCGCTCCGGGCGCGCATCCTGACAGAAAGCGCATGCGACTCAACCGAAGGTTACAGCTTATTTAACTTGGGGTGGGACTTGGAACAGGTAGCTGGTAAGAGGTGATTTACCGGGACAGACCCATACTGCCTTGCCGGGCAGTTGCGGTGAATTGAACCAAATAATGATACGTATCCGGGAGTTGTTCCCATGCGCCGTGTCCTCGTTGTCGACGACCAGAAGGAGGTCCGCGCCATGGTCGCGATCGTGCTTCGGGTCAACCGCTTTGACGTCGTCGAAGCCGAGAGCGGCGCAGCGGGCCTGAAAGCCTTCAGCGAGGGCGCTTTCGATGCCGCGATCGTCGATATTTTCCTGGCCGACACCAGCGGCGTTGACGTCATGGCGGCCATTCGCGAGCGAGTTCCCGGGTTCCCGATCGTCGCGGTCTCCGGCATGACCGCGCTGGATTTCATGGGCGAGTCGCCTGGTCTGGCCGACGTGGTATGCCTGCAAAAGCCATTTCGGCCGAACGATCTCCTGCAAGCGCTCCACAGGGCCCAGGCTGCGGCGGGCGGCGAACTCTCCGCAGCCGTGTGACCGCACGGCGAAAGAAAACGCCCCGGCGAACCGGGGCGTTGGATTGATCCGATTAAAAGGTCAGGCATCCTGTCTTAGGTGCCGTTGCCCTTGATCTCGGCGTAGCCGCCCTTGGCGTCCCATTTGTAGACGACATAGTCGAGCTGCTTGATGTCGCCCTTGGCGTCATACTCGATCGGGCCGATCACGGTGTCCCACTTGCCGGCCTTGATCGCCGCCATGACCTTCTTGGCGTCCGTGGTGCCGGCCTTCTTTGCCGCCTGCGACCAGACCTGCATCGCCGCGTAGGTGTAGAGCGTATAGCCCTCGGGGTCGATGTTCTTGGCCTTGAAGGCGTCAACGATCTTCTTCGCGGTCGGCTTGTTGCGCGGATCGGGGCCGAAGGTGAACAGCGTGCCTTCGCCGGCCGGACCGGTGATGGAGGCGTACTCCTTGTCGGCGAGCGCGTCGCCGGCCATCAGGATCGTCTTGAGGCCCTGGTCACGCATCTGGCGCAGGATCAGGCCGCTCTCCTGATGATAGCCGCCGACATAGACGAGGTCGATGTTGTCGCGCTTCAGGCGCGAGACGATCGCGTTGAAGTCCTTGTCGCCCTTGTTGTAGGACTCGTACATCTTCTCGGTGATGCCGGCCTTGTTGAGCGCCTTCTTGGTCTCGTCGGCGAGACCCTTGCCGTAGGTGGTCTTGTCGTTGAGGATCGCGATGTTCTTGCCCTTGTAGTTCTTGGCGATGTACTGCGCCGCGACCAGGCCCTGCTGGTCGTCACGGCCGCAGACGCGCGCCACGTTCCAGAGTCCGCTATCGGTGAACTTCGGATTGGTCGAGGCCGGCGTGATCTGGAGCACGTTGCCGTCGGCATAGGCTTCGGAGGCGGGGATCGACGACGACGAGCAATAGTGCCCGGCCACGAACGGGATTTTCGCGCCGGCGATCTTCTCGGCGATCGAGCGCGCCTGCTTCGGGTCGCAGGCGTCGTCCTCGACGTTGAGCGCGAGCTTCTTGCCGTTGACGCCGCCGGCGGCGTTGATGTCAGCCACGGCCATCTCGGCGCCGTTCTTCATCTGGCGGCCGAAGGCGGACTCTCCGCCGGTCATCGGGCCTGCGACTGCGACGGTGACATCCTGCGCGAAAGCCGCGCTCGATAGCGCGATCGACGCGCCGAATGCCAGACCGATGAGCTTCAGTGATTTCATGAGATACCTCGCGGGTGGTCGACTGTGGAAGTTGCCGGGTACGCCCGGTCTAAACCGGCGCCATTCTTGAATGAATCTCGGGAGAAGTCACCGGCAAAATACGGGCATTGGCGGAGATATCTCGCCACATTCGGCCGCACGCGCTCCCCGTCGGCAACCTCAGCCGTGCCGGCCGCCCTCCAGGTAGGCGGCGCGAATCTCGGGGCGCTGCAACAACTCGGCGCCGGTCCCGGCCAGCGTGATCAGGCCGTTGACCATGACGTAACCGCGATGGGCGAGCTTCAGCGCATGGTTGGCGTTCTGCTCGACGATCAGGACCGTCAGGCCGTCCTGGCGGTTCAGGGTGCGGATCGCATCGAAAATCTGGCGCGCGATCAGCGGCGCCAGCCCGAGCGAGGGCTCGTCGAGCAGAAGCAGGCGGGGGCGGCTCATCAGGGCGCGGCCGATTGCCAGCATCTGCTGCTCGCCGCCGGACAGCGTTCCGCCGCGCTGGGCGTAGCGCTCCTTCAGGCGCGGGAACAGCGTGAAGACGCGTTGCAGCGTGGCCTCGCGTTCGGCGTCGGTGCATCCGGTAGCATCCGCCCCCATCTGGAGGTTTTCCGCGACGCTCATGCGCGGGAAGATGCGGCGGCCTTCCGGCGATTGCGCGATGCGCAAATGGGCGATCTCATGGGTGGGAACGTCGGTGATGTCGCGGCCTTCGTACAGGATCTGGCCGGCGCGGGCGCGCGGCTTGCCGAAGATCGTCATCATCAGCGTCGACTTGCCGGCGCCGTTGGCGCCGATCAGCGCGACGATCTCGCCGGCGCTGATCTCGACATCGACGCCCTTTAGCGCCTCGATCTTGCCGTAGGCGGCGCGCAGGCCCCGGATCGACAGCAGGGGAGCGGACGACGTCACGACCCGCTCTCCATCACCGCCACGGCCTCTTCCTCGTCGGTGCCGAGATAGGCGGCGATCACCTTGGGATTGTCGCGGATCTCGCGCGGAGAGCCTTCCGCGATCTTGACGCCGTGGTCCATCACCACGATGTGGTCGGAGATCTCCATCACGACCGACATGTCGTGCTCGATCAGCAGGATCGAGGTGCCGAGCTCGTTGCGGATCGAGAGCAGGAGCTCGCTCAGGGCTGCGCTCTCGCGCGCGTTGAGACCCGCCGCCGGCTCGTCCAGGCACAAAAGCGCGGGCTCGGTGCACATCGCGCGCGCGATCTCGAGCCTGCGCTGGTCGCCATAGGCGAAATTGCCGGCGGCGTCGTCGGCGCGGTCGAGCAGATTGACCCGCTTCAGCCAGTCGGTGGCGAGGTCGATCGCGCGCTTTTCGGCGTCGCGGTAGCCGGGCGCGCCGATGAGGCCGAGAAAGGTGAAGCCGGAGGCGCGCATCAGCGCGTTGTGCTGCGCCACCATCAGGTTTTCCAGCGCGGTCATGCCGGGAAACAGGCGGATGTTCTGGAAGGTGCGCGCCACCTTGGCCTGCTTGGCGATGCGGAAATCGTTCAGCCGCTCCAGCGCAATCACCTTGCCGTCGTCGTGGGTGAGGCGAATGGCGCCGCCGCTCGGCTTGTAGAAGCCGGTGATGCAGTTGAACACGGTGGTCTTGCCGGCGCCGTTCGGTCCGATCAGCGCGGTGATCTTCTTCCGTTCGGCCGCAAACGACAGGTCCTGCACGGCGACGATGCCACCGAAGCGCATGGTCAGCCGATCGACGCCAAGAATCTTGTCGCTAATCTTGTCGGCGCTCATCCGTGCCCTTCCTTGACGAGGTCGGAAGAGATCGCCTGCGCCTTGGTCAGATACACGGTCGGCGCGCGATGGCCGATCAGGCCGCGCGGCCGCCAGATCATGATCAGCACCATGGCCATGCCGAACACCAGCATGCGGTAGGTCTCGAGGCTGCGGAACAGCTCGAAGCCGCCGATCATGGCGAGCGCGGCGAGCGCGACGCCGAGCTGCGAGCCCATGCCGCCGAGCACGACGATGGCGAGCACCAGCGCCGATTCCTGGAAGGTGAAGGATTCCGGGCTGATGAAGCCCTGGCGCGTCGCGAAGAACGCACCGGCAAAGCCGCCGAACATAGCGCCGGTCGCGAACGCCGTGAGCTTGGTGGTCGTGGTGTTGATGCCGAGCGCGCGGCAGGCGACCTCGTCCTCGCGCAAGGCCTCCCAGGCGCGGCCGATCGGCAGGCGGCGCAGCCGGATCGTCACCCAGTTGGTGAGCAGCGCAAGCGCCAGGATCAGGTAGAACAGGAAGACGATGCGCTGGGTCGGCGAATATTCGATGCCGAGCCTGGCGGCGAGCCCGTTGTCGCTGTTGTCCAGCGGGATGCCGAAGAACGAGGGGCGGGGAATGCTGGAGACGCCGTTGGGGCCGCGGTGAGGCTCTGCCAGTTGATGATGACGAGGCGGATGATCTCGCCGAAGGCGAGCGTCACGATGGCGAGATAGTCGCCGCGCAGGCGCAGCACGGGGAAGCCGAGCAGCACGCCCCAGAACGCGGCGAGGATGCCGGCGAGCGGCAGGCAGACCCAGAACGACCAGCCGAAATTGGTCGCCAGCAGCGCGTAGGAATAGGCGCCGACCGCATAGAAGGCGACGTAGCCGAGGTCGAGCAGGCCGGCGAGCCCGACCACGACGTTCAGCCCCCAGCCGAGCATGACATAGGTGAGCACGAGGATCGCGAGGTCGAGGATATAGCGCTGATCATAGAAGATCACCGGCACAAGCACCGTGAAGATCAGAAGTGCGGGCGCCAAGTAACGGCCCAGAAACGACATGCCGCTGCGTATAGCCGGCGGCACCAGCTTGTCGGTGCCGCTGGAACCGATCCACTGTCGCAACAGCCCGAGCACGATCGAGCCGCCGAACACGGCGGCAACGAGGGAGGCGACCTCGCCGAAGCGGGTCCAATAGGTGAGCTGGCCGTCGGAACCCGCTTCGGTGCGGACGCCGACCATCAGCGAGAACAGCACCAGCGCGATCAGGGCGTTGACGAAGGCCGTCTTCAGCAGAGCGGGGATGTCCGTTGCAGGTTTGGCCGTATTGCTCGAGAGAATTGTCACGCGGCGACCGTCAAACTTTTTCGACTTCGGGACGGCCGAGCAGGCCGGTCGGCATGAAGATCAGCACGACGATCAGGATCGAGAACGCCGCGACGTCCTTGTACTCGACCGAGAAATAGGCCGACCAGAACGTCTCGATCAGGCCGATCGCGAGACCGCCCAGCATGGCGCCAGGCAGCGAGCCGATGCCGCCGAGCACGGCCGCGGTGAACGCCTTGATGCCGGCGACGAAGCCCATGAAGAAATCCACCAGGCCGTAATAGAGCAGGTACATCAGGCCCGCGACTGCGGCGAGTGCTGCGCCGATCACGAAGGTCATGGAGATGGTGCGGTCGACGTTGACGCCGAGCAGCGCCGCCATGGTCTGGTCCTGCTCGCAGGCCCGCATGTCGCGGCCGAGCCGGGTGCGCGAGACCAGCCAGGTGAAGATCCCAAGCAGCACGATGGTGGTGAGAACCACCATGATCTGGATGTTGGAGAGCTGGATCACAAAGCCGTCCGCGCTTTCGTGCAGCGTATAGCCGCCGGTGATGAAGGGTGGAATCGGCTTGACGCGGGCGCCCTGCGCGACCTGCGAGTAATTGGTCAGCACGAAGGACATGCCGATCGCCGACAGCATCGGGGCGAGGCGGAAGGAATGGCGCAGGGGCCGGTAGGCGATGCGTTCGATGGTCCAGCCATAGAGCGCGGTGATCGCCATCGACACCAGCAGCACCACCAGCAGGATCACCGGGATCGCGGTCAGGCCGAGCGAGATCAGGATCAGGAAGGTGATCAGGGCGATGAAGCCGCCGATCATGAAGACATCGCCATGGGCGAAATTGATCATGCCGACGATGCCGTAGACCATCGTATAGCCGATGGCGATCAGGCCGTAGATCGAGCCCAGAACGAGACCGTTGATGAGCTGCTGGGCGAAATAATCCATGGGCTGCCGTTACCAAACCTGACGCGGCTCAAAGGGAGCTCTTCGAGAGAAAGTGTGATTGAGTTTCTTCTCGGGCCCCGGCAGCCCCTAAGCATTCTTCTCGTTTTGTAACAGGAGGGAACTGGTGGCTGCAACTGGCCATGCCTCGACACAAAGGCTTGTACAGAGGTCATTTCGCTACGGATGTCATTTCGGTTCCGCAGGTGCGAGGAACCGGGTTCCGCAAAGCAACCAAACTGAATCCCGGCCGTTGTCTCTCCTCTGAGGTCCAACTAGGGAGTTCCCCCAAATGTCGAAGCAGCAAGATCAGAATCCGGGCCAGCAGACTCAGAAACCCGGGCAGCAGCAGGGTGGCGGGCAGAAACCCGGACAGCAGCAGCAGGATCCGCAGCGCCAGGGCGAGAAGCCCGGCCAGCAACAGGGCGGCCAGCACGGTCAGGACAAGTAGTTTCGGAGCCTAGACGCGAAGAGGGCCCCGCCGGGAGGCGGGGCCTTTTTCCGTGGGCGCGACGACCGGCGGGCCAGTTAAGGTAAACAAAGGGTTTAAATTGCCGCCATGGTCTGATGCGAGTTAGCTCCTCGGCAAAGCCTTTCCATGGAAGGCGCGCAGCGAGCGAAGCGGGAAGCGGCATGTTCAGGAATTGGCGGATCGGTTCGGTCAACGGCGCCCTGCTGGCGGCCTATTTCATCCCGGCCTGGACGCTCGTGGCCTTCAACATCATGGTGGCACCGGTGCACGGCCTCTACGAGCGGCCGAGTGTCGCGGTGGCGCTGTTCCTCAGCGACCATCTTCAGATGGCGGGGATGAGCACAGTGCGTGCCGCCTGGCTACTGGCGCTGGGCCGGCTGACGGTGGTGGCGTTCTTTGCCATCTATCTCGCGCTTCTTTGCATTCCCCGCGTCCGCAAGAATGGCGGCAGCGACGAGGCGCTCGGCATTGCGCTTGCGATCGGCAGCCTCATCTCGTTTACGAGCATGTTGATGGCCTCGAAGGTCGGCGAGATGGCCGCGCTCCGGCTGCATGCTACCGAGCTCCTGCTGCTGCTCGGCGCTGCCATCGTGGTGGTGATCGAACGGCCCGCGCCGGCGCCCAAGGACGTTCGGGAGACCGTCGAGACCGCCGCGCCGCTAGCTCTTGAGCAGGCCGAGCTCCTGCACAATGGCTGAGGCTTCCTTGACGGCGTGGTTCGCCGCCGGCACGCCACAATAGATTGCCTGCTGAAGCAGGATTTCCTTGATGTCGTCGGGGGTGAAGCCGCCCTCGGCGAGCGCCGCGCGCACATGCAGGCGGAATTCGTCCCATTGCCCCAGCGCGACCATGGTGCCGATCACGAGCACGCGCCGCGTACGCTCGTCGAAATGCGGCCGCGTCCAGATCTCGCCCCAGGCGTAGCGCGTGATCATGTCCTGGAAGTCGGTGTTGAAGGCGTTGCGGCCCGCGATCGACTTGTCGACCCAGGCATTGCCCAAAACCTTCCGGCGCACATTCATGCCGGCATCGCGGCGTTTCTGGTCGTCCATGTTTTTTTCTCCGGCTAGCGCTGCGTCAGGAAACCCACCACCGCGTCGGTGAACGCGTGCGGCTGCTCGACATTGGAAATGTGCGCGGCGTCGATGATGGTCATGCTTGCGCCGGGAATGTTGGAGCGGATCAATTCACCCGCCGAGATCGGCGTTGCCATGTCGTGGCGGCCGGCGATCACCAGCGTCGGGCTCTTGATCTTGGCGAGCATCTCGCGCTGATCGAGCGTCGACAGCGCCTCGCAGCAGGCGAGATAGCCCTCGACGGGGGAGGCGAGCAGCATCGACTTCATCTTCGCCGTGATCTGCGGCTCACGCTCGCGGAAATCCTGGGTCAGCCAGCCCGCGATCACGGCATCGGCCACCGCCGCGATGCCGCCCTTCTTCACGGCGTCGATGCGCTCCAGCCATTTGGTCGGCTCGGCGTAGTAGCAGGAGGTGTTGGCGAGGATGAGCTTGCCGAAGCGCTCCGGCGCATTGGCCCCTAACCATTGCCCGACCATGCCGCCCATCGACAGGCCGCACCAATGCACCTTCTCGATGTTGAGGTCGTCGAGGATTGCCAGCACGTCGCGGCCGAAGCGCTCCATCGTATAGGGGGCAGGCGGAACGTTGGACTTGCCGTGGCCGCGGCGGTCATAGCGGATGACGCGGAACACCTGCGTCAGCGCCTTCATCTGCGGCTCCCACATCTGCAGCGTGCAGCCGAGCGAATTAGACAGCATCAGCGTCGGCCCGCCGTCGCGGCCCTCGACGGAGACGTTGATCAGGCAACCGTCGGCATCGATCATGGGCATGCTGGGCGTCTCCGTTTCAGTCGCGCTCGAGGCTGTCGAGCAGCCGGTCGATCAGGGCTTGGGAAGCCCCTTGATAGGCCATCGGCTCGAACAATGCCGCAATTTTTTCCGGCGAAAGATGCGCCGTGACCTGCGAATCGGCCGACAGCACATCGCGCAGATGCTTCTTCTCGGCGACCGCGCGCTTGCTGGCGGCCTCGATCAGATGATGCGCATCGCTCTTGCCGATCTTGTCGGCCAGCGCAAAGGTGACCGCCTCCGCCATGATGAGCCCATGCGTCGCATCGAGGTTGCTGCGCATGCGCGCGGCATCGACGTCGAGGCCCTCCGCGATGTCGACGATGGCGGCGAGCGCGCCCGAGGCGACCAGCATCAATTGCGGCAGCGTCGGCCATTCCGCGTGCCAAGGGCCGGCGCTGCGTTCGTGGTCCTGCACCTGGGCTGCGAAGATCGTCGCGGCGAGCTGCGGGGCCATGGTTGCGCAGCCCAGCGCGCTGGCGGCCGCGACCGGATTGCGCTTGTGCGGCATGGTCGAGGAGCCGCCGCGGCCTTCGCCGGCAGGCTCGAACGCTTCGCCAACATCGGTCTGCATCATCAGCGAGACGTCGCGCGCGATCTTGCCGCAGCTTCCGGCGAGAATCGCAAAGCATGATGCGGCTTCCGCGATCCGGTCGCGATGGGTGTGCCAGGGCGCTTCCGGCAGCGGCAGGTTGAGCTCCTGCGCCAATCGCTCTGCAACGACGAGCCCCTTGTCGCCGAGGGCCGCGAGCGTGCCGGCCGCGCCGCCGAATTGCAGCGCAAGAGAGCCGCCGCAGGCGGCAGCGGGCGCGGGCGAGGCTCGATGCGTATTCCGCAGCCTTCAGGCCGAACGGCATCGGCAGCGCGTGCTGGAGCCAGGTCCGTGCCACCATGGCGGTGTTGCGATGGCTCCGCGCCAGGGCGGCAAAGCCCTTGATGGCGCGGCTGAGATCGGCATCGAGTGCATCGATGCCGGCGCGAAGCGTGAGCATGGTCGCGGTGTCGATGACATCCTGGCTCGTCGCGCCCCAATGGATGTAGCGCGCGGCCTCCGCATCGGCCTTGCCGACATTGGCCGTGAGCGCCTTGACCAGGGGAATCGCGAGATTGCCGGATCGCGTCGCGGCCTCGCCCAGAGCGGCCATGTCAAAGCTATCGGCCTTGCACGCGGCTTCGATCGGGCCCACCGCGGATGCGGGAATCACATCCGTGGCGGCCTCGGCGCGTGCCAGGGCTGCCTCGAAATCGAGCATGTTCTGGAGGGTTGACCGGTCGTCGCAGACCGCGCGCATGGCTGCGCTCGACAGCATCGGCGCGAGCAGGGGGGAGAGGGCTGTGCTCATGTTGCGCGGGACCTAATCACCATGCCCCGGCTCTGCCAATCCCAAACCATCGGCGCAAAGCTTTTTGCAGTTGCGAATATGCATTGCACGTGGCCGGGGGCTGCCCTTTCCTTTGCGGCCTCTGTGCGTTACTTGAGCACATTATTTATAGAGAAGCATCCGGGAGGTACCCCATGGCCATGACGATGAACGGCGAAGTCCAGCTTGCGGCGCCGCGCGAGGCCGTGTGGGAGAAGCTCAATAATCCCGAGGTGCTGAAGGCCTGCATCCCCGGCTGCGAGGAGCTGGAGAAGACCGACGACGGCGGCTTTCGCGCGACGGCGAAAATGAAGGTCGGGCCGGTGTCGGCGCGCTTCAAGGGCAAGGTCACACTCTCCGATCTCGACCCGCCGAACGGCTACAAGATCTCCGGCGAAGGCGAGGGCGGGGTGGCCGGCTTCGCCAAGGGCGGCGCTGTGGTCAAGCTCGCGGAGAAGGACGGCGGTACGCTGCTCTCCTACGAGGTCGAGGCGCAGATCGGCGGCAAGTTGGCGCAGCTCGGCCAGCGCCTCATCAACGGCACGGCCAAGAAACTGGCCGACGAATTTTTCGCGAACTTCGCCAAGGCGGTACAGGGCTGAGGGCTATCGCCTTTCGGCATGGCGCCTTGCGTCCGGGGCGATGTTGCCCCGGGGCATAATGGCCCATATGATGGGTTGGAATAATTATAAGAACCGCTTCGACGGGACCCGTCGGGGCGCTGATAGAGAGTGCTTATGGCAAAAATCTCCCTCATCGTGAACGGCAATCCTGTCACGGCCAACGTCGATCCCCGCACCCTTCTGGTGCAGTTCCTGCGCGAGAATCTGCGCCTGACCGGCACCCACGTCGGCTGCGACACCTCGCAGTGCGGCGCCTGTGTCGTGCATCTCGACGGCAAGGCCGTGAAGTCCTGCACCACGCTGGCCGTGATGGCCGACGGCCACGAGGTCAAGACGATCGAGGGACTGGCCGCCGACGGCGCTCCGCTGCATCCGATGCAGGAGGCCTTCCGCGAGCACCATGGCCTGCAGTGCGGCTTCTGCACGCCGGGCATGATCATGACGGCGATCGACATCGTCCATCGCAAGGGCCACGAGCTCGACGACCACACCATCCGCGAGGAGCTGGAAGGCAATCTCTGCCGCTGCACCGGCTACCAGAACATCGTCGCTTCGATCTCCGCCGGCGCCAAGGCGATGGCGAAATCCGATCTCGCCTAACCGCGCGCGCATTCTGCGATCAGGACATTCAGATGTACGAATTCAAATACCATCGCCCTGGGACCGTTCGCCAGGCGGCCAACCTCCTGGTGAAGAACGAAGACGCCAAGGTGATCGCCGGCGGCCACACGCTGATTCCCGTCATGAAGCAGCGTCTCGCGAGCCCGCCCCATCTGGTCGACCTCTCCCATATCGAGGGGCTCAACACGATCGAGATGAAGGGCCGTGCGCTCGTGATCGGCGCCACCGCCAGGCATGCCGAGGTCGCAAGCTCCGCGATCGTCGGTGAGGCGATCCCGGCACTGGCCAATCTTGCCAGCCAGATCGGCGACCCCGCCGTGCGCCACAAGGGCACGATCGGCGGCTCGCTCGCCAACAACGATCCGACCGCGGACTATCCGGCCGCGGTGCTCGCGCTCGGCGCCACCATCGTCACCAACAAGCGCCGCCTCAAGGCGGAAGAGTATTTCCAGGGCCTGTTCACGACGGCGCTCGAAGCCGACGAGATCATCACCAAGGTGATGTTCCCGCTGCCGAAGAAGGCGGCCTACATCAAGTTCCGCAACCAGGCTTCGCGCTATGCGCTGGTCGGCGTGTTCGTGGCGCGGCGTCCTTCGGACGTGCGCGTCGCCGTCACCGGTGCCGGCTCCGAAGGCGTGTTCCGCGTCACCGCGTTCGAGGAAGCCCTGAAGAAGCGCTTCGCCGCGAAGGCGCTCGACGGCATCGAAGTGCCGGCGGAAGGCCTCAACAGCGACATCCATGGCAGCGCCGAATACCGTGCGCATCTCATCGGGGTGCTGACGCGGCGTGCCCTCGATGCCGCCAACGCCAAGGAGTGAGTGAACCTCACGCCTCGGCCCAAACTTGTCCCCGGTGAGGGCGTAGCGAGACTGGCTTTTTCATGACTCTCACGGCTCTGCCGGCATCGGTCGATGCGATGCTCGAACTCTTGACTTCGCGCGGTTATCTCGCGGAGCGGTCGCTGGCGACGGTGACCTATCTGTCGCTGCGCATGGGCCGGCCGCTGTTCCTGGAGGGCGAAGCCGGCGTCGGCAAGACCGAGATCGCCAAGGTGCTGTCGGCGGCGCTGGGGCGGAAGCTGATCCGCCTGCAGTGCTACGAGGGCCTCGACGTCTCCTCCGCCGTCTACGAGTGGAACAGCGCCGCGCAGATGATCGCGATCCGGATGGCGGAAGCCGCCGGCGACACCGACCGCGATCAGCTCTCGTCCGACATTTTCGCCGACCGCTACATGATCAAGCGGCCTCTGCTCCAGGCGTTGGAGCCCGACGTTGCGGGACCGCCGGTGCTGCTGATCGACGAGCTCGACCGCGCCGACGAGGCGTTCGAGGCGTACCTGCTCGAAATCCTCAGTGACTTCCAGGTGACCATCCCCGAGTTCGGCACCGTGAAGGCGCCGCATCCGCCGATCGTCATCATCACCTCCAACCGTACCCGCGAGATCCATGACGCGCTGAAGCGGCGCTGCCTCTATCACTGGGTCGACTATCCCGAAGCCGAGCGCGAGCTCGCGATCGTCAAGACGCGCGTGCCCGGCATCTCGGCCAAGCTGTCGCAGCAGGTCGTGCGTTTCGTCCAGGCGTTGCGCAATCAGGATTTCTACAAGTCACCGGGGGTCGCCGAGACCATCGATTGGGCCACCGCGCTGTCGGAGCTCGACGCCCGCTCGCTGACCCCGCAAGTGGTCGGCGACACGCTGGGCGCGCTGCTCAAGTACCAGGACGACATCACCCGCATGCAGGGCGACACCCTGCAAAAGGTGCTGAAGGAAGCGACGAGCGAGAATTGACGCTGGTGCGTCATAACTAACTCGTCATTCCGGGGCGCGACGAAGTCGCGAGCCCGGAATCCATAGTCCCGATCGTGGTTATGGATTCCGGGCTCGCCGCTGACGCGGCGCCCCGGAATGACGAGTGAGAGTGCTGATCCATGGCCATCAACCACCTTGCGCCCGACCAGACCGAGCAGTTCGCCGACAACATCGTCGGCTTTGCCCGCGCGTTGCGTGCAGCCAGCATGCCTGTCGGGCCGGGCGCCGTCATCGATGCCATGAGCGCGCTCCAGGTGATCGACATCGGCAACCGCGCCGACGTCTTCACCACGCTGGAGGCGATCTTCGTCAAGCGCCACGAGCATGCGCTGATCTTCAGGCAGGCCTTCAACTTGTTCTTCCGCGCCTCGGAAGAGTGGAAGCACATGCTGGATTCGGTGCCGTTGCCGGAGCAGGCCAAGAAGAAGCCGCAGGCCGGCTCCCGCCGCGTGCAGGAGGCGATGTCGCAGCCGCGGATGACGGAGACGCCGCAGCACCAGGAGCAGGATTTGCGCCTGTCGGTCTCCGACAAGGAGATCCTTCAGAAGAAGGATTTTGCCCAGATGAGCGCGGCCGAGATCACCGAAGCGCTCCGCGCCGTCGAGCGGATGCGGTTGCCGCAGGCCGAGCTTCTGACGCGCCGGCACCGGCCCGATCCCCGCGGGCTTCGTCTCGATTTGCGCCGCACGCTGCGCGCGTCCTTGCGCACCGGCGGCGACATCATCGACATCCATCGCCTCGGGCGCATCGAAAAGCCGGCGCCGATCGTCGCGTTGCTCGATATCTCGGGCTCGATGAGCGAGTACACCCGCCTGTTCCTGCACTTTCTCCACGCCATCGGCGACGCCCGCAAGCGCGTCTCGGTGTTCCTGTTCGGCACGCGGCTGACCAACGTCACCCGTGCGCTGCGCCAGCGCGACCCCGATGAGGCGCTGGCGAGCTGCTCGGCCTCGGTCGAGGACTGGGCCGGCGGCACCCGGATTTCGGCCTCGCTGCACAACTTCAACAAATTGTGGGCGCGGCGCGTGCTGAGCCAGGGCGCCATCGTGCTGCTGATCTCCGACGGGCTGGAGCGGGAGGCCGATTCCAGGCTCGCCTTCGAGATGGACCGGCTGCACCGGTCCTGCCGGCGGCTGATCTGGCTCAACCCGCTTCTGCGGTTCGGCGGCTTCGAGGCCAAGGCGCAGGGCATCAAAATGATGCTCCCGCACGTTGACGAATTCCGCCCGGTACATAATTTGAGTTCGATCCAGGAGCTGATCACGACGCTCTCCCGGCCGCTGCCGCCGCATCACCGCAGCCTGATCCGTTCCGCAGCTTGAGAGGTTAAGCCATGCTCGATCGCGACGAGGATATTCTGAAGGCGGCGGAAGATTGGCAGAAGGCCGGCCGGGGCGTCGCGCTGGCCACCGTTGTCGAGACCTGGGGCTCGGCGCCGCGCCCGGCGGGCTCGAGCCTCGTCATCAACGATGAGGGCACGTTTCTGGGGTCGGTCTCCGGCGGCTGCGTCGAGGGCGCCGTGGTCACCGAGGCCATGGACGTGATCCAGAGCGGCAAGCCCAGGATGCTGGAGTTCGGCGTTGCCGATGAGACGGCCTGGAATGTCGGGCTGTCCTGCGGCGGCACCATCCGCGTCTTCGTCGAGAAGGTCGGCTAGCCGTGAAGCTCGCAATCCTGCACGAACTCAATGCCGAGCGCGCCGCGCGCCGACCGGTGATCCTGGTGACCGACACCGAGAGCGGCGATCAGCGCCTGGTGAAGGCTGCGGATTTTGCAAACGACCCGCTGCGTGCCGAACTGGACAAGCAGCTTCGCATGGGCAAGAGCGCCAGTGTCGAAGCCGGCGGCAAAAAGCTGTTCCTCAACGTCTACGCGCCGACCGCAAAGCTCGTCATCGTCGGCGCGGTCCATATCAGCCAGGCGCTTGCGCCGCTGGCGCGCTCGCTGGGCTATGACGTCACCGTGGTCGATCCCCGCACGGCGTTTGCGAGCCCCGAGCGCTTCCCTGACGTTCCCTTGGTCGCCGAATGGCCCGACACCGCGCTGCCGCCGCTCAATGTCGATGCCTACACGGCTTTCGTCGCAGTGACGCACGATCCGAAGATCGACGATCCCGCGCTGCTGCACGCCTTTGAGCGCAACTGCTTCTATATCGGCGCGCTCGGCTCACGGAAGACGCATGCCAAGCGCGGCGACCGGCTGCGCGCGCAGGGCGCCAAGGACAGCGATATCGCGCGCATCCACGCGCCGATTGGGCTTGCGATCGGCGCGGTCTCGCCGTCCGAGATCGCGGTGTCGATCATGGCCGAGATCACGGCGGTGCTGCGCCTGCCTCCAAAAGAAAAAGAAGAAGCGGCATGAAATTCGGACCGGCGAGCCCCAAGGATGCGATCGGCGGGGTGACCGTCCACACCCTGCGCCAGGGTCCGCTGGTGCTGAAGAAAGGCACGACGATCGGCCCGGCCGAGGTCGAGGCGCTGACGCGCGCCGGCATCAAGGACGTCGTGGTGGTGCGCATGGAGGAGGGTGACGTCTCCGAGGATGTCGCCGCCGCCAGCATCGCGCTGGCCGTCGGCGGCGAGGGCATTCATGTCGAGCGCGCCTTCACCGGCCGCGCCAATCTGTTCGCCGCGCGTCCGGGCGTGCTGGTGATCGACCGCGCCGCGGTCGACCGCATCAACAATGTCGACGAGGCCATCACCTTTGCGACGCTCTCCGCCTACAAGCCGGTGGTCGAGGGCGAGATGGTCGGCACTGTCAAGATCATCCCGTTCGGCGTCGAAGGCAATTTGCGCGATGCCGCGGTGAAGGCGGCGGGCGGGGACGTACTGAAGATCGCGCCCTACGTCATCAAGCGCGTCGGCGTGGTCTCGACGCTGCTGCCGGGCCTCTCGTCGAAGGTGATCGACAAGACGCTGCGCGTCACCGCCGAGCGGCTCGCGCCGGCTGGCGCCAGCATCATTGCCGAGCGGCGCGTGCAGCATGAGGAGCTGGCGCTGTCGGCCGCGATCAAGGAATTGCTCGGGCTTGGTGCGGAGCTCGTCATCGTGTTCGGGGCGTCCGCGATCGCCGACCGCCGTGACGTGATTCCGGCGGCCGTCACTGGGATCGGCGGCGAGATCGAGCATTTCGGCATGCCGGTCGACCCCGGCAATTTGCTGCTGATCGCGCGTGCCGGCGGGGTGCCGGTGCTGGGCGCGCCGGGCTGCGCGCGCTCGCCGGTCGAGAACGGTTTTGACTGGGTGCTGATGCGGCTGCTCGCCGGCATCAAGGTGACGCGTTCCGAGTTGATGGGCATGGGCGTCGGCGGCCTCCTGATGGAGATCGTCACGCGGCCGCAGCCGCGCGCAGAACCCGCGATCGAGGGCAACAGCCAGGTCGCGGCCATCGTGCTCGCGGCGGGCCGCTCGACCCGGATGGGCGGACCGAACAAGCTGCTCGCCGAGCTCGACGGCAAGAAGCTGGTGCGGATCGCGACCGAGCAGGCGCTGGCCTCCAAGGCCTCCGAGGTGATCGTCGTCACCGGGCACCAGACCGAGTTGGTCGAGCAGGCGCTGCAAGGCTTGAAGGTGAAGTTCGTCCGCAACCCGGATTTCGCCGGCGGCATCGCGAGCTCGGTCAAGGCCGGCATCGCGGCCGTACCCGAGGCTTGCGACGGCGCCGTGGTCTGTTTGGGCGACATGCCGCTGATCGATGCTGGCCTGATCGACCGTCTCATCGACGGCTTTGCGCCGGACCGCGGCAACCTCATCGTCGTGCCCGTCAGTGACGGGCGCCGCGGCAATCCCGTGCTGTGGTCGCGCCGCTTCTTCAGGGAATTGATGACGCTCGACGGCGACGTCGGCGCGCGCCATCTGATCGCCAAGCACACCGAGGCGGTGGCCGAAGTCCCCGTGGATGGCGAGAGCGCCTTCCTCGACATCGACACGCCGCAGGCGCTGGAAGCGGCACGACGCGGGTAGTGGTGCCCGTAGGAGGTCGCTGCTATTCTCTTCACCGCGGCGGAGAAATGGCTCCCGTTCCAAGATGCGCAGCATCGTTGGTGGGCGGAGAAGATTCGGACATTCGATCGGTTTTCAATTCCTTTCCGATCTGGAGCGCGATCCTCTTGTTGTTCTCGCGCATGCTAGCCGTGTTCTTGCCAATTGGTGCTGCAGGACAATGAGCTTCCAAGCCGAAACTGCATTCGATCGCTCTACGGGATCGATCCGACAGCACCCATCCGAGCGGGACGCGCACATCGTCCGTCGCGAGGATCACCTTGCGCACTCTCCCCTCGGTGCACGATGCACTATGGTTTTCTTGATCGGCGTCGGCGCAAGTCTTTTGGTCCATAAATAGTTGAGCCTGCGCAACGGCGCGCCGGCCGCGTTCGGAGCGAATGCTATCCAGGGCTCGCAGTGGGGTCGCCAATTCACCAAAGGAGTAGGTAGAGTTGTCAAATCCGTCGTCGGCGGGAGGGCTAACCAGGGCTAGAAGAATGAATCGCGCTTTAGGCTTGCAGTCGACCGGACGAGTGGCAGGGCATGCTTGAAGTCGCGCGATGATATCGAGCGCCGTAGCAATTCCCGAATTGTCGGAATAACCACCATCAACAAGCCGACGCTTCTCAGTACGTATTCTCTCTCCCGTTGGAGCTGTCGCTGCATACCAACCAGCTGGGCTTACGAATGGAAAACTCGCGCTCAATACAACACCGGTACTGAGCGGGATATCGAGCGTCGGATTCCTGTCAGATAGGCTATAGAGACCCGGCGTTTGACTGCTCTGCAAGCTCATCGGCGCAACGACCACCCGTTCGCCAGTCTCGACTTCGGTCGAATTTAAGAGCAGGGCCGGAGCTACACTTTTGGGATCCCAAGAGCCGAGAATGCCGGACTTGAACGGATTTGGATACTTCCGATCCTGTGCCGCTGCCGGCCAAGCATTTTCGATGGAGCGCTCGAGCGCGCGCGCTCGATTCAAACTTGCTCCGGGGCATAAGAGATTCCAGCAAGGCAGAATCCGCGCAGGCGCGTCCAAGAAGAGAGTTGCGCTTACAAGATCGGAGAGGAAGTCTTTCTGGAGAAAGCTCTGTGCATTGTCCCAATACCAATTCTGAGGCGCTCTGGCCGCATCGACTCGTGTTCTTGCCTTGACGAGGGATGAAAATATCGAGGCGCCCAAAGCGCCTCCCGAGACTGCACTGATCGCAAATGTGTGCTGCGCGAATTCTGGATACTGATCCTGTATTGCGGCGAGGAACATGCCGGCATGGTATGCGGCGTAGATGCCACCTCCTTCAGCTGCCACCACGTAGACGGGGTAGGTGCCGTCCTCGAAACGGTCGAGATCAGAGCGCGATGCTATCCAGGTTTGAAACCCGTCCTCGAGAGTTAATGGCTTCACGTAGGTTCCAGCTGTCGATTGGCCGGCAAGCCTGCGAATAGCGTGGTTGTCGTCAAGGTCGAAATACGCGAACGCGAGCATCGCGCCGATGATGACGTGAAGTCCGTGCCATCGCTTCTTTTCACGGGCCAGACCGAACAGCGTCGCCGAAAACGACAAGCTGGCGGCCAAGAATACATTTACCGTGAAAATCTCATTTTGCACCACACTCATAATGTTGAGCCCGGAGGCCAAGTAGACGATCGGTACGATGCAGAACAGAACAAACGCAAAGATAGCCAGGACAAACAGCGAGAAAAGAGCCGCTTCGAACAGTTGGCGGTTCAGTTTGATACTGAGAAAGCTTTCCGATAGCCGAGGGAAATTCTTGAATAGCGTAACGAACGGGATCAAAGGCAAGTAGGGAAAAGCTCTGACGACGAAATCGATACGCCATCGGTCTCGCGATGTAAGGTACACCAGCAGAGTGTAGAGGAAGACGAGGCCAAATATAGAGGCCAGCAAAAGCCCATAGAAGAGTATTTCCCACCCCACGTAAAACAGCTCACCCTTCAGCGGAAAGGTTGGCACAAGTGCGTTGTAGAAAATAACAACCGGAAGCAGTGGCGCCAGCAGCCAAGCAAAGCCGAAACGGTTTGCTTGCGACATGACTTCGAGCAGGCGATCCGCTATTCGGTGCGCGTGGGGATACAGCCGAAATGCTGAGACAACGTCGGAATACGGGTAGAAGTGGGCTGGTCCCCATACGCCGAGGGCGATGACTAACAGCAGCATCGAACTCGTTGCCCACAGATCAGTTCCGAAGACGCCAGCCATGAGACTGAAGGGCGCGAGCGGGTCGTTCGGATCGATGCCCGGTGCAAACTTGATCCACAGAACCTCGCGCATTTGCGCCGTCGAATAGATAACGCTTGCCAGAATCAGCACGAAGATCGGAGCGGCGAGGTCGGAAAAGACCTCGAATAACCCATGGATGCGGGTCCACAAACTCGGCAGCAGCAACAGCACGATCCCAGCACAAATTACGGCGCTGACGAAATCCCAGACGACAACTATGCCTTCGAAGGACTCGTGATAGACCGGGAGGAAAAGAAAGAGCCAAAGAATGAGAACAATTAAGGTGCCCAATACAATTCGATCGTTGGTAGAAAGCATATCTGCCTCCCGCAACATCCTATGGTTGAATTCTGGCACAAGTTCTGATCCTTCGGCAAGAGCGCCAAGCGGAGTTGTTCTCTTCCTGTACGTGGCTGGGCAGGCCGAGAAAACGTAGCTGCAATTGAAAAGGCGCGGTCTTGAACCGTGAGGGCTCGGATCGCGCTCGCGGCCATCCTTCGAGACGACGCGCTACGCGGTCTCCTCAGGATGAGGTCTGAGCCTGCGGCCGTGCCTCATTCGTCCGTTTTCAACCCCTCGTTCACCATCTGGAAACGACCACCGCTTAGAGTCCCTTCCACCTGCCTTGGGGGGAGGGGTTTTTCCATGGCTTCGAATGTCGTCGCGCGCCGTTGCGCGATGTTTTTCTTTGCGCTGTCGGTTTGTGTCGCCGGCGCTCGCTACATCACGGATGCGCATGCTGCCGGTGCGTTTGCGGTCGGCAAGTGCGGGGCCTATGGCCAGGCTTTTGATTACGGCGCCGAGCGCGAGGCCCGTGCCGCGGCGCAGAAGCAGTGCAAGGGCGACTGCACGACCGTGACCATGAAGCGCGCCTGCGCCGCGATGTCGGTCGATATGGCCAACCCGTGCGGCGCCTATGGCTATGCCGTGAAGCCGAAGATCTCGGCCTCGCTCAATGCCGCCACGCGCGAGTGCTACAAATACGGCGGCAAGGAATGCGTGATCCGCGCCTGGGCCTGCGACGCCAAGGGATAATCCTTTTGCTGTCATTGGCGATGCAACGGGTACCGCGCGATGCGCGGACCGGAGCATTGCGTCAGGAATGACATTCGGGACAGTCCGGCCTTGACGATGCCGAGACTTCGACACTCCAAATACAGCCGCCTCACCCCGGCGGCATGCCTGCGAATTTCGGCAGGTCGGGATCGAGACGATCCCAATCGTACCCACGCGCTGCGTAGGTCACCACCTGCGGCTTGTAGCGGGCGGGCTCGTCGAGGCTTGTGGCGCGGATGGTGAAGATGTCGGGCATCGCCGCAAAGGTCATGTAGACCGGCAAGCCGCACTGCGTGCAGAAACCGCGCGTCTTCACGTTGCCGCTGTCGCCGATCATGTCCCAATGCTTCGCCTCGCCCGTCAGCGTGACACCTTCGCGCGCGAAGGTCATGTACGAGCCGTGACCGCTACCGCTTTCGCGCTGGCAGTCCCGGCACTGGCAGTGATTGCTGAACAGCGGCTCACCGAGAATCGAATAGCGGATCGCGCCGCAGGCGCAGCCGCCGGTAAAAGGCCTGGTCATCGAAATATCTCCCACTCACTTCTCGCCACTGATCTCGTCGAGCTGGCGGACAACCTTCTTCCAGCCGCCGCTCATGACCGTGTAGGCCGACTCGTTCCTGGGCATGACGAAGCCCGCATGCACTAGGCGGATCCGCGTGCCGGCTTCGACCGGGGTGAGGGACCACGTCACGACGGTATCGAGCGGCGCGCCGTAGCCGGTGTTGCGTTCGTCACCGCCCTTCCAGGCGTAGACGAGGCGCCGGTTCGGTATCACTTCGAGAACGCGGCAATGGATGACGCCATCCCAGTTGCCGCCCGGCGTTGTCTGGAAGGTGAAGGCCTTGCCTTCGGCGGCTTCGAAGCCGGTCGGCTGTCAGCCAGCGCGCGATCAACTGGGCGCTGGTCAACGTCTTCCAGATCGTCTCGGGCGCGTGAGGGAAGACCTCCTCCAAAACAATGTCTTGGACGCTGTCTTTTGTCCCGGCTCTGAACTCGGCTGCACTCACGGATCGATCTCCTTCAAGAGGTCACGCAGATTCTGGAAGCGCTCGCGCCAGAACACGCCGTAATGGTCCATCCAGGTGACCAGCGGCTCGAGTCCTTGCGGCGCGGCGCGGTAATAGACGTTGCGGCCCTCGGCGCGCTCGGCGACGAGGCCGGCCTGCTTCAGCGACTTCAAATGCTGCGAGATCGCGCCCTGCGTCACGCCGCTGCCGCGGGTGAGCTCGGCCACGCTGATCTCCTTGCTCTCGAACACGCGCTCGAACACGGCACGGCGCGTCGGATCGGCGAGGGCACGCATCACGGTGGTGACGGGATTTGGGGCGGCTTCGATCATGGATATTCGATTAGCAAACGCCAATGCATTAGTCAATACTAATTTGTTGGCTGCATAGGGTTGGATCGCTGCCTTGATGATGACTGACCGGTCAGTCATAAATAGGGGATGACAAAGAAGCCCACCAAAGCAGCCACGCCAACCGCAGCTCGCGCCGATGCGAAGGGCCGTGCGCCCGCCGACGCTCCGCCCGCTTCGAACCGTGCCACGCGTGCGGCCGAGCGTCGGTCGGCCATCGTGGAAGCGGCGATGGAGGAGTTCATCGCGCGCGGCTTTGCCGCGACGCGGCTCGACGATATCGCCAAGCGGGCGGGCGTGGCCAAGGGCACGATCTACCTGCACTTCAAGGACAAGGAATCGATGTTCGAGGAGCTGGTGCGCACTGTGATCGTGCCTGTGGTGGCGAAGCTGAATGCGCTGCCGCCGCCGACGGGCTCGGTGCGCGATCTCGTCGAGGCCTTTGCCGGTAACTTCCTCAAGGAGGTCATCGGCACGAGGCGCGGCGATCTCGTGCGATTGATCGTGGCGGAAGGGCCGCGCTTTCCGTCCGTCGCCGATTTCTACTATCGCGAGGTTGTCTCGCGCGGGATCGCCGGCATGCGCGCGCTGATCGAGCTCGGCATTGCCCGCGGCGAGATCCGCGAGAAGAACCTCGCGCGCTATCCGCAGATCCTGGTCGCACCGGCGATGATCGCGGTGATCTGGCAGAGCCTGTTTGCGCGGCACGCGCCGCTCGACGCCCAGGACATGCTGCGCGTCCATCTCGATTTGATTTTTGGCGAACGGAGGACGACATGAGGTCGTCACGAGCAATTTCTGTGGTTGCATTGGCTGCCGTGCTGGCAACCGGCCTTGCCGGTTGCAAGGACAAGCGCGATCCCGGATTTCAAGGTTGGGTCGAGGCCGACATGATCTTCGTCAGCCCGGACGAAGCGGGCCGGGTGACGAAGCTCAATGTCCGCGAGGGCGACGAGGTGAAGGTCGGCGATGCCCTCTATTCCGTCGACGACGATCTCCAGCTTGCCGACCTCAACCAGAACAAGGCGACACTGGCCAATGCGCAGCAGACCTATGATCGCGCGGCCTCGCTGAACAAGACCGGCTCCGGCACGCAGGCCAATCTCGATTCCGCCGTATCGTCCTTGCGTGTCGCCGAAGCGCGGGTCGCGACGTCGGAGACGCGAATGGCGCGGCGCAGGGGCTTTGCGCCCGTTGCCGGCACCATCCAGCAGATCTACTTCCGCGAGGGCGAGATGGTGGCGGCGCAGCGGCCGGTGCTCTCGATCATGCCGCCAGGCAACATGAAGCTGCGCTTCTTCGTTCCGGAGACCGAGTTGCCGAAGCTTGCGATCGGCGACACGGTGCGCATCTCTTGCGACAATTGCGCGGCGGATCTCACCGCAAAGATCTATTTCATCGCGACCTCGGCCGAATACACTCCGCCTGTCATCTACAGCCTCGATGAGCGCAACAAGCTGGTCTATTTGATCCAGGCGCGGCCCTCGCGGCCCGATGCCCTGCGGGTCGGACAGCCGATCGACGTCTATCTCCATCCAAAAACGCCGGTGGCGGACAAGCGATGAACGGCGGCAACGGCATCGCGATCGACGTCAAGGGCCTGACCAAGTCGTTTGGCGGGCGCGAGGTCGTGCACGATCTGTCGATGCAGGTGAAGCGCGGCTCGATCTACGGCTTCCTCGGGCCGAACGGCTCGGGCAAGACCACCACCATCCGCATCCTCTGCGGCCTGCTCACGCCCGACAGCGGCGAGGGCACCTGCCTCGGCTACGACATCAGGCGCGATGCCGAAAAGATCAAGCGCCAGGTCGGCTACATGACCCAGCGCTTCAGCCTGTACCAGGACCTCTCGGCGCGCGAGAACCTCGAATTCGTCGCGCGCCTCTATGGCCTCGCCGATCCACGCGGCGCCGCGCGCGACATGATCAAGCGGCTCGGGCTGTCGGGGCGCGAAGAGCAGCTCGCGGGCGAGCTCTCCGGCGGCTGGAAGCAGCGGCTCGCGCTCGGGGCCTGCACGCTGCCCAGTCCGAAACTGCTGCTGCTGGACGAGCCCACCGCCGGCGTCGATCCCAAGGCGCGGCGCGACTTCTGGAACGAGATCCATGCGCTCGCGGCCGACGGCCTCACCGTCCTGGTCTCGACCCACTACATGGACGAGGCGGAGCGCTGCCACGAGATCGCCTATATCGCCTACGGCCATCTGCTGGCGCACGGCACGGTGGAGGAGGTGATCGCGAAGTCCGCCCTGACGACCTACACCGCGACGGGCGAGGAGCTCAACGGGCTCACGGCCGCGCTCACCGGCAAGCCCGGCGTGGACATGGTGGCGCCGTTCGGTACTTCGCTGCACGTTTCCGGGCGCGACGTCGCCGCGCTCGAGGCCAGCATCGCGCCGTGGCGCGAGAAGGGCGGCCTGCACTGGCACAAATCATCGCCCTCGCTCGAAGACGTGTTCATCGAATTGATGAGCCGTTCCAAGGACAATTTCCAATGAGCGCCGCCGATCATCCCGCACCCGCGCACGAGATCCGCGAGCGCTTCGGCTTCTGGAAGCGCTCCTATGCGATGCTGATCAAGGAGTTCATCCAGCTCAAGCGCGACCGCGTGTCGTTCGCGATGATCGTGATGCTGCCGGTGATGCAGCTTCTGCTGTTCGGCTACGCCATCAACACCACGCCGCACCATCTGCCGAGCGCGGTGCTGCTCCAGGAGGATTCGGATCTTGCCCGCTCGGTGTTGAAGGCGCTGGAGAACACCGCCTATTTCCGCTTCATCTACGAGGTGCACGACGTCGACGATTTCGACAACCTGCTGAAATCGGGCAAGGTGCTGTTCGGCGTCGAGATTCCGCGCGGCTTCGAGCGGGCGGTGCGGCGTGGCGACCGGCCGGCGCTGCTGGTTGCGGCCGACGCCACCGATCCCGTTGCGGCCAGCGCCGCGCTCGGCTCGCTCGGCATGGTCGTGCAGACCGCGCTTGCGCACGATCTCTATATCGGCAATCCGCCCGAGATGCCGTTCGAGATCCGCGCGCATGCGCGCTACAATCCGGCCGCGTCGTCCAGCCTCAATATCGTGCCGGGCCTCGTCGGCACCATTCTCACCATGACCATGCTGATCTTCACCGCGCTCTCGGTCACCCGCGAGGTCGAGCGGGGCACCATGGAGAGCCTGCTGTCGATGCCGATCAAGCCGGTCGAGGTGATGTTCGGCAAGATCGTTCCTTATGTGCTGGTTGGCTTCCTTCAGGCCTTCCTCATCATCGGCATCGGTGTCGGCTTGTTCGGCGTGCCCTTGCTCGGCAATCTGTTCCTGCTCGCGCTGCTGTCGACCTTGTTCATCGCTACAAATCTGTCGATTGGCTACACCATCTCGACCGTGGTGCAGAACCAGCTCCAGGCCATGCAGATGGCCATGATGTTCTTCCTGCCGAGCATTCTGCTCTCCGGATTCATGTTCCCGTTCGCCGGCATGCCGGTCTGGGCGCAATATCTCGGTGAATGCCTGCCGCTGACCCACTACTTGCGGATCGTCCGCGCCATCATGCTGAAGGGCGCGACCATGCAGAATTTGCACTTCGACGCGCTGGCGCTGGCGATCCTGATGCTGGTCGCCATGACCATCGCGGTGACGCGCTTCCGCCGTACGCTGGATTGAGGCACAATGCCCCTGAATCGAGGGGAGAAATGGTCAGGTTTGCCAGCAGGAAGACCCGGCAACATGCCGTGATGTCGGAGGAGTTCGAGCGCGAGCTGACGCGAGAAGTGCTGCGGACCGAGCTGTTGCGGGTGAGGGCGCTGATCACGACGGGCTGCGTCATGATCCTGTTCCTCACCGCAACCTACCTGATCGACCCTGCCATCGTGAACCGGGTCTGGCGCGGGACGGAGGGCTTGGTCCGCGAATACATGCTCTTGGGGGGCTTCATCCTCTTCGAGGTCTGGGTCCACAGCCAGATCAGGCGAAACCTCAAGCTCGATCGCGACCTGCCGGTGATCAGGCGCTATATCGGCGCTCTCATCGAAACGTCGCTGCCGACGATCATCCTGATTCTGCAGATTCGCAGCATGGGCGCTGGGCCCGCGCTCGGTTTCGTGCTGCCACTGGCCTATTTCATCTTCATCATTCTTTCGACGCTGCGGCTCGATTTCTGGCTGTCCACCTTCACGGGATTTGTGGCCGCAGCCGAACTCCTGGCCGTCGCGCTGTACTACAATTCGGCCAGCGAGGCTGGCGAACCGCTGATCTACTTTCACGCTGTGCGCAGCACCATCATCCTGATCTGCGGCGTGCTCGCCGGCTCCGTCGGCGCGCGGCTGCGGCGGCAATTTGCCGCGAGCATCGCGGCCGCCACCGCGCGTGATCGCGTCACCAACCTGTTCGGCCAGCACGTCTCGCCGCAGGTGGTGGAACGGCTGATGGCGGCGGGGCCCAGCGCGGGCGGCGACCTTCGCCGCGTCGCGGTGATGTTCGTCGATTTCCGCGGCTTCACCGCCAGCGCGCGGTTGCGCACCCCGCAGGAGGTGGTTGACCGGCTCGACGGTGCGTTCGCCGTGCTGGTCGACATCCTCGATCGTCAGGGCGGCATCGTGAACAAGTTTTTGGGCGATGGCTTCCTCGCCCTGTTCGGCGCGCCGCTGGAGGCCTCCGACGCCGCGCACCGCGCGGTTGCCGCAGGCCGCGAGATGCTGGCCGCGATGGACCGCATCAACGCGCAAACGAGCTGGCCGCTGCGGATCGGCATCGGCATCCATTTCGGCGAGGTCGTTGCCGGCAATATCGGCTCGCCCCGGCGCAAGGAGTACACGGTGATCGGCGACACCGTGAACTTCGCCTCGCGGCTGGAGGCACTCAACAAGGAGTTCGGCTCGCACCTCCTGATCTCCGCGTCCGTCCGCGAGGCGCTCGGCGACGACGGTGAGGACGCCGTCGCGCTCGGCGAGGTCGCGGTTCGCGGCTACGAGCACAAGGTGGCGGTGTTTCAACTGGGGTGAGGGGCTCGCGTTTCGTTGAAGGCGCGTGATGAAATATCTCACGGCGATTTCCGCTCATATTGTCAGGACGCCGAAACCTCTCGGCTTCCGTTTGCCACGCGGAGAGAACCCATGACCCGATTGACCCTTGTCTCGGCCGCCCTGATCGCCGCCGCCGTCTATCAAACCCAGGCCGCAGCCGCTCGCGACGTCGCCCCGCGGCGCGCCTCGCCTCAGGCGGCTGCGGATTGCGTGAGGGCTCCGGCACAGGGCGCGTTTGCCTCAGCGCCCTACAAGCAGCCGCCCTGCACGCCGAGGGCAGCGAATTAACGCGCAAGGCGAGGTCGGGTTGGCAACGTCCGCCGGCCCGACCTCGCGTCCCCCGCGGGCATCGCCGGTTTCTCGATTGCGGTACCTTGGTAGTGCTTGACTCCTATCTCATCTAGTCATCTATATGACTATATGAATGCAGCCCCGCACGACGACCGCCTGCCACGCTACCAGCGCCTGCGCGACGACCTCGCCGCGCGGATCAACCGCAATGAATGGCGGCCGGGCGAGCCGATCCCGTCGGAGGCCGAGCTCGCGGCGCATTACGGCGTCGCCATCGGCACCGTGCGCAAAGCGATCGATCAGCTCGTTGCCGATACCGTGCTGGAGCGCCAGCAGGGCCGCGGCACCTTCGTGCGCCGGGCGCGCTTCAACTCCTCGCTATTCCGCTTCTTCCGATTCCAGTCCGAGAGCGGCGAGCGGCGCGTGCCGAAGAGCCGCATCATCCGGCGCAAGAGCGTTTTGGCGAATTCGGCGGTTGCGTCGGCGCTACGCATCCCTGTCGGCGAGCCCGTGATCAGTCTGTCGCGTCTGCGCCTGATCGACGATGTACCGCTGCTCGCCGAAGAAATCTGGCTCCAGCAATCGCGCTTCGCGCCGATCCTGGAGATCGACACCGCCGAATTCGGCGACCTGCTTTATCCGCTCTACGAGGAGCGCTGCGGAGAGGTGGTGGTGTCGGCCGAGGAAATTCTGACGGTCGAAACCGCCAACGAGATGCAGGCGCGCCTGCTGCGCCTCGAAGCGCACGCACCATTGATCGTGATCGAGCGCCTCGCGCTCGATCTGGAGCGGCGGCCGATCGAATGGCGCAGGTCGCGTGGGCCGGCCGACCGGTTCCGCTACCACGCCGAGATCAGGTGAGAGCGACTTTTCAACGACACCAAGCAATAACGAGTACAGGGTAGGAAAAATGTCAAACTGGTACAGCGAAAGCTCGCCGCTGGAGCGGCGCACGTTTTGGGCAAGTTTTGGCGGCTGGGCGCTGGATGCGCTCGACGTCCAGATGTTCGGCCTTGCCATCCCTGCGCTGATCGCCGCCTTCGGCATCAGTAAGGCCGATGCGGGCCTGCTCGGCTCGGTCACGCTGTTCTTCGGCGCGTTCGGCGGCTGGCTCGGCGGCTGGCTCGGCGGCGCGCTCGGCGACCGTTTTGGCCGCGTCAAGGCGCTTCAGATTACCGTTGCGACCTTTGCGCTCGCGACCTTCGCCTGCGCGTTCGCGATGACTTACAACCAGCTCCTGATCCTGAAGGCGATTCAGGGCCTCGGCTTCGGCGCCGAATGGGCTTGCGGCGCGGTGCTGATGGCCGAGATCATTCGCCCCGAGCATCGCGGCAAGGCGCTGGGCTCGGTGCAGAGCGCCTGGGCCGTGGGGTGGGGCGCAGCTGTGCTGCTCTCGGCCCTCGTGTTCACTTATGCACCCGCCGACATCGCCTGGCGGCTGCTGTTTGCGCTGGGGCTGTTGCCCGCGCTCCTCATCATCTTCATCCGCCGCGGCTTGAAGGAGCCGCCGCGCGCGGTCGCAGCCGACAAGACGCCATTCTTCGCCACGCTCTCGGGCATCTTCCATCGCGACGTGCTGCGCTCGACGCTGATCGGAGGCCTGTTTGGCATCGGCGCCCACGGCGGTTACGCGGCCCTGACCACGTTCCTGCCGACGTTCTTGCGCGAAGTGCGGCATCTGTCGGTGCTGGGCTCCAGCGTCTATCTCGCAGTCATCATCGTTGCCTTCTTCTGCGGCTGCATCGCGAGCGGCATCATCAGCGACCGCATCGGCCGCAGGGCCAATGTCACCTTCTTCGCCAGCGCCTGCATCGTCACCGTGCTGATCTACATCTTCGCGCCGCTGACCAACGGCGAGATGCTGGTGCTCGGCTTTCCGCTCGGCTTCTTCTCGGCCGGCATTCCCGCCAGCATGGCGGCGCTGTTCAGCGAGCTCTATCCGGCCGGCGTGCGCGGCACCGGTGTCGGCTTCTGCTACAATTTCGGCCGCATCGTCTCCGCCGCGTTCCCCTTCCTCGTGGGCTATCTCAGCGACCATATCGGGCTCGGACCGGCGATCGGCATCGATGCGGCCTTCGCCTATTCGCTGGTGCTGATCGCGGTGGTGCTGCTGCCCGAAACCCGCGGCAAGGTTTTCGAACAAGCCGCGGCGACGCGCGCCTGACGCCGGATGGGGAGCAGTCACCATGATATCCCGCGAGCGTGGCCTGACGCGCCGCCAATTCGGCACAGGCCTTGTATCCCTCGTGTCGGCCACGGCCGTCGCGAGCCGAGCGAAGAGTGAGACGAGCTTGCCGACAATCGATACCCATGCCCATGTCTTCCACCGCGGCCTCAAGCTCGCGCCCGGCCGGCGCTATGCCCCAGATTACGATGCGCCGCTGGCGCTCTATCTGGAGCAGCTCGACCGCAATGGCATGAGCAATGGCGTGCTGGTGCAGCCGAGCTTTCTCGGCACCGACAATTCCTATCTGGTCGAGAGCCTGAAGACTTCCGGCGGACGCCTGCGTGGTATCGCGGTGGTCGATCCTTCCGTGACCGCGGACGAACTGCGCGCGCTCGATCGCGCCGGCGTCGTCGGCATCCGCCTCAATCTGGTCGGTCAGCCCTTGCCCGATCTCGCTGCCGGCGAATGGAAGGCGCTGCTCCGAAACGTGAAATCGATGGGCTGGCAAGTCGAGCTCCAGCGCAACGCGTCCGATCTCGCACTGCTGGCGCCGCAGCTGCTCGACCATGGCGTCCCCGTCGTGCTTGATCACTATGCGCTGCCGGATCCGAAACTCGGTGTCGCCGATCCCGGCTTCCAGTCGGTGCTGAAGCTCGGCGCGACGCGAAATGTCTGGGTCAAGACCTCGGCGCCGTATCGCAACGGCGCGAGCGGCGAGAGTTTTGCGAAGGAGGCCTATCCGCTGCTGCGTAAGGCCTACGGCCTGGATCGATTGCTGTGGGGCAGCGACTGGCCGCACACGCAGTTCGAGGCGTCGCAGACTTACGCGAAAAACAGGCAGTTTCTCGATGCGCTGATCGTCGACGACAGCGAGCGCGCGCGGGTGCTCGCATCGCCGCATCAGCTGTTCCGCTTCTGATTCTCCCTTTTGATCTCCTCGCGCGATTGCTCCGAATGCTCCGAATTTTGGGGCATGACGAGCGATGTCGCCGGCCTGTAGACTGCCGGCGATGCGGTCGGTTGAGGCCGTGACTTTCATGAGGAAGTGAAGATGCAGCGCCGCTACATCACCGTCGACGTATTCACCGACCGCGCCTTCGGCGGCAACCAGCTTGCCGTGGTGCTGGATGCCGGCGGGCTCACGACGCAGCAGATGCAGGCGATCGCGACCGAGTTCAACTATTCCGAGACGACCTTCGTGCTGCCGCCGCGCGACAAGGCCAATGACGCCGAGGTGCGCATCTTCACGCCGGTGCTGGAGATTGCCTTTGCCGGCCATCCCAATGTCGGCACCGCCTTCGTGCTGGCCTCGATGGCAAAAGAGCTGAAACCGCGCCTGCTGTTTGAGGAGAAGGCCGGGCTCGTGCCGGTCGAGATCGTGAGAGAGCAGGGCCGGGTGGTCAGAACCGAGCTCACCGCGCCCCAGCCTTTGGCGCGGCTGTCGCAATTGTCTGCCGCTGAAGCTGCAAGCTGCGTCTCGCTCGGTGCGGATGACATCAAGGTCGACAGCCACGCGCCGCAGATCGTCAGCGTTGGAAACGCGTTTCTGGTGATGGAGCTGCATTCGCGCGAGGCGCTCAAGCGCGCCCGGCCCGATGCGGCCGCCTACGGCAAGGTCTTGCCGCGGGACGGCGCCCGCTCGGTATGGTTCTACACGCGCGACGTGCCGCCAGCGGAGGCGCCTTGCGACCGGCAGGCGCGGATGTTCATGCGCGGCGCCAGCGGCCTCGTCGAGGATCCCGCCACCGGCAGCGCGACGGTCGCCGCGGCCGCGCTGTTTGCCGATCTCGATCCCACGCGTGATGGCGAGTTGAAGCTCACCGTCGGCCAGGGCTTTGACATGGGACGGCCAAGCATCCTCCGGACGCGCGTGCGCAAGCAGGACGGCAAGATCGTCTCCGCTCATGTCGGCGGCAGCTGCGTGCAGATGATGGAAGGGACGTTTCGGCTGGCGGGCGAGGGGTGAACTCTCCTCGCGCCAAGACGAGCTCGCGCCAGATCCGTCATCCTGAGGTGCGAGCCCTTGCGAGCCTCGAAGGATGCACGGCCGAGATGCTACATCGGGGCACGCCGTCGTCCTTCGAGGGCCGCTGAAGAAGCGGCCACTCAGGATGACGGCTACGGTTAAAGTCGTCCTCCCCGTCCGAAGGCCGCTACACCTGCCGCCCCGCCAAATTTCTCACCGCCACGCCATCGCGCTCTTCGATGATCTCCGCGATCATCTGGCGGTGGCAGTGGGTGTGATCGCGTTCGTAGCAGAGCAGGCAGACCGGACCGGCCTTCATCACCAGCGCCGAGAGCTCGTCCATCTCTTCCCTGGCCTGCGGCGTCTTCAGGTGCTTTGAATAGATCCTCTCCAGCACATCGTATTGGCCGCTGCGCGCGGCGAGGCGGCCTTCCTTCGGCGTGCCGAGCGCGGCGAGATGGACATAGGCGATCCCGCGCTCGTCGAGGCCCGCGGCAAGCTGCTTCTTCGAAAAGCCGGGCCGGCGCGATGAAGTCACCGCGCGCACGTCGACCACGAGCTTGACGCCGGCCCCTTCCAGCTCGTCGAGCACCGCCTTGGGCGGCGTCTGTTCATAACCGATGGTGAAGAGCTTTTTCGCCTTTGCCATGAACCATCCTCAGCTCACCCGCGCGATCAGTTCCATGGCGCCGGCCGGTGCGCGCACCTTGCCCTCGTGGATGACATAGGCGAACACGTCGCGCGGCTCTTTCTTCGGCTTGGCCTCGTCGACCTTCGGCAGATCGTCGGGTTCACTCCCCTCGGCCCAGTCCTGAAAGCGCTTGGCCCAGGCATCGAGCTGCTTCGGCGGATAGCAGGTCTTGATCTCGTCATTGCCCTTCTGGAGCCGTGCATAGACGAAGTCGCCGGCGACGTCGGCGATCGCCGGATATTTGCCGTGCTCGGCGAACACGACAGGCGTCTCGAACTCGCGGATCAGCGCGACGAAGTCCGGCGCGCAAAAACTGTCGTGGCGGACCTCGACGACATGGCGCAGCGCGCGCCCATCGAGCTTGCGCGGCAGCAGCTCCAGGAACTTGCCGAAATCGGCGCCGTCGAACTTTTTCGTCGGCGCGAACTGCCACAGCACCGGTCCGAGATGGTCGCCGAGTTCCAGCACGCCGGAATCATAGAACCGCTTGATGGAATCGCCGGCCTCGGCAAGCACGCGGCGGTTGGTGGCGAAGCGGGGTCCCTTCACCGAGAACACGAAACCATCGGGCACTTCGCTGGCCCATTTGCGAAAGCTCTCCGGCTTCTGCGAGCCGTAATAGGTGCCGTTGATCTCGATCGAGGTCAGCTTCGAGGCGGCATAGGACAGCTCCTTGGCCTGCGTGAGCTTCTCCGGGTAGAACACGCCGCGCCAGGGCTCGAAGGTCCAGCCGCCCACGCCGATGAAAATGTTGCCGGATTTTTTGGACGCGGTTTTTGCTTTGGCCACGGGAGGGTCTCGCATCGACGGGGAGGGACCTCATCCTAATCAAACCAGATGTGATTGGCCAGTTGCGCCGTCCCGTCTAAGGTCGCAACGGGACCCGCGCAAAAGGAGAACAAGAATGCGGATGCTGATGGTGGGAGCGGCGCTCGTCATGATGACATCTGCTGCCATGACGCTTGGTGCCATGGCCGACGATGACGACGATGCCAAGGGCGCGCAGAAGCTCGCCATGCAGGGCCGCGACGATTACTGGCATTGCCTGGCGCGGGAATATTCGCGCGACTCCAATCAGGGAATGTCGGAACAGGATTTCGGCCGCTCGGTCGCGGGCGCCTGTCCGTCGGAGCGGCAATATTACCGGGTGGCGTTGCTCGACTATCTCACCACGCAATATCCGAACATCGATGCCGGCGCCCATCTCGCCACCGCGAACAGGGCGGTCGAGTCGGCGCAGAAGGACATCGTGACGGCCTTCGTCAAGCACAGGCCGCCCGCAAAGTAGGGCAGTGGCGAACGGCCAATCGCGAAGAGGGCACGTAAGCCGGCGCTCTTCATTCGCGACGAGCCATTCGCTATTCGCCCCTCCGCGGGGGGCTCTTCCAGCTCCGCGCGCATCCATGGTATCACTGGAGGCATCTGGAACAGGGATGGGGCTTCCATGTCGTCTGAGTCGGTGGGTGGCATTCTGGGCGCGATCGTCGCGGCGATCGTGCTTGCGGTCGCCGTCGTATTGGGGCCGATCGGCCAGTACGGCAAGCCGCCCAGGCCGGCAAAGGTCGAGCCGGCTCCAGCGGCAGCGCCCGCAGTCCCGGCCGCCCCCGCGCCGCGTGGGCCGGTGATCAAGGAAGTCCCGAACTAGCAAGGATCTGAAAAAGGGCCGCTATGCCCCCTTGCGAAGCGGTTTTGCCGTACCTATCTAACTTATAACGGCGACGTTGAGGGGAAACTCCGGCGCTGGGACGACCTTGGAATAGCTAGGACTTGCGCCGGATGTACGCGCGGTCTGCCGTTCCGGGGTCGTTGGCATTTTTGGGCCCTTTTTGGGCCTTTCCCCAGAGACCCCCGGCTCGGTAGCGCAACGTCTTGGCAGCGCAGGACGCGGCGGATATACGCTGCCGTCATGAATGAAGCGATCAGACCGGGCTCCGGCACTCCCCCGCAGGCTCAAGAGGCGCCGGAACTGTCGGTCATCGTCCCGACGTTCAACGAGCGCGACAACGTCACGGTGCTATACCGGCGGCTGGAGGCGACGCTCGCCAACGTCGCCTGGGAAGTCGTGTTCGTCGACGATAATTCGCCCGACGGCACCTGGGACGTCGTGCGCGCGCTGGCGCAGCGCGACAACCGCGTGCGCTGTGTCCGTCGCATCGGCCGCCGCGGCCTGTCGGGCGCCTGCATCGAGGGCATCCTGGCCTCCAGCGCGCCCTATGTGGCCGTGATCGATGCCGACCTCCAGCACGACGAGACGCAACTGCCGAAGATGCTGTTGCTGCTCGCAAGCGACCAGGCCGATCTCGTCGTCGGCAGCCGCTATATCGAGGGCTACAAGAGCGAAGGCTTCAACAAGCAGCGCGCCGGCGCCAGCGCGCTTGCGACCGAACTCGCCAGGAAGGCGTTGCGGGTCGAGATCGCCGATCCCATGAGCGGCTTCTTCATGGTTCGGCGCGACCGTTTCGAGGAGTTGGCTCCGAAACTGTCGGTGCACGGCTTCAAGATCCTGCTCGACCTCGTCGCGAGCGCGAACGGTAGCTTGCGAGCCGTTGAAATTCCCTACACGTTCGGTGAGCGCCAGCACGGCGAGAGCAAGCTCGATTCCATGGTCGCACTGGATTTTCTCGGCCTGGTGCTGGCCAAGTTCACCAACGATGCTGTCTCGCTGCGCTTCATCCTGTTCGCGATGGTCGGCGGCATTGGCCTCGTGGTGCATCTGACGACGCTGTTCATCGCCCTTCAGCTATTCAAGGCGCCGTTCGCGGAGGCGCAGGCCGCGGGCGCCGTCGTCGCCATGACCAGCAACTTCGTCCTCAACAACTTCCTCACCTATCGCGACCAGCGGCTGAAGGGCTTTGCGCTGCTGCGCGGCCTGATCGCCTTCTACATCGTGTGCAGCGTCGGGCTGCTCGCCAATGTCGGCGTCGCCTTCTCGGTCTACGACCAGGAGCCGATCTGGTGGCTGGCCGGCATGGCCGGCGCGCTGATGGGCGTGGTGTGGAACTACGCGATGTCCGGACTGTTCGTCTGGCGCAAGAAATAGCTCGACATGGGCGGGGCTGACGCGCGGATTGTCCGCAATACCGCGCTGGTGATCGTCGCGCTGGTCGGCTTGCGGCTGGTTGCGGCCGCGTTCACGCCGATCACCTTCGACGAAGCCTATTACTGGATGTGGTCGAAGAACCTCGCCGGGGGATATTACGACCACCCGCCGATGGTCGCCTATGTGATCCGCGCCGGCACCATGATCGCCGGCGACACCGAGCTCGGCGTCCGCGTGTTCTCGATCCTGCTCGCGCTGCCGATGAGCTACGCGATCTACCGCTCCGCCGCCATCCTGTTCGGCGGCGCGCGGGTGGCTGCGACCAGCGCCATCCTGCTCAACGTGACCATGATGGCCTCGGTCGGCACGCTGATCGTGACGCCGGATGCGCCGCTGCTGGTTGCCTCCAGCTTCGTGCTGTTCTTCCTCGCGAAGGTGCTGGAGACCGGCCGCGGCGTCTGGTGGCTCGCCGTCGGCGCGGCGGTCGGCGCGGCGCTGCTGTCGAAATACACCGCGATGTTCTTTGGCGCCGCGATCCTGATCTGGCTTGCGGCCGTGCCGAAACTGCGGCGCTGGTTCCTCTCGCCCTGGCCCTATCTCGGCGGTCTCGTTGCGTTCGCGCTGTTCTCACCGGTGATCCTGTGGAATGCGGATCATCAATGGGTCTCGTTCGTAAAGCAGCTCGGCCGCGCGAAGATCGAGGACTTCCGTCCCGTCTTCATCGCCGAGCTGATCCCGACCCAGATCGCCTTCGCAACGCCGCTGGTCTTCATCCTCGGCGCGATGGGCCTGCACGCGCTGACCTGGCGCCGGGCCGGCGCGCTGGCCTCGCGTTTGCTGATCGAGACGCTGTTCTGGACCATCGTTGTCTATTTCGTCTGGCATTCGCTGCATGCCCGCGTCGAGGCCAACTGGTTCGCGCCGGTCTATCCGCCCTTCATCGTTGCCGCGGCCGCCGCCGCCAATCTCGTGCCGTGGCAACCACGCGCGCGCCGCTTGGTGGATTTCTGCCTGCGCTGGGCCGCGCCCGTGGGCATCGTGATGTTTGCCGCGCTGATCGTGCAGGCCAACACCGGCTGGCTGTCGGGCTATCGCCGCGACGCGACGGTGCGCAGCGTCGGCGTCGGCTGGCGCGAGCTCGCCGCCGAGATCGAAGCGGCGCGCGTGCGCAGTGGCGCGACCTGCGTGCTCGCGCAGGACTACGGCACCACGGGCTGGCTCGCCTTTTACTTGCCGCGCGGCATCTGCGTGCTGCAGCAGAACCAGCGCATCCGCTGGGTCAACATGCCCGAGCCCGATCCAAAGCTGCTTGCCGGCAAGCTGATCTCTGTCGACGAGCTGCGCCCGGGCGGCCATACCGCCCTCGACGAGCTCTTCGCGAAGGTGACGCAAATTGCGCAATTGCAGCGCAAGCGCGGGCCGCTCGTGATCGAGACCTACGGCATTGATCTGCTCGAAGGCGCCAAGGGCGACGTGCTCGACCGCTCGCCGCCGCCGGAAGCGCGGTAGCTCTCGATCGTCGTCCCCGCGAATGCGGGGACCCATACCGCGTGGTCTGTCGATGAACGCAGGTGCCTGTACCGCGCGAAAAAGCCGCTCACTAGCAGCCTTCGCCAAACTTCTCCCTGTGGGTATGGGTCCCCGCGTTCGCGGGGACGACGGCGGAGTGTGTGGCGTGCCGCATCGGCTAGTCGATCATCTCGGCCCTGGCGGTGGCCTGGCTCGGCCCGTTCTGGTCGCGCCAGAACCAGACGGTCACGACGCCGGAGCGGCCGCGGACCTGCGTGAGCAGGGGGCCTGACAGAATGCCGTCGGGAGCGCCGTGGAAGTCGGCCGCATCAAGCAGCGTATCGGTCAGCGCGAGCCGCGCACAGTTCTGGGCGGCAACCTCCATCAAGCGGTTCGCGACGTTGACCGTGTCGCCCGTCGCCGTGATGTGCTGGTGGCTTTCGCCGAGGCGGGAGGCGATGATCGGGCCGAAATGCGCGCCGATCTTGAAACCGAGCTGGCCGCGGAGGGCAGGCGGCAGCGAAGCGATCCAGCGATCGACGCTGCGATACAGGTCGATCGAGCATTGCAGCGCGCGCGCCGCGTCGTCGGGCATCGCGTGTGGCAGTCCGAACAGGATCATGGCGCCGTCGCCGAGAAAGCCGGTGATCAGGCCGCCGCAATCGACTGCGGCCTTGTCGATCAGCGCGTGAAATGCCCTCAGCAGATGCTGCAGCTCGTCCGGATCGATCCGTTCGCTGAGCGTCGTGAAACCGGAGAGATCGATGAAGACGACGGCCGCATCCTGCCGGACCGGCCTGGACAGGAAATTCGGATCGCGCGTCAGCCATTCCTGCACGGCGGGCGCCTGGAATTGCGCCAGCGACCTGCTCTTGGCGGCAAAATATTGCGTGCGGCGGCCGCCGGCCCACAGCTGCACGCCGGCAAAGACCGCGACCGGCGGCACCGCGGCGGCAAGTGTCGTCGCGGCGTTCAGCCAAACGCCGTGCGTGAAGGCGAACAGATTGAGCCCGGCCCAGGCGATCATCACCGCGGCTGCCGCGATGATGCCGGGCGCGCTGCGCCGCCAGGCGAGCAGGCCGACCAGCAGCATCGGCAAAAGGATCGCGGTGAGCGCGTCGGCGATGTGGACCTTGCGGTCGCGCACGATGCCGTCACCGGAGACGAGATGGGTGATCGCGGTCGAGATCACCTCGACGCCGGGCATCAGGGAATCGAACGGTGTCGGATAGAAGTCGCCGCCGCCGGCGACCGCGGCGCCGATCACGACGATGCGGTTCTCGATCGCCGCGCGATTGAGCGTGCCGTCGAAGATGCTCTGCGCGCTGACGGTGCGGATGGTGCGGCGCGGGCCGTAATAGGTGATCGGCAGCGCGAAATCGCTGTCGGTCGAGACCGCGCGATCGCCGAGCATGAGATGATCCGGCGCGATCGTCAGCGGCTTGTCGAGCGCGCGCGCCGCGACGCGCAAGGGAAATGACAGCTCGACCTTGTCGCGGGTCCGGAACAGCATCGGCACCGAAAGTGGCGAGCCCGACTGCCCCGTCGCGACGTTGACGACTCCGACCTCGGCGTGATCGGCGAAGGGGGGCAGCGGCAGCAGGAAGCGCTCGGCCTGTGGCAGCGCGGCGAGGGGACCTTGGGTGCCCGGCTCCACGGTCTCGCTGGCGGTCGGGAAGATCGCCGCGGCGGCGAGCACCATGGGACCGGTGGCGAGCGTGTTGGCCAGCGTCGCGTCGCCGATCGCAGCGCTGCGGTCGACCAGCAGCAGGTCGATCGCGACGACCTTCGGCTTGAACTGCACGATGGTGTCGACGACGCGCGCGAGATCGGCGCGCGGCAGCGGATAGCTGCCGCCGCGTTTCACGACGGTGTCGTCGATTGCGACGATGGTGACGAGATCGGGCGGAGCCTGCACGCCGCGGACCTGGGTCCGCCAATCCGTCAGCGTCGCCTCGAGCCGATCAAGAAAGCGCAGATGACCGTTGGCGTGGCCGGCATAGATGCCGGCACCCCACAGCGCGGTGAGGACGAGTGCCACCAGAATCTGAACGCGTCTAGTCATTACGTAATGCAATCTTCTTTGTCGCCCGGGCGTTGCTGCGCGGGCCTTAATTGTCCAGGCCTTATTGACCCAGTCTTGCCATCAGCGCGTCGACGCGCGGCTGGCCCCAGGTCTTGACGGTCAACGAGCCCGTTGCCTCGACATCGACGCCTTGGCCCGGTCCGAGCACGACGCCGCGTCCACGAGCCCTGCGGCTCACACCGACACGGCCGTCAGCAACGAAGACCGCGGTCTTGGCCTCAGCGACATCGACGGCCCATTTGGTCCCGCGCACTGCGGCGATCGCCTGCGGCGTCAGCACCTTGAAGGGATTGCCGCCGGGCTTCTTGGGCACCTCGATCAGCAGCGCCTTGCTGCTCAACTCCACGGAGTCAATATGTCCGTCGCGGTTGGCGTCCTTAAGTTCAAATCTGGCGCCGTTTTCCGCAACGATGGTGATGCCGTTGTCGCAGCGCCAGACTTGCGTGCCCGCAGCCGATGGCGATGCCGTGCAGCCGACATTGACAGCCGGCTGTGCATTCGCAGACCCGATCAACTGAAACAACCACGCCAGAGCGAAAATACCGGCGCCCGCGATCCCTCTCATGCCAGCCTCCGTTTGCGTGCTTGGCACAGTTCAAAGCGATGTTGATACGGTACCGTATCACACGCAGAGGCTGCTGAAAAGTGCCGCTCTCGCAGGTATTTCCTCGGTGCGGTCTTTTCCAGTCCGGCGCGATCAACTTTCAGTCAGGGCGTCGTGCCGCGTGAGCACTCTGTGCGCGATGTGGGACGGGCTCTGCCGCCACCCTGCTGACACCCGCTGGAGAGGGCAGCGCGCACCAGCCTCGCGCAACGCTTCCCCGCTATTGTCCGGGTATTGAAGACCACGAAAACGACTTGGTTGGATGGCCTTAGAGGGGCGGCCTGTGACGTCCGTCGAACGCGCCGAACCGGCCGAGAATTATAGTTAACAGATGCTGCTAAGTCCGTAGTTCTGCGGACTTTTTTCTCGAAATGGGACAGCGTTAACGCGGTGCCTCACATCTGCCCGAACTTAATCTGCATTTAACTAAAAGTCGCCTTAATGACGCTCCGACCTCCTGCGAGATGCTGTTCCCGGATCGTGACCAGCGGCACTTCGAAGGGGGACTGAGTGACACCGTCCTGGACGCAAGGCGAATGAGTACGAGTATCGCTGCGCAGAGTAACGCGGCACGGAAGTCCAAGAATCACTTCGGAAGCCTTCCCGGAAAATGACCACCACCAATTGGCTGGGCGCCACGGCGATCGGCTGCGTCGTGATGGGCGCCGGCTGGACCATCTACAGCAACGTCCTCGGCGCCAGCGTCTATCCGACCGTCGGCAGCATTGGCTACGACGAGCCCGTGATCAAGCGCGCGCCCAGGGTGGCGCTGCGTGAGGCTGGCGAGGCCATCAGGGACACCTTTGCGCTGCTGCCCGACCGGCTTCAGGTCGCAGCCCCGATCTCGCGCGAGATGTTCAACGAGCGCTTTGCCGCGGCTGCGACCCAGGGCGTTGCGTCGAACGCGAGCGCCGCGCCCGCAACCCAGGTCGCCGTCGCCAAGGAAGCGTTGAAGGACGCCCCCAAGCAGAGCGTGATCGCGAAGGTCGCGGACGCGCTGAAGCCGGCGGCGCCGGCCAAGATTGCTGACAAGTCTGCGGACAAGGCCAAGCGTGCGCCGGATGCGCAGATGCAGCTGGCTTCGGCCGATCCGGCCGAGATCGTGCCGGCGCCCGAGGCGAAGCCGAAATCGTTTGCCGATCGCGCCAAGGCCGCGGTGATGTCGATCACCGGTCCGCGCCAGTCGATGGTCGAGAAGCTATGGGGCAAGCGCGAGCCGTCCGGCGGGCTGCTGGCCTATGCCTCGGCTGATGCCAGCGTGACCGCGTCCATCGCGCCGAGGGAGCAGAACCCCATGCTCGGCGGTTCGGCGCCCTATGAGCGCGACACGGCGGTCTACGACATCACCGCCAAGATGGTTTACCTGCCCGACGGCACCAAGCTCGAGGCGCATTCCGGCCTCGGCTCCAATCTCGACGATCCGCGCTCCTCGCGTGTCCGCATGCGCGGCGTGACGCCGCCGCACATCTACACGCTGAAGCCGCGCGAAGCGCTGTTCCATGGCGTGCCGGCGCTGCGCCTGACCCCGATCGGCGGCGAGAGCGCGATCTACGGCCGCGACGGCCTGCTCGCCCACACCTTCATGCTCGGGCCGAACGGCGATTCCAACGGCTGCGTGTCGTTCAAGGACTATTACGCTTTCCTCGACGCCTACCGTAACAAGGGCATCCGCAAGCTCGCGGTGCTGGCGCGGGTCGAGTGATCTCAGTCAATTCGCGATGATCTCAAAGGGCCGCTTGCAGCGGCCCTTTTCTTTTCTGATTTAGCCTGGCCAGCATTGTCCGCCGCCGTCGATCCTGAGCACCTAGCCCGAGACGAAGGCGCCCATGGGACCTGCGAAGAACTCGACGACGCGCGCGACCTCATCGACGGTCGCGATGCGGTCGAGCGTGCCGGTCTCGACCATCCTGTCGGGGTCCACCGCGCGCGTGCCGAGGAAACGGCCGGTGCGGGTATCGCCGGGCGCGATGCAGTTGACGGCGATGTCGTAAGCGCGGAGCTGGTCGGCCAGGCATCGCGTGTAGTGGGTTACGCCGGCCTTCGACACCGCATAGATCGAGCCCTGGGTGCGGCCCTTGAACGCGGCGACCGAGCCGAGCGTGACGATGCGGCCGCGCCGCCGCTCCATCATTCCCTTCGCGACCGCCTGGCAGGTCAGGATGGTCGAGAGCAAATTGCGCTCCAGCACCGCGCGCACATCGGCCTCCTTGATGTTCACCGCGTCGTTCGGGTCCGGCTTGCCGCCGGCGGCTGCGATGTCGCCGCCGGCATTGTGCACAAGAATGTCGATCGGGCCGAGGGCTGCTTCCGTCTCGGCGATCACGCGCGCGATGTCCTTGCCCCTGGTGAGATCGCCGAGCACGCGCTGGCTGCGGACGCCGAATTGCTGGCCGATCTCTGCGGCGACCGCGGTGAGGGTGGTGCCCTCGCCATATTCCGCCGGCCCGTTCTCGCGCATGCCGTGGATGGCGACGTCGGCGCCGAGCGCGGCGAGCTTCTCCGCAAAGGCGCGTCCGAGTCCGCGCCCCGCGCCGGTCACCAGCGCGACCTGTCCTGACAATACTTTCCCGTCATGTGCAGCCATGATCTTCTCCTGTTGTGAATGTCAGTCCGCCGCGAGATCGAGCCCGATCGCCATCGCCTGCACGAGGCACATCGGCGCGACCAGCGTGCGCAGCGCCGGCTCGGGCATGTCCTGGATCTCGAACACGACGCTCGCGCCTTCGACGATCGGGCTCAAGAGACTGTCGGTGATGGAAATCGTGGGCACGCCTCGCGCAACGAGTTCGGGAAACAGCCGAGCCGTATCCGGATAGTAGTTCCGGAAGCTGATCGCGACCAGCGCGTCCTCCGTGGTTGCGGCATGCGACTGCTCGTGGATGCTGCCGCCCGTGCCGTCGAGCAGGACGACGCGGCGTCCGAGCTTGCGCAGCACGTAGGCGAGGTGGGTCGCAACCGGAAACGAGCCGCCGAGGCCGAGCAGATAGATGTCGCGCGCTTTCGCAAGGATCGCAGTTGCCGCGTCGAGCTCGCGCGCATGCACCGACTGGCTCAGCGTCACCAGCGACGATTGCGCCTCCGAGACGAAGCGGGACAGCACCGCGGCGGGCTGGCGGCCGAGCACCGATTTCTCCTCGCTCTTCATGCGCGCGAGCCGCGCCTTGTAGCTCGGCGCGACGCCGGCGACGAGGCGGGAGCGGAACACCTGCTGCATCTCGGTGAAGCCACCAAAGCCGAGCGCATGGGCGAAGCGAACGATCGCCGAGGGCGGCGCGCCCGAGCGCTGCGCCACCTCGGCCACGGTGCCGAGCGCGACATCGGTCGGGTGATCGAGCACGAACTCCGCGATCTGCTGCAGCCGGCCGGATAGCGCCCGGTGCCGCAGCGCAATGGCGCCGCGCAGCTCGTCGTAGCTCATCGCGCCTTGTGCCTTGTTCATCGTCTCGGGTCTCCGGATCGGTCGCCTGTTTAACGGCATTTCACCGTTTGGATCAAATATTCTACTTTACATAACAAATGGAATGAATATTCTAATGGCACAAAAAAGCAAAAGACTTCGAAAACGGGAGGAAACGATGAGAGGGCGTCAGATCTCACGGCGAAGCGTTCTGAAGGGCAGCTTGATGGCCAGCGTCATCGGCGGCACCGGCAGCTTCTTTGGGCCGTGGAAAGAGAATCACGCGTGGGCGCAAGGCGCCAAGCCGATCAAGCTCGGCCTGACCTGCGGCGCCAGCGGCCAATACGGCAACAGCGGCCAGGATGATTTCCGCGGCATCAAGATGGCGATCGACGAGTTCAACGCCAAAGGCGGCGTGCTCGGCCGCCAGGTCTCGTTCATCACTGCGGATACTGAAACGACGCCGGCGACAGGCAGCCGCGTCGCCGAACGATTCATCACCCGCGAGGACTGCACTATCCTGATCGGCGCGCTGCATTCCGGCGTCGCCAACGCCATCACCCAGGTCGCCAGCAAATACGGCGTGATCTACATGAACACCAATTCCTCCGCGCCGAGCGAGGCCGGGGAGAACTGCTCACGTGTGAAATTCGTGTGGGACGGCAACGGCACCAATTTTTCCAAGGCGTCGGTCAAGAACGCGGTCGATTCCATCGGCAAGAACTGGATGCTGCTGACCAACGATTACGTCTGGGGTCACACGACGTCTGCCGCGACCAAGGCGCAAGTCGAGGCGGCCGGCGGCAAGATCATCGACAATCTCCTGGTGCCGCAGAACACCCGCGACTTCACCGCCTACCTCCTGAAGATCCAGCAGGCGAAACCCGACGTGGTCGCGACTGCGATCGGCGGTGACGACATCAAGGCGCTACGCGAGCAGGTGGCGCAGCTCAAGCTCGACGGCAAGCCGGCCTGGATCAACAACCAGCAGGACTGGCCCGATGTCTGGGGCGCGCCCGACAGCCTGTTCGGCGTGTTCGGCACGACCTGGTATCACAAGCTGCAACTGCCCGGCGTCGCCGATTTTGTCAAGAAATGGCAGGCCGCCAACAAGGACGGCCCGATCCCGGTGCCAGGCAACGTCTCCTACAACGGCTATATGCGCGACGCGCGAATTGCTCCGTGCGATCGAGCGGGCAGGGTCGACCAACAACGTCAAGATCATCAAGGAGATCGAGAACCTCAAGGTCTCGGCGACGGACCGCATGCAGCATTTCGACGCCTACATGGATCCCGTGACGCATCAGATGCAGCAGACGATCTATCTGGCGCGACGCAACGCCAAGCCGGCCGACAACACCGATCTGTTCGAGATCATCAGTTGGACCGAGCCGAAATCCGCCGCCGATGACGCCGCACCCGGCAAGTGCAAGCTCACGCCCTACGAGCAGGTGCCGACCGTCGACTCCTAGAGACGGTGCGTCGCGTCGTGGAACGAGCGGCGCGCATGTCGCGCGCCGCAGGCCCGGGCCATCGACGCCTGGGTGACCAATGCCAGTTGCGAGAGCCAATACCTTGTTCGACCTTCTTCCGCATCTCCTGAACGGCCTGACGCTCGGCCTGTTGTTCGCGCTGATCGCGCTCGGCTTCATGCTCATTGTCGGGCTGATGGAGCAGATCAACCTTGCGCATGGGTCCCTGTTCGCGCTCGGGGCCTATGTCGCCATGCAGCTCACCGGACCGCGCCCGCCATTGCCGGCCGATCTTGCGAAGGTGTGGCTCGCGCTCCCGCTGGGCTGGCGCTATGCCGCGACGCTCGTCATCGCACCCGTGATCGTGAGTCTCGTCGGCATGCTGATCGAGCTCTGCATGCGGCGTACCTATGGCAAGGACCCGCTGTACGGGCTTCTCCTGACCTTCGGCGCCGCGATGGTGATCGAGGAGTTGATCCGCCTTGTCTGGGGCACGCGTGACTATGTGCTCCAGGTGCCGTCCGCCATCAATGGCGGCTTCCTGTTCGGCGATCTGATCTGGTCGACCTATCGTTTCTACGCGGCGGGCATCGCGGCCGGGATCATCGGCCTGGTCTGGCTGTTGATCGAAAAGACTTCATTCGGCGCAACCGTCAAGGCCGGTGCCCATGACAGCGAGATCGTCCGCGCGCTCGGCATCAACCTGTCGCGATTGCGGCTGCTGGTGTTCGTGTTCGGCACGATGCTGGCCGCGATCGCGGGCATCATCGTCGCGCCGATCTGGGGCATTCGTCCGCATATGGGCGTCGATGCCGTCATCCCCGCCTTCCTGGTGATCGTGCTCGGCGGCGTCGGCAGCTTTTGGGGCGCGGTCGTGGCGGGGTTGCTGGTCGGACTCTGTGTCGGCCTTGCCGGCGCTTACGCGTCCGAATGGTCGCTGTTGTCGATGTACATCCTGCTCGTTGCCGTCGTGACGTTCCGTGCGCGCGGCCTGTGGGGCAAGAAGAGCGTGCTCGAGGCCTAGGGAATGATTGTGGGATCAAAATCGTCATCCGACGCTGCGCGCCTCGTCACGCCGACGATGCTGGTGCTCTGGCTCGTGCTTGCAACGGTGCCGCTGTGGATCACGCGGATCGGGCTCTATCCCTATCTCGGGATCGAGATCCTGATCTGGTCGCTCTATGCGCTTGCGTTCAACCTGGTGCTGGGCACGGCCGGACTTCCCTCGTTCGGACATGGCGCCTATTTCGGCATCGGCGCCTATGCGTTCGGGCTCTGCCAGCTCGACATTGTCGCCAATCTCTGGATCTGTCTCGCTGCGGCGGCCGTGGTCGCGGGGGTTGCCGGCGTGCTGGTGGCGCTGTTCATCTCGCACCGGCGCGGCATCTACTATGCCTTCATGACGATCGCATTCGGCCAGATCTTCTGGACGCTGGCGATCAAGTCGCACCGGATCACCGGCGGTGAGGATGGGCTTCTCAAGATCAAGCGTTTGCCGGCCGATTTCGGGCTGGTGTCGTTCGATCTCACCGACAATGTCGCGTTCTACTATTTCGTGCTCGCGGTCTTCGCGGTCGGTACCGCCGTATTGTGGCGGCTGGTGCACTCGCCCTATGGCCGCGTGGTCGCTGCGATCAGGCAGAGCGAGGTTCGCGCCGCTCATCTCGGCTATAACGTGTGGCTCTACAAGGCATCGGTGTTCGCGCTGTCGGCGGCCGTGTCCGGTTTTGCCGGCGGACTGTTCGCGATGGCGCAGCTCGCCGCATTCCCTGACGTCATGAGCCTGCATCAATCCGGCTACGTCGTGATGATGACGCTGGTCGGTGGCGGGCTCGTCAGCTTCTGGGGGCCGGTGATCGGCGTGTTTCTCTTCCTCACCGCCCGCGACGTGATCGGCGCGCTGACCAATGCCTGGATGCTCTATTTCGGTCTGCTGTTCATTGCGATCGTGCTGTTCCGCCCGGAAGGCATCGCGGGCGCGCTCTCGGCCGCCGTGCAGCAGCATTCACTCAACGCGTTGCGGCGGCGCGGCACGTCCGCGATGCGACTGCTGGTCGGGGGCGGGCGATGAGCATGATCGAGGCCGCAGGTGTGCACGTTCGCTTCGGCGATCGCGTCGTGCTGGAAAGCGTCGATCTCGCGGTGGCCGAGGGCGAGTTTCACGGCGTGATGGGCCCGAACGGCGCGGGCAAGACCACCTTCTTCAACGTCCTCACCGGCAGGGTGAAGCCGAGCCGCGGCCGAGTCCTGCTCGGCGGCGAGGATGTCACGGGATTGAGTCCGCACCGCATCGCCGCCAAGGGCATCGCCCGCTCGTTCCAGATCATGACCCTGTTCGACGAATTCTCAGCCCGCGACAACGTCATGATGGGCTTGCCCGCGTTTCGCGCCCGTGGCCTCGATATCGCCCGTGCCGCAGCCGGTGACCGCAGGTTTGACGAGCAGGCATCCGAAGCGCTCGCGGCGGTCGGGCTTGCCGACAAGGGCGATATCCGTGCCAAAGACCTGTCCTATGGCGACCGCCGCGCGCTGGAGATCGCGGTCGCGCTGGCGCAGGCCCCGCGCGTGCTGTGCCTGGACGAGCCCACCTCCGGCCTCGGCTCCGACGGCGTGCAGCGGCTGGCCGCTCTGGTGGCGCACCTGAAGGGCCGGCTGACCATCGTCGCCATCGAGCACGACATGGAATTCCTGTTCTCGCTCGCCGATCGCATCTCGGTCATCCATTGGGGCCAGGTGGTGGCGCGCGGCACGCCGCACGAGCTGCAGCAGAACGAATGGGTACGTCGCTCCAATCTCGGGAAGTTCGCATGATCCTCGAAGTGGACGGGATCGATACCTTCTACGGCGAGACCCAGGCGCTGTTCGGCGCCTCGCTCGCTATCGAGCACGCTAAGGTCTTTGCACTGCTCGGGCCGAACGGCGCCGGCAAGACCACCATGCTCCGTTCGATTCTCGGCCTGACGCGGCCGCGTCGTGGCGCGGTTCGCTTCGACGGGCATGACGTGACGCGCGATCCGACCCACGAGATCGCGCGCGCCGGCATCGGCTGGGTCCCCGACGACCGGCGGCTGTGCCCGACCTTGTCGGTGGCGCGCAACCTCACCATCGCGCAGAAGCGCACGCGCTTTCGCAACTGGAGCGTCAAGGAGGCCGCCGCGATCTTCTCCCCGCTCGAATATCTCATGGAGCGCGACTGCGAGAACCTGTCGGGTGGCGAGATGCAGATGGTCGCCATTGCGCGCGCGCTGGTCGGCTCGCCGGGACTGGTCCTGTTCGACGAGCCGAGCCAGGGTCTTGCGCCAAAGATCGTCGGCGATGTGCTCGCGACCATATTGCGCATGAAAGAGGAGGGGATCGCCTCGCTGGTCGTGGAACAGAATGCGGAGATCGCGCTGTCGGTCGCAGACCACGCCGCGGTGATCGACCGTGGCCGGATCGTCTGGACCGGCGAGGCCGCCGCCTTGCGCGATGATCGCGCGCTTCGTCAGCGCTTGCTGGGAGTACAATAAGTGGCCGCACCGCTGCTCGTTCTCGATGATATCCGCAAGGTCTATACACGGGGCCGCGTCATCCGCCGTCCGACGTTCACGCTTCAGGCAAACCTGTCGCTGGAGGAGCCGGGTATCGTCGGCGTGGTCGGGCCGAACGGCGCCGGCAAGACGACCTTGTTCGAGATGATGACCGGTTCCAACGCGCCGACTTCGGGGCGCGTGCTGGTCGCGGGCACCGATATCCACGGTGTCAAATACCGCGAGCGCGACCGGCTCGCGATCCACTATCACCAGTCCTATCAGGTCAGGCGGTTCCGCAAGCGCATTCCGTCCGCCTTGCTGGCGCCGTCGCCGACAAAAACGCCGCTGGTTCACTTGTTCGACGAACCGCAGTTCAACCTGCGGGAGGGCTATATCGGCTTCATGCTCGATTTCTTCCGCAAGCTGCGCGACGAGGGCAGGCTGGTCATCCTCTGCATGCATCCGACAGCCAGCTGGCACCTCGACATCCTCGCCGAGATCGCCGGGCAATTCCTGTTCGTCGCCGGCGGCGGGGTGACGCGGATGGTGGACTTCCGGACGCTCGCCGCCGAGCCGCGCTTCCGCCTCTATCTCGGACCGGAGATGACGCGCGCCGCGGACGCCATCTGTCACAGCTCGACCTAAAAGGAGACTCAGTTGGCCTATTCGAACACGCAGCTTTTCATTGCCGGCAAATGGCGCCCGGCCCATTCGGGCAAAGTGATCGAGGTGCGCAATCCCGCGACCGAGGAGGTGATCGGCACCGTCGCGCATGCCGGCCAATCCGATCTCGACGAGGCGCTCGCCGCCGCTTCCGCCGGCTTCAAGGTCTGGCGTAACGTTGCCCCCTTCGAGCGCTGCCGGATCATGCGCAAGGCCGCCGCGCTCATGCGCGAGCGCAATGACGAGATCGCGCCGCTGCTGACGATGGAGCAGGGCAAGACGCTGGGCGAGGCCAGGATGGAGGCAATGGCCGCCGCTGACGTCATCGAGTGGTTCGCGGAGGAGGCCAAGCGCGCCTATGGCCGGTTGATCCCCGCGCGCGGCCCCGGCATCTACCAGATCGCGATAAAGGAGCCGGTCGGTCCGGTCGCCGCGTTCACGCCCTGGAATTTCCCGATCAACCAAGTCGTGCGCAAGCTTTCCGCAGCGCTCGCCGCCGGCTGCTCGATCATCGTCAAGGCGCCGGAGGAGACACCAGCTTCGCCCGCGCAGTTGATCCGAGCGTTTGCGGACGCGGGCGTGCCCGATGGCGTCATCAACCTCGTCTACGGCGTGCCGTCGGAGATCTCCGAATATCTGATCCCGCATCCGGTGATCCGAAAAATCTCCTTCACCGGCTCGACCCATGTCGGCAAGCAGCTCAACGCGCTCGCGGGTCTGCACATGAAGCGCGCCACCATGGAGCTCGGCGGTCATGCGCCGGCGATCGTGTTCAACGACGCCGACGTCACGTCGGCCGCGAAGATTCTGGCGGCCGCGAAATATCGTAACGCCGGCCAGGTCTGCATCTCGCCGACGCGGATGCTGGTGCAGGACGACGTATTCCGCGAATTCGTCGACAAATTCGTCGACAGCGCCAAGGCGTTCAAGGTCGGCAACGGCCTCGATCCCGAGTCCAAAATGGGTTCGCTCGCCAATCCGCGCCGCGTCACCGCCATCGAAGGCATGGTGCAGGATGCCGTCGGCAAGGGCGCCAGGCTCGAGACCGGGGGCAAGCGTGTCGGCAACAAGGGCCATTTCTTCGAGCCGACCGTGGTGAGCGATGTGCCGAAGGATGCGCGCGCGATGAACGAGGAGCCGTTCGGCCCGCTCGCCCTGATCTCCCGCTTCTCGTCATTCGACGACGTGGTCGAGGAGGCGAACCGGCTGCCCTTTGGCCTTGCCTCCTACGCCTTCACCAGCTCGGCCAAGACGGCGGCCGCGATCGGCTCGGCGGTTGAGGCCGGCATGATGTCGATCAACAGCTTTGGTCTGGCACTGCCCGAAGTGCCGTTCGGCGGCATCAAGGATTCCGGCTATGGCTCGGAAGGTGGCACCGAGGCGATGGAAGGCTACTTCAACACCAAGTTCATCAGCCAGACGGGCGTGTGAGCGGGCGTGCACGCGAGGCCGCGCGATCATCGCGCGGCTTAGCGCTTGACGAAAACCAGGTTGCAGGCCCGCGCCTCGTTGCGCTTGCCGCTGCCTCGGGTGCGATCGAACTGCGCATCGACCGTGAAGGCGTAAGGAGAGCCGGGCGCGAGGTTGTTGAGTGTGTAGGTGCTCGCCCCCGTCGTGCCGCGCGCGCTCAAGGTCGTCTTGCCGTCCGCGGGGATCTGGCCGTCGATCTCCAGCCGATTGACACCGCCCGGACCCTGCACCTCGGCGTGAAACACGCCATTGGTCACGGTGGCGACCAGGGGCCTGGTGAAGCCCTGTGCCTTGCCGGAAGCCGAGCAGTTCAACGTCACGTCCCAACTGCCGTCGAAATCCTTGCTGCCGGTGGTTCTCGCGTTACCGCTCGGCGCGACCGCCACTTTCTGCTTCAGGCCCTCAATGCGTGCCTTGGCGAGGGTGGCGAAGATGCAGTTCGGGAATCTCGCGAGATGATCCTCAAAGGCACCCAGCGTGCCGATGCCCTCAGCAGCCTTCCAGTGCGCCTCGGCGGCCGCGCAGGGATCGGCCTTCGGTGCAGCTTGGGGGGCCGCCGGCGCGACCGTGACTGACACAGGCCCGTTCAGGTAGAACTTGCCGATGATCGACAGCGAGAGCTCCGGCAGCTGGGTCTTGCCGCTGGAATCATAGACGTCGCTGCTGATGTCGCGAAAGACGTCGCCGATTTCCTGCGGCTCCTCGATGTGCTTCAGGAACGCGGTCGTGTAGGGGCTGTTGCGGCCGACGCCGTCGGCGGCAACTTGTCCTGATTGCGTCGAGAATGACACGATCGTGCCGCGCGGCGCCTCGACTTTCGACAGGCCTCGTCCGATCGAGGCGGCGCGGGTCGAGCCGGCAGAGCGCTTCAAGGTTTCGGCCAGCGGATTGTCGCGGCAGGAATCGAGCACGAGGATGCGCAAATTCTTGGCCTGCTGCAGATCGTTCACGATGTCGTCGACCCGCACGAAGCGCTTGAGGTCTGCTTCATCCGTCAGCACGGCGTCGACTGGCATCAGATAGTTCACGCCGTTGTACTGCATGGCATGGCCGCTGTAATAGAACATGGCGACATCGGCGCGGCTCGCGGCGCGCGCGAAACGGATGGTCAGGTCCTGCATGTCGGCCTGGCGCAGGTCGATACCCTGGAATACCTCGAAACCGCTGCGCTTCAGCGTGGCTGCGACGTCTTCGGCATCGTGCGACGGGTTGGGCAGCTGCGCCGTAGAGACATAAGCGCCGTTGCCGATCACCAGCGCAACCCGCGTGTCCGCCGATGCGGGGGCAAGGCTCAGTCCAAGGCTCAGCCAGAGGGCGAGGAGGGGCAGGAAAAAATGACGCAAAATTCCAGAAGGAGCACGCATGAATGCCTTCCAGGGAAATATCGAAAAATATTCCCCCAGATTAGCGCATGCCGCGTCGGTATCAATGCCCTCGCTGTGGGCCCGTCAGATTTGGCGACCGTGACATCCTGTCACGCCGGGTTTGCCGCCACCGTCTTGCGCAGCTCCATCTCGGTCGCAATCGCATCCCGCACGGCGGGCCGCGCCTGCATGCGCGCAAGATAGGCCGACAGGCTTGGCCATTGCGCGATGTCGACGCCCGCGGGACGGAGCAGCAGCAGGGCCCAGGCGAGGTGGGCATCTGCGACGGTGAAACGGTCGCCGACGAGGAATTCGCGGTCCGCGAGATGTGCTGATGGCACCGACAGAGTCTGCGTGATCCTCGCACGCGGCTTGGCGAGCGAGCCGTCGTCCTTGTACCAGAAGGTCGGAAACAGGAATGCCTTGTGGATCTCGGCGCCGATGAAGCTCAGCCATTCCTGCAGGCGGTAACGGTCGGGATCGCCGAACCGGGGCGCGAGGCCCGCTTCCGGCTTCACATCGGCGATGTATTGCAGCACCGCCGCGCTTTCGGTCAGCCGTTCGCCGTTCTCCAGCACCAGGACCGGCACCGCGGCCTTCGGCGACACGCCGCGGAAATCGCTGTCGTCGTCCGCGACCGTCTTGGTCCGGAGATGCACCAGATGATAGCGCGCATCGAGGCCGGCTTCCATCAGCGCGATGCGGCTCGCAAGCGAGCAGGCCATCGGCGAGAAATAGAGCTGCAGCATCGCGCTGCTCCGCTATTTCAGCACATCGCCGCGCGCGATGATCGCGAAGCGGTCGGATAGCTCGGCGAGCGCAACCTCGTGGATGGTCCGGGCGCCCAGCGTGCCGCCGCGGCCGTCGGGCAGGTCGCGCGTGGCGCAGGCATCGGCGTCAACAGTCGCGCGAAAGCCGAGGTCGAGCGCGGCACGGGCGGTGGAGCTGACGCACATATGCGTCATGAAGCCGGCCAGTACGATGTTCTTCCTGTCGGTTGCGGCAAGGCGCGCCTGCAGATCAGTGCCGGCAAACGCATTGGGCAACTCCTTCTCAATCACCAGCTCGCCGGCACGGGGGCTCAGCTCGGCGACGATGGCGCCGCGGTCGAACAGGCCGCCCACCTTGCCGCGATGGGCGATATGGATGATCGCGGCTCCGCTCTCGCGTGCCCGTGCCAGGAGCGCAGCCGCCCGCGCGATCGCAGGCCGGGCGTCGGGCAAAGCGAGGGGACCTGCGAGATATTCGTTCTGGATATCGATCAGCACCAGCGCGGCGTCGCCAAGACGCGGCGGGTCGAGATCGGTACCGGCGAGCTGCAGCAGGGTCTTTGCGGTCGTCATGGTCTGGAAATCTCCGGGGCAAAAGGCTGCACAAACATAGCCCCGGGAATGCCTGCCGATATGCAGGGATATTGCAGCGGGTGGCTGCGATATTGCAGGCCGCTCACCGCCGGTATAACCTGACGCAATGAACTGGGACGATCTGCGCATCATCGCCGCCGTCAGGGACGAGGGCACCTACGCGGGCGCCAGCGCGCGGCTGCGCATTGACGAGACGACGGTCGGGCGCAGGCTGTCGCGCATCGAGCGTGCGCTCGGTTTGCGTCTGTTCGAGGCCGCGGACGGCGTCCGCAGGCCGACGCGGAGTTGCGAGGCGGTGCTGGCGCATGTCGAGGCGATGGCCGCACATGCCGCCGAGATCGGTCGCGTTGGCGCGAGCCTGGCAGGTCCGGTGGGCCGCCTGCGCATCGCCTCCACCAACACGTTCGCCGAGGAGGTGCTGTCGCCGCGCGCGAGCGACTTCCTGCGCGCCAATCCCGGCCTGACGCTGCAATTCCTCACCTCGAGCGAGAACGTCAAGTTCTCGCGCTGGGAGGCCGATCTCGCCATCCGGCTGCGCAAACCCGACAAGGGTGATTTCGCGATCTCCAGGCTCGGCGAGATCCGCATTTATTATTTCGAGCCTGTTGCGACCGAGGGCGAGCCGGTGCTGTGCGCCTATCCGGACGAACTCGGTGCCATTCCCGAGATGCAATTCCTGCGCATGAAGCAAGCCCGCGCGCGCTGCGTCACCGACAACGTTCGCGTCATCCGTAACCTGATCCGCGCGCATCGGGCCGCCGGCGTGTTGCCGGAGTATGTTTGCGCGGACTTGCTCGGCGATCGCCGCCTGCGCGCCACGCTGCTGCCGAAGCGGCGCGACGCCTGGCTGCTAGTGCAGAACCATCTGAAGCGCGATCCCGCGACGCGTGTCACGATCGACTGGGTGAGGGCGTGTTTTCAGGAAACGTCGCGCGGTTGACGTCACATCGCATTGTGATCATCGCGTCACAGTGCGGAGTGCGTGACGAAAAATCTTGGCTTTCCCCCTTGCAACCCGAACGTGCTTCGTCTATTAGCGCCCTCCTTCGTAGGCCATGGGTTCGGGCTCTCTGAGATCCCGACTGGCGCGAGCCGCTCTGCGGTTTCGTGTTCCGCCGAATGAAGGGCAAACGCAGGACGTAGCTCATGGAGAGCGTCGGGCTGAACACCCGAAGGCATCGGTTCGATTCCGGTCTCTTGCACAAAGGATAGCTCAGTTTGGTAGAGCAGATGACTGTTACTCATCCTGTCGCGGGTTCGAATCCCGCTCCAGCGCTCCGTTTCAGCCTGAAAAGCTGATACCTCTGACGAGGACCGGACGCGCGCTTCAGTCGCAGTCCGGCCGTTTTGCCGAAAGGCTTTCCGTCCGAACCTAGACACTGTGAGACCGGCTTTGCGCCGCGGGTCGATACCGCTTGCGCTGATGCCGGGTGGCTCCGCATGACCGCTCGACACGCGTCGAGCGATCGCGCGCGTGCGCCCGTCGTCATGCAAGCTCAAGCCCCGGCCCGCCGCTTTCCCGGGAAGCGTCGTCCGCGTCCTCACGTCCTTTGCAAACGAAACCCGCTATCCGGCCGCGTTCGGCCGGAGGCAACATGATGGAGGCGTGCCATGACTTGGCACTTGCTGATGTTGAACGTGACGGTGAAGGATGGCGAGCGTGCGTTGCTCACGCGCAACGGACAGCTCGTGCGTATGCTCGCGCCCGGCAAGCATCGCCTGTTCGATCCCCTGCACGAGCTGAAGGTCGAGGTGCTCGACGTGGTGCGCAGCGAATTCTCTGCGGATCGCTACGCGGTGCTGAAGGCTGCGCGGCCTGATCTGGCCGCGGAGCTGTTCGAGGCGATCGAGACCAAGGCGGACGAGATTGCCATCGTCAGCCTCGACGGGCGGCCCGTGCATCTGATGACGCCCTGGCAGGCGCGCGTCTACTGGAAGATCGCGACCCGCATCGATGTCGAGCGCATCGATGTTTCCGCCGATCCTCGGGTTGGCGCGCGGCACCTGACCATGATCGAGCGCAACCGCTCGTCCGTCGTGATGGAAGCGGTGGTCGAGAACCACGAGGCGGGCCTGCTCTATGTCGAGGGCCGGCTCGTGGAGCGGCTTGCGCCCGGCCGGCACGCCTTCTGGACCGTCGGCCGCAAGATCGAGGTGAAGCGCCTCGACCTGCGGCCCCAGGCGGTCGAGATCACCGCGCAGGAGATGCTGACCAAGGATCGCATCGCGCTGCGGGTGACGCTGACGGCGTTCCGCAGGATCGTCTATCCCGAGCGCACGGTTGCGACCGTGCCCGACGTGGATGCGTGGCTGTACCGGCTGGTGCAGTTCGCGATCCGCGAGGCGGTGGCGGGCCGGACGCTCGACGAGGTGCTGTCTGCGAAGGCGGCGCTGGATGCGGAGCTGCGCGACTATGTGCGTGCACGCGTCGCGGAGTCCGGCGTGGAGGTGACCGAGCTCGGCGTCAAGGATGTGATCCTGCCCGGCGAGATCCGGGAGCTGGTGAACACGGTGGTGGAGGCGGAGCGGGTCGCGAAGGCGAACCTGATCCGCCGGCAGGAGGAGACCGCGGCGACGCGTTCGCTCCTGAACACCGCCCGCCTGATGGAGGAGAACCCCCTGCTGCTGCGGCTCAAGGAGCTGGAGTCGCTGGAGCGGCTGGTCGAGAAGGTCGGCCGCATCGACCTCCATGCCGGCAACGGCGAGGGCCTCGATGCCCTCCTGACCCGGCTCGTGCGCCTGAAGGCGCCCGAGAGCGCATGAAGCAGAAGGGCCGCCCACGGGCGGCCCTTCACATCTCCATTGTCGACGCTTGCGATGAACGCGTGCGCGCGCCCGTGCGACCAAAACCATGAGTGGGTATTGCACGCGCGCGAAGGTTGCGTAATCTCACGGTGACGACCACAATCTCGATCATGGCAAGCGAATGACCACTCTTCAGCAAACGATCCGCCCTACGGCCCGGCCGCGGGAATGGAAAGCGATCGTCGTCCTGATCCTGTTGATCCCGGTGCTGTGGTCGCCGCCGTTCCTGTTTCGCTTCTTCCTGTATCAGCCGTTCAACATCCCGTCGGGTTCGATGGCACCGACGCTGATGGTCGGCGACTACGTCTTTGCCGCCAAATATGCTTATGGCTATGGTCGCTATTCCTTCCCTTTCGCGCCGTCCTGGATCTCGGGCCGTGTCTTTGCCGCCGAGCCCGAGCACGGTGACGTCGTCGTGTTTCGCGCGCCAAAGGACACCTCGGTCGACTACGTCAAGCGCGTGGTCGGGCTGCCCGGCGACCGCATCCAGATGCGGCAGGGACAGCTTTTCCTCAATGACAGACCGGTGACGCGCGTCGCGCTCGCAAACGGGCTCGCCGGCACCGCCTGCGGTCTGGATGGTAGCGTCAAGGTCAAGCGCTGGCGCGAGACGCTGCCCAATGGCAATTCCTACATCACCTACGACTGCGTCGAGAACGGCTACTACGACAACACCAATGTCTACACCGTGCCGCCCGGCCATTTCTTCGTGCTGGGCGACAACCGCGACAACTCGAGCGACAGCCGCGTGATGGCAACGATGGGTTTCATTCCGATGGACAACCTCGTCGGGCGGGTGACCCGGATCTTCTGGTCGCTCGATGAAGACGGCGAGCCGCACATGGAGCGGCTGGGGAAGGTCTGGTGAGGGGCCCCGTCATTCCGGGCTCGCGCTCCGCGCGCCCCGGAATGACGGGGGGAGAGAGTTTGCCTAAAACAAAAACCCCGGCATCGCTGCCGGGGTTTCGTAGTTCTTGAGGTGGTTGGACCTTAGAAGTCCATGCCGCCCATGCCGCCGCCCGGGGGCATCGCCGGACCGGCGCCGCCCTTCTTGGGCAGCTCGGCAACCATGGCTTCCGTGGTGATCAGGAGCGCGGCAACCGAGGCTGCGTTCTGGATCGCGGTACGGACCACCTTGGTCGGGTCGATGATGCCCTTGGTGACCAGGTTGACGTACTCGCCGGTCTGGGAGTCGAAGCCGTAAGCGTAGGTCTTGTTCTCCAGGATCTTGCCGACGATCACCGAACCGTCTTCACCGGCGTTGATCGCGATCTGGCGAGCGGGAGCCGACAGCGCCTTGCGCACGATCTCGACGCCGGTCTTCTGGTCGTCGTTCTTGGTGCGCAGACCCTTGAGCTGCTCGGAGGCACGGAGCAGGGCGACGCCGCCGCCCGGGACGATGCCTTCCTCGACCGCCGCGCGGGTCGCATGCATCGCGTCATCAACGCGATCCTTGCGCTCCTTCACCTCGACCTCGGTCGCGCCGCCGACGCGGATCACCGCGACGCCGCCTGCGAGCTTGGCGAGACGCTCCTGGAGCTTCTCACGGTCGTAGTCCGAGGTGGTCTCCTCGATCTGCGCCTTGATCTGGGCCACGCGCGCCTCGATGTCGGCCTTCTTGCCGGCGCCGTTGACGATCGTGGTGTTCTCCTTGTCGATCATCACCTTCTTGGCGCGACCGAGCATGTTGAGCGTGACGTTCTCGAGCTTGATCCCGAGATCTTCCGAGATCGCCTGGCCGCCGGTCAGGATCGCGATGTCCTGCAGCATGGCCTTGCGGCGATCGCCGAAGCCCGGAGCCTTGACGGCCGCGACCTTCAGACCACCGCGCAGACGGTTCACGACGAGGGTCGCAAGCGCTTCGCCTTCGACGTCCTCGGCGACGATGACCAGCGGCTTGCCGGTCTGCACCACGGCCTCGAGCAGCGGCAGCAGCTCGTTCAGCGAGGAGAGCTTCTTCTCGTTGATGAGGATGTAGGCGTCGTCCATCTCAACGCGCATCTTGTCGGCGTTGGTGACGAAGTAGGGCGAGATGTAGCCGCGGTCGAACTGCATGCCCTCGACGACGTCGAGCTCGGTCTCGAGCGACTTGGCTTCCTCGACGGTGATGACACCCTCGTTGCCGACCTTCTTCATGGCGTCGGAGAGGAACTTGCCGATTTCGGCATCGCCGTTGGCGGAGATGGTGCCGACCTGGGCGATCTCGTCGTTCGAGGTGACCTTCTTGGAGTTCTTGACGAGGTCGGCGACCACGGCTTCCACGGCCAGGTCGATACCACGCTTCAGGTCCATCGGGTTCATGCCGGCGGCAACCGACTTTGCGCCTTCACGAACGATCGCAGCCGCGAGCACGGTTGCGGTGGTGGTGCCGTCGCCGGCCGCGTCAGCCGACTTGGAGGCGACTTCGCGCACCATCTGCGCGCCCATGTTCTCGAACTTGTCGTCGAGCTCGATCTCCTTGGCGACGGTGACGCCGTCCTTGGTGATGCGGGGAGCGCCGAACGACTTGTCGAGGACGACGTTGCGGCCCTTGGGGCCGAGCGTCACCTTGACGGCGTTGGCGAGGATGTCGACGCCACGCAGCATCTTGTCGCGTGCATCGACGCCGAATTTGACTTCTTTAGCTGACATCTGGATTTTTCCTTAGGTGTTTAGCTGGTGGGGAGAGGGGGCTCTTAGGCCGCCTTCTTCTTGGAAGCGGGGACGTCGAGGACGCCCATGATGTCGCTTTCCTTCATGATCAGCAGGTCGACGTTGTCGATCTTGACTTCAGTGCCGGACCACTTGCCGAACAGCACGCGGTCGCCGACCTTCAGGTCGATCGGGATCAGCTTGCCAGCTTCGTCGCGGCCACCGGGGCCGACGGCGACGACTTCGCCCTGCGAGGGCTTTTCCTTGGCAGTGTCGGGAATGATGATGCCGCCGGCGGTCTTCTCTTCTGCGTCGATACGCTTGACCACGACGCGGTCGTGAAGCGGACGGAATTTCATGCAGTCCTCCTAAGTAGTTGCACGGTATGGGAATTTTTTGGCGTTAGCAGTCTGTGCCAGCGAGTGCTAGCACAGGCGAGGCTGAAATAGGACAGGAATTTTGCGGGGGCAAGGGCTTCTAGCAGAAAAATCGGCACTCTGAAGGCCCGGGTGCCAGAATCTCTTTACCATCGTTAACCCGCCCGGTGACCGTATTAGCACGGAGCCGTCTCTGCTGCTAAAGCATTGAATTTCAACAGCTTGTTAAACTTTTAGGCTTGAGATGGATTGTCAGTTTGCGTCACATTTCTCTCATGTGAGCGCATCAGTACCGGGTGGCTCGTAAGGCGCACACCGACCAAGCCGCCCCTTGAATGCGCTCCTGCAAAGGAGGTTGGCATGGGCTTGCGGAGTGGGGGCGTTTCCGAAGATTTCCGGAAACAGCTTTTGGGTTACGGGCTGACGACGGCGCAAATTCTCTATCGGATGCCCGATCATCCCTCGCTTCTCCAGACCTACGTCTGGCAGAACTACGACATGTTTCCGAAATTTCCGGCGCTGAAGGATTTCCTAGCGTTCTGGCAGGAGAAGCTCGACGGTCCGCTCCATTCGGTCACCGTCGCGCATTCCAAGCTGATCAAGCCGGCCGAGCTGCGCGCCGTGGATGGCGTGTTCCGGCTGCATTGAGCAGCGCGCTGGCATCGTAGGGTGGGCAAAGGCGCGCTCGCGCGCCGTGCCCACCATCTCTCCACGATTGCATCTGGCAATGGTGGGCACGCTTTCGCTTTGCCGACCCTACGATATCTCGTTCTGTGCTAGCCTCCGCCCATAACAACAGGGAGGCGGCCCATGGCCAAGAAAACAAAATCGCGCAGCGCAGCCCAGGCCGCGGTGAAGAAGCGGAGCGGAGCCAAGGCCGTGGCACGATCCTCGGCGCGCAAGGCGGTGAAGGCAAAGGCGCGCACGACACCGGCCAAGGCCGCTCCGAAAAAGCCCGCGCGTCCCAAGCAGCGCATCGCCATCAGCCATCACCGCGAGGAAGACTTCAAGGCCGACGGCCTGCGCGTCTACGCTAAGTATCGCGACCTCGGCATCGCCGAAGCCAGCCACGGCCTCGCGCAAGCCCACGTGATCCGCCTGCAAGGCCCCTGCGATCCGAACGAGGTGTCGAAGCTGCACTTCCACGACGTCGAATTCCAGATGGTCTACGTGCTCAAGGGCTGGGTGAAGACCTACATGGACGGTCAGGGTGAGACCTTGATGAAGGAAGGCAGCGCCTGGACCCAGCCGCCGAAGATCAAGCACATGATCCTGGATTATTCGGATGACGTGGAACTGCTGGAGGTGATCCTGCCGGCGGAGTTCAGGACGGTGGAGTTGAAGGCCTGATGTCATTCCGGGGCGCGCGCAGCGCGAGCCCGGAATCCATTTCTTGGCATGTGCTGACGCCCGATGGATTCCGGGCTCGCCGCTTCGCGGCGCCCCGGAATGACGGGTGGAGAGAGCCTAACTCAACACCCCCACGACCGCCCCCATCAGGCACGTCGTCAGCGTTCCCGACACGATCGATTTCAGCCCGAGCGCGTTGATCTCCTCGCGCCGCTCCGGCGCCATCACCCCTAAGCCGCCGATCATGATGCCGAGGCTGGCGAAATTGGCGAAGCCGCACATTGCGTAGAGCATGATCAGGCGCGAGCGCGGATCGAGCGTATCGGGCGGCAGTTTTGAGAAGTCGACATAGGCGATCAACTCGTTGAGCACGGTCTTGGTGCCCATCAGGCTGCCGGCGGTCACCGCCTGGTCCCAGGGCAATCCCATCAGCCAGCACACCGGCGCCATCACGAGGCCGAGCAGGCGTTGCAGCGAGATCGCGGCGCCGCCGATATTGGGCAGCAGGCCGAGGACGGCATTGACGAGATAGACCAGCGCCACCAGCACCAGCAGCATGGCGACGATGTTGATCAGCAGTTCGATCCCCGCGCTCGTCCCCTTCACGATCGCATCCATCGGGCCGGAGACGTCCATCTCGGGATCCTCCAGCGCGCCGCCGGTGCGCTTGTCTGAAGTCTCCGGCACCATGATCAGGCTGACGAGGATCGCGGCCGGCGCACCCAGCACGGAGGCGATGACGAAATGGGCGGCGGCATCGGGAATGAGCGGCGCCAGCAGCGTCGCATAGAGCACCAGCACCGTGCCGGCGATGCCGGCCATGCCGCCGGTCATCACCAGGAACAATTCGCTGCGCGTCATCTGCGCCAGGTACGGCCGCACGAACAGCGGCGCCTCGACCATGCCGAGGAAGATGTTGGCCGCGGTCGAGAGCCCGACCGCGCCGCCGACGCCCAGCGTCCGCTCCAGCAGCCAGGCCATGCCGCGCACGATCGGCGGCAGCACGCGCCAGTAGAACAAGAGCGTCGTCAGCACGCTCATGACCAGCACGATCGGCAGCGCCTGGAACGCGAGGATGAAATCGGCGCCCGGCACCTTCAGATCGAAGGGCAGGGGACCGCCCCCGACATAGCCGAACACGAAGGAGGAGCCGGCGCGCGAGGCCGCGGAGATCGCGCCGACCGCGTCGTTGATGGCGCCGAAGGCGCGCGCGACGACGGGCACCTTTAGGAGCACGACCGCGGTGACGAAGGTTGCGACAAGCCCGATCGCTGCTTGGCGAGCCGAGGCCGCGCGGCGATTCTCGCTCAGCACCCAGGCGATCAATAGCAATGCGAAAACGCCGAGTGCCGATTGCAGCCGAAGCATGATATCCCCAAACCCTCAATGATTATGGCCGCGCGTGCGTTGCAAACGCAATGCCGGAAGGCCGCCGGATCCGCCCGCTGTTGACAAGCAGGTCTGCGTCAGCCACGCGGGGCAGGTCGAAATCAGGGGGCGGACGGTCCAAGCGTGACCCAAGAGGCGATGACAGAGCAGCCGATATCCTCGAATCCGCCGGTCACCGCCCGCGCACTTCTCGCCCACCGCGCTTTCCTGTTCTTCCTGCTCTCGCGCAGCCTGTCGCGCTTCTCCAGCCAGATCGCGGCGGTCGCGATCGGCTGGCAGATCTACGATCTCACCGGCTCGGCCTTCGATCTCGGCATGGTCGGCCTCGTGCAATTCCTCCCCACCGCGCTGCTGGTATTCGTCGCCGGCCACGCCGCCGACCGTTTTGAGCGCAAGCGCGTGGTCCAGCTCTGCCAGCTCGTGGAAGCCGCCACCGCGCTCTATCTCGCGATCATCACCTATCTCGGCGCGGTCAGCGAGGTGCAGATCTTCATCGCGACCTTCGTGCTCGGCATTGCCGGCGCCTTCGAGAGCCCGACCACCGCGGCTCTCTTGCCGCTGATCGCGCCGCAGGGATCGCTCCAGCGCGCAACCGCAGTCGCGAGCGGCGCGGGGCAGGTCGCGACCATCACGGGGCCGGCGCTCGGCGGCTTTGCCTATGCGGTCGCGCCGCATCTTGCCTATGCCGTGATGCTGCTGTTCTGGATTCTCGGGATGATTTTGACCGGCTTCATCCGGCCGCGCCCGCAGGCGGTCTCCAAGGAGGGGACGGACGCCGACAACATCTTCGCCGGCGTTCGTTTCATCCGCAGCAACCCGGCGATCCTCGGTACCATCTCGCTCGATCTGTTTGCCGTGCTGTTCGGCGGCGTCACCGCGCTGTTGCCGATCTATGCCCGCGACATCCTCCAGACCGGCCCGATGGGGCTCGGGATCTTGCGCGCCGCGCCCGCGGTCGGTGCGCTGCTGATGACCATGGTGCTCGCGCGTCACGCCATCTCTCGGCATGTGGGCCTGCGCATGTTCCAGGCTGTGATCGTGTTCGGCGTCGCCACGGTCGTGTTCGCGCTGTCGTCCTGGATGTGGCTGTCAGTGCTCGCGCTCGCAATTCTCGGCGCAGCCGACACGATCAGCGTCGTGATCCGCTTCTCGCTGGTGCAGCTCTCAACGCCCGACGAGATGCGCGGCCGGGTCGGCGCGGTGAACTTCCTCTTCATCAACGCCTCCAACCAGCTCGGCCAGTTCGAGAGCGGCGTCGCAGCCGCGCTGCTCGGCGCCATGCCTGCTGCCGTGCTCGGCGGCGTCTGCACCGTCGCGGTCGCGCTGCTGTGGATGAAGCTGTTTCCGGCGCTACGGCAGGTGGAGAGCTTGGAGTAGGGGCTCCGCTCTCTCCCTCCCGTCATTGCGAGCGCAGCGAAGCAATCCAGAATCTTGCCGTGGAGTCGTGATCTCTCACCAGGAGACTACGACGAGACTGCGTTGGTCGTCCCAGTTGTCGAGAAAGCTGGTTCGGAAATCCTGCTGTGCCTCAGCGATCGTTAGTTCGAATATTCTCTGCGCGTACGACTTTTCAACGAACATCCCGTCCGGGAGGAATTCGTTGAAAAAGGCGTCAGCGACGGCGTTTCTTTGATACCCGATCTGTTTGGTGTAGACGACATCCTCCAATCTATCGATCATCGGATACTGCTTGATCTTGAAGGTCTTCAATCGCTTCAAGACATTTGGCGGCAGTTGCGGCTTCGGCGCGAAAAAGCTTCTCTTGTCGGTAAAGTATAGACCCGTCTGCGTCGGGTTCATCGGATCCGATTCGCCTGTGGGGCAGAAATAAAAGCTGTCGGAGAATTTTCCGATCCCTGACAGCTCCCGTTGATGAAGGGCTTGATAGTAGTCTCGCGCGGAGAATCCGTGATCGGAAAGAAGCCGCTCAAAGTCGATATACTGATTTGTTTTCTTGCGGCTGAATTGAACGATCTTCTGAAGTTGAGCCTGCTCGACGTCGATGATGACAGGAAAATCAGTGACGTCATCGTCGATGTGAAGATGATATATGTCCAAACCCATTTGTACCGTTCCGAACGATTTGTGGAGCCGCCGGGTAATGGCCGGGATTATGGCTCTACCCCAGGTGGATCATACCTTAGTTCGGGATTGTGACATGCTTTCTCGCCGTTACCCGCCTCTTCGCGCGTGTAAGGACGATTGTCGAGGCGGGGCCAGGACTTATTCCGTCTCACCCCGCTTGCGGGGAGACTTCGCTGCGCCTTGACGCCTACTGTGCATGGGGTTGTTTTTCAGTTTTTTGAGTCAGGCCCTCTCCCCGCAAGCGAGGAGAGGGAAGAGAGGTCTTCAGCCCCGTCCGACGAACGGCATCTTGGTGGCCATGACGGTCATGGTCAGCACGTTGGCATCGAGCGGCAGGCCGGCCATGTAGGCGACGGCGTCGCCGACCGCCTTGGCGTCCATGCGCGGCTCATGCTTGGTGGTGCCGTCGGGCTGCAGCACGCCGGGGCCGTTGACCATGCGATCGGTCATGGGCGTCGCGGCATTGCCGATGTCGACCTGGCCGACCGCGATGTCGTACATGCGGCCGTCGAGGTTGGAGGCCTTGGTGAGGCCCGTGATGGCGTGCTTGGTCGAGGTGTAGGCCGCCGAGAACGGCCGCGGCGCGTGCGCCGAGATCGAGCCGTTGTTGATGATGCGGCCGCCGCGCGGGCTCTGGTCCTTCATGATGCGGAAGGCGTGCTGGGTGCACAGGAACGGGCCGGTGAGGTTGGTGTTCACCACCGCCTGCCACTGCTCGAGGCTGAGATCCTCGAAGTTCACCGCCGGCGCGCCCATGCCGGCATTGTTGAACAGCACGTCGAGCCGGCCGTAGGTCGCCTTCACCTTGTCGAACAGCGCGGCAATGGAGTCCGGCTTGGTCATGTCCGCGGTGACGCACAGGCTCTTGCCTGCGGGGCCGAGCTTTGCGGTCTCCTCGAGCATGTCGAGCCGGCGCCCGACCAGCACCACGGTGAAGCCGATGTTCATCAACGCCAGCGACGCCGCGCGCCCGACACCGGTGCCCGCGCCCGTCACCACTGCGATCTTGTTTGCTTCACTCATCGTTTCCTGCCTTTTCTCTCTTCAAGTTGGCTGTCAGGTTTTTGGTTCTTTTTCGTTCTTGTAGGGCGGCCGCGGAATGTTCTGATGCGCCGCGCGCAAGGCCGCCGACCAGCGCGAGCGCAGGTCGTGGAAATAGGGCTCGCCCGCCTCGATGCGGTGGTTGAGATCGGCATCGCAGGCATCGCTACGCACCACCAGCACGTCGATCGGCAGGCCGACGCCGAGATTGGAGCGCATGGTCGAGTCCATCGAGATCAGGCCGGTCTTCAGCGCCTCGTAGAGCTCGACGTCGTAATGCATGGCGCGGTCGAGCACCGGCTTGCCGTATTTGTGCTCGCCGATCTGCAGGTAGGGCGTGTCCGTGGTGCACTCGATGAAATTGCCGGCGGTGTAGACCATGAACAGGCGCATGCGCGCGCCCTTGATCTGGCCGCCGAACAGGAAGGAGACGTCGAAGGAGACGTCTTCGGATCGCAGCGCCGGTCCTTCGGTCGCGTGCACCGCCCGGATCGCCCGGCCGATGCGCTGGGCGGCCTGGAACATGGTCGGCGCGTTCATCAGCGTCTCGACCTCGCCCGTGGTGGGGTCCTCCAGGCCTTCGGTCAGCGTCGACAGCACCGACTGGCTGATGGCGAGGTTACCGGCGCTGGCGATCGCCATGATGCGGTCGCCGGGTTTGGAGAAGATGTGGAGCTTGCGGAAGGTCGAGACATTGTCGAGCCCGGCATTGGTTCGGGTGTCGGCGATCATCACCAGACCGTCCCGAACCAGGATTCCGCAACAATAGGTCATTTCCCGTCCCCGAACGCGTTTGCGCGGAATTACTAGCCAATTTCGGGGAGGCATGAAACCCCCGATTCCCCGGGGGAGGTCGTCATTCTCCGGCGAAACAGCTATCTCTGCCGCTCAGTCAGCGGCATCGACGAGAAACGCCTCGTCGACGGGGACGCCGAGCGCCGTGACCAGCCGGTTGGTCTCCGCGGCCATGCCGACGATGGCGAGCATCTCGCCATATTCGGCCTCGGTCATGCCCTTGGCCCGTGCGCCCGCGGTGTGCGAATGGATGCAATAGCTGCAGCCATGCGCGATCGAGACCGCGACATAGAGCATTTCCTTGATCTTGGGATCGAGCGCGCCGGGTGCCATCACCTCCTTGATGCTCTCCCAGGTCCGCCGCAGCGTCTTCGGATCATGCGCCAGCGCGCGCCAGAAATTGTTGACGAAGTCCGACTTCCGCACCTTGCGGATATCGTCGAAAACGGCGCGCGCCTCGGCGGAGAGTTCATCGTCCGAAAGCAGCTTTACGGTCGCCATGGGGTACCTCGCGGGGTCAGGTCTGATCCCGCGAGTGTAGCACGGCTCGAGCACTCAGCCGGCATGCCCGGCCGAACGACGCAAGGCCAGCTTGCCGACATCGACATATTGCCGCTGCTGCGCGTGAGCGTGCTGAGCTGCGACGTGAAGGTCGCGCAGGCGCCGCTGCAGCGGCGAGCTGTCATAGACCACGCTGGCGCCGGCCAGCGCAAAGCAGGCATCCGCGATGCCGACGCAGGTCGTGGCGAGCCAGGTCGCGGACCGGGCCCCCTCGATCATGAGGTCTTCGTCGTTCAGCGTTCCCGCTAGCGCGTGACGCCAGTGGCTGGCGGCCTGGACCTCATGAAACGCTTGCGCGGCTCCGAGGTCGGCGGAGATCCGGCCGAGATCGTACTGGAAGATCTCGGACTCCCGCATCGGCACGGCCGCGTACAATTGCTGCCTTCCGGTGCCCGCCAGCGAGAGCAGGTCATCGACGGTGCCCTCGGCCATGCCTACCGTGAATGCGCCGTGCACCAATGGCAGCCATTGGCACAGCGCCCGATAGAGCGGACCCGACTGGCGCGGGGCGGCATCGAGATCGAAGAAATTGGCCTCGGGAACCAGCGTCTCCCGCAGCGTGACGTGATGGCTGCCGGTGCCCTTGAGCCCCGCCGCGTGCCAGGTGTCCTCGATCTCCCAGTCGCGCGCCGGCAACACAACGACGCGAAGCAGCGGCTTGCCCTGCGGGCCGGGGACCGGCTTGCCGTTTTCGGTGACAATGCAGAACCCGCCGATCCAGTCGGCGTGCGTGCAACCGCTGGCGAACGGCCAACGACCTTTGACGCGATAACCGTCGGCCACGCGCTCTGCCGTTCCACCCGGTTGGGATGAGCCGCAGATCGCCGTATCGGGTCCGTCCTGATAGATGCGCTGGTACAATTCCGGGGGTGACGCTGCGACGAAGAGGCTGCTGGCTCCGGCGACAGTCGCGATCCAGCCGCTCGAGCCGTCGAGACGGGCCAGTGCCTTGATGACCTCCAGTCCGGCCGGAAAATCCAGCTCCAGCCCGCCATGGTTCCGCGCAACGAACATCCGGAAGAGTCCGATCGACCGCAGCCGTTCCACGAGGTCGGGCGGGACGCGGCGTGCGGCTTCGATCTCCGCGGCGCGGGCCTTGATCTCGGGAGCCAACTCCCGGATCCCCGCAAGCATGTCCTGGTGGGGATCGCGCAGGGGCACGGAATGCTTCTTGTTCTTTTCGTGAAGCCGCATCTGTCTCAACCTCTGTTGCGGAAACGGATCACAACGGAGGTTGAAGAGATGGCGCTACGGGACGGTTTCAGCGCGGGCCGTCGTCGATTACAGCTGTAACGCTGCGACGTGATTGCGCCGCGGATGCCTCGTGACGAGATACCGCCGCGCCTAGCTCTGCCGCTGTGACTGCGACTGCGATTGCCCGCCGCGGCCGGCCTGCTCGACCTTGACCGCGACCGTCAGCGTCTCCGCACCGCCGCCATAGCGGGTGCCGCGCACGGGGGCTGCGCCGAGATAGTCGAGCCCGATCGCAACGCGGACATGGGCGTCGGTGGTGCAGATGCAGTTGGCGGGATCGAAGCCGACCCAGCCGAGACCGTCGACGTAAGCTTCTGCCCAAGCATGGCCGGCATCCTGGTGCACCGTGCCGTCCGAGCGCAGGAAATGGCCGGAGACGAAGCGCGCCGGCACGCCACCGCTGCGGGCGCAGGCGATGAAGATATGCGCGTAGTCCTGGCAGACGCCGCGCTTGAGCGTGAACGCTTCGGCCGCCGAGGTGCCGCTGTTGGTCGGATCCTCGTCGAAGGTCATGTGATCGCTGATTTGCGTCATCAGCGTGTGCAGGAAGCCGAGCGTGTCGCTCTCGGCCTCGCTGCGCAACTGCCGCGCGACCGTCGTCATCGCCGGATTGACGGTGGTGAGGTCAGTGGCGCGCAAAAACATGCCGGCCGGAAAACGCTCGTCGGCGCCGCGCAGCACGCCGCCGGTGTCGTGGGTTTCGATCAGGCCCTCGGCGGTGATCTTGATGTCGCCGACGGGTCCGCAGGACAGCACATGGGTGACGTTGCCGAAGGCGTCCTCATGGGTGTCGAGCTTGGTGTCGGTCGAGACGTCGATCTGCCACTCCGCCACATATTGCCCGTCATGGCTGCCGGGCGTCATGCGCAGGATCTGGATCACGCTGGTGGCCGGCGGCTCGTAGCGATAGGTCGTGGTGTGCAGGATTCGCAGGCGCATGGTGGACCGTGAAGTTAGTGGTTGGACCCGCTGCCTATTGCGAAGAAGCTCGTCATGCCCGGGCTTGTCCCGGGCATCCACGATCTTCCTCGCCGCGCAAAAGCAAGAACGTGGATGGCCGGGACAAGCCCGGCCATGACGATATCCCGTTTTCGTCAGCCGGGGGACATCAGATCAAATACTGCTTTGTGATGATTTCGCCCAGCCTGGAATTGTCCGTGATGAATTCCTGAATGAATTCATGCACGCCGTGCTGGAAAATGTCGTTCATATTGCTGTGTTCTAGCCGGTTGCGGATGCCGCGGGCATGGCGCTGGGCGGGGCCCTGGCGGCCATAGGCGACGCCGATCTGGTCGAGGTTGCGCACGAGATTGCCGTAGCAGCTTGCCAGTGAGCGCGGCAGCGTGTCGTTGAGGATGAGCAGGTCCGCAATCAGCCACGGCTTCAGCGTCTCGCGATAGACCCAGTGATAGGCCGTCAGCGCCGAGACCGAGCGCAGGATCGAACTCCACTGATAGAAGTCGAGCGGGCCGCCGACATGCTCCTCCTCGGGCAGCAGCACGTGGTACTTCACGTCGAGGATGCGCGCGGTGTTGTCGGCGCGCTCCAGATGCACGCCCATCCGCGAGAACCAGTAGGCGTCGTTGCGCAGCATGGTCCGGTAGGCCGAGCCGTCGAAGCGCAGCGAAGTCTCCTGCACGAAGCGCAGGAATTTTGCGAGATCCTCGCGCGTGGAGGTGCCCTTGCTCCAGACCTCCTGGAGTTCGATCCAGGCCGAGTTGATGGTGTCCCACATCTCGCTGGTGAGCGCGGTGCGCACCGAGCGCGAGTTCAGCCGCGCCGCCTCGATGCAGTTCCTGATCGATGATGGATTGCTTGCCGAGAACGAGAGGTAGTCGACGACGTTGTGCTCGTTGGCGACTTCGTATTGCTGATAGAAGCTCGCGGCGACGCCGGCGGTGAGAAGCGCCGAGTCCCATTCATTGGTCTTGCCGATATAGGCGGCGGGAAGCGCAGTGACGCGCAGCGTCGCATCGATGGTGCGCGCGAGATATTCGGCCCGTTCGACATAGCGGGCGAGCCAGTAGAGGTTTTCGGCGGTACGCGACAGCATCTGACTACTCGTCCAGGATCCAGGTGTCTTTGGTGCCGCCGCCCTGGCTCGAATTCACCACCAGGGAGCCTTCCTTGAGCGCGACCCGTGTCAGCCCGCCGGGCGCGATCGTGGTGCTCTTGCTGCCGGTGAGCACGAAGGGGCGCAGGTCAACGTGGCGTGGCGCGAGGCCGCTTGCCGTACAGGTCGGGCAGGTCGAGAGCGCCAGCGTCGGCTGCGCGATAAAACCTTCCGGCTCGCGCTTGAGCTTTTCGCGGAAGGCCTCGATCGTCGCTTTCGTCGCGGCGGGGCCGATCAGCATGCCGTAGCCGCCGGAGCCGTGGACCTCCTTCACGACGAGCTCGCCGAGATTGTCGAGCACATAGGCAAGGTCCTTCGGCTCGCGGCAACGCCAGGTCGGCACGTTCTTCAGGATCGGCTCCTCGCCGAGATAGAATTTCACGATGTCCGGCATGTAGGAGTAGATCGCCTTGTCGTCGGCGATGCCGGTGCCGACCGCGTTGGCGAGCGTGATGTTGCCGGCCGCATAGGCCGACATCAGCCCGGGCACGCCGAGCACGGAGTCGGGGCGGAAGGTGAGGGGGTCGATGAAATCGTCGTCGACGCGGCGATAGATCACGTCGATCCGCTTCACCCCCTCGGTCGTCCGCATGAACACTTCGTTGTTCTTGACGATGAGGTCGCGGCCTTCGATCAGTTCGATGCCGAGCTTGTCGGCAAGGAAGGAGTGCTCGTAGTAGGCCGAGTTGTAGACGCCGGGCGTGAGCAGGGCGACCGTCGGCTCGCCGGAGGCGCCTTGCGGCGCCACCGAACGCAGGGCGGAAAGCAGCTCGTCCGGATAGCGTTCGACTGGCGCCACCCTGTGGCGGGCGAACAGGTCCGGAAACAACCGCATCATGATCTCGCGGTTTTCCAGCATGTAGGACACACCCGACGGCGTACGGGCATTGTCCTCCAGCACGATGAAGTCCTCGGCATCGACCCGGACGATGTCGATGCCGGCGATGTGCACGTAGACGTCGTGCGGCACCTGCTGGCCGTTCATCTCGGGGCGGAACACCGGGTTCTGGAAGATCAGGTCGTCGGGCACGACCTCGGCGCGCAGGATGTCGCGGCCGTGATAGATGTCGCGCAGGAACATGTTGAGCGCGCGCACGCGCTGCTTCAGGCCCTTCTCCAGCAGCGCCCATTCCTTACCGGACATGATTCGCGGGATCACGTCGAAGGGGATCAGGCGCTCGGTGGACTCGGAATCGCCATAGACGGCAAAGGTGATGCCGATGCGGCGGAACAGAAGCTCGGCCTCCTGGCGGCGATATTCGAGCGCCTCGGGAGGCGTCTCCTTGAGCCAGCGCGCCAGCTCCTGATAGGCGGGGCGAAGGTCCCCGCCGGGAATGTTCATTTCATCAAACGCGACTGCCATAGATCCCGACTTGTCTCCGCAAGGCATTGCGCCATTCGACAGGTCGTCAGGCCTTGGTGAAGACCGCAACGTCCTGGCCATGCGGCAAGAGTGCATGACTCTGAGGAGGTAGCAAGGGCTGGGCCAGCGCGATAAGCATGGAGTTGTGGCATTTGCCGGGGACAGCCGGGAGGGTGCCTCAAAAAATGGCTGAGGACTGCTTATTTCGGCAGCAAAACCGCGTGACTTCAACGCGTTACCTCGGCAAAGTCGGGCCGACAGGTGAGGGACTTAAGGTATGAGCGACATCGTCACGGCGGGCATTCTGGTCATCGGGGATGAAATCCTGTCCGGCCGCACCAAGGACAAGAATATCGGCTTCATCGCCGAATACCTGACCAATATCGGCATCGACCTGAAGGAAGTCCGGGTCGTCTCCGACGACGAGGACGACATCATCGCGGCGTTGGATGCACTGCGGCATCGCTACGCCTATGTCTTCACCACCGGCGGCATCGGGCCAACCCATGACGACATCACCGCCGACAGCGTCGCCAAGGCGTTCGGCGTCGGCATCGACCACCATCCGGAGGTCGTCGCCCGCTTCCGCGAGCGCTGGAGCGAGCAGGACCTCAACGAGGCCCGCCTGCGCATGGCCCGCATCCCCGATGGCGCCGAGCTGATCCAGAGCGCGACCATCCTCGCCCCCGGCTTCAAGATCGGCAACGTCATCGTGATGGCCGGCGTGCCCTCGATCATGCAGGCCATGATGGACATCGTCTCGCCCAAGCTGAAGTCGGGCGTGCGCATGCTGTCCGAATCGGTCCGCGCCAATGCGCGGGAGGGCGACATCGGCAGCCCGTTGCGCGCGATCGCCGCCGCCCATCCCGACACCATCATCGGCAGCTATCCGTTCATGGACGAAGATCAGAAGCCGAACACCAATCTGGTGGTGCGCTCGCGCGACGCGGACAAGTTGGCAGCGGCGATGGCGGCGGTGAAGGAAATGCTGGCGGGATTGAACATCACCCGGTAGCTGCCGGCAGACGAAGCAGGAGACGACGATGGCTGGTGAAGCACCGGAACTGAGTGTGCAGGAGCGGGCCGGCAAGGCCTTCCCGGTTTCGTGGGACCAATTCCACCGGGATTGCCGGGCGCTGACCTGGCGGCTCAACGAGGTCGGCCCCTTCCATGCGGTGATCGCAATCACCCGCGGCGGGCTGGTGCCGGCCGCGATCGTGGCGCGCGAGCTCGGCGTCCGCATCATCGATACGGTCTGCATCGCCAGCTACGACCACGACAAGCAGGGCGAGCTCCAGGTCCTCAAGGGGATTTCCGAGGCGGCGATGAAGCTCGGCGGCGGCACCGGCAAGGGACTTCTGATCGTCGATGACCTCGTCGACACCGGCAAGACCGGCAGGCTGGTGCGCGACATGCTGCCCGATGCGCATTTCGCCACCGTCTACGCCAAGCCGAAGGGACGCCCGCTGGTCGACACCTTCATCACGGAAGTCTCGCAGGACACCTGGATCTTCTTCCCCTGGGACACCGCGCTGTCCTACCACCCGCCGCTGCGCGACGGCGCGGCTTGACGATCGCCGTCATTGCGAGGAGCGACTTGTCCTCCGTAGCTCGAAGAGCGAAGGCGGAAGCGACGAAGCAAGCCAGACGATTTCCGCAGACGCATTTCTGGATTGCCTCGCTTCGCTCGCAATGACAGGTGGAGGTGGCCATGCCCCTGCAAAACCGTGTCACGCCGACCGGCGACATCATCGCCACGCCGCACCGTGGCCTGTTCACCGGCAATCGCGGCATCATCCATGATCCCGCGACCAGGACGCTGCTCAAGAAGCGGTGGTCGTCGCCGGCCTGGCTCACCTGTGTTTGCGAATTCCGCGGCCGCCGTCGCGAGGTGATGACGACGCATAGCTGGACCGAGCTGTTCTTCCTCGACGAGGCCACCGCGCTCGCCGCCGGCCATCGCCCCTGCTTCTACTGCCGCCGCGACGATGCCAATCGCTTCCGGGCTGCATGGGAGAAGGGCAACCGCGTCCGTGATGTCCGCATGCACGATATCGACACGGTGCTGCACCACGAGCGGCTCGATCACGGCAAGAAGCGGCTTCACGCGCTGCTGGTGCCGCTCGAGCAGCTTCCAGACGGCGCGATGCTGCAGCAGGGCGAGGAAAGCTTTCTGCTGATGCAGGGCGGGGCGCTGCTGTGGTCGACGGCGGGTTATGTTGAAGGCGCGCGAGAGCTTGACGACGCGCAGTTGCTGACCCCGCCATCGACGCTGCGCGCGATGAGCGCCGGCTATGAGGTCACATTGCACCCCAGCGCGCACCGCGCCTGACCGTCCCCGCAAGGGGGAGGGAACGCAGCGAGCGTGTGGCTATTTCAGCGGCCGCCCTTGCTCATCCACCGTCGTCCGCGCATCGCGCAGCGCCCATTCGCGCATGATCTGGCGGCAGCGGGTGAGCTCGGCCTCGGTTGCCGTACCCGTATCCTTTGACGCACGCTCGACCATGGCCTTGCAATTCAGCAGCACGGAGCGATCCTCCGCGCGCGCAGCGAATGTGATCCCCGCAAGAGCCGTGACGACGAGTGCCGTTCGGAGCACCATCACCCCAGCTTCTCGCGCGCCAGCGCGGCACCGGCGCCGAGCGCCATCAGCTTGGCCTCGGCGATCTCCCGCCGCATCGGCGCCATGCCGCAATTGGTGGTGGCGATGATGTTGCTCTTGGGCACGAACTTCGACACCGCGTCGATCACCTGCACGACGTCCTCGGCCGTCTCCACCGTGTCGCTGGCGACGTCGATCACGCCGGCCTGCACGATCTTGGTCTTGAGCAGCGCGAGCAGGTCGAGCGGCACCTTCGAATTGCGGCACTCGATCGCGACCTGCTGGATCGGGCTCGCGTCGATTGCCGGAAAGATCTGCTCGTACTGCCGCCACTGCGCGCCGAGCGTCTCCTTCCAGTCGGTGTTGGCCTTGATGCCGTAGCCGTAGCAGATGTGCACGGCGGTGGCGCAGGTCAGCCCCTGCGCGGCACGCTCCAGCGCCTTGATGCCCCAGTCGTTGACCTCGTCCATGTAGACGTTGAAGGCGGGCTCGTCGAACTGCACGAGATCGACGCCGTCGGCCTGCAATGCCTTGGCTTCCTCGTTGAGGAGATCGGCGAAGGCAAAGGCCATCTTGACGCGATCACCGTAGTAGCGGTCCGCAATCGTGTCGATGATGGTCATCGGGCCGGGCAGGGTGAACTTCAGCTTCTTCTTCGTGTGCGTGCGCGCTACGCGCGCCTCGTCGGCATGAACACGACCCTTGAGCTGAAGCGGCGCGACCACCTGGGGCACCATCGCCTTGTAGCGGTCCTTGCGGATGCCCATCTCGACCTTGTGGGCGAAATCGATGCCATCGATCTTCTCGAGGAAGCCGTGCACGAAATGCTGGCGGGCCTGCTCGCCCTCGGTGACGATGTCGATGCCGGCATCCTCCTGGACCTTGACGGCAAGCATCGTCGCGTCGCGCTTGGCGCGGAGAAGCTCGTCGCCTTGCGACTTCCAGGGTGCCCACAGCATGTTGGGCTCGGCAAGCCATTCGGGTTTCGGCAAGGAGCCGGCGATCGTGGTTGGAAACAGCATGGCGGCTCTCCCGGCAGGTTGCGTTGCGCCCCTTCCTGCCATGTCTTAACGTCAAGGTACAGAACAACAAAAGTCGCTCTCTATTCCATTGGCGACGACAGGGAAGGGCGATGATCGACCTCTATTATGCGCCGACGCCGAACGGCTGGAAAATCTCGATCATGCTGGAGGAACTCGGGCTCCCCTATGACGTGAAGCCCGTCAATATCCGCGCCGGGGAGCAGTTCGGCCCCGAATTTCTGGCGGTCTCCCCGAACAATCGCATTCCCGCGATCGTCGACCACGCACCCGCCGACGGTGGTGCGCCGTTCTCGGCGTTCGAGACCGGTGCGATCCTGATTTACCTCGCGGAAAAGACCGGCCGCTTTCTGGCCAGCGATCTGCGCGGCCGCTCGACGACCATTCAGTGGGTGATGTGGCAGATGGCGGGCCTCGGGCCGATGCTCGGCCAGCACGGCCATTTCGCGCTGTATGCGGCGGAAAAGATCCCTTATGCGATTGAGCGTTACCGCGACGAGGCCGCGCGGCTCTATGGCGTGCTCGACCGGCAGTTGGCCAGGACCGGCGCCTATGTCGCCGGCGACTATTCCGTCGCGGACATCGCCTGCTTCCCCTGGGCCATGACCCACAAGGCGCAGGGCTTTACGCTCGACGACTATCCGCACGTGAAACGCTGGTACGCCGAGGTGCGCGCAAGGCCGCCGGTGCAGGCGGGGCTTGCGATCGGCAAGTTCGTGAAGGAGCCGTTCGACGAGGAATCACGCAAGATCATGTTCGGCCAGCGTGCCAGGGAAGTGCTGGGAAAGAAGTAGGCTGCTCGCCCCATCGTCATTGCGAGGAGCGAAGCGACGAAGCAATCCAGACTGGTTCCGCGGAAAGATTCTGGATTGCTTCGCTTCCGCCGTCGCTCTTCGAGCTATGGCGGACAAGTCGCTCGCAATGACGGGGATAGAGCACGACAAACAAGACGCAAAGGAAACGCCATGATCGAATTCTTCTTCGACTGTTCCAGCCCCTGGACCTACCTCGCCTTCCACAACATCCAGCCGCTGGCAAAGGAGCTGGGGGCCGAGATCATCTGGCGGCCGATCCTGGTTGGCGGCATCTTCAACACGGTCAATCCGAGCGTCTACGCGCAGCGCGAGACGCCGGTGCCGCTGAAGGCGCGCTACATGAAAAAAGACCTCGCCGACTGGTCGCGCTCGGCCGGCCTCGCGATCAAGATGCCGCCGACGGTGTTTCCGGTGAACAGCGTGAAGGTCATGCGCGGCTGCATCTGGCTGGGGAAAGACATGGTGCCGTTCGCCACTACCGTGTTCGAGACCTATTGGGGCGGCGACAAGGACATCTCGCAGGACGCCGTGCTCGCCGAGATCTGCAGGAAGGTCGGTGTCGACGAGCAGAAGTTCTTTGCCGGCATCTCCGAGCAGGCAATCAAGGACCAGCTCAAGGCCAACACGGAAGAGGTCGTGGCACGCGGTGGCTTCGGCTCACCGACGATCTTCGTGGGCAAGACCGACATGTACTTCGGCAACGACCGCCTGCCGCTGATCCGCGAGGCGCTTGAACGCAGCAAGGCGAGTGCGGCCTGATGGTGCGGGCTGTCGTCTGCCGCGAACTCGGCGCGCCCGAGACGTTGCGGCTCGAGGAATTTCCGTCGCGCGCCGTCAATCCGGGTGAGGTGCGCGTTGCGATCCGCGCCGCCGGATTGAACTTTCCGGACGTGCTGATGGCGGCCGGTGAATATCAGCTCAAGCCGGAGCTGCCGTTCACGCCCGGCATGGAGGCCGCCGGCGACGTCACCGAGGTGGGCGCAGAGGCAAGCGGCGTGTCCGTCGGCGACAAGGTCATCGTCAAGATGCGCCATGGCGCCTTCACCGACGAAGCGGTGGTGACGCCGACGCAGCTAACGCCGATGCCGTCGACGTTCGACTACGCGGAAGGTGCGACCTATCTGGCCGGCCACGGCACCGCCTATCACGCGCTGATCGATCGCGGCCGGGTCATGCCGGGCGAGGTGTTGCTGGTGCACGGCGCCGGCGGCGGCGTGGGGCTTGCCGCGGTCGAGATCGGCAAGATGCTGGGTGCGACCGTGATCGCGACCGCCTCCAGCGACGAGAAGCTCGCGATTGCGAAATCGCGCGGCGCCGACCATCTCGTGCGCTACGATCGGGAGCCGTTTCGCGATGCCGTCAAGCGCATCACCGACGGCCGTGGCGCAGACGTCGTGTTCGATCCCGTCGGCGGCGAGGTGTTCGAGAACTCGATGCGCTGCATCGCCTGGGGCGCGCGGTTGCTGGTGATCGGCTTTACCGGTGGCATCGGCTCGGCGAAGACCAACCTGCTGCTGATCAAGGGCGCCAGCGTGCTCGGCGTGCGTGCGGGTGAGGCGGTACGGAAGAATCCCGCGCTCGGCGAGGTGCGGCTCAAGGCGCTGCTGCAATGGGCGGAGGAGGGCAAGCTGCGCCCGAATATCTCGCACCGCCTGCCGCTGCAGGATTATGCTAAAGCGATGCGGCTGTTGATCGACCGCAAGGCGATCGGGCGGGTGGCGCTGGTGATGGATTGACGGTGCCGTAGGGTGGGCAAAGGCGCTCTTGCGCCGTGCCCACCATTTATCACTCACCGAAATCAGAGTGGTGGGCACGCTCCGCTTTGCCCACCCTACGATCCCTCTACTTGTACTCCCGCTCGCTCCACCACGGAAAATAATCCGGCATATCGCTCGACACCTTGTTCTTGAACTGCGCCGGACGCTTCTCCAGGAATGACACCACGCCTTCCCTAACGTCGTCCGAGCGGCCGCGCGTATAGATGCCACGGCTGTCGACCTTGTGAGCTTCCATGGGATCGTCGGCGCCCATCATGCGCCACATCATCTGACGGATCAGGGCGACCGACACCGGCGCGGTCTTGGCGGCGAATTCCTTGGCGAGCGCACGGGCGATCGGCAAGAGATCATCGGGGGCTACGACCTTGCTGACGAGGCGACCGGCGAGCGCTTCCTGGGCCGGGAAGACGCGGCCGGAATAGCACCATTCCAGCGCCTGCGAGATGCCGACGATGCGCGGCAGGAACCAGCTCGAGGCGGCCTCCGGCACGATGCCACGCTGGGAGAACACGAAGCCGAAGCGCGCGGCATCCGAGGCGATGCGGATGTCCATCGCCAGTTGCATGGTGACGCCGATGCCGACGGCAGGGCCGTTCACCGCGGCGATGACGGGCTTCAGGCACTTGAAGATGCGCAAGGTCACCTGGCCGCCGCCGTCGCGCACCTGCGGATCGCTGTAATCGACCTTGCCGTCCGCGAAACGCTTCACCGGCCCGCGCCGCGCATCGCGATCGAAGGTATCCGCACCCGAGGAAAGATCGGCGCCTGCGCAAAAGCCGCGGCCCGCGCCGGTGACGATGATGGCGCGGACGTCGTCGTCCTTGTCGGCGGCGTCGAACGCGTCGATCAGCTCGGCCTGCATCTGCGCGTTGAAGGCGTTGAGCTTGTCGGGTCGGTTCAGCGTGATGGTGAGGATCTGCTCGGCGACCTCGTATTTGATGGTCTCATACGCCATGGTGGTTTCCTTCCTCATCTTAAGTGCGATCTCAATGAGACGAGACGCATGGTCGCCGTTGTCCGTCTTGCGCGGACTGGGCATGCGAGCAGTAGAAGAACGTGGATGGCCGGGACAAGCCCGGCCATGACGGAATGCTTACTTTGCCGGCGGGCTCGGCCAGGGCTTCTGTGCACCGCGCAAGCCCTCGAAAGCCTTGGCCATGCCGAGCACGCCGATATCGTCGAAGCGGCGGCCGACAATCTGCACGCCGATGGGAAAGCCGTTGGCGTCGAAACCGCCGTTGAGGGAGACAGCAGGGTTCTCCGACATATTCCACGGCACGGCATAGCAGATGTGCTCGAACGGCCGCATCGGATCGTTGGTGGGCGAGGCCCATTCCGCCGGATAGTTCACGTTCGGCGCGGTCGGCGAGATCACATAGTCGAGCTCGCAGAATAGTTTTGAAGCGGCCGCCCGGATCGCCATGGTCTGGTTGAATCCGCGGATGACATCCACACCCGAGAGCTTTGCGCCGGATGCGCCCCATTTGAAGATGTAGGGCAGCACCTTTGCCTGTTCGGGCGGCGTCAGCTTGGCCAGATCGTCCCACATCCGCGCGCGCCAGAAATTGTCGAGGCCGTCGAGCATCTCGCGGGTCAGAATGCCGTCGACTTCGGTGACGACGCTACCTGCGGATTCGAACGCCTTTGCGGCTTTCACCGCGACATCGCGGACCGGCCTCTCTGCCGGCAGGCCGACGCCGGCATCGAGCATCAGGCCGATGCGCAGTTTGCGCGGGGATTTCTCCAGTCCCTTCCAGTTGAGAGGCTCGGCGGGCAGGCTCATGCCGTCGCGCCGGTCGGGCTTTGCAATCACGCTCATCATCAGCGCGCAATCGTCGACCGTGCGGGTCATGGGACCGGCGACACGGCCGACATAGGTCGGGTCGATCGGCACGCGGCCAAAACTCGGTTTCAGGCCGACGAGGCCGCACCAGCCCGCAGGCAGGCGGACCGAGCCTCCGATATCGGTGCCGAGATGCAAGGGGCCATAGCCGGCCGCAGCCGCGGCGCCTGCGCCCGCGCTGGAGCCGCCGGGATTCTTGGAGAGGTCCCAGGGATTGCGCGCCAGCGCGTGGAAGCTGGAGAGTCCCGAGGACAGCATGCCGTAATCGGGCATGGTGGTCTTCGCGAAGATGATCGCACCGGCCTCGCGCAGTCGCGCAGCGGGCGGGGCGTCCTTCTCGGCCGGCACGAGCTTCACGCTCGCAGCGCCGAGCGGGACGGGCACGCCCTTGGTCGCGATGTTGTCCTTCACCGTCACAGGCACGCCGTCGAGCGCGCCGGAAGGTTCGCCCCCGCTCCAGCGCGCGGTCGAGGCCTTCGCGGCCTCGCGCGCGCTGTCGGGATCGAACGCGTAGAGCGCCTTGAGATGCGGTTCCCACGCAACGACGTGCGCAAGCACGTCCTCCAGCACCTCGCTCGGCGAGAATTGCTTGGCCCGATAGCCCGCGATCAGATCGACCGCGGAGAGATCGTGCAGCGAGGTGACGGCCTCTTCGACGCTCTTCTTGTGCATTGCTAACCTACCGGCATGCGCGTTTCGATGATCCGGGCGAACATGCTGGCGCCGATCGGCAGGATCTTGTCGTCGAGCACAAAGCCGGGATTGTGCACGGGCACCGAGCCGTCGTGGCCGATCCAGAAATAGGCGCCGGGAATGGTTTGCAGCATGTCGGCGAAATCCTCGCTGCCCATCTTCGGCTGGGCGCGGGTGATCACGTTGGCGGGGTTGACGACGGTGCGCGCGACCTCCTCGACCACCTTGGACTGCTCGACCTGGTTGACCAGCACGCCGAAGGTGTCGCGGATGTCGGCTTCGATCACGCACTGATAGGCGCTCGCGATGCCGGCGCAGATCGTGCGGATGCGTTCGGCGATCAGGGCGCGGACTTCATCCGAGAAGGTGCGGATGGTGCCGCAGAGATGCGCCTCGCCGGGGATGACGTTGTAGGCGGAACCGGCGTGAATCTGCGTGATCGAGATGACGGCGGCCTGCAGCGGCTCGACGTTGCGGCTGACGATGGTCTGGATCGCCTGCGCCAGCGTGGTCGCGATGATCACCGCGTCCTTGGAGCGTTCGGGCATCGCGCCATGCGCGCCGTAGCCGGTGATGCGCAGGTCGAAGAAGTCGGCGCTGGCCATCGCCGGGCCGGGCAGGATCGCGATTTCGCCGAGGTTGAGGTCGGGCGCGTTGTGCAGGCCGTAAAGCTCGTCGCAGGGAAACTTCTCGAACAGGCCGTCCTTGATCATCGCGCGAGCGCCACCAAGGCCTTCCTCGGCCGGCTGGAAGATCAGGTGCACGGTGCCGTCGAAATTCCTGGTCTCGGCGAGGTAGCGCGCGGTGCCGAGCAGCATGGTGGTGTGGCCGTCATGGCCGCAGCCGTGGAAGCGGCCGGGGATTTTCGAACTCCATTTCAGATTGGTGTTCTCTTCCATCGGCAGTGCGTCCATGTCGGCGCGCAGGCCGATGCGCTTGCTGCCCGAACCATTGCCCTTGATCACGCCGATCACGCCGGTGCCGCCGAGACCGCGGTGCACCTCGATGCCCCAGCTCTTCAGCTTGTCGGCGACGATGCCGGAGGTGCGCACTTCCTCGAAGCCGATCTCGGGATGGGCGTGGAGGTCGCGCCTGATAGCAGTGAGTTCGTCGGCAAAGCCGTCGATGCGGTCGATCGTGGGCATGTGTCCTGTCCGGTTAGCGTGATGGGGGCGTGAAAACGGGGCCGTTCGGCTTGATGCGGATGCCCGGCCGCAGACGCGTCCAGGGCAGGGTGGCTGTGTCGGCCGGCATCGCGCCGGGCGCGGCGCAGATCATCAGCTTTTCCGCGATCGGCTCGAAATCGGCGCGGAAGTGCACCGAGCTCTTGTTGACCAGAATCTTCTGCGCGGTCGGCTCGATGCCGACATAGCGGTACATCGCCTGATCGGCGAGCTGTGCCTTGTGCGAGGAGACGACGACGCGGACGTCACCGATGCGCAGGCACGCGGAGGGACCCATCTCCATCTCGCGGCCACCGTAGTAGGGGCCGGGCGCGATGAAGCGGCCGTCGGAGAGCTTTTCGACAATGAAGGTCTCGCGATAGGGCTCGTCGCCGGGAATGCCGGATTTGCCGCCGAGCGACAGCGTCACGGTGGCGCCGACGCCGGCCGCATGCGCGGCCTTGGCCGAGATCGGGTCGTAGATCGCGCCGGTCGCGGCGCTCGCCTTGTTGCGCACCAGCGCGCGCAGCATGCCGGTGGTGTCGGAATCGCCGCCGGCGCCCGGATTATCCTGGGTATCGGCGATGATGATCGGCTTGCTCGCGCTCTTGGCGAGCTCCATCGCATGGCGCACGCCGTCGTCGGGCGACCAGATCTTGCCGTCGAAATCGTCCTCGTGGCTTTCGATCAGTTTGACGGTCGCATCGGCCGCGCGGTCGGCATCGGCCTGCGTCTTGCCATAGGCGAACACGCTCGGGCCGCAGTCGCGGAAGTCGGCGGCGGGGAAGCCGGGCGCGAAGGACAGCGTCGGAACGGCGTCGCTCTCCAGCGCGGCCAGTTCTTCGTAGATGCCCTTGGTGGGAAAGTCATTGGTGCATTGCCAGCTGATCGCGATCAGGAACGGCAATTGGCGAAACGACTTTGCAAAGCGCTGCTTGGTCTTCAACAGCAAGGCGAGGTGCCTTGCGGAGGCGCGGCCGGTCTCGGCCATGTCGACATGCGGATAGGTGCGGTAGGCGATCAGCGCATCCGCGTGTTCCATCATCTCGGGCGTGACGTTGGCGTGCAGGTCGAGGCTGGCAACGAGCGGAACGTCCTTGCCGATGACGCGGCGCACGCGCGCTAAAATCTCGCCTTCGCCGTCGTCGAGATGCTCGGTCACCATCGCGCCATGCAGATCGAGATAGACCGCATCGAGCGGGCCGGCGGCGGCGATACCGTCGACCATCACCTTCACGATACGCTCGAAGGCGTCCCTGGTGACATGCGCCGACGGACTTGCGCCGCAGGCGATCGTCGGAATGAGGTTCCAGCCATTCGCTTCGGCGCTGTCGACGAAGCCGGCGAGACCGACATTGATACGGCGCATCACCTTCACGTCGGCGCCTACCGTCATGGCCGGCCAGCCGCCGCCATGCTGGAAGTCCGCGAAAGTCGCCTTCGTCGGGGCGAACGTGTTGGTCTCGTGCAGGAAGCCGCCGACGGCGATACGTGTCATTAATTCTGGTCCAGCGTTTGAAAGTGCGCGACGTTAGCCTTGGCTTCGAGGCGGGGGCAAGCGAGGAGCCCATGCCGCCGCGCATGGCTTTAAGTCATTTTCGAATGATGATGGTCGCTACCCGTCATTGCGAGCGAAGCGAAGCAATCCAGACCGTCTCCGCAGAGGGACTCTGGATTGCTTCGCTCCGCTCGCAATGACGAGTGGACAAACCTAAGCCGGCGCCGCGACGCCTTCCGACACCGGCCTGAAGTTCGCAAAATCCCAGCCGCGGCCCGGTGCGGCCTCCAGCAGCGCCCTGGTGTAGGCTTCCTTCGGATGCGTCAGCACCTCGGCGGCAAGGCCCTGTTCGACGACACGGCCGTGCTGCATCACCACGACCTCGTCGCAGATCTGGGCTGCGACGCGCAGATCGTGGGTGATGAACAGGATGGCGATGCCGAGCCGGTTTTGGATCTCGTCGAGCAGTTCCAGCACCTGCGCCTGAACCGAGACGTCGAGTGCCGAGACCGCTTCGTCCGCGACCAGCACGTCGGGGTCGAGCGCGAGCGCACGCGCAATGGCGATGCGCTGGCGCTGGCCGCCGGAGAATTGGTGCGGATAGCGCGTCACTGCGTCCGCGGGCAGGCCGACGAGCTCGAGCAGTTCGCGCGCCCGCTTCATCGCATCGGCATGCGAGGTGCCGTAATTGATCGGGCCTTCCGCGATGCTCTCGCCGACGGTAATGCGCGGGTTGAGCGAGCGATAGGGATCCTGGAACACGATCTGGATCTTCTGCCGATGCGGCTGGAGCAGGCGGCGCGAGATGTCAGCGATCTCGCGGCCGGCAAGGCGCACACCGCCGGAGGTCGGATCGATCAGGCGGACGATGCACCGCGCGACGGTGGACTTGCCCGAGCCGCTCTCGCCGACGATGCCGAGCGTGCGGCCCTTGCGCAGCGTCAGCGTGACCTTGTCGGCGGCGACGACCTCGCGGCCTTTGCCGAAGAAGGCGCGCTCCTTATAGATCTTGCCGAGCTCGTTGGCCTCCAGCACCACCGGCTCCTTGGTCTCGGGCCGTGCCGCGCGCGGCACCAAGCTCGGCACCGCAGAAAGCAAATTTCGAGTGTACTCCATGGTCGGGTTGCGCAGCACGGTCTCGAGCGGACCGGTCTCGACCAGCCGGCCCTGCCGCATCACGGCGACGCGGTCGGCGATCTCGGCGACCACGCCCATGTCGTGGGTGATGAACAGGACGGCGGTGCCGTGATCGCGCTGGAGGTCGCGGATCAGCGTCAGGATCTGCTTCTGCGTGGTGACGTCGAGCGCGGTGGTCGGCTCGTCGGCGATCAGCAGCTTCGGCTCCAGCACCAGCGCCATCGCGATCATGATGCGCTGGCGCTGGCCGCCGGAGAGGCGATGCGGATAGGAGGCGAAGATGCGCTCGATCTGGGGCAGGCGGACCTGCTCCATCATGTCGAGGATGCGCTTCTTCCGCGCCTTTGCGTCGAGATCGGTGTGGGCGCGCAGGACCTCGTCGATCTGGCGGCCGACCGGCACCACCGGATTGAGCGCGGTCATCGGCTCCTGGAAGATCATCGCCATCTGCGTCGCGCGGAGCTGGCGCAGGCGGCGATCGGTCGCGGTGAGAATCTCTTCGCCGACGAGCTTGACGCTGCCGCCGGTTGGAACCAGCGTGCCCTTCGGCAGCAGGCCCATCGTGGTGAGCGAGGTCACCGACTTGCCCGAGCCGCTTTCGCCGACGAGACACAGTGTCTCGCCCTTATGCACCTGGATCGAGATCCCGTCGATGATGTTTGCGCCCTTCGGCTTCTTGCCGATGGAGACGACGAGGTTGTTGATGTCGAGAACTGGGTTGGTCATCACTTGATCCGTCATCACTTGCCCTCCCGCTGCTTCATGCGGGGATCGAGGGCGTCGCGGGCAGCGTCGCCGATCAAATTGATGCTGAGGATGGCGATCGAGAGCAGCAGGCCCGGCCAGAAGATCAGCGTCGGCTTGAGCTGAAAATACTGGCGGCCCTCGGCCATGATGTTGCCCCAGGTCGGCGTCTCCGGGGAGATGCCGGCGCCGAGGAAGGAGAGGATGGCTTCGGTCAGGATCGCGGAGGCGCAGACATAGGTGCCCTGGACGATCAGTGGTGCGATCGTGTTGGGCATCAAATGTCGCCACATGATCTTCGGCAGACTGGAGCCGACCGAGATCGCGGCTTCCACATAGGGCTCCTCACGCGCGGACAGCACGACCGAGCGCACCAGGCGCGCCACGCGCGGTATCTCGGGGATGGTGATCGCGACCAGCACGGTCCAGATGCTGGCGCCGGACAGCGACACCACGGCGATCGCGAGCAGGATGCTCGGCATCGCCATGAGGCCGTCCATGACGCGCATCAGGACGGCATCGACCAGCTTGAAGAAGCCGGAGACGAGGCCGATCGCAAGGCCGATGACGATCGACAGGATCGCCGAGCCGATGCCGATCAGGAGCGAGATGCGGCCGCCATAGATGACGCGCGACAAGAGGTCACGGCCATAGGCGTCGGTGCCGAGCAGGAACTGCGCCGAGGCCGGCTTCAGCCGCTGCGAGGGCGCAAGCTGGACCGGATCGTGCGGCGCGATCAGCGGCGCCAGGATCGAGACCAGCACGATCAGCGCGAGCAAGATCGTGGCCGCCGCGATGATCGGCGTCGAGGTGAGGAATCCGAAACGCGGCCGCAGCGGCGACGTGATCGGAATGGACGACTGGGGAAGGCTATCGACGGACATTTTTGTTGCTATCCTTAGCCCTAGTACCGGATCCGGGGATCGAGCAGCGTGTAGGCGACGTCGATCAGGAGATTGACGACGACATAGATCAGCGACGTCAGCAGGATCATCGCCTGGATGACTGGGTAGTCGCGCGCCAGCACCGCGTCCACCGTGAGGCGGCCGATGCCGGGGATGTTGAACACGCTCTCGGTGACGACGACGCCGGAGATCAGTAGCGCAAAGCCGGTGCCGATCACGGTGATGACGGGCACCGCGGCGTTGCGCAGCGCATGGCGCATCATCACGGCGACCTCGTTGATGCCCTTGGCGCGGGCGGTGCGGACGTAGTCCTCACCGAGCACGTCGAGCATCGCCGCACGCGTCATGCGCGCGATCAGCGCGATGTAGATGAAGGAGAGCGCGCAGGTCGGCAGGATGATGCGCTCGAAGAACGGTCCAAAGCCGTTGAAGATGCTGCGGAAGCCCTGCACCGGCACCCAGCGCAGGTCGATCGCGAAGACCTCGATCAGGAGATAGCCGACCACGAACACCGGTACGGAGAAGCCGAGCACGGAGAGGCCCATCACGAAACGGTCGATCCAGGTGCCGTGCTTCCACGCCGCGATGACGCCCAGGGGCACGGCGACGATGACGGCGAGAATGATTGTCGAGAGCGCGATCGAGATCGACGGTTCGACGCGCTGGCTGATCATCTTCATGACTGGCAGGTTGGAGATCAGCGACGTCCCGAGATCGCCGTGCAGCAGCTTGTTCACCCAGGTGATGAATTGCACGATGAGCGGCTCGTTGAGGCCGAGCGAGTCGCGGATGCGTTCCAGCCGTTCCGGCGTCGCGTTATCGCCGGCGAGAATGGCGGCGGGATCGCCCGGCGTCAGCCGCAGCAGCAGGAAGACGAACAGCGCGACGACGCCCATCACGGGCACCGCGGCCAGAACGCGGCGAATGAGATAACCTAGCATGCACCTATCTCCGGCTGCGGAACTTGCGGGGCCGGGAGGCCCCCGTGGAATCGGTTCTGTCTATCATGCACGCCTGTCACTCGGGCTGGAAAGCCGGCCGGAGAAGCCGACCTTTCGGGGCAAATTGTGTGCCAAGGGCAGGGCGGTCGCAAGAGGCCGCCGAGCCTCCGATATCGGCCACTCAGGATGCATGGCGGAACTCGCGCTCAACCCTGAGTGAGGGTGCAGTCGGCGGTGCGTTGAGCCCGCGCCAGCCGTCGATGGTCCCGGCAATCATCTGCGCGGTCGCGGCCGACAAGGTCCAGCCGAGATGGCCGTGGCCGGTGTTGAAGAACACGCCCGGCATCCGTCCTGCGCGCACCACCGGCATCATGTTCGGCATCATCGGCCGCAGCCCGGCCCAGGGCACGACCTTGGACGTTTCGACGCCGGGGAAGTTGCTGCGCACCCAGTCGACCAGCGGCTGCACGCGGTCGGCGCGGATGTCGCGGTTGAAGTCGTTGAATTCGGCGGTACCCGCGACGCGGAAGCGATCGGCGCCCAGCCGGCTGGTGACGATTTTTGCGGCTTCGTCGAGCAGGCTCACGGTCGGCGTCGCATTGCGGCTTGCGGCAGTGTCGAGCTGAACGGTGATCGAATAGCCCTTCACCGGATAGACGTTGACGCGCTCGTCGAGGAGTGCGGCGAAGTGGCGGCTGGCCACACCGGCGCAGACCACGACGCCATCAGCCTTCAGCATGCTGCGCGCGGATGCGACAGCATCACTGGCCGAAAGATCAGCCCAGCCGATGACAAAGCCGCCACCTGCCTGGGCAATGGAATCGATGTTGGCTTCATGGATAAAGGTCGCGCCGCGCCGCTTGCAGGCTTCCGCAAGTCCGCGCGTGAACTTGTGGATATCGCCGGTCGCATCCGACGGCGTGTAGAAGCCGCCAAAATAGTCCTTGCGCAGCGTCGGCTCGATGGCGCGGATCTCCTCCGGCGTCACCGGGCGGCGATCGAGCCCGCCTTCCTTCAGCAGCGCATTGACCTGCAGGCCGGATCCAAAACCCTTCTTGTCGTGATAGATGTGCAGGATGCCGCGGCGTTCGAGATCGAAGTCGATGCCTTCGCGCTCCGCGATCTCGAACAGATGCTTGCGGGCTTCGATCGCGAGCCGCGTGGTCTGGACCGTGTTGGCGCGGTAGTTGCCGATATTGGCGACGAACTCGCTCATCCACGAATATTTGTGCCAGTTCGGCCGCGGGTTCATCAGCAGCGGCGCATCGCGCCGGAACATCCAGCGCAGGCCTTTCAGGATCGTTGCGGTGCTGTTCCACACTTCGGCATTGCTGGCGGAGAGCTGTCCGCCATTGGCGAAGGAGGTCTCCATCGCGGCGTAGCGGTGCTTGTCGAGCACCGTCACCTTGTATCCGCGTTCGAGCAGGGCATAGGCAGTCGTTACGCCGGTGATGCCGGCGCCGATGATGGCGATATGGGTCATGGCAGGTTCGGGGCTCCCGTGAGTTAGAGTCGGCTAACCGCCGGCCAAAGGCCGTTGGCGGCGCCCCATCTGTCACGGTTACCTGAGAGCTTGATCCGGCGCGGACCTCGGCGAGGTCAGCTCCGGACTATCCCCTTCGGTGGACGTCACGACCACATTGGCCGTGCCGCCTCTCTCCAGATCGTCCTGACGATACGGTCCTTTTGCCTGAGAGTTTCCGGGGCGGTTGCTCCGTCGGCGCCGCAACGAAAGCCTGAACTCTCGTTGCGATCTCTCCCGCATCGTCGCGTGGACAATCGAGCAGTACGATGCGCCTCATTTTTAGACAAGGCTAAATTTAAACCGCGACTGCCAACGCATTGTGCAGTGCGAAGTTGATTCAATTTACTCCAGGGTCGCCAGCAAGCCCGCCATCAGGCGCCCGCGTTCAACCAAGCTCTCGACCTCGATGAATTCTTCCAGCGTGTGGCCGTTGCCGCCGCGCACGCCGAGGCCGTCGAGCGTCGGGATGCCCATCGCGCCGGTAAAGTTGCCGTCGGAGCCGCCGCCGGAGCTCGCATGCGGCAGCTCAGTGCCGAGCGATTTGGCGATGCCGCGCGCCTTCTCATAAAGCGCCATGGTGCCGGCATCGGGCTCCCATACGGGGCGCGTGACGCCGCGCGTCACCTTGAACGTGACATCATTGGACGTGCCCGACAGCGCCAGCATCCGCTCGACGCCGCGGTCGAGATCGGCCTGGCGCTTGGCCATGGACAGCGCCTCGCCGGTGGCGGTCGTGGCAACGCAATTGACCCATTGTCCGCCATGCACGACGCCAACCGAGAAAGTGCAATCCTCCGTCGTCATCGCGTCGATGGCGAGGATCTGCCGCGCCATCTCGCGGATCGCCGAGCGTCCGGCCGACAATGTCGCGCCGGCATGGCTCGGCCGGCCCGTCGCTTCCAGATTGAACCGCGCGATGGCGTAACGTCCGGTGGTGACACCGTTGTCGGCGCGGCCCGGTTCGGGCACCAGCACATATTTGTTGCGCGCAGCCTCCGCCTCAATGAGGTCCCGCGTCGAGGGCGTGCCGACTTCCTCGTCGGGCGTAAACAGCACGGTGATCGGCAGCGGCGTGGTGAAGGACGCACGTGCCAGCTGCCGGATCGCTTCCAGCGAGAGATAGTTGCCGCCCTTCATGTCGTAGATGCCGGGGCCGTAGCACTTGTTGCCGTCGCGCCGCCATTTCAGCTTCTCGATGGTGCCGAGCGGGTGGACGGTATCCATGTGGCCGGCGATCAGGATGCCCGGCTCGCCCTGTTTCGGATGCGGGAAGCGCGCGCGGATCACGCCGCCAAAGCCCTGTCGGCCGCCGATGCGTTCGATCGTCGCACCCATGATCGCCATATCCCGCGCTGCGATATCGAGCATGCGGTTGACGGCACCCGCGTCCCAGGTCGGGCTCTCGCATTCTACCCAGGTGCGCAGGCCCTCGAGCATCGCCTCGGAATCGAAGGGAAGATTGGCTGGATTCATCTTAATGTCTCTCAAGCTTCGAAAGATGGAACGCGCATTGCATTGGCGCGGACGGGACTGGCGGAAAGCGTTGTAGAGCCAAACCGATCTTTGTGGAGCCCGTGAGCGCGCCGCTTGGGGCTGCAGCGAAACCGGATTGACGCGCTCAGCACTGTCTGCAAGTCTCGAAAGACAAAGGCATCGCATGAGGTTAGTTCGCCTAAAGAACGAACCGAATGCTCAACCAATAACCTGCCTTTGAACAGTTTCACGTCAGGAGAAACTTTTATGTTGAGCTTGATGCGCCGGGGGCGTCGCGCGTTCGCCTCCACACTTGCGCTATCGGTCGTTGCGCTTTCGACGGCGATGGCCTCGCCTGTACTTGCCGCCGCCAGCAAGACCATCACCGCGGTGATGCATTCGGATCTGCGCATCATCGATCCGATTTTCACCACCGCCTACATCACGCGTGACCATGGCTACATGGTCTACGACACGCTGATCGCGACGGACTCGAACTTCAAGATCCAGCCGCAGATGGCGGACTGGAAGATCTCCGACGACAAGCTCACCTACACCTTCACGCTGCGCGACGGCCTGAAGTGGCACGACGGTACGCCGGTGACGGCGGAAGACTGCGCCGCTTCGCTGAAGCGCTGGGCCGCGGTCGACGGCATGGGCCAGCAGATGATGCAGTTTACTGCGAGCATCGAGGCGACCGACCCCAAGACGATCACGCTGAAGCTGAAGGAGCCCTACGGCCTCGTGCTCGAATCCATCGGCAAGCCGTCCTCGCGCGTCGCCTTCATGATGCCGAAGCGTCTCGCCGAAACGCCGCCGGACAAGCAGATCCCCGAGCAGATCGGCTCCGGCCCGTTCAAGTTCGTGCAGGGCGAATTCCAGCCCGGCGTGAAGGCGGTGTACGTCAAGAACACCGACTACGTGCCGCGCAAGGAGGCGTCGAGCTGGACTGCCGGAGGCAAGGTGGTCAAGGTCGATCGCGTCGAATGGATCACCATGCCGGATGCGCAGACCGCAGTGAACGCGCTGCAATCGGGCGACATCGACTTCATGGAAGTGCCGCCGTGGGATCTGCTGCCCGTGCTTGAAGGCAATGCCGACCTCAAGACCGAGACGCTGAACAAGTTCGGCTACCAGACCCTTGGGCGCATGAACTTCCTCTATCCGCCCTTCGACAATCCGAAGATCCGCCGTGCCGCACTTCTGGCGATGAACCAGAAGGACGTGCTCGACGCGCTCGTCGGCAATCCCAAATACTACAAGATCTGCGGTGCGTTCTTCATCTGCGATACGCCGTTCGCGACCGACGTCGGCTCGGAATCGCTGGTCAAGGGCAACGGCATGGCGGAAGCCAAGAAGGCGCTCGCCGAGTCCGGCTATGACGGCACGCCCGTCGTGGTCATGGTGCCCGGCGACGTCGTGACGCTGAAGGCGCAGCCGACGGTCGCGGTGCAGTTGCTCCGCGAGGCCGGCTTCAAGGTCGACGCGCAGGCGACCGACTGGCAGACGGTGGTCAGCCGGCGCGCCAGCCAGAAGCCTCCGAAGGAGGGCGGCTGGAACATGTTCTTCACCAACTGGGTCAGCGCCGACGTGTCCAACCCGATCGCCAATCTGTCGATCGGCGGGCAGGGCAAGAAGGGCTGGTTCGGCTGGGCGGAAAACGCCAAGATCGAGAAGCTCAAGGATGACTTCGTCCGCGCTGCCTCGCTCGACGATCAGAAGAAGATCGCGACCGAGATCCAGAAGGAAGCCTATGACCAGGTGATTTACGTGCCGCTCGGCCAGTATCTGGCGCCGAGCGCGTGGCGGAAGTCGCTCACCGGCGTGCTCGACGGCCCGGCGACGCCGGTGTTCTGGAACATCGACAAGACCGAGTAAGGCGAGGGCGCGCCAGCGCGCCTTCCCCGAGCGTTACGCGGCGTCGCTGTGATCAGCGGCGCCGTTTTCGTTTGTCAGCCTCGCGTCAGCTTTTAACTCTTCCAGTGTCCAATCATTGCTATTTGTTTCTGACTTGAAATAGATGTGCGCAGTTCGCACATCACTTCCTTCCTGCATTTGAGTCCCGTGTCGATTGATTTTTCATTTCGGGCGATGGCCGAGCGGTCCGATCGCGCGCCGGCGCGATGGCGGCGGCCTTTCCTGCGCTGGCTCGACGGCGTCGAGACGGGTTGGGCCGTTCCGCTTCTCATTGTGTGCTTTGTCGCGCTCTGGACGGTCTATCTGGCCGTCGCCTATGCCGGCAGCGGCCTGCACCCTGATACCCTCGAGGCCTGGACGCTCGGGCGCCGTTTCGCGTGGGGCTACCACAAGCATCCGCCGCTGATGGGCTGGGTTACGGCGGTGTGGACCGCCGTCTTCCCGCTCAGTGACTGGTCGCTGCAATTGATGGCGATGGCCAATGCCGGGCTCGCCCTGTTTTTCGTCGACCGGATCGCACGGCAGTTCGTGACCGGGCACAAACGCATCCTGGTGCTGCTGCTCCTGATGCTGACGCCGGCCTATCAGTTCCACGCCCAGCGCTTCAACGCCAATGCGGTGCTGCTTGCGCTCTGGCCGCTCGCGACCTGGTGTTTTCTGCGCGCGTTCGAGACCCGCAGCGCGGCCTGGGCGGTCGCGGTAGGATGCACCACGGCGCTGGCGATGGTCGGCAAATATTATTCGGTCTTCCTCGTGGCGAGCTTTGCATTTGCCGCGCTGGCTCATCCCGCGCGCCGCGCCTATTTCACGTCCGCTTCGCCGTGGATATCGGTCGTGGTCGGGCTCGCGGTGTTGTCGCCGCACATCTACTGGCTCGCGACGACCGGCGCGTCGGCCTTCACCTACGCGATGGCGCACGCCAACGGCAACTTCGTGAGCTCGCTCGGCGAGGTGCAGAACTTCCTGCTCGGACTCGTGGCGGCCATCAGCGTATCGGCCGTCTTCTGGGTGATCATCGCCGGCACACGGCTGAAACAATTTGCGGCCGACTTCGCCGCGATGAGTTCCGGCCTGCGGCTTCTTTTTTACGTTGCGATCGGCACGATCGTGCTGCCGGTCCTGACGTCGCTGGCGATGGGCACCGATCTGCCGTCGCTATGGGCGCTGCAAGGGCTGTTCCTGTTCGTCGTGCTGATCGTTTGCGGCACGCGCTACCCGATCGAAAGATTCTACACCGTCAATGTCACGGTCATCACCGCAATCGTTGGGCTCGCCGCTGTCTTCGTCGCCGCCCCGATTCACGCCGTCTATCGCAACAATCACGGCTACGAAGAGGGCCGGAATTTCTACGCGCAGGTAGCCAACGAGCTCACCCGGGAATGGCACGACCTGACCGGGGAGCCGCTCAGCGCCGTCAGTGGCGACGATTCACTGGCCTTTGCGACCGCGTTCTACAGTCCGGACCATCCGTATTACGCGCGGCCGTTCGAGTTTCAGTACATGTGGGGCATGCCGCGAAAGACGACACTGGATCGCGGCTGGGCCGCGCTCTGTTTCAGCGGCCAGGACTATTGCGGCAGGTGGATGGAGTCCGTGTCCGCGCGCGCCGAGCATTTCGTCAGGCGCCAGTTCACCGTGCAGGCGACGCTATGGGGCAAGCCCGGCCTGACGCGGGACGTGGTCGTGCTGATCGTGCCGCCGCGAACGAGCAGCGCGACGCCCGAGAGCGCCGCGCAGGACTTCAGCGCCAGCAGGCGCCCGACGGACTAGGCTTTGCGCTCAGCAGTGGCTGTCGCGGATTCGCTCGAGGCCTTCGCTCGCGAAGGGGGAGTGAACGCAGTTCGGTCGGCGCCCGGCGTCGGGCGCTCCGTTTCCGCCCGATCCGGGGTGGTGTTGTCTTCGCGATGTTCCGGTTCCATGAGGCGGCCTTTCGAATTGCTGCAGTACAACATCGATGCGGCCGGGAAGTTCCTCATGCGATGGGACGATGATGCGGCTTGAACAGCCGTCCCTTTTCCACCACCAGCACGATCGCAAGCGCCGCCAGCGTCGACAGGAAGAAGCCGACCGAGAACGGCAGCAGCGTGCCGTCGAAACTCTGCCCGATCGCCATGCCGACGACGATGCCGATCAGCGTCGTGATCGAGCCGTAGAGCGAGGAGGCGGTGCCGGCGATGTGGCCCTGCGGCTCCATGGCCAGTGCGGTGAAGTTCGCGACCATCATGCCGAACGAGAACATCATCAGGGCGGACAGCACCGTGAACAACGAGAGCGGCAGCATGCCGAGGCTTTCCGTCAGCAGCATCACGCCCGCAACCGCGGTGTAGAGCGTCAGCGCGCCGTGCGAGATCACGCGCATGCCGAGCCGTCCGACCAGCTTCGCATTGAGGAAGCCGGCGATCGCGGTGCCGGCCGCGATCGCGGCGAAGGCAATCGGGAAATAGTGGCCGAGATGATAGACGCCGGTAAAGACCTGCTGCGCCGAGAAGACATAGGCAAAGAGCGCGCCTATCACGCTGCCGGCGGCCGTCGCATAGCCGATGGTCTGGCGGTTGGTCACGGTCTGCCGGAACGCCGAGAGCACGTCTGCGGGCGCCAGCGACCTGCGTTCGGACTCGGGAAGGGTTTCAGGCAGCCGCAGCACGCTCCATGCGAGCGCGAGCAGCCCGTAGAGCATCAGTACGACGAAGATGCCGCGCCATTGCGTGACCAGCAGCACCGCCTGCCCGAACGAGGGCGCGATCACCGGCACCGCGATGAATACCATCATCGCGAGCGACATCACGCTCGCCATCCGGCGGCCGACATAACAGTCGCGCACGATCGAGGTCGCGATCACGCGCGTTGCCGACGTGCCGAGCCCTTGCAGCGCGCGCGCCAGCAGCAGCGTCTCGAACGAGGGTGCGGCGACCGCCAGCACGCTCGCCACCGCATAGACGGCCATGCCGCCGAGCAGCACCGGGCGGCGCCCGAAGCGGTCCGACAACGGGCCCATGACGAACTGCCCGGCACCGAAGCCGATCAGGAAGGTCGAGAGCACCAGCTGAAGATGGTTGGCGTTGGGAATGGCGAAGGCTGCCCCGATGTTGGGCAGCGCCGGCAGCATCATGTCCATCGCAAGCGGATTCAGCGCCATGATGGACGCGATCACGATGACGAATTCTGGAAAACCCATGGGCCGGTGTCCCGAGGACACCCAATCGTCGGCATTGACGTCGGACAAAGCTCACCTCTGAAAATCAGAGGCTTTTTGATCGGTTATGCTGCGTCGCACAACCCATGTTTCGGGATGGCTGACAGGCGGGGCGGCGTCGGACACGAGTTGGTGAGGTCGCCCGTCACGCCGGCGGACCCGTCGAGGCTAAGGACGGCTTAAGCGCGGCCCGTCTTCCGAGCCTGCTCGACCAGGCCGAGTGCCAATCGTCCCGCGGTGTCGACATAGTCGAGATCGCGATGGATCAGCATCACGGTCGTGGCGCCGTCGAGCAGGATCACGAGCTGGCGCGCGAGCGCCGCTGCACCGGCAACGCCATGCCCGCGCAATTCGGTTTCGAGCCACGCTTCAAAACGCTTCTTGTGCGCCGCGCCGGCCTTGACCGCGGGATGTGCCGGCGTGTTTGCGAGCTCGGCAATGCTGCGCAGGAATCCGCAGCCGCGCCATCGCGGCGTATCCATGGAGCGTCCGAGCCTCGTGAAGAGACCGCGGACCTTGTCGGCCACTGTGCCCTCGGTCTCGGCGAACCAGCGCATATAGAGCTCCAGCGTCGGCTGGTCCCTGGCCGCGATGGTCTCGGCGACGAGCTCGTCCTTGCTGGTGAAGTGATAATAGAGCGTCTTCTTGGTGACGCCGGCCTTCTCGGCGACCGCGTCCATGCTCACCGCCCTGATGCCTTCGCCATAGAACAGGCGCGTCGCCGCGATGACGATCTGCTCGCGTGTGGTGTCGCCTTTGCCTGACATCGCGAATGTATACTGTCTAGTGAGTATACACGACAAGACCGCTGTGGCTGACTTCCGCGCCTGTTCGACCTGGAATTCGACCTGGAAGGAGCCTGCACTTGTCCGATCTCGTACTCTCCGAAACGCGAGGCGCTGTCGCGCTGCTGACGTTCAATCGCCCGAACAAGCTCAATGCGCTGAGCTACGGCCTCGTCGACCGCCTGATGGCGATCCTCGATCGTATCGAGGACGATGCCGATATCCGCGCCGTGATCCTGACCGGGGCGGGCGACCGCGCCTTCTCGGCCGGCGCCGACATCGCCGAGTTCTCGAAGAGCGTGAAATGCGGGCCGGACGCGGCGGTAAAGGCCTTCGTGCGGCGCGGGCAGGCGATGACGGCGCGCATGGAGGCGTTTTCGAAGCCGATCATCGCCGCCGTGAACGGCATCGCCTTCGGCGGCGGCTGCGAGATCACGGAAGCCGTGCACCTCGCCGTCGCGAGCGAGCGGGCGAGCTTCGCCAAGCCCGAGATCGCGATCGGAATCACGCCGACCTTCGGCGGCACGCAGCGCCTGCCACGGCTCGCAGGCCGGAAGCGGGCGCTCGAATATCTCCTGACAGGAGATTCCTTTTCACCACAGCGGGCTCATGAGATCGGTTTGGTCAACCACGTCGTGCCGCACGGGCAGCTGCTGGACGCAGCCTTCGCACTGGCAGACCGCATCACGCGGCATTCGCACCTGGCGGTCGCCCGCGTCATCACCGCCGCCACGCGGGGCCTCAACGTCTCGATCTCGGAAGGCCTCGCCATCGAGAGCGAGCAGTTCGCACGCATGGCGGCGACCCGGGACACGCGCGAAGCACTCGATGCCTGGCTTGCCGCCCGCTCGTCGCGGTAGGGGGCGGCGGATCTGCCGGTCGCGGCGACAGGGAACCGGTTCCCGCCGTCCAGACGGACGGCTGGCAACCAGGGATTCACCATAAGCGCGAGCGCAACGCACAGGGGAGATGAATCCGCAACCCATCCTGTCCATGGTGGCACGGCCTGGCGCCGCGTTGGCGGAGAAACCCGGCCCAACAAGGTATCCGATTGTGTCCGATGTCACCGGTGCAGCACGATGGTTGGACCCCTCGGCCGACATGGCTTCGCGGCGGAACTTTTGGCTCGCCTGCCTGATCGCACTGACCGCACTGCTGGTGCTCGGCAATCTCGCCAACGACGCCGTGCTCGATATGAAATATGGCTGGGACACTCGCGTCAATTGCGCGGCGGTCGATGCCTATGCCAGCGGGCTCGATCCCTATTTCGTCAAGAACCTGAAGGGCACCAAGCTCTCTTATCCCTATCTGCCGGTGACGCTGGATGTCTTCCGCCCGTTGTGCGCGGGTGGACTTCTGGTCGATCACTACAAGGGCATCTTTCCTGTCCTCGCCGTGCTTTGCGGGCTCCTCTTGCCCGGTCTTGGCCGAACGCGCGCGGGCGCGCGCGATGTTGCGCTGAGGGTGCTCTGCACGCTCGGCGCGTTCGTCGGTTTCGAATGGGTGCAGGCGTCCGGCAACTTCGCGATCCTGAGCGGCGTGCTGACCGCGATTGCGCTGAGACTCCTGCTTTCTCCGGCTGCGTCCGGCGCGCCCGAGGATCGCAGTTTTCCGCCGCGGCTCGCCGGCGCCGCGCTGCTCGGCCTCGTAACGTCGTTCAAGCTGGTGTTCTTTCCCGTGCTGGCCGCGCTCTATTTCCTGCCGCTGCCACGCGGTCGCAAGCTCGCGCTGATCGCGGTTGCGGCGTTCAGCTTCGCCTTGCCGATCCTGATATCGCGGCTGATGTACCCCGAGCTGTTCGCGAGCTGGCAGCTGGCAACTGGCGATGGGCGGAAAGATCCCCGACCAGCATCTCGTCGATCTCTTCGAGATCAATCCGTCGCTGCTGCTGGCGGCGCGCGACCTCATGGATCATGCCGGCCTCGGTGACAGCAAGGCGGCGACGTTCGCGACCTATGCATGCGCAGCACTCGCGCTCGTGCTGGTGCCGTTCGCCTTGTCCATCCTGCGCGTGGTCGCGAGCCAGCCGGCGCAGGACGGCGGATCACTTCTTGCGCGACTGGATCGCTGGCTGATCGATCATCCCCGCGTCGCCATGCGCATCACGGTGTTCGCGATGTTTGCGCTCTATCTCAGCTCGCCGCGCCTCAAGGAATATGCCTTCTTCGAGCTCGCGCTTTATGCCGCGATCCTCGTCGTCGATCTTCCGGCCCTGTCACTTGCCGCGTTCCTCGCCGTCGGTCTCGCCTTTCCGGCACTGATCTCGATTCTTGGGACGGCATTCGAGGGCAGCTTCATCCTCCTCATCATTGCGCTGACAAGTTTCTGGATCCTGCTGCTCGACTTTCGCGCCGAACCGAGGCGGCTGCAGACGGACGGTGTGCAGTCATAACGCATGCCGCCGTGTCCGCCGGAAAAGGACGGCGCCTTGCCCCCGCGGGGGCTCCAGCCGGTTCGTGACTGCATCGGTCTGCCGTCCGCCTTTGGGCGGAGGCTCGCCCCGTCAGCTCCGATGGTGCGGGCAGCCGGGGTCGAACCGGCACAGCGCTTGCGCGCCGAGGGATTTTAAGTCCCTTGCGTCTACCAATTCCGCCATGCCCGCTTGATCCAACGAGATCAACTAGTTAAGTCCACCTCCGGCCGTCTGGAATTGGCGCGTTTCGCGGGCCGGATGGGCGGTTCTTCCTTAAGCGAGCCGGCTGCGCAAGGCAAAGCCTCAATCCGGACATCTGTTGTTGCTTTAGGCATTCTCAATCCACGGGGACTATTTATCCGGCATGGCTGCTTCGCTTCCCTCTCCGCTGCGCTTCTGCGGCGCGCTCGTTGTGCTGCTTGCGGGCGGCGCACTGTCCGGCTGCGCCAGCATGAGCGAGACGGTCGCTCCGGCCTTTGCCGACCCCGGCAAATACGAATTGTACGACTGCAAGCAGCTCGAGGGCGAGCGCAAGGCGCTCGCTACCCGCACCGCGGATTTGCAGAAGCTGATGGACAAGGCGGAGACCGGGACCGGCGGCGCTGTCGTATCCGAGCTCGCCTATCGCAACGACTACATCGCGGTGCGCGGGCAGTCGCAACTTGCCGAGGACGCATGGCGCCGCAACAAGTGCCGGGAAACGCCGCCCGGTGCGACGCCGGCGGCCTCTGCTCCACAGCGGCCGGACATCAAGCCCGCCCCGAAATCCGGTAGCGCCGTTCGCTGAGTTGACACGATTGCGCCCGCCTCAGGGCCGCCAGCCGTAGATCCAGTCCTGTCGCGCCAGCATGCGCTCCGGGCCGAGCGCGCGGATCGCAACATCGCGCGCGATCGCGAGCGGCCCACCGAGATGATAGATGCGGCCCTGCTGCCGCGCCGTCCGCTGCACCCGCCGCACCCGCGCCTGCCGCGCGCGGCCATATGCTTCAGCGCCGCCGCGATACCGGCCGCGCTCTCGGCAGCCTCGAGGCTCAGATGCCGGGCGAGCACGGCGGCGTCCTCGATCGCCATGCCGGCGCCCTGGGCCGCGAATGGCAGCATCGCATGCACGGCGTCACCGAGCAGGCCGACCGGTCCTTGGCTCCAGGGGCAGCCGTCGGGCACGCCGAACAGCGCCCATTTGCGCCAATTGTCGACGGCCGTGAGCATCATCCTGGCCTGCGATGGCCAGCGCGGTGCCGCGAAGGCGTCCATCACCTCGAAGGGGTCGCCCGGCGTGCTCCAGCCGGGCCTGTTCCAGGTCCCCGGCAGCACCGCGACCACGTTGATCTGGCGCCCGCCGGCGATCGGATAAGCCACGAGATGGGCGTTCGGACCCATCCAGAGCTGGACCCGCCGCGCGGTAAAATCCTTCGGCAGTTGCGTGGCATCGAGCGTGCCGCGCCAGGCGATCAGGCCGGAGAAGCGCGGCTGCACCTCGGGAAACAGATGCTGGCGTACCGTCGACCAGATACCGTCGGCGCCGATCAGTGCGCTGGCCAGATCGCTGCGGCGTATCGTGCCGCTGCGATGGACGACCGTCAGCCCCTTGGCGTGGGGCGCCACATCCTCGAAGGTCGCACCTAACTTCAGATCGATATCGGGATGGTCGGAGACCGCACCGGCCAGCGCGGATTGCAGGTCGGCGCGATGCACCACCCAATAGGGTGCGCCGGCCCGCGCGGAAGCGGCTTCGCCGAGCGGCATGCGCAGCAGTTCGCCGCCGGCCCGCGCGCTCATGACGCAGAGCGCCTCAGGCGTGACGGCGCTTCGCTTGAGCCGCTCGGTGAGGCCGAGCTCGACCAGCACGCGGCTGGCGTTGGGGGAGAGTTGCAGGCCGGCGCCGACTTCCTCGAGCCGCTCGGCCTTTTCCAGCACGACGATGCGGAAGCCACGGGCTGCGAGCGCAAGCGCGGCCGTCAGTCCACCTATGCCGGCACCGGCGATGACAATCGTTCGGGAGAGCGCCACCCCTGACCGTGAGAGGCGGTCAGGCCACCTTGTCCTTCAGCACGCATTCCGGCGGACGGGCTTCGCCCGGCTTCAGGTCGGCGGCGAAACGGTACAGCGTCGAGCAATAGGGGCAGATGATCTCGTTGTCGTTGCCGAGGTCCAGGAAGACGTGCGGATGATCGAACGGAGGATTGGCGCCGACGCACATGAACTCTTGCGAGCCGATCTCGATGACGGGGACACCGGCATCGTTATGGAAGTGCGGGACGACATGGTCGGACATCGTAGTTCATCCTGGAGTGGCAATGGCGGCAGACACAATCAAACACTGACGCGGCATCTTTGAGGCGCCGCGGACCATACTGTTGGGTGCAGATGATTGCTAGTCCAGCGGAACCGAAAGGTTCGCAATTGCCCCATGCTCATTTGCTCATGCAAATTCGACACAATCTTGCGGCCTGAGAGAAGCCCTTCTTTCGTCGGGGACGTTGTGTCGCAATTTTGGCATACTATGTCTTTGGACGCGCGGAATTGCGACGAAAGACGAACCAACAGGCGCAATGATCTCGGGATCGTCCAGGCTCTTGGCACAACTCTTGGTATGACTCTTGGCATGAAGTGACTGCGAATCAGCACGGCGTTGACCGGTATTGCAGCATGCAGCTTCATGCTCGCGCAGGTAGCGCCGCATGCCCGCGAGGCCGGCGCGCTCCTCTCCGCCCAGGACGATCCGGCGGCGCTCTCCGAGCTCAAGCTCGATGCGCTGCTGCGGCAGAACGACCGCCTGGTTCAGGACAATATCGAGGCCGCGCTCGCCGCCGGCGACGCTGATCTCGCCGACAGTTTTGTCGCGCTGGTGCGTGAACGTAACATCGCGCTGCCCGACGACCTCCTCAACCGCGTCAGCGATGCGGTCAAGGAAGAAAATTCCACGCAGCATTTCGCCAAACGGTTCGCCACCGGCCTCGTCACCGGCAACGCCGACGATGTCGCGAGCCTGTCCGGAACCGTCGCCGGCGATCTCTTCGTGATCGGCGACATCAGGGACGTCGTGCGCGAGGGCAAGCGTCTCGCCATGGGCGAGGACACCGACCATCTGGTGCTCGGCCTTGCGACCGCCGGCCTTGCGGTGACGGCGGTGACCTACGTGTCGGTCGGCGGCGCCGCGCCCGTGCGCGCTGGACTGACGCTGGTGAAGGATGCCCGCAAGGTCGGACGTCTCGGCGAGGGACTTGCCGCATGGGCCGGCCGGTCGGCGCGTGAGGTGGTCGATACGACAATGCTCCAGAACGCCGTCGTCAAGGGTTCGGTGTTCCGCCCCGGCGAGACCGCGAGCGCGATCAAGGCCGCGTTCCGCGCCGAGAAGGTCGGTGCCCTGGTCCGGCTCGGCAAGGACGTCACCCGCGTTGCCGAAAAGACCGGCACGCGCGGCGCCATGGATACGCTGCGCATCGCCGAAGGCCCGAAGGACGTCGCGCGCGCGGCCCGGCTTGCGGAAGCGGAGGGCGGCAAGACCCGCGCGATCATGAAGCTGCTCGGCCGCGGCGCGCTGCTGCTCGTCGGCGGCATGTTCGATCTGGCGCTCTGGCTGTTCGGCGCGGCACTGACGCTGTTCGGCCTGCTGTCCTCGATCAAGGCGGCGACGGAGCGCCTGACCCAGGCCTGGTGCGATCGCAGGCGGGCGCGGCGGCTCCGCCGGGCGGCAGCCCAATCCGCTCTGGCGGACGTGGCGCTTACCGCCTAAGATCAATCTCTCCCCCACAACGACTTCCGGAACTGCTGATGCCGAGCTTTCACAACGGCGCCGTTGAAATTGCCTATCTCGACGAAGGCGAGGGCGATCCGATCATCCTGGTGCACGGCTTTGCCTCGAGCAAGAACGTGAACTGGGTCTATCCGACCTGGGTCTCGGAACTGCGCAAGAACGGCCGCCGTGTCATCGCGCTGGACAATCGCGGCCATGGCGAAAGCGCAAAGCTCTACGATCCCACGCAGTACTCGATCCCGACCATGGCCGGCGACGTGCTCGCGCTGATGGATCATCTCGCGATTCCGCAGGCGGACATGATGGGCTATTCGATGGGCGGGCGGATGACGGCCTGGCTCTCCCTCAACGAGTCGCAGCGCCTGCGCTCGGCGATCCTCGGCGGCATCGGCATCGGCGGCCTGATCGAGGGCACCGGGCCCGGCGAGAACGTCGCGAAGGCGCTGGAGGCGCCCACGCTCGACGACGTCACCGATCCGGTCGGCCGCACGTTTCGCGCCTTCGCCGATCAGACCCGTTCCGACCGTCGTGCGCTCGCCGCCTGCCTGCGAGGCACCCGCGACCTCATGACGAAGGAAGAGGCCGCGCGCATCGACGTGCCCGTGCTGATCGCGGTCGGCAGCGCCGACGACGTCGCAGGATCCGCCAGCGCGCTCGGCGCCATCATCCCGGGATCGGAAGTGCTCGACATCCCCAACCGCGACCACATGCGTGCGGTCGGCGACAAGGTCTACAAGACCGGCGTGCTCGACTTCCTGTCACGCCGCGGCTGAGGTCTCGTCGTCAGGCAAGTCGTCACCGAAACGACGTGCCAGCGCCATCAGCACCACGAAGGTCGCGACCCACACCATCCGCGCGCCGTAGCGGTCGTGGGGGCCCGAGATCACGCCGCAGATGAAGGCGTTGCCGAGCAGCGCCAGCGTGACGGTTGCCGCCAGCAGCGTCAGATCGTCGAGCCTGCGGCTTGCGAGCGCATGCGCGAGCAACCCGACCAGCGCCAGCATCGAGGCTAATGCGACGGGAACGTGCAGCCAGTTGATGTGATCGAAATCGAGGCCGTGATTCTGCTGCCGCGCCGCGCGCATCGGCGCGACTTGCGCCGGGATGTAGCGCTCGATGATGCCGTAGGTGTGCCCGATCCAGACACTGGTGCCTTCGCCGGTGGCCACATGCAGCAATTGCTGCCCCATCGCCCGCAACGCCGCGCCGGCCTGCCACGCCGGATAGTCGGCGAGCGAATGCACGACGATATAGCCCATCTCGTCGTTCATGCCTTCGAAGCGGCCGAGCGTGTTGAACATGCTCTTGCCCCACAGGAACTCGTCGGCGGTCGCTGGCAATTGGTCGCGATAGGGACAGAGCTTGTAGCGCTCGCGCGGGCAATGATCGCTCAGGAAGCGCGCGACGATACCGTCCTGCATCATGCGTCCGAAAGCGACGCCATAGCCGCCGGGCGTCCAGGCCCATTTGCCCGACAGCGCGTGGTTTGCCGAGACCAGCATCAGGCCGCCCGCGACGATGGTGAGGCTCGCCTGCGCCAATCCGGCGAGCGGCAGGCGCGCGCCGAGGAACGGCCGCACCATCCAGCCGGCGGCGCAGAGCCCGAGCAGCACGCCGAGTGTGGCGCTGTGGGTTGCGGCGGCAAAGGCGGTGAAGACGAACAGCGAGATCTTTTCGAGGCCCGACGTCCGGCTCGCGCCGACGACCAGCAAGAACAGGGACAGGATCGACAGCGCTGCAAAGATGTCCGTGAGCAGCATGCTCGCGAGCCAGGGCAGCGCGGTCGACAGGATCAGGCAGAGGCTGATCGCGACGAAGCGAGACGTCTGCATCAACCCGAGTACGCGCAGCGTCAGTTGCAACAGCCACAGCGTCGCCAGCGACTGGATCGCGAGATTGATCCAGAAGCCGAAATTCTCGCCGTAGTGCAGATAGAGGCCGAACACGGTGGAGCGGCTCGGGACCAGATAGCCTTCGTACCAGCGCGCCAGATAGCCGCCGGTATCCCATTGCAACAGCGGATAGCCGTTCCAGAACGCCGGCGCGATCAAGAGGAGGGGCAGTCCCACCGCCGCCAGCCGCAGCCAAAGCGAGCCCGCGGCGCCCGCGCGCAATTGATCGGTGGTGATGCTCAAATCCGCTCCGTCGTGTTCCCCGACCATGCCCGCGATAGCCGTCGAGGCGGAATTCACCAATAGTTTGACGCTGCCCGGCTTGAATTTGGCAAAATCCTGACCATTTTCAGCCGACCTCGCCGCCTGGGGGCGTCAGAAGAAACTGTTGTGTTTCAAGGCGTTGGCGTGCTTTCGCGGAGCAACTCACTGTTCACTCTCAGGCAAGCCCGTCGGGACTTCGTCGGCTAGACTGTGGTATAGAGCCAGCAAAATGAGCCAATTCGAAAGAGCAGATCCTATGGCAGTGCATCAGGTCAGTCCGGGAGGAAAGCTCGCAACGCTCGATCCGATCTGGGATCGGATCCGCGGCGAGGCGGAGGACATCGTCCATCGCGAGCCGGAGCTTGCGACCTTCATCTACTCGACGGTGCTGCATCACAGTCGCCTGGAAGATTCGGTGATCCATCGTCTCGCCGACCGGCTCGATCATTCCGCGCTGTCGGGTGATCTCGTTCGCCAGACCTATGACGAGGCGCTGCGCGAGGCTCCCGATCTCGGCAACGCCTTCCGCGCCGATCTCGTCGCCGTCTACGATCGCGATCCCGCGACGTCGCGCTTCATCGACCCCTTGCTCTACTTCAAGGGCTTTCACGCCATTCAGACCCATCGCCTCGCGCACTGGCTCTATCTGAAGGGCCGCAAGGACTTTGCGTATTATCTCCAGAGCCGCGCGTCTGCGGTGTTCCAGACCGACATCAATCCCGCCGCGCGCATCGGCCGCGGCATCTTCCTCGACCACGCCACCGGCTTCGTCTGCGGTGAGACCGCGGTGATCGAGGATGACGTCTCGATCCTGCACGGCGTCACGCTCGGCGGCACCGGCAAGGAGAACGAGGACCGCCATCCGAAGATCCGTCACGGCGTCCTGATCGGCGCCGGCGCAAAGATCCTCGGCAACATCGAGATCGGTCATTGCGCGCGCATCGCCGCCGGCTCGGTCGTGGTCAAGCCGGTGCCGCACAACGTCACGGTTGCCGGTGTGCCCGCCAAGATCGTCGGTGAGGCCGGATGCGCCGAGCCGTCGCGCACCATGGATCAGATGATCAACGCGATGGGACTTTGAGTGAGTGAAAAGGGCCGGATTCTCCGGCCCTGCTCGTCCCCAAATTCTTTGGCAATTCATGCTGGCGGTTCGTCGCGTCTCGTCCTAAAACCCCGCCAACCCAGATTTCGATTGGAGACTTGCCGTGGACGTCAAGGAAGTAAGGAAGCTCGACGCGTATCTGAAGCGCGTATTCGGCAATCCCAAGATCCGCGTCGTGCCGCGGCCGAAGAAGGATGATTCCGCCGAGGTTTATATCGGCGAGGAGTTCATCGGTGTGCTCTTCGTCGATGACGAGGATGATGATCGCTCGTTCCAATTCCAGATGGCGATCCTCGAGGACGATCTCGTCGATCAGGAATAGTTTCTCTCTCCGTCATTGCGAGCGAAGCGAAGCAATCCAGGATCTTTCCGCGGAGGGATTCTGGATTACTTCGCACTGCTCGCAATGACGAACGTTAACTCGTCGTTCGTGAAGAACTGGCGGCGGCGCCCGGCTCAAGCGGTGTTTCGAGCCGGGACGGTCTCGAAGAAGGCTCGGATGATGACACGCAAGAGCTCTGCGAGCCATCGCAGCAGCAGACCGAAGTTATAGCCGGCGGCGGCGAGAACAGTGTTGATGCGGTCGCCGAGGCGTCCCTTGAGATAATTTCTGTCCATGCGGTGCTCGGCCTTGACGTGGCCGATGACAGGCTCGACAGCCGCACGACGCTTCATCTCGCGACGGATGGAAGCTGTGACGCGGCGGACCTGACCCGAGATCCAGACCCTGAACCGATGCGGGTGGTTGTGACCGCGATATCCTTTGTCGACGTGGATACGGCGAGTCTCCACCCCGGTGAGCTTCTCCATGTCGGCGATTACGGGACCGAGCGTGTGCCCATCGAAGGGATTGCCATGCAGGGCCTTGGCATGGAGCACGAACTGGCCGCCCTTCGGAGACGTCACAGGGGTGGCGATGCTGACCTTGCAGCCGAACTCGTAGGGCGCGCGGGCTTTACCTTTGCCGATGCACTCAACCTCCGGAGCATGTAACGCATAGACCTTCGGACCGCGCTGATGCTGATCCTGGCTGCGCACCTGCTGCGCTAAACCGAGCAACGGGCCGAAGCGAGCTTCCAGCACCGTATCGCCATCAATCTTGCGGCGGATGTCGCGGATGATCCGGCCAAGCCGTGTCCGCAGGAACTTGAGCTGCCGCCGGGCGCGTTTGAACTGGTGGGCGTGGGTATAGCGGCCGGTCATGATGGCGGCGCGCTTGGCCAGGCGCAGATAGCTCTGGCGTAGCGGCACACGGTTGCGCTTGGCGAGCCCGACCAGCTTGGTGATTGCTCGATGCAGCAGCCGCGCGTCGGTCGGATGTGCAACCGCCTTGGGCTGCACTGTGGTATCGACGACCACCCGTTCCAGGTCCTTGGGACCGATGGCGCCGGTCTTGTGCGCCACTGAAAGACTTTCCTGGATCAGGGCGACGAGCTGTTCCTCGCCGAGCCGCTGCCGCCAGCGTGTCATCGACGATCGATCGAACGGCAGACGGTGGCAGAAGCTCAATTCGCCGCAGAAGTATTGGTAATAGGGGTTCTCGATCCAGCGAGCGCACAGCACCTCATCTGACAGGTTGTGCATGTGCTTCAAAATGAACAGGCCGGCGACTAGCCGCGTCGGCAAGCCCGGCTGGCCCGACCCTGCTTGGCACACTGAACTGAAGCGCTCATTCAGGATGTTCCAGTCGATCAGCGCTGCCAACCGCACCAGCGGATGACCCATGTCGATGATCTGATCAAGCGCCGGAAGCAACAGGTCTTTCTGGCGATCATCCCTCGGCTTGCTCATCGCATTCCCCAATGTCGACGACGCCGTCAGGGAATCACGAATCGCCCAAAAGCAAAATCCTAAAACGCAAGAAAGCGAGGTCCAACACCCCGCTTTCCTGCAAAATCGAATACTACATCAAGACAAATTCTGCTTATTTCTCAGATCAATCCGCATTCTTCACGGACGACTAACTCCGCGGTTCCGTAGTTCTATTTCTTCGCGAGAATGCGCAGCCGCGCCGTGGCATCAGCGACAGTGATGCCGTTCGCATCGACGAGCTCGGCCTGCACGACCATATCGCGATCCGTCCGTTCGACAACGCGCGCGCGTGCCGTGATGGCTCCGACCGCTGCAGGCTTCAGGAAGCGCGTATCCAGACTTCTGGTGACCACTGTCAGGTCAGGAGAAAGCGCGGCCAGCGCGCCAATCCCGGTGGCGGAGTCCAGCATCGCCGCGAGGAAGCCGCCCTGGATCGTGCCGTGCCTGTTGGTGAATGCGAGCTGCGCCTGAAAGCGGATCAGTGCATGGCCGCTCTCGTCGAAGCCGAGCCATTCGCGTCCGAGTAGCTCGGCGCCGGGCGGGAGATGTGTTGCCGCATCATTCAAGCTGATCGCCCCATAATGACATCATATCCCTGTTTCGCCCGACGGGTCAATTTCGTTTTCGAAAAATACGAAATCGGGATAGGCGACTGGCTACTGTGCATGGGGTTGTTTTCGATATTTTTGTCGGGAGGCGCCGGTCCGGGGGCGGAAATCCGCGCTCATCCCTTCGGTCCGCGCAATTGCGCTGACAGCCGGTCCAGCGCTTCCGCGACATCGCGCCATTGCGACAGCCAGCTCCGCGGAAAACGGAAGGTGAGATCGGCGCCGCCGACACGGCGTTCGGAGAGGCACATGCCGGGCGTGGCGGCATCGCGCGTGCAGCGTGCGGTCAGCGCGGGGCTTGCGGCGGAATAGAAGTCCTCGCTGCCATAGGGCGTGTCGGCGCGGAACATCCGCATCGTCAGGCCGTCCGCCGCACTGGTCGCGGCCTGGTCGAGATAGCGCGGATAGATCGTGGCTGTTCGCTGCTCCGGCGCCAGCGCATCGTGATGCGCCGATATCGACAGGAAGACACGGTCGATCGGTTGCATCGCCTCTTCCACGGTGTCGGCGGTGACATGTTTCGGCGCGCCCGGCGGCTCAAGCGAAGGGTAGAGGAAGTCGAGATCGATGCGCTCCTGCGGCCCGGAGTGCCGCTGGATCTTCATCCTGATCGCGGTCGTGGGAACGTTGAACAGCGTGCCGCCGACGCTCACCGGCAGCCGGTCCGGAGCATTCGCGCCGCCCGAGCCCCAGGTCGGCCACAGCAAATAGGCGACGAGCGCCACCGCGCCCAGCGCCGCAATGCCGCCGAGCACGATCGGGACGACATGCGCCCGAGGGTGCGTCCTGGAGGACCTAAGGGGAGCTGCCGAAAACATCGTCATGAGCTTGCGCAAGTCGAACCGGGAAGTCGGCCGGTGGCCGACGAATCAGCGGCGAATATGCCATGCGGCGGCGAATTCGCGGAGCGTTCCCGGCCGCCGGGATGGGGGAGGGCCCTGCGCGGATCGGCCACCGACGTTAACCTTCCCTTAAGGATAATGTAGCGTTAACCGACACTCTTTGTCACAGGATGGCTCCGGCGTTGCGTAAGGGCGGACCGTTCGATGACACCTGAAGCCTTCAATTCTCTGTTCTCGATCTGCATCGGTTTCGCGCTCGCGGGCGCGCTCGTGAACGGATACCAGGCGTTTGCCCAGCGGCCCGCCGGTTTCGGCCTGTTGCAGGACGGCGTGGCGCCGAAGACGTTTGCCGCGGTTCCGTTCCTGGTCTTCGCGGCGCCCTTCATCATCATGCGCAACACGTTGCGTGGCATGCGGGTGGAAAGCCGCCGCGTCGAATTCGTGATGATGGCGACCGTCATCGCCGGCTTCTGGAGCATGATGAGCGGCACCTTCTTCCTGATGACGCTACGCGCCGCCGGCGTTCTGGTCTGACGCTTCCGTTGCACGGGATACTCTGCGTCCCCTGCGTGGCGCGGCGGCCCTTTGCCTCAGCGTCGCCGTTTCGCTATGGCTGGGGTTGACGCGACAGGAGAACCCCATGGCGATCTACGAGCTCGACGGACAGGCACCCGATCTTCCCGCCGACGGGAATTACTTCATCGCCGAGACCGCGACCGTGATCGGCCGCGTGCGCCTGAAGCCGGGTGCGAGCGTCTGGTTCGGCGCCGTGCTGCGCGGCGACAATGAATGGATCGAGATCGGCGAGGGCGCCAATGTGCAGGATGGCTCGACCTGCCACACCGACCTCGGCTTTCCCTTGGTCATCGGCAAGAACTGCACCGTCGGCCACAACGTCATCCTGCACGGCTGCACGATCGAGGAGGGCGCGCTCGTCGGCATGGGCTCGATCGTGATGAACGGCGCGAAGATCGGCCGCAACAGCATCGTTGGCGCGGGCTCGGTCATCACCGAGGGCAAGGAATTTCCCGAACGCTCCCTGATCATCGGCTCGCCCGCGCGCGTGATCCGCACGCTCGACGACGCCCAGGTGCAGAAGATGGGGAGTGCGGCGAGGTTCTACGTGGCCAACGGCCCGCGCTTCAAGAAAGGCCTGAAGCGGATCGGCTGAGAATAGCCGTGGGCCGCCGAGAAGATGGCAGCCGCCGCATAGCGGTCCGCGCGCGCCGCGCGTCAGCTTCCTTCGGATTCACATGCTTCGATCGCGGCTGCTGATACTCGCGCGGAAGTGAGGCAGTAAGGCTGTCAGGAAGGCGCGGGTGACGTTAGCTTGGTCCTGCTTTGAGCGTGGAACGTCTCCACGCGGAGGATCGAGTGATGTTACGCAAGATGATGATGGCGGCGCTGGCCGTCGCGGCAGTCGGCTTGTCGGCGCCGCAGGCGGCTGAGGCGGGGGGCGGTTTCGGTCATGGTGGCGGCGGCTGGGGCCACGGCGGCGGCGGCTGGGGCCATGGTGGCGGCTGGGGCCATGGCGGTTACTGGCGTGGCGGCGGCTTCTGGCCCGGAGTGGCGATCGGGGCAGGTCTCGCCGGCGCCGGCTACTATGGCGGCTATTACGGCTACGGCTACGGTTACGGCGATCCCTATTACTATGGTACCGGCTACGACGACGGCGGTTACGGCGGCTGTTACGTGGTGCGGAAGCGCGTGATGACGCCGGCAGGCTGGCGTGTCCGCCGCGTGGATGTCTGCGAATAGCGTTCTGACAGCTGCAAAAAGCTGGAGCCCCGCTCCGATTCCATCGGAGCGGGGCTCCAGCTAGAGCATTTTCCGACCGGAAAGAATCGGGTGGGGATTGAACGAAGCCGCTGCCGCGGCGTAGGGGGCAAGGTGGCATAGATCGCCTCCTGGCTGAGAGGATGTGGGTGTTGGAGCCCACCCCCTCAGACAGGAGTATCGAGATGGCCGATTTGAGCCCTCTTCGCCGCCGCATGATCGAAGACATGACCGTCCGCAATCTGTCGCCGGCGACGCAAAGATCCTACATCAGCGCGGTTTCGAAGTTCAGCCGCTATTTTGGCCGATCGCCTGACCGGTTAGAGCTGGAAGACGTCCGCGCCTTCCAGGTGCATTTGGTCTCGACCGGCATCTCATGGCCGGCGCTGAACCAGATCGTCTGTGCGCTACGGTTTTTCTACGGCGTCACGCTCGGCGAGGCGCTCATCCCAGAGCGCATTCCCTATGCGCGAGAACCGCGCAAGCTGCCGGTCGTTCTCAGCGCCGACGAAGTGGTTCAGTTTCTTGAAGCGGTATCGAGCCTGAAGAGCCGCGCCGCGCTCACCACCGCCTATGCGGCCGGGCTCAGGGCCTCGGAGGTTGCGGGACTGCGGATCGAAGACATCGACAGCGCCCGCGGCGTCATCCAGGTGCGCCACGGCAAGGGCGCGAAGGATCGCAACGTGATGCTGTCGCCCCAGCTGCTGGGCATCCTGCGCACCTACTGGCGGCTCGCCCGGCCGCGGCTTTATCTGTTCCCTGGTCGTGACGAAGATCATCCGATCGATCAGACCGTGCTGCATGCCGCCTGCCGGTCGGCGGTGAAGGCTGCGGGCCTGACCAAGCGCGTCACGCCGCACACGCTGCGCCACAGCTTCGCGACACATCTTCTCGAGAACGGAACCGATATCCGGATCATCCAGGTCTTGCTCGGGCACAATAATTTGTCGTCGACAGCGCGCTACACGCAGGTCGCCACCGATACGATCCGAGCGACGCAGAGCCCGCTCGATCGCCTGTCGCTGGAGGTGACGCCACCTGGATGACCCGCAGCGGGATGCGGGTCATGACCCGCTCCGACATCCGCTCCAACAGGCCCGCCATCGAGATTGCCGATATTCTGCGCCGGCATGGCGACGCCTATCGCCGTGTACATGCCGGTCATCTGGGGCGGGTCGAGCGGCGCGTGATGAGCGCGATCGTTGCGTGCCGGACCGAGGCGCTCGGCGGCCACATGCAGGCTTGCGACGACTGCGGCACGACACGCGTTGCCTATAATTCCTGCCGCAATCGGCACTGTCCGAAGTGTCAGGGGAGAGCCCGAGCCGCGTGGCTCGCCGCGCGTCAAGCCGACCTGCTTCCGGTTCCCTATTTCCACGTCGTCTTTACACTTCCCGCACCGATCGCCGCGATCGCTTTCCAGAACAAGGCCGTCGTCTATGCCATCCTGTTCAAGGCTGCCGCCGAGGCGATGACGACGCTCGCCGCCAATCCACGCCGGCTCGGCGGTGCGATCGGCGGCGTCGCCGTCCTCCACACCTGGGGACAGACGCTGATGCATCATCCCCACGTCCATTGCGTCGTTCCGGGTGGCGGCCTCTCGCCCGATGGCGCGCGCTGGACCGCTTGCCGACCGAACTTCTTCCTGGCCGTCAAACCGTTGTCCAGACTATTTCGCACACTTTTTCTCAAACGTCTGTCGGCAGCCTTCAACTCCGGTGCCTTGCGTTTCTTCGGCGATCTCGGAGCTCTGGCCGAGCCGGCTGCCTTTGCGGCCCACCTCGACGCCATGCGACGCATCAACTGGGTTGCTTACGCCAAGCGGCCCTTCGGCGGACCCGCACAGGTCCTGGCCTATCTCGGCCGCTACACCCATCGCGTCGCGATCGCCAACAGCCGGCTCGTCGCACTCGACGACGATCATGTCGCCTTCTCATGGAAGGACTATCGCCAAAACAGCGCGACAAAGATCATGAATCTCAAGCCCGATGAGTTCATTCGCCGTTTCCTGCTTCATACGCCGCCTGACGGCTTCCACCGCATCCGCCACTTCGGCTTCATGGCCAACCGCCATCGCGCTGCCAAGCTCGCCCTTTGCCGCGAACTTCTCGATCATGAGCGAACAGCCCCAAACGATGGCCAGCCGTCGCCTGTGGATTCGGAGGCTCAAACCTGGGCCGAGGTTCCTGCCTGTCCCGATTGTGGTGGCGTCATGCGCATCATTGAGCGCTTTCGACATAGCTTCAGACGCCCCAGCCCTCGAACATCACCGTTCCGATGCGACACATCGTGAGCCAAGTCATGTCGTGCACGACGATCATCATTCGTCATTTCGCTCCCAGCGTCTCGATCATCGCGGACGATGTCGAATCCGTGCTGTCACACTGCGCGACAACAACCGTCCGATGCAGCAAAAGGCCTATCGCGATCTCAGGCGAAGCGCGTCTGATCTCAACTCTTCCAGGATGCGCACTCCTGTGTCTCTGCCTCACGCGCCGAGCCAGCAGATCGGGCATGGCGATCTCGAACAATCCCCATAGCTGCAAAACCGCGAATAGCCTCCCGCGCCTTCGTTCAATCCGGCTTCAATGAGGTCGCGTCATAAGCGCCTGCCGCGCCCTCGCGTGAGCGCGACCTCACAGAACCCTCCAGATTCCCAAAACGGCGCGAGTCAGATTCAAGCTGCATGCTGGCGAGGGAGGCCAGCATGTATGGCCAGGGCGCTTTCGGTTGATCTTCGCCAAAGGGTGGTAGCCGCGATTGACGGTGGCATGTCCTGTCGACAGGCTGCTGAGCGCTTTGGTGTCAGCGCGGCCAGTGCAATCCGCTGGCGCGGTCGCCTCAAGAAAGTTGGCGACATCGTTCCTAAACGCCAGGGCGGTGACCGCAAATCGCAGCGCATCGAAGCGCATTCGCAATTGATTCTGGAGGCGGTGACAGCGAGGCCGGATATCACGCTTGCCGAGTTGCGAGAACTGTTGAAACGTCATGGAATATCGACTGGCATCGCGTCGCTCTGGCGTTTTTTCCAGCGCAGAAAGATCACACTTAAAAAAAGACAGCGCACGCCGCCGAGCAACGGCGCGGCGATATAAATGCCGCACGTGAGGAGTGGTTCGAAGGGCAAATCGACCTTGACCCTGAGCGTCTCGTCTTCATCGACGAAACCAGCGCCAACACCAAAATGGCGCGGCGTTACGGGCGCTCGCCACGCGGCGAGCGATGTCGTGCAGCTATCCCACACGGACATTGGAAGACGACGACGTTCACCGCTGGATTGCGCTCCGACGGTCTGATCGCGCCGCTTGTTCTGGACGGTCCAATGGATGGCGACGCTTTCCTGGCCTACGTCGAGCAATTGCTCGCCCCATCGCTGCGGCCGGGCGATACCGTTATCATGGACAACTTGCCCGCTCACAAGGTCCATGGCGTTCGAGAGGCCATCCAGGCGGTCGGAGCTAGCCTGCTCTATCTTCCGCCCTACAGTCCAGACTTCAACCCGATTGAAATGGCCTTCTCCAAACTGAAAGCGCTGTTGCGGGCCGCCGCAGCCCGCACCATGCCCGATCTCTGGCAAGCAATCGCCAACGCTCTCAAACGCTTCTCACCCGAGGAATGTCAAAATTATCTCGTCGCGGCTGGTTACGACGCAACGTGATCGGAAAACGCTCTAGCCCACTAAAGAACAAGGCCGTTGACGCAGTATACCGTCAACGACCTTGCCAGCCCCGGACATTGAAATCGGCTCACGCCATCCGGTAACCGCGAGCATGGCGCGGAATCATACGGGGGAATGTGATCCAGTTCACATGTGGAAAAATTTAGTCGCAGACCCTGACCCGGCTAGCCGCGCGAGCGCTTGCGGGCGCTGGCGTGGACACGGCGCGACGGTTTCCTGCGGGTAACCGAGGGTGTCTCCGCCTCCGTGGCCCGGACGCTGGCAAAGGACTGCCGAAGGCCGTCGATGGACTCGTTCAGCGTCGTGACCTGTTCGGACAGGCGCTTGGTGTCGGCCTGCTGCGCCGCCATCAGGCGCTTCATGGTCTGGAGCTGGTCCTGCACGACCTGGAGCTGGTCGATCGATTCCTGCTGGGTCGCCTCGAGACCCTTGGTCTTCTCGACGAGTTGCTCGGATGCCTGGGCCGTGCGGGCCTGGAGCTGCCGCGACGCCACCACCCGGTCGGTCTCAGGAGTTGCACCGGTAGAGGCGCGCCAGATCGCGATCGAGGTCACGCCGGCGATGAGGAGCAGGAGGGCTGCGGCGGTCAGCGCAATCGGCTGGGCGCCAAGGCGAAGGAGGGGGTTGGACGGCCTGTCCTGGGCGAGATCGATCATCGCTGACAAAACCCAAATTGAAACTTGGTGAGTGGCGAAGTGCGGCAACCAGCGGTCGCCGGGACGTCCCGAAAGTGTTACCGTTCGGTAACAAATGGGACCAAAAAGAGGCTAACGGCAAAAAACCAGCAATCAGCTGGTCTTGGGACCCCTGAAGGTCCTCGAAAAGAGCCGGGATCAAGGCTGGAACGGCGAAAACGGTCCGGAATAGGTCTTCGAGCGCGGCGCCGCATAGGGCCCGAGTCGGGAGGTCTTCAGTCCTAGCCGCACCAGTGATTCTGCCAGCGTGACCGCCGCGGCGACGCCGTCGACCACGGGCAGGCCATGTGTGGCGGCGAGCTCGGCGGCGAGGTCAGCCATGCCGGCGCAGCCGAGCACGACGGCTTCCGCCCGATCGTCGCGGACCGCGGCGGTGATCTCCGCGGAGATCTTGCCGAGAGCATCAGCATTGCGCTCCTCGAGCGCGAGCACCGGGACCTCGGCGGCGCGGACGCGAGCGCAGCGCTCGGCGAGACCGTATTTCCGCAAATTATGCTCGATCGGCACGATCGAGACACCGAGGGTCGTCACCACGGCAAAACGCGCCGCGATCAGGCTCGCCATGTGGAAGCCGGCTTCCCCGATGCCGATCACCGGCGCTTTCGCGGCGGCACGCGCGGCGTCGAGGCCGGTGTCGTCGAAGCAGGCGATGATGTGGGCGTCGGCGCCGTCGCGGTCGGCGTCGCGGATGCAGCCAAGCATGCCGGGCACGGCGAAGGCTTCGTCGTAAAAGCCCTCGATCGAGACCGGGCCCATCGCGGGCTGGCGCGCATCGATCAATGTGTCGGGCAGGGCGACGCTGCGTGCTGCAGCGGCGATCTTCGCCGTCATCGACGCGGTGGTGTTGGGATTGACGACGTGAAGTCGCATCAGATCAGACAAGCCCCTTGTCAGACAAGCCCTTGGCCGGCATCCGAGCCCTTGGCCGCCTGCCGTTTGTTGAGCATGTGGATGGTGCCGAGTGCAAGGGCGATCACGGTGAACGACACCGCCGAGATCACGGTGCCGAGTGCATAGATGTCGGGGTTCGTCACGGTGGTGGTGAGGCCCTGGAGATCGAGCGGCAGCGTGTTCACCGCCCCGATCGCCTGGCTGGAGCGGGCGAGCTCGTCCCAGGACAGCGTGAAGCCGAACAGGCCGATGCCGATCACGGAGGGCAGGATGATCGGCAGCACGACATGACGGAAGGCCTGCCACGGCGTCGCGCCGAGATCGCGCGCGGCTTCCTCGAGCCTGGGATCGAAGCGGTTGAAGATCGCGAACATGATGAGCAGGCCGAACGGCAGCGTCCAGGTCAGGTGCGCACCTAGGCCTGAGGTCAGCAGGCCCATCGAGGTCTCGAAATTCTCGTTCCAGTGCGCCTTGATCAAATCGTCGATGATGCGGAATTCAAGCGAGATGCCGAGCGAGGTGATGATCGAGGGCACGATCAGGCTCGCGATCGCCGAGTAGAACAAAATGCTTTGCGCCTTGAACTTGCGGCGGAAGGCCATGCCGGCGGCGACCGACAGTACGACGGTCACGACCATCACGATCAGGCCAAGCAGCAGCGAGCGGCGGAAGGCCGCGCCGAGATCGACGATGCCGGTGCCCTGGAACAGTTTTGCGATCCAGAAGGTCGACACGCCGTTCATCGGGAAGGTGAGGCCGCCCTGCGGGCCCTGGAACGAGAGGACGTAGATCGCGATCATCGGGCCGTAGAGAAACAGCACATAGGCTGCGAAGAAGATCGCGAGCACGTAGAATGAGCGCGGGCGTCCCTCCTTCATGCTCTAGAGCTCCTTCTTGATGTCGACGATGCGCGACATCATGGTGATGATCAGGAAGGTGATGATGAGCAGGATCACGGCGTTCGCGGCGGCAGCCGGGAATTGCAACGCGTTCACCCGCGTCTCGATGATCTTGCCGGCGGCGGCGATCTGCTGGCCGCCCATCACGCCGATGGTGATGAAGTCGCCCATCACGATGGTGATGACGAAGATCGAGCCGATCACGATGCCGGGCTTGGAGAGCGGGATGATGACGTTGACCAGCGTCTGGAAGCCGGTGGCGCCGGCGTCGTAGGCCGCCTCGATCAGCGACTTGTCGATGCGCACCATCGAATTGAAGATCGGCACCACCATGAAGAAGGTGAACAGGTGGACCAGCGCCAGCACCACGGAGAATTCGGAGAACAGCAGCCATTCCAGCGGATGGTTGATCAATCCGCTCTTGACCAGTCCGGAGTTCACCAGGCCGTTGCGTCCTAGCAGCGGGATCCAGGCGATCATGCGAATGACGTTGGAGGTCCAGAACGGGATCGTGCAGAGCAGCGACAATCCCATCTGCCAGGTCTTGGATTTGACGTGGAAGGCGAGGAAGTAGGCGACCCAGAAGCCGATGAAGAGCGTGATGACCCAGACCAGGAAGCACAGCTTCAACGTCTTCAGATAGGTCTTGGCGATGGTGCAGAGATCGGGGAGCTGCGCGATGCAGCCCTCGAACGTGTCGGTGTAGCCGCGGCCGGAGAAGGCCGGCAGCAACTGGTATTCGTTGTAGTCCCAGAACGAGACGATGACGACGAAGACCAGAGGGATCAGGAAGAAGGCGAGAAACACCAGCATCATCGGCCCGGCCTGGAGCCAGGAGATGAAGGACGGCGACAGGCGCGTCGCTTTCGCGGCGCGCGCCGTGCCCGACCCCGGGATCAAGCCCGGGGACGCCTGTTGCAGGATGTCCTCTGACGTGTCCATCACGTTAGGCCGCGATGAACTCGTTCCACTTGCGGACCATGTAGTCGTTCTCGTCCATCACGGCGTTCCAGCAGGCGACGCCGCCCATGCGGTCCTCGTAGGAGCCGCCGTCGCGTACCGCGCCGGCCTTCTCGAGCAGCGAGCCGTCGGGCGCCTTGATGTCCTTCTCGGCCGGCTTGCCTTCCATCCAGTACGCCCACTCGTACGGCTCCATGTGCGCCTTCGCGGTAGAGAGCACGGCGGAGTAGTAGCCCTGGCGGTTGAGATAGGCACCGGCATAGCCGGACAGGAACCAGTTCACGAACTCATAGGCCCATTCGAGCTTTGCACCCGACACGCCCTTGGAGACGCAGAAGCCCGAGGCCCAGGAGCGATAGCCTTCCTTGAGCGGCTGGAAGGTGCAGGGGATGCCCATCGAGCGCACCTTCGTCACGGCCGGCGACCACATCGACTGGATCACGGTCTCGCCGGAGGCCATCAGGTTGACGCTCTCGTTGAAGTCCTTCCAGAAGGCGCGGAATTGCCCCGCCTTCTTGGCTTCGGTCATCACCTTCATGGTGAGATCGATCTCTTCCTTGGTCATGTTGCCCTTGTCGGCATATTTGTACTTGCCGGTGGCTTCCACGACCATCGCGGCATCCATGATGCCGATCGAGGGGATGTTGAGGATCGAGGCCTTGCCCTTGAATTCGGGGTTGAGCAGCTCGGACCACGAGCTGATCGGGCGCTTGATCAGGTCGGGACGGATGCCGAGCGTGTCGGCGTTGTAGACGGTCGGGATCAGCGTGACGAACTCGGTCGCCGACGTCGCGAACTTCTTGGAGTCCTTGCCTTCGAGATAGAGCACCTTCCAGGGCGCCGTGCCCTGGCCGCCGATCTTCTTGCCGCCGGGCGTCTCACCCTTGGTGAAGACGGGCGTGATGTTGTCGAATTCCTTGATCTTCCTGGCATCGAGGGCAAGGATGTTGCCCGACGGCACGATCTTCTTCAGCGAGAAATATTCGGTGTCCAACACGTCGAAGGAGTTGGGCTGGGTCATCACGCGCTTGGTGACGTCGTCGGTGGTCGCGGTGATGTATTCGATCTTGATGCCGGTGTCCTTGAGGCACTGCTTGGAGATGTCGTCGCCCTCGTTCACGGCGGTGCCGAGATAGCGCAGCACCTTCGCATCGGCCGATTTCACATAGGGGAAGCCGGTGATTGCGCCGGAGCCGGCGGCGAGGCCCGCGAGACCTGCGGTGCCCTTGAGCAGCGTGCGGCGGCTGACGCCCTTCGTCCTGGTGGTCTCGGTCATATCAGTCACTCCTCTGTTGCGCATTCCAGTGATCGATCGGCGCTATTGCAGGCGTTGCGCCTTGGCGGGATCCCAGGTGGCCAGCACGCGATCGCCCGGACGGAAGGGGTGGACGTCGAAGGCGGCCTCGGGGAGGTGGGAGAACAGGGCGGTGCCATCGTCGAGCGTGAGCGAGACGGCGATGTAGGAGCCCTGGTACTCGGTCTGGGTCAGCAGCGCCGGGGCGCCGAACGCGCCCTCGGCGAACGGCGCGATGCCGAGCTGATCGGCGCGCACGGCGATGAGGTTTCCGGCGTCGCTGAGGACGTTGTGGCCGCCGATGAAGCGCGCCACGAATTCGGTGCGGGGGCGGTGGAAGATCTCGCGCGCGGTGCCTTGCTGTTCGATCCTGCCCTGGTTCATCACCACGATGTGGTCGGCGAGCGCCATCGCTTCTTCCTGGCCGTGGGTGACCTGGATGAAGCTGATGCCGAGCTCGCGCTGAAGGCGCTTCAACTCGCCGCGCATCCTCACCCGCAGGAACGGATCGAGCGCGGAGAGCGGCTCGTCGAGCAGCAGGATCTGCGGCTCGGTGATCAGTGCGCGAGCCAGCGCCACGCGCTGCTGCTGGCCGCCGGAGAGTTGGGCCGGGAGCCGGCCCGCATAGGGTGTCATCGCCACCAGCTCGAGCAATTCGCCGGCGCGCTTGTGCCTGGTCGCGCGGTCGACGCCGCGCATTTTGAGGGCAAACGCGACGTTGTCGAGCACCGTCAGATGCGGAAACAGCGCGTAGGACTGGAACATCATCGCCGTGCCGCGCTTGGCGGGCTCGAGGTCGGTCACGTTCTGCGCACCGAGAATGATGTCGCCTTTGCTGACCGCCTCATGGCCCGCGATCATGCGCAAGGTCGAGGTCTTGCCGCAGCCGGAGGGGCCGAGCAGGCAGCAATAGGTCCCGGCCGGAATCTTCAAATTGACGGTGTCGACCGCCAGTGTCGTGTCGTAGCGCTTGGTGACGGCGACCAGTTCGAGAGCGGCGGGAGTGGCCATGGCGTGTCCAAGGGAGGGGCGATGCTCCCGTCTCTCCGCAAGGTCCGTGCCAACCGCCCTTGGCCGGCTGAATTCCAGAACTGTGCAGCAGAGTCAGGTCGTTAGCCCGTCTTATTCGTCAGAGGGCGCCTGAGAGGCTGGCGAGCGTGGTGTAAAGCGCTGATGCGGCGTAGGATTCGGTTGCGAAGCCAACCCCATCACCTTCAGCCGCGAACACCACGCCCGCCATGACCGACGATACGATTCTGCCCTTCTCGTTTCCAGCCGTTCACGCCAAGAAAGTCACAGCTGCCTTCGATGGCGGTCGGCTGACCTCGAACGGGGGCGTGATGCTTCTGGCGATGGCCGAGCGGCGTCTCGGCTTGGCCGACAATTTGGCCCGGGTGTTCCCGGATCGGCGCGATCCGACGCGGGTCGTGCACAGCCTGGTCGATATGTTCCGCGCGCGCATGTTCGCGATCTGCTGCGGCTACGAGGACGCCGACGACCTCGATCATCTGCGGTCCGATCCCGCATTCAAGCTGGCCTGCGGACGGCTGCCGGACACGGGTCGCGATCTGTGTTCCCAACCGACGCTGTCGCGTCTGGAGAATGCTCCGCGCCTGCGCGACGTGATCCGACTGACCTACACTTTGGTCGACGCATGGATGGATAGCTACCCGCGCGAGCCGGCATCCGTCACGCTCGACATCGATGATACCTGCGATGTCGTCCACGGCCATCAGCAGCTCTCGCTGTTCAACGCTCATTATGACGAACGCTGCTTCCTGCCGATCCACGTCTACGACACGGAGAAGAGCCGGCCCGTGGCGGTCGTGCTGCGGCCCGGCAAGACGCCGGGCGGCGTCGAGGTGCGTGCCCATCTGCGCCGCCTGGTACGGCATATCCGGACGCGGTGGCACAACACGCGAATTACGTTCCGTGGCGACGGGCACTATGCCCGGCCGGAGGCAATGGCGTGGTGCGAGACCAACGGCATCGACTACATCTTCGGTCTGTCCGGCACCAAGCCGCTCGCCAGAAAAGTCGACGCGGTCGCCGACGACATCCGCACGCGACGCGCCATCGAGAACCTGCCGGTTCTGCGCGGCTATACCGAGACGCGCCACAAGGCAAAGTCCTGGGATCGCGAACGACGCACCGTCGCCCGTATTGAGGCGACGATGCTCGGCCTCGACATCCGCTTCGTCGTCACCAGCCTCGATGTCGGCTCGGCCGAGTGGATCTACGACAGCCTGTATTGCGCGCGCGGCCAAGCCGAGAATCTGATCAAGCTGCATAAGACGCAGCTCGCCTCCGATCGCACCAGTTGCCGTTCGGCGCTCGCCAATCAAGTCCGCCTCGTTCTCCATACCGCCGCTTATTGGCTGATGCTGACCGTGCGCGACGCCATTCCCAAAGTCCGGGAATTGGCCACTGCCGAGTTCGCGACGCTGCGTCTTCGGCTCTTGAAAATCGCCGCCCGGGTTGTCGAGACCAAGAGCCGCATTCGCCTTGCGTTCGCCGCGGCATGTCCCGAAGCCGACCTGATCCGCAGCTTGCCCGGCGCGCTGCTGCCGCTCGGTCCTTGACCGGTGGGGCGTCCGCCCGCGTTCACCCAACCCATCCCTCAAGCGCGTTGCAAAGTACCGGTCGTCAGGCGGTGAAAAGCCGAAGGCAATCCTGTGCGCCTCGTCAGCGGAGGTGTGCGGATGCACCAGTCGGACCAAAATACCGCGCTCTCACGAATAGGGCGGGCTAGTTCTTGGCGCTGGCGGTGGAGACCGCCGGCTTGGTGTCGCCGAGCGAGACCCAGACGTTGGGATCGCTCTGTGACTGGCGCTTGACGAAGCGGTAGCCGGTCTCCGTCCAGGCAACGACGTTCTCGTTCTGATTGTCGAGAACGAACTCGCCCTTGTCGGTCTTCACCGTCAGCACCGCGTGTCCTTCGCCCTTCTTGTCCCGCACGACGGTGATGAGCAGGGCCTCGCGCGGCCATCCGGCATCGATCAGCATCTTGCGCTTCAGCAGCACGTAGTCTTCACAATCGCCGTAACCGTCGGTCGGCAGCGACCACTTCTCGATCACGCCCCAGTGCTCCTGGTCGGTCAAAGGCTTGACGGTCTCGTTGACCCAGCGATTGACCTTGACGAGGTCGCGCCATGCGGCCTGCGACATCACGATGTCGCGCGGTTGCGTCGGCGCGCCCTGGCACTGGGCGGCATTATCCGCACAGAACTCGACCCAGCCGATCGGCGCACGCGTGGTGTCGCCGAGGCTCGCGTAGAGCAGACGGCCTTCGCTGGCCTGCGCTGCCGCGCTGATCCCGAAGAGCATGGCAGCCAGTGCCAGCCCTTTCCCCTGTCCCCTGAAGTCCAACATTGCGGCCCCCGTTTCTTGTTGGGACCACATTTCGCATGGAGCTTTTGAGTTGCCGCTAAGTCGGCCAAGTCAAGTCGAGACGAATACAAGTAAAAGGCGCGATGAATTCGATCTATACTTGAATCGAATTCGACTAAGATTTGAAATGACTTCAATTGATTCAAATTTTATCTATTAACGCGGAAACGCTGGCGGAACTGTTGTTTGCGCGCGCACGCGGCCCTCGCGTTAACCCGCGCGAGGCGGTCGCCGGACACGAAAAAGGCGGCGTCCGCATCGCGGAAGCCGCCTTCAGGGCTGGAAATACAGGCGTTTTAGCGTCCTTGCGCTTTACCGCGCGGTAACGCTCTCTTCGAGAGTCTCTATCGGCTGCTCGTGCATGAACTCCAGCGCGAAGCCGTCCTCGAGGTTTCGGACCACGCGGCCCTGGACCCGGCCGAGCAGCACGATCGATTTCACCGGCGGGCGGTTCTCCGCGGCAATGGCGGCACCGGACAGCGAGAGGTCGATGATGCGGCAGGTCATCTTGGTGCCGTCCTCGAGCGTCAGCACCGCGATCGGGTTGCGCGGCACGATACGGTCGTGGCGGCGATCCTCCGGCAGATTGAGGATGTCGCGGTTGGCAAGCCAGGTGAGCTGGGCCGCCAGCTTGTCGCGCTTGCGGGGCGTCGCCCCGACCGTCATGGCGAAGCCGTTGTCGATGATGCGGGTGATCTTGCCCTCGACCCGGCCGATATGGTCGAGATAAGCGACGACGCGGTCGCCGACATTGCCGATGCCGGGGGCCAGAAGCGCCAGTCCGCCCGGCGACATGTTGATCACCTGGCAGGGGAATTCCCGGCGGTCCGGCAGCATGTAGCGGCCGAGCAGGTGAACCTTCACCCGCTGGAAACGCCGTCGTTCCTCGGCGGCCGGAAGAAATTTTTTGTTCGCCAACGCCATTTTCACAACCCGACCCCCCGCCTGGCGGAGTCCGGGACGACCCTAAGGTGCACAGGGTTAACGCCGCGTTAGGATTGGGCGCGTCGATTACGGACAGACACAATGCGCTCGAAAAGCCACATCAGCGGCGGGCAGGCCAGCACCGTCAGCGCGCCGAGGTCGAGTGCCACCGCGGCCGTCCCGGCCGATTTGGCCAGCCGGCCGGCCACCGCCGGTCCCAGCATCATCGCGGCATAGAAGAGAGTGTAGAACACGCCCATGCCGATCGCCCTTGTTTCCGGCGCGAGCACGCGGGCGGCCAGGCTCATGATCGGGCCGGCCGGATGGCCGCCGATCAGGCCGATCAGGACGAGGACCGTGATCACCGCATCCGATCGCGGCAACCAGGCCAGCAGCCCGGCCACGATGAGGCTGGCTGCGGTCGCGAGCGTGAGCGGACGCTTGAAGCGGTCGGCGAGATAGCCGCCTGCCGGCACCGAGATCACCGACAGCCACATCACGAGGCTGATCGCGGAGCCCGCCGCCGCAATGCTCCAGCCGCGCTCGGCGAGCAGGGAGGGGCCGAACGAGAAGATCATGGCGAAGCCGACATTAAAAAGTCCCCAGATCAGGCCCGCGACGATCACCGCCAGCAGTGCGAGGGGATCGAGCCGGCCTGGGCCGGCCGCGCTGACTGTGGCTCCCGGCGGCGACTGATAGAGCGTGACCAGCACAATACCGATTGCCGTGAGTGCGCCCGCCGCCAGGAACACCGCGCTTGCGCCATAGGCCGTGCCGATCGCCGGCAGCACCAGCAGCGAGATCGCGACGCCGGCCGGCCAGGAATTGACGAAGATCGCCATCGCGGTGGCGATCTCCTTCCCGGCGAACCAGTCGGTGCCCATCTTGGTGAGCTGCACCGTCAGCAGCACGCCGCCGGCGCCGGAGACGAGCCGGCCCGCCATCTGCCAGCCCCAGATGTCGGTGGTGGCCATGACCAGGCTGCCCGCGGTCATCAGCAGCAGCGCTGCGATCGTCGTCGGCTTGTCGCCAAGAGTCCGGCCGATCGCGCCGCCCGGCAGCGCCAGCAGGATGCCGGGGGTGAAATAGAGTCCGATCAGGATGCCGATATCGGCGAGCCCGACGCCAAAGGTCTGTTGCAGCAACGGCGCGACTGCGGCCACGCTCTGGAACTGGAACGCGATGGTGAGGCGCACGACGAACAGGATCGCAAGAATGCCCCAGCGATTGCGCAACGTCTCATCTCCCCAAGCCCTCTCTCGAAGGTGCGGTGGAGAGGGACGAGAGTCAACCGGCTGTCTTCCTCGTCGCGCGTCCGTAGAGAAGGCACAGCAGCGCCAGCAGCACCGCGGCCGAGAGCCCGAGCGACCAGTGAATGCCGATCGCCGCACCGAACAGGCCGACGGTGATGCCGCTGAAGGCCCGCATACCGAGCCCGGCCATGTTGTAGAGCCCGACGACGCGGCCGCGGATGTCGTGCGGTGCGTTCAACTGCACCAGCGCCTGCGCCATGGTGTTGAAGGACAGCTCGAAGAAGCCGGCAAAGAACAGCAGCACGATCGCGACCGGATAGATCCGCACCGCGGCGAAGCCGAGCAGCGCCACGCTCCACAGCATGGCCAGCATGATCGCGGTGCGCGGCGTGCCCTTCAACCGTCCCCAGGATTCCAGCGCGATGCCCGCAAGCAGTGCACCTGCCGCGTCGGCCGCGAGCAGCACGCTGTAGGAGACGCCGGGATCGCCGTGGCCGAGATCGCCGGCAAACCCCGGCATCTGGGCGTGATAGGCGTTGCCGATCATGAAGGAGGTGAGGCCGGCGAGCCACGTCATTGCGGTCAGCACCGGCTGCGTGCCGATGGCACGCATCGTCAGCACGATGTCGGCAAGGCCGCGCATGGCGAAGCGCCGCACCGCGACGCTCTTGTCGCGCACCGGGGCCCAGAACAGCCAGAGCAGCATCGGCAGGTAGAACAGCGTGTTGAAGATGATGCCGTGCGAGGTGCCCAGCGTGAGCATGATGACGCCGCCGACGGCGGGGCCGACCAGGATGCCGAGATAGCGTGCCATCGCATTCAGGCGCACCGCGCTCGGAAGATCCGCGGGACCGACGAGGTCGTAGAGCAGCAACTGGTTCGGCGTCTGCCACAGCACGCCGGCGCAACCATGGATCACCAGCAGCAGCATCGCGTGCCACATCTGGATGGTGTCGGTGATGAAGAAGAAGCCCCATCCGGCCGAGGCCACGATGAACAGCAGCATGCCGCATTGGATGATGCGCCGCGGATCGAACCGGTCGGCGAGCCCGCCGACCGCGACCGAGAACAGCAGGAACGGCAGCCAGTGCGACAGCACGGCAAAGCCCCCCAGCGTAGGCGAATGGAATTTCTGGAACACCACCCAATAGCTGATCACATGCTCGATATTGTCCGCCATCATCGCCAGCACATAGGCGATGAACTGGAGCCGGTACGGCACCGACTTCATCGCCGCGAACGATCCGGACGCGACAACAGGATTTTGGGGAAGGGGGTTCAAGCGATCACCTGGGTGGGACCCTTGGGGCCATACACGTTCGCCGCCAGCCGCTCAAGACACTTGGGTGTGTGTCCGTAGCCCGCAATCCGGGACCGCCGACCCCGCATTCCGCAAAGCTCCATGCGGGCTACGAAGCAGCGCGTCACGCGATCTCCGTCGCCAGAAACGACCTGACCACCGCAGCAAACTCATCCGGCTTGTCATATGGCAACCCATGGCCCGCATTCGCGATCACCTCATGGCGGAGGTGTTGATTGAGCCCCTGCAGCTCCCGCGCCGTTTCGACGGAGACAACGCCATTGTCTCCGATGACAAGCAGGCTCGGGACGGCAATGGCTTTGACAAGCCCGCGATAATCCGGGTTCGGCGGCGTGAGAACCTCGAAGGCGCTGATCTCGGTCCGCAGCCGCGCATCAACGATCAGGTCAAGCAGCTCGGATGAGCGGTGCGGATGCCGCCGCCGGGCCTCGGCCAGCGCCTCGTCCTTGTCCCGGGCGAGAAGTCGGCGATGCTGCTCGGCGACATCACTCTCGTAAACCTCGCGCTGGCGCTCCGGTGGCAGGAAAGTCGGATCGGCGAGGATAACGCTGCGAATGGCCGTACCCATCTCGCTCGCCACCACGGCGGCGGTCATGCCGCCCATGGAATGGCCGAGCAGGATCGGGGCAGTCAGCCCGAGCGCGTCAATGAGGCCGATGACGTCGCCCGCGAGATCGCGGTACAGATACCCGCCGGACGGTGCGCTCGACGCGCCATGTCCTCTCGCAGAGGGCATGATGACGTCGTAGCCGTCCTCGAGAGCGCGCGCCAACGGTGTCCAGCAGGCGCCGCTTCCGGTCAGACCATGCAGTGCAATCAGCGCAGGCTTGTCGTCCCCGGTCCGTAAATAATGGATGTCGATGCCATTTGCCGCGCAGGTTCGGCTCGTCCAGTTTGTCATTCGCAACGACTGTCAAAGAATCAACGCCGACGCCATCCTACCCCAGCGTCTTGAGGTAGACCGCATAAGGCACGCCCAAAATATCCGGCGCCTCGCGAACCCTGGTAAATCCCATCCGCTGATACATCGGCAATGCGACCGTCATGATCGGCGTCGTGTGCAGGGCGATGACCGGCGACCGGTCGCGCTCGGCGCGGCGCAGGCATTCCTCGGTCAATTGCCGGCCGATGCCCTTGCTGCGCGCGGCCGGATCGACCACCAGCATGCGGATGACCGGCCAGGCCGGATCGAAGAAGGCCGGCTTCGGGGCTTGCGGACCGACATAGGCGACGGCGCCGACGATCTGGCCGCCATCCTCGGCGACGATGATCTCGCCGGTTTTGGCAAGCTCCGGCATCTTAGCGACATGGGTCGTAAACAACGGCCAGTCGGAATAGTGCCGCTCGAACTCCGCGAACGCCGCGAGAGCGACGCGCACGATCGCTTCGGTATCCGCTGGCTGAAAGTCACGCAGCATCGGCGTCATCCTCGATCGTAGCCCGGATGGAGCGAAAGCGTAATCCGGGACACGCTGCGCCATACGGGCTAGGAGCCCGTCTCATCCTAACCCAGCGTCCGGATACAAGCCATTTACGGGTTTGCGCGAGTCGTCAGTATTGACACTTGGCGGCCGCCGAGCCACCTTTCTTTCAGGTGGATACGACCTGCCGCTTGCACCCTTTACGGGATGGTGAACGTATCGCATGCATCGTCTTGGCCCCTTTGCCGAACAACGGGTCAGCAACGCAAGCACTGGCTTCCCGAAGTGTTCAAGCAAAGGAGTAAGCCATGCGCGACTTTCGCGATGCTAAAGATATGGCGCGCACGCTGCGCGCCTCTCTCGCCTCCAAAGGTCTCAAGATTTCGGTCGCCGAAAGCCTTGAGCTGACCGCCGAGCTGTTTGGCTTGGCTGACTGGAATACGCTTGCTGCCGCGATCCGACGCGGACCGCCGGCGTCTGACACGGCCTCGGCTCTGCCACCGCGTGCGAGCATCAAGTGGCCTTCGGGATTTACCCGCGAGCTCGATCTGACTCTGAACAGGGCTCTCACTTACGCCAAAGCGCGAAAGCACGAGTTTGCGACGCTGGAGCATCTCTTGCTTGCGCTGCTGGACGATCCGGATGCCTCGGAAGTGATGAAGGCCAGCGAGGTTGACCTCGAAGCCCTGAGGCGCACCACAGTCTCCTATATCGACGATAAGCTGAGCACTTGGGTGATGATCCGCGACGAGCGCGACACGACGCCGACGGTTGCATTTCGACGTGTGGTGCATCGTGCGACCGTGCGCAGCCTGAAACGTGAAACGAGTGGTCTGGACGTGTTGGCGACCATGTTCAGCGAAACTGCAAGTCCTGCGGTTTGGCTCCTGAGCGAGCAGGGCATGACCGGCGAAGGTCTTGAGAGAGCGCCTCCTCGCGCAAGTTGAGAGAACAGTGAACCTTCTGCCCCGGTGCATTTGAGGTATGCACCTTGGTATTTGCAACGCCCCACGGCTGTCATAGGCTGATCGTCGGCCGCACCAATCAATCATAACAAGCAGGCAGCGAGGAAACAGCCATGGACCAGATCCGCGTCTGCACTCACGCAGGGCCGGGCTCGGAGCCCGTCATCAAGACCGTGCCATGGCCGAAGGTCGGCAAAAAGGCTGCGCTGATCAAGGTCGGCGCCTGCGGCGTCTGCGGCACCGATCTGCACATTCTCAAAGGGCATTGGCCGAAGCCGTTACCCTGGCCGTTCACGCTCGGCCACGAGCTCGGCGGAATCATCGTCGAGTGCGGCGACGAATTCACCGAGGACTTCATGAGCAAGCCGCTGAAGGTCGGCTCGAAAGTGATGATCCCGCCGCTGATGCCCTGCGGCCACTGCTATTTCTGCATCCATTATCCGCAGACCGCCAACAAGTGCCTGACGCCGGTCTATTACGGCCGCTATCTCGGCTTCGACAAGGCGCCGCATATGTGGGGCGGCTGGGCCGAATATGTCTATGTCGACCTCGAGATGCTGCCGGGCACCAAGATCTACAAGCTGCCCGACGACATGTCGCTGCGGCTGGGCGCGCTCTCGGAGCCGCTGACTTCCTGCATCCGCGCCTTTAACCGCGCCACCCGCGCCGGTGGTTTTTCCTGGGGCGACACGGTGGTGATCCAGGGCTCGGGTCCGATCGGCATTCTCGCGGTCGCGGCCGCCAGGGAGATGGGGGCGGGGCGCGTGATCTGCGTCGGCGCGCCGGAAGAGCCGCGGCTCAAGCTCGCGCGCGAGTTCGGCGCGGAGGCGACGGTGAACATCGAGGAGATCAAATCGCCGCAGGAGCGCATCGCGTGCGTCCGCGAGATCGTAGGCCACTTCGGCGCCGATCTCGTGATGGATTGCTCGGGACATCCGACCGCCGGCCCCGAAGGCATCGAGATGCTGCGCGACGGCGGCACCTATGTCGAGATGGGTCAGTTCACCGATGCCGGCTCGATCGAGACCTCCTGGCACCGCATCTGCACCAAGGACCTCAACGTGCTGGGATCCTGGGGCTTTACCGGTAATGATCTCCCGCTCGGCGTCGACATGCTCTACCGCACGCGTGACAAATATCCCTGGCTGAAGATGCAGACGATCTATCCTTTTACGGAGGAAGGCGTCGCACAGGCGGTGAGGGATGCGATGGCGATGAAGACGGTGAAATCGACCATCGTGCCGTGGCCGGAATTGGTGGACTAGACAATGCCGTCCATTCCACCCGATCTCGCTGCGTTCCTGGTCGAAGCCAAGCGGCGCACCTATGCGGGGCTGGACGACGACGCGACCGTGGTCGCGCCGCTGCTCGCCGGCTCCAAGCAGCTCGAACATCGCGCGCCACCTTATGCCTATCGCGATATCTATTTCGGGATGGGGTTTTTCGTTGGCCAAGAGACCGTGTCACGGGATGACCATGTCATCTGGTCGATGAGCTACAGCGGCGGCGCCCGCGCGGACATCACGGATCGGTCCACGCTGCTCGAGATCTACAAATTCCTGCGCCGGGCGCTGTTGGGCGTAAGCGTCGAGGAGCCTTATCTGCGGCGTGACCTACCGCAACGAGGCCGAGGGCTCGCTCGATCGTTTCCGCGGCGTCGAGACGATCTCGCGGCATGATGGCGCACCGCTGTACGAGCTGCGCTATAGCGGTGGTTTGTTGCGATAATTCTTGAACCTTGTAGCCCGGATGGAGCGCAGAGCAATCCGGGGCCGCCGGTCCCGCATTCCGCTCCATGCGGGCTACGAGCCTGAGTTTGGAAGAGGGCTACAATGACAGACGAACCTAACCCGCGCACCCGCTCCCCCTTCAACGCCATTCGCGCGATCGACTACACCGTCATCTTCGTGCGCGACATGGCGGCGATGCGCCGGTTCTACGAGGACGTCCTCGCCTTTCCGCTGCTGCGCGAGCTCTCGCCGAACTGGATCGAGTACGGCCTGGGCGGCAACACGCTGGCGCTGGCGAGACCGAGCCGGACCGCGGCCGACGCGCCGACGCCGGCGGGCAGCGCCTCGCTGCAACTGGCCTTCAAGGTGTCCGCGACCGAGGTCGATCAATGTGCCGATGAACTGGTGCGGCAGGGCGTGGCGCTGCTGTCACCGCCGACGAACCAGTCGTTCGGACACCGGACGCTGTTTTTTCGCGATCCCGACGGCAATTTGCTGGAGGTCTATGCCGAGATCTGAGGCGCCCAAAAAGTTCCATCGGGAATCCCCGATCTATCCATGTTAAGGTGAAACTTAGGCCCAGGTTCCGACTTTCACTTCACGGGAGAGGTATCGTGAAGCGAATCCTGAAACCCGTTACTTACATCCTGGCGGCCATCTACTTCCTGGTGGATGCCGTCTTCATGGCCGTGGCGCGGCCAATGGCGCGCTGGATTGGGCGGCATTTCGAATTCAAGTGGTTGCCCACCTGGATCAGGTCGCTGTCCCCTTATCCCTCGCTCGCCCTGTTTTCCGTGCCCGTGATCATTCTGGAGCCGATCAAGCCGGTGGCGGCCTACCTCGCTGCAACGGGTCAGGTCGTGAGCGCCGCCGTGACTTTCATCGTCGGCGAATTGCTCAAGCTCGTGCTGGTCGAGCGCCTGTTCCATCTTACGCGCGACAAGCTGATGCGGATTCCGGCGTTCGCCTGGGCGTACGGCAAGTTCTCCGAGGTGAAGGCGTGGCTGCAGGCAACCGACGCCTGGCGCGCCATCCGCGCCCTGAGCCGCGCGGCGAGGGACACAGTTGCACGGGTCAGGGCGAGGCTGGTCGGCCGCTTCACCAAGCTGGCGACCTCCAGGGATTGATTAGACGCGCGCCAAGCGTTGTCCTCTATGCGAGCTTGCGTGCTGCGGCGGTGGCCTTGTCGCCCGTGTTCGGGGTGCCGGTGGGCTCGATGAGCATGAGGTGAACCTCCTCGCGTGCCACCGGGCGATGCTCGACCCCTTTGGGCACGACATATAGTTCTCCCGGGCCGAGCGTCACCGTGCGATCCCGCAATTCGATGTCCAGACTGCCTTTCAGGACGAGAAAGAAATCGTCGGTGTCGTCATGCTTGTGCCAGGTGAACTCGCCCTTCACCTTCACCACCATCACGTCGCAATCGTTGAAGGTCGTAACCGTGCGCGGCGACCAATGATCCCCAAAGGTCGCGAGCTTGTCGGCAAGCGATATGCTGTCGGCCATGTTTCCCCCTTTGCGCTCTCGTGAGGCACGATTTGGGATCGAATGACCGACGTGGCAAGGCCAGCTATTTGACATGTCCTGATAACATGGCCTCCGCCCATTCCGGGCGGCCGTTGGCGAGCGCCTGCGCGGACGCGGCTTCCCAGTCGTATTCCAGGGCCAGCAGTTCGACTTGCCAGCCTCTTGTTCGTTTCGTGAGGATCGCGTAGCGGGCGTGAGGCGAGCGATGCTCCAGGTTTGCGGCAAAAGGAATGTCCGCGAACACCGGGCAACCAACGCTGCCGGGATTGAGGACCAGGCGGTCGCCCGGGCCCTGAACAGCCGCCTGGCGGTGGCTGTGACCACACAGCACGACACGCGCCGTTGGCGCGCTCGAAAGGCGCGCGGTCAGCACGTCGCGACGCGCCGGCACGAAGCGGCCGTCCTCGAGCGCTTCTTCGAGCAGGCACGTCGTATCGTCGTCGGGTGTGCCGTGGCAGGCCAGGATCCCGTCGTCCAGCCGTATTTGGGAGGGCAGGCTGTGAAGTGCGCGGCGCTGCTCCGCGGTCAATGCGCTACGCGCAAACAGACCTGCCGGCGAGAGCTTGTCGTCTGGAAACTCCTCAATCCAGCGATCATGATTTCCGCGCACCGTCGGCAACGACAGCGACTGGAGAGCCTCGAAAGTTTCCTTTGGCCACAGCGGGCTGGTGACGCAATCGCCGAGGTTGACCGTACGATCGACGCCGCGCGCCTTGATGTCGGCCAGCACCGCTTCCAACGCAGCGAGATTGCCGTGGATATCGGAAATGACTGCCAATCGCATCGTCGTGCTCCCCGTGCTGCTTTGCCTGAACTTAACTCTGCCAGGTCACCGGACCTATCTAGTATCGGCTGATGGGACGTTCACCAACCAGCCATGGCTGATCTGATGTTCCTTCACCACCGTCGCGCCGACGACCTTGGTCCCCTCCAGCTCCCGCACGATCCGCTCGTCCGGCCCGACGATGCCGCGATCGAACTCGCGGTCCGGCGTGACGAGGATCATGCGCTGGCCCATGATGGCCGGGCGTTCGGCATAGATCGCGCAGCCCTGGCCGGGTTTGCAGTGCCGGCACCAGCTTCCAGCCGGTATGGCCAGCGCCTCGATGGCCATGACCTTGCAGCAAAGCGTGCAATCGCCGCAGGCGCGTTTGGCGGAAGGCGTCACGCGGTCCCCCTCTAAGTGTCTGTTCCAAAACATGTTGAGTCGAATGAATCGGTTGTGATTCAAGGTGAGCGGCCTGATTCGATGGGGACGCGCCGCCAATGTGGACTACCGAGAACCGTGCACGCTACGACCGCAGCCGCCTGCGCTATCCGAGCGACTTGACCGACGAGGAGTGGGCGCTGATCGCGCCTCGCATCCCGCCGGCCAAGCGCGGCGGCAACAAGCGTACGGTGGACCTGCGCGAGATTGCCAACGGGCTGATGTACATCCTGAGCACAGGTTGCCAGTGGCGCGCGATCCCCAAGGACCTGCCGCCGCGCTCGACGCTGTATGGCTACTTCGATCTGTGGAGCTGGAACGGCACGCTCGATAAAATTCATCACGCCCTCTATGTCGAATGTCGCGAAAGGGCCGAGCGCGAGGCTTCTCCCACCGCCGCCATCATCGATAGCCAGAGCGTGAAAAGCGCTGAAAAAGGGGGCCTCATGATCTCCATGGCTACGACGCGGGCAAGAAGATCAAGGGCAAGAAGCGGCACATTCTCGTCGACACGCAAGGCCTCTTGATGCACGCCATCGTGCATGCGGCGGACATCCAGGATCGCGACGGCGGCGTGCTCCTGATGGCAACGTTGTTCGGCCTCTATCCCTTTCTTCTGAAGCTCTACGCCGACGGCGGATATCAAGGGCCACATTTCCAGAAGGGGCTGCGTAGCGCTCTGAAGCGCGTGAACCTCGAAATCGTCAAACGCTCCGATCAGGCTCACCGTTTCGTCGTCTTGCCCAAACGCTGGATCGTCGAGCGTACCTTTGCCTGGCTCGGGCGATGCCGAAGACTGTCCAAAGATTGGGAATGCTTCAATCACAGGGCGCTCGCCTTTCTCAAGCTGGCCTCCATCCGACTCATGCTGCGAAAGCTATGCAATCCAAGGTAATCTTTCCGGACAGACTCTAAGCCGGTTGGCTTCAAGTTAACGGAGGTGGCCGCGAACGTCAGATGCAACCTTTAGGCGCGGTTCTTTCCGTCAAGCCATGCATCATAGGCATGGTGATTTCAGAGCACTTGGCGTAAAGAGCGCCCTGATCACATCCGGCGTGCGGCCGGGCCGTTTGCCGCGCACGCAACTCAGGTCCGCCGGTTCACCGTTCCGCGCCTGACATTAACCAAGGTTCTCCATCCCGTGTCTTTTCCGGCCCTGACCCCGCCGCTCGCCCACGCTTTGGCCGAGCGGAACTATGATTCACCCACCCCCGTCCAGCTCGCCGTGCTCGCAGACGAAGCGGCCGACCGCGACCTCCTGGTTTCGGCCCAGACCGGCTCCGGCAAGACCCTCGCGTATGGCCTCGCCATGGCCAAGGATCTGTTTGGCGATGCCGAGCGGTTCGAGCAGGCGGGGGCGCCGCTCGCCCTGATCGTGGCGCCGACCCGCGAGCTCGCCTTGCAGGTTCAGCGCGAACTGGCATGGCTGTATGGGCATGCCGGCGGGCGGGTCGTCTCCTGCGTCGGCGGCATGGATCCGCGGCGCGAGCAGCGCGAGCTTGCGGCGGGCGCTCACATCGTCGTCGGCACGCCCGGCCGGTTGTGCGACCATTTGCGTCGCGGCCGTCTCGACATCACGGAATTGAAAGTGGTTGTCCTCGATGAGGCCGACGAGATGCTCAATCTCGGCTTTCGCGAGGACATGGAATTCATCCTCAAGACCACGCCGGAGACACGCCGCACGTTGCTGTTCTCGGCGACGTTTCCGCGCGGTATCGTGGCGCTGGCCAAGCAATATCAGCAGCAGGCGTTTCGGATCGAGGTCGCCGGCGATGAAGGCGGTCACGCCGACATCGAGTACCGCGCCATCCGGGTCGCCCCCGGTGATGTCGAACATGCCGTCGTCAACGTGCTGCGCTTCTTCGAGGCGCCGAGCGCGCTGGTGTTTTGCAGCACGCGCGATCACGTCAGGCATTTGCAGGCGGCGCTGCTGGAGCGCGGCTTCTCCGTGGTCGCGCTGTCAGGCGAATTGACGCAGAACGAGCGGACCACGGCGCTGCAGTCGCTCCGGGACGGACGCGCTCGCGTCTGTGTGGCGACCGACGTCGCCGCCCGCGGCATCGACCTGCCGAGCCTCGATCTCGTCATCCATGCCGATCTGCCCAACGACGCCGAGGTGATGCAGCATCGCTCCGGCCGCACCGGGCGGGCGGGCCGCAAGGGGACGAGCGTCCTGCTGGTGCCGCCTGTACGGCGGCGACGTGCGGAAATGCTGCTGAATGTCTCGGGGATCGACGCGGTCTGGGGAACGGCACCGCAGGCGGAGGAAATCCGCAGGCTCGATCACGACCGCATGAAGGACGTGTTGTTCACCGAGGAGACGACCGCGGACGATCTGGTGCTGGCGCAGGCGCTGCTGGCCGAGCGGTCGGCTGAGGATATCGCAGCCGCACTCGCGCGGCTCTATCGCGCACGGCTGCCGTCGCCCGAAGACATCATCGATCCCGGCGAGCGAGCCGGCCGGCCGCGCGACGATCGCGGGCGCGACAATGTCCGCGCACCGCGCGACGATGCCCGCACTTCGCGCGGCGATGATCGCCCCGAAAGAGCCCGACCCAAATCAGGAAAATCGTCGGCGAAACACGGCATGGCGGACGGCAGCGTCTGGTTCCGGGCCAACATCGGACGAAGAAAGAATGCGGAAGCACGCTGGCTCTTGCCGATGATCTGCCGCCGCGGCGGCATCGACAAGGGCGACATCGGCGCCATCAAGATCATGGACACGACGACCGAGTTCGAAATTTTCGAGCGGGTCGCGGAATCCTTCGCTGCCAAGATCAAGCGTCCGGACAAGGAAGACAATATCCGCCTCGAACCGATGACGGATGCGCCGCAGCGGCAGGCGCCTTCGGAAGAGCGGTCAAAGCCGCCGCGGCGCGAGAGCGGCGAGATCGATCATCGCGAACGTCGCGACGATCGCCCGCGCGATGCAGCTGGATTCAAGCCACGCGACAAGGCTCACGGCGAGCGCAGGCCGAAATTCGACGATGCTCCTTCGTTCGGAAAGAAAAAGAAGCACAAGAACAAGCCTGGCCATGCCGAGCCGGCGGTCACGCCGTGGCCGTTGAAGGGCGCGCCTGGAAAAAAGAAGGCGAAGAAAAAGCATCGGGGCTGAACTGCGCCTGACCGTGCAGACTGCAATGATGCCGCCGGATTGCGCCGGCGACATCATCTGAAAAGTCAGCTGCGAACTCAGCGGCCACCGCCACCGCCACCGCCGCCACCGCCGCCACCACCACCTCCTCCGCCGCCACCACCGGCATCACGCATCGACGAGCTGTAGCGGGGGTCCGTCTGCTTCATGTAGATGGGCGAGGTGTCGTGAGTGAGGTTGATGCGGCTTCTGCCGCCAGGGGTCGGCGTCTCGACAAGGATACCGCAGCCCTCGAAGAAGGCGGAATCGCAGCCATAGGTCCGGACCTGCGCCGCGTTGGCACTGGTCGCGCTGAACGCGGCCGCCGCAGCGAATGCAATCAAAGCAACTTTCGACAATGTGAGTTTCATGGAAATTCTCCAGTCTCGATTCGGCGAGACCAGAACGGCCCGCGCACACCTTCGACGGGGGGTGATCGAAGGCGGTTCGAGGGACGGCTTCACGCCCGCGTGAGCCGGGCGGGGACGTTATGTCGCAGCGAGGTCGCGGAGCATGTAGGTCGCGCCTTCGCCGTAGGAGGCGAGCTTTGCGCGCGCCTCAGTATCCGCCGCGACGGGCCGGAAGCCGAGACGCTCCCATAACGGCCGCGTGGCGTAGACCGAGACCAGCGCGAGCGTTGTGATGTGTGATGCGCGCGCCAGCTTCTCGATATCGGCAATATAATCGCGCGCGACGCCACCGCGGAAATCGGGCAGCACGGCGACGTCGTGCACGTAGAGACAATCCGCATCATCAGGCAATTGTTGCAGGAAGCCGTTGAGCGGCGGAATGCGGTGTTGCTTCCACGGATGCGCGAGTCCGTAGCCGGCGATCTCTTCGTCGGCGATGAGCAGACGGCAGCCATCGGGATAGAGTCGCATCTTCTCCGCGAACACGTCGGGATTCTCAGGGAGATCGGGATGGATCCGCGCTGCGATCGCGCTGATCGCGACCAGGTCGGAGGCGCGCGCGGGACGCCAATGCGGCTTGCTCATGTCGGTCCGTTGGTCGGTCTCACCCATTCAGTTTATTCCGTCGCGACGATGCGCGCAGCGAAAAATATCTTTGCCACCGTCCCAGGAATACGAAGCGTTGCGCGGCGTCCTACCCCATGCAAGCCAATTGCATGACAGGAGAACCCATGACGTCCTCGATCCGCCTCGCGCTCACGCTCGCCGTATCGCTCGCCATCATCCCCGCTGCCTTCGCCGCGCCGCCGACCAAGACCGGCAAGTCCGACAAGGGCAACGTGCTCACCGACGCCAAGGGCATGACGCTTTACACCTTCGACAAGGATGCGGACGGCAAGTCTGCCTGCAACGGACCGTGTGCGACAAACTGGCCGGTGCTGAAGGCCGAGGCGAGCGATGCCGCGGCCGACGGCTACACCGTCATTGCGCGCGACGACGGATCCAGGCAGTGGGCTTACAAGGGCAAGCCGCTCTACACCTTCGCCAAGGACCAGAAGCCCGGCGACATCACCGGCGACGGCTTTCTGAACGGCGCCTGGCATCTGGCGATGCCGTGAGCGGACAATCCGCCGCGGCAATGCGAGGTGGTGTCTGACATTGACGGGATGCCACCGGTCTCGTGCCTCGGACGCAGCGCAACGCCGCATTGGCGATGCGACGTATCGTTCAATGCGGTGCGCTGCGGAGCGGCTCCAGCAACTCGCTGTCAATCAGTGACAGGGCGCCATCTGGAAGCGGCCGAATCCTCGCCGCGCCCCCAGCGGAAGGCCACCGGCACCGGCGTCTCCGAACCGCTCGCCGGACTGATCTCAAGTTGGCGGAAGTAATCGCGACAACTTCAAAGAAGGAAGAATGCCGCCTGTGGCGCGTCGTCGCTTGAATCGAATTTATTCAAGTCGAGAGTCCGAAAGCGAACCGAAGGCCCGATTTTGGTTGGTCATAGTTGGTTCCGGCAGGGGGCGCGAGCGGCATATCGGCAGCAGCATCCCTCCATTTGAGAGTAGGGGCACTGGTTTCCCGGTGCGGTCCGCACTTGGGAGCTTCTGGGAGTCTTCAATCCATTATCTGGTTTCGCGTGAGGGGATGAATGACCATGAATGATGCCAATCTGAAAGCCGAGACGAACGCCACTGGACTGAACGGGACGGCGAATGGCGGTGCAATGCCCAGGTTCGACCTGCCATTTTTCAACTTCCAGGCGATCTTCGGCGATCTCGCCGAGCAAGGCGCCGCCCGGGCCAAGGCAAATTTAGAGCGGATGAGGGCGGCTTCCGAGGAGATCACCGAAGCGCTCCGTGAAGCCTGTTCGACCAATGCCACGCGTGCCGCCGATTACGGCACCAAGGTCATCGAAATATCAAACATCAATACCAGCTCCGCGCTGGAGTTCATGTCCCAGCTTGCGGATGCGAGGTCGTTTGCGGATGCCGTGAGCCTCTCCACCAGCTACAGCCGCAAGACCTTTGAAGCGGCTTCTCGCCAAAACCGGGAGCTTTGGGACCTCGCCCAGAAGGTCGCAACCGAGACGGCCGAGCCGATCAAGAAGAGTTTCAACCTGGTTCTGCATAGGGCTGCTTGAATCGAGGCTACTGGCCGCGTGGATCGGCTGGACGAGCGTCTTCGCCAGAAGGGGCGCGGTCCAGCCGAGGCGGCGAAGCCTTGCCGTGAGAAGCCTTGCCGTGAGGTGATGCCAAGCTGGAGGAAGTCAGGATGGGTATGGTGATGATCAAGTGCCCGGAAACGGGCCACGCCATTCCGACGGGCATCGAGATAGATCGCGAAAGATTTCGGTGCAGTACGGTGTTCTTTTCGCGCACATATTGCGGGATGTGCGCGGCGACGCATGAGTGGTTCGCCAGAGAGGCCTGGGTCTATGAATCGGTCTTGGCGAACGGGAAGTCCGGGGGCGGGCAGCCATTCCGCGCGGGCGCGGTGTGAAGCCGCCTGACGGCATCCTGCGAAACGATCCGATCGATCCTGCGGCTCATCACCTTGTAGCACTCGCAGGCGACGACCTCGAGCCGGGGCCGATCGATCTCGAGTTGACCGCGCCGACTGGATTTCAGGGCTCTTGAGGTTCGAAGTGCGCTCACGACGTGCGTGACGGTGGTCCGCCGGACGCCGAGCAATTCCGACAACGTCTCTTGCGTCAGGTGCAGGACGTCACCACTGCCCTCCGTCCGATCGTGAATGTGAAGCAGCCAGCGGGCGAGGCGGGCCTCGACGGAGTGCAGTGCATTGCAGGCCGCGACGTGCAGGAATTGCGTCATCATCGCCCTGGTGACGATCTGAACCGCGCTTGCGAGGGCGGGACTGCGTTCGAGCGTCGCTTGAAATCGCGCGGGCGAGATCTGCAGTGCGGTTCCGGCCACGCGGACAACCGCCGTCAGGGGGGATCGGACGGGGCCGAGCGCCGTCATGAGGCCGACGACGCCGTCGTTTCCGATCACGGCGGTTGCAGCCGTCTGTCCGTTCGGCAACTCCATGATGAGAGCGATCGCGCCGCTGCACAGGAAGCAAAGGTGTTCGACCCGGTCGCCCGATCGAACCAGGACTGCATCGTGCTGGAGCGGTACTTTCCGGAGATACGGTGCAAGCAACGCGAAGTCGGCCGGCGGTAATGCAGCTAACAGGCGATTACCAACTCTGGTCGCGTGCTCCATCACGGGGAATCGTCCCTCGACGGAGGCCCGGCGGCGAGCAAACGCCCCGTCTCCGGCCGAGCCGCGTTGCCGTGCAGGCATATGCCCGGCAAACAGCTAAACGTCCTGCAGCAGGTAAGGTTCCAATGATGGATCGCGAGCCTGGCTCACGCTGCCGGCGCGGGCACCAGTCCGTAGCGCAGCATCGTCTCTTTCATCTTCGCGGGATCGGGTGGCGCGCCGGCCGACAGGAGTGCGGCCATCTCCGTGAAATATTGCGGGCCCAGCACCCCGGGGCTCAGGATGCACAGGCATGTTGCCGGTCCCGTCGAACGGTTGGTGAAGCCGTGCACGATGCCGCGCTTGATGAAGACCGATTCTCCGGGGCCGAGATCGTTCTGCTTGCCGTCGATCGTCCAGGTCGATACGCCGGACAGCCCGTAGATCGTTTCGTCCCAGCGGTCGTGATAATGCGGGATCGGCATCCGCGCATTCGGCTGGAGCGTCATTTCGAAGATGTCGACGCTGCCGCCGGTGTCGTCCTTGCTGTGCAGGAAGCGGAGCTGAAGCGTACCGAAGCTGATGATGTCGGACATGGCTGTGTCATCCCGGTGAGAGGCTGCATCGAGGTCGCGGCGTTCGCCCTCGTCGAAACGAAAACTACCTCAGCCCCTCATACACCATCAGCCCGCGTGCGATCTGCAATTTGCGGATTGCGCGCGGCAGCAGCTTCTCCGGCTGATGCAGATAGCGCCAGGAGGTGAGGGCGAATGCGGACAACGCGCCGCATTCGTCGTTGAACGGTGCGAGCACGCCGGTGACACTCACCGGCGTATGCGGGCGGGCGTTGAAGGGCAGCAGCAGCAGCTCGAGATGCGCCTTGCTGCCGTCCTCGCGCGCGGCGGTGACGCCGGCGATCGCACCTAACGTCTCGTCGGCGACGATCGTGGTGATCTCCTCGATCTCGCTGCGGCTGGCCTCGGTGAACAGCGCCGCAAAGCTCTGGTCCTTGAGGTCGAGCCCCGCGAGCGCGCAGACGCGCGTGCCGGCGACGCGGAACGGGAAGCCGAGGTTTTGCTCGCAGGACAGCACGAAGATGTCGCCGAGCAGGCCGCGGACCGCGGCCGGATCGATATCGGCCCGATCAGGGGCCCGCGCAGTGCCGCGCTTCTTGTCCCAATACGCGAAGAACGCGCGGCTCGACGGATGTTTCATGACTGAACGCTTACCCCGGGGCGCTAGCTCACGGGACAAACCTGTCCCGCTTCAGTGCACCCGCGATCCCTTTCGTTGTTGTGCAGGAGGGGATTTGCAGCGTCCATGCCGTGGAGGCGTTTTCGGGCCCCCGGAGGCTGTCTTTGCGTCGTTAACGTTAAATTAACTATGCGCTTTCCGTCCGGCGCGCCGCTGCTATGGTGATCGCGGTCGCAAGCCTCGCCGCTTTCATCCAGGTTCTCGGCGGGGCCTGTACACGGGCGTCAAACAGTTTGGTCGCGGGCCGCGGGGAGGGGTGGGGATACACCTTATTCCTCTGGGTACCGGAAGACCGACATGGACAGGCAGGGCTTTCCCAGGCCCTGCCTTTTCCTTTTGTGCACTTGCGCAAGGCCGGCAAAGGCGACTATCTCCAAGGCTGTCGTTAAGCCTGTCGCTCCGATCGCGCCTGAAAGCGAAGCTGCCTTGGATTCCCCGCAAGATTCTCCGCCGGAGATACCGGCCGTTGTCGAGGAAGCTCCGCGCGAGCCGATCCTGACGCTGCCGGTCGCGCTGACCGCCTATATCCTCCTTTTGGCGGTGATCCATCTGCGGGTGCTGCTGCCGCCGGAGCTCGAGAACTGGACCATCGACGTCTTCGGCTTCATCCCGAAACGCTACGATTCCTCGCTGCTCAACCTGCAGATCCCCGGTGGGGCCGGCGCCAAGGTCTGGACTTTCGTCACCTATTCACTGCTGCACGCCAATCTGACCCATCTCGGCTTCAATGTGCTGTGGCTGCTGCCGTTTGGCAGCGCGCTGGCGCGGCGCTTCGGCGCGATCAGGTTCTTCCTGTTTCTCGCGGTGACGGCAGCGGCCGGCGCGCTCGCCCATCTCGTCACCCATGAGCACGCGGTGGCCCCGATGATCGGCGCCTCGGCCTCTGTGTCCGGCGCGATGGCAGCGGCGATCCGCTTTGCCTTTGTCCGCGGCAGCTTCCTGTCGTTCAGCCGATCAGACGCCGATACCGCCGCAAGGGTTCCGGCACTGCCGCTGTCGCGCGCACTGCGCGACGGGCGGGTGGTCGGCTTCCTCGCCGTTTGGTTCGGCGTCAACATCATCTTCGGCGTCGGCGCGATCGGCGTCGATTCCGAAACCACGAGCGTCGCCTGGCAGGCACATATCGGCGGCTTCTTCGCGGGCCTTCTGCTGTTCGCGCTGTTCGATCCCGTGCCGCGCGTGCGAAACGATGCTGCGGATGCGTCATCACAGGACATTTCAAACCGCATTTGAAGCTGCGCTTGCGGCGCCGCCCGAATTCATCCATCATTCCCGAGAAGAATGTTCCGAAGCGACAAGCCGCTAGCGGCGATGCTTCGCAAAGCGCCTCAGCGTGCAACCGGCGCCTAAACTGTTAGTTGAAGACTCGACGAACAAGTCCGGTCCGCGAAATGCGGACGGATCCGATTCAGGGAGGCCGACAATGACGGTACGTTCCATTCTCAACACCAAGGGCCACCAGATCATGAGCGTCGAGCCCGACGCCAAGCTGGCTGCCGCGGTCAAACTGCTCGGCGAGAAGAAGATCGGCGCGGTGCTGGTGATGAACCAGAGCCGGCTCGAAGGCATCCTGTCCGAGCGCGACATCGTGCGCGTGATCGGCGAGCGCGGCGCCGGCGCGCTGGAGGAGCCGGTCTCCCAGGTCATGACCCGCAAGGTGGTGACCTGCAAGGAGACGGACACGGTCGCCGAGCTCATGGAGACGATGACCACCGGCAAGTTCCGCCATTTGCCGGTCGTCGACGATGGCAAGGTGGTCGGCCTGATCTCGATCGGCGACATCGTGAAGCGCCGCGTCCAGGAATACGAGACCGAGCAGGAAGCCCTGCGCGACTACATCAAGACGGCCTGAGCGGCCTTACTCGTCGGCGTTATTCGTCTGCCTTGGGCTCGCCCGCCTTGGGCGCGCTGCCCGCGGGCGCCGGCGCGAGCACCTCGATCGCCTCCTGGATCGACTCCAGCGCGCGCTCGGCGGCGCGGGTGCCGTGCGCGATCAGATCCTCGCCGCGGTGGAAGTCGAACCAGCCGAAATGACCGACCCGCGGCGTGATCAGGAGATCGGGCGGATCGCCGGCGAGGCGCGCGCGGGTAATGCGGTCCTGCATGATGTTGAAGGCGTCGACCATCACCGAGGAGATGCCGGGCCGTCCGGCGCCGCCGAAGAACTCGCGCTTCATGGTTTTCTCGGGCGAGAACAATCGCGGGAAGCGCCGCTTCGCCGTGGTCGCCTCGGCCGCCGGCGGGACCGTCTCGGGCACCGCGCCGTGCGAATAGATCGTCGTGGAATGGGTGAAGATGTCGCTGGAAAGATTTGCGGCGATGACGATTTCGGCGCCGAGCGCGCGGGCTGCCGAGACCGGCACCGGATTCACCAGCGCACCGTCGACCAGCCAGCGGTCACCGATCAGGACGGGCGAGAAGATGCCGGGCAGGGCGTAGGAGGCGCGCATGGCGTCGACCACGCGGCCGCGCGTCAGCCAGATCTCGTGGCCGGTACGGACCTCGGTTGCGACGGCGGCGAACTTGATCGGAAGATCCTCGATCAGGGTCTGGCCGACCGCGTCCTCGAGCCGGGTTGCCAGCTTCTCACCGCCGATCAGGCCGGAGCCGCTCAGTCGGATGTCGAGATAGCCGAGGATGTTGCGCATCCCCTGCAGGCTGCGTCCCCACTCCTGCAGCGTATCCAGCCGGCCGGCCGCATAGAGGCCGCCGACCACGGCGCCGATCGAGGTGCCGACCACAACGTCAGGCACAATGCCATTGGCGGCCAGGGTTCTCAGGATGCCGATATGGGCAAAGCCGCGCGCCGCGCCACCGCCGAGCGCCAGGCCAATGACCGGCCGTCGCACGCTGCCAAGACCGACCTTCTCTCCATTGGAGCCGTTCGCGCCCCGACCCTTCAAAATATCAAGCACCGAAACCCTCCTACCCCGGGCCAGCCCTCACAGCAGAGTAGGCGCCGTACTTCCGCTCCGCCAGAACGAGGGCAAAGCATGGTTTATACCGTTCGGGAAGCAGGGGGCAGGAGTGTGGCGAGGACCGGCTGCCTCCCGTTTAATCACGCAGGCGTCAACCGGGTTCCAAAGAACTGTATCCGGCCGTATTCCCCGGGGATTCGGAGGCTTGAATTTGCCGCGTTTTCGGTGAAAAGCAGGTGGCATGACTCTCGGGGGTGACGGCATCATCGGATGGCGGCGCAGCACATCGCTGCTGCCGACGCTGATCCTTGCTGCCTGCCTCTATATCCTTGGTCAAAATGCAGCGCGGGCGCAGCTTTTCTCCGATCGTCCGCCCCCGGTGCCGCCCGCCTCGGTGCCCGACCCCGGCGGCGCCGTCAGCCTCGCGCCCCCCTCAGGCCCGGGCGCTGGGCCGCCGAGCCTGCCGCCGACCCTGCTGCAGCCGAATACGCCCAGCATGCCACCGCCCGCGGTCAGCACCGTGCCGGCGGCCCCGCCGCTCAACGCAGCCGTGCCCGGCCAGGGCGTTCTGTCGCTGACCGCGAAATACGGCAAGGACACACCCGCAATCACCAGCGGCCTGGTCTGGCGCGTGTTTGCCGACCGTCCTGACGAGAACGGCACCTTCAAGCTGATCCGCGAGGATCGGAACGCCACGCCGAACATCGTGCTGCCGCCGGGCAATTACGTCGTGCACGTCGCCTTCGGCCTCGTCAGTGCGGTGCGCACCGTCAGCCTGAAGGCCGAGACCGATCGCGAATCCTTCGTGCTGCCGGCCGGTGGCCTGCGCATCGAGGGGCGCGTCGGCACCAGCCGCATTCCGCAGAACCAGATCTCGTTCGCGATCTACAAGGGCAGCCAGTTCGAGTCCGGCGAGCGCGCCTCGCTGGTGCCGAACGTCGCCGCCGGCGACGTCGTGCTGATCCCGGAGGGCACCTACTACATCATCTCCAATTATGGCGACGCCAATTCGGTGGTGCGCTCGGACATCCGTGTCCAGGCCGGCAAGCTCACCGACGTCACCATCACCCACCGCGCCGCCGTGATCACGCTCAAGCTCGTCAGCGACAGGGGCGGCGAGGCGCTCGCCAACACCGCCTGGTCGGTGCTGACCCCCGGCGGCGACGTCATCAAGGAATCGATCGGCGCCTTCCCGCGCGTCGTGCTCTCCGAAGGCGAATACCGCGCCATCGCCAAGAACGAGGGCAAGGTCTACGAGCGCGGCTTCAACGTCGTCAACGGCGTCGACGGCGAAGTCGAAGTGGTCGCGCGCTAGTCTCGTGTCCCGGACGCGGTGCGGCATGCGATGCCGCTCCGCAGAGCCGGGACCCAGGAAGCCACAAGCACATATCTCGATAGATGGGCCCCGGCTCAGCGGCGCACCGCTGAAGGAGCGCTGCGCCGCGTCCGGGGCACGAGAGCGCAGTTTCGACGCGCTGCTGTTTCCCCACCGTCATTGCGAGCGCAGCGAAGCAATCCAGAGTACCTCCGCGGAAAGATTCTGGATTGCTTCGCTGCGCTCGCAATGACGAGGAGGAGGGCCGCGCCCCGTCACTTCCGATACCGCAACGCCTCCACGAGCACGGCGAACGCCGGCGTCGGCTGCCGACGGCTCGGATAATAGAGGTGATAGCCCGCAAACGGTGCGCACCAGTCGGCGAGCACGCGGATCAGCCGGCCGTCGGCGATCTCGCGCTTGACGAGATCGTCGGGGATATAGGCAAGACCAAGCCCCGCCAGCACGGCATTCATCCTGAGCAGGCCGGTGTTGAACACGAGCTGGCCGTCGACCCGCACCTTCATCGCGCGTCCGCGCTTCTCGAACTCCCAGGCATAGATCCCGCCATAGGTCGGCAGGCGGAGGTTGATGCAATTGTGCTCGGTGAGATCCTGCGGCAGCTTCGGCTTGCCCCGCGCGGCGAAATAGGCGGGCGCGCCGACCACGGCCATGCGCATCTCCGGCCCGATCCGTACCGCGATCATGTCCCTGGCGACCTGCTCGCCGAGGCGCACGCCGGCGTCGTAGCGCTCGGCGACGATATCGGTCAGGCCATAGTCGATGACGAGCTCGACCTTGATATCGGGGTAGCGCGGCAGCAGCTTTGCGAGCGCCGGCCACAGCACCGTCTGCGCGGCGTGCTCGCCGGTGGTGATGCGGATGGTGCCCGCCGGCGTCTCGCGGAGCGCGGTCAGCGCCGACAGCTCTGCGTCGATCTCCGCAAAGCGCGGCCCGACATTGCGGAGCAGACGTTCGCCCGCTTCCGTTGGCGCGACGCTGCGGGTGGTGCGGGTGAGCAGCCGCAGGCCGAGCCGTTCCTCCAGGCCGCGCACAGTATGGCTGAGCGCCGACTGCGACACACCGAGCTGGGCTGCCGCGCGGGTAAAGCTGCGCTCGCGCGCGACCGCAAGGAAGGCCAGGAGGTCATTGACGTTGGTGCGGGTCATTCATGAATCCATCTCATCAGTACATACCGATTTTATCATCTAATCGCAGGTCGGCGCGTGGCCTAAATTCGCTGCCGAACATGAACTTCAGGGAGAGCTGACGATGCAGATGCGAACATTGGGCAAGAGCGGCCTCGAGGTCTCGGCCCTCGGCCTCGGCTGCATGGGCCTGAGCTACGGTTATGGCCCGGCGACCGAGACGTCGCAGGCGATCGCACTGATCAGGACCGCCGTCGCGCGCGGTGTGACCTTCTTCGACACCGCCGAGGCCTATGGGCCCTTTGCCAACGAGGAGCTGCTCGGCGAGGCGCTTCAGCCATTCCGCGACAAGGTCGTGATCGCCACCAAGTTCGGCTTCAAGGGCGGCAAGGTCGAGGCCGGGCTCGACAGCCGGCCCGCCAACGTCAAGGCGGTGGCGGAGGCAGCCCTGAAGCGGCTCAAGACCGATCGCATCGATCTGTTCTACCAGCACCGCGTCGATCCCGACGTGCCGGTCGAGGAGACCGCGGGCGCGGTCAAGGATCTGATCCAGGCCGGCAAGGTGCTGCATTTTGGCTTGTCGGAGGCGGGCGCGCAGACCATTCGCCGCGCCCATGCGGTGCAGCCCGTGACCGCATTGCAAAGCGAGTATTCGCTGTGGTGGCGCGAGCCGGAGCAGGAGATCCTGCCGACACTGGAAGAGCTCGGCATCGGCTTCGTTCCGTTCAGCCCGCTCGGCAAGGGCTTTCTGACCGGCGCGATCACCGAGAGCACGACGTTCGATGCGAGCGACTTCCGCAACATCGTGCCGCGCTTCTCATCCAGCGCACGCAAATCCAATCAGACCCTCGTCGATCTGCTTGGCGAGATCGCCGCAATGAAGAAAGCGACGCCGGCGCAGATCGCGTTGGCCTGGCTGCTCGCGCAGAAGCGGTGGATCGTGCCGATCCCCGGCACCACCAAACTGCACCGGCTCGAGGAAAATCTCGGCGCGGCTGCGGTGACGCTGTCGGACGCGGACCTCACTGCAATTGCAGGGGTGCTGTCCAAGGTCGCCGTGCAGGGCGACCGCTATCCTGCGCATCTCCAGGCGCGAGTCGGCCGCTGAGCTGCGGCGTGAATGCCCGGTGAGCGTTCGCTTACCGGGCATACGCGTCTTGTGTTCCGACTTGAATACCTTTGCCAGCGCTACCAAGCAGCGTTGCAAGCAGCGTTGAAGGAAGCGATTAACACCGCCAGCACAGGCTTATTCCGCAAGCGTCGCAACTTCGTCATAGCCGGTGGAAGATACGGATTTCCGATAATCAATTTTATTCTCTTTCCGTCCTGCTGCGCTATATGTCGGGCATCCGTCTAACGGGGGAGGCCGGAGCAGGCGCATGACTTGCGAGACCGGCAGAAGCAGGGGACCAAGCCCGTCGGCATGTTTGAAGTGATCATCACCAGGCGTAAGCGGTTTGGCTGGCGATGGCAGGTGTGCCAGTCCGGCAAGATATTTGCCGATGGCTTCGAGCGCACCCGGCCGTCCGCCAAGTATCATGGCGAGCGCGCACTGTTCTTCCTGTTGTCGCAGGCTTACCTGCGCAATCGCTCCGCGGCGGCCAGCGAGGACTAGCGGCGGGAGCAGCAGACAGCTCCATCCGGGCTACGAGCCTCACCTCAGATGTCGACGACCAGCTTGCCCTTGGCGGCGTGATCCCGGATCAGAGCGTAGGCATCGCCAACACTTTCCAGCGTGAAGCGCCTTGCATCGACCAGCGGCGCGAGCTTGCCGGCTTCAACCAGGCGCGTCGCTTCCGCCATGATCTCACCGTGATGCGCGCGGCCTTCGCCTGATAGCAGCGGCAGCAGCGTGAACACACCGGAATAGCTGGCGGCGCGGAACGACAGCGGCGCAAGCGCGTGCGTGCCCCAGCCCAGCGCGCTCACCACATGGCCAAAACGGCGCACGGCTTCGAAGGAGGCATCGAGCACCTTGCCGCCGACGGTGTCGTAGACGATGTCGAAGCCGCGGCCGCCTGTATGCTCTGCAACGTAAGCTTCGATCGCAGTGCCGCGGTCGATGAACACAGCGCCAAAGCCTTCGATCGTGGCGCGCTGCGCTGCCGAGCCGGTCGCGAACACGTCTGCTCCGATGGCGCGCGCGATCTGGATCGCGACATGGCCGACGCCGCCGGCACCGCCATGAATCAAAACCTTCTGGCCGGCCTTCAGCGCCGCGCGATCGATCAGGCCTTCCCAGGCCGTGATGAAGATCAGCGGCAGGGCGGCCGCTTCGCGCATGCTGAGATTGGAGGGCTTGGGCGCCAGCAGGTCGGCATCGACCGCGGCGAATTCGGCGAGCGATCCCGATACGCCGCCGACGCCGCCGGTCATGCCATAGACCTCGTCGCCCGGCTTGAACCGCGTCACGTCGCGCCCGGTCTGCTCGACCACGCCGGCGAGATCGATTCCGAGAATGGCGGGCAGCGGATGACGCGCATGCGCCGCCGCACCGGCATGGATCTTTGTGTCGAGCGGATTGACCGCGCTCGCGCGCACCCGCACCAGCACCTCGCGCGGCCCGACCTCGGGCGTGGAGACGGTTGAGAGGCGCAGTGGCGCGTTGTGGGTCTCCAGGATCGCCGCCCGCATCGTCGATTGTCTCGTCATGATCGTCTTGCTCCGTTGTCGGCCTCCAATATGCTCATGAAATTTTGCATGAGAAGGAACAAGAATGTACGATGATCGTGCATTTCTGTATGGGGTCATTTCGATGGACTGGAGCGATCTGCGCATCTTCCTGGCGATTGCGCGCGAAGGCTCGCTCGGGGCTGCCGCGCGCAAGATCGGCCAGACACAGCCGACGATGGGGCGGCGGCTTCGCGCGCTCGAAACCGCGCTGGGACAAACGCTGTTCCAGCGCACCGCCGATGGTTTTGTGCTGACCGACGAGGGCGCCGCCGTGCTGCGCCACGCCGAGCGGATCGAGGAGGAGGCGCTCGCGCTTCAGCGCCACGCCTCGGGTGCGGAGACGCAGCTCGACGGCATGCTGCGCCTGTCGTCGTCGGACTGGTTCGGCACGGTGATGCTGTCGCCGGTGATCGCCGCTTTCGGCAAGCGCCATCCCAAGGTGATCGTCGAGCTCCTGACCGATGCGCGTCTCTACAGCCTGCCGCGGCGCGAGGCCGATCTCGTCTTCCGCATCAAGCCGTTCAGTGAGCCCGAGGTGATCTCGAGAAAACTGCTCCACATTCCCTACGCGCTGTACGGCAGGAAGGGCAGCAAGCCGCCGCGCGCCGGCGACGGCAGCGGCGCCCGCGTCGTCCCCATGAATGCCGAATTCGCCGACATGCCAGATGCGATCTGGTTGAAGCGCACGCTGCCGAATGCGGAGATCGCCTCGCGCAGCAACAACCGGCAGGCGCAGGCGGAGCTGTGTGCCGGCGGCGGCGGGTTCGCCGTGCTGCCACGCCCCCTCGGCGACCGCGACCGCCGTCTCGTCGCGCTCGCCATCGGCGCAACGCCGCCCGGCCGCGACACGTTTGTCGGCTATCACCGCGATCTCCGACGCCTGGCGCGCCTGCGCGCGCTGCTCGATCTCGTGATCGAACGGTTGGCATGACGGCCTGCAGGGTGGATTAGCCTTTCGGCCGTGCGAAGCGCAGTCGACAGGCGTAACTCACCCTACGGACTAGATTCGCTCGAAACAATCGTAGTTGCGAATCCTGAAGATCAGCCCGTCACGGAATTCGAAGAACTGCGCAAAACGGGCGCGCATAGTGTCGCCGGGAGCAAGCTTGCCGACGCCGACCGCCAGTGTTGCAGTCCAGATCGTCTCCATCACCACGCAATTGCCTGACGCAAGGGCGTTGACGATTTCGAACGATTGCGAGGCAAGGATGTAACGGGATCTGTCGTAAGACGCTCGCAAGTTGATGAAATCGCGCACTGCGCCCTGCGGCAGGAGAAGGTTTGGAAATTCCTCCTGCACGATATCATCGGCATAAAAGGCCTCGACGGTCTGGCTGGGCTTCGCCGCGGCGACTGCCGCGACGAAGGCTTTTGCACGATCGATCAAATCCTGTCCGGTCACGATGGTGCCTTTCCAATCCGTTCAGAAAAGGCCCGGCAACAGCATCGCGACGCGCTCCCGATACTTTCGGTACTCGTCGCCGAAGAGCGCCACCAGATCGCGCTCCTCGAGCCAGATGCCGACGAAGATATAGGCCGTTGTCACTGATGCGAACATCAGGTGTCCGAGCGTCATCACCGGTGTCGACCAGAAGGCGATGATGAACCCCAGATAGATCGGGTGGCGGATGAGGCGATACAGGCCCGGCGTCTTGAACTTGACGGGCGCGGTGAGCCGGCCGGCGAAATGGCTGATAACCTGTGTCAAGCCGAACAGTTCGAAATGGCTGATGAGGAATGTGCTGTAGAGCACAATCAGCCAGCCCAGGAACTCGCCCGCAATCACGAGCCCGGCCAAGGCGGGAGACTCGATGTTCCAGATGACCGTCGGAATCGGTTGCCATTGCCAGAACAGCAGCAAGAGCGTCAGGCTTGCCAGCAGCACGTAGCTGGAGCGCTCGATGACCGGCGAAGCGAAGCGCGCGAACAGCCGCTTGAACCCCTGCCGCGCCATGCCGCTATGCTGAACCGCGAAGGTCGATAGCAACAGCAGATTGATGGCGAGCGCGTTGGTTAGCGAGGTCGGCGCGCCGGTGTCGATGGTCTTGGGCACGATATATTGCGTGACGAAGCCGATGGCATAGAGGAACGTGCCCAGAAAGATCAAATAGGCACTGGTCCCGTAGACGAGGGCCGCGGACTTCATCGCCAGCGCGAAGGGGCGAGTGGGTGCTGTACCTGGCCCGTTTTGAATCGTGATAGACATCATCTTCTCCTGGTCTTTGGCGAGGATCGAATTGAACTGATGTGGTCGTCTCACGCCTGCCGGAAGCGGCTCCATCGAGACCGTGCAGCGCGTTCGATGAGGTCATCGAACGGGCCGCGATAGAGACCCACATCCTTCAACGCCCGGTCGTCCAGCGGGCGCAGGGCGGCGAGCGCCGCCCGGCGCTCGTGATGGGCAATGGCGGCGGCGATCCAACCGTTCAGCAGGCGCCGGAACCTCGCGAGAAGCAGCGGAATGCCTCGGCGCCCGAAGGGCGCCGCGAGGCTTGATGTGGATAGGGAAATCAGGGTCACGTGTTTGTGCCTTTTCAAATGTGCGCCGGGTAGCGCGTTGTCTCCTTTCTAGAGGACGGCGGTGAGCGGCTCGTCAGGGCAGGCGTGAAAAAACCGTCAAAAACGCGGTCGAGGCTGCTAGAATTGCGCCATTTGATGCCGAGAGGGTGGGAATGCCGCGGTTGACCTTGCTGGGTTCGTTTTCCATGGACCGGGGCGGGCCGGTCACCTTGCGCAACAAGAAGGCGCAGGCCCTCGTGGCATTTCTGGCCATGAACCCTGGGGTCGTCCATGTTCGTGAGCGGCTTGCGGCGTTGCTCTGGCCCGACAGTCACGAGGACGCGGCGCGACAAAGCTTGCGCCAATGCATCAGCATGCTGCGACATGATTGCGCCGAGCTGCCGCTGTCCGCCGATCACGACCTGCTTGGCTTCGATATCGGCGCCGTCACGACCGACGTCGTCGAATTCAAGGATGCGGTATCCGATCCGTCCATCGCCAATTTGAAACGTGCAGCGGTGTTGTATCGCGGCCCCTTTCTCGAGGGACTGAACGCGCGGTCCGATCTTTTCGACGAGTGGTTATTGGGCGAGCGGACCCGGTTGCGCGCCGTCGCCACCTCTGCCTTCCATACGCTGCTGCGGGAATTACAGCTTATCGGCGCACGGGAGGAGGCGATCGCGTTGGCGCTCCGTTTGTTGGCGATCGATCCGTTGCAGGAAGAGGTGGATTGCGCCTTGATGCGGCTCTACTCCGAGCAGGGGCAGACCGCGTTGGCGTTGCGGCAATACAAGCGCTGCGAGGCGATCCTGCGCAAAGAGCTCAACGTCGAGCCGGATCAGGGGGGATGTCCCGATCGCTGTTGAACTACGTCGGGTCGACGTTGCCGGAATGAATATTACGCAGCCCTCGTGACGTGGGCAACGGACTTGATTGTCATGCGATCGTGGTGAGCTTGAAGGGCCGCACGCAGAACCGACAATTGCTTATGCGCCTTCAATCGTCGGAAGCCCTTGTTGGCCTCGATCATACCGGCCGCGACCCATCGCAAGGCCATACCGGCATCCCGCCAGCGTTTAACGTTGCGCGTGACGCGGCGAATGGTGCCCATCATGTTCTCGGCGATATTGGTACAGGCGAGCGATCGGCGAAGCTCCTTCGGCAACTTCAACCGGACGACAGTCAGGATTTCGTCGAGGCCTTCGAGGATACTGGCCGCAACGCCGGGCCATTGCTGGTCGAGTCGACGCGCGAGATTGCGGATCAATTTTTCAGCCTTGTCGGCGTCATCGAGCTCCCAGGCCTGGCGCAGCACCCGGCGGGTGGCCGCATGATGCTCTTTCGGCAGGCGTTCCATGATGTTGCGCGCCTTGTGGATCTGGCAGCGCTGGATCGCAGCGGCCGAACCGAAGGTGCGGCGGATCGCCTTCGACAACGCCTTCGCGCCGTCGGCGATGAACAGTCTTAGCACCGTCGGGTCGAGCCCGCGCGAGACCAGGTTGTCCAGCAGGGCCTGAACCGTTGCTGCATTCTCGGTCGCCCCTTCCACCAGCGCCAGCGGATGCTTGTTGCCTTCGCCGTCAACCCCGATCGCGGCCACCAGCACGAGATCGTCGTCGAGATGCAGCCCGTCGATTTGGACCACCAGAAGGTCGAGCGCGGACAGATCGGCAGCCATGAAGTCGGCCAGCCGCGCCGCCGACAGAGCCACGAACCTCCGCGAGGCCGCCGACTTCGAAATCCCCGATCCGGGCGGTGCCGGCACGTCACCCTCGGGCAGCCGGACGGCGCGGCCGAACCGGCGCGTCGACACATTGATCAGCATCAGGTTCATCGCCCAGCGACCGAGCCAGTCCTCCTGCGCCGCCGTTTCCCAGCTCGGGATCGTGACCTCGCGGCCGTCCATGCCCCGGACCCGCGGGCGATCGACCTCGATCTTGCCGCCGTGGAAACCGATCCGCCCCCGCGTTCGGCCCCAACGGTGCGCCCGCCGCGCCGCATCACGACCGTGGCGCGGCCCGCAGGCCGCTGTCACATCCGCCTCCATCATCGTGCCGAGCGCCTCGATTCCTGCCGCAAGGCAGAACCGATCGAAGCTCGCTCGCACTTCCGCAAATGATTTCTCCACAGCCCCGGTCGCCGGCCAACCAGCCGGTGTGATATCTCTCGTCATGGCGTTGCTCTCCTTTGTGGAATCAGCACCCCGAGCCTACCGGCTCAAGGTGGGCAACGCCGACCTCTTCAGAAATTCAACAGAACCCGGGACATCCCCGGATCAGGAGACGAGGGCGCTTTACCAGCAACTCCTGCGACATCGGTCGCAGCATCGGGGGCCGCCCGGGGATGTGGCCGCCGCTGAGCCGGCGGCTTCGCCGAGGCAGCTCAAGCAGAACGTTCGAACCTGCACCGCGCGCGACGGGGTGCGCATCGCCTATGCGTCGGTCGGCGCCGGGCCGCCGCTGGTGAAAGCCGCCAATTGGCTCAATCATCTAGAATTCGACTTTGCGAGCCCGGTCTGGCAGCACTGGATCGAGGCGTTGAGCCGCGACAACACGTTCCTGCGCTACGACGAACGCGGTACGGGCTTGTCGGACTGGGATGTCTTCGACATCTCCTTCGACGCTTTCGTGCGTGATCTCGAGACGGTCGTCGATGCGGCGGGGCTCGAACGTTTTCCCCTGCTTGGCATTTCTCAGGGCTGCGCGATCTCGATAGCCTACGCCGTGAAGCACCCGGAGCGTGTCAGTCATCTCGTTCTTTATGGCGGATACGCAAAGGGTTGGCGCCATCAGGACCCGTCAAACGTGGCCCGCCGGGAGGCATTGACAACTCTGGTCCTCGAGGGGTGGGGGCAAGAAAGTCCGGTGTTTCGCCAGATATTCACGTCCCTCTTCATTCCTGAAGCAAATGCCGAGCAGGCGCAGTGGTTCAACGATCTGCAGCGGATTACGACGTCGCCGCAGAACGCCTTCAAGCTTACGAATATCTTCGGCGAAATCGATGTGCGGCATCTGCTGCAGGATGTACGAACGCCGACCCTGGTGTTGCACGCTCGTGCCGACGCGAGCGTAAAGTTCACGGAGGGGCAGGAACTCGCTGCTCGGATTAAAGGCGCAACATTCGTTCCGCTCGAGAGTCCCAATCATATCTTGCTGGGGACCGAGCCGGCCTGGTCGGTATTTCTGGACAGTGTAAGAAGGTTTCTCGCGCCCGATCGCTGTCGGTGATCGTGCTTGCCGAGTTTTGCCCGACGGGCAAAACACCGAACTCAGGGTAGAACGCTGTCAATCGCCTTCAACGAAAAGAATTCGCTTTATAAGAAATCGGAAACGGCGTATGTGTTGCCTCACTTCGGCCCAAGGAAGAGGGGCGTATCGCGATCGTCACGAACGCGGGCCGGGCGGCGGTGGACGTGGGCCACACTGGTGCGAAGGTGATCGCAGGGCGGGCAGCCGTGAGCGAAGCACGTCGCACGCACGACCGGTGTGATCCACGTACGGCCAAATCGTGTCGTCCTGGCGCCCGGGGTCTGTGCGCCAAGTCTTGTGGTGGTGCGTGTTGCCCAACCGGACACGCGCATCAGCCATCCGCAAGGCGACGGGGGCAATAGTGCATCGCTCCCCGGGGAGAGCACGACATACGCCGTTCCAACCACTGCGCAGGGAAGGCCGGGATGTCCTGGCTACACCTGTATGCCGCTGTGCAGACTTCTCACTACAACTCCGCACAGTGGACCTCGGGTGCCAGCGGGCTCCCGGTCTTCCCTGCGCCCTCTTTCATTCGAGGGTGAGGCGATCAGGCAAAGCTCGGGCGAAATGCGCCGCGAGGATGCGAGCCCATGTCAGTCACTCAACGACGCTCTCGTGCCCCGGACGCAGCGCAGCACGAAGTGATGCGCTGCAGAGCCGGGGCCCATGCGTCAGTGTGTTGTGTCACCTGCTGGGTCCCGGCTCTGCGCCGCACCGCTACGCGCTGCGTCGCGTCCGGGACACGAGAGAGGCCGGCGCGGCTCCTGCACACTTCGTCATTGCGAGCGCAGCGAAGCAATCCGGAATCTTTCCGCGGCGGCAGTTCGGACTGCTTCGCTGCGCTCGCAATGACGAGGATGAAGCAGCTGTGCGCCATACTCACTCTCACGCGCACGCATCGCATTTTAGGCAACCGTCATAGTGTCTAACGCGCACTAACCAACACCTGACTTAAAACTGTCATAATCGCCAAATGGAACCCGCGGCTGCGTCCTTTTTACACGGCATTAAGCGCGGCTGCATTGGATGCCCTGGGAAAGTGCGTTGGGGACTGCAATGACTGCCGCGAAGAAGATGCCGGGAAAACCGGCCGCCGAAATGTTTGACGACATCCCGGTGCTTCAACGCAAATGGCGTGCCGCGTTGAAGCCGGGCGAACGGCTGCCGCGCTATGAGGACGTGATGCTTGGGAGCCTCGGACGGCTCGCCGACCACATCGCGCTGCTGAAGAACGATGGCGCGCTCGAATTGTCGCGCAGCGGGCGTTACGTGCAGAAATGGCTCGGCGAGGAGCGCTGGGATATCCCGGTCGCCGAGCTCTCGCCCGATTGCGCAACGGCGCTGTCGGAAGCTGTGACGAGCGCGCTCGAGAACGGACGTCCGCATCAGGGCAGCGCGCATTGCGTGCGCGACGGCATGGTCCGGACCTACGATGTGCTGGCGCTGCCGACCGCCTCGCGCTGGGGCGCCACGCTGGTTGGCGCCTACATCAACGAGCGCGGCGCGCAATACAATCTCTTGGACGCGATCTTCTCGTCGACCGATGACGCCGTGGTTTCGCTGGCGACGCTGCGCGATGCCGCAGGCAAGCCGTTCGATCTCCAGATCGTGCATCACAACAAGAGCGCCGGTGTGCTGCTGAAGGTTGCGAGCGCGAGCCTGTTGTGGCGGCGGATCGGCGAGGGGAATACGCTATTGGCCGCGCCCGAAATCATGGACTTCCTGCTCAAGGTCGTCTCCGGCGGCCGCAGCGAGCAGCTCGAGATCGAGGACGACGGACGTTACCTTCGGCTCAGTGACACCGCCTTCGCCGATCTGGTCTCGTTGACGATCTCCGACGTCACCGCGTTGAAGCGGCGCGACGCCTCGTTTCGCCTGCTGTTCGACAACAACCCGATGCCGATGTGGGTGTTCGAGGCACAGACCAAGGAATTCCTCAGCGTCAACGATGCCGCGGTCCAGCACTACGGCTACAGCCGCGCCACCTTCCTGCGGATGAAGCTGCACGAGATCTGGCCCGAGGACGAGTGGGACAGCCACGCCGAGGCGCTCGAACGCATCGGCGACACCTATCACTCCTCGCGCAACTGGCGCCATTTGTGTGCCGACGGCAGCGAGATCGAGGTGCTCACTTTCGGTCGCCGCGTCGCCTTCGACGATCGCGACGGCTATCTGGTCGCGGTGGTCGACATCACGGAGCGGCGCAAGGCCGAGGCGCGGATCGCCCACATGGCGCACCATGACGGGCTCACCGATCTGCCGAACCGCGAACATTTCCAGCAGTGCTTGAAGCAGGCGCTCGACCAGGCCGGCGGAAAACGGGTCGGCGTGCTCTATATCGATCTCGACCTGTTCAAGAACATCAATGATTCCTTCGGGCATCCGGTGGGGGATCGCCTGCTGAAGCAAGTTGCCGAACGCCTCACCACCGCGGTCCGCGGCGGCAATCTCGCGGCCCGGCTTGGCGGCGACGAGTTCGCCGTGATCCTGGCAGCCGACGTCTCGTCCAACGAAGCCAGCGCCTGCGCGACCTTGCTGATCGACATGCTGAAGGCGCCCTACGACCTCGACGGCCAGGAGATGGTGATCGGCGCCAGCATCGGCATCGCGCTGTCGCCCGGCGACGGCACGACGTCGGAGGAGTTGATGCGCAATGCCGACATGGCGCTGTACCGGGCGAAGTCCGACGGTGGCGGCGTGCACCATTTCTTCGAGCGCGAGATGGACCTCCAGGCGCAGAAGCGCCGCGACATGGAGCTCGATCTGCGCCGCGCCTTCGCCAATGGCGAGTTCGAGCTGCACTACCAGCCGCTGGTGTCGATCGCGTCCGACCGCATCTCCGGCTTCGAATCGCTGTTGCGCTGGCGTCATCCCGACAAGGGCATGATCTCGCCGGCGGAATTCATTCCGGTCGCCGAGGACATCGGCCTCATCACCCAGCTCGGCGAGTGGGTGCTGCGCGAGGCCTGCGCGGAGGCGGTGAAATGGCCTGTCGACGTCAAGGTCGCGGTTAATCTGTCGCCGGCGCAATTCCGCAGCCGCAACCTCGTCCAGGTCGTGATTTCCGCGCTTGCGCAGTCCGGCCTGTCGCCGAAGCGGCTCGAGCTTGAGATCACCGAGTCGATCTTCCTGGCGGAGACCGATGCCAATCTCGCGATCCTGCATCAATTGCGCGAGCTCGGCGTCAGCATCTCCATGGATGATTTCGGCACCGGCTATTCGAGCCTCAGCTATCTCCGTAGCTTCCCGTTCGACAAGATCAAGATCGACCGTTCGTTTGTGAAGGATCTGGCGCAGCGGCCCGATTGCGTCGCGATCGTGCGCGCGATCTCCGGCCTCGGCCGCAGCCTCAACATCACCACGACGGCTGAAGGCGTCGAGACCGAGGATCAGCTCGACTGGCTGCGCGCCGAAGGCTGCAACGAGGTGCAGGGGTTTCTGTTCAGCGCGGCGCGGCCCGCCGCCGAGATCGCAAAGCTGCTCGCCGATTTCGGCCAGCGCGCCTCACGGGCGGCGTAGCCCTTCGGGATAGCAGCCGTAGACCAGTTCCTTGAAGGCGGGCGTGATGCGACTGCGCTCGTTCTGGGTCTGCTGCATCAAGAGGTAGACCATGTCGAGCTTGGGATCGACGCCGAAATAGGTGCCGCTGCCTGAGTCCCATTTCAATTCGCCGATCGATCCGGCCGGCGGCGGCTTCGCATTGCCGGGATCGGTGCGCACACCGATGCCGTAGCCATAGCCAAAACCGTCGCCCGGGAAATAGAAATAGTCGCGCCCCACACCGGAGCCGGGCCCGACGTGATCGGTGGTCATCGCCTTGAACACGGCGGGGCTGAGGTAACGCTTGCCCTCGAACTCGCCGCCATTGAGCAGCATCTGCGAGAAGCGCTGATAGTCGGTGATGGTCGAGAGCAGCCCGCCGCCGCCGGATTCCCATTCGGGATGGTCGAGGCGGTCGCGCTCGCCGGCGAGCAGGACCGGGTCGCTCGGCAGCGGCCGCGCCATCCGGGCGCGCTCCTCCGGCGTTTTCAGCACAAATTTGGTGCTGTTCATTCCGAGCGGATCGAGAATGCGCTGCTTGAGGAATTCATATAGCGTTTGGCCCGAGATGATCTCGATGACGGCGCCGAGCACGTCGGTGGAATGGCCGTAGCGCCACAGCGTTCCGGGCTGGCGCGTGAGCGGCAGCTTGGCGATGCGGTCGGCGAATTGCCTGTTGTTGAAGGGCCCCTCGAAAATATTTGCGGCCTGGTAAACCTGCATCACCCATGGAGCGCCGATATAGTCGTAGCTGATGCCCGAGGTCTGCCGCAGCAGATCCTCGATGTTGACAGGGCGGATCGGCGGCTCGAGTTCGACCTTCGAGGTGCCCTCCGGCTCCAGGCCCACCTTGGTGTCGGCGAAGAGCGGGACGTATTTCGACAGGGGGTCGGTGAGCGCGAGCTTGCCCTCGTCGATCAGCATCATCGCGCCGAGACACGTGATCGGCTTGGTCATCGAGTGGATGGCGAAGATCGTGTCGGGCGTCATGGCGAGGCCCGTCCTGGTGTCGCGCACGCCGAAATTCTTGAGGTAGACCGGCTTGCCGTGCTGCTGCACCAGGATCACGGCGCCCGGCAGCCGGCCGCTTCCCACCTCGTTGTCAAAATACGCGGTGATGCGCTCAAGTCCGTCGGTCGACGGGGCAGGGATGTCGGCGGCGCGGCTGCGCCCCATCGTGCCGGCCAGCAGCGCGGCCCCGACCAGAAATTCACGACGCTTCATCCGGGCTTCCTCCCTCGCCGGGATCAAAGCCGCAAGACGTCGGAGGCGTCAACAAGACATCGATTAAAAACGCGTCACGATTTCCGAAAGGAACGGTCGCGGACGGTCTTCGCTGGGCTTGGTCGGCGTGCCGATATGGACGAGGCCGGCGAGCTTTTCGTCCGGCTTGAGGCCGAGGCCGTCCAGCACGTCGCGGTCGAAGGCGAACCAGCCGGTCAGCCAGCAGGCGCCGTAGCCGAGCGCGGTCGCGGCCGTGACAATGTTCATGACGCTGGCGCCGGCCGACAATTCCTGCTCGAACGCCGGCACCTTCGGATGCGGCTTGGTGAAGCTGACGATACCGATCACCAGCGGCGCGTCGGTGAGGCGTTTGCGCTCGGTCTCGATGTTCGCCGCCGGTGCGTCCGGATTCTTGCGGGCAAAGACCGTCGCGATGACCTCGCCGGCCCGCTCGCGGGCGTCACCCTCGAAAATGATGAAGCGCCAGGGCGCGAGCTTGCCGTGGTCGGGCACGCGCGCGCCGATGGTGAGGATGGTTTCGAGCTCGGCGGGGGAGGGGCCGGGCCCGGTTATCTCGCGCGGCTTGACCGAGCGACGGGTCTTCAGGAGTTCGATGGCGTCGGGCACTGCGGTGTCCTCTTCGGCTGGTCGTCGGGCGTGCCATGCCGAGATAAGCATGCACGCCCGCAACCGGAAGCGAGTTTAGATCGATTTCAGGACTCAGGCCGCGTCGCGCGCCCGCCGGACGTCCGGTGGGGTGGCCTCGTCGACGAGGGCGGCGAGCGCCTCCACCGTCGTCATCACCTTCTGGCCGTCGCTGCCGAGCCGGCGGACGGAGACCGACTGCGTCTCGGCCTCCTTCTTCCCGCACACGAGCAGCGCCGGAATCTTGGCCAGCGAGTGCTCGCGGACCTTGTAGTTGATCTTCTCGTTGCGCAGGTCGATCTCGGCCCGAAGCCCCGCGCGCCGGACCTGTTCCAGCACCTGCTTGGCATACTCGTCGGCCTCCGAGGTGATGGTGGTGACCACCACCTGCACCGGGGACAGCCAGAGCGGGAAATTGCCGGCATAGTGCTCGATCAGGATGCCGATGAAGCGCTCCATCGAGCCGCAGATCGCGCGGTGCACCATCACCGGCGCCTTCTTGCCGCTGTCATGGTCGATGTAGAACGCACCGAACCGCTCCGGCAGGTTGAAGTCGACTTGCGTGGTGCCGCACTGCCAGTCGCGGCCGATGGCGTCGCGCAGCACATATTCGAACTTCGGCCCGTAGAAGGCGCCTTCGCCCGGATTGATCTCGGTCTTGATGTGATTGTTCTGCGACTGGATCTCGCGCAGCACCGTCGCCATCACGCGCTCGGCGTGATCCCACATCGCATCGGTGCCGACGCGCTTCTCGGGCCGGGTCGAGAGCTTCACAGTGAGGTCGCCGGTGAAGCCGAAATCGGCGTAGGTCGACAGAATGAGATCGTTGATCTTGAGGCACTCGTCGGCGAGCTGGTCTTCCATGCAGAAGACGTGCGCGTCGTCCTGGGTGAAGCCGCGCACGCGCATCAGGCCATGCATGGCGCCGGAGGGCTCATAGCGATGCACCACGCCGAACTCGGCGAGGCGCAGCGGCAGGTCGCGGTAGCTCTTCAGGCCGTGCTTGAAGATCTGCACGTGGCCGGGGCAGTTCATCGGCTTCAGCGCAAACCAGCGCTTGTCCTCGGCCTCGTCGCCGGCTGACTGCGCTGCGAACATGTTCTCGCGATACCAGCCCCAATGGCCCGAGGTCTCCCACAAGGACTTGTCGAGGATCTGCGGCGCATTGACCTCGCTGTAGTCGCCGGCGAGGCGCCGGCGCATATAGGCGATCAGCTGCTGGAAGATGGTCCAGCCCTTGGCGTGCCAGAACACGACGCCCGGACCTTCCTCCTGGAAGTGGAAGAGGTCGAGCTCGCGCCCGAGCTTGCGATGGTCGCGCTTTTCGGCTTCCTCGATCTGCTTCAGATAAGCGTCGAGGTCCTCCTGCTTTGCGAACGCCGTGCCGTAGATGCGCGTCAGCATCGGGTTGTTGCTGTCGCCGCGCCAATAGGCGCCGGCCACCTTCATCAGCTTGAAGGCGTTGCCGACCTTGCCGGTCGAGGTCATGTGCGGGCCGCGGCAGAGATCGAACCAGTCGCCCTGGTAGTAGATCTTGATCGGCTCGTTGCCGGGAATGGCGTCGACCAGCTCGACCTTGAACGCCTCGCCCTTGTCGCGGAACACCTGCTTGGTCTTCTCGCGGTCCCAGACTTCCCTGGTGAAGGGTTTGTCGCGCGCGATGATCTCGCGCATCTTCTTCTCGATCGCGGCAAAGTCTTCCGGCGTGAACGGCTCGTTGCGGAAGAAGTCGTAGTAGAAGCCGTTCTCGATCACGGGGCCGATGGTGACCTGCGTGCCCGGCCACAGCGTCTGCACGGCTTCGGCGAGCACGTGGGCGCAGTCGTGGCGGATCAGCTCGAGCGCGCGCGGATCGTCGCGGTTGATCAGCTCGATCTTGGCATCGGCTTCGATGGGATCGTCGAGATCGGCGACCACGCCGTCGAGCGCCATCGCGACCGTGCGCTTGGCCAGCGACGGCGAAATGCCCTTGGCGATCTCGAGGCCGGTGATGCTCTTGGCGTATTCGCGCCGGGCGCCGTCGGGGAAGGTGAGGGTGATCTTTTCGGGCGGGGTCACGGGTCTCAGATTGCTGAGGCTGTATTGAAAGCCGGATTCGGATTTGGGCTGGTCGGTCATGCTTTTCTCCTGAGGCTCACTCCTGCGAACGAGCGCAGGTAAGCGGGAACGAGCGATATATCAGGCGATTCGGCCTGTGCAATCCGGCATTTCCAAGAAAGTCGCGCGCAAAAGCTTGGGCGATGCTCCAACTATTTCGCAACGCGCCCTTTAACTGGTCGCAGGCCCGTTCTACATGCATTTGCATGGAAAATTCGCCTGCCGCTGCCCGTTTCACGCCAACCGCCCTGATGCTCGGCAATCTCGTCACCGGCTGCTCGGTGCTGGCGCCGGCGGGCATGCTGCCGGAATTGGCAACGGGGCTCGACGTCAGCATCCATGCGGCCGGGCTCCTGATTACCTTCGGCGCGATCACGCTGTGCATCGGCTCGCCGCTGACGGCCTGGCTCACGAGCCGCATCGAGCGCCGGACGCTGCTTGCGACCACGCTTGCGGTGCTGGCCCTCGGCAATCTCGGCTCGGCATTTGCCCCTGACTACACAAGTCTCCTCATCATTCGCCTGCTGATGCTGGCGGTCGGCGCGCTCGGTTGCATCAGCTTCCTGTTGTTGCTGCTGCGCCTGCCGGCGGGCCTGAAGGGCACGCCTGTTGACCTGAAGACCTGGAGCGCGGTCGGCCGCAGCAGGACGATCCTGCTGCTGCTTGCGATCACGATGCTGCAAATGTCCGGTCAGTTTGTGGTGTTCACCTTCATGGGTCCGCTGCTCAAGAAGCTGACCGAGGCGAGCCCGGATGCAATCGGCATGGTGTTCGGCATCTACGGTGTTTGCGGCTTCCTCGGCGTCGTCATCGCGACCCGCATCGTCGACACCTGGGGGCCCTATCGGACGTCGTTGCTGTTCACCTGCCTGCTGCTTGCAGGCATCACCGGCTGGGCGCTCGGCGCGGGGAGCCTGGTGTTCATGGCGCTCGCGGTCGCGATCTGGGGCCTCGGCTTTGCCTCGACCAATTCGATGCAGCAAGTGCGGCTGGTCGCGGCTGCGCCGCCGCTCGCATCGGCGACCGTCGCGCTCAACACCTCCGTCCTCTATGTCGGCCAGGCTGTCGGCTCCGCCATCGGCGGGCTGCTGTTCGCCCGCGAACTGCTGCATCCGCTTGGTTTCGTCGCGGTCGGCTTCGTCGTCCTGGCGCTGATCCTCGTGGTTCTGACCCGACCCCGGCCGGCTGCCACCACGGCCTGAAGGGTGCGTTTTCGTATGCGCAAGGTGCTTGGCAAACCACGCGCGGGAGCGCTAGAAGGCGAGGCATGGGGACCAAAGAGAGTTGACTGACATGAGGATGATTCTGGCGGTTGCCGCGGTGCTCTATTCAGCCTCCGCGTTTGCACAAACCGACAAGCCACCCATGGTGGGGGACAAGCCGCTGGTGCAGGTCACGCCCAACGGGACTAAAGGCGGGACCAAAGAGGCCGCGGCCAAGCCGGCCGCAGCGCCGAAGGGCAAGCCGCAGTCGATCGCGGCACGGCTCCAGGCCTGCCTCGACCTCGATGACGGCACCAAGGACCGCCTCAACTGCTACGACGCCGTGATCGCGCCGCAGCCGAAGCCGAAACCGGCGAAGGCCAAGGGTTACGCCGATTGCCGCTTCTTCAAGGAAGAGGACGAGCGACTGGCCTGCTTCAACGGCTTTGCCGAGAGCATTCCGAAGCTGCCCAAGACCTGAAGATCAAGACCTGAAGATCGAGAGCCTGGAAGCCGGACGGCTAGTCGCTGATCCGGCTCAGCACGGCTCTGAAGGCAACGCCCGGCACTTGCAGCGCGGTGCCTTCGAATTCCGCCGTGTCGCCGTCCTCACGGCCGGCCAGCGTCAGGGTGATCCTGTCGTGCCCGAACAGCGGCTTGAAGGACGGATCGTCGTTGTAGCGCTGGGTCGAAATCTTGACCTTGATGCTGTCGCCTTACCCGACGTAGGTCCCGATGAAAGCGAAGGCGGAATTGCCGCCGCGCATCTTGCCATCCGTCACATAGACGACGCCGCAGCCGGTTCCATGAACCGTGTGGAAGTCGACCTTGTACAGTCCCTGACGCACCGTCTGTCCCCGCAGAATTCAAGCTAAAACTTGGCCGGCAAATTATGATCGTTGCCAGCGGAAGCAATCCGGTCGCTCCCGGGGATGTCGGCCATCAACATCACATTTTGATCAAAGCCTGCGGCAATTGCGGGCAGCGCGGCCAAATGCCGGCGCGCGCAATATCGGCTAGCGGCTCGATGCGGCCGGATTGGTGGACGCAACGCGCGTCAGCGCCAATGACGGCGTCGCCGACATCTTCACCAGCACGTCCTTGAGCGGGTCCCGGGTCCAGGCGCGCGTCACATAATCACGATGCGTGATCCCGTCGCCGGTTTCGACGAACACCACGCTGCCGGGACGGAGTGGCCCGTCCATGTCCTCGGAGACGCTGATGCCCTTTTGCCGCAACATGCTCATCAGCTCGCGGTCGCGCCGCGCGGTGTAGCGGGTGTAGGAGCTGACGAAGAAGCCGGAGCGGTGGCTCTCGATCCAGGAGGCGAACTTGTCCATTTCGCCGTAGACGGCATCGAGCAGGACGACGCCGCGGACGCGGTCGCTGATGCCGCCGACCTCGAGGCTCCAGGCCGTCGGCAGGAAGCCGCCGCTATAGCCGACGATCACGATCGGCATGTTGGCGAAGGCGCGGGCGTTGTTGGGATCGCCGGTGAGCCGGGCCAGATGGGCCGCCGACTCTTCCATGAAGCGCTTGAGGCCGCCCGCCTGCCAGAACTTGCCGGCGCTGGAATCGGCGGCATCGACCGCCATCTGCGGCGCCAGCAGGATGGCGTTGGCGCCGGAATCGGTGACCTGCTGCGGTACGAGTTGGCGGTCGCGCACGTCGCGCTCCAGCGTTGCGCCGTTGCCGTGGAAGAACACCACGATCACGCCCGGCTTGCGCACGTCGAAATGCTCGGGCACGTGCATCAGCACGCGGCTATCGCTGTAAGTCTCGTCCTGCCAGTAGACGCGCCCGGAATAGCTGCGGTGGCCGCGGCGATCGCCCTTGGAGATGTTGAGGAACGGCGCGTCGGAGGCGGGGTTGTTGCCGAAATAGGGGAAGGCCGACGATCTCATGCTGACGAGTGTCGTCAGGTCTTCACGTGCCGGACGCTGGTAGGGGATTTGCGGTGCGAGCGAGGCGACCTTGTACGGCGCCTGCTCCGGCTGAGGCTGCTGCTGGACGGCGCGTTTGGGCGAGAAGTCCGACATCTGCCGTTGCAGAAGACTCTCGCTCGCCGACGGGAAGCGCTCCTTGAATTGCGGGGCGGGGAAGCGATCCTCGAACGTGTCGCTGCTTGCGACCTGAGGATTGGTCTTCGCGACGATTTGGACGTTAGCCTGCGAGTTCGCCGCGAGCGCCGCCGGGTTGGGAGCCCTGCCGCATTGAACCAGCGTGAGCGACAGCGGCACCAAGGCTGAGACCAGCGCGATCCGGCGCGCACCACTGCGCGCGCCGGACAGCGTCCGATCAGCACGAATGTCAGCTCTCAGTTTCGGAGCGGCCCCGACCATCCACCCATGACCCCAAGTCATGTCCACAAGCCCAGCGGCAATATTCAAGCTAATTGAGCCGACTGGCGTTTAGGCGACGTTAAGTGTCCGGATAAACTTCCCCAAATCCGGAATGCTCAAAGGGACCATGCAATCGTGTCCTGATTGTGGGGGTGCGAAACGGGATTCTCCGGTGTTTGCGGGGCTTTATTGCCCAGGATCGCGCACAAAAGGTGCCGCACTACCGATTCCATGCGCCACATTTAACCCTTGTTAACCCTGCTTGAATTGACTGGACCAGACTGCACGATGCTCCCAACGACACGTGACGCCTGAGGTTGAGGACCCCGATGACGGCATCAGATGCGGGACCCGCACCTTGGACCGGCCGGCTGACGGGCGGGCCGGGGGTCTCCGTTCTGGTCGCAACCGCCATCGTCGTTGCCGACATGATCGGGGTCGGCGTCTTCACCAGCCTCGGCTTCCAGGTCAAGGACATCCCGTCCGGCTTCTCGATCCTGTTGCTATGGACCATCGGCGGCATCGTCGCGCTGTGCGGGGTGTTCTCCTACAGCGAGCTCGGCGCCATGTTTCCGCGCTCGAGCGGTGAGTACAATTTCCTCGGCCGCGCCTATCATCCCGCCTTCGGCTTTCTCGCCGGCTGGGTCTCGGCGACGGTTGGCTTCGCAGCGCCTGTCGCGCTTGCGGCGATGGCGTTCGGCGAATACGCGAAATCGGTCGTCCCCGATCTGCCGCCGATCCCGCTTGCCATCGGCGTGGTGTGGCTGGTCTCGATCGTGCAATTGACCGGCGTCAGGCACTCCTCGACCTTCCAGCTGATCTCGACCATCCTCAAGGTCGTGCTGATCGTCGCCTTCCTGCTCGCCGGCTTCGTCATCGGCACGCCGCAGCCGATTGTCTTCACGCCGCAGCCGGGTGATCTCGCGCATATCGTCAGCGCGCCCTTCGCGATCGGGCTCGTCTTCGTGATGTACTCGTTCTCCGGGTGGAATGCCGCGACCTACATCATCGGCGAGATGAACATGCCGCAACGCGATCTGCCGCGCGCGCTGCTCGCGGGCACGCTGATCGTGCTCGTCCTGTACGTCGCGCTGAATGCGGTGTTTCTCTACTCGACGCCGGTCAGTGCGCTGGCCGGCCAGCTCGACGTTGCCAGCGTCGCGGGCAGCGCGATCTTCGGCAGCCTCGGCGGCCGGATCGTCGGTGCGATGATCTGCGTCGGCCTGATCTCCTCGATCAGCGCGATGATGTGGATCGGCCCGCGCGTGATGATGACGATGGGCGAGGACATTCCGGCCCTGCGCGTGTTCTCGAAGCGATCGGTGAGCGGCGCGCCGGCCTATGCCATCCTGTTTCAGCTTGCCGTCGCCAATCTGCTGTTGTTCACGCGCAGCTTCGAGGCGGTGCTCGACTTCATCCAGTTCGCGCTGTTGTTCTGTTCGTTCTTCACGGTCGCCGGCGTCGTCAAGCTGCGCATCACCGATCCCGACCTGCCGCGGCCCTATCGCGCCTGGGGATACCCGTTCACGCCGCTCGTTTTCCTGCTCGTGACCGCGTTCATGATGTACTACCTGTTGACCGAGCGGCCGGTGCAGTCGCTGGCGGGGATGCTGCTCATGCTCTCGGGCCTGTTGATCTATGCTGTTTTCCGCAGGCGGCCGGTCGCCGCTGGTACGTCATCACACCGCGAATAGACATGTTTCGACCCATGAGAATTGCGGCCGTCGCTCTTGCCCTGCTGGCCGCGGCCGTCTCGTCTGCACGTGCCGCCGACGTCACCTTCGATGATACCGCGCGCTTTCTCGCGGGCATGCAGCCTTCGCCGGACTCGCCGCTAGTGCCGCTCACCAAAGATCCGGGCTGGCAGCGCCACGCAAAATTCTTCGACGGCGCCTTCGCCCAGCTCGAGCAGCGGCAGCTCTCGAAGATCCGCAATTGGGCCGACGTCAATCTGGCCGCGCCCCGGCCGACCATGTTCTACTTGTTCAGCGGCCCCGACTTCCTCTACGCCGATGCGTTCTACTCCAAGGCCAGCACCTACGTGCTCGGCGCGCTGGAGCCGGTCGGCGCGGTGCCTGACCTGACGCGGCTGCCGCGCGGCTCGGTCGGTGCCGCGCTCTACAATGTCGAGCGTTCGCTCGGCTCGATCCTGAGCTTCTCCTTCTTCATCACCAAGCACATGAAGGTCGACCTGCACGCCAACCAGGTCAACGGCACGTTGCCGATCCTCTATGTCTTCCTCGCGCGCTCCGGCAAGACCATCCGCAATGTCGAGATGATCGCGCTCGACGACAAGGGCGGGGTGCATACGGGAGGCGACAATCCGGGACGGAACGCGACGCGCGGTGTCCGCATCACCTTTGCCGGAAGCGACGGCGAGGCGCGCACGCTGTACTATTTCTCGACCGATCTCTCCAATGCCAGCGCGCGCAACACGGGATTTCTGAAATTCTGCGAGACGCTCGGGCCCGGCAACAGCCTGCTCAAGAGCGCGTCCTATCTCCTGCACAAGGGCGACTTCTCCGTCGCTCGCAACTGGCTGCTGGCCAACAGCGCGACCATCATCCAGGACGATTCCGGCATTCCGCTTGCGAACTACAATGCGCAACAGTGGCGGTTCTTCCCGTTCGGCCGCTATCTCGGACCGATCGACGAATTCCCCGGCCGCTACCAGGAGCGCTACGCCGAACTGTTCACGCGCGCCCAGCCGATCGATTTCGGCGTCGGCTATCGCTGGCGGACGCATGAATCGAACTTGCTGCTGTCGGTGAGGGTGCCGGGAAGCGAGACCGCGCCGGCTGCGGAGAACACCTCGTCCGCCGAGCCGTCGCCAAAGCCGCCGCGTCCGAAGCGGCTGCGTCCGCCCGAGTCGATCCCGCCACCGCCCGGGCGCTTTTTCTGGTTTCGTTAGGTTGCCTGTTGTGGCGGGTGTCACGCGCTCCGGGCGATGACAACCAGCCGTACGAACGCGAACGCCATCTGATGATATGTCGCCAAACCCGGTGCAGATCGGCTGGTGCTCGGTCTCTAACGTCGAACCTACCAGTGCACGCTCTGGCTCGGCACGATGAAGGCCGTGGTGCTCGGCGCCGTGGCAAGGCTCGTCGCCAGATACCAGCCGGAGCCGACCACGAGCGTCAGCAGCGCAATGATGGCAATCATGTCGAGGGTTCTTGGGTCGTGATGCCCTCTGGAACCAGGATGTGGACCAAGCCTGAAGTGAAAATGTGGGCTGATTTTCCAGCGCATTCTTGTTTCCTCCCGTGGGAGCATCACAACAACGCGAGGGGGAAGTTCCGGTTCCATTCAAGGCAGCGATGCGCGAAGCGCCGCGGCGTTTCCTGGTGATATTCAGGATGCGTTGACGCCGCGCCACCTGCCATAGCGCCAAGGCAGATACCAGCGCGCGCCTTGCGGTGCGCTGAGGGGCACGTTGTCGATTCCCGATGTGCCGAAAGGATTGCAGCGAAGCAATCGCGCGAGCGTCATCCAGCCGCCGGCCCACAGCCCGAACCGTTCGATCGCCTCGTCGCCATAGACCGAGCACGTCGGCAGGTGCCGGCAATTGTAGCCGACCAGCGGCGAGAGCGTGTGGCGGTAGAGCCAGATCAGTGCGCGGCCGAATCGGCGCGGGAGCCGGAGCGCGCCCTCGATGGGAGTGGAACAGTGCTCGCAGGTTGAATGCTTCATGGGCGCTGTGCTGCGATCGTGAGCGAGGTATTGCGCGGTTCCGGCGCAGGGAACCGCAAGTTGTTGTTTCTGCGCCATATTTCCCGTGCTTTTTGGGAGCAGTGCAGCAAGTACCTGTGGACGATCTGTATTCCCCCGGATACCATTTTTATGACGACCGTGTGTAGAAACATACGCCCGTATGATGGACTCAGAGGGCGCTACCGAGGACTGTTGGGGAACCTTTGGGGCTTGGGGAAGGAACCAGATTGAGACTTCTGAACTCCCTCGACCGTCGCGGCTGGTTGTTGCTTGGGGCAGCCGCGCTTGGCGCCGCGCTCTTTGGAGCTGTCGCCACGACCGGCACAACGGCTCGTGCCGGTGCCGCCCTCGAAGAGCGCAAGCTGCCGATGAAGTTCAACTGGGTCGCCTGCGACCCGAACTGCCGCGGCTGGGTCAGCGCGGTCGGCATCATCACCGCCGATACGCCGAGGGATTTCGAGGAGTTTTCGCGCGGACGCCAGCTTGGCGGCGCGACCGTGGTGCTCGACTCCAGCGGCGGTTCCGTCAACGACGCGATCACGCTCGGCCGGCGCTTCCGCAATCTTGGACTTTCGACCACCGTCGGTATCAGCGTTCAGAACCGCGGCGGGCAGTCGGCCCGTCCGGCGGTTGCGCCCGAAGCCTATTGCGAATCCATGTGCGTGTTCCTACTGCTGGCCGGCAAGAAGCGCTATGTGCCGGAAGCCGCTCATGTCCGGGTCCACCAGATCTGGATGGGCGATCGTGCCGACGATGCCAGGGCGGCGAGCTACAGCGCGCAGGACCTGATGATCGTGGAGCGCGACATCGGCCGGCTCGCCAAATACACGTTCGATATGGGCGGCGCCGGCGACCTACTCTCGCTCGCGCTCAGCGTGCCGCCGTGGGAAGATCTGCACGAGCTGGATGCTGGCGAGCTGAAGCTCACCAATCTCGTGACCACCAACCTGGTGGCCGACGTGCTGCCGCATGTGGACGTCGCGGCGCCCGCGGTGGCGGAACTTGCACCGAAGACCCAGGCGAGGTTCGGCGCGGAAGCGGAGCCGCAGCCCGTCAAGTCGACCAAGACGGCGGAAGCCGTGGTGCCGACCGGTGCGGCGCAAAGCGCAGGCTCGCAGAAGTAGGATTTCCCTAATCGTCATGCCGGGGCGCGCGCCGGAATGACCTCGACCAAATCAGCCCTGCGCCGCGGCCGGCTGCTTGGCTTTCGCCTCGATCTGGCCGATGGCATCGACCACGGCATCGAAGGTCAGGAGGGTCGAGGCGTGTCGCGCCTTGTAGTCGCGGACCGGCTCGAGGAACTTGATCTCTTCCCATTTGCCTTCAGGAGGCGCGCCATTCTCCTTGAGCATCCTGCGAACGGTTTCGCGTAACTCGCGGAGTTCGCTCGCGGTCGAGCCGACGACGCGACTTGCCATGATGGATGAAGAGGCTTGTCCAAGGGCGCAGGCCTTCACGTCGTGGGCGAAGTCGGTGACCTTGTTGCCCTCCATCTTGAGGTCGATCTTCACGGTCGAGCCGCACAATTTGGAGTGGGCGGTGGCGGTGGCGTCGGGGTCCGACAGCCGTCCGAGGCGTGGAATATTCCCGGCCAGTTCGATGATCCGCTTGTTATAGATGTCGTTCAGCATGTGATGGAGTCCAACACTTCCGCACCGGATCGGCCTTGGCGGGCGCCGCCCACGGTCCTATATAGGGGCGGAACTGGCGAAAAAACAGTCCAGCGGTGCGGCGGCAGCGGTCCAGATCTGCGCTGCCAGCGTGATGACCCAAAGGGCCTTTTTCGTCAAAACTGTTCTCTTCAGGCGTCCGGCGGCTTGCCGCCCCGTCTGCCGGTGACACTCCGGCCGCGAGGCCGTCGAACGGAGTAGACATGGACGCTACGATCAAATCCATCCGCCCGGGCAAGCCCTCCGACCGCCAGCCCGAGAGCCGCCCGGCTGAGCTTGACCCTGCCGAATTCCTCGCGGCCGCCGTCCGCGCCGACCAGCCGCGCCCCGCGCGCGCAGAGGCGGAAGCGGCGGTGAAGACGCTGCTCGCCTATATCGGCGAGAACACCGCGCGCGAAGGCTTGCTCGACACGCCGCGCCGTGTGGTCGAGGCCTTCGACGAGCTCTATCAGGGCTACCACCAGTGCCCGGCCGAGGTGCTCGATCGCACCTTCGGCGAGACGGCCGGCTATGACGACTTCGTGCTGGTGCGCGACATCGAGTTCACCTCGCAGTGCGAGCATCACATGATGCCGTTCTACGGCAAGGCGCACATCGCCTATACGCCGGTGGAACGCGTCGTCGGCCTGTCGAAGCTTGCGCGCCTGACCGACATCTTCGCCCGCAGGCTCCAGACCCAGGAGCACATGACGGCGCAGATCGCGGCGGCCATCGACGAGATCCTCAAGCCCCGCGGCGTTGCCGTGCTGATCGAGGCCGAGCATACCTGCATGTCGGTGCGCGGCGTTGCCAAGCATGGTGCCTCTACCTTCACCAGCCGCTTCACCGGCATGTTCCGCGACAATCCCGCGGAGCAAGCTCGTTTCCTGTCCCTGGTGCGAGGCACGACGCGCTGACCTCGCGAAGGTCTATGTCCGCGTCATGCTCTAGCGAGGACGCCCGTGTCCGCTCACTCCCATGAGATCGAGGAAGGCCTCGCTTTCCTGCCGAAGTTCGACGCCGCCGGCCTCGTGACCTGCGTGGCGACCGACGTCGCCACCGGTGACGTGCTCATGGTCGCGCACATGAACGACGAGGCGCTGCGCAAGACGATTGCGACCGGCGAGGCCTGGTACTTCAGCCGATCGCGCAATGCCTTGTGGCGAAAAGGTGAGACGTCGGGTCAGACCCAGCGCGTGGTCGAGATCCGCACCGATTGCGACCAGGACGCGGTCTGGATCCGTGTCGAGCAGATCGGCGCGGCCTGCCACACCGGCCGCCGGTCCTGCTTTTACCGCAAGGTCGAGGCCGAGGGCGGCGGAACGAAGCTGGTCTTCGTCGATGCGGACAGGTTGTTCGATCCGGACGCCGTCTACAAGAAATAGCCCGTCGTTATACGCGGGGCGGGCCGGAATGACGGCGAGGGGCCAGATTAACCCCGCATTAACCATACCTGTCCCACGGTGATACGACAGGCGCCGAATTGCCGGCGTCGCTCAACGCCGCACGGGGCGAGCACTCCATCATGTCGGTCGACAATTCCAGTGCCTCTCAGACGACGGGTCTCGATCCGTCGCGGGCACGCGTCGCCGGCGCGATCAAGCAGGTCTCCAACCGGACGGGCGTCAGCTTCCAGTACATGCTGACGACCGCCAAGATGGAATCGGATTTCGATCCGACGGCGGAAGCCACCACGTCATCCGCCCACGGGCTCTACCAGTTCATCGACCAGACCTGGCTGGGTACGGTTAAGGAGGCGGGCACCCAGCTCGGCTATGGCAACTATTCCGACGCCATCACAAGGACGTCGTCGGGCAGCTACGCTGTCGATGATCCCGCCATGAAGCGGTCGATCATGAAGCTGCGCGACGATCCGGAAGCCGCCTCCACCATGGCCGCAGCGCTGACGCAGTCGAACAGTTTCAAGCTCACCGGACTGCTCGGCCGCAGGCCGTCTGACAGCGAACTCTACATGGCGCATTTCATGGGTGTCGGCGGCGCCGCAAAGCTGATTGCCAATGCCGAGGACAATCCGCAAGCGGTCGGCGCGCGGCTGTTTCCCAACGCGGCCTCCGCCAACCGATCGATCTTCTACGCCAGGGACGGCCGCGCGCGCAGCGTCTCCGAGGTCTATTCGGTGCTCGACGCGCGCTACGCCAGCGCGGCGAATTCGAAGACGACCCGCAGCGCAATGGCGATGTATGGCGACTCGCCATCCACGACGCAGGTCGCAAGTGCCAACGGCGTGCAGCCCACCGTGCCTGTCATCGACAACGCCGCTTATCTGCAGACCTTTCCGGAAGCGCGCGGCGTGACGCCGGTGAGTGCGACGTCGTCATCAACGGTTGCAGACAACACGCCGATCACACCCGCATTCCGCTCGATCTATCAGCCCGGCGATGCCACGCAGCCGGTCTCGACCACGGTGCAGAAATTGTGGGGCAGCAACGCCTCGCTAGCCTCGATCGCATCGGCGACGCCTGACGTGCGCCCGCCGCAACCGCTCGATCTATTCAGCGATCGCAGCGGTACGTTCTCGAGCTGATCGTCGCGCGAATAACCCGCTCTCGTGTCCCGGACGCGTGGCAGGCGGCTTTGTTCCCTTAACAAAACGTCAATAAAACCAGCCAGTTATGGTGAACGCTTTGTTAAGCGTCGTGGTTTATTTTGTGTTGCAGGTGACAAGCCGTCACCGTTTTCGTTTGTTGTGTAAGCCGGAAGCAGCATGATTGTTCGGCAGTTCATCAATTGGATCAGGACGGCGCCCGCCGGCGAGCGGGCCGAGGCAACGCGGGCATTGGCCCGGGCCTGGCTGATCTCAGACCTTTCCCATGACGACCGTATCGCGGCCGAAGGCGCGCTCCTGATGCTGCTCGACGATCCCTCGCCGCTGGTGCGGCAGGCGATGGCCGAGGCCTTTGCGCGCAGCACGGATGCGCCGGCGTCGATCGTGCGGGCGCTGTCGGCGGACCAGCCGACCGTCGCGCTGCCCGTGCTCGAACATTCGCCGCTGCTGATCGACGCCGATCTCGTCGACATCGTCGCAACCGGCAATGACGAGGTGCAATGCGCGGTCGCCCGCCGCATCGCGTTGCCGGTGTCGGTCTGCGCCGCCATCGCCGAAGTCGGCTGCGCGGCGGCCGCGCTCGAGCTGATCGAAAATCCCCACGCCGAGCTTGCGCCGTTCTCCTGGAATCGCATCGTCGAGCGCCACGGCCATCTCGCCGCGATCCGCGAGGCGATGCTGGTGCTTGAGGATCTGCCGGCCGCGACGCGCGCCGCGCTGGTGGCAAAACTCTCCGAGACCCTTGCGCAATTCGTCGTGGCGCGGAACTGGCTGAGCGCCGATCGTGCCGAGCGCATCACGGTCGAGGCGCGCGATCGCTCCACCATGAACATCGCGGTGCGGTCGCGCGGCGAGGACATGCAGGGCCTGGTGCATCATCTGCGCGTCACGGGCCAGCTCACCGCCGGCCTCATCCTGCGCGCGCTGCTGTCGAGCAATCTCGATCTGTTCGACGCGGCACTCGCCGAACTCGCCGACCTGCCGCTGGCACGCGTCTGCGCGCTGCTGCACGACCGTGGCGGCAACAGCCTGCACGCGCTGCTCCGCCGCGCCGGACTTCCCGAGGCGACCTTCGCGGCGTTCCAGGTCGCGCTCGATGCCTGCCACGAGCAAGGTTTTGTCGATACCGACGACGGCGCGGCGCGACTGCGCCGGCGCATGGTCGAGCGCGTGCTCACCCATTGCGAGACCGACCGCGGCGCCACCGAACCGCTGATGGTCCTGCTCCGCCGCTTCGCCACGGAATCCGCGCGCGAAGAGGCAAGGCTGTTCTGCGACGAGCTCGTCGCGGATGATGCGCTCGATCCGGTGTATGACGATCTGATCGCGGCGTAGCGAGATGCCGTAGGGTGGCCAAAGGCGCGCAGCGCCGTGCCCACCATTGATCCGCACAGCTTATATTAGTTGGTGGGCACGCTTCCGCCTTCGCTCTTCGAGCTACGGCGGACGAGTCGCTTTGCCCAACCTACGACACTTGCGCTCGCAATAACGAGAGGAGAGAGCGGGAGCCGCTACTCCGCCGGCACGATGCTCGGTGCCAAAATCACCTCGAGATGCTCGGGGCGGTCGCGGTTGGCGTGGGCGAGATAGTCGTCGGCGACCTTGCGCAGGCGGCGGCTGAGCTCGGCCGAGACGCTGATGCTGTCGAGCTTGGTGTTTTCATGCACGATGGCGAGGATGGCGTTGATGTGGTGCGTGAACAGCTCGGCCGGCACCTTGTCGAGATCGGGCGCGTGCTCGATGACGCGGCACAGGCTCTCCGCAACTCCCGCCGCCGCCGGATAGCCGAACGTCGCAGCGTCGCCCTTGATGTCATGCGCGGCGCGGAACAGCTCGTCGCGCCGCTCCTTGGTGAAGCCCTCATGGCGAACAGCGACGTAAGCGGCCGACAGACGATTGACCTCGGTCGTCATCCAGTCCTTGAACTCACTGGAGAGGCCCGCGAGCGCCTGCTCGGCGCGGGCGACCGGATCGTCCAGGTCCTTTTCTTCGACACGGCGCAGAACCTTGCGCAGCGGATTGGGCTGCGTGATCACTTGGTGCGTGGCGAAGGCCGTGACCTCGATGTCCTTTGCGCCGTTCTTCGCCATGATGTCTGCCCCGATCGAAACGTTGCGCTAGATGGAGGAACGAGCCTTGTCGAGCAGCGAGGGTTGCTGGAGCACCTCGTGCTTTTCGCCGACGCGGCGCTCGGGGCCCATATAGGCGGAGTTGGTGTTGCGGCGCCGGTCCGGACCGAAATAGGTCTTGGTCTTGATGAAGGGCCGGGGATTGGCGACGACGTTGAGGATACGCTGGTAGAGGCCCTTGGCGGAGATCGGCTTGGCCAGGAATTCGGTGACGCCGGCATCGCGCGCGACCGTGACGCGGCGCTTCTCGGAATGACCGGTCAGCATGATGATCGGCGCGTAGGGATTGCCCTTGGATTCCGGCTGCCGGATCATCTGCGCAAGCTCGAGCCCGTCGAAGATCGGCATCGCCCAGTCGGTGATGACGATGTCGGGCACGTAATGGCTGTACATTTCCAGCGCGGTGGCGCCGTCCTCGGCCTCGTAAACCTCGCGCGCGCCGAAGGAGTGCAGCAGCGTCCGCAGGATGCGGCGCATGTGCGGATTGTCGTCGCAGACGAGGAAGCGCAGCTTGTTGAAATCGATGCGGAACATGACGCCTGGGCCGGAGCGGTCAACTTTCGTTAACCATATCGCGGCGGGGGTTAAGGAAGGGTTGCTGCCGGCATTTCGCGGCGTGCGTGAGAAGGGGAGAGGTTAATATCGTAATTCTGCCATTTTTTATTGTAAAACGATAAAAATATACAATTGGATGGGAGCTAGTCCGATGAGCGTCGTCGCGTTTCCTTTTCCTGCGCCGGTCGAGCCGCGGTTGCGGCGCATCGGACGGATCGTGGCCGTCGGCGCGCTCCTGTGCGTCGCCGGCGCTGTGCTTGCGGTACCGCTGCTCTGGTCGAGCGACGAGATGCTCCGGCACTGGATCGCGACCCAGTCCCCGCTGGGGGCGCGGCCCTTCACTCTCAATTTCAGTACGCGCCTCGCCGGCGCCCTGATCGGCCTGATCGGACTTGCGCCTGTTCTCTACGCCTTGTTGCAGCTCTCGATGTTGTTCTCCCGCTTCGCGCGCGGCGAGGTCTTCGTGACCGACAACGCCTGGCGCATCCGGCGGATGGGCCTCGCGCTGATCGTCAACGCGCTGATATCGCCGCTGGTGCAGATGCTCACCACGCTCAACCTGACGCGGGCCAACCAGCCGGGCCAGCTCGTGGTCATGTTCGGCATCGAGCAGTCGCATGTGCTGTCGGTGCTGAGCGGCCTCGCGCTCGTCGCATTCGCGACCGTGATGGCCGACGCCGTTCGCATGTGGCACGAGAACAGCGAGATCATCTGACCATGCCGATCATCGTCAACCTCGATGTCATGCTCGCCAGGCGCAAGATCAGGTCGCGCGAGCTTGCCGCGCGCATCGAGCTCACGGAGGCGAACGTCTCCCTGCTGAAGTCGGGCAAGGTGCGCGGCATCCGCTTCGACACGCTCGAGCGGATCTGCGCCGTGCTCGACTGCCAGCCCGGTGATATCCTGGAATATGTCCCTGACAGCGCGGACGACGCGCTGGAGCCGCGCGGGGCCGGCCGGAAATCGGCCTAGCCAATCCTTCAAGTCCAGATTGGAGATGCCTGCGATGAACCGCCTGGCGCGTGTTCTTGCGAGCGCGGCTGCGCTCATGCTTGCCGGTTGCAGCTCGGTGCCGCTGACATCGATCCCGCCGCTTGCCCGCATCGATGCCAGGACGACGGATCTGTCGATGCTGCGCGTCGCCGTGCAGTTGCCTGACGCGCTGCGGCCACGTTCGGGCGGCGTCAAGCTCGACGTCGTCACCAAAGTGGCCGGCGAGGCCGAGACCAAGACGAGCTTCGCCATGATGGAGATGAGCGACGCGCGAGATCGCGCCGGCCTGCCTGCGCCGCCGCTGGGCTCCTCGACCTACGCCTATCGCTTGTCGCCAGGCGATGCTGCACGCTTCGAAGCGCTGCGTGCGTCGATGGTCGAGCAGGGGAAGCAAGGCAAACGCGGGTCGATGGGGCTCGGCGTGGCAGCCAGAGAATTCTGTCGCGCGAATGCGGTGCCGCAGGGATCGCTGCCTGTCACGATCTATCTGATGACGTCGGAGACGAAGAGCTTCGTTCCCGTCGTCAGGGATTTCGATCTGCTCGGTGATCCCGCCATGGCGGGCGGCCTGGAATCGATTCAGTCTTGCGGCCAGTGATCCGCGCCGGCGTTCAATAGCCGAACTGCTCGCGCAGGATGCGCTCTTCCAGGCTATGGCCGGGATCGAACAGCATGCGCATCGAGATGGTCTTGTCGGACAGCACCTCGACGCGGCGGACGTCGCGCACCTCGTCATGGTCGGCCACCGCCGCCACCGGCCGCTTGTCGCCCTCCAGCACCTCGATCACGACGTAAGCCGTATTGGGCAGGAGCGCGCCGCGCCAGCGGCGCGGGCGGAAGGCGCTGATCGGCGTCAGCGCCAGCAGCGCGGCGTTGATCGGCAGGATCGGTCCCTGCGCGGACAGATTGTAGGCGGTGGAGCCGGCGGGCGTCGCCACCATGATGCCGTCGGCGATCAGCTCAGCCATGCGCTCGCGCTCGTCGATCAGGATCCGCAGGCGCGCGGCCTGGTAGGTCTGCCGGAACAGGGCGACCTCGTTGATGGCGTGATGCAGGTGGACGCGGTCGTTGACGTCGGTGGCGCGCATCAGGAGCGGGTTGATCTCGGATTCCTGCGCTGCCTCGAGACGGGCGCGAAGGTCGACCGTCGAGTACTCGTTCATCAGGAAGCCGACGGTGCCGCGGTGCATGCCATAGATCGGTTTGCCCGAGTGCATGTTCTGGTGCAGCGTCTGGAGCATCAGTCCGTCGCCGCCGAGCGCGACCACGACATCGGCGTCGTTCGGGTCGCAATTGCCATAGTCCCGAGTGAGCTGGCCGAAGGCGGTTTGCGCCTCGCTGCTTGGGCTCGCGACAAAGGCGATCCGGTTGTATCGCGCTGGCTTGGTCATGGCTTCCGGGCAGGGCCGCTGGCTGGAGAAAGTTCCGCCGGGCTCGTCTATACGACCTGGGCATGCATTGTCGAGAAGGACCGCTGTTCAAGGCAAACAGCGTCCATCCCGATTCAGGGCAAATCCGGGTCGATTTGTGCTCGCCCGGCTTCTTCAGGCGCCAATGGGCCGGCTATCCCCCAAACCGTCGCAATTTCTCGCTAGCCTTGCGATGCTCGCCGGCTCTCGCAGCCGGACAAGGAGAACGATCATGGTCATGCGTTTGCCGGCGCTCCGCCGCGCGACCCTGGTACTGGCGGTGTCGACTTTCGCGCTCGCGGGATTTGCCCGCGCGGACGATCCGCCGCAGCCGCGCGCCGAGACGACGGCCCCCACGGGACAGAAGGGTGGGCGCGGCGGCAACACGCCAGGCGCATCACAGGGTTCAACGTCCGCCGCCGAGCCGCATCGACTTCCGTCGGATTCGACCACGAAGCAGACGCTCGATCTGCCGGGCCGCGCACTCGACTTCACCGCGACTGCCGGCTCGATCCGCGTGTTCGACGGCAAGGGTGAGCCGCTCGCCGACATCGCCTATACGTCCTATGAGCTCGATGGTGCCGACCGCGCGACGCGCCCCGTGACGTTCCTGTTCAACGGCGGTCCCGGCGCGTCCTCGGCATGGCTCCAGTTCGGCGCTGCGGGGCCGTGGCGGCTGCCGCTTGATGGCGAAGCCCTGTCGCCGTCCGCCTCACCCGAGGTGAAGCCGAACGCGGAGACGTGGCTCGACTTCACCGATCTCGTCTTCATCGATCCCGTCAGCACCGGCTACAGCCGTTTCGTCGCCAGTGGCGAGGACGCGCGCAAGTCCTTCTACTCCGTCGACGGCGACGTCAATTCGATCGCGCTCGTGATCCGCCGCTGGCTGGAGAAGCACGACCGGCTGACCTCGCCGAAATATGTCGGCGGCGAAAGCTATGGCGGCATTCGCGGGCCGAAGGTCGTGCGCCAGTTGCAGCTCCAGCATGGCGTCGGCGTCAGGGGATTGATCCTGGTGTCGCCGCTCCTGGACTTCCGCGAGTTCACCGGCACCAGCCTCCTGCAATATGTCGCGACGCTGCCGAGCTATGTCGCGGTGGCGCGCGAAGCCAAGGGGCCGGTCAAGCGCGCCGATCTCGCCGACGTCGAGGCTTACGCGCGGGGCGAATTCCTGGCCGACCTCGTCAAGGGCGAGGCGGACAAGGAGGCCACCAATCGCCTTGCCGACAAGGTCGCCGAGCTCACCGGGATCGACCAGGCCGTGAGCCGTCGGCTCGCCGGCCGTTTCGACGTCGGTGAATTCCGCCGCGAGTTCGACCGCAAGAACGGCAAGGTGACGGGGCGATACGACGCCTCGGTGCGAGGCTATGATCCCTATCCGGATTCGAGCAGCTCCCGGTTCGGCGATCCCTCGGGCGATGCGCTCCAGGCGCCGCTGACGAGTGCGGCCGTCGATGTTCTCACGCGCAAGCTCAACTGGCGGCCGGATGGCTCCTACGAAGTCCTCAACGGCGCCGTCGAGGGCAATTGGGATTTCGGCCGCGGCATCAACCCGCCGCAGTCGGTATCGGAGCTGCGCCAGATCCTCGCCACCGACGGAAAGCTGAACGTGCTGGTCGCGCACGGCCTGTTCGATCTCGCCACGCCCTATTTCGGATCGAAGCGGGTGCTCGACCAGCTCCCGGCGTTCGCGACGCAGCGGGTCAAGTTCGTCGTCTATCCCGGCGGTCACATGTTCTATTCGCGCGACGGCTCGCGGCAGGCGTTTCGGAGCGAGGTCGAGGCTCTCATCCGAGAGTAGGCCGCCGCTTGCGCGGCGGATATCTCCGCGCGATCTCGCGCGCCACGACACGCTCCGGCTTGATATTGGCGCCGGCGATCCAGACGTCGCTGACCTTGCCGCGCTTGTCGCGGACGCGGCGCACCGGCTCGCCGTGGCTGGAATAGCCGGCAGCCCAGGCGAGCTTGCCGGTGTCGCGGCCGGTGACCTCGATCTCGGCGGCATCCATGAACGGATTGATGAACTGCGGATTGGTGACCAGCACGCGGTTGCCCGCGGGGACGAGATCGGTTGCGCCCCAGATCGTCCACCAGCGGCCGGTCCAGTCGCGCACGCGGCGGTCGGGTGCGCCGCGAGTTCTGAACACGCGCAGGATCTGCATCGCGCCGTCCATCCAGAACGGCGCCGCGCCGTCGATGGAGTTGCTGAGGATGCTGATCGCGAGCTCGCAAGCGGGGATGGAGCAGGTCCGGGAGATGTAACCCTGAAAATGGCCGCCATGGCCGAACCAGTCCCAGCCGTCGGTTTTGCCGGCGTTGATGCCAAGGCCGTAATAGGCCTCGAAACTCTGCGGGATGCGCCAGTGATGCCGGGTCATTTCGCGGCGGCTTGCGACTGAGAGCACGCTCTTCCTGGCGTTGGGCGCAAGCTGCGCGAAGAAGCGGGCCGTATCGCCGGCGGTGGCGGCGAAGCCCGTAGCGGACGCCATCGCGTGCGTCGGATTGTCGCCGGGGATCACGCAACGCTCGCCCACGGGCACTTTTCGCGTGTGGCCGCGCGCGAACGATGCGCCCTTGGGAAGCGGCGCATCCGGCTCAGTCTCGCGCAGGCCTGCGGGCTCGATGATCTCGCGCTTGATCCAGGCGGAGTAGGGCTCCTTCGACACGGCTTCGATGACGAGGCCGAGCAGGCCAAAGCCGTGGTTGGAGTATTTGAAGCGCGTCCCCGGCTCGATCGCGGTCGGCAGCTTCAATTCCGCGAGCAACTCCCTGGCGTTGAGATAGGGACGGTTGTCGATGAACTGCCCGGAATCGGCGCCATCGCGCGTCAGCCCCGCGCTGTGCGAGAGCACCTGCGCAATCGTCGTCTCGGCGACGCGCGGATGCAGGCCGCCGACATGTTGGCCGACCGTGTCGTCGAGCCTGAGCTTGCGCTGGTCGCGCAGCTTCATGATGCCGGCGGAGGTAAAGCTCTTCGAGTGCGAGGCGATGCGGCAGCGGTGGCGCGGGGTGAGTTTTTCGCCGGTGTCGAGATTGGCAAGACCAAAGGCGTGCTCGGCGACGATTTCGCCGCGATGGGCAAATGCGACGATGACGCCGGGCTGTTGGAATGTCGTCTGTTGGAATTCGATCCAGGAGCCGATGTAGTCGATCGCGGATCGCAGCCACGTATCCATTGCGCACCAATTTGCGAGGGGAGCACTTGATGCGAGAGGCTAACCGAGAAAGCGGAACGGGCACAACCCCGAGGTTGTGCCCGTTCGTTTCGTTCGAGGATGCGATGTCTCAGTAGACGAGCGTCGCGCCGGTCGGTTTGTCGAGCGCGGCGGCGAGCGAGCGATACTCGGAGCTGTCGGTGCCGGCGAGCGAGGCGATCTTGTTCAGGTGGTACTGCGCCTGTTCGCGGTTGCCCTGCTCGAGCTGCCAGAGGCCGTAATACTGCCAGGTGCGGACGTGGTTCGGATCGTCCTTCAGTGCGATCTCGTAATAGACCTTGGACGACTGGTAGTCGCCGAGCTTGCGATAGGAGTAGCCGATCAAATTGGCGACGTCGGCGACGTCGTCGCGCTCGAGCGACTTCAGCTGGCCGATCGCGCTCGTGTAGTCGTGACCGTCGTAGATCGTGGTGTAGGCGGTGCGATAGGCCGCGAGGAATTTGGGATCGCTGATGGAGGAGCTCTTCTTCTTCCCCTTCTTGGCCGAGCTGTCCGACTTTGGCGGCGGCGAGGGCTCGTCGCTGCCCGCGGCGTAGGCGCTGGTCAGCATCGGTCCGGCGGCCAACGCCATCGAGACAAGCCCCGGTACCAGAAGCATGGAAAGTTTGCGCATCTATCTTCTCCCGTATGGAACGTGGCGATCCTACACGATTGCCCAAAGACCGGAACACCCAGCGGGCAAAAACATTCCCGCTTCGCACGATCTATTCGCCCCTCCGCAGATGACAAACTTGTCATCGAGATGAACAGAAGCCTGCGACGGGCTTCAGATTGGGTTCAGTGCACGCCGCCTAGGCTCCCACCCACGATCGAAGAGTAGGCGAGAGGGCGCCGCCTCAAGATCCTTCCAAGAGGAGACCAACCATGTTGAAGACCATTTCCGCAGCCTTGCTCGCCGCTTCCGTAATCGCAGCCCCGGCCTTCGCCGCTGAAGCCGGCAAGACCACCACGACCGCGCCGGTGATCAAGGCGGACCAGAGCCAGACCAAGTTGTCGACCACCGCCGCGAAACCCGAGGCCGGCGTCAAGGCCGACACGAAGGCCGCCGACGTCAAGGCGGACGCCAAGGTGGATACCAAGTCGAAGGCGATGAACGCCAATGCCGCGGTCACGCCCGACGAGCATAAGGCCGTGCGCACGCATCGCCACCACAACAAGCATCTGTCGGCCAAGAAGTCGCTGAAGGCGCAGCCTGACATGACCAAGCCGGCGGCCATCGACAAGCGCAGCTAACGACTGATCCGGCGCGGCGGCATCCCTGGCATTGCCCGCCGCCGCGTGCGGAATTCAGGCCCGGCCCGTCGTCTCGGCGTCAGCGCGAAAGCGCAGGCGCCGGCGGCGGGGCGGTGCGTTATTTGCGCAGCCTACGAGCAGGGCGAATTCCCTTCGTGCAACCTTGGAGCTAGAACATCCTCCGAGTCTGATCGAGCGGAGAGCGTGGCCTGTGGGGCGATTGGCGAAGCGTGCGGTGATCCTGGCGTTGGTTCTGGTCTTGCCGCTGGCGCTCGCGGCATGTTTCGGCAGCGACGGTGATCGTCCATCCCTGATGGAGGGGACCCAGGCGGGAGGGCCGCAGCCGTTCCCCGACAATTTTCGCAGTGACACGCTGGCCTTGATGCGCGCTTACCTCAACAATCCCGTCGGCGTGCGCGAGGCCACCATGGCCGATCCGGTGCTGCGCGAGATCGGCGGACGGCGGTTCTACGTTGCCTGCCTGCACTTCACGCCACGCGAGACCGACGGCAGCTACAAGGGCATGCGCGAACGGGCCGCCGTCTTCGTCAACGGGCGGGGCGCCCGCATCGTCGATCGCGCCGGCGAGCTCTGCGCCGGTGCGGTTTACGCACCCTTTCCGGAACTGGAAAAGATGGCGCGGTAGCGCAAAGCCGGCCTTCATCGGCAGGTGCTAGGACAGGGGCCGCCGGAGCCGCTGGATCACAATTTGGCGAGCTTTGAACGGGGCTGGTTTGCCTTGCGACAGATCGTTACAGCCCGCCTTGCGCAGACGACGAAAACAGTCGGTGCGAGCAGGTGTGACGGAACAAAATCGCGTTGTTGCCACCCCGTCACAGTGACAGACGATCAACGTTCCGGCATCGCCGCGAAGCAACCTAATTCACGCCACGTTGTTTCCTGAGTGTCGAATTTGAAAGAACGGGGATGATCATGAAGACGATTCTGCTGGGCGCCGTTGCTCTGCTGGCGCTGGTTGCACCGGCCGCCGCGGCCGACATGCAGCCGCGCACCTATACCAAGGCGCCCGCCTATACGCCGCCGCAGGTGATCTACAATTGGACCGGTTTCTACATCGGCGGCCATGTCGGCGGCGCGTTCGCCGGTGACAGCAGCTTCCAGTCGAGCGACGCCCGCTTCCTGGGCGGCGTGCAGGGCGGCTTCGACTACCAGTTCGCGCCCAATTGGGTGGTGGGTATCGAGGCCCAGTACTCTTGGCTGCCGACCAACAACAACGGTGTCACGTTCCCGCTGGGGACGCAGGTGACGTCCAACACCGACCAGCTCGGGTCGGTGACGGGCCGCATCGGCTACACCTGGGGACCGGCGCTGGTCTATGCCAAGGGCGGTTACGCTTGGCGTAATGGCGGCCTCGGCGTCAATGTCGCCGGCGTGGCGCAGCCCTTCACCGCCACTGGCAACAACAAGGACGGCTATACTGTCGGTGCCGGCCTCGAATACATGTTCGCACCGAGCTGGTCGGCCAAGGCCGAGTACCAGTATTACAACTTTGGCAGCACGACTTTCACCTCCGGTCCGGCCGACGTCGTCGGCGTCCGGGGCCGGGAGGACGAGCATACCGTCAAGGTCGGTGTGAACTACCGCTTCGGCTGGGGCGGACCGGCGGCCTCGCGCTACTGACGCCCAACAGCGACCACGACCTGACAAGGGCCGGCTCACGCCGGCCTTTCGTTTGCCAGGCCCTTGTTTGCCTGCCTGTTGTTTGCTTTGCGTGAACCATCTGGCGCGTCATTTGCAAGCAAACGGTCTGGCGCGCGCGTTCTCACGCGCGTCATGGGACTGGCGTAAAGCAAAAATAATTTTTGCCGCCTACGGAACTCGCGCTCCGGAAGGCGTTATATGAGAATTACCGGGCTGGTGGGACGACGGACATGCGTATCTTTGTGTCGGCAGTAGTGCTCTCGTGCTTCATCTCCCTGCCGTGCGCTGCACAGACAATCCTCAAATCCGAGCCTCTGATGCTGGCACCCTATGAGGTGGCCTTCGTCAAGGACGCTTCCTGCCCGTCCGGCAAGGTGCTGAAGGTAACGGGCGCGATCCGCGGGCTGCACCGTCGCAAGGCCTGCGTGGTGCTCGCGGGCGAGCAGGCCTCGCTGGCGACCGCGACCCCCTGAGAGATCCCTTGCTGACATACCCCGGGCTTGCGGCCGAACCTCAGGAATTCAGCTCAAGCTCCATCCTCGACTGCTGCTCGGCCTCGGCCTTGTTCCTGGCGGGGTCCTCGCCTTGGGCGGCCCGGCAGGGCTTGATCTCGTAATCATTGTCCAGGACCCGGCGCGGGCCGTGGCCCTGGTCGTCGGTGCTGACATCCACGACGAGGCCGCTTTGCTGCGCGAGCTGCCAGACGTCGGCCTCGCTGGGATAGGCCTTGCTGATTTGGGCGTCGTTGCAGAACAGGGCGTAGGGCATTCTTCCCGCTCCCGGAAAGCGCGTTAACGGCTTCACGGGGCAGGGGGTTCCGGGGCGATCACGGGGGCGTGATCGGAGCCGCGGGCCCTGAGTCTTTAACGAGTCCTGAATCCCAAAAAAAAGAATCCCTGGGACTCATTTGCCGGAATCAGCGGATGTTTTCGGCCATGACGACCGACCTCAAGACCTGCTGCGGGCACATGCTGCTGCCACTGACGCTGGGATTGCTCAGCGCCTGTGCGGCCAATCTCTGGTTGGTTTGGTCCTGGCTGTAGGTGTCTGATCGACCGTCGGCCTTAGTTTTCGGCTGGCGGACGGAGGGAGGGGTCGCGAATGGCCGCGCGGAGCCTGGTCAGGGTCGCCGCGCAATACTCCTCCCGCTCACGCTCGAATCGCTCCTGATGCTTGCGGAAATTGGCGATGCGGGCCTGCATCTCGGAGCGGAAATCGCCGCTTGTCCGTGCTGGCGGGATCATGACGGGCGGGGCGAGCGGGACTGGCGGCGGCTTGATCTCGACCGCCAATGTCTCGACCGCCACGGTCTCGACGGTGACGGTCCCCACCGGCACGTCCGGTACAGCCGTCGGTCTCTCCGGCGGATGGAAGTCACCCTTCTTGCCGGTTACCGATTGGACGAAGGCCATTGTCTGCGCGATCAGTGCGTCGCGCTCGCTGATCCACTTCATGGTCCACCTCTGTTGGAGCTATTCCAGCAAAGGTGGCCGGCCGAATCAAGGAGGTGTCCGGCTGGGGATTGCATATTTTTCCCGCTCGCCCGACAGTGGGGAATGGACGTCAATTTAGACGAGTCGGACGAAGCGCAGGGCCTGAGGCTCGTCCGTGCGTTCTTGTCGCTGCCGCCCGACAAGCGGGCGGAGGTGATCGCGTTCGTGGAGGAATTGGCGCGGGCCCAAGGCCGGCCCGAGGCAGGCACAGAGGCATCGCCGACGTGAGCGCTATCGCTCGCGCGGGTTAATGTTGGGCTCGAACGGCGCCCCCACCACCCGGACTGGTGTCGGAGCCGTAACGTCGATCGCCGCGCGTTCGGCGACCTGCGTTGCCGGAGCCGGCGCTGGTGCCAGCTCGAACAGCGCAACGGTGCCGGCCACGGCGACACAGCACAGCGTCACCGTCGCCAGCAGAAACATGTTTCGGTTTTCTTCCTTGATCCGCATGGGCCGACAACGACTGACGTCGGCGACCGGTTCCGGCCGGTCATGTCCGGATCACGCCCCCAAAACAGGCAGAAGCTTACACGAGGCTTACGCCGATCACCCGAATAGTTATTTTTCCGTAAGACTACTCGGGGGATTTGGCATCAAATCTTAACGTCCGCCGGTTCCAATGCCCGTTGCTGGGATTATGCGTCGGCAGAAGCATTGGGGCGGCTGTTATGAGCTTTTTGAACAATCTGAAAATCGTGTGGAAGGTCGCACTGATCGTGGCGGTGATGGGATGCGCGATGCTTGCCGTCGCCGGCTTCGCCGCGCGTGAACTTTCGGCGACCGTCGACGGATTTGCCGAACTCTCCGCCGCGCAATCCTCGGCGCTCAACCTGACGCGGGCCCAGCGCCGCGCCGAGACCTATCATGCCGCGCTCTATGCGGTCTTCACCGAGGCGACGGAGGCGGGCAACGCTGGCCGTCTCAAGATCGCGAACCAGAACCGTAGCGAAATCGGCCAGTACCTCGATGCGGCCGTGCAGGACGACCCGTCGCGCGCCAGCCAGGTCAAGAGCATCGGGGACCAGCTGAAGGCCGCGTTCGCCAGCTGCGATCCGGTACTTCAGGCCGGTGCGCAGGCAAGCAGCGTGGAGGAGAATGCCAAGGCCGCCGAACGTGCGCACAAGGAGTGCGATCCGGTGCTGGACGCGGCCCTCGCACGCATCGTCCAGTTCGTGACCGAGTCCGCACAGGCAGTCAGCACCCGCAAGGAAGCCATCAACCGCGACGCCAGATCCGCGACCTGGACCGTGATCGGCGTCAGCGCCGGCGGCCTGATCGTCGGTATCGCGATCGCGCTGTTCATCGGCCTCAATGCGATGTCCCGGCCGATCGCCCGGCTCAAGCTCGCCATGGAGGGTCTCGCCCGCAACGATCTCAAGACCGAGGTGCCCGAGAAGGACCGGAGCGACGAGATCGGCGACATGGCGAGGACCGTCGAAGTCTTCAAGACCAACGCGCTCGAGGTCGAACGCCTCAAGGCTGCGCAGCTCGAGATCGAGAAGCAGGCTGCCGAGCAGCGCCGCCGTGACATGGTCAACCTGGCCGACGGCTTTGAACGTGCGGTCGGCGAGATCATCGAGACGGTGGGCTCGGCGTCCACCGAGCTCGAAGCGTCGTCCTCGACGCTGGCCACCACCGCGCACCGCGCGCAGGAGCTGACCTCGGTGGTCGCGGTCGCTTCGGGTGAAGCCACCGGCAACGTGCAGTCGGTGGCGACCGCCACGGAGGAGCTGTCGTCCTCGGTCAACGAGATCAGCCGGCAGGTGCAGGAATCCGCGCGGATGGCGGGCGAGGCCGTCACCCAGGCGCGCACCACGACCGAGCGGGTCAGCGAGCTCTCGATCGCGGCGACGCGGATCGGCGATGTGGTCGAGCTGATCAACACCATTGCCGGCCAGACCAACCTGCTGGCGCTGAACGCCACGATCGAGGCGGCACGCGCCGGCGAGGCCGGCCGCGGCTTCGCGGTCGTCGCCTCCGAGGTGAAGACACTGGCCAAGCAGACCGCGAAGGCGACCGGCGAGATCAGCCAGCAGATTTCCGGCATCCAGACCGCGACCCAGGAATCCGTCAACGCGATCCGCGACATCTCCGCGACGATCGAGCGGCTGTCGGAGGTGTCGTCGACCATTGCCGCGGCCGTCGAGGAGCAGGGCGCCGCGACCCAGGAGATCTCGCGCAACGTGCAGCAGGCCGCTCACGGCACCCAGCAGGTCTCCACCAACATCACCGACGTGCAGCGCGGCGCGGCCGAGACCGGCTCGGCGTCCTCGCAGGTGCTTTCGACCGCCAAGATGCTGGCGACCGACAGCAACCGGCTGAAGGACGAAGTCGGAAAATTCTTGCGGACCGTGCGCGCGGCGTAAGTGTGTGCGGCGGCACTCGTCCGCCGCGCTCACCGCGCCTAATGCGGAAGCAAGAGGCCGAGCGCGAACACCATGAGCATGGCCGTCATGACGACGGCCGTCACGGCGCCGGCAACGATTTTGGCCTTCTCTTTGCTGGTGGTCGAGCGCATGCGGGCTGCATGCTACCTCATGTTGAACTCTGATCCAATCCGTGGTCAGTAGCCGCGCAGCGCGATGCGCGCGGCCGACTCCATTCCCGAAGGTCGCCCCATGAACGAGGACGTCAGCGACGGCTGGACCGCGTCCGCGGCCGCCTGGATCGTCGAGCAGGGAGAAGACGGCGACTACGGCCGCCGCTTCGTCCTGGACGCGCCGATGCGGGCGCGGATCGAAAGGCGCGGCTTTCGCAATGCGCTCGACGTCGGCTGCGGGGAGGGGCGCTTCTGCCGCATCATGCAGCGCGCCGGCATCCGCACCACCGGCCTCGATCCGACCGAAGCGTTGCTTGCGCGCGCCAGGGAGCTGGACCCGACCGGCAACTATCGGCTCGGCCGCGCCGAGACGATGGAGCTGAGTGCGGAATTCGACCTGGTCGTCAGCTATCTCAGCCTGATCGACATGCCCGACCTCGGCGCGGCCATCGCGAAGATGGTGGCGGCGCTGCGGCCGGGCGGCACGCTGCTGATCGCCAACCTGACCAGCTTCAACACCGCAGGGCAGCCCGACGGATGGACGCGGGACGGCGAGGGTATCCCGCGCTTTTCGATCGACCATTACATGGAGGAGCGGCCGATCTGGGTGAGCTGGCGCGGCATCCGCGTCCAGAATTGGCATCGTCCGCTCAGCACCTACATGACGCTGTTGCTCGATCACGGCCTTCAGCTGCGTCTGTTCGTCGAGCCGGAGCCCGCAGGCGGCGATCCCGAGAGGAATGCCGTTCATCGCCGCGTGCCCTATTTCCACATCATGGAGTGGCAGAAGGCGGCCTGAGGGAAGCGGCTGGCGATTTCGGAGGCGACGCGTCGGCTGTATAGTGTGCTTGCGACGGAATCTTGACGCGAGTCCCGCCCGATGATCACCAATCGTCCACCCGTGCTCGCCCATGAGCGCTTCGTTGCGGACCGCGATAACTTTGACGGCCTCGATCTCGCCGCGCGGTTCGAGCGGATCGAGCGGACCAACCTGTGGGGCGCGGCCACATCCGTCTCGGGCCTCGGCTCGGAGGACCCGGCGACCGCCGCGATCCGGGAGGAGCTTCCTCCGCTGCTGCAACGGCTCGGCGCGCGCTCGCTGCTCGATGCGCCCTGCGGCGATGCCGGCTGGATCGGCCGCATTAAGCTCGACCTCGACTACACCGGCATCGACATCGTGCCGTCGCTGATCGAGACCAATCGCCGGCGTGTGGCTGGCGGCGAGTTGTCGGGCCGGTTTCTCGTTGCCGACATCACGCGCGATGTGCTGCCGCGCGCGGATGTCATCCTGTGCCGGGACTGCCTGGTTCATTTGAGCTTCGACAACGTCGCCTGCGCCGTGGCCCGCTTTGCCGAAAGCGGCGCGGGCTTCCTGCTGGTCACGACGTTTCCCGAATGGGATGCAAATCGCGATTGCACGGATGGCGATTGGCGCGCGCTGAACATGGAGAAGGCCCCGTTCAACTGGCCGTCGCCGCGAGCGCTGATCAACGAGCGTTGCGAGGAGGGCGGTGGTGGCTGGCGCGACAAGAGCCTTGCCCTATGGCGTCTGGATGAACTGCCCGATCGTATCCGCATGGCCACGGCGACGTGACGGACGCAGGCGGAACTCCATTGCGTCCGCGATCGCAATGGCGATACACTTCAGGTTGTGTGACGCGATCTTTGGGTCGCGTGTCGACGATGCCGGAGAACGCCATGAGGCCGAGTTTTGCCGTAGCGGCTCTGTTGATCTGGTGCTCCACGCCGGCACTGGCGCAGCAGGACGGCGCCGCGCTCTACACAGCGCATTGCGCGCAATGTCACGATGCCGGCGATGCCCAGAGCCGCGCGCCCGCGCGCGGCGCCATGCAGGCGATGTCGTTTGATCACGTGCTGGGGACGCTGACCTCCGGCAGCATGGCCGCGATGGCGAAGGAGCGCAGCGACGACGAGCGTCGCGCGATTGCTGCTTTCGTCACCGGCAAGGCCGCAATCAACAGCGCGTCTGACGGGCAGGGCGGCTGCACGCAGCAGATCAGCGGCTTTCCGCAACCGCTCGACGGTCCACGCTGGAACGGGTGGGGCGTGGACCTCAACAACAGCCGCTTCCAGCCGGCTGACATGGCGGGCCTGACCGCGGCGCAGGTGCCGCGCCTGCGGCTGAAATGGGCCTACGCGTTTCCCGGCGCCTCGGTATCCTTTGCGCCGCCGACGATCATGGGCGGCCTGCTGTTCATCGGCGGCACCGACCGCAAGGTGCATGCGCTCGATGCGCGAACCGGCTGCACGCTGTGGACGTTCGCGATCGATGCGGCGGTGCGCGCCGCGATCACGGTCGCACCGCTTCCCGGCTCCGATCAGTTCGCGATCTTCTTCGGTGATTTGCGTGCCAACGCCTATGCCGTGAACGCGCTGACGGGGGCGTTGATCTGGAAGACGAAGGTCGAGGAGCATCCGGCCGCGCGCATCACCGGCGCGCCGGTGCTGCATTCCGGCGTGCTCTACGTGCCGCTGTCCTCGCTCGAGGAAGCCGCCGGCTCGCAAGCCTCTTACGAATGCTGCACCTTCCGCGGCAGCGTGGTGGCGCTGGACGCCGCGACCGGCAAGCCGGTCTGGCAAGCCTATACGATCCCGGAAGTGCCGCATCCGACCGACAAGAACGCGAAGGGCGTCCAGCTGTTCGGCCCGTCCGGTGCCGCGATCTGGTCGGCGCCGACGATCGATGTGAAGCGCGGCGCGATCTATGTCGCGACCAGCAATTCCTATTCGAATCCGCCATCCGCGACGAGTGACGCGATTCTCGCCTTCGATCTTGCGACGGGAAAGCTGCTCTGGAGCCAGCAGGCCACGCCGAAGGACGCTTATGTCGTGGCATGCTACGGCGTGGACAAGACCAATTGTCCCGAGGATCACGGACCCGACCACGATTTCGGCCAGTCGCCGATCCTGGTGACCCTGCGCGACGGCAGGCGCGTTCTTGCCATCGCACAGAAATCCGGCGTCGTGCACGCGTTCGATCCCGACGACGGTGGCAAGATCCTGTGGCAGACGCGGATCGGGAAGGGCGGTGCGCTTGGCGGCAGCGAATGGGGCTCGGCGGCCGATCAGGATCGCATCTATGTCGCGAACTCCGACGTGCGTTTCCTGCGTGACGGCACCAGACGTCTCGACTCCACGCAAGGCGGCGGCCTGTTCGGGCTCGATCTCGCCAACGGGACAGTCGTGATGGAGGTGCCTCCGGTCGCCTGCGGCGATCGTCTCCAATGCAGCCCCGCGCTGTCGGCGGCGGTGAGCCTGATCCCCGGCGTCGTGTTCTCCGGCGGCGTCAGCGGCTTCCTGCGTGCCTATGCCAGCGACGGCAAGCTGCTCTGGGAGTTCGACACCGCGCAGGATTACAAGGCCGTCAACGGCGTCCCCGCCCATGGCGGCGCGATCGATGGTCCCGGACCGGTCATCGCCGGCGGCATGCTCTACACCAATTCCGGCTACGGCCAATGGAGCGGCGTCGCCGGCAACGTGCTGCTGGCGTTCGAGGTGGGCACGGAGTGAGCGCGAGGTAGGGAGGCGCGATGATCGATGCCAGATGCAGTTGTGGCGCCGTTGCATTGTCGCTCGCGGGGCCATCCCGCGCGGTCGTTGCTTGTCACTGCATGGACTGCCAGCGCCGAACCGGTGCGCCCTTCGGCGTCGGTGCCTTCTACGCGGCTGAGGCCGTCACGATCTCGGGGACCCCAAGCGAATACGTTCGCAAGGCCGCGAGCGGCGGCAAGGTCCGCAGCTATTTTTGCACCCATTGCGGTTCGACGGTCTACTGGAAGGCGGACAATCTGCCAGGGATGATCGGCGTCGCCGTCGGCGCGATGGCGGACCCGAATTTCCCGGCTCCGCTAAGATCGGTTTTCGAGCAGTCGAAACATGGCTGGGTCGAAATCAGTGGTGCGGAGCACTTTCAGCAAAGCAGTGCGCCAAAGAATGCAAGCTGAGGTTTCCACCAAGCGCTGGTGCCGGCTGAGGGGATTGAACCCCCGACCTTCAAGGCGATCTACGAAGCTTGACCGCTGACCTCGGCAAGCTGAGATCGGAAGAGCATCAACCGGCTCGCCGACGGCCGCTGGAATAGCCGGCAATAGGAGACGCTCCAAAATGCTGAAAGGACTGATGCTGCTAGCCATTGCGTTCTGTGCCGGCGCGCGGGTCCTGCTGGCCGAGGCTGGCGGCAATGAGGCTGCGGCCGAGAAGCTTGCGCGAAGCCGCGGCCATGGCAGGCTGTCGATCGCGCTCGCGCATAGTTTCTGCAAATAGGGAGGGACTCATGCGGAGCTATGTCATCGGCGCCGTGCCCGCGCTCGTGGGGCTGTGGTTCGTGGCTATCCGCGCGCTGATGTTGAGCTGTGGGAACGCTAGGTTCTTAGTTCCGGTTCCTCAATGAAGCTCAGCTTAGGCTTGCCACATAAGTCACCTTGCCGCGCGGTGAAAAACCGCGCGACGATGAGTAGCATTGCTTTTTTGATCGCCCGGTTCGTTCTTCTTGGAGAGCAGATCTTGTCGATCGTGGGTGCGCTCTCGCGAGAGGCCAGCACATGATTGAGCTTTGGAACAGGTGGTACGGGACCTTGGCCTCTGTCGAGGCGCTGGCAGCCGTCGTCGTTATTGCCGTGGTGACCGCTGGCATTCTTACGCTAATTGAGAGTCAGCGGCATAGGACAAAACATTGATGGGGAGGCGTCGGAAAACGATCAGCTAGACCAGAGTAGTTCAGCAGGTGAGTGGCGCCAAAAATGCTCCTATGCAGGAGGATCAAATGATCCGTTCTCGTGCAAGTTGGACAAACAGGAATGCTTCTTGGCGGCAAGCATTTTGCACATGCGCGGTGTTGAGCATACTGGTCGCAGCTCCTGCATTCTTGATGATACTCCTGCTGGATTCCCCGCTCGTCTTACCAGCGCTCAGTATTCTATTTTTCTCAGACGCGATGATCACTGCGGTCTTGGCTTGGGCAAAGTCGGGAAATGCGACATTAGAAAATGTAACGCTATGGGATGTTGCCGGGGCATTGACCATGTTGGGTTGTGCCGCAGCGATTCTTGGCGAACCAGATCAAGTGGCACTTCTTTTCGAGCAACCGGTCAGACTACATTCGGACGCGGCTCTAGCCCGATCTATTCACGAGAGCACGGTCGTTCTTGACGTCTGACTGGGGCTGGCGGCTGGCGTGGGTGACCGTCCGGCCTTTTGTCACCGGGTTCTACATCAAGCTGTTTTGTACGCGTTGGAGGAGTGGGGCGGGTGAGCGGGCGCAGGCCCGGTCGGTTACGGGCCGAGCGGGAGCAGCGCGCCGGGCAAGCTGCGGAAGAGGTCGGCTTCGGGGCATGCCGCGGCGAACGCAAGGCGAATGCGGCTCGCGGTTTCGACGACCCGGGCTGCGATTTTCAAGAGACGAAGACGCAGCGTCGCGAACTCGGCGGCGGCCAATTCCCGGACTTTGGGAATGGCGCCGCGCACGGTAAGCATCAACCAATAAGCGGCGGTGTGGAGAACGAGACGGACCTGGTTGGCGAGCGCCGAACGGCAACTGGTGCGATCGGAGGCGAGCTGCGTCTTATGCAGCTTGATCAGATTTTCGGCTTGGCCGCGCGCGCAATACAGGCTGTCGTAGATCCACTCGGCCGAGCCGACATCGAGGCTGGTGACGACGAAGCGGATGTCGAGGCCGAGCATCGTCGCCTCAATACGGGCGACAGTGCGCCGTTCGTGATCCCAGGACTTTGCCTTGTGGCGCGTCTCGGTATAGCCGCGCAGAACAGGCAGGTTCTCGATGGCGCGTCGCGTGCGAATGTCGTCGGCGACCTCGTCGACTTTTCTGGCGAGAGGCTTGGTACCGGACAGACCGAAGATGTAGTCGATGCCGTTGTTCTCGCACCACGTCATGGCCTCCGGCCGAGCATAGTGCCCGTCGCCACGGAACGTAATTCGCGTCTTGTGCCACCGCGTCCGGATATGCCGTATCAGGCGGCGCAGATGGGCACGCACCTCGACGCCGCCCGGCGTCTTGCCGGGCCGCAGCACGACCGCCACGGGCCGGCTCTTCTCCGTGTCGTAGACGTGGATCGGCAGGAAGCAGCGTTCGTCATAATGAGCGTTGAACAGCGAGAGCTGCTGATGGCCGTGGACGACATCGCAGGTATCATCGATGTCGAGCGTGACGGATGCCGGCTCGCGCGGGTAGCTATCCATCCATGCGTCGACCAAAGTGTAGGTCAGTCGGATCACGTCGCGCAGGCGCGGAGCATTCTCCAGACGCGACAGCGTCGGTTGGGAACACAGATCGCGACCGCTGTCCGGCAGCCGTCCGCAGGCCAGCTTGAATGCGGGATCGGACCGCAGATGATCGAGGTCGTCGGCGTCCTCGTAGCCGCAGCAGATCGCGAACATGCGCGCGCGGAACATATCGACAAGGCTGTGCACGACCCGCGTCGGATCGCGCCGATCCGGGAACACCCGGGCCAAATTGTCGGCCAAACCGAGACGCCGCTCGGCCATCGCCAGAAGCATCACGCCCCCATTCGAGGTTAGGCGTCCACCATCGAAGGCAGCTGTGACTTTCTTGGCGTGAACGGCTGGAAACGAGAAGGGCAGAATCGTATCATCGGTCATGGCGGGCGTGGCGTTCGCGGTTGAGGTGATGGGGTTGGCTTCGCAACCGAATCCTACGCCGCATCAGCGCTTTACACCACGCTCGCCAGCCTCTCAGGCGCCCTCTCGCGAATAAGGCGGGCTAGGCGATAGCGCTAGCCCCTGATAACCGGCGGCGCTAGGACCCCCGTTTCTTGGTGGCAGGTATTGGCCAACCGATCCGATAGACCTATGCGATCTCGCTTGCAGCTGCCCATTCCCCTGCGGCGGGGACATGACCCGTGCCTGATTATTTCGATACAGATGTCCTTAGCGTATTCTTGCAGATCGTTCTGATCGACCTGGTGCTCGCCGGCGATAACGCCATCGTCATCGGTCTTGCTTCAGCCGGCCTTCCTGAGGCGCAACGAGGCAAGGCGATTTTGATCGGTATTGTTGCCGCGACGATACTGCGCGTCTTACTCGCCGGGTTGGCGACGCAAATCCTCCAGATCGTCGGCCTCTTGCTCGCCGGCGGGATCCTGTTGTTGTGGGTATGCTGGAAAATGTGGCGAGAGTTGCGCACATCCTCCACAGGGCCAACAGGTGCGATGGACGCCGCTGGAGCAATTGCAGGCGGCAAAGCTCGCAAAACACTCGCTCAAGCGAGTTGGCAGATTGTCGTGGCCGACGTTTCCATGTCTCTCGACAACGTTCTGGCCGTGGCAGGGGCAGCACGCGAGCATCCGATGATCTTGATTTTCGGCCTGGGGCTGTCCATCGCGATGATGGGCGTGGCCGCTTCGTTCATTGCGCGCCTTCTGCAAACTTATCGATGGATTGCTTACGTCGGTCTAGCCGTCATCCTTTATGTGGCGGGTGACATGGTCTTTCGCGGGACGTTGGATGTCATCAACGTTGCGTCGATATGAGATGCTGTATCCTAAGTCGTCAGGCAGAATTCGAACGCAGTATGCATAGGCTGCAGATGGGGTGTGAAGCCCGCAGAAGAAAGGGCCGCCTTTGTGGGGCGGCCCTGTCCAAAGTCTATCGACGCCGGTCAAAAAAAATTAGGTTAGAGCAAAGCCAGCCCCGAGAATGAAAACAACTAAGGGTACAAGCGCCGCGCCCGGTTGAGGGACATCGAAATAAAACAAGCTAAGCGCTGGTGCCGGCTGAGGGGATTGAACCCCCGACCTTCGGTTTACAAAACCGCTGCTCTACCGCTGAGCTAAGCCGGCAAAACCAAACAATTATAAGCAGTTAACGAGAAGAAACTTGTCCGCTCGGCACGTTGGGGTGCACGGTCGGGCAGCGTTTGCGTCGATATAGCCGCAGTCGGGGTGTAGGTCTAGTCTGACTGGCTTGCGCTCTTGTCCGCACCGCCGCCTGGCAGAAAATGTGTAGAGCCGGAAATCGCTTTGTGAAACCAGACTGCCCCGTTTCAAGGACGTACGGGCGAAGGATGTCGGACCAAAAGAGCGGATGATCGTCGACGCAACCGTCAACCGATTCTGGAAGACTAACCCGCCCTATTCGTGAGAGCGCGGTATTTTGGTCCGACTGGTGCATCCGCACACCTCCGCTGACGAGGCGCACAGGATTGCCTTCGGCTTTTCACCGCCTGACGACCGGTACTTTGCAACGCGCTTGAGGGATGGGTTGGGTGAACGCGGGCGGACGCCCCACCGGTCAAGGACCGAGCGGCAGCAGCGCGCCGGGCAAGCTGCGGATCAGGTCGGCTTCGGGACATGCCGCGGCGAACGCAAGGCGAATGCGGCTCTTGGTCTCGACAACCCGGGCGGCGATTTTCAAGAGCCGAAGACGCAGCGTCGCGAACTCGGCAGTGGCCAATTCCCGGACTTTGGGAATGGCGTCGCGCACGGTCAGCATCAGCCAATAAGCGGCGGTATGGAGAACGAGGCGGACTTGATTGGCGAGCGCCGAACGGCAACTGGTGCGATCGGAGGCGAGCTGCGTCTTATGCAGCTTGATCAGATTCTCGGCTTGGCCGCGCGCGCAATACAGGCTGTCGTAGATCCACTCGGCCGAGCCGACATCGAGGCTGGTGACGACGAAGCGGATGTCGAGGCCGAGCATCGTCGCCTCAATACGGGCGACGGTGCGTCGTTCGCGATCCCAGGACTTTGCCTTGTGGCGCGTCTCGGTATAGCCGCGCAGAACCGGCAGGTTCTCGATGGCGCGTCGCGTGCGGATGTCGTCGGCGACCGCGTCGACTTTTCTGGCGAGCGGCTTGGTGCCGGACAGACCGAAGATGTAGTCGATGCCGTTGGTCTCGCACCACGCCATTGCCTCCGGCCGGGCATAGTGCCCGTCGCCACGGAACGTAATTCGCGTGTTGTGCCACCGCGTCCGGATATGCCGTACCAGGCGGCGCAGATGGGCACGCACCTCGACGCCGCCCGGCGTCTTGCCGGGCCGCAGCACGACCGCCACGGGCCGGCTCTTCTCCGTGTCGTAGACGTGGATCGGCAGGAAGCAGCGTTCGTCATAATGAGCGTTGAACAGCGAGAGCTGCTGATGGCCGTGGACGACATCGCAGGTATCATCGATGTCGAGCGTGACGGATGCCGGCTCGCGCGGGTAGCTATCCATCCATGCGTCGACCAAAGTGTAGGTCAGTCGGATCACGTCGCGCAGGCGCGGAGCATTCTCCAGACGCGACAGCGTCGGTTGGGAACACAGATCGCGACCCGTGTCCGGCAGCCGTCCGCAGGCCAGCTTGAATGCGGGATCGGACCGCAGATGATCGAGGTCGTCGGCGTCCTCGTAGCCGCAGCAGATCGCGAACATGCGCGCGCGGAACATATCGACCAGGCTGTGCACGACCCGCGTCGGATCGCGCCGATCCGGGAACACCCGGGCCAAATTGTCGGCCAAGCCGAGACGCCGCTCGGCCATCGCCAGAAGCATCACGCCCCCGTTCGAGGTCAGCCGACCGCCATCGAAGGCAGCTGTGACTTTCTTGGCGTGAACGGCTGGAAACGAGAAGGGCAGAATCGTATCGTCGGTCATGGCGGGCGTGGTGTTCGCGGCTGAAGGTGATGGGGTTGGCTTTGCAACCGAATCCTACGCCGCATCAGCGCTTTACACCACGCTCGCCAGCCTCTCAGGCGCCCTCTGACGAATAAGACGGGCTAAGTGTCTGTTCCAAAACATGTTGAGTCGAATGAATCGGTTGTGATTCAAGGTGAGCGGCCTGATTCGATGGGGACGCGCCGCCAATGTGGACTACCGAGAACCGTGCACGCTACGACCGCAGCCGCCTGCGCTATCCGAGCGACTTGACCGACGAGGAGTGGGCGCTGATCGCGCCTCGCATCCCGCCGGCCAAGCGCGGCGGCAACAAGCGTACGGTGGACCTGCGCGAGATTGCCAACGGGCTGATGTACATCCTGAGCACAGGTTGCCAGTGGCGCGCGATCCCCAAGGACCTGCCGCCGCGCTCGACGCTGTATGGCTACTTCGATCTGTGGAGCTGGAACGGCACGCTCGATAAAATTCATCACGCCCTCTATGTCGAATGTCGCGAAAGGGCCGAGCGCGAGGCTTCTCCCACCGCCGCCATCATCGATAGCCAGAGCGTGAAAAGCGCTGAAAAAGGGGGCCTCATGATCTCCATGGCTACGACGCGGGCAAGAAGATCAAGGGCAAGAAGCGGCACATTCTCGTCGACACGCAAGGCCTCTTGATGCACGCCATCGTGCATGCGGCGGACATCCAGGATCGCGACGGCGGCGTGCTCCTGATGGCAACGTTGTTCGGCCTCTATCCCTTTCTTCTGAAGCTCTACGCCGACGGCGGATATCAAGGGCCACATTTCCAGAAGGGGCTGCGTAGCGCTCTGAAGCGCGTGAACCTCGAAATCGTCAAACGCTCCGATCAGGCTCACCGTTTCGTCGTCTTGCCCAAACGCTGGATCGTCGAGCGTACCTTTGCCTGGCTCGGGCGATGCCGAAGACTGTCCAAAGATTGGGAATGCTTCAATCACAGGGCGCTCGCCTTTCTCAAGCTGGCCTCCATCCGACTCATGCTGCGAAAGCTATGCAATCCAAGGTAATCTTTCCGGACAGACTCTAAAGCTGACAAAACGAATGGTGCTCCAAAGCTGTCAAAGCCTTGCGCGGTCTCGGAACCAAATACGTTCCTTTGGAGTGAGGACGAGACATGAAACGCTTTCTCGCCATCGCCGCGGCGCTCGCAGCCGCCGACGCTCACGCGGCGCCTAGACGATGCAATCAACTGCGCGAATTACGCGACTATTGATGCCGTCTGTCGTGAGCAAAAAGACCCAAGCGACCCTTTGCTCGGCAAACTCAAGACTGCAGCAGGCGTGTTGCACGGTCGCAGCATTCGCATAGGTGCGCAGGCGGGCGTTTCCAAAGAAGCGGTTGGAGCCGTAGCTACGGTCGCCAACGACAAGATGACAAACGAGATGTCGCGCAAGTGCGACAACATCAAAGTGTTGCGTGATCAATTCGAGGGCACTTGCCGCCCGGTGATGGATCAAGCGTATAAAGATACGCTCATGATGATAGACGAGATCATGAAGGGAAAGGGGGGATGTCCCGATCGCTGTTGAACTACGTCGGGTCGACGTTGCCGGAATGAATATTACGCAGCCCTCGTGACGTGGGCAACGGACTTGATTGTCATGCGATCGTGGTGAGCTTGAAGGGCCGCACGCAGAACCGACAATTGCTTATGCGCCTTCAATCGTCGGAAGCCCTTGTTGGCCTCGATCATACCGGCCGCGACCCATCGCAAGGCCATACCGGCATCCCGCCAGCGTTTAACGTTGCGCGTGACGCGGCGAATGGTGCCCATCATGTTCTCGGCGATATTGGTACAGGCGAGCGATCGGCGAAGCTCCTTCGGCAACTTCAACCGGACGACAGTCAGGATTTCGTCGAGGCCTTCGAGGATACTGGCCGCAACGCCGGGCCATTGCTGGTCGAGTCGACGCGCGAGATTGCGGATCAATTTTTCAGCCTTGTCGGCGTCATCGAGCTCCCAGGCCTGGCGCAGCACCCGGCGGGTGGCCGCATGATGCTCTTTCGGCAGGCGTTCCATGATGTTGCGCGCCTTGTGGATCTGGCAGCGCTGGATCGCAGCGGCCGAACCGAAGGTGCGGCGGATCGCCTTCGACAACGCCTTCGCGCCGTCGGCGATGAACAGTCTTGGCACCGTCGGGTCGAGCCCGCGCGAGACCAGGTTGTCCAGCAGGGCCTGAACCGTTGCTGCATTCTCGGTCGCCCCTTCCACCAGCGCCAGCGGATGCTTGTTGCCTTCGCCGTCAACCCCGATCGCGGCCACCAGCACGAGATCGTCGTCGAGATGCAGCCCGTCGATTTGGACCACCAGAAGGTCGAGCGCGGACAGATCGGCAGCCATGAAGTCGGCCAGCCGCGCCGCCGACAGAGCCACGAACCTCCGCGAGGCCGCCGACTTCGAAATCCCCGATCCGGGCGGTGCCGGCACGTCACCCTCGGGCAGCCGGACGGCGCGGCCGAACCGGCGCGTCGACACATTGATCAGCATCAGGTTCATCGCCCAGCGACCGAGCCAGTCCTCCTGCGCCGCCGTTTCCCAGCTCGGGATCGTGACCTCGCGGCCGTCCATGCCCCGGACCCGCGGGCGATCGACCTCGATCTTGCCGCCGTGGAAACCGATCCGCCCCCGCGTTCGGCCCCAACGGTGCGCCCGCCGCGCCGCATCACGACCGTGGCGCGGCCCGCAGGCCGCTGTCACATCCGCCTCCATCATCGTGCCGAGCGCCTCGATTCCTGCCGCAAGGCAGAACCGATCGAAGCTCGCTCGCACTTCCGCAAATGATTTCTCCACAGCCCCGGTCGCCGGCCAACCAGCCGGTGTGATATCTCTCGTCATGGCGTTGCTCTCCTTTGTGGAATCAGCACCCCGAGCCTACCGGCTCAAGGTGGGCAACGCCGACCTCTTCAGAAATTCAACAGAACCCGGGACATCCCCGGGAAAGGGTCGCTAAGATGATAGCGAACGCGCCGCGCTAAAGCATTAGCGACGGTTTTCCTCCATCGTCTGCGCATTGCAGGGCAGAGCGAGAATGGTGACGGAGGTGAGGGCAAACTTCATGGCTTCATACCCTCTTCGATCATGCGCAGCGTCTTGGGAGCGCCAGCGCACCACTTGGCCATGGCAGCCTTGTCGCCGTTCCACGACCCGATGATAGCGGCGCTGCCGATGGCGGCGGTGCCGGGTAGTCGTTTCATGTGTCACCTCATATCCGCGAGGTGAACTTTTCGGCATTCCATGCTTCCAGAGGTGGGTTTCGCCGCCATGAAACAGGCGGCCCGTAGGGCCGCCTGATCCTCTTCACCCGACTTGTGCCGTGTTACTGGCAGATGTGCTGGAGGCCGTCCGCTCCCTTGTACCAGGTCCCGGGCCGGCAAACGATGCCGTTGCGGGCTGCGTAAGTATCCCAATTGCCGTACCAGCCCATTTCGCTACGGCCGCCGGCATATCCACCGGAAGTGTCATAGGCGTAGGAATTGTCCCAGCCGCGGAACGGCGCGGATGCAACGGCTGCTGCGGTGCCGATGGCGGCGCCAGCAACGGCGCCTGCGGTGTCGACCGGCCAGAAGCCCGATCGAGTTTCGTCATCCGGATTCAGTTGGCCGCGGGCCATGTGCCGGCGCCGATAGGCGCGATCGGTGGTGGGATTGCCGGGGGCGAGATTCTGGCAATTGGGATCCTGGAAGAGCCCCGTACAGCGGCCCGAATTGTCGACTGTGGTTTGCGCGAAGGCCGGTGTTGCCAGCGTGGACGCGACGATCGCGGCCAAGCCAAGAAGCTTCAGGCTCGTCATGGCATTTGCTCCATGTTGTTGAGACCTGTGCTAAGCGCGCCATCCGGCAGTCGTTCCGCGGATTCTCGCACGTGGGGTCACATCGACGTGAGCCCGCGGAGGATGTGCGGTTTGTGTCACGCAACCTCGTGCGATCCAGCATGTGCGGCGGGTTTGTGTCCCGTTAACGCTTCGCTAGCGCAGCTTGCGGCATTTGAGCCGCTATCGACCCTTGCACGTTAGGCTTACCGGAAATTGGTGAGCGGGCCTTAACCCTCTCCGCGTGGCGATCGGATAGGTTGAGCGTCGGATAAACCGGGATCCTTCCATGCGCGCTCTCGCGCTCGCCGCCTTTCTGATCGGATTGCCCGCGACGGCGTTTGCCGGCGGCGGCTTCGATATCGTCGTTCCTGGCCGCCCGGGCGTGCCCGTCATCATCGACAACATCGACGCGTCCTACAGCGTGGTCGAGGGTGTCTGGGGTCTCGGCAAGAACGTTCAGGTGCAGCCGACCATCTATGGCGGGCGCTACATCGCCGAGCGGCAGCCCGAGGACGTCGGCCATTATTATCCGACCATGGGCTTGCGGCCCGGCTACGGCCGGCTCGAGGTCGAGCCGCCCGCGAACCGCAAATTGCCCAGGCCCGCCGAGAGCTATCACCAGAGCTGGGGTGTGCAATCGGCGCCGCTGCCGCCGCAGATGGACGTACCCGTCAATCCGCCGCCGGTGATCTTTGCGCCTGAGATCAACGACCGTCCGCGGCGTACTCGGCCGCGGCCGCATGCAGAGGCTCCCGGAAGGCCGCCAACTTAAGAAACGTCGAAAATTCAAGAAAAAATCCAAGATACGAAAATCAACAGGAGAGAGTAATGCGTCAGATGATTTCGGGACTGGTTGCGGCGGTTGCCGTGATGTTCGTCGCCACCGCGCCCGCCGCGGCTTGCGGCTTCGGCACGTGCGCACCGGTTGCGCCGGTCTATAGCGGCTGCAACACGGGTTGCGGTAGCTGGGGCTATGGCCCGGGTTATGGCGGATGGGGCTTTGAGCACCTCGCCGAGCCGGCCACGCAGTATTACTACGTCAACCAAGGGCCGACCTACACCGGACCGGGCGCATTCGCGCCGTACCCGACCTATCGTGAGGACGCAGTCGTCGCGCCCGCCAACTACGGCTACGGCCGTGGTTATGGCTACGGCAACGGCTATGGCTATGGCTATCGTGCCGCCGCCGCCTATCCCTATCAGCGCCCGTACTACCGTCCGTATCGCTACGGCTATGGCCCGCGCTACGGCTATCTGCCGCGCACGCACTACGGCTACGGTCCGCGCTACGGCTACGCCCACCGCGCGCCGTATTACGGCGGCCACCGCGTGCTGCGCCGCTATTACTGATCGTTTGATTGGTTGAGTTGACGAAGCGCCCGTCCGCGCGATGCGGATGGGCGTTTTGTTGTTTGGATTCTTAGTTTGACGCGTTTTCTTGACGCGAACCGGTATCCAATTCGCTCGAAAACGCTCTACCGCTTCATCAGCCCGAGACGGCTCGCGCCGACATAGAGCGAGAGCACGGCGGCGTTGGAGACGTTGAGGCTCTTGATCTCGCCGGGCATGTCGAGCCGCGCCACGACGCTGCATGTCTCGCGGGTCAGTTGCCGCAGGCCCTTGCCTTCGGCACCAAGCACCAGCGCGAGCGGCTCGCGCAGCGTGACGTTCGAGAGGTCCTCGCTGCCTTCGCTGTCCAGCCCAACGGTCTGGAAGCCGCGCTCGTTCAGCGCGGTTAGCGCTCGGGCGAGGTTCTGCACAGTCACCATTGGCACCAGCTCGAGAGCACCGGAGGCGGCCTTGGCCAGCACGCCGGTTGCCTCGGGGCTGTGGCGCGCCGTGGTGACGATCGCCTTCACCGCGAAAGCCGCCGCGGAGCGCAGGATGGCGCCGACATTGTGCGGATCGGTGATCTGGTCGAGCACCAGCACCATGCCTTCCTGCTCCAGGGTCTCGATGTCGGGCGAGGGCAGGGCGTCGGCCTCGGCGAGCAGGCCCTGGTGCACGGCGTCGGGCGACAGCAGGCGGTCGATCTCCTGGGGCCGGACGATCTCGGGCGTGACGCGGGTCGCGATGTTTTCGTCCGCAAGCCGCTTTGCGGCGTTCTCGGTCAGCGTCAGCTTGCGGATCTGCCGCTGAGGGTTGGCCAGCGCCATGGTCACGGTGTGCCAGCCATAGAGGATGACCGGTCCGTCGGACTGCGAATCGCGGTCGCGCCAAGCCGGCCGGCCGGCTGATTTTCCGGGCCTGTTGAAGGGCTTAGCCCCGCCGCGGGGGCCCCTTGGGATGAATTTTCGATCCTTCATGGGCTCGCTTGTGTCACGGGTCCCGGAATATGGCAATTTGGGTGGCTTCGGGGGCGATTTTAGCTGTTCGCCTCGGTTGACTTTGCCCCACCGCATCGCCCATAAACGCGCCCGGTCGCGCCCCCATCCGGGCTGTCGCGGCCTTCACGTTCCATGGCCGTATTCGGTCGCCGGCAAGGTCCGGCCCGATTGTGCTGCCGTCGAGCGGGGGAGTGTCCCGAGTGGCAAAGGGAGCTGACTGTAAATCAGCCGCCTCATGGCTTCGCAGGTTCGAGTCCTGCCTCCCCCACCATCCTGCTTCGCGCTGACGCGCTTCGCAGGATTTACAGCCTTCAACTGCGCGAAGCAGGATGCCCTCCGAAGCCTTGGCGAAGGAGGGCGGCCCCATGCACTATGTCTATCTTCTGGAGAGCGACGCTTTCGGCGGTCAGCGCTATATTGGCCTGACGGCGAACCTCAAAAAACGGCTAGCGGATCATAACGCGGGCAAGTCTCCGCATACCTCCAAATACATGCCTTGGAGGCTGGTTACCTATGTGGCCTTCTCAGATATCGAGAAGGCGAGAGCCTTCGAACGTTATTTGAAGTCGGGTTCGGGCCACGCCTTCGCGAAGAAGAGATTCTGGTGAGCGAAAGCAAAAACGGACTATCGCCTCACCCCATCATCTCCCTGACCAGCGGCACCACTTTCCCCCCGTAAAGCTCGATGCTCCGCATCAGCTTCTCGTGCGGCAAAGGCCCCGCCGAATACTTCAGCTGGAAGCGCGAAATGCCAAGCGCCTTTGCGGTCTTGGCGATCTTGCGCGCGACGGTTTCCGGCGAGCCGACATAGAGCGAGCCGTGCTCGGCCTCATTGACGAACTCGTCGCGGCCCATCGGCGGCCAGCCGCGCTCCTTGCCGATCCGGTCGCGCATCGCCTTGTAGTCGGGCCACAGCTCTTCGCGCGCCTGCTCATCCGTCTCGGCGACGTAACCGGGCGAGTGCACGCCGATCGGCTGTGCCGGGCGGCCGAACTCCTTGAAGGCGCGGTGATAGAGATCGACGTAGGGCGCAAAGCGCGCGGGATCGCCGCCGATGATCGCGAGCATCAGGGGCAGGTCGTAATGCGCGGCGCGCACCACCGATTGCGGGCTGCCGCCGACGCCGATCCAGGTCTTAAGCCGGCCGTTCTCGACCGGCGGATAGACCAGTTGATCTTTCAGCGGCGGACGCAGCTTGCCCTCCCAGGTCACCGGCTGCTGCGACAAGAGTGCCGTGAACAGGTCGAGCTTCTCCTCGAACAGCGCCTCGTAAGCGCGCAGGTCGAAGCCGAACAGCGGAAAGGATTCGGTGAAGGATCCGCGGCCGAGGATGACCTCGGCGCGGCCGTTGGAGAGCGCGTCGAGCGTGGCAAAGCGCTGGAACACGCGAATCGGATCGTCCGAGCTCAGCACCGTCACGGCCGAGCCGAGATGGATGCGCCTGGTGCGCGACGCGATCGCGGCCAGCACGGTCTCGGGCGAGGAGATCGCAAAATCAGATCGGTGATGCTCGCCGAGGCCGATGAAGTCGAGGCCGAGCTCGTCGGCCAGCACGGCTTCGTCGACGACGTTGCGGATCACCTGCGCGTGCGCGAGCGTCTTGCCTGTGCCGTCCTTGGTGACGTCGCCAAAGGTATCCAGTCCGAATTCGAGCGGTGCGGTCATCGATCAGGTCTCTGTGGGGGGCGCGAGCGGCGCCCGCATGTGGGAAATTGTTTGCTGTGCAGCTAGGGCGCGGAGGCCGCTTCGACAATGCTGCTCCGGGAAAGGCATGGTTTCCAGTTTTTCACCGCGCCGGCGGGATCAATCGGACCTGGCGAACATCTCGACCAGGGTCTCGCGCAGCCAGCGCTGCGCCGGCACGGTGTCGTTGCGCTGGTGCCAGAACAGGCTGACGATGCGCGGTGGCGCCTTGAGCGGAATCGGCATGGCGTGCAGGAACGGCGCGTGCCGGGATTGCGAGCGCAGATCGCTCGGCAGCACGGCGATCAGGTCGGACTGGCGCACGACCTCGTAGGCGGCGCTGTAATGATTGACGGTCGCGACCAGGTTGCGCGACAGCCCGCGCGAGGCGAGGAAAAGATCGTAGGACGGCAAGGTCTTGCCGGCGAGGCTCACGTCCACGTGCCCCGCATTGAGGAAGCTGCGCGTGCTCAGCCGCTTCATCGCGGCGAGCGGATGGCCGCGCCGCATGAAGCAGGCGTAGTCGACGGTCCACAGCGAGCGCGAGCGAATGGCGGCCGGCTGTTGCGCCTCGTTGACATAGACGCTCAGCACGCAATCGACCCTGTTGTCCTCGAGCTGGTCGGCGATCTCCAGAATGGTGTTGGGTACGGTATGGACGCGCGCCTTGGGCGCGACCCTGCCGAAATGGTTCAGCAGGTTCGGCATCACCAGCGAGGCGACGTAGTCCGACATGGACAGGCTGAACTCGGTCTGCGCGCGGCGCGGATCGAACACCTGCTCGTCGAGCGCGCCGCGAACGCGTTCCAGCGCCTCGCCGATCGGCTCCCACAGCACCACGGCGCGCTGGGTCGGGCGGATGCCGGTGCCGGACCTGACGAACAGGGGATCGCCGAGCGCGTCGCGCAGGCGCGCGAGCGCGTTGCTGACCGCCGGCTGCGTCATCAGAAGCGCATTTGCGGCGCGCGTGACGCTGCCTTCGGTCATCAGGGCCTCGAAGACTTTCAACAAGTTGAGGTCGAGCGATCGGAACGACAGAACATTCACCACAGTGATGTACTAGATCATAATTATAAATTATGACGATAATATCTCTTTGTCTATGGTTCCTCCAAGGGATGAGCGGAGTGCCGGGCCGCCAGACAGAGGGGGACTTTCATGTCGATGATCTCGGCGCGCGTCGAGCGCCTTCCATTCGCGCGTTTCCACACGCATCTGCTGTTGATGGGCGGGCTCGGCTACGCATTCGACGCGATGGACGCAGCCGTGCTGGCCTTCATCCTGCCGGTGCTGCGCACGGCGTGGAATCTGTCGAGCGTCCAGATCGGCGTGCTCGGCAGCAGCACCTATATCGGCTTCCTGTTCGGCGCGTTGTTCGCCGGTACGCTCGGTGACCTGATCGGGCGCCGTGCGGTGATGATGTCGGCGCTGGCGCTTTACTGCGCAGCATCGATCGTGAGTGCGATGGTCGATACCTGGCCGTCCTTCTTTGCCGCCCGCGTTGTCGCCGGCATGGGGACCGGCGCGGAGAGCGCGATCATCGCGCCCTATCTCGCGGAGTTCGTCGCGCGGCGCTATCGCGGCAGCTTTACCGGCGCACTCGCCGGCTTCTTCTCCTTCGGCTTCGTCGCCGCAGCCTTGCTCGGCTACTTCATCGTTCCCGCCTACGAGAACGGCTGGCGCATCGTGCTGGTGATCACAGCGGTGCCGGTCGTCATGCTGCTGTGGTGGCGCCGGGCGCTGCCGGAATCGCCGCGCTGGCTCGAAAGCCGGGGACGGGAGAAGGAAGCCGAAGCCGTCCTCGACAGGATCGAGGCAGGCTTTGCGCGCGCGGGCCATGTCCTGCCGCAGCCGGTCGTCGAAGCGACGGCGCCGGCCGGAGCTACCGGAACGCTGCTCGCCAATTTCGCGGCGCTGCTCGCCGGCCGCCAGGCGCGCATCACCATCATGACCTGGATCATGTGGCTGGCGATCACCTTCAGCTATTATTCCTTCTTCGTCTGGATCCCCGGCCTGCTGGTCCAGAACGGGATGAGCATTACCAAGAGCTTCGCCTATTCGATCGCGATCTATTGCGCGCAGATCCCCGGTTATTTCAGCGCCGCGTATTTCAACGAGCGCATCGGGCGGCAGGCGACGATCGCGACCTACATGGTGCTCGGCGGTGCCAGCGCGCTCGGGCTCGCCTTCGCGCAAAGCGACCAGCAGATCATGGCGGCGGGGATCTTCCTGTCCCTGTTCATGAACGGCACCTATGCGGGCGTCTATGCCTATACCGCCGAAGTATTCCCGACGCCGGTCAGGACCACGGGTGCCGGGCTGGCCTCCGCAATCGGTCGCATCGGCGCGATCGTCTCGCCGATCCTGGTCGGCTATCTCTATCCGAATTTCGGCTTCGCCGGCGTATTCGGGGTCACCACCACTGTGCTGCTGCTCGGGGCAGTCACCGTCGTGCTGATGGGCGTGCCGACGCGCGGCCGCTCGCTGGAAGAGATCGCGGCGGGTGAAGTTGCATGACGCGGACGAAAGTTACCGCTGATCCCTGGCTCTGCGCCGTCGCGGCGGCGCAGAGCAGGGCGGATCAGCCGGATGCTCTGTTCGCGGCACTCGACGAAGCCGTGAAGTCGGCGATCGGGCACAAGCTGTTCACGATCCTGACCTACGACGGCGACAGCGGCGAAGCCGCGCGGGTCTATTCCAATCTTCCCGGTCCGTATCCGACCGGCGGACGCAAGCGCCTCGCGCCGGGCCCGTGGACCGAGGCCGTGCTCGACCGCGGCGAGGCCTATATCGGCCGAACGCGGGACGATCTGCGCAAGGTGTTCTCCGACCACGAGCTGATCGCCTCGCTCGGCTGCGCGAGCGTGCTCAACATGCCCGTGCGCTGGCGCGGCCGTACGCTCGGCTCGCTCAATCTGCTTCACGAGGCGGGCTGGTATGGCGAGGACGATATCGCCGCGTGCCTTCCCTTTGCCCAGCTCACCTTGCCGGCGCTGCTTGCGCCGGCCGACTTCTGACAGGATTCCGCGATGTCCAGCATCCTCTTCAAGAACGCCGCGCTGCTCGATCCGCTCCAGGCGGAATTGCTGGCAGGCCATGATGTGCTGGTCGAAGACAGCCTGATCAAGGAGGTCTCGGACCGGCCGATCCAGGCCACCGCCGATCGCACCATCGATCTCAAGGGCAGGACGCTGATGCCCGGCCTGATCGACCTGCATGTGCACGCCATCGCCGTTGAGCTTAACCTGGCGCAGCAGGTGCACATGCCGAACGTGCTGGTGACGCTGCGCTCGACGCTGCTGCTGCGCGGCATGCTGCGGCGTGGCTTTACCACCGTCCGCGACGCCGGCGGCGCCGGCCATGCGCTGAAGCAGGCGATCGAGACCGGCCTGACCGACGGGCCGCGGCTGTTCGTCTCCGGCCGTGCGCTCAGCCAGACCGGCGGCCACGGTGATATGCGGGCGCGCTCGGATTACCTCGCGAGCGACGCCCCGTGTCCCTGCTGCGTGCGTGTCGGGGCGCTGGCGCGCGTTGCCGACGGCGTCGATGGCGTGCGCAGGGCGGCACGCGAGGAGCTCCAGATGGGCGCCGACCAGATCAAGATCATGGCGTCCGGCGGCGTCGCTTCACCGACCGATCCGGTCGGCGCCTTCGGCTACTCCGAGGACGAGATCCGCGCCATCGTCGAGGAGGCGCGCGGGCGCCAGACCTACGTGCTCGCCCACGCCTACACCGCTGCCGCCATCGAACGCGCGGTTCGCTGCGGCGTGCGCACCATCGAGCATGGCAATCTGGTCGATGCTCCGACCGCGCGCCTGATGGCCGAAAAGGGTGCCTATGTGGTGCCGACCCTCGTCACCTACGAGGCGCTGGCCAACGAGGGCGCCCAATACGGCCTGCCGCCGGAGAGCGTGGCCAAGATCGCCGATGTCCGCGACGCCGGTCTGCGTTCGCTCGCGATCTATCGCGACGCCGGGGTAAAGATGGGATTTGGCAGCGATCTGCTTGGAGCTTCTCAACGCCTCCAGAGCGACGAATTCCGCATTCGCGCCGAAATTCTGGGAGCGCGCTCCGTCATCGCCAGCGCGACTTTGATCGGCGCCGAAGTGCTCGGCATGGAGGGCAAGCTCGGCCGGATCGCGCCCGACGCTATTGCGGACCTGCTCGTGGTCGACGGCAACCCGCTGCGCGATGTGGCCTGCCTGCTCGGCCAGGGCGAGCACATCCCGATGGTGATGAAGGCAGGCAAGGTCCAGTTCGACCGGCTGAACGCTTAAAGCGTTTTCGAGCGAAGAGGATACCGGTTCGCGTTAGGAACACACGTCTAAACAACCCTGCGCTACCGCCACATCCCCCGCATCCGCGCCCCGATATCGATCTTCGGGCCCTGCGCCGCAGCGCGGGCCGCAGCCGAAGCCGCCTTCGGCCAGGCGGTGCGCTCGAACAGATAGACGAGGGATTCCGGGATGAAGCGGGTGCGCGAGGCGTAGACGTGGCGATCGCCCTTGGCTTGCTGGCCGTGGGTGAAGAAGCGCTGCGGCACGACAAGATGCAGATCGTCCTTGGCGCGCGTCATCGCGACATAGAGCAGGCGGCGCTCCTCCTCAAGCTCGGCCGAGGTACCGGCGCCGAGATCCGACGGCATGCAGCCGTCGACGACGTTGAGCACGAACACCGACTTCCATTCCTGGCCCTTGGCGGAGTGGATGGTGGAGAGGATCAGATAGTCCTCGTCGCGGAGCGGAGGACCTGATTTGTCGCTGGTCGCATCCGGCGGGTCGAGCGGGAGCTCGGTCAGGAATTTCTCGCGCGAGGCATAGCCGCTCGCGATCTGCTCGAGCTGCATGAGATCGGCGCGGCGCGTCTCGGAATCCTCGTGGATGCGATCGAGATGCGGCTCATACCAGAGCCGCACGCGCTCGAGGTCGGCGGGCCATTCCGAGTAACGCAGATTTCCGACCGTGCGGACGAAGTCGGTCCACTCGGCGCCGCTGCGTGGCGGCACTGCAAGCTGGCCGAGCGCGACAAGCGGGTCGGTGCTCTCCGCCATCTGGTCGAGCACGCGCTGCGCGGTGGCGGGGCCGATGCCCGGCAACAGGTGCAGGATGCGGAAACCGGCGACGCGATCGCGCGGATTTTCGGCAAAGCGCAGCAGCGCCAGCACGTCCTTGACATGCGCGGCATCGAGAAATTTCAGTCCGCCGAACTTGACGAAGGGGATGTTGCGGCGGGTCAGATCGATCTCCAGCGGACCGGAATGCGAGGACGTCCGGAACAGCACCGCCTGGTGCTTGAGCAGCGCGCCTTGCTCGCGGTTGGCCAGCACCTCCTCGACGATGTAGCGGGCCTGGTCGGCCTCGTCGTGGACGGTGACGAGCTGCGGCTTCTGCGACGAAGTGCGGTCGGTCCAAAGGTTCTTGGTGAAGCGTTCGCGCGCAAGCCCGATGACGCCGTTGGCCGCCGCCAGCACGGGTTGGGTCGAGCGATAGTTGCGGTCGAGCGTGATCATCTCGGCGTGGGGGGAGAAGCTTTGCGGAAAATCCAGGATGTTGCGAACAGTGGCGGCGCGGAATGAATAGATCGACTGCGCGTCGTCGCCGACCACGGTCAGCCCGCGTCCATCCGGCTTCAGCGCCAGCAGGATCGAGGATTGCAGGCGGTTGGTGTCCTGATATTCGTCGACCAGCACGTGATCGAAGCGGCCGCCGATCTCTTCGGCGATCAGCGTATCGCTCATCATCTGCGACCAGTAGAGCAGGAGGTCGTCGTAATCCAGCACGTGCTGGGCCTGCTTGGCCTCGACATAGGCCGCGAACAGGCCCTTCAGCTCGGCGGCCCAGCCCGCGCACCAGGGATAGTGCTGGCCGAGCACCTTTTCGATCTCCATCTCGGCATTGACGCAGCGCGAGTAGATCGACAGGCACGTGCCCTTGGCGGGAAAGCGGCTCTCGGTCTTCGACAGGCCGCGCTCGTGCCGGACCAGATTCATCAGGTCGGCGGAATCCTCGCGGTCGTGGATGGTGAAGGCTGGATCGACGCCGATCCGCTCGGCATATTCGCGCAGGAGGCGCGCGCCGATGCCATGGAACGTGCCGGCCCAGGTGAGGGCGTCGCGCATGATCGCGGCATTGTTCTCGCCCAGCACCTTTCGTGCGATGCGCTCGACCCGGCCGGCCATCTCGGCCGCGGCGCGGCGGGAGAACGTCATCAGGAGGATGCGTCGTGGATCGGCGCCCGCGACGATCAGGTGCGCGACGCGATGGGCGAGCGTATTGGTCTTGCCGGAGCCCGCCCCGGCAATGACGAGCAGGGGCGCGCCCACGGTCGCGCCATCGGCGACGCCATGCTCCACGGCGCGGCGCTGCTCCGCATTGAGCGTATCCAGATATGTCGCCACGAATCGCCCCCGTGAAAGGGTGAGAGTCGGCGATCCCGGCGCGAATCGCAATGCGGCTGGACGGAACCAATGTTAAGACCTAGGGACAAGACGGCCCGAAGTTCCAGCCCGAGAAGCGCGCAACCGGCATGACCGAGCTCAAGCCCGACCAGTTCGAGATGCGGCGGCTGGAGTCGCTCAGCAACACCATCTTTGGTGTCGCCATGACGCTACTCGCCTACGACCTGCCCAAGGCCGCGGTGTTCACCAGTGCCCCGAACTGGAGCGATCTCGCCCATGTCTATTCCGGCAAGCTCGCCGGTCTCGCGCTCAGCTTCATCATCGCCGGCGTGTTCTGGATCAGCCACCACCGCCGGCTCGCGCGCCAGCCCGTGGGCAGCCGCGGCATGGTGATCCTCAACCTGTTCTTCCTGTTGTCGATCGTGCTGCTGCCGGTGACCAACGGCCTCTACACCAATTACAGCATAAGCAGCGCGGTGGCCGTGCTGTACGGCCTGCATCTGACCGCGATCGCCGGCCTCAATGCCTGGCTGTGGTGGACGATTTTGGGCGGCTGGCGCCACGAGATCATGGCCTCGATGTTTCCGCTGCTGGTGTTCATTCCGGGCACGATCGTTGCGGCCTTCGCGCCGCACGTCGCGCCCTACGTGTGGTTCATCGCCTTTGGCGGGCTGCTGATCCAGCGCTTCTACGTCGGGCGGGCCGAACCAGAGGCGTGAGGCGGCGGCTCATCCCTTTGTCGCGCCGAACCCGTCGGCCGGCACGTAAAGCTTGACCGGACGGATTTCGTAGACCGCCGACGGGTTGACCTCGCGCAGCTTCCGCGCCGCCGCGATCGCTTCCTCATCGGTATCGTAGTCGACGAGGTGGAAGCCGAGAAGCTGCTCCTTGGTCTCGGCAAACGGGCCGTCCAGCACCATGCCCGCGCCGGGGCCGCGCAAGGTGTGCGCCTTTCGGGTCTCATCCAGACGGGCGGCCGGCCCAAGGTGTCCGCTTGCCCTCAAGGGCGCCTGAACCTCGATCACTTTGGCCACGACCGCGGCGTCCTGCTCTGCCGTCCAGGACAAAATCTCGTCTTCCACGTGGTAGGCCAGGATGGCGTAAAGCATCGTCACCTCGTTTGTTTTTCAAGCTCGCAGTCGGAAGGATGTATGAGCGCCGCCGATACCGACAATCCCGGAGACTAACATATTGCGTCGCGCAAGTTGCGACGAAACCGTCCTGAAACCCGATTGCCGCCCTCGGAGGTGAACGCTGCCCAAAGCCGAGGCGACTGATTGCCACCAAGAACACTTCGGAGGCGGCCATGTCGACCATAAAGATCATCTGCGACGCGCGTCGGGCGGGAAAGTCGGAAGCCGCGGATTTGCACGACCAGTCCGGCCACCACCGCTATTACGGCAGCTCGGCCGAGAACGGCGGCGAGCGGATCGTCGAAAGCCGCCGCGGAAAACGCCCGCGCGCGCTCAATGTGTGTGGCTTCTGAAGCCTTCGGCGACACCGTCTCTCGACATGGACGTCCTGCAAATATCGATCGCGACGATGCCGTTCCTGCTTGCGCTGATGAGCCGGACGCGGAAGGCAATCGCGCCGTGCCTGCTGACGAGCATTATCACCGTGCTGCTCGGCGACGAGCCTCATCGGGCGGTCATGGCCTGGTGCGTCGGCGTGCTGATTGCCGCCGTTGCCCTGCGTGAGCGGCTTCGCGCGAGCTGAGCCGGCGCCGTCACGGCGCGCTCAGGACCTGTTTGACCAGCGCCTCGCGCAGCGTTGCCAGCTCGCCGCTCGCTTCCATCTGCGCGATCACCTTGCCGACCTTCGGCACCAGATCGCGATGGCGTTCGTGCAAATAATGGTAGATGTGGATGCGCTCCAGCGGTGGCGAGAGCGGGACAATCCTGGCCTGCAGATTGAGTTTCCTCACCGCCACGAGCCCGCTGAAGAGGTCGGTGACCATCAGCTCGAAACGCTCGGCGTCGAGCATCCTGATCATGTTCTCGAGGCTGGTGGTCGCGGTGACGCGGGCCATGCCGCGTGTCCCGGCCTCTGAGGAGCCGACGCCGCGGACGATTCCGATGCTGTACTCCCTGATCGAATTCCAGCCGGTGACGTCGAAACGAAGTTTCGTCGCGAAGACCGTCGGCTCGATGTAGTTGATCGCCGGCGTCACCTGAATCAGCGTCGGATAGTCGCTGGAGAGCGTTCCGATCCGCTGGATCTCGCCGTCGACCTCGCCGGCGCTCGACAGCGCCAGCGCGCGCTTGCCGGGGACGTCCTCGAACGCCAGCTTGATATTCAGCTTGGCGTAGACGGCCCGCAGCATCTCGCCGCCGACATATTGATCCGGGATGTCGGCGATCCGCGCCAGCCGGATCAGCTCCTGCGCGTGCGACGGACCGGCGGCGAGCAATGACAGGCAGGCGACGATGATCCGCCACATGACGCGTCTCCTTTGCCCTGCATGGCTACCATTGGATTCGGATGGCCGCGATCCACCTGGGTGGCACCCGCGTGGCGGCCGCACCGCTCGCTTGTCTTGCAGGCGACTGCGGACTTTAGCCAATGTCATTCCAGTACGCGAAGTGATAGTTTGCGCGAGAATCCTGCTGCTGGGCGCAAGACAAGACCCCGCCAAGCCGCCCATGGGCCGGCAGGATCGCCACGCTTCGCGTGATGAGAGAATTTCAACTGTCGAATTGCTCGCGGCGGCGACCCGCCGTCCGGAGCAGGGTGCCGCCATTCCGGGGACGTGGTGCATGGGTAATGCAGGCGACGAGGACTCCAAGCGCAGCAGTCGCGCCGGTCCCCCGGCGGCCGCGAAGCAGGATTTGAGCGGGATCGGCGCTGCATTTGCGCCAGCGATGATCGGAGCGCTGCTGTCGCGGATCTTCAACTGGTCGCGCAGCGGCGTCGGGCCGCGTCTGCTGGCCGCCGTGCTGCTGTTCTCTTCGATCGTCACGCTGATGCTGACCGCCCTTCAGCTCTATCTCGACTACGACCGTGAGGTCGGCGTCATCGAGACGCGGCTCGACGAGATCGGCCGCAGCACGACCGGCAGCCTCGGCGAGAGCCTGTGGAATCTCGACCAGAACCAGCTCGAGCTCCAGCTCGACGGCATCCTGCGGCTGCCCGACATCCGCGCCGCCGAGGTGCGCGAGATCGCCGATCGTCCCAATCCGATCCGTGTCGCGGTCGGCGAGCCGAGCACCCGCTCAGCCGTGACACGCGACTATCCGCTGAACTACAGCGTCCAGGGGACGTCACGCCCGATCGGCGTGCTCCATGTCGAGGCGACGCTGACAGACGTCTATCGGCAATTGCTCAACCGTGCCCTAGTCATTCTTGCAAGCCAGGCCGCGAAGACCTTTGTCGTCTCGCTGTTCATCATCTACATGTTCCATCTGCTGGTGACGCGGCATCTGGTCGCCATCGCCGAGTTCGTCGGCCAATACAGCCTGTCGCGGCCGCCGCCGCCTTTGCACCTCGAGCGCCGGCCGCCCCGCGATCCCGACGAGCTGGACAAGGTGATCGACGCCTTCAACGCGATGTGCGCGAATCTCGGGCGCGCCTATGGCGAGCTGCGCGAGGCCAACGCAAATCTCGAGCGCGACCTGAATATCCGCCGGCGCGCCGAAGAGGACGCGCGTGCCAGTGAAGAGCGTTTCCGCGACTATGCCGAGACCGCGTCCGACTGGTTCTGGGAGACCGGACCGGATCATCGGTTCACCTACGTATCCGACCGGGCCGGCGCCTTCGGCATGGACAACAAGGCGCTGGTCGGCAAGCACCGCACAGATGCCGCCTCCGACCGCGACGCCGAGCCTGAGAAATGGCGCGCGCACGTGGCGACGCTGGACCGCCATGAGCCGTTCCGGAAGTTTGAATATCGCGGGCGCGACGTGGCCGGCCGTATGCATCATTTCAACGTCAACGGCCAGCCGATCTTCGCCGCGGACGGACGCTTCATGGGCTATCGCGGGTCGGCCACCGACCTCACCGCGCAGCACGAGGCCGAGGAGCGGCTGCGCCAATCCCAGAAGATGGACGCGATCGGTCAGCTCACCGGCGGCGTCGCTCACGACTTCAACAACGTGCTCACGGTCATCACCGGCACCATCGAGATCATCCAGGAAGGGCTTGCCGAAAAGCCCGAGTTCGCCGCGATCGCACAGCTGATCGACGATGCGGCGGCGCGCGGCGCCGAGATCACCTCGCAGCTGCTGACCTTCGCGCGCCGCCAGCCGCTGGAGCCCCGCGACATCGATGTCAACGCACTCGTGGTCGAAACGGCGAAGCTGCTCAAGCCGATCCTCGGCGAGCATATCGAGATCGTGACCAGGCTCGCGGACGACGCCTGGTCCGCGATGGCAGATCCGTCGCAGCTCTCGTCGGCGATCGTCAATCTCGCCGTCAATGCGCGTGACGCGATGCCGGGCGGCGGCCGGCTCACGCTGGAGACCGCGAACCGCGACCTCGACGGCACCAGCGGTGCCGGTGACGGCGATGTCATGCGCGGCGCCTTCGTGATGATCGCGGTGGCCGACACCGGTCACGGCATCCCGGCCGACATCCGCGAGCGCGTGTTCGAGCCGTTCTTCACCACCAAGGGCGTCGGCCGTGGCACCGGACTTGGGCTCAGCATGGTCTACGGCTTTGCCCGCCAGACCGGCGGCACCGTCGTCATCGAGAGCGAGGAGGGGCGCGGCACGGTGATGCGGCTGTTCCTGCCGCGGTCGAAGGGCGAGGCGCCGGCCAGGACGGCGCCGGTTCAGCCGCCCGCGTCGGCACGCGGGCACGAGACGATCCTCGTGGTCGAGGACGATCCGCTGGTGCAGGGCTATGTCATCGCCCAGCTCGGCACCCTCGGCTATCGCACGCTCGCCGCCAGCGACGGCGCAGCCGCGCTTGCGCTGGTCGACCAGGGCGTCAAATTCGATCTCCTGTTCACGGACATCATCATGCCCGGCGGCATGAACGGACGGGAATTGGCCGAAGCCGTCCGGCTCCGCCGGCCGGGGGCGAGCGTGCTCTACACCTCCGGCTACACCGACGACACCATCGTCCACGAAGGACATCTCGATCCCGGCCTGGCGCTGCTCAGGAAGCCGTACCGGAAATCGGAGCTGTCGCAGAAGATCCGCGAGGTGCTTGCAGGTGAGCCGCCGGCCTGAGCGGAGCTCATCCATGCAGACGCCACCCACGAAAAAGGCGCGGCGGGGGGGCCCCGTCGCGCCCGATTTCTTGCTCGCTGGTCCAGGGCTGAGAGCGCCCCGATGCCAGGCCTTTCGTCAAAGCCTAGCGGGCGATCCCAGCGAGGTGACAGCGCTTGAGATAAGACACTGGATCACCTCCTTTCGTTTGGTTTCGGAACTCTGAATATAGGACGAAATCCCGCCGCCGTTAAGGGGCGCCCCGGGGGCGGGAACCAGCCTGTCCGCGAGACGGGAAAGACCGGTCCGGAGCAGTTGAGACTGTCGCCTGGTCGTGTTAGGGAGCCAGTGATGCGGGTGTAGCTCAATGGTAGAGCAGCAGCCTTCCAAGCTGAATACGAGGGTTCGATTCCCTTCACCCGCTCCAAATTTTTCGAAGATTTTGCGAGAGTGGTCAGGTTTCAGTCTGACAAATCGGCTGCTTGACACGTCCTGATGCTCGCTTTGCGATCGACTGTTTCGCGGTGGAACGATCGTGGTGTGCACTCTGGCGGGGGCCGCGCTCGGGCCGCGGCTCCTGCGGTGGTGAGGCGTTGCGTCAATACCGACGTCGAACTCGAAACCGCGACAAATGCGTGCGGCGATATCAGTGTCGATAGCTCGCGTCGCGATGGAACGCCGCGCAAGCCGCTCGACGTCGGCCGTCTCGCCAAGCTCGGCTGGCGCGCCGCGACTTCGCTTCACGATGGCTTGAGGCGCGCCTATGCGGCGTATCAGGCCGGCGCGCCGGTGGCGGCGCGAGAGTAGGAACCTTCACCGTAAACAAGAGTTGGCCGGTCGGGCAGGGCGAAAAGCCAAACGAGGCCGACCGTGCAAGAAGCCGTGCGCGTGCGCTCCACCGCGCAAATCGCGGGTCATCCGATTCATCCGATGCTGGTGCCATCGACAAGACCGGCGCACTGCTGGTCGCCGACGACAGCGGCAACACCGTGTGGCGGGTGACGGCGGCACATCCGCAGGTCACGCAGCGCTGGATATCGAGGAGTTGCACCATGGGCCTTGCTCAATACGCGATCGTGCCGGTCGAGGACGAATGGGGCGTGCTGCATGACGGCGACGTCAAAAGCAAATACGCGACCAAGGAAGCCGCGTTCGAGTCCGCGGTCGCTGCCGCATCCCTGGCGATCCGTCAGGGGCATGAGGTGCATGTCAGCGTGCCCGGTCGCGAAGCCGGCGGGAATGCGCTGGGAAGCTAGGGATACGATCAAGCCCGTGCGCTTGTGATTCTGAGCGAGTACGGCGCCACGACTGCGCATCATCCCTACGTGAACGAGATCCGCTAACCTGTTTCCGGCCGTCGCCACGCCACCCTGATCCTTCCTACTGACCGACGATGGCGTCGATTTCCTCTTTCAGGAGGGCGCCGTAATGTTCGAGGACGCCCGGCGTCAGCTTGGCGCAGAGCAGCGTGAAACTGAGCGCCGCGCCCGGCTTTTCGCCCGGCGTCATGATCGGCAATCCAACTCCGGCAATGCCGGGAATGAGCTCGCCCACATCCACCGCGTAACCGCGGCGACGGGTGTCGGCAATCAGCTGTCGAACCTTGTCCTCGGTGAGGTTGCGATAGGACGCGTAGCGCCCGAGGTTGGCGCGGATGATGTAGTCCTGCTCGTCCTCGTCCAGGAATGCGAGCATTGCGATCGAGCCCGGGCCCACGCCGAGGGGGACGAAACCGCCGATCGATCCCGTCAGCGTCGGCACGATGCATTCGCCGTCGCGCCGGTCGAGACAAACGGAATCGTGGTTGAAGCGGGCCATCAGATGCGTCGTGTCGCCGGTGCGGCGCCTGAGCCGGGACAGCGCGATCTCGCAGCGGCTGATGATGCCGGGGCCGCGAGCCGCGCGGACGCCGTAGATCGCCATGCGTGCACCCAACCTGTAGCGCCGTTTTTTGTCGTCGCGGGCAAGCAGCTTGTGACCGACCAGCGTGTTGAGGATGCGGTGACAGGTGGCGGTGTTGAGCCCGGAGCGGGCCGCCAGGTCCTTGAGCGATAGGCCCTCGACGCCGCCATCGGCGACGAGATCCAGCAGGATGACGGTCCGGTCGAGCAGCTGGGCTCCACCGGAGGGCGGTTGGGCGATCACCGGCACAGTATCTCACATTATGAAAAAAGAGGCCTCGGCAACTTGTACATTGAGAAAGATGCGTCTCCAATGATGAAAATTAGGTCGCTTGAGATTGATGCATATTTTTTGAGCGACCTGATTTCTGCATTCGCAAAGCTGATGGCTGACGCGGCGCTGTGGCAACAGCGCTGGAAGGCCGTGATTTATCCAGAGGAACAGGATGACAGGCTTCAAAACGATGATGGGCGTTTCCGCTGTTGCGCTCGCTGCTTTTTTTACTGGCAGCGCCGCCGTGGCGGGCACGCTTGAGAACGTTAAGGCACGCGGCAAGCTCGTCGTCGGCGTGAAGAATGATTACGTGCCCTATGGCTATCTGAACGACAAGGGCGACATCGTCGGCTTCGAGGTCTCGCTTGCGAAGTACGTTGCCAAGGAGCTCCTTGGCTCCGAGGACAAGATCGAGCTCGTGCCTGTCGTCGCGTCCAATCGCATCGAATTCCTGACCGCCGGCCGCATCGATGCGATCTTCGCCACGCTCGGCGTCACGGCCGAGCGCGCCAAGGTCATCGACTTCACGACGGAATACGTTTCCGCTGCCGGCCCGTCCGTGCTGGCGGCCAAGGAAGCGACGGTCTCCAAGTGGGAAGAGCTGAAGGGCAAGTCGGTCTGCGGCATCCAGGGCTCCTACTACAACAAGAAGATGACCGAGGAATTCGGCATCAATCTCGTGGCCTTCAAGACCCAGCCGGAAGCCTATCGCGCGTTGAAGGACAATCGTTGCATCGGCTTCGTCTTTGACGACATGACGCTTCAGCAGAAGCTCAAGGAGCCCGATTGGGCGAGCTACAAGATCGCGGTGGCGCCGTATGAATTCCAGCCGATGGCCGGCGGCCTCCGCAAGGGAGACACGGAATTCCACGACGCCGTCGACAAGGCCATCGGCAAGGCCGAGGCCGAAGGCAAGCTGATTGCTTGGGAGACCGAGTTCGGCATGCCGCACTCCGACTACATCGCCGCGCGGGCGAAGGCTGCGGTCGCGAAGAAGAACTGACGCACACGGAGCGGCCTTTGTTCGGACTCGACTATTCCTGGCTCGCGGATCCTGCGTACCAGCAATGGCTGCTGACCGGTGTCGTCAACACGCTGAAGCTGGCGGCGCTCTCATCGGGGGCCGCCATCCTCATCGGGATGCTCGGGGCCCTCGGGCTCACGCTGCGGATTTTCTGGCTCGATGCCCTGATCGAGCTGTTCGTCGAGGTGTTCCGCAACACGCCGCCGCTGCTGCAGATGTTGTTTGCCTATTTCACCTTCTCGAACCTCGGCCTCAAGGTGACCGATCCGTCGACGGGATTATCGGTTCCGCTTCTCAGTGCCTTTGCCTGTGCTGCGATTTCGCTCAGTCTCTTCGGCGGGGCGCTGGCGACCGAAGCCTTCCGCTCCGGCATCGAAACCATGCCGCGGTCGATCATCGATGCGGCGCGGTCGCTGGGGTACGGCCGATGGGCCCGCTTCTGGCGCATCGAGGCGCCGATCGCCACCCGCATCTGCCTGCCGGGACTGACGAACATCCTGACCAACCTCTTCAAGACGACGTCGCAGGCATCCGTCATCACCGTGCCGGAACTGATGTACTACGCCGGGCAGATCTACAATGACACGTTCCGCACGCTGGAGGTCATGATTCTGGTCCTCCTCATATATGTGGTGCTGGTGTCCATCCTCACATTTGCGATGGCGAGGCTCGAAGCCCTCATGGCCTTCCCGGGTTACGGGAGGGGGCATTGATCGCGGGCTCTATGCTCTCCTATGACGGAAAGAAGCGCGCCGTTCTGCTGCTGATCGCCTTTGGCGTGGCCGTCTGGATCGGGGTCGATGCGGCGGCGGGCGGCTCGGCGCACTGGAGCCGCGTGCTGGCGCGGCTTCCTCTGCTTCTCACCGGCTCGGCGTCCGGCTGGCCGATCAATGGCGGCTTTGCCCTCAATATCATTCTCTCGATCGCCTCCATGGCACTGGCGACGGTGCTCGGTACGATCATGGGTCTTGCGACGCTCGCCAGGTTCGGGCCGATCCGGCTCCCGTCTCTTCTGCTGATGAATTTCCTGCGCAATTCACCCTGGCTCGTTCTGCTTTTTGCAACGCTCTATTTCCTGCCGTTTGAGATGCATGTCTTCGGCACGACCATTGCGTTCCCGCCGTTCGTGAAGGCCGTGATTGGCCTTGCGCTGCCGACGGCGGCGAATTTCTCCGAGGTGATCCGGGGCGCCGTTCAGTCCATTCACAGCGGTCAGTGGGAAGCGGCACGTTCGCTCGGCTATGGCACCGGCCAGATCTATCGCCACGTGATCATGCCACAGGCGCTGCGGCGCATGATCCCGGGCTGGATGAATTCCTACGCGTTGCTGATGATCGCGACAGCGCTCGCCACGGTGACCGGTATCCAGGACGTGCTGACAATTCTGAATACTTTGCTCGCCATGGAGAACGAGCGCGTGATCGTCTACTTCTATTTGACCATCCTCTTCCTGTTCATCGCCTATTGCTATCCGATCGCGGTCGTCGCGCGCCGGTTGGAGCGCGCCGTGAAGGGAGAAAGCCTGTGAACCGCATCGACGCGCTGATCGAGCTCGACAACGTCCGCAAGTCCTTCGGTGACGTCCCTGTTCTCAAGGGCATTTCGATGTTCGTGCAGAAGGGCGAGGCAGTCTGCATTATCGGTCCTTCCGGGTCGGGAAAGTCCACCATTCTGCGCTGCATCAACGGCCTGATTCCCGTGGACGAAGGCTTTGTCCGCGTCGGCGCACACCGTGTGCATGACATGAGGTCGGAAAAGCAGATGCGGGTGCTGCGCCATCAGGTCGCGATGGTGTTCCAGCAGTACAATCTTTTCCCGCATCGCACCGCACTGGAAAACATCATGATGGCGCCGATCCAGGTCCTCGGACACGATCGCGCCGAAGTCGAGGAGCGGGCCCGCAAGCTCCTGAAGAAGGTGCGGCTCTCGGAGAAGGCGGACAGCTACCCGGGGCAGCTGTCCGGCGGCCAGCAGCAGCGCGTGGCAATCGCCCGCGCACTCGCGATGCAGCCGGAAGCGATCCTGTTCGACGAGGTGACGGCTGCGCTCGATCCCGAAACGGTAAAGGACGTGCTGTTCGCGATCCGCGAACTGGTGGAGGAGGGCCTCACCTGCATTCTCGTGACGCACGAGATGAAGTTCGCCCGGGAAGTCTCGCAACGCGTTTGTTTCACCGATCGTGGTCTGATCGTGGAAAGTGCGCCTCCTGCGGAACTCTTCGACAATCCGCGAGACCCGCGCACGCGCGAATTCCTCGGTCAGGTTCTCTGATCGCACCACCGGGGCGGACGCGCTGCGTGGTGCGGCCATCCCACGTGCAATGAAAATGAAAGGTGAGCCGGAAGGCCCAATACATCATGCCTCGTTTTGACGACATCTACGCCAAGGACTTCAAGGAAACGCCTTACTGGTGGGAGGCCGCGGAACCGGAGACCGATCTCGATCCGCTGCCGGAGCGAGCCGACGTCGTGGTCATCGGCTCGGGCTATGCCGGGTTGAATGCAGCGACTCATCTGGCGCGCGCCGGGCGCTCCGTCGTCGTCATCGACGGTGACCGGATCGGGGAGGGAGCCTCGACGCGTTCGGGCGGGATGGTGTCGAGTGGCCAGAAGCTGGTGGTTAGTGGTGCGATCAAGGGGATCGACCCCGTGCTCTTCTCGCGCCTGATCGGCGAGAGCAACGAGAGCTTCGATTATCTGAAGATGCTGGTCGAGACGGAGAAGCTGGATGCGGGGCTTGCGCTCAGCGGCCGCTTTTTCGGCGCCCACGCCGCGGGCGATTACGAAACCCTGAAGCGGCACGGCATGCTTCTGGCGGAAAAGACCGGCGTGACCGTACATTTCCTCGATCGCGCGCAGCAGCGATCGGCGATCGGTTCGGACTATTATCACGGCGGCATGGTGATCGACGAATATGGCGGTCTGCATCCGGGCAAGTATCACAAGGCGCTGCGCGACCGGGCGCGCGCCGCCGGCGTCATGCTGCGCTCGCATGCGCGCGCGGGTATGGTGCAGGATGGTGCGAAAGGAGAGAAGATCGTGCCGACCGCTCGAGGTGCCATCCGGGCTGCCCACGTGGTCGCAACCACAAACGGTTACACCGCCGCCGATGCGACGCCTGGCCTCGCCAGCCGCATCGTGCCGGTCAAGAGCTATCAGATTGCCACCGCGCCGCTGCCGGCCGATCTCCTGGCCGAGCTCATTCCGCAGGCCCGCATGGTGTCCGACACACGCCGTGATTTGATCTACGCCAGGCCGTCGCCTGACGGGACACGGCTTCTGTTCGGTTCACGCCCGGGCATCTTCGACATGCCCGACAAGCTGGCCGCGAAGCGGCTTTATGCGCGCATGTTGGCCATCTGGCCGCAGCTTGCGGGCGTGAAGATCACTCATGCCTGGAGCGGGCGCGTGGCCATGACCGTCGACAAGATAGCCCATCTCGGGGCTCGGGACGGCGCGGATTTCGCGGCTGGTTGCAATGGCAACGGCGTCGCGCTGATGACCTTTCTCGGCTACCAGACAGCACGCAAAATTCTCGGCGAGCAGAACATGCCATCGGCCTTCGATCGCGAGACATTCACGGCCGTGCCCTTCTATTCGGGCAAGCCCTGGTTCGTGCCGCTCTTTGCCGGCTGGTATCGCCTGCGCGATTTCCTCGACCGTCCGGGACGCTGATCCCGGGCGGCACATCCGGCCCGGCTCGCCTTCCGCGTACCCGTTTCAAGGAGGACCACGTGTCCAGGATTATTCCCGATCTTGTCGTCGCGCCGCAGGAGCTGCCTGCGCATGTGGACGTCGTCGTGATCGGCGGCGGCATCATCGGCGTGTCGACCGCGCTTTCGCTGGTTGAGCGTGGCGTCTCCGTTGCCCTGTGCGAAAAGGGATTGATCGGAGCAGAGCAGTCGTCGCGAAACTGGGGCTGGGTACGCCAAATGGGGCGCGATCCGGCCGAGTTGCCGCTCGCGATCGAGAGTCTTCGGCTCTGGCGTGGCATGAACGAGCGTATCGGCGGCGAAACCGGCTTTCGGCAGGCCGGCATCGCCTATCTCTGCGACACGGATGCCGACGTTGCGACGTATGACGAGTGGTTGAAACACGCCACGTCTTTCGATCTCGACTCTCGCTTCGTAAGGGGCGAGGCGCTGAAGACGCTCATTCCGGGTATGGCGAAACCGTTCCGTGCCGCGCTGCATACGCCGAGCGACGGCAAGGCGGAGCCGTTTATCGCCGTTCCTGCAATCGCGCGCGGCGCGGCCGCGAAAGGGGTGCATATCCTCACCAATTGCGCGGTCCGTTCCATCGAGCGGTCGGCGGGCAGGGTGAGCGGCTGTGTCACCGAGCGCGGGGAGATCCGCTGTTCGTCCGTCGTGCTGGCGGGAGGGGCTTGGTCGCGCCTCTTCGCCGGCAACATGGGCATCGATCTTCCGGTCCTGAAGATACTCGGGAGCGTCGCCCGCGTTTCTTCGATCGAGGGCGTTCCGGATTTTGCCGTTGGTGCGGGCAACTTCGCTTTCCGCCGCCGTCTGGATGGCGGGTTCACCGTCGCCCAGCGCAACGCGAACGTCGCCCCGATTACGCCGGACAGTTTCCGATTGTTCTGCGACTATACGCCGACGCTCATCAAGAGCTGGAACGAACTGACGCTTCGCATCGGCGGTCAGTTCGTTCGCGAGGTGAAAATGGCCCGCAGCTGGAAGAGTGATGAGGTTAGTCCTTTCGAGCATGTCCGCATTCTTGATCCCGATCCGTCGCTGCGGTTCGTCCACGGCGGCGTCACCCATCTGTGCGAAGCCTTCCCGGCGTTCCGCGACGCCAAGATCATGCAAATGTGGGCTGGCCTGATGGATGTCACGCCGGATGCCGTTCCAGTTATCGCGCCGGTCGGCTCCGTTCCAGGCTTCTATCTCGCGACCGGCTTCTCGGGCCACGGCTTCGGTATCGGTCCTGGCGCCGGCGCCCTGATGGCCGATCTCGTGACCGGTTCGACGCCCTGCGTAGATCCCGCACCCTTCCGGATGGAGCGCTTCAAGCGCCTGAAGAAGGCCGCCTGATTTTTGATGCCCACGCCAAACAAGGTGTAGTCGTCACGGGAGCTCTTCTCGTGGCAGACGGGCCGGTCTCCCACACACAGTCGCGCTGTCTGAGGCGGGCAATCTTGCCGGCATGGGAGAAGCGAGCCTAGCGTGCGCTTGTGGCGAAAAGCGTGTGTTGAACTGGCGGTCTGAAATATCTGGTCGTCTCTGCGTCGGATGTCGACGACGCGTCTCCGCCGGAGCGCTGCTGATCGGCGCACAATCGCCAACTGTGTTCAAGTCTGGCGAAAATAACATCATGTTAGGTTTATCGCATAACTGGGTAATTGTGTTAGCCCGGCGAAAGCCTATTGTCGCGACCAATCGGATACCCATCGGCAGTGACAAGCGCTCGCGGAAGTCGGCAGAGCGCCCGGAGAATGCTGCCCAATTTCGAGCGAAGCCCGACAACGGGACGTCAGCAAACCCAGTGGAGGAATTTTCTGCGATGACCACGACTCGCACGATCCGTCACATGAGTCAGTCCAGGAAGGCCGCTGCCAGCGGCTGGATCGGTTCGGCTCTCGAATATTATGACTTCTTCATCTACGCGACCGCCGCGTCGCTGATCTTTCCGCAAATCTTCTTCCCGTCGGAAAATCCCACCGTCGCCATCGTTGCATCGCTGGCGACCTATGGTGTGGGATATGTGGCCCGGCCGATCGGGGCTTTCGTTCTCGGACATTGGGGCGACACCCATGGCCGCAAGACCGTTCTCATCGTCTGCATGTTCCTGATGGGCATCTCGACGATGGCGGTGGGTTTTCTGCCGACCTATCAGCAGGTCGGCATCCTGGCGCCGATCCTGCTCGTCATCCTGCGCCTTGTGCAGGGATTTGCGGTGGCCGGTGAAATCTCCGGCGCGAGCTCGATGATCCTGGAGCATGCGCCGTTCGGCCGGCGCGGCTTCTATGCCAGTTTCGCCCTTCAGGGCGTGCAGGCCGGACAAATCCTCGCGGCAGCCGTGTTCCTGCCGCTGGCGGCCTATATGCCGACCGACGCATTCAATAGCTGGGGATGGCGGATTCCGTTCCTGCTCAGCTTCTTCGTCATTGTCGCAGGCTACATCATTCGTCGCGAAGTCGACGAAACCCCTGCCTTTGCGCAAGAGGGCGCACGGGGAGAAACGCCGCGGTCGCCCATTGTTCAGGCCATCAAGCTGAGCTGGCGCGACATGCTCAGGGTCATCTGCATGGCTCTGATGAACGTCATCCCGGTTGTTGCGACCATCTTCGGTGCGGCCTACGCGGTGCAGCCGGCCTATGGCATCGGTTTTGCCAAGGACGTCTATCTGTGGATCCCGGTCCTCGGAAATATGCTGGCCATATTCGTCATTCCCTTCGTCGGCAATCTCTCCGACAAGGTCGGTCGCAAGCCTCCGATCATCGTGGGCGCGCTTCTCTCCGGCTTGCTTGCCTTCGTCTATCTCTATGCCATCAGCATCAGGAATGTGCCGCTGGCGATCCTGGTGTCGCTGCTGATGTGGGGCGTCGTCTATCAGGGCTACAACGCCATCTTCCCGAGCTTCTACCCGGAGCTGTTTCCGACCCGCACGCGGGTGTCGGCGATGGCGATCTCGCAGAACATCGGAACGACCATCACCGCGTTGCTTCCGGCCCTGTTTGCGACCGTGGCGCCTCCCGGCTCGGACAATATCCCCTTGACGGTGGGAGCGATCGCCTTCGGTATCACTGTCATCGCGGCGCTGGCGGCCGTCACGGCCCGGGAGACCTATCGGGTCAGTATCGACGATCTCGGCAATCCCAAGGCCGTTCCGATGCCGCGGGCCGACTATGAGCGGCAGCGTGCGGAGGCGGCGAGCCGTGCGGCCGCAATTCCGACCTGAAGGGCACGCAAGGAGCCTGCCGCTGCGATCGATGATGTTTGCAGCGGCAGGGCTCGATGCGTTACGAGATTGCCGATTCGAATTTTTGTGCGCGCGAGCGCGATCATCATGAGGTCAAGGGATGAACCCCGTTGTTGTTGCTGTCGCCATCACCGGCTCCGTTCCGCGCAAGAAGGACAATCCCGCGGTGCCGATCTTGCCGTCCGAGCAGATCGAGTCGACGCAGGAGGCCTTCGAGGCCGGCGCCACGCTTGCCCATATCCATGTTCGAAACGATGACGAGACGCCGTCCTCCGACCCCGCGCGTTTCGCGCAGGTGCAGGAGGGGATCAAAATGCATTGTCCGGGGATGATCGTTCAGTTCTCGACCGGCGGGCGCGGCCGCGATCCCTCGGCGCGGGGATCATCGCTTTATCTGAAGCCGGACATGGCCTCGCTGTCGACAGGATCGGTGAACTTTCCGACGATCGTCTATGAGAACGGCGCCGCCCTGGTCGAGACTCTCGCGACCGGCATGAAGACAAATGGCATCCGCCCGGAAATCGAGATCTTCGATCTGTCGCATCTACACGGTGCGCGGCGTCTGATCGAGGCGGGGCTGATGGACTCGCGTCCGCACGTGCAATTCGTCATGGGCGTCAAGAACGCGATGCCTGCGGACGAGCATGTCCTCGACATCCTCCTGGGAGAGCTGAAGCGGCTGATCCCGAAAGCGACGTGGACGGCGGCCGGGATCGGACGCCATCAGGCCGAGGTCATGGGCTGGGCGCTTGCGCGCGGCGCCGACGCGGTGCGCACCGGGCTCGAGGACAATATCAGGATCGACAAGACGCGCCTGGCCGCCAGCAACGCCGAGCTCGTGACCATCGCCGGCGAGGCTGTCACACGCCACGGCCGGCGCGTCGCGACCGCGGCCGAGGCGCGATCCGTGCTCGGGCTCGCGGGGTAGGGGCTACTGCCTCCTGCTGACATGCTCCCGGCCGCCTTCTGCCATTCGGCGGCCGGCGTTCCGCTGCGCCAGGACTTCCGTTATCAAGACTCCCGCTATGACGTGTCTGTGCGCACGCATGCAGCTGGGGCAGGCGACGATCGGAATGCGGTTCTTGAAATCTGACGGCAGGCTCATCGGGGTCCTGCTGGTGCTTGCCATCACCCAGCTCATTGGATGGGGCACGATCGGTCTTCCGCCGATCGTGGGCCGTGACCTCGCGGCCGATCTCGGCATGAGTCTGCCGATGGTGTTTGCGGGCACCTCGACGCTTTATGTCACCATGGGCCTGTGTGCGCCTTGGCTCGCCAAGGCTTTTGCGCGGCACGGCGCACGCAAGGTGATGATGGCGGGCACCGTCGTGGCCGTGCCGGGCTATGTCCTTCTGTATTTTGCGCACGAGCCGATGCTCTATTTCGTGGCCTGGGTCATTCTCGGCATGGGCGGCAGCGCCACACTGTCGACCGGCGCCTATATCATGCTCAACGAGGTCGCCGGGCGACAGGCCAAGAGCGCGATTGGTGCGCTCATGCTGGTGACGGGACTGTCCGGCAGCATCTTCTGGCCGACCACCTCGTTCCTGAGCGGTCATTTCGGTTGGCGCGGCACCTGCCTCGTCTACGCCGCCATGCTGTTTCTCGTTTCGCTTCCGCTTTATGCTTTCGCAACTCCGCGCCGGGCCGTCGCGAAGGAGGGGGGCACCGCTCCCGCAAAACAGGCCAATGCGCTGTCGATTCCGCGGAGCACGTTCGGCCTCGTCGTCGCCGCGATCACCGTCAATGCCTTCGTCACTTTCGGCCTGAGCGCCGTTTTCATCGAATTGCTGCGCGCCGAGGGGCTGGCGCCGGCGCAGGCGATCGCCTTCGGCTCGATGCTCGGCGTGATCCAGGTCAGCGCCCGCGGGCTCGATTTCCTCGGCGGCGGGCGCTGGGACGGCATCACGACGGGGCTTGTCGCCGGCACGGCGCTGCCCGTGGCCATGCTGCTCTTGATGCTGAGCGAGGGGGCGACCTGGGCGGTCGCGGTCTTCATCCTGCTCTATGGCGCCGGCAGCGGTGCCATGGCGGTGGCGCGGGCGACGATACCGCTGGTGTTCTACGATCAGGCCGAGTTCGCCAAGGCGTCGTCAATGATCGCGCTCCCGCTCAATCTCGCCTCCGCCATCTCGCCGCCCGTTCTTGCCGGCCTGCTCACCCAATACGGCAGCCGCGGCGCGCTCGGTCTCACCTTCGTCTGTTCCTGCGCGGCCGTGATGATCCTGCTTCTGCTCAGCCGCCGCCGTCCGCAGATGGCCGCGGCCGGTGTGGTGTGAGGTCGGCGGCACGTCGGTTGCCGCGAGTTGCCGGTCGCTTCCTATTCGTTTTCACCGAGTGTCGCCCGGCCGCCACAGCAATAGCGGGAGGAACCCGCTAGAGTTGGAATCGTCAATCCCATGGGCCGGAATTTGCAATGAAACGCACGCTGATCTGCCTCGCCGCGCTGGCCTGCTCCGCCGTCGCTGCGGATGCTGCCGACTTGCCCGTTAAGGCAGTGCGCTCTGTCGCCGTGTCGCCCTTCGCATGGACTGGCTTCTATGCAGGTGTCCAAGGTGGTTACGCGTGGAGCCCGGATCGCACTGTCGAATTCGTCTTGGGCGGGCCTCCGACCGGCTTCACGCATGGGTTCCGCGCGGACGGCGGCTTCGGCGGTGTCCATGTGGGCTACAACCATCAATTGGACAGGCTCGTTGTTGGCCTTGAGGCCGATGTAGACGTGGGCCCGGTGAACGGCGGATTTAACATCCCGTTTTTCCGATACGACGCGCGCAAGGAGTGGGAGGCCTCCGTTCGCGGACGGCTCGGCTTTACACCGACTGAGCGCCTGCTGCTCTATGTGACGGGTGGCTTGGCGTTCACCGAGGTGAAGTACCGGTGGACGTCGACATTGGCAGTTCCCACGGTGGATGCCGACATTTCGAAGACCGGATGGACCGCAGGCGTCGGCGGAGAAGCGGCGCTGACCAATCGGGTTACGGCGCGCCTGGAATATCGCTATAGCGATTTCGGCACGTCCCGCTTCGACTGGCCCGACGTCGGGGCGAGCTACGAGCAGCATCCTCGCTTCCAGTCCGTGCGCGGTGGAATCAGCGTCAGGTTCTAGCCGTCATCAGCGGCGCGGATCGCCGTGGCGGAGCGCCGGCGCAGGCGCGATAGCCGTGGCGCGGAAATTCGCCCGCCGCAGGGCCGCTCCTGCTGCCGGGCGATGGATAGCCGTATGCCCCGAACGCAGTGCTCAGGACTCCAAAATGGTGTATCCGCAGGGAGCGCGGCCAGGGCTTAAGGCCGCCGCGCCAATATCAGTTCCCGGAGGAAATCGACATGTCGGCCTTGCCGCTCTCAGGCATCAAGATCCTTGATCTCACCCGCGTGCTTGCCGGGCCCCTGTCGGCCCAGATGCTGGGTGATCTCGGCGCGGAGGTGATCAAGATCGAGCGGCCGGGCACCGGCGACGACGCGCGCGCCTTCGGCCCGCCTTATCTGACCGACCCCGAGGGCAAGGCCAACAACAACAACTCGTTCTACCTTTGCGCCAACCGCAACAAGAAGTCGGTCACCGTCAACATCGCCAAGCCCGAGGGGCAGGCGATCATCCGCGCGCTCGCCAAGGACGTCGACGTCTTCATGGAGAACTACAAGGTCGGCGATCTCAAGCGCTACGGCCTCGACTACGAGACGATCAAGGCGATCAACCCCGGCATCATCTATTGTTCGGTGACCGGCTTCGGCCAGACCGGCCCGTACGCGCCGCGCGCCGGCTATGACGCGATCCTGCAGGCGATGGGCGGTCTGATGAGCGTCACCGGCCATATCGACGGCGAGCCCGGCGAGGGTCCGATGAAGGTCGGCCCGTCGATCGTCGACTACATGACCGGCATGAACACCTCGATCGGAATTCTCTCGGCGCTGTACCATCGCGACGCCAATGACGGGCAGGGGCAGCACATCGACGTCTGCCTGTTCGACACCGTCATCGCATCGCTGTCGCACTGGCTGCAGATCTACCTCGTCAACGGCAAGATGCCGCCGCGCCGCGGCACCTGGGGCAATGGCGGCATGCCGGCCGGCGTGTTCCGCTGCACCGACGGCGAGCTGATGCTGGTGGTCGGCAATGACGGCCAGTTCCAGCGCACCTGCGCCGTGCTCGGCGAGCCCGAGCTTGCGAACGACAAGCGCTTCGTCAAGAACAACGACCGCGTCGTGCACGGCAAGGAGATCATGGCGATCTTCGCCGGCCTGTTCCTGAAGCAGCCGGTGGCCTATTGGCTCGAAAAGCTGGAGGAGGCCGGCGTGCCGTCGGGCCCGATCAACAATTTCGAGCAGGTGTTTTCCGATCCGCACGTCCAGTCGCGCGGCATGCGGGTGAAGGTCGATCATCCGTTCGAGCCCGATCTGTCGCTGATCCGCAACGCGCTGACCCTCTCGGAGACCCCAATCAAGAATTACCGCGCCCCGCCGCTGCTCGGCGAGCACACCCAGGAAGTTCTCGGCGGCAAGCTTGGTTATGATGCCGGCAAGATCGAACAGCTGAAGCAGCAGGGGATCATCTAGCTTCGCTTCCTGATCCTCCCAGGGCGTGCCGGCGAAGACCAATGCCGGCGCGCATGCGACAGCGATCCTGACCAGCCTGGGAGCGACGGTTGCGACCGCGGACGACGCGCGCGCCATGTTCGGCCTTGCCTGAGGCTTGCGCGCAATCCCCAGATAAACCCGGTCCGTACTCGCTCAGGCTTCCGCTTTGCGCGCGACTCTGATGCGATCCTCCCCACGCAAGTCCGGGAGGGAACGCATGTCCTACACGATCGGGTTTCAAGCCAAGGACCAGAAGGCAATTCTGGCGACCGAGGCAGCAACGGCCAATCAGGCCGTCGCCATCATTGCAGCGCTGCGGCAAAGCGCCGACGAGATAAAGTTCATCCGTTCGCCCCAGGAAGGCGAGATGGGCATCGAGATGCTGCTGCTGCTCGCCAAGGAAGAGGCCGAGGAGATGCCGCAGCGGGTGTAAGGCAGGATCCGGAAAACTGCGCAGCGGTTTTCCCTCGCGACAAACGCGGAACGCATTTGCGCGGAGATCATGCTCAAACAAAAACTAGAGCGCGATCTCATCGCGCTTTAGCGCAACCACACTTCGAGCTTTAGCGAAGCATGCCGGCTGCAAAATAATGTAGCAAGGCGCCAGTCTCGCTCGAACCGAAGGTGGCCGCCGATGAAACGCGAAGCGCTCCGCGTCGAACCGATCTCGTCCTTTCTCGACCGCGTCAAGGCGCCGACCTCGCCGGTCACGCGCGCCGGCAACATGATCTTCGTTGCCGGCCTGCCGCCATTCGACCCCGAGACGGGCGAGATCGGCGGGATGGGAATCGAGCGGCAGAGCGAGATCATTATGGAGCAGATGAAGCTGTGCCTTCAGACGGCCGGCGCCTCGCTCGACAACGTCATGAAGTGCAACGTCTACTGCACCTCGACCAAACACTTCGCCGCGTTCAACGCGATCTATGCGCGCTATTTCCCGATCGATCCGCCGGCGCGCATCTTCGTCTGCACCCCGGAATGGTTCGGCCCCTTCGACGTCGAGATCGACTGCATCGCGATGATGTGAGGGACTGGCGGTTACTTTACCTCGCCCCGCTTGCGGGGAGAGGTCGGATTGCATCGAAGATGCAATCCGGGTGAGGGGGTACAGGTCCTTCGACAAGCTCGCACGAGGAGAGAGGCCCCTCACCCCAACCCTCTCCCCGTAAGAACGGGGCGAGGGAGCGCAGCGCCGGCGTGGCTACGGCTTTTTGACTAACGCGCGACAACCCGTGACGGCGCCTTCGTCTCGGTCCGCCCCGCCGTCAGCGCCATCGTCGCGACGCTGACGACGCGCGCGACGACGTCCTCGACGTCGTCGAGATCGCATTTGCCTTCCGACAGCTTCGTCAACCGCTCGCTCTCGCGGATGGTGTGGTGCGCCATGGCGAGCGCGAAGTTCAGGCCCCAATAGATATCGACGTCGCTGCGGTCGGGCAGGGAGCGCCGCATGGCGCCTGCGAATTTCCGCAAATGGTCGATCTCGCGGTTCTTGATGCGGCGGATCGGCGGCACGGATTCGATCGAGGCGCGGATCATGAAGCGCGCCGCGGTGGAGCGCTGGTTTTCCGGACCCAGGCAGCCGCGCAAGGTCGGGCCGACGAGGGCGCGCAAGATCACCTCGATCGGCGCACGACCGCCGCCTTGTTCTTCCGCGGCCTTCAATTCGCGCAGGCGTTCGCGGTTGGTGGCGATCGAGCGCGAGACGAACAACTCTGCGATCAATTCGTCCTTCGAGCCGAAATGATAATTCACCGCCGCGAGGTTGACGTTGGCCTCCGCGACGATGTCGCGCAGCGTCACGTCGCCAAAGCCGCGATCGGCATAAAGCCGTTCGGCGGCGGCGAGAATGGCAGACCTCGTATGATCGCTGGCCATGGATGCCCCTCGGGGAGGGAGTGCAATTCAAAACACTTGTATGAAACTATCGTTTGAAGGCCGGAGAAAGTCAATCCGCAATCGAGACTCGTTCGCAGCGCGCGGACGGGTTCCGAAGCGTCCGCAGGCATTCGTGCTTGCGGACCGCGTGCGGCGGGAGGACAGTCCGACGCAAAACAGCTTTGCAAAGAGAGACCGAGGAGCGTCCCATGGATTTCGATCTGTCCCCCAAGCAGAAGGAATGGCTCGACCGCGTGCAGTCGTTCATGACCAAGCACGTGCGTCCGGCGGTGCCGATCTATAACGAGCAGGATCACAGCGGCGAGCGCTGGAAGGTGATCCCGGTTCTGGAGGACCTCAAGAAGAAGGCGAAGGCCGAAGGCCTCTGGAATATGTTCATGCCGCCGAACGAGCATGAAGACGACGAATTCCGTGGTGCGGGATTGACCAATCTCGAATACGCGCTGCTGTCGGAGCAGATGGGCCACATCTCCTGGGCTTCGGAAGTGTTCAACTGTTCGGCGCCCGACACCGGCAACATGGAAGTGTTCATGCGCTACGGCTCCAAGGAGCAGAAGCGCAAATGGCTGCGTCCGCTGATGGACGGCGAGATCCGATCGGCGTTCCTGATGACGGAACCGGCGGTCGCCTCGTCCGACGCCACCAACATCGAGACCAGCATCGAGAAGGATGGCGATCACTACGTCATCAACGGCCGCAAATGGTGGTCGTCCGGCGTCGGCGATCCCCGCTGCAAGATCGCGATCCTGATGGGCAAGACCGATTTCAAGGCGGCCAAGCATCAGCAGCAGTCGCAGATCCTGGTTCCGCTCGACACCCCCGGCATCAAGGTCGAGAAGATGCTGCCGGTGTTCGGCTTCGACGATGCGCCGCACGGCCACGCTCAGGTGCTGCTCGAGAACGTGCGCGTGCCCAAGGAGAACATCCTGCTCGGCGAAGGCCGCGGCTTCGAGATCGCGCAGGGCCGCCTCGGTCCCGGCCGTATCCACCACTGCATGCGCACCATCGGCAAGGCCGAGGAGGCGCTGGAGAAGATGGTGAAGCGCCTGATGTCGCGTACCGCCTTCGGCAAGAAGATTGTCGAGCATTCGGTGTGGGAGCAGCGCATCGGCGAGGCCCGCACCAACATCGAGATGACGCGTCTTCTGTGCCTCAAGGCCGCCGACATGATGGACAAGGTCGGCAACAAGACCGCGCAGGCCGAGATCGCCATGATCAAGGTCGCAGCACCCAACATGGCGCTGAAGATCATCGACGAGGCGATCCAGGCCTTTGGTGGCGCGGGCGTTTCGGACGAAGCGGGTCTCGCCAAGGACTACGCCGGCATCCGCACGCTGCGGCTCGCCGACGGTCCGGACGAGGTGCACAATCGCGCCATTGCAAGGCTCGAAGTTCGGAAGTATGCCAATTCTCCCAAGCATTAAGAGGGAGAGCCCTGCGGCGCTCCCGACTTGAAAAAGACGACAGGGCTGATCCGCATTCGGTGACCGCTTGACGCAAGTGCGTCAGCGGTTACCGATTAGGATCATGTTCGGACTGAAGAGGGAGCGTCATCGTGGCTGACGGCGTCAGGAAAGACGAAGAATTCTCGGGCACCAAGCCGGTCGAGGAGCGTCATCGCTTCGACGAGATGCGGCTCGAAGCCTGGATGCGCGACAACGTCGAAGGCTATGAGGGCCCGCTGGTTGTCCTCCAGTTCAAGGGCGGCCAGTCCAATCCGACCTACCGGCTCAACACGCCGAACCGCTCATATGTGATGCGCCGAAAGCCGTTCGGCAAATTGCTGCCGTCGGCGCACGCGGTCGATCGCGAATACCGCGTCATCGCAGCCCTTGGAAAGCAGGGTTTTCCGGTCGCGCGCGCCTATGCGCTGTGCCAGGACGACAGCATCATCGGCGCGGCCTTCTACGTCATGTCGATGGAAGACGGCCGGGTGTTCTGGGATCCGACGCTGCCGAGCCAGACGCCGGAAGATCGTCGAAAAATCTTCACCAGCAAGATCGAGACGCTGGCAAAACTCCACATGTACGATCCCGTCGCGATCGGCCTCGGTGAGTTCGGCAAGCCCGGCAATTATTTCGCGCGCCAGATCGACCGCTGGACCAAGCAGTACCGGGCGTCCGAGACGCAGCACATTCCGGAGTTCGAGAAGGTCGCCGAATGGCTGCCCAAGACCGTGCCGGAGCAGGCGCGCGTCTCGATCGTCCACGGCGACTATCGCCTCGACAACATGATTTTCCACGCGACGGAACCGCGTGTGCAGGCCGTGCTCGACTGGGAGCTGTCGACGCTTGGCGATCCCATGGCCGACTTCACCTATCTGTTGATGCAGTGGATCATGCCGGGCCTGGAGGGCGCCGACCTCAAGGCGCTCAACATCCCAAGCGTGGAAGAGGCCGCGCAGATCTATTGCAACGTCACCAAGATGACGGTGCCTGATCTCAACTGGTATTTTGCCTACAACCTGTTCCGCCTCGCCGGCATCACCCAAGGCATCGCCGGCCGCGTCCGCGACGGCACCGCCGCCAACGCGAAGGCCCTGGAGTCGGCCAAGCGCACCGTGCCGCTGTCGAAGGCGTCGTGGGAGTACGCGCAGAAGGCAGGCGCGGTGTAGACTCACAAAGGCGCGGCTGATGGCCGCGCCTTTTCGCTTTGTGGTTCGCCGTCTCCACACTTTCGGTGTCATTGCCCGCGAAAACGGGCAATCCAGTATCCCAGAGACAGCGCGTGGACGCAGAGGAGCCGCGGCGTACTGGGTGCGCCGGTCAAGCCGGGGCATGACACCGCTGTCGTAGCGACATCAGTGAAAGAACGGCCAGCCACATGATCGATCACGCCACCCTCATCACCTACATCCTCATCGTACTCGGTTTTGTCTTCATTCCCGGGCCTGCGACGCTGCTCACCATGGCGCGCGCGGTTAGCTCGGGAACGAAGGTCGGCATCGCGACCGGCGCGGGGATTGCGGCCGGTGACTTGATCCACACTTCGATGGCGATCGTCGGTCTTTCGGCGATCATCGCGACCTCTGCGCTGCTGTTCAGCATCGTTAAATATACGGGCGCTGCGTTCCTGATCTATCTCGGCATTCGCGCGATGCTCGACAAGGCGCCGGTCGAGCTGAACGGCGGCGCGCCCGCGATCGGCGCGGGCCGGGCCTTCCGGCAGGCCGTGCTGACCGAAGTGCTCAATCCCAAGACCGCGCTGTTCTTCCTTGCGTTCCTGCCGCAATTCGTGAGGCCGGAGCACGGTTCGATCGCACTTCAGCTTGCGATTCTCGGCATCGTCTTCGTGCTGCTGGGTCTCGTCAGCACCGTGGTGTTCGCCGTCGGCGCCGGTCGTCTGGGCAATCTCCTGCGCCGCCATCCGGCCGTGGTGAAATGGCAGGGCAAGGTGGTCGGGACCATCTACTGCGCTGTCGGCGTGCGGCTGGCGTTGCAGGAGCGATGAGGAACGCGTGCTCCCGTAGCCCGGGTGAGCGCAGCGACACCCGGGACGGCGGTCCCGCATGTTGCTAACGCTCATGCGGGCTACGCTCTGAACGGTTGCGGCGATGAACGCCATCAATGTCGACATCCTGCGCTCGCTGTTCATGCCCTTCTTCTTCGACGCGACGGCGTCGAGCGCCGCTCTGATGGTGATTGGCCTGCTACCGGGCGCGAATGGTGAACCTCGGTCCGACGTAGTAGCCGCCGTATCCGCGATCGTAATAGCCGGGACCGGCGTAGTAGTTGTAGCCCCTGCCGGGGAGGTAGCTGGGGTCGTCAAAGTAGCGCAGGACATAGCGTCCCCGGGTCCGCCAGCAGCGTCCATAATACTCGTTGCAGATCAGACCGACTTGGTCGACGTCGGAGATTTCGGCAGAGCCGATCGTCGTTGCGTTGAGCGGCGCGGCGGGAGCGGCGGCCGCAACCAGCGCGGCCCCGAGTGCGCCCAGTGCGATGGCCTTCATGGAGTTCTCCCTTCGGTTAGGCGAGAGTCTGGAGCCTAGCAGAAGGGAGCCTTGCCTGTCGGGCAAATCAGCTCCCGCAGGGTGGGCAAAGGCGCATCGTTGTCCGCCATTCGCACGGCGCAACAGAAGTGGCGGGTTACGCTGCGCTAAGCTAACCCACCCTACGGGTCAGCCCTTCACACAATGCGCGATCAGCCTTTCCACGAAGCCTGCGCATTTCTCCAGCTCCGCCATCGCCACGAACTCGTCGGGCGTATGCGCTTGCGCGATCGCGCCGGGGCCGATCACCACCGACGGGATATCCGCCATGCTGGCGAACAGGCTCGCCTCGGTGCCGAAGGCGACCTTGGCGTGGTCGTTACGGCCGGCGAGGCCTTTTGCCAGTGTGACGATGGCGGCGTCGGCCGCCGTGTCGAGCGCGGGATAATCAAGGATCTCCTCGAAATCGATGCCGCACTCCGGATGTCTCGCCTTCATCTCCGGCTCGAGCTCGGCCTTGGCCCAGGCGACGATCGCATCCGTCACCTCGCGCGACTCGGTGATGCCGATGCCGCGGCATTCGAAATCCACCGTGCAAGTATCGGGCACGATGTTCAGCGCGGCGCCGCCATGCACGATGCTGGTGAGCAGCGTCGAATGCGGAACGTCGTAGAGGCTGTCATTCGATCGCGCGGCCGCAAGCTTCACGGCACGGCGACGGATTTCGGTGATGAGCTCGGCCGCGTATTCGATCGCGTTGACGCCGTCGGGCGCGATCGAGGAGTGGCGGGCGAGACCACGGAATGTCGCGCGCACGCCGTGCTTGCCCTTGTGGCCGATGATGACCTTCATCTCGGTCGGCTCGCCGATGAAGGCGCCGAGCGGCTTGATCTTCTTCTTCGCGACCTCGCGCAGCATCGGCCGCACGCCGACGCAGCCGATCTCCTCGTCATAGGAGATGGCGAGATGGATCGGCGTCGTCAGCTTCGCTTCCAGCATCTCCGGCACCATGGCGAGGCACACCGCGACAAAACCCTTCATGTCGGTGGTGCCGCGGCCGTAGAGCTTGCCGTCGCGCTCGACCAGCTTGAACGGATCGTGGCTCCAGTCCTGGCCCACGACCGGCACGACGTCTGTGTGTCCCGACAGCACGAGGCCTGGACGGTCCTCCGGTCCGATCGTGACCCAGAGCGAGGCCTTCTGGCCGGTGTCGTCGACGATGCGCTCGCCCTTGACACCGAGGAAAGCGAGATAGCTCTCGATATGGGCAATCAAGGGCAGATTGGTGCGGTCGCTGACGGTGTCGAAGCCGACGAGGTCGGCGAGGAGGTTGCGAATGCGATCGGGTCGTGAACTCGGGAAAATCAGGTTGGGCATTGTCTCGTTCATGAGATGGAGGATGGCTTCGCCGCCTGCACGAAACATACCAACGGAGTGGCGGTTCGGGCAAATCCGGTCGCGAGGGGTGCTTTAGCCGAGCGCGGAGAGATCTTTCGGCAGCATTCGCTTGAACAGGTCGAGCGTACGCCGCGCCTCCGCCGGCGGCAAGGCGATGGCGTGACGAACCGCGGCCGCGATCTGGATCATCGCCAGTTGCGAAAAGGAGGTGAGGGCGGCGGCGGGCTGTTTCGGCGCGACACGCTTGAGGGTATCGCTCAAGAGGCCGGCGAGAAAAGCCACATCCTCCTCGTCGATCTTCTGCAAGCTTCGGTCGGCCTGCGTCGCCTGCCAGATGTGATGCATCACGGGATGTTCGCGGAACATCTGGTCATAGCCGTCGGTGATGCGGCATAGCGCAGCGTGCAGGTCGGACAGCTTCTTCATCTCGGCGAGGTCGCGCTGGACGCAGTCGCGGCCGATGACATTGCAGCGCTCGGCGAGCGTCCCGATCACGGTGCTCTTGTCCGGAAAATATTGATAGAGCGAGCCGAACGCGATGCCGGTGCGCTCGACGATGTCGCTCATCCGGAAGGCGTCGCTGCCTTTCTCGGTGAGGATCTCGGCCGCAGCGGTCAGGATGCGGTCGAAGCGTTCCCGGCTTCGCTCCTGCGTCGGCACCAGCGGCGTGCGTCGCGCGGCCGCGTGCGTCGTCTTGTCCGTCCTGCTTTTCCGTGCCGGCATCCTGATTCCCGCCATCTGCGCTTGACGTTAGGAATAAGAGAGTTTATCGCATTTGAGGGAGCTGCGGCATGCGGCAGGTTTTTACGACCGGACTGCTCTGGTTTTCGGCGATCGGCTGCGGCCTCATGGCCGGAATCTATTTCGCCTTTTCGACCTTCATCATGACCGCGTTTGACCGGCTCGATCAGGCCGCCGGCATCGCGGCGATGAACGCGATCAATGTCGACATCGTACGCTCGCTGTTCATGCCGCTGTTTCTCGGCACGACCGTGGCGGGCGCGGCGCTGGTGGTGATGGGTGCGTTGCGCGTCAGCGAGCCGGGAGCGGTGAGCATGATCGCCGGCGGCGGCCTCTATGTCATCGGCATGTTCGTGGTGACGATGGTGTTCAACGTCCCGCTCAACAACGCGCTCGCCGCGTTGCAGCCGTCCGCGCCGGAGGCTGGCGCGGTGTGGGCGGCGTATCTGAAGGACTGGACGTTCTGGAACCACGTGCGGATGGTTGCGTCGGTGGTCGCGAGCGGGTTGTTTGTCGCAGCGCTGGCTTCGTAGGCCAAATCGGCATCGTAGCCCGGATGCAGCGAAGCGAAATCCGGGGCCATTATGTCCGGGGGGCCCAAACCCCGGATTACGCTTCGCTCCATCCGGGCTACAAGATCTCCAGTCTACAAGACCTTGCGTTGCCCGTCGGGCAAAACACTCAAACTCTCGGTCAATGTGTACTCGCGAAAATATTTCACTTTACCGAAATTCGGAAACGGCGTATCTGTCGCCGCAACCCGGCCCAAGGAAGAGGGGCGTATCGCGATCGTCACGAACGCGGGCCGGGCGGCGGTGGACGCAGGTCACATCGGCACGAAAAGCTTCGCAGGGCGGGCGACCGTGAGCGAAGACCTCGCGCCAACGACAGATGTGATCGGCGTACGGCCAAATCGTGTCGTCCTGGCGCCCGGGGTCTGTGCGCCAAGTCTTGCGGTGATGTGGCAGCCCGACCGGGCATGCGCATCAGCCATCCGCAACGGCGACGGGGGCAATAGTGCAACGCTCCCCGGGGAGAGCACGACATAAGCCGTTCCAACCACTGCGCAGGGAAGGCCGGGATGCTCCGGTTGCCCTGTTACCCGCTGTGCATTGTAGCGCAAACTACTCATGGCATAGCGGACAATGGGAGCCAGCCGGCTCCCGGCCTTCCCTGCGCCCTCTTTCAATTGGGGGTGAGGCGACCAAGCAAAGCTCGGGCGAAGCAAGCCGCGAGGACGCGAGGGTGTGTCCGCAATGAAGATGCGTATGATGAAGCGGCCGTGTCACCCCACACTCCGTCATTGCGAGGAGCTCTTGCGACGAAGCAATCCAGACTGCCTCCGCAGAGGGATTCTGGATTGCTTCGCTGCGCTCGCAATGACGATGTTGAGGCAGTTGCGCGCCAAAACTCCGGTCTCGCATCCCGGACGCAGCGCGTCCGGGATGCGAGAGAGCGTGTGCTAAACCGGCTTGCCCGTATACGGCATCGACGCCGTCAAACCACCGTCAACCGGGAACGCCTGGCCGTTGACATACGACGCCTCGTCGCTGGCCAGGAACAGCCCCATCGCCGCGAGCTCGTGCGGCTGGCCGGGGCGCTTCAACGGATTGAGCTGGCCGATCTTGTCTTGGGTGCCGCGCTCCTTGGCGCGGTCGAAGATCGGTTTGGTCATGCCGGTCTCGATCAGGCCCGGACACACCGCGTTGATGCGCACGCCGGTGCCGGTGAGCGAATACGCCGTGGTCTGCACCAGGCTGATCACACCGGCCTTGCTCGCCGCATAGGGATGTCCGCTGGCGCCGGCCTTGAGGCCCGCGACGGACGCCGTGAGCACGATCGCGCCGGACTGCTGCTTCACCATGTGCGGCATCGCATGCTTCACCGCGAGGAACGGGCCGATCAGGTTGACGCGCAGCACCTCCTGCCACTGTTCCACGGTCTGCTCGCCGAGCGGCACGAGCCCGCCGGAAACGCCGGCATTGGCCCAGATCACGTCGAGCCGGCCATGCGTCTTCACCGCCTTGTCGATGACGGCCATGACGTCCTTTTCGGAGCCCGCATCCGCCACCATGGCTTCCGCGACACCGCCGGCCTTCTTCACCTCGTCGACGGTCTCCTTCACCGCCTCGGTGCGGTCGACCGCGATCAGCTTGGCGCCTTCCCGGGTGAAGAGGAGTGCGGCGGCGCGGCCGATGCCGCTGCCGGCGCCGGTGATGATGACGGATTTGCCTTGCAGACGGCCCATGCGTTTCTCCCTTTGGTATGCTGCGCGACGCTTGCCGCGCGACGGAATTTCAAACAAGATTTCAAACGGTAAAGTGTCTTGAGACACGTTCACACCTGACGTACAGCGACATTAAACGGGATGGAAGAGTTTCGATGACAGGCGCAGACAAGCCCAAAGTGGTCACGACGCGGTGGTGGTGGGTCCGTCATGCGCCGGTGCGCAATGACGGCGGCAAGATTTACGGGCAGAGCGATCTCGCCTGCGACACCAGCGACACCTACGTGTTCAACGCTGTTGCCAAGGTGCTGCCACGCAAGGCGGTTTGGTATTCGAGCAATCTGATGCGCACCCACCAGACCGCGGAAGCGATCTGGGCGGCCGGCTTCCCAAGGCCCGCATCGATGAAATGGGAAGCAGACCTGGCCGAACAGAATCTCGGACGCTGGCAGGGCATGAACCGCGCCCAGTTCATCGCCAGCCGCCCCGTCGGCTCGAGCTGGTTCGCCGACATCAACGAGCCCGCGCCCGGCGGCGAAAGCTTCATGGATCTCTACAACCGCACGCGCCGCACCGTCGAGCGGATCAACAACGAGGCGGCCGGGCAGGATGTGATCGCGGTCGCGCATGGCGGCACCATCAAGGCGGCGATCGGCCTCGCACTCGACGGCCAGGTAGAGCGGGCCCTGTCGTTCGACATCGACAATGTGTCGATCACGCGGCTCGATTATTTCTCAAGCCCCGAACGCTCGGTCTGGCGACTGCCGATGGTCAACCAGCAGCCGTGGATCGCTGATGACGCGCACGCCGAGATGCATCAGCTGGCGGGGCCGGAAGTCAAGAAGCTCGCCTGATACCGTTGTCCGCGCGCGCGGACACGGCGTAAGCTTCAAGTCAATCAAACCATAATCTGGGAGGAAACCATGACCTTGTTCGACATGAAGGGGAAAGTCGCCGTCATCACCGGCTCGACGCGCGGTATCGGGCTGGCGATCGCCGAGCGCATGGCCGAGCACGGCGCCAAGGTCGTGATCTCCTCGCGCAAGGCCGATGTCTGCGACCAGGTTGCGAAGGGCATCAACGACAAGTTCGGCAACGGCACGGCGGTCGCGATCGCCGCCAACATCTCGTCGAAGGAAAATCTGCAAAACCTCATCGATGAGAGCAACCGCGCCTTCGGCAAGATCGACGTGCTGGTCTGCAACGCCGCGTCGAACCCGTATTACGGCCCGCTCGCCGGCATCTCCGACGATCAGTTCCGGAAGATCCTCGACAACAACATCGTCGCCAACAACTGGCTGATCTCGATGGTGGTGCCGCAGATGATCGAGCGCAAGGACGGCTCGGTGATCATCGTCTCCTCGATCGGCGGCCTGAAGGGCTCGACCATCCTCGGCGCCTACGCGATTTCCAAGGCCGCCGACATGCAGCTCGCGCGCAACCTCGCCTGCGAGTACGGCAAGCACAACATCCGCGTGAACTGCATCGCGCCCGGCCTGATCAAGACCGATTTTGCCAAGGCACTGTGGGACAATCCGGAGAATTTGAAGGCCTCGACCTCGCGCTCGCCGCTGCTGCGCATCGGCATCCCCGACGAGATCGCCGGCGCCGCCGTGTTCCTGGGATCGAAGGCCGGCGACTTCATGACCGGCCAGACCATGGTGATCGACGGCGGCGCGACGATTAGTTGATGGTCTCGCGTCCCTGACGCGGTGCAGCACGAAGTGCTGCTCCGCTGAGCCGGGACCCAGAAGGCGGCGTTCGAGATCGCGGAGACATGGGCCCCGGCTCTGCGACGCACCGCTACGCGTTGCGTCGCGTCCGGCGCACGAGAGCGATCGTCAATCCACCGCCGCGTAAACCAGATCCCGCACCAGCGTCCGCGTGTGGTCGCGCTGCCCCGGTCCCTGCGACATAAACACGACGAACAGATCCTCCTTCGGGTCGATCCAGAAGAACGTTCCCGCAATGCCGCTCCAGAAATACTGGCCGACGCTGCCGGGGAACGGCGCGATGCCGGCCTCGCGGCGCACGGCAAAGCCGAGGCCGAAGCCGTGGCCCGGCGACAGCAGTGTGCCGTTGGTCACGACGTGCGGTCCGAGGTGATCGGATGCCATCAGCTCCAGCGTCTTGCGGCCGATGATCCTGTTGCCGTCGAGCGTGCCGCCGTTGCGCAGCATCAGCGCGAAGCGGGCGTAGTCCGTCGTGGTCGAGACCAGGCCGCCGTCGCCGGACTCCATCACCGGCTGCTCGAGCATGTTGAACAGCGCGACCTTGTCGCGGGTCCAGGGATCGGCTTCGAACGGCTGGGCGAGCCTGCTGGTATTGGCCTCGCTCGTCGAGAAGCCGGTCTCGGTCATCCGCAACGGCGCGAGGATGCGCTCGGTGAGGAACGCGCCGAGTGACTTGCCGCTGACGACCTCGATGATGCGGCCGAGGATGTCGGTGGAGCGGCTGTAGTTGAACTCGTCGCCGGGATGGCAGACCAGCGGGAAGCTTGCCACCAGCGCGGCATGCTCGGCATTGGTGATCTTGCGGCTGCGGACGCGGGACTCCTGGTAGAGCTTGTGCACGGGGCCGTCGCCCTGGTGCTCGTAAGTGAGACCAGAGGTGTGGCGGAGCAGGTCCTGCACCGTCATCGGCCGCCGGGGCGGAACCAGTTCCAGCTTGCCGCCACTGACGACGCCGACTTTCTGGTTGGCGAACTCCGGAATGAACTTGGCGACGGGGTCGGCGAGCAGCAAATGGCCATCCTCGACCAGCGCCATGATGCCGACCGAGACGATCGGCTTGGTCATCGAGAAGATCCGGAAGATCGAATCAAGCGCCATCGGCGCAGGTCCCGCCGGGCTCTGCTTGCCGAGCGCCTCGAACCAGCCGACCTGGCCGCGCCGGGCGACCAGCACGGTCACCCCGGGAATGGTTCCCTTGTCGATCTCGCGTTTGAAGGCGTCCGACATCGCCTGCAGGCGAGGGCGCGACAGACCCAGCGTTTCCGGCCTGGCCTCGGGCAAAGGCGGGGTTTTCGGCGCGGAGGCGGCTTGGGCGGCGGCTGTGGCAGTCATGTTCACTCCCGGGCGCACATTATTATCGGGAATGAACTCTGGCCCAGAAGGCGCGGCACAAACAAGCGAAGCCAGCGCGCTTCACCCTTGCAAACCAGCCGTCCCCTGTGCTTGAAAGCGCCCCTGATCCGCGTGGCGACGCGAGGGTCCGTAGGAGTGTAGCTCAATTGGTAGAGCACCGGTCTCCAAAACCGGGGGTCGCAGGTTCGAGCCCTGCCACTCCTGCCAGCTAATCCCAGACAATCAGGATCGACAGGCAGGACGGTGGCGGGCCGACAAGCTCGGACCGTGGATCATGCGGACCGGGTAAGCCCTTGATCCGGATCGGGTCCGCTGGCCTCGGCCGCGCGTGTCCCGGGCAGCCCACACCTTGACCTTTGGCCCCATCCGCAGTATCTACCCCGCACTCGCAGCCGGCCCGTTAAACGCGGATTTCCGGCGCGGCTTTGAAATCCCCGAACAATCGAGCCCGGTTTCCCGGCTCATCCTTCGAGACAGAGGGCTGGGCCAACGGCGGCTGTTCGGATCCCTGAAATTCATTCGCGTCTGTCGACGGACGTTGGACATCAAACGATGGCAGTTAGCCCGTTCAAGTTTTTGCAGGAAGTGCGCTCGGAGACCGCCAAGGTCACCTGGCCGACCCGTCGTGAGACCACGATCACCACCATCATGGTGTTCGTGATGGTCGCCGTGGCCTCGATCTTCTTCTTCGCCGCCGACCAGATCATCCGTTACCTCATCACCTTCCTTTTGGGCATTCACTGATGGCAACAGCCGCTGCAACCCAATCGACCGACAAGCGCTGGTACATCGTCCACGCCTATTCGAACTTCGAGAAGAAGGTCGCCGAATCGATCCGTGAGCAGGCCAAGCAGCGCGGGCTCGAGGAGCTGTTCGAGCTGGTGCTGGTTCCGACCGAAAAGGTCACGGAAGTGCGCCGCGGCCGCAAGATCGACGCCGAGCGCAAGTTCTTCCCGGGCTACGTGCTGGTGAAGATGAAGCTGACCGACGAGGCGTTCCATCTGATCAAGAACACCCCGAAGGTCACGGGCTTCCTCGGTGCCGAGAACAAGCCGATGCCGATCTCGGAAGCCGAGGCCATGCGCATCCTGCACCAGGTGCAGGAGGGCGTGGAACGGCCGAAGGCGTCGGTGTCGTTCGAGATCGGTGAGAACGTGCGTGTGGCCGATGGCCCGTTCGCCTCGTTCTCGGGTATGGTCGAGGAAATCGACGAGGCGCGCTCGCGCGTGAAGGTCGCGGTGTCGATCTTCGGCCGCGCCACGCCGGTCGAACTGGAATTCGGTCAGGTCGAGAAGGTCTGATCGATTGAGGCGTGAGGCTTCGGTCTCACGCTAGCAAGAGGCCGTGGGAGGGAGAGGGCGGTTGCCAGCCGCATCCGACCCAGACCACGAACCTGAAACCGCCGGCCCTGCCGGCACAACAGGAGTGATACATGGCAAAGAAAGTGACCGGATACCTGAAGCTTCAGGTCCCGGCCGGTGCGGCGAATCCTTCGCCCCCGATCGGTCCCGCGCTTGGTCAGCGCGGTCTCAACATCATGGAGTTCTGCAAGGCGTTCAACGCCCAGACCCAGAAGGAAGAGAAGAACACCCCGATTCCGGTCGTGATCACGATCTACGCCGATCGTTCGTTCACGTTCGAGATGAAGACACCCCCGATGTCCTTCTTCCTCAAGCAGGCCGCCAAGATCCAGTCCGGCTCGAAGGCGCCGGGCCGTGATAAGGCCGGCAAGGTGACCAAGGCGCAGGTGCGCGAGATCGCCGAGAAGAAGATGAAGGATCTCAATTGCGATTCCATCGAGTCGGCCATGAAGATGGTCGAGGGCTCTGCCCGTTCGATGGGTCTGGAAGTGGCGGGGTAAGCGGTCATGGCAATCGGAAAGCGTTTGAACAAAGCCCGCGAAGGTGTTGACCGCGAAAAGCTTTACCCGCTCGCGGACGCCATCAAGATGGTCAAGGAACGCGCCAAGGCGAAGTTCGACGAGACCATCGAAGTCGCGATCAATCTCGGCGTCGATCCGCGTCACGCCGACCAGATGGTCCGCGGCGTCGTGACCCTGCCGAACGGCACCGGCCGTACGCTCCGCGTCGGCGTGTTCGCCCGCGGCGCCAAGGCCGATGAGGCCAAGGCTGCGGGTGCCGACGTCGTCGGTGCCGAGGACCTCGTCGAGAAAGTGCAGAACGGCTCGATCGATTTCGATCGCTGCATCGCCACCCCCGACATGATGCCGCTGGTCGGCCGTCTCGGTAAGGTGCTCGGCCCGCGCGGCCTGATGCCGAACCCGAAGATCGGCACCGTGACCATGGACGTCACCGGTGCGGTGAAGGGTGCCAAGGGCGGCTCGGTCGAGTTCCGCGTCGAGAAGGCCGGCATTTTGCAGGCCGGCGTCGGCAAGGCCTCGTTCTCCGAGGAGAAGCTGGTCGAGAACATCAAGGCCCTGGCCGATGCTGTCTCGAAGGCGAAGCCGGCTGGCTCCAAGGGCACCTACATCCAGCGCGTTGCGGTGTCCTCGACGATGGGCCCCGGCGTGAAGGTCGAGCCGGGCACCATTCTCGGTTAAGGCTTGCCTCGGCTGAGGTTTGGAAATTGCACGAGGCGAGGGGCGGAATTGGGCAACCGATTCCGCCCCTCGTCGTTTGCGGCGGCGTTCATCGGAAACAAGAACCGGGAAACAAGAAAAAATGGCTGACAAGGTCCTGATCTACTCGCGCTTCCCGAAGACGATGATGGCGCGCTTCGCCGAGCGGTTCGAACTGCTCGACACCGGCGGCAAGCCGGCGCGCGAGGTGTTTTCGGCCGATGAGCTCGGCGGCATCCGCGCGATGCTCACCGCCGGCGGCTCGCCGCTCGGGGCAGAGGCGATGGACCTGTTCCCAAAACTCGGCGCCATCGTCTGCTACGGCACCGGCTATGACGGCGTCGACCTGCAGGCGGCCGTCGCGCGCAACATCGCGGTCGGCCACAGCCCCGGTGCCAATGCGGCTTCCGTCGCCGACATTGCGATGACCCTGATGCTGGCGACGACGCGGCGGATCCTGGTCGCCGACCAATATGTCCGCAGCGGCGATTGGGCCGGCTCAAAGCAGTCGCCGATGATGCGGCCGCAGGCCGGCATGCCCGGCCGCCGCATCGGCGTCTACGGCATGGGCGAGATCGGCCGCAAGATCGCGGCGCGCTGCGCCGCCTTCGAGAGCGAGGTCGGCTATTTCAGCCGCACCAAATACGATCTGCCCTATCAATATTTCCCGACGCTGGAGGCGCTGGCCGACTGGTGCAGCGTGCTGATGATCGCGGTCCGGGCAGGGGCCGAGACCCAGCACGTCGTCAACGCTGATATCCTCGGGCGACTCGGGGAGCACGGCTACGTCGTCAACATCTCCCGCGGCTCTGTGATTGACGAGAAGGCCCTGGTGGCGGCGCTCTCCGACAGGACCATCGCCGGCGCCGGCCTCGACGTCTTCGAGAAGGAACCGTACGCCCCCGACGCGCTGACGGCGCTCCCCAATGTCGTGTTTGCCCCGCATATCGGCGGCCACACCCTCGAATCGCACGTCGCCATGCAGAACTGCGTGCTGGCGAACCTGACGGCTTTCTTCGCGGGCAAGCCGCTGCCATACGGGGTCAAATCGGCCTGAATCGGCCCTTGTCGGGCCGCCTCAGGCCCGGCCGGCAACGGATTGGAACTGGTGTGAATTTTGCTCTTGGCAAGCGGGCTCCGAGCGGTTAAAGAACCGCTTCCGGACGTGCCGGCCTCGGCTGGCGCGTTCGTGCACGCATTCCGAAAACCCGACAAGGACAGGAGATCATTCCTTTTCAGGGCGTCCGTGAGGATTTGCCCGAAAAGGAAGGAAAACCCGTCGGTTGGTGGAGTGCGGGCAGGGGTCGGGCGGTTCGCCGGCTGACCTCGTCCTGTCCAAGACTGCAGGCGCCCGCGGGAAATTTCGATTTCTCAACGGCTTAATCGCATGGCCTGCATAGACGGGTGAAGACCGGATTTCACTTCGTATCCAGCTTTAACGGCTGGCTTGCGAAACGGGTCTGGTTCGGACCTCGACACGCCGTGGGCCTTAAGGGCTCCCGGAGGGCAGGCTTTGAATTGTCGTCTCGCCCGGCGCGTGTCCGAAGGGGTTTTGGCCCCGAGGTTCAGGTTTTGGGTGGGGCGATGGGTGCAACCCGGCGGTCCCGCTTCTCGCGATGACCGCCAACCGGAAAGAGCTTGCTGTGGAACGAGCGGCAAAAAAGGAAGCGGTCGAACAGCTCAATGGGGTCTTCAAGACCACGAGCGTCGCGGTCGTTGCTCAATATTCCGGCCTGACCGTTGCCCAGATGCAGAAGCTGCGTATGCAGATGAAGCAGGCTGGCGCCTCGGTGAAGGTCTCGAAGAACCGTCTCGCCAAAATTGCTCTTGAAGGCACTGACGTCGTTGCCATCGGCCCCATGCTGAAGGGACCGACCGTGATCGCCACTTCGAACGATCCGGTAGCGGCGCCGAAGGTCGCCGTCGAATTCGCCAAGACGAACGAAAAGTTCGTCATCATTGGCGGCTCGATGGGAAAGATCGTCCTGAATGTCGACAGCGTGAAGGCACTTGCCTCGCTGCCGTCGCTTGATGAACTGCGCGCCAAGATCGTCGGCCTTCTTGTGGCCCCGGCGACCAAGATCGCTCAGCTCGCCAATGCGCCCGCGGGCAAGCTCGCGCGCGTCATCCAGGCTCATGCCTCAAAGGGCGAAGCGGCCTGACGCCCTTCGCAAAACTCAAACCCGAACCAGACTTACACTCAAGGAAACTGAACAATGGCTGACTTGCAGAAGATCGTTGACGACCTCTCGAGCCTCACCGTGCTCGAAGCTGCCGAACTCGCGAAGCTCCTCGAAGAGAAGTGGGGCGTTTCGGCTGCCGCGGCTGTCGCCGTGGCCGGCCCGGCTGGTGGTGGCGCTGCCGCCGCTCCGGCTGAAGAGAAGACCGAGTTCACGGTCGTTCTTGCCGCCGCCGGCGACAAGAAGATCGAGGTCATCAAGGAAGTCCGCGCCATCACCGGCCTGGGCCTGAAGGAAGCAAAGGACCTCGTCGAGGGCGCGCCGAAGCCGGTCAAGGAAGGCGTGAACAAGGACGAAGCCGAGAAGATCAAGGTCCAGCTCGAGAAGGCTGGCGCGAAGGTCGAGCTCAAGTAAGCAACGCTTACTGGCCGGATCCCGGGGCGCGCATCATGCGAGGCCCGGGATCCTGGTCCATCCCCAAAAGGGGCGGGCCAGATGCAAAAGGCGTGCGACGGAACGCTCCGACGTAGGCCGAACACGAAAAAGTGTTGGGATTTGAAGGTTGACCCCTCGAATCTCGACTATTGTCGCCCCATATCGGTTCGACAGCACGAAAGCGCGGTGGGCAGGGATGCCGGATTCCCTGTAAGCCGTTGGGAGAGCAGGCTATTTCGGGCTTTTGCAGTCCGTGAAGACAATCGTTGTGACGGGCGGGCGTGCCTATGCGCCCCGCGCGTTGTTTTGCGTTTTGAAGGTCTGAAGAACAGATTCAGGACATGACGGCCTGAAACTGGATTTTTGGTCCCCAAAGCGGGTTCGAAAAATTCAACCCGGGGAGCGGTGGCAACCGCGTCCTGGACGGCGCGCCCGGAGCGGGCGACGAAATGAGAGGCCACGATGGCGCAGCAGACATTCACCGGTCGCAAACGCGTTCGCAAGTTCTTCGGACACATCAAGGAAGTCGCCGAGATGCCGAACCTCATCGAGGTTCAGAAGGCGTCCTATGACCAGTTCCTGATGGTCGACGAACCCGTGGGCGGGCGTCTCGACGAGGGCCTGCAGGCGGTGTTCCGCTCGGTGTTCCCGATCTCCGACTTCTCGGGCACCTCGATGCTGGAATTCGTCCGCTACGAGTTCGAGCAGCCGAAATACGACGTCGACGAGTGCCGCCAGCGCGGCATGACCTTCGCGGCACCCCTCAAGGTGACGCTGCGCCTCATCGTGTTCGATATCGACGAGGAAACCGGCGCGAAGTCGGTGAAGGACATCAAGGAGCAGGACGTCTACATGGGCGACATCCCGCTCATGACGATGAATGGCACCTTCATCGTCAACGGCACCGAGCGCGTCATCGTCTCGCAGATGCACCGTTCGCCCGGCGTGTTCTTCGACCACGACAAGGGCAAGACCCATTCCTCGGGCAAGCTGCTGTTCGCCGCCCGCGTCATCCCGTATCGCGGCTCCTGGCTCGACATCGAGTTCGACGCCAAGGACATCGTCTATGCGCGTATCGACCGTCGCCGCAAGATTCCGGTGACGTCGCTGATGTTTGCGCTCGGCCTCGACGGCGAGGCGATTCTGTCCACGTTCTACAAGAAGATTCTCTACAAGCGGACCAAGGAAGGCTGGCGCGTTCCGTTCGACGCCAACCGTTTCCGCGGCTACTCGACCATCAACGACCTGATCGACGCCGACACCGGCAAGGTCGTGCTCGAGGCCGGCAAGAAGCTCACCGTGCGCGGTGCGCGTCAGATGCAGGAGAAGGGTCTGAAGGCGCTGCGGCTGTCCGATGAGGAGCTCGTCGGCAACTATCTCGCCGAGGACCTCGTCAACCCGAAGACCGGTGAGATCCACGCGGAAGCCGGTGAAGAGATCACCGACAAGTCGATGAAGGCCCTCAACGAGCAGGGCTACAAGGAACTGCCGCTGCTCGACATCGACCACGTCAATGTCGGCGCCTATATCCGCAACACGCTCTCGGCCGACAAGAACATGACGCGCGAGGACGCGCTGTTCGACATCTACCGCGTGATGCGTCCGGGCGAGCCGCCGACGCTGGATTCGGCGCAGGCGATGTTCCAGTCGCTGTTCTTCGACGCCGAGCGCTACGACCTGTCCGCGGTCGGCCGCGTCAAGATGAACATGCGCCTCGACCTCGATGCGCCCGACACCCAGCGTACGCTGCGCAAGGAAGACATCCTCTCCGTCATCAAGACGCTGGTGGATTTGCGCGACGGCAAGGGCGAGATCGACGACATCGACCATCTCGGCAACCGCCGTGTGCGCTCGGTCGGCGAGCTCATGGAGAACCAGTACCGCATCGGCCTGCTGCGCATGGAGCGCGCGATCAAGGAGCGCATGTCCTCGGTCGACATCGACACGGTCATGCCGCAGGACCTGATCAACGCGAAGCCGGCGGCTGCCGCCGTGCGCGAGTTCTTCGGTTCCTCGCAGCTCTCGCAGTTCATGGACCAGACCAACCCGCTGTCGGAGATCACCCACAAGCGCCGCCTCTCGGCGCTTGGACCGGGCGGTCTGACCCGCGAGCGCGCCGGCTTCGAGGTGCGCGACGTGCATCCGACGCATTACGGCCGCATCTGCCCGATCGAGACGCCGGAAGGTCCGAACATCGGCCTGATCAACTCGCTCGCGACCTTCGCGCGCGTGAACAAGTACGGCTTCGTCGAGACGCCGTACCGCAAGGTCAAGGACGGTCGCGTCACCGACGAGGTCGTGTACCTCTCGGCGATGGAAGAGGGTCGCTACACGGTCGCGCAGGCCAACGTGCCGCTCGACCCGAAGGGCCGCTTCACCGAGGACCTCGTGGTCTGCCGTCACGCCGGCGAAGTCTTGCCGGTGACGCCGGACAAGGTCGACTACATGGACGTGTCGCCGAAGCAGCTCGTTTCGGTCGCCGCGGCGCTGATTCCGTTCCTCGAGAACGACGACGCCAACCGCGCGCTGATGGGCTCGAACATGCAGCGCCAGGCGGTGCCGCTGGTTCGCGCCGAGGCGCCGTTCGTCGGCACCGGCATGGAAGGCGTCGTTGCGCGTGACTCGGGTGCCGCGATCGCGGCGCGCCGTTCGGGCGTGATCGACCAGATCGACGCGACCCGCGTCGTCATCCGCGCCACGGAAGATCTCGATCCGACCAAGTCGGGCGTCGATATCTACCGTCTGATGAAGTACCAGCGCTCCAACCAGTCGACCTGCATCAACCAGCGTCCGCTGGTGAAGGTCGGCGACATCGTCAAGAAGGGTGACATTATCGCCGACGGTCCCTCGACCGATCTCGGCGAACTCGCTCTGGGGCGGAACGTGCTGGTCGCGTTCATGCCGTGGAATGGCTACAACTTCGAAGATTCGATCCTGCTCTCCGAGCGGATCGTGAAGGAAGACGTCTTCACCTCGATCCACATCGAGGAGTTCGAGGTGATGGCCCGCGACACCAAGCTCGGCCCTGAGGAAATCACCCGCGACATTCCGAACGTCTCGGAAGAAGCGCTGAAGAACCTCGACGAAGCCGGTATCGTCTACATCGGCGCGGAAGTGCGCGCCGGCGACATCCTGGTCGGAAAGATCACGCCGAAGGGCGAAAGCCCGATGACGCCGGAAGAAAAGCTTCTGCGCGCCATCTTCGGCGAAAAGGCCTCCGACGTTCGCGACACCTCGCTGCGCGTTCCTCCGGGCGTGCAGGGCACGATTGTGGAAGTGCGCGTGTTCAACCGTCACGGCGTCGACAAGGACGAGCGTGCGCTTGCGATCGAGCGGGAAGAGATCGAGCGTCTGGCCAAGGACCGCGACGACGAGCAGGCGATCCTGGACCGCAACGTCTACAACCGTCTTGCCGAGCTCCTCGAGGGACGGCAGGGCATTGCGGGCCCGAAGGGCTTCAAGAAGGACACCAAGATCACCCGTGCGGTGCTTGAGGAGTACCCGAAGTCGCAGTGGTGGCTGTTCGCTTCGCCGAACGACAAGCTGATGGCCGAGATCGAGGCCATGCGGAAGCAGTACGACGAGTCGAAGAAGGGGCTGGAACAGCGCTTCCTCGACAAGGTCGAGAAGCTTCAGCGCGGTGATGAATTGCCGCCCGGCGTGATGAAGATGGTCAAGGTCTTCGTCGCGGTGAAGCGCAAGATCCAGCCCGGCGACAAGATGGCCGGCCGCCACGGCAACAAGGGCGTGGTGTCGAAGATCGTGCCGATCGAGGACATGCCGTTCCTCGAAGACGGCACGCATGCCGACATCGTGCTCAATCCGCTCGGCGTGCCCTCGCGCATGAACGTCGGACAGATCCTCGAGACCCATCTCGGCTGGGCTTGCGCCGGCCTCGGCAAGCGTATCGGCCAGACGGTCGATGCCTATCTGTCGAAGCAGGACATCAAGCCGCTGAAGGAAACCTTGAAGAAGGTCTACGGCGAGGACGAGACGATCAAGTCGCTCAACGACAACGAGTTGATCGAGCTTGGTCACAATCTGAGCCGCGGCGTGCCGATCGCGACGCCGGTGTTCGACGGCGCCAAGGAAGCCGACATCGAGGAGATGCTGAAGCTTGCCGGTCTCGACGCTTCGGGTCAGTCGACCGTCTATGACGGCCGTACCGGCGATGCCTTCGATCGTAAGGTGACGGTGGGCTACATCTACATGCTCAAGCTGCACCATCTCGTGGACGACAAGATCCACGCGCGTTCTATCGGTCCGTACTCGCTCGTCACCCAGCAGCCGCTGGGCGGCAAGGCGCAGTTCGGCGGTCAGCGCTTCGGCGAAATGGAGGTGTGGGCGCTCGAGGCTTACGGCGCGGCGTACACGCTCCAGGAGATGCTGACGGTGAAGTCGGACGACGTCGCCGGCCGTACCAAGGTGTACGAGGCGATCGTCCGCGGCGACGACACGTTCGAGGCCGGTATTCCGGAATCGTTCAACGTGCTGGTCAAGGAAATGCGCTCGCTCGGCCTCAACGTCGACCTGCACAACTCCAAGGTGGGACCGGCGCCGACGTCGGAAGCAGCCGAGTAATACGACCTTTCATGCCCGGCCTTCACGGCCGGGCATCGGCGCCCCTCCCGAGGCCTTGAGGGCAGGGCGCCCCGATTGAGTGATTTTCGAATTTGCGGCCGTAGGCGACCGGCACGCGAGGAGAAGACGATGAACCAAGAAATTATGAATCTCTTCAACCCGACGACTCCGGCTCAGGTCTTCGACCAGATCCGGATTTCGATCGCGTCTCCTGAGAAGATTCTGTCCTGGTCCTACGGCGAGATCAAGAAGCCGGAGACCATCAACTACCGTACCTTCAAGCCCGAGCGCGACGGCCTGTTCTGCGCCCGCATCTTCGGGCCGATCAAGGACTACGAGTGCTTGTGCGGCAAGTACAAGCGCATGAAGTACAAGGGCATCATCTGCGAGAAGTGCTCGGTCGAGGTCACGCTGTCGCGCGTCCGGCGCGAGCGCATGGGCCATATCGAGCTCGCAGCCCCCGTCGCCCACATCTGGTTCCTGAAGTCGCTGCCCTCGCGCATCGGCCTTCTGCTGGATATGACGCTGAAGGATCTCGAGCGGATTCTCTACTTCGAATATTACGTCGTGCTCGAGCCGGGTCTCACCGCGCTCAAGGACCGTCAGCTGCTGTCGGAAGACGAGTATCTGAAGGCGCAGGACGAGTACGGCCAGGATTCCTTCACCGCCATGATCGGCGCGGAAGCGATCCGCGAGCTGCTCAAGGGCATGGACCTCGAGAAGCTCGAAGCCACCTTGCGCCTCGAGATGCAGGAGACCGACTCCGACATCAAGCACAAGAAGCTCGCCAAGCGCCTGAAGATCGTGGAAGCGTTCCGCCACTCCGGCAATAAGCCGGAATGGATGATCATGACCGTGGTTCCGGTGATCCCGCCGGACCTGCGTCCGCTGGTGCCGCTGGACGGCGGCCGCTTCGCGACCTCAGACCTCAACGACCTCTACCGCCGTGTCATCAACCGCAACAACCGCTTGAAGCGGCTGATGGAGCTGCGCGCGCCCGACATCATCATCCGCAACGAGAAGCGCATGCTTCAGGAAGCGGTCGATGCGCTGTTCGACAACGGCCGCCGCGGCCGTGTCATCACGGGTGCCAACAAGCGTCCGCTGAAGTCGCTCGCCGACATGCTCAAGGGCAAGCAGGGCCGCTTCCGTCAGAACCTGCTCGGCAAGCGCGTCGACTATTCGGGCCGTTCGGTGATCGTGGTCGGTCCCGAGCTGCGCCTGCATCAGTGCGGCCTGCCGAAGAAGATGGCGCTCGAGCTGTTTAAGCCGTTCATCTACTCGCGGCTTGACGCCAAGGGCCTGTCCACCACCGTGAAGCAGGCGAAGAAGCTGGTCGAGAAGGAGCGGCCCGAGGTCTGGGACATCCTGGACGAGGTCATCCGCGAGCATCCGGTGCTGCTCAACCGCGCACCGACGCTGCATCGTCTCGGCATTCAGGCGTTCGAGCCCGTGCTGATCGAGGGCAAGGCGATCCAGCTGCATCCGCTGGTCTGCGCCGCGTTCAACGCCGACTTCGACGGCGACCAGATGGCCGTGCACGTTCCGCTGTCGCTCGAGGCGCAGCTGGAAGCGCGCGTCCTGATGATGTCGACCAACAACATCCTGCATCCGGCGAACGGCCAGCCGATCATCGTGCCATCGCAGGACATCGTGCTCGGTCTCTACTACGTCTCGATCATGCGCGAAGGTCTGCCCGGCGAGGGCAAGATCTTCGGCGACATGGCCGAGCTCGAGCACGCGCTGCACGCGAAGGTCATCCACCTCCACACCAAGATCAAGTATCGGTGGCAGGGCATGGACGAGACCGGCAAGGTCTCGACGCGCTGGATCGAGACCACCGCGGGCCGCGTCATGCTCGGCAACCTGCTGCCGAAGAACCCGCGGATTTCGTACGAGATCATCAACAAGCTGATGACCAAGCGCGAAATCTCGGGCGTGATCGACCAGGTCTACCGTCACTGCGGCCAGAAGGAGACTGTGATCTTCTGCGACCGCATCATGGCGCTCGGCTTCTACAACGCGTTCAAGGCCGGCATCTCGTTCGGCAAGGACGACATGGTTGTGCCGCACTCCAAGTGGAAGATCGTCGACACCACCCGTACGCTGGCGAAGGATTTCGAGCAGCAGTACAACGACGGTCTGATCACCCATGGCGAGAAGTACAACAAGGTCGTCGACGCCTGGTCGAAGGCCACGGAAGAAATCGCCAAGGCGATGATGAAGGAGATCTCCTCGACCAAGAAGACGGCGAGCGGGGCGGATGCCGACATCAACTCGATCTACATGATGGCTCACTCCGGTGCCCGCGGTTCGCCGGCCCAGATGCGCCAGCTCGCCGGCATGCGCGGCCTGATGGCCAAGCCGTCGGGTGAGATCATCGAGACGCCGATCATCTCGAACTTCAAGGAAGGCCTCTCGGTGCTCGAGTACTTCAACTCGACCCACGGCGCCCGTAAGGGCCTCGCGGACACCGCGTTGAAGACCGCGAACTCGGGCTACCTGACCCGTCGTCTCGTCGACGTGGCGCAGGACTGCATCATCACGCAGAACGACTGCGGCACCAAGCTCGGCATCAAGATGCGCGCCATCGTCGATGCCGGCACCGTGGTTGCCTCGCTCGGCTCGCGCATCCTCGGCCGTACGGCCTGCGAAGACGTGCGTGACAGCTCGGGCAAGGTGATCATCAAGCGCGGTACGCTGATGGAAGAGAGCCATCTGGATGCCATCCACCAGGGTGGCGTGCAGGAGGTGAAGATCCGCTCGGCACTGACCTGCGAGCTCGTCAACGGCATCTGCGGCATGTGCTACGGCCGCGACCTCGCCCGCGGCACGCCGGTCAACCACGGTGAAGCCGTCGGCGTCATCGCGGCGCAGTCGATCGGCGAGCCCGGCACCCAGCTGACCATGCGCACCTTCCACATCGGTGGTGCGGCGCAGCTCAACGAGCAGTCGTTCGTCGAATCCAACTTCGACGGCAAGATCGTGATCCGGAACAAGGCCATCGCCCGCAACAGCGAAGGTCACCTGGTCGCGATGGTCCGCAACATGGTGATCGCGATCGTCGATGCCGACGGCACCGAGCGTGCGACGCACCGTATCCAGTACGGTTCGCGCCTGCACGTCGACGAGGGCGACACCGTCAAGCGCGGCCAGCGCATCGTCGAGTGGGATCCCTACACCCGTCCGCTGCTCACCGAAGTCGAAGGTACCATCGGCTTCGAGGATCTGGTCGAGGGGCAGTCGATCTCGGAAACGCTTGACGAGGCCACCGGTATCGCCAAGCGCGTGGTCATCGACTGGCGCTCGACCCGCGGCGGCGCGGACCTCCGTCCGGCCATCGTGGTCAAGGGCAAGGACGGCAAGGTGCTCAAGCTCGCCCGTGGCGGCGATGCCCGCTACATGCTGTCGGTCGACGCCATTCTCTCGGTCGACGTCGGAGCCAAGGTCAATACGGGCGACATCCTCGCCCGTGTCTCGACCGAAAGCGCCAAGACGCGTGACATCACCGGCGGTCTGCCGCGGGTGGCGGAACTGTTCGAGGCACGGCGTCCGAAGGATGCGGCGATCATCGCCGAAATCTCGGGCACCATCCGGTTCGGACGCGACTACAAGAACAAGCGTCGCATCTCGATCGAGCCGATGGACAAGACCGACGAGGCACGCGAGTACCTGATCCCGAAGGGTAAGCACATCCACCTTCAGGACGGCGACGTCGTCGAAAAGGGCGACTTCATCGTCGAAGGCAACCCGGCGCCGCACGACATCCTGGCGGTCAAGGGCATCGAGGAGCTTGCGGCCTATCTGGTCAACGAGATCCAGGAAGTCTACCGGCTCCAGGGCGTGCTCATCAACGACAAGCACATCGAGGTGATTGTCCGTCAGATGCTCCAGAAGGTGGAAGTCACCGACCAGGGCGATACGGACATGATCTCCGGCGAGCAGGTCGACAAGATCGAGTTCGACGCGCTCAACGAGAAGGCGAAGGAAGAGGGCAAGAAGATCGCTACGGGAACGCCGGTTCTGCTCGGCATCACCAAGGCGAGCCTCCAGACCCGCTCCTTCTTCTCGGCGGCCTCGTTCCAGGAGACCACCCGCGTCCTCACGGAAGCGGCGGTCAACGGCAAGGTCGATCCGCTCGAAGGTCTCAAGGAGAACGTCATCGTCGGCCGGCTGATCCCGGCGGGCACCGGCGCCTCCATGGCCAAGATCCGCGAAGTCGCGATGAAGCGCGACAAGCTGATCCTGGACGAGCGCGAGAAGCAGGCGGCCGTCGTGTCGCCCGCGCCGGAAGCGGAGCTTCCTGCGCTGCCTCCTGCGGAATAATCGTTCATCCGTAGGAATACCGAGGACAATGAAAAGGCCGGCGCAAGCCGGCCTTTTTGCTGCTTTGTTTGCCTGTTGCGGTGCAGGATCAACCTTTGTTCATCTTTCCTTCAGGCGCAAAAGCGCTTCTGCTAAGGGAAGTTAGACCGGTGGTCCCGTGACGGGGGCAGGGCCGGAGACCACGGAACTCATATGCTTGATCTCGCAATCGTAGGCGGCGGCCCCGGCGGGCTGATGAGCGCCTGGTACTTGAAACGTAAGCTCGGCGACCTCTGCCGCATCACCATCTACGAGGCCTCCGACCGGCTCGGCGGCAAGATCGTCACGCGCAAATTCGATTCCGCGCCGGCGATGTACGAGGCCGGCGTTGCCGAGATCTACGACTACTCGATGACGGGTCCCGATCCGCTGCGCGAGCTGATCCAGCATTTCGGACTTCAGACCATTCCGATGGACGCCGAGCAGGTGCAGTTCGGCGGCGAGCTCCTCAACGACGTCGCGGGCATGCGCCGCAAATACGGCGCCAAGACTGCGGCTGCGATCGAGGCGTTCCGGAACCGCTGCGCCGAGGCGATGACGCCGATCGAATATTACGAGGGCGTCGGCGCGCACGACAACGAGAATCCCTGGGCCTACAAGACCGCCGAGCAGGTGCTCGACGAGGAGGTCGAGGACGAAACCGCAAAGCGTTTCTTCAAGGTGATGGCGCGCTCCGACATCGCGACCGAAAGCCACAACACCAACGGGCTCAACGCGCTCAAGAACTACCTGATGGATGTCGACGGCTATATCGGCCTCTATTCCATACAGAACGGCAACGAGCAGCTGATCGAGTGCCTGCAGTCGGAGGTCAACGCCGACATCCAACTCAATCACCGCGTGCTCACCGTCGGCAAGGCGCCGACCGGCCGCTACCAGCTGAAGATGATGAACGGCAAGGGGCCGGAGACGCGCGACTTCGACCTCGTGCTGGTCTGCCTGCCGCATTCGTGGCTCGCGACCATGGGCTGGGAAGGCGAGCAGCTCCGCAAGTCGATGGTCAAGCACGTCTCTTATTTCGATCGGCCCGCGCACTATCTGCGCGTCTCGATCCTGTTCGACGCGCCGTTCTGGGGCGAGAAGATTTCCGGCGCCTGGTTCATGTCGGAAGCCTTCGGCGGCTGCTGCGTCTACAACGAGGGCGCGCGTCATGACATCGGCAAGCACGGCGTGCTGAACTGGCTGATTCCCGGCTCCGACGCGCTGGCCTTCGCCAATCTGTCGGATCAGGAGCTGATCGACGCCGCACTGAAATCGCTGCCCGCCTCGCTCGGCGATGCGCGTTCGCATTTCGTGGAAGGCAAGATCCACCGCTGGCTGTCGTCGGTGAACGCCATCCCCGGCGGTCTGCCCGTGCGCGACGTCATGACCAATCACCGGCCGGAGCCGAAGGAGCATCCCGGCATCGTGGTGGTCGGCGATTATCTGTTCGACTCCACGCTGAACGGTCTGCTCGACTCCTCGGACGCGGCGACCGACATCATCCTGACCGAGATGATGCGCCTGCGCCGCGAGCGCGCACAGGAGGAGGGCGAGCCGGTCTCGGACAAGATCGACCGCGACTATTTCGAGAACTATCGCGGCCTCGGTCCCTACAGCGACGCCTGGCACCACTTCACCGATCCCGATTATCTCACCAAGCTGATCGGCATCGTCTGGGGCAAGGCCAGGGGCGCCAAGCTGTTGGTCGCGGGCTCGGCCAGCGGCGAACTGGTGGGCGCGCTGCGCGACCGCGGCATCGACGCCTTCGGCATCGAGAACAACCGCGCCATCCACGCCAGGACGCCGAAGGCGCTGAAGAAATACAACAAGCTCGGCTCGATCACCGACATGCCGTTCAAGGACGGCGCCTTCGACTTCGTGTTCGAGACCAGCCTCTGCCATGTTTCCCCGAAGCAGGTGGTCCGCGCGATCCGCGAACTGAACCGCGTGGTCAAGACCGGCCTCGTGTTCGGCTCGATCACCTCGGACATGGCTTCGGTGGTGATCGACCGCTACGACCTGCTGCGCGGCGTCAAGAAGCTCGGCACCTGGTGGGAATGGTCCGAGCTGTTCTTCGGCAACGGCTTCGACCTGTCGATGCATCGCAAGGACTGCACCGATGCGCTCTGGGAGGCGACGCTTGCCGCCAACAAGGGCCCGGGCCAGTGGTACGCCGACGCCGACAGCCTGCGTTATTCCTTCTTCGACAAGGTCGAGGACGAGGACGACGACTAGAGACAGGATCGGACCGGCCTAGCCAATTGCTTTGCCGAATTCGTCATGATCGCATAGAATCGGTGCGATAGCGGTTGCCGCTATTTCCTGCTTTCTCCGCGGTCATGCCGGCCGTCAGCATCGGTTGGTTTCATGGCGTCCAAGCCCCTCCCGCCCGACAAACAGAAACTCGCCACGGAAGAGGCGGCCGAGCTCGACGACAAGCTTGTCCCCGTCAAGGCGGACCTCGAAGACGACGAGGACGACGAAGACGAAGAAGATGACGAGCTGGAGCTCGACGACGACGATGAGGACGAGGAGCTCGTCGTCTTTACCGCGCGCGAGGCCGCAGGCGCGCTCGCGACCATCCTGGGTTTCGTCAAGCCGTTCCTGTCCAACTACAAGCGGATGCTGTCATTCGTGGCGTTCGGCGTCTGCGTCGAGACGCTGTTCAACGTCATCATGCCGCTCAGCCTGAAGTACCTGATCGACGACGCGCTCGGTGAGGAGGATTTCCAGGCGCTCTACAGGATCCTCGGCGTGCTCGCGGTCGCCGGCATCTTCACCTCGATCGTGGCGGTCTGGTACGAGCGCTGGGACGCCAGGCTGGCTGCCTGCATCATCTCCGACGTCCGCAAGCGCGTGTTCGAGCACGTCCAGGACCTGCCGGCGGCCTATTTCGGCCGCACCAAGCGCGGCGAGATCCTGTCGCGCTTTTCCGTCGACCTTTCGGCCTTCGAGGGCTCGGTCAAGACCTTCGCCAACAGTGCGGCGCTGCCGTTCCTGGAATTGATCGCCGGCATCATCCTGATGTTGTTCCTGAACTGGCAGCTCGCCGCGGTCGCGCTGCTGGTGTTCCCGATCACGCTGATCGGGCCGCGCATCCTCACCCCGAAGGCGGTGCAGGCCAATTACGAGCAGAAGCAGAACGAGAGCGCGCTGCTCGGCATGGTGCAGGAGAGCGTGGCCGCGCAGGCCGTGATCAAGGCGTTCAGCCTGCAACGCAAGATGTTCGGCTTCTTCAGCTTCCGCAACGACGAGACCCGCCGCAAGATCGCTTCCGCTGCGTTCCTGTCGACCATGGTGGAGCGGACGGTCACCATTTCGGTGCTGCTGCTGCACCTCGTCGTGCTCGCGATCGGCGCCTATCTGGCGACCAAGGGCCAGATCACCATCGGCACCTTCGTCACCTTCGAGAGCGCGTTCTGGGAGGTCTCCTACAACATCGCCCACGTGATGCACTTCATCCCGGTGTCGATCTCCTCGGCCGCCGCGATCCGCCACATGCAGGAGCTGCTGGACGAGCCGACGCGCGGCGCCGATCGTCCGGGCGCGCCCGATCTGCCGCGCATCACCAACGACATCACCTTCGACCACGTGACGTTCCAGTACGAAGGCAGCCAGACGCCGGTGCTGGACAATCTCAGCCTCAAGCTCAACGCCGGCAAGCGCATCGCCATCGTCGGCCCCTCGGGCTCCGGCAAGAGCACGCTGCTCAATCTGATCCTGCGGCTGTACGTGCCCAACGAGGGGCGCGTCGCCATCGACGGCGTCGACGTCCGCAAGGTGACGCTGGATTCGCTGCGCCGGAGCATGGCGGTGGTGTTCCAGGAGAACATGCTGTTCAACATGTCGATTCGCGAGAACATCCGGCTCGGCAAGGAAGGCGCGACCGACGAGGAGGTGGAGAACGCCGCCAAGAAGGCCGAGATCCACCGCTACATCATGAGCCTGCCGCAGCGCTACGACACGCCGGTCGGCGAGCGCGGCGATACGCTGTCGGGCGGCCAGCGCCAGCGCATCGCGATTGCGCGCGCGGTCATCCGTAACCCTTCCGTGCTGCTGCTGGACGAAGCCACCTCGGCGCTCGACCAGACCACCGAGGCCGCGATCAACCGTACGCTGCTGAAGGTCGCGAAGGGGCGCACCATGATCTGGTCGACCCATCGCCTGACCTCCGTGGTCGAGATGGACGAGATCATCGTGATCTCAGGGGGCAGGGCGATCGAGCGCGGCTCGCATGCCGAGCTGCTCGCCAGGAACGGCACCTATCGCAAGCTGTGGAACGACCAGATCCACCAGCCGCATGGCGCTGTGGCTCAGGCCGATGACGACAGCGACGATGACGACGAGGATGACGACGACCTTGACGAGGATGATGAGGACGAGGACGACGAGGAGGCGTGACCGAGGAAGTTCGGCTCCAGATGAATTGCTCCTCCGAGCGGCCGCAGCAAGCCTTGAACTGACCAAGCGATGAAGCGCGCCCAGCGCTGCGCGGTCCAGTAGGGACTCGTCGCGGTCGAGACGGAGCGGAACTCGAACGCCTTCGCCGCCGACCATTCGTCGCAGGCCCGCTTGACCGGATCGGCGTAGAAGGTGGCGATCTTGTCCGTATCCATCCCGTCGGAGGCGAGCCAATCCGGGATATGGACGTTGCAGAGCCGCTCGACGTCGGTGAAGACCTTGTCACAGCCGGTGCCGGCGGCGGGGCAGGAGGTCGAGAACGCATCGCCCACCAGCACGAGGCCGGGCTGGCCGCTTGCGTCGTTCACATAGAGGTCGATCGGACGGATCTTGATCTCGCCGGCGATGTCGAAGGCGCCGGTGATGCGCTTGAGCCGGGGCAGGGCGGCGTTCAGCGTCTCGGCTGGCGCGCGGCGCAGCTCGCGCAGCCATGGGTCGTCGACGCCGCGATAGACGAACAGATTGGCGCGCATCCGCGGACCGGTCGGAAACAGCGTGATGTAGGGGATTCGGTCGCTCGGCCGTTCCGAGAAATAGGTCAGTGCCGGGAAGTCGAACGAATTCCGCCCCGCCGGCACCACGTCGAACCCGATCGAGATCGAATGGCAGGCGCTGATGACTTTTCGCGCGATGCCGAGCTGGTGGCGCAGGCCGACGTTCAGACCGTTGGCGAGCACGACCAGCCGGGCCGAGATCGTCTCCTCATTGGCGAGCGTGATCTTTTGCCGCTCCGGGCTCGTCTCGAGCGAGACCGCCTTGGCGCAGATGCGCTCGACGCCGGCAGGGATCTCGTCGCGGACGGCGTTGACGAGCGAATCGTAGAGGATGTTGAACTGCCGACTCGGCGCCTTGTCGAGCAACCGGCCGAATCGGGCGATCCAGTTTTCGCCGGCAAAAGTCGCGCGGCGCAGCACCGATTCTCCGATTCCGGTCTTCAGGAATCGCTCGACCTGGACGTGACCACTGAGTTTTTCGACTCGAAAGTCCGCCGGATAGCTCTCATGCGGGTCGATCAGCACCGTCGAAATGCCGGCGCGGCCGAGCATTGCGGCGGCGGTCGAGCCGGATAATCCCCCGCCGATAATGGCAATGTCGGTGTACCGCATGGTGCAAATCTCTGCCGCAGGCGTCAGATTGACGCATCAACAGGAAAAAAAGCCTTAGCAAGGGTTATAAAAGTACATTTAACCCGGGTATAAATTGTTTTTGGGCTGGCGGAACAGGCGTCCGGTCCCCATATCCGGCAGGCGCGGTGAGTGCGGGTAAACAGCGATTTCGTCAGGTGGCAGAAGCGTTTTCTGACTGTCGTTTCACCTTGACTTGGCCGACTCTCACTTATAGAAAGCGCCTCACTTAACGACAGGCGGTGAGCATCGCCAGCGTCGGAACGGGCCACCCGTTGATCTCCAGGGATCTGATCCTCAGGGATCGCTAAGACGGGCACCAACCTCGACGAATGCCGCTCAAACGCTGTCGATCATAGCTAGGCAATGCCAGTGCGATTTTAGGTCTCTTGAGCTCGTTCTCTTGAGATCGAATTCGGATGCATGACCTCGGTGCGCGGGCCGCAGCTTTATGCTGATTGGCCTGAAACTGCGGTCCTCTGTGGCGTCGTAACGCTTTCCGCTCGGTGATGGAGCGGTTGGCGCAATTTCGCTTTGTGCGGATTGTTCCGTGCGAGGCGACCTCGTCGGGCGGGTGGCCCGAAAAGAATTGCGGATCCGGCAACGGGCCGCGCCAAGACAGCGGACCCGGAAGGGACCGCGGCAGAACAAAGGGTAAGGCCAGGATGCCGACGATCAACCAGCTGATCGCTCAACCGCGTGAAGTGCAGAAGTCGCGCAAGAAGGTGCCGGCGCTGCAGCAGTCGCCGCAGAAGCGTGGTGTTTGCACCCGCGTCTACACCACGACCCCGAAGAAGCCGAACTCGGCGCTTCGTAAGGTCGCCAAGGTGCGCCTGACGAACGGCTTCGAGGTGATCGGCTACATCCCCGGCGAAGGTCATAACCTCCAGGAGCACTCGGTGGTCATGATCCGCGGCGGCCGCGTCAAGGACTTGCCCGGCGTGCGCTACCACATCGTCCGCGGCGTTCTGGATACCCAGGGCGTCAAGAACCGTAAGCAGCGTCGTTCGAAGTACGGCGCGAAGCGTCCGAAGTAAGCGGGAACCAGCTCAATGTCTCGTCGCCACTCAGCGGAAAAGCGCGAAGTTCTTCCCGATCCGAAGTTCGGGAACATCATCGTCACGAAGTTCATGAACTCGGTGATGTACGCCGGCAAGAAGTCGGTCGCCGAAGGCATCGTCTACGGTGCGTTCGGCATCATCGAAGCCAAGACCAAGCAGAGCCCCCTCGGCGTGTTCGAGCAGGCACTCGAGAACGTCATGCCGACGATCGAAGTGCGCTCCCGCCGCGTCGGCGGCGCGACCTACCAGGTGCCGGTCGAAGTTCGTTCGGTGCGCCGTCAGGCGCTGGGCATCCGCTGGCTGATCTCGGCCGCGCGCGATCGCAACGAGAAGACGATGACCGAGCGGCTCTCGGCTGAGCTGCTCGACGCCTCGAACAACCGCGGCAACGCCGTCAAGAAGCGCGAAGACGTGCACCGGATGGCGGAAGCCAACCGCGCCTTCTCGCACTATCGCTGGTAACGGCGAAACACGGAATCTAAGGATCAGCCCATGCCTCGCGTTCATGCCATAGAGAACTACCGCAATTTCGGTATCATGGCGCATATCGATGCCGGCAAGACCACGACCACCGAGCGCATCCTCTATTACACCGGCAAGAGCCACAAGATCGGCGAAGTGCACGAAGGTGCCGCGACGATGGACTGGATGGAGCAGGAGCAGGAGCGTGGCATCACGATCACCTCGGCTGCAACCACCGCCTTCTGGGCCGGCAAGCGCCTGAACATCATCGACACCCCCGGCCACGTCGACTTCACCATTGAAGTCGAGCGTTCGCTGCGCGTGCTCGACGGCGCCGTCTGCGTGCTCGACTCGAACCAGGGCGTCGAGCCCCAGACCGAGACCGTCTGGCGCCAGGGCGACAAGTACAAGGTTCCGCGCATCGTCTTCGCCAACAAGATGGACAAGACGGGTGCCGACTTCTTCAAGTGTCTGGCCGACATCGTTGACCGCCTCGGCGCCAAGCCGATCGCGATCCAGCTTCCGATCGGTGCCGAGAACAACTTCAAGGGTCTCGTCGACCTCGTGAAGATGCAGGGCATCATCTGGAACGATGAATCGCTCGGCGCGAAGTTCGACTATGTCGACATCCCGGAAGATATGGTCGAGCAGGCCAAGGAATACCGCGAGAAGATGGTGGAAGCCGCCGTCGAGCTCGACGATGACGCATTGGCCGCCTTCCTCGACGGCAACGAGCCGGATGAAGCGACGCTGAAGCGGCTGATCCGCAAGGCGGTGCTGACCGGCGCGTTCTATCCCGTGCTGTGCGGCTCGGCCTTCAAGAACAAGGGTGTGCAGCCGCTGCTCGACGCCGTCGTCGACTATCTGCCGTCGCCGATCGACGTGCCGGCGATCAAGGGCACCGACGACCGCGGCAACGAGGTCGTGCGCAAGGCCGACGACAAGGAGCCGCTCGCGCTGCTCGCGTTCAAGATCATGGACGACCCGTTCGTCGGCACCATCACCTTCTGCCGCATCTACTCCGGCGTCCTGCAGAGCGGCACCGGTGTCGTGAACTCGACGCGCGAGAAGAAGGAGCGCATCGGGCGCATGCTGCTGATGCATGCGAACAACCGCGAGGACATCAAGGAAGCCTATGCCGGCGACATCGTCGCACTGGCCGGCCTGAAGGAAGCGCGCACCGGTGACACGCTGTGCGATCCCGACAAGCAGGTGATCCTGGAGAAGATGGAATTCCCCGAGCCGGTCATCGAGATCGCGATCGAGCCGAAGTCCAAGGCCGACCAGGAAAAGCTGGGCGTGGCGCTGGCGAAGCTCGCCGCGGAGGATCCGTCCTTCCGCGTGTCGACCGACCAGGAGTCCGGCCAGACCATCCTCAAGGGCATGGGCGAACTCCATCTCGACATCAAGGTCGACATCCTCAGGCGTACCTACAAGGTCGACGCCAACATCGGCGCGCCGCAGGTTGCGTTCCGTGAGCGCGTCACCAAGAAGGCCGAGGTCAAGTACACCCACAAGAAGCAGACCGGCGGTACCGGTCAGTTCGCGGAAGTGTCGATCGTGGTCGAGCCGAACGAGCCCGGCAAGGGCTACGAGTTCGAGTCCAAGATCGTCGGCGGTGCGGTTCCGAAGGAATACATCCCCGGCGTCGAAAAGGGCCTCAACAGCGTGATGGGCTCTGGTGTCGTCGCGGGCTTCCCCGTGGTCGACGTCAAGGTTCAGCTCGTCGACGGCAAGTACCACGACGTCGACTCGTCGGCGCTCGCCTTCGAAATCGCATCGCGCGCGGCATTCCGCGAAGCGCTGCAGAAGGGCAAGTCCGTCCTGCTCGAGCCGATCATGAAGGTCGAAGTGGTGACCCCGGAAGACTACACCGGCTCGGTCATCGGCGACCTGAATTCCCGGCGCGGTCAGATCCAGGGGCAGGACATGCGCGGCAACGCCAACGTCATCAACGCGATGGTGCCGCTCATGAACATGTTCGGGTACGTGAACAACCTGCGCTCGATGAGCCAGGGTCGCGCGACCTTCACCATGCAGTTCGACCACTACGCAGAAGCGCCGGCCAATGTGTCGGCAGAAGTCCAGAAGAAGTTTGCCTGATTGTCGTCGGTCTCGAACTGACGATTGAACGGAGAGTCAAATGGCCAAAGCAAAGTTTGAACGTAACAAACCGCACTGCAACATCGGCACCATCGGTCACGTCGACCATGGCAAGACGTCGTTGACGGCTGCGATCACCAAGATCCTCGCCGAGACCGGCGGTGCGACGTTCACGGCGTACGACCAGATCGACAAGGCGCCGGAAGAGAAGGCGCGCGGCATCACGATCTCGACGGCGCACGTCGAGTACGAGACCAAGAACCGCCACTATGCCCACGTCGACTGCCCCGGCCACGCCGACTACGTGAAGAACATGATCACCGGCGCCGCCCAGATGGACGGTGCGATCCTGGTCGTGTCGGCCGCTGACGGCCCGATGCCGCAGACCCGCGAGCACATCCTGCTCGCCCGCCAGGTCGGCGTGCCCGCGCTCGTCGTGTTCCTCAACAAGTGCGACATGGTCGACGATCCGGAACTCCTCGAGCTCGTCGAGCTCGAAGTCCGCGAGCTGCTCTCGAAGTACGACTTCCCGGGCGACAAGATCCCGATCATCAAGGGTTCGGCGCTCGCCGCTCTCGAAGATTCCGACAAGAAGCTCGGCCATGACGCCATCCTCGAGCTGATGAAGAATGTCGACGAGTACATTCCGCAGCCGGAGCGTCCGGTCGACCAGCCCTTCCTGATGCCGGTTGAAGACGTGTTCTCGATCTCGGGCCGCGGCACCGTCGTGACCGGCCGTGTCGAGCGCGGCATCGTCAAGGTCGGCGAGGAAATCGAGATCGTCGGTCTGCGCGCCACGCAGAAGACCACGGTCACGGGCGTCGAAATGTTCCGCAAGCTGCTCGATCAGGGCCAGGCCGGCGACAACATCGGTGCGCTGCTCCGCGGCACCAAGCGCGAGGACGTCGAGCGCGGCCAGGTGCTGTGCAAGCCGGGTTCGGTCAAGCCGCACACCAAGTTCAAGGCTGAGGCCTACATCCTCACCAAGGAAGAGGGCGGCCGCCACACCCCGTTCTTCACCAACTACCGTCCGCAGTTCTACTTCCGCACCACCGACGTGACCGGTGTCGTGCATCTGCCGGAAGGCACCGAGATGGTGATGCCGGGCGACAACATCGCGATGGAAGTGCACCTGATCGTGCCGATCGCGATGGAAGAGAAGCTCCGTTTCGCGATCCGCGAGGGTGGCCGCACCGTCGGCGCCGGCGTCGTCGCCTCGATCATCGAGTAATTACGAGAATAGGGATTGGCGCGTAGCGAGTTTGACATTCGCTATTCGCTATTCGCCACCCCCCACTAAAGAGAGACCACGGCAATGAACGGCCAAAACATTCGTATCCGTCTCAAGGCGTTCGACCATCGTATCCTCGATACGTCGACCCGCGAGATCGTGAACACGGCGAAGCGCACCGGCGCGCAGGTCCGCGGACCCATTCCGCTGCCCACCCGCATCGAGAAGTTCACCGTCAACCGTTCGCCGCACGTCGACAAGAAGAGCCGCGAGCAGTTCGAGATGCGCACCCACAAGCGCCTGCTCGATATCGTCGATCCGACCCCGCAGACCGTCGATGCTTTGATGAAGCTCGACTTGGCCGCCGGTGTCGACGTCGAGATCAAGCTCTAAGATTTTTGGATCACGTTCGCGACTAGCGGACAGAAAGAACAGGAAGCACGCCGATGCGCTCCGGAGTGATCGCACAAAAGGTCGGGATGACGCGGGTCTTTACAGAGGCCGGCGAACATATCCCCGTGACCGTGCTGAAGCTCGGCAATTGCCAGGTCGTAGGCCACCGCACTGAAGAGAAGAACGGTTACGTCGCGCTCCAGCTTGGTTCTGGCAGCCGCAAGACCGTGTACATGCCCAAGGCAGAGCGCGGCCAGTTCGCGGTCGCCAAGGTCGAGCCGAAGCGGCAGGTCGAGGAATTCCGCGTCTCCGCGGATGCCATGATCCCCGTTGGCGCCGAGATCCTTGCCGATCATTTCGTCGTCGGCCAGTTCGTTGACGTCACCGGCACGTCGGTCGGTAAGGGCTTCGCCGGCGGTATGAAGCGCTGGAACTTCGGTGGTCTGCGCGCCACCCACGGTGTGTCGGTCTCGCACCGCTCGATCGGTTCGACCGGTGGCCGTCAGGACCCCGGCAAGACCTGGAAGAACAAGAAGATGCCCGGCCACATGGGTGTCGACCGCATCACCACGCTCAACCTTCGAGTCGTTCAGCTCGATGTCGAGCGCGGCCTGATCCTCGTCGAAGGCGCCGTTCCCGGCTCCAAGGGCGGCTGGATCCGCGTGCGCGACGCTGTCAAGAAGCCGCTGCCGAAGGATGCTCCGAAGCCCGGCAAGTTCAAGGTTGCTGGCGAAGCGGACGCTGCTCCGGCTGCGCAGGAGGCGTGAGATGGAATTGAAGGTCACGACCCTCGAAGGTAAGGAAGCCGGCTCGGTCCAGCTTTCCGACGCCATTTTCGGCCTCGAGCCGCGCCAGGACATCATTGCGCGTTGCGTGCAGTGGCAGCTCAACAAGCGTCAGGCCGGCACTCACAAGGCCAAGGGCCGCGCCGAGATCTGGCGCACCGGCAAGAAGATGTACAAGCAGAAGGGCACCGGCGGTGCTCGTCACGGCTCGGCCCGCGTGCCGCAGTTCCGCGGCGGTGGCCGTGCCTTCGGTCCGGTGGTGCGTTCGCACGCCACCGACCTGCCGAAGAAGGTCCGCGCGCTTGCCCTCAAGCATGCGCTGTCGGCCAAGGCCAAGGACGGCGATCTGCTGGTGATCGACAAGGCCGCGCTGGAAGCCGCGAAGACCAAGGCGCTGCTCGGCCACTTCTCGGGCCTCGGCTTGACCAACGCGCTGATCATCGACGGCGCCGAGCTCAACAACGGCTTTGCCGCTGCGGCCCGCAACATCCCGAACATGGACGTGCTGCCGATCCAGGGCATCAACGTCTATGACATCCTGCGCCGTCAGAAGCTCGTTCTGACCAAGGCCGCCATCGATGCGCTGGAGGCGCGCTTCAAATGACGAAGAACATCGAGCCTCGCCACTACGACGTGATCTTGTCGCCGGTCGTGACCGAAAAGGCGACGATCGCCTCGGAGCACAACAAGGTCCTGTTCAAGGTGGCCGCGAAGGCGACCAAGCCGCAGATCAAGGAAGCGATCGAGAAGCTGTTCGACGTCAAGGTCAAGAGCGTCAACACGCTGGTCCGCAAGGGCAAGACCAAGATCTTCCGCGGCAATCTCGGCTCGCAGTCGAACAGCAAGCGCGCGATCGTGACCCTCGAAGAGGGTCACCGGATCGACGTGACCACCGGTCTGTAAGGTCGTACGACGATGGCACTGAAAAAATTCAATCCCACGACGCCGGGCCAGCGCCAGCTGGTCATGGTCGATCGTTCGGCCCTCTACAAGGGCAAGCCGGTCAAGGCGCTCACCGAAGGCAAGCACTCCTCGGGCGGTCGCAACAACACCGGTCGCATCACCGTGCGCTTCCGCGGCGGCGGTCACAAGCAGACGCTGCGCATCGTCGACTTCAAGCGCGACAAGGTCGATGCGCCCGCGACGGTCGAACGGCTGGAATACGATCCGAACCGCACCGCGTTCATCGCACTGGTCAAGTACGAAGACGGCACCCAGGCCTATATCCTGGCGCCGCAGCGCCTTGCCGTCGGTGATTCCGTGGTTGCCGGCAACTATGTCGACGTGAAGCCGGGCAACGTCATGCCGCTCGGCAACATGCCGGTCGGCACGATCATCCACAACATCGAGGTCAAGATCGGGAAGGGCGGCCAGCTCGCTCGTTCCGCCGGCACCTACGCCCAGCTCGTCGGCCGCGACCACGACTATGTGATCATCCGCCTGAACTCGGGCGAGCAGCGCCTGGTGCACGGCCGTTGCCGCGGCACGATCGGCGCGGTGTCGAACCCGGATCACATGAACACCTCGATCGGCAAGGCCGGCCGCAACCGTTGGCTGGGCCGCAAGCCGCATAACCGCGGTGTTTCGATGAACCCGATCGACCATCCGCACGGCGGTGGTGAAGGTCGTACCTCGGGCGGTCGCCACCCGGTCACCCCGTGGGGCAAGCCGACCAAGGGCAAGAAGACCCGCAGCAACAAGTCGACCAACAAATTCATTCTCCTAAGCCGCCACAAGCGGAAGAAGTAAGGAACGCCGGACATGGTTCGTTCAGTCTGGAAAGGCCCGTTCGTCGAGGGTTCTCTGCTCAAGAAGGCAGATGCCGCCCGTGCGTCCGGCCGTCACGACGTCATCAAGATCTGGAGCCGTCGCTCGACGATCCTGCCGCAGTTCGTCGGCCTGACCTTCGGTGTCTACAACGGTCAGAAGCACGTACCGGTTGCCGTCAACGAGGAAATGGTCGGTCACAAGTTCGGCGAGTTCTCGCCGACCCGTACCTTCCATGGCCACTCCGGCGACAAGAAAGCCAAGAAGGCTTGAGGATTAAACGATGAGCAAACCTAAGCGCGAACGGAGCCTCGCCGAGAACGAGGCCAAGGCGGTCGCCCGGATGCTGCGGGTGAGCCCGCAGAAGCTCAACCTGGTCGCCCAGCTCATTCGCGGCCGGAAGGCGGCTGCTGCGCTCGCCAACCTGCAGTTTTCGCGCAAGCGGATCGCGGTTGACGTGAAGAAGTGCCTGGAATCGGCTATCGCCAATGCCGAGAACAACCACGACCTCGACGTCGACGATCTCGTCGTGGCGCAGGCCTTCGTCGGCAACGGCCTCGTGATGAAGCGCTTTGCCGCCCGCGGCCGCGGTCGTTCGGGCCGTGTCTACAAGCCATTTTCGCAGCTGACGATCATTGTTCGTCAGGTCGAAGCCGAAGCAGCAGCGGCTTAAGGGTCGCAGGAGAAAACGATGGGTCAAAAGATCAATCCAATCGGTCTGCGTCTCGGCATCAACCGGACCTGGGATTCCCGCTGGTTCGCCGGCAAGCAGGAATACGGCAAGCTGCTGCACGAGGACGTCAAGATCCGCGAGATCCTGCACAAGGAGCTCAAGCAGGCGGCCGTCGCCCGCATCGTGATCGAGCGTCCGCACAAGAAGTGCCGCGTCACTATCCACTCGGCTCGTCCGGGCGTGGTGATCGGCAAGAAGGGCGCCGACATCGACAAGCTGCGCAAGAAGGTCGCGGACATCACCTCGTCCGACGTCGTCATCAACATCGTCGAGATCCGTAAGCCGGAGCTCGATGCGACGCTGGTGGCCGAGTCGATCGCGCAGCAGCTCGAGCGCCGCGTGGCGTTCCGCCGTGCCATGAAGCGCGCCGTGCAGTCGGCGATGCGTCTCGGCGCGGAAGGCATCCGCATCAACTGCTCGGGCCGTCTGGGCGGCGCAGAAATCGCGCGCATGGAGTGGTACCGCGAAGGTCGCGTGCCGCTGCACACGCTGCGCGCCGACATCGACTACGGCGTTGCGACCGCGTTCACGACCTTCGGCACCTGCGGTGTCAAGGTCTGGATCTTCAAGGGCGAGATCCTCGAGCACGATCCGATGGCCCAGGACAAGAGAATGGCCGAAGGCGAGACCGGCGGCGGTGGTGATCGCGGTGGCCGTGGGCGCCGTGACAACGCTGCGGCCTGACGCCAGCACAGAGAATTTGAGGGCTTGAAGCCATGATGCAACCTAAGAAAACGAAGTTCCGGAAGGCGCATAAGGGCCGTATCCACGGCGTTGCGTCTTCGGGTGCGACGTTGGCCTTCGGCCAGTTCGGCCTGAAGGCGACCGAGCCGGAGCGCGTTACGGCGCGCCAGATCGAAGCCGCTCGCCGCGCGCTGACCCGTCACATGAAGCGCGCCGGCCGCGTCTGGATCCGCGTGTTCCCCGACGTTCCGGTGTCGAAGAAGCCGGCCGAAGTCCGCATGGGCTCCGGCAAGGGTGCTCCGGAACTGTGGGTCGCGCGCGTCAAGCCCGGCCGGGTGCTGTTCGAGATCGACGGCGTCAACACCCAGACGGCGCGTGAAGCGCTGACCCTGGCGGCCGCCAAGCTGCCGATCAAGACGCGCTTTGTCGAGCGCATTGCGGAGTAATGGCCATGGCCCAGATGAAGATCGAAGACATCCGTGCATTGAGCCCTGATCAGCAGGATGACGCCATCCTGAATCTGAAGAAGGAGCGCTTCAACCTGCGCTTCCAGCGCGCCACCGGGCAGCTCGAGAACACCTCGCGCCTGCGCGAGGCTCGCCGTGACATCGCCCGCATCAAGACCGTCGCCGCGCAGAAGCGCGCGAAAGAGAAGTAAGGGGCTTACGAATATGCCGAAACGTACTTTGCAAGGCGTGGTCGTCAGCGACAAGACTGCCAAGACCGTTGTGGTGCGCGTCGATCGCCGCTTCACGCACCCGATCTACAAGAAGACGATCCGCCGTTCGAAGAACTACCACGCGCACGACGAGGACAACCAGTTCAAGCCGGGCGACATGGTGTGGATCGAGGAAACCAAGCCGATTTCGAAGTTGAAGCGCTGGATCGTGATCCGGGGCGAACACAAGAAAAGCGCCTGATCTGTTGGCTTTAGCCGACTGACTTCAGGAAAATGTTGAGCGCCGGCTGGGCTGGCGCAAGAGAGAAGAGGACGAGGTGCATCAATGATTCAGATGCAGACCAACCTCGACGTGGCCGACAATTCTGGCGCACGCCGTGTCATGTGTATCAAGGTGCTCGGAGGCTCCAAGCGCCGCTACGCCACGATCGGAGACATCATCGTCGTCTCGATCAAGGAAGCGATTCCGCGTGGCAAGGTGAAGAAGGGCGACGTGATGAAGGCCGTCGTGGTGCGCGTCCGCAAGGACATCCGCCGCGCCGACGGTTCGGTCATCCGCTTCGACCGCAACGCCGCCGTTCTGATCAACAACCAGTCCGAGCCGGTCGGCACCCGTATCTTCGGGCCCGTGCCGCGCGAGCTGCGCGCGAAGAACCACATGAAGATCATCTCTCTCGCGCCGGAGGTGCTGTGATGGCTGCGAAGATCCGCAAGGGCGACAAGGTCGTCGTGCTGACCGGTCGTGACAAGGGTCGCACCGGCGAAGTATTCGAGGTTCGCCCGGACGCCGGCACGGCGCTGGTGCGCGGTATCAACATGGTCAAGCGTCATCAGAAGCAGACGCAGGCCCAGGAGGGCGGCATCATCTCGAAGGAGTCGCCGATCCAACTGTCCAACATCGCGTTCGTCGGCAAGGATGGAAAGCCGACCCGCGTCGGATTCAAGATTCTGGCGGACGGCAAGAAGGTCCGCATCGCCAAGAGCTCGGGAGCTGAGATCGATGGCTGAGGTCGCTTACACGCCGCGCCTGCGCGCGGAATATGACGCGAAGATCCGGACGGAAATGACCGAGAAGTTCGGTTATGAGAACGTCATGCAGGTTCCGCGTCTGGACAAGGTCGTGCTGAACATGGGCGTTGGCGACTCCGTCAACGACCGTAAGAAGGCCGAGAACGCCGCCGCTGAATTGACGCTGATCGCCGGCCAGAAGGCGATCGTGACCTATTCGCGTATCGCGATCGCGACCTTCAAGCTGCGTGAGAACCAGCCGATCGGCTGCAAGGTCACGCTGCGCAAGGCCCGCATGTACGAGTTCATCGATCGCCTGGTGACGGTCGCGCTGCCGCGCGTCCGCGACTTCCGCGGCCTGAACCCGAAGAGCTTCGACGGCCGCGGCAACTACTCGCTCGGCCTCAAGGAACACATCATTTTCCCCGAGATCGACTTCGACAAGGTCACGGAAGCCCGCGGTATGGACATCACCGTCTGCACCACGGCCAAGACCGACGACGAGGCGAGGGCCTTGTTGACCGCTTTCAATTTCCCGTTCCGGCAGTGAGACGCTGACCTAAAGCCTCTCAAACGCGGATACCCAGGAGCCAAGCATGGCAAAGAAGAGTTCAGTCGAGAAGAACAACCGGCGCAAGCGGATGGCGAAGAACGCCGCCCCGAAGCGCGAGCGGTTGAAGGCGATCATCGCCGACAAGACGCTGCCGATGGAGGAGCGGTTCGCCGCCACCCTGAAGCTTGCGGAAATGCCGCGCAACTCGTCGGCGACCCGCATCCGTCTGCGTTGCGAGCTGTCGGGCCGTTCGCGCTCGAACTACCGCAAGACCAAACTGTCTCGCATCGCGATGCGCGACCTTGGCTCCAAGGGCATGGTCCCGGGCCTCGTGAAGTCCAGCTGGTAAGGAGGGTCGTTTAGATGTCTACGCACGATCCAATCAGCGATCTGATCACCCGTATCCGCAACGCGCAGATGCGTTCGAAGTCCAAGGTCTCCACGCCTGGCTCGAAGATGCGCGAGAACGTGCTCGAGGTCCTCAAGACCGAAGGCTACATCCGCGGTTACGCCACGCTTGAGCATTCCTCGGGCCGCAGCGAGATCGAGATCGAGCTGAAGTATTTCGACGGCGAGCCCGTCATCCGCGAGATCGAACGAGTCTCCAAGCCCGGGCGTCGTGTTTACGCCTCGGTGAAGGCTCTGCCGCGGGTCAACAACGGGCTCGGCATTTCGGTGTTGTCAACGCCGAAGGGGATCATGGCCGACCACAGCGCGCGCGAAGCGAATGTGGGCGGCGAAGTTCTCTTCACGGTGTTCTGAGAAGGATTGTTGATCCATGTCACGTGTTGGCAAAAGGCCTGTGGCGGTTCCGTCGGGTGTGACCGCGACCGTCGACGGGCAGACCGTCAAGATGAAGGGGCCCAAGGGCCAGCTTCAGTTCGTCGTCCATAACGACGTCGAGGTGAAGCTCGAGAACGGCCAGGTCAAGGTGAACCCGCGGGTCGAGACCAACCGCGCGCGGGCGCTGTACGGTACTGCTCGCGCCCAGGTCGCGAATCTGGTCGAAGGCGTCACCAAGGGCTTCGAGAAGAAGCTCGAAATCACCGGCGTCGGTTACCGCGCCGCGATGCAGGGCAAGAACCTGCAGCTCGCGCTCGGTTACAGCCACGACGTGGTCTACGCGATCCCGGAAGGGATCACGATCACCGTGCCGAAGCCGACTGAGATCACGGTGACCGGCAGCGACATCCAGCGTGTCGGCCAGGTCGCCGCCGAGATTCGCTCCTATCGTCCGCCGGAGCCCTACAAGGGCAAGGGCGTGAAGTATGTTGGCGAATTCATCTTCCGCAAGGAAGGCAAGAAGAAGTAACGGAGCCGGTCATGTCCAAAGCCAAGGTTACCAATGCCCGGCGCAAGCGGAGTGTGCGGCTGAAGCTGCGCCGCTCCGGTGGCGGTCGTCCGCGTCTGTCGGTGTTTCGCTCGTCCAAGCACATCTACGCCCAGGTCATCGACGACCTGAAGGGCGAGACGCTGGCCTCTGCCTCGTCGCTCGAGAAGTCGATGCGCGACGGCGGCAAGACCGGCGCCGACATCGATGCGGCGAAGGCGGTCGGCAAGCTGCTGGCCGAGCGCGCCGCCGAGAAGGGCGTCAAGGAAGTCGTGTTCGATCGCGGCAGCTACCTCTACCACGGGCGCGTCAAGGCACTGGCCGACGCTGCGCGTGAGAGCGGGCTGAGCTTCTAACAGAATTTGAGGAGTGAGGCGCAAGCCTCTGAAGGATTGGAAAAATGGCAGAACGCGAACAACGTGGTGGACGCGATCAACGCGGCGGCGGCGGACGTGAACGCCGGGAGGAGCGCGACAGCGAGTTCGTCGACAAGCTCGTCCACATCAATCGCGTGGCAAAGGTCGTCAAGGGCGGCAAGCGCTTCGGTTTCGCAGCGCTTGTCGTGATCGGCGACCAGAAGGGCCGCGCCGGCTTCGGTCACGGCAAGGCGCGCGAAGTGCCTGAGGCGATCCGCAAGGCGACTGAATCCGCCAAGCGCAACCTGACCCGCGTGTCGCTGCGCGAGGGCCGTACGCTGCATCACGACATCGCCGGCCGT
>NZ_CP096255.1:0-1667500 GCF_011516635.5 Bradyrhizobium barranii subsp. apii | reverse complement strand
TGAGACGGCTTTTTGAGATTTGCGAAGGGTCGCCCCTTAGCATCCCATTGTCACCGCCATTGTAGCACGTGTGTAGCCCAGCCCGTAAGGGCCATGAGGACTTGACGTCATCCCCACCTTCCTCGCGGCTTATCACCGGCAGTCTCCTTAGAGTGCTCAACTAAATGGTAGCAACTAAGGACGGGGGTTGCGCTCGTTGCGGGACTTAACCCAACATCTCACGACACGAGCTGACGACAGCCATGCAGCACCTGTGTTCCAGGCTCCGAAGAGAAGGTCACATCTCTGCGACCGGTCCTGGACATGTCAAGGGCTGGTAAGGTTCTGCGCGTTGCGTCGAATTAAACCACATGCTCCACCGCTTGTGCGGGCCCCCGTCAATTCCTTTGAGTTTTAATCTTGCGACCGTACTCCCCAGGCGGAATGCTTAAAGCGTTAGCTGCGCCACTAGTGAGTAAACCCACTAACGGCTAGCATTCATCGTTTACGGCGTGGACTACCAGGGTATCTAATCCTGTTTGCTCCCCACGCTTTCGTGCCTCAGCGTCAGTATCGGGCCAGTGAGCCGCCTTCGCCACTGGTGTTCTTGCGAATATCTACGAATTTCACCTCTACACTCGCAGTTCCACTCACCTCTCCCGAACTCAAGATCTTCAGTATCAAAGGCAGTTCTGGAGTTGAGCTCCAGGATTTCACCCCTGACTTAAAGACCCGCCTACGCACCCTTTACGCCCAGTGATTCCGAGCAACGCTAGCCCCCTTCGTATTACCGCGGCTGCTGGCACGAAGTTAGCCGGGGCTTATTCTTGCGGTACCGTCATTATCTTCCCGCACAAAAGAGCTTTACAACCCTAGGGCCTTCATCACTCACGCGGCATGGCTGGATCAGGGTTGCCCCCATTGTCCAATATTCCCCACTGCTGCCTCCCGTAGGAGTTTGGGCCGTGTCTCAGTCCCAATGTGGCTGATCATCCTCTCAGACCAGCTACTGATCGTCGCCTTGGTGAGCCATTACCTCACCAACTAGCTAATCAGACGCGGGCCGATCTTTCGGCGATAAATCTTTCCCCGTAAGGGCTTATCCGGTATTAGCACAAGTTTCCCTGTGTTGTTCCGAACCAAAAGGTACGTTCCCACGCGTTACTCACCCGTCTGCCGCTGACGCATTGCTACGCCCGCTCGACTTGCATGTGTTAAGCCTGCCGCCAGCGTTCGCTCTGAGCCAGGATCAAACTCTCAAGTTGGACTTGAACTTTGAACCGGCTGATCACAACGTTTGACGAGGTCCCACCATTATTTCGACAACCGAAGTCGCCGAGCTGCCTGCGATTCACATCGATGGCAGCGATGGTGTTTCCTTTAAAACGTGTACCGCCGAAGTCTTTCGTCCCCTCTCAAAACTCAAAAGCCGAAGCTCTTCAGTGTCCGAGAGGCGCAAGGACTCCGCCGTCCACGTTTCTCTTTCTTCATCTTCACTTGTCAAACAGCCCGGGACCAGGAGGCCCCAACCTTCCAGAGTGGAAGGGTTCCGACACCCTTACCGACGATGAATGAACTCCAATCGACTTACGTCGATTGTTGTGTCACTCAACAAGGTGAGGAGCATCAGTGGCGCGTTCGCTCGCCTTGGTCAGTGACCCGGCGGCGCCGCGCTCAGTGGTCGGGTTATAGCCCCCCCCGCCCGGGATTGTCAACGCCCATTGTCAACAAATCGTCGCACGGCGGATCGTCGAAAAAAACCAGCGATTCCAGCCAATCAGAAGGGCCGCCAATGGCCGGATCAAAGCTGCACCGCAAAAAATCTCAGAAAAAGTTTGCCCGCCGGCGGGCTCCGGAGGGGGCTTTGGACGCCTCTCCAGGCACCCTCCCCCTGCGTCCTTCCAGACACCCCCGGGGCCCGGACAGGCGGAGGCCCATCCAGGCCGGACCGAGCCCTCGTCCATGGCAGACGAGCCCCATCCAAGGCCGGACCGAGCTCCACCCCAGGCCAGACCTGGTCCCCCGGCGCCTGCCAGACGGACTTCTTGCGCCCGGCCGTTCAGGAAACTTTTTCCATATTAGGCGCCGTACTAGAGCCACAATCCCGCGGCGTTCTGGTACAGACAAGCTTGAATCGTAGGATGCCAGTGGGGGCTGCCGGCGATTTTCATGGGGTCAGAGGAAGGCGATCTTGCAGATGACGCAGCCTTCCTCCGACATTCGAGAGACATCGAGAGACCTTTACCCGTCCAGCTGTTCGTAATTTCGGCCGGCCCCATCGAGGGCTTTCTGAGCGCGGGCGCCTGTGCGGCTTGCCTTTTCCGGCGATCCCCCTTTAAGAGGGCGGCCAGGAGAGGTTCGAAAACGGGCATCTTGGGTCGTTGATTGGGGGACTTGGTTTGAACCACAGGACGTCGCGCGGCGCTTACGGGCGTGAGACCGGGATCATCGATCTCGGCCACGAGCCGCCGCTGTCCGTCGATGGTTCCGAGGCCGCCGTCATCGATCGCCGCCGCGTTTCCGTGCAATGGTTCAGCGGGACAATTCTGACCGGACTCTGCGGCGCAGCCCTGATCGGCGGCGCCGTTTTCGCTTCTCTCGACGGTGAGATGACCTTCGCCAAGGTGCCTGAGCGCGTCGAAGGCGCGCTGCGCGGCGCATTCGGCGCGGCCGATCGCGCCGCCACGCTGCACAAGAGCGACCGCCTGCCGCCGCCGAACGAATCCACGGCCTCGCGCAACATCGTGCGCGTCTCCACCGTCGCCCGCGTCGGCAACCGCGATGTGATGCGGGTGCGCCCGTTCGTCCGGATCGCCGGCAATCTGTCGATGACGACGAGCGATCTGTCGGCGAAAATCCCGCCGTTCAACGCCCAGCGCCTGCTCACCGATGTCGGCTCCGATCCGAAGACCGCGGCGGAAGATCCGAACAATCCCGAGGCCGTCGAGCCCGATGCCGAAGTCTCCTTCGTCACCAAGGACCTGTCGCCGGTGCTGCCGAAGGCCAAGATTTCCGCCGTGGTGGCGCTCGACGACATCCTGATGCGGGTGCGCGACGCCGCCAACTGGCGCGGCAATGGCGGGGTGCGCTACGCCTCGCTCGCCAATGCCACCGCCGACGTCTCGGGCGCGACCGGCCCCTCCGACATGAAGATGGCCTACGCCACCGAAGCGTCGGCGTCCGATCCCTATGCCGGCTTCGAGACGCGCGTGGTGCCGGAAAACGTCACGCTGCTGCCGAAGACCAAGGAGCAGATCACCGGCGGCAATCCCAATGGCGAGCGCGTCCACGTGGTCAAGAAGGGCGACAGCGTCGGCTCCGTCCTGCGCGATCTCGGCGCGACGGCCGAGGAGATCAAGGCGATCACCGCGACGCTCGGCCCGCGCGGCCGCGACGGCGGCCTGAAGGAAGGCGAAAAACTCCGCATCCTGATGGCGCCCGCAAGCCCCGGCGCCCGCCTCCAACCCTATCGCGTCGTGGTTGCAAACGACACCATGGTCGAGGCGATCACGGCGCTGTCCGATCTCGGCAAATACGTCGCGGTCGACGTCTCCAGCATGAACACCGTCGCCGATGCCGCGGCCAACGCCAACAGCGATGACGACGATGACGGCACCGGCGTGCGGCTCTACCAGAGCATCTACGAGACCGCGATGCGCAACAAAGTCCCGATGCCGGTCATCGAGGACATGATCAAGATCTACTCCTACGACGTCGATTTCCAGCGCAAGGTCGCGCCGGGCGATTCATTCGACGTGTTCTACGCCGGCGAAGAAGAGGGCACGACGTCGAACGAAAAGAACGACGTGCTGTTCGCCTCCCTCACGGTCGGCGGCGAGACCAAGAAATACTACCGCTACCAGAGCCCCGACGACGGCGTCGTCGACTACTATGACGAGACCGGCAAGAGCGCGAAAAAATTCCTGGTCAGGAAGCCCGTCAACAACGCCATCATGCGCTCCGGCTTCGGCGGCCGCCGCCATCCGATCCTGGGCTATGTGAAGATGCACACCGGCGTCGACTGGGCCACCTCCTACGGCACGCCGATCTTCGCTTCCGGCAACGGCGTGCTCGAGAAGGTCGGCCCCGAAGGCGGCTACGGCAAATATATCCGCATCAAGCACTCCAACGGCTACGAGACGGCTTATGGCCACATGTCGGCCTTCGCCAAGGGCATGGAGATCGGCAAGAAGGTCCGGCAGGGTCAGGTGATCGGCTTCGTCGGTTCGACCGGCCAGTCGACCGGCCCTCACGTCCACTACGAAATCCTGGTCAACGGCCGCTTCGTCGATCCGCTGCGCGTGAAACTGCCGCGCGGCCGTTCGCTGGAAGGCACGGTGCTGGCGGGCTTCGAGAAGGAACGCGACCGGCTCGACGCCATGATGAGCGGCCGCAATGGCGCCATCGCCCGCATTTCGGACGCAACCGGCGGCCCGTTGCAGGTCACCAACCGCTGATCCCTTAGACCGGCCGAAATCGACCGGACATCTCTGGAAAACATGATCTGGAGGCGACGTCGTCAAGCGACGTCGCTTCACCGCGCCACAACGTCAAGTTTTGTTTGCCAAAGCGGCATCAAGGCATCGCGCGCGGGAGCGACGGCAGACTGATCGTGGCGGAAGTGGGCGCCAGGCGACGGATCGAGATCGCGCCAGACAGCGGCAAGGTCACCGAGATCGCCGCCAATCTTCCGATCGGGCTGATGGGTGCACCCGGCGGCCTGCCCAGCAACATCCCGACTGACGTCGCCATCGGCGCCTCCGGCGTCATCTACTTCTCCTCCGATATCGAGAACACGATCTACAAGGTCACCAGGAAGTAGCGCGGAGGAAACCTGCCCGGTGGAACCGGCACGCGAGTTTGCCGGTTAAATGCTGACGGAAGCCGACCAACAGGAGGATCCCCATGCGGCGCCTCTCACGCGACGATGTCGTCAAGACCGTGGATCGGGCCGACGAAGTCACCATCGCCCAGATCATCGGAACCGGCGCGACGGTCGAGGAACTCGCCGAAGCCCAGGCATGGCTCGCCAATGACGAGCCGATGATCAATGATTTGCGCCCGCTGGCGCACGGACGCGTGCGCGAGCTTGTCGACATCCTGTCGGAGCTCGAAGAGGACAGCGACGAGCAAGGTCCAGCCGAACCCGGCTCAACATCCGCGGTCAACTAGAGCGAACCTCGTCAAAGCAAATCGCCCCGGAGAGTTGGCCTCTCCGGGGCGATTTTTCGTTTTGCAGTGAGCGCGACGATCAGTTCAGTTTCCGCTTCGACGCCGGCTGCGCCTCGAACTGGGCGATCTCCGCGGTCTGCTGCGCCTTGCCGTTGAAGGTCAGCACGTTGCCTTCGGACGAGATCGCGACCGTATCCCCGTCTTTGACGTCTCCGGCCAGGATCATCTCGGCGAGCGGATCCTGGAGGTAGCGCTGGACCACGCGCTTCAGTGGCCTTGCGCCGTAGGCGGGATCCCAGCCCTTCGCAGCAAGCCAGTCGCGGCCCGCGGCATCGAGCGTCAGCACGATCTTGCGATCGGTCAACAGCTTCTGCAGCCGGGCGAACTGGATCTCGACGATCCGGCCCATCTCGCTCCTCTGCAGGCGGTGGAACAGGATGATCTCGTCGACACGGTTCAGGAACTCGGGCCGGAAATGCCCGCGCACCATTCCCATCACCTGCTCACGCACGGCTGAGGTGTCTTCGCCCTCCGGTTGATTCACCAAATACTCCGAACCGAGGTTCGAGGTCATGATGATCAGCGTGTTGCGGAAATCGACGGTACGGCCCTGGCCATCGGTGAGGCGGCCGTCGTCGAGCACCTGCAACAGGACGTTGAAGACGTCAGGATGCGCCTTCTCGATCTCGTCGAACAGCACGACCTGATAGGGCCGGCGCCGCACCGCTTCGGTGAGCGCGCCGCCCTCGTCATAGCCGACATAGCCCGGAGGCGCACCGATCAGCCGCGAGACCGAGTGCTTCTCCATGTACTCGGACATGTCGAGGCGGACCATCGCGGTCTCGTCGTTGAACAGATACTCCGCGAGCGCCTTGGTCAGCTCGGTCTTGCCGACGCCGGTCGGCCCCAGGAACATGAACGAGCCGGTCGGCCGGTTCGGGTCCTGCAGGCCCGCGCGCGAACGGCGCACGGCGGTCGCGACCGCACGCACGGCCTCGGCCTGGCCGACGACGCGCTTGCCGAGCTGCTCCTCCATCTTCAGGAGCTTCTCCTTCTCGCCCTCCAGCATCTTGTCGACGGGCACGCCGGTCCAGCGCGAGACCACCTGCGCGATGTGGTTGGCGGTGACCGCCTCCTCCATCATATCGCCGGAGCCCTCACGCGCCTCGATGTCCGCGAGCTGCTTCTCGAGCTGCGGGATCCGGCCATAGGCCAGCTCGCCGGCCTTCTGGAATTCACCGCGCCGCTGTGCGTCGGCGAGATCGACGCGCAGCGCGTCCAGCTCCGACTTCAGCTTCTGGGCGTTGGAGAGCTTGTTCTTCTCCGCGCTCCAGCGCGACGTCAGGGCCGCGGATTTCTCTTCGAGCTCGCTGAGCTCCCTCTGAAGCCCCTCGAGACGGGTCTTGGAGCCGAGATCGCTCTCCTTCTTGAGAGCTTCCTGCTCGATCTTGAGCCGGATGATCTCGCGGTCGAGCGAATCCAGCTCTTCCGGCTTGGAATCGACCTGCATCTTCAGCCGCGCAGCGGCCTCGTCCATGAGGTCGATCGCCTTGTCCGGCAGGAAGCGGTCGGTGATGTAGCGGTTGGACAGCGTCGTCGCCGCCACGAGCGCGGAATCGGTGATCCGCACGCCGTGGTGCTGCTCGTACTTGTCTTTCAACCCGCGGAGGATCGAGATGGTGTCCTCGACGGAGGGCTCGCTGACGAAGATCGGCTGGAAGCGCCGCGCCAGCGCCGCATCCTTCTCGACGTGCTTGCGGTACTCGTCGAGCGTGGTGGCGCCGATGCAGTGCAGCTCGCCGCGCGCGAGCGCGGGCTTGAGCAGGTTGGACGCGTCCATCGCGCCGTCGCCCTTGCCGGCGCCGATCAGCGTATGCATCTCGTCGATGAACAGGATGAAATTGCCCTCGCTCGCGGTGACTTCCTGGAGCACGGCCTTCAGCCGCTCCTCGAACTCGCCGCGGTACTTCGCACCCGCAATCAGCGCGCCGAGATCGAGCGAGAGCAGCTTCTTGTGCTGGAGGGTCTCGGGCACGTCGCCATTGACGATGCGCAGCGCGAGGCCCTCGGCGATGGCGGTCTTGCCGACGCCGGGCTCACCGATCAGCACGGGATTGTTCTTGGTCCGGCGCGAGAGCACCTGGATGGTGCGGCGGATCTCCTCGTCGCGGCCGATGACCGGGTCGAGCTTGCCGTCGCGCGCAGCCTGGGTCAGGTCGCGGGCATATTTCTTCAACGCGTCATAGGCGTTCTCGGCGGTCGCCGAGTCCGCCGTGCGGCCCTTGCGCAGCGCCTCGATCGCGGCATTGAGATTTTGCGGGGTGACGCCGCCCTTGGCCAGGATCGTGCCGGCCTCGCTGGTCTTTTCCAGCGCGAGGCCGAGCAGCAGCCGCTCGACGGTGACAAAGCTGTCGCCGGCCTTCTCGCCGGCCTTTTCGGCGGCGTCGAAAGTGCGGGCGAGCTCGGGGGCCAGATAGATCTGGCCGGCGCCGCCGCCGGAGACCTTCGGCACCTTGTTGAGGGCGTCCTCGGTCGCCTTCAGGATGGCGCGGGAATTGCCGCCGGCGCGGTCGATCAGACCGGCAGCGAGCCCCTCATTGTCGTCCAGCAGAACCTTCAGGACGTGCAGGGTCGAAAACTGCTGATGCCCCTCGCGCACCGCAAGCGATTGCGCTGACTGAACGAAGCCCCTGGAGCGTTCGGTATATTTGTCGATGTTCATGTCTTTTCTTTCCCTCGGCCTGCCCCTGGAGCCCTCTAAGGCACTCCAAACGGCATCTTCATTGGGTTTCCGCTGGACGCGTTGACGTTCCTCAACCGGCAGCGGTCGTTAGCAGCCGGCGCTGGCGCCGGCCTGACCCAGATGTGGGAAGCTTGGCCTCGGATCGGAAGAGGCGCGTTCACAATTTCGTGCACGGGTCCGCCTGCTTGGCGCCAGCAGGTCGAATCCCTTAAGTAGCGACATGACAGCCAGCCAGACCGCCGAAATCACCGGCCTTTACCGTTACCCGATCAAAGGCCTGACGCCGGAATCCCTGCCCCGGGTCCCCTTGCGGACCGGCCAGACCCTGCCCGCCGACCGCCGCTACGCCATCGAGAACGGACCGAGCGGCTTCGATCCGGAGGCGCCGGCCTGGAAGCCGAAAATCCAGTTCCTGATGCTGGCGCGCAATGAGCGGCTGGCGTCCCTCGACAGCCGGTTCGAGGACGCGACCAACCGCCTGACCATCCGCAAGGACGGCCAGATCGTCGCCAGCGGCGATCTGGAGACCACTGCCGGGCGCGCCGCCATCGAGGATTATTTCACGGAGAATTTTCAGCCGGAGCTGAAGGGCCCGCCAAAAGTTCTGTCCGGCCGCGACCACAGCTTTTCGGACGTCGCCCGCAAGGTCGTATCGATCATCAATCTCGACAGCGTCCGGGCGATCGAGACCATGCTCGGCGGCGCCGCAATCAATCCACTGCGCTTCCGCGCCAATCTCTACGTGAAGGGCTGGCCGGCCTGGTCCGAGCTCGACCTCGTCGGCGAGACGCTGGCGATCGGCGAGGCCCGGCTCAAGGTGGTCAAGCGCATCGTCCGCTGCCCGGCGGTCAACGTCGATCCCAAGACCGCGCAGCGCGATCTCGAGATACCGCCGACGCTCTCGCGCAATCTCGGCCACATGGATTGCGGCATCTATGCCGAGGTGATCGCCGACGGCGAGATCGGCGTCGGTGACGCGATCGCGGTGGAAGCGCCGAGATTGGTGTGAGCCGTCCGCCGCTGCCGTAGTGTGGGCAAAGCGAAAGCGTGCCCACCACTCCGGTCCATCTAACTCCGTTGCACCGCCGGTGGGCACGGCGCTTGCGCGCCTTTGCCCACCCTACGGCTCCGTCGTCAGTTCGGCATCACATACGCATAGATCCGGCCGCGCGAGACCGGCGCCTCGCGAACACGATTGCCGTTGTTGCCGGAAATCATGATCGGATTGCCCTGCGCGTCCACGCCGGTGATGATGCCGACATGGCCGCCCCGGCGACCGCGCGACATGACCGCGATGGCGCCGACCTGCGGACCGGAGACACGCGTGCCGTAGCGCGCGAACGAGCTCGCCATGTCGGAGCCGGTGCCCTGATGGCCGGTATGCTGCAGCACCATGTTCATGAAGCGCGCGCACCACAGGCTGCCGCGCCCGGTCGGATTGCCGCCGATATAACGGCGCGCCTCGGACACGAGGCCCGATCCGCCGCCGAAGCCGCCACCGCTATTGGCCATTCCAGGATTGGTCATTCCGTTGTTGGCCATGCCGCCGACATTGGCGTTCGGATTGTAGCTCGCCTGGGTGTCGGCGAAGCCGCTCGCCTGCAACTGCGCCGCGCCGCGCTCGAAGCGCGAGCTGCGGGCATGGTGGCGATAATGACGGTAATGATGATGTCTGGCGTGGTGCACGTAAGCGTGCCGCTCTGCGCTATGACGATGATGCGGCCGCGCTGAGGCCGGAGAAACGAACGCGGCAACCGCCGCGAAGAAAATCGCCAGCGCGACAACACAACGCGACAGGCGAGACGCAAACAACTCCAACATACTTCATCCTTCTTGACACCCCACTTCCCCAATCGGCCCGTGCGATGGCCGGCATCCGTCTGGCCGTTAAGCCGCCGGATGTGGCGAGAAAAAGACGCCACGCCCGCGAATGGCTGCGATGATTTTGTGCCGGTGCTGGCGTGAGGCTGCCGCATTGCGGACAACAACGTTAACTGCAATTCTCCAAAGGCGGCTTGAAGAGAGGGAAACAGTTAATGCCCCACGCCACGACCAGGGACGACGTCCGCATCTATTTCGAAGAAGCGGGTCAGGGAACGCCGATTATTTTTCTGCATGAGTTCGCGGCCGACTACACCAATTGGGAGCCGCAGATGCGCTACTTCTCGCGCGGCCATCGCTGCATCACCTATTCCGCGCGCGGCTACACCCCGTCGGACGTGCCTGATGGCGAGGTCTACACCTACAAGCATTTCTACACCGACGCGCTCGCGGTGCTCGATCATCTCAAGATCGAGCGCGCGCATCTCGTCGGCCTGTCGATGGGCGCCTATTCGTCGCTCCAGATCGGGTTGAACGCGCCGCAGCGCGCGCTGTCGATGACGCTGGCCGGCGTGGGCTCAGGATCGGAGATCGAGAATCTCGACAACTGGCGCAAGCAGTGCCGCGCCAATGCCGAGCAGTTCGAGACGCTCGGCTCCGCCGAGGTCGCAAAGGTCACACGCGAGGCGCCGAGCCGGATTCCGTTCCTCGTGAAGGACCCGCGCGGCCACGCCGATTTCTACGCCGCGCTGGCGCGCCACGATGCCAAAGGCTCCGCGAACACGATGCGCGGCTTCCAGGGCGGCCGTCCCTCGATCTTTGCGATGACCGACGCGATCAGAGGCGTAGCGACACCGGCGCTGATCATCTGCGGCGACGAAGACGATCCCTGCGTCGGAGCAAGCCTGTTCCTGAAGAAGCACCTGCCCGCGGCGGGCCTCGCGATGTTTCCGAAATCAGGCCACGTGCTCAATCTCGAAGAGCCCGCGCTGTTCAACGAGAGCGTGGAGCGGTTCGTGACGCTGGTGGAAGCCGGGCGCTGGCCGGTGCGCGATCCGCGGTCGCTGGCGGCGCATTAGGCTGCCAGTCGCTGTCATTCCGGGATGCGCCGACAGGCGCAGGCCCGGAATGACGGCAGCTACTTCCCCTGCCCGCGCGTGAGCAGAAACACGCCCTGCTCGCCGAACATGTTCCACACCCACCACGGCAATCGCAGCCGCAATGGACGGCCGTAGAGATCCAACGCCTCGGCGCGCTCCATCTTGACGTGGATCGCGTCGCAGAGCTCGACGAAATCCTTGATGGTGCAGAAATGGATGTTGGCGGTGTCGTACCAGGTCGCCGGCAGATTCTCGGTGCGCGGCATGTGACCGCCGACCAGGAGCTGGAGCCGCATCTTCCAGAAGCCGAAATTCGGGAACGACACGATGGCGCGGCGGCCGATGCGCAGCAGATTCTCCAGCACGACCCGCGGCTGCCGCGTCGCCTGCAGCGTCTGCGACAGGATGACGTAATCGAAGGCGTCGTCGGGATAGTTGACGAGATCGGTGTCGGCATCGCCCTGCACCACCGCGAGGCCCTTGGCGACGCAGCGGTTGACGCCCTCGCGCGACAGCTCGATGCCGCGCCCGTCGATGCCGCGGGTCTCCAGAAGCTGGAGCAAATCGCCCTCGCCGCAGCCGACGTCGAGCACTTTCGAGCCGGGCTTGACCATCTCGGCGACCAGCAGATGATCGGCGCGAAACTGGCCGGACTGCTCCGTCGCAACGCCGCCCAGCGGCAGCACTTCCTGCACAGACATCGCTAGCCGTCCTTGTCAGTCAATCCTGGCGGTGAGCCCGCGCGCCTTCCCTGCCGATTGCAGGAAGGCACGGGCGATATCGAAGAATTCGGGCACGTCGAGCAGGAAGGCGTCATGGCCGCGATCGGTCTCGATCTCGGCGAACGACACCCGCGCGCTCGACGCGTTCAGCGCATGCACCAGTGCGCGCGATTCCGAGGTCGGGAACAGCCAGTCGCTGGTGAAGGAGACCACGCAGAAGCGCGTCTCGATGCCCGCGAACGCTTTCGCCAGCACGCCGCCGTGGTCACCGGCGATGTCGAAATAGTCCATCGCACGGGTCAGATAGAGATAGGAGTTGGCGTCGAACCGCTCGACGAAGGACGAGCCCTGGTAGCGCAGGTAACTCTCGACCTGGAAATCGGCGTCGAACGAGAAGGTCGGCAGCTCGCGGTCCTGCATGCGGCGGCCGAACTTGCGATGCAGCGCGGCGTCCGAGAGATAGGTGATGTGCGCGGCCATCCGTGCCACCGCAAGTCCGCGATGCGGATGGATGCCCTGATCGGTGTAGCGGCCGTTGTGCCAGTCGGGATCGGCCATCACCGCCTGGCGGCCGAGCTCGTGGAAGGCGATGTTCTGCGCCGAGTGCCGTGTCGAACAGGCGATCGCCAGCGCGGAGTACACGCGCTTGGGATAGGCCGCGGTCCATTGCAGCACCTGCATGCCGCCCATCGAGCCGCCGACCACCGCGAACAACGTGTCGATGCCGAGCCGGTCGATCAGCATCGCCTGCGCGCGCACCATGTCGGGAATGGTGATGACGGGAAAATCCAGGCCCCACACCTTGCCGGTCGCCGGATTGATCGAGGCCGGCCCGGTCGAGCCCATGCAGCCGCCGATCACGTTGGCGCAAAGGATGAAGTAGTGCTGAGGATCAAGAGGTCGGCCGGGACCGACCAGCGTCTCCCACCAGCCCGACTTGCCGGTGACGGGATGCACGTTGGCGACATGCTGATCTCCCGTCAGCGCATGGCAGATCAGCACCGCGTTGGAGCGATCGGCGTTGAGCTCGCCATAGGTCTGGTAGGCGATCTGGAACGGGGTGAGATCGATGCCGCAATCGAGCCGCAGCGGCTGCTCGGCGCCAAACTGCGCGACCTGCGAATTCGGATGATCCGCCTCATGCGACCGGTCGTCGGCACTGATCGCGGGACTCGGCACGGGCTTCACGCCAACCATCATCGACCTCGTTTGCGGCACCCGTCAGGCTGCCGCTGGAATCAGGCCATGAAAAACCCGGCCTGAACGATAGGTTCGGCCGGGATCGGAAGCGTCCCCGGCCTGTTTAGCGAGTTTTTTAACGTGGCTGCAAGCCGGCCGGCTCAAATGACCACGGAACGGGCAAAAGCTACTGTCTTGGGCGGTTTTCGTCAAGTCACGGTCCGGATTAGCCAAATTCATCCCTGAAAGGCCGGCCGAAAAGGCCCGGTTTCCCTTTGCATTTCTCTTTGCTTTCGCCGCGCCGACTGCCTAATCAGGACGTCGATCGCAGCGGATCCGGCCTCGCCGATGGGCCTTGGCCGACCCGCATTGGAACGCCTCTCACCAGCATCTCGCAGATATGTCCCAACGTCCGCCCGCGCCACCATCGCTCCAAGAATTGCGCAAGGAGATCGACGCGATCGACGAGGGCATGCATCGTCTCCTGATGCAGCGCGGCGACATCATCGACCGCCTGATCCAGGTGAAGCAGACCCAGGAGGTCGGCTCGGCGTTCCGCCCGGCGCGCGAGGCCGCCATGATGCGTGACATCGTCCAGCGCCATCGCGGCATCCTGCCGCTCGACACGGTCGAGAGCATCTGGCGCGTCATCATCTCGACGTTCACTTACGTCCAAGCGCCGTTCTCCGTGCATGCCGACATCTCGGTGAGCGAGCCGGCGATGCGCGATTCCGTGCGCTTCCATTTCGGTTTCACGGTGCCTTACGTCGCGCATTTCAGCGCGCAGGCCGCGGTCGAAGCGGTGGCGAAGTCCAAGGGCGATCTGGCGCTGGTCTCGGCGACCTCGAGCCGCACGCCATGGTGGCTGGAGCTGGAAGCAGACGGCGCGCCGAAGATCATCGCGCGGATGCCCTTCGTCGAGCGCGCCGACCATCCGGCCGCGCTGCCGGTGTTCGCGATCTCCCGCGTCGCCGACAGCGCCGTGGTGACGGAGGTCGAGACCTTCAGCGTGCGCGTGTCCGGGTGGAACGCCGAGGTCGCGCGGGCGCTGTCGCCGCTCGCCGAGATCGTGGCGGTGCCCGATACCGCCTTCGACGGCGCGGCGCTGCTGGTCTCGGTCACGAGCGCCACCAGCATCGACAAGATCGGGGCTGCCCTGATCGAAGCGGGGGCCTCGGTGCGCTCCACGGCCCTCGTCGGCAGCCACGCAACGCGCTATACGGTGCCCCCGACCGGGTCGAAATCGTAGATCGCGTACCGCTTAAAGCTACTTCCGGAGTTGAAGATGTCCCGCCCCGTGCCGAATCCCGGCATTCTCGATATTGCGCCCTACACGCCCGGCAAGAGCCCGGTGGCTGAGCCGGGCCGCAAGGTGTTCAAGCTCTCGGCCAACGAGACGCCGTTCGGGCCCTCGCCCAAGGCGATCGAGGCGTTCAGGAACGTGGCGGCGCATCTGGAAGACTATCCGGAAGGAACCTCGCGCGTGCTGCGCGAAGCGATCGGGCGCTCTTTCGGGCTCGACCCCAACCGCATCATCTGCGGCGCCGGCTCGGACGAGATCCTCAATCTGCTCGCCCACACCTATCTCAGCCACGGCGACGAGGCGATCTCGACCACGCACGGCTTCCTGGTCTACCCGATCGCGACCATGGCGGTCGGCGCCAAGAACGTGGTCGCGCAGGAGACCAACCTCACCTGCAATGTCGACGCCATCCTCAAGGCGGTGACGCCGAAGACAAAGCTGGTCTGGCTCGCCAATCCCAACAATCCGACCGGCACCTATGTGCCGTTCGACGAGGTCAAGCGGCTGCGCGCCGGCCTGCCGTCGCACGTGCTGCTGGTGCTCGATGCCGCCTATTCCGATTACGTCTCGCGCAACGACTACGAGATGGGGATCGAGCTCGTCGCCACCACCGAGAACACCGTGGTGACGCACACCTTCTCCAAGATCCACGGCCTCGCCGCGCTGCGCGTCGGCTGGATGTTCGGTCCCGAGCACATCATCGACGCGGTCAACCGCATCCGCGGTCCCTTCAACGTGTCGACGCCGGCGATGTATGCCGCGGTCGCAGCGATCGAGGACACTGCGCACCAGGCGATGTCGAAGCAGTTCACCGAGACCTGGCGCAACTGGCTCTCCGAGGAGATCGGCAAGCTCGGACTGAAGGTGACGCCGGGCGTCGCCAATTTCGTGCTGATCCACTTCCCGGAAAATGGCAAGACCGCGGACGAGGCCGACGCATATCTTACCAAGCGCGGGCTGGTGTTGCGCGCGCTGAAGAACTACCGCCTGCCGCATTCGCTGCGCATGACCATCGGCACCGAGGAGGCCAACCGCCTCGTCGTCGAGGGCCTGCGCGACTTCATGGCCGGCAAATGAGCACCACACCGCACTTCCAGCGCGTTGCGCTGATCGGCTTCGGCCTGATCGGCGGCTCGATCGCGCGCGCTGCGAAGCTCCAGGGCTTGGCCTCCGAGATCGTCACCACCGCGCGCTCGGAGAAGACGCGCGCGCGGGTGCTGGAGCTCGGCATCGTCGACCAGGTCGTGGCGACCAATGCGGAAGCGGTGAAGGATGCCGATCTCGTCATCCTCTGCATTCCCGTCGGCGCCTGCGGGCCAGTGGCGCAGGAGATCGCTGCACATCTCAAGCCGGGCGCGATCGTCTCCGACGTCGGCTCGGTCAAGGGTGCGATCGTCAGGGACATGGCGCCGCACCTGCCGAAGACCATTCATTTCGTGCCCGCGCATCCCGTCGCGGGCACCGAGCATTCGGGTCCCGATTCCGGTTTCGCCGAGCTCTTCATCAACCGCTGGTGTATCCTGACGCCGCCGGAAGGCGTCGATGCGGCGGCCACCGATCGTCTGCGCGCGTTCTGGGCGGCGATGGGCGCCAAGGTCGAGATCATGACGCCGGATCATCATGATCTCGTGCTCGCGATCACCAGCCATTTGCCGCATCTGATCGCCTACACCATCGTCGGCACCGCCGACGAGCTGGCGCAGGTGACGGAGTCCGAGGTGATCAAGTTCTCGGCCGGCGGCTTCCGCGATTTCACCCGCATCGCCGCGTCCGACCCGACGATGTGGCGCGACGTCTTCCTCGCCAACAAGGAAGCCGTGCTGGAGATGCTCGGCACCTTCACCGAGGATCTCGCCAAGCTCACCCGCGCGATCCGCCGCGGCGACGGCGAGGCGCTGTTCGACCACTTCACCCGCACCCGCGCCATCCGCCGCGGCATCGTCGAGATCGGCCAGGATTCGGCAGCGCCGGATTTCGGCCGGCCGCATGCGCAGCTCGGCAAGAAGCCGTAGACACCCTCTCTCCTCCGTCATTGCGAGGAGCGCAGCGACGAAGCAATCCAGACTGTTTCCGAGGAGAAAGTCTGGATTGCTTCGCTTCGCTCGCAATGACGGGGCATCAATACAGCGGCGGGATCTGCCCGACCTTGACCGGGCCGAGCAGCACGGCGCCGTCGACGAACTTCAGAGGGAAACTCCTCGCCTTCTTGCCCTCAAGCGTGCTCTCGGTGCCGATCGAATTGATGCCGGCCGCAACGCCGGCATTGGCGTTCTGCTTGATGACCTTGCCGAGGCCGGGAACGGCGCGGTCGAGGGCGCCGAACAGATTGTTGAGGTCCTGCGACTTCACGCCGGGCGCAACGCGGTCGAGGGTTGCCTGCGGCACACCCTCTTCCAGCATCTTCTCGATGCCGAGCGCCGGGATCACGCGCTCGAGGCCGGTCACGGTCATCTGCAATTCGCCGTCGAGTCGGCCATTGGCCGAGAGGCCGAGCGTGCCGGCCGCAACCGCGATCATCTCGCCCTGCTGGACCCGCGACTGCACGATCTCGATGTGACCGCCGGCGGCCTGGATCTCGCGGAAGCGTTGCGGCCACGGCTTTGGCGTGAGGTCGGAGAGGCCCGTGATCTTCGCGCGCGTGTCCGCCTCGAACGGCTCGGCGAGCAGGGGATGAACACCCTGGATGCTGCCCTGCGCGACGTGCAGCACGGTCTCGATCACAGGATGATCCGACCGCGAGCCGTCTGCGAGGCGACCGTGCAGCTCGACCTGCTTGGCGCGCGCGAGCGGCACCTGCACGCTGCCGTCGAGACGATTGATGACGGGATCGTCGAACACGATGGAGGCGCGATCCGGCACCGCCGGCAGGCCGAACACGCTGCTGCGGCCCTTGCTCCAATTCACCACGAAGGTGTTTTGCGTGACGCCGTCGGTGAGCGTCGCCGGCGCGGAGAATTCGGCGATGACGCGCTTGGGATCGTAGACTTGGGCGATGACCAGGATGTTGTCGAGCTTCGCCGTGAACGGCGTCTTGCTGGCGTTCTGCGACACCAGGGCGACGCTGGCGCCGGAGCACTGGACCTCGAAGCGGAACGGGAAGCCGGCGATCGAGCGCTTGGCGCAATCGTAGATGCGGCCGGACTTGGCCTCCTGCGCCCGCCAGGCGTCTGCGGCGATTTCGGCCTGCGAGGCCGCATAGAACCAAAAACAGCTCCACGCGACGGCGAGGATCAGGAGGATAATGGGGGCGATGAAAAGGCCCCGACGGGGGCGGCGGCCTGTGGCAACGGTCATATCTGACATGCGGCGACCCTTTGACCCCAGATTTTGTCAAATGTAAGCGGGGTTCGGCCGCGCCGAAAGGCCGAGAATTCACTTCGCTTGGGGCCGTCGTTCTGGTAGCCGTGCCCGAAATGTCGGAAATTACCCTCCCCTCCGTCACCACAGCCAAGGGCGATCTCTGGGTGTTCGGCTATGGCTCGCTGATGTGGCGGCCGGGCTTCGAATTCAGGGAACGCGTCCCGGCGCGGCTGGTCGGCGAGCACCGCGCGCTCTGCGTCTATTCCTTCGTGCATCGCGGCACGCCGGAGCAGCCGGGCCTGGTGCTCGGACTCGACCGCGGCGGCGCCTGCCGCGGCATTGCTTTTCGCGTCGCCGAGAAGGACCGCGCCGACGTCGTCGCCTATCTGCGGGCGCGCGAGCAGGTCACGTCCGTCTATCGCGAGGTGATGCGCTCGGTGTGGCTTGAGAACGATGCGCGACAGCGCGTCTCCGCGCTCGCCTATGTCGTCGACCGCGGCCGCGTCCAGTATGCCGGCCGGCTGTCGCTCGCCGACCAGCATCGCCATGTCGTCCAGGGCCATGGCCAATCCGGCGCCAACCGCGACTACGTGACGGCGACGGTAAAGGCGATCGAGGCCGAAGGTTTTCGCGACACGCAATTGCATCAGCTCGCGACCATGCTGCATGGTGATGCGCATTCCCTGCACGCGCCGGCTCCCGCAGAAGATCGAGAGAACCGCTAGCGCTGCGACGGCGCGTAGCTCGGCGACGAGCCGATCAACTGCTCCTGCTCTTTCCGGCCCGCTTCGACGAGGCGGCCGGTCGCGTCTTCGATGGCGGTTTGCACGCGCGAGAGAAACTCTTCTTTCGGCAGGCCTGATGGCAGCGGATCGAGGAACTCGACCACCAGCGTGCCGGGATAGCGCATGAAGGTGCGGCGCGGCCAGAACAGGCCGGAATTGAGCGCGATCGGCAGGCACCGCACGCCGCACGACGAATAGATCTGCGCAAAGCCGGTCTTGTAATCGGGCGCAGCGCCGGGCGCCCGGCGTGTGCCTTCCGGAAAGATCACGAGCTGCCCGCCTGCGCGCACCGCGTCGCGCGCCCGCCGCGTCATGTCCAGCAGCGCCTTCACGCCGGCCTTGCGGTCGATCGCGATCATTCCGGTCTTGACCAGGAACTGGCCGAACACCGGGATCTGCATGAGCTGACGCTTGAGAATGAAGATCGGACGGTTGAAGAAGCCCGGCAGCACGAAGGTCTCCCAGAACGACTGATGCTTCGCCGCGATCACCAGCGGCCCTGCCGGGATCTTCTCCTGCCCGCGGAATTCGACCTTGATGTTGCAGATCACGCGCATCAGGAACAGCGTCGCCTTCGCCCACCATTGCGCGACCGTCAGCATGGCGCGCGGCGGCAATGCGAAGGTCGGCAGCGCCACGATCGCGAGGCACACCAGGACGGCGTAGAACAGCACGTTGAACAGGAGCGAGCGCAGGAAAATCAAAAACATCGATGATCCGATCAATTGGCCTGTGCCGTGGCGGGCCGCTTCGGCGCCACGCCAGCAGGCTGCTCCGACATCTCGGGCGAAAGGTCAATCCCGAAATCCTCCAGCCGCACCCTCAGCTCGGCGGCGATGTATTTGACGTATTCGGACAAGAGCAGCCGCAAGGTGGAGGCCGAGGTCCACCACGGCTCCTCACGCCATTTTTCGCCGACCACCGCGAACGGGATCAGCGTGGTCTCCGGCATCGCATGCGAGAACTCCACCAGCGCGCGCGGCATATGATAGTTCGAGGTGACGACGATCAGCGATCTGAAGCCGCGCCCCTCGGCCCAGCGCCGCGCTTCCGCCGCGTTGCCGCGGGTCGAGACCGCGGTCCGGTCGAGATCGACACAGCAATGCATGAAGGACTGGTTCTCCGGCAGCGTCCGGGAGATGTCGCTCGCCGTCGAGGTCGGGTGCACGCCGGAGATCAGGAGCCGCTTGCCGTAGCCGGCCGCCAGGAGCTCCATCGCATCCGACACCCGCGAGGAGCCGCCGGTCAGGACCACGATGCCGTCCGCCTTGCGGTCCGGCGCGATCTCAGCGCCGCGCAATTGCGCCAGGAAGGCGATGAAGCCCGCCGCCGCGCCGACGAAGACGAACGCGATCGTCGATACCAATGCCGCGCGCAGCCAGCCGCGCGGCAATTTCGGCGATCGATCGTCAGTCGGCGCGGTCATATGATGTCGGTGATCCCTTCCCCGGATGATTTTAGGACGTTTTGAGGCGAAGTGGAGTCCGGTTTATCGAGCTCAATCGACATCATTCAGCGTCGCGAACAGCGTCTGGCGCGAGGCAACCGCGGTGATGGCGCCGATCAGCACCGCCTGCACGGCGAGCACGATGTAGCCCGACGGCCGCAGCGAGAAGGTGCCGAGCAGGGCTGCGAACTGGTCGCCGACGGGGGTCCCGGAAAACCAGCCGGCGATCGACTCGGAGAAGCCGAACACCAGCATGGCGGCGCCGCCGCCGATCACGCCGCCCTCCAGGCCCAGCCTGAGGAAGTGACGCAGAAAGCGGTTGGCGATGTACCGGTCGCCGGCACCGACGAAATGCAGGACCTCGACGATCGGTTGGTTCGCCGCCATGGCGCCGCGGGTCGCGAACGAGACCGAGATGATGGTCGCGATGATGACGAGTGCGAGGATGCCGATGCCGGCGAGCACGGTGGCGTTGGTCATCGAGCGCATCCGCTCGATCCAGGCGCGGTGATCGTCGACGCTGGCGCTTGGTGCGGCCTGGGTCACGCGCGCGCGCAAGGCGCCGAGATCGAGCGGCGTGCCGGGCTGCACGCGCGCGATGATCATGCGCGGCACCGGCAAATCATCCATCGACAGGCCGGTGCCGAGCCAGGGCTCGAGCAGCTTGCCGCTCTCGTCCTTGGTGAACGGCTTGACCTCGATGATGCCGGCCTGCGCGCGGATGGCCTCCGTCACTGCCGCGGTGTCGCGATCGAGATCGCGGCCGGTCTGCGGGCGGACCTGGATGGTGATTTCGCTTGCAACGTCCGACTGCCATTCCGCGGCGGAGGCACTGACGAGCAGCACCGTGCCCGTGGTCATCGAGGCGAGGAAGGTCATGATGGCGACGACGGCAACCAGCGCGCGGCCGTGGATCGAGGCGCGCGGCACGATCGGCGACATGTTGCGCGCCTTGGGCGGAAGCTGCGGACGCTCCTGTCCGAGATCGACCAGCACGCCGCGGTCGTCGGGCCTACTCATAGACGTGCAGCCGCCCCTGGTGCAGCACGAAGCGTCGCGCCTCGTACTGGTCCATCAGGCCGATGTCGTGGGTGGCGATGATGACGGCGGTGCCCGATTTGTTGAGCTCGATGAACAGCCGCAGCAGCCGGCGGCCGAGCGTCGGATCGACGCTGCCGGTCGGCTCGTCGGCGAGCAGGAGCTGCGGCCGCGAGATCACGGCGCGCGCGATCGCCGCGCGCTGCTTCTCGCCGCCGGACAGGATCGGCGGCAGCGCGTCCATGCGGTCACCAAGGCCGACCCAGCGCAGCAGGTCGATCACCTCCTTGCGGTAGCTCGATTCGCTGCGGCCCATGACGCGGAACGGCAAGGCGACGTTCTCATAGGTCGTCATGTGGTCGAGCAGGCGGAAGTCCTGGAGCACGATGCCGATGCGCTTGCGCAAATCCGCGATCTCGTCCTTGCCGAGCTGCGAGATGTCGTGGCCGAACAGGTTGACGAGGCCGCGCGTCGGCCGGTGCGACAGGAACAAGAGGCGCAGCAGCGAGGTCTTGCCGGCGCCGGACGGGCCGGTGAGAAACTGGAAGGAATGCGCCGGAATCTCGAAACTGAGGTCGCGCAGAATCTCCGGCCCCAGTCCGTAACGCAATCCGACATTTTCGAACCGAACCAAGCTCAGCTCCGTTCGAGAGGGGGCGCGGGCGGCGCTGCTGCGCTCCGCCACGCGCGATCAACGGGTTTTGCGACCGTTATGGTTTCCGGTTCGTTAACGGTCGCTCTGTAGCATCTGGGATGCCCGGCTCTCCGCGACCGGAGCATCGTCAAGACCAGTCCGTGCATCAAGGCTCGTGTCCATGCATATCGTCTGCCCCCATTGTACGACATCCTACGCCATCAAGCCCGCGAGCCTGGGGGCGAACGGACGAACGGTCCGCTGCTCCCGCTGCAAGGAGACCTGGGTCGCCTATGCCGAGGATGCCATCGAGGAGGCGTCCGTCCCGGCCATGGCAGCGGCCAGCCAGGCCGACGACCAGTCCGACCTCGCCGAGCAGTGGAACTCCTACGCCAGGGACGACGGCGCCGCCGACACGCCGGTCGTCGACAGCCCCTCGATCGCCAGCGACTGGCCGGCCGAGGACGCCCAGGAGACCGAGGACGAATGGTCAGCGGCGGCCCGCGCCGCCGAGGATGACGTCGCCGGCGCGCAGCACCAGTCCTGGTTCCGCGGCCTGTTCAGCCGCCGCGGGGCGCGGGTGAGGCGCCAAGCCCCCACCGAGGCTCCGCGAAAATCCCATTTCGGCCTGCCGACCGCCTGCGCCGCCATGGGCGCGCTGGTGCTGGCGCTGGTCATCTGGCGCGGCGACATGGTCCGGCTGCTGCCGCAGACGGCGGCGTTCTACAAGATGGTCGGACTCGAAGTTAGCGTTCAAGGACGTCAAGCTCTCCAGCGAGACCGTGGACGGTAAGCAGGTGCTGGTGATCGAGGGCGTGATCGTGGGTCAAAGCAAGAAGCCGCTCGATATCCCACGGCTGCGCTTTGCAGTGCGCGACGCGCAGGGAGCGGAAATCTACGCCTGGAACACCGTGCTGGAGCAGACCGTGCTGCAGCCGGGTGAGCGCGCCTTCTTCCGCTCGCGCCTGGCCTCGCCGCCGCCGGAGGGCCGCAATATCGACGTTCGCTTCTTCAACCGGCGCGACATTGCCGGCGGCAGCGTATAATCGATTTTGCATATCCCGCACGGGAGGCTGGTCCCAAGATTGGTCTCAAGGTTGGTCTCATGCCGAAAATCCTGATCGCCGACGACGAGGACTCGATGCGCCAGCTGGTGGCGCGCGCCATCGCCATGGACGGCCACGAGACCGCCACCGCGCAGGACGGCGCCGAGGCGCTGGAAATCCTGACCCGCGAGAACGGCGCGTTCGATCTCCTGCTCACCGACATCCAGATGCCGGTGATGGACGGCATCGCGCTGGCGCTCTCCGCCGCGCGCGATTTTCCCGACCTGACCATTTTGCTGATGACCGGCTTTGCCGATCAGCGCGAGCGCGCCTCGAATTTGAATGCGCTGGTGCATGACGTCGTGACCAAGCCGTTCTCGGTGGCCGACATCCGTACGGCGGTTGCCGACGCGCTGGCAGCGAAGAAGACGTAGGGCGCGGCGTATTCCGCTGTCATGCCCCGGCCTTGACCGGGGCATCCAGTACGCCGCGGCCTCTCATTCAATCACAACCGTCTCTGGAATACTGGATCGCCCGCCTGCGCGGGCGATGACACCGAGTGTGACGTCAAAAATCCTTCAGCAGACGCTCGAGGTAATCGAGCTCGATCTGCGGACGCGCGGGATCGCTCAGGCGGCGGCGGAGCTCTTCGAGGATGCGGCGCGCGCGCTGGGCATCGATCTCGCCGGGAATCTTGACCGTGTAGTCGTCGCTATATTCCTTGCCGCGCAGTGGCCGGCCCAGCGGGTCGGTCCGTTCGCCGCCGCTCTGCTGGCGGCCGACAGCCTGACCGGGGCCGTCACCGTCGCCCGGATCCTGGCCTTCGCCGTTCTGCTGCCCGCCGAGCGCGTCGGCGAGATCCTGCATGCCCTTGCGCAGGGCGTCGATGGCCTTGCCCTGCGATGCCGTCGCACCGTCGGCATCGCCTTCGCCGATCTGATTGCCGGCATCTCCCATGGCGTTCTCGGCGGCGTCGAAGCCGTCATCGCCATCCTGGTCGCCGTCCTGACCCTGACCTTGGCCCTGCTGACCTTGTTGGCCCTGCTGCCCCGGCTGTTTCTGCCCGCGCTGGCCTTTCTGGCCATCCTGCTGCAAGCCCATCTCGGCGAGCTTCTTCTTGAGGGCCTCCAGCCGCTTCTTCAGTTGCTCCTGCCGGCCCTGCGTATCCTGCGACCCTTCGCGCGACGCCGAGGGATCGTTCGGATCGGGATAGAGATACTTCTCCATGTCCCGGATCGCCCGGGACTGCTGGCCAATGCTCTCGTCCGAGTTCTTGTCCTTCAGGTTGTCGGCGGATTGCTTCATCGACCGCTCGGCGCTGTCGAGCAGTGCATCCAGACTCTTTTGGTCGGCGCGCGACGATTGGGCGAGACCAATCGAAGCCGTGGAACAGGACAGCATAAGCACGAGACAAGCCGTGGCGAGCCTTCCGCGCGCGACCTTGCCGTTCTGCCAGATTGAGGTGTGTTTCATGAGCTATCTCGCTCCCTGGGATTCACGCCAGGTCCTGAGCTCTTCGCGCAAGGCGTCCTGCTGCCTTGCCAGGTCCTCCAGCTGATCGCTGGTCGCGCCGCGCGTCTTCTGCCGCAGCTCTCTCGATTTGCGCAGGATCTCCGCGACCTTGGGCGGCAGAGGCTTGGTACGTTGGCCGCGCTTGGAGTCCTTGCTCTGCCGGTCGGTTTCGTCGCGAAGCGCATTCTGCTCCCGGAGCAGATCGTTCAGCTCGCGCGCAATCTCGTCCATCTCTTTCTGCTCGGCGCTGGGCGGCCCCGGAGGATTTTCCAGCGCGCGGGCCAGGCGGTCCAGCTCGCGCGCCGCCGCTTCGCGGTTGCCGCGCTGGATCAGCCGCTCGATGCGCTTCATCTGGTCGTCGAGGCCGATGGCCGGCCGCGCCAGCGGATTGCTGCGCATCTGCTGCGCGTACTGGCGCATGTAATTGTCCAGCGCGGTCCGCAGATTGTCCATGAGCTTCTTGAGCTCTTCGTCGCTGGCGCCGCGCTGAAGCGCCTGCTTGAGCGCGTCCTGCGCCGCGCGCAGCGCCTTGGCGACGTCGCTGATGTTGCCGTCCTCGATCGTCACCGCGAGCGCCCACAGGCTCGCCACGACCTCACGCAGGGAATCGTCGGTGCGCGCCGCCTCGAGCTGGCGTGCGACGCTATGCAGGCCGAGATATTGCCCGGCTTCCGGCGTGAACATCTCGGGCGCGATCATCAGCGCGTCGAGCGCGGCGTAGACGTCGGAATTCTTGTTGGCGTCGAGCGCCAGGATGCGGCGCTGCTCGATCAGCGCGCGGGCGAGCGGCTTGGTGAACAGCCGGCCCGGCAAGCGCATGTTGAAGGGCTCGCTCTTCGCCTCGTTGCCGGCCTCGTCCTTGGCGGTGAGCGTCAGCGTCACGTCCGCACCGGAATAAGGATCCTCGCTGAGGTCCTTCACGGTCTGGCCGACGCCGTTGCGGGTCCGCGCATTGGGCAGGGTCAGCGCGAATTGCGGCGGCTGGAACAGCGGCCGCGCGGCCTTGCCGTCCGCGTCCTTGGTTCCGTCCTTGTCTTCGGTTGCGCGCGGAACGAATTGCGCGGCGGCGCCCGTGACGCCGTAATCGTCCTCGATCTTGTAGGAGAGCTGCAACGCGCCGTAGGCCTGACGCTCGGGATCCTTGGCGAGCGCGATCGTCGGCGCGCGGTCCGGCGTCGCCGCGAAGGCCCATTGCGGCTGGCCGGAAGGTGCGCGGACATGCGCAGTGCCGTCGCCGGTGATGGTAAAATGCTTCTCGTTGGTGCCCTTCGGCGCGGCCTCGGTGGGCGCGACCTCCTTGAGGCCGCCGGAGGTGACGACATCGAGGCTGCTACCGGAGGAGCGCACGATCAGGGTCGAGCCGGCCGGAACTGCGAGTGGGCCGCTCGCAGGCAGCGCTGCGGCCTCCTTGTTGGCGGCCGACAGGATGACCGGCGGCTTGCCGGTGTAGAGCGGCGGGGTGATCCAGGCATCGACGCGGACGTTGGTCGGCGCCAGCACGCCGTTCCAGTCGAACGCGGCACCCAACCGCATCGCGCGTTCGTCGCCGGCGGCGAAGAAGGTCGCGACCAGCATCACCATGACCAGCGCGCGCAGCGCCCAGGGATCGTGCAAGGCGAGGCGCGGATGCGGCAAGCCGGCACGAATGCGCTTGAGCGAAGCCAGCGTGCGCTCGCGCTGCGCCTGCCACAGCGCCAGCGCGACCGGGTCTTTCGAGCTCAGCGTGTCCGTCAGGGTCGTCGCCGGGCGGTGACGGATACCGGAGCCACGGTCGAGCCGGCTCAGAGCCTCGTCGCGGCCCGGCCAGCGGAAACGAATCAGCGGGACCAGAGCGGCGATTGCGACGCCGGCAAAAGCCACGAGACCGATGGCACGGATGACGGACGGCAGCACCAGCCAGAGGCCGGCCCACGACACCACCAGGAACAGGCCGACGACGGTCAGCACCCGCGCCAGATGTGGCCAGGCACGTTCCCACGCGATGGCATAAATGGCCCGATCGAGGGCCTGCGCCAGCTTCAGCCGCGAGAGAGCGTCGCCATCGCGGATCGGGTCTGACGGGTCGGGGGTGACGCCGTTCAATCAACTCTCCAGGTTGCCCGGTAGAGAAGCGTAGCACAACGGCAGCACTGAGGCATCCGTTCCGGTACGGGAGTGCCCCCTTTTCCCGCATAACACGAGGACGTGACTGGCCGGGCGCAACCCCGTAATTTCCACGCGCCATTCCCAAGGGAAACGCAAGGGAAATAGAGGGAACGCCATGGAAAAGAAGATGCACGACAAGGGCCTGGAAGTCCGCAAAGCGGTGCTGGGCGAGGCCTATGTCAACAATGCCCTGAAGAACGTCGACGATTTCAACCGTCCGTTCCAGGAGATGCTCAACGAATATTGCTGGGGCACCGTGTGGGGCCGCGAGGAACTGCCGCGCAAGACCCGCAGCATGCTCAACATCGCCATGATCGCGATCCTCAACCGCCAGCACGAGTTTCGCGCGCATCTCAAGGGTGCGCTGACCAACGGCGTCTCCCGCGACGAGATCCGCGAGATCCTGATGCAGGTCGCGATCTATGGCGGCATGCCCGCCGCGGTCGACAGCTTTCGCATCGCGCGCGAGGTGTTCGCGGAGATCGACGGCAAGGCGTGAGGAAAGGCTTGATGCCAACCTCTCTCCGACGTCGTCCCGGGGCGCGCGAAGCGCGAGCCCGGGACCCATAACCACAGGCAGATGTGGTTAGCGGGACTCGGAGTGACCGCTTTCGCGCAACAACTCCTCCCTGCGGATATGGGTCCCGGGCTCATCGCTTCGCGATGCCCCGGGACGACGAGCGTAAAATGTGACCCCGCTCTCACGCACAACAACAAACAAAGGAAACACCATGCATATCGGATTCATCGGCCTCGGAAACATGGGTTTCCCGATGGCGCGGCGGCTGATCGAGGCGGGGCACAAGCTCGTCGTGTTCGATACCCGCAAGGAGGTCGTCGACAAGCTCGTGGCGCGCGGCGCCACCGCTGCAACCTCGCCGAAGGATGTCGCCGACCAGGTCGAGACGGTCATGGCGAGCCTGCCCTCGCTGCAGGCGTCGCTCGAGGTTGCGACGGGTGCGAACGGCGTGATCGAAGGGAGCCGCGCCAGGCGCTTCATCGATCTCTCCACCGTCGGCTCGACGATGGCGGCGAAGATCCACGGCCTGCTGGCGAAACGCGACATCGTGCAGATCGACTGCCCCGTCTCCGGCGGCGTCGGCGGCGCCGAGAAGGGCACCCTGGCGGTGATGGTCTCAGGGCCCAAAGCCGAGTTCGAGCTGCTCAAGCCCGCGCTCGACGTGATCGGAAAAGTGTTCTTCATCGGCGAGAAGCCGGGCGCGGCGCAGACCATGAAGCTCGCCAACAATTTCCTGTCGGCGACCGCGATCGTGGCGACCTCGGAAGCGGTGGTGATGGGCGTCAAGGCGGGGCTCGATCCCGCGGTGATGATCGACGTCATCAATGCCGGCTCCGGCATGAACACCGCGAGCCGCGACAAGTTTCCACGCTCGGTGCTGCCGCGAACGTTCGACTTCGGCTTCGCCACGGGGCTGATGGTGAAGGACGTGCGGCTGGCGCTGGAGGAGATGAAGTCGCTCGGCCTGTCGATGGAGGTCGCGGACGCGGTCGGACGGCTATGGGAGACCGTAATCAGCGCGGAAGGCGCCGAGTCCGATTTCACGGCGGCGATCAAGCCGATCGAGAAGAAGGCGGGCGTTGTGGTCGGTGGGAAGGGTGAATTGGCGGGGAAGTAGCCGCCCCGCACGCTCGTCGTCCCGGGGCGTGCGAAGCGCGAGCCCGGGACCCATAACCACAGGCGGATGTGGTTACGGGGACTCGGAGTTACAGCTCAGCCAACAACTACACCCTGTGGTTATGGGTCCCCGCGTACGCGGGGACGACAGCGAAATTGTTGAAGCGCCTTACCGCCCCTCAATCCGTCACAACCACGGCGCCGGCGTATCCATCGCGATCAGCTGCTCGACCTCGACGCGCGGGCGCACCACGGCGTATTGATCGCCCTTCACCAGCACCTCCGGCACCAGCGGCCGCGTGTTGTAGGTGCCGGCCTGCACCGCGCCATAGGCGCCCGCGGTCATGATGGCGATGAGATCGCCAGGCTTCGGCGTCGGCAGCGTGCGATCCAATGCGAGATAGTCGCCGGTCTCGCAGACCGGGCCGACGACGTCGGCCATGATCGTGGCGGCGCCCGCGGCCGGCTGCGTCACCGGCAGAATGTCGTGATGCGCCTCGTACAGCGTCGGGCGGATCAAATCGTTCATGGCGGCGTCGATGATGACGAAATTCTTGCCGTCGCCGTGCTTCACATAGATCACCTTGGCGACCAGGATGCCGGCATTGCCGACGATCATGCGGCCCGGCTCGAACATCAGCGTGCAGCCGAGATTGTGGCTGACGCGCTTGACCATGGCGGCATAGGCGTCGGGCGCCGGCGGCGCCTCGCGGTCCATGTAATAGGGAATGCCGAGGCCGCCGCCGAAATCGACGTGGCTGATGTTGTGGCCGTCGCTGCGCAGCGTCTGCACGAATTCGGAGAGGATGCGGAACGCGGTCTCCATCTTGGAGAGATCGGTGATCTGGCTGCCGATATGCACGTCGGTGCCTGTGACCTCGATGCCCGGAAGTTTTGCGGCGCGCGCATAGACCTCGCGGGCATAGGCGATCGGAATGCCGAACTTGTTCTCGGACTTGCCGGTCGAGATCTTGGCATGCGTGCCGGCATCGACGTCCGGATTGACGCGCACGGAGATGCGCGCGGTCTTGCCCATCTCGGTCGCAAGCCGCGACAGCAGCTCGAGCTCGGGCTCGGATTCGACGTTGAGGCAGAGGATGTCGGCGGCCAGCGCGGCACGTAATTCGGTTTCGGTCTTGCCGACGCCGGAGAACAGGATCTTGCTGGCGGGAATGCCGGCGGCCAGCGCACGCTTCAATTCGCCGCCGGAGACCACGTCGGCGCCGGCCCCGAGCTTGGCCAGCGTGCGCAGCACCGACTGGTTGGAATTCGCCTTCATGGCGTAGCAGACCAGCACCTTCTCGCCGGCGAAGGCGTCGGCGAAGACGCGGTAGTGCCGCTCGAGCGTCGCGGTCGAATAGCAATAGAACGGCGTACCGACGGTTGCGGCCAGCTCGGACAGGTTCACGGCCTCGGCGTGCAGCACGCCGTTGCGATAGTCGAAATGGTTCATGGCGTCGGCTCAGCTATCCCGGCTCATTTTTTGCCGGGAGGTTCGTCCAGGAGCGGGTCGAGGATAAACGATTTCTTCTTGCCCTTGGCGGCGGCAGGCGCTGCGTCCGCACCGTAGCCGGGATTGAACACGCTCGGCGTCCTCTGGGCTTCGGTCTCGGTGTCGGTTGGAGCTGCGACATTGGCCGTGGATGCACTGGAGGCGGTCGGCGGCAGATCCAGCGGGCCCTTGCGGCCACAGCCGGCAAGCGCGAGCGCCGTCAGGCTCAAGACAATGATGGCCCACCCCGAGCCGGCCGGGCGAAACTTTGACGTCACGACGAAATCCCCACTACGCGGGCCGCACCATACAGAGATTGGCGCGCTCTGGCGAGAGCCGGATGACCATGAAACATAAGCGAAATTTTGCCCTCAGCCCTATTTCCGCTCTTTTTCCAGCCGCTTCGCCCAGGCCTTGGCCTGCGACGCCACGTTCTTCGGCGCGGTGCCGCCGAAGCTGGTCCGGCTCTTCACCGACGATTCGACCGAGAGCACACCGAACACGTCCTTGGTGATCTTGGGCTCGATCGCCTGCATCTCCTTCAGCGGCAGCTCGTGCAGCGCCACGCCGCCCTCGGCGGCCTTCGCCACGATGCGACCGGTGACGTGGTGGGCGTCGCGGAACGGCATCTTCAGCGTCCGCACCAGCCAGTCGGCAAGGTCGGTCGCGGTGGCATAGCCCTCGCCCGCCGCCGCCTTCATCTTCGCTTCGTCGGGCACGAGATCGCGGACCATGCCGGTCATGGCGCGGATCGCGAGCGACAGGGCAGCAAAGCCCTCCATCGCGCCCTGCTTGTCCTCCTGCATGTCCTTTTGATAGGCGAGCGGCAGGCCCTTCATCACGATCAGGAGGCCGTTGAGCGCGCCGATGACGCGGCCGGTCTTGGCGCGCACGAGCTCGGCGGCATCCGGGTTGCGCTTCTGCGGCATGATCGAGGATCCCGTGGTGAACTTGTCGCTGAGGCGGATGAGACCGACCAGCGGCGAGGTCCAGATCACGATCTCCTCGGCAAAGCGCGACATGTGCACGGCGCAGATCGAGGCCGCCGACAGCGTCTCCAGCACGAAGTCGCGATCGGAGACCGCATCGAGCGAGTTCGCCATCGGACGATCGAAGCCGAGCGCCTTCGCGGTGGCGTGGCGGTCGATCGGGAACGAGGTGCCGGCCAGCGCGGCGGCGCCGAGCGGCGATTCATTGAGCCGCTTGCGCGCGTCCTGGAAACGGCCGCGATCGCGCGCCGCCATCTCGACATAGGCGAGCAGATGATGGCCGAAGGTCACGGGCTGCGCGGTCTGCAGATGCGTGAAGCCGGGCATGACGGTCGCGGCATGTTCGAGCGCGCGATTGACGAGCGCGGCCTGGAACGCGGCGAGCGCTGCATCGGTCTCGTCGAGAACGTCGCGGACATAGAGACGGAAATCGGTCGCAACCTGGTCGTTGCGCGAACGCGCGGTGTGCAGCCGGCCGGCGGCGGGGCCGATCAGCTCGGACAGGCGGCTCTCGACGTTCATATGGATATCTTCGAGGGCACGCTTGAACGTGAAGCCGCCCTTGCCGATCTCTGACAAAATCGTGTCTAGACCCTTGCCGATATTTTTCGCATCAGAGCCCGTGATGATGCCCTGCGCGGCAAGCATCGCGGCGTGCGCCTTGGATGCGGCAATGTCCTGGGCGAAGAGGTGACGATCGACGTCGATGGAGACGTTGATCTCTTCCATGATCTCATCGGGACGTTCCGAGAACCGGCCGCCCCACATCTTGTTGCTCATGATCCCCTGCTCACGCCTTGCTTGCCGCTGCTGCCGCACGTTTGCTGGCCGGAGCCAGCCGTATTAAGAGGCCCCTGATAGCCATATCTGCGACCGGATGACAAACGATATGCTCGACAAGACGCCCTCCGCCACGCGCCGGATCCCCCTCGTCATCGCCACCGTGGCGATCGGTGGGCTGGCCGGCTTCGCCGCGCTGTACGGGCTGGGCCTGAACCGGGCGTCCTCAGGCGATCCGGCCTGCCGGGCCGCGGTGGCAACGGCGCAGAAAATCGCCCCCCTCGCCCATGGCGAATTGGCCGCCCTGACCATGGCGAGCGCGCCGCTAAAACTGCCCGACCTGGTCTTCGAGGACGCCGACGGCAAGCCGAAGAAGCTGTCCGATTTCCGCGGCAAGACGCTGCTGGTCAATCTCTGGGCCACCTGGTGCGTGCCCTGCCGCAAGGAAATGCCGGCGCTGGACGAGCTCCAGGGCAAGCTTTCGGGCCCGAATTTCGAGGTGGTGGCGATCAACATCGACACCCGCGACGCCGAGAAGCCCAAGACGTTCCTGAAAGAGGCCAATCTGACCCGGCTCGGCTATTTTAGCGATCAGAAAGCCAAGGTTTTCCAGGATCTTAAAGCCATAGGCCGGGCCCTGGGCATGCCGACCTCGGTGCTGGTCGACCCACAGGGCTGCGAGATCGCGACGATCGCGGGGCCGGCGGAATGGGCGAGCGAGGACGCGCTCAAGCTGATCCGGGCTGCGACGGGCAAGGCCGCCGCGTCGCTCTAGGCGGTGTGTACTAAGCCGTGACGTTTAGGTTGCCGCCGACGCCGGCGCCGACATTGGCGAGCGAAGGCTGACCGGCGCCGAGCAGCGTCAGGACGGTGGATTTCTCCATATCCGCGTTCTGCTTCATCAGCGTCGCCGAGATATTCGACTGTAGCGCGCCTTGCTGAGCGGCCAGCATGGTGCTGACCATCGCCATCATGTCCATTACGCAAACCCTCTTACCGGGCGCAGCCTAGGGGCGAGCGGTTAACGCGACATGAATTGTCACGGTGCGGATGCACGGCCTGAGGGCGAGAGCGCCGTAGGGTGGGCAAAGCGGCTTGTCCGCCGTAGCTCGAAGAGCGAAGGCGGAAGCGTGCCCACCAATTTCCACCGCATAATTGGAGAGATGGTGGGCACGGCGCTTTGCGCCTTTGCCCACCCTACGGCATCGGAAATTGGATCAGCGCGTCGGAACCGGCTTGGCGCCGCGGTAGTCGTAGAAGCCGCGCTGGGTCTTGCGACCGAGCCAGCCGGCCTCGACGTATTTCACCAGCAGCGGGCACGGGCGATATTTGGAATCGGCGAGGCCCTCGTGCAGCACCTGCATGATCGACAGGCAGGTATCGAGGCCGATGAAATCGGCGAGCTCGAGCGGGCCCATCGGATGATGCGCGCCAAGCTTCATCGCCGCGTCGATGGCCTCGACATTGCCGACGCCTTCATACAGCGTGTAGATCGCCTCGTTGATCATCGGCTGCAGGATGCGGTTGACGATGAAGGCCGGGAAATCCTCGGAGACCGCGACCTGCTTGCCGAGCTTGGAGACGAATTCCTTGGACGCCTCGAAGGTCTGGTCGTCGGTGGCGATGCCGCGGATCAGCTCGACCAGCTCCATCAGCGGCACCGGATTCATGAAGTGAATGCCGATGAAGCGCTCGGGCCGGTCGGTGGCCGCGGCAAGCCGCGTGATCGAGATCGAGGAGGTATCGGAGGCGACAATCGCCTCCGGCTCAGCACCGCGCAGAGCTCGTGGAAGATCTTGCGCTTGACCTCTTCCTTCTCGACCGCGGTCTCGATCACGAGGTCGCAATCGGCGAGGTCGTCGAGCTTCTCGGCGAGCTTGATGCGGGCCATCGCCTTGGTCTTGTCGTCCTCGCTGACGGCCTTCTTGGAGACCTGGCGCGCCAGATTACCGTTGATGGTGGCCATGCCCGACTTGAGCCGGTCGGCCGAGACGTCGTTGAGCACCACGTCGAAACCGGCCAGCGCCGCGACATGCGCGATGCCATTGCCCATCTGACCCGCGCCGATCACGCCGACCTTCTTGATCACTGCCGCCATAATGTCATCCACCGGAACGGCGCGCAGATCGCGCCTGCCTCATCCCCCGAGCCGGGAGGTCCGATTTAATCAGAAACTCGATTAGATCAGAATCCTGGCTCGAAACCTAGATTGGATCGCTTCCCCGGCGTGCCCCACGCCAAAGAAAACGCCTTGAAAAAGAAAAACCGGCCGGAGTGTACCACTCCGGCCGGTGTTTTTAGCGCGTTTTTACTTGCCGAGCTTGGCGAGCGCTTCGGTGAGCTCAGGAACCGCCTGGTAGAGGTCGGCGACCAGGCCGTAATCGGCGACCTGGAAGATCGGCGCGTCCTCGTCCTTGTTGATCGCGACGATCACCTTGGAGTCCTTCATGCCGGCCAGATGCTGGATCGCGCCGGAAATGCCCACCGCGACATAGAGCTCGGGGGCCACCACCTTGCCGGTCTGGCCGACCTGCCAGTCGTTCGGCGCATAGCCGGCATCCACCGCCGCGCGCGAGGCACCGACGCCGGCACCGAGCTTGTCGGCGAGCGGCTCGATGTACTTGGCGAAGTTCTCGCGGCTCTGCATGGCACGGCCACCGGAGACGATGATCTTGGCCGAGGTCAGCTCGGGGCGGTCGCTCTTGGCGACTTCCTCGCCGACGAATGACGACAGGCCCGGATCGGCCGCCGCAGCGACGTTCTCGACGGCGGCGCTGCCGCCTTCACCCGCCGCCGCGAAGGTCGACGTGCGCACCGTGATGACCTTCTTGGCGTCCTTCGACTTCACCGTCTGGATGGCGTTGCCGGCATAGATCGGGCGCTCATAGGTGTCGGGGGCGACCACCTTGGTGATCTCGGAGACCTGCATGACGTCGAGCAGGGCTGCGACACGCGGCATCACGTTCTTGAAGCGCGAGGTCGCGGGGGCGACGATCGCGTCATAGCCGGAAGCCAGCGAGACGATCAGCGCGGCGAGCGGCTCGGCGAGATCGTGGGCGTAAGTCTCGCCCTCGGCAAGCAGCACCTTCTTTACGCCGGCAAGCTTGGCGGCAGCATCCGCCGCAGCCTTGGCGTTCTGGCCGGCCACCAGCACGTCGACATCCGCGCCGAGTGCGGCAGCCGCGGTCAGGGCCTTGTTGGTCGCGTCCTTCAGCGACGCATTGTCGTGTTCGGCAATCAGAAGCGTCGTCATCAGAGCACCCCGGCTTCGTTCTTGAGTTTCGACACCAGCTCGGCGACGTCCTTGACCTTGACGCCCGCCTTGCGGCCCGCCGGCTCCGTCGTCTTGAGAACCTCGAGACGCGCGGCGACGTCGACGCCGTAATCGGCAACGGTCTTCTCCGCGATCGGCTTCTTCTTGGCCTTCATGATGTTGGGCAGCGAGGCATAGCGCGGCTCGTTGAGACGGAGATCCGTGGTGACGATTGCCGGTCCCTTCAGCTTGACGGTCTGCAGACCGCCGTCGACTTCGCGGGTGACCTTGAAGTCAGAGCCTTCGACCTCGAGCTTCGAAGCAAACGTCGCCTGCGACCAGCCGAGCAGCGCGGCCAGCATCTGACCGGTCTGGTTGCTGTCGTCGTCGATCGCCTGCTTGCCGAGGATGATCAGGCCGGGCTGCTCTTCGTCGGCGATCTTCTTCAGAATCTTCGCGACCGCGAGCGGCTCGACGATGCCCTCGACCTTCACCAGGATGCCGCGGTCGGCGCCCATGGCGAGACCGGTGCGGATCGTCTCCGAGGCCTGCGCCGGTCCAATGGAAACCACGACGACCTCGGTGGCCTTGCCGCCTTCCTTCAGGCGCAACGCTTCCTCGACCGCGATTTCGTCGAACGGGTTCATCGACATCTTCACGTTGGCGAGTTCAACGCCCGATCCATCGCCCTTGACGCGGACCTTGACGTTGTAATCAACCACCCGCTTTACCGGCACCAAGACCTTCATCGATCCTCTTTCACTCAATTTGGGAGGGGGGTTATCAACTGGCGCGGAACCTAAAGGCCTGATCCGGCCCGGTCAACGCGCGACAGGGCCAAATTTTAGACCTTAGAAATATCGACCTCAATGGGTCAGCGATTCTGGCCCGGAACCCAGAGCACGTCGCCGGCGCCGTTATGGTTGGCGGCACGGCTGGCGACGAACAGGAAGTCGGACAGGCGGTTCATATACTGGATGCCAGCGGCGCCCACGGGCTCGCCGGGCCGGGCCGCCAGTTCCACCATCACGCGTTCCGCCCTGCGGCAAATCGTACGGGCAACGTGGAGGTAGGCGGCGGCCGGCGTGCCGCCCGGCAGCACGAAGGAGGTGAGCGGCGCCAGCTTGTCGTTGAGCGCGTCGATGTCGCGCTCGAGCCGCTCGACCTGGCTTGCCACCACCCGCAGCCGCTCGGCCTTGCCTTCACGCTCGGGCACTGCGAGGTCCGCGCCGAGGTCGAACAGATCGTTCTGGATGCGGCCGAGCATCGCGTCGAACTCGGGCATGTCATGGGTGTGAAGCCTGACAACGCCGATCGCGGCATTGGTCTCGTCCACGGTGCCATAGGCTTCGATGCGCAGATCATATTTCGGACGGCGCTCACCCGTTCCGAGCGCCGTCGTGCCGTCGTCACCGGTCTTCGTATAGATGCGATTCAGCGTGACCATTTTTAACGCCCCATCGCCCAGACTGCGAGCATGGCAATCACGATCGCCACGAACTGAAGCAGCACGCGCCAGCGCATCAGCTTCTGCGAGGTGTTTGGCGAGCCGCCGCGCATCATGTTGGCGAGACCGAGCAGCAGCACCACCGCCACGGCGCCGGCCGCTACCGGCAGGATGAAAGTACTCAGGAGAGATGCCATTTGGGGTAGATAACACCGTGCTTGCGGATGCGCCATGGTGCCGCGGCAGCCGCCGCCGTCATTCCGGGGCGATGCGAAGCATCGAGCCCGGAATGACGACGGGGGCGCTTCGCGATCTGGCTTTTAGGTCAATAATATCAGATGGTAGTGCGATGATTTCTGGTCTGCGCCAATTGCCCGGCTTTTTCGCCTCTCCCCGCGCACGGGGCGAGCGAGCGGCATCTGTCGTGTAGGTGGGCGCGTGAGGGCAATCCGCACCATCTACGTCGTCGTGGAAGACGCCTTCTACACCTTCCTCGCCGACGACGGCTGGGCGATCGCGAGCCATATCGCGCTGTCGACGCTGATGGCGCTGTTCCCGTTCCTGATCGTGCTGACCTCGCTCGCCGGCTTCTTCGGCTCCAAGGAACTTGCCGATCAGGCCGCAAGCCTGATGCTTCAGGTCTGGCCGAAGCAGGTCGCCGATTCGATCTCGGGGGAAGTCCACGACGTTTTGACCACGACCCGCACCGGCGTGCTGACGATCGGCGCAGCGCTGTCGGTGTATTTCGCCTCCAACGGCGTCGAGGCGCTCCGCGTCGCGCTGAACCGCGCCTATGCGGTGGTGGAGATGCGGCGCTGGTACTGGCTGCGCCTTGAATCGATCGGCTACACGCTGGTCGCGGCCTTCACCGCGCTCGCGATGGCGTTCCTGATCGTGCTTGGCCCGCTCTTCATCGAGGCGGCGCGGCGCCATATCCCGCTGTTCGTCGAGTCCAACGAGAGCATCCTCACCTGGCTGCGCTACGGCATCACCGTGGGTGCGCTGGTGGTGGCGCTGATCATCCTGCATGCCTGGCTGCCGGCGGGACGGCGCGCCTTCCTCCAGATCCTGCCCGGCATCGTCTTCACCATCGTGGCGTCGCTGATCTCGGGCATCGTGTTCGGCCAATATCTGGCGCGCTTCGCCAACAACTACGTGACGATGTATGCGGGGCTCGCCTCGGTGATCATCGCGCTGGTGTTCCTGTATTTCATCGCCGCGATCTTCGTCTATGGCGGCGAGCTCAACGCCGCGATCATCAAGTCGCGGCTTCCTCACGGCGTTTCGCTTCAAGCAGCGCAGTCGCTAAAGCGCGCGGAGACACAGGCTTGACCAGGAAGGCGTCGGCGCCGGCCTCGCGCGAGGCCGCCTCGTCCTCGCCGCGGCCGGACACGCCGATGATGGGGATCTGAGCCAGCGGCGCCGGCATGGTCCGGATCCGCCTGATGGCCTCGACGCCGTCGATGCCAGGCAGCACCATGTCCATCAGCACCGCATCGAACGCGCCCTGCGCGAGCCGGTTCACCGCGTCCTCGCCGCGCCCGATGAACTCGGCATGGTGGCCAAGCTCGGTCAGGATGGTGTTGAGCACGACGCGGCCGAACGGACTGTCCTCGACGCTGAGCACGCGCAGCGCGGCCATCGCATCCGCCTCGGCTTCGCCCTTCGACTTGCGGGACTTGCGCGATTCCGTCGCGTCGAGCGACATCGTCAACGTGAAGGTGGCTCCGCCGCCGCGCCGCGGTGCGACCGTGATGTCCCCGCCCATCGCGCGCGCCAGTTGCTTGACCGAGGAAAGGCCCAAGCCGGCGCCGCCGAAGCGCGAGGCGATGGTGACATTGGCCTGGGTGAAGGGGCGGAACAGCCGCTTGATCTCGGCCATGGTCAGGCCGATGCCGCTGTCGGACACCGCGAAGGCGACGCCGACCTTGCCCTTCGCCTTGTCTCTGGCCTTGCCTTTGGCGGGACGCCAAGGCGCGACCGCGAGCGCGACACCGCCCTGCTCGGTGAACTTGACGGCATTGTCGATCAGGTTCTCGAGCGCGGCGCGCAGGCGGACGGAATCGCCGACCACCAGCCCCGGAAGCTTCTCGGAGATATCGACCTGGGCCTGGAGGCCCTTGGCCGCGGCGCGTCCGGCGAGCGAATCGCCGGCGCTGCGGGCGAGCGCACGCAGATCGAACAAATCCTGCCGCAAGGCACTTCCACCCTTGCCCGCCCCCTTGCCGGTCCTGGCGGCATCGACGAACAGGGTGGCAAGGCTCGCCAGATGCTCGGCACCGGCCTTGATGGTGTCGGCCCAGCGCCGCTCGCGCTCGCCGAGATCGGAGGTGGCGAGCAGGTCGCTGATCGCGAGAATACCGGTCAGGGGGGTACGGACCTCATGGGCGAAGGCGGCGAGTGCGGCCTGGACCACGTCCGGCGCCACGGCCTTGGCGCTGCGCTTGCGCAACCGGCCGGTCGCCCCGGACCGCTTCCGAGGCGGTCGCCTGGACGTTCGCGTGGTGCGCGCTGAGCGCGTTTTCGCCGCCATGAATCCCTTCGAAGGGTCCCCTTCGATCCCCAGGCTCTCAAGCCAGCATCGCACGGCGGAACCCCCGGAGTCACGGCGGCGTTTTGCTAACCCCCAGAGAAACTTAACCTAATCCCACCAACCGGCGGACGCCGGCGGGCGTGGCGCCGGCAGCGCGCAGCTCGCGCAGGCCGGTCGAGCGGTCCGATTTCGACAACTTCCGGCCCGCCTCGTCCAGAATCAGGGCGTGGTGGCGATAGGCGGGTTCCGTCAGATCGAGCAGGACCTGGAGGAGGCGGTGAACCGAGGTGGCGTGAAACAGGTCCTGCCCGCGCACGACCTCGCTGATGCCCTGAAGCGCGTCGTCGACGACGACGGACAAATGGTAGCTGGTCGGCGTCTCCTTGCGGGCCAGGATGACGTCGCCCCAAGCCTCGGGCCGCGCGGGGACGGTACCATGCTCGCCGTCGGGGCCCACGCCCAGCTCAGTCCACCTCAGGCCGGCAACGCGTCGGCAGGCGGCCGCCATGTCGAGCCGCAGCGCGTAAGGCACGCCAGATGCAATGAGCCGGTCGCGCTCGCCGGCCGACAGCGATCTGGCGTCACCCGGATAAAGCGGTGCGCCATCGGGATCGCGAGGCCATGGCCCGGCGGCCTCGCGCGCGACCACGAGCCTGGCGATCTCCGCGCGACTTTCGAACGCGGGATAGACGAGACCAAGCGCCGAGAGTTTCTCGAGCGCGGCGCGATAAACCGCGAGATGCTCCGACTGCCGCCGCACCGGCGTTTCCCAGGCGATGCCGAGCCAGGCGAGGTCGTCGTAGATCGCCGTCTCATATTCCGGCCGGCAGCGCGTCGCGTCGATGTCCTCGATCCGCAGCAACAGCCGCCCGCCGGTCTCGCGCGCGCGGTCGAAATTGAGCAGCGCCGAATAGGCGTGGCCGAGATGCAAGAGGCCATTCGGACTGGGGGCAAAACGGAAAACGGGTGGCGCCATGCGGTGAAACTCGTCATGGCCGGGCATAGCCGTCCGAAGGGACGGCGTCGCTTCCGCTCGCCTATGTCCCGGCCATCCACGTTCTTCGGTGCGATACAGCGATCGTGTCAAGTCGTGGACAGATACGAACACTGTCACCCATGCTAGACATGTCGTGTGGTTAGAGAGACGTGGATGGCCGGGTCAAGCCCGGCCATGACGCCGGAGAGAGTTTGCCGACCCAAATGACCATCCACCTCGAAACCCAGTCCGATCTCGAAGACGCCGTCCACGCGCTGATCAAGCGCGACCCGCGCCTCAAGCCCGTGCTCGAGATCGCCGGCATGCCCGCCTTGCGGCGGCGTGAGCCGGGTTTTACGGGGCTCGCCCACATCGTTTGCGGGCAGCAGCTTTCGACCGCGAGCGCCGCAGCGATCTGGGGGCGGCTGTCGGCCGCGTTCGATCCGTTCGACCATGAGGCCGTGAGCCGCGCCCGCACCGACCGGCTGGGACGGCTCGGCCTGTCCGCCGCCAAGATCAAGACGCTGAAACATCTCGCGCGCGAGATCAATGCGCAGCGGCTGAACCTCGACGTGCTCGCCGAGGAAGACGCCGAGGCCGCGCACCATACGCTGATCGCGCTGCCCGGCATCGGGCCATGGACGGCCGACGTCTACCTGCTGTTCTGCCTCGGGCACGGCGATGCCTGGCCGGCCGGCGACATCGCCGTGCAGGAGGGGATCAAAGTTGGCCTGGGCCTTCAGGCGCGGCCGACGGAGAAGCAGATGGCGCCGCTCGCCGAACCCTGGCGGCCGCTGCGCGGAGCAGCCGCGCATCTGTGGTGGAGCTATTATCGCGTGATCAAGAAGCGCGAAGGTGTGATCAGCAACCAGCCCTAGCCCCGCAGCCGCTCGCGATCGGCACGGGCGCATTCCGCGACGAAATCGATGACGGCGCGCACCGCAGACAACTCGACCAGATCGGGATGGGCGAGCAGCCAGAGATCGGCGACGCTGACGAGTTTCTGCGGCGCGACGCGCACCAGGTCCGGATAGCTTTCCGCGACGAAGCAGGACAGCGCGGAGATGCCGATTCCGGCGCGCACCGCCGCCAGCATGTCGCCCTGCGACGAGCAGCGCATCACCATGGTGCCTTGCCGGGTGATCGCATCGCTCCAGCGCGCCAGCTGCGCGTTCGAATCCTGATCGGCAAAGCCGATGACGCTGTGCCCCTTCCACTCGCCGCTCCGCTCCGGCAAGGACCGGCCCGTGGCATAGTCGCGCGAGGCATAGAAGCCGGTGCCGAGGCGGCCAACCCTGCGACCGACCAGATTTTCCTCGCCGCTATCGACCGGTCGCAGCACGACGTCGGCCTCCCGCCGCCGCACGCTGGCCGGAAACGGATGGGTGATGATCTCGAGCCGGATGTGATCATGTGCGCCGAGAAAAGAGCGCAGCCGCGGCATCAGCCAGTGCGAGGCCAGCGTCGCGCCGATCGACAGCTTGACCGTGCCGCGCGCCTTGCGCCCGCCGGCGCCAACGGCGGCTTCGGCGCGGAGCGCGGCAGCCGCCATCGCCTCGGCATGCTCTCGCAGCGTACGTCCATCGGCGGTGAGCACGAAGCCATCGGCGGCACGCGCCAGGAGCTTGGTGCCAAGCTGCGCCTCCAGCGCCGCGATCTTGCGGCTGACGGTCGGATGGCTGGCGTGAAGGCGCTTTGCCGCCGCAGTGAAGCTGCCGGTGTCGGCGACCGCAACGAAGGTCTTGCAGAGATCCCAATCCACGTCGGCTCCGTACAAATCTGAATATCCGCTTGTTCAATATTGAACGATCCCCGCCCGCCGTCCAACCCTATAGTGGGGTCAAACACGCCAGCGGCGGACACCCCGCCGGCGCGACAATCGACATGGAAGCGCTCACCCCCGGCCAGCAGGCCGTTGATGCGCGTCGTCAGGAGGATCGGATGGCACTGCCCGCTCTGCTCAAGAACAATCTGGAGCTGCCCGTGGTCGGCTCGCCCCTTTTCATCGTCTCCGGGCCGGAGCTGGTGATCGCCCAATGCAAGGCCGGTGTCGTCGGCTCGTTTCCGGCGCTCAACGCCCGTCCGGTGGAAAAGCTCGACGAGTGGCTGAGCCGCATCGAGGACGAGCTCGGCGAATACAAATCGCGCAATCCCGGCAAGAAGGTCGCGCCCTACGCCGTCAACCAGATCTGCCATGCCTCCAACGACCGCTTGATGAAGGACATGGAAACCTGTGTGAAGCACAGGGCGCCCATCATCATCACCTCGCTGCGGCCGCCCGCCGAGATCGTCGAGGCCGCGCACTCCTATGGCGGGCTGGTGTTCCACGATGTCATCAACGTCAAGCATGCGCGCAAGGCTGCCGAGCAGGGCGTCGACGGCCTGATCCTGGTCTGCGCCGGCGCGGGTGGGCATGCCGGCGTGCTGTCGCCTTTCGCGCTGGTGCGCGAGGTCAAGCAATGGTTCGACGGCGCGATCCTGCTGTCGGGCGCGATCAGCGACGGTTTTGGCATTGCCTCCGCGCTGACGTTGGGCGCCGACCTCGCCTATATGGGCACGCGCTTCATCGCGACGAAGGAAGCCAATGCCGACGAAGCCTACAAGTCCGCGCTGACGCAGCACGCCGCGCACGACATCGTCTACACCAACCTGTTCACCGGCGTGCACGGCAACTATCTCGGCCCCTCGATCGCGGCCGCCGGGCTCGATCCGGACAATCTCCCGGTTGCCGACAAGACGAAGATGAATTTCGGCTCCGGCGGCAACATGAAATCCAAGGCGTGGCGCGACATCTGGGGATCGGGCCAGGGCATCGGCCAGATCCTGGATGCGCCGCCGGTGGCCGAGCTGGTCGACCGGATGAAGGGCGAATTCGATCAGGCCCGGCAGGATTTCCTGATGCGCGCCAGAGCCTGACGGCTTGGTCCGACAAGAAAATTGGACTGAAAAGACAAACGGGAGGACATCATGAAGCTGACAGCCGCGCTGACAGGCCTGTCGTTGCTGACGCTTGCCGCCGGCAGCGCCGGTGCGGACGAGATCCGGATCGGACAGACGCTGCCCTATAGCGGTCCGGCATCCGGGTTCGGCGCGATCGGACGGACCCAGGAGGCGTTCTTCGAGAAGGTCAACGCGGAGGGCGGCATCAACGGCCGCAAGGTCAAGTTCATCACGCTGGACGACGCCTACTCGCCGCCGAAGACGGTCGAGCAGACCCGCAAGCTGGTGGAGCAGGACGAGGTGCTGATGATGTTCGGCTCGCTCGGCACCGCCACCAACAGCGCCGTGCAGCGTTACCTCAACGCCAAGAAGGTGCCACAGCTGTTCGTGCTCTCGGGCGCCACCAAATGGGCCGATCCGCAGAAGAATCCCTGGACGATGCCGGGCATGGCGGCCTACGAATCCGAGGGCGTCGTCTATGCCAAGTATATCTTGCAGGCCAAGCCCGACGCGAAGATCGCGATCCTGTCCCAGAACGACGATTTCGGCCGCGACTATGTCGCGGGCTTCAAGCGCGCGCTCGGGCCCAAGGCCGCCGGCATGATCATCGCGGAGGCGAGCTACGAGTCCAGCGCGCCGACGATCAGCTCGCAGCTCTCGACGCTGAAGGCGTCAGGCGCCAACGTGCTGTTCGGCGTCGTGCTCGGCAAGTTCACCTCGCAGATGGTCAAGGGCGTAGCCGAGATCGGCTGGAAGCCGGAGCTGTTGTTCGTGCCGACCTCGGCCTCCTCCATCTCGTTCCTGGAGCCGGCGGGGCTGGACAATGCGGTCGGGCTGATCTCGTCGAGCAACCAGAAGGACACGATGGACCCGCAATGGGCCGACGATCCCGGCGTGAAGTCCTATTTCGCCTTCATGAAGCAATACATGCCGACCGCGGATCTCTCGAACTCCAACTACGCCGCGGGCTATCACTATGCCACGCTGCTGATGACGGTGCTGAGCGCCTGCAAGGACGATGTCAGCCGCGACAACATCTTGAAGCAGGCCGCGTCGCTGAAAGAGGTGACTGCCACTGCTGTTGCCCGGAATGAGCGTATCGACCGGTCCGGACGACTATCTGCCGTTCCAGCAGCTTCAGCTCCGCCGCTTCAACGGCAAGAGCTGGGTGCCGTTCGGCGGCATTCTCGATGACCGGTAGAGGACGTCCCATGATCATCAGCGGCGAGCGCCGGATCGATTATCCAGAACTCCATGCGCGGATCAGACGGGCCGCAGGCGGGATCAGCGCGCTCGGCGGGCGCGAGGGCACGCCGGTCGCCATGATGCTGCGCAATGACTTCGCCCTGTTCGAGGTCGTCGCGGCTTCCGCCGCGCTCGGCCGACCGGTGGTGCCGATCAACTGGCACCTGAAGGCCGCCGAAGTCCGCTATATCCTGGCCGACAGCGGCGCCGACATTTTGATCTGCCGTGCCGATCTGCTGCCGCAGATTCGCGACGGCCTGCCGGAGGGACTGGCGCTGATGGTCATGCCGACGCCGCCGGAGATCGCCGGCGCGTTCGACATCCCCGCTGCACTCACAAAGGTGCCGGACGGATTGACCGATTGGGACAAATGGCGTGACGGCCAGGCGGAACTCACCCAGCCGCCACGTCGCAGCGCGCCGATGTTCTACACGTCGGGCACGACGGGCATGCCGAAGGGGGTGCGGCGCATGCCGATGCGCCCCGAGCAGGTCGCGGCCTCCGAGCGCGTCGGAGCGATCGCCTATGGCATCAAGCCGAACGAGGATCAGGTCGTGCTGATGAACGGCCCGATGTACCATTCCGCTCCGCACTCCTACGGCATGCTGGCCTATCGCAGTGGCTGCACCATCGTGCTGGAACCGCGCTTCGATCCCGAAGACCTGCTGCAACTGATTGAGCGCCATCGCGTCACGCACATGCATATGGTTCCGACGATGTTCGTGCGCCTGCTGCGGCTGCCCGACGAAATGAAGCGGCGTTACGACTTGTCCTCGCTGCGCTTCGTCGTTCATGGCGCGGCGCCCTGCCCGCCCGACGTGAAGAAGGCGATGATCGATTGGTGGGGAGGCGTCATCAACGAATATTTCGGCTCGACCGAGACCGGGATTCCGGTGTGGCACTCCGCGGCGGAGGCGCTGAAGAAGCCCGGCACGGTCGGCCGCGCCATCGAAGGCGGCATCGTCAAGATCTTCCGGGAGGACGGCAGCCTCTGCGGCGCTGGCGAGGTCGGCGAAATCTACATGCGGCAAACCTCGGTGCCGGATTTCGACTATCACGGCAAGGCCGAAGCGCGCGCCGAGGCCGGCCGCGACGGGCTCGTCAGCGTCGGCGACGTCGGCTATCTCGACGAGGACGGCTATCTGTTCCTATGCGACCGCAAGCGCGACATGGTGATCTCCGGCGGCGTCAACATCTATCCCGCCGAGATCGAGAATGCGCTGATCGGAATGCCCGGCGTGCGCGATTGCGCGGTGTTCGGCATTCCCGACGCCGAATTTGGCGAGCGGCTCTGCACCTATGTCGAGCCGGAGCCGGGCGCAGCGCTCTCGTCCGCCGCGGTCCAGTCGTTCCTGCGCGAGCGGCTCGCCAATTTCAAGGTGCCGAAGGACGTCGAATTCCGCGACGCGCTGCCGCGCGAGGCGACGGGAAAGATCTTCAAGCGCAAGCTGCGGGAGCCCTATTGGGCGGGCCACGCGCGCGCCGGCGCGTAACGAACGGCTGCGAACGGCGTTTTAAACTATGTTGCTGTTGCAAAAGGATCATGGGTGAACGATGAAATGCCGGCGCGGACAAAGCCGGGATCAAAGCCATGACATCGATCGACTTCGTCGTTGCGAAAAATGACCTCGACCAGTGCAAGGTGGTCACGACCGAGCTTCCCGGCGCGGATGCGCTGCCGCCTGACGCCCTGCTCGTGAAGGTCGACCGCTTCGCCTTCACCGCCAACAACATCACCTATGCGGTGATGGGCGACGAGTTGAAATACTGGCAGCTCTTTCCCGCGCCGAACGGTTTCGGCAACATTCCGGTATGGGGCTTTGGCGAGGTGGTCGCGTCCAGGCACCCGAACATCGCCGTGGGCGAGCGCCTGTTCGGCTACTTCCCGATGGCGACGCATCTCGTCATCGAGGCGACCGACGTGAGCAAGCGCGGCCTGCGCGACGGTGCCGCACACCGGCAGGGCGTGGCACCGGTCTACAATGCCTATGCACGCGTCAGCGGCGATCCCGCTTACGTCGGCCGGAACGGCGATTACCAGGCGCTGCTGCGGCCGCTGTTCATGCTGTCGTTCCTGGTCGACGACTTTCTGGCCGAGAACGACGATTTCGGCGCACGCACCGTGCTGCTGTCGAGCGCCTCGAGCAAGACCGCGTTCGGCCTCGCCCATCTGCTGCACACCCGCGGCCGCAAGGTGATCGGGCTGACGTCCACCGGCAATGTCGACTTTGTCGCGTCGCTCGGTTGCTATGACGAGGTCGTCACCTATGACCGCGTTGCGTCGCTGCCATCGGATGCGCCGGTCGCCTTCGTTGACATGGCCGGCAACAGCGCGCTGCGCGCCGGATTGCATCAGCACTTCGGCGACCGGATGAAATGCTCCGTACGCGTCGGATTGACGCATCGCGCCACCGAGCCCGACGAAGGCGAGCTGCCCGGTGCAAAGCCGCGCTGGTTCTTCGCGCCCGACCAGATCCGCAAGCGCGCCAAGGAATGGGGCCCGGGCGGCATCGAGCAGCGCTTTGGCGCGGCATGGTCCGGCTTTGCGCCGCTGCTGGAGCGAAGCCTGACCGTGGTCGAGAGCCGCGGCCCCGACGCGGTGCGGCAGGTGTTTCTCGATACGCTGAAAGGGCGTATTCCGCCTGAGCAGGGCCACATGCTCTCGCTGCTCGGGTAAACCGCTTTCGAGGCCCGTCGAACCGGTATAGCGTCAACCTCAGAGGAAACGCCGCGAAGACGGCCACGAGGTCGCGCATGCTGGACAAGACGAAGGATATTTCTGTCTCGGCGCAAGCCTGGCTCGATGAGTTCGAGCGCTCGCTCGGCAAGCCCGATCCGGCCACACTGGACCATCTCTTCCTCGCCGACAGTTTTTGGCGCGATGTGCTGGCGCTGAGCTGGAACCTGCAGACGATTGCGGGCCACGACCGGATTGCCCAAGCGTTGAGGGCGCTCGCGCCACCGGCGGCGCCAACCAGCTTCACGATCGCGCCCAACCGCGCGGCGCCGCGCTGGGTCACGCGCGCCGGCACCAGCAATATCGAGGTCATCTTCAATTTCGAGACCGTGATCGGTCGCGGCAGCGGCATCGTTCGGCTCGTGCCCGATACCGCCGATGGCGACCGGCTGAAGGCGTGGACGCTGCTCACCACGCTCGATGAGCTCAAAGGCTTCGAGGAGCAGCTCGGAACGTCGCGGCCGCGGGGGCAGGCCTATTCACGCGATTTCCGCGGGCCGAACTGGCTCGATTTGCGTAACGCAGCGCGCGACTACGCCGATCGCGATCCTGCCGTGCTGGTGGTCGGGGGCGGCCAGGCCGGCCTTGCGATTGCAGCACGGCTGAAGCAATTGAAGATCGACACGCTGATCGTCGATCGCGAGACGCGGATCGGCGATAATTGGCGCAAGCGCTATCACGCGCTGACCCTGCATAACCAGGTGCAGGTCAATCATTTGCCCTACATGCCGTTCCCGCCGAACTGGCCGACCTACATCCCGAAGGACAAGCTCGCCAACTGGTTCGAAGCCTATGTCGACGCGATGGAGCTGGATTTCTGGACCGGCGCCGAGTTCGAGGGCGGCAGCTATGACGACGCGAAGGGCTGCTGGACCGTTACGCTGCGGCGCGCCGACGGAAGCAAGCGCACCATGCAGCCGCGCCATGTGGTGATGGCGACCGGCGTCAGCGGCATCGCCAACGTGCCTGATATTCCGACCCTCGCCAATTTCAAAGGCACGCTGCTGCATTCCAGCCGCTACGAGGACGGCGAGAACTGGACCGGCAAGCGCGCCATCGTGATCGGCACCGGCAACAGCGGCCATGACATCGCGCAGGATCTCTGCTCCAGCGGCGCCGAGGTGACACTGGTGCAGCGCTCGCCGACGCTGGTCACCAATATCGAGCCGTCGGCCCAGCTCGCCTATGCGACCTACAACGAGGGCACGCTCGAGGATAACGACCTGATCGCGACCTCGATGCCGACGCCGCTCGCGAAGAAAACCCATGTGATGCTGACCGAGCAGTCGAAGGAGCTCGACAAGGAGCTGCTCGACGGCCTGCGCAAAGTCGGATTCAAGCTCGACTTCGGCGAGGCCGGCACCGGCTGGCAGTTCAAATACCTCACCCGCGGTGGTGGCTATTATTTCAATGTCGGCTGCTCCAACCTGATCGTCGAGGGCGCGATCGGGCTCAGGCAGTTTGAGGATATCGAGAGCTTCACGGCCAACGGCGCTCGGATGAAGGACGGCTCGATGATCGCGGCCGACCTCATCGTGCTCTCCACCGGTTACAAGCCGCAGGGATATCTGGTGCGAAAACTGTTCGGCGACGGCGTCGCCGACCGCGTCGGCCCGGTCTGGGGCTTTGGCGATGGCCTGGAGCTGCGCAACATGTATGCGCGCACCGGGCAGCCCGGCCTCTGGTTCATCGCCGGCAGCCTCGCGCAGTGCCGGATCAACTCGAAATATCTCGCGCTGCAGATCAAGGCGATCGAGGAAGGGATTTTGGGGCGTGAGGCGGGCGCCGCTTAAGCCTCGTCATTGCGAGCGCAGCGAGGCAATCCAGGATCTTTCCGCGAAGACAGCCTGGATTGCCTCGCTGCGCTCGCAATGACAGTGTAGAGACGATCGCGCCGCTGAAACGAAGAAGAGGAAAAACAAATGCCAGCCATTCTCGGCACCGGCGAGCACCGCTACCGCGTCGTCGAAAATTTCGCGAAGCTGCCCGACGGCTGGACGCTGACCGACGTCGCCTCGGTCGCCGTCGACAGCAAGGACCGCGTCTACGTCTTCAACCGCGGGGCCCATCCGATGGTGGTGCTGGATCGCGAGGGCAATTTCCTCCGGAGCTGGGGTGAAGGGCTGTTCTCGCGCGCGCACGGCCTGCACATCGATGCCGACGACCATCTCTACTGCACCGATGACGGCGACCACACGGTGCGCAAATGCACCACCGACGGCAAGGTGCTGTTGACGATCGGCATCCCCGAAAAGCCGTCGCCGTTCATGAGCGGCGAGCCGTTCCATCGCTGCACCCACACCGCGCTATCGCCGAAGGGCGAGATCTACGTCTCCGACGGCTATGGCAACGCGCGCGTGCACAAGTTCACGCCGGACGGCAAGCTGCTCAAGAGCTGGGGCGAGCCCGGCACCGACCCCGGCCAGTTCAACATCGTGCACAACATCGCCGCCGACGCCGACGGTTTTGTCTATGTCGCCGACCGCGAGAACCACCGCGTGCAGGTGTTCGATGGCGAGGGCAAGTACGAGACGCAGTGGAACAACCTGCACCGGCCCTGCGCGCTGTGCTGCTGTGGCGGCGGCAAGAGCCCGACATTCGTAATCGGCGAGCTCGGCCCGGGCCTCGCCGTCAACCGCAAGGTGCCCAATCTCGGCCCGCGGCTTTCGATCGTGGACGCGCAAGGCAAACGCATCGCGCGGCTCGGCGGTGAGGAAGGGCCGGGTGTCGCCAGCGGAAAATTCCTGGCTCCGCACGGCATCGCGCTGGATTCGAAGGGCGACATCTATGTCGGCGAGGTCGGCGTCACCGACTGGAAGACGAGTTTTCCGGACCAGGAGATGCCGGCCGTGGTGCGCGCGACGCGGTGCTTGCAGAAGCTGGAGCGGGTGCGGGAATAGTTGGGCGGGCGAGGCCGCGACGCGCTGTCGGATCGACCCTGCCTCCCCCGGCGTCGTTCGCGCCCCCCAAATCACGGCGGTTTTGAGCGCTTTGCCACCCCGCCGCCGCATTGCTTGCATCTGAATAAGTCGCTCAACGGGCTTCACAATCCCGTCACGCTGCATGTAGTATGTCAGTACATGCTGCTTCGCAGCGTATATTGGAGGCCGGGAGCGTTACTTGAACGCACATGTCTCGCAAGGCAGTTGGCCGGTGTTGGTGCTGAATGCGGACTTCCGGCCGCTGAGTTACTACCCGCTGTCTCTCTGGTCGTGGCAGGACGCGATCAAGGCAGTGTTCCTCGACCGCGTCAACATCGTCGCGCATTACGATCAGGCGGTTCACAGTCCCACGCTGCAAATGCAGCTGCCGAGCGTTGTCTCGCTCAAATCCTTTGTCAAGCCGACCACGCATCCCGCGTTCACCCGGTTCAACGTCTTCCTGCGCGATCGTTTCGTCTGCCAATATTGCGGCTCGCCCGAAGACCTCACCTTCGACCACATCGTCCCGCGCAGCAAAGGCGGCCAGACCACCTGGGAGAACGTGGTCGCGGCATGCTCGCCCTGCAATCTGCGCAAGGGCAATCTGACGCCGGCGCAGGCAAAAATGTTTCCGCGCCAGAGCGCGTTTGCGCCGACCGTGCACCAGCTCCACCGCAACGGCCGCCTGTTTCCGCCGAACTATCTGCACGATAGCTGGCTGGACTATCTCTACTGGGATACGGAGCTGGATCCGTAGGGCGACGCGGTTCGCGCTCGGCCGTTCGTGCGACGTGCTGAAATCGAAAGATCGAGGACCCGTCGGGTCCTCGGTTCGTTTCATCGAACGTCACGCATTCTGCGCCAGCGAATGAGCCTCGATTCGTTGGCGGATATCGGGCGAATTGATCAGGTCGAACGGCTCGACGAGTTGCACGACATCCGAGAACGCGCGCTGAACCACCGGATCGGAACGACGGCCCGGAATAGAGCCGCCTCGAACTGCCGGCTTTCCTCGTACCGCTCCGGGCGCTGGCCCCGTGTGGTTGGATAGGCGAAGTCAGCGTTCACGCCCATGTTCCAGGGTGCCTGAAGCAGCGCGCCCACTTCGGACATGAACCCAGCCTGGAGGGCCTCGATCGGGTCCGCCTCCCCGGCGACGCGATCCAGGATCTCGCGCAGCAACTTTGCCTCTCGCGCGGCGACCGTCATGCCCTGCCCGTAGACCGGATTGAACCGGCACAGCGAGTCCGCCACGGGGAGAATCCCGCGCGGCAGCCGCTTGAGCCGTTCAAAATGCCGCCAGCGGCTCGCGTCAAACACGAAATGCCGGAGGCCTCCGGGTGGCAAGAGCTTGTAGACTGCGTTGTAGATCGCCGGCGTCTTCAATTGGCGCGCAGCCGCAAGATAGTCCTCCCACGTGCCGGGGCGATTCGTCGCGCCGTGATGGGAGATCGATGTAAACCAGCGCCCGCCTTCGAGAGGAATGATCAAGCCGGCTGTCGCCGACGTGGCGGGATCGGGCAAGGTGACCAGATTTTGCCAGTCGAACGAGGTTCGCCCCGGCCGCAGAACCGCGGTGGTGTAGCTGATGTCGACGCCCACGACGGTCTCCTGCGGCCGCTCCCAGCCAAGCACATCGAGCAGGCCGAGCGTCGGCGCGCCGCGGCCGGATGCGTCCACCACGAGATCCGCCTCGATCGCCGCACCAACGCCTGCGTCGTTCTCGAACTTCACCATCGGCCGGGTTGCAGCCGGCACAATCTCCGTCACGCGGCCCTGCGATTGCACTTTGACATTGGCGATCGCAGTCACCTTTCGGCGCAGCGTATGCTCGATCAGCGGCCGCGAGCCACACAGCAGCGACGTCCCGCAGTCGCGCCTTGGCAGCGCGCCGACATCTGGCCGCTCGTACTGGACGTCCTTGAAGACATTCACGGGAACTGCACCGGCGGCGGCAAGATCCTGCGCGAAACCCGGGAAAAGGGAGTCGAGGGCCTGCAGCCCACCGGCCAGAAGAAGATGCGGATGCCGATCCTGGGGAACGCCGGCGCGGGACATGATCGAAGCCGGCAGGACATCGCGTTCGAGAATGACGACTTCCTGGAAGGCGGAAGAAAGCGCACCGGCGGCAGACAATCCTCCAATCCCCGCTCCGATGACAACCGCGCGTTGCCCAAAATGACGGCTCATACTTATTCCTTTGGTTCGATTCACCACCTTTCTGTGCGTGGACCGCACTACGGGAATGTTTCCAATCGCGGGATCTTTGTTTCGATTGCAACGGAGCGGCCGCGATGCGCGCTTCAAGGAGAAACGAACGGCGCCGTGGCGCGGGTCTATTGTGGGTCAGGAGAGTAGCGGGGGCTAGGCGTCCAGCTCACACCCCGATCGCATTCCGCATCACCACGTCGCGATAGAACGCCGCGCTCAGCTTCGGCACGCGCGCTTGGGTCTCGAAGTCGACCCGGTAGAGGCCGAAGCGCTTGCCGTAGCCGTAGATCCACTCGAAATTGTCCATCAGGCTCCACAGGAAATAGCCGCGAATCGGCACGCCCTCGGCGATCGCACGCTGCATCTGGGTCAGGTAATTGCGCAGGAACATGATGCGGTCGAGATCGTAGACCTGGCCGTCGGCGGAAATCTTGTCCTCGGACGAGGTGCCGTTCTCGCTGATATAGATGGTCTCGATGTTCCAGATTTTTGCGGCGAGACGCGGGGCCCAGTAGATCACCTCAGGGCCGACCCGCAGCCATTCCGAGTTCATGTGCGGGAACGAGGTTGGGAACGGCAGCACGCGGAAGCCCGACGCGCGATCGGAGGCCGTGACGTAGTATTGCGGCGCGTAGATGTTGAGCCCGACGAAATCGTTCGGCGTGCCGATGATCTTCAACTCGTCAGGGGTGAATTTCGGCGCATCCGCGCCGGCATAGGCGAGGAAGCCGTCGGTGTACTTGCCCTCCAGCACCACGCCGAGAAAGCCGGCATTGAGCTCCCGCGTTGCTATCTCGGCGGCGCGGATATTTTCCGGCGTCGCGATCGCGGGCACGCAGGCCGCGATGTTTTCGGCGGCACCGACGCGGGTGCCGGCGCGGCCCGACGCGCGGATCGCCTGCACGGCGAGGCCATGCGCCAGCGCGACGTGGTGCCGGGCCTGGTTGAGCTGCTGCAGCGGCAGCTTGAGGCCGGGCGCATCGATGCCCCAGCCATAACCGAAATTCACGAAGCGCCCGACCTCGTTCACGGTGAAGATGGTTTTGACGCGATCGGTCAGGCGCGCGGCGACATAGGCGGAGTAATCTGCAAAAGCCTGCGACGTGTCGCTCGACTGCCAGCCGCCGACGCGATCCTGGAGCGCCTGCGGCAGGTCCCAATGATAGAGCGTCGCATAGGGCTCGATGCCGTTCGCGAGCAACTCGTCGACGAGCCGGTTGTAGAAATCGAGCCCCTTCGGATTGGGCTGGCCCGATCCATCCGGAAACACCCGCGGCCACGCAATCGAGAAGCGGTAGGCCTTGACCCCGAGCGCCCTAATCAGCGCGACGTCGTCCTTGTAGCGGTGATAGTGCTCGTTGGCGCGGTCGCCGGTCGAGCCGTCCTCGATCTTGCCGGGCGTGTGGCTGAAAATGTCCCAGATCGATTTGCCGCGGCCGTCCTCGTCGATGGCGCCCTCGATCTGGTAGGACGAGGTCGCCGTGCCCCACAAAAAGTCCTTGGGAAAGAGCGCGGGCGCGTGGCGATCGGCCGGTGCGGGCGTCTCATTATCTGCAGCCTTGTTATCCGCAGCCCTGGCACCCGCCGCTGCACCAAGCGCGGCGAGCCCCGCAAGCTTCGCAAGATCGCGCCGCGAGACATCAGCTGACATCGCTATCTCCGGGCTTGCTCCATATCGATCTGATAGGCGGAAATCCGGTCGATCTCGAATGCGACGGTGGGCGGCGATTCCGCATCGACCGGACCGACGCCGAGAAAGAATTTCGATCCGATCGCGAGATTGACGATCATGTACATGGGATCGTCGAAGCCGATCGGCACCTTGATGTCGGAGACCGGCTTGCGGTCGATGAAATAGACCAGGCGATCCTCCTCCCACAGCACACCATAATTGTGGAACACGCTGGAGGCATCACCGACCGCATAGTCGAAGCCGCAGGACTGGATCTTCTGGGTCGACGGAATCCGCCAATGCGTCGTCATGACGAGATCGCCGGGCCGCTCGCCGCGGCCTTCCAGCACGTCGACCTCCGGCGGCCAGCCGCCGTCGTCCGCCAGCATCCAGAACGCCGGCCAGACCGCATGGCCGACCGGCACCTTGGCGCGGATTTCGAAATAGCCGTGCTTCTGCGCGAATGTGCCCTGCGTGGTCAGGATTCCCGAGATGTACTCGTTGTTGAACAGAACGGACTTCAGTTCCGGCGGCGTGCGGCTGGCGACGATCGAGAGCACGCCGTCCTTCACCTTGAACGGATCTAGCCCAAGCGGCGTCCCCGCTCGCCCCGAATAGCGCGGATCGACATAGATCTGCTGCTCGCCATTGGCGCTGGTCTTGCGCTTGAAGTCGGAGCCGTCACCGCCCCAATAGCGCGCTTCCGGCCACGCTGCACCGCCGGCGTAATGCGGCACCCAGCGACCTGTCGCAAGCGGATGCTCGTCAAAGTCATCGTTGAAAGTCCGGCGCAGCGGCAGGAACGCGAGCAAGGCGGGATTGGCCGTCTCAAGCTTCCGGCACTCGATCATGGAGGGATCGGTGGTCACTTGCAGCGTCATCGTGCCGGGCGCAGCATCGAGATCGTCCTGCGCGACGCCCGGCGCGGGCACGGCAGACAGGCCGATCGCAACCAGAGCGCCCTTCGTCCAATTGTCGATCATCACCGCACATCGAACTTGGCAGGATGTACGGAGGTTAGCTCGCCTGTCTTCGAGCGGGCAAGCACGGCCATCTGTGCGGGCGGGCGATTTCGAAAAGGTCATCTCGACATCGCATTCAGGTCGGCCGGAAATCGCGTCATCCCGGGCGCAAGATCGGCGGTTAACCGGGCCAGTTCCGCGCGCCCAGCTCCGCCAGAGAGGCGCGGGCGCCAAATCCTTCCGCATTCGTTACCGTCCCTTAAGCCTCCGATGGCAGTTTGGCCGGGATCCGCGGCCCTGCCCGTCCAACCGCCGATCCATCAGGTCCAAGGTCGTCGCTCATGTTTGCCGAGACGCTGGAAGCGGTTCAGTCCTCGCCGTCGAAGCGGACTGCCTATGTCCGCTTCGTGCTGGCGGCGCTGGCGTCGATCGCCGTGTTCAAGGCCTTCTGGTTCGCACGCTTCGGCGGCTGGACGGATCGCGAGCTCGCCGATTTCGATGCCTTCCACATCGTCGCGCAGCACGTCTGGCGCGGCGATCTCGACCAGGTCTATCATTTCGACGCCCTGCTGAAGATGCAGATGGAGGCCGCCGGCGGCGCCACCGGCTTCATGCCCTGGACCTATCCGCCGCAATACGACCTCCTGGTCGCGCCGTTCGCATTCCTGCCGGTCGGCATCGGCTATCTCCTGTTCACCGCCGCGACGCTCGCACTTTATCTCGTGACGCTCCGGGCGATCGCCGGCCGGAATTTCGCGCAGGTGCTGGTGATCCTGTTTCCGGCAATGGCGATCACCATCGGCTGCGGGCAGAACGGCTTTCTGACGGGGGCGCTGATCGGGCTGGTCTGCCTCAACGTGGAGCGGCGGCAGCTGTTGGCCGGCCTCGCACTCGGCGCCATGGTGATCAAGCCGCACCTGGCGATTGCCGCCGGCGTCTATCTGCTGGTGACGCGGCGCTGGATTGCGCTCGGAACGGCCGCGGCCGTCGTATTGGCGAGCTCACTGCTCTGCACGCTCCTCTTCGGGTGGCAGATCTGGTTCGCGTGGCTCGGAGCGATCAGGGAATCGGCGGGCTATCTCGAGCAGGGCTTCTACCCACTCTTCCGCATGATCTCGACCTATGCGGCGCTGTACAAGGCCGGCCTTCCCGCAAGCGCCGCCTTCTGGGGACAGACGGCCGTTGCCGGGCTGGCCTTGCTCACCGTCCTTCTCGGTGCGGCGCGGGGCGCTTCACCGGCCTTCACGCTCGGCGCCGCCGTGATGGTATCCGTGATGATCAGCCCCTATGCGTATGATTACGATCTGCCGATGGTCGGGATCGGTCTGGCCCTGATGCTGCCCGATCTCGCCAGGATGGCGAGCCCGCGCGAGCGGAGCGTCATATACGGGCTGATCCTGTTCGCCGGAGCCTATGGGCTGTTGCAGGCGGGGCGGCTCGCGGTGCAATTCGGGCAGAAGGCCGATCCCGATCAACATTTCGCGCCCGCCCTGGGCGGCTTCGCCCTGATGGCGCTCCTGGTCCTGCTGCTGCGGCTGCTGTGGCGCGGGACGCAGCCGGCGCCCATCCTGTCGCAGGCCGCGGAATAACGCCTCTACGCCCGCTGCAACGCCAGCGTCACGCCGCCGAGCGTGAGCGCCATCGCCGCCCATTCGCGCAGGCCCAGCGGCTCGCCCAGGATGACCGCGGCGGAGACGACGCCGATCACGGGGACGATCAGCATGCCGGTCGAGGCCGAGGTCGGCGGCAGGCGGCGCAACGTCTCGAACCAGGTGACGTAACAGACGCCCATCGGCACCAGCGTCATATAGACGAAGCAGCCGAGTCCCAGCGGGGTGATCGCGGTGATGTCGGGATGCTCGAACAGGATGCCGAGGATCAGCATCGTGGCGCAGCCTAGCCCAACCTGCCAGGCGACGACCACCAGCGGCGGCATCGGCAGCGGCTTGCGGTTGAGCACATTGCCGAGCGCGAACAGGATGGCGCAGAGCAGCGCGAGCGCAATTCCGAGCAGCTTGTCGGCGCCGAACGCAAAGCCGTTGCCGCCGAGGAGCAGCGCGACGCCGGCGACACCGAGGACGAGACCCAAAATATCCCGCATGGTCGGCCGCGTACCCAGCACCGGCCAGGCGAACAGCATGGCCCAGATCGGCATCGTATAGGCGAGCAGAGCCCCTTCGCTCACGGTCACATAATTCATCGCGACCGTGCCGAGCCCCATCCAGGCAAGGACGTTGGTGAGGGTCGCAAACAACAGCCGCGGAATCGCCTCGCGCGGAACGGCGAAGGATTCCTTCCGACTCAGTGCCAGCGCGCCGAGAATGAGCGAGGCGCAGACGCCGGCCAGCCCGCGCGCGAACAGCGGCGGCCATTGCTGGAGCAGCAGCTTCATCAATGGCCAGTTCAGCGCCCAGCCGAACGCGGTCACACCGAGGCAGAGAGAGCCGATCGTCCTGTCGCGCCGCGCCGAATCCATGGACAGCGCTTAGCAGGCGGGTGCGACGCACTCCACCTCGGCTGGCGCATGCGGGCCATGGCGGACGATGGAACCGGGAACGCCGGTACCCGTTCAAATGGGAGCGGGTGGCGGTGGTGCCGCAGCGCAAACGAGGGAGACGTACCATGCCCACAGCCGAGACGGATCACGTCTACAAGATCCTGGAGCTGGTCGGATCATCCGAGACCTCCATCGAGGATGCGATCAAGAATGCGATCAGCCGCGCCGCCAAGACCGTTCGCGAAATGAAATGGTTCGAGGTGGTGCAGACACGCGGTCACATCGAGAATGGCGCCGTCCGCCACTACCAGGTGACGCTGCGCGTCGGCTTCACGCTGATGGACTGACGCGGCAGACGCCGCGCGAAACATCATGCCGCGGCGGCGTGGTTAACATCCGACGATGAGAGTCGATCAAAATATCGACGATCTCCTCTGGCTGACTACGGACGCGCAAAATCATCGCGGAAGTTGCAACAGGCCGTTAAGACCAAAGTGAGAGGTTTGCTCCGATTTGGAGCAAGCCATGGTCACGGACCGCGAGCTCGGCAAGACGCGCCTTCCGCTCTGGGCGGCGGGATTCGTCGTGCTGATCTGCCTGGCGATCGTCGGCCTGAGCGTCTGGCGCGAATGGGAAACGCACAACGCCGATCTCAGGAACGCCGAGATCGACGTCGCCAACCTCGCGCATTCCCTGGTCCAGCACGCGGACGACACGTTCGAGCTTGCCGATACGATCCTGGTCGGACTGGTCCATCGCCTCGAACTCGACGGAACCGGCCCGGACACGATCGCGAAGCTCCAGACTTACCTGCCGACCCGCAAATCATCGGACCGCATCCGCGGCATCTTCGTCTATGACGAGACCGGCCGATGGCTTGCTACGACCGAGCATCTCGACTTCTCCAAGCTTAACAACAGCGATCGCGAATATTTCCGGCGGCACCGTGATTCCCCGGCGAAGGACACGCTGATCGGGCGGCCGATCAAGAGCCGCGCCGGCGGCCAGTGGATCATCACCGCGTCACGCCGGGTCAACCACCCCGACGGCAGCTTTGCCGGCGTCGCGCTGCTCACGATCGACGTCGCCTATTTCGCGAAATTCTACGAGCGCTTCGACGTCGGGTCGAACGGCTCGGCATCGCTGCTCAACGACGCCGGTACCATGCTGGCGCGCAGCCACGACGAGAGCGGCGCCTTCATCGGGCGCGACCTCTCCAATGCGCCGCTATTCAGGGAATGGAAAAGCCGTCCGGCGGCGGCGGTCTACTATTTCAAGTCGCCGCTCGATGGCGTGCAGCGGCTGAGCTACTACCAGCGCAGCAGCCGCTATCCGCTGATGGTGCTGGCGAGCAAGTCGCAGGACGACGTGCTGGCGCCCTGGCGGCGCGCGGCAGCCGTACGCACGGCCTTCGTGCTCGGCCTCGTCGCGCTGATCGCGGTGATCGGCTTCTACCTGGTCCGCCAGCTCTGGCAGCGGCAGCGAATGGCGCAGGCCCTGGTCGCGAATGAAGCCCATTTCCGCCTGCTCGCCGAGCAATCCAGCGATATGGTATCCCGGATCGGGCTGGATAACCGGCTGCTCTACGTCTCTCCCTCGTGCGTGCGCATCATCGGCTGGTCTCCCGAGGAGCTGCTCGGCACGTCGGCGGTGGCCGGTATCCACGCGGACGACATGGAGCGGGTCGAGCAGGCCATCGCATCGCTGAAGAACGGCGAGGCCGAGGAAGCGCGGTTCGTCTATCGCCAGCGCCATCGCGACAAGGGCGATATCTGGGCCGAGGCGGCCTTGCACGTGACCCGAGCCTCCGACAGCGGCGAAGTCGACGGTGTCGTCGCGGTCGTGCGCGACATGACCGAGCAGAAGGACTTGCAGGACAAGCTCGCATCGCTCGCGACCACCGATGGCCTGACCGGCCTTGCCAACCGCCGCGCGTTCGACGAACGCCTCGCGGAGGAATGGGCACGCGCCCGGCGCGACGGCACGCAGATCTCGCTCCTGTTGATCGACGTCGATCAGTTCAAGAAATTCAACGATCATTACGGACATCAGGCGGGCGACGGCTGCCTGCGCGCGCTCGGCCGGATCCTGTCCGCTCAGGCCAGGCGCCCGGCTAACCTCGCGGCGCGCTACGGCGGCGAGGAATTCGCCGTTCTGTTGCCGAACACCGGTCCGGATGGTTGCGCCGAAGTCGGCGAAGGGATTCGCGAGGCACTGCACGACCTCGCCATGCTGCATACGCAAAATCCGCCCTCCCGGCTGGTTACGGCAAGCATCGGCGCTGCGACAAGCCTTCCATCTCAGACCGCGCTGGACTGCAACACGCTGGTCGCCGGCGCCGACCGCGCGCTCTACGCCGCCAAGGACAGCGGCCGCGACCGTATGGTGATGTCGGGACAGGTCGTGCCCTGGCCCGCGAAGAGCGCGTGACGAATCCTGCCAGACGTAGCGAACGCCGCCCTTTCCTGCGTAGCAGGCAAGCGCGGCTAACGCGGTGTGCACATGCGGCGCATCGGCGCGCGCCAAATCCCGCCCACCATCGCTTGCGCACTGATTTCCGAATGGCTACATGCCGAGGCGATGTTGGGGGACCGCCGGACTTCGACGATCGAGTCCATGCGGTGGGGCCTCATCGTGGGGCAATGCAGACGAGACGGCCGTGAACGAGACCATGCCGGCGGACATCCCGGGGCGCGGGGTGGACGCGCTGAGACAGTTGCGCGCCATGACGGCCGACATCTGCGATGTCGTTCCGCTCACCACGGAGGACGACTTCCATGTCACCACCGTGACGATGATGACCCGCAATGCGTTGCTGGTCGATACGCGCGCGACCGATCAGGAATACGACCGGACGCCTGCACACGTCGCCCGCGGTGCGATGGATCACTTTCAGATCACCTTGTGTGTGGAAGGCGAGATGCGGTTCAGCTCGGGCCGGCGCGAGGTGACGATGGGGCCCGGCGCCATCTGCCTGATCGACATGGCGCAGCCGAACCGGACCGTGTTGCGCGGCGGCGGCAGTCGTGCCCGCCTGATGGCGATCATCCTGCAACGCGCCATGCTGGCACCACGGCTTGCTCATCCGGATTCGGCCACCGCAACCTTGTTGCCGTCAAACCATCCTCATACCCGCCTGCTTGCCAGCCATTACGCGGCGCTTACGCTGCCACCCGAGCCCGAGGCGGGCAGCGCCGAGGCCACGATCGACGCGATCGCCGACATCGTTGCCGCGGCCGCTGGCGGGACCGCCGACATTGCGGCCGGAGTCGAACGCGCCGAGCGGCATCTTTATCTTGCGATGATCAAGCGCCGCATCGCGGACAATCTCGAGACCGACGCGCTCACCGCAGACGAGTTGTGCCGCCACTTCCAGATTTCGCGCGCGACCCTCTATCGGCTGTTCGAGGCGGATGGCGGGCTCTCGCACTACGTGAGGGAGCAGCGCCTCAATCTCGCTTTCCGCCAGCTGATATCGCCGTCCGCAGAGGACACGCGGCTGATCGACCTCGCCGTCGGCATGCGCTTCAGCAGCGATTCCACCTTCATTCGCGCATTCCGCCGCAAGTTCGGCTTGACGCCGGGCGAACTGAGGGAGCTGGCCGACAATTGGCTCCGCGAAACCGGTGCGGTCCCGACCATCGACACGGTGCTGCATCAACTGGCCCGCCGCCGCACCTCGTAGCCATGAAGCTGCTACGCTCGACACCAGTATCGCAACGTTCGGCCCTTGCGCCCGGATTTGTCGCCGGCGTTCCAGTGGGATATGACTTCGAGCACGGCCGGATGTTTCGGTCCGGCCGGGAGCGTTCCCGTGCCTGACGAGATCAAGCTTGTCCTCTTTGATATGGACAATGTCCTCTGCGAATACGACAGAGGGAGGCGCGTCGCGTTTCTGGCGGAGCTTGCGGGGACCACCAGTGAGTTCGTCTACAAGGCGATCTGGGAGAGCGGATTCGAGCTTCTCGGCGACTCCGGCACGCTCGATGCCGCCGACTATTTGCGGGGATTTGGCGAGCGCATCGGCTATTCCCTGTCGCTCGATGAGTGGGTGGAGGCACGCCGCCGTTCGATGAAGGCCGATCGCGCGATGCTGGAGATTGCGCACCGCCTGCATGAGACCATCGATGTTGCCGTCCTGACCAACAATACCACGCTGGTCGCCGACCATATCGACACGCTGCTGCCGGAATTGTGTCCGCTGTTCGGCTCCCGCATCTACACTTCGGCCCGGCTCAAGGCGGCCAAGCCGGACCCGAGCTGCTATCGCCTCTGCCTGTCGGAGCTACAGGCGACGCCGCAGACCGTTCTGTTCGTCGACGACCTCGCGGCAAATGTCGCCGGCGCGCGGGAAGCGGGCCTCTTCGCGCATCATCACACGTCGGTGGAGGCTTTCCGGCAGGCCCTTTCGGCGCACGGCCTGCTCAGGGACGGATGAACGGGCGCACCGCCTCGCGCGACGTCAGGCGAGGTGGCACGCCACGAAGTGCCCGCCCGCCCCTTCCTTCAGCTCGGGTGCGCTTTCCGCGCAGCGCGGCTGGGCGATCGGGCAGCGGGTGTGGAAGTGGCAGCCGGATGGCGGCTTCATCGGGCTCGGCACGTCGCCCTTGAGGCGAATGCGTTCACGCTTCAGCTTGGGATCGGGCACCGGCACCGCCGACAACAGCGCCCTGGTGTAGGGATGCTGCGGATTGCGGTAGAGATCGCTCGCTTTCGCCAGCTCGACGATCCGGCCGAGATACATCACGGCGACGCGGTCGGAGATGTGCTCGACCACCGACAGGTCGTGCGCGACGAACAGATAGGTGAGGTTCAGCTCCGCCTGGAGATCCTCCAGCAGATTGATCACCTGCGCCTGGATCGACACGTCGAGCGCGGACACCGGCTCGTCGCAGACGATCAGCTTCGGCTCGACCGCGAGCGCCCGCGCGATCACGATGCGCTGGCGTTGGCCGCCCGAGAATTCGTGCGGGTAGCGGCGCATGTGCTCGGCCTTGAGGCCGACCTTCACGAGCAGGCTGGCGACGCGCTCCTTGGCCGACGACCCGAGCTTATGGATGATCAGGGCCTCACCGAGGATGGCGCCGACCGTCATGCGCGGATTGAGCGAGGCGAACGGATCCTGGAACACCAGCTGCATGTTCCGCCGCATCGCGCGCAAATCATTGCCGCTGAGCTGGCGCACGTCCTGGCCGTCGAACACGACCTCGCCGTCGGTCGGCTCGATCAGGCGCAGCACGCAGCGGCCAGTGGTGGATTTGCCGCAGCCGGATTCGCCGACGAGGCCGAGCGTCTCGCCGCGGTTGACCGAGAACGAGACCCCGTCGACCGCATAGACGCTGCCGACCTGGCGCGACAACAGGCCGCCGTGCACGGGGAAATATTTCTTCAGGCCGCTGACGCGGAGCAAGGGCTCGGTCATGCCGTGCCTCCCAACTGCGTATCTCCCAAATGACAGGCCATGCGGTGGCCGGGCGCGATCTCGCGCAGCAGCGGCTCCTTCTCGGTGCAGACGTTCATGGCAAACTTGCAGCGCGGGGCGAAGCGGCAACCGACCGGCGGATTGATCAGGATCGGCACCGAGCCGCCGATCGCTTCGAGCCTTGTCTTGTGCTCGCTGTCGAGATCGATGCGCGGGATCGAGCGGATCAGCCCCTGGGTGTAGGGGTGGCCGGGATTGCCGAAGAGGTCGTCGACGAGCGCTTCCTCCACCACCTTGCCGGCATACATCACGACGACGCGCTGCGCGGTCTCGGCGACGACGCCCATGGCGTGGGTGATCAGCATCACCGCCATGCCGAAGCGCTCTTTCATGTCCTGCAAGAGGTCGAGGATCTGCGCCTGGATGGTGACGTCGAGCGCGGTGGTGGGCTCGTCGGCGATGATCAGCTTCGGCCTGCAGGCGAGCGCCATCGCGATCATCACACGCTGGCGCATGCCGCCCGAGAACTGGTGCGGATAGTTGTGCACGCGGCCTTCGGCGTTGGGGATCTGCACCAGCTTCAGCATCTCGATGGTGCGCTCGAGCGCCTGCTTCTTCGTCACCGCTTCATGGCGGCGCAGGCTCTCGGCGATCTGCTCGCCGATGGTGAGCACCGGATTGAGCGAGGTCATCGGCTCCTGGAAGATGAAGCCGATCTCCTTGGCCCTGATCTCGTCGAGCTGACGGCTCGTCAGCGGCACGAGATCGCGGCCCTCGAAGATGATCTGGCCCGCCGCGATGCGGCCCGGCGGCATGGCGATCAGCTTCAGGATCGACATCGCGGTCACGGTCTTGCCGCAGCCGGATTCGCCGACGACACAGAGCGTCTCGCCCTTGTTGATGGAGATGTCGACACCGTCGACGGCCTGCAGGATGCCGTCGTCGGTCGAGAAGTGGGTTTTCAGCCCTTTGATTTCCAGCAGCGGCGCCATCAGATCACCCGTCGCGCATCGAGCGCGTCACGCAGGCCGTCGCCGATGAAGTTGATGGCGACCACCGCGATGAAGATCGCGCCGCCCGGAAACAGCGCCCAGTGCGGGCCGATGTCGAGGAAATCCTTGGCGTCGTACAGGAGCCGGCCCCAGGTCGGGGTATCCGGCGGAAAGCCGAGGCCGAGGAAGGACAGCGTCGATTCCGCGATGATGGCGGCAGCGACGTCGATGGTGCCGGCGATGATCACCGGACCGAGCGCATTGGGCAGGATGTGCCGCACCACCTGTCGCACCGGACTTGCGCCGAGCGCGCGGGCGGCCTCGACGAACTCCTTCTCGCGGATCGACAGGAACTGTGCGCGCACCAGCCGCGCGACCGGCATCCAGCGCAAGCCGCCGATCACGAGCACGATCAGGATGAAGATGCCGCCCTCGGGACCGAACATCTGCTTCAACCCGTCGCGGAAGAGATAGATCAGCAGCAGCAGCAGCGGCAGTTGCGGCAGGGACAGGAAGAGATCGGTGAGCCACATCAGGCCGTGGCCGAGCGCGCCGCGCGACATGCCGGCGAGCGCGCCGATCAGGACACCGATAAAGACCGAGACCAGCATCGCGGCAAGGCCGACCGCGAGCGAGATGCGCCCGCCATAGATCATGCGCGCCAGGATGTCCTGCCCGAGATCGTCGGTGCCGAACGGATGGGCCAGCGACGGCCCCTGCATGCCCGCCACGATATCGATGTCGTCGATCTTGACCCGCCAGACGAAGGGGCCGGCCACCACCGCCAGGATCAGAATGAGGAGCAGAAACGCACTGACCACGGCGAGCTTGTGGCGGCTGTAGCGCCGCCACATCTCGCGCCAGGGCGAGTAGACGCGCCGCTCAGCGGAGGGAGATGCGAGGGTCAAGCCAGCCATAAAGGACGTCCGCGATGAGATTGAACAGCACGACGAGGCACGCGAAGACAAAGGTAACGGCCATCACCACCGGCGTGTCGTTGGAAAGGATGGAGGAGATCAGCAGCGAGCCGATGCCGGGGATGCGGAAGATCTGCTCGGTGACGATGGCGCCGCCGAACACGGCCGGCATCTGCAACGCAATCAGGGTGACGACCGGGATCATGGCGTTGCGCATGACGTGCTTGACGATGACCGTGGCCTGCCCAAGCCCCTTGGCGCGCGCCGTGGTGACATAGTCGAGCCGGATCACGTCGAGCATCGCCGAGCGAACGAAACGCGTCATCGACGCCGCCTGAAACAGACCGAGCACCGCCACCGGCATGATCGCCTGCCGGATCATCTCCAGCACCCAATGGATGCCGGTGCCCTTGATGTCGGTCGTATAGACGAAAGGCAGCCAGTCCAGCGTGACCGAGAAGATCAGGATGAACAGGATGCCGGTGAAGAAGGTCGGCAGCGAGAAGCCGACGAAGGCGAGCGTATTGGCGATCTGGTCGAACAGCGAATAGGGCTTTGTCGCCACATAGACCCCGACCGGGATCGCGATCAGGAGCGCCAGGATCTGCGCCGAGCCGATCACGTAGAGCGTCGCCGGCAGACGCTGAAGGATCAGCGTGTCGACATTCATCCGGCTGACGAAGGAGAAACCCCAGTCGCCGTGCAGCATGGCGTTGAGCCAGTGCAGGTAACGGAGGTGGATCGGATCGTCGAGGCCGAACTTGGCCCGAAGTGCGGCCTGCACCTCGGGCGGGACGTTCGGGTTCGTCGCCAGTTCCGAGAACGGATCGCCTGGCGCAAGCGCCAGCACGACGAACAGCACGACCGAGATTCCGAGAAGACTCGGAATCGCGATCAGGAGGCGACGCAGGACGTACTGACTCATAGGGAAAGACCCCGTCTAGAGCTGGGGGATCATTCCTCGCGGTACCAATCGTGCAGATTGTCGGTTTCGTTGGCCCAGCCGCTGATGATAGGACGCAGATTGTTGGCCGCCGCTTCCACCTTTAGGCGATGCTGCGCCGGGATGAACACGGTGTCCTGGAACATGAGGTCGTTGGCCTTGATATAGTGCGCCGCGCGCTTGACCGGATCCATTTCGCCTTCGGCTGCTTCGATCGCTGCGTCATAGTCCTTGTTGACCCAGCGCGGGAAGTTCGTGCCCTGCCACTTGTTCTCCTTCGTGGCGACGTTGGTCGACAGATAGCGGCGCATATGCTGAGACGGATCCGGCTGGCTCAGCGGGATCTGGAACATCTGGAGATCGGCGTAGAAATGCGCGTAGGTGTCGGGGTTGGCGACATCGGAGGAGAAGAACACGGACGCCACCACCGACTTCAGCTCGACGTCGATGCCGGCCTTCTGACAGGCCTGCTTGACGATCGCCTGGGTCTTCTGACGCGGTCCGTTGATCGAGGTCTGGTACAGAAGCTTCAGCTTCTTGCCGTCCTTCTCGCGGATGCCATCCGCGCCGGGCTTCCAGCCGGCGTCGTCGAGCAGCTTCGAGGCCTTCTCGATACTGAATTCCCAGGTCGTGTTCTTGGAGACGAACTTCTCGGGACCGTTGAGGAAGTTGGCGGTGGTGCGGCCGGCGCGGCCGTAGATCGCCTTCTTGATGGACTCGCGGTCGACCAGCATCGACAGCGCCTTGCGTACCGCCGGATCGGAGAACAGCGGATGCTTGGTCTTCATCGAGGAGCGCTCGCCATCGACCTCGGTGTTCGGATCGGTGAAGTTGAGCGCGATGAATTCGGTGTCGCCGCCCACGGCATAAACGGTCTTGCCCTTGCCGCCCTTTTCGAGGCGCAGCAGCACGTCGTCCTCGACCTGGATGTTCCATCCGAAATCATATTCGCCGGTCTGGATCACCGCGCGCGCCGCAGAGACGGCGTCGCCGCCGCCCTTCATCTCGACCGTGTCGAAATAAGGCCGGTTCGGCATGTGGTAATCGGGATTGAGCTGGCCGCGGACGAGATCGCCCGGCTTGAACTCGACGAACTTGTAGGGGCCAGTGCCGACCGGCGAGAGGTTGGTGGGCGCTTCCCGCGATTTGGACCCCTTGTAGTCGGCGAACAAATGTTTGGGGATGATGGTGTTGGGAGCCCCGACAAAGGCGTCGGCCCAGAACGGCGTCGGCTTGTTAAAGAGGACGCGAACCGTGAGGTCATCCACCTTCTCGACCGTGATGTCGCGGAGCGTCGCGATGGTCAGGGCGGAGGTCGCGGGATCCCTGGCGTATTCCCAGTTGAACACGACGTCATCGGCGGTGAACGGCTTGCCGTCATGCCATTTGACGCCTGGTTTGAGCTTCCAGGTCACCGACTTGCCGTCGGCGGCGAGGCCGCCGTTCTGGATCGAGGGAATTTCGGCCGCCAGAACCAGCTTCATGTTGCCGTCGGGATCCCAACAAGCGAGGGGCTCGTAGAACAGGCGCGCGCCGTCCTGGTCCTTGGTGCCGGTGGCGAAATGCGGATTGAGCAGGGTCGGCCCCTGCCACCACAGCAGCTTCAGCGCACCGCCGCCGCCGCGCTTGGTCGGCTTGTAGGTCTGGGCACCTTCCGCCATGGCGACGCCGCCGAGCGCGAGGATCTGGTTGGCGAGGGGTGCGGTGAGGCCGACCGCGGCCATACGCATGATGAAGGCACGGCGGTCCATCCGGCCGTCCTTCACGTCACCGATCATCGAACGCAGTTCTTTATCCAGCATGGTTGTCCCCCGTCTGGTTCCCGTATGGATGCAGGCAGCCGCAACCGCGGCCACCGGGTTTTTGCTGGCGGTAGATGGCACACCGAATAGGCCGCGCGTCAACTGCGACCATGTGTATGCAAACGGTGTTCTGGCTGTCTGTTGGGCAAAACTCTGTTCCGCAGCCCAAGCGTTCGGCAATCCGGCGCTAAATCGCGCCGGAATCCACGTTGCACTGCGGAAAATTTGTTCTCGGCATCAGACGAAGTATCGAGGCGAAATTCTACGCCACGGACATGGTCAGCGGCGGCGCGACGTGGTCCGGCAGCGGACAGACATAAGTTGTCTTGGCGGTCCGCTTCTGCAAGTCCGCTTTCGCGGCCTTGATCAGCTCCGGATCCGTCAACGCCTTGATGCCGATCCCGGCCATCGCCTTGGCCGCCTGCACCATGGCCTTATGGGCGTGTCCGCTCTTGCCCTGCGCCACCACCTGCCAGGTGTGGAACGGCGTGCCGATTGCAACTGTGGGTGCGTGAACCTGCACGGTCGGCACCACCCAGCTCACGTCGCCGACGTCGGTCGAGCCGACCAGCGGGTTGCGCTTGGCATCGAGCGGCACCAGGAAGTCGGCCAGCGGCCGATCGGTCGGCTCCATGCCGATCGCGTAATAGACCGACGCGATGTCCTTGTCGCTCAACGTGGCGCGGATCTGGCTGGCAAAGCCCTTGTCGGCGTCGTCGAAATGCGGCGGCCCCAGCTCTTCCATCACCCGGTGCAAGGCTTGCTCCAGCGGCGTATTCGGCAGGATGTTGGAGACCGCGGAGATGATCTTCATCTCGACCTTGGTCTCGGTCATCAACGCTGCGCCTTCTGCGATCTTGCTGACGCGTCCGACCAGCTCGTTCATGCCGGGCAGATCGCGGGCGCGGATCGAATAGCGCACGCGCGCATGCGCCTGCACCACGTTGGGAGCGATGCCACCGGTGTCGAGCAGGGCATAATGCACGCGCGCGTCGCTCGGCATGTGCTCGCGCATGTAGTTCACGCCGACATTCATCAGCTCCACCGCGTCGAGCGCGGAGCGGCCGAGATGCGGCGAGGCCGCCGCATGCGAGGTGCGGCCGGTGAAGATGAAATCCGCACGCGTGTTGGCGAGCGACGGCGTTACCGCGACTTCCCAGAAGCTGTGCGGATGCCAGGTGATGGCGATGTCGGCGTCTTCAAACGCGCCCGAGCGCACCATGAAGGCCTTGGCTGCGCCGCCCTCTTCCGCCGGGCAGCCATAATAGCGAACGCGGCCGGGCACCTTGTTCTCGGCGAGCCAGTCCTTCATCGCGGTCGCGGCGAGCAGCGCTGCGGAACCAAGCAGATTGTGGCCGCAACCGTGGCCGTGGCCGCCGGTCTCGACCGGACGGTGCTCGGCGACGCCGGCCTCCTGGCTAAGGCCCGGCAACGCGTCATATTCACCCATGAAGGCAATGACTGGACCGCCCTCACCCCACTCGCCCATCACCGCGGTCGGGATGCCCGCGACGTTCTCGGTGATACGGAAACCCTGGTGGCGCAGCTCGGCGAGATGCTCGGCGGCGGACCGCGCCTCGGTGTAGCACACCTCGGGCATGCCCCAGACCCTGTCGCTGAGGTCGATGAAACGCGCCTTGATCGTGTCGACGCCACGCCAGATGTCGCTGCGATTATCCATGCTTCGGTCCGTGATCTCTTGGTCAAACGAAGCGGCAATGGTTAGCAGCTTCATTGCACCCCGCCTAGCACGTCGCGGGACAGCAGCCATGCGGCCGGTGCTGGATCGCGCGGCCGCTTGCCACCTGTGCGGGCGTCCTGTGCCTGTCGAAGATTTCACGCGGCGATCTCCGGAATAGTTGGGAACGAGGCTTTCAAGACGGCCTCCTCCAGCCTAAATTATGAGTGCTTCGCGCGTCGTTCCGCCGGCCAAGGCGGAGCAATGCTCTCAGCCAGGAGAACTCCATGCCCGCCCTGACCGAATGGAGAGTGCCGCCGGCCAATCAGCCGCGCGCGAGCGATTACGGTTTCGATCTCGACCGCTCGCTGGCGTCCGTCGTCGGCCTGCACGCCATCATCCCGCCCGACGCCTTCAGTGCCGAAACGCTGGGCACCGAACGCGCCGGCAACGGCGTCGTGATCGACAACGGGCTGGTGCTGACCATCGGCTACCTCATTACCGAGGCGGAATCGGTGTGGCTGCATCTCGCCGACGGGCGCGTCGTCGAGGGGCATGCGCTCGGTTTCGATTCCGTCACCGGCTTCGGCCTCGTGCAGGCGCTCGGCCAGCTCGACGTCGAACCCTTGCCGCTCGGCAACTCGGCGAAAACAAGGGTCGGCGACCGCGTCGTGGTCGGCGGCGCCGGCGGGCGCACGCGCTCGGTCGCGAGCCAGATCGTGGCCAAGCAGGAATTCGCCGGCTATTGGGAATATCTGCTGGACGAGGCCGTGTTCACCTATCCCGCGCATCCGAACTGGGGCGGCACGGCGCTGCTCAACGAGCGCGGGGAGCTGATCGGCATCGGCTCGCTGCAGCTCGAGCGCGAACGCGAAGGCAAGGCCGAGCACGTCAACATGGTCGTGCCTATCGACCTGTTGAAGCCGGTGCTCGACGATCTGCGCAAATTCGGCCGCGTCAACAAGCCGTCGCGGCCCTGGCTCGGGCTCTATTCGACCGAAATTGACAACCGCTTGGTGGTGATCGGGATCTCCACCAATGGCCCAGCCGCGCGCGCGGAGCTGAAGACCGGCGATGTCATCCTTGCAGTGGACGGCGAGGAGGTGACGAGCCAGACCGCCTTCTACAAGAAGATGTGGGCGCTCGGCGCCGCCGGCGTCGACGTGCCGCTGACGGTGCATCATGAAGGTGTCACCTTCGACGTCACGGTGACGTCGACCGACCGCTTCAAGCTGCTGAAAGCGCCGAAGCTGCACTGACACCACCGAACTGACGCAAGGAAGCGGCGATGACCGAGGCCGTCGTTGACGACATCGTGACCGTGCTGCCGCCGCTGCTCAACGCGCTGGAAGCACTCGGCTTCTTCACCCGGAATCTGCATCCGCCGGCCTTTGCCTCGGTGATGAATGCGATCGGCGCGCCCGACGCGGCGCTGCAGGCGGCGCACGCTGCGATCGGCGCCTGGCCCGAGCAGTTCACCGGGCTGCGCGAGCGGCTCGACCGCGCCTGCAACGAGACGCTCGCCGCCTTTGCCGGCATACGCGAGGTCGAGCGCGGCAATGGCGATCTCGTCGCGGTCTTCCGCGCGCTGCGCCATCTGCCTCGTGCACAGGAGGCGCTGTATCCGCTGTCGACCCAATTTCCGCCGGTCAGCAGCTTCTTCCTCAACGCCGCCAATCGCGAGAATGACGATCCGCTGACGCGGCTGGAAGCCGGCGCAGGCGAACACACCGGCATCTTCCACGACCACAACGAGCCCGGCAGCCGCGGCGGTTTCTCGGTCTATGTGCCAGAATATTATTCGCCGGAGCGCGCCATGCCGCTGGTGATGGCGCTGCATGGCGGCAGCGGCAACGGCCGCGGTTTCCTCTGGAGCTGGCTCCGCGACGCCCGCAGCCTTGGCGCGATCCTCGTGGCGCCGACCGCGACCGGCCCGACATGGGCGCTGATGGGCGACGATAGCGACACGCCGAACCTCATGCGCATCCTCGACACGGTGCGCAGCCGCTGGACCATCGACGGCGCGCGCCTGCTGCTGACCGGCATGAGTGACGGCGGCACCTTCTGCTACGTCACCGGGCTCGACGGCGCCTCGCCCTTCACGCATCTCGCGCCGGTGTCGGCGACCTTCCATCCGCTGATGGCGGAGATGGCGGACGCCGTGCGCCTGCAGGGGCTGCCGATCTTCATCACCCACGGCAAGCTCGACTGGATGTTTCCGGTACAGACCGCGCGCCAGACGCAGGCGGCCCTTTCCGCTGCCGGCGCCGACGTCATCTATCACGAGATCGACGACCTCAGCCACACCTATCCGCGCGAGATCAACGCAGAGCTGCTGGAGTGGCTGAACCGCGGATGAACGGGTCGTCCTTATCTGCGCCGTACTGCCGCGGAACCATCACTCCGGGCCGACGTTATCGCCCGTCACCGGAGGTTCGCAGATGCAGACGTTTTTCGGAATGATTTTGGGCGCGCTGCTGCTCGGTTGCGGCGTGTACGTCTATGACTCCATGCAGACGTCGTCGGTCGCCAATGGCGAGGTCGCGACGTCCAATCGCACCATCGTGAACTGGGACGTCGCCAAGGCCGATTGGGATGCGCTGCGCGATCGCGCGCACAAGGACTGGGTCCGCATCTCGTCGAAGTAACGACGCGATATCACGAACAAGGCGCCGTCGCGGGTCCGCGGCGGCGCCTTTGCGTTGACGGCGATCGATGTGCTCGCGTCAGTTCATCTTGGCCTTGCGGGCATCGGCGATGACCTGCTCGAACTCGGTCATGCTGAGCACGCCCGGCACGCGGTACTTGCCGACGATGAAGGAGGGGGTACCACTGAAGCCGAAGGCTTCGGCCTGCTCGTTGTTGCGCTTGAGGACGGCGTCGATGTCCTTGGCACGGTCGGTGAGATCGCGCTTCAGGCGGTCCATGTCGACGCCGGCGGCCGCGAGCAGCTCGTTGATGCGCGGCTCTGTCAGGCGCGAGCTGACACCCATCATGGCGTCATGCGCCTGATGGTATTTGTCCTGGAATTTTGCCGCGAGCGCGATCCGCGCCGCGGTGACCGAGACCGGCCCGAGGATCGGCCAATCCTTCATCACCAGCCTGACCTTGCCGTCGTCCTGGACCACCTGACGCAGCTCCGGCTCGAGCTTGCGGCAATAGGGACAATTGTAGTCGGACCATTCGATGATGCTGATGTTGCCGTCGGGATTACCGGCCACGGGAACTTCGGGGTCGCGCAGCACCTTGGCTTCGGTCAGCACCTCGTCATCGGCGGCGGCCGCGCGCGCAGAGGTGATCCGACCTGCCGCAAGGGCACCCGCCCCGATCAGCGTCAGCGCCGCACGCCGCGTCGCCACGAGGCCCTTGTTCCTGAATCCAGCCATATCTCGTCCCGTTTCGGTCCCATCGCTGCAAATACGGTTCGCAACCGGGAACTGTTACGCGTCATATAGAGCGTTGCGGGCGCGATGTCATCGCCATGCTATGCGCGGATCGGCGCTGGCGAAGCCGCCGCCGCGCGAGGCAACATCGCCATCAGCGTCCCGGTCATGGCGGCGATCAGCGTGGTATTGCCCTCATGCTCGGCAAAGGCCCGGGCCTCGCAGAAGGTGAGCGTGCGGCCGGGCTTGACCACCTCGGCCTTGAAGACGAAGCGCGTGCCGCGGGCGGGTGCCAGCAGCGAGGTCTTGAACTCGACAGTCAGGATGTCGGTCTCGCGCGGCATCAGGTGAAGGCGGCGACGCCGCAGGCATTGTCGAGGCCTGCCGTGATGATGCCGGCATGGATAAAACCGTTCTGCTGCGTGAAGGCCGCCGAATGCAGCATGGCCAGTTCGACCTCGCCCGGCGCGAGGCGGACGATCACGATGCCGAGCGTGCGCATCGCCGGCTGGCCGTCGAACATGGCAATGGCGGCAGCGCGATAGCCCGGATTTTTCGGCTCGAACGCGGCCATGGCTCAAACCTCGGCCGGCTCGGCAAGATGTTGCAGAGCGACCGCGCGGATCGCATCCGTGAACGGCGCCGACTTCCGCTGGCTGCGGTCCATGTGCACGCCGGTGATGTCGCAGAACGCGGCGATCTCGCCGGTCTCGGCATTGGTCATGTCGTGCCGGAAGCGGATCGACTTGTCGCGGACCTCCAGCAAATGGCTGCGGATCTCGACGATGTCGCCGGCGAGCAGCTCCCGCCTGTAGGTGATGTTCTGCTGGACGGCGGCCATGCCGCGGCCGGAAGAGCGCAGATAGCTCGGCGTCAGCCCGAGGCGGGCGAACAGATTCCAGTTGGCCTCGTCGAATTTTCCGACATACCACATGATGTTCATGTGGCCGACATGATCGCACTGCCACGGATAGACCGTGCCGCGATAGGTCGCCTCCTGCATCGCAATTCCTCCTGCCGTTTTTCCGCCCTCTGATCATTGATACGGTAGCGTATCAGCGCCTCCGCGCGTTAGCAATACGGTACCGTATCAAGAACCGGTGAGGCTTCCTTCATGAACGACGGCAAGGGCGATGTCTGGGTCGAGGCAGGGTTTACCGAGCTCGCCCGCTCGGGGGTCGAGGGTGTCAGGGTCGAGCTGCTCGCCAAGAATCTCGGCGTCACCAAGGGCGGCTTCTACCGCCGCTTCGCCGACCGTGCCGCGCTGCTCGATGCCATGCTGGAACGCTGGCGCGAGGGACGTGCAGCGTCGATCGCGCAGCAGACGAGCCTCGATGGACAAGAGCCCCGCGAGCGGCTGAAGGCGGTGATCCAGCTTTATTCCGAGCGGCTCAATCCGGAGGGCATGGCGATCGAGCTCGCGATCCGGCAATGGGCCCGCTCGGACGAAAACGCGGCCACGGCGGTCGCGAGCGTGGACGCGGCGCGGCTCAAGCACGTCGCCGAGCTCTATCGCGCGACCGGCCTCGAGGCCGAGGCGGCCGAGGCGCAGGCCTTCCTGTTCTATTGCTTCATCTTCGGCCAGAGCTTGCTGTTCGTCGAGCGCGGTCCGCGCAAACGCTCGCAGCTGGTGGCGAAGTCGGCCGAGAAGCTGTTGGGCTAATGGCCGGAGCTTTGCTCCGGCCATCGCATCATGTCGAAGCTCAGGCGGCGCCCTTCAGCTTCTTGTTGCACTCGCTGTAATAGCCGCCGCCCTTCTCGATCCACTTCATGCCGCCATTGCCGTTGGTGGTCTTGTTGGCATTGTACTGATCGACGCAGGTGTGGAGGCGCGCCTTGCCGGCGGTCTCCTTGGCGTATTTCGGATCGACCGCATTCGGATAGATCGCGGGTCCGGCCGGCAGGGTTGGCGCGGCAGCGGGGGCCGCCTCCTTCTTCGCCTGCTTCGGCTCGGCAGGAGCGGCGGGCGCAGCCGGAGCAGCGGCGGCCGGCGCGGCGGCAGGCGTCGCATCCGCTCCGCACTGGGCCTTGCGGAAGTCATTCCACTTCGTTGTGCCAAGCGAGCCGTCCTTCTTGGCGGCCTGGTATTTCGCACTGCACTCCTGCGAGGTCAGCGCCTGCGCCGGCGCGCTCGCGACCAGCGCGGCAAAGCCCGTCAATGCAACCGCACACAGCAATTTTGATTGAATGGTCATCCTTGGTCCTCCTCCTTGGTCTTCCCCGACGGAAGCGAAACGAGGATTGCTATCCTAGCGTGCCGCCCGGCCGCGACAAGGAAGCGATGGCGCCTGCCGCCAAAATATAGTGATCCCCCCGGCTCGGATTATTCATGTCGCGTTCAGCAAGGCGAGCCGACGTTCCCAACCCTCCGCAATCTCGCAAGAGTGCACCACCATGACCTTCACGTCTCGCCTCGCCATCGTCGCCCTGACCTCCCTGCTCGCCACCGGCACCGCCTTCGCGCAGACCGCCGCGCCGGCTGCCAAGACCGACGCCAAGACCACAACTGCCGCCGCTCCCGTCGCCGACAAGAAGGCGCCGAAGGAGCGCTCGGCGGAGTCGCTCGAATGCTCCAAGCAAGCGGACGCCAAGGCACTGAAGGGCAAGGAGCGCAAAAAATTTCGCCGTGAATGCATGAAGGAAGCGAAGGCCGGCACCGCCGCCCCCGCCGCCGACAAGAAGTAAATCCGTCACACTACGGTTTGCGAGCATCCGTGAGAGGCGCGCGCATTGCGGCATGACGAGGCTGCAATTGTGTGCCTCCCGCTGATTTGCGATAAGGTGGCGTGAAGCAAATCACCGCCTCCCTGCCGTTCGAATGGCCAAGCCGTGCCAAGATCTTGAGCACGGTGGAGACGCTCGTCATCGGCACCGCCGGCGGCCTCGTGTTTCTGGTCGCCGGACTTCCCGGGGGACTGATCTCGGGCTCGATGATCGCGGTCGGGATCGCCGCGATCGCCGGCCGCCAGCTGGCACTGCCGCCGATCCTGACCCAGACCGTGCTGGTGCTGCTCGGCATTTCACTGGGGTCGGTCGTCTCGCGCCATCTGCTGCAACAGGTCAGCGCCTATCCCCTCACCATCGGCCTGCTTGCGCTCGCGACCTTCTGCTCGACCTTCGGCTCGAGCTATTACCTCCAGCGCATCCATGGCTGGGACCGCACCTCGGCCTTCCTTGCCGGCAGCCCGGGGCGCTGTCGCAGATCACGATCCTGGCGGTCGAGCGCGGCGCCGACCTGCCCGGCATCGCGGTGGTGCAGACCCTGCGCGTCATCATCCTCACCGCGGCGCTGCCGATGGTGCTCGCGTTCGCGGGCGTGGCGCCCTCCGTCGCGCCGTCGCTGACGACGACGATCGCCTCGCCGTTCGAGCTCGTGGAGCTGGTCGCGGCCTCGCTGGCCGCGGCGCTCCTGCTGCGGCTGATCAAGTTTCCGGCGAGCTGGATGTTCGGCGCGATGATCGCCTCCAGCGTGCTGCATGGCGCAGGCTGGGTCGAGGGCGGCCTGCCGAACTGGGTGCGCGGCGTGGCGCTGATCGGCATCGGCGCGCTGATCGGCAGCCGTTTCGCGCGGATGCGGATCAAGACGCTCGCCGGCCACATCCATGCGGCGCTGGGCTCGTTTGCCGTGGCCATCGCCGTCTCGGCCATCTTCGTCGGCATCGTCGCACTCACCACGCAGGTGAAATTATCGGATGTCGTCGTCGCCTTTGCGCCGGGCGCGATGGATGCGATGCTGGCGCTCGCGCTCACGCTGCACATCGACCCGATCTTCGTCGGCGCCCATCATTTGTCGCGCTTCGTGTTCGTGACGATCGCGACCCCGGGCATCGTGCACCTGTTCGGCCGCACGCAGGACGATGTGGATGATTAGCGAAGCGCCGCAGTCGTAGCGGAGCTCCGGTCTCGTAGGGTGGGCAAAGGCGCGCTAGCGCCGTGCCCACCATGCTCCCGCAATATCGCTAAAAATGGCGGGCACGCCTTCGCTCTTCGAGCTACGGCGGACAAGTCGCTTTGCCCACCCTGCGGCAGCTTGCCTAGCGCTTCGCCGTCCGCAAAAATCCCCACGCCGCGATCGCAGCCATCAACAGCGAGATCAGCACATTGTAGCCGGCGAGCGAGAGACCGAGGAAGCGCCACTGCACCTCGTCGCAGCGCACCACCTTGACGGTATCGAGCTTGGACAGCAGGTCGGCGGCATTGCCGAGATTGATGACGGGACCGGAGCAATCGGTCGGGCCCTTCCAGAAACCCCATTCGACGCCGGAGTGGTAGGTGCCGAGGCCGGCATTGGCGAGTGCCGCCAGCGCGAGGATCGCAAGGCCCGCGAGCAACAGCGGCCGCGGCGCCCCGCTCCGCGCCGCAAGCGCCGTGAGCACACCGACCGGGATCGCGAGATAATAGGCGTAGCGCTGCTCCAGGCACAGCGGACAGGGCAGGATCTCCAGCACGAGTTGGAAGAACCAGGCGCCGGCGATGGTCGCGGCGGCAATCAGCGTGACGAGCACCGAGGCGGTCAGCGCGGGACCGGTCCCAGCCGGCCTGAATGCAGGTATTGCGGCACTCTGGGTCGTCACGGCAGCCTCTTCCGGATGGGTCGCTTTCCTAAGGCTCTAACCCCGGCCCAGGCGGCTGTCGAGAACGGCTGGGATCACTTTGGCGCGGGTTGACCCTGCCCTGTCCATGGCTATAGTCCGCCCGCTTTGCGAGGCCCTTTTCCGGGGGCCGACCGGGAGCCCCTGTGGCGGAATTGGTAGACGCGCTCGACTCAAAATCGAGTTCCGCAAGGAGTGCTGGTTCGATTCCGGCCAGGGGCACCAACTAGGTTGTTCGGGCCCGTTCGCGAGCGTCCGCAGCCGTCCGCACAGCGCTCCAAGCCCTTGAAAAATAGGCCTTTCCGCGTACATCGGTATTCGTCACCGTTTGTTCTCATCCGATCCCAGCCGCCCGATTTGTCGGTATTTTTGTCGGTATCTAGAACAAACGTTCGCGGCGACTTTCGCTTCTCCGGACGAAGGGATTTTGAGCTGATGGCCGGCAAGAACGATGGCGGGTGCGCCAACCCCAAGCAGATCAAGACAGACGTCGACTGCCGAGCCGCGCGACCGAAATTCGACAACGGCACGTGGAGCCCCGCAAAGATCTCCGACGTGACCGGCGGCGGTCTCTATCTCTTCGTCACACCCGACCAGAGCGAGCCCGGCAAGGCTGCCTCCAAGCTCTGGCGGATGGACTACCGCTTCCACACCCGTCGGAAAACCTACTCCATCGGCCCTTACGGCAACGGCAAGGATGGCACGTTCTCGCTCGCCGACGCGCGGCGAGAGCGTAACAAGGCCAAAGACCTGCTCAAAGAAGGCAAAGACCCGAGCACAGAGAAGCAGCTCGACAAGCACCGGCAGACGGCCGCCCGCTCGTTCGGGCAATGGGCCGACGAGTGGCTCGCGAAGAAGAAAATCGAAAAAGTCAAACGCGGCAGGATCGTCGCGGTGCGCGATCCCAAGACCATTGAGGTGCTTGAGCTGCGTGTCGGCTACGTCAAAGCTCGCTTCGGCAAGTTATCTAGGCTGGACATCAAGCGTCCGGACGTTCTCGCGTTCATGCGTTCATACGAAACCGAGGGAAAGCTGGAAACGCGCGACCGCGTGCGCAGCATCGGTGAACAAATCTGCGACTATGCCGATGTCGAAGGAGACGGCTACAACCCATTCCGTAACCTGAATGGGCAGATGATTGCGAACATTTCGACGCCGCGTCCCGGCGTCACCGACCCACGTGATGTGACGCGCGTCTTCAAACTCGTCAGCGCACCCTGGACGAGAGCGAGGTTTGGTGACGTTGTTGGCCTTGCCTTGCGCTTCGATGCGCTGACCATTCCTCGCCCAGGCATGGTCAATGAAATGGAGTGGAGCGAAGTCGATTGGGATGCCGAACGCTGGACTATTCCAGCCACCAAGATGAAGACCGGTTGGGACCATGTCGTGCCTTTGTCCCGACAGGCACTCGCAGTCCTGCGCAGCGCCCAGACGCTGACCGGCCATCGCCGCTACGTGTTTTCCTGCTCGAAGGACGGGCCTCTATCAAACAACACGCTTAACAAGCGCTTGCGGCTGCTTGGCATTGACACCAAGACTGATCATTGCGCCCACGGATTCCGGACCACGTTCTCGACCCTGTCTCACCACGAAGAGATCAAGGACGCCAAGGCATGGGACGGCGAGGGGATGTCCCGGGTTCTGTTGAATTTCTGAAGAGGTCGGCGTTGCCCACCTTGAGCCGGTAGGCTCGGGGTGCTGATTCCACAAAGGAGAGCAACGCCATGACGAGAGATATCACACCGGCTGGTTGGCCGGCGACCGGGGCTGTGGAGAAATCATTTGCGGAAGTGCGAGCGAGCTTCGATCGGTTCTGCCTTGCGGCAGGAATCGAGGCGCTCGGCACGATGATGGAGGCGGATGTGACAGCGGCCTGCGGGCCGCGCCACGGTCGTGATGCGGCGCGGCGGGCGCACCGTTGGGGCCGAACGCGGGGGCGGATCGGTTTCCACGGCGGCAAGATCGAGGTCGATCGCCCGCGGGTCCGGGGCATGGACGGCCGCGAGGTCACGATCCCGAGCTGGGAAACGGCGGCGCAGGAGGACTGGCTCGGTCGCTGGGCGATGAACCTGATGCTGATCAATGTGTCGACGCGCCGGTTCGGCCGCGCCGTCCGGCTGCCCGAGGGTGACGTGCCGGCACCGCCCGGATCGGGGATTTCGAAGTCGGCGGCCTCGCGGAGGTTCGTGGCTCTGTCGGCGGCGCGGCTGGCCGACTTCATGGCTGCCGATCTGTCCGCGCTCGACCTTCTGGTGGTCCAAATCGACGGGCTGCATCTCGACGACGATCTCGTGCTGGTGGCCGCGATCGGGGTTGACGGCGAAGGCAACAAGCATCCGCTGGCGCTGGTGGAAGGGGCGACCGAGAATGCAGCAACGGTTCAGGCCCTGCTGGACAACCTGGTCTCGCGCGGGCTCGACCCGACGGTGCCAAGACTGTTCATCGCCGACGGCGCGAAGGCGTTGTCGAAGGCGATCCGCCGCACCTTCGGTTCGGCCGCTGCGATCCAGCGCTGCCAGATCCACAAGGCGCGCAACATCATGGAACGCCTGCCGAAAGAGCATCATGCGGCCACCCGCCGGGTGCTGCGCCAGGCCTGGGAGCTCGATGACGCCGACAAGGCTGAAAAATTGATCCGCAATCTCGCGCGTCGACTCGACCAGCAATGGCCCGGCGTTGCGGCCAGTATCCTCGAAGGCCTCGACGAAATCCTGACTGTCGTCCGGTTGAAGTTGCCGAAGGAGCTTCGCCGATCGCTCGCCTGTACCAATATCGCCGAGAACATGATGGGCACCATTCGCCGCGTCACGCGCAACGTTAAACGCTGGCGGGATGCCGGTATGGCCTTGCGATGGGTCGCGGCCGGTATGATCGAGGCCAACAAGGGCTTCCGACGATTGAAGGCGCATAAGCAATTGTCGGTTCTGCGTGCGGCCCTTCAAGCTCACCACGATCGCATGACAATCAAGTCCGTTGCCCACGTCACGAGGGCTGCGTAATATTCATTCCGGCAACGTCGACCCGACGTAGTTCAACAGCGATCGGGACATCCCCGACGGCGATGTCGTTGAGCTGCAGCTCGCGCATCTCGATAACTCTACTGTGGAAGGTCTGTACAAGAAGCACGGACCGCTCGCGCTGATCGGCTCGCGCACGAAGCTGATGCAGCATTGGGCTGATCGGATCGACCACTGGCTCGATCCCAAGAAGGTGATGCCGATCAAGGGAGGAGCGCAGGCATGAGTCTGCCCGTCATCAGGCTGGTTAATATCGGTCGCCTCGATCGAGTTTCGCCGCGCTAAGTCCCTTCAAATCCTGGAGGCGCAACCACCGATACCGACATTCTGTTCAGGTAGCGATCTAACCAATTGGCGGCACTTCCCTTTCTGCATTCAACCTCGATCGGCGTGAGCTTTGCCCGCGCTTTGATCGTTTTGATCTCCTCCGCCGACCCTACGCTTACAGGCTACGGTTTGCGCGGTGACTAGGAGGAACGTCGGAGGACAGGCTGCTATGGCGGTGTCGCGCGGCCCACCGACTAGCCGCCAGCCGTCGAAACGGTCCGATACGCTGGAAGACAACGCGATGGCGGAGAGAGTGTCAGTCAATCCCCATTGAGATATAACGCATTTTCGACCTTCCTAGACCAAAACCCACCAATTTAGCTACGTGTGAAAATGGAATTCGTGTGTGCGAACATGTCCAGTTTGCGATCGCGAACTCAGCGCGTTGCTGGTTTGTCGATATTTCGACCCTTCCGTTGGTCGAATGCGTGCGGCCGGCCGCCTCGCCCTCTCCATCAGGAGTGGCCGCCCGCACGGCACGGATCGCGTAGGCCGCCGCCCCAATGCGTGCGCCGCCACATGGGCCACCGGCGCGGCCTGTCCGGCCGCGAGCGTAGTATATTTGGCCGGTTCCGGCACGTTCTTCGCCGCGGCATCCGCGACGAATGCAGTTGCACGCGCCTCCATCATCTTGACCTCGCCCCGCGCCCATGCCCGCTCTAGCTCAATGGCCCTGCGGGGACGCTCATCATCTGGCCTGACACGCTCGAAAAACGGAAGGACGTGTTCTGCGCAGGTCGCCGCGTAATGGGCTAAGTGACAATGGTCATCGTCAGTCAGAGTGCCGCCACGGCGAATTGTCACCAGGCGAAAGTCTGGCTCCTTTGTCAAGATCATGCCTGTCTCACTCCGAATACTTGTTTGTACGCACCAACAGCCGCGGGAATAGGCGTGCCGCGTTCCCACTCGCGATGGCCACGAGGTCTTCTTCCCCGAATGCTAAGTTGGCGTTTACGCCTCCAATGGTAAGCGGAACGGCCTCCCGCGTCGCGAAACAATAGTCGCTGCCGAAGAGGATTTTGGGAACTGTCGACGACCGTTAGCAGAGATGCGAAAGCATGCGGAGAGGCTGATAGGGCACTCAAGGCGCGAGCCTGCCAATCACATTGTCGGGAGTAGATGGGCCGCCGGCTGCCACAAAAGTAAGCGCGAATTTCTCCGCACCTTTTGCTTTTGAGAGTCCTGATGCATGAGGTGTCCACCAAAATAGGTGGACACCTTGTGATGAGCGACGATGATCAGAAACTGCGGGTCAGGCTTGTCGGCCGGAACGGTCGCCGGCGCTACGAGGCGGCATCGAAAGAGCGTCTTGTCGCGGCCTGCCTTGAGCCTGGGGTTTCGGTATCGAGGCTTGCACTCGAACATGGGGTCAACGCGAACCTCCTTCGGAAGTGGATCAAGAAGCACAGCGCGACCAGGTCGCTGCCGCCGTCCTCACGCCCGGCGTTCATCCCGGTTCAGCTTGAGGGGAAGTCCGAGCGGGACCTGTCGCGAAAAGACAGCGTGGCGACGGTTGATTTGCCGGCTTACGATGAAGTGCGTGGTTCGGAACCCAAAGGGACTCCAGCTTTTTGTTCTCCGGCCAAAGTGAGCGTGTCGCTGCCGAATGGCGTGAAGCTCGCGCTGGAATGCGGCGATGTGGATGCATTGACGGCGATCATCGGAGCGCTGGGCGATGTTTAGACTGGGCGATGACCTGCAGGTCTATCTGCACCGTGAGCCGATCGACTTCCGGGCTGGCATCAACAGCCTTGCGGTCCTGGTCCAGGAGACGATGGCGCTCGATCCATTCACTCCGGCGGTTTTTGCGTTCTGCAATCGCCGTTGCGACCGGATGAAGCTTCTGTTCTTCGATCGGTCCGGCTTTGTACTGGTCCTGAAGCGGCTGACCGAAGACAGGTTCCGATGGCCGCGCCGCCAGGAGGCGATCGTCACGCTGACGACGGAGCAATTGCACTGGATCCTTGACGGCATCGATATCGATGCGATGGTCCGCCATCCGGTGCGGCAATATCAGGTTGCCGGCTGAGCTCTCGAGTTGAGCGGTTGACGCGTCGGTACGGTTCAGATTCAAGAATTCGATGAATCGAACCGGCGATCCGAGTGTTGAAGTGCTGTTGGCACGCATTGCTGCGCTGCAGGCGGAGAACCATCAACTCGCCGACCGCGTCGCCAAGCTCGAGGAAGAACTGGCGCTGGCACGCCTGCATCGTTTTGCGCCGCGCAGCGAAAAGCATGTTGATCGTCTCTTCAATGAAGCCGAGCAGGCCTCCGATGAGGAGGACGCCGGCAGTGAAACGAACAATATCGCCGAACTTCCGGACACGGGCTTGCCACCCGTCGAAAACACAATGGGAAAGAAGCGCGGCCGCAAGCCGCTGCCGGGGAACCTACCTCGTGAGCGCGTCGAGTATGACCTGTCCGACGATCAGAAGGCGTGTCCTTGCTGCCGTGGCCAGATGCATCGCATGGGCGAGGCTGTCACCGAGCAACTTCATATCGAGGTGAAGGCGAAGGTTTTACAGAATGTGCGCTTCAAATATGCGTGCCGCCATAGCGATCGCACCGGGATCCACGCCCCTGTCGTGACCGCGCCGATGCCGCCGCAACCATTGCCGGGCAGCGTTGCCACGCCCTCGACGCTGGCGTTCGCGCTGGTTCACAAATATGTCGATGGCACGCCGCTCTACCGCCTGGCGCAGGCCTTCGAACGTGCAGGTGTTCCTGTCAGCCGCGGCGCTTTGGGCCACTGGGTGATTGGCTCGAGCGAGAAGCATCTGCATCGCATCTACGACGCCCTGAAGCTGCGGCTCAGATCACAACCTCTCATCCATGGCGACGAGACAACGGTTCAGGTCCTCAAGGAGAAGGACAAACGGGCCACCAGCACATCGTACATGTGGGCTTATCGCAGCGGCAAGGGCAGCCACGAGCCGATCGTTCTTCTGGATTATCAGCCGGGCCACGGCCAAATCCACCCGCAAGCCTTCCTCGGCGATTACCGTGGCATTGTAATGAGTGACGGCTATACCGCATGGCGCACGCTGGAAGGGGCCACCCACATTGGATGCATGGCCCACTCCCGGCGGCGCTTTGTCGATGCCCTCAAAGCCAGGAAGAAGGGCGGCGGTCCGCCCGAGCAAGCGCTGCGGTTCTTTGAACAGCTCTACCGGGTTGAAAGGCGGGCGTGGGACGGAATACCGGAGAAGGGTGAAACACAGGCCTACTGCATTCGCCGCTTCCGCCAGCAACATAGTGTCCCCATCCTCAATGCTCTCAAAGTATGGCTCGATGACATGGCCCCGAAGGTCTTGCCTGACAGCAAGCTCGGCGACGCCGTATCCTACACCCGAAACCAATGGGAATATCTGACGCGCTACACCGGGGACGGCAGCATGCCGATTGACAACAATCTTCTGGAGCGCGACATCAGGGTTTTTGCAACTGGCAGGAAGAGTTGGTTGTTCAGCGATACCGTGGACGGAGCCAAGGCCAGTGCCGTCGTCTATAGCCTGATGCTGACCTGCCGCGCCTCACGTGTCGAGCCGTTAGCGTGGTTGCGCCACGTCCTCACCGAATTGCCTCAGCGCGCCGGCGACGCCGATATTACAGACCTGCTGCCCTTCAACTTCCACAAAGCCGCCACTGCCTGAACGGCTCGGTATCGCCCGATACCAGGGCAATCCATCAAAACCGCCGGCGTGCGAAGAAAATCGCGCTTACCCACAAAACACCGTTTGAAAAACCGTTTTAGTCCGGCCTTCTCAAACGGTTTCTCTCGCTAAGGTCTTGATTTGTATGGTGGGCGCACCAGGGCTCGAACCTGGGACCCGCTGATTAAGAGTCAGCTGCTTCACGCGAGAGACCTGCGGTTGCCGATATTGGCCTCCACCTGAGTGATGCGTCACAGCACCAGTTTCGCACCAGAATAGGTGGGCTTCGGCTCAACCTTCCAGGGTGTTCTTTTAGTCAACCGCCAACTGCGGCTGCCCAGCTGAAGTCATAATGAGCACTCAACAACTTCATTGCGACAACAACGACGAGGACGCAGATGATTTGCAACAACGTTCTGGTCGAGAGCGTCATGATGCCGCCTTCTAGCGCTGGTGTCCGAGCCCGATTCCAAGCTTGAGCGCCTTTTGGCGGAGTGAGCCTTCGGAGCGCTTTGTGAGCTTCGCAATTTTTGCAACCGGGGTCTTCGCTTTAGAATGAGCGCGCAGCTCCTTCACGTCAGCCTTTGTGTATTCGCGACGCGCAGGTTTCTTCTTCGTAGCTGTCTTCTTTGCCTTCTTCGCCACTTTTAGCTCCTCGATTCGAGAGTGGGCGTACTAGCACAGCCGCATTGAGGCGCAACTCTCCGTCAGTTGGCTCTATATGCTGGTCCGATGGTGTGCCTCTCTCAGCAGATACGGCTGATAGGGGCGAAGAAATTAGAAAGCGAGAACCTCTCCTTTCTTTCGCTTTGGTATCCAATTGTGCCACGCACTTTTGACATCCATTTTGCTTCGGCACGGCCGGTTGCATCATGTGGGGGATGATGACGTTTTCCGATGCGCTCTTTAATGGTGGCTGTACAAGCTACGCAAAGGAGGAGTGAGGTTGTCCTAGGTCGAGGACAGGGCGATGCGACTAGCCGCGCCGTTGTGGCCCGCAAACGACAAGGGGCTTAAGTGATGAACGAGTTCGGCCAGAAGGAAAAGATATCACTCTCGGAACGGCTGTCAGTGTCGCCAGAGGAGGCAAGCGCCCTCACCGGGATCGGGCTGACCTCGATTCGCGAGGCGATCAGCAGCGGTGATCTCAAGGGCAAGAAGCACGGGAGGCGTACGATCATCCTGCCCGACGATTTGAGAGTATGGCTCAAAACGCTGCCGGACGCCCGCAAATCGATTGAAGTAAGCCCTGCTTAACGTCTTCCGAGTGACGTACTGGCGCGTTGGCGAACTTACCGTTCTTCGACATCGAAGACGAACATCTTGTGAAGTGCGATCTTTCGGTTGGAGGTGTCGATCATCTGGATAGTGGCATCATGGGCAGAGGCAAGTGCGTCAATGATGCGGCCCCAGACACCGGCCCGTCGCCAGCGCACGAAACGGTTGTAGCAAGTCGTGTATGGGCCAAACGCCTCCGGCAGGTCACGCCAGGGTGCTCCCGATCGCAAGACCTAGAAGATGCCATTGAGGACACGACGGTCATTTACCCGAGGAACGCCACGCGGCTTGTTGGGCAGCATCGGCTTGATGGCAGCCCATTCATAGTCGGCGAGTTCGTAGCGCATGATTCGAGTGTAAGCGTAGCTCTGCGGCCCTTTTGAATGGCGCTTGACGCCTATTTTGTTCGCGTGGCGCGTCGCCGCGGCTTCCTTGTGTCGGACAACGCGTTGACGGCGGCTTCGAGTGCCTTCCGGTCGACGACGTTGGGATCGAACCGCTCCGGGCCCCAGAGGCGCATGTGTCCGTGCTCGGGATGGGCGGGGTCGCTGATGGCGGCGAGGTATTCGGCATAGCCTGGCGCACCGCCGACGTCTTCCGGAGGACAACGACCGGCGGCCTCGAGCAGGAAGGGAAGCCCCTCCGTCGTGGTGTTCTCGAACCATTTTTCGAGCTTGATCACATGGTCCCAGCTGTCGCCGAAGTCATAGAGATAGTGGATCGTCTTGGCGCCGGTCTCGCGAACGTATCGCACAGCCGCGCTTTGCGGGCATCCATGGGCTGGTGACCGTAATCATTGTCGGGGTCGGGAATCCCCCAATGTGCCTCACCAGCAAAGAACTCGAAGAGGTGACTGTTCGTCCAGCCGAATGCCTCCTGAAGCGTCAGATGCAGCCGATCAAGGCGCAGGGTGACGGGTACGACAAGGCGACGCATCACCTCCGGCTTCACATCCTTGAGGGTCACCTTGATCCGGACCGCGGTCGTGTTCAGGCTCATGCCGCCAGCCTCGGATCGCGTGTATGCATCGTATAGGTCGACGCCCAGGGAAGCAGTTCGTCCAGTCGCGCTGCAGGCCAACCATTGACGAGCTTGGCGAGAACGTCAGCGAGCCAGTGCTCGGCACTGACGCCATTGAGCTTACAGGTCTCAATGAGCGAAGCCAGCAATGCCCAATTCCCGGCGCCTTCGTCGCAACCGGCAAAAAGAGAGTTCTTGGCGTTGAGCTTGATCGGTCGCATCGCACGCTCGACAGCATTCGTGTCCATTTCGATGCGCCCATCATCAAGATAGAGCGTCAGGCCGTCCCAATGACGTAGTGCATAGCGCAAAGCCTTCGCCGTGTCGCTCTTCTGCGCAAGGTGATCGAGCTTGGCCTCAAACCACTGCTTCAAGGCTGCAACCAGAGGCCGGGTATGCGCTTGTCGGCCAGCACGGCGCTCGTCCGCAGATCGGCCGCGGAGGGCCTTCTCGACCGCGTAAAGCTGGGCGATGCGCTCAAGAGCCTCGCGGGCAACCGGAGCTGGCGCAGGCGCAGCCTCCCGCTCGATCTTCACAAACTGGCGCCGCAGATGCGACCAGCAGAAGGCGAGCGTCCCGGACAGGGCGTCCGCACGCGTCTCTCGGGTCATGGTCTTGTAAGCCTGATAGCCGTCGCAGTGGATGATGCCGCGATAGCCCTCCAGCAGCCGCAAGCCATGAACGGCGCCGCGGCCCGGTGCATAGGCATAGACTACCCCAGGCGGATCAGGTCCGGCCCAAGGCCTGTCATCGCGTGACAGCGCCCAGAAGTAGCCGGTTTTTGTTCTGCCGCGCCCCGGATCCAGCACCGGCGCCGGGGTCTCATCGACACAGAGCTTCGAGGAGGCGAGCAGAAGCTGGCGCAGACGATGCCACACGGGCTTCAATTCCTGGGCGGCATAGCCGACCCAGAAGGCGAGCGTGGAACGATCCAGCGCTATTCCGTGCGTCGCCAGCATCTGCGCCTGGCGGTAAAGCGGCAAATGCCAGTGATACTTGGCATCGATCACATGCGCGACCAGCCGCTCGGTGGGCAATCCTCCCCTGATCAATCGCTCGGGAGCCGCGTGCTGCAGGACGACGCCATGACAGGCGCGGCAGGCCAGCTTGGGACGGCGGGTGATGATGACGCGATACTGCGCCGGAACGACGTCGAGCCTCTGGCTCTCATCCTGACCAATCTCGAAGAGGTTGCCCTTACAAGACGGGCAGCAGCTCTCGGCCGGCATCATAGTCTCGATGACGCGCGGCAAATGCTCCGGCAGCTGACCACGGTTGGCTCTGCGCGCGGCAGCTCTCTTCTCGCCTGTTTTGGGATTGGCACGATTCTCGGCGGCTTCGAGAGCCGCAACGGCCTGATCGATATCCTCCAGAACAAGCTGCAGCTGATCAGCGTCCAGCTTTTCCGAGGACCGACCGAACTGCGCATCTTTCGCAAGCTTGAGCAACCGCTCGAGCCGGGCGCAGCGATCCAGCAGAGCCGCGGCAAAGGCACGCAACTCGGCTGGATCGCTCGGTAGCTCATCAGGCAAATCACTCATTGGCCCGAGCTTGCCATGCTTCGCGTCACGATGCAGCGATGATTTGCATTTTTACGCAAGCGCTTTCGGCTGCGGGATCCGAGGCGCGTGCATGCGCGTCCAATCCATGCCGGCCAGCAGTGCTGACAGCTGGGCCCCATTCATCCGCATCACACCGGCCACGATGGGTGGCCATTTGAAGCCGCTGCCATCGAGCCGCTTCCAGTACATCACAAGGCCGCTGCCATCCCAGACGACGATCTTCACCCGATCGGCGCGCTTCGCACGGAACACCACCGCCACGCCCTTCATCGGGTCATGGCCCAGCGTATCCTTCGCCAGCAGCGCCAAGCCCTCTGCACCCTTCCTGAAGTCCACAGGTTGCGTCGCCACGTAGATCATGAGGCTCGCCGGCATCGTCAGCATGAACGTGTCCGTCGCAGCGCAATGAACACATCGCTCAACGCAGCAAGGCCAGGCGCCCCGCGCACCTCCACGCGCGCGCCCTGGAACTCAACCGTAACAATGGCTGCTTCCGGCGAACCGGAGGGCTCTGCGGCCGCAGGCAACGCTAATTCCGACACCACCGGCACGAACGACAGCGTGTCCGCCGACGCCGGCAATACCAACTGGCCCAAACGCGCCCGGCGCCGCCAATCATGCACCTGCTGGGGCCGGCAGCCATGGCGACGAGCGACGTCTGTTACAACCGCCCCCGGTTCGAGGCTTTCCGCCGCAATCTGCGCCTTCAAATCATCCGGCCAGCGCTTTCGACCTGCGCCAGCGAACACTTCAATACGCGGTGACAACGGTCGTCTTATGTCGTCAGAATGGTCGTCCATTGTGAGCACCCTTCCAGAAGATGACTCTTCTAACGGTGCTCTCAAGACTCCGCACAAACAATCAGACGGGCCTCGGCGCTACGCTTACATTCGAGTCCCCAGTTTGGGAACTTGAATCACAGTGGCCTGGCCGTCCGCAACGCTTCTGGGCCGGCGCCGGTCGGGCATTACGGGCAGAAGCGGATGGCAACCTGCAGATCGCCTGCTGAATCCCTCGAAAATGACTCTCAGCGACTTTGTCAGCGCATTATGAAGCCGCCGTCCACGGAAATCGACTGGCCGGTGACGTAGCTGGCGGCGTCGCTGCAGAGCCAGAGGACCGCATTTGCAATCTCCTCGGGCCGGCCGACCCGTTCCATCGGAATGCTCTTTTCCATGGCCTTGAGCTCGTCGCCTTGTCCGGCCGCAACCATTTGATCGGACATCGGCGTCCGGATAAGTCCGGGGCAAACGGCGTTGATACGGATGCCCCGAGCCGCATATTCCAGAGCCGCGCTCTTGGTGAATCCGATTACCCCATGTTTTGCGGCGTGGTAGATGCCGCGCTCGGCGCCGCCGATGAGTCCACCAAGCGATGAGCAATTGACTATGGCCCCGCTTCCCTGTTCGCGCATCCGACGCAACTCGAACTTCATGCAGCTCCATTCGCCACGAAGATTGATGCCCATGACGCGGTCGTAATCCTCGCGGGTCGTGTCGGCCGTCTCGGCCAGAACGTTCTGGACTCCCGCGTTGTTATAGGCCGCGTCGAGCCTTCCGAAGGCTGCGACCGTCTCCGCGACCATGGCTTCGACCTGCGCGTCATCCGAGACGTCGCACCGAATACCTATGGCTTTATCGCCTTGCGCGATCAGTTCGTCGACCGCAGCGTGCGTTGCCCTCTCGTTCCAGTCGGCGAGCGCGACGGAGGCTCCCGATTCCGCGAAAGCCTTTGCCATGGCGTGGCCCAAACCGGACGCCGCGCCCGTCACCAGCGCGACCTTTCCTTCGAATGAGATCTTCATGGTAGCTCTCCTGTATGTTCGTCGTTCCGGCACGCGTGCAGTCAGCGCTGCGCGCGCTCGGCCTCTGCGGCGGGTAGCGGTCGCCTACGATTTTGATCTTCGCGGCGGCGGCATCCATGTTGCAAATGTCCTCGCGCGTAAGCTCGATCGCGGCCGCGCCGATGTTCTCATCGAGGCGGCCGAGCTTGGTCGTGCCAGGGATCGGGACGATCCACGGCTTCTGCGCCAGCAGCCAGGCCAGCGCGATCTGCGCAGGCGTGGCGCGCTTCTGCGCGCCGATCCGTTCCAGCAAATCGACCACAGCACGGTTAGCCTTGCGCGCCTCGGGAGTGAAGCGCGGCAGGCTCGCGCGGTTATCGTTGCCACCGAACGTGGTGGTCTCGTCGATCTTGCCTGTCAGAAATCCCCGTCCGAGGGGACTGAAGGGGACGAAGCCGATCCCCAGTTCGCCGCAGACCGGCAGCACCTCCTTCTCGGGCTGGCGCCACCAGAGCGAATATTCGCTCTGGACCGCCGCGACCCGCTGCACGGCATGGGCGCGGCGGATGGTCGAGGCGCCAGCCTCGCTCAGGCCGAAGTGCTTGACCTTGCCTTGGGCGATGAGATCCCCCACCGCGCCGGCGACGTCCACGATCGGAACGTCGGGATCGACCCGATGCTGGTACAGCAGGTCGATCGCCTCGACCCGCAGCCGCTTCAACGAGCCTTCGACGGCCTGTCGTATGCGTTCGGGGCGACTGTCGAGTCCGTCGGTATCAAGGTCGTGGCCGAACTTGGTGGCGATGACGACGTCCCTCCGGAACGGCTCCAGCGCCTCGCCTACGAGTTCCTCGTTCGTGAACGGGCCGTAGACCTCGGCGGTGTCGAAGAAGGTGACGCCGCGCTCGACAGCGGCCCGGACGAGCGCGATCATGTCGGCGCGGTTCGGAGCGGGACCCCGATGGTAGTTGAGGCCCATGCAGCCCAGGCCGATGGCCGGAGACGGTAAGATCGCCAAGCTTGCGCGTTTGCATACTAAATCTCCTTGTTTGACGGTCGCCCCCGCGGCCGATTCGCGCCCGGACGCGTCGACGCAGCGAGGTGTCCGCGCACATGGTCACTTGTGGTATTGATCGTCGCTGACCTTTTCCATCCACTCTACATTCTTGCCGTCGAGCGATTCCGTGATGGCGATGTGCGTCATCGCATTCGTCGGTGTCGCGCCATGCCAATGCTTCTCGCCAGGCGGAAACCAGACGACATCGCCGGGGCGGATTTCCACGACCGGGCTACCCTCGCTCTGCACCCAGCCAAGTCCGGTCGTGACGATGAGAGTCTGGCCGAGCGGGTGGGTGTGCCACATGGTTCGGGCACCTGCCTCAAAGGTCACTTGACCGCCGCTGATGCGTGTCGGGTCGCCCACCTGAAACAGCGGATCCACCCGGACGCTACCGCTGAACCATGCTTCGGGACCTTTGCCGGACGGCCGCGAGCCATTGCGTTTGATGTCCATCGTTCCATTCCTCGTTCAATGTCGCAGCGCATGCGAATGCCGCAGGCGTCGGCATCAGCGTCACCAATGCGGCACCGGCCGAGAGAACGCTCCTTCGGGTGAAGGCATGCTGCGCCGGCGCCGGAGCGCCTCCGCAAAGCCGCAAGAGTGTGTCCGCCCCGTCCATTGGCCGAACTCCGTCACGTCGCGGGGTGTTCCGCTTCGGTAATCGCTGTTCCTAATTTAGCGCGCGCATCTATAGGGATTAGACGCTATAATCGGGATAGACCTATCAACAGGATCGATAAATGCGGCGTGGCAATCTCGACGATCTCTCGGTCTTTCTCGTCGTCGCCCGGGAGGGGAGTTTCACGAAGGCAGCGGCGAAACTAGGCGTGTCGCAGTCGGCGCTCAGCTACACCATCAAGGAGCTCGAAGCCCGTCTCAAGCTGCGCCTGCTGACGCGCACTACGCGGAGCGTGTCGCCCACGGCTGCCGGCGAGCGCCTTCTGCGTAACGTCAGCCCGAGGATAGAGGAGATCGAAGGGGAGCTTGCGGCCCTGAGCGACCTTCGGGAAAAACCCTCGGGCACGATCCGCATCACGGCCACCGAATACGCCACCGACGCCGTACTCCTGCCGAAGCTCGCGAAGCTGCTTCGCGAAAATTCGGACATCAAGGTCGAGATCGTCAGCGATTACGGGCTGACGGATATCGTCGCGCAGCGCTTCGATGCCGGGGTGCGGGACGGCGAGCAGGTGACGAAGGACATGATCGCCGTTCGCATCGGACCGGATGCACGCATGGCCGTGGTCGGCGCTCCGTCTTATTTCAAAAATCAGCCCGTACCGAAGAAGCCGCAAGACTTGGTTGAGCACAATTGCATCAATCTGCGTCTGCCGACCCATGGTGGCTTGTACGCCTGGGAGTTCGGCAAGGGCTCACGCGAACTGAAAGTTCGCGTCGAAGGCCAACTGTTCTTCAGCACCACGACCCAGATGTTCCACGCCGCGCTCGCAGGTTTGGGATTGGCCTATCTGCCGGAGGGGCTGGTGCAACCACACATCAACAAGGGCCGGCTTAAACGGGTGCTTGACGACTGGTGCCCTCCGTATCCGGGCTACCATCTGTATTATCCCAGCCGACGCCAACCCTCTGCAGCCTTTTCGCTGTTGGTAGAGGCGCTCCGGCATCGTCCCTGATGAGGGGGATCCCACAGTTCAACGTATGGTATAGCCGCCATCCACGGCGAGCGCGTGACCGACCATGAAACTCGCTTCTGAGCTGCACAACCAGAGCACGGCGCTTGCGATCTCTTCAGGGCGGCCAAGCCGGCCGATGGGAACGTTCTGCAGCATCGCGTTGAGGGCGTCTGCCTGAGTGGCCATCATCTTGTCTAAGAGCCTGACTCAAAATTGCATTGCTGTTTTTATCGCTGCGATGCGCCTTGTCATGAGTTGGACAGAGGCGAGGAAGAGCCAGGCAGTTGCGCTTTCGATGGTTCGCTCGAAGTCCTTGGCCAATCTGCGGTTGCGGCCGAGCCAGGCGAAGGTTCGTTCGACCACCCAGCGGCGCGGAAGCACCTCGAAGCCCTGTGCGGCATCGGAGCGCTTGATGATCTCGACAGTCCACCGGCCGATCTTTTCCAGCACCGCCTTGAGCTTTTCGCCGGCATAGCCGCCATCGGCGAAGATATGGCGCAGCCAGGGGAAGCGGTAGCGAACGCTGCACAGGACATCTGGCGTGCCGTCACGATCCTGGACGTCGGCAGCGTGAACGATCGCTCCGACCAGGAGCCCTTGGGTGTCGGTGACGATGTGGCGCTTTCGACCCTTGATCTTCTTTCCCGCGTCGTAGCCGCGAGGGCCGCCACTTTCCGTGGTCTTGACCGATTGGCTGTCGATCACGCCGGCCGTCGGCGAGGCCTCCCGGCCGATCGCCTCGCGCGCCAGCATCAGGAGTGCGTGGTTGATCGATTGCCACAATCCGCTGTCGCGCCATTGGTAGAAATAGTACTGCACCGTGGTCATTGGTGGAAACAGAGTGGGCGGCAGCATGCGCCACGGCAATCCGCCGCGCAGCAGATAGAGTACTGCCTCGACGATGTCGCGATAGCTCCATTTCGGGCGCCGCCCGCGCTTGGCCCGCACAGGAAGCAACCTCTCCAGCACGCCCCATTCCGCATCCGTCAAGTCGCTTGGCAAACGCAGCTCCTCTCGGGCAAACTGTGCCCGGGTGATATCAGTCCACATTCTCGATCCCTTTGATGCTTCGCAACACCGATGGAATCAGAACTCGCTGATATCACTCAACTTATTTTTCGGTCGGACACTAACATTGCCGTATGGATGATACCCGGGCATACCGCATTGATACGAATGCCCCTTGCGGCTAGTCGAGCGCTGCGCTTTTCGTGAGCCCCAGCACCCCGTGCTTCGAGGCCTGGTATGTTCCGCGTTTGGGGCCGGCGACCAAGCCGCCGATGGAAGAGCAGTTGACGATTGCACCGATAGCCTGCTTGAGCATCTGTCGGAGCTCGAATTTCATGCAACTCCATACGCCGCGCAGATTAATCGAAATCACTCGGTCAAAATCCTCCCGTGTGGACTCGGCAGCTTCCACCGCGACATTCTGGACGCCGGCATTGTTGTAGGCGGCATCAAGCCTGCCGAAGACAGGGGCGGCCGGTAGACCCCGGAGCGCGCGATGCCAAGCAACAGGCATTGCCGACGGGATCGACAGCGCCTTGTCCGCGCGATCGAGCATTCCTCGACGGTCCGGCGTGCTCATCTTCCGGACCTCCGCGCTAAAAATCGCGCTCGACCGTCAGTTGTCCAATCTTGGCGTGCAGCTTCTCGATCTCGCGTTCGCGCGTTTCCTCGCTCTCGCGCCCGGCACCCACATCAAAGTCCGCGCCGCCTGGTCCAGCAGTTGCTTCTTCCAGGCATAGATCTGGTTCGGGTGAACCTCATAGCGCTGGGCCAGATCGGCCACCGTCGCCTGCTCCCGCACGGCTTCCAGCGCAATCTTTGCCTTCAGTTGCATGTTTCGCGGGATCGTGAGCACGGATTTCAGGGGATCGTGAGCAGAGATTTCAGACGATCGTGAGCACGGATTTCGCGGGATCGTGAGCAGCTTTTCAGCAACTCAGCCCGCTTCGGCCGACAACTCAACCGGCTTAGGAACTGCCTCGTCAGTGAACGAGGAAGGCCGATGCCCACCCAGAGATTGTCGATGCGCCGGATCAAAGAGGTTCTCCGCTTAAAACATGTTCAAGGCTTGCCGGAGCGAGCCATCGCGCGCACCTTGGGCATCAGCAACGGCGCCGTGCACAGCTATCTACGCCGAGCCGGGGCTGCCGGGCTGAACTGGCCGTTGCCGGCCGGAATGAGCGACGAGGACCTGGAGCTGCTGCTTTTCCCGGCGCCGAGGCCTGCGTCGCAGAGCCCCCAGCGGGCCGTTCCCGACTGGGGCTATGTCGACAAGGAGCTGCGCCGACGCAACGTGACCCGTCGGCTGCTGTGGGACGAGTATCGCGCCACCCATCCCGATGGCTTCGGCTACACCTGGTTCTGCACGACGTACGAGGCCTGGAAGGGGCGAGCCCGGCCTTCGATGCGGCAGACGCATCTGGGCGGCGAGAAGGTTTTCGTGGATTTCGCCGGCGACACCATCGACGTCATCGATCCCTCAAACGGGGAAGTGCAGTCGATGAAGCTGTTCGTCGCGGCGATGGGCGCCTCCAACTATACCTATGCCGAGGCCTGTCCAAGCGAGGGGCTCGCCGACTGGATCCGGGTCCACATCAATCTTTTCGCCTTCCTCGGCGGCGTGCCGACATTCGTAGTCTGCGACAATCTCAAGGCCGCCGTCACCAATCCCGACCGCCACGATCCCGGCCTCAACCGAACCTATGCCGAGATGGCGAGCCATTACGGCACGGCCATTCTCGCAGCCCGGCCGCGGCGCCCAAAAGATAAGGCAAAGGTCGAAGTTGCGGTGCAAGTCGCCCAGCGATGGATTCTGGCGCGGCTGCGCAACCAACGCTTCTTTTCGTTGGCGGAGCTGAACGCAGCCATCAAAACACTCGTCGTCGAACTCAATGCAAGGCAGATGCGCGACTTTGGCGCCAGTCGCGCCGAACTGTTCGCCGAGCTCGACAAGCCCAAGCTTACAAAGCTGCCGGACCAGGCTTACGCTTTCGCACGCTGGAAGCGATGCCGGATCGGCCCCGACTATCATATCGAGATCGATGGACACTGGTATTCCGCGCCGTATCGGCTCATCCGTGAGCTTGTCGACGCACGCATCGATGACAGAACGGTCGAGATCTTCCACAACGGCCGCAGGATCGCCAGCCACGCCCGCGCGCCCAACCGGCGGGGCCACACCACCATCGCCGACCATATGCCCAGCGCCCATCGGCGCTACGGTCAATGGACGCCCGCCGGAGTGATCGTCGCCGGCGAGCGGATCGGTCCGTCGACCGCCGCCTTCTTCCAGGCCGTGATCGCGGCCCGGCCGCATCCCGAGCAAGGCTTTCGCACCTGCCTCGGCATTCTGTCACTGGTCAAAAGCTACAGCGCGGAGCGCGTCGAAGCGGCCTGCCGGCGCGGCATTCTGATCAAGGCGCGATCCGTCGCCTCGATCCGCTCCATCCTCCAGAACGGTCTGGATCGTACCTTTCTCGACGAGCCCTCCGAACACCAACCCCTGCGCCACGGCAACATCCGCGGCCGCGATTATTTTCACTGAAGCCAAGGAGACCTGTATGCTCAACCATCCCACCCACGAACGCCTGATCGAGCTCGGCTTGAGCGGCATGGCCAAGGCCTTCGAGGAGCAGCGACGATCGCCTGATCTCGAAGCCTTGCCGTTCGAAGATCGCATCGGCCTGCTGGTCGACCGGGAAGCGGCGGAACGCGACACCAGGCGGCTCACCACGCGCCTCAAGCTGGCCTCGCTCCGCCAGAATGCCTGCGTGGAGGACGTCGATTTGCGCACGCCGCGGGGTATCGACCGGGCCGTCTTCGCCAAGCTCGCCAGCGGCGACTGGATCGATCGCCACGAGAATTTGCTCATAACCGGGGCGACCGGATTGGGCAAAAGTTGGTTAGCCTGTGCCCTCGGCCACAAGGCCTGCCGAGATAATCGCTCGGTCCTCTATCACCGCGTCCCAAGATTGTTCGAAGCGTTGGGGCTCGCGCGGGGCGATGGACGTTATGCCCGCTTGCTCAAAACCCTTGGCCGCGCCCAGGTTCTGATTTTGGATGATTGGGGATTGTCGGTGCTCACCGCTGCCGAGCGGCGCGATCTACTGGAAATCCTTGACGATCGCCATGGCCGCTCCTCCACCATCGTAACCAGCCAACTCCCTGTGGACACATGGCACGAAGTTATCGGAGATCCCACGCTAGGCGACGCGATTCTGGATCGCCTCGTCCACAACGCTCACCGCCTCCAGCTTGCTGGCGAAAGCATGCGAAAACGCAACGCCAAAACCATCACCCTTGACGAGCAGCCAGAACGCTGACCCTATCACCGCCTCGGCCGGAGCGAGGCTGCTCACGATCGTCTGAATTCGGCGCTCATGATCGCGCGAAATCGCTGCTCACGATCACTGAAATATGCATTCAGTGCCGCGTCGATCTTGCGTCTCGTCTTCGTCGTCATCATGCCCTCCGTGTATCAAACGGAGCGGCCCTTTTCCAACTGACCTCTGGTCCCAAAATCGGGGTCCATTTCACTCGCGCCCCCGGGCGACATCAAATCGGAATGGTGGGCGAGATCATCTCGAAATCCTGGGCGAGATCAAATCGGTACACCCGGGCGAGATCATCGGAATCCGCACCGAGATGCAGCCCGTCGATTTGGACCACCAGAAGGTCGAGCGTGGACAGATCGGCAGCCATGAAGTCAGCCAGCCGCACCGCCGACAGCGCTACGAACCTCCGCGAGGCCGCCGACTTCGAAACCCCCGATCCGGGCGGTACCGGCACGTCACCCTCGGGCAGCCGGACGGCGCGGCCGAACCGGCGCGTCGACACATTGATCAGCATCAGGTTCATCGCCCCGCGACCGAGCCAATCCTCCTGCGCCGCCGTTTCCCAGCTCGGGATCGTGACCTCGCCGCCATCCACGCCCCGGACCCGCGGGCGCTCGACCTCGATCTTGCCGCCGTGGAAGCCGATCCGTCCCCGCGTTCGGCCCAAGGTGCGTCCGCCGCGCCGCCTCGCGATCGTGGCGCGGGCCGCCACAACATCCGCCTCCATCATCGTGCCGAGCGCCTCGATCCCTGCCGCAAGGCAGAACCGATCGAAGCTCGCCCGCACTTCTGCAAACGCTTCGTCCACCGCCCCGGTCGCCGGCCAACCAGCCGGTGTGATATCTCTATCATGGCGTTGCTCTTCTTTGTGGAATCAGCACCCCGAGCCTACCGGCTCAAGGTGGGCAACGCCGACCTCTTCAGAAATTCAACAGAACCCGGGACATCCCCGAATCACAAGTGATACTTTCGATTCAAGATTTCGCGGATCAGCGCGAGTCGGCGAAATTATGGGTAATTGAAAGCTTCGTCGTATGCGTACGACATCAGCCCCTGAGTCGGTTCTGCAGCGCCCGCCGATTGGCAACGAGGCTGCTGAGGTTCAGCAGGTGTGGTGCTCGTCCTTGCTCCAATTGCCTAACCAGCGCCCGCGTGCCGTCCACCACGAAGACGCCGCAATCATAAGTGTTCAGCTGCTGGGTCATGCCGCGTGACTCCAGGCGGGCGCCCAGCCTTGCTGCGAGCTCTGCTGCGGGCGTGTTGTTGTATTCCCCCATGGAGTCGTAGCGATAGGCAACCGGCCTTTCGCGGTCGCGGCGATCAACAAACAGCAGCGACCAATGGGTGCCGGGTAGATTCATAGCACGGGCATTGTTCACTGGCAGGAACAGGAAGTCGGCTGTGTCGTCACCATTCTGATCATGGACGATGCGCTGGAATGCGCGTAGCATTTCGCTCTCGGTGCCCAAGCGCAGGCTAACAAGGGTTATGAGAGGATCCACGAACCGCGTCCGGGCGGCGAGATTCGGATTGTTCCCCCGCAACTCTTGCGCCAGGAGCTGGTAATCTCTCAGGACATGCTCGTCGCCCAGCCATTCCGTGTCCTCGAGCACCAGCCCGCGGCCGTGAGGCGAGGCTGTCGGACCTAAAGCCCCGATCTGAGCATCGTAGGAGGTGCTCGGAAACGCCGGCACAGAATTAACATCGTCGCGTGATTCAGACGGCGTGGCCGCAGTCAGATCAACCAATGGAGGACCGCCGTAGGTGCTTGAGCGAGCCCCGGCAGCCTGCGCTGGCTCAAAGTGAGCATCGTCGCGCAACTCGGACGGTGTCGGCGCATTCAGAGCAAGAAATGGCTCAAGACCAGCGTAGATGTCTGAGGGAGCCCTGGTAGAGTGCGCTGGCGCAAAGTGAGCGTCGTCGCCCAACTCGGACGGTGTCGGCGCATTCAGAGCAAGAAATGGCTCAAGACCAGCGTAGGTGCTTGAACGAGCCCTGGCAGCCTGCGCTGGCGATGCTTCCAGCATCGGCCACATACTCCAATCAAAGTTGAGCGGCATCTGCGGCGACCAGGTTGAGGCGGACCAGGCAGGTTCCTGCTGTCCAGCTTGGACTATGTCCTGCGCCTGCTCCGGGGGAACCCCGGGCCACGGTGGGCCGTCTTCCACCATCAAACGCAGATCCTGATCATAACCTTCCGGGAGGACCAATGGCCGACTGACAGCTCGCTGCAGCGCCGTGGCATCTTGGTACCCACTCCCCTGCATCGTCGGCTGCGCCTGCCATGGCGATGCACCCAGTTGATGGGTGGGGGCCGACGTCAGCAGGCGACCGCCTGAAGCGACGATCTCGCTCAGTTGCCGCTCAATGGCAACGCCGTGCAGATTGTCTAGGGTCCTCGGCCTCTTCGCTGGCCTCAATTCAGCTGTGTCATGCTCATCGTTGATGAGGACCTCCTTGCTTGGCAGGAGGTTGCTCTTGGCAAGTGCACCGATCGGCTCGTCCGGGAACTGCTGGCGGTCGTAGCCCCAATTCAAGGGACGAATGGACTCTCCGGGATCCGATGACTGGTCATGGCGCGCGGCTGGCTCAAGAAGAGATGACGACGGGCCGGGTTCGTCCATCAGCTCCCAAAGCAAATCCTGATCGTAGCCTTCTACAGGAAGCAGCTCCTTTGGCCAACTGCCCGCGTCCTGCGACGCGCTGTGCTGCGCAGCGGCGCCGCCGGCGGGCATCGGCTCCATCAGTACCGCGTTTTCGGGATCAGGACCGGGGGAAATATGGCGCTCGAGCTCCATCGCTTTAGCGCCGGCCTGCGATTTTCGGAGATGGGTCAGTGCGGCACCGATCCGCCTATTACCACCGGCGTCCTTATAGTCCTCGACATCTCCATCCAACGCCTTGCCGGAAAGCCGAGCAGCAATGCCCTTCTTGTTGTTTTCACGCAGGTAGTCACTGAAACTGCTAAGGGCAAATGCATAGGTACTGGCGGTACCTGTCGTTGCTTCGTTTTTGTACTCTTTGATGAGAGCCGCGTCCTGGGGATAAGAATTCAGCTTAGCGCGGTCTGCGATCGGCACGATTCCGCCCGTCGACTGCGAGGTCCGGAGATGATCTATTGCCGTAAGGAGTCTCGTGGGATTACCCTTTCCGAAGAACTCGCGCGCATCAACAGTCAACGACTCGTCGTCGAGCCGAGCAGCAATGGACTTTTTGTTATTTGCGAAGAGCCAGCGGCCAAAGCTGAGAAGGCGATTTACATTGTACTTGGCAGTGGTTTCGGTGGCCCCGCCCTTGATGAGGGCCTCCTCAAGCCCCGAAATAAGGGGAGCGTCCTCGGAATAAAGAGACTGCTTCCTGCGAACCCCAGTTGATCGAGCCGGCTGCAGCGCCGAGGACGACGGGCCGGGTTCGTCCATCAGCCCCAAAACCAAATCCTGATCGTGGGCTTCCGCAGGAAGCTTCTCTGGCCAACTGAAAGCTCGCTGCGACGCGTTGTGCCGCGCAGCGGCGTCGCCGACCCGCCTCGTCTCCATCAGGGCCGCGTCTTCGGGATCAGGAAAGGGGGAAATATGGCGCTCGAGCTCCATCGCCTTAGCGCCGGCCGACGATTTTCGGAGATAGGCCAGCGCGGCACCGATCCGCCTATTACCACCGGCGTCCTTCTTATAATCCTCGACATCTCCATCCAACGCCTTGCCGGAAAGCCGAACAGCAATGCCCGGCTTGTTGTTTTCACGCAGGTAGTCACTGAAACTGCTAAGGGTAAATGCATAGGTAATGGCGGTACCTGTCGCTGCTTCGTTTTTGTACTCTTTGATGAGAGCCGCGTCCTGGGGATAAGGATTCAGCTTAGCGCGGTCTGCGATCGGCACGATTCCGCCTGTCGACTGCGAGGTCCGGAGATGACCTATTGCCGTAAGGAGTCTCGTGGGGTTACCCTTTCCGAAGAACTCGCGCGCATCAACGGTCAACGACTCGTCGTTAAGCCGAGCAGCAATGGACTCTTTGTTATTTGCGACAAGCCAGCGGCCAAAGCTGCGAAGGGGCCATACATTGGCCTTGGCGGTGATTTCGGTGGCCCCGCCCTTGATGAGGGCCTTCTCAAGCCCCGAAATAAGGGGACCATCCTCGGAATAAAGTGGCTGCTTCCTCTGCCTTCTCAAAACTCCAGTTGACTGAGCCGGCTGCAGCGCCGAGTGCGACGGACCGGGTTCGTCCATCAGCCCCAAAACCAAATCCTGATCGTAGCCTTCTGCAGGAAGCTCCTCTGGCCGACTGAAAGCTCGCTGCGACGCGCTGTGCTCCGCAGCGGCGTCGCTGACCCGCCTCGGCTCCATCAGGGCCGCGCGTTCGGGATCAGGAAAGGGGGAAATATGGCGCTCAAGCTCCATCGCCATAGCGCCGGCCGACGATTTTCGGAGATGGGTCAGTGCGGCACCGATCCGCCTATTACCACCGGCGTCCTTCTTATAGTCTCCGACATCTCCATCCAACGCCTTGCCGGAAAGCCGAGCAGCAATGCCCTTCTTGTTGTTTTCACGCAGGTAGTCACTGAAACTGCTAAGGGCAAATGCATAGGTACTGGCGGTACCTGTCGTTGCTTCGTTTTTGTACTCTTTGATGAGAGCCGCGTCCTGGGGATAAGGATTCAGCTTAGCGCGGTCTGCGATCGGCACGATTCCGCCCGTCGACTGCGAGGTCCGGAGATGACCTATTGCCGTAATGAGTCTCGTGGGATTACCCTTTCCGAAGAACTCGCGCGCATCAATGGTCAACGACTCGTCGTCGAGCCGAGCAGCAATGGACTGCTTTTTGTTTTCAAAGAGCCAGCGGCCCAATCTGAGAAGATGACCTACATTCTCCTTGGCAGTGCGTTCGGCAGCCCCCCCTTTGATGAAGGCCTCCTCAAGCTCCAAAATAAGGTCAGCATCTTGGGAATAAAGAGGACGCCTGCGGGTACCGTAAACCTCTGTTGACTGGCCAGGCTGCAGCGCCGAGGCGCCTGGCATCGGCCCGCCGCCTTTACCCTGCGACGCTGGAGGGCATTCGCGCCCGCTCGCCTGCATGATGGGCTGCGCCTCCGATGGCGATGCGGCGACTTGATGGGGGGGGGTCTGCATCAGCACACGATCACCTGGACGGGTGATCTCGCTTAGCTGCCGCTCAAAGGCCGCCGCGTCTGTCGACGGGGACACCGGTGCAGTCTCTTGCTGGGCGGCGCTGTTCGATTGTTGCTGCAATCGGCTAGTTGAGGTGAAATCCATCCGTTCTCACTTTCGAAGATATAGGCGCATCAGAGCTCGGTTTGGATCTCATGCGCGGGGCAATCGAGACGGCAGCGCGGCGACCAAATCCACAGCACAGAATGTGCTCTCAACGTTGGATCCAGCAACAAACCAGCGTGGATCCGAACCGTCCGCGCCGCAGGCAGTCGGACACTCGGATGTTCTTCCCCACAATTTTTGCTATGAGAGGAAGCTGTCGAGTACCTGACGAGCGCTGTGGGACGACGTAAAAAATTGGCTCTGACTCACTTTTGTTGCAGTCTGAACCGCCCCGGGTTTGCCGGAGGCTCCAACTCCCGAGAGGATGGAGCCATGACGAGCAAGACGACGAACAAGTTTTCACCCGAGGTTCGGGCCCGTGCGGTTCGGATGGTTCCGGATCACGCCAGCGAGCACCCTTCGCGGTGGGCGGCGGTGAGATCGATTGCCGCCAAGATTGGCTGCACACCGCAGACGCTACATGACTGGGTCAAGAAGGTCGAGATCGACAGCGGGCAGCGGACGGCGTTCCGACGGAGATGGCCGAGAAGCTGAAGGCCCTGGAACGGGAGAACCGTGAGCTTCGACAGGCCAACGAGATCCTGCGCAAGGCGAGCGCTTATTTTGCGATGGCGGAGCTCGACCGCCAGTCCAAGCCATGATCGCCTTCATTGACGATCATCGTGGGGCGCATGGGGTCGAGCCGATCTGTCGGGTGTTGCCTGATCGCCCCCTCGACCTACCACGCCCATGGGGCCAAACGGCGCGATCCCGCCAGGCTGTCGACGTGCGCCAAGCCGGACGCCGCCCTGAAGATCGAGGTTCGGCGCGCCTTCGATCAAAACTTTTCCCTCTACGGCGTGCGCAAGGTCTGGCGCCAGCTCAAGCGCGAAGGCTTCGATGTTGCCCGTTGCACAGTGTCGCGACTTATGCGGAACATGGGTTTGCAAGGGTGATCCACGGCAAACCCATCAAGACCACGATCAGCGACAAGGCTGCGCCACGCCTGCTGGATCACGTCAATCGCCCGTTCAAGGCGCCAAGGCCGAACGTTCTCTGGCTCTCCGACTTCACTTTGTCTACGTCGCCTTTGTCATCGACGCCTATGCCCGCAGGATTGTGGGCTGGCGAGCCTCGCGCGCGGCGCATGCAGCTTCGTGCTCGATGCGCTGGAGCAGGCACTGCAAGATCGACGGCCGGTCCATCGTGGCGGGCTCGTGCACCACAGCGGCAGAGGCAGCCAATACGTATCCATTAAGTACATCGAGCGCTTGGCTGAAGCTGGTGTGGGGCCTTCTGTCGGCAGCCTCGGAGATTCCTATGACAATGCTCTCACCGAAACCATCAACGGTCTCTACAAGGCCGAGGTGATCCCGCGCGGCCCATGGCGCAGCTTCGAGGCCGTCGAGATTGCGACATGCGACCTGGAATGGGTGGATTGGTTCAACAACCGACGGCTCCTCGAGCCCATCGGCAACATACCGCCGGCCGAAGCCGAGAAACGCTACTACGCCATGCTGGAACAATCCGCCATGGCGGCAGAACTTAAACTAAATGGCCTCCGGCAAACCCGGGGCGGTTTTGTATCACAGGAGTTTGGCGGTCTGACGCGCCTCGCCTCCACGTGGGCGTATTCGGATACCGAGCGCCTATCGTTTATAACGCGACATGTATGGAACGGCCCGCGGGCGCAAGAGCTTTCTCAGTCGACTTCACACATGGGAGCGGTGCGGTCATGTATACGGCCTGTAAAGCGCGGCGCATGACCGCTGGCCTCGATGAAGTCCGCGACACAAGGGGCTAAATCAATCAGACGCGCTTGAAGCGCATTGTCGCGCCAGCCTCACTCGTGTCGGGATTTCGTCCCGTGGGTTCATCGCCTGTTATTGCTCCTTGCCCTCTGCCGGCCCGCGCCGGTCAGATATCTTTGACAACTGCTGTATTCATCAAGCGGCAGCCGTAGTCGTCGCTAGCGTCTCCGGATGCCGATAAATCCCGCCCCTGTTCAAGAGCGCCCAGGCAATTCGCGCTGTCTTGTTGGCCAGTGCGACCGCTGCCACCTTGTACGGACGTCTGGCGAGCAACGACTTCAACCATGGCGGCGCCCGATCAGCCTTCCGGGCAATTCGCAGGACGGATGTCGCCCCAAGAACGAGGAGGCTCCGAAGTTCGGGGTTTCCCATCTTCGAGATTCGCCCCATCCGCTCCTTGCCCCCACTCGAATGCTGTCGCGGCGTCAGTCCCAGCCAGGCAGCAAAGTGACGAGCGGATTTGAAGCCGCCGGGATCTGGCACCAGCGCCTTGATGGTCGCCGCTGTAATGGCTCCAATGCCGGGGATGGTAGTCAGTCGGCGCATGTCCTTGTCGGTCCTTGCCGCGGCAACAATGGCTCGCTCGAGCTTGTCAATCTGGTCCGCCTGAGCCTCGATCTGATCGGCAATTGCCGTCAGCGCGAAGCGCGCTGCCGCAGGCAAGCGGATATCTGCTACATCCCGTACGATTGCAACCAACGCCTCGACCTTTGTCCGGCCGGCGGCGGCAATGATGCCCAACTCAGCCAGATGCGAGCGCAGGGCGTTGATCGTCTGCGTTTGCTGTTTCACCAGAAGTGCGCGACTCTTCAGGACCATCATTCCGGCTTGTTGCTCGGCCGTTTTGATCGGAACGAAGCGCATGGTCTTGCGAGTCACGGCTTCGCTGATGGCCTCGGCATCCGCCGCATCCGTTTTTCCACGCTTCACAAACGGCTTGACGTAAGCTGGTGGGATCAGCCGCACTTCATGGCCGAGAGTTGCAATCTCGCGTGCCCAATAGTGAGCGCTGCCACAGGCTTCTATTCCGACAAGGCAGGCCGGCTGCTTCGAGAAGAAATGCAGGACCTCGCTGCGCCGTAGTCTCCGGTTGAACACCGGCGAGCCATCGGCACCCGCGCCGTGAACTTGAAAAATGTGCTTCGCCAAATCCAACCCGATGGTGCTAACCTGCTTCATGGAACGGTCCCTCCTTGTGGCGTTCGAACAACGACCACGTTTTAGCACGATGATGCTGTCGGAGCGGGCCGTTCCACCACATCAATCAGGATGGGAGCGGCGCGTCAATCAATCAGGATGGGAGCGGCGCGTCAATCAAGATGAGACGAGGCGGCCGAGTCAGGAGATAATTGACGCTGGCCGCCGTCGAGTTCGTTGGGGGTAGTGTGAACAGGCGGCCGGCCTGGACCGCGTCTGCGATCGAGGGCAACTTTTCGACGGTAACTTTCGACGTTCATCTCGAGGATCGTGGCGTGGTGGACCAAACGATCGATGGCAGCCAACGTCATTGCCTGGTCCGGGAAGATACGCCCCCATTCGCCAAATGGCTGATTGGCCGTGATCAGCAGCGAGCGTCGTTCGTAGCGGGCGGCGATCAACTCGAACAGCACACTGGTTTCCGGCTGATCCTTGCTCACATATGTGATGTCGTCGAGGATCAGGAGATCATAGCGATCGAGTTTGGCGATCGCGGACTCCAGCGCCAGCTCGCGCCGCGCGACCTGCAGCCGTTGCACCAGATCGGTGGCGCGCGCGAAGAGAACGCGCCAACCGTTCTCGACGAGAGCCAGGCCGATCGCCGTGCCGAGATGGGTCTTGCCGCCGCCATGTGGACCGAACAAGAGCAAATTGGCGCCGGCCTTCAACCAGGCGTCGCCAGCGGCGAGCGCCATCGCCTGTGCCTTTGATAGCATCGGCACGCTTTCGAAGTCGAAGGTGGCGAGCGTCTTGCCGGCGGGCAAACGCGCTTCCACCATGTGTCGCTCGATCCGACGGCGGGTGCGATCGGCCGCCTCGTGCTCGGCAAGGGCGGCGAGGAAGCGGGCGGCAGGCCACCCTTCCTTGTCCGACTGTGCGGCGAGCTTCGGCCAGATCGCCTTGACGCCCGGCAGGCGGAGCTCATTGAGAAGCAGCTCGACACGGGCGGCATCGACGGAGGTAGCGATACCGGTCATGCTGCCTCTCCCAGGTTCGAGCGGCCCAACATGACGCTGACGGAGGCGAGTTCATCGTAGACGTCGAGCGGCACCAGCTGGACGGCGACACGGCGACACGTGGGATCGAGGCCGCCTCGGGTCGGAAGCGGCCGCGCAGCGCGGCAAGATCGCGTCCAGATCCATCGCGATCACCTCGGCGAGTTCTGCTTCGCAGGCGCGCTCGTGAGCCAGCGCCAGAAGCTCGACCGTCACCTTGCAGGCGCGCCGGTCATCACCATGCTCCCGCAAGGTCTCGAACAGACGTTTGTAAGCTGTACGCGGGAAGAGTTGGTCGCGATAAACGAGATTGAGGAGCGCCATCGGCTTGCGCCGCAGGGCATGGATGACGTGCCGGTAATCCACGACATGACCGCCCTGGCTCTCGGCCATAGGCCGACCGCGCCGCAGCGTCACGACCGGCGTGACGCCAAGGAAGCATTCGAGCCGGTCGTCGAAGATGCGCACACGCAGGCGATGGCCGATCAATCTTGAAGGCACGGTGTAGAACACGCGCCGCAGGATGAAGCCGCCTGACTACGTCACCGGGATCACTTTCTCCTCGAAGTCGGTCGTGCGGCCTTTTGGCAGCGGCGCCAAGGCCTCCTTCTCGAGCGCGATCGGCTTGGCGAGGTTGGCGTTGCGCCGGCCGACAATCTCGTCGACAAAAGCCCGGTACGCATCGAGACTGGCGAAGTCGCGCGTCCCCCGCAGCAACAGCGCATCTTCCAGTGCCCGCTTGAGATGGCCGTGCGCGCTCTCGATCGGGCCGTTCTCATGTACGATGCCCGCATTGTTGCGCGTTGGCGCCATGCCATAGTGGCCCATCAGCCCGGCGTAGCGCTGCGTCAGATCCTCCCGTGCGTCGGCGGCCAGATTGCGGAATGCTGCCGACAGGCTGTCGCTGCGATGCTCCCGCGGCACGCCGCCGAGCGCCCACAGCGCGTTCTGCAAGCCCACCGCCAGGGCGACGAAGCTTTCGCCGCCGAGCACGACATGGGCATGCTCGAAGCCGGAGAACGCCAACCGGAAGTGATAGAGCCGGTGATCGAGCGGCTCACCCGCGATGGTAATACCGAGCGCGCTCACGTCGGTGAAGTCGGACAGACCAGGCGGCCGGGCTCGTGCTGCTGGCGGAAGATCACGTCCTGTTCGGGACCGTTGAGCGCGCGCCAGGCGTTGATGCGCCGCTCCAGCGTGCGGCGGATGTTCGGGTTCAAGTCATGATGCCGTCGGCGCAGCTCGTCCAGCCGCCGATCACGCGGATGCCGGGCGCAGCCTTCAGGATCGGAACGATCTCGGCGTCCCAATACTGCCCGAGCGGATCGGACCGGCGCCGGCCCCTCGGCGTCTTCTTCTGCGATGGCGGGCGACAATCGCCCTCGATTCGATCCGCGCTTGCCTTCGAGAACCCCGCCTTGGCCGCGGCGGCCTCGGGGGACAGTGTCAGTCGGTAGGTCATGTACAGCCTCATCTGGTGGTCGGTGATGTGGAGGCCAGGCAAGGCATCGATTCCCTCTTGTCGAGACGAATCAACAGCTTGCACCAGCCGCACCCGGCCGCCAGACGGGTCCAAAAACGCGACGCCGATGGGGACGGTCCTCCGGTCGGGCTGCGCCCTCCCTTCGGTCCGTCCCCATCGACGCAGTCTCACCTTGATTGTCGCTGGAGTCTCACCCTGATCGCCGCCGCGCAATCTTGGGGCGATACGATCTCGGGCGGCTTGTCTTGGACGCGATCGGTGCGGCTTGGCGGCGTGCAAATGCAAACCAATTTCGCGCTTCGTCCCGATCTCGTGACCCTACCGATACCAGCCCTGTCCGGTAGCGCGGCGGTACCCTCTACCCTCGACGCAGAGCCCTGTTTGGGCCGAATGACAGGCAGGATCTGCTTGACCAACAATTGTGCTGAGCGCGCATTGAGAGGCATCGCCTTGGGAAGGCGCAACTGGACCTTCGCCGGCAGCCAGCGTGGCGCCGACCGTGCCGCCATCATGCTGACGATCATCACGACCTGTCGCCTCAACAAAGTCGATCCCAAGGCCTGACTCGCCGACGTCCTCGCCCGTATCGCCGATCTTCCCGCATCGCATCTGCACGAACTGCTGCCCTGGGAATGGAAGCTCCTGCGCCGAGCCCGCCGGTCAGCAAGCCGCCTGACCTTCACGCAAACCATCATAGAGTTCGTCGTGCCCGCGCGCACGCTTCAATCAGGCGGTCTTCGTCGTATGCGTACGACATCAGCCCCTGAGTCGGTTCTGCAGCGCCTGCCGATTGGCAACGAGGCTGCTGAGGTTCAGCAGGTGTGGTGCTCGTCCTTGCTCCAATTGCCTAACCAGCGCCCGCGTGCCGTCCACCACGAAGACGCCGCAATCATAAGTGTTCAGCTGCTGGGTCATGCCGCGTGACTCCAGGCGGGCGCCCAGCCTTGCTGCGAGCTCTGCTGCGGGCGTGTTGTTGTATTCCCCCATGGAGTCGTAGCGATAGGCAACCGGCCTTTCGCGGTCGCGGCGATCAACAAACAGCAACGACCAATGGGTGCCGGGGAGATTCGTAGCACGGGCATTGTTCACTGGCAGGAACAGGAAGTCGGCTGTGTCGTCACCATTCTGATCATGGACGATGCGCTGGAATGCGCGTAGCATTTCGCTCTCGGTGCCCAAGCGCAGGCTAACAAGGGTTATGAGAGGATCCACGAACCGCGTCCGGGCGGCGAGATTCGGATTGTTCCCCCGCAACTCTTGCGCCAGGAGCTGGTAATCTCTCAGGACATGCTCGTCGCCCAGCCATTCCGTGCCCTCGAGCACCAGCCCGCGGCCGTGAGACGAGGCTGTCGGACCTAAAGCCCCGATCTGAGCATCGTAGGAGGTGCTCGGAAACGCCGGCACAGAATTAACATCGTCGCGTGATTCAGACGGCGTGGCCGCAGTCAGATCAACCAATGGAGGACCGCCGTAGGTGCTTGAGCGAGCCCTGGCAGCCTGCGCTGGCTCAAAGTGAGCATCGTCGCGCAACTCGGACGGATTCGGATTCACCAGTGCGAGATGCTGAACCCTGGCAGTTGATGGTGACGCCGGTGCTTGCATCTTCCGCCGCGACAACTCCTCGCTCAACCACGCCAAAGCTTCATCGTCCGAGGAGGCTGGCATCGGAGAAAGCCGCTGCGGCGAGCCGAGCTGTCGAGCGCCATGGTGATGACCCGGTACCGGCCTGGCAAACGGCGGCGCAAAGTCGGGCGGCGGGCTCCAAGCGTTGTCACGCAACTCAAATGATGCGGGCGAATTCGGATTAACCGCTGCTTCAAGACCGCCATAGGTGTCTGAGTGAACCCTGGCAGAGTGCGCTGGCGATGCTTCCAGGACCGGCCACATACCCCAATCAAAGTTGAGCGGCATCTGCGGCGACCAAGTTGAGGCGGACCAGGCAGGTTCCTGCTGTCCAGCTTGGACTATGTCCTGCGCCTGCTCCGGGGGAACCCCGGGCCACGGTGGGCCGTCTTCCACCATCAAACGCAGGTCCTGATTATAACCTTCCGGGAGGACCAATGGCCGACTGACAGCTCGCTGCAGCGCCGTGGCATCTTGGTACCCACTCCCCTGCATCGTCGGCTGCACCTGCCATGGCGATGCACCCAGTTGATGGGTGGGGGCCGACGTCAGCAGGCGACCGCCTGAATTGGCGATCTCGCTCAGTTGCCGCTCAATGGCAACGCCGTGCAGATTGTCTAGGGTCCTCGGCCTCTTCGCTGGCCTCAATTCAGCTGTGTCATGCTCATCGTTGATGACGACCTCCTCGCTTGGCAGGAGGTTGCTCTTGGCAAGTGCACCGATCGGCTCGTCCGGGAACTGCTGGCGGTCGGACTCTCCGGGATCCGGTGCCTGGTCATGGCACGCGGCTGGCTCAAGAGACGACGACGGGCCGGGGGCGTCCATCAGCCCCAAAACCAAATCCTGATCGTAGCCTTCCGCAGGAAGCTCCTCTCGCCTGCTGAAAGCTTGCTGCGACGCGCTGTGCCGCGCAGCGGCGTCGCCGACCCGCCTCGACTCCATCAGAGCCGCGTCTTCGGGATCAGGAATGGGGGAAATATGGCGATCGAGCTCCATCGCCTTACCGGCCGGCGATTTTCGGAGATGGGCCAGTGCGGCACCGATCTTCCGATTACCACCAGCGTCCTTATAATCCTCGACATCTCCATCCAACGCCTTGCCGGAAAGCCGAGCAGCAATGCCCTTCTTGTTGTTTTCACGCAGGTAGTCACTGAAACTGTTAAGAACAACTGCATAGGTACGTACGGTACCTGTCGCAGCTTTGTTTTTGTACTCTTTGATGAGAGCCGCGTCCTGGGGGGGAGGATTCGGCTTAGCGCGGCCTCCGATCGGCACGATTCCGCCCGTCGACTGCGAGGTCCGGAGATGACCAATTGCCGTAAGGAGTCTCGTGGGATTACCCTTTCCAAAGAACTCAGCATCATCGGTCAGCGACTTGTCGTCGAGCCGAGCAGCAATGGACTTTTTTTTATTTGCGACAAGCCAGCGGCCAAAGCTGCGAAGGGGCCACACATTGGCCTTGGCGGTGATTTCGGTAGCCCCGCCCTTGATGAGGGCCTTCTCAAGCTCCGAAATAAGGCGAGCGTCCTCGGAATAAAGAGGCTGCTTCCTGCGAACCCCAGTTGATCGAGCCGGCTGCAGCGCCGAGGACGACGGGCCGGGTTCGTCCATCAGCCCCCAAAGCAAATCCTGATCGTGGGCTTCCGCAGGAAGCTCCTCTGGCCAACTGCCAGCTTCCTGCGACGCGCTGTGCTCCGCAGCGGCGTCGCCGACCCGCCTCGGCTCCATCAGGGCCGCGTCTTCGGGATCAGGATGAGAAATATGGCGATCGAGCTCCATCGCCTTAGCGCCGGCCGACGATTTTCGGAGATGGGCCAGTGCGGCACTGATGTTGCGGTAACCACCGGCGTCCTTCTTATAGTCCTCGACATCTCCATCCAACGACGTGCTGGGAAGCCGACCAGCAATGCCCGGCTTGTTGTTTTCGCGCAGGTAGTCACTGAAACTGCCAAGAGCAACCGTATAGGTAATGCCGGTACCTGTCGTTGCTTCGTTTTTGTACTCTTTGATGAGGGCCTCGTCCCCGGGGTGCGGATTCAGCTTAGCGCGGCCTCCGATCGGGACGATTCCGCCCGTCGACAGCGAGGTCCGGAGATGATCTAGTGCCTTACGGACTCTCTTGGGATCACCCTTTCCTATCGACTCCCGAACGTCGTTGGTCAGCGACTCGTCGTTAAGCCGAGCAGCAATGGCCTGCTTTTTGTTTTCAAAGAGCCAGCGGCCCAATCTGAGAAGATGACCTACATTGTCCTGGGCGGTGCGCTCGGCGACCCCGGTGAGTGCCTTGCTAAGCCCCAAAATAAGGGGCTTATCTTCGAGATAAAGAGGGCGCTTGCTGCGACCTACCAAAACCCCAGGTGACTTCCCCGGCTGCAGCGCCGAGGTGCCTGGCATCGGCCCGCCGTCTCCACCCCGCAACGCTGGAGGGTATTCGTGCCCGCTCGCCTGCATAATGGGCTGCGCCTCCGATGGCGATGCACCGACTTGCGCGGTTGGTCCGGGAGGCGACGACGGGCGGGTTTCGTCCATCATCCCCAAAGGCAAATCTTGATCGTGACCTTCCACGGGGAGGACCTCTGGCCAGCTGCCAGATCTCTCCCACGCGCTGCGCTGCGCGGCGGCGTCCCTGACTCGCGTCGGCTCCATGAGGACCGCGTCTTCAGAATCAGGAACGGGTGAGATAGCGCGCTCGAGTTCCATCGCTCGGGCGCCCGCTCGCGAGCCTCGGAGATAAGTTAGAGCGGCCCCGATCTTCGGGTCTCGACCGGGCGTTTTCTTATAGCCGTCGACATCTTTATCCAACGACTTGTCGGAAAGCCGAGCAGCAATGCCCTTCTTGTTATTTTCACGCAGGTAGTCACTGAAACTGCGAAGAGCAGTTGCATAGTTCTGGACGATATGTGTTGGTGTTTCGTTTTTGCACTCTTTGATGAGAGCCGCGTCCTTGGGATAAGGATTCAACTCAGTGAGGCCTGCGATCGGCACGATTCCGCCCGTCGACTGCGAGGTCCGGAGATGATCTAGTGCTGTACGGACCTTCTTGGTACCGCCCTTTCTTATGAACTCCTGGACATCATTGGTCAGCGACTCGTCGTTAAGCCGAGCAGCAATGGCCTGCTTTTTGTTTTCAAAGAGCCAGCGGTCGAGAGTGAGAAGATTACTCACATTGTTCTTGGCCGTGCGCTCGGCAGCCCCCCCCTTGATGAGGGCCTCCTCAAGCCCCAAAATAAGGTCAGCATCTTGGGAATAAAGAGGACGCCTGCTGATACCTATGTAAACCTCTGTTGACTGGCCAGACTGCAGCGCCGAGGCGCCTGGCATCGGCCCGCCGCCTTCACCCTGCGACGCTGGAGGGCATTCGCGCCCGCTCGCCTGCATGATGGGCTGCGCCTCCGATGGCGATGCGGCGACTTGATGGGGGGGGGTCTGCATCAGCACACGATCACCTGGACGGGTGATCTCGCTTAGCTGCCGCTCAAAGGCCGCCGCGTCTGTCGACGGGGACACCGGTGCAGTCTCTTGCTGGGCGGCGCTGTTCGATTGTTGCTGCAGTCGGCTAGTTGAGGTGAAATCCATCCGTTCTCACTTTCGAAGATATAGGCGCATCAGAGCTCGGTTTGGATCTCATGCGCGGGGCAATCGAGACGGCAGCGCGGCGACCAAATCCACAGCACAGAATGTGCTCTCAACGTTGGATCCAGCAACAAACCAGCGTGGGTCCGAACCGTCCGCGCCGCAGGCAGTCGGACACTCGGGTGTTCTTCCCCACAATTTTTGCTATGAGAGGAAGCTGTCGAGTACCTGACGAGCGCTGTCGGGCGACGTGGAAAATTGCTCCCTGACGAGACGAGGAATTGATCCCCTCGCGACACGGTCAGAACGGGGTTTATGCAGCGAATCAGTTCAGGTCCTCTGCGGTTCGAAGATCCGCGGAGGGAGGTCACGCTGGAGCTGGACGAGGTTTCGGCGATACTCCGGCTCAACGAGCTGGGGTAGGATAGCAAACGGAATTTGCAGCTGACCATCCCGCATCTGACGCGGTCACCCTGCATCGCTGCCTCCAGCGCCACGGCATCAGCCGATTGCCGGAGGTTGAAGGCGGCAAGCCTTCGAAGAAAAAGTTCAAGGCTTATCCGATCGCTTATTTCTACAAGATCCAAACAGTGCTCACTTACAATGGGTCCAGTTCACCTTCCCGCCCCGCTATGCGGACGGCCCGACAGCAATATACGTGACGCATATGTTCGATATGCGATGCCAAGAAAACGGGATCGAACATCGGCTGACCAAGATCAAGCATCCCTGGACCAATGGCCAGGTCGAGCGCATGAACCGCACGATCAAGGAAGCGACCGTCCAACGCTACCACTATGATCGACACGATCAGCTCGAAGCTCACCTTTCATCACCGCCTACAACTACGCTCGGCGCTTGAAGACCCTGAACGGCCTCACGCCTTACGAACACATCTGCAAATGCTGGACTTGCCAGCCAGAACGATTCACACTCAACCCGCTCCAGCAGATGCCGGGACTAACCCGTCCTATTCGTGAGAGTGCGTTTTTTTAGTCCGATTGATGGGCCGCACATCTGCTCTGACGAGGCGCGCGGGTGCCTTCGGCTTTTCACCGCCTGACGACCGGTACTTTGCAACGCGCTTGAGGGATGGGTTGGGCGAACGGGGCGCGAGTGAAATGGACCCCGATTTTGGGACCAGAGGTTAGTTGGAAAAGGGCCGCTCCGTTTGATAGACGGAGGGCATGATGACGACGAAGACGAGACGCAAGATCGACGCGGCACTGAAGGCAAAGATTGCGCTGGAAGCCGTGCGGGAGCAGGCGACGGTGGCCGATCTGGCCCAGCGCTATGAGGTTCACCCGAACCAGATCTATGCCTGGAAGAAGCAACTGCTGGACCAGGCGGCGCGGGCCTTTGATGCGGGTGTCGGGCGCGAGAGCGAGGAAACGCGCGAACGCGAGATCGAGAAGCTGCACGCCAAGATTGGACAACTGACGGTCGAGCGCGATTTTTTAGCGCGGAGGTCCGGAAGATGAGCACGCCGGACCGTCGAGGAATGCTCGATCGCGCGGACAAGGCGCTGTCGATCCCGTCGGCAATGCCTGTTGCTTGGCATCGCGCGCTCCGGGGTCTACCGGCCGGCCAACGACAACGACCTTGCCCTGATGCGGCGGATCGACGAGCTGTTCATCGCCTGGCCGTTCCTGGGCTCGCGGCGAATGACCGCAATGCTGAAGGCTGAGGGGCTTCAGGTCAATCGCAAGCGCGTGCAGCGGTTGATGCGCAAGATGGGCATCGCGGCGCTGGGACCGAAGCCGAACACGACGAAGCCGGCGCCGGGCCACAAGATCTATCCTTATCTGCTGCGCAACATGACGATCGACCGGCCGAACCAGGTGTGGGCCGCCGACATCACGTATCTGCCCATCGGCCGTGGCTTTTCTTTATCTCGTCGCCATCATCGACTGGGCGAGCCGTGCGGTTCTGGCGTGGCGATTATCGAACACGATCGACGTCTCGTTCTGCGTGGCGGCTCTGGAAGGGGCGCTGGCGAAGTACGGCAGGCCGGAGATTTTCAATACCGACCAAGGCAGCCAGTTCACCAGCGCGGCCTTCACCGGCGCGTTGGCGGGCGCAGGGATCAAGATCTCCATGGATGGCCGCGGTCGTTGGATGGACAACGTCTTCATCGAGCGGCTGTGGCGGTCGCTCAAGCATGAGGACATCTATCTCAAGGGCTATGCCGACGGCCGCGAGGCCAAGGCAGGGATCGCGAGCTGGATCTCCTTCTACAACGATCGTCGCCTTCATCAGGCGCTCGGCTATCGCACGCCGATGGCGGTCTGGCGCGAACGGATGCAGGCCGCGAAGGCTGTGGAATGGTGGACAACGCTGACGCGTTGACCACATGCCCACAGCAACAGCAGCAGACAGTGTCTCTGGCAGCGTGATAGGAAGTAATCAGGAGCGGTCAGTTTCCAACTAACAAACCGGCTCAAGCGGCCCCGCTCCGCGGGTCCATTTCACCTTTTCAGAAGGCGTTGGCATTCTTTGGCTCGCTCGATCAACTTGGCGGAAAGGCGCTCGATAATGACGTTATCTAGCCCTTCCGCTTGCGCGGCAGCGCACACGTCGCTCACGTTGTCGGGGAGCAGTTCGGCCAGCGAGTTCAATCCAGCAATCACTTTTTCCGCATCGAAACGGGTCTCGCGGGCGAATTTCTGCCATTCGCGCGCACCTATCTGGGCTAGCCTGTATTCCCCGCCGACCTTCATAGCGAGCTTCATCTTCTGCAAGTCGACATCGTCGTAGGGAAGGATGCTGGCAACATCGTAGAGTGGCGCAAGTCGCACCGTGGGGCCGCTGGCTAGGAGTAGTGAGTAGTTCTTAGCGTGTGCATCGGTGCCTCCGATGAGCCAATTTAAGCCGAGGGCATCGATGAATGTATCGAGATCATCAACACTGTCGGTGGAGTAGGTGCGTAAAAGTTCGATAATATCCGCAGCGGACGGGCCGCCCTCGCTTTGATATTTCTTGGTTGGCATGATGCCGCGTGCCTGGCACGCGTCCTCTTGATGGACGCGAATGACGTCATTGCCACTGAACTGCCGATCGTAGCGTTCGACGACAATGGCGATCTCTTTCTCAAACCGCACGACTTTGGTTCCGGCGACGGGCAAGCCGAGATTGCGCGCGAGATTGAGGCAGATGTGCTCGTTCTCGGCATGGCCATCGAAATGGCCGGTCGGCGGCTTAAGGATATGGGTTGTCGGAATGCCTCCAGACGGTATCCCCCATCGCGCCTTTTGCAGAAGCAGCGCGGTTTTCGGCTGGGCGCCGGCAAGACTGAATTGCCCCGTGTCACGCGGCAACCGCCACGCGGCATGATCTTCTCTCAATGCTTGCAGACGTTTTGCGACGGCGGTTTCGTCAAGCCACTCAACCTTGTCATTCGTACCGCTTCGCAATTCCTCCAAACGATCGCGCGTGACGAATTGAATGGCGCCGGCGCAATCTTCGCCGACGTGGGAAATCAGGGCAAAGACGTTGCGAGCCGAGACCTGAAACTTCTTCGCCCAACGATCGAGAACGCGCTCATTGTCCGGGAGCAGGCCCCATAGAAAGGCCTGAACAGCGGCGGGACCGTGTTCCTCGGCCGCGAGTGGCATGGAGAGCGAAATGGGGTACGCGCCCCTCGTTTGACGCCAATCGCTGTCATAGACGAAGGTGAGGCGGCCACGAGCGTCGTTGTGCACGCGGCCGACTTCCCTGCCGTCCAGGAGCGCGACGAGTTCGCTGGTCATGGCCTGCTTCTTTTGGCTTTTGACACGATTGCATTGATATCGACGGCTGACTTTTCTGAACCGCGGCCATGTGGTTGTTCGCTGCCTGCGTCTAGATGGATGCCGAGAGCGTCAAGAGCGCGGAGTACGAGGCCGAGTTCGGCGCGCGCGTGGCCGCGCTCGACCTCGATGACCCACTGACGGCTGACGCCAATGCGCTTGGCGAGGCTGGACTGATCAAGCTTGTGCCGTTTGCGGGTATCCCGAATGATGGCCCCGAGATCGGCCGATGTGCGTATGAGCATGGCAATTCAAAACGTTGTCGTTCGCTTACATTACCATATGTCCGCGTTCGACGACAATTGAAAATGTCAGCGAGCGCTGACTTCCATAAATGTCATCGCTCGTTAACATGCGTAACGTCTCCTAACTGCGCTGCATAAACCCGCGACGGCTAAGAGCACCACGGACGTAATCGGGACGTTTCTGGTCTCCCTCCTGGGGGATGTCCCGGGTTCTGTTGAATTTCTGAAGAGGTCGGCGTTGCCCACCTTGAGCCGGTAGGCTCGGGGTGCTGATTCCACAAAGGAGAGCAACGCCATGACGAGAGATATCACACCGGCTGGTTGGCCGGCGACCGGGGCTGTGGAGAAATCATTTGCGGAAGTGCGAGCGAGCTTCGATCGGTTCTGCCTTGCGGCAGGAATCGAGGCGCTCGGCACGATGATGGAGGCGGATGTGACAGCGGCCTGCGGGCCGCGCCACGGTCGTGATGCGGCGCGGCGGGCGCACCGTTGGGGCCGAACGCGGGGGCGGATCGGTTTCCACGGCGGCAAGATCGAGGTCGATCGCCCGCGGGTCCGGGGCATGGACGGCCGCGAGGTCACGATCCCGAGCTGGGAAACGGCGGCGCAGGAGGACTGGCTCGGTCGCTGGGCGATGAACCTGATGCTGATCAATGTGTCGACGCGCCGGTTCGGCCGCGCCGTCCGGCTGCCCGAGGGTGACGTGCCGGCACCGCCCGGATCGGGGATTTCGAAGTCGGCGGCCTCGCGGAGGTTCGTGGCTCTGTCGGCGGCGCGGCTGGCCGACTTCATGGCTGCCGATCTGTCCGCGCTCGACCTTCTGGTGGTCCAAATCGACGGGCTGCATCTCGACGACGATCTCGTGCTGGTGGCCGCGATCGGGGTTGACGGCGAAGGCAACAAGCATCCGCTGGCGCTGGTGGAAGGGGCGACCGAGAATGCAGCAACGGTTCAGGCCCTGCTGGACAACCTGGTCTCGCGCGGGCTCGACCCGACGGTGCCAAGACTGTTCATCGCCGACGGCGCGAAGGCGTTGTCGAAGGCGATCCGCCGCACCTTCGGTTCGGCCGCTGCGATCCAGCGCTGCCAGATCCACAAGGCGCGCAACATCATGGAACGCCTGCCGAAAGAGCATCATGCGGCCACCCGCCGGGTGCTGCGCCAGGCCTGGGAGCTCGATGACGCCGACAAGGCTGAAAAATTGATCCGCAATCTCGCGCGTCGACTCGACCAGCAATGGCCCGGCGTTGCGGCCAGTATCCTCGAAGGCCTCGACGAAATCCTGACTGTCGTCCGGTTGAAGTTGCCGAAGGAGCTTCGCCGATCGCTCGCCTGTACCAATATCGCCGAGAACATGATGGGCACCATTCGCCGCGTCACGCGCAACGTTAAACGCTGGCGGGATGCCGGTATGGCCTTGCGATGGGTCGCGGCCGGTATGATCGAGGCCAACAAGGGCTTCCGACGATTGAAGGCGCATAAGCAATTGTCGGTTCTGCGTGCGGCCCTTCAAGCTCACCACGATCGCATGACAATCAAGTCCGTTGCCCACGTCACGAGGGCTGCGTAATATTCATTCCGGCAACGTCGACCCGACGTAGTTCAACAGCGATCGGGACATCCCCTGGTCTCCTGCCTTAGGCAGGTTGCACTCAAGCGAACAAGTGTGACGTTGCGAGAGCGACACACACGCAGAGAGCTGGCTCCGCAAATTCGGACAGTAGCTTGAGTGGATTTTCTGCCTGAGAGCGGCGAGGCTTCTTGCCGCGAAACAGGAGCGAAGATGACGAAGAGGAGTCGCCGGACGCATTCTCCGGCATTCAAGGCAAAGGTGGCTTTGGCGGCCGTGAAGGGGGAGAAGACATTGGCCGAGCTGGCGCAACTGTTTGATGTCCATCCGAACCAGATCACGACCTGCAAGTCCCAACTCCTGGAAGGCGCCGCCGGAGTGTTTGGGCAGGACAACGGACCGGCCGAGGCGCCGGTCGATTTGAAGCGTTACATGGCAAGATCGGCGAGCTTGCGTTGGAGAACGATTTTTTGTCCGGCGCGCTCACCAAGGCGGCCCTGCTGAGCGCAAAGCGATGATCGACCGCGACCATGATCTGTCTGTCGTGCGCCAGGCGAAGGTCCTGAACCTTGCCCGCAGTACGGTTTACTACGAACCTCGGCCGGTTTCGGCCGAGGACTCGTCTTGATGCGCCGGCTCGATGAGCTGTACCTCGATTATCCCTTCGCAGGGGGGCGCATGCTGCGATCGCTGTTGCAGCGTGAGGGCATGCAGGTTGGCCGCCGCCACGTCGGGACGCTCGCGACGCTGATGAAGCGCATGGGGATCGAGGCGATCTATCGCCGTCCGAACACGAGCAAGCCCGCACCGGGCCACAAGATCTACCCGTACCTATTGCGCGGATTGAAGATCGAGCGGCCGAACCAGGTCTGGGCAATGGACATCAGCTACATTCCGATGCGACGTGGATTCGTTTACCTCGCCGCGGTCGTCGATGTGTTCAGCCGAAGGGTATTGGTCCATCGCGTATCGATCACGATGGAGACGATATTCTGCGTCGAAGCGCTCCAGGAGGCGTTGGCGAAGCACGGCAGGCCCGAGATCTTCTTCAACACGGATCAGGGTAGCCAGTTCACCAGCCTCGACTTCACCGGCGTGCTGCTGGACGCGAACATCGCCATCAGCATGGACGGCAAGGGTGCCTGGCGCGACAACGTGTTCGTCGAGCGGCTGTGGCGCACTGTCAAATACGAGGAAGTCTATCTGCGTGCTTACGACAGCGTGCTCGAGGCGCGAGCATCGATTTCCAAATATCTGGCGTTCTACAATCGAGGACGTCCTCACTCGAGCCTTGACGAACGCACGCCCGACGAGGCTTACTTCGGCGCGCAAACGATGGTGACGGCCGCATGATCGTCGCCAACGATTTTGCTGCGGCTCTGGTCGGGCTTGCGCCCTCCCGACGCCACAGCAAAATCGTAAAGCCCCGCGTTCAGCATAACCCGGCAGGAATCCACTTAATTTTCGCGGGGCCCTGTCCAAACAACCGAGACCAGCTCTGTGATCAATTTCGCCAAAGGCGTCTCTGGCTAGACAAGGCCCACTCCAAAGAAAGAAGTCTCAGATCATGGTGCCGTACCAAATCACGAGCGCGAAGATCACCAGCAAGACGATGGTGATGATCTGTTCACCGATGGGTATCGGTTGTTTGTCCATGACCCGCGCCGAATCGAAACGGCCTTCAAAGCAAAGCTTGATCGATTGCATCCACGATTACTGAACCAACTCAGCCATCATTTGAATACGGCGACGACATCGATGATGACGAAGAGGCCGCCAACTGAGGCGCCCTTACTAATGGGCGGCTTTTGGTACCGGGCCTTCTTCGTTTGACTTGCTCAATCAGAGGCCGGATTAGATGTTTAAAAGCGAGGCTGAGACATGTGATCAGCACCAAGATCGGCCAGTATGCCAAAATCGCAAGAGCGGCCAACCATGCTGGGCTGCGCTGCTCCCGCCAAAAATACACCGACGCTGCGGTGATGTGGGCCGCGACTATTGCGGCCCAGATGGCTAGCGCGACGTTGGCCGCCTCTCCGAGTGTCACCGCCTCCCACGCGGCTTCAATCGGCCTTGAAGGCGCGCTTTCGCTTGTCATAATTTGCTCGGCCTTCCCACATTGCCCGCTGGTAAGCCCCACGGAGTCAGCTCGAAAAGGCTAACGAGGACTGACGGTACTGCATCAGCAGTGGATCGGGACCCTACCCACTCTGGGGGGCCGTACTTTTTGATGGCGACAGAAATCCCTGTATGGCTTAAGCCCGCAAAGCCACCCTTTGATCTCGTCGGATTCCATCGGGTCTTCAAGCGCGCCCACTGAATAATGAGGCAATGCGGCGGCACACCCAAGACTGCCTACCCAAAAGCAGTCTTGAATCTGATTTGCGCCTAAAAGGGAATCCTTAGAGTCCACACCACCTAGAGCGCTGAGTACTGCTTTGGACGACGCAAAGCGAGCGTGTCAGGCGACGCCTGCGCATTGGGCGCATTGGGCGCATTGGGCGCATTGGGCGCATTGGGCGCATTGGGCGCATTGGCAAGAAATATCGACTTGTCAGCTTTTTGTCAGCTTGTCTACATAACAACTCGTTGCGATGAGAACCAATTACAACAATGCCTACGGGCAAAGTGTGGACCAGCAGCGCGATGCGTTGGCCGGCACTTCTGGCGCAGATATGACTGCTTTTACGGCCGCTTTAGCTGCTGAAGGGCCGACCTCTTTTGCTGTTGAGAAGAGGACAGGTGAGTCAGTCAGGCTACACAGAGCAAGTAGCAATTTTGGCAACGTCCAAAATCTTTCTTTGTTTTCTGATGCCAGTCAACACAATAAGGTGGGGACTATGACCGTGGCGCCGGTGCGCGACAGTTTGCGAATTCTTACCATAGAGAATGTTGGCCGGTCGAGGTACAAGGGGGTCGGGACGGCTATGATCGAAGTCGCCGATCACATTAGGGAGTCCGCGGGACTTTCCACGCTATCCCTTCTCTCTCAAGATGAGGGAGCTTCAGAATTTTTCTACAAGAAGGGATTCCGGTTTACGGACGAGGACAAGAATGCGGAAATGCGGACTCTCATTTCCAATCCACGATACGCATCAGATGAAATCCTTATGGGCGAGATGGAGCGCTAGCATACCTCAGGGGGCAGGGCCGGCCGGGCCCGCTGAGAGAAACCAGTTCATCTATAGTTAAGGCTTGTGCCGGGCGTCATGGATTGGAAGGCCGGCCAAGCGCTGGCGTAGAACAGCCGCAACTAAATCTCTGGTGCAGGTACCGCATTGGGCATCTGAAATGGACCCCGATTTTGGGGCCAGAGGTTAAGTTGGAAAAGGGCCGCTCCGTATGATGACGGTCGCGCTTGGCCTTCTGGCGTACAAGGCTAATCTGTGGTCTGGCTAAGGCCATCGGTGGTGCAGGTCATCGATCAGATAAGCGTGCGCATGTCCGGATGCTTCTCCACGTACATGCGGGTGATCGGACGGCAGTTCGGGATGTTGATGCGGAACAGTGTCCGCGTCGGCGGCCAAGCCGCCCGGGGCAGGAGGAGCCCGACGGCGCCTTTGAGAGAGCGAACGCAAAGAAGACCCGGCGCGCACGCGAAAGGGTCGATGGACCGCTGTATCCGATTGTGGCGCGCATCCGTCTCGACCTAGACCAAAGCCGGGCCCTTCAATCCTGCGAAAAACGGTAATTCGAACCATAGACCTAGTGAGGCGGACATGCCGGATAGGCGACAGCCGTTATGGCACGTCCGTTTCGCGGCTTGGGCAAATCGTATTCTTCGCCGTCCAGCAGCGACGTGATTTGCCATTCAAATGCCTTGCGATCGATCGCATACATGCAATCGCGCGCGCCTTCAAAGCCCACAGTCCGGGCAGCCAGCGCTTGACCATGATGATTGAGAAATTCTACGCCGCTCACATCAAGAGTACGCATACGACGAAGGCCGCCAGATTGGCACATGCACGTGAGAGCGTCGAGCTCTATGATGGCTTGTTGCGTGAAGGTCAGGCCGCCTGCTGATCGGCGGGTTTGTCGGCTTTGCGCAGGAGCTTCCATTCCCAGGGCAGCATAGTTCGTGAGCAGACGCGATGCGGGAAGATCGGCGATGCGGGGCGAGGACGTCCGCCCATCCAACAGCTTTAGCCGGTGCTTTTTTACCCAATACTTCTGCGGTCAATGCCTTATGACGGGAGACGAGGCAAGGCAATTGAAGCGGGGCGACTATGTTTGAGGGCTAGGGACTGCCGAGGCGGGCCTTGGCGTCGTAAGGAGCGTGGGCCGTTTTGGCGTTGTTATCCAATGGCAGATGGTCAACAGACCTCCCTCTTCTTTAACGACATGAAATTGATGAGCCGAACCGACATTAACGGCCGCATCACCTGAGTAATGATTCTGGCAGTGAAGTAGCAAGGCCGTCGCGCCCGAGGATTTGCTTCGATCTCGAGCACGTCGAGTTGATCGGCACAACGACCTTCTCAGCTAGACTTCTCGACCGGTATGCGCACGCCAATTCCGATGGGCGCGCGCCCTTGGCGCTTGGACCATGTCGCAATCTACCCTGTCCGATCTAATACCTTGATGGCACAAGTCCAACTTGGCGGAGCACGCGCTTCGGCAGCGTAGGGCTAAGCACATGCTTTCCCTTCTCTTCAAATACAGCATCTCAGTATCCGCAATGGCACACCGCTTGCTGATCAAGCGCAGGGACCCGATTCGTGCGACCATTTCGGCCTCACAATTGCGGGCTGAAGCTCAGATGAGCCAACTCAGAGCCAGGGTGTGAGGACGATCCCGGGGATGTCCCGATCGCTGTTGAACTACGTCGGGTCGACGTTGCCGGAATGAATATTACGCAGCCCTCGTGACGTGGGCAACGGACTTGATTGTCATGCGATCGTGGTGAGCTTGAAGGGCCGCACGCAGAACCGACAATTGCTTATGCGCCTTCAATCGTCGGAAGCCCTTGTTGGCCTCGATCATACCGGCCGCGACCCATCGCAAGGCCATACCGGCATCCCGCCAGCGTTTAACGTTGCGCGTGACGCGGCGAATGGTGCCCATCATGTTCTCGGCGATATTGGTACAGGCGAGCGATCGGCGAAGCTCCTTCGGCAACTTCAACCGGACGACAGTCAGGATTTCGTCGAGGCCTTCGAGGATACTGGCCGCAACGCCGGGCCATTGCTGGTCGAGTCGACGCGCGAGATTGCGGATCAATTTTTCAGCCTTGTCGGCGTCATCGAGCTCCCAGGCCTGGCGCAGCACCCGGCGGGTGGCCGCATGATGCTCTTTCGGCAGGCGTTCCATGATGTTGCGCGCCTTGTGGATCTGGCAGCGCTGGATCGCAGCGGCCGAACCGAAGGTGCGGCGGATCGCCTTCGACAACGCCTTCGCGCCGTCGGCGATGAACAGTCTTGGCACCGTCGGGTCGAGCCCGCGCGAGACCAGGTTGTCCAGCAGGGCCTGAACCGTTGCTGCATTCTCGGTCGCCCCTTCCACCAGCGCCAGCGGATGCTTGTTGCCTTCGCCGTCAACCCCGATCGCGGCCACCAGCACGAGATCGTCGTCGAGATGCAGCCCGTCGATTTGGACCACCAGAAGGTCGAGCGCGGACAGATCGGCAGCCATGAAGTCGGCCAGCCGCGCCGCCGACAGAGCCACGAACCTCCGCGAGGCCGCCGACTTCGAAATCCCCGATCCGGGCGGTGCCGGCACGTCACCCTCGGGCAGCCGGACGGCGCGGCCGAACCGGCGCGTCGACACATTGATCAGCATCAGGTTCATCGCCCAGCGACCGAGCCAGTCCTCCTGCGCCGCCGTTTCCCAGCTCGGGATCGTGACCTCGCGGCCGTCCATGCCCCGGACCCGCGGGCGATCGACCTCGATCTTGCCGCCGTGGAAACCGATCCGCCCCCGCGTTCGGCCCCAACGGTGCGCCCGCCGCGCCGCATCACGACCGTGGCGCGGCCCGCAGGCCGCTGTCACATCCGCCTCCATCATCGTGCCGAGCGCCTCGATTCCTGCCGCAAGGCAGAACCGATCGAAGCTCGCTCGCACTTCCGCAAATGATTTCTCCACAGCCCCGGTCGCCGGCCAACCAGCCGGTGTGATATCTCTCGTCATGGCGTTGCTCTCCTTTGTGGAATCAGCACCCCGAGCCTACCGGCTCAAGGTGGGCAACGCCGACCTCTTCAGAAATTCAACAGAACCCGGGACATCCCCACGATCCCTGCTCACATGCTTGATGGCCGGTCTCAGAAACTTAACACATCGGAATTGAGAGGAACGTCATGGCTACGACAATCACAATCAACGTGCAAAACAACAGCCCCTCGCTTCAGAACTTCTTCTTCTTCCAGCAGCCGGCTATCTACACGGGCGGGCCTGAGGTGTATACGAATAGTCTGTATTCTCAAGCGCTCCTACCCTATGCGACATCCGGCGCGATCCTGACCTTTTCACTAATTCTGCAGGATTACGCAGGTGTTCAACAGCAGGTTACCCCCCAACGGTCGGTAAACCCTCAGGTCAACTTTCGGCCACGCAGGCGATCAACGTAACGCCGGCGGCCGGCGGAACACCAACCAAGAATACGACGACGATGACCGTAACTCCATCGCTCGGGCTCTCGTCGCCGGTTTCCACGTCCGGACCGCAAGCCGGCTCTTTCCGGATTATAACGCCGGTCTACAACCCTACCCTGGAGAACTACAATGCAGGATCGGCCCTGCAGACTCTTACCGGTGGCGTCACATTATCCAATTTCGTGACAGCCCAGCCGAATACCAATCTGGATTGTCAGCCCATTCGCATCTTCTATGTCCAGACCGGCAATTACACCGCTGGTACGGTGATGAACTTCACGGCATCTTCGGCCACTGCCGCCGTTTGCGATGCGACGCCGGGCTATTCAAGCTTCAGCGTCGTATACAACGCTGACGGTACGTGGACAATCAAGCCTTTTGCCGTCGTACGCGCCGCTGATGGACGCGGAAGGCTTGTCGAAGGTACAACCGCGACAAATGCCGAGGTGCTGAACGAAGCTGGGACTGCAACTATCTCCACCGGCTATGTTGCTGACGGCAATTTCAATCCTCCCATCCTGGTGCAGACTCTAAGTGTCTGTTCCAAAACATGTTGAGTCGAATGAATCGGTTGTGATTCAAGGTGAGCGGCCTGATTCGATGGGGACGCGCCGCCAATGTGGACTACCGAGAACCGTGCACGCTACGACCGCAGCCGCCTGCGCTATCCGAGCGACTTGACCGACGAGGAGTGGGCGCTGATCGCGCCTCGCATCCCGCCGGCCAAGCGCGGCGGCAACAAGCGTACGGTGGACCTGCGCGAGATTGCCAACGGGCTGATGTACATCCTGAGCACAGGTTGCCAGTGGCGCGCGATCCCCAAGGACCTGCCGCCGCGCTCGACGCTGTATGGCTACTTCGATCTGTGGAGCTGGAACGGCACGCTCGATAAAATTCATCACGCCCTCTATGTCGAATGTCGCGAAAGGGCCGAGCGCGAGGCTTCTCCCACCGCCGCCATCATCGATAGCCAGAGCGTGAAAAGCGCTGAAAAAGGGGGCCTCATGATCTCCATGGCTACGACGCGGGCAAGAAGATCAAGGGCAAGAAGCGGCACATTCTCGTCGACACGCAAGGCCTCTTGATGCACGCCATCGTGCATGCGGCGGACATCCAGGATCGCGACGGCGGCGTGCTCCTGATGGCAACGTTGTTCGGCCTCTATCCCTTTCTTCTGAAGCTCTACGCCGACGGCGGATATCAAGGGCCACATTTCCAGAAGGGGCTGCGTAGCGCTCTGAAGCGCGTGAACCTCGAAATCGTCAAACGCTCCGATCAGGCTCACCGTTTCGTCGTCTTGCCCAAACGCTGGATCGTCGAGCGTACCTTTGCCTGGCTCGGGCGATGCCGAAGACTGTCCAAAGATTGGGAATGCTTCAATCACAGGGCGCTCGCCTTTCTCAAGCTGGCCTCCATCCGACTCATGCTGCGAAAGCTATGCAGTCCAAGGTAATCTTTCCGGACAGACTCTAAGCCATGCTGCTGCAATCAACGTGCTTGGCGAATATCAGGTTGGTCCAATCGGTGGCCCGAAGATAGGGACAACTTGCATCGATAAGCAGGGAACCTCGGCGACGTTTGCCCCGTAGGGCCAACCAAAGCTCCTGCCGCGCTTATGAGTGCCCCGTCGGGGCACTCACTCGCGGACAGCATCTCCAGCCGCTGCTGGGCGAGTATGGTCGGCAAATCACGACCGCTTCACGGCGGTCGGGAGCCTCCGATGTCTTGAATTCGAAACCGCGTGACGGCTTTTTGCGGCCGACTGGGCTACGTAGATAGCACGCGCGCGACCTCAAAAAAGAGCGCTCCCTCCTCGAAGGTTGAGAGGATTGACCGGTTCAACCTCAAACTGGGCTTACTTCTGTCACCGCTGGCAACCGAGCGACCCGGGGTTCTGCAGCGACACTCGTCAGCTGATCGACAGGTAGGCCTGCTAAGGGCAGAACGCTGCCACGTTGACGGTCCTCCGGGATATCGGACCCCGGCCTCCGCGCGCGCGCAGATCCTGGACAACTGGGTTTCGGACAACGCGGGCTCGCACTTGCTGGATTTGTCCTCCCTCTCCCTGACCGCTTTGCCCGCCGCCCTGCCGCCCTGCCGCCAAGATTGCTTGAACTGCGCGCCAGGCACAACGAGCTAAGCAGCCTGCCCGCTAGCTTCCCACCCGGTCTTCAGCATCTTCTCATTAGCCATAACCGGTTGATCAGTTTGCCGGACGCTCTTCCGGCGACCCTCTCTCGGCTGGAGGTGGCCGATAACAGCTTGACCAGTCTGCCAGCCAACCTTCCGGCTCGGCTCGAGATCCTGAACGCAAGCGACAACCGACTAACTAGCCTGCCGGACGCTCTCCCGAGCAGGCTCACCTCGCTCGCGGTTAGTGGCAATCAGCTGACCGACCTCCCCGACTCCCTCCCATCGGGGCTCATTGAACTCGATGTCAGCAGCAATCAATTGGCCAACCTCCCCGCCCCTCTTCCGAGCACGCTCCAATCGCTCAATCTCAGCGGTAACCGGCTGACCAGCCTACCTGAGGGTCTTTTATCGAGTTTTAGCTACCCGCATTTGGAGAACCTCGAGTTCGGGGATAACCCGCTGCCGGACGACGTCCTCGCTAATCTGGCGGCGGCTGAAGCGCCACCTCAGCTTGCGCAGCAATCTCTGTATGAGGCTGCCGCGCACTGGCTGGGAGACGCCCCCTCGGCACTGGCCGAATGGCAGCACTTTGCGGATGAGCCCGGCGCGCAGGACTACGCACGACCACTGCGCGTCCAGGAACGGCAGGTGCCCATCCAGTGTGCTTTGACGTAATCGAGAACGGCCGCTGCTAGTGGCATCGAGCGCGGCACGCTCACAGGTGTGACTCCGCACGCGCGAAGTCAATCAAGCACTTGGGACGCCGATCGGCGTCCGGATTCCACGCCGATTCACAGGGGCTTCCGTCAGCGTCGAGCCTTGCAACCGCTTTACGAGAGCGCGCGGTTTCGCCGCACCCTAAGTAGAAACTAACTGTTGCAAACGTCTAGGTTGTTTGCAACCCTCGGCTTGGGCCTCAGAAACCTAAGATAGCATCAGTGGCCATCAATGGGCCAGCGTATAACGGCCCCGTTCGGTGGGACGGTGCGCCTATGTCTAAGGGGCACCCCAAAAGCACATTGGCCGTTCAGGATTATGGTTTCTGAACCCCGCGCGCACTGACAGTTCAGGTCCGGTCATCATGGATCAGGCACAGCCGCAGAAGCCGCTTCCCGAAGGCGATATTCCCGTCATCAAGGACGAGGAAGCGGGCGCGCGGGGATTGCAGCGCGACTTGCAGGACCGCTTGCGTCCGGCGGACGACGAGCCGGTCAGCGAGCCTGTCAATGATAGCCCCCCCCCATCCCGAAGCGCCTGCAGGCTCGGGCCGGTGGGTTCGACGCCTGCTCAAGGTCGGCATTGGCCTCGCCCTCGTCGCGATCTTCGGATGGCTGCCGCTGAAAGCCGTGTTGCAGACCTCGAGCGTGGAGGCCGTGGTCAATGCCAGGATCGTAACCCTGCGCTCGCCGATCGACGGCACCGTGAGTGCGAAGCCGCAGATCTCCACGCAGCTCAGTGTGGTCCACGAAGGCGATACGATCCTTCATGTCGTCAACGCGCGCGGCGATCGGGTGCGGCTCGACGATCTCCGGCGGCAGATGTCCCGGATGGAGAATGAGCGCCCGAGCCTCGCCGCAAAGCTTGCGGCCGCCGAGACGTCGCAACAGGACCTCGCGCGCCAGGCGGCCCAGTTCCGCGACGGCCGCATCCTCCAGCTCGAGGCGCGCATCGCCGAAATCCAGACCGCGATCGAGGCCGCGGCCGCGCGACGGGAAGAAGCGACGGCGGCGGTTGAACGCGCCTCGTCGCTGATCAAATCGGGCAGCGTCTCGACGGTCGAAATGGCCCGGCTGACGCGCGAGCAGGCGATCGCCCATCAGACCGAGATAGGCGCGCAGCGCCGGCTCGACGCCGCCAAGGTCGAACTCACCGCGGCAAGGAACGGCACCTATCTTGGCGACAGCTACAATGACCGGCCGAGTTCCGTGCAACGCGAAGAGGAGATGCGCCAGCGCGTCAGCGATCTGCGCGCCGATCTGGTGCATTCCGATGCGGAGATCGACTGGCTTACCCACGAGATTGCCTCGGAGCAATTGCACTACATCAACCGGGCCGAAGCCGACATCAAGGGGCCGGTCGCCGGGCGCATCTGGGAGATGATGACGTCGCCAGGCGAGGACGTCAGGGCCGGGCAGCCCCTGCTCAAGCTGCTTGATTGCAACGGTGCGGTGGTCACCGCCAATGTCACCGAAGGCGTCTATAACCGCCTCAGGCTTGGTGAGCAGGCGAGCTTTGAGCCGAACGACGGCAGCGCTTCGATCAAGGGTGAGATCGTCAACCTCACCGGTGCATCGGGGGCGCCCGCGAACCTTGCGATCAATCCGGATGCGCTGAACAAGGAACCGTACCGGGTGACGGTCTCGATGCCGGAGCTCGATACCACGGGCAAGGAATGCGCAGTCGGCCGCACCGGGCGGGTGGTCTTCAACACGGACGCGGCAAAGCCATGATGGCGGCATTCGCGCCCGGGCTGGTCGCCTTCGGCGCCTGTCTTGCGATCCTGCCGATGCTCCGGCGCGAGCAGACGCTGGGGCGCGTCATGATGACCGGCATATCGTTCCTGCTGCTGTTGCACTACTTCGTCTGGCGGGTGACCCAGACCTTGCCGCCGTTGGGGCTCACCGCCGACGCGGTGGTCGGCTATCCCTTCGTGGCGGCCGAGGCGGCCTCGATGATCGCGGTGTGCCTGTCGTTGCTGTTCCTCAGCCGGACCATCGACCGTTCGCCCGCGGTCAATGCCATCCTGCGTCAATCCAGGGCATTGACGGATGCGCCGCGCGTCGACGTCTTCATCTGCACCTACAATGAAGAGAAGGCGATCCTCGAGCGCACCATCATCGGCGCCACTGGGCTGAACTATCCAAATTATCGCGTCTGGGTGCTCGACGACGGACGGCGGCTCTGGCTGCGCCGGCTCGCCCAGGAGCTCGGCTGCAACTATCTGACCCGTCCGGACAACCGCCATGCCAAGGCCGGCAACATCAATCATGCGCTCCAGCACGTTTCCGGGCTGCCGGACCGGCCGGAGTTCGTCTCGATCCTCGATGCGGATTTTGTCCCGATGCCGGACTTCCTGACGCGGGCGATGAGCCTAATGCAGGACGGCACCGTCGGCGTCGTGCAGACGCCGCAGCACTTCATCAATCCGGATCCGATCCAGACCAATCTCGCCGCAACCGACGTCTGGCCCGACGAACAGCGTTTCTTCTTCGACATCCTGATGCCGGCCAAGGATGCCTGGGGCACGGCATTTTGCTGCGGCACCTCATCGCTGATCCGCTTTTCCGGCCTGATGCAGATCGGCGGCTTTCCGACCGATTCAGTCACAGAGGATTATCTCGTCACGCTGCGCCTGAAGGAAAGGGGATTGCGCACGGTCTATCTCAACGAGCGCCTGACCATCGGCCTCGCGCCGGAGGGATTGAAGGAATACATCACGCAGCGCGGGCGCTGGTGTCTCGGCTTCATGCAGATCTTCAGGGGTCGCAGCGGGCCGTTCTCGCGGCAATCGAAGCTCGCCTTCATGGACCGGCTGTCGCTGGTCGACGCCTTCATGAGCTGGGCGGCGGTCTATGGCACCAAGGTTTTCGGCCTCGTCGTGCCGTGGCTCTATCTGCTGTTCGGCATCAAGGCGGTTCACGCCGATCTGTTCGAGCTTCTGAAGTACTTCATGCCGTTCTATGTCTGGCACGCCTTCACCATGGCCTGGATCTCGCGCGGTCGCTCGCTCGCGATCATGACCGACGTGTCGCAATACATCGCAGCCCCCGCGGTCTTGAAGGCGGTCGTGACCGGCCTCGCCAAGCCGCAAGGCCACAAGTTCAAGGTGACGGCCAAGGGCGGCGACCGCAATCGCCGCTTCATCGAGTGGCCGCTGCTGCGGCTCTATGGCAGCGCCTTGCTCATCACGCTGCTGGCGATCGCCTACGCATTCATCCTGCATCTGCGCGGCGACAGCATCGCCTATGGCGGGCTGGCGCTGGCCTGGAGCCTCTATAATTGCGTCGCGCTCGCGATCGTGTGCTTCATTTGCATCGAGCAGCCGCGGCGTCGCAAGGCCGAGCGCTTCGAGCGTGACGAGCCGATCCTGATTCACGATGGTACGGAGCCGCGGCTGGTCCGGATGGTCGACATTTCGATCTCGGGCGCGCGCTTCATCGATCCCGCCCCTCCCGCAATCGGCGCCTCGATCAAGTGCAATGTCTACGGACAGAACGTGGCCGCGCTCGTGGTCCGCCGCACCCGCGATGGCTTCGGCGTCCGTTTCGAGGACGCGGTTGCGACGCGGATCAATGTCGTGCGCGCATTCTATGCCGGCGAATATGTCCGCGCCTTCCGCAGTGTCCGCGCAGCGCCGGTTGGCAAGGCCCTGCTGATGCGGCTGTTCGGCTAGAGCGGCATGAATGAGGTGGGCCTGCAGCAGTCCCATCCGTCGTCATTCCCCGATGCGCAATTGCGCATCGGGGAATGACGAGTGGAGAGAGGCGACGCGTCAGGCCGCCGGCTTCGCCGCCTGGTCCTCGGTCGACAACAGATGCAGCAGCGCGCTCTTGATCGCGGCCTGCCGGGTCGGCGCGGTGATCTGGGCGCCGAGCAGGTCGGTGATATAGAACACGTCGCGGGCGCGCTCGCCGAAGGTCGCGACATGCGCCGAGGCGATGTTGAGGTTGAGCTTCGAGGTCGCGGTGGTCAGCTGGTAGAGCAGGCCGGGGAGGTCGAGGCCGGAGACCTCGATTGTGAATCGACGCTGAACATTGACCCCGCACTTAGTCGATTTCCCACGTGAACCTGATCTGATCGCCGACTTGGATCTGATAGGGGGAGCAGAACCAAGCCAAGGAGAAGATATCCCGCGTGCAGGCGCGGCAACCTCTGATAAACGAAAAATATCCAGGGCTGAGCGGATCGATTCTTGAGCAACAGCGAGTATTGGGTTGCTTGAGCTAGCGCGGCGTTCGCCGGCTGCGACGCGCGCCGTTCGTTGGTTAGCTCTTTCTCAGCGTAGCTAATATGGATCGGCATAGGCGTCTCTCCTGATTTTGATCGGCAGCATTGATGATCGCCGATGAGTTACGGTTACATGTGTCGATTTCCCTATCAACGCTACCGACGCTAGGTAGTGGATATACGGATCGGAGTTTCGTCAGTCGTGGCTTGGACGAGCCTGATGGCGCGAATAGCATCATCCTTTTTGTGGTAGCTTTCGCCGGAGGTGACGATATAGAGACCATTCCGCGCGTGAAGCTTCGAACGCCATTCCTGGTGCTCGTCTCGGTATAATTCGAAATGCATCGTAAGTCTCCGACGATGGTCAATTCGCAGTCTTCAGTCCTTTACCGTTCGTTCGTCCCTTGGACTAGTCCAAGGGCAGGGACAGCATCAGGTCTTGCGATGGTAGCCTTCACCGGAGCTGGCAATCTTATGGTGATTCCCGCCGTGCAGCGACCAACACCACTCTCGCTTGTCGTCCTGACAGAGGTGGAAATACATCGGTGGTCTCCGGCGATGGTGCGTTCCGCCATACCCATTCGACCACATTCGGTGACCTGCAAAGCCTATGAGAAACGGTAGTTTGCAGCGGATCAGCGGCCGCGCTTACGCCGCTCGCCCGGTTAGCTCGGATAACTGAAATGGACCCTACACTGAGGACCGCTGGGTCCGGTTTCTTAAGTGGAGCCGCTGCCGTTCGTTCTTCTCAATAGCCTTACGCTACTCTTGCTTGCTGCTGTTGTGGCCCTGGGGATGTAGGCAACGCGCAGCGTTGTCCAAGCGTCTCGCTTGCGAGAAGCGTCATATCTACAGCCTCATGGCCATCCGAATAACCCTTGAGATGTCCTCATATTTTAGCGCGCCACAGGCGTTCGATGAACACGTTGTCTATCCAGCGCCCTGTTGTCGGGCAGAACTATTGTTGTTGGCGGATTGACTGTCTGTAGCCCGATCGAGACAGATCGGGCTGGCCCGCCCGTCCGACTTACTGCGTCTTCAGGAGATTGCAGGCGCTGTCCGCGGCCGGGCGCCAAGCATCTTCGGCCGGAATGGTCCGCGTGATCTCGTAGTAGTCATCAGGATATTTTGACTCGTTCGACGCCTTTATGCGCGCGGCATAGAGCGGTCGCATCACCTGACCGTCGGCGCGGATCCTAACATTCTTCATCTCGAAATCATTAGCCGGGGTGTTCTTCATCTGTCGCACCACCGCCTCGCCTTTCGTCCGTCTGCGCCGCGGCAATCGCCTTGAGATAGTGCATAACTGCACTGTAGGTGCTCGCGTGCGCCTCGTTCGGGATCCGCCCATCGAATGCTGCCTCGTAGCGCTTCGCGAAGGCGCGCGTCTCGTCCGTCCTATCCCGGTAAAACGTGGTGGTCAGACGTACATTCTGCAGCGGCTGCAGGCCGATGCTGTGCGTCTGATTGATCATCAATCCCAGCGGAGCTAGCTGCTGCTTCTGCGTGAGCCCGAACTCCTCAGCCCGCTTCAGGGCATTGGCGAAGTCTGCCCCCGAATCGGGCAAAGCGACGACCTTTGCACCGCTCGATTGGGCCGTCAGGAGAGCAGACGCGAAATCGGAAGAATGGCGGAGCGGCGGCGCAGCTCCCGCTTGCCACTCTCAGGCCTGGAATCGCAGAAGGCCTCGAGGAAGATCCAGATCCATGCATCGACCAGCAAGGAGCCTTCCTCCGAAGTGACTGTCAAAGATTACGCAGCCCCTTGGCGATCGCTTGGCCAACCTCTCGCTTAGCCTGATGACCATGAATTATCAAGAAGAACCAACCAATTGGCATGCCGACCTCACGGTCGATGGGCTTCGACGCGGTCCATCAGGATACGGACCGACGCGTCGCCAGCGATGAGCCTCTCTTCCGGCAAATGCAGCGGGCACGGCACGAACCCGATCTCGAGCGTACCTTTATCGTCATAGTCGTAGATGTTGAACGCCCAGTGCGCGTAGATCCGCTCGGCCGAAGCACTTGCCCGCCCCGCCCAAGCATTCGATAGAGCCAACCGGCGATTACCTTCTCGCGGATATATCCTCGTGCGTGATCCATGACGGATCGAGTAACTCGTCCTTGCCGTAAGCCAATCTCACAGGTTGCGTTAGGGAACCTACAAGGTTTGGCAGGCGGCTAACTCAACCAGCTTAGGTATCCTACGGCCCCGGTCGCGCAGTGCGGGGACATCCCAGACGAAGGAGATCGCAGATGGCCTACAAGAAACTCGCCAATCAAAGCGGGCTGACGCTTACGGTTTTGCTCATTACGCGTGTTGACTCGGAGCCGAACCGGTAACGGACCGATTGTGGCGGCGGCACTACCGGGGGGCGGTAGGCAGACGATTGAGTACGGTAATACGCAGACTCCTTTCCAACGGGATCGTGATTTCCTTGTCTTTCGATGGAGGTTTTCGAGCGCCTCGCAGACCGTGACAACTCGCGGGAGGGGCCGGAATAATCTGCTGAACACACGACACGTTGACCCAGCGGAGCGGGCGGCCTGAACGCGGTGGGCTCGAATACATAAACGCAGTCCGCGGCGCTGCTGATCCCGGCGGCGGCGGGAGCTGGCCGCTGCTGGACGACAAGGCCGACCCTATCCGCGCCGCCGCCTGCTCGATGGGGTGCCGCAGGACGGAAAGGTCAAGCTCATGCCTCCGTCGCAGCGGTGATCGCGGGCTCCGAGTTGTTGAACGGCCTCCGGCCGCGACGCATCCTGGTTCCTTCAACTGGCTAGTACACAAGGACCGAAGGTGCTCTGGGACAGTATCCTTCGGAGACGCTCAAGTGTCCACGAAACGATCTGACGTCATCATGGGAGACGGTATTGCATATGAGCACCAATCGTGCGGTACCCGAGCCGCCTAATGCGCTCCGGCTGATCACACAGGCGTATATGAGCCTTCTCCTCATCGCCTTCGCCTTGATGCCTGCCCAGTTCATTGCCTACCTGTATTTCCAGCAGGATCCCACGCTAAAATTCGAAAATCACCCATTCCATGAATTCGCGATTGCCCTCGCCACCCTCGAAGGGCTGTTCGTCACCTACGTGACGTGTCGCTGCTACCGGTCTTCCGGCGAACCTCTGTTGCGTTGGTTGACGCTGGGTTTTCTCGGCTTCGTATTGATCTATTTACTGCACGGCGCCTTCACCAGGATGGCACACCGCAACATCTGGCTGTTTCTGCTCTATGGACCGGCGTCGCGTCTCGCGATGTCGATTCTTCTCTTCGTTGGGCTGCTCAGCTATAACCAGCCATCAGACGAGGTCGAGAAGCGTTCGGATGCGCGCACATGGCTGATGTGGACCAGCCTGTTCCTGACCGTGGATATAGCTGTCGCATTGATCGCCTACTCCCCCTATGCGGGACACCCGGCGGTACGCTTGTCCATGGAGGGCGGTGCACTGGTGTTCAGCGCGCTGAACGTCGCGGTCATGCTCATGCGAGGGATTCACTCGCCGCTCATGCTTGTTTTCGGCATCTCGGTCGCGTGGTTTGCGTTATCGTCGCTCGCATTCATTTTGGCGGCACCGTGGAATCATATGTGGTGGCTCGCCCACGCGATCTTTGCTGGCGGGTTCTTCCTGCTCAGCTATGGCGTTGTCCAGGCTTTCCGAACGACGCAATCCTTCTCGACCATCTATAGCCAGGAAGAAATGATGGCCCGCCTGGCCGATTCGATGGCCCACACTCAAAGGGCGCTACAGCAAGTGCAGGTGAGCAATCAAAGGTTAGAACGCCTTGCCGCCACCGACCCACTGACCGGTGCCGGAAATCGGCGACACTTCCTCGACCATATCGGCGCCGAGATCGCGCGGGCCAAACGAACCGGTGCTCCATTATCTCTGCTGTCGCTCGATCTCGACCATTTCAAGGCTATCAATGACTCACGTGGTCACAGCGTCGGCGATGGGGTGCTCCGCGCATTTGTGCGAAAGTGTTTGGAGGCAATTCGCCCTTATGACTCTGTCGCACGCGTGGGCGGTGAAGAATTCATGGTCTTGCTGCCCGGGGCGACGCTCGACACGGCTTACGCGGTAGCCGAACGCCTTCGATCGACGATTGAAGGCACTGCATTCGACGTCGAAGCTCAGCCGTCGGTCGGCGTCACCATCAGCGTTGGGGTGTCGGAGTTCGGGCGCGATGGAGACACGCTTGACGGATTGCTGAACGTCGCCGATCAGCGGCTCTATCGCGCAAAACATGAAGGTCGCAATCGTGTGATTGCCGCGTAAGCTTCATTCATTCGCGCGCTTAGCCTCAGGCGCTCCGCGCAATGGCGCTCATTTTCGCTGTCATTCTCCAGGTCAGATCCGAAGCTCCACTTACCAATTTCTCTTCGTCGACCATCGCGAAAGCGAGAAAGTTTTTCGGAATGAGTCCGGAGCAGGGCAATGGCTTCTCGGTCAGAAAGTTCGCGCTGAAGCTGGTCGAGCAGGCGCGCCGCATTCTTCGTTGCTCAAAAAGCTCGGGAAAATCCAGTTGCCGGAGATCGCCCATACCGCACTAACCCAGGCAAGCGACTATGCCGGCACCTTCTAGGTGGAGCGCGGCTTAACTGGGACGGTTCTCGGGAGTCGCGCAGCCGGTCGAGGAAGAGTCGAAGAAGAATCATGACGTCGGCCGCAATCGCCCATTCATCAATTGCGTGATCCTGCGCCTGGACAGCGCGTTCTATCGATCCTCGGGCAGATGCTGGCGGGCAAGGTGGGTGATCGCGACCGCAGCGGTGTCGACAACCGTCTGTTCGTGAACGGGGTTGCGGGTTCCGCGGTCCGGCGCCTACTGGCAGCACCTGCACCTGCCGGAGCGCTATGGCAAGTGGAACAGCGTGCCTGCGCGGTTTCCCGCTGGCCAAAGCGGCGTGTGGGAGAAAGTGTTTGCCGAACTGATCCGGGATCGCGACAATAAATACCTGATGCTCGACACCACTCTGGTTCGCGTCCACCAGCAGGCCGCGAGCGGAGAAGGGGGCCAAAACTCAAGAACTCGGGCGCTCCGGAGGTTGTTTGACGACCAAGATCCAGATGCTCTGCAACGGCCTCGGTCGTCTCATGGCCGGTCAACGACACGGCAATCTCACTACGAAAGCCCTGCTCGAAGGCTTTGAGGCCGAGGCCGTGCTAGCCGACAGGGCCTATGACTACAACGACATCTGCGCAAAACCATCGCAGACAGGAACTCCCAAGCAGAATTCCTCAGCCGCTCTCGCAAGGTCCCGATCCCCCACGACGAAACGATCTACATCTACAAGCTGAGAAACCGCATCGAGCGCTGCTCAACAAGCTCAAAACACTTCCGCCGCTTCGCTACGCGATTCGACCGACGGGCCGAACTTCCTCGCGTTTGTCCATCTCGCCGCAATCTGCTTTTGGCTTCAATGAATGTGGAGTCGTCCTAGCTATACGCCCAACCAACGCGCTCCTGAGGCGGCGCTGTATCATAGCAACCGAATTCGGCATGGCGTTCAGTTCTGAGCGGGACAGCAGCGGGGTCTTTGCACGGAATCGTCCCCTTCGTGCGGCGATGCGTGAATAGCTTACCTCACCGCAGAGGGGGGCTGTGTTTTGCGACGATCCAGCATCTTCGATCCCTCGCGGAACGACCTCGACCAGGATTTCTTGGCAAAGTCCAAGTGGCACTTCTTAGCCTGAAAGTGGATTGTCCTTTTCGCCGTCAGTGACTTCTCCGAAAATCAATAAGAGCGCGAAGGCCCAGCCAGCCCACTTCCATTGGCTTTGCATACGTCCACGCCGTACCGAATGAGGTGGGTATGACAAGTTGGAGATTGTGGTACCTTCTGAAGGTTGATGATCGGAACTGAGCAGCAAACCAAGCACGTCGGCAAATGAACGCGGAGAACAACTTCGCGGCGCGGCTCATTGACGCCGGTCGCCTCGCAGCAATAGCACGTACATGCGGTCTGAAAGCTGACGTCTCATATTACGTCAATGAGGCGCTCAAAGAGCTTTGGCGAAGCAGGTCGCCCGACGAGGCAAAGAGGATCGCTGAGCGTTGGGTCTTGTGGGACGCAGAAGGGAGGCCGTGGCCGCGCCTGCCATCGCTGAAAAACGTGGTTCCGTTCTATCGCGCCGGCGCGGCACAGGTATCGATTGTGAATCGGCCGGTGACGCCACTGCATGCAGTCCGGAACTGGTTCGAAGGCCAGAATGAGGAGGTACGATGCGAGATCGCTGGCATGGCAGCGCTTCTGGTCTTGGAAGGTGGTGGTCTTCTCGAATGCAGCAGCAAAGGGTGGTGTGACCATCTTCGGAGGTGGCTGAGCGAGGCGGGATTGCCAGCCCATACGATCATCGGCCGCGCTTTGAGGTTCCGGACCTGTTTTGAGTATTTCGCGGAGAGCAGGTTCACCGAGTCGGGCTGGAGACGGTCCGAAGCGGCCACTCTCAAAATTCTCGAAGATGCCAAGCGCGACCCGAACTCGGAAGCTGTGCGGTTTGTACCAATTGCCCGAAAACTGCTTGATACCTTGCCCGCTCGAAAAATCCGTTGGATGGAAGTACGGAAGTCCTGGAGAGAACTGGCGAACGCCAGCCTCACAGCCCGGGCTCTCAGGGTATGGAGCGCCTCACAGATGAGATAGGAGGTAACACGGACCCTGGTTCAGAAGTGTGGCGCCATCCCGAAAGACTTTCGCGATGCGCAAAGGACCGGGTATGTGCTTGCGCTCGAACTCAACCCGGCCGCTGGCCAAGCACCTTGTAAGGTCGCCTTGGGCATCTTCGTACTGACGTATGCTCGACTTCGGCAAAGGCGACAACTGGCACCGTCTCAATTTCCGTCTTGTCCGGTTGCTTTCTGTCTTGTCTGGTTGAAGACGGAGATGGTTGTAAGCCCGACATGACGGCGCTCCTATTCCGTCTTCGAGCAAAGCCCGCAATCAGCTTTTGCGCGCCGCGCAGCCGCTGCTGGTATGGCTTGATCCAATTCGATGATCGCGGCGCCGTTGCTGCTTATGGTCAGGCGCTCGACGGCGACTGCATGTGGCTGTGCACCCCGAAGGGCTTCTGGCGCTTGTTGATTATGATGCAGTCCGGGAGCTGTGCTTCGCGATCATATTGTTTTGCACGGCGCCATCGGCGCGCCGATTGCATAGACATTCCAACCGCTAGATGCTGGCGAACTTTATGTCCTCTGCTTCTCTCGTTTCTCGCCTTAATCCACCGAAGCAGGCGGCTCCTCGCAAGGCCTATTTGGTCGGAACAGGCATCGCCGCCCTGGCCGCAGCGGCTTACCTCGTCAAGGAGGGCGGGCTATCCGGCCCGAATGTCGTCCTGTTCGAGCAAATGGAGCAGTTCGGCGGAAGCCTCGACGCACATGGCGATCCGAAGGACGGATATGTCATGCGCGGCGGGCGCATGTTCGAGGAAAAGTTCAACTGTACCTACGACTTGTTATCCTTCATTCCCTCGATTGCCGACGAGACCAAATCGGCGAAGGACGAACTGAGAAAGATCGGCTCGACCTGAGCGCGCCTTGCGCGGCTCCAGAATCGGTGCTCGACGCCAGGACGATCCAGAACTGGTTCGAACCCCACTTTTCCGCAGCAAGTTCTGGCTCATCTGGTCTACAACCTTTGCATTTGCGCCATGGCACAGTGCCGTCGAGTTCAAGCGATACTGTCTGCGCTTCCTGCATCTGTTCTCGACGATCGACACTTTCGCGGGGATCTACCGCACCCAGCTCAACCAGTTCGACGCCATGGTCCGTCCGACCGTCGCATGGTTGACGGCGCGGGGCGTGCGGCTGGAGATGGGGACGGAAGTGACCGATGTTGACATTGTCGCCGAAGGCGGGACGAAGACCGCGACGCGCTTGCGCTATCGGCATTGCGGCGAAGATCGCGCCATCGATCTGGCCGAACGGGATCTTGTGTTCGTGACCAACGGGCCAATGACATCCGATACGAGCTACGGTTCGATGGACACGGTTCCCGTGCTGAATACGGAGCGAACTGGAGGACGTGGAAACTTTGGGAGCGCCTGGCTGCCAAGAGTCCGGATTTCGGCTACCCCGCCGCCTTCGCTTCCAAGATCGGTCAGTCCAAATGGGAATCGTTCACAGTCACCGCGGACGACTCGAGCTTCTTCGACCGGCTAGAAGCCTTCTCCGGCAGTAAGGCCGTCAAAGGCGAGAATCCGCCGTCGACCCAGATACAGTGAAGAACGATGGCGATTTTGCGCGCGATGGCGACCTTTGCCTTTCGCATGCCAATCCGATTGGCGAGCTTCATGCCCCAAGCCTTGAGAGAGGACCATTTCTTCGTTCGATAAAGCAGGACGGTCGCCGCCCCGTACAGGTACGTTCGGAGAAGACGGTCGCCCCATCGTGATATCTTGCCGTTGATGTCAGTTTCACCAGACTGGTTTCGTCGGGGCGTAAGACCCAGATAGGCGCCGACGCTTGATGCCGATCGGAAGCGCGATGGGTCGTCGATCGTATGGCGGAAGGCCAAGGCGGTCACGACGCCGACACCAGGAACCGTCATCAGGCGGCGCGTCGTCTCATCCGACTTCGCCAACTGGCGGACTTCGTCGTCGAACTTGCTTTGCTGCTTGCAGATCTGCTCATGGATCGACAGAAGCGGCGCGATCACACCGAGGAGTTGATGATCTTCGCCCAATAGCTCGCAGACCTGATTGCGAAACTTCAGTCCGATCGCGCGTGGGAAGAGCAAGCCGTATTCTTTGATTAGACTGCGGACCTGGTTCTCGATATCTCGACGAATGGCCACGAGCCGAGATCTCGCGATGAGTATCGCGCGGATCTTCTGACTTTCCTCACTCTTGACTTTGACTTCTCGATACCAGCCAACCCGCACCAATTCGGCCAGACCTCGAGCATCATTCCGATCGCTCTTGTTCATGCGTACGGACAAAGCCGCGTGGGCATGCCGCGCGTCGATGCAGACCACCGGAAGATCAACCCTACGAAGTTCATGCCATAGCCAACTCGCCATCGCCCCGGTCTCAAATCCGATGCGCTCCGCCTGTGGCGCCCGCTTGCGAAGCAGTGCCGTGAGCGCCCCCGGGTCGGACTTGGCCTTTCCCTCGAACAAGACCTGACCCACTTCGTCGACCACACATACTGACGTTTCTCTTTGCGAGACATCCAGCCCAACATATTGCTTCATAGCCCCCTCCGATTCGCGAGATTGCGGGAAGGCTTGAAGATAGCGGACCTTTCGAGCCGCGGGCGCCGACCGCAATTACGTCATCGTTTGCAAATTTGACCCCCGCATTGCCTCACCCAGAATGTTACTGGACAACTTTTCGCCGATGATTGGGGCGGTGCCATCGAATTGGTTCGGTGGCGTCTATGCGGGAAAGATCAGCATGCGCGCGCGGCGCGAGGTGGTGTCGGCGGTAACGGAGCGTTACGGGTCGGCCACACGAGCGGAGAAGGGACGGATCCTCGACGAGCGATGCGTGGTGGCAATGATGCGTGGTGGAAATAACGCAGTCGTCTTGAGCCTCCGCGCCCCTATCCCCGATACTGCGCAAGTCAGTCGTACGGTCGCCGCTCTGAAGGTTGGAGGTTGACCACAGTTCCCCTTTCTATTTGAACCCAAAGCAGGCCTGAGTGTCTGTTCCAAAACATGTTGAGTCGAATGAATCGATTGTGATTCAAGGTGAGCGGCCTGATTCGATGGGGACGCGCCGCCAATGTGGACTACCGAGAACCGTGCACGCTACGACCGCAGCCGCCTGCGCTATCCGAGCGACTTGACCGACGAGGAGTGGGCGCTGATCGCGCCTCGCATCCCGCCGGCCAAGCGCGGCGGCAACAAGCGTACGGTGGACCTGCGCGAGATTGCCAACGGGCTGATGTACTGCGGATTCCGATTTATTCCGGCCGGGTATTCCGACTTGAAGCCGGCCATCGTTCCGATTTGAAGCCGGCCACGATTCCGAAATGAAACCGGCCGGCATTCCGATTTGAAGCCGGCCGGGTTTTGGAAGTCGGCGTTTTCGTTTGGGTCAGTCCTTCAGGCATCAAGTCCCTCGTTGATCCACGAGGGGAAGCGGATGCCGGCCAAGAGAGAACTGACCATGCGACAGATACGACAGATGCTGCGGCTTGCCCGTGATGGGGTGAGCGCCCGGGAGATCGGGCGCACGCTCGGGGTGGCGCGCAGCACGATCCAGGACAATCTCAAGCGTGCCTCGACTGCCGGGCTGGCGTGGCCTTTGGCGGGCGATCTGACCGACGCCGTTCTTGAACAACGTCTGTTTGCCCATGCCGGCGTCAGGCGCGGCTTCCGCCGGCGCCGGGAGCCGGATTGGGCCTCGCTGGCCTGTGAGCTGAAGCGGCCTGGCGTCAATCTGATGGTGCTGTGGGAGGAGTACCGGGCGGTCCATCCGGAAGGTTATGGCTACAGCCGGTTCTGCGATTTATTCCGGGAATTCGAGCGGCGGCTGTCTCCGACGATGCGGCAGGACCATCCGGCCGGCGACAAGGTCTTTGTCGATTACTCCGGCAAGAAGATCATGATCGTTGATCGCGCAACCGGGGTTGTGCGCGACGCGGAGATCTTCGTCGCCGTGCTTGGCGCCTCGAATTACACCTACGCCGAGGCGACCTGGACGCAGACACTTCCGGACTGGATCGAGGCTCATGTCCGAATGTTCCGGTTCTTTGGCGGGGTGCCACGCCTCGTCGTCCCTGACAATCTGAAGTCCGGCGTGCACCGGGCGTCGTTCTACGACCCCGAAATCAATCGCAGCTACGGGATGATGGCGTCCCATTACGGCGTTGGCATCCTTCCGGCACGGCCAAGAAAGCCCCGGGATAAGGCAAAAGTGGAAGCCGGAGTGCGTTTTGCCCAGACCTATATCCTCGGGCGGCTTCGCCGGCAGACCTTCTTCTCGCTGGCTGAGGCGAATGCGGCAATCGCCGCCGCGCTGGAGCGCATCAACGCCCACGTCATGCGCCGGATCGGCGTCAGCCGCCGACAATTGTTCGAGACCGTCGAGATGCCTGTCCTGGCGCCGTTGCCGGATGCCGACTATCAGTTCGCGGAATGGCTCCTGGCCCGCGTCTCGCTCGATTATCACGTCGAGGTCGACGGCTTCTTCTACTCAGTTCCACACGGCCTGATCCGGGAGCAGGTCGACGTTCGCGCCACCACCCGGACCATCGAGTTGTTCCATCGGGGTTTGCGTGTTGCTGCTCACCAGCGCCGTTATGGCGGCCGCCGGCACGGCACTGATCCCGATCACATGCCCAGTGCGCATCGGCGTTACGCCGAGTGGACTCCCGATCGATTCCGGCGCTGGGGGCGGTCGATCGGGCCCAACACCGAGGGGCTCGTTCTCGCCATCCTGGCCAATCGGCCTCATCCCGAACAGGGATTCCGGACCTGTCTCGGCGTGCTTCGGCTGTTCAAGGATATTGATCCCGAACGCGCCGAGCTGATCGCGGCCCGCGCGGTCGCGGTCAGCGCACTGACCTACAAGAGCATCGCCTCCATCATCGCCAACAAGCTCGAACGCAGTTCTCGCGATACCGAGGACGCGATCATCGAACATCCCAATCTGCGCGGCCCCGGTTACTTCCATTGAAAGGATTATCCAGCATGCTCACCCATCCCACCCTCGACCTGCTGCATAGCCTTGGTCTCCACGGTATGGCCAAAGGCTTCAAGGACCTCGATGCCCAGTCCGAAGCGCGCAGCCTCGAACACGCCGAATGGCTGGCGTTGCTCCTGGAACACGAGAAAACGCTGCGCCAGCAAAAGCGGTTCGAAAGCAGAGCTCGAGCCGCCAAGCTGCGTCATGCCGCCTGCGTCGAGGATGTCGATTACCGCGCTATCCGCGGCCTCGACCGCACGCTCTTTCTAAAACTCGCCGCTGGCGACTGGATCCGGGCACGACATAATCTCCTTGTTACCGGGCCGTGCGGCGTCGGCAAGAGCTGGCTCGCTTGTGCCCTCGGCAACAAGGCTTGCCGAGACGACTTCTCAGTTGCCTACCATCGTGTGCCGCGTCTCTTCGCCGCTCTCGCACTCGGCCGCGCCGATGGCCGCTATACCAAGATGCTGCGGGCGATCGCACGACTTGATCTGCTGATCCTGGACGACTGGGGACCAGAACCTCTCGACGCCGACCAGCGCCGTGATTTGCTCGAAATCGTCGAGGATCGATACGAAGCCCGCTCGATTATCGTCACCAGCCAGCTGCCCGTCGATCGCTGGTACGAAATCATCGGCAACCCCACCATCGCCGACGCGATTCTCGATCGCCTCGTCCACAATGCCTACCGCATCGAACTCAAAGGAGAGAGCCTCAGGAAGCAGAAGCAACCCGCTCAAGATCAACCGGTCTCTTGACCTTCCCAGCCCTCGACGACATCATGAAATTGACCCATGCGAACGACGCCACGGGTGGCCGGCTTCAGATCGGAATACCCGGCCGGCTTCGAATTGGAATGCATGGCCGGCTTCGTCGGAATCCGCAGATGTACATCCTGAGCACAGGTTGCCAGTGGCGCGCGATCCCCAAGGACCTGCCGCCGCGCTCGACGCTGTATGGCTACTTCGATCTGTGGAGCTGGAACGGCACGCTCGATAAAATTCATCACGCCCTCTATGTCGAATGTCGCGAAAGGGCCGAGCGCGAGGCTTCTCCCACCGCCGCCATCATCGATAGCCAGAGCGTGAAAAGCGCTGAAAAAGGGGGCCTCATGATCTCCATGGCTACGACGCGGGCAAGAAGATCAAGGGCAAGAAGCGGCACATTCTCGTCGACACGCAAGGCCTCTTGATGCACGCCATCGTGCATGCGGCGGACATCCAGGATCGCGACGGCGGCGTGCTCCTGATGGCAACGTTGTTCGGCCTCTATCCCTTTCTTCTGAAGCTCTACGCCGACGGCGGATATCAAGGGCCACATTTCCAGAAGGGGCTGCGTAGCGCTCTGAAGCGCGTGAACCTCGAAATCGTCAAACGCTCCGATCAGGCTCACCGTTTCGTCGTCTTGCCCAAACGCTGGATCGTCGAGCGTACCTTTGCCTGGCTCGGGCGATGCCGAAGACTGTCCAAAGATTGGGAATGCTTCAATCACAGGGCGCTCGCCTTTCTCAAGCTGGCCTCCATCCGACTCATGCTGCGAAAGCTATGCAATCCAAGGTAATCTTTCCGGACAGACTCTGAGAGAACAGAGCTGGTCCCGGTTGTTTGGACAGGGCCCCGCGAAAATTAAGTGGATTCCTGCCGGGTTATGCTGAGCGCGGGGCTTTACGATTTTGCTGTGGCGTCGGGAGGGCGCAAGCCCGACCAGAGCCGCAGCAAAATCGTTGGCGACGATCATGCGGCCGTCACCATCGTTTGCGCGCCGAAGTAAGCCTCGTCGGGCGTGCGTTCGTCAAGGCTCGAGTGAGGACGTCCTCGATTGTAGAACGCCAGATATTTGGAAATCGATGCTCGCGCCTCGAGCACGCTGTCGTAAGCACGCAGATAGACTTCCTCGTATTTGACAGTGCGCCACAGCCGCTCGACGAACACGTTGTCGCGCCAGGCACCCTTGCCGTCCATGCTGATGGCGATGTTCGCGTCCAGCAGCACGCCGGTGAAGTCGAGGCTGGTGAACTGGCTACCCTGATCCGTGTTGAAGAAGATCTCGGGCCTGCCGTGCTTCGCCAACGCCTCCTGGAGCGCTTCGACGCAGAATATCGTCTCCATCGTGATCGATACGCGATGGACCAATACCCTTCGGCTGAACACATCGACGACCGCGGCGAGGTAAACGAATCCACGTCGCATCGGAATGTAGCTGATGTCCATTGCCCAGACCTGGTTCGGCCGCTCGATCTTCAATCCGCGCAATAGGTACGGGTAGATCTTGTGGCCCGGTGCGGGCTTGCTCGTGTTCGGACGGCGATAGATCGCCTCGATCCCCATGCGCTTCATCAGCGTCGCGAGCGTCCCGACGTGGCGGCGGCCAACCTGCATGCCCTCACGCTGCAACAGCGATCGCAGCATGCGCCCCCCTGCGAAGGGATAATCGAGGTACAGCTCATCGAGCCGGCGCATCAAGACGAGTCCTCGGCCGAAACCGGCCGAGGTTCGTAGTAAACCGTACTGCGGGCAAGGTTCAGGACCTTCGCCTGGCGCACGACAGACAGATCATGGTCGCGGTCGATCATCGCTTTGCGCTCAGCAGGGCCGCCTTGGTGAGCGCGCCGGACAAAAAATCGTTCTCCAACGCAAGCTCGCCGATCTTGCCATGTAACGCTTCAAATCGACCGGCGCCTCGGCCGGTCCGTTGTCCTGCCCAAACACTCCGGCGGCGCCTTCCAGGAGTTGGGACTTGCAGGTCGTGATCTGGTTCGGATGGACATCAAACAGTTGCGCCAGCTCGGCCAATGTCTTCTCCCCCTTCACGGCCGCCAAAGCCACCTTTGCCTTGAATGCCGGAGAATGCGTCCGGCGACTCCTCTTCGTCATCTTCGCTCCTGTTTCGCGGCAAGAAGCCTCGCCGCTCTCAGGCAGAAAATCCACTCAAGCTACTGTCCGAATTTGCGGAGCCAGCTCTTCTGACAAAGGGACGTACAATGAAACGAGCTGTGCTCGTTTCGATCGGAACACGAAGGCTGCGCCGCTGAACGGGTCGAGACGAAGCATCTCCTGCACCTTCGCCGCAAGCCCATCGTGGCCACAGCGGAAGTCGATCGGCCGCGTCGCGATGTAAATCTTCAGATCGGCACCGGCCGCGATCATCGTGACGCTCGGACTGCGCGGATCACCCGGGACAGCTGCTCGCCATCTATGGCTGTGTCCGTCCGCAGCACAACATCGCCGATCGCGATCTCAAGCTTGATCGCCGGAACCTGACGCTCCTCCAACGCGCTTTCCACGACCAGCGCTGCGAATGTCGACTGCGATGCCTCGCACGGCGCCAACATGCCTCGCTGTCGAAAGCGGCGTCGCCAATCGCAAATATGCCAGCGCGTCGCTCCGTGCTTGCGCGCCACCTCGGACACCTGGGCACCAGATAGCAGACTCTCGGCGACGATCCGGGCTCTCTCAGCCTCCGAACACACACGGCGCCCCGACGGTCCTTCGAGGACCTCCAGCCGGCTCACCAGCCCTACCGGTGAGCCGCCCAAATGGACGTCCTTTTTGCTGTCCAATCCCATCCAAACCTCCGTTCCAAGCCGGAGGCTTCTTCGCACATTCATTCTAACTCTGAAGCCAGGGTATCGGCTTCGCGCTTACGCTTGTTGCCTTCGCCGCCAACTCCGATTGCGGCGACCAGCACGAGATCGTCGCCGAGATGCAGCCCGTCGATTTGGACCACCAGATGGTCGAGCGCGGACAGATCGGCAGCCATGAAGTCAGCCAGCCGCGCCGCCCGGCTGCCCGCAATTGTCGGTTCTGCGTGCGGCCCACAAGCTCGCCACGATCGCATGACGATCAAGCCCATTGCCCACGTCTCGAGGCCCGCGTAACATTCACTCCCGTCGGCCCGACGTAGTTCAACACCGATCGGGACATCCCCACGGTCATCAGCGCAGCCTCCTCAATAGCCGAGCTGCAGGCGACGCAGAATCTTCCGCTTTCGGCGCGCCCGACGCTCTGGGGTGATATGGATTATCTGGGCCGGGCCCGCGATGGCAGGGCGCACCGACCGCGTCAGCGGCCTCACCATCTCGTCGCAAAACGAGGCCATGAACTGCAGAGGCGCGAGGGCGAGATCGACAAAGAACAGCATGTGGCTACTCCTTTCTTTAAGCCGTAGTTGTTTCGCACCAGATCGAGTAGGTCGCACTCTGTCTGGCGGCGCTCGAACTCCTCACCTACCAACAGATCATCGACAGTTCGCACGCGCCCGAATTGCGCGCGGTATCCCGTGTCGTGCTCCAGACCGTCCCCCACAGCGAAACCGTACCCACAGCGAGAGCAACCAGATCACCCTGGTCGGCAGACGGCAACAGAAGCGGAGAGCGCCAGACGGCTGCAAGCTTTGCTCCTTCATCGGCCGTGCGCTCGGTGATCCCGAGGGATCGGTCCTATCAGTGGATGAGTTCACCGCGCGCCGGTGGGCAAGGTGCCCAAGCTATCCGAGCAGCATTTCCATACTAGAGAAGACTGCTCACCGACTGTTCATTTCGCGGGCCGGCTTGTGTCCCCGATCGCAACATTCTTAAACCCGGCGCCGTTCATTTCCGCGGCAACGGCCTCTGCTTCCTCAATCGTCCGGCACGGCTGAATGACCGACCGCTCCGACGTCCGCTTGCGAAGATCACTACGGTTCTCCCTCCAATTCCAGAGGAAACATGCTGCTCTATTGGCGGCTTGGCAATGCGGGATCCTACGGGGTTGCGGTATTTTTGAGCTGCCCCAAGCCCCCAGGGTCCTGCGGGAGAGACGCCTATTCTTGGCGACGACGTTGCCGGACGACATACACCAAGGCTCACCCGCAGAACGGATTGCCCCTTAAATGGCGTGAGCCGTCCTTCGGTTGTCATCCCGCCCCGGCGCGATCGAGTCCTGCTTGTCCCTCTGACTTGAAGGATGGAGGAGTATGCGCCTGGTGCCGACCGCGATCCGGACGGCCGGCGCCCCCTAGCGAGCTATTTCGGGCTGAACCCGCGGGTGCGGCAGTCGGGACTGGGAGCCGCCCATCACGTCGCATCAGCGAGATCGGGCGCAGTCACGCGCGCGCCATGCTGGTCGAGGCGGCCTGGGCAGCGGCCAAGGCGCCCGGTCCACTGCGTGCTTTTTTCGTGCGCATCCGCACCCGGCGCGGCCATCAGATCGCCGCGGTCGCCGTGGCTCGCAAGCTTACTGTGCTCTGCTGGCATTTGCTGACGAAGAGCGAGGATTACCTGTGGGCGCACCCGGCGCTGGTCGCCAACAAGACCCGCGCGATGCAACTTCAAGCCGGACATCCCCAACAGAAAGGTAACCGCCGTGGACCAGCCTATGCCTGCAACATCAAGGCGCTGCGCGACTGCGAGATGTTGATTGCCGCCCAGGCCGATCAAAGCTACGATTCGTGTCGCAATGGCAGCCGCGTCGGGCAAAAACCGGCGCGCGGGCGCCTCAGCTGGGCAAGACAAAATAGGCAGTCTGGTGACCCAAGCGGTGGCAAATTGGAATTTGGTTGCAGACTGTGATCAAGCACCTTTTTCGACGCTCAAGATTTCGCGCGCCTGCAACACACACGACCGATCTGGTGGAAATCTGAAGTGGACCACGTGGATAGGACTACTTGATCCGGTTTCGATCCGACCGCTCTGGGACCCTTATCATGTTGCCAACCGGCAGAGGTGCTGGACAAGTTGCTGTCATGAGTGAGAACAGGTGTTCCGACGGAGTTCGCCCTGGGCGCCGCGATCGGAATGATGGATCAATCTGGCCAAACTCCTGAATAGGATAGCAGATACCCCCGCGATGGCCCAATCGATCCTACGATTGCTGTCGACCAGTTGCAGTCCCTGGATGAGAAGATCGCCCATTTAGAACAAGAACTGGGGATGTCCCGGGTTCTGTTGAATTTCCGAAGAGGTCGGCGTTGCCCACCTTGAGCCGGTAGGCTCGGGGTGCTGATTCCACAAAGGAGAGCAACGCCATGACAAGAGATATCACACCGGCTGGTTGGCCGGCGACCGGGGCGGTGGACGAAGCGTTTGCAGAAGTGCGGGCGAGCTTCGATCGGTTCTGCCTTGCGGCAGGGATCGAGGCGCTCGGCACGATGATGGAGGCGGATGTTGTGGCGGGCCGCGCCACGATCGCGAGGCGGCGCGGCGGACGCACCTTGGGCCGAACGCGGGGACGGATCGGCTTCCACGGCGGCAAGATCGAGGTCGAGCGCCCGCGGGTCCGGGGCGTGGATGGCGGCGAGGTCACGATCCCGAGCTGGGAAACGGCGGCGCAGGAGGATTGGCTCGGTCGCGGGGCGATGAACCTGATGCTGATCAATGTGCGCATCTACGACGTACTGAAACTGCGGCTCAGGTGCCAGGCCCTCATCCACGGCGACGAAACAACGGTTCAGGTATTGAAGGAAAAGGACAAGGAAGCCTCCAGCACCTCGTACATGTGGGCCTATTGCAGCGGCGAGGACAGTGAGCAGCCGATTGTGCTGTTCGATTATCAGCCTGGTCGTGGGCAGGAACACCCGCAGACCTTCCTTGGCGACTACCGCGGCATCTTGATGAGTGACGGTTACTCGGCCTGGCGCACGTTGAAAGGCGCCACGCATATCGGATGCGTGGCCCACGCCAGGCGGCGCTTTGTCGACGCCCTCAAAGCGAGGAAGAAACCCGGCGGGCTGCCGGCGCAAGCCCTCAAGTTCTTCGACCAACTCTACCGGATTGAAAGACAGGTGCGTGAAGAAAAACCGGATGACGGCGAAACGCGGGCCAATTACAGGCGCCGCTTCCGCCAGCAACACAGCATTCCTGTCCTGAACACTCTCAAGGCATGGCTCGAAGCAATCGCCGCAAAGGTCGTGCCCGACACCAAGCTCGGCGATGCTGTCTCCTATACGCTCAATCAGTGGGAATATCTGACGCGCTACAACGAGGACGGCGAGATGCCGATCCACAACAACCTTCTTGAGCGCGACATCAGAATCTTCGCCTGTGGCAGGAAAAATTGGCTCTTCAGCGATACCGTTGATGGAGCCAGCGCCAGTGCCGTTGTCTATAGCCTGGTGCTGACCTGTCGCGCCTGTAGCGTTGAGCCCTTCGCATGGTTGCGACATGTCCTCACCGAATTGCCCCAGCGGGCGCGGCCTTTGAGGTAGCAGCGGCCGAGGCGTCCTTCAGCCTTCAAATGGCCGATCACGGGCTCGATAGCGGAACGGCGCCGCAGCTAGCGCTTGATAGTGCCGAAGACGCCGCGCTTCTGGCCGGAGATGAAGACGCGGCGCGGGTTCTGTGCGTCATGGCCGCGGTATCCCTTGTCGACAAAGGCGCGCTCGATCGCGCACCCGGTGAGTGTCTCGGTTCGGTCGATGACGTCCCGCAGGGTGTGACCGTCGTAAGGGTTATCGGGCAGCGCTTGGCGTGCAGCACGAACTGGCCGCCGGGAGCAGGCCGGTTGTTGGTGACTATGGAAGCCTTCACGCCGAACTCGTAAGGCGCGCTGGCCTTACCCTTGCCGATGCACTCCACGGGGATGTCCCGGGTTCTGTTGAATTTCTGAAGAGGTCGGCGTTGCCCACCTTGAGCCGGTAGGCTCGGGGTGCTGATTCCACAAAGGAGAGCAACGCCATGACGAGAGATATCACACCGGCTGGTTGGCCGGCGACCGGGGCTGTGGAGAAATCATTTGCGGAAGTGCGAGCGAGCTTCGATCGGTTCTGCCTTGCGGCAGGAATCGAGGCGCTCGGCACGATGATGGAGGCGGATGTGACAGCGGCCTGCGGGCCGCGCCACGGTCGTGATGCGGCGCGGCGGGCGCACCGTTGGGGCCGAACGCGGGGGCGGATCGGTTTCCACGGCGGCAAGATCGAGGTCGATCGCCCGCGGGTCCGGGGCATGGACGGCCGCGAGGTCACGATCCCGAGCTGGGAAACGGCGGCGCAGGAGGACTGGCTCGGTCGCTGGGCGATGAACCTGATGCTGATCAATGTGTCGACGCGCCGGTTCGGCCGCGCCGTCCGGCTGCCCGAGGGTGACGTGCCGGCACCGCCCGGATCGGGGATTTCGAAGTCGGCGGCCTCGCGGAGGTTCGTGGCTCTGTCGGCGGCGCGGCTGGCCGACTTCATGGCTGCCGATCTGTCCGCGCTCGACCTTCTGGTGGTCCAAATCGACGGGCTGCATCTCGACGACGATCTCGTGCTGGTGGCCGCGATCGGGGTTGACGGCGAAGGCAACAAGCATCCGCTGGCGCTGGTGGAAGGGGCGACCGAGAATGCAGCAACGGTTCAGGCCCTGCTGGACAACCTGGTCTCGCGCGGGCTCGACCCGACGGTGCCAAGACTGTTCATCGCCGACGGCGCGAAGGCGTTGTCGAAGGCGATCCGCCGCACCTTCGGTTCGGCCGCTGCGATCCAGCGCTGCCAGATCCACAAGGCGCGCAACATCATGGAACGCCTGCCGAAAGAGCATCATGCGGCCACCCGCCGGGTGCTGCGCCAGGCCTGGGAGCTCGATGACGCCGACAAGGCTGAAAAATTGATCCGCAATCTCGCGCGTCGACTCGACCAGCAATGGCCCGGCGTTGCGGCCAGTATCCTCGAAGGCCTCGACGAAATCCTGACTGTCGTCCGGTTGAAGTTGCCGAAGGAGCTTCGCCGATCGCTCGCCTGTACCAATATCGCCGAGAACATGATGGGCACCATTCGCCGCGTCACGCGCAACGTTAAACGCTGGCGGGATGCCGGTATGGCCTTGCGATGGGTCGCGGCCGGTATGATCGAGGCCAACAAGGGCTTCCGACGATTGAAGGCGCATAAGCAATTGTCGGTTCTGCGTGCGGCCCTTCAAGCTCACCACGATCGCATGACAATCAAGTCCGTTGCCCACGTCACGAGGGCTGCGTAATATTCATTCCGGCAACGTCGACCCGACGTAGTTCAACAGCGATCGGGACATCCCCCACTCCACCTCGGGGGCATGGAAGGAATACAGCTTCCAGCCGCGCTGGCGCTGCTGCTGCGAGCGGATCTGCGTGGCCCGGCTCAACGGGAGTGCGAACGCCTCTTCGAGCGCATCCTGGCCTTCGATCTTGCGGCGGATGTCGCGGATGATCCGGCCCAGGCGGCTGCGCACGATGCGCAACTGCCGCTGGTGCCGCTTGAACGTAAGCGCGACTTTCTCGTCACATTGAATCTCGCATAGAATCAGTCGGCCCCTACGAGAGCCAGTGGATTCGCTGCTGGACGAGAGATTATGTTATATCAGGCCGGGTTTTCGGCGCTGCGGCTTTTGGGGAAGTTGAGAGGGAGTAGATCTTCAGTATCGTCGTCGTCGCGGCGCGTCGGTTAAGAAGCCGATTTGAGTGGCGTGCGGTGGCTGGTGACTGAGAAGAAGGCAGCCAGGAAGAGGTACCAAAGAGCCCTTAGCCAGGCGAGGACGCGGCGGAAATTGTAACCGACGGCGGAGAGGATGACGTTGGCGGCATCGTCGACGAGCTATCCGCCCACGGCGACATCAGCCCCTGAGTCGGTTCTGCAGTGCCTGCCGATTGGCAACGAGGTTGCTGAGGTTCAGCAGGTGTGGCTCCCGTCCTTGCTCCAATTGCCTAACCAGCGCCCGCGTGCCGTCCACCACGAAGACGCCGCAATCATAGCCGTTCCGCTGCCGGGCCATGCCGGCTCCAGGCGGAGGTCCAGCCGACTTGCGGGATGTTCTGCATCCTTGTTGTTGAGTCCGCCGTAGGAATCGTAGTGATAGGCGACCGGCCGGCCCCGGTCGCTGCGATCAACGAACAGCAGCGACCAGTGGTTGCCGAGGCTATTAGGATCTTCAGGATCGGCATTAATCACGAGCAGGAACAGGAAGTCGGCTGCATCATTACCATTATCATCATCGACGATGCGCTGGAATTCGGTTCGCACGACGCCATCGTCGTCAGAGCGCAGATAATTTAGAACGATGAGGGGATTCACGAACCGCGTCCGGGCGGCGAGATTTGGATGGTACCTCTGCAAATCCTGCTCCTGGAGCCGGTGATCCCTGTCGATATGCTCGTCGCCCAGCCATTCCGTCCTCGAGCACCAGCCCGCGGCCGTGGGACGAGGCTGTCGGACCTAAAGCCCCGATCTGAGCATCAGCGGAGGTGCTCGGAAACGGCCGTACAGAATTAGCATCGTCGCGTGATTCAGACGGCGTGGGCGCAGTCAGATCAACCAATGGAAAACCGCCGTAGGTGTCTGAGCGAGTCCTGGCAGCGGGCGCCGGCGCTGCTTCCATTGCGGAGGACCTCCTCAAGCCCCGAAATAAGGCGAGCATCCTCGGAATAAAGAGGCGGGCTTACTTCTGTCACCGCTGGCAACCGAGCGACCCGGGGTTCTGCAGCGACACTCGTCAGCTGATCGACAGGTAGGCCTGCTAAGGGCAGAACGCTGCCACGTTGACGGTCCTCCGGGACTTAATCTGGTCAACGAAATGGCAGGAAGCCTCGCAGCAGTAGCGATCCATTTGCCGCATTTGGGCTCATGTGAACCTGTACCGGCTCGAGTCGGGCGGGAGCCGCAGCGCACGTGCGCTGGCTCTCGAATGATCATGACAACCAGCCTGCTTCGCGACCTTGAGAAGCGGGGGCATTCTTGTTCTGACGATGGAGAAATTGATGAACACAGGACAGGCACAGCGGAGTGCAGGTTCTTCCTCGGACGCTTCTGAAGAGGGGGAGCAGGAAAGTTACCTCAGCGGCTTCAGCCGAGCCGTGGCGGATTTGGTCGAAGCCATGACAGGATATCGGACCCCGGCCTCCGCGCGCGCGCAGATCCTGGACAACTGGGTTGCCGAAGAGGGGCAGGGCGAAGCCGAGAATCGGCGACAGGGGCGCACACGAATTAGGGTTTCGGACAACGCGGGCTCGCACTTGCTGGATTTGTCCTCCCTCTCCCTGACCGCTTTGCCCGCCGCCCTGCCGCCAAGATTGCTTGAACTGCGCGCCAGGCACAACGAGCTAAGCAGCCTGCCCGCTAGCTTCCCACCCGGTCTTCAGCATCTTCTCATTAGCCATAACCGGTTGATCAGTTTGCCGGACGCTCTTCCGGCGACCCTCTCTCGGCTGGAGGTGGCCGATAACAGCTTGACCAGTCTGCCGGCCAACCTTCCGGCTCGGCTCGAGATCCTGAACGCAAGCGACAACCGACTAACTAGCCTGCCGGACGCTCTCCCGAGCAGGCTCACCTCGCTCGCGGTTAGTGGCAATCAGCTGACCGACCTCCCCGACTCCCTCCCATCGGGGCTCATTGAACTCGATGTCAGCAGCAATCAATTGGCCAACCTCCCCGCCCCTCTTCCGAGCACGCTCCAATCGCTCAATCTCAGCGGTAACCGGCTGACCAGCCTACCTGAGGATCTTTTATCGAGTTTTAGCTACCCGCATTTGGAGAACCTCGAGTTCGGGGATAACCCGCTGCCGGACGACGTCCTCGCTAATCTGGCGGCGGCTGAAGCGCCACCTCAGCTTGCGCAGCAATCTCTGTATGAGGCTGCCGCGCACTGGCTGGGAGACGCCCCCTCGGCACCGGCCGAATGGCAGCACTTTGCGGATGAGCCCGGCGCGCAGGACTACGCACGGTTCCTAGAGAGGCTACGAGAGACCGTTAATTATGGCAATCACGAGTTTCGGCAGAGAGTGGCTGATGATCTGCGGCAGGCGGCGGCCAATCCGAGATTGCGCGAGCAGTTTTTTGCACAGGCTTCCGAGGCCAACGCGAGCTGCGAGGATCGAGTTACCTTGCACTGGAACGGTATGCAGACCGCGCGCCTCAACGCTGATGTCGAGGGCGGCGTCTATGACGATCGTCTTGGCGAACTGATCCAGCGCGGCCGTGTTGCGTTCCGCTTGGAGGCGCTTGACGAGATCGCGCGCGACAGGGTCAACTCGCTCCTCAGCCTCGACCCAGACATAGACGACGTGGAAGTCTACTTGGCCTATCAACATCGGCTGCGCGAGCCGCTGGAGCTCAGTCACGTCGCCCCTGACATGCGCTTCCTGGCGGTCTCTCGCGTAAGCGAGGATGATGCGACGGAGGCGCTGGACCTGGTCCGGGAGCGGGAAGCGAACCAATTCACCGACTATATGGCCACCCGCTGGCAACCTTGGGAGACGGTGCTGAGGCGCATCGCACCGGACGAACATGCAGCGATGCAGGACCGGCTTGTCGAAGCCATGGGCGAAGAGTTTCAAAGCCGTCTGGATCAGCGACTGGCCGAACATGGTCTGGTAGGCGACGTCGATGCCGAGCGGGTGCTCGGAGCCCAAGTCCGAAACCAAATCGCAGCCGAGATAAAAGGCGAGGTCATGCACCGGCTGCTCGCAGAGCGTGGCCTAGAACAATGAGACTCAAGAGTCCCGCAGGGATATTTTCATTGCTCTATGGGGCTGCTTCAAGATGGATTCCCGCAATCGACATCATCCTTGAGCTGACGATTGGCGCTCGAGCCAGAGGCTGAGGCGCGGCCCGTTGAGGGCCGCACGCATCTACCGCCGTGAAGATCGCCCGGTGTGCGGCAGCGTGAAATGGTCGGCGTGCAGCCGGTTCGAAACTGCTCAGAAGACTTCGCCGACGAAGGATCCCTCCAATGACGGATTCTTCGGCTTGGCGACCCAACAAAAAGCAGAGTGGTAGTACTCTTCCTGCCGCATCTTGAATGGGGATCGCAAGGCGCTCGAACGGCGCCGCGCACCTACTCGAGAAAAATACATAAATACGTGAAGATCATTGAGCGCTTATTCGAACCTTCTCCTCTCAGGATTTGCAGCAGCAATCCGGGGAGATGCAGCGGGCTGCCGTATCCGGCCGCGTCGCAATCATGAACCACGGCAAACCAGATCGATTATGATGTCGGTCGATGAATTTCGTCGGCTCAAACCGAAGGCCGGTGAAGAGGTGCCGACAGAATCGGAGCGCCCCCCTCCTGTCGTCAGGCGGGTCCGATGCGAGACCCGCTCGGGTATTCGACCTCAGACCTCAAGACGGCGTCTTCCTGCAGGCTCGCATGGAAGACCACAGCGAATGCATGCTGGCGTCTCAACCAAGGGGCAGCTCGGCGGCTGATCTCCGGGTGCATGATCCGGAAAAGGTCGTGCCGGTTTTCCGGAAGATCATGCTGTAAGTAAGAGTCCATCCTCGGCGGAGCGTTCGAAGCCGGTCTATACAGTGCATGCCCCCGCGGCCAACGGCGCGGCTCTTGCGGCGGCCGACAAATTCGTCTTCGTACGCGACCGGCTTCCATTTCTGGGCCGCGATTGCGGGCGTGATCTGGCTGGCCTGGAACAGGCTCTGGCTGGCGCGCTAATCGGCTGGCTCGTGCTGACCTTTGCTATCGATTTCGCCCTAGCCTTGGCGTCGGCCGCAGTGCGACCTTCTTCGCTTGCCGCACTTCGAACGATACGTTGGAAACGGCAATACGCCGCACTCGATCGTAGAAATCTGACGCAGCGGCGACCTCGATCATACGGCACGGCAACACATGGATTCGCAATCGGCGAAGTAGTCATAACCAAGGCTTCTCTGTAAGACTACCGACCTGATAGAAAGTAATCATTCAGGAAGTCAGGGTATGATCCACTTCGGTGTACAGTTCCTTGGGGCATACCCACAACTATCCTCGGAAAAGGAACCCGTCACGGCTCCAACGCAACCTGCAAGCCCGCGTTGCCTCCAATATGCACATAACGGGGCCCGATAGGCCGACCCCTGCCGCTGGCGACGGTGACAATGTTTTCGAGACGGGTGGCGCGCGCATCCATCTCAGGGCGGGACAAGAGCAAATCGGCGTGAAACAGCCCTTCCGACTCAAGACCGGTAGTATCGACGCCAAGAGCTGCCAAGGTGGCCAAACAACTTTCAAACTCTTCAGCATCGCGAAAGCAACGCTGGATAAATGTCGCGCCGGTAAGACGTTCCGTTACAAGGCCACGCTTCGCGGCCATGACGCACAGAACCCGCGCCGCGTCTTCATCTGCCGGCCAGAAGCGCGGCGTCTTCGGTTGAGACGATGGCGCGTATTTCGGGCGGGTCGGCACGAAACCGCGCGATGGTCTCTTGGTTCCGCTGGCCCGATGAGCCGTTGATAATGCCAACCTTGAGCCCGAGTTCTAATGCCTGAATTGTGGTCTGCGTTTCGCGCCGCCCGGTGAAGACGACCATTCGCCAGCCGGTCGGAGTTTGCTGCTTGAGCATCGAAACGAGTTGACGAAGCCCTTCGAGCTTCGCGCTCGTTCTCATGGGCGTGACGATCGCTTTGACGGTTTCCGCTAGTTCGCGTGGCACCATCTCGTTACGGGCCATCGTCTGGAGTTGCGCCATGAGCGCGTGTGGACTGCTCGTCAACGCTTGCAGAATGCTGATCTGGGCGAGCCGATTGAGCTTCTGGATCGGTTTGGCTATGGCATTGATGAGCGCAAGCTCCTCCTCCGATGGGGTGACTTTGTGCAACTGGATCTTCCGTTCGGGAAAATCCAGATTGGCGTCGCCCCGTCTAACGCGCGACATATAGCCATAGACGATCTTACGAAACTCCTCTCGCGCCTCTGGCTTGAGGACGCGCGCATTTTCGCGCTTATCGTCGATGAAGCGGCGGGCAAAGACGCCTTCGTTGCCGAATAGATTTTCGTGTCCGCGCGCAACCGTGAGGAGTTCGACCAAGGAATAAAGATCCCATAGCCGATTTTGGATTGGTGTCGCGGTCAGCATCAGCACGTAGCGGAAGCGGCGTCGCTGCAGCGCCCTGTGAAATACCTTCGCGACCTGCGGCGTGGGATCAACGCCATAGAGGTTACGAAGCTTGTGAGCTTCGTCGAGCACAAGCATGTCGAAACGGTCATCGGGAATCTTGTCGAGATGGACGCGCGCGGAATGATAGGTCGTAATGACCGCGCCCATTTCATCAGGGTCGGCTGAAACAAGTTTGCTTCCGGTAACGACCTCGCCCGGGATATCGAACTTTGTCCCGAGCTCGTCCTTCCATTGTGGGCCAAGCAGTTTGGGCGCAACGATCAGAATCTTCGCCACCCGATTTCGGGCCATGAGCTCGCTTGCCACAAGCCCAGCGGATATCGTTTTGCCGAGACCGACATCGTCTGCGAGTAGGGTCACCGGCAAACGTCGGCAAAATGTGATGAGGTTTTGTACCTGGTGGTGGAAGGGCTCAAGTCGGCCCTTCCAACGGAACTCGGATTTGAAATCGTCGCGGCTTTCGATCACGATTGGATCGGTCAGCCCCCACTCAAGCGCGGCCCGATAGACGGTATAATGCTGGTACGATTTCGCTCGCCGCAAGATCTTGGTCTGTAGCCCCTGCGCCGCCGCCATGGCACCCGCCCCCTTTGAAAATAGAGTGGCGCTAGGTTTGGGGGACCGCAAGCCCTTCTTTTGCCAGATCACCCAAAGGTTTAGTCCTTATGGACGCACGACCGCGCCTGCCGATCGCCAGTGGGCGCACCAGATCGAAGCTGGCGGCGGGATTTAGCCGACCAGTTGCAGACCCCGGTCCTGCGGTGAAGCCGCAGGCGCCTCGCCGCAGATGGGCTGCAAGCTGCGCAGATATTCGGCTGCCTTTTGGGCGTACGAGCAAGTGGTGCAGAGGCCCCTTTTAACGTTCTTCGAGATCTTAATCCACGATCCGATATAGGCGGCGTGCACTTCCCTCACCTCTGGTGTGAGGTTGAAATCGGCCGAAAGGAAGGCCCCGCCAAGTTCGGCGACGAGTTTTTCCATGTCCTCGCACAAGCTGGCCCATGGCGCAGCGCAAATCCGAAACGTCGAACTGGATCGCGTCAACTTCAGCCGCGAATTGCTTTTGCCGCTCCGTCTCGTAGGCGCGGAGCGCGTTCATATACGGCGCGTTTTCATCTGGATCGGACATAGCAGTTATTTCGGGTACGGCAGTGGCTTCTGAAAGGCGGACGCTCCTCATAGAGGACCATGAGACTCTGTCGCGGAGTGGTTTGGCGTGATCGTCGATTGCCCACAAGACGGTTTCACAGAACGAGATGTCGGCCCCGGGGTGGATAGCTACACTCTCCAAAATCGCCGCAGTAGCGCGCACTTGCCGCCCTGGGTCGCGGCAAGAATTAAGAATTCCACCGCGACTTCATCGGGGACGCGAAGCGCGATCAAAGGCATGCGGGCCAATCAGCCAGCTTGCGGTATGTCGCACGCTGGCTCCAAACGCGGAAATTCTCGCTGGAGATAACCACGGCGGGTCTTGCGCCTGAGCCAAGACTCGAGGGCCTTTACAGCTGCACGCGCCCCTTGAACAGATCGAGCCGCCGTCGCCCGCGCCCACCGAGAGGACCCCATTCACGCACCAATGCCGTATCGCCAAACAGCGTCGGTTCGATCGTGAGCACATAGAACCGCGCCATGTTGCGGGCCGGATCGCGACGCTCGAGCACGAGATATTGCACCGTGAGTTCGGACATGCGCCAGAGTCGCAATTACCGAATCGACCGTCCAATTAAATAAATGAATCAATCCGGGCCAGCGATTCAGAACTTTCATGCGGGCAATGAGACCGTCGCAGTCAGGCTCGCGCCGGCTGAGCTGAAGCCGCAATCTCCAGTCCTGCTGGGCGGCGGAGTGCTCCCTGGACATGTCGTCTGAACGAGTTGCCACGCGCGTGCTCGACGGAGATCCCCCTCCTCCGACCTCAGGCATTACGCAAGACTTCCTCGAGTTGCGCGACGAGCTTCGCCCAGTGCTCGGCAGGAAGCTTGTCCAGATTGATCTGCTTCCAGCACACCGCCGGCAGCTCCGCCGCGCCAGGGACGCCCAGCAGGCTCCAATCCGGCTCGCCGCGCTTAAACCCTATGAGGAAATCCTTATGAGCTTGCGGCATTTTTCCCGCGATCTCGGCGATCAGCGTTTCTCGGGCTTCGAGCAACTCGTCCAGACTTACTTCATCGGCGCTCATGCCCTCGAAGCCGTGCGTGAACTCGTGCTCGATATCCTTGCGACGAGGAACCACGACCTCGGAAATCGGCCTGTCATGGCTGATGAGGTAGATGATGAATGCCTCGCGGAGATCGTCCGTGATGCCTTCGTTGGCGAGCAGATCGCGGACATCGAACAGGTCGCGCGGATGCTGCCGGTCGAGCGCCGCGAGATACGGGTGTTGAAGATCCTTCTCGAGTCGGAACGGAACGCCCGCCGCGAGGAAGAGGCCAGGCACACTCGCACGATCGAGGCGCTTCAACGCGAGATCGAGATCGCCAGCCGCGGTTTGACCGACCGGGGCGCCGAAGGCGTCCGGCCATCGCGGACGGTCGGCGCGCCGGAACCGCGCTCAAGGACCAGATCCTGAGGGCCACCGACGACCGGTTCGGACCATTGGCGCGAAGATTGCTGCGGCCCGGCTCCAGATGGCTTGCAACGGAACGAAGGATTGGCGCTCGTACTTCGAATCCTTGAAACAGGTCCGCCCCGGCCTGACACCGGCACGTTATCAATCGGCGGGATCGATCGCGCTGGCGGCATCTCCAAGCGCGGCAACCACCAGGTTCGGACCTATCTGTTCGAGGCCGCGAACGTCCTGCGAACGGACGTCTTACGCCGAGCAAAGAGTTGCGCTGGACTGAAGCAACCTGCATCATCTCGTGCTGCTCTCAAAATCAACCGCTAGAATCGGCCAGCAAGAGCTGCGGGCGACTCGGTTGTTTGCGGGAGCTCCATTGGTTCCCGAGCCCACGACCGCAATTACGCCATTGTCTGCAATACCAGAATTGGACGCCATTGACCTGTCAGGAGCTTGGCGGCTCGACGCCGCTGAACCGGTCTAATTGGAATGCCTTCGGCGCTATCAGCTTCGCATCGAGCGCCAAATCCGCGAGCATCGTACCGATCGCGCTGGCGAACTTGGCACCGTGACCGGAGCAAGGCGAGGCGACGATGATGCGGGGATCGGCCGGAAGTCGGTCAATGATGAATTCGTTGCCCTCGTCCGGTCGCAGGTCTGCTCGGAGCGTGTTCGTGTAGAGGCAGATATCGCGCTCGACGATTGGGCCCGCCGCTCCGGGGACCAATTCGGCGAGCGTCAATCCAACAGTCTCCAGTTCTGCGTCGGTCGGCTGCGGGTGCCAGGCGTCTGCCCCCACGACCGGCCCATGGTCATGCTGTGCAGCCTTCACGCCTCGTCCCTCAAAATCGGGAAAGCCGTATACCACTCCTTTCTCCCCTTCGACAATGAACGCCGGAAACTCACCGTAACGCACCAATTCCGGTTTGGCCGGCTTGAACCAACCGACCGTTTGTCGGGTGATCTTTAAGTGTCGTGCAAGTCCCGGGACTAGCCCGGCAATCCACGGTCCAGCCGCGATGATGGCCCTCTCGGCCAAGATTACCTCTTGGGGCATTGAAATACGGATGCCGGCGGCCACCGGCCGTATTCGGGCCGGAGCCAGAATGATGCGGTGCTCGGCTCCTTCGCGAAATGCGCGGATCGCAGCTTCGGCCAATAGGATCCCGCCGCTTTCCTGGACGACCACATCCCAGTGTTCGGGAAGCCGGAAGGCGGGAAATGCGGCGTTTGCTTCCGCTCCCGTGGCTGGACCGGGGACGGCGTCCTTCAGCGCGGCAGCGCGGGAGTCGGCCACCATCTTCGATCCGGGAGGTCCTGCTTCGAGTACACGAGTCGGCATCAGGATTGTCCGTCCACTGGCGGCCTCCAGCATCCGCCATCCCTTGAAGGCAGCATCGCTTAGCTCCGTGTAGGCCGCGCTCTCGAAATTGAAGCGTCGGTACACTCGGCATGAGCCATGCGACGAGCCGCGAGCCTCGCCCAAGACAAGAGGGTCGAATCCGAGCACGTCGGTCCCACGACGCAGCAGCGAATGGAACGCAGAGCTTCCTATCAGCCCGAGGCCGACAACGGCGACTTCGCAAACACGCATTCCTCACCCCGTCTTCCGCTGTCCAACGCGCGCTATTAATCTGCCGCGCCACCGCACATTTAAGCTCCGCCCTTTGTGGACACGCTGCAGCCGCAGCAGGAGCACAAGAATCATCCGCCGTGCCGCAGCCATCGATAAGGGAGCGCCGCGCCATCGACCAGAGTCGTTACCATAGTCGGAGAGTGAGCGGCGCTCGACCCGCCTGCGCCGAACGGCGAAATGCCGCCTCGCTCCCGCAATCGCGGGCGAGCACCGCCGCCATCGCAGTGCCATAGAGCGCCAACGGTGCTTCCGCGAAGAGCACGCCGCGAATAACTGCTCGAGCAGCAGAAAGGTCGCGAGCGCTTGGGGCTGTGAGAAGCGCTGCGGCGAAGAACGGTGCGAAGACCGGAAGCAGCAGGCGGCAGTCGCGCACTATCGCAGCACAGCATTCTCCGCATCGTCCTCTCGTCGCGGTGTGATGGTGTTCTGAGCAAAGCAAGCGACGTGCCGAACTGAAAGTCCTTCTGCAAGCACTACATTCTCTGTTGGACAGAGCGGCGCTTGTTGATGTTGGGGCAAAGCTGACAACATTCGTGAGGACCCAAACATCTCCTCATTTTAAGCACCACCGCAGCCAGAAAGGGCTGCCAGCGTTACCCGCGCCCCTCTTCAGGCCAAGTTTTGAGTCGGATCGCCGTTTAGACATCGAACCGGTGGAGGAGGAATGGCACGGCTGTCTCGGTATACAGTTCGTTCTCCGCTTGAGAGCCGCTTGCAATTGAGACGCAGGCGCCCGAACATGTTAGGTAAGCGGTTGGAGAATGATCCGGATTTCAAAGCGAACGGCGCCCACCTCGAACAGACGAACGAGCAAATGCAAACGCATAACAGTATTGGGGAGCTGCAGCGACAAGGTTTCGAGCTTGGAAGGCATTAAGCCTGTTTGCGGCAAACGCGATAGCTATGTTCATTCGACAGGGGAAAACGAGTTCATCAAGATCAATACATTCGGGCGCTTCGAGACCATCGCCTACAAGTTGCCACTGGCCGCTGTCCGGCGCCTGGCATGGACGCTGCCCGAGCCGGCCAAGAGGCTTCGCTGAAGGAGCAACGCCAAACGGCTGCCAGGATCGAGGTCAATATACAAAAGTAACCATGTTGACCTGAATCGCGACCAAGCGGCATGAATCGGGCCCATCACAGCGACGGTCGCTCGTTGGCCCTGGCGCCGACGACTCGGGCATATAGGAGAGGACGCGACTTTGCGGCCTGGCTGGGGCTCACCCCGCTGCAGCGCTCCACGGGCGGAAAGCAGAAGCTCGGCGAGACATCCCGCATGGGCGAACGAACTCTGCGCCGACTATTAATCATCGGTGCGAGCGCAGCCGTGCGCTGGGCAATGCGTAAAGGCTCGACCGCAAATCCTTGGCTTGCGCGCTTGCTTGCCCGCAAGCCGTCCATGCTCGTGATCGAGTGCCTGAATGTGGCTTTTCTCATCGATGCTGAGGACAAGGGCTCGGTTTGGGATAGGTAAAGGCCGATGATATTGCCCACCTTGACGACGAACAGCGGATCGCTCGACAGCTTGAATGTCTGGCTACGGTGCGGCAAGCCGAACGCCGCCCACATGCGGCGGATCGTGGTGTGGAAAAAGCCAGTTTCCGCCGCCATCGAGCGGATCGACTGGGCGTCGCGTCGGCTGGCGTCAGCCGCAACGTTCGTTCGATCACCGCGGCAACCTGATCGGCGTTGATGGTGCGAGGTCAGCCATGGCGCGCCTCTTCAAGCAGACCATCACAGCGATCCTTCAAAACGCGATGGCTCCATTTGGCAACGGTGTGTTCATGGAGGCCGAGTTTGGCAGCCACGGACTTGCTAAGGCAAGCCGTCCGCACACCACAGGATCGCGCGGTACCGCTCAGATAGCGAGCGGGCAACGTGGTGACGACGAACGTGCCTCTCCAAGTACGTCCGCTCCTGCTGACTTAGCACCAACGGCGCGATCGGCCGGCCTCTCACACCTGCATTTGCGACAAGCGCTCTGCTTCAGAGGTCCCAGCGCCGATTTATGTGGCGAACTTGCGTTCCAGATGACTACCTTGAGAGAGGAGCAACGCGCGTCAAGGATTGTCTCTAGCGCTCCGTGTGATCGAACGCTTCCGTTCCGGCGAAGATCAATATGTCGTGGCGACCGCGCCACCCCAGCGGTAATTCAGGCGGACCAGACCGATATCGACGTCCTGACTGATACGGGCAGTCCCCGCGAAAGCGGCCGCCGGACCACCCACGAGTCCAGGTGAAAAAAGAAGTCCACGTCCCGATGACCCATGAACAGGTGGTCGTACTCAACGCCGATGGACCAGTTCGGAGCGAAGCCAAATTCAAGGCCCGCCCCTACCGTGCCGCCCCAACAAGTTTCGCTGCCGTTGTCGATAGTCAGCCCAGTCGCAAAATCGAAGACCCGGTATTTGTCGCGGACAACCGCAGCGCCACCCTTCACATAGAGCAGCATGTTATTCCAGGCATAGCCGACTTGGCCCGTGAACAGGCCGAATGCATCAAGCTTGGATTCATCCTGGACGCCTGCAAAAGCGAGGTTGGCGTTGGAGCCCTTGAAATCGGCCCAGTCGCCCTACGCCTGCAGGCCAAACAGCGAGTTGGCTATTTGCCAGCGATAGTCGATTTGACCGCCGACCGTGCCTCCCGTCGCATTATGGCAACCCTATGCCGACGGGCGGAGCGACAATCGCGCCTCCGGCGTTGACCACGTCCCAGCATTGATGCGCGGAGCCGCCGCCGCCATTTATGCCGACGTAGAAGCCGCTCCAATCATAGATTGGAATGACCGCTGGGAGCGCTTTGACGTAGGGCCCCGCGGCCAGATCAGCGGCAGAGGAAGGGGCAACCAGCGCGATCAGGGCTACCGTGCCCAGCAGGACCTTTTTCATTCTCTAAACCCAGCTTCGTATCGACCGTCCCTGACGGGTATAGGACGAAGATTGCCATGTGCCCGTCCTCTCCATCAATTCCCAAGGTTGGTAGTTGACTGACGCCCATGCAGCCGACGACTCATGCGTCTCATCTCGTTGTCATCCGGGAAGCGCAGGATATGCATGTCCTTGTTCTGGTCACCCAAAAAGGCGGAAGCGGCAAAAGCACGCTGGCGGTTGGCATTGCGGTCGCGGCGATGGGGAACGGGGAGCGCGTCGCAATTGTCGAGGCGGATCCACAAGGCACGATTTCAAAATGGAAAGAGCGGCGTTGCCATCCCTATCCGCGGGTCGTTCGGATCTCCGATCCCGCCGAACTAGAAGTGGCTCTCGTCAGCCTTGAAGCTGAGGGAATCTGGCTTACGGTCATCGATACCGCCGCCACGAACAATGCACTGGCCGTGCTCGCCATCGCGAGGGGCGATCTTTGCCTGATCCCAGTGCGTCCGAGTCTGGCCGACATCGAAGCTGCGATACCGACACTGATTGCTATTCGTAGGCTCAACCGCCGATTCGCTTTCGTCCTCAATCAGACGCCACCGCGGGGCTGCCGCTTGAGTGAAGCTGCAACGTCCCTCAATTCGCTCGGGGTGCTTGCGCATCCCTATGTCGGACAGCGCAATGTCCACCAGGACGCGCTTGGGGCCGGATTAGGCGTAACCGAGTTTGCACAAGAGGGAAGAGCCTCGGAGGAAGTTCGTGAGCTTTGGCGCTGGGTCTTGAAAACGCTTGTCGAGGGGTCGTTAGATCATGAGCCACACGAAAAAAAGGCGTCGTGCTAGCCATACGCGCTGTGCGCGACGCTCGCTGGTGGAGCTTACCGCGGCGGCGAGCCGAGCCGTTGACGATGGCCTGTTTGTGTTGTCCAGCGGGATTGCCGCTTCCAATCCGCGATCGGAGCACACAGGAGAGAAGACGCCTGATCAAACAATGCTTGCGAGGCAAGCGACGGCTCCGGGTGCCGTTGCGGTGCTTGAATCTCGGAATGCGGCGGCGCCGCGCAAGGACGAACTTCTAGATTCCGACGCTACGACTGAGATGATGGTGAAGATTGCCAATCTCGTAGAGACACGGGTGGGGAGGGAAGCGGCACCGAAAGACATCGGCCGCTCCGGTCTTGAAGGCGACTTTTTGACCGCTCTCAAAGAAGCCGCAACAGAGTTCCGCGCGGATGCGGCCGAGTTGATCGTGCAGAAGGAACCTGCCGACGGCGCGGGGCAGCCGCAACTGCGATACATGCGGCGGCTCACTGACGAGGCGGTCAGATTGCTGGACGATCTTCAGAGCGGCAAGCTGGAGACTCAGGCGAACTTCATCCTGAGCGAATGCTTCAGAGAAGCCGCTAGCGCGTTCTCTATGATCAATCAGCAGCTCAAGCGCGACGGCTATGCTGCGAGCATTGATCCATCAATCTTCATTTGGCTTGCCAATCTCATCGAACCGGAGACGCGCGACACCGGGACCATGCGGCTTGAGATCGTACCCAACCACCGAGCTCGTCCGAGCACGTATGCGCGCCAGGTCGGTCAATTCATCTGGCACCTTGTCGAGAGGCAAGGCTGCGGGCGACAGGCCGCATATCGGGCTGCGCTCACGAAGTTCAGCATAAGCGCGAGTTTCGCCGAGACGGCCTATGCCTTTTGGGAGCCGATCTTCAAGCGGGCGGGACCGCACGTGAAGATGCTGACCCGCATTTCAGATCCAGAAATGTAAAGCAAAGCAGCGTGGGCATTTGGCGTCCGATTTAACTGAGGCCCCCTGAGAGGACTGCCCGGCAACTTCGTCCGAGCTCTGGACGAAGAAGACGCTGACCTTGGGGCCGCTCCTGCATGGCCCATAATTGCGCTGATAAGGGCCCGGAGCGAAGCCGGCTGATCGTGCTGGGCGCCGTGACAATTGCGCCTGTGAAATCGAAGCCAGTACCGCATCTTGATTGTGCTCGTACTGCTCCAAGATTGCATCCCATAGGACTTTCCACTCCTTCGAGCCCCATTCGTAAGAACGTTGAAATAGAGGCGCCAACATCTGTTCGATGCCTTTGAAGAGTTCAATTATTGGACGGGACGAGCTTCCATCGAAAGTCTCTATTGGCGAAGGTTGCGCAGCGGACGTGCTTCTATTAACAAGGGAATCTAATTCATGCATGTTGTCGGTCTCAGATCAAGATCGGTCGAATGTTGTGCAATCAAGTTCGCTGCCTGCCACTGATTATTTCCTCCAGAGAGAGTCATCGCCCAGACGATCCGGGCCAGACTTGTTGGCAACGGCGATGGCGACGACGACCATGTCCGACGCCGTTCAAGCAGGACTTTGATCCAGCCGCCTCCAACCCGGGAGCGTGCCTTTGGGCACCGAACGACGTTACGTGCTCCGATGACAAGCAAGTGCCTGAGATAGGAATCGCCCTGTTCGTAATCCGGCCGAGCCGATCCTTCCCGCCGGTGAAATTCTGCTTAGGCGTCAGGCCAAGCCAGGCCGCGAACTCGCGCCCGGAGCAGAACATTGTCGCATCCGGCACGGTCGCGGCGAGAGCCGTGGCCGTTATGTGACCGATCCCTGGAATCGAGGACAGCAACTTCGCCATCGGATTTATTCGTTGGATCTGAGCTAGCTCGCGCTCGATGGCCTCGACCTGCCGGTCCAATTCCTTCAGTTGGTTCACAAGGACGGCTAGTGCAATTCGGGCGTGGGCCGGTAGCATCAGTTCCTCGTCATCCAACAAGCCCACCAGACCGTCCGCCCGTTGCCGGCCTTGCCCGGCAATGATTCCGAACTCAGCAAAATGAGCCCGAGTGGCGCAGGCTGTCGTGGCCCGTTGGCGGACCAACAAAGCCTCTTGCACGATGAAGCATCAAGAAGCCATGGTTCTCGACGCTCTTGATTGGAACGAACCGCATATTGGGACGGGTGACCGCTTCGCAGATTGCAGCCGCGTCAACGGCGTCATGCTTGGCTCCTCTTCGTAGGTAGGGTTTAACATAGGCTGGCGGGATCAATCTCACATCGTGTCCAACTGGCGAATCTCCCGCGCCCGGTTGTGAGCAGTCGCGCAGGCCTCAATGCCGACTAGGCAAGGTACGAGCGAGGAGAAGAACGACACGATCTCGCCTGGCCGGAGGCGTTGGCGACAGGCCACTTGGCCTTGGCCATCAACGGCATGGATGTGAAATACGTGCTTCGAAACGTCCAACCCAATTGTCGCGACTTCCATTGGTGAACTGCTGGCTGTTAGCTGGTTCGTCCATCGCCAGCATATCGCCGGCGCCGAGGGAGCGGGGCCGTCTTCCCCATCAATGGCCGGATGCGCGATGAGCTGCTCAACGAGACCCTGTTCTTCGATCTTGGCGGCGCCCGCGCCAAGATCGCCAACTGGGTCGACGATGACAATCTCCGGCAGCCTCACTCGTCGCTGTAGTATGTCACCCCCCGCGGCCTATGCAGCCCACCTCACCGCAACGGACGATCGGCTACGCAACCCCGACCAGCTTCGCCGATCGTTCGTTGCTCCAACCGCGCCACTTGGCGTCCAAGATCCCGACACTCTAATGCCGCTGGATGAAATTTCAGTGGCAGGTCCATTCGTGAATCCATGATCGCTCCTCCAGATTGGTTAGAAGCCGACATTGTGGTTCGATAGATGCACAACTTAAATTCCGATTCGAGTTTTGCAGTGCGTCAGGGTTGCAGTCGCGCGTAAGCGCGCAATCAATCTGCAACGAGCAGGCCTACGTGCGAGTGAATTTGCGTGATGCGAAGCACTGAAGCTTCCTGCCTGTGCGCTTGCGACGCGAGACGCGACGCCGACCCTCGAGGCAACGCCCTGAACTGCGACGTTTGTTTGTAGAAAGCACAACGCCGCCCGCTCAAAATGCATGCGGGCGGCGTTGGCTCTAGCCCCAGGAAGGAAATGCAAAATCCTAGCTTGCATAGAATATGGAGGAGGGCGCACGCCGTCGCTATCCGTAGGACTCCGGTATCCTCCAATGAATAGGGGAACTGTGCGGCGCGGGGTCTCGGATCAAGCAACTAAGTTGCTCGCCCAAAGCCAACTTTCAAGCTCAGCAATTTGGATCGAGAATGATCGGGGAATTTGGCCTCCTGAGTATGTTGCTGCGGTGGCTACAAATGACGCGGGCGCTGCCTTGGAGAAACCGCCCAAGCGCAAGTCTGGGCTGAGCAGATTTGGCCATCTCATGGGGTCGCGAGTGTGAATGTTTGAGAAGCCAAGCCCGCACGTTTCTCAGCAACTCGCGTACCAAACGGGCACGACGAAAAGAGAGAGGGAAGAACAGGACGCGCGCGGTTGACTAGTCGCGTGCATATTTCAGTGATCGTGAGCAGCGATTTCGCGCGATCATGAGCGCCGAATTCAGACGATCGTGAGCAGCCTCGCTCCGGCCGAGGCGGTGATAGGGTCAGCGTTCTGGCTGCTCGTCAAGGGTGATGGTTTTGGCGTTGCGTTTTCGCATGCTTTCGCCAGCAAGCTGGAGGCGGTGAGCGTTGTGGACGAGGCGATCCAGAATCGCGTCGCCTAGCGTGGGATCTCCGATAACTTCGTGCCATGTGTCCACAGGGAGTTGGCTGGTTACGATGGTGGAGGAGCGGCCATGGCGATCGTCAAGGATTTCCAGTAGATCGCGCCGCTCGGCAGCGGTGAGCACCGACAATCCCCAATCATCCAAAATCAGAACCTGGGCGCGGCCAAGGGTTTTGAGCAAGCGGGCATAACGTCCATCGCCCCGCGCGAGCCCCAACGCTTCGAACAATCTTGGGACGCGGTGATAGAGGACCGAGCGATTATCTCGGCAGGCCTTGTGGCCGAGGGCACAGGCTAACCAACTTTTGCCCAATCCGGTCGCCCCGGTTATGAGCAAATTCTCGTGGCGATCGATCCAGTCGCCGCTGGCGAGCTTGGCGAAGACGGCCCGGTCGATACCCCGCGGCGTGCGCAAATCGACGTCCTCCACGCAGGCATTCTGGCGGAGCGAGGCCAGCTTGAGGCGCGTGGTGAGCCGCCTGGTGTCGCGTTCCGCCGCTTCCCGGTCGACCAGCAGGCCGATGCGATCTTCGAACGGCAAGGCTTCGAGATCAGGCGATCGTCGCTGCTCCTCGAAGGCCTTGGCCATGCCGCTCAAGCCGAGCTCGATCAGGCGTTCGTGGGTGGGATGGTTGAGCATACAGGTCTCCTTGGCTTCAGTGAAAATAATCGCGGCCGCGGATGTTGCCGTGGCGCAGGGGTTGGTGTTCGGAGGGCTCGTCGAGAAAGGTACGATCCAGACCGTTCTGGAGGATGGAGCGGATCGAGGCGACGGATCGCGCCTTGATCAGAATGCCGCGCCGGCAGGCCGCTTCGACGCGCTCCGCGCTGTAGCTTTTGACCAGTGACAGAATGCCGAGGCAGGTGCGAAAGCCTTGCTCGGGATGCGGCCGGGCCGCGATCACGGCCTGGAAGAAGGCGGCGGTCGACGGACCGATCCGCTCGCCGGCGACGATCACTCCGGCGGGCGTCCATTGACCGTAGCGCCGATGGGCGCTGGGCATATGGTCGGCGATGGTGGTGTGGCCCCGCCGGTTGGGCGCGCGGGCGTGGCTGGCGATCCTGCGGCCGTTGTGGAAGATCTCGACCGTTCTGTCATCGATGCGTGCGTCGACAAGCTCACGGATGAGCCGATACGGCGCGGAATACCAGTGTCCATCGATCTCGATATGATAGTCGGGGCCGATCCGGCATCGCTTCCAGCGTGCGAAAGCGTAAGCCTGGTCCGGCAGCTTTGTAAGCTTGGGCTTGTCGAGCTCGGCGAACAGTTCGGCGCGACTGGCGCCAAAGTCGCGCATCTGCCTTGCATTGAGTTCGACGACGAGTGTTTTGATGGCTGCGTTCAGCTCCGCCAACGAAAAGAAGCGTTGGTTGCGCAGCCGCGCCAGAATCCATCGCTGGGCGACTTGCACCGCAACTTCGACCTTTGCCTTATCTTTTGGGCGCCGCGGCCGGGCTGCGAGAATGGCCGTGCCGTAATGGCTCGCCATCTCGGCATAGGTTCGGTTGAGGCCGGGATCGTGGCGGTCGGGATTGGTGACGGCGGCCTTGAGATTGTCGCAGACTACGAATGTCGGCACGCCGCCGAGGAAGGCGAAAAGATTGATGTGGACCCGGATCCAGTCGGCGAGCCCCTCGCTTGGACAGGCCTCGGCATAGGTATAGTTGGAGGCGCCCATCGCCGCGACGAACAGCTTCATCGACTGCACTTCCCCGTTTGAGGGATCGATGACGTCGATGGTGTCGCCGGCGAAATCCACGAAAACCTTCTCGCCGCCCAGATGCGTCTGCCGCATCGAAGGCCGGGCTCGCCCCTTCCAGGCCTCGTACGTCGTGCAGAACCAGGTGTAGCCGAAGCCATCGGGATGGGTGGCGCGATACTCGTCCCACAGCAGCCGACGGGTCACGTTGCGTCGGCGCAGCTCCTTGTCGACATAGCCCCAGTCGGGAACGGCCCGCTGGGGGCTCTGCGACGCAGGCCTCGGCGCCGGGAAAAGCAGCAGCTCCAGGTCCTCGTCGCTCATTCCGGCCGGCAACGGCCAGTTCAGCCCGGCAGCCCCGGCTCGGCGTAGATAGCTGTGCACGGCGCCGTTGCTGATGCCCAAGGTGCGCGCGATGGCTCGCTCCGGCAAGCCTTGAACATGTTTTAAGCGGAGAACCTCTTTGATCCGGCGCATCGACAATCTCTGGGTGGGCATCGGCCTTCCTCGTTCACTGACGAGGCAGTTCCTAAGCCGGTTGAGTTGTCGGCCGAAGCGGGCTGAGTTGCTGAAAAGCTGCTCACGATCCCGCGAAATCCGTGCTCACGATCGTCTGAAATCTCTGCTCACGATCCCCTGAAATCCGTGCTCACGATCCCGCGAAACATGCATCGCGCCCTCGGAAAAGCGTGCGAGCGGCTGCTGACGACCGCCCGCACGAGTTGCGGTATGAAGAGAAGAAGCAAGAAGCCGTACTTTTAAAGCAGCAGACGAGCCAGGGCCGCGCTGGCGCTGGGATTGTCAGAACTTTTGTGTCAGGGGTTTCTGTGAAGGGCGAATTTGTCTCCCGGCATCAAGAACAAGGCATCAGCGGCATGGTGGATGAGTTTGCTTGGCCGCACCGAGCGTTCAAGTCCCGAAGCCGCGGAGCGGAGCGGCGCGCCGCAGGCGAGGAACTTGACGGCGAAGGGGCGTGCCGAGCCATCATGACCGTTGCCGTGATGCCGTTCGTCATCGCGTCGTTCCCGGAAAGCGCTCGCCGAACCGGATGGCAAACTGGCCCATCGCGGAGGTCCATTCGACCGGGCGTCGCCAGCGCAGGCCGGCATTCTTGATTGCGAGATAGTCGTCCGTTAAGAATCCGAATTGAGCGGGATGGGACATGTGAACGTGCGCCATATCCGGATCAGGAACAGGTCCAAGAAATCTCTCAGCCAGGCGAGGATGCGGCGGAAGTTGTGGCCTACGGCGGAGAGGACGACGTTGGCGGCGTCTCCTGCGCGGCCTTTGAGGTAGCAGCGCCCGAGGTGACCTTCGGCCTTCAGGTGTCCGATGATGGGCTCGATGGCGGATCGGCGGCGCAACTCGCGCTTGATGATCCCGAAGACGCCGCGCTTCTGGCCGGAGATGAAGACGCGACGTGGATTTTGAGCGTCGTGGCCGCGATACCCCTTGTCGACATAGGCCCGCTCGATCGGACAGCCGGTGAGTGCCTCGGTGCGGTCGATGACGTCGCGCAGGGTGTGACCGTCATACGGATTATCGGGCAGCGCCCTGACGTGTAGCACGAACAGACCGCCGGGAGCTCGGCGGTTGTTGGTGACGATGGAAGCCTTGACGCCGAACTCGTACGGCGCGGAGGCCTTGCCCTTGCCGATGCACTCCACCTCCGGGGCATGGAAAGAATAAAGCTTCCAGCCGCGTTGGCGCTGCTGCTGCGAGCGGATCTGGCTGGCCCGGCCAAGCGGAAGGGCGAACGCCTCCTCCAGGGCTGGCTGGCCGTCGATCTTGCGGCGGATATCGCGGATGATCCGGCCGAGCCTTGAGCGCAGGATACGCAACTGCCGCTGATGCCGCCTGAATTGTTTGGCATGGGCGTAGCGGCCCGCCATCATCGCGGCGGCCTTGGCGATCCGAGAATAGGACTGCCGCAGCCTGACGCCGTGCCTTCTCGCCAGGCGATTGAGCCCCTTGATGGCCGCATGCAGCAGCTTGGCGTCGGTCGGAAAGGTGATGGCCTTTGGCTGCACCGTGGTATCGACCGTGACCCGCTTGAGGTCCTGGCCGCGTAACGCGCCGGCCTCGTGCGCCACCCGCAGGCTCTCGGCCAGCAGCAGTTCCAGCTTGTCGCCGAGCCGCTTGCGCCAATGGCTCAGGTCCGATCGCTCGTGCGGGAAGGCGTGCTGGAAGAACTCTTCGCCGGTGAAGTACTGGAAATACGGGTCGTGGACCCAGCGCTCGCAAATCCCCTCATCGGACAGCCCGTAAATCTGCTTGAGCAACAGCAGCCCGATCATGAAGCGGGTCTCGATCCCCGGCCGGCCGTTCTCGCTGTAGAGCGGCGCGATCTCGCCGTCGATCCAGTCCCAATCGATCTTGCCGGCCAACAGAACCAGCTCGTGCTTCAGATTGATGATCTGGTCCAGCCGCGCCCGGAACAGGTCGTTCGATCCCGTCGTCTTGTGCTTCTTCGGTCGCATCGTCCCCTCCGATGCAACACAGAATCATGGTCCGCTGCGAAAGGGAATCTGGAGGGTTCTGTGAGGTCGCGCTCACGCGAGGGCGCGGCAGGCGCTTATGACGCGACCTCATTGAAGCCGGATTGAACGAAGGCGCGGGAGGCTATTCGCGGTTTTGCAGCTATGGGGATTGTTCGAGATCGCCATGCCCGATCTGCTGGCTCGGCGCGTGAGGCAGAGACACAGGAGTGCGCATCCTGGAAGAGTTGAGATCAGACGCGCTTCGCCTGAGATCGCGATAGGCCTTTTGCTGCATCGGACGGTTGTTGTCGCGCAGTGTGACAGCACGGATTCGACATCGTCCGCGATGATCGAGACGCTGGGAGCGAAATGACGAATGATGATCGTCGTGCACGACATGACTTGGCTCACGATGTGTCGCATCGGAACGGTGATGTTCGAGGGCTGGGGCGTCTGAAGCTATGTCGAAAGCGCTCAATGATGCGCATGACGCCACCACAATCGGGACAGGCAGGAACCTCGGCCCAGGTTTGAGCCTCCGAATCCACAGGCGACGGCTGGCCATCGTTTGGGGCTGTTCGCTCATGATCGAGAAGTTCGCGGCAAAGGGCGAGCTTGGCAGCGCGATGGCGGTTGGCCATGAAGCCGAAGTGGCGGATGCGGTGGAAGCCGTCAGGCGGCGTATGAAGCAGGAAACGGCGAATGAACTCATCGGGCTTGAGATTCATGATCTTTGTCGCGCTGTTTTGGCGATAGTCCTTCCATGAGAAGGCGACATGATCGTCGTCGAGTGCGACGAGCCGGCTGTTGGCGATCGCGACGCGATGGGTGTAGCGGCCGAGATAGGCCAGGACCTGTGCGGGTCCGCCGAAGGGCCGCTTGGCGTAAGCAACCCAGTTGATGCGTCGCATGGCGTCGAGGTGGGCCGCAAAGGCAGCCGGCTCGGCCAGAGCTCCGAGATCGCCGAAGAAACGCAAGGCACCGGAGTTGAAGGCTGCCGACAGACGTTTGAGAAAAAGTGTGCGAAATAGTCTGGACAACGGTTTGACGGCCAGGAAGAAGTTCGGTCGGCAAGCGGTCCAGCGCGCGCCATCGGGCGAGAGGCCGCCACCCGGAACGACGCAATGGACGTGGGGATGATGCATCAGCGTCTGTCCCCAGGTGTGGAGGACGGCGACGCCGCCGATCGCACCGCCGAGCCGGCGTGGATTGGCGGCGAGCGTCGTCATCGCCTCGGCGGCAGCCTTGAACAGGATGGCATAGACGACGGCCTTGTTCTGGAAAGCGATCGCGGCGATCGGTGCGGGAAGTGTAAAGACGACGTGGAAATAGGGAACCGGAAGCAGGTCGGCTTGACGCGCGGCGAGCCACGCGGCTCGGGCTCTCCCCTGACACTTCGGACAGTGCCGATTGCGGCAGGAATTATAGGCAACGCGTGTCGTGCCGCAGTCGTCGCAAGCCTGCATGTGGCCGCCGAGCGCCTCGGTCCGGCACGCAACGATCGCGCTCATCACGCGCCGCTCGACCCGCCCCAGATGACCGGCATGTACACGGCGATAGGCGTCGCCATGCCGGCGCAGAATATCGGCAATCTCGATGGCGGGCCTGTTGGAGCGGATGTCGGAGCGGGTCATGACCCGCATCCCGCTGCGGGTCATCCAGGTGGCGTCACCTCCAGCGACAGGCGATCGAGCGGGCTCTGCGTCGCTCGGATCGTATCGGTGGCGACCTGCGTGTAGCGCGCTGTCGACGACAAATTATTGTGCCCGAGCAAGACCTGGATGATCCGGATATCGGTTCCGTTCTCGAGAAGATGTGTCGCGAAGCTGTGGCGCAGCGTGTGCAGCGTGACGCGCTTGGTCAGGCCCGCAGCCTTCACCGCCGACCGGCAGGCGGCATGCAGCACGGTCTGATCGATCGGATGATCTTCGTCACGACCAGGGAACAGATAAAGCCGCGGCCGGGCGAGCCGCCAGTAGGTGCGCAGGATGCCCAGCAGCTGGGGCGACAGCATCACGTTGCGATCCTTCGCGCCCTTGCCGTGGCGCACCTGGATGACGCCGCGGGCGCTGTCGATGTCTTCGATCCGCAGTCCCGCAACCTCCGAGGCCCTGAGCCCGGCCGCATAGGCGGTGGTGAGCGCGGCGCGGCTCTTCAGGCTCGATACCGCTTCAAGAAACTGAACCACTTCGTCGGCGCTGAGAACGACCGGCAGCTTGCGCGGTTCTCGCGCATAGGGAATGCGCTCTGGGATGAGCGCCTCGCCGAGCGTGACGCCGTAGAAAAACCGTAGCGCACAGACGATCTGGTTCAGCGCCGGCCATGAGATGCCGGTCGAGACCAAATGCACCTGGAAGGCGCGGACGTCTTCCAGCTCTAACCGGTCAGGCGATCGGCCAAAATAGCGGCTGAACTTCGAAACCGCGCTGATGTAGGATCTTTGCGTCGCCGGCGACAGATTGCGGACGGTCATGTCTTCGATCATGCGGCGGCGAAGAGGGCTCAAATCGGCCATCTCGATACTCCTGTCTGAGGGGGTGGGCTCCAACACCCACATCCTCTCAGCCAGGAGGCGATCTATGCCACCTTGCCCCCTACGCCGCGGCAGCGGCTTCGTTCAATCCACAATCGAATTTGCAGGCTTTGGCGGTCTTTACCTCCCAATCCCTGCAATCTCAAACCGTCTCAAATCCGAAAAACAGACTCTCGCTCAATCGCTTAGAGCCTTGTTCACGGACGACGAGATAGAGCAGCTTCGACGCCGCGTCATCGTTTGGAAAGCTGCCGCGCGTTTTGATGATCTTGCGCAACGAGCGATGCAGCGCCTCCACAGCGTTGGTGGTGTAGATCATCTTGCGGGTGCGCGGTGCGAAGGCGAAGAATGGCACGACGTAATCCCAGGCGCTCCGCTAGGCCGCTCCGATCGCTGGATAGCGCTTGCCCCACTCGGCCTCGAACTCCTCGAGGCGGACAAGCGCAATATCGGCGTGCTCGGCCCGGTAGATCGCCTTGATCGCGGGCAGGATCGCCTTGCGGTCCTTCCGGGACACGAAGGCCATTTTGCCACTCCCGCACCTCATCGAGGACGGCATCGGTGACCCGGCTGATGAGATCGGGTGAGACCTCGGCCAGGTGGCCCTGGATCTCGCGCACCGTCATGCCGCGGGCATATAGGCCCAGAATCTTGTCGTCGAAGCCATCGAACCGCGTCCTGGCCCTTGGCGACGAGCTGCGGTTCGAAACTGCCGGCGCGGTCGCGCGGTATGGCAATCTCGATCTCGCCGTCCTCGGTCAGGATCGTCATGCTGCTGGTGCCATTGCGGCTGTTGCCCGTCCCTCGACCGCCCGGATCGCCCTTCTCATAGCCGAGATGTTCGCTCAACTCGGCGGCGAGCGCGCGCTCGATCAACGCCTTCTTCAGCTGCTTGAACAGCCCGTTGTCTCCGGTCAGGTCCTCGGGCTTCTCATAGTTAGCAAGCAGTTGATCAAGCAGTTCAGGTGTTATCGTCGTCATGTGAGTCTCCTCGGTAGGGTAAACTCACAGAAACCTGCTTACACATTCCTTATGACACCCTCCTTCGCTGCCGCCGGCTGCGTCGCATCCTGGTGGGCACATTTCAGCTTGAGGACATCAGCAGGCGTGGCCTGAACCTGTTCAGGCTTCCGCGGCGCGAGGCGTGGTCAAGTCTGCCGGTGTAACCTGATCTTCTTGCCGACCTTCTGCGCTGGGTGGATCCGACGACCTGCCAAATAGTCAAGCCCCTTCATCGACGACAATTGCCGCAAACGATCAACTACCAATACTCGCAATTGACTGCTGATGGAGGTATGACCACCATCATCGGCCGATGAGCACGAAAAGGATATGGCTACAACACACTTGGTATGTTTCCTTCAACCAGTCGAAGGGGCCAAATCGATACCCCATTCGAGAAACCAGAACCTTTCCAAGCGAGGCTGACGCGAAGAGATTCGCAGACGAACTGCTGAACAGTCCATCCGCGAATTCGACTACCATGCTGGCTGGCACGATAAACCCACATTATCCAAGGCGCGTAATTGGATCGAGCGACATAATACTTTGGATACGTGGCCGCAACTGACATAATTGACAACCGCGCACGAAAACGGTGTGTTCGCGTCATTCAGTCGATAGCAATCAGAAAATTGTCTCGGGCGCTTCAGATTTCTGTGGGACGCCGATCGTGAGACTACCATCCACGACCATCTCTGAACCGGTAATGCAATGTAAGACGACTCGTCGCTAAGTCGGAACACCACTGCCTCAACGGCGTCTGCTCGGCCGTTAACGACGGGACGAACGATTTCCGATGCCTCCAATCTTTGGCGCCTCGAATACTTCGTACCGCGCCGGAACCGAGCACGGCGGAAGCGCGCGGATAGGCTTCGACTAGAGCTCGCCGACCCGGCACCCCCAAGGAATTAAGCGCGGATCTGATCAGCAGCATCCCCGCGATCGTCGCATTTACCGGAGAAGCGCGCCACACTCGATATCCTCATAAAGCCGCCAGCTCCACTGCAGCTTTGCACAGGTCATGATCGGGTCTTGAGTTGATTTCTGGCTCTCGGCAGCCCAACGCCTCGCCCTAGGCATTTTGCCCGTGTCGAAGCTTCTTTTCTAGGTACAACTGGAGGCCGCCTGGGAATTGGCAGCACAACGGTTCATCGTTCGTCAGGGCACCAAAGGTTGGATGGTTTACGATCGAGAACGCAAGGGGCCGGCTCTTTTAAGAAACGGGGACAGGGCCGAGAAACTGTCGAGGGAAGAGGCCGAACGAATAAAGGGTCAGTTTGCGAACCAGGTCTCCTGACCGGCCGCTACCATCACTGAACGCCTCTGCCCTCAATTCAGGGCTCACCTCAAAATTGTCCTCCATTCTAAGTCGCTTCTTGCGCAAGCTGGTCGGTTCTACATCGCTTCCAGGATGTCACGGGCACCGAACAACTCGCATACGCAGACATCCACTCCCGTAATATCGGACGATGCTGTGGGCCTACGTGCCGATCCGCACAAAGCTCTGCGCGGGGAGAGTTCGGGGGGATGGTCGAGTAGCTAAGCCATTCGGCTTCGCCCTCACAGATCCGGGCATGCAGATTTCCCGCACCCGGCTCTTCTCGAGAGTCACCCGCATCGGTTTGCTCCTACGCCCATGAGTGAACGACACGTGCCCGGGGTAAGGGAAAACGCGCTTCCACAGTCTCAAACCAGTCCCAGCCCTTGTCCCGGTTCTTCTGGCTCCGCCGCCTGAGGCAGGTGAACCAGATGCGCCGGACCTCCTGTAGGAATCCGTTGAGAGCGCGCCAGTTGTGTGGGACGCCATAGTAGCCGTAGTGGCCGCGCAGCACGCTGGAGTACCAGCGATGCTGTGTCGCCATCGGGGCATGCATGATCTGCCACGCTTCCTGCCGCAACGCCTTCAGCTTTCGCGTCATGCGTTTGCTCTGCGTTTTGCGTTTTACGATAAATCTGCCGTCCCTGGTCCACCCAGAGTAGTGGGTGAGGCCGAGGAAGGCGAATGTATCTAGACGCCGTGCGCCGCGTTGTCGTCGAGCCATGGCCGGTAAACGGCCGAACTCGATGAGCCGCGTCTTGTCCTCGTGGAGTGCCAGGCCGAAGCGCGCCAGTCGCTCCTTGAGGTCTGCCATCATGCGTCGGGCATCCGCCAGCCGTTCGAAGCCCATCACGAAGTCATCGGCATACCTCACGATCGATACCCGACCGCTCGCGTGCCGACGGCGCCATTGATGCACCCAGAGATCGAGGGCGTAGTGCAAGACGATGTTGGCGAGGCACGGGCTGATGCCCGCCCCTTGCGGTGTCCCCTTGTCCGTTTCGTACCATTCTCCGCTCTCAAGGGTACCGGCCTCGAGCCACATCCGAATGAGCCGGAGGATCCGAGGGTCGGCAATCCTGTGCGCCACCATCCGCATCAGCCACTCGTGATCAATCGAGTCGTAGAAGTTGCGAATGTCGGCATCGAGCACCCAGTTCACGTACTGGCTCATGATCGCTGTATGCAATGCTGAGAGAGCCTGATGTGGGTTACGCCCCGGCCGAAAGCCGTAGGAGAACCCCATGAAGTCGACTTCGTAGATGCTGCTCAGCACCTCGGCGACCGCGCCTTGAACGATTTTGTCTTCCAGCGTTGGCACGCCGAGTGGACGCCGTCCACCATCTGCCTTCGGGATATGTACACGCCTGACCGGCTGCGGCCGGTATCGGTTGGTGTGGATTCGTTGACAGAGCTCCTCGAGATTGCTCACTAGGTTCTGTTCGTAATCCGTCACCGTGATCCCATCGACCCCCGCGCTTGCCCGCCGCTTCTGACGCCGGAACGCTCGTTCGAGCGCTTCGACATTCACGTGATGCAGCAGAGCCGTGAATTGGGTACGGGCGGCCTTGCGGGCCGCTGCGTTCACCCTCGCGAGGTTGGGCGGCAAGGCACCCCGGCTCTGTGTCCGGTCCTTGTCCCTCTCGTTTGGGCTCCTCTCGAGCTGGCTCCTTCCCTCAGCCCGTCTCGTTTCCTTCGACGGCTTCATCGGTAATATAACCCAGTCCGACTCCCGACCTCAGCTCGGATGGCGGCTCCGGCGTTGCCTTGCCGCCATCCCCCACCGGGGATCATTCCGGCGTAAGCGCGATTTTCCCCGCACGTTGACGCGGCGTTTTTGATGGATTGCCCTCGTATCGGGCGATACCGGGCCGTTCAGGCAGTGGCGGTTTTGTGGAAGTTGAAGGGCAGCAGGTCGGTAATATCGGCGTTGCCGGCGCGCTGAGGCAATTCGGTGAGGACGTGGCGCAACCATGCTAACGGCTCGACACGTGAGGCGCGGCAGGTCAGCATCAGGCTGTAGACGACGGCACTGGCCTTGGCTCCGTCCACGGTATCGCTGAACAACCAACTCTTCCTGCCAGTTGCAAAAACCCTGATGTCGCGCTCCAGAAGATTGTTGTCGACCGGCATGCTGCCGTCCCCGGTGTAGCGCGTCAAATATTCCCATTGGTTTCGGGTGTAGGATACGGCGTCGCCGAGCTTGCTGTCAGGCAAGACCTTCGGGGCCATGTCATCGAGCCATACCTTGAGAGCATTGAGGATGGGGACACTATGTTGCTGGCGGAAGCGGCGAATGCAGTCGGCCTGTGTTTTACCCTTCTCCGGTATTCCGTCCCGCGCCTGCCTTTCAACCCGGTAGAGCTGGTCGAAGAACCGCAGCGCCTGCTCAGGCGGACCGCCGCCCTTCTTCCTCGCCCTGAGGGCATCGACAAAGCGCCGCCGGGAGTGGGCCATGCATCCAATGTGGGTGGCCCCTTCCAGCGTGCGCCATGCGGTATAGCCGTCACTCATCACGATGCCGCGGTAATCGCCAAGGAAGGTCTGCGGGTGGATTTGACCGCGGCCCTGCTGATAATCCAGAAGAACGATCGGCTCGCGACTGTCCCTGCCGCTGCGATAAGCCCACATGTATGATGTGCTGGTGGCCTCTTTGTCCTTCTCCTTGAGGACCTGAACCGTCGTCTCGTCGCCATGGATGAGAGGTTGTGATCTGAGCCGCAGCTTCAGGGCGTCGTAGATGCGATGCAGATGCTTCTCGCTCGAGCCGATCACCCAGTGGCCCAAAGCGCCACGGCTGACAGGAACTCCAGCGCGTCCGAAGGCCTGCGCCAGGCGGTAGAGCGGCGTCCCATCGACATATTTATGAACCAGCGCAAACGCCAGCGTTGAGGCCGTGGCAACGCTGCCCGGCAAGGGCTGCGTCGGCATCGGCGCGGTCACGACAGGTGCGTTGATCCCGGTGCGATCGCAATGGCGACACGCATATTTGAAGCGCACATTCTGTAAAACCTTCGCCTTCACCTCGATATGGAGTTGCTCGGTGACAGCCTCGCCCATGCGATGCATCTGGCCACGGCAGCAAGGACACGCCTTCTGATCGTCGAGCAGGTCATACTCGACGCGCTCGCGCGGCAGGTTCGCCGGCAGCGGCCTGCGGCCGCGCTTCTTTCCCGGCGCGCTTTCGACGGATGGCAAGCCCGTGTCCGGAAGTTCCGCGATATCGTTCGTTTCACTGCCGGCGTCATCCTCATCGGCGGCCTGCTCGGCTTCATTGAAGAGACGATCGACGTGCTTTTCGCTGCGCGGCGCAAAACGATGCAGGCGTGCCAGCGCCAGTTCTTCCTCGAGCTTGACGACGCGCTCCGTGAGCTGACAGTTCTCCGCCTGCAGCGCAGCAATGCGCGCCAACAGCACCTCAACACTCGGATCGCCGGTTCGATTCATCGGATTCTTGAATCTGAACCGTACCGACGCGTCAACCGCTCAACTCGAGAGCTCAGCCGGCAACCTGATATTGCCGCACCGGATGGCGGACCATCGCATCGATATCGATGCCGTCAAGAATCCAATGCAATTGCTCGGTCGTCAGCGTGACAACCGCCTCTTGGCGGCGCGGCCATCGGAACTTGTCCTCGGTCAGCCGCTTCAGGACCAGCACAAAGCCGGACCGATCGAAGAACAGCAGCTTCATCCGGTCGCAACGGCGATTGCAAAACGCAAAAACCGCCGGAGCGAACGGATCGAGTGCCATCGTCTCCTGGACCAGAACCGCAAGGCTGTTGATGCCAGCCCGGAAGTCGATCGGCTCACGGTGCAGATAGACCTGCAGGTCACCGCCCAGTCTGAACATGGCCAAGGGCTCCGATGATCGCCGTCAAGGCATCCACATCGCCGCATTCCAGTGCGAGTTTCACGCCGTTCGGCAAGGACACGCTCACTTTGGCGGGAGAACAAAAAGCTGGCGCTCCCTTGGGTTCCGACCCTCGCACTTCATCGCAAGTCGACGGCAACTCCACCGCCGCCACGCTGCCTTGCCGCGACAAGGCCCGATCGGCGGACCCCTCAAGCTGAACCGGGATGAACGCCGGGCGTGAGGACGGCGGCAGCGACCTGGTCGCGGTGTGCTTCTTGATCCATTTCCGAAGGAGGTTCGCGTTGACCCCATATTCGAGTGCAAGCCTCGATACCGAAACCCCAGGCTCAAGACAGGCCGTGACAAGACGCTCTTTCGATGCTGCCTCGTAGCGCCGCCGACCGTTCCGGCCAACAAGCCTGACCCGCAGTTTCTGATCATCGTCGCTCATCACAAGGTGTCCACTTATTTTGGTGGACACCTCATGCATCAGGGCACTCAAAAGCAAAAGGTGCGGAGAAATTCGCGCTTACATTCCGGCGGACCCGGTCGGGCCTCTCATGTTCCGATGCGTGCTTTCCATGCGTGATCCGGCCTTCGACCCCGACGGAGCATCACCGTCTCGCTTAGCGACGGCGCACATTCTGCCTTCGTGGTCGGGAACACACTCGGCCTCCGTGACATTCAGCATTTCGTGGCTCAATCCCGCACCCCACATGGCCCCTGTCTACACTTCAGACGCCGCGTTACCGCGACGCCCGCAAGACTCGGTCCTGATCTGCCCGCTACGGCTTTGATCAGATGAGACTCTCACTCATAGGCGCGCATCAGCTTTCATGACGTACTCCCGGGTTCTGTTGAATTTCTGAAGAGGTCGGCGTTGCCCACCTTGAGCCGGTAGGCTCGGGGTGCTGATTCCATAAAGGAGAGCAACGCCATGACGAGAGATATCAAACCGGCTGGTTCGTCGGCGACCGCGGCGGTGGACGAAGCGTTTGCAGAAGTGCGGGCGAGCTTCGATCGGTTCTGCCTTGCGGCAGGGATGGAGGCGCTCGGCACGACGATGGAGGCGGATGTTGTGGCGGCCTGCGGGCCGCGCCACGGTCGCGACGCGGCGCGGCGGGCGCACCGTTGGGGTCGAACGCGGGGACGGATTGGTTTCCACGGCGGCAAGATCGAGGTCGAGCGTCCGCGGGTCCGGGGCGTGGATGGCGGCGAGGTCACGATCCCGAACTGGGAAACGGCGGCGCAGGAGGGTCTGGCTGGGTCGCTGGGCGATGAACCTGATGCTGATCAATGTGTCGACGCTCCGGTTCGGCCGTGCTGCCCGAGGGTGACGTGCCGGCACCGCCCGGATCGGGGTTTCGAAGTCGGCGGCCTCGCGGAGGTTCGTAGCGCTGTCGGCGGCGCGGCTGGCTGACTTCATGGCCGCCGATCTGTCCGCGCTCGACCTTCTGGTGGTCCAAATCGACGGGCTGCATCTCGGCGACGATCTCGTGCTGGTCGCCGCGATCGGAGTTGACGGCGAAGGCAACAAGCATCCGCTGGCGCTGGTGGAAGGGGCGACCGAGAATGCCGTAACGGTTCAGGCCCTGCTGGACAACCTGGTCTCGCGCGGGCTCGACCCGACGGTGCCAGGACTGTTCATCGCCGACGGCACGAAAGGCGTTGTCGAAGGCGATCCGCCGCACCCTCGATTCGGCCGCTGCGATCCAGCGCTACCAGATCCACAAGGCGCGCAACATCATGGAACGCCTACCGAAAGAGCATCATGCGGCCACCCGTCGGGTGCTGCGCCAGGCCTGGGAGCTCAATGACGCCGACAAGGCTGAAAAATTGATCCGCAATCTCGCGCGTCGACTCGACCAGCAATGGCCCGGTGTAGCGGCGAGCATCCTCGAAGGCCTCGACGAAATCCTGACTGTCGTCCGGCTGAAGCTGCCGAAGGAGCTTCGTCGATCGCTCGCCTGTACCAACATCGCCGAGAACATGATGGGCACCATTCGCGGCGTCACGCGCAACATCAAACGCTGGCGCGATGCCGGTATGGCCTTGCGATGGGTCGCGGCCGGCATGATCGAGGCCAACAAGGGCTTCCGACGATTGAAGGCGCATAAGCAATTGTCGGTTCTGCGTGCGGCCCTTCAAGCTCACCGCGATCGCATGACGACCAAGCCCGTTGCCCGCGTCACGAGGGCAGCGTAACATTCATTCCGGCAACGTCGGCCCGACGTAGTTCAACACCGATCGGGACATCCCCCCTCTACCCTCGACGCAGAGCCCTGTTTGGGCCGAATGACAGGCAGGATCTGCTTGACCAACAATTGTGCTGAGCGCGCATTGAGAGGCATCGCCTTGGGAAGGCGCAACTGGACCTTCGCCGGCAGCCAGCGTGGCGCCGACCGTGCCGCCATCATGCTGACGATCATCACGACCTGTCGCCTCAACAAAGTCGATCCCAAGGCCTGACTCGCCGACGTCCTCGCCCGTATCGCCGATCTTCCCGCATCGCATCTGCACGAACTGCTGCCCTGGGAATGGAAGCCCCTGCGCCGAGCCCGCCGGTCAGCAAGCCGCCTGACCTTCACGCAAACCATCATAGAGTTCGTCGTGCCCGCGCGCACGCTTCAATCAGGCGGTCTTCGTCGTATGCGTACGACATCAGCCCCTGAGTCGGTTCTGCAGCGCCTGCCGATTGGCAACGAGGCTGCTGAGGTTCAGCAGGTGTGGTGCTCGTCCTTGCTCCAATTGCCTAACCAGCGCCCGCGTGCCGTCCACCACGAAGACGCCGCAATCATAAGTGTTCAGCTGCTGGGTCATGCCGCGTGACTCCAGGCGGGCGCCCAGCCTTGCTGCGAGCTCTGCTGCGGGCCTGTTGTTGTATTCCCCCATGGAGTCGTAGCGATAGGCAACCGGCCTTTCGCGGTCGCGGCGATCAACAAACAGCAACGACCAATGGGTGCCGGGGAGATTCGTAGCACGGGCATTGTTCACTGGCAGGAACAGGAAGTCGGCTGTGTCGTCACCATTCTGATCATGGACGATGCGCTGGAATGCGCGTAGCATTTCGCTCTCGGTGCCCAAGCGCAGGCTAACAAGGGTTATGAGAGGATCCACGAACCGCGTCCGGGCGGCGAGATTCGGATTGTTCCCCCGCAACTCTTGCGCCAGGAGCTGGTAATCTCTCAGGACATGCTCGTCGCCCAGCCATTCCGTGCCCTCGAGCACCAGCCCGCGGCCGTGAGACGAGGCTGTCGGACCTAAAGCCCCGATCTGAGCATCGTAGGAGGTGCTCGGAAACGCCGGCACAGAATTAACATCGTCGCGTGATTCAGACGGCGTGGCCGCAGTCAGATCAACCAATGGAGGACCGCCGTAGGTGCTTGAGCGAGCCCTGGCAGCCTGCGCTGGCTCAAAGTGAGCATCGTCGCGCAACTCGGACGGTGTCGGCGCATTCAGAGCAAGAAATGGCTCAAGACCAGCGTAGATGTCTGAGGGAGCCCTGGTAGAGTGCGCTGGCGCAAAGTGAGCGTCGTCGCGCAACTCGGACGGTGTCGGCGCATTCAGATCAAGAAATGGCTCAAGACCAGCGTAGATGTCTGAGGGAGCCCTGGTAGAGTGCGCTGGCGCAGAGTGAGCGTCGTCGCGCAACTCGGACGGTGTCGGCGCATTCAGAGCAAGAAATGGCTCAAGACCAGCGTAGATGTCTGAGGGAGCCCTGGTAGAGTGCGCTGGCGCAAAGTGAGCGTCGTCGCGCAACTCGGACGGTGTCGGCGCATTCAGAGCAAGAAATGGCTCAAGACCAGCGTAGATGTCTGAGGGAGCCCTGGTAGAGTGCGCTGGCGCAAAGTGAGCGTCGTCGCGCAACTCGGACGGTGTCGGCGCATTCAGATCAAGAAATGGCTCAAGACCAGCGTAGATGTCTGAGGGAGCCCTGGTAGAGTGCGCTGGCGCAGAGTGAGCGTCGTCGCGCAACTCGGACGGTGTCGGCGCATTCAGAGCAAGAAATGGCTCAAGACCAGCGTAGATGTCTGAGGGAGCCCTGGTAGAGTGCGCTGGCGCAAAGTGAGCGTCGTCGCGCAACTCGGACGGTGTCGGCGCATTCAGAGCAAGAAATGGCTCAAGACCAGCGTAGGTGCTTGAACGAGCCCTGGCAGCCTGCGCTGGCTCAAGGTGAGCATCGTCGCGCAACTCGGACGGCGTCGGCGCATTCAGATCAACAGATGGCTCAAGCCTGCCCTTAGCATGTGACGGGGGCCTGGATGGTGATGCTGATTCTTGCAGCTGTTCACCCAACCAAGCCCAAGCTCCCGCGCTGGCTGGCGTTGAGGGAAGATCCTGCGCCGAGCCGGAATGCCGATCGCACTGCGCGGCCGGCGAGCTCGGCTGCTCAGGGCCTGGCAACCCCAGCCCTCGGTTCGCCTCGATGAGTTTTAAGTAGCTGCGAAGATGCGACAAATCGGGACCGTGTATTCTGCTTCCAGTCCGCTGGAACGCTAGCACATCGTTGTCCAGCGTTAACTGCTCCTTGCTAGAGCCGTTAAGTCGCCCAGTTATGCTCCCCCTGCCGTTTTCTTTAAGCCACGCACTCAGCGCACGAAGACGTGTAGCCCGCTTCTGCGCAGACTGCCTCTGCGCCGCAATCGTGGTTCTAAGATCGTTCAAGGCTTGGCCGAGCGCTCCCTCGATGAAGGTGGCGTCTTCGGGATGAGGAACCACGCGACGGGGGCGACCAAGGACTCGGGGTTCGGGGGCTTCGGCTTCTTCACTCCCACGCAAGAGCCGCCGGAGAACATTCAGATTCGATTTGATGCTGTTCTGACGGTCCCGCCCCAAGCTCCTGTACGCCGCAATTTCCTCATCCAGCGATGAACCGCCTCGCAGCCGAGAAGCTACGGGCCCCCTATGACTTGCGTTGACCCAGCGAACAAATATCCCAAGCCCGGAAACACTGTTCTTGATGGCTCCTGGGGTGAGCTTGCGCCGCTCGGCGTCTACACGAAACTTCGCCAAGAGCTCCTCGTCTTCGCCCGGGAGCTGCTCGCCGATTAGTCCGTCCGACGACCGCAGGCTTTCGGGCGCAAACGTGTTCAGTGTGTTCCGAAAGGTAGCATCATCACGCAACTGGTACGATCTGGATGGAAGCTGAGCTGGGACAGGCAAGGATGACGCAGTTTCCGAGCTCGGCCACATGCTCCAATCAAAGTCGAGCGGCATCTGCGGTGACCAAGTTGAGGTGGACCCGGCGGGTTCCTGCGGTCCGGCTTGTTCTGCCCCCTGGAGCCGCTCAGGCGGGACCAAGACGGACCATGATGGGCCGCCTTCCACCATCACCGAAAGCTGATTCCTGACGGCGTCACGCGATGCGTCGTGCCGCCTAGCGGTGTCTCGGACATGCCTCGCTACTGAATGTGCCGCTGGGGCGTATTCGTGCGCACGCGACGGCATCGGCGCTTGCCTCTGCGATGGTGACGCCGCCAGTTGATGGGATGGGGTCTGCACCAGGTGCCGCTCAACGGCGACGCCCTGGGGGTTGCTTAGCGTCTTCTGCCTCTTCGCTGATCTCAACTCCCCTGTATCATGCTCATCGCTGATGAGAACCTGCTCGCCTGGCACGAGGGTGTTCCTGTGACGTTCATCCGACAGTTCGTGATCATGGTGGCGCCAGTTCAAGGGGCGAAGGGATTCTGCAGGATCCAATGCCAGGCTATGCCGCGGTGGAACCCCATGGTCGTCGCGGGGCAAGTTCAAGTCACGAAAAGACCCTCCTGCATCCGCTGCTTGTTGATGGTGCGCGATTGTCTCGAGAGGCGGCGAGGAGCTGGGTCCGTCCATCGTCTCCAAAAGCAGATCCTGCTGGTTCGCAGGCAGAGTCTCCGGCCAGCTGATAGCTCCATTCGAGCCGCTGTGCTGTGCAGTCGCGGCCCGGGTCCGCCTCGGCTCGGCGCGAACCGCGTCTTCGAGATCAGGAACGGGGCGAATATGAGGCCGGAGCTCGATCGCTCTAGCACCCGCCGGCGACCTCAGGAGATGAGCCAGTGCGGCCCCGGCTTTTCTGCGGCCACGGGGGTCCGCCTCCTTATACTGGCTGACATCATTATCCAGCGAGCCGTCGCCAAGTCGAGCAGCAATGCCGGGCTTATCGTTTTCACGGAGGTAATCACTGAAATCGATAAGAAGAGCTGCATAGGTCCTGACGGTGTTGGCGGTGCCTGACGCTGCATCTTCCTTGTACCTTTTGATGAGATCCGCATCTTGGGGATAGGGATTCAGCTCAACCCGGCTTGCAATCGGCGCGATGCCGCCCGGCGATTGGGCGGCTCGAAGATGATCCAGTGGCGTAGCGATGGCCTGCCCCTCCTGCTTGCCGAACTCCTGGGCATCCTTGTCCAGCGACTCTTCGGAAAGCCGGGCAGCAATGCCCGGCTTTCCGTTCTTTACGAGCCAATGCCCCAATCCGAGAAGACAACGTACATTGCGCCTGACGGTGCGCTCGGAGGCCCCAGCCTTGAAGAGTGCCGGCCCGAGCCCCTCAATAAGAGACGCATCTTCGGAATAAACAGGATCCATGCTGCTACCTGCGAAGGCCAAATTTGCATGGCCGAGCGGCAGCGCCGACGCATTCAGCATCGCTCCACCGCATTCACCGTGCGTAGCCGGCGTATATGGTTGCCCGCTCGCCCGCATGATGGGCCGCGCCTCAGATCGCGATGCATCCGCTTGATGGGCGCGGACCTGCATGAGCACGGGAGAGGACGGGACAGCGACCTCGCTCAGCTGCCGGTGAAAGGCCGCCGCCTCTGCCGACGAGTCGGCCGGAGAGGCATCTTGCGCGTCCACGCTATCCGTTTGTTGACGCACGCGATTCATTAAGACGAAGTTCATCTGTACTCACTTTCGAAGATGAAGGGCCAGGAGCGCTGATCGTATGCGTCTGGACTTGAGCGCCGGCATTTGACGGTTCAGCCGCCAAGCGAAAGGAAGTCCGTGGTCACGACGCTCCCGATCGAATTTCAATCGGACCCCGCTGTCGATCTGTTCGAGGAGTTCGTGCCGACTTCGAGCTCATCGAGGATTTCCTCTCGGTGATAACGGCCACTTGATCGTGTCACCACAGCGGCGCTCCGGCGCGAGACAAACCACCTGTAGCTACATCCCCAGGCGCGCCATCTGGGTCGACATGTGCTCCGTCTCGGGAAGGGGATACCACGGATGGCCACCAACTGCGGTGCTCATCAAGGACCTACAGAACGCCGGCGTGAGCTTCCCGCGGTGGATCACGACGTTCTCGCGCCCCGTCGCAGCTCGAGCGCTCTGCCAGTCCTGATTGTAGCCGCGTTGGTCATTGGACTTCACGTGGCAAGCGGCGAACTCGGCATCGCTCAGCGTTGCCAACTGCCAGGCATGTACCGGCCGCTTGGTATGGATGTGCACCCACATCGGGCTTGGCATCGCGCCATTGCGCAGGGCCTTGGGCTGCAGCTTGATCTCGAACAGTGTCCCCGGATCATCCTTCAAGGCGCGCGGTGGATTCACAGACGCCAGCTCCCCGGCCGCCCGCAACTGTTCAAGATACTTCTGGGACGGAAACGCGTAGGTCTTCATGCAATCGATCGTGATCGCCACCTTTCGCGCCTTCAAAGAGCTCGCCTGTCCCTGCACCTCGGACAACATCGCCTTGAGCCGGGTTATTTTGTCATGCACTTCCGGCACTTGCGCAGGCGTGAGTAGGACACGTCGGCGAGGCTCCTCCAGCGCGACTACACTGGCCTCAATCTCGGAGGCCTGCGTCTGCAGTCGCTTAACGACGAGATCCACGACGTGATCGGCGTCCTCGGGCTTCATCTGGCGCGCTTGCGAGACGGTGCTTTGCTGAGCGGGCAGATCGAACTGCAAAAGTTCGTCCAATCGCTCGATTAATCCGGTCAGTGCTTTCCTGGAGGGCGGAGCCTGCAATATCTCCAGGTGCCCAGTCGCCGACGATGACACCCTCGCGTCTGCCTCCTCCGCGCTCGCGAGTTTCTTTGTACCCAAATCCGAGAGTACGATCACCTTGCCTGTTGGGGCCGTGGCAGCGTCGGGCGTGGCGAGCTGCGGCTCGCGCAGCCCGGCCGCCGAACTTCGCTCGCCTGCGGCCGGGGCGCGCTTGCCTTTCCCCTTCCTCCGCGCCGCGCCCCCTTCAACCACTACGGCAGTCCGGGCCAGCGGCTCAATCATGGCGGGCGTCTTTGGCTGCACGACCAAAAGACGCGTGACGTCGTCCGCGGTGACCCATGCACCTTCCGCGATCTGGCCCAACAGTTCCAACGGAAGGTCGGCATCCGTTCCGGCGCCCCTTAGTCGGGTAACGATGCCGTGCACCCCTGAGGCAAATTCCGAAAGCCTTTCCATGACTCCTTCCAGAACGGTGCAGTGGTCTGCGTCGAGCGCCGCTCCCTCCAGAACGGCGTGGGAAGTCGAGTTGAATGCCGGAAAAAAATCCGCGATAAAGGTCCCAAGCAGTCGCACCCGCCCATCCTCACCCATGAGGGCGTCGTTCACGGCTGGGCCGAACGTGGCCGCCTTCGACTCGATCAAGAGTCGCGCGAGAGCGATGCGCGATTCCAGGTACATGCACTTCGTATACAGTGCCCAGCCGGTATGCTGGCGTAGCGCGGCCTCTTCTTCCTCCCGCATCTTGGACGTGGTGCTGGGCAAGTTGGCGGTGTCCGTATAAACGGACCGCATCCGCTCCGAGCGCAACACCTTCTTTCCCCACCAATCCAAGCAGGCTTCGTAATGCTTCGCCACGCTGGATACCGCCCGGCCCAGCTGGTCGGACGGAGCGCCGGCATCTCGCATCCGGCCGAGCACGGCTGCTGCTTTGCTCCTGTTCGCCTCCAGGTTGTTGACAATCCAGGTGGCCGCGATGTTGCATTCGTCTCCCGCAGCGATAGTTTCGGCGCGGACTTGACGAGCCTGACTGTCGGAAAGAAGCCTGCGCGCCATGTCCGGGGTGAGGCTCGCGTAATACTCCAGAACTTCCGAGCCCGCCTTGACGATTTGATCGATCAGCTCTTGCGTCTCCGACGGATTCCGGGCTTGTGTGGCTGCATTTCGAGAACTATCAAGGCCCTCAAGCAGGCTGCGCATTTTTTGCTTCGCTGCCTTGATTCCGTCGACACTCGAGGGCATCCGGACTGCCACACCGGACGCGGGTGGCTCACTCATGAGCGCGGTTCCTCCGGAGCGCATCCGCTCCAATTCCCTGTCGAAAGATTGCCCGCCTTCCCCAGGGGCGGGACCGGGCTCCGGGCTCGAACTGCTCGATCCCCATGCGCTGTCGGCTCCTGAAGGCCCAACAATGCCCGCCATCTTCCACCTCCAATCAGGTCCATAATGCGCAGCCTGTTTGGATAGACAGCTCGGCTGACGAGAAGCTGACCAAGAGCGTTTTCCCCGGATGCACAGGAAAACCCAGCTCACCATGGGTTGCAATTCTATGGCGTCTGGGGTGCTGCTGGAGGTAGCGGGGCATCGTCAACTTAATCGACCGGGAGCCGAAGGAGCGCTTCTCAAAGGTTTGAGATTAGTTAGCTTCGTTGATCGAGACCTGTAAGCTCAATAGCGTCAGCGCCGAGCACTGGCTCTCCGACGTCCTCGCGAAGGAGCTATCGCCAAATTTTGGTGACGGCGCGGCCGGTCAGGCGGCGGCGGTTATGGGCTGACGGTCAGTCGGTTTGCGGCCTGCACCGGATTGAGCGGCTGATGCGCCTGCAAGGCTTGCGGGCGCGGCCGCGACGTCGGCGCTTGCCGAAGGACAGCGGCGATCGACAGCTCGAGACCGTACCGGCGAACCTCCTTGACCGGCAGTTCGCCGCCGAGCGGCCGAACCAGAAGTGGATCAGGTAAAGGATCGGCAGCAGCGTCTCGATCGATTTCGAGCGGCGCATGTAGGGCGGCAGGATCGACGGAGAGAACCGGATGCGGTCGGGATCGGTAGCCTCCGCCTCGCGATCGCGTACACGCGGCTGGCGGACGCCGACCGGACCGATACCGGTCATCACCTCGCGTTCCGGCAGGTGACCGTGGCGCACGAGCGCTGGTGGCCGTCCGCAGTCCTCAAATCGGCATGCTTGCCGAGAAAGTCCGCGACCTCGGCCTCGACCGCCTGGGCCAACAGAGCACGCGCCCCATTGCGCAAGATTTCGGTGAGTTGATCGTCGACGTTTCCTGGCTGAATCAACTTGATGATGTTATCTTTGGACACGGCATATCGCTCCTTCGGTGGAGAAGTGGAGGCGTCAAGCACCCCCACGATATGCCGCCTTCCCGATTCCCGCCGTCACCAACTTTCAGCGATAGCTCCTCGCGAAGCTCGTCAACGCTCTCGGCGAGAAGCTTCGTAAGCGGAATTTGACGCAATTCCCGCCTTATCCCGTCCACTGTTTATGCTCTTGGTGATGCCGATCACTTCTGACTTCTCGCGTTGATAGCTGAACTCGGTTGTACCGTGCAGCACAAGAACCAAACCTTCAGCGGCGACGACACGATCACGTGTCGATTGGAAATGGCCGGTCAGAATGTCCGCTTCGCTGACCCGGTCATTGGAGAAGAAGCGGTAGGCTGCCTTGGTATTCGCCCAATCCTGGCAGACGAGCTGGATGCTTTGTCCCATGGCGCTTCCAATCTGCGTGAGCAGTTTGCGGAATCTGTCGCCGAGCCCGCGTCCCTAAACTCGCATCCACTACTCTCTCGATCAATCCAACATTCGCCTTTCCAGGACCGCAAACAGCCTTTTGCGGATTGATCCCTTAATGTCAGCCCCATAGAGCGCCCCCTCGCGAATCAAGTGCTCAGCAAGGAATCACAAGTGATACTTTCGATTCAAGATTTCGCGGATCAGCGCGAGTCGGCGAAATTATGGGTAATTGAAAGCTTCGTCGTATGCGTACGACATCAGCCGCTGAGTCGGTTCTGCAGCGCCTGCCGATTGGCAACGAGGCTGCTGAGGTTCAGCAGGTGTGGTGCTCGTCCTTGCTCCAATTGCCTAACCAGCGCCCGCGTGCCGTCCACCACGAAGACGCCGCAATCATAAGTGTTCAGCTGCTGGGTCATGCCGCGTGACTCCAGGCGGGCGCCCAGCCTTGCTGCGAGCTCTGCTGCGGGCCTGTTGTTGTATTCCCCCATGGAGTCGTAGCGATAGGCAACCGGCCTTTCGCGGTCGCGGCGATCAACAAACAGCAACGACCAATGGGTGCCGGGGAGATTCGTAGCACGGGCATTGTTCACTGGCAGGAACAGGAAGTCGGCTGTGTCGTCACCATTCTGATCATGGACGATGCGCTGGAATGCGCGTAGCATTTCGCTCTCGGTGCCCAAGCGCAGGCTAACAAGGGTTATGAGAGGATCCACGAACCGCGTCCGGGCGGCGAGATTCGGATTGTTCCCCCGCAACTCTTGCGCCAGGAGCTGGTAATCTCTCAGGACATGCTCGTCGCCCAGCCATTCCGTGTCCTCGAGCACCAGCCCGCGGCCGTGAGGCGAGGCTGTCGGACCTAAAGCCCCGATCTGAGCATCGTAGGAGGTGCTCGGAAACGCCGGCACAGAATTAACATCGTCGCGTGATTCAGACGGCGTGGCCGCAGTCAGATCAACCAATGGAGGACCGCCGTAGGTGCTTGAGCGAGCCCCGGCAGCCTGCGCTGGCTCAAAGTGAGCATCGTCGCGCAACTCGGACGGTGTCGGCGCATTCAGAGCAAGAAATGGCTCAAGACCAGCGTAGATGTCTGAGGGAGCCCTGGTAGAGTGCGCTGGCGCAAAGTGAGCGTCGTCGCCCAACTCGGACGGTGTCGGCGCATTCAGAGCAAGAAATGGCTCAAGACCAGCGTAGGTGCTTGAACGAGCCCTGGCAGCCTGCGCTGGCGATGCTTCCAGCATCGGCCACATACTCCAATCAAAGTTGAGCGGCATCTGCGGCGACCAGGTTGAGGCGGACCAGGCAGGTTCCTGCTGTCCAGCTTGGACTATGTCCTGCGCCTGCTCCGGGGGAACCCCGGGCCACGGTGGGCCGTCTTCCACCATCAAACGCAGATCCTGATCATAACCTTCCGGGAGGACCAATGGCCGACTGACAGCTCGCTGCAGCGCCGTGGCATCTTGGTACCCACTCCCCTGCATCGTCGGCTGCGCCTGCCATGGCGATGCACCCAGTTGATGGGTGGGGGCCGACGTCAGCAGGCGACCGCCTGAAGCGACGATCTCGCTCAGTTGCCGCTCAATGGCAACGCCGTGCAGATTGTCTAGGGTCCTCGGCCTCTTCGCTGGCCTCAATTCAGCTGTGTCATGCTCATCGTTGATGAGGACCTCCTTGCTTGGCAGGAGGTTGCTCTTGGCAAGTGCACCGATCGGCTCGTCCGGGAACTGCTGGCGGTCGTAGCCCCAATTCAAGGGACGAATGGACTCTCCGGGATCCGATGACTGGTCATGGCGCGCGGCTGGCTCAAGAAGAGATGACGACGGGCCGGGTTCGTCCATCAGCTCCCAAAGCAAATCCTGATCGTAGCCTTCTACAGGAAGCAGCTCCTTTGGCCAACTGCCCGCGTCCCGCGACGCGCTGTGCTGCGCAGCGGCGCCGCCGGCGGGCATCGGCTCCATCAGTACCGCGTTTTCGGGATCAGGACCGGGGGAAATATGGCGCTCGAGCTCCATCGCTTTAGCGCCGGCCTGCGATTTTCGGAGATCAGCCAGTGCGGCACCGATATTCCGATTACCCCCGGCGTCCTTCCTATAGCTCTCGACATCTCCATCCAACGCCTTGCCGGAAAGCCGAGCAGCAATGCCCTTCTTGTTATTTTCACGCAGGTAGTCACTGAAACTGTTAAGAACAACTGCATAGGTACGTACGGTACCTGTCGCAGCTTTGTTTTTGTACTCTTTGATGAGAGCCACGTCCTGGGGATAAGGATTCAGCTTAGCGCGGCCTGCGATCGGCACGATCCCGCCCGTCGACTGCGAGGTCCGGAGATGGTCTATTGCCAGAAGGAGTCGTCTCCTGTTAAGACCCTTTTTGATGGCCTCGCGCGCATCATTGGTTAGCGACTGGTCGTCGAGCCGAGCAGCGATCGGATCTTTGTTATTTGCGAAGAGCCAGCGGCCAAGGCTGAGAAGAGAACCTGCATAATCCCTGGCGGTGTGGTTGGCGGCGTTGCCGTTGCGGAGGGCCTCCTCAAGCCCCGAAATAAGGCGAGCATCCTCGGAATAAAGAGGCTGCTTGCTGTGCCCTTTCAAAACCCCAGCTGACTGAGCCGGCTGCAGCGCCGAGGCGGCCGGCATTGCTCCACCACCTCCACCTGAATTGGCGATCTCGCTCAGCTGCCGCTCAATGGCAAGGCCGTGCAAATTGTCTAGGGTCCTCGGCCTTTTCGCGGGCCTCAACTCAGCTGTGTCATGCTCATCGTTGATGACGACCTCCTCGCTTGGCAGGGGGTTGCTCCTGGCAAGTGCACCGATCGACTCGTCCGGGAACTGCTGGCGGTCGTAGTCCCAGTTCAAGGGACGAAGCAACTCCTTTGGCCAACTGCCCGCGTCCTGCGACGCATGCTGCGCAGCGGCGCCGCCGCCGGGCATCGGCTCCAACTGTACCGCGTTTTCGGGATCAGGACCGGGGAGAATATGGCGCTCGAGCTCCATCGCTTTAGCGCCGGCCTGCGATTTTCGGAGATCAGCCAGCGCGGCACCGATATTCTTACCCCCGGCGTCTTTCCTATAGCTCTCGACATCTCCATCCAGGAACTTGCCGGAAAGCCGAGCAGCAATGCTCGGCTTGTTGTTTTCACGCAGATAGTCACTGAAACTGCGAAGAACAGCTGCATACCCCCTGCCGGTCCCTGTCGCTGCTTCGTTTTTGTACTCTTTGATCAGAGCCACGTCCTGGGGATGAGGATTTAGCTCAGCGCGGCCTGTGATCGGCACGACTCCGCCCGTCGACTGGAAGGTCCGGAGATGGTCTATTGCCGGACGGAGTCTCCTGTGATGACCCTTTTCGATGGCCTCGCGCGCATCATCGGTTAGCGACTGGTCGTCGAGCCGAGCAGCGATCGGATCTTTGTTATTTGCGAAGAGCCAGCGGCCAAGGCTGAGAAGAGAACCTGCATAATCCCTGGCGGTGTGGTTGGCGGCGTTGCCATTGCGGAGGGCCTCCTCAAGCCCCGAAATAAGACGAGCGTCCTCGGAATAAAGAGGCTGCTTGCTCCGCCCTATCAAAACTCCAGCTGACTGAGCAGGCTGCAGCGCCGAGACGGCCGGCATTGCTCCACCACGCTCGCTCAGTTGCCGCTCAATGGCAACGCCGTGCAGATTGTCTAGGGTCCTCGGCCTCTTCGCTGGCCTCAATTCAGCTGTGTCATGCTCATCGTTGATGAGGACCTCCTTGCTTGGCAGGAGGTTGCTCTTGGCAAGTGCACCGATCGGCTCGTCCGGGAACTGCTGGCGGTCGTAGCCCCAATTCAAGGGACGAATGGACTCTCCGGGATCCGATGACTGGTCATGGCGCGCGGCTGGCTCAAGAAGAGATGACGACGGGCCGGGTTCGTCCATCAGCTCCCAAAGCAAATCCTGATCGTAGCCTTCTACAGGAAGCAGCTCCTTTGGCCAACTGCCCGCGTCCTGCGACGCGCTGTGCTGCGCAGCGGCGCCGCCGACGGGCATCGGCTCCATCAGTGCCGCGTCTTCGGGATCAGGAACGGGGGAAATATGGCGCTCGCGCTCCATCGCTTTAGCGCCAGCCTGCGATTTTCGGAGATCAGCCAGTGCGGCACCGATATTCCGATTACCCCCGGCGTCTTTCCTATAGCTCTCGACATCTCCATCCAACGCCTTGCCGGAAAGCCGAGCAGAAATGCCCTTCTTGTTGTTTTCACGCAGGTAGTCACTGAAACTGCGAAGAACAGTTGCATACCCTCTGCCGGTCCCTGTCGCTGCTTCGTTTTTGTACTCTTTGATGAGAGCTACGTCCTGAGGGTGAGGATTTAGCTCAGCCCGGCCTGTGATCGGCACGACGCCCGTCGACTGGAAGGTCCGGAGATGGTCTATTGCCAGAAGGAGTCGTCTCCTGTTAGGACCCTTTTTGATGGCCTCGCGCGCATCATTGGTTAGCGACTGGTCGTCGAGCCGAGCAGCGATCGGATCTTTGTTATTTGCGAAGAGCCAGCGGCCAAGGCTGAGAAGAGAACCTGCATAATCCCTGGCGGTGTGGTTGGCGGCGTTGCCGTTGCGGAGGGCCTCCTCAAGCCCCGAAATAAGGCGAGCATCCTCGGAATAAAGAGGCTGCTTGCTGTGCCCTTTCAAAACCCCAGCTGACTGAGCCGGCTGCAGCGCCGAGGCGGCCGGCATTGCTCCACCACCTCCACCTGAATTGGCGATCTCGCTCAGCTGCCGCTCAAAGGTCGCCGTATCTGCGGACGGCGCCGCGGGTGAACTCTCTTGCGGGCCCGTGCTCACCCACTTCGTCGAGGGGAAATCCATCCGTTCTCACTTTCAAAATATAGGCCTTCGAAGCCGGGCTCGAATTTGACACGCTGGGAATCAGCAACAAACTACCCTTTAGCCCGTCCTATTCGTGAGAGTGCGTTTTTTTTGGTCCCATTGATGTGGCCGCACATCTGCTGACGAGGCGCGCGGGATTGCCTTCGGCTTTTCACCGCCTGACGACCGGTACTTTGCAACGCGCTTGAGGTGTAGGTTGGGCGAACGGGGGCGGACGCCTCGCCGGTCAAGGACCGAGCGGCAGCAGCGCGCCTGGCAAGCCGCGGATCAGGTCGGCTTCGGGACATGCCGCGGCAAACGCAAGGCGAATGCGGCTCGTGGTCTCGACGACACGGGCAGCGAGTTTCAAGAGACGAAGACGCAGCGTCGCGAACTCGGCTGTCGCCAATTCCCGGGCTTTGGGAATCGCGTCGCGCACGGTCAGCATCAGCCAATAAGCGGCGGTGTCGAGTGCCGACAGAATCGGAGCGCCCCCCTCCTGTCGTCAGGCGGGTCCGATGCGAGACCCGCTCGGGTATTCGACCTCAGACCTCAAGACGGCGTCTTCCTGCAGGCTCGCATGGAAGACCACAGCGAATGCATGCTGGCGTCTCAACCAAGGGGCAGCTCGGCGGCTGATCTCCGGGTGCATGATCCGGAAAAGGTCGTGCCGGTTTTCCGGAAGATCATGCTGTAAGTAAGAGTCCATCCTCGGCGGAGCGTTCGAAGCCGGTCTATACAGTGCATGCCCCCGCGGCCAACGGCGCGGCTCTTGCGGCGGCCGACAAATTCGTCTTCGTACGCGACCGGCTTCCATTTCTGGGCCGCGATTGCGGGCGTGATCTGGCTGGCCTGGAACAGGCTCTGGCTGGCGCGCTAATCGGCTGGCTCGTGCTGACCTTTGCTATCGATTTCGCCCTAGCCTTGGCGTCGGCCGCAGTGCGAACTTCTTCGCTTGCCGCACTTCGAACGATACGTTGGAAACGGCAATACGCCGCACTCGATCGTAGAAATCTGACGCAGCGGCGACCTCGATCATACGGCACGGCAACACATGGATTCGCAATCGGCGAAGTAGTCATAACCAAGGCTTCTCTGTAAGACTACCGACCTGATAGAAAGTAATCATTCAGGAAGTCAGGGTATGATCCACTTCGGTGTACAGTTCCTTGGGGCATACCCACAACTATCCTCGGAAAAGGAACCCGTCACGGCTCCAACGCAACCTGCAAGCCCGCGTTGCCTCCAATATGCACATAACGGGGCCCGATAGGCCGACCCCTGCCGCTGGCGACGGTGACAATGTTTTCGAGAGGGGTGGCGCGAGCATCCATCTCAGGGCGGGACAAGAGCAAATCGGCGTGAAACAGCCCTTCCGACTCAAGACCGGTAGTATCGACGCCAAGAGCCGCCAAGGTGGCCAAACAACTTTCAAACTCTTCAGCATCGCGAAAGCGACGCTGGATAAATGTCGCGCCGGTAAGACGTTCCGTTACAAGGCCACGCTTCGCGAGCGTTGCAGCAAAGAGAATCAAATGGGAACATTCGTAGCACGAATGAGATAATCCATGGACGCTTCTCTGTCGCATCGAGAATTTTGCTGAACGTCTTCTCGGTAACGTAGCCGATGCACCCCGTCGACATGATAACGTCAGTGGGGCGGATGATGTGCGCGCTGTCCGTCGATAGCGTCTCCTTTTCAAGATCAGCGACAATACCCTGCTCAAGGAGACCGACACCTGTTGCATAGCTGATCGCCGGTGCCGATACATCGAGACCGATAAATCGTGCCAGTCCGACATCCGGCCAAGACGCATAGAAACTGCGATCAAGACGCACCAGTGTATCAGAGCTGATTGCCCTCATCTCGCGCCGAGCGTAGCGATGACGCAAGCCCCCGAACGTCAGTGGAAACCGATGCACAGCAGCGTTGATGCCGTATGAACAGCCAATGTCAAGCACGGTCGGCTTAACGCCAGTTGCCGATGCGTTCGCCGCGAGAATCTGGCGCACAACCGGCTCAGCCACGTCCGGGATCATATAATCCAGGTCTCCCAGCACGGTGAAATATGCCCTGGGATCATCCGAAGCATAAATATCATCGAAGACAGCCTTAGACCGATTGATGCGCGGAAAATCTATTAGCAACCCGATGCCTCCTATTCATTTTGCAAACCAGCCGACGGCTGTGCCTTCAAGCGACTCGGTGCCTTGTCGCAGAGATTGGCCGACGCATAAACCCCATCGTTCGTTTTTTTCAATCGCGCTTCATGAAGTAGAGGGGCTGAGAGTACGTATGAGACGATGGAGCAACGCTGTCGATCGACAGCGATCGCGATGACCACACGTTGATGGCACGATGATGGCCGGAGTGAGCACAGAGCGATGCGCTCCGTCGTTCGATCCTGTCGATTGCCATCGTCTCGATCGTTGGGTATAGGCAAGCGCCGAATAAGGTGAGAATGGCGCACATTTCGTATAGCGTGTTCCAAGCGCCGTGCTCATTGTCAGCCCGATAGGCGGCAGCCATCACATCGTAATCGATCGCTTCACTACCGTTTCCTTGGACGGCGATTTAAAATGCGAGGACTTTAGCTTCCTCATTCGCGTACCTTTTATGTTGAGAGAGCTGATGCATGAGGTGGCCACCAAATGTGAGGTGGACACTACGTGATGGAAGAAGGACAGAAGCTGCGGGTGACGGTTGTGCACCCGAGCGTGCCAGGCCCTCATCCACGGCGACGAAACAACGGTTCAGGTATTGAAGGAAAAGGACAAGGAAGCCTCCAGCACCTCGTACATGTGGGCCTATTGCAGCGGCGAGGACAGTGAGCAGCCGATTGTGCTGTTCGATTATCAGCCTGGTCGTGGGCAGGAACACCCGCAGACCTTCCTTGGCGACTACCGCGGCATCTTGATGAGTGACGGTTACTCGGCCTGGCGCACGTTGAAAGGCGCCACGCATATCGGATGCGTGGCCCACGCCAGGCGGCGCTTTGTCGACGCCCTCAAAGCGAGGAAGAAACCCGGCGGGCTGCCGGCGCAAGCCCTCAAGTTCTTCGACCAACTCTACCGGATTGAAAGACAGGTGCGTGAAGAAAAACCGGATGACGGCGAAACGCGGGCCAATTACAGGCGCCGCTTCCGCCAGCAACACAGCATTCCTGTCCTGAACACTCTCAAGGCATGGCTCGAAGCAATCGCCGCAAAGGTCGTGCCCGACACCAAGCTCGGCGATGCTGTCTCCTATACGCTCAATCAGTGGGAATATCTGACGCGCTACAACGAGGACGGCGAGATGCCGATCCACAACAACCTTCTTGAGCGCGACATCAGAATCTTCGCCTGTGGCAGGAAAAATTGGCTCTTCAGCGATACCGTTGATGGAGCCAGCGCCAGTGCCGTTGTCTATAGCCTGGTGCTGACCTGTCGCGCCTGTAGCGTTGAGCCCTTCGCATGGTTGCGACATGTCCTCACCGAATTGCCCCAGCGCCGCGACGACGACGATATTGAAGATCTACTCCCTCTCAACTTCCCCAAAAGCCGCAGCGCCGAAAACCCGGCCTGATATAACATAATCTCTCGTCCAGCAGCGAATCCACTGGCTCTCGTAGGGGCCGACTGATTGAACGAAGCCGCTGCCGCGGCGTAGGGGGCAAGGTGGCATAGATCGCCTCCTGGCTGAGAGGATGTGGGTGTTGGAGCCCACCCCCTCAGACAGGAGTATCGAGATGGCCGATTTGAGCCCTCTTCGCCGCCGCATGATCGAAGACATGACCGTCCGCAATCTGTCGCCGGCGACGCAAAGATCCTACATCAGCGCGGTTTCGAAGTTCAGCCGCTATTTTGGCCGATCGCCTGACCGGTTAGAGCTGGAAGACGTCCGCGCCTTCCAGGTGCATTTGGTCTCGACCGGCATCTCATGGCCGGCGCTGAACCAGATCGTCTGTGCGCTACGGTTTTTCTACGGCGTCACGCTCGGCGAGGCGCTCATCCCAGAGCGCATTCCCTATGCGCGAGAACCGCGCAAGCTGCCGGTCGTTCTCAGCGCCGACGAAGTGGTTCAGTTTCTTGAAGCGGTATCGAGCCTGAAGAGCCGCGCCGCGCTCACCACCGCCTATGCGGCCGGGCTCAGGGCCTCGGAGGTTGCGGGACTGCGGATCGAAGACATCGACAGCGCCCGCGGCGTCATCCAGGTGCGCCACGGCAAGGGCGCGAAGGATCGCAACGTGATGCTGTCGCCCCAGCTGCTGGGCATCCTGCGCACCTACTGGCGGCTCGCCCGGCCGCGGCTTTATCTGTTCCCTGGTCGTGACGAAGATCATCCGATCGATCAGACCGTGCTGCATGCCGCCTGCCGGTCGGCGGTGAAGGCTGCGGGCCTGACCAAGCGCGTCACGCTGCACACGCTGCGCCACAGCTTCGCGACACATCTTCTCGAGAACGGAACCGATATCCGGATCATCCAGGTCTTGCTCGGGCACAATAATTTGTCGTCGACAGCGCGCTACACGCAGGTCGCCACCGATACGATCCGAGCGACGCAGAGCCCGCTCGATCGCCTGTCGCTGGAGGTGACGCCACCTGGATGACCCGCAGCGGGATGCGGGTCATGACCCGCTCCGACATCCGCTCCAACAGGCCCGCCATCGAGATTGCCGATATTCTGCGCCGGCATGGCGACGCCTATCGCCGTGTACATGCCGGTCATCTGGGGCGGGTCGAGCGGCGCGTGATGAGCGCGATCGTTGCGTGCCGGACCGAGGCGCTCGGCGGCCACATGCAGGCTTGCGACGACTGCGGCACGACACGCGTTGCCTATAATTCCTGCCGCAATCGGCACTGTCCGAAGTGTCAGGGGAGAGCCCGAGCCGCGTGGCTCGCCGCGCGTCAAGCCGACCTGCTTCCGGTTCCCTATTTCCACGTCGTCTTTACACTTCCCGCACCGATCGCCGCGATCGCTTTCCAGAACAAGGCCGTCGTCTATGCCATCCTGTTCAAGGCTGCCGCCGAGGCGATGACGACGCTCGCCGCCAATCCACGCCGGCTCGGCGGTGCGATCGGCGGCGTCGCCGTCCTCCACACCTGGGGACAGACGCTGATGCATCATCCCCACGTCCATTGCGTCGTTCCGGGTGGCGGCCTCTCGCCCGATGGCGCGCGCTGGACCGCTTGCCGACCGAACTTCTTCCTGGCCGTCAAACCGTTGTCCAGACTATTTCGCACACTTTTTCTCAAACGTCTGTCGGCAGCCTTCAACTCCGGTGCCTTGCGTTTCTTCGGCGATCTCGGAGCTCTGGCCGAGCCGGCTGCCTTTGCGGCCCACCTCGACGCCATGCGACGCATCAACTGGGTTGCTTACGCCAAGCGGCCCTTCGGCGGACCCGCACAGGTCCTGGCCTATCTCGGCCGCTACACCCATCGCGTCGCGATCGCCAACAGCCGGCTCGTCGCACTCGACGACGATCATGTCGCCTTCTCATGGAAGGACTATCGCCAAAACAGCGCGACAAAGATCATGAATCTCAAGCCCGATGAGTTCATTCGCCGTTTCCTGCTTCATACGCCGCCTGACGGCTTCCACCGCATCCGCCACTTCGGCTTCATGGCCAACCGCCATCGCGCTGCCAAGCTCGCCCTTTGCCGCGAACTTCTCGATCATGAGCGAACAGCCCCAAACGATGGCCAGCCGTCGCCTGTGGATTCGGAGGCTCAAACCTGGGCCGAGGTTCCTGCCTGTCCCGATTGTGGTGGCGTCATGCGCATCATTGAGCGCTTTCGACATAGCTTCAGACGCCCCAGCCCTCGAACATCACCGTTCCGATGCGACACATCGTGAGCCAAGTCATGTCGTGCACGACGATCATCATTCGTCATTTCGCTCCCAGCGTCTCGATCATCGCGGACGATGTCGAATCCGTGCTGTCACACTGCGCGACAACAACCGTCCGATGCAGCAAAAGGCCTATCGCGATCTCAGGCGAAGCGCGTCTGATCTCAACTCTTCCAGGATGCGCACTCCTGTGTCTCTGCCTCACGCGCCGAGCCAGCAGATCGGGCATGGCGATCTCGAACAATCCCCATAGCTGCAAAACCGCGAATAGCCTCCCGCGCCTTCGTTCAATCCGGCTTCAATGAGGTCGCGTCATAAGCGCCTGCCGCGCCCTCGCGTGAGCGCGACCTCACAGAACCCTCCAGATTCTACGCGAGATTCAATGTGACGAGAAAGTCGCGCTTACGCCGCAACCACCTAGCCGGGCAATTCCGCATTGTGCTGCGCCACCGCCTTCTTATCAGCGCTACAGTTTTCGCTATCCTCGCCCCGAATGCAACCTGTTCCCCGTAAGCGGCAAGCTGAGGCGTCAGGCGGGTGGTTCCTCGCATAAGCGCGGTCGATTTCGCTGCTCGGCCAGCCGTTGGATACGTGGAAGTTGTTAGGCGTGCCAGGCGAACGGATCGCCATAAACCTTCGTATCGTTCCGAGCCTTCCTTGAGTTGCCTAACGCTTACCAAGGTCCAATTGAAGCGCTGATGGCGATCCTCTTAGCTGCATATGTCGCTGGCCGTGGCGGACATCTCATTCGACTTCGCCGGCGACGTCAACGATAGTCAGTCAGGAGGTCGCGGATTCTGTTTTTCGTCGGAATGGCAGCCTTTGCCGAGGCGTGGGTAGAGACACTGATGGAACCTTTCGAGCTTGCATGGTGCGAATTTGAATACCAACGGGCTCTCAGATGCCTCGAAGAGAGGGAGAACAGGGCAGGCTAAAGGCTCGTCCGGTTGGCGTTGTCAAGGCCGTATGGTTTCGCTGGACATCGCAGGGGGCTCCGCGACGGCGCCGGGAGGCTTTCTCCCAGCCTTCAACCCGTCACGAAAAGGCCCATCCGCGCCCACACTCTCGGAGCGTTGTGGGATGCCCCCGCAGAAGGGGCGTGCCGGTGACTGGAGCGCCGGTCAAGGGAAAGGCCTACCCCTCGATCGCCTACCTCAAAGGCGCTGCCGACATGGTTCCAATTATCATGCCATGAATCCAAATATCATGAGGCATAGTTCCAATTTTCTGGGCCTCGGAATCGGCATGTACCAGCGGTTGGTACATCAAAGAATCACTAGCGATTCTGGCGACTCAAGTTTTCGGCTCAGTGCACCGCAAAAGATGTGGGTAATCGTAAAACGACGAAGGCCGCCTGATCAACGCATGCGCGCGGGCACGGCGAGCTCTATGATAGCGTGTGAAGGTCAGGCAGCCTGCTGATCGCCGGGCTTGTCGGCTTGGTGCTGGAGCTTCCATTCCTAGGGCAGCAGTTCGTGCAGACGCGATGCGGAAGGTCGGCGATGTGGGCGAGGACGCCGACGACCTCGATCATCCGCGGTCCGATCCCGCATTCAAGCTGGCCTGCGGACGGCTGCCGGACACGGGTCGCGATCTGTGTTCCCAACCGACGCTGTCGCGGCTGGAGAATGCTCCGCGCCTTCGACGCATGGATGGATAGCTACCCGCGCGAGCCGGCATCCGTCACGCTCGACATCGATGATACCTGCGATGTCGTCCACGGCCATCAGCAGCTCTCGCTGTTCAACGCTCATTATGACGAACGCTGCTTCCTGCCGATCTACGTCTACGACACGGAGAAGAGCCGGCCCGTGGCGGTCGTGCTGCGGCCCGGCAAGACGCCGGGCGGCGTCGAGGTGCGTGCCCATCTGCGCCGCCTGATACGGCATATCCGGACGCGGTGGCACAACACGCGAATTACGTTCCGTGGCGACGGGCGCTATGCCCGGCCGGAGGCAATGGCGTGGTGCGAGACCAACGGCATCGACTACATCTTCGGTCTGTCCGGCACCAAGCCGCTCGCCAGAAAAGTCGACGAGGCCGCCGACGGCATCCGCACGCGACGCGCCATCGAGAACCTGCCGGTTCTGCGTGGCTATACCGAGACGCGCCACAAGGCAAAGTCCTGGGATCGCGAACGACGTACCGTCGCCCGTATTGAGGCGACGATGCTCGGCCTCGACATCCGTTTCGTCGTCACCAGCCTCGATGTCGGCTCGGCCGAGTGGATCTACGACAGCCTGTATTGCGCGCGCGGCCAAGCCGAGAATCTGATCAAGCTGCATAAGACGCAGCTCGCCTCCGATCGCACCAGCTGCCGTTCGGCGCTCGCCAATCAAGTCCGCCTCGTTCTCGACACCGCCGCTTATTGGCTGATGCTGACCGTGCGCGACGCGATTCCCAAAGCCCGGGAATTGGCCACAGCCGAGTTCGCGACGCTGCGTCTTCGTCTCTTGAAACTCGCTGCCCGTGTCGTCGAGACCACGAGCCGCATTCGCCTTGCGTTTGCCGCGGCATGTCCCGAAGCCGACCTGATCCGCGGCTTGCCAGGCGCGCTGCTGCCGCTCGGTCCTTGACCGGCGAGGCGTCCGCCCCCGTTCGCCCAACCTACACCTCAAGCGCGTTGCAAAGTACCGGTCGTCAGGCGATGAAAAGCCGAAGGCAATCCCGCGCGCCTCGTCAGAGCAGATGTGCGGCCACATCAATCGGACCCAAAAAAACGCACTCTCACGAATAGGACGGGCTAAGCACCACACCGCGCAAGGCGGCCTACGCTGGAGCGATACCACGCTCGCGTCGGATTTGACGGCGCGCCGACTGGAAGTGATCCCGAAACGGGACGCCGCCTTTGGTTCCCCGGGGACGATGCGACCGGGAAGCCGCTTTGAGAGGACGGAGACTGGCGAGGGGGATGGTCATCCAGATGATCCAGCACTTGCCCTAGCTCCCTCCTGAGAGCTCTGCTCTGCATCGAATGCGACATCCCCCTGGACCAAAGCGGACGGGGCGAGGTGATCATCTCACCCTTCCTGCTCTGCGGATTCATCGTCGCCAAAGCTCCCCTGAAGAGAATAGCTCTGGATTGAAAGTAAACTCTTCTGGATCAATTGAGAACGAAGGCGCGGGGTGGTTGTCCCGTCGTCCGTGAAGCTCCTCATGGAGGTCCTTTTCCAGTCGCTGAAGCTCCTCTGGAGCGACGGAGACTGGCGAAGGAATGGGTTGATCATCCAGATGATCCAGCACTCGCCGAAGCTGCTCCGGAGTAAGCTGCTCTGGATCGAGCGCGACCTGCCTCTGGACGAAAACCGACGGGTGAGCCGATTGATCATCACGCCCTCCCTCAAGCTCCGAGGCGGATTCATCACCAAGCAGTCGCCAAAGCTCCCCTGGGGCGAACAGCTCTGGATTGAAAGTGAACTCTTCAGGATCAACTGAGAACGAAGGCGCGGGATGGTTGTCCCGTCGTCCGTGAAGCTCCTCATGGAGGTCCTTTTCCAGTCGCTGAAGCTCCTCTGGAACGACGGAGAGTGGCGAAGGAATGCGTTTATCATCCAGATGATCCAGCACTCGCCGAAGCTGCTCCTGAGGAAGCTGCTCTGGATCAAATGCGGCGAGCTCTTGGCCGAAAACCGACGGCGCGGGTTGATCATCCTGTTGTTCCTGCAGCTCTTCTAGCCGACTATCAGCTTCGTGCGGCGCGTTGCGCTGCGCGGCGGCATCGTCGAGGCGCCTCGGACCAACCAGTGCCGTGCTTTCGGGATTAGTGAGGACCACGTTCGGGGGAGGAGGATTGTGGTTGGCGCGAGCGCGCCCTGGGCGTACGATCGGCGCACCAGTTGACCGAAGGGTGCGGAGATGCCCTAATGCTGCAAGGAGTTTCTTCTTCGTACCCTCTCCGGCGAACTCGTGTATGTCACCGCCGTCGCTCAGCGACTTGCTGTCCATCCGAGCAACGATGCTCGGTCTGTTTTTTGCGAACAGCCAACGGCTAAAGCCAAGAAGACAGCTTACATATTGCTTCGCCGCGGCGGAGGTCATCCCGCCTTCGATGAGGGCGTCCTTAAGCCTCAAGATATCTGGAGCATCCTCCGGATAAAGAGGCTGCTCGTCCCTCTGCCCGACAATTCCCGTTGACTCAGCCGGCTGCAGCGCCGAGGCCGCTGGCATTGCTCCACCCCCCTCTCCTGAAGTCGCGATCTCGGTCGGCTGCCGCTCAATTACAACCGTTTGCGAGTTATTTAGCTTCCTCGGCCTCTTCGCTGCTCTCGACTGAGCTGCCTCCTGCTCAAAGTTGATGAGGACCTCCTCGCTTGGCAGGACGTTGCTCCTGGCGAGTGCAACCATCGGCTCGTCCCAGAACGGCTGGCCTTCGCTAGACGCGTCTTTCGCTGAGGGGATCGTGCGCGGCCGCCCGCGAGAAACGATATGGCCGGAATCGTGATACGCGCGAAGGACGCCCACCCCTGTCTTCATGTTTACGTCTCTCGGAAAGTAGCTATTTACGTGATCGAGCAGGGACCGGTGGTCCCTTAGATCAGTCGTTTGGCCACGAGCGCGGAGATCATTCCCCAATCGACGAAGTGCCTGAGTATAAAACTTAATCGTGCTCGGTTGTGGATTTTTCTGAGTCGCATACTGAGTAATCGCCCTATCGATAATGTCCCGGTCTTCTTCAGACAGATGGGGGTAAAACTGGTTGTCTCGTCCCTCACTGGCGACGGGAGCAGAATCGGTCTGGTTTGCCTCGGCCAAGTGTTGCTCAAAGCCGTCTTGCCCGGCCTGGTCCGTCTGGGGCTCTTCCGAGACAGCGTGCTCCACCTGTAACCAAGCCGGTAGATTAAATGGGTCAAAATTTTGACGGTCCACGCTAACCTCATGTCTGATCACCTTGAGCAGGCCTCCTACTCGAGCAAGCTTTCGAGAACCTGACATGGCCAAAGGGCCGTAGCCGAGCCGGACAATGCAGTTATCTGCCGCGTGCGCGTCGTTGGTGAGGAAACATCTCACCGCAGCCTTGATGTTCAGTAAGTTCTGAGGGTTTCGGGCGCCACGCTAGCAGAAGCCCGCAATGAGCTATCGCCAATTTTTGGAGACGACCGGGCCGGTCAGGCGGCGGCGGTTGCGGGCTGACGGTCGGTCGGCTTGGCGATGACCTCGATCTCGTCGTTGAATGTCACACCGAGAACGAGTTTTGGCAACTGGTTGTGTCCGTCGAGCCGTCGCCAGCTTTTCTGTGCGCCCTCAAGCAATTTGAAGAAGCTAGCGCGGTCGTGTTGGACAGGCAGCCCTTCGATCGGATCGTGTGGTGGCGCACGGTGGCGAAGGTGCTTTCAATGGGATTGGTCCCCCGACCCCAGGATTATGATTCCTAATTTTCGCATCTACATCCTAAAACATACTGCGCCATAGCGACCGCTACCTTTTTTAATTCTATTGAAGAATTACCGCCTTGGTGCATCATAGATTGCCGCTCCATTCCCCTCGTTGGTAATGGCTAGCCGATGGCTAAGATGGCGTTTTCTGATGTTGGCCTCCGGAGCATATCGCCGCCTCCCAAGGGCCAGATTTGCTATTGGGACGATAAGCTTCCGAGCTTTGGCTTTCGTGTGTCGCAGGGCGGCTCCAAGACATTCGTCCTCAACCGCAAGAACTCGCTCATTACGATCGGCCGTTTCCCCACGATTTCCCTCTCCCAAGCTCGGACGGAAGCCAAGCGGCTGCTTGCAGAGTTCACGCTTGGGAAGGTGCGCCCGCAGTCGATCACGTACTCAGAGTCAACAGAGCCGGCCCCGGAATTCTGCACAGGGCGATAAGTGGAGTTTCTGCCTGACAGCGGGCACGCTGTGCCTGCGAATCAGGAGCGACAATGAGCAGAAGAACACGCCGGAACCACACACCGGCCTTCAAGGCGAAGGTGGCGCTCGCCGCCGTGAAGGGCGATCGAACGCTGGCTCAGCTTGCCGAGCAGTTCGACGTCCACCCCAATCAGATCACGGCGTGGAAGGCTCAGCTTGAAAGCAAGGCCGCCGATGCGTTCGGTCCCGGCGGCGGCTCCGGAGCGGAACAAGCAGCCATCGATGTGAAGTCGCTGCACGCCAAGATCGGCGAACTGACGCTGGAGAACGATTCCTAAGAGTCTGTCCGGAAAGATTACCTTGGATTGCATAGCTTTCGCAGCATGAGTCGGATGGAGGCCAGCTTGAGAAAGGCGAGCGCCCTGTGATTGAAGCATTCCCAATCTTTGGACAGTCTTCGGCATCGCCCGAGCCAGGCAAAGGTACGCTCGACGATCCAGCGTTTGGGCAAGACGACGAAACGGTGAGCCTGATCGGAGCGTTTGACGATTTCGAGGTTCACGCGCTTCAGAGCGCTACGCAGCCCCTTCTGGAAATGTGGCCCTTGATATCCGCCGTCGGCGTAGAGCTTCAGAAGAAAGGGATAGAGGCCGAACAACGTTGCCATCAGGAGCACGCCGCCGTCGCGATCCTGGATGTCCGCCGCATGCACGATGGCGTGCATCAAGAGGCCTTGCGTGTCGACGAGAATGTGCCGCTTCTTGCCCTTGATCTTCTTGCCCGCGTCGTAGCCATGGAGATCATGAGGCCCCCTTTTTCAGCGCTTTTCACGCTCTGGCTATCGATGATGGCGGCGGTGGGAGAAGCCTCGCGCTCGGCCCTTTCGCGACATTCGACATAGAGGGCGTGATGAATTTTATCGAGCGTGCCGTTCCAGCTCCACAGATCGAAGTAGCCATACAGCGTCGAGCGCGGCGGCAGGTCCTTGGGGATCGCGCGCCACTGGCAACCTGTGCTCAGGATGTACATCAGCCCGTTGGCAATCTCGCGCAGGTCCACCGTACGCTTGTTGCCGCCGCGCTTGGCCGGCGGGATGCGAGGCGCGATCAGCGCCCACTCCTCGTCGGTCAAGTCGCTCGGATAGCGCAGGCGGCTGCGGTCGTAGCGTGCACGGTTCTCGGTAGTCCACATTGGCGGCGCGTCCCCATCGAATCAGGCCGCTCACCTTGAATCACAACCGATTCATTCGACTCAACATGTTTTGGAACAGACACTAAGAAACGGCAGCATCTACTTTTCGGCTCCAAGGGATGGAGAACAAAGCCGAATGGCTTGGCACGCCAATGCAAATTGTTGACCACTCGCGTCCGGTAACGCGTCTCGTAGGACGAGGCCTTGGGATCGACATAGTCCATTCCGTATCGCACAGCATTGTAGAACAGAACTGCGATCTTCCGGGCCGTGGCGGTCACGGCCTTGGCCCTGCCGATGCGCACTGAGAGCCGTCTATAAAAGGCGCCGAGCGCAGTGTCTGTACGCCCCACGGTCACGGCAGCAAGGCGCAGAAGTGCCGCCGCTCGGCCGCCGGATCGGCGCGTTCGGGACGAGAGCATTTTGCCGCCGGCGCCAGTCCCAGCCAGGAGGTAAAATGCTTTGCACTTGGCCACGAGGAGAGGTCGTCGCCGCATTCAGCGATCAGCTTCAGCGAGAGGTAAAGGACCGAGGCCGTCGATCGCGGTGAGGTCCTTTCCGAGCAACGCGAACAGCGCCTCGCGGACGTCGAAAGCTGGAGCGTTCGCCTGATCGGTTCGATTCCGACGCCGCGAGACCTGCGGCGCTGATCCGTGGCCATGACCGCGATGGAAGCTCAGTTCCTTCAACACGGCTTCAATTCGGGCGTCGCAGGCAGATGCCTTCTCGTGGTAGGCGTCGTAAAGCGCAAGTGCCTGCTCGAGCGCAAACAGATGCTCGGCGCGGTAGCTTCCGGTGAGCACCTTCGCGATCGTCTCGGCGCTGGAGCGGCAACTATAATGGCGCAAGCACGCCAGCGCCTCAGGATCGCGCTCGCCGGCAAGGATCGCTCGTATGATACGCAGGCCGGTCACGCCGGTGATGTCGGTGACGACGTGGTGCAGCTGAAGATTCATCTCCATCAAACCGGCAGCAGCTCAGTTCCTCGACTTCGATCTTTTGGGGTTCATCTCTAATCCTCCTGCTGACGGCGGCGGAAGGCTGGGCTGCGCTATCCGTCAGATTCCTAAACGGGATCGCCGGATGGCGTCACCACTCTCAAGTGCGCGACAACCCATGGACCAGGTTTTTTAACGGGGTCACGTGCCACCAAAATCGTATCGGCCGCTCCCTCCCGGTCGGCAATCTAGCGCCGGTCCGTTTCTATCCCACAGGGGGAGCGCAGCGCCGCGCATAGCTTTTTAGAAGGAGCGGCGGGATTGCTGAGCGCAAAGCGATGATCGACCGTGAGCACGAGCTGTCGATCACCAGGCAAGCGGAGGCTTTGAACATCGGCCGCGGCAGCGTGTACTACCTGCCGCGGCCGGTGCCGGACGCCGACCTTGCGATCATGCAGCGCCTCGACCGGCTGCATCTGGAGTTCCCTTTTGCCGGCTCTCGCATGTTGCGAGGGCTGCTGGCTGCCGATGGGTGCAAGATCGGCCGTCGGCATGTGAAGACGTTGATGCGGCGGATGGGGATAGAAGCGCTCTATCGCCGTCCACGCACGACAAAGCCCGAGCCGGGCCACAAGATCTACCCGTACCTGCTGCGCGGAATGGAGATCACGCGGCCGAACCAGGTGTGGGCGATGGACATCACCTACATCCCGATGGCCCGCGGCTTCGTTTATCTGGCGGTTGTGCTCGACTGGTTCAGCTGCCGCGTGCTGTCGTGGCGCGTATCGATCACCATGGAGGCGACGTCCTGTGTCGAGACGCTTCAGGATGCCCTGGCTCGTCACGGCAAGCCGGACGTCTTCAATACGGATCAGGGCTCGCAGTTCACCGGACAGGCCTTTACCGGCGTGCTCGCCGACAACGGCATTGCGATCAGCATGGACGGCAAGGGAGCCTGGCGAGACAACGTGTTTGTCGAACGGCTGTGGCGCAGCGTCAAGTACGAGGAGGTTTATCTGCGGGCCTACGAGAACGTCAGCGAAGCTCGTGCCTCGATCGGCCGATACCTCGACTTCTACAACCGCGCATCAGAACACCCATCTGTCTATGTTGTTGAAGAGAAGAGAGTTTGCTGATCGGGATGCGATCCTGTGGGGTATCTTGGGTTCTGTCGCGCTCCTTCGGCGATAGATTGAGCGGCAGCTGTTATCAGCGAGGCGCGAGCAAAGATCCACGGGCCGTCCGATAGCGGATGGATGGCTGCGATCTCGCCGGCTTCAGCGGCGAGCCGGAGCGTCTTGGGCGCGACCTTCAGGAGCTTTGCGGCGTTGCTAAGGTTGAGCCAGGGTTCGATCCCGTCATCGGCGGGCTTGAACACCGGGAGGTGGTAGCTCGAGCGCATTGATGTGACGCGCTCGCGGGTCCAGCGATTGCCGTTGCCCGTCTTGAGGCCGTTTCGGTTGAGGAGGCCGGCAATCAGATCGTCGCTGGCGATCAGCACCAGTTGACGCACGGCTTGGATAATATCGGCGGAAGTGCTGTTGCGCTGTCCGCGCCGGCGCTTGGGCAAGCGCAACTCGCTGTGAGCGCCACCCACCCAGTGGACGATGAGAACGATCTCGGACGCCGCGTCGTCTATATCGGCCACGACCTCATGGACGAGGGTGCGTACAATGCGCTTCTTGAGACGAGCATCCGTCGTCGGCGCATCCCAGACCGTTTTGAGGTTCGAGGCCAGTACGCCGAGCGAAGCTGGATCAGCAATGGGTGCGGGCGTCGCCGCATCATGCATGGCGATCTTGCCCTCGACCTCCGCCGCGTGAGCGAGTGCCCTGTTCCAGCGCGCTTCCAGCTCACTCGCCACCAACCGGTTCGCGGGGTCAGCGGCATCGTATTGCCGGAAAGCCCGGTCGGCGGCATAGCGCGCCGCTTCCAGATCGCGACTGAGCGCATCGCGCACCTGATCCCGCCGTTCCCTGGCTCCTTCGGCGGCAGCGGTTGCAGCGGCGATAGCGCCCGGACCGACGACGCCAAGCAGTGCGTCCTCGATTGCATCATCGACACGCAATCCGCCGAAGGCGATGCAGTGGGCCCCGCCATTGTCCATCCAGGCGCGGCTGCAGCTGTAGCGCGGGATATGGTTTTCCATGCCGGAGTACCGGAGTGTGAGCTTGCGGCCGCAGCGCTTGCACCGGATCAGACCGGCCAGCAGCGCGTCCCCATGCTTGGGTGCGCCGTGATGCCGACCGGTGGGAACGTTGCTGCTGACCATGGTGCGGATCGCCTCGAACCTCTCCCAGCTCACATACCCGTCGTGGGTGTTGGGCATCAGCGCCAGCCATTCGTTCCGCGTCTTGCGGCGGATCTTCACGCTCACGCCCCCGGCGCTGTATCCCGCCGCCACAGCCGTCTTACCATAGGCATAGGCGCCGCCGTAGACCGGGTTCTCAATGATCCGGTGGATGGCGGAGTAACTCGGTCGCCGCCAGGCTGGGGGATGTCCCGGGTTCTGTTGAATTTCTGAAGAGGTCGGCGTTGCCCACCTTGAGCCGGTAGGCTCGGGGTGCTGATTCCACAAAGGAGAGCAACGCCATGACGAGAGATATCACACCGGCTGGTTGGCCGGCGACCGGGGCTGTGGAGAAATCATTTGCGGAAGTGCGAGCGAGCTTCGATCGGTTCTGCCTTGCGGCAGGAATCGAGGCGCTCGGCACGATGATGGAGGCGGATGTGACAGCGGCCTGCGGGCCGCGCCACGGTCGTGATGCGGCGCGGCGGGCGCACCGTTGGGGCCGAACGCGGGGGCGGATCGGTTTCCACGGCGGCAAGATCGAGGTCGATCGCCCGCGGGTCCGGGGCATGGACGGCCGCGAGGTCACGATCCCGAGCTGGGAAACGGCGGCGCAGGAGGACTGGCTCGGTCGCTGGGCGATGAACCTGATGCTGATCAATGTGTCGACGCGCCGGTTCGGCCGCGCCGTCCGGCTGCCCGAGGGTGACGTGCCGGCACCGCCCGGATCGGGGATTTCGAAGTCGGCGGCCTCGCGGAGGTTCGTGGCTCTGTCGGCGGCGCGGCTGGCCGACTTCATGGCTGCCGATCTGTCCGCGCTCGACCTTCTGGTGGTCCAAATCGACGGGCTGCATCTCGACGACGATCTCGTGCTGGTGGCCGCGATCGGGGTTGACGGCGAAGGCAACAAGCATCCGCTGGCGCTGGTGGAAGGGGCGACCGAGAATGCAGCAACGGTTCAGGCCCTGCTGGACAACCTGGTCTCGCGCGGGCTCGACCCGACGGTGCCAAGACTGTTCATCGCCGACGGCGCGAAGGCGTTGTCGAAGGCGATCCGCCGCACCTTCGGTTCGGCCGCTGCGATCCAGCGCTGCCAGATCCACAAGGCGCGCAACATCATGGAACGCCTGCCGAAAGAGCATCATGCGGCCACCCGCCGGGTGCTGCGCCAGGCCTGGGAGCTCGATGACGCCGACAAGGCTGAAAAATTGATCCGCAATCTCGCGCGTCGACTCGACCAGCAATGGCCCGGCGTTGCGGCCAGTATCCTCGAAGGCCTCGACGAAATCCTGACTGTCGTCCGGTTGAAGTTGCCGAAGGAGCTTCGCCGATCGCTCGCCTGTACCAATATCGCCGAGAACATGATGGGCACCATTCGCCGCGTCACGCGCAACGTTAAACGCTGGCGGGATGCCGGTATGGCCTTGCGATGGGTCGCGGCCGGTATGATCGAGGCCAACAAGGGCTTCCGACGATTGAAGGCGCATAAGCAATTGTCGGTTCTGCGTGCGGCCCTTCAAGCTCACCACGATCGCATGACAATCAAGTCCGTTGCCCACGTCACGAGGGCTGCGTAATATTCATTCCGGCAACGTCGACCCGACGTAGTTCAACAGCGATCGGGACATCCCCCCAGGCTGTGTCGCCGTTGGACTGCTTCACTGGTAGATCGAGATTGTACTCGTGGAGCCAGCAGAGCGCCTGTCGCGCGCTGCCCAGTTCCTCGACCTTGTCGAACACCAGCTTGATCGCTTCCTGGACACGCCGATCCGGATCTTTCTCATAACGGTCGCCGGCCTTCACGAAACCGACGGGCGCCGCCACAACCAACTCGCCCCGGCGCGCCTTCTCGTAGCGGGCCGAGAGCGAGCGTTGGCGCAACAAATCCAGTTCGTACTCGTTGAGGCTGCCCTTGAGCCCGAGTAGCAGGCGATCGTTGCCGTGCCTCGGTGCATAGATCGTCTCCTGATCGACCAGAACGGTATCGACCACGCGGCACATCTCGATGAGTTGCTGCCAATCCCGGCTGTTGCGGGCGAAGCGCGAGACCTCGCGGGCGCAAACCGCACCAACCTTACCGAGGCAAACCTCCGCTACCATTCGCTCGAAACCGGCGCGTTGCACGCCGCCGGCGGCTGAACGACCGAGATCATCATCGATCACTTCGATCTCTGACCACCCGAGTGCCGTCAGCCGGTCCCGCATGGCGTATTGCAATGCGCTGCTCTCGCGATTGTGCAACACCTGATGTGCTGAGGATTGGCGCACGTAAAGAATCGCCTTACGCTCCAGATGATGAGGCCTGACCTTGTCAGAGATCATGATCGACCCCCTTCGCGGGCGGCGTCGCTGTCATCGCAGCATGGTCGAGGATCAACTGCGTCATCAGGCTTGTGAGGGCCGCCCGGGCTTCCGCCGGCAACTCCGGCCATGCTGGCGCGCGGATGGCGCCGTTCGGCAGGCCGCTCCCGAACAGATCCATCTGTTGCTGCGGCCGCGGTTGTCGATTGTGTCGGTATCCGCTCCCTGGCATTGCCGTCTGCCGTGACATGGGTCTCTCCCCGATTCTGGTCGTGAGAGGCTCTGGATGCGCTAGAAAGCAGGGCAGCTGATGGCGTTCGATCCATCAACACCAGATCGAGAAGCGCAGAAAGCGCTGCAAGTGCGGTTATGCTGACAAATGGCCGAGCTGCCAAAAGCTCCGCCTCAGGGCATGCCGTCCGGTCGAACATCCATGCTGGAACCTCCAGCCAACGATCTGCTTGCGATCCATCCAGTGTGCAGCGGAAGGCGACATCGCCAGCCTTGTCGACGGCCCCATGAACGCAAACTCGGCAACCAAACCAAGGATGATATCGATAAAGAACCACGCGAAGAGCGGTCCTGTGGGCGTTCTCAAACCTCGTTGTACAACACGACCCGCAGGCACTCGACCATCGGCTATCTCAGCCCGGTTGAGTTCGAGCGCAAGGTGGGATTAGCTTAACCGGGTGTCCATCAAACCGGCAGCAGCTCAGACGGCCACCTCATTGCATAAATATTACGACCGCGGCGATGGCGAGCGAGGTTAGTCCTATCAAAATGACGTATGCGATATACGGAAGGTCGCCACGCACTACACAGCTCCAGCACTTGACGGAGCCTGCACTCCGAGACGCGGCACACCAGCACAGGCCGGCACGCGTTCCGCACCCTGACACGGCAACCCGAGCCCTACACCTACTTGTCTGCATAGGTGCCAACCTGACGGCGACGCCATTAGACGTTAGCACGCGCTCAACCTGCGGAGTATCTCGTTGACGCATCGCGGGGAGAAGGTCCGTCCTCCCGCAACCGAATCCCAATAGGGATCGGGCTGGAAGCCAGCTATTCAATTGAACCACCATTTGGTGCAGCACCCTTCGATTGTACGGACGCAATGGCACCTCTCAATCAGACGAGCGAGTATGAAGTTCTGAGTGCCCGAGATTGTTATAGGTTGCTTGCTTACGGTCGCCACTTTCGCGGTGGGTATGGCCTTCCTACTCGGTCGCAAACTATGGGAAGCTCCCTGCCGTCATCGAAGCTATGCAAGTAAGCCTGAGCGTGCACGCAGAGCCGCCAGCTCCGGTCAACTACGACCACAACCATCCCCCTGCGAGCTCTGCTGTCCTCATGCCTGGCGAGCCCCGCAATGATCTGGATGACGGACTTGCGTGGAATGAAGTGGAGCTTGACGACTACGAAGGTGACCGCCCCGATTTCGGCGACATGCATCTTTTCTTCTTCGGGTATCGCGGCACGTTCACAATCGGCCACACTCCCGAGCGTGCTGGCGATACGATCACCGAACACGCCCGCTCGTCGAGTTTAACGGTGGCTGCGAACACACAGTCAAACCTGATGAGTAAGGAAGCGGGATGACAAAACACGGTTCGATCATTGAAGAGTTGCAGCGAGAGCGAGCGAACATTGATCAGCTTTTGGCAGATCTTGAGGTCGCCAAGTCCGCGTCCATGCGGTGGACGGCTCCGAGGCCGTTGACACAGCCGAATATGTGGATGGCCTCAGGCAAGCCTGCTCAACAAAGCAATTGCGGGCTAAAGAACATGGATACCTGAAGTTAGTTATCCACGACGGCCGGGCCGCCGTCACGCAAGATGTGCCGGTATCCTTGATTAGTCATCCACTTGGTCCGGGCGATATACGTCTCATACGCTCGGCGGGCGCGCTGCGGCTCGCGTTTAGGATTGATGCGCAATACTCTCCGCTACCTCTCGCCAGTCTGCGCACTCTGCGTCTGATCTTCCCCCGAGAAAGTGGACTGGTTTAGGCGGCTTTTGGCTCCATTTCGATCGGGGCGATATATCCCACGGCGGAATGGAGCCTTGTTCGGTTGTACAACGAGGTTTGAGAACGCCCACAGGACCGCTCTTCGCGTGGTTCTTTATCGATATCATCCTTGGTTTGGTTGCCGAGTTTGCGTTCATGGGGCCGTCGACAAGGCTGGCGATGTCGCCTTCCGCTGCACACTGGATGGATCGCAAGCAGATCGTTGGCTGGAGGTTCCAGCATGGATGTTCGACCGGACGGCATGCCCTGAGGCGGAGCTTTTGGCAGCTCGGCCATTTGTCAGCATAACCGCACTTGCAGCGCTTTCTGCGCTTCTCGATCTGGTGTTGATGGATCGAACGCCATCAGCTGCCCTGCTTTCTAGCGCATCCAGAGCCTCTCACGACCAGAATCGGGGAGAGACCCATGTCACGGCAGACGGCAATGCCAGGGAGCGGATACCGACACAATCGACAACCGCGGCCGCAGCAACAGATGGATCTGTTCGGGAGCGGCCTGCCGAACGGCGCCATCCGCGCGCCAGCATGGCCGGAGTTGCCGGCGGAAGCCCGGGCGGCCCTCACAAGCCTGATGACGCAGTTGATCCTCGACCATGCTGCGATGACAGCGACGCCGCCCGCGAAGGGGGTCGATCATGATCTCTGACAAGGTCAGGCCTCATCATCTGGAGCGTAAGGCGATTCTTTACGTGCGCCAATCCTCAGCACATCAGGTGTTGCACAATCGCGAGAGCAGCGCATTGCAATACGCCATGCGGGACCGGCTGACGGCACTCGGGTGGTCAGAGATCGAAGTGATCGATGATGATCTCGGTCGTTCAGCCGCCGGCGGCGTGCAACGCGCCGGTTTCGAGCGAATGGTAGCGGAGGTTTGCCTCGGTAAGGTTGGTGCGGTTTGCGCCCGCGAGGTCTCGCGCTTCGCCCGCAACAGCCGGGATTGGCAGCAACTCATCGAGATGTGCCGCGTGGTCGATACCGTTCTGGTCGATCAGGAGACGATCTATGCACCGAGGCACGGCAACGATCGCCTGCTACTCGGGCTCAAGGGCAGCCTCAACGAGTACGAACTGGATTTGTTGCGCCAACGCTCGCTCTCGGCCCGCTACGAGAAGGCGCGCCGGGGCGAGTTGGTTGTGGCGGCGCCCGTCGGTTTCGTGAAGGCCGGCGACCGTTATGAGAAAGATCCGGATCGGCGTGTCCAGGAAGCGATCAAGCTGGTGTTCGACAAGGTCGAGGAACTGGGCAGCGCGCGACAGGCGCTCTGCTGGCTCCACGAGTACAATCTCGATCTACCAGTGAAGCAGTCCAACGGCGACACAGCCTGGCGGCGACCGAGTTACTCCGCCATCCACCGGATCATTGAGAACCCGGTCTACGGCGGCGCCTATGCCTATGGTAAGACGGCTGTGGCGGCGGGATACAGCGCCGGGGGCGTGAGCGTGAAGATCCGCCGCAAGACGCGGAACGAATGGCTGGCGCTGATGCCCAACACCCACGACGGGTATGTGAGCTGGGAGAGGTTCGAGGCGATCCGCACCATGGTCAGCAGCAACGTTCCCACCGGTCGGCATCACGGCGCACCCAAGCATGGGGACGCGCTGCTGGCCGGTCTGATCCGGTGCAAGCGCTGCGGCCGCAAGCTCACACTCCGGTACTCCGGCATGGAAAACCATATCCCGCGCTACAGCTGCAGCCGCGCCTGGATGGACAATGGCGGGGCCCACTGCATCGCCTTCGGCGGATTGCGTGTCGATGATGCAATCGAGGACGCACTGCTTGGCGTCGTCGGTCCGGGCGCTATCGCCGCTGCAACCGCTGCCGCCGAAGGAGCCAGGGAACGGCGGGATCAGGTGCGCGATGCGCTCAGTCGCGATCTGGAAGCGGCGCGCTATGCCGCCGACCGGGCTTTCCGGCAATACGATGCCGCTGACCCCGCGAACCGGTTGGTGGCGAGTGAGCTGGAAGCGCGCTGGAACAGGGCACTCGCTCACGCGGCGGAGGTCGAGGGCAAGATCGCCATGCATGATGCGGCGACGCCCGCACCCATTGCTGATCCAGCTTCGCTCGGCGTACTGGCCTCGAACCTCAAAACGGTCTGGGATGCGCCGACGACGGATGCTCGTCTCAAGAAGCGCATTGTACGCACCCTCGTCCATGAGGTCGTGGCCGATATAGACGACGCGGCGTCCGAGATCGTTCTCATCGTCCACTGGGTGGGTGGCGCTCACAGCGAGTTGCGCTTGCCCAAGCGCCGGCGCGGACAGCGCAACAGCACTTCCGCCGATATTATCCAAGCCGTGCGTCAACTGGTGCTGATCGCCAGCGACGATCTGATTGCCGGCCTCCTCAACCGAAACGGCCTCAAGACGGGCAACGGCAATCGCTGGACCCGCGAGCGCGTCACATCAATGCGCTCGAGCTACCACCTCCCGGTATTCAAGCCCGCCGATGACGGGATCGAACCCTGGCTCAACCTTAGCAACGCCGCAAAGCTCCTGAAGATCGCGCCCAAGACGCTCCGGCTGGCCGCTGAAGCCGGCGAAATCGAAGCCTTCCATCCGCTGTCGGACGGCCCGTGGATCTTCGCCCGCGCCTCGCTGATAACAACTGCCGCTCAATCTATCGCCGAACGAGCGCGACAGAACCCAAGATACCCCACGGGATCGCATCCCAATCAGCAAAGTCTCTTCTCTTCAACAACATAGACAGATGGGTGTTCTGATGCGCGGTTGTAAAATCGTTCGATGTAGTCGAACACATCGGCGCGTGCCTCATCTCTGGTTCGATAAATCTTGTTGGCCGTACGCTCGGTCTTGAGCGAGGAGAAGAAGCTCTCCAGCTCATGCTGCAAACGATGCCGTGGTCGGCCATCAGGCGCTGGAACTGCTCGCTGGTGTACTGGCTGCCCTGGTCGGAGTGATGCAACAGTGCATCCGGCTTGCCGCGCCGCCAGACGGCCATCAACAATGCGTCCGTCACGAGCTGTGCCGTCATGGCGGCACTCATCGACCAGCCCACCACGCGGCGTGAGAACAGGTCGATCACCGCTGCGACATAGAGCCAGCCTTCGGCCGTCCAGAGATAGGTGAAGTCGGCGATCCACTTCTGGTTCGGCCGCTCGGCGGCGAACTGCCGGTCAAGGAGGTTCGCCGGTACGGTCTCGAGCTGTCGATCGCCGCTGTCCTTCGGCAAGCGCCGACGTCGCGGCCGCGCCCGCAAGCCTTGCAGGCGCATCAGCCGCTCAATCCGGTGCAGGCCGCAATCCGCCCCGTCGGCGAGCAGGTCACGCCACACCCGGCGTGCGCCATAGGTGCGGTCGCTGGCGGCGAAGCTGGCCTTGACCTTGCCGCCGAGCTCCTCGTCGCTGCGGGATCTGGTGCTGGGAGAGCGATTCAGCCAGGCATGGAAGCCCGACCGCGACACTCCCAGCGCATCGCATAGCCATGCCACCGGCCAGATCGTCCGGTGCTTCGCGACGAAGGCGAACTTCATGTCGCTTCCTTCGCGAAGTAGGCTGCGGCCTTTTTTAGGATATCCCGCTCGGCCTTCAGCTTGGCGACCTCACGGCGCAGCCGCTCGATCTCCTGCTGCTCCGGCTTCATCTGCCCGTGGCCGGGAAAGGCTTGCGCCGGGTCGGAGCCCAACTCCTTCACCCATTTGCGGAGAACATTCTCATGAACATCCAGGTCACGGCCGGCTTGCGCCACCGACACCCCACGGTCCCGCACCAGCTTGACCGCCTCGACCTTGAACTCGCGGCTGAACTTCCGTCTTTTCATCGCCACCTCCGGCTTCATGAAACACCTAATCTCGGTGTCCATCAAACCGGCAGCAGCTCAGTCCTCGTGTTCAGCCGCGGTGTCCGATGCCTCGGGATCTTCAGAGGTTCGGCAGCTCAGGGCCCACGGAGCTCAACAAGATGGATGGTTGGATAGTAACAGCGGCAAGGAAGATGGCGACGATGACGAAGAATTCGGGCACATAACTTGCGTGGGGGCCGTCGCCGATCCGGCGGAAGTGGTGAGGATGACCATCGCGGAATGCGGCGCAAAGGCCGCAATGCTCAACTGCCCAATCGAAGAGGAGCAGTTGCGAAGACTTGGCGTGAAGCCCGGCGAGCTTCTCATCGTGCACGATGACGAGATCAGTCCGACTATTTCGCACGCTCGTCGTCATTAACGCGGCACGTCTGATGTCGCTCAGTTGCGTCCGGTTCGTGACATTGTCGTCCGGAAAGCACCGCTCGCGCGAGTAGTTAGTCTGCACAAGGTATGAAAGCGCGCCGTTTGCCTCTCTGCGCAATGTGGCCGTCTGGCCCATTGATTGCTGAGCCAAGTATGGCTTGGTCGCTTATTGATTGAGGGCCAAGTCCTCACACCGTAACTCGTGCGGGCGGTCGTCAGCACCGCCCGCACGCTTTTCATGGTGGTGCGCACTATTTCGCCTCTCTTGCATCTTGAATGGCCCGCGAGTTGCTGAGAGCCAATTGGGCTTGGCTCCTCATAATTCGCGCGACCTCTATGAGATGGCCAAGTCTGCGCAGGGGGGCTCTCCTCCGTGCATCTTTTCATGCCATCGGAGGCACGGTGTGGAGATCATGCATGCCTGCGTTCGACGCAGCTGTTCGCTCTGCCGATCCCGACAAGCTCGCCGCACTGCGGGAGGCCGTGACGCGTTCGCGAAGGCGAGCACAGAACTCTTACGTAAACACCCGCTTACGCTCTTTAGGCTGCTTACGATCATTTCCGTTGCGGCGCATGAGGAGCATGGACTATGAGCATCAAGCTAGCTTCTCGAAGTTACACTATTCTCATCGCAGACGCAGCTGTATCGGTCGTTGAGGTGGTTTGCGCAGCATGGCGCGGACAACATGCTTTCTCGGACAGCAGCGCGAGCAGCCTGCGGATCTGCGTGTGAAAGCGTGTCCCTTGTTCCCTTACGTTTATCTAGCACGCGGACTGCTGAGCTATGTATAGCTTGGTCGCTTACTGAATCTCTTGAGGGCCAAGCATCATGCGTAACGCAACTCGTGCGGGCGGTCTCTCAGCTACCGCCCGCGCGGTTCCATCGTGGCGCTAGCCGCCATGCTCTGTCGAGGTCAGGCTACGACGGGCGAAAAGACTGGCACCGCTTATCTCTACACTTGAAGTTCGTGACCGTCTGGCACGCGAGTTGCTGAGAGCCTTTTGGCTTGGCTGTTTATTTCACGCAACCCCAGCAGCCAAGCTTGGCGTAGCAAACTTCGCGCGGGCGGCTCCTCCAGACGCCCGCGCCTCTTTTCCTGGGTTCTACCGGTCTTCTGCAACAGGCTCGCTGGGGAGATAGTTCACATGAGTCGTGAAGAGGCTTTGGAAGGCGCCATCGCGGCGCTCGGAGATTGGTCCGGGGGAACGACCGAAACGAGCGTAGTTCTCGCGACGATTGCGCAGCTCACGGCGACTGGGCCGCCCCCTAGCCGGCCTCAAAACCAAAAGCTCGTTTCCCCGACTGACACTCACGATGGCTTTGTGGAGCGTGCTGTAATGGACCGGCTCAAATTCATACCGGCCTTCGAGGCCGCTATTCGCTCTTCCGCCCCTGAGAAGCCATCTGCACTCCGAGAGGTCATCCGCCAGCGCGGAGGCCCTGATGAGTTCGCGGTGACGAGCACTTAGCTCTTTAGGCTGATCAAGATCATATTCTCGCGGCGTGCACGAAGAGTATCGCTCATGAATGGCAAGCTGCCGCCCGCTCGTGGTCGCTTGGCTAGGGGCGGCTCGCGAGCAATGAAAGACAGCACGGGGAGCATCACTGCGGATGTTGGACCGACATCGATCGGCCTTATCGGCATCTTAATGACAGCGGTCCAACTGGCCGCGCACTTCAAGACCACGCCTCGAACAATCGCTCGTTGGGCTGAAGAGCCAAATTTTCCGTGCGCGAGCACTTCAGCAGGTGAGGTAATGTGGCTGTTAACGGACGTACAGGAGTGGAATCGCCAACGCCGACGCACCGCGCCGCGCTACGCTCCAAAGAGAAGACCATCGAGAAGGTGGTGGAAAAAGCTGGCCGCCGCCAGCGCCTCATTGCGGTGTTTTCCCGGCGATATCCGCCGCAGATCCGGCGATCGGCAGTTCCGCCGCTTGGCGCGCCCCTCTCGCCCAAGATGATCGTTCAGGCCGATGGCTCGCTAGAGCGTTTTCCGATCACGTTGCGTCGTAACCAGCCGCGACGAGATAATTTTGACATTCCTCGGGTGAGAAGCGTTTGAGAGCGTTGGCGATTGCTTGCCAGAGATCGGGCATGGTGCGGGCTGCGGCGGTCCGCAACAGCGCTTTCAGTTTGGAGAAGGCCATTTCAATCGGGTTGAAGTCTGGACTGTAGGGCGGAAGATAGAGCAGGCTAGCTCCGACCGCCTGGATGGCCTCTCGAACGCCATGGACCTTGTGAGCGGGCAAGTTGTCCATGATAACGGTATCGCCCGGCCGCAGCGATGGGGCGAGCAATTGCTCGACGTAGGCCAGGAAAGCGTCGCCATCCATTGGACCGTCCAGAACAAGCGGCGCGATCAGACCGTCGGAGCGCAATCCAGCGGTGAACGTCGTCGTCTTCCAATGTCCGTGTGGGATAGCTGCACGACATCGCTCGCCGCGTGGCGAGCGCCCGTAACGCCGCGCCATTTTGGTGTTGGCGCTGGTTTCGTCGATGAAGACGAGACGCTCAGGGTCAAGGTCGATTTGCCCTTCGAACCACTCCTCACGTGCGGCATTTATATCGCCGCGCCGTTGCTCGGCGGCGTGCGCTGTCTTTTTTTAAGTGTGATCTTTCTGCGCTGGAAAAAACGCCAGAGCGACGCGATGCCAGTCGATATTCCACGACGTTTCAACAGTTCTCGCAACTCGGCAAGCGTGATATCCGGCCTCGCTGTCACCGCCTCCAGAATCAATTGCGAATGCGCTTCGATGCGCTGCGATTTGCGGTCACCGCCCTGGCGTTTAGGAACGATGTCGCCAACTTTCTTGAGGCGACCGCGCCAGCGGATTGCACTGGCCGCGCTGACACCAAAGCGCTCAGCAGCCTGTCGACAGGACATGCCACCGTCAATCGCGGCTACCACCCTTTGGCGAAGATCAACCGAAAGCGCCCTGGCCATACATGCTGGCCTCCCTCGCCAGCATGCAGCTTGAATCTGACTCGCGCCGTTTTGGGAATCCCCACCCGATTCTTTCCGGTCGGAAAATGCTCTAGCCCCTGCGCCCACTGAAGAACAAGAATCGAATGTAGCCGATTTTCATCAGTGACAGAATCTTAGTGCTGCCGTGTTTCGCCAGGCTGTGAATGCACTGCCGGCGGCATTGATCGCGTCGATAACGCGCTTCTCAGGTGCACCCAGCGTGTCTTTCGGCACGTAGTACCGGGCCACCTCAACGCGGAGATCGGCCAGCCTTTTTCAAGCGAGCTTGTTCGAGCGACCGCCGGATGCCGATTTGGCTCCCTCATCCGCGGTCACTTTGCATCCGTTATAAAGTTGGAAAGTTCATCCAGAATGTGAGGGCGCCTCCGATGGAGACCACGGCCCCGAGCAGCCGGTGCGCGGCAGGAGAGAGGACGCCGATGGCCCTTGTTTCCATCGAAAATCGCGCGGCGGTTCGTATCATCACCTACGCAAACGCCCCGTTCGGCACCATGGCCGCTGCCGGGACGGCCGAGATGTTCCATGCAGCCGCAGCAGATTAACTGATTAGCGCCAACGCAGGCCTGCCGCGCAGAATAGAACGTTCTCATAGATGGATGATGGGCTATGATTTCTGCATCAATCGTTCCCGAGTTATCCAAAAGATCCACGAAATCCCAGGAGAGCGTAACCGTACGAGTGCGCTCCTCCACATGGAAGTAAATTGGGAGGCTACCTATATGGCCTGCTCGTACACGCAACCGAGGCCCCCGGCGAGCGGCCTCGATCACGATAAAATCGAGCGGGCCAGTACATGCATTTCTGGTAGTGCTGACGAAACTGATCCGTAGACGCAAGGGCTATTACGACCGAATGAACGCCATAGTTTTCCAAGTCGGCTATTTTCAGAGTGGCCTTGAGCATTTGTTCCTCGACTTAAACGTTACCGCCTCTCGTGTGAGAGGCGGTAACGGAGTGAAGAATGATCTTAAAGGTAGCCTTCGTTAGCGCTGTCGTTAGGGAGGGGCCCTTCGGCCCCACAATAGTGGGAGGTGGCAGCACCGGTAAGAGGAGGTCAGTTGTATCGGGCCGCGATGGCCGCTTAGACGTGTCTGCAGTTGCGCTCTTCATGTCTGTTCCTATTGATAGCGTGATCGGGCTTCTCGTCGTGTGGCGCGGCAGCGTGTCGAGCCACACTATAACTTCTCTCATGTGAGAACCCGGGCGACAACCTACCAAGATTTGGCGGGGTTGGATGACGGTGCTGGACAAAACTGGGTTGGAGTCTAGTAACGGTAAACGTCAGCAAATTCCACAGAGCCGCATCTTTACGTGAGATCGTATGGAATCCAGATCGCAAGGCCATGTCGGCTCTCTCAGTGTAAGCAAAGCCCCATTCCCTGGATCAACCGCAGATCAGGTCAACGACAGCGCATTGTCGCCGGTTTCCGAAATTCTGCATGCGTACTGGCGATCCGATCGGCGCTTGCTTCTCATCGTTGCCACAGTGGTGCTGATCTCCAGCGCGAGCAGCGTCGCAGCCCCCTATGTATTTTCGAGTCTCATTGATCGTCTCCCGCGGGGGGAAGGCATGTCGGCGCTTGCCTGGGGATTCGCCGGCTATGCGGTCCTGCTCGGCATAGCCTCCGCATTGCAGCGCATGCTGCAGTATCTTTCCTTCATGACAGCCGAGAACCTGGGCTTCATCGCTGCAACTCGCTTTTTCGATCGCATTCTGAGAAAAACCTCGGCCTTTTTTCTTGAGCACAATCCCGTGGAGATACAGAGTGCGGCCGCGCGCGGGTGCAGCGGGTTGACGACGTTGGTCCAGCTTGGAATTATGATATTCATCCCGGCTGCAGCGCAACTTCTGCTTACGCTCGCTACTCTCGGTGTGCTCGTCAATATCCAAGTCGCTGCAATCGTCCTCGCTTATGGGGCTGTCGCGATTACATTGGGGTGGAATTCCACGCGTCGGGCGCGCGTGTTTCTGGACCGGGCCATCGAAGCCGGACAGGAGAATGCGCGTTTCGTCGGCAACGTCATGAACTCCATGGACACGTTGCGCCATTTCGGCAGTCATTCCTGGATGAGTCAGCGCTTTACGATGAAGGCGCGGGAGGTGCGCGATAACTGGCGAGCCTACGTGTTTCAACGATTGGCCTACATAGCCGTGCTCGGCTTAGCCATCGCGCTACAATTTGCCGTCACACTTCTCCTTCTAATGCCTGAATACCGGGCCGGCGCGGTCACGATCGGCGATATTGTGCTATTCAACACGCTTCTACTCCAACTCAATACGCCCTTCGAGATGGTCGCGCGCGCGATCTCTGACGCGGCGCGGTCGCGAGCCGACCTCATTCCTCTCGCCAGACTGTGGGTCGCACCAGAAGAGCGGCGAACATCTCATGCTCATGATTTCACGCCCTCCGCTGGCCAGCTATCCTTCGAGGGCATTCGGTATGCCTACGACAACGGTCGTGGCGTTACGAATGTCTCGTTTCTGGCTAGGCGCGGCGCCATTACCTTCCTTGTCGGCGAATCCGGATCGGGGAAGTCGACAATATTCAAGCTCGTCCTGAAATCGATCGAGCCAGACTGCGGCCGTATTCTGGTCGATGGAACCGATATAGCGACCATCGATCACACGGATTGGTATGCCGCAGTTGCTGTTGTGCCGCAGGACGTGATGTTGCTCAATGAGTCGGTAGCCGACAACATTCTGCTAGGACGGCCCCGCGACGAGGTGCGCCTTCGCGGTGCGTCGGAAAAAGCCGCAATTCTCCGCATTATCGAGGCTCTGCCGGAAGGATTTGAAACAACCGTTGGAGAACGCGGTTTGAAGCTTTCAGGCGGGGAGCGCCAGCGTGTTGCTATTGCCCGCGCGCTCTATGGCGAGCCGGCGATCCTTCTTCTCGACGAGGCCAGCTCCGCGCTTGACGAACGAACCGAGCGCGACATTTTGGACCGTATTCGCAGCCTGGCGGAAGATGTGACCGTGCTGGCAATCACTCATCACAAAGGCGTCATTTCTACAACCGACGTCGTGGTCGAGCTGACCGACTGCGGTTTGTCCTTGACCTAGGCGAAGGGGATAATCAGCCCGGCGCATTGATTGTCTGCACTGTAGGCGCATTGCTGGACGAGATGCCTTCGCAATTGCAAGAAGTGGCCCACGCAATTAAACGTGTCAATCGTGCATACGATGACGTAATTGCGGTCAGCGCCTGCGGCTCAAAACGTCAGCTATCTTCAAGCCTTCCCGCAAGCTCGCGAATCGGAGGGGACTATGAAGCAACCGCCAGCCTGTTGAGCTCGTCGGATAGCAGGAGAAGGTATTTTTCGAAGCGTTCGGCTCTTTGGTTGGGGACGAGCGCTGTCACCACTTCCTGGAGGTCCTGTCCGACGACGGGTACGATTGACAGCACCGATCGCGCTTCGGCGGTCGTGACATCGGCGGCTCGTTCCCAAGTCTGGTTTTTCTGAAACGCCCGGGTGTTCTGTCATGATGACGATACAACCCGAACGGGCGAGCGAACGCACCCCCGAAAGGAGATGGATTTTTAGGTGCAGGCTGACCGCGGGTTTAGGAACCCGGACCGAAACAGGCTGGCGATCGATCGGCGTCGATTGCTGCCGAAAGCGCGGTGAGCCTTGGCGGGCGCGCTGGACCCTCTGGTTTGGCAGAAGGCCAAAAGATTTCTTACGAAGTCAAAGTCGCCCCCAAGCGAGCAAAAGCAGCGCAGAAAACCTGCGGGTCTGATCACGTCCGCCTGTGATAGATCTCCGGCAACAATCGCTAAGTGTCCAACCGAAAAATAAGTTGAGTGATATCAGCGAGTTCTGATTCCATCGGTGTTGCGAAGCATCAAAGGGATCGAGAATGTGGACTGATATCACCCGGGCACAGTTTGCCCGAGAGGAGCTGCGTTTGCCAAGCGACTTGACGGATGCGGAAGGGGCGTGCTGGAGAGGTTGCTTCCTGTGCGGGCCAAGCGCGGGCGGCGCCCGAAATGGAGCTATCGCGACATCGTCGAGGCAGTACTCTATCTGCTGCGCGGCGGATTGCCGTGGCGCATGCTGCCGCCCACTCTGTTTCCACCAATGACCACGGTGCAGTACTATTTCTACCAATGGCGCGACAGCGGATTGTGGCAATCGATCAACCACGCACTCCTGATGCTGGCGCGCGAGGCGATCGGCCGGGAGGCCTCGCCGACGGCCGGCGTGATCGACAGCCAATCGGTCAAGACCACGGAAAGTGGCGGCCCTCGCGGCTACGACGCGGGAAAGAAGATCAAGGGTCGAAAGCGCCACATCGTCACCGACACCCAAGGGCTCCTGGTCGGAGCGATCGTTCACGCTGCCGACGTCCAGGATCGTGACGGCACGCCAGATGTCCTGTGCAGCATTCGCTACCGCTTCCCCTGGCTGCGCCATATCTTCGCCGATGGCGGCTATGCCGGCGAAAAGCTCAAGGCGGTGCTGGAAAAGATCGGCCGGTGGACTGTCGAGATCATCAAGCGCTCCGATGCCGCACAGGGCTTCGAGGTGCTTCCGCGCCGCTGGGTGGTCGAACGAACCTTCGCCTGGCTCGGCCGCAACCGCAGATTGGCCAAGGACTTCGAGCGAACCATCGAAAGCGCAACTGCCTGGCTCTTCCTCGCCTCTGTCCAACTCATGACAAGGCGCATCGCAGCGATAAAAACAGCAATGCAATTTTGAGTCAGGCTCTAAGACGAACAGGCTGCGTTCTTTTCAGAGAGGACGCAGCGAATTAGGAGTGCGGCACGTCTTTGGACTGACCATGTTCGCCGTCTTTTGCGTCTATATCCGCGTCGGGCTTTCGATCCTAAGTGCAGTAGGCCACGGCAGCACGGCTTGCAGGTTCGTTGTCCGCGCTTTCGGCAGGAGCTTGAGCAATTCGGGTTTGATAAAGCCGAGCGGCCGAGCGCAGCCGTGTGCACGAAAACCCAAGGGAGAGCGCGCGGTTTCGTCGCGCCCTGAGTAGGCAATGACTGTTGCAAACGTCTAGGTTGTATGCAACCGTAGACTTGGGTGTCAGAAACCCGAGATAGCATCAGTGGCCATCAATGGGCTAGCGTATAACAGCCCCGTTCGGTGGGACGGTGCGCCCATGTCGAAGGGGCACCCCAAAAGCACATTGGCCGTTCAGGATTACGGTTTCTGAACCGCCGGCAGCCAGTCCGCTACCGGCATCAGAGCTAAAAGCAAAATCCATGAACCATCAGCGAATCTCGCGCCGTGGCGATCGCGCGCGTCTGCAGTCGAAGTGTTGCACGACAACGAAACATCTCAGCAGAGAGCCGACCGGTTGCTGGTGCCGCACAAGCGGCGTAACGGCATCGTCAACTTAATCGACCGCCGAGCTGAAGGAGGCGCTTCTTAAAGATTCGAGATTCAGCCATTGTGCTTGTCGTCTCGCACCAAGTCGCAAAGGCTCGCTCGCGCGAAGCGACGGCAGTGACGGCTCCCCATGCGAGCCAACAAATAAGCCCGCTAGCCTCTCCGGATTTGTTAGCGATCTGTGGACGCTCACATTGCTGTCGGCCGCCAAAGACGATCTTGGCGGGGTTTCCTCGGCAAGGCGGTTGATACCTGGTCCGGCGAGTGTCGCCCACGTGTGGATTCAGGATCACTCGCCGAGGAGCTTCGACAATACAACGCCGCTCGCTTGAAATGATTCGAGCGGCGTTGGCTCCCAGCCCCGCGAAGGTGATGCAAAATCCCGACAAGGATGGGTCAGCACAAAGCGTGCCAAGGTTCATGTCTCAAACTGGAACTTTGTAGAACTGCGGGAGTCAATTCCTGGCTCTCAACCCCTTCACTACGCTCAACAGATGGAAAGCCCAACCAACTGAGCTGACGCCATTTAGTGTTCTTCGCGCTGGGACCCTTTGACTCGCGCGGAGCAGGGATTTCCTGTCTATATGGTGCAGGCCCGGAACGTGTTGGAAGTTCAAACCAACCCGCCGGGGAGGGCGGCTGCGCTTCGGTGACAACGTCAACCGCCTGTCGACCCGTGCGGACTGGTTTTCGATCCGGCGCGTCTTTTTTCTTTGGCTGGGCCGACCTGACTCTTCTGGCAGGGGATTTGTGCCGGGCTTTGAAGATTATCTAGAAAGCGCCGGTCCGTAGCGGCTGTTGGTTCCAACCAACAGCAGGGATGAAGAGTGCTGATTCCGCTCGATGTCGCCCACCATTCCGGAATGATCTCGCCCACCGTTCCGATTTGATGTCGCCCACCATTCCGGGATGATGTCGCCCGGGGTGACGAGGCCTCTTCTGGCTCCGATACGGTCCCGCCTTTCGGCTTTGCGAAGGGGGACCTGGATGCCGACGGAGAGGTTTGCGATGCGCCATGTGCGCGATGTGATCAGATTGAAGTCGGCCGGGATGCCGACCCGCGAGATTGCGCGGCGGGTCGGCACGGCCCCTTCGACGGTGCGGTTGACGATCCGCCGGTTCGAGGCGGCGGGGCTGACCTGGCCGTTGCCAGACGACGTCACCGACACGGTGCTGGAGGCCCGGCTGTTCGCCAGCGCCGGAGCCGGTCCGGGCACCCGGCGGGGCCATCGGCGGCAGGCCGAGCCGGACTGGGCGGCGGTGCATCGCGAGCTCAAGCGCAAGCACGTGACGCTGTCGATCGTGTGGGAGGAGTACATCGCGGGCGAACCCAGCGGGTATCGCTATTCGCGGTTCTGCGAGCTCTACCGGGCTTGGGAAGGCCGGCTGTCGGTGACGATGCGCCAGTCGCACGCTGCCGGCGAGAAGCTGTTCGTCGACTATGCGGGCGACGGCGTGCCGGTGGTGATCGACCGGCTCACCGGCGAGCGGCGCGCCGCGCAGATTTTCGTCGCGGTGCTCGGCGCATCGAGCTTCACCTACGCGCAGGCGACCTGGACGCAGGGCCTCGCCGACTGGATCAGCGGGCACGTCGGCGCCTTCGAGGCGATCGGCGGCGTGCCGGCACTGCTGGTGCCGGACAACACCAAGGTCGGTGATCAAGGCCTGCCTCTACGATCCGCAGATCAACCGCAGCTACGCCGATATGGCGGCGCATTACGGCACCGCCATTCTGCCTGCCAGGCCACGACGGCCACGGGACAAGGCCAAGGTCGAGCAGGCGGTCCTCATGGTCGAGCGCTGGCTGCTCGGACGGCTGCGCCACCGGATCTTCCACAGCCTCGCCGAGGTCAACGCGGCGATCGCCGAGTTAATGACCCGGCTCAACGAGGAGCGGCCGATCCGGCGGCTCGGCGTCACCCGCCGCAAGCTATTGGAGGAGATCGACCGGCCGGCACTGAAGGTCTTGCCGGAGAGCCCTTACGTGTTCGCCGAGTGGCGGATCTGCCGGGTCAGCATCGACTATCACGTCGAGGTCGAGGCGCATTACTACAGCGTCCCGCATCGCTTCGTCCGCGCCGAGGTCGAGGTGCGCTTCACCGCCCGCACCGTGGAGATTTTCCACAAGGGCGAGCGGATCGCCGCGCATCAACGCGTGAGCGGCAACCACAAGCACACGACCGTGCCGGAGCACATGGCCTCCAGTCATCGGCGCTACGCCGGCTGGACCATCGAGCGCATCCGCAAGGATGCCGCCACGATCGGGCCGGCCACCGCGGCGCTGTGTGATCTGATCCTGGATGAACGCACACACCCCGAGCAGGGCTTCCGCGCCTGCCTCGGCATCATCCGGCTGGCCCGCTCCTACGGGCAAGAGCGGCTCGATGCCGCCGCCATGCGGGCGATCGATATCGGCGCGCGCACTTACGGTTCGGTCAAATCGATCCTCGCCAACAATCTTGATCGGCGTCCTTCACCCAAGCGCTCCGCGGACGACGCGCCGATCCTCCATCCCAACATCCGCGGGCCGCGCTACTAGATCACGCCTTGCTCACCCATCCGCCCCTCGATCAGCTCCATCAACTCGGCCTTCACGGCATGGCCAAGGCCTTCGCCGACATCGAAGCCGGCGGCGAGGCCGCCAGCCTCGGTCACGCCGAATGGCTTGCGCTCTTGCTCGAACGTGAAGCGTCGCTGCGACGCGACAAGCGACTGTCGAAGCGGCTTCAATATGCCAAGCTGCGCCAGCAGGCCTGCATCGAGGACATCGACTATCGCACCCCGCGCGGCCTCGACCGCAGCCTCTTGACGATGCTGGTCGAAGGCCAATGGATCGACGACCACGCCAATCTTTTGATCTGTGGCCCGTCCGGCGTCGGCAAGAGCTGGCTCGCCTCGGCGCTCGGCAACAAAGCCTGCCGCGACAATCGCTCCGTGCTCTATCAGCGCGTCCCGCGACTGTTCAGCGATCTGGCCTTGGCGCGCGGTGACGGCCGCCACCCCCGCCTGCTGCGCGCGCTCGGCCGCGTCGATCTCCTCATCCTCGACGACTGGGGTCTCGAGCCGCTCGACGCCGCGGCCCGCCACGACCTCCTGGAGATCCTCGAGGAACGCTACGGCCACCGCTCCACCATCGTCACCAGCCAGCTTCCCGTCGATCAATGGCACGCGCTGATCGGCGACCCCACCTATGCCGACGCCGTTCTCGACCGCCTGGTCCATAACGCCCACCGGATCGATCTCAACGGCGAGAGCCTGCGGCGAACCCGTAAGCCTGGCCGAAAGGCCTGAGCCCGTGGCCCTGTGGACATGCCGCTGCGCTTGGACGACGCGAAGGGCGTTGCCCACATGCCCACAGCAGGAGCAGCAAAAAACAAGTCCTTCGAGCCGCGATTCAAGATTGACCACGCGGCTTCGCCGATGCCAGAAACCAGACAGCCAGAACGCCTCGCGCCCCGGGCGACATCAAATCGGAATGGTGGGCGAGATCATCTCGGAATCCTGGGCGAGATCAAATCGGTACACCCGGGCGAGATCATCGGAATCCGCAGAAGAGGCCGGTTTCATCGAGATCGTGCCAGCAGGAGCCACGATCGGAAGGAATAGTCATCAATGAACACGATCGTCATCAACAATAAAAAGTCGTCCGTTAACAAGCGGGATTGAGGGCGACTGGGGTTGCGAAGGCGCGCCAAAGGACGGTCAGGATGAAGCGCAAGAGCTTCCTGAGCCAGGCGAGGATACGGCGGAAGTTATAGCCGACGGCGGAGAGGATGACGTTGGCCGCATCGCCGGCACGGCCTTTGAGGTAGCAGCGGCCGAGGTAACCATCGACTTTCAGGTGTCCGATGATGGGTTCGATGGCGGAGCGGCGGCGCAGCTCGCGCTTGATGACACCGAAGACGCCGCGCTTCTGGCCAGAGATGAAGACGCGACGGGGATTTTGTGCGTCGTGGCCGCGATATCCCTTGTCGACATAGGCCCGCTCGATCGCGCAGCCGGTGAGTGTCTCGGTGCGGTCGATGACGTCCCGCAAGGTGTGACCGTCGTACGGGTTATCGGGTAGCGCCCTGGCGTGCAGCACGAACAGGCCACCGGGAGCCCGGCGGTTGTTGGTGACGATAGAGGCTTTGACACCGAACTCGTAAGGCGCGGCTGCTTTGCCCTTGCCGATGCATTCCACCTCCGGGGCGTGGAAGGAATAGAGCTTCCAGCCGCGCTGGCGCTGCTGCTGCGCGCGAATCTGCGTGGCCCGGCTGAGCGAGAGGGCGAACGCGTTCTCGAGCACAGCCTGACCTTCGATCTTGCAGCGGATATCGCGGATGATCCGGCCCAGCCGGCTGCGCAGCTGCCGATGATGACGCTTGAATTGCTTGGCATGGGCGTAGCGTCCCGCCATCATTGCCGCGGTCTTGGCAATGCGAAGATAGGACTGCCGCAGCTTGACCCCGTGCTTCCTCGCCAGGCGGTTGAGCCCCTTGATCGCCGCGTGCAGCAGCTTGGCGTCGGTCGGGAAGGTGATCGCCTTCGGCTGCACGGTGGTATCGACCGTGACCCGCTTGAGGTCTTGGCTGCGTAACGCGCCGGCCTCGTGCGCCACCCGCAAGCTCTCGGCCAGCAACAGCTCCAGCTTGTCGCCGAGCCGCTTGCGCCAGTGGCTCAGGTCCGAGCGCTCGTGCGGGAACGCGTGCTGAAAGAACTCTTCGCCGGTGAAGTACTGGAAATACGGGTCGTGGACCCAACGCTCCCCCTCGTCGGACAGGCCGTAAATGTGCTTGAGCAGCAGCAGCCCGATCATGAAGCGGGTCGCGATGCCCGGCCGGCCGTTCTCGCTATAGAGCGGCGCGATCTCGCCGTCGATCCAGTCCCAATCGACCTTGCCGGCGAGCTGAACCAGCTCGTGCTTCATATTGATGATCTGGTCCAGCCTGGCCCGGAACAGATCGCCCGATCCCGTCGTCTTGTGCTTCTTCGGTCGCATCGCCACCTCCGACGCAACGACGGAATCATGACTGGCGATTCGACGGAAACCCGAAAATGAAACTGCAAGGTTCCGATGTCCGAAGCATCAAAACCCTGCAATCCTAACAATCCAAAACGACAAATGCGATTCCAGCTCAATCGCTTAGCCGCTCTTCACGGACGACTAAAAAGGGTGTCGGCAAGACGACGCTTGCTGTGCATCTGGCTTGGTTCATGGCGGAAGCTGGCCACCGGGGTCTGATGATCGATGTTGACGCGCAGGGCAGCGCGACCGACACGATCAAGCAGAATACAGGGGCGATCTCGCCGGCCGATCTCTTCAAGCCGGCGACCCGAGTCGCTGGTGAAAACAACGGTATCACGCTGGCGCCGGCCGACAGTGACTTTACGGATATCGATCGCGGCAACGCTGCTGCCGTCATGACCCTGACAGCAATCTCGCCGATGCCGCCGAGCGGTTCGATATCTGAATGATCGATACCCCGCCATCGCTTGGCTTCGCAGCGCCGCTTGCCTGGTCGCCGCCTCGCATGCGCTGGCGCCAATTTACCTGGAAGATTAAAGGCCTGATGCAGACCGTGATCGGTGTCCAACGACGGTGCGGTCGCCAGGACACGAGAATCTCGGCCTGCTACATTCGAATTTCAATACCAAGTCGCCTCGTCAACGGACGCACTTAGAGCAGCTCTTGCGCGAAGCGGGAAAGTACGCATTCCCAGGCCAGATTGTTGCACGAGACCGCTATGCCGAAGCCGTTGCGGAACGCGTGCCGGTGTGGAGATTGAAGCGTCGCTGGGCGCAAAAAATCGCATAGTTTCACAACCGAGGTCGGCAGCATCGTCGCTGGCAATAAGGGTTCGCTATCAGAACCGGACCGGAGAGCTTGTTGTCGATCAAACGCAAGCAGTCGCAGCCCTCAACGCAGCAAGGGTGGAGACGGAAAAAGAGCTTGGGATCACGGTCATAATGGAAAAATGGATCGTCTCCCAATCCGTCATCAATCCAGCCTTCGACTCCAACGAGAGAGAGCGAGAAGATTGGCTAGCAGCTAGGCGACATCTCGCTCTCGATACTCGATCTCGCCGATTGAAGCCGCTACGTTCCAGCTCTCGTAATAAGGGAAGCGGCCAAGGCGCGGCAGTTGGTCTCCGCGGTCACAGCAAACAGGCCAGCCCTATCACTACAAGGCACTGCTCCTTGGGGGCCCACCAAAACGGTAGTTGAGGCGACCGCGGCAGATTTGCAGAGTACGACCCGTCTATCGATCACGGGGGCGATGCCGGAGCCAAGCTTTATGGAAAGCGTTCAGTACTTCGTCACGCGCCATGAAGGCCAGTGGAGGGTTGCGCTCATTGTGAGCACTCCGGCGCTTACGCCACTGAGGAAGAGGCGATCCGCGCCGCGGTCGACGCAGCCCACAAGGAGGGAAAGGCAGGACGCGACGCTCAGGTTCTAGTTCAGGGCCATGACCACAGGTTCAGAAACGAGTGGACATATGGCACTAAGACCTATACCCACCGTCCGGCTAATCGGGCTGGAGCCCCAGATACGCACCCACGCTCGATGCCGATCGAAAACGCCGATGGGTCATCGATGGTATGGCGGAACGTCAAGGCGGTCACTACGAATTTCATTTCTCCGCAGGACTCATCGAAGCGCGGTGGCGTGTGTTTCCAATTCAGCGAATCTCGGAACGTCAGCTCAGGAGCACGAGCACTGTTCGCGCGACAAGGTTTTTTCGTGTGTCTCCAGCCGACCGGAGACCCACGAAACTGCTCGCCCCCTTTACGGCGCCCGAACTGGTCGCGGCTGCCAAGGTGATCGGCGAAGACAAGCACATAAGCTACCGCCCATTTCATTTACATAGCTATCGCCCATTTGATGTCTTGATGATGCCAGCCCCCTGGCACCGTGGCCGTGTCGTGCTATTGGGCGACGCGGCCCATTCGTTGACGCCGCAAATGACATCCGGCGGCGGTATGGCAATCGAGGATGCACTGGTTCTTGCCCAGGAACTGGATCGCAACGACGACTTGTAGACTTCGCTCGTGACCTATTGCCGTCGGCGCGAGCAAAGGGTCAGTCGCATATACGACATCGCATGCGCCATTTGCCGGGAAGAACGCAAATCGGAGCTGGCCGGGACCATTCGATGGGCCTTCTTCGTGAAGGCTACGCGTTTCTGGCTACGCCCGTCTGATCGGAAGCAGGCGAAGTCAGCTGGAAAGGGACGGACGTCGATTCCGCGGTGGCAGGGCCACGTCCGTGGACCGAACGCAAACTCCGTACTCACTTCGGCCCACAACAAGTATGTCACGAGAAGGGGAAATGTATGACAAGACAGGCGGGGTCGCTGCAGGGATGGATTTTGACATCTGCCCCATGGATGACGATTTTTGGAGTGGTTCTGTATCGCCAGTCCTGCCGTTTATGATGAAAGATCTTGCGGAGAACACGGAAGCGCTAGTATTGGTTCCGACGGTGCTTGCCGGGTCGGCGGTGATCATCGCGATCCTGTCGCCATTCGTAGGCGTTTTGGTCAAGCGCGTTGCACGCAAGAGTACTTTGATAGCGACGCGATCGCGGAATCGGCGCCGGTCTGGCTTAACGACATCTATCACATCATCGCGAGCCGGATGATCGTCGGCGCTGCCGAGGCAGTAGTGACGGCGGTCGTAACTCCGTAGCAATAAGCGAATGGCCAGATTTGATAGAGAACTTCCTGCACTGTCTTGTCCGCCAGCGATAGCTGCAACTCAATACCTTTGGTCCCGAGCACGGCAACAGACTTTATCTGTTCGTTTGTCACGGCCATTGATTATGCTCGCATCTCGCTGATGATGATGTGATCGCGAAGCACCCCGGTTTCATCCTCAAAATAAGCTCTCACATCGTGGCGAGGCCGATAACGGGCGGACACGCTTTAACTCTCGATCAGCCTGCGCAGGATGGCTTCCGCGCGCATCCCGACGGCCGTGTGGTGCTGCGCCGCCTTGATGGACTTGAACCGCCCCGGATCATTCTGAGCGATGTCAGGATCAGCTAGGAGACGCTGGAAACGCGCCTTGCGTCACGCCTGTATGGGACGAAGGCGCGGGAGGATTGCCGGCCGCTCTTCAACACTGACCCGCTTCTCGCTCGGCACTTCCAGTCGCCTCCTCTTGGGGCTATGAGCCTAGCGCAACTCCCGGCTCGTGTGGAGGAGGTTCCCGGGATGATACGGATTAATCAAGACCGGCCGAATTCGACAACGAGGGATGGCTCGATTAGTATTCCGGACCAATCTCGCCTGCGCCTTTGTTGAGCCTCCGATATGAAACGACCGTTGATCGCCGCCGCGCTCCTCCTCCTGACCGATTCGTCTGTGAATGCCCAAAGCGCACTAACTGACGCGGAACGTGGAGCTATCCACAAAGCGCGCGAATTTTGTATCGAAGCTCTTGGCCGTGACCGCCGTCGAATATTTTTCGGAAACAGCGACACCGCCGACGCGTTCCACGCACAGGTTAATGAGTGCGCAATGCGCATCATGCCTCGTTACCTGCCTCCCGCGAGCCGTTGAGGCTAGTCTGGGTATGTTTCTTGTTTGCGTGCAGCCGCGATCGGTTGACGGCATGCACGCCCGATGGCTCCGAATTTGCAGGATCATCGGTCCGAGCCGATTTCACATGACGAGGGCTGCTCCCGAGGGCAGCAAGGTGGATGGTTGGATAGTGACTGTCGCCATCTTCAAGAAAGACAGCGACGACGACGAAGACTTCGGGCATGTAACTTACGCGGTTGCGGTCACCGATCCGGCGGAAGCCGTGAAGCTGCCCCTGAAAGACTGCGGCGCAAAGGCCGCAATGCTAACTGGCCGATCGAAAAGGAGCAGTTGCAAAGGCTCGGCGTGGAGCCCGGCGAGCTGATAGCTATACACGATGACGAGGTTGATCCAATCATCCCGCGCCCCAGAAGTGACTAAAAGCGCCGCACGTCTGATCTCGTTCAGTCGCGTCCGGTTCATGACATGTACGTCCGGAAGCTACCACCACAGTGCAGGTAGTCAGTCTGCACGAGGTGTGAAAGCAAGCCGTTTTGCGTCTCTGCAGCGTGACCGTCTGGCACGCGAGTTGCTGAGCCCTGTTGGCTTGGTTGCTTATTGATGACCCTCGTGAGACGGCCAAGTCTCCACCAGCAACTCGTGCGGGCGGCTCCTTCCGCCGTCCGCACGCTTTTTATTGATCGCCCTAGCGCCGCGTTTCGTGTCGATCATGACCCGTGAAGAGGCTGTGCAGCTTTTCGCCTCCCTGACTGTCTGGCACGCGAGTTGCTGAGAGACGTTTGGATTTGGATTCTCATACTATTGCACAACCCCCGTGAGATGTCCAAGTCCGCGCAGCCTTAACTAGCGCTAGCGGCTCCTCCAGCCGCTCGCGCGTCTTTCCGTAGCATCGGCCTAGCGGCGCGGCGTGGAGATCATGCTATGACCCGTGAAGAGGCGTTGAAGAACGCCATTGAGGCACTCACACAGTGGTCCCAAGGGACGGTCGCAACAGCTGTCGTGCTTGCCGCGATCCCGAAGCTCGAACTGACTACCGCCCAGACGGCCTCGAAAACGGAAAGTCACTTCCTACGCCAGCGCTCACGATCGCTGGAGGCTGGTGCAATGGACAGACCACATTTATACTGGCCTTCGAGGCTGCTATTCGTCTGCCGATGAGGGGAGGCGCACATGAGCATCAACCCAGCTTCTCGAAGCTATAGCATTCTCATCGCAGACGCGGCCGTATCTGTCGTTAATACGGCTTGCACAGCATGGCGGCTGCACGTCCGGACCGACAGAGAAGGCACAAGTGATCGGACCATAAGCGAAAGCGAAGAGATCGACCAAAACGAAAAGCCGGCGCAGTGGCCGGCCCCGCAAATCTTCAATAGCTTGATATGCTCAACGGACGTACATCATAATCACTTCGATATCCGAAGTGATGCGGGGCTGACGGTCAGTCAAGTGAGCGTCCACAATGCGGCGCGCAACCAAGTGCGTAACGATATCTCCGAGATCGCGGGCGGCTGAGAGAATGGTCCATACCTCAGCTAGTAGCGCTTGGCGTTCTGGCGGGACGGACATGCCCCTGTCCTCCTCAAGCCGGAACGACACGTACGGGAGCATCGGATATCGTCGCCTCGTATTCACCAAAGAACGGCCATCAATGGACGCTCCTATGTGCTTTTCGATGTATTGAACGAGGCCGGCACGAACCGCCTCAATGAACTCGGTCGCCGTCCGTCGAATGATCTCTTTGCTCTCCATCTCCCCCCTGAGGTACGCCGAGATGCTTTGAAACGCCGCGCCCAGCGTGCCGCCGAGCGAGGAGACGATGGCGAGCGCGACCCCGGCGCGGAGGATCGAGTACTCGCTCGAGGTGACCCCGCGGGCAGGATCACGGCTTCCAGGTTCGGTATCCGCAGCGGAAGACGTTGCGCAAGACGATGGCGATCAAACGCGATCACTTCGCAGTCGTCGTCCGTCACTGGGTTGTCGTGCATGTGGTCGATAGCAGCGAGGTCGATGGCTTCACTGCTGCGGGCCGTCTCGGCGACGACCAACTCGATTTGCTCGCGCTTCAGCGCAGTGAGCCGCTGCGCCTCCGCAATCAACGTGCCAGCCGCTCGGTCATTTGCGGCCCTCCACGATACGCTCAATGAACTTGACGAAAGCGACCTGAACAGCCGGCTCCAGGTACACGACGTGATCGCTTTCAGGACGCGGTGCACGAAGCTGGATTTCATCTCGATCTCGATTACCCCGGAGAGCTTGGTTGTCGCCACACCGTGAGCAGCCCGCGGGCAACGCCATTGCGCCGCGCCACCTCGGAGATGTTCGCCCCCTCCTCGAAGCTCTCCGCTGCGATCCGGGCCTTCTCTTCGCCCGTCCATCGCCGCCGCTGTCCGGTGCTCACCTCGACCCGACGATAGGAATCACCTTCCTGCCTGGCATCAAGCATGGTATTTGCCATCGTTGCACCTCCGCCGATCAGCTCATGCCAGGCTGTATCGCAGGCGAGCCTCACGATGGCGAGGTGGGGGCTTCATGCCGGTTACGTTGATCCAACCCGATCGGTCAGGGGGGCGGGGCCTTGGGCGACGTAACACGACCTGCGACGAAAATTCGTTGCGATCGAAGGTGCAGATGCGCTTGCGCCGCCCGCCCCTACGTCCCTATGTCCCCGCACGTACGATCTGGGGAACGGCGACGCAAGAGGACTGGCCCTTGGGCGATGAGGCTGATGCTGATCAATTGTCGACGCCCTACACACAAAGATCCGGTACGATGATCGATCGTATCGTACCGCGCTCGTTGCGGAATCAGCAACAAGAGGTCTGCCCAACGACTCTTTGTGCTTTTCAGACGAGAGCTTGGCCAACGATTTCACGGTCCGAGACTTTGATACCCCGATGCGGTGAGACGCATGTTGCCCGGCAGCGCACGCCAATACCTAGCCAGGCCTCCAAAGCGATCGTCAGTCTCTGGAGACAAATCGGCGTGGGTCTGGTTCGCTACGGCAGGTTCTGCGATTAGTAAGGCTACCGATACACCGCTAGCCGGTGCCTTCTCCCAAGACTTGGTAGGTTGAACTTAGTTGGAGAGCGCCCTCTAATGACCAATGATCAGGCGACCTGCAAGCCGAAAGGCGAGCCCAAGTTTGCCGGAGACGGCGTGGGGTTTCGGCGAACGTCTCTTCGGGCGATTTTGACAATGGAAGCGGTAGGCCACACGATGCTCCGTACTCTCATTCTAATTGCCTTAGCGTTTCGTCACGACAAGATCGAGCGCTCAGGGTACCGACGCCAACCCTATCTATGTTGACCAAGGTATGGATTGGACCGCGGCAGCGAGAGCGGATTTCTATTCGTGCGATCAGGGTTCGCGTTTGATTTCGTTATCTTGGATGCAGGCCCTGAAGCAAACGAACGGACAGCCGTTCCTCGCGGATGGCTTGTCACGGTACGGGTATCTACGGAATCCTGCAAACACGGCCAACCTTCCCGTCGGCTTTCACGCTTCTGGCCCTCAAGACTTCCAGGTCGTCGGAATGACCTGCTCGGCATGTCACTCGCGCCAGATCGAAGTTGACGGCAAGGTGTATCGGGTGGATGGCGGTCCGGGGTTTGGAGACTTCTACGCACTGCTTGGCGATCTGGACAAGGCAGTCGGCGACGTGATCGCCAGCGACAGCTCGTTCGCTCCGTTTTCTGCAGCTGTTCTGCGGTCCGCAACGCCGGATGCGGCCGATGTTGCGGATCTTCGTCGACAGGTAGATGGGTGGTACTTGCGGTTTCACACGCTCATGGTGCGTGCGCTGCCCAAGAACGGCTGGGGAGTTGGCCGTCTGGATGCTGTAGGTATGATTTTCAAGCGCATATCCGGACTGGACATCGGCCCGCCACCCGACTTCATGATCCCGGAAAACATGAAAACCGCGGACGCTCCCGTGAGATACCCATTCCTTTGGAATTCGCCGCGACAGGACAAAAGACAATGGCCTGGATTCGCCAAAGATGGAAGTGACATCTTGGGGCTAGCTCGGAACGTTGGCGAGGTTCTGGGGGTATTCACTACGTTCGAGCCGATGCGTCAGGGCGCGATCATCAATTTCCTCGACAATAACTCCGCCAATTTCGACGGCCTGAGCGAGCTTGAAACTTGGTGAAGTGAATCGGCACTCCGAAATGGCCTTGGAAGATTGACGCTGCTTTAGCCCCCCGAGGCAATGGTGAAAGGGATTCCGCTGAAGGGGGATGTCGCGAATGCCCCGGGATTGAAGACGGAGAGCAACGCATTCCATTCATCAAAACATGGAGGACTACGGTCCAGAACGTTGGTAACGATACACGAGAATACGACGTCCTCGCCTGGAAAGCGAAGACGGGCGTGCTGAAGGGAGCGTACATCCCTTCGCGACCGTCCCACTCAAGGAGAACGATGAGGTCCTTAACATTCTTGCGACCTCGATCATTGGTTCGATCGCAGAACACCTGTTGGCCGGCGGCGCACCTTCCACTAACGCACGGGTGGCAGCGGCGCCAGACCTGGGATCGTCGGACACACCGGAGTCTCTGGGGCTCGTGCGACTACCACCAACGCTGCAGGATTTGCTAACGGCTTTCGATACTGCCAGCACCTCCGAAGCAATCAAAAAGGCCAAGCGGCAGGGAGCAGCCGTGGGGCGCCTACGAGGCTCGTGTTCTGCAGGGTATTTGGGCCGCCGCACCTTATCTTCATAACGGCTCGGTCCCTACCCTGGCGGAATTGCTCAAGCCATCAGGGGATACGCAAACCGCAGTTCAGCGTTGGACGGAAATACGACATTGAAGACGTTGGTCTTGCTGCGACCCAGGAAGCCGCTGAGCGAAACTCTGTCTGTCACGGATTGTAGTAATATCAATTCTGGAAATAGCCGATGCGGACACGAGTACGGGACCAGTTTAAGCGACCGAGACAAAAAGGCGTTGCTTGAATACCTCAAGACACTGTGACCCGCTCCGGTTTCCAGCATGCTGTCGGTCACAGTATGCTCGCTTATCGGCACGAGCGTTGAAACGGAGATTTGATCCAGCACAACTGCTCAAGGAAGCGCAAGTGATGGCTTACAAATTATCGCGTCGTCCGTGAACAAGGCTCTAAGCGATTGAGCGAGAGTCTGTTTTTCGGATTTGAGACGGTTTGAGATTGCAGGGATTGGGAGGTAAAGACCGCCAAAGCCTGCAAATTCGATTGTGGATTGAACGAAGCCGCTGCCGCGGCGTAGGGGGCAAGGTGGCATAGATCGCCTCCTGGCTGAGAGGATGTGGGTGTTGGAGCCCACCCCCTCAGACAGGAGTATCGAGATGGCCGATTTGAGCCCTCTTCGCCGCCGCATGATCGAAGACATGACCGTCCGCAATCTGTCGCCGGCGACGCAAAGATCCTACATCAGCGCGGTTTCGAAGTTCAGCCGCTATTTTGGCCGATCGCCTGACCGGTTAGAGCTGGAAGACGTCCGCGCCTTCCAGGTGCATTTGGTCTCGACCGGCATCTCATGGCCGGCGCTGAACCAGATCGTCTGTGCGCTACGGTTTTTCTACGGCGTCACGCTCGGCGAGGCGCTCATCCCAGAGCGCATTCCCTATGCGCGAGAACCGCGCAAGCTGCCGGTCGTTCTCAGCGCCGACGAAGTGGTTCAGTTTCTTGAAGCGGTATCGAGCCTGAAGAGCCGCGCCGCGCTCACCACCGCCTATGCGGCCGGGCTCAGGGCCTCGGAGGTTGCGGGACTGCGGATCGAAGACATCGACAGCGCCCGCGGCGTCATCCAGGTGCGCCACGGCAAGGGCGCGAAGGATCGCAACGTGATGCTGTCGCCCCAGCTGCTGGGCATCCTGCGCACCTACTGGCGGCTCGCCCGGCCGCGGCTTTATCTGTTCCCTGGTCGTGACGAAGATCATCCGATCGATCAGACCGTGCTGCATGCCGCCTGCCGGTCGGCGGTGAAGGCTGCGGGCCTGACCAAGCGCGTCACGCTGCACACGCTGCGCCACAGCTTCGCGACACATCTTCTCGAGAACGGAACCGATATCCGGATCATCCAGGTCTTGCTCGGGCACAATAATTTGTCGTCGACAGCGCGCTACACGCAGGTCGCCACCGATACGATCCGAGCGACGCAGAGCCCGCTCGATCGCCTGTCGCTGGAGGTGACGCCACCTGGATGACCCGCAGCGGGATGCGGGTCATGACCCGCTCCGACATCCGCTCCAACAGGCCCGCCATCGAGATTGCCGATATTCTGCGCCGGCATGGCGACGCCTATCGCCGTGTACATGCCGGTCATCTGGGGCGGGTCGAGCGGCGCGTGATGAGCGCGATCGTTGCGTGCCGGACCGAGGCGCTCGGCGGCCACATGCAGGCTTGCGACGACTGCGGCACGACACGCGTTGCCTATAATTCCTGCCGCAATCGGCACTGTCCGAAGTGTCAGGGGAGAGCCCGAGCCGCGTGGCTCGCCGCGCGTCAAGCCGACCTGCTTCCGGTTCCCTATTTCCACGTCGTCTTTACACTTCCCGCACCGATCGCCGCGATCGCTTTCCAGAACAAGGCCGTCGTCTATGCCATCCTGTTCAAGGCTGCCGCCGAGGCGATGACGACGCTCGCCGCCAATCCACGCCGGCTCGGCGGTGCGATCGGCGGCGTCGCCGTCCTCCACACCTGGGGACAGACGCTGATGCATCATCCCCACGTCCATTGCGTCGTTCCGGGTGGCGGCCTCTCGCCCGATGGCGCGCGCTGGACCGCTTGCCGACCGAACTTCTTCCTGGCCGTCAAACCGTTGTCCAGACTATTTCGCACACTTTTTCTCAAACGTCTGTCGGCAGCCTTCAACTCCGGTGCCTTGCGTTTCTTCGGCGATCTCGGAGCTCTGGCCGAGCCGGCTGCCTTTGCGGCCCACCTCGACGCCATGCGACGCATCAACTGGGTTGTTTACGCCAAGCGGCCCTTCGGCGGACCCGCACAGGTCCTGGCCTATCTCGGCCGCTACACCCATCGCGTCGCGATCGCCAACAGCCGGCTCGTCGCACTCGACGACGATCATGTCGCCTTCTCATGGAAGGACTATCGCCAAAACAGCGCGACAAAGATCATGAATCTCAAGCCCGATGAGTTCATTCGCCGTTTCCTGCTTCATACGCCGCCTGACGGCTTCCACCGCATCCGCCACTTCGGCTTCATGGCCAACCGCCATCGCGCTGCCAAGCTCGCCCTTTGCCGCGAACTTCTCGATCATGAGCGAACAGCCCCAAACGATGGCCAGCCGTCGCCTGTGGATTCGGAGGCTCAAACCTGGGCCGAGGTTCCTGCCTGTCCCGATTGTGGTGGCGTCATGCGCATCATTGAGCGCTTTCGACATAGCTTCAGACGCCCCAGCCCTCGAACATCACCGTTCCGATGCGACACATCGTGAGCCAAGTCATGTCGTGCACGACGATCATCATTCGTCATTTCGCTCCCAGCGTCTCGATCATCGCGGACGATGTCGAATCCGTGCTGTCACACTGCGCGACAACAACCGTCCGATGCAGCAAAAGGCCTATCGCGATCTCAGGCGAAGCGCGTCTGATCTCAACTCTTCCAGGATGCGCACTCCTGTGTCTCTGCCTCACGCGCCGAGCCAGCAGATCGGGCATGGCGATCTCGAACAATCCCCATAGCTGCAAAACCGCGAATAGCCTCCCGCGCCTTCGTTCAATCCGGCTTCAATGAGGTCGCGTCATAAGCGCCTGCCGCACCCTCGCGTGAGCGCGACCTCACAGAACCCTCCAGATTCCCTTTCGCAGCGGACCATGATTCTGTGTTGCATCGGAGGGGACGATGCGACCGAAGAAGCACAAGACGACGGGATCGAACGACCTGTTCCGGGCGCGGCTGGACCAGATCATCAATCTGAAGCACGAGCTGGTTCTGTTGGCCGGCAAGATCGATTGGGACTGGATCGACGGCGAGATCGCGCCGCTCTACAGCGAGAACGGCCGGCCGGGGATCGAGACCCGCTTCATGATCGGGCTGCTGTTGCTCAAGCAGATTTACGGGCTGTCCGATGAGGGGATTTGCGAGCGCTGGGTCCACGACCCGTATTTCCAGTACTTCACCGGCGAAGAGTTCTTCCAGCACGCCTTCCCGCACGAGCGATCGGACCTGAGCCATTGGCGCAAGCGGCTCGGCGACAAGCTGGAACTGCTGCTGGCCGAGAGCCTGCGGGTGGCGCACGAGGCCGGCGCGTTACGCGGCCAGGACCTCAAGCGGGTCACGGTCGATACCACGGTGCAGCCAAAGGCCATCACCTTTCCGACCGACGCCAAGCTGCTGCATGCGGCCATCAAGGGGCTCAATCGCCTGGCGAGAAGGCACGGCGTCAGGCTGCGGCAGTCCTATTCTCGGATCGCCAAGGCCGCCGCGATGATGGCGGGCCGCTACGCCCATGCCAAACAATTCAGGCGGCATCAGCGGCAGTTGCGTATCCTGCGCTCAAGGCTCGGCCGGATCATCCGCGATATCCGCCGCAAGATCGACGGCCAGCCAGCCCTGGAGGAGGCGTTCGCCCTTCCGCTTGGCCGGGCCAGCCAGATCCGCTCGCAGCAGCAGCGCCAACGCGGCTGGAAGCTTTATTCTTTCCATGCCCCGGAGGTGGAGTGCATCGGCAAGGGCAAGGCCTCCGCGCCGTACGAGTTCGGCGTCAAGGCTTCCATCGTCACCAACAACCGCCGAGCTCCCGGCGGTCTGTTCGTGCTACACGTCAGGGCGCTGCCCGATAATCCGTATGACGGTCACACCCTGCGCGACGTCATCGACCGCACCGAGGCACTCACCGGCTGTCCGATCGAGCGGGCCTATGTCGACAAGGGGTATCGCGGCCACGACGCTCAAAATCCACGTCGCGTCTTCATCTCCGGCCAGAAGCGCGGCGTCTTCGGGATCATCAAGCGCGAGTTGCGCCGCCGATCCGCCATCGAGCCCATCATCGGACACCTGAAGGCCGAAGGTCACCTCGGGCGCTGCTACCTCAAAGGCCGCGCAGGAGACGCCGCCAACGTCGTCCTCTCCGCCGTAGGCCACAACTTCCGCCGCATCCTCGCCTGGCTGAGAGATTTCTTGGACCTGTTCCTGATCCGGATATGGCGCACGTTCACATGTCCCATCCCGCTCAATTCGGATTCTTAACGGACGACTATCGCGTTTCGACCGTTAGCGTCGCTTGTGCATACGAAACGAGGTTCCACATGACACCAATCTCAATACCACATCACAAAGAATGCCTTCGCTGTGGTTCTGGGTTAGTCACCAGCGAATGGCATGAACGCGTCAGTGCGAACGAAGTTCAGGTTCTTTGGCGCTGCTGGAGCTGCAAACACCAATTTATCTCCGTCGTCACTTCTCACGAAAGGGAGCCGTCAGTCGCTGAGATCACAAAACCATTCTTTACGAGCCTGCTCGTCTGACCAATGACGCCCGAGCTGGTCGACCTTATCAGGATATCGTTTGACGCGATGTGGCGGTCCGTCGCGACCTCGCTGACCTGTGTTACAACAGGTTCGTTGAACTAGCTCCTGATGCAAGAGATATGTTCGGCGGCGATATCGAGCAGCAGCGGATGAAGGCGCTGGATATGATCACCGCGCTGCCCGCCTCGCTCGACGAAAGACCGATGTTCCAATCGCTGATCACGCTTTCAGGTCACAAGCACGCCAGACTTTGCGTTCAGCCATCGCACTTCGTCGCAATGGGCGAGGCGTTGATGTGGAGCTTTGATTGCAAATTCGGCCCTTCTTTCACCCCCGAGCTGAGGGAATCGTGGCGGATGCTTTACGCCACCGCCCAGAACGAGATGCTGCGCGCGGCCGGCCGGCAGAGTTCGTTTTGACAACGGCGGGCGAGAAGCCTAATTCGCGACCCGTTGATCAGGTCTCTTGTGCTTTCGAGGCGCCTGACGACCTAGTACGACTGAGTCACAAAACCGCAGGCTTTATCCGGCCGGAATCAGCGATGGTTGAAGCATGGACCATCAGCCGAGGAGGCTACATGAGCGGGCGTGGCACCAAGACCAGTGAGATGCGATTTGCGACGTATTTGGAAGGGCTTGCCAGCGTCATCGGTCATGCTGATCGGAAGGCACCGCTGCGCGACTATTGCGTCGGCCTCATGGCCTGTGGCGGTCGTAAGAGCGTGGAGCCAATGGCGGCGATGACGGCTCCGGAACGGACGGCCGCCCAACATCAATCGCTGCTGCATTTCGTCGGCAGCGGCGCCTGGTCGGATGAGAAGGTGCTGGGCAAGGTACGAGAGATGGTCCTGCCGGCGATCGAACGCCAGGGCCCGATCGAAGCTTGGATCATCGATGACACCGGATTTCCCAAGCAGGGGCGACATTCGGTTGGAGTTGCACGGCAATATTGCGGGCAGCTCGGCAAGCAGGATAATTGCCAGGTGGCGGTGTCATTATCGATTGCCAATCACCACGCCAGCCTGCCTGTTGCCTACCGCCTTTATCTTCCGAAGGAATGGACTGAGGATTGCGATCGGCGGCGCAAGGTGGGCATTCCTGCCGAAGTCGGCTTCCGGACCAAGCCGGAGATCGCGCTGGAGCAGTTGCGGTGGGCCTGTGCGACCGGCCTTCCGCGTGGTGTCGTGCTGATGGACGCGGGCTATGGCAACAACAGCGATCTGCGCACGGAGATCACGGCGCTGGGATTGACCTATGTGGCGGGTCTTCTGTCGAGCACAACGGTATGGGCGCCCGGCACCGGTCCCTTGCCGCCGAAGCCATGGTCGGGCCGCGGCCGTCCCCCGAAACTGATGCGCCGCAACCGTCAGCGTCGGCCGGCCGCCGTTAAAGCGCTCGCGATCGGCCTGCCGGCCAAAGCTTGGCGCACCATCACGTGGCGGCAAGGAACGAACGAAAAGCTGAGCTCGCGCTTTGCCCGCGTGCGGGTCCGTGCCGCGCACCGTGATTATTGGCAAACCACCCAGCGGTTGGAGGAATGGTTGCTGATCGAATGGCCGAAAGGCGAGGACCAGCCTACCAAATACTGGCTCTCGACATTGCCGGAGGATGTGGCATTCCGGACTCTCGTAGAGACGGCTAAATTGCGCTGGCGCATCGAACGCGACTATCAGGAACTCAAGCAGGAGGTCGGGCTTGGCCACTTCGAGGGACGCGGCTGGCGCGGCTTTCATCATCACGCAACGATGTGCATTGCAGCCTTCGGATTCCTGATCTCCGAGCGGGAGGCGTTTCCCCCCTCGGGCGCTCGGCGCGCCCGGCCGATCCCGCTCGCTCGCGTTTCCGCGGATTACAGACCCCGCGGTTCTGCCGCTACGGACCCAACGTCACATTCCAAATTCGATCACGACGATGCGACGGCGACTCGAACAAGGGCTGGTCCGAACGTTGTCGAGATGTCCTTGTTGTGCAATCAAGTTCGCCCATTTCACAGACCACCGTTTGTGACGCAGTAAGACTAGCAGGCTGTTGAAAAAGGTGCTCGCCGCCGACCAGCGACCGTGATTCATTGGCTCCGACGAGATTCGGAGATGGTGCGTGCGCGGCGGCGACAATCGAACGGGCGAGCTGTTCAGCTACGTTGATCTGGAGGCGGGTGCGGCGTGACCATCCGCTGCGAGCGATCCGGACGATCGCGAACGAGGCGCTGTCGACGCTGGAGCGCGAGTTTACCGCGCTCTATTCGCCGATTTGGCGGCCGTCGATCCCGCCGGAGAAGTTGCTGCGGGCGATGCTGTTGCAAGCGTTTATTCGATCCGTTCGGAGCGGCTTTTGATCGAACGGCTGGAATACGACCTGCTGTTCCGCTGGTTCGTCGGAATTGGCGTCGACGACGGAGCCTGGGACCATTCGGTGCTCTCGAAAAACCGCGACCGGTTGCCGGAAGGCGACATCGCGGCCAAGTTCCTCGCGGCGGTGCTGGCGCAGCCCAAGGTGAAGAAGCTGCTGTCGAGCGATCACTTCTCGGTCGATGGCACGCTGATCGAGGCCTGGGCCTCGATCAAGAGCGTGAAGCCGAAGGATGGCTCTGGCGCGCCGCCGGCGCAAGGCGGCGGGCGCAACGCCGAAGCGGACTTCCATGGCCAGAAGCGCTCGAACGGCACCCATGCTTCGACCACCGATCGGGATGCCAGGCTTTACCGCAAAGGAAAGGGCAACGAAACGAAGCTGTGCTTCATCGGGCATGGGCTGATGGAGAACCGCCACGGCCTGCTGGTCGACGCCTGCCTGACGCGGGCCGACGGGCACGCCGAACGGGTGGCCGCGCTGCACCTGATCGAGCCGCGCGCCGACCGGCCGACAGCGATCACGCTTGGCGCCGACAAAGCCTACGACGCAGAAGACTTCGTCAACGAGCTGCGCTCGATGAACGTGACGCCGCATGTTGCGCAGAACACCAGCGGCCGCAGCTCTGCGATCGACGGGCGAACGACCCGGCACGGGGGCTATGCCGCCAGCCAGCGCATCCGCAAGCGGATCGAGGAGGCATTCGGCTGGATCAAGACGGTCGCCGGCCAAGAGAAGACCCGCTTCCCTGGCCATGAACGCGTCGGATGGGCCTTTACCTCCGCTGCCGCCGCCTACAATCTGGTGCGGCTGCCCAAGCTGATCGCGGAGGCCGCTGATGGCCAAGGTGCCCGGCTTCGCCAAGGCCTTTGCTGGCCGTTGGCGCATCGTCGAAATGGACAACTGGGACGGCGACTTCCTCGGTACGCCTAAGACGAAGGCCGCCTGATCGCCGTGTGCGCGCGCGGGCACGGCGAGCTATATGTGATGGCGTTGGGTGAAGGTCAGGCGGCTTGCTGATCGTCGGATTTGCCGGCTTGGCGCAGAAGCTTCCATTCCCAGGGCAGCAGTTCGTGCAGCCGCGATGCAGGAAGATCAGCGATACGGGCGAGGACGTCGGCAAGCCAGGCCTTTGGATCGACGTCATTGAGACGACACGTCGTGATCATTGTCAGCATGATGGCGGCACGGTCGGCACCACGCTGGCTGCCAGCGAAGGTCCAGTTGCGCCGTCCCAAGGCGATGCCTCTCAAAGCGCGTTCAGCGCAATTGTTGGTCAAGCAAATCCTCCCGTCGTCGAGGAAGCGGGCGAAGCCCTCCCAGCGCCTGCGCATGTAGTTGATCGGCTTCAGGACCTCGGACGAGCGCGAGAGGGTTTCGCGCTTGCGCAGCAGCCAGGCGTGCATGTCGTCGAGAAGCGGCTTGCTCTGTTGCTGGCGCACGGCGCGTCGCTCGTCGGCGCTGCAGCCGTTGATGGCCGCTCGATCTCGAACAACGCGTCCACCCGCCTGACCGCCTCCAGTGCGATCGGGGAGACCGGTTTGTCCTTCGTGCCTTCCCAAGCATTTTTCTTAATGTCAGCCAGCTCGAAGAAGCCTCGCCGTGCATGGGCAAAGCAATACGCCGGCGTAATTGGCAGTGTCTTCTTCTGCGGATCGAACAGCGGCTCGAAGCCATTGTAGCAGTCGGCTTTCAGGATGCCGGCGAAGACCGCCAGATGCTTTTGGGGATGCTCGCATCGTCGGTCGCTCGAGGCATAATAGACCGCAGCCGGCGGTGCAGGCCCGGCGAAGGGCCGGTCATCCCGCACATATGTCCAGATCCGCCCAGTCTTGCATTTGCCCTTGGCCAGGATACGGATGGTGGTGTCGTCGCCGTGTAGGCGCTCGGCCGCAAGCACATGACGTTCGATCAAGTGGAAGAGCGGCATGACGGCAAAGGTCCCGTGGCCGATCTGGTCAGCCAGTGTCGATAACGGCAAATCGATCCTCTCGGCATTAAAGCGCACGCTCTGGCGGTTGAGCGGGATATGCATGCCGAACTTGTCGAACAGGATCGTCGCCAACAATTGTGGACCGATGAAGCCACGCGGTGTGGCATGGAACGGCGCCGGCGGCTGGCTGATCTTCTCGCAATCCCGGCAGGTGAACTTCTCGCGCACCGTCTCGATGACCTTGAAGCGGCGCGGGATCTCCTCCAGGGTCTTGGTCACTTCCTCGCCGACCTTCGCCAGTCTCGATCCACCGCAGCAGGCGCAGGTCGTTGGAGCTTCAACAACGACGCGCTTGTGTTCGATATCGTCGGGCCAAGGCTTGCGCACCGGCCGCTTACGCGTGAAGGGACGGACGTTCTGCGTCTTCGCTGCCGCCGCCTGTGCGGCCAGCTCGTCCTCGCTCGCCGTGGTGATGAGTTCCTCGAGCTCCAACTCCAACTGCTCGAGCAGCCGTGCCGAGCGCTGGGATCGCTGCCCGTGCAGTTCGCGTTTGAGCTTCTCAATTCGTAGCTCAAGATGCGCAATCAGCGCCTCGTTGTCCGACAGCTCCGCCAACGCACTGGCAGCCACCGCTTCGGCTCGCAGCCGCGCCTCACGCTCGGCCTGCAGCGCCGCTAGACCGCTGACAAGGTCCGACGGAAGATCGTCCGGCTTCGATATCATGAAGCCATTGAATCAGATCAAGCCGCAGATTCAAACCAAAAACAGCTATCCGACCCGTGTCGGACGCTGTGCTTCTTGCGGGTCGCGCCAATCGATTCCGGACAACAGATAGAGCATTTTCCGACCGGAAAGAATCGGGTGGGGATTCCCAAAACGGCGCGAGTCAGATTCAAGCTGCATGCTGGCGAGGGAGGCCAGCATGTATGGCCAGGGCGCTTTCGGTTGATCTTCGCCAAAGGGTGGTAGCCGCGATTGACGGTGGCATGTCCTGTCGACAGGCTGCTGAGCGCTTTGGTGTCAGCGCGGCCAGTGCAATCCGCTGGCGCGGTCGCCTCAAGAAAGTTTGCATATTTCAGTGATCGTGAGCAGCGATTTCGCGCGATCATGAGCGCCGAATTCAGACGATCGTGAGCAGCCTCGCTCCGGCCGAGGCGGTGATAGGGTCAGCGTTCTGGCTGCTCGTCAAGGGTGATGGTTTTGGCGTTGCGTTTTCGCATGCTTTCGCCAGCAAGCTGGAGGCGGTGAGCGTTGTGGACGAGGCGATCCAGAATCGCGTCGCCTAGCGTGGGATCTCCGATAACTTCGTGCCATGTGTCCACAGGGAGTTGGCTGGTTACGATGGTGGAGGAGCGGCCATGGCGATCGTCAAGGATTTCCAGTAGATCGCGCCGCTCGGCAGCGGTGAGCACCGACAATCCCCAATCATCCAAAATCAGAACCTGGGCGCGGCCAAGGGTTTTGAGCAAGCGGGCATAACGTCCATCGCCCCGCGCGAGCCCCAACGCTTCGAACAATCTTGGGACGCGGTGATAGAGGACCGAGCGATTATCTCGGCAGGCCTTGTGGCCGAGGGCACAGGCTAACCAACTTTTGCCCAATCCGGTCGCCCCGGTTATGAGCAAATTCTCGTGGCGATCGATCCAGTCGCCGCTGGCGAGCTTGGCGAAGACGGCCCGGTCGATACCCCGCGGCGTGCGCAAATCGACGTCCTCCACGCAGGCATTCTGGCGGAGCGAGGCCAGCTTGAGGCGCGTGGTGAGCCGCCTGGTGTCGCGTTCCGCCGCTTCCCGGTCGACCAGCAGGCCGATGCGATCTTCGAACGGCAAGGCTTCGAGATCAGGCGATCGTCGCTGCTCCTCGAAGGCCTTGGCCATGCCGCTCAAGCCGAGCTCGATCAGGCGTTCGTGGGTGGGATGGTTGAGCATACAGGTCTCCTTGGCTTCAGTGAAAATAATCGCGGCCGCGGATGTTGCCGTGGCGCAGGGGTTGGTGTTCGGAGGGCTCGTCGAGAAAGGTACGATCCAGACCGTTCTGGAGGATGGAGCGGATCGAGGCGACGGATCGCGCCTTGATCAGAATGCCGCGCCGGCAGGCCGCTTCGACGCGCTCCGCGCTGTAGCTTTTGACCAGTGACAGAATGCCGAGGCAGGTGCGAAAGCCTTGCTCGGGATGCGGCCGGGCCGCGATCACGGCCTGGAAGAAGGCGGCGGTCGACGGACCGATCCGCTCGCCGGCGACGATCACTCCGGCGGGCGTCCATTGACCGTAGCGCCGATGGGCGCTGGGCATATGGTCGGCGATGGTGGTGTGGCCCCGCCGGTTGGGCGCGCGGGCGTGGCTGGCGATCCTGCGGCCGTTGTGGAAGATCTCGACCGTTCTGTCATCGATGCGTGCGTCGACAAGCTCACGGATGAGCCGATACGGCGCGGAATACCAGTGTCCATCGATCTCGATATGATAGTCGGGGCCGATCCGGCATCGCTTCCAGCGTGCGAAAGCGTAAGCCTGGTCCGGCAGCTTTGTAAGCTTGGGCTTGTCGAGCTCGGCGAACAGTTCGGCGCGACTGGCGCCAAAGTCGCGCATCTGCCTTGCATTGAGTTCGACGACGAGTGTTTTGATGGCTGCGTTCAGCTCCGCCAACGAAAAGAAGCGTTGGTTGCGCAGCCGCGCCAGAATCCATCGCTGGGCGACTTGCACCGCAACTTCGACCTTTGCCTTATCTTTTGGGCGCCGCGGCCGGGCTGCGAGAATGGCCGTGCCGTAATGGCTCGCCATCTCGGCATAGGTTCGGTTGAGGCCGGGATCGTGGCGGTCGGGATTGGTGACGGCGGCCTTGAGATTGTCGCAGACTACGAATGTCGGCACGCCGCCGAGGAAGGCGAAAAGATTGATGTGGACCCGGATCCAGTCGGCGAGCCCCTCGCTTGGACAGGCCTCGGCATAGGTATAGTTGGAGGCGCCCATCGCCGCGACGAACAGCTTCATCGACTGCACTTCCCCGTTTGAGGGATCGATGACGTCGATGGTGTCGCCGGCGAAATCCACGAAAACCTTCTCGCCGCCCAGATGCGTCTGCCGCATCGAAGGCCGGGCTCGCCCCTTCCAGGCCTCGTACGTCGTGCAGAACCAGGTGTAGCCGAAGCCATCGGGATGGGTGGCGCGATACTCGTCCCACAGCAGCCGACGGGTCACGTTGCGTCGGCGCAGCTCCTTGTCGACATAGCCCCAGTCGGGAACGGCCCGCTGGGGGCTCTGCGACGCAGGCCTCGGCGCCGGGAAAAGCAGCAGCTCCAGGTCCTCGTCGCTCATTCCGGCCGGCAACGGCCACTTCAGCCCGGCAGCCCCGGCTCGGCGTAGATAGCTGTGCACGGCGCCGTTGCTGATGCCCAAGGTGCGCGCGATGGCTCGCTCCGGCAAGCCTTGAACATGTTTTAAGCGGAGAACCTCTTTGATCCGGCGCATCGACAATCTCTGGGTGGGCATCGGCCTTCCTCGTTCACTGACGAGGCAGTTCCTAAGCCGGTTGAGTTGTCGGCCGAAGCGGGCTGAGTTGCTGAAAAGCTGCTCACGATCCCGCGAAATCCGTGCTCACGATCGTCTGAAATCTCTGCTCACGATCCCCTGAAATCCGTGCTCACGATCCCGCGAAACATGCAACCGTTAACTATGGCAATCACGAGTTTCGGCAGAGAGTGGCTGATGATCTGCGGCAGGCGGCGGCCAATCCGAGATTGCGCGAGCAGTTTTTTACACAGGCTTCCGAGGCCAACGCGAGCTGCGAGGATCGAGTTACCTTGCACTGGAACGGTATGCAGACCGCGCGCCTCAACGCTGATGTCGAGGCGCGGCGTCTATGACGATCGTCTTGGCGAACTGATCCAGCGCGGCCGTGTTGCGTTCCGCTTGGAGGCGCTTGACGAGATCGCGCGCGACAGGGTCAACTCGCTCCTCAGCCTCGACCCAGACATAGACGACGTGGAAGTCTACTTGGCCTATCAACATCGGCTGCGCGAGCCGCTGGAGCTCAGTCACGTCGCCCCTGACATGCGCTTCCTGGCGGTCTCTCGCGTAAGCGAGGATGATGCGACGGAGGCGCTGGACCTGGTCCGGGAGCGGGAAGCGAACCAATTCACCGACTATATGGCCACCCGCTGGCAACCTTGGGAGACGGTGCTGAGGCGCATCGCACCGGACGAACATGCAGCGATGCAGGACCGGCTTGTCGAAGCCATGGGCGAAGAGTTTCAAAGCCGTCTGGATCAGCGACTGGCCGAACATGGTCTGGTAGGCGACGTCGATGCCGAGCGGGTGCTCGGAGCCCAAGTCCGAAACCAAATCGCAGCCGAGATAAAAGGCGAGGTCATGCACCGGCTGCTCGCAGAGCGTGGCCTAGAACTGTGAGACTTCCCCTCTTGGAAGCCGACATGAAGCTTTGCCACGCCGAGCTGGCCGAAGAGAATCAGCTCCGTTTTCTGGTCCTGGCATCGACAGGCGTGAGCCTGTCAGAGGCATTAGAAATCAACAAAGAATTCGAAGAACGAACTTGTAGGTACACCTTTGTTGGAATGAAGTCCTTGACCTCCAAAAGGCGCACTCCTTTCCGAAAGTCCTGCGTCTCCGCCAGCAGAAACAAATACGACGGAACCTATTGACAGGTCGCATCCCGGAGGCGTTGAAGAGGCTGAACAGGTTTCTGGACAATTGCTGAATCGATGATTCGATAAGGTCATCCAAGTGGATCGACCGGATGGGCTATGGGCGAAAGTTGGTGACAGCATGAAGAGGTAAGGCGGCGTATCGTGGTGGTGTTCGAAGCCTCCAGTTTCTATCGAAGGAAGATACGCCGTGACCGACACTAACGGTTTTCAATTTTCCCAGCCAGGAAGTTTCGCGGACCCGCTTACCGAGGTTTTTCGCAACGGCGCGCGAGCGCTGCTGATGGAGGCCGTGGAGGCCGAAGTGGCGGCTTGGCTCGGCAGGCACGCCGCAGGTTACCGATGATGGCCGCCAACGGCTGGTGCGCCACGGCCATCTGCCCGAGCGAGAGATCATAACTGGCATCGGCTCGGTAGCGGTGCGCTGCTCGCGGATATCTGTAGTACTCACAGTTACGCAGGAGAGTGACCGTCGACGCGTGGTCGATGAAGGCTCCGCACGTCCAGCTCAAATTGTCTTCAGGTCTTTCACTCCGTGGTTGACGCTTGCTCTTCAGGAGCGATTCGATGCGCCTCATGCGGCGGCACCGGCCGAAATCAAGTCGAAGTGTCCTGCAAACCTACAACTCAATAGGGTCCGAGTTCAGGACGGTGATGCGTCTGGGCAACTGTTGTCGACTAACTCAAAAATGTCACGCCAAGTCGGCGCGCATCACGCCAAACTACCTGGCATATCGTATCGACGTCCGCGCTTAGAACGCGCAGCCCAAAGGTTGCGGGCATGAAACGCGCGTCAGGCGTCTGAACGATTGCGGAGGATGCCGTGAGGTGGCGGACCTTGCAGCGCATTGGACTGCCATCAACCAAGATCTGTCCTGCGCAGACAATGCTTTTCCGCTCATTCGACATATTCCGCCTTTCCCAATATAGCACCTGCACTTTTGACCGGCGACTTCCGCCTCAAATAAGGCCAGACCATGGTGTCACGCTACTCTCGGCGTCTCTTTTTCAATCCCAGCCAACTTTGCCAACCTCGCATCGTGTGTCCACAATTCTCCACCCGGCGTGCTTCGTGTCGCCGCTGCTGTTCCAAGCTGCAACCTACTCGACCATGACGCGCTCCACATTCCGTAAACCGCGCAGCGCGCCCTCATCATGCCGCTCTTCGCCCCGCCAGTAGCAGATTTGCAGCGTCTTGGACAACGGCCCGCCTCCCTTCTTCTCGCAGCCCTCCAAGCTCCAAACAGCGCGCTTCCGCCTTGCGCGGTACACCCATAGAAGCTTCGACGCTCGGCGCGGCTTGGACTCTTGACAACCGTTTCTGCCGCGGCCCGGCGTGGCGAGCGCAAGCTCCGGCAAAGCCGGCCGGGCCAATCGGCCGTGAAACCGTTGGAGCACAGTATCTTGGCACACCCGGGGACGTTGATCTGCTTACAAGGATGCCGCGGAACTGGATCGACGAGGCGTTGAAGTCGCCGTGACGGCGTCACGACTGCCGCTTTCACATGTCGATTGGACCGCTTATCAACTGAGGTGTATTCCCCTTCGATGACTCTGCGCGATCTCGATTGAACAGGCTTTCTTGTGCTGCTCGAACGAAAGGCTCTCCACACCCGCCTCGATCAACCCCTGCTCACCCTAGCACCCACTTTTCGTGGAACGAGAGTCGTGATTCAAGCGAGATAATACCCGAAGCAAGAGAAGTGCGCTTTTCGAGGAAAGATCGCAAGTGCCTGAAACCTGTTGCCCCTCACCGGTGACATTGCAGCGTGATTTGAAGCGAGCGCGGATACTTCTGTTGGCGGCGGCCGGACGCGGCCCCCGGTCGATCGCCAAGGAAGTTGGGGTCTAGCCGCGGATTGTCAGCCTTTGGCGGCATCGCTATGCTGAGCAACGTCTTGAAGGGCTGCAAGACAAGCCGCGGCCCGGCAAGCTGCGATCTATACGAAGACGACCGACAAGCGGATTCTCAAGCTGCTGGATAAGGCGCCCCGCGCAAGGGTTTGCGCGCTGGACCACCCGCCCTCTGCTGGCCGAGGCGCCGGGCGATGTTGATGTCCAATATGTCTGGCGGCCCCTGCACAACCACAAGATTGACCTCGCGGCTCGCCAGTCTGGTGGGAGAGCAATGACCCGAACGTTGCGGCCAAAGCCGCCGATGTAGTCGGCCTTTACGTCGCCCCGCCAGCGAAGGCGCTATGCGTGGACGAGAAGCGCTCAGATCCACGCCTTGGAGCATCCGAAGTTGCTCAACGGCCGCGCCTTGCCCGGCTAGAGCCACGATTAGAAGCGGCATAGTTGCGCCTGAGCTCAGTCCCTGGCCGGCTCGCGCCAAATATTCCAATCCTTTAGTGTCCGTGTCGTACATGGCCGCCTGGGGCGCGGTCCCTTCGCCTGGCACAATGCTTGCTGTGGATCATTCACTGGCTGGGACGAGGAAGCGACGACCAGACGTGGGAGATATGTCACGATGAGTGCAACACCTTTGATCGATGATGTCATTCCGCGCGGCAACGTTGTGAAACGGGCAGCGCGCATCGGCGCCGAAATCAAAGATCTGAGGCTCACGGGCGATTTGCCGACCCAGATCATCGCTGCGATCAGTGGTCTGTTACTCGAGCACAAGGTGATCTTCTTCCGTAACCAGAGCCATCTTGATGATGCTGGGCAGGAGCGCTTTGCAGCTCGGTTCGGAAAGCTGGTACCGCACCCGATGCTCGGTGCTGCCAACGGAACTGCGTCGCTCCTTGAGCTCGACTCCACCCGCGGCGGAGGTCGCGCTGACATATGGCACGCAGATGGGACCTTTGCCGACGCATATCCGAAGATTCTGGTTCTACGAGCCGTTGTAATCCCATCGTTCGGCGGCGATACGCTGTGGTCGAATACAGCAGCCGCGTATCTCGATCTGCCGCCTCCGCTACAACGGCTTGCCGACGGCCTCTGGGCCGTTCACAGCAACCTCTTCGATTACGCCGGAATGGCCCGTGTCCGCGAAGTCGACAAGAAGCATTTTGACGATGTCTTCACCAGAACCATCTTTGAGACCGAGCATCCTCTCGTCCGCGTCCACCCCGAGACCAGTGAACGCACGCTATTGCTCGGCGCGTTGGTACAGCGTTTTGTCGACATTCCCAAATATGACGGTCAGAAACTGTTCGACTTATTCCAATATCATATCACTGCAGCCGAGAACACCGTGCGTTGGAACTGGACGGAGGGCGACGTCGCGATATGGGACAACTGCGCAACGTTGCACTACGCGGTCAACGATTATGGCGATCAGCATCGCGTCATGCGCCGGGCCACGATCGATGGCGACGTGCCCGTAAGCGTCGACGGCAGGCGCAGCATAACGCGGCTCAAGATCACCAAGCAGCCGCCCTCGATACCGCCCATCATGCTCCAAGCTGGACAATCGAGCGAGCCTGGCTGAACGGAGCTATTCCCGCTGAGTCCCACTGGTTGACTGCTCCCGCTGAAATCGTCTGAGGTCCAGCGCACGCGCCCCATACGTCGTTGTTCCCAGAGTAGTCACCGTGAAAAGTTGCCGTATGGATCGCTCGAGCTCCAAATCGGAGCCTTTGCCGGTACAGTTGGAGCAGATGATGACCCGACTTACACCATTGCGTCGATGACGCACGTGTTGTGCCGGCGACCTTTGCAGCTGGCCCGCTTGCGCGCGTCAGCTCAATCTTCGCTTTCATCTCCGCATGGTTTGTTCTGGTGGCGCTCACGGCCTGCTTGAATAGAGTTTTGTCCCCCTCTCTGCCGGCGTACTCCGTTGGAATTCCTGGCGAGCCAGCACCGCTTATCCAACTGAAGACCATAAAGCTCTCGCCGGTAGCCTATTTGCGGAGCGGACATCCCAGATTCGCGACGTTCGGTTATAGGCAGCATCGACCTCTTGAGCCGAGGTTCGAAGGGTAAGAAGGTTCGCTTTCGAGGAGCTGACGAACTGGAACAGAATGGCCGATCGAACAGCCGGAAACGTGCGGTTGGTGATGCCGATCGCCGATACGCTCGGGCCCGCGGGCTTGCAAGGCGCTGTGCATCCTGACAAGGATCCGAGGTCAAGCCGACATCACGAACCATTGGAGCAGCATGGAGCTTACGCTAGGTGCTTTGCGGAAGTCTAGCGGAAGTATGGCAGGTTTTCTCGCTTGCATCACCGACGATCGAAGCCCGCAATGCAGCATCTTCTTCGATTCCGAGAATGCCTGAACCGATCGCGCACGAGAGCGCGAGATATGGGTTCATGTCCGCGCCTATTGGACAGGCTGGAGCCCAGCAGCCGGGCACCAACCGCTTGTAGCTATTGAAGTTCGGTGCGGCGAGCACACAGAAAACACTCATGTATTTCAGCTGTCTGCCAATGAATTGACTCATCTGTTTTGAGATACTGCGGAACCTGTCGCGGTCGTGGAACGCATTGTCACCGTCGGACGCAACTGAGATGTGAATATGTCCGGACCGGCCGGGCCATTTCTCAGAAACCTTGGCCATGAAAGTGGCCATCATGCCCCGCGTTTGCGCCCACGCCTTTATCATCGATTTGAATGCGATGCTCGATCCGCGGCCTCCAGCAACACAATAATGAAGTGACGCTTCAATGACGCCAGGCCCCGTTTCAAAGTGCAGCGCGATAAGAGGTATTCTGGCCTTGTCACAAAGCACCAAGATCTCACCGAACAGCTCCTGGTGTGCGACAGAGCGCGCAATCGAGTAACCGAATGGACCACGCGTTAACGGAACCCATTTGTCAAAGGGCTTCTCTTCTATCGTGTCTGCGTTCTCCTTGAACAGCATAAATTCAAACTCGAACCCGGCAGCGCAGCTGTATACACGACCTGCCTGATCGATCGCACGCCTGCAGCGCCCAGCGCGTCAGCCAAACGCGCTTTGTCACGTTGTCGCGATCGCCGCTCCAACAGGCTTCCGGCGGAAAATTGTACGGAGCATTTGGGGCAATACAAAGTCGGCCTTGCTGCAAAAGGTCGTTTCACTCCCGGCATCCCGGTCAGCGGGGTGCACCCTCCTGTCGCTCGCGGCGCACCAAAGCTTCGACCTGCTGGTGATGGGCGGATCCGGCACCTTCGTCCACGGCCGATTTCGGCTCTCCGCCTTAGGATGACCTGGCCAATAATCCTTCTCCAGCCACCGGCCGGCCGCCGCTGTGACAACGCGCATATTGGCGGCTCCCCTCATCAGTTACGCCAGGTCCACCTGGACGACGAGCTTGGTATGATCGGATACGCGCGCACGCGTGAGCCCGAGAACTTGGCTCGGGTGACATATTGATCCGGCTCAACGGCTGGCCTGGCCGCTCTCCGGTGATTTTGGTGGCAAGACTGTCCGTGAGCAGCTCCTCCAGCAGCTCGATCGATATCGACCTGCCACATTCTAAGGCATTGCGCTTCCGCCTGGCCGCACCTTCTCACGAGATCAGCCGACATCCGACTAGCGTCTTGCGCAGGCAGCCGCATGGTTGTGGTCCGTTTGGTATGATTGCGGCACCGATGCGGTTCACTCGCAACAGCGAGATCTACGGCGAGGATGAGGCAGCTGAATACCTGTATCAGGTGGTGTCAGGTGCTGTGCGAACCTACAAGATTCTGGAGGACGGACGCCGTCAGATTGGCGCATTTTATCTGCCCGGTGACATCTTCGGCTTCGAGGCCAGAGAAAGCCATATCTCTTCGGCCGAGGCGATCTGTGAGACGCATCTGCTCATGGTGAAGCGCTCCGCCGTCATTGTTCGCGCCAGTCACGAGAGGGAGCTCACGCGACAGCTGTGGGACGGTATGGCGCTGCTCTGCCTCTTTCAAGCAACATTCAATGCTCCTGATCGGCAGCGCAGAAGATCGGGTGATGGCCTTTCTGCTCGATATGTCTCGCCGCGCTACCAAGAACGCTGCGATCGAACTTCCCATGTCACGGCAGGATGTTGCCGATTACCTTGGTTGACCATCGAGACGGTGTCGTACGCCTTTACCCAACTTGAGCAGAATGGCGTTATTGCCCTACCGACCTCACGCCGAGTCGAGTTGCGTGACGGCAGATCATCCAGCCGCTATGCGCAGAACTTGGGTTAAGTCGCAAGCCGCGGCGAAAATGCGAATTCTGCAAGAACAGCGCGAACAATTGCGGCGCCGTGAAGGACACTGACCCTTAGCTCGAGCGACCTGCTACCTTGTTCCTCCATGGAGCCTACAATGACCATCGATCTGTTGCTTCGAGAGCATCGCAATATTGATCTTCTTCTGACTTTCCTCCAACGCGAATTGGAGGTTTTCGAGCATGGGACCCGTCCGGACTATGAGGTCATTCGCGCGATCCTCAGCTACTTCGAGGTTTACCCGGCGATGTACCATCATCCTCAAGAAGACTTGATTTTCTCAAAGCTCGAGACTCGCGATCCAGATGCGATCGTCGGCAATCTCGCACATGAACACCAGGAAGTCGTCGACCGTCTGCACCACGCCGTTCAAGCTATTGATGGGTCCTCGCGGATCGTGAACTCGTTCGGCAAGACGTCGGCAATACCGTACGCGACTTTATCGTACGCGAGCGGCACCACATGATGTTGGAAGAACGAGATTTATTTCCCGCCGCCGTTCTGGCTCTATCCCCTCAGGATTGGTCCGACATCGCTTCTGCACTCACCGATCATGGTGATCCCCTATTCAGCGAAGCAGCAAGGGCGACCTCCGATGCGCTAAGAGCGCATATCCTAGAATTGGAGCAAGAAGCTGAAGCCGAACGGAGTTCGGTCGCTCTTTCCTCCGGAATGGCCGGCAGCCCGCTACATGGCCTCACGAGGGACGGCTAGTATCCTTCGGGAGAGGAATACTTTCTCCCTTCGCTCATGCAATTGGATCAAAACGAGAACTGGCTTGCATGCCGCCCAATGCTGCGGCATCAGCGCTCATCGCGATCCAGGGACGATATACGCCGTGGGCATGCCCTACCAATTTGGCTTCAGACTCGCCACTGCCATCAGCCACCATTAAACTGACGCAGCGCAAAAACCTATCCGGCGTATCTGCGATTTGGACCCAGAGAAGAAGAATGCGACCCGACTTGGCAAAATCCTACGGGCAGCACTCCCTGCCACGCTACACCAGCTATCCGACGGCTCCCCATTTCTCGGCGTCAGTTAGCGAATCCGACTATCAAGCGTGGCTCAAGTCGTTAGGCGGCCAGCAGTCCGCCTCGATTTACGTGCACGTGCCATTTTGCCAAAGCATGTGCTGGTACTGCGGCTGCCACACATCTGTCATGAAACGCCAGGAGCCGCTCGCGACCTATGCAACCGCACTGCGAACTGAAGCCTACCTCATTGGAGAAACCATCGGTCGACGACAACCGGTCTCCCATGTCCACTTCGGCGGCGGCACGCCGACGATCATGACACCTGAAACGTTTGCTGATCTGGTCGCCTCGTTGCGCTATTCGTTCGCAATTTTGCCTGATGCCGAGATCGCCGTAGAGATCGATCCACGCATATTGACCGAGCCGATGGCCGAGGCGCTAGGCTATTGCGGGGTCAACAGGGCGAGCCTAGGTGTCCAAAGCCTCGATCCGGTTGTTCAACGGGCCATTGGCCGTCTGCAGAGCTTCGAACAGACCGCAGTATCGGTCGATCTTCTACACCGCGCCGGCATCGGCCGGATTAATTTCGACCTGCTCTATGGGCTGCCCCAGCAGACCGTCGTTTCCTGCCTCGACACTCTCTCCAAATGCCTCGCACTGCATCCGGATCGGTTCTCGGTGTTTGGCTACGCGCACGTTCCTTTCTTTAAGAAGCATCAACGCAAGATCGATGGATCCACTCTGCCCGACAGCGTCGAGCGACACCTCCAATCGGAAACGATCGCGCAAGCTTTGGTCGACGCTGGATATGTACGCATCGGCATCGATCACTTCGCCCTGCCGGACGACAATCTCGCCCTGGCACGGCAGGAAGGCAGGTTGAGGCGCAACTTTCAAGGTTATACGGATGATTCGGCGGACACCCTCCTTGGACTCGGCGCCAGCGCCATTGGCCAGATGCAACAAGGGTTCGTCGCGAACGCTGTGTCGATAAAGGACTACCTTGCTCGCATCGCCGAGGAACGGCTGGCCACCATGAAGGGCTATTTGCTGGCCGACGACGATCGCTTCCGCGCCGAAATCATCGAGCGACTCATGTGCGGCATGGCAGTCGATCTTTGCGAGACATGCCGTCGTTACGGCAAGGATCCGAGCCTGGCCGTCGTCGATCGTTCTCGACTCGCCAACCTGATCGCAGATGGAGTTGCCGTACTGGACGACGGTCGACTTTCCGTGGTCGATGGCGCAGAGTTTCTCGTCCGGAGCGTCGCATCTTCGTTCGACGCGCACCTCCCTGGGTCGAGGGCTACGCACAGTCGGGCGGTTTGAACCGAAGCCAACCCGATCCGGTTCCGATCGGAGATCAACATCACCAAATCGGCTTCTGGTTAGGAGTATCGCAGGGCTGATAGCACGCCGATTTGGCATCCGGTCCCGAGCTATCTACAAGCGTCGTCACACCCACTACGTCGAGCCGTACGTAGATTTCAAACACTCGTTGGAACCGAGGATTCCAATCGGGCGACAACGGTTTGACCAACGACCGACCGAATCTGGCCTAACTCAAGCTGCTCATTTCATTGGTGATGATGAGGTCCTTGCGAGCGCGATTTTGATATGTCTCGGTGATTGAGCGTATTGTTTGCGGGCAGGAGAGCGCACCACGTTTTGCGGCTCGTTGCCTTCCATGGCGATCGCTCCACATCATCGCCCACCCATGCTCGACTCAGCGAGTCGTTGAGACAGTCCTCATCAGCAACAACCTTGGTGTAGTCTTCTAATCCTTGGCTATATTGGGCGCATACCAGGGCATAATTGAGTTACGATCATCCTGTGCCTTAACTGGGACTTAGATTTTCGGCGAATGTCCTCGCCGAGATCGAGCCGTCGGCCGTGCTCCCTCTGCCGATGGAAGTGGCCGCGATGCCTAGCAGCGTCGCTCCTCCCAGACTCGACTTCCGCCCGGCCGCTAAACGCGGCCGGGCCTTTTGTATTCACCAAGGCTCTCCCGGGACTATCGAGATCTCCTTAAGCCGATCAGCTCGACGAAAGACCTGACCAAGGATCAATGGCCTATTGGAGCGGATGCAGCGCGCAGTTCGCGGGCCGCAGCGACCATGTTGACAAGTGCCGGGCGAACCTCCTCCCATTTGCGTGTCTTCAAGCCACAATCCGGATTGACCCAGAGCTGCGACCGCTGCAGCCGCTTCAGAGCCAAGGCCATGAGCTCCTTCATCTCGCCGGTCTCGGGAACGCGTGGGGAATGAATGTCGTACACGCCTGGCCCAATTTGGTTCGGATAGTTGTAGTTCCTGAACGCGTCGAGCAGTTCCATCTTCGATCGCGAAGTCTCAATCGAGATGACATCTGCGTCCATTGCAGCAATCGCATGGATGACGTCGTTGAATTCTGAGTAACACACGTGGGTATGAATCTGAGTTTGTTCGGCGACGCCCGATGAGCAGATGCGGAAGCAATCTCCAGCCCACTCGAGGTAAACGAGTCCACTGCGCACTACGCAATGGCAAGCCTTCGCGTAGTGCAGCCTCATCGATCTGGATTATGGAAGCACCCGCATTCTCGAGATCTCCGACTTCATCTCGAATTGCGAGCGCAATCTGACGGCAGACTTCGCTTCGGGGAATATCCCCGCGAACAAACGACCAGTTCAAGATCGTTACTGGTCCGGTCAACATCGCCTTCATCGGCCTTTTGGTTAGTGACTGCGCATAGCGCCACCAGTCCACCGTGATCGGCTTCGGCCGCGAGACATCTCCAAACAGGATCGGCGGCCGGACACAGCGCGAGCCATAGGATTGCACCCAACCGTTTTTGGTAAATGCGAGGCCGGAGAGTTGCTCGCCGAAGTACTGCACCATGTCATTGCGCTCAAACTCGCCATGGACGAGCACGTCCAGACCGATGTCTTCCTGCCAACGTACGGCGCGCGCCGTCTCTTCCTTGAGGAACTTGTCGTATTGCTCGTCGCTCATCGCGCCTCGCGCATGCGCCGCCCGGGTATTACGGACCTCTGAGGTCTGAGGAAACGATCCGATCGTCGTGGTCGAGAACGCTGGAAGCCCGAAGCGCTTGCGTTGGATCTCGGCCCGACTGGCAAATGGGCTGGCCCGCCGGCGCATGGCCTGGTTGATCGCACTCAGCCGGACAACGACATTGGCATCTCGGATCTTCGGCGACGTCCCGCGGACGGCTGCGGCACACTCCGATTCCACAAGAGCTTTCGCAACATTCTGGTCGCCTGCGAGTGCCCGCGCCAAGGTCGCAAGCTCACGCATCTTCTGAACCGAGAAAGCAAGCCAGCTCTTGACGTCGGAGGCGAGCCGGTCTCGAGTTCAACATCGACCGGCACATGAAGCAGCGAGCAGGATGGGGCGATCTGTACGCGGTCCTTACCAAGCTTCGCAATCGCGGAGGCCAGTCGCTGGCGGAGCGCCGACAAATTCGATCGCCAAAAATTCCGACCGTCTATGACGCCGAGCGACATGACGAGGTCACTCGCCACTCGCAATGATCTGGCTCAATAACTCTGGCGCGCGAACCAGATCGACGTGCAGCCCGGCAACAGGCAGGCGCAGGGCAGCGTCCAGATTGTCGCAGAGGCCACCGAAATAGCTTGCAACCATGATCTTGATGGCCGGCCCTTCCTGCGAGCCGGCCATAAGCATGTACCAAGGATTTTCGCGAACTCTCATCCAGATCAAGGACTAGGCAAGGTTCGTCGAATTGACCCCAATTTGCCCCGCGTTTGGCCAATTCCTTCAAAAGCTCAATATAGACCGGTATCAGGTCATCTAGCAGTGACAGTGGCTGGAACGCAGGATCGGCACTCTTGCCAAGCTTCAAGAGTGTAACCGGCCCGATCAGGACAGGGCGCGTCTGAAAGCCAAGGGCCTTGGCTTCCTCGTACTCCTCGATTGGTTTGCGAGAGGATAGTCTGAAAGTCTGCCCCGGGTGAAATTCCGGGACCATGTAATGGTAGTTGGTGTCGAACCATTTGGTCATCTCCTGCGCGGGTGCGCCATATCCACGCGACGGGTGACCGCAACTCCCATCCTGACCGTCGCATTGTGCCCCGCGTGCCATGGCGAAGTATGTCTTGAGCGAAATGGATCCGGCATTCGGCTCGTAGGCTTCTGGGATGGCACCAACCATGACACTGGTGTCGAGCACCTGGTCGTACAGTGAGAAATCGTTCGACGGGATCACGGTGACACCGAGAGACCTCTGGCGAGCCCAATTTGCGGCACGTAGGCCAGCTGCATCCTCGAGCAACTGCTGTTCGGCGATTTTTCCGGCCCAGTAACTTTCGAGCGCAACCTTGAGCTCTCGCCTTGGACCGATGCGTGGCGTTCCGAGTGTGGCAACCGGAAGAGAGAGAAGAGACATAGCGTTAACCCCATATTGGTGGCAAAGGCCATGGCGGACGCGGGCAGAAGAAGCCGCGCGAGCGACCGCTGCTTGGCGCACCACCGGGACACCCGCCGGTGGACGAAGATAGTGGCGGGGCAGGGCTCCTGGCTCGCGGCTCAGCGCTGCTATCCGGTCTTCCCGAAACCGTCAGGCTTCAGTGCCTTCGTTGGACAGCTCGCCACTCACAGTTGCGGGGACAGCGCCGGAATTGACACCGGCTTCCCTCTTAGCTCCGGCCTAATGAGACCGGAGAACCTCGACACCTTCAATTATCGGCAAAAGGGATATTCCGTCAACCTCGCGTCATGTTGCGATCTGCTAATGTGCCTAGCGGCATGCCCCCCGTTCATACTCGATGCAGAAGTCGCTCTACAATCACGGACATCGGATGACATCCCGAAAGTCCCTCCGCGTGGGCAGCGACAAATCCGAATACGCCGCCTTTGCACCGAGGACCACTTGGTCGAACAGACGGCTTTCATGCAAGCTGGCCCCGGTTCATCGCGCACGGCGCGCTGTGCTGCCTTCTCCAAGCAATCAACGATCCACCGAATAAGATAGCATTCGCGGCGCGAGGTGGTTCTGTGATGCCAGCCATTTCTGGTAGGCGTCACTCGGACACTTTTTGGCGATACTGCCCAGGCAAGCATATCAACCAAACCAAGGAGACCGGCTCGCAATGAAAATGGCTGTTTGGAGTGCCCTCGGTGTCTTTGCTGTTGCCGTCTCGGCGGTCGGCCTGTTCGGGTTGATGGTAAGACCGCTCTTGAGTAACACCGCTCGACAGTTTCTCTCGAAACTATTGATCGGCTCAAGCCGAGGCTAGCACGGCTCGGCGCCTCTACCTGCTTGCGGAGGACAGGACTTGCGTCGAGGCCGCATCTTCCGGTCGATTGAAGAGCACGATATGCGCCGGCCGACACGAGCGATCGCGCATGCCAGCGAGTAAATGCCCGCCTGCTTAAAGCGTGCACTTCGGCGGCGTCTGTTCCAAACGCCCGGCGCTGATGGGTGGTTTCGTATCGTTGTGGGCCCTTGAGTGCCAAGCACATCTGCCTGGCGCTGCAACTAGAGCATTTCATTGCTTAACTGAATCGGAGGGGATTCCGGTTTTTGGCGGTTTATGATTCAAGATGCTGACTGGATTGGAGGCCAGCATCGCATGACCCGACCTCTTTCCCTGGATCTTCGCGAGCGTGTGGTGGCGTCGGTTTTAGCGGGCGAGAGCTGCCGATCTGTGGCGGAACGGTTTGGTGTTGCGGTCTCGTCGGTTGTGAAGTGGTCACAGCGGCAGCGGGCGACCGGCTCGGTTGCGCCTGGCAAGATGGGCGGTCACCGCAAGCCCGTGCTTGATCTGGATGGCGCGGACACATCCCGACCTCCCTTGGTGTCGGTATGCCGACGACGGACTGGTGCACTGCCGGACCGAGCAAGAAGCAGAGGCCATTAGGGCGGAGCTTCAAGCGAGGTTGGAGGTGTGCGGACTTCAGATGCACCCGACAAAGACGCAGATCGTCTATTGCATGGACAACAGGCGTCGGCGAACGTATCAGAGGGTCAAGTTTGACTTTCTCGGATATCAGTTCAGGCCGCGGCAGGTGGCAACGTCACAGCGGAAGGAATTCTTTTGTGGATACACCCCGGCGGTCAGTCCGACAGCTTTGAAGGCCATGCGAGCAACGATCCGAAGCTTGCACATTCCCCGGCAAACGCCGGGGACGCTGGCTGAGATTGCCCAACAGATCAATCCGCTCCTCCGGGGGTGGATAGGTTATTATGGTCGGTTCAGCCGTTCAGCGCTGTTCTCTCTGGTCGACTACGTCAATCAGAAGCTGAAGGCGTGGATCATGCGAAAGTACAAGCGCTTCCGGCTCCACAAAACCGGTGCTTCGCTGTTCTTGCGAAAGCTGGCTCGGAATAACGCGGAGCTGTTCGTACACTGGCAGTTCTTCGGAACGACCACGTTCACCTGACGGGAGCGGTGTGAACCGAGAGGTTCACGCACCGTTCTGCGAGAGGCCGGGGGTGAAAATCCCCCGGCCTACTCACCCTTGGATCAAGACCAACATGGCCCCTTTGCGGGGCTGGGGCCCCAGGGCGCACGCCTGCGCGGCTTCGCCCCGCACGGTCACTGGCGATACCCTCACATTCCTCGGCGCGCTCCGCCATGACCAACTCACGGCACACCCTGCGTCTTCGGCGGCCCGGTCAACGGCGAATGCTTCTGCGCTTATGTGAAGCACCTTCTCCTGCCAACCCTGCGCGAAGGCGACATCGTCATTCTCGACAAGCTCGGAAGCCACAAGTCGAAAGCTGTCAGGCAGATGATCCAGGCTGCTGGCGCCAGGCTCTGGTACCTGCCGCCATACTCGCCCGACCTCAACCCGATCGAACAGGCCTTCTCCAAGATCAAACACTGGATGCGGCAGGCTCAGAGGCGCACCGTCGAAGACACTTGGCGCCAAATCGGTCACCTCGTTCAGGACATCCAGCCTCGCGAATGCCAAACTACTTCGCAAACGTCGGTTATGCTTCAGTCAAAATGTGAAGCGCTCTAGGGTGTTGTGGCGATGGGACAATGTTATGGCCAGCTCAGCCTTGAAGAGCGCGTTGAGATTTACCGCCTGGCTGCAGGCGGTAAATCTCGAAACGATATTGCGTCTGCGCTTGACCGCGCGACGTCGACGATAAGTCGGGAGCTGAAGCGCAACTCGCGGCCTACCAAGGTCTGGAGGGGCGGTTACGAACCTGTCCGGGCTCAACAATTGGCCGAACGTCGGCGACGGCAGGATGGCCGCTTCAAGCTGGCGCGCTAGCCGGCCCTGCGGGACTGCGTCGGCAAAAGCCTTGCGATGGGACATTCGCCGGAGCAGATCGCTGGTCGACTGGCGCGAGAGCATGGTCGCGTCATGATCAGCCACGAGTCAATCTATCGTTTCATCTATCATCGTACGGCCCAGAAGGATTACTGGCACCGCCTGCTGCCGCGCCATAAACTCAGACGAGGGCGCCGGCGACGCCCAGGCGGCAGCCCTGCCAGCTTCATTAAACAACGGCGCTCGATCGATGAACGCCCCTCCGAGGTCGAAGGCCGCGGGACGCCGGGTCATTGGGAAGCCGACTTCATGCTGTTCGCGCGATATGGCCAAGGATTGCTGGTTCTCCACCGGCGACAAGCCCGCTTCAGCATCGTGCTGCATCCACGCGATCGGAAAGCTGTCCTCACCCCTCGGACCATCGCCCGTCAACTTGGCAAGCTTCCACAGGCGATCCGCAAAACCATCAGCTTCGACAACGGAACCGAGTTCGCCGAGCATCACAGGCTTCACAACGCCCTCGGCGTCCAAACCTTCTTCTGCGATCCCCATAGTCCCTGGCAAAAAGGCGGCGTGGAAAACTCCATCGGGCGCTTACGACGCTCTCTACCACGCAAAACCGACCTCAGGTACATTACGGCAGCCGCCCTCAGGCGGCTCGATACCCCACGCGAATGCCTGGACTTCAAGACACCCGCCGAGGCATTCTCCAAACTCAAATCAATCGTTGCACTTCACAGTGACTCCATCCCCGCGCCCATTGCCAGCGAGGCGCTCAAGCATATCGCCGAGTTCTACGCCATCGAAAGGGACATCCGTGGCCGCGGCGCCGAGGAGCGCCGTCTCGTTCGGCAGCAGACAATCCGGGCGCTGGCGGAAGCCTTCGAGCGATGGCTCCGCGCAAAGCTCGCGTTGATCAGCCAAAAGGGCAAGTTGGCCGACGCCATCCGCTATGCGCTCACACGCTGGGATGGCCTGACGCGCTTCATCGATGATGGCCGTATCGAGCTTGACAACAACGTCGTCGAGCGCTTGATCCGTCCGATTGCGGATTCCGACGAAGCCGGCCATGCATTCCAATTCGAAGCCGGCCGGGTATTCCGATCTGAAGCCGGCCACCCGTGGCGTCGTTCGCATGGGTCAATTTCATGATGTCGTCGAGGGCTGGGAAGGTCAAGAGACCGGTTGATCTTGAGCGGGTTGCTTCTGCTTCCTGAGGCTCTCTCCTTTGAGTTCGATGCGGTAGGCATTGTGGACGAGGCGATCGAGAATCGCGTCGGCGATGGTGGGGTTGCCGATGATTTCGTACCAGCGATCGACGGGCAGCTGGCTGGTGACGATAATCGAGCGGGCTTCGTATCGATCCTCGACGATTTCGAGCAAATCACGGCGCTGGTCGGCGTCGAGAGATCCCATGGGCTGGACCGCGACCGATATTCCCGGAGAATAGGGTCGCCCCAGAAACCACGCATCCCGAAGGGTGACCATGCATACGACCGGACGATCCGCACAGCCGACCACCATCCGCACCGATCTTGGCGCGATTGTCGTTTCGTTAGAGCTCAGCCGTTCTATTTGGCTGATAACCTCATTGTCGCCCGGAAACGGCGAGAAGATCTCGAAGCATTCGGTGTCGGCAGGGGACCTAGCCGCATTGTTCGCGCGATTTTCGAAGCTGCGTGAGAAGAGCCGGACTAAGACCGGGCACAACTATCCAATCGTCTGCATTCAGGAAGCCGGCCTCGACGGCTTTTGGGTTCATCGGGTGCTTGAGAAAGAAGGGGTCGAAAGCCACGTCGTGGATCCAGCTTCGATCACGACATCACGCCGGCGCAGACGGGCAAAAACGGACCGCATTGACGGCGAAGCGCTGCTGCGGACCCTGATGGCCTACAAGCGCGGCGAGCCACGCGTGTGTGCCATGGTGCAGGCTCCGTCACCTGAGGCAGAGGATCATCGCCGGATCTGCCGCGAGCGTAAAGCGCTGATTGTTGAGCGCGTCGCTCATGTGAACCGCATCAAGGGGCTCCTGTTCTCGCAAGGAATCGCGAACTATGAGCCGCTCGGCAAGGATCGACGGGAACGGCTTGACGTACTCCGGACCGGCGATGGACGTGCACTTCCTGCGCATATGAAGGCCCAGATTTGCCGGGAGCTGGATCGGCTCGAACTCCTGCTCAAACACATTAAGGTCGTCGAGGATGAACGTGACGCGCTGATCACGGCCGAGGCTGCCGCGAGCAAGCCATCACCGGTTACCATGCTGCTCGGCATTAAGGGCATCGGAGCCGAGTTTGCTGCCATCCTATGGTCCGAAGGCCTATTCCGGCATTTTGATAATCGCCGCCAAGTTGCTGCTTACGCTGGATTAGCGCCGACGCCTTGGCAGAGTGGATCCGTTGATCGGGAACAGGGCGTTTCGAAAGCAGGAAATCCGAGACTACGCACGACGCTGATCCAGATGTCCTGGCTGTGGCTGCGTCATCAGCCCGACTCTGCGCTGGCTCGATGGTTCACGGAGCGCGTCCAGCGCAATGGTGGCCGCATGAAGAAGTCGACCATCGTGGCGCTGGCGCGCAAGCTGCTGGTCGCGCTCTGGAAATTCGTGGCCGCCGGCGTCGTTATCGAAGGTGTGGTCATGAAGAACGCCTGATCCTGGCTTCTGCTCAAGTCATTCTGAAAATCTACCAGGACCCGATCAGTCCTGGCGGATCCAGGTCGACGGACCGACCAGAACCCTGGCTAAATGCCGCTTCAGAGAGAATGGTCTCGTCGTCTTGGGCCCCGCCCGCCGCAAGCGGGATATTGGTGCAGCCGCGATAGGTGGCGACCGAATGTGAGGTTGATCAGGCTCGGCAAACGAGCCGCGTCATGCAGTCGGGCTTGAACCTGGATACCGATACGTTGGTGAGAGAGAGTGAAAGAGAATGCTAATGCGTTGTGATTAACGACCTTGACACGAACCATCCCATGTGAGGTTCTGGTCCCCAGTCGTCCAGGATCAGCAGATCAAGTCGTGCGATCGCCCGCAGCATCTTGGTATAGCGGCCATCGGCGCGGCCGAGTGCGAGAGCGGCGAAGAGACGCGGCACACGATGGTAGGCAACTGAGAAGTCGTCTCGGCAAGCCTTGTTGCCGAGGGCACAAGCGAGCCAGCTCTTGCCGACGCCGCACGGCCCGGTAACAAGGAGATTATGTCGTGCCCGGATCCAGTCGCCAGCGGCGAGTTTTAGAAAGAGCGTGCGGTCGAGGCCGCGGATAGCGCGGTAATCGACATCCTCGACGCAGGCGGCATGACGCAGCTTGGCGGCTCGAGCTCTGCTTTCGAACCGCTTTTGCTGGCGCAGCGTTTTCTCGTGTTCCAGGAGCAACGCCAGCCATTCGGCGTGTTCGAGGCTGCGCGCTTCGGACTGGGCATCGAGGTCCTTGAAGCCTTTGGCCATACCGTGGAGACCAAGGCTATGCAGCAGGTCGAGGGTGGGATGGGTGAGCATGCTGGATAATCCTTTCAATGGAAGTAACCGGGGCCGCGCAGATTGGGATGTTCGATGATCGCGTCCTCGGTATCGCGAGAACTGCGTTCGAGCTTGTTGGCGATGATGGAGGCGATGCTCTTGTAGGTCAGTGCGCTGACCGCGACCGCGCGGGCCGCGATCAGCTCGGCGCGTTCGGGATCAATATCCTTGAACAGCCGAAGCACGCCGAGACAGGTCCGGAATCCCTGTTCGGGATGAGGCCGATTGGCCAGGATGGCGAGAACGAGCCCCTCGGTGTTGGGCCCGATCGACCGCCCCCAGCGCCGGAATCGATCGGGAGTCCACTCGGCGTAACGCCGATGCGCACTGGGCATGTGATCGGGATCAGTGCCGTGCCGGCGGCCGCCATAACGGCGCTGGTGAGCAGCAACACGCAAACCCCGATGGAACAACTCGATGGTCCGGGTGGTGGCGCGAACGTCGACCTGCTCCCGGATCAGGCCGTGTGGAACTGAGTAGAAGAAGCCGTCGACCTCGACGTGATAATCGAGCGAGACGCGGGCCAGGAGCCATTCCGCGAACTGATAGTCGGCATCCGGCAACGGCGCCAGGACAGGCATCTCGACGGTCTCGAACAATTGTCGGCGGCTGACGCCGATCCGGCGCATGACGTGGGCGTTGATGCGCTCCAGCGCGGCGGCGATTGCCGCATTCGCCTCAGCCAGCGAGAAGAAGGTCTGCCGGCGAAGCCGCCCGAGGATATAGGTCTGGGCAAAACGCACTCCGGCTTCCACTTTTGCCTTATCCCGGGGCTTTCTTGGCCGTGCCGGAAGGATGCCAACGCCGTAATGGGACGCCATCATCCCGTAGCTGCGATTGATTTCGGGGTCGTAGAACGACGCCCGGTGCACGCCGGACTTCAGATTGTCAGGGACGACGAGGCGTGGCACCCCGCCAAAGAACCGGAACATTCGGACATGAGCCTCGATCCAGTCCGGAAGTGTCTGCGTCCAGGTCGCCTCGGCGTAGGTGTAATTCGAGGCGCCAAGCACGGCGACGAAGATCTCCGCGTCGCGCACAACCCCGGTTGCGCGATCAACGATCATGATCTTCTTGCCGGAGTAATCGACAAAGACCTTGTCGCCGGCCGGATGGTCCTGCCGCATCGTCGGAGACAGCCGCCGCTCGAATTCCCGGAATAAATCGCAGAACCGGCTGTAGCCATAACCTTCCGGATGGACCGCCCGGTACTCCTCCCACAGCACCATCAGATTGACGCCAGGCCGCTTCAGCTCACAGGCCAGCGAGGCCCAATCCGGCTCCCGGCGCCGGCGGAAGCCGCGCCTGACGCCGGCATGGGCAAACAGACGTTGTTCAAGAACGGCGTCGGTCAGATCGCCCGCCAAAGGCCACGCCAGCCCGGCAGTCGAGGCACGCTTGAGATTGTCCTGGATCGTGCTGCGCGCCACCCCGAGCGTGCGCCCGATCTCCCGGGCGCTCACCCCATCACGGGCAAGCCGCAGCATCTGTCGTATCTGTCGCATGGTCAGTTCTCTCTTGGCCGGCATCCGCTTCCCCTCGTGGATCAACGAGGGACTTGATGCCTGAAGGACTGACCCAAACGAAAACGCCGACTTCCAAAACCCGGCCGGCTTCAAATCGGAATGCCGGCCGGTTTCATTTCGGAATCGTGGCCGGCTTCAAGTCGGAATACCCGGCCGGAATAAATCGGAATCCGCAGTCCGATCACGCTGAACCGGAAAAATGCGCTGTTCGCAGGCTCCGACGGCGGCGCCGAGCACTGGGCCGCCATCGCCTCCCTGGTCGAAACCTGTAAGCTGAACGACGTCGATCCGCTCGCTTACCTGACCGACGCCCTCACCAGGATCGTCAACGGCCATCCAAACAGCGACATCGATCAACTGCTTCCGTGGGCCTTTGCCGTCAAGACCTCAAAGCTGTGGCCTGAGAACGACGCTTACGCATGAAGAGGATCTGCGCCGTCGTGCAGGAGGCCTACGTGCAGGGTGTCTCGACCCGTTCGGTAGACGACCTAGTGCAGGCAATGGGGATGAGCGGCATCTCCAAGAGCCAAGTGAGCCGGCTGTGCGGCGAGATCGACGACAAAGTGAAGGCGTTCCTCGCCCGCCCGATCGAGGGCGACTGGCCGTATCTGTGGATCGACGCCACCTACGTGAAGGTGCGCCAGAATGGCCGCATGTGTCGGTCGCGGTGATTGTCGCGGTCGGCGTCAACAGTGACGGCCACCGCGAGGTTCTCGGCATGGATATTGGCCCTTCCGAAGCCGAGACATTCTGGACGGAGTTCTTGCGCAAGCTCGCCTGCCGCGGCTTGCGCTGCGTCAAGCCGGTTGTGTCCGACGCGCACGAGGGCATCAAGGCCGCCATCAGCAAGGTGCTCAACGCCACTTGGCAGCGCTGCCGCGTGCACTTCATGCGCAACGCGTTGGTCGCATGCCGGCAAGAGCGGACCGCGCGTCGTCTCCGCCTTCATCGCCACCGCCTTTGCCCAGGATGCATATTTCAGTGATCGTGAGCAGCGATTTCGCGCGATCATGAGCGCCGAATTCAGACGATCGTGAGCAGCCTCGCTCCGGCCGAGGCGGTGATAGGGTCAGCGTTCTGGCTGCTCGTCAAGGGTGATGGTTTTGGCGTTGCGTTTTCGCATGCTTTCGCCAGCAAGCTGGAGGCGGTGAGCGTTGTGGACGAGGCGATCCAGAATCGCGTCGCCTAGCGTGGGATCTCCGATAACTTCGTGCCATGTGTCCACAGGGAGTTGGCTGGTTACGATGGTGGAGGAGCGGCCATGGCGATCGTCAAGGATTTCCAGTAGATCGCGCCGCTCGGCAGCGGTGAGCACCGACAATCCCCAATCATCCAAAATCAGAACCTGGGCGCGGCCAAGGGTTTTGAGCAAGCGGGCATAACGTCCATCGCCCCGCGCGAGCCCCAACGCTTCGAACAATCTTGGGACGCGGTGATAGAGGACCGAGCGATTATCTCGGCAGGCCTTGTGGCCGAGGGCACAGGCTAACCAACTTTTGCCCAATCCGGTCGCCCCGGTTATGAGCAAATTCTCGTGGCGATCGATCCAGTCGCCGCTGGCGAGCTTGGCGAAGACGGCCCGGTCGATACCCCGCGGCGTGCGCAAATCGACGTCCTCCACGCAGGCATTCTGGCGGAGCGAGGCCAGCTTGAGGCGCGTGGTGAGCCGCCTGGTGTCGCGTTCCGCCGCTTCCCGGTCGACCAGCAGGCCGATGCGATCTTCGAACGGCAAGGCTTCGAGATCAGGCGATCGTCGCTGCTCCTCGAAGGCCTTGGCCATGCCGCTCAAGCCGAGCTCGATCAGGCGTTCGTGGGTGGGATGGTTGAGCATACAGGTCTCCTTGGCTTCAGTGAAAATAATCGCGGCCGCGGATGTTGCCGTGGCGCAGGGGTTGGTGTTCGGAGGGCTCGTCGAGAAAGGTACGATCCAGACCGTTCTGGAGGATGGAGCGGATCGAGGCGACGGATCGCGCCTTGATCAGAATGCCGCGCCGGCAGGCCGCTTCGACGCGCTCCGCGCTGTAGCTTTTGACCAGTGACAGAATGCCGAGGCAGGTGCGAAAGCCTTGCTCGGGATGCGGCCGGGCCGCGATCACGGCCTGGAAGAAGGCGGCGGTCGACGGACCGATCCGCTCGCCGGCGACGATCACTCCGGCGGGCGTCCATTGACCGTAGCGCCGATGGGCGCTGGGCATATGGTCGGCGATGGTGGTGTGGCCCCGCCGGTTGGGCGCGCGGGCGTGGCTGGCGATCCTGCGGCCGTTGTGGAAGATCTCGACCGTTCTGTCATCGATGCGTGCGTCGACAAGCTCACGGATGAGCCGATACGGCGCGGAATACCAGTGTCCATCGATCTCGATATGATAGTCGGGGCCGATCCGGCATCGCTTCCAGCGTGCGAAAGCGTAAGCCTGGTCCGGCAGCTTTGTAAGCTTGGGCTTGTCGAGCTCGGCGAACAGTTCGGCGCGACTGGCGCCAAAGTCGCGCATCTGCCTTGCATTGAGTTCGACGACGAGTGTTTTGATGGCTGCGTTCAGCTCCGCCAACGAAAAGAAGCGTTGGTTGCGCAGCCGCGCCAGAATCCATCGCTGGGCGACTTGCACCGCAACTTCGACCTTTGCCTTATCTTTTGGGCGCCGCGGCCGGGCTGCGAGAATGGCCGTGCCGTAATGGCTCGCCATCTCGGCATAGGTTCGGTTGAGGCCGGGATCGTGGCGGTCGGGATTGGTGACGGCGGCCTTGAGATTGTCGCAGACTACGAATGTCGGCACGCCGCCGAGGAAGGCGAAAAGATTGATGTGGACCCGGATCCAGTCGGCGAGCCCCTCGCTTGGACAGGCCTCGGCATAGGTATAGTTGGAGGCGCCCATCGCCGCGACGAACAGCTTCATCGACTGCACTTCCCCGTTTGAGGGATCGATGACGTCGATGGTGTCGCCGGCGAAATCCACGAAAACCTTCTCGCCGCCCAGATGCGTCTGCCGCATCGAAGGCCGGGCTCGCCCCTTCCAGGCCTCGTACGTCGTGCAGAACCAGGTGTAGCCGAAGCCATCGGGATGGGTGGCGCGATACTCGTCCCACAGCAGCCGACGGGTCACGTTGCGTCGGCGCAGCTCCTTGTCGACATAGCCCCAGTCGGGAACGGCCCGCTGGGGGCTCTGCGACGCAGGCCTCGGCGCCGGGAAAAGCAGCAGCTCCAGGTCCTCGTCGCTCATTCCGGCCGGCAACGGCCAGTTCAGCCCGGCAGCCCCGGCTCGGCGTAGATAGCTGTGCACGGCGCCGTTGCTGATGCCCAAGGTGCGCGCGATGGCTCGCTCCGGCAAGCCTTGAACATGTTTTAAGCGGAGAACCTCTTTGATCCGGCGCATCGACAATCTCTGGGTGGGCATCGGCCTTCCTCGTTCACTGACGAGGCAGTTCCTAAGCCGGTTGAGTTGTCGGCCGAAGCGGGCTGAGTTGCTGAAAAGCTGCTCACGATCCCGCGAAATCCGTGCTCACGATCGTCTGAAATCTCTGCTCACGATCCCCTGAAATCCGTGCTCACGATCCCGCGAAACATGCACCCAGGACGAGGCCGAGACCGATGTGCTCGCCTACATGACGTTCCTGCCCCAGCATCGAACCAACCTGCACTCGACCAACCCGATCGAGCGCCTCAACGCGCCACACCACGCCCGTGGACCCGATCCGGCGCACTCTGGATCAATTCCGGCCCGATCGGCGCTGGCGTTTTTCATCCTCTTCTAACGTGTTCGGCTTGTACGGGGCTTAGATCCATAATGCGAGCAAGATAATGCCCCGACACATGTCACAACACCAACAAGACTTGTCCGGAATATACCGGGCTTGATCGGAAGCCGACATCTCAGAAAACGACCAGGCTGTTCGCTTGAGATCTGCAAATGGTGGACGACCCCGACCGCCATGGTCGTGTTGAAGCTGCGACTAGCACGAGCGAAGTTTGATCGCCTGAAACAACGCCTTGCACCGTTAGCGGACCTCAAGCGGTACCGCTAGAGACGCTTGTACTGCGTTGTTAGCTTCACTCGCTCCGAGATCAATTCCAATTGATTGACATTACGACGCTCGGTCATCCGAACTTCAACAAGCATCTATATGATGTCCATTATGGCGCCGAGCGTAGCTCGATGCGCGAGCAAGATCGCAAACCGATTTGAGCGCTGGCCACATGCTCTCGGTTTCGTTTGGGGCAAACTGATTTGTCTTTGAAGGGCGTTGCAGTGGAGTTTGAGATGGATCACGACTTATCCCAGCAGGTCCAGGCGCCAGAGGCTCTCGTGAGTGTGGCGTTTGATAAGGCGTGGCGCTTTGTCGAGAGTGATCCGATCCTAGCGCACAATCTGAAGTCCGTCCTTCATCGCCGATTGCGCGATTTACTGGCGAGCTCGGTAAGGAACGGCGAACGCAATGCACTCCATCTTGCAAACGAGGCGATACGCAATTTGCGCGCCGAGCTTGCGCATGCGACCACGCAATAGGCTTCCTCGCACATCCACTGGCAAGAGAGATCCGGTTCGCCGGGTTTGCCCCGTCATTCAGCCAAGAACGAACGCCGACGCCGATGGTGACCGATCTGACCTTCCTCCACTCATATCGTTCGCCGCGCTGAAGGCGCCGCAACGCCGCGCGCGTTGTGATCGCACGTGCCCTGCGATCGGGTGATCCTCAACGGTTTGATAAAGCGCGGCCCGCCTGAGAGCACTCGCCAAGCAGCTCATCACGCACCGGCAGGACTTACGCAGCTCGGCTCTCGCGCTGGTTCTTGACGGGGAGCTTACACCCCATATCACGGCGCACCGCGGTGCGAAACCGCAGTCCCAAGGAGCACGCTGCACCATAATGCCTCACGTCTTCCAACGTTTGACTGATCCGAATTTCCATTGGCGTATTTTGCGTGTGAGCTCCAGCCAGATTCGGCCATTTCGCTGACGGGTGCGCGTGACGTCCTTGCACGCTCCACAATCTGACGCTGCGTGCGGTTCGACGCATTTCTCCCGAAGGATTGTTGTCCTGCAGTTACAGCAATCGGCGTCGATGTTGTTAAGACGCACAGCGCCGGGGGGCACCGAAAGGAACGACACTCGAAATGAAGAGTTTTCTGATTCTGACTGCAAGCATTGTCGCGCTCAGTGCAGCGGCACCGGCGCTTGGCGCGGACTTCGCCGTGCAGCCCGTCAATATAAAGGCGCCGCCGATGCCCATCGCGGCCCCGATCACTGACTGGACCGGCTACTATATCGGTATCAATGGCGGCTGGGGGGCTGGCCATAATTGCTGGAACTTCAATGGCGTCACTCCCGAGGGCTGTCATAATTCGACAGGTGGTTCGATCGGCGGCCAGATTGGCTATCGTTGGCAGATCTTCAATATGGTTTACGGCATCGAGGGCCAGGGCAATTGGGCCGACTTCAGCGGCTCCAATGTTGGCACCGCCTTCCCGGCCGACACCCTCCGCACCAAGACGGATGCGTTCGGGTTGCTTGCTGGCCAGATTGGCTACGCATTCAATGCCGTGCTGCTTTACGCCAAGGGCGGTGCCGCCGTGACCAGCAACACCTACCACATCGACTCAGTGGCGACTGGTACGGAGATTGCCAAAAGCAGCAATGTGCGTTGGGGTGGCGCGCTGGGCGCCGGTGTCGAAGTCAGTCTTACGCCGAGCTGGTCCGCCGGCGTCGAGTATGACCGTTTGTTCATGCAGGGCACCAATGTAGCCTTCCCAGGTGCCGGCGTGGATCGCGTCCACCAGGACGTCGATCTGATCACAGCGCGGCTCAATTACAAGCTCAGCCCAGTGCTTGGCAAATAATGATCTCTACGCACTAGCGCGGTGAATCGAGAGCCTCGACCTGGGTCGGGGCTCTTTCTTCAGGAGGCGCTCTCTGCAGCGGCCCCGCCGCGGCCGAATTTTCCTGAATCCCGAGCTCGGTCTCTCGACGGACTGCGCGACGTCACTCAAATGGCAGCTAACATCAAATGGTGTACGTGGCGCCACCAAATTTATGAGCAAGATGCCGGGATGATCACCGGTTTTCGCCGACTGAGCGCAAGCAGCTCCAGACGACGTAGGCCACTGGCGCGGCCACCTTGCCCTAGGTGTTTAGTCCCGGGCTTTGATGGTGCATTCTTGTCGCACGGTTCGAAGGATGCGCTATGGGACAAGTTTTACACGGCTGCGCCACCACGACGGAGGCAGTCCGTCGAGCAATACAAAATAGTCAAGAGAGCCTGAGAGCACTCGCCAAGCGCTACGGGATCAACCAGAAGACTGTCGCTAAGTGGAAGCAGCGCGAGACCGTCGCCGATCGTTCGACAGGCCCCAAGGAAGCCAACTCGACAGTCCTTTCCATCGAGGAGGAGGCGGTCATCGTCGCTTTCCGGCGGCATACACTGCTGCCGCTCGACGGTTGCCTCTATGCCCTGCAGCCGACCATCCCGCATCTGACGCGGTCGTCCCTGCATCGCTGCCTCCAACGCCACGGCATCAGCCGATTGCCGTAGGTTGAAGGCGGCAAGCCTTCGAAGAAAAAGTTCAAGGCTTATCCGATCGGCTATTTCCACATCGACATCGCTGAGCTCCAGACCGCCGAAGGCAAGCTCTACCTCTACGTCGCAATCGGTCGCACCAGCAAGTTCGCCTTCGTACAACTGGCTAGGAAGACGGGAAGGACCTCCGCCTCGGCCTTCCTCGAAGCTCTGATCGCGGCTGCCCCCTACAAGATCCATACGGTTCTCACCGACAATGGGATCCAGTTCACCTTCTTGCCGCGCTACGCGGACGGCCCGACAGCAAGATACGTGACACATATGTTCGATATGCGCTGCCAAGAGAACGGCATCGAACATCGGCTGACCAAGATCAAGCATCCCTGGACCAATGGGCAGGTCGAGCGCATGAACCGCACGATCAAGGAAGTGACCGTCCAACGCTACCATTATGATCGACACGATCAGCTCGAAGCTCACCTTGCCGACTTCATCACCGCCTACAACTACGCTCGGCGGCTGAAGACCCTGAAGGGCCTCACACCCTACCAATACATCTGCAAATGCTGGACTTCCCAGCCAGAACGATTCAAACTCAATCCGCTCCAGCAAATGCCGGGACTAAAAACCTAGGCGATCTCATTGGAGTGATGCATCGAGCGACACTTTGTTGTTGGGGGCGTCGGCATCACGACCAATACGATGCGGCGATGTCTCAAAGGCGGAGCGTTGGACGAGCCGCTTCTGTACTCGCCCCGCGGGTCTGGGGATCTCATCAGTTCCGCACGCATTACCTTTTCAAGGGCCTTTTCATCCGACATATTGGCAACGTAGCGGATCCGAAGTTGACGCGGCGTCAGATTTCAATGCGCTTTTTCCCGATCGATCGTTGCGCGGCAGTTTCGGTGGCAAGCGCGATATTGAAAGTTGTGAAACAGCCGGCGTTTGCTCTCAGCCGGTATCAAAGGACATTGAGTCGAACGGCCATGATGGCGGCCTGGATCCGACTCGTCGCGCCCAGCTTTCGCATCACATTCTTAATATGAAAGTTCACAGTGTTCTCGCTGATTTGCAAGATCATTCCGATTTCCCACGACGATTTACCCTCGGCCACCCATCGTATGCAGCTGGTTTCCCGCTGTGACAGCGCAACTTTCTTGTCGCAGTCAGCATCCGCGCGGCGCGCGATTTCACCATAGGCAGTGTGAAATTGCCAAGCCAGAGCGTTGAGGTGACTGATGCAATGCTGAGGATCAATATTCTCTGATGGAGACGCAAACGAGGCGACAGATACCCGGCCCAGCGGACCAAACAATGGCACGCTCATACCATGCTTCAGGCCTGCCTCTCTAGCCTCGTCAAGCACCCGTCTTTCGTCCGGCTGAAGTTGATATTGTTGGCCGAGCTGATCCCATAGATAAGGCCGCGAAAGCAGCGGAGTGCGCCGGACCACCGGATCGATGGTATGGTACTTGCGTTTAAAATAGCGGTCGCACCAGTCTATTGGCCATTTCACGGCTACGGTCGGGGGTGGGTAGTCCGCCAGCCGAAGTGGCTCGACGAAGTTGAGAGATCCATAGGAAACTTCAGTAAAGCCCTCCTGGCTCGCACAGCTTACAAGAAGGTCGAACAGGGCTCTGAGAGAATGTGTCCGGTTTGCGCATTCAGTGAAGCTAAAAAGATCCAAAGGCGCCTCAGGACGCCCATCACCATCGGTGTTGGTGTGTTCGATTGCGCTTGTTTCAGGCGGGGCCAAGTTTCATTCCATGACCTGAACTCTTGGGTTGCTCTTCGTCAAGGCCGGAGCGCTCGGATGCTGCGCCAGATCTGCCATTGCCGAACTTGTCACCCTCCCGTCCGCTGTGGTCGCGTGACGCATCCTTCAAACATTGCGAGGTGCCGCCGCTATTCTTGATCAAAGGTTGAACCGCATGCGGCAACCGCCGCGCCGATGCCCCCTCAATATGTTCTGTCCGGCTCATCTGATGAAGCATGGGCACATTGACGATTGCCCAGCTCGCCCTGGGTTGAGGGGGCAGGCCGCGGCTAAAACGTCGGCTCTGCTCAGACTGGGCCGTATGAAACCGATGTCCTGCCGAATGAAGCTTCGCCGCGCGATCCAGGCGAGATAGAGCACACCGATCGGTTTGGCGGTGCCAGGATCGAACGTCGCGGTGTTGCCATCGATCTTCTGCGTGCCAGTGACAACGACAGCAACCTTATTCTTTCTCCCAATCCAGCGAACTGGCGCCGTTAGCCCGTGACTGGTCCTCTCCTTTCGACGGCCTCGAAGAGGTGATCGATGAGCTTTACGGGGTACTACCCGAGGCAGAAGGTAGCCGCCTAGTATCAGTGCCCCGTGCCGGACGGGGAAGGTCGGGCAGGTCCTGCGCGAAGGGGTTGTGCCCGCAAATGTTGGCCGCGACGGCGGCGCAACTTTACATGCGCGGAGGCGCGAGGCTCGCTTGATGCAGACGACACTTTGCATACAGATCTCCAGAAAGGAGAGGACGTGGCATCTGAACAGCAAACGTCGGACCAATTGCCGGCCACGCGAAACCATCCGTCTAATCAATGGCTTGAAAGACGGACGACGCGTTAGCGCGCCTTAGGCACATTGAAGCGATCGCGACATCGGGAGGAAACGCGACAATGGCGCAGCACGAATCAATCGAGATCAGTCAGCCCAATTGCAGCTCTCTGCGCTGGAGCGAGCTGCTCGCGCTGCTGCTCACGCATTATACGCTTGAACGGCCTCCATCGCATCCAGCATCCGCGAGGAACACCACCCGCTTGTCTTGAAGGGCGCGAAACTCATGCGCGATTGGCTCGAAGGTCCTCATTGTACCTATGCAGAGCCATCGATCTGCTCGAGTTTGGCGAAATCGATCCTGTCGATAGTTCAAAGTGATCGGGGGCACGGCGACAGCTCGCAATTCGCGCCGCAACATAGAGGGACTCGACAGATCATTCTGCCCGAATTCGGCGAGGGCGAGACGCCGTCGAACCAAGGCGCCCCGACGCACTTTGCCGGGGTTGGAAGTGCGCCGGGTCCGCCCCAACATCATCAGTACATCCGTGATGATGCTTGTGGCAATGAGACAAGCAGCGTGGCGGAATTGAGGCTCGTCGATTGCTTTGACCTCCAGTCCGAATTGTTTTCATGCGCGCTCGCAGAAACTTGTATCAGACGTAGCGTCGGGTTGTACAATTCTCTATTGGGGTCTTCGTCGCACAAGCAGCTTCTTGTTCATGGCTCGCCAGACGTCGAACGAAACGCATGCTGGGCATCTTGAGGAGAGATGCCGAGCATGGTGAGCATAAGCGGCGAGAGGCAACTCGCCTCGCCAAGTTGCACTTCCAGATTCCCGCCGCTGGCTACCGCGTGGACATTGTGGTTAAAAAGATATACGTTCAGCCCTTCTCTCTAGGAGGAGCTCCTATTCGGCACTCCCAAAAGCCCAGATTGGCTTGCCGGCCGGCAGCTCGCTCATCGACACATTCAGACTAGATGGCGTGGACACTTGTCGCATCCATAGAACGATGGCTGCGAGAGTGACGACGGCAAGCTAATTTCGGGCGGTCTTTTCGAAGCGGGTTGCGACGCGACGGAACTGCTTGAGTTTGCTGAAGCAGCATTCCACGAGGTGGCGCTGGGCATAGAGATGCTTGTCGAGCGGATGTTAGAGTGCCCGCGACGGGTTGTTGGGGATGACGGCGAGTGCCCCTTTGGCTGCGATGGCTTGGCGCAAATGATCGGCGGCCGTATCAGCTATGACGACCTCGGCAGGCAATCCTTCGATCAGTTCGGCAGCTTGCGGCGCGTCGCCTTTCTGGCCTGCGGTCAGCGTGAATCGCACCGGGCATCCCAGGCCTCGGACGGCCAGAGTATCTTGGTGCTCAGGCCGCCGCGCGAGCGTCCGAGCGCTTGATCTTCAGACCCCTTTTTTCGCTCCGGCGGCGTGCTGATGCGCTCGGACGACGGTGGAGTCGACGATCAGATATTCGAAGTCCGGATCGTCCGACATCGCCTCGAAAATCCGTGCCCAAACTCGCTTGATGCTCCACCGGCTAAAGCGCCGGAACACGCTGTTCCAGTCGCCGAACGCCTCCGGAAGGTCACGCCAGGGAGAGCCTGTGCGCACGATCCAAAGTACGCACTCCACAAACATCCGGTTGTCGCGTCCCGTTGAGCCCTTCTGGTCAAGCCGACCGATGATTAGCGGCGCCATCCGCTCCCACGCCGCATCGCTCAAAACCAACCACTGCATCACACCAAAGATTGCCTCCCAAAAGCAGCTTTGAATCTGATTTGCTCCTTAAAAGGAATCTGGAGGGTTCTGTGAGGTCGCGCTCACGCGAGGGCGCGGCAGGCGCTTATGACGCGACCTCATTGAAGCCGGATTGAACGAAGGCGCGGGAGGCTATTCGCGGTTTTGCAGCTATGGGGATTGTTCGAGATCGCCATGCCCGATCTGCTGGCTCGGCGCGTGAGGCAGAGACACAGGAGTGCGCATCCTGGAAGAGTTGAGATCAGACGCGCTTCGCCTGAGATCGCGATAGGCCTTTTGCTGCATCGGACGGTTGTTGTCGCGCAGTGTGACAGCACGGATTCGACATCGTCCGCGATGATCGAGACGCTGGGAGCGAAATGACGAATGATGATCGTCGTGCACGACATGACTTGGCTCACGATGTGTCGCATCGGAACGGTGATGTTCGAGGGCTGGGGCGTCTGAAGCTATGTCGAAAGCGCTCAATGATGCGCATGACGCCACCACAATCGGGACAGGCAGGAACCTCGGCCCAGGTTTGAGCCTCCGAATCCACAGGCGACGGCTGGCCATCGTTTGGGGCTGTTCGCTCATGATCGAGAAGTTCGCGGCAAAGGGCGAGCTTGGCAGCGCGATGGCGGTTGGCCATGAAGCCGAAGTGGCGGATGCGGTGGAAGCCGTCAGGCGGCGTATGAAGCAGGAAACGGCGAATGAACTCATCGGGCTTGAGATTCATGATCTTTGTCGCGCTGTTTTGGCGATAGTCCTTCCATGAGAAGGCGACATGATCGTCGTCGAGTGCGACGAGCCGGCTGTTGGCGATCGCGACGCGATGGGTGTAGCGGCCGAGATAGGCCAGGACCTGTGCGGGTCCGCCGAAGGGCCGCTTGGCGTAAACAACCCAGTTGATGCGTCGCATGGCGTCGAGGTGGGCCGCAAAGGCAGCCGGCTCGGCCAGAGCTCCGAGATCGCCGAAGAAACGCAAGGCACCGGAGTTGAAGGCTGCCGACAGACGTTTGAGAAAAAGTGTGCGAAATAGTCTGGACAACGGTTTGACGGCCAGGAAGAAGTTCGGTCGGCAAGCGGTCCAGCGCGCGCCATCGGGCGAGAGGCCGCCACCCGGAACGACGCAATGGACGTGGGGATGATGCATCAGCGTCTGTCCCCAGGTGTGGAGGACGGCGACGCCGCCGATCGCACCGCCGAGCCGGCGTGGATTGGCGGCGAGCGTCGTCATCGCCTCGGCGGCAGCCTTGAACAGGATGGCATAGACGACGGCCTTGTTCTGGAAAGCGATCGCGGCGATCGGTGCGGGAAGTGTAAAGACGACGTGGAAATAGGGAACCGGAAGCAGGTCGGCTTGACGCGCGGCGAGCCACGCGGCTCGGGCTCTCCCCTGACACTTCGGACAGTGCCGATTGCGGCAGGAATTATAGGCAACGCGTGTCGTGCCGCAGTCGTCGCAAGCCTGCATGTGGCCGCCGAGCGCCTCGGTCCGGCACGCAACGATCGCGCTCATCACGCGCCGCTCGACCCGCCCCAGATGACCGGCATGTACACGGCGATAGGCGTCGCCATGCCGGCGCAGAATATCGGCAATCTCGATGGCGGGCCTGTTGGAGCGGATGTCGGAGCGGGTCATGACCCGCATCCCGCTGCGGGTCATCCAGGTGGCGTCACCTCCAGCGACAGGCGATCGAGCGGGCTCTGCGTCGCTCGGATCGTATCGGTGGCGACCTGCGTGTAGCGCGCTGTCGACGACAAATTATTGTGCCCGAGCAAGACCTGGATGATCCGGATATCGGTTCCGTTCTCGAGAAGATGTGTCGCGAAGCTGTGGCGCAGCGTGTGCAGCGTGACGCGCTTGGTCAGGCCCGCAGCCTTCACCGCCGACCGGCAGGCGGCATGCAGCACGGTCTGATCGATCGGATGATCTTCGTCACGACCAGGGAACAGATAAAGCCGCGGCCGGGCGAGCCGCCAGTAGGTGCGCAGGATGCCCAGCAGCTGGGGCGACAGCATCACGTTGCGATCCTTCGCGCCCTTGCCGTGGCGCACCTGGATGACGCCGCGGGCGCTGTCGATGTCTTCGATCCGCAGTCCCGCAACCTCCGAGGCCCTGAGCCCGGCCGCATAGGCGGTGGTGAGCGCGGCGCGGCTCTTCAGGCTCGATACCGCTTCAAGAAACTGAACCACTTCGTCGGCGCTGAGAACGACCGGCAGCTTGCGCGGTTCTCGCGCATAGGGAATGCGCTCTGGGATGAGCGCCTCGCCGAGCGTGACGCCGTAGAAAAACCGTAGCGCACAGACGATCTGGTTCAGCGCCGGCCATGAGATGCCGGTCGAGACCAAATGCACCTGGAAGGCGCGGACGTCTTCCAGCTCTAACCGGTCAGGCGATCGGCCAAAATAGCGGCTGAACTTCGAAACCGCGCTGATGTAGGATCTTTGCGTCGCCGGCGACAGATTGCGGACGGTCATGTCTTCGATCATGCGGCGGCGAAGAGGGCTCAAATCGGCCATCTCGATACTCCTGTCTGAGGGGGTGGGCTCCAACACCCACATCCTCTCAGCCAGGAGGCGATCTATGCCACCTTGCCCCCTACGCCGCGGCAGCGGCTTCGTTCAATCCCCTCCGATTCAGTTAAGCAATGAAATGCTCTAGGCGCCCGCCGCCACGTGCGGGCGACGCCGGCATCAACCGGCGGGCAGATGCACCGCGGGCAACAAGCGCGCCTGACGCAACGCGCCAGATCAGCCGGCCGGTGCAGAAGCAGGCGACGGCCAACTGGCGGATGACGATCTCGAAATGCGCGACAACCGCCTCAGTGGAAACCGTTAGCCGCGCGCAGCACGCCGGCCGCCTGCCCGGCGATGTCCGCGCAGGCGGATGGCCTTGGCCACGTCGACGCCGCCGCGGATCCCGCCCGCGATCAGCTTCACCGTTGGCCCGACGTACCGCCTGCACGCTGGCCGGGGTCGGAATCCCCCAATCGGCGAACGCCATCGCCACCGTCGGCGGCATCGCGGGCGCGCTGGCCCTCCACCACGGCCCAACTGGTGCCGCCGGCGCCGGCGACATCGATCACCGCCCGCCTCGACGAGCGCACAGGCCACCGAGGCGGAGAGGCCCGACCCCACTTCCTTGGCCACGATCGGCACGCCCACGCTGCGCGCGGCGCGAGCGATCTGCGCCAGGACGCCGCGCCTGTCGCGGTCGCCCTCCGGCTGTACGGCTTCCTGCAGCGGATTGAGATGGACGATGAGTCCATCGGCATCCACCGCCCGGCGCGCGAGGTCCAGGCTGTCGGCCTCGCGCAGTTGCGCGGCGCCGATATTGGCCAGCAAGGGGGACGTCTGGGGCCAGGCGGCGCAGCGCGCGCGTCAGCCCCTGGGAGTTGCGGGATTGCAGGCTCACGCGCTGCGAACCGACGCACATGGCGATCCCCAAGGCTTGCGCTGTCTCGCTCAGATGCCGGTTGATGGCCTCGACGCGTGGCATGCCGCCGGTCATGGAGCTGATCAGCAGCGGCGCGCGCATGGTCTTGCCCAGTAGCGAGGCGCGCAGGTCGATCTGCGTCAGGTCCAACCCGGGCAATGCGCAGGTTCGAAACGGATGTAGTCCCAGCCGGCGGCGACCGTGGCCGGCGCCGTTCGCCGATCCAGCACGATGTCCACATGGTCGTCCTTGCGCTGGCTCAGGGCGGCGTCGCTCATGCTCGCTCCATCCGTCGCATCGGGCGACGGCGTTGCGTCGGATCGGACCGACGGCAGCGCGCGCACGCCGCCGCCCTCCCGCGCGTTCAGGCCGGCGCACGCTGGCCTCCCCCCGCAGCGTCGCTGCGGTAGCGGCTGGTCGAGGTCTGGTAGTACTGCGCGCGGATGGCCGCCATGGTCTCGATCAACGGTCCCCACGGCGCGGGAAAGCGTTCTTCCGCCATCACCCGATGCAGCATGCGCGTATGGCCGGTCAGCTCGTCGTTGAGGAACTCCACCACAGGCATAGCCGGATAGCGCTGCAGCAGCAGGATTACCGCGTTGTCGGCCTCGCCGGCCGACCTGTCCTTGTCGCGTCCATGCAGATCGTTCTGCAGGCGCCCTATCGCGGAGATGAGCCGCAGGACCTGGCGAAACGCCGGACGCGCACGCAAGGTCGCCATGTCCAGCCCCCACAGCAACGACAGGCAACAGAATACGTTCGTGTAGGCGATTGAATTGATGCCGTTGTGCAGGTACTCGGCGTAGGACCAGCGTTCCGCCCCTGCCGCCTGCGCGTGTCCGGCGCGCAGCGCCGCGCAGTAGCACCGGGTATCGTCGAGAAGCTGAGCATAGTCGCGGCGATCGTAGGCGAGCGCGGCCAGCGAAGCGCGCAGCACAGCGCAGCCCTCGAATCCGGGAAGCGCGCAGGGCTCGCCCTGCCCCAGCGCCTGCTCCACCGCGGCGAGCTGTTCCGGCGCGATCAGGCCAAGGTCGTTGCAATCGTCGAGCCAGAACAGCAGCGCCAGTTCGCGATAGAACGCCACGATCAGCGTTTCGTCCTGCGGATCGCGGCCGATGCGGGCGCTGGTGTCGCGCAGGCTCGTGTGGATGCGCTGCAGGATGTACTGGCCGCCCCTGACCGCTTCCACGGCATGCTCGTCGGCGAACCCGGTCAGGGAATGCCCCCACTCCAGCACCTGCTGCAGCGCGCGTTCGGTCTGGATCATGGCGCCGCTCCTGCTCCCTCGGCCAGGACGCGCCGCCCCCAACGGAGCGCCAGCCACAACCCGGCGAGTTCGGCCACGCGCACGACCCGGGTGGGGCAATACAGTTCCTTGCCGATCCACAGCGGCGTCTGCGGCAATGCATGCGCATGGCGGGCGAGCATCCACTCCAGCGCATGCGCCACCGCCTGCGCGATGCGCCTGCGCGCTGTCGGCTCTTCGCTCCCGTCCATCACGTACAACGCGAACAGCGCATAGGCGGTTTCCTCGAATGTAGACGCGCGACCGGCGCCCCAGCCACCGTCGTCGCGCTGCGCCTGCAGCAGCGCCGCCAGCGCGCGGTCGTCGCGCCACTGGGGCTTGCCTTGCGCCAGCGCAGCGACCGCATGCGCGGTGGGATACAGCCACGAAACGTGCCATTTTTCGTTGTCCCATAAACCGTGCGCGTTGCGATTGGCCTCGACGTAGGCGCTGGTGCCGGTGGCGGGCTTTCCCAACAGTCGCAACGCATGCAGGGCGTGGATGTTGGTCGACACCGAGGCATTGCGCTCGTCGGGGAAGGTGACGAACAGCTCGCCGATTTCGAAATGGCGCAACGCATCGACCGCCGGGTCGCGGCCTGCAAGGCGCAGGACGCACAACGCAACGGCGGTGTCGTCCGCATCTGCCGCGAAGTGCAAGGCCGGGCCTAGACCGCGCACGCCCAGGCGAGCGTCGAGCTGCGCGACGATCACGCGCACCGCCTCGGCGAGCGCGGGATGCGCGAACAGTCCAGCCAGATGCAGGGTGTACAGCGACCAGCATAGCTCGAACACATTGATCGGCCAGACGTTGGGAACGACACCTTCGATGCCGCTGCGCGTCGCCCGCGATGCCGCCTGCAGATACGCGTCGGCACGCCCGACCTGCGGCGTGCTCCCCTGTGTCACGGCGTGCGCACGCCACGCGGCGGTGGCCGCCGGACTGATGCCGATGCTGCCGTCATCATCCGGGCATGCGGTGGTCGGCGACGTCCCCCAGGCTTCCCAGGAGTGCAGCAACGGATGGCCGCTCGGGAACGTCGCCACCGCCCTCAGCTTGACCAGGCACGCTTGCCGCAACGGCAAGAGCGCCGGGTGGCGCGGAAACGCCACGCCGCCCAGCAAGGATGCGGCCTCGCCGCACAACTGCGGCAGGATCAACTCCGCGCCGATCGGCGCGTCTTCCGGCACCGCATGCGCGTAGGGATCGGGCTGGCGCTCGAGGAACCGGATTGCAGCCTGGACTGCGTCGGCAGCGCCGGGAAGAGGATCGGCACGCTGCAATGCCAGCAACGCCGCCCACGTGGGCGCATGGCGGAACAGCGGGAAGTCCGCGCTTCCCCATCCGCCATCGGCCTGTTGCTGTGCGATAAGCCACGCGTATGCGTCCTGCCGACCAGCGGCGTTGCCGTGGAACTGCAGAGCTCGCGCCGTGTCGTAAACGGACGGACCGACGCTGCCGCCGTCGCTCATCTCGCTCAGCAGGTGGCGCAATTCGGAAAGGATCTGTTCGGACAGCGAGTTCACGCGGGATGTTCCTTCTGCAGACGGTTGACGAGAACCAGGATCGGGCAGACGCCGCGCACGTCACCGCAGGCCCGGCGCATGGGCAGCGCCGGACGGCCGCCCTGCTCCGGCGTGGCGACGCGCCCCGATGTCGGTCCGCCGCATAGGCTTGCGCGCAGCGCGCCACGGCCGTGCTGGGCAACCGCTGCGATCGGCGCCGCGGACTCGGACACAGTGCAGCATGCAGCCGCCGGCCGATCGCAGCGGCACAGGCGCGACTCCATGCGGACGGGCGCGCTCACGCGCATGGCGCGTGCTTGAACAGATACGCGTTGGCCCGCTGCAGCATCTGCGCCAACCGTTCCGCACGCGGCCCCAACGGGGCGATGGCCTCCCCGGCGTCGCGCAACAAATCCAGCGCGAAGTGGCGAGCTGCCTGCAGCCCCATGATCGACGCGCAGGTCGGCTTCTGCGCCGCCGCGTCCTTGCCGGGGGTCTTGCCCAGCGTCGCGGTATCCGCTGTCGCGTCGAGAATGTCGTCGACCACCTGCAACGCCAGGCCGAAACAGGCGGTGTAGCGATCGAGCGCACAGTACAGCGCAGCGTGCGCGGCATCCTCCGCGATGGCGCATAGCGCGCCCATGCGAACGGACGCGCGCACTAGCGCTCCGCTCTTCATCCGGTGCATCGCCACGATCCTGTCCAGCTCGACGTGCTTTCCGACCAGCGACAGATCCATGGCCTGCCCGCCTGCGGCACCCTCGGCGGACACCGCCTGCGCCAGTTCGCGCACGAGCGCGATACGGTTGTCGCCCGGCGCATCCAGGCTCGCCAGGGTCAGGAAGGCGTGCGCCTGCAGCGCATCGCCGACCAGGATCGCAGTGGCTTCGCCGAACTTGACGTGCACGGTCGGAAGGTCGCGGCGAAGCACGTCGTCGTCCATCGCGGGCAGGTCGTCGTGGACCAGGGTACAGGCGTGCATCATTTCGATGGCGGCGCCGACGTCGTCGAGCATGTGCACCGGCGTATCGGCCAGTGCGCCGGCAGCCAGACAGAGCAAGGCGCGGGTGCGCTTCCCGCCATGCAAGGTGGCGTAGCGCATCGCCGCCATCAGCTCGGTCTCACCGTCGTGTTCGGCGCAGAGAAGACGCGCCATCGCCTGTTCGACCCGCTTTGCGCCGTCCTGCATCCAGATCTCCGGCAGCAGCCTGCCGGGTGCATGCGCGCCCAATCCGCCGAGCGCGGAAACGCCAGTTCGGTCGTCGTGTAGCGTGGAACCAGTCTGCATGTTGTTCATCTCCTTGGTACCTGAAACGGCCACGGCGAGCCCCGAGCCGCCGCGGTGTTGCCGGCGTCGCACCGAGTGCAGCAATGCCGCGCGTCGCCGGCGCCGCTGCCTCGCCACACGGGGCATGCGATCCCAGCTCATGAGAATCCGATGCGGATTGTCATGGACGGATGTGCGGTCGGGTAATAGCGCCGGCCTTTTTCGACGCCGCTCAGCAACCGCGGCCGCACCCCGGCCTTGTGCATGGTCAGCGCCAAGGCGATGCAGCACTGCACCAGTTCCAGCCATACCAAGTGATAGCCGATGCAGACGTGTGGGCCGGTACCGAACTGCAGCATGTCCACCGGCCGGATCGGCTCCGTGCGTTGCAGCCACCGCGCCAGGCGGAACTGATCAGGCGCCTCGTGCAGCAGCGCCGATGTCGAGAAATGCAGCAGCGGGATGCACAGATGGGTGCCCGCGGGAATGCGCCGTTGGCCGAGTTGCAATTCCTGCAGCGCGCGACGCGGCAGGAGCGTGGTCGCCGGATGCACGCGCAGCGTCTCGCGGAACAGCGCCTCGGCGACCGGACACTGCGCCAGGTCCGCGTGCCGGGTCGGCACCGCGCCCACGCGTTTCGCCTCCTCGACCAGGGCATCCCACAGCACAGGCTGCCGCGCCAACTCGATCACCATCCAGGCCATCGTCGAGGCGGTGGTGTCGTGACCGCCAAGCAGCAGCAAGCGGATATTGGCGACCAGCACGTCATCGGAGAGCGCATCGTCGCTGCGATCGAAGGCGCTCACCATGTCGTTGATCAACCCGGTGCGCGCGGTATCCGCGCGGGCGTCGCGGACGAACTGGCGCAGCTGCGCGTCGATCCAGTCGCGGGCGGCGCGGCCGCGCCGCAAGGGCAGTCCGGGCAGGTCGACCCGGGGCGCGACGATCAACTGCAGCAGTTGCCGGTACTTGCGATGCCATCCCGGCAGGTCCTGCGCGGGGATTCCCATGAGTCTGAAGATGAGCCTGAGTGACAGGTCGCTGGTTTCGCGCAGGATGGTTACGTCGCCGCGGTCGCGCCACGCCTGCACCCGCGCCCGGATGACGGGCGCGAACAGGTCGCCGATGCCGGCCTCGGTCAGCCCCTTGGGCAGGAACGCCGCTTTGATCGCATCGCGCGCCTGCCGGTGCGCGCCGCCGTCCTGGGCGACCAACGTTCCGCCAAGCAATTCGGGCGCGATCTCTTCGATCAGCGCCGAGGACACGTCCTTGTGCCGGAGCAATGCGAACGCATCCGGATCCACGCAGGTCATCTGGTGTCCGGCAGGGCCGAAATCCAGCCAGAAGCAGCTGCCCAGCGTCCGTTCCGCGCGCAGCAGCAGGCGCGGCAAGTCGCAGACGATGGCGGGAAGATGCCCGACCAAGGGGAAAGCGCCGGGCACGACCGGAATATCGTACCGCAGCCGGTGCCGACGGTCCAGCGGGTTGAGCAGCATGTCCATCAGCAGCGCGGCGCCGCTTCGGCGGCAGGTACCACCACTCTGCCGCCCACGGCCACCTTGCCTTCAAACCGCCTCATCGTGTCCTCCTGGATTGCGTTGGTCTTTCGCGGCATGCCGCTCGGCCTCCGCCGGAGAAGGCGCAGGGTCGCTGGTCATCGCCAGCGTCGCTTTCGATGACCCGAATGGCGGCGACCGGGCACTGGCTGGCCGCGCGCCGCACGGCGGCGTGCAGCGCCTGCGGGACCGTCGCTACGCACACTTCGGCCACGCCGTCCGGGTCGCGCTGGCGAAAGGTGCCCGGCAGCGTCAGCACGCACTGCCCGGTGGTTCCGCACAGATCCTGGTCGACCACGACGCGCATCTCAGCCCCCCCCCCCCCGCGCTTGCAGCCGCACCGACAGCGCGCGGAACGTCCTAAGGAACGCGGACGGCTCCCGGGTCGGCTGCTCGGCCAATGCCAGTGTGGGGAAGCGCGCCTGGATCCGCGGCAGGCTCTCGGCCAACTGCACCCGGGCCAGTTGCGCACCGAGGCAGAAGTGGATGCCGTGGCCGAAGCTCAGCATGATCTTCCCGTCGGTCGACATGCCAGGACTGGTGCCGTAGAACCGCGCGGGATCGAAGCGGTCGGGATCGGCGAAGGCGTCCGGGTCGCGATTGCCGGCCGCGACCAGCACGCGCACGTCCGCGTTCTTCGGGATCACCGCGCCGCCCAGTTCGATGTCGCGCTGGGCGATACGCGGAATGGAGCTGAACATAACGGGCGCGTCGCAGCGCAGGACTTCTTCGACGAATGCTTTCACCCCCACGGCGTCTCCCTGCAGCCAGTGCCGCTGTTTGGGATACGCCAGCATCGCCAGGACCGCATGGTCGATGGCCGCAGCAGTGGTGGCGAAGCCGCCCAGCAGCATGCCCCACAACATGCTGATCAACTCCGCATCCGACAGCGTGTCGGCATCGGCGTCTTGTGCGCCGACCAGCATCGACACGATGTCGTGGCGGGGATCGGCGCGCTTGCGCGGTATGAGGTCGCCGAAGTAGGCCAGCACCCTGGCGCTGGCCGCGTCCGCCGCGGCGAGCTGGGGATCGCTGGCGTGCGGGCGCAGGCCTTCCAGAATGGCGCCGATGCCGGCGGCGAGCCCGAACATGTCGTCCGGGGGCATGCCGAACAGTTCAGCGGAGACCAACACGGGCAAGGCCAGCGCGAATTCCCGATGCAGGTCCACCGCCTCCCCGCGCTCCAGCGCGGGCGCCATGCCGTCCAGGCGCGCAGCGACGATGCGTGCGATGCTCGGCCGCAGGTTGTCGATCTGGCGCATGGTGAAATCGCGCGAGATCAGCCGGCGCAGACGCGTATGCGTCGGTGGATCCTTCATCGCTAGCGTGGACGCCAGCAGATTGAGCGATAGGCTGGTCGCCACACGCGGGAAATAGCGCGCCAGTTCGCCCGGCGCCGGCGCCCGAAACGCATCGCCCGTGGCCTTGAACGCCCAATAGATGTCGGCGTGGCGGCTCAACAGAAAGAGCCCCGACGCCGCGCGATGCACCGGATCGTGCTCGCGCAACCACCGCATGAACGGATACGGGTCGTGGGTGCACGCCGCCGACGCTAGTTCGGCGAAGGCGTCCCGGCATGCTGCCGTGGTTTCTTGCATGTCCATCTTGGCTACCTGTTGGCTACCTGATCTAACCGGCGCGCGAGGCGCGCCGGCAAATTGCGGAGAAGATCGCGATCCCCGGCGGCGTCCGCGCATCACCAGAGCACCGGGAACTCCTCGAACCCGCCAGTGATGATCTCCTTGCGCAACTTCAGTTCTTCCGGCGCCACGGCCAGGCGCAGCGCGGGAAAGCGCTGGAAGATCGAACCGAACACCACCTTGAGTTCCAGCCTGGCCAGCGCCACGCCAATGCAGTAGTGCGGCCCGAAGGAGAACGCCAGGTGCGGCTTTCCGTCGCGCCCGACGTCGAAGATTTCCGGTTCGTCGAAATGGCGCGGATCGAACGACGTCGCCGCCAGGCCGACCAACACCTTGCTCTCCGCGGGAATATGAACGCCCGCGATGGTCACGTCGGTCCTCGGATAGCGCATGATGCCGTCCCACCCCGCGCCCGGCGGGTACATGCGCAGGATTTCCTCCACCGCCTTGTCCACCAGGGATGGATCGCCGACCAGGCGTTCGCGCTGCTGCGGGTGGCGGAGCATGGCCAGCAGGCCGAATTCGATCTGCGCGACGGCGCTCTCGTGCCCGGCCACCAGCATGCCCGCCGCCAGGCCCATCGCCTCTTCCTCGGTCGCCTTGCCCAGGTAGACCGCCGCAAGCAGATCCGTCAGCAGGTTGTCGCCCGGATCCTGGCGCTTGTCCCGCATCTTGCCGCGAATGTAGGCGCGCAGCTCTTCCCAGGCCAGGCGCGACGCGCGGGCCGCTTTCATGCTGGTGCGTCATCACCTCGTCGGACAGCTCGGCGAAAAAGGCGTGATCCTCGTAGAGCACACCCATCAGCGCGCTGATGACCATAGCCGGAAGCGGAAAGGAGAGGTGGCGCCGCAGGTCAGCGGGCTGGGGCTGGGCCGCCAGCGTCTCGAACAACTGCGCGGCGATCGCCTCTACCCGCTGCGCGAGCAGCTTCACCCTGTGGTCGCTGAACGCCGGCGCCACGATCGTGCGTAACCGGGCATGTTCGGCCCCCTCGTGCGAGACCAGCCCCCCCGGCGAACCGAGAATCACCGAATCCGGGGTGAATGCCGCCGGCGGCATTCCCGCAGGCCGGAACGCCGTGTCGGACAACACCGCCTTGGCTTCGTCGTAGCCCGTCACCCACCAGCCTTCGTGCCCGGACGGGAAGCGCACGCGGTGGATCGGACCGTTGGCGCGTAGCGCCAACATCTCGGGCGAGGGCTCGATGTGATCGACGCGCCACATCGGTAGCGTCGGCAAGGGGTGTTCGGACATGGTGGCACTTCACTCTCTAAGCGATGGAAGGGCGGAAGGTGACCGGCAGGCGCTGCGGGCAGCGAATGACGTAAGATGGCACGTCGACGACCTCCTCCGCGGCGACGGTCAGCGGCAGACCCCCCAGCCGCACGAACAACCCGGGGAAGGCGCATCGCAATTCCAGGTGCACCAGCGCAGCACCCAGGCAGAAATGCCCCCCCCCCGGGCCGACAGCGCGGGTTGTCCCGCCGGGTGACATCGAACCTGTCCGCATCGCCAAAGATCGACTGACCGCAGGGATTGGTGAAGGAGGCTCGACCGCACCCGCCACCGACGTGTCCGCCAACATAGCCTCCGGCCCAGTCCGACACCGCCGGCGGCAAGCTTGACTCCTGGCTCAAGGTCTGCCGCTTCTCGCGACGAGCGCAATTGTTGTGGCTCCCAAAAGAAGAACTCTAGATCGCATCCAACATTCCCCTTTCCTGCATTTTCTCGGTCCGCAATCGAACGCCAACTCATTGCCACAGCAAACCGTCGGAACGAACCAGACGCGAACAGCGACGCGCGCCGTGTCCGCCCCGAAGACCATCGCACTGCGATTGGTGATGATGCCGCGAACAGAGCAAATCGCGTGCCGAACTGAATTCGCAGGCTCAACAGGCACTTCGTAGCGGCGCGTAGTGTCAGGTTGTCGGCATTGAGCCTCAATGCCGACAACCGGCGCGGCAAGTGCCCGACAAAGGCCTGCTCTCGCGCTGAATGTGCGGGGCAGCCCTTGCGCGATATTTTAAGCATTCGAATTGGCTGCAGCAGGTGTGGTTCGCCGGAAGCCACTCCGATGTCGGCGGTAGCTATCCGGAAAACGAAGCCCGCCTCTCCCTCGCTGGGTTGAATGGCGCATGCGGCCGAGACCTTCCCGACGGCAAGACGCCCGACGGCTCCGGCATCAAGGTAGACGATAGAGTCCTGAAGCTGAATCCGGATCCGCTTGGTCCGTAGCACGACGAGCGCGAACCCGGGTCACTTGCGGGGGCAAGTCAAGTGGACCGAAGGGTTACGTCAAGTGCAGAGCTAGGCAGTCCTTCATCCGGCGGTGCTTGAGCGCTTCGCCGCGCTAAGTGTCTGTTCCAAAACATGTTGAGTCGAATGAATCGGTTGTGATTCAAGGTGAGCGGCCTGATTCGATGGGGACGCGCCGCCAATGTGGACTACCGAGAACCGTGCACGCTACGACCGCAGCCGCCTGCGCTATCCGAGCGACTTGACCGACGAGGAGTGGGCGCTGATCGCGCCTCGCATCCCGCCGGCCAAGCGCGGCGGCAACAAGCGTACGGTGGACCTGCGCGAGATTGCCAACGGGCTGATGTACATCCTGAGCACAGGTTGCCAGTGGCGCGCGATCCCCAAGGACCTGCCGCCGCGCTCGACGCTGTATGGCTACTTCGATCTGTGGAGCTGGAACGGCACGCTCGATAAAATTCATCACGCCCTCTATGTCGAATGTCGCGAAAGGGCCGAGCGCGAGGCTTCTCCCACCGCCGCCATCATCGATAGCCAGAGCGTGAAAAGCGCTGAAAAAGGGGGCCTCATGATCTCCATGGCTACGACGCGGGCAAGAAGATCAAGGGCAAGAAGCGGCACATTCTCGTCGACACGCAAGGCCTCTTGATGCACGCCATCGTGCATGCGGCGGACATCCAGGATCGCGACGGCGGCGTGCTCCTGATGGCAACGTTGTTCGGCCTCTATCCCTTTCTTCTGAAGCTCTACGCCGACGGCGGATATCAAGGGCCACATTTCCAGAAGGGGCTGCGTAGCGCTCTGAAGCGCGTGAACCTCGAAATCGTCAAACGCTCCGATCAGGCTCACCGTTTCGTCGTCTTGCCCAAACGCTGGATCGTCGAGCGTACCTTTGCCTGGCTCGGGCGATGCCGAAGACTGTCCAAAGATTGGGAATGCTTCAATCACAGGGCGCTCGCCTTTCTCAAGCTGGCCTCCATCCGACTCATGCTGCGAAAGCTATGCAATCCAAGGTAATCTTTCCGGACAGACTCTAAGGCTGGCTTCGAGATTAAGTCTCAGCCGCGACTAAGCTCTGTCGTCGCTTCGAAGCGCCTCACCATCAGCAGCGTTGCTTGCTAAGCGAGTTCGCCGACCTGACCGGTGGATTGGCGTTGCTCTGCTTCTATAGCCGGCGATCTGCTGCCCGTAGTGGCGGGTGCTCGAGGCATCCGGAGCCACGTCGCTCTTCCAATCGACGACCGCGTCGATGCCGCCGGCGTCAGGAGGAGCCAAGCAAAGGATTCTAGCGCTCGCCCAGCCCCCTCGGTGCAAGACAATTGGTCCCTATACGCGCAATAAGGGGAACCGCGCTGTGACAGTCTCTCTTGACGGCGAAATTCGAGACGGACGGCGGTACATGCAGGTGCGAGTCTACTTTAAGATATCGACGCCCTGCCAGATTGTTTATCACACGAATTTTCTCCGTTTCATAGAGCGCGGCAGAACGAATTACTTGCGCCCGCTCGGCACCAATCAGCAAGGGCGGCTCGAGGAAACGCGGAACGATGCGCCGGGCTTCGCCTTCGTTGTCCGTTCGACGACAATCGATTCTCTAAAACCGGCGTTCTTGGACGGCCTTCATGACATTGTCACGGTCCCGCAAGAGGTGAGAGGCACTTCGGTTGGCTTGCCGCAGGAGTGCAGGCGCGGGGACGATCTCTTGGTCTCGGCGCGGGGACGGGTCGCGTTTATCTCAGGCGGAAAAGCGCAGCGCATCCCAAGGTCTGAGGCTTGCTATGGAAGAGCACAGATAAATCTGCCTTTCGTTCACGCCTTAATGCTCCAGCGCCCCGATGAAATCAATGCATTGGCCTTCTGCTGCGACATCGTCAAGTCAGAGTTCGCCGGAGCGACACGTTGCTCAAGGTTCACAATCCAACTGGGTGACTGTTCTCGTCGTGGCGCTCTTATACGCGACGATCATTGCCATTGCGGCCTCATTCACCGCTGCCAAGCTCTTGGAAGGAAATTCCTCCATCTGCCGCAGAGCTGGCTCCCGACGCCGCGGCCGACGCAAGCGCTGGCCGACGCATCCGCGCCTTCACAGAAGGCGTCAATCACCACCGGCCTGCAGGCCCAACTCACTGCATCCTTTGCGTCGTGATTGTCGACAAATGTTGCCCGTTGGGATTCCTGTAACGATCGGCGAGGCTTTGTAACAATGAAGCCATCTGGTTCGGATCTGATCGAACAGTAAATTCTCCAAAGTTAGGGTCGAAAAGCGTGGTCGTTCCATTGGAGGCCGACGTCGCCACTGTGTGTGCGCCGCCTTCGGCGAAATACAAGCTGAGCAAATGGTTCGATCGGTCTTTGTTGATTTCGTTCACCATGCGCTCGACGTTCGAAGACTTGCCGAATGCGAATCTCTTCTCCTCTCCAGCCGGTTCCAAGCCAGCTTCCTCCAAAATGGCATTCTGTGCCCGAAGGTCGGCGTGAGAAGAGTCTGCTCCCCTGCTTCGCAACTGATCCTTGAGATTTTGATATTGCTGCTGCCGTTCAGCCGCTGAGGCGTGCGTTTGCGACCCAGGTGTGAGCGCACGCATTCGGGTTGGTGGGCTGTTGTTAAGATTGCGGAACCACTCCGCAGTCAGCCCAACGCAGATGCCGTCCACATTCGCATCACGCAGATCGGCCGTTCTGTAATCAAACAAGGAGGTGGCCGGACTCTCTGGAGCGGATGTACTGGGGTCGGAGGCACTGGAAGTTCGAACGTCGTTTTCATCCGAGGTATGTGGCTTGCTGCAGCAGGCCCCCCTCTTGTCGGGCAACTCCCCCGGTTGTGAGTTCCACTGAGGCGAGAGATGTGCTAGTGTTTCCGTAAAGCTGCCGCTATCCACCGACTGACTCAGTTCGTCAGCTTGGCTAGTGCGTGTCGATGAGCTACTGATTCGATCGTACATGACGATTCACCTTTCTGTGCTGCGCTAGTTTCCACGGATCGATTCGGGATGCTTAGGCCCTGCTGCGAGGATACCCAGCCAAGCTGACGGGCAGCTGTTGTCCAGCTTAGAATCGTTCCTTTGGCGAAGTTCTGACAATGTCAGATACGGTGCGGCGTAGCGCTGTGTTAGATCCTCCCGCGCATATCCGGTAGGTGGCCTTGAGCAGCGCTATCGTGGGGACGGACAATTCCTCCGCAACGCTGTTTGCCAGGATAGTAGCGGTGAGGCTGGCGCCGAATTCCTGAGTGCGCTCACCGGAATCATTCGCGGCGGTGAGCGGGCAATACCGCCAACGCTTCAACTACCGACCTTTAACCGATCGGGTTCGGCTGTCCGTCAGTGAGGGCCTCACAGTGAGCTGCGAAGCGGGCGACCATCGGTATTCCCTGTTTCGTGACGGCCTGGCGCTGCTCGGCAATCTGTTCCGCGATCGCCTCCGCGAGGTTGTTATCTGGTCGCCAAACGACGTGCTATCTTTGCGCTGGGCGGCGTCATTCCAGGACGACATTGAAGGAAGGAACGGTCGTCGGAAAGCAAGAAGGTGGGGCAAGTGGGATTGCCGCAGCCGCAGGGCCTGATTTCTCCGGAGGACAGCAGCGCAATCGGCGGCGAAGCTGATCCAATTCACGGCCGTCAGCTCCAGAGCGCTGCGGATGCTCGCATCGCGGATGTGGCGTAACGAGGGAAGTCGGTGGATTTCGACACCTTCTCGCGTTGCGAGATATGCCTGTGCTGAGCACTCTGATAGTGTCGTCGATGGCCTGTTGGAACGCGTGGAGATTGCTCTCCTGCTGAAATGGCGTCCGAAGCGCTGGGCCATCGAATGCCCGGGCGAACATTGCAAGGGCCTGCCCCTCATCAACGTCCTGAAACGTATCGACGAAATTGCGCAGGTCGACTTCACTGTCGGGGAACGGAACTCTGTCGACGAGGCGCCGCAGCAGAAATTCGGCCCGAAGCCGGAGATGCTCCTCGAACCCGCGCCGGACCAGATCACCACGGTAGGGACGCCCCGTTTCACGGCGGCCGATCGAACCTGGTCGCGACGTTGGGCCGAGACACTGCCGCGGCATACGAACTTGAAGGCGTCAGGTTTGCCGATCACCGCGTTCCCCGCCGCGGCCAGATCCCTTCTCCGTCTTCGCTTGCCACGATTGACGCATTGAATGACGGTGCGCTCGTCCAGCTCGTCGTCGATCGGACGTGTGCCGATGACAAGACGCCCGTCTTCCAAGAGGAGCGATCACAACAAAATTATTGCTGCGACGACGCTCGACCCTGCCTCGCCACCACGTCGGTACCCGAGGCAAGCCATGGATTTTCAAATCCGCGCCTCGTCAATCTGGTCCGACTGCTGGCGCGACAGGCCGCACGGGACTTCGTTCGAGCCGAAACAGATAGGGGGATACGAGACTGCCTTGCGATGTAAGGAGTCGCCTCCTGAAGGTCGCGCCTGCGCCCGCTACTCATCAGACAATCAGCGAGACGCTTCAATCGAGGATCAGTTGCGGCTCTGCACGCCGAGAAACAAGGCTGGACAGTCGTCGACAGCTATACCGATCGCGCAATCTCCGGTGCGTCGCTGTTGCGTCGCGGCATCAGGAACTGATCGGCGATGCGACGCGCGGCAAATTCGTCGCCGTGCTCGCAGAGGCGATGGATCGCCTGAGCCGCGATCAGGATGATATCGCTGGACTGTTCAAGCATATGGCTTTCGGCGGTGTGCGTGTCGTCACGCTGTCGGGGGGTGACGTGACGCATCTGAACAAGGTTCTCGACCGCATCATCGATGAGCACGGGCTGATCGTGAGCGGCTGGTCCGCCGATTGGGACCCCGCGTTGAGAGCGGCACTCACGCGGGCCCCGACGCGGGGATATCCAGTGTACTGGGCGGCGCGAGGTGAACCTTCCAAGATCGCCACGGACCTGATTAGACAGCGGGCCGGCAGGAACATTCGCATTGATAGCGCGGACACGAAAGCTTGGAACGCTTGGTGAGCAGCCAGGCTGACATCAAAAGGCAAAACCCACAGAGCGTTGGTTGATGGTGGCCAGCGACAAGCGCTTTTTGGCAAAGCCTGAATTCCGCATTCAGCTGGGTGATCTTATTAGTGAAGAAGCGCGAAAGCTGGAAAGGACGCTAAACGGCCCGGATTTCGCACTGATCGGCGCCTTTCTCCAATGACCTGATCATGCAGAAGGTGGCGCGAGCAGAGAGTGCAATGGAGTCGGTCGCGCGCATTGTGGGTGTTCTCGGGCGTTGGGGCACCGGATCAGAGTTTCGCTAAGTGCTCGACTTGCGGATCGAATTCGGCGTCAGGGAAAGTATCGGCTGGTTGGGCACCTTGATCTGCGCACCTACCCGGCCGTTCTCCTCCTTTACGCGTATGGCCTCGCATTGCTGCCCGGCGATATACTGATCTTCTCAAATTCCTCAGCGTTACCATCGTGACCGAGCGCGACAACACTACTGAAATGGACCCCGATTTTGGGACCAGAGGTTAGTTGGAAAAGGGCCGCTCCGTTTGATAGACGGAGGGCATGATGACGACGAAGACGAGACGCAAGATCGACGCGGCACTGAAGGCAAAGATTGCGCTGGAAGCCGTGCGGGAGCAGGCGACGGTGGCCGATCTGGCCCAGCGCTATGAGGTTCACCCGAACCAGATCTATGCCTGGAAGAAGCAACTGCTGGACCAGGCGGCGCGGGCCTTTGATGCGGGTGTCGGGCGCGAGAGCGAGGAAACGCGCGAACGCGAGATCGAGAAGCTGCACGCCAAGATTGGACAACTGACGGTCGAGCGCGATTTTTTAGCGCGGAGGTCCGGAAGATGAGCACGCCGGACCGTCGAGGAATGCTCGATCGCGCGGACAAGGCGCTGTCGATCCCGTCGGCAATGCCTGTTGCTTGGCATCGCGCGCTCCGGGGTCTACCGGCCGCCCCGGCCGGCCAACGACAACGACCTTGCCCTGATGCGGCGGATCGACGAGCTGTTCATCGCCTGGCCGTTCCTGGGCTCGCGGCGAATGACCGCAATGCTGAAGGCTGAGGGGCTTCAGGTCAATCGCAAGCGCGTGCAGCGGTTGATGCGCAAGATGGGCATCGCGGCGCTGGGACCGAAGCCGAACACGACGAAGCCGGCGCCGGGCCACAAGATCTATCCTTATCTGCTGCGCAACATGACGATCGACCGGCCGAACCAGGTGTGGGCCGCCGACATCACGTATCTGCCCATCGGCCGTGGCTTTTCTTTATCTCGTCGCCATCATCGACTGGGCGAGCCGTGCGGTTCTGGCGTGGCGATTATCGAACACGATCGACGTCTCGTACTGCGTGGCGGCTCTGGAAGGGGCGCTGGCGAAGTACGGCAGGCCGGAGATTTTCAATACCGACCAAGGCAGCCAGTTCACCAGCGCGGCCTTCACCGGCGCGTTGGCGGGCGCAGGGATCAAGATCTCCATGGATGGCCGCGGTCGTTGGATGGACAACGTCTTCATCGAGCGGCTGTGGCGGTCGCTAAAAGCATGAGGACATCTATCTCAAGGGCTATGCCGACGGCCGCGAGGCCAAGGCAGGGATCGCGAGCTGATCGCCTTCTACAACGATCGTCGCCTTCATCAGGCGCTCGGCTATCGCACGCCGATGGCGGTCTGGCGCGAACGGATGCAGGCCGCGAAGGCTGTGGAATGGTGGACAACGCTGACGCGTTGACCACATGCCCACAGCAACAGCAGCAGACAGTGTCTCTGGCAGCGTGATAGGAAGTAATCAGGAGCGGTCAGTTTCCAACTAACAAACCGGCTCAAGCGGCCCCGCTCCGCGGGTCCATTTCACTACAACCGTGGTGAGTCACTTATTTCTCACGTCATGTGCGGGTGGCGAAAACAACGCCTGGAAATTCTTGCCGGGGCTTGAAAAGCGCAAGACGCCCCTCAGCGATCATCTGCACGATGTCTTCCAATCCTGGACCGGCGACTATCTGTTTTCGCCGAATGGTTACACCACTCTTTTCGAAGATTGCGAGCTGCTCTGCTCCCTGGCGTATATCTCGATCGGAACCAGCAGAGGACCTGCAGCAAGCAACCAGCGGCGCCACAGGCAGAAGCTTTGCCTGGTGTCCGATGGGACGGGTCTCATGGGACGGGCAGACGCGCAGGCGCATCATGGAAGGATGGGCGCGTCCGTAAGCGGCCGATGAACTGACGAAGGCCGACTTCGCGAGAGGACAGCCAGAGTATCTGAAACTTGCCATGAGCCGCCTCAACAATCTCGCGGGCGCCTCGAATGGTAGTGTTCGGACATCGAGTGCCTTTTTCCGGCGTGGCAGCCTAACGATGACGGTCGTACCAACCTCGGATTGGAATCTCACCAACCTTAACGACACGGACCGGCGCATACGCGTGCTCGAAGAGGTTCCTGCAGATGACTTGATTTCTGGGCTTACCACCGCCGCCAAGAAAGCTGCGGGTGAGGCCAAGCTGACTTTGAGTGGCAGCGAGCCGCCCACACAGAAGCTCTGCCTGTCATTCGGCCCTTTAATTGCGGTTTGTTGTCAAGCTTTACATTTCTGAATTCGCCCATGGCACGGTGGTAGTGCTCGCGCCGTCGGAGTTGGTCAGGGTTGCGGAGACAACGCGAGCGCGGCTGATACGTACTTTGCCGGCCAGGCATTGGATCGTAACCCTAGCTCTTCGGCCCTTTTGATTGGCTCTTGACGCCCTATTTTGATCGTAGCTTTTGCCGACGTGGCTTCCAAATTCCGGACAATGCGTTGACGGCGGCCTCGAGGGCCTTCCGGTCGATCTCGTTGGGATTGAACCGCTCCGGGGCCCCAGCGGCGCATATGTTCGTGCTCCGGATGGGTGGGGTCACCGATGGCATCGAGGTATTCGGCATAGCCTGGCGCACCGCCGACGTCTTCCGGAGGACAACGACCGGCGGCCTCGAGCAGGAAGGGCATGCCCTCCGTCGGTGTTGTCGAACCACTTTTCGAGCTTGATCACGTGATCCCAGCTGTCGCCGAAGTCATAGAGATAGTGGATCGTCTTGGCGCCGGTCTCTCGAACGATATCGCAAAGCCGCGCTTTACGGGCATCAATGGGCTGGTGGCCGTAATCATTGTCGGGGTCGGGAATCCCCCAATGTGCCTCACCAGCGAAGAACTCGAAGAGGTGACTGTTCGTCCAGCCGAATGCCTCCTGAAGCGTCAGATGCAACCGATCAAGGCGCAGGGTAACGGGTACGACAAGGCGACGCATCACCTCCGGCTTCACATCCTTGAGAGTAACCTTGATCCGGACCGCGGTCGTGTTCAGGCTCATGCCGCCAGCCTCGGATCGTGTGCATGCATCGTATATGTCGACGCCCAGGGAAGCAGCTCGTCCAGTCGCGCCGCTGGCCAGCCATTGACGAGCTTCGCGAGAACGTCAGCGAGCCAGTGCTCGGCACTGACGCCATTGAGCTTACAGGTCTCGATTAACGAAGCGAGAACTGCCCAATTCTCGGCGCCCTCGTCGCAACCGGCAAAAAGGGAGTTCTTGGCGTTGAGCTTGATCGGCCGCATCGCACGCTCGACAGCATTCGTGTCCATCTCGATGCACCCGTCATAAAGATGGAGCGTCAAGCCGTCCCAATGACGCAGCGCGTAACGCAGGGCCTTCGCCGTGTCGCTCTTCTGTGCAAGGTGATCAAGCTTGGCCTCAAACCACTGCTTCAAGGCTGTCGCCAGAGGTCAGGCATGCGCCTGCCTGCCAGCACGGCGCTCGACATCTGATCGGCCGCGGAGCGCTTTTTCGACTGCGTAAAGTTGGGCGATGCACTCAAGAGCCTCGCGGGCAACCGGAGCTGGCGCCGGAGCGGCCTCGCGCTCGATCTTCACAAACTGGCGCCTCACATGCGACCAGCGGAAGGCAAGCGTCCCGGACAAGGCGTCCGCACGCGTCTCTCGGGTCTTAGTCTTGTAAGCCTGATAGCCGTCGCAGTGGATGATGCCGCGAAAGCCCTCAGGCAGCTGCAAGCCATGAACGGCCCCACGGCCCGGTGCATAGGCGTAAACCACGCCAGGTGGGTCAGGTCCGGCCCGGAGCCTGTCATCGCGTGACAGCGCCCAGAAGTAGCCGGTTTTGGTCCTGCCGCGCCCCGGATCCAACACCGGTGCGGGGGTCTCGTCGACACAGAGCTTCGAAGAGCCGAGCAGAAGCTGGCGCAGACGATGCCACAAGGGCTTCAATTCCTGGGCGGCATAGCCGACCCAGAAGGCGAGCGCAGAACGGTCGATGGCGATACCGTGCGTCGTCAGCATCTGCGCCTGGCGGTAGAGCGGCAAATGCCAATGATACTTGGCGTCGATCACATGCGCGACCAGCCGCTCGGTCGGCAGTCCTCCCCTGATCAATCGCTCGGGAGCAGCATGCTGGAGGACGACGCCGTGACAGACGCGGCAGGCCAGTTTGGGGCTGCGGGTGACGATGACGCGATACTGCGCCGGTACGACGTCCAGCATCTGGCTCTCATCGTGACCGATCTCAAAAAGGTCGCCTGCGCAGCACGGGCAGCAGGTTGCAGCGGGCATCAGGGTCTCGACGATGCGTGGCAAATGCTCCGGCAGCTTGCCACGATTGGCCCCGCGCTTGGAAGTTCTCTTCTCGCAGGTTCTTGGATTGGCGTGATTCTCGGCTGCTTCGAGAGCCGCGACGGCCTCTTCGATGTCCTCCAAAACAAGCTGTAGCTGATCAGCGTCCAGCTTTTCCGACGATCGACCGAACTGCGCATCTTTTGCAAGCTTGAGCAACCGCTCGAGCCTGGCGCAGCGATCCAGCAGAGCCGCGGCAAAGACACGCAAGTCGCCTGGATCGCTCGGCAGCACATCAGGTAAATCACTGGGGATGTCCCGGGTTCTGTTGAATTTCTGAAGAGGTCGGCGTTGCCCACCTTGAGCCGGTAGGCTCGGGGTGCTGATTCCACAAAGGAGAGCAACGCCATGACGAGAGATATCACACCGGCTGGTTGGCCGGCGACCGGGGCTGTGGAGAAATCATTTGCGGAAGTGCGAGCGAGCTTCGATCGGTTCTGCCTTGCGGCAGGAATCGAGGCGCTCGGCACGATGATGGAGGCGGATGTGACAGCGGCCTGCGGGCCGCGCCACGGTCGTGATGCGGCGCGGCGGGCGCACCGTTGGGGCCGAACGCGGGGGCGGATCGGTTTCCACGGCGGCAAGATCGAGGTCGATCGCCCGCGGGTCCGGGGCATGGACGGCCGCGAGGTCACGATCCCGAGCTGGGAAACGGCGGCGCAGGAGGACTGGCTCGGTCGCTGGGCGATGAACCTGATGCTGATCAATGTGTCGACGCGCCGGTTCGGCCGCGCCGTCCGGCTGCCCGAGGGTGACGTGCCGGCACCGCCCGGATCGGGGATTTCGAAGTCGGCGGCCTCGCGGAGGTTCGTGGCTCTGTCGGCGGCGCGGCTGGCCGACTTCATGGCTGCCGATCTGTCCGCGCTCGACCTTCTGGTGGTCCAAATCGACGGGCTGCATCTCGACGACGATCTCGTGCTGGTGGCCGCGATCGGGGTTGACGGCGAAGGCAACAAGCATCCGCTGGCGCTGGTGGAAGGGGCGACCGAGAATGCAGCAACGGTTCAGGCCCTGCTGGACAACCTGGTCTCGCGCGGGCTCGACCCGACGGTGCCAAGACTGTTCATCGCCGACGGCGCGAAGGCGTTGTCGAAGGCGATCCGCCGCACCTTCGGTTCGGCCGCTGCGATCCAGCGCTGCCAGATCCACAAGGCGCGCAACATCATGGAACGCCTGCCGAAAGAGCATCATGCGGCCACCCGCCGGGTGCTGCGCCAGGCCTGGGAGCTCGATGACGCCGACAAGGCTGAAAAATTGATCCGCAATCTCGCGCGTCGACTCGACCAGCAATGGCCCGGCGTTGCGGCCAGTATCCTCGAAGGCCTCGACGAAATCCTGACTGTCGTCCGGTTGAAGTTGCCGAAGGAGCTTCGCCGATCGCTCGCCTGTACCAATATCGCCGAGAACATGATGGGCACCATTCGCCGCGTCACGCGCAACGTTAAACGCTGGCGGGATGCCGGTATGGCCTTGCGATGGGTCGCGGCCGGTATGATCGAGGCCAACAAGGGCTTCCGACGATTGAAGGCGCATAAGCAATTGTCGGTTCTGCGTGCGGCCCTTCAAGCTCACCACGATCGCATGACAATCAAGTCCGTTGCCCACGTCACGAGGGCTGCGTAATATTCATTCCGGCAACGTCGACCCGACGTAGTTCAACAGCGATCGGGACATCCCCCTCGCCTGCAGTTTCCCAATCATTCGTGGCGGAATTCAAGAGGTGCACCCGCCCCAGCAGGACTTAAGTTTTACCAGCAACAGGCGCGGGACTGTTTGCCGTTAGGCATCGACCTGCAATCGTAAGATTGAAGCATGCCTCAGCAGCGCGTCACGGACCGCCGAAGCAATATTTGATGCCCCCCTAATCGGCAATAGGAGCACTAGCGCTTGAAATGATTTCGGCGCAAGAAAGGCTACTTTGCGCAAGTTGTAAGAAACGTAAGGTACGTTCTTAACGCGTCCCGCAGCAACTTTTAACAATACGAGCAATTATTGATATTTTCGAAGCAATTATCGTTAGTGCATTGTGACAAAGACCGCATCTTTAAGGGGAATTAGCCCGTCTTATTCGTCAGAGGGCGCCTGAGAGGCTGGCGAGCGTGGTGTAAAGCGCTGATGCGGCGTAGGATTCGGTTGCAAAGCCAACCCCATCACCTTCAGCCGCGAACACCAGGCCCGCCATGACCGATGATACGATTCTGCCCTTCTCGTTTCCAGCCGTTCACGCCAAGAAAGTCACAGCTGCCTTCGATGGCGGTCGGCTGACCTCGAACGGGGGCGTGATGCTTCTGGCGATGGCCGAGCGGCGTCTCGGCTTGGCCGACAATTTGGCCCGGGTGTTCCCGGATCGGCGCGATCCGACGCGGGTCGTGCACAGCCTTGTCGATATGTTCCGCGCGCGCATGTTCGCGATCTGCTGCGGCTACGAGGACGCCGACGACCTCGATCATCTGCGGTCCGATCCGGCATTCAAGCTGGCCTGCGGACGGCTGCCGGACACGGGTCGCGATCTGTGTTCCCAACCGACGCTGTCGCGTCTGGAGAATGCTCCGCGCCTGCGCGACGTGATCCGACTGACCTACACTTTGGTCGACGCATGGATGGATAGCTACCCGCGCGAGCCGGCATCCGTCACGCTCGACATCGATGATACCTGCGATGTCGTCCACGGCCATCAGCAGCTCTCGCTGTTCAACGCTCATTATGACGAACGCTGCTTCCTGCCGATCCACGTCTACGACACGGAGAAGAGCCGGCCCGTGGCGGTCGTGCTGCGGCCCGGCAAGACGCCGGGCGGCGTCGAGGTGCGTGCCCATCTGCGCCGCCTGGTACGGCATATCCGGACGCGGTGGCACAACACGCGAATTACGTTCCGTGGCGACGGGCACTATGCCCGGCCGGAGGCAATGGCGTGGTGCGAGACCAACGGCATCGACTACATCTTCGGTCTGTCCGGCACCAAGCCGCTCGCCAGAAAAGTCGACGCGGTCGCCGACGACATCCGCACGCGACGCGCCATCGAGAACCTGCCGGTTCTGCGCGGCTATACCGAGACGCGCCACAAGGCAAAGTCCTGGGATCGCGAACGACGCACCGTCGCCCGTATTGAGGCGACGATGCTCGGCCTCGACATCCGCTTCGTCGTCACCAGCCTCGATGTCGGCTCGGCCGAGTGGATCTACGACAGCCTGTATTGCGCGCGCGGCCAAGCCGAGAATCTGATCAAGCTGCATAAGACGCAGCTCGCCTCCGATCGCACCAGTTGCCGTTCGGCGCTCGCCAATCAAGTCCGCCTCGTTCTCCATACCGCCGCTTATTGGCTGATGCTGACCGTGCGCGACGCCATTCCCAAAGTCCGGGAATTGGCCACTGCCGAGTTCGCGACGCTGCGTCTTCGGCTCTTGAAAATCGCCGCCCGGGTTGTCGAGACCAAGAGCCGCATTCGCCTTGCGTTCGCCGCGGCATGTCCCGAAGCCGACCTGATCCGCAGCTTGCCCGGCGCGCTGCTGCCGCTCGGTCCTTGACCGGTGGGGCGTCCGCCCGCGTTCACCCAACCCATCCCTCAAGCGCGTTGCAAAGTACCGGTCGTCAGGCGGTGAAAAGCCGAAGGCAATCCTGTGCGCCTCGTCAGCGGAGGTGTGCGGATGCACCAGTCGGACCAAAATACCGCGCTCTCACGAATAGGGCGGGTTAGTTTGGGGCCAGTCGCTAAAATCGAGTGGCATCAGCGACGCCCTGATGCACATCTTCCATTTTTGGTTAAACGGATGTCTTGGGCGTGGTTGTCTGCCGAGCTTGTTCGCCTTCAACCAACGGAATTGAAATACCGAGTGAAGGGAGATGCAGCTTATTTAGCGCTGCATGATTTTGTTCGCTCTGATGGGGAGACGACTATAAACGGGGGGAGCCGTTCGACGCTTACTGACCTTCGAGATAAATTAACGTTCGCGCCGATCGGATCTTCCGTGGAAGGTTGGAATTGCTTCAAAGGCCGGATGTCGTCGGTCTTTGCGGTTCATCTCGCCCCTCCCACATCAGACCAATCCGCAAGCGACATCTCAAATATTCCTCCATCTTTGTACTTCGAGCATAGCAATCTTAAAGCTACGCTCCAAAAACTCCAAAGCGCCTTGGATGGCTCAGGCATAGATGACCATGCATATGCGGAGACGCTCGGACTATTGCTTTTGTGGGAACTACGGCACGCTGCTGACTCAAAGTACTCGCAACTGAACCCAGTTCGCGGAGGTTTAACTGTACTTCAATTGAGACGCATCAAGGATTTTGTTGATGCTCACATTTCGAAAGTAATCGGGGTATCCGATCTAGCGAACTTGCTAGGACTGAGCCAGTTCCACTTTATTCGGGCGTTTAAACACTCAGTTGGGCTTTCGCCCTATCAGTACGTCCTTTCCGAGCGGATCAATGTTGCAAAAGAGATTTTGTCGAAAAGCGATCTATCGATGGCCGACGTGGCGCTCGCGGCGGGGTTTAGCGATGCATCCCAACTGAACCGCGTGTTTCGAAAGTTGGTTGGAGTTACGCCAACCGCCTTTCGGCGCGAGAGTGGCTAGCGTTGGCTCGTTGAGCAGGCGGGCCACATTTGCGCATATGGAAGGCCGCAGACATCTCTGCGACCTCTTGTTATCCGGAACGCCCGCGGCGATCACCACCCGCGATAGTATCTACGGACATAGTGCGCGTATGCGGGGCGAACAACCTGCCGGTAATATGCGGGAGCATAATAGCTCGATGCGTATCCGCCGTAGTATGCCGTAGCGAGCCAAAAGGACCACTCTCCCCATGACCCAGGCTGACAGCGTGCATAGCACGCCACCCACAAACACGTCTGCAAGTATACCCACGGAAGCACCAAGGAAGTCCCAGGGTGAGCTTTCGCGGCTTGCCATTCTGGCGCGGCATGCTCCTTCTTCGGTAACGCCGTGATGTACTCGCCGGCGTCGAGCAGCGTCAGCAGTACGCGATCGCCAATCTTGATCGGATCCTCGAAAGGCCGCCCCCAGCCTCGTTCGGTCATTCTTTGCGCTTCACCTCGACAACATTGCGCTCCGGCATCCCGGTCACGTCAGTAGGATCGCCCGGATCAGTCCGATTGCAAATAGGAGAACGGCCCCGGCGCGACGGGGGCATGGGCCGGGGCCGCCACTTCCAGCCGGCGATCGGCGGAGACGCCGGCGAGAGGAAAGCGGCGCGGGGAACCTTTGGTTCCTACGCCAATATAGCTTCAGAGCCGAGCAACCGGACGTAAGTCCCGCTCTCGTGCAGCTCGAGCCAACCGCGCTCGACCGCGTGCCTGATGCCGGCTTCAGCGTGAACAGGAACGGCGCGTTGATCCGCTCGATGTAGATGCGGCCGTCTTGGACAGCCTCGACGGTGACTGCGAGCTCTACCAACTTGCGTGCAGCCGCTTCCGGGTTCGCATAGGGTCGTTCTTCGGCTCGCTTCATCGGCGTGTCCCATTGGCCGCCTGCGCGGCGGTAATGCGTTGGCGCCGATTGCACCGAACAGTGACGGGCAGCGGCTGGCGGGCCGCCCCCTGAGCATCACATGCCGCGACTACTTGCGGCCTGGGTTGCCGAGCATCAACACCTCCGTGCTGACAAGAGCGCAGTCGTCGCACCTGAACAGCCGGCATTCGGCTTGATCGCCTACGTGCCTCATTGGCTGCAAGCAAAGCTCACACCGATGGACGGGAATAGCGCGGCCGCCATCGCTGAGAATCAGCTTCATTATCAGTCCCCCCTGCGCCTTTGCGCATAGGAATCTGATTCGTGCCGAAGTGGAAGATCCCAGGCAATGCGCCGCCGGCTCGAAAATACGCTGTCCCGGCCGCAATGCTCGGACCAGCCCCGAGGTGGAGGGACAAAAATCTCGGATGCTCATTGGTGTAGAACGACGATGCGAAGATTCAAGGAAATCAACCCGATGCGGCCATGGAGCCGCCGCCTTCACGTATTCCCGGCGTTGAGCAACGTCACCAGTACGAGATCACCAATCCGATTGGATCCTCGAAACGCCGACCCCAGCCTCGTTAGGTCATTCCCTCCGTTTCGGCTCACGTCCCGCGGCGGCGATGGCGCGTTCAACCTCGGCGGAATTGCTGGTTGAGCGTGGGAAGCGCTAGAGCAGCGAGCAGCCTCGCTGCCTAGCTGGCGACTGTCGCCACAGGCCCTTTCGACAGAGTTACCTAGTACTTGAACTCTGGCATCGACTTGAGTTGGTCTTTCGTGACGTTGATAACGGCGCGATCGGGAAACCATTCGCGCGCAGTCTCGGACGTCATTCCTTCGGTCGTTTTCCCAGCCTTATTAGCGAATTTGAGGCTGTTCATCGCGACCAGCACATAATGCGTGCCCATTCCCAAAAAGCCGCCAGCCTCGATGACAAGACCCCTCACCCGGCCCTGAGAGTCGATGATGATGTCATAGACGTCGCCGACTTTGTCGTTGGCTTCATTGTAAACGTTGACGCCCTTCATTTTTGCTGCGCTCCAGTCTCCCGCAGCGGCGATTGGTGCGGCTGCTTCGGACGCCGTGTGAGCAGGAGTCTGCGCGAACGCCGCGGAAGCAAAGAGCAGAGCAGCGACGGTGGCCAATGTTCTCACGATATCCTCCCTAGCTGGAACCTTAAAAACAGAAGCGCTCGGCATTCGTTCCTAGTGATGAGCAGGAACGGCTTTCACGATTATTCGTTGGTGCTGCACCGAGTAAACCGATTAACAAGAGGCAGCGTCATGGATTGGAACCAGGTCGAGGGAAACTGGAAACAGGTCAAAGGCAAGATCAAAGAGCAATGGGGAAAGCTCACTGATGATGATCTCGACGTGATCAATGGGAAGCGAGATCAACTCGAAGGCAAAATTCAGGAGCGATACGGCTATCAGAAAGACCAGACGAAGAAAGAGGTCGATGATTGGTACGGTCGTCAGACTTGGTGAGCAATCGACCCCGCTTCGGCGGGGTTCGTTTATCGGAGACACCCCAGATCGTCACGCCGCCGAAGAGGGCCCCGGCTGGGGGCAGGTGAGGGGACGGGCCGGGCCGCTTGCCAGCTCGGGGCGAGCTAGCGAACTTTAAAACGGCGACCGCCCCCGCGGCTCCTAGCCGTCCGCCAGCAAATTTTGACCCGTCGCCTTGAGCGCGCCATAGGTGCAGCTCGAGCCAACCGCGCTCGACCGCGAAGCTGATGCCTGCGGCGAACTCCGGTCCGGTGGCCTTCAGCTTGTAGAGGAAAAGGGCGTTGATCTTCTCGATATGAATGCGGTCCTGGACCGGGCGGGATGTTGTCGGCGAGCTCGACGAGCTTGCTTGCGGGAAAAACTCACCCGCCGCGGTGGTTGTGGGTGTGGAGCGTGGTGCGGTTGCCGGTCAGCTTCTCCACGTAGTCATCGATCGCGGAGACCAACTCGTCGGCGGGCTCACCTGCATTCTTGCCGGAGATGAGATACTTTCGTAGCCGATCGAGTTCGGCCAGATCTGCCTTGACGGCTTCGGCCCGCGCTTCTTCCGCACGCTGGCGCATTCGCTCTTGATGGTAGGCCTTCGCGGCCGCTCTGTTCTCTGCCTTGGTCATGGCTAGAGGGTAGGGGTGAATCAGGTGCGGAGCCAGCCGCTGGATTTTGCAAGGACGCCCCGGTCGATCACAACGGATTGGTCAATAGGGCAGCGACGGGAGCCTCATCCGTAAAATCCTACAACGAACCGAATGGCAAAAAACGCCCCTGCGGCCACGGCAGCGGTCGCGGCTATCGCGAAGGTCACTCTCAGGCTCTCGATCATGGGTCGCTGTCGGGATGCCTTCAGGGTAGGGGCTGAAGCAACATAAATGTTGGATGTTCAGGTTCCTGGGGGCGCCGCAGACATGGCTTATTTGCTTCTGAGCCCGAGCGCGACTAGGCGGCGGATGGCCCCCAATTGGTCTTCGAGGATCAGGGTGCCGAGTCCGAAGAATGTCGCGCCGCCGATCCAGAGCGCTTCCATCGCCGTCTCCAACACTGTGGTGCGGGCCAGGCTCCCGACTGTCGCGTTTAGATCGGTTTGCCGGGCCAATATTTCGACGTTGTCAGAATCCAGTGCTTCGCCTCCACCTCCGTCGCGAAGTCTCCAATGTGGGAAATCGGACCAACACCGGTTGCCACGGCGACAAACCAGCGGCCGCCTTTTGTTATTTGAGGTTCGAAGCTGGGGAAGGGCTTTGGGACCCGCGCGGCTTTGTCGGTTCGTAGGTCGTCGGTCATTTCTTCTTCAGATCGGGGCGCTGCACTCTTCGGTGATGCCCGGCATGAGTTGCTGGGGGTCTTTCGAATGGTGCTCGCTGAACAGATCGGGAGGGCGGCATGAACATCAGCCCCCACCGGCCGACGAGATCGACAATGCACTGTTCGAGCTCCGTCAAATGACAATCGTCGGCATTCGAGTGCTGGATGGCTTGGGTGAGACTTTCCATCAAGCCTATGGAGAGGCCTCCGAAGTGCTGTCGTTCTGTCTGCACGACATCCTGGCGCGCACGACGAAGCTCGAGGATCCGGTGCAGACTGTGCCAAAGAAATAACGCAGTAAGCGCGGCCATAGGAAGCACGAGCCCGGCCCCGCGCCGGGCTTTTTACGGATGCCGACGGCACCAATTGGCAGGATATTCCGCCGCGACAAACCCGGCGTTTCCAGCGGCTTCATCGCGCTATGGGCGGGCCGCCACCAAACCGGCGACGCAGACAATCGACGCGAATGGAAGCGCAAACTTCGCTCTAGCCGCGCCGTTTTCGCCATGAGCGAACCATTAGCAAAAAGAACCCGATGACGGTCAAGGCCACCGCAGAGGGTCTGATGACGCCGGCGTCGCCACCACGAACAAGGCAACGAAAGTAATCGCCCCGAGAATGAATCGGTGCCAGCCACTTCCCGCCGCGCCAGGCAGACGAATCAGGATCGGGCAGCCGACTATGAGCAAGAGCATTTCGAGGGATTGCGCGGAAGCAGCGGGAAAACGGTCTAGTCCGGAGTGATCAGGTGCCGGGGCAGTACATGCTTTGCGAGATCGAACGTTAACGATCGGCCTTCGGCGTGAGTGACCAATACCCGCGCCCTTTCTCATCAGAATTCACGATAAGACCTTTGGCCTTAAGCCTGTGAAGATGCGTCCGGAATGTCACGGGCTTCAAATTGTATCTCACGGTTCGCGCTGCCGCGAGCAGATCAGCCGAAGAAACAGGAACCTCCTTCCTCCGCAATGTTTGCAAAATTTCCTGCTCGACGACGATTTTACTGAAGCTGTTTTTCCGAGTGGTCGCGCCTGCGGTGAAAACTTCGCTTTTCGTGCGTTGCAAGATGCGGACAAGGGCGTGCCGTTCAGCATTCAAGTCTGAAATCTTGAGGTCGATAGCACGAATTTCGGCCTCTAGTTTTGGTATCAAATTACCCTTTTCGTCCGAAGGCATCTGTTTCAGAACTTTTTTTTGCAACAAGATTGGACCGAATAGTATAGGAATTGCGAGGGCTTGACAACAGCCGTTTTATAAGTTAGCAACCGCAACAGCGGATTGCTAAAAATTAAAGCAACCTTCGGGCCGCTTGTTTGTTGCAAAGTAGCAAGCGATCCCCATTATGCGAACCAACAACGCCTCCCACGCCTCTCGAAGAAGCGCCTCAGGGGGGTTTTTTTTGAGCAGATTCCAGTTCGCCATTGAAGCGCAAGTTCGACAAGCCACCACTTCTAATACCCGCACAGCGTGAGCTTTTGGCTGAGCGAGGCTTGGTGGTTGGAGACACGGCTCATGTCGAGCATTACCTCAATTTCATCGGCTACTTTCGGCTGAGCGGCTATCTTCGATTCTATATCGATCCAGCCGATCCCGGCGACAAGCTTTTCCTAAAAGATACGAAGTTCCAGGATGCGCTAGACCTGTATGTGTTTGATCGTAAGTTGAGAGTGCTGCTGCTTGATGTGCTAGAGCGCATAGAGATCGCGATTAAGTCTACGATGACCAACGTTGGTTCCATCAATGATGGGGCGATGTGGCTTTGTAATGCCGCGAATTTCGATCATGGAAGACACGGTCAAATCGCGACCGTTCTTAACGAGTGCTTGGGCGGCGATCCTGAGAACCATCAACATTCGTTTATTGCTAAGTTTTGTACCGAGCATTCAGATCCATATCCGCCGTGCTGGATGTTGATGGAGGCACTTTCGTTTGGAGCAGTCTCCAAAATCTACAAACTCGCGAAGGGGCACCTCCGCCAAAAAGTTGCGGAAGCCTTTAGGGTCCAGCACGATGTGCTGGAAAGTTGGCTGCATGCACTATCAACGGGCCGGAATGTTTGCGCCCATCACGGTAGGGTTTGGAATCGAGCATTTACGATTTGGCCAAAAATACCAAAATCGTACCGCGCCATCTGGCCTGCTGCGTCCCAAGACAAACTTTATGTGCTGTGTGCAATCATCCATCACATGATGGAGCGTATTGCGGACGGGTCCCAATGGTCCGAACGTCTCAAGCAGACCATAGCGGTAGCACCAGTCGATATCAGCCACATGGGGTTTCCAGCGGACTGGGCCGAACAGCCTTTCTGGGCCGCCTCCTGATTTCAACGAGCTTCCAATACCCCTTCCTTCCATTGCCGCGAAACCGGATGCTGCAAGGCTGCGTCGGCGGCCATCAGATATTGCTCGCCGTTGCTAATGGCGGTTGTTTTCGCGCCAAGCTCATCTCGCCGGCGCGGGGCGAAAGATGCGAGCAGCGATATGATGGTAGGATACTGGCTTAGCGAAGGAGCCGGTCCCGTGGTGCTGAAGCCCGGCGTACGGCCGGGTGGGTAAGCATCGAGAGTTCTGACGCCTATGTTGGTATCAAAGTTGGTACGACAAGTTCGTTCAGTGACGGAAATCGTTACAATTCAATACGTTGCCGGTCGAATGAAAAGCCGCCCCTGGGCACCATCCTGGTGTTTGCCCTCGTTCTCCGGCATCCGCTGACGCCAATTTCTCCGGCCTATTCCAGGAATGCCACGCATCGTGGCTGAGCGCGAACCTTGGTTTAGCGGGCGCGGTGCTGCTGACGATGCTCATTCATGGCTGCGCCCGCTTCAAGGCGGAATGCAACGATGATTTCCGCCCGCTCCAGGAGCCAAACCTCATCGTCGTCGCCATCGCGGTCGCCGTTCTGATGACGTTCTTCCAGTGGTTGATCACCACGGGCGGATGACGAGAGCGGCCGAATCAAGTTGCAGGGTTCGGCGATGCAACTTCAATCGGCGCGTGATATCCTCGTCTCGGGGGATGGAATGGACTGTCCCTCCGCATCTGGAAGGACATGGCCATGACGTTGTCGTCACGCTTCGTTGCGCGTCCCGCTGTCACATTCCCGTCGATTGCACTGTTGCTGTGCGGCCTGAGCGGCACGGCAATGTCTCAACCGACGCCCACCGAGACCCAGCTTCCCAGCATCACGGTCGACGCGCCGAGACAGGTGGCAAGGCCGCACAAGCCAACGCATCACGTGGCCACCCGCAGCACCGGGTATCGGACATCGCCAGCCATATCGACGGCCGCGGCGGCGCCGATGTCGGATGCCGCGAGGCTCGCCAAGCTCGAACGCGAAACGAGCAGCTGTGCCGGCGGTTGCCAATCGAGCTTCAAGACGGGAAATCAGCCTTGGGTCGGCTGCAACGCTTCGGGCGGCGTGTACTCCTTCACGTGCCGGAACGTCGGCAACTTCAAGACTTACGACGAGTGCAAGGAAGCCGGACGGGTCACCGGCTGGCGATCGGGCGAGACCTCGGCGTATTGCAGCAGCCTGGCGTTGAAGTAGGGACGGCTGGGGGTTGAGGAGGCTCGTCGGCTAGGCCAGCCTCCTCCGATCGGACTGGGCACAGTCGCCCGCGCATCGTCGATTGTTGATGCGAGAGCGCTCCGGTGGGCAACCTGCAAACCCGCAAGACGAAGTCTGCCTTCTAATTCCCTTTGGGCCCGGGCGGTCCGATCGGGCCTGCAGGTCCGGCCGGCCCTGGAGGACCCGCTGGCCCGGGGAGGCCGCAATTCTGTATCACCACGTCTCTCGTATCTGGTCCGGACGTGATCTTTATGATGCAAGTCGATGGAAACTCCGGTCCAATCCACCGAAATCCTCCGGTCGAAGTGCTCTCGACTTTCACGGTTTTGCTCGGACTGATCTTGATTTCCACGCTGGGCTCGCGGGGCCGTCTTACTCTTCCGACGATGACCAACTCGCCCTGCGATATGGTGGCGGTTGTTATGAATATTTCCGCATGCGCGCTTTCAGTCCACGCAATTGCAAAGCCGGCAATAAGAGCTCCAACGGTGCCAAAAGGCTTTGCGAACATCATGGGCCTCCCCGCTTCCCTCACCGATGGTTAGGAGACCAGTTTGGTGCGAAGGCGCCCGTACTCGGTGTCGGTTATGGATCCCGATTTTTTGAGCTGATCGAGCTTGGAAAGCTCGTCGGCGACACTAAAGCCGACGATGTGCCGTAATTCCTCGCGCGCCCGCTGAGCCTGCTCAGCGCTGCGTTCCGCCATCCCCCTGCCTTGGGTGATGAGGTAAGCAAAGATGCCGAGGTAGGAGGTCAGAACAAGTGCAAGCACCCACAGTGCCTTACCCCATCCGGAAATGTCGTGGCGCCTGAACAGGTCGCCATAGATGACAATGAGCAGCCAGAACCAAACGACAAATGCGAATACAGCAATTATATCCATCAGAAAATTTCGATATGTGAATCCTTCCTGAGCGAAGAACATTGCGATCCCCTTATTGAGTTGCCGTTCTCGATCTTTCCTGTAGGCCAGTCGCACGGCCCGCTACGCGAAGGCTCAACGGCAGTACCGATGCGACACGCGGTGCGACCTTCCGCTGGTCGAGCGGTACCAGCAGTTGCCGTTCCTCCAATAATATCGATGCCAATGTTGATGTCGCCGGTGGGCGCCCGCGATGGCTCCGGCCGTCGCCCCTATGGCAGCGCCGCGGCGACCACCAACAGCACCACCGATGACGGCACCTCGAAGCGCACTCTGAGCAAATGATTCGCTGGAAGGGACCATTCCTGCGAACGAGAGCAGGATGACGAACAGTGCAAGCTTTCGCATCGGGGGGCATCCCTTGATTGACCGCTTCTGCCATGCCGTGCCGCCGAATAGCTCCGAGCGCTGATTAGCGCCGCCGCGGAGCGGCATAGCGCGGGTTGATGCCGCAATATGCGTTCGTGCCAGAAGCAGCAGCCAGGCATTGCGAGCGGGTGGCGAACTGACAATTGCCCGGAAAGCCCCAATTGCGACCTCGCAGGCAGTATCGATCCGCCTCGGCAGCTCGGACTGGCTCCAAAAAAGCAAGGAATACAGCGGCAGTGAGTAACGTCAGCATCGGAGCGACACGATGCATATCGATCTCCGTGGATGGATGGAGGCGAATATACTGGCGGCGCGAGGGGAATACCGCCAGTAAAAGCCCTTGCCAGACGCTGGGGCGTTTATTGATGCTACCTGGCGCGAAAAGCGCTCATGCTATTCAGGCTCGGAACCGCTTGTAGGTAAACGTAACAATTGCCATTGCGTGTCCTTGAATGCGGACTGCTGGCCGGATGACGTACGGCTTTCGGATAGCGAGCCCCGTTTCATCTGCGCCGCCTGCGGCAGGCGGGCGCCGATGTCGCGCCAGATGGAGCCGCAGAGACATGGTTCGGGGAGAACGATCCCGAGGGCGTGGCGTTTGAATATGAGGTTCTTGAATGAACCGGATCGGCCGCAGGACTATCTACGCCATGTCAGTAATCGTTGTGCTGTTGATCGTCTGGTAGATTCTCGCACCGCTTTGAAGGAGTGAGACGTCGTCGCGCAAGGCCAATGAACCTTGCATACTTGTAACGAGGCGGACACCGAAGCGCCTTCTGGGTGGCCAAATGCTGGCGGAATGTGAGGGCTTATAAAAGCCGACCCTGGCCCACGGAATTTACTCCGATGTTATTTCAAGCGGCGATTATTTGCCTGATCGTACTCAGCATCGGCGTTCTCGTCGCCCACGCGGTTGACGCTCTCAGAACGTAGTGAGCCCGCCAGCGTGAACCGGCGGGCCTCCACCTCGGTCTTCTCAGTTCACGCCCAGAGTCTGGCGTTGAAGTAGATGCGGCTGGGGTTGAGGAGGTTTGTCCGCTGGGCAGGAGGTTCGTCGGCTAGGCCAGCCTCCTCCGATCGGACTGGGCACAGTCGCCCGCGCATCGATAATCACGGCGTGATCGCCGATACATGTCATCGCACCGGCATGTCGCTTTCGCTCATGCGAGCTGCTCGCCCGCTTGCGTCGCCTACCGCCCCGCCTTCGCCAAGCCGGCCAGGCTCGCCGCCAGCTCATCGCTTCGGAACGGCTTCGTCAGCCGCGACAGGTCCGGCGTGATGCCTTCGTTGTTGGCGTAGCCTGACACGACGAGGATCTGGAGCTCGGGATATTGATTGCGCAGCGCGAGGCCGAGGTCTGTTCCGCTCATGCCGGGCATCAAATGGTCGGTGACGAGCAGGTTCGGCCGCAGGCCTTCCCTGACGCGCTGAAGCGCATCCTCCGCCGAGCCGGCTTCGACGACGTTGTAGCCGAGCTCGCCCAGCATCTCGGCGGTGCTCATGCGCACCAGCGGTTCGTCATCCACCAGCAGGGCCGTGCCGACGGGCTGTGGCAGCAGTTTTGATTGCGGGACGGCATCAATGGCGCCCGCAACGGCGTGGCTGACCGGCAGCCACAGCTCGACCGTCGTGCCCGCGCCCACGGCGCTCCTGATCGTCAGCGCGCCGCCGAGCTGTGACGCAAGGCCGTGGACCATCGAGAGGCCAAGACCGGTGCCTCGCCCGACGCCCTTGGTCGAGAAGAACGGTTCGACGGCGTGGGCCAGCGTGAACTCGTCCATGCCGATGCCGGTGTCGGCGACGGAGATGCAGACATAGGCGCCCGGTGCCAATTCCGAATTGTGAGAGTCTCCAACCGTGCGGGCCTTCGCCGAGATGCGCAACTTGCCGCCGTTTGGCATGGCATCCCTGGCGTTCACGCTGAGGTTCAGGATCGCCATCTCGATCTGGTTGGGATCGGCCATGGCCGCGGGAAGGTCTTCCGGCGTGTCCACCGTCACCTGGATCTGCGGCCCAGTCGTGCTCGAGATCAGGTCGCCCATCTCGGCAACGAGGAGGCCGATGTTGACGGGAATGGCCTGAAGCGGCTGCCGGCGCGCGAAAGCGAGCAGGCGCTGAACCAGCGTCTTGGCGCGCTCGGCCGCTTGCGCCGCGCCGGCGATGAGGCGATGCTCGCGCTCGCCGCCGATGCCCTTGCGCTGAAACAGGTCGAGCAGGCCGACGATCGGCGTGAGCAGATTGTTGAAGTCGTGCGCAACGCCGCCCGTGAGCTGGCCCATGGCCTCCATCTTCTGGGCCTGGCGGAGCGCTTCCTCGGCCTGCGCGAGTCGCGCCTGCTCCTCCAGGCGATCCGTCACGTCGACCCCGGTCAGGAACGCGCCGATCCGCGTGCCGTCCGGAGCGCGCAGCGCCTCGAACTTCATCTCGTAGACGCGGCGGTCGAACCGGGGATCGCCGAACTCATCGATGTTGGTGAAGGCTTCGCCGGCCAGCGCGCGGCTCCAGATCGCGGTCGCCGCAGCGAGATGCTCGGGCCGGTCGGCCAGAAATTCGTGCAGGGAACCGCCGATCTGCGGCCGCCTGCCGTAGATGCGCTGATAGGCATCGGCGCAGGACGTGTTGATCGCCAGCCAGCGATAATCGAGATCGAGCGCCTGGATCTGTCCGTCGGTGGTTTCCACGATCGTCGCCAGCAAATGACGTTCGGCGGTGCGTTCGGCGACGCGCTGCTCGAGGGTCGTGGTCAGCTCCCTGTATCGCGCTTCGCTCGCCCGCAGCCGCGTCTCGCCCAGCACGCGCTCCGTCGTCTCGGACACGATGCAAAGCACTCCGCCGACCGAGCCGTCATCGTCCCGCACGGCCGAGTAGGAGACGTCCCAGTAGCTGGTTTCGCCGTAGCCGTGGCGCTCGACGTAAAACGGACGATCCTTGGCGGCGAACGTTTTTCTGGTTCGGCGCACGCCTGATAGCAGCGGTTCGAGATCGTCCCACAGCTCGCCCCAGTTTTCGATCGCGGGGCGGCCGAGGGCGCGGGGGTGATTGGCGCCGATGCCCGGGGCGTAGGCGTCATTGTAGAGCGCGACGAAGTCGGGCCCCCAGAACAGGACGATCTGGGCTTGCGCGGCCAGCAGCATGCTGACCGTCGTTTTCAGCGCCTGAGACCAATCGCGGGGATGACCGAGCGGTGAATCCGACCAGTCGCGGGCGCTCATCATCGCGCCCAGCTTGCCTCCGTCAGCGAGGAAGCCCATTTCAATCGACCGCCGAGCAGCCTTTTCAGACAGCACCGGATCCCCCGCTACGCGTGACACGGGCGTCCTTGCCCATTCGAGCCAGCTTTCGAGGGCTCGTACTCAAGCGCAGATAACACCCGGCGCGCGCTCTGGTTCCATTCCAGTCGATTCCCGCCGTCCTTGTGCTATTGCTGCTCTCCGCAACTTGACGCGAGGTTCCCATGCTCCCCATTCCCGCAGACATCTTCACCGAGCCCGAGGACGTCTCGCCCGACGGCCTTGCCAATCTCGGCCCGCTCCGCCGTCTCGCAGGGAGCTGGCAGGCGGACAAGGGCATCGACATCAATCCGAAGGCGGAGGGGCCGGAGCGGCGGACCTTCATCGAGCGCATCCGCATGGACCCGATCGACCCGCAGGCCAACGGGCCGCAGCTGTTTTACGGGCTGCGCTATCACATCCACATCAACACGCCCGAGGAAGACATCACCTTCCACGACCAGGTCGGCTATTGGCTGTGGGAGCCCGCGACCGGGCTGATCATGCAGACGCTCGCGATTCCGCGCGGACAGGTCTTGCTCGCCTCGGGCAAGGCCGGGCCGGATGACAGGAAGATATCGGTCACGGCGAAGCGCGGCGACACCGCTTACGGAATCTGCTCGACCGATTTCCTGGAACAGGCCTTCCGCACCGACTCCTATCGCTGCGACATCACCTTCAACGATGACGGAAGCTGGAGCTATCTGATCCAGACCGAGTTGTTCGTGCGCGGCGCGCCGTTCAACCATCACGACAGCAACACGCTGAAGCTCGTCGCGCCGCCAAAACTCAATCCGCTCGCGGTGATCGTGAAGGATCGCGCCGGGCGCGATGGATCGGCGGCCTGAAGCGTACCCGGAGAATTGCATGAAGCCCTACGTCATTTGCCTGATGCACTCCAGCCTGGACGGCCGCACGCATCCCAGCCGCTGGCGGCCGAAGGGGGCGGGCACAGACTGGTTCGAGAAGATCCATGACGAACTCGGCGGCGACGCCTGGGTGATCGGCCGCGTCACCGGCTCCGAGTTCGCCAAGGGCAAGCCCTATCCCGCAACGGCGGGCGAGACATTTCCCCGCCAAAGCTGGTTCGCGCGGCGCGATGCCAAAACCTACGGCGTGGTGCTCGATGCACAGGGCAAGATCGGCTGGGGCCGGTCCGACATCGGCGGCGATCCGATCGTGGTGGTGCTGACCGAGAACGTGCCGGATTCGCATCTGGCCGGGCTGCGCGGCGAGGGTGTGTCCTATATCTTCGCCGGCAAGTCCGAGATCGACCTGGCGCTGACGCTGGACATCCTCAATCGCGAGTTAGGGGTGAAGCGCCTGCTGGTGGAGGGCGGCGGCGTCGCCAATGGCGCCTTCCTGCGCGCCGGCCTCATCGACGAATTCAACCTGATCCTCAGCCCCGCGATCGATGGCGCCAAGGGCGCACCCTTCGTGTTCGATTCGACGGACGCGGACAGCGACAAGCGCGCGCCGCTCGCCGCAATGACGCTGGAGAGCACGCGCGACCTCGGCGGTGGCGTTCTGCTGCTGCGGTATCTGATCAAGAACGACCCGCAAGCGATGCCCAAGTAAGGCATCGGCATGGGACAATTGGAGCACATCGTCATCGTCGGTGCCGGCGCGGCCGGGCTGATGGCGGCGCGCGAGCTGGCACGTGCGGGCAGGACGGTCACGATCCTGGAGGCGCGCGAGCGCTGCGGCGGGCGCATCGATCCGCTGCCGGCGTCGGAGTTCGGCTACCCCGCCGATGGCGGCGCCGAATTCGTCCATGGTGAGGCGCCGGTCACGCGCAAGCTGGTGCGCGAGGCGGGACTGTCGCTGCAGGAGATCGAAGGCACCCAGTGGAGTTTTGACGGCACGAGGCTCTCGCACGAACACCGTCACGATCCGCACGAGGCAGAGCTGTACGCCGCGCTGGGGGCGTTGAAGGATGACCTCACGGTTGCCGATTTCCTCCGCGGCCACTTCGCCGGGCCTGGGTATGACCGGCTGCGCCATTCGATCGAGCGCGTGGTCGAGGGCTACGACGCCGCCGACCCCGAGCGCGCCTCGACGCTGGCGCTGCGCGAGGAATGGATGGACGGCGGGCATCACACCCAGGCGCGCATCGTCGGCGGCTACGGTGCGCTGATCGATTTTCTGGCGAGCGAGTGCCGCGGGCTTGGCGTGACGTTTCGCTTCGGCCGCGCGGTGTCGGCGTTCGAGCAGACGGGCGGCGCGCTGGCCGTCCGCTGTGCCAGCGGCGACGTGCATGGCTGCGATCGCGCGGTCCTCACCGTTCCGCTGCCGTTGTTGCGCGAGATCGCGCTTCCGGAGCGCGCACGCGCGAAGGCTGCGGCAGCTGACGATATCGGCTTCGGCAGCGTGATAAAAATCCTGCTGCGGTTCGCGCGGCCGTGGTGGCGCGAGCGAAACGAAGATCTCGCGGACATGACCTTCCTGCTGTCGGACCAGTCGATTCCGGTGTGGTGGACGCGGCATCCGGACCAGCATCCCGTGCTCACCGGCTGGTTCGGCGGGCCGCGGACGGCCGAGCTCGCGAAGCTCGATCGGCAAGGGCTGATCGATGCCGGGGTCGATTCGCTTGCGGCCATCTTCGGCGTGTCGCGCGACGACATCGCGCGCGATCTCGTGGCGACTGCGGCGACCAACTGGCTGCACGATCCCTTCGCCCGCGGCGCCTATTCCTGGGCGACGCCGCGGACGCGCGAGGCCCAGGCGATCCTCGCGCGCGCCGACGGCCCGGTGCTGTTCTCCGGCGAAGCGCTCTATCGCGGCCGCGACATGGGGACGGTCGAGGCGGCGCTGGCGAGCGGGCTGGAGATTGCGGAGATGATTTTGCGGGGATGAAAAAAGGCCCGCACAAGGCGGGCCTTAACTCTCACCAGCGGCCGCCGCCGAAGCTGAACGTCACGCCGGGACCTCCGCCACCATAGTAGCCGTACGGTCCGCCGCCGTAATAGCCGTGGTGCCGCGGGTAATAGCCATAGTTCCGGTAGTGCGGACGATAGTAGCCGTGGTGGTGATGGCGCCATTGGTGATGGCGATGGCCGTGGTGGTGCCTGTGCTGCGCGCTGATGTCGGTGGACTGGCCGGCTGGCGCGTTCTGCTTCGCGCCGGCCTTGCCCGCCGCGTTGGCCGTGGATCCGCCGGCGAGCGCCGCTGCACCCACAGCCATCGCGACAAAGAGATACTTCATGTCATCACTCCAGTTGAGAAGTCGCGTGATAACAGATGGCTGTCCGCTGCGTTCCGGCCAGTGCGGGCGTCGAAACGACGCAGACGGAGTTCCGATCGACGTGTGAATGATGTGGCGCGATCTATTGTCGCATCGCTTCGAGCGAAGCGATCACGTCGGCGGCGCTGACGATGCGCGCAAATTCGCCGTTGAGATTCAACAACGTCATCGCATGAATCTCTTCAGCCGAATGCTTGTCGCCATCTGGTCCGATCCGGTCGAAGGTCCAGGTCGCATCGCGCACGAGGCTCGCGTCGAAACCGAGATTGCCGGCCATCCGCGTCGTCGTCTCGACGCAATGATTGGTGGTGGCGCCGCAGATCACGAGCGTCGTGATGTTGCCTGCGCGCAGGCGCGTCTCGAGATCGGTGCCGATGAACGCGCTGTTGACGCGCTTGACGATCACCGCCTCGCCCGGCGCTTCGCGCGCCTCGTCCTTGACCGCGTAGCCGGAGTTTTGCGGCAGGAACGACGAATTCGGCTTGGTGCCCTCGTGGCGGATGTGGAAGATCGGCGCGCCGCGCGTCCTGAATGCCTTGAGGAGATCGGCGATGCGCGCCACCGCGTCCGGATTGTTGCGCCGCTTGCCCGCAGCCTCCCATTCGTCGAATGCGCGCTGAACGTCGACGACGACGAGGGCGGGGAGGGGGCTGATCATGAGGAGCGGCTTCCAGACTTGCTTGCTGCGCGAAGTATGCGGGGCGACCGACGTGGCAGGCAATGTCGATTTTCCCTCGTTTCGCGACAGCTCTCGTGCCCCGGACACGGAGAGCTGCGCGAGTGCTCGGCCTTCACGGATGCGGATCGGGAAACCCGTGGCGTTCGGTGAGCGCGGCGAGGATCGCGTCCTTGTCGGCGATGAAGGCGCGGCCGTGGTGACTGCCGGTCTGGTACGGCGACGTCGTCCCGTCGGCCAGCACGAGCAGCGGCAGCGACTGGTTCTCGTCGCCGACCAGAGCGATCACCGGCAGCCTTGGCCGCGGCCATGCGATGCGCTCAACGTCGAGCTTTTCGGCGAGCTGCGGAAACGAGGCGAGCACGCCCTCGATCAGCGCGCAATGCCAGCAATAGAAGCGCTGGCCCGGAAAGGCGGGATCCTCGAAACCAGGGCGCAGCAGAAACAGGCGGTCGCGCGTCATGAATCGCTCCAAAGCATGGCGCGATCATACATGCCGGCAGTTGCTGATGATGCCGTTACTTGAACGGATCCTGGATCGATGGCGACGATTGCCGGATGCGGCGCACGCTCACCGGCTTGCCGTCGGAGACGAACAGCAGCTCGTATCGGCGGCCCTCGCTGTCGGTCGCCGTGCAGGTGACGTCCGTGACCTTCTTTGCGGCGAAATTGCCGGTCTGGCGGCAGACACCGGTCGAGGTCTGCTCGGCCGGCACCGGCAGGCCGTCGACCTTGGGGCGGTCCTTGGAATTGAGCAGCATGCGGTCGATTCGCAGCTCGTAGGAATTGTCGTCCGCGCGCTGGCCGTTCTCGCCGGAGAACGACACGACATGGTTGGCGTCGGAGGGATCGTCGACGGCGACCGCGAAATTGACCCGGCCCTTGTCACCATGGGCGTAAGCCACCGTCTTGCACGCGAAGGTGCGCCCCGCGACCTTCAGCGTCTTGCAGTGGCCCGACATCAGCGCCAGCAGGTCGATGAAGGCGTTCTGCGCCGGCGGGTTGTTGACGGGAATGGGCGCGGAAGACTCGGCAAAACAAGGGCTTGCGAGAGTCGCGAGGGCCGCGGCGAGGACCGGTCGGCGGAGGCGCATCATCAGGCTCGTATGCCAGGGGGCCACGGCGGCGGAAAAGTTCCGCTCAACAACGAGCGAACCACAAATTGGTTGCGATCCCGTTTGTTCAGCTAAACCCGACTGGAATACCACCGCACCACCCATCGGCGATTCATCCGATCGCCCCATCCCGTCCTAGCAGGCCACTTGCTGCCAGACCGATGTTTTTTTCGTGGCAGAGCTAAACGGTCGCCGCCTGCCAGCGCGTATCGCGAAGCGAGGGCCGGCGGTGCAGGCGGGCGTCGAGCAGCGCGCGGGCGCGGGGCAGCTCGCCGCTGCGCATGAGCGCGACGATGTAGGTATCCTCGATCAGTTCGCGCTGGGCATGGCTGCCGCCGATGCGCACGACCTCGCCGAGGACGGGCGCGAGCGTTTGCACGCATGACGCGTAATCCTCGCGGGCAAAGGCCACGAGCGCACGGCAGATCGCCGGCACCACGGGACCGGCCGGCAGCTTGCCGTCGCCGAGCCGCTGCTCGATCGCCTCAAGGCGCGCGGCGAGCGCCTCCTGGTTCTGCGTCGCCGCAGCGAACAGCGCCATGTGGACGTCGGCAAAGGGCAGGCTCGATTTCGGAAACAGTTTTTGCGCGGCGGCATCGGCCTCGAGCCAGAGCGCCTCCGGCACGGTGTGGCCGTAAGCCGACAGGCGCCAGAGCAGCGAGGCGCCGTCGGTGACGACGTTGAGCGGCGGCGCCTTCGTGGCGGAGGGCTGAAGCACGTCGGCATAGATCGCAAGCGCGCGCGCCGCATCACCATGCTCGAGCGCGCCGAGCGCCTGGTGCCAGCGAATATGGCCGTGCAGGATGCCGGTGCGGTCGTAAGAGGGGATCCATGCGTCGACGAGACGATCAGCCGCGTCGATGGAGCCGTCCTCGAACATCGCGTGCAGCACGGCGTGCGCGGCGTGGGCGTTCTGACGGCGCAAGTCGAAGCCACGCTCGGTGACGCCGCGGCCGCGCGCGACGTCGCCATTCTCCGTCATCGCCCAGCCGGACATGGTGAGAAACCACCAGTCCTCGCCATAATGCTGCGCGACGCGCTCGCACAGCTCGTGCCGGGCGCGGTCGTGATCGGGCATGCCGGAAAACGCGAACAGGCCGAACGCGCCGAGCGGCAGCGACAGCACCACGGCGTCGCGCGGCCAGCTCTCGACATGCTTCAGCGTCGATGCGATGGCCTCGGGCAGCCGGCCCTCGATCGCAAGCGCCAGCGTCTCGACATGCGAGCGTTCGCGCTCCGTGCCGCGTTTCGCTGTGAGCTCGCGCGCGCGTGCCGCCTTCTGCCGCGCGAGGTCGCCCTGCTGATAGAAGGCATGCACGCGGGCGCGGGCGATATGGGGAAGCGCGAAATCCGGATCGGCCGCAATCGCGCGTTCCAGCGCCTCCGCCGTGCCGGTCCAACCGGCCAGCATGAGATCGACGCCTTCGCGATAGGCGCTTGCCGCCTCGTGCGAGGACGTGGAGAGCGAAAGGCCGTAGCGGTCTTCGTGCGCCGTCATCGTCTTCAGCTCTCAAGCCGTCCGCGCGCGGCGTCCCTCGATCGGATAGGCGGGGTCGTTGTAGCCCGGCGTCGAGGGATGGCCCGGCACGACCAGCCGGTCGATTAGAGCCTCGTCATCCGCCGTGAAGCGGTAGTCGAGCGCGCGGATGTAGCCGTCCCACTGCTCCTCGGTGCGCGGGCCGGCGACGATCGAGCTGACAAAGGCGGAGTTCAGCACCCAGGCGACCGCGAACTGGCCGGCGGTGATGCCTTTCGTCTCGGCGTGGGTCTTGATCTCCTGCGCGAGTTGGAGCGATTCCGGCCGCCATTCCGTCTGCATCATGCGGGTGTCGTTGCGGCCGGCGCGTGTCTCCTTGTCCGGCGCGGCGTCGGGCTTGTACTTGCCGGTGAGCACGCCACGCGCCAGCGGGCTGTAGGGCACGATGCCGAGGCCATAATAGGAGCACGCCGGGAAGTGCTCGACCTCGGGCATGCGGTTCATGGCGTTGTAATAGGGCTGGCTCACCGCGGGCCGGTCGATGCCGAGCCGGTCGCAGATGTTGCAGATCTCGGCGACGCGCCAGGCGCGGTAGTTCGAGACGCCGAAATAGCGCACCTTGCCGGCCCGGATCAGATCGCCCATCGCGCGCACCGTCTCCTCCGGCGGCGTCGCATGGTCTTCCTTGTGCAGATAGTAGATGTCGATGTGGTCGGTGCCGAGCCGCTTCAGGCTCTCGTCGGCGGCCTGCAACACCCAGCGCCGCGACAGGCCGACACGGTTGGGATCGTCGCCCATACCAGTGTTCATGGGGTTGGCGAGTTTCGTCGCGAGCACCCAGGCGTGCCGGTTGTTGCCGATCGCGCGGCCGACGACCTCCTCGGATGCGCCCTTCGAATAGGCATCCGCCGTGTCGATGAAATTGATCCCGGCCTCATGCGCCTTGGCGATGATCCGATTTGATGCGGCTTCATCGGTCGGCCCGCCGAACATCATGGTGCCCAGACAGATCGGCGAAACTTTCAGGCCGGTGCGGCCGAGCTGGCGGTATTGCATGGGCGGGTCCTCGATATTTCGATGGAGAGCAGCATAGCTAGCTACCGCCGTCATTGCGAGCGCAGCGAAGCAATCCAGAGATGCGTCCGCGGTGAGAGTCTGGATTGCTTCGCTGCGCTCGCAATGACGAGATTGGGGAGGGCGCTTGCCGCACTCTCAGCTGTCATCGCCCGCGAAGGCGGGCGATCCAGTATTCCAGAGACGGCTGTGATTGAGCCGAGAGGCTGCGGCGTACTGGGTCGCCCGGTCAAGCCGGGCGACGACAGCGGTGGGTGTAGTTAGAGCGGCAGCCCGACCGCGCGACGCTACCCCGGCCCCTTCAGGATCTTGAACACGCCATTCGCCATCACGACGCAACGATCGTCCACGCTGACTTCGGTGCTCATGAAGATGAGGCTGCGCGTCGAGCGCACCACGCGGGGGCGGGAGATCAGGATGTCGCCGATCTGGCCGGCCTCGACGAAATGGGTATCGAGCTGCACCGTCGCCATGAATTCCTTGCCGGAAACGTAACGGGCGGTCATGCCGCAGGTGCGGTCCGCGAACGTCATCATCACGCCGCCCTGGACCATGCCGCGGCGATTGTGGTGCTTGTCCTCGGTGGCGAGCGCGAATTCGTAATGGCCGTCGACCTTGCGCTCCCATAACGGGCCGATCAGGTGCAAGAAGCCCGTGGTCTCCAGGATCCTCCAGCCGTCCGATTTGAGCCTTGCGGCGGCCTTGTTGGTCATGTGGTCGTCCATTGCTGCGCGGGCCTTGCGAGCTCATTTCATCGGGGCCGGACGTGGTGTAGTCAAGCATCATGAGACCGTTCGACGATGCCACACGGCGGAATATCGCGGCTGCCTGCGCGGCCTTCACGCGGCTGCCGGAGGATGATGCGCCGGCCGCATTGAAACGCGCCGCGGTGGCGGTCGCGCTGACCGCGGCGAGTGACGGCGATGACACCGCATTCCTGCTCACGCTGCGCGCGTCACACCTGCGCGCCCATCGCGGCCAATGGGCCCTGCCGGGCGGTCGCTGCGATGCCGGCGAGACGCCGGTCGAGGCGGCGCTGCGCGAGCTTGATGAGGAGCTTGGCCTCCGCCTCACGCACGCGGAGGTGCTCGGCACGCTCGACGATTATCCGACCCGCTCCGGCTATCTGATCACGCCTGTGGTGGTCTGGACGGCCGACAGTGCCGCTCCGGCCGAACCCGGATGAGGTCGCCTCGGTCCACCGCATCGCGCTCGCCACGATCGAGCGCGAAGACGCGTTCGACTTCATCGCGATTCCCGAAAGCTCCCGCCGCGTGATCCGCTTCCATTACGAGACGAGCCTGATCCACGCGCCGACCGCGGCGCTGATCTACCAGTTCCGCGAGGTGCTGGCGGGACGTCACACCCGCGTCAGCGAGCTGGAACAGCCGGTGTTCGCCTGGAAGTGACGATGGTAAACGGCGCGTTAACGTGACGGTTACCGGATGCCTGCTAAGAGGGCAGCATGCATCATTCGATTCGAAAACATCTCGCGCTGGTTCCATTCGCGCTCGTCCTGCTCGCGCCCGCCGCGCGCGGCGGCGAGGCCGACGCGCTGCCGCCGGCCGTCCGCGATGCCAACGCCCAGTTGCTGTCGCAGTTCTTTGCGCAGGGTGGGGCGTCGCCGGCCGTGCTCGAATATCGCCGCAAGCTGCAGGAATATCAGGCGGCGCGCGCGGCGTTCGACGAAGAGGCGGGTGCCTATTGGAGCCAGATCTCCGAGAAGCGGAAAGGCCGCAACGCCAAGCGGCGCAGCGGACAGCAGGTCACGCTCGACGATTATGTGCTGCAGCATCCGCCACTCTACAACGGGCCGAAGCGGCCGGTGAATCCGGAGCCGGAGGAAACGCCGGATCGTCCGACCAGAAAGGCGATACCGGTGGTCGCCGATCTCCTGCAGGCGGCACGCGAGCTCTATCAGTTCACGCCGCAGCGGCCGTCCAGCGAGGCCGAGTTCAAGCGCGCCTATGCGCGCTACGCGCTCGCCTCCGGGCTGACACGCGAGCAGGCGGTGCGGGTCTATTCGTTCGAGACCGGCGGCACCGGCAGTTACGACGTGCAGGCGGGAATCGAACACGGCGGCAAGCGCGCGATCTCGACCGCGATGGGCTACAACCAGCTCCTGACCACCAACAGCGTCGAGCTGCTGGCCGAGCAGGGGCATGAACTCATCCGTGCGCTCTCCGACAAGGTGGCGCGGACGTCGGGGCCGGCGCGCCAGCCGCTCGAGCACAAGCTTGCCGTGCTGAAGAAGATGGTGGCGCAGGCGAAGTCGGTGCCGGACACCTGGTCGGAGCACGAGAAGATCGGCAACACCGCGCAGGGCTGGGCCATGCATGCCATGGTGCTGGACATCGATATCGGCCCGATGCTGCAAACCCACAAGCTTTTGACTTCGGTGCTGTTCGCGCGCGCCAAGGGCTACACCCGGCCGCTCACCGCCGCCGAGCTCGAGATGATGAACCTCACCGGCGACGGCACCGGCCTCGACATGGTGACGATGCCGCAGGCGATGCGCGAGCAGGTGCCGACCTCGAACTTCTTCCAGCGCGGCGGCTACGAGCGCAACCCGGTCGCGATCCGCCACAACACGGTGGCCAAGCTGCTGGCGGTGACGGATACGCGGATGGACAGTAACAGCACCAATGCCGGCGCGCGGGAGCTGGCAGGGGCGTTTTAGTCCTCGCTGCCACATCCTCCGCTGTCATGCCCCGGCTTGACCGGGGCATCCAGTACGCCGCAGCCTCTCGATTGAAGCACAACGGCCTCTGGAATACTGGATCACCCGCCCCAGTGCGCAAGCGCGCACAAGGCGGGTGATGATACCGAATGCTTGGGTTGGCCGTCGCCCCCTACTGATCCGACCCGAATTTGAACTTGCCGTCGCCTTCGAGATACGGGCCGCTGCGCATGTAGAGCTGGCCGTTGTGGCCGATGAAGAACAGCGTGCCTTTCGGCACCTTCTTGGCGCCCTTCAGGAGTTCACCGGCATTGTTGGTGCCCATCTTGTAGGAGAAGGTCTTGCCTTCCTTGTCATAGGCATAGCCGGTGTCGGGCTTGAGCTCCCAGGGCGTTGCCGCGGTCTGCGCCATTGCGGGTGCGCTGAATGCGCCGAGCGTTGCTGTGAGTGCAAGTGCAAATGTCTTCGTTGAAAATGCCATCATCCCATCCTCCCCATCGTTGGGGTTGCCATCTTGAACAAATCACGAACGGCGTTTACAGGTCAATTTGCGAAAGCGCCGCAGCGCATCACGTCCTGCCCAGCAGTTTGTGATTTTCCCTTCGTCCCCGCGCGACTATGTTCCGCTTTCAGTCTAGAACGCAATTCGACAAAAATATTGGTAGGGGGATGATTCGGATGAACCAAGTCGTGAAAGCCTGCTCAGCCGCCGCGCTGTTGGTGACGGCGCTGGCGCCCGCCGCCCGGGCGGATGACTACCAGCTCAGCCACAACCAGCGGATTTCGTGCAGCCGTGGCCTCGCCCCGGGCAAGCTGAACACCGCGACCTGCAAGTCCTACACCTACCTGTTCAATACCAAGACCTCGGAATATTTCCGCTGCCAGGTCTCGCTCGCGCTGACCCGCGACAACAAGGAAGTCATCAACGTCCAGACCGACGGCGGCTGCACCAAGAAGCCGCGCATCTTCGAGACCGACGGCAAATACGATTTCGACGCGACCGAGACCGAACCGCCGAACACCAACTCGTTCTTCGGTCCCGGCGGCTATTCGGTCTGGGCCGCCGACGTCACCGCGCAGAAGGTGCGCGGCTGCATCATCATCTCGTCCGGCCTCGGCTCCGACATCTCCAAGTGCCTGGACATGACCTTCCAATAAGGGCTTGCCAGCAAGAGCTTGCCAATAAGGCTTGCCAGCGCGGCGAGACACGCGCCAGACCCTGACTGCGCCACCTCGCCGCACCCGCGGGTTCCCCAAAAATCGAGCCGGGTCAGCCGTTTACCGCAGTCCTGTTGTGACTTTTGGATGGGTTGACCCGCTTCCCCCATCCGGCCAATTTCCCGGCCGGTTTGGGGAGTACAACAACCATGAAACGGACGATTTTCGGCGCGGCCGCGGCTCTTGCCCTGGCGGCGTCGGCACCTTGCGCGCATGCGCAATCCTTCATCAACGTGCTGACCGGCGGCACCTCCGGCGTCTACTATCCGCTCGGGGTCGCGATCGGAAAGATCTACGGCGACAAGATTCCGAATGTGAAGACGCAGGTGCAGGCCACCAAGGCGTCGGTCGAGAACCTGATCCTGCTCCAGCAGGGCCGCGGCGAAATTGCGTTCACGCTGGGTGACTCGCTCAAAGCCGCCTGGGAGGGCGACGAGGAAGCCGGCTTCAAGACCAAGCTGGACAAGCTGCGCACCATCGGCGCGATCTATCCGAACTACATCCAGATTGTCGCGACCGCCGAATCGGGCATCAAGACGCTCGCAGATCTCAAGGGCAAGAGCCTCTCGGTCGGCGCGCCGAAGTCGGGCACCGAGCTCAATTCCCGTGCGATCCTCGCGGCCGCAGGTATGACCTATAAGGACCTCGGCAAGGTCGAATATCTGCCGTTCGCCGAATCCGTCGACCTCATGAAGAACCGCCAGTTGGGCGCGACGCTTCAATCGGCCGGCCTTGGCGTCGCCTCGCTGAAGGATCTCTCGAGTTCGGCCTCGATCACCGTGGTGTCGGTGCCGAAGGAGACCATCGACAAGATCGGCCCGCCCTTCATCTCGGCAATCATTCCGGCCAATACCTATACCGGCCAGGACAAGGACGTGCCCACCGCGGCCGTAGTCAACTATCTCGTGACGAGCTCCGCGGTGTCGGACGACCTCGCCTACCAGATGACCAAGCTGATCTTCGAGTCGCTGCCCGAATTGCAGAACGCCCATGCCGCGGGCAAGGAGATCAAGCTCGAGACGGCCGCCACCGGCAGCCCGGTTCCGCTGCACCCCGGCGCGATCCGCTATTACAAGGAAAAAGGGCTGATCAAGTAGTCAGCTTTCGTTATCGGACGTCATGGCCGGGCAAAAGCGCGACGCGCGTTTTCGCGCAGATGTCCCGGCCATCCACGTTCTAAGGCTAGGCGAGAAAGTCCGTGGATGCCCGGGACAAGCCCGGGCATGACGGTCTCGAGACGCTGTGCAATGTTAAAAGCGCTGGACGGTTGGGGACATATCGATGTTGCAGGCAGAGGGCTCCGCAGGGCCTATCAAGGTTGAATTCGACAATTTCGAGCACGGTTTTCCGGAAGGTTTTGGTCCGGGCTGGTGGGGCACTCTCGCCTACTGGATCGGCATCGCCTTCGCCACCTTCCAGCTCTATGTCGCCGCCTTCAACTATCTGCCGAGCCAGGTGGTGCGCGGCGTCCATGTCGGCTTCCTCGTTCTCCTCACCTTCGGCCTGATCGCCAACTTTACCGCGAAGAGCGATGTCGGCCGTACGCTCGGCTGGGTGATCGGCGGCGCCGGCTTCTTCTGCGGCCTCTACCAATGTATCTTCTATGCCGACCTGATCGCGCGCGACGGCGATCCGACGCGGCTCGATCTCGCGGTCGGCACCCTGCTCGCGGTGCTGATCTTCGAGGGCACGCGGCGGCTGATGGGCGCGGCGCTGCCGCTGATGTGCGGCGCGTGTCTCGTCTACTGGTTCTTTGGGCAATATCTGCCGTCGCCGCTCAACCATCGCGGCTACGACTTCGACCAGATCGTCACGCATCTGTCGTTCGGCACCGAAGGTTTTTACGGCGTGCCGATCTACGTCTCGGCGACCTACATCTTCCTGTTCATCTTGTTCGGCTCGTTCCTGGAGCGCGCCGGCATGATCCAGCTGTTCACCGATGTCTCGCTCGGCCTGTTCGGCAGGACGCGCGGCGGACCTGCGAAGGTTGCGGTGTTCGCCTCGGGCATGATGGGCACCATCTCCGGCTCCGGCGTCGCCAACGTCGTCACCGTCGGCCAGTTCACGATTCCGCTGATGATCAAGTTCGGCTATCGCCGCGCCTTTGCTGCCGGCGTCGAGGCGACGGCCTCGATGGGCGGCCAGATCATGCCGCCGGTGATGGGTGCGGTCGCCTTCATCATGGCGGAGACGCTCGGCGTCCAATATTCGGAGATCGTCAAGGCGGCGGCGATCCCCGCCATCCTCTATTTCGCCTCCGCCTTCTGGATGGTCCATCTCGAAGCCGGCAAGCACGGTCTCGTCGGCATGAAGCGCTCGGAGATCCCGAGCGCCTGGAAGGCGCTGGTGACGCGTTGGTATCTCGTGCTGCCGCTCGCGGCGCTCGTCTACATGCTGTTCGAGGGCTTTACGCCGCTTTATGCCGGCAGCATGGGCCTTGCGCTCACGGTGACGCTGATCCTGGGCGCCAGCATCACCGCCGGCGCCTCCTCGATGGTCGTCCGCTCCATCTTCTGGATCGGACTTGCGCTCGTCGTCGGCGCGCTGTCGCGCGACGGTCTCCAGATCGTGCCGGTCGCGAGCGTCGTCGTCGGGCTGATCGTGATCACGGCGTTCGTGCGCGGCGGGTTCGCGGCCTTGCGCGAATGCCGCAATGCGCTGGCCGAGAGTGCGAAGTCGGCGATCACGGTGGGTATGGCCTGCGCCATCGTCGGCGTCATCATCGGCATGATGTCGCAGACCGGCGTCGGCACCATTTTTGGCAGCTGGGTGATCGGTCTCGGCGAGAAGAGCCTGTTCCTGGCGTTGATCATGACCATGCTACTGTCGATCCTGCTCGGCACCGGCATTCCGACCATCCCGACCTACATCATCACCGCCGCGCTCGCTGCGCCCGCGCTGGCGAAGCTCGGCGTGCCCTTGATCGCGAGCCATATGTTTGCGTTCTATTACGGCATCATGGCCGACCTCTCGCCGCCGGTGGCGCTCGCAGCACTTGCGGCGGCGCCGATCGCGAAGGAGAACCCGGACAAGATCGGCTGGGAGGCGATGCGCATCGCGCTCGCCGGCTACGTCATTCCCTTCATCTTCGTCTATTCCCCGGCGCTGATGCTCCAGGCCGGCGATCCCATGGCGGCCAAGCTTGGCTTCTACGGCGCGGTGGCGCTCGCGACCTTCAAGGCGCTGGTGGCGATCGGCCTGTTCGGCATGGTCGCGATCGGTTTTCTGTTCACGCGCATGACGCTGCTCGAACGCGTGCTCGCGCTCGGAGCCGCGCTCTGCCTGCTCGGTGACTTCGCCTTCAGCGACACCGTGGGCTTCCTGCTCTCCGCCGCGCTCGTGCTGTGGCAATGGCGGCAGCGTCCGCCGGCCATCGTCGAAGCGACGTGAGCCTCTGCTTCGCAACAGCGGGTGGCGTGAAAGCGCTGGCGCTTTCCGCCTTCACGCTGGTGTGGACGCACTCGATCGCGAAGGTCGACTGGCAGGAGGACTGGCGCGTGACGCCTGCCGGCCTCGAACTGGTGCAGGCGCGCGTCAAGGGCACCGGGCCCGGCATGGAGCCGCCGCCCGAGGCGCGGCTCGTCGACGGCTGGTTTCAATGGCAGCCGCAGCGTGCACCGATGCCGGAGGTCGTGCTCGGCAATTCGGGTGCGGCCGGGGAATGGCGGTTATGCCATGACGGGAAGTGCCGGACGTTGTCGGAGATTGTCGGGCACCCGATCGGTGCTAACGTCACGACGATGAAGATTTGTAACGATCCGTAGCCCGGATGAAGCGAAGCGCAATCCGGGAACAGTCGCCCCGGATTGCGCTGCGCTCCATCCGGGCTACAAGAACAGCAAGGGAGAAATGCGATGGATCGGCTCAAGGGCAAGGTTGCGATGGTGGTGGGCGCCGGCTCGATCGGGCCCGGCTGGGGCAACGGCAAGGCGACCGCGGTGACCTTTGCGCGCGAGGGCGCGCAGGTGTTTTGCGTCGACCGCAACGGTGCGGCAGCCGAGGAGACAGCGAAGATCATCACGGGTGAGGGCGGCAATGCGACTGCCTTCACCGCGGACGTCTCGCGCGCGAGCGAGATCGAGGCGATGGTGGCGGCGTGCCTGAAGGCCTATGGCCGCATCGACGTGCTCGACAACAATGTCGGCATCGCCGAGATGGGCAGCGTGGTCGAGGTCGCCGAGGAGAGCTGGGACCGCGTCTTCACTGTCAACCTCAAGAGTGCCTATCTCGCCATGAAGCACGTCGTCCCCGTGATGGTGAAGCAGGGCGGCGGCTCGATCATCAACATCTCCTCGATCGCCTCGATCCGGCATGTCGGGATTTCCTATGTCAGCTACAACGCCAGCAAGGCCGCGATGAACCAGCTGACGCGCTCGACCGCGATCGAGTTCGCGAAGAACCATGTGCGGGTGAATGCAATCCTGCCCGGTCTGATGAAGACGCCGATGGTGGAGCATTCCGCGGGTCTCGCGAACAGCTACGCCAATGGCGACGTCGACGCGATGTGGCGCGCCCGCGATGCGCAGGTGCCGATGGGGCACATGGGCGAGGCCTGGGACGTCGCCAATGCCGCGCTGTTCCTGGCGTCGGACGAGTCGAAATATGTGACGGGGATCGAGCTCGTGGTCGACGGCGGGATCACGTGCAAGGCGGGGGCTTAAGGCGCCTCATACTCGGCTGTCGTCCCGGGGCGCGCAAGGCGCGAACCCGGGACCCATAACCACAGCACAGAGTTGTTTTGCTAAGTTGTAACTCCGAGTCTTCGTAACCACGCCCGCCTGTGGTTATGGGTCCCGGATCTGCGCTGCGCTTGTCCGGGACGACAGCGGTGACTACTGCGCCAGCGCCAGAATCCCGCCGGCAAACGAATGCCACGCCGCACTCTCGCTGATCGGCCAGTTCAGCACCTTCACCGCCAGCAGCGCGAGCGTGCTCTTCCTCGATCCGGTGAAACGCGTCGTCGCCGATCACTTCGGTATCGCGAAGGCCGAGGATCGATTTGCGCGCGGCCTCGATGGCGCGGCGGCGCAGCGGATCGGCGGGCAATTCGCCGCTGGCGATGCCGCCGTGCGGATCGTCGTCGGCCTGCATCAGGATGGCGCGGTATTCGAGCCGCAGGATTTCCGCCTCCTCCGACGGATCGTCCTCGATCGCATCGAGCGCGGCGCGATAGGCGACTGCGCGGGCGCGCGCGACCTCGATACCGACGGGATCGTCGTCCTTGAGGCCGAAGGCGAGAATCAGCGGCCGCAGCGTCAGGCCCTGGATGACCAGCGAGCCCAGCACCACCGCAAAGGCGATGAAGACGATGAAGTCGCGGTAGGGGAAGTTTTCCGGCAAGGCGAAGGCGGTGGCGAGCGTGACGAGACCGCGCATGCCGCACCAGGAGATGATGAGGCCACCCTTCGGCGAGGCAACCTGCTTGGGATCCTTCGGATGATAGAGCCCGTGCGCGATCAGGACGCGCAGCGTCGCGCGGTAGAACGTGATCCAGGCAAGCCGCACCAGGACCACCGTGAGCAGGATCCAGGCTGCGGCCACGCAATATTCCCAGCGCACCTCCGCGTCGAGCCGCGTCCAGATCGGCCGCATCTGCATGCCGATCAGCATGAAGGCGAGCACGTTGAGCACGAACACCATCGTTTCCCAGACCGCATAGGACGGCACCCGTAACCGCGCCGGCATGCGCGCCCCCGCCGTGCGCGCGACGGTGATGGCGTAGACGACGATGGTGAGGATGCCGGAGAGGCCGAGATGCTCGGCTGCGATCCAGACCATGAAGGTGGTGGCGAACTGCACGATGATCGCGCTCGGCGCTTCCTTCACGCGTTCCAGGAACAGCGGGATGATGCGCCCGGCCAAAAGACCGGCGAGGACGCTGCCGACCAGCCCGAGTGCGATCGTCGGCGCGACCTCGCTCCATTTCAGATGCTCCATGACGACAGCGCCGACCGCGATGCGATAGATCAGGAGCGCGCTGGCGTCGTTGAGCAGGCTCTCGCCCTCCAGGACCTTCACCATGCGATAGGGCAGCTTGACCTGGCTCAGGATTGCAACCGCTGCCGCGGCATCCGGCGGGGCCACGATGGCGCCGAGCGCAATGGCGGCGGCCCAGGGCATGTCAGGCATCAGCCGGTGCACGACGAAGGCCACGCCGACCGTGGTCAGGCCGACCGCGGCGACCACCAGGGTCGAGACCGGAACCCAGTTGTTGCGGAGATCGCGCAGCGAGGTGTCGAAGGCGGCATCCATCAGCACCGGTGCGACAAAAAGTGCCAAGGCGAGGTCGGGTTCGAGCGTCCAGGAGGGGCTGTTCGGCACGAAGGCGATCAGCGCGCCGCCGATGGCGAGAAAGGTCGGGTAGGGGACCTTGATCCGCCGCGCCAGCGCCGATAATGCAACGGCGCCGAGCAGAAGCACGATGATCCATTCGAATGTCGACACGTTGATCCCCGAAACCGATTTTGGCCGTGCCACAAGCTAGCACCAATCCGGCCGTATGATGGATAGTGCACCCTCAAGGCAAGGCTCAAGCCAGACCCAGGCCAAAACCCAGGCCAAGACTCAAGCCAAGACTTTCCGACTGCAGCTAGCATGCGTTCTCAAAATCTCATTCGATTGTCCGGCGCGGTGGCGCTCTGTGCGCTTTCGCTAGGGGCGGCCCATGCCGCGACCGGCGGCGAGCCCGCCGCCGTCGTGCAGGTCGATGTCGCGCCGTGCCTCGCTGCTGCTGCCGCCGACGACATGGACAAGGCCGGCTCCGCCTGCGCCTCCGTCATCGACAACGAGAAGACGGCCAAGGCGGACCTGGTCAAGGCGCTGGTCGCGCGCGGCGCGCTTTATGCGCGGCATGACCAGGTCGACCGTGCGATCGCCGACGACAGCCGCGCTCTTCAGCTCGATCCGACCCTGGCCGACCTCTTCAACGCCCGTGGCGAGCTCTGGCTGAAGAAGGGCGATAAGCCGAAGGCGGTGCAGGATTTCGGCGCCGCGCTGAAGATCGATCCGAACCACGAGAAGGCCAAGGCCAATCACAAGGCGATGGCGCGCGAGCTCGAGCGGATCGGCGCGCAGATGGCGGTGGCCGGCAAGCCCAGCTTCAATTGCAGGAGTGCGGCCCGGGCCGTCGAGAAGGCCATCTGCGCCAACCGCGAGCTCGCCGATCTCGATCGGGAGATTTTTGCGTCGAACGCCCGCGCGGTCCGGGAGGCACGCAATCCTGCGGAAGCCAGGGCGCTTCAGCGCGCGCAGGACGAGTTCATTGCCCGCCGCAATGCCGGTTATGGGCGGGCCGGGTACGATCTCAAGAAGGCGATGCAGGAGCGGCTGCAGCGGATCAACGGGGTGGACGGGTATTGAGGGCTTCCTTCGCCTCTCCCCGCGTGCGGGGAGAGGGAGCGATACGCCCGTGCGTCCCTGACAGGCCCGAATTGAACCCATTCCTCGCCCGCCGCGACAATGGTGAACACCTGATGTCACGGAGTCTTCCCGATGTGCGGCACGCGTTCTTCCGCGCAAATGTTCCCGTTTGCCAAATTCCCGCTTCGCGCCTTCCTGCTCAACGCCGCGATGAGCCTTGTCCTCGCCGCTCCGGCCTCTGCTGCCGTCGATTGCGTGATGGGCAGCAAGACTGCGCCTGCCGAACTGATCACGGCGTGCGGCGCCATCATCGACCAGACCACCAATTCGAGTTCCGACCGCGCCGCCGCGCTGCTGGTGCGCGCCGACGCCAATGCGCGAACCTCAGGCGGCCTCACGCAGGCGCTGCGGGATATTGACCGCGCCATCGCGCTGGACGGCAGGAATGCAAACGCCTGGCGCCTGCGCGGCGATTTGCTGCGCGAGGCCGGCGGCGATCTCAACCGTGCCGCGGCTGATCTCAGCAAGGCCATCGAACTCGATCCGCAGGACGCGGAAGCCTACGAGCTGCGCGGCGTCGTCTACACCAATCAGCGCCGGCTCGACCGCGCGCTCGCCGATTACGATCAGGCGATCAAGCTGAAGCCGGATGATGCGCAGGCCTGGTCCGACCGCGGCGTGAACTATTATCTCGGCGGCGACAACGAGAAGGCGATCCGCGATCTCAGCGAGGCGCTGCGGCTCGATCCGAATCGGCCGCGCGCCTACACCAATCGCGGCGCGGCCTACAAGAAGCTCGGCCAGCTCGACAAGGCGGTCGCCGATGACGGCGAGGCGATAAGGCTCGATCCGAAGGTCCCCGAATATTACGACAATCGTGGCCTGGTACTGGCCGCAATGGGTGAGTACGACAAGGCGATCGCGGACTACGACCAGGCGCTGCGGCTGGCGCCGCGGCCGAACTTCTTCACCAACCGCGGCGATTCCTACCAGCTCAAGGGCGAGCTTGGCGCGGCGCTCAGCGACTACGAATCCGCGCTCAAGATCGATCCGAATTTCGCGCAGACCTACAACAACCGCGCGGTGCTCTACAAGAAGATGGGCGAGCGCAAGAAGGCGCTGGCCGATTACGAGACGGCGCTGAAGCTCGATCCCGGCAACGAGAACGCGGCCAACGGCCGCCGAACCATGATGGCGGAGATCGCAAAGTTCGGCGCCGAGCCGCTGCGTCCGCTCGCGGCGAATTCCGGCAACGGCCCGTCGTTCGATTGCGCCACGGCGAAGCGCGAGGTCGAGAAGGTGATCTGCGCCGATCCGCAACTCGGCGTGCTCGATCGCCAGATCGCCGAGACTTATGAGCGGGTGCTGAAGGTTACGAAAGGCCGCTCGGCCGGCGACCTCCGCAAGACCCAGCGCGATTTCCTCGCCACGCGGAATGCGAGCTTCGGCCGGCCCGGCTACGATCTGAGGAAGGTCATGCAGGATCGGTTGCAGCGGCTGAATGCGATGGAGAGTTGAGGAGCCTCTACGCGCACACTGCGTTCCCTCCCCCCTTGCGGGGGAGGGTTAGGGAGAGGGGTAGCCACAAACTCCCGACTGAGTTCGTGGCCACCCCTCTCTCCCGCTCTCCCCCGCAAGGGGGAGAGGGCCCACCTTGGCTGTGGCTCCAGCTTGCCTCGATGGCCTTTCTTCCCTCCCTCCCAACGACCCATCCTTTTCAGCTTGAACCGCGGCCCGTTCCCGGGAAAATACCTCTCAAACAACGCCGGCACTTGATCCCTGTCATGGCGGGACGCTCGTCCTGTCGGTCAGGTCAAGGCAAGGCGAATAAAGGGAACGGGAGCGCGGGAATGAACGTCAAGGGAACGAGCCTCTATCACGAGGTCCATGCGCGCTCGCTGGCTGATCCCCAGGGCTTCTGGGCCGAGGCGGCCACGGACATCGACTGGATCGAGCCGCCAAAGACGATCTTCGATGCCTCGCAGGGCGTCTACGGCCGCTGGTTTATGGGGGGCGTCGTCAACACCTGCTACAACGCGCTCGACCGCCATGTCGAACGCGGCCGCGCCGACCAGGTTGCGCTGATCCATGATTCGCCGCTGACGGGCTCGGTCACCAAGTTCACCTATGCCGAGCTATTGGGTGAGGTGCAGGCGCTCGCCGCCATCATGCAGGATTTTAGCGTCACCAAGGGCGATCGCGTCATCCTCTATATGCCGATGGTGCCGGAGGCCGTCGTCGCGATGCTCGCCTGCGCGCGCATCGGCGCGGTGCACTCGGTCGTGTTCGGCGGCTTTGCCGCCAAGGAACTCGCTACCCGCATCGATGACGCGCAGCCAAAGCTCATCCTCTCCGCAAGCTGCGGTATCGAACCCGGCCGGATCGTGCAGTACAAGCCGCTGCTCGACGAGGCGATCAAGCTTGCGGGCACGAAGCCGAAGGCCTGCATCGTGCTGCAGCGCCCCCAGCACATCTGCGACCTCACGCCGGGCCGCGACTACGATTGGGCGAGCCTTCGCCGCAAGGCGATGAACGACGGCAAGAGAGCCCCCTGCGTGCCTGTCGCCGCTACCGATCCGCTCTACATCCTTTACACTTCAGGCACGACCGGGATTCCCAAGGGTGTCGTGCGCGACAATGGCGGCCATCTCGTCGCGGTGAAATGGTCGATGTTCAATCTCTATGGCGTCAAGCCGGGCGAGGTCTGGTGGTGTGGCTCGGACATCGGCTGGGTGGTCGGCCACAGCTACATCATCTATGGCCCGCTGCTGCACGGTGCGACCTCGATCATGTACGAGGGCAAGCCAATCGGCACGCCCGATGCCGGCGCGTTCTGGCGCGTCATCAGCGAGCACAAGGCGGTCGCCTTCTTCACCGCACCGACGGCATTCCGCGCGATCCGCAAAGAGGATCCGGAAGGCAAATTCATCCGGCAATACGACCTGTCGCAATTCCGCACGCTGTTCCTCGCCGGCGAGCGCGCCGATCCGCCGACGGTGGAATGGGCGGAGCAGCAGCTCAAGGTGCCGGTGATCGACCATTGGTGGCAGACCGAGACGGGCTGGTGCATCGCCGGCAATCCGGTCGGTCTCGGTATGCTGCCGGTGAAGCATGGCTCGCCGACGGTGCCGATGCCGGGCTACCAGGTCGACGTCGTCGACGAAGCCGCAAAGCCCGTCGGCCCCAATACCATGGGCTCGATCGTCATCAAGCTGCCGATGCCACCGGCCTGCCTGCCGACGCTGTGGAATCAGGATGCGCGCTTCAAGGAAGCCTACCTCACTGAATTCCCCGGCTACTACAAAACCTCGGACGCCGGCTACAAGGATGAGGACGGCTATGTCTTCGTGATGGGCCGCACCGACGACATTATCAACGTCGCCGGCCACAGGCTCTCCACCGGCGGCATGGAGGAGATTTTGGCCTCGCATCCGGACGTCGCCGAATGCGCCGTGCTCGGCGTCAAGGACGCGATCAAGGGCGAGGTGCCCTGCGGCTTCCTGGTGCTCAAGGCCGGCGTGAAGCGCGCGCCTGCGGAGATCGAAAAGGAGATCGTCGCGCTGGTGCGCGACAGGCTCGGCCCCGTCGCCGCCTTCAAGCTCGCCATCACCGTCGGCCGCCTGCCGAAGACGCGCTCGGGGAGGATCCTGCGCGGCACCATCAAGAAGATCGCCGATGGCGAAGCCTGGACCATGCCGGCCACGATCGAGGATCCCAAGGTGCTGGACGAGATCGGCGAGGCGCTGAAGGGCAGGGTGTGAGGCGATCTCCGCTGTCATCACCCGCGAAAGCGGGTGATCCAGTACGCCGCGGCCGGAGTTGTGTGACCCAATGACCGCCGCGGAGTACTGGATTCCCCGCCTGCCGCCTACGCTAAAGCTTCGGCGCCCCTGGACCTCAACCCCGGCGAAGCCTTGGCGTAGCCGGGTCGCGGGGAATGACAGCGCGTGGGGAACGACGCCCAGGGACTTACAATCTCCTCATTCCGGGCTAAACAGGGCCGGCCAACAGGGGACCTCGTATGCCACTCGCCACCGCGCCGCGCCTGCTTGTCGCCGTGCTGCTCGCCATCGCTGTCTCCGCCTGCTCCGCGCGCTACCAGACGCCGGTGGCGGTGGGCGGTGACGATGACGACGCGGTCTGTCAGAGTCGCGGCTATGCGCAGGGCTCGCCCGAATACGTGGCCTGCCGCAAGGACCGCGACGTCCAGCGCAACGCTGCCACCGCCCGGTCCGACCGCCGTCAGCGCGATCTCGGCGAGTACATGCTGAACCATCCCGACCGGCCGTGACATCGGCTACGGAATTATCCTGCGCATTCATTCGCGTTTCTCGTGACACATCGGCAACGCCACAACCAAATCGTGTCGCGTCAGTCCTGATTTGATCGGCGTCAAATCCATCACCATCCCCTTTCTGCTCTGACGCTGACGTCGCGCAACGACGCGCGAGAGATGGCTGAAGGGGAATGCAATGAACGGAACGACAAAAAACCTGGCGCGGCTTGCGACGGTTGGCGCGATGCTCGTGGGGACTTTTGGCTCGGTGCAGGCGGCCGATCTGCCTGTCTACAAGAAGGCACCGCCGTCGGTAGAAGCGTTCAATCCGTGGATGGTGCGTCTGCGCGTGCTTGGCGTGTTGCCGGATGCCGGTAGCTCAACCGTCAATGTCGCAGGCGTGCCGTCGCTGTCGTCGCCGAATTCCGGGCTCTCGATCAGCGACCAGGTCGTGCCCGAGCTCGACATCAGCTATTTCTTCACCAAGAACATCGCGGCCGAGCTGATCCTCGGCGTGACCAGGCACTCGATCAGCGGCAACGGCTCGCTCGCGAACCTGCCGATCGGCAAGACCACGCTGCTGCCGCCGACGCTGACCTTGCAATATCACTTCGACAATTTCGGCGCGTTCAAGCCGTATATCGGCGCCGGCGTGAACTACACCGTGTTCTTCAACAATTCGGCTGCCAATACGCCAGCCGCCATCGTCGGTCCGCCCGCGATCGTTGCCACCACCACCAGCGTGCACGTCAGCAACGCCTGGGGCGGCGCCGTGCAGTTCGGCTTTGACTACATGCTCGACCGGCACTGGGGTCTCAACGTCGACGTCAAGAAGCTCTGGCTGCGGCCGGATTACTCTGCGACCGTCAGCGGCCTGCCGGTCACAGGCACCGCGCATATCGATCCGTGGCTGGTCGGTGGCGGTGTGACGTACAAGTTTTGATACGTCGTTGCTGTCGTTTTCGAGCTGTCGCCTAGGCGAACCCTGCGCTCCCTCCCCCCTTGCGGGGGAGGGCAGGGGAGAGGGGTAGCCCAGCAAACGGTGCGTGAGAGTCGCGCGAGACGCTTTGAGTTGATGGAGAGAGTCCCCGTGGGGCACCCCTCTCCCTAACCCTCCCCCGCAAAGGGGGAGGGGACTGCAGCTTGCGTGTGGCTGCATCTGTGCCGATCGCGAGGGTCTCCGCAAAACAAAAACGCGGCAGGTTTCCCTGCCGCGTTCGAATTGCGTTCGATCGTAACCGGGAGCGGAGCCTTACTCCTCCTCCTCGTCCTGCTTCTTGCCGCCGAGCGTCTTCAGCTTGGCGAACACGGCGTCGACGTTGAGGTCGTCGTTCGATCGCTCTGCCGGCTCGAACTCGTCCTTCTTGGTGGTCTCGGAGGCCGGCAGCAGGGTGGCGCCGCCATAGGATGCGTCGATCGGCTTTTCCTTCGCCGCGCGCGCCACTTCGAAATCGAGCTCGATCTGCGAGCAAAGGCCAAGCGTCACCGGGTCGATCGGGGTCAGCTGGGAGGTGTTCCAGTGGGTACGGTCGCGAACGCTGGCGATGGTGCTCTTGGTGGTGCCGACCAGGCGCATGACCTGGGCGTCCTTGAGCTCCGGATGGCTGCGCAGCAGCCAGAGGATGGCGCTCGGGCGCTCGTGACGGCGGGAGACCGGGGTGTAGCGCGGGCCCTTGCGCTTGGGCTGGGGCGGCAGAATCACCTTGCTCTCCTGGAGGCGGAGCCGGTAGTCCGGGTTCCTCTCGCCCTTCTCGATCTCCTCGCGGGTCAACTGGCCGTTGGAGAGGGGATCCATGCCCTTGATGCCCTGGGCAGCGTCGCCGTCGGCGATCGCACGCACCTCAAGGGGATGCATCTTGGTGAAATCGGCGACCTGATCGAAGGTCAGCGCGGTGTTGTCGAGCAGCCAGACGGCGGTCGCCTTGGGCATCAGAGGTGCGTTGCTCATGGCAAATCTCCTTTGTGCTTCGCCCACCCCTCTGGAGGCGAAACCGGTGGTCATCAGCGATGACAGGGAATTCGCGCTATATAAGCCCGGAGGGGCTAGCCACGCAATGGTTCTGCTATAGATAGTGCCTTGACAGAGCCCGAAAGGGGGCCCAATTCCCTTGGAAGCGCCTGTAAAGTCCTAGCAGACCCATTAAAGCCCAATTCCATCCATTGACCGCCCCCGCCAGAAGGCGAAACGGGTGATTCGGTCCCGAGATCGCTCAATGCCAGCCAAACCAGACCTCAAGATCGTGCTTTGTTCTCCCCGCGGCTTCTGCGCCGGGGTGGTCCGGGCGATCGACACCGTGGAACGGGCGCTCGATAAATACGGCGCCCCCGTCTATGTTCGCCACGAGATTGTGCACAACAAATACGTCGTCGACGGGTTGAAGAAGAAGGGCGCGATCTTCGTCGAAGAGCTCGCCGAAATCCCGGAAAACACCACCGCGCCGGTGGTGTTCTCGGCCCATGGCGTGCCGAAATCGGTCCCGGCCGACGCCACCTCCCGCAATTTGTTCTCGCTGGATGCGACCTGCCCGCTGGTGACCAAGGTGCACCGCGAGGCCGCGATCCACTTCAAGCGTGGCCGCGAGATCTTCCTGATCGGCCATTCCCACCACCCCGAAGTGGTCGGCACGCTCGGCCAGCTTCCGGTCGGCGCCGTGACCCTGATCGAGACCGCCGAGGACGCCAAGACCATCGTCCCGAAGAACCCCGACAACATCGCCTTCGTGACGCAGACCACGCTGTCGATCGACGACACCGCGGAGATCGTGGCGCTGCTCAAGGAGCGTTTCCCGAACATCAACGGCCCGCACAAGGAAGACATCTGCTACGCCACCACCAACCGCCAGCTCGCGGTGAAGAAGGTGGCGCCGGTGGTTGACGCCCTGATCGTGGTCGGTGCGCCGAACTCGTCGAATTCGCAGCGCCTGCGTGAGGTCGCTGAGCGCGAAGGCTGCGGGATCGCGGTACTGGCGCAGCGCGCCACCGACATCGACTGGACCAGGTTTGGCAACATCAAGAGCCTCGGCATCACCGCGGGCGCGTCCGCGCCGGAAGTGATCGTCGAGGAGATCATGGATGCGTTCGCCGAGCGCTACACGCTGCATGTGGAGACGGTCTCGGCCGCGGAAGAGAACGAGTTCTTCCCGCTGCCGCGCCAGGTGCGTCCCGAAGCCGCCGCCGAGTAGACTTTTATGGCGGTCTACACCGACGTTGCCGCCGACGAGCTTGCGGATTTCCTGAAGCCATACGATCTCGGCGAGTTGCTCTCCTACAAGGGCATCGCCGAGGGCGTCGAAAACACCAACTTCCTGCTGCACACCAGCAAGGGCTCGTTCATCCTCACGCTCTATGAGAAGCGCGTGGCGAAGAACGACCTGCCGTTCTTCCTCGCGCTGATGACCCATCTCGCCGAGCACGGCGTCACCTGCCCGCTGCCGGTGAAGGCCAGGGACGGCGAGGCGCTGCGCGAGCTGTCGGGCCGGCCGGCCGCGATCATCACCTTTCTCGAAGGCGTCTGGCCGCGCAAGCCGAACGTGGCCCATTGCGCCGGCGTCGGCGAGGGACTGGCCAGGATGCATCTGGCCGGCGCCAATTTTGCGATCAAGCGTGGCAATGCGCTGTCGGTCTCCGGCTGGCGGCCGCTGTTCGACGCGGCGGCAAGCCGCGCCGATGAGGTCCAGCCGGGCCTGCATGCGTTTCTCGCCGCCGAGCTCGACTATCTCTCGAGCGGGGTCTGGCCGAGCAATCTGCCGGAGGGCGTGATCCACGCCGATCTCTTCAACGACAACGTCTTCTTCCTCGGCGACAAGCTCTCCGGCATCATCGACTTCACCTTCGCCTGCAACGACATGCTGGCCTATGACGTCGCGATCTGCCTGAATGCCTGGTGTTTCGAGCCGGACCATTCGTTCAACGTCACCAAGGCGCGCGCCTTCCTCAATGCCTATGGCCGGGTGCGAAAACTCTCCGAGGCGGAAGAAGCCGCGCTGCCGCTGCTCGCGCGCGGCGCCGCGATCCGCTTCCTGCTGACGCGGCTGGTCGACTGGCTCAACGTGCCTCCAGGAGCGCTGGTCAAGCCCAAGGATCCGCTGGAATATTTTCGCAAGCTGCGCTTCCACCAGAGCGTTTCCAGCGTGCGCGACTACGGGCTGATGCCGTCAGGACTGGTCGCGTGAGCGAGCTTCCCCTCGTCACGATCTATACCGACGGCGCCTGCTCGGGAAATCCCGGGCCGGGCGGCTGGGGCGCGATCCTGAAGTTCGGCGACAAGGAAAAAGAGCTGAACGGCGGCGAACGCCACACCACCAACAACCAGATGGAATTGATGGCCGCGATCTCCGCGCTCGAAGCGCTGAAGAAGCCGTGCACCGTCGATCTCTACACCGACAGCCAGTATGTCCGGCAGGGCATCACCGGCTGGATCCACGGCTGGAAGCGCAACGGCTGGCGCACCGCCGACAAGAAGCCGGTGAAGAATGTCGAGCTATGGCAGCGCCTCGATGCGGCGCTGAAGCAGCACGAGGTCCGCTGGCACTGGGTCAAGGGCCACGCCGGGCACCCGGAGAACGAGCGCGCGGATCAGCTGGCGCGGGACGGGATCGTGAAGGCGCGGTTGCAGCAGCGGGTGGCGGAGTAGGCGACGCGCTATCGGCGTCGCCCGGTTTCGTAGGGTGGGCAAAGCGAAGCGTGCCCACGGCTTCTTCTCAATCAAGGAAAGATGGTGGGCACGGCACTGACGCGCCTTTGCCCACCCTACGGCACTTCCCGCTTGGAAGGAGCTCTGGCCTAAGCCTACAGCTGCCCCAGCAGCGTATCGCCGCCGGAGACCTCGACCTTGCCGGGCATCGCTTCGAGGTTCAGCTTCTTCACCACGCCGTCCTCGACCAGCATCGAATAGCGCTTGGAGCGGATGCCGAGGCCGTTGCCGGAGGCGTCCAGCTCCATGCCGATCGCCTTGGCGAAGTCGGCATTGCCGTCGGCGAGGAAGATCGCCTCGTCGCGCTGGTCGGTATCGCGCTTCCAGGCGTTCATGACGAAAGCGTCGTTGACGGAGACGATGGCGATGGTGTCGACGCCCTTGTCCTTCATGGCATAGGCGTTGAGGAAGATGCTCGGCAGATGCATCTTGTGGCAGGTGCCGGTGTAGGCGCCGGGCACTGCGAACAGCGCCACCTTCTTGCCCTTGAAGATGTCGTCGGTGGTCTTCACCTGCGGACCTTCGGCCGTCATCACGCGGAATTTCGCCTCGGGCAGCTTGTCGCCAGTCTGGATCGCCATCGTCAGTCTCCCTGAAAATCGGTCCCGCTTTTTAGACCGTGCGGCGGCGCTGCACAACATTAGCGGCGAGGGTCGCGGTCCTTCACCGTTATGTCATCAGCCGGCAAAACCGCCGCCGTCGAGGAAGGCCTGTTCTTCCTCGGTGGTGGCGCGGTCGAGCAGGCGGTTGCGGTGGGGAAAGCGGCCGAACCGCTGGATGATGTCGGCGTGCTCCCGCGCGTATTTCAGGTTCTCGGCATTGTCGGTGTTCTGAAACAGCGCGACGCAATGCAGCTGGTCGGGCAGGTGCTCGGAATGCATGAAGGGCAAATAGATGAATTCGAGCAGGATGGGATCGATCCTGCGATCGACGCCCCGCGCGATGGCGCGTCGGGCGACGTCGCGCGCCGGCGCGTCGCTGGCAAAGGCTTCCGGCGTGCCGCGAAACATGTTGCGGGGAAACTGGTCGAGCGCGATGACGAGCGCAAGCGCGCCCTTGTCGCTTTCTTCCCAGGAGGCCAGCTCGCCGGCGGTCGCCCGCTTCCATAGCGGAAGAAAGCGACGCCTGACCTCCGCGTCGAAAGCGTTGCTGCGCTTGTACCAGCGCTCGCGGCCGGCCTCGCGCCAGAAGGCGAGAATGCCTGATGGCGTGATGTCGCCGCCGTCAGTCATGAACCCAAGAGTCATGAACCAAGGCGCGGCTTACGCCGCCTCCGCCTTCTTCTCGTCGCGGAGCTGCCGGCGCAGGATCTTGCCGACATTGGTCTTCGGCAGGTCGGTGCGGAATTCGATGTGCTTGGGCACCTTGTAGCCGGTGAGCTGCTCCTGACAGAACTTGATCACGGCTTCCGCGGTGAGGTTGGGATCCTTCTTCACCACGAACGCCTTCACCGCCTCGCCCGACTTGGAATCGGGGATGCCGATCACGGCGCATTCGAGCACGCCCGGATTGCTCGCGATCACTTCCTCGATCTCGTTCGGATAGACGTTGAAGCCCGAGACCAGGATCATGTCCTTCTTGCGGTCGACGATCTTGGTGTAGCCCTTCTCGTCCATCACGCCGATGTCGCCGGTGCGGAAATAGCCGTCGGCGGTCATCACCTTGTCGGTCTCTTCCGGCCTGTTCCAGTAGCCCGACATCACCTGCGGGCCCTTGGCGCAGATCTCGCCGGGCTGGCCGAGCGGGACTTCGTTGCCGTCGTCGTCGCGGATCGAGATCCAGGTCGAAGGCACGGGGATGCCGATCGATCCCGAGAACTCGGTCGTGGTCGCGGGATTGCAGGTCAGCGTCGGCGAGGTCTCCGACAGGCCGTAGCCTTCGGCGATGAAGCAGCCGGTCACCGCCTTCCACTGCTCGGCAACGGGGCGCTGCACCGCCATGCCGCCGCCGTTCGAGATCTTCAACTTGGAGAAGTCGAGCTTCTTGAAGTCGGGATGGTGCATCAAGCCGTTGTAGAGCGTGTTCACGGCCGGGAAGCTGTTGACCTGGTACTTCGCCAGCTCCTTGACGAAGCCCGCGATGTCGCGCGGATTGGGGATCAGCAGATTGCAGCCGCCGGCGCGCACCGCGAGCAGGTAGCAGGCCGTCAGCGCGAAGATGTGATAGAGCGGCAGCGCGCAGACGATCATGAGCTGATCGACATGCGGAGGTGCGGCGAGCGCCGGCTGGAGCCAGGCGTCGTTCTGCAGGACGTTGGCGACGATGTTGCGGTGGAGCAGGGTGGCGCCCTTGGAGACGCCGGTGGTGCCGCCGGTATATTGCAGGAAGGCGACGTCGCCCGGCGACAGCTTCGGCTTGTTGAACGTCAGGCCGCGGCCGGCCGATACCGCGTCGTTGAAGGACACCGCGCCCGGCAGCGACCAGGCCGGCACCATCTTCTTGACGCGGCGGACGACGAGGTTGACGATCACGCCCTTGAAGCCGAGCAGGTCGCCCATGCTGCCGACGATGACATGCTTGACTTGTGTCTTCGCGATCACCTGCTCGACCGTGTGGGCAAAATTCTCCAGCACGATGATGGCTTCGGCGCCGGAATCCTTGAGCTGATGCTCGAGCTCGCGCGGCGTGTAGAGCGGGTTGACGTTGACCACCGCGAAACCGGCGCGCAGCACGGCAGCGGTCGCGACCGGATATTGCAGCACGTTCGGCATCATGATCGCGACGCGAGCGCCACGTTGCAGGCCGCGGCCTTGCAAATAAGCGGCGAGCGCCAGCGACATCTGGTCGAGGTCGCGATAGCTGATCGCCTTGTCCATACAGATGAATGCCTTGCGGTCGGCGAACTTGGCGAAGCTCTCCTCCAGAAGGTCGACCAGCGATGCGTATTGGGTCGGCTCGATATCAGCAGGCACGCCGGGCGGATATTGCTTGAGCCAGATGCGCTCCATGGAAAACTCCCCTCAATTTACCAGAGCCCGTTGTGTCTCGGGCTTGCCTCATTGCGGCCAGTATCGAGCCTGCCGGAACGGGTGGCAAGCCGGTCGAGGCTTAGGACAAAGGTCCGGGAGTGGCTACTGGAATTGTCGCAAGCCGTTCTGCCGCAGGTGCGAAGCGCGGGCGCGGCTTGCGATGGGTGCCGTTAACTGTTGTTGGCCGGCTTGGCGGCGGGCTTGGTCGCCGCCTTGGGCTTGGCGGGCTTGGCCGCCTGATCGCCGCTTGCCGAAGGCTTCTCGGCGGGTTTCGCCGCCGCACCGTGCTTGGCCGCGGCATGCTTGGTCCCGGCCGGCTTCGCCGCGGACTTGGTATCGCTTTTGGCGTCAGGCTTGGCGGCATCCGGCTTTGCCGCCGCCGTCTTGGCATCCTTCGGCTTGTCGGCTGGCTTGTCGGCCGCGTCGGGCTTCCTGGCGACGCGCGACTTCTTGCCACGCGGCTTTGGCGTGGCCTGCTGGTCGGCATCGGCCGCGACCGCCGCGATCAGGGCGGTGCCGGTGCGGGTCGGGCCGGTATAGACCAGCACGGGCTCGGCCGCAGCGGGGGCGGAGGCCATCAGCTCGGAGGCCTTCATCAGGGGCGGCTGAAGGCCCGCGGTAAAGAAGGTGACCTGGGCTTCGCCGCCGGTGGCGGAGGCCGATCCGGAGGTGCCGCCATTGGCGGCGATCAGTGCGTCGTCATCGTCGCTGGCCGGCCGCTTGCGATGACCGCCGCACATGTCCTCGCGCAGGTTCGGCGGCGAAGCGTCGACCGGCACCAGCTTGTCGACGGTGCCGAGCGAGGGGCGGAGCCAGGTGAGATTGTCCTGGCTGAAGCCGCGTTCGAGCAGCTGCGCCGCCTTCACCGCACGCGCAGTGCCGGAGTTGGCGCCGAGCACGACGGCGATCAGCCGTCGTCCGTTGCGCGTGGCCGACGCCACGAGATTGTAGCCGGAGGCGCAGATGAAGCCGGTCTTGAAGCCGTCGGCCCCGGGGTAGCGGCCGATCAGCTTGTTGAAATTGCCGGTGACGCGCTTGCCGAAGCGGATTGCCGGGATGTGCACGAAATATTCGTATTCCGGCAGGTCGCGCAAGAACGAGCGCGCGAGAATGCCGAGGTCGCGCGCGGACGTGATCTGGCCGTCAGCGGGCAGGCCGTTCGGATTGACGTAGCTCGTCTGCGTCATGCCGAGCTTCTGCGCGGTGTCGTTCATCATCGCCGAGAAGCCGTCGATCGAGCCGCCGACGCCTTCGGCAAGCACCACGGCCATGTCGTTCGCCGACTTCACCATCATCATCTTCAGCGCGTTGTCGACGGTGAGCTGCGTTCCCGGACGGAACCCCATCTTCGACGGCGATTGCGAAGCCGCCGTCGGCGACACCGTGATCAGCGTGTCGAGCGTGAGCCTGCCGTCCTTCACCGCCTTCAGCGTCACGTAGGCCGTCATGATTTTGGTGACGGAGGCCGGATACCACGGGATGGTCGCGTTCTCGGCCTGCAGCACCTTGCCGCTGTCGGCTTCGATCAGCAGCAGTGCTTCGGCGCTGGCCGTGCGCGGCGCAAGCAGCACCGCGGATGCGAGGGCCGCGGCGAACAGGTTGAACAGGGACTTGCGAAGCAGCGGGCGAAGGGCGTGCACTATCCGATTCCGGTCCTTGGAGACCCGCCGGTTCCGGTCGGCTCTCGTGATCTGATGTTCGGTTCTGAAATCCGGCGCCGCCGCTTGCGGCGTCGCAAACCTATACCGGCTCGTGCGTCGAGAATAGGGGTTTCGGCCGGGTATTCCGTGATGAAATAGGCCGAATTTCGACGATGCTATGGGGACTTGACCGCAGTCGCCGCAGCCTCAGCGGCCGTCACGCTGGCCCGTGCATTTTCCTGAACCATGAACTGGGCCCTGGCGAGTTCGGCAAAATGGCCGCCTTTGGCCACGAGTTCATCGAAAGTTCCGCTTTCGATCACGCGGCCGTTCTCGAACACCAGGATCCTCGTGGCATTCCGGATGGTGGAGAGACGGTGGGCGATCACGAACGTGGTGCGTCCCTTCATCACTTCGTCGAGAGCGGCGTTCACCTTGGCCTCGGTGACGGCGTCGAGCGCGCTGGTGGCCTCGTCCAGGATCAGGATCGGCGGATCCTTCAGCAGCGCGCGGGCGATCGACAGCCGCTGGCGCTCGCCGCCGGAGAGCATGCGGCCGCGCTCGCCGGCATTGGTCTCGAAGCCGCCGCTGCGCTCGATGAATTCGAGCGCCTGCGCGCGCTCCGCGGCCTTGCGCATCTCGGCTTCGGTCGCATCCGGCTTGCCGACGTGCAAATTCTCCGCGATCGAGCGGTTGAACAGCAGCGCCTCCTGGAACACCACGCCGATGTTCCGGCGCAGCGAGGTCAGCGTCACGCCGCGGACGTCCATGCCGTCGATCCTGATGAAGCCCGACTGCGGATCGAAGGCGCGATGCAGAAGCGCGATCGCGGTCGACTTGCCGGCGCCGGTCGCGCCGACCAGCGCGATGGTCTGGCCGGGCAGCGCGGTGAAGGAGAGGTCCTCGACCGCCGGCCGCTTGCCGTCATAGGAGAAGGTGACGTCGTTGAATTCGACGAGGCCGGAGAGCCGTCCCGCATCGATCGCGTCGGGGCGGTCGTGGACCGCGGGCACGGCATCGAGCACGTTGAAGAACTCGCGCAGGCGCGGGGCTTCCATGAACACGTTGTTGATGAAGCTCACGACCTGCTCGAGCTTCTGGATCAGCATCGTCGCGAAGCTCACGAACATCACGATCTCGCCGACGGAGGTCAGCCCCTGGTCGTGCAGCGCGATGCCGAGCGTGAAGATCGCGAGCACCGTGATCGTGGTGGAGGCGCGCGTGATGACGGTGACGAGCGCCCACCACGACAGCACCGGCATCTGCGCCGCGAGCAGGTCATCAGCGACGGAGCGCAAGCCCTTCACCTCGGATTCGACGCGCACAAAACTCTGCACCAGAGCGACGTTGCCGAGCGCGTCGGAGGCGCGCGCGGAGAGCTCGCTGTAGTGCTCCTCGACCTGCATCTGCATGCCGAAGGTCCGGCGCACGACGAAGGTCGTCAGCGCGGTGAAGACGACGCAGAGCACGAACAGCAGGACCGCGAGCCGCCAGTTCAGGTAGAGCGACAATGGCAGCAGCACCACGACCGACAGGATCGCGGCAAAGTGCTCGCGGAAGAAGCCGAGCCACAACCGCCACAGCGCATCGGTGCCGTTGAGCATCACCTTCATCAGCCGGCCCGAATGGGTGCCTGAGTGGAAGGTCAGCGGCAGTTGCAGAATATGCTCGAAATAGTCGGTCAGCACCGCCTGGCGCTGGCGGTGCGAGAGGCGGTCGGCTTGCAACGCCACGATCGCGCTGCAGCCGATGGTGAACAGCCCGAACGCCACCCAGGCCATCAAAAACGGCCAGGCCGAGTTCGATCCGGCGACCGCCTTGCCGGAGAGCACGTCGACGATCCGGCCGAACAGCACGGGTTCCGCGAACTGCGAGGCCGCCAGCAGCAGATTGGCAAACGCCAGCAACCAGCCCAGCCGCGCCTCCTTGCCGAGCAGTTCGAGAACGCGGGTGTAGAGACGGAGGATGGGCATGCGAGGGACGAACTCGGGCGGACGAAACGATGTGAGCCCACATTCTAATCAGGGTCGCTCGCGAGATACAGCGGAAGCTGCGGGTTTTGCTCAGTTGATCAGCCGTCCCGCGACCGGCGGCAGGAACCGGTCGTCGAAGATATCGCCGGCCGCTGGCCGTTTGCGGAATTTGAAATCCTGCGCGATCTGGTCGATCGAGCGGTCCAGGCGCGCCGGGTCGATGCCGCCGAGGCCGTTGCGTTTGACCTCGTCGGTCAGGATGTTGTCGATGAGCACGCTGCGAAGGCGTTCCCGCTCGAGATCGCGGTCGCCGTCGTCGATCCGGCTCGTGGCTTCGTCCGCCGCACGGGCCGGCTCTTTGATGGTCGCGTTGACGCCGGCGATCAGTGCGCGGACGAACCCCTTCACGGCGTCGGGCTTCGCGGCGGCGAAAGCGGGGTTGGCCACCACGGCGAAGCCGTAGGCCTCGCAGCCATAGTCGGCATAGCGGAGTACCACGAGATCGCCGCCGGGCACGCCGCGGTCGCGCAGGTTCACCGCCGAGAGATAGCTGAAGCCGGCGACGGCATCGACCTGGCCCGCGGAGAGGAGCGGCTCGCGGACCGCGGCGCTGATCTTGTGGAATTTCACTTGCGACGCGTTGATGCCGTTCTGCTGCGCCAGCGCCGGCCACAGCCGCATCGACAGATCGCCGTCGGCGACGCCGACGGTCTTGCCGTCGAGGTCGGGCAGCAAGTGAATGCCGCGGCTCCTGCGCGCGACGATCGCGTAAGGCGCGCGATTGAACAACACGAACACGGCTTTGATCGGCGCGGCATCGTCCTTGTCGCGAAAGCGGATCAGCTCGTTGATGTCGACGAGCGCGAGCTCGCTGTCGCCCTTGGCGACGCGCGCGAGCGCCTCCGGCGATCCGGCTGAGCTCTTGAAGGACACGTTGAGACGCTCGGTGCCGAAATTGCCGTCCTTCGCGGCGAGGAAGAACGGCGCCATGCTCGCATCGACGGGACGATCGAATGTGAAGTGGATCGCAGTGGACGGCGCAGCAGTCTCGGCCGCGCTGACGTCGCGCGCAGCCAGCGCGGCAAGCGAGATTGCAATGGCCAGCAGGCCGCGAAGGGCGATCGTCTTGAATGCAAACATCAGGCGCGCCGGTCCCGCATTGTTGTGGTTTCGTGACGCTCGCAGCGCCGGCCAGCGACGAGCCTGCGCGCGCCAACATGAACGGCGGATGAGCGGGGGTTGCGTCATGATCACGCAACCCCGTTCAGCTTCTGTTGGGGTTCGGGAACCCAACATGGGCTGCGGGTGTTTGAAAGACATGAGCCTGTCGTCAGGCACTATTCGAGGTCCCAAGGAGGGTCCAGGACATGTTTGACCGATTTTCGAGATTTGCCGGCCGCAAGGCCGTGTTTGCCACCGCCGCGGTGCTGGCGCTGACCGCGGTCGCCCCGACCGCCTCATACGCAGGCGGCCGCCACTGGCATGGCGGTGGTGGTGGCGGCGTAGCGGCTGCTGCGGCCATCGCCGGCATCGTTGGCACCGGCCTTGCGATCGCGGCGACCCGTGACGCCTACGCTTATGATTACGGTCCGGGTCCGGGTTATGGCTATTACGGCGGCCCTGCCTATTACAGTGGCCCCGCCTACGGTCCTTACTACGGCCCGGGCCCGAACTACCAATATCAGCGCTATGGCGGCACGGCTCCGTCGGAGCTCTGTGGCCAGGGCTACATGCAGAACTGCTACTAGCCTTGGCTACCAAATCCTTGGCTACCAAGTCTTGACCACAACGGGCCGTCGCGCTTGCCGCGGCGGCCTGTTTTTCGCTTTTAACCCTGCGCGTTAACGCGCTCGCCAGTGGTTTAGGGTAGTTTTGAGTACCATGAGTGATTCGCTTGAGCGGCTATATCTGGCTGTGCTCGCGGCCAAGGATCTTGATCCGGCAACATCGCGTACCGCCCGGCTGTTTCAGCGTGGGCCATCCAAAATGGCGAAGAAACTGGCCGAGGAAGCCATTGAGGTCGTCATCGACGCGGTCAATGGCGATAGCGACGCCGTGATCCGGGAAAGCGCCGACCTGCTCTACAATCTCACGGTGCTCTGGGCTTCGGCCGGCGTGCGCCCGGAGGATGTCTGGCGCGAGATGGCGCGGCGGGAAGACATGCTCGGCATTGCCGAGAAGCTGCCGAAGTCGCCGATGAAGCTGCCCAAAGTCGCGTCACCGCGCGTTGCCGCCAGGCGGCCAATTGTCGCGCTGGAAGGGCGCGTCTCGCGCAAGCGCCACTAAAGCGCGGTGAAACCGGAGCAAAGCGTCATCGCGCTTTAGGTTGTTGTTTGCGCGCGATCTTTCGGAAAACCGCGACACACTGTTCCAGATCACGCCAAATCGTCACAAAACTCGCGATGGACAAATCCGTCCCATGGTGCTTCATCGCGGCGCCATGCTGAAACGTATCTACGACTGGTGCATCGACGCCGCCCACAAGCCCTACGCGCTCTGGATCATGGGAGCCGTGGCTTTCGCAGAAAGCTCCTTCTTTCCGGTCCCGCCGGATGTGATGCTGATCCCGATGTCGCTGGCGCGCCCGCAGCGCGCCTGGCTCTACGCCGCGGTCTGCACCGCGACCTCGGTGGTGGGCGGTCTGCTGGGCTACGCCATCGGTGCGCTGCTGTTTGACTCGGTCGGCCATTGGCTGATCCAGGTCTATGGCCTCGGCGACAAGGTCGACGCCTTCCGCGCCTCCTACGCGGAGTGGGGCGCGGTGATCATCCTGCTCAAGGGCCTGACGCCGATCCCCTACAAGCTCGTCACCATCACCTCGGGCTTTGCCGGTTACAATATCGGCCTGTTCATCCTGTGCTCGATCGTCGCGCGCGGCGGCCGTTTCTTCATCGTCGCGATCCTGCTCAACCGCTATGGCGACTGGATCCGCGTCAGGATCGAGAAGCATCTCGGTCTCTGGGTGGCGCTCGGCGCCGCCGTGCTGGTGCTCGGCTTCGTCGTCGCGGTCAAGCTGATCTAGAGCATGATCCGGCCCCGAAGGGCCGCGTCAGCGCGACGTGTGAAGCGGTTCTCCGCAAAGATCATGTTCGCTCAATAACCCCGCGCTTTGCCGCTGCGCCGGGTTCGGCTACGGTTGCCGTCATGATGGTTCGATCCGGCAATCCGGTCCTCCGACCGGGGACGCTGATATTTGCAGTGCTTTCGCTCCTGCTTGGTGCCGGTGGCACCGGCTGGCCGCAATCCGCGCCGCCGGCGCTCGGCTTGCAGGAGCAGGGACCGCAGACCGCGCCGCCGCCCTCGACATCAGCTCCTTCGTCGCCGCCGGCGCGCGAGGAAAATCCCGGACTGATCAACGAAATGGGCAAGCTGTTCGACAAGCTGCCCTCGATCCTGCCGCCGATCAAAAGCCCGAGCGAGACCATGAACGACCTGTCGCGGCTGGCGACGCCGTCGGCCATGGTGTCGGGGCGCATGGCCTGCCCCGCCTCGTCGAATGGCGCGCCCGACTGCAAGCAAGCCGCCGACCAGCTCTGCCAGAGCAAGGGCTACAAGGAAGGCAAGAGCCTGAACGCCGATTCCGCGGAGAAATGCTCGGCCAAGGTTCTGATCCCGGGCCGGCAACGCAAACCGGATGACTGCCGCACCGATACCTTCGTCACCAGCGCGCTGTGCCAGAACTGAGGACGTAGCGCCAGCAAAGGAGCGCCCATGAGCCGCACGGAGCAGGACTTCCTCGGACAGCGCGAGATCGCCGACGACATCTACTACGGCGTCCAGACCATCCGCGGGAAGGAGAACTTCCACATCACCGGCATTCCGATGAACCAGGAGCCTTACTTCGTGAAGGCGCTCGGTTACGTCAAGAAGGCTGCCGCGATGGCCAACCGCGACCTCGGCGCGGTCGATGCGAAAGTTGCGGACGCGATCATCCAGGGCTGCGACCGCGTCATCGCCGGCGACATGATGGATCAGTTCGTCACCGACTTCATTCAGGGCGGCGCCGGCACCTCCACCAACATGAACGCCAACGAGGTGATCGCCAATCTCGCGCTGGAATCGCTCGGCTTCAGCAAGGGCGACTACCAGCATGTCAGCCCGAACGACCATGTCAATTACGGCCAGTCGACCAACGACACCTATCCGACCGCGTTCCGGCTGGCGCTGATCCTGCGGCTCGAGAGCTACATGACGGCGCTGCGCCAGCTCCAGGAGGCCTTCTTCACCAAGGGCCGCGAGTTCGAGCGCGTGCTGAAGATGGGGCGCACGCATCTTCAGGACGCCGTGCCGATGTCGCTCGGCGCCGAATTCCGCGGTTGGGGCACCACGATCGGCGAGGAGGTCGACCGCATCTCCGAGGCGCGCGCGCTGCTGCGCGAGATCAATCTCGGCGCCACCGCGATCGGCACCTCCGTCACCGCGGCCGTCGGCTATCCAAAACTCGCGGTCCGGCATTTGAGCGCGCTGACCGGCGTCGACTTCATCCTTGCCGGCGATCTCGTCGAGGCGACCTCGGACACCGGCGCCTATGTGCAGCTCTCCGGCGTGCTCAAGCGCACGGCGAGCAAGCTGACGAAAATCTGCAACGACATCCGCCTGCTGGCCTCGGGCCCGCGCGCCGGCTTCAACGAGATCAACCTGCCGCAGCTCCAGCCGGGCTCCTCGATCATGCCGGGCAAGGTCAACCCTGTCATCCCCGAGGTCGTCAACCAGACCAGCTTCCTCGTCATCGGCCTCGACACCACGGTGACGCTCGCGGCAAGTGCCGGCCAGCTTCAGCTCAACGTGATGGAGCCGGTGATCTCGTTCGCGCTGTTCTTCTCGATCCGCACCATGGAGCGCGCGGTCAACAGCCTGCGCGAGAACTGCGTCGTCGGCATCACCGCCAACGAAGAGCACACCCGCAACATGGTGCTGAACTCGCTCGGCATTGTTACGGTGCTGAAGCCGCTGCTCGGCTACAAGCAATGCGCCGAGATCGCGCGCGAGGGCTACAAGAGCGGCAAGTCGCTGCACCAGATCGTCGTGGTCGAACGCAAGCTGCTGACGCAGGAGAAATGGGACGAGATGTTCTCGTTCGAGCGGCTGATCAATCCGGATTTGATTGGGTGATGCCGCCGGCGTTTGCGCAGCGAATTCCGCATGTTGGAATTGCGGTAACGGCATCCGCCACGGCGTCAAAACGCAATACTTGACAGTGGAAAGATTGCCTTGTTGGTATGGCCTCCAGCTTTCGATTTGCTCGCCACCAAAGGATCGTTTCGCCTATGTCCATGCCTGCCTTGTTCAAGGGGCGCCTGTCGATCCCCGTGATCGGTTCGCCGCTCTTCATCATCTCGGTGCCCGATCTCGTAATTGCGCAGTGCAAGGCCGGCGTGGTCGGCTCGTTTCCGTCGCTGAATGCGCGGCCGCCGGAGCTGCTCGACGAATGGCTGGCGCGGATCACCGAAGAGCTCGCGGCCTATGACCGTGCCCATCCCAACAAGCCGTCGGCGCCGTTTGCGGTGAACCAGATCGTGCACAAGTCGAACAACCGGCTCGATCACGACATGCAGCTCTGCGCCAAGTACAAGGTGCCGATGATCATCTCGTCGCTCGGCGCGCGCGAGGAGCTCAATCAAGCGGTGCACGGCTGGGGCGGCATCGTCTTCCACGACGTGATCAACCAGAAGTTCGCCCACAAGGCGATCGAGAAGGGCGCCGATGGCCTGATCCTGGTTGCGGCCGGCGCCGGCGGCCATGCCGGCACCATCTCGCCGCTGGCCTTCGTTGCAGAAACGCGAAAATGGTTCGATGGCCCGATCGCGCTGTCGGGTGCCATCGGCAACGGCAAGGCGATCCGCGCCGCGCGCATCCTCGGCGCAGACTTCGCCTATATCGGCTCGGCCTTCATTGCGACCAAGGAAGCCAACGCGGTCGAGAAATACAAGGAGATGATCGCGGGCTCGACGGCCGACGACATCGTCTACTCCAACCTCTTCACCGGCGTGCACGGTAACTATCTGAAGCCGTCGATCCTCGCGGCCGGTATGGATCCGGAAAACCTGCCGACGTCTGATCCGTCCAAGATGAACTTCGGCACGGATGCCTCCGGCGAGCGCGCCAAGCCGAAAGCCTGGAAGGAGATCTGGGGTTCGGGCCAGGGCATCGGCAGCGTCGACGGCATCATCCCCGCCGCCGATCTGATCGCGCGCTTCAAGAAGGAATATGACGAGGCGATCGACCCGCCGCTCTAACCGCTCTCGTGTCCCGGACGCGCCGCAGCCTGCAACGCTGCTGCGCAGAGCCGGGACCCATCGCTGCAGCACATGGACCCCGTCTCTGCAGCGCACCGCCTACGCGTTGCGCTGCGCCCGGGGAACGCCAGCCGAGATATCGTGCAAACATGACCGCCATCTATCGCGTCGACGGCAACAACGTCGTCACCAGCCCCAATGCTGCAGGTCCGTGGGACCGGCGCATGCAGCACGGCTCGGCGCCGTCTGCGCTGGTGACGTGGGCGGCGGAACGCATTCCGACGCCGGTGCCGATGAATGTTGCGCGCGTCACCATCGACCTGATGCGCCCGGTGCCGGTGGCGCCGCTGACGATCGAGAGCGAGGTTTTGCGCGAGGGGCGCAAGATCCAGCTCTGCGAGATCAAGTTGTTCGCCGACGGTGTTCAGGTCGTCGGTGCCACCGTGCTCAAGATCAAGCGGCAATCACAGCCGTTGCCGGACGACGTCAAGGAGTTGCCGGTCACGCTGCCGTCGCCCGAGGACTCGCTGGTCGAGGACGGCCATGGCGCGACCAGTCCGTTCGCAGGCATGGTCTCGATGCGCGCCGCGCGCGGCCGCTTCGGCCAGGCGGGGGCCGGCGCGATCTGGTTTCGCCTCGACCATCCGCTGGTCGAAGGCGAAGCGGTCTCGCAGGCGATGCGCGCCGTGGTCGCCGCCGACTTTTCCAACGGCACCGCCTCGACGCTCGACTTCCGCGCCTGGACCTACATCAATGCCGACCTTACTGTGAACCTATCGCGCCAGCCGGTCGGCGAGTGGATCTTGCTCGACGGCGAATCCTGGATCGGTCCCGACGGCGCCGGCCTCGCGATGTCGCGGCTCGCAGATCGTCACGGCTATTTCGGCCGGGCGGTGCAGAGTCTGGTGATCGAAAAGCGGTAAGCGTGTCGGCAAGCGCCGTGATCGCTCCTTGAGCCGATTGAACGGCAGACTTCCGCCGCCGCGGAAGGGATGCCCTGGTCGCGAACCTCTTCTTGTCCGGAGGTCTCTGTTCGACGCCAGCGTCCTGCCAGTTCAGCTGCCGTAGACGATCTTGATCTCCCACAGCAGGACGATGATAGCCGTGATCAACGTGATCGCGGCCAACGCACTTTCCAAGGAAGCGACTCTCATTTGATACTCCGCTTCCCAGCCCCGTCAGCGGTCTAGTTGATTCGTTGATTCGCCTGCAATTGCGCGGACGGCGTGCCTGAAAAGTCCCTTCCGAGCTGTTGTTCGCGGGTCACAGCGACCCGTAGAACCCCGGGGTCCGGCCGCGGGAATACGTGCGGTGCTGCCTGCCACAAGTTGCAGACCAGGATGACTACCCCACCATCCGGTCCCGTCCGCTCCAGAAGCCTGCGCGCAGCACCTTCTTGTCGACCTTGCCGACGCCGGTCATCGGCAGCTGCTTGACGAACTGGATCTGCTTCGGTGCATGTGCCGAGCCTTTTCGCGTCCTCACCAGATTGATCAGTTCGTCCGGATCGGGCTGCGCCCCCTCACGCGGCATGACGATGGCGGTGACGGCTTCGCCCCATTTCTCGTCGGGAATGCCGACGACCGCGACCATCGCAACATCCGCATGCTGCGACAGCACGTCCTCGACCTCGCGCGGAAAAATGTTGAAGCCGCCGGAGACGATCATGTCCTTCTTGCGGTCGAGGATGAACATGTAGCCGCGCTCGTCCTTGCGTGCGACGTCGCCGGTGTGGACCCAGCCATTCTTCAGCGTCTCGGCGGTGATGTCGGGCCGCTTCCAGTATTCGGCCATGACATGCGGCGCGCGCACGCAGATCTCGCCGGCTTCGCCGGTCTTCACTTCCTGGTCGTTGTCGTCGAGAATCCTGACCTCGCAGGTCGAGATCGGGAAGCCGCAGGACAGGAACAACTCGGGCGTTTTGGGATCATGATCCGCCTTGCGCAGCACCGAAATCGGATAGCATTCGGTCTGCCCGTAAAGCTGCGAGAACACCGGCCCGATCCGTTCGATGCCCTCGACCAGCCGGCTCGGCGACATCGCGGAGGCGCCGTAGAGCACGAGCTCGAGCGAGGACAGATCGGTCTTGCTCAAGGCTGGATGATCGAGCAGCACATAGATCATGGTCGGCACGAACAGCGTGAAATTGATGCGCTCGCGCGCGATCGTCGCCAGCACCGCCTCGGGATCGAAGCCTTTCAGCATGTGCACGGTGCCCCCGCGCATCAGGGTCGGCACGACTTTCGTACCGGCGACATGGCTGATCGGGGCAACCGCGAATAGTGCGGGGTGTCCGGGATCTCGAAGTCGGCGAGGATCGCGGCAGCACCACCGGCGTTCTCGCGGTGATAGCGCAGTGCGCCCTTGGATTTTCCGGTCGTGCCACCGGTGTAATTCAGCGTTGAGAGATCGTCGGGGCCGGCGAAGCAATGCGCGCTGGCATGGCCTTCGATCTCGATCGCCTGCAGGAGGTCGACGCCATAGTCGGCCGGTCCCGTGGTGAAGACTGCCCTCAGCCGGCTCGCACTCGCGGCAAGCTCGCCGCCGCGATCGCGGAAGGTGGCGGCATCGACCACCAGCATCTCGGCCTCGGAATCCTCGAGCTGGAAGTGCTGGTCTGCCCGCGATCCCAGCGGATGCAGCCAGGTGACGCAGAGCCTGGATAATTGCGCGGCGACGCCGGCGCACCAGGTGTCGGCACGGTTCGCGGTGAGGAAGGCGACGCGCGCGCCGGGCTGCAAGCCCAGCCGCATGAACACCGCCTGGATGCGTCCGATCAGGTCGATGGTGCCCTGATAGCTCAGCGATCCACCGGGCCAGGCGAAAGCGGTGCGGCCGGGATAGCGCGACAGTGCCCGCAGCGTCTGCGCGCAAGTCGGGGACGATGCGTGGAGCGGATCGGACATATGTTTCCCCGTTGCTTTGTCATCGGCTTTTGACATGCCAATGTTCGCGCGCAACGCTAGCACAGGGAAGGCGGGATGGAACGACAAAGCCCGCGCAAGGAGGCGTGAGTGGCATCCGATCGACTGCAACACTTCCGTGATCGTCTCGCTCTGCCTTTGATCGCGGCGCCGATGTTTCTGGTGTCGGGCGTCGAGCTCATGGTCGCGGCCTGTCGCAATGGCGTGATCGGCAGCTTCCCCACCGTGAATTGCCGCAGCACGGAACAGCTCGAGGCGTGGTTCACCGAGATCGAAACGCGACTGCGGCAACACGAAGATCACACAGGACGCAAGGCCGCGCCGCTTTGCCCGAACCTGATCGTGCATCGCTCCAACGCTCGGCTGGAGCAGGATCTCGCTGTGCTGCTGCGACACAAGCCGGAGATCGTCATCACCTCTGTTGGGTCGCCCGCGCCGGTGTTGAAGCCGCTGCACGATGCCGGCGCGCTGGTGCTGGCGGACGTGGCCTCGATCCGCCACGCCCAGCGCGCGGCGGAAGCCGGCGCAGACGGGCTGGTGCTGCTCACCGCGGGCGCAGGCGGGCAGACCGGCTGGCTCAATCCGTTCGCGTTCGTCCGCGCGGTGCGCGCATTCTTTGACGGCATCATCGTGCTCGCCGGAGGAATCAGCGACGGCCGCGCGCTGCATGCGGCTGGAGTCCTCGGCTGCGATCTCGGCTACATGGGCACGAAATTCATCGCGACGCGCGAGAGCATGGCGGACGAGCGCCACAAGGACATGCTGGTCGACAGCAGCGCCGACGACATCCTGCTGACCACCGCGTTCACAGGGTTGCAGACCAGCATGCTGAAGCCGTCGATCGTGGCTGCGGGCCTCGATCCCGACGATCTGCCGGCGCGTGGCGCGATCGACATCGGCAAGGACATTGACGTCGACGCGCGCGAAAACCGCCCGAAACGCTGGCGCGATATCTGGAGCGGGGGACACGCGACATCGGGCGTGACCGACGTGATGGCGGTCGACGATCTCGTGGCGCGGACCCTCGCCGAGTATCGCGATGCGGGCGGGCAATAGGCGGCGTCCTTCCCTTCGCCCCGCTTGCCGGGGAGGGAGAGGAGGGGCCGTCGCTCCCGATCACAGTTAATCGAGCGCTCCTCCGCAGCCCCGTACTTAACGGCAGATTAACCAACGCCCGCCAAGAATCCCCTCACGGCCGCCAATCAGGACCGAGAGGGACAGGCGATGGACTTCGATTTTCTCAATAGCAAGACAGCCGCGACGCTGGACGAAATCCGGGTCCGCGTGGCCCATGCTCTGGCCCGTCATCCGCTGTGCCGCAACGTGCGCTTCGACATCCTCAGCGTCCCCCGCACCCGCCGGGGCGGCAATTGGACGGTGACGCTGCAATCGGTCGAGCCGCGCGCGGTCTGGGAGGCCTCCGAGATCGTCGCCGACATCCAGGATGCCTACGACCTGGCGCTAGCTGCCTGATTTCCTTGAGATTTCGGGGCATGTCGCCACAGTCCGCGCGATTGCCGTCGCGATGGCTCGGTTAAGCCTTATTTACCGCCCAGTTTCCGGGCACTCGTCACGTGGACTTGAAGCTGGGCCTGGAGAGACGTTTGTCCAAAGCCATCACCATCGTCGTGCTGACCTGTTTCCTCGTCCTCGGCGCCGCCACCACCGCCATCCTCGGCCGTGACAGCGTGCCCAGCGTCAGCGCGGAGATGATCACGCAGGCCCCGCCGCCCAAGCAGCTTTCGACAAATCGCGCCGCCAAGGCCGACCGTCTGGTTCCGACGCTGGCACTGGCCTCGGCCGCGATCGATCCGGTCCAGGTCTCTGCCGACAAGCTCTCACAGGCGCCGGTGCTGACCGAGCCGCTGCGCCAGGCGTTTGCCGCCGCGACGCCCGCCGATTTCCCGATGCCCAAGGCGAGTGTGCATGAAGCGCCTGCCGCCGCAGAGGCTCCCGTCGAAGCTCCGGCCAAGCCGAAGGTCGCCGCCAAGCCGCAGCCGCAGAAAAACTATTCGCTGCTGTCCGACGTGCAGATCGCGGGCATCAGGGATCGCCTGAAACTGTCGTCGTCGCAGGAATACTACTGGCCCTCGGTCGAGACTGCGCTGCGCAACGTCGTCCGCAAGATCTCCGCGAACAAGCTCTCCAATCCGAACGCGCCGGGCGTGCCGATCGATCCGAACTGCGACGAGGTCCAGCAGTTGAAGTCGGCCGCGATGCCACTGCTGTTCCAGCTGCGCGAGGACCAGAAGGAAGAAGTGCGCAAGCTCGCCCGCATCATCGGGCTTGAAAAAGTCGCGCAGCAGATCTGACGCGCAAGTTCCTCCGGGAACTGCGCCCCGCATCGGGAACATCCGGCAATCGACAAACGTTGCCCGCTCCAAAGAGGGAGTGGACCAATGCGCGCCTCGACAGCTTATTTCGTCGGTGCCGGAACGATCGTCGCGGCCATCGCCATTGGTCTCGGTGGCGGCATCGTCGCCGGCAATATCATGAATCCGGTCGCGCCCAAGCAGGGGCCGGACACGAGCAAGATGGCGCAGCGCGCTGAAGCCGCTAAACCCGCGATGACGGACGCGCCTTCCGAGCGCTTGCAATATCTCACCGGCTCGCAAGCCTTCGGCGCCATGATCGCCGCGCCGGCGCAGGCCAAAGCCAAATCCGAACCCGCAAAGCCCGACACGCAGGCAAGTCAGGCGAACGCCGAGCCGCCAGCGCCGCAGCCTTCCCAGGCAGCCGCGGCCGAGCCGCCCAAGCCGGCACCGGCATCGCCTCCGCAAGTCGCAAGGCCTGCCGAGCAACAGGCATCGACAGAGCCGCAATCCTCATCCGACAACGCCTATGCCAAGGCCAGGGATTCCGACGTGAAGCGCGCCGCGTCCGAACGGCGCCGCATGGAGCGCCGCGAGCGCTGGGCCGAGCGCCGGCATTACGACTCCCGCGAGCCGCGTGGCATGCGCGACCGCACCGATTGGGATGACGTCGCGCGCAACATCCGCGAAGATTCCGATGCGCGCGATGTCGCGAGCCGGCCGCGCGGCGGCTTGCCGCAGATCAGGCTGTTCGGGCCTGACGACGATTAGCGCCCATCCTCGCCGTCGCGCACGCGATCGTGAGCGACGGTTCGTTCTGCGGACGCGCTTGCCTCGAATTTCAACTTCCAGACGATCTCCGTTCAATGCATGATTGGCGTGGCTAGCCAAAGGCCGCGTCATGGGCGTAGCGCTGTTAGCTCGGGGTCGCTTCTTCGCGCCGTACCGCGAAGGCGTCACCTTGCCGGCCCCGGTTGATAGAGCCGGCATTGCCTGGCTGCTCTACCTTCTCGCGCGACATGCGCGGAATCGCGGCTTCACCGCGCTGCAATTACCCTCGAAGGCGGGCGGCGCGGCGGCCTTCCCGACTGACCTCACTTATCTCGCATTGCAAACCTTTTAGAGGTTTCCATGTCGATACATCTGTTGTGGACGTCCGCGGACAGTCTCATCGTTGCCTTTGCACTCGCATTCATCGTTCCGCAACGGCATGTGCTGCCGCTCATTCTGATGTTCGGCGCTTGCGATGCGCTGGGTTCCGCGCTCGGCGTCACGATGCCGGTCGCGGGCGGGCTCGCAGCGATCCTGTTGATCGCGTGCGGCGCATCGCTGGTGGTGCGCCACCCCATCGCGCAACGTCTTTTGAATGCGCTGGGCTGGTTCTATGTGCTGCCACCGCTGCTGGCGATCGACAATCTCGTGTCGCGCACGCCTGATGCGCCGGCCGTTGCCGCACTGTCGAGCGCGATCATGGCCGGGCTCGGCTTTGCCTGCGGAGCCGTCGTGTCGAGCGGGTGGCGCGCAGGCTTGCGCGACGTACGACCGCTTGCCGCGGCTTGCCTGATTGCGGTCGGAAGCCTCCTCGCTTACGGAGCCTGACTATGGTCGCCTCCGTCACGACCCGCAGCTACGACCGTGCCCGTACCGGTGCGAACAATTCCGAGACGGTGCTGACGGCGACCGCCGTTCGCAGCAGGGGCATCGTCAAACTCTTCAGCCTTCCGATTCCCGACGATCCCAGGCTCGAGGCGCAGCCGCTGGCGGTCGGCGGCGTGCACACGGCCGATGGCAAGACCCGCGACCTGATCTTCCAGGCCAGCATGGGCAATTGGGTCTATGCATTCGACGCTGTGACCGGCGAGAAGATCTGGGCGACCAACTTGGGGCGTCCCATCGTCGGAACGAGGGCGATCGACGGCCACATGACCAACGTCCATTGGGGTATTCTCTCGACCCCCGTGATCGACGAGGGGGCGGGCATTCTCTATGCCTGCGCCTGGATCAGCGACGACGGCAGCGTCGTCAAGGGGCAGCATTTCCTCGCCGCGCTGCGGATCCGCGACGGCTCGAAGGTGCACGGGCTGCTGAACCTGGAGGGCGCGGTCTACACGCCGCCGAACGGCCTGCCGGTGCAGAAATTCGTCTCGGCCCAGCGCAAGCAGCGCAGCGCCCTGACGCTGACGCGGAACCACGTGCTGATTCCCTTCGGCACGATCGCCGAGACGTCGAAGACGGCGCGCGGCTGGCTGCTCGCGGTCGACGTCCATGCCTGGCGGCTCGCTGCGTCGTGGTGCTCCACCGTCACCGGCTCCGGAGGCGGGCTCTGGCAGAGCGGGGCCGGCCCGGCCCTCGCTCCCGACGGTTCAATCTACGTCATCACCGGCAACGGAGCGTTCTCGCCGCAGCATGGCGATTTCGGCGAGAGCATCGTGCGGCTCGCCTTGCACACCGGAAGCCATGCGCATTTCGAAGTCATGTCGTGGTGGGCGCCATGGACCGACGCCAACCGGGTCGGCGCGGCCGCGGACGCAGCAGCCGCCGACGATGACGACAATGACGAACTGGCGCTGCCGTCGAACGTTTCCCTGCCCTCCGTGATCGCGCATGCGAGGCGCATGGGAATGACGCTGAAGCCGCGGTATGCACGCGAGATGCCGCATGTCGCGGTCACCTCGGGTCGCAGTGCAACCGATGCGCAGATCGCGCCGGTCGTGGCGCATCACATGGAGGCGATGAACGAGTCGATGTGGGGCGACCAGGATTTCGGTTCCGGCGGTCCGGTCTACGTCGCCTCCGCCCATGCTATTCTGGCCGCGGGCAAGGACGGCATCCTCTACACCGGCAATGCCAATGCGCTCGGCAAGACGCAGCCGGGCGAACTTGCGGCCGGCCATTTCGCGGCGAACTACAACAGGCTTCTCATGCCGCCGATCCTGTACACGTATTTCGATCCCGCCGTGCCGCCGGCGCCGGCGTCACCGATGGAGCTGAACGTGTTTCCCGGCGGCGCGACGCGGCATCTGCATGGCACGCCGCTGCTGTTCCAGTCCGCCACCCACGGCACCATGCATTTCGTCGGCGGCGAGAACAGCGCCTTGCGGGCTTGGTCGATTGGGGCCGACGGGAGAACGACCTATCTCGCCGGGGGCAACGAGATCGCCTCGCCGCAATCGCCGCGTCCGCCGGGCGGCATGCCCGGCTGGAGCATCACGCTTGCCGCCAACAACGGCACCGATGGCATCATCGTGGCGATGGTGCCCTATCAGGACAGCAACATGATTCTCAGTCCGGGCCGCTTCCTGGTCTACGACGCGCAGAATTTCGCCACCAATCCGGATGGCTCCAAACGGCTCCAGGTGATCTGGGACAGCGAGGACTGGGGGCCGGAGCACGCCTTCATGCATCCCAAGTTCAACCGTCCGATCGTCTGGAAAGGCCGCATCTATCGCCCGACCTATGACGGCCGGATCGACGTCTATGGCCTGACGAATTAGCTGCTGTCCCTCTCCCTTCTTCGCGGGAGAGGGTGGCTCGCGGCAGAGCCGCGGAGCGGCTGTGCTCTGGGTGCGTTGAAGCAGCTCTCATCCGCCTTGCCATCGGCAAGGCGCCTTCTCCCACTGGGGGACGGAAGAAGATCACCCGCCGTGCGACTCCACCACCTTGCGGCAGGCATCCGAGAGCTTTGTCTTGTTCTCGCGCAGGCAGGCATTCATCTGCGGTGGCTTGCCGATATGTTCGGCGCAGAATTTGCCGGCGTCGCTGCGGCATGCCATCTGCTCCTGCGGCGTCGGACCGGATTGCGCAGCGGCGGGCAGGATGGCGGTAGCGAGCAGCAGCGCGGCAAGAATTGAAGTCTTCATGAAACACCTCTTTGGGATTGTGACGGGTCCCGCTGGGATCGGGTGAGCCGGACCATCTCGCGAAGGGCCGTTGCCGGTCCATGCCATGTTCATGGCATCGGCTCGCTCGGCGCACCCCCATCTTCATGGCATGTATCCGCGCGCCGTCTTTTGCCATTCAGGCTGCACGTCGGCTGCGAAACCCGGTGATTGCATCGGGGCGCCGAACGGGAAGCAGGAGAGCAAGATGTCGAAAAACGTGGGAGCGCTGAGCGCCGGCCTGACGGTCATGATGCTCGCGGGTGCGGCGATGGTGTCGCTGGGCACGAGCCCGGCGCAGGCGGTGGTCTATTGCAAGACGGTCGGCGTGCCCAAGGGCTGCGTGGTGCGGCCGACCGGGGCGGTGGTGGTTGCGCCGGCCGCCGCGGTCGCGGTGGCGACGCCCGGGGTCGGCGCGCACGGCGTCGGCGTTCGTGCGGGAACGCCGATGAATCGCGGAGGCCCGGTCAATCGCGTCGGCGTGCGCTGACGATCTCGTTTGATTGAGTTGATTGCATCGCTTCGGGCGAAAAGGATGACTTGCGGACGAACCCCCCGTCCTCCGCATGACGATAATCCGGCCCGTTCCCTCTCTCCGTGCGTCCCACACGTTCGGGGAGGGGGCTTTTCAGCCCGTGGCGGCGGCGTCGCTATCGGGAAAGAATTTCGGCAGTTGCAGGCGTACGCGCGTACCCGAGGAATCCGAGGCCAGATCCAGCACCGCGCCGCAGCGCGCGGCGCGGCTTCGCATGTTGCGCAGACCCCGCGCGGTCTGGCCCGCACTGCCGGCTTCGCCGTTGCCGGACAGGGCAAAGCCCTTGCCGTCGTCCGCGACGCTGATCATGCCACGCGGCCCGTCGCCCTCTCCTTGGCCATCCCCTTGGCCATCGTCGAGCGTCTCGATGGTAACAACGATATGGCGCGCCTGTGCGTGCTTGACCGCGTTGGTCACGGCCTCGTCAAGGATGCGCACGATCTGGATGACGTGCCATGGCCGCAACTCGGGATGCAGCGGCAGGCCCTGCGGCGTCGCCACGTGCCATCCGAGTGCGACGTCGTGCGGCCGCAATTGTGCCGCCGCGCGCTCGCGCCAGGAGCCGAGCGCAAGCATCAGGTCGCCGCCGATGTCGTCCATGGAATCGATGACGAGGCGCAGATCCTTCAGCGCGGCGCGCGCCGCATCCGTGATGGTCGCGCCCTCGTGTCCGCGCTCGGAGAGCGCGACGATGCTGACGAGCTGACCGCCGAGGCCGTCATGCAGGTCGCGCATCAGCCGCGTGCGCTGGTTCGCGAGTGCGGCGGCACGGGCACGCTCTTCTTCGCGGGCGAAGCTTGCCTTCAGCCGCTCCTCGGCCTCGCGCACGCGTGCGACGAGCTGGCCGGCGAAGCTGTCGACCTCGTTGAGCGCGCGGGCGAAGCGCCAGGTCAGTCCGGCGCCTATCGCCACCAGCATCGCGGAATAGGACAGCCGCGTGACGAAGGTGCGATCGTCCGGCACGAACTCGAACGCCGAGAGCATGTCGTGAAACCAGCAGGTCAGCACGATGGTCACGGCGCAGCCGAAGGTAAAGCTCGCCGCGTCCTGCCGCCTGATCACCGCCCACGTCAGGATGACGACCAGCAGCATCAGGCACAGGCCCACGGTCGGCACGCCGAGGAACAGGAAGGTGATGCGCGGGATCGGCTGGCCCGCAAAGAGCCCGACCAGCAGGATGACGAGCCCCGGCGCGAACAACAGCAGCCCGTAGCGCGGCCAGCGCCAGCCGAAGAACAGCACCGCGAACGTCACGACCAGCGCGCTCTCGATCGGCGCGGACGCCAGCAGGATGGCGGCCAGCCGCGGATAAGGCGCGGGCGGCAGCGGCGCCGGCGCGAAGGCCTGCATCGCGCCGACGAGCATTCCTGCCGCCAGCACGCCATAGACCGGCTCGCGGCGTCGCATCAGCCACATGATGGCGAGGATCACCGCCAGCAACGATTGCCAGGCCGAGAACACCACGGGCAGCGTCACGAACAGCAGCGTGCGCGTCTCGTAGGCTCCCCGCAAGCTTTCGTCCGGCCCAACATAGACGGTGTCGAGGAAGCCTCGCAGCGGACCCCACACCAACAGCCGCACGGTGATGTCGTTGCTGCCGTCGCGCAGCAGCGACGACGGGATCACTGTGATCTCCGGCGTGTTGCGGTCGGGCCGGTTGGCGGTGGGATCGCGCCGGGAGTCCAGGATCGCGACGCCGTTGACCGCGACCTCCACGCCATTGCTGAAGCGCGGCAGAAAGACCGACCAGGCCGTGTTTGCCGCATCGGGCTTGAAGACGAACGTGCCCGAATAGAGCGGCGGGTCCTGGAGCGCGTAGCGCGACGACGTGAAATGCGGCAACGTCACCGCCCGGGTCGTGCCGTCCTCCCGCAGCGAAAATTCGCTCAAGGCAAAATCGTCGGGGTCGCTGGGCTGGAGCAGCCGCAGCCCCTGGATGGTGACGATCACGATCAGCGCCTGTAGCAGCAGATAGGGCACGAGGCGCGCCGCGATCAGCCGGCGCCGCGGTCGCGCAGGTGCTTTCGCCGCGATCTCGCTCACAGCTTGATCAGGCCCTGCTGCACCGCCTCGAACACGGCTTCACTGCGCGTGTGCACCTCGAGCTTGCGATAGATGTTCTTGATGTGGCCGGGCACGGTCTGCCTGGACAGGCCGAGATGGCTCGCGATCTCGGCGTAGCTGAAACCTTTTGCGATGCCCCAGAGGATATCGATCTCGCGCGGGGTGAGTCGTGCGGTGTTGAGCACGGGACCCCGCGGCGGCTCGGCCGAGCTCGGCGCGACGCCTTGCGTTCTGCGCACGATGAAACGGGCGATCGAGGCCGAGATCGGCGAATGGCCGGCGACCAGATCGCGCACGGTGGTGGCGATGTCGGTCGGGAAGGCGTCCTTCAGGAGATAGCCGGTGGCGCCGACGGTGATCGCGGAGATCACGCTCTCCTCGTCGCCGAGCGCCGAGATCACCATGATCTCGGTGTCGGGAAAGCGCTGCCGGGTCTCGCGGATCAGCTCGATGCCATGGCCGTCGGGCAGCCGCAGATCGGTCAGCAGCACGCGTGGCGCGCCGCCGTTCAGGGCCTGGCGCGCCTCGCCGAGCGTGGCTGCGCTGCGCACCTTGTAGCCGGCCTTGACCAGCGCATCCTGGAGCCGCCAGCAGGTCGGCGCGTCGTCCTCGACGAGGAGGATGGTGATGGCCTCACCCGTCTCGCCCTGTTCGCTCATGTTCATCGTCCCGCACCGCGTGTCCCCCGCGGCGCGAGGCCAAGTTTAGCCGCGGCGCGGACGCCGCGACACCCATAATCATGGGGGCGTTGTCACTCTTCCGCTCCGGTGTGGCCGGCGCCTACTGCTTTGCCGCAGCCGATGGCGTCGGCGGCGCGGGCAGACGCTGTACCGTGATCCGCGCCGTGCCGCTGTTGTTCTTGTAGTATTGTTCGTCCGGCCCGAAATAGTCGACGTATTTTGCCGGGGCCAGCCATCGCAGGAAGCCCGGGACGATCTGCACGGCGTCGTTGACGTAGAAGAACAGCTCGCCGGAATCAGGTGCGGTGAATTCGGCCACCATCCGGTCTGCAAGTTTCTGCGTGTCCCAGACCTTGCGTGCCGACTCGTCTGGCGGAAGCGCATCGAATGTGCCCATCTTCGCGATGTCAGCCTTGAGTGTCGTCAGCTTCGCCGCATCGTCCGTGCTCGATTCCTCAGCGTTTTCGATGCGGACGGGATATCTGTTTTTTGGCTCATCCTGAGCATTTTCCTCGGGAAGGGTCGGGTCAATGCGGCGCGGCAGTTCATCTGCCGACATCACGTTCATGGCCTGCAGCGGCTGATCGTTCAGGCCCTTCTCGCCGACGCGTACGACCGGCTGGAACCAGTCCGCGCCGAACAGTCGCCGGGTCGGGAGAGCGAGGTAATGGTGGTTTTCGTAGGTCTGGAATCCGGTGACGCCGGTCATGATCGTGCGGTCGAACCAGCGTTGGTCGATATCGATCCAGACCCGGTATTTGCGGCCCTTCTCCACGGCGAGCCTGCTTGCCCAACAGAACTGGTTGACGTTGAAAAGCTCGACCGCAGGAAGCGCGTTGTCGCCCACCGGCTTGGCAGGCGGAATGTCTACCGCGACGTTCGCTCCCTTTCTCTTCGCCTCTGCGGCTTTTGTTTCCGGGGTTTCACAAACCTGTCCGGTCGCGACGCGCCAGGTGAAGAAGCTGCTCGAGGCGATCAGCAAGGCCGCGGCGTAGATGACGATGATGGAGACGATGGGAAAGATGATCTTGGTGAACGGAAAGCTCATCCACCGCGCATTTCGCTGCATCAAACCGCCAAACCTGAACAACAAACTCATCCGGCTGAGGTTTTTTGCGCTCGCCTTCCGTTCCGGCCGGTACCAGGCGAGTCGCGCCCGCTCCTGGATGCCATCACGCAGCGAGGCGTTGATGCTCCTGACCCACCACGTGACCAGCACGACGAGTGCGGTCGCGACAGGATAATAGAGTGCGATATTGAGCCATGGCCCCGCATAGGAGGGCAACACGTTCTTGAGCAGGTTCGCGACGGAGCCGAGTATGGCGCTGAAACCCCAGTCGATGTTGCTGACAAAATCGCGCAGGCTCTTGCCGGATGTATCTATGATCTTGCGGGCGATCCACGGCCAGGCGGCGATGATGCCCGTCATGATCAGGAGCGAGAAATAGGCCACGCGTCGCCACCACACGGCGCCGCGCGCCAGATTCGCCATGTCCGCGTCTGGCGCTTTCATTCCAGTGAAGGCGTCGGATTCCTCCTTGCTTATCGGGCGCCTCGCTTTCTTCGCGTAGGCGTCATGCATGGCTTGGTGCGCGCCGTCATTGGTGAGCTCCCTGATGCTTCCGTCGGGCATCAGCACCCGCGCGTTCGCCGGCAGCATGATCGGCGCATAATCGTCGCATCCGAACAGCATTCGTTCGACCACGGCGAAGTGAACGACCGGTTTGCCGCCGTTCACATCGCCTTCGAGGATCGGCCGCGGACCGTAGCGGTAAAGCACGGCGGCGCCGCTGCGTGAATCGTGCTTTGGCCCGATCGCCGATTGATACTCGCGGAAGCGCTCGATCGTGCCGTTCTGGAAGCGCAATTGGCCATCGAGCTGCTCGGTCATCCAGACCAGCGGAACGAAGGAGAGGGTGGATTCCGGGTAACCGCCGCCAATGTCGGAATGGACGCCCGCGAACCACACCTCCTTGACAGTCTGGTCATTCGCTAGACGGCTCTGGTCGATCCGCAGCGGATGAAAGGTGGTGCGCTCGTCGTCGAGCGCGAGCGCGTGACAGATGTGCTTCGCCTTGCGCGAGGGCCGGTGATTGCGGAACGAAATCGGCCAAATCGCCCAGTCGATCGCGACGCGCAGCTCCTCGATCGGTATGCCGAAAGCCTCGACCGTGTCGAACAGCCCGAGGAATTCGATCTTGACGTTCTTGCGGCCGGCCATGGCCTTGCGGATCGTGCAATAGGAGCGGTGCCAGCAGACGAAATGGTAGATGATGAGCAGCAGGTCGCGAATCCAGCGCGCAATCCAGATCGTCGGCAGGCTGCGATAGCCCACCGATTCCTTGCGGTATTCCCGCCATGCGGACATCGCGTTGCGCTCCATCTCGGCATGCGAGACCGGCTCGCCCTTGATCTCCGCCGGCACCAATCCCTGGCTCGCGATCAGCGCCGCCAGCGTGCGCGCGGTGAAGGCGCCGCGGCTGAAGCCGAAGATGTAGATCTCGTCGCCCTCGCGCCAGTTCCAGCACAGGAAGCGGTAGAGCTTGCGGACGTTGGAGGGAACGCCGATGCCGGTGGCGCCGTCGATGGCCGCGAGCGGCGCCCAGCCGGCGGTGCCGACGCCCTTGATGTAGTGCGCGATCTGGTCGGGCTGGGTGTGGTCGAGCGCTTCATAGAGCCGCCAGACGCTGGATTCCTGGGCGGTGAACGCGTTGCCCGTGCCGTCGGCGAACAGCACCAGCTTGCGCTTCGACAGGGTGGTGGCGGTCGTCCCGCCGGCGCTTGCATCGTCATGCGTGTGCTTGGGTCTGGCAGAATTACCATTCTGCGCGCCATCATGCTGGGTCATGGGGCCCCTCTGGCAATCGACGGTGAAGCACTTCAGGCTGGCGCCGTTCAGCACTCCACGATTTCAATCAATGGTTGCGTCATGAAAAGCAGGTGCATTCTGTGCATAGTCCCGTTGAGGTAGCAAGCGGGATCGCGCCGCCGCCCTGCCGCGGTCGGACGCCGCGGCAATGACGGTTACGAAAACGTTTGGTCTTGCTGGTGCCCGTGGCGAGAGGCGTGATGTCGGCGGACGCCTCTCCCCTGCGAGTGGGGAGAGGCGGAGTGTTCAGCTCCTACCTGCCATTGCCGCGGCAAGCGCCGCCGGGGCCGATATGGTAGCCGCGCGGGCAGGCATGCGCGGCGGGGTTGGCGTAGTTCCTGAGGCAGCCGCCATAGGGGCCGCGGTGCCAGCCGGGGCCGCAGCCGCCGGCGACCGCGATGACGTCGCCGTTCGCGCCTGCGTTGAGCAGGGTGAGCGGCATGGCCTGGGCAACGCCCGTGATCGCGCCGAGCGTGAGAGCCGTGGCAAACAGGGTGCGTATCATGTCTTCCTCCCGAATGCCGTTGCTTCAATGGCCGGCGGCATCCCGATCGCCTTCTCGCGATGGCCGCCCTTGTTCGGCTCGGCCTTGCCGAGCTCGGCGCGGGCCGATTGCAGGATCGCGATGGCTTCGTCCATGTGCGGCTGCGCGCCCAGCGCGTAACCGATGCAGAGGCTGGTCGCGATGGCGCCGCCGAGCACGAGGCTGCGGGGTAGAGAGGTTCGCATGTCGTTGTCTCCTCCAGCGGGCGTCAGGCTGGGGCCGCCCGTTTGCCCGGACGCAGTCCGGTCTGTGCCGGGATGCTGCATCCGCGGCCTGAATAGGGCCCGCCTGTGCGGGGCGTCTTGGACTGACCGGCGCCAGCGCCGTCGCAGCTTGGACTGACCAGCGCGGCTTGATTCACGTTGGCGTGCTGATAGCTTGCGGTATGCTGGTCTTCTGCGGGCGTCCGTTTGGCGTGCGAGGTTCGGCGAGCGCCAAGCCTTTTTTTAAGAACTTAGAAAAGCCATTCTCGAAAAGTCGTTCTCGATGTCCGTCATCAGGAAGTCGCTCTCGACCGAGATGCTGCCACAGGACTTGTCCGACCGGCAGCGCTTCATCCGCTTCGCGGAGCTGTTCGAGCATTTCTCCAACACCGGCGAGCTCGATCCGGCGTCCGACGTGCCGTTTCGCGCCACGATGAACTCTATCCATATCGGCACCACCATGCTCGGCCGTTGCGACGGCAGCTTCGTCACGGTCCGGCGCGAGAAGCGCCAGGTGATCGAGACCGGCGACGACCGCTTTTGCCTCGCGCGCAACACCGGAGATCTTCCGTCTCAGGTGATCCATCGTGGCCGCGAATTCACCATGCGGCCGGGAGCGATGGTGCTGCTCAAGCTGGACGAGCCGTTCTTCGCGGCCGACGGCGCGAGCCAAAAGCGCTTCACCAACGTGCATCTGCCGGTCGATACGCTGCGCGCGATGGTCGCCGACATCGACGATCTCGTCGGCTGCGAGCTCGAGCCCGGCGGCGCGCTGTCGCTGGCGATGGATTACAGCGATCTCCTCCTCCGCAATCCCACGGCCGCCGACGAGGCCGGCATGGCGATCGCCGGCCATCTGCTCGACCTTGCCGCGATCGGTCTCGGTGCCCGCAGCGATATCGCCACTGCCGCGCGACGCGGGGGCCTGCGCGCCGTGCGGCTCAAGGCCGTGCTGTCGATTCTTGAGGCGCGCTTCCACGAGCCGGGTTTTTCCGCCCAGAAGCTTGCCGCCGCCGCCGGCCTATCCGAGCGCTACGTCAACGAGCTGCTGTTCGAGGCTGGCGCCAGCTTCACCACCCGCCTCACCGAACTGCGTCTGCGCAAGGCCGCCGACCTCCTGGCACACCGCGAGGGCCGCATCAGCGACATCGCCTGCGGCTTCAACGACCTCTCCTATTTCAACCGCTGCTTCCGCAGGCGGTTTGGGTTGACGCCGACCGCGGCGAGGGGGAAGTGAGAGAGCGCTAGGTCTCCACCCGCGGCGGCGGATAGCGGCGCGCCAGCGCCGACAGCGGCAGGTGCCGTTCGCCTTCCGGCAGCTCCAGAAAGGCCAGCACTTGCGGCCGCTTCCAGTCACCGATGCCGAAATCCATCGCCATCCATTTCTGCGGCTCGGGGCCTTCGAGGCCCCGGACCCAGACGAAATAGCGGGGGAGGTCGTCGGCGTCCGCTTCCGTCGTGCGTCTCCTGGCCATCAAAGCTGCTCGCTGGATCACCATTTCGTTGCGATAGGATATAGGTATCGGCTCGCTGAAGTCGAACTCCCCGCTGCGGGTCCTGTGAGGCTGGACCGGCTGGTTAATTGCGCAGGTCTAAAGAGCAGGTCTGAAGATATGAATGAAGCGATGATCGATAGTTGGGGTGACGCCTCGGACGTCACGAAAAGGCTGATCGGCTCGTGGTCCTTCAACCGCGTCATCGAAGGCCAGGCTACGATGCAGGGTATCGCGATCTTCACGCCCCTGGACGGGGGGCGGTTGGCCTATCGCGAGCAGGGACATCTGAAGCTCGCGAACGGCACCATTGTGCAGGCCGAACGCGAATACGTCTTCAGCAACAGCGAGGGCGGATTCAAGGTCTTCTTCAGGGAAGATCCGCCGCGGCTGTTTCACGAGATTTCACTGTCCGCAGCTTCCGGAGGAAAGCTGAGCGGACGTGCGCGCCATCTTTGCAAGCACGACGACTATCAGTCGGCCTACATGTTTCGGCCGGATGGAACGTTCGTCGTCCGTCATGTCGTATCGGGTCCACGCAAGGACTACACGATGAACACGACCTACACGCGTTTCCCGTGATCATGCCGGCGCGATGGCGACGGCCGTGCCGCCTCTCACCGCCAGAGCTCACTCTCCGCCACGCGGTTGATATCGGCGAGCCGGCGGTTGGCGTCGCCGTGTAGATCGATGCTCTCAACCAGCGTTAGCAGACGCTGATATGCGCCATCGGCGATTTCGACCGGCAACGGCTCCTCGTCAAAGGCCTCGACATAGCTGCCGACGAGGCCGCTCAACAGGCGGCAAAGACCCCGCTGGGCGGGATCGTCCCGGCCGAGCGTCTCGAGCTTTTGCTGAAATGTCCGGAAGGTGCGCAGGCCGTGGTGCTGTTGCGAAAGCCACGTATGCAGGTCGTTCATGTGAGCTCCTTCGAGTTACAGAAGAAGCTACCGGTTTATACAGGTGGGATGTGACGATTGGAAGGGGAGGGGAATACCGGACTCGTTGATCTAGTCCGCCTTCGCCAAGGCTCCGGCGGGACAGCCTTCGCTGCTTCGCATGGATCGATTTGCGCCCGGCTCGCCCAGCCGTAGCTGCGAAGCAGCGAAGGCTGGTGCCCCTGGCCGACAACCGCCTAATACTATAACTGTCTGAATTCGCATAAATTTTTATAGTCGAATGTTGCCAATACCAACAGAAATACCAACAAGCAGACGGCCGTATCAGCTGGCAAAAAAAGAGCAGGCTCCCCCGGCAGCAGGGCTGGCACCATGCCGTTCCGGTCTTCAATGTCGCGACCGGAATCGAACCTGGCGATGAATCGAAATGCCGGTGGCTGGGACGACTTCGGGGCGACTCTATTGCCTGGGCGCGAGACCGACACCAAATGTGCTGATCGTGCGGCGCTGATCCGCGATGCTGGACGTCCAATGACGATGGCCTGCCAATGTCCAACAACACACAGAACGCGGGGCTGCGGGCACGAACTGCGATACTGCCTCGGCGGCGACCATTGGGCGCACGGCTTCCACTCGACCGCGTCGCCCACTGCTCAACGAGGAGGGCGCGTTCGACGGCGATGTAGTGGAAGCCCAACTCGCCCACTACACTGAGAAAGTAGCGCTGGTGGCGCGATGAGGTGGTGCGGCGCCGCCTTGGCAGAGGCCGACAAGATCCTCGGCATCTATAACTGTGCTGCCTATTGGGCCGGACGCGTGCGTTTGATGCAGCGTTGCACTGATCGCCTCGACAGCCTGCGCGACGGTGCGCCTGCCGTTCCGCTGCGCAGATCGGCGGTCTAGCTTGCTCTCGCTTCGACCCTCGGCAGCGAAGCGTGATATTCATCCACGCTGTCGAGATCGATCATGGTCTTACCTCCCATCTTGTACGCTCTGATCCTCTCGTGGGCGATCAGCTCATAAGCCTTAGTCTTTCCGAATTTGCCATAGCGGCAACCATCCTTGAACTCGACGAGCCGGCGCCGCTTGTTGTTATCATTGTCAATCATGGTTTCTGTGTGTGCTTCGATGATTTCCGCCACAATCGGATCAAGTCCCGCTGAGCGAGATCGGCATAGGAATTTCCATGGCGCGACCTTGGTGTCGGCGCGGGCTTACCAGGAAGGCATTGCTTTTGTGGTAGCTGATGAGGTTCATGCTGACTTGATTCGACGCCAGCTGCGCGCAGCCCAATTGCCCGGATGCGTCGATCTATGTCGCCTACGGTGCCAAACAAAAGGCTCTCTGATGCCGCGACTAACTCCTGCGCGCTATAGCGTACAAATCGGACAGACCGGATGCGCTGTTGGCAAGTTCGTAACACGCCGTCCCCGTGCTCACTTGGCCCCGTGTGCAAAGAAAAGACGAAAGTCGGCGTGAAGGCGCGCGAGCGCCCGGCCCGGGGCCTTTTGAAACGTCTGGACGCCGCGCTCGTCGCGGATGAATTCTGCAGCACTGGTGGTCATACCCGCCGCTAGCAGCGCGTCAATGCGTGATTGAACCTCGGGCAGGGGCCGAATCTCTCCGGCATCAAATCGCCGGCAAACCTGACATCATGAGCGAGTTCACGCATCGGACCAGCCTATAGGGTCAACCGATGGAGAGTTGCGCCTCAATGCGGCTGTGCTAGTACGCCCGCTCTCGAATCGAGGAGCTAAAAGTGGCGAAGAAGGCAAAGAAGACGGCTACGAAGAAGAAACCTGTGCGTCGCGAATACACAAAGGCTGACGTAAAGGAGCTGCGCGCTCATTCGAAAGCCAAGACTCCGGTTGCAAAAATTGCGAAGCTCACAAAGCGCTCCGAAGGCTCACTCCGCCAAAAGGCGCTCAAGCTTGGAATCCGGCTTGGTCACCAGCGCTAGAAGGCGGCATCATGATGCTCTTCAATAGAGTGTTGCCGCATTGACGGCTCCCTCGATCGCAAGGCTTAGATAGGTGTCCGACTTCTCGTCCCATCGCTCAGCGTAGGCAAACGGACCGGGAAGCGTACCGCCCACGGCAGCCTGCACGGCCTTGACCAGAACCTCCTGGTTCTCTAGCCGCGGCAGGTAGACATAGCGATTGAGGTACTCGCGGAGGTCCTTAAGTGCAGGCGGGCAGAGGCTAAACCCCGGCCCAGACCGCGGAATGGTGCCCGAAGAACCTGCACCGTGGCTGCAGCTTACTATGTCGGCACGGCGGCTCTTCCTGGGTTGCGCCGCCTGAAGCCGATGCGGTAAAACAAACGCGGATTTCGAGATCAGCGATGGTACTCGTAATTCACGCTGACGCCGAAAGCGACGTGGGACGCTCAGCTCAGGGTCTCCGCTCAAGCCGAAGTTCACCAAAACCAAGCCCAAGTGGAGAAACCGAAGATAAAAGCACCCGTCAGCAAACCGCGCAATCACATCCGTAGCACGATGCGTTCGACGGTTCGAAAAGGTTTAGCAGCACTTACGGCACTGGGGACCCGAAAGGGTTGAGCGCTGTCACGCCAGCTTCTTGCTACGTGAAGTACCTGTTACCAAGCTGATACCCCACCAGTTTTAGGCCCCGGTCACCCGGGGCCTTTTGCTTTGTGGTCGTCAGTCTGCCTTGGGCCACTCGAAGTCGAGCTTGTTGGCCCATGACTCCAGGATGAGGTCGGAGAAGCCGCCGCCCTTCTTGAACCACATGGTCGGGCGACTGCGGACGCTGGTCAGCTCCACCTTGTAGTAGATGCTGTTCAGTTCGTGCGTGAAAAACTGGTTCAGGTTCTCGGCGTTTGCGCGGGTGTAGCAGGAGGCAAGATCCTTCAGTTTGTGTCTGAATACGGCGAGGAGTTCCTCGACGTCCTGGAGAATGATGACCGCGACATTGCGCTCTTGTACTGACATGTCGGCGATGAAGTACAGAGCCTCGTCGCCGTAGCCATCTGGCGCAACCGACGCCAGCTTGCGGTGGATCGTCTCCAGATCCCTGATGGCGTTATAGTCCTTCACGACAGCGGTGTGGCCGGTAAATGAACCGAAGGTATGGTCCCGGGTCTCGATCGCGTCCTTGCCTCGCCCTTTGAGCCGGCGGGTCCGTAGTAGTCCGACTCGTCCTCGGTCGACTCGTTGCGGATGATTTCGGTCAGGGTGCGCTGACCGCCGTGCGGATGCTTCATCCTGCGAAGCAGCTCATGGACTTGGGGGAGGCTGGTCCTAAACTTCCGATAGGCCCGCGTCGCCTCCAGGGCGACCGGCTTCAGCTTCTCCAAGATGGCCAACTTCGGAGCCACCAGCGGCAGGTTCGCGAGAAGGTAGTCCTCCTCGAACTTCCTCTTCTCCTCGAACTTCCATACCCTTGTCGGCCTCGGCCAAGACGTCGGCGTCGGCGCAGCAGTTGCCGATGAAGGCGCAGCACTGGAGGTCGGGAAACCAGACGAGAGTGCCGGTCAGAAAGCGGTTTGGTGCACACATCGGGCAGGGGCAGAGGTCGCCGTCCGGCCGCCTGGTCCCATTGACCGTGATGAGCTGCCAGAGCTTCCTGAACTTGGCATCCTTCGGGATGCTGTTTCGATACAGGGACTCGATCAGCTCCGGTTGGCCAGTCTCCGTGATCTGCGCCACCGTCTCCTCGATCCAGATACCTGACCGACGGTCCTTGAAGGTCCGCCAGGGTAACACTTTGACTTCAGAACCTTTCGTACCACGCGACTTACGACCGTCTTTGGTCATGAACGCCCCTATGAGAACGAACCCAAAAGATTCCTTTTGTTCTTTGTGTTGAGCCTGCCGGGTTCCAGGAACTCCCGATTCGCATGCCTACAATTAGTACGGTCGCAAGGCGTGTAGCTCAATATGCTGCGCGTATCTACCCCCGGTAGTCCCAGCATCCACAGGGTCAGGTCGCGTGTAGGGCCCCTGTTCGATGGCGGCCATAAGCTCGGCTCCTGTGGAACAGGTCGGTGGTTCGAGCCCACCCAACTGTACCAGAGCGCTCCCTAAGTGCTTCTGCCGCAGCAAGTAATTGAACAGCCAGACCATTTCGCTCGCTCTCAATACAAAGAGCGATACAGATGCCCATCCGAATGGCTGCGCTAAATTTCTCAGCAACAGGTACGACGAAAATTCGCAAGGCCATCCCGAAGGATATTCGCGCAGAATACAAGCGGCTATACGGCGTCAGCCGCGAGGCAATCCTCCGTACCCCGGCAGGAACCTCCAAGGCTCAGGCCAAAGCGCTCCATGGACAATGGCTGGCAGAGGTCGAAACGCGGATCGAACGCATCCGCGCGGCGGCAAAGGGCCAGGGCCAGCCACTCACGAAACTCAACGCCTTGGCCTTGGCAGGCCGGTGGTACGCTTGGTTTCTCGAGAAGCACCAGAGCGACCTAGGGCCCCCTACGCATTGGAGCAGCCGCAAGGATCATACATCTGGCAGGTTCTCGCGCCGCATGCGCCCGAGGTGTCAAACGCCATCCGGAACTGCCCCCTTTGCGTCATGAAGAACTGCCTCCACCATCGGGATTATGATCTCGGTTGAAGGTTGGCTCCGCCGCTGACGGGACGGAGGGAGGCGGAGCCGACCGGAGGGCCGTCAGCGGCGGGCGGCTTGATGAGGCCGCTCTTGCGCTTGGCTCGGAGCCGGTAGCTGTCGCCGCGGATCGTCAGCACGTGGCTGTGGTGCAAGAGCCGGTCGAGGATCGCGGTGGCGACCACGGGATCGGCGAACACGGTGCCCCATTCGGCAACACTGCGGTTCGAGGTGATCAGCATGGCGCCAGTTTCATAGCGCCGACTGACCAGTTGGAAGAACAGATGCGCCGCGTCAGGTTCCAGCGGCAGGTAGCCGAGCTCGTCGACGATCAGCAGCTTTGGCTTCGACAGCGCGAGCAGTTTCTCATCCAGACGCCGTTCGCCATGCGCCTTGGCAAGGCCTGCGACCAGTGTCGTCGCCGTGGTGAACTGCACCGTGTACCCGGCCAGGATCGCCTCTCGCCCAGCGCGATCGACAGGTGCGTCTTGCCGACTCCGGGCGGCCCGAGCAACAGCACGTTCTCTCCATTAGCGATCCAACGTGATGCGGCCAGGTCGCGGATCTGCTTGGGATCAATCGAGGGCTGCGCCTCGAAGTCGAAGCTTGCGAGCTCCTTCACGGCCGGGAAGTGTGCAAGCTTCAGCGCCATATCGATGCGGCGATGATCCTTGCGCGCGATCTCACGTTCGCACAGCAAGATCAGCGTCTCACGCGCCGACAGGTTCGCGCGCGCCGCCTCGTCGAGCAGGCTGTCGAGCTGATCGCGGATGCCGGAGAGCTGCAATCGCGCCAGCATGGCATCGAGCGGATCGGTCGGTGCTTCGGTTGCCTTCTTTGCGCGCGTCATCAGAAGCTTCCCCCGATCACGGCTTCATATTCGGTAAGCGGACGCAACAACGAATGCGGTGGAGACGATCCCGGCACCGCCGCTGCAGTCTCCGGCCGGCGGACCGCGCCATTGCGCCCGGCAACACCGTCGAGATGAACCGGATCGACGATCCGCAGCCGGCGCCCCTTCGATTGCTCGTGAACCGCGACCTGGTGCACGCCATGGCGGATCCGCACCTCGCCGGCCGCGATCGTTACCGCTACGCGCTCGCCAATAAGGCGCCACGGCACCGAGTAGCTGTTCGTATCAATCTCGACGGCGCAATCATTGCCGACGACGCGGGTCAGTTCACGCAAGGATCCGAACGACGGCTGCCCGCCGAGCGGCTTCAACCGATGTATTTCGTCACGCGCGAAGCGGATGATCGGCGCCTCGCCCGTCGTGCCGTGGATACGAACGTTCGCAACCTCACGCTCCCACCTGTCGAGATGCGCCTCGAATGCTTCCCAACTAAGGAATGACCGGCGATCGCGTTCTTCTTCACGTAGCCGACGCCGTTCTCCGTCTTGCCCTTCGTGCGCGCCCGATATGGCGCGCAGGCGCGAGGACGGAAGCCCCAATGTTTTGCGAAGGCTATCAGCTTGTCGTTGAACTGAACCGACCGGCTCACCGCGTCGTGGCGCACGACAAGCGCGCGTGGATTGTCCATCAGCACTTCCTCCGGCACACCGCTGAAGGTCGTGAACGTGCTCTCGAGCCCGGCGAACCAATGCTCCTGCCTCTCGGCCCGGAACGCACGCGCATGGAGCCGTCGCGAGTGTCCAAGCGTTGCCACGAACACGAATGCCTTGACTTTCGCCCCTCCGATCTCGACCAGACGCTCCCCGAAGTCGATCTGCAGCTGCCGGCCCGGCGGCGTCTCAAACCGCGTCGTCGCCAGCGCCTCCGCCTTCAGCGCCTGGCGATAGGGCTGCACGGCGCGTTGCAGTGTCCGCCGGCTGACGGCCACGCCTTTCTCGGCCAACAGGTCCTGGCGCACCACGTCGGCATTGCCGCGATGCCGAATGAGCCTCTCGCGCAGCCAGCCCTCAAGGCCGTCGAGACGCTTCGGCCGCTCAGGCGACTTGAACGGCTTCAACCCGCCCGCCGCCACGTAGTCCTTCACCGTGTGATGGCTGCAGCCAAGCTGCCGCGCAATCCGCTTCACGCCCCACCCGCACGCTCTCAGGCGCATCATTTCCGCCACGTCATCCGGCGTCCTCATCACCTGCCCCCGGGGATCATTCCACGGCGAGCCTTCAGTGATTCGTTCCCGCTTGATTCACTCTCTCCTCAGCTATCCGAGGAGGGGGCAATTCCTCGTGACGCTGAGGGGGCAGTTTTCCATGGCGCGCGACAGCAGGGTGCAGGATTCACGGACAGTGCGAATAAGGGCATAAGGTCGGAATCGCAGTCGGCGCCCGTGATTCGCCTTGCTCCAAGCCTTCCGCTCACTGGTTTCCCCCGAGCTTTCGATTGTCCAGATCCTTCCCCGGACCGACAGGGTGGCGCTCGTGGCTCGGCTGAAGTCAGCGGTCTTGCTGTGTCCCTGTTGCGTCTGCCAGACGAGTCGCGTCCACAGCCATTACGTGCGACGCTTTAGCCGATCTGCCGTGGCAAGGTCGGGTGGTCGAATTCCGGCTTCACGCGCGGCGGCGAAGGCTGCCTCCGTTCATGTCTCTGATATCGGCGCGAGCGATCTGGCGAGCCGATTAGAGGCGGCCTAGGCGCTTGCAATCGCCATTCCGGGTATCGTCGTGAACCACGACTTGCCCGATCGCCGTGTAGAGCGCCTGCCGCTCGCAACTCGACTTCACCTCGTAGATTTTGCGCAAGACGCCGCCGGTCTGGACCCCGAGATCAACATAGCTATCCTTGAAAAATGGTCTGAAGCGGTAGCTGCAATGACCCGTGCCTTGCCCGGGAATGTCCCCTCGCTGATAATGGCGCAATCAACAGAGTTGCCGAACGAAACGTTCTGCCCATAAAAAACGTGCCAAGGTGCTCGTTGCGGAAAATTCGTGTGTTGTTATCACCCTGTTCAAGAGTGCCATGACAGCCTCTTGCGAAACCAAGCCGAAGTCGGCCAAGGCGCAAGAAGCAAGCTGTGATGAAATTATGTCCGCACGAGCCGCAATCGCCTTTGGCAGTACAAGCGCGAAAGTCTCCTTTGCGTAACCGCGTGGAAATACGTCAGAGCCCAAGCGCTCACGCAAGTAAGAACGGAGGAGCTCCTTGCCCGAGCGAAGTGCAAACGGAAGCTTCGCTCCAAAATTGATCAATCTCGGATCGCCGAATGGGCGGACGGGCCAAAGTCCTCGCGTCGCGAGTGGGCGAGCATGACAAAGACTTGCGAGCAGAGTTGTGGATAGAGTGGCGCTGATGGGGGCGCTAAAAAGGAAGGATGAACGAGCGGCGTCAAGCCCGCGTTTCGTCAATAGGTCTTCTGCAAGCCCAAGTGCGATATCCAGGTCGGGTGAAGACGGAGATCTGGGTTCCTCCTCGTCGCTGCTGAAGCGAGCGCAAAGCTCGTCTCCTCCTATGCCGGTCCAGATTATTTCGCAGCCATCACCTCGGAACCGATCCCAGAGTGACCCGAACGCCTCAAGGTAATACTCTGAAATGAGTGGCAGGCGTCCTTTCAGGTCAAGATCTAGATCAATCGCCGGCATGTGGGCGTGCATGTCAACTTTGTGATCGCGACAATCCAGTGCGCTCAAAATGTTAGCTCGGCGGTCAATCTGCTTGGGGCTACTCCCGTCGCCCAATAGTATCCCGCCACATGCTAGCGATGCTACACTCTCGCTAACAGCAACTGCGACGGAAGCGGAGTCCATTCCTCCGCTCAGCTCCACGGCGTTTGCGCAGAAGGCCGTCGGCCGCGAACGAACAACCGCCTGAAGAGTATCAGAAAACTCAAGGACATAATTGCTCCCCTCTCGTCCAGAGAGCTCAGGGGCTGATGAAGTTGTCGCGCCGTACTCAAATGACGTTTGCGATCTGTCGACGTACAAGGTGGCGCCAGCAGTCAGCAGATTAACGCCAACGCGGGCCTGTCGCGGGGATGTCCCGGGTTCTGTTGAATTTCTGAAGAGGTCGGCGTTGCCCACCTTGAGCCGGTAGGCTCGGGGTGCTGATTCCACAAAGGAGAGCAACGCCATGACGAGAGATATCACACCGGCTGGTTGGCCGGCGACCGGGGCTGTGGAGAAATCATTTGCGGAAGTGCGAGCGAGCTTCGATCGGTTCTGCCTTGCGGCAGGAATCGAGGCGCTCGGCACGATGATGGAGGCGGATGTGACAGCGGCCTGCGGGCCGCGCCACGGTCGTGATGCGGCGCGGCGGGCGCACCGTTGGGGCCGAACGCGGGGGCGGATCGGTTTCCACGGCGGCAAGATCGAGGTCGATCGCCCGCGGGTCCGGGGCATGGACGGCCGCGAGGTCACGATCCCGAGCTGGGAAACGGCGGCGCAGGAGGACTGGCTCGGTCGCTGGGCGATGAACCTGATGCTGATCAATGTGTCGACGCGCCGGTTCGGCCGCGCCGTCCGGCTGCCCGAGGGTGACGTGCCGGCACCGCCCGGATCGGGGATTTCGAAGTCGGCGGCCTCGCGGAGGTTCGTGGCTCTGTCGGCGGCGCGGCTGGCCGACTTCATGGCTGCCGATCTGTCCGCGCTCGACCTTCTGGTGGTCCAAATCGACGGGCTGCATCTCGACGACGATCTCGTGCTGGTGGCCGCGATCGGGGTTGACGGCGAAGGCAACAAGCATCCGCTGGCGCTGGTGGAAGGGGCGACCGAGAATGCAGCAACGGTTCAGGCCCTGCTGGACAACCTGGTCTCGCGCGGGCTCGACCCGACGGTGCCAAGACTGTTCATCGCCGACGGCGCGAAGGCGTTGTCGAAGGCGATCCGCCGCACCTTCGGTTCGGCCGCTGCGATCCAGCGCTGCCAGATCCACAAGGCGCGCAACATCATGGAACGCCTGCCGAAAGAGCATCATGCGGCCACCCGCCGGGTGCTGCGCCAGGCCTGGGAGCTCGATGACGCCGACAAGGCTGAAAAATTGATCCGCAATCTCGCGCGTCGACTCGACCAGCAATGGCCCGGCGTTGCGGCCAGTATCCTCGAAGGCCTCGACGAAATCCTGACTGTCGTCCGGTTGAAGTTGCCGAAGGAGCTTCGCCGATCGCTCGCCTGTACCAATATCGCCGAGAACATGATGGGCACCATTCGCCGCGTCACGCGCAACGTTAAACGCTGGCGGGATGCCGGTATGGCCTTGCGATGGGTCGCGGCCGGTATGATCGAGGCCAACAAGGGCTTCCGACGATTGAAGGCGCATAAGCAATTGTCGGTTCTGCGTGCGGCCCTTCAAGCTCACCACGATCGCATGACAATCAAGTCCGTTGCCCACGTCACGAGGGCTGCGTAATATTCATTCCGGCAACGTCGACCCGACGTAGTTCAACAGCGATCGGGACATCCCCCCTGTCGCGCAGAGTAGAACGTTCTCATAGATAGATGATGGGCTACGATTTCTCTATCGATCGTTCCCGATTTATCCAAGAGATCTATGAAATCCCAGGAGAGCGTAACCGTACGAGTGCGCTCCTCCACGTGGAAGTAAATTGGGAGGCTGGCTATATAGCCTGCTCGTACACGCAACCGAGGGCCCCGTCGAGCCGCCTCGATCACGATAAAATCGAGCGGCCAGTGCATACATTTCTGGTAGTGCTGACGAAACTGATCCATAGACGCATGGGCTATTACGACCGAATGAACGCCAGCCCCGTCCGCCGCTACTTGACGCTCACGTATGACGAAGAACCATTGCTCAGTGTTCTTCACTAACGAACTCTCAAGACTCTTATGTTGGAACGGCCGGATGTAGCTTTCACCAACCTGTATCGAACTGCCTTTGGCAACAGGATCGTAGTTTTCCAAGTCGGCTATTTTCAGAGTGGCCTTGAGCATTTGTTCCTTAAACGTTGCCGCCTCTCGTGGGAGAGGCGGCAACGGAGTTAAGAATGATCTTAAAGGTAGCCGAAGTTACTGCTGTCGTTAGGGAAGGGGCCCTTCTCTCCCTGAATAGTGGGAGGTGGCAGTACCGGTAAGGGGAGGTCAGTTGTATCGGGCCGCGATGGCCGCTTAGGCGCGTCTGCAGTTGTGCTCTTCATGTCAATCTCCGGGTGGTCGGGCTTCTCGTCGTCTCAAATCTAGGCTTCAGTAAAAGCCAGAGAGAGAGTGGCGCGGCACCGTGTCGAGCCACAATGGAAGGTCTCTCATGTGAGAAGGCGGGCGACAACCTACCAATGTCGGCAGTTGGATGACGGTGCTGGACAGAAGAGCTATCGCCAAATTTTGGTGACGGCGCGGCCGGTCAGGCGGCGGCGGTTATGGGCTGACGGTCAGTCGGTTTGGCGATGAGCTCGATCCCGTCGTTGAATGTCACACCGAGAACGAGTTTTGGCAACTGGTTGTGGCCATCGAGACGACGCCGGCTTTTCTGCGCGGCCTCAAGCAGTTTGAAGACCATCGCGAGCGCCGTTCTGTTGGACAGGCAGCCCTTTGATCGGATCGTGCGGTGGCGCACGGTAGCGAAGGTGCTTTCAATGGGATTGGTGGTCCGCAGGTATTTCCAGTGTTCGGCCGGGAAGTCGTAGAACGCCAGTAGCGTGTCCCGATCCTTGCTCAGGCAGTCGGCCGCCTTCTCGTATTTGGGCGTATAGCTCTCGATGAAGGCGTCGAACGCCAGCTCGGCGGCGGCCTTGGTTTCGGCCATCCAGCTCTCCTGCAACGCGCGTTTGGCTTTAGGCTGCTGGCTCTTCGGCAACTTGGCGATCACGTTGGCGGTCTTGTGTACCCAGCAGCGCTGCTCGCGCGTTTTCGGCCAGACCTCGCCGGCGGCCTTCCAGAACCCGAGCGCGCCGTCGGCGATGGTGAGCCGCGGCGGCACGCCGAGCCCGCGCCGCTTCAGGTCGAGCAGCAGATCGCGCCAGTCCTGCGCGCTCTCGCGGGCGCCATCGGTGAAGCCGACCAGTTCCTTGCGGCCTTCCGGCGTCGCGCCGATCAGCACCAGGATGCACTGCTTTTCGTCTTCGAGGCGTGCTTGGAGATGGATGCCATCGGCCCAGATGTAGACGTAGCGCTTCGCCGACAGATCGCGCCTCTGCCACGCGGTGTGTTCGTCAAGCCAACCGTCCTTCAGACGGCCGATGGCGGATGCCGACAACCCGGCAGCATCCTTGCCGAGCAGCGCCGCCAGAGCCTCGGAGAAGTCGCCGGTGGAGATACCCTTCAGGTAAAGGATCGGCAGCAGCGTCTCGATCGATTTCGAGCGGCGCATGTAGGGCGGCAGGATCGACGGAGAGAACCGGATGCGGTCGGGATCGGTAGCCTCCGCCTCGCGATCGCGTACACGCGGCTGGCGGACGCCGACCGGACCGATACCGGTCATCACCTCGCGTTCCGGCAGGTGACCGTGGCGCACGAGCGCTGGTGGCCGTCCGCAGTCTTCAAATCGGCATGCTTGCCGAGAAAGTCCGCGACCTCAGCCTCGACCGCCTGGGCCAACAGAGCACGCGCCCCATTGCGCAAGATTTCGGTGAGTTGATCGTCGACGTTTCCTGGCTGAATCAACTTGATGATGTTATCTTTGGACACGGCATATCGCTCCTTCGGTGGAGAAGTGGAGGCGTCAAGCACCCCCACGATATGCCGCCTTCCCGATTCCCGCCGTCACCAACTTTCAGCGATAGCTCCTCACCCGCCGAATGTGCCAATTGCTTCGCCGACGCCGGATATGGCCAAAACTAAAGTCATCACGCTCTAGGTTGTGACGAACCGAAGTTGCATCCCATGCAAAGACCGCCACGGGATATCGCCCCGAGCGATCAGACCTTGACGCCTTATGACCGGGAGCACGCCGTCACCTACATGCGCATGCTGGAAGCGGACTGAACCTCCTCCGAATGAGTGGACACCTGTAGTAGGCTCATTGAGCGCGGAGGTGTCGAATGGAACGTCAACGTCGGTCGTTTACCGAGGAGTACAAGCGGCAAGCCGTTGAGCTGGTGGTGTCGAGCGGCCGCTCGATTACGTCGGTTGGCAAGGAACTTGGTCTGCGAGACTCGGTGTTGCGGCGCTGGGTGGATAAGTCCGGCGGACCAGGCTTCGGAGATCGCCGGGTTGCGCCAGGAGAACGAACGGCTGCGCATGGAGCGCGACATTTTAAAAAAAAGTCGATCGCGATCTTTGCCGGAACCCGCCTGGCGCGATCGCCCGGTGAGTAAGCGGACTCGCGCTCCTGGCCGCGATCCGGCAAGTCCATCAAGACAGCAACGGCCGCTACGGCAGTCCCCGCGTCCATGCCGTCCTGCGGAGGCAGGGCCGCGGCGCCAGCCGCGGCCGGATCGAGCGGATGATGCGTCGGCACGGTATCCGCGCCATCATGGCGCCGCCGCGCTGTGTGCGCACCACCGACAGCCGTCACAACCTGCCGATCGCGCCGAACCTGATCGCGCGCGACTTCTCAGCCCCGGTTCCGAACCGGATTTGGCTCGCCGATATCACCTACATCCCGACCGCGGAGGGCTGGCTGTATCTCGCGGCCGTGATGGATCTCTTCAGTCGAAAGATCGTCGGCTGGGCCATGCGCGATCATATGCAGGTCGAACTCGCAGCAGCTGCACTGACGATGGCCATCCAGCAACAACGGCCCCAGCCGGGTTGATCCACCACTCCGATCGAAGTGTGCAGTATGCCTCATACGCCTATCGCAATGCTCTCGCATGCGCCGGCATCACCGCATCGATGAGCCGCAAGGCCGATTGCTACGACAATGCTCCGATGGAGAGCTTCTTCCATACCTTGAAGACTGAGCTCGTTCATCATTGCAACTACAAGACCCGCGCCGAGGCCCAGCGCGATATCTTCGCCTTCATCGAGGGCTTCTACAACCGCGCATCAGAACACCCATTTGTCTATGTTGTTGAAGAGAAGAGACTTTGTTGATCGGGATGCGATCCTGCGGGGTATCTTGGGTTCTGCCGCGCTCGTTCGGTGATGGATGTGGCGGCATCCGTGGTCAAGGCCGCGCGCGCAAAGATCCATGGCCCATCCGGCAGAGGGTGGACCGCGTCGATCTGACCAGCTTCTGCGGCCAAGCGCAGCGTCTTGGATGCGACCTTGATAAGCCTGGCGGCGTCGGAGAGATTGAGCCATGGCTCGACGCTATCCTCGGCCCGCCGAAAGACGGGTATCCGATGATAAGATCGCGTGGTTGTGACGCGCTCACGGGTCCAACGGTTGCCGTTGCCCGTCTTGAGGCCGTTGCGGTTGAGCAGGCCCGCAATCAGGTCGTCGCTGGCGATCAGCACCAGTTGCCGGATGGCTGCGATGATGTCACCGGAGGTGCTGTTACGCTGCCCCCGTCGACGCTTCGGCAGCCGCATCTCGCTGTGAGCGCCGCCCGCCCAATGCACGACAAGAACGATCTCGGACGCTTCGTCATCGATATCGGCAACGACCTCGTGGATCAGCGTACGGACGATGCGCTTCTTCAGCCGCGCATCGATGGTCGGCCCTGACCAGATTGACTTGAGGTCTGAGGCCAGCACGCTGAGCATCGTTGGATCGATCGCTGTCGGTGCGGTCGTCGCATCATGCGCGGCAATCTTGCTCTCTACCTCGACGACACGGGCAAGCGAGCGATTCCAGCGCGTCTCAAGCTCCGCGGCAACCAGGCGATTTGCCGGATCCGCCGTGTCATATTGCCGGAAGGCACGATCGGCGGCGTAACGGGCCGCTTCGAGATCACGGCCGAGCGCTTCGCGAACTTGATCCCTCTGATGTGTGGCTTGGGCTGCGGCGGCCGTAGCCGCCGCAACGGCGCCGGGTCCGACAACGCCGAGCAGTGCCCCTTCGATCGCATCATCGACGCGCAAGCCACCGAACGCGATGCAGCGCGGTTCGCCGTTGTCCATCCAGCCGCGCGAGCAGCTGTAACGGGGGATGTGATGCTTCATACCGCTGTAGCGCAGCGTCAGCTTGCGGCCACAACGCCGGCAGCGGATGAGCCCAGCGAGCAGCGCCTCGCCATGCTTGGGCGCGCCATGATGCCGGCTCGTGGGCACGTTACTGGAGACCATTGTACGGATCGCTTCGAACCTCTCCCAGTTCACATAGCCTTCGTGGGCGTCCGGCTTGAGGACGAGCCACTCGGCGCGCGCCTTCCGCCGGATCTTCGCGCCTGCGCCATGGACGCCGTACCCCGTCGCTACGGCTGTTCTACCATAGGCGTAGGCTCCGCCGTAGACCGGGTTCTCGACCATCCTGTGGAGAGTCGCGTAGCTGGGCCGCCGCCAGGCTGTGTCGCCGTTCGGCTGCTTCACTGGTAGGTCGAGGCCGTGCTCATGGAACCACAGCAGCGCCTGCCGCGCGGTCCCGAGTTCCTCGATCTTGTCGAAGACGAGCGTAATGGCGTCCTGCACACGCCGGTCCGGATCCTTCTCGTAGCGATCACCAACCTTCACAAAGCCGACTGGCGTGGCCGCAATCAGTTCGCCACGGCTGGCCTTCTCGTAGCGTGCCGAGAGCGAGCGTTGTCGCAAAAGGTCCAGCTCATACTCGTTGAGGCTCCCCTTCAGCCCGAGAAGCAGTCGGTCGTTGCCATGCCGCGGAGCATAGACAGCTTCCTGGTCAACCAGCACCGTGTCGACGACGCGACACATCTCGATCAGCTGTTGCCAATCCCGGCTATTGCGGGCAAAGCGCGAGACCTCCCGCGCACAGACTGCGCCGACCTTGCCGAGGCAGACCTCGGCCACCATCCGCTCGAAGCCCGCGCGCTGGACGCCGCCGGCAGCGGAACGCCCAAGATCATCGTCGATCACCTCGATCTTGGACCACCCCAGCGCCGTCAATCGGTCGCGCATCGCGTATTGCAACGCGCTGCTCTCACGATTGTGCAGAACCTGATGGGCGGAGGACTGGCGCACATAGAGGATCGCCTTGCGTTCGAGATGGTGAGGGCGGACCTTGTCACTGATCATGACCGTCTTCCCTCTTCGCGAGCGTTGCGCTTACCCGTGCATGGTCCAGCACCAGCTGCGTCATCAAGTTCACCAGCGCATCCTGCGCCTCCTTCGGCAGCTCCCGCCATTCCGGTACCCCGACGGCGCCGTGCGCTATGCCACCCGTGAACAGGTCCATCTGATGCACGCCGAACCGCCGGTTGCGCCGAACCGGGTTCGCCGATATCGCCGTCCTGCTTGCCATGAGCCTCTCCCCGATTCTCATCGTGAGAGACTCCGCATGCACCGGAAAGCGGTTCATTCAATGATGATGTCGCGCTCTTGACCGCTGAATCGACAAGCGACGACAACGCGTTGAGCGCTTCCAGGCTGACAAAGGGCTCTGCCGTTAGGCTGCCACCGCGAGCACATGCCGCGCGGTCGAACATCCAGGATGGGATCTCCAGAAAACGCCGCGTCTCCGATCCATCCAGCGTGCAGCGGAAAACAACGCCGTCCGCCTTGTCGATCACACCATGGACGAAAACCTCGCGGCCTGCCCAAGGGTGATGCCGGTACAGAACCTCACGGCATACGGTCCCGTGGGCGTTCTCAAGCCTTGTTGTACAACGGTCGGCGCCCGCATTCGAGCCTTGACGGCGTCACCCCCGATCAAGCCTACTTCAACCCGCTGCCACTCCGCTTGGCAGCCTAACCATGGCAGAGGCTCCACTTATCGACGCGGAAAATCTGTTCAGACAACCGGAGCCAGCTCAGGCTCTGACGTATTTCCACACGGTTACGCAAAGGAGACTCGCGCTTGTACTGCCAAAGGCGATTGCGGCTCGTGCGGACATAATTTCATCACAGCTTGCTTCTTGCGCCTTGGCCGACTTCGGCTTGGTTTCGCAAAAGGCTGTCAGGGCGCTCTTGAACAGGGTGATCACAACACATGAATTGTCCGCAACAAGCACCTTGGCTCGCTTTTTATGGGCGGAACGTTCCGTTCGACAACTCTGTTGATTGCGCCATCATAAACGATCACGCGTCAGAACACCTGCTACAGTGGAGAAGGGTTGCAATTGGGCATTTTCGCTCGTCGCCGCTCGATTTCTGAACACGCGCGATTGTGCGCAACGCGAAAGGGACGCTAATGCCCCACGTTATCCGCTTCAGTGATCCGGCCGGCGCGGTTTCGCTTTGGCCGAAAGGTTTCGGCCTCAGTTCCCACGCGCACGCGCCGACGATGGACGGCGCCGAGCACTTCGCGGACGCCGCGCGCGCTCAACGTTCCCTTAACGGCTACGTTAACCCGCCGGCATTCTGGAATTAACGGCTTTCGGGTCGTTCCGGGGGATGTCCCGGGTTCTGTTGAATTTCTGAAGAGGTCGGCGTTGCCCACCTTGAGCCGGTAGGCTCGGGGTGCTGATTCCACAAAGAAGAGCAACGCCATGACAAGAGATATCACACCGGCTGGTTGGCCGGCGACCGGGGCGGTGGACGAAGCGTTTGCAGAAGTGCGGGCGAGCTTCGATCGGTTCTGCCTTGCGGCAGGGATCGAGGCGCTCGGCACGATGATGGAGGCGGATGTTGTGGCGGGCCGCGCCACGATCGCGAGGCGGCGCGGCGGACGCACCTTGGGCCGAACGCGGGGACGGATCGGCTTCCACGGCGGCAAGATCGAGGTCGAGCGCCCGCGGGTCCGGGGCGTGGATGGCGGCGAGGTCACGATCCCGAGCTGGGAAACGGTGGCGCAGGAGGATTGGCTCGGTCGCGGGGCGATGAACCTGATGCTGATCAATGTGTCGACGCGCCGGTTCGGCCGCGCCGTCCGGCTGCCCGAGGGTGACGTGCCGGCACCGCCCGGATCGGGGTTTCGAAGTCGGCGGCCTCGCGGAGGTTCGTAGCGCTGTCGGCGGCGCGGCTGGCTGACTTCATGGCCGCCGATCTGTCCACGCTCGACCTTCTGGTGGTCCAAATCGACGGGCTGCATCTCGGCGACGATCTCGTGCTGGTCGCCGCGATCGGAGTTGACGGCGAAGGCAGCAAGCATCCGCTGGCGCTGGTGGAAGGGGCGACCGAGAATGCCGTAACGGTTCAGGCCCTGCTGGACAACCTGGTCTCGCGCGGGCTCGACCCGACGGTGCCAGGACTGTTCATCGCCGACCGCACGAAAGGCGTTGTCGAAGGCGATCCGCCGCACCCTCGATTCGGCCGCTGCGATCCAGCGCTGCCAGATCCACAAGGCACGCAACATCATGGAACGCCTGCCGAAAGAGCATCATGCGGCCACCCGTCGGGTGCTGCGCCAGGCCTGGCAGCTCGATGACGCCGACAAGGCTGAAAAATTGATCCGCAATCTCGCGCGTCGACTCGACCAGCAATGGCCCGGCGTAGCGGCCAGCATCCTCGAAGGCCTCGACGAAATCCTGACTGTCGTCCGGTTGAAGCTGCCGAAGGAGCTTGGTCGCTCGCTCGCCTGGACCAAGATCGCCGAGAACATGATGGGCACCATTCGCCGCGTCACGCGCAACATCAAACGCTGGCGCGATGCCGGTATGGCCTTTGCGATGGGTCGCGGCCGGCATGATCGAGGCCAACAAGGGCTTCCGACGATTGAAGGCGCATAAGCAATTGTCGGTTCTGCGTGCGGCCCTTTAAGCTCGCCACGATCGCATGACGATCAAGCCCGTTGCCCACGTCTCGAGGGCCGCGTAACATTCATTCTGGCAACGTCGGCCCGACGTAGTTCAACACCGATCGGGACATCCCCTCGTTCCGTACGGTTGGCCTTTCTCCCGAATAAAGCGATGCCAATTTTTAAAGAGCAGCCAACACTCATGACAGTAAAGCTGGTCACTGAAGTTAACTGCGCGTGATAGGGACAGCGGCGGTTCGCATGTTTCCCAGCGCCGAGTCGCGTCCGCGCAGCTGCCCGATCGCGCCGGTCGCGTTCGGCCTGCGAGGGCTAGCTGCTTTGCGGCCAAGGCTGAGGCGACTGATCCACGCGACGTTGGTCCAGGGTCCATGAAGCCAACCAGTCTTGGTAGGTGCGGGCGTGAGACCTTTCGAGATATAATTCTCCATTATCTCGGGCTTTCCGGAGCCAACCGGTCAGTTTTGCTTGCAGGACATTAAGACCGACCGCTGAAGTTAGCGGCGCGTGGCAGGGACTGAACCGCCACAATGGCCAGATCCAAGATATCCCGCGGGTGCACCTCTTGAATTCCGCCACGAATGATTGGGAAACTGCAGGCGAGCTCGTTGCGCGCGTCCGGCGAATTTCACCACGTCCCCAGATCGTAGCGCGCGCCCGGGCGCCGCTGCGTCTCGGGCTTGCCGGCGGCGGTACGGACGTATCGCCGTATGCTAACATCTATGGCGGGGCGGTCATGAACGTGACAATTGATCGCTACATCTACGCTAGCGTCTCACCGGCCGAGAGCCACGATGTTGAACTCGAGAGCCTGGACCTTGGCCTTGCCGGGCGGTGGCCGTCCGAAGCTCCCCTTTCCTATGACGGCAAGCTCGACCTGCACAAGGCAACTTACAACCGCGTGATGCGTGACTTCCATGGCGGCCAGCCCTTGCCGCTGCGGATCTCCACCTACTCGGAGGCCCCGGCAGGCTCGGGGCTCGGCTCGTCATCGACGCTCGTCGTCGCAGTCCTTCAGGCGCTGGGTGAGTTCCTGCGGCTACCACTCGGTGAGTACGACATCGCGCATCTCGCATACATGATCGAGCGCAAGGATCTGGGCCTCGCCGGTGGACGTCAGGACCAGTTCGCAGCGGCCTTTGGTGGGTTCAATTTCATGGAATTTCGGGACGAGGATCAGGTGATTGTCAATCCTCTACGCATTAAGCGCGAAGTGGTAACCGAGTTCGAGGCACAGACTATCCTCTGCTTCACGGGGGTGAGCCGTGAGAGCGCGACAATCATTGCGGAGCAGACTTACAACGTGCAGCAAGGCGCGACTAAGTCGGTGGAAGCAATGCACCGGCTGAAAGAAACTGCATTAGAAATGAAAGAAGCGCTGCTGCGTGGCGACCTCAGCCGCGTTGCGCGCGCGTTGCAGGTTGGGTGGTCGAGCAAACAAGAGATGGCAGCTGGTATCAACAATCGCCTCATCGACGACGCATTCGATTTAGCGTTGGACGCTGGGGCAATAGCCGGCAAAGTTTCAGGGGCGGGCGGCGGTGGCTTCATTGTGTTCCTAGCACCGCTGGAGCGCAGACGGGCAGTGATGAGTGCCTTGGCCACTCAAGGTTACGCGGCGGAAACGGTCCGATTTACTTCCGAAGGGGCGATGGCGTGGCGGGTGTGAGCGATATTCGCGCGACAATTGCCGAGACTGCGCGGCTGTTGGCCGACATGGCTGCCGATGAGAAACTATGCGTCACTGCGGCGCAGGTGGCCGCCGCCGCAGTGGCCGCGTTGCGCGCCGGGCGGAAGGTTATGATCTGCGGTAACGGCGGGAGCGCAGCGGACGCCCAGCATTGGGCCGGCGAATTGGTTTCGCGGTTCAACTACGACCGGCCGGCTCTTGCGGCAATTGCCCTCACAACCGACGCCTCGATCATCACGGCCTGCGGCAATGACTACGGCTACGACTACGTGTTCGCTAGACAAGTAGAGGCGCTCGGGGTGGCGGGAGATGTGCTGTTCGCGCTGTCCACCTCGGGCAATTCCCGAAATGTGGTGGCGGCGTTGGAGGTAGCGCGAAACCAAGGCATCACCACGGTTGCCTTCACCGGTCGCAGCGGAGGCAAGGCCGCCGCGCTCTGCGACTTCGCGATCCGCATACCTCATGAAAGCACGCCACGCATCCAGGAAGGGCACGAGGTGCTCGGCCATTCGATCTGCGCACTGATTGAGGCTGCGATATTTCCCAACGATTCGACGTCCAGCGCGAGCGCATGATCCGCGAGGCAGTCGTGCTGGTCGGTGGCTTCGGGACGCGGTTGCGTCCCGTGGTCAGCGACGTGCCGAAGGCTCTGGCGCTTGTGGGGGGCCGCCCCTTCCTCTGTTGGCTCCTCGACAGTCTTGCGCGGCAAAGCGTGACGCGCGTGCTGCTGGCGACGGGCTACATGGGCAATGTGCTCCGTGGCGCGGTGGGTACTCAACATGCCGACATGACGGTCCTGTACTCGTGTGAGGCCACGCCGCTAGGTACGGGCGGTGCAATGTGGGCCGCGCTGCGACTCTGCGAGGAGGACCGTGTCCTCGTTGTCAACGGCGACACCTGGCTTGGCGCTCCGATCGCGTCGCTTGCGGCTGAGGCGCCGGACGCCGACTTGGTGCTCGCAGTCCGCGCGGTCGCCGACCGCTCGCGGTTCGGCAGCCTCATCGTCGACGGCAACCGCGTGCTTGGTCTCGCGGAGAAGGGTCCAGGCGGGCCCGGCCTGATCAATGCTGGGGTTTACGTCGCCCGTCGCGATCTGCCGTCGCGCCTTCCGATGCCGGACTCGTTCAGCCTTGAGCGGGAGGTGTTAGCGGCGCCAGGTGGGCTCGATCTTCGGGCGCACCTAACCGATGCGTCCTTCCTCGACATCGGCACGCCCGACGACTACCTGGCGGCCCAGACTCTTATCCCAGCCTGGGCGTTCGCGGGATGACGTTGCAGCGCGCTCTTTTCCTCGACCGAGACGGGGTTATCAACCACGACACCGGCTACTGCCACCGGCCTGAGGACTTTGTCTTCCGCGACGGGATCTTCGACCTCTGCGCAGCTGCCGTGGCGCGAGGCATGGCTCTTGTAGTCGTGACTAACCAAGCGGGGATCGGACGCGGCTATTACACCGAAACGGACTTCCTCGTTTTGACACGCTGGATGCAGCAAGCCTTTACCGCCCGCGGCATCGCGTTGACCGGCGTGGAATTCTGCCCCGACCACCCGACCCACGGGATCGGACCTTACCAGCGCGAGAATCCACGCCGCAAGCCTAGCCCTGGCATGATCGTCGACGCTTGCGTGGTGCATCGGCTCGATCCGGCCCGGTCGGTCATGCTGGGAGACCGCGCAACCGATATGCAAGCAGGCCAAACTGCCGGTGTCGGTACGCTGCTCCTCATGCCGGCCGAACCGGCAGAGGTGGCGGCCGCGCCGGCGGGCACGGTGGTTTTGCCGGCCGGAGACCTAAGGAGTGCCATTGCCCATTTGGGTGCCTAGCCCCGCATCCACCGGCAGCCGTTATCCCAATTCCGTTTTCAACTTTTGAAAGAAGCAAGATGATCGAACAACTCGCGCGCCGAACGACGCGGACTAGCGGGAACTTCGCTGTCCCTCGTGCCCACGTCCCGCTGCCCTTTACCGGGGAGCGAATGACCACGGCCATGGAAGGCCAGATAGAGTTCGAGCACTACCACCGATACTGTCTTGCGCGAGATCTGTGCGATGGCCTCGACGTGCTCGACGTGGCCTCGGGTGAAGGCTATGGCTCGGCACTGCTGGCTGGCGTGGCGCGCAGCGTCACCGGCGTCGAGATCGATCCCGAATCGGTGGCGCATGCCCGGACGGCGTACCCGGGCCCGAATCTCCAGTTTGCGGTGGGCGACGCGCTGTCAATCCCAGTCGGCGACGCCAGTGTCGACGTCGTCGTCTCCTTCGAGACGCTGGAGCACTTGACCGACCAGACGCGCTTTCTGCAGGAGGTGCGTCGGGTGCTGCGGCCCGGCGGGCTGTTCCTCGTGAGCACGCCGGATCGCACCGTCTACTCAGCGCCTGGAAGTGACCCCAACCCCTATCACGTGCTCGAACTGACGCCGGCCGAGCTGGATGCGCTGCTCGGTACGCATTTTCAACACCGCGCCATACTTTACCAGCGCCCGCTGCTTGGCTCCGTCATGGCCGGGGGTGAGGCCGAGGACTGGCGCAGCTACGAGCGTCGGAACGCCGACTTGATCGAGGCGACGAACGGACTCGCGCGCGCCCACTACCTAGTCGCGCTAGCCAGCGACGCGAAGTTGCCCGGAATTGGCCCTTCGGTCTATGCGGACCGTCGTCGCGTGCATGACGTGGTGCAGGACGCTCTGGGTGTTCCCTCGCTGCGCGAGGCGCTGGCCACGGCCGAACGAGAGATGCATGCGGCGCGTGCAGAACGCGGCGAAGCTGTCGCCGCGTCGCAGAGGGAGGCTGAGCGAGCTTCGGCGCTGGATCGCGAGTTGCAGACGACGCGACAGACGTTGGACGCCGCAGAGCACGCGATTCAGACCGCACACACAGAACGCGGCGAAGCTGTCGCCGCGTCGCAGAGGGAGGCTGAGCGAGCTTCGGCGCTGGATCGCGAGTTGCAGACGACGCGACAGACGTTGGACGCCGCAGAGCACGCGATTCAGACCGCACACACAGAACGCGGCGAAGCTGTCGCCGCGTCGCAGCGGGAGGCTGAGCGAGCTTCGGCGCTGGATCGCGAGTTGCGGACGACTCGACAGACGTTGGACGCCGCAGAGCATGCGATTCAGACCGCACGCGCAGAACGCGGCGAAGCTGTCGCCGCGTCGCAGCGGGCGAGCCGCCGACTTGATGATACGAAGGTGCGCCTGGTCGAAGTCGAGCAGACGTTAAACGCCGTGCGGACGAGCACTTCGTGGCGTATTTTTGCGCCGTTCCGTGAGCTGGGACGCCGCAGTCCGCGCGTGGCGCGCCGCCTGCGGCAGGCGATCAAGGTCGTCTGGTGGAGCCTGACGCTGCAGCTCGGCCGCCGATTCATGCTGTGGCGGCAGCACCGGGCAGCACTGCGGAGGTCAGTCGCGACGGTTTCGATGCCCTATATCGAAGTAATCGCGCCCCCCGCCTCGCCGACAGTCTCTTGCCCGCCGCGCGACCTGCTGGACGCGTTCCAGACCCTCCACGACACAGCTGCCATCTACTTCCCGCCCGTCCCCGAGCCCGAGGTCTCCATCATCATCCCGGCCTATCGCGGGCTGGACGATCTGCTCACGTGCCTGCGCTCAATCGCTGTAAGCCGCCCGACGGAGCCTTCCTTCGAGGTGATCGTGGTCGACGACTGCCCGGAGGCGCCGGTGCTATGGGCCCTGCCGCGCAGCGGCGGCCTCATCGGGATTCCGAATGAAGAGAATCTGGGCTTCTTGCTGAGCTGCAACCGAGGGGCGGCGAAGGCGCGCGGGCGCGTGCTTTGCTTCCTAAACAGCGACACAATTGTTTCGCCTGGCTGGCTGAGTAGCCTTGTCCAGGCATTGGATGAGACGTCGAGCGCGGCCCTTTCCGGCGGCATGCTGCTGAATCGCGACGGCACCATCCAGGACGCGGGCTGGCGCATCATGTGGAATGGCTGGGGCCACCCGCTGGGCCGCGGCGCAGATGCGCGGGACGGCGCCTATACCCATCGGCGCCTCGTCGATTGCGTGACGGGAGCTTGCTTCTGCGTGCCGCGGACGGTCTGGAAGGAACTTGGTGGCTTCGACCTTGCCTATGTGCCCGCCTTCTACGAGGAGTTTGACCTCGCCTTCCGTGCCAGACAGAAGGGGCTGAAGGTCGTCTACGAGCCGCGCAGCCGAGTGGTTCATACCGGCAGCGCTTCCTATGGGGCCGAACGCCGGGACCAGTTGTCCGGCGTCAACCACGGCACCTTCTCGCAACGCTTTGCCGAGGTGCTGCACAAGCAGCCGCACGACCTGTCTGACGAGTATGCGATTCGCCACGCCGGCCCAGAACGCCCTACGATCCTCGTGGTCGACTCCGGCGTTCCGGTGCCCGAGCAGCATGCCGGCGACGTGACCACGGCTGGCTACCTCCGGATGCTCGTGGACGCCGGGTGGCGTGTCGTGTTTGGTCCGCATAACGGGATAGCCGAGGGGCCTCCCTGTGAGGCGCTGGAAGCGATCGGCGTCGAGATGATCCGCCCGCGGCAGACGATCGCAGGTTGGCTCGCTGCGCATGGCCAACATGTCCGCCAGGTGTGGATTAGCCGACCCGAACTGGCGGCGGAATATCTTGCGGTGGTGCGAGAGGCCACCGACGCTCCTGTCGCCTATTATACGCACGATCTTCACCATCTGCGAATGATGCGCGAGGCGCGGCTACGGGGGAATGCGGAGATGATCTTGGCTGCCGAGCGGCTGCGCGAACAGGAGGTAGGGGTTCTGCGCGCGGTGGACCACATCATGACGCCGAGCGCAGAGGAAGGAAAACTGATCCGTGAGCTGGTGCCCACGGCGAGAATTACGACTTTGCCGCCGTACTACTACGAGGGCGACCAGATCCGCGCGCGCGTTGCGGGGCAATTCGAAGGCCTTTCTGACGTGATCTTCGTGGGCGGCTTCCCGCACACGCCAAACGTCGATGCGGCGCTTTTCATCGCGCGGGAGATCATGCCGCTAGTCTGGCGCACGCGACCGGACGCGCGTCTTCTGCTGGTCGGCTACGCGCCGCCCGCAGAGGTACAGGCGTTGGCTGACCACCGCATCGTGGTGACCGGGCAGGTGCCCGACCTGGCGCCCTGGTTCGAACGGTCACGCGTTATGCTGGCGGCTCTTCGTTACGGCGCTGGAGTCAAAGGCAAGGTGGTCGAGGCGCTACGCGGCGGTCTGCCCGTGGTGACGACCCCTGTCGGCGCCGAAGGCATCGGCATCACGCCAGGCGAGGAGGCGATCATTGCGGAGGATGCGGCAGGCCTTGCGGAAGGGATCCTCTCACTGCTCGACAATACCGAGCGATGCGCACAATTGTCGGCGTCGGGGGCCGCACTCATTGCCAGGCGCTACTCCCGCATGGCTGCACGCGCAGCGCTGGAAGGGGTGTTTAGGGTGCCGCGTTGTGCTGCATGCGGTTCAGTTAGATTGCTACCGCCGGCAATAGAGAATGCGCGTGAGTCGTTCGTCTGCCGCGACTGCTTCGCGCTGGCGCGCTGCGAGGCGCTGGCCGAGGTTTTGTTGCGCCGGTTCGTCCGAGAGGGTGCAACGAGCCTGCCCGAATTGCTGGCCCGCCGGCCCGAGCTGCGGGTGCATGAACTCGGCTTCGTCGGCGGCATCGCCGACAGTCTGCGGGGACTGCCCAACTACTCCACTTCGGAGTTCTTTCCCGGCGTCCCGCTCGGAACAACTGGACCAGGTGGAGTTCGCTGTGAGGACGTAACGCAACTCACCTACACCGATGAGAGCTTCGACATCATCCTAAGCCAGGATGTGATGGAGCACGTACCCGACCCGGTGCGCGGCTTCCTCGAGACAGCAAGGGTGCTGAAGCCCGGCGGCTCGCACTTCTTCACGATCCCGCAAAACCCGCATCTCGAGCGCAGCGTGACGCGCGCGAAGCTCGGCCCTAACGGGGTAGAGCATGTGCTGCCGCCCGAATACCACGGCGACCCGGTGCGCTCGGAAGGCGCACTAGTCTTCACCGATTACGGCCGCGACCTGCCTGAGCTCATCATGCAAGCGGGCCTCGAGCTCATCGAGCACGTCCAGCCGGTGCTCGGCGGCACGGGCAACGAGACGCTGCGCATTTTTGAGGCGGTCAAGCGCGCGGTTCCGCTTCCTGAACTGACCTCGAAGGAAATCGAGGTGGACGTCGATATGCTCGCCCCGCAACCGTTACAGGAATTTTCCGCCTGAACGGCACGAGCGACTATCTCAAATGGTTCGCCTATCGCATCACCGGTAACCCACAGAATGCAAGCAAAACAACTGGAAATTCCGCCGTACGTCGCGGCCCACATCCAAGACTATCAACTATCCGAGTTCCGCTGTTTTTTCGACCGCGTGAACGTGCAAGGAAAGCGCGTGCTCGAAGTCGGAAGCGATTATCACCAAGCGATTGTACGGTTATTTGCCGCCAACGGGGCCAGCCATGTTGTGGGTACGAACATCGGCGAGTGGCGCAGCCCAGAGCCGCTTCCGGCCAACGTTGAGTTTCTGGTCGGCGACGCCGGCGACATCGATTTTGACGAGAAAGCGTTCGACATCGTTTATGGCACGGCCATCCTCGAACATGTTCCGGACCTCAACGGTCTCGCGGCGCAGATCAAACGCATTCTCAAGCCCGACGGCATCGGCTTCTTGCAGGGGCTTCCCCTTTGGCCCGGCCGGTTAGGACACCACGTCGTCGTAATGAAAGAGCGGGAAGAGTTCGACAATCTGCCCGCCGACGAGCCATTGCCGTTCGAAACGCTCTACGACTTCGCGGGCAACAATCCGATCCCCGACTGGTCGCATCTCGTGTTCTCTCCGAGCGAGATGGCCGACTATCTCGTGCAAAACGCCATACCGCGAGCGCACGTCGATCGCATCGTCAACTTTGTCTACAGCCTTGATGGTGGGCTGATTGGATCGAACTCAAACTACAAGTCCGCTAGCGATGTGATAGCCGCCTTTCAAGGCGCGTTTGAGGTAGAGGTCGACCCCGTCGTCGACCTTAACACCAACGAATATTTCACGGCGGCGCTCGCGAAATATTCTGAGGCGGACTTGCGCACGCTCGGCCTACGCCTGTGGTTGAGGCCCAAGCGGTAGAAGAGCCGTGGGATTCGAAGTAGGTCGTCCCGCGCTCTCCATGGCCGAATGGTTCGGCTGAAGGAGATCGAGGTGGGCGCGGTCCCCCTCGACGACCTGGCCGGGGACCCGGTGCGATTTATCAAGCTCGACCTGGAAGGCCTGGCGCTGCGCAACGGAAAGCGGCTGCTCGCCGCACAGCGCCCCGTCGTCGCCTTCGAGTTCGGACGCGATGACGCCGCCATCCCGGCCGGCTACGGCGCGGATGATTTCTTCGACCTATTCGAGGAGATCGATTACGCTGTGCTCAACGTGTTCGGCCGGCCCTTTGGCCGCGCCGAATTCGACCTGCCCTGGAATGCGCGGGAAATGCCACACTACGTCGTGGCGGCGCCGGCCGACCGGCGCGAGGAAGTGGCGAAGAAGCTACGCCGGCGCGCTTGGTCCGTATTGATGGAGGCCGGGCATCAGCCGCCCGGCTGAGCCGTGGGCTGCGCTACCGCCGCCCGGCCAGCCAACCCATCAACGAGCTGACAATGTTTGTTGCTCCCCCCTCAATGGGCTTGGGGAGCAACCCGCAGCGTGGGCGACACGGCTTCCCGCCATGCGCTCGGCTCCGGCGCCTCAATACAGCGCGAGAGCAGTGTGGCCGAACATGGCGACTGGCCGCGCCTCGGGCAGGTTGCCGAACCGCCGCTGGACCTCGGTTAGGAAGGGCGCATGCCAGCCAGCGCCCACGAAATACAGCTTGTGGAAGCAGTAGAGGAAGGGCCACACACGCGGCACCGTCCGAGAAAACATCAGGTTTACCGCCTCGGTCACACCCGGCCAGTGAGGCTGCATGAAGTCGTCCAGGATAATAACCCCCCCTGGGCAGATCAGGTTCTGCGCCGTCATCAGATCGTTGTAAGTGTGCTCCGCCGTGTGACAACCGTCTACGGAGAACATGCGGAACGGCCCGCGTTCACGCATCAGGGTCACGATGTCGCTTGAGGTCAGGGCGAGGCTATCGGCCTGTAGGAAGGCATAGTCGCGGTCGGGCGGGCCGAAGCGGTCGATGTTCTCGCGGAGACGCGCGAGGCTGCCAACTCCCGCACCGTCGAGATTCTTCGCCTGATCATCGTACACATCGAGCGCGGTGACCTTGGACCCTGCGGCAGTGAGGTGGGCAAGAGCAATGAGCAATTTGCCGTGATACACGCCGATCTCGCCGACATGTCCTGTGATTTCTGCGCCATCTTGCATCTCGGCGATCATGCTGAGCATAGAGCCATGGCCATGATGGACCCAGCCTTCCACATTGGGGAAGCCGTTCTCCATATATTCGGCGAAGCTTTTGATCTCGCCGCCCGAGGGCCGGAAGCCGTTGCCTACGGATTTCATTATCCTGTCCTTTCGAAATTGCCACTTTTCACACGACACCCAAGTCGACGTTGTCACCTTCGACACTTTGGTGCTCGGCGCACTGTTCCCGTAGCCACGCTGGATGAATACGTCAATCCGCGCGTGGCGCAGCCGCCACGCCTGACGAAGCAATGGCAAACCTACATCGACGCCGTTGTGAAACGTGCCGAGCGGCGGGCGATCCGGACTGTAGTGGAGGTCGTCGGCGAAGCGCTGGCCGAGGAACGAAATACACCGCCAACAAGAGTTTCCTTGAGGCTCTGAAGGCCGATGGGTAGAGTCGAGGACGGGCGCGGTGGCTTGGGGCCGATGGCCAACACTCCGTTTCCTGTCCCCGCTCATCGGTAGTCGAGGACTGGCGCGCTTTTCGACCGCGCCACGTTTCCAGTCCCCTCCACGTCGCACGCAGCGTGCGGATTTCCCGCACTGCGCGCCCCATTTGCTTCGCGCCAACGCTTATGGGACCTATCCTGCTGGGGCAACTTTCGGCCCGTCGCGTCGCACGCTGTAGGCGTTGAACAACCCTAGAGTGTCGAACGGCCACCGCCTATTCCATCGCTGGAATGCCCCACCGCGAAGTAATTCACCCACCCCCCGAGCATCGGATTGATCAAGTTTATCACCCGTTCAATCGGTTGCGACCGGTGTCGGCGGAACACCTCTTTGAGCGCCCGCACCAGCGCCGTCCGCTTTTTGAGCTTGGGCGTGTAATGCGGCCGCATCGCTCCGCTTAGACCGCGGAGGTAACGGCGGTAGCGGTGATCGTCTTACTCACAGTTTGAACTCCATTTCCATCGGCCCCTCCAAGCCTGTTGATGATGCGTCACTGGTCAAGAAAGCGCCGCGGCGGGTAACTCCAACCCCTTGGAAACCCCGCCGCGGCGCGGTCGCCGGCAGCTCCTATTCAGGGTCCGTGCCCGCCGGCGGCGACTGTTTTGTTGATGTCGGCGACCACCGCATCCCACGACGCGGCGGTGGCGAGCTTGGCGCTATCGGTCGCCGAGGTCGAAGCTTGCGCTCCACCGCGAGCTTCGAACAAATAGCACCAGTCATCGAGCTTGACGCGCGGCCACGCCCCAACGCTCGAGCCATTCGTCGGGGCGGCGCGGCGGCACTGCCTCTGCGTGTCGTCCTGGATCTTCTCGGCAAACCTGCAATCGACGCATTTGCGATTTTCTTGCGGCATGTCAGGCGGCCTCGCTGTCGGCCGGCTTGGCGGGAGCATCTGGCGCGGGAATCAATTCCACGAGTTCGCGGCGCTGCGCGGGCTCAACCGCGCGACCGTGGTCGAAAAGCATGCCCGGTGCGTCAAAGCGCGGCAACTTCAGGACCGAGGCGAGCGGCACGGCGTATTCGCGATCGCCCTGCTCACGATAGGTGATTTGCTTAAACCTTTTGCGGACCACAGGGGTATGTCTCAGGCTGGCGCCGATGGCCGGGATGATGCCGCGTTCGTATGAGCGCTCGACCACGAGGTCAGGATCTCCGACCAACTCTCCGCCGACCTCGAAAGTCCAAAGATCTACGATGGCTTCCGCGAGGTTTTCCCGCGGCGCCGGAGCACGGTGGCGGGCGAGGTGGTCGGCGTGGATCAGGTGCTCGTGGTCGGATAGCTCGCGATTGAGCCGTTCGACGGCCTCGGCGTTTGCCCGTGCTTCCTCGGCCAGCGCCACCAGCACAGCGGCCGCCCGGCTGCCTTCCTCGTTGATCCGACGAGCAAGTGCGGCGGTTTGCTTCTGTAGCTCGGCCTTGCGAGAATCCAAAGCGGAGCGCTTGGCATCGGCCTTCTCTCGTTCAAGATCGGCCTCAAGCTTCTCGACGAGTTGCCCGAGGCGCTCCCCCTCAAGCGAGAATTCCTCATACGACAATCGCCACTGCGCATATGTTTTGGAGCTACGGATAGCCTCGGCCTTCTGTGCGCCCAGGGCCGCCATCCCCTCATTTGACGCTGCCAAATCGGCGCGGGCTTGTTCCAACTGCTTCTCGATTTTGGTCACTTCGAATGCCTCGTGTTGCGGATCTAATTGCTGGTCACAGTTTTAGCGGGATCTGCACATCTTCCGCCACTGACACCGCGGACTTCTCGCACACCGCGAACGAGGCTTTGCCGGCCTCTACCAGATCCGCGAACGCGTCGAACATGTCAGCGTCGACGTGCCAGGCGCCCTCCCTAAGCTTCGTGGCCCATTCGGGATGATCGACGCAGATTCTCCTCACGGTATGCGGCTCGAACGGAAAGCGCCGGAATGCCTTCGCTGCCAACTCCCAGCGACGCTTCGCAATGGGCCTGCGAGCGGTAGCCGGTGCTGCTGGCGGGGGCGGTGTCGGCGAGGCGCTTGTTTGCCTCATAGCTTCGAGGGCAGCGATCGCCTTCCGGTGCACCTCGATCGCGGCATTGATTTCTGTGTCGGTCATTGCCGCTCCTGCGTGGCGAGGCAGAACGTATCGCGGTGACGCTGATAAGAGCTGCGCCGATACCGGCCGGACTTCACAACCTTGCCGCTCCCCACCAGATGCCGAAGCGCTCGGCGCACCGACACGACCTCGGCTTCGGTCGGTATGCGCCAACCCGGGCGAACCATCGGCCGCCCGTGGCAATAGGCGCACGACGCTATTTCCGGCGCACTCAACCTGTCGCGGCGCTCAAGGATCGAGAGGACGGCGCGGCGTAGGGCCCGGGGGCGATACCGAAACCCCTTGTTGCAGTATGTCCTAAATGTCACAGGCTCGTCCCCTGACAAGGAAACCGTGATTTTGGGAATCCGGAATATGCAGAAATGCCGGACGCGTCGGGCGCGCACGGCCGGACCGTGGCGAAAGGTACCTATAGATTTTTTCGCGCATTTGGCCCCTGCCCGGCCCAGGCGTGGCTCGTGGTGCGTTCAACGCGGCGGACGTCGAGAAACACCGGCCAGCCTCAGCGCGTGCATGAGCGGCGATTGTGGGAGGCCGATTGCCGGTGATTACGTGGGCGCTGGGGCGCCTTTGCTCAACACGCTCTCGCTGGCCTCCTCCTTGCTCAGCACGATGGGCGATGCGAGAGAGCGGTGCGGAGGTCCGCTCAGCAGTGTGTGAGAACCACCTCATAACCACCTGCGCGATCGGTTGGTACGATGTGCGCATGACTGGAGACAAACCGAAGCGCGCGCCCGACAGCAGGTTGGTCTTTGACGTGCTGATCTTGGTGATCGGCGCGACCTTGATCGTCGCGGGGGCTTGGCTTGGCTTGTGAGCAAGCTGGGGCGTGGACACCATCACGTGCCCTCCTCTGCCAGCTGCTGCTCCAGCAACGCAGCACGCAAGACAGCAACGGCTTGCTCGGCATCACGGCACGCATGCAAACAGCTGTAGGTGTAGCTGCCTGGGCTGTAGTCGTAGGCAAGACGGGCTTCGACGACGGCTCGCTCGAGGGCCGTCCTGGCGGCAACCAGGCTGAGGGGGAGCTGTGTCATGCGATCTCCCCATGGTAGGGAAGATATAAATAGCAGTTCCACCGTATGTAACTTGGAGCGGAGGCCTGTATTTGTTGAGTTTCTCGCCTCGGCCTAGTTGCGGTTTTGCAACCAAGTAGTTCCAGAACCGTCACTGGAAACTCCTCAAAATGTAACCGGGGAAATTCCTTCATGCGGCCCTCTTTCGGTTGGCCCGGCCGGCATATTCGGCGCGTGCGGCGGCCTTGATGGACCGCTCCCGCTTCAGCGCTTCCATCGCGTTTACGATCCGAGTCCTGGCTTCCTGTTCGGTCTTGATTGCCCGCCATTCGTTGGTGGGCGTCAGACCGTCCGGCGTACCGAGCCAAGTCAGTCGATACACCGACGGCGCCTTTCTTGAACCGTACGACCGCACGCCGCGTGTTGGATCTACGATCCCAAGCGCCTTCGCCTCGAGGATGGCGCTTAGGATGTTGCCGCGGCGCATACCCCGCGCCTGGAGTGTGTCGTAGGGAGCCTTCAGGTTGCCGTTTTCGAACCCGCCATGGTCCGCGTGCTCGGTCATCAACGCGTCAATCAGTTTTCGACACTGATCAGACATCGCGAGCCACGCTGGACTGCACAACAAGTCGCGCGGGACCGGCACGCAGAAACCGACGCCCTGAGGCAATCCCAGCGCCTTGCGCATGCGCTTCCCCGCGATGGAGTTCGTGGATCGGCCGCCCGGTCCAACCTTGTGAAACACGGTCATGCCGCGCCGCCCATCAGCAGGCGCTGCAGCGACACCCTGATCGCGGACTCCATGCAGCGGATCTCGCGAGCTATCAAAGCCTCGTCGATGCCCTTGCGCCTCATGGCGGCGCGCTGAACTTCCAACTGATACAAGATGTGGCGTTCGCCGGCGTCCTCGTTGAGTTCGGATGCTCGGCGCGCCTGGCGCTCTATGAACACCCATCTGCGCGATAGCGGAAAGGGGACGACATCACTCATACTCATCGCCTCCATTCTTCAAGCGGCGTTTTCACACAGTCCGGCATCGTCGGTGCCAGTGGGGTAGCGGCACCCTCAGCCACCGCGATAAAACGGTCAGAAACCCCCGCTGTTGTCGCGGCGGAAACTGAAGCGAGCGAGAGTGGCGCGCTGCTTGTCGGATGGGCGTATTGATTTGCGTAACCCAAGCAGGCGCCGGAGGATCTCGGCCTGCGATTCTGAGGGGGGATTATCCATGCGGAGCACGCCCTCGGTGTCGCCATCTTGCGTCGCGGGCACACCCAGGGCGGACTTGGCTGTTTCCCAGCGGCGCTTGGTCTTGCACGCTAGATAGACGTAGGCGGCGACGCCGTCAGTCGAGACGTGCCCGCGACGGCCGACGATATTCGAGTCGCCACACGGGTCACGACCGAGGCGATTCTTCGACACATTGAGAGCGTCGACTAGGCCAAGCAGTAGTTCACGATCGGCTTTGTGACTTGTGCGATCGGAGCGCATCACGCCGCCACCCGTGCGTTGAGACCGCCGCGAAGCACGCTGAAAAGATCTTCAACGGGAACGCTCGTCGAGCGACCGTTTTTTAGGAGACGGATTTGGCCTTGCTTGGCAAGCTCGTAGAAGCGGGTATGGCCAATACCGGCCAGCTCCTTGAAGTGCCTGACCGTTACATTCGGAGGCAGGCTGTAGAGCTTAACGAAGTCGGCAAAAGTTAGATCGGGCATCCGTGCATCTCCGTTGTTCGCCTTCAATCGTGCGAACAAGATGCCGGATGCTGATCCTTAAGAGTTGCCGAAGTTCGGGGGCAATTTTCGCCAACTCTTAACTCGCGCTGTCACGTCACCGCTGGCGATAGCGCTTCGCCAGTGTAAGTTATTCGGCACCTCCTTGCCTTCTTTGGGTAGGTACCTTGCACGCAGCTCCTCTGGCTCGCGCCCGTCGACCGGAACAACGAAAATTGTCCCTATCTCACCCGACTCGAACTGTGGGAAGCGCCCCTTCATACCGTCGGTGTAAAACTCTTCCAGGATGTCCACGGCTCTTTCAAAGCTTGTCCCGGGCAAGCGGAGCGCCGCGACGACCTTCGCCGCCGCGGCTCGCTTGCTCATCTTCTTTCCAGTCCGATCTTCCGCGTCCACGATCACGGCGGCCATGAAAGATGGCGCGCTATTCCATTCATCTGAGTTCCGCATCCAAAGCCTATTCACGCTGTCGCGCGGTCGACCGTCGGCAAGCCCATAGGCATCGAGCGCCATCACCGCCTGCTTGAACAGAGGATCGCCGGTAAGCTCGTACAATTGGCGAAGACCGGCTGCGATTTTCTTGCCGTCGGGCGGCTTCACTCGTCTTGAAATCGGGTTCTCAGCCTTAAGCTTGGCCTCGTTCCATCGCGCCTCGCATGCTTTAAAGTGCCTATCGAGCTCAGCATCGGCCTTGCGGAGGCGCGGCTGGCGCGGCTTCTTCGGTGCTTTTGAAACTGCTGCCATCATTATCCTACGAAGCTGACGAAAACTGGGGACGGCGCTCTTTCGCGATCGGCACAACGCCCCCGGTCGCGCGCAGCTCATCGAGATGGTCGGCCCACCATTGCATCATCCGAACGCGCTCATCCCAGTATTCCGCTGAATTGTACGCGGCGCGAACTTCGTCACCATCCTGATGTGCAAGTTGACGTTCTATGGCGTCATGGTGCCAGAGGCGGCTTTCGTTCAGCAGCGTTGATGCGGTCGAGCGGAAGCCGTGCGCTGTTACCTGCGTTTTGTCGTAGCCGAGCCGCCGGAGCGCGGCGTTCAGAGTGCCATCCGAGATCGGGCGATGCCATGATCGGATCTGTGGAAAGAGAAAGGGCGACGTGCCCGTCACTTTTCGGATGTCAGCAACAATGGCGAGCGCCTGCCGCGACAACGGCACCATATGTGGACGCGGCATCTTCATCTTGTGCGCAGGAATTTTCCAAACAGCGCCTCGCGTATCGAACTCCTTCCATTCCGCATGGCGCAGTTCGCCCGGTCTAACGAAGGTTAGAGCGATCAGTTGCAGCGCGGCGCGCGTTGTGACCTGCCCGTCGATATCGTCGACAGCGCGCAGAAGCGCGCCGACGGCCTTCGGCTCGGTGATTGAGGCGCGATGCTGCACTTTCGGAGAAATCAGGGCGCCGGCAAGATCGCCCGACGGATCACGTTCGGCGCGACCGGTTGCGACCGCATACCGGAATACGCGGCCAGCGAGGCTGCGCGCACGGCGCGCGCTTTCATACCGACCGCGGCGTTCGATCTTGCGCAGCGCGTCTAGCAATTCCGGCGCGGCAATTTCGGCGATAGGACGATCGCCTATGTCACCACCCAGCAGGCCGATGAGCCATTTCTTCTTTTCGATGGTCGCCGGATTGTCGCCTTCGGCTTCGAACTTGGCGATCAGTTCATCGGAGACGATCCGGAAGGTGTTGGTCCGTGCAATCCGGGCGGCGCCCCGATCCAGCTTCCGTTGCGCCGATGGGTCGACGCCTTTCGCTAGGAGGCCCTTGTTCTGGTCCCGAGCGACCCGGGCGTCGGCGAGGCTGACGGCTGGATAGGCGCCCAGCGCAATCAGCCGCTGTTTCCCGTCGAAACGGTAAGCCTGACGCCACAGGCGAGAACCGTTCTTCTCGACCAGAAGGAACAGACCGCCGGCGTCGCTGATCTTGTACGGTTTCTCGCCCGGTTTGGCGGAGCGGCAAGCGGCATCTGAAAGCGGCATCGATTAGATTCCCTGCGCACCATCTACCAACACGCTTCCGGCGAGTTACCAACGGCCCTACCAACAAACTTACCGGATGCGGGCGGAGGTACGCGAACATCAACGAACCAGAAAGCGCCTTATTACAAGCGCTTATAGCACGTTAACGGTTGTAGGCGGAAGCCGGGGAATGAAGTGATGGTGCCCAGGGGCGGAATCGAACCACCGACACTGCGATTTTCAGTCGCATGCTCTACCAACTGAGCTACCTGGGCGTGCTCCAAAGAGGGGCCAAGGCCCATCGAGCGGGCGGTTTATAGTGGGCTCGGAGCGGCATGTCCACCCGGCTTCGCCAAGTGGCTTCGCCGGGCGCGGCCCGCCTGTGCACAAGGTGGGGCGGGCTTGCTGCGGCTGGTGCGCGGCAAATCGGAAGTCGAAATAAACGTCTGATATTATTAACTATTCTTCGCCGTCCGCCTCGTCATCGCGGCCGGGGATGACGTAGGAGCCTTTCAGCCAGCGGTTCAGGTCGACGTCGCGGCAGCGCGAGGAGCAGAACGGGCGGGTGGCTTCCGACTGCGGCTTGCCGCAGATCGGGCAGGTTTTGAGCGGGCCGGCGGGCTTTTTGACGTGGTCGTCCATGATGTCGGCAGCATACTCGGGGTGAAGGCGTTCAAGAGCCTGTCGGCAAAGCGGTTCCTCGGGCGGACGCGCAGGCGTCGCGGGCCGGGTCCGGCGAGCCCATTCTACTGTGCATGGGGTTGTTTTCGAGATTTTTGTCGGCGCGCTAGATGGCCGTGGCGTTGAGCCAGCCGAAGCGGATCGGAAAACCTTCGCCGCCGAGCAGCGTCGTGGTCTCGTAGAGCGGCAGGCCGACGACGTTGCTGTAAGACCCCACCATCTTGACCACGAAGGAGCCGGCGATGCCCTGCACGGCGTAACCGCCGGCTTTGCCGCGCCATTCGCCGGAGCCGATATAGGCCTGGATGTCGTCCTCGGAGAGGCGCTTGAAGCGGACGCGGGTCTCGACCAGGCGCTGGCGGAAGGCCTCGCGCGGCGTCACCAGGCAGATCGCGGTGTAGACGCGGTGGTTACGGCCCGACAAGAGCCGCAGGCACTGCGCGGCCTCGTCCACCAGATTGGCCTTGGGCAGGATGCGGCGGCCGACCGCCACAACCGTATCGGCCGAGAGGATGAAGGCGCCGCGCAGCTCGTCGTCGAGCTGCACCGATTTCAGCGCAGCATCGGCCTTGGCCCTTGCGAGACGGTTGGCGCAGGCGCGCGGCAGCTCGCCCCGCTTCGGCGTCTCGTCGACGTCGGCCGGCCGGAGCGCGTCCGGCTCGATGCCGGCCTGGTTGAGCAGCGACAGGCGCCGCGGCGAACCGGAGGCAAGTACGAATTTGGGGCGGCCGAGCATCAGGTGATTTGGGGGATGAAGCAGGGGATGAATTGCGCGCGGAACCTATCGGAAGGGGGCTGATTTCACAACCCGGGAACCCGGACTTTACTGATTCGAGGCGTCCAACATGCGTGTGCCCTCGGTCTGTGACGCGGGTGTTACGGCTAACCGCTCGCCGCACCGACCTTCGCAAAACGCCTGCGGATGCGCATCAGGAGCTGGTCGCAGACCTCGCGGTAGGCGGCGAGCTTCTGGTCGCGGCTGCCTTCGATGGTGGTGGGATCCTGCGTCGGCCAGTATTCGACGTCGGCGGCGAGCGTGCGGGTCAGCTCCAGCGCCTTGTGGTGCGCTTCGGGCGAGAGCGTGATGATGAGGTCGAAATTGAGCCCCTCCCAGTCCTCCAGCTCCTCGAAGGTCTGCGGCTTGTGGGCGGAGATGTCCTGCCCCAGTTCGTCCATCACGGCGACCACGAAGGGATCGAGCTCGCCGTTTCTGGCGCCGGCCGACTTCACGTAGAGGCCCTGCGGAAACATGTGCCGGAGCAGGCTCTCGGCCATCGGCGAGCGCACGCTGTTCATCGCGCAGGCGAACAGCACCGATTGCGGATCGCGTGCGCGTGGCGGACCCGCCATCGCGCCTAGCCTCTTTTGAAAGAGGGCATGGCCTTGTCGGAAAACCGCTGCACATTTTTCCGGGCCATTAAGCCGTTTGTCTCGCGCATGATCTGGTCCGAAAACCGGTGCCCACTTTTCGGGATCATGCGCCTAACCCTTCCAGTGGAGGACGGTGATGAGCGTGAACAGCCGGCGCGAGGTCTCGAAGTCGACCCGCACCTTGCCCCTCAGCCGCTCCTGGAGCGTGCGCGATCCCTCATCATGGATGCCGCGGCGGCCCATGTCGATGGCCTCGATCTTGTCCGGCGTAGCTGTCCGGATCGCCTGATAGTAGCTGTCGCAGATCATGAAATAGTCCTTCACGATCCGCCGGAACGGCGTCAGCGACAACAGATGCGCGACCACGGGCGTGCCTTCCTCGCGGCGAATGTCGAACATCAGCCGGCTGCCGGTGATGCCGATATGCAGCGTGAACGGCCCCTTCCCGTCGGCGCCATCGGGCGCGAACAAATTCTGCTCGATCAGATCGTAGATCGCGATCGCGCGCTCATGCTCGATGTCGGGCCCGGAACGGCCGATCGAGTCCTCGTCGAGGGTGACCGCGACGATGCGATTGGTCGAGTCGTCCTGTTCGGGCGGCTGGGTCATGACAGATTGAGGCGCAATCCAATCGAGCGCGAATGAGCGTCCAGCCCCTCCGCTTGTCCGAGCGTCATCGCGGCAGGTCCCAGCGCACGCAGCTGGTCCGGGCCGCATTTCAGGATCGAGGTGCGCTTCATGAAGTCGGCAACTCCGAGCCCCGAGGAGAATCGCGCCGAGCGCGCCGTCGGCAGCACGTGGTTGGAGCCGCCGACATAATCGCCGATCGCCTCCGGCGTATGCGCGCCGAGGAACACCGCGCCGGCGTTGCGGATCTTTCCGGCAAGCGCGTCGGGATCATCAGTCATGATCTCGAGATGCTCGGCCGCGATCGCATCGGCGAGCGGAATGGCGTCGGCAAGATTCTTGACCATGATGATGGCGCCGAAATCGGCCCACGACGTGCCGGCAATTGCGGCGCGCGGCAATGTCTTCAGCTGCGCTTCGACGGCCTTCTCGACATCCGCGGCGAGGCGCGCGGAATCCGTGATCAGGATCGATTGCGCGCTGGCATCATGCTCGGCCTGCGCCAGCAGATCAGCGGCGATCCAGTCGGCATTGCCGGTGTCGTCGGCGATCACCAACACCTCGGAGGGGCCGGCGATCATGTCGATACCGACCTTGCCGAACACCAGGCGCTTTGCGGCGGCGACATAGGCGTTGCCGGGGCCGACGATCTTTGCCACCGGCGCGATCGTCGCGGTGCCGTGCGCGAGCGCCGCCACGGCCTGCGCGCCGCCGACCCGGTAGATCTCGCTAACGCCGCCAAGCGACGCGGCCGCCAGCACCAGCGGATTGAGCTTGCCGTCCGGCGACGGCACCACCATGACGAGACGCGCGACGCCGGCGACCTGCGCGGGCACGGCGTTCATCAGCACCGAGGAGGGATAGGCCGCGGTGCCGCCGGGCACATAGAGGCCCGCGGATTCGATGGCGGTATAGCGCCAGCCGAGCTCGACGCCGAGCGGATCGGTGAAGCGCTCGTCCTTCGGCAATTGGCGGCGGTGATAGGTCTCGATGCGGTCGCGCGCGAGCTTGAGCGCATCCAGCGTCGCGGCATCGCAGGCCTTCACGGCCGTCTCGATCTCGGCGGCGGTGACGCGCAGGCCGGATGCATCCAGCTTCAGCCGGTCGAACTTTGCCGTGGCCTCGAGCAGGGCCGCATCGCCCCGCCGGGCGACATCGTCGACGATGGTGCGCACGGCGGCCTCGACGTCGGCCGAGACCTCGCGCTTGGCGGCGAGGAAGGCCGCGAATCGCTGGTCAAAATCGGCGCTGCTGCGGTCGAGACGAACGGGCATTTTTGGCTTGGCTTCCGGCTGGTCTTTGGGGCGGATTGGCTCACCCGACCCCCTGCTCAATGGCGCGGCGGGGAAGCTGCGTCAACCCTCGGGAGATGCCGTTCCGGCAGCGGCCCGACCTGGCTTGACTGGTATACCGGTCAGCTCACCCCTCCTCCTCGAGGCCCAGTCCGGCCCCCAGCGCGTCCGCCCCCAGATCGGTCAACTCGCATTCCAGACATTCGACGTCGAGGCGGATGGCGCCGCCATGGGCGAACAGCAGCAGGGCGCTGCCCCCGGGCTCCTCGTCGCGGCCGTCCTGGGAGTGAAACTCGATGCCGACGAGGTCCAGAACCTCGTCCGGCGCGCCGAGGTCGATGTTGCGTGACTTGCAGGCGAGCACGCGGTCGAAGCGGAGCGCGGCGACCAGCCGGCGGGGTTCGGCCTCGCCGTCCAGCGACTGCTCCCAGTCCAGCCGGCTCATCCCGACCACCAGCCGCTTCTCGCTTTGCCGCCAGATGATGTCGGCGGCCTGAACGCGGGCGTCCTGCACATGGGTCGAGATCACGGCGAGATCGTCGGCGTCGAGCGCGATCAGTTTGAGCTGGGGAGACATCGCCGGCATTTCTCCTCGGGGTCCGATCAGGCTCAACGCGCGCGGCCGCGGAAATTTCCGTGAAACTAACGGGCCAGCCGGCTAGAGGCTATTGATATCCTCCATCTCCAGCACCTTCCGCGGATACCCCTCCCGGGCGACACGAATCATGGCGCGGCCCATCTGCTCGGTCGAGGTGACGAGCCGCGGCGAGATCCAGCGCAGCGCCGACCAGAGCGGCCCGGTTGCGGCATACACGGCCTGCACCCAGGCGGTCTTGGAGCGGGCGCCGTGCAGGGGCTGGATCGCCCCGGGGCGGAACATGTAGGCACCCCGGAATGGCAGCTTGAGCAGATCGTTTTCGGTCTTGCCCTTGATCCGCGCCCACATCCGCGATCCCTGCTCGGTGGAATCGGTGCCGGCGCCGGTGACGTAGACAAACGTCATCTGCGGATTGAGCTTCGCGAGCGTCGTCGCCGCCGCGAGCGTGAGATCGTAGGTGAGATGGCGATAGCGATCCTCGCTCATGCCGATCGAGGAGACGCCGAGGCAGAAGAAGCAGGCATCGAAGCCCGTGAGCTGCGCTTCGATCGCCGAGTAGTCCGTGAAATCGCCGTGCGTGATTTCGGTGAGCTTGGCGTTGCGCACGCCGGTCGGGCTGCGGCCGACCACGAGCACGCGGTCGATGCCGGTGTCGATCAGGCATTCGCGCAATACGCCCTGCCCGACCATGCCGGTCGCGCCGAAGATGATGACTTGCATCGTGACATCCCCAACCGGCCCGCGGCTCATGCGGCGACCGCGATCTCGTCGAAGGATACACCGGTCAACGTCGCCGAGACATCCCACAGCATGGCGGCCGCGGCGAAATCCTTCGCCTGCGGCATGATCTTCGCCGGCGCGGGCGGCCCCTTCAGTTCGTAGAACCAGTTCGGACCATAATAGCCGCCGGGCTCTGCAGCCGGCGAGGTCGCCGCGAACAGCGTGGGCAGCGCGCCTTCGGCTGCGGAGTGGCTGATGAAAGGCTGGAGCCAACGGCTCACACGCCACTGGAAGGTGTTCGCGCCCGGCCCGTTCGGAATGAGATCGGTCCGCGCGTAGCCGGGATGGGCAGCAAGGCTCGTCAGGCCCCAGCCGGCGGCGAGGCTGCGGCGCTGCAGCTCCAGCGAAAACATCAGCATCGCCAGCTTGGACTGGCAATAGGCGCGCCAGGGACGATAGGAACGCTTGCTTTGCAGATCGTCGAAATTGATCGCGCCGGAGCGGTGCGCGAGGCTCGACAGATTGACGATGCGCGGCGCTTTCGCGCGGCGAAGCTGCGGCAACAGCTGTGCCGTCAGGGCGTAATGGCCGAGATAGTTGGTGCCGAGCTGCATCTCGAAACCATCCTCCGTCTGCTGCCGCTTCGGCAGCGCCATCACGCCGGCATTGTTGATCAGGAGATCGAGCTGCTCGTTGCTCGCAGCGAAGCGTCTGGTAAAATCGGCGACGGAGGCGAGGCTGGCGAGATCGAGATGCTCGTAGGCGATCAATGCGTTGGGAAACCGCTCGCAAATGCCCTCGATCGCCCGCAGGCCCTTTGCGTCGTTGCGTCCGGTGAGTATGACAATGGCACCGGCGCCCGCCAGCGCCATCGCTGTCTCGTAGCCGAGGCCGCCCGTCGCCCCGGTCACGACGGCGGTCTTGCCGCTGAGGGAGGGGATGTCTGCCGTGCTCCAGTCGGTCATGCCGTATCTCCGTTCGGGGCTGGAATGAGGCCCGCGACCGGTCTAAATGTGCACTGAGTGCAAGTTTGCAAGAGGTGAAATAATTTGAAGGCTTCAAAGCCCGGCGGGAAATCGGTCAGGACAGGCGCCAAGCCATTGCCGGCAGGAGCAAAATCCCCTGTCGGCCCCGGCCTGCGCCAGCGTAAATTGCAAGAGACCCGCGAGCGGCTGACCCGCGCGGCGATGGCGCTGTTCCTGGAGCGCGGCTTCGAGGCCACGACCATCGACGACATCGCGACCGCGGCCGACGTGTCACGCCGCAGCTTCTTCCACTACTTCGCGTCGAAGGAGGACGTGGTCACCGCCTGGCAGGAGGGCGCAGCAAGCGCGCTGGTCGCAGAGGTCGTGGCGCGGCCAGCGGGCGAAACCATGCTGACGGCGGCGGAGAATGCGATCGCGGCGGCGGTCAGGCGGATCGACCCGGCGGAAGCGGCGGCGATGTCGCGGCTCAAGCGCGACAATCCAGCGCTTCACGCGCGCGACCAGCTCAAATACGAGAAGCTCGAGCGCGCACTGGCCGAAGGGCTTTCGCAGCGTGCCAAAACCAAATCGGACAGGCTCAAGGCACGGCTCGTCGCCATGATCGCCACCGGCGCGATGCGCGTCGGCGGCGAAAGCTGGATCGGCGAAGATGTGCGGGAGAAGCCGGAGGTCTTCGTGAAGCGCACGTTCGATGCGATCAGGGCGATCTTGAAGTGAGTGCGCCCCCTCCCCTGGAGGGGTCCGGGACGAGCGTAGCTCGCCCGTGGGTCGGCTCACATGGAGCGCAGCGGAATGTGAGACGGGGTGGGGTGACGGTCTCTCCGCACCGAACAGCGCCCGAGGGGAGAGATCACCCCACCCCGCTCGCGCTGCGCGCGATCGATCCTCCCCCTCCAGGGGAGGGTAAGATCAGTCCCTCACGCCTTGAAGAACGCGAGCAGGTCCGCGTTGATGGTTTCGGCGTGCGTGGTGGGCATGCCATGCGGGAAGCCCTTGTAGGTCTTGAGCGTGCCGTTCTTCAGCAGCTTGGCCGACAGCGGGCCCGAATCGGCGTAGGGAACGATCTGGTCGTCGTCGCCGTGCATCACCAGCACGGGCACGCTGATCTGCTTCAGGTCCTCGGTGAAGTCGGTCTGCGAGAATGCGACGATGCCGTCGTAATGCGCCTTCGCGCCGCCCATCATGCCCTGGCGCCACCAGTTCTGGATCACCGCTTCCGACGGCTTTGCGCCGGGACGGTTGTAGCCGTAGAACGGGCCGGCGGGGAGATCGCGATAAAACTGCGTACGGCTGGCGGCGAGCTGCTTCTGGAGATCGTCGAACACGCTCTTCGGCAGGCCGCCCGGATTGGCCGCCGTCTGCACCATCAGCGGCGGCACCGCCGAGAGGATCGCAGCCTTCGCCACCCGGCTCTCGCCGTGACGCGCGATGTAGTGCACGACCTCACCGCCGCCGGTGGAGTGGCCGACATGGATGGCGTTCTTGAGGTCGAGGTGCGCGGTCACCGCCGCGAGATCGTCGGCATAGTGATCCATGTCGTGGCCGTCGGCGACCTGAGACGAGCGGCCGTGGCCGCGGCGGTCATGGGCGATGACGCGGTAGCCATGATTGGCGAAGAATATCATCTGCGTGTCCCAGTCGTCGGCCGACAGCGGCCAGCCATGGCTGAACACGATCGGCTGGCCCGAGCCCCAATCCTTGAAAAAGATCTCGACGCCGTCCTTGGTGGTGATGGTGGGCATGAATGGCTCCTTCAGTGAAAATCAATCCGGGCTCGCAAAACGCGAGCCGGCAATCCGGAGGTGGTCGGGCGATGTCACGAGGTCGATGCCGCGCACCGACCGTGAACGTGCGATCAGGCAAACGTCATCGGCTTGTAGCGGCGCCAGGCGCCGATGGTCAGCACCACGAAGAACACCAGCACGATGCCCTGCACCACGGCGAAGACGGGGCCTCCCGGCGGATTCGGCGGCACGGCAGGCGCGAGCGCGGCGAGCGCCGGCACCTTCAGGAACGACTGGATCACCAGCACGAAGACGTTGAAATAGAGCGAGATCATCGCGGTCACGATGTAGACGGGACGCCAGACCCCTTTGAGCTTCATTCCGTAGAGCGCGAGGCAGGCGATCGCGAGCAGCACCAGCGAGATGCCGGCGATGATGTACGAGGGCAGCAGCTCCTTGAACGGAAACAGGAAGCCGGTGACGCTGGTGAGGATCGTGAACAGCAGGAAGATCGCGGTGAGGCCCGGCATCGACTTCGACCCGAGCAGACCGAACATCACGACCAGGCCGGCGACGATGCCGATCAGGCTGATGATGACATGGACCAACGTGAAGGCGGGCAGGCTCAACCCAAGAACCACGGCATCTCTCCTACTCTCTGCATTGAGATCAGGCGATTGATATTACGGTCCTCATCGGATGGCTACATACGCGATGTCACAGACTCGTGCGGAGCCATGCGCCGTCGTGCGAATCGACAAACGCACGACCGAATTTTTTGCAGTGCTGTCACAAACGAGAGCAGTTTGTAGCCCGGATGGGGCGAAGCTAAATCCGGGCTACGAGCTTGCAGGTCTTCGACGAAAGTTGAATCGAATTTGGCGAGACGCTTCGCGCGCGCTCAGACTTCCTTGGTGTCGAAGATCAGCAGATCGGCGCCGCCGCTGGCGAATTTCGGCACGTCGCCCGCGGCCGCCTTGCCAGCTTCGCTGCCGAAGGCCTTCTGGATGTCGCCCACGCTGTCGAAGCTGAGAATGGCGACAAGGTGGACGCCCGATGGTCCGGCGGGCGAGCCGACTGCGCCCGTGCTGACGGCGTATTTCTTCAGGCCGGGAAGTTTCTTCGCGAGCGGAATGTGGGTCTCGGCATAATGCTTGTCGAAGGCGGCGGCGTCTTTGGGCGTCTTGTAGAGCACGACGAGTTCGGCCATTTAGTCCTCCCTTGTGAATCTTTTGTTCTTCCACGCGCGATTGGCCTCGCGACGGGGCGATAGTCCGTGGGACACGGCAAGATGGCAAGTGAGATTCCGCCTGCCGTCTGCTTGTCTTGTCCTTGACTAAAGCGCCGGTTTTGCGGCGTCGCCGAGATAGCCGTGCAGGGAGGCCACGACCTGCGCGCCTTCGCCGATGGCGCCGCCGACGCGCTTGACCGAGCCGGAGCGGACGTCGCCGACCGCGTAGACGCCGGGCACCGAGGTCTCCAGTGGGGCCACCAGCTTGCCCTGGTTCAGCTCGGACTGCGCGCCCGTCACGACGAAGCCGCCGCGATCGAGCGTGACGCCACAGCCGTCGAGCCAGCTGGTGGCGGGATCGGCACCGACGAACAAAAAGAGATTCTTGATGTCGGCGGAGTCTTCATCGCTCGACAGCCGGCTCTTCCAGCGGATGCGCCGCAGCAGCGAGGCTTCGTCGCCCTCGAGCGCGGTGATCTCGGTGTTGAACATCAATTCGATGTTGGGTGTCGCTTCGATGCGCTCGATGAGATAGCGCGACATGCTGGCGCCCAGGCCACCGCCGCGGATGATCATCAGCACCTTCTTGGCGTGTCCCGACAGGAACACGGCCGCCTGCCCCGCCGAATTGCCGGCGCCGACCAGGGCCACCTCCTCGCCGGCGCAGAGCCGCGCCTCGACCGGAGAGGCCCAATACCAGACGCCGCGGCCCTCGAACTTGTCGAGGTTCTCGATCTCGGGGCGGCGATAACGCGCGCCGCTCGCAACCACGACTGCGCGCGAGCGCAAGGGATCGCTGCCGTCGAGCGTCACCGCAAAGGCGCCATCCCTGCGCGTGCAGTCGAGCGACTTCACCGTGACGGGGATCATGATGTCGGCGCCGAACTTCTGCGCCTGGTTGAACGCGCGCGCGGTCAGGGCCTGGCCGGAAATGCCGGTCGGAAAGCCCAGATAGTTTCGATGCGCGCGCTGGCGCCGGCCTGGCCGCCGAAGGCGCGGGTGTCGAGCACGGCGACCGAAAGCCCTTCGGAGGCGGCATACACCGCGGTCGCCAGCCCCGCGGGTCCGCAGCCGACGATCGCGACGTCATAGATGCGGTCGTTGCGGGGGCCGCCGATCATGCCGATCGCGCGCGCAACCTCGGTTTCGCTGGGATTGCGCAGCACCTCGCCGCTCGCCGCGACGACCAGCGGCCAGTCTTCCGGCTTCGGCGAATAGCGTGCGATCACCTCGGCGGCGTCGCGGTCACGCTCGGGATCGAGCAGATGATGCGGCTGGCCGTTGCGGGTGAGGAAGCCCTGCAAGCGCACCACGCCGGCCGAATACGAGGGACCGATCAGCACCACACCGCCGACGCCGGCCTGAAGCAGATTGACCCGGCGCAGGATCAGCGCGCGCATGATGCGCTCGCCGAGCTCGGCCTCGGCGACCAGCAGCGCGCGCAGGCGGGGCGGCGGCAGCAGCAGCGTCTCGACCTCGCCTTCGGCGCGGCCGTCGACCAGCGCCGGCCGGCCCGAGAGCTGGCTGAGCTCGGCCAGAAATTGCCCCGGCCCCTGGTCGATCAGCGGCGTGACATTGCCGAGCCCGTCGCGCTGGGTGATGGCGACGTGGCCCTTCAGCACGACGAACATACCCGGCCCGGGCTTGCCGGTCTCGAACAGGAATTCGCCGTCGGCGTAAGTGCGGACCTCGCCGAAATTCCGCATGCGCTCGATCTCGGCCGATGTCAGCGCCGGAAAGGTCTGCTCAGGGCGCGTGAACCGCGACATCTGCGCGTCACCATCGTCTCGTTGCTGCTCGTCCTGCCCCATTGCCACGTCCATGCACTCCAAAAATTCTAATCGCCAGACTTCAATCGCCGGTCTTGCCGGCGGTCCCCTCATCTAGGGAAGCATCGTCGTTCTGCGAGGGGTCGGTGATTGCGGCGCGTTCGCGCGCCTGCACCTTCCGCCGCTTCAGGTTTTCGCGCAGCGCCGATTTCAGCCGGTCGTCCCGCGCACCCCTCGCCTGTCTCGTGCTCTTGTCGTTCTCGTCAGCCATCAGCGGTCCATACCAGCGATCCGCGATAACATGCCCGGAGAATGCGGCAGCTCAAGAGGCCCCTCGTGAACTGTTCGTGCGAAATCCAAAATGGGCCGAATGCCATGCCGCGGCCAACTGGCCAGTTGGCCGGGGATATCGGAACCGAAATCGGCGGAAAGTCGGTACTTTCACCTGAAAACGGGCATTTTGGCCCCGATATCGACCCGATTTTCTCGTTTTGGCTGAGCTAGCAAGCTTGCACAGGAGGGGGGCTTGTGGCAGATATCGGCCCGCTTGGTAGGCCCCCTTGGCGGCCGATTCTCATCCCAGCACATGCTGCCGTAGCTCAGTGGTAGAGCACTCCATTGGTAATGGAGAGGTCGACAGTTCAATCCTGTCTGGCAGCACCATTGGTTTCACTGAAAGTACAAGGCCATAGCGGCTTTCCGCGTCGCTCCTGATACATAGGAGTGATGCACCGTGGTGCTGAAAACGATCTCTCTGACCAAGCGTATAGGCTCTGAGAACTGGTATTACCGTCGCGCAATCCCTGCCGACGTACAGCGCATCCTCCGTGACCGGTCGCAAGGGAGCCGACCGGAGGGTTGGTATCAAACCCACATCAGCATCTCACTTCGAACCTCTGATCGCAAAGCCGCGAGAACAAGAGGGGCTGTGGTGGCCGCGCACGTAGAGCGCCTGCTCGCCGATCTGCGCGGCAACGAAGACCCCGCCCTCGCCGAACCGACACAGTCGCGATCAGTCACGGACCCATCCACCAAACGCGGCATGCAGATCACTGCGCTGGCTGACGCTTGGCATGACGCCGCGCTCAAACGTGGCGTCCGCCAACGCGACGCCAAGCGGTGGAAGGCCATCGCGCTGCGATTCCAGAGATGGCTCGGACCCGATGACACGAACCATGTCACGACCGAGAGGGTGCAGGCGTGGGCCGACGAACGCAACGCGAAGGGCATCGCCGCAAAGACGATCAATGACACCGACATCGCCGCTCTGAGAGCCGTATTCGCGTGGGGCAAGCGGCGCGGCTGGCTGTTGTCCAATCCAGCGGAGAACGTAAGGATCGAAGGACGCGGAAAGAAGCGCACTCGCGAACCGTGGTTCTTGGACGATGAGATAGCCGCGATCCTCAATACCGCGCTGGCCGTTCACGGCTCGAAGCGGGAGAACCCCAAGACTACTGCCGCCAAGCGATGGGTGCCGTGGCTCTGCGCCTATTCAGGGGCGCGGGTTGTTGAGATGATCCAATTGCGCAAGGAGGACTTGAGGCGCGAGGCGACCACATGGGTTATCCGTGTCAACCCGGAAGCTGGAGACGTTAAAACCGATGATTATCGGGATGTCCCTGTTCATGAGCATCTGATCGCGACCGGCTTCATAGAGTTCCTACAACGTTCAAAACCCGGCCACCTGTTCTGCGATGTGGGCAAGGATGGCACCACGGCAGGACCGGCTGATGGTGTCTACAAGCGCGTCTATACGATGGTGCGGAGCGTCGTGACTGATGATCGAGTCCAGCCCAACCACGCATGGCGGTACACCTTCAAGACCCACGGACACGACGCTGGATTGAACGACCTGACGGTGGACGCGATCTGCGGACACGCCGCCCGGACGCAGGGCGAGGCGTACAGGGGCATCACCGTCAAGAAGCGGATGGAAGTGATGGCCGCGTTCCCGCGATACAAGCTCACCGACATTGAGCGGGCAGCAGCGTAGGCAGGCAGAAAATTGCAAAAAAATCTGAGACGGCAGCGGCACTCTGGAGGCCCGCGCATCCCCCCGCTGGGGGCCTCATATTGTTTCGAATTTGAGCGTTCCCACGTCCGACACGAACCTTCCACGGTGTGACACTTGGGGCTGCGATAGCGATTGTCTGTCGAGCACTGGAATGCAAACGCCGCCTGTATGCCGCGCGGACGGCGCATGAAGACCGCTGACGACCGAACGGGCTTCATCAGCGACTTGCTGGCAGAATGGGTAGCCTGCATCGGTTGGGCTTACTAGATCGGGGTGCCTGTTCTGCTCGCCTACGAGGTTTAACACATCTCCCCGAAAGCGACATGAGACCACCGAGTAGTAGCGGCCCTCAACCGCCTGCCCGGTCAAATGGTATGCTACCTCGGAGGCACACGTCTCCTCTGCGAGGGCAGCGTAGTAGACCGGCCATTGCCCATTGCCGAACCGGCCAGGGGGGAAAGGCGTCGGGTATTTAGGCTTGGCTACGAACGTGTCGCTCACCATCGCCTCAGCGGAAAAGGGGATAGCGGTTTGTTCGAGGATCGCGCGGCTGTCTGCAACACTTTCTGGCCGGATACCCCTGCGAAGTAGGACTGCATCAAGAGACGATGCAGGCAGTCCGGCGAGCCGAAGGACATCCTGACTCGCAACCACTTGGCGCGTGAAAGCCTCGATCAAAGGTTTCTCTCTATGGAGACGAGGTCAGAAACAGTCATCAGGTTGACCATCCCTCCCCTCAGCATGTGCCGAAGCGGGCTTTCGCGTAGCCGTGGATGCTCGGCTGACAACCAACGAACCTCAGGTGCAACGGCCTCATTGAAGATGGTCCCGAGGCCCAAACTTATCGCGAGAACGTAACCAATACGGTCCTTCACGTCTCGGGTTCGCGCTGGGACGTGTCCCATCAGTAGCTGTGAGCCGAGGTAGTCCTGTTCGTCGTACCCCAGCAACGTGAGTTGAGCGCCTTGATCTAGCCCCCAGCGCTGACACGTATTGATGAAAGCCTCAAACATTCCGCGCGGAACGCTTGTTTGCTGAACGCCCTTACCAGCCGGGATCGCCGCCTCTTGGATGATCCCCGCTTGCCCTAGGGGCGCGGGACTGATCGTAGACCCGCTTCCTTGAGAGCCGGTATAGCTTGGTCTCTGGTCAACCAACTCTCGCTGAGCCGCGAGGGTCACAACCTGCTGACCGATCATGTATCCCACTCCAGTTCAAGCACAGCCCGTGTCGCAATCCCAATACGCGAAGCCATCTCTAACTTGCTTACAAACGAACTGAATCTCGGGAGGACGCCCGGATTGCTGAGAACGATGGTCATGTCAACGAAGATGCCATTTGCCAGCGCAGCGCTTTTCTCGACACCGAATTTGCAGCGCCAAGTTTGATCAACACCGATCAAGTGAAAGCGTCCTACCGGCTCCGTGACCAACTCTCCCACGCCCACAAACGGCTGTAGTGATCCAGTCGGTTGGAAGCGATTCAGATACTCGTTGGCATCTCCGGGAGCCTCGACCTCGAAATGGATAAACGAGCTTATCTCCGTCCGGGCGTACCCGACTTGGTCGAACGCATTGGGAAAGGCGTCATGGATCCTTCGCATGATGTCGTACACTATCGGGTAGTCGGCTGGCGTCAGGTTGGCGAAGTCGAAAACCAAACGGTCGCAGTAGAGCGTCGCTGTGTTCACCCCACCGTAGAGGTTAAACCTCGCGAACACTTCGCTCAGTTTGTTACCCGCTCCTGCCGAAAACTCCGCCGCAGCAATAGGAAAGTCGGGTGTCAATGCCCCATAGACCATCTGAAAGAACGAGGGTGGGATAAGCTGCGGCTGCATGAGGAGCGGACGAGCAAAGGGCAAGCTTACAGTGAGATTGCCTCTATTCAGCTTTACCCGCATTTGCGTCCTCGATGTTGAAGGTATCCGTAACACAAGGATGAAGTATCAATCCAACGTTGATGCTTCCTATCCGGCGCACCGTTCATTTTAGATCTTGAGATGGGTATACATTTGTGCAATTATCCTCGAACGGACCCGTAGTGAACACATGATGAGCGCCGAATGGCTGTTCCCCATGGGTACACCCATCGTGAACAGGAAGGCCCATGTCTCTCATCGGTTACGCTCGCGTCTCCACCACCGACCAGAACACCGACACCCAGCTTGAGCGATTGAAGGCTGCGGGCTGTGACATCGTCAGGCAGGAGAAGGTCTCAGGCAGAAGCCGCGAGGGCCGAACCGAGTTGGAGACGATCCTCGACTTCATCAGACCGGGCGACACGCTGGTGGTGGTGAAGCTCGACCGGCTTGGCCGATCAACCCGCGATGCCCTGAACCTTGTCCACGAACTGGATCAGAAGAGAGCATCGCTCCGCATTCTTGAGCCAGAGGTCAGCACAGCAGGGCCGCTTGGACGCATGGTGGTCACCGTACTCGGCATGGTCGCTGAGATGGAGCTAGGCTTCATCAAGGAGCGGCAGGCGGCTGGCATAGCCAAGGCTAAGGCCAACGGTGTCTATAAGGGACGCCCGGTTAGCCTCGATCACGACCAGATCAGGACGCTTCGCTCGCAAGGACTCGGCGCGACCGCGATTGCGAAGCAGCTTGGGTGTTCACGCGGAGCGATCTACAAGGCAATGAGCGCAGGCTAACATGGCGTCCAACGCTCGCGGCTGAGAAAGAGGGCTTTGATGTTTGGGCTGTTCCGCAAGATGAAGGAGATGGGCGAGTCATTCACGGCTGGCGCAACTAATACAGGCAATGTCACCGCCACCGTCGGCGACAAGCTTGTACTCAACTGGCACGGAACGCCCTCTCAAAGGGATGGCGTCTTACAGATGCTCCCAAAGATGCGGGACAGGATGATGCCGGGCGTTGAGTCGGGCACCTTCGCTGATGGCGTTATTGGCAGTGTCTACGATGATGGCATGTCGTCGGACAGCACAGGGAACAATATCCAAACTATCGCCATGCTTTGGAGGGTGTTCACAACGAAGCTCGATGAGGGCACCTACGGCGATCTGATCGGCCACGCGAACATGCACTGCGCCTTCAAACTCCCTGAGCAGCCGGGGGATCAGTTCAAGATCACATGGAAGATCAGTGTAATGCGGGGACGAACGGCCTAGATAGCCTATGAGCCTACTCACTAACCTCGCGGTGTTGGCTGCGCCTGCGGTGGCGTAGCAGGCTGCTGCGACGATGTAGCAGGAGGTTGCTGCTGCGGTGCGGTGACTGGCTGCTGATCGCCGCCACCATGCGGGACACACGTCCCTATGTTGCTCAGCAGTCGTTTAGCCCGCCCTATTCGTGAGAGCGCGGTATTTTGGTCCGACTGGTGCATCCGCACACCTCCGCTGACGAGGCGCACAGGATTGCCTTCGGCTTTTCACCGCCTGACGACCGGTACTTTGCAACGCGCTTGAGGGATGGGTTGGGTGAACGCGGGCGGACGCCCCACCGGTCAAGGACCGAGCGGCAGCAGCGCGCCGGGCAAGCTGCGGATCAGGTCGGCTTCGGGACATGCCGCGGCGAACGCAAGGCGAATGCGGCTCTTGGTCTCGACAACCCGGGCGGCGATTTTCAAGAGCCGAAGACGCAGCGTCGCGAACTCGGCAGTGGCCAATTCCCGGACTTTGGGAATGGCGTCGCGCACGGTCAGCATCAGCCAATAAGCGGCGGTATGGAGAACGAGGCGGACTTGATTGGCGAGCGCCGAACGGCAACTGGTGCGATCGGAGGCGAGCTGCGTCTTATGCAGCTTGATCAGATTCTCGGCTTGGCCGCGCGCGCAATACAGGCTGTCGTAGATCCACTCGGCCGAGCCGACATCGAGGCTGGTGACGACGAAGCGGATGTCGAGGCCGAGCATCGTCGCCTCAATACGGGCGACGGTGCGTCGTTCGCGATCCCAGGACTTTGCCTTGTGGCGCGTCTCGGTATAGCCGCGCAGAACCGGCAGGTTCTCGATGGCGCGTCGCGTGCGGATGTCGTCGGCGACCGCGTCGACTTTTCTGGCGAGCGGCTTGGTGCCGGACAGACCGAAGATGTAGTCGATGCCGTTGGTCTCGCACCACGCCATTGCCTCCGGCCGGGCATAGTGCCCGTCGCCACGGAACGTAATTCGCGTGTTGTGCCACCGCGTCCGGATATGCCGTACCAGGCGGCGCAGATGGGCACGCACCTCGACGCCGCCCGGCGTCTTGCCGGGCCGCAGCACGACCGCCACGGGCCGGCTCTTCTCCGTGTCGTAGACGTGGATCGGCAGGAAGCAGCGTTCGTCATAATGAGCGTTGAACAGCGAGAGCTGCTGATGGCCGTGGACGACATCGCAGGTATCATCGATGTCGAGCGTGACGGATGCCGGCTCGCGCGGGTAGCTATCCATCCATGCGTCGACCAAAGTGTAGGTCAGTCGGATCACGTCGCGCAGGCGCGGAGCATTCTCCAGGCGCGACAGCGTCGGTTGGGAACACAGATCGCGACCCGTGTCCGGCAGCCGTCCGCAGGCCAGCTTGAATGCGGGATCGGACCGCAGATGATCGAGGTCGTCGGCGTCCTCGTAGCCGCAGCAGATCGCGAACATGCGCGCGCGGAACATATCGACCAGGCTGTGCACGACCCGCGTCGGATCGCGCCGATCCGGGAACACCCGGGCCAAATTGTCGGCCAAGCCGAGACGCCGCTCGGCCAGCGCCAGAAGCATCACGCCCCCGTTCGAGGTCAGCCGACCGCCATCGAAGGCAGCTGTGACTTTCTTGGCGTGAACGGCTGGAAACGAGAAGGGCAGAATCGTATCGTCGGTCATGGCGGGCGTGGTGTTCGCGGCTGAAGGTGATGGGGTTGGCTTTGCAACCGAATCCTACGCCGCATCAGCGCTTTACACCACGCTCGCCAGCCTCTCAGGCGCCCTCTGACGAATAAGACGGGTTAGCCTCAACACCGGTCATTCGCGTCCGTTTGGCGGGACCATGGCGACTTTCGGTCTACCCCCGTGAACGGACTTCTCATGATAGGCGGGCATGTCTCAAAGGGGCCGATAGTGTTGAAAAAGTTTTTCTGATGCGTTTTACGCGCGGCGACGTGAGGGACCATATCGATTCGTCCAAAATCGACCACGGACCTTCGTAGCGGAGCTGAATAGCGACGCAGGAGCAGAGAGGTCTAAAAATCTACTTTCGCGAGATTTTTAGGGTCGTTCGATTTTCGACTTTTGCAACAGTATCGGCCAACAACGCACATCCAGGCGGGCTTCGGGATTGGTCGATTATGCATAGTCAGCGGTCGCCAAGGCGCGTAGCCTCTCGAAGCCAGATCGATCTGGGAGCAGCGTACACGCGCTTGAGCACAACTCTAAACTGGAAGGAGTGCCGAAAATGTTCACGAAACGCGACTTCCTTCGCTCCGTCCCCCTTGCTGCAATCACCACCGTGGTGACGATGCCAAAATGTGCGCAAGCGCAGAGCGCACAAGTAAAGCTCGACCATGCGCAGGTCGATAACATTGTACGGCGATCATACCAATACGTCGCCATGTACAATGTAAATAACAAGGCAGCTATGGACGCGCAGAACCCCTTGAATACCAATGGCTGGAATAAGATTCACAAGTCTACGGAACTCGCCAACGCCAGCATGCACGCCATTGCTCGGCCAAACAATGACACCCTTTATCAAATCGCTATGCTTGATCTGAGAAATGAGCCGGTGATACTCGACGTTCCTGCATTCGACACTCGATATGCTTCGATGGAAACCTCCGCTTACGATGGCTATATCGACATACCGTTATCGACGAGGTCGGGCGACTATAAGGAACCTACGAAGCTTCTGTTCTATTCGGCTCGCACTCAAGGGTACACGCCGGATACCAAGGTCGCCGGGGTAGGTAAGTCGATAGCGATGACTGGCGATTTCGTTATCGCTTTCATCCGCGTCATGCCGGAATCCAGCAGCCCCGCAAAGCACGCCCGCATCCTTGAGCAGATCAAGGATTTGAAAGTCCAAACCCTGTCCGAATACCAGGGCAAGTCGGCCACAGCGTCAAGCAAGGTTCAATTTCCCGCTTACGGCGCGACCGACCAAGACACCTACGGCACCAACCTGCTGGAAGTGATGCAGTTCGTCTTTAACCACACTACCTTCGATTCACGTAACGAACTCGATCAGGCTTTGCTCGACGCCTACAAACCTCTCGGCGTAGAACCAGGCAAGACCTATGATGCAGCGAAGGTGTCGCCGATTGATGGCGCGACGTTCCGCCAAGTCTCAGAGGAAGTGAAGCGGGCAAACATCGAAATCTTGGGCGATCAGCGCAAGGCTGAGGAATTTCTCTTTCGCGCGTTTAAGCCGAAGGGCCACATGGACCTTGCAACTCTGGTGTTCCAGAACGTGATCGGGCCGATCGGTCAGCCAGCAGACGAAGCGCTGTATCTTCCCGTCAACCCCGCAGATAACAAGCCCATGAGTGCGTTGCATGACTACGTCATAAAGATGACAAAGGACGAACTGCCGCCTGCCTTGGCCTTCTGGTCAGTCACTCTTTACGACACGAAAAACGGCTGGTTCATCCCAAACAAGGAGAACAAGTATTCGGTCGGCCAAAATGCGGGATATAAACTGAACGCCGATGGCGGAATCGAAATCCGCATTGCTGCCAATAAGCCCGATGGTGTGCCGCCGGAAAATTGGCTACCGATCAACCGCGAGGACCAAGGGATCAGTCCCATGCTGCGGCTATATCAGCCCGATCTTGCGAAGGCGACGACTTGGAAGCCTCCGAAGGCACAGCTCGCGAGTTGAGGGGTGCGAAGTTGAGCTAGAGGCCAACCTCCCGAGATGGGTCAGAAGGCGATATCGCAGGAGACGGACGGGTAGACTGCTTTGTCCTCAAAAGCAGACATTGCTTTGATGAAAGGCTCCTTGCTCGCACGGGTGTACGGGGCGACCAGCTTGCCCTTCCATCTCTGACCAGTGACGACATCGCTGCCAGCGGAAGGTTGGTCAGTTGGACGCCCATGTGGAGATCAACCGGTAGTCTTCTTCCGCTCCAGCATTTGTTGCTCGACTTGATCCGCAAGCACGGTCAGATGTCCTGCGAGGCGGTCAAACAGTTCGCGCTTGGCCTTGTCGGTAGCGAGATCGCGGATCAGAGCGCATTCCGCCGCGTCCTTGTGCGGCGTCTCAAGCTGGGGATGTCCCGATCGCTGTTGAACTACGTCGGGTCGACGTTGCCGGAATGAATATTACGCAGCCCTCGTGACGTGGGCAACGGACTTGATTGTCATGCGATCGTGGTGAGCTTGAAGGGCCGCACGCAGAACCGACAATTGCTTATGCGCCTTCAATCGTCGGAAGCCCTTGTTGGCCTCGATCATACCGGCCGCGACCCATCGCAAGGCCATACCGGCATCCCGCCAGCGTTTAACGTTGCGCGTGACGCGGCGAATGGTGCCCATCATGTTCTCGGCGATATTGGTACAGGCGAGCGATCGGCGAAGCTCCTTCGGCAACTTCAACCGGACGACAGTCAGGATTTCGTCGAGGCCTTCGAGGATACTGGCCGCAACGCCGGGCCATTGCTGGTCGAGTCGACGCGCGAGATTGCGGATCAATTTTTCAGCCTTGTCGGCGTCATCGAGCTCCCAGGCCTGGCGCAGCACCCGGCGGGTGGCCGCATGATGCTCTTTCGGCAGGCGTTCCATGATGTTGCGCGCCTTGTGGATCTGGCAGCGCTGGATCGCAGCGGCCGAACCGAAGGTGCGGCGGATCGCCTTCGACAACGCCTTCGCGCCGTCGGCGATGAACAGTCTTGGCACCGTCGGGTCGAGCCCGCGCGAGACCAGGTTGTCCAGCAGGGCCTGAACCGTTGCTGCATTCTCGGTCGCCCCTCCACCAGCGCCAGCGGATGCTTGTTGCCTTCGCCGTCAACCCCGATCGCGGCCACCAGCACGAGATCGTCGTCGAGATGCAGCCCGTCGATTTGGACCACCAGAAGGTCGAGCGCGGACAGATCGGCAGCCATGAAGTCGGCCAGCCGCGCCGCCGACAGAGCCACGAACCTCCGCGAGGCCGCCGACTTCGAAATCCCCGATCCGGGCGGTGCCGGCACGTCACCCTCGGGCAGCCGGACGGCGCGGCCGAACCGGCGCGTCGACACATTGATCAGCATCAGGTTCATCGCCCAGCGACCGAGCCAGTCCTCCTGCGCCGCCGTTTCCCAGCTCGGGATCGTGACCTCGCGGCCGTCCATGCCCCGGACCCGCGGGCGATCGACCTCGATCTTGCCGCCGTGGAAACCGATCCGCCCCCGCGTTCGGCCCCAACGGTGCGCCCGCCGCGCCGCATCACGACCGTGGCGCGGCCCGCAGGCCGCTGTCACATCCGCCTCCATCATCGTGCCGAGCGCCTCGATTCCTGCCGCAAGGCAGAACCGATCGAAGCTCGCTCGCACTTCCGCAAATGATTTCTCCACAGCCCCGGTCGCCGGCCAACCAGCCGGTGTGATATCTCTCGTCATGGCGTTGCTCTCCTTTGTGGAATCAGCACCCCGAGCCTACCGGCTCAAGGTGGGCAACGCCGACCTCTTCAGAAATTCAACAGAACCCGGGACATCCCCCTCAAGCTAGTCGAGGGCGCTTAAGTGCGGCACGACCTTAATATAGTCGCAAACATATAGGATAATCCGAAATTGGTTTGCGGGACAGTGTTTGTCCTTGTGTTAGCCAATTGCTGCGATTCAATTGTACACAACATAATACCTTTCGGAGAGAATGCACCAAGTTACTACGCCCGCTCGCCTGCCTGTGGCGGAGCGGAATGCCATCGTTGTCGCTGCCGGTATCCCGTGTCAGGCCATTGGATGCCAGCAGAAGGCCACTCGTTGGTCGAACCTTTGCGGTCTATGTGAACGCCAGTTCCTGGAGGACATGAAGCCCGTCTTTGGCAAGCCGACCAAGGACCAACTCGCGGTGGCGGAAGCGGTGGTCAGGGATCATTTCGCGGACAAGATCGCCAGCGGCGTCTTCGATGACTGGTCATCACAGATCGGCAGAACGCTCTCACGCCCCCTATCGACGCTGCCCGCTCCGTTGGCGATGAAGCGGTACAAGTATCCTCGCCAGCGGTTCAATGCGTTGCTGGCCCTGCGGACACGGGATCGGGGAGTGCTAACCCGGCGAGGCGTCATCAACCTGCTGGCGTTCGCCCTCGTCGTGGATGCCCTAATCACGCCAACGATCCCTCAACCCGTCCGCAATGACTACATGATCGCGCTGCTTGGTCAGCGGTTCATGCGCCGAGAGGTCTATAGCAGGACGGTCAACCGCTATCGCAGCCGCCGTGAGAAGACCGGCGTTATCCGCTACGGCCCCAACGGGCCAGAGGAATTGACCCGGCTCATTGAGGAGGAAGTCCCCACCAAGGAATACTGCCGCATTCGACGTTCTGACCTTCGCTACCTTGGCCGACAGGTCTGGAAAACGCTGGAGAAGACCCTGCTGGCGGGAGGTCGAGATGGGACCGAGTGGCGAGCCTTGATGGACCGGGTCAGACAGCGGCTGGCCTGATCAGGCTCTCTGGTGGACAATGATCCATCATCTCATCGTGGTCATGAGTATTCACCGTAAGACGTGGCTCACCGCGTCCACCCGGTTCACTAGTCTATCAGGGTCTACAACGGGTAATTAATGATCATCATCAACGATGAAGGCCGGGTAGGACTACGTGAACCGGGTTAAGCTTGCTACCCCGGTGAACAGGGAGGTGAACCCACTGCTTACCCCATGTATGGGAAGCGTAAGGATCACCCCTGTCTCACGCCTTGACTGAGCAGGGTAACTCAACGCCCACGATGGCCTTCGACTGGTGCCGCATCACCTCAAGGGCAGTGTCCATCCTCGACAGGGGAACAAGTAGACCATCATGGAGGCCGAGCGCCGGGATGTTCTGTTCCATCAACTCACGCAGAACCGCCAGCAGTATCTCGCTCTCCTGCCACATCAGGCGATAGCCAAGGCCACGGCCCCACGCTCGCTCAAGAGCAGGATGAACGGTCAGGATCGCTTTCTTGGTCCTGTTGACCGTCCACCCATCAGGCAGCTTGCCTTGGATGGTATCGGCCCCCGCGATGTCAGCGCCGGTTTCGAGGCTGAACCCCATGTCTTGGGGCCATGTCCTGCGCTTCGGGGTCTCATCGAAAAGAAAGCAGTTCATGGCGAGCTTGACGCCGCTGCGGTGAGCCTCAAGACCGGGGATAGCGTAGAGGTCGCCAGCAGGCGGCTGGAGACACAGGTCAGCGTAGGCAAGTCTGGTAAACATCGATTGGTAGTCGAGGTCGATCACAGGCTCGCCGTTGATTCTGATCTGCTTCCGTCGCTCCTTCTTGAGCGACAACCAGAAGCCGCCGAACAGCCGTCCGACCTGATCGAACCGAAGTTCCTGCTCATCGAAGATGGTGAAGCGCCGGGTCAGCGTTCTGCTGTGCGGGTCCACCACCGGCTCAAGACCATCGTCGAGGAACGCGATGTCCGCTTGGTCGAGGAAGGCATTCAGTTCCCGCACTGCCGCCCGGTAGGCACGACTGGTAGACGTGTCTTCGTAGTCAACCTGTTTCGCGTCCTTTCTCGGTCGGCCTGTCTCCGGTGAGTACGAGCGCTTGACCCGGCGCAGCAGCACGACTTCTCTCGCGGGATCGGCACCAAAGTCTGCGAAGCTGATGCCCGATGACCGGACCATATCGCCAAATCTGCTGGTAGGCCGGATCGAATGCCTCTCGCCACGGAACGCGGCTGGGGTTTGACGGTGCAGCACGCCATTGGCCTCAAGCTGCGCCAACAAGTTCCGGTATGTCGTGCCGAATGCGGGGTTGTCGTACCTGCCTTTGCCGCGCTCGCCATTCCGGGTGTCGGTGGCAAGCCAGCCTGTCGGCAGCGGCGGATTTAGGATCGCGTAAGCCAGATTGCAGATCACGCCCTCCACGGCACGAACATGGTTCTGCTGGTCGTCAGGACGCCGCGCTCGCTGGCGCTGTTCTTGGCTTTCAAGGAGCGCCGTGACGTGCCGCACAAGTTGCTTCAACGGCTCGCTCCTGGCGATCAGCCATGGGTCGAACCATCGATGCTTTATGGGCCTCGCTCTCTTGGAGGTGGCCGTATTCGTCTGGTCCAGCATAGGGGCTGCGCAGTCTCACGTCAGGGCGAACTGCGGGCCACCCATCCCTCGATCATGGCCGTGGTGAGGCGGTGGTCGCTTGAAGCCACTGCGGCTTTTACGGGGGCAACCATCGCGGTACGGATCGATGCCAATATGGCACCGCTGGCTGCTGCTCACACGACTCTCAATCGCCCAGAGAAGACCGTGGATTCGTTTTCGCGGCTGTCGGGTAGTGGGGGGGGGTGCGGCAACAGGAAAACCGCACCAGCGGACTCCGCAGGACTCTGGGAGGGGAGCCGGTGCGTGAGATCTCGGTCGAGGCCATCACTCGCTGCCCGCGCTTCCTTGCGGTCGTCTGACCCATGCAAGGCGGATCAGCGCATGGGATACACGGCGATCCTGACCAGACCTGTAAGCGGCTCACCTTTCGCGACAAGCCTTTTTTCGCGACAAGCCTTTATCGAACGCGATGCCGAGCATCCCTCTTTATGATTGCTCACGGGACTGATACATAGCCAAAAAAGAGCGACGCAATTTCGGTGATCCGTTGCGGCACTTTGTGGGAAAGCTGCTCCCTTTCGTGGCCGTCAGGCCCGTTAGCAACATCCCAGCATCTGCTGCCGTAGCTCAGTGGTAGAGCACTCCATTGGTAATGGAGAGGTCGACAGTTCAATCCTGTCTGGCAGCACCAGTTTCCTCAGAAAATCGCCTTCTTCCGTTGCCCGGTTGCCTCCTGGGAGGGGCCGGACGTGTCGTCCGCCCCCTCCGATTCTCGCAGTGATCGAGCTGAGCTAGAAGCCGAAGCCGATGCCGCCGGCTGCGAGATGGTGCGATGTGCCGCCGAAGCTGGCCGTCCACGGGCTGGTCGCAGCATGAGCGGGATTGAACGAAGCCGCTGCCGCGGCGTAGGGGGCAAGGTGGCATAGATCGCCTCCTGGCTGAGAGGATGTGGGTGTTGGAGCCCACCCCCTCAGACAGGAGTATCGAGATGGCCGATTTGAGCCCTCTTCGCCGCCGCATGATCGAAGACATGACCGTCCGCAATCTGTCGCCGGCGACGCAAAGATCCTACATCAGCGCGGTTTCGAAGTTCAGCCGCTATTTTGGCCGATCGCCTGACCGGTTAGAGCTGGAAGACGTCCGCGCCTTCCAGGTGCATTTGGTCTCGACCGGCATCTCATGGCCGGCGCTGAACCAGATCGTCTGTGCGCTACGGTTTTTCTACGGCGTCACGCTCGGCGAGGCGCTCATCCCAGAGCGCATTCCCTATGCGCGAGAACCGCGCAAGCTGCCGGTCGTTCTCAGCGCCGACGAAGTGGTTCAGTTTCTTGAAGCGGTATCGAGCCTGAAGAGCCGCGCCGCGCTCACCACCGCCTATGCGGCCGGGCTCAGGGCCTCGGAGGTTGCGGGACTGCGGATCGAAGACATCGACAGCGCCCGCGGCGTCATCCAGGTGCGCCACGGCAAGGGCGCGAAGGATCGCAACGTGATGCTGTCGCCCCAGCTGCTGGGCATCCTGCGCACCTACTGGCGGCTCGCCCGGCCGCGGCTTTATCTGTTCCCTGGTCGTGACGAAGATCATCCGATCGATCAGACCGTGCTGCATGCCGCCTGCCGGTCGGCGGTGAAGGCTGCGGGCCTGACCAAGCGCGTCACGCCGCACACGCTGCGCCACAGCTTCGCGACACATCTTCTCGAGAACGGAACCGATATCCGGATCATCCAGGTCTTGCTCGGGCACAATAATTTGTCGTCGACAGCGCGCTACACGCAGGTCGCCACCGATACGATCCGAGCGACGCAGAGCCCGCTCGATCGCCTGTCGCTGGAGGTGACGCCACCTGGATGACCCGCAGCGGGATGCGGGTCATGACCCGCTCCGACATCCGCTCCAACAGGCCCGCCATCGAGATTGCCGATATTCTGCGCCGGCATGGCGACGCCTATCGCCGTGTACATGCCGGTCATCTGGGGCGGGTCGAGCGGCGCGTGATGAGCGCGATCGTTGCGTGCCGGACCGAGGCGCTCGGCGGCCACATGCAGGCTTGCGACGACTGCGGCACGACACGCGTTGCCTATAATTCCTGCCGCAATCGGCACTGTCCGAAGTGTCAGGGGAGAGCCCGAGCCGCGTGGCTCGCCGCGCGTCAAGCCGACCTGCTTCCGGTTCCCTATTTCCACGTCGTCTTTACACTTCCCGCACCGATCGCCGCGATCGCTTTCCAGAACAAGGCCGTCGTCTATGCCATCCTGTTCAAGGCTGCCGCCGAGGCGATGACGACGCTCGCCGCCAATCCACGCCGGCTCGGCGGTGCGATCGGCGGCGTCGCCGTCCTCCACACCTGGGGACAGACGCTGATGCATCATCCCCACGTCCATTGCGTCGTTCCGGGTGGCGGCCTCTCGCCCGATGGCGCGCGCTGGACCGCTTGCCGACCGAACTTCTTCCTGGCCGTCAAACCGTTGTCCAGACTATTTCGCACACTTTTTCTCAAACGTCTGTCGGCAGCCTTCAACTCCGGTGCCTTGCGTTTCTTCGGCGATCTCGGAGCTCTGGCCGAGCCGGCTGCCTTTGCGGCCCACCTCGACGCCATGCGACGCATCAACTGGGTTGTTTACGCCAAGCGGCCCTTCGGCGGACCCGCACAGGTCCTGGCCTATCTCGGCCGCTACACCCATCGCGTCGCGATCGCCAACAGCCGGCTCGTCGCACTCGACGACGATCATGTCGCCTTCTCATGGAAGGACTATCGCCAAAACAGCGCGACAAAGATCATGAATCTCAAGCCCGATGAGTTCATTCGCCGTTTCCTGCTTCATACGCCGCCTGACGGCTTCCACCGCATCCGCCACTTCGGCTTCATGGCCAACCGCCATCGCGCTGCCAAGCTCGCCCTTTGCCGCGAACTTCTCGATCATGAGCGAACAGCCCCAAACGATGGCCAGCCGTCGCCTGTGGATTCGGAGGCTCAAACCTGGGCCGAGGTTCCTGCCTGTCCCGATTGTGGTGGCGTCATGCGCATCATTGAGCGCTTTCGACATAGCTTCAGACGCCCCAGCCCTCGAACATCACCGTTCCGATGCGACACATCGTGAGCCAAGTCATGTCGTGCACGACGATCATCATTCGTCATTTCGCTCCCAGCGTCTCGATCATCGCGGACGATGTCGAATCCGTGCTGTCACACTGCGCGACAACAACCGTCCGATGCAGCAAAAGGCCTATCGCGATCTCAGGCGAAGCGCGTCTGATCTCAACTCTTCCAGGATGCGCACTCCTGTGTCTCTGCCTCACGCGCCGAGCCAGCAGATCGGGCATGGCGATCTCGAACAATCCCCATAGCTGCAAAACCGCGAATAGCCTCCCGCGCCTTCGTTCAATCCGGCTTCAATGAGGTCGCGTCATAAGCGCCTGCCGCGCCCTCGCGTGAGCGCGACCTCACAGAACCCTCCAGATTCACGGTGGAGCCGAAAACCTGATTCACATCGCCGACGTACAGATAGCGGTACTCGCCGAACAGGTAAGCGCCGCTGTTGCCGAGAGCGAAGCGCGCACCGGCCTTGGCCTGTGCCGCAAAGGTCCAGGCTGAGGAGTCCGGACGCTCGTTGAAGTGGTTGATGCCAGGCTCGGCCGGGTCGGTCTGTGTGGACGTGGCGCCGTTGATGGAGACGTTCGCGGCCCCGATCCCGCCACCGATATAGGGCGTGATGCCTTGATAGGGCGTGTTGAAGCCGACAACCATGTTCGCCAGCAGCACCGTGGTGCGCGTCGGGAAAGTCGTGTCGAAGGAGTGCTCTGCAAATCGGTCTGTGGGGGTCACCAACGTCGCACGCGGCTGGTTACCTGCCAGATAGAAACCTTCGATCTCCAAAGCGGGCCGCAGATACGTACCATACGACCATTCATAACCGAGATGCGCGCCACCGAACCCGACGCCGCCGCTGCTAGTCCGCCCTGTGGCGTCGACAGCCAAGGGGCCCCCGACGGCCTCAACGAAAAAGACGGTGCCGAGCTGGCTGACGTCAGTGCCGCCGCGACTGCCGCCGCCACCGAACACACCGACATAGGCACCGCCGGTGCGCGCCGGCACGACTGCGGGTCCCTTGTTGTACATCGCATAAGCCTGCGCGGGCGGTGCTACCGCAACCGTCTCCCTCGCGGCGTCGCGTCCGGCTGGCTTGGCTGCCGGTGCAGTCGCCTCTCGCGGAGTGACCGTGCGCCGCTCCTGTTTGGCCTGCTTCAATTCGGCGCGCAGCTCGGAGATGGTCTGCTGCTGCGCTTTCAGCATGCGAAACAGTTCGGCGTTGGAGGGAACGTCCTCGGCATGGGCGGCGCTCGCCGTCATCAATCCCGCGGCCACGATGAAACATTTACGCGCTGTCATTTGATACCCCGCCCCTCGGTTGCAAATCATCGCTGACACTATGGAACCTGGTCAGGCCATCGCAAAGATATCGCGTCCGCGGATGCGACCGTTTGAGGCACCTAAGCTGGCGATTACGAACGCATGTGGATTTTGAGCGACACGCACCCCGCGTCTCGATCAATCCCATCGGGCAACACGATTCTCAATTCACGCATGAAGCGGCATTCTCGCGGCATGAAACGCCCGAGTTTTGCTCTCCTCTTTCGCCCTCTTCCGTGAAGAGGGCGCAGGGAAGGCCGGGTGCCGGCTGGCACCCATGATCCGCTGCGCCAGGAATTTGCACACGCAAATGCGCAGGCGGGAAACAGGTGGGCCGGAAAAACACCCGGCCTTCCCTGCGCGATGGTCTGACGGCTTATGCGCGCTCTCCCCGGAGCCGAGTTCCTTCTGGCCTCCGTCACCTCGCGAATTGGCGATGCCTCGAAACCCGGTAGAGCCCCGATCCATCTCCGCAAGGCTTGACCGTAGCAACGACGGTCAGGACCACACGTTTTCGCCGTACGCAGCGATCCAGCTCCGCCCAAGGGCTTCGCTGGACACAGGCGCCGTCCGTCCCGCACGCAGTCAAGGCCCTCACGAGGTTCATCTCGCCCTGGTCCCGCATTCGCGTGCCCGGCACTGCCGCGTCCACCGCACCCCGGCCCACGTTCGTGACGACGTACGATCGCCCCTCTTCTCGGGCCGGGATGGCGGAGACAATGCCGCAATTCCGAATTTCGGTAAAGTGGAATATTTTTACTGCAGAGGATTGACGGGTTTGTGCGAGCGGCGGGTGTTTTGCCCGACGCATCAATTAGCGCGAGCGTGTCGGCTTGTGGCGACATCGCATTTGTCACTCACCGCAGGTTCCATCAGGTCATGCTGCTGACGCATTCTCTGTCTTAGTCGGGGACAACCTAAAACACTGCGTGCGGACCGCTCTGGTTCGCACATCGGTTCCGTAGCCAGGGGTTGGCTCGAATCCGCAAAGCACTGGTGCAAGTTCGTGAACGCTTCCGCGTTCGCTTGACCATGCTTGCGGTGTCGGAACCGGACGATCGAAAAAATCACAGGAGTTATAATGCTGTTCCGCTCGAGCGCCGCAATTTGCGGCGCCCTGGTTGCGCTTGCCGTTTCTGTTCCCGTTGATCGAAGTGAAGCGTGTGAAGTTCACTCAAGCGCCGTCGTCGATGCCGCCTCCGGGCAGGCGATCGTTGGCGCCGCATCCATGTACAATCCGTTCAAGCCCGGCAAGGAAGAGGGCGGTCCGAACACAGCCTCCGGCGAGCGCTATGATCCCTCTGTCTGGGCGGCTGCCATCAAGACGAATTTGCGCGGGAAATTTGGCGGGGTCCAATTTGGCGCGAGGCCGAAATATGCCCTCGTCGAGGCCGTCGGCAAGAAGGTCATCGTCAAGATAAATGACGTGGGGCCATTAAGGCCTGGCCGCATCATCGACCTCAACGAGCGGACGATGCGCCATTTCGATCCAAGCCTGGAACTCGGAGTCATTGTTGGCGTAAGGGTCAGTCCACTTTCAGGGGACGATTGGATCCCGGGACCGGTGGGCTGAACGTCCCACGCGAAGTGGCGTGGCCCGGATGGAGCGCGAGCGTAATCCGGGACCGTCAGCCGCGGAGCGAACTTGCGGCGGCGCAGAGAAGCACAGTCATCTCGCGGGGGTTTCGTCTTCGTCCGCCTGGTGTCCGGTGAGGCGATCGTCGGCACGGCGCAGCCGCCGGCATAGCTCTCGATTGACGTTCTGCAGGACGATCACATAGGCGTGGATATCGGCCTTGTAGCAAGCGTAGAGCTTTTGCGCCGTCAGCTCGTACAGCACCGTCGGACTCTCCGCGACCACCGTTGCGGAACGATTCTGCATTTCAATCAGCGTCATTTCACCGAAGAAATCGCCAGCCTCCAGAACGGAAATCGGGATGACGTTCCCCGAGTTCGCCCGCTTGCTCACCGCCAGCCGGCCGGACTTGACGATGAACAGCGAGCGTCCCGGCTCGCTTTCCGCCACGACGGTCGCGCCGGCATCAAAGCGGCACTCGACCAGCATCGAAATCAGCAGGTCGAGGCTCGGGTCCGGAAGACCGCCGAAGAACGGCGTCGCGAGCAGGAACGTTTTCAGCTCGGGGGCACTGACAACCATCGCGCTAGAGCGTTTTCCGATCACGTTGCGTCGTAACCAGCCGCGACGAGATAATTTTGACATTCCTCGGGTGAGAAGCGTTTGAGAGCGTTGGCGATTGCTTGCCAGAGATCGGGCATGGTGCGGGCTGCGGCGGTCCGCAACAGCGCTTTCAGTTTGGAGAAGGCCATTTCAATCGGGTTGAAGTCTGGACTGTAGGGCGGAAGATAGAGCAGGCTAGCTCCGACCGCCTGGATGGCCTCTCGAACGCCATGGACCTTGTGAGCGGGCAAGTTGTCCATGATAACGGTATCGCCCGGCCGCAGCGATGGGGCGAGCAATTGCTCGACGTAGGCCAGGAAAGCGTCGCCATCCATTGGACCGTCCAGAACAAGCGGCGCGATCAGACCGTCGGAGCGCAATCCAGCGGTGAACGTCGTCGTCTTCCAATGTCCGTGTGGGATAGCTGCACGACATCGCTCGCCGCGTGGCGAGCGCCCGTAACGCCGCGCCATTTTGGTGTTGGCGCTGGTTTCGTCGATGAAGACGAGACGCTCAGGGTCAAGGTCGATTTGCCCTTCGAACCACTCCTCACGTGCGGCATTTATATCGCCGCGCCGTTGCTCGGCGGCGTGCGCTGTCTTTTTTTAAGTGTGATCTTTCTGCGCTGGAAAAAACGCCAGAGCGACGCGATGCCAGTCGATATTCCACGACGTTTCAACAGTTCTCGCAACTCGGCAAGCGTGATATCCGGCCTCGCTGTCACCGCCTCCAGAATCAATTGCGAATGCGCTTCGATGCGCTGCGATTTGCGGTCACCGCCCTGGCGTTTAGGAACGATGTCGCCAACTTTCTTGAGGCGACCGCGCCAGCGGATCGCACTGGCCGCGCTGACACCAAAGCGCTCAGCAGCCTGTCGACAGGACATGCCACCGTCAATCGCGGCTACCACCCTTTGGCGAAGATCAACCGAAAGCGCCCTGGCCATACATGCTGGCCTCCCTCGCCAGCATGCAGCTTGAATCTGACTCGCGCCGTTTTGGGAATCCCCACCCGATTCTTTCCGGTCGGAAAATGCTCTAGGATACGCCCCGTCGCTATCTGCGGCAAGCGGAGCGGAGATCGGCGCTGACGACGCCGAACGTGTTTGAACAAGGCGGTCAGCAAAAGTTTCGTAGGATGGTAGAGCGCTAGCGAAACCCATCATGCTTCCGCGCAGACAAAGTGCGATGGGTTTCGCTTCACTCTACTATGCGCTACGCGCGGCCATGTCACCGCGGCGCAGTGCTCTCGCCGCGCAAGGTCCTTCGCTTTCGCCACACCTGCAGGTCGATCATGACTTTTACGGTTGCCGCGAGGACGAGCGCGCAGAGTGCCGCCTTCGAGATCGTCTCCATCGTCCCCTCGATCAGCAGGCAATGGACCACGCTGCCTGCGACGATGACGATCGCCAGCGGCATGTGAATGAAGCGCCAGGTTCGCGGTCGCAGTCCCAATCGCCGGCGCAGGGCGGCCAAAAGCGCGACCGCGAAGATGGCCCACATCGCGGTCACGCCAAAGGGAGAGAACGGCGTCGGCGATGAGAAGGTCAGCGCGTCGATCATGTCGGGCGGGCTGGTGATCCAGAGGCCAACGACATGGATCACGATCGCTGCGACCAGCGCGCCGCCGATCCAGTGATGCGCACGCCGTCCGCGATAGGCCGGAAATCCCGGCAGATATCCGCCAATCAGCAGGGGCTGAACGAGCACGAGGCCGAGGGCAACAATCCCCGCAAACCCGGCCAGGATGTAGAGCGAACCGCGCCATGCGAGCTGCTCGCTTCCCGCTGCCGCGGCGATCGGCACGCTGGCCAAAGCAAGGGCAACCCAGATCAGGATCACCCGGGCCAGTCTCCACCCCTTCATTCGCAACCCGGTCAGGCCGGCTGCAGGATGAAGTGCGCTTCCAGGCTCGTCTCCTTCGCGCTCCGCATCACCGGCCGCAGAAAGACGGTCTTGAACTCACCGCTGTCATAGGCGAGGTGACCATGCGGCTGGCCAAAGATCGGAATGATCTGCGGCATCTCGAGCCGGAACTTGCCGTCCTTGTCGGTGAGCGTGGCGCCATGACTCTGCGGCTCGTGTTCCTGCCCTTCGGTCGTGTGCGCCCAGATCTGAATGCGCTGCCCGGCAAGTGGAGCCCCGTCGCCTGCGCGGCGTACGGTGCCGCTCATCCAGAAGCTGCCCTTGCCGATCCGGTCCACGATCGCCGCGCCCTTGCGGTAGTTGTTCGCGCCACCCGACATCGACTCGGTCGGTGCGAGGCCTTCCGCACGGGCAGGCAACAGGAGCCCGGACACCCCGGCCGCCAGGACCGAGCCGCCGGCGGCGAGGAGATAGCGTCGGTTGAGTACGACCATGGTCATGTCAGTTCCTCCTCGCGACCCCAGCAGCTGTTTCACCAAGGGTACAACAACAGGCGCAAAACGCCCAGTTGAGACAACGGGCGCACCAGGTCGCAATAACAGGGTTGTGAACGGAGGCACAGGCCACTCAAACAGCCGCGAACGAACGCCATTCTCGCGGCATGAAACGCCCGAGTTCGGTTTTGGTCCTTCCCCCTCGACCGTGAAGAGGGCGCAGGGAAGACTTGGTGCCGGCTGGCACCCATGGCCCGCTGTGCTGCTTCGGCCATAGCGCCGGGCCACTGTTCAGCCTGCTGCGGGCGTAATAGCCTGATCGGTCCAACACATCATGCGGGGCAAACTTGCTCAATGCGGGCTGGGAGAAGCCATCAATGAAGCGCTGGTTGCCCGGACTCGACACTCTCCGTCGATATGAAGCAGCATGGCTTCCGCACGATATCTTCGCCGGCATCGTCCTGGCGACAATGCTGGTCCCGGTCGGCATTGCCTATGCAGCTGCATCGGGCCTGCCGGGCATCTACGGTTTGTACGCAACGATCGTGCCGCTGCTCGCCTACGCGCTGTTCGGCCCAAGCCGCATTCTCGTCCTTGGCCCGGACTCGGCGCTGGCGGCAATACTCCTTGGAGTCATCGCTCCCTTGGCTCAGGGCGATCCCCTGCGGGCCGTGACACTCGCGGGCATGATGGCGATTGTCTCAGGGACGGTCTGTATCCTGGCAGGTGTCGCGCGCCTTGGCTTTATCACCGAGCTTCTCTCGAAGCCGATACGCTACGGGTATATGAACGGAATTGCCCTGACCGTATTGATCAGCCAGCTGCCCAAGCTCTTCGGCTTTTCCATCGAGAGCGAGGGGCCACTGCGAAGCCTGTGGGCGATTGTCAGCGCGATCCTTGGGGGGCGGATAAACTGGGTCGCGTTCGCGATTGGCCTCGCCACGTTGATCGTGATCCTGCTTCTCAGAAACAACAAGCGGGTACCGGGCCTTCTGATTGCGGTCGTTGGGGCTACGCTCGTCGTCGGGGTGCTTGATCTCGGGACGCAATACGGCGTCAAGGTACTGGGCCCCCTTCCCCAGGGCCTGCCGGGTTTCGTTGTCCCATGGATCACCTCCAGCGACCTCGTGCCGGTGCTGATCGGCGGTTGTGCAGTAGCGATGGTTTCGTTTGCCGATACGAGCGTACTTTCACGTGCCTATGCTGCGCGATTGGGGTCTCGGGTCGATCCCAACCAAGAGATGGTCGGGCTCGGTGCCGCCAATTTGGCGACGGGATTTTTCCAGGGCTTCCCGATCAGCAGCAGTAGTTCACGGACACCCGTTGCGGAAGCCGCCGGTGCCCGCACTCAACTCACCAGCGTCGTAGGCGCGTTTGCCATCGCGTTGCTCCTCCTGGTCGCGCCGAGCCTGCTCCAACATTTACCCACCGCCGCATTGGCCGCCGTCGTCATCGCATCGGCGATTGGCTTGATTGAAGTTGCCGACCTCAAACGAATCTATCGCATTCAACGGTGGGAATTCTGGCTGGCGATCGTCTGCTTTGTCGGTGTAGCAGTGCTCGGAGTCATTCCAGGAATTGGTCTTGCGATCGCAATCGCTATCATCGAGTTCCTGTGGGACGGTTGGCGCCCACACTCCGCCGTATTGGGGCGCGCCCACGGCGTCAAAGGCTATCACGACATCACACGATATCCGGATGCGCGCCGGGTCCCCGGGCTGGTCCTGTTTCGCTGGGATGCTCCTCTGTTTTTTGCCAACGCCGAATTCTTCAGGGAACGCGTCCTGGATGCCGTAGCGACATCGCCAACACCCGTGCGTTGGCTAGTTGTTGCCGCGGAGCCGGTCACGAGCGTAGACGTCACCGCCTGCGACGTGGTTGCCGAACTGGACCGATCGTTGCACGCGCAAGGCATAGAGTTTTGTTTTGCCGAACTCAAAGATCCCGTGAAGGACAAGCTGAAAAGATTTGGCCTCTTCGCGCAGCTTGGAGAGAATTACTTCTTCCCGACAATCGGCGTAGCCGTCGCCCGCTATCTCGAAACCAACAACGTGGAATGGGAGGACGACGATGTGCAGGGCTTGGAGAGAGTAGCGGGCCAAGATACCGCGTCTGGTCCTTAGCCGAGATCAGACTCAAACCCGACAACTGCGTCCTGACGTGGTGTAATTTTTGTCCCGGATGCGCAGCGATTGCAGTCGTATGCTCGCCGTCCCTTTTTCGACGACAGCCACCGTCATCGTGTCGGGCTCGAAGGTCACCTCGAGGTCGGCGCCCGCATCGACGGCAGTGCCGATCATCACCAGATCGACGAATTCCCTCCCATCGTTATCGCCGAAGATGGCGCGCTTGATACCCAACCAACTTTGGACCGGCACCCTGACCGGGTCGCATTCGTTTGCGTAGGCCAGAGTCACGCTGCCCCGAGGCCTGGCGCCGTTGTGCGAGATAGATGCCTTGGCCACCGACAAGCCAGAAACCGGGCGAATCTCGACCGTTCATGGCTCGCACCGAAACCGGCCATTGCCGGACGGCCTCGTTCCAGAGCGCCTTCAGCCTTGCATGAGGGAAGGTCAGCTTCACTGAAGTGGGTTCCGCCGAGCTGCGTAGTTACGAGTTGCGATCGCGGCGATCACCACGACGGCTTCGACGTAGGCAGCTTTGCTGTTGTCGGCGACGGAAAACCCAGCGTCCGTCAGCGCGGTGCGTTCCTGTTCGTCAAACTTCACGGCGTCATCTCGTGTCTGGAGGACGCCCCCGCGACTCGCGGTTTACCCACACCGCTTACGGAAACCTCGTTAAATCGCATTAAGGTTGTGAAGGATCGGCAATGTCCGGCGACGACGGGAGCCCGACGACTCAAGCGTCACGGCTGCGCGAACGAGACCCAAGCCATTGAATGATCCTTCTTGTCAGCGCCGCATCCCTCAATATTCAGCAGGCATCCATTGGTGGCGCCGCAGCGCCCTGCCGCGACTGCGTCCAGATGTCGCGCTCCTCGTCCATGGTCAGGACGATCAGCATCGGCTTCGGCCGGATCGGTAGTTACCGCGATTTAACTGGCTGATCTCTCCGGATCGGGCGAGGGCTGCACGCGAGCACACCGTCCGCGAGAACGACCAACAATGCCGGAAATTGAAATCACCGACGAGTGCCGCGCTCTGATTGCGGCCGAGTTCCCGTCCGACGATACTGGACAACGCCTGGCAAGCGGCAAATGGCAGATACAGATCGATGAGGTGACGTGGCAAATGCTGCACAAGGCACGCCGGCCCGGCGAGTCAGTATCGGACTGCATCATTCGCGTTATCATCATCATCCAGCACAAGCGCGGCTTGCTGTAGCTGCCGCCAACGGGAAAGGTGCCGGCCACATCTCGACCGACTGAAAAGCGCGCGCTAACATTTCCATAATGAGCCACTACATGTGAGGCCGCAGCGCACATCGCACTCCCACCCGGTACGCCAAACATGATCCCCTTCTCCGTGCTCGACCTCGCTCCCATCCGAAGAGGTGGCGATGCGGCGCAGGCGTTCCGCAACTCGCTCGACCTCGCCCAGCATGCCGAGACCTGGGGCTACAAGCGGTTCTGGCTGGCCGAGCATCACAACATGACGGGCATCGCGAGCGCGGCGACGTCGGTGGTGATCGGGCATGTCGCGGGCGGGACCAGGACGATCCGGGTCGGGTCCGGCGGGATCATGCTGCCGAACCATTCGCCGCTGGTCATCGCCGAGCAGTTCGGCACGCTGGAGTCGCTCTATCCCGGGCGCATCGATCTCGGGCTCGGCCGCGCGCCGGGCACCGATCAGTTCACCGCGCGGGCATTGCGGCGCGACCTCGCCACCAGCTCAGAGAACTTTCCGCATGACGTGCTGGAGTTGCAGGCGCTGCTCGGTGATGTCCAGCCGAACCAGGCGATCCGCGCCGTGCCCGGCTTTGGGACGAAGGTGCCGCTCTGGATCCTGGGATCGAGCACCTTCGGCGCGCAGCTTGCCGCGATGCTCGGGCTGCCGTTCGCGTTCGCCTCGCACTTCGCGCCTCAAATGATGATGCCGGCGCTGCGCGAATATCGGGCGCGCTTCGAGCCGTCGGCGCAGCTCGACACGCCTTACGCGATGGTCGGCGTCAACGTGTTCGCCGCCGAGAGCGACGCGGAGGCGCAGCGGATGTTCTCCTCGCTCCAGCAGCAGTTCATCAATCTGCGCCGCGGCACGCCCGGCCCGCTGCCGCCGCCGGTCGACGACATGGACGCGCTGTGGTCACCGGCCGAGAAGGCTATGGTTGGCCAGTCGCTGTCCTGCTCCGCCATAGGTTCGCCTGAAACGGTCGAGGAGAAGCTGAAGGCGCTGATCGCCGAGACCGGCGCGGACGAGCTGATGACGACGGGCCAGATCTACGACCACGCCGCGCGGCTGCGCTCGTTCGAGATCGCAGCCGAGATGCGCGACCGGCTGGCGGCACGGCCGGCGGTGTGAATCAATTCCGCCCTAGTCCGGAAAGCCGAACAGCTTTGCCGGATTGTGCACGAGGATCTTCTCCAGCTCGGCCTGGTCGGGCGCGTAGCGGTACATCAGCTCGAGCAGGTCGGCGTCGTTGGGCGGCTGCTTGACGGAGACGGGATGCGGCCAGTCGCTGGCCCAGACGCAGCGGTCGATTGCGGCCTCGATATAGGCGCGCGCGATCGGGATCACGTCGTCATAGGGCGGGCCGGCCTGCGAGGTCTTCTCGCCGAGCGACAGCATGACCCAGAAATTGCCCTTCTCGAGCAGCTCCAGCATCTTGCGCAGGTTCGGATCATCCTTGCCATTCGAGGGCACGGGCCGCGCCATGTGGTCGATCAGCACGGGGACCTCGAGATTCTCGTACTTGGCGACGCTGGAGACGATGCCGTCTTTCTCGGGCTGGATCTTCACGTACCAGCCGAGTTCGCGGATGCGCGCGATGGCACGGGCGAAATCGGCGTCCGACAGCACGGCGCCGAGCTCCTGGCGGAAACTGAAGCGCGCGCCGCGCACGCCCGCGTCATGCAGCTTGGCGAGATAAGCGTCGTTCGCCTCCGCGAACACCAGTGCGTTGGCGCAGCCGCGATAATTCGGGCCCATCGCGGCGAGGCCGTCGAGTACGACGGAATGATCCGCACCATACGTCGTGGTCTGCACGATGATGCCGCGCTCGATGCCGAGCGTCTTGTGCACGCGCAGCGCTGCTTCCCAGGTCGCGCTCGGCATCCGATAGGCCGCGCCGGGGCGCTCCGGATATTTGTCGATGGGTCCGAGCACGTGAAACTGGCTGTCGACGGTCTTCGGCGGCGGTGCCTTGACCGGGCGGCGCGGGTTGGGGTCGAACGGCAGATAGGTCGGCATGCAAAATGCTCCTTCAGTCGATCACGGCGGTGAAGTCGCACTGCACCAGGGCGCCACCGTCCATATTGTCCATCGGCAGCGCATGGCGCGCCGGGCGCGAATGCTCGTCCGGAAACATCTTGAGCCACTCGACATTGACGGGCCCGCGCTGCGTACGGTCCTTCAGCCACACCGTCATCTTGATGATGTCGTCCGTGGTGCCACCCGCGGCCTCCACCGTTGCCTTCATATGCGCGAACATGTTGGCGCATTGCGCATCCAGGCTCGCGGGCATCACGCCAGCCGTATCACGGCCGAGGATGACGCCGGACATCACAAGATTGCCGATGCGGCAGGCGTTGGGAATCGGGTTGGCGTGCTTGAAGCCGCCGATGTGGATGCTCCTGCGCCGCGTTTGACCCGTCATGATGCGCTCCCTCTTATGTGTTGGTTCAGACGAACTGGCACGATACCGAGCCGAACGCGCCATAGTCGGCATGGAACGTGTCGCCGCGGCGGATGTCGACGGGACGGGTGAACGATCCCGCCAGCACCACCTCGCCGGCCGCGAGATGTTCGTCATGCGGCGCAAGCCGGTTGGCGAGCCAGGCAATGCCGTTGGCGGGATGATTGAGCACGCCGGCCGCAAGCCCGGTCTCCTCGACCTCACCATTGCGGAACAGCAGCGCGCCGATCCAGCGCAAATCCGCGTCCATCGGGCGGAACGGCCGGCCGCCGAGCACCAGCGCGGCGTTCGCCGCGTTGTCCGAGATGGTGTCCATCACCTTCCGCGTCTTGCCCGTCTGGGGATCGACGCGATGCATGCGCGTCTCCAGGATTTCTAGCGCAGGCGTGACATAGTCGGTGGCGTTGAGCACGTCGAAGATGGTGCAGTCAGGCCCGCGGAGCGGCGCCTTCAGCACGAAGGCGAGCTCGACCTCGATGCGCGGCGCATGGAAGCGATCGAACGGAATCGGCGTTGCGTCGGCATAGAACATGTCGGCGAACAGCACGCCGTAATCGGGCTCGGAGATGCCGACCGCGTTCTGCATCGCCTTCGAGGTCAGGCCGATCTTGTGTCCCTTGATAACACGGCCGCGGCCGAGCTGAAGTTTCGTCCAGGCGCGCTGGATGGCGTAGGCATCCTCGATGGCGAAGTCGGGATATTCCTTCGAGAACATCGGGATCAGCGTCTTGCTGCGCTCGGCCTCATCCAGGCGCGCGGCGAGGCGTTCGATCGTGGCGGTATCGAGCATGGCTTACTGCTCCGCGGCGACGGTGTTGCGCAGCACGCCGATGCCAGCAGACTCGACCTCGACGACGTCGCCCACCCTAAGCCAGCGCGGCGGATCGAAACGCGCGCCCGCGCCCGTCGGCGTGCCTGTTACGATCATGTCGCCGGGCTTCAGGGTGGCAAAGGTCGAGAGATAGGAGATCAGGAAATCGAACGGGAACATCAGCCGCTCGGTCGTGTCCTGCTGCCGCACCTCGCCGTTGACGCGCGTGATGATGTCATGAGGCCCGCGCGGATCGAGCTCGTCAGACGTGACGATCCACGGCCCGATGCTACCGGAGCGATCGAAATTCTTGCCCTGGGTGACGTTGAACTTGCCGTGGCGCAGCCAGTCGCGGATCGTGCCCTCGTTGCACAGGGTCATGCCGAAGATGTGCGCGAAGGCCTGTTCGCGCGGGATGTGACGGCCGCCCTGGCCGATCACGATGACGAGCTCGCCCTCGTAGTCGAGCTGCTCAGATACATGAGGCTTCTCGACCGGCTGGCCGGCGCCGGTCATCGACGAGATGCTGCGCACGAACAGGCTGGGATATTTGGGCAGGTCTGAGCTGTCTTTATACTCGGCATTGCGCTCGGCGTAGTTGACGCCGATGCACCAGAGCTTTTCCGGCGGAAGCAGGACGAGGCTTTCCAGCGCGTGGTCGGGTTTTTGTCCAGCCACCGCTTCCTGCGCGTCCGCGAGCGCGTTGGCCGCGATCAGCGCTTTCACGTCGGAGAAGTCGCGTCCGATCCGCCTGGTCAGATCGACGACACCGCCATCAACCGCCGCGCCATAGCGCGGCTCTCCGTCCAAGAGATAGCTTACGAGTCGCATTGTCGTATTCTCCAATGGTCTTCAGGCACAAGGGCCCGCGCGATGGGCTGCGCGCTCAGTCTTTGGATTTGGGCGTCTGGAAGACGGTGTTCAGCGTCACGATCTCACCGAGACGGGCGTAGCGCGGGCCGCCGATGCGCGCGATCGGGTCGAGCGCCGCGGTCTCGACCTTGCCGTCGTTCACGAGGCCGTCGCGGATGTGGAACATCACGACCTCGCCGACGATGAGCCGGCTGCGGGCCTCGCCGAATTCGAGGCACTGCCGGAAGCGGCACTCCATCGCCACGGGTGCCGCCGCAAGCCGGCGCACCTTGATGCGCTCGCAGGGCAGCGTCTCCAGCCCGAGATGCTCGACCTCGCTGATTTCAGGCGGATGCTCGACCGAGCTGTCGTGCACTGCGGACATCAGCGGGGTATCGGCGATGTGGATCACATATTCCTCGGTGTCGAGGATGTTGTGCGCGGTGTCCTTGTAGTCGGCGCCCTTGCGGCCGACGCTGATGGCGAGCATCGGCGGCTTCTGCGAGACGAAGGTGAAGGCGCTGAAGGGGCGAGGTTGAGCACGCCGGAGCGCGACAGGCTCGTGACCCAGGCGATCGGGCGTGGCACCACGATGCCGGTCATCAGCCGGTAGATGCGCTCCGCGCCGAGCTCGGTGGGGTCGATCTGCATCGATCAGTCAGCCTTGATGTTGGCCTTGCGCACGACCGGAATCCACTTGGCGTCCTCGCGCGCGAGATAGGCCTTGAACTCGTCCGGCGTCATCGGGGTGGATTCGCCGCCAAGCTTTTCGAACTTGTCGATCACACTGGGATCTTTCAGGATCGCAACCAGCGTCTCGTGAAGTTTGTCGACGATCGGCGCCGGCGTACCGGCAGGCGCGAACAGGCCCGTAAAAGTCTGGCCGTCGAAATCCTTGTAGCCGAGCTCGGCGAAGGTCGGCACGTCAGGCAGCGACTTCAGGCGATGCGGGCTGGTGACGGCGAGCGCGCGGAACAGGCCGGCCTTGATGTGCTGGAGGCTGACCGTGAGCTGGTCGAATGCGAACTGCACCTGGCCGCCCAGGAGATCGTTGATCGCCGGCGCGTTGCCGCGGTAATGCGCGGTGACCCATTGCAGATCGAGGCTCGACTGCATCAGCTCGCTGAGCAGACGGTTGGTGGTGCCGGGGCCGGGCGAGGCCATGGTCAGCTTGCCGGGCTCGCGCTTGGCGAGCTCGATGAATTCCTTGAACGTCGTGGCCTGCACGGACGGGTGCACTTCGAGCACCAGCGGCGTCATCGAGATCGTCGAGATCGGAAGAAAATCCTTCTTCCAGTTATAGGCCTCGCGCTTGTTGATCTCGGTCGCGAACAGCACCGGGCCGTTGGCGCCGACGAACAGCGTGTAACCGTCGGGCGCCGATTTCGAGAAGGCTTCGCCCGCGATCATGCCGCCGGCGCCGGCCTTGTTCTCGATGATGAAGGGCTGACCGAGCTTTTCCTGGAGCTTGTCGGCGACGATGCGCGCGGCGCTGTCGACATTGCCGCCAGCCGGATAGGGCACGATCAGCTTGACGCTGCGCGCCGGCCATTGCTGGCCCGATGCGGGTCCCGCCAGCATCGCGGCTGCGGCAGCTATGGCAATCCAGATTAATCTCATGTTAACCTCCCGGCGGCGCTTCCAATTCCATATCGAATGCCGTGACGTCGCGCATGGCGCTCGATCGCGGCGCAATCTCCAGATGAGCGCTTTACCTGTCGAGTGAATTGTGGCGTTCTTGTCCATAATATGGACAAGACGAACTCCGCAAGATCCGCCGGCGGAACGGCAGAGCCGCGACAGGGCGCGCAGGCGATCCGGCGCGCGCTTGCGGTGCTGCGTATTCTTGCCGCAGGCCGCGAAGACGGGGTGCCGCTGGCCGAGGTCGTACGCGCGACCGGCCTCACCCGCCCGACCGTGCATCGCATCGTCCACGTGCTGATCGAGGAAGGCATCGTCGAACGGTACGAGCGAACAGGCCGCTACGCGATCGGCAACCAGGTGCCGGAGCTCGCACTTGCACGCCCGCGGCCGTCGCGGCTGCTGGTCGCGGCAAATCCGTCGCTGCGGCGTGCCTCCACTGAGATCGGCGACACGCTGTTCCTGACGGTGCGGACCGGCAACGATACGCTGTGCGTCGACCGCAGGATTGGCATCTATCCGATTCAGGTGCTGTCGATCGAGGTCGGTGCGCGCCGGCCGCTCGGCGTCAGCAGTGCAGGCGTCGCCATCCTCGCCGCGATGCCGGCGCAGGACGCGCGAAAAATCGTCGCGGCCAACGAGAAGCGATTCGGGGCCTACCGGACCGACGTCGCGACGGTGCTCGGCCAGATCACCGCCGCGAGACGGTTGGGGTACGGCATGAGGGAGATCGGCCTCGTGCAGGGCACGAAATCGATCTCCACCTGGATCAAGACCCCGGACGGACAGCCTGCCGCGGCGATCACCGTCTCCGCCGTTCGGACGAGGCTCGGCCCGCGCCGCGAGCAGGAGGTTGCGGAGATTTTGCTGCGGGAGGCGCGAATCATCGAGCAGGCGATACGCGGGAATGTTGGATAGCGCGGACGGTGCCGCTTCACCTCTCCCCGTAAGAACGGGGCGAGGGAGCGCACTGACGCTGCGGCCACGGCTCGCATCACACTGCGCGCTGCGAGCCGCCGCCCGGCGCTGTCAATGGGCTGACGTTCCCCGCCATTTTGTGGCACAACGGCCGCCTCCGCCGACCGACCAACGAGGCCACGCATGCCCGCGCCGAAACCGCCAGCCTTCGAGACCCTGAGCCTGCACGCGGGCCAGCATCCGGATCCCGCGACCGGCGCCCGCGCGGTGCCGATCTACCAGACCACGTCCTATGTGTTCCAGGATTCCGACCACGCCGCCGCGCTGTTCAATCTGGAGCGCGCCGGCCACATCTATACGCGCATCTCCAATCCGACCACCGGTGTGCTGGAAGAGCGGCTCGCGGCGCTCGAAGGCGGCGTCGGCGCGATCTGCACCGCAAGCGGCATGGCCGCGCTGCATCTGGCCATCGCGACGCTTTTGAATGCCGGCGACCATATCGTGGCGTCGAGCTCGCTCTATGGCGGCACCATCAATTTGCTGGCGCACACGCTGCCGCGTTTCGGCATCACCACGACCTTCGTCAAGCCGCGCGATCTCGACGCGTTCCGTGCGGCGATCAGGCCGAACACCCGGCTCGTGATCGGCGAGACCATCGGCAATCCCGGGCTCGAGGTGCTGGACATTCCGAAGGTCGCGGCGATCGCGCATGAGGCAAAGATTCCGCTGCTGATCGACAATACGTTTGCCACGCCCTATCTCAGCCGTCCCATCGAGTTAGGCGCCGACATCGTGATGCATTCGGCAACCAAATGGATCGGCGGCCACGGCATCGCGATCGGCGGCGCCATCGTCGACGGCGGCCGGTTCGACTGGCGCAGCTCCGGAAAGTTCGGCGTGCTGACCGAGCCCTATGGCGGTTATCACGGCATCGTTTTCGACGAACAGTTCGGCACGAGCGCCTTCATCATGCGCGCGCGCACCGAGGGCCTGCGCGATTTCGGCGCCTGCCTGTCCCCGACCAACGCGTTCCAGCTCTTGCAGGGCGTGGAGACGCTCGGTGTGCGCATGGACCGGCACATCCAGAACACGCATCTGGTTCTGGAGGCGCTGAAGTCGAACAAGGCCGTCGATTGGGTCCTGCATCCCTCGCTGGAGGACCACACCGACTATCAGCTCGCAAAAACGCTGCTGCCGCGCGGCGCCGGCTCGATCGTCTCCTTCGGCATCAAGGGCGGCCGACCCGCCGGCCGAAAATTCATCGAATCGCTGCGCATGATCAGCCATCTCGCCAATGTCGGCGACGCCAAGACACTGGTGATCCACCCGGCCTCGACCACGCATCAGCAGATGGATGCCGAACAGCTCAAGGCCGCCGGCATCGGCGAGGAGCTGGTGCGGCTGTCGGTCGGCATCGAGACGGCAAGCGACATCATCGACGATCTTGCGCAGGCGCTGCGCATCTCGCAAAAGGTCTGACACCATGAAGCTCACTGTCAACGGCGCCGAGGTGTTTGTCGCAAACGGTGGCCGCGAGTTCGACAAGTCCCTGCCCGCCGTCGCCTTCCTCCACGGCGCCGGCTTCGACCACTCGACCTGGGCGCTGCATACGCGCTGGTTCGCCCATCACGGATTTTCCGTGCTGGCGCCCGACCTGCCCGGCCACGGCCGCACGGCCGGACCTTCGCTGTCAACGATCGCCGAGATGGCGGACTGGACGGCGGCATTGCTCGCCGCGGCGGGCGTGGCGAAGGCGCACCTGATCGGCCATTCCATGGGATCGCTGATCTCGCTGGAGACGGCCGCGCGTCATCCCGACAAGGTGTCCGCGCTGAGCCTGATCGGCACCGCCGCGACCATGACGGTCGGCCCGGATCTCCTGAAAGCGGCCGAAGCCAACTCGCAGGACGCCAACGACATGGTGTCGATCTGGGGCCTCGGCTTCAACGCCGAGCTCGGCGGCAGCCTCGCGCCGGGCCTGTGGATGCATGGCGGCGCGCAGGCGATGCTGAAGTCTTGCGAGCCCGGCGTGCTGTTCAGGGATTTGTCGGCCTGCAATGCTTACGAGAATGCGCTGACTGCTGCCGCGAGCGTGAAAGTGCCGACAACGCTCATCCTCGGCGAACGCGACATGATGACACCGGCGAAGGCGGGCAAGGCGCTCGCCGCGGCGATCCCGCATGCGAAGACCGTCGTGGTGCCGGGCGCGGGCCACATGATCATGGCCGAACGCCCGGATGAATTGCTGGCCGCGCTGACGGGCTGAGGGTTTAGATAGAAGACAGCCTCCACGGGCGTCATGGCTGGGCTTGTCCCGGCCATCCACGTCTAGCTATTCGGGACGAACAACGTGGATGCCCGGGACAAGCCCGGGCATGACGACGTCTTCCTAGCCTCATCTTACGACCCCGGCGTCCACTTCCAGACGATGTCGGAAACGTTGACCGGCTTCGGGATCAGGCCGAGCTTTGCAAAACGGTCGGCGACGGCCTGCTGCGTCCTGATCACCTCGGCGTCGAGCGGCACCACGCTGTAGACGGAGCGGTGGACGAAGCGCCTGACAGCTTCGATGTCGACGCCGGTCGCCTCGGCCTGCGCCTTTGAGACCTCCTCGTGATGCTGCTCCGCCCACTTGCCTTCGGAGGCGAAGGTCGTGTTGAGCTTTGCCACCAGCGACGGATATTTCTCGACGAAGTCGGTGTTGGCGATGTAGTAGGCGTTCGGCTTGTGCACGTCCTTGTCGAAGACGAGAACGCGCGCGTTCTCCTTCAATTCGGCGAGCGCGAGATAGGGATCCCAGATCGACCAGGCGTCGACCGAGCCCTTCACGAAGGCCGCCGTCGCATCGGCCGGCGCGAGCGGCGCGGGCGTGATGTCGGACCAGGACAGGCCGGCCTTTTCGAGCGAGGCGACCAGGAGATTGTGCGCGCTCGATCCCTTACCGAAGGCGACGCGCTTGCCTTTGAGATCGGCCAGCGTCTTGATCGGCGAATCCTTCGGCACGATGATCGCCTGGTTGTCGCCCTCGGACTTCACCGCCGCGACATACTGATTTTTGCGCCGCCAGCTTGCGCGAAGATCGGCGGCGTGTCGCCGACGAAGCCGAAATCGACGCTGCCGACGTTGATCGCCTCAAGCAGCGGCGGACCGAACTGGAAGTCGATCCATTTGACCTCGATGCCCAGCGGCTTGAAGGCATTTTCGAGCGTTTGACGCTGGCGTACCGCCGGGAAGAAGCCGCCCTTCTGGGTGCCGATGCGGATTTCCGCCGGCTTGTCCTCGGCGCGTGCGGGTGCGGCCAGGGCGGTTGCGAGGAGAAGCGCTGCGGTCAGGATATGTCGTCGTGCAATCATGTTGCGGTCCTTTGCGTCAGGTTCAGTTGGCGAAGAGTGAGGAATTGGCGCGGCGGCTCCGCTCCGAAAACACCGCACGGGCTGCGCGTTCGGCCTCGCGCGCCGACCGGAACTGGCGGCCTTCGAGGCTGTCGAACAGGCGCTCCGAGGAGAAGAAGCGGAAGCCGCGCTCATCCCTTGTGATGATGCCGGCGGCGCGGTCCTGGATTTCAATGATGTAGGCGTTCGACTGTGTCTGGGACATGACTGCTCGTTCGCCGGAATTTCGGCGTTCCTGTCGTGGGATTTGTGCTGTGGGAGGTTGCTAGGAGACGATCAGCAACAACAACAGGCGCCTGTTGCCGCCGAGAAACAGCGCCGCGTCATGCACGCATGCATGTCGTCAAGGTTACGCTGGTGATCGGTTCTCATATCGCGGCATCAAGCTCGAGGAGCAGTTTCGATGCTGCGAATATCGAGCGATTGGCGCGTTCGGTCAATGAAATGGCTATCCATATTTGGCACGAGCGCGCTGGCGCGCTTCTCCCGGCGCAAGCACCAACAGACGGATTCATCTCGCGACGAGTTCAACAGGCGCGGGCGGCGGGCATGGTACGCTCGCGCAACGTCAAAACAGACAATTTGGGAGATCCGGACATGGCGGATGATCTGAAGGGGCGCACCGCGCTCGTCACCGGCGGCTCGCGCGGGATTGGCGCAGCCGTCTGTCGGGCCCTGGCCGCATCAGGCGCGGCGGTGGCGATCAACTGCCGGGAGCAGATCGGGCAGGCCGAAAAGCTGGCAGGCGAAATCGGCAAGCAAGGCGGACGCGCCATTGTCGCTGCCGCCGACGTCTCGCAGCGCGACGCCGTGGCTACAATTGTCGAGCGCGTCACGGCCGGGCTCGGACCGATCGACATCCTCGTCAACAATGCCGGCATCGCCATCACGCGCGGCGTCGACGATCTCACCGAGGACGACTTCGACCGCACCATCCTCGTCAACCTGAAATCCGCCTTCCTGTGCACGCAGGCGGTGCTGCCGGAGATGCGCGCACGGAAATGGGGCCGCATCATCAACATCTCCTCGGGCGCGGCGCGCGGTGCCGGCTCGATCGGTCCGCACTACAATGCATCCAAGGCCGGCATGGAGGGTCTCACGCGCGGCTATGCAGCGCGGCTGGTGAAGGAAGGCATCACCGTCAACGCGGTAGCTCCGTCGCTGATCGAGACCGACATGATGAGCGGGCAGCCCGGGCTCGTCAGCCGTATCCCGCTCGGCCGCTTCGGCACGGCGGAGGAGGTGGCGAAAGCCGTGATGCTGCTGGTCGACAATGCCTACATGACCGGGCAGACCATCGCGCTGAGCGGCGGGATGGCGTTTAACTAGGAGCGAAGATGGTGCCGCCTTTCCTTCTCCCCTTGTGGGAGAAGGTGGCGCGAAGCGCCGGATGAGGGGTATCTCTCCGCGCATGCCGATTGAGAGATGAGTTCGCGGAGAGATACCCCTCACCCGTCTCGCCGCTTCGCGGCGAGCCACCCTCTCCCACAAGGGGAGAGGGTAAGAAAAAGATCACCACATCGTCGCAGCAGCACGCTCGGGCCAGATGCGGTCGTACTCGGCGCCGCCGACCTTGTTCTCGCTCATTTCCGCGAGGATCTGGCCGGGCGTCGGCAGCGTCTTCGGATCGATCCGCTTGTCGGGATTCCAGAGGTCGGAGCGGACGATGGCGCGGGCGCACTGGAAATAGATTTCGTCCACATTCATCACCATGACGCTGCGCGGCGCCTTACCCTCGACCTTGAACGAGGCGAGCAGCTCGGGATCGACGGAGAGACAAGCGCGGCCGTTGGCCCGCACCGCGTTGCCGGAACCGGGGATCAGGAACATCAGCGACACCCTGGGATCGCGCACGATGTTGCGCAAGGAATCGACCCGGTTGTTGCCGCGGCGATCCGGGAGCATCAGCGTCTTCGGATCATGGATGCGGACGAAGCCGGGGAGATCGCCGCGCGGCGAGCAGTCGATGCCTTCCGGTCCGATGGTGGCGAGCGCAGCAAACGGCGCCTTCTCGATGAAGATGCGGTAGAGCGGGGTAACGTGGTCGGCGACTTTCACGGTCGAGGCGTCACCAACGGCACCGTAGATGGCCTCCAGCTGTTCGACCGTTTCAATCACCGACATTCCGTTCTCCTTGTTGCGCCGGCTATTCGTGCCAGCCTTCGTTCCTGATCACACGCACGAGCTGGCGGCTGTGATAGTCCGCGCTGCCCGCGTTGAGGATGGTGACATCGGCATTGGCCGATGCGTCGTCGACGCTGCGCGCGAGGCGATCTGCGATATTGCCGTCGCTGTGCCGGGCCCGGGCGGCAAGCCGCTGCGCCAGCACGTCCGGCTGCGCCGTGATCGCGACCACGACGACGTTGGCATAGGCCTGGCGCAGCGCGCCGATCACCGTGCGCGAGACATTGGCGACGACGGCCCGGCCGGCAAGGATGTCATCGTTGATTTCGAGCGGAAGAGCGTAGGAATGACCATGCGCTTCCCAATGCACGGCGAAATCGCCGTGCTCGCGCGCGCGGCGAAATTCGTCCTGGCTCATCGCCATGTTGTCTTCGGCTTCGGAGGATTCGCGCGTCACGACGCGGCGCGGAAAGACGATGTCGCGATCGTCGACGCAGGCCGCCTGTGCGAGCCGCAACAGCGTGTCCTTGCCGGCGCCGCTGGGACCGACCACGAGCACGAGCCGCCCGGGTCCGATCCCGCTGGCCTCATCGTGTGCCATGGTCGCGGTCTCGCTCATGCGACGCGGTTTCCTTCGCGCCAGACGCTGCGGACCACGGGAACGTCGCCTGCGACATGCACGCGGATCAGGTCGGCGCGCTTGCCGATCGCGACCTCGCCACGATCCGACAGGCCAACCGCCTCGGCCGGCGCCTTCGTCACGGTCCGAACCGCCGCCGGAAGGCTGATCGCGGGCACATGCTCCGGCAATTGCAGCGCGGCCATCAGGAGGCTGGACGGGATGTAGTCCGACGACAGGATGTCGAGCAGGCCCTCGCGGGCGAGATCGACCGCGGCGATGTTGCCGGAGTGCGAGCCGCCGCGCACGACGTTCGGCGCACCCATCAGGATGTCGATGCCGGCCTGATGCAGGCCGCGCGCGGCCTCCAGCGTGGTCGGGAATTCCGCCACCGAAACGCCATCGCGCACGGCGTCCACAACGTTCTCCTCGGTGGTGTCGTCATGGCTTGCCAGCGGAATGTTGTATTTGTGCGCAAGCGACACGATCTCGCGCATGTTGGTCGCGGCATAGAGCTTCTGATACTCGAAGCGCTTCGCGAACAGCTCGTCGAGCTCGGCATCGGTCTTGCCGCCGCCCTTGCCGCGGTAATAGTCGCGCAGCTTGACCTCGTCGCGGAACTGGCGTTGGCCGGGTGTGTGGTCCATCAGCGACATCAGCTTGACGTCGGGACGGTCGATCAGCTCCTTGGCTTCCTCGACCACGCTCGGCATCGGGATTTCGCAGCGCAGATGCAGGAAGTGGTCGGCGCGCAGCAGGCTGGCATCGCGCGCGGTCGTGATCGCGGCGGCGAGCACGCCGGCGCGGCCGTCGACTTCCTCGGCGCCGTCCTCGCGCCAGACCCGGAGCGAGTCGAACACAGTGGTGATGCCTGAAGTCGCAAGCTGGCCGTCATAGGAGATGACGGCGGCGACCGGATTCCAGAACACTTTCGGGCGCGGCACGTAATGCGCTTCGAGATGATCGGTGTGGAGCTCGATCAGGCCGGGCATGATGAGGTCGCCGCCGGCATCCTCCGCACCCGCGGGGGCCCTGCCCTCGCCGATCTCGGCGATGCGTCCATCCGCGAGAGCGAGCCAGCCCTGTTCGATCACCCGGTCAGCCAGCACGATCCTGGCGTTGGCGATCACTGTGTCCTTCGGCTTGGCGTTCATTTCCATTTCCTTCAGGCGGCGGCGGCAAAGCTGGTGACGTCAACAATACGGTCGGCAATCAAATGACGGATTTCGTCGTCATGGACAATGGCGACCATGGCGACGCCCTGGCGCTTCTTCTCGGCGACCAGATCGACCACGACGGCGCGGTTGGCGGCATCGAGCGAAGCGGTCGGCTCGTCCAGCAGCAGGATCGGCAGCTCCGAGATGAAGCCGCGCGCGATGTTGACGCGCTGCTGTTCACCGCCGGAGAAAGTCGCGGGCGGCAGCTGCCAGAGCCTTTCAGGGATGTTGAGGCGGTACAGCAACTCGCCGGCGCGCTGCTGCGCCTCAGCGCGTGCCAGGCCGTTCACGATCAGTGGCTCCGCGACGACGTCAATGGTCGCAACACGCGGCACCGCCCGCAAAAACTGGCTGACATAGCCGATCGTGGAGCGGCGGATGTTGAGCACCTGCCGCGGCTCGGCGGTGGCGAGATCGACCACCGCGCCGCGATGGCGGATGCCGATGCGGCCGGAGTCGCAGCGGTAGTTGCCAAAAATCATCTTCAGGATCGACGACTTGCCGGCGCCGGACGGCCCGGACAGCACGACGCATTCGCCGGGGTTGACGTGGAAGGTCACGCCGCTGACGACAGGCAGCTCGATGCCGCCCTGCAGGTGCATCGTAAAGGTCTTTTTCGCGGCGGCGATGTCGATCATGGCGGTCATCGGAAAACTCATCTTGGAAGGCTTATGGCGGCAAAATCGAGGAGACGAGGAGCTGGGTATAGGGCTCGCGGGGGTCGTCGAGCACCTGGTCGGTGAGACCGGTCTCGATGACGCGGCCGCCCTTCATCACCATCACGCGATGCGACAGCAGTCGCGCCACCGCGAGATCGTGGGTGACGATGATGACGGCAAGGTGCAGCTCGGCGACGAGGCTGCGCACGAGGTCGAGCAGGCGCGCCTGCACGGAGACATCGAGGCCACCGGTCGGCTCGTCCATGAACACCAGCCGCGGCTCGGTGACGAGGTTGCGCGCGATCTGGAGACGCTGGCGCATGCCGCCGGAATAGGTGCGCGGCGCATCGTCGATGCGCGCGATGTCCATCTCGACGCGGGTGAGCCAGTCCGACGCGGTATCGCGGATGCGGCCGTAGTGATTCCAGCCCACCGCCATCAGCCGTTCGCCGACATTGGCGCCGGCCGAGACCGCCATGCGCAGGCCCTGCGCGGGATCCTGGTGCACATAGCCCCAGTCGGTGCGGAACAGGAAGCGCCGCTCGGCTTCGCCGAGGCTAGTGAGATCGCGGGTGATGCCGTCGCGCATCCGGTACGACACCTGGCCGGCGCTCGGCGCGAGCTGGCCCGACAGCATTTGCAGCAGTGTCGACTTGCCCGAGCCGGACTCGCCGACGATCGCCAGCACCTCGCCGGGGTAGAGCGAGAATGAGACGTCGCGGCACGCGGCGATGCGGCCGTAGGACTTGCTGAGGGATTCTGCGAGCAGCAGCGGCTGGTCGTTTTCGAGCTTGGCGAGATCAGCCATGTCTTGATCAGCCATGTGAACCCGCCTTGTCCTTGTACGGCGCGGCGCTGAGGCTGCCGTGATGGCCGGCGGCCTGACGGCCCTCGCAATAGTCGGTGTCCGAGCACACGAACATGCGCCCGCCCTTGTCGTCCGTGACGATCTCGTCGAGATAGGAATTCTCGGCCGCGCACAGTGCGCAGGGCGCGTTGAAGCGGTACGGCTCGAACGGGTGATCCTCGAAATCGAGCGACACCACCTGCGTATAGGGCGGGATCGCATAGATGCGCTTCTCGCGACCGGCGCCGAACAATTGCAGCGCCGGGCAATTGTCCATCTTGGGATTGTCGAATTTCGGCGTCGGTGACGGATCCATCACGTAGCGCGCGTTGACCTTCACCGGATAGGCGTAGGCGGTGGCGATGTGGCCGAAGCGGGCGATGTCCTCGTAAAGCTTCACATGCATCAGGCCGTATTCGGCGAGCGCATGCATGCGCCGCGTCTCGGTCTCGCGCGGCTCGAGGAAACGCAGCGGCTCCGGGATCGGCACCTGATAGACCAGCACCTGGTTTGCGTGCAGCGCCGTCTCCGGGATGCGGTGACGGGTCTGGATCACGGTCGCATCTTCTGTGGCCGTGGTCGTGGCGACGCCCGCGGTCTTGGCGAAGAATTTGCGGATCGAGATCGCATTCGTCGTGTCGTCCGAGCCCTGGTCGATCACCTTCAGCACATCCTGGGGCCCAAGGATCGCGGCCGTGACCTGCACGCCGCCGGTTCCCCAGCCATAGGGCATCGGCATTTCACGGCTGGCGAACTGCACCTGATAACCCGGAATAGCGATCGCCTTGAGGATGGCGCGGCGGATCATCCGCTTGGTCTGTTCGTCGAGATAGGCGAAATTGTAGGCGGGCGCGTTCATTCCGCGGCCTCCTTCATGGCATCGGGCGCATTGGCCTCGGCAAATTCCTTACGCAGCTTGCGGAGCAGGCCGAGCTCGGACTGGAAGTCGACATAGTGCGGCAGCTTCAGATGCTCGACGAAGCCGGTCGCCTGGACGTTGTCCGAATGCGACATCACGAATTCTTCATCTTGCGCCGGGGCCACGGCTTCTTCGCCGAGCTCGCGGGCACGCAGCGCGCGGTCAACCAGCGCCATCGACATGGTCTTGCGCTCGCTCTGGCCGAAGGCGAGACCATAGCCGCGGGTGAAACACGGCGCTTCCGTCGCCGAACCCTTGAATTGATTCACCATCTGGCACTCGGTGAGCTCGATGGAGCCGAGCGGCACGGCGAAGCCGACGTCTTCCGCGAAAAATTCGACCTCGACCTCGCCGAAGCGGATCTCGCCGACGAAGGGATGGTTGCGGCCGTAACCGCGCTGGGTGGAATAACCCATGGCCAGCAGAAAGCCTTCGTCACCGCGCGCGAGGTTTTGCAGGCGCAGGTCGCGATCGGCCGGGAAGTTCAGCGGTTCGCGCGTAAGATCGCCGACGCTGGCGCCGTCTTCGGCTTGCGGCGAGGATTCGATCAGCCCGTCGCGGCCCAGAATGTCGGTCACACGCGGCGTGGGCGCCGTCGAAGCTTCGGCCGTCGCCGGCACTTCAGGCACAAAGCCCTGGCCAAGCGAGGGATCGAGCAAACGATGCGTGTAGTCGAAGGTCGGCCCGAGGATCTGGCCGCCGGGAATGTCCTTGAAGGTCGCCGACACCCGCCTCTGCACCCGCATCGCGCCGGTCTCGACCGGCTCGCTGGCGCCGAAGCGCGGCAGGGTGGCGCGGAAGGCGCGGACCAGGAAGATCGCCTCGATCAGATCCCCGCGCGCCTGCTTGATGGCGAGCGCCGCGAGCTCGCGGTCATAGAGCGACCCTTCGCTCATGACGCGGTCCACGGCGAGGCCAAGCTGCTCCGAGATCTGATCCAGCGTGACCTCGGAAACGCTCTGGTCGCCACGCCGCGCATTGGCGAGCAGGCGATGGGCGTTCTCGATGGCGCGCTCGCCGCCTTTGACTGCGACATACATGCGGCTAGCTTCCCTTGTTCACGACACGCGTGGTGCGCGGGATCGCAACCACGGCATCATCGGCGACCAGTACCAAATCGATGCCGCGCGGAAACAGCGTCTCGTTGAACCGCAGCCGCTCGAACAGGTCGAAAGGCCTGATCGAGGCCTGAAGCGTCGCGACACCGTCGATGCCGGGGCCACGCAGTTCGAAACTGCGCCCCGAATTCAGGCTCTCGACCTGAAGGATCACCGTGGTCGAACGATCCGGATACTCATTCGTGCCGAGTGCGAAGCGCTCGAGCGACGGCAGCGCTGCGCCGTCGCTGATCAGCGCGAAACTCGCGATCGAGGAGTCCTGCACCACCGGCGCGCCGGTGTGGAACTTGAGCCATTTCACCACGTCCGACCTCTCCGCCATCCGGGCATCGAGCCAGAGCGGCGTGTCGTGGTCGAACAGCGTCAGCGCGATCGCAGTGGTGCCGCGCATCATCGGGCCGGGCGATCCCGCCATCGGCACGATGCGCTGGACCGAGCCCGGCCGTGCCATCGCGTCCATGACGGAACGAAAGGTCGATTGCGCCGACAAGACCTTGTCGACGAAACCCGGCGGTAGTTCCGCAATCGTGGTCATGGCCTCACCCCTCACCGCGCACCATGGTGTAGAAATCAACCTTCGTCGCGGCGGTCTCGGTCGCCGCCTGCTTGCGCTGGATCATAAGCTGCTCGCGCAACGGCGCGATAACGTCACGCTCCACCGCCTCGCCGAAATCACTGGATTGCGCCAGTGCGTCGCACAGCGCGATCAACCGCGCCTTTTCGCCATCGCGCCCCAGCGTGTAGCCGAAGCCGACCTCGCCGCTCGCGAGCCGGACCGCGGCGCGGGACACCGTGGCTTCACCGAGATTGAAAGGCGCGCCGTCGCCGCCGACCCGGCCGCGCAGCATGACGAGACCGTTTTCCGGCGCGCGCAGCTCCTGATGCGCCGGCAGGGCGAAAGCGCGGAGGCGAGCGGCGATCTCGCCCGCCTCCGCGTGCGCCAGCACGGCCATCGCGGCCTTGCGCTGGACTTGCTGGTTATTGTGCTGGGTCACCAAATCCACCGAGCTTTTGACAGAACTTGCCGAATCCAAGTTGTCTATGATAATAGACAACTTGATACGGAAGCGCCATGACTGTTTCGTGACAAACGTGTGATTTCTGAAGTAGGCTTCTCGGCGACATGAGCATGCAGGACACAGCCTCTTCGGGCGTCGCGCTGTGGCGCCTCGTTGCCGACGGCATCGAGCGTGGCATCGCCGACGGCCGCTTTGCGGCCGGCGACAAGCTGCCGGGCGAGATGGAGATCGCCGAAACCTATCGGGTGAACCGCCACACCGTGCGGCGCGCGCTGGCCGCGCTTGCCGAGCGCGGCATCGTGCGCGCCGAACGCGGCAGCGGAACCTATGTCGAGGCGCAGCGCCTTGCTTATCCCTTGCGCTCGCGCACCCGCTTCTCCGAGATCGTCGGCGCGGATGGCCGCGAACCGCATGGCCGGCTGATCGAAGCGTCCGGCGACGTCGCAACCCGCGAACTCGCGCGCGAACTGGGATTGAAGGCCGGCGCACCGCTGGTGCGTATCGAGGCGATCCGCCTCGCCGACCGCACGCCGATCTGCGTCTCCACCACCTGGCTGTCAGCGGAATTGTTCCCGGGCGCGGGTGAGGTATTCGCCGCGACGCGCTCGATGACGAAACTGCTCGAGCACTACGGGGTCCGCGACTACAGTCGCGGCGCGACCCGGATCACCGCCGGCATCGTGGACGCAACCGATGCCGCGCGGCTCGATCTGCCGCTGGGACGGCCGATCCTGGTGGTCGACGCGACCGACCACGACCTCGCCGGCAAGCCGCTGGTGACGAAGCATTCGCGGTTCGCGGCGGAGCGGGTGGAGTTTCTGGTGGAGAACGGGTGAGCTCCCCGCTCGCGCAGGAATCGTAGGGTGGGCAAAGGCGCACTTGCGCCGTGCCCACCATCTACCTCCGATATCTAAGCAGAAGTGGTGGGCACGCTTCGCTTTGCCCACCCTACGGCGCCGGCGATCAGGCGACAGCTCGCCGCCCAATGATCGCAAACCGCAACTTGCTCGAAATAAAATCGATCGCGGCGACGGCGACCAGAATCATCAGGATCAGGAACGACACCCGCTGCCATTCCAGCACGCGGATCTGCTCGGCGAGCTGGAGCCCGATGCCGCCGGCGCCGACGATGCCGATGATGGTGGCCGAGCGCGTGTTGGATTCGATGAAATAGAGCACCTGGCCGGCGATCACGGGCAGCACCTGCGGCAGCAGGCCGAAGCGGATCTCGTGCAAAGCGCTGCCGCCGGAGGCGCGGACGCCTTCGACCTGCTTCTGGTCGGCGCCCTCGATCGCCTCCGAGAACAGCTTGCCGAACGCGCCGAAATCCGACACCGCGATGGCGAGCACGCCGGCGAACGGACCGAGCCCGACCACGTTGATCCACACCAGCGCCCAGATCAGGGTGTCGACGCCGCGGATCGAATCGAGGAAACGGCGGACCGGAAAACGCAGGATCTGCGAGGGTATGACGTTGCGAGCGGCCAGCAGGCTGACCGGAAGCGCGAACACCGCCGCCAGCGTGGTGCCGAGCAGCGCGATCGACAGTGTCTCACCCAGCGCCTTCAGATAGACCGGCAGCGAGGTGCCGGGATCGGGCGGGATCATCATCAGGCTGATCCAGCCGAGCTGGCTCAGCCCTGCAAAGAATCGCGACGGCGAGAAGTCGAGATCGACGAGGCCGTAGACCAGGATCGCAAACGCCGCGACGATCATCGCCGGCATCGCGAGCCGCGCCGAGGCGGGGCGGTCGAACACATCGGGGTAGCGCGCGCGAAGCTCTCGCGTGTCGACCTCCTGCGGCCTCGTCACGTCCGTGCCTCCTTGCCGAACAGACGGCCGCGCAGCCAGCCCGTGGTGATGTCGATGATGAAGACCGTGATGATGATGGTGAGCAGGATGGCACTGACGTCGGAGTAATAGAACTTGCGGATGGCGACGACGAGCTCCTGGCCGATGCCGCCGGCACCGACGAAGCCCATGACCGAGGCCTCGCGGACGTTGATCTCGAAGCGCAGCAGCGCATAGCTGGCATAGCCCGCGGTCACCTGCGGCACCACGGCGAAGCGCATGCAGGAGAGCCAGCTCGCGCCGGTCGAGCGGATGCCTTCAACCGGCTTCATGTCGGCATTCTCAACGATCTCGGAGAACAACTTGCCGAGCGCGCCGGTGGAGTGGATCGCGATCGCGAGCACGCCGGCCATCGGCCCGAGGCCGAAGGCGATCACGAAAATCAGCGCGAAGACGATGCCCGGCACGGTGCGGGCGAATTCGAGCAGGCGACGCACCACGAAGCGCAGCCAGGGCGACGGCGAGGTGTTCTCAGCCGCGAAGAAATTCAGGCAGAAGGCGAAAGTCGCGCCGATCAGCGTGCCGACATAGGAGATCAGCAGCGTCTCGCCCAGCATCTTCAGCCATTTGCGCCAGCCCCACAGCCACTCGCCGGCATCGGTCCAGACCCGCTGGCCGCTGTCGAGCGTGAGAATGCGGTCGAAATAGCTGATGAAATTACCGAAATGGGCGAAGAAGGTGCGCAGGTTCACTTCCGCGCCGATCGCGGCAAGAAACAGCGCTGCGGCAAAGATCACCAGCCCCAACAGGAGTCGGAGCCGCTTGCGCGCGACCGCCTGGCGATAGGCCGCGTTGAGCACGGCGAGCTGCTGCTCGGGAAGGATCGAAACCGCGACGGTCATCTGGCCAGGGAAGGTGGTCGATCAAAGAGAAAGAGCCGGATCCATCGACCCGGCTCCAGTGCTATCGTCCCGAAACTCAGGACGCCTTCTTCTTACGCAGTGCATCGACGAACTTGATCAGCTCGATCGTGCCATCCCAGTCCTTGGTGGTGGCGGGATGAAAACCCTTCTTCTGGCCGTCCTGGAGGCGATCGAAGGCCGCCTTGTCCTTGGCCGGCGCGTCGAAGAACGCCTTGGCGATCGCCGCCTTGGCATCTTCCGGCAGGTCGGAATTGTAGGCGTAGGGGCCGTTGATGATCGGCGCCGACTTGTGGATGATGCGGAAATCGTCCTTCTTCATCGGCGAGCCGTCGGCATTCTTCAGCATGCCCTTGGTCAGCATCTGCGCCAGCGTGGAATCGTCATCGCTGGTCCACTGGTTGGCCGCAACGTCGACCGTGCCCTGCGCCAGCGCCAGGATCGCGTTCTCGTGACTGCCGGTGAAGACGACCTTGCTGAAATAGGTGTCGGCATCCGTGATGCCCATCTTGTCGAGCTCGAAGCGCGGCACGTTGTTGCCGGAGGTCGAGTTCGGGTCGACGAGGCCGAGGTTCTTGCCCTTGAGCTGGTCGACGCTCTTGTAGGGGCTGCTCGCCTTGACGAAGAACACCGAGTAATAGCCGGTCGAACCGTCGGCGTTGATGTCGTTGGCGAAGGCATCGGTCTTGACGCCGGTCAGGCGGGCGCGGGCGAACGACGCCGAGCCGTAGCTGGCGATATGGATGTTGCCGGCGCGCTGGCCCTCGATGACCGCGGCGTAGTCGTTGGCGATGCGCAGCGTGACCTTCACGCCCAATTCCTTGGAGAGATAGAGCGTTTTCCGATCACGTTGCGTCGTAACCAGCCGCGACGAGATAATTTTGACATTCCTCGGGTGAGAAGCGTTTGAGAGCGTTGGCGATTGCTTGCCAGAGATCGGGCATGGTGCGGGCTGCGGCGGCCCGCAACAGCGCTTTCAGTTTGGAGAAGGCCATTTCAATCGGGTTGAAGTCTGGACTGTAGGGCGGAAGATAGAGCAGGCTAGCTCCGACCGCCTGGATGGCCTCTCGAACGCCATGGACCTTGTGAGCGGGCAAGTTGTCCATGATAACGGTATCGCCCGGCCGCAGCGATGGGGCGAGCAATTGCTCGACGTAGGCCAGGAAAGCGTCGCCATCCATTGGACCGTCCAGAACAAGCGGCGCGATCAGACCGTCGGAGCGCAATCCAGCGGTGAACGTCGTCGTCTTCCAATGTCCGTGTGGGATAGCTGCACGACATCGCTCGCCGCGTGGCGAGCGCCCGTAACGCCGCGCCATTTTGGTGTTGGCGCTGGTTTCGTCGATGAAGACGAGACGCTCAGGGTCAAGGTCGATTTGCCCTTCGAACCACTCCTCACGTGCGGCATTTATATCGCCGCGCCGTTGCTCGGCGGCGTGCGCTGTCTTTTTTTAAGTGTGATCTTTCTGCGCTGGAAAAAACGCCAGAGCGACGCGATGCCAGTCGATATTCCATGACGTTTCAACAGTTCTCGCAACTCGGCAAGCGTGATATCCGGCCTCGCTGTCACCGCCTCCAGAATCAATTGCGAATGCGCTTCGATGCGCTGCGATTTGCGGTCACCGCCCTGGCGTTTAGGAACGATGTCGCCAACTTTCTTGAGGCGAGCGCGCCAGCGGATCGCACTGGCCGCGCTGACACCAAAGCGCTCAGCAGCCTGTCGACAGGACATGCCACCGTCAATCGCGGCTACCACCCTTTGGCGAAGATCAACCGAAAGCGCCCTGGCCATACATGCTGGCCTCCCTCGCCAGCATGCAGCTTGAATCTGACTCGCGCCGTTTTGGGAATCTGGAGGGTTCTGTGAGGTCGCGCTCACGCGAGGGCGCGGCAGGCGCTTATGACGCGACCTCATTGAAGCCGGATTGAACGAAGGCGCGGGAGGCTATTCGCGGTTTTGCAGCTATGGGGATTGTTCGAGATCGCCATGCCCGATCTGCTGGCTCGGCGCGTGAGGCAGAGACACAGGAGTGCGCATCCTGGAAGAGTTGAGATCAGACGCGCTTCGCCTGAGATCGCGATAGGCCTTTTGCTGCATCGGACGGTTGTTGTCGCGCAGTGTGACAGCACGGATTCGACATCGTCCGCGATGATCGAGACGCTGGGAGCGAAATGACGAATGATGATCGTCGTGCACGACATGACTTGGCTCACGATGTGTCGCATCGGAACGGTGATGTTCGAGGGCTGGGGCGTCTGAAGCTATGTCGAAAGCGCTCAATGATGCGCATGACGCCACCACAATCGGGACAGGCAGGAACCTCGGCCCAGGTTTGAGCCTCCGAATCCACAGGCGACGGCTGGCCATCGTTTGGGGCTGTTCGCTCATGATCGAGAAGTTCGCGGCAAAGGGCGAGCTTGGCAGCGCGATGGCGGTTGGCCATGAAGCCGAAGTGGCGGATGCGGTGGAAGCCGTCAGGCGGCGTATGAAGCAGGAAACGGCGAATGAACTCATCGGGCTTGAGATTCATGATCTTTGTCGCGCTGTTTTGGCGATAGTCCTTCCATGAGAAGGCGACATGATCGTCGTCGAGTGCGACGAGCCGGCTGTTGGCGATCGCGACGCGATGGGTGTAGCGGCCGAGATAGGCCAGGACCTGTGCGGGTCCGCCGAAGGGCCGCTTGGCGTAAACAACCCAGTTGATGCGTCGCATGGCGTCGAGGTGGGCCGCAAAGGCAGCCGGCTCGGCCAGAGCTCCGAGATCGCCGAAGAAACGCAAGGCACCGGAGTTGAAGGCTGCCGACAGACGTTTGAGAAAAAGTGTGCGAAATAGTCTGGACAACGGTTTGACGGCCAGGAAGAAGTTCGGTCGGCAAGCGGTCCAGCGCGCGCCATCGGGCGAGAGGCCGCCACCCGGAACGACGCAATGGACGTGGGGATGATGCATCAGCGTCTGTCCCCAGGTGTGGAGGACGGCGACGCCGCCGATCGCACCGCCGAGCCGGCGTGGATTGGCGGCGAGCGTCGTCATCGCCTCGGCGGCAGCCTTGAACAGGATGGCATAGACGACGGCCTTGTTCTGGAAAGCGATCGCGGCGATCGGTGCGGGAAGTGTAAAGACGACGTGGAAATAGGGAACCGGAAGCAGGTCGGCTTGACGCGCGGCGAGCCACGCGGCTCGGGCTCTCCCCTGACACTTCGGACAGTGCCGATTGCGGCAGGAATTATAGGCAACGCGTGTCGTGCCGCAGTCGTCGCAAGCCTGCATGTGGCCGCCGAGCGCCTCGGTCCGGCACGCAACGATCGCGCTCATCACGCGCCGCTCGACCCGCCCCAGATGACCGGCATGTACACGGCGATAGGCGTCGCCATGCCGGCGCAGAATATCGGCAATCTCGATGGCGGGCCTGTTGGAGCGGATGTCGGAGCGGGTCATGACCCGCATCCCGCTGCGGGTCATCCAGGTGGCGTCACCTCCAGCGACAGGCGATCGAGCGGGCTCTGCGTCGCTCGGATCGTATCGGTGGCGACCTGCGTGTAGCGCGCTGTCGACGACAAATTATTGTGCCCGAGCAAGACCTGGATGATCCGGATATCGGTTCCGTTCTCGAGAAGATGTGTCGCGAAGCTGTGGCGCAGCGTGTGCAGCGTGACGCGCTTGGTCAGGCCCGCAGCCTTCACCGCCGACCGGCAGGCGGCATGCAGCACGGTCTGATCGATCGGATGATCTTCGTCACGACCAGGGAACAGATAAAGCCGCGGCCGGGCGAGCCGCCAGTAGGTGCGCAGGATGCCCAGCAGCTGGGGCGACAGCATCACGTTGCGATCCTTCGCGCCCTTGCCGTGGCGCACCTGGATGACGCCGCGGGCGCTGTCGATGTCTTCGATCCGCAGTCCCGCAACCTCCGAGGCCCTGAGCCCGGCCGCATAGGCGGTGGTGAGCGCGGCGCGGCTCTTCAGGCTCGATACCGCTTCAAGAAACTGAACCACTTCGTCGGCGCTGAGAACGACCGGCAGCTTGCGCGGTTCTCGCGCATAGGGAATGCGCTCTGGGATGAGCGCCTCGCCGAGCGTGACGCCGTAGAAAAACCGTAGCGCACAGACGATCTGGTTCAGCGCCGGCCATGAGATGCCGGTCGAGACCAAATGCACCTGGAAGGCGCGGACGTCTTCCAGCTCTAACCGGTCAGGCGATCGGCCAAAATAGCGGCTGAACTTCGAAACCGCGCTGATGTAGGATCTTTGCGTCGCCGGCGACAGATTGCGGACGGTCATGTCTTCGATCATGCGGCGGCGAAGAGGGCTCAAATCGGCCATCTCGATACTCCTGTCTGAGGGGGTGGGCTCCAACACCCACATCCTCTCAGCCAGGAGGCGATCTATGCCACCTTGCCCCCTACGCCGCGGCAGCGGCTTCGTTCAATCCACACCCGATTCATTCCGGTCGGAAAATGCTCTAGTTCATGAACGGCGCCCAGCGCTCGGTCACGCCCGAGGCGTTTTCCGCCGGAATGACCGCGAAGGTCAGTTCGGGATATTTGGCTTTCCAGTCGTCGGCGGAGGCCGAGGTCGTGAACGCGAGCGCGGCGGCGCCGGCAAGAACCAGTCTGCGAGTGATCATGATACCCTCTTCATCGGTTGGGGTCGGTTGACGCAAAAATTGGCAACTACAGGCGCGGCTCAGGCGGCCGCGGCCGTTCCGAGCGCCGGCACGCCCTCGGGCGCCGGCACGGGCATTCCGCCCATGACGTCGGAGGCTTCGAGATCGTAGAGCTCGCGCGCGACGTGGTCGGTCAATTCGGCCGGCGCGCCGTCGAACACCACGCGCCCCTGCGCCATGCCGATCAGGCGATCGCAATAGGTGCGGGCGAGATCGAGCGAATGCAGGTTGCAGAGCACGGTGATGCCGAAATGCTTGTTGATGCGCAGCAGCGCATCCATCACGATCTTGGTGTTGCGCGGGTCGAGCGAGGCGATCGGCTCGTCGGCGAGGATGATGTCGGGCTGCTGCACCAGTGCGCGGGCGATCGCAACACGCTGCTGCTGGCCGCCGGAGAGCTGGTCGGCGCGCTGGGCGGCGAGTGAGGCGATATCGAACTGCTCGAGCGCCGACATCGCCAGCGCCTTGTCGTGCTCGGGCCAGGTCTGCGTCAGCGAGCGCCAGGCCGGCATCGTGGCAAGACGCCCCATCAGCACGTTGGTGAGCACATCGAGCCGGCCAACCAGGTTGAACTGCTGGAAAATCATCGCCGAGCGCGCCCGCCACTGCCGCAGCTCCTTGCCGCGCAGCGCGGTGACGTCGAGGCCGTCGAACAGGATGCGGCCCTGCGTCGGCGTCGCCAGGCGATTGATCATGCGCAGCATGGTCGACTTGCCGGCGCCGGAGCGCCCGATCACACCGACGAAGCCGCCGGGGGAGATTTGAAACGAAGCGTCGTCCACCGCGGCTTTTGCGCCGAAGCGGCACGTCAGACCTTCAACCACCAGCATAGAGGGCTCCAGAGTAGCTGGCTGCCACCGCTAACGCCGGCACTTGACACTTGTGTGACACGCGGATCGCAGTGCGGCGATCCTACACACCTCTTCCCCTGTCATCGCATCGTCATGACGTTGTCATCAGGCCGCTCGAAGAGGTACGCCCGCCCTCGACCTATCGGATGTAGCATGGCCGGCAAAACGCTCTCGGTTCAACCGACCATCGACCCTTCGGCGAAGCTGCATGAGACCAGGCTCGGCACCTATACCGAAGTCGGCGCGCGCACGATCCTCACTGAAGTCACGATGGGCGATTACTCCTATGTCGTGAACGACGCCCAGATCACCTACACCACCATCGGAAATTTCTGCTCGATCGCGGCGATGACCCGCATCAATCCCGGCAATCATCCGATGCATCGCGCCACGCAGGCGCATTTCACCTATCGTTCCAGCGCCTACTTCGAAGGCGAGAGCGACGACACCGAGTTCTTCGACTGGCGGCGCCAGCATCACGTCCATATTGGCCACGATGTCTGGATCGGCCATGGCGCGATCGTGCTGCCCGGCCGCAACATCGGCACCGGCGCCGTGATCGCGGCCGGCGCCATCGTCACCAAGGACGTGCCGGCCTACACCATCGTCGCCGGCAATCCGGCGCGCATCGTGCGGCGGCGGTTCTCGGAAGACGTCGCCGGCTGGCCCGGCTCGCCTGGTGGGACTGGGATCACGACAAATTGCGTGAAGCACTGCCCGATTTCCGCAAGCTCGGGATTGAAGATTTCCTCTCGGCATATGAAGCACGGGCAAGCTCCCTCACCCGTTCCCCTGCCAGCAAACGAAGCGCGGTCGCTTGACAGACATCTTCCTTGAGGGCGGCCGGGCCCTGATCGGCTCCGAGCTCGTCGAAACTTCCATTCTCGTGTCCGGCGCGGACATTGCGCAGGTCGATGCCTCTCGCGGCCGTGCGCGGCTGGCCATCGATGCGCGCAACTTGCTGATGCTGCCCGGCATCGTCGATCTGCATGGCGATGCCTTCGAGCGCCAGATGATGCCGCGCGCCGGCGTCGACTTCCCGATCGACGTCGCGCTCGCCGACAGTGACCGCCAGGCGATCAGCAACGGCATCACCACCGTCTTTCACGCCACGACCTGTTCGTGGGAGCCGGGCCTGCGCAGCGCCGGCAATGCGCGCGCCCTGATGGAGGCGATCGAGCGGCAGCGCCCGCAATTCGCCGCCGATACCCGTTTCCACCTGCGGCACGAGACCTACAATCTCGATGCAGAGGCCGAGATCGGCCAGTGGTTCGCCGAGGGCCGCGTCGACCTGTTCGCCTTCAACGACCACATGGACGGCACCGTTGCCGACATGGCCAAGCCGCGCAAGCGCAACCGCATGGTGGAGCGCACCGGCCTCTCGGGCGAGGAATTCGACCGGCTGGTCGAGCGTGTGCTTTCGCGGGCCAGTGAAGTGCCGGCTTCCGTGTCGCGGCTTGCCGCAACTGCTCGCGCAGCCGAGGTGCGGATGCTCTCGCATGACGATGCGACGCCGGCGATGCGGCAGGCGTTTCGCGAGCTGGGCGCTGACATCGCGGAGTTTCCGATCAACGAGGAGACCGCGCGGGCGGCTGCAAGCCAGGGCGATGCCATCGTCTACGGTGCGCCGAACGTCGTGCGCGGCGGCAGCCATACCGGTTGGACCCGGGCATCCGACATGATCGCGAAGGGGCTCTGCTCTGTGCTGGCGTCGGACTATTACTATCCCGCGCAGCTGCTCGCCGCGTTCCGCCTTGTCGCCGACGGCGTGCTGCCGCTGCCGAAGGCCTGGGATCTGGTCTCTGCGGGACCAGCGCGCGCGACCCGCCTTGCCGATCGCGGCGTGCTCGCAGAAGGATGCCGCGCCGACATGCTGCTGGTCGACGACAGCGTGCCGCTGCGGCCGCGGCTGATCGCGGTGGTATCAGGCGGAAAGCTCGTGCATCTCACCGATGCGACGCGACTGCTCGCTGCGGCGACGACGCCGCGCGAGGCTGTTGTTGCGGCCTGAACCGGTTATGCTCGGGCGATGACAGATTTTCCCCGCTACGCGATCTATTTTGCCGCCGGCGCCGACAGCGCCCTCTCCCGCTTCGGCGCCAAGCTGCTCGGCTATGATGTCTACACCGGTGAGGAGATGCCGTTCCCTGCCGACGCATCGCGTGTTGCGCCGGACTGGCGCGACGTCACGGCCGATCCCCGCAAATACGGTTTCCACGGCACGCTGAAGGCGCCGATGGCACTGGCGCCCGGCAGGACTGAAGCCGAGCTCATCGCAGCCTGCGCCGCCTTTGCCGGCAAGGCGCGGCCGATGCCGTCAATCCGTCCGGTCGTCGACTCCATCAGCGGCTTCATTGCGGTGATTCCGACCGAGCCCGTGGGTACGCTCCAGCAACTTGCCGCCGATTGCGTCCGCGAATTCGACGACTTCCGCGCGCCCATGACGGCGGAAGACCGCGCGCGGCGCAAGCCCGACAAGCTCACCGAGCGGCAGCGCGACTATCTCGACCGCTGGGGTTACCCGTACGTGATGGAAGAATTCCGCTTCCACATGACGCTGACGGGACGGCTGAATGCGGAACGGCGCGGGCCGATCCTGGAGATGCTGCGCGCGAGGTTTGCGGCGCTCGGTCTCGATACGCTGGCGATCGACCGGATCGCGCTGTTCAAGCAGGATGATGCCAGGGCGCGCTTCCGCTTTGTCGGCGAGTGGGCGTTGGCGAAGTAGGCCTCAGCGCCAGCTCGCGAGATTGAAGGCGAGCGCCACGGCGCCAACCAGAATGAGGCTGGCCGCCCAGATTGCATCCAGATTGAACCAGCTTCGCGCGACGAACCTCAATCCCAGATAGCGGTAGACCAGCCACGCCAGACATCCGCCGGCACTGACCATGGCGACAACGTGCACGAGGGACACCAGCACCGCCATCCCGAGACTTGCCTTCATCAGCGCGCCCGCCGCCTCATGGCCGGCATCGAGCTCGAAGGCCTGGCAGAGCCCGAGATAGATCGGCACGAGCATCAAGGCCGCGCCGTGAGCAATGGCAACGGCGAATGACCAGAGCGCCAATTGCGTTGGCGGAATTCGTGCCAGCGTGCGCGGATGGCGTCGCTCGATCAGCCGATAGACGCCGAAGCCGATGACGAGAAGACTCGCGCCAAGCTGGATCGAACGCTGCCACTGCGCCAGCACGAGCAGGAACGCGAATGGCAGCAGCACGAGAAGTGTTGCCAGGAGGTGCCCGGCCGCCAGAGCCCACAACGCGCGGAACAGCGCGCGCGGGCTCTTGTCCATGAGCCCGGCCGACACGGCGAGCGGCCATCCCATTCCCGGATTGACGCCGTGATAGAGACCGCTCGCAACAAGAGCGAGCCACAGCCAGCCGAGCGGCCAACTCCCGTGCTGCCAGCCTAGGCCGACGGGTAGCAAAAGGAGTCCGTCGAACAATCGCCGCCCTCCAGCCTGATCTGGTGCGCACGATATCCGTCGGGGAAGCTCACGAAATAGTCCTTGGCGAGCTCGAGGCCGCCGTCGCGACCTGCATTGGCCATGACTTCCACGCCCGGAACTCCATCGGGATAAAATTGGTCATCCCAGGTGGAATACAGCGAATTGGTCCAGTACACGCGCTTGCCGTCGCGGCTGATCTCGACCATCTGCGGACCGGCCGCAAATGCCTTGCCGTTCGGATGGGGGGTGCGGCGCGCGATGCCGCCGATGTGAACCGAGCCCGCAAGCTTCGGCTTTCGCGGATCGCTCACGTCGTACTGGCGCATTTCACCCGTGCCCCAGCACGAGACATAGAGAAACCGGTCATCCATCGACAGGTCGATGTCGGTCACCAGCGGCGGCACGGCGCCAAATCCCTGCAGCAGCGGCGGGAGCTGCTCCTTTGGCGCGGGCTCGGGCGGAATCGTCGCCGTCTTCTCCGCGTGGAATTTTCCGCCTTCGCGCCACCAGGTCCAGATCGATGCTTCGAGGTTGGTGGTGTCGACCACAACGCCAACGAAGCCGTATTCGCGAACCGGATCGTGCGCGGGCCGCACCTCCAACGCCATCTGATGATTGGCGCCGAGGTCGATGGTCTGCACGTTGCGACGGGCGCGGAGATCCCAGAAGTGGAGACGATGGCCATATTTGTTCGCCAGCAGGTCTTCCGCGACGATCCCGTTCTCGAACTGCGGCGGCAACGCCCATTCGCTCGTCACCATGTAGTCGCGCGGCAGGTTCCACCAGAAATCATAGTGCAGTGTCTGCGGACCGCGGTCGATCTCCCATCGTCCAAGGACCTCGAACGTCTCGCAATCCATGATGAAGACGCCTGGAGGCCCGTTGGTGCCGTCCTTGCCGCCGCCGCCCAGCGTGCTCACATAGACGCCGTCCGGCCCGCAATGGATGGTATGCGGCCGCGAGTAGCCGGTCTTTTTGAAGATTTCCTCGGGCTCGATGATCTTATGGATTTTGGCTTTGGTCGGATCGGGCTTGGTATCGATGATGTAGATCCGCGACGAGCGTATCCCGGGGATGATGAGATAGCGCCGCTCGATGAAGGCATGTCCGGCGAGCGGCGACAAGGCGGAGGAGCAGGCGTTCCAGCCGAAGTGATGAAACTCATCGCCCTTGTTGGGCATCGTCACCGTGTGGACGATTTGGCTGTAGGTCGGCGATCCCGGCTTGACGTCGATGACCGCGAGAGCATCCGGCTTTGAGAAATCCGGACTGAGCAGCAGCGTGTAGGCAAAGTTCTCTGCAGGTGCTTCCATCGCCAGCTTGGGCGATGCGTGAAAGGTGGGATCCGGCCTCATCGTCATGGCACTGCCTCCCTGTTTCGTCGGCTCGCTCCAACCTGGCTCGGAATAGCGGCATAATGAAGAGCTGCTCAGCGACGTCTTGAGAAGCTCCGCGGACCTGGTTGGCGAGCGTGCAAGGAGCGTACAATATGTCATCGCCGGACTGCGGGAAACCGCGCGAACCGCGCTAATTCGACGCCCTCAGCCAGACGGAAGCCGGCGGGATCAGGCCAGCGCGCACCTCACACTCGGCGTCGCCCCCGCGAAGGCGGGGACTGCCGAGAGACCTGGCGACTACCGAGTGGGTACGGCGCTACTTCCCCCACCGCAACGCCAGCGCATCCCGCTCCTTGGCGAGCTCCAGCAGCCCTGCCCGCGTCGCCGGGTGCAGCGGCTGGAGCGGATGCCGCACGGCGTCCGATTTGATCACGCCGCCGGCCTGCATCATGGCCTTGCAGGCGATCAGGCCGCATTGGCGGTTCTCGTAGTTGATCAGCGGCAGCCAGCGCTCATAGGCGGCCTTTGCCTCCTCACGCTTGCCGGCGAAATAGGGATGGATGATCTGGCGGATGCCGTCGGGATAGCCGCCGCCCGTCATCGCGCCGGTGGCGCCGGCGTCGAGATCGGCGAGCAGCGTGATGGCTTCCTCGCCGTCCCACGGGCCTTCGATATCCTTGCCGCCCGCCTCGATCAGGCTGCGCAGCTTTGCAGCCGCGCCCGGCACCTCGATCTTGAAATAGCGGATGTTGGCGAAGTCGCGCGCCAGCCGCGCGAGCAGCTCGACCGACAGCGGCGTGCCCGCCACCGGTGCATCCTGGATCATGATTGGAATGTTGATCGCGCCCGAGAGCACCTTGAAGAATTCGACGATGCCCTTCTCGGGCACGCGGAAGGTCGCGCCGTGATAGGGCGGCATCACCATGACCATGGCGGCCCCCGCCGCCTCCGCCTGCTGGCTGCGCGCCGCGCAGACGGCCGAGCTGAAATGCGTGGTGGTGACGATCACGGGAACCCGGCCCGCGACATGCTCCAGCACCGCATGCATCACGGTTTCGCGCTCGGCATCGGTGAGCACGAACTGCTCGGAGAAATTGGCGAGGATACAGAGACCATTCGAGCCCGCATCGATCATGAAATCGATGCAGCGGCGCTGGCCCTCGAGGTCGAGCTCGCCGCACTCGTCGAAGATGGTGGGCGCGACCGGGAACACGCCGCGATAGGGGCGCTGGGCCTTGTGTGGGGTGACCGGCATCGAACTCTCCATCCTTGATACGTCTGTTGCTGCACTCCCGCAGCGCCACAGATGTACCCGCCGCGTGAAGCGGCGGCAATGCCGTTCGCGCGACGCCCAGACGGATGACGATCGAAGTTATGCGGTCTTCACGGCACCCAAAAAGCCCTCGACCGCGACGCGAAGACGATCGGCATCGCCCGACATCTTCTTCACGGATTCGGACAGCACCGTGCCGGCGTTGCCGGTTTCCTGGTTGAGTCTCGCGACGCTGCCGATGGTATCGGTGACCTCGCGGGTGCCCTGGGCGGCCTGCTGGAAGTTGCGCGAGATCTCGGTGGTGGCCGCGCGCTGCTCCTCGACGGCGGCTGCGATCGCCGTCATCTTCTCGTCGATGCCGCTGATGGCGCCCCCGATCGAGCGGATGGCGGTCACGGCCTGGCCCGTCGCGCCCTGGATCTCCTCGACCTGGCGCGAGATTTCTTCGGTTGCGGTTGCGGTCTGCGCGGCGAGGCTCTTGACCTCGCCGGCGACAACGGCAAAGCCGCGGCCGGCCTCGCCCGCACGCGCCGCCTCGATGGTCGCGTTCAGCGCCAGGAGATTGGTCTGGCCGGCGATGGCGTTGATCATCTTCACGACCTCGCCGATCCGGCTCGCGGTCTGATCGAGGATCTCGACCGTCGCGTTGGTCCGCTCGGCCTGCGACACCGCCTCGCGCGCCTCGCGGGCGCTCAACTGCACCTGTGCGGAGATCTCGCCGACGGATGCGGAGAGTTCCTCGGTCGCGGCCGCGATGGTCTCGAGATTGTTGGTGGCCTGCTCGGCTGCGGAAGAGACTGCCGCGGTCTGGCTGGTCGACTCTGATACCAGCGTGCGCACATCGGTCGCGGTGGCATCGAGCTCCCTCGCCGAAGCCGCGACACTGTGGATCACCGCCTGCACGGTGTCGTCGAAGCTGCGGCATGCGTCGTCCACGGTGCCGGAGCGGGCGAGTTGCAACGCCTGCTGCGATTCGCGTTCCTGGCCCAGCCGCTCGGCGGTCGCCGCGCTCTCGCGCAGGCTCTCGAGCGCGGCAGCCATGGTGCCGAACTCGTCGGGATATCGGGATCGCGGCACGGGCGTCGCATAATCACGGGCGCCGATTCGCGCGATGGCGTCGAGGATGGCGCGGACCGGGCGCATCAGTCGATTGCGCACCACGTAGACGCCGGCGAGGGTCACGGCGAGCGCGAGCAGAAACGCGAGCGACTGCACGATGAGGTTGGTGAGCGCCTTGGTCTGCACGGCCTCGGCACGCGCGATCGACTGATCCAGCGCCTTGGTCGCGACCCCGACAATGAGCGGGAACGGCGACTGGCACAGCGTATTCCACTCCGAAGCGGGCATCGCGGGCTTGCCGCTGCCGTCGAGATTCTTGGTGAGATCGCCGATCTGCTTCAGGACGCCATCGGTCTTGGTCTTCGCGTCCGACGCTGCCGTCACCAGCTCCGCCGTCACGTCGGGCGCGGCCAGCAACTCGGCCATGCCCGCCCAGCCGGAGGCGATCGTGCCGTCCCATTGCGCCACCGACCGCTTCTGAACGTCGTCGAGCGGCTTGCTGCTGTTGATGTTCGAGCGAAGCGACGAACAATGGACCCCATAGCGGTCGCGCACCTGCCAGGCGAAGCGGCGGACCTGGATCATGCGAGCGATGTAGGGATCGTTCATCCAGGCGCGGTTCGACACCGCGGTGGAGGCGAAGTTCGCAGTGTCGATGACCTTGGTGACGGCATCGTACCAGGAATTGGTTCGCTCCATCTTGCGCTCGGCGCGCGGAAGCCTGGCCTCGTCGTAGAACAGCTGGAATTGCGGCGCGGCTTCGTTCCAGCGCTGCTTCAGCGTGCCGGCGAGCTCGTCGCGGCGTGCGAAATCGACGGTCGAGAGTGCAGCGCTGATCCCTTCATAGCCGCCCTGCTCTGCCTTCTCGGCTTCGGCGAGTTTTGCCTTTGGATCGTCCTCGCCAAGGATGGCGCTCTGGGCATCGCCACGATTGTTGCGCAACGCGAGCACGCCATGGAAGATCGCCTTGTCGGCAGCGGCGAGCCGCGCCGTCTCGAGACTGTCGCTGTAGCGACCGAACGCTCCGAACATCTGGATCGCCGTAGAGGCGAGCGCACCGGCGGCCAGCAGGGCCATCAAGGTCAGGAGAAGCGAGCTTACCGATTTCTTAAACATTACCATGAGTCAGGGGGCCTGCATTGTACTGCCGGCCACCCTGCATCGCGACATGCCAAGGATCGGTTAAGGTTTTAGTCAAATTGCCGGAAGTGCCCGGTCTGTAAGCGCTTTAAGACTAGCGAAATCAGGCAACCTTGGTGAAGTCAGGCGGCCGGCGCTCGGCGAAAGCGGTGAAGGCCTCACGCGCCTCAGCGGTGCGCAAACGCTGCGCGAATTGCTCGCCTTCGGCCTGCATCTGCGCGACCAGCGCCTCGCCGTTGCGCATCAGCTTCTTGGTCGCAGTAAGCGCGCCGGCCGGCTGGCGAGCGAGCCGCTGCGCCAGCGCGAGCGCCTCGGCATCGAGCTTGTCGAGCGGCACCACGCGATTGGCAAGGCCCCATTCCAGCGCCGACCTCGCCGGTACGGTCTCGCCCAGCGCGAACATCTCGTAGGCGCGGGCGTAGCCGATGCGCGCCGGCATCAGCAGGCTGGAGGCGGCCTCCGGCACCAGCGCGAGGCTGACGAAGGGCGTCGACAATTGCGCGTTGTCGGCGAGCACGACGAGGTCGCAATGCAGCAGCATCGTGGTGCCGACGCCGACGGCGCGGCCCTGCACGGCCGCGACCAGCGGCCGGGTGCAGCGCGCCAGCGACTGGATGAAGCGCACGACGTTGCGGCTGCCTTCGGACTTGCCGGCTGCCACGGCGGCGAATTCGCCGACATCGTTGCCGGCGGTGAACATGTCACCCTCGCCGCGGATCAGGATCACGCGGGTGGACGGATCGAACTCGGCGGATTCGATGGTGTCGGCGAGCTTGCCGTACATCGCATCCGTCAGCGCGTTCTTCTTGTCGGGGCGCGCCAGCGTGAGGGTGAGAATTCCGTTGTTGTTCTCGATCCGGACGTGCTCGGTCATGGTTCTCTCCTTTATTCGTCGGAAGGTCTTGGAAACTTGTCCTGAATGCTGGTCAGCCAGCGCGCGACGATGTCGATCTCCGCGCTGGTAAAGCCGTCCGTCAGCGCGGCGTTGATCTGCGCCGCGTCAGTCTTCGCCTGCGTCAGCACGGTGCGCCCCTTCGGCGTCAGCCATACGCGCCAGGCCCGGCCATCCTCGCGATCGGCCCGCCGCTCGACCAGCCTTGCCGCAGCACTGCGATCGACGAGTCCGGAAATTCCGGCCGGCCCCATGTCGAGCGCCGCGCCCGCCTCGCCCATCAGCACGCCGTCCTGCTTGCCGAGGATGAACAACAGCCCCGCCTGCGCCGGCGTGACCTCGTTCTGCGGCTGCGCCGCCATCCAGCGCTGCAAACGGCGTTGCGCGACGTTCAGGAGGTAAATCAGCCGATGATGCCTCGCTGCGGCTTCTTTATTTCGCATGCGACATAGATAGCCGAACCAAACCGGATTGTCAAAGGGAGACGGCTACGCGGCGCGGCAGCCATCGAGGAACAGGGACGCGCAGGTCTGCACGCGGCGCTCGATCTGCTTGCGTGACGGCAGCGGCATGCCGCCATAGATCGCCGCGCGCTGCGGCGCCGATGCGACCATGCCGATCAGCATGCCGGCAACTTCCTCCGCATCGTCGATGGCGATGCGCTTGCGCTTGACCTGGACGCGCAGCCAGCCCGCGAGCGTCCTGACGGTGCGGGAAATGCCGTTGCTGTAGAAGTTGGCGGCGAGCTCGGGGAACGCGGCGGATTCCTGCAGCACCATGCGCTGCAGCGCCACGACCTCCGGATCGAGTGCGAGATCGGCGCAGGCCAGCAGCGCGGCACGCAGGCCCGTCTCGATATCGACCTCGTCGCTTCCTTGCAGATCGACGGCGGAGAGCAGCTGCTCGAGCCTGTCCGCGCACATCGCCTCGAACAGTGCGGCCTTGCCCGGAAACAGGCGATAGAGCGTCTTGGTCGAGATGCCGGCGCGGCGTGCCAGCTCTTCGGTGCTGGTCGCGGCATAGCCGTCGACGGCGAAGGCGTTGCGCGCTGTATCGAAGACGATCCGCCTCGTCTCCTCGTCGCTGCGCAGTTGCGGCCGCCCGCGGGGGCGGCATTCACCTGAAGGTTTTGCCTGAGCCATGCTTTTAAATGACGCCTGTCATTCCATTGACAATTCCAAAGCTAGTCGCATTTTGGAAATCGTCAAGTTTCCCAATTCAGGGGAGCCGGCCATGACCGTCCACACCACCCCATCTGCTGCGACCCAAATCGCTATTCCAGCAACCGTGCCGGAGGGCGTCCTGCCCACCACGGCAACCGGCGTCCGCCGGCAAAAACTCAATCTCCGCAAGCTGTTGCTGATGGGCGCGGCGATCGTCGCGCTGACCGGCGCGAGCTGGTACGGCTACGACTACTGGACCGTTGGGCAGTACCTCGTCTCCACCGATGACGCCTATGTGAAGGCCGACAACACCACGATCGCGCCGAAGGTCAGCGGCTACCTCGACCGCGTCCTGGTCGGCGATAACGAGCATGTGAAGGCCGGCCAGGTGCTCGCCAGGATCGACGATCGCGACTTCCGGGTCGCGCTCGACCAGGCCAAGGCCGATGTCGCCGCCGCGAATGCGACGGTGACAAGCAAGCAAGCGCAGCTCGAGGTCCAGCAAGCCGTGATCGCGGCGGCAAGAGCGACCATCGATGTCGACAATGCCGCGAAGGTTTTCGCGAAGCAGGAGAACAAGCGCTACACCGATCTCGCGGCAACGGGTTTCGGCAGCGTGCAGAACGCGCAGCAGGCGCAAGCGCGCGACGCCGGCGCAGACGCGGCGATCCAGCGCGATATCGCCAATCTCACCTCCGCCTTGAAGCAGGTCGATCTCCTCAATGCCGAGATATTGCAAGCCAGGGCCGCCGCCGCACGCGCGGCCGCACTCCAGCGTCAGGCCGAGCTCAATCTCGGCTACACCACGATCGTCTCGCCGATCGACGGCGTGGTCGGCAACCGCTCCTTGCGCGTCGGCCAGTTCGTGCAGGCGGGCACCCAGCTGATGGCGATCGTGCCGGCCGAGGGCGCCTATGTCGTCGCCAATTTCAAGGAGACGCAGCTGACCCACGTGCAGGCCGGCCAGGCCGTCGATATCGAGGTCGACACCTTCCCGGGCCAGGTCGTGCACGGCCACGTCGATTCCATCGCGCCGGCGAGCGGCCAGGAATTCGCGCTGCTGCCGCCCGACAACGCCACCGGCAATTTCACCAAGGTGGTGCAACGCATCCCCGTCAAGATCGCGCTCGATGCCGCGCACGGTCCCGCGATCGCGCTGCGCCCCGGCATGTCCGTGATCCCAACCATTGCAACACGTTCGATCGCGCCGACCGCCAATGCGGCCGCGGCGCCCAAGGCAAACGTAAAGGCGAAGCTCGTTTCCGGAGGGTCGTACCATGTCAAACAGCCTCTCACTTTCGACGCCAGCAACACCGGCCGCGACGCCTGATCCGGCAATAGCCGACCCGAACCGCGCGAGTGCCGCGATCTGGATCGCCGTGCTCGCCGCCATGATCGGCTCGTTCATGGCGATCCTGAACATCCAGATCACCAACGCCTCGCTGGCCAACATCGAGGGCGGCATCGGTACCGGCGCCGACAACGGCTCCTGGATCTCGACGTCGTATCTGATCGGCGAGATCATCGTGATCCCCCTGACCGATTATTTGAGCCGCGTGTTCTCGTTCCGCCGCTACATGCTGGCGAGCGCGACGCTGTTCGCGGCGTTCTCGGTCGCCTGCGCCTTCACCCATGATTTGCCGTCGATGATCGCGATGCGCGGCCTGCAGGGTTTTGCCGGCGGCGTGCTGATCCCGATGGCGTTCACGCTGGTGCTGACCAAGCTGCCGAAGCCGCAGCAGCCGGTGGGCCTTGCGATCTTCGCGCTGTCCGTCACCTTCGCCCCCGCGATCGGACCGACCATCGGCGGCTATCTCACGGAGAACTACGGCTGGCGTACCATCTTCTTCGTCAACGTGATCCCGACCGCGGTGATGGTGGCGGCGCTCTATCTGACGCTGGAGAAGCAGAAGATGCAGCTCGGTCTCTTGAAGGAAGGCGACTGGGCCGGCATCTTCACCATGGCGATCGGGCTGTCGGCACTGCAGGCCGTGCTCGAGGAAGGCAACAAGGACGACTGGTTCTCCTCGCCCTTCATCGTCAAGCTCGCCGTGATCGCGGCCGTCAGCCTGACGCTGTTCGTCACGATCGAGCTCACGATCGAGAAGCCGCTGATCCGGCTGCGTCTCCTGACGCAGCGTAATTTCGGCTTCGGTACCATTGCGATGACGATGGTCGGCTTCGCGCTGTTCGGCTCGGTCTACATCCTGCCCGCCTATCTCGGCCAGGCGCAAGGCTACAACGCCGAGCAGATCGGCAACGTGCTGGCCTGGACCGGCCTGCCGCAGCTCGTGCTGATCCCGCTGATCCCGAAGCTGATGCAACGCTTCGACACGCGCTATATCGCGATCACCGGCCTTCTGATCTTCGCCTATAGCTGCTTCATGAACACGGCGATGTCGCCGGACTATGCCGGCGACCAGCTCTGGATTCCGAACATCGTGCGTGCCGTGGGACAGGCCATGGTGCTGACGCCGCTGACCTCGGTGCTGACAGGCGGCATCGCGCCGCAGGACGCGGCCGCGGCCTCCGGCATCAGCAACATGTTCCGCAATCTCGGTGGCGCGATCGGCACGGCGACGCTCGCGACCATCATCACCAAGCGCGAGCAGTTCCACTCCAACATCATCGGCCAGTCGGTCACGCTCGGCCGCGAGGAAGTCCGCACCCGCATCGCGCAGATGACGGACTACTTCATGAACCACGGCGTGCCCGACCCCCACGCCGCGCGCGAGCAGGCCATCATCGCACTCGGCAAGACGGTCAAGCGCCAGGCGCTGGTGATGGGCTATTCCGACGCCTTTGCCGTGATCGGCATCGTGCTGGTGATCGCCGCGATCGCGGTGCTGCTGACGCGGCGCGTCAAAGCGGCCGGCGGCCCGGCACATTAGTCAATGGCGCGCCGTTCCTCACGGCGCGCAGGTAAAGCTCGACGCTTCCGTCACCGGCCCGCTCTTGTAACGCGGCCAGGACGGCCAGCGGCACAGCGGCATCGCGCGGAGCGTCGCGAATGTGGGCGCCTCGACCTTCTGCTCGGAGACCTCGAGATCGCCGGGCGCCTTGCCCTTCTCGACCCAGTCGACCAACGCGCTCAGCATATCGACATTGGCCGGCGCGCCGGAGCCGACATGATCGACGCCGGGGGCGGTGTAGAGCCGCGCGAATTCCGCCGTCTCGGCCTTGCCGAGCTTGCGCTCGACGCTCTCGAAATAGCGGATGCCGGCATAGGGGCTCTGCGCATAGTCGGCCATGTGCTCGAGCATGATCAGCCGGCCGCCGCGTCCGCGAAAACGGCTGAGATCGGGGTCGGTCGAATCCATCAGGCTCGAGACCTCGAGCAGCCGCACCTTGTGGTCCTCCACCTTGTAAGTGGTGACGTCGAGCTTGGGATCACGCGCGAACACATATTGAATGCCGCCGGCGCCGTAGATCCAGGCGATGCCGTTGTTGGGTGCGGGCGGCTGCGCTGGCGGCGCGCTGCCGAGCCACCACGCGGACCAGCCGCCGGTCGGACCGATCGCCGGCGTATCCTCGCCCGAGACGCCCCAGCCCGGATAGTCATCGAGGTCATTGGCGAGCACAAACGGGAATTTGTAGGTCCCATGCAGCGTGCTGACTGCCTTGATCTGCGCTTCGGTCAGGCACTGATCGCCGGCCTTGCCGGCCTCGCAGCGCAACGTCTCGACCTTGAACACGGCCTTGCAGGCCACGGGATCGTGCACCAGCGTCTTATCGGAGCCGTCGGCCTTATCGCAGGCAGTGCGCACCGCATCGGCAAAGAGCTTGACCTGCGTCGGATTGATCCAGCCCTCGCCCATGGTCACAAGGCCCGAGCGCGTACCGGCATGCTGCAGGCCGACCCAGTTGATCACGGGCACGCGGGCGAAGATGCCGTCGAAATCGTCGGGGTAACGCTGCGCCATGGTGAGGCCTTCGCGGCCGCCCTCGGACGAGCCCATGAAGTACATTTTTTCCGGCTTCTTGCCGTATGTGCGCTCCATCAGCCCAACCGCGGCGTCGCGCACCTTCTTGTAGGCACGGTGGGCGAAATTCTCGAAGGCTTCGTCATTCAGCGCGAACAGTTGCGGCGGCTCGCCTGGCTTGGACTCATGGCCGGAATCGGTGCCGTAGGTGACGAAGCCGCGCGCCAGCGGCGACGGCTTGTCGAACGGATAGGCCGGCGGCAGCCCAAGGCCGGTGATCAGCACGCCGTTAAAGCCCCCACCGCCATACTGAACGGAGCGCCCGTTCCATTCGACGGGAAGGTTGACCTGGAATTTAATCGGCGGCGCCTTGGGATCGGTTGGGTCGATGTGACCCAGCACCTTGCAGAAACCGGGATTGGCCGGCGTGATGCGCCCAGACGGCGTCGGCCCGCGCTCGGCGACAGCCAGTTGCGACGGCGCCAGCAATGTCGCGGAAACGATCTTCACGGCATCGGCGCCGCCAGCGAGGCTTTTGCAGACCATCTCCGCATCCTCCGCCAGCGTCGCCGCCGACACGGCATTCGCACTCAGCGCGACCGCCGCACCCACGAGCAATGCACACCGCTTCGCGTTCTTTCGCGTCATCGTTTCCACCCTGGCTTTCCCTATTTTTGTATCCGACGGTTGGCCGCATTCAATGCAACCTTCGCCCTTCCGTCAATCGCTTACGTTCGCATTCTGCTCAGAACGATCCCAGCGCACTACCCAATGCGATTACGGCGACCAGCGCCAGCAGCGACGTCACGATGCCGACCATCACGATGTCGAAATAGCTGTCACGGTGCGTCAGGCCGCAGATCGCGAGCAGGCTGACCACCGCACCATTGTGCGGCAGGATGTCGAGCGTCCCCGAACCGATCACCGCGACGCGATGCATCAACGCAGGGGCGATGCCCGTCCGCGCGGCGAGCTCGACATAGGTCTGGCCGAGAGCGTCCAGCGCAATGGTCAGGCCGCCTGACGCCGAGCCGGTCAGAGCGGCCAGGATGTTGGTCGCGACCGCTAGAGCGTTTTCCGATCACGTTGCGTCGTAACCAGCCGCGACGAGATAATTTTGACATTCCTCGGGTGAGAAGCGTTTGAGAGCGTTGGCGATTGCTTGCCAGAGATCGGGCATGGTGCGGGCTGCGGCGGTCCGCAACAGCGCTTTCAGTTTGGAGAAGGCCATTTCAATCGGGTTGAAGTCTGGACTGTAGGGCGGAAGATAGAGCAGGCTAGCTCCGACCGCCTGGATGGCCTCTCGAACGCCATGGACCTTGTGAGCGGGCAAGTTGTCCATGATAACGGTATCGCCCGGCCGCAGCGATGGGGCGAGCAATTGCTCGACGTAGGCCAGGAAAGCGTCGCCATCCATTGGACCGTCCAGAACAAGCGGCGCGATCAGACCGTCGGAGCGCAATCCAGCGGTGAACGTCGTCGTCTTCCAATGTCCGTGTGGGATAGCTGCACGACATCGCTCGCCGCGTGGCGAGCGCCCGTAACGCCGCGCCATTTTGGTGTTGGCGCTGGTTTCGTCGATGAAGACGAGACGCTCAGGGTCAAGGTCGATTTGCCCTTCGAACCACTCCTCACGTGCGGCATTTATATCGCCGCGCCGTTGCTCGGCGGCGTGCGCTGTCTTTTTTTAAGTGTGATCTTTCTGCGCTGGAAAAAACGCCAGAGCGACGCGATGCCAGTCGATATTCCACGACGTTTCAACAGTTCTCGCAACTCGGCAAGCGTGATATCCGGCCTCGCTGTCACCGCCTCCAGAATCAATTGCGAATGCGCTTCGATGCGCTGCGATTTGCGGTCACCGCCCTGGCGTTTAGGAACGATGTCGCCAACTTTCTTGAGGCGACCGCGCCAGCGGATTGCACTGGCCGCGCTGACACCAAAGCGCTCAGCAGCCTGTCGACAGGACATGCCACCGTCAATCGCGGCTACCACCCTTTGGCGAAGATCAACCGAAAGCGCCCTGGCCATACATGCTGGCCTCCCTCGCCAGCATGCAGCTTGAATCTGACTCGCGCCGTTTTGGGAATCCCCACCCGATTCTTTCCGGTCGGAAAATGCTCTAGCGAGACCAGCGGTCCGCCTTCGATCGCCAGCACCCAGTCGCGCACGATCGTGAACGCCGGCAGCGAGGCGACGACCGCACCGAATCCGACGAGGCTCGCGACGCTGAACGCAGGCAGGACGGATGCATTGGCCCCGGCGTCCATGGTGCGGCGAAGCGCCGGCAGGCGGGCCCGGTTCAGCGCAATGGTCGTAACGATGGCCGCAGTCAGCGCGACCGCGACCGACCACACGCCCGCGACGGCCGCGAGCGTCGTTTCACCAAAACGCTGCTCGGCGAGATAGCCGACATCGAGTCGCGGCAGCACCACGAGCGACATCACCAGATTCACGATGACGACCACGATCAGCGGCGCGATCGCGCTCCACACGGGCGACGGCCGCTCGCTGCGCTGACCGTGCTGGAGTTCCGCCGGATCGAACTCGCGCGCGGTCGTGGCGCGCTCGCGCACGAGCTCGTCGGCGGCGGCGCGCTCGGTCGCGCCCTCGATGTCGTCGCCATAGCCTTCTCCGGCGCGGCGCGCTGCGGCTTCAGCGCGGTGCAGCCACCACAACCCCGTCACGAGCATGATGAGGGAGGCGATGATGCCGAGACCTGGCGCGGCGAACGGCGTCGTGCCGAAGAACGGCATCGGGATCGCATTCTGGATCGACGGCGTGCCCGGCAACGCCGACATGGTAAAGGTCGACGTCCCCAGCACGATCGCAGCCGGAATCAGGCGACGCGGGATCGAAGCCGCGCGAAACAGCGACCGGGCCATGGGAACGATGACGAAAAATGCAACGAACAGGCTGACGCCGCCATAGGTCACCGCGGCACCGGCGAGCACCACCGCCAGGATCACGCGACGCTCGCCGAGGCGCTCCGCCATGAAGGCGGCGACCGACGTGACCGCACCGCTATCGTCCATCAGCTTGCCGAAGACCGCGCCAAGCAGGAAGATCGGGAAGAACTGCGCCAGAAATCCCGCCGCATGCACCATGAACACCTGGGTCAGGTTCGCAAGCAGCGGCTCGCCGCCGAACAACGCGGCAACGAGCGCTGCAAACGGCGCCAGCAGAAGCACGCTCCAGCCGCGAAAAGCGAACAGGACGAGCAGGGCGAGCCCGACGAGGAGGCCGAGAAGACCCATGCCTCAGCACTCCGACAGCAGGACGTCGAGATCGGCGGTCGATTGCCGGCCGATGTCGGCACCGTGCGCGGCGAGAAACGCGTCCGCGGCCAAGCGCCCCTCGGCGCGCAGCATCGAGACGAACTCCCATTCGGCGTTGAGCTTTGACGAGGCGCCGAACTTCGCCAGCATGTCGCTCTTGACGCGGTGGGTCCGCATCTTTGCCCAGCGCGCGCCCTCGCCGCTGCCGGGGTCGGCCGCCTGGCGCAGCAGCGCGATCATGCGCAATTCCTTCATCAGGGGCGAATTGAACGAAATCTCGTTCAATCGATTGAGAATCTCCGCAGCCGTCCGCGGCTCTTCGAGCGTTTCGGTCGGATTGATCTGCACCAGGATCGTGTCGTGCGCATCGCTTTCGCGAATGAGCGGCGTGATCGTGGGGTTGCCGGCGAAGCCGCCGTCCCAATAGGGCTCGCCGTCGATCTCGATCGCGCGGAACATGGTCGGCAGGCAGGCCGATGCCAACAGCACGTCCGCCGTGATCTCGGCATTGCGGAAGATCCGTCCACGGCCGGTGCGCACCCGCGTCGCGGTGACGAACAGCTTTATTGGCGAGCTCGCGAGCCGCTCGAAATCGATGCTCTCGGCCAGCACCGCGCGCAGCGGATTGTAGCCGGTCGGATTGAGATCGTAGGGCGACAGCACGCGCGACATCAGATCGGTGAGAATGTAGAAGGGCGACGTATCGAGCGTCCAGCGCCCCATCAATCGATCGAGCGGCGAGCGCTGGAGCGGACTAAAGGCGGCAGCCTTCGAGACGCGGCGCCAGTATTTTTCGAGCGCGTCGCGCGCGCCCTCGGCGCCCCCCGCGATCCACCCGTCTGCGAGCACGGCCGCATTCATCGCGCCCGCGGAGGTGCCGGAGATCGCGGCGATGGTGAGCCACTTCTCTTCCAGAAGACGGTCGAGCACGCCCCAGGTGAAGGCGCCGTGCGAGCCGCCACCTTGAAGCGCGAGATCGATCAGTACGGCGTCCCGTTCCATGGCGGCACCCACGCAACTGAAGCTCAAATTCGACGCGATTGTAGCACGCCGAGGATGACAGCAGTGTGGGAGCTGCGACCGCAAGATGCAACCGGAACGTGGGACGTTTCAGTGCTCGAATACCAGCCGTGCGCCAACCGTGCCCTCAAGCGCGCGGATCTGCGCAAGCAGCGCGCCTGAATCCTCGCCCCCCAGGTCAGCGTCGAGCACGACGTAACCGAGGTCCCCGGCGGTCTCCAGATATTGCGCGACGATGTTGATGTCGCGCTGGAGGAAGACCTCGTTGAGCCGCCGCAGCATGCCCGGCACGTTGCGATGGACATGGCTGAAGCGCGCACCGGCGGGACGTAAATGCAGCTGCACCTCCGGGAAGTTCACCGCGCCCATGGTCGATCCCGTGATGAAATAGTCGACCAGTTTTCGCGCGACTTCCCCGCCGATGCGCTCTTGTGCTTCCTCGGTCGAGCCGCCGATATGCGGGGTGAGGATGACGTTCTCGAGGCCCTGCACCGGGCTCTTGAAGCGATCCGAGTTCGACGACGGCTCGACCGGAAACACGTCGATGGCTGCGCCGGCGAGATGGCCGTCGCGCAGGGCGCCCGCGAGCGCATCGAGATCGACCACGGTGCCGCGGCTGTTGTTGATCAGGAACGAGCCTGCTTTCATCGCCCGCAGCTCCGTCTCGCCAATCATGCCTGATGTCTCCGGCGTCTCGGGCACGTGAAGGCTGACGACATCGCTCTGCGCCAGCAGCTCTTCCAGCTTCTCGACCGGCTCGGTATTGCCGTGGCGAAGCTTGTCGGTGCGGTCGAAATAGATCACGCGCATGCCGATCGCTTCGGCCAGCGTCGAGAGCTGCGAGCCGATATTGCCGTAGCCGATGATTCCGAGCGTGCGGCCGCGCACCTCGCGGCTGCCGGTCGCCGACTTGTCCCAGCCGCCCTCGTGCGCCGACACCGAGCGCGGGAAGATGCGCCGCAGCAGCATCACGATCTCGCCGATCACGAGCTCGGCGACGCTGCGCGTGTTGGAGAACGGCGCATTGAACACGGGAATGCCGCGCTTGCGCGCCGCCATGAGATCGACCTGGTTGGTGCCGACGCTGAAGCAACCGACCGCGAGAAGCCCATCCGCGGCCGCGAGCACCTCATCGGTGATCTGGGTGCGCGAGCGGATGCCGAGCAGCGACACGCCCTTCAGCGCGCGCCGCAGGTCCTCGCCGTCCAGCGCCTTGGTCAACCGCTCGACATTGGTGAAGCCCGCGCTCCGGAACAGGTCCACGGCGCTGTCATTGACGCCTTCGAGCAACAGCGCCTTCGCGTCCCGCTCGGGGCTTTGGCCTGGGGCTGGCATGGAATCTCCGTAGGTCACAGCTTTGCCGCAGCTCATAGACCGCGGGGGAGATGCAGCACAATAGGGTTTGGATATGGGGAGAAGATGGCGGGGCGGTAAGTGTTTACGGTGGCCGCCCAGTCAAATGACGTAAAACCCGTGCGTACCGTCGAGCCGGAGTTGCTCGACGAGACCGTATTCCCAGTCGAGATAGGCCTGCATCGCGCGCTCGGCGACGTCAGTGCCCTCATAGGGCCGGCGGTAGCGATGCGCCGGGTCGGGCTTGGGCAGCACGCGCGGCAGGCCGACCTCGAGCTCACTCTCATAACCGCCTTCCAGGACGTAGACCTCCCAGCCCATCTGCGCGAGCCAGGATGCCGTCATGTCGGCACGCACGCCCTGGTCGTCGGTCAGGAGGATGCGCGCGCCGCGCACGGGCGCGGCCATGTCGGTTTCCTGGACGAGCTGACCGCCGGGATAATGACGGAAGCCCGGGAGATGGCCGGCCGCAAACTCCTCCGCGTCGCGCACGTCGAAACGATAGAGCGTGCGATCGGTCTGCGCTGCGAGCGCCTTCGCCTCGTTCGCGCCGATATGGCGAACACCGGCGCGATAGGCGACGTCGCGCGCATTGGCCGGGCCGCCCTCGAACGGCCCGATCGCGCCACGCCGGTTGGCACCATGATCGAGCGTGTGCCGCGCCAGCGTCCAGCCGATGGTACCGTTGCGCAGCGCCCGCACCTTGTTGGGCACGCCGGCATTGATCAGCGACTGCGTGCCGATGATCGAGCGCGTGCGCCCGGCGCAATTGACGATGATGGTGGTCCCAGGATCGGGCGCGGCCTGCCCTGCCCGCAGTACCAGCTCAGCACCGGGCACGCTGACCGAGCCCGGAATGTTCATGGTCGCATATTCGTCGAAGCGGCGAACATCGAGGATCGCGATGTTGGCGTTGTCCGCAATCAGCTTTGCCACCTCGTCGGCGCTGAATGAGGGCGTGTGCCGCCGCGCTTCGACGAGCTCGCCGAATGCCTTGGAATAGGAATTGACGTCCTCGAACACCTGATAGCCCTCATCGCGCCAGGCCTTCAGCCCGCCGTCGAGGGCGCTGACATTGGTGTAGCCAAGCGCGGCAAGCCGTTCGGCGCCGGCTGCAACAAGTCCCTCGCCATCATCATAGAGCACGATCGCGACGTCCTTGCGCGGCAACCGCACCTCGGCCTCGATCGCGATCCGGTCCGCGGCCATGTTGGCGGCAAACAGCGGATGGCCGGTGGCGAAGCCGGCCTCGTACCTGAGATCGAGCAGCGCGATCTCCTCGCGGAGCAGCAGCGCGCGGCGGATATCGGCGGGGGTGACGGTGGGGAGCTTCATGGGGTGAACCCTGGCAAGTACGGCCAAGGGCTTTTGAACGATTGTCGCGCGCTTGGCTAGCCTTCGCGGCCGTTCACTCGCCCGGAACCAGCCGGCCAAGCGGCGGCTGCGCGGGCGCCGCAGCCTGCGGCGCGACAGATAGAGCAAAATGCCGGTGACCGAGAACAGCGGCATCAACGCTGCTGCAATCATGAAGGCGAGCTTGCCCGGCCAGCCCAGGAACGCGCCGCGATGGATGTCGAGCACGTTCGCGATGATCTTCTCGCCAAGCGTCTTGTCGGCATAGCGCTCCGCCGAGACCACCTGCCCCGTGACCGCATCCACGCGGAATTCGTCTCGCGTGGTATCGAGCGTCGAATCCTTCGGCCACGACCGGATCCGGATGACCGTGCCGGGTCCGGCGGGCAGCGTCAGCAACGCTCTGGAGAAATGTTTCCCCTCCTCATGCTGCAGCGTCGTCCATGCACGATCGAATCCGACTGGCTGAGCCGGCTCGGCCCGGCCGGCTCCGCGCGGCGCCTTTGCGGACATCTTGGGCTGCATCTTCGCAGCAGTGACCTCTGGACGCGACAGCAGCCAGACGACGCCGTCCTTGTACCAGTCGAACGAGTACCACAGCCCGGTCAGTGTCATCACCAGATAGACCGGCAGCACCCACGTGCCGATCACCGCGTGCAGCGAACGGTGCAGTCCGCGCCCGCTGAGTCCGAGATTGGGTTTCAGCCACATCTTCACGCTGCCGGCGCGGCGCGGCCAGCGCAGCACGAGGCCCGAGATGAGCATGACGATCAGGCCGAGCGCGGCGATGCCGGTGATCTGGCGTCCCCACCCCTTGGCATCGCCGGAGATCAACAGCCAGCGATGCAGCCTGCGCACAGTCGCGAAGAACTCCTCGCCACGCGGCGCACCCAGCACGCGCGCGTCGTAGGGATCGACATAGAGCGATGTCGGCCGCGCGCCCTGCTCGTCACGCGCGAAGCGGACACGCACCGCCGCGGCCGGATCGCTCGACAGCGTGACGGCCGAGACCTTGCCGAGGTCCTGCCCCGCCTTGAGCCGGGCCACCAGTTCGTCCGGCATCAGCGCCGGCGCCTGGCGCGGCGCGACCTGCATGATACCGCTATTCAGATAGTCGCCGATCTCGTCCTCAAAGCTCATGATCGCGCCGGTCAGCGCGATCAGGGCCAGCAGCAGCGCGAGCACGAGGCCCGCGATCGAGTGGACCTGGTGCAGAGCGGCCTTGATGTGATGCCCCACCCTACTCATCGAAGCCAACCTTCTTGATAAGCGAGATCGCGGCCTGCTGACGTGCAGCGATCTGGTCGATCGACGTTGCATCGGCGATGAACGTGCCCATTTCGACAACGATGGGTGCACGCTCCGCTGCTGCAAGCACGGGGTATTCCAACTCGGCAGCGGCAAAGGTCCGCTGCGCCGCCGGCGTGACAAGGAATTCGAGGAACTCTCGCGCCAACGCCGGATGCGGCGCCCGTTTCGCGATGGCCGCGCCGGTAAGGTTCACATGCGTGCCGCCGCCCTTGAATGTCGATGGCACCGCCTTGACCTCCATCGCCCAGGCACGCCAATCGGCCCCTTCCCGTCCATCGCGCAATTGCGCCAATGCCACGGTGTTGCCGATGCCGATCTTGCACGTGCCTTGCGCGATCTCGCGGATCACGTCGTTGTCCTTGCCATCAGGCTTGTGGGCGAGATTGGCCTTCAGGCCGGCGAGCCAGGCCTCCGTCGCGGCCTCGCCGTGATGGACGAGATAGGCCGCAACCAGCGCGACATTGTTCTGATGCAGCGGCGAGCGCATGCAGAGCTTGCCGCGCCATCTGGGATCGGAGAGGTCTTCATAGTCGATCGAAGCAAGCGCGCTGTCCTTGCGCACAAATGCAACACGCGGTCGGACGGAAAGCGCAAGCCATTGCGTACCGTTACCACGAAGATTTGGAGGGACGACCTGGTTGAGACGCGACGACGTGAAGGCTTGCGTCAGACCGCGGGTGGAGAGCTGGGTCGTCTTGTCCAGCCCGATCGTCATCAATAGGTCGGCAGGCGACGTGTCACCTTCCGATACCAAGCGCTTGACGAGACTGTCCTCGACGAAGACGATTTTCACCTTGACGCCGCTGGCTTCCGTGAAGGCCGCAACGACAGGCTCGACCAGGGCAACCTCCCTGGTCGAATAGAGCGTGATCTCCTCGGCGCGGCTCGCACCTGTGGCAGCAAGGCAGGCAGACGCCGCCGCGATCAGGACCGCGATGGCTTTGTGCCGCACCGCCATCGCTAGAACTTCACCGTTGCCGACAGCGACACGCGGCGCGCATCGCCGATCGCGACGTTCAGATTGTTGACGGCGGAGGGATAATAGACGGTGTCGAACAGGTTCTTGACGTTGAGCTGATAGATCACCGGCGCGTTCTGGTATTTCGTCTCATAGGTCGCGAAAATATCGGCGACCACATAGGACGGCAAGAAGAAGCTGTTGATCGCATCACCGGGACGGTCGCCGACATAGCGCGCGCCGCCGCCGAGGCGGAGCTGGCCCGGCAAAGCTGTACCGAAATCATAGACCAGATAGAGCGAGGCCGTGTTCAGCGCGACGTTCTGCAGCTTCATGCCGTAGAGCGACCGATCTTCGGATGCCGTCACCCGCGCGTCGGTATAGCCATAGCTGCCGATCAGGGCCCAACTGTCGGTGAGCCTGCCGGTCACGTCCAGCTCGACGCCGCGCGAGCGGGCGCGGCCGACGGTATGGAGTTCCACCACGCCAGCGCTGTTCGTCTTCGTCGTCTGCACGTTCTTCTTGTCGAGATCGTAGAGCGCCAGCGTACCTGAGATGCGCTTGTTCAAATCGAACTTCACGCCGGTCTCGTATGACTCGCCTTCCTCCGGCGCGACATTGGAGTCGATCACGATGCCGATCGGTGCAATGGTCGAGTTCGGCTTCAGCGATTCGGTGTAGCTCGCATACAGCGAGACTTCCTCGGTCAGCTTGAGAATGGCGCCGCCGAGGGGAAGCACCTTGTCTTGCGACACGTTGGTATTGGTGATGAACGGTTTCCCGCGCCCGGCGATCTGGTCGTAGTCCATGTAACGGACGCCGCCGACCAGCGCGAACCGTTCGGTGAGATGCAGGGTGTCCTGGAAGAACAGCGACCATTGGCCGAGCTTGTCGGTCTGTGCGCTATCGCTGTTCGACACCGTCGTGCCCGGTCCGACCAGCCCGTAGACGGGATTGTAGACGTTGATGGCGGGAGTGGCCTGCCGGATCAGATTGTCGCGGTAGATGGTGCGATACTGGCCGTCGCCGCCGAATACCACCTCGTTGCGCATGTTGCCGAGCCAGAAGCTGCCGGAAATGTACGACGTTCCGTAGCTGGCATTGCTGAGCGAGCCCTGCGTGCCGTCGTTGCTGCGCGTCTCGACGCCCGTCGTGAAGTTGAGGGTGGAGATGCGGAGCTGGTTGGCGCTGAAGGTTTCGGTGTTGTAGCTGTAGCCGGCGTAAAGCTTCCAATCCTGGTTGAAGCGGTGCTCGACCGAGGCTTGCATCAAGTCCGAGGTGCCCCAGGTGTTGTTGAAGGGCTCATCGAGCCGGCGCGTGGAAGGCACCGCGAGCGGCGCCTTGGTCACCGGATTGAACGCCGTGCCGCGGTCGAACGGATAGATGAATTCACGATGCTCGTAATTGAGCTGGACCGTCGTGTCCTGGCCGTACCAGGCCAGCGACGGTGCGACCAGCATCTCGCGGTGACGGCCGAAATTGCGCCAGTAATCCTCGCTGACGCCGTAGCCGATGAAGCGATAGGCAAGGCCCTGATCGCCGATCGGACCGGTAACGTCGAGCAGGCCGTCGGCGCCGGTTTTCGAGGCACTGAATGCCGAGCCGAGCAGCGTGACCGAGCCGTGCTGATAGAGCTCCGGCCGCTTGCTGATGGTGTTGACGATGCCGCCGGGATCCATGATGCCGTAGAGCAACGAGGCCGGCCCCTTCAGCACCTCGACGCTTTCGACCGCGGGATTGAAGCTGCGGCCCTGCACCAGCGGCATGCCGTTGCGCATGATCGAACCATCACGATTATCGCCGAAGCCGCGGCGGATCACCGCGTCCTGGCTGCCGGCGAGCGTGTTGGTCTGAGTGATGCCGGAGACGTTGATGAGCGCATCGTCGATGTTCCGCGGGAGCTGGTCCTTCAACACCTGTTCAGGCACGATGTTGACCGCCTGCGAGGTATCGAGGGGCGAGGCGCCGCTGCGCAGTGTGGTCGAACTCGGCATCGCGCGGTAACCGAGCTTGGCAGCCTGCTGCGCGGCGGCCGCGGCTGCCGCACGTTCCGATATTGTCGGTGCTGCTGGTGTGGCGGCATTCCGGCTGCGCTGGCGCGCGGCGGCTTGCGTCCGGCGCTGGGGCGATTCGGACGCGCGGGCCGGCTTCGGCCGCTGCACCGGCGCTTCCACTGTCACCGGTGGCAGCGCCGACTGCGCCTGCGCACTCGTCGTGTTCGAGGGGGATTCGACGAGCAGCACCGCTGCGCCGATGAGAAGACCTGCACGGCTCTTGCCGGCACGATGACGATGGCCGCTGACGCGCTGGCCATCCACGGGGGCACGCACTTTCATTCCACTTCAAGTCAAGAACATTGAAGTGTGCGCCTGTAACAGTCGGCGGGATCGAAGAGAACCGTAGGCGAGCTTGAATCGCTCTAGTGTTGAATCGTTCTAAGCGCATCAGCGCACCGAACGGCAATCACCAATAGACGTCGCAGTTATCGCAACACGCTGCACGCGAATCCGCGGCAACGTGTCACGAAGATTTCATATCTCACGCGATGGCAGGAGCAATCAGCTCGTCAATCTTTCGCTTGAGCGCTGCGCCATCGGACGAGGCACGGAATGGCGGGCGCACGCGCAGCCAGCCCGCGTCGCCCGTCTGTGCGGCGAGGATTGCCTTCAGCGTCGCAAGGAACGACGGCGTGTTCAGCACGACATCGGTCGCGGCTTGCATGCGCGCCTCGACGTGCTTGCCGTCAACCATGCCCTTGACCAGCTCGGGCACGACGTTGGCCATGCCGCAGATGGTGCCGGCGCCGCCGGCGGCGATCGCGCGGGTGATGTCGGCTTCGTTGCCGACGGTGATGGCGAGATCGGGAGCAGCAGTACGGAACGCCTGGAACTGCTTGAAGTCGCCGCTGGAGTCCTTCAGGCCCGCAACCACCTTGCCGTAACGCTTGCGCAAGTTTGCCGCGACACCGGTCGGGATCGCAACGCCGGAGACCTGCGGGATGTGATAGAGCGAGGCGCGCAGGCGATCGTCGGCGACGCCATCGATGATCGCGGCAAAAGCATCCTCGATGCCTTCGGGCGTGACACCACGATCGAAATAAGGCGGCAGATACAGCACGTGGCGCAGGCCGAGGCCGAGCACGGTGCGCGTCAGCGCGATGCTGTCGGTGATGGCGGGAAAGCCGCCGCCGATGCCGATACGCTCGGGCGCGACGCCGGCCTTGAGCACGGCCTCGATGGTCGCGACACGCTCGGTGACATTGAAGGAGGTGCCCTCGCCGGTGGTGCCGAACAGCACAACGCCGTCGACGCCCTTGCCGAAGAGCTGCCTGGCGTGAGCGGCGAGCTTGGCGGAGTCCACACTGCCATCCGTCGCCAGCGGCGTCGCCAGCGGCGTCGCCAGCGGCGTCGCCGACGCCACCCAGAACCCGCGAATTGCCTCCGTCATCTCACCACCCATTGTTGCGGTCCCGGACTAAGCCTCTGATCTCGAACGATCTTAGGAAGCTTTCCGAGCCTTGTTTTTGCTTTACTTTTTATGTTGTACCTTACATACAAGACGGACGCAAATCCTTTCCACCATCACGGCGCGCATAAGACGCAGCCAGATTCCGAGGAGGTCTCGCATGAACATGGTGAGCCCCATTGAGCATCCCGATCAGTTGCTTGGCGCCTTGCGCGAGAAGCTCGGCGCGGCCGCCGTGCTGATCGGCACCGACGTGCCGGCGCGCAATTGCAATGACTGGAGCGCGAGCCTGCCGCAAACGCCGCTTGCGGTGATCCGGCCGGTCGATGCGCAAGGCGTTGCCGATGCGATTGCGGCCTGCCGGCAGGCGCGGCTGCCCTTCGTGCCGCAGGGTGGGTTGACCGGGCTGTGCCGCGGCGCATCGCCCGAAGCAGGCTGGGTCGCGATCTCGCTTGAGCGCATGACCGGCATCGAGGAGATCGATCGGGCGTCAATGACGATGACGGTGAAATCGGGCACGCCGCTGGAGACGATCCAGAAGGCCGCGGACGAAGCCGGTTTCTTCTTTCCGCTCGATCTCGGCTCGCGCGGCTCCTGCGCGATCGGCGGCAATCTCTCCACCAATGCCGGCGGCAACCGCGTGATCCGCTACGGCATGACGCGCGAACTGGTGCTCGGCCTGGAGGTGGTGCTGCCCGACGGCACCATCATCACCAGCCTCAACAAGCTGATGAAGAACAACGCGGGCTATGACCTCAAGCATCTCTTCATCGGCTCCGAAGGCACGCTCGGCATCATCACCCGCGTGGTGTTGCGGCTATTCCCGAAACCGCGCTCGACCATGGCGGCGCTGTGCGCGCTGAAGGACTATGCCGCGGTGATCGCCCTGCTCGATGCCGCGCGAAGCGGGCTCGGGCCGCTGCTGTCGGCCTTCGAGGTGATGTGGCCGGACTATTGGGACGTGATCACTAATCGCGCCGGCGTGAAGCCGCCGGTCGCCGCAGGCCACGGTCTCTACGTGCTCGTCGAGGCCCAAGGCACCGACGAGAGCCTGGATGCACCGCGTTTCCAGGCCTGGCTCGAAGAGCTGATGGAGCGCGGGCTGCTCGCAGATGCCGCTGTGGCGCAATCGCTGGCGCAGACGCAGGCGTTCTGGCGCGTGCGCGACATCTGCGCCGAGTTCGGCCAGGTGCTGGGCCCGCACATCTCCTACGACATCGGGCTTGCGGTGGCGCAGATGGACGAGTTCGTCACCCGCTGCAAGGCCGCGCTCGCCGATGGAATCAAGGGATGCGAGAGCGTCTATTACGGCCATATCGGCGACGGCAATCTGCACCTCGTGTCCTGGGTCACCGGTCTTTCCGTCGAGCGGCAGCCGAAGGAAGAGATGGACGCGATCATCTACGGTCTGGTGCGTGAACTGGGCGGCAGCGTCTCCGCCGAGCACGGCATCGGCACGCTGAAGAAGAAGTGGCTGGGCCATGCCAGGAGCGAAGCCGAGATCGCGTTGATGCGGACGCTGAAGGCCGCGCTCGATCCCGATCACCTGCTCAATCCCGGCAAGGTGATCTGAGACAGCAGATGCGATCGCTCAAGCTCGATACGCCGAAATCGCTGTCGCAGCGGGTGGTGCTGCGGCTGCGTCAGGCCATCATCGACGGCGAGTTCGCGCTCGGCGCCGCCATCTCCGAGGAGATGGTGGCGAATTCCTTCGGCGTCAGCCGCACGCCGGTGCGCGAGGCGATGGGCCAGTTGCAGGCGCAGGGCCTGGTCGTGATCCGGCCGCAGGTCGGCAGCTTCGTGTTCACGCCGAGCGCGGAGGACATCACTGCGCTCTGCACCTTCCGGATCGCGCTCGAGCCCAAGGGCGCCGAGCTCGCGTTTCGTCATGATCGCGACGGCACGATTGCGACGATGAGCGAGGCAATCGCGGCGATGGAGCCGGCGATCGCGGCGAAGGACAACATCGCCTATGGCCGCGCCGATGCGAGCTTTCACGAAGGGTTGTTCGCGCATTGCGGCAACCGCTATCTCATCGAATCCTACCAGCTCGTCTCGGGCCGCGTCGCCGCGCTGCGCACCAACCTGACGTCGCCGATCGACGTGCGCACCCGCTCGTCCTTCGACGAGCATCGCAAGCTGCTCGATTTGTTCGCACGCAGCGAGTTCGCCGCCTTCGAAGCGCTGATGACGACGCACATCACCAATTCCGGCCTGGTTTACGCCAAGGCCTTGAAAGTGGAGGCCTTGAAAGTGGAGGCCTTGAAAGTAGAGGCGCTGAAGGTGGACTGAGCGCTACTACCCCGCGTCCTTCGATCCCGGCCTGTCCAGAAAATCCAGCGCGGTGTTGATCTGTTCCAGCTGGTGCTCGATCTTGTCGCGATCGTCGACCGACTGCACCTTCTCGAGCTGTTCCACAAGCTTCTGCTTCCGTGACAACAAGTTCTCTATGACCGTACTCACAAGTCCCCCATCGCCCCGAAACGAAGCGTCGAGGCAAAATCCGGTTACGGCACTGGCGCCGGGATGGTCGGGGCGCGCGCGAGCATGGCTCGCATCGGTCCCTTGATCAGAATGTTCGCGGAGGCGGTTGGTTCCTGCGAATGAACCACAACTCCGATCAATGGAACTATTTGCGCAGGCTCGCCCAGACCCCACCGAGGATCAGCACACCGCCGAACAGATGGATCAGTTTTGGCGGTTCACCGAGAATTGCGAACGACAGCAGGGCGCTCGCGATCGGTCCGAGATAAAGCACGAGCGAGGTTCGGACCGAACCGAATTTGCCGCCGAGCCAGGCAAAGCCGGCATAGGCGAGCAGCCCGGGAACGATCCCGGCGAAGACGTAAGCCGACACCGCTTTCGTGCTGAAGACCTGCGCCGGCGTGGTCCACATCTCGATCAGCGCCTGCGGCAGCGAGAACAGCGCGCCGGCGCCTGCGAACAGGCTCATGCGCGCCAGCAGCGACGCCTTGGGCGCCGCGCGCGATTGCAGCAGCGTGTAGCCGGACCAGCCGAGCATCGCGATCACGACCAGGCCGTCGCCCGCTGCGGTCTCCAGTGCGAACAAGGTCTCCGGATGACCGCCGGAGATGATGAGCAAGGCGCCGGCGAGCGCAAGCGCCGTGCCGAGCCATTGCAGCGGGCCGACCTGCTCGATGCCAAGCGCCGCGGAGATCATCAGCACCGTGATCGGCGACAGCGCCATGATCAACGCGATGTGGATCGCAGTCGTCGAGATGCCCGCGGCATAGACCGGGCCGCCGCAGAGGAACATGCCCATGAAGCCGGCGGCGAGGATCGGCCAGATGTTCTTGCCGAGTGGCACGCGGCCGGCGCGGATTTCGGCGAACGCGATCGGCGCGAGCCCGATGGCAACGATGCTCCAGCGGAAAAAGGCGAGCGCGAAGGGCGGGACCGCGCCCGCGAGGCCCCGCGCCAGAATCTGATTTGAGGCCTGCGCGGTCGCCACCAGGATGAAGCCGATCAGCGCAACCGCACCGAGCCAGGCCTCGGTGGACGGCGCCGCGCCGGCGCCATCACCGCCGTCAAATGTTTCCTTGCCCATGGAGCAATCGGATATCCGATGTCGGCCGCGGTGAGAACCCGGAAGAGGATCGCTCGTGGGCATATGCGGCACGCGTACCATTCAGGGCGGCGAGGCGATGCGCGCCATGCGCAAGGTCTGGATCGAGACGGCGCTGCTGGGCTCGACGGCGACCAAACTCCGCCTCGTCGCGGACGCCGTACGGATGGTCCGCCAGCATGGCGGGCGAGCCGGCCACGACTGCCGAGGTCCGGCAGGGGTTCACGAACGGTTAACGCGCTCCCGCAAGCCGGTTTGCCCCTGGCGGAACCGCAAATCTTCACGCGCCTGTCGGTTGTATTCGCGGCCCCGGAGTCCTATGCGTAGGCGCCATGGACATCCAGATCATCACCGCCGAAAAGCCCCTGATGGCGCAGGCGCGCCCGCGCAAGCCGGCGCCGTTCCTCCCCATGAGCCGCGCCGAGATGGATGCGCTCGGCTGGGACGCCTGCGACATCGTGCTGGTGACGGGCGATGCCTATGTCGACCATCCGAGCTTTGGCATGGCCATCATCGGCCGGCTGCTGGAGGCACAGGGCTTTCGGGTCGGCATCATCTCCCAGCCCGACTGGCATTCGGCCGATCCGTTCAAGGTGCTCGGCAAGCCAAAAGTGTTTTTCGGCGTCACCGGCGGCAACATGGACTCCATGGTGAACCGCTACACCGCGGACCGGCGCATCCGCAGCGACGACGCCTATACGGCCGGCGGCGAAGGCGGCAAGCGGCCCGACCGTTGCACCGTCGTCTACGCGCAGCGCTGCCGCGAGGCGTTCAAGGACGTGCCGATCGTGCTCGGCGGCATCGAGGCCTCGCTGCGCCGGATCGCGCATTACGATTACTGGTCCGACAAGGTGCGCCGCTCGGTGCTGGCCGACGCCAAGGCCGACCTCTTGCTGTACGGCAATGCCGAGCGCGCCGTCGTCGAAGTGGCGCAGCGGCTCGCTGACGGCGAGGCACCGCGCGACCTCAGCGACATCAGGGGCGTCGCGCTGTTCCGCCGCGTGCCCGAGGACTATTCCGAGCTGCACGCCGACGATCTCGATTCCGCCGACGAGGGCGCAACGCGCCAGAAGGGTGCGACCGTCATCCGCCTGCCGGCGCTGGAGCAGGTCGAGCAGGACAAGGAAGCCTATGCGCGCGCCTCGCGCGTGCTGCATCGGGAGAGCAATCCCGGCAATGCGCGGCCGCTGGTGCAGCGTCACGGCGATCGCGATCTCTGGCTCAACCCGCCACCGATCCCGCTGACCAGCGACGAGATGGACGCGGTCTACGACCTGCCCTATGCGCGCGCGCCGCATCCGTCCTACGGCGAGGCCAAAATCCCCGCCTGGGACATGATCAAGTTCTCGGTGACGATCATGCGCGGCTGCTTCGGCGGCTGCACCTTCTGCTCGATCACCGAGCACGAAGGCCGCATCATCCAGAACCGCTCGGAAGGCTCGATCCTGCGCGAGATCGAGAAGATCCGCGACAAGACGCCGGGCTTCACCGGCGTGATCTCCGACATCGGCGGCCCCACGGCCAACATGTACCGGATGGCGTGCAAGGATCCGAAGGTCGAGGCGGCGTGCCGGCGGCCGTCCTGCGTCTTCCCCGAGATCTGCCCGAACCTCAACACCTCGCATGACGACCTGATCCGGCTCTATCGCAAGGTGCGCGAGACCAAGGGCATCAAGAAGGTGATGGTCGCTTCGGGCGTGCGCTACGACCTCGCGGTCGAGAGCCCCGAATACATCAAGGAGCTCGTCACCCATCACGTCGGCGGCTATTTGAAGATCGCGCCCGAACATACCGAGCGCGGCCCGCTCGACAAGATGATGAAGCCGGGCATCGGCGCCTACAACCAGTTCAAGCGGATGTTCGATGCCGCGGCCGAGCAGGCCGGCAAGAAATACTATCTGATCCCCTATTTCATCGCGGCGCATCCGGGCACGACCGACGAGGACATGATGAACCTCGCGCTCTGGCTCAAGAAGAACCGCTATCGCGCCGATCAGGTGCAGACCTTCCTGCCCTCGCCGATGGCGACCGCGACCGCGATGTACCACACCGGCGTCAACCCGCTGCGCGGCGTGCGCCGCGGCGGCAGCGACAAGGTCGAGGCGATCAAGGGCCTGCGCCAGCGACGCCTGCACAAGGCGTTTTTGCGCTATCACGACCCCGACAATTGGCCGGTGCTGCGCGAGGCCTTGATCGAGATGGGCCGGCGCGATCTGATCGGCTCGCGTCCCGACCAGCTCGTGCCCGCGCATCAGCCGCCCGGCACCGGCAAGGCCGCCGGCACGCGGCGCCCGGTGCGGCCCGGCGGCAAGACGCAGCGGTTCACGACCAAGGGCCTGCGGGTGATGAAGTAGGCAAGAGCCGGACGAGATCCGGTTCAGCCCGCGGCTGTCGTGCCTCCAAAACAAAAATGTCGAAAACAACCCCATGCACAGTAGACGGCATGAGCGGGATCAATGGCTTAGGCGGTCTGCGGCGACGTTGACCCGTCGGGCAAAACGGGCGCGGGATGGCAACGCGTTCCTTAGGCACGCTCCGAAACCAGTTGACCTCGGCGCCATCATGTAACATACGAAGTTACATGAGACGAGACAGCCGATTATCGGGGGTCCTCCACGTCCTGCTGCACATGGCGCAGCAGCCTGGCCCGTTCACCTCCGAGACGCTGGGGAAGGCCATGGACACCAACCCGGTGGTGATCCGCCGCATCATGGCGGGCCTGCGCGACCTCAATTACGTCCGCTCCGAGAAGGGGCACGGCGGCGGCTGGACGCTGGCTTGCGATCTGTCGAGGGTGACGCTGCGCGACGTCTACACCGCGCTCGGCAGCCCCTCGATTCTGGCCATGGGCAACCGGACCGAGGCGCCTGGCTGCCTCGTCGAGCAGGCCGTCAATGCCGCGCTCGATCAGGCCTTTGACGATGCAGAGGCGTTGCTGCTGTCGCACTTTGGCGAAGTGACGCTGGCGATGCTGAGCAACGATCTGCGCAGGCGCCTGGGTGCGCGAAAGCTTCAAGGCATGAGCGCGCATCACGCGTGACCCACTCCCCTCAGCAGGACAACATCGTGACCGACATTCAAAACGCGTTCTCCGATCCGCAGATGGTGGCGAAGTACACCGAAGGGCCGCCACGGTTCGTTCCCGGCTACAATTCGATGCTGTCTATGGCGGCGATCCTTTTGGGCGAGCGTGCACGTGAAGATGCACGAATACTCGTTCTTGGCGCCGGCGGCGGCCTGGAGCTGAATGCCTTTGCGCAAGCGCAGCCGCGCTGGACCTTTGATGGCGTAGACCCGTCCGCTGCGATGCTGAATCTCGCGAAGCAGACGCTGGGCCCGCTCGCGTCGCGCGCACATCTACATCAAGGCTATATCGACGATGCGCCGGAGGGGCCATTCGACGGCGCGACGTGCCTGTTGACCCTGCATTTCGTCGATGTCGAGGAACGGCTGCGAATAGCGTCCGAAATCCGCCGCCGCCTCAAGCCCGGCGCGCCGTTCGTCGCGGCCCATTTCAGCATCCCCGGCGACGACGATGAACGGCCGCTTTGGCTCTCGCGCTATTCGGCCTTTCTCGCCGCAGCCGGAGTCGAGCCCGACAAGGCGGCCGCCGCGCGAAAGGCGGTCGACGGCCAGTTGAGCATTCTGGCGCCCGCGCGAGACGAAGCAATTTTGCGCGACGCAGGCTTCTCCGTCCCAACCCTGTTCTACATCGGCTTCACGTTCCGCGGCTGGGTCGCCTACGCCTGAGACGTCACGGCCTCGTCAACACGTCGCCATGAAGAAGCCAGGCAGGGCCTGCCTCTCGCGCTACTCCGCAAGCCGCGCGAGCGGGCCCGCGGCCGCCTTCTGTTCACCCAGCGCTTGGCCCTGGGCCATGCGTTGGCGGATCATTGCGACAACCGGGCCTACCTGCTCGAAAGCCCGGTCGTGGGCGTCGTCGCCGGCGACCGCCAGTTTCGTCAGGTCGTAGACGTCGATCCGGTCGCGCGCGAGCTCAGTTCGATAAGGCTCCTGGGTCGGGTCGATATCGCCCAGGCGGGCGACGTCTCCCCAGATCGTCTTCGACAGCGAGAGCGCGCCGTCGTCACGCGAGACGAACAACGAGATGGGGGGCCGCGCGCCGCTCATCCGGTTCAGTTGCGAGCGGAAGACATCGACATCCACGTCGGGTGCCACCAGCATCACATTCTTCAGCTTGCTGCGCTTCGACGCGACAGCCGGGGCGCGGATCGCCCGCGTTCGCAGTGCTTCCAGTGCGATCCAATTGCCCATCGAATGAGCCAGGAGATAAACTTCGCCGACGGCAGACGAGGCGTCGAGCGTGCTCAACAGATTGTCGAGCGCGTCACGCGAAAAATTGGCGCTTTCCCGGTCATAGGTATACGCGCGCAGCCTCAGCTCGCCGCGCGATGGCCAGGTGAAAAGCACGGGAACGACCGGCACTTTGGAGTCGTGCACGATCTGCGCGAAGCGATAGACCGCATCATCGAAGCGGTTGTTGAAGCCGTGGACGAAGACAAGCACCTTGTTGCGACCGGACTGCTTCATCGCCGCGGCGACAGACACAGCGAAATACGTCTTGTCGAGATAGTCGGCCGACACAGTCGTGAACTCCCGTTGGGGGTCGCCGGGCAGGCTCGCGGGCCGCTGCACTTCGCCGATCTTCCGCGCGGCATCTGGCGGGATCGAGACAGTCACCTCGGCAAAGGACAGCTCGTCCGAACGGTCCCCGCTGAACATCTCACCGGGATCGACGTCGGATCGCTTGCGATTGGTGACGACGTAGATCGGGACATTTGTGTTTCCGGGGGCGACCTGCGCTGTCGGAACAAGCACGCCCTGCGACGGACGTCCTGCACAGCCGCCCAGGACTGCTGCGATCGACAAAGCCAACAAAACTGCTGGAGCACTGATGCGACTCGTCCGGACCACCGGCAACACTCACAACTGGACGCAAGAGCGCGATAACTCACCATCCGGGCAACGGAAGGGGCACCGGATATCGACCAGTCTATACCGGCTGAGCGTGCCTGGATGTCACGGCGCGGCAACACCCAGCCGGCGACAACTGCGGAACCCGGTCTTGCAGACCATGGTCGAGTGAAATGTTTAAGAGGGAGATGTCGAGCATCTCACGTGGCACAAATTGCATATGCGTTGCCGTTGCGGCGGCGGCCTTGCTTTGGCGGTCGTCAGAGCGCCTTGACGTGCTTGGAGAAGATGCGGAGCCGCTCGCGCTGCCGCCTGCCCTGCTGTTCGAAAGCGTATGATGCAAGGCGCTCGACCGCGTCGCGGAGACACCTGAATTGGGTCTCCCTTTCGTCGGGACGCGTGCCCTTCGAGCCGTGAAGGTCGTCCAGCGCGACGCCGCTTATCTCGCAGTCGACGAGGCTGGCGCCATACGTCATCGTAAACAGAAACGCCATCCGCTCCGTGTCGTAGCCAAGAATCTGGCCGCGCGTCAGAAGCGCTGCGTTTTCCGCTGGGGATACTCTCGGTGGACGCGGCAATTGTCAGCCTACGGCTTCGCCGGTGTCGCACGGCGGCACCTCCGCCAGGCGGCTCGCCTGCGAAGCAAAATCGTTGAACGCTGCGACTGCGTCGCTCATGTTGTGGCATCCGCGGCTGTCGCGCGAGGCGTGAACGCGAAGATCGAACAGCTCCATCCAGAACAGGGGCGCCGCAGCTGAACCGGCTTCAAGCGTTTCGAACATGTTGATCTCGCAATCGCCAACGCGCTCAAGCGCAACCGTCCGTGGGCCATGAGCGATATGAGGAATTCCGAGCAATTTTCCGTAACTTCGCAATATCTTCACGTTTATAGGCGGCGCGCCATCGCAGCTGGACATCAAGGCCTTCGGGCTTTTTCGGGGTGGGTTCGCCCCCGAGTACAGACGACGCACCTAGGGGGACAGATCGCCGATTTAAGTCACATGACACCCGGTTTCTTGTTATCGTGAGCCAATAACTTGATTTTCTATGCCGCGATCCCGATGCGCGAGCCGAGGACTCAAGGCCGCAGCGGCAACGACGAAAGGGTTCGATGTGGCTGCTGCCCGTTCGCCCCAATTGCAAGCCATGCCCAGTGCGACCGGCGGCATCGCCCGCCTGGTCTGGGCCCGCCTGCGCGAAGCCGGCATTCAGGCGGACGGCTTGCTGTCCAAGGCCAGATTGACCCTCGAGCAGATCCAAGACCGCAAGGCGCGGCTGAGCGTTGAAAGCCAGATCAAGTTTCTGGAGCTTGGTGCCGAGGCGCTGCACGACGACGCCCTGGGATTTCACCTGGCACGGGACTTCGACCTTCGTGAGATCGGCCTGCTCTACTATGTCGCGGCCTCATCCGGGACAGTCGCTGAAGCCTTGTCAAAGACGGAGCGCTATTGCCGCCTCGCGAACGAGGGAATTTCACTGCGATTTGCCGCGAAGGACATGGCGATTGCGTTGAGCTATGTCGGCGTGGAACGGCGGTCGGATCGGCACCAGATCGAATTCTGGGTGACCTCTATCATTCGAATCAACCGCGCACTGACCAACCGCCGCGTGGTGCCAAGCCGTGTCAAAGTCGCCCATCGCCGTCGAGCGATGCCCGCGGAGGTCAGGTCGTTCCTTGGTTGCGAGATCGAGTTCGGATCAGACGTCGATGAGATCGCCTTCCCTCAGTCCGTGGGACAGATGCCCATCGAAAGTGCCGATCACCACTTGAACGATCTGCTGGTGACCTTCTGCGAGGAGGCGCTTGCACATCGGAAGCCTGGGGGAGTTTCGCTCAGATCGAGCGTCGAGAATGCCATCGCGCCACTGCTTCCCCATCGCGAGGCACGGGCTGAGGAGATCGCGCGCCGGCTCGGCATGAGCCACCGCACGTTGGCGCGGCGCCTCGCGTCGGAAGGACTGACCTTCACCGGCATTATGGACGAGCTGAAAATCGACCTCGCCAAAAGCTATTTGAAAAAGGACGAGTTGCCGATTTCGCAAACCGCCTGGCTGCTCGGCTATGGCGAAGTCAGCGCATTCACCCACGCCTTCAGGCGCTGGACCGGAATGACGCCACGACAATGGCGTGCCGCGGACGATCCCAAGCGCGCCGACAACGTCAACGATACGCCCCCTCGCGCAAAGAACGCCAGGGCAAGCTAGTCCCGGCGGTAACGCCAAAGCGCCCCGATGCAGCCAGGAAAACACCAGATCCACTCAAGCCGCGGACCGCTGCAACCCTCACCGATCCACCGGCACGCCCGGCCCGAGATGATACCGGCTCGAGAAGAACACCAGCGGCGTGGTGTCGCGATAGTCGCAGCTCGAGACTTCGGCGATGATCAGCGTGTGGTCGCTGACATCGACGTGGCGTGTGACCTCGCAGGCGAACCAGGCCATGCAGCCGGACAGACGCGGCAGGCCGTCGACGATGTCGTAATCAGGAGCAGCGCCGGTGTTCGGCTGGCTCGCGAAGTGCCGCGACAGGTCCCGGCCGTGCTCGGGCAGGACGTTGACGCAGTAGCGTCCGGTTGCCGAGATCGCCCGATGCATGCGTCCCGGCATGACCGACACCAGCACGGTCGGCGGGGACAGGCTGACGGTGACAAAGCTGTTCGCGGTCATGCCGCAGACGCGGCCGTGCTCGTCCAGCGCGGTCAGCACCGCGACGCCGGTCGTGAAGCGCGATGCGGCCTCGCGGAACGAGGCCGGATTGGCGCGCGGCATGTCAATCCCCACTCGCATCGGTCCTCACGCAATCGCCCTGACCGGCTCAGGCGGCGCCGACATGCGCTCGATCCAGGCCTGGATGCGCTGCGGCGTGCAGATGCGGTCCCACTGCCGGTCCGGGTAGTTGAAATTCTCGGTGAACTCGTTAGCCAGCGCCGGGTTCTGGCTCATCGCGCCGATCAGCATGCCCAGCGCTTCCGTCGGCGGCTGCAGCATCACATTGGTCCAGCGCGAGGCCGCCAGCACGCGATCCTGTCGTTTCAGCTCGATCTTCTCGCACAGGCGCAAGTCGAGCGCATCCGCGTTGACGATCTCCTCGCCGAGCACGAAGGCCGCATAGGAGGCGACATTGGCGCCCTGGCCCATCATGGGATCGACGATCGCATGGACGTCACCGAGCGCGATCGCGCATTTGCCGTCGTCGAACTCGACCACAGTGTTGCGCACCGTCGGGACCACGCCGCCTTGCAGCAGATCCTGCGGCTGCGCGAGATCGAAGCGCGCGGTGTCGATGCGGTCGTAGGTCGTCGGGTGATGCTTCTCGAGCTTGCCCAGCAGCACCTTCAAGAAGTGCTTCGGGTTGTCGTCGTAGCTGAGCGTCGCCAGTTCCTCCATGTCGCCGCCGGGTACGTTCTCCATCAGCAGCGCGTTGGCGACACCGCCGAACGTAATGGTCGGGATCACGATCATCTCGCCATGTCCTGGAGACACCGAGAGCGTGACGTTCATGGGATCGGGCTGCCGCACGCCGGTGTAAAGCCCGACGCACAGCCGCCGTTGCGGCTGCGAATAGGGCGTGTGCTCCGGCCGATAAGTGAAGAGCTGGCCTAGCGGGCCCTTCCCGGTCGAGACGACCAGGAGATCGAAGCGGGCGACCAGCGGACGGATGTCGCGCTCTTCGATGCGGCGATATTCGATCTTGCCGCCGCGGCTGACAAAATCCTGCATCAGGGCGGGAAGATAGATCCTGTAGTCGACGGCGCGGCTCGGCTTCGAGAAATCACCGCGAAAGCTCAGCGGCTGCGGAAAATTGAAGACGTGGTCGTGGTAGTAATAATGGTCCTTCGGACCGCTCCAGTGATTGACGCCGAGATAGTCCTCGCGCGCGATCGTCACGTGGTGATGCGCGACGGTGTTGAGCAGGCGGATGTTCTTGTATTCCTCGGGCGGCCGATCCGTGATGATCGTCGCGTCCACGCCGTGCTTCTGCAGGTAAAGCGCGAGATGCAGGCCGGCGATGCCGGCGCCGACAATTCCGATATGGCGTGCCAATTTCGTCTCCTCCCCTGTGATTGCTTGTTTTGACGGAGCCTAGCGATCCGCCGTGTTGCGCACTACGGAATAGATGGGATATAATTTATTCCAGATTGGAATGAATTATGGACCGGATCGATTGCCTGCGCGCTTTCGTTCGCGCCCTCGAGGGTGGCAGCTTCTCGGCTGCGGCCAAGGAGCTCGGGATCGGCCAGCCCGCGATCAGCAAGCGCATTGCGATGCTGGAAAGCGAATTCGGCACGCAGCTGTTTTTGCGCACGACGCGCACACTGAAGCCGACGGCCGAAGCGCACCGGATCTACGATCTCGCGCGGCAGATCCTCGACAGCTTCGACATGGCGCGGTCGAGTGTCGAGCAGTCCGCACCCCGCCCGACCGGCACGCTCCGGATCGGCGTGCCGTCGTCGTTCGGACGGCGCTACGTGATGCCCGTCATCGCCGAGTACGTCCGGAATTATCCGGAAGTGCGGATCGACATCCGCTTCAGCGAACGCTTCGTCAACCTGGTGGAAGAAGGCATCGAGCTGGCGCTGCGCATTGGGAACCTGGAAGCGAGCAAGCTGGTCGCCCGCCGGCTCGGGACCGTGCAGCGCCATCTTGTTGCGACACCCACCTATCTGCACGGCCGCCCGCTGCCGCGGACACCTGACGATCTCAGCTCGCACCAGTGCATCGTCTATTCACGGATGTCGCCGGCGCAGCAATGGGCCTTCGAATCCGAGCATGGCCGTCACGTCGCATCGATCAACGGACCCATTCACGTCGACGACGCCGATGCGATGCAGGAGGCGACGATGCAGCATCTCGGCATCGCAATCCTGCCCGAGTGGAATGCCGCGGAGGGCCTTCGCAGCGGCGAGCTCGAACATGTGCTTCCGGACTACACTATCGCCGCGCTGCCCCTGCACGCGGTCTATCCGGAGACGCAGTGGATGTCCCTGCGCGCGCGAAGCTTCCTGGATCTCCTGGTCGACCGCGCGGAGCATTTCGCGCCAGCGCCGTCGCATACCGGTACCGCCGGCGCGGGCGGTTGACGCCGTCCCCGCCATCATTAAATGACGCCCATGAAAAAGATCGGATTTCTGTCCTTCGGACACTGGACGCCCTCGCCGCAATCGCAGACCCGCTCCGCTGCGGACACGCTGCTGCAATCCATCGAGCTGGCCGTCGCGGCGGAACAGCTCGGCGCGGATGGCGCCTATTTCCGCGTGCATCACTTCGCGCGCCAGCTGGCCTCGCCCTTCCCGCTGCTCGCCGCCGTCGGCGCGAAGACCAGCACAATCGAGATCGGCACGGCCGTGATCGACATGCGCTACGAGAACCCGCTCTACATGATCGAGGATGCAGGCAGCGCCGATCTCATCGCCGGCGGTCGGCTCCAGCTCGGCATCAGCCGCGGCTCGCCGGAGCAGGTGATCGACGGCTGGCGCTACTTTGGTTATCGCCCGGCCGACGGCCAGAGCGATGCCGACATGGGCCGGCGCCATGCGGAGGTCTTTCTGGACCTGTTGCGTGGCGAAGGTTTTGCCGAGCCCAATCCGCAGCCGATGTTTCCCAATCCGCCGGGACTGCTGCGCCTCGAACCACATGCGGCAGGCCTGCGCGAACGGATCTGGTGGGGCGCCGGCTCGAACGCGACCGCGGTGTGGGCGGCGAAGCTCGGCATGAATCTGCAGAGCTCGACGCTGAAGAACGACGAGACCGGCGAAGCTTTTCATGTGCAGCAGGCGGCGCAAATCCGCAGCTATCGCGCCGCGTGGACGGAGGCCGGCCACACCCGTGAGCCCCGCGTGTCCGTCAGCCGCAGCATCTTCGCGCTGATGAACGATCGCGACCGCGCCTATTTCGGCGGGGAGCGCGGAGGCGAAGACCAGATCGGCTTCATCGACCCGCAAACGCGCGCGATCTTCGGCCGCTCCTATGCCGCTGAGCCGGAGGCGTTGATCGAGCAGCTCAAGCAGGACGAGGCAATCGCCGAGGCCGACACGCTGCTGCTGACGATTCCGAACCAGCTCGGCGTCGACTATTGTGCGCATGCGATCGAGGCGATCTTGAAGCACGTCGCGCCGGCGCTTGGCTGGCGGTGAGACCGTCGACCGGTTCATTGCGAAAGTCAGGCCGTCTCTTGCTGACCCCTGATCTTCTCAATCTGTTCGGCACCACCCTGTCGGGCTGGCTCACCGACCGTTTCGATCCGCGCAAGCTGCTGTTCTTCTACTAAGGCCTGCGCGGGCTCTCGCTGATCTACCTTCCCTACTCGGATTTCTCTTTGGTCAGCCTGTCAGTGTTCGCGGTGTTCTACGGGCTCGACTGGATCGCAACTGTGCCGCCGACTGTGCGTATCGCCAACGAAGCCTTCGGCGACAGGAATGCGCCGCTGATCTTCGGCTGGGTGGTCGCCGGCCATCAACTCGGCACCGCCTGCGCCGCCTTCTTCGCCGGCATCATGCGCTCGACACAGGGTGATTATCTGCAGGCCTTCATGATCGCGGGCGCAATGGGCATCGTCGCAGCCATGCTGTCGCTGATGATCGGCCGGCGGCCGGTGCAGCCGGCGCTCGCCACGGCGTGAGGGTGCGCGGATCGTCCGGGAGGAGGCTCCAATGCGTTGACGCGATCTGCGATGGCTCGACTTGAGGTCGCGATTGACTTCGCCCACTACCCTGACAATGATGCCGCCGGGGATTTGGAATCTATCAGGGGCGAAAATGCGTGGTGGTTGTCTGGGAGCTTTTGTCGTGGCTACGTTGCTTGCGGGGTGCGCATCGGGGCCGCTGGGCGGCGCGGCGCTGACTGACAACGTCAGGTCGAATACTGCACGCTTGGTGGTCTATCGCACGTCGGCCCTGGGATTTGCTGTCCAGCCCAACTATGCCGTCGATGGACGCGTGATTGGCGGCAGTCAAGCCGCGGGGTTCGTGGCGTGCGACCTGCCTCCAGGCCGCCACGAGGTTGCCGTCAACAATTTGCCGCTGAGCAGCAATCTGTTCGGGCAGGGAAGCGAGAAGGTGAGCCTCGATCTGCGCGCCGGCAGCACGACCTATCTCTCCGCCCAGCCGCAGATGGGAATCGTGACACCCGGCGCGATCACGCTGATCCAGGTCACGGAAAGCCAGGGCCGCGCCGACGTCGCCAGCTTACATCAGAGCAACGGCTCATGTGGCAAGGCCTGATTCGAATCATTCCGGTGTCAAAGCGGGGATGAGACGCGTTGTTCTGAAGACCATCCTGCGTCTCGGTCGCTACGCCGTTCTTCCCGCCGTGGCGCTGGCCTGCGTGATCCTGGCCATTTGGCTGAGGGCCCTCGATCGCTACACGATCACGACGCTGGCCACAGCACCGATCGTGTTCTCCATATTCATGGCCGCGGTGGCGCTCGCAATTGGCCTCCTGCTCCTGCCCTCGCGAAAGCATGGGAGTTTCGAGGCGAACGAGGATACCGCTCCAGGCCTCTGGGCAATGTGGAAGGAGCTCGATCGCAGCGTTGCCCGATCAAGCCGCAGCTTGCGGATCGACACCGACTTCAACGCTTCGATCGGGGAGGTGAGCCGATATGCAGGCCTGTTCGGGCGACACGTCACGATGACCGTCGGCTTGCCATTGCTGATCGTCCTGGATGAGCGTGCACTTCGCGCCGTCATCGCCCATGAGGTGGCACATGCCCGGCTTCGGCACACCTCGGGAAGCATCAACCTCGCGGATTTCATCGCGGCTTCGGTGAATGTCCTCTTCTACGCCGATCCGGACCGAACCGTCACCGGGCGCATTGCCCGGGCCCTGCTCCGTTCCATGATCGAATGGCTCGACAAGGAATATCGCGCGCTGTCGCGGGAGAACGAGCTTTACGCCGATCTCGGCGCGGCCGAACAGGTTGGACGTGCCGAGATGGCGCGCGCTCTGGTGCTGACGGAAGCGTGCGGAACACGTCTCACCGATCTCGTATACGCTCCTCTGGAGAAGGAAGTGCTCGGCGCAATCAATGCACCGCGCCCGCCCCTCGAGCGCGTCTTCGAGCAGCTTGGTGACATCAGGGCGCCGGAGCCGATGGCCGCAGCTGCCATCGCCGGTCTGACGCGTGAGCACGATCCGGACGCGACGCATCCGCCTTTTGCCGCGCGGCTTGCCAATCTTGGATACACCGGCATTCCTGACATCGACGAGGTCAGGACGTCCGCTATCGACCAGCTTCTGTCGCAGGATGCGGCAAAGGACATCATCGCTCGCTTCGACGAGGAATGGCGGAGGAAGGCGCAAGCCTGGGTCAGAGTCGGCAGCTAAATAGCCCTTGCACCCACCACGCGTCGGCTCACCCCGTCTTCGTCCCCGTGACCACGGCGAGCGCCTCGACGAGGCGGTCGAGATCGGCCTCGTCAGTAAAGAGCGCCGGCGTCACGCGGATGCATTGGCCCTTGGCAACGCCGGCCCGGCGTACCGTCATGACCTTGTGGCTGTCCCTCAGCTTCACGACGATAGCGTCGTTGTCCGCCTTGCTGGTCTTGCCGGCGAGACGGAAGGACGTGATCGCGCCATATGAGCCGACCTCATCCGGCGTCAGGATCTCGATGTCCTTGAATCCGCGGGCGCGGCTCACCCAGTAATCACGCAGATATCGCAGCCGGGCTTGCTTTGCCGCCGCGCCGATCTGCTGATGGAGCGCCACGGCCGCGGGCACCGTCAGGACCGTCGCGAAATTGACCGTGCCGGTGTGCCCCCGCGAGCGGATATCGGTCTCCGCAAAGTCCTCGTCGCCCATGTCGCGGTCGATGTCGGCGAGGCGATCCTTCCTGATGTAGAGGAAGCCCACGCCGAGCGGCGCGCCGATCCATTTGTGCAGGTTGAAGCCGACGAAATCGACGTCGAGCTCGCCTACCCTGAAGTCGATCTGCCCCCAGGAATGCGCGGCGTCGACGATGGTATCGATGCCCTTGGCCCTGGCCATGCGGGCGATCTCGGCGACCGGCATGACGAGGCCGGTGCGATGGCTGACATGGGTGAGGAGGAGGAGCCTGGTCCTGGGATTCGCCTCGAGGGCGCGGGCATAGGCGTCGAGCACGGCCTGGCGGGTGGCCGGCTCCGGCACATCGAACCTGACCACGTCGACACCGCGGCGCGCCTTAAGCGCGTTCATCGCGTACTGCATCGAATCGTAGTCGAGGTCGGCGTAGAGAACGCTGTCGCCGGGCTTCAGCTTGTTGTAGCCGCCGATCAGGAGCTGCAGCGCTTCGGTCGCGCCGCGGGTGAGCGCGATCTCCTCGGGCGCCGTGCCGACCGCCTGGGCCACCTTGATGCGCACGGCCTCGAAATCCGCACCCGCGCGCTGCCGCGCGTAGTAGGTGTTCTGATAGTTGACCATGTCGGTCTGGCGAATGAACTCGCGCCTCACCGGCTCGGCCATGATGCCCCAAAAGCCGTTCTCCAGATTGACGACATCCGGCGTCACGGCATAGAGCCCCTTCACCGCCGCCCAATAGGCATTGTCGGTGGCGATGGCGGCCGCCGCTCCGGTCGGCTGCGCCGGCAGGCCGTCGGCTGCCATGGCCGGAGCCGCCAGGGACGTGACGGCTGCGGCCGCGAGGCCCTTCAGGATCGACCGGCGGTCGGACGACATTGTCTCATTCAGATGCATATCAGCCCCCACGATGCGCGGCGAAGGGAGCAGCGATCCATAGAGCGCGCATGACGAAGCGATGACAGTTCGATGATACCCGGCGCGCCCTGTTACATCCCGGTCATTGCGCCGACGATCATCCCTGCGCCGACGCCACCGGCCATTGCGAGACGTCCGCCATCGCAAGCAATTCCAGCTTCGCGGACGATTTTTCCAGCAACCCGGCTTGCGCAAGGCGTCGGGGATCATTGCGATAATCCTGAAAGTCCGCATCGGATGCGAAGCTGACGATGTGCACCTCGATCGTGCCATCCGGATTTCGAAGACGACGCTCCACACGCCCGCTGAACGCAGCGAGTAGCGGCAAGACGGCATCCTCGTAGGCGCGGAAGGCCTCGATACCCTCAGGCGGTATTCGGGCAATGAGCACCAGCGTTACGGAGTGAGCTTGACAGGTCATCGCCGCAAGCCCGAGCCGAGATAGTCGCGCATTGGAGACGCTGCATCCTGCGGGTGGTGCCTCGCGGCGTCAATGACGGCTCGAATACAAGGCCGGCACCTTGGAGACGCCCGCTTTGGGCGGGTTCCTGGGGATGAGGACCTGCTTCGGGTTCGAAGCGCGATCGCCGCGCGCGATCTCAGAACAAGGCGGCGTTGAGGGCCTGTCCGTAGATCATCGCGGCCACGAGGGAGAGCAGCAAGCCCGCACCCGAGAAGATCACGAGTACCTTTACGGTTTCGACATCAACGTTGGTTCTCGTCGCGCGGGATATCGCCTTTGCCAGTGCAGCCATCATCGCCAGCTCCGAACCGGGCCGCGCGGAGGCGGGCCCTAATTCATCTAGCGTCATTGGGCGCGTTTGCGTGTGAAGCAGATTACAGGTGCGCTTGCGTGCTGCGCCTCAGGCATGAGCCGCAGCTTCGCCATGGGTCGGCATCGTCAAACCGCCCGGCTCAACGCGCTGCCCTCAGGGTGAGGCGCCACTGAACCCGCAGGCGCGTGATTGACGACGAGACCGGTCGGCACGGTGCCATATCTCGACAGCGCAGCGGTCACCCGCCGCATCGCCGCCGAACCGAGTTCGCCGGCGCGCACCACCGGGATGATCAGATCCGCGTGCGCGGCCAGCGCGATGGCGTCGGGCTGAAGTGCGAGATTGCTCGCATGGACGACGATCAGATCGAACTCCGAGCGAATATCGTCCTCGGGCCGCGCATCGGCTTTTCTGCCGGCGCTCAACAGCTCGTCGATCGACTGCAGCCCCGCCGTGGTGGAGCCGTCCTGCCATTCGGTTACCGGAGGCTGGTGACCTGCGAATTCCGGCTGGAGCCGGATCAGCACGCTCATCATGCCCCGATTCACCGCCGCGCGATTGAGCGAGCGCGCAACGGTGTTACCGCCGGCGCCTTTGCCGACCGACAACACGAGGGCGACCTTGCAGCCGCGCACCGGCGCGCGATCGATCCGCTCGAGAAGCGGACGCAGATACGCGCCGAGGTCGAGCTCGGCCGAGGCAGTGATCGGCCTTTGCCACACGGTGTTGGCCACGGCGCCAGGCGCCAGATCGGGAATGCGGGCCCAGACAGGCAGGTTCGGCATCGCCTCGGGCTGGCGCGCGGCCGGGCCCGGTCGCTGGACTTGCGTCTCCGCCGCTTCAGCACGCGCAAGAGTCTGAGCAGGAGTTTGAGCAGGAATTTGAGCAGGAGCCTCGGCAGGCGCAGGCCCGTCGGACATGCTTCCCATCGCCGCAACGGCCGCCGTCGAGGTCAGGATCGAGCCGATCGCGAGCGCCGCGAGCAGCAAGGCGAGGGGCGGACGCGTCGAGCGCATCGGCGGAATGGCGAGCGAGGCGATCTTGGTCTGGGAGCTCTGCAGCTGGCGCTGCTCGTTGGTCGTCTTGAACCGCGACAGGAACTGCTCGTAGATGTTCTTGTTGGCATCGGCGTCACGCTGCAGCTCCTGCAGCTTCACGAGCGCCTGGCCGTCGACCAACATCTGGGTCTCGACCGCCCTGAGCTGCTTTTCCAGCGCGTTCTGCTGCTCCAACTGAGCCTCATATTCGGACTTCGCCGTGTCGATGTTCTTCTTCCGCTCGACCTCGATCTGCCTGTTGAGATCAGCCAACTGGCTGTAGGAGATCGCGAGGTCGGGATGGCGGTCGCCGTACACCGCTTTCTTCTGCGCGATCTGATCGTTCAGGGTCGAGCGCTGCGCGCGCAGCATGCTCAGCAGGTCCTGCTTCACCGGACCTTCGACATTGGCCTTGAGATCGCGCTGCACCTGCTCGTAACGCGCCTTGGCTTCCTCGGTGCGCGCGCGAGCGGCGGAGACCTGCTGATTGAGATCGGTCACCCGCAATTGCTGGGTCGTGGAATCCTTGCCGGCATTGAGGATCTTGTGCTCGAACCTGAAGGCGGCGACGGCATCTTCCGATACGCGCAGGCGCTCGTTCAATGCCTTCAGCCGGTCCTTGAGCCAGTCCGCCGCCTCGTCCGTCGCCTCGGTGCGGACACGACCTTGGCTCGCGACGAACGCCTCGGCGATGGCATTGGCGTAATGCGCGGCCCGTTCCGCATTGTTCGAGGTGAATGAGATCGCAATGACGTAGGTCAGTCCGCGGCGCGAGATATCGAGACGGTTGCGGAATTTTTCGAGCAGGCGCGTCATGTCGGTGTAACCGCCCGCGATGTCCGCGTCGTCGGCGATCTTGAGCTGCTCGATCAGGGGCCGGAGAAAGCCGTCCGATTTGGCGATCTCGATCTGGCTCTGAAGTGCCGCGGCATCCTGGCCGATGCCCGGCAACACGTCCTGCTCCGAGGTGACGCGCAGCTCGCGGGGATCGACGACGACCAGGGCCGTCGCGGCATACCGGACCGGCAAGACCATCAGGACATTGACGCCCAGGGCGAACAGCGCCAGCGCCAGCGTCAGGATGCGCCGGCCATTCTCGCGCAGGAAAGAGAGCGCACCGGTGACGGTCAGCGATCCCTTGATCAGCGCAGGAGCAGCGCTGTCAGGCTTCGCCGTCGCAGCCCGCGGCGCTTCCCACGAAGCCGCAGGCTCCGTCGGGGCGATGCTTCGCGGAGATGCACCTCTACCGAACGCCATAGGATTGGACTCGAAATCAACTGACAGCCCCGGTTCAGAGGCTTGCTACACCGTAAATATCCATGGTTAACCGGCGGTTACGGCTGGCGCGCCGTGGTCAATGAACAATCTGTTAACGCGCGTGCCGATGCGCCGCGCGGCATCGGCGCCTTCGGTTGAACCGGGCTGGCGCGACCACCACGACGTCGATCAACGCTCCGCTGCGGCAGTTCGAGGGCGATCATTTCGTCGTCGGCATTGCATTCCTCTCGACGACATTCGAGGTGTCGACGCCGCCTCACCGGGAAGCGGGAACCTGAAAAATGGTGGTCGATGGCGTGGAGCTGACCCGCACTCACTAGAGCCCGCTGCAGCGCAATCGGAACGGAGTTCCGGCGCCATTCAGAATAAAACCACGAGCTCATACAGATTTGAAATTGCTTGTGATTTTCTCACCTCTATGATTTGGCGGCCGTGGGGGCCGCTGCCGTAGGGAATTACGGCACACCTCACAACAGCGTGCGCCTTTCGCTCCGGGATCGTAGTATTGTCGTCGGAAGCTGCCGACGCACGAGACCGAGGATCTTGCGTATCCGCTCGATCGCGGCGCTCGACGGGATGCACTCCAGAATTAGGCTGAGGATCGCGACTGCGGTCGGACGGCGCGGCAAATGGAGGACATGATGGCGTGGCGTGACGACAAGGCCCGGGCAACCCTGATCCGCGATGCAGCGGGCAGCGTGCCGCCGGGCAAGAGCCCGCGGGCCTTTGCCGAGCCCCTGTTCGGCTACAGCAATATCGAGGATCTCGACAATTACGATGCCGCCTCGCTTGCCGTCCTGGCGGAGCAAGCCTGGGAGCATGTGCAGCGGCGCACGTCGGGCAGCGCCGATATCCGCGTGGTCAATCCGACGTTGCCGAACGGGCGCGAGATTTCCGTGCTCGAGATTCTCAACGACAACATGCCTTTCCTGTACGACTCCACGATGGCGGAACTCGCCGAGCAGGGCATCGAAGTCACCCTCGTCGCCCACCCGATCATCGCCGTGGAGCGCGATGCCGAGGGCAAGCTGCTGCGGTTCTACGGCGAAGCACTGCCGGACGGAGCAAGAGGCGCGCGCGAAAGCCTGATTCACCTCCACATCACCCGCCTGGACGCCGACGCCGATCGCCAGAAGCTGATCGACGGGCTCACCAGGGCGCTGAACAACGTCCGCGCCTGCGTCACCGACTGGCGCGCCATGCGTGACCGCGTCGAGGAAGCGATCAAGACGTTCGCTTCCAATCCGCCGCCGTTGCCGATCGACGAGGTCGCCGAAGCCAATCAGTTCCTGCAATGGCTCTGCGCGGACAATTTCACTTTCCTCGGCGTGCGCGAATATCGCTTCTCGCCCGACAGCGATGCGTCCGACGACATCACGACCGGCGAAGGCCTCGGCATCCTGCGCGATCCCGACGTGAAGGTCCTGCGCCGCGGCAACGAAATGGTGGTGATGACCTCGGAAATCCGCGAGTTCATGCACGAGCCGACGCTGCTGATCGTCATCAAGGCCAATGTCTCAAGCCTCGTCCATCGGCGCATCCGGATGGATTACGTGGGTATCAAGCTCTATGCACCCGACGGCCGGCTCGAGGGCGAATTGCGCGTCGTCGGCCTGTTTACCTCCGGCGCCTATACCCGCTCGGTGCGGCAGATCCCTTATGTGCGCCACAAGGTTGCGCGGGTGCTGCAGCGCACCGGCTTCGACCCGAACGGCCATTCGGGCAAGGCGCTCATGCATATCCTCGAAGATTATCCGCGTGACGAGCTGTTCCAGATCGACGTCGACACGCTCTACAATTTCGTCATCGAGGTCCTGATCCTCTACGAGCGCCCGCGCGTCCGGGCGCTGGCGCGGGTCGACAAGTTCGATCGCTTCGTCTCCATTCTCACCTTCATTCCGCGCGACAAATACGACACCGACGTCCGCACGCGCGTCGGAGCCTTCCTGTCGCAGGTCTACAAGGGGACCCTGTCGGCGTCCTACGTATCGTTTCCCGAGGGCGCGCTTGCGCGCGTCCACTTCATCATCGGACGCTATGAAGGCAAAACGCCCGTCGTCGAGCGCACCGCGCTCGAAGCCGGCATCAGCGCCATTGCCGCGACGTGGACCGACAAGCTGAAGGCCGCGCTCACCGCGTCGACCGACGGCATGCGGGCGCGCATGATCGCCAATCGTTATGCCCAGGCCTTTAGCGGCGGCTATACCGAGGTTTTCACGGCGGAGCAGGCCATCGCCGATATCGCCACCATCGAAAGGCTGACGCCGGCCCGCCCGGTGACGATTTCGGTGCACCGCGACAAGGGCGAGGACGATCCCAGGCGCTTCGGCCTGAAGGTGTTCTCCGACGCCGCACCGCTATCGCTGTCCTATCGCGTGCCGGTGATCGAAAATCACGGCCTGCGCGTGGTCGACGAACGCACCTATCAGATCGTGCCCGGCAACCGGCCGGAACCGGTCTGGATGCATGAGATGACGATCGAGACCAGCGACGGCCAGCCGATCGAGATCAATCCGGAATTCAGCCATCGCCTGGAAGCCTCGATCATGGCGGTGGTCACGGATCGCGCCGAATCCGACGGATACAACGCCCTGATCCTGCGCACTGCCCTGGGCTGGCGCGAGGTCTCGACGATCCGGGCGCTGTCCCGCTACCTGCACCAGATCCGCGCTCCGTTCACCCAGGATTACATGTGGGAGACCTTGCGCAAGAACGCCGCGATCACGGCCACCCTCGTCGCACTGTTCCAGACCCGCCTCGATCCGCGCCTCGTGCTTACCGATCGCGAGCGTTCGGCGCGCGAGACAGCACTCCTTGCCGAGATCGAGGAGCAGCTCAAATCCGTCGCCTCGCTCGATGAAGACCGCATCCTGCGCCGCTTCACCAATCTGGTGCAGTCAACCATCCGCACCAATCTGTGGCAGATCGGCGAAGATGGACATCCGCGTCCGGTCATCTCCTTCAAGTTCGACGCGCGGCGGATCGACGATTTGCCGGCACCGCGGCCTCTCTACGAGATCTTCGTCTCCTCGCCGCGGGTTGAAGGCATTCACCTGCGTTTCGGCAAGGTCGCGCGCGGCGGCTTGCGCTGGTCCGACCGGCCGCAGGATTTCCGCACCGAGATCCTGGGTCTCGTGAAGGCGCAGCAGGTCAAGAACGCCGTGATCGTGCCGGTCGGCGCCAAGGGCGGTTTCGTGCCCAAGCGCCTGCCGCCACCGTCCAATCGCGACGCCTGGCTCGCGGAAGGCACCGAGGCCTATCGCATCTTCGTGCGCTCGCTGCTCGAGCTCACCGACAATCTCGACGGCGACGCCGTCGTGCCGCCCGATTCCACCGTGCGCCATGACGGCGACGACCCCTACCTCGTGGTCGCCGCCGACAAGGGCACCGCCACCTTCTCCGACGTCGCCAACGCGATCTCGGCCGAGAAGAACCATTGGCTCGGCGACGCCTTCGCCTCCGGCGGCAGCCAGGGCTACGACCACAAGAAGATGGGGATCACGGCGCGCGGCGCCTGGGAGGCGGTCAAGCGCCACTTCCGCGAGCTCGGCACCGACATTCAGACCATGCCGTTCACCGCTGCCGGCGTCGGCGACATGTCCGGCGACGTCTTCGGCAACGGCATGCTGCTCTCGCCGGCGACAAGGCTCGTGGCGGCGTTCGATCACCGCGACATCTTCATCGATCCCTCCCCCGACCCTTCGACCAGCTTCGCCGAGCGCAAGCGTCTGTTCGACCTGCCGCGATCGAGCTGGCAGGACTACAACAAGTCGCTGATCTCGCAGGGCGGCGGCGTATTCTCGCGCACGCTCAAGGCGATCCCGCTCGCACCGGAAGTCCGCAGCCTGCTCGATCTCGACAAGGAGCAGGCCACGCCGTTCGAGGTGATGACGGCGATCCTGAGAGCGCGCACAGACCTGTTGTGGTTTGGCGGCATCGGCACCTATATCCGCGCATCGGCAGAGAGCGACGATCAGGCCGGCGACCGCGCCAACGATCCGATCCGCATCGCAGGCACTGACGTTCGCGCCCGGGTGATCGGCGAAGGCGCCAATCTCGGCGTCACCCAGCGCGGCCGGATCGAAGCGGCGCAGAAGGGCGTCAAGCTCAACACCGACGCCATCGATAATTCGGCCGGCGTCAACACCTCCGACGTCGAGGTCAATATCAAGGTCGCGCTGGCGCGCCCCGAACGCGAGGGACGCCTCAGCTTCGCCGACCGCAACAGCCTGCTGGCCGCGATGACCGACGAGGTCGGCACGCTGGTGCTGCGCAACAACTATCTGCAGACGCTGGCGCTCTCGCTCGCCGAGCGCAAGGGCGTGGCCGAGACCGGCTTCCTCACCCGCCTGATGCAGTCGCTCGAGCAGCGCGGCCTGCTCAGCCGCGCCGTGGAATTCCTGCCCGACGACGCAGCGCTCACCGAGCGTACGCGGCGCGGCCAGGCCCTGACACGGCCCGAGCTTGCCGTGCTGCTCGCCTACGCCAAGCTGACGCTCTACGAGGACCTGCTCCTCACCAGCGTGCCTGATGATCCTTACCTCGCCCGCAGACTGTCCCTGTATTTTCCGCGCGAGGTTCCCGATAAATTCCCGGCCGCGGTCGAGCTCCATCGCCTGCGACGCGAAATCATCGCGACCAGTCTCGTCAATGCCGTGATCAACCGCGGCGGCCCGGCGTGTATCGTGCGCCTGACCGACGAGACCGACGCCGATATCCCCACCATCGTCATGGCGCAGGTGGCGGTGGACGCGATCTACGAGCTCAGGCGGCTCAATGACGCGATCGACGCGCTCGACACCCGGATCGACGGGCAGGTGCAGCTCGGCCTCTACGCGACGGTCCAGGATCTCCTGATTTCCCGCATGGTCTGGTACGTGCGCAATGTCGATTTCAAGGACGGCCTCGAGGCGGTGATCGGACGTTTTGGCCCGGGTATCCGCGAGATCGCGGCCTCCCTCGACACCACCCTGCCGCCGGACCTGCAGGCCGCGCGCGGCAAGCGGCGCCAGGAGCTCACCGATGCCGGCGTCCCGGCCGGCCTCGCCGGCGAGCTCGCCGATCTCGACCCTCTGATTGCGGCACCCGATATCGTGACGGTCGCCGAGCGCACCTCCCGCGCCATCGGCGATGCCGCCGCGACCTTCTTCGCTGCGGAAGCCAATTTCCGTCTCGACCGCATCATCGCCGCCGCGCGCAGCGTGCCGGCAAATGATTATTTCGAACGTATGGCGGTCGATCGCGCCGTCGAGCAGATCGCCAGCGCCGAGAGAAGACTGGCCGCGGATATGCTGGCAACCGGCCAGTCCGGCCAGCAGGCTGTCGAGACCTGGCTCGCGGCTCACCCCGAAGCGGCGCGCATCCGCCGCTCGGTCGAGGAGATTGCTGCCAGCGGCCTGACGCTTGCCAAGCTGACGGTGGCGGCGAACCTGCTGGGGGATCTGGTCAAAGTCTGAGAGCGTGCGAGGCAGCGATGTGAAACTTAGCCGGCGAACGGAGGAGCCCCATGATCCACGCCACTTGCCACACCGCCGATAATGTCCGCTGCATCGAGTTCGATGCCACACCTTGGTTCAGCGAGGCTGACGCTCCGAGCATTGTCGATCTGGCCCGACGAGGCTGGACCAGCACGGCGATTGCAGAGTCCCTCGAGCACCGACGAGGATACGAAGGCCTGCACGACCTCGTCGAGTATGCGGCGAAGCGATTGCAATCGGAATCCCTGGAGGACCCGACCTGGGAAACCTTCGCGTGCGTCGTCGATGGACCCGAGGCCGTCGCGTGGCTCAGGGAGAACCGGCCCAACGTTGTGGCAAGGATCCCGTAAGACACAGGAAGCGCAGCAAAGGCCACAATCGATCGGCGGCAAACGAAGCGGAAAGGCGCGCCCGGAGCGATCCGAACGCCCGACCCGATTGCGGCATTCGAGCGCGAGGCCTATGTTGGCATCCGGCAATCATGCGGCCGCCCATCGTGCGGCGGGGCAGCCCCACGGTGGATGGCTCGCATATCCATCCGAAAGGCTGCGCCATGACCATTGCCCCCACGCTCCACCGATACCTGGCTGCCGAGAACATCCAGTATGTCGAGATCCCGCACGTTTTCACCATGTCCTCCGCGCGCACGGCGCAGGCCTGCCACGTCTCGGGCGATCGTTTCGCCAAGGCCGTCGTGCTGCGCCATGACGGCGGCTATATGCTCGCGATCGTTCCGGCATCGCACCGTCTCAACTTGCCGGACTTGAAGAAGAAGCTCGGCGCGGACCTCGTGATGGCGAACGAAACCGAGATCAACAGGCTGTTCGCGGACTGCGCGCATGGAGCCGTTCCGGCGGTAGGCCGATGCTACGGGCTCGATCTCATCGTCGATGACAGCATCCGGGCGCAGCCCGAGATCTATATCGAGGCCGGCGACCATGAGACGCTGCTTCACCTGACGCATGCACAGTTCGAACGGCTGACGGCCAATGCGCCGCATGGACGCTTCAGCACGCACGGTTGACGCAGCATGGCAGCGGGATGATTTTTCCTGCGCCTTCGTCGCGGCGCGCGTGCGGTCGCGCCCGGTTCGTAGTATAATCGCGTCACGGGGGCTGCGTTCGCAACGGAGGTCCTCCATGAAGGTCAAGGACGTGATGCACAAGGGTGTCGATTGGGTCAGCCCGGACACCCCGATCACCGAGATCGCGAAGTTGATGCAAGGGCACGACATCGGCTGCATTCCGATCGGCGATGACGACCATCTGATCGGGATGGTGACCGATCGCGACATCGTCTGCAAAGGCCTCGCGAGCAAGAACTTCAACGCCGCGCGCATGACGGCGCGGGACGTAATGACCGAAGGCATCCATTGCTGCCGGGAAGACGACGATCTGGCGAAAGCCGTGCATCACATGGAGACGCTGAAAATCCGCAGGCTGCCCGTGATCAACAAGAGCAGGCGGATGGTCGGCATGATCAGCCTGGGCGATGTCAGCCAATTCGCCAGCGTTGATCTGTTGACCCAATGCGTCAAGGGCGTGTCGGCCCATCATTGATGGCGACCGCCACCCGGCGCCCGGAACTTCGTCGCATCGCTCGCAGGACTCCGCTGCCGGCGAACGCGCACGCTATGATACGCGACCTGCCAAGAAGCTGCTCCGCCGTCTTCTCGTCCCCATTGTCACCTGCGCAGCTAATTCTTCAATTCGTTCTGCAGCTCATTCTTGGCGTTCCGCATCTTGCTCGCTCCCCTGAGCGGGGGCTTCGGCGGCGGAGTCGGATTCGCCCAGCCTGCCATCTGCAGGCAGGTGAGCAGATCGACATAGCTTTCTATTCCCCCTGCCGCAGCCTCGCCTTCACAACTATCGCGCGCGGGGCCCGGAACAGTCAGCCAAGTCGAGCTCAGCTGTTGCTGCGCAATTGTCTCGTCACGCACGCACTCGCCGGCGTCCTGCGCCAGGGTGAGCCCTGAGGCCTTGTCGTCAGCGGAAACATCCCGGCAAAGGGCTTCCACATTGAAGATGGGCACACGGTCTGAAATCGGAATCGTGGGTTGGCCAAGAAGCGACAGGACAAAGAGCGCTGCTTTCATAAAATCCTCCCTTGAATCGGGTTGGACGGGAAAGCTCCGGGGAGGTTAGGCCCGGTTTGTTTCCGGCCGGCTTCGCCCGGCCGGCAAAGGGTTTCGTTCTTGCCCGGCAGCGCATTGTGGCTTCCCGACGGACGCCGGTCGCGGCGCGTCACGGCCGATGACGAAGCTTACCCGGGTCTTCGCACGTAGAGCGAGATAAACCGGTCGATCATCGGGTTGATCTGCTCCGGCACCTCCAGCGACAGGAAATGTCCGGAGCCGACGGCCTTGGCCGTGACCAGCTGCGGGCACAGCTCCGCAAAACGATCCAGATCCGCGAGCCGATGGGCCGCTTCGATGTAGAGCACCGGGACCCGACACGCCTGGGCGCATTCACGCGCCCGATGCACATCCCAGGGAAACAGACTTGTAAACGTGGACACCAGCACGTGCTGTGGCGTCGCCAGAAAGGTCTGTTCAACATGGGCGCGGCATCGGTCGGTCGGCAGACAGGAGTCCGCCACGATCTTCCGTACCTCGTCCGCAAAATTCGCGCCCCTTAAGCCCTCCAGATACCCGGCGAACACCGTCCCTGCCGAGGCAGGGAAGAGCACCCCTGAGTCGAGCAGCACCAGGCCTGCAGGAAAGTCCGGATAGCGGGCGGCGATTTCGAGCGCCATGTTGCCACCCATGCTTTGACCCACGATGATCGGCTTTGTGATCTGCTGTCGGTTGCACAGAAAGACGAGATCATCGGCGAAGCCTTCGATCGAATACGCCTGTTGCGGCTTGTCGCTCTCACCATGCCCCCGCAGCTCGGCATTCAATGCCCGACCTTGACGGGCGAAATACTCCATCTGCGGCGCAAAATGCGTGCGATCCCCGCCGAGGCCATGGACGAACAGGAATTGAAGCGGTCCCGTGCCGGCAACGTCGAAGGACAGCTGGATTCCGTCATGCGCGAGCTTCATGGGTCATCTCCATATTCACCGACATGTCCGGGCGTCTCTGACGAGTCCTCAATCTAACCGGCGCCACACGGCCGATAAAGATGGGCACGACTCCTTCGCCGTGGTGCCATGACGCTGCGGCCGACCAAGCGCACCGGCCGCACATTCGGCGATGCCACGCGATTTTTCGCTCCGCCGAGGCCGGCCGGAAAGGCCGTCACCAGCTCCAGGCTTACGCGGTGACGAACAGTGAGCAGCGGTGCGACGATCTCGCCCGGCGCAGAAATGGGAGGTTTTGGAGTGCCCAGTTTTGTAGCGGAATGGCGCGCCACAGAGGATGAAACTGGGAACAGCTATGTCCTTGTCTGTGCTATGATTTCATAGAACTAGTTACGACCTTGAGGCTCCTCGCCCATTCGCGTATCTTTCTGCCATTGCAGAAAGAGGTTGCGAGTGAGCTTTGATTTTGGGCCGATAATCGATAGTCGAATTTCTCCATACACCATTGGCTTCGTGTTGATTGACGGGGGGAATCCGGCACCCCTTGGCTCGGGAACGCTGGTTCGCTGCCGGTCAACTCAAGGCATTCTTACATGCGGGCATGTCCTCGCTGAATTGCCGCAGGCTGGCGAGTTCGGCGCTGCTCTGTTCGGTCTTCCGCAGACGCGGGACCAGAGGATGCGCATTGCAGGCGAGGCGACAGTCGCCCATGCCGTGAATTTCTATACAGCGCCCGGTGGCAAGGACGGCCCGGATTTGGCCTTCATCCCCATCCCGCCTGCGCAGTTTTCAGATTTATCAGCGAGCGGCTCCGTCCTCGACCTTGACATAGGCAAGGATAAGGCAAGCTCTGAGAGGCCGGAAGGCGCTGAGGTGCTTGAAGCCGTGGCAGGGGTGGTTGGTCAATTGACAGCACCCGCAAGCTCTGACGGGAGGAAAAGCACATTGGCGGTCGAGGGCCTGGTCTGCCCAGGCAGCGTCATCGCCGCACCAAAGGTCGGGCAATGGGACCAATTGCAGTTCAAACCTCAGCCACAGTCCGAGGCCGTCCTGCCCACCAACTTTCGCGGAACAAGCGGCGGTGGCATCTGGCGCGTCTATCTCAAGAAGGATGCCGAGGGCCGGTATAGCCCACTTGAATCGCGGCTTACCGGCGTAGCTTACTGGCAGGATGAAATCGCGGGCTCTTTAGGCATCATTGGCCACGGGCCAATCAGCATCTACGGTCACTTGCTGACTGAGATTTATCGTCGCTGGCCGCCGCAGTAGCCGCGCGGCGAGGCTTGTTGGGGAAAGAGCTTCAGTGTCGGAAGGGCGTATTTGCACGAAATGCGGCGGCAGCCGTTTCAATAGCTGGAACCGCTGCATGGATTGCCGAAACGCTCGGGGCAAAGTCCGCAATCAGCGCAAAGTCGCGAATGGAGGAAGCCACACAGCGAAGGAATGGAAAGCCCTTCTTGCGGCGACCCCTTGCTGCGTGGAATGCAATAGACCTTGGGATGAAATCTCGAAGCGGCCTGACCCTCGCTATAAGACCGTCTGGACGAAGGGCCATAAGCTCGCAGTTTTTCACGGCGGGACCGATAACATCGATAATATCCAGCCCGAGTGTTACGAGTGCAACTTCGGTAAAAACGCCGGAGCGCTGAAGCGGCGCGAGCCGCCGTCAGTTGGGCCTAACGGTGCTTCTCAATGAGGCCGCGAAGGCGAGCCCGCTTCAATCGTAGCCATCACCCATTCCGGGTCTTCACAGCGGGCGGCTATGGCGAGCAAGAGCGACCAGGCCGGTGGCACTGGCGCGTCATCCGGCAGATTAGGCAGCACGAGCGACATTCGCCCGTTCATGTCAAAGACAAGCGCGGCCTGATCTGGCTGCAACATTGTGCCCGCCTCGGGCGGGTCTGATCGTTTCCGCGGCATCAGTCCTCCCTCTTGTAACGATAGCCCTTAGGGCCATCCTGCTTCTGTCCCTTGTTGTGGCCAATACCCTTGGCGCGTTTTTTCCAGCCGTCTTTCGCGGGTGTACTTAAACCTTCGGCTGGAACTGTCATGTCGAGTTTATTCACGTCAAGCTGCCTTTGGCGAGCCTGCCACTTCTCGGTTTTCAGGCTCTCGGCGGCACGTAGCTGTCGCCGAACCAAGGTTTCAAGGGACCGCTTTTCACGGGCTTCAAGGCGGCCCAACGCCTTGCACCGCCGCTCGTGCATGAAATGCTCGCGTTGATGACGGCGCTCCAGCGCCTCGCACTCAACGCGATGACGCTCAGCTGCATTGATCTTCGTATTTCTGCGGAGCGGCGCGATAACAGACCGAAGGCCGGGCACCCGGTCAAGCAGTGCAAAGATTGCGCCTGCAACCCGCGCAAAAGGCTTTCCTGCCTCGGACTTATGAGCGGCATGAAGCGCCATGCGCTCCCCGCTCTGGACGATGAGCATATCCTGTTTGCGTAAGTCGAGCTTCTTCCGGCGCTCGGCCTGGCGGGCATCGAGCTGGCCCGAATGCTCGGCCATTCGCGACGCTACACGGGCATCGACGAGCGTCTCGATATCCGAGGCATCCTGGCGGACAGCCTCTCGCGCCCCATCGACGGAGGGGATTGCCTCGGACGCAAGCGGGGCGAGCTTGTCCTCCAGCTCGCGCGTGCGCACGCCATCGATCTGGCGGGCAAGGCTATGCACCTTGCCGAAACGGTCGACGACCACAAATCCGCGCTTGTCGCCTCGGGCAAGGACATAGCCTTTTTCTTTCAGCGCCGCCCGGAACGCCGTCGCACTGTCCGAGCGGCGGAAGGCATCCGTGATTTCCGCGCGGCGGTCAGGGGGAGTAATCCCCGTCGCCTCGGCCTGCGCCTTCTCCTGAAGGGTCATGTCCTTCTTGCGCTGGCGGTCCTGGCCCGCATCTCGCGCAAGCCCATCAGGGAGCGGAAGGCCGAACTCATGGGCAAGCTCGCGCGCAAGGGTACGGAGCTTCTGGCGGTCGTCAGAGAGCTGCACCGCACGCATCTTCGCGGTGTCTATTCTCGACCAGACGACATGGCAGTGCTCGCGCCCGTGCTTGACATGGAACACCACAGCACGAGCTTGGCCGCTGAGCCCGAGGCCCTGCTCGACGCGGTCAATGGCGGCCCGGTACTGGTCGCGGGAGAGCGGCGCGGACGGATTGATCGAGAGGCTGTAAAGAGGCTCCTTGCACCGCGTACCCGCGGCAATGGCCTCATACTCGCCGAACGCGCCATGCAAATCCTGCGCGACCGTACCCCTGATCTCGGCCACCTCGACAAGCTCGTTGTCGAACTCGTTCTGAAGGTGGCTCGCGAGATCAGCGCCGCCTGCGCGCTGGTTGCCTTTCAAGATCATGGCTCGCGGCCCATGGCTAGAAAGCAGACCGTGCGCATCTCGGCGAGATCGCGGAACGCGGCGGCAACGTGGGGCTCGTTCGGATCGATACGGCCCGACGCGGCTGCCGCACGCAGCGTGTCCGCGATACGGCCAAGCTCGCCGAGAATGCGGGCAGCCGCCTGATGGTTCACCGTTGGGCGGCGGGACTGTCGTGGGGCGGGCAGGTTCAATGTCGCCGAGCGGATGACGGAGGCAACGCTCGTGCCGGTGCGATCGGCCATCAGCCGTATCGCCTCGGCCTCCGCGACGTTGAAACGTGCAGAGAGCGTCAGCTGACGCTGTCTCGTATCAGAACCACTCCGCGACATGCCCGCCCTAACCGCGCATCCAATGACGCGCTTCATTGGTCGTGTTGCAGCGGCGAAACGCTGCTTCGGCAGTTACCGGCTCGATGCCTGGGAGCTGCCGATCATGCGGGGGATGCAACGGGGGCTGGCTTCAAGAAGCCCCCTTGCCAAGATTGCGCGGACTCTCCGCGCACATCTTGTAATCCGCACTAACGACTCTTTTTCTGATTGTAGTTGGGAAGATTTACAAACATGTAAAGGTTGTATCGGCTGAAGCGGACGCAACCACATGCGAGAAGTAACTGAAAATAGCACTGTTTAGTGCGTTGGTCAAACATTGGTCACTTAACGTGAAGCAGTTTTGCTTCCTCTTCAACGATGTAGTCGCAAAGATTTTCATCGGCCCTGCATTCGGCAGCAATCACAGTCGGCCATCTGCCGGACCTGTCAGGACCGATAAGGGCTCCTGCGTCGATGAAAAATTTTGTCAGCGCGAGGTTGTTTGTGCCTACGGCGATATGCAGCGGGCTTAGTCCCGTCTGTTCATGCACGCAGTCAATGTCCGCTCCCTCATCAATCGCGCGCGCGACGCTTGGTAAATCGCCAAGATAAGCCGCTTGCAAAAGGTCCGCATTGAGCCGCGCCGTTCCTGCGCTGTCTCCGGTCCGTGCGCTAGGTGCGGCCTTCGCGCTCACGACGTTGCCTCCTCATGAATTCGTTCGAACGAGAAATCGACCGGGTTGCTGTATGGCCGTGCGGTATCCGTCTCATGAAGAAACGCGGCTTCCATTCCGTACCCCATGAGCGTTCCTCCTTCGAACTCACGCAGCCAATAGGCACGCGGCAGCCGGGTCAGGAGATTTTTCGCGACGACAAATACGAGAGGGTCAAAAAAGAGAAGCGCGCCCTCAAAGCTGTGCCGTGCGCCGCTCGCTGGGACCGGGTCGACCATGCCCGGATTGAACACGTCTTCTCGGAAGGAAAATCGCGCCTGCTCGTTCCCTTGAACTGTGCATGTCGAGTAGCCGAGCGCGAATTCGGTTTCATCGCCCTCGAAAACCCGCACCTTCCTTTCGCGGCGCTTCGCCGAAACTTTATAACGACCGGCGAACCGGACCGGCGCGCTCCGTGGCGTTCCTCCTTCACCTGCCGCCAGAAGCCCAAAGTAGCCCGCGAGCTCGCGGGCAAAGTCGTCTGACCTCCCGGTGCTGGGTAAGCTCTGTGCAAACTGAAAACAGGGTTGCAAGAAGGCATCGTTCGTCCGCCCGCAATCGGCAAGGAAGCGCTGTAGCGTCTTCAAGGGCAGAAGGTCGGGCGACCTGTCTGTCCCTTCCGCGATGCGCAGCTGAAGCGCGGGCACGCCAATCCTGTTCTCCTGCATGTAGTTTCGCAGCGCCGCGCGTAGCCGTTCCCGCTCCGCCAGATTGAACTGGGTCTTGCGGGGCGCGCGCTTCCTTGTAGCCGCTTGCGCATCGCTCATTATCTGACCAATCCTTGGCCAAGACCTTCGTACCCTGCCGCCTTCACTATGCGGCCATGGATACGAGCACTCTTGCATATATTGCCGTTGGTGTCGCGGGGGCCGCCATCTGGGGATGGCGCAGCAAGGAGCGGCCTACAACCTTCGGCTCGGCCGATTGGCTCGCACCTTGGGTCGCGAGCCGCAAGGGTATGTTCCGCAAGGGCGGCCTCATGCTGGGCGACTGGACGGGGCACCTCCCTGTCTATTACCGAGGCTCGGGCCACGTCCTGACCGTCGCCCCCACGGGCTCCGGTAAGGGAACGTCCGCCATCATCCCCAACCTCCTTCAGCATCCTTGGATATTCCTGATCGACCCCGGCGGGGAGAACACGGCGATTGCCGCCCGCGCATGGCGCGAGAAAGGCTATGGCTTCCACTGCCTCAATCCATGGGGAATGCACACCGCTGCGCCATGGTCGCTACCTTCGCACAGCATTAATCCCCTCGGAATTCTCGATCCAGAGAGCGAGACGTTTTCAAGCGATGCTGAACTGATCGCCGACATGATCGTGACCCGGACGGGAAACGAGAACGGCTCGTCCGCCTACTTCAAGGAGGAAGCGCGAAGCGGCATTCGCGCCTTCCTCATGCACATCATGACAAGCGAGCCTGTCGAGCGGCAGACCCTGCTGACCCTGCGCAAATACATCTCGGCAGGCCCCGCCGAATGGCGGGGGGCTGCTTACCGCTATGAAAAGCAACACGGCTGCTGGCGGCATCATAGAGCGTGAGGCAACGCAGCTGGAAAGGCGCGAGGCGCAAGCGACGGAGGAGTTTTCGGCAATCCTCTCGACGATGAAGCAAGACACGAACTTCATCGAAGACCCTGTCATGCAGCGCGCGCTCGCGACCTCGACGGCGCAGCTTTCCGAGCTCAAAGGTTCGGGGGGTAAAGGCCGCTTGCCTGGCTGCGTCGTCTCGGTCGTCATTCCGCTCGAATATGTCGAAACTCATGCGGCTTATGCTCGGCTCATCGTCGGCTGTGCCCTCTGGACGATGCAAAAGGAGCCTCTCTCACGCGGGCGCGTCCTTTTCGTCATGGACGAGTTCCCTGCGCTGAAGCGCATGGACCGCATTGCGGGCGGGCTTGCAACGCTCCGCAAATACCGGGTGTGGCTGTGGCCTGTCATTCAGAACCTCGGGCAGCTCAAGCAGCTCTACGGCCAGAACTGGCAAACCTTCATTTCGAATGCGGGCCTAAAGCAGTTCATCGGCGCGAGCGACCTTGAAACCGCTCAATACATCTCGGAGCTCTGCGGTGACGGGACGATTGAGGTGACGACGCAAACGCCAAGCGGGGTTTCATCGTCTCACGCGCAGCGCCGCCTCGCGACCATCGAAGAGGTCATGCACATCGAGAGCAAGTCGCAGATCGTTTTCGTCGATAATCTGAAGCCTCTTCTCCTTCGCAAAACAGAGTATTGGCAGCGGGCTGGCCTTCGTGGACATTTCAACCAGAACCCTTATCAGACGAGTACGCCTCCTCTTGATACGCGAGTGCCTTACTGGGCGGTTCAGGGGCTCGCCTTGCGCCTGTGCGCGTGGCTCGCAGGGCCATCTCCTGTCGTCATGGCGCTCCTGTTGTTCTGGCTGGTAAACGCAATGGGGCTCGGCATCTCGCTGAAAACCGCTAGCGGCGGATCGAAGCGCGGGACCATCTGCACCTACCTAACAACGCACGGCGCGCTCGACTACCAGGCGCGGGACATATCACGCGGGCAGAACTGCACCTGGATCGCTCTCAATCTTGGATATGGGGAATAGGAGCGCAGGCATGGCTGGCATGAGACTGAAAGCTGAGACCGGCAATGACCGGGGTGGCTTCTGGACGATCTTGATCGGCGTTTTCATGAGCATGGGATTCTCGGGCCAGCTGCTGACTTGGCTCGGCTACAGTATTCCTGCCGCCGACAACATGGCTGTCCGCGTGGCCGTGTTCGCGCTCTTCGTTGCACTCTCTTACGCGGCGTTCCTCGCAGCCGTCCTTGTGTTCGCGCGGCTTCTCACGCTCACCTTCGCTTCAATCGAATGGTTCGTTCGCCTTGCGATCTCCGCGCTTGAAACACTTCTGACCGCCGCCGTCGATCACGGGCGGACGGCGCTCAAGTCAGCGCTCGCGCTTCCTCTTCTGCCTGTGCGCATTGCGGCCTCTTGGCTCCATGCGCGCTACCTCGCGCCTTTCCTTGAACAAAGGCGGCAACGCGCTGAGCTACGCCGCCTCTACGAAGAGGTGCGCGGCGACTATGCGAGCTTCGAAGAGTTCCTTCGCGCTTTTCACGGCGGCGGCAAGGCAGATGCAAAAGATGAGACCATGCGCGAAGAAGAGGAACGCAAGCCTGAACCAGTCGACAAGTTCGAGTTTGCCTGCCGCACCCTCGGGCTGAGCTCTGATGCGCTTACACAAGCTCAGCTGAAGGCGCGCTTTCTTGAGCTCATGAAGGCGGTACATCCCGATGTCATCGGGCCAAACGTCTTTGCAACACAGATCAACGAAGCGCGCGAGATCATCAGGGCGCGCAAAGGATGGAAATGATGAAAAACTGGCTGACATTGAAGCCTGCCGCGTTACCAGCGAAAAAGGCTTCCTCCGAACTCGCGACGAAAGCGGATTTCGACCGAAAGGTTGCGGAATTCCGAAGAGCGTCCGGCAAGGTCGAATCCTGCCGGATTGACTTTGTCTGCGCAAAAACGGCAGAGCCATTTAGCCCGTCTTATTCGTCAGAGGGCGCCTGAGAGGCTGGCGAGCGTGGTGTAAAGCGCTGATGCGGCGTAGGATTCGGTTGCAAAGCCAACCCCATCACCTTCAGCCGCGAACACCACGCCCGCCATGACCGACGATACGATTCTGCCCTTCTCGTTTCCAGCCGTTCACGCCAAGAAAGTCACAGCTGCCTTCGATGGCGGTCGGCTGACCTCGAACGGGGGCGTGATGCTTCTGGCGATGGCCGAGCGGCGTCTCGGCTTGGCCGACAATTTGGCCCGGGTGTTCCCGGATCGGCGCGATCCGACGCGGGTCGTGCACAGCCTGGTCGATATGTTCCGCGCGCGCATGTTCGCGATCTGCTGCGGCTACGAGGACGCCGACGACCTCGATCATCTGCGGTCCGATCCCGCATTCAAGCTGGCCTGCGGACGGCTGCCGGACACGGGTCGCGATCTGTGTTCCCAACCGACGCTGTCGCGCCTGGAGAATGCTCCGCGCCTGCGCGACGTGATCCGACTGACCTACACTTTGGTCGACGCATGGATGGATAGCTACCCGCGCGAGCCGGCATCCGTCACGCTCGACATCGATGATACCTGCGATGTCGTCCACGGCCATCAGCAGCTCTCGCTGTTCAACGCTCATTATGACGAACGCTGCTTCCTGCCGATCCACGTCTACGACACGGAGAAGAGCCGGCCCGTGGCGGTCGTGCTGCGGCCCGGCAAGACGCCGGGCGGCGTCGAGGTGCGTGCCCATCTGCGCCGCCTGGTACGGCATATCCGGACGCGGTGGCACAACACGCGAATTACGTTCCGTGGCGACGGGCACTATGCCCGGCCGGAGGCAATGGCGTGGTGCGAGACCAACGGCATCGACTACATCTTCGGTCTGTCCGGCACCAAGCCGCTCGCCAGAAAAGTCGACGCGGTCGCCGACGACATCCGCACGCGACGCGCCATCGAGAACCTGCCGGTTCTGCGCGGCTATACCGAGACGCGCCACAAGGCAAAGTCCCGGGATCGCGAACGACGCACCGTCGCCCGTATTGAGGCGACGATGCTCGGCCTCGACATCCGCTTCGTCGTCACCAGCCTCGATGTCGGCTCGGCCGAGTGGATCTACGACAGCCTGTATTGCGCGCGCGGCCAAGCCGAGAATCTGATCAAGCTGCATAAGACGCAGCTCGCCTCCGATCGCACCAGTTGCCGTTCGGCGCTCGCCAATCAAGTCCGCCTCGTTCTCCATACCGCCGCTTATTGGCTGATGCTGACCGTGCGCGACGCCATTCCCAAAGTCCGGGAATTGGCCACTGCCGAGTTCGCGACGCTGCGTCTTCGGCTCTTGAAAATCGCCGCCCGGGTTGTCGAGACCAAGAGCCGCATTCGCCTTGCGTTCGCCGCGGCATGTCCCGAAGCCGACCTGATCCGCAGCTTGCCCGGCGCGCTGCTGCCGCTCGGTCCTTGACCGGTGGGGCGTCCGCCCGCGTTCACCCAACCCATCCCTCAAGCGCGTTGCAAAGTACCGGTCGTCAGGCGGTGAAAAGCCGAAGGCAATCCTGTGCGCCTCGTCAGCGGAGGTGTGCGGATGCACCAGTCGGACCAAAATACCGCGCTCTCACGAATAGGGCGGGTTAGCGTCCTGTTCGACCGTGCAAGCGCCGCTGAAAAGTTCGCGGTCGCCAGCATTGAGAAGATCGGCACGGCAAAGGCCGCGACTGCCGCCTCTTCTCTTCCCGCCTTGCGCAGCTTCGATGTGAAGGAATTTTCATTCGCTGCTTGGCGCTGTCCTTGCTGCGGCAATGGCACCTTTGTCCATTGCGCCTGCGGCCAGAATTCTTGTCAGGCAAAAATCTGGCGCGCGGATGATGGCCGCAGCTATCACACATGCGAACCCGGTTGCGGCTCGGTGGGTGAGCTAGGTACGCTGCGCAGCATGCAGGCAAGCACAGGCGGCGGCGGACGCGCAAAGCTCCCTTCGGGTTCAGGAAGGCCAGCGCTGCCCAAGGCGGGGCGCGCAAGCCTGCTGACGCACCGCAAATGGTGAAGCCATGCCCGAAATTTTCTACCGTCCATGACCGCGGCGACGTACAATAGAGGTATGGCTCCACGATACCGAAAAAGCAGCGGCAAGCCACCTTCAGCGAAGGACGAGAGCAGCTGTCTCAAAATCAAGATACGGGGCAAAGACAATGCGCCGCTCGGCATGGACGAGCTGCGCGAGGGCCTCATCGAGGCCGCGCGCAAGATGCGGGAATACGAAGCTGGCTACCGCGCAAAGTTCACTACGATTTATCTCACCATGGTCGACGAGAACGGCCAGCCTGTCCGCATCAACGATGCGAACGAGCTGACGATCTACCCGTATCGCAGCGCCGCTGACGAGCACGGGGTGTGACGCACCCGGCCCCCTAGAACAATGCGAGCTGAACCTCCTCGGAGTCGCGAACACCGTAAACGAGACGCGCCATTGCGATGGTTGTCTCGCCAGAGAAAGTTGGTTTCATCTGGTGGCTGTTATGGGTCTCCCAGCTTATCCAGATTTTGAGACCAGCGCCCTTGTAGGTCAGCGACAGGCAATCCGGGCCGCCGCATCCGCCAAAAATGCCGAGCTCATAGGAAAGAGCCTCGGCAAGCGCTTGATTGGAAAGGCCCGTAATTGACCGCTCTCGCCAGCGTTCCTTTGCTCCCGCCATGCTGCAAGTCGCGCGCCGGAAACCGGCGATGCGGTCAGCCTCGGCGAGAGGCCGGGCGGGAAGCGCGCTCATGCCGCACCTCTCGCAACAGGCGTTGCCTCATAGCGGTCCAGCTCGACCGCAATCCAGACCGGATTCTCCGGCGCAATCCTGGCGCGCGCGATGGCGCTCTTCTCGTCGTCGGCTTCGACGGCCATCTCGTAATGGCGCAGCTCTGTGAAGGTTACGATATACAGGGTCATTGCAATTTCCTCCGCAAAAGGAAGAGAGGCGCTTACGCGCCCCTCTCCTCGGTTGCTTCCGCAGGAGTGCGAAGAACAATGCGTCCGCCAGAGACAGGAACCAGGTCGAGCTGCAATGTGAGACCCTTGCCGTCTTCGTGATCCCAGCCTGCGCCGATGCGGGTCCAGAAGGACTTGCTGTCGGATTTCTCCGCGACGTGCCACGCGATGAATGCGGGGGCTTTGGTTTCGCGGGCCTTGTTGCCTGCCTTGTGATTGAAGCTGCGTGCCATGATTTGCTCCTTTGCTGAATTGTTCGACACGCCCAACCGAAGACAGGGCGGCAAAGGGAGCGGTTCAACTCTTCTGAACGGGAGGGGCATCTCCCGCCTGCACACGCGCAGCACGGAAGGTGGGGAAACGCGGTCAGAACCCGCAAGGGCTTGGAATTGAACGTAAGCGTAGCGCCGAGGCCCGTCTGATTGTTTGTGCGGAGTCTTGAGAGCACCGTTAGAAGAGTCATCTTCTGGAAGGGTGCTCACAATGGACGACCATTCTGACGACATAAGACGACCGTTGTCACCGCGTATTGAAGTGTTCGCTGGCGCAGGTCGAAAGCGCTGGCCGGATGATTTGAAGGCGCAGATTGCGGCGGAAAGCCTCGAACCGGGGGCGGTTGTAACAGACGTCGCTCGTCGCCATGGCTGCCGGCCCCAGCAGGTGCATGATTGGCGGCGCCGGGCGCGTTTGGGCCAGTTGGTATTGCCGGCGTCGGCGGACACGCTGTCGTTCGTGCCGGTGGTGTCGGAATTAGCGTTGCCTGCGGCCGCAGAGCCCTCCGGTTCGCCGGAAGCAGCCATTGTTACGGTTGAGTTCCAGGGCGCGCGCGTGGAGGTGCGCGGGGCGCCTGGCCTTGCTGCGTTGAGCGATGTGTTCATTGCGCTGCGACGGACACGTTCATGCTGACGATGCCGGCGAGCCTCATGATCTACGTGGCGACGCAACCTGTGGACTTCAGGAAGGGTGCAGAGGGCTTGGCGCTGCTGGCGAAGGATACGCTGGGCCATGACCCGATGAAGGGCGTGGCGGTGGTGTTCCGTGCGAAGCGCGCCGATCGGGTGAAGATCGTCGTCTGGGATGGCAGCGGCCTTGTGATGTACTGGAAGCGGCTCGATGGCAGCGGCTTCAAATGGCCACCCATCGTGGCCGGTGTGATGCGGATGAATGGGGCCCAGCTGTCAGCACTGCTGGCCGGCATGGATTGGACGCGCATGCACGCGCCTCGGATCCCGCAGCCGAAAGCGCTTGCGTAAAAATGCAAATCATCGCTGCATCGTGACGCGAAGCATGGCAAGCTCGGGCCAATGAGTGATTTGCCTGATGAGCTACCGAGCGATCCAGCCGAGTTGCGTGCCTTTGCCGCGGCTCTGCTGGATCGCTGCGCCCGGCTCGAGCGGTTGCTCAAGCTTGCGAAAGATGCGCAGTTCGGTCGGTCCTCGGAAAAGCTGGACGCTGATCAGCTGCAGCTTGTTCTGGAGGATATCGATCAGGCCGTTGCGGCTCTCGAAGCCGCCGAGAATCGTGCCAATCCCAAAACAGGCGAGAAGAGAGCTGCCGCGCGCAGAGCCAACCGTGGTCAGCTGCCGGAGCATTTGCCGCGCGTCATCGAGACTATGATGCCGGCCGAGAGCTGCTGCCCGTCTTGTAAGGGCAACCTCTTCGAGATTGGTCAGGATGAGAGCCAGAGGCTCGACGTCGTTCCGGCGCAGTATCGCGTCATCATCACCCGCCGTCCCAAGCTGGCCTGCCGCGCCTGTCATGGCGTCGTCCTGCAGCACGCGGCTCCCGAGCGATTGATCAGGGGAGGATTGCCCACCGAGCGGCTGGTCGCGCATGTGATCGATGCCAAGTATCACTGGCATTTGCCGCTTTACCGCCAGGCGCAGATGCTGGCGACGCACGGAATAGCGCTGGATCGTTCCACGCTCGCCTTCTGGGTCGGCTATGCCGCCCAGGAATTGAAGCCCGTGTGGCATCGTCTGCGCCAGCTTCTGCTCGCCTCCTCGAAGCTCTGTGTCGATGAGACCCCGGCGCCGGTGCTGGATCCGGGGCGCGGCAGAACAAAAACCGGCTACTTCTGGGCGCTGTCACGCGATGACAGGCCTTGGGCCGGACCTGATCCGCCTGGGGTAGTCTATGCCTATGCACCGGGCCGCGGCGCCGTTCATGGCTTGCGGCTGCTGGAGGGCTATCGCGGCATCATCCACTGCGACGGCTATCAGGCTTACAAGACCATGACCCGAGAGACGCGTGCGGACGCCCTGTCCGGGACGCTCGCCTTCTGCTGGTCGCATCTGCGGCGCCAGTTTGTGAAGATCGAGCGGGAGGCTGCGCCTGCGCCAGCTCCGGTTGCCCGCGAGGCTCTTGAGCGCATCGCCCAGCTTTACGCGGTCGAGAAGGCCCTCCGCGGCCGATCTGCGGACGAGCGCCGTGCTGGCCGACAAGCGCATACCCGGCCTCTGGTTGCAGCCTTGAAGCAGTGGTTTGAGGCCAAGCTCGATCACCTTGCGCAGAAGAGCGACACGGCGAAGGCTTTGCGCTATGCACTACGTCATTGGGACGGCCTGACGCTCTATCTTGATGATGGGCGCATCGAAATGGACACGAATGCTGTCGAGCGTGCGATGCGACCGATCAAGCTCAACGCCAAGAACTCTCTTTTTGCCGGTTGCGACGAAGGCGCCGGGAATTGGGCATTGCTGGCTTCGCTCATTGAGACCTGTAAGCTCAATGGCGTCAGTGCCGAGCACTGGCTCGCTGACGTTCTCGCCAAGCTCGTCAATGGTTGGCCTGCAGCGCGACTGGACGAACTGCTTCCCTGGGCGTCGACCTATACGATGCATACACGCGATCCGAGGCTGGCGGCATGAGCCTGAACACGACCGCGGTCCGGATCAAGGTGACCCTCAAGGATGTGAAGCCGGAGGTGATGCGTCGCCTTGTCGTACCCGTCACCCTGCGCCTTGATCGGCTGCATCTGACGCTTCAGGAGGCATTCGGCTGGACGAACAGTCACCTCTTCGAGTTCTTTGCTGGTGAGGCACATTGGGGGATTCCCGACCCCGACAATGATTACGGTCACCAGCCCATGGATGCCCGCAAAGCGCGGCTGTGCGATATCGTTCGCGAGACCGGCGCCAAGACGATCCACTATCTCTATGACTTCGGCGACAGCTGGGACCATGTGATCAAGCTCGAAAAATGGTTCGAGAACACCACGACGGAGGGGCTTCCCTTCCTGCTCGAGGCCGCCGGTCGTTGTCCTCCGGAAGACGTCGGCGGTGCGCCAGGCTATGCCGAATACCTCGCCGCCATCAGCGACCCCGCCCATCCCGAGCACGGACACATGCGCCTCTGGGGCCCGGAGCGGTTCGATCCCAACGTCGTCGACCGGAAGGCACTCGAAGCCGCCGTCAACGCGTTGTCCGACACAAGGAAGCCGCGGCGACGCGCCACGCGAACAAAATAGGCGTCAAGCGCCATTCAAAAGGGCCGCAGAGCTACGCTTACAATTGAACCGAGAGCGCGCCCTGTCAGGTCACGGCGTAACAGTCGAGCCTACTCAGCAGGAAGGGAGCACTGGCACCGCGGCATTCAGGGTAGGCAACACTGCTATCCGTGAGCATTTCATTTCGCCCGCCGGGGTGGCAGCTAAGGAAAATCCCATAGCCTCTGATCTTGGCTTTAAGCCGCCAAGAGCGTTCCAGCTGTCACAAGCGCTGCCTCGTCAGTCAGCCCAGTTAACCACCCAATGGTCGCTATGTGTTGGCTAGAGCCGAAGGTGCCGGTTCCTGTCACATCAACATAAAGTTCGGAATCGTTCCCGTTCGTCTGGATTTGCACGAAATCGGTGATCACGTCATTGTTCGGATCATAGTGACCATCAAGAATGTCGGAAATATCGAGCTTATCGTTACCTACAGAGGAAGTGAATCCATCAATGTAATCCACTCCGCTGAAGGCGGTCGCGGCGTCGAATACGATGGTGTCCTGAGCGCCCGACTTAGCGTAGATCATATCGGCCCCTGCTTCGCCGTTCATGATGTTGGCTCCGAAACCTGCATGCAGGGTGTCAGCACCATCTCCGCCGAACATATATACCTCTGTTGACGCCGCATAGGATGAACCCGCGTTGTTGGTGATCTGATCGTCACCATCATCCCCATAAAGCATGTCGTGATCGCCGCCAAAAATGGTGTCGGCACCCGCGTCCCCATGAACGATATCGTTGCCTGCCTCACCGCCCATGTAATCATTGTCATCCCCCCATAGAGCAGATCGTCGCCGTTGCCGCCGTTGATCGTGTCGTTACCAGCATAACCATAAATAGCATCCGCGCTGCTGGCATCGCCTGCATCATGACCGTTGAGATAGTAGTCGGTTCCGGAGGTTCCGTGCGTTTCGATCTCCATGGAAGAGAGATTCCAGACGGTGCTGTCCGCGAAAGCGACATGCTCCATCTGGAATGCGGTCGAGTAAGTGTCGTTATAAACCGTTACCGTGTTGCCGTCGCTGTCGGTGAGACGCAGAGCGTAATCGTTGGAATTGCCTCCCTGAACGAACGCGATTGTTACATCTTCAGGTGCGTACTGATCGCGAATTCTTATCGTGTCATCTCCGCCGTCTTCATAAATCGTGTCGTTGCCCGCTGAGAATATGTAGGTATCGTCGCCAGCGCCCCCGCTCATGGTGTCGTTACCCTCGCGGGCATCGAATATATCATTCGATCCGGCATTATAGCTCGGCTTGGTGAGCGCATCGTTTCCCGCGGTGCCGAGCGTCGTAATGGAAAGAGAAGTCAGGGACAATGTGCTATTGTCGGAAAGGAAATGCATGTTCTCAATTGCGTAACCGCTGCCGTAAAACATTGCGGCTACAGAGATTTGTCCCAAACCTTCGATTGATATTCCTAAGAGCCTGACTCAAAATTGCATTGCTGTTTTTATCGCTGCGATGCGCCTTGTCATGAGCTGGACAGAGGCGAGGAAGAGCCAGGCAGTTGCGCTTTCGATGGTTCGCTCGAAGTCCTTGGCCAATCTGCGGTTGCGGCCGAGCCAGGCGAAGGTTCGTTCGACCACCCAGCGGCGCGGAAGCACCTCGAAGCCCTGTGCGGCATCGGAGCGCTTGATGATCTCGACAGTCCACCGGCCGATCTTTTCCAGCACCGCCTTGAGCTTTTCGCCGGCATAGCCGCCATCGGCGAAGATATGGCGCAGCCAGGGGAAGCGGTAGCGAATGCTGCGCACAGGACATCTGGCGTGCCGTCACGATCCTGGACGTCGGCAGCGTGAACGATCGCTCCGACCAGGAGCCCTTGGGTGTCGGTGACGATGTGGCGCTTTCGACCCTTGATCTTCTTTCCCGCGTCGTAGCCGCGAGGGCCGCCACTTTCCGTGGTCTTGACCGATTGGCTGTCGATCACGCCGGCCGTCGGCGAGGCCTCCCGGCCGATCGCCTCGCGCGCCAGCATCAGGAGTGCGTGGTTGATCGATTGCCACAATCCGCTGTCGCGCCATTGGTAGAAATAGTACTGCACCGTGGTCATTGGTGGAAACAGAGTGGGCGGCAGCATGCGCCACGGCAATCCGCCGCGCAGCAGATAGAGTACTGCCTCGACGATGTCGCGATAGCTCCATTTCGGGCGCCGCCCGCGCTTGGCCCGCACAGGAAGCAACCTCTCCAGCACGCCCCATTCCGCATCCGTCAAGTCGCTTGGCAAACGCAGCTCCTCTCGGGCAAACTGTGCCCGGGTGATATCAGTCCACATTCTCGATCCCTTTGATGCTTCGCAACACCGATGGAATCAGAACTCGCTGATATCACTCAACTTATTTTTCGGTCGGACACTAAGTTATAAGTAGGGCCGCTCGAATTGTTAATCCGGTAGAAAGTTACATCACCCGCATCAAACTCTACGGGTATAACGATCGTGTCGGTTCCCCCAGCGTCGTTGATTGTATCGAAGCCAGCGCCCGCTATATAGGTGTCGTTGCCGTATCCGCCGTTCAGCGTATCGTTACCCAGACCGCCGTCGATCGTATGCGTTCCTCCATTTTGGAAGGTGATGATGTCATCGCCTTCAAAGCCGTTGATATTAATATTAGCACTCGGGTTAAAAGTGAAAGAGTCGTTGCCCGAGGTCAAAAGCACATCGGGATTGATAGTGGTTAGATTGAGCGTCGAGCTGTCTGAGAAAGTGATCGTCTCAATGCTGTGGAGAGTTGTATAGTAATAATGGGCTTCGAGCTGAATCGACCCAGCTCCATCGATCTCGATCAGTAGATCGTCAAACTGGTTTGTAGTATTCGCGGTTGAAACCCGCTTGAACGATAAATCTCCGGCCACTACGCCAGTGGGCAACAAGATCGTGTCCGTGCCGCCCGTGTCCTGGATCAAATCCTCACCACCACCATAAACAAAGGTATCATTGCCGGTAGTGGAATTCAGAATGTTGCCTCCCGCGCCACCATCTAGAACATTGTTGCCGGAGCCGCCATAGAGCGTGTCATTGCCATCGCCGCCGTAGAGGGTGTCGTTGTCTCCGTTGCCGGAGAGGGTGTCGTTTCCGGCATCTCCATAGAGAGTGTCGTTGCCGTCAGACCCAGAGAGCGTGTCGTTTCCGTCGTTCCCGTGGATGATGTTTGCGCTGCCGTCGCCAACCAGGGTATCGTCAGTGCCGCTACCTTGGATTTCAGCGAACACTAAGCCGGACACATCCGTCCAATGCAGCGACGAGTCCGTACCGTTCACGGCATCATCCAGCCAAGAAAGTTCCGTGCCGGTAAGATTGGCAATCCCTTTGGTATCTTCGAGAAATCTGCCGACTGCGACCCAGAACGCCGCATTGTCTGAACCTGGGGCCGGAGCCAGCCCGGCGAGTGTGTCGAGCGCGTCCTGCGACAAGGCCATGTCACCATCGACCACGCCGGTCGCGGCGTTGTATGTAACCGGCCCTTCGAAGAGTTGTGCTGCACCGACCTGCAACAAGATATGTGTGGAGAGCATGTTGAAAGTCGTCTGATAAGCCTCTTCCAGCATCGAGCCTGCGCGGCTGTAGGGGTTCGGGTTATTAGTACCCGAAAGCAAGAATTCGGTGCCAAGGAAATGCTCAAGAAAAGCCAGGTGCTGGCCGTCTACATAGGGGCCTCTACTGTGAGCATCGACGTTCGAAATACCCGCCCAGGTATAGAGGATGTCTGTCAGGTCGGATCTCAAGCTTACGGCATCTACGAAATCGGCGAGCGAGAAATTGCTCACAAAGGCCGTGACCAAGTCCTTGAGATCAGAATCTTGGCTCATCGCAATCGTTAGATCAGGCAGCGTGCCATAGCCGCGCAGCGCCGGCAGGAACAGGGTTTCGACATCGAGCGTGTAATCGCTCGCGTAATAGGAATTCGTATTGTCGTGCACGAACCATGCATCCGCGATTGTCGCCGTCGCGCCACCCGTGAAAGTCACCTTGCTCGTGTGGCTGATCGGGTTGCCCGAGATAGTGGACGTTGACGAGGCAACGCCCGCCAGGTCGATATTCGCGATACCGAGCGAGGCGAGCGAATGAAGCTCTCCGCTCTGGGTGACGGCATCCCCGTTATCATCGGTCCAGACGACAAGCGTGCTCCAGTCGGTATCGTTGTTGTCGATGCGCAGATCGTGGTTGGAATCGAGCGCCGCGAGCTTTGCGAATCCGTCAACGGTAGGCGAGCCAAAAAGCTCCGCCGAGGAGTCAATTGTGCCGTTGCTATTGAGGTCTCTCGCGAGCAGCCCGGTATCGCCGCTCACCCATGCGGTTTGGACGGCGAAGCCATTCGCATTCAGATCAAAAAAGGTCTCACTGGTCGAAGCGTTCCACGTTGTGAGCGTTATGCCCGTGTGACCGGAAGACAAGTCAATGACAAGCGGGCTTGCGGCAGAAATTGCCGAATTGAAGCAGGGCTGAATATCAGACGTAATTACCGTGGGAAGTGGACACGATAGGTCAACGGCCCCGGGGCCCTCCGGTATAGCTAAGAAAGGAGTTACACGATCATGTCCGTATGTAAACTCGGGAGACGTGTTACCATCATAGGTGATGGTGTAGGGGTCTGGACGAAGGTTATTCGCGTTACCTGCCACGTGAGTGACAATGCCGTTTCCTGTTCCGGTGTTAATCGTGCCATCGGAATTGAAGGGAAACGCACCGACGTACGACATATTCTTCATTATCTGACCCCAACCCTTACCGGGGTCCGTACCCTGCCAAGCGTCCAGTCCATCAGGGGTGGTCGGGTTCAAATAATCAGTTGCTTTCCCAATGATGGATGACACGCCGCTAGCGCGACTTTCCAAATAATCCTCGACCAACGTTTTCATTGAAGGGCTTGGCGCATTGAGGTCTGTCCAAGACCCGCCTGCAAACTGGGGATGTCCCGGGTTCTGTTGAATTTCTGAAGAGGTCGGCGTTGCCCACCTTGAGCCGGTAGGCTCGGGGTGCTGATTCCACAAAGGAGAGCAACGCCATGACGAGAGATATCACACCGGCTGGTTGGCCGGCGACCGGGGCTGTGGAGAAATCATTTGCGGAAGTGCGAGCGAGCTTCGATCGGTTCTGCCTTGCGGCAGGAATCGAGGCGCTCGGCACGATGATGGAGGCGGATGTGACAGCGGCCTGCGGGCCGCGCCACGGTCGTGATGCGGCGCGGCGGGCGCACCGTTGGGGCCGAACGCGGGGGCGGATCGGTTTCCACGGCGGCAAGATCGAGGTCGATCGCCCGCGGGTCCGGGGCATGGACGGCCGCGAGGTCACGATCCCGAGCTGGGAAACGGCGGCGCAGGAGGACTGGCTCGGTCGCTGGGCGATGAACCTGATGCTGATCAATGTGTCGACGCGCCGGTTCGGCCGCGCCGTCCGGCTGCCCGAGGGTGACGTGCCGGCACCGCCCGGATCGGGGATTTCGAAGTCGGCGGCCTCGCGGAGGTTCGTGGCTCTGTCGGCGGCGCGGCTGGCCGACTTCATGGCTGCCGATCTGTCCGCGCTCGACCTTCTGGTGGTCCAAATCGACGGGCTGCATCTCGACGACGATCTCGTGCTGGTGGCCGCGATCGGGGTTGACGGCGAAGGCAACAAGCATCCGCTGGCGCTGGTGGAAGGGGCGACCGAGAATGCAGCAACGGTTCAGGCCCTGCTGGACAACCTGGTCTCGCGCGGGCTCGACCCGACGGTGCCAAGACTGTTCATCGCCGACGGCGCGAAGGCGTTGTCGAAGGCGATCCGCCGCACCTTCGGTTCGGCCGCTGCGATCCAGCGCTGCCAGATCCACAAGGCGCGCAACATCATGGAACGCCTGCCGAAAGAGCATCATGCGGCCACCCGCCGGGTGCTGCGCCAGGCCTGGGAGCTCGATGACGCCGACAAGGCTGAAAAATTGATCCGCAATCTCGCGCGTCGACTCGACCAGCAATGGCCCGGCGTTGCGGCCAGTATCCTCGAAGGCCTCGACGAAATCCTGACTGTCGTCCGGTTGAAGTTGCCGAAGGAGCTTCGCCGATCGCTCGCCTGTACCAATATCGCCGAGAACATGATGGGCACCATTCGCCGCGTCACGCGCAACGTTAAACGCTGGCGGGATGCCGGTATGGCCTTGCGATGGGTCGCGGCCGGTATGATCGAGGCCAACAAGGGCTTCCGACGATTGAAGGCGCATAAGCAATTGTCGGTTCTGCGTGCGGCCCTTCAAGCTCACCACGATCGCATGACAATCAAGTCCGTTGCCCACGTCACGAGGGCTGCGTAATATTCATTCCGGCAACGTCGACCCGACGTAGTTCAACAGCGATCGGGACATCCCCTGCAAACTGGACTGCTGAGAATTGCCAGACCGAACCATTGTTCTTATCAATCACGGCCTGGATGGTGGACCCGTATATTGTAGACGAACCAGCTGCGACACGATTAATTATTATATCTATCACCATTCCATAGGACATCTTCGCAGCGTCGGCGTCGCTATATCCTGCGGTCTTGTAGTCGTTGAAGATATTTCCGGCCTCGGCGTACGCAATACGCGCAAGAGCATCGACATCAGTGGCGGTGATACTAATATTTGTCGTCATAACAAGCTCCGTCTAAATATGTTTATGCTTAGTGATTACATTTCGAAAAAAGCCATACTGGCGGCGTGTAATTTTTGACTGAAAGTTCTAAGTGTCCGACCGAAAAATAAGTTGAGTGATATCAGCGAGTTCTGATTCCATCGGTGTTGCGAAGCATCAAAGGGATCGAGAATGTGGACTGATATCACCCGGGCACAGTTTGCCCGAGAGGAGCTGCGTTTGCCAAGCGACTTGACGGATGCGGAATGGGGCGTGCTGGAGAGGTTGCTTCCTGTGCGGGCCAAGCGCGGGCGGCGCCCGAAATGGAGCTATCGCGACATCGTCGAGGCAATACTCTATCTGCTGCGCGGCGGATTGCCGTGGCGCATGCTGCCGCCCACTCTGTTTCCACCAATGACCACGGTGCAGTACTATTTCTACCAATGGCGCGACAGCGGATTGTGGCAATCGATCAACCACGCACTCCTGATGCTGGCGCGCGAGGCGATCGGCCGGGAGGCCTCGCCGACGGCCGGCGTGATCGACAGCCAATCGGTCAAGACCACGGAAAGTGGCGGCCCTCGCGGCTACGACGCGGGAAAGAAGATCAAGGGTCGAAAGCGCCACATCGTCACCGACACCCAAGGGCTCCTGGTCGGAGCGATCGTTCACGCTGCCGACGTCCAGGATCGTGACGGCACGCCAGATGTCCTGTGCAGCATTCGCTACCGCTTCCCCTGGCTGCGCCATATCTTCGCCGATGGCGGCTATGCCGGCGAAAAGCTCAAGGCGGTGCTGGAAAAGATCGGCCGGTGGACTGTCGAGATCATCAAGCGCTCCGATGCCGCACAGGGCTTCGAGGTGCTTCCGCGCCGCTGGGTGGTCGAACGAACCTTCGCCTGGCTCGGCCGCAACCGCAGATTGGCCAAGGACTTCGAGCGAACCATCGAAAGCGCAACTGCCTGGCTCTTCCTCGCCTCTGTCCAACTCATGACAAGGCGCATCGCAGCGATAAAAACAGCAATGCAATTTTGAGTCAGGCTCTAAGAGTCAAAACGATTGCTAGGGCCTCGTCCGCTTCTCGTAGATTAGCCGACTTGCGCGATCATCGGCTTACCTTGGTGCCGCGTGTAGCTGTACGAATGGGCATCGGTCAGCCCTCCTTCTTGGTTTTGCGGACGGGCAGCCGCACGGCCAAAACCCGCTTCATCTTGGCGGGCTTGACGCTGCGCACGAACGCTTCGTAGTCCTCGGCTTTTTTCTGTGTCGCGAATGTCTGACTAAACACTCTGCCCGCGTCTTTGCGCTCCACCTCGCCTACCCACAAGCCCGTTGGCTTGCCGTCTCGCGTCTCTGCGTATGCCATAGCTAGAAACTCCGTGCTATCCTTGTTCCCCGGTCTGCGTCCGGTGTCCCTTAGTTGTCTCGGTGTTGTCGCGTGTACGCGGTGGTACGCCCAGTGGCTTGACCCGCGACAGGACAAGGCCGGGATAGGAAATGCGGTTGATGGCATCTGACAGTGCTGCCGCACCGAACCGCGACAACATGGCGTTAGCGCCGTAGCCCCAGCTCACCGAGGATGCCTGCGCGTGCCCGATAAGGGCCTCGCGTATCTCGTGATCGGCGCGTCCACGCCGTAGCGCGTCCTTCACCGTGTGGCGGAAGGAGTGAAAAACCTTAGCCTTGTCCGTCACGCCCGCCGCGCGCAGATAACGGCCAAACCACTGTGACCATGCAGGTACGCCTGCGCGGCCCTCGTCCGGAGACACCGAGGGGAATAGCCAAGCGTCTGCACCATCGGCCTTACGTCGCTCCCCCACATAGCTGAGGAAGCCCAAGCGGATCACTTCGGGATGCACGGGCACAACACGCTCGGAGGCATCCGTCTTAACGCGCTTCCCCCGTGCCCTCTCGGTTACGAAGTAGAGCAAAGGCACTCCCGTCTCGCCGTCTGTCTGCACGTTGGCTGCGGTGAGACTGCCTAATTCCGCCTGCCGTGCGCCTGTGAATAGCGCCAGCACCGGCAACCAAAACCCAGCGGCCCCATGGGCCCCGAGGGGAAAGCGGTGATCGGTGAATAGCGGTGTGCTAAATAGTTGCTGCAATTCAGCAACATCGAACGACGTTCGCTCCGAACGCTCTTCCGGCAATCGCAGCTTGCTGAAGGGGTCCGTCCACTGCACATCGTCCGGCACGAGCCCGTTATCGCTGCCCCAGATGCAGATGGACTGCACAGCGCCAAGTTGCTTGTTGATGGTGGCTGCGGTGATCCTTGGCTCTTCTGGGTGCTCTCTGCCCCAGGTGGCCTGAGCCGGAAGGGTTGCGCGCAGCAAGTCGCCAGTTCGGTTGCGGGGCACGTCCTGAAGAGCTTTGCGAAACTCCAGCGCGTGGGCCTTCTTGATCGCCGCTACGGACATGTTGCCGTGAAGCTGGATAAACATATCCACGCTGCGCCCGAACTCGTCCACGGTGCGCTTGGGGCGCGTCCGGTGACGCTTCCAGCCAGCTAGCGCATCTTGCAGCGTCCCGCCTTCTCCATGGCCCTCTAAGGCTTTGGAATCTGGTAGGCGCGGCGTTTCAATAACTGCACCTGCATAACGAAGCCCAATATCATCAAGGGCATTAAGGAGCGCCTTGGCGCTTTCGATACAAAGGTTGTGATAGGCCGTGCAGCTTTGGTCCAACGTAATACCGAAGCTAGCTAGGGCATTTTGGGCGCGCTGCTCGGCGAAAGAAACATCCCCGACAGCAAACTGCTGCTGAAAGTCTCGTAAGATGTCCCCATGTGCATCCGCGTCAACATTCTCGCCATGTGGCCCTATTAGCTCTAGCCTGCCCGAAAATCTTAGCGCCTCATCTTCCTTCAGCGCCGTTGCGTACACGTACTCGGTCACACGCTTGATTTCGGTATCGTTCAGGCTGGTGCGCTTGACCACAGGCACCGTGGTTGCCGCAAGGCGCGCTTTCGCCCTGGCAATGATCTGGTCGAACTCCGCCAACACCGGCTTGGCGCGTATGTTCGCCTCGCGGAGGTCCTTGGTGCCCAGCGACCGCTTCAGGTTTGCCTGTGAGGTCTTGCCGTTCTTCAGCTCAAGCGCGACAGCCGCTCGCAGTCCCTTCGGCTTCGCAGGCACAGTTTTCAATGCGTAGTAGGTATTGTGTCGGTCTTTGATAACGCCCATTAGCACACGCATTTCCAACCACCGCTTCATACCACCGCGCGGCAGCTAAGCGCTTGTATCTGCGTTAGTTATTGATTTCCAATGGGAAGTTGTGCGACTGGCGCGCCACTCAGAACAAAACCGCGAACTCTTATGTAATTGAAATCACTATGTAATTCAACCATACATTTTTGGGCCGGCCGCTTAAGAGTCTGTCCGGAAAGATTACCTTGGATTGCATAGCTTTCGCAGCATGAGTCGGATGGAGGCCAGCTTGAGAAAGGCGAGCGCCCTGTGATTGAAGCATTCCCAATCTTTGGACAGTCTTCGGCATCGCCCGAGCCAGGCAAAGGTACGCTCGACGATCCAGCGTTTGGGCAAGACGACGAAACGGTGAGCCTGATCGGAGCGTTTGACGATTTCGAGGTTCACGCGCTTCAGAGCGCTACGCAGCCCCTTCTGGAAATGTGGCCCTTGATATCCGCCGTCGGCGTAGAGCTTCAGAAGAAAGGGATAGAGGCCGAACAACGTTGCCATCAGGAGCACGCCGCCGTCGCGATCCTGGATGTCCGCCGCATGCACGATGGCGTGCATCAAGAGGCCTTGCGTGTCGACGAGAATGTGCCGCTTCTTGCCCTTGATCTTCTTGCCCGCGTCGTAGCCATGGAGATCATGAGGCCCCCTTTTTCAGCGCTTTTCACGCTCTGGCTATCGATGATGGCGGCGGTGGGAGAAGCCTCGCGCTCGGCCCTTTCGCGACATTCGACATAGAGGGCGTGATGAATTTTATCGAGCGTGCCGTTCCAGCTCCACAGATCGAAGTAGCCATACAGCGTCGAGCGCGGCGGCAGGTCCTTGGGGATCGCGCGCCACTGGCAACCTGTGCTCAGGATGTACATCAGCCCGTTGGCAATCTCGCGCAGGTCCACCGTACGCTTGTTGCCGCCGCGCTTGGCCGGCGGGATGCGAGGCGCGATCAGCGCCCACTCCTCGTCGGTCAAGTCGCTCGGATAGCGCAGGCGGCTGCGGTCGTAGCGTGCACGGTTCTCGGTAGTCCACATTGGCGGCGCGTCCCCATCGAATCAGGCCGCTCACCTTGAATCACAACCGATTCATTCGACTCAACATGTTTTGGAACAGACACTAAGGGTTGAGCCGATCTTCAATAGAATAGGCACGCCGGCTGGAAGGACATTGGGCCAAGAGGAAGCGAGTGGCTTCAAGTGCCGTCATGCACCCGAGACCGGCGTAACAGCCCGTCGATAGACGCCGTCCGCCACGTCGCCAGCCGCAAAGAGGCCTGGCTTGAGCGTCGCAAATAGGTGAGGCCTACGCTCGCCTGCGCTGATCATCCGAGGGACGAAAATAGGTTTTGCTCCTTCAGGATATCGTGCGCTCCAGCGATTGGCAGCGTACCGCAACGGCTCTAGGTAAACTGGTGATATTGCGACGATCGTCGAGAAGCGGGAGCCAAGGCAATGATACGGGATGAGAAGCTCCAAAGGATCATCGAACGCGCTATTCAATCAGCTTTCGTTGATTTTCCGGACGCGGGAAACGGGACGGTGTGGCCGAAAACTTACAAAGAGCCCAACGAATGCAAGACTATCGCAACAGCCGTCCTCTCCGCTCTCAAAAATGCAGGCTACAAAATTTTGCTCGATGCAAACTGAGGCATCACGGGAAGCCGGCATGAGCGATCTTCGCCAAGGTGCAAAGATCCGCCGCACATCCTGCTGCGCATCGAAGCGGTATCCAGGTTTGGCCGGCCACTTCCGGAAGGCTGCGTCCATCAACGATCTCTCCAGTCCACATTGGTTCGCGCGGACCCAGGGTAAGGGACCGGGGGAGGAAACGCCGAGGGCGCGGCTCCGGCGAGTGCCCTCTACTCTAGTTGATGATTTTGAGGCACGTAAAAGCGTGTCAGCGAGGCTGACCTAACGTTGACAAATATCCGTTGAACTTCCTTCGCCGCATGGAACGGCAGTGGGTTGAACGCAAGACACGTCCACGACCAAAATTATCGTGGCGACCGAGCGAATATTGCAACGCCTGTTCGACAATAGGGGTTAGTTGATTCCAATCCCGACACGGTCGTGGACCGACGACGACGCCATAGAAGCATCATTTCTTGTAAACGAAGATGCATTGAGGCGAATTCAACCAGATGCCCGCCCCCGATCAGAATACCGGATCACTTAAATGACGTTTGGACGCGATCGGCTCACCTTTAGCGATCGCAGGAACTTAGAGTCTGTCCGGAAAGATTACCTTGGATTGCATAGCTTTCGCAGCATGAGTCGGATGGAGGCCAGCTTGAGAAAGGCGAGCGCCCTGTGATTGAAGCATTCCCAATCTTTGGACAGTCTTCGGCATCGCCCGAGCCAGGCAAAGGTACGCTCGACGATCCAGCGTTTGGGCAAGACGACGAAACGGTGAGCCTGATCGGAGCGTTTGACGATTTCGAGGTTCACGCGCTTCAGAGCGCTACGCAGCCCCTTCTGGAAATGTGGCCCTTGATATCCGCCGTCGGCGTAGAGCTTCAGAAGAAAGGGATAGAGGCCGAACAACGTTGCCATCAGGAGCACGCCGCCGTCGCGATCCTGGATGTCCGCCGCATGCACGATGGCGTGCATCAAGAGGCCTTGCGTGTCGACGAGAATGTGCCGCTTCTTGCCCTTGATCTTCTTGCCCGCGTCGTAGCCATGGAGATCATGAGGCCCCCTTTTTCAGCGCTTTTCACGCTCTGGCTATCGATGATGGCGGCGGTGGGAGAAGCCTCGCGCTCGGCCCTTTCGCGACATTCGACATAGAGGGCGTGATGAATTTTATCGAGCGTGCCGTTCCAGCTCCACAGATCGAAGTAGCCATACAGCGTCGAGCGCGGCGGCAGGTCCTTGGGGATCGCGCGCCACTGGCAACCTGTGCTCAGGATGTACATCAGCCCGTTGGCAATCTCGCGCAGGTCCACCGTACGCTTGTTGCCGCCGCGCTTGGCCGGCGGGATGCGAGGCGCGATCAGCGCCCACTCCTCGTCGGTCAAGTCGCTCGGATAGCGCAGGCGGCTGCGGTCGTAGCGTGCACGGTTCTCGGTAGTCCACATTGGCGGCGCGTCCCCATCGAATCAGGCCGCTCACCTTGAATCACAACCGATTCATTCGACTCAACATGTTTTGGAACAGACACTTAGCGCCTATCCGAAGCGTCTTTATGATCGTGCAGGAAACGGGCGATCCGCGTCTTCAACAGGGTGGCGTCGTGCGATTTACCCGAGGCCGCGTGCTCGAAGAGCCTGCGCTGGACGTCAGTAGGCAGATCATTCCATTCGCTGACAAGGGCGGCACCCAGACATTCCAAGACTCTGCGCTCCACGTCGCGCAAATCGCTGGCGTCATAGGGTAAAGGCCACGCCACGTCCTGCGCTCCGCCTTCCTCGTCCCAACGGTCGAGAGCGGTTGCCATTTCTTCTCCCGAAGTTGGCCTTCGACCTTTCTTTTTGATCATTCTGTATAGTCGCACATCTTGGCAATAAGCGCCATTCGCTCGATCGCGGGTTCGATCCGAAGCACCGATCCTTCCGGCAGTGAATGCCGCGGTTGCAACGGTTTGCTCGCGCGGCGTACGGACCCAAGGTTCACCACCCGCAGAGGGAGACACAGTTTGGCAGCTGACGAACCTGCTCGGCCGCTCGATGGAGCCGCATCGCGGCAAGCCCTCCCCGTCAACTCTTGATCTATTCGGAGGACCACTCCTCGGCATACAGCAAGGACCGTGCCCTCGCTCGGCGTCGCATTGGCTGAGATCGAAAGGCGCACTCGGGGCGTCTGCCGGCGCAGTCCTGGCGAAGAACAGCTTGAGACGGCGCCGGACAATCCACCTCGTCAGCGTATCCTGTGCGAATTCATGACTACTGCGAGAAGATTTATGTATTTTACAGGTAACGCCCTGATCTTGCCGCTCAATATCCATGCGTTGCGCGCGCCCGACCTCAAGCGTCCAGAATGCCCATAACGGCACCGTCGGTTCCGTTAGAGAGAAGTGTGGCTTCTCGCGTGATGACTGGGGGCGACGAATGTGGGCTCCCGGCGGATCCACCGCTCGATCGTTCGCGACTGCCGTGTTGGCCGAGATCTTTTAGCGGCTCGGTTTGACGCAGCCCTGATAGCGCGGAGGGAACCCGCTTGAGCCGCCTGGTCATCGTCTCCAACCGTGTCGCCTTGCCGGCAGAAGCTGCGCAGCGCAGCGGCGGGCTTGTGACCGGCCTCGTCGACGCTCTGCATCAGGCTGGAGGCTTATGGTTTGGGTGGAGCGGCAAGCTAGGAGAAACAACACCACAGCCGAACGTTTTCGAGACCGAGGGAGTGACGTACGCCACCGTCGATCTTACCCGCGCGGACCATGACGGCTACTACAGCGGCTTCTCCAACGCGGCACTGTGGCCCTTATTCCACTATCGGCTCGATCTCATGAACTTTACCCGCCGGGACTTGGCCGCCTATCGGCGGGTGAATGCCCTGCTCGCCGACGCCCTCGCGCCCCTGCTTAGGCCGAGTGACCTTGTCTGGGTGCATGACTACCATCTGATCCCGATGGCCGAGGAACTTCGCCGCGCCGGGGCCGCACAACGGATCGGGTTCTTCTTGCATACGCCGTTTCCGTCTTTGGGGGTGCTGGCGACCCTTCCTCGCTACGGCGACCTGCTGAAATCACTGTGCGCTTACGATCTCGTCGGCTTCCAGACGGTGGAGGATTTGACCGCCTTCCATGACGCCATCCTTCGTCGCGCAGGCGGCACGGTTTTGTCCGATGGCCACGTTCAGGCTTTCGATCGGGTTCTGCGCGCCGGCGCCTTTCCGATCGGGATCGATACTGAAGGCATTGCCGAAATGGCCAGTCGCGCTGTGAGATCCCGAACGGCACGTCGGCTGCAGGAGAGTCTCCGGGGGCGCCAGCTCATTATTGGGGTGGACCGGCTGGATTACAGTAAGGGCCTCGAGCACCGGTTCAAAGCGTTCGCCGGCTTTCTCGAGGGTTATCCCGCATACCGCAACCATGTCCGCTTGCTGCAGATCGCCACCGCAACCCGCAGCGACGTTCCTGAATACCGTGCGCTGCGGCAGAGGCTCGGTGCGCTGGCGGGCGACGTGGCCGGTCGCTACGCGGAACTCGATTGGGCGCCGATCCAGTATTTGAACCGGAGCTTTTCCCAGCGCTCGCTCGCTGGCTTCTTTCGGCTCAGCCGCGTGGCTCTTGTCACTCCGTTGCGCGACGGAATGAACTTGGTCGCCAAGGAGTATATCGCTGCACAGAACCCCGATGACCCTGGCGTGCTCATTCTCTCGCCTTTCGCCGGCGCGGCCCACGAACTCGACGCTGCCGTGATCGCCAACCCGTATGACCCCGATGCCGTCGCCGAAGCATTGCAGACAGCGCTGGGGATGCCACTTGGGGAGCGATGCGAGCGTTGGCGGTCCATGATGGCGGTACTGCGTCGCAATAGCATTGCGGCATGGCGCGAGAGTTTTCTTGACGCTCTCAGCCGCTAACTTGGGATGTCGTCCGGCAGGAACGTGGCAGCGCTGCAGCAGGTCGCGATAATCTCGCTCGTCACGAGGTTGCCTCCGCCGATAAGGTGTTACTTCGAAATCATCTCCCGGGTGGAAATGATCCACGAGTGACGGGACCAGTTGTCTGCCGCGCAGGCATGTATGGAACGGCCCGCGGGCGCAAGAGCTTTCTCAGTCGACTTCACACATGGGAGCGGTGCGGTCATGTATACGGCCTGTAAAGCGCGGCGCATGACCGCTGGCCTCGATGAAGTCCGCGACACAAGGGGCTAAATCAATCAGACGCGCTTGAAGCGCATTGTCGCGCCAGCCTCACTCGTGTCGGGATTTCGTCCCGTGGGTTCATCGCCTGTTATTGCTCCTTGCCCTCTGCCGGCCCGCGCCGGTCAGATATCTTTGACAACTGCTGTATTCATCAAGCGGCAGCCGTAGTCGTCGCTAGCGTCTCCGGATGCCGATAAATCCCGCCCCTGTTCAAGAGCGCCCAGGCAATTCGCGCTGTCTTGTTGGCCAGTGCGACCGCTGCCACCTTGTACGGACGTCTGGCGAGCAACGACTTCAACCATGGCGGCGCCCGATCAGCCTTCCGGGCAATTCGCAGGACGGATGTCGCCCCAAGAACGAGGAGGCTCCGAAGTTCGGGGTTTCCCATCTTCGAGATTCGCCCCATCCGCTCCTTGCCCCCACTCGAATGCTGTCGCGGCGTCAGTCCCAGCCAGGCAGCAAAGTGACGAGCGGATTTGAAGCCGCCGGGATCTGGCACCAGCGCCTTGATGGTCGCCGCTGTAATGGCTCCAATGCCGGGGATGGTAGTCAGTCGGCGCATGTCCTTGTCGGTCCTTGCCGCGGCAACAATGGCTCGCTCGAGCTTGTCAATCTGGTCCGCCTGAGCCTCGATCTGATCGGCAATTGCCGTCAGCGCGAAGCGCGCTGCCGCAGGCAAGCGGATATCTGCTACATCCCGTACGATTGCAACCAACGCCTCGACCTTTGTCCGGCCGGCGGCGGCAATGATGCCCAACTCAGCCAGATGCGAGCGCAGGGCGTTGATCGTCTGCGTTTGCTGTTTCACCAGAAGTGCGCGACTCTTCAGGACCATCATTCCGGCTTGTTGCTCGGCCGTTTTGATCGGAACGAAGCGCATGGTCTTGCGAGTCACGGCTTCGCTGATGGCCTCGGCATCCGCCGCATCCGTTTTTCCACGCTTCACAAACGGCTTGACGTAAGCTGGTGGGATCAGCCGCACTTCATGGCCGAGAGTTGCAATCTCGCGTGCCCAATAGTGAGCGCTGCCACAGGCTTCTATTCCGACAAGGCAGGCCGGCTGCTTCGAGAAGAAATGCAGGACCTCGCTGCGCCGTAGTCTCCGGTTGAACACCGGCGAGCCATCGGCACCCGCGCCGTGAACTTGAAAAATGTGCTTCGCCAAATCCAACCCGATGGTGCTAACCTGCTTCATGGAACGGTCCCTCCTTGTGGCGTTCGAACAACGACCACGTTTTAGCACGATGATGCTGTCGGAGCGGGCCGTTCCACCACATCAATCAGGGTGACAGTGCTTCCCATCCAGATTGTCGCGCTATACAGTTGTCTCCGTTTCATCGTCGCGCCGAACCAGATAGACCAAAGGCAAGTCGCCCGCAGCGTTCTCCGTTTTCGCGTCAACGTAATACACTTCTTCTGCTGGCTCGGCGCGACGCACCCTAATCGGCGACTTCCCATCCCAAAGCGGCCTGTGCCCGAACGTCATGCGTTTCAAGTCCTCTTGCAGCCAGTCCTCCTTTTGCCGAGTTCTCTGGCGTGGTGAAACGTCGCGGCTCTGAACGCCAAAATCGGCTGACCGTCGATCTCCAGCAAGAAGACGGTCTGAGGTGGCGCCTCAGCTTTCGCTGGCATCATCATCTGAACCTCCCCTTCCTCGGCTGGTTGAGGCGCCCTTGGCGAAATTCGGCCGGTTCTCTTGTCAGTCCTGGCCACATAGCAAGACGGGATTACGCTTGGCTGCTCGCACTATTCCTGAAACGGTTCGTCAAGCCGTCTTCGCGCCACGTGAACACGTTCGCCTCGATCAAGGCAACGGCCTCAGTGCGGGGACATCTGAGGCCGCTAAGCTTCCGCCGGGCATTGGGGCAAAATGTCGACCGGTCGGTGGGCTTGGCTCTCGGAGATAAATCTCCGATCGCTGAGGACCAAGAACTCCCAAGATCAATCGTTCCAGCTATCTGAGAATATTAGGCGCTAACCTAGCTAGGGCAATATTCGAAGACTCATGACCTGCCCCTCGGTCGGAGCTTATGAAATGAACCGGGCGACGGCTCGGCGACCATCGCCGTCCTGCTGATCAGGAGAGCTGTCACCATGTATTGGGAGTCGACACCATAGCTGCCGCGTGGATTCTTGCCGTGTGTCTCGACCACAAACCCATCCGGGTTTGGGTCGCCTGGATCGACATTTGCATGGGCACGTTCAACTCGGCCATACTTCCCGAGGGGACCACCTGATGAGGTTCCTGGTCAGACCCTGCCGCTGATTGGAGCTTTCGTTGATTGCGCTGAAGGTTCTTCACACGACGACTTATCGATTCAACGAACACGTGCGCCTGTTACCGCACCGCTTGATGCTTCGTCCGCGCGAAAGCCGCGAGCTTCGTTTGATTTCAAGCAACGTCACGGTAACACCGCATGCAGACCTCACCTGGGCGCACGATGTGTTTGGCAATGCAATCGCAACGGCCACGTTTCAGAAGACAGCCTCCAACCTGGTGATCGCCAGCGTCGCGGAGCTTCAGCTCGACGCGGTTGCATGGCCGCTGTTCGATATCGCTGTCTCGGCCATGTCTTATCCATTCCGCTATTCTGACGACGATGGGACCGATCTTGGCGCCCTGGCTCTCCCCCAGTTCGCGGACCCGGCAGAGGTTCTGCGAAGCTGGGCACAAAGGTTCGTTCGAGGAAGTCGGACCGATACGCTGTCGCTGCTAAAGGACCTCAGCGTCGGCGTTTCAGAAGCCGTCCAGTACCAGAGCCGTGAGGTTGAGGGGACCCAGACGCCGGCAGAAACGCTAAATCGCGGCTGGGGGTCTTGCCGGGATTTCGCGGTGCTGTTCACCGAAGCATCACGCATGCTCGGATTCGGAGCCAGGATCGTCTCCGGCTATCTTTACAATCCAGAACAACAAAGCGTGGGATCGAGCGATGCAGGATCAACCCATGCCTGGGCGGAGGTCTTCGTACCGGGAGCCGGCTGGATCACGTTCGACCCGACCAACCGCAGCCTCGGCGGCTTCAACCTGATTCCGGTCGCGGTCGCGCGCGACATTCGGCAGACGATCCCGGTGTCTGGCAGCTTCGTCGGCAGCACCGGCGCCTTCGCCGGGATGTCCATAGAAGTTCGCGTCACACCATAGATCGACGCAGGACCGTCGGCAGCCACACTGATCAGTCGTTCAGTTTCGCGGCGCGCGCGCCTTTCTGGAACAGTTTTCTCGTGCTCATGATGGGCGCTTCCTGTTGCGCCGCCGCTTCTCCGGCGTGCCACTCCAACTACTCGTCACCGCTGTGTCCGCTCGTCTCCCAATAGGGTCACAAGAGAGGAGCTGTCCTTCGGGCACGTGGGGCCTGAGGGGGATATTAAGATGAATGATCCCGACCGATCGACAGCAAAATCCCGTTCCGATTTTCGTGACTGAGCAATTTTGATCATAAATGCGCGTTGGGTTGGGGCACAATATCATCACGATTTATTCTTCGTATCCATCGGTGATTGAGAGCATTGTGCTCCGCCCGAGGCGCTTTATGCCAAAGTTCAGCGCAGCCAAATTCAAGCCGTCAAGGTGCGGGGTCGCTTCGAAAAGACGGTAGCCGCACGATCCGGCTACGAGAGAGTGGAAAGTGCTTTGAAAACGCTGACGGATGAGAGCTGTGATCGATCCACGTCAAGTTCAGACGCAAACAAATCCGCCAGAGCTGGAACCCTTACCAGGTGCGCGCTGTTCACTCCTTGTCCGACTCCGGACGCACAAGAATTGGTGGATACTATGAAAATAATTCTATTAGCGACGATCGCTGTTCTCGCATTCGGTACGCCCTCATTCGCGGCTGAAACGGGCAAGACCGTGTGCATATTTCAGTGATCGTGAGCAGCGATTTCGCGCGATCATGAGCGCCGAATTCAGACGATCGTGAGCAGCCTCGCTCCGGCCGAGGCGGTGATAGGGTCAGCGTTCTGGCTGCTCGTCAAGGGTGATGGTTTTGGCGTTGCGTTTTCGCATGCTTTCGCCAGCAAGCTGGAGGCGGTGAGCGTTGTGGACGAGGCGATCCAGAATCGCGTCGCCTAGCGACGGGATCTCCGATAACTTCGTGCCATGTGTCCACAGGGAGTTGGCTGGTTACGATGGTGGAGGAGCGGCCATGGCGATCGTCAAGGATTTCCAGTAGATCGCGCCGCTCGGCAGCGGTGAGCACCGACAATCCCCAATCATCCAAAATCAGAACCTGGGCGCGGCCAAGGGTTTTGAGCAAGCGGGCATAACGTCCATCGCCCCGCGCGAGCCCCAACGCTTCGAACAATCTTGGGACGCGGTGATAGAGGACCGAGCGATTATCTCGGCAGGCCTTGTGGCCGAGGGCACAGGCTAACCAACTTTTGCCCAATCCGGTCGCCCCGGTTATGAGCAAATTCTCGTGGCGATCGATCCAGTCGCCGCTGGCGAGCTTGGCGAAGACGGCCCGGTCGATACCCCGCGGCGTGCGCAAATCGACGTCCTCCACGCAGGCATTCTGGCGGAGCGAGGCCAGCTTGAGGCGCGTGGTGAGCCGCCTGGTGTCGCGTTCCGCCGCTTCCCGGTCGACCAGCAGGCCGATGCGATCTTCGAACGGCAAGGCTTCGAGATCAGGCGATCGTCGCTGCTCCTCGAAGGCCTTGGCCATGCCGCTCAAGCCGAGCTCGATCAGGCGTTCGTGGGTGGGATGGTTGAGCATACAGGTCTCCTTGGCTTCAGTGAAAATAATCGCGGCCGCGGATGTTGCCGTGGCGCAGGGGTTGGTGTTCGGAGGGCTCGTCGAGAAAGGTACGATCCAGACCGTTCTGGAGGATGGAGCGGATCGAGGCGACGGATCGCGCCTTGATCAGAATGCCGCGCCGGCAGGCCGCTTCGACGCGCTCCGCGCTGTAGCTTTTGACCAGTGACAGAATGCCGAGGCAGGTGCGAAAGCCTTGCTCGGGATGCGGCCGGGCCGCGATCACGGCCTGGAAGAAGGCGGCGGTCGACGGACCGATCCGCTCGCCGGCGACGATCACTCCGGCGGGCGTCCATTGACCGTAGCGCCGATGGGCGCTGGGCATATGGTCGGCGATGGTGGTGTGGCCCCGCCGGTTGGGCGCGCGGGCGTGGCTGGCGATCCTGCGGCCGTTGTGGAAGATCTCGACCGTTCTGTCATCGATGCGTGCGTCGACAAGCTCACGGATGAGCCGATACGGCGCGGAATACCAGTGTCCATCGATCTCGATATGATAGTCGGGGCCGATCCGGCATCGCTTCCAGCGTGCGAAAGCGTAAGCCTGGTCCGGCAGCTTTGTAAGCTTGGGCTTGTCGAGCTCGGCGAACAGTTCGGCGCGACTGGCGCCAAAGTCGCGCATCTGCCTTGCATTGAGTTCGACGACGAGTGTTTTGATGGCTGCGTTCAGCTCCGCCAACGAAAAGAAGCGTTGGTTGCGCAGCCGCGCCAGAATCCATCGCTGGGCGACTTGCACCGCAACTTCGACCTTTGCCTTATCTTTTGGGCGCCGCGGCCGGGCTGCGAGAATGGCCGTGCCGTAATGGCTCGCCATCTCGGCATAGGTTCGGTTGAGGCCGGGATCGTGGCGGTCGGGATTGGTGACGGCGGCCTTGAGATTGTCGCAGACTACGAATGTCGGCACGCCGCCGAGGAAGGCGAAAAGATTGATGTGGACCCGGATCCAGTCGGCGAGCCCCTCGCTTGGACAGGCCTCGGCATAGGTATAGTTGGAGGCGCCCATCGCCGCGACGAACAGCTTCATCGACTGCACTTCCCCGTTTGAGGGATCGATGACGTCGATGGTGTCGCCGGCGAAATCCACGAAAACCTTCTCGCCGCCCAGATGCGTCTGCCGCATCGAAGGCCGGGCTCGCCCCTTCCAGGCCTCGTACGTCGTGCAGAACCAGGTGTAGCCGAAGCCATCGGGATGGGTGGCGCGATACTCGTCCCACAGCAGCCGACGGGTCACGTTGCGTCGGCGCAGCTCCTTGTCGACATAGCCCCAGTCGGGAACGGCCCGCTGGGGGCTCTGCGACGCAGGCCTCGGCGCCGGGAAAAGCAGCAGCTCCAGGTCCTCGTCGCTCATTCCGGCCGGCAACGGCCACTTCAGCCCGGCAGCCCCGGCTCGGCGTAGATAGCTGTGCACGGCGCCGTTGCTGATGCCCAAGGTGCGCGCGATGGCTCGCTCCGGCAAGCCTTGAACATGTTTTAAGCGGAGAACCTCTTTGATCCGGCGCATCGACAATCTCTGGGTGGGCATCGGCCTTCCTCGTTCACTGACGAGGCAGTTCCTAAGCCGGTTGAGTTGTCGGCCGAAGCGGGCTGAGTTGCTGAAAAGCTGCTCACGATCCCGCGAAATCCGTGCTCACGATCGTCTGAAATCTCTGCTCACGATCCCCTGAAATCCGTGCTCACGATCCCGCGAAACATGCAACCGTGGGCCAATCGCCCTCATCGTTCTACCTGGCTCAGGATGCCGCGACCATGAAGTGTGAGATCGTCGAGAGCCAGCCTGCTGCCGGCGGCAGCATGAAGGTTGTCGGCGCCGCTCACACGACAAAGGCCTCGGCACAGGCGGCTTTGAAGGCCGACAAGACCTGCGCCAAGTAGTCGGTTACGTCGGGGCGCTAGTACAGAGGCGGGTCTATGGTTCGCTAGAACGACGAATCCTCGGATCCGCCGCCGCATCGGCGCTCCTCAAGAGCCGCCCTGCGTTGATGTTCTTTGGCGGCCAGCGGCAGGCGAACGACTTGCCGCTTGAGATGCTCCAAATTCGAGAGGATACGATTATGTACCAGCAGACAATGAAATGCTCGCTTGCCGTCGCGCTCTTCGCTGCGGCGATGCTCGGCTCGGTGCTCCCATCGAGAGCTGCTCCGATCCCGCCCAGCGCAGCTCTTCTGAAACAAGCGGCGCCTTCGTCCGGCGCGACGGAGGTCTACTACCGGCGCCACTACCGTGGTCGCGGCTACTATGGCGCTCCGGGGGCTGCGATTGGCCTTGGCATCCTGGGTGCCGCGGCCGGAGTCGCCGCCTATGGGGCTTACGGCCCCAGCTATTACGGGCCGGGCTACGCGCCGGGGTACGCGCCAGGTTACTACGGCGACCCCTATCCCTATCGCCGCCAATACTACTCCCCTTATTGAGCGCATGAGCGACGCTGTTGGGCGCGGCGGTCTCGGCAATAGATCGTCCCGCTCAGCGCGCTTGCGCGGCGGCCAATAGGAGTAGCCCTGTCCAGCAGGGGAATACCGGGTACCGGCCACTTAATGTCGGGCGCCGGACATCGTCAAACTCGATCTACCAAGAGACGCCAAAGGAGCCGGACAAATGTCGATCGGACTTATCATCATCATTATCCTCGTCATCTTCCTGCTTGGTGGCTTCAGCGGCCGCTTCGGCGGCTACGGCTATGGCCACGGTGGCATGGGTGTCATCGGTACCATCCTGGTCGTCCTCCTCGTATTGCTGCTGTTGGGGCGGCTTTGATCCTGTCGGTGTGGGCTGCGTAGACCGGGCGTTCTCCCGAAGATCCTGTCATGCGGCGGTGCCACACAACGGATCGGGTTCTTCTTGCATACGCCGTTTCCTTCCTTGGGTGTGCTGGCGACCCTTCCTCACTCCGGCGACCTGCTGAAATCACTGTGCGCTTACGATCTCTTCGGCTTCCAGACGGCGGAGGAGTTGACCGCCTTCCATGACGCCATCCTTCGCCGTGCAGGGGGCACTATTTCTGATGGCCAGCTGCAGGAGAGCCTGCGCGGGCGCCAACTCATCATTGGGGTGGATCGGCTCGATTACAGCAAGGGTCTCAAGCACCGGTTCAATACTTGAACCGGAGCTTTTCCCAGCGCTCGCTCGCCGGCTTCTTTCGGCTCAGCCGCGCGGCTCTTGTCACTCCGTTGCGCGACGGGATGAACCTGGTCGCCAAGGAGTATGTCGCTGCACAGAACCCCGATGACCCTGGCGTGCTCATTCTCTCGCCTTTCCTTGGTGCCCTCGGCCCCTAGTTCGGGATGTCGTCCGATAGGAATGTCGCGTCGGCAGCAGCTCAACGACAATCTCATCCGTCACGAGGATGCCCAGGCGTTAAGGTGTCTCTTTTCGAACCATGTGGGGGCGGAAATGATCTACGAGTGACAGGACAAGTTGTATCCGTTTCATCGTCGCACTGGACTAGATAGACTAAGGGCAAATCGCCCACAGCTTTCTCCGTCTTGCGTCAACGTAGTAACGTTTTCATCCTGGCTCGGCGCGCCGCACGCCTGATCGGCAACTTCTCATCCCAAAGCGGCCTGAGTCAGATTGTCATGGCCCTCTTAACGGTGGATGCAACGAATGACCGACGAGCAAAGCCACAAAGTGCATTTAAGCCAGGAAGACCAAGAGCGATTGCGAGAACTTCGGTCGCAAAAGCCAGCCCGCAATGTACCCAAGCTCGCACTGACGCCGGGCGCGATGCTTGCCGACCGGGTTGCTGAAACAGTTGGTTCCTGGCGCTTCATCATCATCCAAAGCGTCCTACTTGGCATTTGGATCATTCTGAACATGATAGCATTCATCAACCATTGGGACCCTTATCCCTTTATCTTGCTCAACCTGGTGCTTTCTTTCCAAGCAGCCTACGCAGCACCCATCATCATGATGAGCCAGAACCGGCAATCGGAGATTGACCGCAGGCACGCCGAACACGATTACCGGATAAACGTGAAGGCTGAACTAGAGATAGAATTGCTACACAACAAGATTGACGCCCTGCGTGAGCAAGAAATCCTGCAGTTGCTCAACATCATTCAGCGTTTGTCCGCGCACCTCGCGCCCGAGCTTGTCGCGGCTATCGAGGCCGGAGGGGTGCCAGGTAAGACCTAGCTGAGCTTGTTAGTCGCTGACCGGCCAGTTGAGCCACGTTGATGCTTGTCGTCCGGCCAATCGGTGCCCCCGATGCGAACTGTCGCAAAAAAGAAGCCGCCAGACTGGCGGCTTCCACGAGAGTCATCATTATTCGCCAGTGACGCTTCACCAACGACGATGGTGGGCCCACCCGTAGTGATGGCCTCGACCCCATCCGTAGTGATGACCTCGGCCTCCGTGATGGCCCCAGCCGTGCACCTGGATGATCGAGGTGTCGGTGCCGACAAGTGCATTCGGATTTGCGCTCGGCATTGCCGATGCAGATAGAATTGGAACGAGCGCAAAACTGCAAGCTGCAACTCCGATTAATAGAAACCGTTTCATGATGGGTTATCCCTCAGATCGCGTTTATCACGATGATTGATAATGCGGCGGGACGCGCATCGTTCCCTTGACTCCAGTGGCGGCACTCTGGTGCGCAACTTTCAGGTCATCCGATGAAATGCTGACGGCAACGCCTCTCGCACGAGCTCACTTAAATTTAGAGCCTCGCCGCTTTCCGTAATGTCGGAGAATAGAATCTCGACAAAGGGATGTTGGCGGTTGAATGCAGCGCCTCGCTGATATTTCGCACTCACAATCCGCTGAAGTGCGGCAAGGTTCAGTCTGCCAAGGGCATTGTATTGATCGCGAAACAGGCTTTGTCGTCCTCCGCGATGCTCGACAGACTCCGCCCAAACGTCCATCACCTTCCGGCCCATGAACGCCTCGATCTGTTCATTTCCATCCCGAGCAAGAAGCCGTAGCCCGTCCATGGCATGTGGGCCGTCATCGACCCGAAACTGTGTAAGTGACATGGAAACCCTCCTGTTGTTGGCGTCCGGTTATATCGGCAGCCCGTCGCGAACTGCGCCTCCCTCGTTGTCCCACCGTGACAGAGCCAAACTGCGCGATCTCGCATCGGCAGGCATGTCTTCTGTTAACGGAAATTTGCCGCGACCGGCATCATCCTTGTGGTTGTGAAGAAATCGGGCGATTTGGCCGCGGAGCGCCGCTGTCTCCAGTAACTTGCCAATCGACCCGGCGGTGTCGAAGATCTCCCGTTGCAGCGTCGTCGGCAGAGCATTCCATTGCATGATGATGGCTGCGCCAAGACACCGCAGAATAAGCTCTTCTTCGGCCGCAAGAGCTACGCCGTGCGATCGGTCCTGTCCCGCCACGTGCACTGCATGCGGATTCCGATTTATTCCGGCCGGGTATTCCGACTTGAAGCCGGCCATCGTTCCGATTTGAAGCCGGCCACGATTCCGAAATGAAACCGGCCGGCATTCCGATTTGAAGCCGGCCGGGTTTTGGAAGTCGGCGTTTTCGTTTGGGTCAGTCCTTCAGGCATCAAGTCCCTCGTTGATCCACGAGGGGAAGCGGATGCCGGCCAAGAGAGAACTGACCATGCGACAGATACGACAGATGCTGCGGCTTGCCCGTGATGGGGTGAGCGCCCGGGAGATCGGGCGCACGCTCGGGGTGGCGCGCAGCACGATCCAGGACAATCTCAAGCGTGCCTCGACTGCCGGGCTGGCGTGGCCTTTGGCGGGCGATCTGACCGACGCCGTTCTTGAACAACGTCTGTTTGCCCATGCCGGCGTCAGGCGCGGCTTCCGCCGGCGCCGGGAGCCGGATTGGGCCTCGCTGGCCTGTGAGCTGAAGCGGCCTGGCGTCAATCTGATGGTGCTGTGGGAGGAGTACCGGGCGGTCCATCCGGAAGGTTATGGCTACAGCCGGTTCTGCGATTTATTCCGGGAATTCGAGCGGCGGCTGTCTCCGACGATGCGGCAGGACCATCCGGCCGGCGACAAGGTCTTTGTCGATTACTCCGGCAAGAAGATCATGATCGTTGATCGCGCAACCGGGGTTGTGCGCGACGCGGAGATCTTCGTCGCCGTGCTTGGCGCCTCGAATTACACCTACGCCGAGGCGACCTGGACGCAGACACTTCCGGACTGGATCGAGGCTCATGTCCGAATGTTCCGGTTCTTTGGCGGGGTGCCACGCCTCGTCGTCCCTGACAATCTGAAGTCCGGCGTGCACCGGGCGTCGTTCTACGACCCCGAAATCAATCGCAGCTACGGGATGATGGCGTCCCATTACGGCGTTGGCATCCTTCCGGCACGGCCAAGAAAGCCCCGGGATAAGGCAAAAGTGGAAGCCGGAGTGCGTTTTGCCCAGACCTATATCCTCGGGCGGCTTCGCCGGCAGACCTTCTTCTCGCTGGCTGAGGCGAATGCGGCAATCGCCGCCGCGCTGGAGCGCATCAACGCCCACGTCATGCGCCGGATCGGCGTCAGCCGCCGACAATTGTTCGAGACCGTCGAGATGCCTGTCCTGGCGCCGTTGCCGGATGCCGACTATCAGTTCGCGGAATGGCTCCTGGCCCGCGTCTCGCTCGATTATCACGTCGAGGTCGACGGCTTCTTCTACTCAGTTCCACACGGCCTGATCCGGGAGCAGGTCGACGTTCGCGCCACCACCCGGACCATCGAGTTGTTCCATCGGGGTTTGCGTGTTGCTGCTCACCAGCGCCGTTATGGCGGCCGCCGGCACGGCACTGATCCCGATCACATGCCCAGTGCGCATCGGCGTTACGCCGAGTGGACTCCCGATCGATTCCGGCGCTGGGGGCGGTCGATCGGGCCCAACACCGAGGGGCTCGTTCTCGCCATCCTGGCCAATCGGCCTCATCCCGAACAGGGATTCCGGACCTGTCTCGGCGTGCTTCGGCTGTTCAAGGATATTGATCCCGAACGCGCCGAGCTGATCGCGGCCCGCGCGGTCGCGGTCAGCGCACTGACCTACAAGAGCATCGCCTCCATCATCGCCAACAAGCTCGAACGCAGTTCTCGCGATACCGAGGACGCGATCATCGAACATCCCAATCTGCGCGGCCCCGGTTACTTCCATTGAAAGGATTATCCAGCATGCTCACCCATCCCACCCTCGACCTGCTGCATAGCCTTGGTCTCCACGGTATGGCCAAAGGCTTCAAGGACCTCGATGCCCAGTCCGAAGCGCGCAGCCTCGAACACGCCGAATGGCTGGCGTTGCTCCTGGAACACGAGAAAACGCTGCGCCAGCAAAAGCGGTTCGAAAGCAGAGCTCGAGCCGCCAAGCTGCGTCATGCCGCCTGCGTCGAGGATGTCGATTACCGCGCTATCCGCGGCCTCGACCGCACGCTCTTTCTAAAACTCGCCGCTGGCGACTGGATCCGGGCACGACATAATCTCCTTGTTACCGGGCCGTGCGGCGTCGGCAAGAGCTGGCTCGCTTGTGCCCTCGGCAACAAGGCTTGCCGAGACGACTTCTCAGTTGCCTACCATCGTGTGCCGCGTCTCTTCGCCGCTCTCGCACTCGGCCGCGCCGATGGCCGCTATACCAAGATGCTGCGGGCGATCGCACGACTTGATCTGCTGATCCTGGACGACTGGGGACCAGAACCTCTCGACGCCGACCAGCGCCGTGATTTGCTCGAAATCGTCGAGGATCGATACGAAGCCCGCTCGATTATCGTCACCAGCCAGCTGCCCGTCGATCGCTGGTACGAAATCATCGGCAACCCCACCATCGCCGACGCGATTCTCGATCGCCTCGTCCACAATGCCTACCGCATCGAACTCAAAGGAGAGAGCCTCAGGAAGCAGAAGCAACCCGCTCAAGATCAACCGGTCTCTTGACCTTCCCAGCCCTCGACGACATCATGAAATTGACCCATGCGAACGACGCCACGGGTGGCCGGCTTCAGATCGGAATACCCGGCCGGCTTCGAATTGGAATGCATGGCCGGCTTCGTCGGAATCCGCAGCCGCGGTTGTCGATTGTGTCGGTATCCGCTCCCTGGCATTGCCGTCTGCCGTGACATGGGTCTCTCCCCGATTCTGGTCGTGAGAGGCTCTGGATGCGCTAGAAAGCAGGGCAGCTGATGGCGTTCGATCCATCAACACCAGATCGAGAAGCGCAGAAAGCGCTGCAAGTGCGGTTATGCTGACAAATGGCCGAGCTGCCAAAAGCTCCGCCTCAGGGCATGCCGTCCGGTCGAACATCCATGCTGGAACCTCCAGCCAACGATCTGCTTGCGATCCATCCAGTGTGCAGCGGAAGGCGACATCGCCAGCCTTGTCGACGGCCCCATGAACGCAAACTCGGCAACCAAACCAAGGATGATATCGATAAAGAACCACGCGAAGAGCGGTCCTGTGGGCGTTCTCAAACCTCGTTGTACAACACGACCCGCAGGCACTCGACCATCGGCTATCTCAGCCCGGTTGAGTTCGAGCGCAAGGTGGGATTAGCTTAACCGGGTGTCCATCAAACCGGCAGCAGATCACGCGTAGTGATCGAATCGAAGACGTGCCAAGTGAAACTTGGCACGTGCCACCAGTTAGATGCGCATTCAATGATCTCAGATCCGAGCTGCGAGCGGGTCCCGCGAATCCGAATGCACCGGGATCTTTTTGGCGGCGGGCTGCTGCGATTTCCTTTTAACGTCCCTAGCAGCTTACTTTGACGGGAATGGCGATGCTCAAAGCCCATAGCGCCTCCGGCTTCCTGAGAAGCTGATGGATGTTCGGGGGGCGCAAGGGTTCACGCCCGGCTTCGGAGGCTAAAGACAGGCAGAGCTCAACGCGAGGCAGGGCTTGTGCTTTTGAGCCGACGGTAGATCGCGCCGTCGAGGCAGCCCTCAATCCAATTTGCGATCTTGACGGGATTTTCACTGCGACGCTTGCGTCGGCATGACTTTGACATGCAGACAAACCTGAGAGCACCGTTCCTGTGCAGCGCCTCCATCGCCGACAACGGGCGGGAACGCGCCACAGCAATTCTGGCCGGGTAGCAGGGCCTGGAGGCCCTCCGCCCGTTTGTCGGGGCGAAGGCTGCGATTGCCGAGACAATCTGACTGTTACCGTCGATCCTGAATCGATAGATCGCCAAGCTGCCCTTCTCGCGGCCGTTTGGCGAAAATGAAAGGCGGGCGCTAGCGCCCGCTTCCACGAGTTTCCGACACGCCCCGGGATCGGGCCTCATGCCGGCTGTGCATGGCGATGGAAAATGCGCTGGAACATGCTCTCGTGCATCATCGTCTTGAAATCCGGTGGCGCATCCGGGTTCTCATTGTGGTTGATCACCGCCTGCGTCACCTTGCGTCCGGAGTTGTCAACCCACCCCTGAGTTGTCTCATGGATTGTCTGAGCGCCATCGGACGTCAGCTGATCAAGCGTCCGCCCAGCATTAGACTGCGTGACCTTCAGATTGTTCTTCCCATCCTTGTCGTCACCGAGCCCCTCCACAACCATGGCATTGTCGCCGTTGGTGATGGTGAGCTTCGAGGAGATGGTTTTTCCTTTGCCATAATCGACCGTGTCCACCGTGATCTTCGTGCCGTCGTCGAGCTGGAAGGTCATACCTTTCTTGAAGTCGAAATCGTCCTTGCCGTCGCCATTAGCATCGACGTGAGGATCGCCGTGGATCCTCGAGACATGGCCGGTCTGGTTGTTTCTAACGGTCCAGGTGCCGTCCTTCTCATCGGCTGTGATCGTATACTTATCACCAAGGTTGATCGTCGCCTTGCCGTCCTTGACCTCGTGCGACCACACTGGCGCTGGCTGAGATGACGGCGCTGGCGCCTGAGCGACGGCAAGCGGAACCATCGCAAGAGGTGGCGGTGGAGGAGGAACGAAGAACACGGGTGTTGCAGTGGCAGGCGTTGCGCTTGCAGACTGGTAGCTGCCCGGCGCGCGGCCCTGTTCGCCGGCATCGATACTCGCCTGATTCACCACGCCGCCGGCGCCATCGACCCAGCCTTGGCCGCTCTCATGGATCGCCTGGGCACCATCGGGTGTCAGCTCATCAAGAGTCATGCCAGCATTGGACTGGGTCACCCTCAGATTGTTTTTGCCATCCTTGTCGTCGCCGAGCCCCTCCACAACCATCGCGTTGTGACCATTCGTAATGGTCAACTTTGAGGAGATGGCCTCACCATTACCGTAGTCGACATTATTGACGGTAATCTTGGTCCCATCGTCGAGCTGGAAGGTCATATCTTTCTTGAAGTCGAAGTCATCCTTGCCATCCCCGTCCGCGTCAACATGGGGATCTCCATGGATCTTCGTGACATGGCCGGTCTGGTTGTTGCGAACGGTCCAGGTGCCATCCTTCTCATCGGCCGTGATCGTATATTTGTCGCCGAGGTTGATCGTGGCCTTACCATCCTTGACCTCATGCGTCCACACCGGATCGACGGAAGGCTCTAAACCCGAACTTTGCTGGCTCAACAGCATGGAAGGAGGAGGCGGCGGCGCCATCATGTACATGGGAGCAGCCACAACTGGAGTGACGACCACCGGAGCGACAACGACGGCAGCACCTGCCGGCAGGTACTGGTAGGCACCTGTTGGGGCATACTGCCCCAACAGCGCACCGAAAGCGGGGCTGGCAACCACCCCGTCAGACCCCACTCCATTCACCGTCGAATCGAGTGCGCCGACCACGGGGAGACCGGCCACGGGAAGATACGCCATTTAGTTCACTCCTGTTGCATCGAAGAAAGCGGTAAAATTGCGAGCGTTGCGCTCAATCAACTAGGAACCATTTTAGAACGCACCCCTGCCCGATGGGGAGCGAATGGATGCTTCTCGCTGCCGGCGCCGGCGCCGGCAACCCTGATGAGCCCCCCCTCCTCTCGTCGGTTTGGCACGAGCATGTCGCACGCATCCAAGTTCCAAGACTGTACCAGCAGTACCTGTCGAAAAGCTGACGACAACAAACCATCGACTGAACATCACAGCCCTCGTCAGCAGACACGGGCTGGGGATCGCATGATTGCTCGCAGCCGCCTTCCACGACAGACCACCTTTAGGGAATATCCACGCTCGCCGATCACCGGTAACATGCAGTCTCGCACCCGACGATCGACTGTCCGATGTCAGCTACACTGAGTAGGCCCTGCTCCTTGCGAGGCCTCAATAAGCGACGAGGTCTCACCGCGAAGCCGCCAGTCGCCCGTCGGACCAGGAAAGCCCCCCCCCCACCCCCCGTTGGGCGCTATCGATGCAATCTCTAAGTGCCGGCGATCACACCATCGGTCTCCGCAGCAACGCTCACCGACAAACGCAACAACCCGGCCGTAGGCCCAGCGACCGGGCCTGATCGCCGGACCACGCACACCCGTCAGAGCTTCGCTGCAAGCTTCACCAGACCAACGAATTGCGCCTGACGCGCAGGCACGTTCGCCGCGCCGATATCGGATCGGCGTCAGGCTGATCATACGCGCGGCCAGGGAGGCAAATGAAGCTTGCAAGCTGTCAGCAGGTGATGAGCTTCTGCAAAGTGCCGCCCCAATGTTCTGGAACGCGAGACTCGTCAGCTTCTCGAAAGGTAGCACTCCTAGCATGAGGCCGCTGAACTGTAGGCGAGGAGTCGCCTATTGAGCGTAACAAGACGAGCATAGGAGAAGTCGATGATTGGAGAAATGATCGGAAGCGCTGCCGGCGGACGGTTGGGCGGACCTTCCGGAGCTGCGATTGGTTCCGCCGTGGGCGGGGCCCTTGATCGCGCCTTTGGAAAGGTGATCCACAAGCTGGGGTCCGAAGATAGTCACCCCGACAAAGCTGCCGACAACAAGAACGCTGAAACGAGCAACGTACAGCCCAAGACCGATGGTCTCGGCAAGAACGCAGAGCTGGGCCTGAGCAGTCTGGGGGGCGAGCACGTCTTTCTTTCTATTCCTGCCATCGTGTCGTCGGCCCGCCCGACGTAGCAGGCCACAACTACGACACACGACAAAGAAAGGTGAATAGACATGGCGGTTAATAGTGTTGGCGGTAACGGTGCCGCTCCTGCTACTCAGCAGACCCAGGATGCCGGTTTCCAGAACCAGATGGCTGAGTTCGAGCGTGTTAGCCAAAAAGTTCAGGCCCAGGCCGTGGCGATGCGCAGAATTACGACCGAGCTCTCTTCCGAGAAGAAGGTCGCCGACGAACGCGTCCAGTAAATCTGCAAGGCGGTTGGCTCACCGAGTCGCTACCGTGTCCGCGCAGTGAATGACGAACTCTGCAAGAGCCGTACGGCGAACTGCCGTACGGCTTGTCTCGTTATTCAGGAGATGATCCGTGAGCGAATCGATTTCTCTCGAGTTTGAGGTCTTATCGGGACTCTATGCCGGGCTTAGGGGCAAAACCGCTATTGGGGCCAGCCTCATCGGCAGCGGCCTCGATGCCGATCTGATCTTCTTTGAACAAGGGCTCGAACCGCGCCACCTTCGCATCACCCCGCATACCAATTCGATCGAGATCGAGGCCCTTGCAGCCAATATCAGACTGGACGGCCGCGAGAATATGCCCCCAGGCGAGCGCGTTAGTGTTCCTCTTCCTGCCGTCGTTCATGTCGGCGCCATGTCCATTCGCTGGTCGACGCAAGATTTGCCGCAAGGTGGCTCAAGCAGCCGCTCTTTTATCTGGATCGTGGTGCTCAGCCTCGTCTTGCTCAGCTCCATGGCGATCGGCGCCGTCTCGCCCATATTCGCCCCTGACGATAACGCAGTGCCGCCGAGCACAGACGCATCGCCTGTGGCCGACATTGCCGCCAAACCAGCCATCAATCGTCTGGATGCGAAGGCCGCTGATGCAACTGCCGAATTGCTGCGGCAGGAGGTTGAACGAGGGGGCCTTCTTAATATCAAGGTCGGTTCGGGGCACGGCGTCGTGACCGCGGAAGGAACCGTGACCCCAGCCCTTGGCGCAAAATGGCAGGAAATCCAGCAATGGTTTGATCATCAAACCAACGGAACTCCTGCCCTTGTGAACGCGGTCACCGTCAAGGACGAAAAGGCGCCGCCCTCAATCTCGGTCCAAGCGGTTTGGCGCGGAAGCGAACGTTATCTTCTTATCGGCGGCCAGAAGTATTTCGTGGGAGCGCTGCTGAGCAATGGATGGACCGTCGATCGAATCGAGGATGGACGAGTGCTGCTCAGTCGGAACGGCCGCTTCGCTGCACTTCCCTATTAATGTTTTCGCCCTGCAGGAAGAAAGGAGAAGCCTATGGCCCGACTGCCCCAGCACCCTGTAGGGTCCGGCCCCTTGTCGCAGGGGTATGACGCGGGGGAGCATGCATCGGTCAACGGCCCGCCCCCCCCGAAAGCCGACCACATCGAAGTCGAGGGCGCTCATGCAGATGGCGCCACGAAACAGGCGTCGTGGCGAGACGCATCCGCTCAGGATCTGACAATTGATCCTGCGAGCGAAGCCGCGCTCGAGGTCGGCCCGATCGATGCAATCTCGCGCGTCACTCTCTTCGAGAGGGCTGCTGGCGCAAATGAAATCGACCCCCGCGCTGTACTTGCGTCACTTTATGGCCACAATCTGTCACAAGGCCTGCTCTCCTTCGTCATTCCACGCCTGCGTCATCCGGACGTGCTGCGCGCAGACAGGCATGGTGCTCTTCTGGAGCGCTTAACGCAAACGCTGGAATCAACGCCAGACGACAAGACGGCCGGCGAATGCTTGGCGATCCTGCAGCAAGAACTGCGGCGGTTCCTTCTGCTCCGGCAAAATCAGAACAGCTTGATCAAGGGCTAGCCATGATCGAATCGGATCGAGTGCAGGATGTGCGCACCTCGGCCCCGGACGTTTCCAAGTCCGGCGATATCCTGCTGATCTCCGGGCCGGAGCGTGACCTGCTCTGCGCCCTCTCCTATGTCCACCTCGCGTGCGGGCAGAGCGCACAAAGTCTGGCCCTGCTACGAATCGCAGCCCGCGAACATTCCCAGGATGTCGATCTGCTCCGAATTCTGGCCTACACCCTCATCTCGGAGGGCCTTGGTGACGAAGCACTTGAGGTGCTCGATCAGCTGGACGCCGTTGATGCTCACCCGTCTTCACGCGTGCCTTTGACGCTCCTGCGCAGTCAAGCGCTGCGGGAGGCAGGCCGCATGACCGAGGCCCGCGATGTCTTCCGACGCTATGTGTCATTGCGCGGCAGCACCGCTCTCATCAAACAGAAATAGGGACCTTCATGGCCAACGCCTTGCGTAAATTCATCCTGCGCGCGCCGGCTCATCCGGATTTTATGGTCGCGTTGATGCTGCTTCTGGCGATCGGCATGATGATCATGCCGATCCCGATCATCGTGATTGACATGCTGATCGGCTTCAATCTTGGCTTTGCCATATTGCTGCTGATGGTTGCCCTCTATCTCAGCACAGCGCTTGATTTTTCCTCGTTGCCGGGCGTCATCCTTATCTCGACGGTATTTCGTCTCTCGCTGACCATCGCAACCACGCGGCTTATTCTTGCGGAGGGTGACGCAGGCAGCATTATCCACACCTTTGGCGACTTCGTAATATCAGGGAATATCGCTGTCGGAGTCGTCATATTCCTGATCGTGACCATGGTGCAGTTCATGGTTCTTGCGAAAGGCGCCGAGCGCGTCGCAGAGGTTTCTGCGCGCTTCACGCTCGACGCGCTGCCGGGCAAACAGATGGCGATAGACGCGGAGCTGCGCAATAACCATATCGATCAACACGAAGCGCGTCGCCGGCGCGCGGCACTGGAGCAAGAGAGCCAACTTCATGGCGCCATGGATGGTGCCATGAAGTTTGTCAAGGGCGACGCGATCGCTGGCCTGATCGTCATCTGCATCAACATGCTGGGTGGGATCAGTATCGGCCTGCTGTCCAAGGGTATGTCGCTCGATGAGGCGCTGCACCAATATACGCTGCTGACAATAGGGGATGCGCTCATCTCGCAGATCCCGGCGCTGCTGCTGTCGATCACGGCCGCAACCATCGTCACGCGTGTGAACGGGCCTTCCAAGCTCAGACTTGGTGCCGATATTGTCAACCAACTCACGGCAAGCACACAAGCCCTTCGCTTAGCCGCTTGCGTCTTGCTCTTGATGGGACTCGTTCCCGGCTTCCCTTTGCCGCCGTTCGTCATTCTAGCTGGGCTCTTCGCTGCAGCGAGCTATGTCAGGGTTGGGGCGAAAAGCGACAAGACGGCAGGTAAGACAAGTGCAGATGCCGCCGCTTCCGCTCGGGCTCTAGCACAGACCCAGGAACAAGCTGTTCATGCGGAGGCACTTCCGATCGCGCTATTCCTCGCGCCGGACCTGACGTATTTAATCGACAAGAACGAGCTGGAACAGTGCATCGCGCGCGTTTCGACGCTGGTATCGGCGGATCTTGGCATAACGGTCCCGCGTATCCCGGCTCAGGTCGATCAGCATCTGTCCAAGTCGCAGTTCAGGGTAGATGTCGACAGCGTGCCGGTGGAACGGGATGTAATCGATCCGACGCAACTCGCGCTCAACGACGATGTGGCGAACATCGAATTGAGCGGCATCCCCTTTCGACAAGAGCCGGAGACGAATCGGGTCTGGATCGAAGAAGGTCATGCGGCCGCCCTCAAAGCCGCGGGAATCGGATATCATCGTCCGAGCGAAATTCTTGCCTTGCGTCTCCACTTCACATTGACACGCTATGCACAGCGCTTGGTAGGCATTCAAGAAACCCGCCAATTGCTTGGCCGAATGGAGCAGGAATACGCTGATCTGGTCAAGGAAGTGCTGCGTACGACCACCGTTCCTCGGATCGCCGAGGTCCTGCGCCGCCTACTCGATGAGGGCATTCCAATTCGCAACACCCGCCTACTGCTGGAAGCCCTGGCAGAATGGAGTGAACGCGAGCAAAATGCGGTCCTGCTCACCGAATATGTTCGTGCCACCTTGAAACGGCAGATCTGTTTTCGCTATGCCAATGCCCATCGGGTTGTGGCCGCCTTTATCATCGAGCGCGAGACCGAGGATATTGTCCGCGGCGCGGTGCGCGAAACCGCTGTCGGTCCATACCTCGTTTTGGACGATTGGCAGAGCGAGAAGCTGCTTGCACAATTCCGTCAGATCCATTCGACCATCGCTCGAAGTCAGAGCCAACCCATTATTCTCGGTTCGATGGATATCCGTCGTTTTGTACGAGGCTTTCTCACCCGCAACGGAATCGATTTGCCCGTTCTGTCCTATCAGGACCTCGCTTCGGATTTCACCGTCCAGCCGATTGGGTCCGTCAAGCTTCCGGCTGCCAAGGATAAGGCCGCTTCCTCGGAGCGTGGCGGGCTTCTTACCGCGCCGACTTAACAGAACGCAGCCGCTTATCCCGAGATGGCCCATGACTCCATATGCGATCAGCGTCGGGCGGCGCTTGTGCTCCTTTGGTCCGGGCTCGTGCCCAGCTCTTCTCGCCATATTGCTGCTATCAGCTTGTGCCGGCTCGGAGCGGTCGGCGCTCTCCCCGCAGCAGACATCCACATCAGATCCAGCAGGCGCCGTGGAGATTGATCCTGCCATGCGTGAGCGCATTGTTCGCGCCATCGATCGGAATGCTGACGAGCAGACTTTACGCGACACGTTGAGGCAACAACCGGACAACGTCGATGCGGCGATTCCTCTTGCTCGGGCCCTGCTGGGACGCAGATCCCCAGATGATGCGCTTGAGGTGCTCGACGCGCTCTTACTGGTCGTACCTGGCGACCTGCGCGCGCTGAATGCCAAGGGTGTTGTGCTCGACCACGAGGGCCGCCATCGCGAGGCACAAGCGCTATACCGCCAAGCTCTTGAAACAGCTCCCGCAAATGCGATGTTGCGTAACAACCTCAAACTCTCGCTCGCACTTGAAAGCAAGACGGAGAGCGGGAACACAGACCCACGGCCGCTAACGGACGGCCGGCAGGCGTTGGCCCGCTCGAGATGAGTTGGCGAACAGCAGCGAAGCGCCGATGCTGCCTGCCGGTCAGCTTGCCGACAGCAAATGTTGCCTATGAGTCGCGCGGAGACTGAAGAGACAAGCTCCGCCAAGCAACGTCGCCGAGAGGAATGCAACTCGCCATGTATAATCGCATTAGTGACTCTTCCATCGCCTACCCCGCAAGCATTTCCGAGGCAGATGAACTGGGAAACCGCACTGAGGATAGCCGAAGCTTCGCAGACATGTTTTCGGAAATGCGGCTAGGCTCGTCTGGTCAGCACGCTGGCTCATCTTCGACGGGAAGCCGGCCGTACTTTCTCGGTTCCGAGCCCCGGTGGTTGAGATCTCAAAGTCCACCTTCGAGAACGAGCTAGTTAGAGGAGTTTTATGGCGACGATATCGGGCATATCGCTACGCATCCGCAGCGGTACTCAGATCCAATCTCCCAAAAAGCCCAACGCACGGCGGATATCGCGTTTCGCTTCGGCAGGAAAGCCGGATCGGAACAGGCGCGATATTTCAGCTATCAGCTGGGCAACAAAAGCGTTGGACTTCTTCGAACCGAGCCCGGAGGCCTCATGAGCGAGCTCTTCAAAGGCGACAACGCGTGGCGGGAGAAGTTCCCTAGACGAGATGAAATCACGTCAAGGATAGATTTCCGAGTTCGTCGATAACGCAGGCGATATTCTGCTGGAACATCAGCTTCGGCTCGATGGCGACGAACCGCCCGTCCTGTCTCACTCGATCAACCCGGAAGCGAAAGCTCGCGCCTGAGCATTGGGCTTCGTTGAGGTAAGCGATTCGATGATGGTGCTTGAACCTACCAAGCGCGCGGACAGGTGTAAGAAGAGCGAAGATGGACAATGGCAGCGAGAGGGCAGACCACCCTTGTATCTTGCCGCAACTGAAGACAGAGCCGGCAGTGATGCTGGGCGGCCCCAGAACTCAGCGACTCCCGCGCAGGAGCCGTACGATGATAGATACGACTTCATGTAGATCGCACCGCTCACGATGAGACAACTCAGGTGGTCAGCAAGATGGATTCTCGCACTGGTCCGACTCGACTCTGATACAATTCGAGGTACTCTTTGATCACTGACACCAAGCATCCCGCGCGGGAATGGACCCGGTGGCGGCATGGAGTTCAAACCACACCAGGAACGGCATGCCATTTGACGCCGCGGCCTGACGCTTCACTGAAGGCACCTCCACACTGCTCAAGTTGCGAAGATCCGCAGCCTGACGTTGCACCCCGCCAGAACAAGGAGGCGACGCCCGCATTCTGCGTGTAGTAAGTAGGCTTTGCGGGTTTTCGGACTATAGACCATGCGTACGCCGGGACGCTCGCACCGCCCACGACAGGAGCACTCGGATGATCATGCCGGTTCGCCGAAACTGGAATCCAGACGAATTGTTCCATGGTCTACAATGCTCACCGCCGAACCATCGGTTGTACGCGCACGTTGGAACAAATTGTGGCCTGATCTGTACACAGAATATGACGCCACGCATCAGAGGCAAGAATTACAGGTCCGAAATCTGGACATTACCGATGACGCTGAGGCGTTTTTTCAAGCTGGGCGCCGACGAAGAACGTCACACCGATGGATTCATCCGCATCATTGAACTTGTCGCTAACGGATCCGAAAACGCGCTACGCGCGCTATCGAGACACTCGATCGCATGATTTTGATCCGATCGGTGCACACCTGAATGACGAATTCTCCTTGATGGTTATGATCGCATTTGATGAGATGTGCACTTGCCCCGCCTATGCTGCCGAAAAGTCGTTCTATGATGGACTTGGAAACGACACGTTCCATTATTGGCTCAGAGAAAGTGATTGCCGACGAGGCGGTTCACTCAATGAACGCCGTTGACGTTATTCGCGCTCATACAGCGACCGCATTGGCGAAGTCGCCGCAATTCTCGACAACCTCATCAGGCGCGTTACCGACAATCTGAATCATTCTAGAACCTTCGTCCTGGATTATTTCGGCGGAGTGTACGATAGAGAGATGTTTGCCAGCTCCCGTCTCGCTGTGATGAGAAACGTTGCCAAGCCAATCGCGGTGTAGAGAGAGGTGGATGGAGCCATCGGCCACGACCCATGGCACCGCGCAGCAATCGAGCAGCCGTGCACGACGGCCTGAGCCGGACAGCTTTATTGGACGGCGCAGCCTCATAGGCTCTTTGCACAGATCCGCATCCAAATCAATCTCACAGCGAGCCTGAAAAGCTAAACCGTCGCTCTCATTGCCCTGCGATCCGCCGTGCGCCGCAAGTCGCCATGCTTGCTCAGTTGCTGCCGAGTTCACGTCCATTTCACCTGCAATGTCGTGTTCGTGACGTTCTCACGGTTGAGCGCGCTGCCAAGAAGGTAAACTCCGCGTTTTGTTTTGCAGTCACTTGACCACGCAGTGCGCCCATCGAGAGCCGTCGAGCAATCGGTCCAGCTTTGCTCGGCTGCTTGCGAACGGTGTGCGGCTCCCGCTGTGTCGGCTTCCTTGGCCGCGACGGAACTTGGCCCCGATGTAACGAAAGGCGATCGCCATTGAGTATGGAGCTCCGTGGCGACCGAGGTGCGAGGCGCCGCTCCTGGTGCCCTCCACTCGATGGCGCGCACCGCCTGAGCGGCTCTGCACACCATACAATCCAAAGTCAGCTTGATGCTGAGCTCCATGAAGCCTCTCACTGACAAATATTCATCTGGGTCGAGCTGCGCACATCGTGCCGGCGACGCCAGCTCTGCTAACGAACGGCAACTGGGCCGAGAAGCCCACAGGGGAATGGGCCGAGCCCCCAAGCAGCGGCTTGCGGACCAGCCCGGCTGAGGTGGCTCGGCCGATGCCCTCCTGTCCAGGCCCGCGAAGAAAGGCTGGCACCGACCGGATAACATCCGCCGAAACAGTCATCGCTGAAGCTGCGGCAGGCGGCGGCGCCGGCCTGTTCGGCGGATGCGTCTGACCTAGCCCTACTCTGCATCGCGACATGTTCCTGTCAACTTGGTGGATGAGGAAAAACCACAAGGCGCGTCTTAGGGAAGTCCTGCGAATTGCGGAACGGCACACCTTGCAACGACTGCCAATCTGCCGAGCTGCAGTCAGAGGACGACTTTCATCAAAGTTTTCTGGGCAGCGTTCGGTCCTGCTCCGCAGCCTCGACGCAAGCCCACCTCATAGCACCGCCTCGATCAGTTCGATCAACGCTTGAATCTGACGCCACGTGCGATTCCCGTCATTTCATGCTGATCGAGAATCGGCAGCATCAAGTAGCTAATGGTAATCGCGATGATCACCACCCGCGCACAGTTGTTTCCTCGAGAACTTCCCTTCAGCTACTCGCAAACCTCTCGTGGAGTACGATCACGAGTGATTAGTTGCTGTTCTCGACCTACATTCTCACTGCAATCAAGTGGCCTCTGCCGCTCGCTGTTGCAGAATATTCATCAGTTGCGCGGCTCCCGCATCAAAGATGCCATTGCCCCTTCTTTCTGCCATGTTCGCGTCCAAAGCAGAGGCTCGCCGAGCGAGTACTTCGCGCGCGGCAACAGCGAGTGTCTCAGGAGATTTTCATGGTGAAGCCAGTTGTGATTGTGGTGGGTGCGGACAAGGGAGGAGTCGGAAAGACGACCGTATCACGAACGCTTCTGGACTACTTCAGCGTCAATAAGGTGCAAACACGCGCATTCGACACGGAGTCGCCGCGGGGAACGCTGAAGCGCTTCTATCCCGAGATCACCGAGATCGTCGATATGACGACCACCGCGGACCAGATGAAGATTTTCGATACCCTAAATGCAGGGCTATCCGTCACCGTCATCGATGCTCGCGCCGGCTTATTGTCCTCAGCACTGGCCTCCTTGCGCGACATCGGCTTTTTGGATTCGGCGCGGTCCGGCCAGATCACCTTTGCCGTATTCCATATCTTGGGATCATCCATCGCTTCTCTGGACGAGATCGCTGAGACCGCGACCTTCATGAGCGGCGCAAAGTACTATCTGGTCAAGAACTTCATCAACGACACTCAGTTCTTTCAGTGGGACCAATCGACCTACAACTCCTATTTTCACCGCATCAAGCATGCGACCGAGTTGACCATACCGAAACTCAACGAGATGGCCTATGAGCAGGTCGAAGTCGCTTCCGTCCCATTCGTGGACTTCGTCGCAAACAAGGGGCGGAACGATGAGCCAGCGAACAACTCCTTCGTGCTGCGCGGTTATGTCCGGCACTGGCTGGCAAATGTCTGGAGGGAATTTGACCGTATCAACTTGACGGAGCTGGCCGGCGCCAGGTCAGCCACCCAGGCTGGCGAGAAGTAATCCGATTCTCGGCGCGCTCCGGGTTGAGCCACGTACCAAACAACATTGATCTGCTGGCTATGTTAGCGACCCCACTCTACATCATCTGCTCTCCTAGCCCGCAGGTCGGCAAAACCCTCATCGCTCGCCTCGTAAGCGAGTTCTTGCTGCTGAAACATGGCACCGCGTTGTCGTTTGATGTCAATCTGAAGGAGCCGTCATTGCTCGATTACCTTCCCAACATCACGGAGACCGCAGATGTGATTGATACTTACGGCAAGATGCAGCTGATGGACCCACTGATCATCCACGATCGGGTAGCCAAGGTGATCGACCTCGGCTTTCATGCCTTCGACGAGTTCTTCAAGATGTGCGAGGAGATTGGCTTCATCAAAGAGACGGCGCGCTGCTATGTCGCCCCTATCATCTTGTTCGTCGCTGGCACTGACCGCATCTCCATGCGAAGTTATGAAATGCTGCGGCAAAGGATTCCGACGCCGGCGCTAGTCACTGTGCACAATGAATTTGTGCTCCGCGGAGAATTACCTGGAGCGATGGATGGCGAGCGGGTACTTCGGATTGCCGCGCTGCCGCCGTTTCTCAAGAGATATATCGACCGACTTAGCTTCTCATTCACCGGGTATCTGCGCAACGAGAAGGACTGGTCTACCGAACTACATCAGTGGATCCGCGGAAATTACACTATGTTTCGCGATCTGGAATCCAGTATGATCCTGCGGGGCCCCTATCGATCTCGGGCGACGAACATCGCGAGCCTAAGGAGCACAAGGGCCACGTGAGGTTCTGTCTCGCCGTCCATTTCGATTAGAGATGAACGTATGCAACTACCAGATTCATTGCCGGGATCGCCGAGTCGAGAGCACTCCGTTTTATCGTGATCGTCCGCGGCAGCGCTTACGCCGAACGGCCGATCCGGACACGCCGGCTCTCGGAAAGATCAGTGACCAGCTGACGTTGCGAGGAGCCAGACGTATCGACGGCTCTTCCATCAAGTGGTGCTTCACAGCTAGGCCGGACTTGATCCGGGCCGGCTCGTCTTCATCGATGAGACTTGGATCAAGACCAACATGGCCCCTTTGCGGGGCTAGGGCCCCAAGGGCGCACGCCTGCGCGGCTTCGCCCCGCACGGTCACTGGCGTACCCTCACATTCCTCGGCGCGCTCCGCCATGACCAACTCACGGCACCCTGCGTCTTCGACGGCCCGGTCAACGGCGAATGCTTCTGCGCTTATGTGAAGCACCTTCTCCTGCCAACCCTGCGCGAAGGGGACATCGTCATTCTCGACAAGCTCGGAAGCCACAAGTCGAAAGCTGTCAGGCAGATGATCCAGGCTGCTGGCGCCAGGCTCTGGTACCTGCCGCCATACTCGCCCGACCTCAACCCGATCGAACGTAAGCGTAGCTCTGCGGCCCTTTTGAATGGCGCTTGACGCCTATTTTGTTCGCGTGGCGCGTCGCCGCGGCTTCCTTGTGTCGGACAACGCGTTGACGGCGGCTTCGAGTGCCTTCCGGTCGACGACGTTGGGATCGAACCGCTCCGGGCCCCAGAGGCGCATGTGTCCGTGCTCGGGATGGGCGGGGGTCGCTGATGGCGGCGAGGTATTCGGCATAGCCTGGCGCACCGCCGACGTCTTCCGGAGGACAACGACCGGCGGCCTCGAGCAGGAAGGGAAGCCCCTCCGTCGTGGTGTTCTCGAACCATTTTTCGAGCTTGATCACATGGTCCCAGCTGTCGCCGAAGTCATAGAGATAGTGGATCGTCTTGGCGCCGGTCTCGCGAACGATATCGCACAGCCGCGCTTTGCGGGCATCCATGGGCTGGTGACCGTAATCATTGTCGGGGTCGGGAATCCCCCAATGTGCCTCACCAGCAAAGAACTCGAAGAGGTGACTGTTCGTCCAGCCGAATGCCTCCTGAAGCGTCAGATGCAGCCGATCAAGGCGCAGGGTGACGGGTACGACAAGGCGACGCATCACCTCCGGCTTCACATCCTTGAGGGTCACCTTGATCCGGACCGCGGTCGTGTTCAGGCTCATGCCGCCAGCCTCGGATCGCGTGTATGCATCGTATAGGTCGACGCCCAGGGAAGCAGTTCGTCCAGTCGCGCTGCAGGCCAACCATTGACGAGCTTGGCGAGAACGTCAGCGAGCCAGTGCTCGGCACTGACGCCATTGAGCTTACAGGTCTCAATGAGCGAAGCCAGCAATGCCCAATTCCCGGCGCCTTCGTCGCAACCGGCAAAAAGAGAGTTCTTGGCGTTGAGCTTGATCGGTCGCATCGCACGCTCGACAGCATTCGTGTCCATTTCGATGCGCCCATCATCAAGATAGAGCGTCAGGCCGTCCCAATGACGTAGTGCATAGCGCAAAGCCTTCGCCGTGTCGCTCTTCTGCGCAAGGTGATCGAGCTTGGCCTCAAACCACTGCTTCAAGGCTGCAACCAGAGGCCGGGTATGCGCTTGTCGGCCAGCACGGCGCTCGTCCGCAGATCGGCCGCGGAGGGCCTTCTCGACCGCGTAAAGCTGGGCGATGCGCTCAAGAGCCTCGCGGGCAACCGGAGCTGGCGCAGGCGCAGCCTCCCGCTCGATCTTCACAAACTGGCGCCGCAGATGCGACCAGCAGAAGGCGAGCGTCCCGGACAGGGCGTCCGCACGCGTCTCTCGGGTCATGGTCTTGTAAGCCTGATAGCCGTCGCAGTGGATGATGCCGCGATAGCCCTCCAGCAGCCGCAAGCCATGAACGGCGCCGCGGCCCGGTGCATAGGCATAGACTACCCCAGGCGGATCAGGTCCGGCCCAAGGCCTGTCATCGCGTGACAGCGCCCAGAAGTAGCCGGTTTTTGTTCTGCCGCGCCCCGGATCCAGCACCGGCGCCGGGGTCTCATCGACACAGAGCTTCGAGGAGGCGAGCAGAAGCTGGCGCAGACGATGCCACACGGGCTTCAATTCCTGGGCGGCATAGCCGACCCAGAAGGCGAGCGTGGAACGATCCAGCGCTATTCCGTGCGTCGCCAGCATCTGCGCCTGGCGGTAAAGCGGCAAATGCCAGTGATACTTGGCATCGATCACATGCGCGACCAGCCGCTCGGTGGGCAATCCTCCCCTGATCAATCGCTCGGGAGCCGCGTGCTGCAGGACGACGCCATGACAGGCGCGGCAGGCCAGCTTGGGACGGCGGGTGATGATGACGCGATACTGCGCCGGAACGACGTCGAGCCTCTGGCTCTCATCCTGACCAATCTCGAAGAGGTTGCCCTTACAAGACGGGCAGCAGCTCTCGGCCGGCATCATAGTCTCGATGACGCGCGGCAAATGCTCCGGCAGCTGACCACGGTTGGCTCTGCGCGCGGCAGCTCTCTTCTCGCCTGTTTTGGGATTGGCACGATTCTCGGCGGCTTCGAGAGCCGCAACGGCCTGATCGATATCCTCCAGAACAAGCTGCAGCTGATCAGCGTCCAGCTTTTCCGAGGACCGACCGAACTGCGCATCTTTCGCAAGCTTGAGCAACCGCTCGAGCCGGGCGCAGCGATCCAGCAGAGCCGCGGCAAAGGCACGCAACTCGGCTGGATCGCTCGGTAGCTCATCAGGCAAATCACTCATTGGCCCGAGCTTGCCATGCTTCGCGTCACGATGCAGCGATGATTTGCATTTTTACGCAAGCGCTTTCGGCTGCGGGATCCGAGGCGCGTGCATGCGCGTCCAATCCATGCCGGCCAGCAGTGCTGACAGCTGGGCCCCATTCATCCGCATCACACCGGCCACGATGGGTGGCCATTTGAAGCCGCTGCCATCGAGCCGCTTCCAGTACATCACAAGGCCGCTGCCATCCCAGACGACGATCTTCACCCGATCGGCGCGCTTCGCACGGAACACCACCGCCACGCCCTTCATCGGGTCATGGCCCAGCGTATCCTTCGCCAGCAGCGCCAAGCCCTCTGCACCCTTCCTGAAGTCCACAGGTTGCGTCGCCACGTAGATCATGAGGCTCGCCGGCATCGTCAGCATGAACGTGTCCGTCGCAGCGCAATGAACACATCGCTCAACGCAGCAAGGCCAGGCGCCCCGCGCACCTCCACGCGCGCGCCCTGGAACTCAACCGTAACAATGGCTGCTTCCGGCGAACCGGAGGGCTCTGCGGCCGCAGGCAACGCTAATTCCGACACCACCGGCACGAACGACAGCGTGTCCGCCGACGCCGGCAATACCAACTGGCCCAAACGCGCCCGGCGCCGCCAATCATGCACCTGCTGGGGCCGGCAGCCATGGCGACGAGCGACGTCTGTTACAACCGCCCCCGGTTCGAGGCTTTCCGCCGCAATCTGCGCCTTCAAATCATCCGGCCAGCGCTTTCGACCTGCGCCAGCGAACACTTCAATACGCGGTGACAACGGTCGTCTTATGTCGTCAGAATGGTCGTCCATTGTGAGCACCCTTCCAGAAGATGACTCTTCTAACGGTGCTCTCAAGACTCCGCACAAACAATCAGACGGGCCTCGGCGCTACGCTTACAGTTCGACCGGACGACCTACCATTACAAGTCGCGTCGCTCCGGCCAGGCTGCCAAATCGAGTTGGCGGGAACTGCCGAAGGAGGGGGCGGGCGCGCTGGATGCTGCGGTGTTGAGCAAGACCACCGGCGGTCATATTTGATGCAGCCATCGCTTTTGTCGTCATAAATCTGCAATCAATGCATGCGATAAAGTTCGGTCCGACAAATTGCTGCTGCTCGGATTGAGCAACAGCGCGTTTGTTTAGTGATTTGTCGAGATGGATATTCGCAGATGGCCTACACATCGCTACGGTGCAGATGCTCCGCAACGTCCTTGATGAAGTACTTGCTAGCCCCACGTTCATTGGGCAGAAGCAGCTCTCTGCACTGGAGATCGCGGAGCGCATTCTCTGGCTTGCTTCACAGGGATAGCGGGAGGCCGCAACGATCAAACATCACCTGCTGGACGAGTTTTTGGCGAGCGGTAGCTATAGCGTAAGAGCCGAGAAGGCCATCTCGATGGCGAGCAAGGCTCCGCGTTTGTCTCCGCGGTCGCAGTGGTGAGGCGGGGCGATCCAGCGGGTCAGCTCAAGCAGAGTGGAGTAGTAGGCATCGGTTAGCGCTTAAGTCGCGGAGCCAACCTTCCGGTATGTGGATTTCATCGAGCTTCGGGATGAAGCAACGCCAGATGCCACAGCATTGAGTTTTTGATTCTGCTGTGCGGATGGCCACCCCTCCGATTGACTATCTCTGGCAAGTTCGCTGCACACAAACATTGTAATCTGCCCTGCATTTATCATTGGCGATCTCCTTCATTTCAATCCGCTCGCGGTCATCGAGAAGATCGACGGCCGAGGACGCATCGAAACATTGATGTCGGCAAGCGCCGTACAGTGTCTAGCGGTCAATCAATGTCGGACCGATGCCTTAAACCACCAACCTCATTTGGTGGCGCCTGCTCCGGCGCGATCAATGACCCAGGCCACCATGTAGCCCTTGGCCCGCTCAGCCTGCACGTGCCGGAGGGCTTCAGAGTAGGTCAGTAAGGGCTCCTGCGCCGGGTAGACAGCGCGGTCGGTCGGGGTGACGAAGTGGTGGCAACACACGCGGTAGTTTTTAGCCTCGAACATCGAAATCCTCCTCTCGCCTCAGCTTGCGCCGCCGTACGCTCACGCTCCCAAGTGCTTACCACAGAGAATGCGGCCTCTTAGAGGCCGCATTCTTCTTTAATTGCGCTTGACCTGCCGCCGAAATTTCATACAGCGCGGTTAGAGTCTCGGGGTTGATATGCAGCGAGACCGAAGTTTGGACCACCCAGAACTAGAGTTTTGCGCTTCTTTCACGATGGCGGGCTGGTGGCGCCATCGCGGTTGTGCAGTAAAATCGGCGGTCTGTTGCCGATTGCCCCATGCGGGCGATCTTCATTGTACAACGAGGTTTGAGAACGCCCACAGGACCGCTCTTCGCGTGGTTCTTTATCGATATCATCCTTGGTTTGGTTGCCGAGTTTGCGTTCATGGGGCCGTCGACAAGGCTGGCGATGTCGCCTTCCGCTGCACACTGGATGGATCGCAAGCAGATCGTTGGCTGGAGGTTCCAGCATGGATGTTCGACCGGACGGCATGCCCTGAGGCGGAGCTTTTGGCAGCTCGGCCATTTGTCAGCATAACCGCACTTGCAGCGCTTTCTGCGCTTCTCGATCTGGTGTTGATGGATCGAACGCCATCAGCTGCCCTGCTTTCTAGCGCATCCAGAGCCTCTCACGACCAGAATCGGGGAGAGACCCATGTCACGGCAGACGGCAATGCCAGGGAGCGGATACCGACACAATCGACAACCGCGGCCGCAGCAACAGATGGATCTGTTCGGGAGCGGCCTGCCGAACGGCGCCATCCGCGCGCCAGCATGGCCGGAGTTGCCGGCGGAAGCCCGGGCGGCCCTCACAAGCCTGATGACGCAGTTGATCCTCGACCATGCTGCGATGACAGCGACGCCGCCCGCGAAGGGGGTCGATCATGATCTCTGACAAGGTCAGGCCTCATCATCTGGAGCGTAAGGCGATTCTTTACGTGCGCCAATCCTCAGCACATCAGGTGTTGCACAATCGCGAGAGCAGCGCATTGCAATACGCCATGCGGGACCGGCTGACGGCACTCGGGTGGTCAGAGATCGAAGTGATCGATGATGATCTCGGTCGTTCAGCCGCCGGCGGCGTGCAACGCGCCGGTTTCGAGCGAATGGTAGCGGAGGTTTGCCTCGGTAAGGTTGGTGCGGTTTGCGCCCGCGAGGTCTCGCGCTTCGCCCGCAACAGCCGGGATTGGCAGCAACTCATCGAGATGTGCCGCGTGGTCGATACCGTTCTGGTCGATCAGGAGACGATCTATGCACCGAGGCACGGCAACGATCGCCTGCTACTCGGGCTCAAGGGCAGCCTCAACGAGTACGAACTGGATTTGTTGCGCCAACGCTCGCTCTCGGCCCGCTACGAGAAGGCGCGCCGGGGCGAGTTGGTTGTGGCGGCGCCCGTCGGTTTCGTGAAGGCCGGCGACCGTTATGAGAAAGATCCGGATCGGCGTGTCCAGGAAGCGATCAAGCTGGTGTTCGACAAGGTCGAGGAACTGGGCAGCGCGCGACAGGCGCTCTGCTGGCTCCACGAGTACAATCTCGATCTACCAGTGAAGCAGTCCAACGGCGACACAGCCTGGCGGCGACCGAGTTACTCCGCCATCCACCGGATCATTGAGAACCCGGTCTACGGCGGCGCCTATGCCTATGGTAAGACGGCTGTGGCGGCGGGATACAGCGCCGGGGGCGTGAGCGTGAAGATCCGCCGCAAGACGCGGAACGAATGGCTGGCGCTGATGCCCAACACCCACGACGGGTATGTGAGCTGGGAGAGGTTCGAGGCGATCCGCACCATGGTCAGCAGCAACGTTCCCACCGGTCGGCATCACGGCGCACCCAAGCATGGGGACGCGCTGCTGGCCGGTCTGATCCGGTGCAAGCGCTGCGGCCGCAAGCTCACACTCCGGTACTCCGGCATGGAAAACCATATCCCGCGCTACAGCTGCAGCCGCGCCTGGATGGACAATGGCGGGGCCCACTGCATCGCCTTCGGCGGATTGCGTGTCGATGATGCAATCGAGGACGCACTGCTTGGCGTCGTCGGTCCGGGCGCTATCGCCGCTGCAACCGCTGCCGCCGAAGGAGCCAGGGAACGGCGGGATCAGGTGCGCGATGCGCTCAGTCGCGATCTGGAAGCGGCGCGCTATGCCGCCGACCGGGCTTTCCGGCAATACGATGCCGCTGACCCCGCGAACCGGTTGGTGGCGAGTGAGCTGGAAGCGCGCTGGAACAGGGCACTCGCTCACGCGGCGGAGGTCGAGGGCAAGATCGCCATGCATGATGCGGCGACGCCCGCACCCATTGCTGATCCAGCTTCGCTCGGCGTACTGGCCTCGAACCTCAAAACGGTCTGGGATGCGCCGACGACGGATGCTCGTCTCAAGAAGCGCATTGTACGCACCCTCGTCCATGAGGTCGTGGCCGATATAGACGACGCGGCGTCCGAGATCGTTCTCATCGTCCACTGGGTGGGTGGCGCTCACAGCGAGTTGCGCTTGCCCAAGCGCCGGCGCGGACAGCGCAACAGCACTTCCGCCGATATTATCCAAGCCGTGCGTCAACTGGTGCTGATCGCCAGCGACGATCTGATTGCCGGCCTCCTCAACCGCAACGGCCTCAAGACGGGCAACGGCAATCGCTGGACCCGCGAGCGCGTCACATCAATGCGCTCGAGCTACCACCTCCCGGTATTCAAGCCCGCCGATGACGGGATCGAACCCTGGCTCAACCTTAGCAACGCCGCAAAGCTCCTGAAGATCGCGCCCAAGACGCTCCGGCTGGCCGCTGAAGCCGGCGAAATCGAAGCCTTCCATCCGCTGTCGGACGGCCCGTGGATCTTCGCCCGCGCCTCGCTGATAACAACTGCCGCTCAATCTATCGCCGAACGAGCGCGACAGAACCCAAGATACCCCACGGGATCGCATCCCAATCAGCAAAGTCTCTTCTCTTCAACAACATAGACAGATGGGTGTTCTGATGCGCGGTTGTAGAAGTCGAGATATCGGCCAATCGAGTCGCGCGCCTCGCTGACGGTCTCGTACGCCCGCAGATACACCTCCTCGTACTTGACGCTGCGCCACAGCCGCTCGACGAACACGTTGTCCCGCCAAGCCCCTTTGCCGTCCATGCTGATGGCGATGCCGTGGCCGGCGAGCACGGCGGTGAAGGCCGCACCGGTGAACTGCGAACCCTGGTCGGTATTGAAGACGTCAGGCCGGCCGTGCCGCGCCAAGGCATCCTCCAGGGTCTCGACGCAGAAGGCCGCTTCCATCGTGATCGACAACCGCCACGACAATACTCGTCGGGTAGCCCAATCGAGCACGACAGCGAGGTACACGAAGCCGCGCGCATCGGGATGTAAGTGATGTCCATCGCCCAGACCTGGTTCGGACGCGTGATCTCCATGCCGCGCAGCAGGTACGGATAGATCTTGTGGCCGGGCTCCGTCTTCGTGGTCCGGGGACGGCGATAGAGCGCTTCTATCCCCATCCGCCGCATCAGCGTTTTGACATGCCGGCGGCCGACCTTGCACCCATCGGCAGCCAGCAGGCCTCTCAACATCCGCGAACCGGCGAAAGGATACTCCAGATGCAGCCGATCGAGACGCCGCATGATCGCGAGATCGGCATCCGACACCGGGCGCGGCAGGTAATAGACGCTGCCACGGCTGATCTGCAAGACTTCCGCTTGCCTGGTGATCGACAAATCGTGCTCGCGGTCGATCATCGCTTTGCGCTCAGCAATCCCGCCTTGGTGAGCGCGCCTTCTAAAAAACTATGCGCGGCGCTGCGCTCCCCCTGTGGGATAGAAACGGGCTAGATTGCCGACCGGAAGGGAGCGGCCGATACGATTTTGGTGGCACGTGACCCCGTTAAAAAACCTGGTCCATGGGTTGTTGCGCACTTGAGAGTGGTGACGCCATCCGGCGATCCCGTTTAGGAATCTGACCAATAGCGCAGCCCAGCCCTTCCGCCGGCGTCAGCAGGAGGATTGGATATGAACCCCAAAAGATCGAAGTCGAGGAACGGTGGTAAGATGCCGATGGTGCACCCGAACGCGGGTGCCATCGACGTCGGAGCGACTATGCACATGGCTGCTGTGAGGGCAGATCGCGCACCGGAGCCAGTCCGCAGCTTCGGTACCTTCACGGCCGATCTGCATCGGCTGGTCGACTGGTTTACTGAATGCGGCGTCGAGACCGTCGTCATGGAATCGACCAGCGTCTACTGGATTCCGATTTTCGAGCTTCTCGATGCCCGGGGATTTACCGTGTTTCTTGTCAACGCGCGCGATGCCAAGCAGGTGCCGGGGCGCAAGACCGATGTCAGCGATGCGCAATGGCTGCAGCGGCTCCATTCATTCGGGTTGCTGCGGGCCAGCTTTCGGCCCAAAGGGAAGATTGCCGAGCTGCGAGCCTACGTGCGTCAGCGCGAGCGTCTGCTGGAGTACGCGGCCTCACACATCCAGCATATGCAGAAGGCCTTGACGGAGATGAATCTTCAGCTGCACCACGTTGTCGCCGACATCACCGGCGCGACCGGCCTGCGTATCATACGCGCGATCCTTGCAGGCGAGCGCGATCCGGAGGCGCTGGCGTGCTTGCGCCATTACAGTTGCCACTCCAGCGCCGAGACGATCGCGAAGGCGCTCACCGGAAGCTATCGCGCCGAGCATCTGTTTGCGCTCGAGCAAGCACTTGCGCTTTACGACGCCTACCACGAGAAGGCATTTGCCTGCGACGCCCGGATCGAAGCCGTGTTGAAGGAACTGAGCATCCATCGCGGTCATGGCCATGGATCAGCGCCGCGGGCCTCGCGGCGTCGGAACCGAACCGATCAGGCGAACGCTCCAGCTTTCGACGTCCGCGAGGCGCTGTTCGCGTTGCTCGGAAAGGACATCACCACGATCGACGGCCTCGGTCCTTACCTCTCGCTGAAGCTGATCGCTGAATGCGGCGACGACCTCTCCTCGTGGCCAAGTGCAAAGCATTTTACCTCCTGGCTGGGACTGGCGCCGAGTAACAAGGTCTCCGGCGGCAAAATGCTCTCGTCCCGAACGCGCCGATCCGGCGGCCGGGCGGCGGCACTTCTGCGCCTTGCTGCCGTGACCGTGGGTCGTACGGACACCGCGCTCGGCGCCTTTTATAGACGGCTCTCAGCGCGCATCGGCAAGGCCAAGGCCGTGACCGGCACGGCCCGCAAGATCGCAGTTCTGTTCTACAATGCTGTGCGATACGGAATGGACTATGTCGATCCGGGGGCCTCGTCCTACGAGACGCGTTACCGAACGTGCATATTTCAGTGATCGTGAGCAGCGATTTCGCGCGATCATGAGCGCCGAATTCAGACGATCGTGAGCAGCCTCGCTCCGGCCGAGGCGGTGATAGGGTCAGCGTTCTGGCTGCTCGTCAAGGGTGATGGTTTTGGCGTTGCGTTTTCGCATGCTTTCGCCAGCAAGCTGGAGGCGGTGAGCGTTGTGGACGAGGCGATCCAGAATCGCGTCGCCTAGCGTGGGATCTCCGATAACTTCGTGCCATGTGTCCACAGGGAGTTGGCTGGTTACGATGGTGGAGGAGCGGCCATGGCGATCGTCAAGGATTTCCAGTAGATCGCGCCGCTCGGCAGCGGTGAGCACCGACAATCCCCAATCATCCAAAATCAGAACCTGGGCGCGGCCAAGGGTTTTGAGCAAGCGGGCATAACGTCCATCGCCCCGCGCGAGCCCCAACGCTTCGAACAATCTTGGGACGCGGTGATAGAGGACCGAGCGATTATCTCGGCAGGCCTTGTGGCCGAGGGCACAGGCTAACCAACTTTTGCCCAATCCGGTCGCCCCGGTTATGAGCAAATTCTCGTGGCGATCGATCCAGTCGCCGCTGGCGAGCTTGGCGAAGACGGCCCGGTCGATACCCCGCGGCGTGCGCAAATCGACGTCCTCCACGCAGGCATTCTGGCGGAGCGAGGCCAGCTTGAGGCGCGTGGTGAGCCGCCTGGTGTCGCGTTCCGCCGCTTCCCGGTCGACCAGCAGGCCGATGCGATCTTCGAACGGCAAGGCTTCGAGATCAGGCGATCGTCGCTGCTCCTCGAAGGCCTTGGCCATGCCGCTCAAGCCGAGCTCGATCAGGCGTTCGTGGGTGGGATGGTTGAGCATACAGGTCTCCTTGGCTTCAGTGAAAATAATCGCGGCCGCGGATGTTGCCGTGGCGCAGGGGTTGGTGTTCGGAGGGCTCGTCGAGAAAGGTACGATCCAGACCGTTCTGGAGGATGGAGCGGATCGAGGCGACGGATCGCGCCTTGATCAGAATGCCGCGCCGGCAGGCCGCTTCGACGCGCTCCGCGCTGTAGCTTTTGACCAGTGACAGAATGCCGAGGCAGGTGCGAAAGCCTTGCTCGGGATGCGGCCGGGCCGCGATCACGGCCTGGAAGAAGGCGGCGGTCGACGGACCGATCCGCTCGCCGGCGACGATCACTCCGGCGGGCGTCCATTGACCGTAGCGCCGATGGGCGCTGGGCATATGGTCGGCGATGGTGGTGTGGCCCCGCCGGTTGGGCGCGCGGGCGTGGCTGGCGATCCTGCGGCCGTTGTGGAAGATCTCGACCGTTCTGTCATCGATGCGTGCGTCGACAAGCTCACGGATGAGCCGATACGGCGCGGAATACCAGTGTCCATCGATCTCGATATGATAGTCGGGGCCGATCCGGCATCGCTTCCAGCGTGCGAAAGCGTAAGCCTGGTCCGGCAGCTTTGTAAGCTTGGGCTTGTCGAGCTCGGCGAACAGTTCGGCGCGACTGGCGCCAAAGTCGCGCATCTGCCTTGCATTGAGTTCGACGACGAGTGTTTTGATGGCTGCGTTCAGCTCCGCCAACGAAAAGAAGCGTTGGTTGCGCAGCCGCGCCAGAATCCATCGCTGGGCGACTTGCACCGCAACTTCGACCTTTGCCTTATCTTTTGGGCGCCGCGGCCGGGCTGCGAGAATGGCCGTGCCGTAATGGCTCGCCATCTCGGCATAGGTTCGGTTGAGGCCGGGATCGTGGCGGTCGGGATTGGTGACGGCGGCCTTGAGATTGTCGCAGACTACGAATGTCGGCACGCCGCCGAGGAAGGCGAAAAGATTGATGTGGACCCGGATCCAGTCGGCGAGCCCCTCGCTTGGACAGGCCTCGGCATAGGTATAGTTGGAGGCGCCCATCGCCGCGACGAACAGCTTCATCGACTGCACTTCCCCGTTTGAGGGATCGATGACGTCGATGGTGTCGCCGGCGAAATCCACGAAAACCTTCTCGCCGCCCAGATGCGTCTGCCGCATCGAAGGCCGGGCTCGCCCCTTCCAGGCCTCGTACGTCGTGCAGAACCAGGTGTAGCCGAAGCCATCGGGATGGGTGGCGCGATACTCGTCCCACAGCAGCCGACGGGTCACGTTGCGTCGGCGCAGCTCCTTGTCGACATAGCCCCAGTCGGGAACGGCCCGCTGGGGGCTCTGCGACGCAGGCCTCGGCGCCGGGAAAAGCAGCAGCTCCAGGTCCTCGTCGCTCATTCCGGCCGGCAACGGCCACTTCAGCCCGGCAGCCCCGGCTCGGCGTAGATAGCTGTGCACGGCGCCGTTGCTGATGCCCAAGGTGCGCGCGATGGCTCGCTCCGGCAAGCCTTGAACATGTTTTAAGCGGAGAACCTCTTTGATCCGGCGCATCGACAATCTCTGGGTGGGCATCGGCCTTCCTCGTTCACTGACGAGGCAGTTCCTAAGCCGGTTGAGTTGTCGGCCGAAGCGGGCTGAGTTGCTGAAAAGCTGCTCACGATCCCGCGAAATCCGTGCTCACGATCGTCTGAAATCTCTGCTCACGATCCCCTGAAATCCGTGCTCACGATCCCGCGAAACATGCAACCGAACGCGAGTAGTCAACAATTTGCATCGGCGTGCCAAGGCATTCGGCTTTGTTCTCCAGCCGTTGGAGCCGAAAGTCGGTGCTGCCGTTTCTCAGGAATCGTTCTCCAGCGTCAGTTCGCCGATCTTGGCGTGCAGCGACTTCACGTCGACGGCCGGCGCGGCGGGCGTCACACTTCCAGATCCGAAAACCTCGGAAGCGCTGCCCTCAAGCTGCGATTTCCAGGCCGTGATCTGATTGGGGTGAACATCGAAATGTTCGGCCAGTTGGGCTATCGTCCGATCGCCCTTGACGGCGGCCAGTGCAACCTTCGCCTTGAAGGCCGGTGAGTGGTTCCGGCGGGGTCGTCTGCTCATGGGGGCTCCTGTTCACGGCGACTATCGCCGTTGTCAGGCAGAAATTCCACTTATCGCCCTGTTCAAATTTGCGGAGCCAGCTCTGACCCTTGATCTTCTTTCCCGCGTCGTAGCCGCGAGGGCCGCCACCTTCCGTGGTCTTGACCGATTGGCTGTCGATCACGCCAGCCGTCGGCGAAGCCTCCCGGCCGATCGCCTCGCGCGCGAGCATCAGGAGTGCGTGGTTGATCGATTGCCACAATCCGCTGTCGCGCCATTGGTAGAAATAGTACTGCACCGTGGTCATTGGTGGAAACAGAGTGGGCGGCAGCATGCGCCACGGCAACCCGCCGCGCAGCAGATAGAGCACTGCCTCGACGATGTCGCGATAGCTCCATTTCGGGCGCCGCCCGCGCTTGGCCCGCACAGGAAGCAACCTCTCCAGCACGCCCCATTCCGCATCCGTCAAGTCGCTTGGCAAACGCAGCTCCTCTCGGGCAAACTGTGCCCGGGTGATATCAGTCCACATTCTCGATCCCTTTGATGCTTCGCAACACCAATGGAATCAGAACTCGCTGATATCACTCAACTTATTTTTCGGTCGGACACTAAGGAAGCCTTCGGTAGGACACTCCAAGCGCCCGGATGCTGAACCGTGTCATGTCCGTGGTCCCGCTGTTCAAGTTCATCATTCTGACCTTCTTCGGGTTTTTCGACCTTGGGCTGCCATTGGGAACGTTCGGCCCCCCCGATGTTCTCCGCCTCGGCTTTGGGCCGAAGATGATCTTGACGGTAATCGGCATCGAGTCGATCGTTACGATCGTTAGTCGCCATCGCGCCAGCACGATCTGCGACGAGAATGGCGCGTGTCGCACGGTATTTGCGGGACTCATCGCTGCGATCCTCGCCGCCCTGTTTCTTCGTGGAATGGCGGTCGGCGTAAATTGAGGGGCATTCGCATACGGACGGGGCTATGGGCGCGCCGCCCGAAATCAGGGACCGAGCTGAGATGATCCCGCGCGTCGATGCGCTCATAAAAGGCGCTAAGCAAGACAGGAAGGCCAAGTTAGCTGCGGCGGCCCTCTAGAGCAAAAAAGCCCCGCAAATTGCGGGGCAACAAAGAAAATCCTTTTGCTCAACACTCCTGGGCAAGCATGAGTGTGAGAACACGCGTGGTCTTCTCCGGGTCGGCTGGGTCTTCCGACCCAAACTGACAAAGCGCGTCGTAGTAGTCGATTTTCCAAAAGAACGTCTCTCCCGCCAGATCGAAGCTGCCGAAGTCATGCTCGTCGTGCGGATCATTGCCTGCGTTGAAGTCTGTGAACCGCTGAACCTCGATGAGCGCGCGAGCTTTCACGTCGAGCGGCAGACCTGAAACCCCCGCAGTGATCACAATTTTGCCGCCCATGAAGGTCGCACGAAAGAAGTCGTTGAGCACTCGAATGCGACGCCGCATAGGAGCGTTGGCGATATCACTCATCGTCGCCCTCCGACTTAAATCAGGCCGACGAGAACGAGAACCGATGCGATGGTGTTGCCGCCGCAGGCCTCGCAAAAACCCTGATCTTGGTCGGGCTCCATCGCCGCTGTGTAGTCGCATCCTTCTGTCATGCAGATCGCTGGGCACACGCTGTCAGCTGCAGCTGTTTGCAGAAGATCGTCGAGACTTTGGAAGCCTTCGAGATCGCAGAGCTTCATGAGCTTTACGGCCTTGCGCGAAAGAGCAATGGCGGACATGTTCTTCTCCTCACTACCGTCAGCCCGAACCATTCGGGTGCCGGATAGCAAGGCGGAGCTGCACCGTCCTCAAAACAGCAACAGATCGATCCTCCGTCTCGCTACCGACATCCGAATTGGCGCCGGAAAGAACAATGTCCGAGCGCGATCGTACTTCAGGAGAAAAGCGAGGGTAGGCGCGGGATTATGCCAGTTTGGCAAATGTCTCTATATTGGCTCAAGCGTAGCGGCGCTGAAAGGTATCGATGGCGTTCCATCGATCATAAGCTTGAGATAGATGCGGTAGTTTGGCAGCCTCAAGAGGTCGATTTCCGAAAACCGGCTCTGGAATTCTCGAACGAGATATGGAGCATCTTCGACGCCGACACGGAATGAGATGATAGAGCCGACGTTGCCGAGAACTGCATGGCGTACCTCAGGGGCAAGCTGGTTTAGATACTGATGCGCCACTGTGAAGCCGACGCGGTATTTGCGAAGCTCGGAAAACATGTTCGCCAGCGCGACTGTGGTAAAGCTCTGAAATTCATCGACGTAGACGAAGAAGTCTCGGCGTTTGTCTTGTGGAGTGTCGGCCCGGCTAAAGGCGGCCAGGCCAATCGTTGTGACAAGCAATCCGCCAAGGAGCGACGAGCTATCTTCCCCAAGGTGCCCCTTCGCCAGATTGACCAAGAGAACCTTGCCTTCGTCCATGATCCGGCGGATGTGCAAATCTTCTTCGGGGGCCGTTAGTATCCGATCGAGCCGCGGGTCAGCCAGAAACGCTCCGACCTTGTTCTGGATCGGCGCGGTGCCGTCCGCGCGGTAGCCAAATGAGAATCGCTCGAACTCATTGAGTAGAAACGTCCGAACGGTCTCATTCCGGAGGGATTTGGCGGTTCTTTTACGAAACTCATTGTCGGAGAATATGCGCAGCACGTCATGGAGCGTAGCGTCAGGCTGCTCCAAGAGAGCCATCAGAACATTCCGTAAGATGTGCTCCATACGCACGCCCCATGCGTCCGGCCACATCTTCTTAAAGACATCCATCATGCCGGAAGCCGCGAGAGCAATACGATCTCCGCTGACGTGACGAAGAGGGTTATAACCGTATGGCTGATTTGGGTTGGTTGCGTCGAGGTACACCACCCTATCGGCATGCGCTGCCGAAATGCGCGAAGCGATGCGGGCAACAAGATCGCCATGCGGATCAATGAGCGCAAAGCCGTTTCCGCGCGCCAGATCCTGGAGGGCCATCGTTTCGATCAGCGTGGATTTGCCAGTGCCGGTCTTCCCAATCACGTACATATGCAATAGTCGATCTTCGTCTTTAATGCCAAAGACACGATCGTCATTGCGGAAATCGACTCGCGCAAAGCGAGTGGTGCGATCGGCATCCATATTGGATACGCATGGTTTCGTTTCTTGTTCTCCTGGGCAAGGCCGACGGATTCGCCAATAGCGGTAATGGATTTTGTCTGAATGTTGCGAAGCGCCATTGTCAACTGAGGACCTGGCATATCACTCGAACCTGTGAATTTTGGTGATGTTTGGTCTTACAATTGTGTCCCGTAAGGAAGTATTATTGGAGGGCGATCATCCAGGTTCGAAAACTTCTATCATTGCAGAGAGTGTGGCCCGGGAGGAATGACATGCGGCCGGCACAACGTGACGAAGGTTGTTCGTTTGGCGGCGGCCCTCATATCTCCCTGCAGAAGCCAACGTAAAAGAATTTCTGATGCATTCCAGTGAGTAGCCGAGTGAAATCTGTGCTCCACCGAGTAGACAGATTTATACTCGAGTGCTGCGAACGGAAAACGTCTGCTGCGTTTACATCACCCGGCATAAACGCTTGCCAGGGCCGAACTCGCGGTCTTTGCTCTGTTTGAACAATCTTGAACACCTGCTTAGGCACTTCAATCGATCAACCTGACCTCGGCAGCTCTGTACTTTGAGCGCCGCTTGTTGAAGCGAAGATCGAACGTCACGCGCGTGCCCGGCACCAGATCGGCACCTATGCAGTTGCGTAGTTCGGACATGTGCACGAACAAATCGTCGCCGCTGCGATCATCAGGCCTTATGAAGCCCCAGCCCTTTTCAACACAGTACGAAACTACCGTTCCAGTCAGCATCTTTGCCCTAGCTTGTCGAGATTGGAAGATCGTACATTGACGTTTACGCGACGATATCGAGTCGCGAGCTGTGCCTGCGCGGCTGCTTCGGAGCTGCGGCGGCAGCAAGCGTGACCGAATCCGGTCGCCGGTCGAAGATCCTGTTTCATACCGCCTCACAGCACCAGCGGGACGGACCAGACGCTAGCGGCGACGCGGCGCCGAGCCCGCCCCTAACATCACCGCATCTGGAGTAATTGGTGATGCTGCCCCGGACGGAGCAAGGGCCGTGCCGAATCGAGACTCGGAGGTTCTGTAGGCACTTCGTAGCGGGGCTGTATGATCAAGTTGTCGACATTGGTCTGAAAGCTGACGATCGACGCCAACATTGTCCTGCGCTGGCTGACTACCGACCAATGGCGGGATCACAGTCGCTTGTCGGATCCACTATCCCCGTTCGTCCGGATGGGCTGCGACAACTGGGCTAGCCCAACGCGCAGAAATGGCCCAACCAAAGCGCCGAGTCTGACGCGCCTGAATGCGAAGCCTCGGTGGAAGCGCTGATAATTGTTGGGGAGCGAGGTCGACTTCGGTCCGGAGGGACTTGTCCGCGTTCAACTGCGAAAATGAATGAGGCCGCGAGACGATACAGTCCCGCGGCCTCGCCACCGGAATCTAACGAAAAAACCGTTTAAGTATGAAATCCCTCCGCCGGTGTTCCTCCAGTAGAACACCGTGTTCAAAAAATTGACAATCCGGGCGGCTACGGAGAAAGGAACCGATGGGCGCGACACTCGCGGAGACTTGAGCGCTCACGTTCGATCGAACCTGCGATCCGGTCAATGTTATCATGCGTTGCTCAGATGCGCTCCGGTCCTGCTGTCGCCGAAGAAGACCTCTGCGATTGGTGTGCTTAGCGCAAATCCGCCTTTCACCGGTTCTTTCCGCGGCCTGAAAACAAAAAAGAGTTGGGCTGCACCTGTTTTGGAGCGCGGTTGAACGTGCGGTCTTCTCGCCTTGCTTTCGAATCGAGTTTCGCGCCGAAACTCCATTCCGAATTTGGTACCGAGCACCTGGCGGTCATTCCGAAGAGCGACGCGTGCGAAGCACGAAATTTGTTCTCCATCCATACTGTAAATGAAGCGTATCTTCGGCCGCTCTCACGCACGAGGCTCGCGGCTTTGCCGAAACTCGCTCGCGCCGTTACCCCGATCAGAGTCCAACAAGCGCGAGGTCGGCTCGCATGCATGGCGAGTGTACTGAGTCAGACAAATCGATTCGTATGGTGTCAACGCAAAAAATCTGCACGCTCAAACTTGAACTTAGTGCCCGGCGTTCTCAAATCGCTCTAGTTTGCAGCGCAAACAGTTGAGAGGCCCGTTCGCTAGCTCTAGCACCGACCGGATCAGCACCCAACCGGATGACCGGGAGATGTGATCACGACGCCGGTAGTTTATCCGTGCCGGTTCAAGAGCCGGAATTAGCGCGCGATCGCGCGACGTTGCGTGACGACGTAGTAGCTTAATGAGTCGTCCGTTAAGAATCCGAATTGAGCGGGATGGGACATGTGAACGTGCGCCATATCCGGATCAGGAACAGGTCCAAGAAATCTCTCAGCCAGGCGAGGATGCGGCGGAAGTTGTGGCCTACGGCGGAGAGGACGACGTTGGCGGCGTCTCCTGCGCGGCCTTTGAGGTAGCAGCGCCCGAGGTGACCTTCGGCCTTCAGGTGTCCGATGATGGGCTCGATGGCGGATCGGCGGCGCAACTCGCGCTTGATGATCCCGAAGACGCCGCGCTTCTGGCCGGAGATGAAGACGCGACGTGGATTTTGAGCGTCGTGGCCGCGATACCCCTTGTCGACATAGGCCCGCTCGATCGGACAGCCGGTGAGTGCCTCGGTGCGGTCGATGACGTCGCGCAGGGTGTGACCGTCATACGGATTATCGGGCAGCGCCCTGACGTGTAGCACGAACAGACCGCCGGGAGCTCGGCGGTTGTTGGTGACGATGGAAGCCTTGACGCCGAACTCGTACGGCGCGGAGGCCTTGCCCTTGCCGATGCACTCCACCTCCGGGGCATGGAAAGAATAAAGCTTCCAGCCGCGTTGGCGCTGCTGCTGCGAGCGGATCTGGCTGGCCCGGCCAAGCGGAAGGGCGAACGCCTCCTCCAGGGCTGGCTGGCCGTCGATCTTGCGGCGGATATCGCGGATGATCCGGCCGAGCCTTGAGCGCAGGATACGCAACTGCCGCTGATGCCGCCTGAATTGTTTGGCATGGGCGTAGCGGCCCGCCATCATCGCGGCGGCCTTGGCGATCCGAGAATAGGACTGCCGCAGCCTGACGCCGTGCCTTCTCGCCAGGCGATTGAGCCCCTTGATGGCCGCATGCAGCAGCTTGGCGTCGGTCGGAAAGGTGATGGCCTTTGGCTGCACCGTGGTATCGACCGTGACCCGCTTGAGGTCCTGGCCGCGTAACGCGCCGGCCTCGTGCGCCACCCGCAGGCTCTCGGCCAGCAGCAGTTCCAGCTTGTCGCCGAGCCGCTTGCGCCAATGGCTCAGGTCCGATCGCTCGTGCGGGAAGGCGTGCTGGAAGAACTCTTCGCCGGTGAAGTACTGGAAATACGGGTCGTGGACCCAGCGCTCGCAAATCCCCTCATCGGACAGCCCGTAAATCTGCTTGAGCAACAGCAGCCCGATCATGAAGCGGGTCTCGATCCCCGGCCGGCCGTTCTCGCTGTAGAGCGGCGCGATCTCGCCGTCGATCCAGTCCCAATCGATCTTGCCGGCCAACAGAACCAGCTCGTGCTTCAGATTGATGATCTGGTCCAGCCGCGCCCGGAACAGGTCGTTCGATCCCGTCGTCTTGTGCTTCTTCGGTCGCATCGTCCCCTCCGATGCAACACAGAATCATGGTCCGCTGCGAAAGGGAATCTGGAGGGTTCTGTGAGGTCGCGCTCACGCGAGGGCGCGGCAGGCGCTTATGACGCGACCTCATTGAAGCCGGATTGAACGAAGGCGCGGGAGGCTATTCGCGGTTTTGCAGCTATGGGGATTGTTCGAGATCGCCATGCCCGATCTGCTGGCTCGGCGCGTGAGGCAGAGACACAGGAGTGCGCATCCTGGAAGAGTTGAGATCAGACGCGCTTCGCCTGAGATCGCGATAGGCCTTTTGCTGCATCGGACGGTTGTTGTCGCGCAGTGTGACAGCACGGATTCGACATCGTCCGCGATGATCGAGACGCTGGGAGCGAAATGACGAATGATGATCGTCGTGCACGACATGACTTGGCTCACGATGTGTCGCATCGGAACGGTGATGTTCGAGGGCTGGGGCGTCTGAAGCTATGTCGAAAGCGCTCAATGATGCGCATGACGCCACCACAATCGGGACAGGCAGGAACCTCGGCCCAGGTTTGAGCCTCCGAATCCACAGGCGACGGCTGGCCATCGTTTGGGGCTGTTCGCTCATGATCGAGAAGTTCGCGGCAAAGGGCGAGCTTGGCAGCGCGATGGCGGTTGGCCATGAAGCCGAAGTGGCGGATGCGGTGGAAGCCGTCAGGCGGCGTATGAAGCAGGAAACGGCGAATGAACTCATCGGGCTTGAGATTCATGATCTTTGTCGCGCTGTTTTGGCGATAGTCCTTCCATGAGAAGGCGACATGATCGTCGTCGAGTGCGACGAGCCGGCTGTTGGCGATCGCGACGCGATGGGTGTAGCGGCCGAGATAGGCCAGGACCTGTGCGGGTCCGCCGAAGGGCCGCTTGGCGTAAGCAACCCAGTTGATGCGTCGCATGGCGTCGAGGTGGGCCGCAAAGGCAGCCGGCTCGGCCAGAGCTCCGAGATCGCCGAAGAAACGCAAGGCACCGGAGTTGAAGGCTGCCGACAGACGTTTGAGAAAAAGTGTGCGAAATAGTCTGGACAACGGTTTGACGGCCAGGAAGAAGTTCGGTCGGCAAGCGGTCCAGCGCGCGCCATCGGGCGAGAGGCCGCCACCCGGAACGACGCAATGGACGTGGGGATGATGCATCAGCGTCTGTCCCCAGGTGTGGAGGACGGCGACGCCGCCGATCGCACCGCCGAGCCGGCGTGGATTGGCGGCGAGCGTCGTCATCGCCTCGGCGGCAGCCTTGAACAGGATGGCATAGACGACGGCCTTGTTCTGGAAAGCGATCGCGGCGATCGGTGCGGGAAGTGTAAAGACGACGTGGAAATAGGGAACCGGAAGCAGGTCGGCTTGACGCGCGGCGAGCCACGCGGCTCGGGCTCTCCCCTGACACTTCGGACAGTGCCGATTGCGGCAGGAATTATAGGCAACGCGTGTCGTGCCGCAGTCGTCGCAAGCCTGCATGTGGCCGCCGAGCGCCTCGGTCCGGCACGCAACGATCGCGCTCATCACGCGCCGCTCGACCCGCCCCAGATGACCGGCATGTACACGGCGATAGGCGTCGCCATGCCGGCGCAGAATATCGGCAATCTCGATGGCGGGCCTGTTGGAGCGGATGTCGGAGCGGGTCATGACCCGCATCCCGCTGCGGGTCATCCAGGTGGCGTCACCTCCAGCGACAGGCGATCGAGCGGGCTCTGCGTCGCTCGGATCGTATCGGTGGCGACCTGCGTGTAGCGCGCTGTCGACGACAAATTATTGTGCCCGAGCAAGACCTGGATGATCCGGATATCGGTTCCGTTCTCGAGAAGATGTGTCGCGAAGCTGTGGCGCAGCGTGTGCAGCGTGACGCGCTTGGTCAGGCCCGCAGCCTTCACCGCCGACCGGCAGGCGGCATGCAGCACGGTCTGATCGATCGGATGATCTTCGTCACGACCAGGGAACAGATAAAGCCGCGGCCGGGCGAGCCGCCAGTAGGTGCGCAGGATGCCCAGCAGCTGGGGCGACAGCATCACGTTGCGATCCTTCGCGCCCTTGCCGTGGCGCACCTGGATGACGCCGCGGGCGCTGTCGATGTCTTCGATCCGCAGTCCCGCAACCTCCGAGGCCCTGAGCCCGGCCGCATAGGCGGTGGTGAGCGCGGCGCGGCTCTTCAGGCTCGATACCGCTTCAAGAAACTGAACCACTTCGTCGGCGCTGAGAACGACCGGCAGCTTGCGCGGTTCTCGCGCATAGGGAATGCGCTCTGGGATGAGCGCCTCGCCGAGCGTGACGCCGTAGAAAAACCGTAGCGCACAGACGATCTGGTTCAGCGCCGGCCATGAGATGCCGGTCGAGACCAAATGCACCTGGAAGGCGCGGACGTCTTCCAGCTCTAACCGGTCAGGCGATCGGCCAAAATAGCGGCTGAACTTCGAAACCGCGCTGATGTAGGATCTTTGCGTCGCCGGCGACAGATTGCGGACGGTCATGTCTTCGATCATGCGGCGGCGAAGAGGGCTCAAATCGGCCATCTCGATACTCCTGTCTGAGGGGGTGGGCTCCAACACCCACATCCTCTCAGCCAGGAGGCGATCTATGCCACCTTGCCCCCTACGCCGCGGCAGCGGCTTCGTTCAATCCACAATCGAATTTGCAGGCTTTGGCGGTCTTTACCTCCCAATCCCTGCAATCTCAAACCGTCTCAAATCCGAAAAACAGACTCTCGCTCAATCGCTTAGAGCCTTGTTCACGGACGACCTCTTACATTACCGATCAGAGATGGTAGTGGATCGTAGTCTCACGATCGGCGTCCCACAGAAATCTGAAACGCTCGAGACTATTTTCTGATGGGGATCGAATGAATGTCGAATATGTCAGTTGCGACCACGTATCCAACGTACTATGTCGCTCGATCCGACTACGCGCCTTGGATAATGTGGGTTTATCGTGCCAGCCAGTATGGTAGTCGAACTCGCGGGTGGACTGTTCAGCAGTTCGTCCGCGAATCTCTTCGCGTCAGCCTCACTTGGAAAGGTTCTGGTTTCTCGAATGGGGTATCGATTTGGCCCCTTCGACTGGTTGAAGGAAACATACCAAGTGTGTTGTAGTCATATCCTTTTCGTGCTCAGAGCTATCGCTGAAAGTTGGTGACGGCGGGAATCGGGAAGGCGGCATATCGTGGGGGTGCTTGACGCCTCCACTTCTCCACCGAAGGAGCGATATGCCGTGTCCAAAGATAACATCATCAAGTTGATTCAGCCAGGAAACGTCGACGATCAACTCACCGAAATCTTGCGCAATGGGGCGCGTGCTCTGTTGGCCCAGGCGGTCGAGGCCGAGGTCGCGGACTTTCTCGGCAAGCATGCCGATTTGAGGACTGCGGACGGCCACCAGCGCTCGTGCGCCACGGTCACCTGCCGGAACGCGAGGTGATGGATGGTATCGGTCCGGTCGGCGTCCGCCAGCCGCGTGTACGCGATCGCGAGGCGGAGGCTACCGATCCCGACCGCATCCGGTTCTCTCCGTCGATCCTGCCGCCCTACATGCGCCGCTCGAAATCGATCGAGACGCTGCTGCCGATCCTTTACCTGAAGGGTATCTCCACCGGCGACTTCTCCGAGGCTCTGGCGGCGCTGCTCGGCAAGGATGCTGCCGGGTTGTCGGCATCCGCCATCGGCCGTCTGAAGGACGGTTGGCTTGACGAACACACCGCGTGGCAGAGGCGCGATCTGTCCGCGAAGCGCTACGTCTACATCTGGGCCGATGGCATCCATCTCCAAGCACGCCTCGAAGACGAAAAGCAGTGCATCCTGGTGCTGATCGGCGCGACGCCGGAAGGCCGCAAGGAACTGGTCGGCTTCACCGATGGCGCCCGCGAGAGCGCGCAGGACTGGCGCGATCTGCTGCTCGACCTGAAGCGGCGCGGGCTCGGCGTGCCGCCGCGGCTCACCATCGCCGACGGCGCGCTCGGGTTCTGGAAGGCCGCCGGCGAGGTCTGGCCGAAAACGCGCGAGCAGCGCTGCTGGGTACACAAGACCGCCAACGTGATCGCCAAGTTGCCGAAGAGCCAGCAGCCTAAAGCCAAACGCGCGTTGCAGGAGAGTTGGATGGCCGAAACCAAGGCCGCCGCCGAGCTGGCGTTCGACGCCTTCATCGAGAGCTATACGCCCAAATACGAGAAGGCGGCCGACTGCCTGAGCAAGGATCGGGACACGCTACTGGCGTTCTACGACTTCCCGGCCGAACACTGGAAACACCTGCGGACCACCAATCCCATTGAAAGCACCTTCGCTACCGTGCGCCACCGCACGATCCGATCAAAGGGCTGCCTGTCCAACAGAACGGCGCTCGCGATGGTCTTCAAACTGCTTGAGGCCGCGCAGAAAAGCCGGCGTCGTCTCGATGGCCACAACCAGTTGCCAAAACTCGTTCTCGGTGTGACATTCAACGACGGGATCGAGCTCATCGCCAAACCGACTGACCGTCAGCCCATAACCGCCGCCGCCTGACCGGCCGCGCCGTCACCAAAATTTGGCGATAGCTCTCGTGCTCATCGGCCGATGATGACTTTATGCCTCAACGCATGTGATGCAGCCGGATCGGCACAGTTTTCAGTGACGATCATTAACTAGGGTGGTCATGCCCCCATCAGCAGGTCTATTGCGAGCATTGGTAGTTGATCGCTTGCGGCAATTGTCGTCGATGAGGGGCTTGACTATTTGGCAGGCCGTCGGATCGACCCAGTCCAGAAGGGCGGCCAGAAGATCAGGTTACACCGGCAGACCTGACCACGTCCCGCGCCGCTGAAGCCTGGACAGGTCCAGGCCACGCCTGCTGATGTCCTCAAGCTGAAATATGCCCACCAGGATGCGGCGCAGCCGGCGGGAGCGAAGCAATGAGGTATCCGCTGTCTAACGCAGCCCCGATGCCTGGCTCGCTGGCGCCATGCGCGGCCCGCGCTCAGGAAAACACGCCGAGCCGATCCTGCGGGTGACGCTCGATCCGCCCTGCGTCGTGGTGAGACAGGCCGCCACGCAGCGGATCGAGGTGCTGGCGCCGAACTACAAGACGGCGCCGCCCAAGCTGCCAGAGTTCCAACCGTGCAATGTCCTGACGCGGCAGCTGCGCAGCCCCTATGAGAGCGAAGAGCGCGACGGCCTCACTGGCGGTGTCTGGTTCGAATTCGCGATCCATCCGCAGGAGCCGGGCAGTTATGCGATCTCTGGTCTGACGATCGTCGCCAAATACGCGGTCGATCCGCCGGCCACACGCGAGGCAACGCTCACGCTCCCCCGGATCGCATTTCAGACCTTCATCCCGCATGTGGCATCCGATCTGCCCTTCCTCGCTGCAGGCAGTCTGTCGATCGCGCTGACCATCAATCGCTCGTCGGATCGGCTCGAGACCGGGAATGCCGTGACGCGAACCGTCACTATAGGACCGAGGGCATGCCTACGATGCTGTTGTCGCCGGCGAAATTTGCTGTCCTAGACGGGCTCATGCTCTACCCCCCTCAATCGTCGCTTCAGACGTCGGCGCGCAAAGAATCGACGTGACGCATTTCGATGCGGTGACCTGCATATCGAGGCAAACCCGTCAGCGAGCGGCGCATCGCCGGTTGGTACGTCCGGCGCACGCCGGTCGTGAGGCGTATTGCGCGACGTGCTCGCGCGCGACTGGCTGCAACAGTTCGAACCGGTCGCGCCACGCATGCGATCGAGGCATTGCGGCTCGCTGCCCACGATCCTGTACTCGACGCCGAGATCAGCGTGGTCGAGCGCGCGCTCTTCCGCGGCAGCCGTTCAAAGCGATTCTGGAGAAGGACAGCAGGGCGCTTGCCGCCAGCGGCGAGAAGGGCCTGGTGCAGATTAATGGCGGTGCCGTATGCCGGCATGACCACCGATGCGTTCGCAAGCTCAGTGCGCGGCTGGCTCGGACGGCTCAGTTGCGGTGCCAGTTTGGAGGCTACGACGGCAAGATCCAAAACAGCCTGCCGATCACCAAAGTCTGGAACTACACGGTTCGGCTCTACCGGGCGACGATGGCAATTGCCCGAGGCAAAACCGGCGGACTGAATACGCAAGGAGGGATGCGAAATGAAAGCGCTCATCTTTGAGGGGCCCGGTAAAAAGTCTCTCGCGCAGCGACCGAAACCGGCCATCCTGGAACCCGGAGCGCCATCGTGCGGATCGTGAAAACCACGATCTGCGGCACTGATCTCCACATCCTCAAGGGTGATGTAACGACCTGTCAGCCCGGCCGAATTCTAGTCCATGAGGACGTGGGCGTCGTTGACCAGGTTGGCGGTGGCGTGACCGCCTTCAAGGCGGGTGACCGCGTCCTCATCTCCTGCATTCGTCCTGCGGCAAATGCGACTTCTGCCGGAGAGTTATGTATTCGCACTATCGCACCGGCGGGTGGATCCTCGGCAACAAGATCGACGGCACGCAGGCCGAATATGTCCGGACGCCGCTGCCGACACCAGCCTCCACCATTTGCCTGATGGGGTCGATGAGGCAGCTCTCGTCATGCTCAGCGACATCCTTCCCACCGGATTCGAGTGCGGCGTGCTCAACGGCAAGATCTCGCCCGGCTCCGCCGTCGCCATCGTCGGTGCCGGCCCCGTCGGCTTGGCTACGCTGCTGACCGCACAATTCTACTCGCCTGCCGAGATCATCATGATCGATGTCGATGACAAGGTCACCGGGCGGCGAGATGACGGCGCTCGAGATTGGCTGGAATCCGGCCTCTACCCGAAAGGCAACGCGCGGACATGGGCCGAGCTCGTCCCGGATCCGGCCGCTCCTGGTCGTGAGCGCGATGGTCTATGGTAAGCGTAGCTCTGCGGCCCTTTTGATTGGCTCTTGACGCCCTATTTTGATCGTAGCTTTTGCCGACGTGGCTTCCAAATTCCGGACAATGCGTTGACGGCGGCCTCGAGGGCCTTCCGGTCGATCTCGTTGGGATTGAACCGCTCCGGGGCCCCAGCGGCGCATATGTTCGTGCTCCGGATGGGTGGGGTCACCGATGGCATCGAGGTATTCGGCATAGCCTGGCGCACCGCCGACGTCTTCCGGAGGACAACGACCGGCGGCCTCGAGCAGGAAGGGCATGCCCTCCGTCGGTGTTGTCGAACCACTTTTCGAGCTTGATCACGTGATCCCAGCTGTCGCCGAAGTCATAGAGATAGTGGATCGTCTTGGCGCCGGTCTCTCGAACGATATCGCAAAGCCGCGCTTTACGGGCATCAATGGGCTGGTGGCCGTAATCATTGTCGGGGTCGGGAATCCCCCAATGTGCCTCACCAGCGAAGAACTCGAAGAGGTGACTGTTCGTCCAGCCGAATGCCTCCTGAAGCGTCAGATGCAACCGATCAAGGCGCAGGGTAACGGGTACGACAAGGCGACGCATCACCTCCGGCTTCACATCCTTGAGAGTAACCTTGATCCGGACCGCGGTCGTGTTCAGGCTCATGCCGCCAGCCTCGGATCGTGTGCATGCATCGTATATGTCGACGCCCAGGGAAGCAGCTCGTCCAGTCGCGCCGCTGGCCAGCCATTGACGAGCTTCGCGAGAACGTCAGCGAGCCAGTGCTCGGCACTGACGCCATTGAGCTTACAGGTCTCGATTAACGAAGCGAGAACTGCCCAATTCTCGGCGCCCTCGTCGCAACCGGCAAAAAGGGAGTTCTTGGCGTTGAGCTTGATCGGCCGCATCGCACGCTCGACAGCATTCGTGTCCATCTCGATGCACCCGTCATAAAGATGGAGCGTCAAGCCGTCCCAATGACGCAGCGCGTAACGCAGGGCCTTCGCCGTGTCGCTCTTCTGTGCAAGGTGATCAAGCTTGGCCTCAAACCACTGCTTCAAGGCTGTCGCCAGAGGTCAGGCATGCGCCTGCCTGCCAGCACGGCGCTCGACATCTGATCGGCCGCGGAGCGCTTTTTCGACTGCGTAAAGTTGGGCGATGCACTCAAGAGCCTCGCGGGCAACCGGAGCTGGCGCCGGAGCGGCCTCGCGCTCGATCTTCACAAACTGGCGCCTCACATGCGACCAGCGGAAGGCAAGCGTCCCGGACAAGGCGTCCGCACGCGTCTCTCGGGTCTTAGTGTCTGTTCCAAAACATGTTGAGTCGAATGAATCGGTTGTGATTCAAGGTGAGCGGCCTGATTCGATGGGGACGCGCCGCCAATGTGGACTACCGAGAACCGTGCACGCTACGACCGCAGCCGCCTGCGCTATCCGAGCGACTTGACCGACGAGGAGTGGGCGCTGATCGCGCCTCGCATCCCGCCGGCCAAGCGCGGCGGCAACAAGCGTACGGTGGACCTGCGCGAGATTGCCAACGGGCTGATGTACATCCTGAGCACAGGTTGCCAGTGGCGCGCGATCCCCAAGGACCTGCCGCCGCGCTCGACGCTGTATGGCTACTTCGATCTGTGGAGCTGGAACGGCACGCTCGATAAAATTCATCACGCCCTCTATGTCGAATGTCGCGAAAGGGCCGAGCGCGAGGCTTCTCCCACCGCCGCCATCATCGATAGCCAGAGCGTGAAAAGCGCTGAAAAAGGGGGCCTCATGATCTCCATGGCTACGACGCGGGCAAGAAGATCAAGGGCAAGAAGCGGCACATTCTCGTCGACACGCAAGGCCTCTTGATGCACGCCATCGTGCATGCGGCGGACATCCAGGATCGCGACGGCGGCGTGCTCCTGATGGCAACGTTGTTCGGCCTCTATCCCTTTCTTCTGAAGCTCTACGCCGACGGCGGATATCAAGGGCCACATTTCCAGAAGGGGCTGCGTAGCGCTCTGAAGCGCGTGAACCTCGAAATCGTCAAACGCTCCGATCAGGCTCACCGTTTCGTCGTCTTGCCCAAACGCTGGATCGTCGAGCGTACCTTTGCCTGGCTCGGGCGATGCCGAAGACTGTCCAAAGATTGGGAATGCTTCAATCACAGGGCGCTCGCCTTTCTCAAGCTGGCCTCCATCCGACTCATGCTGCGAAAGCTATGCAATCCAAGGTAATCTTTCCGGACAGACTCTAAGTCTTGTAAGCCTGATAGCCGTCGCAGTGGATGATGCCGCGAAAGCCCTCAGGCAGCTGCAAGCCATGAACGGCCCCACGGCCCGGTGCATAGGCGTAAACCACGCCAGGTGGGTCAGGTCCGGCCCGGAGCCTGTCATCGCGTGACAGCGCCCAGAAGTAGCCGGTTTTGGTCCTGCCGCGCCCCGGATCCAACACCGGTGCGGGGGTCTCGTCGACACAGAGCTTCGAAGAGCCGAGCAGAAGCTGGCGCAGACGATGCCACAAGGGCTTCAATTCCTGGGCGGCATAGCCGACCCAGAAGGCGAGCGCAGAACGGTCGATGGCGATACCGTGCGTCGTCAGCATCTGCGCCTGGCGGTAGAGCGGCAAATGCCAATGATACTTGGCGTCGATCACATGCGCGACCAGCCGCTCGGTCGGCAGTCCTCCCCTGATCAATCGCTCGGGAGCAGCATGCTGGAGGACGACGCCGTGACAGACGCGGCAGGCCAGTTTGGGGCTGCGGGTGACGATGACGCGATACTGCGCCGGTACGACGTCCAGCATCTGGCTCTCATCGTGACCGATCTCAAAAAGGTCGCCTGCGCAGCACGGGCAGCAGGTTGCAGCGGGCATCAGGGTCTCGACGATGCGTGGCAAATGCTCCGGCAGCTTGCCACGATTGGCCCCGCGCTTGGAAGTTCTCTTCTCGCAGGTTCTTGGATTGGCGTGATTCTCGGCTGCTTCGAGAGCCGCGACGGCCTCTTCGATGTCCTCCAAAACAAGCTGTAGCTGATCAGCGTCCAGCTTTTCCGACGATCGACCGAACTGCGCATCTTTTGCAAGCTTGAGCAACCGCTCGAGCCTGGCGCAGCGATCCAGCAGAGCCGCGGCAAAGACACGCAAGTCGCCTGGATCGCTCGGCAGCACATCAGGTAAATCACTCATTGGCCCGAGTCTGCCATGCTTCGCGCCACGATGCAGCGAAGATTTTATGTCCTACGCAAAGCGCTTTCGGCTGCGGGATTCGAGGCGCATGCATGCGTGTCCACTCAATGCCGGCCAGAAGCGCGGACAGCTGCGCGGCATTCACCCGCATGACGCCGGCCACGATGGGAGGACATGAAGCGGCCGCCATCGAGCCGTTTCCGGTACATCACAAGGCCGCTGCCATCCCAGACGACAATCTTCACCCGATCAGCGCGCTTCGCACGGAAGACCACCGCCACGCCCTTCATCGGATCGTGGCCCAGCGTCTCCTTCGCCAACAGCGCCAGGCCATCCGCGCCCTTCCTGAAGTCTACAGGTCGGGTCGCAACGTAAATCATGAGGCCAGCGGGAGCCGTCAGCATGAACGTGTCCGGCGCAACGCAACAAACACATCACTCAACACGGCAAGGCCAGGCGTCCCTCGCACCTCAACTCGTACCCCATGGAGCTCAACCGTCACAACGGCTGCTTCCGGCGACCCGGAGGGAGCTGCAGCCGCCGATGGCGACGATTCCGACACCAACGGCACAAACGACAGTGCACCCGCCACTGGCAGCACCAGACTGACCTGAACGCGCCCGGCGCCGTCAGTCATGCACCTGCTGGGGCCGGCAGCCATGGCGACGTGCGACATCTGTTACGATCGCGCCCGGCTCGAGACTGTCCGCGACAATCTGCGCCTTCAAATCATCTGGCCACTGTTTCCGGCCGCCGCCGGCGTACACTTCCATGCGCGGTGACAACGGTCGTCTTATGTCGTCCGAATGGTCGTCCATTGTGAGCACCCTTGCAGAAGATGACTCTTCTAACGGCGCTCACAGGTCTACGCACAAACAATCTGATGGGCCTCGCAGCCCCGTTTACGATCAGGGCGCGCAACGCCTATGCCGATGCGCGTATCGAGCGGCTGACGCAGATCCTGAAGGTCCCTCGACCGCGCCCGGTTCGGCCGACGAACCGGAAAAGCTCGGCTCTGCGAACGGTGACGATGAACAGCAGACCTTTGTCTTCGAGGAAATCGAGACCGGCATCGGTGCGATCAAGGCCCAGGTCAACGAGGGCCGTGAGCAAGCGGATGACAAGCGTACCGCGTCGGCGCCAGGGCTTTGCGCCCTATCTGGAACGGATCGAAACGGTCATTGAGCCGGAAGAGCTGGCTGAGCATGCCGTCAAGCAGAAGGTGCTGATCGGCGAGAACGTGTCAGAGCGTCTGGATGTGGTGCCGGTGAAGTTCCGTGTGATCGCTACGTGCCTTCAAGAAGGAGGACGGCGTGATCCAGGCCCGGCCCGAGCTATCGCTGAAAGTTGGTGACGGCGGGAATCGGGAAGGCGGCATATCGTGGGGGTGCTTGACGCCTCCACTTCTCCACCGAAGGAGCGATATGCCGTGTCCAAAGATAACATCATCAAGTTGATTCAGCCAGGAAACGTCGACGATCAACTCACCGAAATCTTGCGCAATGGGGCGCGTGCTCTGTTGGCCCAGGCGATCGAGGCCGAGGTCGCGGACTTTCTCGGCAAGCATGCCGATTTGAAGACTACGGACGGCCACCAGCGCTCGTGCGCCACGGTCACCTGCCGGAACGCGAGGTGATGACCGGTATCGGTCCGGTCGGCGTCCGCCAGCCGCGTGTACGGGATCGCGAGGCGGAGGCTACCGATCCCGACCGCATCCGGTTCTCTCCGTCGATCCTGCCGCCCTACATGCGCCGCTCGAAATCGATCGAGACGCTGCTGCCGATCCTTTACCTGAAGGGTATCTCCACCGGCGACTTCTCCGAGGCTCTGGCGGCGCTGCTCGGCAAGGATGCTGCCGGGTTGTCGGCATCCGCCATCGGCCGTCTGAAGGACGGTTGGCTTGACGAACACACCGCGTGGCAGAGGCGCGATCTGTCGGCGAAGCGCTACGTCTACATCTGGGCCGATGGCATCCATCTCCAAGCACGCCTCGAAGACGAAAAGCAGTGCATCCTGGTGCTGATCGGCGCGACGCCGGAAGGCCGCAAGGAACTGGTCGGCTTCACCGATGGCGCCCGCGAGAGCGCGCAGGACTGGCGCGATCTGCTGCTCGACCTGAAGCGGCGCGGGCTCGGCGTGCCGCCGCGGCTCACCATCGCCGACGGCGCGCTCGGGTTCTGGAAGGCCGCCGGCGAGGTCTGGCCGAAAACGCGCGAGCAGCGCTGCTGGGTACACAAGACCGCCAACGTGATCGCCAAGTTGCCGAAGAGCCAGCAGCCTAAAGCCAAACGCGCGTTGCAGGAGAGCTGGATGGCCGAAACCAAGGCCGCCGCCGAGCTGGCGTTCGACGCCTTCATCGAGAGCTATACGCCCAAATACGAGAAGGCGGCCGACTGCCTGAGCAAGGATCGGGACACGCTACTGGCGTTCTACGACTTCCCGGCCGAACACTGGAAATACCTGCGGACCACCAATCCCATTGAAAGCACCTTCGCTACCGTGCGCCACCGCACGATCCGATCAAAGGGCTGCCTGTCCAACAGAACGGCGCTCGCGATGGTCTTCAAACTGCTTGAGGCCGCGCAGAAAAGCCGGCGTCGTCTCGATGGCCACAACCAGTTGCCAAAACTCGTTCTCGGTGTGACATTCAACGACGGGATCGAGCTCATCGCCAAACCGACTGACCGTCAGCCCATAACCGCCGCCGCCTGACCGGCCGCGCCGTCACCAAAATTTGGCGATAGCTCCCGGCCCCGGTCCATATCATTGAAGGAGGCATTCCGACCGAAGCGCTTTTAGCCCAGATCGCCGTCGCCAAATATGCCGATGGCCAACCGCTCTACCGGCAGGAGGCCATCTACGTCCGCGTGAGTAACAGAATGCGCTAAGTGCAGACCGCATGGCTGCTCCGTGACGCTCAGTATCAAGGAGTTATGCTGGGATCATGATTTGTGGGGCCATTTGCCGAGGCCTTTCGCGCCTTCTCCAATGCGTCATGTTCATCTGGCTCTATGCGATCGAACCAAGAGCCCGGAGGGAATGCCGCGATGCGCTTGGCAAAGAAGGATTGCGGCTCCCAATCTCGTCGCGCCCGCTTCTCGAAGGTGATGCCCCCGTTGCGGGTAAAATAGCGCGGCCCTGGAATGTTACAGTTCACCAAAAGCAGGACACGCCACATGTCACCCTTATCGGTCGCATTCTCATTCGGCTTCGGCACGTAATCCACTACAACGGGTTCTATGATGCTGCAGCGGCCGCGCCGCAGAAGATTGCCCAGCTTGCCTTGCGCCGTCGTCACGAAGTTGAAGTTGGCCGGATCATGCAGAAAGTGAAGATTAGCGGTCCTTTCGCCATCTGCGATTTCACCCGCGATCAGCGAGAGCGCAAAGGCGTGCCAGCCCAGTTCAATGGGCTTTGCATATGTCGACGCCACTTCAATGCCTCCGTCAGATGCGACCTTCCAGGTGATAACGTACACTTCGTCTGATGCACGCTCGTGGTGCCTTGTCCACGACAGATACACGTATTCAGTTCGGTCAACTCCTTCAGCGACCCCCCACGTTTGAGTGACGAACTGCGCCACCTTCGAGACTTTGGAGGTAATTTGTTCTATGGTCTCGCCGTCCTGCGCTCGCCATGTTGACCTGACCCGTTCGACAAGGGCGTTGTCGTTGGCGCGAACACTGTTGCTCGTCGTGGCCAGCTCGGCGTGGCAGATCAGCGATCGAATGAGCCAGAACCAAAGCACATGTCTTCCAACCGTTTTACGCTTCATAGTTGTCGGCTCGTCTGGCTTTCATCCACACACATCAATTCCGAGGCGGGTAACTTCAACGCGCTATGTGCGATCGCATGAAGTTAGCGGCGACGTGACGGGGGCGCCCGCTGGTGTCCCGCGCGAGCAGGCGTAGTCCCCTTTGTGTCACGCGCCGCTAACTTCGGTGGCTAGCCACAGCCTCAACTTGCAATGCTGAACCTACCCAGGAGGAGAAGCCTGGGCTACCGAGTGCCTGCATTCTTCGTGCCAGCTAATAGGCGGCCGTTTGCACTATAATTGTGTCGCCTTTGTCGACTTTCCGACCCGCGTACGTTGCAATGCGTCCCTTCAGTCCGCCTCGACCTGCAGAATTCATGGCACGCGCTTGATCACGCGCTTAATCTCCGATGGCGCAGGTGATCGACTTGCGGCGAGGTATCTGACGACAGTCTAGCCCGTCCTATTCGTGAGAGTGCGTTTTTTTGGTCCGATTGATGTGGCCGCACATCTGCTCTGACGAGGCGCGCGGGATTGCCTTCGGCCTTTCACCGCCTGACGACCGGCACTTTGCAACGCGCTTGAGGTGTAGGTTGGGCGAACGGGGGCGGACGCCTCGCCGGTCAAGGACCGAGCGGCAGCAGCGCGCCTGGCAAGCCGCGGATCAGGTCGGCTTCGGGACATGCCGCGGCAAACGCAAGGCGAATGCGGCTCGTGGTCTCGACGACACGGGCAGCGAGTTTCAAGAGACGAAGACGCAGCGTCGCGAACTCGGCTGTGGCCAATTCCCGGGCTTTGGGAATCGCGTCGCGCACGGTCAGCATCAGCCAATAAGCGGCGGTGTCGAGAACGAGGCGGACTTGATTGGCGAGCGCCGAACGGCAGCTGGTGCGATCGGAGGCGAGCTGCGTCTTATGCAGCTTGATCAGATTCTCGGCTTGGCCGCGCGCGCAATACAGGCTGTCGTAGATCCACTCGGCCGAGCCGACATCGAGGCTGGTGACGACGAAACGGATGTCGAGGCCGAGCATCGTCGCCTCAATACGGGCGACGGTACGTCGTTCGCGATCCCAGGACTTTGCCTTGTGGCGCGTCTCGGTATAGCCACGCAGAACCGGCAGGTTCTCGATGGCGCGTCGCGTGCGGATGCCGTCGGCGGCCTCGTCGACTTTTCTGGCGAGCGGCTTGGTGCCGGACAGACCGAAGATGTAGTCGATGCCGTTGGTCTCGCACCACGCCATTGCCTCCGGCCGGGCATAGCGCCCGTCGCCACGGAACGTAATTCGCGTGTTGTGCCACCGCGTCCGGATATGCCGTATCAGGCGGCGCAGATGGGCACGCACCTCGACGCCGCCCGGCGTCTTGCCGGGCCGCAGCACGACCGCCACGGGCCGGCTCTTCTCCGTGTCGTAGACGTAGATCGGCAGGAAGCAGCGTTCGTCATAATGAGCGTTGAACAGCGAGAGCTGCTGATGGCCGTGGACGACATCGCAGGTATCATCGATGTCGAGCGTGACGGATGCCGGCTCGCGCGGGTAGCTATCCATCCATGCGTCGAAGGCGCGGAGCATTCTCCAGCCGCGACAGCGTCGGTTGGGAACACAGATCGCGACCCGTGTCCGGCAGCCGTCCGCAGGCCAGCTTGAATGCGGGATCGGACCGCAGATGATCGAGGTCGTCGGCGTCCTCGTAGCCGCAGCAGATCGCGAACATGCGCGCGCGGAACATATCGACAAGGCTGTGCACGACCCGCGTCGGATCGCGCCGATCCGGGAACACGCGGGCCAAATTGTCGGCCAAGCCGAGGCGCCGCTCGGCCATCGCCAGAAGCATCACGCCCCCGTTCGAGGTCAGCCGACCGCCATCGAAGGCAGCTGTGACTTTCTTGGCGTGAACGGCTGGAAACGAGAAGGGCAGAATCGTATCATCGGTCATGGCGGCCGTGCTGTTCGCGGCTGAAGGTGATGGGGTTGGCTTTGCAACCGAATCCTACGCCGCTTCAGCGCTTTACACCACGCTCGCCAGCCTCTCGGGCGCCCTCTGACGAATAAGACGGGTTAGGTCGTGTGGACACTTACCGCATCCAAAGAACGATGGCTGCGAGAGTGACGACGGCTAGGTAATTTCGGGCGGTCTTTTCGAAGCGGGTTGCGACGCGGCGGAACTGCTTGAGCTTTGAGAAGCAGCATTCGAAGAGGTGCTTGTCCAGCGGGTATTTGAGTGCGCGTGACGGGTTGTTGGGGATGACGGCGAGCGCGCCCTTGGCGGCGATGGCTTGGCGCAAATGATCGGCGTCATAGGCCGTGTCGGCCATGACGACCTCGGCAGGTAGTCCCTCGATCAATGCGGCAGCTTGCGGTGCATCGCCCTTCTGGCCTGCGGTCAGCGCGAACCGTACGGGACATCCCAAGCCACGAACGGCCATATGTATCTTGGTGCTCAGCCCCCCCGCGCGAGCGGCCGATCGCCTGATCTTCAGACCCCCTTTTTTGGCCCCGGCGGCGTGCTGATGCGCCCGGACGATGGTTGAATCGACGATCAGCCCTTGATGCTCCATCGACTGAAGCGCCGGAACACGCTGTTCCAATCCCCGAACGCCTCCGGGAGATCACGCCAGGGAGAGCCCGTGCGAACAATCCAAAGTACACCTTCCACGAACATCCGATTGTCGCGCCAAGTGGAGCCCTTCTGGTCGGGGCGACCTATAATCAGCGGCGCCATTCGCTCCCAAGCCGCGTCGCTCAATACCAAGCGGTCCATCACACCCAAGACTGCCTCCCCAAAAGCAGCCTTGAATCTGATTTGCGCCTAAAAGGAAATCCCTAGAGTCCAAACCACCTAGAGCAGATTGTCTACCATCGAACCCGTCGTTCAGTTTTGAACGTCGTGGCTCCATCCACACGCGATTGGCGCTCCTTCGCGACTATGCGACAGTCCTGAAGTGCTAGAGCGTTTCACATTTTGACTGAAGCATAACCGGCGTTTGCGAAGTAGTTTGCGCATTCGCGAGGCTGGATGTCCTGAACGAGGTGACCGATTTGGCGCCAAGTGTCTTCGACGGTGCGCCTCTGAGCCTGCCGCATCCAGTGTTTGATCTTGGAGAAGGCCTGTTCGATCGGGTTGAGGTCGGGCGAGTATCGCGGCAGGTACCAGGGCCTGGCGCCAGCAGCCTGGATCATCTGCCTGACAGCTTTCGACTTGTGGCTTCCGAGGTTGTCGAGAATGACGATGTCGCCTTCGCGCAGGGTTGGCAGGAGAAGGTGCTTCACATAAGCGCAGAAGCATTCGCCGTTGACCGGGCCGCCGAAGACGCAGGGTGCCGTGAGTTGGTCATGGCGGAGCGCGTCGAGGAATGTGAGGGTACGCCAGTGACCGTGCGGGGCGAAGCCGCGCAGGCGTGCGCCCTTGGGGCGCCAGCCCCGCAAAGGGGCCATGTTGGTCTTGATCCAAGGGTGAGTAGGCCGGGGGATTTTCACCCCCGGCCTCTCGCAGAACGGTGCGTGAACCTCTCGGTTCACACCGCTCCCGTCAGGTGAACGTGGTCGTTCCGAAGAACTGCCAGTGCACGAACAGCTCCGCGTTATTCCGAGCCAGCTTTCGCAAGAACAGCGAAGCACCGGTTTTGTGGAGCCGGAAGCGCTTGTACTTTCGCATGATCCACGCCTTCAGCTTCTGATTGGTAAGCGCGAATTTCTCCGCACCTTTTGCTTTTGAGAGTCCTGATGCATGAGGTGTCCACCAAAATAGGTGGACACCTTGTGATGAGCGACGATGATCAGAAACTGCGGGTCAGGCTTGTCGGCCGGAACGGTCGCCGGCGCTACGAGGCGGCATCGAAAGAGCGTCTTGTCGCGGCCTGCCTTGAGCCTGGGGTTTCGGTATCGAGGCTTGCACTCGAACATGGGGTCAACGCGAACCTCCTTCGGAAGTGGATCAAGAAGCACAGCGCGACCAGGTCGCTGCCGCCGTCCTCACGCCCGGCGTTCATCCCGGTTCAGCTTGAGGGGAAGTCCGAGCGGGACCTGTCGCGAAAAGACAGCGTGGCGACGGTTGATTTGCCGGCTTACGATGAAGTGCGTGGTTCGGAACCCAAAGGGACTCCAGCTTTTTGTTCTCCGGCCAAAGTGAGCGTGTCGCTGCCGAATGGCGTGAAGCTCGCGCTGGAATGCGGCGATGTGGATGCATTGACGGCGATCATCGGAGCGCTGGGCGATGTTTAGACTGGGCGATGACCTGCAGGTCTATCTGCACCGTGAGCCGATCGACTTCCGGGCTGGCATCAACAGCCTTGCGGTCCTGGTCCAGGAGACGATGGCGCTCGATCCATTCACTCCGGCGGTTTTTGCGTTCTGCAATCGCCGTTGCGACCGGATGAAGCTTCTGTTCTTCGATCGGTCCGGCTTTGTACTGGTCCTGAAGCGGCTGACCGAAGACAGGTTCCGATGGCCGCGCCGCCAGGAGGCGATCGTCACGCTGACGACGGAGCAATTGCACTGGATCCTTGACGGCATCGATATCGATGCGATGGTCCGCCATCCGGTGCGGCAATATCAGGTTGCCGGCTGAGCTCTCGAGTTGAGCGGTTGACGCGTCGGTACGGTTCAGATTCAAGAATTCGATGAATCGAACCGGCGATCCGAGTGTTGAAGTGCTGTTGGCACGCATTGCTGCGCTGCAGGCGGAGAACCATCAACTCGCCGACCGCGTCGCCAAGCTCGAGGAAGAACTGGCGCTGGCACGCCTGCATCGTTTTGCGCCGCGCAGCGAAAAGCATGTTGATCGTCTCTTCAATGAAGCCGAGCAGGCCTCCGATGAGGAGGACGCCGGCAGTGAAACGAACAATATCGCCGAACTTCCGGACACGGGCTTGCCACCCGTCGAAAACACAATGGGAAAGAAGCGCGGCCGCAAGCCGCTGCCGGGGAACCTACCTCGTGAGCGCGTCGAGTATGACCTGTCCGACGATCAGAAGGCGTGTCCTTGCTGCCGTGGCCAGATGCATCGCATGGGCGAGGCTGTCACCGAGCAACTTCATATCGAGGTGAAGGCGAAGGTTTTACAGAATGTGCGCTTCAAATATGCGTGCCGCCATTGCGATCGCACCGGGATCCACGCCCCTGTCGTGACCGCGCCGATGCCGCCGCAACCATTGCCGGGCAGCGTTGCCACGCCCTCGACGCTGGCGTTCGCGCTGGTTCACAAATATGTCGATGGCACGCCGCTCTACCGCCTGGCGCAGGCCTTCGAACGTGCAGGTGTTCCTGTCAGCCGCGGCGCTTTGGGCCACTGGGTGATTGGCTCGAGCGAGAAGCATCTGCATCGCATCTACGACGCCCTGAAGCTGCGGCTCAGATCACAACCTCTCATCCATGGCGACGAGACAACGGTTCAGGTCCTCAAGGAGAAGGACAAACGGGCCACCAGCACATCGTACATGTGGGCTTATCGCAGCGGCAAGGGCAGCCACGAGCCGATCGTTCTTCTGGATTATCAGCCGGGCCGCGGCCAAATCCACCCGCAAGCCTTCCTCGGCGATTACCGTGGCATTGTAATGAGTGACGGCTATACCGCATGGCGCACGCTGGAAGGGGCCACCCACATTGGATGCATGGCCCACTCCCGGCGGCGCTTTGTCGATGCCCTCAAAGCCAGGAAGAAGGGCGGCGGTCCGCCCGAGCAAGCGCTGCGGTTCTTTGAACAGCTCTACCGGGTTGAAAGGCGGGCGTGGGACGGAATACCGAAGAAGGGTGAAACACAGGCCTACTGCATTCGCCGCTTCCGCCAGCAACATAGTGTCCCCATCCTCAATGCTCTCAAAGTATGGCTCGATGACATGGCCCCGAAGGTCTTGCCTGACAGCAAGCTCGGCGACGCCGTATCCTACACCCGAAACCAATGGGAATATCTGACGCGCTACACCGGGGACGGCAGCATGCCGATTGACAACAATCTTCTGGAGCGCGACATCAGGGTTTTTGCAACTGGCAGGAAGAGTTGGTTGTTCAGCGATACCGTGGACGGAGCCAAGGCCAGTGCCGTCGTCTATAGCCTGATGCTGACCTGCCGCGCCTCACGTGTCGAGCCGTTAGCGTGGTTGCGCCACGTCCTCACCGAATTGCCTCAGCGCGCCGGCGACGCCGATATTACAGACCTGCTGCCCTTCAACTTCCACAAAGCCGCCACTGCCTGAACGGCTCGGTATCGCCCGATACCAGGGCAATCCATCAAAACCGCCGGCGTGCGAAGAAAATCGCGCTTACTCTGATTGACGTAGTCGACCAGAGAGAACAGCGCTGAACGGCTGAACCGACCATAATAACCTATCCACCCCCGGAGGAGCGGATTGATCTGTTGGGCAATCTCAGCCAGCGTCCCCGGCGTTTGCCGGGGAATGTGCAAGCTTCGGATCGTTGCTCGCATGGCCTTCAAAGCTGTCGGACTGACCGCCGGGGTGTATCCACAAAAGAATTCCTTCCGCTGTGACGTTGCCACCTGCCGCGGCCTGAACTGATATCCGAGAAAGTCAAACTTGACCCTCTGATACGTTCGCCGACGCCTGTTGTCCATGCAATAGACGATCTGCGTCTTTGTCGGGTGCATCTGAAGTCCGCACACCTCCAACCTCGCCTTAAGCTCCGCCCTAATGGCCTCTGCTTCTTGCTCGGTCCGGCAGTGCACCAGTCCGTCGTCGGCATACCGACACCAAGGGAGGTCGGGATGTGTCCGCGCCATCCATAGATCGAACGTATAATGCAGGAACAGATTGGCCAGTATTGGGCTGATCACGCCCCCTTGCGGGGTTCCGCGGCTCCGCTCAACAAGCTTCCCGTCCTTTTCCATCGACGCCGTCAGCCATCTTTCGATTAGAGCAGCGCCCATTTGCATTGCACGTGTCTCCGGACCGCCTTCAGCAGAAGATCATGCGGAAGATTGTCAAACAATCCTTTGATGTCGAACTCCAGGACCCCAATCATACTTCCAGCACCGCTGACGCGTGACGCCCACGGCGTCCAGAGCCGATTTTCCCGGCCTGTATCCGTAAGAGTCCTGCAGGAAGATGGATTCCAGTTCCGGCTCAATCATCTGTTTGACCACCATCTGCGCGATCCGATCGATGATAGTGGGCACACCTAAAATCCTTTCGCCGCCCGTCTTCTTTGGAATGGAGACGGCGCGCACTGGAGGTGGAAAGTAGGTCCCTGACGACATCCGATTCCAGATCTTGTAGAGATTCCCTGCCAGATCTGTCTCGAACATCTCCAAGGTCTGTCCGTCCACTCCGGCCGCACCGCGATTGGATTTGACCGCCTTGTACGCTTCGTACACTCGCCGCTTCTCGATCGAGAACGGCTTATTTATCGCACCGTTCGAAGTCATCCTGTTTCCAGCTGGTTCAAGAGTACGACTACCTGACCCGATCCCTTTGCTCCGGCCCCATTACAGGGCCCTCAACGCTCCTACGGGTCGGTCCGCCCCAGTCTCTTGCATCGGTACTCTCGCCTCACGGTTGGCTCCGCTTGCGCTTCTCCCTTGGCATCAAGAGCCTGGTTCCTGCAGTTCCGCGCGAAAGCCTGTGTCCGACTCACGCCCCCTCTACGCCGGTCGCCGTCCGCCCGGTCATCAAGCATCTGGCGGACTTGTCCAGGATGACGAAACGATCCTGGTTTTGACGACGCTTGGATTCATAACGACGCGTCCTCGAAGGGTTCACTTTCATTCGTCTTTCGGACACTCACCTGCTCGGTTTGATCCGAACTTTGATCCGACACTCGCCACCACGGCTATTTACCGCAGCAGCTCGGACTGGTTTGAGACCCGCTCCTGAAAGCCGATCTCGGAGGGCCAGCCCCCATCTTTCCCGCAGCTTCACAATCGGTTTTAGTTCATGTTGAACTCCTTCCGCTGTCTGCAGCACACTCTCATCGATAAACACCAGCCGGCCCGGATCAAGTCCGGCCTGCCAGGATTGCCAACGCTGGCGCCTACGAGAGACGTCGGCGCGCGCTTGTTCGAGGGCGAACAATGTTTTTTTTGAACCGCAGTCCTTCCCCGGCGCAGGAACAGCCAGACCGCGTTGTGTGAGACCTTGCCCCCCCCCCCGAGCTGCCAGTTCCGCCTTCAGACCATGCAGCGTCAGGTGCGGCGTCTGAGTGATCCGCTCGACAATGAAGGCACGATGCGGATCAAGCACGGGCTTGCGGTGACCGCCCATCTTGCCAGGCGCAACCGAGCCGGTCGCCCGCTGCCGCTGTGACCACTTCACAACCGACGAGACCGCAACACCAAACCGTTCCGCCACAGATCGGCAGCTCTCGCCCGCTAAAACCGACGCCACCACACGCTCGCGAAGATCCAGGGAAAGAGGTCGGGTCATGCGATGCTGGCCTCCAATCCAGTCAGCATCTTGAATCATAAACCGCCAAAAACCGGAATCCCCTCCGATTCAGTTAAGCAATGAAACGCTCTAGCGCTGATTTGATCACCATCCTGTACAGCAGCAGCGCGTCAATTGACGTCGGGACCGCGAGCCGGGGACTGAACGCCTAGCGAGACGTTCCACATAATCGACTCTGAGTGCGCCAGCGCGCTCGAGCGAGAGGACGACCGCCGCGGCGAACGCGCCGCTCGACAGACAGCTTGACCTGCGATCGGGCAGCAGCGACAGCTTCCACTCTACGGGTGCGAGACGAAGACACCGGCGTGTTCCACCTGTAGGCACGGTGGCAGCACTACAAGCGCTCTCTCATCCAAGTTGCGCTTCACCGGATGGTGGCGAGCCAGCGCTTTTCTTCTCCTCTTCAATGAAAAGTCGCGTCGGATCCTCAGGTTGGGCTATGAATTGCCGTCTGGAGAAATAGTGCCAGTACTGCCGGATGCAAAACGCGGCCATCTGGTCGATGAGACGGGCTATGATTTTCACAAACCCACGAGCTCTTGCGAGGTTTCATCGGTTAAGATCAATCGGCCCGGATCGTTCAGGTCGAACTCTATCACACGTGGCACAAAGAGACGTGCATAGCGCGTGAAGGCGCTCGTCGGGGGAAAGCGAATTACAGTGTCGCAGCGCGCAAGGAGATACATCTCGATAAGGGCTGAAAACCCGCCCTCGGCTCCGAGCGCGGCGCTGTGCAGAGGCCCAGCCTGAAGGGCCTGGAAACGTTTTGGAATCGTGAAAACATCAGGAAATAAGGCCGAAACCTTCTCAAGAACGAGCGCACTGTCCGTACACAGGAACACCCTCGCAGGCTTGGCGTACGGCAACCCCCTGGCCCTTTCGATGGCACGACAGACCTGCCGCAGGGCGCGCTCTGGATCGGCCCAATAGGGAGCATGCCCCATAATATCCTCGCCGTTGCCGTGTCGAACATGAACGCCGATGATGCTGTACGGCTCAAACTGCTTGCGGTAAATGGCCTCAATCCGTGCCAGAATTTCAGATCGCGGTTTAATGTTGCGAAAGATCTCTCGTTCGGCCTCCTGATCGCAGCGCCACATCAGACAGGCGTCACACACAACCGTGTTAGCGTCACTATCTTCCTCATTTTGGAACAGTTGATCGAGCTCGTCGCGCTCGCGGAAAATTTGCTGATCCGGCCGATAGACGCAGTCGATGGATGGCTTGTTCCACCATCCCGGGAAGAACGGCCCCGGGAATGAGCGGTGGTTGATCTGGTCGTCGCAGATGATCGGTACCCCAGCAATATCCTGAACTGGTTCGAAAAAGACTGGGAAGGCATTGGTGAATGGCTGATCGAGATAACAGGATCCGCGCCAATCGATTGCCAGCGTCCGATCGGTCCGCTGTGCAAAGCGCCAAGCTGCCGCCAGCGACCACAGGCAGTCGCCGAACCCGGTCCTTCGCCTGGAAACAACGAACCGACCGCTCTTTAAACCGCTAACCATACGCATTGTCTCGTTCCGGGCTCCTGGGTGGACATAAGACGTCATTATAGATGCATCTCGTGTGATCGCATCCGTTGTCATCGGCGGCACTCGTGATGCCGGCGAGCTGCGTCGGTAGAATTTCATGGCGGCGTGCCTCTGATGGAAGATGTTCTCTGAATGCTTTCCGATTGCACTTCCATTCAGAGACGCTGCGCCGACGTACCCGATTTCGGTCCGATACCGTTTCGCCCTATCCCGGTCCCGCCACGCATGCATTGCCAGGGTCATTCGTGCGCTCAGCCTGCGCTTCACTTTTCCTTTTATTGCAGTCGCAGGCCGCACGCGGTGGACGCAGCCGAACACAGCGCTGCTCCCACGCGAGCCGCAGTTCCTTCACGATATCTTCACGCTTGTCGTGATCGGCCATGGTCGTGTCTAGAAGCCAGCCAAGCGGCGCCTCGCCCTCGATCCGCATCAGCAGCTCGAATAACTCATGTGAAATGCGTATGCTGTCGCGGCCCGAAGGTCCCGTACGGATCTCGCAGACCGTTTCCTGGCGATCTGCCGCGGTGTAGGAGCGAACGCGATGAAGGGACGCATAAGGCGGCAATGAAACGCTTAGCGCACCCCAATCCTGCAGCCTTGCCGCTCGCTTCTTGACGAGGAACGGCCCCGCAACAAGTCCGTCTAGGTCGGTCGTCAAAAATGTCGTGATAGCGTCTGCAACCGAATCCACGATCGGCTCGGCATTGTTGTTGAATGACGTATTCAGAAGCACTGGGATGCCAGTACGCTTTTTAAACGCATTGATAACATCCCAATAGGCGGGGTTTGTCTTGCGCGATACTGTTTGCAGCCGAGCGGTACCATCGACGTGCGTGATTGCGCCGAGCACCTTACGCTGGGCTTCGCGCACCCGGACCACGAAATTCATGAAGGGAAAGGCCTGCTTGCCGTCAGGGAGCTCGAAGAACTCGTTCGCATTCTCCTCCAGCACAGATGGCGCAAACGGACGATAGCCCTCGCGTTTTTTGACCATTGCGTTGATCCGGTCCTTGTTTTCCGGCGGCCGCGGGTCCGCAAGAATGCTCCGGTTGCCGAGCGCACGCGGCCCGAACTCAGAGCGGCCCTGAACCCAGCCGATCACGGCGCCATCTGCCATCCAGTCGGCCGCACTTGCTGCTATGTCGTCACATCGTTGAATGTCGAGATGACCGGACCATGCATTGAGCTCCTGTTCTACGGCTTGCTCGTTTCCGAGGCCGGGCCCCCAATATACGTCTGACAGCCGCTCGCGCGGCGTTGGCCTGCCCAGCTCGCTCGACATCATCAATGCGGCGCCAAGCGCGCATCCGGCGTCGTGGGCCGCGGGTTGGACGAAGATGTCTTCGAAAAGGCCGGAATAGAGTAGCTTACCGTTGACGGTGCAGTTATGGGCTACCCCTCCAGCTAGGCACAAACGCGTGATGCCTGTCGTTTCGCGATAGTGTAGCAGGACGTGAAACACGATCCGCTCCAGAGCTTCCTGCAGCGATGCGCTGACATCCCGATGCTGCTGGGTAAACGGCATTCCCTTTCGTCGGACCTGGATGTTTCGGAGCAGCGCCGGACCGATGCGGTCAAGGTGGACGCGATAGTCTCCATTGTCCAACAACTCGTAGAGCTGTCCGAACAGCTCGCGATAAGGAGTGGGGTCCCCGTAAGGAGCAAGCCCCATCACCTTGTACTCGTCGAACAACCCGTAGCCGAGGTAACGGATCGTTTCGAGATAGAACAATCCCAGAGAGTTGCTTTCTGGGAAACGTGCAAGTTGCGTCATTCCGGTGCCCGACCCTACCGCCAATAGGCCCGAGAGAAAATCGCCACCGCCGTCAACCGAAAAAATGAGGCTTTGCTCGAATCCAGACATGGCAAACGCGCTGACCGCATGCGCTTCATGGTGATTTACGAATGAAACCCGCGACGCATCGACCTCGGTACCGAACTCCCGTGCCAGTAGCTGTCGCAGCAACAGTTTGGCGTCCAGCGGAAGCGGCTGAGAAACAGCTAGGCGCTCGAGCATAGTGTTGCAGTACGCTTCAGTCGCGTAGAACGCAATGCGATCGATCTGGTGAAGCTCGACTCCCGCAGCCGAAAGACAGTATCGCATCGCGTTGCTTGGGAACTTGTTGGAGTGCTTAACTCGATTGAGGCGCTCCTCTTCGACGGCAGCGATCACGCGGCCATCCTGTACAAGAACCGCAGCGCCATCGTGCAAGAAGGTATTCGGCAGCTCGGGCGAGCTTTCATGAATTCTGTCCAGACCGCCACATATTCCCAGACACAACATCTCGTTCTCCATTTGATCATGACGGGACGACCAATGGCCGTTCCAGCTGCTTCGTATTATCGCGCTCCGTCGGCCGCGCGGGGCCGTAGCACAACCCAAGGCTCTCCCAGCGCCGCCCAGACACGGCGCTCAGCCCGTTGAAGTGCCGGAGCCCCGCATCGATCAACTGAACAGGCTGATGTGGACCTGGCTTGATCGCGTCCTCTTACAGGCATTGCAACTGCTGCCATCGCAGGTCGGGCCTTGTCCGACTCACCAGAGAGCACGGTGCGACTGCATCAGCTGGATTCTCCCGGTTATCTTAGTTCTTTCCCTCAACGCAGCAGCCGGCGCCGCAACAGTGCGGTCGATACGAAGAAGGGCAACACCGCGTATATGCAAAGCGCACCTACATGAAACAAAGCGCCGCCAGCCTCGCGCTCTAGCATCGCGGGGCGAATGAGGTCGACCGAATGCGCTAGCGGCAACAAGTCGGCGAAGTGCTGAAATGAGCCAGGCAGTTGGCTCATCGGAAACACCGCGCCACACAGAAACACCATAGGGGTAAGGACAAGCGTCTGGTAAAACACGAAGTAGTCGTAACTTGGCGCAAGAGATATGACGACCATTGCCAGGCTGGCGAATACAAGCCCAGTAAGCGCGACGGTCGGCATCGCATAGAAAATGGAAAGCCAAGACGCATAGCCAAGCGTGGCAGCGACAAGCCCGATTGCCGTCCCGGCAAGAACGGATTTGCTGGCCGCCCAAACCAATTCGCCTAAAACGATATCGCCAAGCGTAAGCTGTGTGGACAGGATTGCTTCCCAGGTACGATTGGCATCCATGCGAGCAAAGGTTGCATACATGGTTTCAAACGTTGCGGCAGTCATGGCGCTGGTCGCAACCATGCCCGCAGCCAAAAATGCGATGTAGGAAGTTCCCTCAACGGGCCCCACGATGAGACCAAGGCCGAAGCCAAGGCCAAAAAGATGGGTTATAGGATCTGCGAGGTTGCCGAGAACCGACGCAAGCGCAACTTTCCTCCATGCCAGGCAATTTCGACGCCATACCGCGACCCAGTTGTAGGCGTTGGCGGGCAGGACCCCCGCATAACCTTCACTCATCACTCATTTCTCCATCTCGCGTCCGGTCAGGCGCATGAACACGTCCTCGAGATTTGCCGGACGCTGCAGAATGCGCAGGCCCGCTCGCCCGCGCAGCTGGATGCGCACCTGCTCGGGATATTGCGCATAGCAAAACAGCGTCTCTCCGCTCACTTCCAGGTGACGTACATAGGGCTTCAGTATCTCACGCAGCTCTTGCGGATGACCGCCATAGATCTCAATCACGTTGCATCCGACCTTTTCGTCGATCAACGCTTGCGGTTTGCCTTCGGCGATCTTGCGTCCATCCTCCAGCACACACAGCCGATCGCATAGACGTTCGGCCTCTTCCATGAAGTGAGTGGTCAGTAGGATCGTCTTGCCACGGGCCAACAAAACTCGCAGACGTTCCCAGATCAGGTGGCGCGCGTGCGGATCCAGACCCGTCGTCGGCTCGTCCATTACCAGCAGATGCGGGTCATTGATCAATGCACGCGCCAGCGTCAGCCGCCGCTTCATGCCACCTGACAGCTCGGCGACGCGCACATCCACCTTGCTTTCGAGCCGCGCAAACTCTAGCAACGATGGCAGGAGCGCCTCGATCTTTCGAGCGCTCATGCCGAAGTATCTGCCAAATACCACCAGGTTTTCTCGTACGGTAAACCCGAGTTCAAGGTTGTCGAACTGCGGCACCACGCCGATGCGCACACGTGCCACTCGAGCGCGTGCAGGCACGGGCTCATCAAGGACGGTAACCTTGCCTTCATCCGGCGCAATCATGCCGAGAAGCATACGCGCAATGGTGCTCTTGCCAGCTCCATTAGGCCCGAGCAGGCCAAAGCACTCTCCGCGTGCAACCGAGAACGACAGTTCATTGACGATGATCTTGCCGCCAAAGGACTTTTTTACGCCGGCAATGTCGATGGCTACGGTGGACATGTTCACCTTAGGTTGGCAGAAGCCGTTGAGCCGACGATGGCGTCCCTACGACCGTCTTGGTCCAGAGCAGGCCGTCACACCACACATGTTCAACGCGTCCCCATTGGCAAGCCGCGGCAACATCCGGGAAGACGCCACGGCCGTGAACATTGGCGCTCGTATTGCAGAGCAGCGGAATGCCGGTGAGCTTCTCAAATTCGACGAGGAGCTCGGCAATCTTGTGTGAAGAGTTGCGGGAGATTGTCTGCAGTCGCGCAGAGCCGTCCAAATGGACGACGGCGGCGACCTTGTCGCGCCATTCCGTCCTAGTCTGGTGATCGAACAGCATGTACGGATCCGGCGTACCTGGGTTGAATATCTCTGGCGCCCGATCCTCTAGGCAAATCGGCGCCACCGGTCGGAAGTATTCGCGGCGCTTGATGTCGTTGAGACGATCCTTCATTGCCGGCGAGGTCGCGGCCGCAAGAATGCTTCTGCCGCCCAACGCCCGCGGCCCAAGCTCCGCGCACCCGGAAAGGAAGATCACCGGCTCGTTGTCGGCGAGAATGGCCGCAAGATCGCGCAAACTGCACGGCGCGGCCTCCCATTCTGGCGGAACCTCGCTGGCTTGCAGGGCAGGACCACTGTAGACTGACCATTCCAGTGGCACGAACCCATCTTGCGCCGCCAGCGCACTGCAAGCTGCACCGATTGCCGAGCCGCTGTCATTCGGAAATGGCGGCACCCAGACGTCATCGAACAGTCCCGTCGCGCGAAGCGCACTATTCCACTTGATGTTAAGACCGCAGCCGCCGGCTATACATAGATTCCGCGCTCCCGGAAGCGACGAATGCCGCAGCAACACCATTGCGATTTCCCGGATAAGGAGACGTTCCAGGAACACATGAAACGACGCAAGGACGTCCTCCGCTCGCTCGGCCATGAGGCGCAGTCTGCTCGCCTCGAAAAAGTCGTGCATAGCTGCGAGTGACGCTTCGGCATTGTTGATGTCCGCGCGATAGCGACGAGCCTGCTGCGTGTCCGCCGCGAAGCGCCTGTCGTAGAGCTCCTGAAACACCGCCACAATGCTTTCGTTGGCAGAACCAAGCGCGACGTAGGCCATCAATTTGCCGGCGATGCCCAAGTCCGAATTGGTGCGATTCGGCCGACTGTAAGGCCCGAAGTGAAGGCCGGCGACAGCATAGGCGTGGCCAATCATCGGAAACAGGCATCCAACGAGCCGCCCCCCCTGTGGTTCAACATAGTAAAGACGTGGAGAGATCCAGCCGTCCCATACCAGACAGAACGCGGGTCTACCCGAGACGGCAAAGGGGCTGGTGCTATATGCTGAGGCAACGTGGCCGGTGACGTGCGGGTAACTCTTGTAGGGAAACACCTTGCTGGCAAGGATCAAGCCAAAACCGTCGACACAATCAAGAAGGCCCTCAGCACGGCGCTCGACATATGGCGCCCCTTTCAGCGCGATCGGCACGGCCCCACTGAGGACCAGGAATTGCGACTCGCGCTCGCCATCCCCGCCGTCGATGACGAACTGATCAATATCACGCGGATCCAGGCCATGCTCCGCCAATGCAAGTACAACTGCATCGAGATTATCGATGGATTGATAGCGAGGATTATTGCCGCGCTTCTCTTGCTCGGTGCAAAAGACAAGCCGCCCATCCTCGACGACAGCAATTGCCCCGTCATGTGTCAACTTGATGCCGCAGATGCGCATACGCCCCTCGGCCCAACGACCGCAATTTGATTGTTTCGACGAGCTATTCGACTTCCGGAACAGAATGAGCAGGCAATCTTGGTCGACCGAACCAGTCTGGCAGTGCTGACGCTCGATTCGGATAAACTCTCATTCAAGAGAGCAATCGCCGTCTCAGCAGCATGGCCCCAGCGTCGACAAGCATCACGCGCGAATCCGAAGACCAGAGCGCCATTTGGCGCAAGCATGCTCACCATGACCGCCTCTCCGTTCTTTGCCGTGCGCGCTTAATCCTGCGGCATGACATCCTGCACGGTAATTCGCTGGCAGTGGGGTCCCAGCATTTCCGTGAATGCGAAGGCTGCACCTCCGACCTCAAGGGCACGCGTAACATCCCCATTGGAACGCGACATCCGAAACATTTGCGCGTAACGCTCCTGTTCCAACGGGTTACTGTCGAGGCGCCACTGATCACCAACAGCAAGATCACGCTCGAACAGATGATAGTTCTTGTCCAGTCTCATGGGTTGATTAACCTGTTGTTATTGGCTCGATCAATCGCCACCGCACATATTGTCAGTCGCCGGCTCGCCCGAGGAACCGCGCGACCTCCGCTTGCGAATTGCTTCAACAATTTCTGCAGTAGCTGCAGCGCTCGATCCAGTGTTAGTAGCCGGGATAGTGGCCTTCTTGTCCCCTGCGCTCGGCACATTGACGAGCTTGCGCGACAGCCAATCGCTATTGCTCAATGTACAAAGCGCATAAGCCTTCAAAGGAAGTAGGATAAATATATTGATAGGCGTATGGAGCGAGAAGCCGATAAAGCGCAATTCGCGGGCACGAAACGCCGCGACACTGCACCGGATTATTGTCATTGCAGCAATTGTCAATCCCGTCCACCAGGGCACCGAACCGCCGATTGCGAGCTGTGCAAGCGCAGCCAGTGATGACAATACGAGGAGTAAAGGGCCGAGATTTTGTCCGACAACGTCTAGCGTGAGATAGCCATCGAGTTCGGGCAGCAGGCGCAATGCAAGAAACGTGTCCCTAAAGGTACTCCGTGCCCAACGGAGTTGCTGACGCAAATACGGCCCAAGGCTGTCGGGTACGACTGTTGCCGCGATGGCATCCGGGACATACTCGGTTCGAAATCCCGCTTTGAGCATGAGGATAGTTAGGTGGCGATCCTCGCCAAAATCGCTCGGCTTTCCGCGAAAGAATTGCGTTTCGTATTGATCAAGCAGCAAAGCGAGGACGGAGCGACGATACATCGCGCAGGGGCCGCAGCAGCACATGACTGCACCGAAGCGAGCCTGTGCCGCGCGCTCTTCGTTGCACGCTAGCCAGTATTCCATATCGATTAGCTTGGTTAGCCAGGTTTGGCTGCGGTTGCTCGCTATCAACTGGCCCATGGCGGCGCCGACTTCCGGCTCCTGCATCTTCAATGCAAGCTTCTTGACCACGTCAGCGGCTAGTATCGTATCCGAGTCGACGTTGAGCACCAGGTTCCCGGACGAGCTACGTATAGCGGCGATCTGCGCCTTGCGCTTTCCAACGTTCTTGGCCAGCAGGATGATGCTGAATCTCGGATCGTTCGCATAGAGGTCGTGTACAGGCCCCACGACATCGCGATTTGCAGATCCGTCGTCGACCACATAGACCTGCAGTCTTCCACCGTAGTCTTGACCTGCAATCGACTCGAGACATTTGGAGAGCGTGTTCGGGTCCTCGTTGAAGCAAGGCACGATGACGTCCACGCTGGGCAGAGCTACCTCGGATTGGCCCAGATCGGTCTGCAGCGACGAGGTATTCGCCGGCTGAGCATAGAGCGCTTGCGCGCTCTTGTAGACAGTTGAGAGCAGCGCATAAGACGAAACGGCGACAGCGCTGGTTGTAGCGAGCAGGTCCATTGGGGCCAGTTTTGTTTAGTGAAGTTGAGGAAGCGGACGGATTGCAAACCCGCGCTGTTGCAGAACCGGTATCAGATGTGACAGCGCCATCACCGTCTGATCACGCAGAGTGGCATCGCTGCAGAGTCTTTCCTCACCAGGAGGATACCCGTCGTGCAGAAGTACAATTGCGCCTGGACGAACGGCCGCCAGCACTGAATTCACAATCCTATCGACGCCTGGGCGCGACCAATCTCTCGGATCGACCGACCAGTGCAGAGCTGTGAGGCCAGCGCTCGCTGTCGTAGCGAGGACCGCTTGGGTCCATAAGCCGTAGGGTGCTCGCATGTGCCTGGGCGAAGCCTGCGGGCATGCCGAACGGATCGCCTTGCTCGTCGTTAGCACTTCATCGTGAACCACCGCTGGTTCACATCTGGAGAGATCCGGATGCGTCATCGTGTGGTTTGCAACCTCGTGTCCTTGCGCAATCATTCGTCGAATGAGTTCAGGCTGATCGGTCACGTACGTGCCGATAACGAAGAACGTCGCCGGCACCCGATGTTGCGTCAGCACATCGAGCACGTCGGGCGTGCAAAATGGATTTGGCCCATCATCAAAGGTCAAATAGACACAGCGACTTGCGCTGACGTCGGCGTAGTCGCGACGCACCGCAGACAGGGGGACGAGCCCTTTCACAGCTCAGGCCCGTTCCGGTCGATGATCGTCCCGGCCGGCCACTCGCTGATCGGGCGTCCGAGCGGGAACACCACCACGAGAACGTCCTCGATCCGGACCGGCAGCAAATTGGGATACACATCTGCGTGGGTGGACCGGACGCGAATGCCGGACATGAGGGTTGCCAGCCCCTGCCTTCCAATCAGTCTGGTAAGGTGCCTCTCAAGCGCGGGCCGAACCGTACCAAAGCCGAACGGAACCCCGAGCTCCTGCAGCGCAGGATACATCACGCGCATTGAGTGGCTGATTCCAAGCCCCTCGAGATCCGGACGCACCGCATATAGTCCCAGTTCGGCCACGAGTAGATCGCCCCCGTCAATCTTGATGAAGCGGCGTAGGGCGCCGATGTGAGCAGCTACGCCGTGCGCGTCGTAACCAATTACGCGGACCTCCGGCCTTGCACCGGCCCAACTTCGACTCCCCTCAAATGGCTGCGCATTAAAAGCACCGGTCGGCCCATAGCTTTCGCGGAAAAACTCAGCGAGCTCGGTATGGTCGCCCAGCCGCAGCTCGCTTTCCCAATGCAGGCTCCACTGCACTTGAGGGCGCGCGGAACGACTTTCCGCCGACCGAGATCCGGGAATATTCATGACGGGCTTCCCTGCACCAGTGACGTTAAGAGCGGAGGTGGTCACGTGAACAACTCACTATCGGCTGAATCGCTGATCAATACTCGAATGCACTGACGTGGGGCGCCGGCGCCCGGCTCAGTTCGCCAGCGGCGCGGCAGAACGGCCCCCTTGGAGTGGCGCCTTGGCCAGAGAAGAGGCGATCGTGCAGTCGGCGCTGGTCATCCCAGTCAATGTCATGTCCGAGATCTGCCAGACATGCCGACGTGGCGCTTGGATTGTCCGGCACCTACCCGCATTATCAAGAGGTTCGGTCCGGTCCAGGATTGCTATCGATGCTGTGCGGTCTGATGGCGCCCCATCGATGAACGAGATCTCACCGCAAGCGCTCCCGATCGGCCCCAGATCAACTTGGGTCATATGCATCTTCGACACACTCTGAATGTGATGGACAAGCAACTATTTGGCCGGTCGCGGGTGACGTTTGGCATCCGCAATGTGCGCCTGCCTCTCGGTTCCGACACTAGGGTGAGGCGTAAGCCATCTCTAGTGTACGCGGGTACACCACAAATATGGAAAGGGATGGAAGACACATACGAACGTTTATCGGCAGTACGAGCGAGCGCCGTGTCAGGCCGCTCGTCGCACCGAGAAGAACAGACGTTGCTCGGATAGCGCGCCGACACCCGCCCCTAAACGGATTCGGCAGGTGCTCGCACACCCCAGCAGTCCGTTTCGGAACTCGCGTAATGGCAAGCAGCCATCGTGGTACGCCTAATCAGTTTCCAAACTGATGTTTGCTATCCAACATTCCGTTGTTTCGATAGAACTCATCCACACGATGGATAGACTCACAACATGCGGTTCAAGGGACTTGATCTAAACCTTCTGGTTGCGCTCGATGCTCTGATGACCGAGCGAAACCTCACTGCGGCGGCACGGAAAATCAATCTGAGCCAGCCCGCGATGAGTGCTGCGATCGCGCGGCTGCGCATCTATTTTCGCGATGAATTGTTCACGATGAGAGGTCGCGAGCTCGTCCCAACGCCCGGCGCGGAGGCGCTTGCGAGCCCTGTCCGCGAGGCCCTGCTGCATATTCAACTCTCGATCATCTCAAGGGACGCGTTTGACCCAAGTCAGTCGAACCGACGGTTCAGGATCATTCTCTCCGACTTCATGACAATCGTCTTTTTTCGGCGGATTGTGGATCGCATCGCACAGGAAGCTCCGGCAGTACGCTTCGAATTGCTACCATATTCCGATGAGCCCGATGAGCTACTCCGCCGCGGCGAGGTCGATTTTCTCATTCTGCCGGAATTGTTCATGTCGAGCGCGCATCCGAAGGCGACGTTATTTGAAGAGACTCTCGTATGCGTGGGATGCCGCTCGAACACGCAGCTGTCAGGGCAGCTTACGTTTGATAAATACAATTCGATGGGACATGTTGCGGCCAAGTTCGGGCGGGCGCTAAGGCCCAACCTCGAGGAATGGTTTTTGCTTGAGCACGGCCTTAAGAGACGCATTGAGGTCGTTGTGCAGGGCTTCAGCCTCATTCCGCCTATACTGTTCGACACGAGCCGCATAGGGACAATGCCCTTACGGCTCGCCAGACACTTCGAAAAGCGGACGCCTCTGCGGATCGTCGAGCCACCGCTGCCGCTGCCCCAGTTCACCGAGGCCGTTCAGTGGCCAGCCTTCCACAACACGGACCCGGCAAGCATTTGGATGCGGCGGATACTGTTGGAGGAGGGATCCCACATGACGTCTGCGAATCAGAAGAGCCCAGCTCGCAGGCGCTGCTAGGTCGGGGCCACGAGCCGCTCTCCGCACGCTGCAAATACCGTGTTCGGCCTTTGGTCGTATTCGGCCGCTTTCTCATTTCGCCGTGTCGGGCGGCGCCCTCCTTAAGAGGCCACTCAAGCCGTCGGTCAGTCGCAAACGCCTGGCAGGCGCTGACCGTAGATGCCGCAAAATGTGACTCGGTGAGCTTGCGTGAAAGCACAGCGCTCACCATCGCGGCAACTTCTCAATAATGTTTGATTCGTCCAATCAATGTCTTGAACCCCACGCCGCGTCAGGTTGTAGGCACGCTGCTGGGACGCGTTGCGCGGCCATCGACAGGGGCATCGGCGAACTTACGGCTCTGGCCATAGCACCAGGGCCAGCGCCAGCCGTAAATTGACCAGGTCGTGTTGCGGGGTTGCCGGAGTGTCGAAATCGATCAGCTCCGCGGCTCCCGATACACTCCAGTCGCCGGTCGTTCGCCGACCGCCCTCCGCGCCCTCCTTACGATGGCTTCCGCGAGCTTCTTTCGCGATCGCAGGATGGGAACGGATTCGTTTCAGGCGATCCGATGAGAGCGCTTCAGAGCCGCTTTCGCTACTCTAATGTACCGCAACGACACTCGCGCAGGATAAGACGATATGCGCTTCAAGGGCTTGGATCTAAATCTTCTCGTCGCGCTTGACGCTCTGATGACTGAGCGCAACCTCACGGCAGCAGCACGCAGGATCAACCTTAGGTACGCATCCGGTCAGCCCCCCGGGCAGGCGCGACGGTCAGCCGTGGCGCTCAGGCGGCAGCCGCTCTGGACTGTTGGGTCGCCTTCCAATTCCACGGGAGCAGGTCGGCGACTTTGTTGACGGGGTGATCTCTAAACCTGGCCAACACATCCGCGAGCCAAGCTTGCGGATCAACGTCGTTCATCTTGCAGGTTTCGATCAGGGTATAGACGGCGGCGGCGCGATGGCCGCCGGCATCTGAACCGGCGAAGGTCCAATTTCGTCTTCCGACAGCCACACCGCGTAAGGCTCATTCGGCAGCGTTGTTCGAGAGGCAGACGCGACCATCGTCCAGGAAGCGGGTGAACGCCGCCCAACGGTTGAGCAGGTAGTTGATCGCCTTTGCAGTATCGTTGCCTGATGAGAGCAAGGTTCGCTGCTGACGCATCCAGATTTCGAGATCGGCGACGATCGGCCTCGACTTATCACGACGTACCGCAAGCCGCTGTTCCGGCGTTTTGCCGTTGATGGTGCGCTCGATCGTAAGCGTAGCTCTGCGGCCCTTTTGAATGGCGCTTGACGCCTATTTTGTTCGCGTGGCGCGTCGCCGCGGCTTCCTTGTGTCGGACAACGCGTTGACGGCGGCTTCGAGTGCCTTCCGGTCGACGACGTTGGGATCGAACCGCTCCGGGCCCCAGAGGCGCATGTGTCCGTGCTCGGGATGGGCGGGGTCGCTGATGGCGGCGAGGTATTCGGCATAGCCTGGCGCACCGCCGACGTCTTCCGGAGGACAACGACCGGCGGCCTCGAGCAGGAAGGGAAGCCCCTCCGTCGTGGTGTTCTCGAACCATTTTTCGAGCTTGATCACATGGTCCCAGCTGTCGCCGAAGTCATAGAGATAGTGGATCGTCTTGGCGCCGGTCTCGCGAACGATATCGCACAGCCGCGCTTTGCGGGCATCCATGGGCTGGTGACCGTAATCATTGTCGGGGTCGGGAATCCCCCAATGTGCCTCACCAGCAAAGAACTCGAAGAGGTGACTGTTCGTCCAGCCGAATGCCTCCTGAAGCGTCAGATGCAGCCGATCAAGGCGCAGGGTGACGGGTACGACAAGGCGACGCATCACCTCCGGCTTCACATCCTTGAGGGTCACCTTGATCCGGACCGCGGTCGTGTTCAGGCTCATGCCGCCAGCCTCGGATCGCGTGTATGCATCGTATAGGTCGACGCCCAGGGAAGCAGTTCGTCCAGTCGCGCTGCAGGCCAACCATTGACGAGCTTGGCGAGAACGTCAGCGAGCCAGTGCTCGGCACTGACGCCATTGAGCTTACAGGTCTCAATGAGCGAAGCCAGCAATGCCCAATTCCCGGCGCCTTCGTCGCAACCGGCAAAAAGAGAGTTCTTGGCGTTGAGCTTGATCGGTCGCATCGCACGCTCGACAGCATTCGTGTCCATTTCGATGCGCCCATCATCAAGATAGAGCGTCAGGCCGTCCCAATGACGTAGTGCATAGCGCAAAGCCTTCGCCGTGTCGCTCTTCTGCGCAAGGTGATCGAGCTTGGCCTCAAACCACTGCTTCAAGGCTGCAACCAGAGGCCGGGTATGCGCTTGTCGGCCAGCACGGCGCTCGTCCGCAGATCGGCCGCGGAGGGCCTTCTCGACCGCGTAAAGCTGGGCGATGCGCTCAAGAGCCTCGCGGGCAACCGGAGCTGGCGCAGGCGCAGCCTCCCGCTCGATCTTCACAAACTGGCGCCGCAGATGCGACCAGCAGAAGGCGAGCGTCCCGGACAGGGCGTCCGCACGCGTCTCTCGGGTCATGGTCTTGTAAGCCTGATAGCCGTCGCAGTGGATGATGCCGCGATAGCCCTCCAGCAGCCGCAAGCCATGAACGGCGCCGCGGCCCGGTGCATAGGCATAGACTACCCCAGGCGGATCAGGTCCGGCCCAAGGCCTGTCATCGCGTGACAGCGCCCAGAAGTAGCCGGTTTTTGTTCTGCCGCGCCCCGGATCCAGCACCGGCGCCGGGGTCTCATCGACACAGAGCTTCGAGGAGGCGAGCAGAAGCTGGCGCAGACGATGCCACACGGGCTTCAATTCCTGGGCGGCATAGCCGACCCAGAAGGCGAGCGTGGAACGATCCAGCGCTATTCCGTGCGTCGCCAGCATCTGCGCCTGGCGGTAAAGCGGCAAATGCCAGTGATACTTGGCATCGATCACATGCGCGACCAGCCGCTCGGTGGGCAATCCTCCCCTGATCAATCGCTCGGGAGCCGCGTGCTGCAGGACGACGCCATGACAGGCGCGGCAGGCCAGCTTGGGACGGCGGGTGATGATGACGCGATACTGCGCCGGAACGACGTCGAGCCTCTGGCTCTCATCCTGACCAATCTCGAAGAGGTTGCCCTTACAAGACGGGCAGCAGCTCTCGGCCGGCATCATAGTCTCGATGACGCGCGGCAAATGCTCCGGCAGCTGACCACGGTTGGCTCTGCGCGCGGCAGCTCTCTTCTCGCCTGTTTTGGGATTGGCACGATTCTCGGCGGCTTCGAGAGCCGCAACGGCCTGATCGATATCCTCCAGAACAAGCTGCAGCTGATCAGCGTCCAGCTTTTCCGAGGACCGACCGAACTGCGCATCTTTCGCAAGCTTGAGCAACCGCTCGAGCCGGGCGCAGCGATCCAGCAGAGCCGCGGCAAAGGCACGCAACTCGGCTGGATCGCTCGGTAGCTCATCAGGCAAATCACTCATTGGCCCGAGCTTGCCATGCTTCGCGTCACGATGCAGCGATGATTTGCATTTTTACGCAAGCGCTTTCGGCTGCGGGATCCGAGGCGCGTGCATGCGCGTCCAATCCATGCCGGCCAGCAGTGCTGACAGCTGGGCCCCATTCATCCGCATCACACCGGCCACGATGGGTGGCCATTTGAAGCCGCTGCCATCGAGCCGCTTCCAGTACATCACAAGGCCGCTGCCATCCCAGACGACGATCTTCACCCGATCGGCGCGCTTCGCACGGAACACCACCGCCACGCCCTTCATCGGGTCATGGCCCAGCGTATCCTTCGCCAGCAGCGCCAAGCCCTCTGCACCCTTCCTGAAGTCCACAGGTTGCGTCGCCACGTAGATCATGAGGCTCGCCGGCATCGTCAGCATGAACGTGTCCGTCGCAGCGCAATGAACACATCGCTCAACGCAGCAAGGCCAGGCGCCCCGCGCACCTCCACGCGCGCGCCCTGGAACTCAACCGTAACAATGGCTGCTTCCGGCGAACCGGAGGGCTCTGCGGCCGCAGGCAACGCTAATTCCGACACCACCGGCACGAACGACAGCGTGTCCGCCGACGCCGGCAATACCAACTGGCCCAAACGCGCCCGGCGCCGCCAATCATGCACCTGCTGGGGCCGGCAGCCATGGCGACGAGCGACGTCTGTTACAACCGCCCCCGGTTCGAGGCTTTCCGCCGCAATCTGCGCCTTCAAATCATCCGGCCAGCGCTTTCGACCTGCGCCAGCGAACACTTCAATACGCGGTGACAACGGTCGTCTTATGTCGTCAGAATGGTCGTCCATTGTGAGCACCCTTCCAGAAGATGACTCTTCTAACGGTGCTCTCAAGACTCCGCACAAACAATCAGACGGGCCTCGGCGCTACGCTTACGCTCGATCTCGAACAGGATATCGATGCGTCGCACGGCCTCGCTGGCAATCGGCGCCTCTCCAGATTTCGCCAGGTCGAAGAACTTTCTGCGGCCGTGGCTCCAACAGGCCGCTTCAAGGATCGGAGCTGGCTTCCTTTGGGCCTTGTAGAGCTGGTTATACCCATCGAAGGCATCGGCCTGCATGAGGCCGACATAGCCGGCAAGATGGCTTTGCGGGTGTTCTCCAGCCCGGTTGCGTGAGTAGTAGAACAGGGCCGCCGGCGGATCCGTGCCGCCAAACGGCCGGTCATCGCGAACGTAGGTCCAGATCCGGCCGGTAACCGTCTTGAGCTTGGCCAGCACCGGCACCGTCGTATCGTCGGCGTGGATGCGTTCCGCGCTCATGACGTGGATCCGGATCGCCTCAATGATGGGATCGAGTGCCACCACGCAGGCGCCGATCCGATCCGCCAGGGTCGAGACGTCGATCTCGATCCCTTCGCGGGCATAGGTCTTGCTCTGTCGGTTCAACGGCTGGTGCAGCAGGAACTTGTTGATCACGTCATACGGCTCTCAACAAGTAACGAAGCAGAACTCAACATCGCCCAATGAGCGAACAGCTTCGGCCTGCGGCAGCGGATCAATCTGAGCCATGTGGAGGCTCTGACTGTTCCATTCTTCAGCCCTTTGTATTTGCGTCGCGCCCAGCGGTTAAGAGATTCATCGACGTATCGATACAGGTTGTGCATTTCTGACCGCCCATATCTGCCGTAGTACTGCATCCATCCACGAAGGACGGGATTCAGTTCCAAGGCAATTGCGTCGACTTCCGTCTGCGAGCGAAGCCTGAGCCGGAGCTGCCGGATCGTCATACGCATAGACTTCATCGCCGCCCTGCTGACCGCTGGCGAGAACGTACAGAAGTTTTCTTTCTTCTGATGGTTTCTTGCCCTGCGCGGTCGAAAGGTAAATCCCAGAAAATCAAATGACTGACTGGCATGGCTACCCGGGCGATTGCTGTCTTTGCAGTAGACGATCTTGGTCTTGTCGGGATGCATTTCGAGTTCGCATTCCTTAAACCTTGCTTGCAGCGCCGCCTTGATGGCTTCCGCTTCAGCCTTGGTTCGGCAATGAACGAGCCCGTCGTCCGCGTATCGACACCACGGCGACTGCGGGAAGTTCCGCGCCATCCATGTATCGAACGCATAATGCAAGAACTAATTGGCAAGGACGGGACTGATCACGCCGCCATGGGGTGTGCCCCGGTCGCGAGCGGTGATCGCTCCGTCTCTGTCTTGCATCGGCGCTGTTAGCCAGCGTTCGATGTAGAGCAGAGCCCATTCGTCTTGCACATGCTTCCTGACGGCCTTCATAAGCAACTTGTGGCTGATATTGTCGAACAGGCCTTTGATGTCGAACTCCAGCACCCAGTTCATCTTCCAGCACCGTTGCCGGGTGACGCCGACGGCGTCCAGCGCGGATTTTCCGGGCCGGTAGCCGTAGGAATCGGGAAGGAAGATTTCCTCGAGTGCTTGTTCAATCTGCAGCTTGACGACCGTCTGCGCCACGCGATCTGCTACTGTCGGCACACCTAGAATGCGTTGTCCGCCGTTCTTCTTGGGAATGAGGACAGCCCGAACGGCAGGTGGAAAGTAGCTGCCAGAAGACATTCGATTCCAGACCTTGTAAAGGTTGCCCTTCAAGTCCTTCTCAAACGCTTCGAGCGACACGTTATCCACGCCGGCCGCGCCCGCATTGGCTTTGACCAGTTTGTAGGCCTTCATCACTGTCTGCTTGTCGATATCGTACTGCTTGCGTCCGGTTACACTCACATGTCCTCCTGCTCATCACAGTTGCATATGGGCGCAACCCACTTGTTTCGGCCCCTTCGCTCCAGTTCCACTACAGCACCTTCATCACTACTACGAGCCGATCCGCCCCAGTGTTGTGCTTCGGTACTCTCGTCTCGCGGTGTGCGCCGCTTGAACTTCTCCCTTGGCATCACAACGACTGGTTCCTGCAGTTCTCTACAAGAGCCTGTATCCAGATCGCGTCCCCTAAACGCCGGTCGCCATCCGCGCAGTAATCCAGGCGTCTCACGGATTGATCTCAGGGATGGCACGCGCCCCTGATTTTGGCGACGTCTAAATAATTTCGACGCGTCATCGGAAGATTCGCTTTCGCTCGCCTTCTGGATACTTACCTGCCCCGTAAACCCGGGACTTTTGCAACACTTGCTCATGACCGCGCCTTTTAAGCGAAGCCACAGTGTCGTGGTTTTGCATCTGCGCCTGAAACGCCGATGCAGGAGGGCCATCCTCCATCTCTCATAAAGCTGTACGCATTAAATTCGGTTATTCACCTCCTTCATGCTCCGCAGCACACCATGCCAGATGATCTTGATCAGGTCGCCGCGGCGGCCTCTAAAAACATAGAGATCACCGGCATGCGGATCACGCTTCAAACTCTCCTGGACCAGACGCGCGAGGCTCGGGAAGCCGCGGCGCATATCGGTGTGGCCGGTCGCAAGCCACACCTGCACATTACCTGATATGGCAATCATCGGCGCTCAAGTACCTTGAGGACCCGCGCCAGCGCTTCTGGATCGACGTGCGAATCCACTCGGATCCGTCGCCGGTTACCGAGGTCGATCTCGATCAATCCAATACGCGCGGCCACTACAGACCGCCCTCGGCTATCACCCGCAGGTAAGAGCTTCGGAGTTTCCTCCGCCTCCGCGGCGGCGATCTGCACCGGCGCAAAAGACGGTGCGACCTGCTCGGATGTCCGCGCTTGACGACGCCAGGTGAACACAAGGCTGGCCGCTACTCTGTTGCGACGTGCAACCGCTGTCACCTTTGCGCCCGGCGCCAACGTCTCCTCGACAATCCGTGCCTTGTCATCCTGCGACCAACGCCGCCGACGCTCCAGCCCGCCCAAAATCTCGACCCGCATCGCCTGATGACCTTAAAGCTGGACTTAAGGTCACACGCTTGGCGAATTACAGCGTGTCAGACAAGACGGCGCCCGCCGGATGCGTACAACCTTAGTCAGCCAGCCATGAGCGCGGCCATTGCCCGGCGCCGCTCCTATTTCCACGATGATCTGTTTGCAATGAGAGGCCGGGAACTTGTCCCGACCTCACGCGCCGAAGCGCTGGCAGCTCCCGTTCGCGAGGCGCTGACGCACATTCAGCTCTCCATTATCGCTCGGAACGTGTTCGATCCCGCTCAATCAAAGCGCCGATTCAGGATCGGCCTTTCCGATTTCATAACAGTCGTATTCCTCCGAAACGTCGTAGAGCGCGTTGCGCGAGAAGCTCCCGCCGTCAGCTTCGAACTGGCGGCGCTTGCTGATGATCACGATGAGATTCTCCGGCGCGGTGAGGCCGATTTCATCATCTTGCCGGAATTATTCATGTCGTGCGCGCATCCTAAGATGAGCCTGTTTGAGGAGAGCCTCGTTTGCGTAGGCTGCGGCACGAACAGCCAGTTGCTCCGACGGCTAACATTTGATCGATATATGTCCATGGGGCACGTTTCGGTGAAACTCGGAGGTGCGCGCAAGACCCCCACCGAGGAATGCTTTACTCGACCTTGGCCTCAACCGGCGCATCGACATTCTCGTGCAGAGCTTCAGCATGATTCCGCCCCTGCTGGCAGGCACGACTCGCATAGGGACCATGCCATCAAGGCTCGTTAAGCATTTCCAAAGAATGATACCCCTTCGGATTGCCGAATCCCCGCAGCCATTCCCCACATTTACCGAGGCGGTCCAATGGACTGTCCGTCACAACAGCGATCCGGAAAGCGTCTGGATGCGAGAAATACTGCTGCAGGAGGCGGCCCGCATGGCATCTACACGTGAAGAGCGCTTCATCATCAACGCTTCGGACCAAGCGGACACTGGCGCAGACTTCGCAGAGTCTGGCTCGCCGTTGTCGTAAGGACGTCCGCAGTGCGTAACCTCTATCCGGACGCATGTCTCGACGCGGCCAATTCACGCTTGTTCCAATGACACCGGTTATTGGCAGATAAACTTCGGTCAGTTTCGGCCGATGGCTTCAGCCGCTGTGCCGCTCGCATTCTATCATCCGACCGGCGCGCGAACTGCGACGCAACGCGGTCGATTGCGTTGTTTGCAACTTACCCCTCCAAGACGAAGCACGACGCGCCCGCCGCCGCTCCAGCTGGGGTCTTACGCTGCACCCGGCCTCTCTCTTTGGCGCACCAGGCTCGATGCACAACTTGGAATCAGCTTCGGACCACGCGCCGTCCACTCTCAGAATCAGTAGCTCCCAGGCGCGAGCTCGATTCGGATTAGCCGGCGTCACATCATCACCCACAGTGAGCGCTGTGCTGATCGATTGTGCAGATGAGGTACATCCCCGCAATTTCGACGCAGTATCGCGCAGCCCTGTTGCCGTATCGCATCACCTTCAAGCGCATCGCATCTTCGTCGCTCCGCGCCGCCGGTCCGACTTCTTTTGGCCCTACCGCGGCCAAACGTCTCGACGACGTGCGCGACCCTAGCACGATGACAAACAGGAGCTGAGCGTGGAGCAATACAGCGGCGTATTTGATCCGGAAGAACTTTCCAGCTTGGGAAGTCTTTTTGATAGTGCAATCACCGCGTCGCCGCCATCGATGCGAACTGCCGATAATCGAACGGCGATCGCAAAACTCATTTTGGAGCGGACAGCAGCGAGCGAGGCTCGACTGGCATACCTGATGAACTTACTGGTTACCATTTCCCCTCAGGGTTGATTGCCCGCCATTCTAAGGATAGTCACCATCTCTTGCGCTGGAATGGAAGACGATCCAGCTAGAGCTTTGAAATAGCTTGAATCATACGTGACGTCAGGTTGTAGGCTTTGAAATTGAACAACATGAGCAAAGCTACACCACGAAGGCGTCGATGGCGCATTGGCGAACTTGCAGAGGCGACCGGAGTGACGGTACGCACGCTGCATCACTATGAACACACGGGGCTCTTAGCTGCCTCCGAACGCACCGACGGCGGCCACAGGATGTACGAGCGCGAAAGCGTTCAACGGGTTCATCAGATTCGAGCGCTGCGTGAGCTTGGTTTCTCCCTTTTCGAGATCGGTAAGGCTATGGAGCGTACGACTTCACTTACGGACCTCATGCGCAAGCATTTGGAGCGGATAGAGCTTCAAGTCGCTCGTGCAACCCTGTTGCGAGATCGCTTACGCAACATGACGACGGACAGTGAAATCCAGGTAAGTGTTGATGAGCTACCCGCCACCTTGGATGCCATGTCGCGGGTCGAGACGCGTAGCCAGCCCTCCCGATGCACTTGCAAGCTGGCTGCAGATCACGAGGAGCGGTGGCGGCGGATCCGCGATGAGCTGCGCGAATGCATGGATAGGGCTGAGCATCCCTGCGGCGAGCGGGCAAAGGCCGTCGCGATCGCAGCACGCTCGCTGATCGGCGAAATAGCCGGCGCCGATTCGCGCGTTTCGACGATCCTGAAGGTGCTTGCACGGTTAAGCGCACCTCGCACTCTGGCAGGTTGGGATCCCCACCTCATGCAGTATCTCGATCTCGCCCTTGCTGGATTGGAAGATCAGCCGTACTGATTGCGGCGCCGACGGGCGGATTGTCGGACGGCCCGGTCAACATCAAAGCGCGTTGAAGCGCCGGTTGATCTGCTGGTTCTGATTCGTGCCTGCCGTTCTGCGGCCTCACTAACGCACGGCCACTTGCTGCAACTGGCGGCATGAACCCCGAATGGGGCTTGAACCGCACGTAACGTCAAATTGTAGGCTCTAGCGAGATTGAGGTCTGGCGAACTGCCGCGCATGGATTCGCTTGCCGGAAGCAACCGCATCGGGCTGCAGCTGGCTGACCGCGGCGCTGGCCGTTCACTTCATTTGAGATTGGGAGTTCTACAATGCTAAATGGGCGCTACGCTTCGGCTGCAAGAGCAGCGCTCGTCTTCTGCGCCATCGCCTCGACTGCGCACGCTTCCGACGTCAATATTGCCGTGGCTGGCCCGATGAGCGGGAACAGCGCTGCGTTTTGGCGCGCAAATGCGCGATGGTGCGGCGGCCTCCGTCGAGGCATTGAACGCCTCGGGCCCAATGCCAGATACCAAAGTGATGTTGAGCGTCGCAGACGACGCCAGCGATCCGAAGCAAGCGGCCGCAGTTGCCAATAGGCTCACAATGGACCGAGTCCACTCAGTCGTCGGCCACTTTTGTTCCCTCTCGTCGATCCCAGGCTCCGAAGTCCAAGCCGAAGCGGACAGGCGGTGGGGCGGGCCGGTTCCTTCAACGCCTCGCGAGTTGTCGTGGCACTTCGTTCAGGGGCGATCGATAACCTGATCGGGCCGCTCCGGTTCGATGGCAACAACGCGGCTCCCGCCCTTCTGGTCTATCGCTACGCGACGGGTGTGTTGAAGCCGTCGAGCAGAACTGACCGGCGCGAACGCATCGTTTCCCTAAACAGCGAATGACATGAGACGTTCTCAAGACCTGGCAGCTGCAATAGTTGCGTCCGCCCTTGTACTGGCGGCTCTCGGAGCACTTCTTGCGTTTGCTGCAGCGCTCGCAGAGCTCCCCGATGTCGACACGCTCGATAACGAGCTACGTCCGATGATAGACAAGTAGTACCGTGCCAACCCTCATTGTTTGCGAGTCTTTTAAGCAACGGCCTGATCGCTTAATGGTTGGCTACCCTGATCGATGGGCTTGTTGGCCATATGAGCCCTCCATTCACCCTGCAGCATTTGATTGGCGCTGTCGGGAGGTGCTGGCCGTTATCCTTTCAACCGCCGTAGCCGCGAAAATCGATTTTCGGCAACATTCCAGCCTATGGAGTTCCCGTGCTGACAAGTGCCCCTGCCCTGCACAGCTTCCAGGGCGCCAGACGCTGCGTCGTTTACGTCCTCTCGCGCTAATTCGAGCTGCGCAAGTTTCTCGTTATGCCCTTCCGCCAGACAGTTTTCTGCGCGAATTACAACTTCGACGTCAATGGAAACCCCTTCTCGCTGCCGAGCGCCGCAACGCACAACTCACCCAGCGCTGCGCTCAAATCGCAAGGCACACATACAGACCAAGACTTCACCATGTGGCACGCACTCATCAAGCCGAGCATGTTGACGCGCCAATCGAGTGCTTTGGCAAGATCCGGAATACCTTCAACGTCGGCGACGGGATCCTGACGCATCCTTCAGCTATCGACGACAAGGGTTCGCCTAACGGGCCTCTAGGGCAGATCGATGAAGCCCATTTGGCCCCAGTCGGATCGTCTGCGGCCCCCTCCAACCCGCGCTCGGCAGATGACCAATCATTCCGCGCTTCCTCCGGCTGGAATGCAAGCTCCCCCCTAACAGGGGCTGTCAAATGAAGCGGCCACGATTCACGGAAGAGCAGATCGTCGCGATCTTGAGGGAGCATCAGGCTGGGGCGAAGGCAACTGACCTGGCTCGCAAACACGGGACCTCAGAAGCGGCCATCCAGAATTGGAACGCCAGGTTTGGCGGCATGGACGTTCCTGCGGCCAAGCGATTGAAGGTCTTGGAGCAGGAGAACGCGATGCTAAAGATGCTTCTGGTCAAGCACATGCTCGATGTCGCGGAGCTTCGCGAACTGCTTTCAAAGTAGCGAAGCGACCATCTCCCGGCCGCTTGGTGTCAGGCGCCTCGCGCGCCAGAGAGGCAAAATCAAAAAGGGACACTGTGAACAGAGGCCTCATCAGCGCCCACATCAAACCTGGATCGCGAGCAATCGCCCGGAGCCAGCGGCGTGGGCTGCTGCAAACGGCGCGCCAATCTGGCGTGCGCAGGCCACTCCTCTGCTGTCCGAAACATGACAGATGCGTTCCGCTCTCATCTGGCGCATAAGACCGCCGCGGACGATCGGATGCCATTTCTCGGCTTGCTGCGCATGGTCGTAGTTGCGCAGTCTGACAAAGATGCCCGCGCGGCCGCGGAAGCCGCTTATCAACGATGGCTAAGGAGCTTTAGATTCCCTCACGAATTGAGTGCCACTCCGACACCGCCTGACTTGCAGCTGACCTTCGATGCAGCGCTTGAAGCGAACTGTGCGTTGTCGGAACGCCAGCTTCCATCCGACAGCTCCTCCTTAACCAGAGCGAGGAGGCGGGCGCCAACTAATATCTACTATGCCAGCTTGCATTCGGGAACCTTCCGTTGGAGGTTTCGCTGTACACAGCAACCACAATCCAATCCGAGATCATGCCTGGCTTTGGCTGAAACGTTCGATCCGATTTTGCTACCTGCGTTCAGCGCCGCAACGCTATGTGCCATGATCGACCGCCCTGCCGACAACGCCGATATCCGCCTGCCATCACGCTCGCTGCCTTGCCCCGGACCAATAGAGCATGCTCGAGCACCTGGAGCAGCACCGGGTCAGCCCCGCGGCCCGTCTCATCGGCTCGTGGACCGCGCGAGAATCCAGCGCCATCCAGAAAGGTCAATGACTCCTCGCCCGGGCTATCCGCGAACTGGATGGATCCCATCAAAACTTTCGATTTTACCGGATTTAGCCAAATACCCCATAAGTCGATCGCGATTTCCGGAAAGCACCTTTCACGAATGTCGTGTGGCCATGGATCCCTTTTGCATTCAGCACAGTCGCAGGTCAGTACAAGCCACCCCGACCTGGATCCACAAAGATACGTTCGATTCGTCCAAATCGACGCACGTGCGGACCATTTTTAGTCTGTCCCCTGATCGCCGCGTGCGGCGCGTAGTCATCAACCGCGTCCTCGCTGATACCATGGCCATTCCCCCAAAGGCGTTTCAGACGATCGGCGTTAGCGCACTTCCAGTGGCCTCGGTAAATGCATACGTCGTTTAGGATTCGGCCAGGTGAACCGTCCTCCTCGCCGGAGCTTGGACTTTTCGCCCTGACCAGGTCGGCAGCGCCGTCAATCTGGCGGCTGCAAGCGAGGCCGTGCTGGCAGGTCTGTACCTGCCCCGATTGCAAGATACGTGTCCGACGGCCCGGACGAGGACCCGATCTGCGACGACATGGACAGATCAACTTCGCCAACTTGCCGTCCACTCTGCAACGTCGTGTGACCGTAAATCCTCACTGCGCTCGCTTGCTGAGCCCAGCTCGGTCGGCGAAGGCCAGATCTACGCTCTACAAACCTGCACGATGCTCATCCGGCTTTATCCGCTGTTGTCGATCAACTTTCGACGGGGGCGAGCGCTCTTTGAGTTTCCGGCAAGCATCACACCATCATCTAAGCAATTGGCGCAGCTGGGCGAGCTGCCGAGCTCCCATCTGTTCGCGGGCTCCTTTTCCCCGCCTGGCCGCACGCTCACTGTGCCGAGCATTTAACGATCTGAGCGTGGCAGCCCAGACGATTGTGGCGGAAGATCGCTCTGCAATCCCCGATGAGCCCCAATTGGCTCTCGGCGGCTATGCCGGGCGGCGTCTCACGCACATCCGCGGGCTGCTCGGCTTCAGTCGTCAGTCGCAGTCATGGCCCGCAGGCCCTGCCATTGTACGGCGTCGAGCGAGCGCGACGATCGCCTCAATGAACACGCAGCTGGGACGGAGACATTCCTTGTCGCGCCGCACCTGCCGGCTCTCGCGGACCGCGAAACGCAACACAAACCATCAGGTACTTTACATTCACTTCACCACCAGGAGCACATCGTGGAACTTGCCCCCTCCAATTCCCGCGTACAGAATCTTAAGGATCGGATCGACCTGCAACTGACCATCCTCGCCACTCTCGTAGGCGAGGATGGTGACGCGCTTGACGCGATCCGACTGCTCAACGCACTCACAAATGAAATGATCACGGCGGAGCTGGAGCTCGGCCAGCTCGGCGAGACAAGAACAAGCAATCATGACGGCGGCGTTCGCACCACGCACATGTCCGGGGACGGCGGCGCTTATTACCCGGAAGACCTTCTCGTTTTGGGACGCCTGTTCGATCAAGCCGTCGATGCCTTGCCGGCAAACCTACGAACTCCGGCCAACCGGATGAAGATCGCGAAACTCATTTTCTCGCGTGCCGCGGAGTGAGATTTCGTTGACGGTTTGATGTGGAGAGCGCTTTTCCTGGCCGAACAACGCCGGCTGCGATGGTACGAACAGAGTATCATAGCGAAGCGCAGCATCCAACGAGCTAACCTGGCATGCGGGCGCCGCCTCCATTACGCCGTCTGCGACTGATTCGTTAGCTATCGCGGTCGGGTCGGGTACGTCGGACAATCACGCATTTGCACTGCAACAACCCAGTTTGATTTCGCCCCTTAGTTCAACTTTTGCTCTTGCTTCGGGACCTCATGGCTCTGCTACCGCCGTGCGGAAGCCGGATAACGAGAAGGCACAGGCCGCCCGGGTACGAGACACTCACAATGACTGCCAACTCGGCCTAACCTTCGTTTCGTGTATAGTGGTTAGGCCGTTGTTGCGGCAATATCCCCTTATTTGCTGACGACGAACTTCACTCGAACCCTTCTGGGGGCGGCGGCGCACGGTCGTGGTCGAGTAGCTCGGCCATTTGGCTTTGCCCTCACAGATCCGGGCAGGCGGCTTTCCCGCACCCGGCTCTTCCCGAGGGTAACCCGCGTCATATCCGCGCCTGTGCCCAAGTGCGAGTGATGCGTGGAACGGGCAGACGGAAGCGTGCCGTCAGGGTCTCGAACTCGGACCAGCCCATGCGCCGACTTTTCTGGCTGCGCCGTCTCAGACAGCGCATCCAGGTCCGACGCACTTCGCGGTAGAAGCCGTTGAGCGCTGGATAATTGTGCGGCCTGCCGTAGTAGCCGTAGTGTCCACGCAGCACAGCGGCGAACCACTCGTGCTGCGAGGCAGTGGCGCGTGCATGAGCCGCCAGGCCTCCTGGCGCAACGCCGTCAGCTTGCGCGTCAGGCGTTTCCCTTCCGTCTTGTGCTTCACGATAAACCCGCCGTCCCTGGTCCGCCCGCAGTAGTGGGTGAAGCCGAGGAGGCGAAGGTTTCTGGCCGCCGCTCGCCGCGCCGCTGACGCGAGAGGGCCGCGAACCGGCCAAACTCGATCAGCCGCGTCTTGTCCTCATGGAGCGTTAGGCCGAAGCCGGTCAGCCGCGTCTTGAGGGCAAAGAGCATTTCCTGCGCATCTGCCTTGTTCTCGAAGCCCATGACGAAGTCGTCCGCATAACGCACAGTCACGACGCGACCGCGTGCATGGCGACGACGCCATTGGTGGACCAGAGATCGAGGATGTAGTGCAGGAAGATGTTGGCAAGGAGCGGGCTAATGCCCGCCGCCTTACGGCGTACCCCTGTCTGTATCTTGCTTCTCGCCGCTCTCAAGAACGCCAGTTCGCAGCCACAGCTCGATGAGCCGTAAGATGCGAGGATCGGTGATCCTGTGCGCCACCATCCGCAACAGCCACTCGTGGTCGACCGAGTCGAAGAAGCTGCGTATGTCGGCATCGAGCACCCAGTTGACGCCGCTGGCTCATGATCGCCGTGTGCAAGGCGTCAAGCGCCATATGAGGATTCCGCCCCGGCCGAAAGCCGTAGGAGAACCCGAGGAAGTCGGCCTCGTAGACGGCGCTCAGCACCTCGGCTACCGCGCTTTGGACAATCTTGTCCTCTAGCGCCGGCACACCGAGAGGCCGCTTACCGCCGTCGGCTTTGGGGATGTAGACTCGTCGCACCGGCTGTGGCCGATAACGACCAGTGTGGACTCGTGCGCAGAGGTCGCGGAGGTTACCCGCTGCCTCCAGCAGCACGCCAGCTTCCGGGAATTGATGCCCGCGGCGATCCGGGCGTTACCGTGCACCTCGGAAAAACGCCCTGCGTCAGCTACTCGTCAGCCAGCTGGTCTACCGGACAGGCTGCGCATTCTCGACTTGATGGGGGAGATATGACGGGCATTGGCCGAACTGGCAATTCGCACATTGGGCCTGCGGAAGCCCGCAGCACATGGGGATCGAGCAGTTCGAGCCCGGAGCCCGGGGCCGCCCTCGGCGAAGGCAGGCAAGCTTTCGACTCCGTCGTGGTGGGGATGCGCCTCGGGCCTCAGGATGGAACGGCGCCGCTCGCAGGCCTACCACCAGCTTCGGGTGCGCCAATCCCGAGTTCCTCAAGTGGCGACGGAAAATCAGCGCAGAAAAAAATGCGCAGTCTGCTTGGGAACTTTATTGCTGCCCAAGCTGCGGTTATGCAAGCTCGGAGCCTATCGGAGACGCAAGACCTGATTGATCAAGGCGTCAAGGCGGGCTCGGAAGTTCTGGAGTATTACGCGAGCCTCCCCTCGGACATGGCGCGCAGGCTTCTTTCCGACAGTCAGGTTCGTCAACTCCGCGACGAGACTCTCGCCTCGGGGAACAACGGCAACGCTGTGGCCATCCAGATTGGCGACAAGCTGGATAAGAACAGGAGCAAAGCAGCAGCCGTGTTCGAGCGGATGCGAGATGCCGGCGCTCCGTCCGACCAGCTGGGCCGGGCGGTATCCAGCGTGGCGAAGCATTACGAAGCCTGCTTGGATTGGTGGGGAAAGAAGGTGTTGCGCTCGGAGCGGATGCGGTCCGTTTATACGGACACCGCCAACTTGCCCAGCACCACGTCCAAGATGCGGGAGGAAGAAGAGGCCGCGCTACGCCAGCATACCGGCTGGGCACTGTATACGAAGTGCATGTACCTGGAATCGCGCATCGCTCTCGCGCGACTCTTGATCGAGTCGAAGGCGGCCACGTTCGGCCCAGCCGTGAACGACGCCCTCATGGGTGAGGATGGGCGGGTGCGACTGCTTGGGACCTTTATCGCGGATTTTTTTCCGGCATTCAACTCGACTTCCCACGCCGTTCTGGAGGGAGCGGCGCTCGACGCAGACCACTGCACCGTTCTGGAAGGAGTCATGGAAAGGCTTTCGGAATTTGCCTCAGGGGTGCACGGCATCGTTACCCGACTAAGGGGCGCCGGAACGGATGCCGACCTTCCGTTGGAACTGTTGGGCCAGATCGCGGAAGGTGCATGGGTCACCGCGGACGACGTCACGCGTCTTTTGGTCGTGCAGCCAAAGACGCCCGCCATGATTGAGCCGCTGGCCCGGACTGCCGTAGTGGTTGAAGGGGGCGCGGCGCGGAGGAAGGGGAAAGGCAAGCGCGCCCCGGCCGCAGGCGAGCGAAGTTCGGCGGCCGGGCTGCGCGAGCCGCAGCTCGCCACGCCCGACGCTGCCACGGCCCCAACAGGCAAGGTGATCGTACTCTCGGATTTGGGTACAAAGAAACTCGCGAGCGCGGAGGAGGCAGACGCGAGGGTGTCATCGTCGGCGACTGGGCACCTGGAGATATTGCAGGCTCCGCCCTCCAGGAAAGCACTGACCGGATTAATCGAGCGATTGGACGAACTTTTGCAGTTCGATCTGCCCGCTCAGCAAAGCACCGTCTCGCAAGCGCGCCAGATGAAGCCCGAGGACGCCGATCACGTCGTGGATCTCGTCGTTAAGCGACTGCAGACGCAGGCCTCCGAGATTGAGGCCAGTGTAGTCGCGCTGGAGGAGCCTCGCCGACGTGTCCTACTCACGCCTGCGCAAGTGCCGGAAGTGCATGACAAAATAACCCGGCTCAAGGCGATGTTGTCCGAGGTGCAGGGACAGGCGAGCTCTTTGAAGGCGCGAAAGGTGGCGATCACGATCGATTGCATGAAGACCTACGCGTTTCCGTCCCAGAAGTATCTTGAACAGTTGCGGGCGGCCGGGGAGCTGGCGTCTGTGAATCCACCGCGCGCCTTGAAGGATGATCCGGGGACACTGTTCGAGATCAAGCTGCAGCCCAAGGCCCTGCGCAATGGCGCGATGCCAAGCCCGATGTGGGTGCACATCCATACCAAGCGGCCGGTACATGCCTGGCAGTTGGCAACGCTGAGCGATGCCGAGTTCGCCGCTTGCCACGTGAAGTCCAATGACCAACGCGGCTACAATCAGGACTGGCAGAGCGCTCGAGCTGCGACGGGGCGCGAGAACGTCGTGATCCACCGCGGGAAGCTCACGCCGGCGTTCTGTAGGTCCTTGATGAGCACCGCAGTTGGTGGCCATCCGTGGCATCCCCTTCCCGAGACGGAGCACATGTCGACCCAGATGGCGCGCCTGGGGATGTAGCTACAGGTGGTTTGTCTCGCGCCGGAGCGCCGCTGTGGTGACACGATCAAGTGGCCGTTATCACCGAGAGGAAATCCTCGATGAGCTCGAAGTCGGCACGAACTCCTCGAACAGATCGACAGCGGGGTCCGATTGAAATTCGATCGGGAGCGTCGTGACCACGGACTTCCTTTCGCTTGGCGGCTGAACCGTCAAATGCCGGCGCTCAAGTCCAGACGCATACGATCAGCGCTCCTGGCCCTTCATCTTCGAAAGTGAGTACAGATGAACTTCGTCTTAATGAATCGCGTGCGTCAACAAACGGATAGCGTGGACGCGCAAGATGCCTCTCCGGCCGACTCGTCGGCAGAGGCGGCGGCCTTTCACCGGCAGCTGAGCGAGGTCGCTGTCCCGTCCTCTCCCGTGCTCATGCAGGTCCGCGCCCATCAAGCGGATACGACGGTCACCCCCTGCGGGACGTCATCGACCGAACCGAGACACTCACCGGCTGCGCGATCGAGCGCGCCTTTGTCGACAAGGGATACCGCGGCCATGACGCACAGAACCCGCGCCGCGTCTTCATCTCCGGCCAGAAGCGCGGCGTCTTCGGCACTATCAAGCGCCAGCTGCGGCGCCGCTCCGCTATCGAGCCCGTGATCGGCTATTTGAAGGCTGAAGGACACCTCGGCCGCTGCTACCTCAAAGGCCGCGCCGACGATACCGCCAACGTCATCCTCTCCGCCGTCGGTTACAACTTCCGCCGCATCCTCGCTTGGCTAAGGGCTCTTTGGTACCTCTTCCTGGCTGCCTTCTTCTCAGCCACCGCACACCACTCAAATCGGCTTCTTAACCGACGACTACATCACCGGTCTTAGGAACGCTACTGATGGGATTTTCTGGGAGGCGAACCACCTCACCGCGAAAGGCAGACATATGGCTCTCATTTAAAGGCTGGATCGAACAAATGCAATGCTGGTAGACAGCGGCCCTGCCGGATCGGCGAGCGTCTGAACCTCCGGGCTGCAAGCTATTGATGGTGAGGATGCGGATACCCGCTGCTTCGGCCGCAGCTTTCACCTCCTCAGCCGGCGTTCCGTCCAGAATCGCGTTCCCGTCGAGGTCGTTGCGGATTTCAGCTCCGGACGCGCCAACTCTGCGGCACAGCTCAAAAAAGGCATCCTGCCGCAGCGATGGCGCCAGAATATGATTGATGGCAAAAGATGGCTCAATCATCGCGTTCTCCGACGTCATGGGGCAGCGGCGCTCCGCCATGCTGCGGATTCCGACGAAGCCGGCCATGCATTCCAATTCGAAGCCGGCCGGGTATTCCGATCTGAAGCCGGCCACCCGTGGCGTCGTTCGCATGGGTCAATTTCATGATGTCGTCGAGGGCTGGGAAGGTCAAGAGACCGGTTGATCTTGAGCGGGTTGCTTCTGCTTCCTGAGGCTCTCTCCTTTGAGTTCGATGCGGTAGGCATTGTGGACGAGGCGATCGAGAATCGCGTCGGCGATGGTGGGGTTGCCGATGATTTCGTACCAGCGATCGACGGGCAGCTGGCTGGTGACGATAATCGAGCGGGCTTCGTATCGATCCTCGACGATTTCGAGCAAATCACGGCGCTGGTCGGCGTCGAGAGGTTCTGGTCCCCAGTCGTCCAGGATCAGCAGATCAAGTCGTGCGATCGCCCGCAGCATCTTGGTATAGCGGCCATCGGCGCGGCCGAGTGCGAGAGCGGCGAAGAGACGCGGCACACGATGGTAGGCAACTGAGAAGTCGTCTCGGCAAGCCTTGTTGCCGAGGGCACAAGCGAGCCAGCTCTTGCCGACGCCGCACGGCCCGGTAACAAGGAGATTATGTCGTGCCCGGATCCAGTCGCCAGCGGCGAGTTTTAGAAAGAGCGTGCGGTCGAGGCCGCGGATAGCGCGGTAATCGACATCCTCGACGCAGGCGGCATGACGCAGCTTGGCGGCTCGAGCTCTGCTTTCGAACCGCTTTTGCTGGCGCAGCGTTTTCTCGTGTTCCAGGAGCAACGCCAGCCATTCGGCGTGTTCGAGGCTGCGCGCTTCGGACTGGGCATCGAGGTCCTTGAAGCCTTTGGCCATACCGTGGAGACCAAGGCTATGCAGCAGGTCGAGGGTGGGATGGGTGAGCATGCTGGATAATCCTTTCAATGGAAGTAACCGGGGCCGCGCAGATTGGGATGTTCGATGATCGCGTCCTCGGTATCGCGAGAACTGCGTTCGAGCTTGTTGGCGATGATGGAGGCGATGCTCTTGTAGGTCAGTGCGCTGACCGCGACCGCGCGGGCCGCGATCAGCTCGGCGCGTTCGGGATCAATATCCTTGAACAGCCGAAGCACGCCGAGACAGGTCCGGAATCCCTGTTCGGGATGAGGCCGATTGGCCAGGATGGCGAGAACGAGCCCCTCGGTGTTGGGCCCGATCGACCGCCCCCAGCGCCGGAATCGATCGGGAGTCCACTCGGCGTAACGCCGATGCGCACTGGGCATGTGATCGGGATCAGTGCCGTGCCGGCGGCCGCCATAACGGCGCTGGTGAGCAGCAACACGCAAACCCCGATGGAACAACTCGATGGTCCGGGTGGTGGCGCGAACGTCGACCTGCTCCCGGATCAGGCCGTGTGGAACTGAGTAGAAGAAGCCGTCGACCTCGACGTGATAATCGAGCGAGACGCGGGCCAGGAGCCATTCCGCGAACTGATAGTCGGCATCCGGCAACGGCGCCAGGACAGGCATCTCGACGGTCTCGAACAATTGTCGGCGGCTGACGCCGATCCGGCGCATGACGTGGGCGTTGATGCGCTCCAGCGCGGCGGCGATTGCCGCATTCGCCTCAGCCAGCGAGAAGAAGGTCTGCCGGCGAAGCCGCCCGAGGATATAGGTCTGGGCAAAACGCACTCCGGCTTCCACTTTTGCCTTATCCCGGGGCTTTCTTGGCCGTGCCGGAAGGATGCCAACGCCGTAATGGGACGCCATCATCCCGTAGCTGCGATTGATTTCGGGGTCGTAGAACGACGCCCGGTGCACGCCGGACTTCAGATTGTCAGGGACGACGAGGCGTGGCACCCCGCCAAAGAACCGGAACATTCGGACATGAGCCTCGATCCAGTCCGGAAGTGTCTGCGCCAGGTCGCCTCGGCGTAGGTGTAATTCGAGGCGCCAAGCACGGCGACGAAGATCTCCGCGTCGCGCACAACCCCGGTTGCGCGATCAACGATCATGATCTTCTTGCCGGAGTAATCGACAAAGACCTTGTCGCCGGCCGGATGGTCCTGCCGCATCGTCGGAGACAGCCGCCGCTCGAATTCCCGGAATAAATCGCAGAACCGGCTGTAGCCATAACCTTCCGGATGGACCGCCCGGTACTCCTCCCACAGCACCATCAGATTGACGCCAGGCCGCTTCAGCTCACAGGCCAGCGAGGCCCAATCCGGCTCCCGGCGCCGGCGGAAGCCGCGCCTGACGCCGGCATGGGCAAACAGACGTTGTTCAAGAACGGCGTCGGTCAGATCGCCCGCCAAAGGCCACGCCAGCCCGGCAGTCGAGGCACGCTTGAGATTGTCCTGGATCGTGCTGCGCGCCACCCCGAGCGTGCGCCCGATCTCCCGGGCGCTCACCCCATCACGGGCAAGCCGCAGCATCTGTCGTATCTGTCGCATGGTCAGTTCTCTCTTGGCCGGCATCCGCTTCCCCTCGTGGATCAACGAGGGACTTGATGCCTGAAGGACTGACCCAAACGAAAACGCCGACTTCCAAAACCCGGCCGGCTTCAAATCGGAATGCCGGCCGGTTTCATTTCGGAATCGTGGCCGGCTTCAAATCGGAACGATGGCCGGCTTCAAGTCGGAATACCCGGCCGGAATAAATCGGAATCCGCACGCTGCGAGCGCAGGGGCGGACGTCCATCCGTCGGTGGCCCAAAGCGCGATAGCGGCATCGCCGTCGATGCCCACTACGTCGCCGCCATGCGCCAACACAACGTCGATCACACCGCGGAAATAGTCGTTGAGCACGCCCCCGAGCCGCTCGGCCCCATCAGGACCAGTCGCGGCAACCGCATCGGTCATGGAGGTGGAGTCGACGATGTCAACGAAGAGCACGATCCCGTCGATGCCGCGAAAGCGAGATCCCTCGACGTCCTCGCCCTCCGCAAGTTCCTGGTACAGCAATTTCGAGGCAAAGCCTTCGAGCCGCTGGTCAAAAAAGGGAGCCGACACGACTGCCCTCCCGAGGCGCCAGAATTATTTACTGTAGAAAACCACCACTGAAGCGCGTTTGACAGTGAACGGCTTCACACATCGGCAATTACGTCTGGTTGTCCCAATATTAGCCTTCAGCTTCGGTTGTGTAAACAAATTGAACGCACTACCCCATAATGAGCTCACTATTGATAACGATCGAGATCGTCGGAATTACCAATTCGCATGCCTTCGCAATGTGTTGGGACTGTCGGGTGGAGCTCTCTCCAATTGCGGCGTGAGAAGCAGGACCTGACTGTATAAGGACGCTTCGATGACTTGCGGTTTCGTGGGGTTGAAGACAAGCTTCGGAAAACCGGAGACCCTACTCCTCTCAAGGTTAGAACTTGGGCAAGAGTTGCCCTTGCTCCAAAGGACTCTCGCGTTTTGCAGCTTAGCCGGGGAGCCCAGGGGAAGCGAGCCAGCTTCGGGCGAACTGATTATAGAAGAGTTATTCTACCAGGCGCGCACAGACCCGCTTTCGCTCATTCCAATGCTGGCACGCAGAGAAATTCGAACTGGCGAATGTCCGGCTCGGGGCTGACATGACCATCACCGCTTAATGGTTCGTACGGCAAAGAGTCGTTTGCCAATGCTCTACGAACTGACCCTCCCCGAATATTTGTTAATTTCCAACTGACCGGACCGAAGAAAATCTAGAAACCCAAATCCTCGGTAATGCAATGTCTGTTGCAAACTCAGGAGTATGCAATAATCAGTCGTGCCCCTTGCCGTGCTGGTAGACATCCCATTCCGGAGACGGGTGAAGGCCCTCACAGCATGTTCCGCATTATTGTTATTCCAAGGAACACCATCGTGATCCAAAAACGCGAAAAGCTTGTCCTTGTTTCTTTCAATTCTTTTCTTTAGGGCAGAGCCGACCTCCGAAGAGCACTCAAACGAGCTTACATCAATCAGAAACTGCTCAGCCGCCCGTTTGTGTTTTCTAAGATAATACTTCTTGAGTCCGTATTGATCGACGGTCGCGACGATGTCGCGCAGTAGTATGCCGAACCTTTTGGCAACAAACGCCAGCTCATCGTTGAATGGATGCTTGAGGGGGATGTCCCGATCGCTGTTGAACTACGTCGGGTCGACGTTGCCGGAATGAATATTACGCAGCCCTCGTGACGTGGGCAACGGACTTGATTGTCATGCGATCGTGGTGAGCTTGAAGGGCCGCACGCAGAACCGACAATTGCTTATGCGCCTTCAATCGTCGGAAGCCCTTGTTGGCCTCGATCATACCGGCCGCGACCCATCGCAAGGCCATACCGGCATCCCGCCAGCGTTTAACGTTGCGCGTGACGCGGCGAATGGTGCCCATCATGTTCTCGGCGATATTGGTACAGGCGAGCGATCGGCGAAGCTCCTTCGGCAACTTCAACCGGACGACAGTCAGGATTTCGTCGAGGCCTTCGAGGATACTGGCCGCAACGCCGGGCCATTGCTGGTCGAGTCGACGCGCGAGATTGCGGATCAATTTTTCAGCCTTGTCGGCGTCATCGAGCTCCCAGGCCTGGCGCAGCACCCGGCGGGTGGCCGCATGATGCTCTTTCGGCAGGCGTTCCATGATGTTGCGCGCCTTGTGGATCTGGCAGCGCTGGATCGCAGCGGCCGAACCGAAGGTGCGGCGGATCGCCTTCGACAACGCCTTCGCGCCGTCGGCGATGAACAGTCTTGGCACCGTCGGGTCGAGCCCGCGCGAGACCAGGTTGTCCAGCAGGGCCTGAACCGTTGCTGCATTCTCGGTCGCCCCTTCCACCAGCGCCAGCGGATGCTTGTTGCCTTCGCCGTCAACCCCGATCGCGGCCACCAGCACGAGATCGTCGTCGAGATGCAGCCCGTCGATTTGGACCACCAGAAGGTCGAGCGCGGACAGATCGGCAGCCATGAAGTCGGCCAGCCGCGCCGCCGACAGAGCCACGAACCTCCGCGAGGCCGCCGACTTCGAAATCCCCGATCCGGGCGGTGCCGGCACGTCACCCTCGGGCAGCCGGACGGCGCGGCCGAACCGGCGCGTCGACACATTGATCAGCATCAGGTTCATCGCCCAGCGACCGAGCCAGTCCTCCTGCGCCGCCGTTTCCCAGCTCGGGATCGTGACCTCGCGGCCGTCCATGCCCCGGACCCGCGGGCGATCGACCTCGATCTTGCCGCCGTGGAAACCGATCCGCCCCCGCGTTCGGCCCCAACGGTGCGCCCGCCGCGCCGCATCACGACCGTGGCGCGGCCCGCAGGCCGCTGTCACATCCGCCTCCATCATCGTGCCGAGCGCCTCGATTCCTGCCGCAAGGCAGAACCGATCGAAGCTCGCTCGCACTTCCGCAAATGATTTCTCCACAGCCCCGGTCGCCGGCCAACCAGCCGGTGTGATATCTCTCGTCATGGCGTTGCTCTCCTTTGTGGAATCAGCACCCCGAGCCTACCGGCTCAAGGTGGGCAACGCCGACCTCTTCAGAAATTCAACAGAACCCGGGACATCCCCTGCTTGAGAAGATCCTCATTTATGTCGCGCATCAAATGAATGAGACATTTCTGTTGCCGGCAAGGTACGGACTCGTATCCACTATAGAAGTCGCTCACCAGAACGCCGTCAAATCCTGCCAGTGCCCCATTCAACGTTGATGCATCGCGGGTTGGAGAATAGACGTAGGCGACCGAAGAAAAACTGGCGAATATCCAAACGTAATGGCCGCCACCATAGACGACACCTTTGGTCTCATCAGCATGTACCACCGGACCGCTTGCGATCTGCGCTAGGATAGCCCGGTAGGCTGGCTCGTACTTCTGAGCTATCTGCTGTTTGACAGTGTTTACCATTGTGCCGAGTATGGGAATGTCGAACACCGTGGCAAGGTGATCACTTATCTTCTCGTGCGACAAACGCATCTCGATCAGGAGGTAGGCGATATAGGCCCGCAAGTTGTCGCCGTATTTCGACCCTGCCGCATAGGGCGTCATCTGCGCCTTGCACGCTCCACATTTAAAATTGTTGTAATGGTATCTGACGGCCCATCGCTTTATGCCTCGCCGCGTAAACTTTAGATCGTAAATGACGTTAGACGCACCGACGGCAATCCAAACCTTGGATGAACCGCATTTTGGACAAAGCGCCGGTCTGTCGTCGACAAGAATGGCCTTTTCGACGGCAACCGTGTTTATTGGTTTGCTCGCTTTTCTTATGCTTTGCGGAATAAGCTTATCGGTTCTCACATAAACTTTGGATCTTTGATAATCCCAGTAGGCTGCGGCATTGATCTTCTCGAACTCTGGGAGGACGCTCGAAAATTTTCCAAAGGTCCGTTGAAACCCGACTTCAAGGACGCTGACGTTCACGGCTTTCAATTTGGATGCGTCGTGTTGGTCGTCGTTACCGCAGATAAGTCCGATTGCATCGGCGACTATTTCTACGGCGCGGCAATCCTCGATGTTGTAACCGACTAATTGCCGTTGCAGTCGGCTCTCGCGAGAAAGCTCCCACAAGCGCCTCAGGAGAAGGGCGCCGCCGCCCGTTGCCTGCGGCCATGTCCAGTCAAAACCAAGCCAACGCGCGATTTCCTTCAGACCATTAGTGTAAGTCGGAAAATAGATCTTTCCATAGATGCTCGATATGAGATTCGTTGATCTATCGACGATCTGTTCCACGAACTCGGAATCTTCGTCCCGCGGTTTCCACCGCTCTTGCATAAGCTTCAGGAAGCGGCTTTCGTAGGCGCCATAATGGATCAGTCGCGGGTTGTCGATCTTCTTGAGAGTGTGCAAAAATTCGTCCCAAATGCCAAATTCATCTTCCGGTCCATCGGCCCAGAGAGATCGTTCGACGGCCTTACTGTCCATCTGATATCGGAGGCCGATCAGGTAATAGAAATCGCGGTCGGGCGCACCTTCGACATCAATGAATACGGGCGTGCCCTCTATTGATAACGCTGGCGAACCGACGACGTGGATCTGGGATTTTTTTATAGCGAGAGCTTTGAGCCTGTGGTCGTGCTTGAGGGAAGAATTGGTTCGTGAGTGGGTTGACTTGACGCGCTTTCGGCGCCGAGGCCGATACCTATACGAAAGCTGCGTTATTGTGGTGATGCCTGTCTCAGCGCATTTTGTGCGCTCTTTTTCCGACATGGTTCCGAGTAGGCTCAAGTCGTCCCGGTCGATGGCGATCCCTCGACAGCGCGACTGGAAATCACAGACCGGGCAGTGCTTATTCAACAAGATCGGCGGGGGCTCATTGATGTTAATGGCTTGTTCGATAGCCGCAATGATCTGCCTCGTTTTCGGAAGTAAGTCAGTGATTTTTATAGTTCTGGCGCGCTCCGGGTCTCCAAAGATGATTTTACCGAGCGGTGGTACTTCTGTTCCCGTCGCCTGCTCGATTGCCAGGGCGCAGAAGGAGACGATAAGCGAGTCGGAACGCCGCACCTTGTCCCAAGGCGAATGGAGGATCGGTACATAGCGGTACCCAGGCTCGGGTTTCTTGGGCCGATCGATACCCTCAATCACCCCTGATGAGCATGTGGTGTAATATGAAGTTTCCGAGTCGACAAAGGCGTTGGTTGTCTTAGTACGCCCACGAGTCAGGGAGCAAAACTTGACTGGCGAGAAAGTTCTGATTGTTTTCGAGTGGGCCGTCGAAATTTTTCGTTCAATGTCGGCGAAGAACTCATCAAACGGCTTCTCCCCTCGAGCTAAGAGAAGAGCCTTCGTTGGGCATTTTAGGTAGGCAGCAAAGGTGGCTGCCGTGACTACGTGCCGCGATTCCATGATTCGAGCCGAAACATTTCTGGTCGCCGCTACGGGAACATTGATCTTAGCACAACCAATGCGTCTGACCAGTTACGACGCGCGGGTGTACCGACGTCCCCAGCGAACGCTTTCGCTTCATGAGCGCAGCTGATTATGCTTGTGAGCAGCGTCCGCTTACGACAGCGGGATTGACACTGCGAACGCAAAACTGCAATCACTCGGCGAAGGAGTGGCCGTCCGGAAAGAAGCGTCGGCGTTAAGGGGCATTGCCGTGACTGGTGATAAAAGGGGGATTTCGTCAGCTTACTTACCCTGAAACGACAGTTAAGCCCGCATCTCTGCTCCAAGAGCTCAACCTATGCAGGGTTAAGCTCGCGATCAACGGCTCTCAGCAGTGATGGCCATTCTGATTACAAAGTGATCGACCGGGGAGCGGTAGGGGATCGCGTTCTGCTAAAGGTGCCGCGAAGCTCCCGCATTGATTCCTCAAAGACAGCCGGGTAACGCTCACTTCGCCCTTACTTTGCACGCTCGACCGCGATTCGACGGGCGCCTTTTAGTCATCCGCATGGCCGTATTCCCCGTGCCTCCGCGTCTGCCTGGGTAGTCACCTCGACTTTGATATTGTCTTTCCAGATGCTCACGTTTGAGCTGGCGCCAGACTTAGTATAACAATACTCCGATGCTATCCGAGTTAGGGTGGCATCGACGCTTTCCGTCCGGAATAGATTCCGATACTCCAGCGTGGCTGTACAGCAGTCGCGTATGGTTTTGATATCGCCCTCATTGAGCGAATGCAGCAGATCGAGATGCTCGAGCAGCACTTTGGCATCGCGCTTGGCCGGCGGCGCCGCCGCAGGGCCGGCGGCTCGCTTCACTTTTTTGGCCTTGGCCCTTTTGACGTTGGATTTGCCAACCTTCGCCTTCGTGGCCTTGGCCTTTCTAGCCTTGGATTTCGTGGTCTTAGCTTTCTTGTGTAATGCCATCAGCGAACCCTTTTCTTATGGTGCAAATCGAGAATTGCGCAGTCCGGCCTGCAGTTGCTCATTAAGATGCGTTTGCTCGGCCAAGAACGACAGGCCCCGACCGCCCGCAGCCAACGGACCGAAAGTGAATACGACCTGATGAGTACGTTCCCGGGCGGCGCGTATGAATGTCCCGGACGGATTGATGGCACCTGTCGTGAATTTCCACGTGGGATTGATATCGCCGGACAGGGTTTCCTTGATCGAGACGGTCTGCGTCAGCACGTTCTGCTCGCCCTCAATGATTACTTTCTTCTGCGGCTCATCCGCGAGATGCAGTGCCACGATCTGCATTCGCGACTCGAGCAGCGGCAGGATCCTCAAATCGATGTCGACGAGCGGTGAGCCTTCTTTGTTACCGCTAGGATCGCGGCACGGCCGAACCTCGCTGTCCACGGGAAACAGGTTTGGCTTGTAAAGTGCCCACAAGGGATAGAATGTAAGCGTAGCTCTGCGGCCCTTTTGAATGGCGCTTGACGCCTATTTTGTTCGCGTGGCGCGTCGCCGCGGCTTCCTTGTGTCGGACAACGCGTTGACGGCGGCTTCGAGTGCCTTCCGGTCGACGACGTTGGGATCGAACCGCTCCGGGCCCCAGAGGCGCATGTGTCCGTGCTCGGGATGGGCGGGGTCGCTGATGGCGGCGAGGTATTCGGCATAGCCTGGCGCACCGCCGACGTCTTCCGGAGGACAACGACCGGCGGCCTCGAGCAGGAAGGGAAGCCCCTCCGTCGTGGTGTTCTCGAACCATTTTTCGAGCTTGATCACATGGTCCCAGCTGTCGCCGAAGTCATAGAGATAGTGGATCGTCTTGGCGCCGGTCTCGCGAACGATATCGCACAGCCGCGCTTTGCGGGCATCCATGGGCTGGTGACCGTAATCATTGTCGGGGTCGGGAATCCCCCAATGTGCCTCACCAGCAAAGAACTCGAAGAGGTGACTGTTCGTCCAGCCGAATGCCTCCTGAAGCGTCAGATGCAGCCGATCAAGGCGCAGGGTGACGGGTACGACAAGGCGACGCATCACCTCCGGCTTCACATCCTTGAGGGTCACCTTGATCCGGACCGCGGTCGTGTTCAGGCTCATGCCGCCAGCCTCGGATCGCGTGTATGCATCGTATAGGTCGACGCCCAGGGAAGCAGTTCGTCCAGTCGCGCTGCAGGCCAACCATTGACGAGCTTGGCGAGAACGTCAGCGAGCCAGTGCTCGGCACTGACGCCATTGAGCTTACAGGTCTCAATGAGCGAAGCCAGCAATGCCCAATTCCCGGCGCCTTCGTCGCAACCGGCAAAAAGAGAGTTCTTGGCGTTGAGCTTGATCGGTCGCATCGCACGCTCGACAGCATTCGTGTCCATTTCGATGCGCCCATCATCAAGATAGAGCGTCAGGCCGTCCCAATGACGTAGTGCATAGCGCAAAGCCTTCGCCGTGTCGCTCTTCTGCGCAAGGTGATCGAGCTTGGCCTCAAACCACTGCTTCAAGGCTGCAACCAGAGGCCGGGTATGCGCTTGTCGGCCAGCACGGCGCTCGTCCGCAGATCGGCCGCGGAGGGCCTTCTCGACCGCGTAAAGCTGGGCGATGCGCTCAAGAGCCTCGCGGGCAACCGGAGCTGGCGCAGGCGCAGCCTCCCGCTCGATCTTCACAAACTGGCGCCGCAGATGCGACCAGCAGAAGGCGAGCGTCCCGGACAGGGCGTCCGCACGCGTCTCTCGGGTCATGGTCTTGTAAGCCTGATAGCCGTCGCAGTGGATGATGCCGCGATAGCCCTCCAGCAGCCGCAAGCCATGAACGGCGCCGCGGCCCGGTGCATAGGCATAGACTACCCCAGGCGGATCAGGTCCGGCCCAAGGCCTGTCATCGCGTGACAGCGCCCAGAAGTAGCCGGTTTTTGTTCTGCCGCGCCCCGGATCCAGCACCGGCGCCGGGGTCTCATCGACACAGAGCTTCGAGGAGGCGAGCAGAAGCTGGCGCAGACGATGCCACACGGGCTTCAATTCCTGGGCGGCATAGCCGACCCAGAAGGCGAGCGTGGAACGATCCAGCGCTATTCCGTGCGTCGCCAGCATCTGCGCCTGGCGGTAAAGCGGCAAATGCCAGTGATACTTGGCATCGATCACATGCGCGACCAGCCGCTCGGTGGGCAATCCTCCCCTGATCAATCGCTCGGGAGCCGCGTGCTGCAGGACGACGCCATGACAGGCGCGGCAGGCCAGCTTGGGACGGCGGGTGATGATGACGCGATACTGCGCCGGAACGACGTCGAGCCTCTGGCTCTCATCCTGACCAATCTCGAAGAGGTTGCCCTTACAAGACGGGCAGCAGCTCTCGGCCGGCATCATAGTCTCGATGACGCGCGGCAAATGCTCCGGCAGCTGACCACGGTTGGCTCTGCGCGCGGCAGCTCTCTTCTCGCCTGTTTTGGGATTGGCACGATTCTCGGCGGCTTCGAGAGCCGCAACGGCCTGATCGATATCCTCCAGAACAAGCTGCAGCTGATCAGCGTCCAGCTTTTCCGAGGACCGACCGAACTGCGCATCTTTCGCAAGCTTGAGCAACCGCTCGAGCCGGGCGCAGCGATCCAGCAGAGCCGCGGCAAAGGCACGCAACTCGGCTGGATCGCTCGGTAGCTCATCAGGCAAATCACTCATTGGCCCGAGCTTGCCATGCTTCGCGTCACGATGCAGCGATGATTTGCATTTTTACGCAAGCGCTTTCGGCTGCGGGATCCGAGGCGCGTGCATGCGCGTCCAATCCATGCCGGCCAGCAGTGCTGACAGCTGGGCCCCATTCATCCGCATCACACCGGCCACGATGGGTGGCCATTTGAAGCCGCTGCCATCGAGCCGCTTCCAGTACATCACAAGGCCGCTGCCATCCCAGACGACGATCTTCACCCGATCGGCGCGCTTCGCACGGAACACCACCGCCACGCCCTTCATCGGGTCATGGCCCAGCGTATCCTTCGCCAGCAGCGCCAAGCCCTCTGCACCCTTCCTGAAGTCCACAGGTTGCGTCGCCACGTAGATCATGAGGCTCGCCGGCATCGTCAGCATGAACGTGTCCGTCGCAGCGCAATGAACACATCGCTCAACGCAGCAAGGCCAGGCGCCCCGCGCACCTCCACGCGCGCGCCCTGGAACTCAACCGTAACAATGGCTGCTTCCGGCGAACCGGAGGGCTCTGCGGCCGCAGGCAACGCTAATTCCGACACCACCGGCACGAACGACAGCGTGTCCGCCGACGCCGGCAATACCAACTGGCCCAAACGCGCCCGGCGCCGCCAATCATGCACCTGCTGGGGCCGGCAGCCATGGCGACGAGCGACGTCTGTTACAACCGCCCCCGGTTCGAGGCTTTCCGCCGCAATCTGCGCCTTCAAATCATCCGGCCAGCGCTTTCGACCTGCGCCAGCGAACACTTCAATACGCGGTGACAACGGTCGTCTTATGTCGTCAGAATGGTCGTCCATTGTGAGCACCCTTCCAGAAGATGACTCTTCTAACGGTGCTCTCAAGACTCCGCACAAACAATCAGACGGGCCTCGGCGCTACGCTTACGATAGAATACGTTATACTTGTTTTCATTTGTCGAAACGGCGCCGCCGCTGATGCCGCCTCCCAACGTGAAGACCGTTGTCAATGGCGACACAGGCGTCCAGAGCCCTGTAGGGTTTATCGTTGAATTTTCGGTAGCCGTCAGGTCCGTCGCGACCTCGACACCCCAATCGGTCAAAAAATCACTGTACGCGCGGCGGCTGCGCCTCTTAGAGTCTGTCCGGAAAGATTACCTTGGATTGCATAGCTTTCGCAGCATGAGTCGGATGGAGGCCAGCTTGAGAAAGGCGAGCGCCCTGTGATTGAAGCATTCCCAATCTTTGGACAGTCTTCGGCATCGCCCGAGCCAGGCAAAGGTACGCTCGACGATCCAGCGTTTGGGCAAGACGACGAAACGGTGAGCCTGATCGGAGCGTTTGACGATTTCGAGGTTCACGCGCTTCAGAGCGCTACGCAGCCCCTTCTGGAAATGTGGCCCTTGATATCCGCCGTCGGCGTAGAGCTTCAGAAGAAAGGGATAGAGGCCGAACAACGTTGCCATCAGGAGCACGCCGCCGTCGCGATCCTGGATGTCCGCCGCATGCACGATGGCGTGCATCAAGAGGCCTTGCGTGTCGACGAGAATGTGCCGCTTCTTGCCCTTGATCTTCTTGCCCGCGTCGTAGCCATGGAGATCATGAGGCCCCCTTTTTCAGCGCTTTTCACGCTCTGGCTATCGATGATGGCGGCGGTGGGAGAAGCCTCGCGCTCGGCCCTTTCGCGACATTCGACATAGAGGGCGTGATGAATTTTATCGAGCGTGCCGTTCCAGCTCCACAGATCGAAGTAGCCATACAGCGTCGAGCGCGGCGGCAGGTCCTTGGGGATCGCGCGCCACTGGCAACCTGTGCTCAGGATGTACATCAGCCCGTTGGCAATCTCGCGCAGGTCCACCGTACGCTTGTTGCCGCCGCGCTTGGCCGGCGGGATGCGAGGCGCGATCAGCGCCCACTCCTCGTCGGTCAAGTCGCTCGGATAGCGCAGGCGGCTGCGGTCGTAGCGTGCACGGTTCTCGGTAGTCCACATTGGCGGCGCGTCCCCATCGAATCAGGCCGCTCACCTTGAATCACAACCGATTCATTCGACTCAACATGTTTTGGAACAGACACTCAGAGGAAGTGAAGTCCGGGCCATGGAGACAGCAAGCGATCTAACTTTCAGGCTACAGAAAGCCATCGCTTCGGCCTTCGGCATCGAAGAGAAGAGGTCCCCGAACGACACGTGCATTTCTGCCATCGCGAAGCTGGACGGAAAACTCTTTGAGACGAGCGCCGCGGTTGATCGCTTTCTGAAGACAACGCCGGGGACGGCAAAAGCGGCTTCCATTGAGCTATTGAAATTGTCCCACAACATCCAGCCTTTGCTGATCTCCTTCGAGAGGGGACTTTTGCGCGACCTGGAGGTCCTCATAGGGCCCGCGTTCAGAAAGTTCTGTGAGGCTTACGAACGAGCCGACCACGCCGAAGTGCTAAGGCGCGCCCCAGAATTGCTCGACAATATAAAGCGCCACTCGGTGGCCCCGGGCGATGTTCGTACCTCCAGTAGCGTATGGAAAGAAATCATCTCTCCCGTTACGTCACACCTATTGGCGCTATTGGAAGATGCGACGTCAAGAGGAGCAGTTGTCCTTGCTCCTCTTCTCCAACTGCGAAACTCAGCGACAAAAGCAAATCTTCGTCAAATCAACCGGGACATCGTCTTATCATTTTCACTGCAGAACCGAGGAATGGGGCATGCTACCGATATTTCGCTTCGATCCTTGGACGATGTTGCTCAATTCACTGCTCTAGCAGAGCCTGTCGGGCCGTTCGATATCCCGCCCGGGGGCGAGCAGTTGATTCGGCTTCAGGTTCTCGTCGGCGAACCCACCGATATCCTGAAGATACCTGTTCGGTGGATTTGCCAAACGCCGATGGGTACCGAGGCCTCGTTCGAGGACGAAATAGTAGTTACTCAGCAGGTCACAGAGCCAAACTGGGAGGCTCTCGTTTCCGACCCGCCCTATAGTCTCAATCCGATCCGTCGCGCCGACCGTCTCTACGGCAGAGATACGGCCTTGCAAACATTGAACCTGGCGGCCATGTCAGGCGCCTCGAAGTTCGTCTGGGGACAAAAGAGAGTCGGCAAAACGTCGCTGCTGCAGGTCGTCGCGGCTAAATTAACTGAGCGATCGGATACAACCTGCCTTGTTCTCCGAATGGGAGAGCTGACTTCACTTCATGAAGGCGAAATGGGTTACTTGATCGCCTGTCGTCTAATCAATCAATCCGGCCTCGATTTCAAAGTTCCGAACGAGGCGGAGTTTGGTGCAAGCATCGGGCGCCTGGTGCCGTTTATCGAGCAATTGGGTGCTCGGTATCCCCGCCAAAAGTTCATTGTGATCATCGACGAATTCGATGACCTTGATTCCTCCTTTTACACGGGTGAGCGCGGCAAACAGTTCGTAAAGGCACTCCGCTCCCTCTCCGAGGTCGGCCTTACCTTTTTCTTCGTCGGAAGCGAGAGAATGGAGGCCATCTACCAACACCATCAGGCTGACCTCAACAAGTGGACGAACGTTCATCTCGATCGGATCGACATCCGCAGCGAATGCAGGTCTCTTATCGTCAACCCTGTTATTGACGTGATCGAATTTTCCCGTGAGGCCGTTGATTTAATCATCGACTTTTGTGGTGGAAATCCCTTCTACATCAACAATTTTTGCTATCAGGTTTTCGAACGTTGCCTGCAGGAACACCGGACTTTCGTAGACGACAACGATACGATTGCGGCTCAAACTCAGCTACTGCGGGCGTTGGGCCCGACCAATTTCTCTCACTTTTGGGAGGACAACCCTCTCCTCGATCCCAAGGATCGGACAGACGCAGTAGCGCAGAACTGCGTCGCCTTGACGTGCATAGCCGTCCTAGGCGGATCCTACGAGGATTTGGAAGAGTTATATGACGTTCAAGACTCGCTGCAGCTTTCATCGGCACAACGCTCGACCCGTGACGATCTTCGCGAAGCGTGCAACAGGCTAATGTCTCGTCGGATACTAACGCTTAAAGACGAGGGCAGATTTGTCTTATCGCTTCCGATCTTCCGCGAATGGCTGATGCAAAACGCTGTTTCGAAGCTTTTACCGATATGGATCGCTCACTCCGATCAAAAGCGGAGCGAAGTCGGAGTGCAGGCGAGCTCATCCGTTTCAGAGATCCCGCTTGAGCTGTCGCCATTCGTGATACCTGAAGACGATTTAATAGCCGTTTCGCAGAGACTCGTATTTTGCGGTAGGCAAAAGGATGTAGCGGACATTCGCTCATGGCTGCGCCAGTTCGATGACGATACCAGGATAGAGGTCGCATTTCTTCTTCTGAAACGCCTCGCGGAGCGTGGATTTTTTAATGAAGGCGCACGAGGGTTGGCCACCGCAAAACTTGAAGAGATGATTCGAGCAAGGCGCCTTGAAGTCGGCGACAAAGCTTGGAAAGTAGAACGAGGTCGCATTGATAACCTTTGCCTGGCTTTTGTGGATTCCGATTTGAAAAGCGGAGCCACCCTCGTACGCGAACTTAGAAACATGATGCGCCCGGGTAAGAGCGGGGCGGCGAAGGAGATATCTCAATGGATGCAAAGTCATGCCGACAACGACCCGATGGTCGTAATCCTCGATGACTTCGCCGCGAGCGGTTCGAGCCTGGCGAAAGGAATCGCGACATTCCGCAAGTCGGTCGACCCGCAGGTGTGGCGGTCATTCATCGAACATGGAAGGATTTCGATCTTCGTCATGTTCGCTTTTCCCGAGGCTATCGAGAGCGTCCGAGCAGCGTATCCCTCGCTACACGTTGTTGCTGCCAACACTTTGGGAGATGACGTGCGAGCGCTCTCAACCGATGCATCAATCTTCGAGAAAGAGTCTGATATCCGCTTTGCGCGCGATATGCTCCTTCAAATCGGCCGTGAGCTTTATCCAGACGCTCCGCTGGGCTTCGGCGATATCGGTGCGCTCGTTGCGTTTCACAATGCGGTACCGAATAACACACTTCCTATTTTTTGGAGCAATGGTCGCTCGGATCGGCCATGGAGGCCGCTATTTCCGCGGGCCTGAAAAGGCCAGACGTTCGATCCGGAGTTTGTGAATACATCTGCCGGTGCCGCTCTGGGGCCCTGCACGGCATTGCGCAACTTTGAGATTTGGTGGCTGAAAGCCGCGGAAGACGACAGCAACCTCGATTAGCTGAGAGGCAATGAAGCAATTGCGTGTTGGGCGGATCGCTCGAGCTGAATATGAATACCCGTCGGCGCCCCCTCCGAATATACATGGTCAAATCCTGATGCTTTATGTGTGGCTTATGGAATCGGAGGCTAATCCTGCGGAGGTTGAGCTCCGTAAGGCCTTGAGGACCGACTATGCTGGCGCGATCGACCGGCTCACGGGCTCACGCACCGGCGCATGCGCTTAAAACGTAAACCAGCGTTTATGTTTGACGCGGCCTCATAGTCGCCGCAAGCCAACACATCTCGGCGCAGACGTTCGCGACCTCAGTGGATCGCGATATTCTTCGCCTTGAGGTCCGCGGCGATCAGATTGAGAGGTACGGCTTGATTGAATGTCGGCCTGTTAGCAGTATCGGTCGCGTGGTGGAGACCGAAAATGTCCAGGTCCGCGGTGAAGCACGGGGATCCGGAAGAGCCGTTGTCCGTAATCGCATCATACCTGACCCGCGTCGCCGTGGAATTGAAGGCCAACACGTTGCCCCACGCCACCGAGAGCGTCTCTCCGTCCGGATGCTGCGGGACTACGACGAAGTCGCGTACTGCGAGCAGTGCGCCTTCAGGTGCCAGACTGAACCAGCCGCGCTCCTCGGCATTCATGCCAGGCGTCTTGCCGATGGGTTCGGCCAATCGAAGAAGGGCGTAATCGAGCTCCCCGGCGCCGGCTTCTCCCGGCTCACCGATATCGCTCTTGGCGTACGAGCTTTTTGCGACGAGCCATTGCGACGCCAGCTGGCAGACAGTCGGGCGCGCTTTCTTGTGCTTGCCCGACTTTTTCTTAGGCGCGCTCTCTTCAAGGTTGCTTCCTGAGCGATAGTCGAAACTGCAAACAACCTGTTCACCCTGACTTGGCGTATGGATCACTTCTTCGACCACGTGAAAATTGGTCAACACGAGATCCGAGGCTACCAGGAAACCGGTTCCCAGCATGTAGGGCGTTTCGATTCGACAAACCCGGTCGCCGAAACTCATGAAACGGCTGAGAAAGCGGGCATAATCGACAAGGCGCGAGTGCCGCGCGACCATCGCCTCGAGGCCCGCAGGCTTCGGTGGCAGAGGTTTGCTCAAGTCGTATTTTTGCTCGATCGCCGGCACCGACAGACCGCAAGCTTGAGCGAGTTGGCATAACGTGGCGTGGTCAGGTCTCTCCGCACACGCCAAGGCCACCAGTTCGACGGTCTTCTTCCGGCGCTCGGTCCAGGCGACAAGCTCGCCAACCGCTCCGTAAAAGCCTTGCTGGGTGTTGACGAAGTTCGCCAGCACCATTCCCCATTTGAATCGCAGCGCCCGAGTTAGCTCGCCGAGGTCAAAGCTCTCCACGATCGCCTCGGTAACCTGCTCCAATTCTCCCGGGCTGAAGGTGCGAGCCGGCTTAAGATCCACCTCCAACATCGTTGTCTCTCCCGCGCACTGCTACTTGCGTGTTCATGAAAGGTGATGCAATCTAGACTAAGCAATAATGTGCCTGCAACGCGTGTAGCGAGACCCACCCAGGGGGAGGGAAAGATGCAGCACGCGGGCATGCAATTCCAGTCGTTTCTGGAAGACGAGGATCTGCTCGAAGAAGTCCGGGAGCGTGCCGCCGCCGGCAAGCTCCCATTGGCACAGAAGCTCGGGGTGGCGCCCGAATGGATCGAGCGCGCCTTGACGCGCCCGCGGGTTGCGCGGTCGCGATTGCGTGGTTTGGAAGGCGCGGCGCAGCCGCTGACCCCCCCTCCATCCACGGAGGGTAGCGCTGCGCTGGAAGCGATCGTGCTCGAGCAAGGCCGGCCTTCGCTCATCGTGCAGAACGGCACGTTCGTCATTCCAGACAGCAAGGTTTGGCGGACCGTCCTGCAACGGACGCGTGGCAATATTGAGCAAGCGATCGCCCGGGTTGGCCGCGTCGAGTTGCACAATCACATGACCTATCAGTGGGTCGGCACCGGCTGGTTGATCGCGGAAAACATCGTCGTAACCAACCGCCACGTAGCCGAGGAGTTTGCGGTGGGCCGGGGTGCCGGTTTCGCCTTCGCAACCAACCTAATCGGCAAGGAAATTGAGGCCAGCGTAGATTTCCGTGAGGAGTACGAAATCGACCTCGCGATCGAAGTCAGCGTTGACAAGATCCTGTACGTAGCCGGCAAGAACGAACCGGACATTGCCCTCCTGCGGATTGCGTCCGACAAAGCGCTACCCTCGCCGATTGCGCTTGCTGACAAGGAGGTGGAGCAACGCCAAACCATAGGCGTCATCGGCTATCCCGCGTTTGACAGCCGCAACGGCCTCGACGCCATGCGCCGGTATTTCGGCGAGATCTTCGACGTCAAGCGCTTCGCGCCCGGCAAGGTAAGTTTTCCCACTCCGGACGAACACTACTTCGTTCACGATTGTACCACGCTTGGCGGCAACTCGGGCTCTAAGAGTCTGTCCGGAAAGATTACCTTGGATTGCATAGCTTTCGCAGCATGAGTCGGATGGAGGCCAGCTTGAGAAAGGCGAGCGCCCTGTGATTGAAGCATTCCCAATCTTTGGACAGTCTTCGGCATCGCCCGAGCCAGGCAAAGGTACGCTCGACGATCCAGCGTTTGGGCAAGACGACGAAACGGTGAGCCTGATCGGAGCGTTTGACGATTTCGAGGTTCACGCGCTTCAGAGCGCTACGCAGCCCCTTCTGGAAATGTGGCCCTTGATATCCGCCGTCGGCGTAGAGCTTCAGAAGAAAGGGATAGAGGCCGAACAACGTTGCCATCAGGAGCACGCCGCCGTCGCGATCCTGGATGTCCGCCGCATGCACGATGGCGTGCATCAAGAGGCCTTGCGTGTCGACGAGAATGTGCCGCTTCTTGCCCTTGATCTTCTTGCCCGCGTCGTAGCCATGGAGATCATGAGGCCCCCTTTTTCAGCGCTTTTCACGCTCTGGCTATCGATGATGGCGGCGGTGGGAGAAGCCTCGCGCTCGGCCCTTTCGCGACATTCGACATAGAGGGCGTGATGAATTTTATCGAGCGTGCCGTTCCAGCTCCACAGATCGAAGTAGCCATACAGCGTCGAGCGCGGCGGCAGGTCCTTGGGGATCGCGCGCCACTGGCAACCTGTGCTCAGGATGTACATCAGCCCGTTGGCAATCTCGCGCAGGTCCACCGTACGCTTGTTGCCGCCGCGCTTGGCCGGCGGGATGCGAGGCGCGATCAGCGCCCACTCCTCGTCGGTCAAGTCGCTCGGATAGCGCAGGCGGCTGCGGTCGTAGCGTGCACGGTTCTCGGTAGTCCACATTGGCGGCGCGTCCCCATCGAATCAGGCCGCTCACCTTGAATCACAACCGATTCATTCGACTCAACATGTTTTGGAACAGACACTAAGGTCATTGATCTCGAGAGCGGGAAAGTGGTTGGCCTGCATTTCTCCGGCGTGTTCTTGTCCGGCAACTTTGCTGTCAAGGCGAGGGCGATCAAGGACGCACTACGCAACCTCTCCCCCAGCATTGCAGTCAAAGTTCCAAAGCCTGTAGAAGAAGAGGCGCTTGCAGACGGCCGCCACAAGCCGGAGTTCTTCGCCGACCGGGACGGTTACGTCAGCAGGTTTCTAGGGCCCGATGTTCCGCTTCCCAAGCTCGGCCGCTGGGCCAAGGACGCCGTCGCGGTGAATGCCAAAGGCAAAAAGAAACAACATGAGCTTAAGTACCGCCATTTTTCGGTGACGCACAGCGCCAGCCGCAAACTACCAATCTTCACCGCCGTCAACATCGACGGAAAGGAAAGTCGCCGCGCGTTCAGGAAAAACGACAAATGGTTCATCGATCTGCGCATCTCAGAGGATCTGCAGCTCGGCAACGAGATCTATCGCAGCAACGAACTTGATCGCGGTCATATCGTCCGGCGGTTGGATCCGGTTTGGGGAGGCAAGGAACACGCCGCCCAGGCCAATGACGACACCTTCCACTACGTCAACGCGGCTCCGCAGCACAAAGATCTCAATCAGAAGGAATGGAAAGATCTCGAGGAATATATTCTCGATAGCGCCAAGGCCAAGGACCTGAAGGTGTCGGTGTTTACAGGCCCGGTCATGCGTGAGACCGACCAGGATTATCGCGGCCTGGTTAAGTTGCCGCAGGAGTTCTGGAAGATTGCGGTGCTCGTCAACGCCGACAACAACGAGCTTTGCTCTGCCGGCTACGTCCTGAGCCAAGGCGAGATGCTAAAAGACATTAGCGAAGCGGCGTTCGTTTTCGGCGAGTTCCGGACTTACCAGATTCTCATTTCCAGGATCGAGGAGGAGACAGGCCTGAGTTTCGGCAAGCTGCGCGATCACGATAGCTTGGTCCGGCAACGGCCGGAGGAAATCCCACGGCCCCGCGCGCTTGTGATCCGAGGACCGCGGGACCTTGTGCTTTGACCCATATTCGCGGCAGGCGGTGGCACGGTTCACCTCGCCTCTGAAGGCCCTGTAACGAAGCGGACATTGAAATGCCCGTATTAAGCGGCGCCCAAATTGAGGAGTTGGCCAGACTACTGGTCAAGAGGTTCGACAAGCCCGGAATCAGACCCGTGGTCCTGGTTTCGCTCGGAACACGCCTCGACGCTATCGTCAACGAAGACCAGCCTTTTGAACGTATCGCGTTCGATCTCGTGAACTGGGCTGACAGACAGGGCCGGTCCGCACTGGTCAAATTGCTTCGGGGCATGGTCACGGTTCGGCCGGACGACGCGGGCATTTGGACGTTTTGCGACGAGGTCTTCAAGGACGAGATACAACGGCTCGACAGCCGTGTGCTTGTCGACAGGGTCAACCGAGGGATCGAAGCACTGGTTGCCTTGAAGGACCTACCCATCGTTCAGCAGACGGTGGGGCAGTTTCGTGCTGACTTCGAAGCGTCCAGCAAACAGATCCAGATCCTCAAGAAGTACAAGTCTTTGCACGACGGGTTGCATCGTCTGCAGCTAAAGATTCGGACGATTGAGGAGGTGATCGAGGCCGCGAAGACCGACCAGCGCGCCGCTCGCAGCCTTACACTGCATGCGATCGAGCTTGCACCGTTAGCGAAAAAGGCGCGGCAACAGGCGCAGGGCCTTCCCGGTGCGCAGAACGAGATCGGATGGATCGACGAGTTCGACGATCACATTGCTACCATGAATCGCGCGTCGAAGCAGACAATGTCGACGGGTGACTTGGAAGACCTAGCCAGCGGTCTTAATCAGTTGCTCCCAGAAGGACCTAGGATAAACTCGCTCCTTGCCAACGTTGTCCGGCCTGCCCTTCGACAATCTCGTCCGGGCAATGTCCAATATGGCCAGGTACATCCAGGACAATGCCGATCCCGCGGATGTGACGTCTCAGCAAGTTACGGGAGACCTGACCGCTTTCAGCATGCTGCAGCCGCAACTCGTCGACCTCGTCGACCAGCATTTCGAATGGCAGTGGGTCGACAAAGAGCTAGCAGGCGCTGCAAATCTTTTTTATGATAAGCAGGGGCCCGCAGCAAAAATGCCAAAGAAAAAATGGCCGCAATTCAAGGCGAGGTTCATCCAGCTTTGTGACAAGCATCCCCAGGATGGGTGGTCTAAAGAGTTGAAAGACCGTCTGCTTCTGTGGGAACAAACTACACTTTCCTCGCCCCCAACGAGTGATGAAGTCGAAGCAAGTGAAAGCGCGTTCGACGAATTCCATAGCGCTAGCGAAATGCGTTTCTTCGAGGTCGATGATGAACTCAACGCGCTATGCAGTCGGCTCACGGAGTTGGCGATGCCGCTGAACAGTCTCTTGTCAGTGATCAAACGATAATGACCCACGCAGTGGATGCGACCGTTGCACCATTTCAGTCGCTCGATGCGTTGCGGGCTGCGCACGAAGAGTTGCTGGAGACGGCCGCAGCCAGTGGGGGGTCGTCTCCCACGGACGCGACATTTCGGGAAGAAATGATGGCCGACTTTATCAGCCGTGCCGCCGCGACTGGGACGATACTGGATGCGCCCGCGGATCGTAAGATGGCGCAGGGATTCATCGATTATTGGGCGGCAAGTCACTACACTTCGGCGCGCCCACAAGCCGCTGAAGCCGACATGCACTCGCCGAACCGTTACTCGCGCCTGACGCGGTTGGCTCCTTTCGATGCGCGTTCAGTAGAAGACGCCGTACGGCAGGGCGAGCAAATACTTGCAGGGCTCAGTTCGAAGGATATCGAGCTTGCGCGTCGAATGCTCATGCATCTTCTCCGCTTGTCGGAGCGAACTGGCGCTTGCGTCGCCGTGCCGACGGAGCGCCACGTCTTGCTTGCTCAGGGCAAGCTGGCGGCTGCGAGCACCATCCTCGGGCGATTAATCGAGGTTGGGGTGCTGAAGCAGACTTCCTCTGACTATGGTGGGGTCGTCGAGTTGCAGTACGAGGCGCTCACACGTAAGTGGGACCGTCTTTCTCGTTGGATCGAGGAACGGAAGAAATTTCGTGAGGCGGCGCTGTTCTGGGACCGACGCGGACGAAAGAGAGGCGCACTGCGGGGCTTCGGTGTAGCGAAAGAGGCCGACGCATACAGTGACTTGAATGAGCTCGAGCTAGAGTTTCTTCACGAAAGCAAAAAGAACAATCGCGTGTTGCTGGCCGTGGCAACGGGCGTAGTCGTGATACTCTTAACTGGTCCTCGGCTTTCCGACCGGCTCTATCGCGAATGGTGGGTTCCGTTCCGGGTCGACTCTGTCACAAAAGAAGTGAAATCCGAGCAATCCAGCGCTCAAACCAAATCCGAGGATATCCGATGGTTGGCCCGTTATGACCAGCCGCTACAGTTTTCCGGCATTCGCCTGTCCGGTGTTGATTTAAGCAATGCAGCACTACAGCGCCCAAAATTTGGGCAAGCGGTACTAATTGGCACCAAGTTTGACAACGCGCGAATCGATTTTGGGAGGTTCGATGAAGCCAACCTAGCACGTACGACATTCGTGAACGCTAGCATCCACGGCTCGTCTTTCGATTCAGCGCTCCTTTGTCGAGGAGTTGATTTCTCGAATACCGACCTACGTGAAACTACGTTTGTGAATGTCGAGTTCGAAAAGGGCACTGCGCCGGTTGTGAAAAATACCGCCTGGTGGCTCGCCAATGGATGGAGCTGGGAGCAAATGGAAATCCTGCGAACGCAGGATCAGAGTGAGTTGGAAGAATCTTCCGCGTTCCAAGACATAAAGACCGCGGCCGAACGGACTGTGCAAACGAGCCCCGCCGACACCCACATCCGTGCTCGCGCCCTTAATCTGAAGGCTTGGTATTTGGCGATCTTCGGTCTCCAGCTTGATCAGGCCGAGAGTGCCGCACGGGATGCTCTGAAAATTATGACCACGGTGGCCAAGGGCTCCTCGCAGGAGGCAGAGGTTAGAGATACGCTTGGGTATATCTTGCTCCAAAAAGCTGATAAGGCGGGGGCGCTTGAACAACTTAAGATTGCCGTAGATCTCGATCGCAGTCCAGAATATCTCTTTCGCTACGCAGTCGCACAGTTTGCATCCGGCCAAGAGGCCGATGGTATCTCGCAGTTGCAAAAGGCAATGACCGGAACTGATTTCGTTCCCAATCATGAACTGGCACGACTGCGGAATCACATTTCCGGAAAATTCGAGGACGAACTGAAGGCTCAACTGGTGGCGCGCAGGCCTCGTCCGCCACAGTCGCCTCAGAAGCGCGAATGTCCGCCCCCGCTCGTCCTCAATGATTAAAGACAGGTTTTGCAGGTCGCGACCGCAAGCGTTGGTCTAGTAATGACAAAAGGCTCCGTGTTTCTGGGTGGGTTGTCCCCTTCCTCACCGGATTACACTCTTGTGTGAATTCAGGGGGGCATCCGACAGCCATTTCGCAACGTCCGCAGTCGGGCAGTGGTTAGCAAAGTTATCGACTGCTCTTTTGGATCAATATTAGGATCCAGATTTGTGATCTATCTAACAAACTTGGTTGCACAATCGCACTAGAGTAACCAGTCAACTAAGGAGCGTGCCATGCGTAAAGTCATTTTTGGGGCCGCCATTGCCCTCGCCCTAATAGGCGGTGGAATAGCTGTTTCCTTGCTTCAAAACCCACAATTGCTCTTGGCGGGCTGCAATGGGTGCTGAGCAGCTTTGAGGTGGCTTGATGCGGATGATAGAATCTCAAGTATCGCGAATCTAATTGCTAAGGGCGTTGAGGTCCTTCTCACGAGAAAGGACTCAGCCGAAGGCTGGCCGGGTGGCCGAAAATCTGGCGCGAAGAATCCCCCTGGCCGTCAATTCGCCCATATCGCCGGCGATCGGCAGCCGCGGCGAGACACGCTGATTTCATCCATCGAACGCGCGGCAGGGTGCGCCATCAGCCGGAAGCCATCGTGCTTGATTTCGTGAACTCAGAACTTTCGCAGCCTTCTTTTTTCAGAACTCTCCGCTTTTTCTGCTTACGGTCTTGAGTGACCTCGGCGGCTGCAATTGCGTGTTTAAGGCGCTTTTAAGCAAACTCTCGAGACGGACCTGATACTAGCTTTAGCGCATCCGATCTTTTTCATTCTCACTCGACTCCCTATATCTAGCCCGTCTTATTCGTCAGAGGGCGCCTGAGAGGCTGGCGAGCGTGGTGTAAAGCGCTGATGAAGCGTAGGATTCGGTTGCGAAGCCAACCCCATCACCTTCCACCGCGAACGCCACGCCCGCCATGACCGATGATACGAGTCTACCCTTCTCGTTTCCAGCCGTTCACGCCAAGAAAGTCACAGCTGCCTTCGATGGCGGTCGGCTGACCTCGAACGGGGGCGTGATGCTTCTTGCGATGGCCGAGCGACGTCTCGGTTTGGCCAACAATTTGGCCCGGGTGTTCCCGGATCGGCGCGATCCGACGCGGGTCGTGCACAGCCTTGTCGATATGTTTCGCGCTCGCATGTTCGCGATCTGCTGCGGCTACGAGGACGCCGATGACCTCGATCATCTGCGGTCCGATCCCGCATTCAAGCTGGCCTGTGGACGGCTACCAGACAGCGGTCGCGATCTGTGTTCCCAACCGACGCTGTCGCGGCTGGAGAATGCTCCCCGCCTGCGCGACGTGATCCGCCTGACCTACACCCTGGTCGATGCATGGATGGATAGCTATCCGTGCGAGCCTGCATCCGTCACGCTCGACATTGACGACACCTGCGATGTCGTCCACGGCCATCAGCAACTCTCGCTGTTCAACGCTCATTATGACGAACGCTGCTTCCTGCCGATCCACGTCTACGACACGGAGAAGAGCCGGCCCGTGGCGGTCGTGCTGCGGCCCGGCAAGACGCCTGGCGGGGTCGAGGTGCGTGCCCATCTGCGCCGCCTGGTGCGGCACATCCGCACGCGATGGCACAAGACGCGAATTACGTTCCGTGGCGACGGGCACTATGCTCGGCCGGAGGCGATGACGTGGTGCGAGAACAACGGCATCGACTACATCTTCGGTCTGTCCGGTACCAGGCCGCTCGCCAGAAAAGTCGACGAGGTCGCCGACGATATCCGCACCCGACGCGCCATCGAGAACCTAGCTGTTCTGCGCGGCTATACCGAGACGCGCCACAAGGCAAAGTCCTGGGATCGCGAACGGCGCACCGTCGCCCGTATTGAGGCGACGATGCTCGGCCTCGACATCCGCTTCGTCGTCACCAGCCTCGATGTCGGCTCGGCCGAGTGGATCTACGACAGCCTGTATTGCGCGCGCGGCCAAGCCGAGAATCTGATCAAGCTGCATAAGACGCAGCTCGCCTCCGATCGCACCAGTTGCCGTTCGGCGCTCGCCAATCAAGTCCGCCTCGTTCTCCATACCGCCGCTTATTGGCTGATGCTGACCGTGCGCGACGCCATTCCCAAAGTCCGGGAATTGGCCACTGCCGAGTTCGCGACGCTGCGTCTTCGGCTCTTGAAAATCGCCGCCCGGGTTGTCGAGACCAAGAGCCGCATTCGCCTTGCGTTCGCCGCGGCATGTCCCGAAGCCGACCTGATCCGCAGCTTGCCCGGCGCGCTGCTGCCGCTCGGTCCTTGACCGGTGGGGCGTCCGCCCGCGTTCACCCAACCCATCCCTCAAGCGCGTTGCAAAGTACCGGTCGTCAGGCGGTGAAAAGCCGAAGGCAATCCTGTGCGCCTCGTCAGCGGAGGTGTGCGGATGCACCAGTCGGACCAAAATACCGCGCTCTCACGAATAGGGCGGGCTAGGGCCTATCGTGTAGCACGCGCGTGGCGATAATCGGCGTCGGGAAAAAGCGCCGCACGGTCCGTTGGGGCCGGCGAAGAACGGAGCATGGGTCACGGCATTACGCAGACGATTGGAGAGGATCGGTACATAAGCGATGAGGCGTTGGCGTTTGAGGCTGAGATAAACCGCATCTATATCAGCAAGTTGGAGAAGGGCGCGACCTGGGTCGGGCTGGAAATCCTTGAAGCTTTCAACTGTGTTGAAGGTTGAGCCGAAGGATTTCCTCCAAATGTCGGCCAAGAAAGCGTCTCGTAAGAGCCGACAGCGGGGATCGGCGGGTTGGGGCGCCGATGTGATTAGTCCGCTTCGTTCTTCGCTCGTACAGCATCGAGCAACTCGTTAGAGACCACGGTGTACATCTGCTCAAACTCATGATCCTGAGGTCCCCCTTGCGGCCGAGGCGGTTGTTACTTCAGCGGAATCCATTTGCCGACACGAACATCTTCAAGAACAGGCGAAAGGGCGTGGGCAATCAATCAGTTCATCATCCATGGAAAAAACCCTCCGTTGGTTTTGAGCCAAGAGAGGGTCGAACCAGAGATAGTGTTGGGCAACGGTGGATCTAGCCCTTACCCGTTTTCGTTTCCTTCGCCACTTTGAAATTCGACCGGACAGCGTTAGCACATGCAGCCAATGCTTCGTCCATTCCGCCAGCGTGCATGTTTCGCGGGATCGTGAGCACGGATTTCAGGGGATCGTGAGCAGAGATTTCAGACGATCGTGAGCACGGATTTCGCGGGATCGTGAGCAGCTTTTCAGCAACTCAGCCCGCTTCGGCCGACAACTCAACCGGCTTAGGAACTGCCTCGTCAGTGAACGAGGAAGGCCGATGCCCACCCAGAGATTGTCGATGCGCCGGATCAAAGAGGTTCTCCGCTTAAAACATGTTCAAGGCTTGCCGGAGCGAGCCATCGCGCGCACCTTGGGCATCAGCAACGGCGCCGTGCACAGCTATCTACGCCGAGCCGGGGCTGCCGGGCTGAACTGGCCGTTGCCGGCCGGAATGAGCGACGAGGACCTGGAGCTGCTGCTTTTCCCGGCGCCGAGGCCTGCGTCGCAGAGCCCCCAGCGGGCCGTTCCCGACTGGGGCTATGTCGACAAGGAGCTGCGCCGACGCAACGTGACCCGTCGGCTGCTGTGGGACGAGTATCGCGCCACCCATCCCGATGGCTTCGGCTACACCTGGTTCTGCACGACGTACGAGGCCTGGAAGGGGCGAGCCCGGCCTTCGATGCGGCAGACGCATCTGGGCGGCGAGAAGGTTTTCGTGGATTTCGCCGGCGACACCATCGACGTCATCGATCCCTCAAACGGGGAAGTGCAGTCGATGAAGCTGTTCGTCGCGGCGATGGGCGCCTCCAACTATACCTATGCCGAGGCCTGTCCAAGCGAGGGGCTCGCCGACTGGATCCGGGTCCACATCAATCTTTTCGCCTTCCTCGGCGGCGTGCCGACATTCGTAGTCTGCGACAATCTCAAGGCCGCCGTCACCAATCCCGACCGCCACGATCCCGGCCTCAACCGAACCTATGCCGAGATGGCGAGCCATTACGGCACGGCCATTCTCGCAGCCCGGCCGCGGCGCCCAAAAGATAAGGCAAAGGTCGAAGTTGCGGTGCAAGTCGCCCAGCGATGGATTCTGGCGCGGCTGCGCAACCAACGCTTCTTTTCGTTGGCGGAGCTGAACGCAGCCATCAAAACACTCGTCGTCGAACTCAATGCAAGGCAGATGCGCGACTTTGGCGCCAGTCGCGCCGAACTGTTCGCCGAGCTCGACAAGCCCAAGCTTACAAAGCTGCCGGACCAGGCTTACGCTTTCGCACGCTGGAAGCGATGCCGGATCGGCCCCGACTATCATATCGAGATCGATGGACACTGGTATTCCGCGCCGTATCGGCTCATCCGTGAGCTTGTCGACGCACGCATCGATGACAGAACGGTCGAGATCTTCCACAACGGCCGCAGGATCGCCAGCCACGCCCGCGCGCCCAACCGGCGGGGCCACACCACCATCGCCGACCATATGCCCAGCGCCCATCGGCGCTACGGTCAATGGACGCCCGCCGGAGTGATCGTCGCCGGCGAGCGGATCGGTCCGTCGACCGCCGCCTTCTTCCAGGCCGTGATCGCGGCCCGGCCGCATCCCGAGCAAGGCTTTCGCACCTGCCTCGGCATTCTGTCACTGGTCAAAAGCTACAGCGCGGAGCGCGTCGAAGCGGCCTGCCGGCGCGGCATTCTGATCAAGGCGCGATCCGTCGCCTCGATCCGCTCCATCCTCCAGAACGGTCTGGATCGTACCTTTCTCGACGAGCCCTCCGAACACCAACCCCTGCGCCACGGCAACATCCGCGGCCGCGATTATTTTCACTGAAGCCAAGGAGACCTGTATGCTCAACCATCCCACCCACGAACGCCTGATCGAGCTCGGCTTGAGCGGCATGGCCAAGGCCTTCGAGGAGCAGCGACGATCGCCTGATCTCGAAGCCTTGCCGTTCGAAGATCGCATCGGCCTGCTGGTCGACCGGGAAGCGGCGGAACGCGACACCAGGCGGCTCACCACGCGCCTCAAGCTGGCCTCGCTCCGCCAGAATGCCTGCGTGGAGGACGTCGATTTGCGCACGCCGCGGGGTATCGACCGGGCCGTCTTCGCCAAGCTCGCCAGCGGCGACTGGATCGATCGCCACGAGAATTTGCTCATAACCGGGGCGACCGGATTGGGCAAAAGTTGGTTAGCCTGTGCCCTCGGCCACAAGGCCTGCCGAGATAATCGCTCGGTCCTCTATCACCGCGTCCCAAGATTGTTCGAAGCGTTGGGGCTCGCGCGGGGCGATGGACGTTATGCCCGCTTGCTCAAAACCCTTGGCCGCGCCCAGGTTCTGATTTTGGATGATTGGGGATTGTCGGTGCTCACCGCTGCCGAGCGGCGCGATCTACTGGAAATCCTTGACGATCGCCATGGCCGCTCCTCCACCATCGTAACCAGCCAACTCCCTGTGGACACATGGCACGAAGTTATCGGAGATCCCACGCTAGGCGACGCGATTCTGGATCGCCTCGTCCACAACGCTCACCGCCTCCAGCTTGCTGGCGAAAGCATGCGAAAACGCAACGCCAAAACCATCACCCTTGACGAGCAGCCAGAACGCTGACCCTATCACCGCCTCGGCCGGAGCGAGGCTGCTCACGATCGTCTGAATTCGGCGCTCATGATCGCGCGAAATCGCTGCTCACGATCACTGAAATATGCAGCCAGCGACCGCGATCGTCTTGATCTGGTCAAGCTGCTCGACGAGATCGTCGATACTTTGAGCGTGCTCTTGTTTTTCTCCAGCTCAAGAGGCTGCTTGCCATAGCAAAGCTGGAATAGATCGCTCCGTTCGCGTCCACCCAGAACTGTTCGCGTGAGATGCCATGCCCTCTCGAAACAGACCGGTCTTGATGATCTGCTGCTCGATGCTGGACGTAAACTTGTTGCGGCGCTGAACGATTCCTAGCCAACCACTTCAATTCAACTCTCGCCTTGGTATGTCCTCCGAAGGAGATTGCAACGGGACTAGGAAGGCATCAATTGCGACGTAGGTCACAAACAACAAGCAATTCTCCGTTGGCGGCAGGCCCCGAATTCCACTGCGAAGTCGCTACAACGATAAATTGCAACATGTTGCCGTTTCGCTACAGACTCGCCGTCGGCTTGGCAGTAGGATTTCGATTACTCTTAAATTCGGTAAATTAGTGCCGCAGGTGCGGTGAAAAGAGCTATTTTTTGCGGCGGGGCGTTTCGGCGTTCTACGCATGTGCGCAGCATGCCTCGCTACCGTCTATCGGATGCAAACCTTAGAGCCTGACTCAAAATTGCATTGCTGTTTTTATGGCTGCGATGCGCCTTGTCATGAGTTGGACGGAGGCGAGGAAGAGCCAGGCAGTTGCGCTTTCGATGGTTCGCTCGAAGTCCTTGGCCAATCTGCGGTTGCGGCCGAGCCAGGCGAAGGTTCGTTCGACCACCCAGCGCCGCGGAAGCACCTCGAAGCCCTGTGCGGCATCGGAGCGCTTGATGATCTCGACAGTCCACCGGCCGATCTTTTCCAGCACCGCCTTGAGCTTTTCGCCGGCATAGCCGCCATCGGCGAAGATATGGCGCAGCCAGGGGAAGCGGTAGCGAATGCTGCACAGGACATCTGGCGCGCCATCGCGATCCTGGACGTCGGCAGCGTGAACGATCGCGCCGACCAGGAGCCCTTGGGTGTCGGTGACGATGTGGCGCTTTCGACCCTTGATCTTCTTTCCCGCGTCGTAGCCGCGAGGGCCGCCGCCTTCCGTGGTCTTGACCGATTGGCTGTCGATCACGCCAGTCGTCGGCGAGGCTTCCCGGCCGATCGCCTCGCGCGCCAGCATCAGAAGTGCGTGGTTGATCGATTGCCACAATCCGCTGTCGCGCCATTGGTAGAAATAGTACTGCACCGTGGTCATTGGTGGAAACAGAGTGGGCGGCAGCATGCGCCACGGCAACCCGCCGCGCAGCAGATAGAGCACCGCCTCGACGATGTCGCGATAGCTCCATTTCGGACGCCGTCCACGCTTGGCCCGCACAGGAAGCAACTCCTCCAGCACGACCCATTCCGCATCCGTCAAGTCGCTTGGCAAACGCAGCTCCTCTCGGGCAAACTGTGCCCGGGTGATATCAGTCCACATTCCTCGATCCCTTTGATGCTTCGCAACACCAATGGAATCAGAACTCGCTGATATCACTCAACTTATTTTTCGGTCGGACACTTAGAGGCGATGCAGCATGAGGTATTTGCACCTGCTTTGTGCCATACTCTGCTGCCTTTTGGCGGCTTGCGGCACCTATATCCCAAGCCAACGCGATTGGCCGAACGACACGCCTGACGGCGTTAACGACATGAATAGCACGCTGGTCCGCAGCATTGTTTGCGAGCTGAGCTACGCTGTCACGACGGCAATACGGAACGATCGGAGTTTGGCCCCTAAGTGTCTGTTCCAAAACATGTTGAGTCGAATGAATCGGTTGTGATTCAAGGTGAGCGGCCTGATTCGATGGGGACGCGCCGCCAATGTGGACTACCGAGAACCGTGCACGCTACGACCGCAGCCGCCTGCGCTATCCGAGCGACTTGACCGACGAGGAGTGGGCGCTGATCGCGCCTCGCATCCCGCCGGCCAAGCGCGGCGGCAACAAGCGTACGGTGGACCTGCGCGAGATTGCCAACGGGCTGATGTACATCCTGAGCACAGGTTGCCAGTGGCGCGCGATCCCCAAGGACCTGCCGCCGCGCTCGACGCTGTATGGCTACTTCGATCTGTGGAGCTGGAACGGCACGCTCGATAAAATTCATCACGCCCTCTATGTCGAATGTCGCGAAAGGGCCGAGCGCGAGGCTTCTCCCACCGCCGCCATCATCGATAGCCAGAGCGTGAAAAGCGCTGAAAAAGGGGGCCTCATGATCTCCATGGCTACGACGCGGGCAAGAAGATCAAGGGCAAGAAGCGGCACATTCTCGTCGACACGCAAGGCCTCTTGATGCACGCCATCGTGCATGCGGCGGACATCCAGGATCGCGACGGCGGCGTGCTCCTGATGGCAACGTTGTTCGGCCTCTATCCCTTTCTTCTGAAGCTCTACGCCGACGGCGGATATCAAGGGCCACATTTCCAGAAGGGGCTGCGTAGCGCTCTGAAGCGCGTGAACCTCGAAATCGTCAAACGCTCCGATCAGGCTCACCGTTTCGTCGTCTTGCCCAAACGCTGGATCGTCGAGCGTACCTTTGCCTGGCTCGGGCGATGCCGAAGACTGTCCAAAGATTGGGAATGCTTCAATCACAGGGCGCTCGCCTTTCTCAAGCTGGCCTCCATCCGACTCATGCTGCGAAAGCTATGCAATCCAAGGTAATCTTTCCGGACAGACTCTGAGACGCCGGATAGCGCTGACGAGCGCGAGAGCGACGCTCTCCGTCGGAAGGGCGTCAAGCCGGCCGACCAGTTCCGGCACCGAGTCGGGTTGAAGGAGAGACCCTTTCGTCGTACTCCACGCTGCGACCATCCTCGCAAGTGCTGTCGATGCGTCCACCCCGCTTTTTTGCTCCAGGCGGCGTGCCACGAGTTCTCCGACTAAGAAGAACTCTCCGCTATCAATTGCTGCGGTCATTTCCTCGTCAGCAGCCTGATCGGACCCGATAAACTCTTTTTGGTCTACCTCATCGTCTAGCGAACGCGTATCGCGAGAAGAGAAAAAGGAAGATAGACGATCCCGCACTCGCCGGCTTAGTTCCTTATTCCAAGGAGCCTGCAGTTCGGGTGGCAGGCTCGACGTCGGAAGTAACTTTTCGCACCATCGGGTCGCGATCGCCCTATCCTCAGGCGCCAGCGTCGCCTTTGCGGAAGTTAGAAATTCTGCGCGCCAAGTGCGAAATTCTTCCGAGCGGATCGTCGGAAGAAGGGGCCCGGTATCATCGTTAGACGCTTTGCGTGCGATTCCTTTCCGTTCATCCCAGACGTATCGATTGCCGCTAGAGTAGTCCATGATCGAGGTCCAGAGGTCGGCGCGTATCCGACCGGCACCAACTGACACCGGACTTTCGGCCTGCTGGTCCGGGGCGGTTGCCCTTGTAACCAGACTGGCAGCCGACAGTGATAGATCGTGGAATGTGACGGTGCTTCCTCCCTTCTCCTCCTTCAATTCGAAGGCGGGTTTGAACGCCTCGAGTAGTTCCTTCAAGCTGTCCGCGCCATAATCGCGCGACTGGAATGTCCTGAACGTCTTTTGCAGTAGTCGGTTGTTCAGTGCCGCGACCGACATCGTTCGAACTTCCGTTCCCTTCTTTTTGCTCGCATCCCTCACGACGACCCTGAGCAAGTGAAGGAAGCTATCGACGTTCTTAAGCTTTACCATTTTCAATTTTGATGCCGGATATGTTATGTTGAGCCTCAGAAGCTGTTACTTAGTGCCAGATCTGGTGGCTACTATGAGAAAACGCGGGTCGTGGGCTGCGCTACGCGGTTAGAGAATCGACGAAGCACTTGAGCAAGGTTTTGCATCTGCCAAGGGTCTTCGACCGACGAGCATCTGAATCAATCGCCCGTCACCAAAATAACTCTAGACGATTCTCTTCGCGGTTGGCATTGGAAAGAGTCACAACCGTTTGAATTTGGGCGTGCGCCAGTAACTCCTACTCTGGGCGCTGCATTTGACGCTCAACTTGTCACTTTTAATTTTTGACGATGCCAGATGCGGCGTTGACCAGGAGCGACCTGCGCCCCTTCTGCAACGCACAATTTGATGCGAAACTCCGGCACCTCTGTCTTTGCTTCCTGGGGTTAGCTCTGTCTTCTCGGTCTTGTGACGCTGCGGCTCTCGCCAGCCGCCTCGGAGTCTCTCCGGCCCTTGTAATAGAAGCATCAAAGCTCTGCTCGCTTCGGTCTTGGAGCTCAACCTGCGCAGGGTTCGGCTCTGATCGAAATTCCCAAACATCGGGATCACGTTTATCCACCCGTATTCGGAAGGGGAGCTCGGGGGGATCAGCTCCTCAGCTCCATTGATGGCCCTTATCGCGACGCCGCCAAATTCGTCTTAGGAGTGCGATTTAGCGTTGAGAGATTTCTTCCTCCGGTGCCGTTGACCGGCTCGTTTGCGCCGCTCTCTCAAGGCAGCCTGTCCTTCGGGCGATCTCCTGTCGTTCTTGAGGCGTTCCATAACTGAATAGCAGTTACTTCCGGTATAGGAGGGGTCGAACAGCTTAGCCGCCGCTAAGAACAGTTTCGCGGATGGGTTTTGGGGTCTCATCTCCTCACGAATATTGCCTTGCTGTCGGCCGTCGCTCGTATGCGTCTGGACATACTCTTTAGCGAACCGCGGGGCCCACTTGAGCAATCTCTTTGGTTTCGATGCTCGCTTTGTGTCGCGGCCTTGCGTGTTTCGATGCTGGGAGAAAGGTTGAGCAGCGGCCTTGTTCATTTGACAGCGTAGTTCCGTCCAAAATTCCTTCAGCTGATCCTGCACTAAACGCAGTGCTTCATGAGGCGGTTGCCCCTTGGCGGGTGGAAACAGTTCGTCCCACGTTCCAGCACTCCACCCTCCATCTTTTCCCCACACGTCGTAATATTCGTCTCCGGGCTTTGGAGGAACGGGATTTTTGTAAATTCCTGGCGTCTTACGTGCTTCCTCGGAGACTCTCGTGTCAGAGTACGACTGTCTGATCGCTTCAAGCACCTTCGCGAGTTGATCCGAATATTCTGGGATTTCGCCTTCGCGGGCTGCTGCGGCTATTCGATGTGGCTGCAACCTAATTCGCCGATTAATCTCCTCGTGCAGATCCGGTGCGTTGCGGTCAGTCACTTAACGATCTCCGCCAAGTGAGATGCGTAAGCCGTAAGTGCCTCATGCTTCTCATTGTGATAGTCATACTTGTTATAAGTCCTCTGAAGGCCTTGCTTTGCGTGTCCAAGCACGGCATCGCGAACATCTTGATTGAAGCCGAGCGTTGCTAACCTAGTTTCGCAAGTGACCCGGAAGTCGTGCAGGCGATAGTTCTGAAGTGATTGCGTTGAATCTTCGAATTTGATCAACGCGCTGGCCTCACTATCCATTGTGGCTTTAGCTTTTGAGAAGCCCGAGACTGGCACCCGGCCCTCTCGAGATGAAAACAGAAAATGGTTTGGAGAGTTGTAGGAAGGAAGATCATCGAGTATTTCGAGAGTCTGAGGGCAGAGCGGCACGATGTGGTCTCGCCTACTTTTGTAGCGAGACTTAGGGATCTCCAGCCAGCCTTTTCCAAAGTCCAGTTCGGAGCGGCTCGCCCGCGCCCAATCATTCCGACGCTGTCCGGTTAGCATCAGAAGGCGGAAGAGTGCTCCGAACGGATATCCTAAGCTGCAAGCTGACCGCCAAACGGCCCGGAGCTCAACGTCAGTCAGTGCCCGGCCTGCCTCTTCGTTAGAGCCTAGGTCGCTGCGTTTGAGGCCCGTCAACGGATTTTCTCGCACGAGTTCGCGATCGGCCGACCAGCTAAAGAAGCGTGACAAGTGCTTGCGCACCTCGGCTCCAGCACCTCGAAGCCCCCTCGCGACCAATCCATCCAGGATCTGATGAATGTCCGCTCGGCGGATTTCGTGCAGACCTGTTCCTGTCCAGTGGGGCAGGACGTGGAGCCGCAGCACGCGCTCTACATTCCGCCAAGAGTTAACGCTTGGTTTAATTTCCTGCTCAATAAATCGCTCGAAAGCCCGATCGAACGTATTCTGATGCCGCTGGATATGGCTTGCAGCTCGCTCCTGCCGGATGTCGCGGCCGTGGCTCGCGGCCAGCAAAATTTCCCTGGCCCGCTCCCGGGCGGATTTGAGGTCGAGGGGAGGCGTTGTTCCGAGGGTGATCCGATGCTGCTTGCCAGTTAAAAGGCGCCCGCCCGGGGTCACACCCCCCTCGCCAGGGATCTTGTAGATCACGCTGAAGGACTTCACCCCCTTGGGGGTCACTCGGAGAATTAAGCCCGGGCATAAATCGTCTGAGATTTCTAAACGGCCGTTCTCGGGAGCGATCTTTGTATCGTACCTAAGGCGCTCGATGCCCTGATCCGTGAACCGTTTTCGTCGGCTGCTCGCAACCATGCTATCCCTCCGGGGAGCCCCGGGGGAGCAGAAACCCAGTGTCACCGCCCGAACTCCACCGAACTAGCTCTTCTCCAGTTTCCGTACCCTGGACAACAGCCGGAATCCTGGGGGTTTACTCGTGGTTACTAGCTCGGACGGAACAAGGCGCTCTTGCCAAGGTCGGGGTCGAGGGTTCGAGCCCCTTCGCCCGCTCCAATTTTTCCCAAAGCATCCAGCCAAACCGGGTCGGACCGTGGTTTTCCACGCCGCTGGCGGCTGTATTGGGTCTCAAATGACAATTCTGGTCACGGGCAGCGCGGGCCACCTTGGGGAGGCCGTTCTCCGTATGCTCCGGGGACGCAGTTTCCCCGCGCGTGGGATCGATCTGAAGCCATCGCCCTTCACCGATGCCATCGGCTCGATCATCGATCCCGACTTCGTGCAGCGGCAGATGGACGGCGTCACCGCCGTCATCCACACGGCAACGCTGCACAAGCCGCATGTGGCGACCCACGGCAAGCAGGATTTCGTCGACACCAATGTCACTGGCACGCTCAATCTGCTCGAGGCGGCCCTAGCCGCCGGCGTGCGCAGCTTCGTCTTCACTAGCACCACCAGCGCATTTGGTTCGCAGCTTCGACCCGGGGCCGGACAGGCCGCGGTGTGGGTCACCGAGGACCTGCCGCCGGTGCCGAAGAACATCTACGGCACGACGAAGCTGATGGCCGAGACGCTGTGCGAGCTGTTCTTTCGCGAGCGCGGCCTGCCGGTCGTGATCTTGAGGACCTCGCGCTTCTTCCCTGAGGACGATGACGATCCGGCGGTGCGCTCGGCTTACCCGCTGGACAACGCACAGGCCAATGAGCTGCTCTATAGACGGCTGGATATAGCGGACGCGGTGAGCGCCCATCTGCTCGCCGTCGAGCGCGCGCCGAAGATCGGTTTTGCCCGTTACATCATCTCCGCCACGAGCCCGTTCGAATCCCGTCATCTCGCGGCGCTCGCGCGCGACGCGGCCGGTGTCGTGCGCGAGCTCTACACGGATTGCGCGCAGCTCTATGCGGCGCGCGGATGGCGGCTATTCCCCGAGATCGACCGCGTCTATGTCAACGACCGTGCGCGGCGCGAGCTAGGCTGGCGGCCCGAATTCGACTTCGCGCATGTCCTGGACAGCCTGCGCGATGGCCGCGATTTTCGCAGCACGCTGGCGCGCGAGATCGGGTCGAAAGGCTATCACGACACGGTATTCGACGACGGACCCTATCCCGTCGCCTCGTAATCGCCGTCTTTGCCGTTTTGCTCGACGCATCAAATGTCTGCCCGGCGTCACCGGGAGCAGACCGAGCTGAGCCGTTCTACTGTGCATGGGGTTGTTTTCGCAATGCTGTGCGACCGCTCTTCCTGCTGCCTGCAAATCAGTCACGCGCCATTTTGATTCCGCGTTGCAGCGAGACCGTTGTCGGCGCCGTGCAAATCTTCGTGGCATTCAGTCTCAATTTCTATTGAGTCTGACTGCAGTGCTCCCGACGCGCTTCTCACCGTCCGCAGATGTGCTAACCTTTTTGCGTCTGTCGTCCTGACAGACTCCGAACTTCGCCTCTCGACTAGCAAAACAAAATAACGTGCAGCCCTGACGGCTGCCTTTGGGGAGTGACGCGATGAAATTCCATCAATCCGTCTTTCAATCCGTCCTGGCGCTTGCAGCGGTTGCCCTTCTCGCGGGGACAAGCGCAGTCAGCGCGCAACAGCAGGACAAGAACCGCCAGCTGAAGAAATACGAATCCGGCACCAAGGAGTTCTGGACCCATCCGCCGGATGACTGGTTCCTCGGCGACGAGACCGAGGCGCAGAAGGGCCTCGCGCCGCCATCAGGCCCGCCGACCGGCGCGTCGGAGGCCGAGCTCGCCGCGATGATGAAGAAGATCAAGCTGCCGGCCGGCTTCAAGATCGAAGTCTATGCGCCCGGCGTTCTCGCCGCGCGGCAGATGGCCTGGGGTGACAAGGGCACGCTGTTCGTTGGCTCGTTCGGCCTCGGCAACGTCTATGCCATCAAGGACAACAACGGAAAGAAAGAGGTCAAGACCATCCTGAAGGGGCTGAACATGCCCACCGGTCTCGCCTTTAGGGATGGCGCGCTCTACGTCATCGCGGTCGACAAGCTGATCCGTTACGACAACGCCGAAGCCAATCTCGACAAGCTCGGCGACGGCAAGGTCGTCTATGACGACATGCCCTCCTATGCCGCGCATGGCTGGAAGTACATCGCGGTCGACAAGGAAGGCTGGTTCTACCTGCCGTTCGGACCGCCCTTCAACGTCGGCGTGCCCCCGACCAGTGTCTCGCAGATCCGCCGCGTCGATCCCAAGACCGGCAACGCCGAGATCTACGCGCTCGGCGTTCGCAACTCGGTCGGCGGCGACGTCGATCCGCGCACCGGCAAATACTGGTTCACCGAGAACGCGCGCGACTGGATCAGCGACGATCTGCCCTCAGACAAGCTGAACATGATCTCGAAGATCGGCGAGCATTTCGGCTATCCCTACTGCCACCAGGGCGACCTGCTGGATACGAAGTTCGCGATGGGTCACAAGTGCTCCGAGTTCACGCCGCCCGTGCTGAACCTCGGCGCGCATGTCGCTCCGCTCGGTATGAAGTTCTATACCGGCGATCAATTCCCCGCCGAGTACAAGAATAACATCCTGATCGCCGAGCATGGCTCCTGGAATCGCCACAAGTACCAGGGCGGCAATATCACGCGCGTGATCGTCGGCCCCGACGGCAAGAACGCCAAGAAGGAAGTGTTCGCCTCCGGCTGGATCGAGGGCGACCAGGGCTATCTCGGCCGTCCCAACGACATCATCCTCGCCAAGGATGGCTCGATCCTCGTCGCCGATGACTGGGCCGGCGCGATCTATCGCATCAGCTACAGCAAGAAGTAGCGTAAGACGACACGAGGCTGCGACCGGATGACGGTCGCAGCCTCTTTTGTTTGTGACAGGCTTGCAGCGGAACGCGTTCGTCATGCCCGGACTTGATCCGGGCATCCATCAAACGAGAAACCTCTTTGCAAACGGGATGGATTGCCGGGCCTACGCCAAGCAGGCGGGTCAAGCCCGGCAATGACAGTCGGAGAAATCAGCCATGCGAGCCGTTCGGTTTGGAATTCTGTCTGTGACGCTATCGCTCGCAGCACTTGCATTCGTCCGAGCTCAGGCCGCCGATAATGCCGCGATCCAGGAGAAGGCCGCCGTCTGCTCCGGCTGTCACGGCGAGAACGGCATTTCGCAGACGGAGAACATCCCCTCGCTGGCCGGCCAGCCCGATCAATTCATCCAGTGGCAGCTCGTGTTCTTCCGCGCCGGCTCGCGCAAGAACGACCAGATGCAGCCGATCGCCGAGGAGATCACCAACGAGGACATCCGCAATTTCGGCGCCTATTTCGCGCAGATGACGCCGCCGAAGGCCGCGGAAGACGGGGATCCGGACCTGTCGAAAAAAGGCGCGCAAGTTGCCGTCGGCCGCCGCTGCGCCTCGTGCCATACGGATAGCTTTGCCGGCACCAAGGCCGTCGCGCGGCTCGCGGGCCAGCGCGAGGAATACCTGGTCAAGGCACTGCACGACTACAAGAGCAGCCAGCGCGTCGGCGGCGGCGGCGCTGCTATGGCCGATGTCGCCTATCACATGAGCGATGAGGAAATCACTGCCGTCTCGCACTATCTCGCGTATTTCAAGTAACGCGGAGTCGTTGCGGCAAACGCCGCTGTCGTCCCGGGGAGCGACGAAGTCGCGAGCTACGATGCGCAATTGCGCATCTGAGGACCCATAGCCACAGGATCAAGTTTGGCGAAGACTCGTGGTGACCAGCTCGCGTCACAACCACTCCCTGTGGTTATGGGTCCCGGGCTCGCGCTCTGCGCGCCCCGGGACGACAGTGAAGTTTGGAGCTACCCCGCCCGCTGCCTCTCATACGCCTTCAGATGCGTATACGCGATGCGCAGCTTCGGCACCGGTACCTTGGCGGCGTCGGCGCGCGCGATGAGGTCGCCGATGACGTGATCGGCCTCGACCGGCAGGCCCGCCTTGATGTCGCGGAACATGGATGCCGTCATCGGCGATCCCTCGGTGGTGAGGTTGCCCTTCACGCGCTCGAAGAACGGGCCGCCCGGCGTGTAGCCCGACGCGGTGGCGATCGCGCTGGTCTCGTCCAGCATGCCGAGCAAAAAGTCCCGGCCGCCGGGGGCCGCGAGGATGTTGCCGACGGAGGTCCGCATCAGGCTGGTGCTTGCGGCGAGCGAAGACAGGAACACCCACTTCTCCCACATGTCCTGCATGATGTTCTGGCTGGCGGCGGCGCCGTTGATACCGCTCTTGAAGGCCTCGTCGATCGCCTTGACCCGGTCCGAGAGCTTGCCGTCGCGCTCGCCGTAACTGAGCGACTGCATCGGCTGGAGCTGCACCACTTCGCGCTTCTCGTTCAGGGTTGCCGCGATGGCGCAGAGGCCGCCGAGCACGCGCTCCTTGCCGAATTTTTCGTCGAGGGTGTCGAGATGCTTCATGCCGTTGAGCATGGGGATGATCGCCGTATCAGGCCCGACGGCGGCCGCGAACGATTTGATGGCGTCGTCGAGGTCGAATGCCTTGCAGCTCAAGAGCACGACGTCAAACTTTTCCTTGAGCGCGTCGGCCTGAACGGTCGGCGGATTCTTCAAGGTCACGTCGCCGTTCGGGCTCTTGATGACGAGGCCGGCGCTCGCGAGCTCGCTGGCGCGGCGCGGCCGGACCAGGAAGGTGACGTCGCGGCCGGCCTGTAACAGCCTGCCACCAAAATAGCCGCCGATGGCGCCGGCGCCGACCACGAGGATACGCATGGGAGAACTCCGTTTTTATTCTTGGCTTTATACTTGGCTTTATTTTTGGCGGATGGCGAACAGGAAGTAGCGAATAGCAGGCGCGATTTCCACTCGCTATTCGCTACGCGCCATTCGCGCGCTTCACTTTCCCGACACCATCTCCTCGACCTCGCGCAGCTGCTCCTTGCCGAAGAACATCTCGTTACCGACGAAGAAGGTGGGCGAGCCGAACGCACCGCGGGCAACGGCGTCCTCGGTGTTCTTGATCAGCTTGCCCTTGACCTCGGGCTCCTGGGCGCGGGTGAACAGTTTTTGGGCGTCCAGGCCGGACGACGCCAGCGCCTTCGCCGCAACTTCCGGATCATCCATCTTCTTCGGCTCGCGCCACATGTGGTGGAAAGCGGCCTCGACATATTTTTCGAACACGCCCTCGGCCTGTGCCGCGATTGCGGTACGCATCAGGTTCAGCGTGTTGACCGGGAAGAACGGATTCATGACATAGGGCTGGACCTTGAAGCGCTTGACGAAGCGCTCGGTCTCGACCGCCTGGAATTCGCGCTTGTTCTTGATGCCGGCGAGCGTCTCGGCCGGCGACTTGTTGTTGGTCGACTTGAAGATGCCGCCGAGCAGGATCGGCACGTACTCGAATTTGACGCCGATGCGCTGCTCGATCGCCGGGATCGCGAGATGACTGAGATAGGCGTTCGGGCTGCCGAAATCGAACAGGAATTGCGGGGCTGTGCGGGTCAAAATCGTTCTCCCTGACCTGGCTTTTAATCTGGCTTTTCATCCATTGTGGCGCAGCGCGCGCCACGGGTCCACCGTTTAATGATGGTCATAATATCTTGATGATCCGGTCAGATCAGACGCCGGATCGCGCGCCTGCGCCACACCGCGAGGTAATAGCCCATCTGCAAAACGAACATGGCGCAGAACACGATCGGATAGGCAGCCCACACACCCTCAAGGCCGATCGTACGGCTCAGGATCACCGCGGCCGGGAGCTCGATCGCGACAATGGCGAAGATCGACAGCAGCATCGGCGCCAAGGCGACGCCGGCCGCGCGCATGGCTCCGGAAAACACGGTAGCCAGGCCGAACGGCACCGAGCTCCACAGCGCGATGTGAAGCAGTCCCGCGGCGAGGTCGAGCACGGCACTGTCGGTGATGAAGAGGCCGAGCACGGTCCGCGGCGCCAGATAGATCAGCCCCACCAGCCCGCCGGTCAGGACGATGTTGAACATGAGGCCGGTGCGCACGATGCCATCGAGCAGCGTCCTGTCGCCGCCGCCGATGGCCTGTGCGCCGAGGATCGAGACCGCGATCGAAATCGACATGGCCGTGAACTGCGTGTAGCCCATCACCTGGTTGACCGCGCCATACGCGGCGGTGGCATCCGATCCAAAGCCGTTGACGAGCCCGAGCAGCACGAGCTCTGCGATCGCCATCACCACCATGCCGACCGCGCTCGGCAGTCCGATGCCGAGGATGTTTCCGAGCACGGCACGATTGAGCCGCAGATGACGCCGCAACGCGGCATCCGGTGCCAGTGCATGCTTCGTCCGCAGCAGATAGGCGGCCAGCGCGAGCAGCGTCAGCGCGTTGGCAATCGCGGCCGCCCAGGCCGGACTGGTGATTCCGGCGGCAGGTATCCCGAACGCGCCGCGGATCAGCATCGGCGTCAGGATCAGTCCGATGGTGGTCGACAAGGCCAGCGCCAGCAGCGGCGTTACGGCGTCACCGACGCCGCGGATCATTGCCGTCATCAGCAGGAAGACGAAGCCGAGCGGCATGGTGAGCAGCATGATGCGCGCATAGGCACTCGCCTGGTCGAGGATGTCCGGAGGCGTCGCGAGCATCGTCATTAGTTGCCGGCTGAAGAAGCCGCCGACCAACGCAACCGAAAGCGAGAGCAGCAGGCCGATCGCGAGCGTCGCGCCGACGACGATCCTGATCCTGCCATGCTCGCCCGCGCCAAAGGCCTGGCCGATCAGCACAGTGGCGCCGGTGCTCAGGCCCATGACGAAGGCGAACAGGAGGAACATCACCGGGAAGAACGCCGACACCGCTGCGAGCGCGTCGACGCCGATCATCTGGCCGAGATAGACGTTGCTGACGGTCCCGAACAGCGATTGCAGCGCGTTGCTCAGCACCAGCGGCGCGAGGAAGCGGAGGAATGTCGTCCAGAGCGGCTTTGGCGCGGACATGGATAGGCCTTTCATCGGGGCGTGCGAAGCCGTTGCCGCGCGATGCGCGCGCGGCTCGGCCGTCGATGGGATGAGAGAATGTGCTGCGCCTAAGCGCGGTCGCTGTAGGCGAGCTTGACGATGTGGTCGCGGACGTCGACCGGCCAGTCGGCGATCAGTCCGGTGAAGCGCCGCCGGTCATCCGCGAACAGGGCGCGCGAAGCTTCCTCGAACTGCGGCAGATTACCCGCCATGGTCGACATGAAGTGATAGGCCGCATCGCGGGCCTGCCGCTCGCGGTCCTTGTCGCCGCTTACGCGTCTTGCCTCGTCGACGAGCTTCCGCAGCGCGACCGAGGCGCCGCCCGGTTGCGCGTTGAGCCATTCCCAGTGCCGCGGCAGCAGCGTCACCTCGCGCGCGACCACGCCGAGCTTCGGCCGGCCGCGCCCGCGCGGCTCGCTCGGTGGCGCGGTCTCCTCGACCGGCGGCGGGACAAGCTTCGCCACCCGCGCCAGCACCTCGCGATCCCCGCCGCGCAGATCGAAGTCGATCGGTCGGCCCGTGCTGTCCTCGAAGATGATGATGGGCTCGTCCGGCGGTGGCACCATCCGCTTGACGACCAGCGCGACCTCTCCCGCTGGCCCGGACGCCAGGCGGCGATGGCCCTGGAAGGCTGTGAAAGTCCGTTGCATTGAAATCATTGCCATATTGATGACGTTGGCCTTTTAATATCCGGGTAAATTGCCAACGTCAATATATCCGGGTGAAATTATCCGTCCGGATGGCTCGACATTGCGTTCCCGGGCTGGCACGAACGGCGCGGCCGACCGACCACGCCTAGCCTGGGGACCTCAACGATGCTGACCGTTCACCACCTCAACAATTCCCGCTCACAGCGGGTGCTGTGGCTGCTCGAGGAGTTGGGCGTGCCCTACGAGATCGTGCGCTATCAGCGCCAGCCGGACATGCGCGCGCCGAAGGAGCTGCGCGCCATCCATCCGCTCGGCAAGTCGCCCGTCATTACCGACAACGGCAACACCATCGCCGAGTCCGGCGCGATCATCGAATATCTCATCGCCACCTACGGCAACGGCCGGCTGATTCCGCCGCCGAACACGCCGGAGCGGCTGCGCTTCACCTATTGGCTGCACTATGCGGAGGGCTCGGCGATGCAGCCGCTGCTGCTCAAGCTGCTGTTCACGCTGATGCCGAAGCGCGCACCCGCGCTGCTTCGCCCGCTGGTGCGCAAGGTCTCGAACCAGGCGCTCACCGCGCTGGTCAATCCGCAGCTCAAGCAGCACATGGATTATTGGGAAGGCGAGCTCAGCAAGAGCGAGTGGTTTGCCGGCAACGAGTTCACCGCCGCCGACATTCAGATGAGCTTCCCGCTCGAAGCCGCGCAAGCGCGTGGCGGGCTCGAGCTCGGCCATCCCAAGGCGATGGCATTCCTGGAGCGCATCCACGCGCGGCCGGCCTACGCCAGAGCGCTGGAAAAGGGGGGGCCGTACCAGGTGGGGCGGTAAATTTCCTCACCGCCCCGGGGTGATAACGCCGGACTAGTCCGCGTGCAGCACGCGCCCGCGCGTCTCCGGCAGCGCGAAGGCGGCAATGAAGAACAGCACGTAAGCCACCACCGCGAACATCGCGATGGCATTCGCGAGCGACGTCGTCGCCGAGAGCGCGCCGACCAGGAACGGAAACAGCGCGCCGATGCCGCGGCCGAAATTGTAGCAGAAGCCCTGGCCGGAGCCGCGGAGCCGCGTCGGATAGAGCTCGGTCAGGAACGCGCCGATCCCTGAGAAATAGCCCGAGGCGAAGAAGCCCAGCGGGAAGCCGAGCACCCACAGGATCTCGTTGGTGAGCGGCAGCTGCGTGTAGAGCAGCACCACGGCCATGGCGCCGATCGAGAAGATCAGGAACAGATTGCGCCTGCCGATGCGATCCGCGAGCCAGGCCCCGACGAGATAGCCGATGAAAGAGCCGATGATCAGCGTCGAGAGATAACCGGTCGAACCGACGATCGACAGGTGCCGCTCCTTGGTCAGGAACTGCGGCACCCAGAAGGTGACGGCGTAGTAGCCGCCTTGGCAGCCGGTCGCCATCAGCGAGGCCAGGATCGTGGTCTTCAGGATCGGGCCGGAGAAGATTTCCCAGAGCACAGGACGATCGCCGCTCGCGGCCTGTTTTGCGCGGGCCTCGGCCGCGATCTCCGGCTCGGTGACGGAGCGGCGGATGTAGAACACCAGCAGCGCCGGCAGTGCGCCGATCACGAACATCCAGCGCCACGCCGTCTCCGGCGGCAAAGCCGAGAACAGGATCGCCTGCGACAGCACGGCGAGACCCCAGCCGACCGCCCAGCCCGACTGCACCGAACCGACTGCGCGTCCGCGATATTGCGGACGGATCGCCTCGCCCATCAGCACGGCGCCCGCCGCCCACTCGCCGCCGAAGCCGAGGCCGAGCACGGCGCGTGCGATCAGCAGCTGGTCGAAATTCTGGACGACCGCGCAGACCAGCGAGAAGAACGAGAACCAGATGATGGTGATCTGGAGCGTCCTGACACGTCCGATATGATCGGAGAGATAGCCGCCGAGCCAGCCGCCGATCGCGGAGGCCAGCAGCGTCACGGTGCCGGCGAGTCCGGCCGAGGCCGCATCGACCTTCCACAGCGCGATGATGGTGCCGATCACCAGCGGATAGATCATGAAGTCCATGCCGTCGAGCGCCCAGCCCGCGGCGCAGGCCCAGAACGTCCGCCGCTCCGGCGCGTTCATGTCGCGGTAGAAGGCGAGAAGGCTGGTGTCTTCGATCTCCGCGCGCTCAATGCGCTGGGTCGGATCGGCTGTGCTCATGTGCGTTCCCCGGCGGTCACTTAAAGCTGCGCGGTGGTAGCACGCACGGCAGCCCGCGCAAGCAGGCGCGCGCTGCCGTGCCATGCAACGGCGAAACTACTGTCCCGCGGCCTCCGCGCCGCGGGTACGCGGATCGGGCGCGCCGAGTGGACCGTTCGGCGTCACCAGAATCGAATTGGCCGAGGTCTGTCCCATCGGCTCGACGATGAGGTGATCCATCGCCTTCAGCTCGAACAGCACATCGCCGGGAAAGCCGCTCTCGACGCGCACCTCGTCCGGCAGCCATTGGTGATGCAGCCGTGGCGCAGCGACGGCGGCGGCCACATCCATCTTGTAGTCGAGCACGTTGACGACGACCTGGAGCACGGTCGAGATGATGCGGCTGCCGCCGGGCGAGCCCGTCACCAGCACCGGCTTGCCGTCCTTGAGCACGATGGTCGGGGACATCGAGGACAACGGCCGCTTGCCGGGTCCGGGCAGATTGGGCTCGAAACCGACGAGGCCGTAGGCGTTGGAAGCGCCGACCGCGGCTGTGAAATCGTCGAGCTCGTTGTTGAGCAGCACGCCGGTTCCGTCGGCAACGAGGCCGACGCCATAGCTGAAATTCAGCGTGGTGGTGTTGCTGACGGCATTGCCGCCGGCGTCGACGACGGAAAAGTGCGTGGTGTTGGTGCCCTCGCGCGGCGCGGGAGGGGCGGAGACGAGCTGCTTCGACGGCGTGGCGCGCTCCGTGGAGATGCCGGCGCGCAGCTTGGCGGCGTAGTCCTTTGCAGTGAGCGTGTCGATCGGCGCATTGACGAAGGCGGGATCGCCGAGATAGCGCGCACGATCCGCATAGGCGCGCTTCATGGCTTCGATCAGCAGATGCAGCGAGGCCGGCGACCCCTGCTTCAGATCGGCCAGCTGAAAGCCCTCGAGGATGTTGAGCGTCTCCACCAGCACCACGCCGCCGGAGGACGGCAGCGGCATCGAGACAATGTCGTAGCCGCGATATGTGCCGCGCACCGGGGCACGGACCACGGCCTGATAGGATTTCAGATCGGCCGGCGTCATGATGCCGCCGGCGTCAGTCACGGCCTTGGCGAGCTTGTCCGCGACCGGTCCCTCATAGAAGCCGCGCGGCCCCTGTGCGGCGACGGCCGACAGCGTTTCGGCGAGATCGCTCTGCACCAGCCTGTCGCCTTCGCCGAGCGGTGTGCCGTCGGGGCGCGAGAAGATCTTGGCCGACGACGGCCAGCGCGCGAGCCGCCGGTGCCAACCCGGCAGCGTGTCGGCAATGTCGTCGGTGACGACAAAACCGTCGCGGGCGAGCCCAATCGCGGGCTCGAGCAGCTGTGCCAGCGTGAACCGGCCCGAGCCGTATTTTTCCAAGGCCAGCACAAGACCTGCGACGGTGCCGGGCACGCCGACGCCGAGCGCCGAATCCCGCGACTTCGCCGCATCGGGCTTGCCGTCAGCGCCGAGGAAGATCTGCGGGGTGGTCGCAGCCGGCGCGGTCTCGCGATAGTCGATCGTGATGTCCTCGTTGCGCTCGGCCGAATGGATCACCATGAATCCGCCGCCGCCAATATTGCCGGCGCGCGGATAAGTCACGGCCATCGCAAAGCCGGTGGCGACCGCGGCATCGACCGCGTTGCCGCCGCGGCGCAGGATGTCGGCGCCGACTTGCGCCGATATCTTTTCCTGCGCCACCACCATGCCGTGCTCGGACGGAACGGCGTGCACCGTGTCGAGCGCGGGTGGGACATAGGCTCGCCGCGCATCCTGTGCGGTGGCAGACGAAAAACCAAACGCCAGAGTGGCAATGAAGGCGAAAAATGTCCGCCGTGTCGGATATGACGACATCATCAAGCTTCCGTCGCGGCCTCAGGCCAGTTCCCACGCGTCGCTTCAATGCTATACGCTTTGCCCCAACAGAGGCAAAACTGTTCGTGATGGGGACTGGAATATGACGACGATCGCCTCGGATGCGCGCTTGGCCGGCGCGCAGCGGACCTATCCGCCGCGCGCCGCCGTTATCAGCTGGATCTTCTTCGATTGGGCCGCGCAGCCTTATTTCACGCTGATCACGACCTTTGTTTTCGCACCCTATTTCGCCACCAGCATTGCGCCAGATGCCGCCACCGGCCAGTCGTTGTGGGGCTTTGCGATGGCGGCCGCAGGCCTCGCGATCGCGCTGATGTCGCCGGTGCTCGGCGCCATTGCCGATGCCTCGGGCCGCAGGAAGCCGTGGATCGCGGGATTCGGCGCACTGCTGGTGCTGGCGGCCTGCACGCTGTGGATCGGCAAGCCCGGCGATCCCGCCATCATTGCGCCGCTGCTCACGGCGGTCGCGCTCGCCAGCGTCGGCGCGGAATTCGCCACCGTCTTCAACAACGCGATGATGCCGACCCTGGTGCCGCCTGAGCGGATCGGCCGGCTCTCCGGCACCGGCTGGGCCACGGGTTACATCGGCGGCATCGTCAGCCTCGTCATCGTGCTCGGCTTCCTCGCCGCCAATCCCGAGACCGGCCGCACGCTGCTCGGCTTCAAGCCGCTGTTCGGGCTCGATCCGGTCAGCCATCAGGGCGATCGCATCGTGGGACCGCTGACCGGGCTGTGGTTCATCATCTTCGTGACACCGTTATTCCTGTTCACGCCGGACTATCCGGCGAAGCACCCGGTGCGCGAGGCGCTGCGCGAGGGATTGTCGGATCTCAAGCAATCGATCAAGGGCCTGCCGCAGCGGAAATCGCTCGCGGCATTCCTGCTCGCCAACATGATCTACACCGACGGCCTGGTGTCGCTGTTCGCGTTCGGCGGCATCTATGCCGCCGGCACCTTCGGCTGGCACACGATCCAGATCGGCACCTTCGGCATCATGCTCGCGATTGCCGGCGCCCTTGGCGCATGGCTTGGCGGCAAGCTCGACGACGGTCTCGGGCCGAAGCGCGTCATCGCCGGCAGCCTGCTTGTTCTGTTGCTGGCGGTGGCGGCGATTCTTCTGGTCGACAAGGACAGCGTCCTGTTCGTCAAGGTTGCGCCGCCTCTTCCGGGCGCGCCCCTGTTCTCGAGCGCGGCCGAGCGCGCTTATCTCGTGTTGGGTTGTCTCATCGGCGCTGCCGGCGGCCCGCTTCAGGCCGCCTCGCGCACTCTGCTGATCCGTCTCGCGCCGAAGGATCGCATCGCGCAGTATTTCGGCCTGTTCGCGCTGACGGGGAAGGTAACGTCCTTCATCGGCCCGCTGCTGATCGGCATGATCACCGCGGTGACGGCGAGCCAGAAGGCCGGCATGGCCGTGCTGGTGGTGTTCTTCGTCGCGGGGCTGGGGTTGTTGATGCGGGTACGGGATTAGTGGCGTCGCCCGGATTTCGCTGCGCTCCATCCGGGCTACGCTCGGGGTGAGTTAGTGCCGGAAGTGCCGCGTGCCCGTGAACACCATGGCGATGCCATGCTCGTCGGCGGCCTTGATCACCTCGTCGTCGCGCATGGAGCCGCCGGGCTGCACCACGGCGGTGGCGCCGGCCTCGATGCAGGCGAGCATGCCGTCGGCGAACGGGAAGAACGCATCCGACGCCACCACCGAGCCCTTGGTGAGCGGCTCTGCGAGCTTGAGCTCATTCGCCGCGTCCTGCGCCTTGCGCGCCGCGATCCGCGCTGAATCCACCCGGCTCATCTGGCCCGCGCCGATGCCGACGGTGGCGAGATCCTTGGCGTAGATGATGGTGTTGGACTTGACGTGCTTTGCCACGCGGAACGCGAATTTCAGATCGCGCATCTCGGCGTCATCAGGCGCACGTTTGGTCACGATCTTGAAGGTCATGTCGTCGACCACCGCGTTGTCGCGGCTTTGCACGAGGAGGCCGCCAGCCACCGTCTTGGCGGTGAGGCCAGGCGCGCGCGGATCGGGCAGGCTGCCGGCGAGCAGCAGGCGGAGGTTCTTGCGCGCGCCGATGATGGCGATCGCCTCCTCGCTGGCATCGGGCGCGATGATCACCTCGGTGAAGATCTTCGTGATCTCGCGCGCGGTGTCGGCGTCGAGCGCGCGGTTCATTGCGATGATGCCGCCGAACGCCGAGGTGGAATCGCAGGCCAGCGCCTTGCGATAGGCGCTGACGAGATCGGAGCCTTCGGCGACGCCGCATGGATTGGCGTGCTTGACGATGACGCAGGCCGCGGTGCGCTTGGCGTCGAACTCGCCGATGCACTCATAGGCCGCATCGGTGTCGTTGATGTTGTTGTAGGAGAGCTCCTTGCCCTGGAGCTGCCGCGCGGTCGAGACGCCCGGCCGCTTGTCGGGCGTCGCATAGAACGCCGCGGTCTGGTGCGGGTTCTCGCCATAGCGCAGCGACTGGATCAGTCTGCCGCCGAAGGCGCGGAAGTCGGGCGCGTCGATTTCGAGCTGGCGGTTGAACCAGTTCGAGATCGCGGCGTCATAAGCTCCGGTGCGCGCATAGGCCTTTGCGGCAAGCCGCCGGCGCAGTTTCAACGTCGTCGATCCGTTGTTGGCGGCGAGCTCGTCGAGCACGGCCTTGTAGTCCTCGGCCTCGACCACGACGGCGACGTCGTCATGGTTCTTCGCCGCGGCGCGGATCATTGCGGGGCCGCCGATGTCGATGTTCTCGATGCAATCCTCGAAGCCCGCGCCTTTGTCGACGGTCGCTTCGAACGGATACAGGTTGACGACCAGGAGATCGATCGGCGCGATGCCGTGCGCCTTCATCGCCTCCGCATGTTCCTTGTTGTCGCGGATCGCGAGCAGGCCGCCATGCACCTTCGGATGCAGCGTCTTGACGCGGCCGTCCATCATCTCGGGGAAGCCGGTGAGGTCGGAAACGTCCTTCACCTTGAGGCCGGCCGCGGCGATCGCCTTGGCGGTGCCGCCGGTCGAGACCAGCTCGACATCGTGCGCGGCAAGCGCCTTTGCGAACTCGATCAGGCCGGTCTTGTCGGAGACGGAGAGAAGAGCACGGGTGACGCGGCGGGGATGGTCAGTCATGAGCAAGATCCTCTGTCTTAAGGAGTGTCTATGCCCAGGCGCGCGGCTTCTATGTCTCGCGCTTCCCGATGGTGCTCCATCCAAGGTCGCCAGTCGCGCGAGCGAGGGCTCGATAGCAGCTTTCGGCCGTTTTCACAACGATGAGATGGGGCCGAATCGTGCGCGTTTACAGCGGAAGTTCCGGCTCGCGCCGGGCGTTGCGGCGGGCATTGGTGACCGCAGGCGATGCAGTGGAGCGGACGAAGCTCCAGCGGATCGACGGCGCCTGCCGCGCATCCTGCCGGATCACGATCTGCGCGGTGCGGCGCGGGCCGTCATTGCCGGCCAGGAACACGCTGTCCTCGAGGTCGACCTTGTCGTCGAGCGCCTCGAAGGTCCAGACGTCGCGGTTCGGCAGCACCAGCATGACGCCACGGGCATCCGACAGCCGGCTCGCCTTCACCGCCGGATGCAGATGGAAGCGCAGCGCGAAATCGGCATCCGCGCCCTTGAAGCGTCCGCCCTGCGGCGGCGACAGCGTGTCCTCGCCGTCGATGCGTGCGCCGTCATTGGCGATCATCAGCACGCGGCGATGGATCGCGCCGAACTTCGCGAGATAGCCGTCATGCGAGGTCGTGAGCAGCGTGCCGTTCTGAACGATTTCGCGATAGCTCTCGACCTCGACGGGGCCGCTGGTGACCGGCGAGCCGTGCAGGAGGCGCTTCATCGCCGACATCTCGACGAACTGGCATGAGGACGTCTCGTGATAGGTCAGCGTCGAATGCGCCGCGGTGCCGCGTGCGAACGGCCGCCAATTGTCGCGGCCCGTGGTCGGCATGCCGCAATTGGTGACGATGCGGCTAATGCCGGAAGACAATTCGAACGACAGGCAGCCGGCATGGGCGTCGTGGCTGACGCCGGCCGGCGGCGGCGGGCCGGTGTCGATGATCAGCGTGGTCTGGCCGGCGTCGAGGCGCTGGAAGCCGGTATGCGGCATGTTCGCCATCGGCGCGCCGTGAGTGTCGTCATAGGCGAGCAGCGTGGCGAGCAGGTCCGAGGGCGTCGCGCTCATGCCGTTGAAGAGCGCGAAATTGCCGTCGCCGTGCCGGAAGAAGCGCAGCATCGGCATCATGCGGTCGATCGCGTTGAGCAGCGCCGGCGGCGGCGCGATGTTGCGCGCGGCAAAGGTCTGCCGCAGCGGCAGCAGGTCGATCAAGAGCTCGATCAGCGCGCCCGGATTGCGGGAGATGTGGCCGCCGTCGGGCAGGATCTGCCGCTGCAACTCGTCCGAGAGCTTTTTCGAGGCACTGCGGATCTGTCGCGCCTGGTTGGCAAGGCACAGCGCCGCGTAGCACAGCGCGATCAGCACCTGGAGCTTCGGCACTCCGTCGGGCATGTTGACCATGGTGTAGCGCAGAAGGCGGATCTCCCGCGCCAGCGCCCGCAGATAGCGGCGGTAGAATTTGTTGTCGGTGTCGTTGAGCACCAGCGGCGCCTGCGACAGCAGCGAGATCACACGCCGCGCCAGCACGTCGGCACGCCGCGCGACGGCGCGGCGCTTGTTGGCGGGGTTGGCGATCCAGTCTTCGACCAGCGCGCGCGCATTGGCCCGCGTCAGCGCGGTGTCGGCGGCGCGCAGATGGCGCAGCCAGCCGAAGCCGAGCAGCGCGACCTCCCAGTCTTCCGACGGCGGTTCGAGATCGAAGATCGAGCGGCCGTGGCAATTGACGATCTTGCCGGCGAAGACGAAGCGGCCGGCATAGATCTCTGCGGCGCGGGTCGCATCCGCGGTGCGCAGGTCATGCGGCGCGATGATCAGCCGGTCGGTACGGCCGGGCCAGACCCGCGACAGCGCAACGGAACCGCCGCTCGCGCGCGCGAGCATGTTCCGCGCGAAGCGGTTCATCACCAGCGTCGAGATACGTCTGCGTTGAGCGACCGACACGCCTTGCCTTGAAGGGGGAGAGGATTAACGACGAATCCTTCTTAATCCCAAAATCGGACGTCTGACACCATCTTGAAGCGTCGCGAATCAGCGCTGGCGCAAAAAACCGGTGCAAAATCAGGATTTAACGAGCCGGGCTGCGTAGAAGCCGTCGAGCCCGCCGAGCTTGGGATCGGCGTTCGGCAGGTGGCTGGGCAGAGTGCGCAGGTCGCCTTCCGTGGTGATGATCTCGCTGAGCCCCGAGACCTCGGAAGCTTCGATCGGCACGCGGCGCAGGCCGCCCTCCGTGGCAAGTAACGCCGCGATCGCCTGCTCGCCCTCTTCGGGTTCCAGCGAACAGGTGCAGTAGACCAGCGTCCCGCCCGGCTTGAGCAGCGAGACGGATTTCTTCAGCAACCGCTGCTGGAGCGCGGTCAGGGCGGCGACGTCGGATTCCTGCCGGAGCCAGGCAACGTCGGGATGGCGCCGGATCGTTCCGGTCGATGTGCAGGGCGCATCGATCAGGATGCCGTCAAAACCTTCGGCAGGGCCGGCCCATTCCACGGCATCGGCGACGACGGTTTCGGCCTGGAGCGACAGCCGCGTCAGATTCTCGCGCAGACGCGCCACCCGGGCGGGTGAGCGGTCGATCGCCGTGACATGCGCGCCGGCCTGGGCCAGTTGCGCGGTCTTGCCGCCCGGGGCGGCGCAGAGATCGGCAATGGACTTGCCTTTGATGTCGCCAAATAGCCGAGCCGGCAACGCAGCGGCGGCATCCTGCACCCACCATTGCCCCTCGGTGAAGCCGGGCAGCATGGTCACGGCGCCGTGCAGCACCGTGCGCACCGATCCGGTCGGCAGTACTTCACCGTGCAGCCGGTTCGCCCATTGCGCGGCGTCCGATTTCACGGTGAGGTCGAGCGAGGGCTCGTGGCCGAGCGCCAGCGCCATGTCTCTTGCGGTCGCCTCGCCGTAATGCGCGCTCCAGCGCGCGAGCAGCCAGGGCGGCAAGTCCAGCGATTGCGTGGCAACTTCATCCACCAGCGCCTTGCCCTCGCGCGCGCAGCGGCGCAGCACGGCATTGACGAGGCCGGCATAACGCGCGGCACGCCGGTCGGATTGAACGAGGCGGACGGAGAGATCGACGGCGGCGTGATCGGGCACGTCCATCCAGAGAATCTGGGCGGCGCCGATCAGGAGTGCGCTCTGCGCGCGCGGCGCTTCGGAGGGAATGCCCTTGTCGAGCAAGCGGGACAGCACATGGCCGAGCGTGCCGAGCCGACGCAGTACGGTCGCGACCAGGCGGCGCATCAGCGCGCGGTCGCGGTCGGCGAGCGTCTTCAATCCGGGATGGGCACCGCTGCCGTCGAGCTGATCGTCAAGCGTGCGGTGCTTGTGCAGCACGCCGTCGACGATGTCAGCGGCGATCCGCCGCGCCGCGAGACCAGGCACTTCGGACGGAGGAGCGAAACGTTGAGATGGCATGCGGCTTAAGGTTCTTGGCGAGCGGCAGTTCCGCCGCAATGGGCGCATGCCTCAAGAGACGTATCTCTGGCATGCGAATATGCCAAATGTAAGAATGGCCTCTCGCGTTTACAGCCCGCCATGACCATCTCAGCAATGCGTTATTGGACGTCGCACACCCCGTGATCCTGCGCTAGGAACCGCCGAGATGAGTGACCAGCCCCCCGTTCCCGATCGCAAGCCGCTCCCGCCGGCCGCCCAGCGCGCGCTGGCCGAGGCCGAAGCGCGCCGGCAGGCTGCTGCTGCCCACGCCGCGGCGGCGCCGAAGGAATTGCAGGGACCGAAGGGACCGGAGCCCACCCGCTACGGCGATTGGGAGCGCAAAGGTATCGCCTCGGACTTTTGAGGCTGTCGTTTGAGGCTGGCTTTTGAGGCTATCTTGCCGGACCGCCCGACTCAGCCCTAGCGTGCGCGGATGCCGCGTTTCGATCCCAGCCATCCATACCGGCCCTCATACAGTGGTTCGCCGTTCGGCCGTCACTTCTCGGGGCTGTTGCCGTGGATGTTCGTGGTCGCAATCGTGGTGGCCGTCGTGCTTACGTTCCGGCACGGGATGAACTGGCCCTTCCCGCATGCGATCGACGGTCAATCGCGAGATGCCCAGATCATTTTGCAGCAGGCCAATCCGGACATCCGTCAGCCGGTCGACGTCATTCGCACGATCGACGGCGATACCTTTCTCGCTCGCGTGCACCAGCGCGACGGACGCGTTCTCGTTGCGCGCGTTCGCCTGCGCGGTATCGATGCGCCGGAGATGAAGGCATCCTGCCAGGATGAATTGGACAAGGCTCTAGCGGCGACCGGCGCGCTGCGCGATCTGCTCGGCCAGGGCGGCGTGACGATCACCAATCTCGGCCCCGACAAATACGGCCGTGTTCTCGCCAACGTTGCAACAAGGCGAACTGCGGACGTATCTGCCGCGTTGCTCGCCGGCGGTTACGCGCGGAGCTACAACGGCGGCCATCGCGACGGCTGGTGCGCGCGCGGCTGGCGCTTCTGGTAACAAAAAGCCGCGTCGAAAGACGCGGCTCTTGCTTGCCTGATCCCGGCGATCAGCGCGTCACGACCACCGTCGTGCCGACCGAGACGCGGCCGTAGAGATCGGTGATGTCGTCGTTGAGCATGCGGATGCAGCCATAGGAGACGAAGCCGCCGACCGAGCCCGGCACGTTGGTGCCGTGGATGGCGTATTCGCCGCCGGCCAGCGTCATCGCCGCAACGCCCATCGGGTTGCGCGGCGAGCCGCCCGGAATGACGTCCGGGATGCTGGGCTTGTCGCGCTTCACTTCCGCAGGCGGCGACCAAGCCGGGTTGATATATTTGCCGTCGATGCGGGTGGTGCCGGCCCATTGCTTGCCGGACTTGCCGACACCGACCGGATAGCGCACGGCGTGGCCGTTATCGAGGATGAGATAGAGCCGCCGCTCGTTGGTTTTGACCACGATGGTGCCCGGCGAATAGTCGGCCAGGTGCGTCCCCACCATTTCCGGCCGCGCCTCTGCGGCCGTCGACGTCAAGACCCCTGCCCCGATGGTGGCGGCGAGCGCCACAGCAATCCTTACCGACATCAATTTTTCCTCTGCCCCGAACGGATCGTCCAAAACTACGCAGCACCGGCAATTGCCCGCTTGCCCGGATATTCTTAACCGCGCCTGTTAACCGGATGGTTTCCACGCGCGGCCGCCAAGGGCCCGCCAGCACGCGGAACAAAGAAAATGTTCGAAATAAAGTAAATGACAAGAAAACAACACTTGGCTGGAAAGACGCGGGCGCGGCGCCGCGCGCCCTGACAAGTGCGTGAGGGTGTGAATGGCTGTTGTTTCGAGGGGGGCTCTACGTCCCGGACGCGCTGCAGCGCCTTGGCGCTGCTGCGCAGAGCCGGGACCCGGGAGGCCACACGCTCTGCCATTGGATCGGCCCCGGCTCTGCAGCGCACCTCTGAAGAAGCGCTGCGCCGCGTCCGGGGCACGAGAGCGTGCCTTACGCCGACTTCTTGTTCTGCCGGTTCTTCACGAGATCGTCGACGACGGCCGGATCGGCGAGCGTCGAGGTATCGCCGAGGCTGCCCGGCTCGTCCTCGGCGATCTTGCGCAGGATGCGGCGCATGATCTTGCCGGAGCGGGTTTTGGGCAGGCCGGGCGAGAACTGGATCTGGTCGGGCGCGGCGATTGGGCCGATCTCCTTGCGCACCCAGGTGACGAGCTCCTTGCGCAATTCGTCGCTCGGCTCGACGCCGGCCATCAGGGTGACATAGGCGTAGATGCCCTGGCCCTTGATGTCGTGCGGGTAACCGACCACGGCGGCTTCCGACACCTTCTCATGCGCGACGAGCGCGCTCTCGACTTCCGCGGTGCCCATGCGGTGGCCGGAGACGTTGATGACGTCGTCGACGCGGCCGGTGATCCAGTAATAGCCGTCGGCGTCGCGCCGGCAGCCGTCGCCGGTGAAATACTTGCCCTTGTAGGTCGAGAAATAGGTCTGCTCGAAGCGGGCGTGGTCGCCATAGACCGTGCGCATCTGGCCCGGCCATGACCGCGTCAGGCAGAGATTGCCTGATGTCTCGCCGTCCAGCACCTTGCCGTCGGCATCGACGATCTCAGGCACGACGCCGAAGAACGGCTGCGTCGCCGAGCCCGGCTTCAGCTTGGTCGCGCCCGGCAGCGGCGTGATCAAGATGCCGCCGGTCTCGGTCTGCCACCAGGTGTCGACGATCGGGCAGCGATCGTCGCCGACGACACGGTGATACCACTCCCAGGCTTCGGGATTGATCGGCTCGCCGACCGAGCCGAGCAGGCGAAGCGAGGCACGCGACGTCTTCTTCACGGGCTCGTCGCCGCTCTGCATCAGCGCGCGGATCGCGGTCGGCGCGGTGTAGAAGATGTTGACCTTGTGCTTGTCGATGACGTTCCAGAAACGGGAATTGTCCGGATAATTCGGCACGCCTTCGAACATCAGCGTGGTCGCGCCGTTCGCCAGCGGCCCATAAAGGATGTAGCTGTGTCCGGTGACCCAGCCGACGTCGGCGGTGCACCAGTAGATGTCGCCGTCGTGATAGTCGAAGACGTATTGATGCGTCATCGCGGCGAACACGAGATAGCCGCCGGAGGTGTGCAACACCCCCTTGGGCTGGCCGGTCGAGCCCGACGTGTAGAGGATGAACAGCGGATCCTCGGCGTGCATGTGCTCGGCCCGGCATTCCGTCGTCACCATCTTGGCGGCGTCGTGATACCAGAGATCGCGCGACGGATTCATCTCGACCGTGCCGCCGGTGCGCTTGACAACGACGACCCAGTCGACGCCATCGGCCTTGGCGAGCGCTGCGTCGACATTGGCCTTCAGCGGCACCTTCTTGCCGCCGCGCAGACCTTCGTCCGCGGTGATGATCACCTTGGACTGGCAGTCGTTGATGCGCTGGGCGAGGCTGTCCGGCGAGAAGCCTGCGAACACCACGGAGTGGATCGCGCCGATCCGCGCGCAGGCCAGCATCGCGTAGGCCGCTTCGGGAATCATCGGCAGGTAGATGGTGACGCGGTCGCCCTTCTTGACGTTGCGGGTGCGCAGGATGTTGGCCATCCGGCAGACCTCGTCGTGCAGCTCCTTGTAGGTGATGTGCCGGGATTGCGAGGGATCGTCGCCTTCCCAGATGATCGCGGTCTGGTTGGCGCGCGTGTGAAGATGCCGGTCGATGCAGTTCCAGGCGACGTTGAGGATTCCGTCCTCGAACCATTTGATCGAGATGTTGCCGGGCGCGAAGGAGACGTTCTCGATCTTCGTCGGCGCGTGCATCCAGTCGATACGCTTGGCCTGCTCCGCCCAGAACGCGTTCGGGTCCGAGATCGAGCGGGCGTACATGTCCTTGTACTTGGCTTGGTCGATCCAGGCGCGCTTGGCCCATTCCGCGGGGACGTCGTAGGTCTTCTCGGACATGCTTCCCTCCAGATACGGCAAGCCGAGCCCAGGCGACTGGCGAGCCGACGTCATCGTTGAACCGATTATGCGTCCGCCTAACCGGACCCGACAAGGAGCACAAGCTGGATCTTCGGCGAGCGGCCAGCCATGTGGAAGATCAACGCCGCCTGGCGCGACTGTCGCAGATCTGAAACAGGCCGGCGCGGCTTTCCAGGTCTTTACCAAGACGCCGGAATAGGCCTGTGCAGGGCGCCCATGCGCCGCAGGAGGTATTTAGAAACCGCCTGTCACTGATTCGGGACTCGCAATGCGGTTCGGAACACCCTAAATGGCCAACCCGGGTCCCAAGAGACCGTCCAAGAGACTGTCCAAGAGACCCTTGGAACAAAAATCAGAACAGCGGCATTGACCGATAACAGACAGGGCTAAGGCTTAAGACTATGATGGATCAGCAGAATCTCGGGACGATGCGGCTCGCTTCGGCCGATCCTGCTGCTGTCGCGCTGGCCAAAGCCCTCGGACAATGGCCGAAACCGGCCGGTTCCGCCCGTCTCAGCCCGAAAAAGGTCTTCGACACCGCGCCTGCGACCTCGGTTGAGGCGATCGCGAAGGAGCTGGGCCTGCGGCTCGGCGACCAGAACGAGCTGACCATCCGGCGCATCAAGCGCGGCAAGGGCTATTCCTTCGTCCGTCCCAACGGCGCGCATATCCGCGACGCCCGCACCATCCGCCGGCTGCACGCCATGGCGGTGCCGCCGGCCTATCGCCAGGTGCGCTACTCGGCCGATCCGAGCTCGCATCTCCAGGCGGTGGGACGCGATGCCGCGGGCCGGCTGCAATACCGCTACCACGCCGATTGGGAAAAGGTCCGCGAGCACCGCAAGGCGCATCGGCTGGAAAAGCTCGTCGGCGCGCTGCCAAAGATCCGGCGCAAGGTCTCCGCGTTCCTGTCGGGCGACGAGCCGACGCGTGAATTCGCGCTCTCTGCGGTGATCGAGCTGATCGCGCGCACCGCGATCCGCCCCGGCAATGAATCCTATGCCCGCCTCAACGGCACCCGCGGTGCCACCACGATGCTGAAGTCGAACGTTACGCTCGAGGACGATTCCTTCGTGCTGACCTTCAAGGCCAAGGGCGGCAAGGCGGTGCGCAAGGAGTGCGACGCGGCCAAGCTGGTACGCGCCATCGGGATCCTGAACGGCGTTCCCGGCAAGCGCATGTTCCAGTATCGCGACGCCTACGGCATCGTGCGCGCGGTCAGCACCACGCAGGTGAACGCGTTTCTGCGCGAGATCGCCGGCATCAAGATTTCGCTGAAGGATTTTCGCACCCTGATGGCGTCCGCAGTCGTGGTGGAATCGCTGTCGCGGATCACGCCGGCGACCAGCCAGCGCGGCCGCAAGAAGCAGGTGCTGGACGCGATCCGCGCCGCAGCCGACAAGCTCTCCAACACGCCGGCGATCTGCCGCAAGAGCTACGTCCACGACACCATCGTCACCGCCTTCGAGGACGGTATTCTCGAACGCTTCGCCGCGACCATGAAGGGCCAGCGTTCGCAGGCCAGGCGCGAGCAACTCTTGCAGCAGGTGGTGGCGACCGCGGCGGTTTAAGCGGCGGTGCCGTAGGGTGGGCAAAGGCGCGAAGCGCCGTGCCCACCATTCTTCACGACATTGTTGATAGGCCGCGTGGGCACGCTTCGCTTTGCCCACCCTACGAGAGCTACATCTTGTCCGAGATACCCTTGTCCGGACCGGGATCACGGCCCGCGGCGGCGCTCGTCAGCCGGCCCAGATAATGCGCCCATCCTTTCGCGTGCGCGGCGGCCTGTTCCTCGGTCGGGAGCCCGCTATGGGTCATCCGCAGCAGCGTGCCGCCGTCGCGCTCGATCAGGTCGATCTCGATCAGGCTCGAGCCGGGCGGCACTTCCTGACCGCCCTCCCAGCCGAACGTGTAGGCCAGACGATGCACCGGCACGACCTCGCGGAAGGTGCCGCGGCCGACGCCGCCACGTGGACCGATGCCCTTGAGGAGATAGAGCCCGCCCGGATGCGGCTCCGTGGTCGCGTCGGAGCCCATCCAGCTCAGGATTTTCTCGGGGTCGGTCAAATAGGCGAAGACGGTGGCGCGGGGGGCTTCTGGGTTTCGCGTCGCACTACGAATGGCTCGGTCATCGGCGATCGTCCCTGGGCTGACACTGGCCACATGGCGGCAGTGAAGCGGTGCGTCAAGGATTGCCCGTGACAAAGATGGCCGACCTTCGCCATCATCGGGCCATGCTACTTTCGCGGACCCTCGCCTGGCTCGTCGATGCCGCCTCGGATTGCCCCGGGGCCGACCGTCTGCTCGCGGAACTCGGCGCTCATCTGGTCGCCGACGGTGTGCCGCTTGCGGCAGGCAGCCTGACGTTGGAGGTGCCGCATCCGCTGATCGCGAAGCGGACCTGGCTGTGGCGCGCGGAGAACGGCCGGGTCATCGAGGCGCTCGGCTTCGCGCCAAGTGGGCTGGCGCCTGACCCGCCCAATGATGCCGGCCGCCGCTGGCTGCGCGACATCGCGCGCGGCGAGGTGCACGAAGAGGTGGTCGGACGACAAGATGGGCCGCAACTCGGCTGGATCGGGCCGCGTCCGTTCACCGCAGACGAGATCGAGCAATTGCGCCAGGCTGCGCGTTTCGCCGCGACGCCGCTGGCCGTGCTCGCCGCGCGCGCCACGTTGCGCGCGACGCTCGATGCCTATCTCGGCAAGCGCAGCGCGGAGCGGGTGCTGGCGGCGCCGCTGCGGCGCGATCTCGGTGAGACCATTCAAGCCGCGCTGCTCTATGCGGATCTGCGCAACTTCACGACCTTGTCGGAGACCACACCGCCGGCCGACGTCATCGCAGCGCTCGACGCCTGGTTCGATCGCATCGCCGGTGCTGTTCATGCCTTCGGCGGCGAGGTGCTGAAATTCATCGGCGACGGCGTGCTCGCGATCTTCCCGGTGGTCGAGGCCTCACCGCGTCGCGCCTGCGACGCCGCGCTGCGTGCCGCAGGCGCAGCCGAAGCCGGCATGGCGTATCTCAACGGGGAGCGCGGCGCTCAAGGACTGCCGCCGCTTGCGTTCGGCGCGGCCCTTCATCTCGGCGAAATACTCTGGGGCAATATCGGCGCCGCCAACAGGCTCGATTTCACGGCGATCGGTCCCGCCGTCAATCTCGCCAGCCGGCTCGAGGGATTGTGCAAGCCCCTGGAACGGACCGTGCTGGTATCGGGGGCGCTGGCCGCGGAGACGGACACGCCTCTCGTCGCGCTCGGATCGCATCCGCTGCGCGGCATCGCTTCGCCATGCGAGGTGTTTGCGCTGCCGGAGACGCAAGCCCGGATATCGTAGCCCGGATGGAGCGAAGCGTAATCCGGGGTCATGCCCCAATCCAAACTTTCCCGGATTGCGCTTCGCTCCATCCGGGCTACAGCACCTGCAACTAAACCCCGCCCATCTTGCAGACGAGCTTCCACTCTTCCGCCGTTACCGGCTGCACCGACAGGCGCGAGTATTTCACCAGCGCCATATCAGCGAGCTTCTTGTCCGCCTTGATCGCGGCCATCGTGACCGGCGTCTTCAAGGGCTTGTCGGCTTTGATATCGACGCAGACGAATTTCTCGGTCTTGTCGGTCGGGTCGGGGTAGGCCTCCTTGATGACCTCCGCGATCCCGACGATCTCCTTGCCCTCGTTGGAATGATAGAAGAACGCCTTGTCGCCCTTCTTCATGTTCACGAGGTTCTGGCGCGCGGTGTAATTGCGCACGCCGGTCCAGGCCTCGCCCTTGGCGCCTTTCGCCACCTGCTGGTCCCAGGACCACACCGACGGTTCGGATTTCACCAGCCAGTAGTTCATCGCGCGTCCTATCCGTTCGTCATGGCCGGGCTTGTCCCGGCCATCCACGTCTCTGCCACCAATTCAATATCAAGACGTGGATGCCCGCGACAAGCGCGGGCATGACGAGAAAGACGTCATTCCTCTGCCTTGAAGGGGCGCGTCAACAGCCCCGAGATCGCGGCGTCAATCGTACTCCGGCCGCTCAGGATCGAAGCGACCGCTTCTGATACCGGCATCTCGATGTTGTGCGAAGCTGCGAGTTCGATCAACACAGGCGCGGTGAACTCGCCTTCGGCAAGCTTGCCCGCGGGCGGCTGCTCGCCGCGGCCCAGCGCAAGGCCGTGCGCGAGATTGCGCGATTGCGGGCTCGAGCAGGTCAGGATCAGGTCGCCGAGGCCGGACAGGCCCGTGAGCGTCTCGCCGCGCGCGCCGAGGGCACGGCCGAGGCGCGTGAGCTCGGCAAAGCCGCGGGTCGTCAACGCAGCCTGGGCGGAGGCGCCGAGCTTGCGCCCGACCGCGATGCCAACCGCGATCGCCAACACGTTCTTGGCCGCACCGCCGATCTCGACGCCGCGGACATCTGTCGTGTGATAGGGCCGGAAGGTCGCCGAGCCCAGCGCCTGCACCAGTGCGCTCGCCAGCGCTTCATCCTTCGCCGCCAGCGTCACCGCGGTCGGCAAGCCGCGCGCGACGTCGTCGGCAAAGCTCGGGCCTGACAGGATCGCCGGTTGCGCGTGAGGTGCGGCTTCCGCGATGACGTCGGTCATGAATTTATGGGTGCCGTGCTCGATGCCTTTGGCGCAGGCGACGATCGGCACCGGCTTTGCCAGATGCGAGGACAGCATGTTGACCGCGCCGCGCAAATGCTGTGCAGGCGTCGCGATCAGCACCATGTCAGCGCGCGCGGCCTCCGCAAGCTCGTGCGTCACGACGATCTCCGGCGCCAGCCGCACGCCGGGCAGCCGCGGATTGTCGCGGGTCGAGGCGATTCGCGCGACATGTTCGCTGTTGCGCGCCCAGAGCGTCACGTTCCGTCCGGCGCGCGCCGCCACCGTCGCCAGTGCCGTGCCCCATGCGCCCGCACCAATCACCGCGACGGACCGAAACGCCGTCATGGCTAGAATCCCGCCCGCGTGTTGCCGTAACCGGCCGGCGCCGTGGCGTTGGCATCGAGCAGCCAGCGTGCGCGGGGTTGGGCTTCCATCGTGTCGATCATGCCAAGCGCCAGGCGCTCGGCGCCGGCCCAGGCGATCATCGCGCCGTTATCGGTGCAGAGCGCGGGCGGCGGCATGATCAGTTGCGTCCCGGCCTGCCGCGCGACGTCATGCAGGGCGCCGCGGATCGCCTGATTGGCCGCGACGCCGCCGGCGGCGACGAGGGCATGCGGAGCGCCGAACTGCTCGCGGAAAAGCCTCAGGCCGACGCTCAACCGGTCGGCCGTCGAGTCGAGCACGGCGGCTTGAAAACTCGCGCAGAGATCGCTGATATCCTGCGGCGCGATCTCGGTTAACCGGCTCGCCTCGTTGCGCACCGCCGTCTTCAATCCCGACAGCGAGAAATTGGCATCGGGCCGTCCCTGCATCGGGCGCGGGAAGGCGAAGCGCGTGGCATCGCCGGTTGCCGCGGCGCGTTCGACCTGCGGCCCGCCCGGATAGGGCAGGCCCAGCATCTTCGCGACCTTGTCGAAGGCTTCGCCCATCGCGTCGTCGACGGTGGTGCCGAGCCGCACATATTGGCCGACCCCGGTGACGGCGACGATCTGGGTATGCCCGCCCGAGGCGAGGAACAGGCAGTAGGGAAATTCAATTCCGTCGGTGAGGCGCGGCGTCAGTGCATGCGCCTCGAGGTGGTTGACCGCGACCAGCGGCGTGTCGTGAACCATCGCGATCGCCTTCGCGGTGGTGAGGCCGACGATGACGCCGCCGATCAGCCCCGGCCCCGCCGCGGCTGCGACACCGTTGAGCTGCGCATAGTCGATGCCGGCCTCGTGCATGGCCCGGTCGATGATGCAGTCGAGGACGTCGACATGCGCGCGCGCGGCGATCTCCGGCACCACGCCGCCGAAGCGGGCATGCTCCTCGATCTGGGACCGCACGATGTTGGACAGGATCTTGCCGCTGCCGTCGGGCGCGCGCTCGATCACGGCCGCGGCGGTCTCGTCGCAGGTGGTTTCGATGCCCAGTACCAGCATTGGCGAATTGTTATCCAATTTGCGCCCTTGCGCTCATCCGTAAAGCAGAGTTCTGGTACGTCCGGTAGCATTCCGGGGTCCACTTGCGCAATCGTCACGCGCAGTCGCCTTCGTGAATGCGTCACCGCCACGTGGTTCGGGAACACAAGCGATGTCCATTCTTGTCACACGGCCGCATCCCGACAATGAGGCGACGGCGGAAAATTTGCGGGTGCGGGGTCATGTGGTGCTGCTCGCCCCGATGCTCAAGTTCGAGCCGGTCGCCTTCCATGACGAGAGTGAGGCCGACTACGGCGCCATCATCGTCACGTCGGCCAACGCGATCCGCGCCGTCGCGCCGCAATTGCAGGATCTTGGCTTGAAGAATCTTGGCCTCCTGGAGCTGCCGCTGTTTGCGGTCGGGGAGCACACGGCTGCCGCGGCGCGCGACGCCGGCTTCGCCGAGGTGATCGTCGCCGGCGGCGATGCCGCGGCCTTGCGCGACAAGGTGCTGCAGAGCGCGCGCGACAAGCTGCTGAAGAAGAAAAGCACGCTGCTCTATCTCGCGGGCGCGGATCTGTCGCGCGATCTCGGCGGCGAGCTCGGCGCGGAGGGCTTCAGCGTGGTGACGCAGACCACCTATCGCATGACTCCGGTCAAGATCCTGCCGCGCGATGTCTGCGATGGCTTTGCCGCCCATGGGATCGAGGCGGTGCTGCACTACTCCCGTCGCAGCGCACGGGCCTTCCTGGATGCGGCACGGGACGAAGGCGTCGAAATCTCGGCGCTGGCGATCCCGCAATGCTGCCTGTCCGAGACGGTCGCCAGCGTGCTGCGCGATGCCGGCGCGTCGCAGGTTCTGGGGGCCGCGACGCCGGACGAAAATGCCCTATTTGATACCTTGGAGCGTGCTTTGCGGACCCGTTTGGCGTAAGAGGTCGGGCCGAATCCGACGCGATCGGGTCCGTTCAGGGCATTTGAGTGTGAGGAACCGTCACGATGGCCGACGACAAGCCTGAAGACGCAGGATTGGCTCCCGAGTCAGGCCGTGCCAAGCGCACCCCGCCCACCATCGACCTTGAGGCAACCGAAGTTTCGACCCAGCCGCAGCCAACGGCGGCCGCCGAACCGGAGGTTCAGCCGACGCCGGAGCAGGCCACGCAAGAGCAGGCCGCGCAAGAGCAGGCCACGGTCGAAGAGTCCAAATCCGAAGAGGCCAGGCCCGACCCGGAGCCCGCGCACGCGGAGACCACGGTTGCTTCCGCTCCCGCGTCGGCGCCGGTTTCGCCCTGGGTCATTGCGCCGTTCTCCGGCGCGGTCGCAGCCGCAATCGTGATTGCCGTCGGCTGGATGCTGGGCTGGCCCGCCGTGGAGGCGCCGCCGGCCGCGCCGCAGGTCACGAGCGCGACGGTCGACGCACTCAGCGGACGTGTCGCCGCGGTCGAAGCCAAGGCGGGCAAGCCCGCCGCCGATCCGGCCGTGGTGGCGCGGATCGATGCACTGGAGAAATCAGCAAGTGCCTTGCGCAGTGACATCGCCAATCTGCGCGCACAGTCCGACAAGACCGCCAACGACGTGAACTCGGCACCGCGCGCTGCAGCGCCTGATCTTGCCGCTCTCAGCGACCGCATTGCGCAGCTGGAGCGTGCCAGCAAGACGGAGCGCGCCGAGCTCGCACAGCAGGGTGAGAAGATTGCCGACAACAAGGCGACGAATGACAAGCCGCTGCGCCATGTCGTGGCGGCGGCTCTGCTCGACGTCGCGGTTCGGCATGGCGATCCTTACGAATCGCAATTGGCCGCGGCGCGGTCGCTCGCGGCCAAGCCCGATATGCTGAAGCCGCTCGACACCTTTGCATCGTCAGGCATTCCAACGCCGGTCGCGCTGAGCCGCGAACTGCTCAACATCGTGCCCAAGCTCTCGCCGCCGGCGGAAGCCCCGGCCGCCGGTGCCGGTATCGTCGAGCGTCTCCAGGCGGGGGCCTCGAAACTCGTTCGTATCGAGCGCACCGACGGCGTCGGCAATGATCGCGGCGCCATCGTCGCACGGGTGACGGCGGCGGCGCTCCGCAACGATTTCGCGGAAGCGCGGCGCGAGCTGAAGACGCTGCCCGAGGCCGATCGTGCACCGGCACAGGCCTGGCTCGACAAGGCCGATGCGCGCGACGCCGCGCTCGGTGCCTCCCGCAAATTCGCCGACGATGCCATGGCGGATCTCGCCAAGCCCGATCTGGTCAAGCCTGCTCAGTAAAGGTTCGCGCAATAATCAGCGCGTAATAGGGATCGCCATGCTTCGCATCGTCCTCTTCCTCGTCCTGATCGCGCTGGCGGCGGCCGGCGCGGCCTGGGTTGCCGATCAGCCCGGCGATCTCGTCCTGACCGCGGGCAGTTTCCGCGCGTCAACGACGCTTCCGAGGTTCGTGTTTCTGCTCGGCGTCTTTGCAGCGGCGGTCGTGCTGGTCTGGAGCATCGTGACGATGATCTGGCGCGCGCCGGGACGCCTGCGCCGCCGCCGTCATGAGAAACGCCATGCGCGCGGCCGCCATGCCATCACCCACGGCCTGCTCGCGATCGGTCATGGCGATACCGCCCTCGCCCGCCGTCACGCCGATACGGCGCGGCGGCTGGCCGCGAACGATCCGCTCGCACTGCTGCTGCACGCGCAGTCGGCCCAGCTCGAAGGCAATCGCGACGAGGCCCAGCGCGTCTTCCGCGTCATGGCCGAGCGCGAGGATACCCGGCTGCTCGGCCTGCGCGGCCTGTTCATCGAGGCGCAGCGCGCCGACGATGCGGTCGGCGCCGTGATGATCGCGGAGGAAGCGATCAAGCTGTCGCCGTCCTCGACCTGGGCCTCGCACGCGGTGCTCGGCTTCCGCTGCGCGCGCGGCGACTGGAGCGGCGCGCTCGCGATCCTGGATTCGAATCTGTCCGCGGGTCTGATCGACAAGGCGGCCTATCGCCGCCAGCGCGGCGTGCTGCTCACGGCCCGCGCGCTGGAATTGGAAACCATGGACCGCGACGTGGCGCGCGAGAGCGTGATGGAGGCCATCAAGCTCGCGCCGACGCTGGTGCCGGCCGCGGTGCTTGCGGCCAAGTTCGAGAGCGAAGCGCATCAGGTGCGCCGCTCCATGAAGCTGGTCGAGGCCGCATGGCTCGCCAATCCGCATCCGGATCTTGCCGACGCCTACGCGCATGTGAAGCTCGGCGATTCCGCGCGGCAGCGCTTGCAGCGGGTCGAGACGCTGGCGGCCAAGACGCCGGCCGACAAGGTGGGCCATGTCGAGGGCCAGCTCGCGATCGCGCGCGCCGCGATCGACGCCTCCGAGTTCGCGCGTGCGCGTGCGGTGCTGGCGCCTTACGTCAATGATCCGACCCAGCGCGTCGCGCTGCTGATGGCCGAGCTCGAGCGCACCGAGCACGGCGACGGCGGCCGTGCCCGCGCCTGGACCTTGCGCGCGGTGCGCGCCCGCCACGATCCGGCCTGGACCGCGGACGGCTATGTCAGCGACCGCTGGCGTCCGGTCTCGCCGGTCACCGGCCGTCTCGATGCCTTCCAGTGGCAAACGCCGGTCGCGAGCCTGCCCTCCGACAAGGGCGCCACGATCGAATCCTCGGCCTTCGAGGAAGCCATGCTGGCTGCCCCGCCGCCGAAGCGGGTGACGGCAGCCCCGAGCGAACCCCCGGTGGAACCGCCCATGGCTGCGGCGGATCCGGTCCCCGCCGCACAGGACAATTCGCCCCCTGAGGCCAAGGAGACGACCGCGGAGGCCGCCAAGGAAGAGCCTGCGGTCACGCCGGCCGAGCCGGTCAATCCCGCCCCTGAGGCGGCCGAATCATCGCCGGAGGCGGCAACGCCGGTGTTCCGGACCCGCGCCGACCTCGGCAAGCCTGCGCCGGCCCCGATCCAGGCCGTCATCCCCATCGTCCGCGCTCCCGATGATCCCGGGATCGATGACGAGGGTCCGAGCGATGAATTTGCGGAACAAATCGGCACGCCCAGAACCCATGCAAAGGCCCAGGCAGGCGGCTGGCGCGGATTCTGGTCCCGCTGGGGCGCGTGAGGCACATTTCGAAGCCCGCCCCACCTTGCCAATTCGGGCCATGCCCGATATCAGGAGCGCGCGTATCCGGACCTGCATTGCGCGGGTTCCGGCAGGGTTCGCCGCAATAGCTCAGTTGGTAGAGCACGTCATTCGTAATGACGGGGTCGGGGGTTCGAATCCCTCTTGCGGCACCATTTATCGCTCTGATTTTTCGTTGTTTTCCGCGCCGTTGTTTCATCCTCCGATGCAGCCTCGCCGCGAGACGGCATGCCATCGCCTCAGACTTTGCGCAGGCTTTCGATTTCCCACAGCGCCAGTTGCCGCCGGTCGAACGGTGGGACGTAATCGTCCAGCACCTTGATCGGCGGCGGGAAGTTGTAGGGCGGAGCGCTCAGATCGATGGAGAAGAAGTCACCCGTGCGGATCGCACGATTTCGGCCCGCCGGGTAAGTGGTCGTCAGGAGATACTTGATGTTGGATCGACGAATGTTGTCGATTGCTTGAAAAATCATCTCTTCGGAAAGATGAATGAAGCAATCGCGGCAGAGCAGCAGGTCAGCTTCCGGGAGCGGATCGTTGCAGAGATCGATCCGGAGGAACGTGCGATCTGGGCGACTGTATTGGTCACCCGTTCGCGCAATCAGTTCCGGAACGATGTCTCCTCCAATGTAGCGAGAAATTGGAAGTTCGATCTTCGACAACCAATGAAAATCACCACAAGGCAAATCGAGCAGGGTACGGATCCCGAGGTCGCCAACCAGACCAGGAAGGCTTTCTCGCACCCTTTGGGTATTGTGCAGCGTGGATCCGCCGCCGGAAGCGGTTTCCTTGTAACCCCAGACGTTGCGACGATAGATCTCGCCGAACACCTCGCCAGGCGTTCCACGGAGATTGCGCACCATCTGCGTGCGCAACCAGATCAGCGCGGGCTCTGGTAACGTCTGGCGCGCGATGTCGATAGCCGTCGAGAAAAAGGCCGTCTGACGTAACCAGTCTGCAAACCTGTCAAACACATCGCCCCCCGTATTGTCGCAAGCTAGACCCGCGCGAACCTGAATTGTTGCGTGCCGCGCTCGGTGGGATCCGGGCTCTGCTCAGTGATGCGAAATCCCTCATGAGCCTGGATGAATGCTTGCTCGGAGATCCAGTTGCGCTCGTATCTGACGAGCTTCTCCCTGGAGGCGAGCGACGACCCTGGACCGTTGTCGCTCAGGTACGATGTCTGAACCTCTCGCCGGGTCTCTTCGCTGATCGGAACGCGGTACCATGCCAACGTTGCCGGCCGAACCGAGCACAGCGTTCTCACGGTCTCCGATGCATCCGGGACCTACTGTATGGCCCCATTCGAGTGGAGGAGATCGACAGTGCCGAGCCAGTCGGCGGCCTGGTCGATGCGCTCGAAAAACATCAGCCTATCGGTGCCAAGCTCCTTGGCGCGCTGCACCATTGCTGGCGTCTCAACCACCGCCCATCGAATGTCCGGGCATTGCCGGCGCGCCACCTTGTAATGCAGGCCGGCGCCTCCGCCGAAATCCAGAACCGTGTTTATGCCCGCGACCAGCGGCCAGTCGCTGTCCGGGTTGTAGTTGATTGTCTTCAGGAAAATCGTTTCAACCAGTTCCGGGTTCTCGTACCCCTGAATAACCTCTCGCGGCGGCAGCAGCTTACGCTTCACTCGCTGGACGAAGGTCATAACGGGCGGACTCGGCACACCTTTTGACGCGTGTCGAGCGTCTACCACAATCAGAAACATTTGGAAACAATCGTGAAACGCGCCATCCGGCGCGGCGCGTTCGAGGCTTCGCCGGGAAGCACATATCTGTCCGCCCGATTCCGAGACCTTTCCGGACGTGACGTTGCGGGTTGATCGCCGCGAATGCTGATCGCGGGTTCAAGACCGAGCGCGCAGTCTACGTGATGACAGTCACATAACGCAGATCAGATCTCCCCTAATTTCCCGGTCACGCAAACACGGGGAGATTTCACATGCGCAAGATCCTTCTGGTCGCCGCCATGGTCCTGGCTTCTGCATCTGCCCATGCTGGCGACCGCAGCCTGTCGCTGGCCATGGCGACGGCCTTCCGCAAGCCACCACGACCACCGCTCCGACGATGCAAATCAGCGAAGTCGCGCCAGCCGCGGAAGCTCCGAAATACGTTGATCGTCCGCCGGCAGTCTCGGCCCCTGCTCCCGCCGTGGCGACGGCTCCTGCCGTGACCGCGACAACGACGACCTCAGCGCCGGCGGAGACGAGCAAGCCCGCCACGAAGACCGCAAAGGCGGGCAAGCCGAAGCACAAGCGCAGCTGGACCGAAGGCCGCATCATCAGCGAGCTGCACCGCCACGGCATCTACTGGTAAGGCTGCGACTCGCTCCAAAAGCAAATGGCCGGGCAAGAGCCCGGCCATGCGCGTATTGAGGAAGTGGTTCGGGCTTACTGCGACACCGTCTGCACCACGCTCGTTATCGGACGCGCGCTCGAGGTCGGCACCTTCAGGTCCTTCAGCAGCGCCTCGTCATATTCCGGCAGCGTCTGGAGCGTTGCCTTGGCCTTCATCTGCACGACCTTGTAGCCGCCAGCCTTCAGCCGCGCGAGCAGCGCCGGCATCGCTTCGCCGGTGTGCTTCTGGAAGTCGTGCATCAGGATGATGCCCTTGCCGAGCTTGTCGAGCTTGGTCATCACGTTGTCGACGATCTTCTCCGGCGTGGCACCCTTCCTGAAGTCGAAGGAGTCGATGTCGGTCGAGAACATCGCGACATTGCGGGTGCTGAAATAGCTCACCATCGCCGGATTGTGCTGAAGCTGCGGGAAGCGGAAGAACGGTGCCGGGTTGGTGCCGAGCGCGAACCTCACCGCGCTGAAGCCCTTCTCGACCTCGTCCTTGACCTGTTGCTCCGTCATCTTCTTGCTGTTCAGGTTGACGTGCGACCAGGTGTGCGTGCCGACCGTGTGGCCCTGAGCCAGCACCTGGCGCAGGATTTCCGGATGATAGGTCGCGTGCTTGCCGACCGAGAAGAACAGACCCTTGGTGCATTCATCCGCAAGCGCCTTCAGCACCGCGGGCGTGTTGACCGGCCACGGACCGTCGTCGAAGGTCAGCACGACCTCCTTGTCGGTGAGGAAGTCGAACTGCTTGAAATGCTCGAAGCCGAAGCCGGGTCCGCCGGTGGTGTCGATCTCGACCACGCGGGCAACGCCCAGCGCGTTCGGATTGGCACAGGTCGACCGCTGCTGCACCGGCATGGCCGGAGCGGGCGCAGGCGCCGCTGCCTGAGCAACTGCCGTCGGCCTGGCCGCGATCGCCGCGGTGGTCTCGACGTCATCCTTGGCGGCGAGCTTCGCCTGTGCCGGCAATTGATCGGCGGCACGGGCGGCCGTTGTTTTGGGGGCGCCCTGATCGGCGCGCGCGGAATAATAAAACCAACCGCCGACGGCGATCACGACCGCCGCAACTACACTGGCCAGCATCAGGCCCAACGCATTACGCATCGCTATTCTTTCCAATTACGCAACCAACCCGGCGGAATCTCCCGCGCGACGAGCCATTAATGCGAAGGAACAGTTAACGTGACACCAACACGACGGCGTTTGCGCCGGATTTTCAGCGAGGTGCGCCATGTGACGGAGATCACAGAAGGCGGGCCACCCGTGACCGTCATCACAGTGGAAACTGTTTTCCCGGAGCATCGTAGTTCCCATCAACAACGGGCTCCGCTTCCAGCGGCGCCAATGGGAGCTTCAAATGACCAAGTCTTTTTCTGCCAAATCGCTGACGAGTAGGATCCGCGACACCAGCCTGGCTCTGGGCTTTGCCGCCATCGTCTCGATCGTCGCGACGACCTCGAGCTTCGCCTTCTCGGCCGAGGCGCAGCAGCAGTGCACCGGCGATGCCTTCCGTCTGTGCTCCTCGGAAATCCCCAACGTCCCGAAGATCACGGCGTGCATGATGAAGCATCGCTCTGATCTGAGCGCCGGCTGCCGCGCGGTGATGGACAAGGACCTCGCAAAGGGCGCCTCACGCAAGGTCGCTGACGCCCAGGACAGGCAGTAGGACAACGCGCAACGGCAATCGTTGTTGGCTCCCCTCGCGATGTGCTCCCGGCGTCAGGCCGGGGCCACGCGCGCCAGTCCCGCTCGGCAATAAAGCCGTTGCGGCCTCGGGATCGTCGCACTAGCTTCGCCCGCACTTCCTTGGGGTAAGAGGCATTACGCGATGACCAGATTTCTTTTCATTGTTTCTTTGATTCTGTGCGCATCGAGCGCCTCAGCGCAACAGCAGCCCGGCCACGATGCCTGCGCGCGCGATGTGACGCGCTTCTGCCGTGCCGTGATGAACAATGGCGATGGCGCCGTGCTCGCTTGCCTCAAGCAGAACCGCACCCGCCTCAGCAAAGCCTGCGACAAGGTGCTGACGGATCACGGGCAGTAGGACGTGCCGTCGTAGCCCGGATGAGCGAAATCCGGCGTCTGCCCGTGCGGTGAGATCGTCCCGGATTGCGCTTCGCGCCATCCGGGCTACAGGCCAAAACCTAAGTGCTGCTTCCCGCCGCGCTCGCGACCACCGGCAGCACCTCGGCGCCGGCACGATCCGGCGTCTCTTCCTTCCAGCGCACCGAGCCGAACGGACGCTCCAGCATGCGGCGGATCCGCACCGGATCGGGACCGATGTGGAAATCGATCGCCTGCTGATGCAACGCGCGTTCGGACTGCGTCGAGCGGTTGCGCTGGCGCAAGTAATCGAGCCAGGTCGGACAGTGGTAGCGCTCGGTCCACAATTCGGGGTCGGCGATGTCGCGCGCGATCGACCAGCCATAGGCGCCGTTGCGCTGGCGGGAGAACTGCACGTCCTGCATCACGTTGTGGAAGGCGCGCGCGTTCTCCTGGCTCACCCTATATTCGATCTCGACCACCAGCGGCCCGCTGCGCGCCGTGAGCGACAGTTTGACTTCCGGATCGGCGAGCACGTCCGCGTCCTCGTTGCGGGCGCCGACGCGCGGCATCGCCAACCAAATGCCCAGCACCGGCGAGATCAGCATCAGGCTGGCGGCCGTCAGCAGCGCGACCTCGACGCCGGCGTAATCGGTGAGATGGCCCCAGCCCCAGGCGCCGATCGCGATGCCGCCGGAAATCGAGGCCTGGAATGCCGCGAGCGAACGGCCCGCGACCCAGCGCGGCGCCGAGAGCTGCACGCCGATGTTGAACAGCGCGACGGCCGCCATCCAGACCGCACCGGCGAGCACAAGCGCCGCCGCCGTCAGCACCGGCTCCGTGCTCACGGCAAGCGCGGCCATCGCAAATGCCATCGAGATGGTGCAGGCGCGGATCGCGGCTTCGCCGCTCATGCGCTTGCGCAATTCATGGATGTTGAGCGCACCGACGACGGCGCCCATGCCGAAGGCACCCAGCATGATGCCGTAGGTCTGCGCGCCGCCATGCAGCAGATCGCGCGCGATCAGCGGCATCAGTGCCATGATGGCGCCGCCGATCAGGCCCATCACCAATGTGCGCAGCAGCACGATCTTGATCGGCGGCGAATTGGTGATGTAGCGGAAGCCCGAGACCATCGCGCGGTTGAGCTTCTCCCGCGGCAGGCGCGAGGGCTCGGTGTTGCGCCGCCAGAGCAGCAGCACCACCAGCAGCGGCAGATAGAGGATCGCGTTGCAGGCAAACGCGGCCACCGCGCCGAGCGAGGCGACGATGACGCCGCCGACCGCGGGACCGAAGCTGCGTGCAATATTGTAGCTGATGCCGTTCAGTGCGACGGCTGACGGCAGTGATTCGGGCGGGACCTGCTCGCTGACCGAGGATTGCCACGCCGGCCCGAACAGCGCATTGCCGCTGCCCACCACGAAGCAGAAGACGAGCAGCGTTTCCGGAGTGATCAGCTTGAGCCAGGCCAGCACCGTCAGCGCAGTCGCGCCGATCAGCGCGATCGCGAGCGAAATCAAGGTCACGATGCGCCGGTCATACATGTCGGCGATGGCGCCGGCCGGCATCGAGATCAACATGATCGGCAGCATCAGCGCGGTCTGCACCAGCGCCACCTTGTCGGCCGAGGCCGCCATCTGCGTCATCGCCCAGGCCGCGCCCACGCCCTGGATCAAGAGGCCAAGATTGGAGAGCAGGCTGGCGAGCCAGATGCGCCGAAACACGGTGTACCGCAGGGGTGCGGCGATGCCGTCGCCGGCGAATTTCTGACGGTTCGGCTGCTCGGTCATATCCCCTTCCATATGGGCTGGCAGAAGTGGTCTTGGAATGGTCTTTGGGTGATTCCGGCAGGTTCAGTGATGCCTGCGAAAGTCCTTCGCTGTCCAGTGGTTAGGCCGGTATAAGCGGTCCAAAGACGTGGTTTTTCCGGAGAAACATATGAAGCTGTCGCGACGGTCGATCCTGCTGGGGGCAGGCAGCTTGCCTTTCGCGGTTGCGAGCTTGCGGACAGGCGCGCTGGCCCAGACCGCGCCCACGGCTCAGAATGCCGAGGTGCCGCCGATCCTGTTTGTCCACGGCAATGGCGAATACGACGCGGTCTGGATGACGACGCTTTGGCGGATGGAATCCAACGGCGTCGCGCGCGATCGCATGATGGCGATCAATTTCACGGATCCGCTGGCGCGCAGCGACGACAAGGTCGAGCAGGCGGGCCGCTCCTCGACCGAGGACCAGCGCCGCGAACTCGCGGCGGCCATCGCGGAATTGAAGCGCCGCACCGGCGCGGCCCGCGTGGCACTGGTCGGCAGCTCGCGCGGCGGCTATGCGATTCGCAACGTCATCAAGAACGGCGGCGTCGGCGATGTCAGCCACGCCGTCCTCTGCGGCACCCCCAATCATGGCGTGTTCGCGACCGACGACCAGCCGAACAACGAATTCAATGGCCGCGGTACATTTCTGCGCGGCCTGAATGAGGGTGAGAGCGAGGTGACGCCGGGCACGGCCTTCCTCACCCTGCGTAGCGATGGCATGGACAAGTACGCGCAAGCCGACGGCCGCTTCATCGGCAAACCCGGCACGCCGACCGGCGTTACCGTCGAAGGGCCGGAGTTGACGGGCGCCACCAATCTCGTGCTCTGCGCGCTCGACCATCGCGAAGTGGCGTTTCACCCGCGCGCCTTCCGCCAGATCTACAAATTCATTGCCGGCCGCGAGCCCGCGCGCATCGCGATTGTGCCGGAGCAGAGCGTCAGGTTGAGCGGCCTTGTGACCGGTACGCCAGGCGGCGTGTCGACCAATCGCCCGGTGGCAGGTGCAACCGTCGATGTCTTCCGCGTCGACCCTGATACCGGGGAGCGCAAAGGCGGCGCGGTGCACAGCGCGAAGACCGGCGCCGACGGCCGCTGGGGTCCGGCGCAGGTCGAGCCTTCCTGGTTCCTCGAATTCGTCCTGACATCGCCGGACGCGCCGACGACGCATATCTACCGCACGCCCTTCCCGCGCTCGTCCGATGTCGTGCATCTACGTGCCGCGCGCCCGCTCGGGCCGGCGGACAAGGATGCCGGCGCCGTCGTGATCATGTCGCGACCGCGCGGCTATCTCGGCCTGCCGCGGGACGTGGTGCTGCTCGACGGCAAGGAGCCGGCCGACGTCAAGCCGGGTGTGCCCACGGATTCGGCAGCAACCTTGCGGCTCCCGGCCGCGGAGGCCGGGCGTAACATCGTGGCCCAGTTCGGCGAAGAACGAATTGTGGCGCGCGCCTGGCCCGCCTCCGAGAACAGGATTGCGATTGCCGAGCTGACTTACTAGCTATTGGCTTGGGTCATATCTGCGGGAGAGAGCCATGAACATCGCCAGTGTGCGTCGGCCCATCATCCCTCCGACCCCGCCGCGTGCGCCCGACGACATGTCGTTTTTCGGCCGGGTCGCGGTCCTCAAGCAGAACATGATCGCAACCTGGGGGCAGCGTGCCTACGAAGAAGAGGTCATCAAGGGCCGCTTTTTCCTCCACAACAGCTTCATCCTGAATCAGCCGGACGCAATCCGGCATGTCCTGCTCAGCAATTATGAAAATTACACGCGCACGCCGGCGGGGATCCGCATGCTGCGTCCGGTGCTCGGCGAAGGAGTTCTGATCGCGGAAGGCCACGCCTGGACACATCAGCGCCGGACGCTCGCGCCGGCCTTCACGCCGCGTGCAACTGCAAATCTCGTCCCGCATATGACCGCGGTGCTCGACGAGACCATCACAAAGCTTGATGCGCGAACAAGCGAGCCGGTCGATCTGCGCGAGACGATGCAGCGCATGACGCTGGAGATCGCCGGGCGCACGATGTTCTCGTTCGGCATGGACCGTCACGGCCCGACCTTGCGCAATTTCGTCATGGAATACGGCGCGCGGCTCGGGCGGCCCTATTTCCTCGACATGCTGCTGCCGGTGTCCTGGCCGACCCCGATGGATTTTGCCCGCGCCCGCTTCCGCAAACGCTGGACCGAATTCGTCGCGATGCTGATCGCCGAACGGCGCACGATGGGCAAGAAGGACGGCGCGCCGCCGCGCGACCTGTTCGATCTCATGGACGCGGCGCGCGACCCTGAGACCGGCAAGGGCTTTTCGGATGCGCAACTCGTCGACGAGGTCGCGACCATGATCCTGGCGGGTCACGAGACCACGGCGACGGCGCTGTTCTGGGCGCTCTATCTGCTCGCGCTCGATCCGGAGACGCAGGAGGAAGTTGCCTCCGAGACCCACGGCGAGCATCTCGACAGCATGGCCGACATCGATCGCCAGAAGTTCACCCGCGCGGTGATCGAGGAGACCATGCGGCTCTATCCGCCGGCCTTCCTGGTCGCGCGTGCCGCGCGCGAGAAGGACAATGCGGCCGGCGTCGAGATCGGCAAGGGCGACATCATCATGATCGCGCCCTGGCTGCTGCACCGGCATGAGAAGCTGTGGGATCAGCCGAACGCCTTCATCCCAAAACGCTTCATGTCGAACGAGGCGCCCGACCGTTTCGCTTACCTGCCGTTCGGCGCGGGTCCGCGCGTCTGCATCGGCGCGCCGTTCGCGCACGCCGAATCCGTGCTGGCGCTGGCCCGGTTGATCGGCGCGTTCCGTATCGAGCTTGCCGACAGGGTTCCGGTGATCCCGCTCGGCGTCGTGACGACCCAGCCGGACCACTCACCTTTGTTCCGCATCACGCGTCGGTGACAGACATTCGTCTGCCCGATGGCGCGATCCACCCCAGATAGAGCCTCCGCCATGAGCGACATCCAGGCCCAGTTTTCCGTTCTGAAGCAGACCGCCGATGCCAAGGTGGTCGACGCGATCGCGCACCTGATCGAGAACGGCGAGGATCACGAGCTCAACCGCGTCAATGTCCTCGATTTCTCCAGGCAGCATGGCCTCGACGAAGAGCACACGATCTCCACCTTCCTGCATTCGGCGCGGCTCGGACTGTTCGATCTCGGCTGGAACGTGCTCTGTCCGGGCTGCGGCGGCGTGCTGGGCGCCCATTCGACGCTGAAGGCGCTCAAGCCGGACGATTATCACTGCGCGCTCTGCGCCTGCGGGTACAAGGCGTCGGTCGACGATCAGGTCGAGGTCTCCTTCACCGTCAATCCGCGCGTGCGGCGCATCGCAGCGCACGATCCCGATACGCTTCCGGTGTGGGAATATTTCAAGCAGGTATTCTGGAGTTCCGGCGTCGACTTCAACAAGGAATCCTTCGCGACGCTCGCCAACGAGGTGACGCTCGATACACTCGAGCTTCCGGCGGGCGAGAAAGCGACCATGTCGCTGCAACTGCCGGGCGACTTCATCATCATCTTCGAGCCGGTGACGCACGCCGCCCATTTCATCGACGTCCAGGGCGAGCCGACCAAGGAGCGTCAGCAGTTCGCGATCATGTACAACAAGGTGCAGGCTCCGACGGGAACGACGACCATGCGGCCGGGGCCGCTGCGGCTGTCGCTGGAGAACCAGGCCGGCGTGCGCGTGTTGCCGTCGGTGTTCATCGCGGCCGAGGCGCTCCATCATCTCATCGGCAAGCGCAAGCCGTTCCTCACCGCCAAGCGCATGCTGTCGAACCAGACGTTTCGCGATGTCTTCAAGGCGGACAATCTCAGCCTCGACCAGCGGCTCCAGATCACGTCGCTGACATTCCTGTTCACCGATTTGAAGGGCTCGACCGCGCTCTACGAGCGCGTCGGCGATCTCGCCGCCTTCGATCTCGTGCGCGCGCATTTCCATGCGCTGCTCGAGATCATCTCCTCCGAGAAGGGCGCGGTGGTGAAGACGATCGGCGACGCCGTGATGGCGACCTTCGTCCGCCCCGAGCACGCCATCGTCGCGGGCCTGCGGATGCGGGCCGCGATGGACGAGCTCAACAGGCAGCGCGGCACCGACGATCTCATCGTCAAGATCGGCATCCATGAAGGCCCGTGTCTTGCGGTGATGCTCAACGAACGCCAGGATTATTTCGGCCAGACCGTCAACATCGCCGCTCGCGTCCAGAGCCTGTCGACGGCGCGGGAGATCCACATCACGGGCCCCGTGCTCGATGCGCCCGCAGTCGCCGAGGTGCTCGAGCAGCGCGCGATCAAGCCGATCCAGAAGCAGGCGGCCCTGCGCGGCATCGCCGACAAGATGGTGGTGTACGAGATACCGTGACAGATTGCAGAAAGGTAATGCCCGCGCGGAGCTGACGCACGTTGCGGCGGTTGAGTTTCCTGCTCATATAATGCTGGTGGCGGCCGCACCCCCGCGGCTTCATCGTTTTCGGTAGGATCCTATGCTCGACGGCCTGCGCCAATTCATCGCCGACATTGTGGCCCCTCATGCCGGGGATCGCGCATTCGGCGATGGCGATTACCGGCTTGCGGCCACCGCGCTGCTGGTTCACGTGGTCTCGCTGGACGGTCAGCCGACGGCGACCGAGCAGCGCAAGCTGCACAGCCTGATCGAAAACCATTTCGGGCTGGATCGCGGTACCGCCGACCGCCTGATCGCGGACGCCACCCAGGTCGAGGGCGAGGCCGTCGACCTCTATCACTTCACCAGCGTCATCATGCGCTCGCTCGACGAAGAGGGCCGCAAGCGCATCGTCCAGATGATGTGGGAGCTGGTCTATGCCGATGGCCAGGTGTCCGAGTTCGAGGATAACGTCGTTTGGCGCGCGTCCGACCTGCTCGGGATCGCCCAGCGCGACCGGATCGACCTCAAGCATGCGGTCGCAAATCGCGCCGGTGGTCAGGTCAAGGACGGCGCCGTCGGGGGTTGAGCCGTCTCGACGCGGTATTATCGGCGGTTGTGCTGACCACATGACGAAACTTTAATATACCTCCGTCGGCCAGCCCGGCCCCGGATTTCCCCGTAAAATCCGTGGTTTTCCTGCTTCCCTGTTGCCCGCTCAAGCAGCCATGCTGCCGGTGACGCTTGCCTGTCGCGCTCGGCCTATGCTCTCGTTCCGCCATTGCGGGGCCAAAAAACTTCAATTCAAGAGACTTCGATCGTGACTGAGCGGGTAACGTTGATCACCGGTGCGTCGGCGGGCATCGGCACGGAGCTGGCGCGTGTGTTCGCCGCCAACGGGCATCGCCTCGCGCTGACGGCGCGACGCGCGGACCGGCTGGAGGCGCTTGCGAACGAGCTCGCCGCCAAGGGCGGCAAGAAGCCGATCGTGATCGCCTGCGACCTGCAGGAGGCGGATGCGGGTGACAAGATCGCCGCCGCGCTTGCCGCCGAAGACGTTGAGCTCGACCATCTCGTCAACAATGCCGGCTTCGGCGTGTTCGGCGATGCGATCGAGCGCGACCGCGTCGAACAGGTCGGCATCGTCGATGTCAACGTCCGGGCTCTGACGGATCTGTCGCTGCGCTTTGCCGATCAGCTGATCAGGAACAAGGGCGGTCTTCTCAATGTCGGATCGGTCGCGGGCTTTCTGCCCGGCCCCGGCATGGCCGTGTACTACGCGTCCAAGGCCTATGTGATTTCCCTCACCGAGGCCCTGCGGGCGGAGCTCGCGCCGCGCGGCGTTCGCGTCACCGTACTTTGCCCGGGTCCGGTGCCCACCGAATTCCAGGCGCGCGCCGGCGTCGGGGCTGGGCATGATACGGCTCTTCTCAACGTGTCTGCCGCCGAAGTTGCGCAACAAGCTTATCGCGGCCTGATGGCCAACAAACGGGCAGTGCTGCCTGGTCTCGGCATCAAGATCGTGCCGTTCGCGCTGCGTTTCTTCCCGCGCGGCTTCATCCTGTCCGCCACCAGCCGGTTCCAGAGGCAGAGGCACTAGATTTCTTGTCTTGACGCGTTTTCTTCACGCGAACCGGTATCCACTTCGCTCGAAAACGCTTTGAAGAAAGCTCAAAGCTCCGTAATGGCCCGGAGCTTGCTTCAATATCGGGACGCGTGTGCGCGAACTCACGCGATGTTAACTACCGCTTAGCTATGCTGGCGGTCTGAACCGATAGCACTCGCAGAGGCCATGTCGTTCCGGACGGACAGGTTTGGTGGCGCAGAATTGGTGCCCTTCCCCAGAAGGACGCCGAGCGCCGCCGCCTCCGAAGCCCGGTTGCCGGTTCTGATCATCCTGCATCAGGAATCCTCGACACCCGGCCGCGTCGGCAATGCGCTGCGCGCGCTCGGCCATCGCCTCGACATTCGCCGTCCCCGCTTCGGCGATCCCCTGCCCGACACGCTCGATCAGCATGCCGGCGCTGTTTTCTTCGGCGGTCCGATGAGCGCCAACGATCCCGACGACTACATCCGCCGCGAGATCGACTGGATCGAAATTCCGCTCCGCGAACAGCGACCGTTCCTCGGCATCTGCCTCGGCGCGCAGATGCTGGCGATGCAGTTGGGGGCTCGCGTCGCGCCGCATGCGGAGGCGCTGGCCCAGATCGGCTACTATCCAATCCGCCCGACCGTCGCGGGCCACGCGCTCTGCCCGAATTGGCCGGCGCAGGTCTATCACTGGCATCGCGAAGGATTTGAACTGCCCGTCGGCACTGAGCTGCTTGCGGAAGGCGATGATTTTCCGATCCAGGCGTTCCGCACCGGCAACGCTTTCGGGGTGCAGTTTCATCCTGACGTGACCTGCGCGATGATGCATTGCTGGACCACGCGCGGCTATGACGGCCTCAGCGCGCCCGGTGCGCGCGAGCGGCATCATCATTTCGCGGACCGTGCCGTGTACGACGTTGCGGAGCGGGCCTGGCTCGATCATTTCATCGATGGCTGGCTGGCGCGCCGGCAGGTGCTGGCGCAAGCCGCCGAGTGATCGCGCCTCTGCGCAAGGCCTTCGCGCAAGGCCTTGGCGCAAGCTCTTGCCTCACCGTTGGATATGCTAGGCTCGTTCCTAACGAGCGCGCGCGAACGCGTGCCGGCAGACACAGGGAGAGCGTCATGGCCTACGAACACATTCTGTATGAGGTGAGCGACAAGGTCGCGACCATCACGCTCAATCGCCCTGATCGCATGAATGCGTGGACGCCGACGATGGAGCGCGACGTGCGCCATGCGATGGAAGCATCGAGCGCCGATGACAATGTCCGCGTCATCGTGCTCACCGGCGCGGGCCGCGCCTTCTGCGCCGGCGCCGACATGGATGCGCTGAAGGGGCTCGACCCCAACGACGTCAGGCGTGCCTCGAACCTGCCGCCCTTCGACATGAACCGCCGGCCGGACTGGCAGACGCGCTACGGCTTCTATCCGTCGATCGGAAAGCCCGTCATCGCCATGCTCAACGGCGCGACCGCCGGTATCGGCCTCGTCCACGCGCTTTATTGCGACCTGCGCTTTGCCGCCGACAATACCGTGTTCACGACAGCCTTCGCGCGGCGCGGACTGATCGCCGAGCATGGCATGTCCTGGATGCTGCCGCACATCGTCGGCCACGCCAACGCGATGGATCTGCTGCTCTCGGCCCGGCGCGTCTCGAGTGAGGAGGCGCTGCGGATCGGCCTGGTGAACCGGCTCTGCTCACCGGAAAAGCTGCGCGAGGAGACCTATGCCTATGCGCGCGACCTCGCCGATATGGTTTCCCCGAGCGCGATGGCCGTGATCAAGCGCCAGCTCTACGAGGTGCCGTTCCAGACGCTAGAGCATTTTCCGACCGGAAAGAATCGGGTGGGGATTCCCAAAACGGCGCGAGTCAGATTCAAGCTGCATGCTGGCGAGGGAGGCCAGCATGTATGGCCAGGGCGCTTTCGGTTGATCTTCGCCAAAGGGTGGTAGCCGCGATTGACGGTGGCATGTCCTGTCGACAGGCTGCTGAGCGCTTTGGTGTCAGCGCGGCCAGTGCGATCCGCTGGCGCGCTCGCCTCAAGAAAGTTGGCGACATCGTTCCTAAACGCCAGGGCGGTGACCGCAAATCGCAGCGCATCGAAGCGCATTCGCAATTGATTCTGGAGGCGGTGACAGCGAGGCCGGATATCACGCTTGCCGAGTTGCGAGAACTGTTGAAACGTCATGGAATATCGACTGGCATCGCGTCGCTCTGGCGTTTTTTCCAGCGCAGAAAGATCACACTTAAAAAAAGACAGCGCACGCCGCCGAGCAACGGCGCGGCGATATAAATGCCGCACGTGAGAGTGGTTCGAAGGGCAAATCGACCTTGACCCTGAGCGTCTCGTCTTCATCGACGAAACCAGCGCCAACACCAAAATGGCGCGGCGTTACGGGCGCTCGCCACGCGGCGAGCGATGTCGTGCAGCTATCCCACACGGACATTGGAAGACGACGACGTTCACCGCTGGATTGCGCTCCGACGGTCTGATCGCGCCGCTTGTTCTGGACGGTCCAATGGATGGCGACGCTTTCCTGGCCTACGTCGAGCAATTGCTCGCCCCATCGCTGCGGCCGGGCGATACCGTTATCATGGACAACTTGCCCGCTCACAAGGTCCATGGCGTTCGAGAGGCCATCCAGGCGGTCGGAGCTAGCCTGCTCTATCTTCCGCCCTACAGTCCAGACTTCAACCCGATCGAAATGGCCTTCTCCAAACTGAAAGCGCTGTTGCGGGCCGCCGCAGCCCGCACCATGCCCGATCTCTGGCAAGCAATCGCCAACGCTCTCAAACGCTTCTCACCCGAGGAATGTCAAAATTATCTCGTCGCGGCTGGTTACGACGCAACGTGATCGGAAAACGCTCTAGCCGAGGCCACGATCGAGGCCAACCGCGAGATGATGGTCGCGCTGAACGGCAGCGATTTCCGGGAGGGGGTGGCGAGCTTCATGGAGAAGCGGCCGCCGAGGTTTACGGGGAAGTAGGGGGAGAGATTTTCGGATGAAGCCCGCCGTCGCCCTGCGGGCTATGGCGTGGCAGCCTTCGCTACGAGAGGGCTTGCCGAGCCGAAGCAGGCGCAGCCTGCGAAGGCTGGTGGAGCCAGGCGGGATCGAACCGCCGACCTCGTCATTGCGAACGACGCGCTCTCCCAGCTGAGCTATGGCCCCGTTTGGCGGCCGCTCTGGTGAATGCGGCCGACAACCGGGCGCCATTTAAGTCCCCGCCAAGGTCAAGTCAAGGACGGGTGTGACCCGGTTTTAACCATCCCCGGCACCGACTTCCCTTGTTTGGGCCGGGGGGAACCGATATCTAGCAAAAAGCGTCAATCCCGACCGAAAGCCAGAGTCATCAATGCGTGCCGTTCTCGACATCGTCATCATCGTGCTCGACCTCTACGTCTGGCTGCTGATCGCCTCCGCGATCCTGTCCTGGCTGATCGCTTTCAACGTCGTGAACACCCGCAACCAGTTCGTTTCGGCGGTGGCGGAGTTCCTGTACCGGATCACCGAGCCGGTGCTGGCGCCGATTCGCAATTTCCTGCCCAGCCTCGGCGGCCTCGATATCTCGCCGATCATCCTGATCCTGCTCATCATGTTCATCGAGCGGGTGATCCTGTATTACATCTACCCGAACGTGATCTAAGCAGGCGGGAGCGCCTTGATTGCGAAAGAGGCCTTCAAGGAACCCTGGCGCTATTCGGCCGCGGGAATCAGCATCGCGCTGCGGGTGACGCCGCGCGGCGGCCGCGACGACATCGACGGGATCGAGCAATTGGCCGACGGCCGCAGCGTGCTCAAGGTGCGGGTGCGCGCGATCGCCGATGGCGGCGAGGCCAACAAGGCCGTTCTGGTGCTATTGGCGAAATCGCTCGGCGTCCCCAAGGCCAGTGTAAAGCTGCTATCCGGTGCCACCTCGCGGCTGAAGCAGATCGCGGTCGACGGCGATCCGGCGCGGCTCGGCGAAGCCCTGTGCAAGCTCGCCCAGGCCAGATCGGCAGACGCCAAACCGACAGACCAAGGGAACTGACATGACGGCCAAGATCATCGATGGAAAAGTCATCGCTGCGGAACTCCGCGCGCGCGTCGCTGACGAGGTTGCCCGCGTCAAGCGCGAGCACAATCTGGTGCCGGGCCTCGCGGTGGTTCTGGTCGGCAACGACCCAGCCAGCGAGGTCTATGTCCGTTCCAAGCACACCCAGACCCAGGCGGCCGGCATGGCCTCGTTCGAGCACAAGCTGCCGGCCGACGTGTCGCAGGCCGATCTGCTGGCCGTCGTCACAAAACTCAACCGCGATCCGGCGGTGCACGGCATTCTGGTGCAGCTGCCGCTGCCGAAGGGCCTGAACACCGAGGCCGTGATCAACGCCATCGATCCCGCCAAGGATGTCGACGGCCTGCATCCGAACAATGCCGGCCGGCTCGCCGGCGGCTTTGAAGCGCTGTCGCCCTGCACGCCGCTCGGTTCGATCATCCTGACCAAGAGCGTCCACGGCTCGCTCGAAGGCATGAATGCCATCGTCATCGGCCGCTCCAATCTGGTCGGCCGTCCGCTGGTGCAATTGCTGCTCAACGAGAACGCCACGGTGACCATCGCGCATTCGCGCTCGCGCGATCTGCCCGGGCTCGTGAAGCGAGCCGACCTCGTCTATGCCGCGGTCGGCAAGCCCGAGATGGTACGTGGTGACTGGCTGAAGCCGGGCGCGACCGTGATCGACATCGGCATCAACCGCATCCCGAAGGACGATGGCAAGACGCGCCTCGTCGGCGATGTCGCCTATCAGGAAGCGCTCGCCGTTGCCGGCGCGATCACGCCGGTGCCGGGTGGCGTTGGCCAGATGACGGTCGCCTGCCTGCTGGTGAATACGCTGCGCGCGGCTTGCGCGATCGCCGGGCTGCCGAAGCCGGCGGTTTAACTCCAGGTCTCGCGCCCCGGACGCAGCGCAGCGTGCAACGATGCGCTGCAGAGCCGGGGCCCATTGCAAGTGGCACCCTCGGTCCCGGCTCTGCGGCGCATCACTTCGTGATGCACCGCGTCCGGGACACGCAATCTTACGCCTTTTTCTTCTTCTCGCGCTCGATGCCTTCGAGGATCAGCTTCTGCGCGTCTTCCGGGCCGCCCCAGCGCAAAATCTTCACCCACTTGCCCTTCTCGAGATCCTTGTAGTGCTCGAAGAAGTGCTGGATCTGCTGCAGCGTGATGTCGGGCAGGTCGGAGTACGACTTCACCTTGTCGTAGCGCTGCGTCAGCTTCGACGACGGCACCGCGAGAATCTTCTCGTCGCCGCCGGCTTCGTCTTCCATGAACAGCACGCCGACCGGGCGCACGCTCATGACGGCGCCGGGGATGATGGCGCGGGTGTTGATGATCAGCACGTCGCAGGGATCGCCATCATCGGACAGCGTGTGCGGGATGAAGCCGTAGTTACCGGGGTAACGCATCGGCGTGTAGAGGAAGCGGTCGACAACGAGCGTGCCGGCTTCCTTGTCCATCTCGTATTTGATCGGTTCGCCGCCCACGGGGACCTCGATGATGACGTTGACGTCGTGGGGTACGTTTTTTCCGATCGAGACCGCATCGATACGCATTCAAGGCTCCGTTGTTGCCGAGGTTAAATCGCGCCCGGCAGCGATTTTGGCGCTGTCATACGCGGGCTTGGCGCGCCAATCCATCGTGTTTTTGTGAAATAATGAATCCAGCGACTACCGGCTCAAAAGGCAACGGTATCGACGGATGGGAAAGGCTGCCGGCTAGACTCAATTGGTCCAAGCGAAGGCAACTTTGTCGAGCGACTTCGGCCCGAAACGCTCGGAGGAGCGCGCCACCATGCGGCCGCCCAAGGCGCGGTAGAACTCGGTCGCCGGATCGTTGTCCGAGAGCGCCCACACCACCATGCTCTTCAGGCCGCTCTGCATCAGGTCGCGACGGGCTGAAGTGAACAGGCGGCGGCCGAAGCCGAGACCCTGGAATTCCGGACGCAGATAGAGCTCGTAGATCTCGCCGTCAAAGTGCAGGCTGCGGGCGCGGTTGCGGCCGTAATTGGCATAGCCGGCGATCTTGTCGCCGAACACGAGCACGCTGACGCGGCTGCCTTTGCGAATCGCACTGTCCCACCACTGCGGACCGCGGCGGTTGATCAGCTTTTCCAGTTCGCCGCCGGGAATGATGCCCTGATAGGCGGAGCGCCAGGCTTCGTCATGGGTGGACGCCACCGCAGTTGCATCTGCAGCTTTGGCCGGCCGGACCTCGATCAGGGTTGTGCTCATGGACACGATCAAACCAAGTCGCCGCGCCGGCGGCAAGACCTATCGTTAATTATCGGTTAACGTGTGGATTTTGTGCATCAGTATTTTAACCATGTTGTACCGAAAGAAGACAAGACGCCATTTCGAACGGCACCGGCCTGCCATTGCCGGTGCAAAACTGCCCTGCGGCAACCAATGAACCGCGATGGCAACGCAAAAAGCCCACCGAAAATGATTCGTTCCTGCAGATCTGTCGCTGTCCGTGTTCGCCTGCGGCGATTCATGCGCCTCTTCAACATCTTCGCCCTCCTGCCTCTGCTGCCCTTGCTGATGGCGTCGCCTCTGTGCGCACAGGTCACGTTTGGGTCATCGGGTGAGGAGGGCGAGCCGTTTCGCCGGCAACAATGGCGCGTGCCATCGCCGGATACCGACATTGCCGCGCATGCGCTGCTGTTTCGCCCCGTCGGCGCCGGTCCGTTCCGGCTTGCGGTGATCGCACATGCCTCGACGCAGAATGTGCTGCGTCGGGCGCAAATGCCGCAGCCTGAATACCGCGCGCTGGTCGCGTTTCTCGTCGCGCACGGCTTCGCCGTGCTGGTGCCGGAGCGGCTCGGCCATGGTGCGACCGGCGGCCGCTATGTCGAGGACCAGGGCGGCTGCGACGAGGCGGATTACGCGCGTTCGGGTCGCGCGACGGCCGCCGAAATTTCGCTCGCGCTGGATTTTTTGCGAAAGCAGGATTTTGTTCGTCAAGACAAGGTCGTCGTGCTCGGCCATTCCGCCGGCGGTTGGGGGGCGTTGGCGCTCGCGAACACCGATCCGAACGCGATCTCCGCGATCATCGCGTTTGCGCCGGGGCGCGGCGGCCGCGCCAATGACGAACCGAACCGGATCTGCGCGCCGCAGACGCTTCTCGCCGCGGCGGCCGAGTTCGGCAAGGCGGCGCGCATTCCCGTCACATGGCTCGTGGCGACCAATGACAGCTATTTCGCGCCGGCGTTCTCGCGGCAGTTGGCGGATGCGTTTCGCGGCGGAGGCGGCAAGGTGGACTTCCGCACATTGCCGGCCGTCGGCAGCGAGGGGCATTGGATGATCGAGAGCGAAGCCGGCGTCAAAGCTGCCAGCCGCGAGCTCGGGCTTGCGCTGAACCAGTCCAAACCGGCGGCGGCCAAGAAGCCATGACGCTGTATCTCCTGGTCAAGTACCTCCATGTGCTGGGCGCCATCGTCATTCTCGGCACCGGCACCGGCATCGCCTTCTTCATGCTGATGGCGCATCGCACGAACGACGCCGAATTCATCGCGCGCACCGCTTCGGTGGTGGTGATTGCGGACGCGATCTTCACGCTGTCGGCCGTGATCCTGCAGCCGGTGACGGGCGGCGTGCTGATGATGCTTTCGGCCATGCCGATCACGGAACGCTGGCTGCTGGCCTCGCTTGGGCTCTACGTCTTTGCGGGCCTGTTCTGGGTCCCCGTCGTCTTCATGCAGATCGAGATGCGAGATCTCGCGCGCAAGGCGGCCGAGCAGCGCGGCGCTCTGCCTGAACGCTACTTCGTGCTCTACCGCCGCTGGTTCGCGTTCGGTTTCCCCGGCTTCGGCGCGACGATGTTGATCCTGTGGCTGATGATCGCGAAACCGTTTTGAGAGATGCGATGACCCAGCAAACTGTTTTGGTGCTCGGCGCCTCCGGCCTGATCGGGCGCTTCGTCACCGACGATCTGCGCGTGCGGGGATTTCGCGTGGTCGGCGTCGCACGCAGCCTGTCGCCCGCGCAGAAGATGAGCGCGCTGGACATCGAGCAGCCGATCCTGTCGCTTGGTGCAGCCGCGCTGGTGCGCCTTTTCAGCGAGCACGCCGTCGACGTCGTCGTGAACTGTCTCGGTGTGCTCCAGGACGGTCCCGGCAGCGACACCGGCGCGGTGCATCGCGATTTCGTCGCGCGCCTGCTTGAGGCGATCGCCGACAGCGGCCGCGCGATCCGGCTGGTGCACATCTCGATCCCCGGGACCACGGAGGCGGATCGCACCGCCTTCGCGACGACCAAGCGCGAGGCCGAACGCCTGATTGCAGCCTCCGGCATTCCCCACGCGATCCTGCGGCCCGGCTTCGTCATCGCGCCGTCAGCCTATGGCGGCAGCGCCATGCTGCGTGCGCTCGCCGCCTTCCCGCTCGACCTGCCGCAGAAGGAGATGTCGACGCCATTCCAGTCCGTCGCAGTCGAGGACATTTCGGCCACCATCGCCTGGCTCGCCGCGCGCGATATCGACGACGCCTCCGTCAAAGCCGTGACGTGGGACCTGATGCAGGCCGAGCCGGTCACTATGGCCGGCGTCATCAAACAGTTCCGCCACGCCTTCGGCACGGCCGGCTGGCCGCGCCTCGCGATGCCGTCCTTCATGCTCGATCTCGGCGCGAAGATCGGCGATCTCGCCAATTATCTCGGCTGGATGCCGCCGATGCGCTCCAGCGCCATCGCCGAGCTGCGCCGCGGCGTGACCGGCGATCCATCGGCATGGATTGCCGCCACGGGCATCGCGCCGAAGACTCTGATGGATACGATCGGGCGCCATCCCGCCACCATCCAGGACAAATGGTTCGCGCGGCTGTTCCTGATCAAGGCCCTGATCTTCGCCAGCCTGGTCGCGTTCTGGCTCGTCTCCGGCTTCATCGCGCTGTTCGTCTCCTACCGCGCCGCCGCCGGAATTTTGAGTGCGCACAACTTCCCGCCCGCGCTGGTCGATCCCATCACCATCGGCACCAGCCTGATGGACATGAGCATCGGCATGCTGATCGCCTTCCGCCGCACCGCGGCGATCGGTTTGGTCGGAGGCATCGTCGCTTCGCTCGGCTATATGGTCGGCGCGGCAGTCCTCACGCCCGACCTCTGGGTCGAGCCGCTCGGCGCGCTGGTGAAGACAGGGCCGGCCATCGTGCTGATGCTGGTCGCGCTGCTGATGCTGGATAATCGCTAGCGTTTTCGAGCGAAGTGGATCCCGGTTCGCGTGAAGAAAACGCGTAAGATAGAGAGACTGATGAGCAAATGGCCCGACGATGACGTGATCCTGTTCGACGGCGTCTGCATCTTCTGCTCGCGCTGGGTCCGCTTCGTCGCCAAGCGCGACACGGCGAGGCGGTTTCGCTTCACGCCGATCCAGTCGGATTACGGGGCGCGGCTTGCACGTACGTTTGGCATCGATCCTGACGATCCCGACACCAATGCCGTGGTTCATGACGGAGAGGTCTTTATGAAGTCCGACGCCGCGCTGACCGTGCTGTCGCATCTGCCGGGATGGCGTTGGGTGCGCGCGTTGTTCGCCGTGCCAAAGCTGCTACGAGACCCCGTGTACAGCCTCATCGCGCGCAACCGCTACCGCATCTTCGGGAAGTATGATGCGTGCTTTGTGCCCGATGCCGAATTGCGGGCGCGGGTGATTGAGTGACGTAGCTCGCGGTTAGCGCTTGCCTGAAGCCGCCAGCACTTGCTTCGCCGCGCGCTCCCCGCTGTCCCTGGCGCCATGCGCCGTCGTGAAGAAGCTTGGCGACGTCGCTTCTCCCGCGAAGAACAGCCGCCCATCCATCGGCGCTGCCAGCACCGCGCGGTCTCCAGCGTGCCCTGGCAGTGCGTGTGAATACGATCCTCTCGCGAAGGGGTCGTGGGCCCAGCGCGACTCGTAGAGCGGCTTGAGCTTTCGCCTGATGTCGTTGCCGAGGAAGCCTGCGATCTCGTCGATGCTGTGCGCGGCGATGGCGCCGTCGCCGGCGTCTTCCAGCTCGCGGGCAAAGCTGCCGCCGAAAAAGCCCTCGATGCAGGGCTGGCCGAACGGGCGGATGTGATAGGTGCCCATCTCGGTGCGCATGGTGGCGCCGCGCAGATTGCCCTCTTTCGGGAAGGTTTCTGCATCGTCGAGCGCCAGCGTCACCTTGTCGTCGACGCCGAGCGGCAGGCCGGCCGCCGCATCGACCTTGCCCGGGAGCGGCGGTGAGAAGCGGATCGCCTCATCGGCGATGAGATTGGTCGGAACGGTGACGATCACCTTGTCGGCGGTCAGCGCACCCTGCGACGTCTCGATGCGGAGGCGCTGGCCGGAATGTTCGATCAGCGTGACATTGCAGCCCAAGGCCACCGGGCAGGGGGCGCCATAGGCCGCGACCAGCGCGCCATAGCCACGGCGGACGCGCCAGTTGAGGTCGCTGTCTTCGTAGGCGTCCCAGTCCAACGTCGACATGTCCTTCAGTTCGCAGCCGTTGATGTAGGTCGAGACCGCGTCGATCATGGGATTCCAGCGATTGCCCGGATCGAGGCTCAGGCTCGCGGGCTCGTCCTTGCCCTTTTGCGCGGCCTGCCACAGGCGCTCGTAGAATGCGTCCATCGCGCGCATGAAATCGTCGCGCTCGGCCTGCGGAAACGCGTTGCCGAAGGCGCGCTCGCGCCAGGGCGGCAGGTCCTTGTTGACCTCGAAGCCGAGCTGCTTGGCGATTCCGACGAAGGAATTCTTGTCGGCCGAATGCAGCCAGCCGCAGCCGACGTCGAAGGTCACCTCAGGCGAGGCCTGCACGGTCCAGGCACGTCCGCCAATCCGGTCGCGCGCCTCCAGCACGATCACGGAGAGGCCGGAGCCAGCCAGCGCATGCGCCGCGCCGAGGCCGGCTGAGCCGGCGCCGATGATCGCGACGTTGACGGAGGAGGGCAGGGAGGTCATGGGCGGGCTCTAGCACGTTCGCGAAGAGCGCTGAAGCCACCACAAAGTGAGCTGTCATCACCCGCCTTGTGCGCACGTTGTGCACTGGGGCGAGTGATCCACCTTCGTAGGGTGGGCAAAGGCGCTCTTGCGCCGTGCCCACCATTGCCGACCGGGATTTCAAGTGGTGGGCCCGCTACGCTTGGCCCACCCTACGGCACTACGGTGTGGAGCGGCTTACGCCACCGCTTCCTTGGACTTTTCCGCGCGCTTGCGCTCGTTCGGGTCGAGGTGCTTCTTGCGCAGGCGGATCGACTTCGGGGTGACCTCGACGAGCTCGTCGTCCTCGATATAGGCGAGCGCCTTTTCCAGCGTCATGCGGATCGGCGGGGTCAGGCGCACCGCTTCGTCCTTGGACGTCGTGCGGATGTTGGTGAGCTGCTTGCCCTTGAGCACGTTGATCTCGAGATCGTTGTCGCGGGTGTGCTCGCCGACGATCATGCCCTTGTAGACCTTCCAGCCCGGCTCGATCATCATCGGGCCGCGGTCTTCCAGCTTGAACATGGCATAGGCCACCGCTTCGCCCTGGTCGTTGGAGATCAGCACACCGTTGCGGCGGCCCTGGATCTCGCCCTTGTACGGGGCGTAGCCGTGGAACAGGCGGTTCATGATCGCGGTGCCGCGGGTGTCGGTGAGCAGTTCGCCCTGATAGCCGATCAGGCCGCGGGTCGGCGCGTAGAACACCAGGCGCAGGCGGTTGCCGCCGGACGGCTTCATCTCGACCAGCTCGGACTTGCGCTCGCTCATCTTCTGCACGACGACGCCGGAATGCTCCTCGTCGACGTCGATCACGACTTCCTCGATCGGCTCCATGGTGGCGCCGGTCGCTTCGTCCTTCTGGTACACGACGCGCGGGCGCGACACCGAGAGCTCAAAACCTTCGCGGCGCATGGTCTCGATCAGGATCGCGAGCTGCAATTCGCCGCGGCCCGAGACTTCCATCGCGTCCTTGTCGGAGGCTTCGACGACGCGCAGCGCGACGTTGCCTTCGGCTTCACGCAGCAGACGGTCGCGGATCATGCGGCTCGTCACCTTGTCGCCTTCGGTGCCGGCGAGCGGGGAGTTGTTGACGATGAAGGACATCGACACCGTCGGCGGATCGATCGGCTGCGCCGGCAGCGGCACCTCGACGGTGGGATCGCAGAAGGTGTCGGCGACGGTGCCCTTGGTCAGGCCGGCAATGGCGACGATGTCGCCGGCTTCAGCTTCATCGAGCGGCGTGCGCTCGAGACCGCGGAATGCCAGGATCTTGGTGATGCGCCCGGACTCGACCAGCTTGCCGTCGGCATGCAGCACCTTGACCTGCTGGTTCGGCTTGAGAACGCCGGACGAGATGCGGCCGGTGATGATGCGGCCGAGATAGGGGTTGGCCTCCAGGATGGTGCCGATCATCTTGAACGGACCTTCCTCGACCGTCGGCGGTGCGACGTGGCGCAGGATCAGGTCGAACAGCGGCTCCATGCCCTTGTCCTGCGGACCCTCGGGGCTTTCAGCCATCCAGCCCTGCTTCGCCGACCCATAGAGGATCGGGAAGTCGAGCTGCTCCTCGCTGGCGTCGAGCGCCGCGAACAGGTCGAACACCTCGTTGATGACTTCGGTCGGGCGCGCATCGGGCCGGTCGACCTTGTTGATGACGACGATCGGCTTCAGGCCGACCTTGAGCGCCTTGGAGACCACGAACTTCGTCTGCGGCAGCGGGCCTTCGGCGGCGTCGACCAGCACCAAGGCGCCGTCCACCATGTTCAGGATGCGCTCGACCTCACCACCGAAATCGGCGTGGCCGGGGGTGTCGACGATGTTGACGCGGGTGTCCTTCCACTGCACCGAGGCCGCCTTGGCCAAGATGGTGATGCCGCGCTCACGCTCCAGATCGTTGGAGTCCATGGCGCGATCCGTCACCTTCTGGTTCTCGCGGAACGTACCGGATTGCTGGAGGAGTTTGTCGACCAGGGTCGTCTTGCCGTGGTCGACGTGGGCGATGATGGCGACGTTACGGAGGTTCATGAGTGAGCTTCTTTGCGGTCGGACAATGGGTTAAGCGCGATCTCGCCGGTCGGACCGGGACCTCTTCTCGAAACAACGCTGGAAGACTGGAAACGGGCGCTTTCCGCCCAAAAAGGGCCGCCCGGCCATCTCGACCAGGCACCCTACGCGTTGCGGCGCAATATATGCAAAAACCGCCAAAAAAACAATGTGTTCTTTGCTGGTTGGTTGACTGAATTTTGTCCGGGAATCTCCGGGGGTTAGGGTAAATCCAGCACCAAACCGGCCTTTGCTCGGGGACGGGGCCTCGATCAGCCCTGCGCCGAGCCGGGGCTGGTCTCCTCGGTCGGATAGACCCCGCGCAGCACCTCCTCGAAGTGCATCTTCACCGCGTCGTTGCACAGGCAGGCGCGCAGGCGCAGGCCGTCGAGATTGCGGACCAGGATCGCGCCGCGTCTTGTATCGAGCACGCCCTCGGCCTTGAACGACTGGAGCACGCGGCTCGCATAGCTGCGGCCGACCCCGAGCAGCGTCGCGAGCTGCTCATGCGTCAGCGGCACGCTGCTCTCGTCGCCGGTCCGCTCCATCGCCGCAATGATCCACTTCGCCGTACGCTGCTCGATGGAGTGGATGGCGTTGCAGGCGGTGGACTGGAACATCTGCGCCAGCATGCAGTCGGCATAGCGGGCGAAGATGTTGCGCAGCGAGGCCGAGCGCATCTTGGCAGCGTCCAGCTTGGCGACGTGAATGCGCGCGAATGGTCCGCCGAATTTCACGCAGATGCGGGTATAGGCCGGCAAAAATCCCTCGCTGACGATGCCGCCCACTGCGCCTTCGCGGCCGACCAGGATGGTCTCGACGTCGCGGCCGTCCTCATTGGGAACGAGAAATGTCGCGAGCGACGGCCCGCAGGGAAAGTGCACGACCTGGACATCGTCGCCGGGACTGTAGAGCAGCTCGTTGGGCCCGGCGGTGTCCAGGGTGACGTGCGGTGCCAGCAGCGCGTAGTCAGCCGGACTCAAGCGCCGCAGCAGATTGTTGGCCGGCCGGCTACCGACTTCGGTTGTCTTGCTGATACGCGCGTCCATCGTAAATCCCCTGCTCTCCTTTCAACACTAGCGAGGTCCGATCATGGGCTGTGTGCACAAGTGGACAGACGTGAAAACTGTTCTGTGGTGAGTTTCGTTCCGGGAACCCTCCGATGCGCTGGGCGCAGGCGTCGGGATGAGGCTGTCCTCGATCGGTAAGAACATGCAGCCCTCGATATCCACCATCATGATACCTGCTCCCCCGGACGGCTCGACCGGCATGCCCGCCGATGTTCTGATCGTTGAGGACGATCCGATCATTGCGATCGATTTCGAGGATCGCCTGCTCGGATTTGGCGTGAGGAGCGTACGCACCGTGGGGTCGGTGGCGCAGGCGCTGGCGGCGATCGCAGCGCGCGCGCCGGATTTCGCGCTACTCGACGTCGAGCTCGGCCGCGAGAAAAGCTTTGCCGTCGCCGACCGGCTGGCGGCTGCGCAGATTCCCTTCGTCTTCGTGACGGGCTACGGTGCCGAGGATCGGATCGCTCCCGAATTCAAGACGCGGCCGCGGTTGCAAAAGCCGTGCTCGAGCGAAGCGCTGGAGGCCGCGCTGCGCTCGCGCGGCGCCTGAACGCCCGTCGGCGTTCTCCCGGCTTCAGGCAAATTTCGGATCGAGCGTGGTCGACCACAGCGCGACGTCGGCGCGGTCGCGCAAGGTCACCGTCATCTGGCCGGATGCGCCGTCGATCTTGACGTGACCGAAGAACTGCATGCCCGCAGACGGCGGCAGGTTCTGGTTGTCCTTGCCCGGCGCTTTGACGAAGCGCACCTCGGGCCCAAAGGTGTTGTCGAGGGCGTTCGGACCGAAGGTGCCCGCATGTAGCGGGCCGGAGACGAATTCCCAGAACGGCTCGAACTCCTGGAATTGCGCCTTGTTCGGATCGTAATAATGCGCGGCGGCGTAATGCACGTCCGCGGTCAGCCACACCGTGTTGTTGATCGGCGCCATCTTGATGAAGCGCAGGATGTCGGCGATCTCGAACTCGCGGCCGCGCACCGGGCCGTCGCCCTGCGCAATGGCTTCCGATCCGCCCTTCGGCGTGTCCGATACGACGAGACTGATAGGCATGTCGGAGGCGATCACCTTCCAAGTCGCACGCGAATTCAGAAGGCCGCGCTTGAGCCAGGCGATCTGGTCCGGGCCGAGAAAATAGCTCGCGGGCCCGTAAGCGGTTTCGAGATTGGCGCCGTTCGGGCCGCGATAGCTGCGCTCGTCGAGCACGAATACGTCGAGATGCGGGCCGTAGGAGATCTGGCGATAGACGCGGCCCGGCTCAACGATGCTCTCCCGCATCGGATACATCTCGTGAAAGGCGCGGCCGGCGCGGGCTGCCAGCAGGGAGATGTCGCGCACCTTGTAGGACGCCGGCAACTCCTTCGACAGCGACCAGTTGTTGGTCACTTCATGGTCGTCCCACTGCACGAAGATCGGCACTTCGGCATTGAAGGCGCGGACGTTGTCGTCGGTGAGATTGTATTTGTGCGCGGCGCGGTACTCGTCCAGCGTCTCGGCGACCTTGGCCTTTTCGGGGATGGTGACGTTCTTCCAGGTCTTGCCGTCGGCGAGCTTCACCTCGGATTCGATCGGACCGTCGGCATAGATCGTGTCGCCGGAATGCAGGAAGAAATCCGGGCGATGCTTGCGCATCGCGGAGAAGGTGAACATGCCGCCATCATCGGGATTGATGCCCCAGCCCTGCCCTGCGACGTCGCCGCCCCAGACGAAGCTGACGTCGCGACGGTCGGCCGGCGCGGTGCGGAAGCGGCCGATCACCGGCTCGCCCTCGATCGCGGTATGCGAGAGATCGCGAAAGCGGACGCGATAGAAGATGTCCTGTCCGCCCGGCAGGTTCTCGATCAGCATCTTCGCGGTGAAGTCGCTCTCCGGCAGCGCCGCGATCGGCGGCAGCACGCGGGCATCCCTGAAGGACTCGGTCGTGGCCACCTCGACCAGCATCTGCGATGGCCGGTCAGTGCGCGCCCAGACCACGCCACCGTCGACCGTGACGTCGCCGGACTGCACACCATGCGTAACCGCCGGCCGGTCGGCCGCGCGCGAGAGATGGGGCATCGCGATCGCGCCGAGTGCGCCGGCGCTGGTGGTGAGGAAGCGGCGGCGGGAGAATTTGATGTTCATGGCGGCTTCGCTTTTTGCCTCGTGCGCATCTCGCGTCGTCATTCCGGGACGGTCCGAACGACCGGACCCGGAATCTCGAGATTCCGGATTCGCGCTGCGCGCGCTCCGGAATGACAGCGAAAGCTATACTGAGACAGTATGACGCAGCAATAACGCGGCAGGCGTTTACGCGTTGCCGGCGGCCCTGAATTGCGCGCCCGCGCGCTGCAGGCTTTGCGGCATGGCAAACAGCACGGCCTTGCGGTCGGCGACGGCGGCGTGGAACTGGTCGAGCACGATGTTGATGGCGGTGAGCCCGCCCTCTTCGATCGCGCCGTGATCGAAGCAGCGCAGCGTGTCGCGCAGGATTTCGTCAGCCTCGGTTTGCATCTGGTCGAGCTCGTCGGTCGTCTCGCTCTTGCGCGCCGCCGCGATCAGGTCGAACAGGCGGTCGCGCAAATGGCTGTTGTTGTCGCGCTCGTCCTTCTTGAGGTAGCCCGCGAACCAGGCGCCGATCGAGCCCATCGCCGAGAGCGCCATCAGGGTCCACCAGATGTAATCGCTGTACTTGTCGAGGAAGGTCTTTTCCTCGCCGTCGACGAAGGCGGCGGCGCCCGGATGCACGGGGATCACCGCATCCTTGTCGGTGTCGGGCGTCTCGATCTTCGCCGCCATCGGGAATTCCGCCACCAGTTGCTGGCGCACGGCGAAGAGCTGGCGCGTGAACGCTGCGATGGTGGTATCGGACACACCTTTGCGCGCCACGATGTGGTGCGAGAAGCTGATGGTCTTGACCTCGTCATCGGGGCGATCGGGCGAGCCGCCATAGGTGCCGGCGGGAATCTCCGATGCTTCGTAGACGGGATGGTTTTGCGCGATCGCGTCCGCGGAATCGATCGCGAGGAACGTCGGCGTGCCGCTGTCCTTGGCGGAAGCCGCGATCGCATCCGAGGTGATCTTGCTGTTGACGGGGCCGGCTGCGAGATAGGCATCGGCCTTCTGGGCCTTGATCGCCTCGGCGGCTTCATTGGCCGGGAACTGTATGACCTCGACCTTGGCGGGATCGACGCCATATTGCTGGAGGATCACCTTGAGCAAATTGACGTTGGCCTGGGTTCGACCGATCACCCCGACACGATGGCCGGCGAGCTGCGCGATCTTGGTGATCTTCGCGCCCTTCTTCTTGCCCTTGCCGGGCACGGACCACAGCACCACGACGTTCTTGCGCAGGGTCGCAACGGCTTGCGCGTTCTTCGGCACGTCGACGTCGCCGCGCACGATGGCGAGATCGACCTTGTTTTCCGCGAGCGCATCGGCGCTGGCGGTGGCACCGTCGGTCTGGATCGGGCGTAGCCGCACAAAGCTCTTGTGCTGCGCGAACGCCTGCGTCAGCGCCTGCACCACCTTGAGGTCATCGCTATTGGCCGGACCGACCGCGATCTTCAACGTCACCGGCCGCATCGCGAAGTAGTAGCCGCCGACGAGCGCGCCGATAATCGCAAGCACCAGCGCCAGAGACACGAGCGCCGTCTTCCGCGCCGCTGATCGCGGCGAAGGCGGGGTGGGCGCTTCGGCCAGGTCCAATCCCCCGGTCATCGATCTCCCAAACAGGCGCTTGAGGCTCAGTTTCATCTTGGCCGGCGATTTACACCTGTAATCATAGCAAATTTCTTGTCCCGCGGGGTTACATCTCCGTCATGGTTAGCGGATGGACGAAATCCGGTCTGAACCAGGGCCATATGCACGGTGTTAGGGTAAAGTTCCCCTGAAAATGGAGGCGATCATGGCAGAGCGGCTGACGCCGGAAGCACGCAAGCAGGCACTGGGCGCCATACCGGGCTGGACCGAGGTTCAGGGCCGCGACGCCATCGGGAAGACCTTTGTCTTCAAGGATTTCAACGAGGCGTTCGGGTTCATGACCCGCGCGGCGCTGGTTGCCGAGAAAATGGATCACCACCCCGAATGGCGCAACGTCTACAAGACGGTGGAGGTGGTGCTGTCGACCCATGACGCCGGCGGTGTCACCAAGCTCGACATCGAGCTCGCCAGGATGATGAACACGATCGCCAAGCTGACAGCTACCTGACACCTTGCGAGGATCGGCTGCATCCCCATGTTGTGATCAGCAGGAGATGCGGCCATCTGCCGCCCTGGCTGAACGGGGAGTTTCTCGAACATGGCTGCCGAACACAGCGTCGGCTTCGAGCCGGCCGATCGGCTCGCGGAGGATCATGAGAGCGTGCGCCGCCGTTTCTGGCGCAAGCTGAAGCGTGTTGCCGTGCAATTGCCGTTCGCGGAAGACCTGCTCGCGGCCTATTACTGTGCGTTCGACCGGCAGACGCCGCGCCATGTCCAGGCGTCGCTGCTCGGAGCGATCGCCTATTTCATCCTGCCGTTCGATTTCGTCCCCGACGTGATGCCAATCCTCGGCTTCACCGATGACGCCGCCGTGCTCGCCACCGCCATCCGCATGGTCGCCAGCCACATCACGACGGAGCACCGCGAAGCCGCCCGCGCCGTGCTGAAGCGCGGGGTGGATGGTGCGGAGGCGGCGCAGTAGGCGTTGTTGGCGACACGCCGTAGCCACGTCCACCGCTGTCATTCCCCGCGACCCGGCTACGCCAAGGCTTCGCCGGGGTTGCGGTCCAGGGCAGCCGAAGCTTTAGCGTAGGCGGCAGGCGGGGAATCCAGTACGCCGCGGCCTCTCGATTCAATCACTGACGTCACGGAGTACTGGATCGCCCGGTCAAGCCGGGCGATGACAGCGAGTGTGTGGGTGCCGCTTGCGACACCATCGGCCGCAATGCCGCTCGTTACTTCTTCTCCGCCCGCGCGTTCCCCGCGTCCCACGCCTGGAATTGCTTGAACAGCGCTTCCCTGTCTGCGTCGGACACCTTCTGGGCCGCGGGGTTCTGCTTGAGGAACGCCTCGAAGCGCTCCCGGGTCACCGGTTCGACGCCGTGCTTGTCGAGCCATTGCTGCGCCACCGGCAATCTGTTCCAGCCCGTCAGAGGTGCCGGGAGCGAGACTTCCTTCCACTTGGGATGGAAAGGCGGGTTCTGCAGGGTCGGGAATTTCGTGAAGAACGCATCCACGAACAGCGCAAGCTTACGGTAACGGTCGGTGTTGGGCGCCCAGTTGTAGGCCGCGAGCACCGCCGGCACCGCGATGGTGTCCACGGTATCGCCTTCCTTGATCAGGTTCGGATAGTCCTTGGCGGTCAGCGTCGCCGGCAGATAGTCGCTCTGCAGCGGCTTTGCATAGTCGACCCCCGCGAGGTGGAAGCGGCCGTCATTGCTGAAGGTCGACACTGACTTGTACGGCTTGCCGCCGACCACGATGACGGCGTCGATCTCGCCGGCTTTCAGCTTCTCCATCGCGATGCGCTGCTCGACATAGACGAAGTTCGCCTTGATCCCGAGCCGCTCGAACACCGTCAGCGCGGTGACGAAGGTCCCGCCATTGGGCAGATCGACGCTGACCTTCTTGCCCTCGAGATCCTTCAGCGTCGCGACCGATTTCGGCGCGATCACCTGCATCTCTTCATTGTAGAGCTTGGTCACATAGGTGAACTGCTTCTTGATGTCCTTGGCAAAGCCCTTGCGCTCGAGATAGTCGAGCGTATCCGCCCGCACGATGCCGAGATCGACGCCTTGCAGGAACAGAATGTCGGCGACGCTCTGCACCGAGCCGCGGCCGACGATCGGTAGCACGCGGATCTTGTTGCCGTCGTCGAGCACGGAGGCGAGGTCGGCGCCGAACTGTACGTAGGTGCCGCCGATCGTGCCGGTGATCAGCGTGACCGTATTGGCGTTCAGCGACTGCTTGGTGGAGGTCGAGCCGAACTGGAAGATGGCCTTCAGGCTGTCCGAGACCTTGGCCGGATCGTATTCGGTCTGCTCGGCGCGTGCCGCGAAGGCGCAAATCGTCATGATGGCGGCAACCGCCATTCCCAAAGCGTTACGCATGATACCCTCTGAAAAGTTCTAGTTCTGAAGCTGAGCGAGGCGCTGCCGCGCCTCCGCCGATCCGAGTGCCGCGGCCTTCTGGTACCAGTCACGCGCGACGGTCGCGTCGCCGGCGATGCTCCGCGCGTCGCTGGTGCCCAGCACGGCCGGGTCATAGGTCTGCGCCAGCAGAAACGCGGCCGTTGCATCCTGTGCATTGGCCGCGCGCTCGAGCAGCAGGCGGGCTGCAACAATATCGCCGATCCTCAACAGGTTCTTCGCGCGTGTCATCAGCCCGGCCAGCGTGTCGGCATCGAGCGTCTTGGCGAGCGTCTTGGCGGGCGGAGTGGGCGCCGGCGGCGCCGCGACGGGTGCGGGCGCAGGTGTAGGTGTAGGTGCCTGGGCTTGCAGCGCCGTCTGATAGGCGGTCGCGATCGCTTCGCGGCTCGGCGTTGACGGTGCAGGGAGAACCTGCGTGTCGGCGCTCGCCAGCCTCGTGTTGGTCGCGCGGTCCGAATCCTTCAGCGAGCTCTGCGTCATGGCCGGCGTGTTGGCCGACGCCATGGCTTGCTCCGGCGCGATGCCCATCCAGCTAACGGCATTGGCGGCGAAGAGGCCGCGAAAGTCGGACTGATACAGTGTGACCAGAACTGCCAAGGTGGATGCCGTCAGAACGGCCGCGAGAACGCGTGGGACAATTCTGGAGCGCACCTCAATGGGCTCATATTCGCGTGGGTCCGGCGCACCGAGCGGATCGGACAGGAAGAGTGGAATTGGATCGTCCTGCGAAAGATCGGCCCGCGCGGCGCGCGCACGGATAAAGGACGCGGTCGGCGGATGTGATGTGGCTCGATCGGAGTCGAACGCCTTCGACTCCTTCGACGGGCGATGTGCCGTCGTCTCCATGGTCATGCTCCCCATTACCAACGCAACGCAGGGGCAATTCGGCTTAAGTCTTCTTGCTTTTGTCCAAAGTGTCCCGCAAATGGAACCGGTAAAACGCAGTTGGAATCAGCCCAAAAAACGACGACGGTTTGCGCGAATCAGGAAATATTTGGGTTTGATTGAGGCGGAGCGGAGGAATGCACCACGATTTTGGCGGTGATGGTTGAGGAAGGTTTTCCTAGACTCCGCTGGCTTCGACCCCGGGGCATCAAGTGGGCCGCGGCGTCTCGGCTGAAATCTCTGGCGTCTCTGAAATCTGGACCGCCCGCCTCAGTACGCAATTGCGCAGAAGGCGGGCGACGACGGTCGCATATGTGGCGAGTGCGTGTGGCAGGCAAGCGCTGCGGCTCACACCATCACGGATGCAGGATCACCTTGCCCATGGCCTGGCGTCCCGCCAGAACCTTCAGTGCGTCGGCGGTTTGTGCCAGCGGGAAGGTGCGGTCGACATGCGAGGAAATCTTTCCTTCCGCGGTCCACTTCACGAGCTTCTCGAGATTGGCGCGGTTCTTGGCCGGGTTCAGCCGGGTCCACGCGCCCCAGAACACGCCGCGGATGTCGCAGCCCTTCAGCAGCGCGAGGTTCAGCGGCATCTTCGGAATGTCGCCGGCGGCAAAACCGATCACCAGGAAGCGGCCTTCCCAGGCGATCGAGCGCAGTGCCTGCTCGGCATAGGCGCCACCAACCGGATCGAAGATGATGTCGACGCCCTTGCCGCCGGTGAGTTTTCGCAGGCCTTCTTTCAGATCTTCCTTGCCGTAGTTGAGCGTCAGCTCGGCGCCATGCGCTTTCGCGAATTCGAGCTTCTCGTCCGACGAGGCGCAGGCGATCACCTTCAGGCCCATCAGCTTGCCGAGCTCGCAGGCAGCCAAGCCGGTGCCGCCGGCTGCGCCCAGCACCGCGAGCGTCTCGCCCGGCTTCGGGCTCGCGCGGTCTTCCAGCGCATGCAGCGCGGTGCCGTAGATGATGATGATGCCGGCCGCGCGGTCATAGTCGAGATTGTCGGGAATCTTCACGATCGATGCCGCCGGCAGCGCGATCTTTTCGCGCGCGCCGTTGTGGCCGCAAGACGCAACGACGCGATCGCCGACCTTCAGATCAGTCACGCCGGGACCGATGCTCTCGATCACGCCGGCGACTTCGGCGGCGGGCGAGAACGGGAACGGTGGCTTGATCTGGTACTTGCCCTGAATCATCAGGATGTCGAAAAAGTTCAGCGCCGCCGCCTTGATCGCGATCACCGCTTCGCCGGGACCTGCCACCGGATCCGGCACGTCGGCAAGCACGAGATCATCGGGCTGGCAATATTGCGAGCAGAGGATGGCTTTCATGGCGGCACCTTCTTGAGAATACTGGGCGTTTCGAGGCGGAATTATAGTTGGTCCGTTTCTGCCGGATTTAGTGCGGTCCGACAATCCGGTTTCTTTGCGCAAGAGGATGCGCAGGCCTATCCTCGCGATGACGAAACAAGAAGAAAAAGAGGATTCAAACGATGTTTGAAACAGGTCTGCTCAGGGACAAGCGCATCCTCGTCACCGGCGGCGGCTCCGGCCTCGGCGCCGCTATGGGACACCGCTTTCTCGCGCTCGGCGCCGAGCTGGTGATCTGTGGTCGCAAGCTCGACCGGCTGGAAGCAACGGCGAGCGAGATGCGCGCGCAGACCGGCGGCAAGGTCACTACGATCGCCTGCGATATCCGTGACGGTGGCGCCGTCGACGATATGATGGACGCGATCTGGCGCGAGGCGCCGCTCGATATTCTCGTCAACAACGCTGCCGCAACCTTCATCGCGCAGAGCGAGCATCTGTCGTTTCGCGCCGCGGACGCGATCCTCGCGCCGACGCTGCATGGTGCGATGTATTGCACGCTCGCCGCCGGCAAGCGCTGGATCGACGGCAAGCATGGCGGTGTCGTGCTCTCGATCCTTTCGACCTCGACCATCACCGGCCGCGCCTTCACGGTTCCCTCGGCGATGGCGAAGTCGGCGGTGCTGGCGATGACCAGGAGTCTCGCGGTCGAGTGGGGCCCGAAGGGCGTCCGCACCGTCGCGATCGCCCCGGGCCCGTTCCCGACCGCGGGCGCCTCGGGGCAGCTCCGTCCTGAGGGCCGCGACGAAGGCTGGACCGCCCGGAACCCGGTGGGGCGTACCGGCGAGCATAGCGAGCTTGCCGACCTCGCCAGCTTCCTGGTCTCGGACCGTGCCGGCTACATCAATGGCGAGATGGTCGTGATCGACGGTGGCGCGCATTTGCGCAGCTCCGGCGCCGAGGATTTGTTGCGCTGGACCGACGCGCAATGGGCCGAGCAGCGAGCTGCGCGATCCAAAGGCTGAGCCGCTAACTGCCTTCCCAAATTGGACTTTCCCGGTTATCCCTGCCGGGGGACAAAGCGCGGCCGGGCCATCTTCCAGTCACAATATTGAGGGAACCACTCCAGCATGTGGCGGGTGCTGATTTTAGCCTTGATGACGGGCGTTATGGCCGTGGGAATCACCGATTCCGCGCGGGCGCAGACGGCGCAACCGGCGCCCAAAGCCGCGCCAAAGGCGGCTGCACCGGCGGCCAATCCGGCTGCAAAGACAGTAGCAAAGCCCGAGAGCAAGCCGGTGGCTCCAGCCACCGCAGTTGCGGGCGGCGCGGAGCCGACCCTGATCGGCCAGTTCGGCACCTGGGGCGCCTATTCGGCCACACCGAACGGCAAGAAGGTCTGCTTCGCGCTGGCCAAGCCGTCGTCGTCGAAGACCAACCCGCCGAACCGCCCGCGCGATCCCGCCTATGCCTTCGTTTCGACCCGGCCGGCGGAAAAGGTGAACAACGAAGTCTCGGTCATGATCGGCTATGCGCTGAAGCCGGGCTCGGAATCCTCGGTCGAGGTCGGCGGCGCCGCTTTCGCGATGTACACGCAGGGCGACGGCCTCTGGATCAAGAACGCGGCCGAGGAAGAGCGGATGGTCGAGGCCATGCGCAAATCCGCCGATCTCGTGGTCAAGGGCGTCTCGGCCAAGGGAACGGAGACAACCGATACCTTCTCGTTGAAGGGCCTCGCCCAGGCGCTGGACCGGATTTCCCAGGATTGCAGGCGGTAAACCAGCCGCGTTAAGGCTGCGGTCGGTATCACGGTCGCAATCGGCGGTTCCGGTTGCTATATTGGGGTATCCCAAAGGTGCAGCCGTCATGGCCGGGCTAAAGCGCGAAGCGCGTCTTCGCACCAGATGTCCCGGCCATCCACGCGCTAGCAACGGGCGGAACAGAACGTGGATGCCCGGGGCAAGCCCGGGCATGACGAGAGATATCAGGCAACCAATGCAACCGACGACCGAGCCGCACAACGCAATACTGGTGGAGAAGACTCCGCTCGAAACCTATGTGCCGCCGGCCAGGCCCTCGCTGATCGGCCTGTCGCGCAGCGAGCTTGCCGACCGCCTCGGCGAGATCGGCGTCGCGCCCGCGCAGCGCAAGATGCGCGTCCAGCAGCTGTGGCACTGGCTCTATTTCCGCGGCGCCCAAAGCTTCGACGATATGACGTCGATCTCGAAGGGCATTCGCGCCGAGCTCGTGCAACACTTCACCGTCGACCGTCCCGAAGTCGTGGCCGAGCAGATCTCCAACGACGGCACCCGCAAATGGCTGCTGCGTCTGCCGAGCGGCGACAATGTCGAGCGGGCCCACGAAGTCGAGTGCGTCTACATTCCCGAGACCGATCGCGGCACGCTTTGCGTTTCCTCCCAGGTCGGCTGCACGCTGAACTGCTCCTTCTGTCACACCGGCACGCAGCGGCTGGTGCGCAATCTCACCGCCGGCGAGATCGTCGGACAGGTGATGGTCGCGCGCGACCGCCTCAATGACTGGGCCGATCGCGAGGACGGCACGCGTCGCGTCACCAATATCGTGATGATGGGCATGGGCGAGCCGCTCTACAATTTCGACGCGGTGCGCGACGCGCTGCTCATCGTCGGCGACAATGAAGGCATCGGCATCTCCCGTCGCCGCATCACGCTGTCGACCTCGGGCGTGGTGCCGAACATCGTGCGCGCGGGCGACGAGATCGGCGTCATGCTCGCGATCTCGCTGCATGCGGTGCGCGACGAGCTGCGCAACGAGCTTGTGCCGCTCAACCGCAAATATCCGATTAAGGAGCTGCTGCAGGCCTGCCGCGACTATCCCGGCGCCTCCAACGCGCGCCGCATTACCTTCGAATATGTGATGCTCAAGGGCGTCAACGATTCGCTCGACGATGCGAAACTGCTGGTGAAACTGCTCAAGGGCATTCACGCCAAGATCAACCTGATCCCGTTCAATCCCTGGCCCGGCACCGCCTATGAATGCTCGGACTGGGACCAGATCGAGAAATTCTCCGAATACATCTTCAACGCCGGCTATTCCTCGCCGGTGCGCACCCCGCGCGGCCGCGACATCCTCGCCGCCTGCGGCCAGCTCAAGTCGGAGACCGAGAAGCTCTCGGCCCGCGAACGTCAGGCGCTGCGCGCCATGGCGATGACGGATTGATAGTTCATGCCTTCGCTCTCGCATCCTCGTCATTGCGAGCGCAGCGAAGCAATCCAGAATCTTTCCGTTGAGACAGTCTGGATTGCTTCGTCGTGGAGCCTGTCATCCGGCCCGCCGAAGGCGGGACCGGGTGGCTCCTCGCAATGACGGCGGAATTGGCATTTCTGTCATGTCCCTGATCGGCCGCCTCATCGTCATCTTCATCGGCTTCCTCGCCGCCTGCTTCGTCGGCGGCATGATCGTCGTCGTCGCGCTGTTGTTTCCGGAGTTTGCCGATCTCGGCGCCGGTCCGGTCGACCAGGGCGCGATCGACATTCTGCTCGGCTTCGGCTTCATCTTCGTCTCGGGCTTTGCGCTGGTTCCGGCGGCGGCGATCGTCGCGATCACCGAAGCGCTCTATATCCGCAGCGCGCTCGCTTATGCCGTGGGTGGCGGCGTAGTTGGCCTAGCCTGCTATCTCGGCCTCATCCCCTTCCACTCCGATTCACTCCAGTTCGAAGGCATCGTGCGACGGCATCTGGAGATCATGACGGGCGCGGGCATCGTCTCCGGCGTGGTCTACTGGCTGATTGCCGGCCGCAATGCCGGCGCCTGGCGCAATCCGCCGCCCCCGCACAAGCCGCCTCCGCCGCTGCCGTCGAATTCGCGGCCGGATGCGCGATGAGTCGCGCCGCTTCCGGGGTTTTCATCTCCTCCCCACTCCGCTAAACCGCGCGCCATGAACCGGACTGGACTCTTCATCGCCCTGGCGCTGTGGCTTGTGATCGGCGTCGTTTTCGGCCTCTATCCCGAACTCGATCTCAAGCTCGCCGCACTGTTCTTCGACCCCGAGACGAAGACGTTTCCGCTCAAGCTGAATGAGTGGGCGGGCGTCGCGCGCGACGCCGCCATGTGGGTCGCCTGGGCATTCGTGCTGCCGCCGCTGGTCGCGCTTGTGGTCAAGATGATCCGACCCGACCGGCCGCTGATGGTATCGGGGCGCGCGATCGTATTCCTGCTGGTCACCATCATCATGTCGGCAGGCATCCTCACCAATCTCACCTTCAAGACCTATTGGGGACGGCCGCGTCCGGTGGTGGTGACTGAGTTTGCCGGCGACCAGCAATTCGTGCCGTGGTGGGATCCGCGCGGCGATTGCGCGCGCAACTGCTCGTTCTTCTCGGGCGAGGGCGCGACCGCGTTCTGGACGCTGGCGCCGGCTGCGCTGGCGCCGCCGGCATGGCGGCCGCTCGCCTATGCCGGTGCGGTTGTGTTCGGCATGGTCACCAGCGGGCTGCGGATGGCCTTCGGCGGCCACTTCTTCACCGATGTCTCGATCGCCGGCCTCGTCACCTTCGTCGTGATCTGGTTCGCCTACGCGCTGATTTACCGCTGGCCGCGGACCCGGTTCTCGGACGAGGCGGTCGATGCCGCCCTGACCCGGCTGAACATGCCCGCCTACCGGCTCCGCCAGCGCCTGTTCGGCCGCAAGACAGGCCCCGAGCCGTCGATTTGAGCCATTAAATGCGTGCCGAGGCGCGCGAAATTTGATATTCGCGCGGTCAACCCACGAACGCCATCCGCCCCTTGAGACCCGATTGGAAGCCCCATGACCACGATCCTGAAAAGCCTGCCCAAGGGTGAGAAAGTCGGCATCGCTTTTTCGGGCGGTCTCGATACCAGCGCGGCGCTGCTCTGGATGAAGCAGAAGGGCGCGCGCTGCTACGCCTACACCGCCAATCTCGGCCAGCCCGATGAAGCCGACTACAACGAGATCCCGCGCAAGGCCGAGGCGTTCGGCGCCGAGAAGGCGGTGCTCGTCGATTGCCGCACGCAGCTCGTCCACGAGGGCATCGCCGCGATCCAGTCGGGCGCCTTCCACATCTCGACCGGCGGCATCACCTATTTCAACACCACGCCGCTCGGGCGCGCCGTCACCGGCACGATGCTGGTCGCGGCGATGAAGGAAGACGGCGTCAACATCTGGGGCGACGGCTCGACCTTCAAGGGCAACGACATCGAGCGCTTCTACCGCTACGGCCTGCTGACCAATCCATCCTTGCGCATCTACAAGCCCTGGCTCGACCAGCAATTCATCGACGAGCTCGGCGGCCGCGCCGAAATGTCGGCGTTCATGACCGCCCAGGGCTTCGCCTACAAGATGAGCGCGGAGAAGGCGTATTCGACCGACAGCAATCTGCTCGGCGCCACGCACGAGGCGAAGGATCTCGAGAGCCTCGACAGCGGCATCAAGATCGTCAACCCGATCATGGGCGTGCCGTTCTGGCGTGACGACTGCAACATCAAGGCCGAGAAGGTCGTCGTGCGTTTCGAGGAAGGCCAGCCGGTCGCGCTGAACGGCCAGACCTTCAGCGATCCCGTCGCATTGTTCCTCGAAGCCAATGCGATCGGCGGCCGCCACGGCCTCGGCATGAGCGACCAGATCGAGAACCGCATCATCGAGGCCAAGAGCCGCGGCATCTACGAGGCGCCCGGCATGGCGCTGCTGCACATCGCCTATGAGCGCCTCGTCACCGGCATCCACAACGAGGACACCATCGAGCAGTACCGCATCAGCGGCATGCGCTTGGGACGCCTGCTGTATCAGGGTCGCTGGTTCGATTCGCAGGCCCTGATGCTGCGCGAGACCGCGCAGCGCTGGGTCGCACGCGCCGTCACCGGCGAGGTGACGCTGGAGCTGCGCCGCGGCAACGACTATTCGATCCTCAACACCGAGAGCCCCAACCTGACCTATGCGCCGGAACGGCTCAGCATGGAGAAGGTGGAAGACGCCGCATTCACGCCGGCCGACCGTATCGGCCAGCTCACCATGCGCAATCTCGACATCGCTGACACCCGTACCAAGCTGAAGCTCTACACGGATACCGGCCTGCTGTCGGGCAGCGAAGGCTCGCAGATCTTCCGGCTGGAGAACGACAAGAGCTGAGGCCTTTTTGGGCTGAGGCCTTTTGTCGCCCGACCGGGCGACGCGCGACTTAATGACGGTGTCATTCTCGATCGCTACGTTACCCGTTTCTGTCGGAAACGGGATTGCGGAGCATCGAGCATGGTCAAGGGATCGGCACTCGCCTCACTTATCGCCCTCTGTTGGACAACGTCGCTGTCGGCGCAGACGATCTATCCGATCGATCGTGCCGAGATCCTGGCTGGCGCCCGGTTCGACTTCAAGGTCGAGTTTCCCGGGCCGGTCGATCCGGCCAGGCTGAAGGTGACCGTGAACGGCGCGGACTATGCTGCCGCGTTCGGACGTAGCGGGACCTTCATCGATCGCGAGGACGGCAAGGATCAGTCGGCGCTGATCTTGCGCGACGTCACGCTGACCAAGCCCGGCACCGTCACGGTGGATGTCAGCGACGGCACGCAGCAGCGCAGCATCGCATGGACGGTTTACGACACGGGTCAGCGCAAGGCGAAGAACGTCATCCTGTTTATCGGCGACGGCATGTCGCCAGCGCATCGGGTCGCAGCGCGAATCCTGTCCAAGGGGATTGCGGAAGGCAAGAGCCGCGGCAAGCTCGCGATCGACGACATGCCCCACATGGCGCTGGTGGCGACCGCCGGCTCGGACTCGATCATCACGGACTCCGCGAACTCGGCCAGCGCCTATGCGACCGGCCACAAGAGCGCCGTCAACGCCCTGGGCGTCTATGCGGACCGCACCGCAAGCCCGTTTGACGATCCCCGCGTCGAAACCATCACGAGTCTTGCCAGGCGGCGGCATGGCATGGCGATCGGTGTCGTCACCAACACCGAGATCGAAGACGCAACACCGGCCGCGATGGTTGCTCACACCCGCCGGCGCGCCGCCTATGACGAGATCGTCGAGCAGTTCTTCGCGGCGAAGCCGGATGTGCTGATGGGCGGCGGCAGCGCGAATTTTCTGCCGAAGTCTACGGCCGGCTCCAAACGCAAGGACGAAGCCGACTACATCGCGAAGTTCCGCGACGCAGGCTATCAGGTTGCGACGACTGCGAGCGAGCTCGGCGCCTCGGCCGCAAAGCCGGAGACAAGCAAGCTGCTCGGCCTGTTTGCGACCGGCAACATGGACGGCGTGCTCGACCGCAAATTCCTCAAGGGCGGCGGCGTGAAGAAATTTCCCGAGCAGCCTGATTTGACCGAACAGGTGCAGGCGGCGCTGAACATCCTCTCGAAGAACGAGACCGGCTTCTTCCTGATGGTCGAATCCGGACTGATCGACAAATATGCGCACCTGCTCGACATGGAGCGGGCGGTCTACGACACGATCATGCTCGACAACGCGGTGCGCCAGACGCGCGAATGGGCACGGGCGCGCGGCGACGACACCCTCATCCTGGTCTTGGCGGACCACAATCATCCCAACAGCCTTGTCGGCACGGTGAATGACGATATGGGCACGACGCCCAACGTGCCGCTGCGCGAGCGCGTCGGCGTCTACGAGCAGGCCGGATTTCCCAATTATCCGGCGCCGGATGCCGAGGGCTATCCGTCACGCGTCGATGTGAGCCGCCGGCTCGCCATCTTCTCGGCCAGCCTGCCCGATCACTACGAGACGTTCCGGCCGAAGCTCGACAATCCCAACGAGCCGACCGTCAAGGCCGGTGACGACGGGACCTTCAAGGCCAACGACAAATACAAGGATGTCCCCGGCGCGGTGCTGCGCCCGGGCAATCTGTCAGCGATGATCGGCGCCAGCGTGCATTCGGGCGAAGACGTCATCCTGACGGCGACCGGGCCGGGCAGCGAGCGCGTGCACGGCTCGATGGACAACACCGAGGTGTTTCGCGTGATGGTCGATGCACTTGGACTCGCCGCAGCGCAGTAGGAGCAGTCGCGTACCGCGCGACATTATGCGGCACCATCTCGCATGAGACCGGAAGGAGTTTGAAACGACCGAATGAGTGGGGCCTCGCAGCGACGGAGCGACCAATGGCGAAGTACAGAGACAATCTGCCTCAGCGCCGCGGCGGCATCTTCCTGACCGACGGCGGCATGGAGACCACCCTGATCTTTCACAAAGGTCTGGAGCTTCCTCACTTCGCTGCCTTCGTGTTGCTCGAGAGCGAGGCCGGCCGCTCCCATCTGAGGCAGTATTACGAGGCCTATCTTGCGATCGCGCGTCAGCACGGGCTCGGCTTCGTGCTCGATAGTCCGACCTGGCGCGCCAATCCTGATTGGGGTGTCAAGCTCGGCTACGATATGGACGCGCTCACGGCGATCAACATGCGGGCAATTCGTTTTCTTGAGGAATTGCGCGGCACATGGGAGACCTCCGGCCTGCCCTGTGTGATCAACGGTGCGATCGGTCCGCGGGGCGACGGCTACAAGGCCGGCAACATGGATGCGACGGAGGCGATGGACTATCATTCGTCCCAGATCGCCTCCTTCGCCGAGGCCGGCGCTGACATGGTCACCGCGTTCACGCTGAACAGCGTCAATGAAGCCATCGGCGTGGTGCGTGCAGCAAAGATGCAGGCGATCCCGGTTGCCATCTCCTTCACGGTCGAAACTGACGGTTGCCTGGTCAGGGGAGAGACCCTGCGGGAGGCGATCGAAATCGTCGATCGTGCAACGGAAAGCGCCTGCGAATATTTCCTGATCAACTGCGCTCATCCGACCCATTTCGAGAGTGCCCTCCAAGCCGGCGAGCCATGGGTCGAACGCATTCATGGCGTGAGGGCCAATGCGTCGGCCAAGAGTCATGCCGAGCTCGATGAGTCCGAGGTGCTCGACAGCGGCGATCCCGCCGATCTCGGCCGCCGTTATGTGGCGCTCAGGCGGGCATTCCCGCGCATGCAACTGCTCGGCGGCTGCTGCGGCACCGATCACAGGCATGCCGCAGCCATCTGCGCTGCCTGCGTGCCGCTTCAGGCAGCGGGCGCCTGATCCCAAAAAAAATGGCCGGGATTGCTCCCGGCCATTTTTGCATTTGTGCTTCGCCTCAGCGCGGCGGCGCGGTGCCGGGCGGGGGCGGCGGCAGCGAGGCCTGCCCACCGTTGAGCAGCGGCGTGATGTTGCGGACGGTGACGCGCCGGTTGATCAGGCTCGGTCCTTGCGTCTGCTCCTTCAGATACTGCTCGCCATAGCCCTGCGAGGTCAGGTTCTCGGCGGGCACCCCGAACTGCTGGGTCAGCAATTCGGCCGCGGACTGCGCACGGCGATCCGACAATGACAGATTGTCGACCTCGTTGCCGACCGCGTCGGTGTGTCCCTCGATCAGGAACACCGCGCGCGGGTTGCGCTGGATCGCACGGTTGAGACCGTCGGCGATCCCCTGCAGCCGGGCCGCCTGGTCCGGCGGGATGGTCCACGAGCCCGTCTCGAAGGTGATCGTGTTGACGTCGATGCTCGGCATCTGCATGCGAACATTGGGGCTGTAGCGGATCTCGTCGAGCGTGTAACGCCGATCGATCCGCTGTACCGGCGGTGCCTCCATGGTCTGGTAGATCACGTCCGGCGACGCTTCCTCGGCGTCGACGATGTAGCGATCGTAGGGAATGTTCACGACCGGCGGCGGCGCATCGACATAGAAGCCGCCGACGGACCGCGGATCGCGGTAGCTGTTGTCGATGATGATGATCTCGCGCCCGCCGGGGTCCCTGCGGATTCGCCGCAGCAACGAACCGTCGGGACCGACCACGGTGATGACCTCGCTGCCATCAGGACGGATCACGACCGTGCGGGTCTCGCCGCCGACGGTGTCGGTGCGGATGTCGCGGGCGCCATAGCGGAAGCGATAGAGGTCGTTGCCGCGGACGTAGGCCTGCCCGCCCGGATCGCGGATGATGATGCGATCCGGTTCGGTGTAGACGGTGCGGCCGCCTTCGATGGCCTCGCGTCGCTGGTTGTGCAGGTCGGCAATGGTGGCTCCGATCACGGCACCGGCCACCACGCCCGCACCGATCGCGAGCGGTGTCAGGTCACGCTGCGGCGGGCGCGGCGGAGGTGGCAGCGGTGCGACGACTGTCGGCCTTGCCTGGAAGGCAGGCGTAACCGTCGGCGGAGCGAATTGCGCCCGGTTGGGCGGCGGCGTTGCGGCCGCCGAGCCCGGGACTGTGCTCGGCGCAGCGGCACCGGCGGGCGCCGCGGGCCGCGGCGGGAGGCCGCCGGCCTGAGGCGGCGCAGCCGGAGTTCCGGCTGCGGGCGCGCCCGCGGGAGGCGTTCCACCCTGTTGACCAGGGGTCGGCGTCGCCGCCGGAGCTGTGCCGGGGGCGGGCGTCGGTCCTGCGCCGGGACGGCCGGGCAGCGGCGTCGGAGCGCCACCGGGGGCCGGCGTGGCCGTTGGAGCGGGCGCGGCACCGGGAGCCGGCGACGGAGATCCTGCAGCCGGAGGCGTGCCGGGACGTCCGCCGGCCGGCGGTACACCGGGGCGACCGGCCGGCGGTGCGCCAGGCGTGCTGCCAGGTGCCGGCGTTGCGGTCGGCGCAGGTGTTGTCGCCGGTGCAGGTGTGGTTGTGGGTGTGGCGGTCGGTGCAGCCGCGCCAGGGCGGGCCGCAGGCGCGGCCGGTGAAGGCGACGGCGTAGCAGCAGGTGCCGGCGCCGGACGTGCGGGTGCTGCTGCGGGCGGCGTTGCTGCTGCCGGCGGAGTCGGAGCGGGACGCGCGGCAGGCGGAGCTGCGGCGGGAGGCGGCGTCGGCGTGTGCTGCTGCGCGGCCGGGGGCGGCGGAGTTGGCGCAGGCGCATGCTGCTGGGGGGCCGCAGCCGGAGGCGGCGACGGCTGCTTGGGAGCTGCCGGCGGTGGGGGTGGCGGCGGAGGCGGAGGTGCCGGACGTGCCGCAGGCGGAGGAGGCGGTGGTGGGGTCGGGCGCGACGGCGCGGCAGCCGGCGGCGGCGGAGCGGGAGGATGCGGAGGTGCAGCCGCAGGCGGCGGCGCCGTGGGGCGCGCAGGAGCTGCGGGCGGTGCCGCGGCCGGAGGAGGTGGTGCTGCAGGACGTGCGCCAGGCGGCGGTCCCTTCGGTGCTTCCTTCGGAGGCTGCTTCGATTTGTCGGTCTCTGGTGGTTGTGTCTGCGCTTGCGCGACCACGAGCGGTGGCGCGCTTTGCGCATGCGATGCGGAGCTTGCGAATTGCATCGCGGTCAGAGCCGTCGTTGCAAGCAGCACGAAACGAAGGTTGGTCATGATGGTGAACTTCCCCGGAAGGTTCTTTGACGAAGTGTCGGGATGAACAGCTACGCGTTAGGCCGGAATGTGGCGGGCGAAGAGGTCGCGGGCCGATTTATTTCTGCACGCAAATCACCTCACTATGGTGACGTTCAGTGCGCATTCAGACGCAGGTTGCAATTGCCTCACATGGGATGCTTCGCCTCACATGTGATCGCGCAGCGAACTTGCATCCGTCGCGGGATTCGGCGTGAGCGGTCCGTTCGGTCCGCGCGATGGAATCTCTTCCGGCACGTGGCCCGGCAATTCGTCGGGCCGTGGTGATTCGCCGGGTTCGCGCACCGGCGGCGCGATTTCAGGCTGCGGATTGCCCGGCGGAATTCCAGGCGGCGGCTCGGTGGGCGTGCCGGGCGTCGACGGTGGAATCTCGGGCGGTTCGATCGGCATCACATCATCGAGGTCAGTTGTCTGGAGAATGACAACGATGATGCCGCGCCGATGTTCCTTGTCGTGTCGTGCCTGAACGCGCGCTATTCCGGTGCGTGGCAGACTGCCTCGATGTTGTGTCCGTCAGGGTCGAGCACGAACGCGCCGTAATAGTTCGCATGATAATGCGGGCGGATGCCGGGCGCGCCGTTGTCGCGACCGCCGGCCGCCGTGGCCGCCTTGTAGAAGGCGTCGACCGTGGCGCGATCCTTCGCGAGAATCGCGATATGCACCGGCTTGTTCATCGCGCCTTCCGCACCGAACCAGAGGTCCGGCTTGCCGTTGGCGCCAAAGCCTGCGGCCGCAGCGTGGCCGGTCTGCTCCGCCGTTACTTCCATGATCAGGCTGTAATCGAGCGGTGCCAGCGCCTTGGCGTAGAACGCTTTCGCGCGCTCATAGTCGGAGACCGAAAAACCCAAATGGTCGATCATCGCAAATCTCCCTTGCTCACGGTTAGCGCGACAGGAACGTATTGCTCCGCGTCTTGCGCGCGATCGCAAAGCCGCGCGCGACCATGTCAGCGATACAATCCTGCTGCCATTCGTTTTGTGACAGATGCTCGATCACCACCGCGCGCGGCCACAGCGATTGCGGCGCGTCGCGGAAGAAGCCGATCAGCACGCGGTCCTCAAAGCCCTCGACGTCGATCTTGAGCGAATCGACTTGGCCGACGCCGGCCTCGTCCAGAATGCGTGTCAGCCGCAGCGACGGCACCTTGATGGCCTCCGCGCTGGCCGTGCCGGTGACGACGTGCGTGGCGCCGAGATTGCCGCCGCCGCTCTCGATCATGAGCTCACCGTCGCTGTCACCGGCGGCAGCCTGCACCAGGCGCACCTGCGTCGTCTTCGACGCGGCGTGATTGAACGAAAGCCGTCCAAACGTCATCGGATGCGGTTCGATCGCGACCACCTTGCCATTGGTGCCGACCTGCTGCGCCATGACCAGGGCAAAGGTGCCGACATTGGCGCCGACGTCGACGAACGTGCCGCCTGCCGGGGTGTGCCGGCGCAGGAAGTCGAGCTCGTCGAGATTGTAATCGGGATTGAACAGTGCGCCGCGCTCGGTCGCGCTGCCCTGGTGATAGAAGCGGAACGAGGCGCCCTGGTAATGCACATCGATCGGCCCGCCGCGCATCAGGTTGACCAGCCGCGACATCCACGGGCGGAACGCACCGCGCTTGAGGCCCGACTGTTGCGCAAGGCGGATGATCGCAGCCTGCGCCGCGTTCGGCGCAAACGCGCCAAACGGCGCGGACGAAGGGGCGTTGTCGGGCGTCAAGCAGGCGATCCTCGTTGCAAGCGGCGCATGCATAGCCGGTTTTGCGGGGGACTCCAACGCTCCATCACAGGTGTCGTCCCGGGGCGCGAAGCGAGCCCGGGACCCATAACCCCAGGGAAGAGTTGTGACATGGGACTGGCAACTACGGGGCCTCGCCAAACTCAATCCTGTGGCTATGGGTCCCGGGCTCGCGCTTCGCGCGCCCCGGGACGACAGAGCCTCTTACGCCGCCTTTTTCGGCGCCGCCTTGCGCTGCCTCAGGAATCGCCCAAGCAGCTTGCGTTTGCCCTTGCGCGGGATCAGGTCGATATCGCTGACGAGCTTGGCGCCGCCCTTCCGGCGTTCCAGCACGATCTTGCGGCTGTGGAAGGCTTCCAGCTCGACGCGATGGGCGACGCTGACGATGGTCGCCTTCGGCAACTCGTCGGTGACCATCTGCATCATCTTGTCCTGGCTCTTCTCGTCGAGCGCGGAGGTCGCTTCATCGAGCACGACAATGTCGGGGTTGTGCAGCAGCAGCCGCGCGAAGGCGAGGCGCTGCTTCTCGCCGCCTGACAGCGTCTGGTCCCACGGTCCCTCTTCCTCGATCTTCTCCTTGAGGTGGTCGAGGCCGACCTTGTGCAAGGCCTCGCCGATCTCCTCGACGGTCCAGTCGTCTTCGGCGCCGGGATAGGCGACCGCGCGGCGCAAGCTGCCGGACGGCACGTAAGGCCGCTGCGGCAGCATGAACAGGCGCCGGTCGGGATGGAAATTGACGCTGCCGCCGCCCCATGGCCAGAGCCCCGCGATGGCGCGCACCAGCGTGCTCTTGCCGGTGCCGGATTCACCGGCGACGAGCAGCCGCTCGCCCGGCTCGATCACCACCTCGGTCTCGCCGACGACGGCGGTGCCGTCGTCGAGCGTGACGGAGAGATCCTTCATCTCCAGCATGGCCTCGTTGCTGGTCTCGCCGCGCTTGATGCGGCCGAGACCGTCGCCCTGTTCGGCGCGCTCGAGGCCGTCGAGCGACATCATCAGCGAGGCGACGCGCCGGGCGCAGGCGTTCCAGTCGGCGAGCCGTGGATAATTATCGACCAGCCAGCCGAACGCGCTCTGCACGATGGTGAAGGCGGAGGCCGCCTGCATCACCTGTCCGAGCGTCATGCTGCCGTCGAGGAATTTTGGCGCGCAGAGCAGGAGTGGGACCACAGGAGCAACAAGGCTCGAGCCCTGCGAGACCAGCGTTGTGCGCATGTGCTGGCCGGCCAAACGCGCCCACTGCCGCAGCACGTTGGTGAAATTGCGGTCGATGCCGCCGCGCTCCTCCTCCTCGCCGCCGAGCAGCGCGATGCTCTCGCCGTTCTCGCGCACGCGCGTCAGCGTGTAGCGGAAATCCGCCTCGGCCTGGTTCTTGTCCTCGGAGACCTGCACGAAGCGCCGGCCGATCACCAGGATCGAACCGGAGGCGATTGCGGCGTACAGGATCGCGGCGATGACGAGGAAGCCGGGGATGGTGATGGCCGAGCCGCCGAGCGTGACCGTGAGCGCGCCGCCGATGGTCCAGAGCACGATGATGAAGGTCGCAGCCGACAACAGCGCCGATGTCACGCCGGCGAGGAAATCGACCGGGGAATCGGTCGCAACGCGCAGATCCTCGGCGATCCGGTATTCCGGGTTCTTGTGGTCGCCGCCGACCAGGTTGAGCTGATAATAGCGCCCGTTGGCCAGCCAGCGCGTCAGCACGCTTGCCGTGAGCCAGGCGCGCCAGCGACGCTGAATTCCCATCCGCGCGAACACCTGCGCGACGCCGAGCACGATGCTCCCGATCGCGAGCGGAAAGAACACCGCCGTGAGATGGAAGACGGTGCTCGCCTCGCGCTTCTCGATGGCGTCGAAGATCGCGCGATTCCAGACGTTGATGCCGTACTGGAAGCCGACGGTGAGGACGATCAGCACGACGAGGCCGATCGAGTAGAGCCACGCCAGCCGGTCGCCGTTGCGGCCCCAGAAGCCGCGTGCGCTGATCCAGAAGCGCGTCAGCAGATAGTCCTTGCGGGCCTGTTCGGCTTCTTCGGGCGAGAGTGCGGGATCGGGCTCAATAACCTCCGGCGGCGGCGGCGCGACCTCGTCGCCGTTCTCACCCTTGATCTCGACAATGGGGGGCTTCCTGCCCTGTTCGCGCTTTGCGGCCGGCTTGTGCATGAGCGGATAACGCGAACCAAATCAATCGGTTCCCGTTGGTTCCGCGCCAGCCTCACTCGGCCGCGCCGTCGCGGACCGGCCGGAGCCTCGCGGCCCGATGGAGAACCCGCGACAATTCCTCGATCGAATAGGGCTTTTGCACGAGATCGAAGCCGGCGGCGCCATCTTGTGACAGGGCCTGACTGTAGCCCGTGGTCAGCACGATCGGCACGCGGATGCCGCGGTCGCGGATCGCCTGCGCCAGATCGAGCCCGGTCATCCCGGGCATCACCACGTCGGAGAACACGACGTCGAAGCGATCTGTGTCCACGGTGAGCTCGGCGAGCGCGTCGGTGGCGTTGTCCACCAAAGTGATGCTGTAACCGAGCTCGGTGAGGCCGTCGGCCGCGAAATTGGCGAGCTCGATATTGTCCTCGACCAACAGCACCGACATGCCGCTGCCGGCCACTGCCGGTGCGGTGTTGGGCGCCTGCCGCTGCGGCAGCAGGTCTGCCGGCACGCGCGGCAGATAGAGTGAGAAGGTGCTGCCCTGACCGACCTCGCTCTCGACGGTCACCTCGCCGCCGGATTGCCGGGCGAAGCCGAACACCTGCGACAAGCCGAGACCGGTGCCCTGGCCGACCTGCTTGGTGGTGAAGAACGGCTCGAAGATGCGGCCCAATCGTGCGGCGGGAATGCCGATGCCGGTGTCGCTGACGGCGACACTGACGAAGCCATCGCCGCCTGCAAGATCATGGCTGCCCGAAACGTGCACCAATGTATCGGGTATGGTCGCCGCCGCCTGCACGGCGAAGGTGATCCTGCCTTTGCCCTGCATGGCGTCGCGCGCATTGGTCGCCATGTTGATCAGAGCCGTCTCGAACTGGCCGGCATCGGCCTTGACGAGGCAGGGCTCGGTCGGCAGCCGGATTCCGATCTCGATCGCCGGCCCGAGCAACGTGGCGAGCATGTCGTGCAGCGACTGCATCCGATCCCCGACGTCGAACACTTCCGGTTTCAGGGTCTGGCGCCGCGCGAACGCCAGCAGCTGCAAGGTCAGCTTGGCGGCGCGCGCGACCGCGTCCGCAATGGCATTGATGTAGCGCTGCCGCCGCTCCTCGCTCAGCTGCGGCCGGTTCAACAGGTCGACCGAGGCGCGGATCACGGTGAGGAGATTGTTGAAGTCGTGCGCGACACCGCCGGTGAGCTGGCCGAGCGCTTCCAGCCGTTGGCTGTGCTTGAGCGCCTCCTCGGCCTCGCGTCGCGCTGCGGCCTCGGCGTGGAGATGCTGGGTGCGCCGGAACGCGAGCGCAAGCAGCAGAAACAGCAGCGCCGTGGCGGGAATGCCGAACACCAGATGCTGGCCCATGGTGGCGAGCCAGCGCGCGCGGATCGCCGAGGTCTCGAGCCCGGCGCTGACATAGATCGGATATTCGGCGACGCGCCTGTAGCCGACGCGCCGCTCGATTCCGTCCGAGGGCCAGGCGATGGTGATGAGGCCGTGCTCGGGGTGAGCGGCGATCTGCTGCCCGACCGGTCCGGTCGGATCGAGCCGGAAGTCGCGGTCGAGCCGGGGAAAATGAGTGAGCACCACGCCGTCCGTGCGTCCCATGGCGAAGAAGCTGCCGGGATCGGAGCCGATCCTGGCATAAAAGCTCTCGAAATATTCCGGCAGGACGGAGGCCTGGATGACGCCGATGAAGCTGCCATCGTCGGCTTCGCGGCGCCGGCTCATGCCGAAGAAGCGTGCTCCCTGATAGGGCGGACGCGGCGTCAGGGCCGCGCCGGCGAACGTGCCAATGTTCTGGTCGACATGGGCGTAGAAGTAATCGCGGTCCGCAAAACTCAGATCCTGCGGTGGCGAGGCGAGACTGTTGACCAGCGATTTCCCGTTCGCGTCGAAGATCCAGGCCGATTTGAGCTGCGGCAGCGCATCGGTCAGCCGTTTCAGGCGGCGGTGCAGCGCCGGTTCGCGCGAGCGGATGACCTCGTCGGGGAGGCCGCGCACGACCTCGTTGAGCTCGGCAAGGCTGCGGTCGATGGTCTCGAACACCTTGAGCGCGTGCTCATGGGCGACATCGAGCGTGCGCTCGATCTCGCGGTCGGCGATGTCCTTTGTCGATGTGTAGGAGATCGTGGAGGTGAAGACGAACAGTGCAATCGGCAGCGCCAGGGATGCCGCCATCATCCACTGCAACAGTCTCAGCGAGTTGCGTTGCGCACCCTGCACAGTCGCTCCGGTCCCTGACCGGAGAGCTTACTTGAAATTCCCGCTGGGAAGGAAGTGGCTTGTCGATGGAACCGGAGGTTGCAATCCGGACGTTCGCGCGTGGTGCGGGCTATGGCAAATTCTACTCAAACTGAGGTTGATCGTAGAATGCCCCGGCCGTCCCGGCCGGGGGGCCGTAGCATGAATGAGGCCTAGATCTGGCGCTCGACCATCTTGAGCTTGAGCTCGGCGATGGCTTCGGCCGGGTTGAGACCCTTCGGGCAGGCCTTGGCGCAGTTCATGATGGTATGGCAGCGGTAGAGGCGGAACGGGTCCTCGAGATTGTCGAGGCGCTCGCCGGTCGCCTCGTCGCGGGAGTCGGACACCCAGCGGTTGGCCTGGAGCAGGGCGGCGGGGCCGAGATAGCGGTCGCTGTTCCACCAATAGCTCGGGCACGAGGTCGAGCAGCAGGCGCAGAGGATGCACTCGTAGAGACCGTCGAGCTTCTCGCGATCCTCGTGGCTCTGGCGCCACTCCTTCTGCGGCGTCGGCGAGGTCGTCTTCAGCCACGGCTCGACGGAGGCATACTGCGCATAGAAATTGGTGAGGTCGGGAACGAGGTCCTTCACGACCGGCTGGTGCGGCAGCGGATTGATCTTGACCGCGCCGTCCTTGACGTCGTGCATCGAGCGGGTGCAGGCCAGCGTGTTCTGGCCGTCGATGTTCATCGCGCAGGAGCCGCAGACGCCTTCACGGCAGGAGCGGCGGAAGGTCAGCGACGGGTCGATGTTGTTCTTGATCCAGATCAGGCCATCCAACACCATCGGACCGCAATCATGGGTGTCGACGTAATAAGTGTCGACGCTCGGATTCTTGCCGTCGTCCGGATTCCAGCGATAGACGCGGAATTCGCGAACGTCTGTCGCGCCCGCCGGCTTCGGCCAGGTCTTGCCGCCGGTGATCTTGGAGTTCTTCGGAAGTGCGAATTCAACCATTTCGATAAAGCTTTCGCTGTTCGTTCAGTACACGCGCGACGTTTAGTAAACGCGAGCTTTGGGCGGAATGTACTGCACGTCGTTGGTCATGGTGTAGTCGTGAACGGGGCGGTACTCGATCTTGACCTTGCCGGCATCGTCGAGCCAGGCCAGCGTGTGCTTCATCCAGTTCTTGTCGTCGCGCGCGGAGAAGTCCTCGCGGGCGTGGGCGCCGCGGCTCTCGGTGCGGTTGGCGGCGGAGTCCATCGTCACCACCGCCTGCGAGATCAAATTGTCGAACTCGAGCGTCTCGATCAGGTCGGAATTCCACACCAGCGAGCGGTCGGACACGGCGATGTCGGTGATGCCGCTGTGGACCTTCTCGATCAGGTTCTGGCCTTCGCTCAGGATGTCGCCGGTGCGGAACACCGCGCAATTGTTCTGCATCACGTGCTGCATGCCCTCGCGCAGCTTCGCGGTCGGCGTGCCGCCGGAGGCGTAGCGGTAATGGTCGAGGCGGCCGAGGGCGAGATCGGACGAGTTCGCCGGCAGCTCCGGCTGCTTGGCGTTGGGCGTGAGCTTTTCGGCAAGACGCAAAGCGGCGGCGCGGCCGAACACGACGAGGTCGATCAGCGAGTTGGAGCCGAGGCGGTTGGCGCCGTGCACGGAGACGCAGGCGGCTTCGCCGATGGCCATCAGGCCGGGGATGATGGCGTTGTCGTCGCCATCCCGCTTGGTCAGCACTTCGCCATGATAGTTCGTGGGGATGCCGCCCATGTTGTAGTGGACGGTCGGCACGATCGGGATCGGCTCGCGCGTCACGTCGACATTAGCGAAGATTTTTGCGGATTCGGAGATGCCCGGCAGGCGCTCGGCCAGTACCGCGGGATCGAGATGGTCGAGATGCAGGAAGATGTGGTCCTTCTTCTTGCCGACGCCGCGGCCTTCGCGGATCTCGATGGTCATCGCGCGCGAAACGACGTCGCGCGAGGCGAGGTCCTTCGCGGACGGCGCATAGCGCTCCATGAAGCGCTCGCCCTCGGAATTGACGAGATAGCCGCCTTCGCCGCGCGCGCCTTCGGTGACGAGACAGCCCGAGCCGTAAATGCCGGTCGGGTGGAACTGCACGAACTCCATGTCCTGCATCGGCAGGCCGGCGCGCAGCACCATGCCGCCGCCGTCGCCGGTGCACGTGTGTGCCGAGGTGCAGGACGCGTAGGCGCGGCCGTAGCCGCCGGTGGCCAGGATCACGGTCTGGGCGCGGAAGCGGTGCAGCGTGCCGTCATCCAACTTGAGCGCGATGACGCCGCGGCAGGTGCCCTGGTCGTCCATGATCAGGTCGATGGCGAAGAACTCGATGAAGAACTCGGCCGCGTGGCGCAGCGACTGACCGTACATCGTGTGCAACATGGCGTGGCCGGTGCGGTCGGCGGCGGCGCAGGTGCGCTGCGCCTGGCCCTTGCCGTAGTCCATAGTCATGCCGCCGAACGGGCGCTGGTAAATCTTGCCGTCCTCGGTGCGCGAGAACGGCACGCCCCAATGTTCGAGCTCGTAGACGGCCTCGGGCGCGTTGCGCACCATGTACTCGATCGCGTCCTGGTCACCCAGCCAGTCCGACCCCTTCACGGTGTCGTACATGTGCCAGCGCCAATCGTCCTTGTGCATGTTGCCGAGTGAGGCCGAGATGCCGCCCTGCGCCGCAACCGTGTGCGAGCGGGTCGGAAACACCTTGGTGATGCAGGCGGTGCGCAGACCAGCTTCACTGCAGCCGACCACGGCGCGCAGGCCCGCGCCGCCGGCGCCGACCACGACGACGTCATAGGTGTGGTCTTCGATCGGATAGGCTTTGCCGTTGGTGGCGGGAGCGCCGTTGCCCTTGCCATTCGTCGCTGTGGCCATGGGTTACACTCCGGATGAAAGCTTGAGGATCGCGTAGGTCGAGGCGAGCGCGACGGCGATCGAGAAGAAATTGTTGAGCATGATCGAGATGAGCTTCAGCTTCTCGTTATGGACGTAGTCCTCGATCACGACCTGCATGCCGATCTTCATGTGCCAGGCGCTGGCGGCGATGAAGAGCAGCAGGATCACCGCGATCGGCAGCGAGCCGAGGATCTGCGCGGCGCCGGCCTGATTGCGGCCGAGCAGCATCATGATGATCACGAGCACCGGAATCATCAGCAGCGTCATGGCGACGGCGGTGATGCGCTGGCGCCAGAAATCGGACGTACCCGAATGCGCCGCGCCGAGATTGCGGACGCGGCCGAGCGGGGTGCGCATGCTGCGCTTGGGCGTATCGGTCGCGCTCATCGTCCGCCTCCGATCGCATAGGCGATGATCCAGATCAGGACCGTGAGCACGATGCCGCCGATCAGCGCGCCCCAGGTCAGGGCCTCGCGCTCATTGGGCTTGAAGCCGTAGCCGAGGTCCCACACGAAGTGCCGGATACCGCTCAGCATATGGTGCATCAGCGCCCAAGTGTAGCCGAACACGATCAGCCGGCCGATGATGCTGCCGGTGAAGGCCTGGACGTGGGAATAGGCGGCGGGGCCGGAAGCCGCCGCGATCAGCCACCAGGCCAGCAGCAGGGTTCCGACGTAGAGCGCGATACCGGTGGCGCGATGGACGATGGACAGCGCCATCGTTAGCGTCCAGCGGTAGACTTGCATGTGGGGGGAAAGCGGTCGTTCGATCCGTGCGGTCATGGGCTTTTGATGTTTATTGCGGCCCAGCAGGGGGCACGCGGGGATCGCGAAAGGTCGGCTCTATTTACGGAGTCGATTTCGCCTGCGCAATCACCAAATCGCCATAAATCGAACCGCGGTTCAGCTCTAGAGCGTTGATGATGCAAGGCCAATCAGTGGCTTGGTATACCAGCACTTCTGTCCGCCAACGAAAAAAAGAATATATATTCATTTGTTCTGAAGGGACCGATGCGCGTTGAAATTGCTATTGGAACGCCTCTAAACGGACCATGCCGTCCAAACCTGCCCGGCGCCGGTCTTTTGGGCCGCTAACGCCATTCGGACGGCACCAAACAGCTCCCACTCCGGCCCGGTTTGACCCCTGTCCGGATATGCGCACCTTGCATTCCACCCCAGCCGCAAGACGTGGCGTGTCGACCGCGAGAATCAGATCGCCTAAAGCTCCGCACGCAACTTTCCGAACCCATGTTCCGGAGAAGTTGCGACCAGTCGCCGGGGCAGGTCAGGGGTGATTGCAGGTCTTGATACCAAGGAGATCGTCGAGCTCGCGCTGTTGCTGATCGCAACCGGCGCGCTCTCGGGATTCTTGGCCGGCGTGTTCGGCATTGGCGGCGGCGCGATTCTCGTGCCGGTGTTCTACGAATGCTTCCGCATCGCCGGCGTGCCGCTCGAAGTGCGCATGCCGCTCTGCATCGGCACCTCGCTCGCCGTGATCATCCCGACCTCGATCCGCTCGTTCCAGGCGCACTACAAGCGCGGCGCCGTCGACATGACGATCCTGCGCGTGTGGTGGCTGCCGATCGTGATCGGCGTCGTCGCCGGCAGCGTCATCGCGCGTTACGCGCCGGAGCGGCTGTTCAAGGTCGTGTTCGTCTGCGTCGCCTATTCCGCGTCGGCGCGTCTCATCTTCGCGCGCGAGGGTTGGAAGTTCGGCGACGATCTGCCTAAAGGCCCGCTGATGCGCGTCTACGGCTTCTGCGTCGGTATCCTCTCGACGCTGATGGGCATCGGCGGCGGCCTGTTCTCGAACCTGCTGATGACGTTTTACGGCCGGCCCATCCACCAGGCAGTGGCGACCTCGTCGGCACTCGCGGTCCTCATCTCGATCCCCGGCGCGCTCGGTTACATCTATGCCGGCTGGCCGGCGGCTGCGACCTATCCGGCCGTCGCAGCGCTGCAAATCCCGTTCGCGCTGGGTTACGTCTCGCTGATCGGCGCCGTGCTGGTGATGCCGATGAGCCTTGTGACAGCGCCACTCGGTGTGAGGGCCGCGCATGCGATGTCGAAGCGAACGCTGGAGGTGGCGTTCGGGTGCTATCTGTTTATCGTCGGCAGCCGGTTCGTGATGAGCTTGGTGGGCGGGCAGTGAACGGCTTCGGCTGAACTCCGCGCCACATCCTCCGCTGTCATCGCCCGCGAAGGCGGGCGATCCAGTATTCCACCAGCGCCGGTGATTGATCCCAGAGGCCGCGGCGTACTGGATGCCCCGCCTTCGCGGGGCATGACAGCGTACCGGGTAGAGGCTCCTCGCAAGGACGGCGAGAGAGCAGAGCTCCCCCACTCACTTCTTCGCGTAAATATCCTTGTAGGTATCCCGCAGCACGTTCTTCTGCACCTTGCCCATCGTATTCCGCGGCAATTCGTCGACGACGAAGACGCGCTTGGGCATCTTGAACTTTGCCAGCCTTCCGTCGAGCGCCTTCAGCACGGCGGCTTCGGTGACGTCGGCGCCCTTGTTGCAGACCAGAACCGCCGTGACCCCCTCGCCGAAATCGGCATGTGGCACGCCGATCACGGCGGACTCGACCACGCCGGGCATGGCGTCGAGCTCGCTCTCGATTTCCTTGGGGTAGACGTTGAAGCCGCCGGAGATCACGAGATCCTTGCCGCGGCCGAGAATGTGGACGTAGCCCTTGTCGTCGATCTTGCCGAGGTCGCCGGTGATGAAGAAGCCGTCGGGCCGGAATTCCGACTCGGTCTTCTCCGGCATTCGCCAATAGCCCTTGAAGACGTTCGGGCCCTTCACCTCGATCATGCCGATCTCGTCGCGCGGCAGCTCCTTGCCGGTCTCGGGCTCGGTCACGCGCACGGAGACGCCGGGGAGGGGAAAGCCGACCGCGCCGGGCACGCGCTCGCCGTCATACGGGTTCGACGTGTTCATGTTGGTCTCGGTCATGCCGTAGCGCTCGAGCACCGCGTGTCCCGTGCGCGCCGACCATTCGCGATGGGTTTCGGCGAGCAGCGGCGCCGAGCCCGAGATGAACAGTCGCATGTGCTTTGTGGTCTCGCGTGACAGCGCGGAGTTCTGGAGCAGCCGCGTGTAGAAGGTCGGCACGCCCATCAGCACCGTGGCGCGCGCCATCAGCTTGATGATCAGGTCCGGGTCGAGCTTCGGCAGGAAGATCATCGACGCCCGCGAAAACAGCGTCACGTTGGTCGCCACGAACAAGCCGTGCGTATGGTAGATCGGCAGCGCGTGGATCAGCACGTCCTTGTCGGTGAAGCGCCAGTAGCCGACGAGCGAGAGCGAGTTCGACGCGAGATTGTCGTGCGTCAGCATCGCGCCCTTGGAGCGGCCGGTGGTGCCCGACGTGTAGAGGATCGCGGCGAGATCGTCGTTTGCCCGTGAGACGGTTACGAATTCGCTGCTGGCCTTGTCGGCTGCTTCCGTCAGCGAGCCCTTGCCGTCGGGCCCGAGCGTCTCGACCTTGGCCTTCACCTTGGCGGCGATCGGGGCGAGGCCTTCCGCCTTGGAGGGATCGCAGACCACCAGCGACGGCTCGGCATCGCCGATGAAGTAATCGAGCTCGTTCAGCGTATAGGCCGTGTTCAGCGGCAAATAGACCGCGCCGGCCCGCACGGTGGCGAGATACAGCACGATATTGGCGACCGATTTCTCCACCTGCACCGCGACGCGGTCGCCGGGCTTCACGCCGCGCGCGACCAGCACGTTCGCCATCTGCCCGGCCCGCGCGATCAGATCGCCATAGCTGATACGGCCGCCGTCCTGCGTCTCGACCGCGAGGCGTTTGGGATCGTCCAGACCGTCGAACAGGCGGGAAAACAGGTTGGCGTTGGCAGCTTGGTTCATGCAAGATTTCCTCGACCGCAAGGCAAACAAGGCCGGTCAAAACCGAGGGCTGGATTAGCAAAAACCGCCCCAATGAAGCAACGGAGACAGTTTGCATGACCCAAAACGGGAAACGCGTGGCCTGGGTGACGGGCGGCGGCAGCGGGATCGGGGAGGCCGGCGCCGAGGCGCTCGCGGCCGACGGCTGGATAGTCGTGGTCTCGGGCCGCCGCAAGGACGCCCTGGATACCGTGGTTGCCAGGATTGCCAAGGCAGGCGGGGCGGCCGAGGCCATTGCGCTCGATGTGTCCAACGCCGCCGAAGCCCAGAAGGCGGCCGATCAAATCGTCGCGAAGCACGGCCGCATCGACCTGCTCGTGAACAACGCCGGTATCAATGTCCCCAAGCGGAGCTGGAAGGACATGGAACTGGAGGGCTGGGACAAGCTCGTCCAGGTCAACCTCAACGGCGTGCTGTATTGCATGCGCGCAGTGTTGCCCACGATGCGCAAGCAGCAGGATGGCTCGATCATCAACGTCTCGTCCTGGGCCGGCCGCCACGTCTCGAAGATGCCGGGCCCGGCCTACACCACCACCAAGCATGCGGTGCTGGCGCTGACTCATTCCTTCAACATGGACGAATGCGTTAACGGCCTGCGCGCCTGCTGCCTGATGCCGGGCGAGGTGGCTACTCCCATCCTGAAACTGCGCCCGGTGGTGCCGAGCGAGGAGGAGCAGGCCAAGATGCTGCAATCGGAAGATCTGGGGCGCACCATCGCGTTCATCGCATCGATGCCGCCGCGCGTCTGCATCAACGAGCTCCTGATCAGCCCGACGCATAATCGCGGATTCATTCAGACGCCGAACAACAGGGATTGAAACGGGCGCACTGCCGTAGGGTGGGCAAAGGCGCGAAGCGCCGTGCCCACCATCTACCCTCGATCGCGAATGAAGTTGGTGGGCACGCTTCCGCCTTCGCTCTTCGAGCTATGGCGGACAAGTCGCTTTGCCCACCCTACGGCACCGGGTGCTGAGCCCGGGCTCATACACGGATGCGCCGCTACATAGTTTCACGCATCACAATAAATTATTTCCCGAAACCCCATCGCGAACCCTCCCGTAGTTCGGTCCAACGACGGCACTGCTGCTTCACGCCAAAAGGTCACAGGCGCCGTTGTTGCCCCAACGCAAACGCCGGCCATTGCCGGTCACAATTCAATCGGGAGACCCTCCATGTCGAAGCGTATTGCCTATCTCGCTGCCGCCGCCTTCAGCGCTCTGGCCATCACCGCGACCGTCGTCGCGCCTGTCCGCGCCGAGGAGAAGACCGTCATGGTCGGTGGCGCCGCGATGTTCCCGTCCAAGAACATCGTCCAGAACGCCGTCAACTCGAAGGATCACACCACGCTGGTGGCGGCGGTGAAGGCGGCCGGCCTGGTGCCGACGCTGGAAAGCAAGGGCCCGTTCACGGTGTTCGCGCCCACCAACGCCGCCTTCGGCAAGCTGCCGGCCGGCACCGTCGACAATCTGGTCAAGCCCGAGAACAAGGCGACCTTGACCAAGATCCTCACCTACCATGTCGTGCCCGGCAAGCTCGAGGCCTCCGACCTCACCGACGGCAAGAAGATGAAGACCGCCGAAGGCGAGGAACTGACCGTGAAGAAGCAGGACGGCAAGGTCTGGATCGTCGATGCCAAGGGCGGCACCTCGATGGTGACGATCTCCAACGTCAACCAGTCGAACGGCGTGATCCATGTGGTCGATACCGTGCTGATGCCGGCGACGTAACACCGCCCACCCCTGTTTCATCCCCCGAACAGGATGCTTTGAGACGGCGAGCCGGGGGCACCCGGCTCGCTTTATTGTGACCACGGTCGCCCGCAGACTCGATTCGCCGTCGTGCGGGGGCGTAACGAAAGCGGAAGTATCGGCGTATATTCGGTGTCAGACGACCTTCAGGACGGAACCATCATGTCGAGCCTCACAATCAGCGACGAGCAGGTCAGCGCCACCCCCGCCAAAGTGATCCAGCCGGCCTGGGTCCGCGTCATGCACTGGACCAACGCGGTCGCCATGATCCTGATGATCCTGTCGGGCTGGCAGATCTACAACGCCTCGCCGCTGTTCGGCTTCAGTTTTCCGCGCGAATATACGCTTGGCGGCTGGCTCGGCGGCGGCCTGCTCTGGCACTTTGCGGCGATGTGGCTGCTGATGGTCAACGGCCTCGCCTATCTCGTCACCGGCTTCGCCACCGGCCGCTTCCGCAAGAAGCTGCTGCCGATCACGCCATCCGGCGTGCTCCACGACGTCAGGGCTGCCCTGACCTTCAAGCTCGGCCATGACGATCTCACCGTCTACAATTACGTGCAGCGCCTGCTCTATGCCGGCATCATCGTGGTCGGCGTGCTGATCGTGCTGTCGGGCCTGTCGATGTGGAAGCCGGTGCAGCTCTATTATCTCGTGATGCTGTTCGGCGATTATCCGACCGCGCGCTACGTCCATTTCTTCTGCATGGCCGCGATCTGCGCCTTCCTCGTCATTCACGTCTTGCTCGCGCTGCTGGTGCCGAAGAGCCTGCGCGCGATGATCATTGGTCGCTGAGAGCATGATCCGGAAAAGTGGGAACCGGTTTTCCGACAAGATCATGCTCAAGATAAATATGTGAGACCCATTATGGCCAAGCGCTCATTCCTCATCCCCGGCGTCGACAAGCGGCTGCTGATCAAGGACTCCATCAAGTCCATGCCGGACTTCACCCGCCGCCGCTTCATCGCCGGCGGCGCCAGCCTCGGCGCGCTGACGCTGCTCACCGGCTGCGACGTCGTCGATTCCTCGTCGGCCGACACCCTGCTGGCGAAGGTCTCGAAATTCAACGACGCCGTGCAGGCCTGGATGTTCAATCCGGATGCGCTGGCGCCGACCTTCCCCGAGAGCGCGATTACAAAGCCGTTCCCGTTCAACGCCTATTACGATCTCGACGATGCGCCTGATGTCGACGGCGCCGACTGGAAGCTCGAGGTGCGCGGTCTAGTCAACAACAAGAAGTCCTGGACGCTGGACGAGCTCTACAAGCTGCCGCAGGTCACGCAGATCACCCGCCACATCTGTGTCGAGGGCTGGAGCGCGATCGGAAGCTGGACCGGCACGCCGCTCCGCGATTTCCTCAAGCTGATCGGCGCCGACACGCGCGCAAAGTATGTCTGGTTCCAGTGCGCCGACAAGGACGGCTACAACTCGCCCCTGGACATGCGCAGTGCGCTGCATCCGCAAACCCAGATGACGTTCAAATACGCGAACGAGATTTTGCCGCGGGCCTACGGCTTCCCGATGAAGATCCGCGTGCCGACGAAACTCGGATTCAAGAACCCGAAATACGTGGTCTCGATGGAAGTCACCAACGACTACAAGGGCGGCTACTGGGAAGACCAGGGGTACAATTCGTTCAGCGGGAGCTAGAGCGTTTTCCGATCACGTTGCGTCGTAACCAGCCGCGACGAGATAATTTTGACATTCCTCGGGTGAGAAGCGTTTGAGAGCGTTGGCGATTGCTTGCCAGAGATCGGGCATGGTGCGGGCTGCGGCGGTCCGCAACAGCGCTTTCAGTTTGGAGAAGGCCATTTCAATCGGGTTGAAGTCTGGACTGTAGGGCGGAAGATAGAGCAGGCTAGCTCCGACCGCCTGGATGGCCTCTCGAACGCCATGGACCTTGTGAGCGGGCAAGTTGTCCATGATAACGGTATCGCCCGGCCGCAGCGATGGGGCGAGCAATTGCTCGACGTAGGCCAGGAAAGCGTCGCCATCCATTGGACCGTCCAGAACAAGCGGCGCGATCAGACCGTCGGAGCGCAATCCAGCGGTGAACGTCGTCGTCTTCCAATGTCCGTGTGGGATAGCTGCACGACATCGCTCGCCGCGTGGCGAGCGCCCGTAACGCCGCGCCATTTTGGTGTTGGCGCTGGTTTCGTCGATGAAGACGAGACGCTCAGGGTCAAGGTCGATTTGCCCTTCGAACCACTCCTCACGTGCGGCATTTATATCGCCGCGCCGTTGCTCGGCGGCGTGCGCTGTCTTTTTTTAAGTGTGATCTTTCTGCGCTGGAAAAAACGCCAGAGCGACGCGATGCCAGTCGATATTCCACGACGTTTCAACAGTTCTCGCAACTCGGCAAGCGTGATATCCGGCCTCGCTGTCACCGCCTCCAGAATCAATTGCGAATGCGCTTCGATGCGCTGCGATTTGCGGTCACCGCCCTGGCGTTTAGGAACGATGTCGCCAACTTTCTTGAGGCGACCGCGCCAGCGGATCGCACTGGCCGCGCTGACACCAAAGCGCTCAGCAGCCTGTCGACAGGACATGCCACCGTCAATCGCGGCTACCACCCTTTGGCGAAGATCAACCGAAAGCGCCCTGGCCATACATGCTGGCCTCCCTCGCCAGCATGCAGCTTGAATCTGACTCGCGCCGTTTTGGGAATCCCCACCCGATTCTTTCCGGTCGGAAAATGCTCTAGCTCCGCTGCCGTAGGGTGGGCAAAGCGACTTGTCCGCCATAGCTCGAAGAGCGAAGGCGGAAGCGTGCCCACCGATGCTGTATCCGCGACAACGGTCATGGTGGGCACGGCGCTTTGCGCCTTTGCCCACCCTACGGCACCGGTTCTCTGGCCGGCCCCACCTTGCGCTGGCACAACGCGGCCACCGCCCCCAATGCCAGCAGCGCCGCCGACACATTCAGCGCGTAACTCAGACTCCCCAGCGCATCCGTGATCGCGCCGACCACGATCGGGCCGAGCGTCTGCCCGACGCCGAACGAGATCGTCATCGCCGCGATCGCGGTGGGCCACGCCTGGGGCGGGTAGTTGAAGCGGACGAAGGCCGTGGTCGAGCCGACCACGGCGAAGAAGGCCACGCCGAACACGACCGCCGAAACCGCGAGCCACGCCGGCGAATGCCCGAGCATCGGCAACGCCGCGCCGAGCGCGTTGGTGCCGAGGATGATGGCGGTGGCAAGTCCACCGCGGTCGAGCGCCAGCACGCCGCGCCAGACCCAGGGCGTGACGAAGGCGCTGAGGCCGATCAGGCTCCAGAACGCGGCCTGCGCAGCGGCGCCGCCGCCGCCGTCGCGCACATACGCGATCATGAAGGTCATGTAGGCGATGTAGCCGGCGCCAAACAGGAAGTAGCCGGCGAGATAGATCAGCACGGGCAGAATCGCGAAGGCGGCGTGGCTGCCTTCCGAGAAGCGCACCCCACTCTCGATGCGGATCAGGAACAGCGGCGCGGTCATCACGACGGACAGCAGCGTCAGCGCCCACCACACCAGCCACCACGAGCCCGGCCCGAAATATTGCAGCGTGAACGGGGCGATCAACCCCGAGGCGAGAATCCCGATGCCGGGCCCGGCATAGAACAGGCTGAGCAGGAAATTGGCCCGTTCCGGGCGCGACTGCGCGATGGCCGCGGCCAGCGCACCGCCGGCGACGAAGCCGGCCGCGGCCCCTAAGCCCAGCACGAGGCGTGCGAGGCTCAGCGCAACGAAATTGCCTGTCAGCGCGCAGGTGGCGAGCGCGGCGACGCAGGCGAGGGTTCCGCCGCGGATCGCCGCCGACCAGCCGACGCGCTGGATCAGCCGGGACGCGACAAGCGCGCCCACGAGGTAGCCGACGGCGTTGATGGTGTTCATGAAACCGGCCGCCGAGTAGGACCAGCCGAGGTCCTCCCGCATATCGGGCAGCACCAGCGCATAAGCAAAGCGGCCGATGCCGAGCCCGACCGTCGCCGCCAGCGACAGGGTCAGGATCAGCCGCGCGGGATGTGCGTCGGGCGGGGGACGATCAGGGGCGCGCAAGGGATACTCCGGCGCGCCCAGTGTGGCAGGCCCTGCGGGCCTTGCACAGCCGCGAGGCGGCAATGGTGTCTTGCCAAGCGCGCAACGCCGCTCTAGCACTCCGGCCGAATTCGATCTCAGAGGAAACGACCATGGCGACCCACAAATTGCTGCTGCTCCCCGGCGACGGTATCGGCCCCGAGGTGATGGGCGAGGTGAAGCGGCTGATCGACTGGCTCAATTCGGCAGGGATCGCCAAATTCGAGACCGATACCGGCCTGGTCGGCGGCTCCGCCTACGACGCCCACAAGGTGTCGATCTCCGAGGGCGACATGGCCAAGGCGCCGGCCGCCGACGCCATCATCTTCGGCGCGGTCGGCGGCCCGAAGTGGCATGCCGTTCCTTACGAGGTGCGCCCCGAAGCCGGCCTGCTCCGCCTGCGCAAGGATCTCGCCCTGTTCGCCAACCTCCGCCCCGCCGTCTGCTATCCGGCGCTCGCCGATGCCTCGAGCCTGAAGCGTGAGGCGGTCGAGGGCCTCGACATCGTCATCGTGCGCGAGCTCACCGGCGGCGTCTATTTCGGCGAGCCCAAGACCATCACCGATCTCGGCAACGGCCAGAAGCGCGCCGTCGATACCCAGGTCTACGACACCTATGAGATCGAGCGTATCGGCCGCGTCGCCTTCGAGCTTGCGAGGAAGCGCAAGAACAAGGTGACGTCGATGGAGAAGCGCAACGTCATGAAGTCGGGCGTGCTCTGGAACGAGGTCATGACGGCGGTCCACAAGCGCGAATATCCTGACGTGACGCTCGAGCATCAGCTCGCCGATTCCGGCGGCATGATGCTGGTGAAGGCGCCGAAGCAGTTCGATGTCATCGTCACCGACAATCTGTTCGGCGACATGCTCTCCGACATCGCGGCAATGCTCACCGGCTCGCTCGGCATGCTGCCCTCGGCCTCGCTCGGCGAAGTCGATGTGAAGAGCAAGAAGCGCAAGGCGCTGTACGAGCCCGTGCACGGTTCGGCGCCCGACATCGCAGGCCAAGGCCTCGCGAATCCCATCGCGATGATCTCGTCCTTCGGCATGGCGCTGCGCTATTCCTTCGATATGGGCGATCTCGCCGACAAGGTCGATGCCGCGATCGCCGCGGTGCTGGCGAGCGGCCTGCGTACCGCCGACATCAAGTCGGAAGGCACCACGGCCGCCTCGACCACTCAGATGGGCGAAGCGATCCTGAAGGAATTGCAGAAGCTGCACGCGTAGCCACAAACACCGCAATCGTAGGGTGGGCAAAGCGATCGCGTGCCCACCATTTCGATCGCGATTGCCGCGAGATGGTGGGCACGGCGCTTCGCGCCTTTGCCCACCCTTACGGCTCTGCCGACGACCTCAGGGAAGCCACCTCATGGATGCCTCGCCCCGCCCCAAGATCGCGGAAACCATCATCCATGAAACGGTCCGCCAGCGCGAAGCGCAGATCGGTCGCCGCTGCGAAATCCTCGCCGACACCCGCATCGAATATGCCTCGCTCGGCGACTACTCCTATCTCGGCGAGAACTGCGAGGTCGCCGACGCGGTGATCGGAAAATTCACCGCCATCGCCAATTCGGTGCGCATCGGCGCGCCCAACCATCCGATGGGCCGTCCGTCCCAGCATCGCTTCACCTATGTCCCGGAATATTACGAGGCGAGTGCGACGCGTGACCGCGACTTCTTTGCGGATCGTCGCGGAGATCGCGTCATCGTCGGCAACGATGTCTGGATCGGGCACGCCGCCATCCTGCTGCCGGGCGTCACGGTCGGCGACGGGGCGGTGATTGCCGCGGGCGCGGTCGTTAGCCGCGATGTCGAGCCCTACACGATCGCCGGTGGCGTTCCCGCGCGTGCCATCCGCAAACGCTTTGACGATTCGGTCGCGGCAAGCCTGCGCCGCATCGCCTGGTGGGATTGGCCGGACGAACTCATCTTCGAGCGCCTGGGCGATTTCCGCTCCGAGGCGATCGAAGAATTTTGCAGGCGCTACGACCCGGCAGCCGACGCCTGAAGCGGACGCATCTCTCACAAACAAAAATGGCCGGGCGCGAGCCCGGCCATTTTGATTCGGTCGATCATTCCGCTCAGTACAGCGGGAAATTCCGCGGATAACCGCCGACGTCGGCCGGCGTGCTCAGCGGCTGGCGATCGATCGGGCGGTTGTTGTTCTCGCGGGCGAAGGTCGGATAGCCGATCGCCGGCGGGAAAGCGTAGTCGGAGAACTTGCGGTCGCCAGGATTGACCTCAGTGCCGCCGTCAAGCCAGGAGCGCTTGCTCACATAGAGGCGGGTGCGGCCCTGCTGATAGACAGCGTTGGGGCCACTCGGACCGTAATAGGGCCGGCTGTTGTCGTAACGTTGCTTCTTGGTGTCGGCCGAGGCGGGTGTCGCGAGGGCTGAGGACATGACAACCGCGGCGCCGGCCGCAAGCCACATCGCCAGTTTGTTCGCGGCGGAGAAATTCGAGCTCATCACGTCCCCTTCAGGCGGCAAGCCGCCAATCGATTTCATCCCCATACTAGCCCGGCAAGGGTGGCCGCAACTAGGTCTATTGGGTCACACCAGCTCGGAATAATCGTGCGCGCTGGCAAAAGTTGCATCAATACCAGCCACTTGAGCTTGATGCGGATCAAAGCGCCCCGCGCAATTGCGCGTTCGCCGCGCCCAGCAGCCAGTCCGACGAACCCTGGGGAGCGCAGGAGCGGCGCTTCAGCTCCGCATGGGCAAACAATTCCGCCAACTTCGGCTCGTTACCCGAGGTCAGGAGTGTGAGCCGATTCAGCGTGCAGGCGATCGCCGCGCGCCGGGCGGGGAGGGTGTCGCCCTGGCAGGAGAAGCCGGAGATCTGGAGCGCCGGCTCCTCGCTGCGCTTGAGGTAGCCGAGGCACGCCCGCGCGGCCTCCGCCGCGCCGGTGGGCCGGAACAGGGCGACGGGACCGAATTTCGTGTCGATCAGGCCGGCCTGCTCGAGCGGAGTTGCTTCACCCAGGCCCATGTGGACCGCCAGGTCCGCTGTCGCCGGGCGGGCCACGTCGAATTCGCCGCCTTCGCGGTAGATCTCGAGCTCCGCCACGGGCTTGTCCGCCTCGCCGGTCCAGCGCATCACGTCCCTGCGGCCGCCTTCGGGATGCCTGAGAATGACGTAAGAGGCTGTTTTTTCTGATGAATCGAGCCGGCTGAGGGCGAAGGCCGGTTGCGAGCGGTCGGCCACGCTCCACCCCGGCTTCTCGGCGGGCTCATCGTCGCGCAGGCTGGGCAGCTGGTCGAACGCCGCCAGCGCGAGGATGGCAAACAGGACCAGCGTCCCCACATAGGCGAACAGGCGCGCCAGCGTGCCGACGATTTCGTCGGCGAGGGCTGCGAGCGCCAGATGGATCTGGGTAGGGGTTGCGGCCGTGCTGGCCTCTGGCGACTGCATCCACGGCCTTCAGGCATGGTCCAACGTTGTCTTGAGGCGGGTTCTCGCATAGAAGCGCTGCTCTTCCTGTTTAAGCGTCAGCTTCAGGAACGGGCTTTTTCATCGGAGAGTGAACGATGGGTTACAAAGTCGCAGTCGTCGGCGCGACCGGCAATGTCGGACGGGAAATGCTCAACATCCTCGATGAGCGCAAATTCCCCGCGGACGAGGTCGTGGCCCTGGCGTCACGCCGCAGCGTCGGCGTCGAGGTCTCCTATGGCGACCGCACCCTGAAGGTCAAAGCGCTCGAGCACTACGACTTCTCCGATGTCGATATCTGCCTGATGTCGGCGGGCGGCTCGGTGTCGAAGGAATGGTCGCCGAAGATCGGCGCCGCCGGCACGGTCGTGATCGACAACTCGTCCGCCTGGCGCATGGATCCGGACGTGCCGCTGATCGTGCCCGAGGTGAACGCGGATGCGACGGCCGGCTTCAAGAAGAAGAACATCATCGCCAACCCGAACTGCTCGACCGCGCAGCTCGTGGTCGCGCTGAAGCCGCTGCACGACAAGGCGACGATCAAGCGCGTCGTTGTCTCGACCTATCAATCGGTCTCGGGCGCCGGCAAGGATGCGATGGACGAATTGTTCTCGCAGACCAAGGCCGTCTACACCAACAGCGAGCTGATCGCGAAGAAATTCCCCAAGCGCATCGCCTTCAACGTCATCCCCCAGATCGACGTCTTCATGGAGGACGGCTACACCAAGGAAGAGTGGAAGATGATGGCGGAGACCAAGAAGATCCTTGATCCCAAGATCAAGCTCTCCGCGACCTGCGTGCGCGTGCCGGTGTTCGTCGGCCACTCCGAGGCCGTCAACATCGAGTTCGAGAATCCGATCACGGCGGACGAGGCACGCGACATCCTGCGCAAGGCGCCGGGCTGCCTCGTCATCGACAAGCAGGAGCCCGGCGGCTACGCCACGCCGTATGAAGCCGCCGGCGAGGACGCCACCTATATCAGCCGCATCCGCGAGGACGCGACGGTGGAGAACGGCCTCGTGCTGTGGTGCGTGTCCGACAATCTGCGCAAGGGCGCGGCGCTCAACGCCATCCAGATCGCGGAAGTGCTGATCAACCGCAAGCTGATCAGCGCGAAGAAGAAGGCGGCGTAACGCGCGGAATCTCGTAGGGTGGGCAAAGCGAAGCGTGCCCACCAAGGTCTCAATCGGGAAAGATGGTGGGCACGGCGCGTTGCGCCTTTGCCCACCCTACGAATTCAAGCCGCGTTACGCACGCTCCTGAATTCCTTCGCGACCTTGTCCAGCACGAACAGCGACCCCTCTGCCACGCCGAAATAGGCGCCATGGGTCTGCATCTGGCCTGAGTCCACCGCCTTCTGCACGAACGGAAACGTCATCAGGTTTTCCAGGCTGCGGAACACCGCGGCCTTCTCGATGCGCTCGACGAACTGTGCCATGGTCTCGTGGTCGCGCTGCTCGACCACTTCGCCCGGCTTGATGAACATCTGCATCCATTTGCCGATGAAGTCGCCCGGCGTGAGCGGCTCGATCTTGTCGACGAAGGCGCGGATGCCGCCGCACTGCGCGTGCCCGAGCACGACGATGTGCTTCACCTTCAGGACCGTCACGGCATATTCCAGCGCTGCGGAGACGCCGTGCGCATTGCCGTCGGGCTGATACACCGGCACCAGATTGGCGATGTTGCGGACGACGAACAGTTCACCCGGGCCGACGTCGAAGATCACCTCGGGCGAGACGCGGCTGTCGCAGCAGCCGATCACCATCACTTCCGGGAACTGCCCCTTCACCGACAGCTCGCGATAGCGGCTCTGCTCGGTCGGCAGCCGCTGGGTGGCGAAGGCCTTGTAGCCTTCCAGCAAATGCTTCGGGAATGTGATCATGGCCTATGCCTAACCATAGACCAGAGGGGCGAACAAGCCTTTCGAATAGGCAGGCCAGATGCTATCGGCTTGGCTTGTTGTTCGAGCATGATCCTTTCGGAAAACCGCCGCACACTTTTCCGGGATCATGCTTCAGAATAGACCTGAGGAAACCGGAAGGAATGCTCGCATGACCCGCCCGCGCCGCAGCCATCTGTTCATGCCCGGCTCCAACCCCCGCGCGCTGGAAAAGGCGCGAAATCTCGCCGCTGACGGCTTGATCCTCGATCTGGAAGATTCCGTCGCCCCCGACCTCAAGGGGGTGGCGCGTGACGGCATCGCCGCTGCGATCGCGGACAAGGGGTTCGGCAAGCGCGAGATTTTGATCCGGACCAACGGCCTCGACACGCCCTGGTGGGCCGATGACGTCGCGATGGCCGCCAAGGCCTCGCCTGATGGCATTCTGGTTCCAAAAGTTTCAAGCATCGAGGATCTCCAGGCGATCGGCGCTCGCCTTGCCGAGCTCGGCGCCGCGCCGACGGTGAAGGTCTGGGCGATGATCGAGACCGCGCGCGCCGTGCTTCATGCCGAGGAGCTGGCCGCCGCGGGCCGCGATCCCAAGACGCGCCTCTCCGGTTTCGTGTTCGGCCCGAACGACATCTCGCGCGAGACGCGCATCAAGATGCTGCCGGGCCGCGCGGCGATGACCCCGATGATCACCCATTGCATCCTGGCGACGCGTGCCCATGGCCTCGAGATCCTCGACGGCCCCTATAGCGACATTGCCAATTCCGACGGTTTTGCCACCGAATGCGCACAGGGCCGCGACCTCGGCTTCGACGGCAAGACGCTGATCCATCCGTCGCAGATCGAGGCTTGCAACGCGATCTTCACGCCGCCCGAAGAGGAAGTCGCGCGCGCGCGAAAGATCATCGCGGCATTCGAGCTGCCCGAGAACGTCTCGCGCGGCGCGATCGGCTCGATGGCGCAATGGTGGAGCGTCTGCACGCCGACATGGCGCGGCGTACGATCGAGATCGCGGACGCGATCGCAGCGATGAGCAAGGGCTGAGGCGTCAACTCGAAGAAGCGATGTCCGCTTTTCCCCGCCAGGCGGACATCTTCTCGACGTCAAGAGGACTGCCGCTTGTGACCCATGCGGTCATCGCGGCGGTCAGTCCCAATCGCCTATTTTCCCGCCCGCGAAGCGGCTCTGGATTCGTCACCCGCGACGATGGCGCTTTCGCGGGACGGTGCATCGACAGGCTGCGGCGCCGCCAATTCCTGGCAATACATCTGATCGATCTTGCGCTGCATGAGCGCATAGCAATCGCATGCGACCTTCTCGAGCCGCGCCCGATGGATCTCGACAAACCCGCGCCGGTCGGACGGGACGGCGCCGGCTTCGCGCAGCTTGCTCATCGTCAGGGTCACTGTCGTCCGTCGCACCCCAAGCAATTGCGCAAGCGCCTCGTGCGTCACCGGAAGCCGGTCATCGGGAACGCGGTCGTGAAGCTGCAGGAGCCATCGCGCCATGCGGCCATCCACCCGGTGCAGCGCGTTGCAGGCGGCGACGTGCTGGAGCTGCAACAACAACGCGCGGGCGTGGACTTGCACGACGTTCCTGATGGCGGCGCTTTGCGCAAAGGCCGCGCGAAACTTGGCGGCGGAAATCAGCGATGCTGTGCCGGCGATCCGAGCAATCGCGGTCACGGATGACAGCGACGGGCCGAGCACGGAGAACGAGGCCAAGGCGCCTTCCCGTCCCATCAAGGTGGTTGCGACCGTTTGCCCGTCCGGCATATCGATCATGAAGGCGATGGCGCCGCTATGGGGAAAATAAACCGGGTCGAGCTCATCGCCCGACCGCACCAGGATGGCATCGGGTTCGAACGAGACCTTCTGGAAGTAGGGCGTGAGCAAACCGAGATCCGCCGGCGGCAACGCCGCCAATAGTCGATTCCCGATGCCCGTGCGGTGGACAGTCATGGCGCTTTCCTGTGAACGAGCACCCAACGAACGACGGTAACCATCTATTTCGTTTGCCATGATTATCCGGAATACGAATTGCCGAAGGGGAACCATCCAAACAGAGCCATTCGTCGAGATCAAGCACGGACAATTGCGGAGACCTTGCCGGCATCCTCGCCGCGCAAACAGGGCCTTGCATACATCATACTATTGACGCTCTTTGCCACTCGGTGAGGTGACACATGTGCTGATTGACCAGTGATGGTTGTGGCAGCGCGGGAGTCTGCCCCTGGCCCGGGCGCCTCCGCGCCGATGCCGAACTGTACCAGCATCTTCGGCCGCTCGTCGTCGGCGCGTCCCGACAACGGCCGTTTCGCCGAAGTCCACGATCTCGGCTTTTCCCGTTGCGGTGGTGAACAGGGGTGCTACCCTCGAAGCCATTGGTGGGTTCGGGCAATCTATTGATGCGTTTTTTTGGGGCAGCAGTCTTTCTCGTCACATCGCTTTTGTCTGCTCAGCCCGCCCTTGCGCAGGCGCGGGTTGCGCTTGTCATCGGCAATGGCGCCTACGAGAAGGTGCCCGAGCTGCCGAACCCGACTCGCGATGCGGCCGACATCGGCCGCGCGCTGGAGCGGCTGGATTTCAAGGTCACTCAAGTCAGGAACGCCGCCGCGCAAGAGATGAGGAAGGCCGTCGTTGAGTTCGGCCGATCCGCCGAAATGTCCGACATCGCCGTCGTGTTCTACGCCGGGCACGGCATGGAAGTCGGCGGCGAGAATTGGCTGATCCCAATCAGTGCCGAGCTGCGCAGCGATACCGACGCCGAAAGCGAGGCGATCAGCCTGCGTTCGGTGAGCCTTCAGGTTTCGAAGGCACGGAAGTTGGGCCTCGTGATCCTTGACGCGTGCCGCAACAACCCTTTTGCCGCGAAGATGAAGCGCTCGTTCAGCACCCGGGCCGTGGCTCGCGGGCTCGCGCCGACGGAGCCGTCCGACAACGTCCTGATCGCGTATGCCGCCCGGGACGGCACCACGGCAAGCGACGGCGATGGCCGGAATAGCCCCTTCACGACGTCGCTGCTTCGCCACATCGAAACACCCGGCCTGGAGATATCGTTTCTGTTTCGCCGGGTTCGTGACGACGTGATGGCGGCAACCAGGCGCGAACAGCAGCCTTTCGTGTATGGCTCCTTGTCGAAGGAAGAGATTTACCTCAAGGCCCCTGCCGTCGCCGCTCAGGCGCCAGCTGCATCAACTCCGGCGCCTGCTGCTCCTGCGGAAGACGAGAAATTCTGGCAGGCTGTCCGGACGTCGACGGTGGCAGCTCTCTTTGAGCAATTTCTCGCCAGATACCCCCGCAGCGACCACGCCGTCGAGGCCCGCCAGCGAATCAAGGATCTCAAGGCCAGCGAGGTTGCGGCGCTATCATCTCCGGCTGCTGCTCCGAAATCCGATGCGAGCGGACGCCAGGAGGCTGATGCCAAGCGCGTCGTGCGAAATCCATTTACGCCCGACGACAACAAAAAAATCTCTGTCATCGCGGCAGCTCAGCACCTCGAATTGCCGAGCTTCGCCATCTCGTCCGATCAGAACGATCCACTCAACGCCAATTCCAGGTTTGTCGGCGTGTGGTCCAACAAGCGCGGGTGGACCAATGGCAAGGGACGCTACGCCATGCTGATCATCACGGAGGTCTCCGCGACGGGCTTGGCCAAAGGATACTACCTCTGGGGGCCGCCCACGAAACAATCATGGGCGAAGGATGTGGCGGGATACAAATCGTTCGCCGAGTTCATTTCGAACGATAAATTCTCCATCAATGGAACGCCTGTCACGGTCAAGCTGGACAAGAACGTCCTTGCCCTGACTTCCATCAATAAGGAGAATCCGTCGGAGACCGCGACTATCGAGCTTCGTCCAGTCTGGCAGCTTGTGCCGGTGCCCGAGGATGCCGAACCTCCGACCAAACGCGATAAAACGTCGCGAGCTCATGCAGTCAAGAAAGAGAGCGCGGCCGAACCTGGCCCTCCGGGTCATGCCGGCGGAGCGAGTATGGAAGAGCGCTATCGAGCGTGCAGAAAGCTCGTGAAAGGATTTGCCCAGCGCGACGCATGCGCGCGTAACGGCACGATCTGATCTTTTCGATCCCGACGACGCGTCAGCGCGGGGCGACGTCGGCCCGATCGAGCGACTCCAGCGTCGATGCATTGCCACAATAGCCGTGGTAGTTCTCCGCGGCGGTGCCCTCGGCGAGATCGCGGTCGCATTGTCCCTTCTGATTGCAGAGCGAGCAGACGCGCTCCATGTCGCGGAGCAGCAGCGGCTGCGCACGACCGAGCCTGTCTGCGCTGATGCCGAGCTGCTCGAGCATTTTCGGCAGCTCGTCGGCAGCGTGCTTGCCGTGACGGACCATCTCCTCCAGATCGTCAGGCGCGATCCTGAGATCTTGCGCGATCCGGTCGAAATCGGCGCGATCGAGCTGCCGCATCTCGTTCATCTCGCGGCGATGCTTCAGCCAGGCGGCAAAGGACTCGATGAGGTCCTGAACGATGGGATAAGGCCTGCTTGCGGTGCTCATGGAAAGCTCCATTCGGGCGGCGGAATTGGAGCGAGATTAGGCACAATGGTGCAGAGGCGCGTTGCGCTGGATCAAATTTGGAAGCGTTGGAGTGTGGCGCGTTGGTGGTTGGTTTCGTGTCCCGGACGCGGTGCGGCGCGAAGTGCCGCTCCGCAGAGCCGGGACCCATCTCGCCGCATCTCTGGGCCCCGGCTCCGCAGCGCATCACCATAGCGCGTCGAAGACGCGCGTGAACGCGCTTATGGCGCTGCGCTGCGTCCGGGGCAGGAGAGCGCCGCGTAGCGGACTGGGTTACGCGAACCGCTCCGTCGCCCACGCATACAGGCTGCCCGGGATCGGCTTTTCGCCGCCGCGGCCCTTGGGCGAGATGTGCAGGCCGATGATTTCGGGGTTGGTGACAAGGCCGAGATAGCTCGAGGGATCGAAGAACAGTTTTGGCTCGGCATGCACGGCGTAGAACGATTGCTTCGGCAGCGCGTTCTGTAGTTCACCGGTGCGGCGCGCGAGCGCGGTCAGCGCTGCCGGCCCGAAGATCGCGACGCGAATGTCCGAAAGACGGTTCGAGCCCCCGCGCAGGCGACGCATCATGAAGGTGATGCGATGGCGCACCGACAGCCAGTTCGGCGTCAGCTCCTCCTGCTCCATCAGCTCCTCGAAGGCGGCAACGATGCCGTGCTCCGCCGGCAGATAGATCACGGAATTGCCGAGCTGGCGCGGCCGCTCCCAGGCGAAGTAGGGTTTTGCCGGATCGATCTCGACGGGTTTCAGCAGCAGCACGTCGGCATCGAGCCAGAGGCCGAGGTTCTTCGCCATCAGCTTCATCCGGAAGAAGTCGCTGAACTGAAGCGTGGTCCAGTCGCGCCAGCTTCCGTCCGGCTGCGGCGGTCGCAATCGTTCGGAGAACGCATGCGGCAGGATCGCCTCGGCGTCCGCGTTTTCGATGCCCACGGGCAGGCCGGGAATGGTGTCGAAACTGTAGACCGTGACCTTGTGGCCGGCCGCGAGCTGCGAGCGCAGACAGGTCTGGCGCAGTTTGTCCATCGGGCCGTGCCAGAAAGTGACGATGTCGGGCAGCATGCGCGTCAATCTAGGGGTTAATCAGGGCAAAGAAAAAGCCCCGGCGCTATCAGCACCGGGGCTCGAACTGGAGCTCGATCTCAGGCCCAGGCGCGCTCGCGCTTGAGCTTTTCCTCGTAGGTGTCGATCGAGGCCTTCTTCTCCATCGTCAGGCCGATGTCGTCGAGGCCGTTGATCAGGCAGTGCTTGCGGAACGGGTCGATCTCGAACTTGACCTTGCCGCCGTCGGGGCCGCGGATCTCCTGGTTCGGCAGGTCGATCGTCAGCGTCGCGTTGGCGCCGCGCTCGGCGTCGTCGAACAGCTTGTCGAGGTCTTCCTGGCTGACGCGGATCGGCAGAATGCCGTTCTTGAAGCAGTTGTTGTAGAAGATGTCGCCGAACGAGGTCGAGATCACGCAGCGGATGCCGAAGTCGAGCAGCGCCCAGGGCGCGTGCTCGCGGCTTGAGCCGCAGCCGAAATTGTCGCCGGCGACCAGCACCTTCGAATTGCGATAGGCGGGCTGGTTGAGCACGAAATCCGGATTCTCGCTGCCGTCGTCCTTGTAGCGCTGCTCGGAGAAGAGCCCCTTGCCAAGGCCGGTGCGCTTGATGGTCTTGAGGTACTGCTTCGGAATGATCATGTCGGTGTCGACATTGATGATCTTCAGCGGCGCCGCGACGCCTTCCAGCGTGGTGAACTTGTCCATTTCAGGCTTCCCGGTTTGAAGTCAGGGGAGGGCTATTTAGCCCGGTTGGCACACAAATCCTAGGCCGGATTCGGCAGGCCTAGGGGCGTAAATCGAGGTTCGTCTTCAGCCTGGCGGAGCCATGCTGTCAGGGGCAAAGCCGGTCGGCAGGCCGTCGATGCTCTTCATGTTCTTCAGACCCCAGTATTTTCGCAAATTGTTGACACCCTGCGCCGTCCAGTAGCGCACGAGGCTGCCGCGTTCTTGTCTGTAGTCGAACAGCGGCACGCCCATACCGCATGACGTCTGCACGAGGTCGACCGAGAGGCGCACGATTTGGCGGGCGCCTGCCATGTCCTCGAAGTCAGGAACGAGATCGGAATATTCCGGCGTGCCGCGCATGAGCGATCGAGCCTGGCCATAGAGCCGCAGGATCATCGGGGCGCCGTCGAAGGCGCAAAACATGATGGTCAGCCGCTTGTCGTCGGAGGCGGTCAGATGCGCACGAGTCTCGCTGCCGGTGCAATCGAGGTAGGCGACGTCGCTCTCTCCCAGCACCCGGAATGACGACAGGCCCTTGGGAGACACGTTGATGCGTCCCTTCGGCGGGGCGCTCGCGACGAAGAAGATCTTCTGCCGTTCGATGAAAGCCCTGTGCTCGGGTTCGATCCTTGCGAATTGCCTGCCCATACCCGTTCGTCCTTTCCGCCGCGACGCCGCAGCGGCAAAGAGTTAGCATGCCGATTATACCCGTTTAAGAATGTTCTTTATGCTGGTATAAAAACCACCATGAAGGGACCAGACCCGATCGCTCCAGCTCTCTCGCTCAGCGCGTTCCTGCGCGCGCTCCGGGAGCGCCAGTCTCCGGCAGAATTCGGCCTCGCCGCCGGAGCACGGCGGCGCACGCCCGGCCTCCGGCGCGAGGAGGTCGCTCAGCTCTGCGGATTGAGCGTCACCTGGTACACGTGGATCGAGCAGGGTCGCGATGTCTCCGTCTCGGCTTCGACACTTGCGCGCCTCGCACGCGGATTGCGCCTGTCACGAGCGGAGCGCAGCTATCTGTTCGAAGTTGGGGGCAAGCGCGATCCCGAGCGTCCCGGCCACAGGGATGATCCGCCTGAGGAGGTGCTGGCCTGCGTCGATGCGATCGATGGGCCGGCCTACATTCTCGATCGCACATGGGGCGCGCGTCGTTGGAATGCGAAAGCGTCCCGGTTGTTTGCCGGATGGCTCGATGCTGACGGCGAAAAAAATCTTCTGCGCTACATCTTCCTCAGGCCCGAGGCGCGAACACTGATCCTCGACTGGACCTCACGCGCGCAACGCGTCGTCGCAGAATTCCGCGCCGCTGTTACAGCCTATTCCGACGATCCGGACATTCGCCGGCTCGTCGAGGAACTGAGAGTCGGAAGCCCGCTGCTGGGAGACGCAGGGGGTTCTGGCACGCGAAGGCGGCGAGCGTGCGTTCGATCATCCGACCATGGGACTGCTGCACTATCAGCAGGTGTCGCTGTCTCTCGCGGGCTGGTCCGACTATCGACTGACGATGCTTCTCGCTGCGCCAACCATACGCAACCGATGACGTCCTACTCCGCCTGAGCCTCAATCGCCGCCATATCGTCGTCCGAGAGGCCGAAATGGTGGCCGATCTCGTGGATCAGGACGTGGCGGACGATGTGGCCGAGGCTCTCGTCGTGCTCGGCCCAGTAATCCAGGATCGGCCGGCGGTAGAGCCAGACCATGTTGGGCAGCCGCGCCACATCGCCCAGGCTCTGCTGAGGCAGGCCGACGCCCTGGAACAGGCCGAGCAGGTCGAACTCGCTCTCGCAATCCATCTCGTCCATGACTTCCTCGGTCGGGAAGTCGTCGACACGGAGGATCACGCCCTCACAGAGGCCGCGAAATTCCGCCGGCAGGCGCTCGAAGATGTCGTGCGCCGTCGTTTCCATCTCGGCCAGCGAGGGTGCTTTCAATTCCGTCCACATGGGCTTTTCTTAGCGCGGGTTCCGTGGCGATGCATCCGGCTTTATAGAAGGCTACGAAGAGTTGACGCCGCGCGCGAAAACGGGGAGCGTACGGCGCCTCAAGGGGATAGCTCAGGTGGGTGGTGGTGCGATGCGGGCAGGAACAGCAGTACTGGTTCTACTTTGCATGGGGTTGTTTTCGCAATTTTGCGTTGGTGCGGAAGCCCAGACGACCGGCGCCGGTGTCAGGCTGGCCCAGGCGGCCTCGCCAGACGACGTTCCCCCGCCGCGCAGGCGCCCGCCCGCCCGGCTGCGCGTCACGCCCTACTACGCTCCGGACGGCGTCTATCCGCGCTACTATCCGGGTCCCGATGCGGTCCGCGAGTGCAACGCCACCTATGTGCAGGAATATCGGCCGAGCGGCACGGTGATCGTGCCGCATATGAGCTGCTACTGGCGGCGGGGCTGACGCCCTCAACGGCCGCGTGATGCCCGCATCTTGAGGGCGGAGTTCGTCATGACGAGATGGATTGCATTGGCCGTTGTCGCCGGGCTCGCAGCGGGTTTGCCTCGCGCTTCAACCGCGCAGAGTGTGACGAAGTCGGATGCCTCGGCCGGGACAGCGATTTTCGATGCGAGACGGCACGCAAGACACCATGACGTTGCGCGGCGCTCAGCGCGCCATGATCCGCACTATTACGCGCGGCCCGTCTACTACCGTCCCTATCCCTACGGCGTGCCGGCACCGTTCGTGTTCGGCTACGGGCCGTGGTGGTGAGGCCGTCGCGTTAGCCCGCAGGCGCAAATCCCCTGACCAGCAGCACGGTCGCCTGCGCGCCCGCCTTGCGATCGCGCGAGATGTCTTCGTAGTCCGGTGAATTCGAGAAGGCGAGGAACGCGGCCTCGTCGGGAAACGACATCATGACGAGCTTGTCGAATGGCCACGGGCCCTCGAGCACGCGCGGCTGCTCGTCGGCGGCGAGCAGCCGTCCATTGTACTTTCTGAACACGTCGAAGAACCGCGCCTGATAGCGGTCATAGGCCGCGCGGTCCGTCATCTTCAATTGCGCGATCGCGTAGACGGTCATCTTTCGAATTCCTTTTGTCGTGGAACGGCGCCTCGGCAGGAAGCTTGTTCATTCACAAGGCGTTCACGTCGCTGTCCCTAATTTAATCTTGGGAGCGACTGCAATTGAACAGCGATGCGAGCGACGCTGAGCCGCAACGCTGCCGTTCAGATTCAGGGAGAATTCCATGCTGCGGATCTTGGATGCTCGGACAAGCCCGATACGCTTGCTCGTGCTTGCGGCCGTTGCCACGCTGATGCTGTCGGCCGGGACCGCACAACGTGCCGAAGCGATGACTCCGATCAATCCGACGCCGTTGCCGGCGGCGAAGGCTGCAAGCGACGACATGATCACGCAGGTCCGTCACGGTGGCGGCGGTGGTGGACATGGTGGCGGCTTCCATGGCGGCGGCGGTTTTCGTGGCGGTGGTTTCCATGGTGGCGGAGGACATATCGGCGGTTTCCGCGGCGGTGGCTTTCGTGGCGGCCATATCGGCGGCTTCCGCGCCGCCCCCGCCTTTCATGGTGGCGGCTATCGCTACGGCGGATTTCGCCACTATGGCGGTTTTCATCGCTACGGGATCTATCGCCCGCATTACGGCTATCGCCACTTCCACCGGCGCTATTATTACGGCGGCTACTATCCCTACTACCACTATCCGCGCCGCTGCCGAGTGATCTGGACCTATTACGGCCCGCGCCGCGTCTGCCGGTGGCATCGCTGGCACTATCCGTACCGCTATTGGTAATCGCGATCGAAATGAAAAGGGCGCCGCGACGGCGCCCTTTGTTCGTGTGGCCTAGAGCCAATCCTTCAGCTTCCACGACGCCGGCTTCCACCGCGTCAGGTTCTCGAGCTTCCACTGCTTGATCATCGCCGGCGGCCAGCGGCTGAGCTTCGAGGTCTCCTCGACCTCGGGCTTGGCGACGATGGGCAAGGGCGTTGCGCGCCGCCGGTGCTGGCGCGTCGCCTCGCCGATCAGATCGACATATTCAGGCTTGTTGGCCATGAGCTGTGTCCTCGCGAAACCGTCGCGAGGACACAGTGTCGGCGATGCCGATTAACGGCCGTTTGCCGCTTTAGTTCAAATTGCTGGGAGCGGCTTACCGCCACTCCCTGACGTCGACGAAGTGACCCGCGATCGCGGCGGCTGCCGCCATCGCCGGCGACACCAGATGCGTGCGGCCCTTGAAACCCTGGCGGCCCTCGAAGTTGCGGTTCGAGGTCGAGGCGCAGCGCTCTTCCGGGGCCAGCTTGTCCGGGTTCATCGCGAGGCACATCGAGCAACCGGGCTCGCGCCATTCGAAGCCGGCCTTGATGAAGATCTTGTCCAGACCCTCAGCTTCGGCCTGCTCCTTCACGAGGCCGGAGCCCGGCACGACCATGGCGTTGACATGCGCTGAAACGGTCTTGCCTTCGGCAATCTTCGCCGCCGCGCGCAGATCTTCGATGCGGCCGTTGGTGCAGGAGCCGATGAAGATGCGGTCGAGCTTGATGTCGGTGATCTTCGTGCCCGCCGTCAGGCCCATGTATTTCAGCGCGCGGTGCTTGGAGAGACGCTTGGCCTCGTCCGCGATCTGGTCCGGATCGGGCACGATGCCGGTCACCGAGATGACATCCTCGGGCGAGGTGCCCCAGGTCACGATCGGCGGCAGCTTGGCAGCGTCGAGGCGCAGCTCGTGGTCGAAATGCGCGCCGTCGTCGGAGCGCAGCTTCTCCCAATAGCGCATCGCCGCGTCCCAGTCCGCGCCCTTCGGCGCCTTCGGGCGGCCGCGCAGGAAGTCGAACGCCTTCTGGTCGGGCGCAACCAGGCCGGCGCGCGCGCCGCCCTCGATCGACATGTTGCAGACCGTCATGCGGCCTTCCATCGACAACGCGCGGATCGCATCGCCGGCGTATTCCAGCACGTAGCCGGTGCCGCCGGCAGTGCCGATCTCGCCGATGATGGCGAGGATGATGTCCTTGCCCGTCACGCCTTCAGGCAATTTGCCGTCGACGGTCACGCGCATGTTCTTCGCCTTCTTCTGGATCAGCGTCTGCGTCGCCAGCACGTGCTCGACCTCGGAGGTGCCGATGCCGTGTGCGAGCGCGCCGAACGCGCCATGCGTCGAGGTGTGGCTGTCACCGCAGACGATGGTGGTGCCGGGCAGGGTAAAGCCCTGCTCGGGCCCGATGACGTGGACGACGCCCTGGCGCTTGTCGAACTCGTCGTAATATTCGATGCCGAATTGCTTGGCGTTCTCGGCCAGCGCCTTGATCTGCTCGATGCTCTCCGGATCGGGATTCGGCTTGGTGCGATCGGTGGTCGGCACGTTGTGGTCGACGACGGCGAGCGTCTTTTCCGGCGAGTGCACCTTGCGGCCGGTGGCGCGCAGACCCTCGAACGCCTGCGGCGAGGTCACTTCGTGCACCAGATGGCGGTCGATATAGAGCAGGCAGGTGCCGTCGTCGGCTTCGTGCACCAGATGGTCGTTCCAGATCTTGTCGTACAATGTGGTCGGCTTGGACATGAGCTTCAGCTCCAGGAATGTTGTGGTGCGGATATGCGCGGTCACGCGCGGGCAACAAAATCGTCAGCGCAGCTTTTAGGCTGCGCGCGTAAGCTCTGACGTTGCCGAGGTCGCGAAGCGTCCGAAGAACCGGCCAGGCAGCCGCGAGCGATCGTCGATGACGATGCGCGTGACGGGGGGAGGCTGGTCTGATCTGGAAACATTCCAAGAATATATAGCAGGCCGATTTGGAAGCGCGAGTGCTTTGACGCGCACGGCTGACGCAACAAAAAAGCGCGGGGTTTTGCCCCGCGCTCTCTAGAACTCGTCTGTAAACGGAGCTTACTCGTTGACGGCCTTGGCGTGCTCAGTCTTCTCGACGATGCGGGCCGACTTGCCGCGAAGGTTGCGGAGGTAATAGAGCTTGGCACGACGCACCTTGCCGCGGCGCACCACCTTGATCGAGTCGATCATCGGGGAGAGCAGCGGGAACACGCGCTCGACACCCTCGCCATAGGAGATCTTGCGGACGGTGAAGCTCTCGTTGAGGCCGCCGCCGGAACGGCCGATGCAGACGCCTTCATAGGCCTGCACGCGGGTACGGTCGCCTTCGACGACCTTCACGTTGACGATCACGGTGTCACCGGGACCGAATTCCGGAATCTCCTTGCTGGCGGAGAGCTTGTCGAATTGCTCTTTTTCGAGCTGTTGGATCAGGTTCATGGGTAAATCTCCATCGGCGCGCCCAGCCGCAGGACGGGGGCTGCGCGAAATTCGTTGATCCAGCTATTGCGGATGTGGCCGCTCCTATAAGGCAAGCCGGAGCGTTTGTCACCCGTCTGTCTTGTTTTTTGGCGTTTTTTGGCGTCTGGCTCGATTCGGGGCTTTGGCAGGGATTTTGGCCCACAAATCAGGCCGCCGGGCCGCGGTCAGGGCCTCGGATTGTGCCCGCCGCCAGGCTGCAACCTTGGCGTGGTCGCCGGAGGTCAGGGTCTCCGGGATCGGAGCCCCCTCGAACAGCTGCGGGCGGGTGTATTGGGGGTACTCGAGGAGGCCCTCCGAGAAGCTTTCCTCGGTTCCCGAGGCCTCCTTGCCCATCACGCCGGGCAACAGCCGGACGCAGGCGTCGATCAGGGCCAGCGCGGCGATTTCGCCCCCGGACAGCACGTAGTCGCCGATCGAGACCTCCTCCAGGCCCCGTCCGTCGATCACCCGCTGGTCCACGCCCTCGAACCGTCCGCAGACGATCAGGGGGCCCGGACCCTCGGCCAGCTCCATTACCCGGGCCTGGGTCAATGGCCGCCCCCTCGGGCTCATCAGCAGTTTCGGCCGGTCCGGGCTGATCTCGACGGCATCGATCGCTGCCGCCAGAACATCGGCCCGCAGCACCATGCCCGGTCCGCCGCCGGCCGGGGTGTCATCGACGCTCCGATGCCGGTCGGTGGCCGAGGCCCGGATGTCCCGCGCCTCGAGCTCCCAGAGCCCGCCAGCCAGCGCCCGGCCGGCCAGGCTCACGCCGAGCGGCCCCGGAAACATCTCCGGAAACAGCGTCAGCACGGTCGCGCGCCAGGGTGAAGGGTTGGTCATCGGATCTCAGTTCTTGTCGTCCCGGGGCGCGCGAAGCGCGAGCCCGGGACCCATAACCACTGCACTTCGCTTTGCGATGATCGAGGCTACCAGCTTAGCCAAAAAACCACGGCCTGTGATTATGGGTCCCCGCCTTCGCGGGGACGACCCGTGGATAGGGCTTCGTCCTTATCATCACCCTCGATCTCCTGCGGCAGCGCGATCACGACGCGGCCGCCTGTGAGATCGACTTCCGGCACCACCGCGTTTGTGAACGGCAGCAGCATCGTCGTGCCCTTTGCAGATCCTTTGGGCGGAGCGATCTCGATGATGTCGCCGGCGCCGAAATTGTGGATCGCGAGCACGCGGCCGAGCGCGTCGCCGTCGGTGGTGACGGCGGCGAGCCCGATCAGGTCGGTGTGGTAATATTCGTCCTCGTCGGTCGCGGGCAGCTTTTCGCGCGCGACGTAGAGCTCGATGCCGTTGAGGCGCTCGGCCTCATCGCGGGTCGTGACGCCCTTGAACGTCGCGACCAGATGATCCCTGGCCTCGCGCGCCTGCGCGACCTCGAACTGGCGCTTGCCGTCCTTGGACAGAAGCGGCCCGTAGCGTTTGATGGCAAAGGGATCTTCGGTGAAGGTCCACAGCTTGACCGCACCGCGCACACCATGGGCGGCGCCGATCCGCGCGACGCAGACCAGCGCCGACATGATCTGACCTTAACCCTTCGCGGCGGCTTCGGCCTGCGCCTTGCGCTCCTTGCGCGGCACGGCCTTCTCAGGGTTGTTGCGCGCTTCGCGCTTCTTGACGCCGGCGGCGTCGAGGAAACGCGCAACGCGGTCGGACGGCTGCGCACCCTTGGCGACCCAGGCCTTCACCTTGTCCATGTCGAGCTTGAGGCGGGCCTCGTTGTCCTTCGGCAGCAGCGGGTTGAAATAACCGAGACGCTCGATGAAGCGGCCATCGCGGGGAAAGCGCGAATCGGCGACGACGACGTGATAGACGGGGCGCTTCTTGGTGCCTGCACGAGCGAGGCGGATAACGACGGACATCTGGTTCTCCTTCAAAGTACAGTTTGTTCGGTTGATTGGTATTCCGCGTCGCGCGAGATGCTTAGGATCCCTCGCGACGAATTCCTCATTTCTTCTTGCCCGGAAATCCGCCGAGGCCCGGCAGCGTCGGCTTGCCGCTCAGCCCGGTCAGTCCGGGAACGTTGGGCAGGCCGGTGCGCAGACCAGCGGGCAAATCCTTCGGCAGGCTGGGCAGACCTTGTCCGCCGCCTTGCATCTTCTCCTGCAACGCCTTCATCTCTTCCGGTGAGGGCGGCTTCATGCCGCCGCCAAAGCCCATCGCCTGCGCAATGCCGGCGAGCGGGCCACGCTTGCCCGAGCCCATGGCCTTCATCACGTCGGCCATGTTCCGGTGCATCTTGAGCAGCTTGTTGACCTGCTCGACGCTCTGGCCGCTTCCTGCGGCGATGCGCTTCTTGCGGCTGGCCTTGAGCACGTCGGGATGACGGCGCTCGTCGCGCGTCATGGAATCGATCACCGCGACCTGGCGCTTCAGGATCTTGTCGTCGATGCCGGCGGCCGCGATCTGGTTCTTCATCTTGGCGATGCCGGGCATCATGCCCATCAGGCCGCTGATGCCGCCCATGTTCGCCATCTGCAACAGCTGCTCGCGCATGTCGTTGAGGTCGAACTGCCCCTTGCGCATGCGCTCGGCGGTGCGCGCGGCCTTTTCGGCGTCGATATTGGCGGCGGCACGTTCGACCAGCGACACCACGTCGCCCATGCCGAGGATGCGGCCGGCGATACGATCGGGGTGGAAATCTTCCAGCGCGTCGGTCTTTTCACCGGTGCCGATCAGCTTGATCGGCTTGCCGGTCACGGCGCGCATCGACAGCGCGGCGCCGCCGCGGCCGTCGCCGTCCACACGGGTCAGCACGATGCCGGTGAGGCCGACGCGCTGATCGAAGGCGCGGGCAAGGTTGACCGCGTCCTGGCCGGTGAGGCTGTCGGCGACCAGCAGCACTTCATGCGGATTGGCAGCGGCTTTGATCGCCGCTGCTTCCGCCATCATGTCTTCGTCGAGCGTGGTGCGGCCGGCGGTGTCGAGCAGCACGACATCGTAGCCGCCGAGCTTGCCGGCCTCCAGCGCGCGCTTCGCGATCTGAGCCGGCTGCTGGCCGGCGACGATCGGCAGCGTCGGAATGTCGAGATCGCGCCCGAGCACGGCCAGCTGCTCCATCGCCGCCGGGCGATAGATGTCGAGCGAAGCCATCAGCACCTTGCGCTTGTCGCGCTGGACCATGCGGCGGGCGAGCTTGGCGGTGGTGGTGGTCTTACCGGAGCCTTGCAGGCCGACCATCATGATCGGAACCGGCGGCACGGAATTAATGTCGATGGTCTGGCTTTCGGCACCGAGCGTGTTGATCAGCTCGTCATGGACGATCTTGACCACCATCTGGCCGGGCGTGACCGACTTAACGACGGTGGCGCCGATCGCCTGTTCGCGGACGCGCTCGGTGAAGCTGCGCACCACCTCTAACGCGACGTCGGCCTCCAGCAGCGCGCGGCGCACCTCGCGCATCGCGGCGTCGACGTCCTTTTCGGTCAGCGCACCGCGCCCCGTCAGACGATCGAGAATGCCACCAAGCCGTTCCGACAGATTGTCGAACAATACCGTTGTCCCTTGTCCTGCTCGCGCAGGGTTGCCGCGTTCACCACTGTCATGCCCCGGCTCGACCGGGGCATCCAGTACGCCGCGGCACCTCGGTTCAGCCGAGCTGCCTCTGGGATACTGGATCGCCCGATCAAGTCGGGCGATGACCACTTCCTAAGCAAGCGATCTTCCAAACACCTTTGCGCCCGAGGGCGCACAGCGCTGTCGGGCGTTGGCCTCTGGCCTCCAGGGCCAGTGGGTGGGTCGAAAAGAAAGCCTTTCCGAGAAAGTGGCGGGGTTAAACGCCGCTCACGCCCAAAAGTCAAGGAAAGTTAGGGTGCCGGGGTGCCTTTGCCAGGGCAAGGCCCTGAGAATACGGAACTTTTGGCGGCCGGTTCCTTTTGCCTGGGCTCCGCCCATATAGAAGATGATGACTTACCTCCGTTACCATCCCTGAAGCCCGCTTGTGCCGATCACCCGCCGCCGCGTTTTCGGACTGCTTGCCGGGGCCGGCGCGCTGGCCGGCGTGTCCTCCCTCTGGATGTCCCGCATGAAAACCTATGACGGCCCCGTGTCCGACCATTTCGATGGCCTGAACTTCTTCGATCTGGACGGCGCGCCGCCAAAATCGCTCGGCGCCGTCCTGCGCTGGCAGTTCGGCGGTGGGCGGCAGCGGGCGACCTGGCCGGATTGGGCGCCCAGCCCCCATGCCGATACCCCGCCGGAGCGCGTCGAGGGCGAGAAGGTGCGGCTCTCCTTTGTCGGCCATGCCAGCTGGCTGATCCAGGCCGGCGGACTCAACATCCTGGTCGATCCCGTCTGGTCGATGCGGGTCTCGCCCGTCAGTTTTGCCGGACCGAAGCGGCACAACGATCCCGGCATTGCCTTCGACAAGCTGCCCAGGATCGACGTCGTGCTGGTCTCGCATGGGCACTACGACCATCTGGACATTGCGACGCTGTCGCGGCTCGCGAAGAATTTTGCCCCGCGCGTGGTGACGCCGCTCGGCAACGACGTCACGATGCGCAGCAGCGATTCTTCGATCAAGGCGGAAGCGTTCGACTGGCACGACCGCGTCGAGCTCGGCAGCGGCATCGCCGTGACGCTGGTGCCGACGCGGCACTGGACCGCGCGCGGCATGTTCGATCGCAACAAGGCTTTGTGGGCGAGCTTCGTGCTGGAGACGCCTGCGGGGAAAATCTACGTCGTCTGTGATTCCGGCTATGGCGATGGCAGACACTTTCGCCGCGTCGCCGAGAAGCACGGGCCGTTGCGCCTGGCGATCCTCCCGATCGGCGCCTACGAGCCGCGCTCGTTCATGCTCGACCAGCACATGAAACCGGAAGACGCCGTGAAGGCGCTGGCCGATTGCGGCGCGCAAGCCGCGCTCGGGCATCATCACGGCACGTTCCAGCTGACGGACGAAGCGATCGACGCGCCGGCGAAGGCGCTGGTCGAAGCGCTCGATGCCGCAAAGATTCCGCCGGAGCGGTTCGTGGCGATGCAGCCGGGACAGGTGGTGGAGATCTAAATCCATCCACGTGCACAACTGTGCCCCGGACGCAGCGCAGCGTCTCTTCGACGGTGCGCTGCAGAGCCGGGGCCCATGCAGCAGCACGTGCCGTTGGCCTTCTGGGTCCCGGCTCTGCGCAGCAGCGTTTCACGCTGCTGCGCGTCCGGGACACGAGACTTACTTGCCCTCAGGACGAATAATCGCCCAGCTCACATTCACCGTCACCGACAGCGTTTCCTCGCCCGGCGCGACTGCCGCGGGCGCCGCCATCGGCGCGGTCGCCATTCTTGCCTTGAACAGCGGCACTGGAGCGCCGCCCTCGGATACGCTGAGTGGCGAGCCGAGCGTGACGCCGGTGGCCTTGGCGTAGATCTCGGCCTTGCGGCGGGCGTCCACGACCGCCTGTTCGCGGGCGTCGTCGAGCAGCTTTGAGGCCTGCGTCACCTCGAAGGAGATGTTGCCGATGTCGTTGGCGCCGGCGCCGACCAGCGTGTCGATGATGCCAGCGACCTTGGTCACGTCGCGGATCTTCACGGTAACGCGGTTAGAGGCGCGGAACCCGACCACGGGCGAAGCGCCGGTGGATTTGTTCTGGCCGTATTGCGGCTGCAAGGACAGGCGCGAGGTCTGATAGTCCTTCTCGGCGATACCGGCGCCCTTCAGCGCCAGCAGTACCTTGCCCATCGCGGCGTTGTTGGCGTCGGAGGCTTCCTTCGCCGACTTGGCGTCGTTGGCGACGCCGGCGTCGATCTGCGCGAGATCGGGCGCCGCGGAAATCGTGGCTTCGCCGCTCACCGAGATCGCGGAGGGAAAATCGTCCGCGCGTGCGGGCGGCGCCAGCAGCGTGGCGGCGAAAGCGGCGGCAAGGGACGTAAAAAGGACGGCAGGCTTCTTCATCTCTCTCACTTCAATGGCACGAACACGTTGATCACGAGCTTGTCCTCCGCCGTCTTCAGGGGATCGGTGAGGTACTCCTCGATAAAGGTGTCCTTGGCTTCCAGCTTCTTGTCGTCGAGGTGATTGGTGATCGCCTCATAGGTGTTGTCCATGTTGTCGTAGGAGCCGCGATGGACGAATTTCAACGCCTTGCCTTCCGGCGATTTGCCGATGCTCATGTCCTTGGGCAGGTTCTTCGGGTCCTGCTCGACCGGGATCTCGGCCAGGAAGGTGAAGCCGGTGTCGTCGGTCGAGGTGTAGACGATCATCGAATTGCCGGCGGGCTTGATGCCCTGCTTGTCCAGCAGCGTGTTCAGCGCCTTGAAAGCGTCGATCAGCGTGTCGAAGGCCGAATCCCAATTGGCCGTGCCCTTGACCATCACGACTTTCTTCGGCTCGAGCGTGGTCTCCAGGCCAAAAGGATCGGCGGTCTGCACCGGGGCAGGCGTCGCGGCTGCAGCGGGCGGTGGGGCCGCCGGAGCGGGTGAGGGCGAAGCGCTGGCCGCAGGCGATGGCGCCGGAGAGGGCGCCGCCGCGGGCGCAGGTGCGGCACTCGCGGCCGGGGAGGGCGAGGCCGTCGGAGCCGGCGAGGGGCTGGCCGACGCGGCGGGCGCCGGGCTCGGGGTCTGCGCCAGAGCGCCGGGCACGCCAAACGACATGGTCGCTGCCGGGATCAGCGCGAGCAGTGCGAGGCGACAAAAACGATTCATTCTATTCTCCCCAAGGGCTTATGCGCCAAGGCCTTACGTCCCCAAGGCCTTGAGCCGGCCGCGCGTCCCGGATTGCGCGAACCGTGCCGTTCTAACACGCGAGTGCCGAATTCGTCCCATGACAGATGCGTCATGGCTATGGCGGCAAATCACTGGCCAAGCCGCCAAGGATCGCCATATAAGGCAGGCGAAATTCGGGACATTTCATGAGCGCTCTGGCCAACCACGCATTTGCCAAGATGAACGGCATCGGCAACGAGATCGTCGTTGTCGACATGCGTGATTCCGCCGCGCCGGTGACGCCGGACGACGCCCGCGCGGTCGCGTCCGCGCCGGGCGGCGTGCCTTACGACCAGCTCATGGTGCTCCGGAAGCCGCGGTTCGACGGGACCGAGGCCTTCATCAGCATCTACAACAATGACGGCTCCGAGGCCGGCGCCTGCGGCAACGGCATGCGCTGCGTGGTGCGGCGCATCTTCGAGAAGACCGGGCAGACCACGGCAACGTTCGAGACCGCTGCGGGCCTGCTCAATTGCTGGCAGGGCCCGGCACCCGATCTCTACACCGTCGATATGGGCGCGCCGAAATTCGGCTGGCAGGAGATTCCCCTGGCGGAGGAGTTTCGCGACACCCGCTACATCGAATTGCAGATCGGGCCGATCGACAATCCGATCCTGCATTCGCCCTCGGTGGTGAGCATGGGCAATCCGCATGCGGTGTTCTGGGTGGACGACGTCGACGGCTACGATCTCGAGCGCTTCGGTCCGCTGCTGGAAAATCACCCGATCTTCCCCGAGCGCGCCAACATTACGCTCGCCCATATCGTCGATCCCCAGCACATCACGATCCGCACCTGGGAGCGTGGCGCGGGCCTGACCAGAGCTTGCGGTTCGGCGGCCTGCGCGACCGCGGTTGCTGCCGCGCGGCTGAAGCGCACCGAGCGCAATGTCGAGATCACGCTGCCCGGCGGCAAGCTCGGGATCGAATGGCGTGAAAGCGACGACCACGTGCTGATGACGGGCCCCGCGACCTTCGAATATGAGGGCTCCTTCGATCCGGCGCTGTTCGCGCCGGTCGGCTGATGGCCGTCGACGTCGTCACCTTCGGCTGCCGCCTCAATGCCTTCGAGGCCGAATTGATCCGTCGCGAGGCCGAGGGCGCGGGCCTTTCCGACACCATTGTCATCAACAGCTGCGCCGTCACCAACGAAGCGGTGGCGCAGGCACGCCAGTCGATCCGTAAATTGAAGCGCGAACGGCCGGGTGCGCGCATCGTCGTCACCGGCTGTGCGGCGCAGACGCAGAGCCGGATGTTCGCAGACATGGCCGAGGTCGATCGCGTCCTCGGCAATGACGACAAGATGCGCAGCGAAGCCTGGCGCGATGCGCGTGCCGCGTTCGATCTCGGTGCGAGCGAAAAGATCGCCGTCAGCGACATCATGGCAGTGAAGGAGATGGCGCCGCATCTGATCGACGGCTTTGCGAGCGGCCTGCCGCGCGTGTTCGTGCAGGTGCAGAACGGCTGCGACCATCGCTGCACGTTCTGCATCATCCCCTATGGCCGCGGCAATTCACGCTCGGTGCCGATGGGCGCGGTGGTCGATCAGGTGCGGGCGCTTGTTGCGCGCGGCCATGCCGAGATCGTGCTGACCGGTGTGGACCTCACCAGCTATGGCGCCGACCTGCCGGGTGCACCAAGGCTAGGCATGCTGACCAAGCAGATCTTGCGGCATGTGCCGGAGCTGAAGCGCCTGCGTATCTCCTCGATCGATTCGATCGAGGCCGATGCAGATTTGTTGGATGCCATCGGCGACGATGCGCGCCTGATGCCGCATCTGCACCTGTCGCTGCAATCCGGCGACGACATGATTTTGAAGCGCATGAAACGGCGGCATTCGCGCAACGATGCGATCGCGTTCTGCGACCAGGTTCGCCGCCTGCGTCCGGATATCGCCTTCGGCGCCGACATCATCGCGGGCTTTCCGACCGAGACCGAGGAGATGTTTTCGCGCTCGCTGGATCTCGTGGAGGAGTGCGGCCTGACGTTCCTGCACGTCTTCCCGTATTCGCCACGCCCCGGCACGCCGGCCGCGCGGATGCCGCAGGTCGCAGGCGGTGCGATCAAGGAGCGCGCGAAGCGGCTGCGTACGGCGGGCGAAGCGGCATTACGACGGCGGCTGCAAGAGGAAATGGGTACGACGCGCGATGTGCTGATCGAGAGCGACAGCCAGGGCCGCACGGAGCATTATCTGCCGGTGGCGATCGCGGGTGAACGTATTGGCCGTGTGGTGCCGCTGATGATTGCCGGCAGTGATGGCGAGCGGCTGACCACGTAAGCAGTGCTTGCTTCCTTCTCCCCTTGTGGGAGAAGGTGGCGCGAAGCGCCGGATGAGGGGTTGCGTCCGCAAGCGCGGAGTTGAGTTTGCGGAGAGAGACCCCTCACCCGCCTCGCTTCGCGATGCACCCTCTCCCACAAGGGGAGAGGGGAAGAGCCTACAACGCCCGCACCTGCCAGAATCGCAGCGTCCGCCGCGCGTTCTCCGATGTCATTCGCGCGTAATTGCTTTTCGCCCTCGCGATATCAGCGGGTTTCATCGCGCCGGTGGCAAAGCGACTCTCGAGCACGGCGGCTGTGGTTTCCCAGCTGAGCTGGGCCGCCTTGCACGGCACCAGCAGGCCGTCCTCGCGCAGGCTCTGCATCAACGGGCGAATCACCTCAATGGTCGATCCGGACAGTGCCGCCAATGCAGCCACGGCTTCCTCGTAGCGCCGCTGCGTGGCGAAGCCGAGCAGCGTCGCTTCGGTCAGCTGGCCAGTCGCCTTGAGATTTGCGATGGCCCGCTTGGCGCCTTCGAAATCGCGCACGACCGACATCTCGCGCTCGACACCGACGGTCACGGCGGCGATCGCGCCCTGGATCTCCTCGAACAGATGCGGCGGTGCGCGCGACAGCAGCCGGGTGCGCACGGTATCCGTGGCCGAACGCAGCAACCGGCGGCGCAAGTCGGACGGCAGGTCGACGCGGACGCCGACGCTCACGGCGAGCTCGGGATCGGCCTCGGCCTGCCCGACGATGACGGCAAATCCGTTTCCGGAAACGCGCGCGCCGGGATTGGCGGCAAGCCGCCGGCTGACGCTGGGATAGCGCCGCGCCAGCAGCGCGTCGGTGACGATCTCCTTGAGCCACCAGCGACCGGCGACCGCGAGCAGATGCGATTCGCCCTTGCTGGAGGCGATCTTCACCAGCTCGCCATCGTCGAGGCGCGCGGATTCCTGGAGCACGGGGCCGGCGATGCGAATTTCGTCATTATTGGCGAGGCGGCGGATCACGGAGGGCGGCGCCTGCGCGATCGGCGCAAGCTGCGCACTGATCTCGGCCAGCGCAATTCGTGCGCCCATGTCGGCGATGGCGCGCAGCTCGATGGTGCCGATCAGGCGCTCGAGCACGTCGTCGAACAGCGCGATCTGCTCGTTGTCAAAACTTCCGGCGGAGGAGAGGAAGAGGTCGGTGACGCGGCGGGCCGTTTCCAGGCCCTTTTCCGCCGAGCCGAGCCGAATCGCGGATTCGACTTCATCGATGATCGAAAACTCGGCCGTGGACATGACGCGTTGCTCGTCCTGAGCGGATGACGGAAGCTTGTTCTAAGCAATCGCTATCAATAGAGACGAGCACTGAACGTTTCGTAAACCACGGGGCGGAAGGCGAGCACTGCTTTGCTCCCCGACCGGCCACTGCTCCTCATCCTGAGGAGCCCGCGAAGCGGGCGTCTCGAAGGATGGCCGCGGGCGACAGTCGGGCCTTCATGGTTCGAGACGGCCGCTACGCGGCCTCCTCACCATGAGGGTCTGGCAACGTCATTCCCCATTCCACCCGCAGGCGCGGAGCTTCTCGTGCATGTGGGGCGGGGCCGGCGCCACCACGCGGATCGGCTCCTTGTTCCGGGAGATCGGCACCACGATCTCGCGGGAATGCAGGTGCAGCCGCGGCTCGCCGAAGCGCGGGCCGTTGCCGTAAATGTTATCGCCGAAAATCGGCCAGCCGGTCGCGGCCGAATGCACCCGCAATTGATGGGTTCGGCCGGTCACCGGTTCCATGGCGAGCCAGGTCAGCCCGTCGCCCCGGCCCATCACCTTCCAATTTGTGACGGCTTTCTGCCCTTCCGGGTCCGGCTTCTGCCACCAGCCGCGCTCGGCATTGAGCCGGCCGAGTGGCATGTCGATGGTGCCTTCGTTTTCGGCAGGGCCGCCCTCGACCACGGTCCAGTAGGTCTTGCCGATCTTGCCGTGCTTGAAGAGGAGGCCGAGCGAGGCGGTCGCCTTGCGATGGCGGCCGAGCACGAGGCAACCGGAGGTGTCCTTGTCCAGCCGGTGGGCCAGCACCGGCGGCCGCGGCAGGCCGAAACGAAGCGCGTCGAACGACGTTTCCAGATTGGCCCCGCCCTTGGGGCCGCGGTGCACCGGCAGGCCGGCGGGCTTGTCGATCACCAGCATCAGCCCGTCGCGATGGAGCACGCGCGCCAGGATCTCGTCGGCGGTCAATTCGGGAACATCGAGCAATTGCAAGACTTTCGGTCAACACTTTCGTTTGGGAGCCGGAACGGCTAACACACCGCCACTATGAACGATACCACGTCAGATCCCCCCAAGCTGAGCTGGTGGCGCCGCCTGTCCAACGGGCTGAAGCGTACCTCGTCCTCGCTCGGGACCGCGGTCGCCGACCTCGTCACCAAGCGCAAGCTCGACCGCGCCATGCTCGACGACATCGAGGACGTGCTGCTGCGCGCCGACCTCGGCACGTCGGTCGCGGTGCGGATCGCGGACGCCGTCGGCACGGGGCGCTATGACAAGGCGATCTCGGCGGACGAGGTCAAGGACGTCGTCGCCACCGAAGTCGAGAAGGTGCTCACGCCGGTGGCAAAGCCGCTCGAGATCGACGCGGGCAGGAAGCCGTTCGTCATCCTCGTCGTCGGCGTCAACGGCTCCGGCAAGACCACAACCATCGGAAAGCTCTCGCAAAAATTCGCATCCGAAGGCCGCAAAGTGATGCTGGCCGCCGGCGACACGTTTCGCGCGGCCGCGATCGAGCAGCTCAAGGTCTGGGGCGAGCGCACCAGGACGCCGGTCATCGCTGGCACTCAGGGCTCGGATTCGGCGAGCCTCGCCTTCAACGCGCTGACGGCGGCGAAGGAGCAGGCCATCGACGTGCTCCTGATCGACACGGCCGGCCGTCTGCAGAACAAGGCCGAGCTGATGAACGAGCTCGAAAAGGTCGTGCGCGTGATCCGCAAGGTGGATGACACTGCGCCGCATGCCGTGCTGCTTGTGCTGGACGCCACCGTCGGCCAGAACGCGCTGTCGCAGGTCGAGGCCTTCCATCGCACGGCGGGGGTCACCGGCCTCGTGATGACGAAGCTCGACGGCACCGCGCGCGGCGGCATCCTGGTGGCGCTCGCGGAGAAATTCAAACTGCCGGTGCATTTCATCGGCGTCGGCGAAGGCGTCGACGATCTCGCGCCGTTCACCGCGCGCGATTTCGCCCGCGCGATCGCCGGAATCGAATAGCGTCATCCTTCGAGACGCCGCTTGCGCGGCTCCTCGGGATGAGGTCGTGCCACACATGAGGTCCTCATCCTGAGGAGACCGCGAAGCGGTCGTCTCGAAGGGTGGGAGAGACGGAAGAGAGAATGGACAAGACCCAGCCGCATCCGCTGTTCAAGCTCGCGACCGAGCTCGGTCCGCTGCTCGTGTTCTTCTTCGTGAATGCGAAGTTCAATCTGTTCGCCGCGACCGGCGCCTTCATGGTCGCGATCGTGGCGGCGATGATCGCGTCCTATGTGGTGACGCGCCATATCCCGATCATGGCGATCGTGACAGGCGTGATCGTGCTGGTGTTCGGCACGCTGACGCTGGTGCTGCACGACGAGACCTTCATCAAGGTCAAGCCGACCATCATCTACGGCCTGTTCGCGGCGATCCTCGGCGGCGGGCTGTTGTTCGGCCGCTCCTTCATCGCCGTCATGTTCGACCAGATGTTCAACCTGACCCCGCAGGGCTGGCGCATCCTCACGCTGCGCTGGGCGCTGTTCTTCGCCGGCATGGCCATCCTGAACGAGATCGTCTGGCGCACCCAGAGCACGGATTTCTGGGTGAACTTCAAGGTGTTCGGCGTCACGCCGATCACGATGGTCTTCGCCATCGCCCAGATGCCGCTGACCAAGCGCTACGGGATCGAGCCGGCGTCGCTGGAGGCGAGCGAGGCCGAGGCGGGGGATGTAAGGAAAAGGTGACGGTCTCTCAGCTCGTCATTGCGAGCTGAAATGCGGCCATACACTCAACTGTCATCGCCCGGCTTGACCGGGCGATCCAGTATTCCAGAGACAGTCGTGAGATACGGTAGACAGTCGTGAGATACGGTGAGGCCGCGGCGTACTGGATGCCCCGGTCAAGCCGGGGCATGACAGCGGTGCGTGGTGCTGGCCCCTGCGCTCGCGCGAGAGCGGAGCTCAGCTCCCCGCCTTCAACGCCTTCTCCATCTGCGGGAGCAGCACCGTGCGCAGATTGTCCGGCGTGATCGGTCCCACCAGCTTGTAGACGATGGTGCCTTCGCGCCCGACCACGAACGTCTCCGGCACGCCATAGACGCCCCATTCGATCGAGGCGCGGCCGTTGGCGTCCACGCCGACGCGGCCGAACGGGTTGCCGTAGCGGCCGAGGAAACGGCGCGCGTTGTCGGCCGCGTCCTTGTAGTTGATGCCGACGAGCTGGAAGCGCTTGTCCTTGGCGAGCTCGGTCAGGAGCGGCGCCTCGTCATGGCAGGGCACGCACCATGACGCCCAGACATTGACGAGGCTGACCTTGCCCTTGAACGCGGCGGGATCGAGGCCCGGCACCTGCGAATTGTCGGCCTGCAATCCCTCGAGCGCCGGCAGCGCGGTCTGCGGCGCCGGCCGGCCGATCAGCGCGGAGGGAATCCGCGAGGGATCGCCGCTGCCGAGCCGGAACCAGAACAGCAGCGCCAGGGCGATGAAGGCGATCAGCGGCAGCACCATCAGGAAGGTGCGGCGCTGCGGCGGAGCGGAAGTCGGTTGATCGCTCATGATTGATCGCTCACGGCGTGTCCGTTGCGCTGCGTCCGGAGCGGCGGGTGACGCCGCTGCGGTCGAGCTCGCGCAGGCGCTCGGTCTGGCTGCGATAGTCGAGCACGATCCAGCCGATCAGGATCACGACCACGAGCGCCGCCGCGGCATAGGACGTCACGATGAAGGACGCGTAGGGACCAAGTGACATCGTCATGCGGCCTTCTGGCTCGCCTGCATCATCTGCAAGGAGCGGACGCGGCGGCGCAGGATCTCGTTGCGCATCGCCGCCAGGTGCAACGTGACGAACAGCAGCGTGAACGCGATGGCCATCAGCAGCAGCGGGATCAGGAACGATTTGTCGAGCGTCGAGCCGCCCATGCGCATCACCGACGCCGGTTGATGCAACGTGTTCCACCAATCGACCGAGAACTTGATGATCGGCAGGTTGATCGCGCCGACCAGCGTCAGCACCGCGGCGGCGCGCGCCGCGCGCGAGGGATCCTCGACCGCGCGCCACAGCGCCATCAGGCCGAGATACATCAGGAAGAGAATCAGCACCGAGGTCAGCCGCGCGTCCCATTCCCAATAGGTGCCCCACATCGGCCGGCCCCACAGCGATCCCGTGAGCAGCGCGAGGAAGGTGAAGGCGGCGCCGATCGGCGCGGCGGCTTTGGCGGCGACATCTGCGAGCGGATGCCGCCACACCAGCGTGCCCAATGAGGCGATGCTCATCACGCCCCAGACGAACATCGACAGCCAGGCGTTGGGCACGTGGATGAACATGATCTTCACCGTCGCGCCCTGCTGGTAGTCGTCGGGCGCGAGGGCAGACTGGTAGAGGCCGATGGTGAGCAGGATGACGGTCGCGGCCACAAGCCACGGCAGCACCCGCGCCGTCAGCGCGAGGAACCGTGTCGGATTGGCGAGATCGATCAGCGTCATGGTATTCTGATAATCACAGGTCAGCACTCACGCAATCAGCATAAAAGCGCGCAGCGAAAGTTGATCGGGGTCAAGGGTAATCCAGCCCATTTCAGTCGAGACCATGGCGCAGGCTCGCCGCCGCCGCGAAAGGGCCGATGACGAGGCTGACCAGCGACAGCGCGCACAGGATCGAGAACGGCGCGCCGAACGTCATCGGACCGACGATCACGGCCTGCGAGGCCGCGACGCCGAAAATCAGCACCGGGATCGACAGCGGCAGCACCAGCACGGCCATCAACAGTCCGCCCCGGTGCAGCGTCACCGCCAGCGCCGCGCCGATCATGCCGGTGAAGGTCAGCGCCGGCGTACCGGCCAGGAGCGTCAGCGCCACCGCCCCGGTCGCGACCATGTCGAGGTTGAGCAGCAGGCCGAGCACCGGGGTTGCGACAATCAGTGGCAGGCCCGCGGCCAGCCAATGCGCCAGCGCCTTGGCGGCGCAGGCGAGTTCCAGCGGCGTCCGGCTCATCGTGATCAGGTCGAGCGAGCCGTCCTCGTGGTCGGCCATGAACAGCCGGTCCAGGGTGAGCAGGCTCGCCAGCAGCGCGCCGAGCCACAGGATCGCCGGCCCGAGCCGCGACAGCAGCGCCAGATCCGGCCCCACCGCGAACGGCATCAGGACGACGACGGTCAGGAAGAACAGCACGCCGATCAGCGCCCCACCGCCGACGCGGAGCGCGATCCGGATATCCCGGCGGATGAGGGCGGACAGGGCGGTCATGGGGTGTATCCGATGGCGAGATTCGTGTCTGCCAGCCCCACGCACACTGCGCTCCCTCCCCCCTTGCGGGGGAGGGCGGGGGAGAGGGGTAGCCCCGGGAGGAATGGTTGTTGGGGATGAGCTGCCGGCAACGGAGCCCCTGTTTTCCCAACGCTAGACTCGAAAGAGCGCGCCGTGTGGCACCCCTCTCCCTGACCCTCCCCCGCAAGGGGGGAGGGAACGGAGAGGCTGGTACCCAGCCGCTCGGAAAACTGAGGGTCCCCCCACTTCATACCTCACCCCCAATCCTCAGCTCCCGCGAATCGATGCCCAGCGGCGCATGCGTCGCCGCGATGATCAGGCCGCCTCGGCCGAGATGCTCCCGCATCAGGCCCTCGAACATGCCCTGGCCGGCCACGTCCAGCGCCGTAGTCGGCTCGTCCAGCAGCCAGACCGGGCGGCGCACCGTCAGCAGCCGGGCCAGCGACAGGCGGCGGCGCTGGCCGGCGGACAGGAAGGCCGCGGGCAGGTGAGTGGCGTGATCGAGCCCGACGATGGCGAGGCTCTTGGCCGCATCACTGCGCTCGCCGCCCAGAAAATCAGCCCAGAATGACAGGTTTTCCGCCACGCTCAGTGCCGGCTTCAGGGCGTCGCGATGGCCGAGATAGTGGCACTGCTCCGGCAGCGTCAGCTCGGCATCGCCGCCATCGAGCGCGATTGTCCCGCCGGCCGGAATCAGCAGGCCCGCGATCAGCCGCAGCAGCGAGGTCTTGCCCGAGCCGTTCCGGCCCACGACCGCCACGGCTTCGCCCGAGACCGCCTCGAAATCGAGCCCGGAAAACACCTCGCGCCCGCCGCGCACGCAAACGACCCCGCGTCCGGACAGCTGCATCTTGCCTTGGTTCAATCCGCTCAAAGCCTGGCCTCAGGAAATCTTGGGGTAGCGCATGGGAATTTTTGGCTCGCGGATTGCTGCGGCACGTTTGTGGCTGTGGCGGCGCGGTTAGAAAGCTTCTATAAGCCCGGAACTACTTGATGCAGCAACTCAACCTGCCCCTGCAAGCGACCCAGCCGGACTCGCTGACGGTGTTAAAATACCCCTTGCCGGGTATAACTAACAATTGGGATTTCCTACATGACCTCGCTCGACAGCTTCAAATGCAAAAAGACCCTCAAGGTCGGCGCCAAGACCTATGTCTATTACAGCCTGCCCACGGCCGAGAAGAATGGTCTGAAGGGAATTTCGAAACTCCCCTATTCGATGAAGGTTCTGCTCGAGAACCTCCTGCGCAACGAGGACGGCCGCACGGTCAAGAAGGAAGACATCGTGGCGGTGTCGAAGTGGCTGCGCAAGAAGTCGCTGGAGCATGAGATCGCATTCCGCCCGGCCCGCGTGCTGATGCAGGATTTCACCGGCGTGCCGGCCGTGGTCGATCTCGCCGCGATGCGCAACGCGATGCAGAAGCTCGGCGGCGATGCCGAGAAGATCAACCCGCTGGTTCCGGTCGACCTCGTCATCGACCACTCCGTGATCGTGAACTTCTTCGGCGACAACAAGGCCTTCGGCAAGAACGTCACCGAGGAATACAAGCAGAACCAGGAGCGCTACGAGTTCCTGAAGTGGGGCCAGAAGGCGTTCTCGAACTTCTCGGTCGTGCCGCCCGGCACCGGCATCTGCCATCAGGTCAATCTCGAATATCTCTCCCAGACGGTCTGGACCAAGAAGGAGAAGATGACGGTCGGCAAGAAGACCGGCACCTTCGAGGTCGCCTATCCCGACTCGCTGGTCGGCACCGACTCCCACACCACCATGGTCAACGGTCTCGCCGTGCTCGGCTGGGGCGTCGGCGGCATCGAGGCGGAAGCCTGCATGCTCGGCCAGCCGCTGTCGATGCTGCTGCCTACCGTCGTCGGCTTCAAGCTGAAGGGCGCGATGAAGGAAGGCGTCACCGCGACCGACCTCGTGCTGACCGTGACGCAGATGCTGCGCAAGCTCGGCGTGGTCGGCAAGTTCGTCGAGTTCTTCGGTCCCGGCCTTGATCACCTGTCCGTCGCCGACAAGGCGACCATCGCCAACATGGCGCCGGAATATGGCGCGACCTGCGGCTTCTTCCCGGTCGACGCTGCTGCGCTCGATTACCTCAAGACCTCCGGCCGCGCTCCGGCGCGCGTCGCGCTGGTGCAGGCCTATGCCAAGGCGCAGGGCCTGTTCCGCACCGCCAAGTCGGCCGATCCGGTGTTCACGGAAACGCTGACCCTCGACCTCGGCGACGTCGTTCCCTCGATGGCCGGTCCGAAGCGTCCCGAAGGCCGCATCGCGCTGCCGTCGGTCGCCGAAGGCTTTTCGCTCGCGCTCGGCACCGAGTACAAGAAGACCGACGAGCCCGGGAAGCGCTTTGCCGTCGACGGCAAGAACTTCGAGATCGGTCATGGCGACGTCGTGATCGCCGCCATCACCTCCTGCACCAACACCTCGAATCCGAGCGTCTTGATCGGCGCCGGCCTGCTTGCGCGCAACGCTGCCGCCAAGGGCCTCAAGGCAAAACCGTGGGTGAAGACGTCACTCGCGCCGGGCAGCCAGGTGGTCGCGGCCTATCTCGCCGATTCCGGTCTGCAGGCTGATCTCGACAAGGTCGGCTTCAACCTGGTCGGCTTCGGCTGCACCACCTGCATCGGGAATTCCGGTCCGCTGCCCGAGGAGATCTCGAAGTCGATCAACGACAACGGCATCGTCGCGGCCGCCGTGCTCTCCGGCAACCGCAACTTCGAAGGCCGCGTCTCGCCGGACGTGCAGGCGAATTATCTCGCTTCGCCGCCGCTGGTCGTCGCCCACGCGCTCGCGGGCAGCGTCACCAAGAACCTCGCCGTCGAGCCGCTCGGTGAAGGCAAGGACGGCAAGCCGGTGTACCTCAAGGACATCTGGCCGACGACGAAGGAGATCAACGCCTTCATGAAGAAGTTCGTGACCGCGTCGATCTTCAAGAAGAAGTATGCCGACGTGTTCAAGGGCGACACCAACTGGCGCAAGATCAAGACGGTCGAGAGCGAGACCTATCGCTGGAACATGAGCTCGACCTATGTGCAGAACCCGCCCTATTTCGACGGCATGAAGAAGGAGCCGGAGCCGGTCACCGACATCATCGAGGCGCGCATCCTCGCCATGTTCGGCGACAAGATCACCACCGACCACATCTCGCCGGCCGGCTCGATCAAGCTCACCTCGCCCGCCGGCAAATATCTCAGCGAACACCAGGTGCGTCCGGCCGACTTCAACCAGTACGGCACGCGTCGCGGCAACCATGAAGTGATGATGCGCGGCACCTTCGCCAACATCCGCATCAAGAACTTCATGCTGAAGGGCGCTGACGGAAATATCCCGGAAGGCGGTCTCACCAAGCACTGGCCCGACGGCGAGCAGATGTCGATCTACGACGCCGCGATGAAGTACCAGCAGGAGCAGGTGCCGCTGGTGGTGTTCGCCGGCGCCGAATACGGCAACGGTTCCTCGCGCGACTGGGCTGCGAAGGGCACGCGCCTGCTCGGCGTCCGCGCCGTGATCTGCCAGAGCTTCGAGCGCATCCACCGCTCCAACCTGGTCGGCATGGGCGTGCTGCCGCTGACCTTCGAAGAGGGCACCTCCTGGTCGTCGCTCGGCCTGAAGGGCGACGAGAAGGTCACGCTGCGCGGCCTGGTCGGCGACCTGAAGCCGCGTCAGAAGCTGACCGCGGAGATCGTCTCCGGCGACGGTTCGTTGCAGCGGGTTTCGCTGCTTTGCCGCATCGATACGCTGGATGAGCTCGATTACTACCGGAACGGCGGCATTCTGCACTACGTGCTGCGCAAGCTCGCGGCCTAAGCGCGAATTTGTGAACGGTGGCTCACCGCGACGTGAGTAGAAGGTTAAACGAGGGCGGCCTATCACAAGGCCGCCTTCGTGCGTTAGAACACGCGTCCGATGGTCCCGCCCGGCGGAAAACCTCGCCCCGGACGGTTGAATGTACGATGCCCGTAAGACTACGGTGACCATCAGGCGATAGGATCTTCCCCCACGCGTGCGAGGTGTGACGTTCAAAATGACTGCAATGATGGCTTCTAATCTGGTTTCGCGCTGGTCCGGTGCACTCTGGTCGGGAGCACTTGGTATCTGCGCCATCGTCGCCGTCATCCGTCCCGCCGAGGCTGATCCTCGCGCCGTAGTCGAGCTCTTCACATCGCAGGGCTGCTCCTCCTGCCCGCCCGCCGACCAGGTCATCGGCGATCTCTCCAACGACCCGTCGATCATCGCGCTGAGCATGCCGATCGACTATTGGGATTATCTCGGCTGGAAGGACACGCTTGCGGATTCGCGCTTCTCGGCGCGGCAGCGCGCCTATTCGCGCATGCGCGGCGACCGCGAGGTCTATACGCCGCAAGTCGTGGTCAACGGTTCGACGCATGTCATCGGCAGCGATCGCGCCGGCATCGAGAGCGCGATCGGCAAGACCGACAACGGCGCAGGCGTAATGAGCGTGCCGGTGACGATGTCGCTTGCAGGCAAGCAGATCAACGTGTCGGTGGCGGCGAGCAAGGAGTCGGCGGTCTCGCACGGTGAGGTCTGGATCTGCTCGATCACGAAATCGGTGCCGATCGCAATCAGCCGCGGCGAAAATCGCGGACAGCAGATCACCTATCACAACGTCGTGCGCAACCTGCTCAAGGTCGGCGACTGGAACGGGCGTCCGGAAAGCTGGACGGTGCCGTTGGAAAATCTCACGCGCGACGGCGTCGACGGCGCTGTGGTCTATGTCCAGGACGGCAGCCGTGAGAAGCCGGGTGCGATGCTCGGCGCAGCTTACACGTCGCTGCACTAGATCAGATTTCTCTCGCCAGCGTCGTACTCGCTCTCACGCCTCATGGTGAGGAGCGCCCTTGCGCGCGAGGCGGACGATGCTACGCGTCGCCGCGAGAACCATGCAGGCGCGGCTGATGCAGCGGCCTTCCATCCTGCGAGACGCCGCCTCGCGGCTCCCCAGGATGAGGGGAGAGAGTCGTCTTCGCGTCAATCAGAGGGAAGTTGGTCGTGCCGGAAACATCTCGGCACAAACCAAAAAGGACCAACTTGCGTTGGCCCTCCTTGTCGCGCGTACAGACCCGATCCTGACGGCCCCGGGGGGCTGGGGGCTGAGGAATCCGGAACCGAAAGGACCGGGTCAACGCACACAGGTATTTTCGCAAAGCAGGGCGGCAGGAGCTTGGCGGAAAAGCGGCGATATCAAGATTCCTTCTAACGATCCCGTGACGGTTTGCCGCGATAGAATTCCACTCCTGCGTGTGCTCCGATTCGCCCCCGATTCAATCAGTTGAGTGAAGAGCCCCTTGCGGCGGGGAACAGTTGGCGCGATCATGCAACTGTCATGATCCGCGGTTCCGGGGACGGTCCTTCGCGGATGCGATCATGCCGCGAGATGAGGAGGCGCTCGATGAGTCTGACGCCGGAGGATGCCGATCCGAGCGAGCAGCGCGCAGTGGCGCGCCCCACCGCTGCGAATGCCCAACCCAACCGGGTGACATTCAACCGGCTGGAACTGAACCGCACCCTCAACCTCTACGGCCGCATGGTCGCCGACGGCGAGTGGCGCGACTATGCCATCGACTTCCTGAAGGACCGCGCGGTGTTCTCGGTCTTCCGCCGCGCCTCGGAAGTGCCGATCTATCGCATCGAGAAGGACCCGCGGCTGGCGCGCAAGCAGGGCATGTACAGCGTGATCTCGGCGACCGGCCTGATCCTGCGCCGCGGCCACGAGCTCGAGCGCGTGCTGCTGGTGATCGATCGCAAGTTGGCGGTGGTTTAGCCTTACGGACGGTGCCGTAGGGTGGGCAAAGCGACTTGTCCGCCTTCGCTCTCCGAGCTACGGCGGACAAGTCGCTTTGCCCACCCTACGAGACCGAGGTTATTTCGGCACCGTGCTCGCGCCCTCGCCGAGGTCGCGTTGCATCATCACCGTGTCGAGCCAGCGGCCGAATTTCAGGCCAACATTGGGATGCGTGCCGATCATCTTGAAACCGCCGCGCGTGTGCACGCCGATCGAACCGGCATTGGCGGAATCGCCGATCACCGCGATCATCTGGCGGAAGCCGCGCGCCTCGCATTCGGCGATCAGCCGGTCCAGCAGCAACGAGCCGATGCCGCGGCGGTGGAACGTGGGATCGAGATAGATCGAGTTCTCGACCGTGAAGCGGTAGGCCGGCCGCGGCCGGTAGGCGCCGGCATAGGCATAGCCGGCGACGCTACGATCGAGGATGGCGACGAAATAGGGGTAGCCACCGTCGACCAGCGCGCGGTAGCGGCGCGTCATCTCGGCCAGATCCGGCGGCGCCAGCTCGAATGTCGCGGTGCCCTCGCGGACGGCCTGCTTGTAGATGGCGGTGATGGCGGGAAGGTCGGCCTCAATGGCGGGCCTGATCTCAGGTGCGGACATGGCGGCGAGATTAGAGCCTTCCCGCGGTCACTGGAAGGGGCAACGCCGCTTCCCCATGCTCCGTCATTGCCAGCGCAGCAGCCCTCCAATCTTCTCCGCTGTCATGCCCCGCGCAGGCGGGGCATCCAGTACTCCGAGACAGCGCGGCTAGAACCGAGCCGCTGCGGCGTACTGGATCGCCCGCCCCAGTGCGCAATTGCGCACGATGACAAGCCGGGGGGGGGCGTCGCGCATCCCGGCCCAAACAAAAACCCCGGCCTCTCGGCCGGGGTTCGTATCCGTTCCCTCGTCGAAGCGCTTAGTCGCGCTGGCCGAGGAGCTGCAGGAGCAGCGTGAACAGGTTGATGAAGTTCAGGTACAGCGACAGCGCGCCGGTGATGGCCGCACGCTCTGCGATGTCACCGCCGGCCGAGGCGTAGCCGTAGATGTAGTCGTTCTTCAGCCGCTGGGTGTCCCAGGCGGTGAGGCCGGCGAACACCAGCACGCCGACCACGGACACGATGAACTGCAGCATCGTGCTGGCCAGGAACAGGTTGACCAGGCTCGCGATGATGATGCCGATCAGGCCCATGAACAGGAACGAGCCCATCCCGGTCAGATCACGCTTGGTGGTGTAGCCGTAGAGGCTCAGTGCGCCAAACGTGGCCGCGGTGATGAAGAACACCCGCACGATCGAGGTGTGCGTGAACACCAGGAAGATCGAGGACAGCGAGATGCCCATCAGCGCCGCGAACACCCAGAACAGGATCTGCGCGGTCGAGGGGGCGAGACGGTTGATGCCCGCCGAGATCACGAACACCATCGCGAGCGGCGCGAGCATGAACAGCCACTTCAGGGGGCTGACGAACATCGCGTAGCCGAACGGCGTCAGGAACAGCTTGCCGACGCGGACGGCTTCCGGGGTCGGAACGTCGGTCACGGCGGCCATATAGACGCCGAGCGCGGCCAGGCCGGTGATGGCGAGGCCGATGCTCATGTAATTGTAGATGCGCAGCATATAGGCGCGCAGGCCGGCATCGACCGTCGCGGCGTCAACACGCCCGGCGGCCCTGCCGAAAGGAGAAGCGTAGTTACGGTCTAGGTCCGACATGGTCGAATTCCCGTTGGTTAGCCCGGTCCGGCATGAGGGTCGCCATGCCGCCGGTTCGTCAAATTCTATCTCGGATACCGATCTGTGCCGACTAAATTCTGGCTCATAATCGGGGGTCCGAACCCATTGGATATGTGGGAAACTAACACATTCGCTGCAACCGTCCACGCGCGGCTGAATGTCGCCCTCGCCCGCAATCCTGGCGAGCAGACGTGGTTAATCGCTGGAATCGTGCGATTCCGACATCGCGGGCTCGCCCGCTACCATTTGTCACAAATTCCGCAACACCGTGGCGGGCTTTTTGTTCAATGCCAGCAGCGTCCCGGCGAGCCCAAGTCCGACCGTGACGACCAGGGCCGCCGCGACCACGCCGGCCGCGCTGCCGGCCTGCCAAACGAAACTCAGCGTCATCAGCCGCGTCACGATCATCCAGGCCGCGACGCTGCCGGCGATCACGCCGAACACCGCGGTGGCAAGTCCGATCAGCAGGTATTCGAGGGCATAGGCGCCGAGCAGCCGCAGCCGGGTCGCGCCGAGGGTCTTGAGGATCACCGCATCGTAGACCCGGTGGCGGTGGCCGGCGGCGAGCGCGCCGCCCAGCACCAGGATCGCCGAGATCAGGGTCACCGCGCTGGCGCCGCGGATCGCGAGCGCCAGATTGGTCACGACCGAGCCGACCGTCTCCATCACCTCGCGCACGCGCACGCTCGTCACCATCGGATAGGTGTCGGCGACTTGCCTGATGATCTTGCCGTCGCCGGCCGCAGTGCCGCCGGCCTCGGTCAGCGTCGCGATATGGGTGTGCGGCGCGCCCTTGAAGGCGTTGGGCGAGAACACCAGCACGAAATTGATGCCCATGCCCTGCCAGTCGATGGTTCGCAGATTGCCGATTTTGGCCGGGATGTCGCGGCCGAGCACGTTGACCACGATCTCGTCGCCGAGCTTGAGACCGAGTCCGTCGGCGATCTTCTTCTCCATCGAGACCAGCAGGGGGCCGGAATAGTCGGCGCTCCACCATTCGCCCTCGACCACCTTGGAACCCTTCGGCAGCTCGGCGGTATAGGTCAGGCCGCGGTCGCTTTGCAGCACCCATTCGGAATCGGTGGTGGGCTTGAGGTCCTCGGCACGCACGCCGCGCGCAGCAACGATGCGGCCGCGCAGCATCGGCACGTCCTCGACCTTTGCGCCCGGCGCGATCCGGCGCAGATAGCCGTCGAACTGCTCGGCCTGCGTGCTCGGGATGTCGATGAAGAAGAACGACGGCGCGTGCTCAGGGAGGGCCGCAAGGAACTGCCGGCGCAGATTGCCGTCGATCTGGGTGATGGTGACGAGCACGGCGAGCCCGAGCCCGAGCGACAGCACGACGGAGGGCGTCAGCGCGCCGGGCCGGTGGATGTTGGCAATCGCCAGCCGCAGCATCGGCAGGCGCGTGCGCGGCAGCCGGCGCGCGATCATCATCAGCAGGGCGGCGATGCCGCGGAGCAGGGCGAACACGACGACGGAGGAGGCCACGAACACCGCGGCGATGCGCTTGTCGAAGGACAATCCGATCACGACCGCGATCAGCAGCGCGATCACGACGGCCATGAACACGACATAGCTCCAGCGCGGCCGATGCCATTCGGAGCTGATGGTGTCGCGGAACAGCGCGGCGACCGGCACGTCGTGCACGCGCCCGAGCGGCCACAGGCCGAAGGCGAGCGCCGTGAGCAGGCCATAGACGAAGGACAGCGCGAGCTCGTCGGCATGCACGGCCGGCACCACCGGCAGCGGCAGCAGTTTTCCGAACAGGCCGACGATGGCGAACGGCATGGCGGCGCCGAGCGCAAGGCCGATCACCGAGCCAATTCCCGCCAGCAGGAGGACCTGCGCCAGATAGATACCGAACACGTCGCGGCCGGTGGCGCCGACCGCCTTGAAGGCCGCGATGACCTCGAGCCGGCGGTCGATATGGCTCTTGACGGCATTGGCGACGCCGACGCCGCCGACCAGGAGCGCGGCGAGGCCGACCAGCGTCAAGAATTGCGTGAAGCGGTTGATGTTGCGCTCGAGCTGCGGCGAGGCATTGGAGCGGCTGCGGATCTCCCAGCCGGCCTGCGGCGCAGCGTTGCGCGCGTCCGCGATGAAGGCGTCGGTGGCGCGCTCGCTGTTGCCGGTATCAGGCAGCTTCACCCGGTAGACCCAGCGCACCAGGCTGCCGGGCTGGATCAGGCCGGTGGCACGCAGGCCCGCCTCGCTGATCAGGAAGCGCGGCCCGAAACCGATGCCGCCGGCGAGCTTGTCGGGCTCGGCTTCGACGGTGCTGCGGATCTGGAACGTTGCGCTTCCGATGGTGACGCGGTCGCCGGTCTTCAGCGACAGCCGCGCCAACAGCGTCGGATCGGCAGCGGCACCGAACGCGCCGTCGCGCTCCGCGAGCAGGTCGGACATCGGCAGCGGCGGCGCCAGCGTCAGCTGACCCAGCATCGGATAGGTGTCGTCGACCGCCTTCATCTCGACCAGCGCGAGCTGGCCGTCGGCGGAGCGCGCCATCCCGCGCAAGGTCGCGGCGGTGGAGACGGTGCCGCGCGAGCGCAGGAAGGAGACTTCCTCGGGCTTTGCCTCGCGCTGGAACAGCACGAAGGAGACGTCGCCGCCGAGCAGCGTGCGGCCCTCGCGCGCGAGACCGTCGCTCAGGCTCGCCGAGACCGAGCCGACGCCGGCGATGGCCATCACGCCGAGCGCGATGCAGGCGATGAAGACATAGAAGCCGCGCAGGCCTCCGCGCAATTCGCGCAGCGCGTAGCGCAGCGACAGCGCGACGCCGTTGGGTTTCGCGAACGGTTCGGCCGCGATGCTCATGCTGGCGCAGACTGGGTGTCGATGCGGCCGGAGCGCAGGCGGATCACGCGATCGCAACGCTGTGCGAGCGAGGAATCGTGCGTGACCAGCACCAAGGTCATGCCGCGCTCGGCATGTTTGTTGAACAGAAGATCGACGATCTGCTTTCCGGTCGCCTCGTCGAGATTGCCGGTCGGCTCGTCCGCGACGAGGATGGCGGGATCGGGCGCCAGCGCGCGGGCGAGCGCGACACGCTGCTGCTCGCCGCCGGACAGCTGCGTCGGATAGTGATGCAGGCGATCGCCGAGCCCGACCGATTGCAGCTCCTGCGCCGCGCGTCTTGCAGCGTCAGGGTTGCCGGCGAGTTCGAGCGGCACGGCGACGTTCTCGAGCGCCGTCATGGTCGGGATCAGATGGAAGGACTGGAAGACGATGCCGACCTGGCGGCCGCGGAAGCGGGCCAGCGCGTCCTCGTCGAGGGCATTGAAAGGCGTGCCTGACACCACCACCTCTCCGCTATCAGGACGCTCCAGCCCCGCCATCACCATCAGCAGCGTGGATTTGCCCGAGCCTGACGGGCCGATCAGGCCGATCGTCTCGCCCGAGGCGACCCGCAGGCTGATATCCTTGAGGATGTGAACGCGTGCCGCGCCCGTACCCAATGAAAGATTGACGTTGGAGATGGCGATGGTGTCCGGCGCGGTGCCGGCGAGCGAAGAGGTTTCGATGCGACTATCCATGGTCCGGTCATATGGCAACTCCGCATACGCGGTCGAGAGGCGTTACGGATTCTTCATGCACATAGCCGTGTTGATGTTCGCTTTGATGACGGCGGTGGATCCGGCATGGGCCGAAGCGGCAAAGCCGGTCAAGCTTGTCGTTCTCGGCGATTCCCTGAGCGCCGGCCTCGGCCTCCCGGCCCAGGACGCATTCCCCACAAAACTTCAAAAAGCCTTGCAGGCCAAAGGCATAGCGGTCGAGATGACCAATGCGGGCGTGTCCGGAGATACCTCGTCCGGCGGCCGTGACCGGCTCGACTGGTCGGTCCCGGACGGAACCGACGGCGTGATCATCGAGCTCGGCGCCAACGACGCGCTGCGCGGCATCGACCCCGATTTGACGCGTACTGCGCTGACCGACATCGTCCAGCGATTGAAGGCACGCAAGATCGCGGTGATGCTGTGCGGCATGCTGGCGCCGCCGAATTACGGCGCGGAATACGCCGCGCGCTTCAATTCGATTTATCCGGATCTTGCGAAAAAATTCGACGTGCCGCTCTATCCGTTCTTCCTCGACGGTGTCGCGGCCGACGCCAAGCTCAACCAGGCCGACGGCATTCATCCGACCGCGGCCGGCGTCGACATTATCGTTAACAACATCATGCCCACCGTGGAGGCATTTTTGCGCAACATAAGCGAGCAGCGCCGCTGAAAAGCGGGCAGCGCTAACCGTAATTCCCAGGGTTTTACCGGGGTGAGGCGCGCGATGCTTCGCAGAGTCACACAACTGCGATAGGAATCAGGGTACCGGTGATTCGTCGCCGGCTCTACAATTTGGATCTGATCCTTCCCAGGGATCATGCCCAAGCATCGGGAGTGCGAAACGATGCCGCGTTTGTTCACAGGTCTGGAAATTCCGGCCGAGATCGGCCAGACGCTTTCCAATTTACGGGGCGGCCTTCCAGGCGCCCGCTGGGTCGATCCCGAAAATTATCATGTTACCCTGCGCTTCATCGGCGATATCGACGGCATGTCCGCCAACGAGATCGCATCGATGCTGTTTCGCGTTGATCGCAAGCCCTTCGAGGTGAAGGTGCAGGGGCTCACGAGCTTCGGCGGCCGCAAGCCGCGCGCGGTGGTCGCGACCATCGCGCCGAGCAAGCCGCTGATGGAATTGCAGGCCGAGCTCGAACGCATGATGCAGCGGATCGGCCTCGATCCTGAAGGCCGCAAGTTCACCCCGCATGTCACGCTGGCCCGGCTGCACGACGCGTCCGACCGCGACGTCGCCGACTATCTCTCGCTGCGCGGTTACTTCCCGAGCAAGGCGTTCATGGCCGAACGTTTTGTCTTGTTCTCGTCACGCGCATCGACCGGCGGCGGCCCCTATGTGGTCGAGGACGCCTACGAGCTGTGTGAGTGAGCTAGCTCTCGTGCCCCGGACGCGGCGCAGCGCCATCAGCGCGTTTACGCGCGTCTTCGACACGCTATGGCGGTGCGCTGCTGAGCCGGGGCCCATCGCTCCACGATGGATGTACGAAATAGTGGGTCCCCGCTCTGCGCAGCGTCACTGCTTCCCGTAGCGCGTCCGGGGCGCGGAACGCATACCCCGCCCACCAATTCACGGCTTGCAATTTCCGCGCATCTCTGGCGGTAAAGAGCCATGCTCTCCACCCCCAGTTCCTCATTCCGCGAGGCATACCAGGCCCAGATCGCGTCCGGCGCGATCGAGCCCGATGCTGCGCAGGCCGAAATCGCCGAAGCCTATGCGGCGCTCGACCAGCGGCTCGCGAATTACAAGCCGCAGCGCAAGCAGGGCCTGCTCAGCCGTCTGTTCAGCGGCGACAAGGACGAGGCGCCGCGCGGGCTCTACGTCCATGGCGAGGTCGGCCGCGGCAAGACCATGCTGATGGATCTGTTCTTCCAGCACAGCACCGTCGAGCACAAGCGCCGCGCGCATTTCCACGAGTTCATGGCGGAAGCGCATGAGCGCATCTACGATTATCGCCAGGGCATCTCGCGCGGCGAGATCGCCGATGGCGACGTCATCACGCTGACCGCGAACGCGATCTTCGAGGAAAGCTGGCTGCTTTGCTTCGACGAATTCCACGTCACCGACATCGCGGACGCGATGATCCTCGGCCGCCTGTTCGCAAAGCTGTTCGAGCTCGGCACCGTGGTGGTCGCGACCTCCAACGTCGCGCCCGACGATCTCTACAAGGGCGGCCTGAACCGTTCGCTGTTCCTGCCCTTCATCAAGCAGATCACCGACCACATGGACGTGCTGCGGCTCGATGCGCGCACGGATTTCCGCCTGGAAAAGCTTCAGGGCGTGCCGATGTGGCTGACGCCGGCCGACGGCGACGCCGGCGCGGCCCTCGACCGCGCCTGGTCGAAAATGACCGGCGGCGCCAAATGCAAGTCGCGCGATATTTCGTTCAAGGGCCGCATCCTGCACGTGCCGTGCTCGGCCCATGGCGTGGCGCGGTTCGGATTTGCGGATCTCTGCGAAAAACCGCTCGGCGCGTCCGACTACCTCCGCCTCGCGCACGACTATCACACCATCCTGGTCGACCATATTCCAGTGATGGATTTTTCCCAGCGCAACGCCGCCAAGCGTTTCATCACGCTGATCGATACGCTCTATGACAATGCCGTGAAGCTGATGGCCTCGGCCGATGCCAATCCGATCTCGCTCTACCTCGCCCACGAGGGCAACGAGGCCATGGAGTTCAAGCGGACGGCGTCGCGCCTGATCGAGATGAGCTCGGAATCCTATCTGGCTCTGCCTCACGGCCGCAAGGATTCCACCGCCAGCGGGTCCACCAAGGGTCTGGTGGAGACTTAAGTCCTATTTGCCAGCGCTGTCATTCCGGGGCGTCGCGAAGCGACGAGCCCGGAATCCATACTCCCGCTGGTGGTTATAGATTCTCAGATGCGCAATTGCGCATCGTAGCTCGCGACTTTCGTCGCGCCCCGGAATGACAGGGATGCGCTTCAATGTTCGCCAAGCCCGACAATTGGGCATCCACCGACTTGAACGGGGGGAGCGAAAGGGATAACCACCCGTCTCAGTTTTCCCCTCCTTAACGTGTCTAAAGGACAGGTTCACATGGCGCGCGACAAGATTGCTTTGATTGGCTCCGGTCAGATCGGCGGAACGTTGGCTCATCTCATCGGCCTGAAAGAACTGGGCGACGTGGTGATGTTCGACATCGCCGAGGGCGTGCCGCAGGGCAAGGCGCTCGACATCGCCCAGTCCTCGCCGGTCGACGGTTTTGACGCGCACTACACCGGCGCCAATTCGTACGAAGCCCTCGACAACGCCAAAGTCTGCATCGTCACCGCCGGCGTGCCGCGCAAGCCCGGCATGAGCCGCGACGATCTCCTCTCCATCAACCTCAAGGTCATGGAGCAGGTCGGCGCCGGCATCAAGAAATACGCCCCCGACGCCTTCGTCATCTGCATCACCAACCCGCTCGACGCGATGGTGTGGGCGCTGCAGAAGGCTTCGGGCCTGCCGCACAAGAAGGTCGTCGGCATGGCCGGCGTGCTGGATTCCTCGCGCTTCCGTTACTTCCTGGCCGACGAGTTCAACGTCTCGGTCGAGGACGTCACCGCCTTCGTGCTCGGCGGTCATGGCGACACCATGGTGCCGCTGGTGAAGTACTCCACCGTCGCCGGCATTCCGCTGCCCGACCTCGTCAAGATGGGCTGGACCTCGCAGGCGCGCCTCGACGAGATCGTCGACCGCACCCGCAACGGCGGCGCCGAGATCGTCAATCTGCTCAAGACCGGCTCGGCCTTCTACGCGCCTGCTGCTTCCGCGATCGCGATGGCCGAGAGCTATCTGCGGGACAAGAAGCGCGTGCTGGCCAGCGCCGCCTACCTCAACGGCGAATACGGCGTGAAGGACATGTATGTCGGCGTGCCCGTCGTGATCGGCGCCAAGGGTGTCGAGCGCGTCGTCGAGATCGAGCTCACCGGCAAGGACCGCGAGGCGTTCGACAAGTCGGTCGGCGCCGTACAGGGCCTGGTCGATGCCTGCAAGAAGATCGCACCCGATCTTCTCGGCCGCTAAGCGAGAGCAATCCCCGCCGAAGATCGAAAAACCGGTCTTCGGCGGTTTCATTTCCGGGCCCCGCGTCGGGCGGGTTCCGGGTCCGCAGTCCAGAGATCTCGATGTCAAAGAATCCGGGTTGCAGTTCCTGTGGTATATGGTATGCCAGCCACAAGACTGAGGTGGGCCCTAGAGGTCACCGCCCGCGGGTTCAGGGAGCGACCATATGAATATCCATGAATATCAGGCCAAAGCGCTGCTGAACGAGTTCGGCGTCGCGATCTCAAAGGGCGTCCCCGTCCTGAAGCCCGCGGATGCGGAAGCCGCCGCCAAGGCCCTCCCGGGTCCGGTCTGGGTGGTGAAGAGCCAGATCCACGCTGGTGGCCGCGGCAAGGGCAAGTTCAAGGAAGCCTCGGCCGGCGACAAGGGCGGCGTCCGCATCGCCAAGTCGGCCGCTGAGGTCACCGAATTTGCCAAGCAGATGCTGGGCGCGACCCTCGTGACGATCCAGACCGGCCCCGCTGGCAAGCAGGTCAACCGCCTCTACATCGAGGACGGCTCGGACATCGACAAGGAGTTCTACCTCTCGCTCCTGGTCGACCGCGAAACCTCGCGCGTCTCCTTCGTCGTCTCGACCGAAGGCGGCGTCAACATCGAGGACGTCGCGCACAACACCCCTGAGAAGATCGTTACCTTCTCCGTCGATCCCGCGACCGGCATCATGGGCCATCACGGCCGCACCGTCGCCAACGCGCTGAAGCTCTCCGGCGATCTCGCCAAGCAGGCCGAGAAGCTCACCGCGCAGCTCTACACCGCCTTCGTCGCCAAGGACATGTCGATGCTGGAGATCAACCCGCTGGTCGTGACCAAGCAGGGCCAGCTCCGTGTGCTCGACGCCAAGGTGTCGTTCGACGACAACGCGCTGTTCCGTCATCCCGAGGTGCTCGCGCTGCGCGACGAGACCGAGGAAGACGCCAAGGAAATCGAGGCGTCGAAATACGACCTCAACTACGTCACCCTCGACGGCAACATCGGCTGCATGGTCAACGGCGCCGGCCTCGCGATGGCGACGATGGACATCATCAAGCTCTACGGCATGGCGCCGGCGAACTTCCTCGACGTCGGCGGCAGCGCCAGCAAGGAGAAGGTTGCGGCCGCGTTCAAGATCATCACTGCCGATCCCAACGTGAAGGGCATCCTGGTCAACATCTTCGGTGGCATCATGAAGTGCGACGTGATCGCCGAAGGCGTCACGGCCGCCGTGCGCGAGGTCGGTCTCAGCGTGCCGCTGGTGGTCCGCCTCGAAGGCACCAATGTCGAGCTCGGCAAGAAGATCATCCGTGAATCCGGCCTGAACGTGGTGCCGGCCGACAATCTCGACGACGCCGCGCAGAAGATCGTGAAGGCCGTCAAGGGAGGCTGAGGCCATGACCCAGGACCATCTCGCCGCATCATCTCCGCTTGCAGAGCACACGCGCCTCGCCGCGTTCGCCGGCGAATGGAATGGCGAAGAGGTGGTCTTCCCGTCGCGCTGGACGGAGGGTGGGCCGGCAACTTCGCATGTCGTCGCACGCATGGATCTGAACGGATTTTACCTGATCCAGGATGCTGTCCAGATCCGCGACGGCAAGCAGGTCTTCGCCACCCACGGCCTCTTCACCTACGATCGTGAGGACCGGACCTACAAATTGTTCTGGTACGACTCGCTCGGCTACACGCCGCCCTCGCCCGCCTCCGGCGGCTGGGTCGGCAAGACCCTGACGCTGGTGCGCGGCTCGCTCCGCGGCAATGCGCGCCACGTCTACGAAATCATCGACGACGATTCCTACTCGTTGAAGATCCAGTTCTCGCCGGACGCGGAAGGCTGGGCCGATGTGCTCACCGGCATCTACCGCCGCATCCACTGACCTCTCACTCGTTAGTTCGCGAAAGCAGACCTCATGTCCATCCTGATCGACAAGAACACCAAGGTCATCTGCCAGGGCTTTACCGGCAAGAACGGCACCTTCCACTCGGAGGCCGCGCTTGCCTACGGCACCAAAATGGTCGGCGGCACCTCGCCGGGCAAAGGCGGCGCCACCCATCTGGGCCTGCCGGTGTTCGACACGGTGCGCGAGGCGCGTGAGAAGACCGGTGCCGATGCGTCGGTGATCTACGTTCCGCCGCCGGGCGCGGCCGATGCGATCTGCGAAGCCATCGACGCGGAGATCCCGCTGATCGTCTGCATCACCGAGGGCATTCCTGTTATCGACATGGTGCGCGTGAAGCGCTCGCTGGCCGGTTCCAAGTCGCGCCTGATCGGGCCGAACTGCCCGGGCGTCATGACCGCCGGCGAGTGCAAGATCGGCATCATGCCCGCCAACATCTTCAAGACCGGCAGCGTCGGCATCGTCTCCCGCTCCGGCACGCTGACCTATGAAGCCGTGTTCCAGACCTCGCAGGAAGGCCTCGGCCAGACCACCGCGGTCGGCATCGGCGGCGACCCGGTCAAGGGCACCGAGTTCATCGACGTGCTGGAAATGCTGCTCGCCGACCCCAAGACCGAATCGATCATCATGATCGGCGAGATCGGCGGTTCCGCCGAGGAGGACGCCGCCCAGTTCCTCAAGGACGAGGCCAAGCGCGGCCGCAAGAAGCCGATGGTCGGTTTCATTGCCGGTGTCACCGCGCCTCCCGGCCGCCGCATGGGCCATGCCGGCGCGATCATCTCCGGCGGCAAGGGCGACGCGGGTTCCAAGACCGATGCGATGAAATCGGCTGGGATTACAGTGTCTCCGTCTCCCGCCCGCCTCGGCCACACGCTTGCCGAAAAGTTGAAAGGCTAGTTCACTTCTTCGTACTTTTCCGGGCGAAGTTTCGTAGCAACTAGGATAAATGGTGCCTGTCGCGCTGGGCCTCTGCCGGGGAGCCCAGCGCCAGCGCCGTTTGTTATGCGCGAACCGAAATCGCCAGGAACTCAAGCATGTCTCGCCAGGACGCGAACGCAGCCTTTGCCCTCTCCTCCTTTTTGCAGGGCACCAACGCCACCTACATCGACGAAATCTACGCCCGCTACGAGAAGGACCCGTCCTCGGTCGACGCCGAGTGGCAGGAATTCTTCAAGAGCCTAAACGACCAGCCCGGCGATATCAGCAAGAACGCCGAAGGCCCGTCCTGGGAGCGCGCCAACTGGCCGCTGACCCCGCAGGACGACCTCACCTCCGCCCTCGACGGCAACTGGGCCCAGGTCGAGAAGGCGGTCGGTGCCAAGATCGCCGCCAAGGCGCAGGCCCAGGCGGGCAACAAGGGCGCTGATTTCTCGTCCGCCGACGTGCTCCAGGCCACGCGCGACTCCGTCCGCGCGCTGATGCTGATCCGCTCCTACCGCATGCGCGGCCACTTCCACGCCAAGCTCGATCCGCTCGGCATCGAAGCCCCGCGCAATCGCGAAGAGCTCGACCCGCGCACCTACGGCTTCAGCGAAGCCGATTTCGACCGCAAGATCTTCCTCGATCACGTGCTCGGTCTCGAATACGCCACGCTGCGCGAGATCACCGCGATCTGCGAGCGCACCTACTGCCAGACGCTCGGCGTCGAGTTCATGCACATCAGCAACGCCGCGCAGAAGGCGTGGATCCAGGAGCGCATCGAGGGACCGGACAAGGAAATCTCGTTCACCCGCGAAGGCCGGCGCGCCATCCTGACGAAGCTGGTCGAAGCCGAAGGCTTCGAGAAGTTCTGCGACACCAAGTTCACCGGCACCAAGCGCTTCGGCCTCGACGGCGGCGAATCGCTGATTCCCGCGCTCGAGCAGATCATCAAGCGCGGCGGCAATCTCGGCGTGAAGGAAGTCGTGCTCGGCATGCCGCATCGCGGCCGCCTCAACGTGCTGACCCAGGTGATGGGCAAGGCGCACCGCGCCCTGTTCCATGAATTCAAGGGCGGCTCGGCCAACCCCGATGCGGTCGAAGGCTCCGGCGACGTCAAATATCACCTCGGCGCCTCCTCGGACCGCGAGTTCGACGGCAACCGCATCCATCTGTCGCTGACGGCGAACCCTTCGCATCTCGAGATCGTCGATCCTGTGGTGCTCGGCAAGGTCCGCGCCAAGCAGGACCAGCACGGCGATCCGCCGGACCAGCGCATCTCGGTGATGCCGCTCCTGATGCATGGCGACGCCGCGTTCGCCGGCCAGGGCGTGGTCGCGGAATGCTTCGGCCTGTCTGACCTGAAGGGCTACCGCACCGGCGGCTCCGTGCACTTCATCGTCAACAACCAGATCGGCTTCACCACCTATCCGCGCTACTCGCGCTCCTCGCCCTATCCGTCTGACGTGGCGAAGATGATCGACGCGCCGATCTTCCACGTGAACGGCGACGATCCGGAAGCGGTGGTTTTCGCGGCCAAGGTCGCGACCGAATTCCGGCAGAAATTCCACAAGCCCGTCGTCATCGACATGTTCTGCTACCGCAGGCATGGCCATAACGAAGGCGACGAGCCGGCTTTCACCCAGCCGGTGATGTACAAGAGGATCGCCGCGCATCCGTCGACGCTCGAGCTCTACGCCCGCCGCCTGATCAGCGAAGGCGTGATGACCGAGGGCGAGGTCGACAAGGCCAAGGCCGACTGGCGCGCACGGCTCGATGCCGAGTTCGAGGCCGGCACCTCCTACAAGCCGAACAAGGCCGACTGGCTCGACGGCAAGTGGTCCGGCTTCAAGATCGCCGATCAGGAAGAGGATGCGCGCCGCGGCGTCACTGGCGTCGACACCGCCGAGCTGAAGGAAATCGGCCGCAAGATCACCAAGGTGCCGGATGGCTTCCGCGTCCACCGCACCATCCAGCGCTTCCTCGACAACCGCGCCAAGGCAATCGACACCGGCGCCGGCATCGATTGGGCGACCGGCGAGGCACTGGCGTTCTGCACGCTGCTCAACGAGAACCACCATGTCCGCCTGTCGGGCCAGGATTCCGAGCGCGGCACCTTCTCGCAGCGCCATTCGGTCCTGATCGACCAGGAAGACGAGAGCCGCTACACGCCGTTCAACCATCTCGGCCACGAGCAGGGCCATTACGAGGTCATCAACTCGCTGCTGTCGGAAGAAGCCGTGCTCGGCTTCGAATACGGCTACTCGCTCGCCGAGCCGAACACGCTGACGCTGTGGGAAGCCCAGTTCGGCGACTTCGCCAACGGCGCGCAGGTCGTGTTCGACCAGTTCATCTCCTCGGGCGAGCGCAAATGGCTGCGTATGTCCGGTCTCGTCTGCCTCTTGCCGCACGGCTATGAGGGCCAGGGACCGGAGCACTCCTCGGCGCGTCTGGAGCGTTACCTGCAGATGTGCGCCGAAGACAACATGCAGGTGGTCTACCCGACCACGCCGGCGAACTACTTCCACGTGCTGCGCCGCCAGCTTCATCGCGAGATCCGCAAGCCGCTGATCCTGATGACGCCGAAGTCGCTGCTGCGTCACAAGCGGGCGGTGTCGCGTCTCGAGGAGCTCGCGAAGGGGACGACCTTCCACCGCATCCTCTATGATGACGCCCAGATGCTGCCGAACGAGGCGATCAAGCTCGTCCCCGACGAGAAGGTCCGCCGCATCGTGCTCTGCTCCGGCAAGGTCTATTACGACCTCTACGAGGAGCGCGAGAAGCGCGGCATCGACGACATCTACCTGATGCGCGTCGAGCAGCTTTATCCGGTGCCGCTGAAGGCGCTGGTGGCCGAACTGTCGCGCTTCAAGAAGGCTGAAGTGGTGTGGTGCCAGGAAGAGCCCCGCAACATGGGCGCCTGGCACTTCATCGAGCCCTATCTGGAATGGGTGCTGAACCAGGTGCACGGTGTGAGCCGGCGTCCGCGTTACGTCGGCCGCGCCGCTTCCGCCGCGACCGCCACTGGTCTGATGTCCAAGCATCAGGCGCAGTTGAAGGCGTTCCTGGACGAAGCACTGAGCTGATCTTTCTGAACTGCGTCATGCCCCGCCTCGTGCGCAATCGCGCACTGGAGCGGGGCACCAGTACGCCGCGACGTCCGTGCAGAATACGAACGTCCGGCTTGCTGGATGGCTTGCCTTTCGCGGGCCGATGACGACCGAATTTTTGACCGCACCGGCGATCCCTTAAGGAAAAGACCATGACTGAAATTCGTGTGCCGACGCTCGGCGAATCCGTCACCGAGGCCACCATCGGCCGCTGGTTCAAGAAGGCCGGCGATCCCGTCGCCGTCGACGAGCCCTTGGTGGAGCTCGAGACCGACAAGGTCACCATCGAAGTCCCGGCGCCGTCCGCGGGCACGCTGAGCGAGATCGTCGCTGCCGATGGCGCAACCGTTGCGGTCGGTGCGCTGCTCGGCCAGATCACCGACGGTGCCGGCGCTGCGAAGCCCGCCGCTGCTCCCGCGAAGCCCGCCGCCGCTGCTGCTCCGGCCGCCGTGGCTGCTGCTCCTGCGCCGGCTCCGGCCGCGAAAGCGCCGCCGGCCGACGCCCCGCTCGCCCCGTCCGTGCGAAAGCTCTCGGCCGAGACCGGCATCGACGCTTCGACCGTTCCGGGCTCCGGCAAGGACGGCCGCGTCACCAAGGGCGACATGCTCGCCGCGATCGAGCGCGCGGCGTCGGCGCCGACCCCGGTCAACCAGCCCGCCGCCGCCGTTCAGGTCCGCGCGCCGTCGCCGACCGACGATGCCGCCCGCGAAGAGCGCGTGAAGATGACCCGCCTGCGCCAGACCATCGCGCGCCGCCTCAAGGACGTGCAGAACACCGCGGCGATGCTGACGACCTTCAACGAGGTCGACATGACCAACGTGATGGCGCTGCGCGCCCACTACAAGGATGCGTTCGAGAAGAAGCACGGCTCGAAGCTCGGCTTCATGGGCTTCTTCACCAAGGCCGTCGTGCAGGCGCTGAAGGACATCCCGGCGGTCAACGCCGAGATCGACGGCACGGATCTGATCTACAAGAACTATTACCACATCGGCGTCGCGGTCGGCACCGACAAGGGTCTGGTCGTGCCCGTCGTGCGCGACTGCGACAACAAGTCGATCGCCGACATCGAGAAGGGTATCGCCGATTTCGGTCGCCGCGCCCGTGACGGCCAGCTCAAGATCGACGAGATGCAGGGCGGCACCTTCACCATCACCAATGGCGGCATCTACGGCTCGCTGATGTCGACCCCGATCCTGAACGCGCCGCAGTCCGGCATCCTCGGCATGCACAAGATCCAGGAGCGTCCGATGGTCGTCGCCGGCAAGATCGGTCCGCCCGATGATGTACCTGGCACTGTCCTACGATCACCGCGTCATCGACGGCAAGGAAGCCGTCACCTTCCTGGTCCGCGTCAAGGAGAGCCTGGAAGATCCGGCGCGCCTGGTGCTCGATCTCTGATCCCTGAAGCTCTGCGAGCGCCGTCGCCTTGTCGTGCGACGGCGCGGGTCGAACCATGGAGGCGCGCGTGACGGATAAGGTCGTTGTCATCACCGGCGGCAGCCGCGGCATCGGGCGGGCGACCGCGATTGCGGCGGCCGCGCGCGGCTTCCGTGTCGTCGTCGGCTACGCCAGCAACAAAACGGCTGCTGATGAGGTGGTCGCCCAGATCGCGGCCAGCAACGGCAAGGCCATCGCGGTGAAATGCGATGTCGCCGAGGAAAGCGACATAATCGAGCTGTTCAAGGCTGCCGACAAGTTCGGCGCGCTCGGTGCACTCGTCAACAATGGCGGCATCGTCGGCCAGAGCGGCGTGCGCGTCGACGAGATGTCGGCGGAGCGCATCCGGCGCGTGATGGCGGTCAACGTCACCGGCTCGATCCTCTGCGCGCGCGAAGCGGTGAAGCGGATGTCGACCAAGCACGGCGGCCAGGGCGGCGTCATCGTCAATCTGTCATCGGTCGCTGCCAGACTTGGTGCGCCGAATACCTATGTCGACTACGCGGCGTCCAAGGGGGCGATCGATTCCTTCACCGTCGGTCTCGGCTATGAGGTCGCAGGCGAAGGCATTCGTGTCGCGGGCATCCGCCCCGGCCTGATCGACACCGAAATCCACGCCGCCGGCGGCGAGCCCGACCGCGCCCATCGTCTGGCCCATATGGTGCCGATGAAGCGCGTCGGCACCGCCGACGAAATCGCCAACGCCATCGTCTGGCTGATGTCGGACGAAGCCTCCTACGTCACCTCGGCTATTCTCGATGTGTCCGGCGGACGCTGACACATCCTCATCACGCTAAACTCACGGGACTTTCTCTCATGGCTACCTACGATCTCGTCGTCATCGGCACCGGACCGGGCGGTTATGTCTGCGCGGTGCGCGCAGCCCAGCTCGGCATGAAAGTCGCCGTGGTCGAAAAGGACGCCACGCTCGGCGGCACCTGCCTCAACGTCGGCTGCATGCCGTCGAAGGCGCTGCTGCACGCGTCCGAAATGTTCGAGGAAGCCGCGCACTCCTTCGCCAAGATGGGCGTTTCCGTTTCCGCGCCGAAGCTCGAGCTTCCGGCGATGATGAACTTCAAGCAGCAGGGCATCGACGGCAACGTCAAGGGCGTCGAATTCCTGATGAAGAAGAACAAGATCGACGTGCTCAAGGGCACCGGCAAGATCTTAGGGACAGGCAAGGTCGAAGTGTCCGCCGACGGCAAGTCGCAAGTGGTCGAGACCAAGAACATCGTGATCGCGACCGGCTCCGACATCGCGCGTCTCAAGGGCATCGAGATCGACGAGAAGCGCATCGTGTCGTCGACCGGCGCGCTGTCGCTGGACAAGGTCCCCGGCAAGCTCCTGATCGTTGGCGCCGGCGTGATCGGCCTCGAGCTCGGCTCGGTGTGGAAGCGGCTCGGCGCTGAAGTCGTCGTCGTCGAATTCCTCGATCGCATCCTGCCCGGCATGGACGGCGAAATCGCCAAGCAATTCCAGCGCATCCTGGAAAAGCAGGGTTTTGGATTCAAGCTCGGCGCCAAGGTCACCGCCGTCGACACCTCCGGCAAGTCGCTGAAGGCGACCATCGAGCCCGCGGCCGGCGGCGCTGCCGAGACGCTGGAAGCCGACGTCGTTCTCGTCTGCATCGGTCGCGTGCCGTACACCGATGGGCTCGGCCTGAAGGAAGCCGGTGTGGCGCTGGACAATCGCGGCCGCGTGCAGATCGACCCGCATTTCGCCACCAGCGTGAAGGGCGTCTATGCCATCGGCGACGTCGTCGCGGGCCCGATGCTCGCACACAAGGCCGAGGATGAAGGCGTAGCCGTTGCGGAGATCATCGCAGGCCAGGCCGGCCACGTGAACTACGACGTTATCCCAGGCGTCGTGTATACCACGCCGGAAGTATCCTCCGTCGGCAAGACCGAGGAGGAGCTGAAGCAGGCGGGTCAGGCGTATACCGTCGGGAAGTTTCCTTTTACCGCCAACGGCCGCTCCAAGGTCAACCAGACCACCGACGGCTTCGTGAAGATTCTCGCAGATGCGAAGACCGATCGCGTGCTCGGCGTGCACATTATCGGCCGTGAAGCCGGCGAAATGATCCATGAGGCCTGCGTTCTCATGGAGTTTGGCGGCAGCGCGGAAGATCTTGCGCGCACCTGCCACGCGCATCCGACCCGCTCGGAGGCCATCAAGGAAGCCGCGCTTGCGGTGGGCAAGCGGGCCATCCATATGTAGGCGACGCGCCTAGCGTCGAATCGGGCGGGAAACACATGCTGCGCCGCCTACTTCAACCGGTCTGGGTCCTGCTGGCGATCATCTTCCTGATCGAAGCCTGGCTGTGGGACCATCTCGAGCCGATCGTCGCGCGGGTTGTCGCAGCCGTCCCGCTCGCACGCTTCAAGCAATGGCTGACGGAGCGCGTCGATGCGCTGCCGCCGGCGATGACGCTGATCGTGTTCGCGGTGCCGATCATCCCGCTGTTTCCGCTCAAGCTGATGGGCCTGTATCTGCTCACGCATGAATACTGGCTGAGCGGCGTATCCACGTTTCTGTTCGCAAAGCTGCTCGGCGTCGGCGTCACCGCCTTCGTGTTCGACGTGACGCGCGACAAGCTGATGGAGATGCGCTGGTTCGAGCGGCTCTACGATCTCGTGATGAAGCTGCGCGCCAAGGCCGCCGAGCTGGTCGACCCGATCAAGCAGCGCATCCGCGAGCTGATCGCCGGCAACGGCGAAGGCTGGTCTTCCCGTACGCTCCGCCTGATCCAGCGCTTTCGCAAGAGCGTGCACCAGGCGCGCTAGCTGCTCGTTATAGACTCACTGTCATTGCCACACACTCGATGTCATCGCCCGGCTTGACCGGGCGATCCAGTATTCCAGAGACGTCAATCGAATACGGAGAAGCCGCGGCGTACTGGATGCCCCGGTCAAGCCGGGGCGTGACACCGTCGATGTTGTTGGCCTTATGCGCCCCGCATCAGCGCCCTCAATGCAAATGCACCAGATGCGGCCACCACAGGCCGAGCGCGGTCATGAGGAGGCCGGCCAGGGTCAGGACGCCGGCGACATAGGCGAGCGCGATCATGCCGGTGATGATGGTGGCCGAGGCCAGCACGATACCGATCTGGAAGGCGGCGGAGGCCAGCTCGAAGTGATGATATTTCGCGGTCGCCTCGTCGCGCTCGTGCTCGGCGTGCTTGGCCTTCTCGGCGAGCTGCTCGGTGCCTTCGCCGGTCTCGGGCTCGGAGCGGTAGCGCTGCGCGGTCTTGGTCCAGTCGTCGACCTGCTTCTGCACCGTCGCCTTCAGGGCGTCGTCGGTGGTGGCGCCCAGCGTGAGCTTGCCCTGCTCGGACGCGGTCAGCACCACGGTGCGGCGGATGGTCTTGGCCTGGAAGAACGCCCAGAGATTGGCGGACTCGACGTTCTTGCTGATCGATTCAGTCTGGGCGCCCTTGCCGAGCGTCTCGGAGATCGCCAGGAACAGCGCCAGCACGGCGATCAGAAGAGCGATCTTCTTGTTCGATCCGGACGCGTGCTCGGCGTGTTCGGCATGCTCCATGCTTTCGTGTGCGCTCATGATTCCCTCCAGTCGCGGTTCCCCACGATTGACCGAACCGCGGGCGGCGCGCAAGAGGCACGCGCGCTATGACAGCTTCATGTCAGGTTCATCGCCGCGGATGCGTGCTCGCATAGACTTCGAGCAGCCGCTCCGAATCGATGCCGGTGTAGATCTGCGTGGTCGAGAGCGAGGAGTGACCCAGCAGCTCCTGGATTGCGCGCAAATCCCCGCCACGCGAGAGCAGATGCGTGGCGAAGGAATGGCGGAGCGCGTGAGCGTCGCGCTGTCGGGCAGGCCGAGCGCGCCGCGCAGCCGCTCCATCGCGAGCTGGATGATGCGCGGGCTCAAGGGCCCGCCGCGCGCGCCGAGGAAGATCGGGCCTTCCGCCGGCAGCGGATAGGGGCACATCGCAACGTATTCCTGCACGAGCGCGAGCACGTTCTGGAGCACCGGCACCATGCGGGTCTTGTTGCCTTTGCCTGTCACGATCAGCACGTCGCCTTCGCCGGGACGCGGCACCTCGCGGCGCTTCAACCCCAACGCTTCGGAGATGCGCAGACCCGAGCCATACAGCAGCGCCATCACCGCGGCGTCGCGGGCCAGAATCCAGGTCTCGCGATCCTCGCCGGCGCGCTCGTCGGCGTCGGCAAGACGCTTTGCGGACGCCATCGGCAGCGGCTTCGGCAAAGTCTTGGCCACCTTGGGCGCGCGGATCGCCGAGAGTGCGCCGACCTTGCCCTTGCCTTCGCGCTCGAGGAAGCGGCCGAACGAGCGCAGGCCCGCCAGCGCGCGCATCAGCGAGCGGCCGGCAATGTCGTCGGCGCGGCGCATCGCCATGAAGGCGCGGATGTCGGTGGCTTCCAGCGCGGCAAAGCGCGCCAGCGTCACGCGCTCGCCCCAATGGGCGCAAAGGAAATCCAGGCATTGCCGCAGGTCGCGGCCATAGGCCTCCAACGTCTTCGGCGACAGCCGCCGCTCGGCGCCGAGATGCGACAGCCAGCGCGCCATCTCCTGCGCGATCGAGGGATCGGCGCTGGCGAGCTCGATTGGGGGGGCGGCCGCTTTGCTCATGCGCTCTGGACGTAATGATTCCACTCAGTATATCGCATCACACCCGTTTACTGTTCGCTAAGGCCGCCCCTGGGCGCTAGCCTCAAGGCCCCAAGGTTCCGATTCTCCCTCCAAAGATCTTTGATGGATCATTCGTCGCGCAGCACGACCACCCCCGCCAACGCGACCCGCATGGTCGACGTGCTGGTGCCGGTCGCGCTCGACCAGACCTATTCCTACAAGGTGCCGCGCGGGATGGAGCTGAAGGCGGGCGATCTCGTCGGCGTGCCGCTCGGCCCGCGCGAGGTGCTGGCCGTGGTCTGGGCGGAGAACGCCAATCCCGACCCGCGCCTGCACAACCGGCTCAAGGAGGTCAGCGAAAAGCTCGATCTTCCTCCGCTGAAGCCTGAGCTGCGCTCGGTCGTCGACTGGGTCGCCAATTACACGCTGAGCCCGCGCGGCATGGTGCTGCGGATGTGCCTGCGCATGGGCGAGAATCTCGGCCCGGAGCGGGTGCGCGCCGGTGTGCGCCTGGTCGGCGATCCGCCGCGACGGCTGACGCCGGCGCGGCAGCGCGTGATCGAGCTGCTGTCGGATCGCCTGCTGCACGGCAAGTCCGAGGCCGCCAAGGAAGCAGGGGTCTCGGCCGGCGTGATCGACGGCCTCGTCGACGAAGGCACGCTCACGGTCGAGCCGATGCCGCCGCCTCCGCCGCCGCCGGCACCCGATCCGGATTTTGGCCAGCCGGATTTTTCACCGCTCCAGCGCGCCGGGGTGGATGCAATGCGCGCGCTCGCCGCCAACGGCACCTTTCACGTTGCGCTGCTCGACGGCGTCACCGGCTCGGGCAAAACCGAGGTCTATTTCGAGGCGATTGCGGAGACCATCCGCCGCGGCAAGCAGACTCTGATCCTGATGCCGGAGATCGCGCTGACCGGCCAGTTCCTCGACCGCTTCGCGCAGCGCTTTGGCGTGCGTCCGATCGAATGGCACTCCGAGCTGACGCCGCGCACCCGCGCGCGCAATTGGGCGGCGATCTCCGAAGGCAGTGCGCCGGTCGTGGTCGGCGCGCGCTCGGCGCTGTTTCTGCCTTACGCCAATCTCGGCCTCATCGTGGTCGATGAAGAGCACGACCAGGCCTACAAGCAGGACGAGGGCGTGCATTATCACGCCCGCGACATGGCGGTGGTCCGCGCGCATATCGCAAAGATCCCGATCGTGCTGGCCTCCGCCACGCCGTCGGTCGAATCCGAGGTCAATGCGCGCAAGAGCCGCTATCAGCGCATCGCGCTGCCCTCGCGCTTCGGCGGCCAGCACATGCCGCATATCGAGGCCATCGACATGCGCCGCGAGCCGCCGGCGCGCGGCCGCTTCATCTCGCCGCGGCTCGCTTCCGAGATCAGAAAAGCGATTGAAAAGCGCGAGCAGGCGCTGCTGTTCCTCAATCGCCGCGGCTATGCGCCGCTGACCCTGTGCCGTGCCTGCGGCCATCGCTTCGCCTGCACCATCTGCGATGCCTGGCTGGTCGATCACCGCTTCCGCCAGCGGCTGGTCTGTCACCATTGCGGCTTCTCGATGCCGCGCCCGCAGACCTGCCCGCATTGCGCGGCCGAGGAATCGCTGGTCGCGGTCGGGCCGGGCGTCGAGCGCTTGCAGGAGGAGGCGGCCGCGCTGTTCCCCGAGGCGCGCACCATGGTGCTGTCGAGCGATCTCATCACCTCGATCGAGACGATGCGCTCCGAGCTTACCGAGATCGCGGAGGGTCGGGTCGACATCATCATCGGCACGCAGCTCGTCGCCAAGGGCCACAACTTTCCGCGGCTCAATCTCGTCGGCGTGGTCGATGCGGATCTGGGTCTGTCCAACGGCGATCCGCGCGCGTCGGAACGCACCTGGCAGTTGCTCAACCAGGTGATCGGCCGTGCCGGGCGCGAGCAGGGCCGCGGCGTCGGCTATCTCCAGACCCACCAGCCCGATCATCCCGTGATGAAGGCGCTGATCGCCTGCGACCGCGAGGCCTTCTACGACAGCGAGATCGATCTGCGCGAGCGCACGCTCTATCCGCCGTTCGGCCGGCTCGCGAGCCTGATCATTTCGGCAGGCGACCGTCCGAGCGCCGAAGGTTTGGGCCGCCGCCTCGTTGCGCTCGCACCGCGCGACGAGCGCGTCGTGGTGCTGGGACCGGCGGAGGCCCCGCTCGCCGTGATCAAGGGCCGCTACCGTTTCCGCATCCTGGTGAAATCGGCGCGCGGTTTCGATCTGTCGGACTATTTGCGCAACTGGCTGGCCGTCTGCCCGAAGCCGAAGGGCAATCAAAAGCTCGAAGTCGACGTCGACCCGCAGAGCTTTTTGTAGTTCCCCCGTCATTCCGGGGCACGCGAAGCGTGAACCCGGAATCCATTCTTCCACCAACTCTACGGCCTGATGGATTCCGGGCTCGATGCTACGCATCGCCCCGGAATGACGGGGCAAACAAAAAGCCCGCCGTCCCCCAAGACGGCGGGCTTGTTTCGCCCGAACTGGTCTCGCCGCTCACACGTCCGCGGACGATGGCGAGATTTGCGCTTTGTCGGTGAGGCGCTGGTGGCGCCTTAGGAGACGACTTCCGCGGTGACGCGGCCGACGCCGGCGCCGGTGAGGCCGATGGCGCGGGCAGCGCCCGTGGAGAGGTCGAGGACACGGCCGCGAATGAACGGGCCACGGTCATTGATGGTGACGATGACGCTCGAGCCGCCATGGGTGACGCGCAGCTTGGTGCCGAACGGCAGCGAACGGTGAGCCGCGGTCATGGCATTCTGGTTGAAGCGCTGGCCTGACGCAGTCCGGCTGCCGGACTCGTTGCCATAATAGGAGGCCATGCCGGAGAAGCTGCGGCCCGTGCCCGACGACGGCGTCATCGACGCGTTGGCGTTGCGCCAATCGGAGGTCGTGTTGGCATCGCTCTGGGCGTGGTGGCGGTGATGATGGTGAGAGTACCGGTGGTGATGCCGGGATTTGGCAGAAGCTTCGGTGGCGGTTCCACCGACGAGGAGAGTGGCGGCAACGAAAGCGATCGCCGTGCGCGGCCGGGGCACGGAGCCCAGCGTCTTCAAAGACAGCATTTAGTGGTCCCTAATCTAGTATTGCCACATATGTGGCAAGTGGAGCCCCCGTAAGTCTGTGAGCGGGATCGCGTTTCGATTCCTAATGAGGCGTGAATTGGGCAGTAAATCCATTCTGTGTCGTCATGAAATATTCTGTGATTGGCATCAATGTTGCAGCCAATGTTCTGGAATCTTTCGCTTTAACAATTCTTTAACTATTTTATTACTCACTAATACTGTAAAACGAGGTCATTATACTTCATGTTTAGAGTCTATCCGGAAAGATTACCTTGGATTGCATAGCTTTCGCAGCATGAGTCGGATGGAGGCCAGCTTGAGAAAGGCGAGCGCCCTGTGATTGAAGCATTCCCAATCTTTGGACAGTCTTCGGCATCGCCCGAGCCAGGCAAAGGTACGCTCGACGATCCAGCGTTTGGGCAAGACGACGAAACGGTGAGCCTGATCGGAGCGTTTGACGATTTCGAGGTTCACGCGCTTCAGAGCGCTACGCAGCCCCTTCTGGAAATGTGGCCCTTGATATCCGCCGTCGGCGTAGAGCTTCAGAAGAAAGGGATAGAGGCCGAACAACGTTGCCATCAGGAGCACGCCGCCGTCGCGATCCTGGATGTCCGCCGCATGCACGATGGCGTGCATCAAGAGGCCTTGCGTGTCGACGAGAATGTGCCGCTTCTTGCCCTTGATCTTCTTGCCCGCGTCGTAGCCATGGAGATCATGAGGCCCCCTTTTTCAGCGCTTTTCACGCTCTGGCTATCGATGATGGCGGCGGTGGGAGAAGCCTCGCGCTCGGCCCTTTCGCGACATTCGACATAGAGGGCGTGATGAATTTTATCGAGCGTGCCGTTCCAGCTCCACAGATCGAAGTAGCCATACAGCGTCGAGCGCGGCGGCAGGTCCTTGGGGATCGCGCGCCACTGGCAACCTGTGCTCAGGATGTACATCAGCCCGTTGGCAATCTCGCGCAGGTCCACCGTACGCTTGTTGCCGCCGCGCTTGGCCGGCGGGATGCGAGGCGCGATCAGCGCCCACTCCTCGTCGGTCAAGTCGCTCGGATAGCGCAGGCGGCTGCGGTCGTAGCGTGCACGGTTCTCGGTAGTCCACATTGGCGGCGCGTCCCCATCGAATCAGGCCGCTCACCTTGAATCACAACCGATTCATTCGACTCAACATGTTTTGGAACAGACACTTAGCCCGTCTTATTCGTCAGAGGGCGCCTGAGAGGCTGGCGAGCGTGGTGTAAAGCGCTGATGCGGCGTAGGATTCGGTTGCAAAGCCAACCCCATCACCTTCAGCCGCGAACACCACGCCCGCCATGACCGACGATACGATTCTGCCCTTCTCGTTTCCAGCCGTTCACGCCAAGAAAGTCACAGCTGCCTTCGATGGCGGTCGGCTGACCTCGAACGGGGGCGTGATGCTTCTGGCGATGGCCGAGCGGCGTCTCGGCTTGGCCGACAATTTGGCCCGGGTGTTCCCGGATCGGCGCGATCCGACGCGGGTCGTGCACAGCCTGGTCGATATGTTCCGCGCGCGCATGTTCGCGATCTGCTGCGGCTACGAGGACGCCGACGACCTCGATCATCTGCGGTCCGATCCCGCATTCAAGCTGGCCTGCGGACGGCTGCCGGACACGGGTCGCGATCTGTGTTCCCAACCGACGCTGTCGCGTCTGGAGAATGCTCCGCGCCTGCGCGACGTGATCCGACTGACCTACACTTTGGTCGACGCATGGATGGATAGCTACCCGCGCGAGCCGGCATCCGTCACGCTCGACATCGATGATACCTGCGATGTCGTCCACGGCCATCAGCAGCTCTCGCTGTTCAACGCTCATTATGACGAACGCTGCTTCCTGCCGATCCACGTCTACGACACGGAGAAGAGCCGGCCCGTGGCGGTCGTGCTGCGGCCCGGCAAGACGCCGGGCGGCGTCGAGGTGCGTGCCCATCTGCGCCGCCTGGTACGGCATATCCGGACGCGGTGGCACAACACGCGAATTACGTTCCGTGGCGACGGGCACTATGCCCGGCCGGAGGCAATGGCGTGGTGCGAGACCAACGGCATCGACTACATCTTCGGTCTGTCCGGCACCAAGCCGCTCGCCAGAAAAGTCGACGCGGTCGCCGACGACATCCGCACGCGACGCGCCATCGAGAACCTGCCGGTTCTGCGCGGCTATACCGAGACGCGCCACAAGGCAAAGTCCTGGGATCGCGAACGACGCACCGTCGCCCGTATTGAGGCGACGATGCTCGGCCTCGACATCCGCTTCGTCGTCACCAGCCTCGATGTCGGCTCGGCCGAGTGGATCTACGACAGCCTGTATTGCGCGCGCGGCCAAGCCGAGAATCTGATCAAGCTGCATAAGACGCAGCTCGCCTCCGATCGCACCAGTTGCCGTTCGGCGCTCGCCAATCAAGTCCGCCTCGTTCTCCATACCGCCGCTTATTGGCTGATGCTGACCGTGCGCGACGCCATTCCCAAAGTCCGGGAATTGGCCACTGCCGAGTTCGCGACGCTGCGTCTTCGGCTCTTGAAAATCGCCGCCCGGGTTGTCGAGACCAAGAGCCGCATTCGCCTTGCGTTCGCCGCGGCATGTCCCGAAGCCGACCTGATCCGCAGCTTGCCCGGCGCGCTGCTGCCGCTCGGTCCTTGACCGGTGGGGCGTCCGCCCGCGTTCACCCAACCCATCCCTCAAGCGCGTTGCAAAGTACCGGTCGTCAGGCGGTGAAAAGCCGAAGGCAATCCTGTGCGCCTCGTCAGCGGAGGTGTGCGGATGCACCAGTCGGACCAAAATACCGCGCTCTCACGAATAGGGCGGGTTAGAATTAGGAAAGTATTCAGGGGAGGCCGCTCGTCACGTCCGACTCACGCCTCAGCGATCCGTGTTCATGGCCGCTATGCGCTGAGGGCAGGAACGAATGGGCGCGATGCCGCCGAGGGGGGCGCGTCATTCCGCGACGTGGCAGGCCGCTATCGCGGCGCCGTCGGCTGCGACGAACTGGCGACAGAAGGTCGTGCCTTTAATTTGGCGTCATGTTGCACGTGCGCGCCTGCTATGTTAGCAAAGCCGCGATTTTAACGGACCCGGCACCTCCCGTGTCGGCCGAAAATCGAAGTCCCGCTTGAATTCCAAGGGCTTGGATCGCTTGGCGCCGCTTTGTGGCGACGGTTTTTCCCTTGCGAGTTTGACAGCAAAAAGAGCGCGTCTGTGGCTGCAGAAGATACGTCCGTTTCCGGTGTGTCGGGCCGTTATGCAACGGCCTTGTTTGAACTGGCCCGCGACCAGAATGTGGTCGACGAGGTCAAAGCCGATCTCGACAAATTCGAGGGTTTGCTAAGCGAAAGCGCCGATCTGACGCGCCTCGTCCGCAGCCCGGTGTTTGCGGCCGATACCCAGTCCAGGGCCCTCTCGGCCGTGCTGGACAAGGCGGGTATCGCCGGCATCTCCGCCAATTTCCTGAAAGTCCTGACCGCCAACCGCCGCCTGTTCGCGGTGGCTGACGTCATTCGCGCCTATCGCGCCCTCGTCGCCAGGTTCAAGGGCGAGACGACGGCCGACGTTACCGTGGCGGAGGCGCTTTCGGACAAGAATCTCGACGCCCTCAAGGTTGCCCTGAAGTCGGTGACCGGCAAGGACGTCGCGCTCAACGTGAAGGTCGATCCCTCGATCATCGGTGGCCTCGTGGTCAAGCTTGGCAGCCGCATGATCGATAGTTCGCTTCGCACCAAACTCAATTCGATCAAGCACGCGATGAAAGAGGCAGGCTGATGGACATCCGCGCCGCGGAAATTTCCGCGATCCTCAAGGACCAGATCAAGAATTTCGGCCAGGAAGCTGAAGTCTCCGAAGTCGGACAGGTGCTGTCCGTCGGCGACGGTATTGCCCGCGTCTATGGTCTGGACAACGTCCAGGCCGGCGAAATGGTCGAGTTCGAGAACGGCACCCGCGGCATGGCGCTGAACCTCGAAACTGACAACGTCGGTATCGTTATTTTCGGCGCCGACCGCGAGATCAAGGAAGGCCAGACCGTCAAGCGCACCCGCGCCATCGTGGACGCGCCGGTCGGCAAGGGCCTGCTCGGCCGCGTCGTCGACGCGCTCGGCAACCCGATCGACGGCAAGGGCCCGATCCAGGCCGACAAGCGCATGCGCGTCGACGTCAAGGCGCCCGGCATCATTCCGCGCAAGTCGGTGAGCGAGCCGATGGCGACCGGCCTCAAGGCGATCGACGCCCTGATCCCGATCGGCCGTGGCCAGCGCGAGCTGATCATCGGCGACCGTCAGACCGGCAAGACCGCGATCGCGCTCGACACCATCCTGAACCAGAAGCCGCTCAACGCGCAGCCGGACGAGAACATCAAGCTGTATTGCGTCTATGTCGCGATCGGCCAGAAGCGTTCGACCGTCGCCCAGTTCGTGAAGGTGCTGGAAGAGCAGGGCGCGCTCGAATACTCGATCATCGTCGCCGCCACCGCTTCGGATCCGGCGCCGATGCAGTACATCGCGCCGTTCACCGGCTGCACCATGGGCGAGTACTTCCGCGACAACGGCATGCACGCCGTCATCATCTATGACGACCTGTCCAAGCAGGCCGTCGCCTACCGCCAGATGTCGCTGCTGCTGCGCCGCCCGCCGGGCCGCGAAGCCTATCCGGGCGACGTGTTCTATCTGCACTCCCGCCTGCTCGAGCGCGCGGCGAAGCTGAACAAGGACCAGGGCTCGGGCTCGCTGACGGCGCTGCCGGTCATCGAAACCCAGGCCAACGACGTGTCGGCCTACATTCCGACCAACGTCATCTCGATCACCGACGGCCAGATCTTCCTGGAAACCGACCTGTTCTTCCAGGGCATCCGTCCCGCGGTGAACGTCGGTCTGTCGGTGTCGCGCGTCGGTTCGTCCGCGCAGACCAAGGCCACCAAGAAGGTCGCCGGCAAGATCAAGGGCGAGCTCGCGCAGTACCGCGAAATGGCGGCGTTCGCGCAGTTTGGCTCCGATCTCGACGCCTCGACCCAGCGCCTGCTCAACCGCGGTTCGCGCCTGACCGAGCTGCTCAAGCAGCCGCAGTTCGCGCCGCTGAAGATGGAAGAGCAGGTCTGTGTGATCTGGGCCGGCACCAACGGCTATCTCGATCCGCTCCCGCTCAACAAGGTGCGCGCGTTCGAGGACGGTCTGCTGTCGCTGCTGCGCGGCAAGAACGCCGAGATCCTCAACGCGATCCGCGACAGCCGCGATCTCTCCGACGACACCGCCGCCAAGCTGAAGTCGGTGGTCGAAGGCTTCGCGAAGAGCTTCGCGTAAACGCCGTCATGGCCGGGCTTGTCCCGGCCATCCACGTCTAACGGCGTGTGAGGCACCGCGTGGATGCCCGGGGCGAGCCCGGGCATGACGACTGGATAGGTTTGCGATCAGGCCAAAGGGTCGGATCGTCGGGGACGAAGAATGGCGTCACTTAAAGACATGCGCGTCCGCATCGCCTCCACCAAGGCGACGCAGAAGATCACCAAGGCGATGCAGATGGTCGCGGCGTCGAGGTTGCGCCGTGCCCAGCAAGCGGCCGAGGCGGCGCGGCCCTATGCCGACAAGATGAGCGCGGTGATCTCCAACATCGCCAGCGCCGCTGCGGGTTCGCCCGGCGCGCCGGCGCTGCTGGCCGGCACCGGCAGGGACCAGGTCCACCTGCTGCTGGTCTGCACCGGCGAGCGCGGTCTGTCCGGCGCCTTCAACTCCTCGATCGTGCGCCTCGCCCGCGAGCGCGCCCAGGCGCTGATCGCGCAGGGCAAGGAAGTGAAATTCTTCTGTGTCGGCCGCAAGGGCTATGAGCAGCTCCGCCGCCTGTTCGACAAGCAGATCGTCGAGCACCTCGACCTGCGTAGCGTTCGTCAGCTCGGCTTCGTCAACGCCGAGGACATCGCCAAGAAGGTGCTGGCCCGTTTCGACAACGGTGAGTTCGACGTCTGCACGCTGTTCTACGCGCAGTTCAAGTCGGTGATCGCCCAGATCCCGACCGCGCAGCAGATCATCCCGCTGGTCGTCGAGGAAAAGGCGGCGAACGCGCCGACGACGTCCTACGATTACGAGCCGGAGGAGGACGAACTGCTGTCCGGCCTGTTGCCGCGCAACATCGCGGTGCAGATCTTCCGCGCGCTGCTGGAAAACAACGCTTCGTTCTATGGCGCGCAGATGAGTTCGATGGACAACGCCACCCGCAATGCCGGCGAAATGATCCGCAAGCAAACCCAGATCTACAACCGAACCCGTCAAGCCCAGATCACCAAGGAGCTGATCGAGATCATCTCCGGCGCCGAGGCGGTCTGACGCACGAACCAAACGACGGTCGTTCAAGTCCAGAATTTCGAAGGAGAGCTATTCATGGCTACAGCAGCTAACCAGGTCGGTCGCGTCACCCAGGTCATGGGCGCCGTCGTCGACGTGCAGTTCGAGGGCCACCTGCCCGCCATTCTCAATTCGCTGGAAACCCGGAACGGCAACATCCGCCTCGTGCTGGAAGTTGCGCAGCATCTCGGTGAGTCCACCGTCCGCACGATCGCGATGGACGTGACCGAAGGTCTGGTGCGCGGCCAGGAAGTGACCGACACCGGCCAGCCGATCGCGGTTCCGGTGGGTGACGGCACGCTCGGCCGCATCATGAACGTCATCGGCGAGCCGATCGACGAAGCCGGCCCGATCAAGTCCGAAGGTCTCCGCGCCATCCACCAGGAAGCGCCGAGCTACACCGACCAGTCGACCGAAGCTGAAATTCTCGTCACCGGCATCAAGGTCGTCGATCTTCTTGCTCCGTATGCGAAGGGCGGCAAGATCGGCCTGTTCGGCGGCGCCGGCGTCGGCAAGACCGTGCTGATTCAGGAGCTGATCAACAACGTCGCGAAGGCGCACGGTGGTTACTCCGTGTTCGCCGGCGTCGGCGAGCGTACCCGCGAAGGCAACGACCTCTATCACGAGTTCATCGAGTCCAAGGTCAACGCCGATCCGCACAATCCGGATCCGAGCGTGAAATCCAAGTGCGCGCTGGTGTTCGGCCAGATGAACGAGCCGCCGGGCGCCCGCGCCCGCGTCGGCCTCACCGGTCTCACCGTCGCCGAGCACTTCCGCGACCAGGGCCAGGACGTGCTGTTCTTCGTCGACAACATCTTCCGCTTCACCCAGGCCGGCTCGGAAGTGTCGGCGCTGCTCGGCCGTATTCCTTCGGCGGTGGGTTATCAGCCGACGCTCGCCACCGACATGGGCGCGCTGCAGGAGCGCATCACCACCACGCAGAAGGGCTCGATCACCTCGGTGCAGGCCATCTACGTTCCGGCCGACGACTTGACCGACCCGGCGCCCGCGACCTCGTTCGCGCATCTGGACGCGACCACGGTGTTGAACCGCGCGATCTCGGAAAAGGGCATCTACCCCGCGGTGGACCCGCTCGACTCGACCTCGCGCATGCTCTCGCCGCTCGTCGTCGGTCAGGAGCACTACGACACCGCGCGTCAGGTCCAGCAGGTGCTGCAGCGCTACAAGTCGCTCCAGGACATCATCGCCATTCTCGGCATGGACGAGCTTTCGGAAGAGGACAAGCTGACGGTGGCCCGCGCCCGCAAGATCGAGCGCTTCCTGTCGCAGCCGTTCCACGTCGCCGAAATCTTCACCGGCTCGCCCGGCAAGTTCGTCGACCTCGCGGACACCATCAAGGGCTTCCGCGGCCTCTGCGAAGGCAAGTATGACCACCTGCCGGAAGCCGCCTTCTACATGGTCGGCACCATCGAAGAGGCCGTCGAGAAGGGCAAGAAGCTGGCGGCGGAAGCCGCCTAAGCTGGCGAATAGCGAATAGGGAGTGGCGAGTAGAATCTATTCGCCATTCGCTGCTCGCCACTCGCGCGTTCGCTACTCACCATTCGCAGGTTTCCAATGGCCACCATCCACTTCGATCTCGTCTCGCCGGAAAAGCTCGCATTCTCGGGCCAGGTCGATCAGGTCGACATCCCCGGCGTCGAGGGTGACTTCGGCGTGCTGGCGGGACATGCGCCGGTCGTGGCTGCGATCCGGCCCGGCATCCTCACCGTGACCACGGGCGGCAGGCACGTGAAGATCATCGTGCTCGGCGGTATCGCCGAAGTCTCCGAGAAGGGCCTTACCGTGCTCGCCGACGTCGCGACGTCGCTCGACGAACTCGACCGTGCCCAGTTCGCCGCGACCATCTCCGAGATGGAAGACGGCCTGAAGGAGCACGAAGGCGGCGAGCTTGATCAGGCCATCGAGCGGCTCGACCACTTCAAGAGCATCCAGCAGCAGCTCAACAGTACGGCTATGCACTAAGCCCCGGTGCACTGCTCCGGGGCTCAAGCTACAAGTTCCTGAACAGGTTCAGCGCTCGTCACGGAAGTGGCGGGCGCTGAAACTTTGTTGCACCGCGCCGCCGATAGCGGCATTCTGCGCCCGCGAATTTGTTTCGGGGCTGGCAGCAGATGAAACGCAAGATCGCAGCGATTTTCGCAGCCGATATTGCCGGTTACTCAAGACTGGTCGCGGAAGACGAAGAGGAGACGCTGCGGCGTCTCGCCTCCTATCGCGAGGTCGTCGACGACTTCATCGCGAAAGCCAACGGCCGCATCTTCAACACGGCGGGCGACGCGGTGCTCGCGGAATTTCCGAGCGCGGTCGATGCGGTGCGCTGCGCGATCGACATCCAGGAATCCCTGCGAACCCGCAACATGGCCTATCCGCCGAGCCGGCAGATGTCGTTCCGCATCGGCATCACCATCGGTGACGTGGTCGAGCGCAACGGCGATCTGCTCGGTGACGGCGTCAATATCGCCGCCCGGCTCGAAGGCCTCGCCGAGGTCGGCGGCATCTGCGTCTCCCGCGCCGTGCACGAGCAGGTCGCCAACAAGCTGTCGGTGCAGTTCGCCGACATCGGCGCGCAGGAGGTCAAGAACATCCCGACGCCGGTGCACGCCTACATGGTGGCGATGCGGCGCGAGGACGGCACTTACGCCACGCCGAAAGTGAAGAAGCCCGCCTCCAAGCTGGCCGCGGCACCGGTGTGGATGTGGCCGCTGGTGGTCGCCGTCGTCTCGGTCGTCGCCATCCTTGTCACCGGCTTCCTCTACAACACCAAGCTCAAGCAGACGGTTACCGCCGCGGCCGCGCCGGCCGCGACGCCGAGCGCAGCGCCAGCGGCAGATGCCGTGGCGCCGAGCCCGATGCCGACCCAGATGGCAAAGGCGCCGATGGCTCCGATGAGCCCAACCGGCGCTGCGATGGCGCCGATGCCCGCGCCCTCACCATCCGCCGCGCCGCTATCGGGCAAGCTGGCCGCCGATAGCGTGCCCTTCATCAACGAGCGCATCCGCAACTATCTGGCCGGCGACTATTCCGCCTCCGGCGACTACAAGGCCTTCGCGCTCAATATCGGCGGCTTCACAGGCGCGGCGTTGAACCAGCCGACCGAGGAAGCCGCGCGCAACATGGCGCTGGAGCAGTGCCAGAAGCGCGCCGATGCCGCGCAATCGCCGCGGCGCTGCGAGCTCTATGCGGTCGGCAACGACGTCGTCTACACCCACGGCAAGCCGCCGATGCCGCCGCAGCCCTGGGTGCGCCACGACGCCATGACCGAGCGGGCCTTCGTGCCGAAAGATTTTCCGATGGTGCGCGATCCGGCAAAAGTTCGGCTCGAGAACATGTTCGTGCCGGCGGCGAAATCCCGCGCGATCGCGCTCGGCCCGGGCGGTCAATATTTCATGGTGCTGGGCGCGTCATCCGTCGACGATTCGGCGCGGCGTTCGCTGGAATCGTGCGGCGCCATCGCCGGCGTGGCCTGTCTGATCGTCGCGGTCGACGACAATTTCGTCGTGCCGATCCCGACCCTGCTCAGGATCACCGGCTTCTTCCATGCCGCTTCCAACGCCTCGATCGCCGCCGACGCGCGCGCCGAGGTCGTGCGCAAGCTCGCCGATGGCATGGGCTGGAACGCAGTCGCGGTCGGGACCGCGGGCCGGCCGGGCCTCGGCCTGAAGGCCGCGGACGAGCAGACCGCCGTCAATTCCGCGCTCGCCGACTGCGCCAAGCGCGACAGCGATTGCCACGTCATCGCGATCGGCCCGTTCACGGTCGGACCGACCAATTAGAGCCTGCTGGACATAGGCCGCCACGACGATTGCGCCGCGCGGCCGATTCTATCCGACGCTTCAAAAACTTCGCAACGACTACCGCGCATCGCGCCGGCAATCGCCGGCTACTGTGCATGGGGTTGTTTTCGCGGTTTTAGTTTGTCGTCCGTGAACAAGGCTCTAAGCGATTGAGCGAGAGTCTGTTTTTCGGATTTGAGACGGTTTGAGATTGCAGGGATTGGGAGGTAAAGACCGCCAAAGCCTGCAAATTCGATTGTGGATTGAACGAAGCCGCTGCCGCGGCGTAGGGGGCAAGGTGGCATAGATCGCCTCCTGGCTGAGAGGATGTGGGTGTTGGAGCCCACCCCCTCAGACAGGAGTATCGAGATGGCCGATTTGAGCCCTCTTCGCCGCCGCATGATCGAAGACATGACCGTCCGCAATCTGTCGCCGGCGACGCAAAGATCCTACATCAGCGCGGTTTCGAAGTTCAGCCGCTATTTTGGCCGATCGCCTGACCGGTTAGAGCTGGAAGACGTCCGCGCCTTCCAGGTGCATTTGGTCTCGACCGGCATCTCATGGCCGGCGCTGAACCAGATCGTCTGTGCGCTACGGTTTTTCTACGGCGTCACGCTCGGCGAGGCGCTCATCCCAGAGCGCATTCCCTATGCGCGAGAACCGCGCAAGCTGCCGGTCGTTCTCAGCGCCGACGAAGTGGTTCAGTTTCTTGAAGCGGTATCGAGCCTGAAGAGCCGCGCCGCGCTCACCACCGCCTATGCGGCCGGGCTCAGGGCCTCGGAGGTTGCGGGACTGCGGATCGAAGACATCGACAGCGCCCGCGGCGTCATCCAGGTGCGCCACGGCAAGGGCGCGAAGGATCGCAACGTGATGCTGTCGCCCCAGCTGCTGGGCATCCTGCGCACCTACTGGCGGCTCGCCCGGCCGCGGCTTTATCTGTTCCCTGGTCGTGACGAAGATCATCCGATCGATCAGACCGTGCTGCATGCCGCCTGCCGGTCGGCGGTGAAGGCTGCGGGCCTGACCAAGCGCGTCACGCTGCACACGCTGCGCCACAGCTTCGCGACACATCTTCTCGAGAACGGAACCGATATCCGGATCATCCAGGTCTTGCTCGGGCACAATAATTTGTCGTCGACAGCGCGCTACACGCAGGTCGCCACCGATACGATCCGAGCGACGCAGAGCCCGCTCGATCGCCTGTCGCTGGAGGTGACGCCACCTGGATGACCCGCAGCGGGATGCGGGTCATGACCCGCTCCGACATCCGCTCCAACAGGCCCGCCATCGAGATTGCCGATATTCTGCGCCGGCATGGCGACGCCTATCGCCGTGTACATGCCGGTCATCTGGGGCGGGTCGAGCGGCGCGTGATGAGCGCGATCGTTGCGTGCCGGACCGAGGCGCTCGGCGGCCACATGCAGGCTTGCGACGACTGCGGCACGACACGCGTTGCCTATAATTCCTGCCGCAATCGGCACTGTCCGAAGTGTCAGGGGAGAGCCCGAGCCGCGTGGCTCGCCGCGCGTCAAGCCGACCTGCTTCCGGTTCCCTATTTCCACGTCGTCTTTACACTTCCCGCACCGATCGCCGCGATCGCTTTCCAGAACAAGGCCGTCGTCTATGCCATCCTGTTCAAGGCTGCCGCCGAGGCGATGACGACGCTCGCCGCCAATCCACGCCGGCTCGGCGGTGCGATCGGCGGCGTCGCCGTCCTCCACACCTGGGGACAGACGCTGATGCATCATCCCCACGTCCATTGCGTCGTTCCGGGTGGCGGCCTCTCGCCCGATGGCGCGCGCTGGACCGCTTGCCGACCGAACTTCTTCCTGGCCGTCAAACCGTTGTCCAGACTATTTCGCACACTTTTTCTCAAACGTCTGTCGGCAGCCTTCAACTCCGGTGCCTTGCGTTTCTTCGGCGATCTCGGAGCTCTGGCCGAGCCGGCTGCCTTTGCGGCCCACCTCGACGCCATGCGACGCATCAACTGGGTTGTTTACGCCAAGCGGCCCTTCGGCGGACCCGCACAGGTCCTGGCCTATCTCGGCCGCTACACCCATCGCGTCGCGATCGCCAACAGCCGGCTCGTCGCACTCGACGACGATCATGTCGCCTTCTCATGGAAGGACTATCGCCAAAACAGCGCGACAAAGATCATGAATCTCAAGCCCGATGAGTTCATTCGCCGTTTCCTGCTTCATACGCCGCCTGACGGCTTCCACCGCATCCGCCACTTCGGCTTCATGGCCAACCGCCATCGCGCTGCCAAGCTCGCCCTTTGCCGCGAACTTCTCGATCATGAGCGAACAGCCCCAAACGATGGCCAGCCGTCGCCTGTGGATTCGGAGGCTCAAACCTGGGCCGAGGTTCCTGCCTGTCCCGATTGTGGTGGCGTCATGCGCATCATTGAGCGCTTTCGACATAGCTTCAGACGCCCCAGCCCTCGAACATCACCGTTCCGATGCGACACATCGTGAGCCAAGTCATGTCGTGCACGACGATCATCATTCGTCATTTCGCTCCCAGCGTCTCGATCATCGCGGACGATGTCGAATCCGTGCTGTCACACTGCGCGACAACAACCGTCCGATGCAGCAAAAGGCCTATCGCGATCTCAGGCGAAGCGCGTCTGATCTCAACTCTTCCAGGATGCGCACTCCTGTGTCTCTGCCTCACGCGCCGAGCCAGCAGATCGGGCATGGCGATCTCGAACAATCCCCATAGCTGCAAAACCGCGAATAGCCTCCCGCGCCTTCGTTCAATCCGGCTTCAATGAGGTCGCGTCATAAGCGCCTGCCGCGCCCTCGCGTGAGCGCGACCTCACAGAACCCTCCAGATTCCCTTTCGCAGCGGACCATGATTCTGTGTTGCATCGGAGGGGACGATGCGACCGAAGAAGCACAAGACGACGGGATCGAACGACCTGTTCCGGGCGCGGCTGGACCAGATCATCAATCTGAAGCACGAGCTGGTTCTGTTGGCCGGCAAGATCGATTGGGACTGGATCGACGGCGAGATCGCGCCGCTCTACAGCGAGAACGGCCGGCCGGGGATCGAGACCCGCTTCATGATCGGGCTGCTGTTGCTCAAGCAGATTTACGGGCTGTCCGATGAGGGGATTTGCGAGCGCTGGGTCCACGACCCGTATTTCCAGTACTTCACCGGCGAAGAGTTCTTCCAGCACGCCTTCCCGCACGAGCGATCGGACCTGAGCCATTGGCGCAAGCGGCTCGGCGACAAGCTGGAACTGCTGCTGGCCGAGAGCCTGCGGGTGGCGCACGAGGCCGGCGCGTTACGCGGCCAGGACCTCAAGCGGGTCACGGTCGATACCACGGTGCAGCCAAAGGCCATCACCTTTCCGACCGACGCCAAGCTGCTGCATGCGGCCATCAAGGGGCTCAACCGCCTGGCGAGAAGGCACGGCGTCAGGCTGCGGCAGTCCTATTCTCGGATCGCCAAGGCCGCCGCGATGATGGCGGGCCGCTACGCCCATGCCAAACAATTCAGGCGGCATCAGCGGCAGTTGCGTATCCTGCGCTCAAGGCTCGGCCGGATCATCCGCGATATCCGCCGCAAGATCGACGGCCAGCCAGCCCTGGAGGAGGCGTTCGCCCTTCCGCTTGGCCGGGCCAGCCAGATCCGCTCGCAGCAGCAGCGCCAACGCGGCTGGAAGCTTTATTCTTTCCATGCCCCGGAGGTGGAGTGCATCGGCAAGGGCAAGGCCTCCGCGCCGTACGAGTTCGGCGTCAAGGCTTCCATCGTCACCAACAACCGCCGAGCTCCCGGCGGTCTGTTCGTGCTACACGTCAGGGCGCTGCCCGATAATCCGTATGACGGTCACACCCTGCGCGACGTCATCGACCGCACCGAGGCACTCACCGGCTGTCCGATCGAGCGGGCCTATGTCGACAAGGGGTATCGCGGCCACGACGCTCAAAATCCACGTCGCGTCTTCATCTCCGGCCAGAAGCGCGGCGTCTTCGGGATCATCAAGCGCGAGTTGCGCCGCCGATCCGCCATCGAGCCCATCATCGGACACCTGAAGGCCGAAGGTCACCTCGGGCGCTGCTACCTCAAAGGCCGCGCAGGAGACGCCGCCAACGTCGTCCTCTCCGCCGTAGGCCACAACTTCCGCCGCATCCTCGCCTGGCTGAGAGATTTCTTGGACCTGTTCCTGATCCGGATATGGCGCACGTTCACATGTCCCATCCCGCTCAATTCGGATTCTTAACGGACGACTAGTTTGCGAAGGGCGCAAACTGCTGCGCGACCGCGCGGTAGACCTCGCGGCGGAATGGCACGACGAGTTCGGCGACGCGGTCGAGCCGCTCCCAACGCCAGGCGTCGAACTCCGCGGGCTGTTCGTTGCGCGGCGTCAGCGGATCGATCTCGTCGTCGCGACCGGTGAAGCGCAGCGCGAACCATTTCTGGCGCTGCCCGCGGAATTTCGCCAGCCGGTGCGTCTGCGGCCCGTCGTAGGGAGGGAACTCGTAAGTCAGCCAGTCTGTCTCGCCGAGATAGTCCGCACTCTTGACGCTGGTCTCTTCCCAAAGTTCGCGCAGCGCCGCATCGCGCAGGTTCTCGCCCTCATCGACACCACCTTGCGGCATCTGCCAGTCGAGGCCCGGCAGGATGATTTCGGGGCCGTCGCCCTTGAAGCGGTGGCCGATCAACACGCGGCCATCGGCATTGAAGAGGGCGATCCCCACATTGGGACGGTAGGGTTTTTGATTGGTCACGCGCGCGTCTTTCATCGTCATTCCGGCGATGCATTAGCACCGAACCCGGGATGACGATTTGATTTATTCATCCGCCAGCGCGGAAAATTCCTTCACCACGCGCTCATAGACCGGGCGCTTGAACGGGATGATCAGCCCGGTCAGGTTCTTCATCGGCTCCCAGCGCCAGCTCACGAACTCGGCCTTGTGGCCGCCGCCGGGTTTCTCGACATTGATCTCGCTGTCCTTGCCGGTGAACCGGACCGCGAACCATTTCTGGCGCTGGCCGCGATAGCGGCCCTTCCAGGCGCGCCCCGCAACCGTGCGCGGGATGTCGTAGACGAGCCAGTCCGGAACCTCGCCGAGCCGCTCGACCGAGCGCACGCTGGTCTCCTCATAGAGCTCGCGCTTGGCGGCATCCCAGGTGTCCTCACCGGGATCGACGCCGCCCTGCGGCATCTGCCAGACATGGGCGTCGTCGACATGCTCGATGCCGCCGGCGCGTCGGCCGATGAACACCAGACCCCTCTTGTTGATCAGCATCACACCGACGCAGGTACGGTAGGGCAGATCCTCGTAACGTGCCATTCCGCCAGACCTCTCGCGTGCTTTTGGTGGGTATGCCGGTCCCGAGGGTCCGTACCGTACCAATCCGTTGATTTAGCTAGATTTTGATTTCAGCATCGCGGTTGTCAACGGCACCAAAAGGATACCACGGTCGCTCAATGTCTTGGTCCAGCTGCTGATGCGCTCGATCGAGACCGGCAGGGCGGAGGCGGTGCCGATTGCGACGCCGCGCTCGCGCGCCATTGATTCGAGCTTGTTCAGGGCGCGGTCGATCTCCGCCGGGGTCGGCACCACGTCGATCGCGATATCGCCCTTGCCGAACGGCATCGCCAGGCTGCCCGCGGCCTGGGGCGCGATGCTGCGCGGCGAGGAGCCGTCGTCGAAGAAGCCGAGGCCGCGCTTGGCCGCCTCGCGGATGATCGGCTGCATCGCGGCGTCGGTCGCCACGAAGCGGGCGCCCATGAAATTGGTGAGGCCGGCATAGCCCTGCATCCGACTCAGGTGCCAGTACAGGCGGTCGATGTTCTGATCGGTGGTGAGCGAGGTCAGCAGCGTCTGCGGGCCCGGGTCGTTGTCCGGGAAGTCGTAGGGCTCCATCGGGATCTGGAGGAAGATCTCGTGCCGCTGGGCGCGGGCGCGCTCGGCGAGCTTGCCGGGGTCGGCGCCATAGGGTGTGAAGGCCAGCGTCACCGCCGGCGGCAGCCGCATGATCGCGTCGGTGGTCTTGGCCGCACCGACGCCGAGGCCGCCGATCAGGATCGCGACCACAGGCATCTTTGCCGCCTTGGCGCGGTCGGCATCCGCCGCGTAGACGTTGAACGGCTTCGCGCCCTCGGCCGTCACGGGGATCATGCCGTAGCGCGATTTTTCCAGCAGTTTCGGGTCGATCCCGGCCATGACGGGCGGAGGGGCGGAGGCGGCCGCCGCGTCGCCCTTGTCGGCGGCATCGCCGCCACCGATCACCACGTCGTGGCGCGTGCCGGTGGAACCGTCGATCATGGTGACGGTCTTCTGCTCGCCCGCCTGCTTCGGCGCTTCCTTGGCCTCGTGCTTGTTCTCTGGCTTGCTCTCCTGGCCAGGGCTCGCGGCGGCCGGCTTCTCGTCGGTGGCCCTGGGCTCGCGGATCGCAATCCGCGTCATCGGCTCGCCGCCGAGCGGATCCTTGTTGAAGATGGCGAAGCCGGCGAAGGCGACCAGGAACAGGCCGAGCATGACCGCGAGGGCCTGCATGGCTGTGAACGGCAGCCGCAGCCGCCGTTTCCGGCGCGGCTTGTCCTGTCCGAGCGGGGCGCTCAGATCATCGGCCGTTTCAGTCATGCGAGATCCCGAATCACTCCCGCCGACGATACCACGCCGAGGTCAAGCGGCGTCAGGCCGGGATAGGCCGGGGGTAGCAGGAGCCCCAAGCAAAAAGGGCGGCTCCCGGAGCCGCCCTTTTCGAGAGATGAGGTGACGCGCCGACTTAGTTCGCCGCTTTGGGCTTGTCGGTCGTGGCCTTGTTGTCGCCCGGCGTCGGCGCCGCGGAGGCGCTGTTCTTGATGCCGTGGAGCAGGTCGTCCGCGAGCTTGAGCGCCTTGTCGTCCTTGGCGTCCGGCGGGACGTAGGACTGCGAGCCGGTCTTCTCGTCGCCGTCGTTCTTGAGATGGCCGCGCAGCGAAGCCTCGCCCTTGGTGTCGGTGCGCGACTTCAGCTCGTCCGGCACGTCCTGGAGCACTTCGATGTCGGGCACGATGCCCTTGGCCTGGATCGACTTGCCCGACGGCGTGTAGTAGCGCGCCGTGGTCAGACGCAGCGCGCCGTTGCCCGAGCCGAGCGGAATGATGGTCTGCACCGAGCCCTTGCCGAACGAGCGCGTGCCGACGATGGTCGCGCGCTTGTGGTCCTGTAGCGCGCCGGCGACGATTTCCGACGCCGAGGCGGAACCGCCATTGACCAGCACGATAACAGGCTTGCCCTTGGTGAGGTCGCCCGCATGCGCGGTGCGGCGCTGGGTCTCCTCGGCATTGCGGCCACGGGTCGAGACGATCTCGCCCTTCTCCAGGAACGAGTCGGAGACTGTCACGGCTTCCTCGAGCAGGCCGCCCGGGTTGTTGCGGAGGTCGATGATGTAGCCCTTGAGCTTGTCGCCGATCTGATTCGAGAGGTTGGCGACCTCGCGCTTCAGGCCTTCGGTGGTCTGCTCGTTGAAGGTGGTGATGCGGATATAGGCGATGTCGTCGGCCTCGATGCGCGCGCGCACCGAGCGGACGCGAATGTTGTCGCGCACCAGGGTGACGTCGATCGGATTGTCCTGGCCCTTGCGGATGATCTTGAGCTTGATCTTGGTGTTGACCGGACCGCGCATCTTCTCGACCGCCTGGTTCAGGGTCAGGCCCTGCACGGCTTCGTCGTCGAGATTGGTGATGATGTCGTTGGCCATGACGCCGGCGCGCGAAGCGGGGGTGTCGTCGATCGGCGAGACCACCTTGATCAGGCCGTCCTCCATCGTGACTTCGATGCCGAGACCGCCGAACTCACCGCGGGTCTGCACCTGCATGTCGCGGAAGCTCTTGGCGTCCATGTAGCTCGAATGCGGATCGAGGCCGGTGAGCATGCCGCTGATGGCGGATTCGATCAGCTTCGTGTCATCGGGCTTCTCGACATAGTCCGAGCGCACGCGCTCGAACACATCGCCGAACAGATTGAGCTGGCGATAGGTGTCTGCAGTTGCGGCTCGCGCGCTGGAGCCCATGAAGACCGCGCGCGGCTGGGTCACGAACAGCGTCAGCGCAGCACCGGTGGCCGCGCTGAGGAGGATAACTGAAGTCTTGCGCATCATCCGCGAACCTTCTCGCCTTCATTTGCGGCCCACCATGGGCCTGGATCGATTGGAGTGCCGTCCTTACGGAACTCGACATACAGCACAGGTTGACTCGCGTTCGTGGCGAGAATGGAGGCGACTTGAGAGGTCGATCCCATGGTCGCGACCGGTTCCCCCGTGAGCACAAACTGACCGATGTTAACCGAAATGCGCTCCATCCCGGCGATCAGGACATGATACCCGCCCCCGGCGTTGAGGATCAAGAGTTGTCCATAGCTGCGGAACGGGCCGGAATAGACAACCCAGCCATCACACGGCGTCGTGACCTGGGAGCCGGGCCTGGTTGCCAGCGAAATGCCCTTCTGGACACCGCCGACCCCATCGGAACCGCCAAAATCCCTGATCTTGTTACCGTTAACCGGGAGAGGCAGGAGCCCCTTGGCCGCGGCGAAGGCGATCGCCGGGGTGGTCCGGGACCGGTCCTTGAAAGTGCCCGGACCGGGCTTGGCGCTGGCGGCCGCCTTGGCCTCGGCCTGCTTGGCGGCCTCGGCCGCCTTCTCGGCGGCCTTGGCGGCGCTCTGCAGATCCTGCTCCATCTTGGTGATCAGCCCCTGGAGATCGCCGACCTGCCTGGAGAGCGCGATGGCGCGCGAGTTCTCGGCGTCGAGGTCTTTTTCACGCGACGCCTGCTGACGCTGCCGCTCGTCGACCAGGGCGGTGAGCCGGGTCTGGTCGTTGCGGACCTTGTCGCGGTCGGTGGCAAGCTGGTCGCGTTCGGCGGCGATGTTCTTGCGCAAGGCCACGAGCTCGCCGAGGTCGCCGGCGAGCTTCTCGGCGCGGCCGCGCAATTCCGGCACCACGGCGCCGAGCAGCATGGCGGTGCGCAGTGATTGCAGCGCATCTTCTGGCCGCACCAACAGCGCCGGCGGCGTGCGCCGGCCGGCGCGCTGCAGGGCCGCCAGCACCTCGACGATGTCGGCGCGGCGCGACTCCAGCGAGGTGCGCATCTGCTGCTCGCGGCCGCTGAGCGAGCGCAGCCGCGCTTCGGCTTCGTCGATCTTGGTCTCGACGGCCCGCACATTGGCTGCGGTGTCGATCAGCTGCTGATTGAGCTGGGTGCGGTCCTGGCCGAGCGAGGTGATTTCGGCCTTGAGCTTGGCCTGCGCTTCCTCGGCGCTCTTCTGCCTCGCGCGGGCGGCCTCGAGCTCCTGCTCGCGCTGCTTGATCGCATCGGGCGAGACGGCCGCCGTCTGTGGCGCGGGCGCAATTGTCTGACCTTGCGTCTGAGCTTGCGCGAGGCTTGCGCCCGTAACGCCGGCGATCAGCAGCAGGTTGAGGATCGGCGCTCGCATCGCTTTACGCAAAGGTGCTCGTTGTGCGCGCATCACGCGCGGTGATAGGGGTGGCCGGCCAGAATGGTGGCGGCCCGATAAAGCTGTTCCAGAAGCATGACGCGGACCATTTGGTGCGGCCAGGTCGCAGAGCCGAACGCGATCGCGAGCTTGGCCTTACGGCGCAATTCGGGCGATAGTCCGTCCGCCCCTCCGATCACGAAGATAGTATGTCCGGCACCCTCGTCGCGCCAGCGCCCGAGGTGCCGTGCGAATACGGTGGAGTCGAGATTCTGGCCGCGCTCGTCCAGCGCCACCAGGATCGATTTTTCCGGGATGTGCGCGCCGATCGCCGCGGCCTCTTCGGCCATCCGTGTCGCGGTGTCGCGCGCGCGGCTTTCGGGGATTTCGTGGATGGTGAGCTCGCGGAATCCGAGCTTGCGGCCGGCTTCGTCGAACCGCTCGAAATAGCGGTCGGCAAGCTCCCGTTCGGGGCCCTGCTTCAGCCGGCCCACCGCAATGACAGCAACGCGCATGATATCTTCAGGTCGTGTTTCAAGACCGCGCGCAATATGCGCGCGCACGACGCTAGCATGCGCGTCAGCCGATTCGAAATCGGCTCGATGAGCCTAGATCGCCTTCGCCGCCCCTGGGCCCTGGGTGTACAATCTCTCGAGATTGTAGAACTCGCGGACCTCGGGTCTGAACACGTGCACGATCACATCGCCGGAATCGATCAGCACCCAGTCGCAATTGGGCAAGCCCTCGACGTGGATGTTCCTGATGCCGTTTTCCTTGAGGCCCTTGGCGACGTTGTCCGCGATCGCGCCGACGTGCCGGTTCACCCGGCCGGTGGTGACGATCATGTAGTCGGAGTACGCCGATTTGCCGCGAAGGTCGATGGTGACCGTCTCTTCCGCCTTCATGTCGTCGAGGCGGGAGAGGATCAGGCTCAGCGTCTTGTCGGCGTCGGGTTGCGCCTTCAAGGCCGCAGCTTTGGTCGATGTTTTACGCGCCGGTTTCGCTACCTTGGGTAAAACAGACTTGGACAATACAGATGTGGTCAGGGACCATTCCTTTCACTGTATCGCGAACGCCGAATCCGACGCTCACTGGTTACACTACATCATGTGGGGTTAAGGGTTTCAATATGCCAGAGAGTCTGAAATCCCCACAACGTCCCTCACTTCGGACCTTTCCAGCTCCCGTCCGGGTTCCGCAAGCCGGTCGAGGACAGGTTCAGTTTCAACCCCGTCAGAAAGACCCAGGCCGGCGCCGGCCGATCCGGCAGCAATGCCGCGTCCGTCTCGGGCACGCGGTAGCGTGCAAGGGCCTGGGCAGCGGGCGAGGCGAGGGCGCGAAAACTCTGCGGCGGGCGATCGATGACCGCAATCGGCACCTGGTCGGCGATGCGCCGCCAGTGTTGCCAACGATGGAATTGAGCGAGATTGTCAGCGCCCATGATCCAGACAAAGCGCAGGCCCGAGAGACGGCGGCGCAAGGTGTTGATCGTGTCGATAGTATAGCGGGTACGAATGACGGATTCGAGACAGGTCACCTCTATCCTGGGATCGTCGGCGACGTCACGCGCGGCCTGCATGCGCGCGCCGAGCTCATGCAGCGTGCCGTTCTCCTTGAGCGGATTGCCCGGCGTCACGAGCCACCACACGCGGTCGAGTCGGAGGCGTTTCAGCGCGAACTGGCTGATGGCACGATGGGCCTCGTGCGGCGGATTGAACGAGCCGCCGAGCAGGCCGATGCGCATGCCTTCGGTGTAGGGCGGAATGGCCTGCGCGAAGAAACGTGGCGCGACGAAATTGTTATTCAATGCCCCACGCCTCGCGACATGACTTACGGCCGCGTCTGACCTGTGCCGTGGACGCGATATTTGAAGCTCGTGAGCTGCTCGGCGCCAACAGGACCACGGGCGTGGAATCGGCCGGTGGCGATGCCGATCTCGGCGCCGAAACCGAACTCGCCGCCATCGGCGAACTGCGTCGAGGCATTGTGCAGCACGATCGCGGAATCGACCTCGCTCAGGAATTTCCTCGCGGCAGCCTCGTCCGCGCTCACGATCGCGTCGGTGTGGTGCGAGCCGTGGTTCTGGATATGCGCGATCGCGCCGTCGACACCGTCCACCACCTTCGCTGCGATGATCGCGTCGAGATATTCGGTGTCCCAATCGTCTTCGCTGGCAGGCTTGACGCGCGCATCGGTCTTCTGCACGGCGTCGTCGCCGCGCACTTCGCAGCCGGCCTCGATCAGCATCTCGACCAGCGGCTTCAGGTTTTTGGCGGCAGCGGCGCGATCGACCAGCAGCGTCTCGGCCGCGCCGCAGACGCCGGTGCGGCGCATCTTGGCGTTGAGCACGATCGACTTCGCCATGGCGAGGTCGGCGCTGGCATCGATATAGACGTGGTTGACGCCTTCGAGATGCGCGAACACGGGCACGCGGGCTTCCTGCTCGACGCGCGCGACGAGGCTCTTGCCTCCGCGCGGAACGATCACGTCGATGGCGCCGTTCAACCCTGACAGCATCATGCCGACCGCCGCGCGGTCGCGCGTCGGCACCAGCGTGATCGCCGCTTCGGGGAGCCCGGCGTCACGCAGGCCCTGGACGAGACATTCATGGATCGCGCGGCACGAACGAAAACTGTCGGAGCCGCCGCGCAGGATCACGGCATTGCCGGATTTCAGGCACAGCACGCCGGCATCCGCCGCAACGTTCGGCCGGCTCTCGAAGATCACGCCGACGACGCCGAGCGGAACGCGCACGCGCTCGATGGTCATGCCGTTCGGCCGCTGCCAGCTCTCGGTGACGATGCCGATCGGATCGGCGATGCCGCGCACGATACCGATGCCCTCGGCCATCGACTCGACGCGCGCAGGTGTCAGTGTCAGGCGGTCGATGAAGGAGGCGATCATGGTGCCCGAGGCGCGGGCCTCCGCGACGTCCTCGGCATTGGCGGCAAGGATCGCGGCAGAGTTCGCGCGGATCGCCCGCTCCATGGCCTCGAGCGCCCGGTTCTTCTGCTCCGGCGGCGCCAGCGCCAGCACGCGCGCGGCAGCGCGGGCACGGGCGGCGAGATCGGACATCAGCGCCTGGAGATCGGCATTGCCGTCGACGGCTTTGAGGGGGGCGGCCATTGGAGCTTCAACCTTCTGCTAAGGCGGTGTCCTAGCATGGAAATCCCGCGTCTGCGAAGGGTCGGGAGGGTATGGCTGGTCTCTCCGGCGAGGCGCCGGCTGGGTCATTGGCCCAGCAAATTCGGTGAAAAGGGCCGTCGCGGCCCTTACCCGCCCACCACCAGATCGTCGCGGTGGATCATCTCGGACCTCCCGCTGATGCCGAGGATCGCCATCACGTCCGGGGACGAGCGGCCCTTGATCCGCTCGGCGACCTCGGCATCGTAGGCGATCAGGCCGCGGCCGACCTCGCTGGTATCAGGACCGCGCACGATCACCGCATCGCCGCGGGCGAACTGGCCTTCCACCTTGATCACGCCGGCCGGCAGCAGGCTGGCGCCGGCACGCAGCGCCGTCACCGCGCCGGCATCGATGGTCAGCGTGCCTTTCGGCTCCAGCGTGCCCGCGATCCACCGTTTGCGCGAGGTGATGGGGTTGGCCGGCGTCAGGAACCAGGTGCAGCGGCCGCCGTCGGCGATCGCCTGCAGGGGATGCTCGATCTTGCCCGAGGCGATCAGCATATGCGTGCCGCCGGTCGTGGCGATCTTCGCGGCCTCGACCTTGGTGCGCATGCCGCCGCGCGACAGCTCGGACTCGGCGTCGCCTGCCACGGCCTCGATCTCGGAGGAGATGCTGTCGACCACGGGAATGAGTTTTGCGTTCGGATTGTTCTTCGGCGGGGCGTCGTAGAGCCCGTCGATATCGGACAGCAGCACCAGCAAATCGGCGCTCGCCATGGTGGCGACGCGCGCGGCGAGGCGGTCATTGTCGCCGTAGCGGATCTCGTTGGTGGCGACCGTGTCGTTCTCGTTGATGACGGGGATCGCGCGCCATTCCAGCAGCTTGCCGATGGTGGAGCGCGCGTTGAGATAGCGGCGGCGCTCCTCGGTGTCCTGGAGCGTGACCAGGATCTGCCCCGCGCCGATGCCGTGGGCGCCGAGCACCTCCGACCAGATCCGCGCCAGCGCGATCTGGCCGACGGCGGCGGCCGCCTGGCTCTCCTCCAGCTTCAGCGGGCCACGCGGCAATTTCAGCCGGCTGCGGCCGAGCGCGATCGACCCGGAGGAGACGACGAGCACGTCGCGGCCCTCGCGATGCAGCTTGGCCATGTCGTCGGCGAGCGCGGCGAGCCAGGAGGCGCGCACCTCGCCCTTGTCGGAATCGACCAGCAGGGCGGAGCCGACCTTGACGACGATGCGGCGGAATTGACTGAGTTCGGGGCTGGCCATGTGTGTATGCGTTGGCGCGTGTGACGGATTGCTCTGCATCGGAAACGGCGGAGCGACAGGCGGCGCCGGTTAAGGCCTGCTTTTGCAGCAGGACGATGGCCGGCGCAAGGCGGCTAAAATGGTAAACGGCGCTTGTCCGGGACACGCGCCTGGCTCTAATTGTCGCCAACCATAATGGGCTCAAAGAGGAAACCGATGGATCGCCGCAACTTCATCGCCGGATGTCTCGGGTTGCCGCTGTTGGCGCAGGCGGGCGGATCGCAAGCGCAGGCCGGGCTGACAAAGATGATCTTCCCGTTCGCGGCGGGAGCGGGCGGCGACACGCTGTGCCGGCTGATCGCGCAGGAGATGGCGCCGGCGCTGCAACGGACCATCGTCGTCGAGAACCGTACCGGCGGCGACGGCCTGATCGGTATCAAGGCGGTGAAGGGCGCGAGTGCCGACGGCAGCATGGTGCTGGTGACGACCGGGCCGACCATGTACCTGCTGCCGATGGTGGAGACGACGCCGAGCTTCGACACGGCCAAGGATTTTATGCCGGTGTCGCTGCTGGCGCGGTTCGAATTCGCGCTCGTGATCAGCCCGGCGATTGACGCTGCCGATTTCAAGTCATTCGTGGCGTGGCTGAAGGCGCATCCGGACAAGACGTCGTTCGGCGTGCCGAGCAAGGGCACCATTCCGCATTTCATGGGCTCCAAGCTCGAGAAGGATCTCGGCATTCCCTTGACCCGCGTGCCCTATCGCGGGAGCGCGCCTATCCTCAACGATCTCATCGGCGGCCATCTGTCGTTCGGCATCGTGACATTGGCCGATGCGCTGCCGCAGCACCGCGCCAAGGGCGTGAAGATCATCGCGGTCGCGAGCGCGGAACGTTCGCCGTTCGCACCTGAGGTTCCGACGCTGAAGGAGAGCGGCATCGATCTCGTCGCAGATGCCTGGTACGGCATGTGGCTTCCCGCCGGCAGCCCGCCGGACTTCGCCAGCAAGCTCGGCGCCGCCGCGAGTGCGGCGCTCGCCAGGCCCGAGGTGAAGGAGAAGCTCACCGCGATCGGGCTGATCCCGGTCGGCAGCAATGCGGATGGGCTGACCAAGGAGCTCGCCGCCAACACGGCGTTCTGGCAGCCGATCGTAAAGGCGACGGGGTACAAGATCGAGAATTGAATGCCGCGCGCTACTCTATCCCCTCATCCTGAGGAGCCGCGGAGCGGCGTCTCGAAGGATGAAAGGCCCGGCTGTAGCAGCGGGGGCCTGCATGGTTCGAGACGGCGCTTCGCGCCTCCTCACCATGAGGGTTTTAGAGCTTCGCGCGTTGCGCGATCCCGTCCTTGATCGACGCAAGCTCCGCCTCATCCCAGACGCCGATCAAAATGCCGCCCTTCACCTGGAGCTGGTTGTCGGCATAGTTCGCGATCTTCTCGCGCGGCGTGGTGATGTGGTCGTTGGGATGCAGGGCCCAGTCGAACAGCTCGGCCTGTAGCCTCGCGATGATCGCGGCGCATTCCGGATCGTCGCCGCGATCGACGTATTCCTCCGGATCGGTTTCGAGATCATACAGCATCGGGCGGAAGCCGGAGGCGTGGATGTATTTCCAGCGGCCGTCGAACACCATGAACAGGCGGCAGCGTTCGATCGGCTGGTTCAGCTTCAGCCGCACATCCTGCATGGCGTAGTCGTATTCGGAGAACGCGACCTTGCGCCAGTCGGACGGCCTCTCACCGCGCAGCAGCGGCAGCAGCGAGCGTCCTTCCAGGATGTGGCCTGGCACCTTGCCGCCGAAATAATCGACGAAGGTCGGCGCGAGATCGATGCCTTCCACCAGCGCGTCGCTGCGCGTGCCACGCGTGGCGTCGGCTTCCTTCGACGGATCGATGATGATCAACGGAATCTTCGCTGACTGTTCGTGGAATAGATCCTTCTCGCCCATCCAGTGATCGCCGAGATAGTCGCCATGATCGGAGGTGAACACGATCATGGTGGTGTCCAGCAGGTCGCGCGCCTCCAAAAACTTCATCAGCACGCCCATCTGGTCGTCAATCTGCGTGATCAGGCCCATATAGGTCGGGATCACCTTCTCGCGGGCCTCATCGCGCGCCATGTTGCGGGAGTAGCGCATGTCCATGTAGGCGCCGAACACCGGATGCGGATCCTGGCGTTCGCGCTCGGAGCGGATCGCCGGGATCATGTCGTCCGCCGAATACATGCTCGCATAGGGCTCTGGCGCGATATAGGGCCAGTGCGGCTTGATGTAGGACAGATGCAGGCACCACGGCCTGCCGTCGGTCTCGGCCTCGCTGATGAAGTCCATCGCGCGCCGCGTCATGTAGGGCGTCTCAGAGTGTTCGTCCGGCACGCGCGCGGCCTTGTCGGCATGCACCAGGAGCCAGCCGTTCTGCAGGGAGCCGTCGTCCGCTGCGCCTGAATTCGCCCAATGCTCCCAGGGATTGGTCGCTTCAAAACCTTGCTGGCGCAGGTACTCATCGTATTTCGGGCGCGGCCGTCCCGTCGGATGCAGGCCGTCGTCTCGCTCATAAGGCTCGAACCCGCATTCGGCGACGTGCACGCCGATCATCGATTCCGGCGGGATGCCGAGCGCCTTCATGCCCTCGAGATCGGGCGCCATGTGGGTCTTGCCGACCAGCACGTTGCGCACGCCGATTGTTTTGAGGTGGTCGCCGAGCGTGGGCTCGCCGACGCGCAGCGGCCAGCCGTTCCAGTGCGAGCCGTGCGAGCGCATGTAGCGCCCGGTGTAGAACGACATCCGCGACGGGCCGCAGATCGGCGACTGCACATAGGCCTTGCTGAAGAGCACGCCACGCTTGGCCATGGCGTCGATGTTGGGCGTTTTCAGCGTGGGATGGCCGGTGCAGCCGAGATAGTCGTAGCGAAGCTGGTCGCACATGATCCAGAGAACGTTCTTCGCGCGCGCCATGCTTCGCCCCTGCCGTTTCTTGATCTTTTAATGCTGCGCTATCGCGCCAGCGAAGACAAGCCGCGATGCGCGTGCCCGCGGCCGCGCACTCCGCTGTCGTCCCTGCGAAAGCAGGGACCCATAACCCCAAGACGTAGTTTTGCGAAGGCTCGTTGTTCGGTACTACAACCGTCCGCAATCGAAAGATCACGCGGTATGGGTCCCTGCTTTCGCGGGGACGACGGCGGGGAGAGAGTTCAAGCCGACCACGGCTCCGCTTCGGCCGCGCTCTTCGCCTTGGCCGATACCGGGGCCTCGCCGATCACCTCGACGAGCGCGCGCAACGCTTCCTTCACGCCGTCGCCGGTGATGCCGGAGAGCAGCAGAGGCGTCTTCTTGGCGGCGCGCTTCAGCCGGTCTTTCTGCTTCTTCAACTCGTCCGGCCCGACCGCGTCGATCTTGTTCAGCGCGACGATCTCGATCTTGTCGGTGAGCAGCCCGCCATAGGCATTGAGTTCGTTGCGAACCGTCTTATACGCCTTGCCTGCGTGCTCGCAGGTCGCATCGACCAGATGCAGCAGCACGCGGCAGCGCTCGACATGGCCGAGGAAGCGGTCGCCGAGGCCGGCGCCTTCATGCGCGCCTTCGATCAGACCGGGAATGTCCGCCAGCACGAATTCGCGGCCGTCGGAATTCACGACGCCGAGCTGCGGATGCAGCGTGGTGAAGGGATAATCGGCGATCTTCGGCTTCGCCGCGCTGACCTTGGAGAGGAAGGTCGATTTGCCGGCATTGGGCAGGCCGACCAGTCCGGCATCCGCGATCAGTTTCAGCCGCAGCCAGATCCAGCGCTCCTCACCGGGCTGGCCGGGATTGGCGTTGCGCGGCGCGCGATTGGTCGAGGACTTGAAATGCGCGTTGCCGAAGCCGCCATTGCCGCCCTCGGCCAGCACGAACTTCTCGCCGACATCAGTGAAGTCGTGGATCAGGGTCTCGCGATCCTCGTCGAAGATCTGCGTGCCCACGGGGACCTTCAGCACGATCGCCTTGCCGTTGGCGCCATGACGGTCCGAGCCCGAGCCGTTCTCGCCCTTCTGGGCCTTGAAATGCTGCTGGTAGCGGTAGTCGATCAGCGTGTTGAGGCCGTCGGCGACCTCGATGACCACATTGCCGCCGCGGCCGCCATTGCCGCCGGAAGGACCGCCGAATTCGATGAACTTCTCGCGGCGGAACGCCACGCAGCCGTTCCCGCCGTCACCGGAGCGGATATAGACCTTTGCTTCGTCGAGGAATTTCATGGGCCATAGGTAGGGCAGGCGGTCCCGCGCGGCAACCCGGACTTATCCCTGAATCGGCCGAATTTCCGCGAATTTGGCCCCGTGCTTAACCCGCAGGCCGTCTCCGGATCAGGAATTTCTGCATCCCCTCCAGCACCAGCTCCTTGCGCTGGTTGAATACGGTGCTTTTGAGCGTCACCGCGCCGGTCGTGCGACCCGGCACCAGCTCCGTGACCTCGAGCGCGGGATAAATGGTGTCGTCGGCGAACACCGGTTTGAGGAACTTGCTCGATTGCTCGAGGAAGCCGACCAGGGAGTCCTCGACCATGAACGGAAACAGACCCGCGCCGGGCGCCGTGTGGATCAAGGTCTGGAAGCCGTGGGCGAGCAGATGCGGCATGCCGCGGCTGCGGCAATATTCCACGTCGTAATGCACGGGATGGGTGTCGCCACTCGCGGTCTGGAAGGCGGCGAACACCGCCGAGGTCTGGGTGCGGCTCGGCAGCACGAAGCGCTCGCCGACCACGAAATCCTCAAACCAGCGTTGCGCGGGGATCATGCGATGCCGGGTCGGGTCGAAGTCGGTCATGTCCGTGCTCTTTCGTTGGGGAGGCGTCTATCGCTATCGCGCCGCGAAGAGTGCGACAATCCGTTCAATCAGCAGATGCGGGCTTGTCCGGCGCGCCCACGTGATTAAAACGGCGCCAATGCCCTTCTTCAAGAATCTCTCCGCCTATGACGACCGCTCCGCACGCCTGGCCGGCATTGCGCTGATGGTGCTGTCGATCTTCATGTTCTCGTTCGGCGACGCCATGGGCAAGTTCCTCGTCGGGACCTATTCGGTGGGGCAGCTCTTGTTCCTGCGCGCCTGCGCGGCGCTACTGCTGCTCTCGCCGCTGGTCTGGCGGCAGCGTCATCAGTTCCTGCATCTGGAGCGGCCGCGCCTGCAGCTGTTTCGCGTCGTGCTGTCGACGCTGGAAGTGGCCGCCTTCTTCCTCGCGACGGTCTATCTGCCGCTCGCCGACGTCATCACCTATTATCTCGCCGGCCCCATCTTCGTCACCGCGATGTCGGCGATCTTTCTGGGCGAGAAGGTCGGCTGGCGGCGCTGGACGGCGATCCTGATCGGCTTCTGCGGCGTGCTGATCGCGTTGCGGCCGTCGGCGCAGACGGTCAGTCTGCCGGCGCTGATCGCGCTCGGCGGCAGCCTGTCGTTTGCGACCCTGATGCTGATCACGCGCAGCCTGCGCAAGACGCCGGACATCGTGATGGCGTCGTCGCAATTCATCGGCACGTTCTCGCTTGGTGCCGTGCTGTCGGCATTCCACTGGGTGCCGCCGACACCGGGCAGCCTCGCGATCTTCGCGCTGGCGGGTTGCGTCTCGGTGACGGCGCTGTTCTGCGTCAACCGCTCGCTCAAGCTGGCACCGGCCAGCGTCGTGGTGCCCTACCAATATTCGATGATCGTCTGGGCCGTGATCTTCGGCTTCGTCGTGTTCGGCGACGTGCCGTCGATTGCCACCATCATCGGCGCCGCCATCATCATCGGCGCCGGGTTCTACATCTACTTGCGCGAACGCGATCTCGGCCGCCCGAGCAACGAGGTGAATCCGCCAGCGTAGCTCTTACCTTCCCCTGAAGGGGAGGGTAAGCAACTGCGCCCTACCTCATCCGTCTCGCGCTGCTCCAGTTCTTCAGCGACGACCACACGCCGCGTGACAGGCGGAAGCAATCGACCGGCGTGGACGAGCCCAGCGCGAGGAAGCGATGCAGCTGGACGCCGCTCCACTGGAAGCCGCACTTCTCCAGCACGTTGCGCGAGGCCGGATTGGTGACGCGCGCACCCGCATAGAGATGATCGTCCTCGAACTCCTCGAAGAAGAAGTCGATCGCGCCGCGCGCCGCCTCGGTGGCAAAGCCCTGGCCCCAATGCTCGACGCCGAGCCAGTAGCCGAGCTCGGCATTGTCGGGCGTGGAGCGGTCGATGCCGACCATGCCGACGGGCCCGGTGTCGTGCTCGATCAGGAACACGGTCTCGCTGCCGAGCGCGGCGGTGGCGCGGACGAATTCGACGGCGTCGTCCTGCGAATAGGGGTGTGGAAGGCGACGGGTGTTTTCCGCGACACGGCGGTCGTTGGCGAGGTGGGCGATGGTCCTGACGTCGGCGAGAGTCGGGCGCCGCAACGTCAGCCGCTCGGTGGCGACGACGCTCGGTCTCGCCTCCCGCAAGGTCACGCTCGAGAAATCCTGCAACATGTCCGGCTCCGTCAAAGTCACTAAGTGAAAAGTGAGCAAGTCAAACGAAAGGGGAGGCCGGTTTCCCTGCCTCCCCTGGAGCCGTCTCGTGGACTCCGCCGGTTCGGTCAAGGACCCGGCGGACTCCAAATTTGGTCCACCGTTTATTCAGCCGCCTCGGCGATCGGGAGTACCGATACGAATGTGCGGCCGTTGGCTTTGGCTTGGAACGTGACGCGACCCTCGATCTTGGCGAACAGAGTGTGGTCCGTGCCCATGCCGACATTAAGGCCGGGATGCCAGGTGGTGCCGCGCTGACGCGCAATGATGTTGCCGGGAATCACGACTTCGCCGCCGAACGCCTTGATGCCGAGGCGCTTGCCCTTCGAATCGCGACCGTTGCGCGATGATCCGCCTGCTTTTTTGTGAGCCATGGCTCGTCTCCAAAATCCTGCGTATTTCTAGATCAATTCCTTGACGGAATCATTTCACAATTTCTCACGCATCAATTCGTGATTGCGCGTGATCAAATTATGCGGCGGCTTCTTCCTTCGCCTCTTCCTTGGCGACCTTCTCCCGCTTCGGACGCGGGCCCTTGGTGGGCTTGGCGCCGTCCGTCAGGATCTCGGAGATACGGAGGACCGTGATCTCGTCGCGATAGCCGCGCTTGCGGCGCGAATTCTTGCGGCGGCGCTTCTTGAACGCGATGACCTTCGGCCCGCGCTTGTGGTCGAGCACCTCGACCGCAACGGACGCGCCTGCGACCGTCGGGACGCCCAGGACCGGCGTGTCACCGCCGAGCACCAGCACTTCATTCAGCTGTATGATCGAGCCGACTTCGCCTTCGATCTTGCCTACTTCGAGAACATCATCCGGCACGACGCGGTATTGCTTGCCGCCGGTTTTGATGACTGCGAACATCGTTTTTTCTCCGTGTTCAAATCCCGGCCTCGCGACGAGAATCGTCCGGGCCGGCTTTTTGTCAGTCGCTATGGGTTTATGCGCGTTTTGTGCGGGCGGGAGTTATCCCTTTTGAAAACCCACGCAAAAACAAACAGCGCGAGAAGCGCCCCGCGCCGGTTGCCGGACTTATAGCCGCCGGACGCCGCAAGTCAAGGAAAACCACCGGAAACGGCCCGGATTTGAAGGATTTGGGCCGTCGGCCGGCCCGGAATCGAATCTCGGCCGGCGCTGCAACCAACGGGTTCCCGCGCCGTTGTCCCGGCCGGAACAGCTAACCGGGCAGGGCTTTCATGGCAACGGACGAACTGGTCAAGACGACGACGGGCATCGCCGCCCACGGCGCGGCGCGGCTGCCGTCAGTGGACATCGACAGCTTCAACATCGAGATGAAGGACGAGGACGGCTTCCTCGGCGACCGCGCCAGCAAGGGCGCGTTCCGCGAAATCCTCGAGCGCTGGCGCAAGCCGCTGCGCAAGTCCGGCGAGGACCCGTTCGGCAAGGAGCCATCGGATGAGATCAGCAAGAAGACGCTGGACGCCATCCTGATCGGCGATGACACCGAGGCCTGGGCCGTGGTGCACAGCGCCATCGAGGACTTTGCCCAGGAGCTCGCTTACGTCACCCGTCGCTTCCTCAAGAGCAAGGCCTGGGCCAAGACCGAGCGCATCGTCGTCGGCGGCGGCTTCCGCGATTCACGGCTCGGCGAGCTTGCGATCGCGCGCACCGGGATCATCCTCAAGGCCGAGGATTTCAAGATCGACATGGTGCCGATCCGCGCCCATCCCGATGAAGCCGGATTGATCGGCACGCTGCATCTGGCGCCGTCCTGGATTTTCGAGGCCCATGACAGCATCCTCGCCGTCGACATCGGCGGCACCAACATCCGCTGCGGCCTGGTGGAGACCGGCTGGAAGAAGGCCAAGGACCTCTCGAAGGCCAAGGTCGTGAAATCCGAGCTGTGGCGTCATGCCGATGACGAGCCGACCCGCGAGGGTGCGGTGAAGCGGCTCATCAAGATGCTGAAGGGGCTGATCACCGAGGCCGAGAAAGACGGCTACAAGCTCGCGCCGTTCATCGGCATCGCCTGTCCCGGCGTGATCAACGCGGATGGCTCGATCGAGAAGGGCGCGCAGAACCTGCCGGGCAATTGGGAGAGCAGCAAGTTCAACCTGCCGGCGAGCCTGATCGAGGGCATCCCCGTGATCGGCGACCACGACACCGCGATCCTGATGCACAATGACGGCGTGGTTCAGGGCCTCTCCGAGGTGCCGTTCATGCAGGACGTCGATCGCTGGGGCGTGCTCACCATCGGCACCGGGCTCGGCAATGCCCGCTTCACCAACCGCCGCAAGGAGAACGGCAACGGAAAAGACCGGGATTCTACTGAGAACGGCAAGAAAAAGAGTAAGGCGGACAAGGAGTAACCTTGACTGGTTAGGTTAAGGACCGGATTGCGTTGCAGCGCACAGGACACTCGCTACGGTCGAATCGTCGCCTCACCCTGGCCGGCGAAGCCGCCCTTCCCAGCCAGTATTTCAATGAGCGGCACGGGACCGCCAGTGTTTACCGCGTCTGGCGGTCCCACCCCTGTCTTCAGCTCCAGCCAATGCGCTGAAAGAACGCCGCGATCTCCGCGGCCGCGCGATCCGGATCTTCCCGATGCGGGAAGTGGCCGACGCCCGGAAACATCGCGAGATCGAGCTCGCCAAACGTCTCGCCGAGACGATCGGTCCAGGCATAGGGAAACAGCGGATCGTGCTCGGCCCAGCGCACGCACGTCGGCACGTTGATCGGTGCCAGCTGCGGGGCTTCGCCCTTCATCATCGCGACCCGCCCGGCATGCGAGGCGCGATAATGCGCGAAGCCACCGGCGAGATTGCCGTCCCTGAAGAAATTGTCGGCGAAGGCGTCGAGAACATCGTCGAAGGCGTTCTTCCGGTGCGCCCAACCTTTGAGGAAGTGACTGATATAGAGCCGGCAGCTCTCGCGGCTCGCCCCGACCAGCGCCGGCGCCATCTCCATTTGATGGAAAGACTGATACCAGATGTGGTTGAGCCTATCAGGCGCCGCCATGCGCGGCCCGATCCCGGGATAGACGAAATCGAAGAAGAACAGCCCGGCGAGCCGCTCCGGCGCCTGCCGGGCCAAAGGCTGCATCACGGCGCCGCCGACATCATGGCCGACCACGGCGAATCGCTCGATGCCGAGCCCCTCCATCAGCGCCAGCATGTCCGCGGCATGGCCGTCCGGCCCATAAGGCCCGTCCGGCTTGTCGCTGTCGCCGAAGCCGCGCAGATCGGGCGCGATCAGCATGAAACGGTCCGAAAGCCTGGATATCACCGGCTCCCAGGTCAGCCAGAATTCCGGCCAACCATGCAGCAAAAGCAGCGGTTTGCCCCGCCCAGCGCGGACCAGGTGGTAATCGGCGCCATTGGCCTTGATCGTGAGATGCTCCACGGCAGTTCCTCCCGGCGATCAGAGCGTTTTCGAGCGAAGCGGACACCGGTTCGCCTCAAGAAAACGCGTCAAAACAGGAATCTGGAGCCCCGTTCCGATTCATCGGACCGGAGACGGCTCCACGGCAGGGCTGAAAGAGGCAGCGGATTTTCCCCTTTCGCGCCTTGTCTGGCCCGCCATCCTCGCCTATTAACGCCCCCAACCACAGGGGCCCTGCTCCTTACTTGGCGCCTTCAGGAGAGGTGGCAGAGTGGTTGAATGCACCGCACTCGAAATGCGGCATAGGTGCAAGCCTATCGGGGGTTCGAATCCCTCCCTCTCCGCCAGTTAATTCGCCCCATCCGCCACTTTCTGGGTCTGCGAAAACCCCGAAAAACAACGCTTCCGGCCTGCCCGAGTGTGCAAGTGTCGAAGCGTGTATCCCCCAATGTAGTCCGCGAAGTAGTCCAACAAGGAAGAGCATTCGAGCGGCCGGCGCGCCGGCCGAGAGGGCCAGGGCGGGCACCAACCTATCTGGTGCGCCGGCTTTCCACGTATTTCTTCCAGATTCGGCCCCCCTCAAACCTTGCAGCCGGGCTGCCGTCATGCGCTCCTATTCGGGTGCGACTTGGGGTGCTTCCGCATCGCGAGGCGCAGCGGCGGGCGTCTTGGCTGGGCGCGCTGGCGCAAACCGGCTTCAGCCAATGGAGAGGTGGGGTGAATACTCAAATACTCACACCGGGGAAGAGCTTCTGAGCAGCGACGTCGGGTTTCCGAAGGGTGATAGCCCTGAGGAATTCTTCGCGAACATGCTCACATTCCTCGAAACCGCAGCGGCCAAGATCGCCAATCCCCCTCCGTGGCCGGATTTTTCACCCGACGCCCTGCGGGATATCGCGTCGATCCAGGAGGCCGTGCTGATCGAAAAGGAGGTCAGCAAAGGCGGAGCGGGAAACCCGATGGTCGTGGCCCGCGCCGACCTGCTGCGCCAGGACGTTTGGAATCGTTGGAGGGCTGGCGCAGGACTCGCGTCTGCCGGTGAGCCGCTGTCAGACGTGCTCGGCAAGCTCACCGAAGTCGCCGACCGGCAACTTGCAATTCTTGAACAAACCTCGGCGACGTCGGCCAGCCGGTCTGCAAGGTCGCGCGACTTCAGGCCGATGAAGTCGGAGCAATCGCGAACAGACGTTACGCCTAACATCGAAACATCGACCGCGCCAAAATTCAGCGAGCTGGAAGACGAATATTTTGAGCTTCGAAAGGCCGGAGGAGCGTCTGACAGTGCCATCAGCACGGGTCGGATGCGTGCGGCAACCTTCAAAGCTCTTGTCGGAGATCGGCCGATCGATTGCTATTTGCCGATTGACCTGCAGAACTTCGTCAACGAGCTTCAGTATGTCCCAGTCGAGCTTTCGCGTGAGGGCGAAAACACCGAAGAGCTGCGGCAGATGGGCATCCATGCGGCGATCGAAAAGAATAAGGTCGAAAGCTGCTACGAGCCCCTCGCCCTGAAAACCATCCAAGATGGATACGTTCAAACGGTGCGAGCTATCATCAACGGCGCCGTTGGCTTGCACCGACTTCGCAATCCGTTCGAGGGCTATCGAGTGCGGTGGCCGGACAACGCCAAGCCCTCCGTCAAACGCGAGGCACTCGACTACGAAAAAGTTGACAAGGTCTTCAGACTGGGCGTCGACAGCGGCTATCTCGATGACGCGATGCTTGGGCCCCTGTGCCTTCTCTCGTCTCGGCGCATCGGAATCCTTCCGTTCATCCGGGGCAGCGATATTGACCGCAAGCATGGTGTCGACATCGTGCGCGTCAATGGCATCGTTTATGACAAAGAAAAAGGAATGTACAAGCGGGTTGGGTTTAAGACGGAAGCGAGTTTGCGCTTCTTCGTGCTGCATGACTTTTTCTGCCGCATCGGTTTCGTCGAGTGGGCAGCCGCACAGGGCGATAATTTCATCTTCCGCTTGCTTGCAACCACGACTGATCCGGGTGACGTGGCTTCGAAACGCGTAAATCGTCTCCTCAAGAAGTCCGGCGCTATCGGTATGAATATCGAAGTGGCCCACTCCTTGAGGCACGGAGCCAAAGACATGTTCATCGAGGAGGATCTCGATGACGAGGCCACCAGGTTGCAGATGGGTCACGAGTCCAACGATGTCCACGGTAACTATGGCGCCCAATCCGCGCTGCGTCGCAAGCAGTGCCAGGAGCTGGCCAATTTCGAACTGCCGAAAGAAATCGATTGGTCGATGTTCGAGGGCTTGGATTTTGACGCCATGGCGCGTCAACCGCGCAAGATCGGACGGCCGAAGCGGAGAGGTTGATGAGGTCAGGAGTCGGATCTGGACCCCGTAACCAATTTTCTATCGTTGCCGATCGCGGCGTCCCCGCTTGCAACCGGCGTTCGCGGACTGACACGGAAGCTACAAAGCTTCATTGGCTAATTTCTCATTGCCAAACAGCGGCGTTTCGCTCAACGGCCATTGAGGTTAAGCCGCTCGAAAGCGCGCGATGTGTTTCGGCGCGGGGTCTCGACCGTGACCGGCGTTAGGGTCCCATTAGCCCATTGAGCGGAGTCAATGGCTTGAAGGAGTCCCGATGGCGCCGATGGGAGCCATTATTCGACAGCACTCCCATTGAAATCCTCGATTCTGCGCAGCACGCGGCTCCGTTAGGTATGAATCCAGGCGCCGGGGCTTTCGGCGTCAAAGAACGTGATTTTCTTCACGCCTGCGCTCTCAAGCGCTTTTGATGCTCTTTCTATGAACGACTGATCGGCCTTATGAACGCTCACTGCTACGCTCTTCGCGTTCTTCGTGGCGCGCTGGATTAGATGCTCATCTTGCGACCAGAACCCTAGTCCGTAAAAGGCGACGGCATCGCCGAGCGACCCGAGCACCTCGATATGGACGCGCGATAAGTAGTTCGATCGGCGGATCGCGGTCAGCTTTTGTTCGGTTGTCCCCTCGCTTACAAACAACGGCGTCACAGCCCCTTGCTCCCACTGCTCGGTAATCGTCTGGAGCAGATTCTCGCCGCCGGCTGCGATTTTTATCTCGCTACCCTCGGCCTGGGTCCCGAGACACAAATTGCCATGCGGATAGAAGAAGAGCGTTGCACCATCGGCCTTGTAGGGCTCCTTGAGCGTTTGCCAGTCTTCACGAAAGGTCGCTCTGTCGAATGCGTCCTTGAACCACGAGCCGAGCCCATTCTCGTTGCTCCACATCGCAGCCCAATAGAGCGTCAAATCGTAATTCACCGACGCGACCGTATGGAACCCTTTTAAGAAGGTCCCCATTGCAGAGAAATGCTGCTTGACCTGGTCGTAGGCCGGATGGATTGCGTGAACTGTTGAAATGAGCGACTTGCGCACCTCGACATAGGCTGACTGAACGCGCTCATTGTCGATGTTTAAGGCCTGATTCACAAGGGTGGCTTGCCAGAGCCGCCTGAGCACTAGCTCGAAATCCTGGGACTTGAAGGAGGAAAAGACCCCTTGCGTATCCTCAGCGAGGAATTTGGCGTCTTGGGCGGCCTGGTAGAGGGAGGGGTATTTAAAGCTGTCGCTCAACGCGATGCTGGCCCCATTGCCGATGACCAGCCCTTGAGAGAAATGCTCCTTGATCGTGGCCCATTTCACAATGTTTGTCATACTTTGATCCGCGCCAAAACTCCGTCATAGTGCGTCAGCGACTCCTGAATCGCAACTTGGCGTCGATCGAGCTCGGCCAGGCCACGGACGCAGTGTTTTTGAAGTTTGCGGCGCGCGGGGAGCATGTCGCAAAAGTCGGCGCGCCTGACCGTTGCAGACACACTGGATCACTCACAAGGGGCAAGGATGAGCGAAAGCATTAAGCCAGAAGACGAAAAAGAAAACACAAGCGCACAACTGTCGATCGCAGCGAACTTGGTGCTGAGTAGCGAACACCGCGAGGCGCTGCAAAAAATGCAGTCGGAATGGGTTAGGGTGGTTAAACAGTTTAGCGAAGGCTACAGAGCCTTTGCTGAGGCGCTAATGCCTAGGGCGTTCGAACTGCGGGAGCAGATTAACGCCTTCTCGCGCCACATCGCGCCGTTTCTCGCACAGTTGAAAGAGGTGGCGGAAAAGGCTCCTCCCGCTTACAGGAACGCGCTTTTACTCCTCGGAGAGAACGGCTGGTACATGGACTTGGAGATGAGCCTTGCCGCCCCCTTGGATCTTGGCAGGGCGCTCAAGAATGGAGACATTGAGCATGCAGAGAATGCGCTTGTAACGTACTTCGAGGCCCGGGTGGATCAGATCGAGCGATTCTTGGTAGAAGCCCATCCGAGGCGTGCGAAGGTGCTTACCTCCGCATTCGCAGCACACAAGGCGGGTCAGTTTGACCTCTCGATCCCGGTGCTCCTCGCCCAGACTGACGGAATTTGCAGAGATGAAGCAGGCCAATATCTGTTCATGGGGCCAAGGGGCAGGGAGAGGGACAAGCGGTATAAAGGCAAGCCTGGTATAGCGGTCTATGCCGATGAAATGGCCAGCGACACATTCCTGAGTGTGGTGTTGAGCCCACTCGGTGAAAAGCTTCCCATCAATGCCTCCGAGTCAGAACGCGCAGATGGTTGGACCGCACTAAACCGACACATGGTTTTGCACGGTGAATCAGTCGACTACGGCACGAAAATCAACAGCCTGAAAGCGATTTCACTTATCAACTACGTGGCTTCTAGCCTGAAACTCATCGAGCGCGGTGCGACTTGAGTTTCAGTTTGCCAGCCTTAGCGACGGCGCTGTCCACAATTGCGTTTCTATCGCTTTAGGCAGCATCTCTTGTACTTCAGCCCGCTACCGCACGGGCATCGGTCATTGCGGCCGATCTTGCCTGACGTTGGTGGTTTGCTGGGGCGCGGAGGCGGTACGAACTGGTTCACCCGGTCATTATGCTGGCGCAGGTTTGGAGTGCCGAAAACATTCCAATGCTTGTTCTGTTCCTCGTAGTAGCTCCTCATATCTTCGGTCCAGGTATCACAGGGCATGAGGATGAAATCCTCCGCATTCTTGCCGCCCGAGAACTTTGGCGCGTCGATGCCGATTCCGATCACCTTTACGAGGTTGGGGAATTTGTTCTTGGCCGCTCCACATGCGATCTCAAGCAGGCCCGTCCGCTTCTCGCGGTAGCCTGGCTCAGCGCGGTACGCATCAGGGGCGCGCAGTTGCAGTAAGACGTAAGCGACATTTGGCTGGTATGACGGCAGCAACGTGACCTGCCGGGCGAACTGGCCGGTGTCAGGGAAGCGCTGAGCTGCCGTCAGCATCTTTTCAGCAAGGCCGCGGCGCATGAAACGCGGCTCCTTCACCATCTCATAGATGGCGCTCTCGCCGCGGAAAATGTTGGAGTTCCCGCCGAGCGTCCCGTCCAGGCTGTTCTGGCACGTGCGCTGGATCAGCTCGTCCCAGAAGTAAGAGACGCGATCCACCCTCTTCGTGTTCTTGTAGAGATCAGTTTGAATGAAGTCGTGCCATTCGCCTTCGCCGATCATGATGCCGTTAACGGCCTCATTCTCATTCTTCGGCCCGATAACATGGCGTTTGTTGACCTCGTCGTAGTTCAGGAGGTAGTGGCCGAGGAGGTCTTCCTCTCCGCAATAGGTCAGATGGTCGAAAGCTGAAGCGGCCCGCACCTTTTCGTCGAGATACGTCGAAAGGTCACTGACCGTATCAAGCTCACCCAGCACGATAGGCATGTTGTGGCTGTCCAGGATATGGACCGGGTTGCGCCTGTCGATTTCGATATGGAACGGCTGGGTTGGGCCGCCATCGGTTTCCGTATAGGCGATGGCGAGACTGCCATAGACGTTGTCTGGCGACGCGCGTTCGCATGCCTCTTTGGCCCCGTGCGCAACAATGATCTTGTGAATGACCGCCTTTCCCGCATCTATCTGGATTGGGAAGGGTGCCGTCCTCTTGGCATCCATAAAGATCGGCCTACCGCTGCGGATGTAGCGCTCCGCGCCGTGTGCCGTTTTCACCTGGCGGTCGATGACGTTGCGCTTCCATCGGTCCCATACGACCTTCGGGTCCTTGTCGGGCCCTTCCGGTAGTTCGTTCTCGCGGTCGAAGAAGATGAAGACGTGGTTATCGAAGACGGCAAGCAGGTCACATAACTCGTGCCCATCGTCCTTGAAGGGGTTAGGATAGCTCCACAGCTTGAGGAAGGACCTCTCGCAGAAATCAGCAAGCATCCGTTCCGTTTCCGTTACGCCAGCCGATTTTCCGTTCACGGGCTAACTTCTCATTCCTGTGATTCGCAGGCCGCTGGGGGCACTCGGACCTTTTAGCTATGAATGCTTATCGAAAAATGCCCCCTCACTAACGCTGACTAATAATGAAAGGCCACCCCAGTTGGGGCGTTACGGTGCAGCGTAAGCTGTGCTACAACGGCTCGCCACAAAGGCACATGGTCACGACGTGCATGTACGATGATGTCAGGTCGCCGCCGCCGCTTTGGCGATCGGAAATAGGCCGGCACGGCCTTCTTCATCGGGATTGCCAGTAAATTTTTGTGCGTTGGGCAGTATCCGCACGTCGTCTGGCGGATCAGTGTTCTCGATGATGATGACCTGGCGGTCGACACCGATCTTTTTCAGGTACTCGTAGAACTGTGCCTTAAGGTCGGTGTGGCGCATATCATCATCTTCGCCGTCAGGCGCTTTGTATGACAGCAGCGGGGAATCCAACAAAGCAAAGCCAGTGTGGGGTGTCTCTTGCTCGATACAATATTGCAGGAGCCCGATCGTGAACGCGGACTGCGTGATCGCCCTGAGGCCTTTGCCAAACGATGTCCGGTTCTTGCCCCCTATGACGAGGTCACGGGCCTTTTGATCAAAGTGGACCCGGTCGGCGTTGGGGAAGTGCCAAGTTTTGAGGATCTCCTGAACAATCGTCGCAAACTTGTCGAGGCTGCTGGCCGGCAGGCCGGCATCAGGCGTGTTCCCGCCAGACTCCTCAGCTTCTTCCAGTTCCAACTTGGTACGACGGTCTTCCAGATCTTTCAGGCTCTGAAACAGGCCCAGCGCTTCTCGCACTTCCGCGCGCTTATCGGCCAACTCAGCGTAGCTCGTGCGCGCGGCCCTTAGCTTCGGTGCCAAATCTTCCTGGATTTGCGTATTGACCGCAAATACGTCCGCTTCGAGCTTCGGAATGCGGTTCTGAAGGCTTCGCGTCTCCGTCGTCAGCTGGCGTACCGTTTGCGCGAGGTCTTGCTGCAAGGCCGCGATTTTGCCGAGTTCAGCCTCTGCTGCCATCACCACCTGTTCGGCGTTGCCTTCGCAGTCCTCAGAACGATGCTGATGTGCGGGCTGAGCGCCACAGAGCGGACAAATGCCGCCAGACAACGCTGAGAACAGCGTGCCGCCTTCGCGAATGCCTTCCAACCGCTCAACATCGGATTGGTAGTGTTTGCCGAGCAAATCAAAACGGTCGAGTAGGACGCTAACCTCTGCAAGGCGTTCGTTAGCTTGTTCCAGCTTCTGGCGTGCATCCCGACGACGCGAGGCCGCGTCTTTATACAGACTTTCGTGTGCCGCCAGGACCTCCATGCGGCTGCGCAAGGTCTCTTCCAGCCTCTCATCCTGCTCTTCAAGTTGCCTCGGTGGCCCTGACAGCTGCCTGATCTTGTTTTGGTTCTCGGCAATCAGTTGGCCCAAAAGCTCGATCTGACCTGCTCTGGAATGCTCTTGAGGTGAGCTTCGCACGGCGACGAGAGCGGAGTCGTCAGCGCCAGTCAAAAGCAGCTTAAACGTCGCGGTATTCGGCGTGTCCGCTACAAGGTTGCCATCAGACAGGGGCGAGCGCTTCTGAATGATTTCCTCTTCGTCCACGATCGCGAGGCGCGCGAGATTTCTGAAGCTGAGACTATTCGTTTCGTTGTGCTTGTTGCGCTTCACGCGCCTATTGAGAAGGCCGATCTTGCCCAGGAAAAACCGCGACAGGTTATCGTCCTTGCGCTCGTCATGCTGCTCGCGGAGCTCGGTCACGCCCTCTTTGGGAAATGTCGTTTCGTGTAAGCCGTCGGCCTTCAGAAAACCACCGCCTGCCGTGCTTCGCTGCAGAGTGAAGAATTCGCCCGAGCTCGTCTGCATACCGAGGAGAATGCGGTCGTAACCCTCGCGCTCCGGGAAGTCCCGCAGCGGACCTTTGCCACCGAGCATGTAGTCAATGGTGTCGAGAATAAATGACTTGCCGGTGTCGGAGGCGCCGTAAAGCACATTGAACCCAGGCTTAAAGTGAACGGTGGCCGCCGGCTTGTCGGGACCGAGAAAGCTCACGTGTTGGATCTGCAGGCGGACATATTGGGTCATGCGACGCCGATGCTCCGCTCGAATTCCTGAAATTCAATGATCCAGTCCTCGAAGTAGCGGCGTATGATCGCGTTGAATTCAGCATCAGTGTAACCGCTGAAATGCCCGATCAACCAATTTGCCCGGTCTTTGACCTTCAAAAGGTACGGCGACCGCAGAGCATCGAGAAACGCCGCCGCGCTTTCGCCGGCCACGTACATCAAGCCAGCTTCCCGGGCTTCCTGTTCAACAAGGTCCCGCGATATCATCAGCACCAGTCCTTGGTGAACGATGCGCCGTCTTACCTCGGCGTCAGGCGAGCGTAATGGTGTCGGCGGATGCAGGCTTTCGGGGCCACCCTCAATCGTTTTGGTTCTGACGAGCAAATAGTCGAGCGCCGTCAGGCGTTGCAGATCGAACGCCTTCGGGTAGGCGGCGCCTAGGAGAGCCACGGCGCGGATGCCGGCTTCTAGCGGGCCGTTGAACGTGACCTGCCGCCGAGGTGGCTCTATCGCGTCCATTTCAGTCTGTCGTCGTTAGCGAGTTGATGACAAATGCCGTGTCGATCCTGCGTTTGCGCGATCGGTGCAATAGGATTTGCCGTAATGGACATCTCCTGCGCCGCTTTTGTGACCGCGACCACGCGCTTATAGCCGTCCGGATGGTCGTCATCGTTGGTGTCGACCACACCCGCGCAGATTTCGTCCTGGAGCCTTTCAAACGTTCCAGGCTCGACCTTGTCGCGAACGAACACCCGGAGCGCTTCCGCCTGATAGAATGCCTCGCGCTGTCGCGAAAAATGTTCCCGCAGGGCGGGCTTGCCGAGGTCAGCGATCGATGCAACGGGTTTCTTGAGGTGATCCCCATATGCGAGGTAAAGCTGCTCGACATATTTGGTTTCATGTGCGGCAATGGCCGCTGGCGGGCTCGAGGTCACGGGGCGTGCTGGAAGACCGCCGCCAAATCGTGTCGCGTGATAGGGTGATGCCCTGTGCTCATCGATCAGCGCCAACGGTTGCTTGCCCTTGAAGATCGCGAAGTCGAAGGCTTTCACGTAGTCGAGGAAAGCACCCTGCAAGGGGATTTCCTGGGCGTTCGTGATTTCGGTGCGACAGTGCTTATCCCAATTGGCCATCAGCTCCTGCCTGAGCTTGTCAGGATTCATCAGAAGGTTATTCAGCTTGGTGCCGATTCCGCACGGTGCAATGAAAGTGTGGCTGCGGGGGGTGGAATACTCATCGCTAAATGAGAACCACAGCACTTTGCCGACTTCGACGTAGATATCGGAGGGCCGCAGCGGATCGTCGTAGTGCTTGCACTGATAACCATCCCAAACGCCCGTGAAATCCTGACCGGGGTCGAAAACGGCGATGTCGACGCCTTTGTCACCCGCGCCGGTGAACCTCACGACCGTTTTGCCTTGGAAGAAATAGTGTGCCCATTCATTGGTGAAGGCCTCCCACTCCTCGGCGGAATACAGCCGTATCCGCGCGATCGCCGCAATGGGCGGCCCATTGGTCACCTGATGTGCGGCCACAACAGTGGTTGCGGTAGAAAGAACGATCGGCGCGAAACCCTGCATGGAGATTACTGTCGCCCGACAGCACGCGTACTGGTTCGCCGGGGAGGGCTGACGAAGGTGCTCGTTGACAAGGTTGAATCGTCCTCTTGTTGCAAGCTGGAGTATGACGTAGCCGTCCTAGACTGCAATATCAATCGGTCTTCCTGCTTTATTTAATGTCATCAACGGCTTATCGGCAGTGGAGAGATGTGTCGATTGCCTTCTCGCTTGCGGTTTGCTTGGCGGTTCAGCCCGACTGGCCGCGATGGCCGGGCCGATAACCAACGGGAGAACCTCACGACACCCGTGCCCGCCGATTGATCCGCTGCCGGCTTGATCCCAAGATGCGCGGCTTTTGGACCCGCTGTGTCCGTGAAGCGCAGCATTTGTCGTAGGAGGGATTGGCCGCCAACGCATCCGTCAACATCAGGACGGTGCAGCGCTTCGAGGCTGGCCAGCCCATCAACGTGACTTCGCGGCGGGTGATTGCCAAGGCGCTCGGCTACACCGAGCCGGACATCTTCGATGACCCTAAGTTCATCGAAACCGTGCTCAAGTTCTTCGACAGCCTCAAGGCCCAGCAACAGCAGGACCTTGACAACCAGCACCCGGACCACATGCGCATCGACGCGCCGGCGCTGGTCACCGGCGACGCGGCCGCCCACTTTTCCGACATCGTCAACGCCGCCTCGTTCACGATCGACCCGGCCCTTACCGACGAGACCAAGCAGCAATTGATCGCATGCTCTGAGAACTGGCACCGTGGACACCGTTTCTAGCAGCCATAAGACTTCCCGCACGGCCTGGCGGTTTTCGCCTCCGCCTGCTTCAGCGACTTCTGGATTTTTTTCATGCGCCTGAACGTCAAGTGATGGCGGCAACTCCTCAACCGCGATAGGAGCGGGAGGATTACGGGCGATCAGGTACTGCTCGATATTGCAACGATCAGGTAGAATCAAAGAATCAAAGAATCAAAAATCGCCGTCATAAAAGTGAGTGGGTGGGCTTGGCTCATCTGCAAAGAGATTTTCACGACCATTCAATGAGTCGATCTGCGCGCCAACTCCTGCCCCTTCATCAAACAGCAATTCCAGCAGCTCAACAACTACAGTGCATGTCGTCTTCGAGCGATCGCTCAAGCCCAGGCTCGACCAGGAAAGCGTACCTGCAAGTTGTGCAAGTTCGCCGCGTGTTTCCACAAGTCCGGAAGGCGGCGGTTTTCGGGGCTGAGCGTCCGCCAGACGCAAGGACCGATTATCCACCTCGTGTGGCGCCGCCTCTCGCAGTTCCATCTCAATCGCCGGCCTGAGGAACGATGCGGCGGCGCCTTGTGCGGCGGGGCTTAGGTCGCCAAGATCGCGGTGATGGCAGGTTTCGTACAACAGCCTCGCCAATGAAATTCGCCGTTGTCCGCCGTCTAGCTCCTCCATACACGCCTCTACCGTTTCAATGAAGTGGCGGCGCTCGTAGGTAGGAAAAAGCGCGACCACTGTGTTCAAAAACGCGAGCGCTGATTGTTCGAATTGATCGGCTGTCACAAGATTCCGCATACACACCGCTTGGAATAGGCCCGCGAACTGTTTGAAGCTCGAGAGACTCGGGTATTTTCCGGAAATTGCTGCATCAAGCAATTTCGCAACGTTTTTCCTGGTTTGCTTCGAAAGCAACTTTTCGGGTGCGCTGTCGCACAAGTTTACCAATACTGCCTTCAACTCGATGTAGATCGAACATTGCAGTGGTCTGTCTACCGAGTGCGCTCGATCAATGAAAGATTGAAGTACAAGTGCACACATTCTGAACCTGTTCGGCGGTTCTTATTGCGATCGAAAAGTTTGGGAAGATGTTCTGTCGTATAGTCCAGTTCAGCTAATTAGTAGCGATAGGCGCCGAACGAAGGTGACAGTTCATTATAGCGCTCGAAGTGCGATGCTTTCCATCTTTGATAGAGTTGCTCGGCAATACTGCGGTGGCGGGCGCGGTGTTGTCTAAACTGCCTAAATTCGGGCAGGGGCTGAAAATCAAAGTGTTCTAGAAAGACATTGCGTTCAGCTCCATCTCGCGATGCAAATATCGCGCGACGTAAGTTGGCCGCGATGGACCGGTGTTCGTTTGTTGCGTTGCAGTCATTGGCCACTCGGTTCCAAAGTTCATCAAAATCCCCGATGCATCCATACGTAGAGACTTGTGGGATCGTAGGGTTGGCCAACGCGTCATCATCATAGGCATTTAGTTCCCCGAAGAGGCCGCCTAGCAGGTAAGGCACCGCTAGTCGCGATCCAGCCGGCGGAATAGACACGGCAGGCTTGAATGATTTGTCCTTGATTTCCGTCGGCCGCGGGCACGAAAGAAGAGCATCAAGTCTTGGTAAATTGATCCACTCGATATCCAAATGATGAAGTTCAGCCATCAGCGCGTGACCAGCTTCGTGCAAGCAGATCGTTATTGCTAAGGTAGCCCGAGCAAGTTCGGTCTTCCGTTCGGCGGAACCATCAAAGAATTCAGTGACGAGATTGTTAACCCCTCCTGGGTTGTTTCTCTTAAAGAGCCTGCCGTACAGCCGCATATGAATGTCCCCTTTGGGGTTCACGTAATCGACTTTTGTTTGGATGACGTAAATGTCGCTCGCAAAAGTCTAACATTGGAGCGTCTCGGAAAGAGCAAGACTAGTCGCGCTTCTCTGACTACTAGCGATCGTTAAGGCTTGTGAGCTAGTAATTAGCGATGACCGATCCTCATCGCTTCGTTCGCATCTTTCTGGTACTCGCTCTTATCGCCGCGTTCTTCGTATTAGTCTATCCGGCGGCATTCATAGCCGAACACGGTTGGAATTCTAACGCGTGGCCCGGCAATGTGCCGTTGTCACCGTCCATGTGGCTGCGAGCGTGGACTATCGAACTCGGTCACCACTACATCGATTTTCCCCTTATCTTCAGCACATATCGCGATATGTGTTTGGGACAATCCGATGCTTTTGCCGATGGCGGCTTTGTCGAAATGGTGACGCTCGGAACGGCAGCGATTTTCTTTGGTTCATTGATCATCCTCGGCGGCTCGATGATCCCGCTGCGAGATTCCACCAATATGTACGGCAGCGCGCGCTGGGCCTCCAAGGGTGAACGCGCTCGATTGGATGAGGGACTGGAGCTGGGAAAGGATCCTGAGTCAGGCCGTCCAATTCGTGTTCGAGTCGAAGGCAATCTTTTGACAATTGCGCCGCCGCGTACTGGCAAGACCAACGGATTCATTATTCCTAACCTGCTATTCTCGGATCCCGGTGCATGGGCCGGTCCCGCCGTGGTGATTGATCCGAAAGGTGACGCATTTCGCGCTACGCGACGTCGTCGAGAAGCGATTGGCAAGACAGTTCGATGCATTGATCCACTGGGTTTGGCCGATGGCGGCGATCGCTGGAACCCATTGGTAAATAGGGATCCCAAGGATGTAATTTATTTGCAAGCTATGGCACGTGCGCTATTGGCATCTACCAGCGTCGAAAACGACGATAATTCGTACTTCCGAGACCGTGCCGTCGACCTTATTGTTGCTTCAATCGCCGCTACCATTCGTAATAATAGAGCGGATCCAGTCAGTGCCGCGCAGCTGCTCCTGGATCAAACGGCTTTCCTCTCCGCGATTGAGAAGCGCACCGATCAAAGTTCGGTTGCTGCACGCAATATTCTGACGATGGAGGAGAAAGGTCGAGCGAGTATTGTCTCGACAGCAGAGCAAGCGACTCAATGGCTACGGGACGAGCGCTTGCAGATTGCGGTTCAAAACCACACGTTCGAATTATCGGACTTGAGAAGCGGAGAAGTCGACCTCTTTATCGTATTGCCAGCAGACGAACGGAAGCAAATTCTGGCGCCGTATATTCGCTGGTTGCTCAGCGACCTGTTCGCCTCCGTCCGTAAACAAAAGCCCAGTGAGCGCATCATCGTTTTCATTGATGAGGCCTTCGTGCTCGGACGATACGATGCGGTTTTGAAAGGAACGGGCGAATTGCCTGGTTACGGCATCTCACTTTGGACCTTTTGGCAGTCTAGGCACCAAATAATCGAAACGTACGGCGCCGCGGGCGCTGAGACCTTCATCGGTACGGCTGAGGTCGTCAACCTTTTCAATCTATCGGCAGCCCAACCCGACGAAATGGAGCATTGGTCCAAGGCTATCGGTACCTACACAGGGGTGAAGACCACAACAGCTCGGGATCCCAAAACTGGACGCATCAATGAAACGCGCACGCCTGAAGCCGTTCGCCTAGTGCCGCCGAGTGACCTGCCAAAGTTTTTGCATCAGTGGCAGGTTATGCTTCTCACCAGCAGATCGTATTCGCCCGATCCAATCAAGTTGCGTCGTACTCTAGCTTATAATGATGCGCGTTTTGATGGTCTCGTCGATCTAGTTGCGCCTGTTGCACAAAACTAACGAGCCGTCTCGCTTACTGCCAGAACACACGCGCCGTGGCGTAGCCCTTCCGTGCGACCCAGCGGCGAGCAATTGCGGATGTGGCGTCGACAGGCCGGACGGCCAAGTGGCCGCCAGGGAGCATGGTTTTCATTTCATGAGAGCCGTCAGGTAGCGTCCATTCCAGAGGAAGTGGTTCGGTTAGCGGCGTAGTTTGGTACGTGTTTTTGCCGGCCAAAGCTACGAAGAGGCCTGGGACCGAGCAGGCCACGATCGTGACCGCAAGCCTAGGAGTGGACCGCAGCCACTGCTTGCTTCGACGTAACAGCCCTTGTCGAGCAAACGGGATGCGAAAGCGTCGACCCCGCGGGAGCGACGCCTCTATGGAGCGTCGCAATTTAAGCCGATCTTGCGCGGTTAGCACCGGATCTTCCAGTTGTTGAAGCCGATGCTTAGCAGGAAGCTTAAATAAATCGGCGAGACGGCTCTTACTTGCACGCCGCACTTCCGCGTCGGCCGCCTTCACCCGGCTCTCGGCTGCATCGTAAGCGTAGCTCTGCGGCCCTTTTGAATGGCGCTTGACGCCTATTTTGTTCGCGTGGCGCGTCGCCGCGGCTTCCTTGTGTCGGACAACGCGTTGACGGCGGCTTCGAGTGCCTTCCGGTCGACGACGTTGGGATCGAACCGCTCCGGGCCCCAGAGGCGCATGTGTCCGTGCTCGGGATGGGCGGGGTCGCTGATGGCGGCGAGGTATTCGGCATAGCCTGGCGCACCGCCGACGTCTTCCGGAGGACAACGACCGGCGGCCTCGAGCAGGAAGGGAAGCCCCTCCGTCGTGGTGTTCTCGAACCATTTTTCGAGCTTGATCACATGGTCCCAGCTGTCGCCGAAGTCATAGAGATAGTGGATCGTCTTGGCGCCGGTCTCGCGAACGATATCGCACAGCCGCGCTTTGCGGGCATCCATGGGCTGGTGACCGTAATCATTGTCGGGGTCGGGAATCCCCCAATGTGCCTCACCAGCAAAGAACTCGAAGAGGTGACTGTTCGTCCAGCCGAATGCCTCCTGAAGCGTCAGATGCAGCCGATCAAGGCGCAGGGTGACGGGTACGACAAGGCGACGCATCACCTCCGGCTTCACATCCTTGAGGGTCACCTTGATCCGGACCGCGGTCGTGTTCAGGCTCATGCCGCCAGCCTCGGATCGCGTGTATGCATCGTATAGGTCGACGCCCAGGGAAGCAGTTCGTCCAGTCGCGCTGCAGGCCAACCATTGACGAGCTTGGCGAGAACGTCAGCGAGCCAGTGCTCGGCACTGACGCCATTGAGCTTACAGGTCTCAATGAGCGAAGCCAGCAATGCCCAATTCCCGGCGCCTTCGTCGCAACCGGCAAAAAGAGAGTTCTTGGCGTTGAGCTTGATCGGTCGCATCGCACGCTCGACAGCATTCGTGTCCATTTCGATGCGCCCATCATCAAGATAGAGCGTCAGGCCGTCCCAATGACGTAGTGCATAGCGCAAAGCCTTCGCCGTGTCGCTCTTCTGCGCAAGGTGATCGAGCTTGGCCTCAAACCACTGCTTCAAGGCTGCAACCAGAGGCCGGGTATGCGCTTGTCGGCCAGCACGGCGCTCGTCCGCAGATCGGCCGCGGAGGGCCTTCTCGACCGCGTAAAGCTGGGCGATGCGCTCAAGAGCCTCGCGGGCAACCGGAGCTGGCGCAGGCGCAGCCTCCCGCTCGATCTTCACAAACTGGCGCCGCAGATGCGACCAGCAGAAGGCGAGCGTCCCGGACAGGGCGTCCGCACGCGTCTCTCGGGTCATGGTCTTGTAAGCCTGATAGCCGTCGCAGTGGATGATGCCGCGATAGCCCTCCAGCAGCCGCAAGCCATGAACGGCGCCGCGGCCCGGTGCATAGGCATAGACTACCCCAGGCGGATCAGGTCCGGCCCAAGGCCTGTCATCGCGTGACAGCGCCCAGAAGTAGCCGGTTTTTGTTCTGCCGCGCCCCGGATCCAGCACCGGCGCCGGGGTCTCATCGACACAGAGCTTCGAGGAGGCGAGCAGAAGCTGGCGCAGACGATGCCACACGGGCTTCAATTCCTGGGCGGCATAGCCGACCCAGAAGGCGAGCGTGGAACGATCCAGCGCTATTCCGTGCGTCGCCAGCATCTGCGCCTGGCGGTAAAGCGGCAAATGCCAGTGATACTTGGCATCGATCACATGCGCGACCAGCCGCTCGGTGGGCAATCCTCCCCTGATCAATCGCTCGGGAGCCGCGTGCTGCAGGACGACGCCATGACAGGCGCGGCAGGCCAGCTTGGGACGGCGGGTGATGATGACGCGATACTGCGCCGGAACGACGTCGAGCCTCTGGCTCTCATCCTGACCAATCTCGAAGAGGTTGCCCTTACAAGACGGGCAGCAGCTCTCGGCCGGCATCATAGTCTCGATGACGCGCGGCAAATGCTCCGGCAGCTGACCACGGTTGGCTCTGCGCGCGGCAGCTCTCTTCTCGCCTGTTTTGGGATTGGCACGATTCTCGGCGGCTTCGAGAGCCGCAACGGCCTGATCGATATCCTCCAGAACAAGCTGCAGCTGATCAGCGTCCAGCTTTTCCGAGGACCGACCGAACTGCGCATCTTTCGCAAGCTTGAGCAACCGCTCGAGCCGGGCGCAGCGATCCAGCAGAGCCGCGGCAAAGGCACGCAACTCGGCTGGATCGCTCGGTAGCTCATCAGGCAAATCACTCATTGGCCCGAGCTTGCCATGCTTCGCGTCACGATGCAGCGATGATTTGCATTTTTACGCAAGCGCTTTCGGCTGCGGGATCCGAGGCGCGCGCATGCGCGTCCAATCCATGCCGGCCAGCAGTGCTGACAGCTGGGCCCCATTCATCCGCATCACACCGGCCACGATGGGTGGCCATTTGAAGCCGCTGCCATCGAGCCGCTTCCAGTACATCACAAGGCCGCTGCCATCCCAGACGACGATCTTCACCCGATCGGCGCGCTTCGCACGGAACACCACCGCCACGCCCTTCATCGGGTCATGGCCCAGCGTATCCTTCGCCAGCAGCGCCAAGCCCTCTGCACCCTTCCTGAAGTCCACAGGTTGCGTCGCCACGTAGATCATGAGGCTCGCCGGCATCGTCAGCATGAACGTGTCCGTCGCAGCGCAATGAACACATCGCTCAACGCAGCAAGGCCAGGCGCCCCGCGCACCTCCACGCGCGCGCCCTGGAACTCAACCGTAACAATGGCTGCTTCCGGCGAACCGGAGGGCTCTGCGGCCGCAGGCAACGCTAATTCCGACACCACCGGCACGAACGACAGCGTGTCCGCCGACGCCGGCAATACCAACTGGCCCAAACGCGCCCGGCGCCGCCAATCATGCACCTGCTGGGGCCGGCAGCCATGGCGACGAGCGACGTCTGTTACAACCGCCCCCGGTTCGAGGCTTTCCGCCGCAATCTGCGCCTTCAAATCATCCGGCCAGCGCTTTCGACCTGCGCCAGCGAACACTTCAATACGCGGTGACAACGGTCGTCTTATGTCGTCAGAATGGTCGTCCATTGTGAGCACCCTTCCAGAAGATGACTCTTCTAACGGTGCTCTCAAGACTCCGCACAAACAATCAGACGGGCCTCGGCGCTACGCTTACGCTGCATCAAAGCGCGCCGACAGTGATCGTGCGGGCTTGTTCATCCGATCAGCCACTCTGCAGCGGGACGGACGGCTTGCATAGCTTCCAGACGAAAGCGCTCGAGATCCTTGCGGATACGCACAGCGGACGCGATGCCATGCTTTTCGCGCAGCTTGCCGGGATCGAGCTTGCCGATCATGAGGAGACCGCCGGCCTGGAGGTACTCGTCGGCCCCGTCTTCCAGAGATTGGTGCTCAAATGACGTCGCCTTGGCGCCGTCGCTGAATTTCTTGAGCCAGGTTGCATCGACAACGCCGTGCAGGCGGTTCTCGATCAGGAAGCGTGCTTTCGTCCAGGGTTTTGTAACTGATAGCAGTTTAGGGGCCTCCGCAAGCGCACCTGGCTCGTTGGTTACGACAACGCAGACGCCAAACTCGAGACCCTCATCGGCGAGGCTAGGAGCGATGTCGGACAACATCGTAAGGAAGGTCATTGAGGTATTCGCCCCGACATCGACGACGGTCGATGTCTTGGTCTGAGCGATTGCGTCAATGACGGCATCGAACTCTGCCCGCGACGCCTTGCCCCCGGATCGTTCGATGTCTTCTCGCGTCGCCCTCATCTTGAAGAAGCTGACACGGTCGCCAAGCTCATGCATGCGGCGGCTCGCGTCGATTTCGAACACGGGTGCGCCGTCGACCGCCTCCGCGAGAGCCCGGGCAAAAACCGTCTTGCCAACGCCGCCCTTCTCCTGGGTGATCAACAGAATTCTGGGCATTTATTCATTCCTTCTTCAATACGGTTTGGAGTTTTTCCAGAGCCGCGCGCCTGAGGTCTTCTTCTGTCGCGAGCCGGGGGGCGTTGGGGGTCTCTGCGGGACTAACGAGATCTGGGGAGAACGTCAGGCGTTGCACGGCAGGGTGCTCGACCGTGTCGCCTCTGTCGCGGGGACCGACCTTGAGGGCTTTCTTGCGCTGCTGTGCCTCAATCTGGGTCACAAGTGCCGTCAGACGATGAGTGGTTAGAGGGATGCGATCCTTGCCCTGAACGACGCCCTGCTCGGCGAGAGCCTGGGCGATCATCGCCCATGACACTCCGTCTTTACGAAGTTGATGGATGGTCGGAAGGGCTTCCCGGACCGCCTTTGATGTGCCGGTGGTTTCCCGGCCGACAGACGACGTGCCGCGCGCCTTCTGTAGGCGCAGCGCGTCGTGGCGGAGCTTTTTGGAATCCAGGGGCATTGACGTCTGAACGATAGGTCGTCAGGGCCGTACTAGAGCGTTTTCCGATCACGTTGCGTCGTAACCAGCCGCGACGAGATAATTTTGACATTCCTCGGGTGAGAAGCGTTTGAGAGCGTTGGCGATTGCTTGCCAGAGATCGGGCATGGTGCGGGCTGCGGCGGCCCGCAACAGCGCTTTCAGTTTGGAGAAGGCCATTTCAATCGGGTTGAAGTCTGGACTGTAGGGCGGAAGATAGAGCAGGCTAGCTCCGACCGCCTGGATGGCCTCTCGAACGCCATGGACCTTGTGAGCGGGCAAGTTGTCCATGATAACGGTATCGCCCGGCCGCAGCGATGGGGCGAGCAATTGCTCGACGTAGGCCAGGAAAGCGTCGCCATCCATTGGACCGTCCAGAACAAGCGGCGCGATCAGACCGTCGGAGCGCAATCCAGCGGTGAACGTCGTCGTCTTCCAATGTCCGTGTGGGATAGCTGCACGACATCGCTCGCCGCGTGGCGAGCGCCCGTAACGCCGCGCCATTTTGGTGTTGGCGCTGGTTTCGTCGATGAAGACGAGACGCTCAGGGTCAAGGTCGATTTGCCCTTCGAACCACTCCTCACGTGCGGCATTTATATCGCCGCGCCGTTGCTCGGCGGCGTGCGCTGTCTTTTTTTAAGTGTGATCTTTCTGCGCTGGAAAAAACGCCAGAGCGACGCGATGCCAGTCGATATTCCATGACGTTTCAACAGTTCTCGCAACTCGGCAAGCGTGATATCCGGCCTCGCTGTCACCGCCTCCAGAATCAATTGCGAATGCGCTTCGATGCGCTGCGATTTGCGGTCACCGCCCTGGCGTTTAGGAACGATGTCGCCAACTTTCTTGAGGCGAGCGCGCCAGCGGATCGCACTGGCCGCGCTGACACCAAAGCGCTCAGCAGCCTGTCGACAGGACATGCCACCGTCAATCGCGGCTACCACCCTTTGGCGAAGATCAACCGAAAGCGCCCTGGCCATACATGCTGGCCTCCCTCGCCAGCATGCAGCTTGAATCTGACTCGCGCCGTTTTGGGAATCCCCACCCGATTCTTTCCGGTCGGAAAATGCTCTAGCCAGTGCTAGTCATGCTAGTAGTTACTAGTTGCTTTGCTAGTTCATTACTATTGAAGTTGGTGTTCACACCACACGCACTAAAGTTGCCATCCACTAACCACAAAGGGATGAGGCGGCGAATCTAGGGTTGATGCACGGCCCATCTCATGCGACGGCCCAGGACAGCGGTCAAGTTGCCATCATTGCGAATTGCTGGGACAGCGTATGCAAACCTACAAGGTGCAGATCGAGCCGAAACTCTCCGAGCGCCTCGAACAGGCAGCTGGGGTAGCGAAAATCGCGCCCGCCGAACTGATTGCGCAATGCGTTGAGCAGCACCTCGATATCGCCCTTCGATACGTCGCACTTCTCGATCGCCTGGACACGGTCGACCAGGGACTCCTGGACCTGGCGAGCCTTGTCGGGGAGGCTTCCGCCGGCGGTAACGTCGAGGTGTCCAGTATCTGCCGGTATTTGCCTTCGAAGGTATGACCGCCTCCCTTCATACGTTGGGTGCCGGCCGCGACGCCGGTCTGTACTACGTTAACGATCCCAATCGCGAGGCGCGCCCGAGGAGCCGGGACGAATACTACATTCGCGACGGTGGTGGCGTTTGGTGGACGACGGGCGAAACAATCGTTCGGCACGGGGCTGCGATCGACAAGGAGAGCTTTCGAGATCTTTGCGCGGGCGTTGATCCGCGCACCGGAGAGCGACTCGTCCGCGGTGCCGGACCGAAGCACCGAGCCGGATGGGACGTCACGTTCTCTTCCCCGAAATCCCTATCCATTTTGTGGATGGCGGGAAACGAGCAGCAGCGTGCAGCGCTGCATGCGCTGCACCGCGACGCGGTTGAAGATGCTCTCCGATTCTTAGTCGACGAACGACTCGTAGAAGTCCGCTTAGGTCCGGGCGAGTATATCCGCGAGCCTGCCGCCGATGTTATCGTAGGGCGCTTTGATCATTACACCTCGCGCGAGGGTGACCCCGCTATTCATACGCACGCCGTTTTGATGAACGTAGCTCGATCCGGTGAAAAATATCGCACCCTTGAGCCCGAAAAACTCTTCGAGTACCAGCTCGTTCTTGGCTCGGCGTTCAGGGCCTCGTTGGCTCATCGATTGGCAGCTATCGGATTTTCGCTGCGCGAAGCTGGACGCAATCAGTTCGAGATTGCCGGCGTTCCACAAAGCATGATTGAGACGTTTTCGAAGCGGTCGCGCCAGATAGAGGAACTTGTCGGACGTGAAGCGACCGGCGCGCAAAAGGAATTGGCGGCGCTCGCAACGCGCGGGTCAAAAGATGAAGTCCCAGTTGGTGAGATCCTCGAAGCTCGCTGGAAAAAGGAGCTCGCGCAAACCGGCGCCGATCCGTGGAGGGCGGCACGCGATTTCGTGCCTGCTCGGGAGATCTCGGCGGCCGTCGAACGCGACCTTGACCCGCCAGAAATCAAGGGCGAAGGTCCGGTTGCGGTTGCCGCCTCAAAGCTCTTCCGGCATCAGAGCGTGATTAGCCGCAAGGAGCTGGTGCATGGTGCACTCATTGAGGCAGGCATCCGCGCGCTCGGTATAGATCAGGTGTGGCAAGAGCTGCGATCGTACGAGGAACGTGGAATTCTTCGTATGCTTACGGACGAAGGACGAGCAGAGTACTGGACCACGCCAGCTATCGCTGCCGCCGAAGCGAGCCTGCTACGATCCGCGGATCGCCTTGATGAGCAGGAGTGGTTTCGACAGGACGCAGTTGAGGCGGCGCTCGCCGACGCGCCCTATCTGTCTCAGGAACAAGCTGATGCTATCAGGTTTGCCGCCAATCGCGATGGGGTGGTCATATGCGAGGCGCCCGCCGGCACCGGTAAAACCGTGATGACGCAAGCCCTAGTCGAAGCTGCCCAGCGCTCTGGGCTCAAGATTCTGGGATTAACGCCCACCTGGGTGGCTGCCGACGAACTTTCAAAATCTTGCGGTATTGAAGCATGCGCTATCGCTAAATGGCGTTACGACCACGAGCGCGAAATCGGATGCGAGATCGATGCCAATACACTGATTGTTGTCGATGAGACCGGCTTGGCCGGCGTGCGGGATCTCGAGACGGTCTTAAGGGTGGCTCATAATGCGCACGCGAAGGTTGTGTGTCTTGGGGATCGCCGTCAGCTCCAGGCAGTGCCAGGAGGCAGCGCGCTGAAAGCGATCTCCGACGTGATTGCGCGCGGTGCAGTTTTATCGCAAGTGCGTCGACAAACGGTGGAGTGGCAGCGCGCGGCATCGATGGTGATGGCCAGAGGTGATTCCGACGCGGGTCTGCGTGCCTACGCGCAACACCGGAAGCTCGAAGTTGTGTCTGGCGAAGCCAAGGCGCAAGCTCGGGTGATCGAGATGTGGAACAGCTACCGCCATTTGCATGGTGATGATGTTTTAATCGTCACGCGCCGGAATTCCGATGCTGCAGCTCTCAATAGAGCGGCGCGTGCTGTCCTGCGTCGTGAAGGGCGCCTAGTGGGTGAGGATTTATCTCTCCTTGCCGTTGGCCGTGACAAGAAAATTGGCACGATTGAGCTTGCCCAAGGTGACCTCATCCGGTTCAGTGAGAATCTTCCCCGATTCCGTATTCGCAACGGAACCCGTGGTACAATCGAGCGCCTGGCGCGAGACGATGCTGATGTGAAAGTCGGCGTTCGGCTTGACGACGGGCGCATGATCGAAACGGAATGGGGATCGTTAGCTCGCGCGCGCGCCGAAGGTCCACCTAGGCCGCCGCGTATTACGCTGGCCTATGCGGGCACGGCGTATTCCGTGCAAGGCCGAACGTCCGCTGCCGCCGTGCTGTACGTGGCGAAGCCGACGGACGCACGGGAGGTTTATGTCGGACTTACGCGACACAAGGTCGATGCTTACGTTGTCGCCGAACGCAATCGACTTGAGGCTGCTGTAGCGAAGCACCAACTCGACCCGCGCAAGGTCCCAGGGGAGGCTGCAATTCGTGAGCGGCTTTTCAACGAAGCGACATCTTACGCAGAAAAAGTGAACGTTGTGGATTTCGCCAACGATCGCATTGAATTCGCACGGACCGGCCAACTTCAAATGCGACGCGAAGCAGGATCACTCAATGTCGGTCGAGTTGCACGGGCAGCGCGGCGGATGTTGGAGGCCTCGCGCGAAATGTCGGCTGATGCGTCTCTCACCATCCCCGTTTGGCGGTTGATCGACTGTGCGCGCCACATCAGGCAAGATATTGCGCAACGCGTGCACCAGACTATTCAAGCGATTAAGAACCGTATAGATTTCAGAGCCAAAGAGCGCACGGTAGCTCGCGAATGGGACCAGGGGCGTTGAGATGATTGACTACGCCCTACGATTTGCCGTCCTTTATTCATTGCCATACGGAATCACAAGCCGATCTTGCCAAAGAAGGGTCGAGTGACGCGCTGCCCTATCCGGGGCATACGCAATGATTTACAGCTTCAGCCGGAGTTCTGGACAAGCTCGTATCGCGACTTTCGGGCCGACGTGCCGAGGTCGAAGAAGCTGCTCCTGAAAACGGAGACCACCTCGATTCGGGGAAGGACGCTAAAGCGGGGCAGCTGATAGGTGCTGAAATTCCGGTCGAGAACTTCTCCGCCACGGCAATGCAATTCCTCCGTCAAGGTGAGTATCTCTCGTCATGCCTCGCCCGACCCGGAGAAGATCGACGCCGGCGGCGCAATGCGCACCGGCAGTGGCCGCTCGATCTTCGAGTCCCGCGACGGGCCGCCCACATTTGCGTCATATCGGTTGACCAACGCCAGCAGACGCCGCCTGGTGAAGGGATCGGCCCGCTCGGCCAGGCACGAACGCGCTGCGCCTGTTCTCTACAGAAGTCCTCGTCCATCAGGCCACCCCTCACTCACGCAAAGCTGCAACCGAACTCTATCGAGGCGGCTTCAACTCGCCTGCCAGCCAGCCGACCGCATCTGTCTTCATTGGGTCCACGGCGAAAGACACCACTTCAGTGCGTTCGCAGGTCGAGCATTCGAAGGTGCTCCTCGAACCCGCGTTTGCCGGGAGAGATGCGTGCCAATGCCATCCGGTGCTTGCAAACCGGACACATCGGCCGCTCCGTGAAAGATGCAGTCATCCCTGGACCCCGCAGCAAAATCATACGCTTTCTGGAGCGCGAGTCTGCAAAATTTGCGATCGGGCGAACGTTACGATCAAATTTGCTGGTCGATACATGCCGCACCGGTGCCGCCTTCATGCTATGGCGGTTGTCCGACGCCCGTTCCTTGAGAGAAGCTATCGAGTGTCGGTTCGACGAGATGTCTTTCCGGATGATGCCGAAGTCAGCTAATGGCTTGCTCCCGTCGGCGCAGGAAACAGCACGGTAAACCGCGCGCCCTTTCCGTCGTCGCCACGATCGATCCGTAACTTACCGCCAATCTGGCCGGTGAAGGATTGAATAATTCTCATCCCCAGACCCTTGCTCGCGCCGGGGTCGAACCCCTCGGGCAAAGCCGGACCGTCGTTGGCAACCGAAAGCGCGTACCCATGTTTCGGATCCGGCTCCAGCCTGACAGCAATCCGGCCTTTGCCGTGCTTTGCCGCGTTCGTGATTAATTCGCTGGCGATGAAACCGAGCGGAATAGCGGTGGTAGCCGGCAAATTGACTTTACTACCTTCGACGCTGATCTTCCCCGCTGACTCGTCCGAGGACGACATTGCCGAAAAATCGTGACAAAAGTCGTCGAGGAATTTCTTGAGCTCTATTGTTGGGACACCTTTGTCGGAAGTAAGACGATGGTGGATTCGCGCAATCATGGAAACGCGATTGGCCGCCACGGCCAATTGCGAGGCCACTTCCGGATGAACTGAATTTCTGCTTTGCAGTGAAAGAAGGCTGATGGTCATCTGGAGATCGTTCAACAACCGATGATCGGACTCCTCTTTCAATAGTTCTTGTCTGTGGATCAGCTCATCCTTTTGAAGAAGCAGCGCCTCGCTTTTCGCAAGCGCTTTTCGCAATTGAATCTCTATGAGCCGGTAATCCGTCAGCTCCGCAGCGGGCAAACCTTGATCGGGGATCCGAAAGATCACGCCCGGAGGTAGGTCGGCACCGCCTGACGAGCGTTCGTCAATCATGATATCGGCCTCCGTGAGAGGTTCTCGCTGCATTTAACTGCAGGGTGAACCTAGAGCCGCAAAAAGAAGACCAGATTGACGCAAATCAACTATGTCCGGCATCCGACATTATGTTTCGTGCTTCGGAAAATGGATGCGGCCGCTCGGGCAATTTCGGTTGAAGTTCGAGCGGCTGATTTCCATGGAATCAGATCAGCGCGACGGTATACCCGCTATTTCACCGCCGCGCTTGCGCTTGGCCGAGCATCACCAGAGGCCGAAGATCCATTTCGCGCCGAGGACGGTCTCCCAGACTGCCGTCAATTCGACCGCCAGCACAACGACGCTGGCCAGCAGCGCTATCGAAAGCAGGAGACCGTCCTCTTCGAGATAGGCCAGCGCGATTAGCGCGATCACGAGGGCGGGAACGACGTTGCTCAGAGGGACCGGTGTGAAGAGCAGGGTGATGTTTAGCAGCACGACGACGGCGCCGACGACGCGCTTGGTCGCATCGAGCGGAGTCGGCCAGCGCGGATGAATGAGTTTCTCAAGATACCTCAGCACGGGCACAGCCCGCTGCACCAGAGCGGCAAGCTGCCGCGTCGGCAATGGACGAACGGCGATGCGGCGTGGGAACATCGGCATGTTCTGGCCCAGGATCATCTGGAATGCGGGGATCATGAGTAGCAGGCCGGCTACGATCGAGACACCCGGTGCAACAGCGACCACGGCAAGCAGCAGCATGATGAGGCCGAAGGAGCGCTTGTGCATCCGGCTCATTAGCCAGCCCAGGGTAAAGTGATCCGTCGGCGCCTCGTCGTGTAGCCGCTGCAGCAAGACCGAGGCGGGGACAAACGCTGTCGCGTCGGCGGGTAGCGTCAGCTTCAGGTTGGGCCTCCATTCTTCCTTAACGTCAGGGCCGACCGATGGATTGAATCAACGAACTCCACCGCGCCATGACGAACAGACGCGGCAGAGGCAATCTCAAAACCTGTGGAATGAGCGGCATTCAAGCCGGCTCATACCTGCTCGCTGGCTACCGCTTGGTCAAAGTTTGCCAAGCAAAAGCAAGATCAGCAGAATGACAATTACCAGGCCGAGACCACCACCGCCGTAGTAGCCAGTACCGTAAAACGGACCGCCACCGATCCCGCTAAAGCCGCCCAGCAGCGCGATCACCAGAATGATCAGAATGATGGTCCCAATCGACATTTCGAGATCTCCCTTTGCGGTTTGGTCGCGACGTATTGTCTCGAACCTTGCCCAGCCAGCGGCCGATCCCGAGCAAGTTCCCAATAAGGAACTCATCTTGTCGCGAAGATAGCGAAGCCCAGTTGACTCAAATCAAAGATGTAGGTGGTTTGAGACGGCACCCGCATCACGATCGGATAGTCAGCAGCCAGTCGTCGAGCCGTTGCAGCCAGCGCCGGGGCGGAGGTGGCGCAGGGGGCGGTTTGAGCTTGAGCCGGTCACCGTCACGTCCATGAACAAGCTGAAGCGTTCGAGTGTGGTAGACGGCAAGGTCCGGCCGGTGACCGATGCTCAACACGGTGGTCTGCTTCAGCTCATCATCGAACAGAGCCATGACGCGGCGTTGGCTGTCCTCGTCGAGCGCGGCTGTCGCTTCGTCCAGAAACACCCATCCCGGCTTGTGCAGGAGAAGGCGCGCAAAGGCGAGGCGCTCCTGTTCGCCAAGCGAAAGCTCCTTGTCCCAGCGCTCGGTCTTGTCGAGCTTGGGAATGAGATCGCCGAGGTCGCACCGCTTCAAGGCCTGTCGCACATCCGCATCAAGGAAGGCGTCGGGCGGGCTCGGATAACTCAGGGCGTTTCGTAACGTCCCCAGCGGCAGATAAGGACGCTGCGGCAGGAACGCCATGGCCTCGGGTGGAGGCGTGAGGATTGTCCCGGACCCCCACGGCCAGAGGCCCGCCACCGCGCGGAACAGTGTCGATTTTCCTCGTCCGGTGTCGCCGACAATGAGTACGCGCTCGCCCGGGGTGATGCTGACCGTCGCGTCGTCGATGACGATATGCCCGTCCGGCAAGAGGATGCGCACGCCCTCGAAAGCAAGATGTCCTTCCGGGTGTAGCGCGCGCTTGATTTCCTCTGCGCCCTGTTCGATCGCAGGGAGATTGTCGAGCGCTTCGCGAAAACGTGCGACCCGGTGGACCGCAGCACGCCAGTCGGCGAGCCGTGAAAAATTGTCGACGAACCATCGCAGCGCCAATTGGACCTGAGTGAACGCGCCCGCCACCATGATCAGGCCGCCCAGCGTCAGGTTGCCGCCGAAATAGGCCGGTGCTGCCACCAGGATCGGAACGACCAGCGACAGCCAGCCAATGCCCGATGTGATCCAGGTCAGGTGAGCGAGCGAGGAGGATATCCGTCGCATCGTGTCCACGACGGCAGCGAGCGCCGCCTCGAGATGCCGTCGTTCGTCGGTCTCCCCGCCATGCAGTGCGATGCTCTCGCCGGATTCGTTAACCCGAACGAGCGCGAAGCGGAATTCCGCCTCACGCGCATATCGCTCGCCGTTCAGAGCAATCAGCGGCCGCCCCACGATCCAGGTCAGACCGGAGCCGATCAAGGCATAAGCAAGCGCACACCAGACCATGTAACCGGGAATGGCGATGTCGTAGCCCGCGACCTGGAACGTGACTTGCGCCGATAGGGTCCAAAGCATACCGACGAAAGCGACGAGCTGGAGCAAGGAATAGACGATGCCGCAGCCGAGGTCGGCGGTGTAGTCGCCCAACAGGCGCGTATCCTCCTGGATGCGCTGGTCCGGGTTGTGACCATACTCGCCGGCAAAGCCGAGCTGATAGACACGCAACGGCTTGAGCCACTCGTCCAGAAGGTGACGGGTGATCCATTCGCGCAGTCGAAACTTCAGGCGCTCCTGGAGATAGGTGTTCGCGACCGTGAGTGCCAGCAAAATGGCGACGATGACAACGAACGTCTGGAGATCATGAAGGAAGCCCGACAGGTCCTTGCGGCCGACGGCGTCGAAGAACCGGCCGTTCCAGTCATTGAGTTGGACTTGTCCAAACATGTTGGCAATGGTGACGACAGTCGAGCCGATGAAGATCGCCATCACCCACCGCCCGCCTTCGGCCTGCCGAAGCACGCGCGCGAACAAGCTCAGGTCCCGGGCAAGATTGAAATCATGTATTGGCGCAGCTTTGACCAGCGCGTCCGCGAGAGGGGACCTGGCCACCACGGCCGGCATGATCGGTATTAGAGGATGGGCGGCCTGCGGCAGCTTCGGAGTTGTCTCCGCCGGAGGGTGGACTGCCTGGGGAGCAGCAGGTGATGCAACGTCCGCCTTCATACGCCCGCATCGCCCCTGTTTCGTCCGTCGATTCACCGCAAGCAGGCCCGGGTGAACTGGATCTTGACTGCCGCAATGATTGCCCCGGCAGCAGCATCGTTATGGTATCATAGAAACGCCTGGCTCAGGAAGAAGCCTGCAGCACCGTCTTCACAGCATTGCCTGCTAAGCGCATTGATCGACCGGGGACATGTCGGAAATAACGGAAAAATCTGACCGGCAGAAGGGCGCCGAAGCCGCAGTCGATGGCTTTCGGAAGGACCTCGGCCCGTTTGTCGTTGCCGCTGAGACGACCCGAATGGCCATGCTGTTTACGGACGCGGCGAAACCCGACAATCCGATCATTTTTGCCAATGACAGTCTTCTCGCCCTAACGGGATACAGCCGGGAAGAAGTGCTAGGCAAAGGCTTCAATTTCCTAATGGCTAACGGTTCGGATGCCGAAGCCGTGGCGCGAACCAAAGCCGAGTTCGCAGATTTTTCCAGCGGCGGCGCAGAAGCTCTCTGCCGCCGCAAGGATGGCAGCGAATTCTGGGCCGCGCTCTTCGTCAGCCCGGTTCGCGATGAGCACGGCAACATCGTTCAGTATTTTGCATCCCTCATTGATCTCACCAAACACAAGGACGATGAGGTTCGATCCAGGATGCTGATCGACGAGTTGAACCATCGCGTCAAGAACACCCTTTCCACGGTACAATCGATTGTCTGGCAGACATTGCGAACGACGACCGATCCCATGGAGATCCGACGATCCATCGAGTCCCGGTTGTTTGCGCTCTCCCGGTCGCACGACCTGCTGACCCGCGAAAGATGGGAAAGCGCTGGACTGTTCGATATCGTTCACGATGCCCTGGAGCCGTTCGGGGTGTCCGGCGGTCGGGCGGATCGCATTGTGATCACGGGCGAGAACATCCGCTTTCCGCCAAAAGCAGCTTTGGCCCTTAGCATTGCGTTCAACGAGCTTGCGACCAATGCCGTGAAATACGGTGCATTGTCCAACGCGGCCGGCTCGATCCTGATCGCGTGGACGGCAGAGACGACACCAGCCGGTAAACGGCTTGTACTGAGCTGGAAGGAGAACGGTGGACCTCCGGTCATGCCGCCCGCACACAAGGGATTTGGATCGCGGGTGCTTGAGCGTGGCCTCGCCCATGAGCTTGAAGGCACGGTGCAGCTCGACTATCGGCCGAACGGCCTTGTCTGCACGATAGACATTCCCTTACCAGGGGGTGCTGGTAGTAGATAAAGTGCTTTGCGGTCGGCGAGCCCTCGTAGTCGAGCATGAGATGCTGATCCTCATCATGATTGAGGACATGCTTGCCGACCTCGGATGCGAATCCGTGACATCTGCCGCGACGGTCGATAAGGCGCTCGAGCTGATTGATGCGCAAGCTTTCGACGTCGCCCTGCTTGACGTGAATCTGGATGGCAAAGATAGCCATCCAGTGGCGGAAGCGCTCTCTGCGCGCGGAGTGCCGTTTGTCTATGCGACCGGTAACACCGGTAATAATTTGAGAGACCGTCACTCGGGCCGGCCCGTGCTGAAGAAGCCCTTTAAATTCGAAGATCTGGTGGCGATACTTGCCCGCCTCAAGCTCGCGCCGACCGAGTGATAATATCGCCTATGGTCGAGTTTCCGGAATCGACAGGATCCTGAGGCACACCTTCGTCAGATCTGCGAAGCCGAGTTCATGTGCGGCGATTTGCGATACGTCGATTATTCTTCCGCTGACGAAAGGGCCGCGATCGGTGATCCGCACGACTGCCGACTGCCCGTTTGCTTGATTGTCGATGCGGACGAGCGTCCCAAACGGGAGTGACTGATGCGCCGCGGTTCGATCGTTGACGCTGGTGTCTTGTCCGCTTGCCGTCTCTTCGCTCAGGGTTGTATACACCGAGGCAAGACCACACTCGTCTAGCTTTACATCGTCCGCGCGCGTTGGTTCGAAAATAACCAGTTGCAGGAACGCGGTCGCAATCGCATGGGACCTTGCGACGGTTGCTCGCGTCCCTGGCCTATTTTCCCTTGAGGGTGTCCTTGAGACCGCCGACGGCATTCTGAACCTGCCCCTCGATCTTGTCGGCGTTGCCTTCTGCTTCCAGCTTGGCGTCGCCGACCGCCTTGCCGGCCGCCTGCTTGACGGTGCCCTTGATTTGCTTCGCCGATCCGATGACGCGGTCCTTGTCCATAGGCGTATCCTCCGATGCTTAGTCGCTCGACGTAAGGCTGAGGCGCGAACTTCGCTTCCTTCATGCAGAGGACTCATGGACGAGCCAAGATGCCTCTCCGCGATAGGTAAGACAGGTTGCCCATATTTGAGGACTGCAGGTTCCAATTTTATGTCGACTCCCTGACATAGGAGGAATCTAATTTTTCTTTACCGCTCCGATCGCTAAGTTGAGATGTCGCTTCACCGCTTGCCACCAGCTGCATGATCCTCTTGTTGATCGCACTATTTCATCATTCCGCGCTTGGTCTGCAGGTGGTGATTGAGGATTATGTCCATTCAGATGTCAGGTTTGCAGCAATAGTCGCGATCCGGCTCGGCTGTTACGGTCTCGCCGTGATCGGCATCATCGCCACTCTGCACATTGCCTTCGGCGGTTGAGCCAACGAAAACCCTTGCCTCATTCCGGTTTCGTATCTTGAGCGGGATAGACCACCGTCCTATCGTTGCGAACAAAGGCGCCGGGTGTGAAGCTCGCCACATCGACATGCGATTTCCCGAGAATGTGCATCACTTGCTCGCCTGCGGCCAGAAGGTGGTCGGCGATGATCCGGCGGTGGCACCGCCACCAGACTGCTTCGGCGCACATGACCGCGCATCGGTGCCGGCGGCCCCGTTCCCGCAGCCGCGCCAGGCCGGCCGCGAAGGATGCCGTCAGGGCATAATCTGCGTAATTTTGAAAACTTTGCACCCGCCAATAAGAATTGGGCGAAGGCCCGGCGCCGCGTGACTTTCCTCGGCGGCCGCCGAGCTCGGCGATATGCTCGTAGCCGATCTGCCAGGGCTCCAGCGTCCCCTGGAGTGTTTCCCGGTTGAACTGAGGGCTGGTCCGCGACCGGGGGATCGACCTTACGTCGATAACGAAGTCGGCGCCAGACTCGCGCAAGAGATCGGCAAACTCGACGATCGTCCTGGTTGAGTGCCCTATGGTGAAAAAGATAGTCGTGTGGGCTGCTCCCGACCGACCAAGACACATGACGCGCCGGCATTATCCATGCGCGCGGTCCCAAACACCAGAAGTGCAAGGCGGGTAAACACTGCGACGTAAATACCGCGACATCGGGGAACCGGTAGAGCGCGCAGCGGTTGGGATGTTCATGCTGCGCTAGGAATAACGGGGGCGGAGCCGATCGAACGACATGCCGAAGAGCTTCAAGATCCATGATCGCGTAGGTTGGAATTCCGAGGCGGGCCGCGTCAGCGGCACGGTCATCCGCATCCATACCCGCGATTTCAAGGTCAATGGCTACACCCACCATGCGACCCCGGACGAGCCGCAATACGAGATCAAGAGCAGCAAGACGGATCACATCGCTTCCCACAGGGCTTCCGCGCTGGCCAGGATTGGCGATTGACACCCCATTGTCAGGTGTGACCGATGATAGACAAAGATCGGTCGATGCACACGAGTTCAAAATCCTTCGCGGTCGAGCCGCTCCGTGCAAGACTTAGCGCTGCCGACGATCGCATCTGCCTCAATCACTGGATGCCGCCACAACAGGGGATCGCGCCCCGGATTCGCATTGGCCGGCGCTGGATCAACACGCTGTGGGGTCTGCCGATCGCAGCCGCGGCGCTGCTCTGTCTGATTGCCTTGGCTCAGAGCCTGCGTGAACTTCCCGGCGTGGAGGCCTTTATCCAACAGCATCCCGGCATTGCCCAGGGCGCGCCGTCGGTCGATTCGGGATTCCCGTGGTGGCTGCAGCTTCAGCACTTCCTGAACATGTTCTTCATGCTGTTCATCATGCGGGCCGGACTGCAAATCCTGGCCGATCATCCCCGGCTCTATTGGGGCCGCGATTGCACGCCCGGAACCGACTGGTTTCGCTTCCAGGTACCGGTGCCGAAGGGCCGCGTCTGGACCGCCAAGGACGACTCCGTCACCCTGCCGACCTGGCTCGGCATTCCCGGCCTGCGCCATACCCTGGGGCTGTCGCGCTGGTGGCATTTCTCGGTCAACCTGCTGTGGCTGATCAACGGCGTCGCCTTCTTTGCGCTGCTGTTTTCCACCGACCAGTGGCGCCGGCTGGTGCCGCTGACCTGGGAGGTCTTCCCGGCCGCGCTGTCCACGGCGATCCAATATGCGTCACTGAACTTTCCGGTCGATCATAGCTGGACCCGCTACAACGGCCTCCAGCAGCTCAGTTATTTCATCACGGTGTTCGTCGCCGCGCCGGTCTCGATCGTGACTGGTTTGATGCAGAGCCCGGCGATCTCCAACGCGCTCGGTTGGTTCGGCAGATTGTTCAACCGGCAGGCGATGCGGTCGCTTCACTTCATCTCCTTTGCCTGGTTCGTGGGATTCATTCTGGCGCATGGCGCCATGGTGTTCGTCACCGGCATCAGAGAGAACACCAACCACATGTTCGGCGGAGTGGATAACGTATCCTGGACAGGTTTTCCGCTGTTCGTGCTGGCGATGGCAATCCTGACTATCGCCTGGCTGCTGGCTTCGCCCTTCACCATCCGGCACGCCCGTTTGGTGCAGCGCGCCGGCGCGTTCACGATCGGCTGGATCATGGGACTGGCGGAAAGTTGGGATCCGCGCTCCGAGCTAACGAAGCACGATATCTCCCCTTACTTCTGGCCAAACGGCACGATGCCAGACTCCAAGGAGTTTGATGATCTCGTCACGGAGGAGTTTGCTGGCTACAGGTTGCGGATCGGCGGGCTAGTCGAGGCGCCTCAGGAATTGTCTCTGGCCGACCTCAAGGCCATGCCGAAACAGGAGCAGATCACGACGCATTTCTGCATCCAGGGTTGGTCGGGTGTCGCCGAATGGGGCGGCGTTGCCATGCGCGACATCCTCGCTCTGGTGAAGCCGACGCCCGAGGCTCGCTACGCTGTGTTCTATTCGTTGGCCGACGGCGCCGACGGCGGGCGCTATTATGACGTCCACAAGATCGAGAACATGCGCCACGCGCTGACGATCCTCGCCTACGAGATGAACGGCGCGCCCGTCAGCGTACTGCACGGCGCTCCGTTGCGGCTGCGATGCGAGAATGAGTTGGGTTTCAAGATGGTCAAATGGATCGCAGCGATCGAATTCGTTCATGACTTCGCTGATCTCGGCGCAGGCCAGGGCGGTTATAATGAGGACCACGAGTTCTACGGTTATCGCATGCCGATCTGATCGGCCCACGGGATGACGGGTTCATGACTACATAAAGGAGCTACGCATGGCGCGAGAAAACCCCGATACCTTCAGCGACTGGAACGAGCGTGAACGTGCTCTGTCCAGATGGGACAACGAAGGAGGCGCCGGGCTCGGGGGACCCGCCACGGATTCGTCGCCAGACACCGAGCGAATTGCAGTCCCCGACCTGACCAACGCCGAACTCGTGACGCTGCGTATTCGTGTCATCGCGTTGGAGAACCTGATGATTTCCCTGCTTGCAACAGCATCGGATGACCAACTCCGATTGGCTCGTGAAATGGCAGACTACATCTCCCCACGGCCCGGCTTTACCCAGCATCCTCTGACCATCCATGCGGCCGCCAAAATGTTCGATCTCGTTGAGCGCGCCAATAATTTTCGAGACGTTGAGTCTTGATTGATGCGCCGCTATTCGCGGCAGCCCAACTCGCTCGATAGATGTCTGTCGTTAAGGCACGTGTGAACTCAGCGCGACCAGCCAATTGGTTGCAGAGGGACCACTAGGAAGGAAAGCAGACTTGGAGCGGAGAGTCCATTTCGAGGCAATTGGCACTTTTCGGAACTGCCGTGATGTCCGACTTAAGTCCGAAATGTGCGCCAAAGCGGACGCCTGCCGACCACTCTGGATTTATGGGTTCACGTCCTAGCTAGGTTACGAGCTGCTTCAGTTGGCTGCCTCTTTCATCCACGAGGCAGATCGAGCGGCCCAACCCCGAGGCGGAACTATTGATTAGCGGTTCTGTTGAGGTCCGGCGAACCTGCGCACGGAGTTATCCCATGACAAATAGGCCATCGCCTAGCGTCGAAAAGAAATCTGCCGATAAGCAGCACAAAGGAATGATGGGGGACGGCACAGAAGAGCAAAACCTCAACCAACCGGGCACACCGGGCGCTCGCATTGGGAAGGATGAGGTGACTGCGGCTTTCGAAAAGAAAGCACCCCCCAAATCTTGACGTGCGAATAGTGCAGCGACGTTACGCTATATAGAATGAGGCCGCCTCAGTTGGCGGCCTCATCGCGATATGCGCAAAACCCGAATCCCTAGTCTAGCAGCAACTTCGCGGCGAGCTGGCCCACAGATCGGTGGTATTTGGGCCTGCGCTAGGAGTGGGGCGCAATGGCGCTTCCACATAATAATCCAAATGGTGCTGGGTCAAGTTACCGACACATTGGCTCCTTGTGATGCGCTGCCAGCGATGTTGCTGGCCGGAGACGAAAAGCATGACCTACCGGGTTATGCACTGGAACCAGGTCGGCTTCCGGGTCAAGCGGACTTCGGGCGCGGGCCCAGCGACGCCCTGTAGCTTTTGCCCCCAAACGGAAGGCGGCAGCGATTAGCCTAGAAGTTTCTCATTCGGCCCCAGAACGGGTGTATATGTCGGATACCGGACACATCGGGGCTCGTCGACGATCCGTTTACAGTCCGGCTTGAGGACTTATGAAAGAACCGAAGCACTCGCTATCGGGTTTCGAGACGTACTTTGCGACACCTGGCGCAGGGAAAGCGATCCTTAGCTTTAAAAAGAACGCCCTCATTTTTTCGCAAGGCGATCCCGCCGAAACGATTTTCTATATTCAGAAGGGACGGGTAAAGCTCCATGTCGTGTCCGACCAAGGCAAAGAAGCCGTAGTGGCTCTCATGGAAGCTGGCCAGTTTTTCGGCGAGGGATGCCTCAACGGCGATACTGCTCGGGTTGCGACCGCAGTATCGCTAGGAGACAGCAAAATAGTCGGGATATCGAAGCTTGCCATGCGTCAAGCCCTCAAGGATGAACCGAACTTCGCGCAGCGTTTCGTCACATATCTGATACATCGTACCAGTCGCGTGGAAGAGGATTTGATCGATCAGTTGTTCAATTCCAGCGAGCGAAGACTCGCGCGACTTCTGTTGCTTCTCGCCCATTTCGGCAAGGAAGGCGTTCCCCAACCCATCGATATTGACATCAGTCAGGAGACGCTGGCGGAGATGATCGGGACGACCCGCTCGCGCGTCAGCTTCTTCATGAACAAGTTTCGAAAATTGGGTTTCATCAGCTACAATGGCAAGATACATGTCCACAACTCGCTGCTGAATGCGGTTCTGCACGACAAGCCAGCATTGCGAACTGACGACTGACAGGCAAAATCCAGCCTCTCTAATTTTTCATGAATGTGAGCAATTTTGACCGTTAGCTCGCGTTTTGCTGCGGCAAAATACTGCCGTCACCGCATTATTCTGGGCATCCATCGGTGACAGAGAGTGTTGCGCTCCCGCCTGACTAAAGCGGGGGATGCATCATATGCCCGAAATTCAGCCTGTCGAGCATCAGCCCGGCGGTGTGCGGTGCCGATTCGCAATGACCCCAGCAGACGTGCATTCGGGCCATGAATTATGCGTGTTTGAGTTGCCCGGGTGCACGGATGCCCGAATGCGATGCACTTCATCGAGACGGTTGGAGGCTTGCAAGACCCCATGAAGTCGACGATTTGGAGCGATTGGATTGCAGGCGCTTCTCGCCCCAAATAGCTTTGCGCCCAATCGGGGAGCTCTACCAATGGAAAAGTACATTCACGAACAAAACCTGGCCCTGTTCAAGAAGTGTCTCAAGGAGCCGCACTCGGACGCGGAGCGGGAAGTCCTCTTAAAGTTGCTGGCAGACGAGGAGGGGAAAGATTCTCCGCCGAAAGGCATTCGTAAGCCGCGCTGATTGCATCAGCAACCGCCGCTCAAGAAGGAACGAATACGCAGCGCGGTAGGCTCGATCTCTAAGCTGATTACATTGGGAGATGCCCCCCGGAGCCGCTCCGAAGCTCAGTGTAAGCGCCCCGCTCAGTATCCCCCCTGCTGGGTGGGGGTCATTTTATTGGCGGCTCGGCGGCAACTTTCATTTCAAGCAGCGGGGCGATGTCGCCTCTTCGCACATCACGTCATTTCGTTGCGCTGCTCATTTGGTCGCTATCGAGCAAGCCGTCCGCTCGGATTTCCGGGCACGGCCCAGTTCATGAAGGCGGCGACGTAATGCATCCGAGCGCGAAAGAAAGAGACCGCGTTGGTGGCCTCTTTACTTTTCCATTGGGAGTAGATGGAGCGGGCGTTATCGCTTCTCGCCACCGCTGCCCTGGCTGACGCCCGGACCGCCGCCTTGGCCGCCACCCTGGTTGACGCTGGCGGGCTGGGTGTTCTTCTGCATCCGGCTGCCACCGACGGGCGCAGCATTCTTCTGTACTTGGCCGCCAGCGTTGATGTCTGCGCCGCCTTTCGGTCCCGCTACCGGCGGGTTGCGGTGAGTGGTGGTGCCGCCCTCGACGTTCCTGCCCGGGCCTTCGATCGTTCCGCGCTCCCTTCCGCCGTGGCCGTAGCGCCGCTCGGCCGGTCCGTAGCTCCAGCTTTGCCAGCCATATTCGCCGCCCCAGCCGAGGTTGCGCCGCCAGGCAAAGCCGCAACCATAGCAGCCGGGTCCGTGCCAGCCGTTGAAATAGAAGAGCGGTAGCCTTCGACAGTGAAGACCGCCGTCTTTTGTACTAGGCTGTTGGCATCGAGCGCGGGCTTCAGTCATGCGCCGAGGTCGATCGACATGGCATTCCCGCTATTCGCGCTCATTGAGAGCGCGACAGCAGCCGCGCCAAAGTAGAATAATCTACGTATCGAAATCTCCGGATTCTTGACTCAAGGAGTCCTGCAAAGCGAGCAGCCAGAAGAGCTGCCTGCTATTCAATTTCGGTGCTCAATGGCGCTGCGATCACGACCCCTGCGAAAAAGGGCCTCGGTAAAGCGGTGCTTCTGCTGGTCGTCGAGACCGACGTAAAGCGGTTGGGCGGCGTCTGCGAGCTTCTTCCGCGCATTCGCTTCGTCGATTTGCTGGTCAGCATCTTTACGCATTTCGTCGATGAGATCGACGCTGCCCTGTTGTTTGGCGTGGGCATTTCGCCAAGCAATCTGCTGTTCGGTCTGCTTCTTCCAAATATCCACCACTGCTGTTTCAAAAGCAGGCCAGTTCTTCTCCTGCTCGGCAGTGAGACGCAGGTCAGCCTTCATCTGGGCGGCGCGAGCCGACGCCTGATCTGTGATCTGGCTCGAGGTCAATTCTGGCCGGTCCGAACGGTCGCGCGCGACCGCTGATCCGGGTATGGCCGTACCCGCCAACAAGGCCGCAATCGTAGCGAGAATGAGGGTCTTGCGCATGACGTCTTCCTTGAGGATATTTGAGCTGGAAAAGTTCGTGTTGTGCTGGCTACGCGAAGCTAAACGCCCAGCGATCGATCTGGCGTTTGATGGAAGCGGCGCCCTCGGTACAGCCGGTAGCGGCGGGACGGGTCGGTGGTTTCGGAGCGGATAGGCAAACTAACAGACCCGTCCCGTGCTCGCGCCGGCACTCAATTACTTGGCGCAGGTCTTGTCCGCCTTCAAAGCCGTCTCTGCTGATGCCTTTGTCGCGTGAGCAGCGCCGATGACCTTCATGCTGCTGCCAGCAGCGGGCTGAGCTTCGACGATTTGACATTTCAAAGTCGAGGTATCCTGAGCCAGGTAGAACGATGGCGGCGCCTGGCCGACAGTCTTGGCCGTTTCAGCCGCCAATGAGGGTGCAGAGAACGCGACGATGGCGACCATCGCTACGAGCAGTCTTTTCATGGTGTTCACCAATTGTTATGCGTCCGGTATCGGACGAAGAACGAATGGCGCCGACCGACGATGGTTCCTGCTATGCCGGACTTGTTTATTGCGTGCCTATTGACCTAGGTCAATGACAGCCAGGGAAGAGCTTGTCTTTGAGACGTTGATTGTCCGCCGGCAGGCTTGACCAATACCATGGAAGGAGGGCTCCGAGCTCTGCTGCCTTCGATGTGCGGAGCGAGCGGCCTTTGATCCTCATCAAAGTTCACGCGTTGCCAGCCGATATTCTCTAAACTCGTTCGATTGCTCAAGCCGACGTCCTGCTTGCGAACACCAACGGCAGGATGCAGTGGCGGCGTAGCTAATCGCCTCTCGTCGCAGCGAAGATTAGTCCGATGAGCTCAGGAGAATGCGACGCTTGCTCCTCCGAGCAGCTCTTTTCATTGATTCAAGCGGATCCCGTCGGTGCAAGGAGACGTGTTCTTGAACAAGCCGGATCCGATAGCGGTGACGACTACTTTGGTCCCTGTGCCGTCGCCGTCGATCACACTCGAAGGATCGACCCCAAGCGGAAAAGCCCTGGCCGAAGTCGCTCGCCTATCGCCCGACGAGGCATTGCTGCGGATGTCCAGCACGGCGGCGGGCCTCGCCCCTGGTCAGGCCGAGGAGCAGCTTCGCTCAGTCGGGCTTAATCGGGTCGCTCGACAAGCGCGTCATACGGTTCTCGGTGATCTTGCCGCGCGCTCGATAAATCCGCTGAATATCCTTCTGCTATCGTTGGCGACAGCATCCTATTTCCTCGGCGATCAGCGTGCAGCGATCATGATCGCAATTATGGTCGTCCTGAGCATCACCCTAGGCTTCCTTCAGGAATATCGGTCGAACAATGCTGCCGACGAATTGCAGAAGATGGTATCAATAACGACCTCTGTGCGCCGACAGGGGGCTGCCGACCACGCCGATATTCCGATTGATCAACTTGTGCCTGGCGACATCGTTCTGCTGTCTGCCGGAGACATGATCCCAGCCGACGTCAGGCTGATTTCAGCCAAGGATCTCTTCATCAACCAGTCGACCCTCACTGGCGAGGCAATGCCGCTTGAGAAATTCGCGGCGGCGCATGAAGGTTCGGCAGAGACGCCATTTGATCTCCCCAATATCTGCTTTATGGGCAGCGCCGTCGTCAGCGGAATCGGCTGTGGCGTCGTCGTGCTGACCGGCCCGCGAACTGCATTTGGCATCGTGGCGACGGCAATCGCAGAGACCCGAGAGCTCACGAGCTTCGACAAGGGTATCACTCGATTTACCTGGTTGATGCTCGGGTTCATTCTCGTGATGGCGCCTCTCGTGTTCGTAATCAATGGCGTGACCAAGGGCAATTGGCTCGAAGCGCTGTTGTTTGCGGTCGCCGTAGCGGTAGGTTTAACGCCTGAGATGCTGCCGATGATCGTGACGGTCAATCTGGCAAAGGGCGCAATGGCAATGTCCCGAAAGAAGGTCATTGTTAAGCGTCTCAATGCAATCCAGAACTTCGGGGCCATGGACGTGTTGTGCACGGACAAGACCGGCACGCTCACTCAGGACCTGATCATTCTCAAGCGCCACCTTGATATCAGGGGCGCGGATTCGGACAGGGTGCTCGAGTACGCCTATCTGAATAGTTATTACCAGTCCGGCCTCAAGAACCTGCTCGACGTCGCGGTCCTGAAGCACGGCGATCTCGAAGGTGGCCTAAAGGTTCGAGAGCGGTTCAAGGAGATCGACGAAATACCATTCGACTTCGAGAGGCGCAGAATGTCCGTCGTTCTCGGGCGCGACGATGGGGTTCATATCCTCATCTGCAAAGGCGCCGTCGAAGAAGTCTTCGCGGTTTGTAAGCACTACGCGATCGGCGGCGAAACGGGTCTCCTCGATGAGAGCCATCTCGCCTCCGCGAAGGAAACGACGGCAAAGCTCAACGCGGACGGATTTCGGGTCATCGCCGTCGCCACCAAGGAGATGCCGCCAACTCAGGCGACGTACTCTGTTGCGGATTCCGATTTATTCCGGCCGGGTATTCCGACTTGAAGCCGGCCATCGTTCCGATTTGAAGCCGGCCACGATTCCGAAATGAAACCGGCCGGCATTCCGATTTGAAGCCGGCCGGGTTTTGGAAGTCGGCGTTTTCGTTTGGGTCAGTCCTTCAGGCATCAAGTCCCTCGTTGATCCACGAGGGGAAGCGGATGCCGGCCAAGAGAGAACTGACCATGCGACAGATACGACAGATGCTGCGGCTTGCCCGTGATGGGGTGAGCGCCCGGGAGATCGGGCGCACGCTCGGGGTGGCGCGCAGCACGATCCAGGACAATCTCAAGCGTGCCTCGACTGCCGGGCTGGCGTGGCCTTTGGCGGGCGATCTGACCGACGCCGTTCTTGAACAACGTCTGTTTGCCCATGCCGGCGTCAGGCGCGGCTTCCGCCGGCGCCGGGAGCCGGATTGGGCCTCGCTGGCCTGTGAGCTGAAGCGGCCTGGCGTCAATCTGATGGTGCTGTGGGAGGAGTACCGGGCGGTCCATCCGGAAGGTTATGGCTACAGCCGGTTCTGCGATTTATTCCGGGAATTCGAGCGGCGGCTGTCTCCGACGATGCGGCAGGACCATCCGGCCGGCGACAAGGTCTTTGTCGATTACTCCGGCAAGAAGATCATGATCGTTGATCGCGCAACCGGGGTTGTGCGCGACGCGGAGATCTTCGTCGCCGTGCTTGGCGCCTCGAATTACACCTACGCCGAGGCGACCTGGACGCAGACACTTTCGGACTGGATCGAGGCTCATGTCCGAATGTTCCGGTTCTTTGGCGGGGTGCCACGCCTCGTCGTCCCTGACAATCTGAAGTCCGGCGTGCACCGGGCGTCGTTCTACGACCCCGAAATCAATCGCAGCTACGGGATGATGGCGTCCCATTACGGCGTTGGCATCCTTCCGGCACGGCCAAGAAAGCCCCGGGATAAGGCAAAAGTGGAAGCCGGAGTGCGTTTTGCCCAGACCTATATCCTCGGGCGGCTTCGCCGGCAGACCTTCTTCTCGCTGGCTGAGGCGAATGCGGCAATCGCCGCCGCGCTGGAGCGCATCAACGCCCACGTCATGCGCCGGATCGGCGTCAGCCGCCGACAATTGTTCGAGACCGTCGAGATGCCTGTCCTGGCGCCGTTGCCGGATGCCGACTATCAGTTCGCGGAATGGCTCCTGGCCCGCGTCTCGCTCGATTATCACGTCGAGGTCGACGGCTTCTTCTACTCAGTTCCACACGGCCTGATCCGGGAGCAGGTCGACGTTCGCGCCACCACCCGGACCATCGAGTTGTTCCATCGGGGTTTGCGTGTTGCTGCTCACCAGCGCCGTTATGGCGGCCGCCGGCACGGCACTGATCCCGATCACATGCCCAGTGCGCATCGGCGTTACGCCGAGTGGACTCCCGATCGATTCCGGCGCTGGGGGCGGTCGATCGGGCCCAACACCGAGGGGCTCGTTCTCGCCATCCTGGCCAATCGGCCTCATCCCGAACAGGGATTCCGGACCTGTCTCGGCGTGCTTCGGCTGTTCAAGGATATTGATCCCGAACGCGCCGAGCTGATCGCGGCCCGCGCGGTCGCGGTCAGCGCACTGACCTACAAGAGCATCGCCTCCATCATCGCCAACAAGCTCGAACGCAGTTCTCGCGATACCGAGGACGCGATCATCGAACATCCCAATCTGCGCGGCCCCGGTTACTTCCATTGAAAGGATTATCCAGCATGCTCACCCATCCCACCCTCGACCTGCTGCATAGCCTTGGTCTCCACGGTATGGCCAAAGGCTTCAAGGACCTCGATGCCCAGTCCGAAGCGCGCAGCCTCGAACACGCCGAATGGCTGGCGTTGCTCCTGGAACACGAGAAAACGCTGCGCCAGCAAAAGCGGTTCGAAAGCAGAGCTCGAGCCGCCAAGCTGCGTCATGCCGCCTGCGTCGAGGATGTCGATTACCGCGCTATCCGCGGCCTCGACCGCACGCTCTTTCTAAAACTCGCCGCTGGCGACTGGATCCGGGCACGACATAATCTCCTTGTTACCGGGCCGTGCGGCGTCGGCAAGAGCTGGCTCGCTTGTGCCCTCGGCAACAAGGCTTGCCGAGACGACTTCTCAGTTGCCTACCATCGTGTGCCGCGTCTCTTCGCCGCTCTCGCACTCGGCCGCGCCGATGGCCGCTATACCAAGATGCTGCGGGCGATCGCACGACTTGATCTGCTGATCCTGGACGACTGGGGACCAGAACCTCTCGACGCCGACCAGCGCCGTGATTTGCTCGAAATCGTCGAGGATCGATACGAAGCCCGCTCGATTATCGTCACCAGCCAGCTGCCCGTCGATCGCTGGTACGAAATCATCGGCAACCCCACCATCGCCGACGCGATTCTCGATCGCCTCGTCCACAATGCCTACCGCATCGAACTCAAAGGAGAGAGCCTCAGGAAGCAGAAGCAACCCGCTCAAGATCAACCGGTCTCTTGACCTTCCCAGCCCTCGACGACATCATGAAATTGACCCATGCGAACGACGCCACGGGTGGCCGGCTTCAGATCGGAATACCCGGCCGGCTTCGAATTGGAATGCATGGCCGGCTTCGTCGGAATCCGCACTCTGTCGCTGACGAGGCCGATCTCACGTTGCTCGGTTACATCGCATTCCTTGACCCTCCGAAGGAGACATGCGCCCCCGCGATTGCCGCGCTACAGGCTGGCGGCGTGCAAGTGAAGATCCTGACCGGGGACAACGACATTGTTACGCGCAAGATCTGCCATGATGTTGGTCTTTCCGTGGACCGCATCGTTCTCGGCAGCGAGATGGCGGCGCTTTCACCGGAAGAGTTGGCGAACCTGGCTGAGACCGCGACGGTGTTCGCCAAGGTGTCGCCAACGCAGAAAGCGGCCATTATCGATGCCCTTCATCGCAAGGGGCACGTCGTCGGCTTCCTGGGGGATGGCATCAACGACGGACCGGCGCTGAAGACTGCCGACGTCGGCATATCCGTAGACAGCGCCGTCGACATCGCCAAGGAGTCCGCTGATATCATTTTACTCGAGAAGAGCCTGGCGGTGCTCGGCGATGGCGTCATCGAGGGGCGTAAGGTGTTCGGCAACATCACCAAGTATATCAAGATGGGCGCGAGCTCCAATTTTGGTAATATGTTCAGCGTGCTCGGGGCCAGCATCTTCCTGCCGTTTTTGCCGATGACGGCGATTCAGGTGCTCACCAACAACCTGCTTTACGACTTCTCGCAGACCGCGATCCCAACCGACAACGTTGATGCAGAATTTGTGGCGGTGCCGCGGCGATGGGACATTGGCAACATCACGAAGTTCGTGCTGTTCATCGGCCCAATCAGCTCGATTTTCGATTATGTCACTTATTTCACGATGCTCTACGGCTTTGATGCCTGGAATAACCCGGCATTGTTCCAGACCGGATGGTTCGTGGAATCCCTTCTTACCCAGACCTTGATCATCCATATTATTCGGACCGCTAAGATTCCGTTTTTCCAAAGCCGAGCCAGCGCAGCGCTCATCACAACAACCCTCATCATTGCCGCAATCGGAATAGCCCTCCCATACTCCTGGCTCGCGAGCTTTTTGGGTTTCGTCCCGCTGCCCCCGACCTACTGGATCGCGCTCAGCCTCATTCTTCCAAGCTATGTCATCCTGACGCATGTCGTGAAGACGTGGTTCATTCGACGGTTCGGGTTGAGTTGAATTCAGCGGGCTTCGAAATCTCGAGACGCTCGTTTGCCCGCCCCCGCGAAAGACGTTGACAGACGGTTTGCAACTCACCCGGTGAACCGGAAGTCGGCCCGGATCAATCCTTCCAACTATGAAGCCTCTCTCGAAAGCTTTGAATCACCACGGGTTCGCCCAGTAGGGTGGTGTTTTTCGCGATCCGCTGCTCACGATCCGCGTTCCAGATAATCGCGGCCCAGTACATGCGGGCGTGTCCACGTCGCATCGCCGTCGGTCATTGCCGACGCGGCATCTGGTGCAGCGAGCCGTGCCAGTGCTGAGATATCTCGAGAGGCCTATCCATCCGCGCTGGCCCACTCCGCTCGATGCGACCAAGCGTCTCGTCGGCGCCGCCCCCGTGATCGCGCTGATCTAGCTGGCCGAACTCGAAAAGGACGGCTCTTATTCTCGAATAGCCCCTGCGGGCCAGCGTCATCGTGCTGGCGGTCGAACTTGCGGCGGTCTAGGAGACGACCTTGGCGTGAAATGGATCTTGGCCTCCGGTGGCTCATCGCGGCGTCTGGTCCTCAGACTTATCCGCCGTACCTCACTTTGATCTTTGTCAAGAACCGGACGAGCGTAATCGTCCTTACTGGCTAAGCGTCGTTTCGACGCGCGCGTGTTTGATCTCAACTTTGGAGATACGCTATGGACTGGAACCGAGTTGAAGGAAACTGGAAAGAGTTCCAAGGCAAAGTGAAGGAAAAATGGGGCAAGCTTACCGACGACGATCTCACTGCGATCAACGGCAAACGCGAACAGCTAGAAGGTCGGCTTCAGCAGCGATATGGTTTCGCGAAGGACCAGGTTCGCAAGGACATTGATAGTTGGTTCTCTACCCTCAAGTAAGTTTTGATCGGGGCCGCTGATCGACTTAGTCGAAGTTCTTTCTTGGCGGCCTCGCCCTCGCTTAGCGATATCGCCTCTTGTAACGAGGTGGACAAAGGAGAATAGCGATGACGAGAACGATGTTGTTCGCTGGCGCTGCAATGATTGGCATGGGCCTTCTTATTTCACACGCAAACGCACAGGGCGCACCACAATCAGTAGAGATAGCAAAAGTCGATCTGCAGACGGTGGCGGCCGGCTATCGAGCGTCCAAGGTCATTGGCAGCAGCATCGTCAACGACGCGAATGAAACGATCGGGAAGATTGATGACCTCCTTGTGACGCGAGATGGAAAGCAGCCCTATGCCGTTCTGTCCATCGGCGGTTTCTTGGGTATGGGCACCCGCCTGGTGGTAGTCCGTTACGATAGCCTCAAGTTCGCTGATAAAAAGATTGTATTGCCAGGAGGGTCGAAGGACGGGCTTAAGATGCTGCCGGCGTTCGAATACTCTAAGGAGTGACCGTTCCCGGGGTCGTGCGCGACTTGTGCGCGCAGACCGCGTTGGACGTAGCCATCGACAGCTTGGTTGCGATATTGTGGGCCTCGTTCTTGTCGATCGACAAAGGCTCTCGCGGCTTGCGTCAGCAATCGTTTTTAGCGAAAACTGGCCGCTCTGCAGTACAGGCGTGGGTGAGCCGGTTTCCTGAGTGCGCCACATTTTTCGATAGCGCCGTCGTTCTGTCTCGCCGCTCATTCCTCGCATAGTCGGGTCGAAGGCTTGGGCCTCGCCGGCTGCGACCTCGATATAGGCATTCACGCGTGAGTTCGGCTGGTCCCATCGCGACCTCGCCGCGATCGGAACCGTCATCAACGCCGCCTTCCCGGTCCGAGCCGGCGCAGACGAATTCCTCTCACTCGGAAAGTCCACCAGCGCGCCCAGCCGCAGTTTTAGCGTAGCGAGGCCAAAGTGTACCCACCCAAGGGTTTCCAGAGCCGATCGAGCTCTACGCGGCTTGATCGTTTTGCCGATCGTCGAATACGTGCCCCGCGGAGAGCCTTTTCGCTGTCACTACCGGCCGAATGGAAAATACGGAAAGAACGGAAAGAACGGACCGTAAACTACCGGCGCAGGGGAGTGTTCACGTTCGGAGGTCCTGAAAAGGTCGTCGGCGAGTCTTTTCTGATCCTCGGGCATCGCCCGTCGTAAAGCGTCGCGAACGATGCAATCAAGTTCTTAAGCCCGTCAACATGGGCCTGTGCATACTTCTGATAGCTTTTCAGATCGTCTACTGCGGTCATGTCTTGTGGAGGCATCCTCCGACTTTCCGCAATTAGAGTGTCCATGTTTATGGCATTTTCGCGCATCGCTTGCGCTACGGCGTCCCATTTCAATTCTTGGTCGGACGTAATTTTCAGCGCCTTCTGAAGCGCCCTGATCCGTTGCTCGACGGTCTCCCCCTTAGCCTCGGTTGCTCCCGCGGCGGCCCGGCTCGTATCGGCCTGCACCAACTGGATGGCCGCGTCGGGGGTGGTCTCGGCGCGAGCCGCGGTCGGCGGGCAGGCGAGCATCGTGGAGCCCACCAGCGCCGCGATCGCAACCAAGCGGACGGACGGCACAGACAGGGCAGCAGAATGGGTGAAACGTGACATGGGGTGTCTCCCTGGAGTCCTAGGCGCAGCGTTTCTGCAGTTGTGCACGTCAACGCGCTGACGCGCTTCGGACCGGCGCCCGCTAAAAGAAACGTGCGGTTGAGACAGTGGAATTGACCCTGATCTAAACTTCTTAGTCCAATAAGGTCCGGACCTTTGTAACGGCGTCACAAATTTCGATCTTGAGCATCGGATAAGTCGATTTCAGTTTACGACCCGATGCTTCAGCCGCTTCGGCCGCCTCAAACTCCGACTTGAAGTGCCCGTCGACAACCACCACAAATCCTTCCGACGGCGGCCTGTCGGCGCGTGGTACTTTCTGCTCAGGCTCGTCAATTGAGCGAACTGGCTTCTTCATCGGAGCTCTCATAGTATCGCAGAAGCGTGACTGGGGCTCGAAGAGCCAATAAAGTTGCGAGATCTCGTTCGATCACACGGGATAAGGCGAATGACAAGATCCGGAGACCGCAAACCAGCTTATCTGGTTCGGATCTCCGGTCTTCTGCGGCGACCGCGCAGGACTAGGCGGCCTTGCCAGGTGCAGCGGCCTTGTTCGGCGCAGGGTTCGCGCTCGGCGGAGCGCCTGTCTTGATATCAATTGTCTTGGTGGTCTTCACCGCCCTGGCGGGCTTCTTGATAGCGAGATGCAGCACGCCCTTGTCGAAATGAGCTTCGACGGCTCCCGCTTCCGGCTCGAAAGGCAGAGACATCGATCGATAGAATGAGCCGTAGCTGCGCTCCTCGACGTGCCAGTCCTTTTCATCTTTCGTGCTCTCCTCCTTTTTCTCGCCGGAGATGACCAACTGGTTGCCGTCCAGGTTGACCTTGATATCCTTGTCGTCCACGCCGGGAAGTTCGGCTGTCACTTCGAAGGCATCCTTGGTTTCCGCCACACTGATCGCCGGCGCGCCCGCCCCAATGCTGGGAGACGGCGAACCCTGAAGCGCGTTTTCCATTTGACGCCGCAGGGCCCTGAAAGGGTCGAATTCAAGCTCCTGGCTGATGTTCCACAATCTCGGAAGGCTCATCTCTGCTCTCCACGGGTTAGAGAAATATCAAAGAACAACCTGCTCCTCGCGGTCCCGACGGCCTTGATGTAGCGCAAAATGGCTAGGTTATTTCCATGCGGAAAGGCTGGCCATCATGACGAAGCTCGCAAGCAAGTGGGCGCTTCAGCGAGGTTGACCTAATGAGTCGAGCATGACCGATGAGCTTGTTCATACGACCAAACGCAGCGGGCCGTGCGATATTGAACAAATGACGGCGTTGGGTAATGAGAAGTCCGGTGCCATGGTCGGACACGATGATTCCTGTGGCTTGCCGCGTCACTCGACCATCGCCGTCAGTACGTCGTCCTTAGATCGACGTATGCGGAATGACGTACAGGCGTTCCTTGGTGGCGTGGCAGCCGGCAGCGACGCGATCGATCAGTTACGGGCACGGATGCCGCAAGCCGTCGTAACCGAGATACGTGCCGGAATACGGGTCATAGGACCTGAAGCGTTGCGCGCAATAGGAAACGGCGTCACCACCAACATAGGGAACTGGAGCGACGTAGGCTGGAGCGTAATAGCCGGGCCCGTAGCCGTAATAACCGTAGGGCTGTGTTGCCCCAATAATCGCCCCACCGATGAGTGCGCCGGCAATCCCGAGACCAACGGCGGCGCCACCATATCCATGGCCACGCCAGCCGCGGCGGTATTGCACGGTCTCCGCTGCTGGCGCCACGGCGTCTTTCAGCATCAGCGGCGATGCGATCGGCACCGCATTCGCGGGTACAGCGAGGCACGGCGTTGCGACGACCAATAGCGCGGCAATCAAATTTTTCGACAGTTTGTTCATTGCAAAGCCCCGTGTACTTTTTGTCAGCGCAGCAAGTCTTCTGCGAACTCGTTACTGAATTTATGTTTAAATGTGCGCTCAAGACGGCGGAATGGTTTTGATCCAGGTCAAGCTTGTGTCGGGTACCGGACATTGGTCTCGCTATTAGCGGCGGCGTTTGCGCCGTCGCAACCCCGCAGGCGCTCTATGGTCGACCGACATCCGATTGAAAGTGGACTTCAAAAAGCCACTCCGCTTCAGAAGCAGTGTCACCACGTGAAGGCCCGGTGCAGAAAGCAATCGGGCGAGTTGAGCGAATTATCGGTCTGGAAATTAAAGATCGAGTTTGCCTATTCCTGGCAACCCTACGCAGGTGCTGGCCAATTCGCGCTGAGAATGAACAGGTTCCGGTTCCATTGCCCCTATGACGGGTCGCGGTCCGACAAGATATGCCGATCAAGCCTATATAGGGGGTACCGTTGGACGCCCACTCGGAGCGTCATACTAACCCCTGCGGAAAGCGGCCCGACCGACCGGGCAGGAAACCGCAGTGAAAGTTTCAAATCAGAGTCGTTCGTTGGACAACAAGCTGCTGGCGGCGCTGCCGCGTGCCCATTTTGAGCTTCTCGTACCGCACTTGGAAGCTGTGAATTTGCCACAGGGCACCACGCTTTCAGAACCTGGAGACGAAATTACGGAGGTGTTTTTCCCGCATGACGGGATGCTCTCGCTGCTTGCGGTGATGCGAGACGGGAAGGCTATTGAAACCGCCACCGTGGGGCGCGAAGGCGTTGTAGGCGCAATGGCTGGATTGGGGTTGTATACTTCGATGGTACGTGTCGTCGTTCAGCTTCCGATGAGCGCAACCAAGATAGGCGCCGCTAGGTTTAGAAAAGTCGTGCAAAGAAGCGACGTCATTCGGGATCTTTGTGTCAACTACAATGAGGTGTTGCTATCGCAGGCACGCGTAACGGCGGCCTGCAATGCGCTACACCCCATAGAGGCGCGGTTTTGTCGATGGCTGTTACAGTCTGCTGACCGAGCAGGTGGCGACAAGATCGGACTGACGCAGGAGTTCCTGGCTGAAATGCTGGGCGTGCGACGCACCTCAGTGACCGAAATTGCCGGCAAGATTCAGGCCCAGGGCCTCATTTCATATGCCAGAGGCATGATCACGATATTGGATCGCAAGGGTCTTGAGAAGCGGTCGTGCGAGTGTTTCAAAACGCTGTTGGATCAGTCCGCGATGTTGCCCACTATCCGTTAGAGATGACGTTCCATTGTCTTGTCGTCGCGGCGTAGACGCCATATCCGGGCCGGCTCGCCTAAACGCTGGCTAGGTGCGGGCCGGCGACAACGACTATGAACGTTGGCGCATGGGTGCATGGCTTGCACACGAGAGCGCAACTACTCTCTTTCTCCTGCCTCGACATGAAAGTGATGCAGTACACGATGAAAAATGGGAGCGAGTACAAACGACGTGGCGATCACGATAATGAGCCCCGAGAAGATTGCGTAAGAGCCTGCGAAGAGCTTGCCGGCAGTCGTCTTGAGTTCGCCGAGTGGCCCCATGCCGGAGAGGATCATGGCTGCGTTCACATAGGCGTCTGGGAGCGGCATGCGTTCGAAGTAGCAATAGCCCGCCATGCCAATGATGAGCCCAAACAACGTAAGCGCACACCAGACACCGATTGCCCGCAAGATACGGTAGAAAAAATCGCGCGGCGAAATCAGCTTCTCGTGTCGATGTTCGAGATCGCTAAAGCTAAATGGTAGTCGGAGCTTTTGCGTTGTCATATTTCTTGCCGGCTCTTCGTTCGCTGGGTAATTTTCAGCAGCAGGTTTGAGAAGCGCCGCCGCCGGTCATCCGGCGCTCACGCGTCGGTCTCATTGTAATATTTCCTCAACGCCTTCAATTCTTCCTCACACCAACGTAGCAGCTTCTTGATGCCCTTGGTGTGTTGATCGGCGACAGGTTTCTTGGACAGATCGTTCCAATCCAGCCGAATTGAATCGAGCATTCCACTAATCTCTCGAACCCCTTTTTGCTTGCTCGTTGGCGCACCCCTTTTCGCTCTTACTTTGGGAGCTATTCGCTTTGCCATGGCATCATCTCTTTGACGGCTGGTCCGGCTCTCATTTGCGCAAGTGCACCGAGATTGCCGATGTTTCGTGGCATGCGAACAAATAACACGCAGATTGATGAGCTATTTGATTACCATCAAGCAGCACGATTTCCGTTGGTGGCCAGGATCAGGGCTTTGATCCGAATCAACACCTTCATGAAAATTTGGCCTCAAGTCTCACTACACCCGAATCTCGGTAGCTGGCCATACCGGGAAGGCGTCAGCCAATTGTGGAATCCTGAGGATCGATGAAACAGTATCATGCGATTCCGACGCCAGCTCATCCACGGAAACGGCGTGAAGCACTGCCGTGGCAACAGCCAAAGGCGACTCAGGAAGATCCTGAGGCCTTGCAGCGTGTGCAGACCATCCTGAATAGCCCTAGCTACCGTCGCGCTGATATCGACATTGAGTTTCTTGCGCGAGATGGCCTGCGTGGCGTGCGCCTTCAGATCGACTATCTCAAGCCCGAGCTGCTGCTTGAAGAGCACGAAATTCATCAAACCATCGTGGTGTTCGGAAGTACTCGCATTTGCGAGCCGGCTGCGGCGCTCCGCAAGGTGGATGTGTTGCGCGCAGCACTCGCTGCCGACGCAAGTAACAAGGACCTGGTACGTCAGCTCGGCATCGCCGAGCGAATCCATGCCAAGAGCCACTATTACGAAGTGGCTCGCGAATTCGGGCGCCTCGTGAGCAGCGCAAATCGTGGCGCTCGCAAACACCATACGGCCATCATGACCGGTGGAGGACCAGGAATGATGGAGGCTGCCAACCGGGGAGCATTCGACGTCGGTGCCAAATCGGTCGGTCTGAACATCAGTCTCCCTCACGAGCAATACCCGAATCCGTACGTCACCCCCGAGCTCTGCTTCAGTTTTCATTATTTTGCGTTGCGCAAGCTGCATTTTCTCCTGCGTGCCAAGGCGCTGGTCGCCTTCCCGGGTGGCTACGGCACCTTGGACGAGTTATTCGAGGTGCTAACTCTCATTCAGACGCGAAAAATCAGGCCAATTCCCGTCGTGCTAGTGGGTGAGGCCTATTGGCGTCGCGCCGTCGACATCGATTTCCTTGTCGAGGAAGGCGTCATCGATTCTGAGGATCGAGAATTGTTCTGGTTTGCAGAGACGGCGCAGGAGATCTGGGACGGAATCCTGTGCTGGCATGATGCGAGCGGCGAGCCGTTGCACGCAGCGATATGACGGACCGGTACGTTCGACGCTGCGGCAACGGTGGCACTGGTTTTGAAGATTAGTCGCACAAGGGAGGGTGACTTGAAATTGTCATTTCATGGGGCGGACCGCGGTGTCACCGGCTCCTGTCATTTGGTCGAATGCGCTGGAAAACGAATATTGATCGATTGCGGGCTATATCAGGGTAGTCGAGAGTTGGACGAGGAGAACGCCGAGCCTTTCGGCTTTGATGCCGCCAGTGTCGATTACGTATTACTAACCCATGCGCATTTGGATCATTGCGGGCGCCTCCCTTTATTGGCGAAGAGAGGGTTTCGAGGAGAAATCATCACAACGTCAGCCTCGCGTGAATTGGCGCGGCTTGTCCTTCTCGATGCGGCCCACCTCATGGAGGAGGAGGTGCGACGCCGTGCCGGCAGGACCGGTCACGGCGGAACAAGCCGTGACACGAAAGAGGCGCTCTATTCGACCCTCGATGCGCTGAACTGTCTCGACTATTTCGGCCGGACCGCTGCCTATTCCCGGGTCCTCGAGGTCGCTGCGGGCGTGCACGCGACGTTCGTCGACGCCGGGCATATCCTGGGTTCGGCGAGCATTTTTCTGGAACTGGAGGAGCAGGCCCATTCGACCAGCGTGCTTTTTTCGGGGGACCTGGGCAATGCCGGTCGCCTCCTGCTGCGGAGCCCTGCGACGCCGCCACGCGCCGAGAACGTTGTAATGGAAACCACGTACGGTGATCGCCTGCACAAGCCCTTGGGCCCCTCGGTCGATGAGTTTTTCTCAGCAATTGCCGAGACCTTCAAGCGCGGGGGAAATGTGGTCATCCCCACTTTCGCTTTGGAGCGTGCGCAGGAACTGATCTATTTCCTTGGTCAGGGCATCGCTCAGGGTCGACTCTCGAAATCGACGCAGGTGTATCTGGATTCACCGATGGCTATTTCGGCCACCGAGATCTTCCGGCGCCATCCGGAATGCTTTGAGCCGGCGACGGCCAACCTCTTCGAAGGCGGAGGAGACCCACTTGATCTGCCAGGATTGCACTTCACACGGGAGTCCGCCGAATCCATTGCGATAAACAACGTTCATGGCGGGGCCATTATCATGGCCGGCGCCGGTATGTGCACCGGCGGCCGCGTGCGCCACCACCTGCAGCACAATCTGGGTCGCGAGGAGTCGAGCATCGTGTTCGTCGGTTACGCAGCCGCTGGAACTCTCGCTCGCCGTATTATCGACGGCGCCAAGCAAGTGACGATCTTTGGCGAAGATATCCCGGTTAAGGCCCGCATCTACACCATCAACGGTTTTTCAGCGCATGCCGACGAATCCGAGTTGCTGGCCTGGCAAAAGCAGACCGGCGCAAAGCGAACGTTCCTTGTTCACGGCGAAGAGAGCACCATGAATCAGTTTGCTGCCCATCTTGGCGATACCCATGTCGAAATGCCGCTGCCGAATCAAGCTTTTGAGTTGTGAGGTCCCGGGGGATTTAAGCCGTGCCGACTGCGTTGAATGACCCGTATAAAATACTGGGCGTCGCTCCGACGGCTTCCGCGGATGATATTCAAAAAGCTTATCGCAAGCTTGCAAAGAAGTTGCATCCCGACCTGAATCCCGGAAATCCCGAGGCCGAAGAGAGATTCAAGGAGGTAGCCGGGGCCTATGATCTCGTCGGCGACGCAGAGAAGCGCAAGAGGTTTGATAGCGGAGAGATTGACGCCGCGGGAGCCGAGCGGTCTCGGCAGAACTATTATTGGGATTACGCGTCCTCGGAACAGGATCATCCTTATACGGACAATTCCGGTTTTGCAGATTTCATGGAGTCGGAAGACGCCTTCGCCGAACTGTTGAGACGCAGCGCTCAGGCCCAGGCGAATCGGCGCGGGCATGATCTCAAGTTCAGGCTGCCTATTGAATTCGTTGAGTCAATTGCCGGTGCGAATAGGCGGCTGACATTGCCCGACAGTAGCACAATTGACGTGGCCATTCCACCCGGCATGACGGATGGGCAGGTTCTGAGATTGCGCGGCAAGGGTGAGCCCGGATCGGGCAAGGGTGCGCCTGGGGATATTCTCATTGAAGTCGAAATCAGGCCCGACCGTTCCTTCACGCGCGAGGGTGACGACATCTATTTGGAATTGCCCGTTACCCTCACGGAAACCGTCCTTGGTGCCCGGATCAAGGTTCCCACTCCAACAGGTGCGGTAACAATGACGGTACCGAAAGGGTCGAACACCGGCAGCACGCTGCGCCTGAGGGGCAAGGGGGCTCCCAGACAAGCCGGTGGTCATGGCGATCAGCTGGTCAAGCTAAAGGTCGTGCTTCCCAAAGAGCCGGATCCCGAACTCGAAGCATTCGTCGCCAACTGGGAGGGTGGCAAGACCTACAATCCCCGCGAGGAGGTGGCGCCGTGACAATGAGCAGGGAGGAATTTCTATCACTCTCCGGCATCGAGCATGACACTCTGGGTGTCTGGATTGAGCAGGAGTGGCTGATACCCAGCGGTTCGTCCGCAGAGCCCAGCTTCTCTGACATCGATATCGCCAGGGCACGGCTGATCCGGGAACTCCTGGTGGATTTCGGCGTGAACTCCGAGGGAGTGGGAGTGATACTGAATCTTGTCGACCAGCTCTACGGCGTGCGCAGGACGCTCACGGAGTTGCGTCAAGCGATCAGAACCACGCCGGGATAGGGTTTGATCGCCACTAGAATTCATGTCGCCGATGCCAGCGCGGCGACGCCGTGTATCGTCGGGCAATAGTCGTTAATTGTTCTCCGGCTTGAGGCGAGAATGCTGTTCGTGGGGGCGGCGAATCGAGGGAGCGCTCCTTCGACTGTTCGTCGAACGACGTGACTTCACAAGAGGATGATTCATGGCCACTCGCCGAATGGCATCGCTATCATCGCGAAAAGTGATCTATGCGGCAGTTGCCGGCGCGACGCGGTGATCTCAACTACGAATGATCTAAGGTGCGGCATATTTCCTGAGCTGAACTTACAAACTAACGCCCTGAACAGCCGAAGCCAGTCGGAGCCGCGCCCAACTGCTAACACCTGCTATTTCCTGATGGCAGCAGTCCGTCTAAGCCTCGATCAGGCCGCGTTCATAACAGGCTTTATCGTAAGGAAAAACGACCACCGGGTCGGGTCTGTGGAGGCGACGGTGCTTTCCCGGATAGTTCAGCCGCCACAGCATATCGCGAATAATATTAAGTCGCGCATGTTCCTTGTCACCGGCGCGGACCACGGTCCATGGCGAGGTGACGGTATGCGTCCGCTCCAGCATCCTGTCCCGTGCTTCGGAATAGGCTGTCCAACACTTCTGCGCCTTGGCATCGATGAGGCTCAGCTTCCATTGCTTCAGGGGATCCCTTTGGCGGTCGGCGAGCCGCAGCTTCTGTTCCTGTTTCGAAATATCAAGGTAGTACTTGAGCAGGGTGATACCCGAACGCTCAATCATTGCCTCGAAAGCCGGCACGGTCTCGAGGAATTCCTCAGTTTCCTCCTTGTTGCAAAAGCCCATAACACGCTCAACTCCGGCCCGGTTGTACCAACTGCGATTGAACAGCACGATCTCTCCTGCCGCGGGCAAGTGCGAAACGTGACGCTGGAAGTACCATGAACACTGTTCCCGATTGTTTGGCGGCCCCAGCGCCACGACGCGGGTATCACGCGGGCTTAGATGTTCGACAATCGATTTGATCGTGCCGTCCTTGCCGGCGGCGTCGCGACCCTCGACGATGACAAGGATACGCTGGCCCCGCTCAATCACGCAGCGCTGCAGCTTCACGAGCTCGATCTGCAGCCGGATTAGCAGCGTGTGATACCTATGGCGGCTCAAATGTTTCGGAAGCGGTGGCCGGTTCTTCATGGTGTGTTCCCTCCTGGTCGCCTCAACCATCCGGGTCGGCGCGCCGACGCGACGTCCACAAATTTGCAGCTCTCCGACCAGCGGTCACGTCACACTTGTCGGTCGGGTCGCATCGCGAAACCGATGTTGTGCTTGCACTTCGATACCCGTCAACATGGCCGCTTGGATGGATCGCAGCGTTCTTGCCCGATGCCTCGACCGAAACTCCGTCCGGGTTTCGGCCGTCTGGATCGACATTTGCATGGGAACGTTCAACTCGACCATACTTCCCGAGGGGACCACTGGATAAGGGACCTGGTCATACGCTGCACCGATTGGAGCTTTCGTTGGCTACGCTGAAGGTTCTTCACACGACGACTTATCGGTTCAACGAACACGTGCGCCTGTTGCCGCACCGCTTGATGCTTCGTCCGCGCGAAAGCCGCGAGCTTCGTCTGATCTCGTGCAACGTCACGGTGACGCCCTCTGCGGCCTTGACCTGGGCACACGATGTGTTTGGCAATGCAATCGCGACGGCCACGTTTCAGATGACGGCCTCCAACCTGGTGATCTCCAGCGTCGCGGAGCTTCAGCTCGACGCGGTCGCATGGCCCGTGTTCGACATCGCCGTTTCGGCCATGTCTTACCCATTCCGCTATTCTGACGACGACTGGACCGATCTCGGCGCCCTGGCCGTCCCCCAGTTCTCGGACGCCGCAGGGGTCCTGCGAAACTGGGCTCAGATGTTCATTCGAGGCAGGCAGACTGACACGTTGTCGCTGCTCAGGGACCTCAGCGTCGGCGTTTCCGAAGCTGTCCGGTATCAGAGCCGGGAGGATGAGGGCACGCAAACGCCGGTACAGACCTTAAATCGCGGCTGGGGGTCATGCCGGGATTTCGCGGTGCTGTTCGCCGAAGCAGCACGCATGCTCGGCTTCGGAGCCAGGATCGTCTCCGGCTACCTTTACAATCCAGAACAAGGCAGCATCGGATCGACCGGTGCGGGATCAACCCATGCGTGGGCCGAGGTCTTCGTGCCGGGAGCCGGCTGGATCACTTTCGACCCGACCAATCGCAGTCTCGGGGGCTTCAATCTGATCCCGGTCGCGGTCGCGCGCGACATCCGGCAGACGATCCCGGTGTCCGGCAGCTTCGTCGGCAGCACCGGTGCCTTCGCCGGGATGTCCGTAGAAGTTCTCGTCACATCCTAGCGCGACGCAATGGAGCTTCGGGATGGCAAAATCCCGTCCATTAATTTGTCGTGAATGAGCAAATTTGACCATAAGCTCGAGCTGCACTGCGGCACGATATCCTCATCACCGCTGCATTCTCGGCATCCATCGGTGAGTGGGAGCGTGTTGCTCCCGTTTGGTCTTGGGAAGAGCATCATGCCCGACATTCAGCCCGCCAAATTTCAACCCGTCGCGTTGTGGTGCCGCTTCGAACTGGCGGCAGGCTCGCTTTCAGACGAGGAGTTCTGCGCGTTTGATTTCCCGGGATGCAAGCGATGCCCGAAGGCGCAGCGCCCTATCCGGACTTTAGGAAGTTCGGAGGATCCCATGAATTCGGAGGCATTGCGCGGATGGATCGAACGTGCCTCCCGCGCAAAAACGTCGTCTTTCGCTCCAATCAGCGAGGTCAGCCATGGGGAAGTACATTCACCTACAGAACCTCATTCTATTCAAGAAACGTCTTGCAGAGCCGCACAGTGAAGCGGAGCGGGACGTACTCTTGAAGTTGCTGGCGGATGAGGAGGCGAAAGAGCCTCAGCCGAAAAGAGGCGTTCTCTTGCCGCGTTGAACCGCATCAAGGAACGGCGTGCTCCAAATTCGAGAGGATACGACTATGAACCATCAGATCATGAAACGCGCGGTTGCCGCCGCGCTCTTCGGTGCGGCGACGCTCGGCTCGGTGCTCCCTTCGGTGGCTGCTCCGATCTCGCCGAGCACGAGTCTTCCAGAGCAAGCCGCTTCTTCATCCGGAGTGACAGAGGTCTACTACCGACGCCACTACCGTCGCGGCTACTACGGCGCTCCGGGGGCCGCAATCGGTCTTGGCATCCTGGGTGCTGCGGCTGGAGCCGCCGCCTATGGAGCCTACGGCGAGGGCTATTACGGGCGGGGCTATGCACCGGGCTACTACGCGCCAGGCTACTACGGCGGCCCGTATCCCTATCGCCGCCAATACTACGCCCCGTATTGAGCGCACGAGTGCGACGGTCTTTATCATAGACCGTCGCACTCGATGCGGTTGCGAGGCTAATCAAGAAGCCTCGCCTAGCAGCGGGTAACAGACACAGTGAATACACGCGAACCCTACGAGTAAGGCACAACGTCGGGTGCAGGACATAGTTGATCTGCATCAATCTGATTTTCTTTTGCCGTTCTAGGTTCAACCCGCAGTTGCAGTGAGAACCTCTCAGGGGCCGATGTCATGATTGACGAAGACTCGTCAGGCGGTTCGGACCCACCTCCGGGCGTGATTTTCCAGAATCCGGATCAATGCCTGCCGGCGGCGGAGCTGACGGATTACCGGCTCATCGCGGTTCGATTGCGAAAGGCGCTTGCGAAGAGCGAGGCGCGGCTTCTTCAAAAGGACGAATTGATCCACAGACAGCAACTATTGAAGGAGGAGTCCGACCATCGGCTGTTGAACGATCTCCAGATGACCATCAGCCTTCTTTCGCTACAGAGCCGCAATTCGATCAATCCCGAAGCGGCCTCACAATTGAGCGCGGCGGCCAATCGGGTCTCGATGATTGCGCGCATCCACCATCGCCTTCATTCCTACGAGGGTGTGAGAACAATCGAGTTCAAGAAATTCCTTCAGGATTTTGGACGCGAGTTTTCTGCGATGTCGTCGTCGGACACCTCCGCCGGAAGAGTTAACGTCGAAGGTAGTCAGATTGATCTGCCTGCTGTCACCGCCATTCCGCTCGGCTTCATCGCCAACGAGTTGATCACGAACGCGGCAAAATACGGCAAGGGCCGGATCGCCATCAGGTTGGAGCCGGATCCGAAACATGGCTATGCGCTATCCATTTCCAATGATGGCCCGGCTTTGCCCGAGGGCTTCGACCCCGGCGCAAGCAAAGGGCTGGGAATGAAAATTGTTCGATCATTTACCGACCAGATCGGCGGTGAGTTGCGGATCGAACGTGGCGCCGACGGTCAGGGCGCACGATTTACCGTGCTGTTTTCTGCACCGGTCGTTCAGCCGCTCTCGCCAAACGCCGCGACCAGTTGACGCGGCGGTAAGATCCCTACGTCTAGCCCGAGGAGCCGGACAATGTCGATCGGACTTATCATCATCATTGTTCTCGTCATCTTCCTGCTTGGTGGCTTCAGCGGCCGCTTTGGCGGCTACGGCTACGGCTATGGCCACGGTGGCATGGGTGTCATTGGTACCATCCTGGTCATCCTCCTCGTATTGCTGCTGCTGGGTCGGCTTTGACCCTGTTCATGGGCTGCGTTGGCCGGGCAGTTTCCCCGAAGATCCTGTCGTGCGGCGCCGACTTTTCCGTTCGACGACCAATCATTTCCCGGCTTGAGGGTGAAGCGCTCGACGACGTCCTCCGAGCTAACGTTGGCTTTCAACGGAGTGCAGAAATTAGCGTCAGACCTAGCGCCCATCAGTATAGCTTGATCCCAATCAACCATTCGGCCCAGAGGCAGCCTATGGTGGCGACAGCCATTATCCAGCACCTGGAGCCAAGGCGGCATGAACACGCATCTCGGCATTGGTGTCACCGCCGAAGGCAGGGAAGCTCTGCCCTATGTTCCGCTTCCATCGGCTGGTCGCCCGGTCGGCGAGCCGGCCGTACGGCCGCGATTTGCGACGAGGCGCTGGGCTCTCGTTGGGATCGCGACGCTTCTTCTCGCTACATCCTTGGGCATCTGGTGGTCGTTCAGCGGCAGCGCGCCGGTTGGCTATGAGACGGCGCCCGTTGCAATCGGTGACATCGCGCGCGACATAAACGCCACGGGCTCGGTTAATCCGGAATTGACGATCATCGTCGGGACCTACGTGTCCGGTGTGATCCAGGAATTGAGCTGCGACTACAATACGCAGGTCAAACGCGGACAAAGCTGCGCCAAGATCGATCCTCGCCCGTATCAGAGCATCGTCGATCAAGCGAAGGCCAGCCTCGCCATCGCGAAGGCGCAACTGGAAAAGGACAAGGCATCGCTCACCTATGCCAAGGCCAACCTGGAACGCCTCGCCACTCTCGTCAAGACAAGCGCCGTGTCGGAAGACGCCTACGACAATGCGAAGAACGTGTACGACCAGGCTCTGGCGCAAATCACGTTTGACGAAGCCACCATCCAGCAGCGCCAAGCCGTGCTCGACGCGGCACAGGTCAATCTCGACTATACCAACATCGTCTCACCGGTCGATGGCACGGTCGTTTCGCGCGCCGTCACCATGGGGCAGACCGTTGCGGCGAGTTTCCAGACCCCGACCTTGTTCCTGATCGCGACCGACCTCACCAGGATGCAGGTGGACGCCAATGTCAGCGAAAGTGATATTGGCGGCATCCAGACCGGCAACAACGCGACGTTCACCGTCGACGCATATCCCAAACGTCTGTTTGAGGGAACGGTCACCCAGGTCCGCCAGTCCCCGCAAACGGTGCAGAACGTCATCACTTACGATGTTGTCATCAGCGTCAACAACGCTGATCTGGCGCTCAAGCCCGGCCTGACGGCGGCGACGAGGATCGTCACCGATCGGCGCAACGACGTGCTCCGCATTCCGAACCAGGCGTTGCGTTATGTCCCGACCGGGACCGCCCTTGGCGACACGAAGCAGGCGCGCGTTTGGGTGCTCCGCGACGGATCGTCGGTGCCGGTGCCTGTTGCTGTCGGGCTCGACGACGACGAGTTTACGGAGATCGTGCAAGGCGACCTGAAAGTCAGCGACAGGGTGATCGTCGCGGAGCAGCGGAATTCGGCGAAGGCGCGTTCCGGCATGCCGCCGCCACGACTCTGATCAACAGCCGCAACGATTGAAGACCCATGGCGGAGCCGGTCATCAGGATTGAAGGGGTGTCGCGGACGTATCATGTCGGCGACATCGATGTTCGCGCGCTTTCGGACGTCAGCCTGATCGTCGAACACGGCGAGTTCATCGCCATCATGGGTGCGTCCGGATCCGGCAAGTCGACGCTGATGTCGATCCTTGGTTGCCTCGACCGGCCGACCGGCGGTCATTACTGGTTCGACGGCATCGATGTCGCACAGCTTGCGGAGCCGGATCTTGCCGGCCTTCGCAGCGAACGGCTTGGTTTCGTATTTCAGAGCTTCAATTTATTGCCGCGCACCAGCGCCATCGACAACGTCGCCTTGCCGCTCCTGTACGCGATGTCCGGCCAGAGCCATGCGCGCGCGCGCTTCGAGCGGGCTCGCGCGGTGCTGGACAAGCTTGGGCTGCGCGATCGGGAGGGCAACACGCCGGGCCAGCTGTCGGGCGGGCAGCAGCAGCGGGTTGCGATCGCGCGGGCCCTGATCAATCAGCCGAGCCTGCTGCTGGCGGATGAGCCGACTGGCAATCTCGATACCCGCAACTCCAACGAAATCATGCAGACGCTCAGTTCGCTCAATCGCGAACAGGGCGTCACCATCATCGTCGTGACCCACGAGCCCGATGTCGCAGCCTTCGCGGATCGCGTGCTCACCATGCGCGACGGTCAGATCATCTCGGATGTGAGGAACACAAAGCGCGACATGGCGCCACAGCCGGCAGGCGCGGCAGCGAGCAAACCGGTCCAGCCGAGGGAACGGTCGGCCCGTGTCGCAATGTCGGGCGCGTCATGGCCCTTTGCCTGGATGGTGATGACGGCGGCCGCCGAGGCGATCTGGCGCAACAAGATGCGTTCGGCGCTGACGATGCTCGGGGTCTTCATCGGCGTCGCCGCATTGATCGTCATGGTATCTGTCGGCCAGGGAGCGAACGAGGCGGTTCGAAAGGAGATTGCAAGGCTCGGAACGAACCTCGTGGTCATTCTGCCGGGTGCGGCCACGAGCGGCGGCGCTCGCGGCGGCTCCGGAAGCGCTTCGACGCTCACCGTTGCCGACGTCCGGGCGATCCGGCAGGAGGCGCCTGCCGCCGGGGCCGTGAGCTATCTCATCCGGCAATCGGGGCTGATCCGCTTCGCGAACCAGAACTGGACCACCGGAATTCAGGGCGTAAGCCCCAATTATCCTCCGATGACAAACTGGCAGATCGCCGCAGGGCGGGCCATCACTCCGGAGGACGAGCGAAGCGCAGCCTTGGTCGTCGTCCTCGGCGAGACCGTGCGCCGGCAACTCTTCGGCACCTTTCAGAACCCGATAGGCGCGATGGTGCAGGCGAAGGGTGTGTCATTGCGGGTGATCGGAATTCTCGAAACGAAAGGACAGACATCTTTTGGGCAGGACCAGGACGATCTGATCATGGTTCCGTTCACCACGGCCGAGCGCAAGATTATCGGCGTTGCCGCCCCAAGCCAGCAGCAAACGGCGATCAATTGGATCTATCCGACGCCGCCAAATCCGTATGGGCTTCAGCCGCGCATGACCGGGTACGTGAATCAGATTTACGTGCAGGCGGTGGATCAGGCCGGCATCCAGGCGGCGATCGATCAGGCCACTGAAATCCTAGCGCGGCGTCACCGCATCAGCCCAGGCACCATCAACGATTTTTCCGTGCGCAACCTCAGTCAGATTGCGCAGACCGCGGAGGGAAGCAGCCGCATCATGGCGCTCCTCCTGGCCGCGGTGGCGTCGATCTCGCTTGTGGTCGGCGGCATCGGCATCATGAATATCCTGCTCGTCTCGGTGACGGAGCGAACGCGCGAGATCGGACTACGGATGGCAATTGGCGCCCGACGATTACACGTCCTGCTGCAGTTTCTTGCGGAGGCGATATTCATCAGCGTCAGCGGCGGCATCGTTGGAATTATCATCGGCGCGGCGTTTTCCGTCGCCATTTCTGCCCTCACCGGCTGGCCGGCGCCGATATCGCTGGGAGCGATTGCCGGAGGGTTCCTGTTCTCGGCAGCCGTTGGCATATTCTTCGGCTACTACCCCGCGCGAAAGGCCGCCCGGCTCGATCCCATCGAGGCGCTGCGCTACGAGTGAGCAAGGATCGCGGGGCTGATCACGGGACCATTTGCGCGAGTTATGCGGCCGCTCACTCAGACGTGACGGTGCGCAACGTCACTTCTATCGCGCCTTGGCGCAGATCAACGTCGTTCGGCCTAAGTACGGTACACGATGCTGCACGTCGCAGGAACGATCGCGGCGCTACGCATCATCGACGCCCATCCGGAAATCACGCTGCTGTTCATCGTGCGGCGTTATGCGGGAAATGAACGGCCGCCAACTTGCGCGCGTAGCGCTCTTGCGCCTTCCAAGACTGAAGGTTCTGTTCACGACCGGGTTCAGCCGCAACGCCGTCATTCACAACAGCGGGCTGGACCAGGACGTGATTTTCATATCGAAACCCTTCACCATCGAGCAACTGGCCGCCAAAGTGCGGGGCGTATTCGACTTCGTTGCCTCCTGACGAATGGAGCGCCGCACTGATGTCTGTCTTGCTGAAGTTCAGCGCGTCACCTTGTCGGTCACGTCCTCGACATGAACAAGTCCCAGCCGTCGGCGTCGACGCCGATCCTGCAGGCGACGGGCTGAACGGCGCGCCAGGCCGATGTGACCTACGCCGCTTGGGGCATCAGGCCTCGCCCGGTCCTGAGAAGATGGAAGCTGGCGGCGTCGTGCGCGGCGTCGGCAGCGGCCGCTCGGTCGCTTCGGATCGCGAGACGCCGCCCTTGGCGTCGTATCGCTTGGCGAGATCCAGCAGACGACGGCGAGTGAATGGGTCGGCCCTATCGGCCATGACCCGGACCCGCTGCGCAAGACCTTGGTAGAACTCCTGCTCCATGACGCACCCCCACAACATCACTGCCGGAAGTTGAGTACCCTGCGGTCGCCGAGTCAAGAAGCGCCGGTGCCCGCATGCAACGGGGATGGACGTAGCCAGCGCGGGGGAAATCAGATGGCAGGGCTCTATCTGGTCGGAAGGCATGCCCGCCGTTTGGCAGGCCGATGAAGGCTGGGTCCGACGATGCTCTGGAGGACGACTGCGGTACGTCTGCACCAATTGCGACGACGCCCTGCTGCACGACCCACGGCCCGCAAAAAAGCCGCCAGCCGATCAAGAAAGGTAACCGACCCCGCAGCGAGCTTGGAAGGTCGGATCGCATCCCAGCGGTCTACTTCAGCGATCGGATATAGTCGGCCAGGTCCGCGATTTCGGATCGGTTCAGCGACAGGTTCGGCATATTAGGGTGAGGCAGTAGCAGCAGAAAGGCGAGCCTGTTCTGATCGAAATCTGGTGTCTTCGCGAGGGACGCGAACGGCGGCGCCTGATCGGCGGCGGTCGTCTGATCTCGCTCCACGAGGTGGCAGCTTGCGCACCAGCGCTTGGCGATATCCTTGCCGCTGACGGCGTCTGCTGCGAAAGACGGCGTGACGATGCCGAGCATGCAACATGCAGTTGCCACCAATCTGAACGCTTTCGACATGTTCGGACTCCCATGACCTGGTCGGCGCCCTTTTGGCGCGGCACGGCTTCCGGGCTTACGACGGAAAGTCGGCGGGATCCACCTTCAGACGGTCGGCATGGAGCGACCAGTCATGGGTGGCGTGGATATCGCAAAAGCGTTCCTTGGCCTGCTGCTCGGCCTCCCCGCCGTTTCGGGCATCCAGCTCGATTGTCGTTTGACAGACTTCGTCCATCTGGCCGTTGTCGCCGAGGACATCCTTGATGAAGCGGACGATGAAGCGCGGCATGGGCACCTTCATTGGCGGCGGCGCTGCGTCCAGTGGCTCGATCCACCCGCGCCGTTCGGAGTGGGGAGAGGGGATTGACGGCGGACGCTCGGCCGGGCCAGCGGCGTTAACCGGAGATGGCGTCGCCGGGAGTGCCTCTCGTGCGCCAATAACGCTGGCGAAGTCTGGGCGCTATCAGCCACGCGATTGCGGCCGACGCCACGAAGCTGACGAAGATCATCGTCGGAATAGCCGCCATTGCGTTCGATTGGAATGGGGTGAGGAGGATCACAAGCATTCCCGCTCCGAACAGCACTGCCTGGACGCTCATGAAGACGATCGCCGCGATCTGAAGTCGTACCGACATGCCAAAACTCCAATTCCGCTTTGGGACAACAAGTCCGGCTTGGATGGGTTCCGGCGGTCTTCTCCGTCGGGTCGCTTAGGCGCGCGGATCCGGGGCGGCGTCGCACTTGGGGCAGCGGCCATCCGTGGCAGCGCCTAGTTGGCGCCGAATCTCGTCCCTGAGAGCTTGCCCACCCCAAGTTGAGCCGTCGCTTTTGGGGATTCGTTTGGCACGCTCGAAGGCGTGACCCTCGGCGGCGTCGTCGCCGACCCGGATGATTACGTCGTCGTGAAAGGGGCAAACCATCGTCGCGCGCGTGGTCTCGAGCGCATTGCGCACCACATGCGTCAGGTCGTCTGGATGGAGATCCGCTGGCATGATGGCCTCTTGCTACACGCCGTCGTCTCAGGCCGAAGGGAAATAGGCCCCGGGGCTTCGCAACGAAGCGCCGAGGCCGATTGTTCAGTGACGTCAAATCTGAGGCTGTGTCGGTCCAACCCGCACCGTCGGCTTTGGTTCCGCAGAACTTACCGACCGAGCCGCTCACAGAGCCGGCTCACTTTTGCGTTCGTCGACGCAGGAGTCCGGAGACGGGACCCGGAGTGCCTAGCAGTCCGGGCTCCGCCTCGCAACGCCATCGGCGCCAAAGCGCCCGATGCGCTCAAATCTTAGGACCGGTCCTGCGGTGCGCTTTGACCCATCTCAACTTCCGCAGAAGGCCCTAGGTACTCATCCGCAATTTCGATGGCGGCCGACGAGGCGCATGTTTGAGCAATGCAGCGCCAGATCCTCTTCAAGTGTCCGCGCACGGGAATGAACGTCCAGCTTTCCCTGGACGAGGAGGCGATCGAGTCCCTGAAGCCCGAAGATACCTACGTCTCGATTTCTTGCCCGGCTTGCACGTCGCTCCATTTCGTCAACAGCACGACGGGTAGGACGCTCGGCGACCAAGAGAGAGCGCCTAGTTGAATCGGTGCTCAGGACGCGGCCTGATCCGTCACGTCCTCGACGTGGTGCAGCAGAAATGTCAGCCGACCATCTTCGTCGACGATAGCGGAGTTGATCGGCTGCCAGTAGCGCTCGACGAACGAGCCGTCTGGATCGCGGATGTCGTAGCGCTGCACGGCCATGGCATGAGGCCGGCCTGTCTGTGCGACGATCCGGAGTGAGGCGTATAGGTTGCTCACTCCGTCAGCGAGCGGATCGTCCGGATTGTCGGGAAACACGTCGAAAAGGGACCGACCTACAACGCTGTCTCGGTCGGTGAGAGTGGCTCTGGCGTACGCAGCGTTGATGTCCACGGTCTGCAGGCCCGGCCCCGGATCGAGCAGCATGTACGGGTGCGGCGACCGATCGAAGTCCGAGAGGAAGCGCTCGCGAAGTTCGGACGCATCGGCGGCGCTCCGGAGCGGCTGTCCGAACGGAGAGGTCTGGGCTCCCTGCCGTTCGGCCTCCAGCAGCGCCAGTTCGCGCTTGTTGGTGGCCAGCAGACCTTCCAGCGTCCGCTGCAGAGTCGGATCGCTGGTTTCGGCCAGCAGCCTCTGAAAATTCACGATATTCTGCTCGCAAATGAATTTCTTCATCGGGATGTCGGGAGCCGCCCGGGAAGTGGATAACACACGGTAAGTTAGTATGGCATAGCCGGCCGCGATCCGCCTAGGCAAGCGGCCGAATGCGACGCCGGCGTTCGTTCACAACGTGCTCAGATCCTCTGACACGTCGCCCAACTTGCGAATCAGCCTAGCGTCGCTGAAGGCCCCGCTTGACGGGTCGCCGGTCCGCGAGAAGGCGATGGCGCCGGCATGACGCGGTTTGCGGGAGAGCGCCTCGGCCCGCATCACCGCGGCGTTGGCGCTCAGGCACTCCGCCGCCTCGCCGGCGGCTATGCCGTCGTCGGAGAAAACGAACTGCAGAGCGACATAGTAGGTCACTTCAGACATCTGCCTCATCCTTGCGTTCGCGCGCCCTTGGGAGCCGCCCGCGGGCGTAGCCGGTCGACACCTTCCTCCCGAGCTCTTCGAGCTGGGTCTCGAGAAAGTCGTTGGCGACGATCAGAGCCTTCACGGTCTCCCGGGGCGTCGCCGCCGCAGGCCGCGATAGTCTGGTCGGCGGCGGCGTCGAGGTCGGTAGGAGCCGGTCCGGCCTGCTCGGAGGTCGCGTTCAGAGGCGTGTCCAAAAATTCGTGCGTCAGCGCGTGTTTGCATCCAGTGCAAACGGCCCTTCAACTCGCGATCAGCGAGGAAAGCTCTCTAAGGCGCCGCCCGGCAACACCGCATCAACTCTAAATCAAGTTCCCCAGGCTGGCCGGCCTTTGGACGTTGACCCAGGCAAACAACCGCGCGATTCTGCAGCGCTGATTGCTGTAGTCCAAAGTGTAGTCGTCAGTGTAGTCCGTAACCCGCCGGCTCGCGTTGTTTTTCGAGGAAATTGGCGGATAGGCGTAAATTGAGCGAAGAGTCCCTCCCTCTCCGCCATATCAAAACGGCTTTGAGAAAGCCCCGTCAAAGACAGCCTCTCTGCGTCGTGGCAGCCTCTGGTGTCGTCCCCGGGGGACCATAATCTGACACCGCACTTGCGACCGGCCGCCAAGCTTCTCCACAATGGCCCCCTAGCGAGGGCCCGGTCGAGGATCTGACGGATGACGGCCAAAATCGATCTCCTCACGTTGCAGCTCTTCGTGGCGATCGTTGAGGAGCAGAGTATCGCCAAGGCGGCGGAGAAGAAGAACATCGCGGCGTCCGCGGTCAGCCGCCGCGTCTCGGATATCGAGGACCTGTTTCAGGTCGAGCTGCTGCATCGTCATTCGAAGGGGATCGAGCCGACACCGGCTGGCTTCGCCCTGCTCGAGCACGCCCGCATCATCCTGGGAAATTTGAGCAAGCTTGAGAGCGAGCTGACCGGATACCGGCAGGGCAAGCGCGGGCTGATCCGGATCTGTGCCAACAAGTCCGCGATCCTCGAAGCCCTGGCGGACGAGCTCAGCCTGTTCCTGGAGCGGCATCCGCTGGTCCACATCGACATCGAGGAGGATCTCAGCCCCGCGATCGTGCGCGCGGTGGTGGAGAACCGGGCCGACATCGGCATTTTTGGCGGCAACATCGACGGGCAGGATCTGGAGCTGCCGTCCTATCGCAGCGACAGCCTGGTCGCGCTGGTCACGCGCGACCACCCGCTGGCGGGCCACGATAGCGTTCGCTTCCGCGAGCTGGTCGATTTCGACTTCGTCAGCCTGGAGAAGGGCAGCTCGATCGAGACGCTGTGTGTCAGGGCCGCCGCGGCACTCGGGCAGCACCTCAAGGTGCGCATCCGCGTCAGCAGTTTCGATGCGCTGTTCCGCGTCGTCGATGCCAGGATGGGGGTCGGAATCGTGCCGCTCGAGATCGTTCGCGACCGCTACGGCGTCGACAGTCTCGTCACCGTCCCGCTCGACGAGTCCTGGGCGCGACGCGACCTGGTCATCGGCGTGCGCGATTACAAGTCGTTGCCTTCGGTGACGAAGCTGCTGGTGGAGCATTTGCGGACCCATGATGATGCGCGTCTCACCACGGGCGGTGTCTCCGACCGGCTGACGGTCGTGCGCGGCCGAAGCTGACATCGCTCCTGCCGACGGCCTGCCATCGCCGGCCGCGATGGCTCCCTGCCCAACCGTCACTGCACATTTCCGCGACGGACTTCTATCCTGCTTCTCAAGCTCGCTGTCGGTCGGCATGATCGGCGGCAACACGGCACATCAGATGCCGAACAGGGGAGGACGGATCGTGGACACGCGTGGCCGCACGCTGCTGGCCAAAATCTGGGACCAGCATGTCATCGCCCGGATTAGCGATGATACCGATCTGCTTCACGTGGATCGCCACTTGCTGCATGACCTCGGCGGCTCCGCCGGCCTGATCAACCTCAAAAGCCGCAACATTCCGGTCCACAATCCCGAACTGACCTTCGCCACGCCGGATCATGCGATTTCGACCGCGTCCGGGCGTGCCGGCACGATCAAGACCGGGTGGGAGCTGTTGGCGGCGTTGCGGACCGAGACATCCGCCAGCGGCATCCGGCTGTTCGACCTCGACCAGCCGGGGCAGGGCATCGTCCATGTCATCGGGCCGGAGCTCGGTCTCAGCCTGCCGGGCTGCCTGATCGTCTGCGGCGACAGCCACACCTGCACCCATGGCGGGCTCGGCGCGCTCGCCTTCGGCATCGGCTCCAGCGAGCTCACGCATGTGCTGGCGACCCAGACCATCATCCAGCGCCGGCCGAAAACCATGCGGGTGACGTTCGACGGCCGGTTGCCGTTCGGCGTGACGGCGAAGGACCTCATCCTCGCTTTGATCGGCCATGTCGGCGCCGCCGGCGGCACCGGCTATGCCGTCGAATATGCCGGCAGTGCGATCAGGGACATGCCGATCGAAGGGCGGCTCACCATCTGCAATCTGTCGGTTGAGCTCGGCGCCAAGATGGGGCTGATCGCGCCGGATGAGACGACGTTCGATTATATCCGCGGCCGTCCCTATGCGCCGCAAGGCGAGATGTGGGAGCAGGCCGTCGCGGCGTGGCGGACGCTGCAGAGCGACAGCGACGCAATGTTCGATCGCGAAGTGTCGATCGATGTCGGGGCCATCATCCCCCAGATCACCTGGGGCACCAGTCCCGAACACGTCCTTGGTGTCGATGGCCGCATCCCGGATCCCGCAGACATCGCCGATCCGGCGCGCCGCGGCGCGATCGAGATCGCGCTCGACTATATGGGCCTGAAGCCCGGTGCGCCGATCGCCGGCACGCCGGTGGATTGGGTCTTCATCGGCTCCTGCACCAACAGCCGCCTCAGCGATCTGCGCGCCGCAGCCGAAGTCGCGCGCGGCCGCAAGGTTGCGCCGGGCGTGCGCGCCTGGGTCGTGCCGGGGTCGGAGACCGTCAGGCGCGATGCGATGGCCGAAGGGCTCGACAAGATCTTCATCGCCGCGGGCTTTGAATGGCGCGAGCCCGGATGCTCGATGTGCCTTGCCGCAAACGGTGAAACCGTGCCGCCCGGCCAGCGTTCGGTGTCGACATCGAACCGGAATTTCATTGGCCGGCAAGGGCCGCGTGCCCGCACTCATCTGGCAAGTCCGGCCATGGCCGTGGCGGCGGCGGTGTCCGGCGCCATCGCCGACGTCCGAACGATGGAGCGCTAGATGCCGCAAGCTTTCACCAAATTGACCGCGACGGCCGCGCCGATCATGCGCACCAATGTCGATACGGACGTCATCATCAGCATCAACCGCATGATCGGAAATTCCGTCCGCGGCAGTCTCGGAAAATGGGCGTTCGGTTCGCTCCGCTACCTGCCGGACGGCGCGGACAATCCGGAGTTCATCCTCAATCGCGAGCCCTATCGCGCCGCGGAAATCCTGGTGACGGGTCCGAATTTCGGCTGCGGCTCGTCGCGGGAGGCGGCGGTGTGGTCGCTCCAGGAGATGGGCATCCGCGCCATCATCGGATCCGGCTTCGGCGACATCTTCTTCGCCAACTGCTTCCAGAACGGCATCCTGCCGGTGGTGCTGGACAAGGCCGTCATCGACGGGCTCGCCGCGGAGATCGAAGCGAGCCAGGGCGCGGGACGCGTCAGTGTCGACCTGCAGGAGCAGACGGTCACCTCCCCATCGGGCGTGCGGCACGTCTTCGAGATCGATCCGCGCCGGCGTGCGGGTTTGCTCGAAGGCCTCGACGAGATTTCGCTGACGTTGCGGCGCGACCACGAGATCCGCGCATTCCAGGCATCCGACCGCGACGCGCGGCCGTGGATTCACTTTGCAGGACATCAGGCAGGACAATTGGCATGAACACGCTCTCGAACATGATCAAGGTCGCCGTGGTCGGCGGTGAAGGCATTGGTCCTGAAGTGACCGACCAGTCCCACCGCATTCTCAAATGGTTTTCGGCGCGGCGCAGCATTCCCGTGGCGCTGCGCGAAGCGCAATACGGTCTCATCCCGTATCTGGCGACGGGTAAGGTGTTGCCGGACGACACCGTCGAGGCGATGGAGGAGGCCGACGCGTTACTCTGGGGCGCGACGGGTGGTCCTGAAACCACTGAGGTCCCTCCGGCAGCGCGCAAGGCGGGAAGCCTGCTGTCGTTGCGCAGCAAGTACGACCTTTATGCGAATCTCCGGCCCATCGTCGCCAATCCGGCGCTGGCGGACTCCGCGCCGCTCAAGGCCGCGGTGCTGAAGGATGTCGACTTCATCATCATCCGCGAGCTCACCAGCGGCATCTATTTCGGCGAGCCGCGCGGCATCGAAACGCTGCCCGACGGCCAGCGCCGCGGTTTCAACACCCAGCAATACACCACCAGCCAGATTCGCCGGGTGGCGCGAACCGCGTTCGAACTGGCGCGGACGCGCAAAGGCCGGGTCTGCTCCGTCGACAAGGCCAATGTGCTGGAAACCAGCGTGCTGTGGCGCGAGGAGGTCACCGCGCTGCATCAGGCGGAATTCTCCGATGTGGAGCTGACGCACCTCTATGTCGACAACGCTGCGATGCAGATCGTGCGGGCGCCCTCGCAGTTCGACGTCATGGTGACCTGCAATATCTTCGGCGACATTCTCTCCGATTGCGCCGCGATGGCGTCGGGTTCGCTGGGCATGTTGCCGTCGGTCTCGCTCGGGCCGCCGGACCGGCTGGGCCGCCGCAAGGCGCTCTATGAACCGGTTCACGGCAGCGCGCCTGACATTGCGGGCAAGGGCATCGCCAATCCGCTCGGCTCGATCCTCAGCGTCGCGATGATGTTGCGCATCACCCTCAATCGGCCCGATGATGCAACGCTGCTGGAGAAGGCCGTGGATACGGCGCTGGCTGCGGGCGCAAGAACGGCCGACATTGCCGAACCCGGCGCAAAAAGACTTTCGACCCAGGAGATGGGCGATGCGGTTCTGAACGCGCTCGACAAGGTGGTCGGCAAGGAGAGGGAGCACGCGTGATGAAGACTCGGGTCACCAGACGGGCCGCGTTGACGATCGTCGCCGGCGCCGGTGCGTCCCTGGCGGCAGGACGGGCGTGGGCGGATACCCCGTCGGGCCGCGTGATCTATCCGGTGGCCATTCCGGTCTATCAATCTCAATTCGTCGCCGACCGGGCCGGATTCTTCAAGGAGGCCGGCCTCGACTGCAAGCTGATCCAGGGCGGCAGCGGGGTGAAGACGCGCGAGATCATCGCTTCGTCCCAGGGCGATATCGGTATCGGCGACATCACCCACCCGATGCAGCTCAGCAATCACGGCCGCAGCGCGCGGGTCCTGATGCCGGTCGATACAAGAAGCAACGCCGCGATCTTCATCATCCGCAAGGATCTGTTCGATCAGGGCATCACCAGCCTGGAGGCGCTGGCGAAGTGGAAGCGGCCTGACGGACGAAAGCCGATCGTTTCGGTGTCGTCGCTGGGCGGCACCAACCACGTATGGGCCTCCTACTACATGGAAACCATGGGGCTGGACGACAAGGTGACCTGGATCGGCACCGGCAATGTCGACACCATGATGGGCACGTTGAAGACGAAGCAGGTCGATGTTCTCATCAACTCGCCATCGATCCTGAAGGATTCGGTCGAGCAGGGCTGGGGCGCGCTGTTGTTCGATGGAACGGACGAGGCGGTCTGGGCCAAGTACATCGGCGGCAAGGTCCCGGTGACCTCTCATTTTACGCTGCAGGCGACCATCGACAAGGACCCGCAGAAGATGCAGGCGTTCGTCACGGCGCTGTGGCGCGCCACCCTGTGGATCAAGGGGCACTCTCCCGAAGAGATCTACGATATGATCGAGCCTTACGTCGGAAGCACGTCGCGCGATGCGAATATCTTCGACAGCGGCGTCATGAAGAAGGTCACCGATTACGAAGGCATCATCGATGCCGCCAGCTTCGCGCGCGGTCAGAAGGTCTGGTTCCGTGAAATGACCGGCATCAAGCCGCTCGCGATGGCCGACGTTGTCAACACCAGCTTCATCGAAGCGGCACGCAAGGCCTATCCGGCTTGACGATCCAGGCTTTACACACGCCGCACGTCGATGCGCCGCCTGAGACGCGGCGCATCGACGTGCGCGGTTTGTGCAAGACTTTCCAGCTGGCGGGTACGGCCATCGAGGCCGTGCGCGACGTCTCCTTCAATGTCCGGCGCGGCGAATTCGTCGCCCTGCTGGGGCCATCCGGCTCGGGCAAGAGCACCGTCCTCAACATGATCGCAACCCTGGTCAAGCCGACCTGCGGTCAGATCCTGATTGATGGTACGCCCGTCGTCCCCGGACAGGCGACGCCCAATGTCGGCTATGTGTTCCAGCGCGACACCCTGTTTCCCTGGCGCACTGTCGCAGACAACATCGGTTACGGCCTCGAACTGGCGGGTGTCCCGGCGGCGGAGCGAAAGGATCGGGTCCGTGCATGCCTGGCGCAAGCCGGGCTGCAGGATTTCGACAATGCCTATCCCTCGGCGCTCTCGGGCGGCATGCGCCAGCGCGCCTGCGAACGCTGGTCGTCGAGCCGCAGGTTCTGCTGATGGACGAGCCGTTCGGCGCGCTCGACACCCACACCAAGATCGACATGCACGATGTGCTGCTTCGCATCTGGGAACGCGAGCAGCAGACCGTGCTGTTCGTGACCCACGATCTCGGCGAGGCCCTCACGCTGGCGGACCGCATCATTCTGTTTTCGGCGCGGCCGGGCCGGATCAAGGAGAGTTTCGAGGTGGATTTCGCCCGCCCGCGCAACGCCGTGAAGATCCGGGAGACGCCGCGTTATGCCGAGCTGTTTCAGCTGATCTGGCACTCGCTCGGCGAGGAATTCATCAAGGGCCGCAAGCCATGAGGCGAGCGCGCCGCCCCGGCAGAACCCTGGCCTGGCAGATGCTGATCTGCGTCGGCTTCCTGTCGATCTGGCAGTGGGGGTACGATCTGCACGGCCGCCTTCCCTGGCTGGTGCCGGATCTGCTCGATCCCTATTTCGTGTCCAAGCCGTCCGACATCTTCGAGCACTTCCTGATCCTGAGCTGCCTCAAGTCGAAGCTCGGCGTGTTCAACGGCTGGTTCAATGGCGAATTCGCCCGCTGCATGGCGCGATCCGAGAACAATCTCTGGATCGCGACCGCCGTCACCCTGAAGAACACGTTCTTCGGCTTCGTCACCGGCGTCAGCAGCGGCTTTGCCGCGGGCCTTGTGCTCGGCCGTTCGGACCGGCTGAGCGCGATCTTCCAGCCGTTCATCACCGCGGTGAATTCGATCCCCCGCATCGCGCTGGCGCCGATCATCGTGCTGGCCTTCGGCATCGGCGATACCTCGAAGATCGTCACGTCGTGGATCGTGGTCGTCTTCCTGGTGTTCTTCAATACGTTCGAAGGGGCACGCTCGATCGACGAAGGCTTTGTCAACGCGGCGCGGCTGCTCGGCGCCAGCGAGTGGCAGATCACCCGCACGGTGGTCATCCCCTCGACCATGGCCTGGGTCTTTGCCTCGCTGACGCCTGCGATCTCCTTCGCCCTGATCGGCGTGATCGTCGGTGAGTTCATCGGTGCGGAACGGGGGATCGGCCGCCTGATCATTGAGTCCGAGGCGCGCGCGGAGGCATCGGGAATGATGGTCGCCGTCGTCGTGCTGATGCTGGTCGGCGTCGCGCTGTCGGCGTTGATCTGGCGATTGCAGGCCTATCTGTTGCGCTGGCAGCAGCATAATCTCGCGGAGTAGCCCGAGCCGCGGCCTGCGGCGTTGATCACGGCCCCGCCAGCACCGTCCGAGCCGTCGCCACAAACGCCTGCGCCGCCGGCGACAGCGTGCGTCCCTGACGCTGCAGCAACGACACCGGGCGGGTGATCGCCGGGCGTATCAAGGGTCTTGCGATCAGCGTCGGGAATTGGTCGGCTGGCAACATCGTTGCGGGGAGGATGGCGAGGCCGAGGCCTTGGGCTGTCATGGCGAGCGCGGTGTTGATCAGCGTGACCTCATAGGTTGGAGAAAGGTGCTTGCCCTGCGCGCCGAGTGCCTGATCGATCTGCATGCGGATCCGCGTCTCGCGCCGCATCGCGATGGTCGGGCGTTGCGCCAGCTCGTCCCATGTCAACGCGCGCCGCGCGGCGAAGTCGGCGGTGCGACGGCCGATCGCGCTCAGCCGGCCGCGGGTCAGCGTTTCGATCGTCATCTCCGCGAACTCACCCTCGACGCTGCCGATCGCGAACTCGGCATCGGTTGCGATCAGGCGCGGAACGAGGTCGTCGGCGGCGACGTCGCGCATGTCGATGTCGATCTCGGGATGGCCCGCGCGGAATTTCGCGAGAACCTGCGGCAGCAATGCCGAAGCTGCACCCGCCGACGCGACGAACGCGACGCGGCCGGCGCGCGCCTGCGCGAGGTCATGCATGCGCCGTGACAGGCCCAGCGCATCGCTCAACATGCGCTCGGCGGCGTGAAAGGCCTCGTCGGCGGCCAGCGTCGGCTGCACCGAACGCGTGGAGCGGTCGAACAGTTTGACGCCGAGCTGCACTTCGAGCTGCTGGATCAGGAGGCTCGCGGCCGATTGCGTGATGCTCAGCTCGCGGGCGGCCCGCGTGATGCTGCGCGTGCGATACACGCCGGTGAAGGCCCGCAATTGTCGCAAGGTGACATTCATCGGAAATGCTCATGAATTGATGAGTTCTTTCCGACTTATCGCATAAGACGGCCTGCAATAAAATGCATGCTGCGCGGGCAACGAATCCGCGATGATGCAAGGGGATGGAAACGAGCATGAGGACACAGGTGCTGGTCGTGGGCGCCGGGCCCGTGGGACTGACCGCGGCCATGGATCTGGCCTCGCGCGGGATCGACGTCGTCGTTGCGGAGATCCGCCACGCCGGCGATCCGCCCAGCGTCAAATGCAATCACGTCTCGGCGCGCTCGATGGAAATCTTCCGCCGGCTGGGCGTCGCCGCAAAGCTGCGCGACGCGGGCCTGCCCGCGGACTTCCCGAACGATTGCTCCTACCGGACCACGGCGACCGGTATCGAGCTGTGCCGTATCGACATTCCCTCGCGCGCGCGCCGCTACAGCGCCACCGGCGGCCCCGACACCTGGTGGCCGACGCCCGAGCCGCCGCACCGGATCAACCAGGTCTATCTCGAGCCGATCCTGTTCGGCCACGCTGCCGCTCAGCCGCACATCACCATTTTGGCGCGCACGGAAATCACCGATATCGAGCAGGACGACGATCGTGTGGTCGCGCTAGGTCGCAACCTCAACAGCGGAAATTCTCTCCGCATCGAAGCCGACTTCGTGGTCGGCTGCGATGGCAGCCGTTCGCTGGTCCGCAAATCGATCGGCGCCAGCCTGTCCGGCACGCCGGTGATTCAGCGCGTGCAATCGACCTTCATCGAGGCGCCGCAACTGAAGGAGTTGATGGGCGCGCACAAGCCGGCCTGGATGGTGCTCTCGCTCAACCCGCGCCGGTCGGGCACCACCGTTGCGATCGACGGCCACGACCGCTGGCTGATCCACAATTACCTCAAGCCCGACGAGCCCGAATTCGACTCGGTCGATCGCGACTGGTCGATCCGCGCGATCCTCGGCGTCGACGAGCGGTTCAAGTACAAAATCCTCAGCAAGGAGGACTGGGTCGGGCGCCGGCTGGTGGCCGATCGCTTCCGCGACCGCAGGGTCTTCATCTGTGGCGACGCCGCGCATCTGTGGATGCCCTATGCGGGCTACGGCATGAATGCGGGCATTGCTGATGCCGTCGATCTCTGCTGGCAATTGGCGGCGCATCTGAACGGATGGGCGCCGGCTGCGATCCTTGATGCCTATGAGGCGGAGCGCCAGCCCATCACCGACCAGGTGTCGCGCTTTGCCATGGATCACGCGATGAAGATGATGGCGCAGCGCGGCGGCGTGTCCACGGAGATCGAGGATGACACGCCGCGCGGCCACGCGGCGCGCGCTTCGCTTGCGAGAGCAGCCTGCGATCTCAACGTGCAGCAATATTGCTGCGCGGGCCTCAACTTCGGCTACTACTACGATGCCTCGCCGATCATCGCCTATGACGGCGAAACCCCGCCGGACTACGCGATGGGAAGCTTTACGCCCTCCACCGTGCCGGGCGCCCGCGCGCCGCATCTGTTCCTGCGGGACGGACGATCGCTCTACGATGCCTTCGGGGCCGGCTACACATTGCTGCGGTTCGACCCGGCGATCGATGTGGCGCGGCTGCTCTCTGCCGCGGACCAGCGCGGCATGCCGCTCGCGCTGGTCGACATCGCGCCGGACGAGGCGAACGGGGCCTATGCCGAGAAGCTGGTGCTGGCGCGACCCGACCAGCACATCGCCTGGCGCGGGCAGGCCGCGCCCGAAGATCCGCAAGGCTTGCTTGCGCGCATCACTGGTGCTGCGGCGTGATCGAATAGCAGGCTGCCTGCCAACGGCACGGCAGCCTGGTCGTGCCTACAAACAAGAATACGTAATGGGGGAGGAGAAATTGTTTCACGTTGCTAGGCGCCGCATTCTGGCCGTGCTGACGGCCGCCACTTTCGCCGTGTTGCCGCTGGAGGCGGTCGAGGCGGCCTATCCGGAGCAATTGATCAAGATCATCGTGACCTTCCCACCCGGAGGCAGCGCCGACACCGTCATCCGTGCGCTCGAGCCGCTGGTCACCGCCGAGCTCAAGCAGAGCCTGGTGATCGAGAACCGCGCCGGGGCAGGGGGCAATATCGGCATGGCCGCGGTGGCCCAGGCCAAGCCCGACGGCTACACGCTCGGCGTCGCGCCGGCGGGTGCGCTGACGGTGAACCCGCACCTCAATTCGTCGATGCCGTTCGACCCCAAGGATCTCGCGCCGATCACCCTGCTGGCGGAAATTCCCTTTGTGCTGGTCGCGTCCGCGGACGTGCCCGCGCACAATGCCGCAGAGACGATCGCGCTCGCCAAGGCGAAGCCGGGCGCGCTCTCGATCGGGCATGGCGGCAATTCGACCGCGATGCATCTGACGGCCGCGCTGTTCACGCAGAAGGCCGGAATCAGCATGGAACTCGTTCCGTATCGCGGGACGGCGCCGGCAGCGGTTGATGTCCTTGCGGGACACGTCCCCTTCGCGGTGCTGGATATCCCCGCATCGAGGCAACTGATTCTCGAAGGCAAGCTCAACGCCGTCGGCGTCTCCTCGGTGCGTCGCCTCCCATCCTTGCCCGATGTGCCGACCCTTGCCGAGAGCGGTATCGCGGGTTTCGAATCCGTGGGCTGGTTCGGGCTCGTTGCTCCCTCAGGCACGCCTGCGGACATCGTCGCCAGGCTGAACGACGCCTTCGTGAAAGCCCTGAAAGACCCGGTGGTGGCCGAGAAGATCCGGACCCTCGGCGCAGAGCCCGCCCCGACCTCGCCGGAGCAGTTCGGCCGCTTCATTCAGAGCGAGAGCACGAAATGGGGCAAGCTCATCAGCGAGGCAGGCATCAAGGCGAACTAGGCCGTGTACCTATAAACCCGTTGCGACATGTGACTGGTGGCTTCGTCCGCTTTGCTCCTATAACCGAAACCACCATGATCGCGGCGTGCTAATCGAACCTCGTGGTGCCAAACGGAGGCCGTATGAGTCAGTTGAGGTCCATGTACCCACCCATCGAGCCCTATAGCGCTGGCACCCTCGACGTTGGAGAAGGTCACCGGGTTTATTACGAACGGGTGGGGACGCCGGGCGCGAAGCCGGCGGTCTTCCTGCACGGCGGACCGGGCGGAGGTTTGTCTCCTGAACATAGGCGTCTGTTTGATCCCAATCGATATGATGTCATGCTCTTCGATCAGCGAGGATGTGGGCAATCAACTCCGTATGCGGGGCTCGAAGCGAATACGACTTGGCATTTGGTATCGGACATCGAGCGCTTGCGTGAACTTGCAGGCGTCGACAAATGGCTCGTGTTCGGTGGCTCGTGGGGATCGACTCTCGCGTTAGCTTATGCAGAAACGCATCCCGACCGCGTCAGCGAGCTTGTTCTCCGTGGCGTCTACACCGTCACCAAGGCGGAGCTGCAATGGTACTATCAGTTCGGCGTCTCAGAGATCTTTCCGGAGAAGTGGGAAAAGTTCCAGGCACCGATACCTCTGAGCGAGCGAGGCGACATGATCGCGGCGTATCGCAGCCGGCTGACGGGCGACGATCGAGCCATCCAGCTCGAGGCAGCCAAGGCTTGGGCTATTTGGGAGGGCGAAACGATCACGCTGCTGCCTAATCCAGCATTCTCGACATCGTTTGGCGACGACCAATTTGCGCTCGCGTTTGCGCGATTGGAGAACCACTATTTCGTTCACGATTGCTGGCTGGAGGATGGGCAACTTCTTCGCAACGCTCACCGCCTCCGCGGTATCCCGGGAGCCATTGTTCACGGCCGCTACGATATGCCCTGTCCAGCCAGATATGCGTACGCGCTGCATAGGGCGTGGCCTGATGCCGCATTCCATCTGGTCGAGGGTGCAGGTCATGCTTGGTCGGAGCCAGGTATCCTCGATCAACTGGTGCGCGCCACCGATCGCTTCGCGACAGCACTATAAAGAGGGCAACGACGAAGTCGGAATAAATCCGGGCGCAGAAGAGGAGAATCATCCATTAGCGGCGGGCTGGTCTCTGGGGCCGCATCATCGGCACGCTGGGTGCTTGCTACTCCACGTAAAAAGAGCGTCTGCGACACGTCGATTGTCCGCGTGCATCAGCACTGAGCGCTTCTTCAACAGGATCAAGCAATGCCGTCGGGTGGCGACGCGTTATGACAAGCTTGCCGCCAACTATCTCGCCTTCGTCCAACTCGCTTCAATCAGGCTATGGCTTGGCGCTAATGAGTCCACGTCCTAGGCCTTCCTCTCCGCCGCTCAAGCTTGCTTTTTCTGACGGAGCCGTGACGGCCAGCCGATCCTGACCAGGGTCCCGTCCGGGTCCGACAGCGCAAACTCGTACATTCCCCACGGCGTGTCCTCCGGCCCCCGTCCGTTGGCCAACTCGCCCGAAAACTCTCGCGCGAGTTCGTCGACGGCCTCGGTGTAGAGATAGAGACCGAACGGGTTGCGGCCTCTGATCAGCCAGCCTTCGACGGCATCGGTGAGATGGAGATGGCCGCCCTTTCCATCGGAGAGGATGCGATAGCTGTCCTCACCGTCCGCCGGCTTGTCGCCGTCCGCGCGCGTAAAACCGAGCCGGGCGTAGAATTTCTCCGAGGCGTCGAGGTCGTTGCAGGGAAGGATGGACGTCAGTGCGTGAGTTGGCGTCATGCGAATCCCTTTGCGGTAGACTGCCGATACGTGGGGACGGAAGGTTCAAAGTCGTCACGGCCCGCCGTCCCGACCAGCTTGCGTCCTTTTGAAGACGACCTTATAACCTCGCGCAGGTGCCGAAGGGGCGCCTTCCCGCACAAGAGGCTCTCACCCTTCGAGAGGTTGTCCGTTTTCTTCCGGCGATACGATCCTTCGATCGGCATCCGGGAAGGCCAACGATGACGAGCCCTTTGTTCGGCAATAGCGGGAGTGTCGGACGCCTCACTGGGGTTGTCATGAACACCGTATTCTCGTCGGGTGCTGCGACGCTCGAATTCCCAAGCACGTGCGATAAGTTGCTGCGTGAAATCAAAATTCGCGCGCGGCTACGCTTGAACGATCTGACCAATGAATCGCCGGATGTCATATTCTACGCACGCTGGATATCGAGGCGGCGACGCTGGGCGTGGCCCGCGAAATGGAAGTTCCCGCGCTCGGGAACGCGCAGACCATCGGGACTGCATTGCAGTCGACCAAAGTACAGCTCGTGATCCTGGACGGCCTGACCCATGAAGCCGAACTGAGTGCGGTCGATCTCGTCCTGCCTCGAGTTCGTCAGTTTCTGCATGGCGGGTCATCATCATGACGGCCGGTGACTTACTCGGGTCGACCGTGAATGCGAAGCCGCTGCCGCCGGGGGACGCGCGCCGGTGCCCTCGCGACCAGAGCGGTGACAGGTTGAACCTGCTACCGTCGCGGCCCGACCAACAGCATCCCGCCAGCCGGCAGGGAGCGAGGTGTTTCACGACGATGTTCGACAAAACCTACCGGCAGCGCCTCGAGGCTGATCTTTCGCAGTGGGAAGCCGACGGCGTGATCGCGCCGGCGGCTGCCACCTCCATCCGCAGCGCGCTGCCGCCGCTCTCGCCCGGCATCAACATCGCCGTCGTCGTTGCCATCGTCGGTGGCCTCTTGATCGCAGCCGCCTTCCTCGCCTTCGTCGCGGCGCACTGGACGGAGATCGCGCGGCTGCTGCGGTTCGCGATCCTGATCGCCGGCATGGTCGTCGCCGGCGGCCTCGGGGCGTGGTTTGCCGCGACGGGCCGCAATATTCTCGCCGATCTCTGTGCGAGCATCGGTGCGATCATCTTTGGCGCGGGCATCGCGCTGGTCGGCCAGATGTATCATCTCGGCGAGGACTTCGCCGGCGGCATGCTGCTGTGGTCGATCGGAGCATTTGCCGCCGCACTGCTGACCGGATCGCGCGGCGCGCTTGCATGGAATTCCCGCGTGGCGGCCCATCTCGTCGCGGTCGCGCTGCTTCCGTGGTGGATCGCGACGTCGCTCCGCTTCGAGCTCGACGGTGCCCAGCCGTCGTTCGTGCTCGCGAACGGCGCCGCCTTGCTGTTCGGCGCCGGGCTCGCGATCGCCGCTGCGCCGTTGCCGAGGGCGCGGCGTCTCGGGACCGTTTTATCGATCTACGGAGCGTTTTCGCTGGCGGCCGTCGCTTGCCTGGAGGTGACAACGGTCGACGACATCAACCGCTTCCGGAACAGCACGGTGCCGGCCCAGCCGCTTTGGGCGATCCTGTGCGGGGCCGCGGGCGTGATCCTCGCGCTTGCGTCCGCCGGGATCACCAGGCGTGCGGGTGAAATCCTTGCGGCATGTTCGATCGGGCTGGTCCTGCTCGCGGCGCCGATCTGGCCGGCATCCACGGCCGGCGAGCCCTGGTTCGCCTATGCCGCGCTGCTCTGCGCCATGCTGTGCCTTGTTGTCTCCGGTGTGCTCGATGATGTGCGTCCGCGAATCGTTGCCGGCTGGCTCGGGATCGCCGGCGTCATCGCGGGCATCACCTGGGCGGTGAAGGGCTCGCTGCTGCGCCGCTCGGCCTTCCTTGCCGCGGCCGGTGTTGTTGCCGTCGTATTTGCCACCGCGCTCAATCGCGCGCTGCCGAGGGCCCAGCGATGATGGAATTGACCGCGTCCGTGACAAGAATCTGGCAGCGCATCCCGAAAGCCGTGCTGTTCGGTGTCGCCGTCCTGCTTCAATGCGCGCTGCTGGTGCTGATGGTCGCCGATCGCATGCAGATCCTGCGCGAAGGTACCGAGGTGACTTTGCAGACGCAGCCGGTCGATCCCCGCGATCTCCTGCGCGGCGACTATGTGGTGCTCCGCTACGACATCTCGCAACTGCCGGCGGGCACGCTCGCCGGCCAGCCGGCGGCCGAGCGCAAGCCCGTCGTGTTCGTCAAGCTCGCGCCGAATGCCAATGGTCTCTACGAGGCCGTCTCGGTGCATGCCGAGCCCGTCACGGTCACGGCTCCCGAAGTGCTGATCCGCGGCCGCGTCTCCTATTACGGCGGAACCTGCGGCTCGGGGCCGCGCGTCTTCTGCGAGAAACTGGCGATCAAATACGGTCTCGAAAGCTATTTCGTGCCGGAAGGCGAGGGAAAGAAGCTCGAGCAGGCCCGCAACCAGCAGAAACTCCGGGTTGTCGCCGCCGTACTCCCCTCAGGCCGCGCCGCCATCAAGCGGCTGCTGCTTGACGGCGAGCCGGTCTATGAGGAGCCGTTGTACTAGGCGCTGATCATTTGGCCTTCAGCGCCCGCCGCAGCACGTCCCACATCCGCGGTTCGCTCATATGCGCCACGTTGAAGCGCAGGAAGTCCGATGCCGTTTGTGACACGCTAAAGACGTTGCCCGGCGCGAGCACCACATCCTCCTCGAGCGCGGCGCGCGCGACGGCGGTGGCATCCTGCCCGCCCGCGAGGCGGCACCAGAGGAAGAAGCCGCCGCGAGGCATCAGCCAGGGCTCGATGCCCAGCGCCTGAAGCTTTCGCGCGACGTCGCGGCGGGTGCGCGTGAGCTTCTGCCTGAGCTCGTCCATGTGCTTGCGATAGCTGCCGCCGGCCAGGACCTTTGCGATGATCTCGGTCGCCACCGGGCTCGGGCCGCCGAAACTGGTCGCGACCTGGAGGTCGACGAGGTGCTCGATCCAGTCGGCTCGCCCTGCGATGTAGCCGCAGCGCACCGAGGCCGACAGCGTCTTGGAAAAGCTGCCGATGCGGATCACGCGGTTCAATCCGTCGAGCGCGGCAAGGCGCGGCGAGCGCTCCGGTTCGAAGTCGCCGAAGATGTCGTCCTCGACGATGGTGAGGTCGTGCGCGGCGGCCGCAGTCAGAAGCCGGTGCGCGGTCTGAAGCGAGATCGTCGCGCCGGTCGGATTGTGCAGCGCTGAATTGGTGATGTAGAGCCGCGGCCGCTCAGTCGCGAGGATCTGCTCGAAGCGCGCGATATCGGGGCCCGACAGCGTAAAGGGCACGCTGACGATCTTCGCCTGATGCGCTCGCAGCAGGGCGCGAAAATTGAAGTAGCAGGGATCGTCGACCAGCACGGTGTCGCCGGGACGGAGCAGGAAGCGGCAGATCAGGTCGGTTGCCTGCGTGCCTGACCCGGTCAACATCAACTGGTTGATCGAGGCCTCGATCGCGTCTTCGGCGAGGCGCGCGAGCAGCAGCCGGCGCAGGGCAGGGGAGCCGCTGGTGCTGCCGTAATTGGTCAAAACGCTCGCGTCGGTGCGGGCAAGCGCGCGGGTGGCGCGGCGCAAGGCCGCCTCCGGCATCCACTCCGGCGGCAGCCAGCCGCAGCCGGGTTTTGGCACGGCATCGTCCGTGTCGAGCGATTGTCGGGAAACCCAGAAGGGATCAACTTCCCGGTCGCGGCGGGGCTCGACTTCGGCCAACGCCAGCGGCGAGGTGACGGCCGATGAGACATAGAAGCCCGAGCCGCGACGGGCGCGGATCAGGCCGTCGGCGGCCAGCCGATCATAGGCTTCGACGACGGTGGACGGCGAAACACCCATTGTCGCGGCAAGGCTGCGGATCGACGGCAGGCGGTCGCCGGCACCGAGTGCGCGGGCCGCGACCTTGGCGCGGATCGCGCCCATCACGTCGCTGGTCCGCGTCCCGCCCCGTCCCTTCGTTTGTGCCTCGCCGCCCAAGGTGTATTACCTTCCATATCCATACAGTTGTGCCGGATTGTACTGGATTGTCGCTGGTCTCGCCACCGGCGACGGCCGATGATCGTGACCCAAAAAGCGAGACGGACATGCAATCTGCAGGCAGTGGCTGGGGCAACGGGCTTCTCGGCGTCATCATCTTCAGCGGCTCGTTGCCGGCGACGCGCGTGGCGGTCGGTGGTTTCTCCGCGCTGTTCCTGACGTCCGCCCGCGCGGTCATCGCGGCCCTGATCGGTGTGGCCGTGCTCTTCCTGCTCCGCCAGGCGCGGCCGCAGCGGAAGGATCTCGTCTCGCTCGCCATCGTCTCCATCGGCGTCGTGGTCGGCTTCCCCCTGCTGACAGCGCTCGCACTCCAGCACATCACCTCTGCGCATTCGATCGTCTTCATCGGGCTCTTGCCGCTGTCGACGGCGATCTTCGCGGTGCTGCGCGGTGGCGAGCGGCCGCAGCCGCTGTTCTGGCTGTTCGCTGTGCTGGGCAGCGCCACGGTCGCGGGCTTTGCCCTGTCGAACGACGGCTCGGCCTCGCTCACCGGCGATCTCCTGATGGTCGCGGCCATCGTGCTGTGCGGGCTCGGCTATGCCGAAGGCGCCGCGCTGTCGCGCCGCCTCGGCGGCTGGCAGGTGATCTCCTGGGCGCTGCTGCTCGCGCTGCCGCTGATGGTGCCGGTTGCGATCCTGACATGGCCGTCGACGTGGAGCGGCGTCGGCGTGCCCGCCTGGATCGGGCTCGCCTACGTCTCCGTCTTCAGCATGTTCGTCGGCTTCATCTTCTGGTACCGGGGCCTTGCGGTCGGCGGTATTGCCCGCGTCGGTCAATTGCAGCAGCTCCAGCCGTTCTTCGGCCTCGCGCTCGCCGGCTTCCTGCTGCACGAGCCGGTCGCATGGAACATGATCGCCGCGACCGCGCTCGTGGTCGTCTGCGTCTTCTTCGCGCGGCGATATGCCTGAGGCGGTGATCGCAGTTCCCGACCAGGGTTGGTGACCTTGATCGAACGCGCTTCCATCTGGTCATTGGCTCGCGACCATCACCTGGCGCGGTCGTTATGCGACCGCCAACGTTGATCTAGATCAACGTCTGTTCTTGCACGCAGTGCCGCACTGGATGGGAGAGTTATCTCCCCGGTGCATCGCGTGCCCTGTTTCGCGATCACAGTGACAGCATCCGCCTGGCTGGTCTGCTCGTTTCGCTGATGGGACGGTGATCGGCATCCTCACGCGACTGACAGAAATCCGCAGAAAGCAAGGGAAGGAGCACGTCATGCGACACGGAACCAAATTTTGGCTAGCCGGCGCCGTTATTGCCTGCGCAGCCATGGGCTCGGTGCAGTGGTCGGAGGAGGATGGTCTTTCATTCTCGGTTCAGAGCGCACAGGCCCGCGTAGGGCGACCAGCGACCCCAGTGAGTGTCGCCGGCGTCGCGCGGCGAACGACGCGTCGCGCCGTAGTCGGTGGAGCGGCCGTAGGCGCCGCTGTCGCGGCACCAACGTGCGCCCGCGTGCTGGTCAATGGCGCGTGGGTCTGTCGCTAGGAAAGCTCTGTCCTTCATGGGGGTGATCGCAGCGATCGCGCTCGTGGTCGTGTGCGTCTTCTTCTTCGCGCGGCGGTTGGCGTGAGGCCTGTGCCTCACGCCTGCCCCATCACCGTCCGCGTCAGCGCACTCCGGGCAAACTTCTTCAGCGGCATCGGCTTGCCGAACAGAAAACCCTGCACGAGGTCGAAGCCGAGCTCGTTGGCGGCGACGAGGTCGGCGCGGCTCTCGACGCCTTCGGCCACGGTGCGCGCGCCGTAGGCGTGCGCGAGCTCGACGATGTGACGGCACACCGTGCGCTTCAGCCGATCGCTGCCGCTGCCGGTGACGAAGTGCCGATCGGCCTTCAGCTTGATGAAGGGAATCTTGTCCAGATCCATCAGTGACGGCCAGTTGGCGCCGAGATTGTCGATCGACAGGCCGATATTGTGCAGGCGCACCTCGCGGGCGACCTCGACGAGGAATTCGAGATCGCGGATCGCCTCCTCGCTGTCGATCTCGATCGTCAGCCCGCCGAAGGCCGGATGCGTCGGCATGCGGCGGCAGAGATCGCGCACCGCCAGCGGCTCCTTCAGATATGACGTCGGCAGGTTGATCGAGAGATCGACCGGGCTCTGCTGCTCCAGGAGATAGTGCCAGTCCTGCAAGGCGCGCTCGATCACGAACTCCGAGAGCTCGCGCAAATGCGGATCGTGCTCTTCGGGGATGAAGTAGGCGGGCGGCACCACGCCCCAGGTCGGATGCCGCATCCGCACCAGCGCCTCGGCGCCGCTGCGGACCAAGGTGCGCGCGTCGATCTTGGGCTGGTACCAGAGCTCGAGCCAGCCGGCGTGAAGGGCCTCGCCGACATACACGGCCGGGCTCGGCGCCGGCTCGTCCGGCAGCAGCATCGCGACGCGCTCGCGCAGCGTCTCGGCGGCAAAGGGCGTGGTCAGTGGCGGCAGCATCGCGAGGCCATACTCCTCGCCGACCTGCTGCACGGCCCTGACGATGATGGACTCGCGGGCGCCGACGGCGAGAACCTTGCCGTCGAAGGCCTCGCGCACCAGCGTCTCCAGAAACGTGCCGGGCTCGATGCCGTCGGCGGCGATGCCGAGCAGGATCAGGTCCGGCAACTCACGGGTCAGCACGGTCTGCAGCTCGTCCGCGCTGGCGCATTCGCTGGTGACGAAACCAAGATCCTCCAGCACCTCGGCGAGGAATGCGCGCAGATGGCGCTTGCCGTCGGCGACGCATGCGCGCGGCGTTACCTTTCGCCGTCCGAAGGTTTTGGGCCTCCGTCCGGCGAGTTCAACAAGTTCATCGTTCATCGCAAACCACTCCCGTTCCGCGACAGGTGTTAGCGATGGGAGCAGTTTCAAATATGGAGAGCTTCAGTCGATTGTTGAATTATCTGGGTAACGTTAAAGCCCGCATCACGTCTAAAATTGTCTGGATCTTCTTCCGGAAGTTTTTACGTCTGCCCGCGCGTCGCGCGCGGGCGTGCGGCAATCCCGCGCAATTTTTGCAAGACGCGGCTTCGCTGCGAACACGCGCGCTGTCCTGTAATCGGACGAGGTCGCGCGCACTTCGCCCAATTGAATAATGGACGCCTCAATTGCCTGTGGCCGTGGCGTGCTGGGTCATGCAGTACCAGCTCGCGACCGCGACTCAGGACGGGAAACGCCTTGTAGAATCCGTGCTTGTCGAGCTGCGCGTTCAGCTCGTTCAACGCGCTACGAACCGCTCGCGTTTGGCCCGGCGCTGGCGCGCGCGTGCAATGCCGCCATCGTCGATGTCCGCCGGTTCGATCTCATCGCAACCTCCTTCCCGTCGCTCTTGCGGTGCATCGCAGGATCGACGCGACGGCAGCGATGGGAGAGTTCATTTTCACGCGATGCGCGCATGTTCCATGGTTTACGCGTGACAGTTCTGCGACAACGCGGCCGGCTGCGGCGGCGCAAATGTGAAGCACATCACATGTGTCTTGCTGCACCTGCGCTATTGCTGTGCGTAGCCGGTGGTGGGCTGTCGAGGATTACAGCAATGACGACGCGGCGATTGATGTATTGGTGGTTCAGATTCGTTCTGTCAGGGCGATTTACCGATCGCTTCCTGTGCCTGCCGCGGGCGGAGTAGCCGCGCCGCAATATCAGGTCTGTCCGATCAATTTGCGAAACGCCGCCGCGCCGTCCTGCACGGCGTCGCGTCCCTTCCAGGCCAGATAGGACAGCTTGCCACCGAGCGTGTCGTGGCTGCGCAGCCGGCGCGAGCCGAGAATGTGGCCGACATTGGAGGGGAAGCGGCTCACCTCGGCGGACACCAGCGCCGCGATCGCATCCATCAATTGCTGGAGCCGGACGCCCCATTCGCAACCCTCGATGCCGTCGATGCGGACCTTGAGCGCATATTCGGTGTCGTAGATGTCGGCGAGCAGGTCGCGGGCGACCAGCACGCGGTTGTGCTTGAGCGCCACCCGCAGGGCGAGCCGCTTGTCGTCGAGCCGGTCGAGCACCATGGGAACGACGCAGGCATAGGGCGTGGCGGCGACGTCGGACACGCTCTTGCTCGCGGCGGTCCTGGTGGCAAGGCGCATCAGTTCCCAGGACGTCTTCAGGCGCCTTGCCACCAGCGCCAGCGCAAAGTGCAGCGCGTCCGGGTGGGACTTCCTGAAGGCATCGAGTTGCGCGGTGATCTGGGCAACCTGGCCGTCGTCGAATTTCGCGATCTTCTCAGGCAGCTTTTCGTTGAACTTCGGCAGCGCGTCGCCGGCGCGCAGCACCTGCTGCATTTTCCTCACGTCGTCGAAGGCGGTGCGCGAGGCCGTGTATTGCGTGAGCTTGGCGCGTGCGAACTCGGTGCTCTCCGCCGATGCGAGGGTGTTCTCGAGGACCTTGAGGACCTTGGTCTGGAAGATCGACGCGGTTTTCAGCACTTCCTTCGGGTTGTTGGCGGTGACCTGGTCGTTGATCGCCTTGATGTAGTCGCGCGCCATGGTCGGCAGCAGGTCGCGGCAGATCCACTCCCAGATCGGCGTGAGCGTGTTGCGTGAAATCCGCCCCGCATTGGCATGCTCGGGTGCGCCGTCGATCAGGAGCAGTTCGAGCGGCGCGAAGAAATAGCGCGAGGGACTGGTGGCGCGTGCCTGGGTCGATCCGTCCTTGCGGAACTCGGCGCGCAACTTCGCCTGGATGTCGGACGAGCCCGGCATGTCGATGCCGCACAGTTCGAGCCGCTCGAGCTCGCTGAGCAGACAGCTGCGCGAGAGCGGCGTCAGCCTCTGCAAGAACTCGGACAGCCGATCGATCTCGTTCATGGCACGCAATCTTCCGCAGCGTTTCCCGCAGGCCTACCGGCCTCATGCGTGGAGGCATTTGCGCGCTCTCAATCGTGACCAAGAGAAGCAAGTCATTGTTAATTTATCCGTAAAAACCGGGAGGCGCGGGCGCCCGCTGGGGAGCGTTGGTTAAGGAGGCATTTCGTCGCCTGCTCAAGTTTTGGGCGAAAACCTCAACCTACGCGCGGTCGATTGCGTGAGTACTCAAGCATAAATTGTGCCTGCGCCGGTATTTCAGCACAAAACTGCCAAAATTACCGTAGTCTTACGGAGCAAAAAGTTAACCACAGACCGGCCTCGGTTCCGCTAAACGAGTCACATGGGGCCACAGAACGATACGGCCACCGATTCGCGGCCGTCGGAATGGTTCGAAAGCAGCTCTGCTCCGACCGAAGAGCTCGATTTCGCCCGCCTGAACGCGGTCCGCGCCAAGGCCGCCGACGAGATGGCCAGCGCCATCGCCCGCGAGCTCAATGGCCCCCTGACCGCGCTCCTGCTCTACATGGGCGAGATCAAGCACCACAGCGACCAGCTCGCGCCGGTTACGGCCGATCGGGCCTATTTGCAGCGCGTGGTGGAGAATGCGCTGGCGCAGACCGAACGTGTCTGCGGCGTGGTCAAGCAGCTTGCCGGTCCTCACAGGGATGCCCTGCCGATCCCGTCCAGGACCGAGGGCGCCGAATTGAACGCCGCCCGCGCACAGCAAGCGCAGCGCGTGCCGGGCACCGAGTTGCTGGGCCTGTCGGGCCAGAAGCGGCTGACCAAGCGCGAACGCGAGGTGCTGAGGCTGATCAGCGAGGGCTACTCGAACAAGCAGGGCGCGCTGCGGATGCAGATCAGCCCGCGCACGTTCGAGAGCCATCGCGCCGAGGCGATGCGCAAGCTCGGCGCGCGCAACACCGCGGACCTTGTCCGTGCGGCGCTGCTGCATTCGATCGATTGAGGTCCTGTCCTGCGCCGCCGGGCGGGCGATCAAGCCTGAGAATGGCTTGGGGACCCGATGGGCTCAGAGATAATCCTCGGCGAAAGGGCGTACCCGCGACGGCGGCCGCAGCGACTTGGGCTCTTCCTTCGGCGCGCTCGGAATGATCGTGATGGTCCAGCGCGGCGGCATGCTCGATTCCTGCTCCAGCACCGAGCGAACGAAACCAGTCACCGTCGCCTCGCCATCCTTCACCGTCGCGGTCCTGCCGTTGAACTGTGCGATGCGGAAGCGACGGACCTCTTTCTGATCCGCAGTCTCATAGGTGAACATGGAAACCCTCCTGGTTTCCGGCGACTATCGCCACCTATGATTAGCCATCTGTGAAAATCCCAAACCGTAGAAGTACGGCGGGCTTGGCGCGGTTTTGGTCAGAGCGTTTTCGAGCGAAGTGGATAGGGTTTGCGCAAGCCCCGCTCCGATTCCATCGAAACGAAAAAGGTTCTAGCCCTGCGGCTCCTGCGCGCGCGCGGCGGCGTAGGCGGCATCCATCAGGTCGAGGAGACCGTGGAATTCGGCCTCGCCAAGCCTCTCCGCGGTCTGCTCCAGCCGCAGCGCCAGCGCCGCAAGCCTGACATAGCCGAACGTTCCGGCCGCGCTCTTCAGCGAATGCGCTTCGCGGGTGATCCTGGCGAGGTGCCGCGCGAGCGAGAGCGTGCGGAACAGCTGCAGGCGCGCGCAGGTCTCGCTCCAGAACACGTCACGGACTTCACAGGCCCCGTCCTCGCCGATCTCCCGCACCAGCGCTTCGTACGCACCCGGCTCGCGGGCGGGCGCAGCATCGAGCGCTTTTGGCGTCGGCGCGGCGGTCACTTCAAACATGGCTTTGGCCTGTCCTGGTCACGGTTCGTCTGCCGCGCGGCCTGTACGGCGCGAGGCACGCTCCGTGTCTACGGCATCGGAATTTCAGTTCCGGTAGCAGGACGATCCGTGTTTGCAGGCCGGCGTTAGCCGCCGGTTTACCAAGGCGCCGGTCAGCGCGGGCCGAGCAGCCGGTCGTACTGCGCCTTCACGGTGGCGTAGCATTCGCACGCCGTCTGGCGCAGGCCGTCCAGGTTGAGGATCTGGATGTGCCCGCGGCTGTAGTGGATGAAATTGGCGTGTTGCAAAGTATTGGCGACCAGCGACACGCTGTTGCGGCGCGCCCCGATCATCTGCGCCATCGCCTCCTGGGTCAGCAGCAGCCGGTAGTCGCCCGACAGGTCATGGGTGTGCAGCAGGCAACGCGACAGCCGCGATTCCACCGGATGGGCGGCGTTGCAGCCCGCGGTCTGCTGGACCTGTGCGTAGACGGCCAGCCCGTGACGGGTGAGCAGCGTCCGCAAGGTGCTGCTCTGGTCGGCCGCGTCGCGCAGCCGGTCGAGGTCCATCACGGAGGCGGCACCGGGGACCAGCACGATTGCCGTGTTCAGCGCGCAGGCATCGCCCATGGTCGAGAGCGTTCCGAGCAGGCTGTCGCGGCCGACCATGGCGACCTGCACATGCTCGCCCTTGGCGAGTTTCACCACCAGCGAGATGACGCCGCGGTGGGGAAAGTAGGCGCGTTTGAGCGTCTCGCCGGTCTCCACCAGGATCGCTTCGTGCGGCAGATCGATCATGCGCAAATGCGGGCGGATCAATTCGTAATCCTCCGCCGACAGTGCGGACAGGAAACCGTTGGATGGGCGCACCATCGTTTCCAAGACTGCCTCCGTCTCGTCAGCCCCCGAACTCGAAGCGAACGGGCTGCTCGCTGCCGGATAAGTTTGATCATGTTCTCGTCGGGATATATTGGCAATTGGGACAAGATGTCCGGTTGCGATGGCGCCCCCGCTGCATTGTGTGCACACCGGCATGCAGCAGGCCGGTTGCGCCGGGCTATCTTCACCGCGGGGCTCCCAGCAGGCGGGCGTGGCAGCCCTTCACCGCCGCATAGCAGTCGCAGGACCTCGTCTCCAATGCGTGCGTCGTCGACGATCGCGATCTGGCCGCGGGTGTAGTGAATGATGCCGGCGCGCTGGAGCGCATTTGCGACGAGGGAAATCGCGTTGCGCCGTACGCCCATCATCTGCGCCAGCGTCTCCTGTGTCAGCGGAAGGAACTTGCTATCGGACAGGTCACGGGCACGCAGGAGCCAACGCGCCAGTCGCGCTTCGACCGGGTGCACCGTATTGCACAGCACCGATTGCTGCGCATGCGCGAGCAGCGCCTGCTCGTGGCGGATCATCAGGCCGCGAAACTGCGCGCTTGCGGCCGCCACCGCCCGGAAGGCCGCGATTTCGAGCACAGACGCAGTCCCGGGGAAGAGCACGGCGGCATCCGTCGGTGCGATGCCGTCGGCAAGGGCGGCGCCGGCGCCGACGGCGCTGTCGCGGCCCAGCATCGCGACCTCGATCATCTGTCCCTCGGAGAGACCCACCGTGATCGAAACGGATCCGCCGTGCGGGAAGTAGACATGTCGCAGCGCGGCGCCTGCCTCGGCCAAGACAGATTCCCTGACCATTTCGACTGTCGCGAGATGGGGGCGCAGCAGATCGAAATCGGCGACGCCGAGCATTTGCAGCAACTGGTTGGACGGGTGGCCGCTCGCGGTCATGCAGGTCTATCCGGCGCGTTCATTGGTACGATCGGGCGCCGCGCTCTGTGCGTCATCCAGTTGCACGGCGACCAAAACATATCGTAAAGGTTGTGGTGCCGTCCATATACCCGTTGGGGGGCAGACAGGCTGCGGCATTTGCGGCGGAAATTGAGAATCGCACGCTGATCCGCGCGCTAATTAGGGGTGTCCGTCCTGCGCCAGGCGGCAGGAAAAAGCGGCAAGAGGGCTGTCGTGAGCCGCTAGCATCGCATCTGCGCCGCCATCGGACGCCGGCCGGCACCTGCGGCTTCCCCTCAAGCGCGCATTCTCGCCATCCGGGACTGGTCTGCGCGACTTCGCGACGCCGCGACTGTCGCACCACTTGCGCCTGATTTCCCGACAGGACCGTTGACGCTTGCGGCCATCAATGTTTCGACCCCAGCCAGAGGAGAACGGCGTGCCCCGCGGTTTGATGTTTGAATCGCCGAGACGGGAAACTCAAACGGGGACGGCAGATATGCACCATATTCTCGTTGTCGACGACAACCCGATGGTGTGCATGGCGATCGAGATCTATCTTCAGCGGAATCATTTCCGGGTGACGATTGCCGACGGAGGAGAAGCCGGCCTCTGCGCTCTCGAGAACGAACAGGTCGATCTGATGATGATCGACATCTTCATGCCGCACATGCGGGGGTTCGAGTCGATCCGGATCTTCCACGAGCACGCGCCGGCCATTCCGCTGATTGCGATGTCCGGCTACGCCTTCGCAAATTTGAACGCGCCCGCACCCGACTTCCTCCGGATGGCGCTCGAGCTCGGCGCTGCGCGTTGCCTTCGCAAGCCGTTTACACCGGATGCGTTACTCGCTGCCATCAAGGATTGCCTTGCGGAGCATCGTGCTGTCTCAGCAATTGGGTTAGCGCGGTAGCAATCGCGGCGGCCGCGAAATAAGCGTCCGTTTACCGCAAGCGCAGCTGTTGCGGATTGAGCAGGCGAGCAGCGGGCGGCGGTGTGAGCGATTCTGATTGCGCGTGATTTGATTCAATTCGCGCGGCCCGTGCATATCGTCCTTCGCCGACGGGATTTTTTGCGCACGTCGCAGTGTTGTTATCGGAGCGTTTACCTATCGCGCCTGTCGCATGAGATGCGGCGCCGCTTTTGTCGCGAGACGCTATCGCAGGTCTCGAAGCGCAAACTTGTCTTCAATATCCGTATTAGCACGGAGGCTGAAATTAACGGGACCGTGAAAGGGGTTGTCTAACGATCCAGGCGCGGACCTCCGCCGAACTCCAGGTGCGGCCCAGGCGTCGAAGTCCGGCTCAGTAAGGCGTAGCTCATGGATGATCTGTTGCGGGAGTTTTTGACGGAGACCGGCGAGAGCCTGGACACCGTCGACAATCAGCTGGTGAAGTTCGAGCAGGAGCCGAACAACGCCAAGATCCTGGATAACATCTTCCGCCTGGTCCACACCATCAAGGGCACGTGCGGCTTCCTCGGACTGCCGCGGCTCGAAGCGCTGGCACATGCCGGCGAGACCCTGATGAGCAAATTCCGTGACGGCATGCCGGTGACGGCCGGCGCGGTGACGGTGATCCTGTCCTCGATCGACCGCATCAAGGAGATCCTCGCCGGCCTCGAGGCGACCGAAGCCGAGCCCGAGGGCACCGACCGCGATCTCATCGACAAGCTGGAAGCGATGGTCGAGCAGGGCATGGCGGCTATGGCCGCTGGGGCCGCTGCTCCTGTCGCCGAATCTCCGCCACTGGCGCCTGAAGCCCCTGTTGCTGCTGCGCCTGCGCCCGCAAAGGAGATGACGCAGGGCTCGCTGATCGACCAGACCCTGGAGCGCCCGCTGCGTCCGGGCGAAGTCTCGCTCGACGAGCTCGAGCGCGCCTTCCGCGAGACCGCGATCGAAGCGCCGGCTCCTGTCGCCAAGGCCGAGCCCGCGCCGGCTGCTGAAGCTCCGGCGCCCGCCGCCAAGGAAGCTGCGAAGCCCGCCAAGGACAAGCCCGCGCCGAAGAAGTCGATGGCCGACGAGGGCGCCGCCGAAGGCGACCGCATCGCCAACCAGTCGATCCGCGTCAACGTGGATACGCTGGAGCATCTGATGACCATGGTCTCCGAGCTGGTCCTGACCCGCAACCAGCTGCTGGAGATCTCCCGCCGCAACGAGGACACCGAGTTCAAGGTGCCGTTGCAGCGCCTCTCCAACGTCACCGCCGAGCTGCAGGAAGGCGTCATGAAGACGCGCATGCAGCCGATCGGTAATGCCTGGCAGAAGCTGCCCCGCATCGTCCGCGACCTGTCGAGCGAACTCGGCAAGCAGATCGAGCTGGAGATGCACGGCGCCGACACCGAGCTCGACCGCCAGGTGCTCGATTTGATCAAGGACCCGCTCACCCACATGGTGCGCAACTCCGCCGACCACGGCCTGGAGACCCCCGCCGAGCGGCTCGCGTCCGGCAAGGGCGAGCAGGGCACCATCCGCCTGTCCGCCTATCACGAGGGCGGTCACATCATCATCTGCATCGCCGACAACGGCCGCGGCCTCAACACCGAGAGGATCAAGGCCAAGGCGATCTCCTCAGGTCTCGTTACCGAGGCCGAGCTCGAGAAGATGAGCGAAGCCCAGATCCACAAGTTCATCTTCGCGCCCGGCTTCTCCACCGCGGCCGCCATCACCTCGGTCTCCGGCCGCGGCGTCGGCATGGACGTGGTGCGCACCAATATCGACCAGATCGGCGGCACCATCGACATCAAGTCGGTGGCCGGCGAGGGTTCCTCCGTCACCATCAAGATCCCGCTGACCTTGGCCATCGTCTCGGCCCTGATCGTCGAGGCCGCCGGCGACCGTTTTGCAATCCCGCAGCTCTCGGTCGTCGAGCTGGTCCGTGCCCGCGCCAACAGCGAGCACCGCATCGAGCGCATTAAGGACACCGCGGTCCTGCGCCTGCGCAACAAGCTCTTGCCGCTGATCCACCTCAAGAAGCTGCTCAAGATCGACGACGGCGCGGCCAGCGATCCCGAGAACGGCTTCATCGTCGTAACCCAGGTTGGCAGCCAGACGTTTGGCATCGTCGTCGACGGCGTCTTCCACACCGAAGAGATCGTCGTGAAGCCGATGTCGACAAAACTGCGTCACATCGACATGTTCTCCGGCAACACCATTCTGGGCGATGGCGCTGTCATCATGATCATCGACCCCAACGGCATTGCCAAGGCGCTCGGCGCCGCCGGCTCCTCGGCCCATGACATGGGCGACGAGAACGGGGCGCATCACATCGGATCGGGCGAGCAGACCACCTCGCTGCTCGTCTTCCGCGCCGGCTCCAGCCAGCCCAAGGCGGTTCCGCTCGGGCTGGTCACGCGCCTGGAAGAGCTCCCTGCCGACAAGATCGAGTTCAGCAACGGCCGCTACATGGTGCAGTACCGCGAGCAGCTGATGCCGCTCGTCGCCATGGAGAGCGTCACCATCGCCAGCCAGGGCGCCCAGCCGATCCTGGTGTTTGCGGACGACGGCCGCTCCATGGGCCTCGTCGTCGACGAGATCATCGACATCGTCGAGGAACGGCTCAATATCGAGGTCGGCGGCTCCGCCTCCGGCATTCTCGGCTCGGCCGTGATCAAGGGCCAGGCCACCGAGGTGATCGACGTCGGCCACTTCCTGCCGATGGCGTTCGCCGACTGGTTCACCCGCAAGGAGATGAAGCCGTCGCAGCACTCGCAGTCGGTGCTGCTGGTCGACGACTCGGCCTTCTTCCGCAACATGCTGGCACCGGTGCTGAAGGCGGCCGGCTACCGCGTCCGCACCGCGCCGACCGCGCAGGAGGGCCTGGCTGCGCTGCGTGCGCAGAGCTTCGACGTGGTCCTGACCGACATCGAGATGCCCGACATGAACGGGTTCGAGTTCGCCGAAGTGATCCGCTCCGACACCAATCTGGGCGCGATGCCGATCATCGGCCTGTCCGCGCTGGTGTCGCCGGCGGCGATCGAGCGCGGCCGTCAGGCCGGCTTCCACGACTATGTCGCCAAGTTCGACCGTCCCGGTCTGATCGCGGCGCTGAAGGAACAGACCGCGGGCGCCGCCGGCGCCTCCGAGCTGAGCCGGGCAGCGGCGTAACGGCACTGGGGATCAGGAGATACCGCTATGAGCAACAAGAAGACGCAGATCGGCGAAGGCGCCAAGGTCGAATACGTCACCGCGATGATCGGCGGCCAGCTGTTCGGCCTGCCGATCTCCCGCGTGCAGGACGTGTTCATGCCCGAGCGCGTCACCCGCGTTCCGCTGTCCTCGCGCGAGATCGCGGGGGTGCTGAACCTGCGCGGCCGCATCGTCACCGTGGTCGACATGCGCGCCCGGCTCGGCCTGCCCAAGCCCGAGGACGGCAAGGCCCCGATGGCGGTCGGCGTCGACCTGCGCGGTGAATCCTATGGCCTGCTGATCGACCAGATCGGCGAAGTGCTGCGCCTTGCCGAGGCCGGCATGGAAGAGAACCCCGTCAACCTCGATCCCCGCATGGCCAAGCTCGCCGGCGGCGTCCACCGCCTCGACGGGCAGCTCATGGTCGTCCTCGACGTCGATCGCGTCCTCGAGCTTAAAACCGAAGTGCAAATGGCTGCCTGAGCTAACCGAAACATCGAAGCCGGAGAACCAAAATGAAGACATGTTTGGTGGTCGATGATTCCAGCGTCGTGCGAAAGATCGCGCGCCGGATCCTGGAAGGCCTGGAATTCGAAGTTACCGAGGCCGAGGACGGCTCGAAGGCGCTGGAGATCTGCCAGCGGCAGTTGCCCGATGCGGTGCTGCTCGACTGGAACATGCCCGTGATGGACGGCTTCGAGTTCATGGGCCACATGCGCCGCCTGCCCGGCGGCGACCAGCCGAAGGTGGTGTTCTGCACCACCGAGAACAACGTGGCTCATATCGCCCAGGCGCTCAGCGGCGGCGCCAACGAATACATCATGAAGCCCTTCGATAAAGACATCATCGCCGACAAGTTCGCTGAAGTCGGCTTGATCCCGGTCGGACAAGCCATGGTCTGAGTATCTGGCCCGAGCGTTTCAGCCAGAGTGTCCCCAGTACAGCTTCCGAGAGGCTATCCGTGACCCCGACCGAGTATGAGTATCTGCGTAAGTTCCTGAGGGATCATTCCGGGCTCGACCTGTCCGCAGACAAGCAATATCTGATTGAAAGCCGGCTGTTGCCGCTCGCCCGCAAGGCCGGGCTCTCCGGGATCGGCGAGCTCGTGCAGAAGCTGCAGGGCGGCTCGAGCGCGCTCGTCACCAACGTGGTCGAAGCCATGACCACCAACGAGACCTTCTTCTTCCGCGACAAGGTCCCGTTCGATCATTTCCGCGACACCATCATGCCTGAGGTCATCAAGGCGCGCGCCGGCCGACGGAGCGTGCGCATCTGGTGCGCCGCCGGCTCGACCGGGCAGGAGCCCTATTCGCTGGCGATGTGCCTGAAGGAGATGGGCGCGGCCCTGACCGGCTGGCGCGTCGAGATCATCGCCACCGACCTGTCGCAGGAGGTGCTCGAGAAGGCCAAGGCCGGCATCTACAGCCAGTTCGAGGTGCAGCGCGGCCTGCCGATCCAGATGCTGATGAAATATTTCAAGCAGACCGGCGAGACGTGGCAGATCAATCCCGAGCTGCGCGCGATGATCCAGCACCGGCAGCTCAACCTGCTGCATGATTTTGCCCAGCTCGGCACCTTCGACGTCATCTTCTGCCGCAACGTGCTGATCTATTTCGACCAGGACACCAAGATCAACATCTTCAACCGCCTCGCCCGCCAGATCGAGGGAGACGGCTTCCTGGTGCTGGGTGCAGCCGAAACCGTGGTCGGACTGACCGACACGTTCAGGCCGATCCCGGATCGCCGCGGCCTCTACAAGCCGAACGACCCGCGTGCAGCGGCAGCCAAACCGACTCTCGCCGGCGCCGCGCCGCCGCGCATGGCGGTGGTGGCAGGACGATAGGCATGGCAGAGGATGGCAAGGGCGCGGAGCGCGTCACGTTCAGTCGTGGCTATGATGTCTGCATCATGGCGATCGACGGCACGTGGCGGCGCGACTGCAAGCTCAATGCGATTTCCGACACCGACGCCATCCTCACGGTGGATGGCTCGATCCAGGGATTGAACCTGAAGGAATTCTTCCTGCTGCTGTCGTCGACCGGACTCGCCTATCGCCGTTGCGAGCTGGTGCGCGTCAACGGCGCCGAAATGGACATCCAGTTCCTGCGCGGCAAGAACCGGAAGAAGCGCGGCGCCGCCGGCGGCCGTGACGAGGCAGCGTGATCGCCAAATAGGCCTCGTCCCGCGCGGCCCGTCGCCGCTTTCCGCGACGTTGGTTCATATTTGCTAAAACTTCCGGACGAATTCGCCGCACCGGCTTTACGTGGCCTAAGCGCGAGCCGTGTAGACATTGCCCGTCTCAATCTCAGGATACGGCAATGCCCCGAAGTTCCCTCTCCCCCATCCCGTCAAATCTGCCCGACGTCGCCGAGCGGCGTGCGCTTCAGCTCCTGGTGGTCGACGACGACGCCACGCAGCGCAGCCTGATCACGGTCGCCGCCAGGCAGGCCGGCCATGAAGTCACGGTGGCGCCGTCCGTCGCCGAGGCGATCGAGAAGCTCCGCGCCGCCCGCTTCGACTGCGTGACGCTCGATCTCGTGCTGGAGGATGGCGACGGCATCGACGTGCTGCGCGAGATGGCGGCGGCGAAATTCGCAGGCCACGTGATCGTCATCAGCGGTATGGACGGCAAGCGCCGCAGCGCCGCCCGCAGCTTCGCTCGTTCCGTCGGGATCCAGCTCCAGGGCCTGCCGAAGCCGCTCGATCTCGCCGCGCTGCGGATCAGCCTCGCCAATCTCGGCAAGACCGCAATGGGGCTGCCGGCGATCCACACCTGGGGTGGCGTCGCCACCGACGCGATCGTGGAACGGCACCGCGCCTGAGGCGCGGAGCTGCCATGCGATCGGACGCGGGCACTGCGTCGCGCCGGTCGCAATTCAAGCCGGATTGCCGGATTCAGACAGGTATTGCAGGGCGTGGCCGAGGCCTGCCCGGCAGGCGTTGAGAGCGGCGTTCGCGGTGGCATAACGCGGCGTGACGTCGTCGAGTATGAAGACGTCGGCGGAACCTTCCGGATCGTTGCTGTGTTCTTGATCCATGGCTGCGGCGATCCGGCGCATACTGGTCTCGATCTGCGCGATCAGCAAGCGAAGGTCGGCGGCGATCAATCGTTGGCTGTCGGCCTCGGATGTTGCGACCAGCGGCAGCGTATCGGCCAAATTTAGCATGGATATTCTCCGTCTCCTGCAATTAGGCGCAATGCCGCTACTTGTGCGTTAAGTCTATGTCCCGTACAAATACGGGTGGGCCGAATCCGCGCCGAACGCCATAACGGTTGGCGCGGACGCGAGTCCGTAATGCCAACTGGATGTGGCACATGGCCGAGCAAACCTCTCGTGGTGAAATCTTCGTGGTCGACGACGACCCTGCGGTTCGCGACACCTTGTCGATGGTGTTGAAGGCGGCGGGTTATGAGGTGATCTGTTTTGCGGACGGCGCAGCGCTGCTCTCCGTCGCGCGGAACCGTACGCCGGCTGCGATCCTGCTCGACGTGCACATTCCCGGAAAGTCGGGCCTCGACATTCTGAAGGAACTGCAGGGCGAAGATTATCCGGCGCCGATCTTCATGATCTCCGGGCAGGGCGACATCTCGATGGCGGTGGGCGCCATCAAGAGCGGCGCGCTCGATTTCATCGAAAAGCCGTTCCGCGGTAGCGAGATCGTCGGCCGGCTGGACGAGGCGATCGGGGCCTATGCACGCAGGCAGGCAGAGAGCGTATCGCCGAAATTCTCTTCGCTGCACTTCCCCGGACGCGAGCCGTTGACGCGGCGTGAACGCGAGGTGCTCGAGCAGTTCGCTTCCGGTGCGTCCAACAAGGAAGCCGGCCGCACGCTCGGCATCAGCCCACGCACCATCGAGGACCATCGCGCCAACATCATGAAGAAGCTCGGCGCGCGCAACGCCGCCGATCTGATCCGCATCGTGATGACCGCGGCCCAGCGCGCGTCGTAACGCGACTGGCCATCCTCTCGTGCCCCGGACGCAGCGCATCATGCAATGATGCGCTGCTGAGCCGGGGCCCATATCTCTCCAATTTCATGGCTGACAGTTCTGGGTCCTGGCTCTGCGCCGCAGCGTTGCACGCTGCGCCTTGTCCGGGACACGGTTCCTCAACTGCTCAGCGCCTTGCGGATGATCCGCGCCAGATCGGATTTGCGATACGGCTTCGCCAGCAGCAGCACGCCTAAATCCAGCCGGCCGTGATGGATGATCGCGTTCTCCGTATAGCCTGAGGTGTAGACCACCTTGAGGTCTGGACGCGTCTTCGACACCTCGTCGGCAAGCTGCCGTCCGTTCAACTTGCCGGGCATGATGACGTCGGTGAACAGCAGGTCGAACGGCTTGCCGGTGGCGACGATCGCGAGCGCCTCCGCGGCGTTCGCGGCCTGCAAGGTGACGTAGCCGAGCGAGTGCAGCTGCGCCAGCACGTAGTCGCGCACCAGCCGGTCATCCTCGACCACAAGGATCGTCTCGTGTCCGCCCTCGATCGTCGACGGCGTCACGCCTTCGCCCACGGCCGCGGCCGTCTTGCCGGGCGGCAGATACATCTTGATCGTGGTGCCGTGGCCTTCCTCGCTGTAGATCTTGATGTGGCCCGTGGACTGCTTGATGAAGCCGTAGACCATCGAAAGCCCGAGCCCGGTGCCCTTGCCCGGTCCCTTCGAGGTGAAGAACGGATCGAACACCCGGGCCAGCATGTGCGCAGGAATGCCGGTGCCGGTGTCGCTCACGGCGATCAGCACATAGTGTCCGGGCCTGACGTCGTTGACGCTGGCATAGACCTCGTCGAGATAGGCGGCGCCGGTCTCCACGATCAGCTTGCCGCCGCCGGGCATGGCGTCGCGGGCATTGAGCGCGAGGTTGAGGATCGCGGTGGTGAGCTGGTTGGGGTCGACGATCGCGACGCAGCTCTCGTCCTCGAACACCGATTCGATCTGGATCTGCTCGCCCAGCGTCGGGCGCAACAGCTTTGCGGTGTCGATGATCAGCGCGTTGATGTCGACCTCGCGCGGCTGGAGCGGCTGCTTGCGCGCGAAGGCGAGCAGGTGCTGGGTCAGCTCGGCGCCGCGCCCGGCGGCCTCGTCGATCATCTTCGTGATCGCCGCAAGCTCCGGCTCCTTCGCCACCGCGTCGGCCAGGATCTCGATCGTCCCGGTGATGACGGTGAGGATGTTGTTGAAGTCATGCGCCACGCCGCCGGTGAGCTGGCCGACCGCCTCCATCTTGTCGGCGTGGCGGATGCGCTCCTCGGACGCGATCTTGTCGGTGAGGTCGCGGTAGAACACGTTGAACAGAATGCCTTCGCGGCGTTTCAGCGCCGTGACGCTCAGCTCGGCCCTGAATTCCTTGCCGTCGCGACGGCGAACCGTGAGCTCGCGGCGGCGGTTGAGCGTCTGGCCGTCCTGGGACTCGAGGAAGCGCGCGAGGCCGGCCTTGACCCGCTCCCGCTCGCTCTCGGCGACGATGAGGTCGACCCCATTCCTGCCCAGCGCTTCGTCGCGCCGCCAGCCGAACAGCTCCTCGGCCCGCGAGCTCCAGTTCAGGATGGTGCTGCGCTCGTCGGTCTGGACGAAGGCGTCGAGCGCGGTCTCGACGATATTGCGCGCGAGCAGCTCGCTTTCGCGCAAGGACTCTTCCGCGCGCCTCGCCTCGGTCATGTCGCGTCCGACGAAGAAGAAGCGTTTGGCCTGATCTGACCAGTTGCCGAGCCAGGACAGCCAGACCTCGCGTCCGTCCTTGTGGATGCAGCGGGTTTCGGCGAGCCTGGGGTGCCCGCCGCGCCGGAGCGCGCGCATCTCCTCGCGGGATTGCTCGAGATGCGCGGGATGGATGAAATCGACGCCGCTGCGGCCGATCATCTCGTCCGGCGGGTAGCCGAGCACGGCCTGGCTGCTCGGGCTGACCTGCACGATATGGCCCCGCGAATCCATGATCATGATCAGATCTTCCGAGGCGTCGAACAGCTGCCGCCGTTCCTCGATCTGCTGTTGCAGCGCGCGCTCGGTCCGTCGCGCATCGGTCAGGCGGCGCGCCGTGCCGGACGCGCCGATGATCTCGCCCGAATCGTCCCTGATCGGTGACAGGCTCACCGAGATTTCGACCGGACTGCCGTCCTTGCGCACGCGCACCGTTTCGAAATGCTCGATCCGCTCGCCCGTCGCAATCCGCCGCAGATAGTCCTTGCCCTCTTCGCGGCGATCGGGTGGCAGGAGGATCAAGGTCGGCTGTCCGACCGCTTCCTCGGCCGTATAGCCGTAGAGGCGCTCGGCCGCCGCATTCCAGCCGATGATGATGCGGTCGAGCGTCTGCATGACGATCGAATCGTCGGAGGATTCGACCGCCGCGCTGAACAGGCGTTCGCGGACGGCGAGCTGGTCGCGCGCGGCCTCGGTGCGCCGCCGCTCCTCGATCTCATGCTCCAGCGCCGCCGTCTTCGCCCGCATTTCATCGATCAGACGGGCAAATGCCCGCGCCAGCACACCGGTCTCGCCGGGGGCGTCGGTTGGAATTCTGATGGAATTGTCCCGACCGAGCCACTCGACCGCCGCAGTGAGCTGCCCGATCGGCCGGGTCAACGACCGCGCCAGCAGCACGGCCAGTATGGCGGCGACCAGCACCGCGATGAGGCCGATCGTGATGGTCGATTTCTCGATGGTGACGGCCGGCGCCATGAAGACGGCGTTGGGCACGACGCGGATGACACCGACCCACTGGTCCTCGGCCAGGATTGCGGGTGCGATCGCGGTGCCGCTCGGCTTGCCGTCACTGCCCGGCACGACCTGGGTCGCGCCCAGCGTCGATCCGGTGATGGCTGCGAAATAGGGGAAGTCGTCCTGCCAGCGTGTTGGTGTCCCCAGTTGCGAACCGAACTCGCGGGTGCGATCCGGATGCACGAGATAATCGCCGTTGCGGCCGACCACATAGACCGCTTCACCGTTCCGGATCGATATCCTGATCCGGTCGAACACCTGGCGCATGTCGACATTGACGACGACGATGCCGAACAGCCGGTGATCGGACCCAAACAGGGGCGCCGCGACGCGCAAGGTCGGAACATAGGGCATCTGAACCACGCCGTCGTCGACGTCCAGTTCGACCGGGGAGACGCTGACCTGGTCTTCTGCCAGCTTGATCGCCGCCTGGAAGAATGAGCGCTCGCCCTTGTTCTGCAAGGCATCGTCGGGAACCGCACGCACCGCTCCGTTCGGGCCGGAGCGGTCGACGCGCAGATACTCGACGCCGTCGGCACCGATGATGCGGAATTTTGCGTAGGCCGGGTTGGCGCCGACGTCGGCCACGAGGCGCGTCAGCAATCGGTCGCGCCAGGTCTTCTCCGAGAGGTGGTCGACCGGATCGACCCCGTCGTTGAAATGGGCATCGATCATGCCGCGCGCGGCGGCACGGGAGCGGAACGTCGCAACGTCGGCGCGGGCGCCGTTCACATGCGCTTCGAGCTGCGAGGCCAGGAGCCGCGAGTGGCCCTCGATTCGGTCGAGCACGCGCGGCAGGAAGGCTTGCTCCAGGCTGTAATGGCTCAGCCATCCGACAGCGGCGACCGCAGCCGCGACCAGCAGGATCATTGCGATGGCCAGCCGGGTCGCGAGGGTCATATCGGCCTTCGCGCCGCGTCGCGAGCGGTCCCGAATGTCCTGCTACGCTGCAACATGGATCGCCCCGTCATCGGCTGCCGGAGGCGGCATTGGCTTCTGGCGCGGATGTGAGGCAGCCGTCGACAGCGGCGAGCAGGGCGTCCGGCCGGAACGGCTTCTGCAGACTTGCGACCGCGCCGAGCTTGGTCGCCATCTTCAGAAAGTCCGGCTCAGCATACGCGTCCGGGGCGACGGCGCGGCCGGAAATGACGATGATCGGAAGGGCCGGCTGCAGCACCCGGATGTGGCGCATCGTCTCCAGTCCGTCCATGCCGGGCATGAATATGTCGAGGAACAGGAGGTCGAACCGGCTCGCCTCGAACAGCGCAAGCCCCGTGTGGCCGTCGCCGGCGGCGGTGACGTGATGGCCGGCCCTCTCCAGGATCAGCCGGATCGTGATCTGCACGGCCGGGTCGTCATCCACAATCAGGATGTTGGCCACGTCTGAAACCCTCCGGGCCGGATGGGACGTTCCAGCGACCCCAAATCAAAGCATCAAATGCGAAATTGTTGCGCGGTTTCCATCCGGCCTGCAAGCACTTCGCGGCCAACACCTTGTCCGCCTCGCGCGATTCCGGCGAGGTCGGCCATATGCATGCTTACGTGCACATGCGGTCCCTGACGCACACCCGGATCGTGTCGCGGGCCTAATCGGTCAGGTATTCGGGATGGTGGCTCCGGATCTTGTCGAGCTCGCTGAGCGTGCCCGACAGGTGCTTGCGCAGATGCTGTTGCGCGGCGTCAGCGTCTCCGGCCTCGATCGCGCGCGTGATCAGCTTGTGGTGGCGGACGATGTTCTGGGCCTTGCCGGGCGAGGGCAGATGCAGCCGCCGCAGCCGGTCGATATGCCCGCTGCGGCTGCGTACCAGCGTCCACAGGTCTTGCTTTCCGGCGGCGGCGTAGAGCTGGGCGTGAAAATCATTGTCGCCGGCGATGAAGCTCTCGAAGTCCCCGGCCTTGGCGAATTGCTGCTGGAGCGCGATCGCGTGGTCAAGGCGGATGACCAGGGCCTGGTCATGTTGTTCCGCGAGCATCCGGACGATTTCGAGCTCCAGCGCCTGGCGCAGGAAATGGGCCTGCTCGGCGCGGCCGACGTCGACTCGGCTGACCACGGTCGCGTGCTGCGGAAACACGTCGACGAGCCCTTCCTCCTCCAGCCGCATCAGCGCATCGCGCACCGGTGTCGAGCTGACGCCGAACTGGCCGGCAAGCTCGGCGCGTGACAGGGGCGCGCCCGGCGGCAGTTCCAGAGCGATGATCGCATTGCGCAGCCGCTCGAACACCTGCGGCGCGGCCTGGCGGGCGCGGTCGAGCCTTGAAACGGATTTTGCGGGTCGTGCCGCGCGCGGCGCGGTATCGGTTGCTTCCATGGCGGGTCCCGCGGGCTTGCCCTTGATACACTAATATATTAGTGCATCAGTAGGGTCAACGCAGCTCGACGCTGGCCGGAGGAAACACACAACAATGATCAAGCATCTTCGTAGCAAGCTTGCGGTTGCCGCCGTGATCGTCGCAACCGTCCTGCCGGTATCCGCGGCGCATGCGCAGCAGAAATCCGAGATCTCGCTGTCGCGCCAGCCCGGCATCTTCTACATGCCGAGCCACATCATGGAAAAGCAGAAGCTGATCGAGAAGCACGCAGCTTCGCTCGGCGTACCCGGCGTCACCACCAAGTGGGTGACCTTTTCCGGCGGCGGCGCGCAGACCGATGCGCTGCTCGCCGGCGGCGTCGACATCCTCAACACCGGCACCGGCAATCTTCTGTTGCTGTGGGACCGCACCCGCGGCGGCGTGAAGGGCATCGTCGCGACCTCGGCGCAGCCGATGACGCTGATCAGCCGCGATGCCAACATCAAGTCGATCAAGGATTTTGGTCCGAGCGACAAGATCGCGGTGCCGACGGTGAAGGTTTCCACGCAGGCGATCGTGCTCCAGATCGCGGCCGCGGAGGCCTTCGGCGCCGACCAATGGTCGAAGCTCGACGCCAACACCGTGCAGCTTGGCCATCCCGACGCCTATGCGGCGTTGTCAAATCCCAAGCACGAGGTGCACACCCACTTCTCGATCCCGCCTTTCACTTTCCTGGAGCTGAAGAACGTGCCGGGCGCGCATGTCGTGCTGAATTCGCCTGACGTGATGGGCGGTCCGCTGAGCCAGGCGCAGTTCTTCACCACGACGAAATTCGCCGACGCCAATCCGAAGATCATCCAGGCGGTACGCGATGCCACCAAGGAAGCGCAGGATCTGATCCGCAGCGACACCAAGCAGGCGGTCGAGATCTACAAGGAGATCACGGGCGACAAGACCTCGGTGGAAGAGCTGCTCGATCTCCTGAAGGAGCCCGGCATGATGGAATGGAATCTCGAGCCGCAGGGCACGATGAAATTCGCAGCCCATCTGTTCAAGACCGGCACGCTGAAGAACCAGCCCAAGGCCTGGACGGACTATTATCTCCCCGTCGCGCACGACCTGAAAGGCAACTGATGGCGCTGCTCGACGTCAACGGGGTGACGCTGCGCTACAAGACCTCCAGCGCCGTCGTCACCGCCACCGAAAGGGTCAGCTTCACCGTCGACAGGTCCGACCGCTTCGTGCTGCTCGGGCCGTCCGGCTGCGGCAAGTCGACCCTGCTCAAGGCCGTCGGCGGCTATATGACGCCGAGCGAGGGCCGCATGACCATCAACGATCGCGAGATCCACGGTCCCGGCGCCGACCGCATGATGATCTTCCAGGAGTTCGACCAGCTCCTGCCCTGGAAGAGCGTGCTTGCCAACGTGATGTTCCCGCTGCTGACCGCGCGAAAGCTGTCGCGCAAGGACGCCGAGCCGCGGGCACGGGCCTATATCGAGAAGGTCGGCCTCACCCGCGTCGTCGACGCCTATCCGCACACGCTGTCCGGCGGCATGAAGCAGCGCGTTGCGATCGCGCGCGGCATGGCGATGGAGCCCGATATCCTGCTGATGGACGAGCCGTTCGCCGCGCTCGACGCGCTGACGCGCCGGACCTGCCAGGACGAGCTGCTCCAGCTCTGGAACGAGACCAAATTCACGGTGCTGTTCGTGACCCATTCCATCGCGGAAGCGATCCGTATCGGCAACCGCATCCTGCTGCTGTCGCCGCATCCCGGCCGGGTCAAGGCCGAGGTCGTCGACGTCGACAAGGTCTCGAATGGAGACGGCAGCGCCGGCCGGCTGGAGAAGGAGATCCACGATCTCCTGTTCGCCGCCGAAGCCACGTCGCACTAGGGGAGCCTGTCATGGGCGAAGCGAGAATATTGCTGCGTGACGCGTCGGTCGCCGCGACCGGCGGTGCGGGCGAGGTCGAGCGTAAGCTGAGCGTGCCGGAGCTGTTGTGGAACGACGGTTTTGTCCGCAAGACCGTCATCATCCTGTTCCTGGCGGCGGTCTGGGAGGCCTACGGCGTCGCTCTCGACAATCCGCTGCTGTTTCCGACGCTGCACGACACCATCGCGACGCTGTACGACCGGGTCAAGGACGGCACCATTCCGATGCGGGCATGGACCTCGCTGAAGGTGCTGTTCATGGGCTATTCGGCCGGCATCGTGCTGGCCGCGATCTTCACTGTGCTCGCCATCTCGACGCGGATCGGCACCGACTTCCTCGAGACTGTTACGGCGATGTTCAATCCGTTGCCGGCGATCGCGCTGTTGCCGCTCGCCTTGATCTGGTTCGGCCTCGGCAACGGCAGTCTTGTTTTCGTGCTGATCCATTCGGTACTGTGGCCGGTCGCGCTCAACACCCATTCCGGCTTCAAGAGCGTGTCCAACACGCTGCGCATGGTCGGACGCAATTACGGCCTGCGCGGGCTGCCCTACGTCGCAAAAATTCTCATCCCCGCCGCGTTCGGCTCGATTCTCACCGGCCTCAAGATCGGCTGGGCCTTTGCATGGCGTACCCTGATCGCGGCCGAGCTGGTGTTCGGCGTGTCCTCGGGCCAGGGCGGGCTCGGCTGGTTTATCTTCGAGAACCGCAACCTCCTCGACATACCCGCAGTGTTCGCGGGCCTCTTGACGGTGATTATCATCGGGCTTTTTGTCGAGAACCTGATCTTCCGCGCCATCGAGCGGAACACCGTCCAGAAATGGGGCACCCAATCATGACCAAGAAGAAAATCACGCCCGACCAGCTCCGCAGCGCGCGCTGGTTCGCGCCCGACGATCTCCGCTCGTTCGGCCACCGTTCCCGCACCATGCAGATGGGCTACGCCCCGGAGGAGTGGAAGGACCGCCCGATCATCGCGATCCTCAACACCTGGTCGGACGCGCAGCCCTGCCACATGCACTTCAAGTCGCGCGTCGACGACGTCAAGCGCGGCATCCTGATGGCGGGCGGCTTGCCGATCGAGTTGCCGGCATTGTCGCTGTCGGAATCGCTCTTGAAGCCGACCACGATGCTCTATCGCAATCTTCTGGCGATGGACGCCGAGGAGCTGTTGCGCAGCCATCCCGTCGACGGCGTGGTGCTGATGGGCGGCTGCGACAAGACCACACCGGCACTGCTGCTGGGTGCGACCTCGATGAACATCCCGGCGATCTATCTGCCGGCGGGTCCGATGCTGCGCGGCAATTGGAAGGGCAAGACGCTCGGCTCCGGCTCCGACGGCTGGAAATACTGGGACGAGCGGCGCGCCGGAAAAATCTCCGACAAGGACTGGCTCGACATCGAAGCCGGCATTGCGCGGAGCTACGGCACCTGCATGACCATGGGCACGGCCTCGACCATGACCGCGATTGCGGAAGCCATCGGCATGACGCTGCCGGGCGCCTCCTCGATTCCGGCCGCCGACGCCAACCATATCCGCATGGCCTCTGAATGCGGCCGCCGTATCGTCGAGATGGTGTGGGAGGATCTGACGCCGAAGACGATCCAGACCCGCAAGGCGTTCGAGAATGCGATTGCGGTCGCGATGGCGATGGGCTGCTCGACCAACGCGATCATCCATTTGATCGCGCAGGCCCGCCGCGCCGGTCTGGACATCGGCCTCGACGATTTCGAGAAGGCGAGCCGCAAGGTGCCCGTCATCGCCAACGTCCGGCCGAGCGGCGATGCCTATCTGATGGAGGACTTCTTCTATGCCGGCGGCCTGCCGGCGCTGATGGGCCAGATCAAGCCGCATCTGCATCTCGACTGCATCACCGTCACCGGCAAGACGGTCGGCGAGAACATCGAAGGCGCCGAAGTGCACAATGCCGATGTCATCCGCGGCGTCGATAACCCCATCTACAAGGAGGGCGCGCTCGCCGTGCTCAAGGGCAATCTCGCGCCCGACGGCTGCGTCATAAAACCCTCCGCCTGTGCGCCGCGCTTCCTCAATCACACCGGACCCGCGCTGGTGTTCGACGACTATCCTTCGATGAAGAAGGCGGTCGACGATCCCAACCTGGATGTCACCGAGGATCACATCCTGATCCTGCGCAACGCAGGGCCGCAGGGCGGACCGGGCATGCCGGAATGGGGCATGCTGCCGATCCCGACCAAGCTCGTGAAGCAGGGCGTGCGCGACATGGTGCGCATCTCCGATGCGCGCATGAGCGGCACCAGCTACGGCGCCTGCATTTTGCACGTTTCGCCGGAGTCCTACATCGGCGGCCCGCTGGCGCTGGTGCGGAACGGCGACCGCATCACGCTCGACGTCGCCGCGCGCACTATCAACCTCGATGTGTCCGAAGCCGAGCTCGAAAAGCGCCGCGCCGCCTGGAAGCAGCCCGAGCGTCGCTTCGAGCGTGGCTATGGCTGGATGTTCACCAAACACATCAAGCAGGCCAATGACGGCTGCGACTTCGACTTCCTGGAGACCGATTTCGGCGCGCCGATCGGCGAGCCGTCCATCTACTAGCAACCTGTCCATAGCCACGATCGTGAGTATGGATTCCGGGCCTGCGCCGTTCCGCCGCATCCCGGAATGACGAAGATGAGAGAGCACGAGATGTCCAAACTTTCTGAAGCCACCCGCACAAAACTCAAATCCGTCTCCACCGCCACCGTCGCCACCGCGTTGTTCAAGCGCTGCCTGCGGATCCAGATGATCCAGGATGTGCACCCGCTCGGCGCCGACCAGCCGACCATGGTCGGCGAGGCCTTCACGCTGCGCTACATGCCGGCGCGCGAGGACCTCAACACCATCGACGTCTTCAGGGATCGCTCCCATCCGCAGCGCAAGGCGGTCGAGGATTGTCCGCCCGGCAGCGTGCTGGTGATGGACAGCCGCAAGGACGCGCGCGCGGCCTCTGCCGGCGCGATCCTGGTGACGCGGTTGATGAAGCGCGGCGTCGCCGGCGTCGTCACCGACGGCGGCTTTCGCGATTCCGCCGAGATCGCAAAGCTCGGCATCCCCGCCTATCACCATCGCCCCTCGGCGCCGACGAATCTCACGCTGCACCAGGCGATCGAGATCAACGTACCGATCGGTTGTGGCGATGCGCCGGTATTTCCGGGTGACGTCATTCTCGGCGACAGCGACGGCGTCATCGTGATCCCCGCGCATCTCGCCGACGAGATCGCCAACGAAACGTTCGAGATGACCGCGTTCGAGGATTTCGTCACCGAGGAGGTCGGCAAAGGCCGCGGCATCTTCGGTCTCTATCCGGCCACCGATCCGCAGACGCTCACCGATTTTGCGGAATGGCGGAAGAAGAACGGCCGCTAGGCCGAAGCTAAGTCACGTCAAGAAACGAGCCGGCGCATCAAGCGCCGGCCTTTTATCGAGCAGGGAGGATACTTATGAATTTCACGCGACGTAGTCTCATGGCCGGCGCCGGTGCGGCGGCGGCTTCCGCACTTCTCGCCCGCGCCGCCGGTGCCCAGTCGTTTCCGTTCACGCCCAACCAGCGCTACCCCGATCCCGCCGTCCAGATCCTCGATCCCAGCTTTGGAAAATACCGGCTCTATTCCTCGACGGTCGAGCAGGTCGCATCAGGCATGCGCTGGGCCGAAGGTCCCGCCTATTTCCCCGAAGGCGGCTATCTGCTGTTCTCGGACATTCCCAACAACCGGATCATGAAGTTCGACGAGAAGACCGGGCAGACCAGCGTGTTCCGCGCCAACGCCAATTACGCCAACGGCAATGCGCGCGACCGCCAGGGCCGCCTCGTCACCTGCGAGCACTCCGTCACCCGCCGCATCACCCGCACCGAGAAGGACGGCAAGATCACCGTGCTCGCCGACAAGTTCGAGGGCAAGCGGCTGAACGCACCGAACGACATCGTGGTGAAATCCGACGACAGCATCTGGTTCACCGATCCGCTGTTCGGCATCAACGGCGAGTGGGAAGGCAAGAAGGAGAAGGCCGAGCAGGCCACCACCAACGTCTACCGCATCGCGAAGGACGGCAAGATCAGCGCCGTCCTCACCGACCTCGTCAATCCGAACGGCCTTGCCTTCTCGCCGGACGAGAAGAAGCTCTACATCGTCGAATGGAAGGGCACGCCCAACCACAGCATCTGGAGCTACAATGTCGGCGACGACGGTGCCTTGAGCGGCAAGACCAAGCTGATCGACGCCGCCGACCAAGCCTCGCTCGACGGTTTCCGCGTGGACCGCGACGGCAACCTCTGGTGCGGCTGGGGCTCCAACGGCGCGCTGCAATCCGAACCCACCGACATCGGCGGCCGCAAGGTCTTTCAGCTCAGGGGCAAGTCGGAAGATCTCGACGGCGTGATGGTGTTCAACGCGGACGGCAAGCCGCTCGCCTTCATCAAGCTGCCCGAACGCTGCGCCAACCTCTGCTTCGGCGGCCCGAAGAACAACCGGCTTTACATGGCGAGCAGCCATTCGGTGTATGCGCTGTATGTCGAGGCGCACGGGGCGGTGTGAGGCGATGCCTTGTGGGACGGTAAATCGTCCCACAATCTCCCCTGTCGTCCCTGCGAACGCAGGGGACCCATAACCCCAGGGAGCAGTTTGGCGAAGACCGCAGTCAAGAAGTCTTCGTCGGTACTGCTCCCGCCCTCTTCCGATAAATCACGCGGTATGGGTCCCTGCGTTCGCTGGGACGACGGCGGTGGGTGTCGCTACACCCCGGCCTCCGCCATCCCCGCTGCCCACAGCGCGAACGCATAGACGATTGCGACTTCATCGAGCCGGTCAAAACGCCCCGATGCGCCGCCGTGGCCGGCGCCCATGTTGGTGCGGAGTAGCACCGGGCCGCCGCCGCTCATGGTGGCGCGCAGGCGCGCGATCCATTTGGCCGGCTCCCAATAGGTCACGCGCGGATCGGTCAAGCCGCCCATCGCGAGGATCGCCGGATAGTCCTTCGCCGCGACGTTGTCGTAGGGCGAGTAGGACAGGATGGTGCGAAAATCCTTTTCGCTCTCGATCGGGTTGCCCCATTCGGGCCATTCCGGCGGCGTCAGCGGCAGCGTGTCGTCGAGCATGGTGTTGAGCACGTCGACGAACGGCACTTCGGCGACGATGCCCGCGAACAGCTCGCCGGCGCGGTTTGCCACCGCGCCCATCAGCATGCCGCCGGCCGAGCCGCCATGGCCGACGATGCGCTTCGCGCTCGTGTACTTCGCATCGATCAGCGCCCGTGCGCTGGCGGCGAAATCGTCGAACGAGTTGGTCTTCTTCTCGCGCTTGCCGTCGAGATACCAGCCCCAGCCCTTGTCGGCGCCGCCGCGGATATGGGCGATGGCGTAAACAAAGCCGCGGTCGACCAGTGACAGGCGATTGGCGTTGAACGATGCCGGCATCGCCATGCCGTAGGAGCCGTAGCCGTAAAGCAGCAGCGGCGCCGAGCCATCGAGCTTCAGCCCGCGGCGATAGAGGATCGACACCGGCACCTCGGCGCCGTCATGCGCCTTGGCCATGATGCGTGTCGTGACATAGTCGGCCGCATCGTGGCCCGACGGGATCTCCTGGCGCTTGCGTAAGGTCCGCGTGCGCTTGACCATGTCGTAGTCATAGACTTCCGACGGCGTCGTCATCGACGAATAGGCGAAGCGCAAATTCGTTGTCTCGAATTCGTAGGAGCCCATCGTGTCGAGCGAATAGGCGGCCTCGTCGAAGGCGATGGCGTGCTCGTCCCTGGTCGCGAGATCGCGGATCACGACCGACGGCAGCGCATTGGCGCGCTCCAACCGCACCAGATGGCCGGCATAGAGATCGAGGTCGATGATGTAGACGCCGGGGCGATACGGGATCAGGTCGCGCCAGTTCTTGCGCTCGGGTGCGCCAAGCGGCGCGGTGACGATCTTGAAATCGATGGCGTCATCGGCATTGGTAAGGATGAAGAGCTCGTCGCCGCGGTCGGCCAGCGAATATTGCACGCCGTCCTCGCGCGCCGCGACCAGGCGCGGCGGCGCTTCGGGGTGGGCGAGATCGATCAGCCGCTGCTCCGAGGTCTCGTGATCGCCGCCCGCGATCACGCAGAAGCGCCCGCTGGTGCTCTCATGCAGATGGGTGAACCAGCCGGAATCCTGCTCCTCGTAGACGAGCGTGTCGTCGGCCTGCCTGGTGCCGAGCCTGTGCAACCACACCTGCATCGGGCGATGGTTGTCGTCGAGCTTCACGTAGAAGAAGCTCTTGCAGTCCTTGCTCCAGACGATGCCGCCGTCGGTTTCCTCGACCAAATCGTCAAGATCCTTGCCCGTGGCCCAGTCGCGGACGCGGATGGAAAAATACTCCGAGCCCTTGGTGTCGGCGCTCCAGGCCTGCAGCTTGTGGTCGTTCGAGTGGCGGCTGCCGCCGAACTTGAAGTATTTGTGGTGCTTCGCGAGCGCATCGCCGTCGAGCACGATATGGCCCTCGCCACCGTCGCGCGGCATGCGGCCGAACAATTCGTGCTGCCCACCCTCGCGAAACCTGCGGAAATAGGCGAACGGGCCGTCGGGCGAGGGCACGCTGGAATCGTCCTCCTTGATCCGCCCGCGCATTTCGCGCACCAGCGTCTTCTGTAGGGTCGAGGTGTGACCGAGCAGGCTCTCGGTGTAGCCGTTCTCTTCATCGAGATATTTGCGGATGTCGGGATCGAGCACGGCGGGATCACGCAGCACCTCCTGCCATTTCTCGTCCTTCAGCCAGGCATAGTCGTCGGTCACGGTGATCCCGTGCCGCGTGAAGGAATGCGGCCGGCGCGGGGCGACGGGGGGCTGGGAAGGTGTCTTGGCTTGTGTCACTCGGTCCTCATTCGTATCCGTGCGTCGCCGTTCTTCACCTCTCCCCGCTTGCGGGGAGAGGTCGGATTGCATCGAAGATGCAATCCGGGTGAGGGGGGTACAGGTCCCTCGGCAATCTCATCCGCGGAGAGAGGCCCCTCACCCCAACCCTCTCCCCGTAAGATCGGGGAGAGGGAGAAGAAAGGCGCGCCGCATCGCTCGCCGTGTTCCACCTTATATCGTCCCGATTCCGCGAATTGCCAGCGCCGCTGCGCCAAGGACTGCGCCAAGTCGCCGGGTTGTTGATCGCCCCCTTGTATGCTTTAGGGGCGATATTCCCGCCTCCGGTCCAGCCTGATGCTGTTCAATTCCTACTCGTTCATCCTGCTGTTCCTGCCGGCCGTGCTGGCCGGCTATTTCTGGCTCGGGCGGCGCAGCAATCTGGCGCCGGTGATCTGGCTGGCGCTGGCCTCGCTCGCCTTCTACGCCATCGGCAGCTGGCAGTTCGTGGGCCTGCTGCTGATCTCGATCGCCTTCAACTACGGCGTCGGCTATCTCCTGATCGCGGCGAAGCTCGCCCCAATGCAACGAAAGGCGGCGCTCGCGCTCGGCGTCGTCGGCGACCTCCTCGTGCTCGGCATCTTCAAATATGCCGGCTTCGTCGCCGAGAACATCAATGCGCTGGCCGGCACGCATGTTGCGGTCCACATCCTGCTGCCGGTCGGCATCTCCTTCTACACTTTCACCCAGATCGCGTTCCTGGTGGATGCGTATCGTGGCCAGGTCGCGCGTTACGCCTTGCCGCACTATGCGCTGTTCGTGACCTACTTTCCGCATCTGATCGCGGGGCCGATCCTCCACCACAAGGACATGATCCCGCAATTCGAGCGGAAGGAGACCAAGTATCCGGACGCGCACCTGATCATGTGCGCAATCGTCATCTTCGCGATCGGCCTGTTCAAGAAGACCTGCCTTGCCGACGGCATCCAGCCGCTGGTGGCGCTCGCCTTCGAGGCGCGCTCGCCGAGCTTTGATCAGGCCTGGTGTGGTGCGCTCGCCTACACGTTCCAGCTCTATTTCGACTTCTCCGGCTATTCCGACATGGCGATCGGGATATCGCTGATGTTCGGCATCTTCCTGCCGGTGAATTTCAACTCACCCTACAAGGCCACCAGCATCGTCGAGTTCTGGCGCCGCTGGCACATGACCTTGTCGCAGTTCCTGCGCGACTATCTCTACATCTCGCTCGGCGGCAATCGCCGCGGCCGCGTGCTGCGCTACGTCAATCTGATGATCACGATGCTGCTCGGCGGGCTCTGGCACGGCGCGGCCTGGACTTTTGTCGCCTGGGGCGCGCTGCATGGCGCTTATCTCTGCGTCAATCATGCCTTCAACGCGCTGGTGCCCAACGTCCCGGCGTTGCTCGTGCGCCCGGCCCGCATTGTCGGAGCCATGCTGACGTTCCTCGCCGTCGTCGTGGCCTGGGTTTTCTTCCGCGCCGAGAGCGTTACCTGGGCGCTGCGCGTCCTCCACGCGATGGCCGATCCGTCGAATATCGTCCTCGGCCGCGAGGAGATCGCCGCATTGGTTCTGGTGTCGATCTACGCGGCACTGGTGTGGCTGGCGCCGAACACGCAAGGAATCATGGGATACGATCACGACAATCGCAGGGTCGGCGAGGTCCTGCCGGCAGGGCGGATACGGCCGCTGTTTCTCTACGGCGCGTCGCTGGTGCTCGCTCTCGGGATTCTCGGCATCCAGAGCCACAGCGAATTCATCTATTTTCGGTTCTGATGCGAGGCAATTTCACACATCTGAGACGTCTTCTGCTCGCCAGCATCGCCTGCGTGCTGGGCGCGGCGGTGCTCACCTATCTCGTCGATCCCCTGCAACTGTTTCGCCCCTCGCGTCTCACCGCCTTCTATTCCGACGACACGCGCGTGCAGAATGCCGGGTTGATCCGCAGCCAGTCGTTCGACACCGCCTTCATGGGCACCTCGCTCGCGATCCATTTCCGCCAGAGCGACATCGATCGCGCGCTCGGCGTCCACTCGCTCAAGCTGGCGATGACCGGGTCCAATTCGCGCCAGCAGGGCTTTGTGCTGGAGCGGGCGATCGAGCGCGGCGCCCGGCGCGTGATCTGGGCGATGGACGATTTCATCTTTGTCGATGCGGCGGATATCGAGGCCGATCCCTTTCTGTCCGTCGATCTCTATCGCCAGACAACGAAGGGCATCGCGTCCTATCTGTTCAGCGCCGCGATGGCGAAGGAATCCCTGTTCGCGCTGCTGCGGTCGATCCCGCCGCTGCAGCAGAAGCTGACCCAGGCGGCGCCGTTTCTCCCCGTCAAGTTCGCGCTGTCCGACGTCGACGACATCCACGCGCTGCCGCGCGATTTCGACGTCGCGCGTGACTACAATGCGAAGAAGACGCTTGCCTCGTTCGCCTACATCACGAGCCCCGTGCGCAGCCGCTTCCTCGGCGAAGGCTATGGCTACGACGCCATGCTCCGGCATTTCGAGCGCGACGCCGCCGGGTTGATCACGCGTCATCCGGACGTGACCTTCGACATCTACTTGCCGCCCTATTCGGTCCTGCAGTTCGTCGCGATGCGCGATGCCTCGCCTGCGACGCTGAAGATCGTCACCGACCTCACCGCGCGAATCGCCGAGCGGCTGACGCAGCTTCCGAATGTGCGTCTATACGATTTCCGCGCGATCAGGGACGTGACGCACGATCTCGATAACTACAGCGACGTCATCCACCATTCGCCGGCGGTGGACGCGATGGTGCTGAATTGGCTGGCGCGTGGAGAGTATCGCGTCGATCCTGAGGCGCCGCTAGCGTCGCTGGATGCGCTGAAGGCGCAGATCGAGGCGTATCGCGTGGAGCGCTGACCTTTCCCCCTCTCCCCCTGTGGGAGAGGGTGGCTCGCCGCGTAGCGGCGAGACGGGTGAGGGGTATCTATCCGCGCGTACAACTCTCGCAGTGAAGTTTGCGGAGAGAAACCCCTCATCCGGCGCCATAGCCGAAGCTTCGCTTCGGCGTTCCTAAGAACGGCGGCCGAAGGCCGCCTACGCCACCTTCTCCCACAAGGGGAGAAGGAAGAGATTACACCGCCACCTGCTCGCCGAGATACGCGACTGCGGCTTCCAGCCCACCCTTGCCGTGCGGGATCTTCAGCGCATTCAGGCCGATCTCGACCACCCCCAACGTGCCGAGCAGCATCGGCGCATTGACGTGGCCCATATGGGCGATACGGAAGGCTTGTCCCGAGAGATCGCCGATGCCGGTGCCGAGCACGACGCCGCACTTGTCCTTGCAATAGCGTTGCAGCAGCGCCGGATCGTGGCCATTGCTCATGGTCACCGTGGTCACGGTGTTGGAGCGCTCGCTCGCCTCCGCGACGTTGAAGCCGAGCACCTGGCCTTCCGACCAGGCGGAGACGGCGCGGCGCGCGGCTTCGCCGAGCAGGCTGTGGCGGCGGAACGCGTTTTCGAGCCCTTCCTCGTGCAGCAGGTCGATCGCCTTGCGCAGCGCGAACAACAGATGCACCGGCGCGGTGCCGGCATATTTGCGATAATTCTCGCTGCCCTCGCGCTCGCTCCAGCTCCAATAGGGCGTCGACATGTTGGCCTTCTTCTGCACCTCGAGTGCGCGCGCGTTCGCCGCGACGAAGCCGAGGCCGGGCGGCGTCATCAGGCCCTTCTGCGAGCCGGACATCGCGACGTCGATGCCCCATTTGTCCATCTCGAACGGCATGCAGCCGAGCGAGGCGACAGTGTCCACCATATACAGCGCGGGATGGCCGCTGGCCTTGATCGCCTTGCCGATCGCCTCGATGTCGTTCTGCACGCCCGATGCCGTGTCGACCTGGACGACGACGACGGCCTTGATGGTGTGCTCCTTGTCGCGGCGCAGGCGCTCTTCGACCTCGTGCGGCCGCACAGCGCGGCGCCAGTCGCCCTTGAGCACCTCGACCTCGGCGCCCATCAGGGCTGCGGCGTTGCCCCAACCGATCGCGAAGCGCCCACTCTCCAGCACCAGCACCTTGTCACCGCGCGACAGCACGTTGCTCAGCGCGGCTTCCCAGGCGCCATGGCCGTTGGCGATGTAGATGTAGGACTTGCCCTTGGTCGCGAACAGCTTCGAGATGTCTGCGAGAAGTGTATCGGTCAGCTCGTGCATCTCTTTGGAGTAGATGTCGATCGCCGGACGATGCATCGCCTGCAGCACCTCGTCGGGCATCGTGGTGGGCCCGGGGATGGCCAGAAATTCCCGGCCCGCGCGAACGGTCATTGCTGTTGGTCCTTGTTGCTTGAGAACAGGCTGGTGGGTCGCTGACTCACGTTCTACGCGCCGTGGAAGCCCAAGAAAAGCACGCAAAACGCAGGTCTGGGGTGGTTTTTGTTTCGAGCATGGTCTTGTCGGAAAACCGCCTCACACTTTTCCGGACCATGCACTTATCTCTTGGTCTCGCGGCAGCCGGCGGCTTCGGCCTCTTCCACCGAGCAGAACCAGCGGGTGCCCTTGCTGATCTTCATCTTGATCTGGGTGTACCAGCGGCTGGTCGGCTGGTGATAGATGCACTCGCCGGCGGTGTTGACGTTGCCCTTGATGGTGCAGTCCGGCGAGGGCGCGACCGGCCCGGAGGCCGAGGCGAGCAGCACCGCATGCGCGCCCTCGGGCGGCTTGGTCGCGCCCAGGATGGTGGTCTTCTTGTTGCGGACGCGCCAGTCCCACGGCGCGATGAAGGCGCCTTGCCACATGCCGGCCTTTGCCTCGCGCGCGGCGGCCTCATCGGGTTCGTAGTCGTGAGAGACGCGGGTGTAGGCAAGTGCCCAGCCGCTGCGCACCAGCCATTTCTGGATGTCCTCGCCGCCGACCTCGCAGCGCGCCACGGTGCGGCCGCGCCGGTCGATCGCGCGGGCGTGGCAGACCCAGCTCTTGCCTTCGGTGTATTTGGCGAGCTCGTCGCGCGCCGCGATGCCGCAGGTCCAGCGCTCGGTTTTTGTATTGAGGCAGAGCTGGTCGACCGCGGGCGCGTCGATGCCGCCGAGCCGGACCCGCGTGTTCCCGATCAGGACGGAATCGCCGGAGCGGACCTTTGCGGTGCCGGTGATGTCGGCGGCCTGGGCCAGCGAGGGGATGGCTAGCAAAGACAGCGCAATCAGGAATTTTCGCAACATGCCGGTCCGCGCGTAATGAAAATGTCGATAGACTTGGCAATTGTGGTCGGCTTTTGGCCGCCCGGCCAGCGCCTGCCCAACGATTGAGCTGTCAACTTCCCGTCATTGTGGCGGGGGCTTGCTTACCCTCCCCTGGAGGGGGAGGGTCGGCACGCGATCGAGCGAAGTGAGATTGCGTGACGGGGTGGGGTGATCTCTCCACTCGGGCACTGTTCGTCGCGGAGAGACCGTCACCCCACCCCGCTCGCGCTGCGCGCGATCGACCCTCCCCCTCCAGGGGAGGGTAAGAGCGAACCATCACCCCCGCGCCATCGCCCGCTTCGCCACCGCCAGCCCCATCAGCACGAAGGCCGACGTCACCTCGGGACCACCCACCAGAATCCGCGTCGGCGTCTTCATCTTGTTCCATTCATAGGCGCGGAACGGCCCGCGGCGACCGCCTTCGCCGAGGCTCGCGACGATCACGTTCAGCGCCGGCGCGAAGGCGCGCGGGTCGGCGCCGAGATGGCCGAGTGCGATCAGCGCCAGCGCCGCGTCGAACACGTTCATCTCCGCGGCCATCAGCTCGCCCTTGACGTAGGAGAGCACGCGATGGCGGATGAAATCGAAATCACCGTCGGGGTCGATCGCGGCCTGCGCCGCCAGCGGCAGCGCGAGGAAGGCCGCGTAGCAGCGGCCGAAATAGGCGCTGTAGAGCTCAGGCAGATAATAGATGTGCGAGCGCGGATTGGCGAAGGCGCCGCTGGCGGCCAGTCGTTTCTGGAAGCCGATGATCCGGTGCACGGTCGCAAGCCGCGCCGGCGTTTCCAGGATTTTCCAGCGCGTAAGGTTGCGAAAGCTCACCTCGAGAATGTCGAGATTGAGCGTCGGATCGAGATCGTTGCCATAGGGCCGCTCGCCTTTGAGGTTGTCGATCCAGGTCGCGACGCCGCCCTCGTAGTCGATATTGTCGTTGAGCGGCACGGTCACGCGCGGTTCGTTGACGCCGGCGAGCACCTGATAGCCCGAATAGAAGTCCAGCAGCGGCTGGTCGATGATCGGATCGGTGCAGCCGGCTTGCGTCGCCGCCGAGATCGAGCACGCCGTGGTGTCGCAATCCGGCACGTAGACGCCGAAGCCGAGGTCCTGCTTGATCTGGGCGAAGAAGCGGGAAAAGCGCGGATGCGGCGCCGGCGCGAGCGCGGTGATGACGTTGAAGCGTGTGCCGTCGATACCCTCGACCTCTTCGCGGCTGATGTTGACGCAGAAATCGACCATGTCGGCGATCGCACGCTCGGATGCAATCTTGTCGGCCGGCGAGGCGAGCCCGGTCTCGACATAGCTCAGCAGCGCCTCGATGAAGAACGCGTCGTAATAGGCCGAGCGGTGTCGGATCTGCACCGGCTCCCACATCGGCTCGGCAATGCCGCTCCAAGGCGGATTGACGACGGCCGCTGCCTGTGAGCGCGCGATGAAGACGCGGGCGAGGTTGAACAGCAGCGAGGAGTTCTTGTAACCGCGCGCGTTCAGCCCCGTCAGCGCCATGGTCAGTTCGCGCCCACGGACATCGGGGTCGCCGATCAGGTTGAAGGCGGCATAGGTCGGCAGGAAGCCGTTCTTGCGGTACGAGCCGAGCAGATGCTGCGCGCAGTCGCGGATCACGCCGTCGATCTGCGCTTGTTGCGGCGCTAACCCTGTGAATATCGCCGGCGGCGGTTTTGGATGGTCGAGCGCGATGCTGTCGACGAGATCGGCGACGGGCTGGCCGACCGGCGCCCAGTCGGGCTCGGCATCGTCGCGCGCCCGCACCAGCGCCGTGCGAAGCCGGGTCAGCTTCGCCTCGTCGCGCAACTCGGGCAGCCCGGCGCGGCGGAGCAGGATCCGCAATGCGGGATTGCCGAGCGCGGTCTTGTAGAACTTGGCCAGATGCGGATCGCCGCTGGCTGGGCCCGACAATACGGGATCGCAGACGTCATAAAGCGAGGGGCCGTCTTTTCGCGCCGTCAGCGCCCGGCAGGCGGCGCCGGCAAAATAATGAAAGCTCATGAAATACCTGGTCGCGGGGTCTTGGCCAGGGGCCGGCCGGCACGCTCCCATCTGCGCGCCACCCCCTGCAAGTCTTTGAAAAAGCTACCCGGATTCGCGGGAAATTCAAATGTGATGGCGGTCACGGAAAAATCCGGCACGGGAGCTGCATGATTAAGGCCGTTACAAAGGGCTCGCGACGAAAAGACGTGCAAATTCTGCTCGGAGGATTAACCAATATCTTCAGTCACTTAGCTCAAATTTTGGGCGATCTATTGCCGGGGAGGAGATATCCGGTTAAGGCTTTGTTTGGTGCGGCGCCGCAAATTGCGCGCAGTTCGGGGGCACATCCCCGGCCAATCCCTCAAACCTGAAGCCACCATCGCGCTACTCAAACATTGTGCGCGCGCTTGGCTGGTCTTTGGCACAGGAACGAACCGAGATGAATGTAAGGCAGCTCGAGCTTTCCAGACGCACGATCGCGGTGGCCGCAGCCCTCATCGGCACGGTGTCGCTCGTGATCGGCGCCCATGCTGCCCTCAACATGCGCGCGATCGATGCCGCCAAGGCCGTGGCGACCGACGAGGTCACCGGCTCGATCGGCCAGTCGTCCCGCCTCGCCCTCGTCATCGGCAATGGACATTATCCCGACGCCAGCGCGCCGCTGACGCAGTCGATCAACGACGCCCGCGCGCTGTCCTCGTCGCTCCGCAAGAACGGCTTTGACGTCGATATGGTGGAAGACGCGACCAAGGACGACATGGTCCGCGCCGTCAACCGCCTGAAGTCCCGGATCAAGCGCGACACCGTCGTCATGCTGTTCTTCGGCGGCTACGGCGTGCAGGCCGGCCGCGAGAGCTACATGCTGCCGGTCGATGCCGTGATCTGGAAGGAAAGCGACGTCCGCCGCCAGGGCGTCTCCATCGACGGCGTGCTCGACATGATGAAGGAGCAGGGCGCCAAGGCCAAGCTCGTCGTCGTCGACGCTTCCCGCCGTAACCCCTACGAGCGCCGCTTCCGCTCCTACAGCCACGGTCTTGCACCGATCAGCGCGACGGACAACGCGTTGATCCTTTCCTCGGCTTCGCCCGGCAAGGTCGTCGACGACGGCAAGGGCGAGCACAGCGTGCTGGTCGGCGAGTTCCTCACCAACCTCACTGCGCAGGGCAGCGCCGAAAGCGTCTTCAACAAGACCCGCGTCGCCATCTCCCGCGCCTCCGAAGGCGACCAGGTCCCGACCATCTCCTCCTCGCTGCTCGAGGACGTCCATTTCGGCGAAGCAGCCGGCGGCTAGCCGCAAATTGTAGGGTGGGCAAAGGCGCAAAGCGCCGTGCCCACCATCTCTCCGAGATTTCGACAGAAGACGTGGGCACGCTTCCGCCTTCGCTCGCCGAGCTACGGCGGACAAGTCGCTTTGCCCACCCTACGGTATGCGTGTGTAACGCACCTCTGCCCCCACATCGTCATTGCGAGCGCAGCGAAGCAATCCAGGGTCTCTCCGCGGAAAGATTCTGGATTGCTTCGCTGCGCTCGCAATGACGGTTGAGGCGAGGCTTACTTCGCGGCTTCCGTGGCCATCACCGGACGCACCGGATCGCCTTCGCGCAGGATCGCGCCGGCGCGGGCGACGACGATATCGCCCTCGTTGAGGCCGTCGCGAACCTCGATATTGCCGCCCGACATCAGCCCGAGCTCGACCCGCTTGGTTTCGACGCGGTTGCGGCGGATCACCTGCACCACGGTGCCGGCGGTGGAGTACTGCACCGAGGTCAGCGGCACCGCGACGTTGCAGCTCTGCCCGGTCTTGATCAGCGCGCGCCCGCTCGCGTTCAGCAGCAGCCGCTTCTGCGAGGAGATGCCGATATAGACCATTCCCTGCTGGATGTTCGGCTCGACGGTCGGTCCGATGCGGCGCACCTTGCCGTCGAGATCGCCCGCGCCGGCAATGCGCACCGTCGCCTGCTGGCCGACCGCGAGCTTCCGAATATCGGTGGTCGCGACCAGGCCGACCAGATCATATTCGCTGCGCGCCACGATCGTGAACAGCGCCTCGCCCTTGGCCGAGGCGAGGTTGCCGATCTGCGCGGTCGAGGTCGCGATCACGCTCGCCACAGGGGCGGTGACCTGAAGCGTGCCGCCCTCGGGCAGCGCCAGCCGCGCCAGCACCTGGCCGGCCGTGGTGGTGTCGCCGGCCTCCGCCAGCACGTCCGTGACCTTCAGGCCGGGACGTTCCGGCCGCACGGAGGTCTCCTCGCGCGCGATGATCGTGCCGGTGGCCTCGACGATGTCGGAGAAGCAGGATTTTGCGACCTTCAGCACCGTGACCGCGGGCCCCTTGGGCGCGTCGTCATCGGCGGCGCGCGCGGGCTGGGCGGACAGCAGAACCAGTCCGGCGAGAGCAACGAGTTTTTTGGGAAAGGAACGCGCAGGCAATGGACGCATCGGTCATTCCGGTTGGCCGCAAGAAGGCTTCAATCGATAGCAGAAGCGGCAGCAGCGGGCCATGGGCTGACCGGATGAGAAATGCCGCAGCGCAGGCGGCGCGATGCCGCCCGTTGATTTAGTCGCTGCATAAGCGAAGAGGTTCGCCGGTGGTTGCCGCCCGACAAACTCGTCATGCCCGGGCTTGTCCCGGGCATCCACGTTCTTCGCGCCGCGGGCAAGGCGTGGATGGCCGGGTCAAGCCCGGCCATGACGCTGTGGAGGCACTGGATCCCTCACGGCAGCGTCAAGAACTCCACCCAGTTCGGCTTCTTGCCGGTGGGATAGGATTTCAGCTTGGCGAGCGCGCCGCTGCTCTGGTCGATCGCATAGACCGTCATGCTGTCGGAGAGCTCGCCGACCGCGGCGAGGTAACGCCCCGACGGATCAATGTGGAAGCCGCGCGGCTGCTTCTCCGTCGGCACGCTGCCGATCGTGGTCAGCTTGCCGCTTGTTGCGTCGACCTTGTAGCCGGCGAGCGTGTTGGTGGTGCGCTCGGAGGCGTAGAGGAAGCGGCCGTCCGGCGTGATGTGAATGTCGGCGGCCCAGGGTTTGCCTGAAAATCCTTCCGGCAGCGCGGTGGTGCGCTGGATCTCGTCCCATGCGCCGCTCTTGGCCTCATAGCTGAACGCCGCGACGTCGCCGTTCAGTTCATGGATGAGATAGACGAACTTGCCGTTGGGATGAAACACGAAATGCCGCGGTCCCGATTTCTCCGGCACCTTGGTCACCGGCGGATCGCTCGGCGTCAGCGTGCCCGCCACTGCATCGAACGCGAAGGTCAGCACCTGATCCGAACCGAGATTGGTCGCGAACACGAAGCGGTTGTCGGGCGAGGGCAGGAAGGCGTGTGCGTTCAGCCCGGTCGGAATCACCTGTTTCGGCTCGCCGGCGACGCCATTGGCGAGCAGCGGATTGAGCGCGACCTTGTTGCCGCCATAGGAGGCGCTGAACAGGAATTTGCCAGTGCTGTCGACGGCGATGTTCGCCATGCTGTCGGCAAGCGGACCATTGCCGAGAGGGCTGAGCTGGCCCGTCTTGGGATCGATCGCAAAGCTCACCGCGAGGAATGGTTGCGAGCGCACGCCGGCAATCAGCACGCGGTGGTCGGGTGTGATCGCGAGCGGTGTCGACGAGCCGGGCTTGTCGACGCCGGTGAAGGCGGCGGTCTGCACCGGTGTCATCTCGCCGCTCTCGGCCAGCTTGAACACGCTGATGTCGTTGCTGTCGGCGTTGCCGACATAGGCGAAGGTCTCGGCCATGCCGGGGCGAACTCCAGAAACGAGGGTGAGGAAGGCGAGGGTGGTGGCGATCGCAGCGCGTGGCGCGATGCGGCGTATCGGTCTCGGCATGGGGCTCCTCCTTACAGCGTTACGGCCTTGTCGTTTTGTCCGGAGGATAGCGGGAGCCGTGCCGCCGTACCAAGTTCCGGTTGAAGATCGATCGATGCCGAAATTGTATCGGTCGCGCGGTGGCTACCGCACTGCGGCCGTCTGGCTGCGGGAGGGCAGATGCGGGCCGGACGCAGTCTTGGGTGCCCCGAGCAGGCCCCACACGGCCACCGCCAGCAGCGCGCAGGTCAAAATGGTCCAGGCGACCAATCGTTTCCGCATCAAGCCAAGTCCATCCGTTGTTTGAAACCCCGGGGCCCGCACATGATCGTGCACTGCAAACGGCGACGATCCTATGAACTCGTTCACAGGCACAACATGGCATCGGCATTGCGAACCAATGCCGCGGAAGTGCATTGACCCATATGCCGCGTGAAAACGACCTCGAAGGCAAGCCCGACATGGGCGGCAAGCATGGCGGCCAGAAAGGCCAGCCCAAGCCGCCGCCGCGCCCGCGCGAGGGTCCGCGCGATGAGGACGTCGTGGCAAAGCGCCACACCGGCCAAACCGATCGCACGCCGCCGCCGACCAAACAAAAATAGCGCTGTATTTCGCGCCGGGAACATCAGCCTCGCCTTGCCGTTATGCTGATCCCGCAAGCGGACGAGGTCGAACCGGAGGCTGGCACGTGTTTTGGATCTATTGGAACACCGCTTGGTCGCTCATCATCAGCGGCATCATGTTCACCACCATCGTCACCCATCCCGACGCCGAGTTCGCCGAGATCCGGGCGGCAAAGCAGGCGAAGTGAGCCCGCGCGCCTGAGGCCCGATCTCCGGGGCTATGAACCGTTCGCGGGTAGCGACGGCTGCTCCGCCGGCGGCGTCGAAGACGGCTTTCGCGCCGCTCTGCTCGCGCGCTTCCTGACCGTGGGCGCCGGCAAGGTCGCCTGAAGGGCTGCGTCAGCCGCTTGCTTGGCTTCGCGCGCCTCTCGAAGCCGCGCCATGTTCTTGCGAATTTCGATAGACTGCCTTTCGACGTCTGCCAGTGCAAGCGCCCCTTCTTCGGCGGCGAGGCGCCTGCGATTGGAGCGCGCGATGCTTTCGGGTGACAGCTCGGCGGATTTCCTGGCGCTCATGCTTCACTCCGTTGTGCAACCGGCAAAACCCGCTCAATCCGGGGATCGAACGGGCTGGCGCGCGACAATCGCGCGAGCACTTTGAACTCCGTCGATGTCTTTGGAAAAGGTGCCCGCAGGCGCATTCAACAAGGCACAGCGGCTGATCGAACGCCCTCGATATATGTTCCGTTCAATTTTCTGCAAGGACGGCAAGGCCGATTTGGCTCAGCCAGGCAGCTCCGGCGCCTCGATCGAGAGGCTTCACACGATCCGGTCGACGTGCAGCCAAGACTTTGCAGCCAAGGCTTTATCGATTGACAGGGCTGCACGAGAGTGGTCACGTGCCAGCGCGAAGTTGCATCGCTGTGACAAGCGCATCGACTTGTCCGAAGCTGGCGACGAATGTCGCAGTGCTATCCTCAAAATTCGCAATGAAGCTCCTGCGCAATTGGCTGCCATGCAGGGCGTGTCGCATTTGCAGCCCCAAGCGAGGAGGAGGATCGATTGCAGGTACTCGTCAGAGACAACAATATCGAGCAGGCACTCCGTGTTCTCAAGAAGAAGATGCAACGCGAGGGCGTCTTCCGCGAAATGAAACAGCGGCGTTCCTACGAAAAGCCCTCGGAGAGAAAGACTCGCGAGAAATCCGAGGCCGTTCGACGCGCCCGCAAGCTCGCGCGAAAGCAGGCAATCCGCGAAGGATTGCTGCCCGCGCCGCCGAAGAAGAAGCCTTTTGAGCGCAAGCCGCCCCTGCCGGATGTCAAGGCCCGGGTCCCTATAGCCTGAAGTCGATGCCTCGCAGCACGATGCCGGGCGGCGTACCTTCGAACTCCGTCGCGCGATATTTGCTTGCCGCGCGTGCTTCGATGCGATCCCGCAGGCGAGTGAACTGGGCTTCACGTTGCTCGGGCCTGACCTGCGGGCTAGGCTCGAGGTAGTCCATCGCCGAGGTCGAGATTGCGCAAGGAATCTCCCTGGCACCGTCATGCATCGAGAACCGGACGATCATCCGATCGTATTCGTGGCCGATAAAGCGGCCGCTGGTCAACGTCATGGCTTACTCCGTCACCTGATTGCTTCTTGGCATGATTGTCCCTCAAATCATCGCCGCCCGATTCCCGGTTGGCCGGAGCATGGCGCGCGTCGAGACTGCAGGCGGTCGTCGTTTGCCTCAGTCATCCCCCGACAGCCGGACGAAATCGTCCAACAGCGCAGCCACCAGCGCGCGGTGGCGTGTGTCCTCGGTGGGCAGGCTCGCAGCATAGAGGTTGAGCAGATGGCGCGCTTTCACCGCCGCCTCCGGCCAGGATGTGGCGGGCACTGTCATCATGCGGTTCTCGAGATCGGCCTCGCGCTCGCGCAGCTCCCTGACATTGGCCTCGACCTCCGCCAGCGCGCGGCGCAGGTCGGTCGCCTTCTGCGCAGCCATGCCGCGGTGCTTGTCGAGATCGACGGTGCGGTCAGTCATTCGCCACGCTTGCGTCTGCGGCCTGCGCGTTCGCAAGATCAACCGAGCCGATCGACAGCATCTCCATGGTTCCGCGGGGGCCTTCGGCGGGCACAGTGATCATCGTGGCAACGCGGCGATAGGCCGCGAAGGTCAGGCCCTCGATCGCCTCCTCGTCGGTGACGACCTCATAGGCGCCGGCCGGCAACATGCGCTCGACGCCGCGGATGCGGAATGGATGCCTGAAGGTGACGGTTTCACGCCGCGAGCGGATGGTCATGCACGCCTGCCTTTCGCAAGTGAAGCCCCAACCGGCGCCGGCCGTCACGACCATGCGCGCTTGCCGCGGCAATAGCCAGCACTATCGTCGCCGGGCCGGCAAGCGACGATGTCACAGCAGCCATTGTTTCCGCAGCATTTTAACCCTCGCTATTGGCTCGGTGCGGGCGTAGGGTCGCTGCCATCACCGCACGTTTCAACGGCTTCGACCGGTGACTGAGGGGCACGTGTGCTCCCGCCGAAGGCTTCGCAGGAGCGTTCGATGGCGTGCGTTCGCATCGCGGATCGGATCGTGCCGCCGGTGATGGTTCCGCAGTTTCTTCTGCTTCTCGTCGGCGCGGCCGGCATCTTCAATGGCTAGGGCAACAATTGTGCCGTATCTGGTCAGCGGGACCAACGAATACGGCAGCTCCAATCTCGGTCGCGGTAAGGCGACGTTCGCGCTGCGCCTCGCTCGAAAACTGCTGCGCGAAGGCTACATGGACGTCAGGGTCTGCCCCCCTCGTGGATGGCTGCTGCAATCGGATGAGCTCGACGAGCTCGAACCAAGGAGAGCGACATGGCAAAGGGCCAGCAACGCGGTAATCGCGAAACCAAGAAGCCGAAGAAGGAAAAATCCAAGGTGATCGCGGCGGCGCCGAGCCGCAAGGAAGCCGCCTGGCAACCGGATTTCGGACCGGCGAAGAAGAAGTAGCGAGGCGTCGGCGAGGGATGGGGTGACTGGCCGCGCTAAGCCGCCACCGCCTGCGCCGACAACAGCTGCCTCAGCTTCGCCGCCGGCACGGCGGGACTGAACAGCCAGCCCTGCATCTGGCTGCATCCGAGCTGCCGTAGCACCTCGCGCTGGGCTTCGGTCTCGACGCCTTCGGCCGTCGTCGCCATGTGGCGGGCGGCCGCCATGTGCACCACCGCCTGCACGATCGGAGAGGAATCCTCGGACTGGCCGATGTCGCTGATGAAGCTGCGGTCGATCTTGATCTTGTCGAACGGGAAGCGGTGCAGATAGCTCAGCGACGAATAGCCGGTGCCGAAATCGTCGAGCGCGATGCGCACGCCGAGCTCGCGCAGCTGCTGGAGAATCGTCAGCGCCTCCTCGTCGTCGCGAATGAGCACGGTCTCGGTGACCTCGAGCTCGAGCCGTCCGGGCGCAAGTCCTGACTCCGCGAGCGCGGCTGCAACCTTGAGCGCCAGCGTCCTGGCGCGGAACTGCACCGGCGAGACGTTGACCGCGACGTGGATATCGCCGGGCCAGCTCGCGGCCTCGGTGCAGGCCTGCTTCAGCACCCATTCGCCGATCTCGCCGATCAGTCCGGTCTCTTCCGCGACCGGAATGAAGTCGGCGGGCGAGATCATGCCGCGCTCGGGATGGCGCCAGCGCAGCAGCGCTTCGCAGCCGTTGACCACATTGGCCGCGAGATCGACCAGCGGCTGGTAGTGCACCTCGAACTCGCCGCGGGCGAGGGCCTGGCGCAGGTCGAGCTCGAGCTGGCGGCGCAGCCGCGCCTTGGCGTCGTATTCGGGCACGAAGAGGCGGAAGGTGCGGCGGCCCTCGGACTTCGCGGCATACATCGCGAGATCGGCGCGCTTGAGCAGATCGTCGAGATTGTCGCCGTGATCGGGCGCGATCGCGATGCCGATGCTGGCATCGGTCGGGATCTCCTGGCCCTTGCAGTCCACGGGCGTACGCAGCGCTTTCAGGATATTTTCCGCCAGCGCCGTCAGCTCGGCCCGGTCGCTGGTGCCGGCCTTGACGATGGCGAATTCGTCACCGCCCAGGCGCGCAACGAGATCGTTGCCGCTGACGCAGGCGCGCAGGCGGTTGGCGACCTGGCGGAGCAGTTCGTCGCCGACCTCGTGGCCGAGCGAATCGTTGACGCCCTTGAACTCGTCGACGTCGATGTAGAGGATCGCGAACGGCTGGCCCTGGGCAAGCTCCGCGATGCGGCGCTCCAGATGGCCGCGCATCAGCACGCGGTTGGGCAGGTCGGTCAGCGCGTCGTAATGCGCCATATGCGCGATGCGCTCGTCGGCGCGGATGCGCTCGGTGACGTCGTCGTGGGTCGCGAGCCAGCCGCCGGCGGCGCCGGGCTGGTTCTTGATCTCGATCAGGCGGCCGTCCGCGGTCTCGACGACGGTGCTCTGGGTTCGCCCGGTATTGCTCAGAATGTCGTCGCAATAGGACGCGACGTCACCGTGGAACGAGCCGGTGTCATGGCGATGCTGGATCACGTCGCGGAAATAGGCGCCGGGCTTCACCACGTCGGCCGACAGTCCGTACATCTCGATGTAGCGCCGGTTGCAGACGATCAGCCGCTCGTCCTGGTCGAACATCAACAGGCCTTGCGTCATGGTGTTCATCGCGGTGTCGAGCTGCTGCTTCTCCGCGGCGAGCCTGCGCGTCATCTGGCGGAAGATCAGGAACAGCGTGAGCACGAGCAGGCCGATCGACAGCACGGCGACGGCGACGAAGAATTTTGTCTGCGTCCGCCAGGTCGCCAGCGTCGCGTCCAGCGATTTGGTCGCGACCACGACCAGCGGCTCGCCGGTCAGGAGGCGCGCGGCGACGATGCGGTCCTTGCCGTCGATCGGGCTGGCGAGCTGCGTCGTGACGAAGGTGCGCTCGAACACCGCCATTTGCTCGCGCGTGCCGTTGCGAAAATTCTGTCCGATCATCGCGTCGACATGCGGAACGCGCGCGAGCAGCTGGCCATTCTGGTGGTGCATCGCGATCGAGGATTCCTCACCGAGCCCGGCCGATGCGAAGAAGGATTCGAGCTGCTCCGGCGAAATGGCCCGCGACACCATGCCGAGGAATTCGCCGTGGGGACCGGAGACACGTCGCGCGAACACGATCGCAGGTCCGTTGCCGAGCCGGCCGGGCACGACTTCGATCTCTTCCTGCGAGGCCGGATCGTTCCTGAGGCGATTGAAGTAGCCGCGGTCGGCGACCGAAATTTCGGCGACCGGCCAGCGCCGCGACGAGTTGATCAGCACACCGTTGGAATCGAACACGTTGGCGCCGGCGACGTCGGACCAGCCGCTGGCTTTGGCGCGCAGCACCTCGTGCATGGCCAGCGTGGCCATCTCGCTGCGGAAGACATCGGCGGATGCGATGCCGTGACTTTCAAGCTCGGCGATGACGCTCTTCTGGAGCACCGCAAAGTCGGCGAATTCGCGGTCGAAATGCCGGGCGAGCATGCGCACGGAGTTTTCCAGGCTGTCGCGGCCGCTCTCGATTGCATTTTGCCGGAAACGATCGACGGTGAGCGCGGTGCCGATGGCCATCGCGACCATCAGCACGAAGCCGCCGGCGATCAGCCACGTCAGCGGCGCGCCCTGCCAACGGCGGAGCAACGCGCGCATGCGCGTGGTCCATCGGATTGATGTGCCCATCCAGCCCTCCCGTGGGATGCAAGATGCAGCAAAACCGACAAGAGCCCGTTACCAGTAAGGGTTAGGAAAACATGAATCGGAACGGAATCAGAGGGTTGGTTTCCCTCGATCGGCGGGAGCTCCGTAGGCTGGATTTACGGTGACGCGATTCCGGGGGATCACCGGCGGATTTCCCACCTCAAGGCTTCCGCATTCTTCTTGGCGAACGTCTCGGGCACGTCGAACTTTCCGGTCTCGAGATCATAGCGGCAATGCCAGCCGCCCAGTCCCTTCATGGCGACGTTCTTGGGATGATTGTCATATTCGCCCGACAGCGAGATCACGAGGTAGCGGTTGTTGGGCCAGTCCATGCCGAGCGAGCGATAGGCCTCTTCCGTACCCTCCATGAGATTGGCCGAGATGTGGAAGTCGAGCTTGGCGAACCTCTTCGTCTCCGGCCGGCCGTAGAAATAGGCCCAGGCGAGATCGCTGAGCGGCTTCTTCGTCGCGCTCGCGAAGGCGCCCTTCTCGACATGGTAGAGATAGAGGTCCTGCTCGCCCGAGCCGGTCTTCTGCATCCGCACCAGCCATTGCGAGTCGCTGGTGAAGCGGAAGCCGGCCCCGTAGCCCTGCTCGGGCTTCAGCTCCGTCATCTGCTCGCCGCGGCGAGCCCAGGCCTGCCATTTGACGTCCCAATCCCCGCCGTCCTTCATGTACTGCTCGATCCTGGTGGCGCCATCGGGCGAGGTGAAGGCGAGGCGGGCATTGGCGGTGAGGATGTAGTCCGGCGGCGGTCCGGATGCGGCGAGCGCCGGAGAGGCGGCCAGTGTCAGGACAAGCGCCAGCCATGGTGCGGGACGGCAAAATGCGGTCACGGAAAAAAATCCTCAAGAAATGACCGCGATGCGGCCTCGGTGATTTGACGCCGTCGGTGCCCCGCCGGTTCATGCCGGGCGTGTCGGAACGAAAGGTGCATCATCCCAATGATCGACTTGCTGACGCAGCCAAATCGGCGCAATTTGCCGGCCTCGGTTGATTTGCGACCCAAGGGTTCATTGTCTGATGATCACCGCTTCCAAGGCCTTCATTGCATTCTGCCTGCTCGCGGTGGGCGGCACCCTGCTGGTGATCGGTCCCACCGAGCTGCGCCGCCTGCTGCCGGGCGGCGCGCAGACCGAGATCGCCGTCGCCGCTAAGCCGGAGGCAAAGCCCGAAGCCAAAGCGGAGACCAAGCCAGAGCCGAAGCTGGACGAGCCAAAGCTCGCCGCCGCGCCATCGGCGCCCCCGGCCTCCGCGCCGAAGGTCGATGCGCTGGCCGAGACGCAGAAGCAGGCCACGGCGCTGGCCGATCTCGTGCCGGCCAAGCCGCCGGCGGCCACGACCGATGCCGGCCCGCGGTTCGACGTCGCGCGCGTCGACGATCACGGCGAGGCGGCGGTGATCGCGGGTCGGGCCGCGCCGGGTGCACAGGTCGAGCTGCTGCGCGACGGCAAGCCGCTCGATACGGTTGTCGCCGATGCCTCGGGCCAGTTCGTGATGACCCCGCCGCAGCTTCCCGCCGGCTCCTATGAGCTGACCCTGCGGGCGAAAGCGCCTGACGGTACCGTGACGCAGTCGGGCCGCAGCATGCCGGTGACCATCGCCGAAGCCGCGCCGCCGCCCGCGCGCCCGGCACCGGCCGCGAAGCAGGAGCTGAAGCAGGCCGAGAAGTCCGACGACAAGTCTGATGTCGTGGCATCCCTGCCGTCGGCATCGTCGCGCCAGGCATCGGCGCATGACAGGCCCACGGTTCAGCCGAGATTTATCGGTGCACCGAAACCCAGGGTCATGGCGCGAGCGCCCGCGGCCACGACCGTTGCATCGGCGTCGCCGGCGGACGCCATCAGCGGCGCACCGGCCGAAGCAGGCGGCAACCGGGTGATCTCCCGCGGTGACAGCCTGTGGGCTCTCAGCAAGCTCGCTTACGGTGACGGCGCCCACTACGCGGTGATCTTCAACGCTAACCGAGGCAAGATCCACAACCCCAACCTGATCTATCCCGGCCAGACTTTTGTGGTGCCGCGGAAGGCGGATTGAGGTCGCATCGGCAACGCCGGTGCGCGTTGCGACGCTTTGCCCTCCGTCTCTCCGGAACATTCGGTTCCCCAGCGCGTCATTGTGATGCGACCCAGTGCGCGCTTGGCGCTGGGAGGAGGCCGAGGTGGTCAGGTCCGCTTTCATGTCCGGACGCATGGGACTGGCGCTGGCGGGCGCTGCTCTCATGGTTGCGGCAGTGCTGCTGCCGAATAAAGCCGAGGCGCAGTTCGGATTGCGCGGCGGCCCGCTCGGTGTCGCGCGCTTTGCCGTCGGCCACGTGATCGGCATGTCGCGCCTGCGCCACGCGCGCATGGCGGTACGGGGCGGCCGATACCGCTCCGCCGCGTTGAGGTCGCAGGATCCTCGCGGCGCCGAGCGCGGCCAGCCAGCCAACCCCTACATCCTGCGCGCGGCACTCACGGCGCAAGCTGCGCTGTCGGGCTGGCACGGTGGCCGCCGCCCGCAGGGCTGGTGGCGCCACCCCGATGGCAGCTATGGCTGGGCGGGCCCGGTGTTCTGGCCGTTCGCGCATGACGACCTCACCACCGCAATCATCCTGGGCGATACGACCAGTCTCTCGCTCTATGGCTATGGCGACATCTACGCCGCGATCTTCGCGCCCTATGCGGCCACGGAGTTCGCCGCCTACACAGCGCCGCAAGGCAGGCGCGCGCGAAAGGTCCCTTCGGTCGAGGCCGTTTGCGATGCCAGCGACACCGGCGGCCTGCCGGTCGACCGTATCGTCGCCCTGGTGCAGCCGAACGAATTGCAGCGCACAGCGCTCGATGAGCTCGCGACCGCATGGCTGGCTGCGCGCTACACCATTCGCACGGCCTGCCCGACGCAGGCCCCCGCGACCGCCGCGGAGCGCCTCGGCCTGATGCGGACGCGCCTCGCGGCCATGATCAAGGCGACGGACGCAATCGCGCCGCCGCTGGCAAAATTCGCCGATCTCCTCGACGCCGGCCAGAAGGCAAAGCTCGAGGCGCTCGCCAATGAGCGCCGTGCCGCGCTTGCGGCCGGCCAGCGCAAGGACGCGCAGGCGCCAGCCGCGTGCGAGGCCGGCTACGATCTCCGCTATGATGTGCAGGCGCAGCGGCAATACGAGCAGCTCGTGCAGCAGCAATGGCCCGCCGGCGAGATCGCGTCCACGCTCAGGCTTGACGACACAGCTCGCGCCCGGTTGGAGGTGCTCCAGGACACCACGCTGCGCACCATGGAGACGCTGAGTGCCTGCCCGTCCAAGACCGAGCTCAAGGCCGAGCCCACGCCCCAAGCCCGCCTCACGGCCGTGAAGGCGCGGCTGGAGACGATGCTGCAGGCGGTGAAGGGCGTCGGCGACGCGCTCGACGATTTCGAGGCAGACTTGAGCAACGAGCAGAAGGCCCGCTTCGAGGCGATCGGGCCGAAGCGCGGGGCGTGATCAGCCGCACGCCCAGTCGAACTTCATGTCCTTGAAGTCGAGCTGCGCGTTGCCGCCGCCGAAATTGTAGCCGCCGAAATATTCCTCGAACTCGATGTAGAACGGGCTCATCTCCGGCACCGCCTGGCACGGCCGCATGGTGCCGCCGAGATGGTTGTGCGCGTGATCCTTGCCCCAGTCGTGCAGCCGGAAATTGTCGCGGCTCGGCACGCCGCCGACATAGTAATAGTAGGGCTGATAACCGGTCGGCGGGTTTTGTCGGGTGTGCTCGTCCTGCGGGCCCTTGCCGGCATTGGGATCGGTCGCGCGTGGCACAAGCGCGATCGCGCGGGTCTCGCTGAGATCGGCGCGCAGCTGCGCGGCAAACATCTTTTTTGCGTAAGGCGCGGCGGCCTCGAAGAAGGCACTGGCGCCGCCGACGTCGAGCCAGCGCGGCCGATCGGCTGTCGCAAGCGGAAGCGGTGCCGGCGGCGCCGCGAATGCGCTCTCATATTCGGCCTTGGTCAGCAGCAACGCTGCATATTCGTAGTCGAGAATATCGGTCATGCGCGAAAGCCGCGGATGCGCTGGTCGCGCCGCCACGGCCTCGCGAATCTCGGGATCATCGGGCGCCCCGCCGTCATTGTGGTCGGGCGCGGTGGCGAAGAACGACACCGCGACGATGTCCTCGCCATGCACGCGATAATCGTCCGGCAGCCTCAAGGTGAAGCCGTGCATCAGCGGAAAGCCGGTGACGGGATCGAGCGGCCATTGCTCGCTGCTGATGCCCGGCGGCAGGCCAAAGACCCAACCGTGATCGCGCGCACGATCGGCGGGACGGTCCAGCATCTGCAAATCATACGCGCGCGAAGGCAAGGCAAACGCCACGATCGTCTCCATCCGAATTCTCGCCTCGTCGTTGAGGCGATGGTTAGTCGCAGGGAGGAGGGATGTGGTTCGTGGGCGCGGTGTGGGAGATGATACCATCCTGCCGGTCTTTTGCCCGACGTGTCAAACCGCTCCGGCACCCGCGTAAGTCATTGATCCGACAGTCCCCGTCTACTGTGCATGGGGTTGTTTTCGCGCTTTTTGTTGTTGGCTACCCTCTCCGCCGCGCTGCGGACGCATCCACCACGTTCTCCACTTGCTCGCGCCAGGACAAAATCTCCATCGCTAGCACGGGGTGATTGAACCCCTTGAGCACGAGGTCGTCGAGCGCGCGGGCTTCGACCCAGGGCTCGACGATGCCGTAGACGCGGCGGCTGACCACGATCTGGTTGGCCTTGGCTTCGTCGCAGAGACGCGAGGCGAGGTTGGTGACGCTGCCGATCGCGGCATATTCCAGCCGCTGCTCGAAGCCGACCTGGCCGAGCGTGGCGTAGCCGAGCGCGATGCCGATGCCGAAGCCGAGCGTGTGGCCGCGGTTGCGCCACTTCTCGGTCAGCGGGCCGATCGTGTCGCGCATCTCCACCGCCATCTGCACCGCGCGCCGCGTGTGGTCCTCGAACTGGATCGGCGCGTTGAACAGGATCATCACGCCGTCGCCGGCATATTTGTCGAGCGTGCCCTCGTATTTGAAGATCAGCTTGCCGAGCGCTGCGTGATATTCGCGCAGCACGTTCATCGCCTCTTCCGGCTCGGTCGCCTCGGTGAAGGCGGTGAAGCCGCGCAAATCGCAGAACAGCACGGTGACCTCGCGGCGATGGCTGTCGAGCAGCGAGTCATGACCATCCGACGAAGCGATGAGCTGGGCGACCTGCGGCGCGAGAAAGCGTTCGAGCCGCTTGATGCGGCTGATCTCGCCGAGCTGCTTCTCGACGCGCTCTTCCAGTGAGCGGTTCCAGTTGCGAAGCTGCTCGGTCTGCTCCTGGAGCTTTGCCGCCTGCTGCTGCACGGTGTTATGTGCCGCGGCGAGCTCGCGGCCCTTGTGATCGACCTCGGTGAACAGCCGTGCGTTGCGCATCGCCAGCACGGCCTGGTTGGCAAAGGTGCGCATCAGGCCGGTGAGGCTTCCGCCGAACTCGCCGCCGGCCCGGCGCAGCACCACGAGCGAGCCGAGCGTGCCCTGCTGGTCCACCAGCGGCACCACCAGCACCGAGTGGAAGCCGGCATCGATCGCGACGTCGCGCAGCGGTTGCTCGGAGGCCCGGTCGAGATCGGCAATCGCGATCGGCTCGCCGCTCTCGGCGGCATCGCTCAGGATGTTCGCGCCTTGCTGGATCGTGACATGCGCGCCGTCGGCCGATTTGTCGATGCCGTTGGATTCGATCAGGTTGAAGCGGCGCGTCTCGGCATCGAAGCCGTAGATCAGCACCGCATCGGCATGGGTGATCTCGATCGCGCGCGCGGCGATGGTCGGCAGCACGGCGTTGAGGTCGAGCGAGGAGGCGACCGCACGGCCGACCTCTTCCAGCGCCTTGAGCTCGTTGATCGACTGCGCGAGATCGCGGGTGCGCTCCTCGACCTTGGTTTCCAGGTCCGAATAGGTTTCCTGGAGCTGGCCGGCCATGCGGTTGAACTGGCCGGCGAGGTCTTCCAGCTCGTCGGAGGTGCGGACGTCGATGCGGTGGCTGAAATCGCCCTCGCCGAGCTTGTGCGCGCCGTCGCGCAGCGCCGTGATCGGGATGATCATGCGGCGGGCGAGCAGCGTGCCGGCGAGGATCGCGACCATCAGGCCCATGCCGATCAACAGCGCGATGCGCACGAGCTGGTCGCGGATCGGCATCAACGCCTGCGTCGTCGGCTGCTCGAACATCACGTTCCAGCCGAGCTTCGGCACGGTGCTGGCGGCGCTCATCACCGCATGGCCGTTGAAGTCGGTACCCGAGGTGTCGGGCTCGCGGCCGGGCGCAATCGCCGCCGCCACCTGCGGCAGCTTCGACAGATCCTTGCCGACATCGGGCCCTTTCGACGACGTCGCCAGCACGCGGCCGCGCGGATCGACCACATAGGCGAACGCGGCCTTGCCGACCTGGGCGTCGGACAGGAAGTCGGAGAGGAAGCTGAGGTCGATTTCGGCCACGGTGACGCCGGCATTGAAGCCGGAATGCGCCACCGAGATCGACATCATCGGCGTCCGGTCGGAGAACCAGGCCGGCGCGTAGCTGACGCCGCGGGCAACCGTATCGGTGAAGCGCATGTCTCGGGAGAGGTCGGCATTGCCGCCGGTCGTGGTCGACTGGCGCGAGACGCGCAGCACCTCACGTCCTTCGCCGTTGAGCTGGAACAGCTGGTTGACGACCGAGACCTGGTGCAGGAGCGATGCGTAGTCGGCTCGGCGCTTCTCGAGCGTGTCCTGGCTTGCCCGCGTCACCCAGCTGATCTGGCGCTCGAGCTCGGAGATCGACTGCTCGATCCGCCGGGCGGCTCCTTGCGCCTTGTCGTCGAGCCCGTCGGTCAGCTGGGTCTTGGTGGCGCGATAGGAGATCCAGGTCTCCATCGCGCCGTTGACGGCGAGGACAAACACGACGAGGCCGACGAGGGAGACGACGTATTTGGCGAACAGGCCCTCGCGCAGAAACCGTGTCTTGTCTTTCGCTCCCGCCATCCAGATCCTCTCGCGCCGTCATCGACGCCGGCGCTACGGGCCGTACCGGTCCAGGCGCCCTTCTACCACAATTCGGGCCAGGAGACGGTCCTGCGACCGGTCGACCGGCCAGCGTGGTTACCCGCCGTCGACGCCGGACTAGGCCGAAAGGGTCGTGAATTGTCGCGGCCTCATCCCTTCGGATGAAGCGGCGGACGGGGAGGCCGATGTAGGGATTGGCGTGGAGTCCGGTACGTTGGTCGGCCAATCATCGATTAAAGAGCTGTCGCAGCACGTCGTTCATCGGCTGGCTGTCCTGCTGCACCACCGCCGGGTCGTCCTGGGCCGGGGGCGCGGGAGAGGCTTGCGGAGCGGGGGTGGACGGTGTTGCCGGCAGGCCGCGGCTGCGGCCGGTGCCAGTGCTGGTCCCCGCGCCGCTGGAAAGCCCCTGCTGGATCAAATTGCCGATCGCCTCGCCCAGCGGACCGCCGAGCGGGTTATTCTGTCCCGGCTGCTGGGTTTGCGGATTGGCGTTGCCGCCGCCCGGCGCGGCGGTGCCGCCCAAGCCGAGGCTGCCCAGGATATTGCCGAGCCCGGCGCCGTCAGGGCCGAACAGGCCCTTGCCCATCTCGCGCAGCTTGGCATAGGCGGCGTCCGGATTGTCCAGCATGCCGGCCATGTCAGGGTAGATCCGCGGCTGCGACCAGCTGCCCTGGATCATCACGGGAATGCCGAAGCCGACCGGCTCCGACGTGCGGCCCTGGCCTTCGGTGGTCGTCACGAGCTTCGGCTCGACGCGAAAACCCATCATCTTGGTGTCGAGGGCGATGGTGCCGGCGCCGGTCACGCGCACCAGCGGTCCGATCAGATTGAGATCGGTCGTCACCGCCTGACCCTTGTCGATGCGGAAGGACGCCGAGAGCTGCGACAGATCCGTACTCTGGGCCTCACTGTCCTGCCAGCCCGACAGCGTGCCCGATGTCAGCGAGCGGACCATCTGCGCGATATTGATGCCGCGGATGGCGCCGTCCTGGAAATTGACGAAGGCCGTGCCCTGCATGTTCGCCATCAGCGCGCGCTGGCTCGTGCCGGCGCTGCGCAGCGCGAGCTTGGCTTGCAGCTTGCCGTCGATCCGGTCGAACTCGGCAAGGCCCTGGAGCAGCGGCAATGCGCGCACGCCGACGAGATCGGAATGCATGGCAAAGCTCGGTGCGCCGCTTGTGGCATCCAGGATCACCTCGCCCGAGAGCTGGCCGTCATAGGCGCCGAGATTGGCGGTGCCGGCCTTCAGCACGCCGCCGGCGAGCTTCGCATCGAGCGCCAGCGGCGCGAGGCGCGCATCGCCGATCACGGCCTCGTTCGCGGAGATCCTGATTTGCGCGTCGACATAATTGAGCCCGGACACGTCGATCGGTGCATTGCTCCAGGGCTGTCCCGACGTGCCCTCCGGCGATTTCGCCACCGGAATCGCGAGCCGCTGGAAGTCGAGATCGACCTTGACCAGAGGCTTGCTCGCAATATCGACCGAGGCCCAGCCGTTGAAGGCGCCGTCGCCGAGCCTGCCGTTCACGCCGTTGATCATCACGACATCGCCGCTCAGCCGCATCTCGGCATGACCGGTGAGCTGGGACTTCAGCACATCAGGCATGTCGATGGCGAAATCCACTGGAATGGTCGGCCGGTCGGCCGGCGACGCCGGCGTCGACGCCTTGATGTCGAACTTGGTTGGGTGATCGCCGACCCGCGCGGTGCCGGCGATGTCGACCTTGCGGTCGCGGCCAACGACGGCGTCGGCGTTGATGGCGCTGATGCGGCCCTCGACACGGTCGCGCACGCGCGCGAACGCGACTTCGCCGTCGACGACCTTGACGCGGTCGATGGTCGCACCACCGGTGTCGAGCGCCAGCGGCTTAGACGCGGTGCCGGCATTCGGCAGTCGCTCACGCAGCAGCGGCTGGTGGAGCACGGGATGGGTGACGACGAGTTCGCTGATCTTCGGGCTGCCCGACCATACGCTCGAGAGCGACATGTCGGCCTGCACGCTGTCGACCGTCAGGCGCGTGATGCCGCTGCGGTCCTTCGGGTCCTGAAGCGTGAGATCGTTGAGCGTGACATTCAGCGTCGGCCACAGGCTGATCTTCGTGGTGCCGTCGATGGACAGGCGGTAGCCGGTCGCGCTCTCGACCCGCGAGGCAATCGTCGTGGTCAGGAATCCCGAGGGAATCCCGATCACGAGGAGAAGCCCGATCACGATGATGACGGCGGCTATCGCCGCGCCGGCGAATTTCACTGCTCTCATGTCGACTTTCCAACGACGGACAATCGGCGGCGAATCCCGCAGATGACCGTCCTATGCATCCGTCCTTTGCGCCTGAGTTTATCCCCGGACGGGAAGCGGCTCCAAGCACGTAAAAATAGTCAGGGGGTGCTGCAAAGTTATGTGACTTATGACACACTTCCCCCGCGCGGTATTACGCGATCCTGATTTGATGGTTCCAAGCGATTTGCCAGGGAAACTGGCTAAGGAAATTCACAAGGACATTGAAATGAGCAAGCAGGCCGAATTTGCGGTCATCCTGAAGATGAACGCGATGTTCGCCGATCTCGGCGCAGACGAGCTCCAGCGGCTGTCGAATCTCTGCCACACCCAGCATCTGGGGAATGGCGAGGTGCTGTTCCAGAAGGGCGATGCGGGGGACGCGCTGTTCGGCGTGCGCCGGGGCCAGGTCCGTATCGAGACCGGCGTCTCCGACGGCAGCCGTCTGACCCTGAACTTCATGGGGCCGGGCGACCTGTTCGGCGAGGTCGCGGTGCTGGACGGCCAGAGCCGCACTGCGGATGCGACTGCAGGCGAAGCCAGTGAACTGTTCGTGCTGCGGCGCGAAGATTTTCTCAGCTTCCTCGAACGCGAGCCGAAGGTCGCGATCAAGATCATCGCGCTGCTGTGCCAGCGCATCCGCTGGCAGAGCGAGCGCATGGAAGAATCCATGCTGCAACCGCTGCCGGTTCGGCTGGCGCGGCGGCTCTGCGCGCTCGCCGCCGATTTCGGCTCGGAGGTCCACATCTCGCAGGAGCAGCTCGGCATCTTCGTCGGCGCCGCCCGCGAGAGCGTCAACCGCCAGCTTCAGGCCTGGCGCAAGGAGGCGATCCTCGATCTCCAGCGCGGCCGCATCCTGCTGCGGAACATGACCAAGCTGACGGCCATCGCGCGGAACGAGTAGAGAGATCGGCGAAACCGCTTCGTCGTTCGGACGGCGCGACCGGTGCGCTTGAACGCTTCGTAGCGGAGACGATCTCCTGCGGCGTCGGGTTCACTGACGCCGCTCGCTGAACCAGCTTGAGCTGTCGATGTCCGCATCACGGCTACTCCGCCGCGGGGTGCACCATGCCCTTTTTATCCGGCGCCGCGCCGTGATGATCGGCGGTCTCGGCATCCTCGCTGTGCACGATCAGCCGCTTGGCGAATCGCCAGATCAAGGCGCCGAGATCGTCCATCACCATGAACATCGCGGGCACGAATACCAGCGACAGGATGGTCGAGAAGATCAGGCCGCCGATCACCGCGAGCGCCATCGGCGAGCGGAACTCGCCGCCGGCGCCGACCGCGAGCGCGCTCGGCGTCATGCCCGCGGCCATCGCGATCGTGGTCATCACGATCGGGCGCGCGCGCTTCATGCCGGCGTCGATCATCGCTTCCTCGCGCGGCTTGCCGGCGCGGATTGCCTCGATGGCGAATTCCACCAGCATGATCGCGTTCTTGGTGACGATACCCATCAGCATCAGAATGCCGATCCAGACCGGCGTGGTGAGCTGCTTGCCGGTGATGAGCAGGGCGGCGATGGCGCCGCCGATCGAGAGCGGCAGCGAGAACAGGATGGTGATCGGCTGCAGGAAGGTGCCGAACAGCAGCACCAGCACGGCGTAGACCATCATCAGGCCCGCGGTGATTGCAGTGGCGAAGCCGTCGGACAGCTCGTTCAGGCTTTCGGCGTCGCCGGAGGGCGAGACCTTCACGCCCTTCGGCCGGCTCTTCATCACCGGCAGGTCGTAGATCTTCTTGGTCGCGTCGCCGAGCGCGGTGGAGCCGACGAGGTCGGCGGCGACGGTTGCCTGCCGCTCACGATCGTAGCGGTTGATGCTGGTCGGACCCTGGTCGAGCTTGACGTCGGCGATGACCGCGAGCGGCACGCCGCCCTTCTCGCCGCGCTCGCCGAGCGGCACGCGCAGCTGTTCGAGCGTCCTCAGATTACCGCGCGCGGCGTCCTCGAGCTGAACGCGGATCGGCACCAGGCGGTCGCCGACGTCGAACTTGGCGAGCGCGGGCCCGACATCGCCGATGGTGGCGACGCGGATGGTCTGCGACAGGCTTTCCGTGGAGACGCCGAGGCGCGCGGCGAGATCTGCGCGCGGCTCGATGCGTAGCTCGGGCCGCTCGAGCGTGGTTTCCGAGATCACGTTGGAGATCGTCGGAATCCGCTTCATCTGCGTCGCGAGCTCGCTGGCGACGTTGTTGACGATGTTGGCGTCGACGCCGGTCACGACCAGCGAGATGGCGCGCAGGCCGTTCTCGTCGAGGAACCAGAAGCGGATGTCGGGAACGTTCTCCAGCTCCTGGCTGATCGAGAATTCGAGCTCGCGCTGGGTGATGTCGCGGCTGTCCTTGGGCGTGTAGTTGATGATCAGAGAGGCGCGCCGGACTTCCTGGGTGCCCGGCGGGACGCGCCCGCCATCGACGAAGATGCTCTTCACCTCCGGCCGCTTGCGCAGGCGTGCGACGATGTCCTCGGTGACCTTCTCGGTGTAGGCAAGCTGGGTGCCCGGCGGCAGCTCGAGCGCCAGCAGCGAGCGCGCGCTGTCCTGCGCCGGCAGGAAGCCCTGCGGCAGCAGCGTGATGCTCCAGATTGAGGCGGCGAACACCCCGAAGCCGATCAGCACGGTGATGAAATGGTGCTTCACCGACCAGGCCACGATCCTGTGATAGGCCCGCAGCACGCGGCCGGGCGGCGGCTCTTCGTGCGCATGGTGCTTGAGGAAGTAGGCGGCCAGCACCGGCGTGACGAAGCGCGCCGCGAGCAGCGAGAAGAACACTTGCACCGAGACGGTGATGCCGAACTGCTTGAAGAACTGTCCGGCGATGCCCGACATGAAGCTCGCTGGCGCGAAGATCGCAATGATCGTCAGCGAGATCGCGATCACCGCGAGGCCGATTTCGTCGGCGGCCTCGAGCGCGGCACGGTAGGGCGATTTGCCCATGTTCATGTGCCGGACGATGTTCTCGATCTCGACGATGGCGTCGTCGACGAGAATACCTGTCGACAGCGTGATGGCGAGGAAGCTGACGAGGTTCAGCGAGAAGCCGAGAAGGTCCATCGCCCAGAACGCCGGGAAGATCGACAGCGGGAGCGAGATCGCGGCAATGATGGTGGCGCGCAGGTCCCGCAGGAACAGGAGCACGATGATGACGGCAAGGATGGCGCCTTCGAACAGGGTCGAGATCGCCGCGTGGTAATTGCCGTTGGTATATTCGACCGAGGTGTCGATCACCTTCAGGTCGACGTCGGGATAGGCGGCCTTCAGCGCGTCGATGCGCTTCTGCACGGCCTCGGCCACCTTCACATCGCTGGCGCCCTTGGATCGCTTGATGCCGAGCGCGACCACCGGCTCGCCGTTGAAGCGGGCGAAGGTGCGGCGGTCGGCGATGGTGTCGGTGACGGTGCCGAGATCGTCGAGCCGGACCTCACCGCCGCCGAACAGCGGGATCATGGTGCCGGCGAGATCGCCCAGTGTCTTCGCGCCCGCAAGCGTGCGGATCGCCTGGTCGTTCTTGCCGATCTCGGCGCGGCCGCCGGCGACGTCGACATTGGTGCCGCGCAGGCTTTGGCTGACATTGACCGCGGTCAGCCCCATCGCCTGCATCCGGTCCGGATCGAGCGAGACCAGGATCTCGCGCTCGACACCGCCGATGCGCTCGACCTGGGCGACGCCGCGCACGCCCTGCAGCGCGCGCTTGACCACGTCGTCGACGAAATAGGAGAGCTGCTCCGGCGTCTTGCCGGGCGAGATCGCGGCATAGGTGACGATCGGCAGGCCGATGACGTCGACGCGCTGGATCAGCGGCTCGGTGACGTTCTGCGGCAGGTTGGAGCGCACCCGCGTCACCGCGTCCTTGACGTCGTTGAGCGCGCGGTCGGTGTTGGTCTCCAGCGCGAACTGGATGGTGGTCACTGACACGCCGTCGGTGATCGAGGAAGTGATGTGCCTGACCCCCTCGACGCCGGAGACGGCATCTTCAACCGTCTTGGTGACCTGGGATTCGAGTTCCGCGGGCGCGGCGCCGAATTGCGACACCACGACCGAGATCACGGGAATGTCGGCCGAAGGCAGCCGCGTCACCGCGAGCTTGGTGAAGGACACCCAGCCGAGGACCAGGAGGATGATCGAGAAGACGACCGACGGCAGCGGATTGCGGATCGACCAAGCCGAGATATTGAGAGCCATCAGCGTACCCGCGTGCGATCGAGTTCATCGGCGAACATGGTCTTGATCTGGTCGCCGTCATGGAGCGAAGACCCGGCGTCGGCCACGACGATTTCGCCGACCTCGAGGCCTTCCAGGATTTCCGTCGCGCTGTCGGACGACAGCCCGACCCGTACCTTGCGCGTCTCGACAATATTGTTTTTGACGACCTGAATGGTGAGATGGTCGATCGCGGTCTTGGGGATCGAGACGCCGCAGCTTCGCTTGGCGTCGATCGAGGCGCGGGCAAACACGCCGACCTTGAGCGATGGATTGTTGGTGACGCTGATGCGGACGCGGCCGAGCTGCGTCGTGCGGTCGATTTCGGGCGCGACCAGCCGGACCCGGCCGATCAAATCGGGCGCGTCATCGCGGCTGATGCGCACGGTCGCCCCGGGATTGAGCTTGGGCATGTGCACCGCCGGGACCTGGGCGTCGAGCTCGATCTCGTTGTTGACGGCGATGCGGAACATCGGGCCGGCCTGCGGCGAGGCGGGCGCGCCGACGATGGTGCGCACTTCGGTGACGAGGCCCGGCGCGGGCGCCTTCAGCGAGATCGGGCCTTGCGGGCCGGGTCTTTGCGGCTGGCCGGGGATCTGCGGCGGCGCCGTCAGGCGCGCCAGCTCCTGATTGTCGGTGACCATGGCGCCTTCGGTGACGAAGAGGTCGGTGACCCTGGAGCCTTCCTGGTCGGCGACGACCACGGCCTCGCGGCGCGGCACGAAGAAGCCGGTCACCCGCACGAGGTCGGAGAAGCAGGCGTTGGTCGACTTCGTCACGATGACGAGCGCCTCGCTCGGCGTTTCCTTCGCCTCGGGGCGATGCCGATGCTCGAACAGATAATAGCCGACGCCGAGCGCAACGACGAACACCACGGTTCCGGCAGGCTTGAGATATTCGGAGGCGTTCATCGCCGGATTGTCCTGGCCTGGCTCACGGCCATCCGCACGAGGCCTGCTGAGAGCGTTTCCCTGAAATAAAGCGGCGTCCCACAAGGCTGCGGGACGCGCTTTTGAAGCAAGACTTTACACCACATCACGACTTGGCACTTCAAAGGATTTGGCACTTCAAAGGATTACGTCGTGCTCTCACTTCGATGCGGTGGTCTTGTTTTCCATGTTGACGACCTGCACGCGACGATTGACCTCCGCCATCGGCTGGGCCGGGTCCTTCAGCTTGCTCTTGCCATAGCCGACGGTGACGAGATCGGTCGCGGAGATGCCGTACTTGTCGACGAGGTAGCGCTTGATCGAATCCGCGCGGCGCTCCGACAGGTCCTGATTATAGCCCTCGCCGCCGGCGGCGTCGGTGTGGCCGGCCACCACGAAGGTCGAGCCCTTCAGGTCGGGGCTGGTCAGCGCGCGACCGAGCGCCTGTACCGAGGCGAGCGACTTGGCGCTGATATTGGCCGAGTTGTAGTCGAACGTGATTTCAAGATCGATGTTCGGCTTGTCCTTGGCCACCGAGGCGATCTCTTCGCGCTCGGTCGACGAAAGCGAGCGCGTCGAGCGGCCGCGCACGGACTGGATCAGCTTGGTTTCCGCCGCACTGGGTGCGGGATCGGCCTGCGGGGCGATCGAGAGGCCGCGGGTCAACGGCTTCTTCGGCGGCGGCGCCAGTGCGCGGACGATCTCGTCCTCGGTGACGTTCTTGCTGTTGCCGTCGTCGCCCGCGAATGCGAGCGGGGTCGTCAGCGACAGAGCGGCGCCGACCGTGATGATGGACAGGATCGCGGTAGCCAATCTCATTACCAGTCCCTCCTGCGCAGCTGACCGCGCGGTTCCAAAATTCCTGCAATGGCCCCCCGGGAAAGGCCGCCTGCGGCATCCGTCCGTTAGTCTTCCCTGGGCCGCCGAGGGTTCGAGGCGTCTGTCGCCTCAACTCAAAAAAAATACTAGCGTACTCCGTAGCTTGCGAACTCCTGAACAATGTTCGGGTCCATCGCCTTGGCATTGGCGATGTCGAGCGCGCCTTCCTGCGCCGAGCCGTTGCGCTGCTTGGCAATCCCGCGGCCAAAGAGCGAGGAGGTCAGGCGCGGGTTGATCTTCAGGGCTGCGTCGAAATCGGCGATGGCGTTCTTGACCGCTCCCGATTTCAGATTGACGAGTCCCCGGCTGTCCAGCGCATCGACGAAATTCGGCCGCAGCCGCAGCGCCTCGTTGCAATCCTTCAGCGCGCCCTGGAGGTCGCCGACCACGGTGCGGGTCCAGCAGCGGTTGTTCAGCGCCTCGACGTCCTTCGCGTTGATCCGAAGCGTCTCGTCGAAATCCTTGATGGCCAAATTGTAGGCGCCCTTGCTGGCATAGACCTGACCGCGCCGGTACAGCGCGTTCACGTCATCAGGATTGGCGGCGATCTTGGCCGTCAGGCCCTTGATGGTCGGATCCTCCGCCAGCGCGGCCGCGCTCGGCCCGCTATCCATGCTCGGTGCGGGGGTGGTCTCGGCTGGTTTCACCGGCGGTGGCGCCGGCGGTAAGGCGGCCTCGACCTGCGGTTTCGGTGAGGGCGCCGGTGCCGGAGCAGGTGCTGGAGCAGGTGCCGCTGCCGTGTCCGCCGGCTTCGGCGGCGGAGGCGGTGCGGGCGGAGCCGGCGGCGGGTTGTTGGCGACGACCGGCGGCGATGGCGGCGGTGCCGTCATCGACGGACGCGATCCGCCGGCACCCGGAATGAAGGAAAAATCCTCGGCGAGCGACGAGGAGATCCACGGCACCTGTTCGCCGCGCGAGGCGCGGGTGACGCCCATCTTGGTGCGGTTCAGCGTCTCCTCGGCCATCAGGTCGGGGACGCGGATCTCCTTCAGGAGCTCCTGGACGAACAGGCTGTGCTCACCGCCGGCGTCCGAGACCACCGAGGCCAGTGCCGCCGAGTACATCACCAGCGTGCCGTTCGGCGCGATGACCGGCGTCAGGCCGGCCGAGAAGCTGCGGAACCGGCGCTCGAAGGGATTGCGCCTGGAGGCGTCGACCAGCGCGATCTTGACGCCCGCGCCGCGGGTATTGAGCTCGCCGAGCACGGTCTCCAGGCTGAAACCGTCGCGGCGCACGTCGGATTCGGTCCAGATCTGCGCGTCGATCGGCAGCATGTAGCTCTGGCGCGCCGACTGGATGCCGAAACCGCTGAAGAAGATCAGCGCCACCGAGCCCGGCTTGATCTTGCCATAGAGCTTGTCGAAGGCGCGGCGCATGCCGTCGCCGGTCAGGTTCTCGCCGATTTCAACGGAAAAGCCGTCGCGCTTGAGCTCGTCGGCGACGTCGCGCGCGTCGTTGAGCGGTTCCTTCAGCGGGGCGTCCGCGTCCGGATATTTGGCGTTGCCGATGACCAACGCATAACGGTCGCCGGCGGCCAGGGATGGCGCAACCGGGACGAGCGAAACGAGCAAGGGCAGAAGAAAAAGGAAGCGAATTTTCATAATCAGCGCGGTCCAGCCAAAAAGGCGCCGTTACCAGCTTGCGCCGCGGCGACCTTAACTTACGCAATGCGCATTATCAAACCGCGGAAAGGGGGCGTCAACCGCTTGGAGATTCGGCATTATCGCGACAATTGACCGCGATGCATGGGCGCGCCGGGAGGGGAATAAAAGGACTGTCACGGTTGTGCTCGGCGCCATCTGGTTCGACTCTGCGGCAGGATGCTGGAGCAGCCGCGACAAAGAAGATGTGAGGGGTCTCACATAGCAGGCCGGACGCTGTCGCAGCCCTCCGGTGTTTGACCTTTGCGGCCGACAATGGCTTGGTGCGATCGATCGTCCCCGAAGGTCCAACTCAGAAAAGAAAACCATGGGAAATGCCTACGAAATCTACGCCCTGCGTTATGCGACGATGTCGCCACGCACCCCCAACATGAATTTCCTTCAGCCCGACCCGCATGACAGCGCGGCGCAGGATCTCGACTATTTCGTCTGGCTGATCCGCGGCGGCGGCCGCGAGATCCTGGTGGACACCGGCTTCAATGCCGAGGAAGCGAGTGCGCGGGCACGCAAGCTGACGCTCAATCCGGTCGATGCGCTGGAGCGCTTTGGCGTCGCGGCGTCGAGCGTTCGCGACATTATCGTGACGCATCTGCATTACGACCACGCCGGCAATCTCGATCCCTTCCCTAATGCGCGCTTCCATCTCCAGGAGCGCGAGATGGCTTACGCGACGGGACGCTGCATGTGCAACGGACTGCTGCGACATCCGTTCTCGGTCGAGCACGTCACGCAGATGGTGCGTCATGTCTATGGCGAGCGCGTCAATTTCTATTCCGGCGACGGCGAGGTGGCGCCCGGCGTCACCGTGCACCGTGTCGGCGGCCATTCCGACGGCTTGCAGGTGGTCAAGGTCGAGACCGCGCGCGGGCCGGTGGTGCTGGCGTCCGATGCCGCGCATTACTACGCCAATCTGCAGCGCAAGAGCCCGTTCCCCATCGTCTACAATATCGGCGACATGGCGCAGGGCTGGGAGACGATCGAACGCCTCGCCGGTCATCCCGATCGTTTCATCCCCGGCCACGATCCGATCGTGACGGAGATCTATCCGCGTGCCAGCGACAAGGTCGATGCCTGGGCCCTGCATTTGCCACCGTCGCGGTCGTTTGCGGGGTGACGGAATCCGGGGCGTGGTGTCAGCGAGTGCCGGCAGGATCCGCACAAGCAACGATATCGCGGGGAGATTTTCGAGCCGCTACCTCCGGCGGAGAGAATACCGCCAGGTATCCTCCGTCCCCTGCGAGCTTGTATGTGGCAACCTCGCGATAGCCGACGGCGGTCAATTCGCAGCGCAAGAGCTCAATTGGCGTGCCATGCTTCGACGTCGGAAGCTCAAGATCGACAAATCCGACCCGCGCATCCTGCTTTAGAGCGGCCGCGAGATTGTAGAGGAAGGCATAGGGTTGGGCTATCTCGTGATACATGTGCACGAGGATTGCAGCATCCAGCGAGGAAGCGGGCAGACGCGGGTCGTGTGGTTCGCCGAGGGCGAATTGCACGTTCGTCAACTTCAGACGTTCTGTTCGCCTGGCGAGCTCGATGAGGTAATCCCGCGTGACGTCCTGGGCAACGACAGAGCCAGCGGGGCCGACGAGGAGCGAGAGCCTGACTGTGTGGTAGCCGCTGCCTGCTCCAATGTCGCCCACTGTCATACCTGGTTTCAGTTCAAGAGCACGCGCGATTTGACCGGCCTCATTGAGGGCGTCTCGGCGCTCTTCGGCGGCGCGGCGCGGGCTGACGATCCGTGCAACAGGGCGCTGTGGTGAGGGAAACTCGTTTGCAGCTACTCCGGGGGAAGCCAGATAACCTATGTCAGCGGCGTATGCGCGAGTTGCGGCAAACGCCGCAAGTAGCGCCGTTATATAAGCCAGTGCTGTCACGGACCTGCCAAGCTTTCTCAATCGGCCTCCCAAAAGCCGACGTCTGCACCTCTATGAGTACGCGCCCTAATACGCCTCTTTCGCGTCGGCCTCTTCGCTGGTCTGGATCAGGTCGAGGCTCTGTTCGATCTTGCCGAGCAGGGCCGAGAGCTGCTTGCGCTCCTGCGCCGAGAGGCAGGCGAGGATCTCGTCTTCCCGCCGCAGCAATTGCGGGAACAGCTCTTCGTACAGCGCGCGACCTTTCTTCGTCAGTTGCAGGCGGAATTCGCGGCGGTCGGCTTCGTTCTCGACCCGCTCGATCAGCCCCTGGTGCAGCAGCGCGGTCACGGCGCGGCTGATGGTGGATTTGTGCGTGCGGGTGCATTGCGAGATGTACTGCGCGCTACAGGGATCGTTGCGGAAGCCGAGCGTGGCGATCACGCGCCAGGCCGGAATGTCGAGGCCGTGACGCTCCTGATATTCGACCGCAAGCGCGGAACTCACCTCCGCCGCTAGCCGGTTGAGGCGGAACGGCACAAACTTGAACAAATCGAGCCGCGCCTTCGGCCGCAATGAAGCCTCGTCGGCCTCACGTGCCTTCAGCGCGATGTCGCTGGATGTCCTCGCCAAGGAGAGCGCTCCGAATTCCAGTTGACGGCCGGCCGGCTCCGGTCCAAAATAGTTGCACGTGAGACTATCTAGCAGATCAGTCCTCTCTTGACCAGAGCCGAGGTTAGCGCATGGCGCAGGCCAATACGCAGCAGGCCAAAACCCAGTTCGGCTATCGCCGCCATCCCGACCAGGATCGTCCCGGCCAGAGTGCGGCCGAGCATCCCGTGGTGGTCGTCGGCGCCGGGCCGGTGGGGCTGTCGCTCGCGATCGACCTTGCCCAGCGCGGCCAGCGCGTCGTGCTTCTGGATGATGCCGACCGGATCGGCGAAGGCTCGCGCGCGATCTGCTTCTCCAAGCGGTCGCTCGAATATTGGGACCGGCTCGGCGTCGGCGACCGCATGGTCGAGAAGGGCGTGGTGTGGAGCGTCGGTCGCATCTTCCATGGCGAGTCCCAGCTTTACCAGTTCAACCTGCTGCCGGAAGACGGGCACAAGCGGCCGGCCTTCATCAACCTCCAGCAATATTACGCCGAGGCCTATCTGGTCGATCGCATCAGCGATCTCCCTGAGATCGATCTGCGCTGGCGCAACAAGGTGACGGCGCTTGAACAGCGCAACGATTCCGTCGCGCTGACGATCGAGACGCCGGAGGGCGCCTATCGCCTGCACGCGCAATATGCCGTCGCCTGCGACGGCGCACGCTCCTCGCTGCGGCAGATGGTCGGCGCCGAGTTCGCGGGACAGGTGTTCGAGGACCAGTTTTTGATCGCCGACGTCAAGATGACCGCGGAGTTCCCGACCGAGCGCTGGTTCTGGTTCGATCCGCCGTTTCATGCCGGGCGCTCCGCGCTGCTGCACCGGCAGCCCGACGATGTCTGGCGCATCGATCTCCAGCTCAATCGCTTTGCCGATCCCGTCGTCGAGAAGAAGCCGGAGAACGTGCGGCCGCGGATCGCGCGCATGCTCGGTCACGACAAGTTCGAGTTCGAGTGGATCTCGCTCTACAAATTCCAGTGCCGGAGGATGGATCGCTTCCTCCACGGCCGGGTGATTTTTGCGGGCGATTCCGCGCATCAGGTCTCGCCCTTCGGTGCGCGCGGCGCCAATTCCGGGCTAGAGGACGCGGAGAATCTGTCCTGGAAGCTCGACCGCGTGCTGCGCGGGACCTCGCCCGCAAGCCTGCTCGAGAGCTACCATGTCGAGCGGAGTCTCGCGGCCGACGAGAACATCCGCGAATCGACCCGCTCGACGGATTTCATGGCGCCGAACTCGCATCAGGAAGCGCGGCTGCGCAAGGCGGTGCTGTCGCTGGCCAAGGAGACCGAGTTCGGAAAGCGCATGGTCAATGGCGGCCGTCTCTCGGTGCCGTGCAGCTACGACTCGCCGCTGTCATCGCCCGATGCGGATGCGTGGCGCGGGGGACCGGCGCCCGGCTGTTCAATGCTCGACGCCCCCGCTGGCGAGCAGGCCTATTTGACGGATGCATTCCGCCGCGGTGGAACAGACTTCACCTTGCTGTCGTTCAGCAATGGCGCGGCGATCGACGCGCCCGATGGCGTGAAGGATATCCGCATCGGTGCCGAGGGCGGGCTTGCCGATCCCTCGGGCCTCGTCGCAAAGCGCTATGGCGCCGAGCTAGGTACTGCCTATCTGCTCAGGCCCGACGGCTACGTTGCGGCACGCTTCCGCCATCCGACGCGTGCGGCGATCGCGGCCGCGTTGTCGCGGGCCCAAGGCTTGAATTGAGGATTCGCATGCCGCTTTCAACCAGCTCCAACTTCGCGCGGCCCGACGATGCCTTTCGCGCCATCGTCGAGGCGCACCGCGGCTTCACCGACGAGCAGAGCGCCGATTTCGACGCGGCATTGGTCCTGATCCTCGCCAACCATATCGGCGACATCGACGTGTTGCGGGAAGCGATCGTGCTCGCGAAGCGGCGCATGACCGACGGCCAGCAGCAACAACAGCAACAACAATAACCCAAAGACCTAAGGATGACCTGATGGCGAAGAACTTCGCATCCACCGGCGATCTCTCCGAAAAGAAGATCACCTTCTCCGAGATCGGCACCGATCTCTATGCCTTCACCGCGGAGGGTGATCCGAACACCGCGATCATCGTCGGTGACGACGGCTGTCTGGTGTTCGACGCGCAGTCGACGCCGGCGATGGCCAACAAGGTGATCGAGCGCGTCCGCACCGTCACCGACAAGCCGATCAAATACGTCGTGCTGTCGCACTATCACGCCGTCCGCGTGCTCGGCGCCTCCGCCTACAAGGCGCAGGGCATCGTGGCCTCGCAGGAGACCTATCGCCTCATCGAGGAACGCGGCCAGCAGGATTGGGATTCCGAATATGGCCGCTTCCCGCGCCTGTTCCAGGATGCCGCGAGCATTCCCGGCCTGACCTGGCCGACGCTGACCTTCGAAGGCGAGATGTCGATCTATCTCGGCAAGCGCGAAGTGCGGCTGATGCAGTTAGGGGCCGGCCACACCTCCGGCGACATCGTCGCCTGGGTGCTGGATGCCGAAGTCATGTTCTCCGGCGACCTCATCGAATATCACTCGGCCTGCTATTGCGGTGATGCGCATTTGCGCGAATGGCCGCTGACGCTGAACGAGATCCGCAACTTCAATCCCAAGGCGATCGCGCCGGGCCGCGGCGATGCCCTGAAAGGCACAGCCACGGTGCGCGAAGCCATCGCGATGACGCGCGACTTCGTCACGTCGCTCTATGGCGCGGCCGAAATCTCGGTCGCCAGGGGGCGCACGCTGAAGGAATCGATGGCGGCGACGCGCGAGGTGATGGATCCGAAATTCCACAGCTTCGCCATCTACGAGCACTGCCTGCCGTTCAACGTGTCGCGCGCCTATGACGAGGCGTCGGGGATCGACGACCCCGTGATCTGGACTGACAAGCGCGACCAGGAAATGTGGGCCGCCCTGCAAGGAGGAGGATAGTCATGAACGTCAATACCTCGCCTGATCAGATCATTCGCAGCTCGGCGCAGGTCACGCCGGGCTACATGTCCGGCTTCGGCAACAGCTTCGAGACCGAGGCGCTGCCGGGCGCGCTGCCGATCGGACGCAACTCGCCGCAGCGCTGCGCCTACGGCCTCTATGCCGAGCAGCTCTCCGGCTCGCCCTTCACCGCGCCGCGCGGCACCAATGAGCGCTCCTGGCTCTATCGCATCCGCCCGTCGGTGAAGCACTCCGGCCGCTTCGAGAAGGCCGATGCCGGCCTGTGGCGCTCGGCGCCCTGCCATGAATACGACTTGCCGATCGCGCAGCTGCGCTGGGACCCGGCGCCGATCCCGAAGGAGGACATGACCTTCCTCCAGGGCGTGCAGAGCATGACGACCGCCGGCGACGTCAACACGCAGGCCGGCATGGCGGCGCATGTCTACCTCATCACCAAATCGATGGTGGACCAGCACTTCTACGATGCCGACGGCGAGCTGATGTTCGTGCTCCAGCAGGGCGATCTGCGCGTTGTCACCGAGTTTGGCCGTATCGACGCCGAGCCCGGCGAGATCGTGGTGATCCCGCGCGGCGTCAAATTCCGCGTCGAGATTTCGAACGGTCCCGCGCGCGGCTATCTCTGTGAGAATTACGGCGGCGCCTTCACGCTGCCGGAGCGCGGGCCGATCGGCGCCAATTGCCTCGCCAACGCACGCGATTTCCTCACGCCGGTCGCGCATTACGAGGACAAGGACACGCCGACCGAGCTCTACGTGAAATGGGGCGGATCGCTGTTCAAGACCACGTTGCCGCATTCGCCGATCGACGTCGTGGCCTGGCACGGCAATTACGCGCCCTACAAATACGATCTGCGCACCTTCTCGCCGGTCGGTGCGATCGGCTTCGATCATCCCGATCCCTCGATCTTCACGGTGCTGACCTCGCCGTCGGAGACCGCGGGCACCGCGAACATCGACTTCGTGATCTTCCCCGAACGCTGGATGGTCGCCGACAACACCTTCCGCCCGCCCTGGTATCACATGAACATCATGAGCGAGTTCATGGGCCTGATCTACGGCGTCTACGACGCCAAGCCGCAGGGTTTTGTTCCGGGCGGCATCAGCCTGCACAATTGCATGCTGCCGCACGGCCCCGACCGCGATGCCTTCGAGCACGCCAGCAACGGCGAGCTGAAACCGGTCAAGCTGACCGGCACCATGGCCTTCATGTTCGAGACCCGCTACCCGCAGCGCGTGACAGCGCATGCCGCGAAGTCGTCGACGCTGCAGGACAATTACGCGGACTGCTGGACGGGCCTGGAGAAGCGGTTCGATCCGAACAAGCCGTGACGGTCTTCCCCTCTCCCCTTGTGGGGGTGGCATAGGCGGCCTCTGGCCGCCGTCTCTTAAGAACGCCGATGCTTTGCATCGGCTATGGCGTAGCGGCGAGACGGGTGAGGGGTTTGTCTCCGCGGTTGAACCTCTCTCATTCGGACGCGCGGATAGAACCCCTCATCCGGCGCTTCGCGCCACCTTCTCCCACAAGGGGAGAAGGGAAGAGGAGCTCGCACCTCAATCCACCCCCGCCATTTTCCCCTTCTCGCGCGTCACCGCCACGACATCCCGCACCAGATCGAACACGCCATCCGCTTCCGGCGGCCAGTTCGGCGAGCGGCCCAGCCGCACGATCACCAGACGCTCCGAGGGAATGATGATCGTGTACTGCCCGATCGTGCCCTTGGCGAAAAACGCATCACGCGGCCAGCCGTGCTCCGCGCGGAAATTCGCGCCAAAACTGTCGCCCTGGTTGGTCCAGAAGCCGGCGCCGATGCCGACCCAGGCATTCGGCGTGGCTGACGCCGCGTAATTCACCCAGCCCTCGGGGAGGATACGCTTGCCGCCGGCGACGCCGTCATTGAGATAGAGCTGACCGAAGCGCGCCCAGTCGCGCGCGGAGGCCAGCATCGCGCTCGATCCCTCGATCGTGCCGGCGCCGTCGAGCTGGAGCGTGACGTGGCGCATGCCGAGCGGCGCGAACAATTCGCGGCGCGCGAAGCGCAGCGCGTCGGCGGGGTTGCCGCCGGCGGCGTTGCGGATCAGGTGCGCGAGCATGATGGTGTTGCCGTCGTGATAATTCCACACCGTGCCCGGCGCGGTCGCAAGCGGGATGCTGGCGGCATAGGCAGCCATGTCGTCCTCGATGAATTTCATGCGATTGACCGGTTCGAAGGCGGAGCCGAGCGAAGCTTGCAGCGAGCTGCCGAGCGCGAGACCCGCGGTGTGCCGCAGCAGCTGGTCGACGGTGATGGCGTGGCGGGGATCGTCCGGATCTGTCCACGCCGCGACCGGCGCGGGGCCGTCGAGCTTGAGCTTGCCCTGGCGCACGAGAATGCCTGTTAGCGCCGAGATCACCGACTTCGTCATGGAGAAGCCGAGCAGCGGCGTCTCCGGCCCAACACCATCCGCATAGCGCTCGGCGATGACGCGGCCCGACTTCATGACGACGATGGCGCGGGTGCGGCGGGCGGGCGGCTGCGCCGGTTCGGTGAAGGCGCGATCGAGTGCAGCCGATAGCCCCTCGCTTTGCGGCGTCACGATCAGAGGTCCCGCGATCTCGGGGAGCAATGCGGGCTGCTTGTCCTCCGCCGGCGGCGCGACGTCGGCGATATCAGCGCCGTGCTCGAGCGTACAGCCCAGCCCCTCGCGATAGACGGCATGGCTACGGCCGAGGCCGAACAGCGTCACGGTGACGTCCTTGCGCACCCGGTCGATCCGGTAGTCCATCGCCCAGGTGATCAGGCCCGAGCCGGGCATCGCGTCGGTGGTCTCGGTGAAGGTGCGCTGCGGATCGAGGCCGGAGACGAATGTCTCGGCGCAGAGGATGTCGGCGAGGAAGCCGGTGGCGACCTGCGGCGCGTTGCGCGCGCGAGCCGCGCCGAATGCGAGGCCGATACAGGCGACGGCGGTGGTCAGGAGGATGATCTTGCGGCGGCGGGTCACGGGCTTTCTCCGGCTTCGGGGAACGTGCCGGGAGGAAGCCGGAGCGGTCGGAGGAGTGCTCGCCGGATTTGGAAAATGGACTGGCTGAAACTGAACCGGGCTGGTCGATTCTGGAATTTCGGCGTGATTAGAAAGGCTTAGAACTTACGCCGCGCTCACCTTCAGCCGCCGGTATTCCGTCGGCGTCACGCCCGTGACCGCCTTGAAGGCCCGGTTGAAGGGACCGAGCGACTGGAAGCCGGCGTCCATCGCGATGGTGATGACGGGGACCTCGGCCTGCGCGGGATCGGCGAGCGCGGCCTTGGCTTCCTCGATCCGGTGGTTGTTCAGGAACACATTGAAATTGCGGTAGCCGAGCCGCTGGTTGATCAGCCGGCGCAGCCTGTATTCGGGAATTTTCAGCCGGCCCGCCAGCACGCCGATGGTGATGTTCTCCTGGCGATAGATCCGCTCGTCCGCCATCAGCCGCATCAGGGCATCGATCAGCTTCTGGTCGGCGGCTTCATCGGTGGCTGCGGGATGGCTCAGAACGACCGCTGGTGTGATTCCGGCATTCGCCGGAAACAGGTCCGCGCCATCGACACGCATCATCGCGGTGGCGATGGCCGCGACGACGCAGGCCAGCACGCCGGCATTGATGGTGTTGGCGGCATCGCCGACGTCGCTGCCGGCGACGGCAATCTGGAGCAGCGCGTTCAGTCCGCCATAGAGCGCGGCGGCGCAGACGATGAAGACGCGGGCACGCCGCCGGCGCTCGACCAGATCGGCCGGCCACGAGGCGATCGTCTGCCCCACCGCGAGCGCGATGAAGCCGAGCACAATCAGGTTCACCACGGTGACGGAGAACCGCACATGGCCGCCCGGCGCGATCCAGACGCACCCGGCGAAGCTGAACGCTGTCACCAGAGCCCAAATCAACCCATGCCACCAGCGCAAGCGAAAATCGTCGTCGAACAGCGCGCGCGTGAACAGCCAGAACACCACGATATTGCCGGTCGACAGTGCAATCAGCGGCGCATGCCAGGCCGGCACCAGCGACGTCACGCCGACCGAATAGCTCACCGCATGCGCGGCCGAGCCGAGCGCGAAGGCTGCGCCGAGGCGCGCCGCCAGCACGTTGCGGAAGTCCGAGAGCAACGATGCCGCCAACACCAACAGCAGCGCCACGGCGCCGGCGCGAAAGGCAAGTTCGAGATTGGCAAGCAGCATCCGGTCGACCCGATCGCGCACGCACGCGCGTGAGGCGAACCTAGTTCAGATCAAAGACCGATTCAATTTCGCCGGGTCCACGCGGCGCGCGACGTGATCCAGGCGTCGGCCGGCTTGCCGAACAGATCGATCTCGCGCTCCTTCCGGGCTCCCAGGCTGCGCGCCACGCCCTGCGACGGTGTATTCGTGCTCTCGATACAGTGCATGATCACGTCGATCTCAAAGCTGTCGAACACCCAGTCGATCGACGCGCTGGCCGCTTCCACCGCATAACCTTTGCCGCGGAATTCCCTGGCGATGCCCCAACCGACCTCGAAGCCGGGCCAGCCCGGCGGGCACCACGGACCAACCCGCCCGATGTAGCTGCCGCTCGATTTCTCCTCGACCGCAAACATGCCGAAGCCGTGGAGCGCCCAGTGTCCGGAGATCACGGCCGCGTTACGCCAGCCGGCAATCTCGGTCGTGACCGGCTTGCCGTCGGCGGCGATGAATCGGGCGGTGCCGGGATCGGACAGCATCGCGGCGTTCGGCGCAATATCGCCCGCGCGCCATGGCCGCAGGATCAAATGTTCCGTCTCGATTCTGGGGCCTGTGACCTCGAGCAGCCTGGCGCCTGGCTTGAGCGGTGGGATCATCGGTCTTCTCCCGTTCCCGACATTGTTCTGTTACGATCATACCAGCAAGAAACAGGAGACCAAGATGAGCTGGCAACCTTCGAACGATCCCGTGCTCGGCGATCCCATGTCCTGCGACGCGCTCGATCTCGTCATCGTGCCTCGCACCCGCGACCTCGGCGACGGATTCGTGGTGCGGCGTGCGCTGCCGCATGGCAAGCGGCAGATGGTCGGGCCCTTCATCTTCTTCGATCATTTCGGCCCGGTGCAGTTCGTCTCCGGCAAGGGCATGGACGTGCGGCCGCATCCGCATATCGGGCTTGCCACCGTCACCTATCTGTTCGACGGCTCGATCATGCATCGCGACAGCGAGGGCAACGTCCAGGAGATCGCGCCGGGCGCGATGAACTTGATGACCGCCGGCCGCGGCATCGCCCATTCCGAGCGTACGCCGGACGCGCAGCGCGCCTCGGGCCAGCAGATGCTGGGCCTGCAAAGCTGGATCGCGCTTCCGGCCGGATCCGAGGAGATCGCGCCGTCGTTCCAGCATTACGGCGCGGGCGATCTGCCGATGATTTCCGAGCGCGATTTTACCGCGCGGGTGATCGCGGGCTCCGCCTTCGGCATCACCTCGCCGGTGACGATGGTTTCGCCGTGGTTCTACACCGAGGTCACGGCGGTCGCGGGCGCCAGCGTGCCGCTCGACCCCGACCATGAGGAGCGCGCCATCTACGTCGTCGACGGCGAGGTCGAGATCGCGAACGAGCGGTACGAGGGGCCGCGGCTCCTGATCTTCCGGCCCGGCGACCGCATCACCGTGAAGGCGTTGAAAGCGACGCGCATGATGTTTCTCGGTGGCGATGCATTGGAAGGCCCGCGCCACATCTGGTGGAATTTCGTCTCCTCCAGCAAGGAGCGGATCGAGCAGGCCAAGCAGGACTGGAAAACCGGCCGCTTCGCCGCAGTTCCGCAGGAACATGAGTTCATTCCGCTGCCGGAATAGGCTATCCCGATTTAGGCCGTACCATCCAGTGCGGCCTGAATCCCCTGTCCGAAGGACTTGTCTGCGAAGGCTCTGCCGATGACCGCCATGCTCTCCAGTGACCTGCCCCTACCCAAGATCGGACGCGGCAAGGTGCGCGATATCTATGCCGTCGACGACGACCGCCTGCTGCTCCTCACCACCGACCGCATCAGCGCCTTCGACGTCGTGATGGGCGAGACCATCCCGATGAAGGGCGCGGTGCTGACCCAGATCAGCGCATTCTGGTTCAACGAGCTCGAAGGCGTGGTGCCGCATCACATGATCAGCGCCGACGCCGACGAGATCATTGCCGCCGTGCCGGCCTTGAAGCCGCATCGCGCCGAGATCCTCGGCCGCGCCATGCTGTCGCGCCGCACCACCGTCTTCCCGATCGAATGCGTGATCCGCGGCTATCTCTCGGGCTCCGCCTGGAAGGAATATGCCGCCAGCGGCACGCTGGCCGGCGAGAAGCTGAAGGCGGGCCTCGTCGAGAGCGAGAAGCTGGAGCCTTCGATCTTCAGCCCGGCGACCAAGGCCGAGACTGGCCATGACGAGAACATCACCATCGCCAAGATGCGCGAAGTCGTCGGCGACGAGGTCGCCTACACGCTCGAGAGCATGACGCGCGCGGTCTATACGCTCGGCGAGGAGCTCGCCCGCGAGCAGGGCATCATCATCGCCGACACCAAGTTCGAGTTCGGCCGCGACAAGGATGGCCGCATCATCCTGATCGATGAGGTCATGACGCCGGATTCTTCGCGCTTCTGGGCGGTCGATGCCTACAAGCCCGGCCAAGCGCAGGCGAGCTTCGACAAGCAGCCTTTGCGCGATTATCTCGACGTCGAGCGCCACGCCGGCCGCTGGAACGGCGACGCGCCGCCGCCCCCGCTGCCCGCCAGCGTCGTGGATGCAACCAGCAAGCGCTATCTCGAAGCCTACAGGCGCGTGACGGGGAAAGAGCTGAAGATCTAGCTTCGTCGCCACCTCTCGCTCCGTCATTGCGAGCGAAGCGAAGCAATCCAGAATCCCTCTGCGGTAACGGTCTGGATTGCTTCGTCGCTTCGCTCCTCGCAATGACGGGATTGGAAAGCTGTTCGCCACACCCTCAACTGTCATCGCCCGGCTTGACCGGGCGATCCAGTATTCCAGAGACGGCGAAGGGAAACGGAGGGGCTGCGGCGTACTGGATTCCCCGCTTTCGCGGGGAATGACAGCGGTGGGCGTGGAACGGCTTTCTGCCACAGCATCGAATGTTGCCGCGCAGGCTTCGTTTTTTCTGTCCATCATATGGTTGACCATTCACACGTCGTGAACGGAGATCCTCACCGCAAAACTGTCGGATATTTCGCAGTTACAAGAATCCAGTTGCGCTAAGCCCGTACTCGTCTACGTCTCGGGACGGGACTTTTCAGGGGCGAGCGCAACGGCGTGACCGATCCAGCAATTATTCTCAGCCCGGCTTCGCGATTCAATCCGGCCCTCAAGCGTTGAATGATATATTGGGCGGAACGGCGGCCAGCGTCCTGACCGTCACCTTCGGGCTGTCCTATTCGCTGCTGATCTTCGCCGGGCCGCTCTCGCCGTACCTGTCCTACGGAATCACGGCGACGTTCGTCAGCTCCGCGGTGCTTGCGATCGTCATCGGGCTCGGCAGCTCCCTGCCCTTCGCAATTGGTGCTCCCGACAGCTCGACCGCGGCGGTGACGGGAATCCTGGCAGCCTCAGTGGTCGAACGCCTCGAGACGGCGAACCTGTCGGCACCGCTGCTCTCGCCGGTTCTCATCACGCTCGGCCTGTCGACGGTGCTGACGGGATTGGTGTTGTGCGGATTGGGCCTGACGCGGCTGGGCCGCGCCATCCGCTACGTGCCCTATCCCGTCGTCGGCGGCTTCCTCGGCGCCACCGGACTTCTCATCGCCCTGGGCGCGGTGCGGGTGATCACCAACCACCCGCTCCAGCTCACGACGCTGCCGCACTTCACCAACGGCACCACATTGCTGGAGCTGGGCGCCGCCTGCGCGATGGCGCTGGTGCTGTACCTGACCTGGCATCGCTCGCGCAGCCCGTTCGGACTGCCGATCATCCTGGTCGGCGGCGTGCTCACGGCGCATCTGGCGTTCTGGATCACCGGCGTTTCATTCGATCACGCGCGCGCCCTGGGCTGGACGTTTCAGCCGCCGCAGCAGGCGGTCTTCATGCTGCCCTGGCACACCGACGATCTCGCCCGCTATCCCTGGTTTGCCGTGCCGGACCTGCTCGGCAACGTGGTTGCCGTCATCTTCGTCACGGCGTCCAGCACGCTGTTCAACACCACCGGCATCGAGGTTGCCGTGCATCGCGAGGCCAATCTGGAGCGCGAGCTGAACGTCACCGGCGCCGCCAATATCCTGACCGGCATGCTGGGTGGCTACGCCGGCTGCAGCTCGATCAGCCGTTCGATCCTCAATTTCTCCAGCGGCGGCCGCGGGCGCTTGTCCGGCCTTACGGTCGCGGCGCTGTCCCTGCTGATGCTTGCCGTCGCGCCCGATCTGCTCGGCTTCATCCCGAAATTCGTCATCGGTGGCCTTCTGCTCTATCTCGGTGCCGACCAGCTCCACAAATGGATCATCGAGTCGCGCAAGCGGCTCTCGAAGCTCGAATATCTCTCGCTGATCGCCATCATCGCGATCATCGTAACCTGGGGCTTCGTGCCGGGCATTCTGATCGGCGTGATCATCGGCTGCGCGACGTTTGCGTTCAGCGCCGCACGGGTGGAGTCGATCAAGTACAGTTTCGACGGCTCGGAATATCGCTCCTCGCTCGACCGCTCGCGCGACGACCAGGAGGTGCTGCTGGCCCATGGCGGCAACATCCAGGGCCTGAACTTGCAGAGCTATCTGTTCTTCGGCTCCGCCAACCGGCTCTACCAGCACGTCAAACAGCTGCTCCAGGAGCGCCCGGAGTGCCGTTATCTGCTGTTCGACTTCAAGCTCGTCACCGGCGTCGACTCCTCGGCCGCCTACAGCTTCGCCCAGATCAAGCGCAGCGCGCATGACCTCGGCGTCGAGCTGATCCTGGTGCATCTGTCGGCGGCGGCCGAGAAGGTGCTGCGCTCCAGCGACTTCGTCGGTGAGGGCGTCACCATCATCGGCGAGCTCGATCATGCGCTGGAATGGTGCGAGAACGAGATCATCTCGCAGCATCAGGGGCGGGTGCAGGAAGAAGCCAGCCTGCGCGACTGGTTCACCGGGATACTCGACAGCGAGGCCGACGCCGACGCGCTGATCCACCGCTGCCAGCGCCTCGAGGTCGAGGCCGGCGACATCATCGTGCAGGCCGGCGACCCCGCCGATTCCATGCATTTCATCCTCGACGGCCGCGTCGGCATCATGGTCCCCGCCGCCGACGACCGCACCACGCGCGTGCGCAGCCTGGGGCGCTACACCACGATCGGCGAGATGGGACTGGTGTCGAACACGCCGCGCAGCGCGACGATCCAGGCCGAGGTCGCCAGCGTGCTCTACGTGCTCAACACGCTCCAGTTCGACGCGATCAGGGACGACGACCCCGCGCTCAGCCACAAGCTGCTGACCTATTTCGTGTCGGTCATGGCCGAGCGGCTGACGTTCGCGAACCGGACGATTGCAGTGTTGCGGCGGTGACGGGCCTGTAGCCCGGATTTAGCAGGCGCGCTGCCGCCGAACCCAAATCGGAAGAACTGTCGGCTACTTCACAATCAAAGGAGGCTCGTTGCGCTAACCTTGCGCACACAGCAAGTGGAGGTCGCAATGGCCGCAAATTTTGGGCTCTACTATCCCTTTATCCACTTCAAGGACGACAACTGGCTGAAATTGTCAGCGGTGTATTTCGACAAGATGTATCGGATCGTGCCGTCGACCTACACGACGGAGGATAGCGATACCGTCAGGGACCTTGAGGGCTTCGTCGACGTCGTGCGCCCCGAATGGGCAAGCCCTGCATTTGGCGAAACGTTTGGCCAGTTCATCCATCAGTATCACACGCGACTTGTCGACCGCTACGGTGTGGCCAAGGCAGATCAATGGGATGCCAAGCCGAAAGATCAGGTGCCTCCCGTCGCCGGCGGGCGGTCCGGCATCGATCCTCGCCTGTCCTACGTCTACTTCGAAAAAATGACGCCGGAATTGCGCCAGAGCTTCCTCACATCAGGCCTAGCCAGGTTTGATCCCGGCGATGACCGATGGATCGGCATGCATCCGATGCTCGCGCGTGTGTACATGACTGCTCTCGCAGACCAACTTGCCGGCGAGCGTCAGCTTCAGCCGATGACAGACGAAACGATTGACCATCTGGCGCTTTCAGGGCTGTCAACGGAGAGGCTCGCCCAGCTCCTACTTGCCGACGTGAACCTGGTTGATGAGCGCCCGACGGAGCGCGAACTCGAGCAGGCCTTCGCTTTATTGGCATTGCGGACCATCCTGCCCGAAAACATCGCGCAAATCCCGGCAAAAAAGATTGCTAAAGTCCGTGAACAGCTTGCGGGCGAACGCGGCAAGTTTCAGGCAGCAGCGGTCGCGTTTGCACAACAGAATGCTTCTCTCCGTGAAATTCCAGATGACCGCGCTCGGCAGGATCATCTGAAAGCCGAATTTGACAAGAAAATTGCTCCCGAGTTGCAAAAGCTCGAGGAAGCACTGCGCGGCAACAATATTGACGTCGTCTTGGTGTCTGTTCCAAAACATGTTGAGTCGAATGAATCGGTTGTGATTCAAGGTGAGCGGCCTGATTCGATGGGGACGCGCCGCCAATGTGGACTACCGAGAACCGTGCACGCTACGACCGCAGCCGCCTGCGCTATCCGAGCGACTTGACCGACGAGGAGTGGGCGCTGATCGCGCCTCGCATCCCGCCGGCCAAGCGCGGCGGCAACAAGCGTACGGTGGACCTGCGCGAGATTGCCAACGGGCTGATGTACATCCTGAGCACAGGTTGCCAGTGGCGCGCGATCCCCAAGGACCTGCCGCCGCGCTCGACGCTGTATGGCTACTTCGATCTGTGGAGCTGGAACGGCACGCTCGATAAAATTCATCACGCCCTCTATGTCGAATGTCGCGAAAGGGCCGAGCGCGAGGCTTCTCCCACCGCCGCCATCATCGATAGCCAGAGCGTGAAAAGCGCTGAAAAAGGGGGCCTCATGATCTCCATGGCTACGACGCGGGCAAGAAGATCAAGGGCAAGAAGCGGCACATTCTCGTCGACACGCAAGGCCTCTTGATGCACGCCATCGTGCATGCGGCGGACATCCAGGATCGCGACGGCGGCGTGCTCCTGATGGCAACGTTGTTCGGCCTCTATCCCTTTCTTCTGAAGCTCTACGCCGACGGCGGATATCAAGGGCCACATTTCCAGAAGGGGCTGCGTAGCGCTCTGAAGCGCGTGAACCTCGAAATCGTCAAACGCTCCGATCAGGCTCACCGTTTCGTCGTCTTGCCCAAACGCTGGATCGTCGAGCGTACCTTTGCCTGGCTCGGGCGATGCCGAAGACTGTCCAAAGATTGGGAATGCTTCAATCACAGGGCGCTCGCCTTTCTCAAGCTGGCCTCCATCCGACTCATGCTGCGAAAGCTATGCAATCCAAGGTAATCTTTCCGGACAGACTCAAAGAGCCCCCTAATCTTACTGCGTCACAAACGGTGGTCTGTGAAATGGGCGAACTTGATTGCACAACAAGGACATCTCGACAACGTTCGGACCAGCCCTTGTTCGAGTCGCCGTCGCATCGTCGTGATCGAATTTGGAATGTGACGTTGGGTCCGTAGCGGCAGAACCGCGGGGTCTGTAATCCGCGGAAACGCGAGCGAGCGGGATCGGCCGGGCGCGCCGAGCGCCTGAGGGGGGAAACGCCTCCCGCTCGGAGATCAGGAATCCGAAGGCTGCAATGCACATCGTTGCGTGATGATGAAAGCCGCGCCAGCCGCGTCCCTCGAAGTGGCCAAGCCCGACCTCCTGCTTGAGTTCCTGATAGTCGCGTTCGATGCGCCAGCGCAATTTAGCCGTCTCTACGAGAGTCCGGAATGCCACATCCTCCGGCAATGTCGAGAGCCAGTATTTGGTAGGCTGGTCCTCGCCTTTCGGCCATTCGATCAGCAACCATTCCTCCAACCGCTGGGTGGTTTGCCAATAATCACGGTGCGCGGCACGGACCCGCACGCGGGCAAAGCGCGAGCTCAGCTTTTCGTTCGTTCCTTGCCGCCACGTGATGGTGCGCCAAGCTTTGGCCGGCAGGCCGATCGCGAGCGCTTTAACGGCGGCCGGCCGACGCTGACGGTTGCGGCGCATCAGTTTCGGGGGACGGCCGCGGCCCGACCATGGCTTCGGCGGCAAGGGACCGGTGCCGGGCGCCATACCGTTGTGCTCGACAGAAGACCCGCCACATAGGTCAATCCCAGCGCCGTGATCTCCGTGCGCAGATCGCTGTTGTTGCCATAGCCCGCGTCCATCAGCACGACACCACGCGGAAGGCCGGTCGCACAGGCCCACCGCAACTGCTCCAGCGCGATCTCCGGCTTGGTCCGGAAGCCGACTTCGGCAGGAATGCCCACCTTGCGCCGCCGATCGCAATCCTCAGTCCATTCCTTCGGAAGATAAAGGCGGTAGGCAACAGGCAGGCTGGCGTGGTGATTGGCAATCGATAATGACACCGCCACCTGGCAATTATCCTGCTTGCCGAGCTGCCCGCAATATTGCCGTGCAACTCCAACCGAATGTCGCCCCTGCTTGGGAAATCCGGTGTCATCGATGATCCAAGCTTCGATCGGGCCCTGGCGTTCGATCGCCGGCAGGACCATCTCTCGTACCTTGCCCAGCACCTTCTCATCCGACCAGGCGCCGCTGCCGACGAAATGCAGCAGCGATTGATGTTGGGCGGCCGTCCGTTCCGGAGCCGTCATCGCCGCCATTGGCTCCACGCTCTTACGACCGCCACAGGCCATGAGGCCGACGCAATAGTCGCGCAGCGGTGCCTTCCGATCAGCATGACCGATGACGCTGGCAAGCCCTTCCAAATACGTCGCAAATCGCATCTCACTGGTCTTGGTGCCACGCCCGCTCATGTAGCCTCCTCGGCTGATGGTCCATGCTTCAACCATCGCTGATTCCGGCCGGATAAAGCCTGCGGTTTTGTGACTCAGTCGTACTAACTCGCCGGGACCAGATTCAAAGCGCATATCCGCGCGGTCAATTCGAATGGTCCGTACTCTTCCCGAAGACCATCCCAGATCCCCCTCCCTTTTCGAATGCTGAAGTAGCCATTGCGGGAGAGGATGCAATGAAGCATCGCCTCGTAACAGGAGGGGCAGAGCTTCTTGGAGGCGAATTCTTCCTTGCTGAAGAAGCGCTGATCTACAACACTTGGACCGCGGGAAATTTTGCATCGAACGCAGCAAATCTACAGCACTCAACGCGCCACGAACCTCTCAGTAAAAATGAAGATAGCTGACTTGCGTGAGCCCAAATTATCCCCCCAGGGCGTCGTACTCGCCCCGGTAGCATCACCGGAAGGAGTACCGTGGAGCACGACGACTAGTACAAACCCGAGCCGAAAAACCTCGTCATCTGCTGAGACGGCACCGGCAACGAGTTCTCTGAAAACACCTCCAACGTCCTGAAGCCCGGTCGCTGACTGCGCCAGACCAACAGGACGTAGCCGCGGCAGATGGTGCCCTTCGATCCCGGGGCCGGCACGGTACCGCACCCGTAAACACCCCCCGCGCGCGTTAACCGTCCGTTAACCAACGCAGCCTAGCCTGCGGTAATCGTCCAGCCATCATTAGCTCGAAATGCCTTCCCGGTTTGCTCCAGGAGAAGCGCCGATGTGCGTTGCGTTGTTGACGTATGCCGATCTCAGTGCCCGGCTCAATATCTCGCGCGAGGCCGCTCGTGCCCTGGCGAGACGTCGCCGTTTGCCGCGCTCGCGGGCGGAGGACGGCAAGGCCCTGGTGAGCGTTGATCTCTCCGAGCTCCGCTACACGCCCCGCCCGCGAATTGGCCGCAAGGCAGCCCCCATCGCTGCCCCCATGGCTGAGATCGAGGCCTTCAAGGTCGAGGCCTTCAAGATCGAGGCCTTCAAGATCGAGGCATTCAAGGCGGAGATCGCGCGGCTCGAAGCCCTCGCAGCCGGCGCCAGGTTAGTTTTCGAGCGCGAGCGTGCCGATCGCCTGGCCGTCGAGCTGCTGCAGGCGGCCGCCGAGACGGCGGCAGCCAATGCGTGGGCGGCACGACTGGAAGACGAAGTGGCGGACTTACGGACCGGTCGCCAGGCTGGCGGCACGACCGCGGGAGCCGCGCGTCGATTGGGACATCTGGCCGCGGCCATCGTGGGCGCAGACCGCGCGGCTCGCAGATAGCACTCGAACCCTTCTCCATCCCGGCCTGCCGGAGCAATCGCGAGGACAGAATGACTGGCATGACCGATATTCACGAGATGAAGGCGCGCATTGTCGTGTTCGGAGTCGGCGGCGCCGGCGGCAATGCCGTCAACAACATGATCACATCCGGGCTGCAGGGGGTCGACTTCGTCGTCGCCAATACCGACGCGCAGGCGCTTGCCATGTCGAAGGCGCCGCGCCTGATCCAGCTCGGCACCCAGGTGACCGCAGGCCTCGGCGCCGGCTCGCAGCCCGAATTGGGACGCGCCGCAGCCGAGGAGGTCATCGATACGATCCGCGATCAGTTGACCGGCGCGCACATGGTGTTCGTGACCGCCGGCATGGGCGGCGGCACCGGCACCGGGGCCGCACCTATCATCGCCAGGACCGCGCGCGAGCTCGGCATCCTCACGATCGGCGTGGTCACCAAGCCGTTCTATTTCGAGGGCCAGCGCCGCATGCGCTTTGCCGAAGCCGGCATCGAGGAACTGCTGAAGACGGTCGACACCCTGCTGATCATCCCGAACCAGAACCTGTTCCGGGTGGCCAGCGCGAAGACCACGTTCGCCGATGCCTTCGCCCTTGCCGACCAGGTGCTCTATTCGGGCGTGGCCTGCATCAGCGACCTCATCGTCAAGGAAGGCCTGATCAATCTCGATTTTGCCGACGTTCTCTCCGTGATGCGGGAGAAGGGCAAGGCCATGATGGGACGGGGCGAGGCTTCCGGCGAGAAGCGCGTGCTCGCCGCCGCCGTGGCCGCCATTTCCAATCCGTTGATCGAGAACCCCTCGATCAAGCGCGCCAGCGGCCTCATCATCTCCATCACCGGCGGCAAGGATCTCATGCTGTACGAAGTCGACGAAGCCGCGACCCGCATTCGCGACGAGGCCGACCCGGACGCCAACATCATCGTCGGCGCCTCGTTCGATGAAAGCCTCGAAGGCATCGTCCGCGTCTCGGTGGTGGCGACCGGGATCGACAATGTCGACCCGGCGCAGCTGGCGGCGCCGGTGGAAACCGCACTCACGCAGCTCGCCGGCAGGCTGCGCGACGACAGCCGCCGCATCGCCGATCGCATCGAGCAGCGCAGTGCGCCGCTTCCGCATGTGGAAAGCCCGCCGCTCCACCCGGCGGCCGGCCGACCCGCAGTGCAACCGGCAAGGCCCGATCCGGAATATGCGCGCCGCGCGGCGCCTCAGCCGCTCGATCCCTACGGCCGCACCTCTCCGCGCAATATGGCCGACGAAGACCTTCTCGACATCCCGGCCTTCCTGCGCCGCTCGGCGAACTGAGCGGTCGCGGGGGTTTTCTGTCTACCGCGGGGGCAATCGCTCGAGCGCGATGCCCCCACATCGTCATGGCCGGGCATGTCCCGGCCATCCACGACCTTTCCCACGGCACGAAGAACGTGGATGCCCGGGCCTTCGCCTCGCCGGAGCGGCTTCGGCCGCGCAGGCGGGACAAGCCCGGGCATGACGAGTTTGTGGCCCCGGCTGTGCCGAACCACTGTGATACGAGGCTCTGATATCTCGCCGCGAAACGCGACCTCATCCTGAGGGCCCGCCGTAGGCGGGCGTCTTGAAGGATAGCCGCAGGCGAGCTTCCGATCTGCGCGGCGCGCCGATCGTTCACGCTGCCGTGCTGCGCGGGGTCTCCGCCGTTTCCCTTTTTTCCGGCTCCTTGTCGCGAGACAGCCATGCCGGGAAGCGAAGCAGGCGATCGTTGCCGTCTTTTGGCGGCTCGATGGGCGGTGCTTCATTGGCCGAACGCGGGAGGTCCAGCACGGCCTGCCCTGCCCGCACCGCATCCGCGCGCTGATCCAGTTCGCGCATCAGGGGATCGAGCACGCTGTCGATTTCGGTCGCCACCGACACGATGAAACTGTTGAGCTCGCGAGCCTCGGGCACAACGGCCGAGGCCGACTCGATCGCCCTGGAGAGACCGTCGACGACCGGTGCGAACGCGCCGGCGGCTTGCTTGATTCGCGTTCTTATCGCTTCGATCTCGGCCAAGACGCGATCACGCTCCCGCCTGGTCTTCTCTTCCGAAAGGCGGGCTTCGATTTCGGCGATCTGAGCCGTGAGAGTCGTGGCTTCGGATGCGAGTGCATCGCGGCGCAGGCGCGCACGATCGAGATCGCGACTGAGATTGTCCACTAGATCGTCCTTCCCGAACATGGCTTTGCTCCGTAGGACAGCCGTGACGCGAACCGCCAGCCGGTTAAGCGAACCAAAGGCTGGATCGGCCGAAAAAGGCATCAACTTCGGTCGCGTCATATGGGCCGACATGGTGACCCCCACCGTCCTCATTAGGCGACGACATGGTTAACAGGTGGTTAATGTCAACAGATGATGGGGCAATGAGGCACCATGCCGCCGATGCCGACTTCGTCTCCTCGCTGCCATCCATTTTCGCTATACTCGCCCCGGTAGCATCACCGGGAGGGGCATACCGTGGAGCACGACGACCAGCACAAACCCAAAACCGAGCCGAAAAACCTCGTCATCTGCTGTGACGGCACCGGCAACGAGATCTCGGAGAACATCTCCAACGTCCTGAAGCTCTATCGCTGCCTGCGCAAGACCGACAAGACGAAGCCGCGGCAGATGGTGTTTTACGATCCGGGCGTCGGCACGGTGACGGAGCCTTCGACGTGGCACCGGCTCAAGGCCAACGTCAATCTGGTGCTGGGGCTCGCCACCGGCTACGGGCTCGATGACAACGTGCTGTCAGCCTATTGCTTCCTGGTCGAGCACTACGCGCCGGGCGACAAGATCTATCTGTTCGGCTTTTCACGCGGCGCCTATACCGTGCGAGTGCTGGCGGGGTTGATCCACAAAATTGGTCTGATCTCGCCGGAGCAGGCGAACCTCGCAGGGTCCGGCCTCGTCGCCTACAAGCAATATTCCGGCACCGGGCGCGGCAACGACATCGAGGACCTCAAGGATGTCGCCTTCGACGAGAGCGGGCCGCTGCCGAAGGACGAATTCGACCTCGCCGCCCAGTTCGCGCGCATCACCTCGACGCGCTGGCCGACCATCCACTTCATCGGCGTCTGGGACACGGTGGCGAGCGTGATTGTGCCGCGGCGCGACAATTTCTTCTTCGTGTTCAGCCTGGAGGAGCTCGCCTTCACGCTGCGCAATCCGAGCGTCAAAATCTTCCGGCAGGCGATCGCGATCGACGAGCGGCGCTGCATGTTCCGCCTGAAAGAGTACAAGGAGCCGCAGGAATATTGGCGCAACCGCTACGTGCCCGACGAGAAGAAAGAGCCGCAGGACATCCTGCAGGTGTGGTTCGCCGGCGTTCATTGCGACGTCGGCGGCGGCTATCCGGAGATAGAGAGCGGCGAGTCCAAATATCCGCTGATCTGGATGATCGAGGAAGCGGCGAAGGCCGGGCTGAACTTCAACCCGCGCACCGTGAACCAGCTCGCCTGGGGCATCCAGCGCAAGAACTCGCCGTTTAGCTATGTCGAGCCTGAATACACCGGCAAGGTGGGCGAGCTGCACAATTCGATGACAGCGCTCTGGCGCGTGCTGGAATTTGTGCCGAAGAGCGCGAAGTACAAGGAATGGCCGGAGCGGAAGGTTTTTCTGGGCTTCTACATCCCCGATTGCGAGCCGCGCGTGATCCCCGAAGGCGCGCATGTGCACGAGAGCGTGCTGAAGCGCATGGCGGTGGAGCCGGGCTACCGGCCGGTGAACTTGCCGAAGGATTATGTGACCGTGCCGATGCCGGTGAGGCCGCATGCGGAGGCTAGTGCTGAGGCTGATGAGATCGCGACGGCGTAATGGCGCTGCCAGTTCGTCATTGGAAGCGGGAGCGCGCCACCTGTTCAGCTGTCGTCCCTGCGAACGCAGGGACCCATAACCACAAGGAGCCGTTTGGCGCGGACCAGTGGCTCGGTACGCCCACCGCCGACAACCGACAGATCACGCGGTATGGGTCCCTTCGCCCCGTGCGCAATTGCGCACTAGGCAGGGACGACGGCGGAGATGGAGGCGCCCCACCCCGCTACCGGCGCTTTCTGCGTTCGCTGCTACTTTTCATTAAAATTCTCGGGCCGCCCTTAGTCGGATCGCATCAACTCTTTTCCATCATGCCGCTCAAGACCACCCGCGCCGTCCGCGGAATTGGAGGAGAGTGCCAATGCATCCGCGCCGACATGCCCGCGTGAAACCTTCCGGGCTGGTGTCCCGCCAGGCCAAGATCATCACCGACCCGCGCGCGCCGGTGATCCCCTGCACGCTGATCGACTACTTTCCCGGCGGCGCCTGCGTCGATCTCGGCGGGCAGGTGAATATCCCCGACAGGCTCGAGCTGCTGCACGTCAACACCAAGAAGCGCTGCCGCATCGCCTGGAAGCGCGGCTCGCGGATCGGCGTGGTGTTTTAGCGGTGCTCGCCGTAACTGAATAATCCCGCTGAGCATTCCGCTCTGCTCCCTCCCCCCTTGCGGGGGAGGGTTGGGGAGAGGGGTGGCCCAGCAATAGGTGTTGGCTGCGTGCGAGGTGATGCAACACAGGCTCGCTTCATTCGATAGCGCGTGCCGTGTGGCTACCCCTCTCCCCAACCCTCCCCCGCAAGGGGGGGGGAGGGAACGCGGTGTGCTTGTGGCGCGACCTTTCCAACAGCTGTCGTAGCTACGCCCGCATTCTGGCTTTCGTGCCGGCGACGATCTGCATGGCGACGCCGGCGATCCAGCCGAACAAAGCGAGCCAGGTCCACGCCAAGTGCGGCTCGAGGCGGAGCACGATGACGCCGACGGAGGCGAGCGCGGTAAGCGTGGCGCAGAGCGTGCCGGCGGCGCTGAGGAATTCCGCGGCGTCGATGGCGCTGTGCGCGTCGTCGAAGGGCAGCTGCGGCGTGTCGATGCCGAGATAGAAGCCGACGAAGCCGAGCAGCATCATCAGCAGCAGGAAGCCCTGCGTGGTGAGCGGGGCGATCGAAGATCCCACATAGGCGCCGACGAACAACCCGCACGCCGCGCCTGCCATCGCGAGACCCACGCGCTCGAACACGTGGGCAGTCTTGCGAACACGAAACCGCATGGCGGGCCTCCCTGAGGAGTTGGGTGCGCGGGAGGGTAGGCCAGTTTTGCGGTGCGTGGAAGGTGAGGAGAGTTACGGATGCGTGAGGGCGCGCGATAGTGAGGGGACGATGGCCCGCGCCGCCCCCACCACTGTCGTCCCGGACAAGCGAAGCGCAGATCCGGGATCCATCACCACAGGGAGAGATTTGGCGAAGACTTTAAGTTGTGCAGTGGCAACTCATACCGCGCATCATCGTGAGATCACGCGGTATGGGTCCCTGCCTAGTGCGCAATTGCGCACCAGGCAGGGACGACAGTTGTGAGTGCAGCGCCCCCGTCGCGCCCTACCTCGCCCCGAACGTGGTCTTGCCGAACAGCGCCTTTTGCGTCGACGGCTGCGAGCGCCAGTATTGCGGCGGGGCTTCGACTTCGCCGCCGAGTTCGGCCGCGGCGTGCCAGCCCCAGCGGGGATCGTAGAGCAGGCTGCGGCCGAGCGCGACCATGTCGGCCTTGCCGGATGCCACGATCTCCTCGGCGTGTTTGGCTTCGGTGATCAGGCCGACGGCGATGGTGGGCAACCCGGTCTCGCGCTTGATGGCCTCGGCAAACTGCACCTGATAGCCGGGGCCGAGCGGGATCTTCTGCAGCGGCGAGACGCCGCCGGAGGAGGCATCGATCCAGTCGACGCCGCGCGCCTTCAGCGCGTTTGCGAACGTGATGGTCTGCGCCAGGTCCCAGCCGCCCTCGACCCAGTCGGTCGACGACACCCGCATGCCGACCGGCTTGTCGTGCGGAAACACCGCGCGCACCGCGTCGTAGATCTCGAGCGGAAAGCGCATGCGGTTTTCGAGCGAACCGCCATATTCGTCGGTGCGCCTGTTCGAGATCGGCGACAGGAACTGATGCATGAGATAGCCGTGCGCGCCGTGCAGCTCGATCGCGTCGATGCCGAGCCGGGCAGCGCGCTTGGCGCTGTCGACGAAGGCCTCGCGGATGCGCTTCAGGCCCGCGGCATCGAGCGCCAGCGGCGCGGCCTCGCCCTCCTTGTGCGGCAACGCCGACGGCGCCACCGTCTGCCAGCCGCCCGCGCTCTGCGGAATGAGCTGGCCGCCGTCCCAGGGCCGCGCGCTGGAGGCCTTGCGGCCGGCATGGGCGAGCTGCATCGCGATGGCCGTCGAGGAATGCTTGCGCACGGAGGAAAGGATCTGCTTCAGCGCGGCTTCGCAGGCGTCGCTGTAGAGCCCGAGACAGCCCGGCGTGATGCGCCCGATCGCCTCGACATGGGTCGCCTCGATGCAGAACATCGACGCGCCCGACAGCGCGAGATTGTTGATGTGGGTGAAGTGCCAGTCGGTGGCGACGCCGTCGTCGGCCGAATACTGGCACATCGGCGACACCACGACGCGGTTCTTCAGCGTCAGGCCGCGCAGCTTGATCGGGGAAAACAGGGCGCTCATGCAGGGAGTTCCGGGGGATGGAGGAATGGAAGCGATTGCATGAAGTTTAGTAGCCCTACGGCGAATTGCCAGCTGCACGGCGGACATGCCCGCCCGCGGCGCCATGCATTGCGCGCGTCATATGATCACGGGATCGTGCCGCGATCTCCGCAGTCGTCCCTGCGAAAGCAGGGACCCATAACCCCAGGGAGGAGTTTGGCGAAGATTGGTCGTTCAGGATTAGCACCACCCGCAATCGGTAGATCACGCGGTATGGGTCCCTGCGTTCGCAGGGACGACAGCCGGGCCTACTCCAGCTCCTCGAACCTGCCCGGCACGGGCTTGCCCATGCGGATGCGGCCGTCGGGCAACAGCTCGCCGTCGGCTTCGGCCGAGAACTGGATCGTGTTGCCGCCGCCGTCACGCTTGCTGGCCTTGCCGAGCGGGCCGAGCTTGTCGGCGAGAGCGGTGTCGTCGAGCACGAACACGCGGTACTCGGTGAGGTGAAAACGGCGCGGCGCCTGCCATGTCAGCGCGGGCACGGATGTGCGCATGTCGCCGTCGGTCTTGATGTCGACGCTGCGGCCGGTCACGTCGCGGAACAGATCCGGCCCGGCGACCAGCCGCGCGCGGCCGCCGTCGATGGCGTAGAGATTCAGCGTGACGATATGGCGCTCGCTGCGGAACGAGACCGCGACGGTGCGCGAATCCTGCGACCAGGCGGCGTGGAAGGCATCCGGCGCCGAGTCCAGAATGTTGTCGTCGTCGACATTGTCGAGCGTCATCAGCCGACGATGGCCGGGCTCAGCCATCAGGTAGATGCGAAAGCCTTCGCTCCCGGACTCGCCGCCGCCATGGGCTGCGACGGACAGCTTCCCATTCGGCGCGCGGCCGCCCTGGATGATGGCGTATTCGTTCTTTCCATACCGATGCTCGGCCGTGGCGAAGGCCGGCGAGGATGCAGCGAGCGTGAGGATAAGGGCGAGGATGGCGCGGCGGAGGGGCATGACGGTTTGTCGGAGAAGGGCGGGCGGACGTTCACTCCACCAGCGTGAACTGCAGCAGCAGCGTGCGCTGGAGCATCGAGAAATTGTCGTCCGACACCAACGTCAGCACGGTCTCGCCCTCGGGCGTGACGTGGGCGTCGATGCCTTCCATGTTGTCGACCTCGTGGCCGAGATCGGCGGCGAACAGCGCAGGCCCGTCGACCAGCGCGTTGGGCGCGATGGATTTCAGGGGGATCGACCGGATGCGGATGTTGATGCCGGTGAACCAGGAGAATTTGCGTTCGAGGATGAGAAGCTCGCCGGACGGCAGCAGCACGGCATCGCTGATGTCGAATTTTTCGGTGCGGCGGACGCTGAACTGGCCGGGCGACGGACCGCCGATCAGGAACGCGACCAGATTGCCGTCGGCATCCAGCCCGCGCTCGGAGAAGGCGATCAGGGCGCCCGCGAGCGGCTGGCCTTTCGGCACGACGACCATCGCTTCGAGCCCCTTGTTGGAGGGCAGCTTCCGCACGGCGGGCGGCGTCGGCAACACCTCGCCGCGGGCGCGCGTGCCGCCTTTGGCGAAATCGAAGCGCAGGACCTGGTTGACGCGTTCGAGCCCGACATAAACGACATTGCCGTCGCGCGCGAGCGACTCGGTGTCGTACCAGAACCGCTTCTCCGTGATCGGCCGGCCCTCGGAATTGAGCATCGGGGACGCCTCGACGTCGTCGAGCCCGATCATCTTGCCGCCGGAATAGCGGATGCTGCCGGTGAACCAGCCGCCCTGGTCGGAGATCGCGAGGAAGCGCTCGCCTTTCGCATCGAGCCGGATGGCGGACAGGCCGCCGAAGCCGCGATAGGGCGAGGTCAGCACCAGGCCGCTGCGATATTGCAGCTGACCGAAGCGCACGCGCGAGCGGTCGCGCGGCTCGAAATTGGGAATCGGCCGCGCGTTCACCTCGACGCTGACCGGCTCGGTGACGGCGTGCTCGATCTGCGCGGTGCGCGGCGGCGGCTCGGTCGTCGGCTGCGCCTGCGCCAGTCGGGAGAGTGCGAGAGTGGAAAATCCCGCCGCCGCGTAGCCAAGAAAGCTGCGGCGGGACGATTGCGCGCTCACGAATGCAATTTGCGCCGCGGGCGACCGGCCTGATGCGTGGGCGCGGTGTTGGTCTCGCTGAACAGTTCGGCGAGCTTCTCGGTGATGGCACCGCCGAGCTCTTCGGCATCCACGATTGTCACCGCGCGGCGATAGTAGCGCGTCACGTCATGGCCGATGCCGATCGCGATCAGCTCGACCGGCGAGCGGGTCTCGATCTCCTCGATGATGTGGCGCAGGTGCCGCTCGAGATAATTGCCGGGATTGACCGACAGCGTGGAATCGTCGACCGGCGCACCGTCGGAGATCATCATCAGGATCTTGCGCTGCTCGGGCCGACCGAGCAGGCGCTTGTGCGCCCAGTCCAGCGCCTCGCCGTCGATGTTCTCCTTCAGCAGACCCTCGCGCATCATCAGGCCGAGATTCTTCCGCGCGCGGCGCCAGGGGGCGTCGGCGGACTTGTAGATGATGTGGCGGAGATCGTTGAGGCGGCCGGGATTGGCCGGCTTGCCGGCGGCAAGCCACGCCTCGCGCGATTGCCCGCCCTTCCAGGCGCGCGTGGTGAAGCCGAGGATCTCGACCTTGACGCCGCAACGCTCCAGCGTGCGCGCCAGGATGTCGGCGCAGGTCGCGGCGACCGTGATCGGGCGTCCGCGCATCGAGCCGGAATTGTCGAGCAGCAACGTCACCACGGTGTCGCGGAACGTCGCCTCCTTCTCGTGCATGAAGGACAGCGGGTGATAGGGATCGGTCACCACGCGCGACAGCCGCGCCGGATCCAGAATGCCCTCTTCGAGGTCGAAGTCCCAGGCGCGGTTCTGCTGCGCCATCAAGCGCCTCTGAAGGCGGTTGGCGAGGCGGGCGACGATGCCCTGCAGATGCGCGAGCTGTTTGTCGAGATAGGCGCGAAGGCGCTCCAGCTCGTCATGGTCGCAGAGGTCTTCGGCCGCGATGACCTCGTCGAATTTCGGCGCGAAGGCGTGATATTCCGGCCCGCGCGGCTCGTTCTTGCCGTGCGCGTTCGGACGCGTCGCCTCGCCCGGCGTCTCGTCGTCGCCAAGCTCGCCGTCGTCGAACGTGTCGGAGGTCGAGGCCTGCGCGCTTTCCATCGCGCTCTCGCTCATCTCCTCGCTGGAGGCCTGCGCCTGATCCGCGCTCATCTCCTGCGCGGCGTCGGAATCGGGCGAGCCTTCGGCGCCGGACTGGTCGTTGTCGCCGTCGCGGTTTTCCTCGTCGTCGTCGTTGTCTTCGCTGTCGGCGCTGCGCTCGTCGCCGAGCTCGAGCGCGGTCAGCAGGTCATGCACGGCGTCGCCGAACCTGGTCTGGTCCTCGACCAGGCCATCGAGCCGGTCGAGCCGCTTGCCGATCTTGTCCTCGAGAATGGGCCGCCAGAGATCGACCATCTTCTTCGCCGCCGTGGGCGGCGCCATGCCGGTCAGGCGCTCGCGCACCAGCATCGCCAGCGCATCCGCCAGCGGCGCATCGGCACGATCGGTGATTTCGTCGAACTTGCCGCGATGGAAATGGTCGTCGAGCATCGCGCTGAGGTTTTTCGCAACGCCCGCCATGCGGCGCGCGCCGATCGCCTCGACCCGGGCCTGCTCGACCGCCTCGAACACGCCACGCGCCTGCGGATTGCCGGGCATCAGCTTGCGATGCAGCTTTGCATCGTGACAGGCGATCTTGAGCGCGATGGAGTCGGCGTGGCCGCGCACGATCGCAGCGTCACGCTTGGTCATCTTGCGCGCGGGCTCGGGCAGCCGCGCTTTGCCCGGCGCCAGACCAGGGCGCTCGGCAGCAAAACTGACCTCGAGCTCCGGCGACTTCGCGATCGCCTTCAAGCAGGAGGCCACCGAGCGCTTGAACGGCTCGGTCGGGGCTTCCTTGGTGTTACGGAATTTGGAATTGGATGATGATGTGCTCATAGCGACTTCGTAAACGAGTGGCGCGTCACGCCGCCGGGATAGCCCTTGAGGGTGCCGAACTCCTCGTACCCGCAGGAACGATAGAAGCCCGGCGCCTGGAAACTCATCGTGTCGACATGGGCCTGGATCGCGCCCTGCCGTCTTGCCTCGTCCTCGATCGCCGCGATCAGCTTCGTGCCAAGACCCTTGCCGCGCTGCTTCTGGTCGATCCAGAAGTACTGGATGAACAGAACCGTGGCCCAGAGGTGTCCGACGATGCCGCCGACGATCTTGCCGCGGTCTTTCAGCGAGACCGCGATGCTCCTGACCTTCTGCTTCCCGAACTGCTCGTCGTTATAGGCGCCGAGCCCGGCGAGCACAGCCTTTTTGGTGGTCCCAATGGTGCGCTCGACGGTGATGTTTGGCATGGTCTAGCTGAGCGCCACGTTGACCGCCGATTCCGGCAGCTCCGCGTTGAAGCAGCGCTGATAGAACTCGGCGACCAGGGGACGCTCGAGCTCGTCGCACTTGTTGAGGAAGGTGACCCGGAACGCGAAGCCGATATCGCCGAAGATATCAGCGTTCTCGGCCCAGGTGATCACCGTGCGCGGGCTCATCACGGTCGACAGATCGCCATTGGCGAAGGCGTTACGGGTGAGATCGGCAAGGCGGACCATCTTGTTGACGATTTCGCGGCCTTCCTGGGTGCGATAGTGCTTGGCCTTGGCCAGCACGATCTCCACTTCCTCGTCATGGGCGAGATAGTTCAGCGTGGTGACGATCGACCAGCGGTCCATCTGGCCCTGGTTGATCTGTTGGGTGCCGTGATAGAGGCCCGAGGTGTCGCCGAGGCCGACCGTGTTGGCGGTCGAGAACATGCGGAAGGCCGGATGCGGCTTGATCACCTTGTTCTGGTCGAGCAGCGTCAGGCGTCCGGAGACTTCCAGCACGCGCTGGATCACGAACATCACGTCGGGGCGGCCGGCGTCGTATTCGTCGAACACCAGCGCGATGTTGTGCTGGAGCGCCCAGGGCAAAATGCCGTCGCGGAATTCGGTGACCTGCTTGCCGTCGCGGACCACGATGGAGTCCTTGCCGACGAGGTCGATACGGCTGATGTGGCTGTCGAGGTTGACGCGCACGCAGGGCCAGTTCAGGCGCGCGGCGACCTGCTCGATATGGGTGGATTTACCGGTGCCGTGATAGCCGGTCACCATCACGCGGCGATTGCGGGCAAAGCCGGCGAGAATGGCGAGCGTGGTGGCACGATCGAAGCGGTAGTCGGAATCGACTTCGGGCACATGAGGATCGACTTCGGAATAGGCCGGGACTTCGAGATCGCTGTCGATCCCGAACACCTGGCGCACCGACACCTTCATGTCGGGCAGACCGGAAATTTCCTCAACTTTGGACAGAGCGGCGGTCGTCATCAATCCTCCGAGGCCCCGGGCGATCCCGAGACCAGTTATTTGCACGTTGGCTGCGGCTGGGTGCGGTTGCGAACTTATCAGAGACAACGTGCCGGCAGAAGCCCGCGCCCCAATCAAAGTTCCATTGTCTTTTCATTTAGATAGGCAAGGAACGCGATTTTTGGAGGGCTGCCTTGCGAATCACGCTCGAATTTCGGGCGGGAGGTGTGGCCTGCCCACGCGAATGGCACTTTTACCGCGTGCACCTACTTATGTAGGGTCCGAACCCCGGTGCTCCAGCCCCCCACGAAAGACGACGTGACGTCCTTTCTCGATCCCCTCATATCCTTCGTTTCAGCCCATGTGTGGCTGGCCTATCTGACCCTGTTCCTGGCGGCGCTGCTCGAAGCCGTTCCGGTGGTGGGGTCGGTGATCCCCGGCTCGACCATCATTCTGGCACTGAGCGCGCTGGTTCCAGGCGGGGAATTGAAGCTGCAATGGGTGCTGCTGGCGGCGGCAATCGGCGCCGTGCTCGGCGACGGCTCGGCCTACTGGATCGGGCACCGGCGGCAGCGCGAGATCCTCAACACCTGGCCGCTGACCAACTATCCGCGGGTGGTCGCCGAGAGCGAAAGCTTCTTTCACCGCTTCGGCACCTGGGCCGTGTTCTTCGCCCGTTTCGTGCCGCCAATCCGCGCCTTCGTGCCCGTCACCGCCGGCGCGTTGGGGATGCCCCCTGCGAGGTTTTATGCCGTGAATATCCCGGCGATCCTGGTCTGGGCTCCCGCGCATGTGCTGCCGGGCGTGCTGGCGGTATCGGCCTTTCACCAATATTTCGGCGTGCCGCACCATGGGCATCCGTTCAAGCACATCTGGATCTTGATGGTGGTGGCCGTGGCGATCATCGGCGGCCTTGGCATCTGGTACTACCGCCGCCGGCAGAACGGCCTCGTCGCGACGTCCAAGCCGCGGGCTTAGTGCGCCGGCGTCGTCCCTGCCTAGTGCGCAATTGCGCACGGGGCGCAGGGACGACAGCGGAGGACGACGCGCTCGCTGAGAGATTCTAACTAGCCCTTCTTCCCGGCGCCGGTCCGACATAGCGCGCCCGCGGACGGATCAGCTTGCCGAACTGCAATTGCTCGCTGGCGTGCGCGATCCAGCCGACGCTGCGGGCCATCGCGAACAGCGCGAGCTCGCTGCCTAAGGGCAGGCGCAGCGCGTGCACGAGGACGGCGAGCGCGTAGTCGATATTGACGAGCTCGCCGGTCGCCTCGACGATCCGCTCCGGCACTTCGCGCGTGAATTTGCGCGGCGCACCGGCACGCGCCAGCGCGTTCAGCAGCGACTGCGCGCGGGGATCGCCGCGCTTGTAGACGCCGTGGCCGAAGCCGGCAAAGCGCTCACCCAGGGCGACGCGCTCGCGAACCATCGGGGCGACATCGCGATCGACCAGCGCCTTGACGAGCTGCGAGGCCAGCACGCCGGCGCCGCCATGCCTCGGCCCTTTCAACGCGGCGAGGCCGGCGATGACGGAGTCATAGAGGTTGAGGCCGGTCGATGCCGCACAGCGCGCGGTGAAGGTCGAGGCGTTCAATTCGTGATCGGCGAGCAGCACCAGTGCGCGGCGGATGAGGTCGGGCGCGTGCTTGTTGTCGGGCGCCCAGGCCTTCGCGATCTGCTGGTGCAGCGGCTCGGATGATGGCTCGGCGTTGAGCATGGTCGCAACCAGGAGACGGACAATGCGCCCGCCGACCATCGCGCGGCCGTCGGGCGCGCGGGTGAACGCACGCGCGTCCGCGCTGGTCGCGAGCGCCAGCACTGCGATGGCACGGTCGATCGGCGCGGCGCGGCGGGCGGCCTCCGCGATCGCGCGCATCTCGTCGGAGATCTGGGGCTGATTGTCCGGCGTGAAGGGATCGACGTCGGAGACGTCCCACAGCAGCGTCGCCGTGTGCTCCAGCGTGTCGTTCTCAGCGAGATCGACGCAATTGACGCCGCGGTAGATCGCGCCCTCCTCGGTAATGGTCGAGATCTCCGTGTCCATGACCGGCAGGTCAGCGTCGAAGCTGCGCAGGCCGCGCGGCTCCGGCGACGGCACCCGGCGCTCCTTGAGCGCGCGGACATCCTCGGCGCGGTAGCGGTTCTTGCGCGAATCCGGCGTCGGCTCGGAGCGGATCAGGCCGCGGCTGACATAGGCGTAGAGCGTGGCCGGCGAGATCGCGAGCTCGGCGGCAGCTTCCCGGGCCGACAGATAGAGTTCCTCGGAATTATTCATATTGATTTATGTAATCAAGATTGATCAATCTGTCGAGAGGCCTGATTTTCTCCTGGTGCAGTGCAAAGGAGATTGGGTCATGAACATCCACCTCACCAAAAGCCAGATCGGGCTGGACGGCGTTCCCGCGGCCGAGACCGTGCTGAGCCATGTCGATGGCGAGCGCGGCGAGCTGATCATCGCCGGCGAGCATGTCGGCACCCTCGCAAGCCAGTCGAGCTTCGAGGGCGTTACCGCCCGGCTCTGGAATGGCGCGAGCAAGACCACGCTGAGCGAAGCCAATGTGCGGGCGAGCCTGGGCGCGGCGCGCGAGCGTGCGTTCGCGCGTTTGCCGGAGATGTTGCCGGCGACGCGCGGCATGGGCATCGTCGACGGGTTCCGCGCGGCGGTCGCGGGCCTGCGCGCGGAGAACGGGTTGGAACATGAGGCGACGATCGTCGGCGCGTTTCCGGTGATCGCAGGCGCGCTGGTCCGTCGCGCCAAGGGATTGGAGCCGGTCGCGCCCGATCCGAATGCGAGCCATGCCGCCGATACGCTGCGGATGCTGCGCGGCGCCTCACCGGAGCCGCGCGAGGTCGCCGCGCTCGACGCCTATCTCGTCACCGCCAGCGATCACGGCATGAATGCGTCAACCTTCACCGCGCGCGTGGTGGCTTCGACGCAAGCTGACCTGTTCGCGGCCGTCACCGCCGGCTATTGTGCCCTCACCGGTCCATTGCATGGCGGCGCGCCCGAGCCGGTGCTGGAAATGCTCGACGCGATCGGCTCGCGCGAGCGCATCCAGCCCTGGGTGGATGCGGCGCTGGCGCGCGGCGAGCGGATGATGGGCTTTGGCCACCGCGTCTATCGCGTGCGCGATCCGCGTGCCGATGTGCTCAAGACCGCAGTCGAGGCGCTGGCGTCCAACGGCACCGATTTGCCCTTTGCCGGCGAGGTCGAGGCCTATATCCGCAGCGCGCTGCGCAAGAAAAATCCGGACCGGCCGCTGGAGACGAACGTGGAGTTCTTCACGGCGATTCTGCTCGATGCTCTCGCCATTCCACGCCAGGCCTTCACGCCGATCTTCGCCGTGGCGCGTGCAGCGGGATGGACCGCCCATGCGCGCGAGCAACAGCGGACGGGGCGGTTGATCCGGCCGAGTTCGTCCTATGTGGGGGCGATGCCGGAGGCTTCCGTCGGATAGAGTAGAAAGCGCACGACAGCCGGGCCGTTCACTGCGCTGTCGTGCCTCGCTCGGACGCACGATGACACGGCAGAGCCGTCGCGCGAGATCGTAATTGCGGGAACGCGCGCACGGTCCGGGCGACGAACTTGGAACATCTTTGGGTCTGGGGACTTAACCGTGAGCCCCCTCGGATCAAGATTCCAATGCTGGACCTGTTTGGACAAGCGGACGAGGCCAGGATCGGCGAGATCGCCGCAGGCTATGCCGCCAACCGGACCGAGGCCGGCACGGATTCTGAAAGACGATTCCGTGACTTGCTGCAGGCTCTGCCGGCCGCGATCTACACAACCGACGCGGAAGGCTGTATCACCTTCTTCAATCGCGCCTGCATCGATTTTGCCGGACGCATGCCGAAGATCGGCGAGATGTGGTGCGTGACCTGGAAGCTCTATCTGCCCGACGGCACGGCGCTTCCCCACGATGAATGCCCGATGGCAATCGCGCTCAAGCAGAACCGGCCAGTGCGCGACGTCGAGGCCGTGGCCGAGCGGCCGGACGGCTCCCGGATCTGCTTCATGCCTTATCCGACGCCGCTGCGCGACGAACGCGGCCGGTTGGTTGGCGCGGTGAACATGCTGGTCGACATCACGGCCCGCAAGCAGGCCGAGCAGAGGATGATGCTCCTCACCTCCGAGGTCGATCATCGTTCCAACAACCTGCTCGCAGTGGCTCAGGCGATGCTGCGGCTGACGAAGGCGGATACCGCGGAAGAGTTCCAGACCGTGTTTGCAGGCCGGCTCAGCGCGCTTGCCAACGTGCAGAGGCTGTTCTCGGCTTCGCGTTGGACCGGCGCGAATCTGAAGACCATCGTCGAAGAGGAACTCCGGCCGTACGCAAGCCGGGACGGCGAGCGGATCAGGATCGCGGGAGACGACGTCCACCTGCCGCCCACGCTGGCCCAGTCGATCGCCGTCGCGCTGCATGAGCTCGCCACCAACGCCGCCAAGTATGGCGCGCTGTCGAGGCCTTCGGGCAGGTTGGAGATCAGCTGGGAAACCAATGGTGCAGAGGCTCTCGTGCTGCACTGGTCGGAGAGCGGCGGTCCTCGGGTCAACGAGGCGCCGACGCGCAAGGGTTTTGGAATCGGCGCGGTCGACGGCATCATCCGGACCTTGCGCGGAACCATGACCCGGCAGTGGAGGCCGGAAGGACTGGTTTGCGAACTGTCCTTCCCGGAAGGCGTAGCCTAGGCCTCGCGGACCACCGTCTTCAGGTAGTTGTAGGCCTTGATGATCTCGATCAGACGGTCTTCGGTCGACCGGTCGCCGCCGTTGGCGTCGGGGTGGTGCTGCTTGACCAGCGCCTTGTACTTGCTCTTGACGTCGGCGAGCGTGGAATCTGGGCCGAGGCCCATGACCTGGAGCGCCTTGCGCTCGGCGTTCATCACCTTGCGCGTCTCGGCCTTGGGCTCGGCCTGCGGACCCTTCCGCCAGCCCGCGCGGCCGTTGATCTCACTGAACATGCTGAACGGATCGGACGCCATGTCGATCTCGGCTTCCGCACCCTTCTTGCCGCCATTGGCGCCCATCTTCCAGGTCGGGCGGTGACCGGTCAGCGCATCCTTCTGGTAGCGCGCGACGGCATCGGCATTCATGCCGGAGAAGAAATTGTAGTTCTGGTTGTACTCGCGCACGTGGTTCAAGCAGAAGTGCCAGTACTCGCGCTGGTTCTCGCGGCCCTTCGGCGCTCGGTGCGCACCCTTGTTCTGACACCCGGCCCATTCGCAATTGACCACGGCGTCGCGCGGCTTCACTTCCGGCTGCTTGCCTTTCGGCTTGACCCGGATGGAGTCGAAGAACTTTGATGAATCGATCGGCATGACTGACTTTGACTACGCAATGCAAAAACCTTCAAGTCTTGACATTGCAATTAGCTGGGAACCCGCAGCCGAAGTTTCACTCCGGCGTCTTCGAGGTACGGCCGCCGCAGGCGGCCTATGCAATTGACGGAGTGCGGCTGCGCGCTTTAATGGCACTCATGGTTATGAAAGACACTATCAGCAACAAGTTGCGGGAAGCTTTCACGCCGGAAAGCCTGCAGGTCGTCGACGAGTCACATTTGCATGAGGGCCACGCCGGCCATCGACCGAGCGGCGAGACACACTTTCGCGTTTATATTGTGTCTCAGGCCTTCAAAGGGAAGAGCCGGGTCGATCGCCACCGCATGATAAATTCGGCGCTGGCCGCGGAACTTGCCGGCAGCGTGCACGCGCTCGCGATCCACGCACAGGCGCCGGGGGAAGGCGGGACCTAGCTCGCCAATTCGGCTGTCATGCCCCGCGAAGGCGGGGCATCCAGTAAACACTGCTGGCGAGTTTCAATCGATAGGCCGCGGCGTACTGGATCGTCCGCCCCAGTGCGCAACTGCGCACAAGGCGGACGATGACACCGTGCGTCAAAACGACGTTCCCGCCCGCCGTGGCTTGGCCTCTTCCATTTCCGCGTCACGCGGCACCGGTGAAATACGGAGCGCGGTGATGCGGTTGCGTTCGCGGCGGAGGACGCGGAAACGGAAGCCGTGGAACGTGAAACTCTGGCCGCGGTCGGGGATCGAGCGCGCCTCGTGAATGACGAGGCCGGCGACCGTCGTTGCCTCTTCGTCGGGCAGGTGCCAGTCCATGGCGCGGTTGAGATCGCGGATCGGCACCGAGCCGTCGACCACGACCGAGCCGTCCGGCTGGGCGCGCACGCCGGCGACCACGACGTCGTGCTCGTCGGAGATGTCGCCGACGATCTCTTCCAAAATGTCTTCCAGCGTCACGAGACCTTCAACCTCGCCGTACTCGTCGACGACGAGGGCGAAATGGGTTTTTCGGCGGCGGAATGCCTTGAGCTGCTCGGAGACCGGGCGCATTTCCGGCACGAACCAGGGTGGCAATGCGATGGTGGAGACATCGATGCGCGAGGTATCGCCGTCCGCGGCACGGATCGCGCGCAACAAATCCTTGGCGTGAAGCACGCCGATGATGTTTTCCGGCTTCTCGCGCCACAGCGGAATGCGGGTGTACTCGGTCGCCAGCACCTCGCGCACCAGTTCCTCCGGCGGCAGGTCGGCATTGATCATCATCATCTCGGTGCGATGGATCATGACGTCGGAGACCTGCAGCTCGCGCAGATCGAGCAGGCCGCCGAGCATGTCGCGGTCCTGCTTCTCGACCTTGCCCTCGTGGTGCAACAGGTCGACCGCGCCGCGCAGGCGCTCGGTCGGCGACAGGATTGCCTGGTGCTCGCCGGCAAGGCCGAACAGGCGCATCAACAGGCGCACGATGACTTCGACGATCCGCAGCAACGGTCCCAGCACATACATCGTCAGCCGCATCGGGCGGGCGACCGCAAGCGCCATGCGGTCGGGCGCGTTGATCGCGATGGTCTTCGGCAGCACCTCCGCGAAGATCACGACCAGCGCCGTCATCACGCCGGTGGCATAGAGCACGCCGACATCGCCGAACCAGGCCGTGAAGATGCTGGTGGCGAGCGCGGACGCGCTGATATTGGCGATGTTGTTGCCGAGCAGCAGCGCGCCGATCAGGCGCTCGCGCATGTCCAGCAGCTGCGAGACGACATCGGCGTCGTGGTTACCCTGCTTGGAGAGCCGCAGCATGCTCGCGCGCGAGGCGCCGGTCAGCGCGGTCTCGCTCGCGGCGAAGAAGCCCGAGACGAGCAGGCAGAGAATGACGATGGTAAATCCGAGCCAGTCCATGCACCACTCAAAAACCGGTTAGCCGCGCATCAAGCCTTCTGCGCGAGCTTCTCTTTGAGGAAATCGCGCACCGGCGCCGGCTCGACGTCCTTCGCGATCACGGCACGCCCGACCGCCTCCAGCAGGATGAAGGTGAGCTTGCCGCGCTTGACCTTCTTGTCCTGCGCCATCAACGCCATCAGCGCGTCGGCGTCGGCAAGTCCTTCCTGCGTGAAACCGGCGATGTCCTGCAGGCGCGTCGGCAGGCCGGCGTCGATGAGGTGACGCTCGACGCACGCGGCATCGGCTTCGCCGATCATGCCAAGCTTCGCCGAGAACTGCGCCGCCAGCGTCATGCCGATCGAAACACCCTCGCCATGGAAGAGGCGATCGGAGAAACCGGTCGCGGCCTCCAGCGCGTGACCAAAGGTATGGCCGAGATTGAGCAGCGCGCGCTCGCCGGTCTCGCGCTCATCGCGCGAGACGACGCCGGCCTTGGCGCGGCAGGAGGTCGCGATCGCGTGCTCGCGCGCGGAGCCGCCTTTGAAGATATCGGAATGGTTCTTCTCCAGCCAGGTGAAGAAGGCTTCGTCGCCGAGCACGCCGTATTTGGCGACCTCGGCATAGCCGGCGCGGAATTGCCGCGGTGACAGCGTGTCGAGCACGGCGGTGTCGGCGATGACGAGCACGGGCTGGTGGAAGGCGCCGAGCAGATTCTTGCCCTGCGGCGAATTGATGCCGGTCTTGCCGCCGACGGAGGAATCGACCTGTGCCAGCAGCGAGGTCGGCACCTGCACGAAATCGACGCCGCGGCGCAGGATCGCGGCCGCAAAGCCGGCGAGATCGCCGACCACGCCGCCGCCGAGCGCGATGACGAGATCGTTGCGCTCGACCTTCGCGGCGATCAGGGCCTCGCTGACCTTTTCGAGGCCGGCATAGGTTTTCGAGATCTCGCCTTCCTCGACCACGATGCGCGAGGTCGGAATGCCGGCAGAAGCGAGCGACGCTTCGGCCGGCTCGAGCCAGTATTTTGCGACGGTGCGATCGGTGACGATTGCCGTACGCACGCCGGGCCGCAAGCGCGCGACCCGTTCGCCGAGCGAGGCCAGTACGCCGCGGCCGATGACGATGTCATAGGCGCGATCGCCGAGCGCGACATCGACGTTGACAGGATCTGAATGTTTCAACGGCGCAGTCATCGTACGGCACTCGCAACGTCGGCAGGTGATTGGGCGGCTTGTTCGCCGCGGAGATGGGCGCGCAGCGTCTCGATGCATTCCTCGACGATCTTGTCGTGCGGCACGTCGCGCGAGGCGATGGTGAGGTCGGCATGGCGATAGATCGGCTCGCGCTCGGTGAGGAGGCGCGTCACGGTTCCTTCGGGATCGGCGGTCTGGAGTAGCGGGCGGTCGGCGCGGCGGCGCACCCGGCGCATGATGACGTCAGGGTCGGCCTTGAGCCAGATCGAGACCGCCTTGGCCGCAATGCGGTTGCGTGTCTCCTCGCGCATGAAGGCACCGCCGCCGGTCGCCAGCACGATCGGCTCGCCGTCGAGCAGGCGCGCGATCACCCGCGCCTCGCCATCCCGGAAATACGGCTCGCCATGGCGCTCGAAAATCTCCGGTATGGTCATGCCGGCATGAGCGACCTCGATCTCGGTGTCGGCGTCAACGAACGGCAGCTTGAGCCGGGCCGCCATGCGGCGGCCGATGGTGGATTTGCCCACCCCCATCATGCCGACGAGCACGATCGAGCGCGTCCCGAGCGCCGACAGGATGTCGGCCTCAGGGGCAGCTTGTATCGGCAACGCGGCGTCGGGCATGGGTCTCGCTCGATCTGCCGCCGGAGGCGGCATGCTTTGGCCACCTATACGACCCCCTCGGGGCCCTCGCCACAGGACTCTTGCCACGAAACGGCGAACATGTTGGATGATTTCATTGGTTAATTTGGACGCCTGAGACCTTCCCGAGACCTTGCCCGATGCCCAGCCTGTTCCGCTTCCTGACGGTCGTCGCCGTGCTCGCCGGCATCGTCTATGGCGTGGTCTTCGCGCTGGCGAACTTCGTGAGCCCGAAGTCGCGAGAAATGACCGTGACGATCCCGCCGGATAAATTTCTCAAGAAATAGGAGCTAGCCTCCAGGGCATGCGCGTACAGCCCTCAGACAGCAAGCTCACCGGCCTGTTCCTCGACATGCTCGCGGCGGAACAGGGCGCCGGCCCCAATACGCTCGACGCCTACCGCCGCGACCTCACCGATTTCTCGGAATTTTTGGGCGGCGTCGGGCACAGCTTTGCCGACGCCGAGACGCAGATCCTGCGCGATTATCTCGCCGATCTCGACAGCCGCGGCTTCAAGTCCACCAGCGTCGCGCGGCGGCTGTCGGCGATGCGGCATCTCTACCGCTTTCTCCTGAACGAGCGCATCCGCACCGAGGATCCCGCGGCGATCCTGTCCGGCCCCAAGCGCGGCCGCGGCCTGCCGAAGGTGCTGTCGATCGCGGATGTCGACCGCATGCTCAGCCGCGCCAAGGAATTGAGCGAGGCGGAGGACGCTTCGCCCTCGAAACGGCTGCGCGCGTTGCGGCTCTATTGCCTGCTCGAGGTGCTCTACGCCACGGGCCTGCGCGTCTCCGAGCTGGTGGCGCTGCCGCGCTCCGCGGCCAAACGCGACGCCCGCATGATCGTGGTGCGCGGCAAGGGCAACAAGGAACGCCTGGTGCCGCTCAACGAGGCCTCACGGCAGGCGATGGCCGATTATCTCGCGGCGACGGAAGCGGCAAAAGCCGACAAGAAGAACAGCGTGGCCGCCTCGAAATGGCTGTTCCCATCGTTCGGCGAGAGCGGGCATCTGACGCGGCAGCATTTCGCCCGCGACCTGAAAGAGCTTGCTGTCGCCTCGGGGCTGCAGGCCCGGCTGGTCTCCCCGCACGTGCTGCGCCACGCCTTTGCCAGCCACCTCCTGCACAACGGCGCGGATCTGCGCATCGTGCAGACCCTGCTCGGCCACACCGACATCTCTACGACTCAGATCTATACCCATGTGGTCGAGGAGCGCCTGAAGAGCCTGGTGCGCGACCTGCACCCGCTGGCGGAGAAATAGTTCTCTTGTAGCCCGGATGGAGCGCAGCGAAATCCGGGGCCGCCCGCCTCGCGGAAAGACCTTCCCGGATTGCGCTTCGCTCCATCCGGGCTACAGACAACCCATGAAACCGCCTTGACTTCGGCCACATCTCCGCAGAAAGAGCCGTGGCCTCACGCATGATTTGGCGGGCTGCTTTAGAGCGCACAAGCCAACTCATTGAAGAAGCTACATTTCTTTCCGCCGGTCCAAACCTGCTTCGACGCCCCGCCCCGTCCTCGCTATATTGAGTTGATGCCAGATCACATGCGCAGCTATCTCGACTTCGAAAAGCCGGTCGCCGAGCTCGACTCCAAGGTCGACGAGCTGCGGACGCTTGCGGCCTCGGGCACCGATATCTCCGAGGAAATCGGGAAGATCGAGGACAAGGCAGCGCAGGCGCTGGCCGACCTCTATCTGAACCTGACGCCGTGGCAGAAGACGCTGGTCGCGCGGCATCCGCAGCGGCCGCATTTCAACGACTTCATCAAGGGCCTGATCACCGAATTCACCCCGCTCGCGGGCGACCGCAAGTTCGGCGAGGACGAGGCGCTGGTTGCCGGCTTCGGCCGCTTCCGCGGTGTGGCCATCTGCGTGATGGGCCAGGAAAAGGGCGATTCCACCGAGAGTCGCATCCGGCACAATTTCGGCATGGCGCGGCCCGAGGGCTATCGCAAATGCGTGCGGCTGATGGAGATGGCCGAGCGGTTCGGCCTGCCCGTGCTGTCGCTCGCCGATTCCGCCGGCGCCTATCCCGGCATCGGCGCCGAAGAGCGCGGCCAGGCCGAGGCGATCGCACGCTCGACCGATGCCTGCATGGCGCTGACCGTGCCCAACGTCGCCATCATCACCGGCGAGGGCATGTCGGGCGGCGCCATCGCCATCACCACCGCCAACAAGGTCCTGATGCTCGAGCACGCGATCTACAGCGTGATCTCGCCCGAGGCCGCCTCCTCAATCCTGTGGCGCGACGGCTCCAAGGCGCAGGAAGCCGCCAACAACATGAAGATCACCGCACAGGACATGCTGCGCTTCGGGGTGATCGACAGCATCTTGAAGGAGCCGGTCGGCGGCGCCCACCGCGACCCCACCGCCATGATCGCCACCACGGGCGATGCCATCGCCAAGGCCTTTGACGAGCTCCGCGGCCTGGACGGCGACACCATCCGCAAGCAGCGGCGGCAGAAATTCCTCGATATCGGCCGGAAACTGGGCTGATTCGGCCGTTTTCGGTGCCGTAGGGTGGGCAAAGGCGCGAAGCGCCGTGCCCACCAGCCGGTCGGACGGCAGTGAATGGTGGGCACGCTTCGCTTTGCCCACCCTACGAGACCTCCAGTAACTCCCCGTTAACCCTTTTTTTGCCCAAATCAGCGATCTCTGTCCGGATTGGGCCGAAAAGCCCAAGTAAGGCCCAAAGTCGCGTCCATTTAGTCTTCGTTGACCATGCCACTGGGCCAACGGGCTCGTGATCCCAGCTCGGGTTGCGACCACATGACCCAGAGGTTAGAATTTTAATCAATGGCTTCAGGGCACAAGCGCTGGAGCGTGGTTCGAAAACGCCCGTCACGACGGGTCCGGATCTCCGGTCGGATCATGCTTCGAGATTGGGGTTCGCGCTCTCTGCCCGGCACGGTGTGGGGTCCATCTTGATTTCTCGTTCGCTTGCTCGCGCGCTTTTGGCTTCGGTTGCGCTGCTGACGGCCAGTGTTTTGCTGGCCGGCTGCGACACCGACCAGGTTTCGCTCGCGACCAACGCCAAGGCCAACCAGCCGGTGCCGCCAAAGCTTCTCGCCGCGATGGTCGAGAAGGACATGGACCTGCAATCGCCGATCCTGGTGCGCCTGTTCAAGCAGGAGGCCGAGCTCGAGGTCTGGAAGCAGGCCCGCAACGGCCAGTTCGCGCTGCTCAAGACCTATCCGATCTGCCGCTGGTCGGGCGATCTCGGCCCCAAGGTGCGCGAAGGCGACCGCCAGGCGCCGGAGGGATTCTACTCGATCAATCCGGGCCAGATGAATCCGCAGTCGGCCTACTATCTCTCGTTCAACACGGGCTATCCGAACGCGTTCGACAAGGCGCTGGGGCGCACCGGCTCGCAGCTGATGGTGCATGGCGATTGTTCGTCGCGCGGCTGCTACGCGATGACGGACGAGCAGATCGCGGAGATCTATTCGCTTGGCCGCGAGTCGTTCTTCGGCGGCCAGAAGGCGTTCCAGCTGCAGGCCTATCCGTTCAAGATGACGCCGGTGAACATGGCCAAGCACCGGAACAACCCGAACATGCCGTTCTGGAAGATGATCAAGGAAGGCTATGATCATTTCGAGGTGACGCGGCAGGAGCCGAAGGTCGATTTCTGCGAGCGCAAATACGTGTTCGACGCAACGAAGACGCCTGACGCGAAGCGCGATCCGGTGTTCGACGCGTCCGCGAAGTGCCCGGCCTACGTGATCCCCGAGAACATCGCCAGCGCGGTGCGCGACAAGGATGCGCGCGACCAGGTCGAGTACAACAAGCTCGTCGCCAAGGGCACGCCGATTGCGCGCATGAACACCGGCATCGACGGCGGCATGAACAAGATTTTTGCCTCGAAGATTCCGGAGGGATCGACCGGACTCTCGGAGAACGCCGAAGGATCGACCCTGGAGATGCTGGCGATGGCGAAGGCGCCGGGCACGATCCCCGGACACGTCAATCCGCCCAAGCCCAATCTCGATGCGGTCGCCGCCGCTCCCGTGAACCAGGAGCCGGTCGTCGCCGTCAGCGCGCCCGCCGCCACCACCCGCGTCGCCGCGGCCGCGCCGGCTAGCGAGAAATCCCAAGAGAAATCGTCAGGCGGCTTCTTCTCCAACCTCGGCCGCAAGATGGGCCTCGGCACCGCCGACACGACGGCGACCACGCCTCCCCCGCAGGCGACCGCCTCCGTGGCTCCGGCCGCTGCGCCCGCAACGCCACCGACCGCGACGTCGAGGCTGAAGGCCGCAGTGACGAGGTTCGTGCCCGGCCGCGACACGTCCAAGGACGCACCGAAGCCGGCCGTCGCCGCCGCCAAGCCCGCCGAACCGGTGAAGCCGGACACGCAGCTCGCCGCGACGCGGCCGGCGCTGAAGCCGTCGGTGTCGGATGGCGCGAGTGAAGCGACGCAGATCATGGGCGCCGCGCCGGTGGTGTCGTCGAACTCGTTCGACAGCCGCTTTGGGGCGGTGAAGTAAGGCCGGCGCTCCGCTTAATCTCTCCGATCCATCTCAGCCTGACGCCGTCATTCCCCTTGATGAGGTACGGTGAGAGCGTTGCACCTCACTCAAAGACGGGCAGCGCGACCTACGGCGCCAAATACCGCATCAGCTCCGGATTGCCGCGCACATCATTCGCCTGCCCTTGCAGAGCGACCCTGCCGCGGTCGAGCACGTAGGCATAATCCGCGACGCGCAGCGCGAGATCGAGGTGCTGCTCGACGATGATGACGGCGATGCTCTTCGCGAGCTCGATCAGGCGCTCGGTGATCTCCTCAATCACGCCGATCCAGACGCCTTCGGTCGGCTCGTCCAGCAACAACAGCTTCGGATCGCCCAGCATCGCGCGGCCGATGGCGAGCATCTTGCGCTCGCCGCCGGAGAGGGTGCCGGCGGGCTGGTCGAGGCGCTGGCCGAGTTTCGGGAAGATGGTCAGCACATGGTCGACCGCGTCGGCCTTCTTGCTGGCGAGCGAGCCGACCGCGAGATTGTCGCGAACCGACAGGCGCGCGAATACCGAATGCTCCTGCGGGACGTAGCCGATGCCGGCGCGCACGCGCTCCTGGGTCGCGCGGCGGCTGATGTCGCGGCCGTCGAAGGCGACCTCGCCCTTCCAGGCCGGCAGCTCGCCGACGATGGTCTTCATCAGCGTGGTCTTGCCGGCACCGTTGCGGCCGAGCACGGCGACGCCGCCGCGCCAGGGAATGCCGAGGGTGACGTCGAACAGGACCTGGCTGCGGCCATAGCCCGCGTCGAGATGCTTGATGTCCAAAAATTCAGGCACGGCGCAGATAGATCTCCTGAACGGATTTATTGGCCTGGATCTCCGACACGGTGCCTGATGCCAGCACCTTGCCCTGGTCGAGCACGGTCAACCGATCGCAAATGTCGCGGATGAAATCGAGGTCGTGCTCGACGATGACGAGCGAGCAATGTTTTTTGATCGGCTGAAGCAATTCACCGGTGACGCGGCGCTCCTCCAGGCTCATGCCGCCGGTCGGCTCGTCCAGCAGCAGCAGCTTCGGTTTGCCCGCGAGCGCCATCGCGATCTCCAGCCATTGCTGCTGGCCGTGCGACAATGCGGCCGCCGCGTCGAAGGCGCGATCGGCGAGACGGAACTGCGTCAGCATGGTCATGACCTGGTCGTGCAGCGCGCCCCGCGTGCGCGAGAATACGAGATCGAACAGCGAGGACTGCGCCTGCAGCGCGAGCAGGATGTTGTCGTAGAGCGTCAGCGTCGGCAGCACGCTGGTGATCTGGAATTTCAGGCTCATGCCGGCCCGGGCCCGTTCGGTCGGCGTGAACGCGGTGATGTCGGTGTTGATGAAACTCACTTTGCCTTGGGTCGGCACTTCGGCCCCCGCAATGCACTTCATCAGCGTGCTCTTGCCAGAGCCGTTCGGTCCGATCAGGCCGTGAAACTCGTTCTCGCCGACGGTCAGCGCGGCGCCGTCGAGCGCGGTGAGCTTGCCAAAGATCTTCTTAATATCGGCGGCTTCAAGGAGCGGCATTGCGCTTCTCCTTCTCAGTCTGCTTCTCGGTCTCCTTGGGCTTGGCACCAAAGCTGCCGACCCGTTCGCGCTCGCCGAGCACAAAACTGATCAGGCCAAGTGGCCGGAACAGGATCACGAGCAGCAGCAGCAGACCGAGGATGATCGGCCAGATCTCGCGATAATTGTCGGAGAGCCAGAAGCTGACGCCCTCGACGATCACGGTGCCGATGACGGCGCCGATCAACGTGCCGGAGCCGCCGAACAGCACATAGAGCACCACCTGCGTCGAGACGACGACGCCGACCATGTTGGGCCAGACGAAACCTTCGTGGAAGGCATAAAGGCTGCCGGCAAGACCTGCGATGGCGCCGCCGATCGCGAAGATGATCGCCTTCAGGTGCTGTACCTTGTAGCCGAAGAAGGCGATGCGCTGCTCGTTCTCGCGCAGGCCCGCGAGCGCCAGCCCGAATTGCGAGCGCACCAGGAAGCGGCAGAGCAGGTAGACGACGACGAGGATGCCGAGCACGAGATAGTAGAACGCCGGGCCTTCAGAAAATTCGTAGCCGCCGAGCGACATCGGCGCGATCGAGGGGATGCCGTTCTGGCCGCCGAGATAGTACCAGCCGCGTGCGAGGCGATCGGCGGCGTAGGAGCCGGTCAGCGTGCCCAGCGACACGAAGATGACGCTGGAGGGATGCCGTCCGAGCAGCAGGAAGCCGCCGAGCAGCAGCGCGAAGGTAAGGCCGATGATCGTGCCGGCAGGGAGCACGAGGAAGATGTTGGTGATGTCGAGGTCGCGCGCGAGCAGCGCGACGCCATAGCCGGCCGAACCGAAGAACAGGGCCTGGCCAAAGCTCATGATGCCGGCATAGCCCCAGACCAGATCGAACGACAACGCGAACAGCGCGAGGATGATCACGCGGGTCGCGAACACCGTGAGGTAGTCCTGCAGCACCAGCGGCGCGAGCAGCGCCGCGACGAGCACGACGCCCTCCACGATCGGCAGGACCTTTCGTCCTGCCTTGACCTGTTCCTTGGCCTGTCCCGCGGCCACGCGTTCAGCCATCGCACCGTCCGCTTCGTCGCCGGCGATGGCTTCTCTTACCACAGTCATCGACTTAGGCATTCCGCCTCAGCATTCCTTGGGATCGACGAGCCCGTCGCTGCGTCCGACGATCTCGTAGTTCCCGCCCTTGGCGACGGCCGTGTACATCTTCATCTTGCAGTGCCGCTTGCCCGGCACCATCTCGGCCGGCCCGCCCGGGCCTTCCGCGATCTTGGCGTGATCGAGCGCGGCGGCAACCGAGTCGCGATCGACCTTGCCGGCTTCCTTCACGGCCGCTTCCCACAGCTTGAGGCCGCGATAGGTGCCGGTCGCGGCACTGCCGGCCGCGAACAGGAAGTTGCCGGGGAAGTCCTTCTCATACGCCGCCTGGATTTTTGCGTCGAACGGGTTCTCCTTGGTCAGCACCTTGAAATAGTCGAGACAGCTTGCGAGCCCCTCGATCTCCGCGGCCTGGTTGATGTTGAGCGTGTTCTCGTCATAGTAGACACAGGCCAGGCGCCCGCCGTTCTTGAGGAAGCCCGCTTCATAGAGCTGCTTGAAGAACGGGCCGACACCCGGCGGAATGACGGTGTTGAAGACGACGTCGACCTTGTTGGAGATGATGCGGTTGACGGTCGATGAGAAGTCGATCTGGTCGAGCGGGTAATATTCCTCGAACACGACCTCGCCGCCGTTCGCCTCAATGACCTTGCGGGCGTAGACGTTGAGCGTGTGCGGCCAGACATAGTTGGCGCTCGGCAGCGCGAACTTCTTGCCACCGTTCTTGATCAGCCAGGGGATGAACTCGTCACACTGCTGCGCCGGCGTCGGCCCGGTGCAGAACAGATAGGGTGTGCACTCCTTGCCTTCGTAGAGCTGCGGATAGATGTAGAGCGTCTTGCCGCGCGCCACGATCGGGTCCTTGATCGCGTTGCGCATCGACGAGGTGATGCCGCCCAGCACCATGTCGACCTTGTCGCGCTGGATCAGTTTTCGGACGTTGCCGACGGCGACGGATTCGTTCGAGGCAGTGTCCTCGATATAGAGCTCGAGCGGACGGCCGAGCAGACCACCGGCCGTATTGATCTCCTTGATCACCATCTTGGCGACATTGGCGTCGGCATTGCCGGCATAGGCGATCGGGCCGGTGAGATCGGTCGCGATACCGACCTTGATCGGGCCTTCCGCCGCATTGGCCCAGGGCGCCGGGATCACCCAGCTGCCGACGCCGGTCGCGACCGCGCCGGTGGTAAAGGCAAGATTGGAGAGGAAGCGGCGACGCGAAAGCTGAGTACGATCGAACATGACTAAACCCCTTTTCCAGCGATGAGGCCCTGTGGCCGAAATTTGATGAAGACAATGGCGAGCACGAAGACGAGGACGTCGGCGACGACGGGCGCCATCACCCATGGCAGCGCGGCGCTGAGGGTGCCGATCACGCCGGCGCCCGCCACCGGTCCGATGAAGGAGCCGACGCCGCCGACCATCACCGCGACAAAACCCTGGATCAGGAAGCGCAGGCCGAGATCGGCGTACAGGCTGAACACCGGCACGATCAGCGCACCGGCAAGGCCGGCGAGCGCGGAGCCGAACGCAAACGTGGCGCCGTACATCAGGGGCGTGGAAATGCCTGAGGCCCGCGCCAGCGAGGGATTTTCCAGGGTGGCGCGCATGCGGAGGCCAAAACTCGTGCGCGACAGCAGGAGGTAACAGCCCGCCATCACCAGCAGCGTGATGATGATGATGGTGAAGCGCCAGGCCGAGATATGCATGGCGCCGATATCGATCGAGCCGCCGATCGGCTCGGGCACGGTCAGATAGAAGCCGCCGATCAGGCCGCGCACGGATTCGCGGATGATCAGGCCGAGCGCATAGGTGCCGAGCATCGCCACAATCGGCGCGGCGTAGAAGCGGCGGATGATCAGCGCCTCCAGCACGAAGCCGAGCGCACCAACCACAAAGGGCGCCGCGACCATGCCGGCCCAGATCGGCAGGCCCTTGGCGTAGGCGAGATAGGTGATGTAGGCCCCGAGCAGGACGAACTCTCCCTGGGCGAAGTTGAAGATGCCCATCATGCTGGCGATGATTCCGAGCCCCAGCACGATCAGGACGATGATCGCACCGAAGCTCAGGATCTCGAACGCCGCGACGAACGCGTTAGCCATGCGCTAGATTCTTATTTTTACGCGGTTTCTTGACGCGAACCGGTATCCGCTTCGCTCGAAAACGCTCTGGTCTTCCGTCCGTCTGCATTAATTCTCCTCTCACATCTTCTTCCAGTCACCGATCTGCTCGAAGGCATGGGCGGCGCGGTAGATGGTGGATTCCTCGAACATGCGGCCGACCAGCATCAGGCCGACCGGCAGGCCGTCGACCATGCCGCAGGGCAGCGACATCGCGGGATGATGGGTGATGTCGAACGGCGCTGTGTTGGAGATCATCTCGAGCGCACGGGCGACATAGTCTTCGCGGCTTGCGGTGGGCTCCGGCAGCTTCGTCGCCTTCATCGGGGTGGTCGGCAGCAGCAGCAGGTCGTATTCGCCGAACGCCTTGTCATAGGCCGCGGTCAGGCGACGCGAGATGTTGAGTGCCTTGCCGTAATAGCGGGGACCGAAGCTGTTGTTGATGTAGGTCCCGAGCATCAGGAACAGTTTTGTCGTCTCCGACAGCGAATCCGCCTGCCGGCGCCAGCCGCGATGGAAGTCCATCAGCGAGGTCGAGTAGAGGTCGGAGCGGCTGAGGCCATAGCCATCGCCATACATCATGGTCTGGGTCATGCCCTCCGTGCCGATCGGCGTCCAGATCGCGGGACCGACAAGATGCATCGGGATCGAGACGGTCTCGACCGTGGCGCCGAGGTCCTTGAAGCGTTTTGCGGCCTCGCGCACGCTTTCGTTCACCGCGGCCTCCGCGTTCGCCTGCTCAAAACCTTCCTTGAGGATACCGATCTTCATGCCCTTGACGCCCTGACCGAGCGCCTTGGTGTACTCCTCGACCTTCGGCGCCTTGATGCGGGGATCGTAGCCATCGTCGCCGGCGAGCACTTCGAGCAGCAGCGCATTGTCGGCGACGGTCGCGGTCATCGGACCGGTGTGGTCGACGAAGACCTCGATCGGCATGATGCCGGTGTAGGGGACGAGTCCCCAGGTCGGCTTCATGCCGTAGGTGCCGCAGAACGAGGATGGCATGCGGATCGAGCCGCCCTGGTCGCCGCCGATCGCCATGTCGACCTCGCCGAGCGCGACGACGACGCCGGAACCGGAGGACGAGCCGCCGGCCGAATAGCCCATCTTGTGCGGATTGTGCACGGCACCGACCGCACCGGTGTGGCTGCCGCCGGACATGCAGAAGGATTCGCAATGCACCTTGCCGGCGATCTCGGCGCCTGCGTCGAGCATGCGCGTGACGATGGTGGCGTCGAAATCGGGGACATAGCCTTCCAGCGTCGCCGAGCCGTTCATCATGGGCACGCCGGCGAGCATGATGTTGTCCTTCAGCGCGACGGTCTTGCCCTTGAGCTTGCCGCTCGCCGCACCCTTCACGGTCGACTTGCGGTACCAGGCGTTGCGCGGGTTCTCCTCGGGCGAGGGCCGGTAGCCCGGCGTGCGGGGATATTTGACCTCCGGCACTTCGTCCGGCATCGCGCCGACGAGATTATACGCCTCGATCGAGCCCTGCATCAGGCCGCGGAACGAGGCGACATCGGCATCGGTCAGCGAAAGGCCGCACTGCTTGGCGACGTCAAGAAGTTGGGCAGGCGTGGGAAGGACAACTGTCACGGCGCTCTCCTGAAGTTTCTTGGTACGGTCCCTGCGCGCGGCCGCGATTGGCGCGAAGCGCGCAGCGACCCTGCTGAAACATTCAAAGCGGAAATATTTTCCTTTTCAAGTATTATTTTGAGATGGGGCTGTCCGGATTGCCGCAGCAGGCTCAGACCGGCTTGATCAGCTTGAAGTCGAGACCGTCGGCCTCGGCGAGATACATCTGCATGCGGGCGTGGCCGTTGCGAACGACGACCGGGCCGCGCGCGCCGCCGTAAACGATGTTGCGGCCCGCCGCGAGCATGGGCGCCATCGACAGCGAACCTGCCTTTTTCGCCACGGCTTCGAGGAAACGCAGGCCTTCATAGCTGGACTGCCCAAGCGAGCCGATCGGCGGGGCATTCGGCCCGAACATCGCGCGATAGCGGATCTGGAAGTCGTCATTGGCCCGCGAGCCGATGCCGGAGAAATAGCCGGATGCGCAGAACATGTTCTCGCTGTTGTCGGCGCCGATGCCGAGCAGCACCGTCTCGTCCATGGCCCCCGCCAGCCGCAGCGTCGTGGCGCCGAGGCCGCATTCGCCGAAAGCACGATTGAAGGTGACGCTGTCGGTGCCGATCAGCGAGATCAGCACGACATCGGGCCGCGCGGCACGGATGCGCGCCAGATGCGGCTCGTGATTGTCCTCGCCGAGGGGGACGAACTCCTCGCCAACGACGTGGCCTCCGGTTTCCTTGATGTAGTTCTTCACGGCGCGGTGCGATTGCCAGGGCCAGACGTAATCGCTGCCGATCAGATACCAGCGCGACGCCTTCTTGACGTCGGCAAGCCAGTGGATCGACGGCCGGCTCTGCCAGCGCGGCGTCTCGCCGATCGCCATCACGCCGGGCGTGCGCTCGCCGCCTTCATAGACCGGCGTATAGATGTAGGGGATGCGATGACGCGTGGTGACGTCGCGCAAGCCGACGCGGACCGCGCTGGTGTGCAGCCCGACGATGAGATCGACCTCGTCGAACGCGATCGCCTGCTCGGCGCGGTTCAGCACCTCGTCGAGCGGCCCGCCGGCGTCGTAGATCGACAGCTCGATCTCGCGGCCGAGAATGCCGCCGCGCTTGTTGATCTCGGCAACGGCGAGCTGCGCGCTGTTGGTCGCGCAGGGGCCCCACACACCCGGCGATCCCGTGCAGCAGATGAAGCCGCCGATGCGCAGCTTGTTCGCGCCACGCCGCCTCAGGAAAGCATGATCGCCCGGCGACAGCGAGCTATCGGCTCCCGACGACGACAGATTCCTCAGCAGCAAGGACGGCGGCATCGCCGGACTGCCGTGAGCCGGGAAGTTTACCGTCGCGTGCACGCCAACTCCTGTCTGGCACCAGACCTGAAAGCACAATGAGCAGGCGGCCGCGGCATCCGCCCTTTTGTTAGGCAAACATCCTATTTTGAAAATATTGAATATTCAACAATTGAAGTGCATATAGAAGCAGCATTGATTGCAAGACATTCACTCATTTGGGTCAAGACGAAGTCTTAGCCGTGGCAAAACCGAACTCCCCGATCACCGAACACCTCGCCTACCTGCTCGCGCAAGCCAACCGGGAGATCAACCGGCAGCTGGAACTGCGGCTGAGCAAGGAAGGCGTTCCCGTCGAGCAGTGGCGCATCCTTAAGGTGTTGTCGGACGGCGATGGCCACTCAATGGGCGAACTCGCGGACGCGGTGCTGCTCAATCATCCGACGCTGACCAAGATGATCGATCGCATGGTCTCCGACACGCTGGTCTATCGCGTGCAGGACCCGAACGACCGCCGCAAGGTGCTGATGTTCATCTCCGACCGCGGCAAGGTGCTGTGCAAGAAGCTCAACTCGCTCGCGGTCGACCAGGAGGAGCACATCCTGGAGAGCTACGGCGACAAGTCGACGAGCGAATTGAAGCGGCTGCTGGAGAGCTTGATCGACAGCTCGAATTGAGCTGCGGCTTGGCGCGCTCTCGCAACACTTCATCTCGTGAGGGCGTGGCGCAAATCGCCACACACACTCAGCCGTCATCGCGCGCGAAAGCGGGCGATCCAATATTCCAGAGACGCTAGTGATTCAACCGAGAGGCCGCGGCGTACTGGGTCGCCCGGTCGAGCCGGGCGACGACAGTGGAGCGTGAGGCATGAACATCGCGTCTCACGCGCGCATGGCAGCGCGGCTAGCGACTACGCGTACCGCCCGTGGCAGTGCTTGTACTTCTTGCCTGAGCCGCAGGGGCAATCCTCGTTGCGGCCGACCTTGCCCCAGCTTGCGGGGTTCTTCGGATCGCGAAGAGCTGCGTCGGAAGCCTGCGCACCGAGCGTGACGCTGGCGAGCGCCATTTCGTCCTCGCCGGTATTGGGGTCGAACTTGTGCGCTTCCATCGGCGGCAGGACAGAAGCTTCCTGCTCCGGCGGGACGATCTCGACCCGCATCAGCTGCGCCGTGACGGCCTCGCGCAGATGCGCGCTCATCTCCTGGAAGAGATTGAAGGCCTCGGTCTTGTACTCCTGCAACGGATCGCGCTGGCCGTAACCACGCAGGCCGATGACCTGGCGCAGATGGTCGAGCATGATCAGATGCTCGCGCCAGAGATGGTCGAGCGTCTGGAGCAGAATGGTCTTCTCGACGTAACGCATCACGTCGGGACCCCATTGCCCGACCTTGGCCGCCATGTGCTCGTCGGCTTTGGTCTCGATGCGGGTGAGCAGCTCCTCGTCGGCGATGCCCTCTTCCTTGGCCCAGTCGTCGACCGGCAGGTCGAGATCGAGCACGCGCTTCAGCTCTTCCTTCAGGCCGGCGACATCCCACTGCTCGGCATAGGCATGCTCGGGCACGTGCTTGGCGACGAGGTCGTCGATGAAGGCGTGGCGCATGTCGGTAACGGTCTCGGCGACGCTGTCGTCCTTCATCAGGTCGACGCGCTGGTCGAAGATCACCTTGCGCTGGTCGTTCTGGACGTTGTCGAACTTGAGCAGATTCTTGCGGATATCGAAGTTGCGCGCCTCGACCTTCTGCTGCGCCTTCTCGAGCGCCTTGTTGATCCAGGGATGGATGATCGCCTCGCCTTCCTTCAGGCCGAGACGCTGCAGCATGCTGTCGAGGCGATCCGAACCGAAGATGCGCATCAGATCGTCTTCCAGCGACAGGAAGAACTTCGAGCGGCCGGGGTCGCCCTGACGGCCGGAACGGCCGCGCAGCTGGTTGTCGATGCGGCGGGATTCGTGACGCTCGGATCCCATGATGTAGAGGCCGCCGGGCTTCTCCACGGTCTTGGCGGGCTTCGAGCCCTTCGCCGGCTCGATCTCGACCTCTTCCTCGGCCTTCAGCACGATGTCGCGGAAGTGCTCGATGTCGGCCTTGATCTGCTCGATCTTCTTCGCCTTCTCCGCCTCGTCCTCGATGCCGGCAGTCTCCTGCTGGATCCGCATCTCGAGCGAGCCGCCGAGCTTGATGTCGGTACCGCGGCCGGCCATGTTGGTGGCGATCGTGATCGCGCCGGGCACGCCGGCTTCCGCGACGATATAGGCTTCCTGCTCGTGGAAGCGCGCGTTCAGCACCGCGAACAGTTTTGCCGGCTTGCCGGCGCGGGCCGCGGCGTACAGCTTCTGCATCGAATTCTCGTTGCCGAAATCGATCTGCCGGTAGCCGTGCTTCTTGAGGTATTCGGCGATCACTTCCGATTTTTCGATCGAGGCGGTGCCGACCAGCACCGGCTGCAGCCGCGCATTGGCGCGCTCGATCTCGGCCAGGATCGCGGCGTATTTCTCGTTCTGGGTACGATAGACCTCGTCGTCCTCGTCGAGGCGGCCGACCGGCACGTTGGTCGGGATCTCCACGACTTCGAGCTTGTAGATGTCGAAGAGTTCGTCGGCTTCGGTCAGCGCCGTGCCGGTCATGCCGGCGAGCTTTTCGTACATCCGGAAATAGTTCTGGAAGGTGATCGAGGCCAGCGTCTGGTTTTCCGGCTGAACCTGGACATGCTCCTTGGCTTCAAGCGCCTGATGCAGGCCTTCCGAATAACGTCGGCCGGCCATCATGCGTCCCGTGAACTCGTCGATGATGACGACCTCGTCGTCGCGGACGATGTAGTCCTTGTCGCGCGTGAACAGCGTGTGGGCGCGCAGCGCCTGGTTGATGTGGTGCACGACGGAAACGTTCTCGACGTCGTAGAGCGACTCGCCCTTGAGCTGGCCGGCGTCGCGCAGCAACGTCTCGATCTTCTCCATGCCACCTTCGGTCAGCGTCACCGTACGCTGCTTCTCGTCGACCTCGTAATCGGTCTTGTCGAGCTTGGGCAGGAAGCCGTCGATGGTGTTGTAGAAATCGGAACGGTCGTCGAGCGGGCCGGAGATGATCAGCGGCGTGCGCGCTTCGTCGATCAGGATCGAGTCGACTTCGTCGACGATGGCGTAGAAGTGCGGGCGCTGGACCATGTCCTCGAGCCGGTACTTCATGTTGTCGCGCAGATAGTCGAAGCCGTATTCGTTGTTGGTGCCGTAGGTGATGTCGCAGGCATAGGCCGCCTTGCGTTCGGCATCGTCCAGGCCGTGCACGATCACGCCAGTGGTCAGGCCGAGGAAGCCGTAGATCTGGCCCATCCAGCCGGAGTCGCGGCGGGCGAGGTAGTCGTTGACGGTGACGACGTGAATGCCCTTGCCGGCGAGCGCGTTGAGATACACCGCGAGCGTTGCGACCAGCGTCTTGCCTTCGCCGGTCTTCATCTCGGCGATGTCGCCCTCGTGCAGCACGATGCCGCCGATCAGCTGCACGTCGAAATGGCGCTGGCCGAGCGTGCGCTTGGCAGCTTCGCGCACGGTAGCGAAGGCCGGCACCAGCAGATCGTCGAGCGTCTTGCCCTCGGCGAGCTGTTTCTTGAACTCGACGGTGCGGGCCTTCAGTGCCTCGTCGGAGAGTTTCGAAACCTCCGGCTCCAGCGCGTTGATCGCGTTGACGCGGGACTGGTATCCCTTCACCCGCCGGTCGTTGGCGGAGCCGAAAAACTTGCGGGCGAGCGCGCCGATCATGCCTAGTTCCTGTGTTCGCGATTCAACCGCGTTGCAGCCAAGAAGTTGTCACCCCCCTGCCTATCAACTCACCGTGACGCCTGATGGCGACAGAGCCCGGACTGCGGGGGGTCATCCGCCATATGGGTGGGAATTGGGCAAGTCTGGGTTCAACGGCCAAAAACGCAGCAAAATAAACGCCATCGCCATGGTCGCGACCGGGCAGAGATATGGCCCGGTCAGGGCCTTGTCAACGGCGGGCGCATTGCGGCTAATTCATCATTTTGACAGACTTTTCGCGTTGCCAAGCCCCCCTGAATTGGGCGAGTGTCCGCCCCGCTAGAGCAGCCCCCTGCTTCAACAAAAGGATTTTCCATGACCACCTCGTTCCCGGTAACCAAAACCGGCCTGCGCTTCGGCCTCGCCACCGCCCTCGTGGGCTGCCTTGCGTTGGCGCTGATCGCGGGTCCCGGCCGGGCTGCCGACGATCCGGTGCTGGCGAAGGTCAATGGCGCGGAAATCAAGAAGAGCGACGTTGCCATGGCCGAGGAGGAACTCGGGGCGAGCCTCGCCCAGATGGACCCGGCGACCAAGGACGAGAACGTGCTGTCCTTCCTGATCGACATGAAGATCGTCAGCAAGGCTGCCGAGGACAAGAAGGTCGCCGACGGCGACGAGTTCAAGAAGCGCCTGGCGTTCGCCCGGAACCGCCTGCTGATGGACAGCCTGCTCGCCAACGAGGGCAAGGCCGCCACCACCCCCGACGCCATGAAGAAGGTCTATGAGGAGGCCTCCAAGCAGATCACCGGCGAGCAGGAGGTGCGCGCCCGCCACATCCTGGTCGAGACCGAGGACGAGGCCAAGGCGGTGAAGGCCGAGCTCGACAAGGGCGCCGATTTCGCCGAGCTCGCCAAGAAGAAGTCCAAGGATCCGGGCTCCGCCGATGGCGGCGACCTCGGCTTCTTCACCAAGGAGCAGATGGTGCCGGAGTTCTCGGCCGTGGCCTTCACGCTGGAGCCGGGCAAGATCTCCGATCCCGTGAAGTCGCAGTTCGGCTGGCACATCATCAAGGTCGAGGAAAAGCGCAACCGCAAGGCGCCGGACTTCGAGCAGGTCAAGGCCCAGATCGAGCAGTACGTCACCCGCAAGGCCCAGGCCGACTACGTCGCCAAGCTCCGCGCGGAAGCCAAGGTCGAGCGGACGGACCAGCCGGCAGCGGATGCCAAACCGGATGCCAAGCCGGCCGACCCTGCCAAGCCGTCCGACAGCAAGATGGCGCCCCCCGCGAAGAAGTAAGAATTCGCTGTCACTTCGCGGACGCCAATAGTATCTAACGTCGCAATGGCCGGGCAAATGCCCGGCCATCTGCATATCCAGACCTCACCAAGGCGCCCCGATGTCCTCCTCCGTCTCCCCGCTCGCCCCCAAAACTGTCCCCGACATGCCCGTGATCGCGGGCGTCCGTCTTGCGACGGCCGAAGCCGGCATCCGCTACAAGAACCGCACCGACGTGCTGCTGGCGGTGATGGACAAGGGCACCGCGGTCGCGGGCGTCTTCACCAGGTCGAAATGCCCCTCCGCGCCGGTGGAATGGTGCCGCGCCAAGCTGAAGGGCGGCAAGGCGCGCGCGCTGGTGGTGAATTCCGGCAACGCCAATGCCTTCACCGGCAAGACCGGACGCAGCTCCACCGCGCTGACCGCGAAGATCGCGGCCAAGGCGGTCGGATGCAGCGAGGGTGAGATCTTCCTGGCCTCGACTGGCGTGATCGGCGAGCCGCTGGACGCGACCAAGTTCGACGGTGTGCTCGGCCGGCTGGCCGAGACTGCCGAGTCCGGCGACTATCTCGCCGCGGCCAAGGCCATCATGACCACCGACACCTTCCCGAAGGTCGCGACCGCGACCGTCAAGCTCGGCAAGGCCAAGGTCACCATCAACGGCATGGCCAAGGGCGCCGGCATGATCGCGCCCGATATGGCGACGATGCTGTCCTTCATCTTCACCGACGCGCCGATCACACCCGCCGCCCTGCAAGCATTGCTCAAGAGCGGCGTCGAGGACACCTTCAACGCGGTGACGATCGACGGCGACACCTCGACCTCGGATACGCTGCTGGCCTTCGCCACCGGCGCCGCCGCCGAGCACGGCGCACCAAAGATCAGCCGCGCGAGCGACCCCCGCCTGAAGGCCTTCGTGAAAGCCTTCAACCAGGTGCTCGCCAATCTCTCCGAGCAGGTCGCCCGCGACGGCGAAGGCGCGCGCAAGCTGGTCGAGATCACCGTGGAAGGCGCCAAGACCAAGGCGTCGGCGCGCAAGATCGCGATGTCGATTGCGAACTCGCCGCTGGTCAAGACCGCAATCGCCGGCGAGGACGCCAATTGGGGCCGCGTGGTGATGGCGGTCGGCAAGGCCGGCGAGCCGGCCGATCGCGACAAGCTCTCGATCTCCTTCAACGGCATCCGCGTCGCCAAGAGCGGCGCGCGCGATCCCGACTACGACGAGGCGCAGGTGTCGGAAGCGATGAAGGCCCCGGAGATCGCCATCAAGGTCTCGCTCGGCCTCGGCAAGGGCCGCGACCGCGTGCTGACCTGCGACCTCACCAAGGAATATGTCGCGATCAACGGGGACTACAGGTCTTAAACCGAACGCCGATGGCCGATCTCAAACTGACATTGGTGGTGGCCTGCGCGCTCGTCGACGCCGACAAGCGCGTCCTGATCGCGCAGCGCCCCCCGGGAAAGACGCTTGCTGGCCTCTGGGAATTCCCCGGCGGCAAGTGTGAGCCCGGCGAGCGGCCGGAGCAGAGCCTGATCCGCGAGCTGCATGAAGAGCTCGGCATCACCGTGGCCGAGCCGTGCCTGGCCCCGCTGACCTTTGCGAGCTACGGCTACGAGACCTTTCACCTGCTGATGCCGCTTTACATCTGCCGGCGCTGGGAGGGACTGGTCACCCCGCGCGAAGGCCAGACCCTGGCCTGGGTCCGCACCAACAAGCTGCGCGACTACCCGATGCCGCCCGCCGACATCCCGCTGATCCCCCATCTGATCGATTTGCTGATGTGAGTACGGACCTCATCCTGAGGAGCGCGGCACGCGCGTCTCAAAGGATGGCCGCACGGCAAGAGCCGGGCCTGCATGGTTCTCGCGGCGATGCGAAGCATCGTCCGCTAAGCGCGCCTTACGCGCCTCCTCACCATGAGGATCACTCCTTCCCCGCCTTCTTCACCGCCTCCGCAAGGCTCGCTTTCGCCGACCCCGGCTTCAGCGGCTGCTGCTGGCTTGCATGCGGGGCCCAGCCGGAGAGCCAGATGATGTCGAATGTCGCGCGGATGCGGCCGTCGGCATCCGCAAAGCGTTCGGCGTAGATTTCGGCCATCCGCAGCAGCGTCGCGCGGGGCGTCGGCGTGCGCCGCCGCTCGATCAGCACATTGGCCGCGCCCATGCGGCGGAGATCCTGCATCAGCGCAAACGCATTGGCGTAGCGCACCACCACGCGGTCAACATCGGTGACCGGAAGTGCAAAGCCCGCCCGCTGCAACAGCGCGCCGATGTCGCGCAAATCCGCGAACGGGGCCACGCGCGGCGACACGCCACCCTCGCATTCGGCTTCGGCCGCCGCAAAGGCTTGCCGCAGCTCCGTTAAACTGTCGCCGCCGATCATCGCGGCGAGCAGCAGACCATCGGGCTTCAGCGCACGGCGGATCTGCGCGAACACGCCCGGCAGGTCATTGACGAATTGCAGCGCCAGCGCCGAGACAACGAGGTCGAGACTTTCCGGGGCAAAGGGCAGTTTTTCCGCGCCTGCTTCGTCGAGCGCGATCCGCTGAAGTGATCGCGGCCCCGTGAGCCCCTCACCGGGCGTCCAGAGATCGGCCGCAGCGTGAAACTCCCGCATCACGGCGGCCAGCCGGTCGATCATGTCCTCTGCAACACGATCGAGCAGGAATGTCACCCCGCCCTGCGCATGTGCGCGCCGCTGCCGCGCATGCAGCAATGCGCGATCGAACAGAGCGGGCGGGGTTTGCGGGGTCTGAGCCATGCCGCTGGTTACGCCGATCACGACCGCCATGGCAATCTCCTCTCTCGTGTCCCGGACGCGCTGCGGCGCTCTTAGCGCTGCTGCGCAGAGCCGGGACCCAGAAGGCACCACCGCACGATGCGGTGAGATGGGCCCCGGCTCTGCAGCGCACCGGACGATGCTTCGCATCGCCGGGAGCGCTGCGCTGCGTCCGGGGCGCGAGAGTGTGGCTTGAGCCCCCGTAAACAGAACGCTAGCCTCTCCCCATGGAAGCCGACGCCGCCCCCACCCGCTCCATCGCCGCGCCGTTGCGTGCCGCATGGACGGCCGGCCGCGACGTGCTGTCGCGCGCCGCACGGCTCGCGCTCGACATTGCGCTGCCGACGCTGTGCGTGTCCTGCCGCGAGCCGGTCGACGGCGAGGGCGTCTGCGCGGCCTGCTGGGCGCGGCTGTCGTTCATCGAACGGCCCTATTGCCCGCGCCTCGGCATTCCCTTCGTCTATGATCCCGGCCCCGAGATGCTGTCGATGGAGGCGATCGCCAGCCCGCCGGCTTACCAGCGTGCACGCGCGGCGGTGCGCTATGACGACGTCGCGCGCACGCTGGTGCATGCGCTGAAATACCAGGACCGTACCGATCTGGCGCCGGCCATGGGCCGCTGGATGGCGCGCGCGGGCGCCGAACTGCTCACCGGAGCCGACATGCTGGTGCCGGTGCCCCTGCATTGGCGCCGGGCGTGGCGGCGCCGCTACAACCAGTCCGGGGCGCTGGCGCTCATCATCGCGCGGCAGAGCGGTGTCAGGGTGCGCGGCGAAGTGCTGCGCCGGGTGCGCGCGACCGAGCAGCAGATCGGCCTGTCGCGGACCCAGCGCGCCACCAATGTGCAGGGCGCATTCCAGGTATCCCCCGACCGCCAGGCGGAAATCCAGGACCGCCGCATCGTCCTGATCGACGATGTCCTCACCTCGGGGGCGACGCTGGACGCCTGTGCGCGGGCCCTGCTCCGCGCCAAGGCGGCCCAGGTGGACGTGCTGGTGTTCGCCCGGGTTGTCGAGAGCGGCCCCCGTCCCATATAATTCAATGACTTCATGACATGAGAGCGCCACACGACATGACCGACGCTGTCGAAATCTACACCAGGCCGGGCTGTGGCTATTGTTCCGCCGCCAAATCGCTGCTGACCCGCAAGAAGGCAACCTTCACGGAGTTCGACATCGCCAGGAACCCGTCCTGGCGCGAAGAGATGTACGACCGCGCCGGCGGGGGCTCGACTTTCCCGCAGATCTGGATCGGCGGAACCCATGTCGGCGGTTGCGACGAGCTCTATGCGCTCGACCGCGAGGGCAAGCTCGACGGCCTGCTCGAAAGCGTAAAGGCGGTGTCATGAGCGAGGATCGCACCTTCACCGCCGCGATGATCCAGATGCGCACCGGCCTGATGCCCGAGCCGAGCCTCGCGCAGGCCACCGGGCTGATCCGGCAGGCTGCCGCCAACGGCGCCGACTACGTGCAGACGCCCGAAGTCAGCAACATGATGCAGCTCAACCGAAAGGCGTTGTTCGAGCACCTCCAGAGCGAAGAGGACGACACCTCGCTGAAGGCCTATCGCGCGCTCGCGGCGGAACTCGGAATTCACATTCATGTCGGATCGCTGGCGCTGCGCTACTCGGACGAAAAAGCGGTCAACCGCTCTTTCCTGATCGGGCCCGAGGGCAGTGTGCTCGCGAGCTACGACAAGATCCACATGTTCGACATCGAATTGCCGGACGGCGAGAGCTATCGCGAATCCGCCAATTACCAGCCGGGCGAGACCGCCGTGATCTCCGACCTGCCCTGGGGCCGCGTCGGGCTGACGATCTGCTACGACGTGCGCTTCCCCGCGCTCTACCGCGCGCTGGCCGAGAGCGGCGCGTATTTCATCACCGTGCCCTCGGCCTTCACCCGCAAGACCGGTGAGGCGCACTGGCACATCCTGCTGCGCTCGCGCGCGATCGAGACCGGCTGCTTCATCTTCGCGGCCGCGCAGGCCGGCCTGCACGAGAACAAGCGCGAGACCTATGGCCACTCGCTGATCATCGACCCCTGGGGCGAGATCCTCGCCGAGGGTGACGTCGAGCCCGGGATCATCATGGCCAAGATCGACCCGGCCAAGGTCGAGACCGCCCGCCGCGCGATCCCCTCGCTCCAGCACGGCCGCCGCTTCGGCGTCGCCGATCCCAAGGCCGGGCCGGACCATCTCCACCTCGTGCGGGGATCGGCATGATCCGCTACGCGCTCCACTGCGACCAAAGCCACGCATTCGAAAGCTGGTTCCAGAGCTCGTCGGCCTATGATTCGCAGGTGAAGCGCAAGCTCGTGACTTGCCCGATCTGCGGCTCGGCCAAGGTCGAAAAGGCGATCATGGCCCCGCGGATCATCGGCAAGAAGGGCCGCGGACGGGCGACGCCGCCGCCGGAGCCGGCCTCAACGCCTGCGCCCGAGGCCGCGCCGTCGGGACCGACCTCGCTGATGATGGCGCAGGAGCGCGAGTTGCGCGCCAAGCTCAAGGAGCTGCGCGATCACATCGTCAAGCACGCCGACAATGTCGGCGAGCGCTTTGCGAATGAAGCCCGCGCGATGCATTACGGCAACAAGGAGCACCGCCCGATCTATGGCGAGGCTTCGCCCGACGAGGCCAAGTCGCTGATCGACGAAGGCATCGAGGTGTCGCCGCTGCCGACGCTCCCGGAAGATAGGAACTGATGCGCGAAGCGCGTCAGACTCCCACCAGCAACGCGACTCCGACCACGATCAGCGCGATACCAAAAATCTCGCGCGGCGCGATCGGCTGCTTGAACGAGTAGTACGCCACGCCTTGCGCGAACAGCACCTCGATCAAAGCGAGCGTGCGGACATTGGCGGCGGCCGTCAGCGCGAATGCCAGGAACCAGAACTGCGAGGCGAAGGCGCCCATGAAGCCGGCGAGCAGCGACGGCTTCCACAATCCCAGGATCGACTGGAGCACCTTTGGCGCCCGCCAGAGCAGATAGATGGTCAGGATCAGCGTCTGCACGAACAGGCCGAGCACCAGCGTGAACGAGGCTGCCATCACGAAGGAGACGTCAGGCACGTTGATGATGGCGCCGCGGAAGCCAACGGCTGAGAGCGCGAACGCCGCGGCCGCAACGAGGCCCGTGATGGTCGGCCTCAATTCCGCAAAGCTCTTCTCGCCGCCGGGCCGAAGTGCGGTGATGACGACGCCGACGGTCGCGATCACGATCGCCAGCACCTTCAGCCAGGTCAGGTGATCGCCGAGGAAGACGAAGCCGAAAATTGCGGTCTGGATCGCCTCGGTCTTCAGGTACGCCGTCGTCACCACGAAGGAGCGATCGTTCATCGCGAGCAGCATCAGCCCGGTCGCAACGATCTGGCTGAGCGCCCCGAGCAACAGCCAGGGCCAGAACACGGTCGGCGGCATGCCGAGGTGATCACCGGTCGCGACCAGCACCACGCCCAGAAACAGCAGCGAGAAGGGGAAGCCGAACAGGAAGCGGATATTGGTCGCGCCCCAGGTCCCCAGCGGCTTCGTCAGCGACCGCTGCATCGCATTGCGCGCGACCTGGCCTAGCGCAGCAATGACGGTGAAGGGAATCCAGAGGCTGGCGATGGTAAGCATGCGGGTGGAGCGGTAGGAGGGGAAGCCGTGGCCAACCTGCCGCTAGCGGCGAAGCAGGTCAATCACGCCCACGTCATGGGTGCGATGCTCGCGCAACAAATGCGGTGTCGTCCCTGCGAACGCAGGGACCCATACCCCCAGGGAGCAGTTTGGCGAAGACTGCCGACCCGCACGTCCACCACCGCGCCGCTACCGACAGATTCCGCGGTATAGGTCCCTGCGTTCGCAGGGACGACAGCACTTGCTTGGCAACATCACACCGTCAAACCAGCAAATCGCTCAGGTCACGCCACTCGGGATTTTCCCGCTCGATCAGTTCGATCTTCCAGTCGCGTTTCCAGCGTTTCAGCTGCTTTTCGCGGGCAATCGCCTCTTCCGCTCGCTCGAAAGCCTCGGTGTAGACAAGCCGGTACACGTCGTAACGCTTAACGAATTTCGAGCCCTTGCCGGTCCGGTGCTCTTCTAACCGCTTCTGGAGCGAGTTGGTGATGCCGATGTAGAGCGTTCCGTGGTGTCGGCTGGCGAGGATGTAGACGTAGTACATGCTCGGAGCGCCTGTCTCGGCTAACGACTGTCGCCTGTGGTTATGGGTCCCTGCGTTCGCAGGGACGACACCGTTTGTGGAGAAACAGCTCGCACCCTATTCAGTCCTCACACCATCCCTTCCGCCACGACCATGTAGTTCACGTCCATGTCGGAGGAGAGGGTCCATTTGTCGGCGAAGGGTGAGTAGACGACGCCGGTCTGCTCGGTGATGACGAGGCGGTTGTCCAGAAGATATTTGGTCAGCTCGTCAGGGGTGACGAACTTGTTCCATTCGTGGGTGCCGCGCGGCAGCCAGCGCAGGACGTATTCGGCGCCGACGATGGCGAGCGCAAAGCTCTTCCAGTTCCGGTTCAGCGTCGAGACCACCATCAGCCCGTTCGGCTTCAGCATCGCCGCGCAGCGCTTGAGGAAGACGCCGACATCGACGACGTGCTCGACCACTTCCATCGCCAGCACGATGTCGAAGCGCTCGCGCGGGTCGATCTCCTCGACCGTGGTGCAGCGGTAATCGATCGACAGATGGCTCTTGTCGGCATGCAGCTTCGCGGCGGCGATGTTGCTCACCGAGGGATCGACGCCGATGACCTGGGCACCGAGGCGCGACAGCGGCTCGCACAACAGGCCGGCGCCGCAGCCGATGTCGAGCACGCGCAGGCCGCCGAGGCAGTTGAGGCTGCGCACATTACGCTCGAACTTGCGGCAGGCGGCGTCGCGGATGTAGCCGAGCCGCAGCGGGTTGATCCGGTGCAGCGGGGCCATCTTGCCGTTGGGGTCCCACCACTCGGTCGAAAGTTTCGAGAATTTCGCGATCTCGGCGGCGTCGACGGTCGAGCCCGGCTGCGGGCTTGCGGTTGCGGAAGTATTTTGCTGCATGCTCATGGTTAGGCGCGGTCCTACCGCGTGGTGATCGAACTACGGAAGGCGAGCGGCGTGTCGACGGTCGTGATCTTTTCGATCCCCTCGCCAACGCCGCGAATCGTCACGTCGCCGTAGTTGAGAATACGTCCAAGAATCGACTGGTCGACGTCGACACTCTCGACCTTGTCCAGCGCCATTTCAAAGGTCCGGCGCTTGATGAACCCCGTCTTGTGCACAACCCGCAAGTTGGTGACGTCGGTCTCGGTCGTGAAGCGATGGAACCAGCCCTTGATGGTCCAGTAAAGGGCGGCCAAAGCCACGACGCCGGCGGCTATGAGGCACAGCACCCTGAGGCCATCGGCCGTGGCCTGCGGCATCAGGACGAGAAAGGCGAGAGCCACGATCCAGGCCACGATGGCCGGAAAATAGAAGATCCAGTGCGCATTGGTCGAATACAGCACCCGCTCGCCCGGTTGCAGGATCTCGTCGATATAACGCGCCATGATCTCGGTTAACCCATACCCCCAAGCCAGACCTTAGGTCAGACCTTACCCTGCCCCCGCAGGAACCCGCTTGCCCCCGGCCCCGCCGCTATGTATACGCGCGGTCGGTGTCCGCCGGCACCCGTCCGGTGCGGGTCACCATACTGATCCTTATGAGGGAATGCACGCGTCGTCATGAGCCGCCTCGTGATGAAATTCGGCGGCACGTCCGTCGCCAATATCGAACGTATCCGCAACGTCGCACGCCATGTGAAGCGTGAGGTCGACGCCGGCCATGAAGTGGCCGTGGTCGTCTCGGCGATGTCCGGCAAAACCAACGAGCTGGTGGCCTGGTGCACCGAGGCCTCGCCGATGCACGACGCGCGCGAATACGACGCCGTTGTCGCCTCCGGCGAACAGGTGACGTCGGGCCTGCTCGCCATCGTGCTTCAGGGCATGGGCATCCAGGCCCGCTCCTGGCAGGGCTGGCAGATCCCGATCAAGACCAGCGACGCCCATGCCTCGGCCCGGATCGAGGACATCGACGGCAGCGAGATCATCAAGCGCTTCCGGGAGCGCAAGGAGGTCGCGGTCATCGCCGGCTTCCAGGGCATCAATCCCGAGACCAATCGCATCACCACGCTCGGCCGCGGCGGCTCCGATACCTCGGCAGTGGCGATCGCCGCCGCCGTCAAGGCCGACCGCTGCGACATCTACACCGATGTCGACGGCGTCTACACCACCGACCCGCGAATCGTGCCGAAGGCCCGCCGCCTCGACAAGATCGCGTTCGAAGACATGCTGGAACTGGCCTCCCAGGGCGCAAAAGTGCTCCAGGTCCGCTCGGTGGAACTCGGCATGGTCCACAACATGCCGATCTTCGTCCGCTCGAGCTTCGACAAGCCCGAGGATATCGACCCGCATGCCAACCAGCCGCCCGGCACGCTGATCTGCAGCGAGGAGGAGATCATGGAAAGCCACGTCGTCACCGGCATCGCCTTTTCGAAGGACGAGGCCCAGATCTCGGTACGCCAGATCGAGGACAAGCCCGGCGTGGCAGCGTCGATCTTCGGCCCGCTGGCGGATGCCAACATCAACGTCGACATGATCGTGCAGAACGTCTCCGAGGACGGAAAGACCACCGATCTCACCTTCACGGTGCCGGCGGCCGACTACACCCGCGCCAAGGACACGATCACGGCCGCCAAGGGCAAGATCGGCTATGCCCGGCTCGATACCGCCACCGACGTCGCCAAGATATCGGTAATCGGCAGCGGCATGCGCAGCCATGCCGGCGTCGCCGCCCAGGCGTTCTCGGCACTCGCCGGACGGAATATCAACATCCGGGCCATCACAACCTCCGAGATCAAATTCTCGGTTTTGATCGACACCGCCTATACCGAGCTTGCGGTGCGCACCCTGCACACGCTCTACGGTCTCGATCAGGCCTAGACGAATTTTCTCTTAGTGTCTGTTCCAAAACATGTTGAGTCGAATGAATCGGTTGTGATTCAAGGTGAGCGGCCTGATTCGATGGGGACGCGCCGCCAATGTGGACTACCGAGAACCGTGCACGCTACGACCGCAGCCGCCTGCGCTATCCGAGCGACTTGACCGACGAGGAGTGGGCGCTGATCGCGCCTCGCATCCCGCCGGCCAAGCGCGGCGGCAACAAGCGTACGGTGGACCTGCGCGAGATTGCCAACGGGCTGATGTACATCCTGAGCACAGGTTGCCAGTGGCGCGCGATCCCCAAGGACCTGCCGCCGCGCTCGACGCTGTATGGCTACTTCGATCTGTGGAGCTGGAACGGCACGCTCGATAAAATTCATCACGCCCTCTATGTCGAATGTCGCGAAAGGGCCGAGCGCGAGGCTTCTCCCACCGCCGCCATCATCGATAGCCAGAGCGTGAAAAGCGCTGAAAAAGGGGGCCTCATGATCTCCATGGCTACGACGCGGGCAAGAAGATCAAGGGCAAGAAGCGGCACATTCTCGTCGACACGCAAGGCCTCTTGATGCACGCCATCGTGCATGCGGCGGACATCCAGGATCGCGACGGCGGCGTGCTCCTGATGGCAACGTTGTTCGGCCTCTATCCCTTTCTTCTGAAGCTCTACGCCGACGGCGGATATCAAGGGCCACATTTCCAGAAGGGGCTGCGTAGCGCTCTGAAGCGCGTGAACCTCGAAATCGTCAAACGCTCCGATCAGGCTCACCGTTTCGTCGTCTTGCCCAAACGCTGGATCGTCGAGCGTACCTTTGCCTGGCTCGGGCGATGCCGAAGACTGTCCAAAGATTGGGAATGCTTCAATCACAGGGCGCTCGCCTTTCTCAAGCTGGCCTCCATCCGACTCATGCTGCGAAAGCTATGCAATCCAAGGTAATCTTTCCGGACAGACTCTTAGTACGACTGAGTCACAAAACCGCAGGCTTTATCCGGCCGGAATCAGCGATGGTTGAAGCATGGACCATCAGCCGAGGAGGCTACATGAGCGGGCGTGGCACCAAGACCAGTGAGATGCGATTTGCGACGTATTTGGAAGGGCTTGCCAGCGTCATCGGTCATGCTGATCGGAAGGCACCGCTGCGCGACTATTGCGTCGGCCTCATGGCCTGTGGCGGTCGTAAGAGCGTGGAGCCAATGGCGGCGATGACGGCTCCGGAACGGACGGCCGCCCAACATCAATCGCTGCTGCATTTCGTCGGCAGCGGCGCCTGGTCGGATGAGAAGGTGCTGGGCAAGGTACGAGAGATGGTCCTGCCGGCGATCGAACGCCAGGGCCCGATCGAAGCTTGGATCATCGATGACACCGGATTTCCCAAGCAGGGGCGACATTCGGTTGGAGTTGCACGGCAATATTGCGGGCAGCTCGGCAAGCAGGATAATTGCCAGGTGGCGGTGTCATTATCGATTGCCAATCACCACGCCAGCCTGCCTGTTGCCTACCGCCTTTATCTTCCGAAGGAATGGACTGAGGATTGCGATCGGCGGCGCAAGGTGGGCATTCCTGCCGAAGTCGGCTTCCGGACCAAGCCGGAGATCGCGCTGGAGCAGTTGCGGTGGGCCTGTGCGACCGGCCTTCCGCGTGGTGTCGTGCTGATGGACGCGGGCTATGGCAACAACAGCGATCTGCGCACGGAGATCACGGCGCTGGGATTGACCTATGTGGCGGGTCTTCTGTCGAGCACAACGGTATGGGCGCCCGGCACCGGTCCCTTGCCGCCGAAGCCATGGTCGGGCCGCGGCCGTCCCCCGAAACTGATGCGCCGCAACCGTCAGCGTCGGCCGGCCGCCGTTAAAGCGCTCGCGATCGGCCTGCCGGCCAAAGCTTGGCGCACCATCACGTGGCGGCAAGGAACGAACGAAAAGCTGAGCTCGCGCTTTGCCCGCGTGCGGGTCCGTGCCGCGCACCGTGATTATTGGCAAACCACCCAGCGGTTGGAGGAATGGTTGCTGATCGAATGGCCGAAAGGCGAGGACCAGCCTACCAAATACTGGCTCTCGACATTGCCGGAGGATGTGGCATTCCGGACTCTCGTAGAGACGGCTAAATTGCGCTGGCGCATCGAACGCGACTATCAGGAACTCAAGCAGGAGGTCGGGCTTGGCCACTTCGAGGGACGCGGCTGGCGCGGCTTTCATCATCACGCAACGATGTGCATTGCAGCCTTCGGATTCCTGATCTCCGAGCGGGAGGCGTTTCCCCCCTCAGGCGCTCGGCGCGCCCGGCCGATCCCGCTCGCTCGCGTTTCCGCGGATTACAGACCCCGCGGTTCTGCCGCTACGGACCCAACGTCACATTCCAAATTCGATCACGACGATGCGACGGCGACTCGAACAAGGGCTGGTCCGAACGTTGTCGAGATGTCCTTGTTGTGCAATCAAGTTCGCCCATTTCACAGACCACCGTTTGTGACGCAGTAAGATTAGAGCCTGACTCAAAATTGCATTGCTGTTTTTATCGCTGCGATGCGCCTTGTCATGAGTTGGACAGAGGCGAGGAAGAGCCAGGCAGTTGCGCTTTCGATGGTTCGCTCGAAGTCCTTGGCCAATCTGCGGTTGCGGCCGAGCCAGGCGAAGGTTCGTTCGACCACCCAGCGGCGCGGAAGCACCTCGAAGCCCTGTGCGGCATCGGAGCGCTTGATGATCTCGACAGTCCACCGGCCGATCTTTTCCAGCACCGCCTTGAGCTTTTCGCCGGCATAGCCGCCATCGGCGAAGATATGGCGCAGCCAGGGGAAGCGGTAGCGAATGCTGCACAGGACATCTGGCGTGCCGTCACGATCCTGGACGTCGGCAGCGTGAACGATCGCTCCGACCAGGAGCCCTTGGGTGTCGGTGACGATGTGGCGCTTTCGACCCTTGATCTTCTTTCCCGCGTCGTAGCCGCGAGGGCCGCCACTTTCCGTGGTCTTGACCGATTGGCTGTCGATCACGCCGGCCGTCGGCGAGGCCTCCCGGCCGATCGCCTCGCGCGCCAGCATCAGGAGTGCGTGGTTGATCGATTGCCACAATCCGCTGTCGCGCCATTGGTAGAAATAGTACTGCACCGTGGTCATTGGTGGAAACAGAGTGGGCGGCAGCATGCGCCACGGCAATCCGCCGCGCAGCAGATAGAGTACTGCCTCGACGATGTCGCGATAGCTCCATTTCGGGCGCCGCCCGCGCTTGGCCCGCACAGGAAGCAACCTCTCCAGCACGCCCCATTCCGCATCCGTCAAGTCGCTTGGCAAACGCAGCTCCTCTCGGGCAAACTGTGCCCGGGTGATATCAGTCCACATTCTCGATCCCTTTGATGCTTCGCAACACCGATGGAATCAGAACTCGCTGATATCACTCAACTTATTTTTCGGTCGGACACTTAGCGGTCGCAGCAAACGCGAAGGTGTACACACCTTCGCGTTTGGCAGGCGTTTTGCTTGGCAAAACAAGCCTCAATTCGCTATACGGCGAACAGGGTGGGCTGCCGCAGACTGTGTCCCAGTTCAGGCGGCGCTGATTCGGTGCAAGCGCTAAATCTTGAATAGATTTGTGTTTGTGCCTGCGCCGGACGAACAATTTGGTTGTTTTTCTGGAATTTTGGGCCAGCCGCCGGCCGATACCGCCGGGCCAGGCAGACGGAGGAGATTGACGGTTCATGCGGAGCGCGTCGGGAGGTCCCCGCGTCTTGTTGAGACGGCTCCGCGAAACCATGGCGGAGCAGGTCTCGGCCCAGGAGCGGCTGGACAAGATCGTGGTGCTGATCGCCGCCAATATGGTGGCCGAGGTGTGCTCGGTCTATGTGCTGCGCATCGACAACACGCTCGAACTCTACGCCACCGAAGGCCTCAACCGCGAGGCGGTGCACCACACCGTGCTGAGCGCCCATGAGGGCCTGGTCGGCCTCGTCGCCAGCGAGGCGACCCCGCTCAACCTCAGCGACGCGCAAAGCCACCCGGCCTTCTCGTTCCGCCCGGAGACCGGCGAAGAAATCTACCACTCCTTCCTCGGCGTGCCGATCCTGCGCGCCGGCAACACGCTCGGCGTGCTGGTGGTGCAGAACCGCGCCAAGCGCAATTATGTCGAGGAGGAGCTCGAGGCGCTCCAGACCACCGCGATGGTGCTGGCGGAGCTGATCGCCTCCGGCGAATTGTCTGCGCTGGCCCAGCCGGGCCAGGAGCCGGCCGCGCGCCATTCGGCGCAGAAAGTCGGCGCCATCCTCTCGGAAGGCATTGCGCTCGGCCATGTCGTGCTGCACGAGCCGCGCGTCGTCATCAAGGACTACATCGCCGAGGATCTGCCGAAGGAGATCAAGCGGCTCGACACCGCGCTCGCCAAGCTACGCGCCGATCTCGACCGCATGCTGGAGCGTGGCGACGTTGCCGAGGGCGGCGAGCACCGCGAGGTGCTGGAAGCCTATCGCATGTTCGCCAACGACCAGGGCTGGTCGCACAAGCTGCATGAGGCGGTCGCCACCGGCCTCACGGCGGAAGCCGCCGTCGAACGCGTGCAGTCCGACACCCGCGCGCGCATGCTGCGCTCCACCGATCCCTATCTGCGCGACCGGCTGCACGATCTCGAGGATCTCGGCTACCGCCTGATGCGGCAGCTGGTCGGCCAGGACCACGCGCCCTCGCGCGAGCAATTGCCCGACAATGCCATCGTCATCGCGCGCGCGATGGGCCCTGCGGCGCTGCTCGACTACGACCGCAAGCGCCTGCGCGGCATCGTGCTGGAGGAAGGTACCGCCAACTCCCACGTCTCGATCGTGGCCCGCGCGCTCGGCATTCCCGCGGTCGGCGAGGTCCCGAACGCGCCCGGCATCGCCGATCCCGGCGACGCCATCATCGTCGACGGCACCTCAGGCTCGATCTATGTGCGCCCGTCGCAGGAGGTCGAAGCTGCCTTTGCCGAACGCGTGCGCTTCCGCGCCCGCCGCCAGGCGCAATATCTTGCGCTGCGCGACCGTCCCTGCGTCACCAAGGACGGCCAGAAGGTCGAGCTGATGATCAACGCAGGTCTTGCGATCGACCTGCCGCATATCGAAGACACCGGCAGCGCCGGCATCGGCCTGTTCCGCACCGAGCTGCAATTCATGGTGGGGCAGAGCCTGCCGCGCACCAGCGACCAGCTCGCGCTCTATCGCACGGTGCTGGATGCTGCCGGCACCAAGCCCGTCACCTTCCGCACCCTCGACATCGGCGGCGACAAGGCACTGCCCTATATGGAAGCGGTGATCGAGGAGAATCCCGCACTCGGCTGGCGCGCGATCCGGCTCGGCCTCGATCGCCCCGGCCTGCTGCGCGGCCAGATCCGCGCGCTGCTGCGCGCCGGCGGCGGCCGCGCACTGCGCATCATGTTCCCGATGATCTCGGAGGTCGCCGAATTCGACTCGGCGAAAGCGCTGGTCGAGCGCGAGCTGACCTATCTGCGCCAGCACGGCCACACCCTGCCGGAGCGCATCGACATCGGCACCATGGTCGAGGTGCCCGCCCTGCTCTACCAGCTCGACGAGCTCTTGAAGAAGGTCGACTTCATCTCGGTCGGCTCCAACGATCTGTTCCAGTTCCTGTTCGCGGTCGATCGCGGCAATGCGAAAGTCTCCGAGCGCTTCGACACGATGTCGGCGCCGATCCTGCGCGTGCTGCGCGAGATCGCGCGGAAGTCGAACGATGCGAAGAAGTCGTTATCGCTATGCGGCGAGATGGCCTCCAAGCCGATCGGCGCGCTGGCGCTGATCGCGATGGGCTATCGCTCGCTGTCGCTCTCGGCGACGGCGCTCGGTCCGGTCAAGGCGATGGTCATCGATCTCGACGCGAAGAAGGCCGAAGCGATGCTCGGCCCGCTGCTGGACGCGCCCTCCGGCAGCGTCTCGATCCGGCAGAAGCTGACGGAATTTGCCGAGGCCGAGGGCCTGGCGTTGTAGCGGGCCTGTCGCCCCCTTCCCGCCGCCTCGCCTTTTTCCGCCATTTGAGACTGAACCGATGTCGTCACTCCCCGAAGCCAAACTGGACGTCCTGCTCGCGCATCACGCCTCGCTCGAGGCCGAATCGCTCGGCCAGCTCGCCTCCGAACGCTACGTGCAGATTACCCGCGAGCTCGCCGAGCTCACCCCGCTGATCGAGGCGGTGAAGGCGTATCGTTCTGCGGTCAAAGAACTCGCCGACACCGAGGCGCTGATCGCCGATCCCGCGACGGATTCCGAGATGCGCGGCATGGCTGAAGCCGAGCGCGATGAGCTGACGCCTAAAATCGAAGAGCTGGTCCAGAAGATTCGCGTCGCGCTGCTGCCCAAGGACGCCATGGACGACCGCAACGTGGTGCTGGAAATCCGCGCCGGCACCGGCGGCGACGAGGCCTCGCTGTTCGCCGGCGATCTGTTCCGGATGTACGAGCGCTTCGCCAGCTTGCAGGGCTGGAAGGTCGAGGTGATCTCGGCCAGCGAAGGCACTGTCGGCGGCTACAAGGAAATCATCGCGGAGGTGCAGGGCCGCGGCGCGTTCTCGAAGCTGAAATTCGAATCCGGTGTGCACCGGGTGCAGCGCGTGCCGGACACCGAAACGCAGGGACGCATCCACACCTCCGCCGCTACCGTCGCCGTGATGCCGGAGGTCGAGGAGGTCGACGTCGACATCAAAAACGACGATCTGCGGATCGAGACCATGCGGGCGCAGGGCGCCGGCGGCCAGCACGTCAACAAGACCGAATCGGCGATCCGCATCACCCACATCCCGACCGGCATCGTGGTGATGATGCAGGACAGCCGCTCACAGCATAAGAACCGCGCCTCCGCCATGAACATCCTGCGCTCGCGCATCTACGATGCCGAACAGCAGCGCCTCGACGCCGCACGCTCGGCCGAACGCAAGGAGAAGGTCGGCTCCGGCGACCGCAGCGAGCGCATCCGCACCTACAATTTCCCGCAAGGACGCGTCACCGATCATCGCATCAACCTGACGCTCTACAAGCTGCCGCAGGTGATCGCCGGCGAAGCGCTCGGCGAATTGACCGACGCGCTGACCACCGAGCATCAGGCCGCACAGCTCGCCGCGCAAGGCGCAGCCGCCTGAACCGCCCTCAGCGCGCTTTGGCCCGGAACGATCGCAGTATCCTGGCCAGGGCGGGCGCGGCGGCACCCAGCTCGTCCAGGTGAATGCGCGAGAGCGATCGCAGCTTCTGCTCGCCCTTGGCCGTCAGCCTGACCAGGACGCGTCTTGCGTCCTGCGGATCGGCTTCCCGTCCGATCAGCTTCAGCTTCGCCATGCGATCCACCAGCTCTACCGCGGTATGGTGCCGGATCAGGAGGAAGCGCGCGATGTCGCCGACGCTTGCGCCGTCGGGGGTGGCCAGCCCCTTGATCGCCAGCAGCGCCTGATGCTGCTGCGGCGTCAACCCGGCACTCTGGGCCGCGGCTTCGCTGAACGCCAGGAAGGTCCGGAGCTGATAGCGGAACTGTGCGAGCGCCGCATAGTCGGCCTCGCGCATCGCGCCGCCCTTTGAGGGCGCCGCGGACGCGGGACGCGTCGTCTTCCGCTTCGATTGAGTCATTCCTGCCTGCGACGTCGAGCCCGCCGATGAAGCGGCGGCCGCTGCCGAGACTAGCAAGGAAGGACCGGCGGAACCAACCGAGTGGCGCCGCGGATGCACAAATATCGGGGCCTATTCGAAACTGGAGAGCAGGATCTTCACCAGGATGACCTGAAACGCGATCGGGATGCGAACGCTCTTCCGCCTGATCGAGCGCTGGAGCGCGCTGGCGATCTCGGCGCTGGTCAAGGCGCCGGCCGACGCATTGGCAATCAACTCCGCCCACATCTGCGACAGCGAGCCGCCGGGCGGGATCACCGGCTTGATGGTCGCGCCGCAGCCCTGCGCCCAATCCACGATCTCCCGCATCGTGTGAGGTCCGCAGTTGCGCGCGGTCGCAAGGCGCTCGGCCGTCAGCGCGAGCAGCAACTCGCGCGATGGCAACCAATTCCCCTTCGGCGGCTGTTCGCCGGTGAGCTCCACCGCAAGCTCCTTCAGAACATTCTGCGCGCGCACGCTCAGCTTCTGCATCGGGCCGGGGGCCCGCTTGACCTGGACGGAGCCGACGACGGGTCCGCGCCGGCCGGCTGACCGGCTGCGCGGCTCGGACACGCGGGAGGCATCGCCCGACTGCGGCGCCGCGCGCTGGTCACTGCCCTCCCCCGCGGGCCACGCAGCCTCCGGCCGCTCCGCCTCCTGCGGCCAGGATCGTCGCTTTCGGGCACCCGCCACTGTCGTCTGCCGCACCATTTCTCTCGCCGGACCCGCCAGCCTCGTACTCACAAAGACTAATATATATCGTGATCCGATATGTTTTCACGTGATAATTTTCGTCGTTCGACCAAAGACGAAATTGACAGAAGGGCTTCACAAGCAATGCTTAGGGCCAAGAGCTACACGCGGATGTGACGTGCCCGGCGCAGCAGGCCAGCGAGGTCGGCTGGCCGGACAGGCCGTGCTTGCGCCCGCAAACAAGAACGATGTTCGGAGGAAACGACCATGACTGACGATCTCATCCGCCGCGGCCTCTCGCGCCGTGGGCTGCTCCAGACCACAGCCAGCCTCATCGGCGGCTCGATGTTGCCCGCGATGCCGGTCTTTGCCGAGGACAAGCCGGCGATCGGCTCGTATCCCGCCGGCGTTTCGGGTTCCACCGCCTTCATCGGAATCTCGGTCCCGCGCACCGGCACCTATGCCGTGCAGGGCGAGGACGAGCTCAAGGGCTACCAGCTCGCGATCGAGCACATCAACAGCGGCCACGACCTGATCAAGAAGATCTCGCCGAAGACACCAGCAAGGGCGTGCTCGGCAAGGAGCTGAAGTTCGGCGTCGCGGATTCCGCGGCCAAGCCGAACGAGGCGGTGCAGGCACAGCAACGCTTCATCAGCGAGAACAAGGCGATCATGATCACCGGCGGCACGTCGAGCGCCGTTGCGGTCGCGCTCAACAAGCTCGCGCAGCGCGAACACGTGCTGTTCGTGTGCGGCATTTCCGGCTCGAACGACACCACCGGCAAGGACTGCGTTCGCTACGGCTTCCGCCAGAACTTCTTCGGCCAGACCGCCGCCGCGGCGATCGGCCCGGTGATGGTGAGGGAGTTCGGCAAGAACAAGAAGGCCGCCTACCTGACGCCCGATTACACCTACGGCCACACCGTCACCAAGTCGATGCAGGACTTCCTCGCGACCGCGGGCTGGACGACGGTGACCAACCAGGTCGCACCGCTCGGCGCGCCCGACTATTCCTCATATCTGCTGAACGTCGCGAATTCCGGCGCCGACGTGCTCATCAATGTCAACTGGGGCCACGACGCGGTGCTGTCGACCCAGCAGGCCAAGCAGTTCGGCGTGCTCGACAAGATGAAGCTGGTCGTTCCCTACCAGGTGCCTTTCATCGCGCGCGAGACCGGCGGCCTGATGCAGGGCGTCTACGCCGCAACCGACTATTGGTGGACGATCGAGGACAAGTTCCCGCTCGCCAAGATGTTCAACGAGGCCTTCGAGAAGAAGTACGGCTACAAGCCCGAATGAGGCGCCGAGAACGCCTATGTCAGCTTCGCACACTGGGCCCACATGTGCGAGCAGGCCGGCAGCTTCAATCCGCCCGACGTGATCAAGGCCTACGAGAAGGGCGAGACGATCCCCTCCCTGGTCGGCGACGTGCATTACCGCCCCGAGGATCACCAATGCGTCCGCCCGGTGATCATCGTGAAGGGCAAGCAGCAGAAGGACATGAAGAACAAGGAAGACTGGTACGACGTCGTCGAGATCGTCCCCGGTGAAGGCCTGATGCAGAAGCCGGACGCGTTCGGCTGCCATCCCGGCGATTACAGCTGAGGCCGCGCTAACCCCTGTGACGCCGCGGGCTGCACTCTGGTCCTGCGGCGTCACCTTTTTCTGACGCGCACCATGGCGCGTCGCAACGGCGATTGTCGCATGATCAGTTGGCCCAACCTCGTCTCGCAGCTTTTCAACGGGCTCGCGCTCGGCGCCCTGCTCGCGCTGATCAGCTCCGGCCTGACCATCATCTACGGCACGCTCGGCGTGCTCAACCTCGCGCATGGCGCGATGTTCATGATCGGCGGCTATGCCGGCTTCGTCGCCTACCAGTACACGGAGTCCTTCATCATCGCCGTCATCGCGGGCTCGCTGTTCGTGATGCTGCTCGGCGTCGTGATGGAACGCGTCATCATCCGCCATTTCTATCATCGCCCGCACGAGGATCAGCTGCTCGTGACCTTCGGGCTCGGCATCTGTTTCGTCGAGCTCGTGCGCCTGATCTTCTCGAGCCAGTCGCAGCTGGTGCCGCCGCCGGCCTTGTTCCAGGGCATCACCAATCTCGGCTTCATGTTCTATCCGACCTACCGCCTCGTCGTCGTCGGCATCGTCGCGGTCGCCCTCGGCGCACTGTTCATCGTCCTGTACCGGACCCGGCTCGGCATGATCGTGCGCGCCGGCATCGAGGATTCGGTGATGGTCGATTCGCTCGGCATCAACGTCTACCGCGTCTTCATGGTCGTGTTCGGCATCGGCGCAATGGCCGCCGGATTTGCCGGCATCGTCAACGCGCCGGTGGTGTCGCCGACACCTGGCATCGGCGACGACATCCTGGTCCAGACCTTCGTGGTGGTGGTGATCGGCGGCGTCGGCTCGTTTCCGGGCGCGATCCTCGGCGGCCTGATCGCCGGCGAGATCATCAGCGTCACCTCCATGTTCAACCCCGGCTACGCCTATGTGATGCTGTTTGCGGCGATGACGCTCGTGCTCGTGGTGCGACCGCATGGCCTGCTCGGCGTCCAGGGCCGCGAGTAAGCGATTTCCTGATGCTCAAGCAACGCCCGTTCCTGATCGAGGCCCTGACCGCGATCGGTTTGATCGCAGCCCCGTTCGTGCTGCCTCATCTCGGCTTCGCCCCGAACACCGTGAACCGGATCCTGGTCTGGGGCCTGTTCGGTCTCGGCTTCGACATCCTGTTCGGATTCACCGGCCTGCTGTCGTTCGGCCAGTCCGCCTTCTACGGCACCGGCGGCTTTGTCGCGGCCTACCTCCTGACCCGCGCGGGCTTCGGCAACGTGCTGGGCGCGCTGATCATCGGCATGATCGCAGCGGCGGCGACCGGCTACCTGATCGGCCTGATCGCGCTGCGCCGCACCGGCATCTATTTCGCCATGATCACCGTGGCGATCGCAGAGGTGTTCTTCTTCGTCGAGTTCAATCCGCTCTCGGATTTCACCGGCGGCGAGAACGGCCTGCCGGGGGTACCGACGCCGAGCTTCAATCTCGGCTTTACCACCATCCACTTCACCAATGGCTGGTCGCTCTATCAGTTCATCGCGCTGTGCTACTTCATCGGCGTCATCATCGCGCTCAGGATCGTCCGCTCGCCTGTCGGCGCCATCTTCAGCGCGATCCGGGACAATCCGCTGCGCGCCACCGCCGTCGGCCACAACATCCACGGCTACAAGCTGACCGCCTTCGTGATCGCTGCGGCCTATGCGGGCTTCGCCGGCGGCCTGCTCGGCGTGCTCCAGGCATTCATGCCGCCCGACGCCTTCACCTTCGATACCTCGGGCCAGCTCGTGATGCAGACTGCCATCGGTGGCAGGGGTACGTTGTTCGGACCGCTGGTCGGCGCAACAGTTTGGCTCTTCCTTCAGGATTTCCTCCAGTCCGCGCTGGGCCTCGGGGCGGCCTGGAAGCTGGTGCTCGGCGTCGTGTTCGTGGTGCTGGTCTGCTTCCTGCGCGGCGGCATTGTGGGCGGACTTGTCGATCTCTACGGCCTCGTGTCCGGCAAGCGAGCGCGGAAGGCTGCGGAGACGGAGGAGGAGGCCGAGATCGAGACGCCACAGCAAGCTCCGCCGGCGCCGATGCAGGGCAAGGAGGTCGCGCATCCCGCCTATTCCGGGCCGATCCTGAAAGCCACCGGTCTGACCAAGCGCTATGGCGGTCTCGTCGCCAACAGCGACATCGATTTCAGCGTCAATCAGGGCGAGCTGCGCGGCATCATCGGCCCCAACGGCGCCGGCAAATCGACCTTCTTCAAGATGCTGACCTGCGAGATCGCACCGACCTCCGGCCAGATCGTGTTCGAGGGCCGCGACATCACGGGATTGAAGGTCACCGAAGTTTGCCAGCTCGGCCTCACCAAGAGCTACCAGGTCAACCAGCTCTTCACGGGCCTGACGGTGCGACAGAACCTGACGATCGCAGCGCTCGCCGAGCTGCGCGGCAAGTTCCGGCTCGACCTGTTCCGCAAGCTCTCGGGCGTGAAGGGCCTGACGGAGCAGGTGGCGCACACGCTTGCCCTGGTCAATTTGACCCGCCGCGCCGACACGCCGGTATCCGAGCTCGCCTATGGCGAGAAGCGCCGGCTGGAGATCGGGCTTGCGCTCGCCACCTCGCCGCGCCTGCTGCTGCTCGACGAGCCGCTCGCGGGCATGAGCCCGCGCGAGCGGGTCGAGACCGTCAAGCTGCTCAAATCGATCGCGCGCGGGCGCACCATGATCATCATTGACCACGACATGGATTCGCTGTTCGAGCTGGTCGAGCGCGTGACGGTGCTCCAGGAGGGCAAGGTGCTGCTGGACGGCACACCGGAGGAAATCAGGACCAACGCCGCGGTGCAGGAAGCCTATCTCGGCGGCGTTCACGGAGAGATCGCCACATGAGCCTGATCGAGGTCAATGGCCTGAACAGCTATTACGGGGACTCCCACATCCTGTTCGACGTCGCCATGCGCGTCGAGCGGCACGAGGTGGTGGCGCTGCTCGGGAGGAACGGCGCCGGCAAGAGCACGACGCTCAAGAGCCTGATGGGCGTCGTGACGCCCCGCAGCGGCAGCGTGAAGTTCGACGGCATCGATATCGCCGGACGCAAGAGTCACAGAATCGCGCAGGCCGGCATGCAGCTCGTGCACGAAGAGCGCCGGATCTTCGGCAGCTTGTCGGTGGAGGAGAACATCGTCCTCGCCGGGATCACCGCACCGAAGCGCTGGCCGCTTGAGCGCATCTACGAGATGTTTCCGCGGCTGAAGGAGCGGCGCAACAACCGCGGCACCGAGCTCTCCGGCGGCGAACAGCAGATGCTCGCGATCGCCCGGGCGCTGGTGCGCGATCCCAAGATCGTGCTGCTGGACGAGCCGTTCGAGGGGCTCGCGCCCGTCATCGTCCACGATCTGGTCAAGGCCTGCCGCGAGCTCGCGGCCGCCGGCCAGACCATCGTGCTGGTCGAGCAGAATCTGGCAGCGACGCTGGCGCTGGCGACGCGGATCTACATCATCAACAACGGCCACATCGTGCACGAGGGGCCGGCGCAAGAGCTCAAGGCCCAGCCGGAACTGCTGCAGCGATACCTTGGCGTCTAGCTCGAGTCCCCCTAAACTCCGGGATATCTGCTTTCGAGGGGGTAGCATGCCGCCTCGCCCCCGGAATGTCTCCTTGCGCCCAAAGCGGACACAGGGTCGCCTTTAGCCGAGGTGAGGTCTTGCCAAGCCGAACCGAACCTGAGGGGGGAGACGCTATGAGCGCGATCTGGCCGGAGATTCCCTTCGAGGCATGGCGCGAAACCTGTTCCGCGCTTCATCTGTATTGCCAGATTGTCGGCAAGTATCGGCTCGCGAGAACGCCATGGGTCAACCATTCCTGGCACGCGACCTTCTACGTGAATGCACGCGGGCTCACGACTTCGCTGATTCCAGACGCATCAGGTATCGAGATCGTCTTCGATCTCTCCCGTCACGTCCTGATCGGAGAAGCAGCTGATGGGCGCAGGGCGGAAATGCCGCTCGGGCGAATGTCCGTCGCCGAATTTCACGCCCGGTTCTGTGATTTGGTAGAACATCTCGGCGGAACACCAGAATTTGACGGTCGGCCCAGCGAGGTCCCGGATCCGATCCCGTTCACGGAGGACCGCCAAATCAGGCCCTATGACGCAGACGCCGTGACGCGGTTCTTCCGCGCCCTCGTCGCGATCAACGGAGTGTTTTATCGGTTTCGGACGGGATTCATCGGGAAGGTCAGTCCGGTCCATCTCTTCTGGGGCAGCTTCGATCTCGCGGTGACGCGCTTCTCTGGGCGTTCCGCTCCGCTTCACCCGGGTGGCGTCCCGGGTTTGCCGGACGTCGTGACGCGCGAGGCCTATAGCGATGAGGTCTCGTCCGCCGGCTTTTGGCCGGGCGGAGGTGGTACAGACTTTGCGGCCTTCTACTCCTATGCCTACCCCACCCCGAATGGCTTTGCTGACGGACAGGTCATGCCGGCAGGCGCATACTTCGATCGGAAGCTCGGCGAATATCTCCTGCCCTACGACCTTGTGCGAAAATCCAGCGAGCCAGAGGCCGCGCTCATGGCGTTTCTGCAAACCACCTATCAGGCAGCAGCTGATGTCGGACGCTGGGATCGTGCCGCGCTCGAATGTCCGATTGGCTCTCCCCTTCGACCCCGCCCGCTGAACAGGAACTGATGAAGGTTCGATGAAAGATCGCTGGCTCGCAGTTTCGGTGGAGCGAAGCTGCGCCAGTCGATTTCGAGTTTGTCTCGATGATGGGTTTCGCAACAGCTCTACCCGTCCTACGGTCTTGCTGCAGCGCTATTTCGATCAACTGCCGAGTGCCGCAATCATCCGCTTGGCGTGATCGGCGAGCACGGCCATGTCTTCCTTGCGCGTCTGCGCCGGCAGCAGCTCGATTCCGGCCCTGACCGGCATGACGTGCATGTGCAGGTGGAAGACCACCTGCCCGCTCGCCGGTTCACTGAACTGCTGCAGGATGATACCCTCCGCGTCGAACGCCTTCATCGCCGCAATCGCGATCCGTTTGCCGGTTCGGGCGACCGCGGCGAGATCGTCATCCGCGATGTCGAGGATGCCGCGCGCCGGCGCCCGGGGGATGACCAGCGTGTGTCCGGGCGAGCGCGGCATGATGTCGAGGAAGGCGAGGCTGCGGTCGTCCCTGAAAACCTCGAAGCAGGGAATCTCGCCGCGCAGGATCTTTGCGAAGACGTTCTGATCGTCGTAAGCCGCCATGGATCCCTCCCACGCTGCGAGGTGCGATCAGACGCGCTCCTTTCCGTTGACGCAAGCAATGCCGCCGATCTATCCACGATACCAGGCAGGATGGCTCCATTGGCGACAGGTTTCGATTCCGGACACAGCATCGAGAGTGCGCGGCGCGCGCTTGCGGCGCGGCTGCAATCGGCCGGCATCGAAGAGCCCGCCCTCGACGCGCGCCTGCTCGTCGGAGCCGCGCTGAGGCTTGATTTGACCGGCATCGTCACGCAGGCGGCGCGCCAGCTCACGCCCGAAGAGGCCGCGCGGCTCGAAGCCTATGCGCAGCGCCGGCTCGCGCATGAGCCGGTCGCCCGCATTCTCGGCGCGCGCGAATTCTGGGGCCTGCCGTTCCAACTGTCCGAAGCGACGCTGGTGCCGCGGCCGGACACCGAGACCGTGGTCGAACTGGCACTGGAAATCTTTCGGGAGGCCGCGATATCGGGGCCGCGCCCGCGAATCGCGGATATCGGCACTGGATCCGGCGCGATCCTGCTCGCGCTGCTGCACGAAATTCCCGATGCCTTCGGTGTCGGAACCGATCTCAGCCTCTCCGCGCTCGACACCGCGCGGAGCAATGCCGCAGCACTGGGCCTCGCCGACCGTTCCGGCTTCGTCGCCTGCTCCTATGCGGCGGCGCTGCGCGGCCCGTTCGATCTCATCGTGTCGAATCCGCCCTATATTCCCTCAGGGGAAATTCCGAAACTGAGCCTCGACGTGCGCGAGCACGATCCGCATCTGGCGCTCGACGGCGGCAATGACGGCTATGACGCCTACCGCGCCCTGATCCCGCAGGCGGCCGAGCGGCTCGCCCCCGGCGGGGCGTTGATCGTCGAGGCGGGGCAAGGGCAGGCCCGCGATATTGAAACCTTGATGACGGCTGCCGCGTTGTCTGTGGACAGGCCGCCCAAGGCCGATTTGGCGGGCATCCCGCGGGCGGTTTCGGCCCGAAAAATGCCCCCATAAAAGCCGGATTGGGTTGCAAAAAACCTCTTGGAATATCCCTTGGGAACGACTACGTTCCGGTCAACACATCGGTGCCGGCCCCGTAGACCTACGGGCAAAAGCCGGGCTCTCGGGCGAGAGCTTTACTGATTTAAAGGTTCCAAGCCGCAGGTCCTGTTGAGCGCGATGGCCATTGGAGCTGCGCTGCTCTCCGACCGCAAAGTGAACGAAAGCCTGATATTGCGCTTGAAGACTTACGCAACAAAGCTGGGCTTGTTTCGGCAGGCGATATGAATGGGTTCGCTGGCAATGGATGCTGGCGGGTGGGGAACGCGTCTTTGTTGAACGCGACGGTCGACGGACATCGGCAGGGTTCAAGCCGCTCTTGCGCGCGGTGCGCATGAGAGATGTGAACCGCTGTCATCAGGTCACTCCGAGCAATCAGTAATGCGTGCAACCTTTAGGGCTGGAATTAAAGGCAGGACATGAGAAACGGTCAGAACAAGCAGCGGATGCGCAACCGCAATAACAATAATAACAACAACAACAACAACCGGCGCGGCCAGAACCCGATGACCCGGGTTTACGAATCGAACGGACCCGACATCAAGATCCGCGGCACGGCTTCGCACATCGCTGAAAAATATCTTCAGCTCGCGCGCGATGCGCGCTCTTCCGGCGACCCGGTCGCCGCCGAGAACTACTACCAGCACGCCGAGCATTATTTCCGCCTGATCGCCGCGGCCCAGGAACAGTTCCGCCAGAACCAGCAGCCGCGCGGCGACGAGCCCGTAAGCAACAGCGGCGACGACAGCGAGGACGACGGCGAGAATTTCTCGAATTTCGGCCAGGAGCCGGGCTTCGTCCCGCAGCCGCCGCAGCAGCAACAGCCCTTCATGCGCGACCGCGACGGCCAGCGCGATCACCAGCGTGATCATCAGCCGCGTGACGGCCAGCAGCCCTATCAGCGCGACAACCAGCAGCCCCGCGAACATCGCGAACGCGACCATCGTGCGCAGCCGCAATATCAGCCGCAGCCGCTGCCGCTGAACCAGCCGCAGCCCGTCGTTGCCGACGCCGGCAGCGTCGATCGCCTGCCCTCCTTCATCACCGGCGCACAGCCGCAAGTGAATAGTGCCGCGAATGGCGGTCAGGCCGGCCTGGAAGGCGGCGGTGGCGGCGAACGCTTTCCGCGGCGGCGCCGCCGGCCGCACGGCCCGCGCCCCGAGCGCGAGGCGGCTCCGGCCGGCTCCAGCGACGAAGTCGCCTCCGGCGAGTAAGCTTCTTCTGATCTGCAATCGTCCCGGCCTCGCGCCGGGACGATTTGTTTTCAAGTGCGCGTCACCGTCGAGGACGGCACCAGCACCGGCTTCAACGAGGGAATCAGCCGCGCGCGCTCGCGCTTGGCGGGGATCGCGCGATAGACCTGCTTGGTCGCCTCGACTATGTGCACGCCGGCAAAAGGCAACGACAGCGCCGCGCCCGCACGCTCCCACACCTGCGCCGATTTCAGCACCCAGCCGCCGGCATAGGGCGGCATGAACAACGCCTCGCCCCAGGCGGTCGGCGTGAACCAGGTCTGGCGCAACAGGTCGGTGATCTGCGAACGCGAATAGGGCCGGCCGTGACCGAACGGCGTGCTGTCGGTGCGGGTCCAGACCCCGCGCCGGTTCGGGATCACCGCGATCACGCGGCCGGAGGGCGACAGCACCCGCCACACCTCGCGCAAGAGCGCGGCCGGGTCGTCCGACATCTCCAGCGCATGAACCAGCAGGATCCGGTCGACCGCGGCGTCAGGAAGCGGCAGCGAGAATTCATCGACCAGCGAGGCCAGCGCTGGCCGGCCCGTCGGCCATTTCAAGACGCCCTGCGCCGACGGCATGAAGGCGATGCAGCGCTCCGCGTCCTCGCGGAACAGGCCGAGATAGGGCGTGGGATAGCCGATGCCGAGCACACGCTGGCCCGCGGCGGTCGGCCAGCGCTCCCTGATGCCGCGATTGATCATTTGCCGCGCCACAATCCCGAGGCGACGGGAGTAGAACTCGCGGAGGTCGACGACATCAATGGTCATGACGGCAATGTAACATGCACGAGGCGGCTCCCGCCCGCGGAATATTGCATTGCCTGCGCAACGTTAACGCCATATTTGTCTGCGGGGCTGAGCGCGATGGAGATGACATGGCCGCCGAAATTCGTACTTTCACCTGTTTAAACGACAATTTCGGTTATCTGATCCACGATGTGGAAACCAAGGCGACGGCGTCGATCGACGCGCCGGAGGCCGGCCCCATCCTGAAGGCGCTTGAGCGCGAGGGCTGGCAGCTCACCGACATCCTGATCACCCATCATCATGGCGATCATGTCGGCGGGGTCGCCGAACTCAAGCAGAAATACAATTGCCGCGTCGTCGCGCCGCATGACAAGACGACGAAGATCGCCAACGTCGACCTGCGCGTCGCTAATGCCGACATCGTCAAGGTCGGCAGCTTGCTGGGGCGCGTACTGGAGACGCCGGGCCACACGCTCGACCACATCTCCTACGTGTTCGACAACGAGAAGACGCTGTTCGCGGCCGACACGCTGTTCTCGATCGGCTGCGGCCGCGTGTTCGAAGGCGACTACCCGATGATGTGGGACTCGCTTCTGAAGCTGCGGGCGCTGCCTGACGACTTCAAGCTCTATTGTGGGCACGAATACACCGCGTCCAACGTCAAGTTCGCGCTCACCATCGACCCCGACAATGTGGCGCTCCAGGCACGCGCGGCGGAAGTGGCGAAGCTGCGGGCCGAGAATAGGCCAACCATTCCATCACTGCTTGGTGACGAGAAGCGAGCAAACGTGTTCCTGCGTGCTGATGAACCGTCGGTCGCAACCAGGCTACACATGAAGGGCGCGGACGCTGCCGCGGTGTTTGGCGAATTGCGCGAGCGCAAGAACAAATCCTGAAGAAGAAATCCTGACGGGGATCGATGCCGACCGCAGCCGAGATCATCGCACGCCTCGAACTCCGCCCGCATCCCGAAGGCGGCCACTACCGCGAGACGTTTCGCGACCAGACCACGGACCCTAACGGCCGGTCGCGCTCGACCCTCATTTATTTCCTGCTCGCGCGCGGCGAACGTTCGCATTGGCATCGCATCGACGCCGTGGAGATCTGGCACTACTACGCCGGCAGCCCGCTGACGCTGCGCATCGCGCATGAAGGCTGCTCGCAACACGAGGTCCGGCTCGGCACGGACCTTGTGAGCGGCGAGCGGCCGCAGGGAATCGTGCCGGCGAATGCCTGGCAGATGGCGGAGAGCATGGGGGAGTGGACGCTGGTCGGTTGCAGCGTGGCGCCCGCATTCGAGTTCGCAAAATTCGAGCTCGCGCCGAAGGGCTGGGAGCCGTAAGGCGCACTGTCATTCCGGGGCGCCGCATGGCGGCGAACCCGAGAACGACGGTCACCGCTTCCGCAGCACCATATCCTTCGCCGCGATCAGGCCGCCGCCGGCGATCAGAATCGCGGCGAGAGCGATGTTGGCGCTGGCCTTTGCAAAACCGGCGGCGATGAGGAATCCGGTCGAGAGCAGCGGCGTCGCATAGGATGCGGCGCCGAGTACGCGGATGTCGCCGCGCTTCATGCCGATGTCCCAGGCGTAGAACGCAGCGCCGACGGGGCCGATGCCGAGAGCGGCCACGGAGAGCCATTGCAGCGTCGTCTCCGGCCACACCGTGGTTTCAAGCAGACCATGCATCAGCGCGGCAAGCGCGGCGGTGGCAAGGCAAAAGCCCGCGACCGCATCGGTCGGCACCGCCTTCAATCGCCGCGACAGCACCGAATAGGCCGCCCAGACGAACGCCGCGATGAACGCCGCAATCAATCCCGGCAGCTGGCCCGGCGCGAAGCCGGAGGTGCTCCCGGCGAACAGCAGCACGGTGCCGACTAGGCCGAGCACGGCACCAATGATGTGATGCACGGCAAGCCGCTCGCCCGGCAGGAACGACGAGAACAGCACGATCAGGAGCGGCCACATGTAGTTCAAAAGACCGGCTTCGGCCGGCGGCGCAAAGCGCAGCGCCAGGAAATACAGTGCGTGATAGCCGAACAGGCCACCGACGCCGACGACCCATACGACCAGCGGCTGACGCAAGCTCCTCGCCGCATCGCCGCGGCCGACCCATGTGAGGAGGCCGACGAGACCGCCGATCGCGAACGTCATGGCGGCGAGCTGGAACGCCGGAATCTTTCCGGTCGCCACCGTCATCACGGAAAGCAGCGACCACATCAGGATCGCGGTCAATCCGATCAGTGTGGCTGTGCGCGGGGTCATCGATCGAAAGGCCCTGAGGACGATGATGCCCGGCACGAGGCCGAGCATTTCGTCTTCACTATCGCCTTGTCGCGCCTGAATCTACAGGCTTGACGCCCTATCAGGCGTGATACTGGCCGCCATTGATGGTCAGCGTCGAGCCGGTGATGAAGCCGGCCTCGTCGGCGGCGAGGAACACCACCGCGCGCGCGATCTCCTCGGGTTCGCCGAGACGATTGACCGGGATCTGCGGGATCACGTTCTTTTCCAGCACGTCCTTCGGCACCGCCTGCACCATCTCGGTGTTGATGTAGCCCGGTGCGATCGCGTTGACGGTGATGCCGCCCTTGGCGTTCTCGATCGCGAGCGCCTTGGTGAAGCCGATGTCGCCGGCCTTTGCTGCGGAATAGTTGACCTGGCCGAATTGCCCCTTCTGGCCGTTGATCGACGAGATCGAGATGACGCGGCCGAACTTGCGCGCCCGCATGCCTTCGATCACCTGGCGCGTCATGTTGAACAGCGACCCAAGATTGGTGTTGATCACGGCGTTCCACTGCTCAAGCGTCATCTTGTGGAAGGCGGTGTCCCGGGTGATGCCGGCGTTGTTGACGAGCACGTCGACGGGGCCGAGCTCGGCCTCGACCTTCTTCACGCCTTCGGCGCAGGCATCGAAATTGCTGACGTCCCATTTGTAGACGGCGATGCCGGTCTCGGCCTTGAACTTCTCCGCCGCCGCATCATTGCCGGCATAGCTCGCCGCGACCTTGTAGCCGGCCGCCTTCAGCGCCTTGCTGATCGCAGCTCCGATGCCCCGCGTACCACCCGTCACCAGTGCAACACGTGCCATATCGTATTCCTTCCCTTGGACTCTGCGGACGTTTCTGAGTGATCGTTTTAGATGCGGATTATGCGGTTGGTTTGACGGACATCAAGAACAAAACGCCCGGCGTCGAGCCGGGCGTTTGTATTTAGTCGAGGCTGGCGCTGTTGCGAAGAATATTTGATTTGCAACCGCCGCCTTTTTAGTCGCGTGCGATGCACTCATCTATGTGTGCAGCGCACGCGCTAGTGACACGTAAGTTAGATGTCAGCTTCAGTCGCGCGCCAGGCACATCGCGATACCCATGCCGCCGCCGATGCACAGCGTGGCGAGACCCTTCTTCGAGTCGCGCTTCTGCATTTCGTGCAGCAGCGTCACCAGCACGCGTGCGCCGGAAGCGCCGACCGGATGGCCGATCGCGATCGCACCGCCGTTGACGTTGACCCTGGAGGTATCCCAGCCGAGGTCCTTGTTGACGGCGCAGGCCTGCGCCGCGAAGGCCTCGTTGGCCTCGATCAGGTCGAGATCGCCGACGCTCCAGCCGGCCTTCTTCAGCGCGGCGCGCGAGGCCGGGATCGGGCCCGAGCCCATGATCTTCGGATCGACGCCGGCCTGCGCCCAGGACACGATGCGCGCGAGCGGCTTCTTGCCTTCCTTGGCCGCCTGCTTGGCGGTCATCAGCACAACGGCAGCGGCGCCGTCGTTGATGCCGGAGGCCGAACCCGCGGTGACCGTGCCTTCCTTCTCGAAGGCGGGCTTGAGCTTCGCCATCCCGTCGAGCGTTGCGCCATGACGCGGATATTCGTCGGCGCTGACGACGATGTCGCCCTTGCGGGTTTTGATGGTGACGGGAACGATCTCGTCGTTGAACTTGCCGGCCTTCTGCGCCGCCTCGGCCTTCTGCTGCGAGTGGACCGCGAACTCGTCCTGCTGGGCGCGGGTAATCTGCCACTGGCGCGCGACGTTCTCGGCCGTATTCCCCATGTGATAGCCGTTGAAGGCATCCCACAGGCCGTCCTTGATCATGGTGTCGACGAACTCGACCGGGCCCATCTTGACGCCGCCGCGCAGATACTGGGCGTGCGGAGCCATGCTCATGGATTCCTGGCCGCCGGCGACCACGATCTCGGAATCGCCGTTGAGCAGCGCCTGGTAGCCCAACGCGACGGTGCGCAGGCCCGAGCCGCAAAGCTGGTTGACGCCCCAGGCCGGGCTCTCCACCGGAATGCCGGCGGCAATCGAGGCCTGGCGGGCCGGGTTCTGACCCTGAGCCGCGGTCAGGATCTGACCCATGATGACTTCGGAGACCCGGCCAGGCTCGATGCCACCACGCTCCAGCGCGGCCTTGATGGCGATGGCGCCGAGGTCATGGGCGGGAAGGGTCGCGAACGCTCCGTTGAAGCTTCCGACCGGGGTGCGGGCGGCGCTGACGATGACGACATCGTCTGACATGGGCATCTCCTGGTGTTGAAAGGGGGCAGGCGGGGCTGGGGAAACGGCTCGCCAGTCTCGAATGGCATCCTGTTAACGTCGTTGAGGCATGTCAATCGGCCGGCGACCGAATTCATGCCGCAACGCATTCAAAATAGCGTTCTTGGCGCTTTCGCAAGCACGTTTTTGCTGCCCGATTAACCGTGGCGCACAAAACGGTAGCGTGACCCCTTTGAAAATGCTTATTTTGTTGCGTTGCGTACTCTTCCCGCCCTGCGGCATTATCCGCCGGGTTCCCGTTCTCCGCGCTTGCAAGTGAGAGCCCATGGCGAAATCAGACCAACCCACCACCATCAAGAAATACGCGAACCGCCGGCTCTATAACACCGGAACGAGCACCTACGTGACGCTCGAAGACCTCGCCGCCATGGTCAAGGACGGAGAGGATTTCCTGGTCTACGACGCCAAGACCGGCGACGACATCACCCGCTCCGTGCTCGCCCAGATCATCTTCGAGCAGGAGAACAAGGCCGGCCAGAACCTGCTGCCGACCACCTTCCTGCGCCAGCTCATCCGCTTCTACGGCGACAGCATGCAGATGGTGGTGCCGAAATATCTGGAGCAGTCGATCGCGACGCTGACCCAGGAGCAGGAGAAGTTCCGCAAGCAGATCGCCAACTCGCTCTCCGGCACTCCTTTTGCTCCGTTGGAAGAACAGGTCCGCCGCAACATGGAGCTGTTCCAGCAGACCTTCTCGATGTTCAAGCCGTTTGCCCCCAACGCGGGCCGTCCGGCGACCAGCCCCGAACCGGAGGCCGACGCAAGCGCCGCGGCGCCGACGGACAGCAGCAACATCGACGACCTGCGTCAGCAGATGAAGGACATGCAGGAACGCCTCGAGCGGATGTCGAAGAAGGACGAGTAGGGATTTCGTTCGCGCCGGCGCGTCCACCTGCGGCGGGCGCGCGGGCCGCCGGTTCATAGCAGCGCGACTTGCGCGCTGTCGTCCCGGCCAGGCCGGAGCCGCCATGTCCGACCGCAGCACCCACTGGGACAACGTCTACGCCACCAAGGGCGAGGCCGAGGTAAGCTGGTTTCAGGACAGCCCGGCGATCTCGCTGGAGATGATCGGCTCGGCCTGTCCTGACCATGGCGCCGCCATCATCGACATCGGCGGCGGTGCTTCGCGGCTGGTGGACGCTCTCCTGCGGGACGGATACCGCGACCTCGCCGTGCTCGATCTCTCCGCCAACGCGCTTGAAGCAGCGAAGAAACGAATCGGCCGCGCCGCTTCAGCAGTCGACTGGATCGTTGCCGACGCCACGACATGGCGGCCGGGGCGCAGCTACAACCTCTGGCACGATCGCGCGGCATTTCACTTCCTGACCGATCCGCGCGACAGGGCCGCTTACGTCGAGCGCCTGCGGTCGGCAATTGCGCCCGGCGGCCACGTCGTCATCGCGACATTTGCGCTTGATGGCCCGGAGAAATGCAGCGGCCTGCCGGTGCAGCGGCACGACAGCGCGAGCCTTGCTGCGGAGCTTGGGCCGGAGTTCGAACTGGTCGAGACGCGGAGCGAGACGCATCACACGCCGTGGAAGTCGACCCAGGCGTTTCAGTTCAGCCGGTTTAAGCGACGCGGCTAGGACGCCGGAAAGCGCGGATCAAGCCGCCAGCTTCACCGCATGCGCAAAGTCCCAATAGAGCTTGCGCGCTTTGGTGTAGAGCGGGCCCGGCTTCAGCTCGCGATCGTCGATGCGGATGACGGGGGCGACCTTGGCGAAATTGCCGGTCGAGAAAATCTCGTCGGCAGCGAGAAAGTCGGCATAGCGCAGCGTCTTCTCGACCACGGTAACGCCGTCGCCGCGCAGCAGGCTGATGACGCGCTGGCGCGTGATGCCGTTCAGGAACGTGCCGTTCGGGACCGGCGTGTAGACCACGCCGTCCTTAGCCATGAACACGTTGGAATTGCCGAACTCCGCGACATTGCCGAGCATGTCGAGCATCAGCGCGTTCTGGAAGCCGCGCCCGGCGGCTTCCGCGAGCGCCCGCGAATTGTTCGGATAGAGACAGGCGGCCTTGGCCTCGACCGGCGCACATTCGGCCGTAGGCCTGCGGAACGGCGACAGCGTGATGGCGTTGCCGACGGGTTTCGGCATCGGCGCCTCGTAGATGCACAGGCACCAATTGGTCGTCTCGGGGTCGAACAGCACGCCGCCGCCCGAACCGTTCTGCGCCCAGTACATCGGGCGGACGTACAGCTCGGCATTCGCGGCGAAGCGCGCGATGCCTTCGTGTGCGAGCGAAAGCCAGGTGCCGGTATCGACCACCGGCTTCAGGCCAAAATTGATCGCGGACTGGTTGGCGCGGGCGACGTGACGGTCGAGGTCGGGCGCGACGCCCTCGAACGCGCGCGCACCGTCGAACACGACCGAGCCGAGCCAGGCCGCATGCGTGCGCGGGCCCATGATCGGCACGTTACCGTCGTGCCATTTGCCCTCGAAGAAGGTCCAGCTCGGCGAATATTCGATCGGTTTCTTGATCTCGGCCATAACCGGCCTCCCTTGGACATACCCGGGCACTATTGTCCCAATGTCTAAGAGTCTGTCCGGAACGATTACCTTGGATTGCATAGCTTTCGCAGCATGAGTCGGATGGAGGCCAGCTTGAGAAAGGCGAGCGCCCTGTGATTGAAGCATTCCCAATCTTTGGACAGTCTTCGGCATCGCCCGAGCCAGGCAAAGGTACGCTCGACGATCCAGCGTTTGGGCAAGACGACGAAACGGTGAGCCTGATCGGAGCGTTTGACGATTTCGAGGTTCACGCGCTTCAGAGCGCTACGCAGCCCCTTCTGGAAATGTGGCCCTTGATATCCGCCGTCGGCGTAGAGCTTCAGAAGAAAGGGATAGAGGCCGAACAACGTTGCCATCAGGAGCACGCCGCCGTCGCGATCCTGGATGTCCGCCGCATGCACGATGGCGTGCATCAAGAGGCCTTGCGTGTCGACGAGAATGTGCCGCTTCTTGCCCTTGATCTTCTTGCCCGCGTCGTAGCCATGGAGATCATGAGGCCCCCTTTTTCAGCGCTTTTCACGCTCTGGCTATCGATGATGGCGGCGGTGGGAGAAGCCTCGCGCTCGGCCCTTTCGCGACATTCGACATAGAGGGCGTGATGAATTTTATCGAGCGTGCCGTTCCAGCTCCACAGATCGAAGTAGCCATACAGCGTCGAGCGCGGCGGCAGGTCCTTGGGGATCGCGCGCCACTGGCAACCTGTGCTCAGGATGTACATCAGCCCGTTGGCAATCTCGCGCAGGTCCACCGTACGCTTGTTGCCGCCGCGCTTGGCCGGCGGGATGCGAGGCGCGATCAGCGCCCACTCCTCGTCGGTCAAGTCGCTCGGATAGCGCAGGCGGCTGCGGTCGTAGCGTGCACGGTTCTCGGTAGTCCACATTGGCGGCGCGTCCCCATCGAATCAGGCCGCTCACCTTGAATCACAACCGATTCATTCGACTCAACATGTTTTGGAACAGACACTAAGAGCCTGACTCAAAATTGCATTGCTGTTTTTATCGCTGCGATGCGCCTTGTCATGAGTTGGACAGAGGCGAGGAAGAGCCAGGCAGTTGCGCTTTCGATGGTTCGCTCGAAGTCCTTGGCCAATCTGCGGTTGCGGCCGAGCCAGGCGAAGGTTCGTTCGACCACCCAGCGGCGCGGAAGCACCTCGAAGCCCTGTGCGGCATCGGAGCGCTTGATGATCTCGACAGTCCACCGGCCGATCTTTTCCAGCACCGCCTTGAGCTTTTCGCCGGCATAGCCGCCATCGGCGAAGATATGGCGCAGCCAGGGGAAGCGGTAGCGAATGCTGCACAGGACATCTGGCGTGCCGTCACGATCCTGGACGTCGGCAGCGTGAACGATCGCTCCGACCAGGAGCCCTTGGGTGTCGGTGACGATGTGGCGCTTTCGACCCTTGATCTTCTTTCCCGCGTCGTAGCCGCGAGGGCCGCCACTTTCCGTGGTCTTGACCGATTGGCTGTCGATCACGCCGGCCGTCGGCGAGGCCTCCCGGCCGATCGCCTCGCGCGCCAGCATCAGGAGTGCGTGGTTGATCGATTGCCACAATCCGCTGTCGCGCCATTGGTAGAAATAGTACTGCACCGTGGTCATTGGTGGAAACAGAGTGGGCGGCAGCATGCGCCACGGCAATCCGCCGCGCAGCAGATAGAGTACTGCCTCGACGATGTCGCGATAGCTCCATTTCGGGCGCCGCCCGCGCTTGGCCCGCACAGGAAGCAACCTCTCCAGCACGCCCCATTCCGCATCCGTCAAGTCGCTTGGCAAACGCAGCTCCTCTCGGGCAAACTGTGCCCGGGTGATATCAGTCCACATTCTCGATCCCTTTGATGCTTCGCAACACCGATGGAATCAGAACTCGCTGATATCACTCAACTTATTTTTCGGTCGGACACTAATACGACTGAGTCACAAAACCGCAGGCTTTATCCGGCCGGAATCAGCGATGGTTGAAGCATGGACCATCAGCCGAGGAGGCTACATGAGCGGGCGTGGCACCAAGACCAGTGAGATGCGATTTGCGACGTATTTGGAAGGGCTTGCCAGCGTCATCGGTCATGCTGATCGGAAGGCACCGCTGCGCGACTATTGCGTCGGCCTCATGGCCTGTGGCGGTCGTAAGAGCGTGGAGCCAATGGCGGCGATGACGGCTCCGGAACGGACGGCCGCCCAACATCAATCGCTGCTGCATTTCGTCGGCAGCGGCGCCTGGTCGGATGAGAAGGTGCTGGGCAAGGTACGAGAGATGGTCCTGCCGGCGATCGAACGCCAGGGCCCGATCGAAGCTTGGATCATCGATGACACCGGATTTCCCAAGCAGGGGCGACATTCGGTTGGAGTTGCACGGCAATATTGCGGGCAGCTCGGCAAGCAGGATAATTGCCAGGTGGCGGTGTCATTATCGATTGCCAATCACCACGCCAGCCTGCCTGTTGCCTACCGCCTTTATCTTCCGAAGGAATGGACTGAGGATTGCGATCGGCGGCGCAAGGTGGGCATTCCTGCCGAAGTCGGCTTCCGGACCAAGCCGGAGATCGCGCTGGAGCAGTTGCGGTGGGCCTGTGCGACCGGCCTTCCGCGTGGTGTCGTGCTGATGGACGCGGGCTATGGCAACAACAGCGATCTGCGCACGGAGATCACGGCGCTGGGATTGACCTATGTGGCGGGTCTTCTGTCGAGCACAACGGTATGGGCGCCCGGCACCGGTCCCTTGCCGCCGAAGCCATGGTCGGGCCGCGGCCGTCCCCCGAAACTGATGCGCCGCAACCGTCAGCGTCGGCCGGCCGCCGTTAAAGCGCTCGCGATCGGCCTGCCGGCCAAAGCTTGGCGCACCATCACGTGGCGGCAAGGAACGAACGAAAAGCTGAGCTCGCGCTTTGCCCGCGTGCGGGTCCGTGCCGCGCACCGTGATTATTGGCAAACCACCCAGCGGTTGGAGGAATGGTTGCTGATCGAATGGCCGAAAGGCGAGGACCAGCCTACCAAATACTGGCTCTCGACATTGCCGGAGGATGTGGCATTCCGGACTCTCGTAGAGACGGCTAAATTGCGCTGGCGCATCGAACGCGACTATCAGGAACTCAAGCAGGAGGTCGGGCTTGGCCACTTCGAGGGACGCGGCTGGCGCGGCTTTCATCATCACGCAACGATGTGCATTGCAGCCTTCGGATTCCTGATCTCCGAGCGGGAGGCGTTTCCCCCCTCAGGCGCTCGGCGCGCCCGGCCGATCCCGCTCGCTCGCGTTTCCGCGGATTACAGACCCCGCGGTTCTGCCGCTACGGACCCAACGTCACATTCCAAATTCGATCACGACGATGCGACGGCGACTCGAACAAGGGCTGGTCCGAACGTTGTCGAGATGTCCTTGTTGTGCAATCAAGTTCGCCCATTTCACAGACCACCGTTTGTGACGCAGTAAGACTAAGAGTCTGTCCGGAAAGATTACCTTGGATTGCATAGCTTTCGCAGCATGAGTCGGATGGAGGCCAGCTTGAGAAAGGCGAGCGCCCTGTGATTGAAGCATTCCCAATCTTTGGACAGTCTTCGGCATCGCCCGAGCCAGGCAAAGGCACGCTCGACGATCCAGCGTTTGGGCAAGACGACGAAACGGTGAGCCTGATCGGAGCGTTTGACGATTTCGAGGTTCACGCGCTTCAGAGCGCTACGCAGCCCCTTCTGGAAATGTGGCCCTTGATATCCGCCGTCGGCGTAGAGCTTCAGAAGAAAGGGATAGAGGCCGAACAACGTTGCCATCAGGAGCACGCCGCCGTCGCGATCCTGGATGTCCGCCGCATGCACGATGGCGTGCATCAAGAGGCCTTGCGTGTCGACGAGAATGTGCCGCTTCTTGCCCTTGATCTTCTTGCCCGCGTCGTAGCCATGGAGATCATGAGGCCCCCTTTTTCAGCGCTTTTCACGCTCTGGCTATCGATGATGGCGGCGGTGGGAGAAGCCTCGCGCTCGGCCCTTTCGCGACATTCGACATAGAGGGCGTGATGAATTTTATCGAGCGTGCCGTTCCAGCTCCACAGATCGAAGTAGCCATACAGCGTCGAGCGCGGCGGCAGGTCCTTGGGGATCGCGCGCCACTGGCAACCTGTGCTCAGGATGTACATCAGCCCGTTGGCAATCTCGCGCAGGTCCACCGTACGCTTGTTGCCGCCGCGCTTGGCCGGCGGGATGCGAGGCGCGATCAGCGCCCACTCCTCGTCGGTCAAGTCGCTCGGATAGCGCAGGCGGCTGCGGTCGTAGCGTGCACGGTTCTCGGTAGTCCACATTGGCGGCGCGTCCCCATCGAATCAGGCCGCTCAATTCATTCGACTCAACATGTTTTGGAACAGACACTAAATGATTCCCTGCTGGGATATGGTGCGTTACCCTCTCCGACAAGAGGAAGGATCCATGCCGCTCGATCCGCTTGCAAGGCGTTTGTTGACCATGATGGCTGCGACCGTTCCGCAGGGGCGGAGCCGGCCGAGCGTGGAGGCGCGGCGGCAGTCGCTGGCCAAGCTGATGCAGTTTGCGCGCACTGATGCGCCGGATGTGACCACCGCCGACGGCACGCTTCCGGGTCCCGGCGGCGAGCTGCCCTATCGCCTTTATTCGCCCGCGTCTGCCGGCGACCGCGCGCCGGGCTTCGTGTTCTTTCATGGCGGCGGGCTCGTGGCCGGCAGCATTGCGACGCATGACCGCATCGCGGCGGCGCTGGCGCATGTGACCGGCTGTCGCCTCGTCTCGGTCGATTACCGGCTCGCACCCGAGCACAAATTTCCTGCTGCGGTCATTGATGCGATCGCGGCCACGGAGTGGGTCGCGCGGCAAGCCTCGTCGTTGGGCATCGACGCCGAACGTCTGGTGGTCGGTGGCGATTCCGCCGGCGCCACGCTCGCTGCGATCGTGTGCCAGGAAGCGATGCAGACCGCCGGCCTCTCGATCGTCGCGCAATGCCTGATCTGCCCGGTGCTGGATTTCGAGGAGATCTCGCCTTCGCGCGAGGCATTCGCCGAAGGCCATCTGATCGATCGCGCCACCATCGAAGCTGATCTCGCCGATTATCTGCCTGATGGCATCGACACCGCCGATCCTCGTATCTCGCCCTTGCGCGCGACGCGGCTTGCGGGCCTGCCGACCGCGATCATCCACACCGCCGAATTCGATCCGATGCGCGACGAGGGCAATGCCTATGCGCGCAAGCTGCTCGCCGCGGGCGTCGCGGTCGAGCACGTCTGCCATGACGGCATGGTCCACAATTTCCATGCCATGGGCGCGATCCTGCCGCAGGCGCAGCTCGTGCTGTCGCAGATCGGCGAACAGGTTCGGCGGGCGGTGGAGAAATGAGGCGCTTTCTTACCCTCTCCCCCTGTGGGAGAGGGTGGATCGCCGCGTAGCGGCGCTTCGCGCCACCTTCTCCCGCAAGGGGAGAAGGGAAGAAAGCATCACGCGCGCGCGCCGAGCACGGCCCGCGCCGCCACGACATATTCCAGCCAATGCGCATCCGCATAGCGTTCGGCCTGCCGTGCGCAGCTGACGTCAGGGGCATGGGCGGCGGCAATCGTGCGCGCGAATCGCTCTTCGGCGACCGTCACGTCGCCAGGCTCGGCCGACGGTACGCTAGCCGCCGCCGCGGTCGGAGCGACAGCGAGGCCCGCCAGACCAGTGAGCAGGATGCGGCGTGACGTGTTCATGGCTGTGTCCTTCCAATGTCCGGCCCGCACTCCGGCCGGCGCGTCTGTCAGTGCGATCACGGCAGGGTAGCCGCGCACATCCGTGCCGTCCATCGCTTACGGATACCGCTTGACCACCCGAGCGATCACGTTCCATCCAACAACGGTTCCGTCATCAAATCGCCACGCGTCGGATTGTCACGTGGCCCATCACAGCCCATCGCATCGCCAGGCTTCGCGTGCTGTCGCGATGGGACTGCTTTGTCTGACGATCTCGGCAGGCACTGCCTTCGCTGCCGACGATGAGGACGACGCGCCTGCAAAGCCCGATGTCCCCAACATCTACCTCGATCTTCGCACGATCTATGCGACGATCCCCGCCGGCACGCTCGGGCTCGGCTTCGGCAACACATCATTGTCGGCCGCATTCGAAGCGCTGGCGGTACGCAGAGGCACGACGCTGCCGAGCGGCTTGCCGGCGGCATCCGCAAGCGCGTGATGAGCGCGCAGGTCTTTGCCGACAAGGTTCAGTTCGGCCTCACCGTGAGCATCGGCATGGCGGAAGCCACCGTCAGCATGTCCCGCATCGACGCGCTGATGGGCGCGGCCGATCATGCGCTCTACCAGGCCAAGGCCGAAGGCCGCAATTGCTGCATCGCCTGGGCGCCCCCGCCGCCTGCAAGCAAGGCGGCGGAGTGATCGAAGGATGCGGCGTCTACTCCGGCACCGGCACGTCGAACGTGTTGAGCGTGACCGAGACCATGCAATAGACGCCGACGAGATAGGACAGCTCGGCCGCGCCGTGCTCGCCGAACTCCTTCACCGCGGCGCGCCAGGTCAATTCCGGCAGCACGCCGCCGCTGACCAATGCGGACGCCACGTCGTAGGCGACGGCCTCCTGCTTGGTGAGATCCACCGGCCGCTGGCCCGCGACGATGGTCGCGAGCTTCTCGTCGGAGAGGCCGCGCTGCTCGGCAACAAGCACATGAGCATAGAGCTCGTAACCGGAGCGGAAATGCGAACCGGTGACGAGGATCGCGACCTCGCGCACCGGGGCCGGCAGCAGCGGGTTCGATGCGATTGCCTTGACCAGCTCCCACACCGGCTTGCCGAAACGCGGCTCGCGGATCCAGGGATTCCACGGCCCCAGCAGCGCGCCGTCATCGCGCATGTTCACGAACCCCTTGAAGTGGTCCTTGATGCCGGCTCGCATGTCGTCATAGAGCGGCTTCTGTTCGGCGCTCAGGTCTTTCGGATCGAGAATGGGAAGGCGCACGGCGGGATCTCCTCGTTGAGAAGCGGAGACGGTCGCCCGCATGCGCGCGCATCGCAAGTGAAGTTGCCGTGACGATCGTGCCATTTTGGAAGTGGCAGGGAGACGTCGGCTATGATGCCTCGGGGCTTGGTACGATCTGTGGATTTGCGACGTCGTCGACGTCGAGCGTCAGCGGCTCGCCCGTCGTGAGGAACGACGACAGGGCCGCCTCGAACGGCGCAGGATCGAGGCCGCGCCCCTTCAGCCATTCGGGCTCGTAATAGGTCTGCCGGTAGCGCTCGCCGGAATCGCAGATCAGCGTCACCAGCGATCCCGTCAAGTTCGCCTGTCGCATCTCCGAGGCGAGGCGGCACAGTGCCAGGAAGTTGGTGCCGGTGGAGCCTCCGACCGCGCGGCGCAGCCGGCGCGACAGCACGTTCATCGCCGCGATCGTTGCCGCATCCGGGATCTTCATCATGCGGTCGACCACGCCGGGGACGAAGGAGGGTTCGCAGCGTGGCCGGCCGACGCCCTCGATCAGCGATGGGCGTTCGCAAACGTGGGAGCGGTCCTGCGTGCGGAAGCAGTCGAAGAAGGCGGAATGCTCGACGTCGGCGACGCACAGCCGTGTCGGATACTGGCGATAGCGCAAGTACCGTCCGATGGTGGCCGAGGTGCCGCCGGTGCCCGCGCCCATCACGATCCAGTCGGGAATCGGACGCGGCTCACCCTGCAATTGCGTGAAGATCGATTCGGCGATGTTGTTGTTGCCGCGCCAGTCGGTGGCGCGCTCGGCAAAGGTGAACTGGTCCATGTAATGGCCGTTCAGCCGGGCGGCGAGCGCGGCGGCCTCCGCGTAGAGCGCGCGGCCGTCGTCGATCAGATGGCAATTGCCGCCATAATGCTCGATCGCGGCGATCTTCTCCGCCGAGGTCGTGCGCGGCATCACGGCGTAGAAGGGCACGCCGATCATCTGCGCGAAATAGGCTTCCGACACCGCCGTCGATCCCGACGAGGCCTCGACCACAGGCGTGCCTTCGCGGATGTGGCCGTTGCAGAGCGCGTAGAGGAACAGCGAGCGCGCAAGGCGGTGCTTCAGGCTGCCGGTCGGATGCGTGGACTCATCCTTCAGATAGATGTCGATGCCTGATAGCGCCGGCACGATCAGCCGTATCAGATGCGTGTCGGCCGTGCGGCACTGGTCGGCCTCGATCGCGGCGACGGCCTCGTCCACCCAACCGCGCCGATAGGCCGGCCCGGCCGGATTGAGGTGGCGGAAGGGGAATGTCTGCATCGAACGAATCTCCCATGATGCGGATCGCGCATCAATAGCAGCTGCTCAAAACTCCAGCGGCGCGTTGTCGACGACCTCCTTCATCACGAAGAAGGTGCGGGTCTGGCGCACGCCGGGCAGCGCGATCAGCTGTTCGCCGTGGATGCGGTTGAAATCCTCCATGTCGCCGACGCGGATCTTGAGGAAATAGTCGAAGTCGCCGGCGACGAGGTGGCAGTCGAGCACGCATTTCAGCCTGGTGATCGCCTGCTCGAAGGTGGCAAAACTCTCCGGGGTCGAGCGGTCGAGCACGACGCCGACCATCACCAGTGTGCCCTTCGCCACCTTCTTCGGCGCGACCATGGCGCGAACCGCGGCGATGAAGCCATCCTCGAACAGGCGCTGGGTGCGGCGATGGCAGGTGGCGGGGCTGATGGCGACGGTTTCGGCCAGCTCAGCGTTACTCAGCCGGCCGTTATTTTGCAGCAATCTCAACATTTTAAGGTCAGTGCGATCGAGTCGGGCAGCCATGGAAGAAGCTTTCGGTATTTGGCTTTGATTCGGAAGAACCTAGATTTCGTGGACGCTATACTGCAAGCTTTGCGACAGTTGCTGCGCAATATTTGAAAGCACATTTGCCCACGGCAGTGCTAGGCGCTTGAGCCAATTCAACGCCAATCGGGATGACCCAATGATGCTGGACAAATTCGCGCGCTATCCGCTGACCTTCGGCCCGACGCCCATCGAGAAGCTGGAACGGCTGTCGAAGCATCTCGGCGGCAAGGTCGAGATCTATGCCAAGCGCGAGGACTGCAATTCCGGCCTCGCCTATGGCGGCAACAAGCTGCGCAAGCTCGAATACATCATCCCGGACGCGATCGCCTCGAACGCGGACACGCTGGTCTCGATCGGTGGCGTGCAGTCCAACCACACCCGCATGATCGCCGCCGTCGCCGCCAAGATCGGCATGAAGTGCTGCCTGGTGCAGGAAGCCTGGGTCCCGCACGAGGACGCCGTCTATGACCGCGTCGGCAACATCATGCTGTCGCGCATCATGGGCGCCGACGTGCGCCTGGTGGACGACGGCTTCGACATCGGCATCCGCAAGAGCTGGGAGCAGGCGATCGAGGAGGTGAAGGCGGCGGGCGGCAAGCCTTATGCGATTCCCGCCGGTGCCTCCGTGCACAAATTCGGCGGCCTCGGCTATGTCGGCTTCGCCGAGGAAGTGCGCAAGCGGAAGCCGAGCTCGGCTTCAAGTTCGACTACATCGTGGTCTGCACCGTCACCGGCTCCACCCATGCCGGCATGCTGGTCGGCTTCGCCGCCGACGGCCGCGCGCGAAAGGTGATCGGCATCGACGCCTCGTTCACGCCGGCGCAAACGAAAGCGCAGGTGCTCTCGATCGCGCAGAACACCGCCAAGCTCGTCGAGCTCGGCAAGGACATCGTCGAAGACGACGTCGTGCTGATCGAGGACTACGCCTATCCCGCCTATGGCGTGCCGTCGGAAGAGACCAAGGAAGCGATCCGCCTCACCGCACGTTTAGAGGCGATGATCACCGACCCCGTCTATGAGGGCAAATCGATGCAAGGCCTGATCGACCTGACCCAAAAGGGCCATTTCGAGAAGGGCGCAAAGATTCTCTACGCCCATCTCGGCGGCGCGCCGGCGCTCAACGGCTACGGTTACGCATTCCGGAACGGCTGAGGCAGCGCCGTGCCTCGCGCCTCCACTCGCTGTCGTCCCGGGCAAGCGTAAGCGCAGACCCGGGACCCATAACCCCAGGGAGATGTTTGGCGAAGAACGTCTCCCCACGTGCCCCAAGATAAATCACGCGGTATGGATCCCGGATCTGCGCTCCGCTTCGCTGCGCTTGTCCGGGATGACGAGAAGCCCTACCGCGTCTTGACGATCTGGAGCAGTTCCTCGCCGTAATGCTCGAGCTTCTTGTCGCCGATGCCGGGCACGTTGCGGAGCTCGTCGAGCGTCGTCGGCCAGGCCCGGACGATGCCGTCGATGGTGGCATCGTGCAGCACGACATAGGCCGGCATGCCGCGTTCGCGCGCGATGTCCGAGCGCCAGGACCTCAGCCGCGCCCGCAATTCGGGATCGACATCGCCCTGCGGCGCGTTGGCCGCAGGCGCGAGGTCGCCACGGCGGGATTTTGTCCGGCTCGCGCGAACGCGCGTGCCCGGCGCTTCCTCGCGCAGCCAGACCTCGGTCTCGCCGCGTAGCACGCCGCGTGCGCTCTCCGTCAGTTTCAGCGCGCCGAACGCCTCGCTGTCGCTGTACAAATGCCCCATCGCCACCAGCTGCCGCAGCACCGTGCGCCACTGCTTCTCGTTCAGCTCGCGCCCGATGCCGAACACGGACAATTTGTCGTGGCCGAACTGCGTCACCTTTTCGGTGAGGCGGCCAATCAGCACGTCGATCAGCTGCATCGCACCGAAACGCTGCCCGGTGCGGTAGGCGCAGGACAGCAGCTTCTGCGCCAGCACCTTGCCGTCGCGCATCTTCGGCGGCGTCAGGCAGTTGTCGCAATTGCCGCAATTGTTCGCAGTCTCCGCCTCGCCGAAATAGGCGAGCAGCCGCTTGCGCCGGCACTGCGCGGTCTCGGCGAGGCCGACCAGTGCGTCGAGCTTGCCGATCGACACCCGCTTGAAATCGTCAGAACCGCTGGACTCGTCGATCATGCGGCGCTGCTGCACGATGTCGGAAAGACCATAGGCCATCCAGGCCGCCGACGGTTTGCCGTCGCGCCCCGCGCGCCCCGTCTCCTGATAATAGGCCTCGATGCTTTTGGGCAGATCGAGATGGGCGACGAAGCGGACATCGGGCTTGTCGATGCCCATGCCGAAGGCGATGGTCGCGACGATGACGATGCCGTCCTCGTTGAGGAACCGGTCCTGGTTGCGCGAGCGTATGCTGCTGTCGAGCCCGGCGTGATAAGGCAGCGCCGCAATGCCGGCGTCGTCGAGCGCGGCGGCAACCTCCTCGACGCGATTGCGCGACAGGCAATAGACCACGCCGGCGTCGCCGGCATGCCGCTCCCGGATGAATTCTTTCAGCTGCGACACTGCGTTGCGCTTGTCGACGATCTCGTAGCGGATATTCGGGCGGTCGAAGCTGGAGACGAATTGCGGGCTGTCGGCGAGCCGGAGGCGCTCGACGATCTCCTTGCGGGTCAGCTCGTCGGCGGTCGCGGTCAGCGCGATGCGTGGAACGTTCGGAAAACGTTCCGCGATGATGGAGAGGCCGACATATTCGGGGCGGAAGTCATGACCCCATTGCGAGACGCAATGCGCCTCGTCGATCGCGAACAGCGCGACCTTCGCCTGCGCCAGCAGCGACAGGCAGCGCGGCGTCACCAGGCGTTCCGGCGCGACATAGAGCAGGTCGAGATCGCCCGCGATCAGGCGGCGCTCGATGTCGGAAGCTTCCTGCAGCGTCAGCGACGAGTTCAGCGCGGCGGCGTTGACCCCGGCCTCGAGCAGGCCGGCGACCTGGTCGCGCATCAGCGCGATCAGCGGCGACACCACGATACCGCAGCCTTCGCGCAGCAGTGACGGCAATTGATAGCACAGCGACTTGCCGCCGCCGGTCGGCATCAAGACCAGGCAATTGCCGCCATCCGTGACGTGCCGGATGATCTCGCCCTGTGCACCGCGGAACCCCGGCAGGCCGAACACCGAATGCAGCACCGACAGCGCGTCGCGGCCGTTGGCCGGCGCAGGCAGCGGGGCGGTGGAAGGTGCGGACATGGGTGCGTCGGTGCAAGGCCGTAGGATTCGTCACAAGGCCAGTCGCATGACCGCGCGGGCATGGCAAGACTGTTTGGATGGCAGGCAGGACTCTTCCCCTCTCCCCTTGCGGGAGAGGGTGGATCGCCGCGTAGCGGCGAGACGGGTGAGGGGTATCTATCCACGGATTCGGTAAAGCTTGCTCTGTGGAGACATACCCCTCATCCGGCGCCATAGCCGAAGCTTTGCTTCGGCGTTCCTAGGAACGGCGGCCGAAGGCCGCCTATGCCACCTTCTCCCGCAAGGGGAGAAGAAAGAAGAAGCTACGCCCCGATTCGTCGCAGCGCTTCCGCGACCGTCACGATCGGCATGTCGCGCTTCCCGGCCGCCTCCAGCGCATGGCGCATCAGGTGCGGCGTGCAGCCGTAGGGGCTTGGCGCGTCGGCGACGTCGTGGCCGTAGAAGATCAGCCTCCGCCGCTCGCGACCGCCTCGTCGAAATAGCGATCGACGCCAGCAATATCGATCTCGCGATCGACCAGAGGCGAGGCGCGCAGGAACTGGAGGTCGATGACGTCGCGATTGACACCGGGAAGGATGCCGCGCGCCGAGCGAAAGGCCTTTGCGAGTTGCGGCTTGCGCCAGACCGAGGCGATTCCATAGGGGTAGGCGAAGTTCTCCAGCACGATCGAGGAATCGATAGCGTGGAAATGGCTGCGGTTACGCTCGATCTCGCTTGCCATGGCGGCCTCGTCGAGATTGGCCGAGCTCTGGTGCGAAAAGGTATGGCAGGCAATCTCGTGACCGGCCCGGTGAAGCCGCACGATCGCGGCATTCGACAGGCCGTGCCAGTGATCCGACGGACGATTGATCAGGCTGCCGGCGAGGTAATAGGTGCCGCGGCCGCCATGCGTCTCCAGAAGCGCGGCGCCCTCGCCTGCGGCGCTATCGGGCGCGTCGTCGAACGTGAAGCTCACCATCGGCGCATGCGCAGGCAGCCGGTGCGGCGCGGCACGGAAATGCCGGGCCAGCCGATTGCTCACGCGTCCCTGGAGTGCCGACCACACCGACTGCGTTTCCTGCGATTCCCTATTTCTCTACTGAAACATTCGTGCGCTGGTAGAGGCAAGCCTAACGCCCGGGTAATCCTAACGCGGAACCAACGCCCTTCGTCTAGCGTGCCAGGACCGAAATATCGGCTTCCGCACCGAGATATTGCAGCCAGTTGCGGAAAAGCGCCGCCGCGGCGCTGCCGGCGGCGATATCGGCGCGCAGATTCAGCGCAGGCAGTTCGTTGGTGAGCGCGGGGTGGCGCTGTTGGGTCGTCTTCTTCTCGAAGCGGGCGAGCTTCTCTTCGGTCGCTGCGTCAAAATAACTCACGGGCAGGTGCGGATAAGCCTCGCGCTCGCGCGCGAGATAGCGGCCGATATCGCGCAGATATTCGCGCTGGAGCGACAGCGCATCGTATTCCGGGTGGCCCTGGAAGAACACGAAGCGGCTGGCATATTGCCTGACGAAGATATCGACGCCGGCCTTTGCCGAACGCGTCAGCACCTGATAGCCGGCCTGCGTGAGGTCGCTCTCGGCGATCTCGTTCAGGCGGGAATGCGAGACCTTGAGGGGCGCAGGCGCAGCGCGCGTCAGCGCATCGTTCATCGCAGCTTCGCAGTCGAAAATGCCGTGACATTTGGCCGGGAGCCGCCGCCGCGCGATGCTGTCGAGATGCAGCACCGCCGCATGCGCGGCGAGGCACGACCAGATCGTCGAGCGCGTGTTGACCTTGGCCCAGTCGATCAGGTCGGTGAGGTCGCGCCAATACGGCTCCTGGTCGAGCTCGGGCGCGACCGGCTCGGCGCCGGTCACGATCAGCCCGTCGAACTTGTGGTGCCTGAGCTCGCTGAGCTCCGAATATTCGCTTTCGACATGCCACTTCGCCTCGGGCGACCGCTTCACCGAGGGCAGCGAGAAACAATGGAAACGGATGCGGCGCGGACCTGCAGCCGCCTGGAGCAGCCGCATGAACTGCCGCTCGGTCGCCTTCAGCGCCGGATCCGGCATGTTGTTGATCAGGCCGATCGTGAGATCGGCGAAACCGTGGTCGCGCGCGAAATCGCCCTCGGCCGGCACCAGCGCCGGGCTCGATATACCTTGATCCCTGTCGATCAAGATCGTCATCGGCGCCGTCGCCTACTCCGCGGCCTGGAGGCGTGCCGACGGGCAGGCCTTCTCTAGCGCCTGGTCGATGTCCTCGATGATATCTGCGGAATGCTCGATGCCGATCGAGAGGCGGATCGTCTCCGGCAGCACGCCGGCGACGCGCTGCTGCTCCGCCGACATCTGCCGGTGCGTGGTCGAGGCCGGATGGCATGCCAGCGACTTGGCATCGCCGATATTGACCAGACGCGTGATCAGCTTCAGCGCATCGTAGAAGGTCTTGCCGGCTTCCATGCCGCCCTTGATGCCGAAGGTGAATAGCGAGGAGGCGTTACCGTCCAGATATTTCTGCACCAGCGGATAGTACGGGCTGTCCGGAAAACCGGTGTAGTTGACCCAGGCAACGCGCGAATCCTTGCGCAGGAATTCGGCGACCTTGCGGGCGTTCTCGACGTGGCGCTCCATGCGCAGCGCGACGGTCTCGATGCCCTGGAGCAGCAGGAAGGCGTTGAACGGCGACAGCACCGAACCCATGGTGCGCTGATAGATACTCCGCGCGCGCTCGATATAGGCGGTCTTGCCGAAGCGCTCGGCATAGACGAGGCCGTGATAGGAGGCGTCCGGCTTGTTGTAGGCCGGAAAGCGGTCGGCGTGCTTCGCCCAGGGGAAGTTTCCGGAATCGACGATCGCACCACCCAGCGTGGTGCCGTGACCGCCCAGAAACTTGGTCAGCGAATGCACGGCGATGTCGGCGCCGTAATCGAACGGCTTGAGCAGGATCGGGGTCGCGACGGTGTTGTCCACGATCAGCGGCACGCCATGCGCATGCGCGATCTTGGCGAGAGCCTCGATGTCGCAGACATTGCCGGCGGGATTGCCGATGGTCTCGGCGAACACGGCGCGCGTGTTCTCGTCGATCAGTTTTTCGATCGCATCCGGCTTGTCGCTCTCGGCGAAACGGCCGGTGATGCCCTGCCGCGGCAGGATGTGCGAGAGCAGCGTGTGCGTGGTGCCGTAGAGCTGCGGCATGGAAACGATGTTGCCGCCGTGATCGGCGACGTTGACGAAGGCGAAATGCAGCGCAGCCTGGCCGGTCGCGACCGCGAGCGCGCCGACGCCGCCTTCGAGCTGCGCGATACGCTTCTCCAGCACCGCGCTGGTCGGATTGGCGATGCGGCTGTAGCGAAAACCTTCGGCCTCGAGATTGAAGAGCGCGGCGCCGTGATCGGCGCTGTCGAAGGCATAGGCCGCGGTCTGGTAGATCGGCACCGCAACCGCGTGCGTGGTGGCTTCGGGCTCGTAGCCGGCGTGAATAGCGATCGTCTCGTTGCGCATCGTGCCACCTCCGCGTGGAGCGGGCCGCACTTATTGGCCTGTATGAGGCATGTGCGTTCTCCGCCGTTCCTCTGTTAGAGGCGGGTGGTAAAGCGGACAATAATTCGCCTAGAGATCGAGGAAGTAACCCTAACGATTGTTGGTGAATTGGCTAAAATTTGAATCGAATTGGATTAATGAATTCGTACGCCTCAGCCTCGCCGCTGCGCCATAGCCGATGCAAAGCATCGGCGTTCCAAGGACGGCGGCCGAAGGCCGCCTATGCCACCCTCTCCCCTCGTCGTGGGAGAGGGTGGGATATTCACCCTACTCCATCGTCTCCCAGAGCCGGTGAGCGAGCACACCGGCACGCTTCTCGATCGCGGCCGCCGCATCGAGCGCGAGGTCCTCGCGATAGCGTCCCGCAATGAGCTGCACGCCGATCGGCTTGCCGTCATGCAGGGCCACCGGCACCACCGCGCCGGGCAGGCCCAGCACGTTGATGGCGGAGATGAAGCGGATCTCGCCCCAGAAAATTTCCTTCACGCGATCGGCGCTGACGGTGTCGTCGCGCGGACCCGGCGTCGGCTTCACCGTGGTCGGCGCCAGCACGACCGGATACTCCTCGAAGAACAATTGCCAGGCGCGGATATGGCCGTTGCGTGCGGCCGTCGCCTGCATCCAGGCCTTGAGATCGAGCACGTTGGCCTTGGTCTTCATGCCGCCCCAGGCCTTGTGGAAGTCCTCGGACGTCACCTTCAGCATGCCGGCCTCCTGCATCACCACGGTCTCGTTGGTGATGATGTCGCACCAGGTCTGCCAGACGCCGTCGATGTCGGGGACATCGACCTCGGTCACGCGATAGCCGGAACGCTCCAGGTGATCGGCGGCCTGACGCAGCGCCGCGCGGACGGACGGATCGACGTCCATATCCTCCGGGATCCTGGCCAGTGCGACCTTGATCGGTCCCTTCGGCTTCGGCCCGGCCAGCGGCGCCGGCACCCACCAGGGATCGCGCGGATCGCGCTGGCTCATCACATCGAGCGCGAGGCGGACGTCGCCGACGTGACGGGCGAGCGGCCCCTGCGCCGACATCAGATGCGCCAGCATCGGCCGCTCGGCCGTGGCGCTTCCGTTGAAGGCGGGGATACGGCCCTGCGTCGGCTTGATGGTGGCAACGCCGTTGCAATGCGCCGGCCAGCGCAGCGAGCCGCCGATGTCGTTGCCATGGGCGATGGTGCCGATGCCGGCCGCAACCGCCGAGCCGGCGCCCCCCGAAGAGCCGCCGCAGGTGATGTTCGGATCCCAGGGGTTCAGCGTCAGCCCGTGCAGCGGATTGTCGGTGAAGCCGCGGAAGGAGAATTCCGGCGTGTTGGTGAGGCCGATGACGATCGCGCCGGCTTTCTTGAGATTGCGCACCACGGGCGAGTCCGACGGCGCGACAAAATCCTTGTTGGCGGGCACGCCGTTGAAATTCGGCCGGCCTTCGTAATCGACATTCTCCTTGATCGTGATGGGCACGCCGTGCAGCAGGCCGAGCGCGCCGCCCTTGGCGCGCTGCTTGTCGGCCGTATGCGCTGCCTTCAGCGCTTCCTCGCTGAGATCGACAACAACCGCGTTCAGCCGCGGATTGACGGCGCGCATCCGGTCCAGATGCGCTTCGACGGTCTCGACCGCGGAGATCGCGCCGTTGCGGATCGCGGCTGCGGTGTCGACCGCGGACCATTGCCAGACCGGACCTTTCGGACGGCGCGCCGTCGCCGACTTGCGCGGTGGCGCCTTCTTGACCGTCTTCTTGACCGCCTTCGCAACGGCCATCTTGCGGGCGGTGCTCGTCTTGACCGAGGTCTTCGTTACTTTCCTTGCAACACTTTTCTTCTTGGTCGCCGTCTTCTTCGCCACGCCGCATCTCCAAAAAATTGCGCGGCGGAGGTTAAGGAGATCACGCGAGCGTGTACAGGCGCGTTTCTGCATGGCGCGTCGCCGCGACGCTCTGCCACGGGCCGGCGCGAGAGACGCGCGTGAACCTTTGGCCCCGCTCTCCTGACCCATATACTGGTTGAATGGTGGAACAAACCACCGCCAAGATTGTGCCATCAAGATTGTGCCATGGCGATTAGATTTTTGACGCAGCTAATCTGACAGCGACACATCGGAGCATTTGCCATGCTCGTGGAATTCGACAGCGGATACGACCAGCAACCCTTCCGCGATCTGTGCGCCGACTATCCGGCCGCTGAAACCTACGATCCCGACGATTTCCGGATTGAATGGGGGCCGATCTTTCACCGCGGCCGGCTCGACGGATCGGCGCGTGTGCTCGTCGTCGGTCAGGATCCCGCCCAGCACGAGACGATCGTGCGCAGAATTCTGGTCGGCACTGCGGGCCGCCGGACGCAAGGTTTCCTGGCGAAGCTCGGCATCACGCGGAGCTACGTGATGGTGAACACCTTCCTGTACAGCGTCTACGGGCAGAGCGGCGGCAACAAGCACAAGAACGAGCCGGGGATCGTCGAGTATCGCAACAAATGGTTCAAGGCCGTACTCGCGCCGGGCAATATCGAAGCCGTCGTCTCACTCGGCGGCCTCGCCGACGAGGCGTGGAAGGCCTGGCTCAAGACGTCCGACGGCGAGGCCTACAAGACCCTCGCCTATCAGCATATAACGCACCCGACCTGGCCGGAAAGCTCGGCCCACGATAACGCGACGCGGGCCGCGAACACCAAGATCATGCTGACCAAGTGGAATGCCGCGCTCGCGGCTCTCGCACCTGCAGTCCAGCATCCCGACGTGCCGACGACGCTCGTGCCATATGGCGACGCCTTCAAGCCGACCGAGTTCTTCGACATCATCGCAAAGGATCTCCCCGCCGGACTACCGGCGTGGATGCGTGGAGACACGCCGTGGGCCGTGCGCCAGGGCGCCGACGCGGCCACCAAGCGGCGCACGATCACGATCACCATCCCCGACGGAGTGATCCCATGAGCCCGGCTGCCAACCCGAAGCGATGGGCCCTGAGCGGGCGGATCGTGACGATGACGACTGAGAGCGACGTCATCAAGAGCGGGACGATCTTCATCGAGGACAATCGCATCGCGGCGATCGTACCCAAGGGACAGCCGGCCCCGGCAGGCTTCGAGGCCGTCGTTGCAGTGGCGACCGGCGGCACCATCTATCCAGGCCTGATCGAGCTGCATAATCACCTGAGCTACAACATCCTGCCGCTCTGGCGCGTGCCGCAACCCTACGGCAATCGCGACCAATGGCAGAATGCCAAATCGTACAAGACGTCGGTGACCGGCCCGATGAGCGCGATCGCGCTGGCCGACGACGGCTCGCTGCTGCCCGCCCTGGTCCGCTATGTCGAAGCCAAGTGCATGGTCGCGGGCACCACGACGAGCCAGGGGATCACGCTGTCGAACTGGAGCGGCACGATCCACAAATATTACAAGGGCGCGTTGCGCGCCGCCGAGATCGGCAGCCCTCCCGATCTGCCGAAGGCGCACTCGAAGATTCCCGACATAGATGCCGAGGATTGGGCGAAGTTCGACAACGAGCTGAAATCGTCATCGTGCTTCCTGCTGCATCTCAGCGAAGGCATCGACACCAAGGCCCATAGCCACTTCCTCGCCTTGCGCAATTCCGAGGGAGATTGGGCGATCGAGCCGTCGCTGGCCGGCATTCATTGCACGGCACTCGATGCGACCGACTTCGGAACGATGGCCGAAAACCATGCCAAGGTCGTCTGGTCGCCCCTGAGCAATCTGCTGCTCTACGGAAAGACGACCAATGTCGTTGCCGCGCGCACGGCCGGCCTCACGATTGCGCTCGGTTCGGACTGGTCGCCGTCCGGCAGCAAGAACCTGCTCGGCGAGCTGAAGGCGGCCAAGGTCGTGTCCGCGCATTTCAATCTCGGCTTCAGCGACTACGACATCGTCTCGATGGCGACGCGCAATCCGGCCGCCATTCTCAAGTGGGATGCGAAGCTGGGAACGATCGCCAAGGGCAAGTTCGCCGACCTTCTGGTCGTGAAGGGAGTCACCGGCGATCCCTACGCTCATCTGATCAAATCGCGCGAGCAGGACATCGTCCTGGTCACCATCGGCGGACGAGCCCGTTATGGGACGAAGACGGTCATGCAAAAGGCAGGCGGAATCGGCGAGGCGCTCAAGATCGGCAGTAGCGCGCGGGTGATCGACTTCACCTCGCCCGACCAGGATCCCGGGATCGAGAGGATCACGCTGGCGGAGGCGACGAGCCGCCTCCGTGCCGCGCTCGGCAATCTCGGCACCTTGCAGCCGCACAGCCTCGCCATGAGCGATGCGATCGCCCGCGGAGCGGTGTCACGCACTGGATGGCGCCTCGCGCTCGACGAGCAGTTCGGCAACAATGTCCAACTGCGCCCGCGGCTCGAATTCAACGGTGTCAGGACCGGTCCGGATTTGGCGGCGGTGGCGGCAGCGGCCGAGCCGCTGCACCCGATCAAGCTGGATGGCCTCACGGTATCAGGCGATCCCGCGTTTCTGGACACGCTGAAGAACGAGCCGAATCTTCCAGCGGGAATCGCGACGGCGATCGCGGCTTTTTACTAGCCGCTCGTCACACCAGCGGCGGATTGAGGCGCGTAAAGCCTTCCTGGATGCGATAGGGGTAGTAGGGATAAGGCGGCATCACGGCGCTGACCTCGTCGAGACGCGTGATCTGCGCAGCGCTCAGCGACCAGCCAACCGCGCCGAGATTGTCGCGCAACTGCGCTTCGTCGCGGGCGCCGATGATCACCGAGGATACGGTCGGACGCGCCAGCAGCCAGGCAATCGCGATTTGCGGCACGGTGCGGCCGGTCTCCGCGGCGATCGTATCAAGCACGTCGACGATGGCATAGAGCCGCTCGTCGTCCACGGGCGGGCCGAACTGCGCAGTGGCGTGCAGACGGCTGCTCGCAGGGAGCGGCCTTCCACGCCGGATCTTGCCGGTGAGCCGGCCCCAGCCGAGCGGGCTCCAGACCAACGCGCCAACGCCCTGGTCGCGTGCGAGCGGCATCAGCTCCCATTCATAGTCGCGGCCGAGCAGCGAGTAATAAACCTGATGCGCGACATGGCGCGGCCAGCCGTGCCGTTCGGCAATTGAGAGCGACTTCATCAGCTGCCAGCCGGCGAAATTGGAGACACCGACATAGCGCAGCTTGCCGGCGCGTACGAGCGTATCGAGGGTGGACAGCACCTCCTCGATCGGCGTGAACGCATCGAAGGCATGGAGCTGGAGCAGATCGAGGTAATCGCTGCCGAGCCGCCGCAGCGCAGCTTCGACCGAGGCGACCAGACGATACCGCGACGAGCCGGCATCGAGCGGACCGTCGCCCATCGGCAAGCTCATCTTGGTGGAGATCAGCACCTTGTCGCGGCGTCCCTTGATCGCGGCGCCGAGGATTTCCTCGGACGCGCCTTTCGAATAGACATCGGCGCTGTCGAACAGATTGACGCCGGCATCGAGGCAGATATCGACCAGCCTGCGCGCTTCGTCGGCGCCGCTGCGGCCCCAGGCCGAGAACAGCGGGCCTTGGCCGCCAAACGTGCCGGTGCCGAAGCTGAGGACGGGTACCCTGAGGCCGGAAGCGCCGAGGTTACGATATTCCATGATCATTCTCCTATTCCGCCGGGCACGCTGCGACTGCGGACTGCATTCGATCGAGCTGAAGGCTCCATAGCGCGAGCACGAGACCGACAGCCGTGATGCCGGCTGCGACCAGCGGCAGCGCGGAGAGACCGAGCCCGCGGTCGATGGTGACGCCGCCCGCCCAGGCGCCGAGCGCGTTGCCGAGATTGAAGGCGGCGATGTTGAGGCTGGAGGCGAGCGTGCGGCCGCTTGGCCCCGCCGCCTCCAGCACGCGAAGCTGGAGAGGCGCGACGGTCGCAAAGGCCGCAATGCCGAGCAGCAGGATCAGCGCAATGGCTGCGATCTTGACCGACAGCACGGCGGCAAGGCCAAGCAGCACGATGGCGAGCGCCGCGAGCGTGCCGATCAGGGCACGCGCGAGGCCGCGATCGGCGAGCTTGCCGCCGGCGACGTTGCCGATCGCGAGACCTGCACCGAACACCAGCAGGATCGGCGACACCGCGGATTCCGGGAAACCGGTGAAGCGCGTCAGGATCGGCTGGATATAGGTGAAGACGACGAACAGGCCGGCAAAGCCGAACACGGTCATGGCGAGGCCGAGCAGCACCTGCGGACGGCCGAGCACCGCGACCTCCTCGGAGAGCGAGATCCGCTTGTCGCCATTGCCGACATGGCCGGGCACGAATGTGGCCACCACTGCGAAGGCGATCACGCCGATCACCGTCACCGCCCAGAACGCCGCGCGCCAGCCGAGCATCAGGCCGAACCAGGCGCCGAAGGGCACGCCCAGGAGCGTCGCGACCGTCAGGCCGATTAACATGGTCGCAATCGCCGACGCGCGCTTGTCCTCGGCGACGAAGCTGGTGGCGACCACCGAGCCGACGCCGAAGAAGGTGCCGTGGGCGAGCGAAGTCAGCACCCGCGCCGCCATCAGCCATTCGTAGTTCGGCGCCAGCGCGCAAGCGGCATTGCCGAGCGTGAAGATCGCCATCAGGGCGAGAAGGACGGTTTTCCGCGGCATCCGCCGCGTCGCCAGCGTCAGCACAGGCGCGCCGACGAAGACGCCGAGCGCATAGCCGGAGATCAGCAGCCCCGCGACCGGCACGGAGACGTGCATGTCGGCGGCGACCTGGAGCAGCAGGCCCATGATGATGAACTCGGTGGTGCCGATGCCGAAGGCACCGGCGGTGAGGGCGAGGACGGCGGGAGGCATGCGTGGCTCCAATGCGAGGGACGAGCCACGCAGATAGCCGCAGCGCAGCAAAACCATTAGGATGTCCGCAATCCAATCATTTGTGACATGAATTCAACATGGCCCGTTTCGATACCAACCGCTCCGCCGAGATGGAGGTTTTCGTCCGCGTCGTCGATCTCGGCGGATTCACCCAGGCCGCGCGAAAACTGCGCCTGACCCCGTCGGGCGTCAGCAAGCTGATCTCGCGGCTGGAGACGCGCCTCGGCTCGCGGCTGATCAACCGCACCACGCGCAAGCTGACGCTGACGGAGGAGGGCCAGGCCTTCTACCAGCGCGCCGTGCGCATTCTCGGAGAGATGGAAGAGGCCGAGCGCGAGGCGGCTTCAGGTGCTGCGCCGCGCGGCCGCCTCACGGTCAACTGCAACATTCCCTTCGGCATGCTGCACGTCCTACCGCTGATTCCCCGCTTCCTCGAACGCCATCCCGAGGTCACACTCGACCTCGTGCTGACCGACACGCTGATCGACCTGATGCAGGAACGGGCCGATATTGCCATCCGCGTCGGGCCGCTGAAAGCTTCACGTCTGGTCGCGCGAAAGCTCGGCACCAGCCGCATGGTCGTCGTCGGCACCCCAAACTATCTGGCGCGCTTCGGCACGCCGAAGACGCCGGCGGATCTCACCGAGCATCGCGGCATCGGCTGGACCTTTCCGCGCATCCGCGGCGGTTGGCCTTTCCGGCGCGGCGACCGCACCGAGGAAGCCATGCCGCCACCGGCCGCGCGCGCCAGCGACGGCGAAATCGCTCGCCGCCTCGCTCTCGGCGGCGTCGGCCTCGCCCGCCTCGCCCTCTTCCACATCGGCCCCGACATCGAATCGGGCCGCCTCGTCCCGGTCTTGCAGAGCTACAATCCCGGCGACCGCGAAGACATCCACGCCGTCTATGTCGGCCACACCGCGCCCCTGCCCGCGCGCGTGCGCGCGTTCATCGATTTCCTCGCCGAGCATGTGCGGGTGAACGACCCCGCGCTGAAGCGCGCGGGGGATGGGAAATGGAGGGTGGCCTAGGGACGTCGAAATCGCGGCGATACGCGCGTTCGGTGCTGCCCATCGTGTCATGGGAGCGGACCAACTATCCGTTGGCCGTTGCGCGCTGCGATCGTCGGCAGCATGTCCATGTGCTGCTCGCGCGGCTCGGGGATCCTGTGCAGATCGCGGAAGAATTCCTCGTGACGACGCGGCGTGGAGACGAGGATGTGTCTCGCGTCGGCCGGCCCCTCATTGGTGAAGCCGTGAACAACTCCTCTCGGCACGAGAATCCGCGAACCGGGTCCAGCGACCCCGGTTTGGTCTCCCACGAGGTATTTCACCTGGCCCTCCAGGAGGACAAACAGCTTGTCCTCCTCCTCGGAGATGTGGGCGGGTGCCGCCGAAGCCCGGCTTGATGGTCATGTCCAGCACCGTGAACGGGCTTTCCTGCGGATTGATAATTTTCGTCGTGAGACCGGCAAATTCGGTCGTTTCGAACTTCGTCGTGATGACGCTCTGCATTGGCCAAGGCTCCATTGACTTCGGAGCTCGATAGATTGCATGCGGGAGGACTGCGGATTAGTCCCCTTCCGCAAGCCACAGCGGCTGTAGTTCTGGCCAATTGGCATCGGAGTTTCCCGAAGACCAGTTCTGCTGCCCGAACGGTCCGCCTCAAACTGTCGGCATGAACAACGACAACAACGGAAATCACCGCCCCGCAGCTGCAAGGTGTCGCTCGAACACACGGGTAAAATCCGCGACCTTGGCGCTTAGATCGGCCCGCGACGGATATGTGAGATGCAGGCGGATCGTCCCGGAGAACTGCTCTGGCAAAACCGGCACGACGAACCCCGATGCGTATTCCACTCTGCAGAGGGCTTCCGGAAGCAGACCAATCCCCTGGTGATTCAGCACAAGCTCACGAGCAAGAGCGAAGGAGTCGACCGCGACATGAAAGGCGGGCCACGTCGCCCCGCCCGGCAAGGAGCGGGATAGAAGGCGCAGCAATTCCGGCCTCGATGGCCCGATCAAGGTCGACGCGTCGCGAATATCGACGGGGATCCCGTGACCGCTCACATAGTCTGCGCTCGCATAAAGACCAAACTTCATGTCGATTGCGCCCTTGATCAGGGCTTCCTGAGGATTGGCCGCTCCGATGCGGAGCGCAATATCAATATCCTGGGAGATGAGATCGAGCACGTCGTTAGTGAGCGACACCTCAAAGCGCACATTGGGGTGATCGTTTCTGAAATCCCCGATCGCGGCTGCCACGATCCTGACCGGAAAGTCGGCCGGCAGCGTGATGCGGATTTCGCCGGCATATGGGTCGTCAGCACCGCTTACCCCCCGGAGCGCGTTGACCAGCAGGGCAAGCGCGCCAGCCGAACGCTGGTAGAGTTCTCGTCCTGCGGCCGTGAGGGCAAAAGCGCGCGTGGACCTCTTGAAGAGCCGCGCGCCGAGCGCCGCCTCCAGGCTGCGGATGCGCAAGCTGACGGACGACCTCGGCGTGTTGGTTTCGCGGGCTGCCGCCGCAAATCCGCCGGCGCGCACGACAGCGACGAATGTCTGCAGGGAATTCAGGTCGATCGGCTGCGCGGTGAGCGAGACTTGAATGTTCATTCTGATCATCCTTCTCGGCCTCTTCGAGAGCGCTGCTGTGTGCCTTCATGACGTCCTGTTTCCGGTGATGTTCCGGCGCGCGCGGGAACTTCATGAGGGAAGGGAGCGGCAACCGATAGCGAACCTATGGACGGCGACAATGACCGGAGCGCACCAGGATTTGCGACGCAATTGAACGTGACCGTCGGTTGATTGAGCAAGCCGCGATATCGTCAGCTCATCGTTCATGGTGGATGCTCTCAGGGGAGAGGGCGGGTTGAATCCCGCCCTTTCATCGTCAGATAGTCGGATGACGGTCGCGAACCGGGCTCACCTCCTCGAGGAGCGAGGCGACCTTGAGCGTCGTCGATTCCGCCAACCAGGAGGAGACGATTTGCACGCCGATCGGAAGACCGTCATGGCTCGTTCCAAACCGCATTGATAGAGCGGGCATTCCCGTCAAGCTGAACGGTGATGTGGCGCTCATGACGTGAAAGGGTGAAACCGTCACACCATCGACCACGAGGGCGTTGAGACCATGCTTGGTCGCCGGGAACGGGGTCACCGGGCATAGCAGCGCATCGTAGCGCTGGAAGTATTCGGCGAAGCTGTCGCGAAGGCGCTCTATGGCCTGCTCGGCGGCGACGAAGTCGGCTATCGGCGTGTCAGGTGTATCGAGGACCAATTTGGCGTGCCTGAAGATCTGGGCCTCGTGGCCGGCAGTGACCTTCTCGAACTCGCGCCGGGTTTCCATCTGTTGGAGCTGCCAGAGGACGCTGTTGGCATCGGTCTGCTCCACGACCGGCAACCGGACCTGTTCGACGTGGTAGCCGGCATTGCTCAGCGCATGTGCCGCTGCCTTCACGGTCGCGACCACTTCCGGATCGATGGGTCCGAAGAAGCCCGGAGAGGCCATCCAGCCTACGCGAAGCTCACGGGTCGATTTCGTACCTACCCCTGTATCGAGGTTGGGCGAGCTGACCGAGAAGCCGTCGGCACCGTCAGGTCCTGCCATCAAGGAATAAGCGAGCGCCACATCGCGAACGGAACGCGCCATCGGACCGATGTGCCAGAAACGGCGCGGTACCCGAGGCCAGTGGCCCGTCATCGGCATTCGACCGTGAGTCGCTTTAAATCCGACGACACCGGTATGTGCTGCCGGGCCGCGCAACGAGATCGAGAGATCGCTGCCCACACCGAGTGGCGACATGCCCGCTGCGATGGCAGCGGATTCACCGCCGCTCGATCCGCCCGGCGTGTAATCGAGGTTCCAGGGGTTGTTGGTTTGGCCCGTCAGGAGATTGTCGGTTTCGATCGAATAGGAAAATTCCGGCGGGTTCGTTTTTGCGATGAGGATGGCGCCGGCGGCCTTCAGCCTGGCCACGACGGTAGCATCAGTGTCAGGCACGCGCCCCCTGAAAATCGACGAGCCGCGCTGTGTCAGCACACCCGCCGTGTCGATCCCATCCTTGACCGTGAACGGAACGCCATGGAGAGGGCCGAGCTGGGCGCCCGACATCACCGCCGCTTCGGCCGTCCTGGCGCCTTCGATCGCGCCGTCCGCCAGCGTCACGATCGCGTTCAGCTTGGGATTGACCGCCGCGATGCGGTCGAGATGCGCCCGCATGACCTCGACGGGCGAAAGCTCCCGTTGAGCGATCAGCTGGGCGATGCGGGTGGCGTCCATTCTAACGATGTTATCCATCATATCTGTCCTACCTGCCATTTGGTAGGCTGGACATGTCCCTCGCATTTATGGACTTCAATCCCTACCTGTCATTTGGTAGGGACACGTTGAGGTGATCACGATGAACGAAAATGCGAGGGAAGCGATCCTGGCTGCAGCGCGCAGGACGGCTCAGGCCCACGGGTATGGCGGGCTGAACTTCCGCGACATCGGCGCTGAAGTCGGCATCAAGGCTGCGAGCATCTATCACCACTTCCCAGGTAAGGCGGAGCTGGGAGCAGCGGTGGCGAGACGCTATTGGGAGGACACGGTGGCGAATCTCGAAGCTCTTTCAACGGCGAACAGCGATCCGAGGAAGGCGCTCCGGGCCTACCCAGGACTTTTTCGTCGATCGCTCGAGCAGGACAATCGCATGTGCCTCTGTAGCTTCATGGCAGCCGAATATGATGATCTGCCGGACGCCGTGAAAACCGAGGTGCAGGCGTTCGCCGATGTCAACGTGGCCTGGCTGACCAGGATGCTCGCTGCGGCTTCAGTTCCCGCCAGCAAGCGGGAAGCAAGGGCGCGCGCGATCTACGCGGCCGTTGCCGGCGCGCAACTGATGGCGCGGAGCCGCGCCGACCTGAAATTGTTCGATGCGCTGATCGAAAGCTTTCGCGGATCAGGCTTGATCCCGACCTGAAAGCCGATCCTGCCTGCGCCGTCCAAATAGCTGGCGGAGATGAATCGTGGACATCTTTGGCTTCTTCACGTCGGCGCTTGCGTGCCAATTGACAGTCAATTGGAGAACGTGCTCGCCCTGCGGACGAGCAGTTCATCGCCCTTTCGGCTGACTTCGAGCGCGGGGGCCTGGTATGGCGTTGAGACAACGACGCGCTGACCGGGCGCCAGTACTGTCACAAAGCGGATCGGCGTTCCCGCTTCACCCTGTGCAAGAGTCGTGACGACGCGGAATCCATCGGGCTCGACCGTGTAGTAGGCGACGCCGGATACATCGCCGAGATTGATGCTCAGGCCCTCGATCGGCCGCAGGCCGTTAGCGTGTGCGGCCCCGAGTAAGGCGAAGGTGACGGCGGCTGCGAGAAGCGAGCTGCGGACTGACATAGGAACCTCCGTTGGCTTCGGCGGCGGGCGGGTTGCGCGTCTGGCTGATTGCGGCGGAATCGCGGTTTCCGTAAAGCTCGCGCAATTTGGTCTTCAGGACTTTTCCGGTCGCCCCGTGCGGAAGCTCGTCGACGAACAGAACATCGTCCGGCATCCACCACTTCGCGATCTTGCCCTCGTAAAAGGTCAGGAGATCTTGCGCCTCGAGCCTCGATCCCTGGCGCCGGACCGCAAGCACGAGCGGGCGTTCGTCCCATTTTGGATGCGCAATACCAATCACCGCCGCTTCGACGATTTCGGGGTGGGCCATCGCCAGGTTTTCGAGTTCGATAGACGATATCCATTCGCCTCCGGACTTGATGACGTCCTTCGAGCGATCCGTAACCTGCATATAACCGTCGCTGTCGATCGTGACGACATCACCCGTGAAAAACCAGCCATCGGCACGCTCGCTTTCCGGCATTTTGTAATACGCGCGGGCAATCCAGGGCCCCCGAACCACGAGGTCGCCAACTGCCTTGCCATCGTGGGGGAGTTTTCTGTTGTTGCCATCGCGAATCCCGATTTCGACCCCGAAAAGCGCACGTCCTTGTTTGACCTGGCGAGACCGCCGTTCAGCTCTCGACGAGGTCATGTGCTTGCGCAGTGGCTTCGAGATCGTCGCGAGCGGGCTGGTTTCCGTCATGCCCCAGCCATGCAGAACGTCTACTCCGTATTCGTCCTGCAGCGTTTCCATCAGGGAGGCCGGACATGCCGTGCCACCGATCAGCGCGCGATTGAGCGTCGTCGGCTTCACGCCGGCGCTTTGCAGGTATCGAACATAGCCCAGCCAGACCGTCGGCACGCCGCCGGCGAAAGTCACCCCGTGGTCCTCGAACAACCTGTGCAGGCTCTCACCGTCGACGTTTTGGCCGGCCATCACCAGCTTCGAACCCGTCGCCGTTGCACAATACGGCATTCCCCAAGACATTGCGTGGAACATCGGCGAGACAAGCGCGACCGTGTCATCCAGAGAAATACGACAAGCGTCTGGGAGCGCTGCGGCGCAGGAATGCAGCACGGCGCTGCGATGGCTATACAGCACACCCTTTGGGTTTCCTGTCGTTCCCGACGTATAGCACAGTCCGCATGCCGTGTTCTCGTCGAACTCGGGCCATGCATAAGCTTCCGAGCACCCGGAGAGAAATCCTTCATAGGATGGGAAGCCTTTGGCTCCCACGATCTTTGCGTCGCCAGCCTCGCCCAGATATATCCACGCTTCAACAGTCGGACATTGCGGCATTAAAGAGTGTACGAGATCGATAAAAGCCAGATCGAAGAATACAATCGCATCTTCGGCGTAGTTGATGATGTATATGATCTGGTCCACGAACAGCCTTGGATTGATCGTGTGGCAAACGGCTCCCATTCCGGAAATGCCGAAGTATAGCTCCAGATGCCGATAGCTATTCCAGGCTAAGGTCGCCACGCGATCGCCTGGCTTAATGCCGATCGAGTCCAATGCATTTGCGAGCCGAGAACTGCGCTCGAGAAGGCCGCTGTAGCTCGTGATGTGATCGGGCTTGTCGGGAGCGCGAAGGCCTCATTATCAACATGGGCTCGGTCCTCGGCCGAGTGACGTTCCCCTTCGTCGGCATCTACGGCGCGAGCAAGATGGCGATCGAAGCTTTGACCGACAGCATTCGGCTGGAGGTCTCCCAACTCGGCGTAGACGTGGTGGAAGTTCAGCCTGGCGCTTACCCGACAAGCCTGTACTCGAGCATCCAGAGGCCTGCCGACGGCGACATCACGAAGTCCTACGGCGAGGTCGGCCAGATTCCCGACGCCATTTACAAGACCTTCACGTCAATGTTGCAGGGAAAGGACGCTCCGAAGCCTCACGACATTGCCGAGGCCGTCGCCAAGCTCATCGGCCAGGCGAAGGGCAGTCGCGCCGCTCGGACGGTGGTGGGCACGTCGTTCGGTGCTGACAAGATCAATGCCGACATCGCGCCCGTCCAGAAGGCCGTCGTCGACGGTCTGGGCCTCGGGCATCTCGAAAAACTCGTGTGATAGAGCGTTCCGGGCCGGCGCCTGCAGTCGACCCGTCCTCACGCGGCAGCACGCTGGCGGGCGCGCCCTGCCAGGAATAGGCCCTCGAAAGAACGAAGAGGCCAGGACGAATATCGCCAAAGCTTAACAAGGAGAACTCAAATGCCTCTGTGGCATATTTACTGTCCGGAGAATGCGTACTCAGCCGAGGACAAGTGCGCGCTTGCGACGCGTATCACGGACCTCTACGCGGGTGTCGGCTTGCCCCGGTTCTATGCAAGCGCTGTCTTTCACGAATTGCCGAAGAACTCGTTTTTTATCGGCGGAAAGCCAGCGAACGATTTTGTCAGGATTTGGATTGATCAGATTGCTCGCGCAACTGCTCCCGAGCGGCGAGCGTGGTGGCTGGAGCGCGTCAACACTATGCTCAATCCCTTCACACGCGAGCGGGGTTATCGCTGGGAGGTCCACATTGACGAAACGCCAATCGATTTCTGGACCATCCAAGGAATGAAGCCGCCTGACCCCGATTCTGAGGCTGAAAAGCACTGGGTCAAAGAGAACCGCCCGTCAGCATATACCTGAGTGTGGGCGCAGCCTTCAGCGAGCTGATCGCGGCGATGGGTATCAATCCGCCAAACTTCGGCGGCGCGAACGCCAAAATGCCGAAAGGCGCCGGGCGGACGTAATACCGCCCGGCCGGCTCGTCGCAGTGTTCTGCAGCCTCGACGCTTTACAGGGTTTTATGTCGCAACCCAAAGGAGATCGCTATGTCGATCCGTAGCCTGCTTGTTGCCGCAGCGTTCGCCTCTCTGCAGCCCGCCCACGCCGATGGCCTGCGTCCGATTGATGCCATGAGCGTCGACGTTGGCGAACTGTCCGGTGTCGCCTACTACACCGTAGAGCGCGACGGATTCCATGTCGTAACGACCCTTGCACAGGGCATGACGGGAACGCCGATCCGTGTTGTGTGTGTTCTTGCACCGGGTCAGAGCGTGGCGTTCTCAACACCGCACCAGGTAAATGCGCTCGAAATCAGCCGGAACGGCGACAGCGTGCTCGTCCGCAAGGTGAAATCGGTCTCGAACTAATTTCCGGCCCAATGGCGCCTTCCCAGCGAACGGGAAGGGCGATGAGCGTGATCAGCGGCAGAGCGGTCCATCGCATTTTCGCCGAACCTGCTTCATCCGATCTATTTGAATTAGGAGTAGCCGAACATGAAGGAAGCCATTCTGCGCTCCGGCATCGACCGTCGCACCCTGCTCACGACGTTGGCGTTGCTTCCAGCCCTATCTGCGCCGCCGTTATCCGTCTCCGCGTCGGCCTGACCGCTTCGCGGCGCGACGTGGCAGCGAGCGGTGCGTGCCAGTACCGGTGAAAGGGCGCCGGCGGCTCACGACATCCAGCTTCCAGAGTCTTAGCTTCATTCACAGCATCGAATCTAAATCGTGTTTGGAAGACAAATGCCCCTGTCAGTCATATGGCTCGTCACGTCCTTTGCGATCAGGCTGCTAGTCGTTCACTTCAAGCTCGCCATCCTTCTCAGGTCTCGCGCGAAGGCGCGTGTTCGGGGACCGGGCACCCAAGGGCGAGAGGGCGGGCGAGTCGTCCTGGCTGATGAAGACCTCTCGCCAAATGGATACCCGTGCGGACCATCTCCTGCCCGCACGAACAGTCGCTTGCGGCTGAAGTGAAAGCGTTGAAACCGAGGGAACATTCGCCATGCTTGGCTTAATGATGCAAACTCCGTTGCTCCTGTCGTCCATTCTCATGCACGCGGGGCGCTCCTTTCCCGATGTCGAGATCGTCTCCCGGACTCCCGACGCATCGAAGGCAGCACTGCCCGCGAAACGCGGAGGAACCCGATGACGTTGGTGTCGAAGATCGCCTTCGCCTGATCCGCCGTGAAGGCTTCGGTTACGCCGACCGACGCAATGCCGGCGTTGTTGACCAGCACGTTGATCCTGCCGGCCTCGGCGAGGATAGAAGCAACGGCGCGATCGACCGAGCCGTCATCGGTAACGTCGAGTTCCACGACGCCTATTTTCTGGCTTCGCAGCGCGTCGGCGTGGCTGGGATTGCGGCTGGCGATGTCGCGCATCGCGGCAAACACGCGATAGCCGTCGCGCGCCAGCTTTTCCGCGGTTTCGCGGCCGAAGCCGCTCGATGTGCCGGTAATGAGAATGGTCCTGGTCATAGTTTGACTCCGGTGATGAGGGTTGCGGGTCAATGCGAGATGATCAGCCGGTATGGCTGGTCAGGAACTGGCGGCGTACCGCGACCGGAATGTCCGAGAACGAGCTTGAACAGACGTCGGGAGCGGCGGGTTGGGGTGATGAAGCCTTGGATGCGAGTCAGAAGGCGAATTCCAGGCTGGCGTGTGCAACCAACTTTCCCGTAGACGCAAACGAAACGCGGGTTTCCGTGAAGGCCGACGCTTTGCCAAAGCGCAATACTTCTGCTCTTACGTGATAGTCATCGTTGACGGCTGGACGCAGGAAGTGAGTGTGCTGATACACGGTGCCTTTAGTGATGAGCCCCGTCGTGCCCACGGACAGTGATGCAACCGAGTCAATGGCCGCCATAATTGCCTGGCCACATACCGCGCAGCTTGACAATTTGAGCGCATCATTTTGTGGAAGCATCGCGGACACGATGCCCGGGCAGACCTTGAACTCGCGAAGGCCGAGCATTTTCACCCAAGGCGCGAAAACATATTCGTACAACTCAAGAACTGTGGCATCCGTCACTGGCAAACAATGAAGCGGAACCGGAATTCCAGGCCGCCCAACTCCCAAGGCGGGATCGGACTCGTTTTGCGTTGCCTGCTCGGTCAAAAGAGCCCGGTTTCCCGTTGGCGTCATTCTATTCTCAACTTCTGTAATCATTGTTGTCTCCGATTCTCGTCAAAGCGTGACTACCAGGATCGGAATCTAGGCGGCTGGACCTCAGGTGTCGTGAGGCGATCGCGCCCAATCGTCCGTACTAACGCGCACCGCCTGGCGCGCCTCGCGGCGATGCTGACACGATCTCGGCGGCGTGATTTGGCGTGACGCAGAGTTGAGCGGGACCTGTCTCGGGCCACGCTAGCTTGATCGACGTCTGCCCGTGTTTTCGGCGCAGGCCGTTACAAACCGTGCGATTAGGCTTACCAAGACCCGCGGAGGCGATGATGCACCCGAGCGACGATTTTCTCAGCGCTCCAGAATTGGACTATGACGGTTTCCGAGCTGCAATGCGCGAGGATTGGGGATGGTTTACTCCTGCTCGCGAAACCAACTTCTTCGCCAGCAAGGTGCGCACGCGGCGCGTCTTCGGATTCGCTGCAGTGGATCTCACCTGCAGCGCTACCCGCCTTGAGCGGACGGAACAGGACATTCGCCGTGATAACATGGAGTACTATTTCGTCACAGTTCAGGATACCGGCGAATCGATCATCATTCACAACGACCGAGTCGTAAATATCACTGCTGGCGATGTCATCCTGCTCGATTCCACAAAACCCGTGACATTCATCTCGCGGGCCCAAGACAGCGCGCAATGGCTTGGTGTGCAAGTGCCGCGCCAGAAGCTGGCGTCGCATCTCGGCTTCGAACCGCAAGGTGGCGTGTGCGGCCCTCGGCAGGCGCAAGCGTCACGTCTGCTCTGTCAACTCGCTCTTGACCCGATCAGCGATGCAGAGCCGGCGTTCGCGTCGACTTACCAATTTATGCATCTGGTGGTCTACGATCTCCTCGGCGCACTGTTTGCACCTCCCGCCCCGCTTGGCTCGCGTCACAACGACAAGCTGTTCATGCGCGTCTGCGGCATCATAAAGGACCGCTTTGCCGATCCGGACATCTCTCCGCGGGAGGTGGCTGCCGAGGCGGGAATTTCACTGCGCTATTTGCAGAAGCTGTTCACGGTCCGTGGGTCGACATGCGGTCACCACATATGTTCGGCCCGTCTGGATCATGCGGCGCGTCTGATCGAACGCCGCGCGTTGATGAAGACAGGTCAGCCTCTCAGCGATATTGCCTACGCCTGCGGCTTTCGCGACTACACGCATTTTGCGCGCGGCTTCCGCCGGCGTTTCGGCACCGCGCCGGGCGCCGTCGGAGCAGGCGCCACCGGTAACGACAGCGCACGGGTGTGAAGGCTGCAGAAACAGAGGCAAGCGCAGTTAAGCTCGGCTCTCGACCGAATTCAGAAAGGATCTCGCTTTCCAACCCCTGCCGCGCCCAGAAGCAATCCGGGGGTCGACCGTCGAAAACAGAGATCTACCTAACATTCGATAGGAGCTGGCGGAGAGAGTGTCCCCCGAACTAGCGACCGGACACGTTCGCCTCTGACCGCCATTAGCTTCTAAGCATTGCTTGATTGAAAGGTCTCTCTTTCATCACTGCGCGCCGTTGATCGTTCCTGTCCGCCCCAATCCGTGCTAAATTTGGGGACCGATTTGGGGACCAAGGGGCGGCGATGGCTGGCAATCTGACCGCGCGTAAAGTCGAGACGGCGAAGCCGGGCAAGTACAGCGATGGCGGAAACCTCTACTTAATCGTTGCGCCTGCAGGGTCTCGCAAATGGGTTCTGCGCTTCACCTGGCGCGGCCGGGCGAAGGAGATGGGACTTGGCAGCGCCTCTAACGTCCCGCTTGCCGATGCCCGTGAGAGGGCCGCTCATGCACGCAAGCTGATCGCCAAGGGATTGAACCCGATCGACGAGAAGAAACGCGGGGACGGCATTCCCACATTCGGGGAGGTGGCCGAGAGCGTGCGTGAATCCCTGTCAGCCGGCTTCCGCAACGAGAAGCACAAGGCTCAATGGAAATCGACGCTGGAGACCTACGCTGCTTCCCTGCGGGCCAAACCGGTGGACACCATCACAACAGACGACGTGCTGGCGGCCCTTAAGCCGATCTGGAACACCAAGACCGAAACTGCCTCACGGGTGCGCGGACGGATCGAAAAGGTTCTGGACGCCGCCAAGGCCAAGGGCTTCCGGGACGGCGAGAACCCCGCCCGCTGGCGCGGCCACTTGGACCACCTGTTGCCAAAGCCTTCCAAGCTGTCGCGGGGACACCATCCGGCAATGCCCTATGAGGAGGTCGCTACTTTCATCGCCAATCTGCGGCAGCGGGAGGCAACGGCGGCGCTGGCGCTGGAGCTTTGCATTCTCACTGCCGCCCGTTCGGGCGAGGTCTTGGGAATGCATTGGTCGGAAATCGACTTCGACAAGAAAATCTGGACGGTGCCGGCGGGTCGAATGAAGGCCGGTCGTGTGCACCGGGTGCCGTTGTCCGCGAGAGCCGTCACAATCCTGCGCCAACTCGAAAAGCTCAAGACCAGCGAATTTGTTCTTGCCGGGCAGGCCCGTAACCAGCCGCTGTCCAACATGGCGATGGAAATGGTGTTGCGGCGCATGAAGGTCGAGAACGCGACCGTGCACGGTTTCCGTTCCAGCTTCCGGGATTGGGCCGGTAACGTTTCCAGCTTCCCGCGAGAGGTTGTCGAGACTGCGCTGGCACACGTCATCGGCGATAAAGCGGAGCAGGCTTGCCACCGACGCCAGGAGCAATGCAGGACTGCAACGCATGGTTCGCAAGGCGATGGCCGCGGCGCCAAGTTCTTCATTGAAGGAAATGCGCACGGTAATTTTGACGCGTCGGAACCATCGCCCTCTACTAGTTACATTGCTTATTGTTCACAAGCGACCCGCGTCGACCCTGACTAGTTTTGCAATTCTGCTCATTACGAATCCAGATGATAGATCGCGGCCGGATGAGGCGGTACTAAGAGGCGCTTTTGGCCTAACCCCCTCGGAGGTGCAGCTCGCCCAGTCCCTGGCAATGGGAGAAGGTCTTGGTGACGCTGCAATACGCTCCAAGGTCTCTCGGCAGACCGTCTCTAAGCAACTGAGGACAATTCTCAGAAAGACCAAACTGCATCGCAGAAGTGAACTCGTTCGTCTACTTGTAAGCCTGCGCAGTCCGTCACGTAACGGAGATTGAGTAACGATTTGGTTCTATCCCGGCTTGAGCTTTGGTCGTGACGTCTACTTTTGCGGAGCATCAGGCAGGAAGATTTGCGCCAATCAGCTGGGCACAATTTTTCTATCGGAATGACTACGAAGCCGGTCGCCGCGATGTGCCTTTATGGTACCGGGCGCGCCCGGCACGTTGACGTTGAATGCGTTGGCGTTTCCTGTCGTTTAATCGTTCATGCGTGCATATTTCAGTGATCGTGAGCAGCGATTTCGCGCGATCATGAGCGCCGAATTCAGACGATCGTGAGCAGCCTCGCTCCGGCCGAGGCGGTGATAGGGTCAGCGTTCTGGCTGCTCGTCAAGGGTGATGGTTTTGGCGTTGCGTTTTCGCATGCTTTCGCCAGCAAGCTGGAGGCGGTGAGCGTTGTGGACGAGGCGATCCAGAATCGCGTCGCCTAGCGTGGGATCTCCGATAACTTCGTGCCATGTGTCCACAGGGAGTTGGCTGGTTACGATGGTGGAGGAGCGGCCATGGCGATCGTCAAGGATTTCCAGTAGATCGCGCCGCTCGGCAGCGGTGAGCTGATGATCCTTCGCAAGCCGAACCGGCACACCCAGCATGGGCTTGCTGCCCCTGTTCAGGATCTTGCGGGCCAGCGCCGCGCCGGCGCCCTGTTTGGTCGAACCGATCGATCCGAGGCCGCCGTCCTGGCCTTCGAACGACCTGTCCCAATCCTCGATCACCATGGCCTGCTCGTCGATGACGAGACGATCCGGGCCGAGCTTGCAGTCGCCGATCTCCTTGAGGATGCGCTCGGGAAGGATCGTCGAGCCCGCGGCGATCAGGATTTTCGCCGACAAGTTGGACTGCGTACCTGACGGCAGCTGCCGGTAGTTGTATTTCGGAAAGGCGACGTTGTGGCCGGCGTTCGGTCCGCCGACGCGAACGAGGACGCCGTAGTCGGCGGCGAGATGGGCGCAGATATGGCCCTTGCCCTCGCTGCCGTATTGGCCGCTCACGATCACGTCCACCAATGGCGTTGCCGTCAGCGGAAACAAGCCCAATCCGGCAACCGCGCTCGCCAACAACGACGGCGGCTCGCACCGCCAGTTCTCCACCACCCGATCGGCGACGCGATCGAGCAGCCAGACGCCGCTCTCGGTCGAGTCCGCCCTCACCTGGTCGTACTGCATGCCGGTGTCGGCGACCGAACCGCGCTCCTCGTAGCGCTTTTTGACGACCTCGTACGGCGCGGTCACATGAATGTGGAGAAATTTCTCGCCATACGCGTCTCGCAAGTACTGGATCTGCTCTGCCGTCCGCACCGAGTCGACCAGCACGATCTCCTTATCGCCGGACAGTTTGAGGTGATTGCTGACGCCGTCGCGAACCCATGCCCCGTTGGTGTCGACATCAAGCTTCTTGCCGGCCGCGATCAATGCGGCACGCTCGTCCTTGGCGCCGGACTCGACCAGGAGGGTATGGGTGGAAATCCTATAGGCGCCGAACCGCCGAACGAGCTCGCGCCCAAGCTCGGATTTACCGACAGCGACAGGGCCGGATAACGCTATGACGTACTTCACAAGACCTCCCTCCTCGTCCTGACGACAAGGCCGAATCCCACTCGTATATCCAGCTGATTAATCGGCGGGCAGTGGATGACAACTAGGCATTCCCCGAGGTCTTCCAAGGTCTCCATCAGCCTACCGCGCGGCTCTATTTCTCCGTCGATTCAATGCCTTGTGCCAAGTTCCGTTTCGGACACCATTCCTAGCGCGCCACCTCATGACAGGCGCCCGCTCCACCTGACTTCCCGGTGCGCGGCCGGCCGCGGGATCGCATCTCGTCGGAGAAAACGAGCGCTAAAGCAGTGCGAGGGCGAGGCTGATGGCCTTGCCGGCCTGGGGTCGAAGGCCACTCTCCAAGCCCCGGTTGCGCCGACGACAGCGGCGTCCACCTTGGAACCATCCCAGCGCGCCTAGGAAAGCGCCTTGCGCAGCGAGCGGAGCATCGCCTCCGCATCATCGATCTTCTTCAGCAGTTCGGCGTTGCCCTTCAGATCCTGCAACGTTGTCCATGGCACCGCCTTGACCGCCTCGACGACCGCATCGAGCTCGCCGGTGAGACCGTCGTCGGACTTCGTTTTCACAGTGCCGAGCCGCAGCGCAGCCGACTCGAGGTCTCCCGCGTCGGCCAAGAAGTGCGCCTTGGCGATGGGATCCGGCAAGATCGCACGGAGCTTGCGCAGGTCCTTGGAGTTGGTGATCCGCTTCTGGTTGACCTTTCGGACCACCGCCTCGACCACGCTCGGCGTCAGCAGCTTCTTGCTGACGCCCATCAGCTCCCGCGCCCAGGTGATCGCCGCGCCGGGGTCCCGAAGAGCTGTAAACTTTTCCGACAGTTCGAACACATCGGTGAGCTTGTCGAGCTCGCGCACGGTGATGCCGAGGATGTTGGCGGCGCTCGCCCGGCCCATGAGGTCCACGAGACGATACGCCACCATCTCCTTCTCCTTGGCGTCCCATTCCTTGCGCTGCCGGTGGATGTAGATCCAGACCCGCAGCCGGTCCTCCTCGCTCAGCGTGCGGTCGGTCACCTCGACCGGGATCTGCCGGTATTCTTCCTTTCCCTGCTCCACCAGCACCTTCGAGTTCGACCACCTGCGGTCGCCGTCGATGATGCGGAACTTGCCCGGTAGCTGTGGGTGAGGCTCCACGAGCAGCGGCTCGAACAATCCTCCGTTCGCTTCGATCTGGCGCTGAAGTTCCTCGTCGATCTTCGGCCCAAGGCGCGGCTGCTTCTCGTTCGGAACGATCTCCTCGAGGCTCGCCTTCGTCCGATAGGTCCGAAGCACGGTCCGATCGAGTCTGCGCTCCTGCAGATTCACGACGACCCGATCACGGTCCTCGGCGGCGTTATTCATCGTCCGCCTCGCCAAAGTCCGCCGAGCCGAAGTCATCGATCAAGTCGCCGAAGTCGGCCATGCCGACGATGGCGTCGATCTCGTTGGTCAACTCGGCGCGGACGCGCTGCACCGAGCGGATCAACTCGCCCTGCTTCTTCCAGGTCGCGTCATGGGCCTTCTTCTCCTTGACCTGTAGATCGAGGAGATCGTCGGTGTGGGTGTCGATGCGGGCAAGGATCATCGCGCAGCGCTCCGACGTGATGAAGTCATAGAGCGCCGCGGTCTTCTTGGCGCGCTCGTCGTTGCTCAGGCGCAAGGTGTGGGTCTGAACCAGGTGTCGGCGGATCACCTGCACGAGCGCGACGACGCGCGCGGGTCCCGCGATGACGACGCCATCCTGCACATGGAGTTGACGCGCCCCCTTCGGGAATTTGCTGGTCGACAGAACGGCGTGCTCGGCCTTCGCGGCCATCTGATCCGAAGCCAGCTTGGTCACAAACTCGGAGCGCCATTGCTTGTGGTTCTTGGAGTCGTAGATGATCTTGCCGCATTCCTTGCCGTTGTGCATGACGGTGTGCAGGATGTCGGCGCCGGGCTGGCCCTTGTTGATGCGCTCGATCTTGTCGCCCTCGAACTCGGCCTTGAGGGACTCGTAGAGGTCGATCTCGGCGCCCTCGCCCAGCTCTTCGGCGGTCTTTTGATCGTAGGCGCGTTTCAATTCCTCGAACTTGGTCTGAATCTTGAGGCGCTCCTCGAATGAGGCGGCCTTCTCTGCATTGACGGCGTCGTCGGCGTGCTTCTGCCACACCTCACGCTGCTCCTGGAGCTGGGCTTGATGCGCCGTTTCCAAGGCCTCCACGCGGCTCGCTGCGGACGCCGCGCCGGCCTCGGCGGTCGCCTTTGCCGCTTCCAAGGTCTCGATCCGCTCGCGCACGGCGTCGGCGGCCGCGACCTCGAGCTCCTTGCGGATCTCGGCCTCGCGCGCGACAGCCTTTGAATTCATGTCAGCCAACACGGCGGCGTGGTCGTCGCGTTGCTTCTCCAACGCCGCTCCGAGCGTAGCAGCGGTGGTCTCGGCCTTGACCTTGGCCGCGTCCGCGCTCTCGATGCGCTGGTTCAACGCGGTCTCGACATCCTTCAGGCGGCGTTCGCCGGCCTCGATCTTCTCCTGCGCCGCCACGTCGGCGGCCTGCACGGCCTCGGCCCGGATCGTCTGTTCACGCAGCGCCGCATCCTCCTTCATCCGCTCGATGGTCGCCGTGGCACCAGCGGTGGCCTCGCGGGCGGCAGCAAGTTCGGCGCGAACGGCGGCCTGAGCCTCGCTGCTCTCGCGTTGGACAGCGGCGATGCGCTCGGCGTTCTCGACGTCGGCGGCACGACGGGCGGCGTCACGCGCCTCGGCGATCTTCGCGTCCGAGAGCTTGCGCGCCTCCTCGAGCGCCGTCTCCTTGTCGCGGGCGTGTTGCTCGTGCAGCCGCGCGGTGATTTCGTCGGTCCGCTTGCGTTCGCGCGACTGAATCCGCTCCTTGATCTCGTCGTAGCGATCCTGGGGAATCGGCTGGTCACATGTCGGGCAAGCTTCGGCCCGCATGGCCAGCTTGGCCGCGGGCTGGAGTGCTTTGGTCTCGAAGAGGGGCGCGTGCGACGGCATGGGCGCTCTCCAAACTAGGTCCTAATTTCTCCTATTTAATCCCAGTCTTGTCAACATTTTTGGCTGACCGGGGCACGACCGCCAAGGCTCGACAAATGTTCTTGGTATGTTCTATTGCGATTATGACCGACCGCCCCGCCAGCTGGCGCATGCCGACCAGAAAGCAGATGGAACGCTTGGCCGCTGCCGTCGGCAAGAAGGCGCCCGGCGTGCCCGGATTGGCTCCTGACGATGGCTTGCCGCCTGAATATTGGCGCGCGCTGTTGGAGGACCCCCGCGCCGACCGCGGCCTACCCGACCTTGGCTCGTCCGGACGTCTACTGCGGCTGAGCCAGATTCCCGAACATCTGCTGCGGGTCGCTTGCCGCCGGTGTGGCCGGACCGTGGAAATCCAGAAGGTCGACGCGGCCCGCCTGTACGGTTCGGACGCGATTTGGCGGGACGTCGGGCAACGGCTGCTGGACAACACGTGCAGCCAGCGAACCGGCCGCCATGAGGAAGACGGCTGCTGGCCGTCCTTCGACTGACGGCATCCGGATGGCCCCGAAACACCATCCCACCCCGCTCTCCGGAGGCGACCGCAAGGCGCTGCAGAAGGAGCTCGGGCGCGCCCGCGCGATGACTTCGATCCTCGCGGGCCAGGCCGCTGAAGCCCGGGCCAAAGGCGAGACGTTGATCCGCCAGGCCGACAAGCTGCTCTGTGAATCGTTCAACGAGCGCCTCTGGGCGGACGGCGGCCCAATCGATCCTTCACCCACGGTAGATCAGGCCATCAACGGTGGTTACGCCTGGCTCGAAATCGAGTGCTCGCGATGCAAGACCAAGCGGGACGTCGACCTAGCCGCGCTGCGCCATCCGCCGACCACCTTCGTCCATGACCTCGCGAGCCGACTCCGCTGCAGCAAGTGCGCCAAGGCCAATCGCCGCCCGTCAGCGACGCTGCTACAGTTGGCGCAGCGCCCTCGCCAGGCCGCTCGGGAGACCTGACGATGTGCAATCTCTACAGCATCACCACCAACCAGGCCGCCATCAGCGCGCTGTTCCGCGTGGTCAACCGCTACGTCGGCAACCTCGCGCCCATGCCTGGCGTCTTTCCGGATTACGCTGCACCGATTGTTCGGACTGGACCTGACGGCCGCGAGCTTGCGACCGCGCGCTGGGGTATGCCTTCGTCGTCGAAGGCGCTGATGGACGCGACGAAGAAGCGCGCCGAGAAACTGCAGGCCAAGGGAAAGGGGGTCGATTTCAAGCAACTGCTCCGGATGGAGCCGGACTCCGGCACGACCAATATTAGGAACGTAAAGAGCAAACACTGGACGCGATGGCTCGGTCCGGAGCACCGCTGCGTGGTGCCGTTCAACTCGTTCAGCGAGTTCAACAAGGCCGAGGGTGGCGACATCTGGTTCGCGCTCAACGTAAGCCGTCCGCTCCTCTGCTTCGCCGGCATCTGGACCAACTGGACGTCGGTCCGGAAAGTGAAGGAAGGCGAGACAACCAATGACCTCTACGCGTTCCTGACCACTGAGCCCAACGCCGAGATAGGTACCATTCACCCGAAGGCCATGCCGGTGATCCTAACGACGCTCGAAGAGGTCGAGACCTGGATGACTGCGTCTGCGGACGAAGCTCTGAAGCTGCAGCGACCGCTTCCCGACGGAGCGCTGCGAATCGTCGCCCGCGGCGTGAAAGAAGATCCCCCGCCGGCGACGTAGCGTTCTGCACAGGCGCCGCGGAACAGGTGGACAGGCTCGTCGACGAACATTCTGTAGAGAAGGAGCGCCGAGAATTCGTAGAGGAATTCGAGCGACTGCAGGCGGGAGCTTCTCCCGGCACCTGACAGATGCCGACCCGAAAGTCCGACGGCGGTTCAGATTTAGAGGCGGGGCTTGGGAACGCCCGCGACATGGTTGTGCTCCTCAATCTGGCAGCGCGCCGCTGCCAAATTGAAGGAGGCACTTTGTCATCCCGTCGATGGGGCGATGTCATACTTGGGAATTTTCATGATCTCCCGATAGGCGTCTTCGATCCAGGCGTCACCGTAGTCCGAGGCGACTTTGTCGCCAGCGTGCCCCTGAATAATGTTTTGAATGTCGACGTGCATGTCGACGTGGCGCGCGAGCGAGGAGAAGCGATGCCGCCATCCGTGGTTAGGCGCCACCCGCTCGTCGGTAACACCGATCTCCTCGCTTCTGATCCACTCGGCGAGGCGCTCGCCGGTCTTCCTAAAGTGCCGCCCGGCATCCCGCCCCCCGCGTGAGCGATCCGGATTGTAGAAGAGCGGGCGCCCTTTGCAGGACTCGACGAAGGCAAGCAGGCCTTCCGCGATCAGATGGTCGTGCAGCGGCACCTCCCGATAATCTCCTGTCTTCGCCGCGTCCGCATCGATGCGGATGTAATGGATGCCCTTTTTGACCTTGAAGTCCGACGGAAGAAGTTGCGTGATCTCGTTGACCCTGGCGCCGGTGTAGGCGCAGATCCAGGGCACCCAGCGCCTTGCGGAAGCGTATTCTTTCGACAATCCGCGCGGGGCGGGAGCAAAGGTCCCCCTGAGGATTGCCATCGCCTCTTCTTCGGTGAAGCCCTTCTCGCGCTGCTTTTTCTTCTTCTTCACACGCACCGAAATGCCGGTGGCGACGTTCTCGGTCAGCTTTCTCTGCTGCTTTGCGTAGTTGAGCGTAGCCTTGACGGCGGCGAGATATGAATTCCTGATCGTGCGAGGATCTAGGGTCTCCTCGGGCTTCTTTGCCTGCCTATCCTTCTTCGACTGGCGCTTCTTCGTCTTGAGAAGACGGTCCTTCCATTCGATCATGTTGGTCGCCGTGAGGCGAGCGAGGTCGTCATGGCCGACGAAGGCCAAAAGTGACTTGACCTTAGTCCTCCAAGACCGCCGGGTTTTGTCGTCGAGCTCGGCCTCGTCGGCATAACGCTCGAACATCTCGATGGCGTCGACCTTGCCGTCCGTCGTCAGCACCTCGGGCTTCGCGAAATTCTCCGCCTTCGGATCCGGCTTCCAGTCGCGGGAGCCTTGGCGCACGAGCTGCTCGGCGGCCAGATGCTTGGCGTACACGAACTCCTCGAGGAAGAGGTCGAACGACCGCTCCGCAAGATGAACTTCCCGTTTTTCCAGGAATGCGCGCGCCTCTCGCGCGAAGGTCTGACGCATGAACCATTTGCGGGACTGATAGGGGAAACGCTTGGCTATGAGCTCCTTGTCGCGTTTGACTAGTTGCTCCCAAACCATGGGATGGCCGGGATTGTCTCCGTGGCTGGCCACCATTTCCCGATAGAACTCGCCGGCGAGCGCGGAAATCTGCCGCTGCGAGACCTCCACATACTGCCTGCCGTGAAGATACTCGTGCCAGTGACGCTCGAGCTTCGCGTTCTCCTCCATGAAGCGGATCCCGGCGAGCTCTGGATCGGAGGTTTCGAGCGAGAACTTGATCTCGCGTTTGCCCATGTAGGCGACCAGGTTCGCCGGCACGCGCCGCCTGAACCAGAGCTTCTCGCTACGTGGGTTTTTCCAAGGTCCCTGCATCTTGAACGCCATGTGTGTCCACCTCTGTGTACCACCTGGCGTTTGCGCAAAGCCTTATTCTATCGATAGAACTTGAATTATAGGGGTTTTCGGCAGGGTCTGGCGGAGAGAGTGGGATTCGAACCCACGGTACGGTTTCCCGCACACACGCTTTCCAAGCGTGCGCCTTAAGCCACTCGGCCATCTCTCCGGAGCGCCCTCTCTTGAAGGGGAGCAGATGATTTTGCAAGAGATCGCCGGGAAATCGGGTGAATTTTCCGTAAGATATTGTATTTGAAAGACAATATCTGGCGCCAGCTGGCGCTTCGGAACCGCTCAAAGGCTGAACCGGAAGCGGGTTTGGCGCGACGATTCACTCAAGACCGCCAAACACGACCGGGGACGCCATGACCATCCAAAAGACCATCGTCGCGCTGGGCCTGATTTCGGCCCTTGGCTCCGCCTTCGCCGTGCCGGCCGCCGCGCAGGTCTGCACCCGGCAGGGCGCCGATGTGAGTTGCGACGACGGGCGGCGCGGCGTGCTTTCGGGCGATGCCATCGTCTGGCCGGACGGGACGCGCTCGAGCGCCTCGCCGCATCCGAGCGTGATCATCGGCAACAAGAGCTCTGTGCATGTCGGACCCGGCGTGTTCGTCGGCCAGGGCAAGGGCATGGTGCCGCTGGACGATCCCAACGCGCCGAACAAGCGGCAATGCGCGATTCTGGACGGGGTGTCGTATTGCTATTGAGCGCCTCTCCCCGCGAAAACGGGGAGAGCAAGAGGGCTTAAATCAATCGCACACCTGATATCGCCGACTTCAGCCAGCGCAGGGCCTGCGGCGGCTGGGTCTCGAGCGGCGTGACGATGGCCTTCTCGGTCCGGCACTTCTCCAGCTCGGCGACGAAGTCGGCGGACCATTGCTGGATGGTGTGGCCGCGCAGCTTCTTCATCATCGCGTCCCAGCGCATCTTGCGCTCGGCGAGCGGCATCGCGGCCGCGACCGCGATCGCGCGCGCCATGCCGTCGATGTCGTGCGGATTGACCAGCAGCGCCGTTTCGAGCTCGTTGGCGGCGCCGGCGAACTTCGACAGCACCAGCACGCCGGGATCGGCCGGGTTCTGCGCGGCGACATATTCCTTGGCGACGAGGTTCATGCCGTCATGCAGCGGCGTCACCACGCCGATCTGCGCGGTGCGGTAGAGACCCGCGAGCACGGTCTGGCTGAAGCCCTTGTTGAGGTAGCGGATCGGCGTCCAATCGACCTCGCCGTGGCGGCCGTTGACGTCGGTGACGAGACGCGCGACCTCGTTCTGGAGATTGCCATAGGCCTCGATCGCACCGCGCGAGGGGTTGGCGATCTGGAGCAGCGAGATGCTGCGCGCGAACTGCGGATGCTCGGTCCAGAGCCGGTCGAACGCGCTGATGCGATTGACGAGACCCTTGGAATAGTCGAGCCGGTCGACGCCGATCGCGAGCCGCTCGCCGTTGAGACTGCGGCGCAGCCGCGACACGTCGGGATGCGAAGCCGACTTCGCGGCGTAAGCCGCGAACTTCTCCGCATCGATGCCGATCGGAAAGACCTCGCAACGCGTACGGCCATGCTGCGAGATCACAACGCCGTCTTCGACGGCGAGGCCGAGCTCGCCCGCGACATAGCCGAGAAAATTCTGGCAATCTTCATTGGTCTGGAAGCCGAGCAGATCGTAGGCCAGCATCGCCGTGATCAGTTCGCGATGATTGGGCACGCCCTGCATCACCGCGGTAACCGGCCACGGCGTGTGCAGGAAGAAGCCGATCGGATCGTCGACGCCGAGATCGCGCAGCTCCGCGCCGAGCGCGAGGAAATGATAATCCTGCACCCAGAACGCCGTTTTCGCTTTCCGGAAGCGCATCAAGGCGCGCGCCATGAAGGCGTTGACCTCGCGATAGCTGACATAGTCGTCTCGCGAGACGCGGATCAGATCGCTGCGCGAATGCAGGGCCGGCCACAGCGCCGAATTGGCAAAGCCTTCGTAATAACCGCCGTAGTGCGCCGCCGGCAGATCCAGCGTCGCAATCGCGCCCGAGCCCAGCGCTTCGATCTCGGCAAACGGTTCCTTCTGATGGCCGTCACGCACGCGGCCTGACGAACCCACCCAGATAGCACCCGAATGTTCCACGACGGGAAGCAACGCCGCAGCCAAGCCACCCGTCATGGGTTCGTTGGGTTTGCCGCGCGCAACTCGATTCGAAACGACGACTAAGTTCACAGGCCGTCCCCTCCTGTTCATTCCACCCCGTTTAACTGCCGTTCATCAATATGGTTCCTGATCATCATTTGTACGAATTGAAACCAAAATCAGGCGCGTGCGTTGGAACCAGTTTTCCTCCAGGGAACCCGGCGGTTTCACTCAACAAAGTCAATTTTCGTCGCTGTGTTGCCCAGCATGAATTGCGCGCGCGAGGGAACTACGCGAGCGACAATGTGGCCCCGAGGTGTCGGTGCCTTATTCCAACCTTGTATCGTCGAGCAGACGCGCGAGGAACGCGCGTACATCCTTCGGCTCGTCGAAATGGCCGTTGACGCCGACGGCGCGGCGGCCGACCGAGAAGGACAGCCCGTTCATGTCGGGCATGATCGCGAACACGGTCTCATCGGTAACGTCGTCGCCGATGAAAATCGGACGGCGCCCTTTGAAGGGCTCATGCTTCATCAATTCGCGTACGCCGGTGGCCTTGGTGAAGCCGGAATGCTTGATCTCGCAAACGAACTTGCCGGGTAAAATTTCGATCGGCGCGCTGGGCAGATCGGCACGGATCAGCGAGACGGCTTCGAAGATCGCCTTCTCCGCATGCGGCGCGAGACGATAATGCAGCGCCAGCGAATAGCCCTTGTCCTCGAGTAGAATGCCGGGGCTGAGCTTTGCAATCGCAGCCAGGCGACGCTTCAGCTCCTTGTCCATCGGCGGCGCATGCACGTCGTCGGCCTCATTGCCCACCGACAGGCGCATTTCCGCGCCGTGACCGGCGACCGCGCGAAACACGTCGGGTGCGAAGATCAGGTCGATGTCGTTGAGCGAACGGCCGCTGACCATCGCCAGCGCGCCGGACGTGCGCTCGGTCAACAGGTTCAGCGTTTCCGACAGGCCCGGCGGCACCCACACCTCGCGCGGCGTCGGCATCAGGTCGAGCAGCGTGCCGTCGATGTCGAGCAGGATCGCGGTCTCGCCGAGATGCGGCACGAGCGCATGCGGCACCGGCACCGCGTCGGGCGCTTCTTCGTCAACCATGGGGCGCTTCTGATCCAATTCCGCGAGCTCCGATTTCATAGTCTACTCCATAAAGGCAAGCGGCCGCGCGATTTGTTCGAGCGATTTGCGTTCCGCGGCGACGGCGTAGCGCCACGCCACGATCGCAGCCACGATCATCAGGAAGGCCCCCAGCAAATAGCCCGCGAACACGCTGGTGCGTGATCCCGTGTCGATCAGCGCGCCGAACAGCGCGGGCCCGATCACGCCGCCGATGCCGGTGCCGATTGCGTAGAACACCGCAATCGCCAGCGCGCGCACTTCCAGAGGGAACGTCTCGCTGACGGTCAGGTAGGCCGCGCTCGCGGCGGGCGAGGCAAAGAAGAAGATCACCATCCAGGCAATGGTCTGCCCCTGCGCGCTCAGCGCGCCGATCGAGAACAGATAGCCCGAGAGCGCCAGCAGCACGCCCGACACGCCGTAGGTAAACGTAATCATGACGCGGCGGCCGAGCGTGTCGAACAGGCGCCCGAGCAGCAGCGGCCCGAGGAAGTTGCCGGCGGCGAACGGCAGGAGATACCAGCCGACATGCTCGGCGCTGATGCCGTAGAAGTCGGTCAGCACCAGCGCGAAGGTGAAGAAGATCGCGTTGTAGAAGAACGCCTGCGCGCTCATCAGCACGAGGCCGACCAGGGAGCGCTGACGATAGACGAAGAACAGCGTGTGCACGACCTCCCTGATCGGAGTGTGGTCGCGCATCTTCAGGCGTATTTTGGTGAAGCGGCCATCGCTCGCATGCCGGTCATGCCCGATCACAGAGCGCTCGATCTCGTCCACGATGGCGTGGGCCTGGTCGGGCCGGCCGTGGATCATCAGCCAGCGCGGGCTCTCCGGAATCCACATCCGCATCAACAGCACGACGAGGCCAAGGGTCGCGCCGATGAGATAGGCGAGGCGCCAGCCGAGATCGGGACCGATCAATGCGGGATCGAGCAGCACGATGGCCGCCACCGCGCCCATCGCCGCGCCGATCCAGAAACTGCCGTTGATGACGAGGTCGGTCCAGCCGCGATAGCGCGCCGGCACCAGTTCCTGGATCGTCGAGTTGATCGCAGTGTATTCGCCGCCGATGCCGGCGCCGGTGAGAAAACGAAACAGCGCGTAACTCGCGACATTCCACGACAAGGCGGTCGCGGCGGTCGCGGAGAGATAAAGCGCCAGTGTGATGAAGAACAGCTTCTTGCGGCCGATGCGGTCGGTGAGCCAGCCGAAGCCGAGCGCGCCGAGCACCGCACCGGCAAGATACGCGGAATTGGCGATACCGAGATCGAGATTGGAGAATTGCAGCGACGGACTCTGCTTCAACGCGCCGGAGAGCGCGCCCGCCAGCGTCACCTCGAGCCCGTCGAGGATCCAGGTGATCCCGAGCGCCAGCACGACGCGGGTATGAAAGCCGCTCCACGGCAGCGCATCGAGCCGCGCGGGAATGCTGGTCTCGATGATGCGGTCAGCCGCGACCGCCGCAGAGACTGCAGGTCCATAATTCAGCGCTGGGCTTTGCTGCAATTCCATCGCGTTGCTGGGTCTAACCAATGGAAGCGGCCCCGGTTCACATGGTGTGGACGGGGGCGTTCCGATCATGGAGGTGCGGCATTCCGCCTGCCACCTGCGACAACGCCTGCGGCAAAGGCGGGTTCCCGCGGGAACAGCGCTTGGGATCGTCCGTTTCCGATGGAGCCGCTGGGAGTTGACGCATGGCTCACGTCAGAAAGACGACACATTCGCGCAAAACCTGGAGCGCGCGAAGGTGGAGTTGAAGCGGACGTTCGGGAGGGAGTGAGACTCGCGCTCTTTACCCCCCGTCGTCCCGGACAAGCGAAGCGCAGATCCGGGACCATAACCACAGGGAGTGGTTTGGCGAAGACTTGGAGTTACCACCGTCCGTCTCAACTATCCGCTGGGAGTATGGATCCCGGATCGGCGCGCGCCTAAGGGCGCGCTTGTCCGGGACGACAGCGGAGTATGAGGCGATAGCGAGGTCTTCAAGCGCCAAGCGCCTGACGCGCGGCGAGCCTTACGCGGCCCTGATATTGCCCATAAAGCGATCGAGCTCGGCGCGCAGGCGCGTGCTTTCGGATGACAGCGTCTTGGCCGAGTTCAGCACCTCTTCCGAGGCCGAACCGGTTTCGGCGGCGCCGCGATTGACCTGACCGATGTCGGTGGCTGCGGTCTGTGTGCCCTGCGCAACGGTCTGGACGCTGCGGGCGATTTCCTGCGTCGCGGCGCCCTGCTGCTCGACGGCGCTCGCAATCGACGTCGAGATCGACGAGATCTGGCCGATGGTCGCGCCGATCTCCTTGATCGCGGCGACCGACTCGGCCGTCGCGCCCTGCATCCCCGTAATGTGGGAGGAGATTTCGTCGGTTGCCTTCGCGGTCTGACTAGCCAGCGACTTCACTTCGCTTGCGACCACGGCAAAGCCGCGGCCGGCCTCGCCCGCGCGCGCCGCCTCGATGGTGGCGTTGAGCGCAAGAAGATTGGTCTGCTCGGCGATCGCCGTGATCAGCTTGACCACTTCGCCGATCTGCTGGGCGGCGTGCGACAGCTTGCCGATGCGGCCGTCGGTTTCCTTCGCCTGCACCACGGCAGCTTCCGCGATGCGGCTGGAGTCGCGCACCTGACGGCCGATCTCCTCGACGGAGGCCGAGAGCTCTTCGGTGGCGGTTGCGACCGACTGCATGTTGCTGGAGGCCTGCTCGGAGACACCGGCGACCTGGCTCGACAGGCTCTGCGTGGTCTCGGCGGTGCGGGTCAGCGTGGAGGCCGCCGACTCGAGCTGCACGGCGGAGGCCGAGACGTTGGAGACGATGGCGCCGACGGCGCTCTCGAAATCGTCGGCAAAGCGAATCAGCTCGGAGCGGCGGCTTGCGGCCTGCTCCCGGTTCTGGGCTTCGCTGGCGGCGGCATCGCGCTCGGCTTTCGCGACAGCCTGAACCTTGAATTCCTCGACTGCACCGGCCATTTCGCCGATCTCGTCCTTGCGGCCCAGGCCCGGCAACACGACGTCGAAATTGCCGGACGCGAGCTCGCGCATCGCCTTGCACATCGCGATCATCGGACGCGAGATGCCGTTGCCGAGCATCAGGGCCAGCACGGCGCCAATGGCGAGGCCGCCGAGCGCCATCATCAGCATCAGCCGTTCGGTCTCGGTGATGGTGGAGTTGGCGCTCGCTTCGATGCGCTGCTGATCCGAGGTCAGATCGGACCGCAACTCGGCCGAGAGCTTGAGAATGCCCGCCGCCGTCTTGGTCATCTCGCCGTTCAACTTGACGATGATCTTCACGTTCTCGGTCAGCTTCGAGAAAGAGGTGCGGTACTGCTTCAGCAGGTTGCCGATCTCGGTGACGCGGTCGGTGATCTTCTGGTCATTGGCATAGATCGAGACCAGCAGGGTCTCCAAAAACTTGATGCGGGCGATCACGCCGTCGGCGGTCTTCGGCTCCGGCTTGGCGACGAAGGCGCTGACCGAGGTCGAGACCGCGAGATATTGCGAGGTGACGTCCTTGGCCGTGGTCTGAACCGAGTTCAGCCCTGCCAGCGCGGCCGTATCGGCGAGATCGTCGAACTTGAAGCGAATCTTGTTGCCGACGCTGTTGAGCTCGTCGGCGGCGATCTTGTTGTTCTCGCGCGTCAGCGTGATGATCTCACCGAACACCTTGGTGAAGCGCTGGAATTCGGCCTCGAGCTTGCCGACCTGCTCGCGGCGCGCCGCGCCGGTCGTGGCCGCCACCGACTTGGCGATCGCGCCCTTCAGATTCTCTTCGGCGGCCTTGGCCGCGGTCTCGTCATCGGTCGCGCCCGTTAGCGTATAGGCCCGCGCCAGTCCCTGATAGGCGATCAGCTCGCGGTCCACGGTCCGCGCGAGGTCCGCTTCCGACACGCTGGCCCGGTAGGAGGCGACGGCGGCCTGGATCCGCTCGAAGCCGAAATAGGCGAAAGCCATGCTGACGGCGAGGATGGCCAGCACCGCCACGAAGCCGAGGATGATTTTTGCACGAAAACGCAGGGTGAAGAGCTTCGATGTGTTCGGCGTCGACTTGACGGGCATTCCCCACCCCATTCCATTCGCGGAAAACCAGGCGCAGCCCGGAAGCAGCCCGCTTCCTGACTCGTGAGCACGGTAGAGTGCAAAGGATAAGCGGCGGTAAATGTGGGGGACCGCAACTTGCGGTTCGGTGACGCGGGCCCAGGTCCTCTCCGCTCGTCATCCCGGACAAGCGTAGCGAGGTTCGCCGGGACGACAGCGGAGGATGGCGCGACCGCGAGGGCCTCAGGCGTAGCGCAGCTACGCCGCCCGGATATTCCCCATGAACCGGTCGAGCTCGGCGCGCAGGCGCGTGCTTTCGCTGGATAGGGTTTTGGCCGAATTCAGGACCTCCTCCGAGGCCGAGCCGGTTTCGGCGGCGCCGCGGTTGACCTGGCCGATGTCGGTGGCGGCGGTCTGGGTGCCCTGCGCGACGGTCTGGACGCTGCGGGCAATCTCCTGCGTCGCGGCGCCCTGCTCTTCCACGGCGCTCGCGATCGAGGTCGAGATCGACGAAATCTTGCCGATGGTGGCGCCGATCTCCTTGATCGCCGCGACCGATTCGGCGGTCGCGCCCTGCATGCCCGCGATGTGCGAGGAAATCTCGTCGGTGGCCTTCGCGGTCTGGCTGGCCAGCGACTTCACTTCGCTGGCGACCACGGCAAAGCCGCGGCCGGCCTCGCCCGCGCGCGCCGCCTCAATGGTGGCGTTGAGCGCAAGAAGGTTGGTCTGCTCGGCTATCGCGGTGATCAGTTTGACCACCTCGCCGATCTGCTGGGCGGCGTGCGACAGCTTGCCGATCCGGCCGTCGGTTTCCTTGGCCTGGACCACCGCAGCTTCGGCGATGCGGCTGGAATCGCGGACCTGGCGGCCGATCTCCTCGACGGAGGCCGAAAGCTCTTCGGTCGCGGTTGCGACCGACTGCATGTTGCTCGAGGCCTGCTCGGACACGCCGGCAACCTGGCTCGACAGGGTCTGCGTGGTTTCGGCGGTTCGAGTCAGCGTGGAAGCCGCCGATTCGAGCTGCACGGCGGAAGCCGACACGTTCGACACGATGGCGCCGACCGCGCTTTCAAAGTCATCGGCGAAGCGAATCAGCTCGGAACGGCGTGCGGTGGCCAGTTCCTTGTTCTGGGCTTCGCTGGCGGCGGCGTCGCGCTCGGCCTTGGCCACGGCCTGAACCTTGAATTCCTCGACCGCGCCGGCCATCTCGCCGATCTCGTCCTTGCGGCCGAGGCCCGGCAGCACGACGTCGAAATTGCCCGACGCGAGCTCGCGCATCGCCTTGCACATCGCGATCATCGGACGCGAGATGCCGGTGCCGAGCAGAAAGGCGAGGATCGCGCCGAGCAGCGTGCCGCCGACGGCCAGCATCAGCACCAGTTGCTCGGTCCGTCCGATGGTCGCTTCCGACTCCGAATCCAGCCGCTGCTGTTCGGCGACGAGGTCCGCCTTCATCGCGGTGGCGCCTTGCAGGATCGCGCCGGCCGAACCGCTCATCTCGGTGACGAGCTCATCCACCATCTTGGCATTCGCGATCAGCTTCTCCAGCGCTTCGCGATAAGCCACGAGGATGGTCTTGGCGTCCTTCAGGCCGGCGACGATCTTGTCGTCCATGGAATAGACCGCGCCGAGCGAATTCTCGACGAATTTCAGCCGCGCCAGCGCGCTGGTCGCGATCGCCTGGTCGGAGGTCAGCACGAAATTGGTGGCTGCGGCGCTCGCGGTCTGGAACTGGGCGTTGACCTGCTTGGTGCCGAACTCGATCGACTGCGCCTCGGAATCGGAGGCGTTGTTGCCGATATCGTCAAGCTTGTATTTCAGGAGATTGGCTTGGCGCGTCAGCTGGTTCTGCACCAGCAGCGCACTGTCGCGCTTGGCCTGGAGGACCTTTGCGAAGGTCGCAGAGAAGTTGGAGAATTCCTTGGCGAGCTTGTTGAGGCCCTCCTGCCGCGCCGGCTTCTGGGCACTCTTGACCGCCTGATCGATGGCGCTCTTCAGGCCGGTCTCGGCGTCCAGCGCTGCCTTGGCATCGTCCTCCTTGCCGGTGACAACGAAATAACGGACTGCCGAGCGGTAGGCGAGCAGCTCGCGGTCGATGTTGCGGGCGAGATCGGCCTCGGTGACGCTGCTGCGGTAGGACCCGACCCCGGCCGAGACCCGCTCGAAGCCGAAATAGGAGAAAGCCATGCTGCCGGCGGAGATCACCAGCACCGCGGTGAAGCCGAGGATGATTTTGGCGCGGAACCGGAGGGTCGGAAATATTGTACGCTTCGACGGCGACGCGATACGCCCGGACATTCCAACCCCCATTTTCTATTCAGCCGTGATCCGGAGGCGCCCCGCCCCCGGACCCGGATGCGCAAAACTAGGGCAGAATGGATAAAGGGCGGTAAATTCGCCGCACCTGCGCAATTTCCGGCTTTGTCGGCCAAAAGCCGACCGGATGGGATGACGGCTGGCATCCCACATGGGCCAGCCATTTTGCGGCGGTCGACCCGCTTCGCCGGCCCAAGTCATTGCCCGATCGTCGGGATCGATGACTTTTCCATGACCGGCGTGACCAAAATCCTAGTTGCAATGTCCGGGGGCGGCGGTCTCTAATTAGAAACAATCAAAATCAATCCGGGGAGGTATGTTCCGTGTCTACAGTCAAACTGACGGTGAACGGCAAGGCCGTTGCCGTCGACGTCGAGGACCGCACGCTGCTGGTCCAGCTCCTGCGGGATCACCTCAACCTCACCGGGACCCATGTCGGCTGCGATACCAGCCAGTGCGGCGCCTGCGTCGTACACGTGGACGGCAAGGCGGTGAAATCCTGCACCATGCTGGCGGGCCAGGCCGACGGCGCCAGCGTCACCACCATCGAAGGCATCGCCAAAGGCGACGAGCTGCACCCGATGCAAGCCGCCTTCCGCGACAATCACGGCCTGCAATGCGGCTATTGCACGCCGGGCATGATCATGTCGGCGATCGACATCGTGCACCGCCATGGCGGCCAACTCGACGAGCCCACGGTCCGCCACGAGCTCGAAGGCAATATCTGCCGCTGCACCGGCTACCACAACATCGTCAAAGCCGTGCTGGACGCAGCCGGGCGCATGAAGGTCTCGCAGGCGGCCGAGTAAAGCGGCGCGCCTCGAATAAAGAACCACCGCTGCTGCTTTCGAGGGAAAGCGCAGTCAAGACAATTCCGGTCGGGAGGACCAGACATGGGTGTTGAAGGCATCGGCGCGCGCGTCGTGCGCAAGGAAGACAAGCGTTTCATTACCGGCAAGGGCCGTTACGTCGACGACATCAAATTACAGGGCATGACCCATGCCCATTTCATCAGAAGCCCGCATGCGCACGCCAAGGTGAAGAAGATCGATTCTTCCGCCGCGCTGAAGATGCCGGGCGTGGTCGCAGTGCTCACCGGACAGGAGATCGTCGACGACAAGGTCGGCAATCTCATCTGCGGCTGGGCCATCACCTCCAAGGACGGCAGCCCGATGAAGATGGGCGCATGGCCCGCGATGGCGCCCGAGACGGTGCGCTTCGTCGGCCAGGCCGTCGCAGTCGTGATCGCCGACAGCAAGAACCTGGCGCGCGACGCGGCCGAAGCCGTGGTCGTGGAGTACGAGGAACTGCCGGCAGTCGCCGACGTCCACGCCGCGATCAAGGCCGGCGCACCGCAGCTTCACCCTGAGGCACCCGGCAACCAGGTCTATGACTGGGTGATCGGCGACGAGGGCGCGACAGATGCCGCCTTCGCCAAGGCGGCCAATGTCGTCAAGCTCGACGTCACCAACAACCGCCTCGCCCCGAACGCGATGGAGCCGCGCGCGGCGATCGCCGACTATGACGCGGCGGAAGAGCACTTCACGCTCTATACCACGTCGCAGAACCCGCACGTCGCCCGCCTTGTGCTGTCGGCGTTCTACAACATCGCCCCCGAGCACAAGCTGCGCGTGATCGCCCCCGACGTCGGCGGCGGCTTCGGCTCAAAAATCTTCATCTATCCCGAGGAGATGGTGGCGCTGTGGGCCTCGAAGAAGGTCGGCCGCCCCGTAAAATGGACCGGCGACCGCACCGAGGCCTTCCTCACCGATGCGCATGGCCGTGACCACGTCACCCATGCCGAAATGGCGTTCGACGCCAACAACAAGATCACCGGCTTGAAGGTGAAGACCTACGCCAATTTCGGCGCCTACATGTCGCTGTTCTCCTCGTCGGTCCCGACCTATCTCTACGCGACGCTGCTGTCGGGCCAGTACAACATCCCGGCGATCCATGCCGAGGTGGTCGGGGTCTACACCAACACCACGCCGGTCGACGCCTATCGCGGCGCGGGCCGCCCCGAGGCGAGCTACCTGATCGAGCGGCTGATGGAGACGGCCGCGCGGCAGTTGAAGGTCGATCCGGCCCAGCTGCGCCGGAGCAACTTCATCACCCAGTTCCCGCACCAGACGCCCGTGATCATGGCCTATGACACCGGCGACTTTAACGCCTCGCTCGACGCCGCGATGAAGGCGATCGACTATGCCGGCTTCGCAGCCCGCAAGGCCAAGGCGAAGGCGGACGGCAAGCTGCGCGGCATCGGCGTGTCCTGCTACATCGAGGCCTGCGGCATCGCGCCCTCGAAGGCGGTCGGCAGCCTCGGCGCCGGCGTCGGCTTATGGGAATCCGCCGAAGTGCGGGTCAACCCGGTCGGCACCATCGAGATCCTGACGGGCTCGCACAGCCACGGCCAGGGTCACGAGACCACGTTCTGCCAGCTCGTCGCGGAGCGCCTGGGCGTTCCCATCAGCCAGGTCTCGATCGTCCATGGCGACACCGACAAGGTGCAGTTCGGCATGGGCACCTACGGCTCGCGCTCCGCGGCCGTCGGTCTCACCGCGATCCTGAAGGCCATGGAGAAGATGGAGTCCAAGGCCAAGAAGATCGCAGCGCATGCGCTCGAAGCGTCCGAGGGCGACATCGTCATCGAGAACGGCGAGTTCAAGGTGGCCGGTACCGACAAGGCGATCGCCTTCCCGATGGTCGCGCTCGCGGCCTACACCGCGCACAATCTGCCTGACGGGATGGAGCCGGGCCTGAAGGAAAGCGCCTTCTACGATCCGACCAACTTCACCTTCCCGGCCGGCGCCTACATCTGCGAACTCGAGGTCGATCCCGGCACCGGCAAGACCTCCTTCGTCAACTTCGTCGCCGCCGACGATTTCGGCCGGCTGATCAACCCGATGATCGTCGAGGGACAGGTCCATGGCGGCCTTGCCCAGGGCATCGGGCAGGCGCTGCTCGAGCACGCCATCTACGATGCCAACGGCCAGCCGGTCACGGCCTCGTTCATGGACTACTCCATGCCGCGCGCCGACGACCTGCCCTCGTTCAACCTCTCCCACACCACGACGCTGTGCCCGGGCAATCCCCTGGGCATCAAGGGTTGCGGTGAGGCCGGCGCGATCGGCGCCTCTGCGGCCGTGATCAACGCGATCACGGATGCGATCGGCAAGAACAACCTGGAAATGCCCGCAACCCCGGACCGGGTGTGGCGCACGATCCACGCGGCCTGAGAGGAGCAACAAGATGTACCAGACCACTTATCATCGCCCCTCCTCGGTCGACGAGGCCGTCGCCCTGTTCGGCAAGAGCAGTGAGGCGAAATTCCTCGCCGGCGGCCAGACCTTGCTGCCGGTCATGAAGCAGCGGCTCGCCAGCCCGTCCGACGTGATCGATCTCGGCAAGATCAAGGAGCTGCAGGGCGTCGAGCTCTCGGGCGACGTGCTGACCATCAAGGCCGGCACGACCTATTTCGACATCATGCAGAATGCCGACGTGAAGAAGGCGATCCCCGCGATCGCCTATCTCACCTCGGTGCTCGGCGATCCCGCCGTGCGTTATCGCGGCACGATCGGCGGCTCGATTGCCAACAACGATCCCGCCGCGGATTATCCGGCCGCGCTGCTGGCGCTCGGTGCCACCGTCAAGACCAACAAGCGGTCGATCTCGGCCGAGGACTTCTTCCAGGGCCTGTTCACGACGGCGCTGGAAGACGGCGAGATCATCACCGCAGTGTCGTTCCCGGTGCCGGCGAAGGCGGGCTACGAAAAGATGCGGCATCCGGCCTCACGCTTCGCGCTGACCGCCGTGTTCGTCGCGCAGACGAAGTCGGGCGAGATCCGTGTTGCCGCCACCGGCGCCTCGCAGAGCGGCGTGATGCGGGTCCCCGCGATCGAAGCCGCGCTGAAGGCGAACTGGTCGCCGTCGGCGCTCGACAATGTCAGCATTCCGGCGAGCGGATTGCTGGCCGATATCCACGGCACGGCCGAATACCGCGCCAACCTCGTCAAGGTGATGGCGCAGCGCGCGGTGGCCGCCGCGGGCTGATCGCGTCGATAAAGCGCGACAGCGCGTCGCGCCTTAGCGCCTCAACACAAATCTTCCGCGGCGCGCAGCAATGCGCGCCGCTTTTATTATGCGCCCATGCATGAAAACCGCTTGCCTCGCGGACATGAAGGCGAGAAAAGTTAATCAGCCAATTAACTCGCCCCCAAAGAGGAACGTCAAAGGCGATTGCCCGACCACCGGAATTCGCCGGCGACCCGAGGAAACAACAACGTGCTCGATAAACCAGCGCCCACCTCCTCCGTCCGCACCTCCGGCCCGCTCTCGGGTTTCCGTGTCGTCGAATTCGCCGGCATCGGACCCGGCCCATTCGCCTGCATGATGCTCGCCGACATGGGCGCCGATGTCGTCACGCTCGATCGCGTCGGTGCGAAGAAGAGCATGAAGTCGGTCGCGGGCCGCGGCCGCAAGGTGATCGAGCTCGACCTCAAGGACAAGGCGGCGATCGCAGAGGTGCTCGACCTGCTTGCCAGCGCCGACGCGCTGGTCGAGGGCTTTCGTCCCGGCGTGATGGAGCGGCTTGGACTCGGGCCCGACGTCGTGCTCGCGCGCAATCCCAAACTCGTCTACGGCCGCATGACCGGCTGGGGCCAGGAAGGCCCGCTCGCCAACGCCGCCGGCCACGACATCAATTACATCTCGATCACCGGCGCGCTGGCCGCGATCGGCACCAAGGAAGCCCCGGTGCCGCCGCTCAATTTGGTCGGCGATTTCGGCGGTGGCGCGCTCTATCTCGTCGTCGGCGTTCTCGCCGCCCTCCTCGAAGCGCAAAGGTCCGGCAAGGGCCAGGTCGTGGACGCCGCGATGTGCGACGGCGCGGCATCGCTGATGTCGTTCTTCTTCGACATGAAGACGATCGGCCGCTGGAGCGAGGGGCGCAACCAGAACTTCCTCGACGGCGGCGCACATTTCTACGGCGTCTATGAATGTGCCTGCGGGCACTTCGTCTCGATCGGCTCGATCGAACCGCAGTTCTACGCGCTGCTGCGCGAGCACGCGGGCCTGACCGATGCCGACTTCGACGCGCAGATGAACCCCAAGGCCTGGCCCGCGCTGAAGCAGAAATTGCAGGCCGTGTTTAGGAGCAAGACCCGCGAGGACTGGTGCAGGATCATGGAAGGCACCGACATCTGCTTCGCGCCGGTGCTCACCATGTCGGAAGCGACCGAGCATCCGCACATGGTCGCCCGCAACGTCTTCCTCGAACGCCACGGCGTGAAGCAGCCCGCGCCCGCGCCGCGGTTCTCACGCACGCCGTCGGCGGTGCGGGAGCCGGAGGGCGCGGAGATTGGTGCGGTGATGGCTGCGTGGAAGAGGTAGATCTAGCCTCGGCAAAGATCGCGTAGGGTGGGCAAAGGCGCGAAGCGCCGTGCCCACCATCTCTCCACAATCCTGATAAAAGTGGTGGGCACGCTTGCGCTTTGCCCACCCTCCGGCAGTGTGCCCGAACGCAGCGACCTACGCCGCCGTATCCACCTTCAACACGCCGCGCCGGATCTGATCCTCCTCGATCGATTCGAACAGGGCCTTGAAGTTGCCCTCGCCAAAACCATCGTCACCCTTGCGCTGGATGAACTCGAAGAAGATCGGGCCGATCGCGTTGGCGGAGAAGATCTGCAGCAGCACCTTGGTCTGACCGCCATCGACCACGCCCTCACCATCGATCAGGATGCCGTTGGTCCGGAGCCGCGCGACGTCCTCGCCGTGCTTCGGCAGGCGCGCATCGATCCGCTCGAAATAGGTCTCCGGCGGTGACGGCATGAAGGGCAGGCCGGCTTCGCGCAGGCCTTCGATGGCGGCGTGGATATCGCGGCAGCCGCAGGCGATGTGCTGGATGCCCTCGCCGCGATAGATATTGAGATATTCCTCGATCTGGCCGGACTCGCCGGCGTCCTCGTTGATCGGAATCCGGATCTTGCCGTCCGGGCTCGTCAGCGCGCGCGAGAACAGGCCGGAGGCGCGGCCCTCGATGTCGAAGAAGCGGATCTGGCGGAAGTTGAACAGCTTTTGGTAGAAGCCCGTCCACACATCCATGCGGCCGCGATGGACGTTGTGGGTGAGATGATCGAGATAGAACAGGCCGGCGCCGACCGGCTTGGGATCGCGTGCCCCCAACCACTCGAACTCGGCATCATAAGCCGAGCCCTTGGCGCCGTAGCAATCGACGAAATAGAGCAGGCTGCCGCCGATGCCCTTGATCGCGGGTACATCAAGCGTCTTCTGCACCGACGACACATCGGCAGGTTCGGCGCCGAGCGCGATCGCACGGTCATAGGCCGCCTTCGCATCGACCACGCGAAACGCCATCGACGGCGCGCAGGGGCCGTGCGCGGCGACGAAGTCGAAGCCGTGGGTGCCGGGCTCCTCGTTGACGAGATAGTTGATGTCGCCCTGGCGATAGACCGTGATCTTCTTGCTCTTGTGGCGGGCGACGGGCGCATAGCCCATCAGCTTGAACAGCGCGTGCAGCTCTTCCGGATTGGGATGCGCATATTCGACGAACTCGAACCCGTCAGTGCCCATCGGATTGTCGGCGGTAATGGTGGCCGGCGGTGCATCGTGCGGAAACGGACCCATGGTGCTCTCCAATTGCTGCTGCCATGAACTATCCTTCACCGGCCGTGCAATGAGCGTGCAAACAGGACGCATTTTGGCTATCATATGCACGATCCGTGCATGACATGGATAAATGACGCATGATCTCAGTAGATGCCTTCGACCTCAAGATCCTGGGCGCGCTCCAGGACGACGGCCGCCTCACCAACCAGGAGCTCGCCGACCTCGCGGGTCTCTCGGCCTCGCAATGCTCGCGGCGGCGGATGCGGCTGGAGGAGGAGAAGGTGATCTCGGGCTATCACGCCGATCTCTCCAGCGAGGCGCTGGGCTTCGGCGTGATCGCCTTTATCCAGGTGGGGCTCGCGACCCACTCGCCGGACAATTCGAAACGCTTCCGCGCCTTGGTCAACCGCATCGACGAGATCCAGGAAGCCTATTCGCTGACGGGCGACGCCGATTACGTGCTCAAAGCCGTGCTGCGCGACCTCAAGGGCCTCTCCAACCTCGTCAACGACGTGCTGATGCCGCACCAGAGCGTGGCGCATGTGCGCTCCTCGATCGTGCTCGACAGGCTGAAGGAGAGCTCGCGGCTGCCGCTGAAGGATTCGAAGGCTGGCTGAAATCGAGGGAACTACGCCATTCGCGCTTCACGCGCCGTCTGCGATGATCAAGCCAATCTGCGGAGATTCAGCCATGGCCCTCCAGCTTCGACCGAACTGCGAATATTGTGACCGCGACCTGCCGCCTGATGCGACGGATGCGCGGATCTGCTCCTATGAATGCACGTTCTGTGCGGATTGCGTCGAGACGAAACTCTCCAACGTCTGCCCGAATTGCGGCGGCGGCTTTGCGCCGCGCCCGATCAGGCCGACGCAGGAGTGGCGGCCGGGCGTGTGCGTCACCAAACACGTGCCGTCCGACAAGCGGGTGCATTTGAAATACAGCCCGGAGGATGTCGCCGCGCATTGCGCGCGGATCAAGGACGTGGCGCCGGAGAGGCGGTAGGCTCTATCCGCACCGTTGAGGCCGTAGGGTGGGCAAAGCGAAGCGTGCCCACCATGACCACCACGACTGCGGAAGAATGGTGGGCACGGCGCTGTTGCGCCTTTGCCCACCCTACGACACCGGAACGCGCGGCTACTCCGCCGCCAAAATCGTCCCCTCGACCTCCCCGAACCCGACCCGGTAGCCGTTGCCCTGGCACCAGCCGCGCATGACGAGGCTGTCGCCGTCTTCCAAAAACGAGCGCTTGGCGCCGCCGGGCAATTCCACCGGCTCGGTGCCGTTCCAGCTGATCTCCAGCAGGCTGCCGCGCTGGTTCTTCTCCGGGCCGGAGATCGTGCCGGACCCAAGGAGATCGGCAACATTCATCGCGCAACCGCTGGAGGCGTGGTGCATGAGCTGCTGCACCGAGGACCAGTACATGTATTTGAAATTGGTGCGGCTGATGCCGGCGGGCGCATTGGCGCCGGCCGCGCGCAAGGAGACGTCGAGCTCGAGATCATAGTTCTGCGGCTTCGCCTGCTTGAGATAATCCAGCGGCACCGGCTCCTGCTCCGGTCCCTTCAGCCGGAACGGCTCCAGCGCCTCGCGCGTCACCACCCACGGGCTGATCGAAGTCGCGAACGCTTTTGCCAGGAACGGCCCGAGCGGCACATATTCCCATTGCTGGATGTCGCGCGCGCTCCAGTCGTTGAGCAGCACGAAACCGAAGATCATCTCCTCGGCCTGTTGCTCGGTCAGCATGCCACCCATGGCTGAGGGCTGGCCGACCACGACGCCCATCTCCAGCTCGAAATCGAGCCGCTTGCACGGTCCGAAGCTGGGCACCTCGACATTCGGCGGCTTCAACTGCCCGCGCGGCCGCTTCACCTTCGTTCCCGAGACCACGACGGTCGAGGCGCGGCCGTTATAGGCGATCGGCATGTGCAGCCAGTTCGGCTGCAGCGCATTGTCCTTGCCGCGGAACATCACGCCGACATTGGTGGCGTGCTCCTTCGACGAATAGAAATCGGTATAGCCGGACACTGCGAACGGCAGATGCAGTTTTGCTTCGCGCATCGGCACCAGGGCCTGCTTGCGCAGCTCCTCATTGTCGCGCAGTTCCGAATGATCGTGACGCAGCAGCTCGCTGATCCGCGCGCGTGTCTTCGTCCAGACTTTTGGTCCGAGCGCCATGAACGGATTGAGCGAGGGGCCGGAGAACACCCCGAGCGGGCCGACGTCGAGCCGGCAATCCTGCTCGAGCGCCCAGAGATCGAACACGTAGTTGCCGATCGCGACACCGACGCGCGGCGTCGGATTGGCCGAGGTCGAGAACACGCCATATGGCAGGTTCTGGATCGGGAAGTCAGAGGCGGGATCGACCTCGATGAAGGAGCGGAGGCTGGGGTCGTTGGGATGGGTTGTCACTTTCGGCCTGGTCCTTTCTTCCTTCTCCCCTTGTGGGAGAAGGTGGCGCGAAGCGCCGGATGAGGGGTCTCTATCCGCGAATTAGACCGCTAGAGAGTCGCGCGCGGAGAGAACCCCTCACCCGGCTGCGCTTCGCGCATCCACCCTCTCCCACAAGGGGCGAGGGTGCACCGTCTGCGCGGAGGGAATCTCCTACCGCCCCAATTCCGTGGCCTTCGCCACGCGGTCGAACCGCTCCAGCGTCATGATCGCGTCGGCAAACTTCTCCGCGCGCGCGTTCAGCACCGGGCGCGCCAGCGTCAGAAACTTCTGCTGCATCGCCTGCGCATCGGGGAAAGAATCCGGCTCGCCCGAGGGATCGGCATAGAGCCGCTCATGCACGCCATCATCCGTCGTGATGCTGACGCGCGCGCCGAACGGATGGGTGCGGCCGACCTCGAGCCGGTCGTCCTGCACCACGTCGAACTTGTCGGCGAGCGCGTCGATGGCGGCGTCGCCCAGGCGGTTGTAGTCGTCCCAGCCGAAGGAGCCCTGGTCGAGCGCGAGCGCGCCGGTGAAGAACATCGAGAACTGGCCGCCGACGATCGAGGTCGGATGCCGCTTGGTCGCGGCATCGCCGGTCAAGGTGATGCCGTTCCGATGCAAGCCGATCTCGACGCGCTTGACCTGGTCCGGCGTCAGATTGTGCTCGCGCCGCATCGCGATCAGCGCGTCGATCGCCGCATGGGTGTAGCGGCAGCTCGGATACGGCTTTACGCCGATCTTCATCGTCTCATAGGTCTTGCCGAGATCGGCCACCGCCTTGTCGGGATGCGCATCGTCGGTATAGCCGGCGAGCAGGCCGTGCTTGCCCTCGACCGATTCAGTAGCGCCGACGAAATCGTTGCGCGCCAGCGTCGCGGCGATCACGCCATTCATCGCGGCGGCGCCGACCTGGTAGCGCTTGTTCCAGGCGCCGTTGACCAGGAATTGCAGCGAGCCCGCGGCCTGGCTGCCGGAGACGCCGAACGCGGCGATGATCTGCTGCTCGGACAGGCCGAACAATTTGCCGGCGGCGGCCGCCGCGCCATAGGTGCCGGCGGTCGCGGTCGGATGGAAGCCGCGCGCATAATGCGAGGTCGGGTCGAGCGCGTTGCCGAGCCGGCAGCAGACCTCATAGCCCGCCACGATCGCGGTCAGCACGTCGCGGCCCGAGGCGCCGACCATCTCGCCGACGGCGAAGGCGGCCGGAACCACCGGCGCGCTCGGATGCAGCGAGGAATCGGCGTGGGTATCGTCGAAGTCGAGGGAATGGCCGAGCGCGCCGTTGAGGAGGGCGGCGACCGCCGGCGTCCAGGTCTTGCTGTCGCCGAACACGGTGGACTCACCCTTGGTGTCGAGCGCGAGCGCTTCCAGCATCTTCAGGATCGAGGGGGTGGATTCCGCCTCGCTGCGGGCCCGATGGATGGCGCTGCCGAGGAAGTCCAGCGTCAGCACCTTGGCGCGATCCAGCACCTCCACCGGAATATCCTGGTATGTCAGATTGACGACATAGGCGGCGAGCGTTGCGGTTTCGTGAGCCATCGTGTTTCCTCGTTTTGGCGCGCAAGTTAGGCGGGCTGATTTGGCCTTTCAAGCGGCCTTGGGGCCGCGGGCATCAGCCATGCTTTTGCCTGGCTTCAAAAGGATCGGGACTTCTGACGATGGCATTTGCAAAACAGCTGTTCGACCGGATCGGGTCGCGGCGGACGCAACTCGGATTGGCGATCCGGGTCACGGTGGCCGCGGTGGCGGCCTATGCGATCGCCACCGCGCTGCATCTGCTGCTGCCGCTCTGGGCCGTCCTGACCTCGCTGATCGTGACCCAGATGAGCGTTGGCCGCTCGCTGAAGGCGACGCGCGACTACGTGCTCGGCACGATCGGCGGCGCCATCTATGGCGGCGCCATCGCGATCCTGATCCCTTATTCGACCGAGGCGGGCCTGTTGGGGCTGCTGGTGCTGGCGGTCGCGCCGCTCGCCTTCGTGGCCGCGATCAACCCAAGCCTCAACGCCGCGACGGTGACCGCGATCATCGTGCTGCTGGTTCCGACCATGCATCATTCAGATCCCCTGGCGTCGGCGATCGACCGCGTCAGCGAGGTCGGGGTCGGCGCCATCACTGGCCTGCTGGTCTCATTCCTGGTGTTGCCGTCCCGCGCCGTGCGGCAGATCCGCGCCAGCGCGGCCACGCTGCTCGAACTGATCGCGGATGCCTTCACCGAACTGCTCGCGGGGCTCACGCGCGGCCGCGACAACGACGCGTTGCACCGGATCCAGGACGGCATCGGCACGGCAATGGTGGGCATGAACGCGATCGGCGCCGAAGCCGAGCGTGAGCGCTCCGTGCGACTGTCGAGCGGGCCCGACACCGGCCCGCTGCTGCGCACCGTGCTGCGCTTGCGCCATGACGTCGTGATGATCGGCCGTGCCACGGTGGTGCCGCTGCCGGCCGAGGTGCAGATGCGGCTTGCAGGCCCGCTGACGGAAGTCTCGACCGTGATCGCGCGCTTCCTTCGCTCCGCGGCTGCTGCCTTGCGCGAGGGCGCCGGCGCGCCGGCGATCCATCCGGTCCACGTCGCGCTCCAGCATTATGCCGAGGCCGTTGCCGCCGTCCGTCATGACGGCCTGATCCGCGGCCAGCCCGGCGACACCGCCGAGCGCTTCTTCGCGATCGGCTTCTCGCTGGAGCAGATGCACCAGAATCTCTGCGATCTCGATCGCGTCGTCGGCGAATGGTCGGAAGCCTCGACCGACAAGTCCGCGCGCGTGGCGGAGTGAGTCGCGTTACAGATCGAAGAACGCGAGTTGCGTTGCGTCGCGCCGCTCGATGCCATCGGTCAGCTTCTTCAGCGCAACGTCAAAACCCGGCTGCTGCTGCTCCAGCTCCCACGCGCCGTCATGGTCCCATTGAAAGCACTGGCCATGGCGTTCGCCCGGCTCGACATGGAGCAGCAGGCAGCGACTGAGCTGTGATGGCTCGGCGACGGGCACCAGGTGTTTCAGCGACACGCCGTATTCCTGACGGAAATAGGCGCAGGCCTCTTCGAGCTCGTCCTCGGAATGGGCAATGAAGTCCAGGACATTGCGAAGCTGCGTGGCGAGTTCATCAGGCGCATAGAAGCGAAGTTCGGACGATGATTCAGGCAGCCGCACCAGCAATTCGGTTTCGCCGCGCGTCAGCAGGAACTTGCGATAGCCATCGGGGAGCCGGACGCCGAGCCCCTGCTCCGCTTTGCTCACGTCCGCTTCGCTCGCCGGCGTACCGGGTTTCCAGCGCCAGCCTTTGCTTGATGTTCCCGCCTTGCGCTGGGCCTCGTAGTCCTCATAACCCGGAAACGCCATGATGTCCTCATAGCCGCCGAACCGCGACCATTGAAAGGCGTCGTCAAAGGCTTCTTCGCGCCGCTCGGGAAAATAGCCGCAGAGCAACTCGGCGCGCTTGAGGATGCGCGTGTGGTTCGGGGCGGTCTTGCAAAGATGCTCGATCGTCTTCAGTGATGCCTCGGGATTGTCGGCCTGAAGATAGACGTCGCTCAACAATTCCAGGATGCGCCCCTCGAGGTCGTTCTCATAGATGGACCACGCATAATGCGGCTGCCCGGCAGCGCGCCGCGCAACGAGCGTATCGCGCGCCTGTTCGGCAAAGCGCACCGCCTGTGCGAGATCTTCACCGGCGACCTTGCCGCGGCGAGCGGCGTGCCAGAGATACAACGGCTCATGTTCGGCCGGCGTGCCCTTGAGCGCGTCGAGCTGCGCGGCCTGCTCGGCCATCGGCGCGCTGAGCGCCAGGATCATCAGCTCATCGAGCCCCTTCTGCCAGTCCGGCTTGGCTCGCGGATTGGGCCCGAGGTCGCGCAGCGTGTAGTTGGTATGATCCGTCTCGACATAGCCGGCCGCGACCAGCTTGGCGACATGGCGGCGGAAAGCCGCTGCGGCGCCGGCGATATCAGGAAATTCCTCGCGCAGGAATTCGTTCGCGTCGGGCTCGCCCTTCCAGTTCATATGAACGCCGATCACCATGGGATCGCTGCCCGGGACCAGCATCAATTCGCGATCGTCATCGCCGGGCGCGCGGTGGAAGAACTTTGCCAGATACATGCGACCCTCCGAACGCGCCACCGGGATCGGGGCGCCACGTCTCAGTCGCAGTTTCAGGGAAACCGGTTCATGCCGGCAGGCAGGAGCGTTTTCGAGCGAAGTGGATAGCGGTTCGCGTGAAGAAAACGCGTCCAAAACTACAATCAGCGCTTTTTCAGGCCCTTGGCCACCATGCGCCAGACCAGCAGGTCGATGCGGTCCTGGCCGAAGAACGGCTCGTTCTCGAACACGAAGGTCGGCACGCCCCTATGACCGGAGGCGGCATGGTCCTTCTCGTTCTCGGCGATCACCCGCTCGTAGCGATCGGGGTCGGCACTGATCGCTTCATCCATCGCGGCGAGATCGAAGCCGGCTGCTTCAGTGGCGCGCGCGAGGTGATCGCCTTCGTTCCAGCCCGCCACCGAGCCGTCCCACAGCACGCGCGCGATCGCGTCAGTGAATGCGAGCGAGCGGCCTTCGAGCTGCGCCATCGCGCCCAGTCGGGTCAGGCGGTGGATGTAGGGCTGCTCGGCCGCAACATCGAATGTCGTCTTGTCCTGCACGATCGGATCGGGCCTCGGAAAGCGGAACGGGATGCCCTCGTGCTGCGCCACGCGCGTGCTGTCGAGCACCACATAGCGAATGAAGTTCGGACTGGCCTTCTTGAAGAAGCCGGGCACGCGGACGGCGAGCGGATAGACCGGCCGCAAATTCACCGCGAGATCGTACTGTTCGACGAGCTTGAACGTCTTCGGCAGTGCCAGATAGCTGAAGGGACTGCGGTAGGAGTAGAAGAGATCGACGGACAGGGTCATCGCACCGGCTCCATGATCCCGATCATCCCGCCCAGTCTGCGCGTCAGCATGCGGAAGCGCAAGATCAGGAGGCCGGCATAGACGAACGTGCCGGTCGAGAACCCGATCCAGACGCCGACCGCGCCGAGCCCGGCATTGAAGGCCAGCACCCAGGCGATGGGAAAGGCGATGCACCAATAGCCGATCGCCGCGAACAGCAACGTCATCCTTGTATCGTTGATGCCGCGCAGCGCGCCGGCCATGATGGTCTGGAGGCCGTCGGCGATGAAGAAGGTGGCGCCGACCAGCAGCAGGGTCGCCGTCAGCTCGACAGTGGCCGCGCTGGCCTCGCTGCTCCCGAAGAACAGCTGTCCGAGCTCGTAGCGGCCGAGGATGATGGCAACGGTCAGGGCCGAGACCAACGCTACGCCAAGCACCGCCGCGACGAGGCCCGCGCGCCTCACCGCGGCCGGGTCGTCGCGGCCGAAAGCATGGCCGACACGGACCGTCGCCGCCATGCCGATGCCAAGCGGGACCATGAACAGCACGGCCGTGACCTGGAGCGCGATCTGGTGCGCCGCAAGCGCCGTGGTCGAGATCAATCCCATTAGCAGCGCGGCGGACGAGAACAGGCCGTATTCCAGCAGCAGGGAAAACGAGATCGGCGCGCCGACCGCGATGAGCTGTCGCATCAGGGGCCAGTCGATCCGCCACAGATGAGCGAGCGGGCGGTAGTCCGCGAACGGCTTTCGCCATGCGGCGATGGCGAGCACGGCGAGGAAGGTGCCGAGATTGACGAGCGTGGTCGCAAGCCCCGCGCCGAACAGGCCGAGCTCCGGCAGGCCGAACAGGCCGTGGATCAGGCAATAGACCAGCGCCGCGTTGGCGGGGATCGCTGCAACGGTGATCCACAGCGGCGGCTGCGGCCGGTTCACCGCGCTCATCATGCTGCGCAACGCGATGAAGCCGAGCGCCGGCGCGATGCCCCAGGCCAGCCCGTTCAGATAGCGCTGCGCGAGCGCGGCCGATTGCGGCGCCTGTCCGAGCGCCAGCAGGATGCGCTCGCCATAGAGCGGCGAGGCCATCATCGGCAGCGAGATCAGGAGTGCGATCCACAGGCCGGCGCGCAGCGAGCGGCGGATGCGCCTGACGTCGCCGGCACCGAACGCCTGCGCGGCCAGCGGCGATACCGCGGCCATCAATCCGAGCCCGAAGGTGAAGCTGACGAAATAGACCGTGTGCGTCAGCGCGGCGGCCGCGACCGCATCCTCGCCGAGCCGCCCGATCAGCGCGAGATCGGTCGTGATCATCGCGATCTGCCCGAGCTGCGTCAGCATCATCGGCACGGCCAGCCGCAGCGTCTCGACGAACTCTTCGGCGAGATGGTTCTGCGGCACGCCGGCTTGCGGCTGCGGACGAGGCTGGACGGTGTCGAGCATGGCGGTTGCAATAGCACAGCCGCACGTCGAAAACATGGCCCCCGAGTGCGAGATGCTTCTTCACCCTCTCCCCTTGTGAGAGAATGAGGCTCTATCTAACCTGTTGATCGGGCAGGGGAAACCAAAAGTGGTGTCCCTATAGTGTCCCCTTCACAGGGTTCCCTACGCGTGGGCTTCGCAGGGACGCCCGCTGATGCGTCCTCGCGCTGACTATACCCGAATGCGTCGGACAGCCCAGAGACGCACCACGCACGTCCCCTGCGGGTCTCTCGACGCGATCGACATCGATGCGCGACCGTCGATCAGTCGTCACGCTCGATCGAGCCTCCGCAGCAGCCATGGCGGCAGACATGCCGTCAGGCTGGGGCCGTTACCCGTCGAAATCAGACCGATGGCCGCGCCGCTCTCGTCCACGATCGGCGAGCCGGACATGCCGGTCTCGATGATGCGATCGGGGCTGCTGATATGCAAAAACCTGCCATCGTTGTGCGCGATGCATCGTTGCCATGCTCCATCGAGCGAAAGAACGAAGGCAGCTGTTTCGGTGCCGACATCGGGACGGTCGCCAATCACGAGCGCCGCAGCGTCGGTGAAAGCCACATATTGCGCATATTCGTCTTCCAGATCGCCGACCGCCGGTTCGCAAAAGGCCGCGATGTCATCGGTCAGACCGTAGACGCAAAGCTCGCCCCAGATTGTAGGCTCCCCGCCCAACGGGCCGATGATGTTCTCGAACGTCAGGTCGGAAGCGTCGTTCGACAGATGGGGCGTCGGAATGCCCTCGCGTGGCACGCAGTGCGCGGCGGTGACAACGAAACGATCGATGCCAGCGCGGACAATGAAACCCCGACCGCCGCCGCCGACCTGCACCACGGCGTTCATCGCAACCGCCAACGTCATCGAATGCCCCCTCCTGCCTGCGACCGCGAGCCTACCGCAGCGATCGTGATGCGGTCGAGGCTGATGATCGTCGCGCAACGCCCCAGAGAGTGTCTAAGTGACAGCTTTCGGGGCTGGGGTCCTCTGAGAGAGGGAAAAGGATGGGGGGACCGCGCAACGGCACACATTCAAGATATTTGGGTCGGCAGTTTTCCAGATTGCGTTGCGGATCGGTACAAAATTTCGGGCGGCGATGCGCCGTCGCCGCCTGTGCGGTGGCGCGGCCCGCCCGGTGGTGTCCCCGCCGCCGTGGCGTGCTCGACGGCCTTCCTGCGGCCTCTGACGCTGGCGTTCTCAATGTTCGCTATACCTCCATAGCGATCAAATTCCGCATCGCAGCCAAATGAAGCGAAGGGCCACATCCGGACTCATGCAGCGCAGCGTGACGTGGTCGTCAGTCTTGGAAGTGATGGAGAGGTCAGGCTGGCGTTGCCGCTTACGTAAGAAAAAGGCCACGACTGCACGGGAAGCGCATTCATCGCTTCACGTGCCGTGCGGGCGCCCCCGTAGGGACGCTCGCATTGCCGTGTTACGCGCGGTCGGCTATTGGCTCGGGTGGCCCTGCCCCTTCTTGAGCTGATTCATGACCTGATCCAAGTTGTAGCTCGCCGGATCCTGCATCGGCGGGAACGTCTTGTAGGTCTCCAGCTCCGCGAGCCAAAGCGCCTGGCCGATGGGCAGCAGGTTCCAGTCGTATATGTAACCTGTGGCCGGCCCGGCGAGCGCGCCGCTGAACCAGAAAGCAGCCTTTTTCTCATCGCCCCACGACATCTCGAATGGATCCCGCTTGAGGTTTACCATGCCGGCCACGAACTGGGTCTGGACTCCCGGGTTCACGAAACCCGTCGCGTTTTCGGGCGCGATCGCAAAATACATCTTCCAATTCTTGTAGCGCACCGCCGACGGATGGGCGCTGGAATAGTAGAAGAAGACGTCGCGCGCGGACTTCTCGGTTTTTCCCTCCAGGTAGTCGCGCTGATTGAAGCCGTCGAGCGTGGTCTTGACGATACCCGGGTAGCTGCCGGCCTCGATCTGCGCCTTGAGGCCGTCGCCCTTGGGGCCACCGGCGATGTCGACGAACGTGGGCAGCCAGTCGAGCGAGGCGAAGATCTCGTCCTTCACCGTGCCCGGCTTGATGACGCCTGGCCAGCGGATGACGCACGGCGCGCGCATGCCGCCTTCCCAGGTGGTCATCTTCGAGCCCTTGAACGGCGTGACGCCGCCGTCGGGGAAGGTGAAGGTCTCGGCGCCGTTGTCGGTGGTGAAGACCACGATGGTGTTGTCGAGCTGGCCCATCTCCTGCAGCTTCTGCAGCACGTAGCCGATATTGTCATCCATCTGCTTCATGCCGGCTTCGTTGACGCCCCAGTCCTTGCCACCAGGTTCGCCGACCATGGCCATGTACTTGTCGTTCAGCACGGTCGTGACGTGCATGCGTGCCGGGTTGTACCAGACGAAGAACGGCTTGTTGGTCTTCTTGGGATCGTTGCGGTCGAGGAAGTCGATGACCTTGGCCGAAATTTCCTCGTCCACCCCCTTCGAACGCTCAAGGGTCAGCGGACCCTGGTCCTGGCAGGTCTGGTTCTTCGCCGTGCCGTCGGAGGACTTGCACCAGATGACCGGACGCGGCGGCGTCAGGCAGGTCTTTGTCTTCGTTACCATCTTCGATCCACCGCGCCCGGCACTTCCGCAATACCCGGGATCGGTGTGTTCCTGCAGGGTGGGGCGACGGTCTGCTGGGTCGGGGTCTTGTTAATGTCCAGGAAGCTCACGCCCTGCATCGCATCCAGGTGGTACAGATAGCCCCAGAACTCGTGGAAGCCGTGGGCGGTCGGCAGCGCGTCGGTGTGGTCGCCCAGGTGGTTCTTGCCAAACTCGCCGGTGTTGTAGCCAAGGTCGCGCAGGAACCACGCGATCGAAGGCGTCCCAGGCAGCAGATAGGTCGGGCTTCCCGGCAGCTGCGGCGGGATCATGCCCGTGCGCAGCGGGTTCATGCCGGTGAAGAAGGCGTTGCGCCCCGCAGTGCAACTCTGCTCGGCGTAGTAGTGCATGAACTTGGCGCCTTCTTGTCCGATGCGGTCGATGTTGGGCGTCTCGCCGACCATCAGCCCTTGATGGTAGATGCGCGGCTGCATCCATCCGATGTCGTCGCCCATGATGAAGAGAATGTTTGGCTTCTGCGGTGTTTGCGCCACCGCCGGTCCGGACAGCGATAGCGATACCAGTGTCGTGGCGCCGAGAAGCGCGGCGCAGGATCGTTTGTGCCAACCTGTCGCAACGTTACGCAGGTTTGGGATGCCGGATCTTGTATCTTTGTGTGCGCAGCGAAACATGGCGTCACCCTCCTTTTTGCGGGCGTCAAAGGCGCCGCGCCAAATGCATGGAAAGCTTGCTCAGAACCGTGAAGCACTCGCCGTACCCATGTGGCAGGCGAGTGCTCGGTGGGAGACCGGCACAAAGCGGTCTAGGTCCCATTGATCCAGATCAAGGATTGGCCGACCCTTGGGGGGACACGTACGCCTCTGGACTGGACACGGATCTGATGGCGCAGCCGATAGTCGTGATCGTGGTCGATGAAAATGCGAGCCTTCTGTGCGCGGGGTCGTCACGTCCGTTTCGGGTCATTCGCGACCGGTTGAGCCAGCGGCAAATCCGGGTATCGTCCGCTATGCCTCGAAAGCGGGAGTGAGTTCACTGCCCTGGGGCTAAGCTATGGCGGTTGTCCGAGCCGCCATCGGCCCCGTCCGGCCCGGCGGCAGCTTCGCGCGCGGTCCCCAGAATGAGCGCAATGTCGGCATCCGAAATCGTGAAGCGGGCCGGATCAATCGCGACCATCGGCGGCTCTCGGAGCCGACGCCGGAGCCAAGCGCGCAGCTCCAGCTTGTCGACCGCCATCGGATATGCGTGGAGACGAAAGCGCACAGTAGCGATTTGTCGCACGGGACCGTCCTTCTGATGAATTAACATTAGGGAAGAGACCGGTCTGACGGAGATCAGCGCTATGGGGTCCTTCGGAGCACTCGTCATCGTCCTTGTTTTTGTTCTGGTGCCAGTGGTCGTGACCACGCTCGTGCAAACCCGAAGACGATAGCAGCTCGATCCGCCGCTTTTGGGACGTTGTCGCCTCCGTTGTGCCCGGCGCGTTATCCACCGCAAGCTGTAGCGGCTTGCCTGTCTCGCGCGGCCCGGCGATCCTCTCGCCATGGGAACCAAATCACGCGAGACGATCTACGGCGCATCGGTCCGGGCGGCGGCAGAGCAGGCAGCGGAGGCTCGCAAGGCAGCCGACCGGCTCGCCGTTGCGGCGTGGAACGCGCGCATGCTCGGTTTCCAGGGGCCAGCGCAACCGTCGCCCACGCTCGGCGATGCGCTCAATGCCGGTTACGGCTACCTCGAAGTGCGTTGCCTTGGCTGCGACACCAACCAAACCGTCGATCTGACCATCGTGCGGCGACCGAAGTGCACGCCGGTTCACGAGTTGGAGCGCTACATGCGTTGCAAGGACTGCTCGCAGGTTCGCGGCTATCCCTACAAGCGGAGCCATCTGGTCGCCCTGCGGCGGACCAAGATCAGCGCGAGCGATCCGCCGTCAACGTGGTGGCCGGGGGAACGGTAAGTGACCACAGGTAAGAAACCGCCAATCGTAAGGATCAAGCGCATCAGCAGCCCAGACGACTACACCAAGTCGAACGAGTTGCTCGCTGTGGGATTTGCGAACGATGCCGAAGCGTACATCGGCGCGGCACAGCAGCTCACGGATTTCAAAAGCTTTGGTCCGCGATATTTCCTGTTTTGCCACGCGCTCGAATTGCTATTGAAAGCTCAAATTCTCGCGTCGGGTGGCGAGCAGGAAGAGCTGTTTGACATCCGACACGATCTCGAAAAAGCCTACGCCCGCGCAATTGAGCTTGGGTACAGGTCGGCCAACGACCGCGTAAAGCACATCGTTGTGTGGATGGCTCCTTACCACAAGCAACATACTTTCCGGTACAAGGAGAGTGGATATCTTATTGTGCCAAAAGCTGAGGAATTGGTGGCAATACTACAATCGATGCACTTGGAAATCGAAGCAACCGTGCGTGCCGCCTACATCATGAGCGAGAAGCGCAACAGTTAAATTCAGATGTGCAACCTCTACAGCATCACCACCAACCAAGCCGCGATCATCAACCTGTTCCGCGTCGTCAATCGCTATGTCGGCAACCTCGCGTCGATGCCGGGCGTCTTTCCGGATTATCCGGCTCCGGTGGTGCGCAACACCGACGCCGGACGCGAGTTGAGCATGATGCGATGGGGCATGCCACCGCCACCGCGCACAGGCGGCCCGCCGGTCACCAACATTCGCAACACATCGTCCCCGCACTGGCGCGGCTGGCTCAAGCCTGAGAACCGATGCCTAGTGCCGTTCAACAGCTTCGCCGAGTATGCGCCAGAGCCGAACCCGGAGACCAAGAAAAAGGATGTGGTCTGGTTTGCACTCAATGACGATCGACCGTTGGTCGCCTTCGCTGGCATCTGGACGACGTTCAAGGGTGATCGCGGCACGAAGTTGAAGCCGATACCTGGGCCGCATCAGGTCTATGGTTTCCTGACGACCGCGCCAAACGCTGTGGTCGAGCCGATCCATCCAAAGGCCATGCCGGTGATCTTGACCACCGACGAGGAGCGACGTGTGGATGCGCGCGCCGTGGGACGAGGCAAAGGCACTGCAACGGCCGTTACCTGATGATGCGCTGAAGATCGTCATGCGGGGAGCGGACAAGGAAGATCGGGCAGAAACGGCTGCCTAACTTGCCGGGGCAGCGTGCCCCAGATCGGTGTAGATAGGCTTCAATTCCGCGAACGTGAGCGGCCAAGCGTCTTGTGCGTCGGCCGGGCGCTTCCATAGTCGTCCGTGAACAAGGCTCTAAGCGATTGAGCGAGAGTCTGTTTTTCGGATTTGAGACGGTTTGAGATTGCAGGGATTGGGAGGTAAAGACCGCCAAAGCCTGCAAATTCGATTGTGGATTGAACGAAGCCGCTGCCGCGGCGTAGGGGGCAAGGTGGCATAGATCGCCTCCTGGCTGAGAGGATGTGGGTGTTGGAGCCCACCCCCTCAGACAGGAGTATCGAGATGGCCGATTTGAGCCCTCTTCGCCGCCGCATGATCGAAGACATGACCGTCCGCAATCTGTCGCCGGCGACGCAAAGATCCTACATCAGCGCGGTTTCGAAGTTCAGCCGCTATTTTGGCCGATCGCCTGACCGGTTAGAGCTGGAAGACGTCCGCGCCTTCCAGGTGCATTTGGTCTCGACCGGCATCTCATGGCCGGCGCTGAACCAGATCGTCTGTGCGCTACGGTTTTTCTACGGCGTCACGCTCGGCGAGGCGCTCATCCCAGAGCGCATTCCCTATGCGCGAGAACCGCGCAAGCTGCCGGTCGTTCTCAGCGCCGACGAAGTGGTTCAGTTTCTTGAAGCGGTATCGAGCCTGAAGAGCCGCGCCGCGCTCACCACCGCCTATGCGGCCGGGCTCAGGGCCTCGGAGGTTGCGGGACTGCGGATCGAAGACATCGACAGCGCCCGCGGCGTCATCCAGGTGCGCCACGGCAAGGGCGCGAAGGATCGCAACGTGATGCTGTCGCCCCAGCTGCTGGGCATCCTGCGCACCTACTGGCGGCTCGCCCGGCCGCGGCTTTATCTGTTCCCTGGTCGTGACGAAGATCATCCGATCGATCAGACCGTGCTGCATGCCGCCTGCCGGTCGGCGGTGAAGGCTGCGGGCCTGACCAAGCGCGTCACGCTGCACACGCTGCGCCACAGCTTCGCGACACATCTTCTCGAGAACGGAACCGATATCCGGATCATCCAGGTCTTGCTCGGGCACAATAATTTGTCGTCGACAGCGCGCTACACGCAGGTCGCCACCGATACGATCCGAGCGACGCAGAGCCCGCTCGATCGCCTGTCGCTGGAGGTGACGCCACCTGGATGACCCGCAGCGGGATGCGGGTCATGACCCGCTCCGACATCCGCTCCAACAGGCCCGCCATCGAGATTGCCGATATTCTGCGCCGGCATGGCGACGCCTATCGCCGTGTACATGCCGGTCATCTGGGGCGGGTCGAGCGGCGCGTGATGAGCGCGATCGTTGCGTGCCGGACCGAGGCGCTCGGCGGCCACATGCAGGCTTGCGACGACTGCGGCACGACACGCGTTGCCTATAATTCCTGCCGCAATCGGCACTGTCCGAAGTGTCAGGGGAGAGCCCGAGCCGCGTGGCTCGCCGCGCGTCAAGCCGACCTGCTTCCGGTTCCCTATTTCCACGTCGTCTTTACACTTCCCGCACCGATCGCCGCGATCGCTTTCCAGAACAAGGCCGTCGTCTATGCCATCCTGTTCAAGGCTGCCGCCGAGGCGATGACGACGCTCGCCGCCAATCCACGCCGGCTCGGCGGTGCGATCGGCGGCGTCGCCGTCCTCCACACCTGGGGACAGACGCTGATGCATCATCCCCACGTCCATTGCGTCGTTCCGGGTGGCGGCCTCTCGCCCGATGGCGCGCGCTGGACCGCTTGCCGACCGAACTTCTTCCTGGCCGTCAAACCGTTGTCCAGACTATTTCGCACACTTTTTCTCAAACGTCTGTCGGCAGCCTTCAACTCCGGTGCCTTGCGTTTCTTCGGCGATCTCGGAGCTCTGGCCGAGCCGGCTGCCTTTGCGGCCCACCTCGACGCCATGCGACGCATCAACTGGGTTGCTTACGCCAAGCGGCCCTTCGGCGGACCCGCACAGGTCCTGGCCTATCTCGGCCGCTACACCCATCGCGTCGCGATCGCCAACAGCCGGCTCGTCGCACTCGACGACGATCATGTCGCCTTCTCATGGAAGGACTATCGCCAAAACAGCGCGACAAAGATCATGAATCTCAAGCCCGATGAGTTCATTCGCCGTTTCCTGCTTCATACGCCGCCTGACGGCTTCCACCGCATCCGCCACTTCGGCTTCATGGCCAACCGCCATCGCGCTGCCAAGCTCGCCCTTTGCCGCGAACTTCTCGATCATGAGCGAACAGCCCCAAACGATGGCCAGCCGTCGCCTGTGGATTCGGAGGCTCAAACCTGGGCCGAGGTTCCTGCCTGTCCCGATTGTGGTGGCGTCATGCGCATCATTGAGCGCTTTCGACATAGCTTCAGACGCCCCAGCCCTCGAACATCACCGTTCCGATGCGACACATCGTGAGCCAAGTCATGTCGTGCACGACGATCATCATTCGTCATTTCGCTCCCAGCGTCTCGATCATCGCGGACGATGTCGAATCCGTGCTGTCACACTGCGCGACAACAACCGTCCGATGCAGCAAAAGGCCTATCGCGATCTCAGGCGAAGCGCGTCTGATCTCAACTCTTCCAGGATGCGCACTCCTGTGTCTCTGCCTCACGCGCCGAGCCAGCAGATCGGGCATGGCGATCTCGAACAATCCCCATAGCTGCAAAACCGCGAATAGCCTCCCGCGCCTTCGTTCAATCCGGCTTCAATGAGGTCGCGTCATAAGCGCCTGCCGCGCCCTCGCGTGAGCGCGACCTCACAGAACCCTCCAGATTCCCTTTCGCAGCGGACCATGATTCTGTGTTGCATCGGAGGGGACGATGCGACCGAAGAAGCACAAGACGACGGGATCGAACGACCTGTTCCGGGCGCGGCTGGACCAGATCATCAATCTGAAGCACGAGCTGGTTCTGTTGGCCGGCAAGATCGATTGGGACTGGATCGACGGCGAGATCGCGCCGCTCTACAGCGAGAACGGCCGGCCGGGGATCGAGACCCGCTTCATGATCGGGCTGCTGTTGCTCAAGCAGATTTACGGGCTGTCCGATGAGGGGATTTGCGAGCGCTGGGTCCACGACCCGTATTTCCAGTACTTCACCGGCGAAGAGTTCTTCCAGCACGCCTTCCCGCACGAGCGATCGGACCTGAGCCATTGGCGCAAGCGGCTCGGCGACAAGCTGGAACTGCTGCTGGCCGAGAGCCTGCGGGTGGCGCACGAGGCCGGCGCGTTACGCGGCCAGGACCTCAAGCGGGTCACGGTCGATACCACGGTGCAGCCAAAGGCCATCACCTTTCCGACCGACGCCAAGCTGCTGCATGCGGCCATCAAGGGGCTCAATCGCCTGGCGAGAAGGCACGGCGTCAGGCTGCGGCAGTCCTATTCTCGGATCGCCAAGGCCGCCGCGATGATGGCGGGCCGCTACGCCCATGCCAAACAATTCAGGCGGCATCAGCGGCAGTTGCGTATCCTGCGCTCAAGGCTCGGCCGGATCATCCGCGATATCCGCCGCAAGATCGACGGCCAGCCAGCCCTGGAGGAGGCGTTCGCCCTTCCGCTTGGCCGGGCCAGCCAGATCCGCTCGCAGCAGCAGCGCCAACGCGGCTGGAAGCTTTATTCTTTCCATGCCCCGGAGGTGGAGTGCATCGGCAAGGGCAAGGCCTCCGCGCCGTACGAGTTCGGCGTCAAGGCTTCCATCGTCACCAACAACCGCCGAGCTCCCGGCGGTCTGTTCGTGCTACACGTCAGGGCGCTGCCCGATAATCCGTATGACGGTCACACCCTGCGCGACGTCATCGACCGCACCGAGGCACTCACCGGCTGTCCGATCGAGCGGGCCTATGTCGACAAGGGGTATCGCGGCCACGACGCTCAAAATCCACGTCGCGTCTTCATCTCCGGCCAGAAGCGCGGCGTCTTCGGGATCATCAAGCGCGAGTTGCGCCGCCGATCCGCCATCGAGCCCATCATCGGACACCTGAAGGCCGAAGGTCACCTCGGGCGCTGCTACCTCAAAGGCCGCGCAGGAGACGCCGCCAACGTCGTCCTCTCCGCCGTAGGCCACAACTTCCGCCGCATCCTCGCCTGGCTGAGAGATTTCTTGGACCTGTTCCTGATCCGGATATGGCGCACGTTCACATGTCCCATCCCGCTCAATTCGGATTCTTAACGGACGACTCCATACTGCGACATAGGCGAGCAGGATACTCGGTTGGCGAAAGAGGAGCTTCGTTGGAGCCCGCTCTTTGATGCGGTCAAGCAGAAATGATTTCTCCGCAAAAAGCGTGCGGACATCACCCTCTGGCTTCCCAGCAGCGAAAACCTCAAACGCATCATTCAGAAGGCCTTCGGCTGCCGTCGGATCGGGCTCTCGACCAACGAGTTCGCGGTATAACGCCGTCATTTGCTTCGATAGCTCTCGTGCAGGCGCGACGTTTCTCTCGATGAGTTCCATAAGCTCTCGGAAATAGTCGCCGGTGGCCTCGATGAGGGCCATACTCTTGGCTGCGGCACGGTGCATCTCGGGTGTCTGCACCACGCTTGGCTTGTAAATGGTGTCATGCGTCATCTCGCTGTGGGCGTGCTGCAAAAGCGTTCGCACCTGAATTTCGCAAGGCGTCCCAGTCGGCACAACGAGTTCACCTAATTTCTTTTCACCTTTCGCGCGCGCCACGTAGTGTACCGATTGATAGGTGAACGCATACGGAGCCTGCGCGCGCTCATCCTCGTAGTCGCGGTCCTTAGATGCTTCCCACTCTCCACATTGCTCGATCGCGCGGCACACCGTTGCAATGTCTCTGTCCAGCAATACAACGAAACGCACACCGACTTTATCCGTGATCTGGTTGAGCGGATCAGAATATTCCTTACCGCGATAGAACGCTTTTGTGAGGATCGAGCCATCTCCCTTCACTCGCGGTAAAGCGGGGATGCGAACGAAAATATCAGCCGAAACGGGCGCAACGAGCGGCGCGATCTGCTCCATCAACTGTTGGGCAACAAACTTCCCCCACGCCTCGACACTAGGGCGTTCCTGAGACCAGCGACTGAGAAATTCTTCTTCGGTCATTCTTGTGTGCGGATACGATCTTTGATGGTGATGCGCGTCCACTCAGCGGACTGCCCAGGGCCGGCACCATCTGCCATAACCATCTCCATGTTGATTAGGTCCTTGAAGGCCTCAGGTGGCCCGCTCAATTCGATGCTGCCGGAGAACCTCACTCGCCGCTTGCGAAGTTGCCCCGCGAGGTCGGCGATGTCCTTCTGAACGGCAGTGAGCGGGAAGTTCTTGCTCCGCATATAGTTCGTGTACTGATCGTGAGCATCATTTGGCAGATAAGCCGTTGAGAAGCTGTTAACCTGGATTATAGGCGTCTGGTCCACCTTCAGGTAGGTGTAGAGCGAAGTCAGCAGGTCGTCCTTCACCTCAGGCTCAACGGGTAGCTGGCGGATGAATTCGCGCGTGTTTTCGAAGAATGAGCGCGTCAGGTATGCGCTGTTCTCCGGCAACCTGCATCCCAGAAAAGTGCCATAAAAGTACTTGGCGGCCCCTTCGCGGTTTCGCTGTGTCATGTGACTATCGTAGACATGCGCGCTCCACGCTTCCGGTAAATTCCGGCGCGCATCCACCAAGGTGAAGAAGCCGATCTTGTACAGCTTCGAAGCAGGCGTCAGGAAAAGGTCAGTCAAATACTGGATCGCCGTACCGCGTTCGCGGAAGCCACTTTGCTTCTCGGCTTTGATAATGGCGACGAACGGTCGTGGACTGGCACTAACGGTACCGGTGAAGACCACCACAATGCCGCCGGGGAGGTTCTTGGCCTGTTGGGCATTTGCCAGCTTATCCGCGAACTTGGCGGAGCCCGCAATGAAGGCACGATCCGGTTTGCCGACTAACGAGGCGGCTTGTGCAACCGCACTGTCAGGTCCGGATTCCGCGATCTCTAATTCCATGCTTTGCGAAGCGTCACCCATGGCGTCAACGACCCGCTCGGTGAATGATCCCATCGCGTCGGCCGGCAACACCACCAGTTGCAGCGCATGGCGAGGTGTCACTAGCGCCCCGTCATGGCGACGCTTGAAGACCTCGTGGAGAATGACCTTCTCCACGACCAAATTCTCAAAGGACATGAATTTCCCCAACCCGCAGACACAGTGGCAAGCAGGATAAACACTACTTATGCGGGCTTGGCGAGGAACTTGTGGTTCTTATTCTGTTCTATGGGCCAGCGGATTGCAAGACAAATTTGCCCCAGACCTTTGGTTGCAAAGACCCGCGCCACTCTGGGCAGCGAGTTCGTCACACCGAAACATCGAGGCCATCAAGGTGTCCGCGCGGTCGGTCGCCGCCGTCGATACCACTTCGCAACCTGCCATCGACAATTGTCCGGCGAAAAGTCGCCAGTCGGGTCGGTGCGGATAAGCAGGTGCCTCCAACTCGGTGGCGGGCTGACATCGCGGTAGAAAGCCGCGAATGATTTCCAGCGCTGGCACACCCGACCGCGCGCTTGGATCGCCAGCCACATCGCGAACATGGGCGAGCGCCGTCTGCGGGGGCTACGCCGGATCACTCCGCCGCCTCCTGCATGTCGGACACTTCGCCTGAACGGCGGCTTGCCGAGTCAGCGAGGCGGCTCACATTCGTTTTTTCGGTCCGGGCGGGTGTTGACACCCGACCTACGTCAAAACCGCTGTAGCAGGCTCTATTGTCGATCGCGGCAATCTCAGTGCGGACGATGTCGGTGGCGTCGGTCATCACGGTCTCACGTCAAGGATCGAAAGAGGCGGGTCGAGATGCCGCGTCAGCAGCACCTCGACCCTGACGCGACGGCTCGCCGCCTTGGCCACATGGCCCCGTCGCGTTTTGGTGGGCGGAACGCAGGAGCGTGCGTTCCGCCTGGAGCCAGACATCCGCGCCAGCAGATGCCTCGCCCTGCGCGCCGCCCGGCATGCCAAGTGCCCGGCGGCGCGGTTCGTGGTAGAGGGTGGCGCGGGACGGGCTGCTTGACAGACCAGTCCCGCGCCCGTGCATGCCGGTGAGGAAGCAGGCAGCGAGCCCACCGGCTGCACGATTGGTGTTCATCGGCGCAACAGCCACGAAAGCCCCGGCGATGTTTCCGGCGATGCGTCTGGGCGCGGTGCCGTGATCAGCCGCAGACCAAGCAGCGCGAGCGGGTTGATGTCGCCGCGATGCTCGATCGGCAGACCGGCAATCTGCGCTGAAGCCACAAGTTCAGCTTCCTGCCTTTCGATGTCGATCAAATCGCCCTGCGCTTCGCTGGCGGCAACTTGGCGCGCTTCATGCGACAGCGCGGCCTTATCATCGGCTTCGGTGCTGATCTCGCGATCAAGCGCGGCGATCAGCGCATCACGATGCAGCCATGCGACCAGCGCCAGCGCGTCGGCTGTTTCGGTGAAGGCCAGTGAACGACGCTCCGCGTGAACCTCCGATGTCAGACTCTGCATCTGGAAATCCACCGGCCCATCAAGCTCGACAAGGCGCGAGACCGATGGCGCTCCACGCTGCGCCAATGCCTCGACCTGCGCACGCATCTTCGCCTTTGCGTGGCTCGACGGGTAAGGCGCGGACGCGATGCGATGCAGATCGGCGCGCAACTCGCGGACGCGACGGCGAAAGCGTTCGATGCCCGAAAGAACATCCTCGCCCTTGTTCAGCTTTGGCGGTTCAGTCTCGATCTCCTCAAGCGTGGTGCCGTGCGGCCTGCCATCGCGTAGCCAGTTCTCGCAAGAAACCAGCGCGGCGGATGCTGCCTGCCATGCCGCCGACCGCACCTCCCGCAATTCGGTCAGTCGCTTCAAATCGGTAGTCATCTTTTCGAGATGCTTGGTTGCGGTTTTGACGAGCGGATCATCCGGCTTGAGGTTGCGGCCAAAATCCTGCGGATGGGCCAGCAACGTCTTCAGCCGATTTTCGGCTTCAATGCGCGCCATGCTCGCTTCACGAACAGTCTCGAACTCTGGAATGAGCCGATGCGCATCGGCGGCACGCTGGCGCAGCAGCCGCAGCCGTTCGGCAGCAGCGGGGGGCAGCCACTCGATCACGTCGAGTTGCGACTGGAGGTACACCCCAGCAGAAAACGGTTGCGGGTTTGCGGGTCCGGGTTCGAAGCTCATGTGTCGCCTCCATCGCGATGATGATCGGAGACACGGTGACGCAGGCAGTTGGCAAAAAATACCGGGTCCGCTTCAGCCCCGATCTCGCTCGCTCGCCCGCAGGACCTCGCGAACGAGGCGCAAGCCGGGCAAACGATCCCTGGCCTTCAGGATCATCCAGAAAAATTCCCGGATGGTGCCGCGATGGCGAGGGGGACAAAGCGCCTCTGGACCATCGTTGCGCCATGCGGTTTCTCGAAATCTCGTCAGTCCGGCGAGCAGAACGTCCGCCGCTGCATTGTCGCTCAGCCCAACGCAATATCGATCCGCCGCCGCGATCAAATATCGATCGCGCTCGTCTCGCGAAAGCATTTCAGCGGGGGTGGGATGCCCGCGACCAACCGGAAACGCGCCTAGAAATGTTGATGGTCGAACCGGCTTCATCGTCGCGTATCTCGAAGAGGCTCGAACCTCCCGTTGGGCACCACCGGCTGCAGCACCTCCGTTGCCTTACGCTCTATCACCTCCAGTGAAAGATCGCGAATAAGCCAGCACGCGCGACAGACCCCGAAGACGCTGGCGGTAGTCGGTTTAATGATTGCTGGCGTGGTGAGGAGCAATGCCCCGACATACTTCCTGCCTGACATCTGAACGCCGCAGGTCACGCATTCTCTATGTGGGGGTATCGAGAGACCATCACCCCAGTAGCGTGCAGCGCGTTGCAAAAGTGGATGAGCATCGAGCGGATCATCGATATCGACCAGATAGGTCAATAGCGCACCGGACGCCTCGCGCCGGTAACGGCGACGTTCGTGACGGGTACTCATGTCACCACCCCCCGGTCACGTTGCTCATGCGATCATGTCTGATCGTGGTAGTCTGGTCCAGCGATGACTATCCAGCCTTCGGTGCTGGCATCATCGGCCCGCTCTGCATGAGACGGGCCGGTGGTGTCTCTCGGTTCTCGTTCGGTCCTCATTGCCTGCCGGTCCTGCGCGCAGCCTCAATGTCCTTCTCGATGTACTGGCGCGGATCGCTCTCCTCATCGGCGACGGCCAGCGTGTCGAGCGCGCACTCAGCGTAGCCGTCGTGGGCCGCGAGCAACTCGGTGATCACCGCGTCGGCGTCGTCACCAAGGACTTCACGGCCACGCTGGTAGACTTCGGCGAAGGCGGGGTCCGCGTCCGCGTTCACGGGACGCCCCATTTTTTTAGAAGTGGCTCGGCCAGGTGGTGGTTGCTCTTGCTCTGCCAGCGGTTGTTTCAGCGCCGCGTGAGCGGTGCGCGGTACAGGTCCATCCGTCGCGGGAAGTGACGCGTCTTGGGAGGTGCTGTTGGAAGCACTCTCTCTAACGGCATCGGTGGTGCGCTCGGCGGGGACCGCCGAGCTATCAGGTTCCTCAGGTTCATCAGGTTCTTTAGTGGGACGGCGTATTGTCCCCCGTCCCACCCTGTTTTGGTCCCCCGTTCCCCCGTGTTTTTGTCCCCCGTGCCGATCCGGTTGTTCCGTCTCGACGGGGGACACGCTGGCGGTCCTCCGTACGGGGGACATGCTGTCGGTCCCCCGTACAGGCATGAACAGAGAGAAATTCTGCTTCTGATCGTGGCTTCCGCCAGCGCCTTCATCGCGACCGACCAAGCCGTAAGAAACCAGCGCGGCAACACACCGCCGCGCCGAGCGAGGTGAAATGCAAAGCTCTTTCGCGAGCCTCGCATAGCCGGGATCGCACTGGCCGGTTTTGCAGTTGAAGAAGATGCCGAGCCGGACAGCAACCCGGAGTTCGAGCGGCGTCATCAGGTCATGGTGGGTGAGGATCGCACAAATCCATTGATCGCGGCCCCTGTGCCCGGAGATCGGCTGGCCGCTGCTCATGGCTCGTCTCCGAGAGAGCACGCCATCGCGTCGGCTGGGTCGATCGGCTGGTTGATGGTTCGAGCTTGAGTGCGGGACTGTGATGACATAGTTTTCGCGCGTCCCTTCGACGCCGTGGAAAGCTGGGAGAGGATGATCCTGATCGACCGCCCGCCCGGCGCAAGATCAGGGGATGGTGCTAGTTTAGAACGCGGTCACGCCGGTAATGCGTGGACCGCGTTCACCGTTAGTGCTGGTCGCTACGTCGTTGCCTCCTGCATCGTCGCATCGGCGTCCCTGACGGGATCGAGCGCCTGCATCAGCTTCGACCACGCCTTGGCGGCTTGAGATGCGGCCTCAATGATGTCGTCGGTGATTTCTTGCGGTGCCGCCTTCTGCCGCAGCGAAGCAATGGCGCGTGCATGCCGCAACGCCTCTGACGCATGGTGCATAAAAATGCGATGACGAATTACCTCGTCGCTGTCACCCGGCTCGGCAACATCGTCGGGGTCTTCGGGATTGAAGTCGCAGCTTGATTTGATTTTGCCTTTGCTGTTCTTGAACTCGTCAAATCGCGGCTCCCGAACCGGCTCGGCGCGACCACCAGCATCATCGGCGCTATCGTGCGGCTTGTCGGCGACCGGCTTGTGCGCCTTCTGCTTGCGGCCCTTGGTGTCGATCGACGTGGTAACCGTTTCCACGTCGCCAGACTTTTCGAGTTTGGCCCGGACGGCGGCGACGTGCGGATGACTGACGCCAACCGCCTTCGCCACCTGCCGGTTCGACTTCTCCGGCTGCGCCTTCAGCACTGCGGCGATCAGTTCGCGCTTCTGCTCGGCGGTCAGGTGGCGGCGGTGGATGTTGGCGCTGATGACGAAGGCGTAGGGGTCGAAGCCAATTTCGGCACCACCATTCGCTTGGGTAGAAATTCGCCACCATTTGTCCTCCGCATCACGTCGGTACAGAGTGATATGCTGTTCGTCGCCCTCCTCGACGTAGATGGTGATACCGGCCGCCTGAATGGCGTCGAGCCGGTTGCGGCCGTCGAGCAACTGCGCCGGGCTATCTTTTTGTGGTTTCCAAACCACGACAGGAACGCGTAGCCCGTTCTTCTTGATGTCCTCTTCGAGAACCTTCTTCTCGTCGGCGGTCATCTCCGGGAGCATATCGGCGGCGGGATGGACCGGGATCACGTCGCGCCAGCTTGTCGGTTGCTTGTTGCGGCTGGAGTTGTTCGGCATTGATGCATCCCCGTTTTAGAGGTACATCGTCGCTGCTGTTCCAAGGCAGAGACGATACGACCCATCGATATGCGAACGCCAGCCGAGTTGCTCGGCTGGCGCTGTCGTTTCAGGTGGTGGTTGTCTCGACCTGCGGCGGCTGCTTTTTCGCCACCTTCGGCAGCGACTTGAGCCATGCCTTCAGATCGTCCGGCAGGATGATCGTGCGCGTGCCGTGCTTGCGGGCTTGCAGATCGCCGCTGGCGGCGGCCTCGCGAATGCGTGTCGTCCCGATCCCGGTCAGCGCGCTCGCTTCCTCCGGGGACAGCGAAAATCGGTCAGCCAGCGGCACCAATTCATTTTGAACGTCGTCGCGCATTTTGGCCTCATGGTGGCTCATGGGCATCACTTCGCGGCATCAGCCGGAGGCGTCGTGCCCGCTTCTTCCTCCATGCGGGCGCGGCAACAGCGGGACACCTCAGAACTGATCGTCGCGCCAAAATAGGTCGCGCGGTTTTCCAGCCACTTCCGGACATCGGGCGGGATCATGATGACCAGCTTGACGTTGCCCGCGACCCGCCTTGCGTTTCTGCCGCGCGCAGCAGCGCCGCGCGCTGAACGCAGCGCGGCGGAGGACGAACTGACGATGGATTGATCGGACATTTGACTGAACCTCTCCGGGCTTCCGCGTGTGGAAACTTCCGTGCTGCTTGCGCACGGTCGGACGGATCAGTCAGCCACTCATGGGCTCCGCAATACCGCTATTTCATCGAGCCGTTGCTCTGATGCATTCCGCGTGGAGCAACCCAAAGATCGCTCTGCTGCGTGGAATGGCCGCAACAGACCGTCGCCGGTTAGTTGCTAGCTTCATGACGATAAAGTCAGCCACGAAAATGGTCAAGTTTTGTCGGTGTGATGAACGCGCCGATCTAATGCCCTGCCCAGCGAAATTCCAATCTCCCAGAAAGATGTGGCTGTGAGGTTTGATCGCTGTCCCCCACGCCGTGACGGGCCGGGGGTTCGTTGAGCCCCCAGCCCAGTCGCTGTCTCATCCTCGCGCCAACCGGACCACGTTGTCCGCAGGCGGCATCGCGTCGGCGAGCAGCCCCTTCCGCGCATCGTCCGATGCGTGGTTCAGATAGCGCGCATAGGTGCGCTCGATTTCAACAACGCTGGTGTCGTGGGTGAAGGCGATGAGGCGCAGCGGCGTGTTGCTGCGGATTTGCCGGATGATGGAGCTATGCCTCAACGTGTACGGCGTCAGCGACAGGTCGAGGTCGAGGTCGAGCCGCTCCAGAACGGCCCGGAAGCGCGCCGACAAATTCCAGATGCGGTCGAACAACAGGCGGTTCGCCCCTCGCGCAATCGCCCGCGCGCGCAGCATCTCGGCCAGCTTGGGCGTGATCGGCAACGCGCGCTGTTCGGGATCGCGGTCCCTGCCCTTGGCGGAGCAGTGCATCATCAGGCGCGGCGCTTCGGCGTCGTCGTCCTGCAAATCATCGGGCCAAAGCTTCAACGCTTGGCTTTCGCGAACGCCGGTCCCGGCCAGCGTGTCGATCAGCGCGCCGAAATCGGCGTCCTCAACGTAGCATTCGCGGACGATGGCGAGGATGGTGCCGTCCGGCAGATAGTAGTTGTCGCGCGGTGGGGCGTTGCTGCCCTTCGCCTTCTGCGGCTTGAGCCCCTCCTTCCATGCCGCGCTGTTGGTGATCCGCTTCTTGTCGCGCTTGGCGGCGAGCGCCAGCGCCGCCTTGAACGATTTGCCGATGCGGTTGGCGGATGACAGCTTGAGACCCTTGGCGACCAGCCCGTTGCGCCAGTCGCTCAACTCAGTCTCGGTCAGCAGCATCACCACCTTTGACAGCATCGCCGGGGACAGATGCCCGCGAAGCGATGTCGCGTTGTACTTGATGCCGCCGCGCGCCGCGAGGTCGGTCTCATAGGCGTCGATCGCTTCGGCGACCGTCACCGGCTTGTCGCTGTCGCCTTCGCTGCCGCGCGCCATCTTCAGGGCGTGCGCCTGCGCCTGATAGAACGTCATGACGCTTTTGTTGTTGGCGTTCTCGAAGTCGTCGGCGATGGCGAACCGCTTCAGCCATCCGGCTTGAACGCTCCACGTGCCCGGTCCTTCGTTTCTGCGATAGGCGAGGAAGATGCCGGGAGCGACCTGCGCCTTGTAGGGCTTCTTCCTGATCGCGAGCTTGAGCCGGTTGGTTCTGTTCTTCAGTTTGTCGGAATAGACGCTGCGTGCCATGATGATCGTGGTCCCGTCGGGTGTCCCCCAGAATGTCCCCAATGCGTGGGTATCAACGCGTGATAGTTCGTGATACGCAGTGGGAGATGTTTCTGAAAGATCAATGAGTTACATAGAAGCCCATGACATATCATGATGCCCTGTGGGACGCAAAATCTCCCCTTGTGGTAGAGGGTGGCTCACCGCGCAGCGGTGAGACGGGTGAGGGGTATTTCTCCGCGAATTCTGAACTCGCGGAAGCACACCCCTCATCCGGCGCTTCGCGCCACCTTCTCCCACAAGGGGAGAAGGAAGAGACAAACCTCACGCCGAGAGCAAATTCTGCAGCGCTTCGCCATTGGGGACGCCGAGGCCGGAGCAGGCGTCCCAGCCGGGGCCGGCCTTGTACATGCCGTGCAGATCGCCGGTGATGTCATTGTTGCCGACCGTGATGTCGCGGAACACGCCTTGTGTGTGCGCGGCATAGATCAGCGGGTTGATGAAGCCGACGGTCTTGCCGAATTTCTTCGTCGTCGCCTCGTTGATGCGCGCGATCAACCCCGCCATCAGCGGCGCCACGGCACTTGTGCCGCCGATGGTGGTGCCGACGCCGTTGAGGAAGATCTGGTAGCCGGTCGCAGGATCGGCATCGCCGGCAACATCGGGCACCCCGCGGCCGTTGTGATGCGTCGGTGATTTCGGCACATGGGCCTGGGCCTGGTATTGCGGCCGCGGGAACACGACGCTGACGCCGCCGCCGCCTGCGCCGCCCTGCGGCCCGCCGTTCCAGACCACCTCGTTGATCTGGCCGTTCGGCGCCTTCAGATTGGTGCCGCCGCAGGCGAGTGCAAACGGGCTCGAGGCCGGGAAATCTGCATGTGGCTTGCCGTCCCAGTCCGCACCCATGTCAGCCGAACCATTGTCGCCGGAGGCAACGCAGACGGTGACGCCCATCGCGGCGGCGTCGCGGATCGCCTCGTTCAGGCCGTCGACGAATTGCTGCGAGCCTTCCTGGTCTTCCGGCCCGCCCCAGCTGATCGAGATCACCGAAGGTTTTCGCGCGGTGTCGTGGACGGCGGCCTTGACCGCATCGATGAAGCCGTTGGTGGTGTTGGGCGCGAAATAGACCACGATCCTGGCGCCGGGTGCGATCGCACCGGCCACCTCGATGTCGAGCACGACCTCGCCGTCGGCGTCGGAATGGCCGGGCTTGTTGGCGCCGCCGTCGACGCTCGCGGGTGCGATCTTCGGCATCGCGATGCCCGCCTTCTTGAAGAAGGTGCGCAGGTCTGACGTTTTGTAGCCGGCGCCCGTGGGATGGCCCTTCTGGTCGATGTCGTTGAGCTCGATGATGGCGATGCACTGGCCGGCGCCGGTCTCGCCGCCCGGGAAATTGTAGAGCTGGGCGATCTGATCGACCGAGAAGCTGCCGCCCTGCGCGGCGCGTGCGGCTGCGCCCTTCTGCGGCAGCTTGCGGCGGAAGTGGGGTTGCGCCACCGGCCGGTTGTCCAGGCCGTGCACGCCGACCACGATACCTGCGAGCTCGGCCGGGATCTGCACGCTACCTTTACGCATGCGATGGGTCGCGCCCTCGTATCTGACCTTGTTGAGCTTGACGCCGAAGGCTGCGCTCATGGCCTTCACCGTCCCGGTCAGCTTCACGGTGCGGGACGCCAGATGCACGCTCTTGACGTTGAGATCGTGGTGATGAGCGAAATCGTCGATCTTGGCGACGTCGGCGGTATCCGCGCCCATCTCTGCGCCGAACTCGGCACGCGAGAGATACTGCCGCTCGCGCGGCGGTTGCGCGCCGAGCGGCATCACCTGCTCATCGTCGGCACGCTTCGCGCGCAGGCGGACGCTGATCTCGATTTCCTGCTTGGGATCGGCCGCGCCGACGAGCTTGGCCCCCTTCGGCAATTTCCGTGCGCTGTTCGCCAGCGTCACGCGCGTGGTCGAGCTTGCCATGACTTCCTCCGTTTGTGATTGGAAGGCAGATTGTCGCACCTCAACTATAGGTGCAATCTCAAACCCAAATTGGTTCAGGCATTTGAGCGATATTTTTTCAGAAAACCTCTTGTTTGGCAGGGGCAACATCCGACTGGCTCAGATCGGCACGGAATCGGTCAATATTCACGACCATTCGACGACAAGGATTTCGATTTAAAATTGCAACCGTTGGCTTGTCTGGCCGACCAACGGAAGACGTTTGTCGAAATCAGACGTCTGGAAATCAATTTGGCGGAGACAATGCGATGCGTGCTGACCGCAAATGGGTCGAGAGAAATCTCGGTTTCGATCCGATCACGACGCCGCCCCCGCCCGACACCTTCGTGGTGAAACGCGTGGCCAAGGGCGCGGTGAAGAAATCCGCGAAGGTCACGACCGAAGACTTTCGGCGCGAGATCATCGATTTCGATTCCGAGTCGAGCGAGGGCCGCGAGTTCATGGCCTTCTCGACCTCGACCGGGCTGTCGCGCTTCACCGACATTGCCTGGCCGAAGGGGCTGGCGCCGCAAACCGGGCCGAAGCCGAAGGACAACGGCAAGGGACCGTTGCCGCGCGCCGACGTGCTGGTCGTGACCTGGACCGTCGACGAGGGGCACGCCCTCAGCCGCGTGCTGACGCCGGGCAAGGACTCCCGCAACGATTACGTACCCTACACGCACAATTACGCGGCCATCTCCAAGAAGATGCGCAACGGGTGTCCGGCCAAGGAGCTGAAACGGCTCGGCACCTACTGGACCACCACGATCGGCAAGAAGAAGGTCGTGATCTTCAAATCCGATTCGCACATGTCGCAGGACGGCCCGCAGCTGCCGAACATCGACGTCTGGCGCCAGATCATCACCGAGGTGCAGCCGACGCTCGTCATCACCACGGGCACGGCCGGCGGCATCGGCAAGGAATTCGAGGTCGGTGACGTCGTCGTCAGTCCGATCGTTCGCTTCGACTGCCTGTCGAAGTTCAAGAAGCAGCCGTTCGCGCAGGAGCATTTTTCCAGCAGATCCGCCGTGACGAAGAAGTTCGCGCAGGCCAAGACGCTGTTCAAGGCCAATGCCGGGCAATTGCCGAAGGACAACACAAGGGCGCCGAAGATCTTCGTCGTGAAGCCGAGCGGCCTGTCCTCCTCCGTGGTCACCACCGACTTCTTCGGCTTCGACACCTCGGACGACCACTTCCATCTCCAGGGGCTCGGCGACGTCTCCGAAATGGGCGATGCCATCCTTGGCCTGGTCGCGCAGGAGATGGGCGACAAGGCGCCGCGCTGGCTCGCGATCCGCAACGTCTCCGATCCGCAGATCAAGGCCGAAGGCACCTTGCAGCAGCAGGAGCAGATCGCCGCCCAGATCTACAAGGGGTTCGGCCGCTGGAGCACGGTCTGTAGCGCCATCACCTGCTGGGCCAGCATCGCGGCGGAGCCCTAGCGAGCGATCCGGCCAGCGCAGACGACAAAGGACGGACGATCAATCAGGGAAAGTGGAACGGCCATGGCGCAGATCACGATCAACGGCATCACGATCGATCCTTCGGCTCCGCACGCGGAACGCGCGGCGCTTTCGCTGGATCATGCGAATGCGAAGGAATCCGACTACATCATCGTGCAGACCAACCAGCCGCTCAACGCCGAGCGCAGAGGGCGGCTTGCCAAGGCCGGCGCCGAGATCCTGGAAGCCGTCCCGGGCAGCGCCGTCATCTGTCACTTTCCGGCGGCCGGGCTCGACAAGGTGCGGAAACTGCCGTTCGTGACATGGGCAGACCTCTACCCGGGCATCGTGAAGATCGCGCCGGCACTGCGCAACCTTGACACCCAACCCGGAGGCGTCGCTGCGGCGCGCGCGCTTGCGGCAAAGCCGGCGGCGCTCGACCGCACCAGCGTGACCGTCGACGTCATGCTCCACCGCAATGTCGGCGTGAAGGCCGCTGCAAAGAAGATCGCGGAAGCGGCGCATGTGCAGCTTGACGACGTCGTTCCGGGCACGGCCAAGGTGCGTGTGACGCTGAAGATGCGCCGTCTTGCCGACGTCGCGGCGCTCGACGAGGTGCGCAGCGTCGAGAAGGTCTTTCCCCGCAAGCTGCTCAACAACATCGCGCGGGGCATTCTTCGCGTTCCCGCGGCGACGCCCAGCAATGGCGGCGAAGGCGCGGGCGAGATCATCGCGATCGCCGATACCGGTTTCGACAAGGGATCGACCACGAACACGCACCCGGCTTTCAAGGGGCGCGTCAAGAAGCTCTACGCGCTCGGCCGGCCTGGGCGCAAAGACGATCCTGACGGTCACGGCACCCATGTCGCGGGTTCCGCCCTCGGCGACGGCGTATCGAAAAGCGACGGCCCGATCCGCGGCACGGCTCCCGGCGCAAAGCTGGTTCTGCAATCCGTGCTCGACAGCGGCGGCAACCTCGGCGGCCTGCCCGACAGCCTCGATGCGCTGTTCGGTCCGCCCTACAAGACGGACAAGGCGCGAATCCATTCCAACTCCTGGGGCAGCGACAAGGATGGCAATGGCCAGGTCGACCCCAACTCCGTGACCCCGCCCGGTACGGCCAAGAACTGCCTCACCATCGGCGCATGCGAGAACAATCGTCCCAACGAGGCCATGACCTACGGCAGGGCGTGGCCAAGCGATTTTCCGGCCACGCCGATCAGCTCCGATCGTGTGGCCAACAATCCCGAAGGGATGGTGGCATTCAGCAGCCGCGGACCCACCAACGACGAACGCATCAAGCCGGACGTCGTGGCGCCGGGATCCTTTATTCTGTCAACCCGTTCCCGCGCCACGAACTCGAAGGGATGGAAGCTCTCGCAAGACCCGCTCTACATGTTCGAGGGCGGCACCAGCATGGCGACGCCGCTGGTGGCCGGGTCCGTCGCGGTGATCCGAGCGTTCCTGAGGAAAAGCGAGGGACTGAAGTCGCCGAGCGCCGCACTGCTCAAGGCGCTCATCATCAACGGAGCGCGCAGTCTTGCCGGACAATACCAGCCGTCGGAGGCGGGGTCCGTCGCAAGCAACAGTCAGGGCTTCGGCCGGGTCGACGTTCAGGCCGTGGTCGGCCCCCATGCCGCGAACGAAGAGCTGCAGTTCTTCGACGAGAGGAAGAAGCTGGACGCAGGCGACCGCGAAGACCGCACGGTCACGATACCGGCGGGAAGCAGCCGCCTGAAGGTGACGCTGGTCTGGACCGATCCGCCCGGCGAAGGCCTGCAAAGCGACCTCGATCTCGTCGTGGTGGCCAACAAGCAGGAACGCCATGGCAACATGCCGGCCGCCTCGAAGGACTTCGACCGCAGGAACAATGTGGAGCAGGTCAGCTTCGAAAATCTGCCGCCCGGCGAAGCGGTGATTTCGGTCATCGCTCATTCCATCGCCGTGGCGCCGCAGAACTACGCCCTCGTCATCAGGGTAAGCTAGAGCGTCTTCAAGCGAAGTGGCTGCCGGTCCGCGTGAGGAAAACGCGTCAAAACAAGAGCCCGGAGCTTCCGTTCTGATTCACTCAGAAACCAAGCTCCAGGCGCGGCAATCTGTCCCGGAAGGCTCGACCTCTTGTCGAACCTTCCGCGCATGTCTACCTCTCGCGGGTGGTTTTGGAGAGAGGTACTCCGATGCTGGATGCCGCCGTAAAGGCGCTGTCGCAATTGATCTCGCCGCCGATGCGCTCGATCCTGTGGCGATCGATCGGGCTTGCACTGGTGCTGATCATCGTGCTGGCGATCGGCTTGCAGCGGCTGCTGAGCTGGTTTGCGACCTATGGCGAGGTCTGGCTGGAAGGCCTGCTCGGGCCGAGCTGGCATTCCTCGCTCGAGGTCCTCGCCTGGATCGTCTCGATCACGGCGGGCCTCGGCGTCGTGTTCGGCGGCGTGTTCCTGATGCCTGCGATCACCTCGCTGGTGGCGAGCCTGTTCGTCGACGACGTCGCCGACATCGTCGAGCGCGAGCATTATCCCGCCGAGCGGCCGGGCGCTGCGCTGCCGTTCAGCCAGGCGATCTACGAGGGCGTCAAGACCGCGCTGCTGACGATCGTGGTCTATCTGGTGGCGTTGCCGCTGGTCCTGTTCGCCGGTGCCGGATTCCTGATCTTCTTCGTCGCCGCCGCCTGGCTGCTCGGGCGCGAATATTTCGAGCTCGCCGCGATGCGCTTCCGTTCGCCGGAGGAGGCCAGGGCGATGCGGCGCGACAACGCCGCGACCATCTTCACCGCCGGCCTTTTCATTGCGGCCTTCGTCTCGATCCCGATCGTCAATCTGGCGACGCCGATCTTCGGCATGGCGTTCATGGTCCACATGCACAAGCGCCTGTCGGGGCCGCGGCCCGAGCTGATCGAGCCGGCGCGGCAGATGCGGTGAGGCCTCTCAGTTCACTTGCACCCCGCATTTGCGCAGCAGCATCTTGGCGAAGCCGAACGGCGCCGGCGTGAACGGGCCCGGTGGCGCCCGGGTGATCAGCGCGACGACGCCGAGCGCGACCATCGCTAGCCAGAAGCACAGCCAGAAGCCGTCGATATAGGCGAGCACATTGGCCTCGCGCTGCACCAGGCCCGCGAGCGTGCCGACCGCGCGCGCCTGCGCCATGCCGGTGCCGTGGGCCGCGAAGTAATCGGCGAGCTGCTTGAGCCTACCCACCACGTCGGCATTGCCGACCACAAGGTCCTGGCCGAGATAGAAGGAATGGACCTGCTCGCGCACGCGCAGCCACGTTCCCATCAGCGCGATGCCGATCTCCGCGCCGCCGAGCCGCATGATCTGGATGTAGGCGGCAAAGGAGGTGGCGCGGCTCGGATCGGCGTTCGACAGCAGCGTGATGATGATCGGCAGCAGGAGCAGCGACTGCCCGATCGCCTGGAGCAGCACGATGCCGACAAAATCCTCGCGCGCCCAGACATGGCTGAGCTGCGTGCCCCAGAGATTGGCCGCGGCAAAGCAGGCAAAACCCAGCACCACGACGAGCCGCGTATCGAAATGCCGCAGCAGCCAGATCGAGATCGGCACCAGCACGAACATCGGCAGCGCGCCATAGGTGAGCAGCAGCATCCCGCTCTGCTCCGGCCGGAGCAGAACGACATTGCCGAGGAAATTCGGCACCAGCGACGAGTTGGAGAGGCTGGTCAGCGTGTAGAGCAGGATCAAGATCAGCCCCAACCCGACATTGCGCGAGAACAGCACGTTCACATGCGCCCAGGGCTGTCGCACCAGCGACTCGTTGACGAGGAAGCCTGCGAACAGCACCACACCGCTGACGAGCAGCGCCATCACCGTCCCCGAGTTGAGCCAGTCCAGGCGATTGCCCTGGTCGAGGCCGGCATAGATCATCGAGACCGCGGCGCCGAGCAGCAGCATGCCGCCCCAATCGGCCTCGCGCAGCAGCGTGCGGTTCACCGGCTCGCTCGGCGTGCCCAGATAAACCATCAGGCCCATCAAGGGCGCGATCACGACGCTCTGCCAGTACATCCATTGCCAGCCGAGATGGTCGACATAGAAGCCGACCAGGGAGCTCGACGTATCCAGCGCAAAGCCGACCCGGATCGAATAGAGCGAGATCGCCGGCACCCACCATCGGATCGGCAGGTTTCGTAACACGATCATGAGCGTCGCAGGCACGAAGGTGCCGAGCAGCAGGCCATGAACGACGCTGAGCGCGAGCAGCGTCGGATAATCGTGCACGAAGGGAATGATCAGCGACACCGCGGCGTAGACGAGGCTCGGGATGCCGAGCACGCGGCGCAGGCCGAACACCGTCGCGAGCCACGCCACCGCCGGCGCAATCAGGATCTGCGAGCCGATGCCTGCGGTCGAAAGCCAGGCGCCCTCGTCGAACGAGAGCGAGAACGCACCGCGCAGGTCCGGCAGACCAACCGTGGTCAGCCGGCTGTCGAAATTGGCGAGGAACGAGCCGAGCAGCACCGCCGCCACGGCAAACAACGGCTGTGGCGCGATGCCGCCGCGCGACAGAGGTCCGCGGCCGGCATCGTCATTTTCCGCCATTCGCGGCCTTCGTGTCGATGCTGGTGACGACCGACATGCCCGGCACCAGCCGCGCCAGCAGCGGCTGGTTGTCGTCGAACTGGATGCGCACGGGAATGCGCTGCACGACCTTGGTGAAATTGCCGGTCGCATTGTCCGGCGGCAGCAGGGCCACCTGCGCGCCGGTCGCGGGCGCAATGCGCTCGACCTTGCCGCGCAGCTTCTCGCACGGGAAGCCATCGACGGTGATCTCGACCGGCTGGCCCGGCGCGACATGCGTGAGCTGGGTCTCCTTGTAATTCGCGATCACATAGACCTTCGGCAGCGGCACCACGTTGATGAGGTTGGTGCCGATGTTGACGTAGTCGCCGGGCTGCACCTGGCGCTCGCCGACGACGCCGTCGAACGGCGCGGTGATCCTGGTATAGCCGAGCTTCAGCTTCGCGCTCGCCAGCGTCGCCTTGGCCGCCGCGACATCGGCGGCGCGCTGCTTCTTGGTGCCCTGCAGAACTTCGAGTTGATGCTGCTGCGCGGCGATGACGGCGCGACTGGCACGTACGTCGGCCTGCGCCTTCGCATAGCCCGCGACGGCCTGTTCCAGCCGCTGCCGCGTGCCGGCTTCCGTCTGCGTCAGGGATTTCTGGCGATCCTGCTCCTGCCGGGCCTCGACTTCCAACGCTTCCGCGGACAGCTGCGCGGCCTGCGCCTGCGCGATGGTCGCATATTGCAGCTCGACCTGGTTGCTCAGATTGTCGAGCACGGCCTGCGCGGCGGCGACAGCGGCCTCGGACTGCGCGACCTGGGCCTGGTAGTCGGCGGGATCGATCTGGATCAGGAGATCGCCGGCCTTGACGCGCTGGAAGTCGGAGACCCCGACGGTCAGCACTTCGCCGGAGACGCGGCTTGCAAGCCGCGTCAGATCGGCGCGCACATAGGCGTCGTTGGTGGTCTGGACCACGGCGTTGCCGACCCATTCGTCGAAGCGCAGCGTCGCCAGTGCCACGAAGGCGAGCGCGACGATCACGGCGAACAGGGGGATCGCGAGCCGGCCCCAGAGCGAGCTCGCCGGCCGCTGTGTCGGCTTCGGCGGCGGAGCCGGTGCCGCGGCCGGCGGTGGCGGTGGCGGTGGCGATGGCGATGAGATTTGTTCTTGCTGACTCACGACATGTCCCCAAAACCGGCTTGCTTCACATCGCCCCCCGAAACGACGGCGCCACCTCAGACCGTCCTCTCCGGCCACCGGCAGAGATCGTTGATCAGGCAAACCTCGCAGCGCGGCTTGCGGGCGAGGCAAGTATAGCGGCCATGCAGGATCAGCCAATGATGGGCGTGCAACATGAACTCGGCCGGGATCACCTTTTCGAGACCGAGCTCAACTTCGAGTGGCGTCTTGCCGGGCGCGAGCCCGGTGCGGTTGCCGACCCGGAAGACATGCGTGTCGACCGCCATGGTGTGCTCGCCGAAGGCCATGTTGAGCACCACGTTGGCGGTCTTGCGCCCGGCGCCTGGCAGAGATTCGATCCCGGCGCGCGTGCGCGGCACCTCGCCGCCGAATTCGCTGAGCACCTTTGCCGACAGCGCAATCACGTTCCTGGCCTTGGTGCGATAGAGGCCGATGGTCTTGATGTATTCGCGCAAGCGTTCTTCGCCGAGGTCGAGCATCTTCTGCGGCGTGTCGGCGATCTCGAACAATGCGCGTGTCGCCTTGTTGACCCCGGCATCGGTGGCCTGCGCCGACAGCACCACCGCGACCAGCAGCGTGAACGGATTGACGTGCTCGAGCTCGCCTTTCGGCTCCGGATTGGCCTTGCGGAAACGGCTGAAGACCTCGTGGATCTCGGCCGGCGTCCAAGGTTTGGTAGAATTGGGTCTTGTGGCCTTGAGCGATTTCCTGGCGGGAGCCTTCGGCTTCGCAACTATCGCCTTTGCCTTTTTCTTCGGCACGGACGCTTTGCGCGGGGCCGGCTTGCGGGTGATTTTCGCCATGATCCGGATATACTGAGGGACGATGAGCACAGGCAACGAAATTGAGCGCGGGCGATCTGAAAGCGAGACGGAGCCTCAGATCTTCTCCGCGCTCCTGACGCCGCACCGCTCGCTGAACCGCACCGGCTTCCTCGCCGTGATGCTGTTCCTGAGCGTGGTGAGCTTTGCCACCGGCCTCGCCTTCCTGATGATGGGTGCGTGGCCGGTGTTCGGCTTCTTCGGCCTCGACGTGCTGGTGATCTGGTGGGCCTTCAAGGCTAATTTCCGCACCGCGCGGGCGCGCGAGGAGATTTCGGTCACGACGTCTGAGCTGCGGGTGCGGCGCGTCAGTCATCGCGGCCAGGTCGCCGAATGGACGTTCCATCCGCTCTGGGTCCGCCTCGACATGGAGGTCGACGAGGATTTTGGCATCGAGCATCTCTATCTGATCTCGCGCGGCCACCAGATCCAGATCGCCCGCTTCCTCGGCCCGGACGAAAAAGCAAGTTTTTACAAAGGCTTGGTTGAGGCCCTGAACGCCGCCAAGCGCGGCCCGACCTACAACCCGGTCTCCTGAGTCCGGATCGGAAATCGGGTGGTTTCGGCCCGGCGCCACGCCTACATTTCCAGTCATGATGACACTCGCCATAAATGACCAGCGCCTGGCCAAGCCGGGCTCCCAGAACGCCGCGTTGCGCGATTACGACTCCGTGCGCCGGGCGATCGCATTCATCTCGGAGAACTGGCGCACCCAGCCGGCCATCGAAGCGATGGCGGATGCGGCGGGCGTCACGCCGGATGAGCTGCACCATCTGTTCCGCCGCTGGGCCTCGATCACGCCGAAGGCGTTCATGCAGGCGCTGACGCTCGATCACGCCAAGGGACTGTTGCGGGACTCCGCGAGCATTCTCGATGCCGCGCTCGACTCAGGTCTTTCAGGACCGGGCCGGCTGCACGATCTCTTCGTCACCCATGAAGCGATGTCGCCCGGCGAATGGAAGAACGGCGGCGCGGGCCTGACGCTGCGCTACGGCTTCCATCCCTCGCCCTTTGGCACGGCGATCGTGATCGCCACCGACCGCGGCCTGTCAGGCCTTGCGTTCGCCGATCCCGGTGATGAGAAGGTCGCGCTCGCCGACATGACGCGGCGATGGCGCAACGCAACTTACGTCGAGGATCACGAAGGCACCGCACCGCTCGCACAGCGCATCTTCGACACCAAGCTGTGGCGGCCGGACCAGCCGCTGCGCGTGGTGATGATCGGCACCGATTTCGAGGTACGGGTGTGGGAGACGCTGCTGAAGATCCCGATGGGTCGCGCGGTGTCCTATTCCGACATCGCCTGCAACATCAACAGCCCGAAGGCCTCACGCGCCGTCGGCGCTGCGGTCGGCAAGAACCCGGTCTCGTTCGTCGTGCCCTGCCATCGCGCGCTCGGCAAGAGCGGCACGCTCACCGGCTATCACTGGGGCATCACCCGCAAGCAGGCGATGCTGGGCTGGGAGGCCGGGCAGCTGGGGATGCAGTGAGCTCTACGCGAGATGTGCAGAAGCTGAGCTACAGCAGCATTCAAGAAATGCCGTAATCTGCCAAGCGCTTCTTTGCGGCTTCCACCGTCTCTGAAGAAAATTCGCTTGAGTACTTGATAACTAGTGCCTCTGCGGACAGCTCCTTGGCCATTCCAAACTCGACCAACTTCAAGAAGCCCGTCGAGGGTGTGGGCTTCATTGCCAAGTCGGCCAACGTTTGCCTTACGCCAACTCTGCCTAGTTTCTGACGAGTCCTGCTCAGACGCTTTGTCGTGCCGCTTTCTTCCGACAAGGCTTCTTCCAAGGCTCGCATCACGACCGCAAACTCAGATTCCAGTGGATCGTCAATATTGCGCCCTTCAATTCGGCAAAGCTGGCGAAACGCTGCATGATAAACATCATCGCGCTTTAGGCGCTTAGCGTTCGCCATCCAATTGCGCAGCTTTTTTTTACCCCATTCGTTTGACAGGTCAGGAAGCTGCGCATTCATGGACTACCCCGCCAGATCCAGCTTTGAGGCCACCGTCGAATCCGCGTTGAGCCGGTAGATGATCGGCACACCGGTCGCGAGCTCGCGCTTCAAAATGCCTTCGGGCGAGAGCTTCTCCAGCACCATGATCAGCGCGCGCAGCGAATTGCCGTGGGCGGCGACCAGCGTGCGCTTGCCGTTGAGCACGCCGGGCAGGATCTCCTGCACGTAATAGGGCAACGCGCGCGCCAGCGTATCCTTCAGGCTTTCGCCGCCGGGCGGCGGCACGTCGTAGGAGCGGCGCCAGATCAGCACCTGGTCCTCGCCCCATTTCTTGCGGGCGTCGTCCTTGTTGAGGCCGGAGAGATCGCCATAGTCGCGCTCGTTCAGCGCGAGGTCTTTGGAGGTCGGCAGGCCCTTCTGGTCGAGCTCGCCGAGAATGAGATCGAGCGTGTGCTGCGCGCGCGTCAAGACCGAGGTGTAGGCGACGTCGAACACGAGGCCCTGTGCCTTCAGCTTGCGGCCGGCTTCCGTGGCTTCCTTCACGCCGAGCTCGGTGAGATCAGGATCCTTCCAGCCCGTGAACAGGTTCTTCAGATTCCACTCGCTCTGACCGTGGCGCACGAGCACGAGGAGACGTTCGCTCATTGACTGCTTTCCATTCAGGTTATTGTTGAGGAATGATCTTGGCGGAAAGCCGCTTCACATCTTGCGCTAACGCGGCCCTTCGGGTCCGGTTCATGCTCCGGCTCGCTCAGATGTCTGCGAGACCGAGCACGTCGGCCATGGAGTAGTGCCCCGGCTTCTTGCCATGCGCCCACAGCGCCGCCTTGAGCGCGCCGTGTGCGAACAGCATGCGGTCTTCGGCGAGATGCGACAGCGTCAGGCGTTCGAACGGACCGAGGAAGGTCACGCTGTGCTCGCCGGCGACGGTGCCGCCGCGCAAGGAGGCAAAGCCGATGTCGCCCGGCTTGCGCGCGCCGGTGATGCCGTCGCGGCCGCGATCCGAATGCTCATCGAGCGAGATGCCGCGGCCGGCGGCAGCGGCCTGGCCCAGCATCAGCGCAGTGCCCGAGGGCGCATCGATCTTCATGCGGTGGTGGGTTTCCACGACCTCGATGTCGAAGCTCTCGTCGAGTGCCTTGGCGACGCGCTTGACCACCGCGGCGAGCAGATTGACGCCCAGGCTCATATTGCCCGACTGCACCACGACCGCACGGTTGGTGACGCTCTTGATCACGGCGTTGTCGGAGGCCGACAGTCCGGTGGTGCCGATGACGTGCACGATGCCGCGCTCGGCCGCGATCGCGACGTTGGCGATGGTCGCGGCCGGCACGGTGAAATCCAGGATGCCGTCGGCATCTTTCGACATCGCCCAGAGGTCGGCCGAGAGTTTGACGCCGTTGGCCGGCAGGCCCGCGAGTACGCCGGCATCCTTGCCGAGCAGCTCCGAGCCGGGCGCCTCCAGGGCTCCCGCCAGCACCGCGCCTTCGGTGTCGGCAATCGCTCGTGCCAGCGCCCGGCCCATCCGGCCGCCTGCCCCAGCAACAATCAAACGCATATCGGACATGGTTCACCCTCTCCACGCCCTATAGCGGGAGCGGGCCGTTCCGGCAACCGATCAGGCCTTCAAAAGGCCCGTGGCGCGGGTCTCCCCAAGCACAGATGCAACGCTAGAGCATGAGCTCCAGGTCTTTCCTGAGCACGATCTGACCATCGCGCTCGACAACATAAGTGGCCTTGTAGGAGCCGCGTTCCCACCCCCCGGGAGGTCGCTTCTTCCCCGCAAAGAGCATGAATTGCGCCTTGTTGGCCTGAAGTGGTGCAGACCGATTTTCCGCGATGACGTTCTCGAGGGGATCCTTGATGACCAGCCATTGCGCATCGCCCGCCTTCAGCCCGATGGCCCGCACGAACGCGACGATCGCCATCGAACCGGCGGACGGCTTTTGGCTCTCGGCACTGCCGTCCTCGATGAGTTCCATCGTGACCGGCCCCGTCGTAAAGCCCGCATTGAGGATGGCTCGTTCCTGGTACTCGAGTTTCGGGCGGAGGGCAGCAAGCCAGAGCGATTGACCGCCCTCGCAAGACTCGGGGCGAACACCATACGCAAAGGGATCGACCACCGCGCCATTGTGCCTCACGGTGAAATGCAGGTGAGGATACTCCGTGAGGCCGGAGAGCCCGACACGGCCGATCGGCTGTCCGAGGTCGACCTTGTCTCCAGGCTTGACCAACACACTGCCGGCGGCGAGGTGGCAGTACTGGGTTTCCCACTGCTCCGGATGTTCGATGACGATGCCATTGCCACATTCGGCCTCGCGCACCGCTTCGCGTCCCGATTTTGTGAAAGCGCCGTCCGGCGCGTCATTGCGTGTACGAAGAACGCGACCGCCTGCCGCCGCGCGCACGTCCACGCCGGCCTTTTGCGCTGCCAGTGAGGGCAAACGAAAATCGGTGCCGTTGTGGTCGTCATAAGTCAGCGTGCCGCACTTGTAATCTCGCGCCGACCGCGACGGATCGAGATCCGTGTAATTCTGGATGTAGCAGGTGCGGCCAGGCTCGCAGGCAATCGGCAGCGCCAATTGAATGCTCTGGGCATGTGCAGGGAAGCCGGCCCCGGCCAATGCCAAGGCAGCGAACGCCCGGTAGAGAAAACCTGCGCAGCTCATGCGCCTCGACATCGCGGAGAACCCCGTACTCAGTCAGGCGAATGCTTGCCAGCCGTCCGCAATCTCATCGGACCCTCTTCGTCCAATCGACCCTCGGAGGCCGGCCGGCTCACCCAGTTCTCGCGCCTGCCGGCGCCAAAAGGCGACTGGGTGAGATGATACAGAAGAAAGAACTCCGACTGCCGATTGATCCCCAGTTTGAGCATGATCCTCTTGGTGTAGGTTCGCACCGTTGCCTCGGTCAGCCCAAGCTCGGCTCCAATATCGCGAGGGCACTGGAATTGAAGAATCCGGGCGACGATTCTTTCCTCAGCCCAATTCAAGCCGAAGGCAGATGCGATGCAGTGCGCGCCCTGCACGTCATCGAATTGCGGCACGACGATGAGGGCCTGTCCCAGCTTGTCATGCGTTGGAACAGCGCCGATCTTGGCGAAGGCGAATTGCTGACGATCCGTCGAAAGCGGTACCGTAGTGTTGAACCATCCATGAGTCCCGCTCTCGATGAGCACTTTCCCGATTGCCCCCCGCAAGCTCTCGGTCACGGAAGCGCATGAGCCAGCAAGCCTGCCTCCTTCCATCCTGAGCAGCTCGCGCTTGGCAAGCAGCACGCGTCCACCACGATTGACTGCGTAAATGTGCAGGCCCTGGTCCACGACGATGGCGGGAAAGGTCAGCTCTTCGAGCCAGAGTTGCGCATCGACCTGCCCCGGCGCTTGCCGGGCAAGTGAATGAGCAGCCTTCCATAACGGGCGCACGGTATGCGCCAAGCCCGGAATCTCCGATGCCGCAAGCGCGGCCGGTCGCCATCCAGCCACGAACACGACCGTGGTTCGCTCATCGGAAGCAAACCTGCCAATGACTGAATGACTCTTTACCGGGGGTTCCGCGCCGATCAACTTGCGGACGAAGGAGGTCCGGGAATTGATCGGCTCGAGCGAGGCGACGTCCTCGGCTGTACCCTTGCGCGCAAATCGCTCAACCATCGCCGCGCATGACGGATCGGCAGGAGCATCTCCGATCCTGGCTTCTTCCAGCCCGGAGGCGGATAGCATGGCTACGTAGCAGCTCCGGCAGCCGAGCAATTCCGCCATGGCCTTCGCGAAATATTCCATTGCGGCCTGTTGCGGGCGTGGCTCCGGACAAGACCCAGACGGACCGCATCCGTCATTGCCTTGCTTCGAGGCGCGCTCGACGCAATCGGAACGAAAATCATCCTGTGCGGAAGGTAGTGCCTTACTGCACTCATGCACGGTCGCCTCCCTCATAGGCCGGCCCACCCCTTACCAGCGCTTAATTCTCCCTGAACGCACGGTTGATCCGTAACGTCATCGGCTGCAAAAGATATTCCGCAAAGGTTCGTTCCCCCGTCTCGACAAATATCTCGACAGGCATTCCAGGCATCAATGTGGAGATGTAGGAGGCCGTCGGCGCGTTGGGGTCGAGCTCAACCTCGGCCAAATAGGAGCTGTCGCCGGAATGGGTGTCGGTCAGTGCGTCTGCCGCAACGCCGACCACCCTTCCCTCGAGCATCGGCCGGCGGCGAATGTTCAGCGCGTGAACCCGCACACGCGCCATCTGTCCGACATAAACCTCTTCCCGATCGGCAGGCTTCAATGTCGCCTCGATGACAAGCCGATCTTGCATCGGAACGATTTCCAAAAGGGTTTCCCGAGGTCCAAGCACGGCATTGAGGTCCCTGCTGTTGAGGCCAACGATCCTTCCACTTTCCGGGGCACGCAATTCAGACCGGACAAGCTGGGCACGCAACGCGGCAATTCGATGTCTGAGGTCGCCGATCTCCTCGCTCGTCGCATGCCGCTGCTTGGCGATATCCTGATTTTGGTTGAACCCCAGTTGCCGGCGTCTGTCCTGCAACTCCGCGATCTTGCCCTGCATCTCCGAGATTGACGCGGCATTGCGATCGACCTGTCCGGTGGCCTCGGCTTCGGCGCGTTGCAAGGCCAGCAAACGTGGTTTCCGGGCGAGGCCCTTTGCGAGGAGATAACTCGTGTCGGCGATTTCTTCCCGCAACAGCTTGAGTTGCTGTTCAAGCCCTTGGGTGTTGCTCTGCAGGCCGCGGATGGTGTCCGCGTTTTGCAGCATCTGCTGATCGATCACCTTGCGCTCGTTCTCAATCGCGGCCAGTCGCGCAGCAAATTCGGCCTCCTGGGTTTGAATGGCGATACGTGCGGAGAGACGCGCCGCACTTTCCCGCAATTCGTCCGGAAACCGGATTGACTTCGCACCGTCCTGCTCCGCCGACAGCCGGGCCTCCATCGCCAGATCAGCAAAGAACTTGGTTTCCAGGGAACCAAGGCTCCCTTCGATCTGCGCGGTGTCGAGCCGTGCAATGAGTTGACCGGCTTCGACGTGATCGTTCTCCCGGACATAGATCGATTTGATGATTCCGCCTTCCAGATGTTGCACAGCCTTGCGCTTCGAATGGACCTTGATGAATCCCGGGGCCACGACAGCGCCGCGGAGCGGAACCGTGGTTGCCCACAAGCCGAAGCCGCAAAATTGCAGGACGAGCAATACACAGCCCCATGCGATGATCCGTCGCATGTCGGATCGCGGTTGCTCCGTCGGCCAGGTCTTCGACGGACCGGCAACAGGCGCGGACATCGCGGGGGCATGACCGGTCTGCGTCATGGAATGACCCTCCTGCCTGGCAACCTCTGAGGTTCGACATTGCGCGGGAGCCCTGGCGAACCCGGTACCGGTGCCGGCCGCTGGGCGCGAAGAACATCATATGGCGGTCCGAAGGCGACCTGGTTGCCGTCCCTCAGCAGCAACACGGCATCGGCGATGGTCAACAGCCGCGGCCGGTGAGTGACGATCACCGACGCCGCGCCGCGCGCTTTGGCCGATTGAATGGCGGAGCACAACGCTTCTTCGCCGTCCGGGTCGAGATTGGCATTGGGCTCATCCAGCAGGATCAATTTGCGATCGCCGAAGAAGGCGCGTGCAAGACCAATGCGTTGACGCTGGCCGCCGGATAGCCTGCAGCCGTCGCGGCCGATCTCGGTCTGGTAGCCGGCCGGAAGGGACAGGATCATCTCATGCGCCTGCGCGAGCATGGCCGCGGCGACGATGGCCTCGTCCCGTGCGTATTCATCAAACCCGGCAATGGCTTCGGCCACCGTTCCTTCCAGGAGCTGCACGTCCTGGGGGAGGTAGCCGACGAATTGCCCAAGCTGGTCGGGATCCCAGGTATGGAGTGCTGCGTGGTCCAACCGGATCGTACCGCTGGTCGGCCGATCGAGGCCTGCCATCAAGCGCAGCAATGTGGATTTTCCGGCGCCGGTCGGCCCGATCACGACGACAAGCTCGGACGGCCGGCATTGAAAGGATATGCCCGCGAGAATGGGACGCTGCGTCCCGCCAATCCGGAATGTCACCCGTTCGACCTTGAGCATGCCGGCTGGCGGCGGAAGCAACGTCTTCCGCGGACGCGCAAGCACCGGCATCGCGGCGTTGCAGACCTGCGTCCACGCGTCCTGCGCAGATGCCAACGCGCGCCAGGCCGAGACCAATCCTTCCATGGGCTGCAATGTGCGCGCTATCAGGATCGAGCTCGCGATCAGACTGCCGGACAGCACCTCGTTCTGGAGCACGAGCCAGGCACCGGCGCCGATCGCGGCAATCTGCAGGATGGTCCTGACCATTCGCGCGGCGGCGCTAATCGTGTAGATGCGTTCGCTGGCCCGCACCACCGGAGACAGGGCTTCGTCATTGAGGCTCATGAACGCGCGGATGGCGCCCCGGGTCCAGCCCATCGCCCGCACCACGCTGGAGTGCCGGACGATTCCATCGAGCAACGCCTGCGTCTTCAACGCGGCCTGCGAAGCCTGCGCAATTTCCCCGCGCGCGATCCAGTGGCTTGCAACACCCATCGCCAGCAGGACCCCCACCCCGATCAGGGCTATGACGCCATACCAGGGGTGCAGGAAGAACAGGATGAGAATAAACACCGGGAGGAACGGAGCATCGATCAGCGATGTGACCGTTCCGCTCGACAGGAAAGTTCTCAACTCGCGAAGCTTGACGAGATCGTGCTGCCGGCCGTCGCCGGGCGCCGCACCGGTGATGCTGCCTTCAAGGATGATCGGAGCGAGGCAGTGCTCGACCCCGACCGCGAACCGGCTCAACAGGCGGTTACGAAACGTGTCGAAGGCGGCGCTGAAGGCGAGAGCGCCGACGGCGATGACGGTGAGGCCGACAAGCGTCTCGACGCTTCCGCTGCTGAGCACGCGGTCGAACACTTCGATGGAATAGAAAGGTACGACCAGCAGCAGCAGGTTTACGGACACGCTGAAACAGACGATCCACACCAAGGCGAATCGTCCCGGAATCAAGGCCACCAGCAATCTCTGACCAGATGCTGGGATCACACCACGGTTACGCGAATACATAACTTGCCGGCACTGTCACTGACTGAAATGAGGGCGGGGCGGCCTGACAGCCGCCCCGCTACTAGTCGGCGCTAGACAACGTCAACGGCCGTATAACCGGCGGCAGTGTTGATTTCGGCGATCGACTCGAACGGTGTCGCGCCGCCCGTGATGCCATCGAGCTGGATGGCGCCGAAGCCGAAATCCAGCACGGTGTTGGTGCCGTCGTCGTCCACTATCACTGTCGCCGGGTCAAAGCCTGGCGGAGCGTCGACAACAACGGCATCGCCATCGGCAAAGCTGAGATCGGTGACTTCATCGTTGCCGAAGTTCGTAGCTGTGTTGTCGCCGAAATTGTGCGTATCGGTACCAGCACCGCCCGTCAGCACATCATCGCCGAGTCCACCGTTGAGGACGTCGGCGCCATTGCCGCCGGACAACTCGTCATCGCCGTTACCGCCGTTCAGGGTGTCATTGCCGGCGCCGCCCGACAGGATGTCAGCCCCAGCCCCGCCGTTCAGGACATCGGTGCCGTCGCCGCCATCGAGCGTGTCATCTCCGGCGTCGCCGTCGAGCGTGTCGTTGCCGGTTCCGCCGCTCATTTCGTCATCACCGGCGCCGCCGCTCATGGCATCGTTGCCCGCGCCGCCGGCCATCTCGTCGTCTCCGGCATCGCCGAACATCGTATCGTTACCGGCGCCGCCGTCCATGATGTCGTCGCCCGCGTCGCCGTGCATGGTGTCGTTGCCATCGCCACCGTTGAGCGTATCGGCGCCCAAACCGCCGTTCAGGATGTCGTCACCGGTACCGCCGTTCAGCAGGTCATTGCCAAGTCCGCCGTTCAGCGTGTCGTTGCCGGCATCGCCATTCAGAGTGTCATCTCCGAATCCACCGTTGAGTAGGTCGTTACCGTCGCCGCCATTCAAGACGTCATTGCCGGCGTCGCCGCTCAACGTATCGTCGCCGGCGTCGCCCCACAGGGTGTCGGCACCCGCGCCGCCATGAATGTCATCATTGCCGTCGCCGCCGTGGATGCCGTCGTCGCCGGCGTCACCAAAGAGCTGATCAGCGCCGGTTCCGCCATCGATGGTGTCGTTGCCTTGGTCGCCGTGGATGATGTCGGCGCCGGCATTTCCGTTCAGCGTGTCGTCGCCCGCGCCGCCGTTGATCGTGTCGTCGCCGGCGCCACCGGTGATCGTATCGATACCGGCATTTCCATCAAGGATGTCGTTGCCGGCACCACCATCGATGGAATCATTGCCCGCGCCGCCGCTTACGTCATCATTGCCGTCCAGGCCAGTAATGGTGTCGTTGCCTTGAAGGCCAAAGATCTGATCGTCTACATTCGTGCCAGGCAACACATCGTCGCCTGCTGTTCCGATGATCAGTGCCATGATCTTCACTCCCTTTGCATGGAAATGCGCGATGCGGGTCGCCTTGCGGCCCGTCACGGACGTCGCAGATTTCGGGTTGGCTTGATGCCCATCACCGATCGATGTGGGCTCCGATCAAGCAACCTTGGATGAAAGGAGAGCGATCCAGCAATCCCCATTTGGGGACAAAAGAATACGGCAAGCTGGTGGACCCAATGACGGCCACGGTCTTCGTCTCAGGCGCGAACGGCACTCACGCGTTCAAGCGAGTGAGTCCGTCAAGGCGATGCAAGGTGATGTCGGCGTGAGTGCGAGCGGAGATGTCTGCGACGCTCTCTCGATCGCGTACGATGATCGTACGCGCGTGCTGTCCGCGAGAGCCGGATGATGCTCGCGTCAATCCAGGATCGGCTCTCGCGGCAATTCGTCTTCAGGGCTGCGGGCCGTCATAGCCCTCGATGATGATGAGGTCGGCGATGGAGTGCGGCTGGCGCACCTTGATGTTGGCTTGGTATTCCGGCGAGTTGTAGCAGGCGATCGCGGTCTCGTAGTCGGGAAATTCAATCACGACGTTGCGCGAGCGGCTGGCGCCTTCGACGGTGGTGAACTTGCCGGCGCGAACGACGAAGCGGCCACCCCATTTCTTGAAGATCGGACCGTTGGCGACGGCATAGGGCTTGTAGCCCTCGTCGCTGCTCACATCCACGCGCCCGATCCAGTAGCCCTTTGCCATTGTTCTTCTCCCTGCTTGTTGATCTCTATCTAAGCATCATCCGACCGGAAAACCGCTGCGCGGTTTTTCCGAATCATGCGCCGAGCGCCTGCGCGATCTCGGCCTGGATGGCTTCAGCGATCGCCTTGGGGTCGGCGGCTTCCACCACCGGCCGTCCGACGACGAGATAATCGGCGCCCGCGGCAATTGCGCGACCCGGCGTCATGATGCGTTTCTGGTCGCCAGTCGCAGAACCCGCCGGCCGGATGCCGGGGGTGACGAGATGCATCTGGTGGCCGACGATCTTGCGCAAGGCGACGACCTCCTCGGGCGAGGACACCAGCCCGTCGACGCCGAGCACCTGCGCCTGCTGTGCGCGCGCTTCGACCAGCTCGGAGACGCTGAGCCGATAGCCGGCCGCATGCAGATCGTCGTCGTTGTAGGACGTCAGCACCGTGACGGCGAGAATCTTCAGGCTCGCGCTACCGCGGCCTTCGACCGCGCCCTTCATGGTCTGCGGATAGGCGTGCACGGTGACGAAGGTTGCACCCAGCCTGGCCACGCTCTCCACACCACGCGTGACGGTGTTGCCGATGTCGTGCATCTTGAGATCGGCGAACACCTTCTTGCCCTTGTCGGCGAGCTTGCCGATCAGCGGCAGGCCGCCGGCATAAGCGAGCTGATAACCGATCTTGTAGAAGGTGACGCTCTCGCCGAGCCTTGCGATCATCGCCTCCGCGGCGTCAACGCTGGGCAGGTCGAGCGCTACGATCAGGCGGTCCTTCGGGGCGATCTCGGCTGGCGTCATGTCACCTCACATCATGCGTTGGGAAATGTCGATTAATTGCCGCACCAGCTCCTTCAACGCGGCGATGTCGCCCTCGTTCTTCAGCCTGTCCATATCGTCATAGGCCTGGTCGGCAAAGGCGAGCGTGAGCTGGCTGGCAATCACATTGGCGTGGCAGGAGGTCAGGATCAGCCGCAGCGCCTGGAGTGCACGGGCCGCACCGAGCCGGCTCTGCGAGGCGCCGGCGAGCGCGAAGGCGCGGTTGCGAAACACGTCGCCGCGCGTCTCGTGCAGCTCATGTACGCGGCTGATCCAGTCGATCGCGTTCTTGAGCAGCGGCGGCACCGAGGCGTTGTATTCGGGCGAAACGATCAGCACGCCATGATGCGCGCCGATCATGCGCTTGAGATTGATCGCGTGCTTGGGCGCGCCCGACTTGGCCTGGAGATCGCCGTCATAGATCGGCAGCGGAAAATCGGCGAGCGAGATGCGGGTGACGTCGACGCCGGCCTGGGCGAATTCATAGGCGGCGACCGCCGCCAGCTTCGCATTGTGCGAGCCGGTGCGCAGCGAGCCGGGAATGACCAGGATTTTGGGTGCGGGCATCCACTTCCATGCGTTCGGCGAAACGAGTCCGCCGCGCAAAAGGGAATGCCGACGGAATTAGTCCTTGCGATACACCCAGACGCGGGCCGGCGGAAGGTTCATCCAGATCCGTTCCGAGGCCTCTGTGGACACGCCGGGCAGCGATTTCGGGATCGGCGGCACCACCGCATAGGTGAACTGCACGAAGGGCGCGCCCGGGGTCAGCGCCGCGAAGGCGTCGCGGACCAGCCGGAGCCGCGTCAGCATCGGTTTTGTCACGAGCGGCAGGCCGGAGACGACGGCGGAGGCCGGCGCGCTGAGCACGTTCCAGAGCGTGTCGCGCAGGCGATAGGCATCGCCCTGCACCACCTTGGCTTGCGGATAGCGGTCGCGCAGCAAGGCGCAGAAGCCGGGATTGTATTCGACGAGGACGAGGCGCTTCTGGTCGACGCCGCGCTCGACCAGGGCCGAGGTGATGGCGCCGGTGCCGGGCCCGAGCTCGACCACGGGTGCGTCTGAATTGACGTCGACGTAATGCGCCATGGTCCGGGCGAGCAGCTTGCCCGAAGGCATCACTGCACCCATGTGCAGCGGCTTTTCGATCCACGACCTTAGAAAGCGCACCTCGTCGTCGAGACGGGGCTTCTTCAACGCACGCGCGGACGATGGCAATGGCATGTCGGGACCGGACGGGACCGCGGGACCGCGGCGTGTCAGAAAATGGTCATAAACAGGTATAGGCCGAAGGCGATACGGTCAAGACGAGTCAGGTCGCCCGATTACTGAATAGATCCTTGACCTTGGCGAAGAAGCCGACCGATTCCGGCTGGGTATTGCCGGAGGAGAGCTTTTCGAATTCCGCCAGCAATTCCTGCTGCTTCTTGGTGAGACTCTGCGGGGTCTCGACGGCAACCTGGACGTACATGTCGCCCATCTGGCGCGAGCGCAGCACCGGCATGCCTTTTGATGCAATGCGGAATCGGCGGCCCGACTGGGTTCCGGCCGGCACCTTCACCTTGGTTTTGCCGCTGTCGATGGTCGGCACCTCGAATTCGCCGCCGAGGGCGGCCGTCACCATCGAGATCGGCACCCGGCAGTGCAAATCGGCGCCGTCGCGCTGGAAGAGCTGGTGCTGGGCCAGCGACAGGAAGATGTAGAGGTCGCCGGGCGGGCCGCCGCGAACCCCGGCCTCGCCCTCGCCGGCGAGCCTGATCCGGGTGCCGTCCTCGACCCCCGGGGGAATGTTGACCGACAGCGTCCGCTCGCGGGTGACCCGGCCCTGGCCGGAGCAGGACGGGCAGGCATCCTCGATCATCTGGCCGCGGCCCTGGCAGCTCGGACAGGTGCGCTCCAGCGTGAAGAAGCCCTGCGACTGCCGCACACGGCCGGCGCCGCCGCAGCTCGAGCAGGTCTTCGGCTTGGTGCCGGCCTTGGCGCCGATGCCCGAGCAGGCCTCGCAGGTGACCGAGACTGGAATCTCGATCTGCGCGGTTTTGCCGCCAAAGGCTTCCTCGAGCGTGATTTCCATGTTGTAGCGCAGATCGGCGCCACGCTCGCGGCCGCCGCGACCGCGCTGCCCGGCCATGCCGAACAGGTCTTCGAAGATGTCGGAGAAGGAGGAGGCGAAGCCCGCGCCGAAACCGGCACCGCCGCCGCCCTGCTCGAAGGCCGCGTGGCCGAAGCGGTCATAGGCCGCGCGCTTGTCCTTGTCCTTGAGGACCTCGTAGGCCTCGTTGATTTCCTTGAACTTGACTTCGCTGGTGTCGTCCCCGGGATTGCGGTCCGGGTGGAATTTCATCGCAAGCTTGCGGAAGGACGATTTCAGGACGGAATCGTCGGCAGTGCGTTCGACTTCGAGCGTTTCGTAATAGCAGCGCTTGGTGGACGTGGACATGTTGAACTCGGTCTATCCAATCGCGATTCAAGTCGGAGCGGAACAACGTCGCCAGGAGACGATATAGGCAGCCCTTTGCTTCGCGGCAGAGGGCGGCACGGCGACGTTCATCATAACGGCTGGGAATTGATCGATCGTAACGGGGACACGCCCCGCCGAGCCCGACACGACGGCCTCCCCCGTGAGGGGGGAGGCCGGTAGCGCGTGTGGGGTCCAAGCCGTCCGCATCATCACCCTCTTGGGGATCAGGCGGACTTCTTGTTGTTCTTGTCGTCGTCGACTTCGGTGAATTCCGCGTCGACGACGTCGTCCTTGGCCGCATCCTTCTTGGCGTCGGCCTCGGCCTGCTGCTTGTACATGGCCTCGCCGAGCTTCATCGAAGCCTGGGCCAGCGTCTGGGTCTTGGCCTTGATCGCCTCGGCATCGTCGCCCTTCAGCGCTTCCTTGAGGTCGCTGACGGCATCCTCGATGGCGCGGCGCTCGGGCTCTGCGACCTTCGAACCGTGCTCGGCCAGAGCCTTCTCGGTGGAGTGCACCAAGCCATCCGCCTCGTTCTTGGCGGTGACGGCCTCGCGGCGCTTCTTGTCCGCCTCGGCGTTGGCCTCGGCGTCCTTGACCATCTTCTCGATGTCGGCTTCCGACAGGCCGCCGGAGGCCTGGATGCGGATCTGCTGCTCCTTGGCCGTGGCCTTGTCCTTGGCCGAGACGTTGACGATGCCGTTGGCGTCGATGTCGAAGGTCACCTCGATCTGCGGCATGCCGCGCGGAGCCGGCGGAATGCCCATCAGATCGAACTGGCCGAGCATCTTGTTGTCGGCCGCCATTTCACGCTCGCCCTGGAAGACGCGGATGGTGACCGCGTTCTGGTTGTCCTCGGCGGTCGAGAACACCTGGCTCTTCTTGGTCGGGATCGTGGTGTTGCGGTCGATGATGCGGGTGAACACGCCGCCCAGCGTCTCGATGCCCAGCGACAGCGGGGTCACGTCGAGCAGCAGCACGTCCTTGACGTCGCCCTGGAGCACGCCGGCCTGGATCGCGGCACCGATCGCCACGACTTCGTCCGGGTTGACGCCCTTGTGCGGCTCCTTGCCGAACAGCTGCTTCACGACTTCCTGGACCTTCGGCATGCGCGACATGCCGCCGACCAGAACGACTTCGCCGATCTCACCGGCGGTGACGCCGGCGTCCTTCAGCGCCTTGCGGCAGGGCTCGACCGTCTTCTGGACGAGGTCGTCGACCAGCGCCTCGAACTTGGCGCGGGTGAGCTTCATCGTCAGATGCTTGGGGCCGGTCTGGTCCGCGGTGATGAAGGGCAGGTTGATCTCGGTCTGCGTCGTCGACGACAGCTCGATCTTGGCCTTTTCAGCGGCTTCCTTCAGGCGCTGCAACGCGAGCTTGTCGTTGCGCAGGTTGATGCCCTGCTCCTTCTGGAACTCGTCGGCCAGATAACCCACGAGGCGCATGTCGAAGTCTTCGCCGCCGAGGAAGGTGTCGCCGTTGGTCGACTTCACCTCGAACACGCCGTCGCCGATTTCGAGAATGGAGATATCGAACGTGCCGCCGCCAAGATCGTACACGGCGATCGTGCCGGTCTTGGTCTTGTCCAGACCATAGGCGAGCGCGGCCGCGGTCGGCTCGTTGATGATGCGCAGCACTTCAAGGCCGGCGATCTTGCCGGCGTCCTTGGTCGCCTGGCGCTGGGCGTCGTTGAAGTAAGCGGGAACGGTGATGACGGCCTGGTCGACCTTCTGGCCGAGATGGGCTTCCGCGGTCTCCTTCATCTTCTGCAGGATGAACGCAGACACCTGCGACGGCGAGTAGGTCTGGCCGTCGGCCTCGACCCAGGCGTCGCCGTTGGAAGCCTTCACGATCTTGTACGGAACGAGCTTCTTGTCCTTCTCGACCATCGGGTCGTCGTAGCGGCGGCCGATGAGGCGCTTCACTGCGAAGAACGTACGCTCGGGATTGGTAACTGCCTGGCGCTTGGCAGGCTGGCCGACGAGGCGCTCACCGTCGTCCGTCACGGCGACGATCGAAGGCGTCGTGCGCATGCCTTCGGAATTCTCGATGACTTTGGCGTTCTTGCCATCCATCACGGCGACGCACGAATTCGTGGTGCCGAGGTCGATCCCAATGACCTTTCCCATGGTCCTGATATCCTTGTTTTTGCGGCAGGTTGGCTGGGCCCAAGAGGCACCCGCTCCAAACCCCCTAAGATCAAACATCCGCGATATTGCGATGGTTGACGCTCATATAGGAGGGGGGGAGGGGCCCGCAAGGACCGAACGCAAGTTTCGGCCATGAAAACATTGGGTTTTGGAAGATCATATCCGGGCTCAACCGCCCTTGCGGGTGAGGAATTATTAACAGGTTCAGGCGTCAGCCGGCCACCGCCACCGTGATCTGCCCCGCCCTGTTACCGGCGGGCCAAACCCGTTAAAAGGCGGGCGGCCGGACCGCCGCCATCAAGGCGGCTTTGCGCGACAAAGCGGCCCAACGGCCGACCATCGAACGGCCTCAATGTGAACCAATCAGAGTGCCCATGAAGCTCATTCGCGCGCTCGCCGTCCTCGTCGCCACAGCGCTTCCGGCCCTTGCGGCGGATGCCGTTTTCCCGCCCGGCTTGCGCCTCGGCATGGTGCCGCTGGTCGGCCTGAGCACGGCCAAGACGTTTCCGGGCTTCGAGAGCGAGGACGGCAGCGTCAAGGTGCTGATCACCGAGCTGCCGCCGGCGGCCTATGGCGAGGTCGTGAGCGCCTTCAATTCCAATCCAGCCGGCACCGCCGGCGTCAAGCAGGACAAGCTCGAGACCCCCGCGGGTCTTGCCTATTTCACCACGGAAAGCGGCAAGGCCGGCGAGACGCCGGTGAAGCGCTACTCGATGATCGTGCCGGGCGCCGGCTTCTCCGGCTATGTCGCGGTGCAGATCCCGGAGAACGCGACCAAGATCTACACCGACGAGGCGGTGCGGCAGATGTTTGCGAGCGCCGTCACCCGCAAGCAGGTCTCGGCCGAAGAGCAGATCGGGCTGATGCCGTTCAAGATCACCGATCTCGCCGATTTCAAGGACATCCGCACCCTGGCGCCGGGCTCCAGCATCATCCTGGCCGACGGCAATGAGAGCTCGGGCTATGAATCCAAGCCGTTCATGATCCTCGGCCTGATCGGCGCCACCCCGCAGCAGGCCGACGATCGCGCCCGCTTTGCCCAGGAGGCCGCGTTGCAGATTCCCGGCGTGCGCGAATCCCGCGTCACCATGTCGGAGCCGATCCGCATCAACGGCCAGCAGGGTTTCGAGACCCGGATCGACGGCGTCAGCGGCAAGGACAAGACGCCCGTGACCGTGGTCCAGTGGATCCGCTTCTCGAGCGGCGGCGCCTCGCTGCGCATCATCGCCAGCGCCCCGCGCGACCAGTGGTCGGCCGCCTTCACCCGCTTCCGCGCCGTGCGCGACGGCATCCAGCCCAAGGGTTAGTCTCAAGGGTTAGTCTCAAGGGTTAGCCCAAGCGCTGGACAGAACCGGCTGCATTTTCGGGCTTCTGTTCGTATACGAACGGAACTAGGCTTCCTTCCATTGGATCATCCTGGAGGGAGGCGAACGATGCTTGATCGACGACAAATCCTCGCGGCGCTTGGGACAAGCGCTCTCGTAGCCCTTGCTCCAACCGCGCTCCTTGCGGCCGCATCGATCAAGCCGGACGATGCCTCCGCGCTGCTCGTGATCGACGTGCAAAACTGCTTCCTGCCCGGCGGCAGCCTCGCCGTGAAGGAAGGCGAGCAGGTAGTTCCCGTCATCAACAAGATGGCGAAGGCCTTTGCGAACGTGGTGATGACCCAGGACTGGCACACGCCAGGTCACATCTCGTTTGCGTCGGTGCACTCCGGCAAGAAGCCGTTCGAGACCGTCGACCTCCCTTACGGCAAGCAGGTGCTGTGGCCCGATCATTGCGTGCAGGGCACCTATGGCGCTGCGCTGTCGAAGGATCTCGCGATCCCGCATGCCGAGCTCATCATCCGCAAGGGTTTTCACAAGGACGTCGACAGCTATTCGGCCTTCCTGGAGGCCGACGGCAAGACCTCGACGGGCCTCGCCGGTTACCTGAAGGGCCGCAAGATCAAGCGCGTCTTCGTCGCCGGCCTCGCGACAGACTTCTGCGTCGCCTGGACCGCGCTCGATGCGCGCAAGGCGGGCTTCGAGGTCTATGTGGTGGAGGACGCCTGCCGCGGCATCGACACGCAGGGTTCGCTCGCAAAAGCCTGGGCCGACATGGCCAAGGCCGGCGTGAAGCAGATTCAGTCCGCGGATATCGCGGTGAGCGCGTAAGCGGCGCGAAAAGCTGCCAAACCCTCATCCTGAGGAGCGTGCCCCTTAGCACGCGTCTCGAAGGATGAAGGCCGAGCTGCAACAGCCGGGCCTGCATGGTTCGAGACGGCGCTGACGCGCCTCCTCACCATGAGGATCGACCAGTGCGCCGCTCAGTTCACTTCGTTGCTGTTCGCAGCCGGCGCAGCCTTCGTGCCGCCCTTGGCGACACCGACCAGCGCCGGGCGCAGCACGCGCTCGCCGATGGTGTAGCCGGCCTGCATGACCTGCACGACGGTGCCCGCAGGCACCGACGCATCCGGCACCTCGTACATCGCCTGCTGGAAGTTCGGGTCGAACTTCTGTCCCTGCGGATCGAACTTCTTGACGCCGTGCTTTTCCAGCGCGTTGAGCAGCGAGCGCTCGGTCAGCTCGACGCCCTCGATCAGCGAGGTCAGGCCCGGATCGGCCGCGGCACGGGCCTCGGCCGGAACGGCATCGAGCGCACGCTGGAGATTATCGGCGATGTCGAGCACGTCGCGGGCAAAGCCGGTGATGCCGTAGAGGCGGGCATCGGCGACCTCCTTGGTGGTGCGCTTGCGCAGATTTTCCATCTCGGCCAGCGTCCGCAGCATGCGGTCACGCGCCTCGGCGGCTTCCTTCTGCAACAGCTCGACTGAGCCGGGCTCCGGATCGTCGGGCATGATGTAGGGTTTTGACACCACGGGCTCGTCGGTCGGTGGGGTCGCGTCGTCGGGCTGCCGGTCTCGATCGGTCATCGGCTCTCTTCTCGAACTCGTCTCAAGGGATTGCTGGCCCGGATATCGTGCCTAAGCTCACGAAAATCAAGCGCCCGTGATCGGAGGAAACGCCGATCAGCCCCCCAGGAGGCGGCTGACGATGCGCGCGGCGTAGTCCACGGTCGGGATTACGCGGGCATAATTCAGCCGCGTCGGCCCGATCACGCCCAAAACACCGACGATGTGGCCGGCGGCATCCCGATAGGGCGAGATGATGGTGGAGGAGCCCGACAAGGAAAACAGTTTGTTCTCCGAACCGATGAAGATCCGCACGCCCTCGGCGGTCTCGGCGCGCCCCAGAAGGTCGATCACGCCGCGCTTGGTCTCGAGATCGTCGAACAGCAGGCGAACGCGCTCGAGATCCTCCAGCGCGTGCAGATCCTCGAGCAGATTGGCGTGACCGCGAACGATCAGCTGGCGGTCCTCGTTCTCGCCGCCGGACCAGCTCGCAATGCCGGCCGAAATCACCTTCTGCGTCAGTTGATCGAGCTCGGCGCGGGCTTCGCCGAGCGCGGTTTCGAGCTCGAGCCGGGCCTCGGCCAGCGTGCGGCCGCGGATCCGCGCATTGAGGAAATTACCGGCTTCCGTGAGCGCCGAGGAGGGAACTCCCGGCGGCAGCGACAGCACGCGGTTTTCGACCTGACCGTCCTCGCCGACCAGGATCACCAGCGCCTTCTCGGGTTCCAGCCGGACGAATTCGATGTGTTTCAGCCGCGCATTGGATTTCGGGGTCAACACGACCGCTGCGGCGCGGGTGAGACCGGACAGCCGCGTCAGCGCCTCCGACAGCGCCGCCTCGACCGATTGGGCGTGACCCACCGACGTCAACTGGCTCTGGATCGACTGCCGCTCGGCGTCATTGAGGTCGCCGACCTGCATCAGGGCGTCGACGAAGAAGCGTAAGCCCAGTTCCGTCGGCAAGCGGCCGGCAGAGGTGTGGGGCGCATAGATTAGGCCGAGCTGTTCCAGGTCGGCCATGACGTTGCGGACCGAGGCCGGGGACAGCGGCATCGCGATCAGCCGCGAAATATTGCGCGAGCCGACCGGCTCGCCGGTCGCGAGATAGCTTTCGACAATTTGACGAAAGATGTCGCGGGAACGCTCGTTGAGCTGGGCGAGGCCTGCGCGCGGCGCGATCAGATGGATCGGATCGTGATGGGCCACGGACGATAACTCCTCTCAGACGCTTATAATTTGTCCATCCCGGAGGGTTCTGACAAGCGTGGCGTTTGCGGGGTGGAAAACCCGGGGTGAAAAAGCCTTGCCGCCCACCCTCACCCCACCTACAAGCACCGCGAATAGCCCTTTTCCGAGAGTTTTGGAGGATTTCCCATGCGGCCAAGCCGCCGTGCGCCCGACGAATTGCGCCCCGTGACGCTGGAGCGCGGCGTGGTCAAATATGCGGAAGGCTCCTGCCTGGTGAAATTCGGCGACACCCATGTGCTGGTCACCGCCACGCTGGAAGACCGCCTGCCGCCGTGGCTGAAGGGCCAGGGCCGCGGCTGGGTCACCGCCGAATACGGCATGCTGCCCCGCGCGACCTCCGAACGCACCCGCCGCGAGGCCTCCGCCGGCAAGCAAAGCGGCCGCACCGTCGAGATTCAGCGCCTGATCGGCCGCTCGCTTCGCACCATCGTCGATCTCGAAGCGCTCGGTGAGCGCCAGATCACGGTCGATTGCGACGTGCTCCAGGCCGACGGTGGCACGCGCACGGCCTCGATCACCGGTGCCTGGGTCGCGCTCGCCGATTGCATCAACTGGATGAAGGCGCGCAACATGATCAAGGCCAAGGTGCTGCGCGACAACGTCGCCGCGATCTCCTGCGGCATCTACAACGGCACGCCCGTGCTCGACCTCGACTATGCCGAGGATTCCGAAGCCCAGACCGACGCCAATTTCGTCCTGACCGGCGATGGCCGCATCATCGAGGTGCAGGGCACCGCGGAACGCGAGCCGTTCACGCAGGACGAGTTCCTCGCGCTGATGGCGCTGGCCCAGAAGGGTATCGCGCGGCTCGTGGACTTGCAGAAACTGGCCGTGGCGTAGTCAATAGGCCCATGCACCGCCGAATCACCGGAAAGCTCGTCATCGCGACCCACAATCCCGGCAAGCTCGCCGAGATGAAGGAGTTGCTCGCGCCTTGCGGCATCGAGGCGGTGTCGGCCGGTGAGCTCGGCCTGCCCGAGCCCGACGAGACCGGCAACGATTTCCGCAGCAATGCCGCGATCAAGGCGATCGCGGCGGCGCAGGCGACCAAGCTTCCCTCCTTCGCCGACGATTCCGGCATCGTGGTCGACGCGCTCGATGGCGCGCCCGGCATCTACAGCGCGCGCTGGGCCGGACCGTCAAAAGATTTCGCTGCCGCGATGGCGCAGATCGAGCGCCTGTTGCAGGAGCGCGGCGCCGCCACGCCCGACAAGCGCACCGCTCATTTCGTTTCCGCGCTCTGCGTCGCCTGGCCCGACGATCATCTCGAAGAGGTCGAGGCGCGCGTCGACGGCAGCTTGGTCTGGCCGCCGCGCGGCACGGCCGGCTTCGGTTATGATCCGATGTTCCTGCCCAATGGCCACGATCGCACGTTCGGCGAGATGACCAGCATCGAGAAGCACGGCCTGCCGCCGCTCGGCCTCGGCCTGTCGCATCGCGCCCGCGCCTTCGTGAAACTGGCGGAGATCTGCCTTGAGCCGCGCTAAGCAAGCTTTCGGCGTCTATGTGCACTGGCCGTTCTGCCTGTCGAAGTGCCCCTATTGCGACTTCAACAGCCACGTCCGCCACGCCGCGATCGACGAGACGCGCTTCGCTTCAGCTTTCGCGCGTGAAATCGAAACGACCGCACAGCGTGCGCCCGGGCGTGAAGTCACCTCGATCTTCCTCGGCGGCGGCACGCCGTCGCTGATGCAGCCCGCAACCGTCGGCGCGGTGCTCGATGCCATCGGCAAGCATTGGCGCGTCGCCAGCGATGTCGAGGTCACGCTCGAGGCAAACCCGACCAGCGTCGAAGCCACGCGCTTCGCCGGCTATCGCGCCGCCGGCGTCAACCGCGTCTCGCTCGGCGTGCAGGCCCTCGACGATGCCTCGCTGAAAGCGCTGGGCCGGATGCACAGCGCGCGCGAGGCGCTCGATGCCGTCGCCATCGCGCGCCGCTCGTTCGACCGTTATTCGTTCGACCTGATCTACGCCCGCCCCGACCAGACACCGGCGATGTGGGCCGACGAGCTGCGTCTCGCGATCGATGAAGCGGCCGAGCATCTGTCGCTCTATCAATTGACGATCGAGGAAGGCACGCCGTTCTTCGGCCTGCACCAGGCCGGCAAATTGAAGACGCCGGACGAAGCCGTCGCGCGCGCGCTCTACGACGTCACGCAGGAGACCTGCGACAAGCTCGGCCTGCCCGCCTACGAGATTTCAAATCACGCGCGGCGCGGCGCCGAGTGCCGGCACAATCTGGTGTACTGGCGCGGCGATGAATATGCCGGCATCGGCCCCGGTGCCCATGGCCGCCTCGACATCGACGGTATCAGGCACGCCACCGCCACCGAGAAGCGTCCCGAGGCTTGGCTGATGCGCGTCGAGACCAACGGCCACGGCAACGTCACCGACGATCTCCTCAACAGCGAGGAGCGCGCCGACGAATTTTTGCTGATGGGATTGCGTCTCGCCGAGGGCATCGACCCCGAACGCTACAGCGCGCTGTCGGGCCGCCCGCTTGATCCCAAGCGCATCGCGCTGTTGCGCGAGGAAGGTGCGATCATCGTGGATACGACGGGGCGGCTGCGCGTGACCAGCAGCGGCTTCCCGGTGCTGGACGCGGTGGTCGCGGATCTCGCCGCGTAGCGAGCTGCCGTCGGGTGGGCAAAGCGCAAGCGTGCCCACCATTTTCACAGCGTTTGCAGGCAGATGGTGGGCACGGCGCGAAGCGCGCCTTTGCCCACCCTACGGCACCGTCGCCCCGAACTACGCCCCAAAACTCTTCGGCGAGCCCGCGACCGCCACGCCACCACCCGTCGTCACCTTCATCACGGCGAGGCCGCGCTCGTTGGTGCCATCGGCGCGGAAGCGGAACAGGCCGTCGATGCCGGCGAAGCCGGAAGGGTTGGTGAGCACGTCCGGCGAGAAGCGCGTCGGGCCCTGCGTGCGCGCGAGCGCGGCGACGAGTGCGACCGCATCATAGGCGAGCGTCGCGGTGCGAATCGGCTCGGCGCCGTATTTGGTGCGGTAGCGGCCGGAGAAGGCGCGGAAGCCGGCCGGGTCCGGCGCGGCGTAGAGACCGCCTTGCAAGTTCGCATTGGCATAGACGCGCGGATTGTCCCACAGGCCGGTGCCGAGCAGCTGGATGTTGCGCAAATTGGCGCCTGCGGCCGTCATCGCATCGGCCACCGCGACGACGGCATCGCCGTCATCGGCAATGAACAGCGCATCCGCGCTGCCGAGCTGCTGCGCCACGGTACGCGCCGGCGTCGCGCGATCGGAACCGTATTTCTCGAAGGCGACAATGCGGCCGCCGCGCCGCGGCACCGCCGCCTTCACCGCGGCCTCGACGACATTGCCATAGGCGTTGTCGGGCACCAGCACGGCGACCGAGCGCTTTCCGATACTCGCGGAATATTCGACGATGCGGTTGATGTCGGACTCCGGCAGGAAGCTCAGCAGAAAGACGCCGCGGCCGGCAATGCTGGAATCGGTCGAGAACGCGATCACCGAGATGCCGCGCGTACGCGCGACCTGCGCCACCGCCGGCACCGACTGCGCGAACAGCGGGCCCAGGATGATCTCGGCGCCTTCGTCGACCGCCTGCTGCGCGCCCGCCTGCGCGCCTTGCGGGCTGCCGTTGTCGTCCTTGATCAGGAGCTGGATGTTGGGATTCTGGAACTCGGCCAGCGCCATCTCGGCGGCGTTGCGCATCGACTGCGCGGCGAGGCCGGCATTGCCGGCGGCCGAGAGCGGCAGGATCACGGCAACCTTCACCCCGCCGCTGCCGGCGGTGGTGGCCTGTTGCGGCGGTCCGGCCGGCTGAGCCGGGGCAGGGGAGGAGCTGCTGAACGGGTTGGAGAACTGGCTGAGACTCTGCTGCACGCCGGCGCAGGCCGACAGCAAGGGGGCGCCGAGCAACAGGCCGAGTGCGCTCCGCCGGGTCGCCCCCGATAATCGGGAGCCCTGAACGGGAGATTTAGGATCGCGCGGGCCCAGCATCACAACTTCTCTTCTGACCGACCGTCGGCCGGCCGGTCACAACATTCTTTCCACGACACAAGCCGCGGATTCAGGCATATTGTCGGCAAATAGTTAACTAAAACAAAAGGATAATGACCACTTAACGCGGCCACACCTCAAGCCCTGGCTAGCTGTCCACCATCCGTCACCCGCATCAAGGCGGCGTTTCCGCCGCGAATGTGGCGCCGACGCTTCATTCCCTCTGCAATGTGATGCCGGATGGATCACATTCCAGTCCTTCCTCACCCCTGACCTGGCGCGATCTTTTTCCGAGGACCGGTTCCCAGCCCCGGGGATCATGCCTAAGTTCGATTCATTATGCGCGTAAAGCCGAGCCCGATAAATACACCTGAAACGACGGATCCCGCCTCGCGCGGTTTCTCCATCGACGCCCATCGGCTGACGGCGCCGAAGGCGGCGCCGGGCCTCCATCTGGTCGCCACCCCCATCGGCAATCTCGGCGATATCACGCTGCGCGCGCTTCAGACGCTCGCCGGCGTCGACGTCATCGCCTGCGAGGACACCCGCATCACGCGGCGCCTGACCGAGCGCTACGCGATCACGGCCCAGCTCAAGCAATATCACGAGCACAACGCGGAAGCGGCGCGTCCGAAGATCCTGGAGGCGCTGGGGCAGGGCGGCTCGATCGCGCTGGTGTCGGATGCCGGCACGCCGCTGATCTCCGACCCCGGTTTCAAGCTGGGCGCGAGGTCTGCGCAGCCGGCCATGCGGTCTACGCGCTGCCCGGCCCGTCCTCGGTGCTGGCCGCGCTGTCGGTCGCCGCATTGCCGACCGACCGCTTCTTCTTCGAGGGCTTTCTGCCGGCGAAATCCGCCGCGCGAAAGTCGCGCCTTGCGGAGCTCGCCCGCATCGATGCGACGCTGGTGATGTTCGACTCCGGCAACCGCGTCCAGGACACGCTCGCCGAGCTTGCCGAGATCATGGGGACGCGCGAAGCCGCGATCTGCCGCGAATTGACGAAACTGCACGAGGAGATTTCGCGCGCGCCGCTGCAGGAGCTGGCACGCGGGGCGGACACGCTGGAGACGCGCGGCGAATTCGTGCTGGTGATCGCGCCGCCTGCGGCGGACGCGGAGCTGCTGACCTCGGATGCGCTCGACGGACTGCTGCGCGAGCAGCTCGCCGCGCACAGCGTCAAGGATGCCGTCGCGCATGCGGTCGCGCTCTCGGGCCGGCCACGCCGCGAGGTCTATGCCCGCGCGCTCGAGCTCGCAAAGGACCTGAGGGACGGCGATGGCGAAGACTGAGGGCGCGGAACCGAAAGTCGCCTCGCCCGAACGCGTCGCCGCGTTCCGCACCGGCATCTCCGCGGAGAGCCGCGCCGCCGCCTATCTCATGGCCAAGGGCTACCGCATCCTCGCCAGGCGCTACCGCACCCCACATGGCGAGATCGACATCGTGGCGCGCCGCCGCAACCTGATCGCCTTCGTCGAGGTCAAGGCCCGCGCGACGCTGGATGACGCCGCCTTCGCCGTGACCCCGCGCCAGCAGCAGCGCATCATCGACGCCGCGCAAGGCTGGCTCGTGGCGCATCCCGAGCATGCCGAATTCGAACTGCGATTCGACGCCATGCTGATTGCGCCGCGCTCGCTTCCGCGCCATGTGTTGGCGGCATTCGACGCCTCGACCTGAAAGGCAGACCATGAAACTGAACGTCGCCGTCCAGATGGACCCCATCGCCCGTATCAACGTCAAGGGCGATTCCACCTTTGCGCTGCTCCTGGAGGCGCAGAAGCGCGGCCACGGCCTGTCCTATTACACGCCCGACAAGCTCTCGATGGTCGGCGAAGAGATCGTCGCGCCCATCCAGCTCCTGACCGTGCGCGACGAGCCCGGCAATCACTTCACGCTGGGCGAGCCCAGGCGCGAAGCGCTCAACGGCTTCGACGTCGTGCTGCTGCGCCAGGATCCGCCGTTCGATCTCGCCTACATCACCTCGACGCATTTCCTGGAGCGCATCCATCCGAAGACGCTGGTCGTCAACAACCCCGCCTCGGTGCGCAACGCGCCGGAAAAACTGTTCGTGATGAACTTTCCGCAGCTGATGCCGCCGACGCTGATCTCGCGCGACCTCGACGAGATCAACGCGTTCCGGGATAAGCACGGCGCCGTCGTGATGAAGCCGCTGCACGGCCATGGCGGCGCGGCGGTGTTCCGCGTGATGCCGCAGGACATGAATTTCGGCTCGCTGTTCGACATGTTCTCGGTGACCTTCAAGGAGCCGTGGGTGATCCAACAGTTCATCCCCGAGGTGAAGCACGGCGACAAGCGCATCATCCTGGTCAACGGCGAGTTCGCCGGCGCGGTCAACCGCGTGCCGGCCGCCGACGACCTCCGCTCCAACATGGTGCGTGGCGGCGCCGCGCAGGAAACCGAGCTCACGCCACGCGAGCGCGAGATCTGCGCGACCGTCGGCCCGGCGCTGCGCGAGCACGGCCTGCTGTTCGTCGGCATCGACGTCATCAACGGCAACCTCACCGAGATCAACGTGACATCGCCGACGGGCATCCGTGCCATCGCGCGGCTCGGCGGGCCGGATGTCGCGGCGAAGGTCTGGGACGTGATCGAGCAGAAGCGGGCGAAGTAGGGCGCTCACTCGTAGCCCGGATGGAGCGCAGCGAAATCCGGGATCTCACAACGCGCTGCACGAGCCCGGATTGCGCTTCGCTCCATCCGGGCTGCGGACATCAATTGAAACACGAGGAAGTACGCTCCTCACCCTGAGGAGCGACTACCGCGCACGCTGCGCGAAGCGCCCATGACTAAACCACCCATTCACCATGACGCCGCGCGCATCGTTCGAACGAACGTCCCGCTCTGCGTGAATCTACGGGGCCATTGGCCGACCGGATAACGCGACGTTCACCATCTGCCCAGAACGCGCATCGTCACGGGCCATCACACTCGGCCTCGCAACACCCCTTATACTTTTACTCCCTACTCATCGACGCAGGGGAACCCGCCACGTGCGGTTCGAGTGCCCCGCGTAAGAGTAGAAGCGTATGAACACCGCACGCATTGTCGTTCTCGTCATCGCGCTGGGCGCCGGCGGCGTCGCTGCGTATCTGGCGAGCGGCTTTGACAACAAGCCCGCGCCCGCCCTTCCCGTCGCCGAGAAGCTGCCGACGGTCGAGGTGCTGATCGCGAAGAACGACATTCAGCTCGGCCAGGCCGTCAAGCCCGAGGATCTGCAATGGCAGTCCTGGCCGGCGGCAACCGCGAGCAGCGCCTTCATCCGCCGCGACAGCAGGCCCGACGCCCAGACCCAGATCGCAGGCTCGATCGCGCGCGTGCCGTTGATGCAGGGCGAACCCATCCGCGAGCAGAAGCTGGTGAGGGCCGAGGGCTCGGGCTTCATGGCCGCGATCCTGCCCTCCGGCATGCGGGCCGTCTCCACCGAGATTTCAGCCGAGACCGGCGCCGGCGGCTTCATCCTGCCGAACGACCGCGTCGACATCGTCCTGACGCGGCGCCTGAAGAACCCCGATGGCGCCAACGGCGCGACCGGCGGCAACGACCTGATCCTGTCGGAGGTCATCCTGAGCAACATCCGTGTGCTCGCGATCGACCAGGCTCCGAAAGAAAAAGACGGCCAGAACGCCGTGCTCGGCAAGACCGTCACGCTCGAGCTCAAGCCGGACCAGGTCGCGACGCTGTCGGCCTCGCGCCAGGGCGGCACGCTGACGCTCGCGTTGCGAAGCATCGCCGATGCCAACGCGTCGGAGATTTCGATCGAAGACCTGACGGCCAAACGGCCCGGCGGCGTGAACGTGATCCGCTACGGGGTGCAGGCACGGCAACTGACGTCACAGAAGTGATGATGGGGACACCATGAACTACGGGGATGATCGGACGGGCCTGCGCATTCGGGGGAAGCGCGCGCGCTCGTTCTGGACGGGGGCGGTGCTGATGCTGGGGCTGATCGCAGCCCCCGACGTCGTCAGCGCGGCGGATGCGCCGGTCGGCGACCAGGCGCCGATGCAGGCGCCGGATCTCGGCGTGTCGCCGGTTTCGACCATCGCGCCTGCACGCACGCGCTCGCTGTCGCTCGGCGTCGGCAAGTCCGTCGTCATCGACCTGCCGCGCGAGGTCAAGGACGTGCTGGTGGCCGATCCCAAGATCGCCAATGCAGTGATCCGCTCGTCGCAGCGCGCCTATATCATCGGCGGCCAGGTCGGCCAGACCAACGTCGTGTTCTTCTCCGCCGACGGCCAGCAGGTCGCCTCCTACGACATCGCGGTGAAGCGCGATCTCAACGGCATGCGCACGGCGCTGCGCCAATCGCTGCCGGGCGTGCAGATCGAAGGCGTCGGCGACAGCGTGATGCTGACCGGCTCGGTGTCGAGCCCGATCGAGGCCCAGCAGGCCGGCGATGTCGCCGCAAAACTCGTTGGCGGCGCTGACAAGGTCGTCAACAACATCGTCGTGCGCGGCCGCGACCAGGTGATGCTCAAGGTCGTCGTCGGCGAAGTCCGCCGCGACATCGTCAAGCAGCTGGGCGTCGACCTCAGCGCCAGCCTGAATGCCGGCACTGCGGTCGTGAACTTCAACAATTCCAATCCGTTCTCGGTCAGCGGCGGACCGATCGTCGGCAGCAACGGGCTCGGCGTGGCCGGGCTCGCCAAGGGTGTCGCCACCGTCAGCGCCACAATGCGCGCGATGGAAAGCGCCGGCGTGATGCGCACGCTCGCCGAACCGAGCCTGACCGCGATCTCGGGCGAATCCGCCACCTTCATCGCCGGCGGTGAATTTCCGATCCCCGCAGGCTATTCCTGCGATCCGGTCACGCACGTCTGTACCACCCAGGTCACCTACAAGAAGTTCGGCATCTCCCTGAACTTCACCCCGCTCGTGCTCAGCGAAGGCCGTATCAGCCTGCGCGTGATGACCGAGGTCTCGGAGCTGTCGAACACGAACGCGATCACGCTGACGCAGGCGGTGTCCTCGACCTCGAGCAACTCGATCACGATCCCCTCGGTCCAGACCCGCCGCGCCGAGACCACGCTGGAAATTCCCTCCGGGGGCTCGATGGCGATGGCCGGCCTGATCCAGCAGAAGACCAAGCAGGCGATCAACGGCCTGCCCGGCGTCGACCAGGTGCCGATCATCGGCGCGCTGTTCCGCAGCCAGGACTTCGTCAACAACGAGACCGAGCTGATGGTGATCGTGACGCCCTACGTGGTGCGCGCGGTCGCCCAGAAGGAATTATCGCGGCCCGACGACGGCTTTGCGCCGGCCTCGGACGCGCAGACGGCGCTGCTCGGCCGCATGAACCGGCTCTATGGCATCGCGCGCAGCGTCGATCCGATCGAAGGCAGCCGCGGCGATTTCGGCTTCATCATCGACTGAGACGGACGGTTTGGGGACCGGGACAGGAAACGGGGCAAGAGGGGACAAAGCGATGACGAAGACGATTGCCGATCGACGTCGCAAGCTGCGGATCGCGCTGGCGCTGACGGGGCTCTCCGTCGTGCTCGGCGCCTGCAACACCACCGGTGACATCGTCACCCAGACGGTGCCGACCGACTATCGCCAGCGCCACCCGATCGCGGTGCAGGAAGCCAAGAAGTCGATCGTGATCTTCGTCGGCAAGGCGCGCGGGGGCCTCTCCACCGCGCAGCACGCGGACGTCGCGGGCATTGCCAGGGACTGGGTGCGCGAAGGCACCGGTTCAGTGGTCGTCGACGTGCCGAGCGACGCTGCGAATTCACGCGCCGCAGCGGCGACCTATCACGAAATCCGGTCGGTGCTCGCATCCGGCGGCGTGCCGTCGCGCGCCATCGTCCAGCATCCCTATCGGCCCGAGGATCCCGGACTGCTGCCGACCATCCGCCTGAGCTATTCGAAGATCGCCGCGGTCGCCGGCCCCTGCGGGCTGTGGCCGGAAGACGTCGGTCCGAACATCCTCGACCCCGGCTACAACGAGAACCGGCCGTACTTCAATCTGGGTTGCGCCAGCCAGCGCAACCTCGCGGCCATGATCGACAACCCCGCCGACCTCGAGCAGCCGAGGGCGGAGACGCCTGCCTACACCGCACGGCGCGAGATCGCCTTCGAGCGCTACCGCAAGGGCATGGCGACCACGACCATGTATCCCGAGGCCGAAAAGGCCAAACTCAGCGACACAGGCAAATGACAAGTCTTCACGACGACGACGAAGCGGACGACCCGCGGCACCCCGAGGACCACATTGCGCCGGTTCCTCGCATCTCGGTGCAGGCCTTTTGCGAGACCGAGCAGACGCTCGCCGCGATCACCGCGGCCGGGCAAGATCGCCGTCTCGCCAAGGCGCATCTCACCGCCAAGGGCGGCGGCCTTGCCGCGGCCATCGAAGTCTATGACACGATGCCGACGCCGAACGTCATCGTGATCGAATCCGACGGCACACGCGATATCCTCGAGGGCCTCGACGATCTCGCCGGCGTCTGCGATCCCGGCACCCGCGTGGTCGTGATCGGCAACCCCAACGACACCGCGCCCTATCGCGAGCTGGTCCGCCGCGGCGTCAACGACTACGTGGTGGGACCGGTCGAAACGCTCGACGTCGTCCGTTCGATCTGCAGCCTGTTCTCGGCGTCGGAAGCCATCATCACCGGCCGCGTCATCGCGGTGGTCGGCGCCAAGGGCGGCGTCGGTGCGTCCACGGTCGCGCACAACGTGGCCTGGACCATCGCGCGCGACCTCGCGCTCGATTCCGTCGTGATCGATCTCGACCTCGCCTTCGGCACCGCCGGCCTCGACTACAACCAGGACCCGGCGCAGGGCATCGCCAACGCGGTGCTCTCGCAGGACCGGCCGGACACGGCGCTGATGGAGCGCCTGCTCGCCAAATGCACCGAGCGCCTCAGTCTGCTCGCTGCGCCCGCGACGCTCGACCGCGTCTACGATTTCGGCGCCGAAGCTTTTGATGCGATCTTCGACACGCTGCGCATGACCACACCCTGCATCGTGCTCGACGTTCCCCACCAATGGTCGGGCTGGACGCGCCGCGCGCTCGTCAATGCCGACGACATCGTGATCGTGGCCGAGCCCGATCTCGCCAATCTGCGCAACACCAGGAACATGCTGAGCGTGCTCAAGGCGGCACGGCCCAACGACCGGCCGCCGCTGTACTGCATCAACCAGGTCGGCATGCACAAGCGCGCGGAGATCGACGTCAAGGCGTTCGCCAAGACCATGGAGAGCCAGCCGATCGCGGCGATCCCGTTCGACTCGAAACTGTTCTCGACCGCGGCCAATAACGGCCAGATGATCGCAGAGGTCTCCAAGAACCACCGCACCACCCTTCTGTTCCAGAACATGGCGAACCGCCTCGCCGGGCGTGGCGAGGTGAAGAAGCCGAAGCGCTCGCTGCTCGGGCCGCTCCTGAAGAGGCTCAAGGGCAGGGCGGGTCGCGGGTCAGCCCCGCATCGCAAGGTGTCGTAAGCACCAACGCGAACGAGAAACGAGGGCGGGCTACTTGTCCGCCCGCTGCTGCTTCTTCGCCAGCAACTGCCGTAGCGCCGTGACCTTTGCCGCGGCCTGATCCGGCGGCAGGTCGGCCTTCACGATGGTCTCGGCCTCGGCCTGCTTTCCCTGCAGTCCCACGACGAGCGCCAGATTGGCGCGCACGCGGGAATCGGCGCGATTGCGCTCAAAGGCGCGGCGCAGCGTTTCCTCGGCCCGCGGCAGATTGTTCTGGAGCATGTAGGACAGGCCGAGATTGGACAGAACCTGCGGCTCCTCGGGCACGATCTTCAGCGCTGCCGAATAATATTGCTGCGCCTCTTCGTTCCGGCCGAGCTGATCGAGCGCCGCGCCTTGCGCCGACAGGATGCGCCAGTCGGGATCCTCAGGCGTATGCGCGCGGCTGAGCACATCGAAGGCCTGCTGGAAATTGCCGCTGTCGGCGAGCGCGCGGCCGTAGCCGGCGAGCAGCGCCTTGTTGCTGGGATGGGCGAGCACGGCCTGCTCCATCACCGCAACGGCCTGGGCGCGCTGGCCGGTCTCGCGCAGCGCCATGCCATATTCGAGCGCGACGTTGGGATCGGAAGGCTTGGCGCGATAGCGCTCGCGAAGCGCGTCCATGTCCGGCTTCGGATCGGCCCTGCCAGCCGTTTCCGACTTGCCACCGAGCGCGCCGGTGATGTCCTCCAGACTCGTGGTCTGGCAGCCGCCGAGGGCAAGCATCACGAGCGCGGAAAGCAGGAATCTCGCCGGCGGAGAGGCAAGGGACGAACGCTTGGGCATACTCTGATCACTCGGCGACTGATCAGCGATGCTTACCGATTAACGCTAAAGTCCAGTTAAGGAACCCGGTCCGTCCGGCTCAATCGGTGAACTCGGCGCCGAATTCGCAGCCGATGCGCCAGCGCAGGCGGCATTGGCGGGAATAATCGGGCGCGAAGATGATGGTGAATTGCGGCGGCACTTCCAGAAACTCCGCCACCACTTTCACGCCGCCATCCGAGATATCCGTGATCGTGCAATCCCTCGGCAGCGAGCCCGCGCCAAAGTGAATCTTGGCGAGCCGAGTGCACACCCGTCGTTCGCTTCTGCGGCGATTTGCAAGCATTTGAATTGTTCACCCGTTAGATCACGGCCCATCCCGCAGCTCTAGGAGTAGCGAACATTCGTTGGGATGTGCTGATGAGAGCCGCTCGCATTCGAGGCGTAGTGTCTGCGTGATGTTTACGACCGGTTAGGGTTTTCCGGGCCCTCGGACTGTTCTCGCATTGTTCTCGCAAGAAAGATCGGGCTCTGCTACCCCTAATTGTGCGAGAGGGCAGGCTGGTTCGAGCATGGTTCAGCGGGTTTCTACCGTCGCCTTTGAGGGGATAGAGGCCCGCGCGGTCGACGTGCAGGTGCAGGTCGCGCCCGGCCTCCCTGCGTTCGCCATCGTCGGCCTGCCCGACAAGGCGGTGTCGGAGGCACGGGAGCGCGTTCGCTCGGCGCTGATTGCCTCGGGGCTGGCGCTGCCGGCGCGGCGGATCATCGTCAATCTGGCGCCCGCCGACCTGCCCAAGGAGGGCAGCCATTACGACCTGCCGATCGCGCTCGGGCTGATGGCCGCGATCGGCGCGATCCCGCCGGATGCGCTGACCGGTTTTACCGTTCTCGGCGAACTCGGCCTCGACGGCTCTATCGCGCCGGTGGCCGGCGTGCTTCCCGCCGCGATCGGCGCCAATGTGCGCGAGGAAGGCTTGATCTGTCCGGCGGCCTGCGGCTCGGAAGCGGCGTGGGCGAGCCCGGACATCCAGATCATCGCGGCGCAATCGCTGATCCAGATCGCCAACCATTTCAAGGGCACGCAGGTGCTGTCGCGGCCCACGCCGCGCGTGCACGAGGTCGCCGCCTCCCCGCTCGACCTGCGCGACATCAAGGGCCAGGAGAGCGCCAAGCGCGCGCTGGAGATCGCGGCCGCTGGCGGACATCACCTGCTCATGTGATTGTCTCGATGCCCATAGTGGGTTATTCGGAGACAACAATGAAGCGTATCACAAGCATGACGGCCCGCATCATCGCAACTGCAGCCCTACGCCAGAGCTGGACCATACTGAGCGTGGCGACACGCATCCAATCCCAAGGGGAACGCTTGGAGGCGTGGGCAAACCGCGTAGCCGTTCGGCGGGGCTTTGTCGATGACATGCTCCACACGGTCACCGCTGACATCCTGAACAGCCACTAACGCTACCGCCATGGATACGCAGCGGCCCCCGAGGGCGTACAGTTACATCCGCTTCAGCACGCCTGAGCAAGCCAAAGGGCATTCGCTCGAACGCCAGATCAGTGCGGCGCGGGCGTGGGCCGCTGCGAACCACGTGGTGTTGGACGATGAACTGACTTTTCGCGACAGAGGCGTCTCAGGGTTCACCGGGGCCAACGTAGAGACCGGTGAGCTGGGGGTGTTCCTGGAACGTGTCAAAGACGGCACCATCCCCCGAGGCTCATGGTTGTTGGTTGAGAACCTTGACCGCGTCAGCCGACAGTCAGCCCGCAAGGCCGTTCGGACCATTGAGGACATTGTAGAGGCAGGGATCACATTGGTTGATCTGTCTGATGGTGGCGGAAAGGAATACAGCGCAGAGGCACTTGATAAAGATCAGTTCCTTTTCGTGATGATGGTGATGAAGTTCATCCGCGCCAATGAGGAGAGCGCGACCAAAGGCAGCCGTGTAGCCAAGGCGCACGCGGCAAGGCGAAAGAAGTTCGCGGGACAGGAAAAGCTCACCAAGCCGTACACCTTGAAACTCCCCGGGTGGCTCCGATGGGACGCGAGCACCAGCAGCTACGCCTTGATCGAGGAGCGGGCCGCGCTGTTGCGCTGGATGTTTGAAATGGCTGACGGCGGCATGGGTGTCCACAGTATCGCCGCTCACCTCAATGAGACCAAAGAGGACACGTGGGGCGCGGGGAAGTGGAAAGCGAAGTATTGGCACCGCTCTTACGTCCGCAAGCTCCTCGCCAACAAGGCGGCCATAGGCATCTTCGTGCCTCACCGTGTGGTGAAAGTCGAAGGCATGCGAACGAAGCAGCGCATCCCTGAGGCAGCTATTGAACACCGTTTTCCGGCAGCCGTTGACCGCGAGCTTTTCGAGCGCGTGAATGCACGCCTGAGCACCACCGAGGCACGGGGAAAGAACGCCACCGCGCCCGTACGGTCCATCTTCGCAGGTGTGATGAAGTGCCAATACTGCGGAGGAACCGTTACGCGGGTGAACAAGGGAGCGCACGTGTATCTCGTTTGTGCGGCCGCGCACGCCAAGGCGGGCACGTGCAAGTACGAGAGCTTGCCGTATGCCGAGGCGGTGAGTGCATTCCGCAACCGATTGTTAGGGACGTTAGAAGATGCACCGACCGGCAACGATACCGCAGCAATGGACGCTCGGATTGAGCAACTGAAAGGCACCGTGGACGCAGGTGAGGACTACGTTAACGAGCTACTGGACGTACGCATCTCCGATAAGAGCAGGGCCGCAGGACAGCGCCTCAGAGAGGCCGAGCAGGAACTGGAGAGACACCGCGAAGAGCTGAGGGAGCTTCTGGAGAGGAGAGAAACGCTGATGAGCACCAACGTTAAGAAGCGACTGGCTGCTGTGGAGAAGGCGCTCACTGCGGAGCCCATGGACACTGAGGAGGCCAACAAGGCGCTCCGGGGGGCGGCGAGCAAGATGGTGATGCGGCCGCAGAATGCGCGGTTGGACATCTGGTGGCACCACGCGGACAACCCGCAGGAGACACTTTTCATGACGAGCCGCTTCGATTGGGACGCCAACTCAATCGAGAACATGTTGGAAGAGGAATGAGCCGAGTGGCCAAGAGCAAGAAGAAGACGGAGCGCAGCCCCAGGGTGACCTGGGGCAACGTCGTGAAACCGAAGGACAGCGGCAAGACGGCGGAGGAGCTGAGGGCAGAGAGCAGCGCAGCAGGGCACCAAGGAACGCAGGGACCGCAGCGACGTAGCGTACCCCGGAGCAGCCTGCACTTGGCCGAGAGCGCGTTTCAATGGCGTGGAGGGGCACGGGCGGATAAGCGCGAACGTGAGGAGCACATCCGCACCCTCGCAACAGCGCTGAAGAACCAAGAGACGCCGTTGGAACGGCTGACCGTGTGGCCAGTGGCGGACCGGCTCTACGTCCTTGATGGTCACCATCGACTGGCGGCCTACGATACCGTGAAATGGACGAAACCTATACCGGTGGAGGTGTTCGAGGGGGATCTTGACGAGGCGAGGCTCAGAGCCCTCGCAGGTAACATCAAAGACAAGCTGCGCATGACCTCCCGCCAGAAAAGCGAGGTGGCATGGAGGATTACGAAGGAGAACATCGGGAAGCTGGGTGCTGAAGGCGTAGCTGATGCAACAACAATAAGCCGAAGGCAGGCCTTCGTCATGAAACGGGTGTGGAGGGAGCTGAACGGACGAACCGACCTCACCGAGACACAGAAGGAGAAGCTACCGACGATCACATGGCAGCAGGCCCGCGACCCCGCGACCTGGGGGACCGCTGAGGCTTGGGACGCCGACGAGTGGATTGATCAGAAGGCGACGGAGCTTGCAGAACTGCTGAGGACAAAGAAGGTCGAGGCTGCCTTGACAAGGGACGTCGAAATCACAGCAACAGCACTCTACCTGATCGACGGGCGGCTGCCGGAGAGGCTCATAGAGCAGTGGGCAGGGGACCATCGCGAGCTGATAATCGGCCTCGCCAAGACCTTCACGGAGCCGGACGAGGATTTCTAGTGCAGACACATGGAGTGCATTTTGCACTAAATCGGACTTAAGGGCAGGCCGCGGTGCGCACCAGTTTATGACAAGGCAAGACGGCCCCTGCTGAAGTTCCGGCTGTGATATTATTACATCGCGGGAGGGAGATTGGGCAGGTATAGAGCAAGCGCGGCCAGAGCATCACGGGCGGTCTTCCCATGGAGAAGCAGAGGGCACGCGGACGGGCACATGGGGAACAGCGAACCGCGCGGAGGGCTCCTTGGGCGGACCTTTCGGGACCGTAGGACCCACCAAGACGTAGCGAACCCCACGGCCGAAGAGCCAAACCGCACCCCCGGCCGCCAACGCGACCCATCCGAAGACGGGCTCACCCTTGTTGACGAAGACCAGCACGGCAAGAGCTGCGCAAAGGAGAGCAGCGGCGGTAAACAGCCAGCCAAGGAAGACACCAAGGCGGCCCAGTATCCCAAGCTCGGGGGATGACAAAGGACTACTCGCTGTCGGGGAGGGGATAGGCGCTGGTGGGGAGTATGGAGTGACACCAGAGACCGCAGCAGAGGCCCCTGAGGGTATTGCCGGCCGCTTCACCGGGGCCGAGTTTCGCTCAAGCCACTCCTTGATGGGCATTACGAGCCCCACGCAAATTAGAACGACAAAGGCAGTCTCAGCATCGAACAGAACGTAGTGGACCACACGATCCACGAGGACCCAATGTGTCGGTTGGAAGTCCACGGGAAAACCGAGCTGGGAGCCGAGCGTATAGGAGGGCCACTTGCCTGTCTGAACCCATTGCAGGGCTTGGTACCCCAGGCCGATCCCGGCACCCACCGCAACGACCTCGCCCGCGCCTATCAACGTCACGACGCAGATTACGAAAATCAACCATTCCACCGCAGCAGCCCCCATCCAGTGCGGAGCAGTGTAGCGGACGATTGCACAGAGGCTCAACACAACCTTGGTGCAACAATGCACCGGGATACTACGGGGAAAGGAAGACCGCAGCCGAAAGCTGGGCGGCGGCGGCCCTTTCAAGCCAAGGAAGCTTGAAGTCGGGTCGGGGGTCGAGCCTAAAATAGGGTCCGGTGCGACAGATGGGACCCAAAATTTCCCATTGACGAAATCATCTGCTCATGATCGGCGCGCCCGGTGCGGGCAAGTCGATGCTGGCGGCGCGCCTGCCCTCGATCCTGCCGCCGCTGTCGCCGGGCGAATTGCTCGAAGTCTCCATGATCGCTTCCGTCGCCGGCGAGATCGAGGGTGGCGCGCTGACCGCGCGGCGGCCGTTCCGCTCGCCGCATCATTCCGCGAGCATGGCCGCGCTCACCGGCGGCGGCATCCGCGCAAAACCCGGCGAGATCTCGCTCGCGCATCAGGGCGTGTTGTTCCTCGACGAGCTGCCCGAGTTCGATCCGCGGGTGCTGGATTCGCTGCGCCAGCCGCTGGAGAACGGCGAGGTCTCCGTCTCCCGTGCCAATCATCGCGTGACTTATCCTGCGCGCTTCATGCTGGTCGCGGCGATGAATCCGTGCCGCTGCGGCCATGCGTTCGAGCCCGGCTATGCCTGCAAGCGCGGCCGCATCGATCGCTGCACCGGCGACTACCAGGCGCGCATCTCCGGTCCGCTGATGGACCGCATCGATTTGCGCATCGAGGTTCCCGCCGTGACCGCAGCCGATCTGATCCTGCCGCCGGCGGCGGAAGGCTCGGCGGAAGTCGCCGCGCGCGTGGCAGCCGCGCGCGACATCCAGCTCGCGCGTTACGCGGATGCGGGCCTGCCGCATGTTCGCACCAATGCCGAGGCGCCGGCCTCGGTGTTGGAGGACGTCGCCAAGCCGGATGCGCAAGGCGCCAAATTACTGCGCGACGCCGCCGAGACCATGCGGCTGTCGGCGCGCGGCTATCACCGCGTCCTGCGGGTGGCGCGCACGCTCGCCGATCTCGACGGCGCCGACAAGATCGGCCGGCTGCATCTCGCCGAGGCGCTGTCCTACCGCGCACTCGCGGAGGATGTGCGGCAGATGGCCTGATCCTTCCGCGCATCAACCCGGCGGTAACGAGTTTCCTTTACGCTCTGCAAACCATAAGGCCCACGCGTTCCCCTATGAGTTCCACACAGGGCCGGGCGAGTAGAGTGTCATGTTGCGTTTCAAGATCCTGGCCTCGGTTGTTCCCCTGCTGGCGGCCGCGGTGTTCGCCCGCGGCGAGATCGGATCGGTCTCGCATCCCTGCATCGCGCTGGGCGAGACTTCAGTCGAGCTCACATCCCTGTTCTGGACGGCCGGCGTCCATGTCGCCTTCACCGACGATCTGTCGCGGGCCACGGTGCGGGTTCAGATCACCGACGATCCGGACGCGGCGGACTTCGCGGTCGTGGACGACGGTCTCGGCTCCGAACCGGATTCCTGTCAGGCCAATCCGGCGACGCGCCTCGTCACGATTGCCACGGAGCCGGTCGACGGCGGCCCGGTGATTTACCTGTCCACCGACGGGCCAGCCGATTACCGCATCTATGTGCGCTCGAAGACGTTTTCGCAGCGCGAGGCTGCGGCGCTGATCGTCGGCGCCAATGGCGGCCACCGCCCGCTTCCGCTCCAGGCCGCCTCGCTCTGAAGCGTTAACACCTCGTCAACCCTGTTTGGAGGCCGAACCAAAGCCTCAAGCTGTTCGCAAGGTCGACGAGACATCGTCGCAATTGGCGACACGGGGTTTCGGAGCAAGAGTCGGGGTCGATGGCGATGGATCGGACGTTCCGGATCAAGGTGCGCATGCGCCGCTTCAGGCGACAGCATCCCCGCATCGCGTTCGCGATCCGCTCCTTCATGATTTTCTCGGCAACCTTCGGCGGCGCCTATGGCTTCGTCTCCGGCAGCCGCTCCGAGAACTCCGGCTACGACCCCAATACGTTTGCGGTCGGCGCGAGCTTCCTGTTCGCGCTCGCCTGCCTCGGCCTTGCCACGCTCAGCATGCGGCTGCGCTTCGTCAACAAGCGGATGCGTAAGCTCGCCGCCCACAACGAGACGCTGATCGACCGCAATTGGGAACTGAAGGAGGCGGAGGAACGCGCGCGCAGCCTGTTCGAACAGCAGGGCGACCTGATCGTGCTGCGCGACCACCAGGGCCGCATCACCTTCGCCAACGACGCCTATTGCGCGCTCGCAGGACAGGCGCGCAACGTGCTGGTCGGCACGCGTTTCGATTTCGACGTCCTCGAGCAGGGCGACAGCGCCCGCGAAAGCAACGGCACGCGCATTCACGACCAGAGGATCACCGCCCCGCACGGCGCGCGCTGGATCGCCTGGCGCGAGGGCTATGTCCGTCTCGATGCCGGCCAGCCCGCCGAACTGCAGAGCGTCGGACGCGACGTCACCGACCGCACCGAGACCGAGCGCGCGCTGTCGGACGCGCGCGACCAGGCCGATGCCGCCAACCGCGCCAAGTCGCGCTTCCTGGCGATGGCCTCGCATGAGATCCGCACGCCGCTCAACGGCATCATCGGCATGGGCGGCCTGTTGCTCGACACCACGCTGACGCCGGAGCAGACGACCTATGCCAGGGCGGTGAAAACCTCCGGCGAAGCGCTGATGGCGCTGATCGAGGAACTGCTCGACTATTCCAAGATCGAGGCCGGCAAGCTCGATCTCGATCAGCGCCCGTTCGCGCTCCCGACCATGATCGAGGAGATCACCGAGCTGCTCGCACCGCGCGCGCAGGCAAAGACGCTCGAGATCGCCGCCTATGCCGACGAGCGCCTGCCGCTCGAGGTCGTCGGCGATGCCGCGCGGTTGCGCCAGGTGCTGCTCAACCTAGCCGGCAACGCCATCAAGTTCACCGCGACCGGCGGCGTCGCGCTGATCGTCGAACCCGGCATCTGGCCGAACGAGATTAGTTTTCTGGTGCGCGACACCGGCATCGGCATCGCCCCCGAGGCGCGAACGCGCATCTTCCGCGAGTTCGAGCAGGCCGACGAGCGCGTCGCCCGCACCTATGGCGGCACCGGGCTCGGCCTTGCCATCAGCGAACGCATCGTCAAGCGCATGGGCGGCCGCATCACCCTGGAGAGCGAGCCGGGCAAGGGCTCGACCTTCGAGGTCGCGATTCCGCTTGCGCCATCGCAATCCGGCGCGGGACAGACGGCGTTCCCAAGCCCTGACCTCACCGGCAAGTCGATCCTCCTGATCGCCGACGGCATCGAGGCCTCGCTGATCGCGCGGCGGCTGGAGCGCTGGGGCGGACAGATCTGCCTCGTCTCGGATGGAGCCGTCGCAGAGGCGCTGCTGCCGGAGCGCTCATGGCATGCGGTGCTGGTCGATCGTGCGATCGGCGCCGCCATCGCCGACCATCTCGGCGAGGTCGCGCGCAAGCATGCGACGCAGCGGCTGGTGCTGCTGACGTCGAGCTCGCGCCACGAGAAATTTTCAGCTTCCTTCACGGGCTTCCTGATCAAGCCGCTGCGCGCGGCTTCGCTCGCGGCGCGTCTCGCGCTGACGCCGGAGGTCGCCTCGCCCGAACTGGCGCCGGAGCCGCCGACCGCCTCCCCCGCCGGCGTCGTAACGGCAACGGGCCTGTCGATCCTCGTCGCCGAAGACAACGAGATCAACGCGCTGCTGATGCGCTCGCTGCTGACCAAGCTCGGCCACCGCGTCGTCATCGCCGTTCATGGCGAGGCGGCGCTGGAATCCTGGCTCGCCGCGTCATCCGCCGGCACGCCCTACGATCTCGTGCTGATGGACATCCAGATGCCGCAGCTCGACGGCATCGAGGCGACGAAACGCATCCGCACGCATGAGGCCGCCAAAGGCGGCCACCACACGCCGATCCTCGCGCTCACCGCCAATACGCTGGTGGAGGATCGCTATGCCTGTTTCGAGGCGGGCATGAACGGATTTCTGATCAAGCCGCTCGACCGCGACAAGCTGGACGAGGCGCTGGCCGGGCTGGCAGCGGCGCGGCATCTGGCGGTGTAGGAAGGTCTCTCCTCCGTCATTGCGAGGAGCCCTTGCGACGAAGCAATCCAGAATCCCTCCGCGGAAAGATTCTGGATTGCTTCGCTGCGCTCGCAATGACGATGTGGCTGCAGGCGTGCGCCAAGCACCAATGCCGTAGGGTGGGCAAAGCCAACGGGTCGCGCGAATGCGCGCCCGATGACAGGCTAAGCGTGCCCACCATTCACGTTCAAAATGGAGATAGACGGTGGGCACGGCGCTTTGCGCCTTTGCCCACCCTACGGCACCGCGGCCTACAGCCGTCGTAGCGCCACGCTCGCCACGGTGTGGTCGGCGCCCTTCTTCAGGATCAGCGTCGCGCGGGGGCGGGTCGGCAGGATGTTGTCCTCGAGATTGGCGAGGTTGGTGCGTTCCCAGATCGCGATCGCGGTGGCGGTGGCTTCCTCGTCCGACAACAGCGCGTAGCGGTTGAAGTAGGATTTTGGATTGGTGAACGCGGTGTCAAGCGCCAGGAAGCGCTTGATGTACCATTGCCGCAGCGCCGCCTCGTCGGCGTCGATATAGACCGAGAAATCGAAGAAGTCGGAGACCACGGGCACCGCCTTGCCGTCGCGTGGCAGCTTGCCGGTCTGCAGCACGTTGACGCCCTCGACGATCAGGATGTCCGGCTGGTCGATCTCGGCCCACTGGTTCGGCACGATGTCGTAGGTCAGATGCGAATAGACCGGCGCGCGCACGTGGCGGCGGCCGGCCTTGATGTCGGAGAGGAAGCTGAGCAGTAGCGGCAGGTCGTAGCTCTCCGGAAAACCCTTCTTCTGCATGATGCCCTGCCGCTCCAGCACGGCGTTGGGATACAGAAATCCGTCGGTGGTGATCAGCTCGACCTTCGGACGCGGCGACCAGCGCGCCAGCAGTGCCTGAAGCACGCGGGCCGTGGTGGATTTTCCGACCGCGACCGAGCCGGCGACGCCGATGATGTAGGGCATCTTGCGGTCGCGGATGTTGAGGAACTGGCGCTCCGCGTAATACAGGCGCTGCATCGCATCGACATAGATCGACAGGAGGCGCGACAGCGGCAGGTAGATGTCCTCGACCTCCTGCAAGTCCAGGCGATCGTGCAATGAGCGCAGCCGGTCGAACTCGCCGGGCTCCAGCGTCATCGGCGTGTCGTCGCGCAGTCGCGACCACTGCTCGCGCGTATAGACGCGGTACGGATTATACTGCTGCTCGGGTGCGCGGATATCCATGACGCGACCTTTCCGTTGGGATCTACTAACCCTTGCGGGACGCCTTTTCTTCCAATCCGGACATATTCGTCCGCTTGTCCAGCGCGGCCTCGACCTCCTCCAGCTTTACGCCGCGGGCCTTGAGCAGCACAAGGAAGTGATAGAGCAGGTCGGCACTTTCAGCGATCAGATGCGCGCGATCGTTTTCGACTGCTGCGATTACGGTTTCGACTGCCTCCTCGCCGAACTTCTTGGCGCAATGCTCAGCGCCCTTGTCCAGGAGCTTGCGGGTATAGGACGCCTCGCCGCCGGCCGCCGCGCGGGCGTCGATGGTGTCGGCCAGATCGTGGATCGTGAAACGCGACATCGGAATTACTCGAAAACACACAAGGCCACGGAGGCCATTCCCCGCAGGCCTATGTAGCATTTTTATGATCGGGAGTCGTCAGGCATCGAGGCGCATGGCCAGTCCGCGCCGGGCCATGTGCTCCTTGGCTTCGCGAATGGTGAATTCCCCGAAATGGAAGATCGAGGCGGCCAGCACAGCCGTGGCGTGGCCGTCGCGGATACCGTCGACGAGATGATCGAGATTGCCGACGCCGCCCGAGGCGATCACGGGAACGGGAACGCTGTCGGCGATCGCCCGGGTCAGCGGGATGTCGAAGCCCTGCCGGGTGCCGTCGCGGTCCATGGAGGTCAGCAGGATTTCACCCGCACCGAGCGAGACCACCTCCTGGGCATATTCGATGGCATCGATGCCGGTCGAGTTGCGCCCGCCATGGGTGAAGATCTCCCAGCGGTCGCCGCCCGGACGCTTGACCCGCTTGGCGTCGATCGCGACCACCACGCACTGTTCGCCGAATTTCTCGGCGGCTTCCTTGACAAACTCGCGCCGCGACACCGCGGCGCTGTTGATCGAGACCTTGTCGGCGCCGGCGCGCAGGAGCGTCTTGATGTCGTCAACCTTGCGCACGCCGCCACCGACGGTCACGGGCATGAAGCAGGCCTCCGCCGTACGCCGGACCACGTCCAGCATGATGCCGCGGTTCTCGTGGGTCGCGGTGATGTCGAGGAAGGTGAGCTCGTCGGCACCGGCGGCGTCATAGGCGATCGCGGCTTCGACGGGATCGCCGGCATCGCGCAGATCGACGAAGTTGACGCCCTTGACGACCCGGCCGTCCTTGACGTCGAGGCAGGGGATCACGCGCACCTTGAACATGTGTCAGCTCCTAGGCGGTGCGCGCGTTGCGGATCAAGGTAAGGGCGGCGGCGGGATCGAGCCGGCCATCGTAAAGCGCGCGGCCGGCGATCGCGCCGGCGAGCTTCCTGGCGCGCGGCGTCAGCATCGCCTTGACGTCCTCGATCGAGGCGAGGCCGCCGGAAGCGATTACGGGAATCGAGATCGCATCTGCCAGCGCGATGGTCGCGTCGAGGTTGAGGCCCTTGAGCAGGCCATCGCGCGCGATGTCGGTGAAGATGATGGCAGCGACGCCGGCATCCTCGAAACGCTTTGCGATCTCCAGCACCGTCACCTGCGAGGTCTCGGCCCAGCCTTCGACGGCGACCTTGCCGTCACGGGCATCGAGCCCGACCGCGACGCGGCCGGGGAATTTCCTTGCAGCCGCCTTCACTAGTTCAGGGTCGCGCACCGCGGCGGTGCCGATGATGACGCGGGTGATGCCCTTGTCGAGCCAGGCTTCGACGGTCGCGAGATCGCGAATGCCGCCGCCGAGCTGCACCGGGATCTTGATCGTCTTGAGCATCGCCTCGACCGCCTGCGCATTCACCGGCTTGCCGGCAAAGGCGCCGTCGAGATCGACGACGTGGAGATACTCGAAGCCCTGTTCGACAAAGCTCTGCGCCTGCGCCGCGGGATTGAGGTTGAACACGGTCGCGCGCGCCATGTCGCCTTGCTCGAGACGCACGCACTGGCCGTTCTTGAGGTCGATCGCCGGAAAGAGAATCACGGTTTCCATCGCAAAAAGTTCGAGATCAGGGCCAAGCCGAAACGCTGGCTCTTCTCGGGGTGGAATTGGGTGCCGATGGCGGTGTCCTTCGCGACGATCGCGGTGACGGGTCCACCGTAATCGGCGCGCGCGAGCACGTCCGCCTCGTTGGCGGCGTTGAGGTGGTAGGAGTGCACGAAATAGGCGTGCTGCCCCTTGGGGCCGAGCGGCAGCCTGTCCAGCACCGGATGCTCGCGCAGCAGGTCGAGCGTGTTCCAGCCCATGTGCGGGATCTTCAGGCTCTCGTCGCGCGGCATGATCTTCTCGACGTCGCCGCCGACCCAGTTCAGGCCCTCGGTGATGACGTGTTCCTTGCCGCGGCTCGCCATCAGCTGCATGCCGACGCAAATACCAAAGAAGGGCCGTGCCTTGACGCGCACCGCTTCGGTGATCGCCTCGACCATGCCGTTGACGGCATCGAGCCCGCGCCGGCAATCGGCGAAGGCGCCGACACCGGGCAGCACCAGACGGTCGGCGCCGTAGGCCTGATCCGGATCGCTGGTGACGAAGACCTTTTGCGGAATCTCCAGGCTGCGCGCGGCGCGCTCGAATGCCTTGGCGGCGGAATGCAGATTGCCTGAACCGTAATCGATGATCGCGACGCTCATCTTGACCCTCCCGGTTCCGGAAACAATCCAATGATGCCGCCCGACGGCAGCGGTGGCGGATTTGAGAATTGCTGACCCGGCACGTTGCGGGTTGGCGGCGGGCCGCCGCGATCGACGGCCCATTGATCGTTGACGATGCCGCGCTGCTTCAGGCTCCAGCGCTCGAAGAAACGCCGCTCGGCGGTGTCCTCGTCGTCGGAGATGACGACGTCAAGCTGGCGCCACTTGCCGCGCGACAGTGTCCAGCGGCGCAGGCTCGAGGCCTCGAAACCCATCAGCACCGCGATGATCATATTGGCCAGGAAGATCGAGCTGTGGCCAACGCCGAGGCTATGCAGCCCTGCATCGAATGCAGCCAGGAAAATCACCCAGCCGATCAGCGCCAGCCAGAGCCTGTTCCAGAGCAGCCAGAACGGACCCAAAACCATCGCCCAGAAATGAAAACCGTCGCGCACGAAGACGAACTTGTCGGTCGCGCGCAGATCGGCTCCGGCAGGGGAGGGAGCATGAACTGTGTAGACAGGCATGGTGATGCCCCGTTCCTAGGAATTCAGTGATACCGCAAGCGGCGCGTGCCGCGGGCCGAAAGACGTCAGCCGCCGAGCGAACCCTTGGTGGACGGGATTTCGCCCACGGCCTTCGGATCGATCGCGACGGCAGTGCGCAGCGCCCGCGCCAGGCCCTTGAAGCAGGACTCGGCGATATGGTGGCTGTTATCGCCATATAGGGTCTCGACGTGGAGAGTCACGCCGGCGTTCATGGCGAAGGCCTGGAACCACTCGCGCACCAGCTCGGTATCGAACTCGCCGATCTTGTCGCGGGGGAAGTCGGCCTTGAACACCAGGAACGGACGGCCCGAGATGTCGATGACCACGCGCGACAGCGTCTCGTCCATGGGCATGTGCACGCCGGCATAGCGGGTGATGCCCGCCATGTTGCCGAGCGCCTGCTTGACCGCCTGGCCGAGCGCGATGCCGGTGTCTTCGGTGGTATGGTGATGATCAATGTGCAAATCGCCGACCGCCTTGACCGTGAGGTCGATGCGGGAATGGCGGGCGAGGAGATCGAGCATATGGTCGAAAAAGCCGATGCCGGTCGCGATATTGGACACGCCGGTGCCATCGAGGTTCACGGTGACCTCGATGTCGGTTTCCTTGGTCTTGCGCTTGATCGTCGCGGTGCGCATTGAAAAGCGGTTTCCATTCTGGTTTTGGACCGAAAACGGCGGTCTTTTAACAGTCAAATGACGCCTTCGCTACTGCGGGAACGGCTGGCCGGGCCTCTACTTCTGCCTATGGTGAGCGAAATGGGCCCGGAGCGGCCCGTTGTACGGTCGGTCCCGACCGCCTAAATCAGGTCCGACAACGAGGTATTTGATGCAGGATTCCCAGAACAGCGCGCCGGGCTGGCACGGCACCACGATTTTGACGGTCCGCAAGGGCGGCAAGGTGGTGATCGGCGGCGACGGCCAGGTCTCGATCGGCCAGACCGTGATCAAGTCCAACGCCAAGAAGGTGCGAAAACTCGGCAAGGGCGACGTGATCGGCGGCTTTGCCGGCGCCACGGCCGACGCCTTCACGCTCTTCGAGCGGCTCGAATCCAAGCTCGAGCAGTATCCGGGGCAGCTGACCCGGGCTGCGGTGGAGCTCGCCAAGGACTGGCGGACCGACCGCTATCTGCGCCGCCTGGAGGCCATGATGATCGTGGCCGACAAGGACGTCTCCCTGGTCCTGACAGGCACCGGCGACGTGCTGGAGCCCGAGGCCGGGGTCATGGCGATCGGCTCCGGCGGCAATTACGCCCTGGCCGCCGCGCGGGCCTTGATCGACACCGACAAGGATGCCGAGACCATCGTCCGCCGCTCCCTCGATATCGCCGCCGACATCTGCGTCTACACCAACCGCAATCTGACCATCGAAAGCCTGGCGACCGGCTAGGCCAGACCGAACAGGACATGGCGCCCGCCTACACCTTCCGCCCGATGAGCACAGCCGATTTGCTGCTGATCCGGCGGTGGCTGGGCGAGGCGCATGTGCGGGAATGGTGGGGCGATCCGGACGAGCAGTTTGCGCTCGTGAGCGGCGATCTCGATGAGCCCGCGATGGACCAGTTCATCGTGTTGGCCGGCACCCACCCGTTCGGCTATCTTCAATGCTATCGCCTGACAGCCTGGAATACCGGCTTCGGGCCGCAACCGGAGGGCACCCGTGGGATCGACCAGTTCATCGGCGAAAGCGACATGATCGCGCGCGGCCACGGCTCCGCGTTCATCCGCCAGTTCGTCGACGGCCAGTTGCGGCAGGGCCTGCCACGCATCGTCACCGATCCCGATCCGCTCAACGCACGCGCCGTGCGCGCCTATGAGAAAGCCGGCTTCGTCCGCGACCGCATGGTCGAGACGCCGGACGGGACGGCGCTGCTGATGGTGCGCGAGCCGTGACGCTGACGAGCACGCACGAGAGCAAGGTCGCCGTACCGCCATTGGCCTGGGTCGGCATCGCACTGCTGCTGCTGGCGCTGCAGGCCTCGATCCTGTTCGCGATGGGGCGGGTGCCGATCTGCACCTGCGGCTATGTAAAGCTCTGGCATGGCGTGGTGAACAGCTCCGAAAATTCGCAGCACATCACGGACTGGTACACCTTCTCTCACATCCTGCATGGCTTCCTGTTCTACGGCTTGACCTGGCTGCTGTTCGCGCGCCTGCCCTTCCTGCAACTGTCCTGGCCGGCACGGCTGATCGTCGCCATGCTGATCGAAGGCGCCTGGGAGATCGTCGAGAACTCGCCCTTCATCATCGAACGCTACCGTGCCGGCACGATCTCGCTGGATTATTTCGGCGACAGCATTGTCAATTCGATTTCTGACAATCTGGCCATGATGCTGGGGTTCCTCGCCGCGCGCGTGCTGCCAGTCTCGGTGACCGTCCTGCTCGGGCTCGCCTTCGAGATCATGCTCGCGCTTCACATTCGCGACAATCTGACGCTCAATATCCTGATGCTGATCCATCCGATCGACGCCGTGAAACAGTGGCAATCGGGCCCGCCCATCATCTGACGTAAAATGCGGCTTGTCCCGACCCGCATCTGATCCTAGCTAAGGTCCCATGACAGACTTCTCTCCCCGCGAAATCGTCTCCGAACTCGACCGTTTCATCGTCGGCCAGGCCGATGCCAAGCGCGCGGTCTCGATCGCGCTGCGCAACCGCTGGCGCCGGCAGCAGCTCTCCGGCTCCTTGCGCGAAGAGGTACTCCCGAAGAACATCTTGATGATCGGCCCCACCGGCGTCGGCAAGACGGAGATCGCACGACGGCTCGCCAAGCTCGCGAACGCGCCGTTCCTGAAGGTGGAAGCGACGAAATTCACCGAGGTCGGCTATGTCGGCCGCGACGTCGAGCAGATCGTGCGCGATCTCGTCGAGGTCGCGATCGCCCAGGTGCGTGAGCGCAAGCGCAAGGACGTGCAGGCACGCGCGCAGCTCGCCGCCGAGGAGCGCGTGCTCGACGCGCTGGTCGGCGCCAATTCCAGCCAGGCAACGCGCGAATCGTTCCGCAAGAAGCTGCGCGCTGGCGAGCTCAACGACAAGGAAATCGAGATCGAGACGCAGTCCTCGGGCGGCGGCATGCCGATGTTCGAGATCCCGGGCATGCCCGGCGCGCAGATGGGCGCGGTGTCGCTCGGCGACATCTTCGGCAAGCTGGGCGGGCGCAGCAAGACGCGGCGACTGACGGTGGAGAACTCGCACGAGATCCTCGTCAATGAGGAATCCGACAAGCTGCTGGACACCGACCAGTTGACGCTGGAAGCGATCAGCGCGGTCGAGAATAACGGCATCGTGTTCCTGGACGAGATCGACAAGATCTGCGCACGCGACGGCCGGGTCGGCGGCGACGTCTCGCGCGAGGGCGTGCAGCGTGACCTGTTGCCGCTGATCGAAGGCACCACGGTCTCGACCAAGCACGGCGCGGTGAAGACCGATCACATCCTGTTCATCGCGTCCGGCGCCTTCCACGTCGCGAAACCGTCCGACCTGTTGCCGGAATTGCAGGGCCGCCTGCCGATCCGCGTCGAACTGCAGGCACTGACCCGCGACGACATGCGGCGCATCCTGACCGAGCCCGAGGCCTCGCTGATCAAGCAATATATCGCGTTGCTGCAGACCGAGGGCGTGACGCTCGACATCACCGCCGACGCCGTCGACGCGCTCGCCGACGTCGCGGTCGCCGTCAATTCGACGGTCGAGAACATCGGCGCGCGGCGGCTCCAGACCGTGATGGAACGGGTGCTGGACGAAATCTCCTTCACCGCACCCGACCGCAGCGGCGAGACCGTCAAGGTCGATGCGGATTTCGTGCAGAAGCATGTCGGCGACCTCGCCAAGAATGCGGATCTGAGCCGGTTCATTTTGTAAGCAGAAAGGCCCGGCACTTCTGTCGGGCCTTTCGTTGTTACAGACAGAGCGTCAGGGACACTCAGGCAGGCTCAAGAGATTGTTGCGCGTGTCGTCATCGCCTTCGGTGCGCAAATACTTGTTGCCGAACCGGCTGACACCGACTTCGACCAAAACAGCCTTTGTCGAACCAGGAAGCGAAACGTAAAAGCTCCACTCTCTGCGCTCGATCATAGCGATCGCCTGCTCTTGTGTGATCTTCCACTGGCTTGAGCCGTAGCCACCAACGTGGGTGATCCGCTCGAACGGATTCGGGCGATCGCGTTTATTCACACAGCGGATTTGCGCCGTCTGGGGTCTGGTTTGCGGACTGGTCATTCTTCTCTCCTATCGAGAGCTGGGCTTGACCACCGACTCCACCCATGATTCCATGAAGTGCTTAGACAGCCTGTTCCGCGCCCAGCTCGGGATGCGGGTCAGAAGCTTTGAAGCCGTTGGGTCTAGCCACCCGACGGCTTCGCCGCTTCTGAGGGTCGCGGGAATGGTATCGGTGAGCGCCGTATCGTCAATATGTAGTGGTGAAAAGAATCCTGTGAACCACATATTGACTCCAAACCCTTTCGGAGTCCGATCGCGCCGATTCCCTCGGAGCGCCACTTGAGCGCGGTTCTTGCAAACCTGCGCCAGAATCCCTGGCGTCTCCTGCTCGCGATCAACGCGGCGGTCATCGTCGGCGTATTCGTCCACAAGATCCAGCTGCCGCCTTACGTCCCCTACATCCACCTGCTCGTCGACTACCATTTCGGCTTCATTAAGCGCGCGCTGATCGGCGCCATCGTCGCGCTGTTCACGGACAAGGTGCCGGTTTGGCTGGTGTTCGCGCTCGGCGGAGCGACGTGGCTGGTGACGCTGGGACTGTACGCCAGATTATTCCAGAAAACGTTCGGCTTCGCCGCGAGGACGCTGCCGCTGTTCGTCTTCATCGCGGGCTCGCCGTTCTTTCTGAAGAACTTCATGCACACGCTCGGCCATTTCGACATCTACGGCTGCGCACTGGCGATCATCCTGCTGCTGATGCCGGCTGGCTCCTTGCTGTTCGTCGCAACGGCCGCGCTGTTCTCGATCATCCTCGTGCTGATCCACCACATTCATCTGCTGATGTATGTGCCGACGATCATCACCATCGTCGTGATCCGGCACTACCTCGCGCATGGCGTCACCAGAACGAATGTCGCGTTCGGCTTGGTGGCATTGCTTTGCGTGAGCGCGCTGTTCTTCGCCGCGCAATTCCTGGGAACGATGCCGATCCCGGAAGCGGATTTCGTCGCGTATCTGAAGACCCGGATGGCTGATCCGGCGCGGACCGACCTGCTGCAATTCGCCTACATCTGGTACCAGCCGCTGGCGAAGGAGGTTTCGGATACCTGGCGCCGCCTGCCGCACAACATCCTCGGCGTGCCGGTGTTTGCCCTGCTGATCTGGCTGCACACGCCACTCTGGCGCTATTTTGCAAGCCTGATCGGCGCACTCGCGAACGACATGCACCGGCGCCTCGTCATCGCGGCGCTGATCGGCATCAGCCTTGCCTATCTCGTGATGTTCGCGATGGTGTTCGACTATTCGCGCTGGATCTCGAACTGGGCGGTCTGCATGTTCCTGATCCTGCACGCGGTGAAGATGCTGCCGGCCAAATACAATGCACCGCTGATCGCGTTGGAGGATCGGAAGACAAACATCTTCGGCCTGATCCTCACACTGATCCCGCGCGTCGGAATCGTCCGGCCGTTCTAGTACCTCGCCCGGCGTATCCGCACATAGAGCGCGCCCTCGCCGCCGTGGCCGATATGCGCCTCCTCGAAGCCGACGACGAAGCCGCGGAATTCCGGCAGGCTCAGCCATTCCGGCACCTGGCGGCGGAGCACACCGCTTTCGCCGCCGCTCCGTCCCTTGCCGGTGATGACGAGCACGAAGGTCAGGCCGTCGTGATGGGCGCGGTGCAGGAAGCCGGTCAGGGCCCGGTGGGCGCGTATCTGGGTCATGCCGTGCAGATCGAGCCGCGCCTCGATCTCGCTGCGGCCGCGCGACAATTTTGTGCGCTCGCGCTTGCCCAGCGGTGCCAGCGGCGGCATGGCCGGCTTTGCCACGCGCACGGCCGGCGCGGCAGCGATCGGCCGTGGCGACGGCGCAGATCGCGTGGCTGGCGCTGCCAGTGAAGGCTCGGTGCGCGGCGGGGCGTGTGTCTTTGCCACGCGATGCTTCCGCAGCGGCTTGACCTGTTTTGCGACCGCATCCCACAGCGCGCGCTCCTCCTCGCTCAGCGCACGGCGGCGCGGCGAGGGACGAGGCTCCAGCACGGGCGGACGGGACGATCGCTTCATTGCTGCCGATGGGGACGATTCTTGACTGGCCGCCGCGGCTCCTGAACGGGCTCTATCACGGGACGCGGCATCGGCAACGGGACCGGATTGGCAACGGCGACGGTCTCACCCTTACCTTGCGCCACGGCTGCGGCCGGAGCCGCCGGCTTGGTCTGATCCTTGGGCGAATCGGTCTGCGGAAACAGCTTTGCGATCTTCTCCGAGGGACGCGGGTCCGGCACCGGCAACTTCGCGGCGCGTACTGCGGGATCGAGGCCCTTCGGTACCAACATGACGAAGTGCATGGGATGGCGCAGCCGTCCCGAGACACGGCCGGCGTCCGCGCCGGCGCCGAAATAGAGATCGGCGCGCGCGGGGCCGATGATGGCCGAGCCGGTGTCCTGCGCGATCATCAGCCGGTGGAACGGCGTCTTGGAGCGTTCGGAATCGATCGGCAGCTCGCCCTCGATGAAGAACGGCGTGCCGTAGACGTGCAGCGCCTTATCGACCGCGATCGAACGGCCGGCGGTCAGCGGAATGCCCTGCGCACCCACCGCTTCTTCCTTGTCGGACAGATTGACCTCGCGGAAGAAGATGTAGGAGCGGTTCTGGCGGCGTAGATCCTTGGCGCCATCGGGGTTCTGCGCCATCCACTCCCTGATCTTCTGCATCGACATCTCCTCCTTCGGAATGATGCCGCGCTCGATCAGGACACGGCCGACGGCCGTGTAGGGATAGCCGTTATAGGCGTCGTAATTCAGCCGGACCGTGCCGCCGTCGTCGAACTTGATCCGCGCCGAGCCCTGGATCTGGGCGAACAGCAGATCGGTCGGGTCCTTCAGCCAGGCGATCTCCAGCCCGCGGCCGGCGATCTTGCCGTCCTCGATCTCGCCGCGATCGTAATAGGGCACCAGCTTGCGGCGGCCGATCTTGCGGTAGACCGGGCCCTTGTTGGGCAGGCTGACCGAGTCCTGCTTGTAGCCGCGCACGAACAGGTTCGACGGGCGACGATAGACCGGCACGTTGAAGATTTCGGTCTGCGTCCGCGATCCCTCCAGCACCGGTTCGTAATAGCCGGTGACGAAACCGTCGGGCTCGCCGAGGCGCGAGATCCGCAGCGGTGCAAAATTCTCCTCGAAGAAGGTCCTGGCTTTGCCGTCGTCGGTGAGCTCGAGCGACTTGGCGGCCCTGCAGGGCTCGCTCAGCGAGCCGCCAAGCGCCTTCGGTTCGGCCGCACCGGTCTGCGCGTTGATCGTCCGGCAGCTCGCGCGGAACGTCTTGTAGGCGGCGAGATGGTCGTCGTCGCTCCAGCCTTTCACGTCCGTCCAGGTCAGCGGCAGATATTGCGCACCGGGGATTTCGAACGGCAAAGGGAGCTGCGGATAGGGCAAGGCGCGCGGCGGGGCGGCGGCAAGTGCCGGGAGATGATGGTGATGGCTGCGATAGTGACGCCGCGCCGCCTCGGCGCCGAGCGAAAACGACGACAGCACGACGGCACCTGCGCAAAGCGCCGTCGCGCTGTTCTTCAGGAAATTCTTAATTCGCGCTTCCGGTGCCAACCAGCTTCCAGTTTGGATCGCGAGAGGTGATATCGCGGGCGAAGGTCCAGATGTCGGTGATGTCGGCGACCGTGTCCGCACTACCGTCGACGATATTGCCGCTCTTGTCGCGGGTGGCCGAGATCATCTGCGAGACGAATCGTATGGTGAGCTGAGCCGTGCGGTCGCGCAACTCGGCGCCGACGAGTTCGGCCTTGTCGATCGAGACGAAACGCGTCTCGGTCTTCTGCTCATACTTCTCGCGTTCCTTGATGGCGGCGTCGAAGCTGTCATAGACCTCCGACGACAGCAGGTCGCGCAACGCGCGGCGGTCGCCATTGGCAAAGGCCAGCACGATCATCTCATAAGCGCCGCGGGCGCCCGAGATGAAATGGCGCGGATCGAAGGTGGAATCCTTGTCGACGATGGCGTCGAGACCCTGGGCGAGCGCGGTGCCCGGCTCGGTCAGGCCCTTCCAGCGATCGGACGGCGGGGCCGGCTCGGCGGTCGGCGCCAGCGGGGCCTGATCGATCACCTTGCCCGGCATGGTCACGACGTTCTTGTCCTGGGCACCCCCCAGCGCATTGCGGGCGGCGGTGCGGTCGAACGGCGGCCGCTCGTTACCCGTCCGCTGTCCCAGCACGCTGCGCAGCCTCAGAAAGATGAAGACCGCCAGCGCCAGGAAGATGATGGTGTAGATGTCCACGTCGTATTCGCTTTCTGGTCTTCGCTGAAAGGGGCCGTCTCGGGTCGTCGCCGGGAAAATCAATCCGGCCAGTAGACCGTTCCATACGGGAACGGCAAGTCTACATCACCATTTTAGGTCCGCGCGTCTGGTCCTCGGGATGTAGGCACGAAATCTTGCCCGGCCAATGGCGCCTTTTGGCACAGCGCCGAGTGTAGCGCGTTTTATGCTTAAGGGGAAACCCGATCCTGCCCGGAAATCGCGCATCTTCAATCGTTTAACGCGCGATTTCGTCAGGAGGGCCGGGTGAACGTCACAATTGCGGGGGCGGCGCGGAAACCCGATCCGGGACCGTTCGTCCTTGTGGAACGAGGCGGCCCTATGTTAGCCAACCGCCGCGAAATTCAGCCCAAATCGGGTAAGGAGAGACTCTCATGACCAACGGCAACGGCACCCCTCCCGAGGCGGCCCAGCTCAACGTTCTGGCGCAGTATATCAAGGACCTTTCGTTCGAGAATCCGAACGCGCCGACCTCGCTCCAGCAGCAGGGCCAGCCGCCCCAGATCAACATCCAGATCAATGTCAGCGCCATCAATCTCAGCGAAACCGAGTTCGAGGTGACGCTGTCGGTCGAGGGCAAGGCCGAGACCGCCGGTAAGATCATGTTCTCGTTCGAGCTCGCCTATGCCGGCGTGTTCCGCATCACCAACGTGCCGAAGGAGAATTTGCATCCGCTGGTCATGATCGAATGCCCGCGTCTGCTGTTCCCGTTCGCCCGCGAGATCATCGCGACCGCCGTGCGCGACGGCGGGTTCCCGCCCCTGATGCTGGATCCGGTCGACTTCGTCGGTCTCTATCGTCAGAACATGGAGCGGCAAATGGCCGCTCAGCAGACGAGCGGTCAGGCCTAAACAGCCGGAGGGGCGGCTGGAGCGGGCAGGAACTCGTTCCAGATCGCCTTGTCGCCGAGCGTTGCGATGAAGGCCCGATGGGCCTCGCGCTCGGCATCGGAAATCCGCGGCGCGAGCGGCACGGTCCGCTGCCGCCGCGGCATATCGCCAGCCGCATTGGCGCGAATGTCCTCGCCTTCCGAAGCGAGGAGCAATTGCGATTGCCGCGCCCCGACCAGATCGACATAAACTTCGGCCAAGAGTTCGGCGTCGAGCAGCGCGCCGTGCTTGGTGCGGTGTGAATTGTCGATCGAATAGCGCGAGCAGAGATCGTCGAGCCGGTTCGACACGCCCGGATGCTTGCGCCGCGCCAACAGCAGCGTATCGACCAGCCGCTCGCGCGGGATCGCGACGCGTTTGACCTTGTCGAGCTCGGCGTTGATGAAGCCGATGTCGAACGAAGCGTTGTGGATCACCAGCGGCGCATCGCCGATGAACTCCAGAAACGCATCGACGACCTCGTGGAACAGCGGCTTGGTCGACAGGAACTCGGCCGACAGCCCGTGCACCGCAAAGGCTTCCGCCGGCATGTCCCGTTCGGGATTGATATAGACGTGATACGTCTGGCCCGTCGGCATGCGGTTGAAAATCTCGACGCAGCCGATTTCGACCAGGCGATCGCCGCGGAGCGGATCGAGGCCAGTGGTTTCGGTGTCGAGAACGATTTCACGCATGATCAAGAGGCCGTGTGAGGCAGCGAATCAGGCTCGCCGCCGCGGCATCTTAACGACCTCGGCCAGAATGTGCGTGATTTGGGCGCGCACGGGTTCAAGTCCGTGTGACGTATCCACTACGAAATCGGCCCGCTTGCGCTTCTCGGCATCCGGCGTCTGCTTGGCGATGATCGCATCGAGCTTGGCCTCGTCCATCGTGCCGCGCTCCAGCACACGCTTGCGCTGGAGTTCCGGCGAGGTCGACACCACGACGACCGCGTCGACCCGCTTCTCGCCGCCGGTTTCGAACAGCAGCGGGATATCCAGGACCACGACGGGCGCCTTGGCTGCTTCCGCATCGGCGAAGAATTTTTGCCGGGAGGCGCCGAGCATCGGATGAACGATCTGTTCGAGCTGCTTGATCGCGGCCGGATCATGCACGACGCGCGCGGACAGTTTTGGGCGGTCGACCTTGCCGTTCGCGGTGGTGCCGGGAAAGGCGGCTTCGATCGCCGGCGCGGCCTGGCCCTCGTAGAGCTGGTGGACGGCGGCATCGGCGTCATAGACGGGAACGCCAGCCTCCGCGAACAATTTCGCGGTGGTGGATTTTCCCATCCCGATCGAGCCGGTCAGTCCAAGGATCCGCATCAGCAGGCAGCCGTTTCTGTCGTTCACACTGCAACTAGCCGTTCGCGCCGCAGGAACGCAAGCAACGGCAGCAGCGGCAGCCCGAGAATGGTGAAATGGTCACCTTCGATGCGCTCGAACAGATGGCTGCCGAGGCCTTCGAGCTGATAGGCGCCGACGCTGGTCGTCACCGCATCGCCGGCAGCGTCGAGATAGGCTGAAAGCTCCGTCTCGGTCATCGGCCGCATGGTCATGCGGGCCACCGAAACATCCTCGAAAACGATCTTGCCATCTCGCGCCACGGCCACCGCGGAGTTCAGCGCGTGGCTTTTGCCGGCGAGGTCGAGCAATTGCGTCATCGCCTGTGCGCGGCCTGCGGGCTTGTTGAAGAGACGCTCGCCGAGAGCGAGGGTCTGGTCGGCACCGATCACATAGCTCCCCGGATGACTGGCCGAGACCGCCTTGGCCTTCTCACGCGCCAGCAGCAGGGCGATGTCATGCGGGCCTGAAAGTTTCGAGGCGGTCTGAATGCCGCGCTCGTCGATATCGGCCGCAATCGCCTTGAACTCCAGTCCGGCACTGGCCAGCAGCATCTTTCGCGCGCTGCTCTGCGAGGCCAGTATCAACGGAGTTTCGCCGCGCCAGAGAGACATCGCCGAAACTATCCCGTGGGCCGGTTGCGCTGGCGATCACTGTAGAGCTTCATGATCGCCGCGGCGGTTTCCTCGATCGATCGCCGCGTGACGTCGAGCAGCGGCCAGTCGTGTTTGGCACTCAGCTTGCGCGCGAACGCGACCTCGTCGGCGACCGCCTGCCTGTCGGTATAGGTGTCGCCGCTGGTATCGGCACCCATCGAGAGCAGGCGGTTCTGGCGCACCTGGATCAGGCGTTCCGGCGTCGCATGCAGGCTCACCACCAGCGGCCGCGTCAGGGTCTCCAATTGTGCCGGCACCGGAATGCCCGGAACCAATGGCACGTTGGCGGTGCGGATGCCGCGATTGGCCAGATAGATCGACGTCGGTGTCTTGGAGGTGCGTGAGACGCCGACGAGCACCACGTCGGCATCATCGAGGCCTTCGACATGCTGGCCGTCGTCGTGGATCATCGTGTAGTTCAGCGCGTCGATGCGCTTGAAATATTCCGCATTGAGGACGTGCTGGGCGCCGACGCGGCCCGTGGTCGCGGCGCCGAGATAGGCTTCGAACAACTGCATCACCGGCCCGATGATCGACAGGCTCGGAACGTTGATCTGCTTGCACTTGTCCTCGAGCCGGGAGACCAGATCCTTCTCCAGCAGCGTGAACAGCACGATCCCCGGCGCCTCCTCGATCTCGTCGAGCACGCGATCGAGCTGCTTCTGGCTGCGCACCAGAGGATAGACATGCTCGACCGGGGTGACGTTGGCGTACTGCGCCGCGACGGCGCGCGCGACGGTGATCAGCGTCTCTCCGGTGGAGTCGGAGACCAGGTGGAGATGGAAATAATTGTTCGAGGTCGGCACAAAAGCCCTTTGTATGGAGGCGGTGTGGTTTGTGGATTTCTGTGGACCTTAACCCCTCGGAAAGGGTTGCGCGACACCAGGGGCGGGACAAGTGCCAATTTTCTTCACACCACTGCCCATCGGAACAAGTCCGGCGACCTGTTGAGAGGAAAACGGGATTGCGCGGACAACCCCCTTGATAAGCTGCCGACAGAAACGCGCAAGCCTTTGAAGCTGGCGGACTTATCGAAGGCCGCCGGAAGCATCAGGGATATGTTGATGGATGTGAACAAGCGCACGTGAACGTGCGGACGGAATTGTGTGAGTCCTATTCACGGTCACATAGACTCAAACCTTAAGAATCTAAGATTCTAGATTAGAGGAAGGCGCTACGGACGGATAAGTGTGTAGGGTGAGACCTTAACGAGTTCTTACTATCCCCAGCGTTCCCTGCGCTGGACAGAAAGCCGGGCGCAAAAAATGTTCGAAGACGTCTATCTCTGGATCAAGGCGCTGCACGTGATCGCCGTCATCTCCTGGATGGCGGGCATGCTGTATCTGCCGCGGCTGTTCGTTTATCACTCCGAAGCCGAGATCGGCTCGAAGCAGTCGGAAACGTTCAAAGTGATGGAACGCCGGCTGCTCAAGGCAATCATCAACCCCGCCATGATCGTCACATGGCTTGCCGGGCTCTATCTCGCCTGGTCCGGCCACTGGTTCTCTTTCGGCTGGCTGCACGTAAAACTGGCACTGGTCCTGGCGATGTCTGGGGTCCACGGCTTTTTTTCACGCTGGTGCAAGGATTTCGCCGCCGACCGGCGTCCGCGTAGCCAGAAATTCTATCGAATTATCAATGAGTTGCCGACTACTCTGATGATTTTGATCGTCATCATGGTGATCGTGAAGCCGTTCTAGGCAAGGCTTGCGATGAATCGCTCAGCGCTTCGGCTTGCGGAGTGGAAAGCGATTTTCTATATTGGCGACATCCCACCCAACGCAGGCGGATGTGGTTTTGTCTGAGCTTTCCAGAGGCCGGACACCGCATCAGGTTTGAAGCCTCACCGGCGCTCTCCTTGCCAGACCTGCGGACCTTACCTTCTCGCGTCCGCATTTCAGAGCCTCCTCGCACCCCCTCCCAAGGTTACCCCACAGGACCACCCCAATGCGGGAAATTAAACTCCAGGACCTCAAGTCGAAGACGCCGGCCGAGCTTGTCTCGTTCGCGGAAGAGAATGGGGTCGAGAATGCCAGCACCATGCGCAAGCAGGAGCTGCTGTTCGCCATCCTCAAGCAGCTCGCGATTGCTGAAACCGACATCGTTGGCGAGGGCGTCGTCGAGGTGCTCTCCGACGGCTTCGGATTCCTCCGCTCGCCGGACGCCAATTATCTGCCGGGACCGGACGACATCTACGTTTCGCCCTCGCAGATCCGTCGCTTCGGCCTGCGCACCGGCGACACCATCGAAGGCCACATTCGCAGCCCGAAAGAGGGCGAACGCTATTTTGCGCTGCTGAAGGTCAACACGCTCAATTTCGAAGACCCGGAAAAGGCCAAGCACAAGGTCAATTTCGACAACCTCACGCCGCTGTTTCCGAATCAGCGTTTCCGTATGGAAATCGACGACCCGACGCGAAAAGACCTTTCTGCAAGGGTGATTGATATCGTCGCGCCGATCGGAAAGGGCCAGCGCGCGCTGATCGTCGCGCCGCCACGCACGGGTAAAACCGTGCTGATGCAGAACATCGCGCATTCGATCGCGCACAATCACCCCGAATGCTATCTGATCGTGCTGCTGATCGACGAACGTCCGGAAGAAGTCACGGACATGCAGCGCTCGGTGAAGGGCGAGGTCGTTTCGTCGACCTTCGACGAGCCGGCGGTTCGTCACGTCCAGGTCGCCGAGATGGTGATCGAAAAAGCAAAACGTCTGGTCGAGCATGGCCGCGACGTCGTCATCCTGCTCGATTCGATCACGCGCCTGGGCCGCGCCTACAACACCGTGGTGCCGTCATCCGGCAAGGTCTTGACTGGTGGTGTCGACGCCAACGCGCTCCAGCGCCCGAAGCGCTTCTTTGGTGCCGCCCGCAATATCGAGGAGGGCGGCTCGCTGACGATCATTGCAACCGCGCTGGTCGATACTGGCAGCCGCATGGACGAAGTCATCTTCGAAGAGTTCAAGGGCACCGGTAACTCCGAACTGATCCTGGACCGCAAGGTCTCGGACAAGCGCACCTTCCCGGCGATCGACATCTCGCGCTCCGGCACCCGCAAGGAGGAGCTCATCACCGATCCGCAGGTGCTCAAGAAAATGTACGTGCTCCGCCGCATCCTGAATCCGATGGGCACCATGGATGGGATCGACTTCCTGCTCGACAAGCTGCGCTCGACCAAGAGCAATTCCGAGTTCTTCGACTCGATGAACACCTGAGTGCAATGCAGCATGAGATCAGAGGGCGCCTTCGGGCGCCCTTTTGCTTTTGTGCGGCTTTGCTGCGGAAGAAATGCAGCATGGCGACGGGACGAAAGGAAAATCCGGCTCTTCCGGTAGTTATTGATATCTTTACGTAATGCTTGACGCTGGCTGATCATTTGGTGCTTGGGCGAGGCTGCCTCTGCAGCAAAATGCTGTGCCTTATGTTGCATCGCAATATAGCCATTGCTGCGGGCCAGAGCGCAGCAAAAAGGGGGTGTCGGCATCGAGAGAACGAGCCGTTTGCCTTTTCCCCGCCGGCCGGACAAATAGGCCATGCATCCGCGAGACCAGACCATCTTTGCGCTGTCGTCCGGCCGTGCGCCCAGCGCGATCGCCGTGGTGCGGGTCTCGGGCCCGCAGGCCGGCCTGGTCCTGACGAAGCTCGCGGGCAAGCCGCCGGCGCCGAGACAGGCCAGCCGCCGGCTGCTCCGCGACGGCGCGGGCCAGCCAATCGACGACGCGGTCGTGCTCTGGTTTCCTGGGCCGGCCAGCGCGACCGGCGAGGACGTCGCCGAATTTCACGTCCATGGCGGACGCGCGGTGCTGACGGCACTTCTCGCCGCGATTTCGAATAATCCGAATGCACGTGCGGCCGAGCCCGGCGAGTTCACGCGGCGTGCGTTCGAGAACGGCAAGCTCGATCTCACCGAAGCTGAAGGTCTCGACGATCTCATCCACGCCGATACCGATCGCCAGCGCCGCCAGGCGCTGCGCCAGTTGCAGGGCCTGCTCGGCGATCGCGCGCGCGACTGGCGCGAGCGCATCATCGAGGCGTCGGCGCTGATCGAGGCCGGCATCGATTTTTCCGACGAGGGCGATGTGCCGGCCGAGTTGAGGGCGCCGGCGGTGAAAGCGATCAAAGCGCTGCATGACGAAATCGCAGAAGTCCTTGCGGCACAGGGACATTCTGAACGCCTGCGCGACGGCCTGGTGGTCGCGATCGCCGGCGAGCCGAATGTCGGCAAGTCGACGCTGATCAATCAGCTGGCGCGCCGCGAGGTCGCGATCGTCTCGCCCTACGCCGGCACCACGCGCGACGTGATCGAGGTGCAGCTCGATCTCGACGGCTATCCGGTCACGGTGATCGACACGGCTGGCATCCGGGAGACCGACGATCCCGTGGAGCAGGAAGGCGTGCGCCGGGCGCGAGCGCGAGCCGACGCCGCCGACCTCGTGCTGTGGCTGGTGGAGGGTGCCCGCGCCGTCGATCGGGGCGCGATGCAATCGCTGGTGAAGTCCGGCCCCGGGCGTGATCAATCGAGCGGCTCGGTCTGGATCGTCCGCAACAAGATCGATCTGGGCGAGGCGGGGGAGGTCGGGCCGCGCGGCGAGTTCGGGATCTCGGCGAGCCGGGGGGACGGGGTTCCCGACCTGATCGACGCTCTCGTGAAATTCGCCGCCGAGTTTTTCGGGACGACCGAGGGCGCTTTGGTGACCCGGGCCCGCCAGCGAGATCTGTTGCGCCGGGCCTCAGACAGCTTGCGCCGGAGCCTGGAGCTTGTAGAAGACGGCGAAGAGCTTGCCGCCGAAGAGCTGCGCGCTGCGGCCTATGCCTTGGGCCGGCTGTTGGGCCGGGTCGACGTCGAGGACGTCCTCGGGGCCATCTTCCAGAAATTTTGCATCGGAAAGTAGGACTAGTTCTTCATTGTAGAACTAGCGCTTGTTCCAGTCCTTGCGTTTCACGTGAAACGGGGGCTCGTTTCGTCCCCGGATGAAGCGAAGCGCAATCCGGGGACGGCTCCGCAACCGGAACACCTTTCCCGGATTTTGCTGCGCTCCATCCGGGCTACAAGCTTCCTGCTGTTTCACTGAAACAGGTGGTGGGCGGTTCCGGCCTGTTTCACGAAACGCGAGCGGCCCTCATTGCGGCTTCTGGGCCCGCAGACTTGGGCGGGAGATTCGATTTCACTGCTCAAGCGGTCTTGGCCGTGAACGACACTCGGGCCCCAATCCCGTCATTGCGAGGAGCCCTTGCGACGAAGCAATCCAGACTGCCTCCACGGAGGGATTCTGGATTGCTTCGCTCCGCTCGCAATGACGGAGTAGACGGATCACTTGTACCCTCTCTACCCCCGCCCAGAGCCGTGCGGAATCTCGCCAGGAGTTCTCTCCCGGTTAGGCCCATCCTGTTTCACGTGAAACGGCAGTCCGCTCAGTGCCGGCTCTACTGTGCATGGGGTTGTTTTCGCAAAAAATGCGCATCGACTCCGTCACCGCCCGTTCACGTGAAACAACCGCCTCGCCCAGTTTCTACTTCCGGCTTCTCCACCTCTGAGATAGAAGTCCGCCCATGCGAACAGAGCGAGAGAGTTTCGACGTCATCGTGATTGGCGGCGGCCACGCCGGCTGTGAAGCCGCGGCTGCTTCCGCCCGGATGGGTGCGACGACCGCTCTGGTGACGCACCGTTTCTCCACCGTCGGTGCGATGTCCTGCAATCCCGCCATTGGCGGTCTCGGCAAGGGCCATCTGGTCCGCGAGGTCGACGCGCTGGATGGTCTGATGGGCCGGGTCGGCGATGCCGGCGGCATCCAGTTCCGCGTCCTCAATCGCCGCAAGGGACCGGCTGTCCGGGGCCCCCGGGCTCAGGCCGACCGGAAGCTCTATGCTGCAGCCATGCAGGCCGCGATCCGGGACACCGAAGGTCTTTCCGTCATCGAGGGCGAGGCAGACGAGCTGATCGTGGTCGAGGGTCGGGTGACCGGACTACGCTTGGCGGACGGCCGCGAGCTTCGGGCAGGGGCTGTCGTCGTCACCACCGGCACCTTCCTCCGCGGTCTGATCCATCTCGGCGAGAAGAACTGGCCCGCCGGCCGGGTCGGCGAGGCGCCCGCGATGGGTCTTTCCGCCTCCTTTGAGCGGGCAGGCTTCACCCTTGGACGGCTTAAGACCGGGACTCCGCCCCGCCTGGACGGCACCACGATCGACTGGTCAGCGGTCGAGATGCAGCCCGGAGACGAGCCGCCGGAGCCGTTCTCGGTGATGACCGAGCGGATCACGACCCCCCAGATCCAGTGCGGGATCACCCGGACTACGCCCGCGACCCATGAGGTGATCCGCGCCAACGTCCATCGCTCGCCGATGTACTCCGGCCAGATCAAGAGCTCCGGACCGCGCTACTGTCCCTCGATCGAGGACAAGATCGTCCGCTTCGGCGACCGCGACGGCCATCAGATCTTCCTGGAGCCCGAGGGGCTCGACGATAGCACCGTCTATCCCAACGGCATCTCGACCTCGCTGCCGGAGGAAGTCCAGCTCGCGATCCTCGCCAGCATTCCTGGCCTGGAGCAGGTGAAGATGGTCCGTCCGGGCTACGCCATCGAATACGACCACATCGATCCCCGCGAGCTCGATCCGACCCTGCAGACCAAGCGTCTGCGTGGCCTCTTCCTGGCGGGTCAGATCAACGGCACCACCGGATACGAAGAAGCTGCCGGGCAGGGTATCGTGGCCGGCCTGAACGCGGCTTTGGCCGCGAGCGGCGCCATCCTGACCGTGTTCGACCGTGCCGATGGCTATCTCGGCGTGATGATCGACGACCTCGTCACCCGCGGGATCAGCGAACCCTACCGGATGTTCACCTCGCGCGCCGAGTACCGGCTGACCCTGCGCGCCGACAATGCCGATCAGCGCCTCACCGAGAAGGGGATTGCGCTCGGATGCGTCGGGAGCGCCCGGACGCAGCATCACCGCGCCAAGATGGACGCCCTGAATGCGTCCAGGGCGCTGTCGAAGTCCCTGAGCATCACCCCGAACGAGGCGATCAAGCACGGCCTGTCCCTGAATCGGGACGGCCAGCGTCGTTCGGCGTTCGAGTTGATGGCCTATCCGGATATCGGCTGGAGCCAGGTCCGGACCATCTGGCCGGAGCTGTCGGCAATCGACCCGGTCATTGCCACCCATCTGGAGATCGACGCGAAGTATGACGTCTATCTCGAGCGCCAGAGCGCCGATGTCGAAGCTTTCAGGCGAGACGAGGGGATGGTGCTGTCGGACGTCGATTACAAGCAGGTCCCCGGTCTTTCCAATGAAGTGCGGGCCAAGCTTGAGAAGGCGCGGCCGTTCACCGTCGGCCAGGCTGGCCGGATCGACGGCATGACGCCGGCGGCGCTCGGCATCCTCGCGGCCTACCTCCGGCGCGAGGCACGGAAGATCTCAAAGGCGATCGCATAGGCGTTTCACGTGAAACAGCGCGGGCCGGGCGGCAGATCGTCATCAGGGAAACCAGCGGCAGGTGAGGGCGCGAGCCGTCGATCCGAGCCGACGCCGATCAAACCGAAGATCGACAAGGCCAGCGCCAACGATCGGTCGCTGGACTCCATCATCGCGGCGGACAAGCTCGCGGCGCTCAAGCTCGCCCCCGTTTCACGTGAAACCGAAGAACGACTCGATCGCTACATCGCGCTGCTCCGCGAGTGGCAGGCCAAGACCAATCTGGTCGCGCCCTCGACCCTGCCGCAGCTCTGGACCCGGCACATCGCCGACTCGCTCCAGCTCGTCGATCTCGCCCCTTCGGCCAAACGCTGGGCCGACCTCGGCAGCGGCGGCGGCTTCCCCGGAATCGTCCTCGCCTGTGCCATGGCCGGGACGCCTGGCGCCAGCGTCCACCTCGTCGAGCGAATCGCCAAGAAGGCGGCCTTTCTGCGCGAAGCAGTTCGCGTCACCGCATCTCCGGGGCTCGTACATCTCGCGGAGATCGGGGATAATGTGGATAGAATCACCGGCCCCGTGGATTGCGTCACCGCGCGTGCGTTGGCTCCGCTACATCAACTCATCGGCTTTGCGGAGCCGCTGATGCGCCAAGGTGCAAAAGCGCTGTTTCCGAAGGGGCAAGATGTAGAGGCTGAATTGACCGAAGCCGCTAAATATTGGAATATTCAGCCGCAGCTTCACCAAAGCCGTACCGGCGACGGTTGGATCGTCGAGCTGACGTCCGTCGAGCGGCGCCGCTGAGGCGTTCAGGGGTCGAGTGGGGAATTTACGATGAGCGTGATTGACGAACCGCAGCAGCAACAGACCGGCGAAGTGCCGCAGGGCCACCCGCGCATCCTGGCGCTGGCGAATCAGAAGGGCGGCGTGGGAAAAACAACCACGGCGATCAATCTTGGCACGGCACTCGCTGCGATCGGCGAGCGCGTCCTGATCGTCGATCTCGATCCGCAGGGCAACGCCTCGACCGGCCTCGGCATCGATCGCCGCAACCGCTCCTGCTCGACCTATGACGTGTTGATCGGCGAATCGAGCTTGCGCGAGGCGGTGGTCTCGACCGCGGTGCCGCGGCTGCACATCGCACCCTCGACCATGGATCTCTCCGGCCTCGAGCTCGAGCTCGGCACCACGCCCGGCCGCGCGTTCAAGCTGCGCGACGCCATCGGCGCGCTCAACAACAACGTCTCGCCGGACGCCGATTACACCTATGTGCTGATCGACTGCCCGCCCTCGCTCAACCTGCTCACGGTGAATGCGATGGCGGCCTCCGATGCGATCCTGGTGCCGCTCCAGTGCGAGTTCTTCGCGCTCGAGGGTCTGTCGCAATTGCTGCAGACGGTGGAGCAGGTGCGCTCGACGCTCAATCCGAACCTGTCGATCCACGGCATCGTGCTGACCATGTTCGACTCGCGTAACAACCTCTCGAACCAGGTCGTCGCCGACGTCCGCCAGTTCATGGGCGAGAAGGTCTACAAGACCATGATCCCGCGCAACGTGCGCATCTCGGAAGCGCCGTCCTACGGCAAGCCGGTCCTGGTCTACGATCTCAAATGCGTCGGCAGCGAAGCTTACTTGCGGCTCGCCACCGAAGTGATCCAGCGCGAGCGCGAGCTGCGCACCACGCATTGACGCTGCCGTAGGGTGGGCAAAGGCGTCTTCGCCGTGCCCACCATCTTCTGCACACAACTGGTGGGCACGCTTCGCTTTGCCCACCCTACGATAATTCAGTTCTGGAGTGTTGCACCGTGAATCCAAGGGAGCTGGCGATGGCCGACGAAGCGCGTTCGCGACTGGGCCGGGGTCTTGCGAGTCTGATCGGTGATGTCGGCGGCGAGGCTCAGCATGTCGATCGTCCGCGCGCGCAGCGCAAGGTGCCGATCGAATTCATCAAGCCCAATCCGCGCAACCCGCGCCGCGCCTTTTCGGAAACGGAGCTCAAGGAGCTCTCTGATTCGATCAAGCAGCACGGCGTGATCCAGCCGATCGTCGTGCGTCCGGTGAAGGGCGCGCAGGATCGCTTCGAGATCATCGCCGGCGAACGGCGCTGGCGCGCATCGCAGATGGCCGGCCTGCACGAAGTGCCGATCGTGCCGGTCGACATCAGCGACAGCGATGCGCTGGAGTTCGCGATCGTCGAGAACGTGCAGCGCGAAGACCTCAACCCGATGGAAGAGGCGCTCGGCTATCACGCGCTCGCCAACGAGTTCAAACGCAGCCAGGACGACATCGCAAAGGTCGTCGGCAAGAGCCGCAGCCACATCGCCAACATGATGCGGCTGACGAAACTGCCGGCCGAAGTGCAGGCCTTGATCACGAGCGGCGAGCTGACCGCCGGCCACGCCCGCGCGCTGATCGGCGTGCCCGATCCGCTCGCATCGGCCAGGCGCATCGTCGCGGAAGGCCTCAACGTCCGCCAGGCCGAAGCCCTCGCGCACGAAGAGGGTGTGCCGGAGCGCAAGCCGCAGAAGGCGCGCAGCACCGGGGGCAAGGAAAAAGACCCCGACACGATCGATCTCGAAAAGCGCGTCAGCGATGCGCTTGGCCTCAAGGTCACGGTCAATCACCGCGACCCCGGCGGCTCCGTCCAGATCAACTATCGTAACCTCGATCAGCTCGACGAGGTGATGAGGCGGCTCGCGAAGGGCGCGCTGTAGACCTAGCCCTCAGTGTCGTCCCCGCGAACGCGGGGACGTCACCGGGTATTTGGCGCGCATCTGTTTCCACATCGTCATTGCGAGAGAAGCGAAGCAATCCAGATTCTTTCCACGGAGGGACTCTGGATTGCTTCGTCGCTTGCGCTCCTCGCAATGACGTGGAGAGAGCGGTACCTCAGCCGCGCCGCTTGGCATTCGCGGCGATGGCCATCAGCGTACGCTGGGCGATGGCGGCGGCTAGCGTCGATTGCTTGCGGGTGTCGAGCGCGGCGGTCGCGAGCTGCTCGATGATTGCGGCGAGCCGCGCCACGCTGAAATTGCGCAGCGCTGTTTCCACCGCGGGCTTTCGCGAAAAATGCAGGCGCGGATAGCCGCCCTCGAGCACGGCGGACGCAGGCTGGCCGTCGGCGATCGCGAGCGCAGATTTGTGCAGCCACGCGGCCTGGCGCTGCGCGGCGGAGATGATCACGCCGGGATAGGTGCCGGCGATCATGGCCTTTGCAAATTCGGTCTCGACGATGTCGGGCCGGCCGGCGAAGGCGCCGTCGACGATGGGATCGAGTTTCAGCTCGGACGCATCGGCAACGACGGACATCACATCATCCAGCGTGATCTCGCCTTTGCCATGCGCATAGAGCGTCAGCTTGCGCAGCTCATTGCGCGAGGCCTGGCGGTCGCCGCCGAGGAATGACATCAGCGCCGCGCGGGCATCCTGCGCGATGCGCAGATTGGCGATGCGGAGCTCGTCGTCCATCAGCTTGGCAAGGTCGCGCTCGGTGTCGGGATAGCAGCCGATCGCCACGGCCGTCTTGGCCTTCTCGCAGGCCTTGCGCAGGGGCGATTCCGGGCGCAGCTCGCCGGCTTCGATCACGATGCGGCAATCCTTCACGCCCATCTCCGCCAGCGTATCGATACCGCTGGCAAAGCTGCGCGAGCCGGCGCGGACGCGGATGGCGCGGCGGCCGCCGAACAACGGCACCGTCATGGCTTCATCGACGAGCCGCGACGGCTCGGCGGAGAGTTCGTCGCCGTCGAGCTTGACGAGCGAGAAGGGATCGTTGGGGTCGTCGACGGCCGAGGCAATCAGCGCATCGGCGCGCTCGCGCACGAGGCCGGCATCGGGACCGTAGAGCAGGATGATCGGTCGGCCCCCGTCGGGACGGGCGAGGAAGGCGTCGATCTCTTTTCCGCGCAGCGCGACCATCGGACCTGACTGTCATTCCAGGGCGCACGAAGCGCGAACTACGGCGCGCAATTGCGCGCCTGAGAATCTCGATCAATAATCTCTGGATTCCGGATCCGCCCTGCGGGCGCTCCGGAATGACGGGGATGACTTAAGTGCCGGCGATGAAGAACGAGGCGAGGCGAGTGTTGATGTTCTCGGCGATCTCGTTGGCGGCACGATCCTCGGCATCGCGAAGGGCCCGGTTGCGGGCAAAGCGCTGGTAGGAGCCGGGCATGTCATAGGACACGCGCGCGAACGTCGTGCCGGTCATGACCGACTTGCCGCTGACGACCTCGATCAAATTGTACTGGGCGTCGATGCCGTAGTTTTCACTGTTCGGCAGGCCGGTATTGGGATCGACGATCAGCGACGTTTTGCTGCTCGCGAAGCGAATCTCCAGGCGATGGGTCGGCGGCATGCCCGTGGCCGTGCCGTAGAGCTTGAAGGCCAAGGCGTTGCGGACCTCGACGCCGACACGGGCCTCGCGGGAGGCATTGGCCTTGTTGATCGGCGGAAGGTCGACCCCCATCAGCTTTTCGCGCAGGCCGGGGGTGCCGTCACCACGCTCGGCATACATCGGCTGGAAGCAGCCAGCCGTCAGCGCCGCCAATGCGGCGACCGCCAGCAAGCGGGCAGCGATCCGGATCCTAGCCGACAACATTCACGATCCTCTTGGGGACGATGATCACCTTGCGGACGGGCTTGCCGTCCAGGGCCAGTTTTACCGCATCGAGGGCCAAAACGGCAGCCTCGATTTCCGGATTCTGGGCCACTGTTGCAACTGTGACCTCACCCCGCTTCTTGCCATTGACCTGGACCACCAGGGTCACGGCGTCTTCAACCAGCAAATCGCGTTCGATTTGGGGCCAATCGGCCTCGGAAACCAGCCCGCTATGGCCTAGAACCTGCCAACACTCCTCGGCCAGATGCGGCATCATCGGGGAGAACAGCTGAACCAGGATCTGGCTGGCCTCCCGGACCGCCCAGGCGAGGTCAGCTGTGGGCTGGCCGGGGCGCTGGAGCACCTCCGAAAACGCATTGGCGAATTCGCGGATATGGGCGAGGCAGACATTGAAGTGCAGCCGCTCGATGCCGGTGGTGACCTTGTCCAGCGCACCATGGGCGGCCTTGCGCAAGGCGGTCGCATCCGGGCCGAACGAGCCCGGACGATCTGCCGGCGCGGCCTGGCCGAGTTCCACTGCATCGTTCACCAGCCGCCACAGCCGCTGCACGAAGCGCGAGGCGCCCTGAACGCGCTCGTCGCTCCAGATCACGTCGCGGTCGGGCGGGGAGTCCGACAGCATGAACCAGCGGGCGACGTCGGCGCCGTAGGTCTCGATGATGTCGTCGGGGTCGACCGTGTTCTTCTTCGACTTCGACATCTTCTCGATCGGACCGATCTGGACGTCTTCGCCTGACGTCAGCAGCGTCGCGCGCCGGCCGTTGCCGCCGACCTCGATCTTCACCTCGGCCGGCTGCACATAGGTGCCGTCGGCCTTCTGGTAGGTCTCGTGCACCACCATGCCCTGGGTGAACATTCCGGCGAACGGCTCGTCCAGCGCGATGTGCCCGGTCGCCTTCATCGCGCGGGTGAAGAAGCGGCTGTAGAGCAGATGCAGGATCGCGTGCTCGACGCCGCCGATATACTGATCGACCGGCAGCATCCGGTTGGCGACGGCTGGCGTCGTCGGCGCGTTCTCGTTCCAGGGATCGGTGAAGCGCGCAAAATACCAGGACGAATCCACGAAGGTGTCCATGGTGTCGGTTTCGCGCTGGGCCTTGCCGCCGCATTTGGGGCAGGTGACGTGCTTCCAGGTCGGGTGATGATCGAGCGCGTTGCCCGGTCTGTCGAAGGTCGCGTCATCAGGCAGCGTCACCGGCAGGTCGGCGTCCGGCACCGGCACCACATCGCATTTGGGGCAATGGATGACGGGAATCGGGCAGCCCCAATAGCGCTGCCGTGAAATACCCCAGTCGCGCAGGCGGAAATTGACCTGACGCTCGCCAACCGGCGCGTTGCCGCGCAGCTCGCCCTCCAGGCGCTTTGCGACCTCGTCCTTGGCCTGCTCGATGGTCATGCCGTCGAGGAAGCGAGAATTGATCATGCGGCCGTCACCGTCATAGGCGGTATCGGTGATGACGAACGTCTTCGGATCCTGGCCCTCGGGGCACACCACCGGCGTGTTGCCGAGATTGTACTTGTTGACGAAGTCGAGGTCGCGCTGGTCGTGCGCGGGGCAGCCGAAGATTGCGCCGGTGCCGTATTCCATCAGCACGAAGTTCGCGACATAGACCGGCAGCTTCCAGCTCGGATCGAACGGGTGCACCGCGCGGATCCCGGTGTCAAAACCCTGCTTCTCCGCGGTGTCGATGATCTCTTGCGCGGTGCCGATCTTCTTGATGTCGGCGATGAACTGGGCAAGCTTCGGGTTCTTCGCGGCTGCTGCCTGCGCCAGCGGATGATCCGACGAAATCGCCATGAATTTGGCGCCGAACAGGGTGTCCGGGCGCGTCGTAAAGATCTTCAGCTCGCTCTCGCCGGCGGGCGTCGTCGCCTGATCCAGCGCGAAGCGGACCAGCAGGCCCTCGGAGCGCCCGATCCAGTTGCGCTGCATCAGCCGCACCTTGTCGGGCCAGCGGTCGAGCCCATCCAGCGCCGACAGCAGCTCCTGCGAGTACTTCGTGATCTTGAAGACCCACTGGCTCATTTCCCGTTGTTCGACAACGGCACCCGAGCGCCAGCCGCGGCCGTCGATCACCTGCTCGTTGGCGAGCACGGTCATGTCGACCGGATCCCAGTTGAGCTTGCGCTTCTCACGCTCGGCGAGGCCGGCGGCGAGCATGTCCAAAAACATCTTCTGCTGATGCTTGTAGTAGCTGGGGTCGCAGGTCGCGAATTCGCGCGACCAGTCCAGCGACAGCCCGATCGAGCGGAGCTGCTTCTTCATCGCGGCGATGTTGTCGTAGGTCCAGGCCTTCGGCGCGACCTTGCGCTCGATGGCGGCGTTCTCGGCCGGCAGGCCGAAGGCGTCCCAGCCCATCGGGTGCAGCACGTTGAACCCCTTGGCGCGCATGAAGCGGGCCAGCACGTCGCCGAGCGTGTAATTGCGGACATGGCCGATATGGATGCGCCCGGACGGGTAGGGGAACATCTCCAGCACGTAGTATTTCGGCCGCGAGTCGTCGTTCTTGGAGACGAAGATCGCCTGCTGGTCCCAGGCGGCTTGCCAGCGCGGTTCGGCGTCGCGGGCGTTGTAGCGTTCGGAGGTCATGGAATCGTTGGGTTTTCGTGGATTCGGCCGTCTAAAGACGGCGGACTAGGCCATAGAAGTCCTTAGGGGGTCAATGGGTTGCCGCTGGCGGCGGCCCCCCGCAAGGCTGCTCCGCTAAAGTACGGACGGCCCATTGGGATCGGATTAAGGGGGCGGTGCGAGGTTGGCCCCCGACAGCACCCCGCCAGGCGATGGAATCAGGCTTCGACGATCTCGATTACGACTATGCCGCGTCCGTCGCCGGACGGGCGGTGCGGAGCATGGCCGAGCAGCGGATTCCGCCGACACCGACCAATTTTGCCGTCTGGTTCCACTATTTCGCAGGCAGCCATGACGACCTGCGCAATGCCATCGATCTCCTGATCGACCACAATCGTCCCTTCGACGCCAGGACCAACCAGGATCTGTTCGAGACCTATGTCGCGCCCCGGGCGGGCGCCGTCGCCTCCGAGACGTCCGATCGGCTGCATGCCCTCATGGGGGCGGCGAAGGAGTTTCTGGCGACGGCCATGGCCGATAATCGTTCCCAGATGCAGGCGATCAGCGAGGTCGCCGATCAGGGCAGGGCTGGTGTCGATCCGAAGGCGCTGGTCGCCCAGCTCATGGATGAGCTGGCGCGGGCCGCCACGAGGGCGACCCGGCTCGAGGCCGGCTTTGCGGAAAAGACCCGCGAGCTCGACGTGATCCGCGACTCGCTCTCCAAGTCCGAAGAGCGCGCCCGGACCGATACGCTGACGGGGCTGGCAAACCGGCGGGCGCTCGATGAATTCCTGCGCAAGGCACAGACGACCGCGGATTGGGGCGAGCCGCTCGGCGTGCTGATGCTCGACATCGACCACTTCAAGACCTTCAACGACAATTTCGGCCATGGCGTCGGCGACCAGGTGCTGCGCCTGATTGCGAAAGTGTTGCGCGAAAAAGTTCGCGAGCAGGATCTGTCGGCCCGCTATGGCGGCGAGGAGCTGATTGCCGTGCTGCCGGATGCCGATCTCGCCACTTGCGCCGAGATCGCCGAGCGCATCAGGCGCGCGATCGCCGAATGCACGATCACGCGCCGTTCGACCGGGGAGACCCTGCCCGGCATCAGCGTGTCGATCGGCGTGGCGCAGTACCGGACCGGCGAGGCGATCACCGATCTCATCGAGCGCTGCGACCGCGCGCTCTATCTCGCCAAGGGCGGCGGCCGCAATCGCGTGGTGACGGAGGTCGAGCTCGATCGCGCCGCGGCTGCAGGTTAGGCGCTCGCCGCCAGCATCATGGCGGCCGCGCTGTTCTCGATCACCTGGATGCCGTGCTCCATGACATTGTTGCGACCGCGGTGTTTTGCGGCGTAGAGCGCGGCGTCGGCGGCTTCGATGAGATCGCCGGGGCGCAGCGTCTCGTTCGGCTTCGTTGCGGCAACGCCGATCGAGACGGTGACGATCATGTGGGCGGAGGTGATGTGCGGCAGGCACAGCTTCAGCACGGCCGCGCGCACCTGCTCGCCGATCTCGACGGCGCGGTTCACGTCGGTGTTCGGCAGCAGCAGGCAGAATTCCTCGCCGCCATAGCGGGCCGCAAAGCCCATCGTGTCGGCGGCGATGCCGGACAAGGATTCGCCGAGCCGGGTCAGGCAGGAATCGCCTTCGAGATGGCCATAGGTGTCGTTGAACAGCTTGAAGTGATCGACGTCGATCATCAGCAGCGCAAGCTCGCTGTCATATTGCTGCGCGCGCATCCATTCGAAGTCGAGCCGGCTCTGGAAGCCGCGGCGATTGGCCAGCCCCGACAGCATGTCGATCGAGGCCATCACGGTCAGGCGGTCGTTGCTCGCGATCAGCTCGCGCTCGCGCTGGCTGAGCTGCGCGGCCATCGCGTTGAAGGCGCGGGCCAGCGGCACGAACTCGGCCGGCAGCCGGTTGCGCGCGGCGCGGGCCGAGAGGTCGCCCTCGCCGAGGCGCTTGGCCATGTCGGCCAGCATCTCGATCGGCTTGATCACGAGCTTCTCGGCGGCGATCAGCGCGCCGAGCAGGACGAACAGGACGACGAACGCGAGCTGGAGATAGGCGGTGCGGATGTCGCGGCTGACCGCCGCGGACACCTTGTCCTCGTCGATGCTGGCGATCAGGCGGGCATTGGTGCCGGCGATGCGGATATAGCTCACCGCGCGGCGGGAGCCGTCAGCGGCGAGGAAAGAGAGTGAGCCCTCGTCCTGGTCCGAACGCAGCGCCCTGTCGGCGATCGCCGACATCAGCGGCATGTTGTCGAGCGGACGGCCGATCGCGCTGTGCTGGTCAGCCGGCGCGGCGAGCACGGTGCCGGCGCTGTCGACCAGCACGGCAGTGATCCCGGGACGGCCGCCGAGATTGCTCATGACCTTCGACATCCAGTCGAGGTTCACGGTGGCGAGCACGACGGCATCCGCGACACCGCTGAAGGCCGACACCGGATAAACCGCCATGACGGTCGGCGACGGCACGGGCCGCGACAGGATGAAGTCGCTCAGCACGAAGCGGCCGGTTTCCTGCGCCTGCTGGAAGTATGGCCGGTCGCTGAGGTCGAGGCCGACATACATGTTGTTGGTGGCGCACTGGATGCGTCCGTCCTGGCCGGCGATCAACAGCGTGCGGATCCAGGGAAGGTTCGACGGCAGGCTCGCGCGCAGCACGTCGCAGCTCTTGCTGATGCCGCCGGCGGAGGCGCGGATGAAGGCTTCAGATTTCAGGATGGTTTCGACCGACGAGATCACTTCGCGCTGCGCATCGGCGCTGTGTCTTGCAATGGTGGTGAATTCGGTCGCGGCCTGCGCGATCTGACGCGCGCGCGTATCTTCGAGCGAACGGATGCGCTCGAACATCAAGGGCGTCACCAGAATCACCGCGAGCAACGCAAGCCGTGCCCGGATTCCGAGAACCTGCTTGAGTTTCACTCGTTTGCGGTTGAAACTGACGTTTGCCATCTTCGCTGCCCACCCCATCGGCCAAGGTAAAGCGAAGGGTTCAAAAACTCTTTCTTGAACTCGGTAAAATTAGAACTAGCTCCGCAACAATCCAGTCCGAACCGACGTCATGACCGAAACCAACGCCGCGCCGGTAACCGGCCATTCACCAAACGCGCTCGCCGCGGTCGAAGCCGAAATTGTCCGCGCCTGCAAGGAAGCGCGGCGCGATCGCGCCTCCGTGACGCTGATCGCGGTGTCCAAGACGTTCGCCGCGGATGCAATTATCCCGGTCATCGACGCCGGACAGCGCGTATTCGGCGAAAATCGGGTGCAGGAGGCCAAAGGCAAGTGGCCGGCGTTAACGTCCGCTTATTCCGGCATCGCGCTGCATCTGATCGGGCCGCTGCAGTCCAACAAGGCGAAGGAGGCGGTGGCGCTGTTCGATGCCATCCATTCGGTCGACCGCCCGAGCATTTGCCAGGCGTTAGCCAAGGAAATCGAATCCCAGAACAGGCACCCGGAGCTGTTCGTCCAGATCAACATCGGCGAGGAGCCGCAGAAGGCCGGCATCGCTCCCGGCGAGGCCGATGCCTTCATCGCGAGCTGCCGCGACAGCTATGGGCTGACGATCTCCGGCCTGATGTGCATCCCGCCGGTCGACGAGCCGCCGGCGGCGCATTTCGCGCTGACCGCCAAGATCGCAGCGCGCAATGGATTGAAGAATCTCTCGATGGGCATGAGCGCGGATTTCGCCACCGCGATCATGCTCGGCGCCACCCATGTGCGCGTTGGGAGCGCGATCTTCGGGCACCGGTGACGCCGGCAGCGCTCGCAACGACGGCGGTGGTTACGCAAACCCCACCGACACCTGCCCCAGCACACCAAAATCCACCGCGAAATGATCGCCGGCCTGGATCGGCAGCGGCGGATGGCACGTGCCCGTCGTCACCACCTCCCCTGCCCGCAAGGTGATGCCGAGCCCGCGCAGCTCGTTGGCAAGCCAGGCCAAGGCAACACGGGGATCGCCGAGCACATTCTTGCCGTGGCCGAGATAGCGCTGGCCGCGCAGCGTGATCTGCGGCCGCTCCTCGACGAGATCCATGGCGCGCCAGTTCGCAGTCGTCGCTGCGCCCAGCACGAACAGATGCGCCCAGGCATTGTCGGCGATCAGCTGCGCCTCGCCGGCGCTGGCGAAATCGCCAAAGCGCGAGTCGGGAATCTCGATCGCTGGATGCAAGGTGTCGACGGCGGCGAGCACGTCGTCGACATTGTACGGCGTCGCGCGCGGCGGCAAATCGCGGCCTATGCGGAAGGCGAATTCCGGTTCGCCGACGCGCATCTCGTTGCCCTTCATCGACGCCGTGCCGCCGTCGGCGATCACGGTGTCGCTCATGATGCGGCCGGCCAGCGGGCCCGCGACATTGATGTGCTTCTGTCCGGCCTCGCTTGTCGCCGCGATCTTCCAACCGAACAGCTTTCCAAGCGTTTGGTTTTCGAGGACAGCCTGGATGGCATAGCCATCGGCGCGGCTCTGCGGCCGCAACCGCGGCTCCAGCGCGTCAAACTTGGTGCCGTCGCGCCAATGTTTGACCAGGACCTGCGATGCGGCGGCGATCTGATCCTTGTCGAGCATGTGCCCTCACCCGATGATGATTCTTGTTCTTGGTCCCAGTTGCCGCAGCAAATGCAGCATCGCCGCTTTGGTCATCGAGACGCAGCCTGCGGTCGGCCCGAAATTGTCCCGCGCCAGATGCAAAAACACCGCACTGCCGCGGCCGGCGATACGCGGTCTGGTGTTGTGGTCGATTTCGATGATGAAGTCATAGAGATGGTCGGAACGCTTGAGACGGTCACCGCCCTGCTCCGGTCCGAGCCGGATCGCCTGATTGTAATGGCGATCTCCGGCGTCCTCGCACCAGGCGTCCGTGTCGCCGATGGTCCGGGCCGGAAGAAAGGTCCGCGGACGGCTGTGGCGGTCGCCCCGCCACCACAATTGCCTGGGACGGAAGCTGCCCCGCGGGGTGCCGCCATCGCCCTCGCGCTTGTTTGCCAGGATTCCGCCCCGCCCCAGCGCCACCGGGATCATCAGTGCGCCGGCCGTCAGCCAGCCCCGGCGCGGATTCCCGGCAGCAGGTTTAACGCGGATCGCTCGAAGCGGTCCGGAGCTTCGATTCTTTGGGTAACTAGCTGAATCCGCTTTGTTTTTCATGTGAACGTGCGATGTCGAATTCATTACAGGACATTCATCAAAACGGCCTGAGATTTTGAGTTAGAGTGCTTCTGGCTTGTGAATCGGTAACAGCCCACTACTTCAACACGAACAACAATAATAACGGCGCCCCCCCTAACTTTCCCTCGCGGCTGGGTGCAGCATGCATGCGCGCCGAGCCGGACTCCAAAAGGATGACCCCCTATGGCCAATGCCCGCAAGATCCTCATCGTGGATGACGATACCGATCTGCGCGATACGTTGGTGGAGCAATTATCGCTGCACGAAGAATTTGAGGCCTCCGCCGTCGATACCGGGGCCAAGGGCGCGAGCGCCGCGAAGGCCAATGCCCCCGATCTCGTCCTGATGGATGTCGGCCTGCCCGACACCGATGGCCGCGAGGTGGTTCGTTCCTTGCGCAAGGGCGGCTTCAAGGCCCCGATCATCATGCTCACCGGGCATGACACCGATTCCGACACGATTTTGGGGCTGGAATCCGGCGCCAACGACTACGTCGCAAAACCCTTCCGTTTCGCCGTGCTGCTGGCCCGCATCCGCGCCCAGCTCCGCCAGCACGAGGCGAGCGAGGACGCGGTGTTCTCGGTCGGCCCCTACTCCTTCCGCCCGGGCTCGAAGATGCTGACCGCGGCCAATGCCCGCAAGGTCCGGCTCACCGAGAAGGAAACCGCCATCCTCCGCTTCCTCTACCGGGCCGGCCAGATGCCGGTCTCGCGCGAGACCCTGCTCCAGGAGGTCTGGGGCTATAATTCCGGCGTCACCACCCACACGCTGGAAACCCACATCTACCGCCTCCGCCAGAAGATCGAGAAGGACGCCGCCAATCCGGAGATCCTGGTCACGGAAGCCGGTGGCTACAAGCTGGTGCCGTGATACGCTTTAGGGGCGTGCGAATCGTTTTAGATCGCATGCCCTTTGAGCCCCGGACCTGAATGTCAATCGACGACGACGTAGCGCTTCTCGAGCGTGTCCCGACACTGCGCTTGTTGGGAGACGCGTCGTTGCGCATGCTGGCGATCGGCTCCGAGCAGCGTAATTTCGTTCGCGGCGACGTCCTGTTCAATCTCGGCGACGAAGCCGATGCCGGATACGTGGTTCAACGCGGCGCCTTTCGGGTCGACGACGGCGCCGGCGCGGAGATGATCGCAGGTCCCGGCGCGCTGATCGGCGAGCTCGCGCTGGTGGTGCCGATGAAGCGGCCGTCGAGCGCGGTCGCGCTGGAGCCCGCCTCCGTCATCCGCGTCGCGCGCAGCTTGTTTCAACGCGTGCTCGAGAGTGACCCCGCGGCTGCGGTGCGCCTGCGTGACGAATTCGCGGTCCGCTCCAGCCAGATCGCGAGCGATATCCTGATGGCGGGCGCGAAGCTGACGTCGTCGTAGCCCGGACGGCGCCGTCAAACCTCCAGCGTCACCGTCACCGGCACGTGGTCCGACGGGCGCTCCCAGCTCCGCGCGTCGCGCAGGATCTTGAAATCGCTGACCGCGTCCTTCAATGCGCGCGAGACCCAGATGTGGTCGAGCCTGCGGCCGCGATCACCGACGGTCCAGTCGGCGGAGCGATAGCTCCACCACGTATAGACCTTCTCCGACATCGGAAAACGCTCGCGCGCGACGTCGACCCACTCACCGGCTGCCAGCGCGGCTTGCAGCTTCTCGGTCTCCACAGGTGTATGCGAAACCACTTTCAGAAGCTGCTTGTGCGACCAGACATCGTTCTCGTGCGGCGCGACGTTGAGATCGCCGACCAGGATGTGGCGATCCTCCCCGCGCGGATGCAGCGGCTCGCAGGCCTTCATTTCGTCGAGGAAGCGAAGCTTGTGGTCGAATTTCTCGTTCAGCGCGGGATCGGGAATGTCGCCGCCGGCGGGCACGTAGAAGTTATGCAGCACCAGCGGCTTTGCGATGCTGGCCTTCTCGCCGAACGAGACCGAGATGTGGCGCGAATCCACCTTGTCGCAGAAGGTGCGGATGTCTTTCGATTCGAACGGAATCTTCGAGACGATGGCGACGCCGTGATAGCCCTTCTGCCCGTTCAGCGCGACATGCTCATAGCCGAGCCGCTTGAAGCGCTTCAGCGGAAAGGCATCGTCGATGCACTTGGTCTCCTGGAGGCACAGCACGTCCGGCCGCGCGCTCTTGAGAAACTTCGCGACCAGGTCGATGCGCAGCCGCACCGAGTTGATGTTCCAGGTTGTCAGGGAAAGACGCATGAGGGATGCGTCTTAGCAAGCTCTCGTAGGGCGGGCAAAGGCGCAAAGCGCCGTGCCCACGTCTTTTCGGGGATGGGTGCAAGGTTCGTAGCAAGCCCTCGTAGGGTGGGCAAAGCGAAGCGTGCCCACCATGCCTGCCGCAAGGAGAGATGGTGGGCACGGCGCTAATGCGCCTTTGCCCACCCTACGGCAGTAGAGCTTTCAACCCGGCGATGGGCCGTAATTGGTGAAATCGATCTTGAACATGGCAGGATCGAGCTTCTTGCCCGCATCGAGATTGTAGACCGCGATCGTGGTGTCGTAGCCCTGCGGGTCGGTGACGGTCCACTGCTTCAACTGGCCGTCCTTGGCGCCGAACATCAGCAGGAGGCGGCTGGTGCCGACCAGCGCCTGCTTCTCCTCGATGGTGACGCTGACGAAGACGTCGTCGGCCGAGACGTTGACGACGTTGGTGTCCTTCATCAGGTCGATGCGATCGGACAGCAGGAAGCGCAGCGGCGTCTGCGACAGCGGATAGACGTCCTGGGTCGCGAGCTTGCGGTCGCGCACCACCAGCGAGGATCCGTCGGCGACGATGTCGATCGGGCTCGGCGCGTCATATTCGAAGCGCACCTTGCCGGGCTTCTGGATGTAGAAGTCGCCCTGCGTCTTGCTGCCGTCGGGGCCGACCTGGACGAAATTTCCAACCAGCGTCGACAGCGAGGACAGATAGGCGCTGACCTTGGCCGCCTGCGCCTTCTGGTTGGCGTCGAAGGTCTGGAAGATGCTGGTCGGCACGTTGCGGCGCGGATCCGGGATGACCGGGTTCGGCGGCGTCTGGGTCGCGCCGGTGACAGCGGGGCCTCCGCCATCGCGGCCCTTCGGCGCGGGCTTCGGCACAGGCACGGTCTGCGCGAACGACGCCGCGGTCACCATCGCGGCGGTGACGAGAAGCACACCGGCCATACGCGCGCTTCGCGCAGCGATGGTGGCAGCGAATCGAATGTCCGGATGTCTGATCAACGCGTCGTCCTGTGTGGCTGGGCGCCCTTTTAGCGTGATTTCGCTACTGCAGATATCGATTTTGCGTGAAATTATGTTCAGAGGCGGCTCGCCTCACATGTGGCTGTCTTCTTCCTCGACCAGAATCTCGCGCTTTCCGGCGTGGTTGGCGGGTCCGACGATGCCTTCCAGTTCCATGCGCTCCATCAAGGACGCGGCACGGTTATAGCCGATCTGGAGCCGGCGCTGGATGTAGCTGTCGAGGCCTTGCGGTCGCGTTTGACGATGGCCACGGCCTGTTGGAAGAGATCGCCGCCGCCATCCGCGCCCATGCCGCTGGCGTCGAACACGGCGCCACCGTCCTCGTCCTCGGTCGGCTCTTCGGCCGTGACGGCCTCGAGGTATTCGGGCTGGCCCTGCGTCTTGAGGTGCCGCACCACCTTCTCGACTTCCTCGTCCGATGCGAAAGGTCCGTGCACGCGGCTGATGCGGCCGCCGCCCGCCATGTAGAGCATGTCACCCTGCCCGAGCAGCTGCTCGGCGCCCATCTCGCCCAGGATGGTGCGGCTGTCGATCTTGGACGTCACCTGGAAGGCGATGCGGGTCGGGAAGTTCGCCTTGATGGTGCCGGTGATGACGTCGACCGACGGGCGTTGCGTCGCGAGGATCACATGCAGGCCGGCGGCGCGCGCCATCTGCGCGAGACGCTGCACCGCGCCTTCGATGTCCTTGCCGGCGACCATCATCAGGTCGGCCATTTCGTCGACGATGATGACGATGTAGGGCAGCGGGTCGAGCGAGAGCTTCTCTTCCTCGTAGATCGCCTTGCCGGTTTCCTTGTCGAAGCCGGTGTGCACCGTGCGCGTCGGTTCTTCGCCCTTGGCTTTCAATTCGAGCAGGCGCGTATTGTAGCCGTCGATGTTGCGCACACCGAGCTTGGCCATGTTCTTGTAGCGCTCTTCCATCTCGCGCACGGCCCATTTCAGCGCGACCACCGCCTTCTTCGGGTCGGTCACAACAGGCGTGAGCAGATGGGGAATGCCGTCATAGACGGAGAGTTCGAGCATCTTCGGATCGACCATGATCAGGCGGCACTGGTCCGGGCGCAGCCGGTAGACCAGGCTGAGGATCATGGTGTTGATGGCGACCGACTTGCCGGACCCGGTGGTGCCGGCGATCAGCATGTGCGGCGTGCGCGCGAGGTCGATGATCACGGGGTCGCCGCCGATGGTCTTGCCGAGGCAGAGCGGCAGCTTCGCAACCGAATCGACAGTCTCCTTGGCGACCAGCAGCTCGCGCAGATAGACCTTTTCGCGATGCGCATTCGGTAGCTCGATGCCGATGGCGTTACGGCCGGGTACGACGGCGACGCGTGCCGACAGCGCGCTCATCGAACGGGCGATATCGTCGGCGAGACCGATCACGCGCGATGACTTGATGCCGGGCGCCGGCTCCAGCTCGTACAGTGTGACCACGGGACCCGGATTGGCTTTCACGATCTCGCCGCGCACGCCGAAATCCTGCAGCACGCCTTCGAGCGAACGCGAATTGGCTTCCAGCTCAGCCTTGCTGAGCGGCTGGCGATCGCCCGCCTTGGGCGCGGCCAGCACGGACACGGACGGAAGCTCGAACTTGTCGGAGGATTTCTTGGAAGCGGCCTTTGGTGCAGCCTTCTTGCGCGGGGCGCGCGCGGCCGGCTCCTCCTCTTCCTCCTCCTCGTCTTCCTCTTCTTCGTGCTCGTCCTCGTCAATTTCGTCTTCGGACTGCGGCGAGATCGACGGCGCGGCGCGGCCGGCGCCGAGATTCGGCTCCTGGCGGCTGAACGCAACGGCTTTGGTCTTCGGTCCGCTCGAGACCAGCGAGCGGTAAGCGGTGCCGAGCAGCCAGATCAGCCGCGCCTTCGTGCTCATCAATGCGTGGAACAGCCACCCCAGCGACACCGAGCCGCGATCGCTCTCCTCGTCTTCGTCGAGCGGCTTGTCGTCGTCCTCGATCTCCGCGAACTCGTCGTCATGCGCGCGCGCGCCGAGGCCGCAGGCGATCAGGAAGGTCGCGCCCATCGCGGCGAACAGGATCGTGCCCAGCACCATGCGATAGATCGTGCCCGCCGGTCCGAAAATCACCGCGGGCGCGCGCACCAGCGCATCGCCGACCACGCCGCCGAGGCCGGTCGGCAGCGGCCAGGCGCCGCCATGCGGCCAGCAGCTGGCAAAGCCCGCAGCGATCACGGTGCAGAGAATCCAGGAACCGAGCCGCAGCGCCTCGCGGTCGAACGGGCGATGGGTCATCATGCGCCAACCCCAGACCGCGACCGTCAGGACCAGCATGATCGCGCCGAGCCCGAGGATCTGCATCGCAAGGTCGGCGCCGATCGCGCCGGCATAGCCGAGAATGTTGCGGATCGGCCGTGAGGTCGCGTGGCTGAGGCTTGGATCCTGCACCGACCAGGTCATCAGCGCGGCCGAGGCGACGCCGGACAATGCAATCAGGCTGAAACCGGTGAGCTCGCGCATACGCCGCGCCAGCCCCTCGCGGATCGACGGTGGCAGATGGCCGACCAGTGGAATGACACGTTCGATTGCCGACATGCTCATGGGCCCCGCCTAACCCAGAGTCTCGACCAGGCGGTGCAGCGCCTGCGCCGTGGTCTCGCCATCCTGCACCAGCGCAAGGCGAATGAAACCTGCGCCCGGATTGAAGCCGTCGGGCTGGAGCCGCGCCAGATAGCTGCCGGGCACCACGCGTACGCCTGCTTCCTTGAAGAGCTTGAGTGTGATCGACACGTCGTCGCCGAGCGCGGACGTGTTGAGCCAGACGCAGAAGCCTGCGTCAGGTCGGCGATAGCCGTAACGATCGCCGATGATCTGGTCGGCGAGATCGAACTTGATCCGGTAGAGCCTGCGGTTCTCCTCGACATGCGCCTCGTCGCCATAGGCAACGGTCGCGACGTGCTGGAGCGGCACCGGCACCTGCGGCGCCGCGATGTTGCGCAGCTCGAGGAACATGCCGATGAATCGCTTGTCGCCGGCGGCGAAACCGACGCGCAGGCCCGGCAGGTTGGAGCGCTTCGACAGCGACTGGAACGCAACCACGCGGGTGAAATCAGGGCCGGCGCATTCGAGCGCGCTGCCCGGGGCCTCGCGGGTGTAGATCTCGGAATAGCACTCGTCGCTGAGGATCACGAAGCCGTAGCGGTCGGCGAGCTGCTTCAACCGCCTGAAATAGTCGGGCTTGGCGACCGAGCCCTGCGGATTGGCGGGCGAGGCCAGATAGAACGCCACCGTGCGCGCCAGCGTCGCTTCGTCGATGGCATCGAGATCGGGCAGAAAGCCGTTTTCCACGGTGGTCGGCAGGTAGACCGGCTCGCAGGCCGCGGCGCGGGCGCCGGCGCCATAGACCGGATAGAACGGGTTCGGCATCAGGATGGCGGGCTTGCCGGGGCGCGGGCCGACATAGCGCGCGGCCGCGATCGCGGCGAGGAACAGCCCCTCTCGGCTGCCATTGAGGACGAGAATCTCGTTCTCGGGGTCGAGCGGCCGCGGCAGCTTGAAGCGCGACGACAGCCAGGCGCCCGCTGCCGTGCGAAACGGGTCGGTGCCCTTGTTCGCGGGGTAACGGCCGAAATCGGCGATGTGCTTGGCCAGCACCGAGCCGACGAAGTCAGGCACGGGATGCTGGGGCTCGCCGACTGCAAGCGTAATCAAGGGCTTACCCGGTTGATGGGGTGCCAGCAGCTCGTTCAGCCGGACGAAGGGCGAGCGTTCGCTATCGGAGCTTCCACTGTCCTGCGGCGCACGGGATGAAGCGGTTATAGCCATTCTGGACGCCAGCACTCTTGGAACAGCCGGTCGCACCAAGGCGCCGGCGGGAAGCGGTTCACTTCACCATAGATAGGGCGAGGTTAAGACGCGATTAACCATCGGCTTTCCGCGCCATCAAGAGTCATTTCCGTGACCTGGATTTGAGGTCCGGCCCGTCCGGAGCGGGAATAATGAGGCCGGATACAGCGGACTCATGGCGGGCCCGGGTCCCGTCATGGCCGGGCCTGTCCCGGCCATCCCCGGCCCATTCTACCGTACCCAAGAACGTTCATGCCCGGGCCTTCGCCTCGCCGAAGCGGGCTTCGGCCGCGCAGGCGGGGCAAGCCCGGGCATGACGAGTTTCCGGATATGGGCGCGCCTAGTGCCCCGGCAGCTTCTCGAATGTCTTCATGCCCACCGGGATCGCGTGGAACTCCTGCATGTCGCGTGTAGATCGCCATCTGCGGATGGAACTGCGCGGGCTCGTCTAAGGTGCCGACCTTCAGGATCGCCGCCGGCAGGCCCGGAACCTTGGTCACCAGATGGGTGCCGCATTCGGCGCAGAATTCGCGCGTGACGGCGCGTTCGAGGTCCTTGCGCGTGAATTGCTTGGGCTGCCCGGTGATGTAGCTGAAGCCGGCCGCCGGCATCGCGATGAAGGTGTTGGGCGCGCCGCCCGAGATATACTGGCACTCGCGGCAATGACACTGGGCCTGCATCATTGGATCGCCTTCGGCCACGTAGCGCACTTCGCCGCAATAACATCCGCCTTCCAAACGCATGACGACCTCCCGATTTGTTTTTCGTTGTGGTCGATGTTTCTGCGCCGGCAATCTGAAATGGCAATCTATTTCTTTTGCGCAACGGTCAAAAAGAACATGGCGTTCTCGATGGGAAGGCTGCGGAGAATGCCTTAGAGTCTGTCCGGAAAGATTACCTTGGATTGCATAGCTTTCGCAGCATGAGTCGGATGGAGGCCAGCTTGAGAAAGGCGAGCGCCCTGTGATTGAAGCATTCCCAATCTTTGGACAGTCTTCGGCATCGCCCGAGCCAGGCAAAGGTACGCTCGACGATCCAGCGTTTGGGCAAGACGACGAAACGGTGAGCCTGATCGGAGCGTTTGACGATTTCGAGGTTCACGCGCTTCAGAGCGCTACGCAGCCCCTTCTGGAAATGTGGCCCTTGATATCCGCCGTCGGCGTAGAGCTTCAGAAGAAAGGGATAGAGGCCGAACAACGTTGCCATCAGGAGCACGCCGCCGTCGCGATCCTGGATGTCCGCCGCATGCACGATGGCGTGCATCAAGAGGCCTTGCGTGTCGACGAGAATGTGCCGCTTCTTGCCCTTGATCTTCTTGCCCGCGTCGTAGCCATGGAGATCATGAGGCCCCCTTTTTCAGCGCTTTTCACGCTCTGGCTATCGATGATGGCGGCGGTGGGAGAAGCCTCGCGCTCGGCCCTTTCGCGACATTCGACATAGAGGGCGTGATGAATTTTATCGAGCGTGCCGTTCCAGCTCCACAGATCGAAGTAGCCATACAGCGTCGAGCGCGGCGGCAGGTCCTTGGGGATCGCGCGCCACTGGCAACCTGTGCTCAGGATGTACATCAGCCCGTTGGCAATCTCGCGCAGGTCCACCGTACGCTTGTTGCCGCCGCGCTTGGCCGGCGGGATGCGAGGCGCGATCAGCGCCCACTCCTCGTCGGTCAAGTCGCTCGGATAGCGCAGGCGGCTGCGGTCGTAGCGTGCACGGTTCTCGGTAGTCCACATTGGCGGCGCGTCCCCATCGAATCAGGCCGCTCACCTTGAATCACAACCGATTCATTCGACTCAACATGTTTTGGAACAGACACTTACGCCTATCGCTTGGCGATGCCGCAGCCGTTGAAAGCTCGACTTCTCCAGCATCCGCTGCTCATGCATTCCGCTTCCTGCCGCACGCAGAAGGTTGAGCCACAATTGGGCTGGCCGCCAAAACTGACGCAAGCCACCGCGCAATTTCTGCGCATCGTGGAGCAGCTCATCCCGTTGCCGCCCGGCGCGGCCTGTCCGCCGTCGCGCCGATCGGAAGGCGCAGCAGCCGCATTGTCATTGCGCTTTGCGGCGCGCTTCGGGTCGGGCTGCCTCCGCTCGGATTCTCCGCTTGGCGCTGATACCTTTGAAAAGTCGTAGCGACACGGCCAATAGGTTTCCGTGCGGACCCCAGCCCCTTTGGAAGCCTTCAGTTCGAGCACGATCTTGTATCGATAGGACGAGCCCGCGGCGCGATTCAGCGGATCCTTGTCGCCAATGATACCGTTGACGGAGATAGTGCTGTTGCCGTCCGCTTCGATCTTGCCGTCATAACTCACAGAGCCGGGCTTGCCCTCGTCCCCGAGCACCGTGTGCAGCACTCCTTCCTTGATGCGAAAGACATATTGGCGATGGGCTTCCGGAAAAGGCGGTTTGCTCTCGCAGCTTTCGTTGGCGATCCAGGTTCCGTCGAAAGTCGTCGGGCGCTTTGCGCTGTCGATGGATTTCGACAGCAGCTCGATGCGGTATTTCGCCAGGTCTGCAAAGGCGCAGGACGGGAAGCGAAGCAGATGATCCTTGAAGGCCGTGATGGTCCCGAGCGCGTCCGCACCGCGCCAATGGTCGGCGGCCTCTGCGCAAGGGTCAGTCCGAGGTGAAGATGGTGTCAGCGCCGCGGGTTCGGCTTTGCCATTGAGGTAAAACTCGCCGAAGAACGACAACGACAGCTCCGGGACCTGTGATCCCTTGGTGCGCTTGTAGACGCCGGCGCCGATGGTCTGGAACACTGTATTGATGTTGTCCCTGTCGCTGATGTGGTCCAGGAACGAGCTGGTATAGGGACTGTTGCGGCCGTTGCCGTCGTCGGCCGTGCGACCGGCCTGGGTCGCATAGGAGATGATGGTGCCCTCCGGGCTCTCCATCTTGGCCAGCCCGCGGCTGACGGTTACGCCGCGCCCCTGCCCGATGTTTCGCCGGAGCTCGTCCGCGAAGGGATTGTCGCGGCAGGCGTCGAGCACGAGGATGCGCAGGTTCTTGGCCTGCTGCAAATCCGCCAGGATCTCGTCGGCGCGCACCAGGCGCCGCAGATCAACCTCGTCGCGCACGACGGCATCGACGGGCACCAGATAGTTGACGCCTGCGAATTGCAGCGCGTGTCCGCTGTAATGAAACAGGGCGACGTCGGCGCCGCGGGCCTCGCGCGCAAAGCGAAGAACGGTGTCCTGCATGGCGGCCTGATCGAGATCGGTCGCGACCAGGGGCTCGAATCCCGATCGCTTCAGCGCCGCGCCGATGTCGGCCGCATCATTGGTCGGATTGGCGAGCGTGGGAACGTTCCGGTAGGCGCCGTTGCCAATCACCAGCGCAACGCGCTTGTCGGCCTTGGCGTCGAGGGCAGACAGGGCAAGCGACAGCAAACACAAAGCCACGAAACGCAACAGGCTCATGAGACCGTGCTCCGGACGGGAGCATGATATTCACCAGTTTCGGGACAATGCAATTTGGGCTTGGTGCAGGCGTGGCCGCTGCGACGATGCGGCGCGCCAAAAAGAAAGGGGCTCCAGCTTGCGCTGGAGCCCCTCAACGGTCGGGACATTGCCGGGTATGTGCCCCAAACCGTAGTTGTGGGCACGGCCCCCGCGGAGGCCGCGCCCGGGAGAAGAGTTACATGTTGTAGGCGCGCTCGGTGTGCTCGGTGATGTCGAGGCCTTCACGCTCGGTCTCGACATTGGCGCGGAGGCCAACGATCACATCGACGACCTTGTAGAGGATCGCCGAACCGATGCCCGACCACACCAGCGTGGTGCAGACGCCCCAGAGCTGGGAGACCATCTGTGCCGCGAAGTCGTAATCGGCAACCTTCGGCGGGATCGCGGTGTAGTCGATGATGCCCGCACCACCCAGCGCCGGATTGACGAGGATGCCGGTGCCAAGGGCGCCGACGATGCCGCCGACGCAGTGCACGCCGAACACATCGAGGCTGTCATCGTAGCCGAGCGCGTTCTTCACGACGGTGCAGAAGAACAGGCAGACCACGCCGACCACGAGGCCGAGGACGATCGCACCCATCACGCCGGCGAAGCCGGCGGCAGGCGTGACGGCCACGAGGCCCGCGACAGCGCCGGAGATGACGCCGAGCACCGACGGGTGACCCTTCACGATCCACTCCGCGAACATCCACGACAGCGCGGCGGCCGCTGTGGCGACGAAGGAGTTGGTCATGGCGAGGGCTGCGCCGCCGTTGGCTTCGAGGTTGGAGCCGGCGTTGAAGCCGAACCAGCCGACCCAGAGCAGCGAGGCGCCGATCATCGACATGGTCAGCGAGTGCGGAGCCATCAGCTCCTTGCCGTAGCCGACGCGCTTGCCGATCAGCAGAGCGCCGACGAGACCTGCGATGCCGGCGTTGATGTGCACCACGGTGCCGCCAGCGAAGTCGATCGCGCCCTTCTTGAAGATCCAGCCGGCGTCGGCGTTGATCTCGTCGAGCTTGGCCTGCGCCGCGGTCTTCGCAGCCGCATCAGTGGCAGCAGCCAGTGCCTTGGCAGCGTCCTGGATCATGTCCGGGCCGGGCCAGTACCAGACCATGTGCGCGATCGGGAAGTAGATCAGCGTGACCCAGAGCGGGATGAAGAGCGCGATGGCCGCGAACTTCATGCGCTCGGCGAAGGCGCCGACGATGAGGGCCGGCGTGATCGCCGCGAAGGTCATCTGGAAGCACATATAGATGAGCTCCGAGATGTTGGCGTCGACCGAGAAGGTCGCGGCCTTCGAGTCGGTGGTGACGCCCATCATGAAGGCCTTGGAGAAGCCGCCGATGAAGTCGGAGCCGCCGGTGAAGGTGAGGCTGTAGCCGTACACGGCCCAGATTACAGTGACGACGCAGACGGTGTAGAACACCTGCATCAGCACGGAGAGCATGTTCTTGGAACGGACGAGACCGCCGTAGAACAGCGCGAGGCCGGGGATCGTCATCAACAGCACGAGCACTGTCGATGTCAGCATCCAGGCGTTGTCTCCCTTGTTGACCGTTGGCTCGGCATAGGCCGCGGTCGCAGCGAACATGCCGACTGCGAGAGCCGCCAATCCCGCGCCATAGGGACGCTTAAACGTCATTTTATTCACTCCTGATTGGTAAAGGTTGAGCGCGAAATCAAAGGGCCGCGGCATCGGCCTCGCCGGTGCGGATGCGAACCGCATGGTCGAGGTTGATGACGAAGATCTTGCCGTCGCCGATCTGCCCGGTTTTCGCGGCGGACGTGATGGCGTCGATGGTCTTGTCGACCTGGTCGGAGGCGACAGCGACCTCGATCTTGATCTTGGGCAGGAAGCTCACGGCGTATTCGGCACCGCGATAGATTTCCGTATGGCCTTTCTGGCGGCCATATCCCTTGACTTCCGTCACCGTGAGACCGTGAACGCCGATGGCGGTCAGGGCGTCACGGACTTCTTCCAGCTTGAATGGCTTGATAATCGCCATAACAATTTTCATGGGTCCTATCCCCGCTTGGCCCGGTCCGGACGTGGCCGGGCGTTTCTCGACTGGTTCGCCACGAGGGAGAAGTTCACTACGCGGGCACAGCCAGCACCCTTAGAATCAAATGCCGTGCCAGATCGGGCGCGTTGCCTAACGGACTATGAAAACGGGTGTTTTCGCGTTTGACGCGTGCTGTGGTGCAGTGCGCTATTACGTCGCGCTCAAAACGTGGTCACGCCTGATCAAAAAGCGGGCACGACAGGCTGTCGACACAATTGCTGCTCACGTGTCGGGCAGCGAGAAGGTATTTTATTACAGAAGGGGCCCGACAAAGGGCCCCGCCGCCCTGCGAAATATCGAACCGGCCCTCGGCCTGCTCACGGGATGCGCGCAACCGGCCTCGACCGTCAGGCGGCCTCGCGCTCCGCAAAGACCCGGTCGATCAATCCCCACTCGACCCCCTGCTGCGCGGTCATGAAGTGGTCGCGGTCCAGGGTCCGTTCCACCTCCGCCTCGGTGCGCCCGCAATGCTGCGCGTAGAGCCGGGTGATGCGCCGCTTGGTCTCCTGCATTTCGTTGGCATGGATCAGGATGTCGGACGCCTGGCCCTGGAAACCGCCGAGCGGCTGATGCACGTGAAGGCTCGCATTGGGCAGCGCGGCGCGGTGACCTGGCTCGCCGGCCATCAGCAGGAACGAGCCCATCGAGCGCGCGGTGCCCATGCACAGCGTATGAACCGGCGCCTTGATGAACTGCATGGTGTCGTACATGGCGAGACCAGAGGTGACCACGCCGCCATAGGAGTTGATGTAGAGATTGATCGGCCTGTTCGGATTCTCCGCCTCCAGGAACAACAATTGCGCGCATACCAGTCCGGACATCGCATCATTGACCTCGCCGTTGAGGAAGATGATGCGCTCGCGCAGGAGCCGCGAATAGATGTCGAAGGATCGCTCGCCGCGGGCGGATTGTTCGACAACCATAGGGACGAGCTGAAGCATGTCGCGCATTGGCGACCTCCATGTTTGCAGGTGACGAAGTCTTGTTGGTGTTTAAGCCGCCGCGCGCATCAGGCAGCAATTGCTGTTGGCCGGCTGCGGCAGCTTTGTTCGCTCTTCGCAGGCTTGCTGAATGATGCGGAAGCGGGTGCCGCCGTCCTCGTTCGGCTCGATCCGGAAGATGACGTGGCTCTCGCGAAACGGCGGCTCTGAATCGCGAAGTCGGTAGCGCACCTCTTCGCCTGCGATCGTTGATTCAGGCTCGGCGCCTGCAAGGTCGCAATCCGGCAACCAGCGCTCGCGCAAGGCCGGAATGGTGACGGCGCGCCAGACCTTTGCTGGCGGCGCGTCGAATTCATATTCGAGCACCAGTTTTGCGTCGGAGGGATCAGGTTTCGCTGCGTCGCTCATTGATCCATGTCCTTGAGCAGATCGGCGAGTGCTTCCATGCGCTTCGGCCAGTAGGCACGGTAGCGCACAAGCCATGTGCCGATGGCCACGATTCCGTCCGGGTCGACTTCGTAGTTCACGAAGCGGCCCTGCCGCTGTTCGCGCACGAGGCCTGCCGCGCGCAGCACCGAAAGATGCTGCGACATCGCCGGCTGGCTGATCTCCAAACCGTCGCGCAAAGCGCTTGCATTCAGGCTTCCGCCAGCGAGCTTCTCAAAGACCTTGCGGCGCGTCGGGTCGGCCAGTGCCTTGAAGATGTCGGCTTCGATCATGCCAACACATAAGCATATACTTATGTGTTGCGCAAGCCCCGATTACTGAAGCGCTTCTCCGTGCTGCGAAATATCCAGTCCCTCCAGCTCGTGCTCACGGGATACGCGCAGGGGCACGAACAGGGAGACCAGCTTGAGCAGGACGAAACTCACGCCGGCCGCCCAGACGAAGGTGACGGCGACCCCATAGAGCTGGATCAGCAATTGCTGCGGATGGCCCTCGATCAGGCCGGCGGTGCCGCCGATCGCGCTGGTCGCGAACACGCCGGCCAGCAGCGTGCCGGTCAGGCCGCCGATGCCGTGGACGCCGAACACGTCGAGGGAATCGTCATAGTTGAAGCGGTGCTTGAGCCAGGTGCAGGCCCAGTAGCAGACCGCGCCGGCGACAATGCCGATGACGATGCCATGCCAGGGCGCGACGAAGCCCGAAGCCGGCGTGATCGTGCCGAGCCCGGCGACCGCGCCGGAGATCATGCCGAGCACCGAAGGCTTGCGGCGAGTTGACCATTCGATCGCGCCCCAGGTCAGCGCGCCGGAGCAGGCCGCAAGATGCGTCGCGATGATCGCCAGCACCGCGCGCGAATTGGCCGCGCCCGCCGAGCCGCCGTTGAAGCCGAACCAGCCGACCCACAACAGGCCGGTGCCCATCACCGCGAGCGACAGATCGAACGGCGACAGATTTTCGGTGCCGTAGCCGTGGCGGCGGCCCATCACCTTGGCGGCGACGAGGCCGGCGGTGCCGGCCGACAGATGCACGACGAGGCCGCCGGCGAAATCCAGCACGCCCATGCTGGCGAGGAAGCCGCCGCCCCACACCCAATGCGCCAGCGGAATGTAGACGAAGATGAACCAGGCGACCGAGAACACGAGATAGGCGGAGAATCGCATCCGGTCGGCGACCGAGCCCGCGACCAGCGCCACCGTGATGATGGCAAAGGTCATCTGGTACAGCATGAACAGCGCTTCCGGGATCGTCTTTGCCGCCGGGTTGACGCTGTCCATCGTCATGCCCGCGAGGAACCAGCGGTCGAGCGTTCCGATCCAAGGCCCGTCGCCGACGAAGCAGAGCGAATAGCCGAACGCCACCCAGAGGATCGAGATCATCGTCACTGCGGCGAGGCTCTGCGCCATGGTGGCGAGCACGTTCTTCTTGCGCACCATGCCGGAATAGAACAGCGCCAAGCCGGGGATCGTCATCATCAGCACCAGCGCGGTGGCGACGATCATCCAGGCGGTGTCGGCGGTGTTGATCTCGGAATTCGCGGCCTGCGCAGGCGCGGCAATGATCGACATAAATCCGGCCGGCGCAGCCATAGCAGCTGCGCGGCGCAACAATCCCGCCATATCATTCCCCCCGGCATCAATTGGCGTCGCACGCTGTGGCGTCGTTGCCCGGTGCGATCGAAGAAGGATCAAAGCGTTTTCGAGCGAAGTGGATACCGGTTCGCGTGAAGAAAACGCGTCAAAACAAAAAGCCTTAAAGCGCGTCGCTGTCGGTTTCGCCGGTGCGGATGCGCAGCGCGTGGTCGATCGGCGTGACGAAGATCTTGCCGTCGCCGATCTGGCCGGTGCGCGCCGTCGCGGTGATCACGGCGACCGCCTTGTCGGCGACGTCGGAGGCGACCGCGATCTCGATCCTCAGCTTCGGCAGGAAGTTCACGACATATTCCGCGCCGCGATAGATCTCGGTATGACCCTTCTGGCGGCCGTAGCCCTTCACCTCGGTCACGGTCATGCCGTGGACGCCGATCGCGGTCAGCGCCTGGCGGACTTCATCGAGCTTGAAGGGTTTGATGATCGCGACGACGAGTTTCATGGTCAGGCCTGTTTCCCGGGGATGCGCCACGCCGTATGTCCCCGGCGCAGCGTCAATCTGGCATCTTTCCGGGCAAATGGCATAAAAAACTTGCAGACTGAAGCGGAAAAACGTTTGGCCATGTGAACCGCCGCCTCTGTACAGGGCATCCGTTCATCCTTCACAATGCGTTTTTGGCATGGATGCGGTGAACCGAAGCGTCCCGGCCGGTACAAAAGTATGTTTGAGGGGGACGCTTCATGGCGAGTTGGTTCTACGCATCCGAGGGCAAGCAACAGGGGCCCTATCCGGAAGGGCAATTCCGCGACCTGGTCGCGCAGGGAGTTGTGCGCCCGGATACGCTGGTGTGGTCCGAGGGCATGGCCGGCTGGCAGAAGGCCGCCGAAATCCCCGGCCTGATCGGCGGCGGCGGTGCGCCCCCGATGATGCCGGCCGGCGGTCCGCCGATGATGGGCTCCGGTGGTTACGCTGGCGCCGGCTACGCTGGTGGCGGCAGCGGCAGCGGAGGAGCGCTGTCGGTCGATTTCGGCATCCTCGAGTTCACCTGGCGCAGCATCGTGATGCTGATCGGCATGTGCCTCATCATTCCGGTGCCATGGGTGTTCGTCTGGTACACGAAATGGATCGTGTCCTGCGTCAAGGTGCCCGGCCGGCCCAATCTCAGCTTCACCGGCAATGCGATGACGCTGGTGCCCTGGTTCTTCGGCTTCATCGTTCTGGCGATCGCGATCGGCGTCATCGGCAGTGCGCTGCTCAGCAATCTGCTGTTCATCGCGCAGATCGTGCTCTACTGGCTGCTGATCAAATGGATGGTCGCGAACCTCGCCTCCAACGGGCAGCCGCTCGGGCTCAGCTTCTCCGGCTCAGCTTGGGCCTATATCGGCTGGAATCTGTTGTTCGCGATCTCGATCATCACGATCATCGGCTGGGCCTGGGTCGCCGCGGCGCAGATGCGCTGGTTCTGCCGCAGCATCGAAGGCACGCGCCGTGAGATCGTGTTCAAGGGCAGCGGTCTCGGCATTCTCTGGCGCGGCATCGTCGCCGCGATCCTGTCCAGCCTCATCATCCCGATCCCGTGGGTGTATCGCTGGATCATGAACTGGTTCGCGTCGCAGACCGAGCTCGCTCCGCGCGGGTCGCTCGGAGCTTGATCGCAAATCCCGGGCGCGACGAACTCGCGCCTGGGCTCTAGGACTTCCGCTCGCGCACAGAACCTTCCTGTGCGACGGAGGCGACCAGCGTGCCGTCGGGCTTGAAGATCGAGCCGCGGGTCAAGCCGCGGCCGCCGCGTGCGTTCGGCGAATCCTGCGCGTAGAGCAGCCATTCGTCGGCGCGGAACGGGCGGTGAAACCACATCGCGTGGTCGAGGCTCGCCGGCATCATGCGCTTGTCGAACAGCGTGCGGCCGTAGCGCGCCATGATCGCGTCGAGCAGCGAAAAATCCGAGGCATAGGCGAGCGCGCACATGTGCAGCGCCGGATCGTCGGGCAACTTCGCCGCGGTCCTGATCCAGACGTGAATGCGGCCGTCCTCGATCTTCTCGCCGAAATAACGGCCGAGCTCGACCGGGCGCAGCTCGATCGGACGATCGGACTCGTAATAGCGGCGGATGAACTCCGGCATCTCCTTGAACATCGGCTGCTTCGCCACCTCCTCCGCCGTGAGCTTTTCCGGCGGCGGCACGTCGGGCATCTTGTCCTGATGATCGAACGCGCTCTCCTCGTCGGCGTGGAACGACACCATGATCGAGAAGATCGCGTTGCCGTGCTGGATCGCGGTGACGCGACGGGTCGAATAGCTCTTGCCGTCGCGCAGGCGCTCGACCTGGTAGATGATCGGGATCTGCGGATCGCCCGGCAGGATGAAATAGCAATGCAGCGAATGCGGCAGCCGGCCCTCGACCGTGCGGCAGGCCGCAACCATCGCCTGCCCGATCACCTGGCCGCCGAACACCCGCTGCCAGCTCGTCTTCGGGCTGTTGCCGCGGAATAGATTCACCTCGAGCTGTTCGAGGTCGAGAATCGAGATCAGGTCGATCAGGCCTTTGGACATGATGGTGCTTTCGAAGCATCTCGTCATTCCCGGGCATCGCGACAGCGATGACCCCGGAATCCCGAGCCGATAACCTCTGGATTCCGGGTTCGCGCTTTTGCGCGCCCCGGAATGACGGAATGAGGCCGTTCCGCCCTTGTTTCACCGCACTGTTTCGCCCACCTCAAGTCTGCTAGCAAGGCCTGGAAAAGCCGAAGTGTGAACCAGGAATTTGGTATGCCGGTACAGGGTAGCATTGTCATTGGCGGCGGCGCGTTTGCCGGCCTCGCGCTGGCCCTGGCGTTGCGCCAGGGGCTCGGGCCCGAGATTCCCGTCATCGTCGCCGACCCCGCGCTCGCGACCCGTCCGAGCCGCGACCCGCGCGCGACCGCGATCGTGGCCGCCTGCCGCCGCCTGTTCGAGGCCATCGGCGCCTGGGACGCCGTCAGGGGCGAGGCGCAGCCGATCCTCGACATGGTCGTCACCGATTCAAAGCTGGAAGACGCCACCCGTCCGGTTTTTCTGAACTTTGCCGGCGATGTCGCGCCGGGCGAACCGTTTGCGCATATGGTCGAGAACCGCCGTTTGATCGACGCGCTGGTGGTGCGGGCCGAGGCCGAGGGCATCGATCTCCGCGCCACGACGGTCGCGTCCTATGACGCGCGCCCGGAAAGCGTCGACGTGACGCTTGGCGACGGCAGCGTGATTGCGGCAAGCCTGCTGGTCGCCGCCGATGGCGCGCGGTCGAAACTGCGCGAGCGCGCCGGCATCGTCACCCATGGCTGGGAGTACGATCAATCCGGCATCGTCGTCACCGTCGGCCATGAGCGCGATCACGACGGCCGGGCCGAGGAGCACTTCCTGCCCGCGGGTCCCTTCGCGATTCTGCCGCTCTCCGGAAAACGATCCTCGCTGGTGTGGACCGAGCGCCGCAGCGAGGCCGCGCGCATCATCGCGTTGAGCGACGAGGAGTTCCACGGCGAGCTCGAGCGCCGGTTCGGCCTGCATCTCGGCGAGGTCAAGGCGCTCGACAAGCCGCGCGCGTTCCCGCTGTCCTATTTCGTGGCGCGCTCCTTCATCGCCGAGCGTCTCGCGCTGGTCGGCGATTCCGCGCATGTCATCCATCCGATCGCGGGCCAGGGCCTCAACATGGGGCTGAAGGATGTCGCAGCACTGGCCGAAGTCGTGGTCGATGCCGCGCGGCTCGGCATGGATCTCGGCGGCGTCGACGTGCTCGAACGTTATCAGCGCTGGCGCCGCTTCGACACCATGGCGATGGGCGTTGCCACCAACTCGCTGAACTTCCTGTTCTCCAACCAGTCGACGCTGCTGCGCACGGTGCGCGACATCGGCCTCGGCCTCGTCGACCGCGCCCCGCCGCTGAAGAACCTCTTCATCCGCCAGGCCGCCGGTTTGACCGGTGAGATCCCGCGGTTGCTGAAGGGTGAGGCGTTGTAGGAGTTCGCGCTGCGTCTTCGTAGCCCGGACGGAGCGCAGCGCAATCCGGGGCCGCCGTATCGTCAGCGCGAAGTCCCGGATTTCGCTGCGCTCCATCCGGGCTACAAGAACCTCAATCGATCTTGCGCGCCTCTTCCGGCAGCATGATCGGGATGCCGTCGCGGATCGGGTAGGCGAGCTTGGCGCTGCGCGAGATCAGCTCCTGCTTTGCGGAATCGAACTCCAGCGGACCCTTGGTCAGCGGGCAGACCAGGATCTCCAGCAATTTGGGATCGACGCTGGTTTCGGGGTGTTCGGTGGGAGCGTTCATTGTGGTCTCCGAAGATCGCTTGCCTCTAGCACAGAAAATCGCGGTCGCCCATTGCGCCAACAGAGCGTTTTCGAGCGAAGTGGGTACCGGTTCGCATAAAGAAAACGCGTCAAAACAAGAATCTAGGCAGAGACCATCCGCATGATCTCGTCGAGCAGGCCCTGGAGCCGTGCCGCCGGCACCGGCGTGCTCGACAGGGCAAAGCCCAGGAATGTCCAGTACAGGATCTGCGCGCGCGCCTGCGCCTTCGCCGGCTCGAGCCGCCGCATCGCAAGCAGCGTCTCGATATAGTCGATCCTGCGGCGGTCGATCGCGCGGACCGCGCTCTGCGCGGCCGCATCGAACGCCGCCCAGCTGCGCACGGCGCGTTCCAGGTCGAGCCGGGCGCCAAAGGATCTCCGCAGCAGCGCCTTCAGCGGCTCGTCGCCGGCGGCCTCGACGTCGGCGATGATCTGTTCGGCCGCGATCTCGCGCCAGCGCTTCAGGACAGCGGCGTGGAACGCGCCGAGATCGGCGAAGTGCCAATAGAAGCTGCCGCGCGAGACGCCCATGGCCCTTGCGAGCGGATCGGCTTTCAGGGCCGTGAAGCCGTTCTTGGCCAGCGCCTTCAGGCCCTGCTTGATCCAGTCGTCGGCGGAGAGTTGTTCGGTCATGACCGGTTCCGGAAAATTGGCCATACACTAGTGGATTGACAGGCGGCGGGCCAGCGCCTATCTCACCATACACAACTGTACGGACGAAGCTTCAGGGAGCTGTGCCGATGCGTGATCTCTTGCTCCAGTGCTCCGGCGTGGTGGCCATTGCCGTGGCCCTCATCCATGGCGTTCTCGGCGAGACCAAGGTCTTTGCCCGCGCCCGCATCGAGCCGGAACGGCTCCGCACCCTAATTCGCCTGGTCTGGCAGGCCTCGACCGTCGCCTGGATCGGTGGCGGCGTGCTCCTGGTCGCGGCGCCCTGGATGGAATCAGAGCTGGCGCGCCGCTGGATCGTCGTCACCATGGTCTGTGTGTTCGGTTTCTCGGCTGTCGCCAACGCGTGGGCCACGCGCGGCCGGCACTTCGGCTGGATGGCGCTCAGCGCCGTCGTTGCGATGGCGGTTGCCGGCTATTGAGGTGCCGCGCACAGAATGCCGGCCGTCAAACCGTGAGGCGTAAGGCCGCAGCGGCCGCTCAAATGCCTGCTGCCTACGGAGCCAACTGATCTTTTCCGGATCGTTAGAATAACTCTAAAGCCATCCGCGTCCAAACCGGATTGACTTCATCATCGCCTTTGCTTCCCTCGCTCCCGCTTCGCGCCACGCGCGCACACGACAGAGGAGGAGACGTTCGTGAAGGTCATTCGTGTTGTTGCAATTGCACTGACGGTCGGCATGGGTATGAGCTCGGCGGCCATGGCCGACGGGTTCAAGGACTGCACCAAGCTCGACAAGGCGTCGTGGAAGCCGGCCGCCGAAGCCGAAGCCAAGGCCAAGGCGCTGGGTTACGAAGTGCGGCGCTCCAAGATCGAAGGTTCGTGCTATGAGGTCTACGGCGTCAAGGAAGGCAAGCTCTACGAGCTGTTCTACAGCCCGGAAGATCTTAGCCTGAAGAAGACGGTTGCCAAGTAAGGTTTCAAGCAAGGTCTTGAGCAAGGCTTGAGGATAGTCACGGCTTGATCGATGAAGCGGTGCCAGAAACGCGCGGGGCGTCCGACGGGACCCCCGCGGATCGAACGGCTTCGCGGACGGTTGCAGTCTGGGACCTCCCGCTACGCCTCTGGCACTGGGCCCTTGCGGTCAGCATCTTGGCCGCGTGGTTCACGCCCACCGTCTACGATACCCTTCACCGCATCGTCGGCTATACGGTGCTCGGGCTTCTCGCCTTCCGCCTGGTCTGGGGTTTTTGGGGAAGCCGCTATTCGCGCTTCCGCATGGTCGGCATCCGGCTTCGGGTCGCGCCACACTATCTCTGGAATCTACGCCGCGGCATGACTGGCCGCTATATCGGCCTCAATCCAGCCGGCACCTTGATGCTGGTAGCGCTGCTGCTGGCGATCGCCATCTCGGCCATCACGGGGGCGATGTCGGTGACCGTCACCTTCTTCGGCCTGTGGTGGGTCGAGGATACCCACGCGATAGCATCCGACGCCGTCATCGTGCTGGCCGTGGTACACGTGCTGGGCGTCGTGCTGATGGGACTTCTCCAGCGCGAGAACCTGATCCGCGCGATGTTCACCGGACGCAAGCGCATCCGCCATCATCAATAGGGTTTTTGAGGCGGCGCTCTCTCTTCGTCATGGCCGGGCTTGTCCCGGCCATCCACGTTCTTTTGTGCCTCTCAGACGTGGATGCCCGGGTCATCGGCGAGCGAAGCGACGCCGTCCTTCGGACGGCTATGCCCGGGCATGACGGAGCGTGACGCGGCAGCGCGCCTCTCACTGCAACGGCGGATCGCCGCTGGTGCGCTTCTTGGCGAGATCCATCTCGGTCACCGCGATCAGGATTTCGGCGCGGGTCTTCAAATCCGGCGCCTCCAGCATGGCCTGCTTTTCCGCGGGGCCATAGGGCGACATCATCGCCAGCGCGTTGACGAGCGCTTCGTTGGGCGCGCTCTCGACGCCTTCCCAGTCGACCTTGAGATTGTTGGCCTTCAGGAAATCCGCCAGCACGGTCAGCAGCGCCTCGCGATCGACCTCGTCCTCGCCCATGCGCGCGGTGAAGTCGTCGAGGAAGGTGAAGAAGTCCACCTTGCACTGGCGGTAGGCGGTCAGCACTTCGAGCTCCTTGACCACCTTGAAGCGCGAGACGCCGGTGAGCTCGAGGAGGTAGCGGCCGTCGCCGGATTCGGCGAGCTGGGTGATGCGGCCGACGCAGCCGACGCGGAACAGCGCCGGCCTGTCGGAATTCTTCGGCGAGTGCGCGACGTCGGGCTGGATCATGCCGATCAGGCGATGGCCGTCGCGCAAGGAATCGTCGACCATCGAAAGGTAGCGCGGCTCGAAGATGTTGAGCGGCATCTGGCCGCGCGGCAGCAAAAGCGCGCCCGGCAGCGGAAATACCGGAACGATCTCCGGCAGGTCGGCGGGGCCGCGATATTCGATGTTGATCGGCATCTGGACCCCGCTAGACTCGCTAGAGCATGATCCGGAAAAGTGTGAAGCGGCTTTCCGACAAGATCATGCTCCAACAATAACCCTTACGAAAACAGGATCGTCGACAAGCGCTTTCGTCCCTCGACGGTAGCATCATCCGTGCCACCCCAGGCCTCGAAGAATTGCACGAGCTGCTTGCGGGCGCCGTCGTCGTTCCACTTGCGGTCGCGCTTGATGATCGCCAGCAACTGCTCGGTGGCCGCCGCCCGGTTGCCTTGCGCATTCAGCGCGGTCGCAAGGTCGAAGCGTGCCTGATGATCGAGCGGGTTTGCGGCGACTTTCTGTTCCAGCTCGGCCACCGGCCCTAGCTGCTCCGCCTGCTCGGCGAGATCGATCGCGGTCTGCACGGCCTTCACGGCGGGGTCGTTGCGCCTGGATTCCGGCACCATCGCCAGTGTCTGCTTGGCCTGCTCCATCGCGCCGGAGACGGCGTAGCATTTCGCGAGTCCGGCCAAGGCCGCGATGTTGGTCGAATCGTGCTGCAGCACCTCGGCATAGATCTGCGCGGCGGCGGCGGCGTCCCCTTCGGCGAGCACCGCCTCGGCCTCTTGCAGGATCTCGGCGATATTGGGCTCGCCCGGCGCCGTCATGCCCTTGGTCACCTTTTCGATGAAGGCATTGACCTGGCTCTCCGGCACTGCGCCCATGAAGCCGTCGGCCGGCTGGCCGTTGACGAAGGCGATCACAGCCGGGATCGACTGGATGCCCATCTGGCCTGGAATCGCCGGATGCTGGTCGATGTTCATCTTGACCAGCTTGACCTTGCCCTTGGCCGCCTTGACCGCCTTTTCCAGCACGGGCGTGAGCTGCTTGCAGGGGCCGCACCACTCCGCCCAGAAGTCGATCAGCACCGGCTGGCGCTTCGATTCCTCGATGACGTCCTTCACGAAGGTCTGGGTGGTGGTGTCCTTGATCAGATCGGCCGCGGCCGCGCCCGCCGCTCCGTTACCCTGGTCGATGATCGTCACGGGATCCCCTCGTCTGATGTCTGGAATGGCGGCTCTTTAGCACGTCGCCAATTCATATGCTTCGTTGTCGGCTCCTAGATTGGGCCGAATGGGCCGAATTTCAATCCATCAGGGCCGATTCGCCGGTTCCGGGACGTTTTCGGGCGATTTGGCCGCATTCGGGGTCCATATGGGCCCTTCAATTGCGAATCTATGCTGCCGGTAGCTGTTGCATTCGCCGTCCGCTTTTGGCATACGACAGCCGTTGCCGGCGCGTCATGCGACCGACACAGGATGCGGGTGTAGCTCAGTGGTAGAGCACGACCTTGCCAAGGTCGGGGTCGAGGGTTCGAGCCCCTTCGCCCGCTCCAGATTTTTCTTGGCAACCGAATAGCTTAGATCCGTCTCTCCATCCCCTGTATTCTCGTTGTTGACTTCGGGGGAGCGACCGGGGGAGCGCTAGCGCTGAGCTCGGTTCGTATCGCTAGTTCGAATCCCTCTTGCTCCGCCAGCCAGCCAAAGTGATTTCGTACTTCGATGCGGAGACAGCCCGAAAACTCGGCCGTTTTCCAGCGTTTTGCCCGCCAGAGAGACCGCGCCGCCGATCAAACTAGACGCCCGACAGGCCCGGAGAACCGAATTTTCTCCGAATCTTTAGTACCAAGCGAATCAGTCTAGTAGGGCATTTTCCGAGGGATCCAAGCGTTCAGCGGGGCAGCGGTTTGGATCTCTCTCGCTCAACCGAGATGACAGTTCCCAGAACTGGAATTCGCTAGTTCGATACCTGCCGCCCCAGCCCGGCATTCATGCGTCCGGCCAAGCTTCTCAAGAAACGCGAGAGTGGCCGGGAAAATCCGGCATTTTCCACATTAGATTTGTCTCCCGGCTGCTGGTTCGCCGATCCTGAGGTGCAAATTGCTGAAAGTCTCCGGCCTTGATGGCGAATATTCTCGTTTTGCGGAAACTATCGCCGGAGACTACTTTGATCACGACTATCCACCGCCCGGCTGCCCCCATTGAATTTCGGTTGCATGCTAGAGCAACTTCCGCGAGAAATAAGGCAAGCATTGGCCGGTTCTGCTTCGGCGGGAAGGCTCTGGGGGCACGTCTATGGAGGGGAAGGCTGAGGCTCGGCTTGAGGCTGAGCGGCCTTGGCAGGCTGATTTGTGCCAGTTCTTCACCCGCGACAAGGTCGTGGAGTTGTGCCTCCGTCACGTGGCTTTTCCTGAAAATCTCCTGACGATGAGATTGCTTGAGCCGGCAGCCGGCCAAGGTGCGTTCTTTTTGCCGTTGCTGCCTCGTTTGGTTGAGGCGTGTCGGACGCAAAAGAAGACGATGGATCTCCTGCGGCCGGTCATTCGCGCCTACGAGATTGACGGGGAGGTCGCGACGAACCTTCGCAGGCAATGCGCGACGACACTTGAAGAACTTGATGTCCCGCGCGCGAAGGCAATGGAAATCGCGCAATGTTGGATCAGGAACGAAGACTTCCTGGAGGCGCGCCCAAGACAGCGCTTTACGCACATTGTCTCCAATCCTCCCTATATCCGGTGGGATTCGATCCCGGCGGCTCTGCGCGATGTCTACAAGACGCGGTTCAACTCGTTCAAACAGCGAGCTGATCTGTATGTAGCGTTTATCGAACATGCGCTTGGGTTGCTTGAGCCCTACGGTCAGCTCGCCTTCTTGTGCCCCGGCACTTGGACACGGAACGTCTACGGCAACGCCATTCGCGAGGCGTTCACGTCGCAAGGACAGTTGAAGACCATCATCGATTTCAGCGACGTCGATAGCTTTGAGACATCAGCCGATGCGTATCCGCATTTCTTTGTCTTCCAAAAAGATAGTGCTGGCCCGACTCAAATATCGTCCATGATCGGGTTCGACAGGATTGAAAGGTCAGGCAACGCGGTTGTTAGGACTTTTTCGCCGTCCGCTTCACCTCTTCTGCTCACGCGCGATTTTGCGGCGCAGAAAGCAGTCAAGGCGGCGCGGCGGCGCTTTCCGAAGCTGGAAGATGTGGGCTGCACTATCCGCGTCGGCTCTGCGACCGGGTGCAACAACGTGTTCTTGGGAAGCGCGAAAGACATTGCCATCGAGCGCTCCCGCTTGTTGCCATTCGTGAACGCAAGCTCGATCCACAACGGCAAAGTTCGATGGGTGGGCACGCAAATTGTCAATGTGTTCGACAAAAACGGAAAGGTCGTGAAGCTATCGAAGTTTCCGCGGATGGCCGCGTATCTCCAAAAAAATAAGAAGCAGCTCCAGTCGCGAGCGAAGGCCAGTCAATCCAAGGTCTGGTGGCGCACGATCGATAGTCTGCATCCCGACTGGTATGCATCGCCCAAATTGCTCGTTGTCGATGTGTCGGCGTTACCCGTCATAGGTATCGATACGACCGGCTATTGCGCAGGTAGCGGCGTCTATCAGATTAAGAGCGACGAGTGGCCGTTGGCCGATCTGTTGACCTTCTTGTCGGCGGGAGTCCTTGGGCTATTCGTTGCGACCCTGTCGGCTGGGGCGACGGCCGGATTTCATCGGTTCCAGAAAAGCCAGATCGCGGCTGTCCACATGCCAAGATGGCCGGAGTTGGCCTCCGACTGGAAAGCCAAGTTCAAAGTTGCGCGCAAGGAAAAGAATGGCCGCGCGGTTCTAAAACTGGTCGCGGAATTGTATGAATGCGAAGCAAGCCTGCTTGAAAACTACGTAGCCCGCGATTGGGACGCGCTCTGCTCCAAACGGCCGAAAAAGTAGGAGCATCGGATGCCCCCCCTCCCTTCCTGGTCTGAAAGGTTAGCAGAGGCGGCGGCATCCAAGCGCGAACGAACGAAGCTATTGGTTGATCGTCTGCGAAATCGGGCAACGACTGAAACGGCGCAAAAGGCGGTGCCGGCCCTATCCGAGCAATCCGTTGAGCCGCCTTCGGGCAGTTCCATTCTGAAAGATCGCGACTTCACCGTCGCTACTGTCGAGCCCAACGAAGATCTCACGCACTTCATCGATCTGCTTGATGAAGTGGTATCGAGCGACGAACGCGTCCATGTGGCGCTGCTTTGGCCGCACATTCCGCCCCGTGCGATCCTGCCATGGATGCTGCGCGAAGTGAGCCGGGGACGCATTGAACAGCCCGTTCGGACGTTGCTTTTGAACATGGGGCGGCCCGCGTTGCAGGCTGTGGCCGACATTGGCGCGCGTACGGAGAAGTTGCACGCACGAGGGCTTTTCCGCAGTGGTGTCGTTGGCGCTAACGTGCCGGGCGCTATCAGTGCCGACGCGCTCTTCTATATGTTTCTCGGCGATCGGCAGACCAAAATTGAATCAGTCCCTTTGGTATCGATTGTGCCGCATACGGTTGCGCTTAACGACGGTATTTACTGGCGGGACTTCGACGAGAAAACCCTCAAAGGATTCAAGCGTCTCTATCCCTCGGGGCGGCTAGACTCCGTTCGCGGATACCTCGATTTACTGGGCTCGGCGGCGCGAAGTCCGGCTTTTGCCTTTCTTCTGCCGTCGCACTTCCCGGACCTCGACCGCGAGCGCGCTTTGCGTTCCTTGCCCGGCTCGATTGATCTTGCCGTCATCGACATGACGACGCACGCACTTCGTGGCCGTGATGCAAGCGCATTAATACGCATATTTGTCTCTGAATTGTCCGAAACGCTGCGGCAGCCACCAAAACGGGTATTGATCCTGGCGGATTGCCCTCTCCGTTATTCGTTTATCCGAAGGTCTTTACGGACCTATCGTGGCGCCGGAGCCCTTGGATCGCGAACCGAAGGTCACCGCCTTGTTTGGGCGACTCGCGGGCGCGGCTTTGAAGCGCCAAGTGTGCGCGAAGCAGCGACCCAACCCACCGTCGAAACTATCGGATCGAAGGAGTGCGTGATCGCGACCCGACTTTGGAAGCATGCAAAGCAGCTTGATGAGGGAAATCCTCTCGCCTCGATGCTCGAGCAAGGCGCCATCGCACTAAAAGGAATGGCCCTTACGGCGTCCGGTGCGGATGCCATCCTTGCGCCGTACACTGACGTTCATGACGTCTACCATCGCGTGAAGCGTGAACGGCATTCGTTCGAGCCTCACTATAACAAGGCGATGGCGAGCGTTGCTGATGGGAATGCAGGTCCCTGGCGCGATGCAATGCAGGCGGATTTGGCCGAGGGCTTGGTACTTGCCGGGGCGCTCCGGGCGGAAACACCTTTGATGCGCTACTTGAAGCGTGTCTTGACGGAGATTGATCCCGGCAATGACGTGATTGTTGTGCTACGTCATCCCGAGGATGCCCAGCAGGCCAGCGACCGCCTCTTGGATTTCTTGACGGCGCCCGGGTCGTTTGAAGCGGGTGTTCCGGAACTGCGTGTCACGACGCTCGGTCACTATACGTCCGAAGTTCAGCGCAAAAAGCCGACCGTCGTCATCTGGGCAGCGTCGGCGGATATTGGGGCGCGAAGTTATATCGGCGACGCCTACTGTCCCTCGCAGTTTAGGCTTGTCGTCGCGGGCCACGATGCCTTGACCTTGAGCCGCGTGCTCGAGGCTGCGGTTGCCGGCGAATACGCACTTTATGCGGAGAGGGTCGGCTTACTACGCAAGGCATTGCCTTGGGTCGCCAAAGAGTACGGCGGTCTGTCGGTGGCCCATGGCCTAGACTCAGACAGGTCCCGAATTGCTTTGCCGTTCGTGGGGCACGGCTTCCTCGTTTTGGACGGCTACGGGAAAATTGCAGCCGGGCCGGGATCGCAGTTCTATGTGCTCGATCCTGCCTCGCACCGATTGGCGCCCAAGGAAGCGCGATCAATCGATATAGGCGACGCCGTGTTCGTCATGCCGGATGTGATACGTGAGGAAATAGAGGCAGCGCTTCGCGAAAAGGATGACAAGGGGCGCACGCTCGAGCAGGCGTTGGTCGATCAATACAAGGCCACGGTGAAAAAAGGGATTGAGACGCTGACGGCTCAATTCGGTGTCAAAGGGCTAACGGCGCGCGTTCATGACATGCTGTTTGAGCAAAATCCGGGGCTTCCATCGATTAGTAAGCCTGCGGTGGAATATTGGCTGCGGGCCGCCGAGCGTTCGGAAGTCGATACTCCACATGCCGCGATCAACCCGCTCCACATCGAGGCTTTTTTGCGGTTAATGGGCGCAGGCGTTCTAGCCCGCTCTCTCACCGACGCCGTCAGGATCGTGCGTACGGACCTCCGACGCGATGGTCATACCAGTCGCGGTCTGTTCGATCGTCTTTTGCTCGATGAGGACAGTGTAATCCAAGGTCCACTGTCATCTTTTGCAAAGTTGCAGGGTGTCCGCCGCGCCGCGATGGAGAGCGTGTTTCCGGTACTCGAGAAGCATTTAGACAACGCCAATTCAGCCAGCGCGAATGAACCGATCTTTCAAATGGCGGCGCGATGACCCAGCTCCTTTTCCCAAACGGAAACGACGTAACACACACGACCAAAGAGGCTGTTGCTTCCGCAATCCTGTATCAAGCCTATGATCGGTTAAGAGGCGCAGGGCCTACTGGACGTATCATTTACCGCGAAAAGCCATCGCGGGTCATTCACACGCAGCATCTCTTGCCCCGAAGGCAACCCTCGTCCGTCGCCGTAACTTACGCGGAGAAGGACGACGTCACCTCTCCAGTCCACGTTGGAACGGCAGGTCTTACGTTCCAAATTGCGGATCGGACGCATGCGGCCATCACTGTCGGCATTCGGGCCTGCATCTATCTTCGCATGCTGCCGTCTGCCGCCGACCTCTCGGCCGCGAAAATCGTGTTTAGGCTGTCAAAGAACGCGCGATCAATCATCCTTCGGCATCGGCGTGAAGCGCTGAAAAGGGCGGAAGATGAAAATCGCGCGGTATTGGGCGAGGAAGGCCGCAAGAGCCCTAAGTGGCTTGAAATAAAAAACCGGGTAACGGAGGAAGCTGAGGGGAGCGCACTTTTAGAGCTTGGGATTGCGGGCGCGATTTTGCAATCGCCGACGCGCCAGGACGTACTTGTTTCCATCCTGGCCGAAGGTGACGAAGGACCGACTTCGGATGATCCGGCGGTCGAGGAAGAACAGGACGCGGCAGCGGAAGCGCCGGCATCGGATCAGCCCGACGACGGCTTGTCGGACACCGCAATCGATGCGGACGAGCAAACGGTTCAAACGACGGCAGCCGGCGACGGGGATACTTTGAAGGCGTTCGAATTCGCCGTCGGCCCGGGCGATGCGAATGCGCCGCCGGATGCCTTGATTGAACGTGAGCAGATATCCCAAAAATGGCTCCGGGTGCCGGTTGATCTGGGAGAGTTTCGGATTGATCTTTCGTTAAGCGCCCCCGAGATCGACCGCGACCTCGCAGCATTTAACGCCAAAATGATGCGGCGCATCGAGGCGGTTATCGACGCGTGGCAGGCGGACAATGATCCCACAGTTGGTGGATTGCTGTGGGGTTTTCCTGGTGGGCGGGGAACCCAGTCGCGGACAATTACCCCCGCCGATGTGGTCGGATGGGATCAAAGCCTTGCCGGGCTACGAACGAACCGTCGCGTCGCGCGGCCTACCATTATTCCCGTTTTGGAATACGAAAATCTGGAAGACCCGCTCCGTCCCGATGAACGAACCGTTCGCATCATTCTGGCGAATGAATCCGATCTCTTAGTGTCTGTTCCAAAACATGTTGAGTCGAATGAATCGGTTGTGATTCAAGGTGAGCGGCCTGATTCGATGGGGACGCGCCGCCAATGTGGACTACCGAGAACCGTGCACGCTACGACCGCAGCCGCCTGCGCTATCCGAGCGACTTGACCGACGAGGAGTGGGCGCTGATCGCGCCTCGCATCCCGCCGGCCAAGCGCGGCGGCAACAAGCGTACGGTGGACCTGCGCGAGATTGCCAACGGGCTGATGTACATCCTGAGCACAGGTTGCCAGTGGCGCGCGATCCCCAAGGACCTGCCGCCGCGCTCGACGCTGTATGGCTACTTCGATCTGTGGAGCTGGAACGGCACGCTCGATAAAATTCATCACGCCCTCTATGTCGAATGTCGCGAAAGGGCCGAGCGCGAGGCTTCTCCCACCGCCGCCATCATCGATAGCCAGAGCGTGAAAAGCGCTGAAAAAGGGGGCCTCATGATCTCCATGGCTACGACGCGGGCAAGAAGATCAAGGGCAAGAAGCGGCACATTCTCGTCGACACGCAAGGCCTCTTGATGCACGCCATCGTGCATGCGGCGGACATCCAGGATCGCGACGGCGGCGTGCTCCTGATGGCAACGTTGTTCGGCCTCTATCCCTTTCTTCTGAAGCTCTACGCCGACGGCGGATATCAAGGGCCACATTTCCAGAAGGGGCTGCGTAGCGCTCTGAAGCGCGTGAACCTCGAAATCGTCAAACGCTCCGATCAGGCTCACCGTTTCGTCGTCTTGCCCAAACGCTGGATCGTCGAGCGTACCTTTGCCTGGCTCGGGCGATGCCGAAGACTGTCCAAAGATTGGGAATGCTTCAATCACAGGGCGCTCGCCTTTCTCAAGCTGGCCTCCATCCGACTCATGCTGCGAAAGCTATGCAATCCAAGGTAATCTTTCCGGACAGACTCTTAGGTCCACGACATGGTTGTCGTCGACCAAAGCACTCCCATGGAACGAGCATCGATTGCTCGGGGGCTTATTCAAACTCCTAACACACCAAGCTGTCAGACGTCGGGGGCTTTGCCACAGCTGACGCTCGAAACAGAAAATGCACGACCGTCGCCACCGACTTATGGCCGCGTCGGCAGATTCTAACCAGAATTTCGGCCATTGGCCTGCCTTACAAACGATTGGTGGATGTCCCGCGAACTTTCGTTCAGACAGTGGCGGCTTCTTCTTGAAACGGCGAGCAGGAGCTCAACCTCCGCAGAGTTAGGTCCCGGTACGACAACCTCCACATCAAGCAACGGGTTTGCCAGTCCGGCATTCGGAAGGGGAGCCGAGGGGTATTATTTCTGAGTTTCATCGATCGGCCCAAAAGCGCACGTCGGCTTTGTCTGAAGAGTTCGAGTACATCACAGGTCCCAGCCATCTGCGGCTTCGGAGCGTAGAACTGACCGGTCGCGAGTACGGCCAGATCGACATGAGTGAATCCGGAAAACGCCTTAACCGCCTTCACCAAAAAGTGCCGGTACTCAGGGCAAAACGAAATCGGGTACTGCTATGACTGCAGCGAAACAGCCATCACCTCGCGTCTCCTGCGTCGTCCTTTCCGTGAATCAAGTCGTGGATCTGAAAGCGCTTGGATAAATCCCATCCTTTGGGGATACGGGTGCGGTCGCAAAGCATGCAGCGGCAGGGCCGGAAGCTTTTCGTCCTCTTTTTTGATAGGAAATCGCGTACTGCGCCAGTCGCGCTGCCTGACGGGTGAGGAAGTGCCACAACGCGTCTTGGATCGATCCCCGCAGCCTTAGCCGCGTAGCGGACGATCCTCGGGCCTTTTTGGCCAAGCGCCACGATGTCGGCATCGGCCGAAATGCTGGCAAGCTCCTCCGCGAGACAGGTTTCTACGTACCTCCTAAGCTCCGGGTGTGCGAGAGAGTCGATTTGATTGTTGAATAGTTTGCCGTTGATGAACGTCGGGTATCGGATCGTTGACGTGAAGTGCACCTTGGACGCCTCTTTGGTCCAAAGATCGTCGATGTCCTCGATGCCAGCGCGTTCGGCCAAGCCACTATGTTCCAATATGGACTTTAAATTCGGTTCGATTACGTCGCCGCGGAATGATGCCTCGGCCTTTATTCTTTCAAGATCTGCCTGATGATTTTCTCCCTTGGCCACGGCTCTCCGCACAGCTTCGTAGCTACGCTGCACTTGGTTCGGCCCTGGCGTCACTCCGACGACAACGATCCGGGCGTCTCGGTTTACGTAATCAAACGGAGCCCAAAGAATCTCGATTCCATAAGCATCGTGGGCCCCCAAGCGAAGGATAGAGACGGAGCGCATTTGGCTTGTTTAGTTCTCCCTCCAAGTCATGGTCGGAGAGTGCCAGCAAGGTGTTCATCATCACATTGTTCAGGTCTGAGAGTATGCCTTCAGCTCTTCTATAGTTCGCGGCAGCCTCGGCTTGGCGATTTTGCTTTTTATGAGAACCGCATAGTAGCGGGTGGCGTGGCCATCTTGCCCCCAAACGAAACCGCCATTGCCATCCGGTTCAAGCTCCCGAGGAGTGTAACCTTCGTTTGCTGCCTGCAGGCTGTGAAGACGGAAATTGTAGTTCGGGTGGGTCTTCGCGTGATTTGTGAGCCCTTTACCAATGAGCTTCATCGTTTCATCGATTGCCGCTTTAAAGTGTGCTTCTTCGTAACGGCTCTTCGAGCCTGGGATATGGACCTGGAACACTGCTGCTCCCCACACACGGCTCGCAAACTCTGGCTTAAGAGCGTCAATCGTATCCGTGATTTTGATAAGGTCGGCAGCAATTCCTCGCACCGTCTTTACGCCGGTCTTGATCTCTATCATCGCAAGTGGCGCAAAATGGTTGAACAGCACAGCGACGTCGGTGCGCTTAGAGCCGAACTTCTTGATTGGACGTCCCGACCTCCGCATGGTCAGACCATTCGCAAAATTGCGGTTCAGATATTCAACCTCGACCTGATAATTCTGCTCGATAAGCTCTCTCGCGAGATCAGACGTCAGCATGTACTCGGTAGTGACCGGACCTCCATGATAGTCGGTGATATGAGCAATCAGATCGATGGATCGCTTGACCCCATTTTTTAGCAACGAAAGCAAGTCGGCTTCAGCAAACTCATCCTGCATTCAAGCACCATACTGTGTCTGCGACAGTACCTAACTCTGACTCGGAGCTCAACCTGCGCAGAGTGAAGCCCCGCTCTATCAAGCTCTTGAAATCCTGAAGGATTGATCAGGTTGGGTAAATAGCGGGGAGCAGGAGGGGATCGCCCCTCAACAGACTTGCCTGTGGGCAACGCTGGATGCGGCGATCAGGATGGCATTTCGGACCGTTCGCAAATCGAACGTTATGGCACAATCTGACCGACTGATAAGCTTTGTGAAACGTGCGGCGCGAAGAGAATATTATGGCGCGTTGTCCGAAAACCGTTGAAAAAATCCTAAGTTCTTCTGGTTTCCAAGCTTAATAATTGCGAATTGGCTTTCCGACCGATTGAACCGCTAGCAGCACCGAGCGCATCTGCTTGGCGGTCTCACCACGCACGAACACGCCACACTCAAACGACCGCTCCAACGCCGACCCCATAAAGTTGCTTGAGCCAACATAAAATTCCGAGTCATCGGCGAGAACGACTTTGGCGTGAAATGTCTCGCGGCCGGACGGCAACGATGAAGGCAACGCGTATTCAATTACCGACACGTTGAGACGCCTGAAATCCGCTGCGCGTGGGTTGAACGCGTTCCCGCATTGCGGCTCTGCCAGCGGCCGGGCAATCAGGACACGACGTACCTCCGGACGGCAAATCGAAAACAACTCCACCATCAGTTCGGCCCCTTGAGGGTCCATAAACGGGGAAAGAATGACCAGTTCCTGCTTGGCTGCGGATTCCGATTTATTCCGGCCGGGTATTCCGACTTGAAGCCGGCCATCGTTCCGATTTGAAGCCGGCCACGATTCCGAAATGAAACCGGCCGGCATTCCGATTTGAAGCCGGCCGGGTTTTGGAAGTCGGCGTTTTCGTTTGGGTCAGTCCTTCAGGCATCAAGTCCCTCGTTGATCCACGAGGGGAAGCGGATGCCGGCCAAGAGAGAACTGACCATGCGACAGATACGACAGATGCTGCGGCTTGCCCGTGATGGGGTGAGCGCCCGGGAGATCGGGCGCACGCTCGGGGTGGCGCGCAGCACGATCCAGGACAATCTCAAGCGTGCCTCGACTGCCGGGCTGGCGTGGCCTTTGGCGGGCGATCTGACCGACGCCGTTCTTGAACAACGTCTGTTTGCCCATGCCGGCGTCAGGCGCGGCTTCCGCCGGCGCCGGGAGCCGGATTGGGCCTCGCTGGCCTGTGAGCTGAAGCGGCCTGGCGTCAATCTGATGGTGCTGTGGGAGGAGTACCGGGCGGTCCATCCGGAAGGTTATGGCTACAGCCGGTTCTGCGATTTATTCCGGGAATTCGAGCGGCGGCTGTCTCCGACGATGCGGCAGGACCATCCGGCCGGCGACAAGGTCTTTGTCGATTACTCCGGCAAGAAGATCATGATCGTTGATCGCGCAACCGGGGTTGTGCGCGACGCGGAGATCTTCGTCGCCGTGCTTGGCGCCTCGAATTACACCTACGCCGAGGCGACCTGGACGCAGACACTTCCGGACTGGATCGAGGCTCATGTCCGAATGTTCCGGTTCTTTGGCGGGGTGCCACGCCTCGTCGTCCCTGACAATCTGAAGTCCGGCGTGCACCGGGCGTCGTTCTACGACCCCGAAATCAATCGCAGCTACGGGATGATGGCGTCCCATTACGGCGTTGGCATCCTTCCGGCACGGCCAAGAAAGCCCCGGGATAAGGCAAAAGTGGAAGCCGGAGTGCGTTTTGCCCAGACCTATATCCTCGGGCGGCTTCGCCGGCAGACCTTCTTCTCGCTGGCTGAGGCGAATGCGGCAATCGCCGCCGCGCTGGAGCGCATCAACGCCCACGTCATGCGCCGGATCGGCGTCAGCCGCCGACAATTGTTCGAGACCGTCGAGATGCCTGTCCTGGCGCCGTTGCCGGATGCCGACTATCAGTTCGCGGAATGGCTCCTGGCCCGCGTCTCGCTCGATTATCACGTCGAGGTCGACGGCTTCTTCTACTCAGTTCCACACGGCCTGATCCGGGAGCAGGTCGACGTTCGCGCCACCACCCGGACCATCGAGTTGTTCCATCGGGGTTTGCGTGTTGCTGCTCACCAGCGCCGTTATGGCGGCCGCCGGCACGGCACTGATCCCGATCACATGCCCAGTGCGCATCGGCGTTACGCCGAGTGGACTCCCGATCGATTCCGGCGCTGGGGGCGGTCGATCGGGCCCAACACCGAGGGGCTCGTTCTCGCCATCCTGGCCAATCGGCCTCATCCCGAACAGGGATTCCGGACCTGTCTCGGCGTGCTTCGGCTGTTCAAGGATATTGATCCCGAACGCGCCGAGCTGATCGCGGCCCGCGCGGTCGCGGTCAGCGCACTGACCTACAAGAGCATCGCCTCCATCATCGCCAACAAGCTCGAACGCAGTTCTCGCGATACCGAGGACGCGATCATCGAACATCCCAATCTGCGCGGCCCCGGTTACTTCCATTGAAAGGATTATCCAGCATGCTCACCCATCCCACCCTCGACCTGCTGCATAGCCTTGGTCTCCACGGTATGGCCAAAGGCTTCAAGGACCTCGATGCCCAGTCCGAAGCGCGCAGCCTCGAACACGCCGAATGGCTGGCGTTGCTCCTGGAACACGAGAAAACGCTGCGCCAGCAAAAGCGGTTCGAAAGCAGAGCTCGAGCCGCCAAGCTGCGTCATGCCGCCTGCGTCGAGGATGTCGATTACCGCGCTATCCGCGGCCTCGACCGCACGCTCTTTCTAAAACTCGCCGCTGGCGACTGGATCCGGGCACGACATAATCTCCTTGTTACCGGGCCGTGCGGCGTCGGCAAGAGCTGGCTCGCTTGTGCCCTCGGCAACAAGGCTTGCCGAGACGACTTCTCAGTTGCCTACCATCGTGTGCCGCGTCTCTTCGCCGCTCTCGCACTCGGCCGCGCCGATGGCCGCTATACCAAGATGCTGCGGGCGATCGCACGACTTGATCTGCTGATCCTGGACGACTGGGGACCAGAACCTCTCGACGCCGACCAGCGCCGTGATTTGCTCGAAATCGTCGAGGATCGATACGAAGCCCGCTCGATTATCGTCACCAGCCAGCTGCCCGTCGATCGCTGGTACGAAATCATCGGCAACCCCACCATCGCCGACGCGATTCTCGATCGCCTCGTCCACAATGCCTACCGCATCGAACTCAAAGGAGAGAGCCTCAGGAAGCAGAAGCAACCCGCTCAAGATCAACCGGTCTCTTGACCTTCCCAGCCCTCGACGACATCATGAAATTGACCCATGCGAACGACGCCACGGGTGGCCGGCTTCAGATCGGAATACCCGGCCGGCTTCGAATTGGAATGCATGGCCGGCTTCGTCGGAATCCGCACTTGGCGCCACGCGCCAAATTGAAGAACGCATCACTCGTTTGAAACACAACCGGCGGCAGCGCCTGCGCGTCGTCAATGGCTCGACGAAGGGCACTTTTTAACCCGGGTTCGGTGAGCACAAGCCGAACCGCGTCACGATCCTTATGGACCCGGAGATAAGCGGCAATTCCCCGGAGATTGTCGGCCAAAGCCGTGAGCACCGAAGCCGACGCGACCGGCCGGGTCGCAAAACTCGACCGGACGGCAAGGCCATTTTCTATAAGCGACCGACGAACGATCGCAACATGCTCCGCCGAGACGTCTCCCAAACGGGACGAAAGTTCACGATCCGAGCTGTCCATCCCCACTGGGGTGTCAGCCAGATGGGCGACGATCCGCGCAGCCTGCGTGGCAAGCGGATAAAGCTCGCTCACAAGCGCATCAAAACGGCGATCATTGACCGGCTCTGGCATTTTCAAGCGCGTATTGGAGGTAGCCTTTTATGCGTTCTTCCCCGACGATGAAGTCGGGTCGGCCGCGACCAATGAGGGTGGAGCGGCTGAGATATTTATTCGCTGTCAAGCAAATGACCTCCGGAATCATGATGCAGTCAGGGCACACCCCGCCCTTCGTCATGCACAGATTTCCGAGATTGCAGCCTAGCGAGGTCGGAAAGTTTCGCAGATACGAGAGGAATGCCTCGTGATGATCGCGCCACAACGCAGACAAATCACCCAGATCAAGGGTCATTCCATTCCGGTAGACGACGAATCCGAGATCGCTCGGAAACAGGTATTCACCGATCGAACCCAGATCCAGACCGGAAAACTGCTGAATTCCTTGCATGATGTAGTGCGCGTAGGAATGGAGCAGCGCATAGGTCATTTTGAAAATTGTCGGGTCCGACTTGCGGTCATGTTCCTCAAGATAACCGGACATGATCTTTGCCGAACTCAACATCGCAGCCGCAAAATTGTCGGGATATTCCGCGAGAAGGCCCGCGTCGGCGCATCCTAAATCGGGCTGCAGAAGCCACGACCGGACAAGCGCTTCATCAAGCTGGAAATAAAAGGCCTCGTTCGACTGTTCGAGAACATAAACTGGGTGGCGCGACTCCTGAGCTGTCTGCACCTTGGGGAAAAGGTTCAAGCGAACCGGCATCATGCGGCCGTGCTTTAGGATCTTGGGGGTGTTACCAACCCGAGAGTATCCGTAACTGAACTTACACAAGTCAAACTTGCTGATCAGGCCGGCACGCCGCACGCCCAAGAAGCGCATGGCCTCCTCCGCGTTCTGGACCATTGTTGCCCGTTGCGGCGAACTTGGCGGCACGAGCCATTCGTCGGGGTTTGTGAAATCGACGTAACTGGCCCGGCCCCCAACAATCTCGCCGCGAAGTTTGGTTCTGGTGAGCGCGGAATGTTCAACGAGAAGCCTGAAAGGATCGTACTTTCCAGTCCACTCGTGCCGCTGTTGAAGCTTCAAGAGGATGTCAAGCGGTAGCGCGGCGTTGCGTTGCAGCCACCCAGCTTTCTGCCAATTGGCGAGCCGCTCGGCCCTCATCTTGACCATCAGATCGGCCACCACTTGGTTCTTGCTATCGGTCGCCAGCTTCAGTCCTTGCAATATCTCATCGAACTCCTTCGCTTCGGCTCCCCGCTCCTTTGACAAGAGCTGAGCGGTTACCTCGGCATCGCTCAGCGGTGGCCCCTCCAACCCGACAAGCCGCTCGATCACACCGGGAAGAAGGTGGGTCTGTCCGGGCTCCAACGCCCTCGATCCCAGAGCCTTCCGGAAAGGTGATAAATGTGTCCGACTTCACGAAATAAGCTGATGATGCGGCGTAGTTGATCTTCTCCATAGACGCTTCGCCGACGATGTTTCCGCCCGGCCCGATGGATGACGCAATGCGCCCCAGCGTCTCATCACACTTCTCAACCCAAGGGTCCGGGTTCTTCGTCCCACAATTGGCGCAGGAGAATGACCAATTCGAAAGCGCCACTTGATCTTTGTTGAGGACGAATTGGCGACTGCCACACTTGCCGCAGATGGCATAGCGCTTTATCGGGCGCCGGGTCGCCTGGTCATAGACCGTCATATTGGGACTGGCTGCTTTCCAAGACCCCGACCAGTGGGCGAAGATCACGTCAAGTTGGCCCCACGAACAATTCGACGGATCATTGGGGCGTTTGGGGTGTGGACAGGCTTCGCTAAGCTCAGACAGCCGTTGTCCCATCTGCTTGGGGTTTGCAGTCGCTTCGATCAGGCCGCACTCGCTGCAAATCAGCGTTGTGGGCCGTGGGAGGTACCCCATCCGGTCGGGCTTCAAATAAACAAAAGCTGTGGGTCTAAAGCTGTATTGTGTCCGTGAGGTATCCAGGAGCGACACGTCTACGCAAAATTCGGGCAAAGGCGCCGGAACATTGACCTCGTTTTGCCGGCAGGTGATCGCTTTGTCGAACCAAGCGCGCGCTGCTTCGTCGATTCGCATTTCGATTTGAACCTTGGTCGTTTGTTCCGGCCGTGCCGTCGTCGCGCTAGGTGACGGCATGGCCTGACACGCGCCCGCAGCGCCTTCAAACGTGAAATGTTGCCCCGGCGCATAGCTCATCGCTATTTGCGCTTGGGAACGGCTCATTGAAGGCCCCTTGGCATCCGCTTCGCGGGCAGTGTCGGCGGGTTGTCTAGCCATTCTTCCTCATTCCCCGGTTTCCCCGGCGGTCCAGCTGTTATTACCCCGCATAAGTGCCGACATCACACGACCCAGATCGCTCATTCGAATGCGGTCGGATCCACTTCCAACGCCGCCTTCAATCGAACCAGCTTCGTTGACGTCGCGCAGGCTTGTCATCGGGCGGGTTAAAGGGGCGCCCGGTTGCCTGAAAAAACTATCTAGATTTTCCGTTTTCCAATTGGACTGCTCCATCGCGGTCGTTGCATCGTGGAAGAGTTGATTGATCCGCTGCCTGTAGAAATCCTTGTTGAGTGGCGAGGTGCCGTGTTCAAGCCCAATGCCATCCACGACAAACTGACACAGCTCATCAAGGAGATTGATGTGATCCGTCCGCGATCTCTCACCAATCTCACCGACGTTATCCGGCTCGGCCAGCGACGCCTTTTCTAGGTTTGTGCGCGCGCGGCTCATCTCCGTAATGTAGTCAACCCCGCAAAGTTTGAGCTGCAAGAATGACGCAAGGGTGCGCGTGATCGCGTTCTCTGCCCAACGCTCCACCGGGGCCGCATCGATCATGCGTTCCAAGAAACGATGGAAGATATCGTGGATTTCAACGATGTAGCGGTCGCGGCGCTGCTGTGGCGTCGGAATAAGAATACTCGTACCCACGTGCGTTCGACCCACGCGCGATGATGCTTGGATATATTCGGCAATGTCCGCAGGCTGTCCCGCAAAGAACATCATGTTGAATTCGTCCACGTCCACGCCGTGGGAAATGGCGGAGGTCGCAATCACGCCTCGAAGCGAGTCCCGCAGCGCCTCCGCTCGGAATGGCGACCCGACCGCTGGCTTTTGACCTGCTTCCGTGACGATCGCGTTGATCAACCCGGCATCGATTGCTCCCGTGATAAGGGCCGTGCGGACGCCCGGGATGTCTTCAATTCCGGCCAGCTTGTGATCACGGCGAATGACGTCTTGCAGGGCGGCTTTCACATTGTCGCCTCCCTTTTTATTCGTCACGTAGAGAAGGGCAATGCGATCAAGATCGACTGCGTAAGCGATATCGGAATGGCCAATATTTCGGTCGAGCAGAATGGCGCGGTGGCCATCCCGGAAGATGTCCGGTGGGAGCGCATCAGCCAACGCTTCTCGGATTGCCCAGCGCCCGGCATCATCGCCCTCGATCAACCCCTTCATTACTTGCGTGATCGTGAGATGAAATGCCGACAGGATCGCTACCGTTGCAGCCGTGTGCGTGCGGCCATTGGTCATAAGCGAAACATAGCGGCGACGCGTCGGCGTTCGATGCTCGGAGTTATCACTGGCATCCCGCACCGGATCGCCGCTATCCGGCTCGCGGAGCCTCGCGTAAAAACTTTCGTAAAGATCCGGACCCGGTTGGGGGAAAAGAACGACCTGACGCTGATAGATTTGATCAATCTGACGTGCGGGGTCCGAAACCGTTGCCGAAGCCGCGACGATCCTTGGCGGGCGCGCTACACCGTCTTCCTTGATGACCTGGTCACCCAGAAGCGGTGAGAGGGTACGAAGGGCATGGAGAAACGTTGTTTCAAACAACCCCGAAAACGTGCCAAGCGATTCGTCCAACAGATGGGCTTCGTCTTGGATTTCAAGAACAGGATATGGATCGAAAAAGAGCTTTCTTCCGTCCCCATAGAAGGGAAACACCCCCTCACAGCCAGACGCATCGGGTCCCCGCTGAAACTGATCACGGAGCCACGGCGAGACAAGCCTTCCGGAGTCCCGGTGTTGCCAAGCGGCAAATCCGAACATGCCAAGAACACGGATAAGCGTCCTGGCGCTCTGCCCAATCAGCGCGAGTTTATCCACAGTGCCTAGCAGGACCGCCGGCGCATATGCATAGATGTCGGAGTCCATGATGTGAATGGGAAGCGGATGCGGCTGAACCGTCGCGCCGTGGCGCCCGTTCCATGCGCATTCCCGATTGAAGCAGCAATGTGCAAGGCGCTCCTCTGGAGGCGGCCCCTCACGGAAACGTCGCAGCCCAATGGTCGATGTCTTCTTTCCATCCGCACCCGTAAGTGTGCCGGAGCAGAACGGGCAGCTCGCTAGCCGCACCCACTTCTTCCAGTAGATGCTATAGTCGCCGCGCCGCAGAGATACTTCGTCCCAGTCGTTGGTGAGGGTCGGAATCTCCGAGAAGCCCCGGACATTCCGGTTATTCGGCGTGTTTCCGCCACCAACCCAAAAGCCAATGTCGAACCCTGCGCCTTTAAGGTCCAGGCCTTGACGCTGCCAAGACCACCGCACTTTATAAGCTGCCGCCAAGACTTGAGAGAGGCGTTGGGCCTGCTGGCTGGTTAGCAGGCGCAATGGATATCGCACGAGCGCGGTGACGCCGTGTTGCTTGCCGCACAGCCTGTCGAAAGCCAGACAGAACACGAGCAAACCAAAAAAGCTCTCGGACTTTCCACCGCCCGTTGAAAAGTAAAGCAGAGAGGCCTCACGGTCGTCCTTCGCTGTTACGGCAGGGCTGCTTTTCCAACACTCGATCCGCGAGACAATCGCCGGAATTTGCGACAAGATGAATGCGATCTGAAACAGCCGCCACCCTTTGACGTTTGCGTTTTTATCCCTCCAGAACTCACCAAACGCTTGATTCATGAACCGCCAGGCGGTCAATGGAATTACCTCGGGATCGGTCGCGGTTTTTCCGGCGGCTTGCGCCGCCACCGCTTTTTCAAGAATGCCCACTCCACGTGCGATTGCGTCCCGCTCCCCAGCCCAACCGCGAAGATCGATCGATTCAAATTGCGCTTTTTCACGTGCGTAGTCACTCGCATCGGCAACCGGATCGAGCGAACGGGCATAAGGTTGGGAGGCTTCAACATCCCTCAACCAATCGTCGAAGGCACCAAGGAGTCCCCTTACGATACCAAGCCCGCCGTCATTCGACCCAAGCGCGTCAAAATTCGGCGGCGTTGGCAGGTCGAACTGCCTGATAAGAGGCTGGTAATAAACGGGCAGCGACGTCGTCTCCAGAACCGCTGCATCTGTCAGACCGCGGCGTCTAACACCGCAATTGATCCCGAGCGCATCATGGGCAAGATAGCGATTGTATCGGTAGGAAGGCGCGATACGGTCGAGCCTGATCGGCCGGTGCACTCCCGGATCGAACCCAATCGACATTTCGACCTGATAAAGCGTGGAATCAGTTTCCCGCGCCAAAGCCAGCTTCGCATCTAAGAGTCTGTCCGGAACGATTACCTTGGATTGCATAGCTTTCGCAGCATGAGTCGGATGGAGGCCAGCTTGAGAAAGGCGAGCGCCCTGTGATTGAAGCATTCCCAATCTTTGGACAGTCTTCGGCATCGCCCGAGCCAGGCAAAGGTACGCTCGACGATCCAGCGTTTGGGCAAGACGACGAAACGGTGAGCCTGATCGGAGCGTTTGACGATTTCGAGGTTCACGCGCTTCAGAGCGCTACGCAGCCCCTTCTGGAAATGTGGCCCTTGATATCCGCCGTCGGCGTAGAGCTTCAGAAGAAAGGGATAGAGGCCGAACAACGTTGCCATCAGGAGCACGCCGCCGTCGCGATCCTGGATGTCCGCCGCATGCACGATGGCGTGCATCAAGAGGCCTTGCGTGTCGACGAGAATGTGCCGCTTCTTGCCCTTGATCTTCTTGCCCGCGTCGTAGCCATGGAGATCATGAGGCCCCCTTTTTCAGCGCTTTTCACGCTCTGGCTATCGATGATGGCGGCGGTGGGAGAAGCCTCGCGCTCGGCCCTTTCGCGACATTCGACATAGAGGGCGTGATGAATTTTATCGAGCGTGCCGTTCCAGCTCCACAGATCGAAGTAGCCATACAGCGTCGAGCGCGGCGGCAGGTCCTTGGGGATCGCGCGCCACTGGCAACCTGTGCTCAGGATGTACATCAGCCCGTTGGCAATCTCGCGCAGGTCCACCGTACGCTTGTTGCCGCCGCGCTTGGCCGGCGGGATGCGAGGCGCGATCAGCGCCCACTCCTCGTCGGTCAAGTCGCTCGGATAGCGCAGGCGGCTGCGGTCGTAGCGTGCACGGTTCTCGGTAGTCCACATTGGCGGCGCGTCCCCATCGAATCAGGCCGCTCACCTTGAATCACAACCGATTCATTCGACTCAACATGTTTTGGAACAGACACTAAGGATTGAATCTCATGGAAAACAATAGACAGCAACGCACTTCTTACATTCGGTCATTCGATCGGCGTTTCATGGTTCAGATTGAGCCTGGCTGGCACGTTAATCTTCGCGCAGCTCGGAGGCTTCGGTTAATCGCAAAGCCGCGAAGGTAACCGAAAGCCGCGATTGATGAACAAGGGACCATCTGTTGAGATGGTCCCTTGTGTCGTTAGGTTTCTGCCTTCCTCTCATTCTCCGCTTTCACCGTCCCGGAGAACTACACGCCGTCATTCTGATGAAACGCAGCACAGCGTCGATTTCGCTGCTGCTTGATTGTAAGCGCGATTTTCTTCGCACGCCGGCGGTTTTGATGGATTGCCCTGGTATCGGGCGATACCGAGCCGTTCAGGCAGTGGCGGCTTTGTGGAAGTTGAAGGGCAGCAGGTCTGTAATATCGGCGTCGCCGGCGCGCTGAGGCAATTCGGTGAGGACGTGGCGCAACCACGCTAACGGCTCGACACGTGAGGCGCGGCAGGTCAGCATCAGGCTATAGACGACGGCACTGGCCTTGGCTCCGTCCACGGTATCGCTGAACAACCAACTCTTCCTGCCAGTTGCAAAAACCCTGATGTCGCGCTCCAGAAGATTGTTGTCAATCGGCATGCTGCCGTCCCCGGTGTAGCGCGTCAGATATTCCCATTGGTTTCGGGTGTAGGATACGGCGTCGCCGAGCTTGCTGTCAGGCAAGACCTTCGGGGCCATGTCATCGAGCCATACTTTGAGAGCATTGAGGATGGGGACACTATGTTGCTGGCGGAAGCGGCGAATGCAGTAGGCCTGTGTTTCACCCTTCTTCGGTATTCCGTCCCACGCCCGCCTTTCAACCCGGTAGAGCTGTTCAAAGAACCGCAGCGCTTGCTCGGGCTGCGGATTCCGACGAAGCCGGCCATGCATTCCAATTCGAAGCCGGCCGGGTATTCCGATCTGAAGCCGGCCACCCGTGGCGTCGTTCGCATGGGTCAATTTCATGATGTCGTCGAGGGCTGGGAAGGTCAAGAGACCGGTTGATCTTGAGCGGGTTGCTTCTGCTTCCTGAGGCTCTCTCCTTTGAGTTCGATGCGGTAGGCATTGTGGACGAGGCGATCGAGAATCGCGTCGGCGATGGTGGGGTTGCCGATGATTTCGTACCAGCGATCGACGGGCAGCTGGCTGGTGACGATAATCGAGCGGGCTTCGTATCGATCCTCGACGATTTCGAGCAAATCACGGCGCTGGTCGGCGTCGAGAGGTTCTGGTCCCCAGTCGTCCAGGATCAGCAGATCAAGTCGTGCGATCGCCCGCAGCATCTTGGTATAGCGGCCATCGGCGCGGCCGAGTGCGAGAGCGGCGAAGAGACGCGGCACACGATGGTAGGCAACTGAGAAGTCGTCTCGGCAAGCCTTGTTGCCGAGGGCACAAGCGAGCCAGCTCTTGCCGACGCCGCACGGCCCGGTAACAAGGAGATTATGTCGTGCCCGGATCCAGTCGCCAGCGGCGAGTTTTAGAAAGAGCGTGCGGTCGAGGCCGCGGATAGCGCGGTAATCGACATCCTCGACGCAGGCGGCATGACGCAGCTTGGCGGCTCGAGCTCTGCTTTCGAACCGCTTTTGCTGGCGCAGCGTTTTCTCGTGTTCCAGGAGCAACGCCAGCCATTCGGCGTGTTCGAGGCTGCGCGCTTCGGACTGGGCATCGAGGTCCTTGAAGCCTTTGGCCATACCGTGGAGACCAAGGCTATGCAGCAGGTCGAGGGTGGGATGGGTGAGCATGCTGGATAATCCTTTCAATGGAAGTAACCGGGGCCGCGCAGATTGGGATGTTCGATGATCGCGTCCTCGGTATCGCGAGAACTGCGTTCGAGCTTGTTGGCGATGATGGAGGCGATGCTCTTGTAGGTCAGTGCGCTGACCGCGACCGCGCGGGCCGCGATCAGCTCGGCGCGTTCGGGATCAATATCCTTGAACAGCCGAAGCACGCCGAGACAGGTCCGGAATCCCTGTTCGGGATGAGGCCGATTGGCCAGGATGGCGAGAACGAGCCCCTCGGTGTTGGGCCCGATCGACCGCCCCCAGCGCCGGAATCGATCGGGAGTCCACTCGGCGTAACGCCGATGCGCACTGGGCATGTGATCGGGATCAGTGCCGTGCCGGCGGCCGCCATAACGGCGCTGGTGAGCAGCAACACGCAAACCCCGATGGAACAACTCGATGGTCCGGGTGGTGGCGCGAACGTCGACCTGCTCCCGGATCAGGCCGTGTGGAACTGAGTAGAAGAAGCCGTCGACCTCGACGTGATAATCGAGCGAGACGCGGGCCAGGAGCCATTCCGCGAACTGATAGTCGGCATCCGGCAACGGCGCCAGGACAGGCATCTCGACGGTCTCGAACAATTGTCGGCGGCTGACGCCGATCCGGCGCATGACGTGGGCGTTGATGCGCTCCAGCGCGGCGGCGATTGCCGCATTCGCCTCAGCCAGCGAGAAGAAGGTCTGCCGGCGAAGCCGCCCGAGGATATAGGTCTGGGCAAAACGCACTCCGGCTTCCACTTTTGCCTTATCCCGGGGCTTTCTTGGCCGTGCCGGAAGGATGCCAACGCCGTAATGGGACGCCATCATCCCGTAGCTGCGATTGATTTCGGGGTCGTAGAACGACGCCCGGTGCACGCCGGACTTCAGATTGTCAGGGACGACGAGGCGTGGCACCCCGCCAAAGAACCGGAACATTCGGACATGAGCCTCGATCCAGTCCGGAAGTGTCTGCGTCCAGGTCGCCTCGGCGTAGGTGTAATTCGAGGCGCCAAGCACGGCGACGAAGATCTCCGCGTCGCGCACAACCCCGGTTGCGCGATCAACGATCATGATCTTCTTGCCGGAGTAATCGACAAAGACCTTGTCGCCGGCCGGATGGTCCTGCCGCATCGTCGGAGACAGCCGCCGCTCGAATTCCCGGAATAAATCGCAGAACCGGCTGTAGCCATAACCTTCCGGATGGACCGCCCGGTACTCCTCCCACAGCACCATCAGATTGACGCCAGGCCGCTTCAGCTCACAGGCCAGCGAGGCCCAATCCGGCTCCCGGCGCCGGCGGAAGCCGCGCCTGACGCCGGCATGGGCAAACAGACGTTGTTCAAGAACGGCGTCGGTCAGATCGCCCGCCAAAGGCCACGCCAGCCCGGCAGTCGAGGCACGCTTGAGATTGTCCTGGATCGTGCTGCGCGCCACCCCGAGCGTGCGCCCGATCTCCCGGGCGCTCACCCCATCACGGGCAAGCCGCAGCATCTGTCGTATCTGTCGCATGGTCAGTTCTCTCTTGGCCGGCATCCGCTTCCCCTCGTGGATCAACGAGGGACTTGATGCCTGAAGGACTGACCCAAACGAAAACGCCGACTTCCAAAACCCGGCCGGCTTCAAGTCGGAATACCCGGCCGGAATAAATCGGAATCCGCAGCCATGCTGTTGTTCATGCGCCAAACAATTACGTCTCGAGCCGTACGACCCGGCCGGTCTCTGCCGATTTGAGCGCAGCGCCGGCCAGCCGAAGCGCCGCGAGACCATCGGCGCCACTCGGCGACATAGCGCGATTTTCGACTATGGCGGCGATGAAGGCGGAGATCTCGTTGGCATAGGCGTCGACATAGCGATTCATGAAGAAGTCGTGCAGCGGCGGGCGGGTGTAGCCGGAGCCGCTCGCAAGTTCGATCGATACCGGCCTCTGGTTTTCGGCCGCCACCATCCCTCTTGATCCCAACACCTCGATACGCTGGTCGTAGCCATAGGTGGCACGACGCGAATTTGAGATAGTACAGTGCTTGCCGGAGGCGGTTTTCAGGATAACGCTCACTGAATCGTAATCACCGGCTTCTCCGATCATTTTGTCGACGAGCACGGACGCTTCGGCGCTAACGCTGACCGGCTCTTCGCCGAGCAGGAAGCGCGCCATGTCGAAATCATGGATAGTCATATCGCGGAAGATTCCGCCCGAACGCTTGATATAGCTAAGCGGCGGCGGGCCGGGATCGCGCGACACGATTGTGACCATCTCGACATCACCAATGGCCCCTTCGTCGATCGCCTTCCGTACCGCAACGAAGTGTGGGTCGAAGCGGCGATTGAAACCCAGCATCAGTGCCCGGCCGGTTTTCTCGACTAAGGCGAGACATCGTTCGACGCGCTCGATACTGAGATCAATCGGCTTCTCGCAGAAGATCGCCTTACCGGCCATCGCGAACCGTTCGATCAAAACGGCATGCGTGTCGGTCGGTGTACAGATGATGACAGCGTCGATGTCGTGCGAGATTTCGATCTCCTCAACGCTCCGGACCTCGGCGCCATAGGCAGACGAAATATCTTGCGCGGCATTTTGGTACGAGTCAGCCACAGCCACTAGAGCATTTTCCGACCGGAAAGAATCGGGTGGGGATTGAACGAAGCCGCTGCCGCGGCGTAGGGGGCAAGGTGGCATAGATCGCCTCCTGGCTGAGAGGATGTGGGTGTTGGAGCCCACCCCCTCAGACAGGAGTATCGAGATGGCCGATTTGAGCCCTCTTCGCCGCCGCATGATCGAAGACATGACCGTCCGCAATCTGTCGCCGGCGACGCAAAGATCCTACATCAGCGCGGTTTCGAAGTTCAGCCGCTATTTTGGCCGATCGCCTGACCGGTTAGAGCTGGAAGACGTCCGCGCCTTCCAGGTGCATTTGGTCTCGACCGGCATCTCATGGCCGGCGCTGAACCAGATCGTCTGTGCGCTACGGTTTTTCTACGGCGTCACGCTCGGCGAGGCGCTCATCCCAGAGCGCATTCCCTATGCGCGAGAACCGCGCAAGCTGCCGGTCGTTCTCAGCGCCGACGAAGTGGTTCAGTTTCTTGAAGCGGTATCGAGCCTGAAGAGCCGCGCCGCGCTCACCACCGCCTATGCGGCCGGGCTCAGGGCCTCGGAGGTTGCGGGACTGCGGATCGAAGACATCGACAGCGCCCGCGGCGTCATCCAGGTGCGCCACGGCAAGGGCGCGAAGGATCGCAACGTGATGCTGTCGCCCCAGCTGCTGGGCATCCTGCGCACCTACTGGCGGCTCGCCCGGCCGCGGCTTTATCTGTTCCCTGGTCGTGACGAAGATCATCCGATCGATCAGACCGTGCTGCATGCCGCCTGCCGGTCGGCGGTGAAGGCTGCGGGCCTGACCAAGCGCGTCACGCTGCACACGCTGCGCCACAGCTTCGCGACACATCTTCTCGAGAACGGAACCGATATCCGGATCATCCAGGTCTTGCTCGGGCACAATAATTTGTCGTCGACAGCGCGCTACACGCAGGTCGCCACCGATACGATCCGAGCGACGCAGAGCCCGCTCGATCGCCTGTCGCTGGAGGTGACGCCACCTGGATGACCCGCAGCGGGATGCGGGTCATGACCCGCTCCGACATCCGCTCCAACAGGCCCGCCATCGAGATTGCCGATATTCTGCGCCGGCATGGCGACGCCTATCGCCGTGTACATGCCGGTCATCTGGGGCGGGTCGAGCGGCGCGTGATGAGCGCGATCGTTGCGTGCCGGACCGAGGCGCTCGGCGGCCACATGCAGGCTTGCGACGACTGCGGCACGACACGCGTTGCCTATAATTCCTGCCGCAATCGGCACTGTCCGAAGTGTCAGGGGAGAGCCCGAGCCGCGTGGCTCGCCGCGCGTCAAGCCGACCTGCTTCCGGTTCCCTATTTCCACGTCGTCTTTACACTTCCCGCACCGATCGCCGCGATCGCTTTCCAGAACAAGGCCGTCGTCTATGCCATCCTGTTCAAGGCTGCCGCCGAGGCGATGACGACGCTCGCCGCCAATCCACGCCGGCTCGGCGGTGCGATCGGCGGCGTCGCCGTCCTCCACACCTGGGGACAGACGCTGATGCATCATCCCCACGTCCATTGCGTCGTTCCGGGTGGCGGCCTCTCGCCCGATGGCGCGCGCTGGACCGCTTGCCGACCGAACTTCTTCCTGGCCGTCAAACCGTTGTCCAGACTATTTCGCACACTTTTTCTCAAACGTCTGTCGGCAGCCTTCAACTCCGGTGCCTTGCGTTTCTTCGGCGATCTCGGAGCTCTGGCCGAGCCGGCTGCCTTTGCGGCCCACCTCGACGCCATGCGACGCATCAACTGGGTTGCTTACGCCAAGCGGCCCTTCGGCGGACCCGCACAGGTCCTGGCCTATCTCGGCCGCTACACCCATCGCGTCGCGATCGCCAACAGCCGGCTCGTCGCACTCGACGACGATCATGTCGCCTTCTCATGGAAGGACTATCGCCAAAACAGCGCGACAAAGATCATGAATCTCAAGCCCGATGAGTTCATTCGCCGTTTCCTGCTTCATACGCCGCCTGACGGCTTCCACCGCATCCGCCACTTCGGCTTCATGGCCAACCGCCATCGCGCTGCCAAGCTCGCCCTTTGCCGCGAACTTCTCGATCATGAGCGAACAGCCCCAAACGATGGCCAGCCGTCGCCTGTGGATTCGGAGGCTCAAACCTGGGTCGAGGTTCCTGCCTGTCCCGATTGTGGTGGCGTCATGCGCATCATTGAGCGCTTTCGACATAGCTTCAGACGCCCCAGCCCTCGAACATCACCGTTCCGATGCGACACATCGTGAGCCAAGTCATGTCGTGCACGACGATCATCATTCGTCATTTCGCTCCCAGCGTCTCGATCATCGCGGACGATGTCGAATCCGTGCTGTCACACTGCGCGACAACAACCGTCCGATGCAGCAAAAGGCCTATCGCGATCTCAGGCGAAGCGCGTCTGATCTCAACTCTTCCAGGATGCGCACTCCTGTGTCTCTGCCTCACGCGCCGAGCCAGCAGATCGGGCATGGCGATCTCGAACAATCCCCATAGCTGCAAAACCGCGAATAGCCTCCCGCGCCTTCGTTCAATCCGGCTTCAATGAGGTCGCGTCATAAGCGCCTGCCGCGCCCTCGCGTGAGCGCGACCTCACAGAACCCTCCAGATTCCCAAAACGGCGCGAGTCAGATTCAAGCTGCATGCTGGCGAGGGAGGCCAGCATGTATGGCCAGGGCGCTTTCGGTTGATCTTCGCCAAAGGGTGGTAGCCGCGATTGACGGTGGCATGTCCTGTCGACAGGCTGCTGAGCGCTTTGGTGTCAGCGCGGCCAGTGCGATCCGCTGGCGCGCTCGCCTCAAGAAAGTTGGCGACATCGTTCCTAAACGCCAGGGCGGTGACCGCAAATCGCAGCGCATCGAAGCGCATTCGCAATTGATTCTGGAGGCGGTGACAGCGAGGCCGGATATCACGCTTGCCGAGTTGCGAGAACTGTTGAAACGTCATGGAATATCGACTGGCATCGCGTCGCTCTGGCGTTTTTTCCAGCGCAGAAAGATCACACTTAAAAAAAGACAGCGCACGCCGCCGAGCAACGGCGCGGCGATATAAATGCCGCACGTGAGGAGTGGTTCGAAGGGCAAATCGACCTTGACCCTGAGCGTCTCGTCTTCATCGACGAAACCAGCGCCAACACCAAAATGGCGCGGCGTTACGGGCGCTCGCCACGCGGCGAGCGATGTCGTGCAGCTATCCCACACGGACATTGGAAGACGACGACGTTCACCGCTGGATTGCGCTCCGACGGTCTGATCGCGCCGCTTGTTCTGGACGGTCCAATGGATGGCGACGCTTTCCTGGCCTACGTCGAGCAATTGCTCGCCCCATCGCTGCGGCCGGGCGATACCGTTATCATGGACAACTTGCCCGCTCACAAGGTCCATGGCGTTCGAGAGGCCATCCAGGCGGTCGGAGCTAGCCTGCTCTATCTTCCGCCCTACAGTCCAGACTTCAACCCGATTGAAATGGCCTTCTCCAAACTGAAAGCGCTGTTGCGGACCGCCGCAGCCCGCACCATGCCCGATCTCTGGCAAGCAATCGCCAACGCTCTCAAACGCTTCTCACCCGAGGAATGTCAAAATTATCTCGTCGCGGCTGGTTACGACGCAACGTGATCGGAAAACGCTCTAGTTTAGCTTTGCGGGTTGCAGCGACCCCTTGGGCATGAACTCTCCCAATGCGCCCTGCACCAAGCAACCCGAAGCGAACTGTCATTCCTTCCTCTTTCAAGCTGAAGGGTGGACGCGTCCCCGACACGTCCACCCTTCGTGTGCCGGAAATGGTCGCTAAATTGTCGGCGCTTCCTGTTGCGCTGATGGGCTTCCTGTTGCGCTGATGGTACGTGTCGGTCACGACATGCGGCGACGATAATAACGCCTTTGATGATCGCCTGGCAATATGTTGACATACAGGAACGTGGAGCCAGACATCATCGTGCCGAGGATGATCGTCCCGATGACCGTTCCGGCGATCCTTCCGGAGCCGCCTGTGAGCTAGGGTGCCGCCGATAACTGCTGCCGGGATCGCGTCCAGTTCGTTCATCGTGCCCATGCCTGCCTGTGCCGTCTGGGCGCGGGCTGCGGTCACGATACCCGCCAGACCGGCCAACGTGCCGGCGATGGCGTACACCTTGATCAAATGACGCTCGATGTTGATGCCGGACACACGGGCCGCCTGCGCATTCGCGTCTATGGCGTAGGTGAACTTGCCAGCCCAATAGCGAAGGGCAACCTGGAAGATCACCGCGATCACCAGGAAGATGATAACTGGTGCTATGCCACTACCAAAGAAGGTGAAGCCATCAGACCCGAAATCGGCTGCCCCTTAGTATACCACTTCGCCAATCCGCGGGCAGACACCATAATACCAAGCGTGGCAATGAACGGCGGGATCTTGGTGTAGACAATGAGCGCGCCGTTGATGGCACCGGCAAACAGCCATACCGATCAGGACCGGGACGACCGCCGGCAGGTGCGTGAGGTCGGGATAAACGACTTTGCCCCACGTCGAGGCTGAGCTAAGCTCGCGGCCACCATCGCCGAGAAGCCGACGACCGAGCCGGACGACCAATCGACGCTAACATGGTGGACAACGCTGACGCGTTGACCACATGCCCATGGCACTGGTGCCGTGTTACAGTCGAAATGGAATATCTGGTGTGTAGGTGAACGTGAATTTGACAGACGAAACCCGCCGTGGGCCGCCAGCGGGTTTTGAAGAGCTGCGGCAGCGTATCCTCGACCAACGCACAAGAATGCCAAATGGATCAGGCAGGTCGCCGCATATTCGTTGGACAATCCATACGAAGTCGCCCTCGGTACCGCCGCCAGCATTGCCGCTTCAGCCGGCGTTCAGGCATCGACCTTGGTTCGTTTCGCGAAACACTTTGGATTTGAGGGAGTCACCAAGCTTCAATCGGTATACCGCGAACGGCTTCGCGACCGTAACATCTCCTGTGATTAGCGCCTTACCTCGCTGAAAATGATTGGAGCAGAAGGTGAAGGCGTCCACGTCCTGAAAGGCCTGATGCATGCATCGATACAATCGATAGATACGCTTGCCGATTCGATTGAGAGAGACCGCTTTGACCAGGCAACAAAAATTCTATCTGGTGCTAATGTAATATATGTACTTGCCAAACGATGATCGTTCCCCGTCGCAAGCTATCTTGCCTACATATTGGGGAAGCTGGCCAGGAATGTTCTGATCGATTCATCGTCGGGACTTGATCCCGAGACCATTTCTTTCGCAACGCCGCACGCCGCCGCCATAGCCATAAGTTTTTCACCCCCAGGAGACCATCCTACGCCGGCACTCTTGCAGTTCGGGGAGTCCCCACAGTCGGGATCAGCGACAGTGCATTCTCACCGCTTTCGGACCTTTCGAATGTGCGGTTCGAGGTGGCGGAGTCAGATTTTGGAGGATTGCCCTCCCTGGCTGCCAGCACGTCCCTGGTGGCCGCGCTGGCTATTCGCGTCGCGGAGATCCGTCATCAAAAGTAGGGCCCGACATTTATGCTATAAACATTTCATCTTGACCAAAAAAAACCAGTGTTTCAAATACGAAAGGGCCATTTCATAGCTAGGAGGTCGCTTTGGTTGAGATCGCCAGAGCTAGGCAGCTCGATGTTGTCACCATCGGTCGGGCTTCTGTGGACCTTTACGGCCAGCAGATTGGCTCGCGGCTCGAAGACGTCGCCTCCTTTGCCAAATCGGTTGGCGGGTGTCGGGCTAACATAGCGGTCGGCACGGCGCAGCTCGGCCTGCCTTCGGCGCTGCTGAGCCGCGTCGGCGGCGAGCAAATGGGATCCTTCATCCGCGAGCAACTGATACGTCAGGGTGTGAATGTCGAGGCGCTGAAGAGCGATCCGGACCGACTGAGTGCGCTGGTCCTGCTCGCCGTCGAGGACGAAGGCGTTTCGCCGATGATTTTCGTCCGCCCGGATCGCGCCGACATGGCGCTCTCGCCTGAGGACGTCGATCGGAGCTTCATTGCCTCCGCGCGATCAATCGTGGTGACCGGTACGCACTTCTCCGCTCCGGAGGCCGCCCAGCTCAAGGCGATCAAGGCGTCGGGTGGCAAGGTGGTGTTTGACATCGATTGCCGGCCGAACCTGTGGGGCCTTGCCGGGTATGCGGCCGAACGCTATGTGAAATCAGATGCCGTTTCCAACAAGCTTCGTGCCGTGCTCGCCGACTGCGACCTAATCGTTGGGACCGAGGAGGAAATTCGAATAGCCACCGGAGAGGATGACGTTGTTGGCTCTTTGAAGGCGATACGGGCGCTTTCCGATGCGACCATCGTGCTGAAGCGGGGCGCCATGGGCTGTGTCGTCTATGATGGCAACATCAGCGACAATCTCGAGGATGGCATTTTCGGCAAGGGCTTCCCTATCGAAGTCTTCAGCGTGCTCGGCTCCGGCGACGCCTTCATGTCGGGCTTCCTGCGCGGCTGGCTGGGCGGTGAAAGCCTCGCCACGGCAGCGACCTGGGCGAATGCCTGCGGCGCATTTGCCGTGTCGCGGCTGCTATGCGCGCCCGAGTATCCAACGTTCGAGGAGCTACGATATTTCCTCGAGCACGGCAGCCCGTTCACTGCGCTGCGCAAGGACGAGACGATCAACCACATCCATTGGGCCACGACGCGACGGCGCGAGATCCCCTCGGTCATGGCGCTGGCGTGCGATCACCGCAGCCAGCTCGAGGAGGTCGCCGTGAGGGTGGACGCACAGCCCTCGCGCATCAATGCCTTCAAGGTGTTGGCGGTAAAGGCAGCAGTCCGAGTGGCTGCCGGACGCGACGACTACGGTATGCTGATCGACGAGCGCTTCGGCCGCGAAGCGTTGTTCGAATTCGCGCGCCATCCGTTCTCCTGGCTCGGCCGGCCGGTCGAGCTGCCAGGTTCGCGGCCGCTGCGTTTCGAGTTCTCACAGGACATCGGATCTCAGTTGATCGGCTGGCCGCTCGATCACTGCATTAAGTGCTTGTGCTTCTGTCATGCCGACGATCCCGCGCCACTGAAGAAGGAACAGCAGGAAAAGCTTCGCGCGCTCTTCGACGCATCGCACAAGGTCGGCCGCGAGTTCCTCATCGAGATTATCGCCGGCAAGCACGGCACGCTGCAGGACGACACGATCCCGCGCGCACTCGACGAACTCTACTCCCTGGGCATCAAGCCGGAGTGGTGGAAGCTTGAACCGCAGGCTTCCGCCACCGCCTGGGTACGGATCGAAGCGACCATCGTCAAGCACGCCTCTTGGTGCAAGGGCGTTATGCTGCTCGGACTGGAAGCACCGCAGGACCAGCTCGAGGCAGCGTTTGTGGCGACGGCGCACGTTCCGATCATCAAGGGCTTCGCCGTCGGGCGCACGATCATCGCCCATGCCGCCGAAGAGTGGTTGGCGGGCAAGATGTCAGATGAGGAGGCGATCGCCGACATGGCCGCTCGTTTCGAGCGACTGAGCCAAGCATGGCTAGCCTCCCGCGAGCGCAAGGCGGCATAAACTTCTGCTGGAGCAATTTCATGCCCAAGACGACCCGCTTGACGATGGCACAAGCCCTCATACGTTTCATGACGTGCCAGCGGACCAAAATTGATGGCAGGGTGGTACCGATCTTCGGCGGCGTCTGGGCGATCTTCGGTCACGGCAACGTCGCCGGTCTGGGCGAAGCACTTTATGCCGTGCGTTACAAACAGCCGACTTTCCGTGCTCACAATGAACAAGCGATGGCGCATGCGGCGATCGCCTACGGCAAGGCGAATTTCCGCCGCCGTTTCATGGCGGTGACGACCTCGATCGGACCAGGCGCACTCAATCTGTTGACCGCCGCAGGCATGGCATACGTCAACCGCTTGCCTGTCCTGCTGTTGCCCGGCGACGCCTTCGCTAACCGCATCCCGGACCCGGTTTTGCAGCAAGCCGAGAATTTCACCGACGGCACGGCGACCGTGAACGACTGCTTCAGGCCGGTGTCTCGCTATTTTGACCGTATCGTTCGACCTGAACAGATCATTCCGGCGTTGAACCGGGCTATGCAGGTGTTGACCGACCCGGCCGAATGCGGGCCGGTGACGCTGGCATTGTGCCAGGACGTGCAGGCGGAAGCCTACGACTACCCCGAGAGCTTTTTCGAGGAGCGGATGTGGATGCCAAGACGTCCGCGCGCCGATTTGGGCGAGCTCACCGTAGCAGCCGAGGCGCTGATGGCTGCGGAGAAGCCGTTGATCATCGCCGGCGGGGGCGTGCTCTATTCCGAGGCGTCCGCCGCGCTGACAAACTTCGCCGAGGCAACGGGAATTCCTGTCTGCGAAACCCAAGCCGGCAAGTCGTCGTTGCCGGATGACCATCCCTTGAACATGGGCGCCATCGGCGTCACCGGTACATCGGCGTCCAACCGCCTTGCCGAGGAGGCCGACCTGATCCTGGCGGTCGGTACGCGCCTGCAGGATTTCACCACGGGGTCGTGGGCATTGTTCAAGAACGACGGGAAAACCATCGTCGGCCTCAACGTACAACCGTTCGACGCCCACAAGCATCGCGCGCTGCCACTCGTGACGGATGCGCGCGGAGGACTGGACGAGCTTCTGGCCGCGTTGAAGGGCTACAAAGCACCCGTGCGCTGGACCGGCAAGGCGGAGAAGGGCAAGACCACTTGGCAGGTGGAAGCAGACACCGCGCGAGCCAGCACGAATGCACAGTTTCCGTCTGACGCACAGGTCATTGGCGCACTCGATCGCGTTTTTGGATCGTACGTCGTGCTGGTGCAGGCTGCAGGCAGTCTCCCCGGCGAGTTGCACAAATTGTGGAAGGCGGGCCGTCCCGGCTCCTATCACGTCGATTATGGCTTCTCGACCATGGGTTATGAGATCGCGGCGGGCCTTGGCGTCAAGCTGGCGCGGCCCAACGAGCAGATCGTAATCCCGGTCGGCGACGGTTCGTATCTGATGCTGAATTCTGAGATCGCCACCTCCGTCATGCTGGGCCTGAAGCTCACCATCGTCGTACTCGACAACGGCGGGTTCAGCTGCATCAACCGGCTCCAGATGGCAACCGGCGGCGCTAACTTTAATAATCTGTTGAAGGACAGCCAGCACGATACGCTGCCGAAGATTGACTTTGCTGCACATGCCGCGAGCATGGGCGCATTCTCGGAGCATGTAGCATCGATCGCCGAGCTGGAAGCAGCTCTGGAGAAATCGAAAGTGAACGACCGCACCACCGTCATCGTGATCGATACGGATCCTCTCGTCACGACCGAGGCTGGCGGACACTGGTGGGATGTCGTGGTTCCGGAAGTCAGCTCGCGCGAGCAGGTGCAGGAAGCGCGCAAGGCCTATGAGCAAGCAGTGAAGCAACAACGCGTCGGGAATTAGAAGTGGCAATGCACCTTTGCGCGAATTCCCATCCATCCATCGCTCGACGGTGTCGCGGGTTGCAGAGCATCGCCGCTGGTCCGCCGGACAGTCCCGCCCTTCGGCAAGCCGAGAACCAGCGAACTGCGACGCAGAGATGAGAATTGGCTCAGGGCTCTCCTAGGCTGATAGGAGTCTCACGTGAAGGCCAAACTGGGCATATCCCCCATCGCGTGGTGGAATGACGATCTTCCCGAATTGAGCGACGATGTTTCGCTTGAAGAATGTTTACGCCAATCTCGCTCGGCCGGCTTCACCGGCATCGAGAAGGGCCGCCGCTTCCCCGACGATCCGACGGTCATGTCGTCGATTCTAAAGATGGTTAACGTTGCGCTGTGCGGCGGCTGGTTCTCTGGCACGCTCGTCAACGAAGACATCGCGACCAACAAGCATCGCATCCAGCCAATGATTGATCTGTTCAAGGCCGTGAACGCACCCTGCATCGTCTATGGTGAAGTTGGCCATTCGATCCAGAGCGATCGCTCAAGGCCTCTAGCGACCAAGCCAGTGCTGAGCGACGCCGACATGAAGGCCTATGCCAGGAGGATGACCGAGTTTGGTGAATGGTGCGCTGGGCAGGGCATGCCGCTCTCCTACCATCATCACATGGCCGCGGTTGTGCAGTTCGAGCACGAACTTGATACCTTTATGAAGTGTTCGGGAGAAGGCATCCCGTTGCTGTTCGACGCTGGCCACTTGGCCTTCGCGGGCGGCGACGTGCTGCGCGTCATCGACAACCACCTCAAGCGCATCAACCACGTGCATGTGAAGGATATCCGCGGCCCCGTCATCAAAGCGCTCGATTGGAGGACGCAATCTTTCCTCGACGCCGTCGCGCTGGGCGCCTTCACTGTTCCCGGCGACGGCTCGCTGGATTTCGGCGCAATCGTGCAGAAGCTCGCTGGCTATGGCTATGAGGGCTGGTTCGTTGTTGAGGCCGAGCAGGATCCGAGGAAGAATCCGCCGCTCAGAATGGCCGAAATGGGCTATGCCGAACTCATGCGGGTGACGACCAAGGCGGGCTATGTTGTGGAAGCCCCGACCTTTCCCTGGCGCTGACTGGCAATTGGGATGCTTTTCCGTTGCCGGCAGCTTTCGTGTACGAATGGCTCAGTTGCCCACATCGACGTACCGGGATGATGTGATGGATAACAGCGAACATCCCTTTTACCTCCTGGCTGGGACTGGCGCCGAGCAACAAGGTCTCCGGCGGCAAAATGCTCTCGTCCCGAACGCGCCGATCCGGCGGCCGAGCGGCGGCACTTCTGCGCCTTGCTGCCGTGACCGTGGGGCGTACAGACACTGCGCTCGGCGCCTTTTATAGACGGCTCTCAGTGCGCATCGGCAGGGCCAAGGCCGTGACCGCCACGGCCCGGAAGATCGCAGTTCTGTTCTACAATGCTGTGCGATACGGAATGGACTATGTCGATCCCAAGGCCTCGTCCTACGAGACGCGTTACCGGACGCGAGTGGTCAACAATTTGCATCGGCGTGCCAAGCCATTCGGCTTTGTTCTCCATCCCTTGGAGCCGAAAAGTAGATGCTGCCGTTTCTTAGGAATCGTTCTCCAGCGTCAGTTCGCCGATCTTGGCGTGCAGCGACTTCACATCGATGGCTGCTTGTTCCGCTCCGGAGCCGCCGCCGGGACCGAACGCATCGGCGGCCTTGCTTTCAAGCTGAGCCTTCCACGCCGTGATCTGATTGGGGTGGACGTCGAACTGCTCGGCAAGCTGAGCCAGCGTTCGATCGCCCTTCACGGCGGCGAGCGCCACCTTCGCCTTGAAGGCCGGTGTGTGGTTCCGGCGTGTTCTTCTGCTCATTGTCGCTCCTGATTCGCAGGCACAGCGTGCCCGCTGTCAGGCAGAAACTCCACTTATCGCCCTGTGCAGAATTCCGGGGCCGGCTCTGCACTCTTCTGTGCGTCAGCTTGTTGTCAGATTGCTCGCTTACCCTGCTAGCAAGTCCTAAGAAGACCGATATTGACTACAGCGCAGATCAGTCGATAAGAGCGAATCGCGTGGATAGCAGAATCACATGTTCATCCAGCCAACCCACAACGATGCGGCGAAGCCCCGTCTGGAGCAGATGGGCTTTGTTGACGTGGGGTAGAACCAGTTCGTGCTTGACCCTCGACGGTCCGATAAGTGGACGATGAACAACCAGGGTGAATGGCAGCGGGCAGACAAGCCCCGGCTGTATCTTCAAGCCGAGAGCGAGGATCCCGCTGAACGAAGTAGCGACGAAGACGAAGGATGTGTCGGGTCAGAGTCGTCCGACGATGATCTTTCTTGGTACGTGGCGCGGGCGCTCAATTTCCGCGGAGGACCGGCGGAATGAGAGTCTAGATAGACTAACGGGAATGTGCATGAAGGCTATCATGTTCCGTTTTCCGCGTGCCGGGCGCGAAGGGGATATCCCAGCCGCTCCAATCCGTTGGCTTAACGGTGCCGCCTGAGCTCCTCTGTAGGAGCATTGGTGCAGTGAAATTTCATCAGCATAAAGGAGATTGCTTGTGGGAATTTGTTGTTCAAAGCCTTCAGTAGTGGGCTCGCCTTATGATAGTTCGAGCGCCGACGGCGCATCGCACTCAACGGCCCGCAGCGCCAGCGATCGCCAATGGTCCGCGCTAATTTCGACGGCATCGGGACCGGCCGCGATGGCTCCCCGAGTCGCTCTGGGAACGTCGCCGAACACGTTGCAACAACGACGCGGTGTGGCACTACAGCGACATGAGATGCAGCAACTCGCCTACCTCATTGCGGCCATGATGACTGGCGATCCGGTCAGAAGCCCCGCTCGGATCACCGCGGCCGGTCAGACAGTGCACGACGTTCGCCTGCTGCTCAGGCACGGACGCGGCAACGTTCATGCGGATGGCGAGCCGTCCCACGGGCACAACGTCGTGGCCTCACGTCTGGCCTACCGCGGACTCGATCGCAACAACCAGATGGCATTGGCGGGCGCGCTGGGCGCAGGCTTTTGCGATCAATTCGCGCGCCTCGCTGCAGTCTCGCACGCGCCGCATTTGCGCGATGGTGAATCGGTCGTGAATGCAGGCGGCGAGGTGGAAATTATGGAACTGAACGCCGATCACACCATCTCGCCCACGCGAACTGGACACGCATGGAACGAGCTACGCCGCGGCAACGAACGCGATGGAGAGACGACCATCGTGCAGGACGGCTGGTCGAACGGCCCGGCGGTGCGGCTGAAAGACAGCGCGTGGGCGCACGTCCATGTGGAGAGAGAGGACCTGAGTACCGACAAGGACGGCGCCCTGTGGTTGAAAGATCGCGTCGAACAACTGATACCTCTCGTCCACCCGGACGAAGACGAACACACAGCGAATTGGCTGGAGCATTTGCGCCGAAATCCCACCCAATATGATCGCTTTTTGGAAACTCAGGTAGTGTCGGCCGAGTTCGCCGCAAAAGCGAGGGAAGCCCTAGAGCAGATTCCGCGGGAACAGCAGGAGCAGTTTGTCTCGATGGCGGCGCAGGAATTCTATGGGCTGTCTCCCCATGAGGCGGGCGCCCCGCATTTTATTCACTCGGTGCTGGAACAGGTTGGGCTCCTAGACCATCAGGATCGTCCGCCGGTGGTGCCGCCGGAATATTGACGACGACTCCGTGTCGTCTCGATGGGCACTGCGTGTTGCGGCACGCGCTGCGCTTGGCGTGGGCCCGCGTGAGATCTGCGTCTAGTACCTCGTCACAGTGATTATGACTCTTTGGAAGTGGCGGGATAGGCGCCTGCCATTTTGGCGCGAGCCTTGTCTGTTGTGAACATCCATTTGATGCGGGAGCGGGCGGCATTTCGTTGTCGTTCCCAGGCGGTGATTTCGCGGCGCAGTCGCTTGGGGTCGTCAATCCTGCGATCCAGGCACTGGCCTCGCAGGACGCCGATTTCGATCTCGACCATGTTGAGCCAACTTGCGTGCTTTGGGGTGTAGTGGAACTCGAGCCGTCGCAAAATCCGCCTGGCTTCGGCGGGCGGGAACGACTGATAGAGGGCGCCGGCGGAGTGGGTCGATAAATTGTCCTGGACGACCCGGATGATCTCGGCGTCGGGATAATGGATGTCGACGAGATTACGCATGCATTGGGCGTAATCTCGTGCCGCTCGGTGACCTTGACCTTGCGCCAGGGGCGAGGCACGTCGAAGAGAACGAAGAGATTGACCGTGCCATTGCGACGATACTCATAATCGTAACGTTCGAGGTGGCCGGGCTTGGCCGGAATGGGCTGACGCACCTCGCCGATGAGTTGCACCGGGCTTTCGTCGAAGCACACCACTGGCCGTCTGGAGTCGGGCACCTCGGCATAGAGGTCGAGCACATCCTCCATGCGGGCGACGTATTCGCCGCCGACCTGCGGAATGCACCACATGTCTTTGCGCCAGGGCTTGAGGCCATTCTCGGCCAGGCGCCGCCGAACCGTCTCGTGCGACAGGCTCTTGTGTTCGGTGAGCTTGACCATCGCAGCCGCCAGCAGCTTTAGCGTCCAGCGGGCACGGCCCTTTGGGGGACTGGCGCAGGCTGTCGCCACCAGCAAGGCTTCTTCCTTGCCGTGAGTTTGCATTCCGCCCCGGGACGCGGCTCTTCGCTCAGCGCCCGCTCCAGATTGCCTTCCACGAAGCGTCGCTTGGTCCGGTACACGGTCGAGCCGCTCACGACGACGCTCCTTGCGATCTCCTCGTCGCTGGTCCCAGCATCGGCAGCCAGCAAAATCTGCGCGCGCTTGAGCTTCCGGGACGCATGCTTGCCGCCGCTGAGCAGCGCCCTCAGTTCGGTGCGCTCGATTTGGCTGGTCGTCCGTGAACAAGGCTCTAAGTGTCTGTTCCAAAACATGTTGAGTCGAATGAATCGGTTGTGATTCAAGGTGAGCGGCCTGATTCGATGGGGACGCGCCGCCAATGTGGACTACCGAGAACCGTGCACGCTACGACCGCAGCCGCCTGCGCTATCCGAGCGACTTGACCGACGAGGAGTGGGCGCTGATCGCGCCTCGCATCCCGCCGGCCAAGCGCGGCGGCAACAAGCGTACGGTGGACCTGCGCGAGATTGCCAACGGGCTGATGTACATCCTGAGCACAGGTTGCCAGTGGCGCGCGATCCCCAAGGACCTGCCGCCGCGCTCGACGCTGTATGGCTACTTCGATCTGTGGAGCTGGAACGGCACGCTCGATAAAATTCATCACGCCCTCTATGTCGAATGTCGCGAAAGGGCCGAGCGCGAGGCTTCTCCCACCGCCGCCATCATCGATAGCCAGAGCGTGAAAAGCGCTGAAAAAGGGGGCCTCATGATCTCCATGGCTACGACGCGGGCAAGAAGATCAAGGGCAAGAAGCGGCACATTCTCGTCGACACGCAAGGCCTCTTGATGCACGCCATCGTGCATGCGGCGGACATCCAGGATCGCGACGGCGGCGTGCTCCTGATGGCAACGTTGTTCGGCCTCTATCCCTTTCTTCTGAAGCTCTACGCCGACGGCGGATATCAAGGGCCACATTTCCAGAAGGGGCTGCGTAGCGCTCTGAAGCGCGTGAACCTCGAAATCGTCAAACGCTCCGATCAGGCTCACCGTTTCGTCGTCTTGCCCAAACGCTGGATCGTCGAGCGTACCTTTGCCTGGCTCGGGCGATGCCGAAGACTGTCCAAAGATTGGGAATGCTTCAATCACAGGGCGCTCGCCTTTCTCAAGCTGGCCTCCATCCGACTCATGCTGCGAAAGCTATGCAATCCAAGGTAATCTTTCCGGACAGACTCTAAGCGATTGAGCGAGAGTCTGTTTTTCGGATTTGAGACGGTTTGAGATTGCAGGGATTGGGAGGTAAAGACCGCCAAAGCCTGCAAATTCGATTGTGGATTGAACGAAGCCGCTGCCGCGGCGTAGGGGGCAAGGTGGCATAGATCGCCTCCTGGCTGAGAGGATGTGGGTGTTGGAGCCCACCCCCTCAGACAGGAGTATCGAGATGGCCGATTTGAGCCCTCTTCGCCGCCGCATGATCGAAGACATGACCGTCCGCAATCTGTCGCCGGCGACGCAAAGATCCTACATCAGCGCGGTTTCGAAGTTCAGCCGCTATTTTGGCCGATCGCCTGACCGGTTAGAGCTGGAAGACGTCCGCGCCTTCCAGGTGCATTTGGTCTCGACCGGCATCTCATGGCCGGCGCTGAACCAGATCGTCTGTGCGCTACGGTTTTTCTACGGCGTCACGCTCGGCGAGGCGCTCATCCCAGAGCGCATTCCCTATGCGCGAGAACCGCGCAAGCTGCCGGTCGTTCTCAGCGCCGACGAAGTGGTTCAGTTTCTTGAAGCGGTATCGAGCCTGAAGAGCCGCGCCGCGCTCACCACCGCCTATGCGGCCGGGCTCAGGGCCTCGGAGGTTGCGGGACTGCGGATCGAAGACATCGACAGCGCCCGCGGCGTCATCCAGGTGCGCCACGGCAAGGGCGCGAAGGATCGCAACGTGATGCTGTCGCCCCAGCTGCTGGGCATCCTGCGCACCTACTGGCGGCTCGCCCGGCCGCGGCTTTATCTGTTCCCTGGTCGTGACGAAGATCATCCGATCGATCAGACCGTGCTGCATGCCGCCTGCCGGTCGGCGGTGAAGGCTGCGGGCCTGACCAAGCGCGTCACGCTGCACACGCTGCGCCACAGCTTCGCGACACATCTTCTCGAGAACGGAACCGATATCCGGATCATCCAGGTCTTGCTCGGGCACAATAATTTGTCGTCGACAGCGCGCTACACGCAGGTCGCCACCGATACGATCCGAGCGACGCAGAGCCCGCTCGATCGCCTGTCGCTGGAGGTGACGCCACCTGGATGACCCGCAGCGGGATGCGGGTCATGACCCGCTCCGACATCCGCTCCAACAGGCCCGCCATCGAGATTGCCGATATTCTGCGCCGGCATGGCGACGCCTATCGCCGTGTACATGCCGGTCATCTGGGGCGGGTCGAGCGGCGCGTGATGAGCGCGATCGTTGCGTGCCGGACCGAGGCGCTCGGCGGCCACATGCAGGCTTGCGACGACTGCGGCACGACACGCGTTGCCTATAATTCCTGCCGCAATCGGCACTGTCCGAAGTGTCAGGGGAGAGCCCGAGCCGCGTGGCTCGCCGCGCGTCAAGCCGACCTGCTTCCGGTTCCCTATTTCCACGTCGTCTTTACACTTCCCGCACCGATCGCCGCGATCGCTTTCCAGAACAAGGCCGTCGTCTATGCCATCCTGTTCAAGGCTGCCGCCGAGGCGATGACGACGCTCGCCGCCAATCCACGCCGGCTCGGCGGTGCGATCGGCGGCGTCGCCGTCCTCCACACCTGGGGACAGACGCTGATGCATCATCCCCACGTCCATTGCGTCGTTCCGGGTGGCGGCCTCTCGCCCGATGGCGCGCGCTGGACCGCTTGCCGACCGAACTTCTTCCTGGCCGTCAAACCGTTGTCCAGACTATTTCGCACACTTTTTCTCAAACGTCTGTCGGCAGCCTTCAACTCCGGTGCCTTGCGTTTCTTCGGCGATCTCGGAGCTCTGGCCGAGCCGGCTGCCTTTGCGGCCCACCTCGACGCCATGCGACGCATCAACTGGGTTGCTTACGCCAAGCGGCCCTTCGGCGGACCCGCACAGGTCCTGGCCTATCTCGGCCGCTACACCCATCGCGTCGCGATCGCCAACAGCCGGCTCGTCGCACTCGACGACGATCATGTCGCCTTCTCATGGAAGGACTATCGCCAAAACAGCGCGACAAAGATCATGAATCTCAAGCCCGATGAGTTCATTCGCCGTTTCCTGCTTCATACGCCGCCTGACGGCTTCCACCGCATCCGCCACTTCGGCTTCATGGCCAACCGCCATCGCGCTGCCAAGCTCGCCCTTTGCCGCGAACTTCTCGATCATGAGCGAACAGCCCCAAACGATGGCCAGCCGTCGCCTGTGGATTCGGAGGCTCAAACCTGGGCCGAGGTTCCTGCCTGTCCCGATTGTGGTGGCGTCATGCGCATCATTGAGCGCTTTCGACATAGCTTCAGACGCCCCAGCCCTCGAACATCACCGTTCCGATGCGACACATCGTGAGCCAAGTCATGTCGTGCACGACGATCATCATTCGTCATTTCGCTCCCAGCGTCTCGATCATCGCGGACGATGTCGAATCCGTGCTGTCACACTGCGCGACAACAACCGTCCGATGCAGCAAAAGGCCTATCGCGATCTCAGGCGAAGCGCGTCTGATCTCAACTCTTCCAGGATGCGCACTCCTGTGTCTCTGCCTCACGCGCCGAGCCAGCAGATCGGGCATGGCGATCTCGAACAATCCCCATAGCTGCAAAACCGCGAATAGCCTCCCGCGCCTTCGTTCAATCCGGCTTCAATGAGGTCGCGTCATAAGCGCCTGCCGCGCCCTCGCGTGAGCGCGACCTCACAGAACCCTCCAGATTCCCTTTCGCAGCGGACCATGATTCTGTGTTGCATCGGAGGGGACGATGCGACCGAAGAAGCACAAGACGACGGGATCGAACGACCTGTTCCGGGCGCGGCTGGACCAGATCATCAATCTGAAGCACGAGCTGGTTCTGTTGGCCGGCAAGATCGATTGGGACTGGATCGACGGCGAGATCGCGCCGCTCTACAGCGAGAACGGCCGGCCGGGGATCGAGACCCGCTTCATGATCGGGCTGCTGTTGCTCAAGCAGATTTACGGGCTGTCCGATGAGGGGATTTGCGAGCGCTGGGTCCACGACCCGTATTTCCAGTACTTCACCGGCGAAGAGTTCTTCCAGCACGCCTTCCCGCACGAGCGATCGGACCTGAGCCATTGGCGCAAGCGGCTCGGCGACAAGCTGGAACTGCTGCTGGCCGAGAGCCTGCGGGTGGCGCACGAGGCCGGCGCGTTACGCGGCCAGGACCTCAAGCGGGTCACGGTCGATACCACGGTGCAGCCAAAGGCCATCACCTTTCCGACCGACGCCAAGCTGCTGCATGCGGCCATCAAGGGGCTCAATCGCCTGGCGAGAAGGCACGGCGTCAGGCTGCGGCAGTCCTATTCTCGGATCGCCAAGGCCGCCGCGATGATGGCGGGCCGCTACGCCCATGCCAAACAATTCAGGCGGCATCAGCGGCAGTTGCGTATCCTGCGCTCAAGGCTCGGCCGGATCATCCGCGATATCCGCCGCAAGATCGACGGCCAGCCAGCCCTGGAGGAGGCGTTCGCCCTTCCGCTTGGCCGGGCCAGCCAGATCCGCTCGCAGCAGCAGCGCCAACGCGGCTGGAAGCTTTATTCTTTCCATGCCCCGGAGGTGGAGTGCATCGGCAAGGGCAAGGCCTCCGCGCCGTACGAGTTCGGCGTCAAGGCTTCCATCGTCACCAACAACCGCCGAGCTCCCGGCGGTCTGTTCGTGCTACACGTCAGGGCGCTGCCCGATAATCCGTATGACGGTCACACCCTGCGCGACGTCATCGACCGCACCGAGGCACTCACCGGCTGTCCGATCGAGCGGGCCTATGTCGACAAGGGGTATCGCGGCCACGACGCTCAAAATCCACGTCGCGTCTTCATCTCCGGCCAGAAGCGCGGCGTCTTCGGGATCATCAAGCGCGAGTTGCGCCGCCGATCCGCCATCGAGCCCATCATCGGACACCTGAAGGCCGAAGGTCACCTCGGGCGCTGCTACCTCAAAGGCCGCGCAGGAGACGCCGCCAACGTCGTCCTCTCCGCCGTAGGCCACAACTTCCGCCGCATCCTCGCCTGGCTGAGAGATTTCTTGGACCTGTTCCTGATCCGGATATGGCGCACGTTCACATGTCCCATCCCGCTCAATTCGGATTCTTAACGGACGACTAATCGTCCGTGGTGCGGACGGTCGGGCTCTGCGCGCCATAAGATTCAAAACCTTGCTCGGCCACGAAGCCGACGCGGCAGTCGCCGCACATCTTGATTGCGTCGAGCCGCTGCGCCGAGCCCGAATGCATGTTTCGCGGGATCGTGAGCACGGATTTCAGGGGATCGTGAGCAGAGATTTCAGACGATCGTGAGCACGGATTTCGCGGGATCGTGAGCAGCTTTTCAGCAACTCAGCCCGCTTCGGCCGACAACTCAACCGGCTTAGGAACTGCCTCGTCAGTGAACGAGGAAGGCCGATGCCCACCCAGAGATTGTCGATGCGCCGGATCAAAGAGGTTCTCCGCTTAAAACATGTTCAAGGCTTGCCGGAGCGAGCCATCGCGCGCACCTTGGGCATCAGCAACGGCGCCGTGCACAGCTATCTACGCCGAGCCGGGGCTGCCGGGCTGAAGTGGCCGTTGCCGGCCGGAATGAGCGACGAGGACCTGGAGCTGCTGCTTTTCCCGGCGCCGAGGCCTGCGTCGCAGAGCCCCCAGCGGGCCGTTCCCGACTGGGGCTATGTCGACAAGGAGCTGCGCCGACGCAACGTGACCCGTCGGCTGCTGTGGGACGAGTATCGCGCCACCCATCCCGATGGCTTCGGCTACACCTGGTTCTGCACGACGTACGAGGCCTGGAAGGGGCGAGCCCGGCCTTCGATGCGGCAGACGCATCTGGGCGGCGAGAAGGTTTTCGTGGATTTCGCCGGCGACACCATCGACGTCATCGATCCCTCAAACGGGGAAGTGCAGTCGATGAAGCTGTTCGTCGCGGCGATGGGCGCCTCCAACTATACCTATGCCGAGGCCTGTCCAAGCGAGGGGCTCGCCGACTGGATCCGGGTCCACATCAATCTTTTCGCCTTCCTCGGCGGCGTGCCGACATTCGTAGTCTGCGACAATCTCAAGGCCGCCGTCACCAATCCCGACCGCCACGATCCCGGCCTCAACCGAACCTATGCCGAGATGGCGAGCCATTACGGCACGGCCATTCTCGCAGCCCGGCCGCGGCGCCCAAAAGATAAGGCAAAGGTCGAAGTTGCGGTGCAAGTCGCCCAGCGATGGATTCTGGCGCGGCTGCGCAACCAACGCTTCTTTTCGTTGGCGGAGCTGAACGCAGCCATCAAAACACTCGTCGTCGAACTCAATGCAAGGCAGATGCGCGACTTTGGCGCCAGTCGCGCCGAACTGTTCGCCGAGCTCGACAAGCCCAAGCTTACAAAGCTGCCGGACCAGGCTTACGCTTTCGCACGCTGGAAGCGATGCCGGATCGGCCCCGACTATCATATCGAGATCGATGGACACTGGTATTCCGCGCCGTATCGGCTCATCCGTGAGCTTGTCGACGCACGCATCGATGACAGAACGGTCGAGATCTTCCACAACGGCCGCAGGATCGCCAGCCACGCCCGCGCGCCCAACCGGCGGGGCCACACCACCATCGCCGACCATATGCCCAGCGCCCATCGGCGCTACGGTCAATGGACGCCCGCCGGAGTGATCGTCGCCGGCGAGCGGATCGGTCCGTCGACCGCCGCCTTCTTCCAGGCCGTGATCGCGGCCCGGCCGCATCCCGAGCAAGGCTTTCGCACCTGCCTCGGCATTCTGTCACTGGTCAAAAGCTACAGCGCGGAGCGCGTCGAAGCGGCCTGCCGGCGCGGCATTCTGATCAAGGCGCGATCCGTCGCCTCGATCCGCTCCATCCTCCAGAACGGTCTGGATCGTACCTTTCTCGACGAGCCCTCCGAACACCAACCCCTGCGCCACGGCAACATCCGCGGCCGCGATTATTTTCACTGAAGCCAAGGAGACCTGTATGCTCAACCATCCCACCCACGAACGCCTGATCGAGCTCGGCTTGAGCGGCATGGCCAAGGCCTTCGAGGAGCAGCGACGATCGCCTGATCTCGAAGCCTTGCCGTTCGAAGATCGCATCGGCCTGCTGGTCGACCGGGAAGCGGCGGAACGCGACACCAGGCGGCTCACCACGCGCCTCAAGCTGGCCTCGCTCCGCCAGAATGCCTGCGTGGAGGACGTCGATTTGCGCACGCCGCGGGGTATCGACCGGGCCGTCTTCGCCAAGCTCGCCAGCGGCGACTGGATCGATCGCCACGAGAATTTGCTCATAACCGGGGCGACCGGATTGGGCAAAAGTTGGTTAGCCTGTGCCCTCGGCCACAAGGCCTGCCGAGATAATCGCTCGGTCCTCTATCACCGCGTCCCAAGATTGTTCGAAGCGTTGGGGCTCGCGCGGGGCGATGGACGTTATGCCCGCTTGCTCAAAACCCTTGGCCGCGCCCAGGTTCTGATTTTGGATGATTGGGGATTGTCGGTGCTCACCGCTGCCGAGCGGCGCGATCTACTGGAAATCCTTGACGATCGCCATGGCCGCTCCTCCACCATCGTAACCAGCCAACTCCCTGTGGACACATGGCACGAAGTTATCGGAGATCCCACGCTAGGCGACGCGATTCTGGATCGCCTCGTCCACAACGCTCACCGCCTCCAGCTTGCTGGCGAAAGCATGCGAAAACGCAACGCCAAAACCATCACCCTTGACGAGCAGCCAGAACGCTGACCCTATCACCGCCTCGGCCGGAGCGAGGCTGCTCACGATCGTCTGAATTCGGCGCTCATGATCGCGCGAAATCGCTGCTCACGATCACTGAAATATGCAGCCCGAATACATCCAGTGCTGGCCTTCGAGCTTCGCCACCACGCGCTCGATGCTGCTCTTGACGCCGAATGGCTTGCCGCAGCGGATACAGCAAAACGGCTCCTCTTCCTTGAGAACCCGGGTTGGCGCGCGGCTGGCCCGGAAGTCAATCTGCGGAACCAGCGTGATGACGTTCTCCGGGCACGTCGTCCGGCACAGGCCGCACTGGACGCAGGAATCTTCGACGAACCGCAACGCCGGGCGCTCGGGGTCGTCGCGCAGGGCACTCGTCGGACAGACCGACACGCAGGACAGGCAAAGTGTGCAGCCGGCAGCATCGATCTCGACCGCCCCGAACGGCGCGCCCTCGGGCAACGGAATGACATCGACCGGTGCAGGCGCCGCGCGGTGCAGTTCGGCCAGCGCAAAGCGCAACACGTCGCGCTTGCCGCCCACGGCGCGGAAGCTCGCAGGGCGCGGAGCGGGCGCGTCGGCCGGCGCGGTGCGGAGCGCTTCGATCAGACGGTCCGGATCGTCGGTCGCTATGACGGAAAGCCGGGCCGGGCCGAAGCCGAGTCCGGCAAGGATCGGATCGGCGAGCGCAACCGTCCGCGTCAATCCGGAGACGTCGTGGCGCGGCTTGGCCCGCAGCAGGAAACGCACCGCCGACACGCCATAGGCAAAAGCCGCGATGATGCTCTCCAATCCGATTTGCGTGACCTCGTTGACCGCAAACGGCAGCACGTTTGCGGGCAAGCCGTCGCCGAACCGCGACAGCGCGTCGATCAGCGGCGCGCCGTGGCCTTCGTCATGGACGAGGACAACGGCCCGCTCGCCGCCCGCCTGACGGTATGCGAGCAGCATGGCACGCAGCTTTCTGACCAGCGCGTCCTCTGCCGGCAGCGCATAGGACGCGGCGCCGGTGGGACAGGCCGTCGCGCATTGGCCGCAGCCCGCGCAAATGTTGGCGTCGATCGCCACATGGTTGCCGGCAGCTGTGATCGCGCCGGCCGGGCAGGAATCGAGACAGCGGGTGCAGCCGGTCCGCTTCGAGCGCGAATGTGCGCAAAGCCCGGCGTCGAAGGTGATGTAGCGTGGCTTCTCGAAGGTCCCGACGAGGTCGCGCGCTTTCAGCACGGCCTGGAGGATTGCTGCGGGACTGCCGGGATCCGCACGCAGATAGCCGTCGCGCAAGTCGGCAGGAACCAGCGCCGGCCCGCCGGTCAAGTCGAGGACGATGTCGCAGCTCGAACGGGCGTTGTTGCGCGACGCGCCAAACGTCAGGGCGCGACGCGAGGACGGTGCGGCTTCGGCGAAATCGTCGACCACGACATCGAACGCGCCTAGAGCGTTTTCCGATCACGTTGCGTCGTAACCAGCCGCGACGAGATAATTTTGACATTCCTCGGGTGAGAAGCGTTTGAGAGCGTTGGCGATTGCTTGCCAGAGATCGGGCATGGTGCGGGCTGCGGCGGCCCGCAACAGCGCTTTCAGTTTGGAGAAGGCCATTTCAATCGGGTTGAAGTCTGGACTGTAGGGCGGAAGATAGAGCAGGCTAGCTCCGACCGCCTGGATGGCCTCTCGAACGCCATGGACCTTGTGAGCGGGCAAGTTGTCCATGATAACGGTATCGCCCGGCCGCAGCGATGGGGCGAGCAATTGCTCGACGTAGGCCAGGAAAGCGTCGCCATCCATTGGACCGTCCAGAACAAGCGGCGCGATCAGACCGTCGGAGCGCAATCCAGCGGTGAACGTCGTCGTCTTCCAATGTCCGTGTGGGATAGCTGCACGACATCGCTCGCCGCGTGGCGAGCGCCCGTAACGCCGCGCCATTTTGGTGTTGGCGCTGGTTTCGTCGATGAAGACGAGACGCTCAGGGTCAAGGTCGATTTGCCCTTCGAACCACTCCTCACGTGCGGCATTTATATCGCCGCGCCGTTGCTCGGCGGCGTGCGCTGTCTTTTTTTAAGTGTGATCTTTCTGCGCTGGAAAAAACGCCAGAGCGACGCGATGCCAGTCGATATTCCATGACGTTTCAACAGTTCTCGCAACTCGGCAAGCGTGATATCCGGCCTCGCTGTCACCGCCTCCAGAATCAATTGCGAATGCGCTTCGATGCGCTGCGATTTGCGGTCACCGCCCTGGCGTTTAGGAACGATGTCGCCAACTTTCTTGAGGCGAGCGCGCCAGCGGATCGCACTGGCCGCGCTGACACCAAAGCGCTCAGCAGCCTGTCGACAGGACATGCCACCGTCAATCGCGGCTACCACCCTTTGGCGAAGATCAACCGAAAGCGCCCTGGCCATACATGCTGGCCTCCCTCGCCAGCATGCAGCTTGAATCTGACTCGCGCCGTTTTGGGAATCCCCACCCGATTCTTTCCGGTCGGAAAATGCTCTAGGTGTCCCTTGACGCTCGTTATCCGGCCCTTGGCAATCGGATAGTCGGCGTTACGTGGCGGTGCGATCGCGGCTGGCGGCGCAATCAGCACGGTGACGTCGAGATGCTCCTTCAGCAAGTCGCCAGCCTCGATCGCGGCCTCGTCGCGGCCGTAGATCAGGATGACCCCGCTGCTTTCCAGCTGGACCATCGGCGCGGGTGCAGCGACTTCGGCCGCGGCGGCCAGCAGCGCGGCCATCTTCGGTCCCGCGCGGTCGGCATCGCCGGACCATCCGGCGGTCTCGCGGATGTTGGCAAACTGTATCGAATTCGCACGATTATTTTCGGAAGCAACCTGCGAAAACAACGCTGCCTGCTGCGTGCAGGCCACCGTGAGCGGACCATCTTCGGCGGCGACAGCCTTGAATCGGCCGAGTTCGGCGCCGCAGAGCTGCGTCGCTGCCGTCACTTCACCGCGGCAGCCGCGGCGAATTGCGTCTGCATCGAGCGGCATCGTCCCTTCGCACGAGCAGATCAGGAGGCGCCTGCCGGTGTCAGATATGACGGTCACAATATCTCGCGGCTCCCAAAATAGAGCGGCCACCTACTGGCCCGTTCACCCCCGAAGTATATACTCCGCGTATCGGAAAAGACGACGCCCGTATCACGAGCGCACGATTATCGCTCTCGCCGGGCGCGAGCGCGCGGCTTCGCTGGATTGGCTTCGGAAGCGGGAACCACATCTCGATCGCGAGAGGGTACATTGATATCGACAAGTCTTGCACGCATTGCTGTCGGTGTCGCAATCGAACGGCGCAAGGCGAAGAGTGCGTGGGCCGATTTTCTGTGGCGGCCCGTCTCGGTGTTCGCGGGAGAGCCGTCCGCGAAGCCGTGGACTCCGATTGGTGGCGAAGGCGAGGTCACGTTGTTCTACGCCGGTGATGCCGTGATCGAGCTGCACCGGACCGAAACCACCAACTATCGCGAAAATCTCGCGTCAGGCTCGCCCACGCTGTGGGTCAATTTGCGTCCGACCGGTTCCGAGCCGCCCTACGAGCTGCTCGCGGTCACGGCCGATCCGGCGGAGGGCGAGGCGTTTACCGATGCAGGCAGCAATCTGGTCGAAGCCGTGCCGATGCCACCAGGCATCTCCGAGATCGTCGGCCGGTTCGTCGCCGAGCATCATGTCGAACGACCATTCGTCAAACGGCAGCGCAATCGTTAGCAGCGGCATGAGAGAGATCAATGTCAGAGACTAACGTCTTCGTTCGCTGGGCGCGGCTCAAGCAAGCCTCGAAAAGCCAAAACGCTGAACTTGCCCCGGCCGACAAGGAGCAGGCTGCCGAGCCGTCCGTAGCGAATGGCGAGAACGTCCGGCCTTTCGATCTCGCCAGTTTGCCGTCGATCGAATCGATCACCGCTCACACCGACATTGCGGCGTTCCTGCAGACGGGCGTTCCGGCCGAACTGACGCGCCTGGCATTGCGCCGTGCCTGGGCAGCGGACCCTGCGATCCGCGACTTCATCGGGATCGCGGAGAACCAGTGGGATTTCAACGATCCCAACGCAATTCCCGGATTTGGCCCGCTCGACCCGGCGGACAACGTCGCCGATCTCGTTGCGCAGATGTCGAAGGGGCTGGAGCAGGTGGGTGACGCGCTTGCGGATGTGCCGCCGCCAACCGAGCTCATTCCGCAAGGAAAGCTTGATGCCGAACAGCCCATTCTCGAACCGATGACATTCGCAGCTCAATCGCTGCCCGATGATGCCACGGCGCGACCGGACCAGGAGCGGAATGAGAGCATGCAGTCCGTCAGTCCTGCTGCCGGAGAGCCGCCCTCCCAGCGAGCACGACGTCATGGCAGCGCATTGCCCCGCTAGCAACCGGCAGGATGATATGTCTTGCGCGATCGAACAATGATGGATCCAACTTCAACAACCGCTTCAGTGCGTATCGTCGATGAATTCGACCTCGCCCGCGCGCAGGAATATGCGCTGTTGGCGACGTTGCTGATGCGCAGCCCCGACACGCAGCTGCTGCACCGGATCTCTGCATTGCACGGCGATGCAAGTGCGATGGGCGCGGCACACATGGCGCTGGCGGATGCGGCGCGCCGGACCAATGAGGAGGCCGCTTCGCGCGAGTTCTTCGCCCTCTTTGCAGGGTTGGGCAAGGGGGCGCTGCTGCCTTATGCGTCACACTACCTGTCCGATACCCTGTATGGCCGTCCACTCGCGCGGTTGCGCGAAACTCTCGAGGGGCTCGGCCTCGAAAAGGCCCCGGAGCGTACGGAGCCCGAGGATCACGCGGGATTTCTCTGTGAGATCATGGCAGGCTTTGCCGGCGGGAGCATTTTGGCACCAGCAGGCGCCGAGCGCCTCTTCTTTGATCAGCATGTCTCACGCTGGATGAGGCGCTTTTTCGCCGATCTCGAGCGGGCGCGTTCGGCAGACTTCTATGCCGCCGTTGGCGCGCTCGGACGGACGTTCATCGATATCGAGGCGGAGGCCTTCGCACTTCCAGGTTGAACACGGCGTTTTGTACCGCCGCTGCACAAATCCGTTTGGGAGCGTGCTAGATTATAGATGTAGGGATCAACAGAATGCGCGTTTTCATAATTGCCTGTCTGTTCGCCGCCGTCGTCGCACTCGGTGCCGCGGGCATCGTTGATCATTTCGTGCAGGAGTCCGCCACAACGGCGTTCGCTGAGTCGAGCGCCCGCGTTTAGCGGTCATTATTGTTTGTTAAGCTTTCTGTTCTCCACATAGACGTGGGAGACGCCATATGCGCCGGTTGCTGATCGCCTGTTTCGCCGTTGCAGCTCTGATCGCCGCTTCTGCCCTGATCTTCAGGACGCAACCTCGCTCGATAGAGCTATCCGCAGCGGCCATGCCGTCCTTGGTCGAGCTGCACGCCATGGCGGGCGTCCATCAGCTCGCGGATCAGGAGATCGACGATCAGTCGCTCATTTTCCCGGCCAGCGTAAAGCAATAACCTGGCTCCAGACGATCCTGCTCCCGGCCCGCCTAGATCGGCATCTCGAAAGAGAAGGTCGTTTCGCGTCCGGTCGATATCGCACTCAATTTGCCTCCATGGGCCTGGGCGATTTGCGAAGCAATGTAGAGACCAAGTCCCAGACCCTGCTGACTGGGCCGATCGCCTCGCGTGTATGGCTTGAAGAGGTTTGCCAGCGCCTTTTCGGAGATTGGCGGGCCTTCGTTGGACACCGTCAGATCGAACGTTCCGTCCAAGGTTCTGGCTACGACGTGGATCGGCCTACTCTGGTCACCGTACGTAATTGCATTCCCGAGCAGGTTCGAGAAAAGTTGGCCCATCTTGCTCCGATCGCAGCTGATGGGCTCTTCGATCTGGACCGATGAACTGATCGTCACGGTCGGCCAAGCCGTCCTGAACTCCGCAATGATTTGCTCCAGCACCGGCGTCAACGGCAGCGTCGCATCTTGCTTGATCGTAAGGCCTCCGCCAAGTCGGCCTCGCGCGAAGTCCATGACGTTTTCGACGATGCCGGCCATGCGATAGACGGCTTTTTGAACGCCAAGCGCGATTTCGGGCGCCCGCCCGGTGTCGAGGTTCTTCAGCAGCACGCGCATGCCCGCATCGACGGCTGCGAGGGGATTGCGAAGATCGTGCCCCAATACGCCGATGAACTGCTCGCGAAGCTCTGCCGTTTTTCGTTCGTCGATGAGATCGGCCTGACTCCGCTCCAGACGTTGATTGAGTTCGAGCTGTGCAGCGATCAGTTCGGCCAACAGCTGAAACGTGTCGAGGATTTCAGGCGTACGAAGTTGTCGAGGCGTGGGGTCGATGGCGCACAATGTTCCCCAGACGGCTCCGTCGATCAGGACGATGGGAGCTGAGATGTAGCTGCGAAATCCATACATGGCCGGTGTCGGATGATTGCAGAAGACGTCGTCCGTCTGCACATCGTTGATGACGACCGTGTTGCCGTGCTGCCGGATCTCGTTGCAGATGGTCGTCTCGACACGCAGTTCTCCGCCCGGCTCAAGGCCAAAGGCGATGCTGTCCCGAACGGCGCAGCAAATCCATTGATCTGAAGTCACGCGCGCTATCGCGACGAAGCCCATGCCCGTTATGCGTGCGGCCAAATCCAAAACTTTGGGAACTGCCCCAATCTGCTGGACGGCATCCACGTCCGCCTTGATGTCAATTGCCATGGTGAACCCTAACGCCCTACTCTAACAAACGCGATCCTTTGCAAGACGTTCGGTGGAACAAAGAAGCCGTTCAAACCTTATGCTCGGTTATGCCGGAGCATAAGTGTCCAATCTCAGCCAGCATAGGGACGTGATCCTCATCGTGGAAGATGACTTCCTCATCCGCGTGAACGCGGCTGACATGGTGCGGGATATGGGCTTCGATGTCTTCGAGGCGGCCGACGCAGACGAGGCTGTCAATCTGCTGGAGACGGAACCGGCGATCACCGTCGTCTTCACAGACATTCAGATGCCCGGCTCGATGGATGGCCTTCGGCTGGCGGCGGTGATCAGAGATCGATGGCCGCCCGTGCGGCTCCTCATTACGTCCGGCCAAGTCAGCCCGGCAGCGGATGACATCCCACTCGGGGCGAGGTTCATCCCCAAGCCGTATCTTCCTGCGCAGCTTCACGACCAGCTTGAAATGCTGGCCGGCGGGCGGGCATAGCGGGCTTTTCAAGCCGAGCCCTCAGACCACCCGTCTCCCGGTCCGCTCCGCCACCGCCTTCTGCACAAAGTACATCGCGACCAGCGAGACGATTGCCGACGCGACGACGACGTAGCCGATCCGGTCGAAATGGAGCAGCGAACCATCCGGTTGTTGCGCGATGATGGCGGCGGCGAGGACCGAACCGAGCCCACCGGAGAGCTGCTGAAGCGACGCGCTGACCGCGCTGAACGAGCCGCGCTGGCTGGGGTCGGGGATCGCCGACATCAGCGCCTGCGACGGGATCATGCGCGAGAAGATGCCGACGAACATCAGCACGTTGACGAGGATCGCGGTCGCGAGCGAGACGTGGCCGAGATGGGTGTAGATCAGCACCATGATGACAGACACCACGCTGCCGAAGACGAAGGTCGGGTACTTGCCGAACGCGTCGCTCGCCCTGCCGACCAGCGGTCCCGTGACGATGCTGAACAGGCCGGAGACGAGATAGATCGTCGGCAGATGCAGGATGTCGATCCCGAGATTATGCACGGTGAAGGCGCTGGAGAACGGCATCAGCATGTACCCGCCCGTCGCCAGCAACGTCGTGACGGCGAAGGCCAGCGTATAGCGCGGTTGTCCGACGGTCGCGATCAGATGGCGGAACGGGTTTCTGTCCTGCTTCAGTTTCAGATGCGCGTCGACCGGCTCCATGGCGAAGGCGATGATTGCGATCGCGACGATCACAGGCCGACGATCGCAATGAAGCAGACATGCCAGTTCCAGTGGTTGGCGAGAAACAGTCCCGCGGGAATGCCGAGCACCTGGCTCGCGGCGAACGCCGTCTGGACGAAGCCCATGACGCGGCCGCGCAGGTGCAGCGCGAACAGATCGGTGATGATGGCGAGCACGACCGAGCCGATCACGCCGCCGAACAATCCGGTCACGATCCTGCCGAGCAGCAGGACGTGGTAGGTCTGCGCGGCGGCACAGAGCAGGGTCCCGAGCGTGAAGCCGACATAGAAGAACAGCAGCAGGCGCTTGCGGTCGAAGCGATCGGCAAAGCCGGCGGCGAGGATCCCCGATAGTCCCGCGCTGAACGCGTAGGCCGAGACCGCGACGCCGAATTGTCCGGCCGTGATGTCGAGCGCCGGCATCAGGATGGCGCCGAGCGGCGACATGATGATGAAATCGAGGATGATCGTGAACTGCGTGAACGCGAGCAGTGCGATCAGGAGCGCCTGGTAGCGCGTAAAGCCGCGCTGGCGTTCCTGTTGGTCGTCGATAGGCGCAGCGAGCGTCTGTTCGGTCATGACACCTGATTTCATTGTGGGCGGGGCGAGCGAGCGCGCGAAACTCGCAGATGGGGTCGGCCGGGAGGATTTTCACGGGGCGCGCGGCAAAAGCCCTGCCGGAACATGAAGCTGGCGCCGGGTTGTGGGATCCATGCAACAGCAGGGTGCATGGCTTGGGTCCGGCATCCCCCAGGGGCCGCCGGCCCTCAGCCGGATTAAGCCGCCCTTAGCGAATGCCCCCTAGGCTCTCGGCCGTCCATTTCCCTGCTCCCCGGCCTCAGGGCCGGTCATGTTGCGGCAAGTTAGAGCGTTTTCGGATGGAGCAGCCTGCCTGGCACTACGATTCGGGCGTCCCCACACCGTCGGCGGTCCCCGCCGCGGCGCGGACGCTTGTCATCGATCTCGAAGGCGCCCTGCTCCGTTCCGAACTGCTGCTGGAAGCGCTGTTCTCCAGCCCCGGCCGCATGCTGGCCCGCTTCGGCGCGGGCGGACGCCCGGGCATGGCGGCGCTCACGGATATCCTGGCGCAGGCCGAGCTCGACTACGCCCATCTGCCCTATGACGCCGACGTGCTGAACCAGGCCCTGGCGGCGCGGGCGCGGGGCGACAAGATTTATCTGGTGGCCGGCCGGTTTGCGCATCACGCGGCGGGCATTGCCGCGCATCTCGGGTTCGATGGCGTCGTTGCGCCGGCCGATCTCACGGCGGCTGACCGGCTGCCGTTCGACCGCGCCTCCATGGAGCGCATCGAGACGCGCGGCAGCAGCCGTGCCAGCCTTAAGACCTGGGCGCAGGCGCTGCGCGTCTATCAATACGCCAAGAACACGCTGGTGTTCGTGCCGGCGATCACGGCGCATCAGATGAACCTTGCGACGCTCGGCTACGCGTTGCTGGCGTTCCTGGCGTTCTCGGCCTGCGCGTCGGGCGCCTACCTGATGAACGATCTGCTCGATCTCTCAGCCGACCGGCAGCATCCGACCAAGCGCCATCGCGCGCTGGCGGCAGGTCGACTGCCGATGTCCTCGGCACTGCTTGCGATTCCCGCGCTGTGGCTGCTCGCGGTTACCGCCAGCCTCTGCATCTCGCCTTTGTTCCTCGGCGTGCTCGGTGGCTATCTCGCCACCACGATCGCCTATTCGCTCGCGCTCAAGCGCAAGATGCTGGTCGACGTCGTGACGCTCGCCGGCCTCTACGCGCTGCGCATCATCGCCGGCGCGGTCGGCGTCGGCGTCGTGCTGTCGGAATGGCTCTTGATCTTCTCGCTGTTCGTGTTCACCTCGCTGGCGCTGATCAAGCGCTTCAGCGAGCTCAGCATGCGCGAGAGCGCCGGTCTCGCCGATCCCTCCAACCGCGATTACAGGATCACCGACCTGCACATCATCGGCGCGATGGCCGCGGCGAGCGCCATGAACGCGGTGACCGTGTTCTCGCTCTACGTCTCCTCCTCCGCGGTGACGCCGCTCTACAGCCGTCCCTGGATGCTATGGCTGCTCAACCCGCTGCTGCTCTACTGGTTCGGCCGCGCCCTGATGATGGCGCATCGCCGCGAGATGCCCGACGATCCGATTCTCTACACTTTTCGCGATGGCGCCAGCCGCGCCACGGTGGCGGCGATGATCTGCATCATGCTGGCGGCGATCTGACCGCGCCCCGGCGGGAACAGCTGCCGCTTGCGCGGCCGGCCGGCAGTGGCTACATCGCGGGCAATCCGATTAGCTTATGATGCCGACCGACCAATTCGATTGAGGTTTTGAAACGCCATGACCGTACGCCTGCATCGCGGCGACCTGCCCGACCTGTCCCGCTACACCGGAGCGGTGGCGATCGACACCGAGACCATGGGGCTGAACCCGCACCGCGACCGGCTCTGCGTGGTGCAGCTCTCGCCCGGCGACGGCAGCGCCGACGTGGTGCAGATCCCCAAGGGCCACACCGACGCGCCGAACCTGAAGGCCCTGCTGGCCAATCCCGGGATCACGAAGATCTTCCATTTCGCGCGGTTCGACGTCGCGGTGCTGTACCAGACCTTCGGCGTCATGACCGGCCCGATTTATTGCACCAAGATTGCCTCCCGCCTGACCCGCACCTACACCGACCGGCATGGCCTCAAGGACCTCGTGCGCGAGGTGCTCAATGTCGACCTCTCCAAGCAGCAGCAATCCAGCGACTGGGGTTCCGACAGCCTGACCGAGCCGCAGCTCGCCTACGCCGCCTCCGACGTGCTGCACCTTCATGCCCTGCGCGAGCGGCTCGACGCCATGCTGGTGCGGGAAGGCCGCACCGCGCTGGCAAAAGCCTGTTTCGACTTCCTGCCGACCCGCGCCCTGCTCGACCTCCAGGGCTGGCAGGAAGAGGACATTTTCGCGCATTCCTGAGGCCTCGGGCCGCTGTTAGCTTAGGGCTGCCGCCCCGTTTCGGACACTTTCGTGCGGCCTGTCGCAGGCTGCATATTCAGGCGGCGCCGGATACAATGGCGTGCGCCCGTCAACCGGACGAGACGAGCGACACCTCGGGAGCTCAGGTGAATTCGGCCCAGAATCCAACCTACGACGCCGCGCTTGGGGCGAAGTTTGCCAGCGCGGCGCGCCACAGCCGCCTGGTGCGGATTCTGCGCATCGCGGTGCCGGTGACGGTGGCTGCGTCCATGGCCGCGATCGTCGCCGTCTCGACCTTCCTCAATCCCTTCCAGATCCCCGTGAAGCTCGACTCCGGAAATCTCGTGGTGACGGGCACCAAGATCACGATGGAAACGCCGCATATGTCCGGCTTCACCCCGGACCAGCGGCCCTACGAGCTCTGGGCCAAGACCGCGACGCAGGACATCACCGACCCCGATCATGTCGATCTCAATGATTTGCGCGCAAAGGTGCTGATGGAAGACAAATCCACTTTGCTGCTCGATGCGCGCACCGGCCGCTTCGACAACAAGCAGCAGCAGCTCGACCTGCACAAGGACATCTTCCTGCGCACCTCGTCCGGCTATGAGGCGCGGCTGAACTCGGCCTTCGTCGACATGGGCAAGGGAGCGGTCTCCTCGGATGAGCATGTCGACGTCAAGCTGACCAACGGAACGCTGACCGCCGACCGGCTGCGGATCACGGAAGGCGGCGACGTCATCCGCTTCGAGGGCAATGTGGTGATGCATCTGGACAAGCTGGATGACCCCGCCGCTGCCCAGCCTGCGCCGGCCGAGCAGCCCGCGCCGCCGGTGAAGACACGCACGCCTCAGAACAAGTCTGCCAATTCAAAGTGATTTTCATGGTGAGATTCTTTTCGCGCAACGAAGACAAGCGGTGCGCCATTCTCGGTGTGGCCGCGCTCGCCGTCACCGTCGCGCTGGTCGCAACCGGTGCGGCCGTCGCGCAGAGCACGATGCAAGGCGTGCCCAACGCAATGCAGGGCTTTTCGCAAAACCGCGACCAGCCGATCCAGATCGAAGCCGCCTCGCTCGAGATGCGCGACAAGAAGAAGGAGGCGACCTTCTCCGGCAATGTGAAGGTCATCCAGGGCGACACCACCATGACCTCGAAGACGCTCGTGGTGTTTTACGACTCCGGCGGCAGCGACAAGCCGGCCGCGCCGCAGCCCGCGGCGAAGGGGACCAAGGGTGCGCCGATGCAGTCGGCGCAGCCGGGGCCGGGCGGCAGTTCCTCGATCAAGCGGCTGGAAGCGCGCGGCAATGTCGTCGTCACCCAGAAGGACCAGGTGGTAACAGGCGAGACCGCCGTGTTCGACACCAAAACCAACCTCATCACCATGCTCGGCGGCGTCGTCCTCACGCAGTGCAGGAACGTGCTGCGCGGCGACCGTCTGGCGGTCGACATGACCACCGGCGTCTCGCGGGTGGAATCCGACAGCGGCAGGGTGCAGGCATTGCTGCCGCAGGGCGGCAGCAATGATTGCGGATCGGGGAGCCCGGGCAAGCCCGCTCCGGCGCCGCCTCTCCAATTGCCCGGCGCAGGCAAACAAAAGTAAATTCCTGAAGTAACTTCAAGCGCTTGGGCCAGATTCTCCCGATCCGAGGTTGAAGCTTGCCCGGCGAGGCTGTATCTAGCGCGAAGGGCTTTCCAAGCGGGGTTCGCCGCTTTTCGGGCGTGTTTCACTGGGCATGAGACATCCCTTCACTCATGCTGTGCTGGCGAATCGCAAGGCCGGTGCGGCAGATCGCGGGATCAGGCGCGGATCATCGCGCAGGATTGTCGTGAAAGGCTAGAAGGCGGGATGGTCGATCTCTTCAGCATGTTCCGTCGGCGCCCCGCCAAGCGCGGCCGGCCAGGATTTGCGCGCCAGGACATCACCGCCCTCGGTGACAGCGTCGGCGGTCTCGTGCCCAGCCCGGTGCGCGATGCATCGCCGATCGCCCGTGACCAGCCGATGCGCGCGCCCGACCATTTTCAGGCCGACTACCAAGCCGACTACCAGACCGAGCCGCCGCGTGCCCAGGCGGTGCATCACGTGAGGGCCGCCAGCAGGCCTAACGGCGCCGGCGGGCCGCAGCTTCTGAAGCGGCCGGGTTTCCTGGCTGTGCATAGCGTGGAAAAGAGTTTCGGCAGCCGCCAGGTGGTGCGCGGCGTCAGCATCTATGTGCGGCGCGGCGAAGCGGTCGGCCTGCTCGGCCCGAACGGCGCCGGCAAGACCACCGTGTTCTACATGATCACCGGCCTGATCAAGCCCGATCGCGGCGCGATCGAGCTCGACGGCCACGACGTCACCAAGCTGCCGATGTATCAGCGCGCGCGGCTCGGCATCGGCTATCTGCCGCAGGAAGCCTCGATCTTTCGCGGCCTCACCGTCGAGCAGAACATCCGCGCCGTGCTCGAAGTGGTCGAGCCCTCGCGCAAGAAGCGCGAGCAGCAGCTCGACTCGCTGCTCGACGAATTCAACATCACGCGCTTGCGGAAATCGCCGTCGATCGCGCTGTCGGGCGGCGAGCGCCGCCGCGTCGAGATCGCGCGCGCGCTGGCGACGCGTCCGAACTACATGCTGCTCGACGAGCCTTTCGCGGGCATCGATCCGATCGCGGTTGGCGACATTCAGGACCTCGTTCGCCATCTCACCAACCGCGGCATCGGCGTGCTGATCACCGACCACAATGTGCGCGAGACGCTCGGCCTGACCGATCGCGCCTATATCGTCTATGCCGGTGAAATCTTGACCGAGGGTAGCCCGGATGAGATCGTCGCCGATCCCGACGTTCGTCGGCTCTACCTTGGCGAGGAATTCCGCCTCTAGCCCTTTTTTCCCGTTCGTCAAGCCGTGTACATCGTGCCAAGACTAGGATAAGCAAAAATCGGACCAACTTTTGGGATCGGTTCTTGCTTCATGGCGCTCACGCAGAGATTAGAGTTCCGGCAATCGCAGTCGCTGGTCATGACGCCGCAGCTGATGCAGGCGATCAAGCTGCTGCAATTGTCCAATCTCGATCTCACGACCTTCGTGGAAGAGGAACTCGAGCGGAACCCCCTGCTGGAGCGGGCCAACGACGAGCCGCCCGCGGGTGAAGCCCCGGCCGAGACCGGCCAGTTCAGCGATTCCGACGGTGGCCACAACGACGAGCCGGGCGGCGGTCCGGGCGAGGCGTTCGAGCCGGGCCAGGAAGAATGGATGAGCAAGGATCTCGGCACCCGCGCCGAGATCGAGCAGACCCTGGACACGGGCCTGGACAACGTCTTCTCCGAGGAACCGGCCGAGGCCGCCGCGCGCAACGCCCAGGATGCGGCGCCGACCACCTATACCGAATGGGGCGGCGGTGCCTCCGGCGACGAGGACTACAATCTCGAAGCCTTTGTCGCCGCGGAGATCACGCTCGGCGACCATCTTGCCGAGCAGCTCTCGGTCGCCTTCACCGGCCCGGCGCAGCGCATGATCGGCCAGTACCTGATCGACCTCGTCGACGAGGCCGGCTATCTGCCGCCGGATCTCGGCCAGGCCGCCGAGCGCCTTGGCGCATCGCAGGCCGATGTCGAGGATGTCCTTGCCGTGCTGCAAAAATTCGATCCGCCCGGCGTCTGTGCGCGCAATTTGAGCGAATGCCTGGCGATCCAGCTCCGCGAGCTCGACCGCTACGATCCGGCGATGCAGGCCCTCGTCGAGCACCTCGATCTGCTCGCGAAGCGCGACATCGCTTCGCTGCGCAAGCTCTGCGGCGTCGACGACGAGGACATCGCCGACATGATCGGCGAGATCCGCCGCCTCAATCCCAAGCCCGGCATGAAGTTCGGCTCGGCGCGGCTGCAGACCATGGTGCCCGACGTCTATGTCCGCCCGGGCCCGGATGGCGGCTGGCATGTCGAGCTCAACAGCGACACCTTGCCGCGCGTGCTGGTCAACCAGACCTATTATTCCCAGCTGTCGAAGAAGATCGGCAAGGACGGCGACAAGTCCTATTTCACCGACGCGCTCCAGAACGCGACCTGGCTGGTGCGCGCGCTCGATCAGCGCGCCCGCACTATCCTGAAAGTTGCGACGGAGATCGTGCGCCAGCAGGACGGCTTCTTCACCCATGGCGTGGCGCACCTGCGGCCGCTGAATCTGAAGGCCGTTGCCGACGCCATCCAGATGCATGAATCCACGGTGTCGCGCGTCACCGCCAACAAGTACATGGCGACAAATCGCGGCACATTCGAGTTGAAATATTTCTTCACGGCTTCGATCGCCTCCGCCGACGGCGGCGAGGCGCATTCCGCCGAGGCCGTGCGCCACCACATCAAGCAGCTGATCGATTCGGAAGCGCCGTCGGCGATCCTGTCGGATGACACCATCGTGGAACGCTTACGCGCCTCGGGAATTGATATTGCCCGCCGCACGGTCGCGAAGTACCGCGAAGCCATGCGCATTCCCTCTTCGGTGCAACGCCGCCGTGACAAGCAGAGCGCTCTTGGTAACGTCCTCTCCACCGCAATGCCCGATCGCTCCCGCAACACCGAGCCGGCCTGATTGCGCTGGCGCGAAATCGCGCTACTCTCGATCCCCCATCGAGACCGATCCAAGCTGGGCACTTAAAACCAGGCGAGGCATCACATGACCCTCAGAATCTCGGGAAAGAGCGTCAGCGTCGGCGACGCCCTGCGCGGCCGCGTGACCGATCGGACCGACGAGGTCCTGCGTAAATATTTCGACGGGAACTATTCCGGCCACATCACCCTGAGCAAGGATGGCTTCGGCTTCCGCACCGACTGTGCCCTGCATCTTGATACGGGAATTACGCTGGAGGCCGATTCGAACGCGCCGGATGCGTATGCCAGCGCCGACCAGGCGCTCCTGATGATCGAGAAGCGGCTCAAGCGCTACAAGAGCCGGCTCAAGGACCGCTCGGCCCGCAAGGCGCATGTCGCCTCCGCAGCGCTGGCCGCCATGGACGCCACGAGCTACGTGCTGGAGGCGCCGGGCGAGGGTGAGGACGAGGACGAGGTCACCGGCTACAGCCCCGTCATCATCGCCGAGGCCACCACCTCGCTAAAACAGCTGTCGGTGAGCGAGGCCGTGATGGAGCTGGACCTCAGCGGAGCGCCCTGCCTGGTATTCCAGCACGGCTCCAGCGGCCGGGTGAACATCATTTACCGCCGGGCCGACGGCAATGTCGGCTGGATCGACCCGCCGGGGCCCAAACCGGACGGTTAAGGGCTGGAACCGGCCCCCGTACCAACCGCAGCCCTTAACAATGAGCGGGGCAAAGCCGCACGCAGCAGTTGGCACCGGGATTGCGTTGGAGTAGAAGCGCCCCACATCAGGATCGGGGCTAAGTCCCCCTCCTGCTTCACCTTCTTGATGCTGGCCAGGCATGGTTTGACCAAGCTGGCCAATTCGGAACCTGACGGTTTAATTCACCTCGGAAACCTTCCATGCCGATTACCGATCTGGTCGCACCCGAGGCGATTCTCCCGGCATTGAAGGTCAACAGCAAGAAGCAGGCGCTTCAGGAGCTCGCAGCCAAGGCCGCCGAGCTGACCGGGCAGAACGAACGCTCCGTGTTCGAGGTGCTGCTGCAGCGTGAGAAGCTCGGCACCACCGCGGTCGGCTATGGCGTCGCCATTCCGCACGGCAAGCTGCCCAAGCTGGAAAAGATCTTTGGCCTGTTCGCGCGCCTCGATCGCCCGATCGATTTCGAGGCGATGGACGGCCAGCCGGTCGATCTCGTCTTCCTGCTGCTCGCGCCCGAAGGCGCCGGCGCCGATCACCTCAAGGCGCTCGCCCGCATCGCCCGCCTTCTGCGCGACCAGGACATCGCCAAGAAGCTCCGCGCCTCGCGCGACGCTCAGGCGATCTATTCGGTGCTGGCGCTGCCGCCCGCGACCGCGGCGTAACGTCGCCTGTCCTCGTCGCCCGCTGAGAAGCGGAATCGATCCACGCAATTGCCAATGCACGCCGGCCATCTCCGTGGCACGCGCGCGGGATGTCGTGATCTCGCACTAGCCGGCAAGGCAACGCGAAAAATTTCCCCATTTGAGACGTCCGGCACATCGCGCCTTGTCGGAGTCCGCTAAAGACGCGCAGGAACGCAAGTGGCGCTTGGATCGACGCGCCGTCCTGCGCTTTCGCTGATGTCGTTACCTATCGCCCGAAGGTCGGGCCCGTAGGATGAAAGTGGTTGGCGCGGTGCAGTGCAGGGCTGTTGTGGTGGGGCTAGCGATAGCAGGTACCGCAGTCCCGGCCGTCGCGCAGGATGCCGGATCGCTGCTCCGCGAGATGCAGCGGCAGCAGGAGTTCGAGCGGCAGGAAAGGCTGCCGCCCCCTGACGAGATTCGACCGCAGCAGGCGCCCGCCGCCATCCCCGACCGGGGCGAGCGCATCATCGTGAAGGGCGTTCGCTTCACCGGCAAGGTGGAGCTGTTGCCACTGGCCGAGCGCGAGCAACTCGTTGCCTCGGTGCGCGGCAAGCGGCTCGGCATCAAAGGGCTCTATGCGTTGGCCGATCAGGTGACGGCCGTGCTCCAGGGCCGCGGCCGGTTGCTGGCGCGCGCGCTGCTGCCGCCTCAGGACATCACCAACGGCATCGTCACGATCGAGATCGCCGAGGGCGCGCTCAAGACCATCACGCTCGATCGCGCCAAGGGCGTGCGCGTGCGTGAGGACCTGTTGCGCGCGATCATCGAGGGTCGTCTCAAGCCGGACGGCGTGACGCGGCAGGATCTGGAAGACGCGCTGTTGCGGATGAACGACCTGCCGGGCGTGTCGGTGCATGCCAAGCTCGCGCCGGGCGATGCGCCGAACACCAGCAAGCTCGTCGTCGGCGTCGCGCAGGCGCCCATTCTCGGGGGCGGTATTTGGGCCGATAATTACGGCAGCTCCAACGTGGGCAAGGCGCAGGGCAACGGGCTCATCTCGCTCACCGACGTGTCCGGCTACGGCGACCTGACGCGGCTCTCCGGCACGGTGTCGCAAGGGCAGGAGTACGGCTCGCTGGTGACGAGCGTGCCGCTCGGCGCCAGCGGCTTCATTGCCAATGCGAGCTACGGCTATCTCGACTACCACAATATCGACGCCATCGGCAGCGCCCTCGGTCTCACCGGTTTTGCCCATTTCGCCAATGGCGGCGTCGACTACAGCCTGATCCGCTCGCGCGATTTCAACCTCCAGCTTGGCGGCACCGTGACCTGGAAGGCGCTGGTCGACGACAGCATCGTCGGAAAGCTTCAGGACAAGCGCTCGACCGCCGGCACGCTCAGCCTCAACGGCGACCGGCGCGACGCGCTGCTCGGCGGCGGCATCACCAACTGGTCGGTAAGCTGGACTTTTGGCGATCTCGATCTCGCGCGCGTGGCGAGCGCACTCGCGGCGGACCAGGCTGGGCTCCGGACGCAAGGGCCGTTCAATCGGATCAATGCCTCGGTTGCCCGGCTTCAGGCCTTGCCCGGCGACTTCGCACTGTTCGGTCGCCTCTACGGGCAATGGGCCGACAAGAACCTCGATTCCTCGGAAGATTTTGCGCTGGGCGGCCCGTTCGGCGTGCGCGGCTATCCCGTCGGCGAGGCGCGCGGCGATATGGGCGTGCTCGGCACGCTGGAGCTTCGCTACAACGCGCCGGTGCCTGTGCGCTTCGGCAGCCTGCAACTCGCGAGCTTCCTGGATGGCGGCTACGTCAAGATCAACGTGTCGCCGAACGGCATCGCGCCGGTCACTGTCTGCGGCTGCAACGATTACGGGCTCGCCAGCGCCGGCCTCGCCGCGCGCTGGACGCGCGAGTGGCTAAACGTCTCGGCGAGCTGGGCCCATACGCTGGGCGACAATCCCGGCCGTTCCATCATCACCGGGGCCAATGCCGATGGCGTCAAGGCCAACGATCAGTTCTGGCTGCAAGCCGGCATTCGCTTCTGATGTTTCGAGGGGGCACGCGATGACATCGACCCTGCCGCGGATGCGACTCGCAATCGCGCTGTCCGCGACCACGATGCTGACGCCGCCGGCGCTGGCGCAGACGCTGCCGACCGGCGGCCAGGTCGTGTCGGGACAGGCCACGATCAGTCAGTCCGGCAACGCCATGACGATCAACCAGTCGAGCGACCGGATGATCGCCAACTGGCAGAGTTTTTCGATCGGCGCCGGCAGCTCCGTGACCTTCAACCAGCCCGGCGCATCCTCGGTCGCGCTGAACCGCGTCGTCGGCCAGGACCCGTCAAAAATCCTCGGCAGCCTGAGCGCCAATGGGCAAGTGTTCCTGATCAATCCGAACGGCATCGCCATCGGCAAGACCGGCAGCGTGCAGACCGGCGGCTTCGTCGCCTCGACGCTCGGCATCAGCAACGCTGATTTTCTGGCCGGTCGCTACAACTTCACCGGCAGCGGCGGCGCGATCACCAACGAGGGCAGCATCTCCGGCAAGGTGGTGGCGCTGATCTCGCCGAGCGTCAGCAATTCCGGCACCATCACCGGCAGCACGGCGCTCGCCGCGGGCACCGACGTGCTGCTCGACTTCAACGGCGACGGCCTGCTCTCGGTCGAGGTCAAGGCCTCTACCGTCAAGACCCTGGTCGAGAACAAGGGATTGATCCGCGCCGATGGTGGGCTCGCCATCCTCACCGCCAAGGGCGCGAGCGACGCCATGAAGGGCGTCGTCAACAACACCGGCGTGGTGCAGGCCGCGAGCATCGGCAGCAAGAACGGCCGCATCCTTCTGCTCGGCGATGCCAAGCACGGCGAGGTCAATGCCGGCGGCACGCTGCGGGCCCGCTCGGTCGAAACCTCCGCCGCCAAGGTCAATCTCGCCGCCGACCTGAAGGTCGATACGCTGGGCGGGCGCTGGCTGATCGATCCCGTCAACATCGCCATCGACGCGAACTACGCTGGCGTCTTGCAGACCGCGCTTGCGAGCGGCGACGTGACGGTGACGACCTCGGGCAGCGGCACCGATGAAGGCAACGTCACGGTCAACTCCGCCGTCACCTGGGGCTCGCATATCCTGACGCTGCGGGCCGACAACAACATCGTCATCAATGCGCCGTTGACGTCGACCGGCACGACGAGCAGTGACGGCCTGGTCCTGCAATACGCACAGACCACGGCCACCGGTGGCTACACCATCAACGCGCCGGTCAACCTGGCGGCGGGCAGCCTGTTCCAGACCCAGAAAGGAACTGATGCCGCCATCATCTATGCGGTGATCACCGACGTGAATGCCCTGCAGAACATCAACACCAACCGGTCCGGCAACTATGTGCTGGGCGCGAACATCGATGCCAGCGCGACGGCGGGTTGGAATGGTGGCGCCGGCTTCACACCGATCGGCGGCATCGGCGATATCAGCAAATATTTTTCCGGCATTTTCGACGGGCTCGGTCACCGCATCAGCAACCTGACCATCAACCGGCCGTCCAGCGATGCGATAACATCGGCCTGTTCGGCTACATCGATGGCGGGACTATCCGCAATGTCGGATTGGAAGGCGGCAGCGTGACGGGCAACAATGCCGTCGGCGGGCTGGTGGGGTCGAGCGGCCTCTGGGTCTACGGCGGCACGAGCAGCGTCGCTTACAACACCATCAGTAACGTTTACAACACCGGCAATGTGACCGGCAGCGGCGCCATGGTCGGCGGGCTGGTCGGCGGGCTGGTCGGCGACGCCTATATCACGACGATCAGCAACTCATATGCCACCGGCACGGTTGCGGGCTATGGCGCCGCCGGCGGGCTGGGAGGGCGCGTCGTCGCCTCGTTCGTCTCCAACTCATATGCCACCGGCAACGTGTCCGCGACCTGGGAAGGCGCTGGCGGGCTGATCGGGTACAATATCGGCACGTGGATGGGACCGGGCCCCGCGGATTATGCCATTGGTACGGTGAGCCACTCTTACGCCACGGGTAACGTATCCGGCGGCATCAATGTCGGTGGCTTGTTGGGATACAGCAACATCGGTCTCGTCACCGACAGTCACGCCACCGGTAATGTTTCGGGCACCGGCGCAATTGGCGGCACAGGCACAGCTGCCGGCGGACTGGTGGGGTTCCAACAGTACAGTCGGGTGGAGCGATCTTACGCCACCGGCAACGTGTCCGGTGTCGATTCGGTCGGCGGGCTGGTGGGAGGCAGCTGGTACGGCGCCGTGGTAAGCCAGTCTTACGCGACCGGCAATGTGTCCGGAACGCGTTCGATTGGCGGGCTGGTCGGGCGCAGCAATGAAGCCGTTTCGGTGCTCGATTCCTACGCCACGGGAGCGGTTTCAGGAAATTCCGAGGTCGGCGGGCTGGTGGGGGTGAATCAGGAAAGCCATGTGAGCCGAAGCTACTTCGCGGGCACCGTGTCGGGAACCAGCAATGTCGGCGCGATCGTGGGGATGAATTGGGATGGCGGCGACGTCACCCAAAGCTATGCGAACAGGGAGACATCGGGGCAGAGCGCCGCCTGTGGCGCATCTTTCGGCGGCGGCATCTGCGATGGCGGCATGCTCACCACGGCGCAGCTGCGCGATCCCTTCACCTTTATCAACAACGGCTATGACTTTGCCGCCGTCTGGGGCAAGTCCGTCAGCGGCGCCAACAACGGCATGCCGGTGCTGCGCGCGTTCGGCGACACCGTCTACGATGCCTATGTCAACGTCGCGGGCTCGGCCAGCACCACCTATGGCACGCTGGCCTCGCTCGGCGGCTTGACGATGACCGGTGTGAACGCCAATCGCGTCACGCTCGGCTGGGGCAGCGCAGTCACCACCGCATTGGGCGCGGGCAGCTACAATCTCAGCGGCCCCGACGTTCTCAGCGCGACCGGCTCGGGCGGCGCGGTCTATGTCGGCTCGGTCGCGGTCGGCCTCACCATCGACAGGGCGCCGCTCACCATCAGCGCCAACGCGTCCAAGACCTATGACGGCCTCGCCTTCTCCGGCGGCAGCGTCGCTTATTCCGGCTTCATGAATGGCGAGACTGCATCCGTGCTGTCGGGCACGCTTAGCTATGGCGGTACGGCGCAGGGCGCGGTGAATGCCGGCCGCTACAGCCTGACGGCGTCGGGTCTCTCCTCGGCCAATTATGTGATCACCTATGTCGACGGTTCACTCACCATCAACAAGGCGCCGCTCACCATTGCAGTCAACGGCGTCACGAAGAATTACGACGGCGTCCCGTTCTCCGGCGGCAGCGCGATCTATTCCGGCTTCGTGAACGGGGAGGGGCCGTCCGCACTGTCCGGCACGCTCGTCTACGGCGGCTCGGCCCAGGGCACGCGTAATCCCGGGGTCTACGGCATCGCCGCCTCGGGGCTGACATCCGCGAACTACGACATCACCTATGTCGACGGCCGGCTCGCGATCATTCCGCGTGACGCAGGCGCCTGTTCGCTTGGGGCCGGCGGCAACCCGGTCTGCGGCGCCACTCCGCCCGATCCCGCCGCGCCCCTCGGGTTGAACGACCAGGCGCCGATCGAGGTCGTGCTGCGTTAGAGCACCCGGTAGCGGCACAATCGCAGCTACGCCGGCAAGGGCGTCCTGCGCTACGCCTGGTGAGACCGCAGAGGCGGCCCTCATCCGTTCGAACCGAAGCCCCGCGGTCTGCGACTTATTTTCGCAGCCGGGCGCTGTGATGTCTTTCCGCCGGATTCGATCGTCGCCCGCTTGCGCGACCCGGCGCGGTTTCGATGCAGGGTTTTTTAGCCATGAATTGCGGTTCGATCGGCCGGATTTTCGGTCTGTTTTGCTCGGTCACCATTGCCGTGACGGTTGCCGTCCATGCCGACGATACGTCCAACGACCGCGTCATCGCCGAAAAGACCGAGATCATTGCGGCTGATCCGACAAACGCGGTTGCCTACGAGCTGCGTGGCGAAGCCTGGTACATCAAGCGGGACAAGGATCGCGCCTTCGAGGACTGCAGCGCCGCGATACGGATCGATCCGAATTTCGGGCGGGCTTACAACTGCCGCGGCCGCGCCTATTCGGCGAAGGGCGAACGGGATCGCGCTTTGGCCGATTACAACGAGGCCATTCGCCTCGATCCCGGCTACGGTCCGTCCTACACCTCCCGTGCCCTCGAATATTTCAACAAGCGCGACTTCGATCTGGCGATCGGCGCGTTTACCGAGGCCATCGAACGCAATCCCAAGCAAGCCTACTTTGCTCTTATCAAGAGAGGGGAAGCGTATGCGGCGAAGCGCGACTCCGATCATGCCGTGGCCGATTACAACGAGGCGATGCGGCGCAATCCCGCCGCCGCATGGCCCTACGAGCTGCGAAGCACCGTCCATTTCGGCAAGGGCAAGATCGACGAGGCTCTCGACGACTGCAACACCGCCGTCCGTCTGGAGCCCGGGAGTGCTGGCGGCCATTATTGCCGGGCCATCGTTCTCCTGAAAAAGGACGACACCGACAACGCCATCCGCGAGCTCGATGACGTCACGAGGATCATGCCTTCCTTCGAGAAGGCATATCTCGCTCGCGCCCTCGCCTGGCACAAAAAGGGCGACGATAAACGTGCCATTGCCGATTTCGACGAAGCGATTCGGCTTCAGCCGGGAAATTCGACGGCCTACAACAATCGCGCCAGTGCGTTTCGCGACATGGGCGAGAACGACCGCGCGCTCGCCGACTACAACGAGGCGATACGGCTCGATCCCAACAATCGGGTCGCTCTGGTCAATCGCGGTATCCTCTATATGAAACTGTCCGACGCCAAACATGCGCGCGCCGATTTCAATAGCGTGCTCGCGCTGCCGCCGGGCGACCAATGGGCCGTGGGCACGGCGCGCGAAGGGCTTGGCTTTTTGAAGTGATGCGTCTCGAAAGAGCGTGCATCTCCGCTCTAGTCCCCCGGACGCAGCGCAGCGCTTCCCTCGCGATGCGAAGCATCGTCGAGAGCGGTGCGCTGCAGAGCCATCGCCGGCGCCGCTCGTGCGCGTCAGCAGACCGTCGGCAGCAGGCGCCGGACTTCGTCGAGCAGTTCGGGAATCGCCGTCTTGTCACCCGCGAGGTGCTTAAGCAGCGCACTTTGGAATAGACCGTCGAACAGCGCATAGAGCGCGGCGGGCGACGCCGCCGGCCGCTTGCCGCCGAGCTCGGCATAGCGGGAGGCGATGCGCCAGATCATCGCTTCCAGGCTCTTGTCGATCTCGAGTACATCCTTGCGAAACGCCGCCTCGAACATCGCCTGCGAGCGCAGGTCATACCAAAGGCGGTGCATACGGGCTTCGCTCTGCAGCGTTGCTGCGAGCTTGGCGAGGAAACCCTCCGTCAATTCGTCGCGGCTCGTTGCTGTCGCGACGACATTGTCATATCGCGTCACGCACTTCGCCTTGTAGTGGCGGACGCAGCAGCAGATCAGGTCGAGCTTGTCGCTGAAATAATAGTGGAACACGCCGTGCGTGAACGCCGAGTTCTGCGCGATTTCGCGCAGGCTGGTGCGTGCGAAGCCGAGCTCTCCAAGCGTTTCGAGCGCGGCCTCGGCAAGCTCGACGCGCCGCGCGTTGAACTTCTCGTCGCGCAGCACCTCGGCCGCATCGGCCACACGCCGGGCCGCTCCCGTCACCTGCCGCGCCATCTCGTCCCTTCCCTAGTCCCGTTCTTTCAAGGACTTATACCGCGTCGACCGCGGAATGCTCCATCCCCTCACAACCACTTCCTTTGACAACTGTCAAATTCGTTCTTGACAGATGTCAAGATTTTGGCGGAGGTTCGCACCAAGAATTTGGACAGTCGTCAAGACGTCCGACCATGGAGGCTTCGCTGGGTGCAGCCCAAAAGGCCTGCGCCCATCGACCTGGTGCGCGCCGATTGGCGCGGCACGAATCGATCACCAGCAACGGAGGAGTGCGTCATGAGTGGGAAGAGCCTTGCAGGCAGGAACGCCCTGGTCACCGGCGGTGCTAGAGGAATCGGCGCGGCCATCGCCCAAGCGTTGGCGCGAGCCGGCGCCTCGATCATGATCGCCGACATCCTGGAAGAGACCGGCCGCGCCAGCGCAGCCGCTATCGCGAAGGAAGACGTCGCCACGGGCTTCGTCCAGCTCGACGTCACCGACGACGCTCAATGGGAGCGGGCGGTTGCCAAGACCGTCGCAACCCTCGGCGGCTACGACATTCTGATCAACAATGCCGGCATCGAGATCACGTCGCTGATCTCCGAGGTCAAGGCCGAGGACGCGCGGCGGATGTGCGACGTCAATATCGTTGGCACCGTGCTCGGCATGAAGCACGCCTTCCGTGCCATGCGCCCGGGCGGGCCGGCCGGCAAGGGCGGCGCCGTCGTCAACATCGCCTCGGTTGCGGCAACAATCGCCTTCCCGAGCATCGCGGTCTATTCGGGCACCAAATCCGCGGTTGACCGCATGACGCGGGTCGGAGCGATGGAAGCCGGCAAGCTCGGTTTCGGCGTGCGCGTAAACTGCATCTATCCGGGCCTGATCCCGACCGACATGGGCATGCAGCTCGCCAACGACATCGTCAAGGTCGGGCTCGCGGCTGACGTCAACGCCGCAGTCGGCTCGGTGGTGGAGCAAACCCCGCTCGGCCGTCTCGCCGAGGTCACGGACATCGGCGATGCCGCGGTGTTCCTGTGCTCGAACGAGGCGCGCTTCATCACCGGCATCGGACTGCCGGTCGATGGCGGCATGGGCATGTAACAACAAAGCCGACAACAAGCATTTCGGAGGAACGCAATGAGCGAGAAGAAGCCCGTCATCGTCTATGGCGCTTCCGGCTATACTGGCCGGCTGGTCTGTGAATACTTGCGCGAATACAACATCCCCTTCATCGCCGCCGGCCGCAGCAATGAGAAGCTCAACGCGGCGATGAAGTCGAATGTAGCGGGCATCGAGACCGCCGACTACGAGGTGGTCAAGGTGCCGCACACCGTGGCTGCGCTGACTGAATTGTTCAAGGGCGCCTCGGTGGTGCTCAACACCGTGGGTCCCTTCGCCAAGTTCGGCGGCGAAGTGGTGCAGGCTTGCCTCGCTTCCAAGTGTCATTACACCGACACCACCGGTGAGCAGGACTGGCTGATCACGCTCGAGCAGGAGTGGGGTACGAAGTTCGCCAATGCCGGGCTGCTGTTGGCGCCAGGCATCGCGCAGATGTACACCACCGGCGAGATCGCCGCGCAGCTGTGCCTGGAGACGCCCGGCCTCGACACACTTGATATCGCCGTGTTCTGGGGCGGCAGCCCGACCATCGCATCGACGCAGACCATCCTGGTCAACGCCGCGATGGCCAAGGCCTACTACCTGGAGCAGAACAAGTACGTCGAGCATCAGCCCGATGCCGGCCTCTACAACCTCGCCATCCCCGGTCAGCACGAGCTGGCGCTGGCGTTGCCCTGGGGAGGCACCTCGCACCCGGTGTGGTTCAAGCGCGATCCGCGCGTGGCCAACGTGAAGGTGCTGGGCGGCGTGTTCAATCGCGCGCTGATGCTGGGCGTGCCGCAGATCGTCGCGGCCGCGCTGGAGGCGACCAAGGATATGAATCCCGACGAGCGCTACGCCGCATTGGCGCAGACCGCCGCCGGTGTGATGAACACCATGCCGCCGCGCGAGAACCCGCGCGTCAACAAGTCGATGGATTCGGTACATGCCTCCGGCCCGTTGGGGCGCGCGCACTGCATCATCTACGGCAACAGCAACTACAAGCAGACCGGCTTGCTGCAGGCCTATGCCGCGGCGCACCTGCTGCAGCAGCCGCCGAAGCGCGTGGGGTTCGCCTCCGGCTGCCAGGCGTTCGGCCATCACGAGCTGCTCGGGCAGTTGCGCAGCTTCGGGCTCGTCAGCAAGCCGGTTCTGACCGTGCACGATTAAGTCAATCGCGGGTGGCGCGGACCTCCGCGTCACCCGTTACCGCTTCGGGTGTTGATCATGCGCTTCATCGATTACCTGGACAAAGGTGCCTCGCTCGGCGCCGACGCGCCATGCCTCACCATGGATGGACGCGACCTCAGCTATCGCGAGGTGCAGCGGCTGAGCTACCGCGTCGCGCGCGGGCTCGCGCGATCGGGGATTGCTGCCGGTGAGAAGGTCGCAATCCTTTCCGGCAACGATCCGGTCGCGTTTGCCTGCGTGTTCGGCATTTCCCGCGCGGGCTCGGTCTGGTGCCCGATCAATCCGCGTAACGAGGCGGCCGAAAATCGGCTCATCCTCGAGCAATTCGACTGCAGCCTGCTGCTGTTTCATTCAAGCTTCGCGCCGATGGTCGAGGCGGTGCGTGCAGAGTTGCCAAAGCTGCGCGCCGTCGTCTGCCTCGATGCTGAGTTGTCCTTCGCGCCCTCGTTCGACAGCTGGCTCGCCGGCCTCGCCGACGAGCACTATCAACGCGAGACGATCGACGATCTCGCGATGATCCCGGGCACCGGCGGCACCACCGGCAAGCCGAAGGGGGGCATGCTGTCGGGCCGCAACATCGAGGCGATGACGGCACTGACGCTGATGGGCTATCCCTTCAAGGGTCGCCCGATCTACCTCGCGCTTGCGCCGCTGACCCACGCGGCCGGCGTGCTGTGTTTCCCGATCATGGCGCTCGGCGGCCGCATCGTGATCATGCATCACCCCGACATCGCAGAATTTCTCGATCTGATCGAGCGCTATCGTGTCACGCACACCTTCCTGCCGCCGACCGTGATCTACATGCTGCTCGATCATCCGAAGCTCGACTCCGCGAAGCTCGGCTCTCTGCAATGCTTCTGGTACGGCGCGGCGCCGATCTCGGCCGCGCGGCTTGCGGAAGCCCTCCAGCGTATCGGGCCGATGGCGCAGTTGTTCGGTCAGACCGAAGCGCCGATGATGATCTCGATGATGGCACCTAGCGAGCATTACAACGCCGACGGCACGATCGCGATGGAGCGTCTCGCCTCGGCCGGGCGAATCAGCCCGCTGGTGCAGGCCGGCATCATGGATGGCGACGGCAATTTGCTGCCGACCGGCGCCCGCGGCGAGATCGTGGTCCGCGGTTCGCTGGTGATGGAGGGCTACTACAAAAATCCCGAGGCGACGGCCGAAGCCTCCGCGCATGGCTGGCACCACACCGGCGACATCGGCTACATCGACGACGACGGCTACCTCTATATCGTCGATCGCGCCAAGGACATGATCATCACCGGCGGGTTCAACGTCTACTCGATCGAGGTCGAGAACGCGCTGCGGGCGCATGAGGCGGTGCAGGATTGCGCCGTGATCGGGCTGGCGGACGAGAAATGGGGTGAGCGGATCGTCGCCGTGGTGCAGCCCCGCGCCGGCCAAAGCGTCGATGCGACGGCGCTGGCTGCCTTCGTCAAGGCGCGGATCGGCAGCGTCAAGACACCGAAGCAGATCGAGGTCTGGGACGACCTGCCGCGTTCCAAGGTCGGCAAGGTCTTGAAGCCGGACATCCGCGCGCGGCTGGCGGAGCGTTCAGGCGGCTGAGGCGCATCTTATTGCAGCGCCCATCGCTTCGAAGATATCCGCGAGACGCGCTGACGCGGACATTCGCGCGGGCCTGGAACTCTCATCCGTGTCCGGGCAGGCAAAGGCATGTTTCCGCTTTTCGATGCGCGTTTTGGGTGTCACCATGCTTTTGAACGGACGGGAGGGCCGCCATGCGCTGGTGTGTCTCGGTCGGGGCGGTGCTTGTTGCGGGGGCGATCGTCGGAGGTGACGTTGCCAGCATTGCCGCGCCGAGCCCGAAATCAGGGATAGCCGACGCCGGGCACAGCGCACTGTCCGTCAATGTCGAGCTCGTTATCGCCGTCGACGTCTCCTATTCGATGGATCTGGACGAACTCGCCATTCAGCGCGAGGGCTATGCACAGGCCATCGTCTCGAAAGACTTTCTTCAGGCGCTAAGGGCCCGTCCGGCCAGCAAGGTGGCTCTGACCTATTTCGAGTGGTCGATGTCGGGCGACGACAGGATCATCATTCCGTGGCGCGTGATCGACGGCCCGGAATCGGCGGACGCCGTGGCCGCCGAGATCATGAAAACGCCGATTCGCCGAGGTTCGAGCACCTCGATTTCCGGCGCGATCAATTTCGCAGTGCAGCTGTTCGAAGAGAATCCCTATCGCGGGTCGCGGCGCGTCATCGACATTTCCGGCGATGGGCCGAACAACGACGGAGCCCCCGTCACCGGCGCGCGCGACGCTGCCGTTGAGAAAGGCATCATCATCAACGGCCTGCCGTTCATGGTGAAGGAGCCGTCCTATTTGACGACCGATATCGAGAATCTCGATCTCTATTACGAGGACTGCGTGATCGGAGGGCCGGGTGCCTTCATCATGACAATCAAGGATCGCGAAAAATTCCAGGAAGCGATCCGGACCAAGCTTGTTCTCGAAGTTGCGGGCCTCGCGCCGGAGGGGAGGATCGTCCCAACTGCCGAGAATGAGCCCCGGGTGTCCTGTCTGGTCGGCGAAGAAAAAATGGCGGGAGCGCGGGCGACGGTGAGACACCGAAGCTGATCGAAGTCCGGGACGACCTGCCGCGCTCGAAGGTGGGCAAGGTGCTGAAGCCGGACATTCGCGCGCGGCTGGCAGGGCGGTCAGGCAGGTAATCAAGGGTGACGGTGCGTCGGCAATACCCGAGCGGTGCAAGACGACATTTGGTCGATGTGGTCGCCTTCTCCTACTCGCTACCTTCTGAAGCCGGCTTTGCGCGGAGCGAATTGGCAAAATTGACGAGATACTGCCGCCCATCGCGCTGAGCGAGATCGAGATATGACGGCAACAACGGCGAGTTAACCGCGGAAAGTGCGTCGAGCGCGGCCATCCGCTGATATTCATACTCCGTGCTCCACGCGCGAAGCGCCAGCGTCTCCGACCTTTTCGACCGCCTGCGCGCGAGAGCAAGAAGCGCTCGCCGGCTTACATACTCATCCGCGTCGTGAAAGAATTGCTCCAACAGCGGTTCGACTTCATCGGCGGCAAATTCGTCGCTCCCAAGCGCATCGGCGAGTTGCCACCGGGCATCTCGCTCCGGTGAATGCGGGGCTACCCTCGCCAAAGCCAGCCCGGCTTGGCCATCAACTCGCGCTTGAGTACCTCCGCCTCATTGTCGCGAGCAAGGATGTAAAGCAGCAACTCGACGATAGGAGCGCTCCAATGCTGCGGAACGCCCGAATCCAGGAACGCGGCGAAGGCAGTCGTGATCGCGGGCCATTCTCCATAGTCGCATTCCCACTCGCCAGATCTCTGGTAAACAGGATAGCGATCAGCCCAACGGCGAAATGCCAACACCACCTCAACGAATCGAGCCTTAGAGCGTTTTCCGATCACGTTGCGTCGTAACCAGCCGCGACGAGATAATTTTGACATTCCTCGGGTGAGAAGCGTTTGAGAGCGTTGGCGATTGCTTGCCAGAGATCGGGCATGGTGCGGGCTGCGGCGGTCCGCAACAGCGCTTTCAGTTTGGAGAAGGCCATTTCAATCGGGTTGAAGTCTGGACTGTAGGGCGGAAGATAGAGCAGGCTAGCTCCGACCGCCTGGATGGCCTCTCGAACGCCATGGACCTTGTGAGCGGGCAAGTTGTCCATGATAACGGTATCGCCCGGCCGCAGCGATGGGGCGAGCAATTGCTCGACGTAGGCCAGGAAAGCGTCGCCATCCATTGGACCGTCCAGAACAAGCGGCGCGATCAGACCGTCGGAGCGCAATCCAGCGGTGAACGTCGTCGTCTTCCAATGTCCGTGTGGGATAGCTGCACGACATCGCTCGCCGCGTGGCGAGCGCCCGTAACGCCGCGCCATTTTGGTGTTGGCGCTGGTTTCGTCGATGAAGACGAGACGCTCAGGGTCAAGGTCGATTTGCCCTTCGAACCACTCCTCACGTGCGGCATTTATATCGCCGCGCCGTTGCTCGGCGGCGTGCGCTGTCTTTTTTTAAGTGTGATCTTTCTGCGCTGGAAAAAACGCCAGAGCGACGCGATGCCAGTCGATATTCCACGACGTTTCAACAGTTCTCGCAACTCGGCAAGCGTGATATCCGGCCTCGCTGTCACCGCCTCCAGAATCAATTGCGAATGCGCTTCGATGCGCTGCGATTTGCGGTCACCGCCCTGGCGTTTAGGAACGATGTCGCCAACTTTCTTGAGGCGACCGCGCCAGCGGATTGCACTGGCCGCGCTGACACCAAAGCGCTCAGCAGCCTGTCGACAGGACATGCCACCGTCAATCGCGGCTACCACCCTTTGGCGAAGATCAACCGAAAGCGCCCTGGCCATACATGCTGGCCTCCCTCGCCAGCATGCAGCTTGAATCTGACTCGCGCCGTTTTGGGAATCCCCACCCGATTCTTTCCGGTCGGAAAATGCTCTAGCACCTCCAATGTACGCGATTGGCTCGTCGGTCATGATGGTCTGGTCACGCTTCCATAGCCCGATCCGGCTGATCGAGTAGCCGGAGGATATCGGGCCATAGCACAAAGAAAGCGAGGCGTCCGCTTGGTGCCGCGTCATGGGATGGCCCATAAAAAATGCGCGGGCCGCCTTGAGGCATGCCCGCGCATTTGAATTCGCAGATGTCGCGCTAAGCGTGCGTCAGTGCACGCTCACGGCTTGCAGCTCGTTGCTCCAGGCGTTGGCGACCGCGGCTTCGCGGCTGTCGGTCAGCATGATCGGCGTGCCGTCGGCGGCGTGGAGCGCGAAGAGCTTGAGGCCCGGCGCGATCTTTGGCGCTTCGGGAAACAGGCCCGGCACATCCTCGGAGCGGATCTGCTTCACATAGGCGATATGACCTTCGCCGAGAGTTGCCAGCGTCTCGGGCGAGACGTTCTTGGCTTCGTATTCGAACGCAACGTGACCTTCACTCATGGTCTCGACTCCTTCACAGAAACTAAGCGGTCGAGTCCGCTACTCGTTCCATTATTCGTGCTCATTGATAGCGATTGTCTTAACGATCCTCTCCGGTTCAGGCCGGGCAAGATCGACCGACAGCAGCCCGTTCTTCAGATCCGCTCCCAGCACGAGCATCCCCTCCGCCAGCACGAAGGTGCGCTGGAAGTGGCGCGCGGCGATGCCGCGATGGATGTATTGCCGGGACTTGTCGTCCTGCTGACGCCCGCGAATCACGAGCTGGTTTTCCTCAATGGTTACATCGAGTTGGTCGCGGGTGAATCCGGCGACCGCCAGCGTGATCCGCAGCCGCTCGGGCTGGCCGTCCGACCGGTCGCACCTCTCGATATTGTAGGGAGGGTAGCCGTCGGCGCCTTTGACGACGCGATCAAGCACGCGCTCGATCTCGTCGAAGCCCAGAAGGAACGGACTGGAAAGCGTGGGAACACGAGACATAGTTTACAAAGTCCTCTCGAAGCGACTTTGGCATTTCAGGGCCCGGAAGCGGCGCCCCTTGGTCAGCAATATGGTCATAACCCCTTGGGGGTTCAAGGACGTAGCGGGGGTCTGTGGATTGCCCATTTTCGCGCCTGACCCCGCCCGCGGTCGCGCGGAAGCGCCCAATTCGTCACCGGGAACGCAAATGTTCAGGCAAGCCCGGGCATGACGAATCGGCCGACGATTTATCTCAATGAAATCAAACCCCCGGCTACTGTGCATGGGGTTGTTTTTCGCGTTTTTGATCGGCCGGCCCTCGGAACCGGTCAGGCCTCGATCCGGGTCCGTCCGTCACCGCTGAAAAGGTGCAGTTTCGGCCGTACCGCCGCGACGCGGATCCTCTCACCTATGGCGGGGGCCTCGGTTCCGGGAATGCGGACGATGACCTCGCCGGGCGGCAGCTCGCCGGGGGTGGCGGCGACGCGCTGGTCGTCCTGGGCCCGCGTGCCGTAGACGAAGGTTTCCGCGCCGACGCGCTCGATCGCTTCCACCGTCAGCGGCAATGCGACACCGCCGGCTGGGGTCTGGTCGGTGATCACGAAGTCTTCAGGGCGGATGCCGAGGATGCCGGCATCGGTTGCGCCGCCGCCGAGCTGCGATTTGATCTCATCGGCGCGCGTCGACATCAAATTCATCGGCGGTGCCCCGATGAAGGAGGCGACGAAGGTCGTCGCCGGCTTCTCGTAGATCGCGAGCGGATTGCCGACCTGCTCGACCTGGCCGCCATTCATGACCACGAGAATATCGGCGAGCGTCATCGCCTCGAGCTGGTCGTGGGTGACGTAGATCGACGTCGTGTTGAGCCGGCGCTGCAATTTGCGGATCTCGACGCGCATCGCGATGCGCAGCTTTGCGTCGAGGTTCGACAGCGGCTCGTCGAACAGAAACACTTTCGGCTGGCGCACGATGGCGCGGCCCATGGCGACACGCTGGCGCTGGCCGCCGGAGAGCTGGCGCGGCTTGCGCTCCAGCATTGGCGTGAGCTCGAGCACGCGTGCGGCCTCGTCGACGCGGGTCTTGACCTCGGCCTCCTTCATGCCGCGGTTGCGCAGGCCGTAGGCCATGTTGTTGAAGACGCTCATATGCGGATAGAGCGCGTAGTTCTGGAACACCATCGCGATGTCGCGATCGGCGGGCTCGATCTGGTTGACCACGCGGCCGCCGATGTCGATCTCGCCGCCGGTGACGGTCTCGAGACCTGCGACCATCCGCAGCAGCGTGGACTTGCCGCAGCCGGAGGGGCCGACCAGCACGCAGAACTGGCCGTCGCCGACATCGACGTTGACGCCCTTGATGGCCTCGAAGCCGCCGGGATAGGTCTTGCGGACGTTGCGCAGGGTGACGTTAGCCATGGGTTGCACCGGCGAATAGCGAGTAGGGAATGGCGAATGGGGATTGGTCAGCACGCAAGGCTGAAGCAGCGACCCCATTCGCTACTCGCCATTCACGATTCGCCATCTTCACTTCTCGGTCTCGACCAGGCCGCGCACGAACAATTTCTGCATGGCGACGACGACGAACACCGGCGGCAGCATGGCGAGCACGGCGGTGGCCATCACGATCGGCCATTCGGTCAGCGCATCGGTGGTGGTGATCATCTTGCGGATGCCGACCTGGATGGTCTGCATGTCGTCGCGCGTGGTGATCAGCAGCGGCCAGAGATATTGATTCCAGCCGAGGATGAAGAGGATCACGAACAGCGCCGCCATGTTGGTGCGCGACAGCGGCAGCAGCGTATCCCAGAAGAAACGCAAGGGGCCGGCACCGTCGATGCGCGAGGCCTCCAGCAGCTCGTCCGGCACGGTCATGAAGAACTGGCGGAACAGCAGCGTCGCGGTGGCCGACGCGATCAGCGGCAGCGCGAGGCCAGCATAGCTGTCGAGCATGTGCAGATCGGCGACGATCTTGTAGGTCGGATAGATGCGCACCTCGACCGGCAGCATCAACGTGATGAAGATGATCCAGAAGATCGCCATCCGGAACGGAAAGCGGAAATACACGATCGCATAGGCCGAGATGATCGAGATCGCGATCTTGCCGATCGCGATTGCCAGCGCCATCACCAGCGAGTTCAGCATCATGTTGCCGACGGGCTCGCGGGTCGAGCCGCTCGTGCCGACGAAGATGGTCTTGTCGTAGACCTCGAGGAAATGGCCGCCCGGCAGCAGCGACATCTGCCCGTTCGCGATCAGGGCGTTGTCCTGCGTCGAGGCGACGATCGCGATGTAGACCGGGAATGCGACGATCGCGATCCCGATCCAGAGAATCGCGTGGGCGACGTAGCGCCGAAAGCCCTCTTCTTCGACCATCAGTAGGTCACCTTGCGTTCGACGAAGCGGAACTGGATTCCCGTCAGCACGATCACCATGACCATCAGGATCACCGATTGCGCCGCCGAGCTGCCGAGATTGCCGCCGAGCAGGCCGTCGGAATAGACCTTGTAGACCAGCGTGACCGTCGATGTTCCGGGACCGCCGCGGGTCATGGTGTCGATGATGCCGAAGGTGTCGAAGAAGGCGTAGACGATGTTGACGACCAGCAGGAAGAAGATCGTGGGCGACAGCAGCGGGAAGGTCACTGTCCAGAACCGCCGCATCGGACGGGCGCCGTCGATCGCGGCGGCCTCGAACACGCTTCGGGGGATGGCTTGCAGGCCGGCGAGGAAGAACAGGAAATTATAGGAGATCTGCTTCCACGCCGCGGCGAGGATGATCAGCCCAGCCGCCTGGTTACCGTCAAGCAGCGGATTCCAGTCGACGCCCAGGTTGCGCAGATAGCGCGACAGCACGCCGAGCGAGGGATGCAGCATGAAGATCCAGAGCACGCCGACCACGGGCGGCGCCACTGCATAGGGCCAGATCAGCAGCGTGCGGTAGAGCATCGAGCCACGCAGCGGCTTGTCGGCCATCACGGCGAGCAAGAGCGCGAAGGACAGCGACGAGACGGCGATGGCGAACGAAAAGACGAACGTACGGACAACCGCCTCGAAATAGGCCGGGTCCTTGAACAGGTCCTGATAATTCTCGAACCAGACGAAGCTTGTCGACAGACCGAAGGCGTCCTGGAGCAGGAAGGATTGGATCACCGCCTGCGCGGCCGGCCAGTAGAAAAAAATCAGGACGATCGCGAGCTGGGGCGCAACCAGCGCGTAGGGCAATAGTTTTGCTTGGAAAATGGCTTGCTTTTGCATGATGTCAGCAGAAGCGGCAGGCCGGCTTGCGGCCTGCCGCTCATCGCCTCACTTGACGGCGGTCTTTTCGAACTGACGCAGCATCGTGTTGCCGCGCTCGACGGCAGCATCCAGCGCCTGCTTGGCGGTCTTCTTGCCGGCCAGCGCCTGCTCGATCTCTTCCGACCAGACGTCACGCAGCTGAACCATGTTGCCGAGGCGCAGACCGCGCGAATTGTCGGTCGGCTCCTTGTTGGTCAGCTCGATCAGCGGGGTCTCGAGATAGGGCTGATCCTTGTAGAAGCCTTCTTCCTTCGCCTTGGCGTAGGCCGCCTTGGTGATCGGCAGATAGCCCGAGGCCTTGTGGATGTAGACTTGGCGATCGGTGTCCGAGAGGAAGGTCAGGAACTTCGCCACGCCCTTGTATTCGTCGGCCGACTTGCCGCCCATCACCCAGAGCGAAGCGCCGCCGATGATCGAGTTCTGCGGCGCGCCCTTGACGTCCGGATAGTATGGCATCGGCACGGCGGTGAAGTTGAACTTGGCCTGCGCCTTGACGTTGCCGAAGAACGCCGACGAGGTCAGGTAGATCGGGCATTCGCCGGAGGTGAAGCGGCCTTCGCCGGTGTTGGTGCGGCCGGCATAGTCGTAAGTCTTGGTCTTCTGCAGCTCGACCAGGGTTTCGAGATGCTTGACCTGGAGCGGGCCGTTGAATTCCAGCACGGTGTCGAAACCGTCGAGGCCGTTGGCCTTGCTGGCGAGCGGCACGTTGTGCCAGGCGGAGAGCTGCTCGAGATTGACCCAGGTGACCCAGGAGCCCGAGAAGCCGCAGGTGTCATGACCCGCAGCCTTCAGCTTCTTGGCGGCCTCGAACGTTTCGGGCCAGGTCTTGGGGATCTCGACGTTCGCCTTCTTGAGCTCGTCGAGGTTGACCCACATGATGGTCGACGACGAGTTGAAAGGGAATGACAGCATCTCGCCCTTCGAGGTCGAGTAGTAGCCGGTGATGGCGGGCAGATAGATCTTGGGGTCGAACTTCTCGCCGGCCTCGGCCATCAGCTTGTAGACGGGTTTTACGGCGCCGGTCGCGGCCATCATGGTCGCGGTGCCGACTTCGAACACCTGCATAATGTGTGGGGCGCTGCCGGCGCGGAACGCCGCGATGCCGGCGTTCATCGTATCGGGATAGTTGCCCTTGTAGGTCGGGATCACCTTGTAGTCGGTCTGCGAGGCGTTGAAGTCGGTGGCGAGCTTGACGATGACGTCATTGTTGGCGCCGGTCATCGCGTGCCACCACTGGATTTCGGTCACGGCCCACGCCGGTGAGGCGCCAAAACCAACGGTAACAGCAAGCGCGGCAGCCGCGCCAAAGTGTCGAAGAGCCATCAAGAAACCTCCCTTGGGCCGTCAAAAAGATCGCTTGCGCTAGCAGCGCCATATGACGTTCACATGACTGTGTAAGCGGGAGAAACGAAAGCAGCAAGCGCGGCCAAATGGGAAGCCGTCAAATAGGCGAATGCCGAGCGCGCAGCCTCCTCCGTTCGCGGCGCACATGCGTGCCCGCGCCGCAGTGCGGCATTTGCTCGGGTGAGGCGGCGAGGGCGTCTAGCGCTTGCGCTCGGGGCCGCAGACGGTGCCCTTTTCGACCATCGCGTCGATCTCCGATTTGGAGTAGCCGAACTCGCCCAGCACCTCCTGGGAGTGCTGGCTGAATTTCGGCGGCAGGCGGCGCAAGCTCGGCTTGCTGCGATCGAGCCGGATCGGCGAGGCCACGCCCTTGTACCAGTCCTTCTCGATGACATCGCCGCGGGCGATCGTGTGCGGGTTGGTCAAGGCCTGGTCGATCTTCTGCACGGGACCTGCGGGCAGGCCGGCGGCGAGCAGACGATTGCACAGCGGCTCGGCCTCGTGCTGGCTGAACACGGCGGCGAGCTCGGCCCGCAGCGCCTCGCGATTGGCGATGCGGTCCTTGTTGCGGGCAAAGCGCGGATCGGTGCCCAGCTCCGGCTTGCCGATCTCCTTGGCGAGCTTGCGGAAGGTGCCGTCATTGCCGACCCCGATGAAGATGTCGTCGGTCCTGGTCGGGAAGATCGCGTAAGGCACGAGGTTGGGATGCTCGTTGCCGGTGAGCGACGGCGGCTTGCCGTGCATGAAATAATTCGCGGTGTGCGGATGCATGATGGCAAGGCCGGTCTCGTACAGCGTCGTCTCCAGGAACTGGCCCTGGCCCGAGCGCTGCCGCTCCGACAGCGCCATCAGGATGCCGATCGCCGCATAGAGGCCGGTGGTGATGTCGACCAGCGGCACGCCGATCCGCATCGGTCCGCTCTCGGGCGAACCGGTCGCCGCGATCATGCCGGTCATCGCCTGGATGATGGCGTCATAGCCGGGATTGCCGCCGCGCGGACCGTCGGCGCCGAAGCCGCAGATCCGGCAATGCACCAGGCGCGGGAATTTCTTGCTGAGCACATCGTTGCCGATGCCCCATTTCTCCAGCGTGCCCGGCTTGAAATTCTCGATCAGGACGTCGGCTGTCTCCAGCATCTTGAGCAGCACGATTCGACCGCCCTCGGAGGCGAGGTCGAGGCCGATCGAGCGCTTGTTGCGGTTGATGCCGATGAAATAGGCCGCGTCTTCGTCGTGGAAAGGAGGGCCCCAGTCGCGCACCTCGTCGCCGGCGGGCGGCTCGACCTTGATCACGTCGGCGCCGTGGTCGGCGAGGATCTGGGTGCAGTAGGGACCGCCAAGCACGCGCGTGAGATCGATGACGCGCAGTCCGCTCATTGCGCCCAAAACGGCTTCAGTCATGCCTTCGCTTCCCCTGTGTCGATGATTGATCACAGGCCTAGCGAGGTTTTTTTGCGCCAGCAATGGCTTGGTGCGTGGGGGCGTATGCGGTGCCGCCGTGCAATCCCGCAACGTGGCAAAACAACTAGACTAAAGGGAAGCGGCCGGCCCGAGGGGGATCTCGGGCCAGCCAATCCGCCGTTTGATCAGACGACCGTCAGGCGAACGTCGACATTGCCGCGCGTGGCATTGGAGTAGGGGCACACCTGGTGGGCCTTCTCGACCAGCGCCTCGGCTTCCGCCCGGGCAAGGCCCGGCAGCGAGACGGCGAGATCGATGTCGAGACCGAAGCCGCCGGCCGAGCGCGGGCCGATGCCGACGGTGGAGGTGACCGAGGCGTCAGCCGGAACCTTCGGGCCGCCCTGCGAGGCCACGAACTTCATCGCGCCGATGAAGCAGGCGGCATAGCCGGCCGCAAACAGCTGCTCGGGATTGTTGCCGGCGCCGCCTCCGCCGCCGAGTTCCTTCGGCGTGGTGAGCTTGACGTCGAGCGCGCCGTCGAGGGTCGCGGCATGGCCGTCGCGGCCGCCGGTGGCCTTTGCGCTGGTCTTGTACAGGACGTTTACCGACATTTTCGTCTCCTCAGGTCTTCGGGTTGGGGTGGAACCTACATCGCAAACAATTAGATTGCGCGCAATGGAAATTTGCATGCCTCACATTTAATTGTTCGCAATTGAATGTACGGCCGCCCGGTCCCAGAATGGAGGAAACCGCGTGAGATTCTCGATGCCCCGGAAACTATCGGCGCTGGACCCGCAGCGCCTCGACAATCAGATCTGCTTCGCGGTCTATTCGGCCGCGCATGCCTTCAACCGGGTCTACAAGCCGCTGCTCGACCGGCTCAGCCTGACCTATCCGCAATATCTGGTGATGCTGGTGCTGTGGGAGCGCGACGACGTGCCGGTGAAGGACATCGGCGAAAAGCTGTTCCTGGATTCGGGCACGCTGACGCCGCTGCTCAAGCGCCTCGAGGCCGCCCACCTCGTCAGGCGCACGCGCTCGCGCGAGGACGAACGTCAGGTGCTGATCGCGCTGACCCCGCAGGGCCACGCGTTGAAGGAAAAAGCGCGCGCCGTGCCGCAATCGATCCTGGCGGCGTCGGATTGCTCGGTCTCGGAACTGGTCGCGATGAAGGACGAGATCGTGGCGCTGCGGGATCGGTTGAATGCGGTGATCGGGGAGTAGGGGGCGGCGAGCTCAATCCTCTCGTACCTCGCCGCGAGTTTCTCTCCTCAAAGCCGCTTCTTTGCAAATGCGCGGCCCGAAGCTGATTTCAGATATTTCTCGAACGCAACAGCCTTAGCCTCATCGCTGAAAGCGATGTAGGTCTTGATGCGCCATGGGCCATACTTTGATGTATGTGGCACTTCGCCGGCGTTGTGCTTTGCGAGCCGGGCTCGCAGATCATCAGTGATGCCGATGTAGAAATGGCCGGAATCGAGGCTTTCGAGAATGTAGACGTACTTCATCCTATCCCCCGCCTTGCGCAGTGGATGGACAGTATCTCTCAGGATCAGCTTTTGCCGAGGCCCGGCTTCGCCCTTCGGGCTACGCCGCGGCAGCCTTCGCTACGATAGGGCTTGCCGAGCCGAAGCTGGCGAAGCCAGCGAAGGCTGGTGGAGCCAGGCGGGATCGAACCGCCGACCTCTTGCATGCCATGCAAGCGCTCTCCCAGCTGAGCTATGGCCCCTTAGTCTTCCAGTTGGGAGGATCCTGGTGGATCACTCCCGACCGCCGAGCCTGGTGACTCGCGCGGTGCACCCTTTTTCACAGATCAGGGCTGATCTCAAGTCTCTTCATCACCTCCGACATCACCAATGATGTCCGTGACGTCCTCATCGCCCTCTTCGTCGTCGGCGATAAAGGTCGAATCATCGTCGTCATCGTCCTCGATGGTCTCGTCGACCTCGATGTCGTCCTCGGATTCGGGCACCGCGGCCTTGACCTTGCCGGTGTTTTCCTCGGCGTCGGCCTCCTCGAGCGAGACCTCTTCGACTTCTGCCGGCTCCGGCGTGGTGTCGGCAGCCGGCGTGTGGCGAGGTTCGGCGCCGCGAGTCGCGCGGGCCGGCGCCACAGGCGCGATCGGGACGACTTCGCCGGTATAGGGCGAGATCACCGGATTCTTGTTGAGGTCATAGAACTTCTTGCCCGTGGTCGGGCAAATACGTTTGGTTCCGAGTTCGGACTTGGCCACGGCAGGAATCCTGGGAATGTCTGAAAAGCGGTGTTTCACATGGCTAGTTGGCGGCCCGCTGTCAATAGCGCATTACGGGAGAAAGACATGCCCGTGACGGCGGGCAGACCTTGTGGTACCTGCCCCGCGAGCCCCGCAGGGACGTTTCGGGCCTATCCAAGGACACAAACTTGACTGATTCCGACAAGCCGACGCCGCTTCAGTCGCGCGCGAGCGGTCCCCTGACCGGGAAAGTACGGGTCCCCGGGGACAAGTCGATCTCCCACCGCGCCCTCATCCTGGGCGCGCTCGCGGTCGGCGAGACCCGGATTTCGGGCCTGCTCGAGGGCGAGGACGTCCTCAACACCGCCAAATCCATGCAGGCGCTGGGCGCCAGGGTCGAGCGCACCGGCGATTTCGCCTGGAAGGTGAACGGCGTGGGCGTCGCCGGCTTTGCCGAGCCCAGGGCGCCGCTTGATTTCGGCAACTCCGGCACCGGCTGCCGGCTCGTCATGGGCGCCGTCGCCGGCTGCCCGATTTCGGCGGTTTTCGACGGCGATGCCTCTCTGCGCAGCCGCCCCATGCGCCGGATCCTCGATCCGCTCGAGAAGATGGGCGCCAAAGTGGTGTCCGGCGGCGAGGGCGGCCGTCTGCCGCTGACCGTCCAGGGCGCGCGCGATCCGCTGCCGATCACCTACAAGACCCCGGTCGCCTCGGCCCAGATCAAATCGGCCGTGCTGCTGGCGGGCCTGGCTGCGCCAGGCACCACCACTGTGATTGAGACTGAGGCTAGCCGCGACCATACCGAGCTGATGCTGAAGCACTTTGGCGCCGACATCACCTCCGCGCAGGAGGGTCAGCACGGCCGCCGCATCACGCTCATTGGCCAGCCCGAGTTGCATGGCGCCACCGTCGTGGTGCCCGCCGATCCCTCTTCGGCGGCCTTTCCGGTCGTCGCGGCGCTGATCGTCGAAGGCTCGGATGTCGTCCTGTCCGACGTCATGACCAATCCGCTGCGCACCGGCCTGTTCACCACGCTGCGCGAAATGGGCGCCTCGATCGAGGAAAGCCAAGTCCGCGACGATGCCGGCGAGCCGATGGCGCAGCTGCGCGTGCGCGCGTCGAAACTGCGCGGCGTCGAGGTGCCGCCGGAACGGGCGCCCTCGATGATCGACGAATATCTGGTGCTGGCGGTGGCGGCTTCCTTCGCCGAGGGCACGACGATCATGCGCGGCCTGCACGAGCTGCGCGTCAAGGAGTCCGACCGCCTGGAGGCCACCGCCGCCATGCTCCGTGTCAACGGCGTGAAGGTCGAGGTCTCCGGCGACGATCTGATCGTCGAGGGGCGCGGCCACGTCCCGGGCGGCGGGACAGTCGCCACGCACATGGATCATCGCATCGCGATGTCCGCGCTGGTGATGGGCTGCGCCTCCGACCAGCCCGTAACCGTCGACGACACCGCCTTCATCGCCACCAGTTTCCCGGACTTCATCCCGATGATGCGTTCGCTTGGGGCCGAGTTTTCATGATCATCGCCATCGACGGGCCCGCGGCCTCGGGCAAGGGGACGCTCGGCAAGCGGCTCGCCCATCATTACGGTTATCGTCATCTCGATACCGGCGTCATTTATCGCGCGGTGGCCTACGCCGTGATGGAATCCGGTCATGATCTCCGGGACGAGGCGGCTGCGGTGCAGGCTGCGCTGGAGCTTGATCCCGAAAAGTTCGGCAATCCCGCCCTGAAGACCCAGGAGGCCGGCGAGGGCGCCTCGATCGTCTCGGCGATCCCCAGGGTTCGCGAGGTCCTGCTCAATTTCCAGCGGCAATTCGCCGCCGATCCGCCCGGCGCCGTGCTCGACGGCCGGGACATTGGAACCGTGATCTGCCCCCATGCCGACGTGAAGATCTTCGTCGTGGCCGACCCCAGGGTCCGCGCCCACCGCCGGACCATGGAGGCCAAGGCGAGGGGCGAGGAGGCGGACGAGGCGGCAGTGCTCGCTGACATCATCCGGCGCGACGAGCGCGACAAGAACCGGCCGATTGCGCCCTTGAAACCGGCCCCGGATGCTTACTTGCTAGATAACTCCCAACTGGATATAGAAGGCGGCGTCCGGGCCGCCATCGACATTATCGAGGCCGTCCGAGCGGGCCGGTCGCGGGGTTAAGCCGCCGCCGTCATTGGAGGAAGCGCCCGCTCCCGCTCTTTGAGGTCGATAACCCCGGTCCCCTGTTTGGGCCCGGCGCGATCCAGGCTCCGGACCAAGATTTCCACGTATCGAACGCGCGGGCTTCAGCCGGCCCGCCTCCGCTGTTCCGCCTCCATGCCGGAGCAACGAGCGGTCGCTCGAAGGTCTTGCGGACCTTCCGACACTGCGTGTGCGATGCGCCCATGAACCCAACGGCCGGCACGACATCCGCAACTGGAGAACAAATGGCTTCGATTTCTGCTGATACCTATAGCCCGTCGCGCGACGATTTCGCCGCGATGCTCGACGAGTCCTTCGCAGGTGGCAACCTGCAGGAGAGCTCCGTCGTCAAGGGCAAGGTGGTTGCAATTGAAAAAGACATGGCCGTCATCGACGTCGGCCTGAAGACCGAGGGCCGCGTCGCCCTGCGCGAATTTTCCGGCCCCGGCCGTGAGAGCGAGATCAAGGTCGGCGACGAGGTCGAAGTGTTCCTCGATCGCATCGAGAACGCCCTCGGCGAAGCCGTGCTGTCGCGCGACAAGGCGCGCCGCGAGGAGAGCTGGGGCAAGCTCGAGAAGGCCTTCCAGAACAACGAGAAGGTCAACGGCGTCATCTTCAACCAGGTCAAGGGCGGCTTCACCGTCGACCTCGACGGTGCCGTGGCTTTCCTGCCGCGCTCGCAGGTCGACATCCGTCCGATCCGCGACGTTGCGCCGCTGATGAACAACTCGCAGCCGTTCCAGATCCTCAAGATGGATCGCCGCCGCGGCAATATCGTCGTCTCCCGCCGCACGGTGCTGGAAGAGACCCGCGCCGAGCAGCGTCAGGAGCTGGTGCAGAACCTCGAAGAGGGTCAGGTCATCGACGGCGTGGTCAAGAACATCACTGATTACGGTGCGTTCGTTGATCTCGGCGGTATCGACGGTCTGCTGCACGTCACCGACATCGCGTGGCGCCGCGTCAACCACCCGACCGAGGTGCTCTCGATCGGCCAGACTGTGAAGGTCAAGATCATCAAGATCAACCACGAGACGCACCGCATTTCGCTGGGCATGAAGCAGCTGCTGGACGATCCGTGGCAGGGCATCGAAGCCAAGTACCCGCTGGGTGCCCGCTTCACCGGCCGCGTCACCAACATCACTGACTACGGTGCGTTCGTCGAGCTCGAGCCGGGCATCGAAGGCCTGATCCACGTCTCCGAGATGTCGTGGACCAAGAAGAACATGCACCCCGGCAAGATCGTTTCGACCTCGCAGGAAGTCGAAGTGCAGGTGCTGGAAGTCGATTCCGTCAAGCGCCGCATCTCGCTCGGCCTCAAGCAGACCATGCGCAACCCCTGGGAGGTCTTCGTCGAAGGTCACCCGACCGGTTCGGTGGTCGAAGGCGAGGTCAAGAACAAGACCGAGTTCGGTCTGTTCCTGGGCCTCGAGGGCGACGTCGACGGCATGGTCCATCTCTCCGACCTCGACTGGAAGCTTCCGGGCGAGCAGGTGATCGACAACTACAAGAAGGGCGACGTGGTGAAAGCCGTGGTGCTCGATGTGGACGTCGAGAAGGAGCGTATCTCGCTCGGCATCAAGCAGCTCGAAGGCGACCCCTTCGCCGAGCCGGGCGATGTCAAGAAGGGCGCGGTCGTGACCTGCGAAGTGCTCGAAGTGAAGGAAAGCGGCATCGAGGTGAAGATCACCGGTACCGACTTCTCGACCTTCATCAAGCGTTCGGAGCTCGCCCGTGACCGCAACGACCAGCGCGCCGAGCGCTTCGCCGTCGGCGAGAAGGTCGATGCCCGCGTGATCCAGTTCGACAAGAAGGCCCGCAAGGTCCAGGTGTCGATCAAGGCGCTCGAAGTCGCCGAAGAGAAGGAAGCCATCGCGCAGTACGGCTCCTCCGATTCGGGGGCGACGCTCGGTGACATTCTCGGCACCGCGCTCAAGAACCGCGACAAGTAAGCGAAACGCCTGTTTCGCAACCATCAAAGCCCCGGCGCGAGCCGGGGCTTTTTTGTTGCGGCGGCATACCATTGTCGTCCCGGACAAGCGCAGCGAAGCGGAGCGCCGATCCGGGACCTATACCCACAGGGAGTGGTTTGACGAAGACTCGGAGTGGGCGCCTCGCGTCACACTCCTTCTTGTGGTTATGGGTCCCCGCGCCCGTGCGCAATTGCGCACTAGGCGGGGATGACATCTGAGTGCTTGGCTACCATCCGGGCTACGCCAGCCTTGTTTTCATCAAATTACGCCGCAATTGATGTATCCAGATAAGCCAATGGTCACGCTGTGACGGCACAACGCGCCCAGCCTTTCATTTGGAGATATTCCGATGTCGCTCGATTCGGACATCATCGTCGATCGCCGCAGGATTCGTCGCAAGCTGACGTTCTGGCGCGTGATGGCTGCGCTGATCGCGATCGCGGCGATTGCGGGCTTCGCGCTGATCGCAACACCCGGTGCGCGCGGCACGTTCGCATCCGCCGGCTCGATCGCGCGGGTCCAGATCGATGGCCTGATCCGCAGCGACTCCGATCGCACCCAGGCGCTGGAGCGACTGGAGAACTCGCAGGCCGCCGCCGTCATCATTCACATCAACTCACCGGGTGGCACCACCGCCGGCTCCGAGCAGCTTTACGACTCGCTTGTGAGGCTGAAGGCGAAGAAGCCGCTTGTCGTCGTGGTCGAAGGCCTCGCCGCGTCCGGCGGTTACATCACCGCGATTGCGAGCGACCACATCATTGCCCAGCAGAGCTCGCTGGTCGGTTCGATCGGCGTGCTGTTCCAGTTTCCCAACGTCACGGAGCTGCTGAAGACCGTCGGTGTGAAGGTCGAGGAGGTCAAATCCTCGCCGCTGAAGGCCGCGCCGAACGGTTTTGAGCCGACCAGCCCCGAGGCACGCGCCGCGCTCGATGCGCTGGTGAAGGATTCCTATGCCTGGTTCAAGGGATTGGTGAAGGAGCGGCGTGGCATGGATGACACGCAGCTCGAAAAAGTCGCCGATGGCCGCGTCTTCACCGGACGCCAGGCGATCGATCTCAAGCTGATCGATCAGCTCGGCGACGAGAAGACCGCCGTGACCTGGCTGGTCGAGCAGAAGGGCGTCAAGAAGGGCCTCACCGTCCGCGATTACAAGCTCCAGCCCCGCTTTGGCGATCTGCCGTTCCTTAAAACGGCTGCTGTCGTCACGCTGGAAGCGCTTGGTTTAGGCTCGATTGCGCATCAGATCGGGCAAACCGGCGTCGCGCAGGCCGTCGATCGGCTCGGAATGGATGGAATGCTGGCCCTGTGGCAGCCGGCTGCGTCAAATTGATGGAACCGGGCGAGCTTCAGAGGCTTTTCCCGTCTGGCGGGGCAGCCCGCTTTTTCGGCATTTGTCACGCAATTTCCCGACGCCCAACCTTCATTTAGCGTCTTGACAGATCACAGTATTTTCACGGAAATGGTCATCCGCACGCTTCCTGGTCCTATCTCTCGATGATCAAATCCGAACTTGTTCAGCGTATCGCCGAGCACAACCCGCATCTGTACCAGCGGGATGTCGAGAACATTGTGAATGCGATTCTCGAAGAGATCGTAGCGGCTCTCGCGCGCGGTGATCGCGTCGAGTTGCGCGGCTTCGGTGCCTTCTCGGTCAAGCATCGCCCTGCGCGCGCAGGGCGCAATCCGCGTACCGGCGCCCATGTGCCCGTCGATCAGAAGAGCGTTCCGTTCTTCAAGACCGGCAAGGAAATGCGCGAACGGCTGAACCGCGACCATCCGGATCCAGGCGCGCCAGACTGAGACCGGCGTCAGGGTTTTCCGCGGTCGCGAGCGATGCGGCCGGAAGCTTGATTCAAGGCGAGCGAAGCGAGATGCGAAAGTTCCTGACCGCGCTGATCGTGATTCCGTTAGGCCTGATCCTGGTGACCTTTGCCGTCGCCAACCGGCATTTCGTCACGGTCTCATTCGATCCCTTCATTACGAACGACCCGTCATTCTCGGTGACGTTGCCGCTGTTCCTGCTCCTCATCCTGGTGGCGGCCCTCGGGGTCCTCGCGGGCGGCTGTGCTGTCTGGTTCGGCCAGCGGCGCTGGCGCCGCGCGGCGCGCCGGAATGATGCGGAGGCACGGGCTGCCAGGACCGAATTGGCCGATCTGCGGGCCCAGGCGGCCGCAGCGAAGCCCCAGCCCCAGCGCCTCCCCGTTCCCTCCGGGGTTGGCCTTTACGGGCCCATCGGGCGAGACAAGCAGCGCGCGACGTTGTAGAAGCGGCCGCAACCGAAAACCCGGTTTTCCGGCCGCAGACCCGCGGCCTTCACCTGCTTTGAGACCATGTCCCTGCTCGTTAAAATCTGCGGCCTGTCCACGCGCGAGACGCTCGAAACAGCGCTCGATGCCGGCGCCGACATGGTGGGGTTCGTGTTCTTTCCGCCGTCGCCGCGGCACGTCTCTCTGGAGCTTGGCCGCGACCTCGGCCGCCAGGTGAAGCGGCGCGCGCTCAAGGTCGCGCTCACGGTCGATGCCGATGACGCCACGCTCGACAACATCATGGACGCGCTGTCGCCGGATATCCTTCAGCTCCATGGCAAGGAGAGCGTCGCGCGCCTGCGCGACATCAAGCAGCGGTTCGGCCGCCCGGTGATGAAAGCGGTGCCGGTCGCAACCGCCGCCGATCTCGCCGTGCTGCCTGGCTACACAGAGGTTGCCGATCGCATCCTGTTCGACGCGCGTGCGCCAAAGGACGCGACACGTCCCGGCGGCCTCGGCGCCGCCTTCGATTGGCATCTGCTCGAAAACCTGGAACTCAAGCTGCCGTATATGGTCTCGGGCGGACTTGATGCCCACAACGTCGCCGAGGCCCTTCGGGTCACGGGCGCCGGCGGCGTCGACGTTTCCTCCGGTGTCGAGAGCGCCTCCGGCGTCAAGGATCCCGAGATGATCAAGGCCTTCATTCGCGCTGCGCGCGCCACCCAAGATGCAAGTACAAGAGTTGAGCGTTCGATGAACATCGCCAAACCAAATTCCTACCGCAGCGGTCCCGATGACCGCGGGCACTTCGGCATTTTCGGCGGCCGCTTCGTCGCCGAAACCCTGATGCCGCTGATCCTGGATCTGGAGAAGGCCTACACCGCGGCCAAGGCCGATCCGGCGTTCCAGGCCGAGATGAACGGCTATCTCAAGAACTATGTCGGCCGGCCCTCGCCGCTCTATTTCGCCGAGCGCCTCACCGAGCAGCTCGGCGGCGCCAAGATTTACCTCAAGCGCGAGGAGCTCAACCACACCGGCTCGCACAAGGTCAACAACGTGCTCGGCCAGATCATGCTGGCACGGCGCATGGGCAAGAAGCGCATCATCGCCGAGACCGGCGCCGGCCAGCATGGCGTTGCCACCGCGACGCTGTGCGCGCGTTTCGGCCTGGAATGCGTGGTCTATATGGGCGCCGTCGACGTCGAGCGGCAGCAGCCCAACGTCATCCGCATGGAGATGCTGGGCGCAACGGTGGTCCCGGTGCAGTCGGGCACGCGCACGTTGAAGGACGCCATGAACGAGGCGCTGCGCGACTGGGTCACCAACGTGCACAACACGTTCTATTGCATCGGCACGGTGGCGGGCCCGCATCCCTATCCGACGCTGGTGCGCGACTTCCAGTCGATCATCGGCAACGAGACCAAGACGCAGATGCAGGAGGTCGAGGGACGCCTGCCGGATTCGCTGGTCGCCTGCATCGGCGGCGGCTCGAACGCGATGGGCCTGTTCCATCCGTTCCTCGACGATCCCTCCGTCGAAATTTTTGGCGTCGAAGCCGCCGGTCATGGGCTCACGCAACTGCACGCGGCCTCGATCGCGGGCGGTCGTCCCGGCGTGCTGCACGGCAACCGCACCTATCTCTTGATGGATGCGGACGGCCAGATCCAGGACGCGCATTCGATCTCCGCCGGCCTCGACTATCCCGGCATCGGTCCCGAGCATTCCTGGCTGCACGAGATCGGCCGCGTCAACTATCTCTCCGCGACCGACGACGAGGCGCTCGCAGCATTCCAATTGCTGTCGCGGCTGGAAGGCATCATCCCCGCGCTCGAGCCCGCGCATGCCATCGCCAAGGTGATGGAGCTCGCGCCGAAGCGGCCGAGAGATCACCTGATGGTCGTCAATCTCTCCGGCCGCGGCGACAAGGACGTCCCGCAGGTCGGCGACATCCTGAGGGGCAAGAGCAAGTGACCACGCGTATCGACACCCGTTTCGCCGAGCTGAAGAAAGCGGGCCGCTCGGCCTTCGTCACCTATGTGATGGCCGGCGATCCCGATCTCGCGACGTCGCTCGATATCGTCAAGGCGCTGCCCAAGGCAGGCGCCGACGTCATCGAACTCGGCATTCCCTTCACCGATCCGATGGCCGATGGTCCCTCGATTCAGGCTGCAGGTCTGCGCGCGCTCAAGAACGGCATGACGTTGAAGAAGACGCTGGAACTGGTGCGCGACTTCCGCAAGGACGACAACGTCACGCCGCTGGTGCTGATGGGGTATTACAATCCGATCTACATTTACGGCGTCGACAAGTTTTTGGCCGATGCCAAGACGGCTGGCGTTGACGGCCTGATCATCGTCGATTTGCCGCCGGAGGAAGACGACGAGCTCTGCATTCCCGCGCTGAAGGCGGGCCTGAACTTCATTCGCCTCGCGACCCCGACCACCGACGACAAGCGCCTGCCCGCGGTGCTCGCGAACACATCAGGCTTTGTCTACTACGTCTCTATCGCCGGCATTACCGGTGCCGCGGCGGCGGACGCGAATGCCGTCGGTGAAGCTGTCGCGCGCATCAAGCGGCATACCAAGCTGCCGATCTGCGTTGGTTTTGGCATCCGCACGCCAGAGGCGGCGCGCGCCATTGCCGAGAAGGCCGATGGTTCGGTGGTCGGCACGGCACTGGTCGATGCACTCAAGAACAGCCTCGATGCCGAGGGTCGCGCGACCGCCAAAACCGTTAACGCCGTGGCCGAGCTGACGGCGGCCCTGGCCCAGGGTGTCAAGGGCGCGAAAGCTGCGGCCGAATAGGCCATAATTCCGCTTTGGGGGCGGGCGAACACGGCGGCTTGCCGGGCAGAGGCCCGCCCGCCATATATCCTTCAGGCGGCCCTTCCGCGGGGCCCGCACATCGGAGCAAACCATGAACTGGCTTACCAATGTGGTCCGGCCGAAGATCCGCAACATGCTGCGGCGGGAGACGCCGGAGAATCTGTGGATCAAGTGCCCGGATTCCGGACAGCTCGTGTTCTACAAGGACGTCGAGGCCAACCAGTTCGTCATCCCCGGCTCGAACTACCACATGCGCATGGGCGCGGTGGCGCGTCTGAAGTCGATCTTCGACAACGAGACCTGGTACGACGTTGCGCTGCCCGACGTCACGCCCGATCCACTCAAGTTCCGTGACGAGAAAAAGTACGTCGACCGCATCAAGGATGCCCGCGCGCGCACCAATCTGAACGACGCGATCAAGGTCGGCTATGGCAAGCTCGAAGGCGCCGCCGTCGTCGTCGCCGTGCAGGATTTCGATTTCATGGGCGGCTCGCTCGGCATGGCTGCGGGCGAAGCCATCGTGCGCGGGCTGGAGCTCGCGGTCGAGAAGAAGTCGCCCTTCATCGTGTTCGCCGCATCCGGCGGCGCGCGCATGCAGGAAGGCATCCTGTCGCTGATGCAGATGCCGCGCACCACGGTTGCCGTGCAGATGCTGCGTGAAGCAAAACAGCCTTACATCGTCGTGCTGACCAACCCGACCACCGGCGGCGTCACCGCGTCCTACGCGATGTTGGGTGACGTGCAGATCGCCGAGCCCGGCGCGCTGATCGGTTTCGCCGGCGCGCGCGTGATCGAGCAGACCATCCGCGAGAAATTGCCGGAAGGCTTCCAGCGTGCCGAATATCTGAAGGATCACGGCATGGTCGACATGGTCGTGCATCGTCACGAACTGCGCCCGACCCTGGCGCGGCTCTGCCGCCTGCTGACCAAGGCGCCGGCGCAGGAAGGCGCATCGAAATCGGTGCAGCCGGTCGTCAGTCCGGCGCAGATCGTCTCGGCCGCCGAGACGGCGCCGGCCGCGCCGCACGCGTGAACGCGTCCTCTGACAGCGCAAAGCCGCCGCTCGGTGAATTGATCGGGCGGCTGTCGGCCCTGCATCAGAAGCGCATCGATCTCGGGCTCGAGCGGATGCACCGGCTGCTTGAGCGGCTCGACCACCCTGAACGCAAGCTACCGCCGGTGATCCACATCGCCGGCACCAACGGCAAGGGCTCGACGCTCGCTTATCTGCGCGCGACGCTGGAGGCCGCCGGCCTGCGCGTCCACGCCTACACCTCGCCCTATCTCGTCCGCATCAACGAATGTTTTCGTCTGGGCCGTGTCGGCGGCGGGGTGCTCGTCGGCGACGATGAATTGCGCGCGGCGCTGGAAGAGGTCGAGCGGGTCAATGCCGGCGAAGCCGCGACCGTGTTCGAGCTGAAGACCGCGGCTGCCTTCCATCTGTTCGCGCAGAACCCTGCCGATGTCGTGCTGCTCGAGGTCGGCCTCGGCGGTCGGCTCGATTCGACCAATGTGGTCGACACACCGGCAGCCTGCGTGATTACGCCCATCAGCATGGACCACATGGATTTCCTCGGCGATACGCTGACCTCCATCGCCGGCGAGAAGGCGGCGATCATCAAGCGCGGCGTGCCCGTGATTTGCGCCGAGCAGACGGGCGAAGCGGTGGCCGTGATCGAGGCGCAGGCCAGGCGCATGCGCGCGCCGCTGTTCGCCGCGAACGAAAGCTGGCACGTCAATGTCGAGCATGGACGCCTGGTCTATTCCGACGATCGCGGCCTGATGGATCTGGCGGCGCCGCGCCTGTTCGGCCGTCACCAGTTCGACAATGCCGGCCTTGCGATAGCGACGCTGCGCGCGATTCCGGCTTTCAAGATCAATCAGGCGGCCTTCGAGGCAGGCATCGTCGGCGCCGAATGGCCGGCGCGGATGCAGCGCATCACCTCGGGCGAGCTGCTCGCGCTCGGACCGCAGGGCTCGGAGATCTGGCTCGACGGCGGCCACAATGCCGAAGGCGGGCGCGTTGCAGCAGCCGCGCTCGGCGATCTCGAAGAGCGGGTCTCGCGGCCGCTGGTCGTGATCGCGGGCATGATGGCCAACAAGGACGCGCAAGGTTTTCTCGCCAATTTCGCCGGCCTGACCCGTCATATCATCGCGGTGCCGATCCCCGACACCGAAAATGCAATGCCGGTCGACCGCCTCGCGGATGCCGCGCGCAGCCTCGGCATGCGCGTCGAGACCGCGCCCGGCATCGAAGCCGCGCTGCGCGGCTTGGCGAAGCTCGCCTACGAGGTGCCACCGCGCATCCTGATCACCGGCTCGCTTTATCTTGCCGGCCACGTGCTGGGCATCAACGGCACGCCTCCTGCATAGTCTCTTGTCCCGGACGCGCTGCAACGCGTAAGCGTTGCTGCGCAGAGCCGGGACCCAGAGGCCACATGGGCCCCGGCTCTGCGGCGCACCGTACTCGACGATGCTTCGCATCGCGAGGGAAGCGTTGCGCTGCGTCCGGGGCACGAAAGAGAGACTACCAATGCGCTTTGCCGCGATCGCCGACGTTCACGGGAACCATCTCGCGCTGGAGGCGGTGCTTGCCGACATCCGCGCGCAGGGCATCGCCGACATCGTCAATCTCGGCGACATGCTGAGCGGCCCGCTCGATGCCGGCCGGACCATCGAGATCCTGATGCAGCTCGACGCCGTGCACGTGCTCGGCAATCACGACCGCTACCTGCTCGACCGCCCGCCGGAAAAGATGGGCTCGTGGGACCATCCCGCCTACGAAGCGCTCAATGCCGCCCAGCTCGACTGGTTGCGCGCGCAGCCGATGACGCGGGTGTTTCGCGAGCAGGTCTTCCTCTGTCACGCGACGCCCGATGACGATGAAGTCTATTGGCTCGATACCGTGCATCCCGACGGCACCGTTGCGCTATCGCCGCTCGACCGCATCGAGCAGTTCGTGCAAGGCGTCACGCAATCGCTGATCCTCTGCGCCCACACCCATCTTGCCCGCGCGGTGCGGCTGCGCGACGGCCGGCTGATCATCAATCCCGGCAGCGTCGGCAGCCTCGGCTATCGCGACGTGCATCCGTTCCCGCATGTCGTCGAAGCCGGCACGCCGCACGCGCGCTACGCGATCCTCGAACTTGTCGGGAGTGCATGGCAGGTGACGTTCCGGCACGTCGCATATGACCACGAGGCGATGGCTGCACTCGCGCGCCACAATGGCCAGCCGGAGCTGGCGAATGCATTGGCGACGGGGTGGATCGGATAGGGGCACTTCGTCCCGGTTGCCTCGACTCCTTAATAGGCGCGCTTATTATGAGCGTACCTATCAAAGAGGGCAGCGTGCGATGAACGACGACAATGTCTGGCGGAGCGAATACGCGGTCGAGACATCGGCAGCCCCGGAGACGATCTGGAGCATCTTCCGCGATGTGCCGGGTTGGAAAACCTGGAACGCAGGTATCGAGCAGATCGACATTGACGGGCCATTTGCGGCCGGGACCTGGTTCACGATGAAGCCTCCCGGCGAGGAGGCGCTGCGCTCGCAGCTGATCGAGGTCCGCGAGAACGCGTGCTTCATCGACGAAACGCGGGTCGGCGATCTCGTCATCAAGGTCGCCCATCGCATCGAATCCCTTGGGGCAGGACGCACGCGCATCGCTTACGCCGTTGACGCGCGAGGGCCGCAAGCGTCCGAGATTGGTCCGGCCGTCGCGTCGGACTTTCCCGATGTTCTCGCCAGTCTCGCCAAACTCGCCGAAACGAGATCGGCGTGATTGCCGTCGAGCAAAAATAAAACGGCCGGCGTGTTGCCGGCCGTTGAAGAATTCTCAGTTATGAGCGCCGCGGATCAGACCGCCGACGTGATCCACTGCTGAAGCTTTGCCTTCGGCGCCGCGCCGACCTGACGGGAGGCCATCTCGCCGCCCTTGAAGATCATCAGCGTCGGGATCGACATCACGCCATACTTGGACGCGGTCTTCGGGCTCTCGTCGACGTTGAGCTTGACGATCTTGACCTTGTCGCCCATCGCGCCGGCGATCTCGTCGAGGGCGGGTGCGATCATGCGGCAGGGGCCGCACCATTCGGCCCAGAAATCGACGACCACAGGGCCGTTCGCCTTGAGCACTTCGGCTTCGAAATCGGTATCGGAAACCTTGCCAACGGCCATTGGAGCACCTCGTACGGTTGAAAGAGAATCGGCGCGACGTGGAATCGCGCCCGGGATCATGGCGTCAACCTATGAACGGCTCCTTGCCGGGTCAAGGACGCTCACGCCGACATGAAGGGATGCCAGCGCCGCGTCCAGCGCGGGGGCTGAAATCTCCATATATTCAAGGGCCTCGGTCCAGAGCAGAACGGCCCGGATCGGCTTTTGGGGATAAAGCCGGGCCAGCACCGCCCGGTACAGCGCGAGCTGCCGGACATAGGCGGCGGGCGCCTCCGCGGCGCTCTTGGGCGCCGCCTGATTGGTCTTGAAATCGACGATCAGAACCTCGTCCGGACGGACGACCAGCCGGTCAATCTGCCCCGACACCAGCGCTGGCGGCCGCCCCGGCCGGTCCAATCGGCCGATGATCGAGACCTCGGCACGGCTGCCGGCGGCAAACACCGGGGCAAAGCGTGGTTCGGCGATCAGGGCGAGAACCTTGTCGGCCAGCGCGGTCCGGTCGGCCTCCGTCCAGTCGGGCGCGTTGCGCGCCATGAAGCCAAGCGCGGCCTCGCGCCGGCGCTCGGGGGCGATGTCGGGGAGGGATTGCAGCAGCCGGTGCACCAGCGTGCCGCGCTGCAGCGCCACCGCGCGCGACTGCACCGATTCGCCTGACCGCACGCTACGGCCGTCCTCGGCCGACTGGCCGGAGGGGCGCACTGGATCGTCATCGACGCTCTCGTGCGGTAACGGCGTCCGCAGCCAGTCCGGCAATGCGATCGATTGATCCACCGACATCGCAGGCGTGCCGAGCGCCCCGACATCCTCCGGCCGGGCGAATCGGGTCACCTTGCCGAGCGGCGTCTCGATCGTCTGCTTGTCCAGGCCCGAGCCGGTGAGCCCGGTGTCGATGAGGTCATACCAGCTCAGCTTGCGGACCGTCTTCATGTTGCCGGGCATGCAGCCGCCGACGATCAGCCGATCGGCCGCGCGCGTCATCGCGACATAGAGCAGGCGGCGATACTCGTCCTCGGTCTCCTCGATCATGGCCTTGCGTGCGTCGGCGACGGGCTTGGGATCATCGGCCTTGCGCCCGGCCCAGACCACGACCTCGCTGCCATTGCCGTGCGGCACGTGGATCAGCCGGACCCGCTGCGAATCCGCGGGCGATGATGTCGTGTCGACCATGAACACGACGGAGGCTTCCAGGCCCTTGGCGCCGTGCACCGTCATCACCCGCACCTCGTCGCGCGAGATCTCCATGTCGCGCTTCACCTCGGTGTCGGCCGAGCGCAGCCAGGCCATGAAACCCTGCAGCGAGGCCGGTGCCTTGCGCTCGTAATTCAGCGCCAGCTCCAGGAACTCGTCGAGCGCGTCGTTGGCCTCATGCCCGAGCCGGCGCAGGATCCGCGCGCGTCCGCCGTCGCCGCCGAGCAGCCAGGCGTAGAAGGCGAACGGAGTCTCGTCGCGCGACCGCGCCTCGCAGGCTTCAAGCCGCCGCAGTGCCGTGGCGAACGTCTCGCTTGTGGCGGCATGTTCGGCAAGCGCGCGGCGCAGCGACCCCTTGCGGCCCCAGGCGAGCTGAAACAGGTCGTCGTCATCGAGCCCGAACAGAGGGCTCTTCAGCGCAACCGCGAGCGCGAGATCGTCCTGCGGCAGCAGTAGCGCGTCCGAAAGATTCATCAGGTCGATGATCGCGATGTGCTCGGTCAGCTTCAGCCGGTCGGCGCCGGCGACCGGAACATTGGCGTGCTTCAATGCCTGGATCACGGCGTCGAACGCATTGCCGCGCCGGCGCACCAGGATCAGCATATCGCCATAACGTAAGGGCCGGCGCTCGCCTTCGTGTCCCGTCAGCGTGCCGCTCTCGACCAGTTGCTTGATCTCGGTCTGGATGCGGCGGGCGAGCTTCACCTCGGGGCTGGTGGCGGCGACGCCATCGAACGGCGCGCGCCAGCCCTCGATCTCCTGCCTGTCATCGGGCTCGGCGAGATCCCACAGCTCGATCACGCTCGGGCCCGCATCGGCGAGCGCATTGTGCAGGGGATGGCCGATCTCGACCGAATGGATGCTCTTGTAGATCTGGGGCTCGCGGAAGACGTGGTCGACCGAGTGCAGGATCGCCGCGCCCGAGCGGAACGAATAGGTGAAGGCGACCGGATCGAATTTCAGCCCGGCGGCGGTGAACTTGCGGTGCAGCTCGCGCCGGCGTGCGTCGAATTCTCGGGGCTGGGCACCCTGAAAGGAGAAGATCGACTGCTTTTCGTCGCCGACGGCAAAGACGGTGCGGTTCAACCCTTCACGCGCGCCTTCGCCGGCGGTGAACTCCGAAATGATGTGCGCGACGATGTCCCACTGCCGCGGGCTGGTATCCTGGGCCTCGTCGATCAGCACGTGATCGACGCCGCGATCGAGCTTGTAGTGTACCCAGCCCGACGAGACGCGGTTCAGCATCGCCAGCGTCTTGTCGATGAGGTCGTCGTAGTCGAGCAGCCCGCGCTCCTGCTTCTCGCGGCGGTAGTTTGCGGCAGCGGCAGTCGCGATGTGCAGCAGGGCCGAGCTGCGATCGCGCACGGTCAGTGAGCGGCGCTTCTCGATCAGCGGTTCGAGCCGCTGCGCCTCATTATCGAACAGATGAGCGACGGATGGATGATCCTTGCAAAATTGCTTGGTCAACAACGTCTTGCGGGGTTGCTTCTTGTCATCAGTCAGGAAAACGCCAAGGTAGACATCAACTTGCGCACTCCCCGAGAACACCTTTGCTGACCGTAAGCAATCGGCTTGGTCTCTTTCAGTCTTGTTCCCATCGTCGAGCGCGAATGCGATGTCGTCCCAGCGCGCGCGCGGCAAATATGGACCGTCGAGAATCTCTATCTCGACGTCCTCGATGCGGTCGCTCGCGGTCACGCCCAGCACGGCCGCCATCTGCTCGGCCGCCGCCCCGGCGTTGCCGGCTTCATCGGTCCAGGCCATGAAATGGTCGCGGCTGAGACAAGCCTCGCGCACGACCTCTTTGAACGTGGCGTCGGCGGCACTTGCCATCGCCGTCAAAAGCGCGCGGCCGGTGACCGTCTCCGGATCGCGCGCGGCTTCCAGCAGCACCTTCAGATTGGCGCGCTCCATCATGTCGGTCTGGTCGCGCTCGTCGATGACGGAAAAGCGCGCGGGCACATTGGCCTCGAACGGGAATTGCTGGAGCAGCCGGGTGCACAGCGCGTGAATGGTCTGCACCTTCAATCCGCCAGGCGTCTCCAGCGCGCAGGCAAACAGTTTTCGCGCTTCGCGGCGCATTTTTGCACTCGGATGCGGGATGCCGACCGCGCGGATCGCGGCATCGAGCCCGGTATCGTCAAGCGTCACCCAATGTCCCAGCGTCGTGAACACGCGCTCGGCCATGTTCGCGGCGGCGGCCTTGGTGAAGGTGATGCAGAGGATCTTTTCCGGCGGCACGCCCGACAGCAGCAGGCGGATCACGCGCTGCGCCAGCACATGGGTCTTGCCCGAGCCGGCATTGGCCGACACGAAGGCCGACGCAGTCGGATCGGACGCGCGCGCCTGCCGCGCACGCACCTCGTCGGGAATGGGACGCGGCAGCTTCACCATTCCTCGATCCCCAGGCCGCCGGCCGCGGACCATTCCTTGATCCGGGCGAGGTCGTCATAAGTGCCGTAGCGGTTGGTCCACATCGGCAGGTTCAGCGAGGTGTAAGGTTGGTTTTCGTCGTCGAAGGCGCGGATCAGCGCTTCCAGCTTGGCCCTGGCTTCCGCGGCCGCCGTGTCCGGCGGAATTGGCTCGTCACCTTTGTTAACTTTGAGCTGGAGTACGCGCTCCTCGCCCGGCGGACTATTGCCGCTCAGGCGCACATAGATTAGCTGGCTGACCGACGATCCGGCGTCGATGTGGGGAAAGCCGCCTTCGCGCAGGATCGCGGCCTCCAGCGTAAGCTGCGGTGACAGGCCCAAACGGACCTGCTTGTCGCTCGGCGGCTGGCCGGTCTTGTAGTCGAGAATGGCGTAACCGCCGCCCTGGCGCCGCTCGATGCGGTCGGCGCGGGCGGAGAGCTGGAAGCTGCGGTCGTGGTCGAGCTGGATCGAGATCTCGCCACGCGTCTCCGCCGTGATGACCTCGATCACGTCGCGGCGTGCCGTCTCCCATTCGCCGAACCAGCGCGCGATGCGCTGGAAGCGCGGCCACCACAGCGCCCGCGCTTCGGGGCGCTCCATCAGTGGCTCAAAATACTTCTTACCGATCGCGTGCAGCACGCGGGCGGGATCGTCGGGCAGGCGCGTGGCGTAGCTTTCCGTGAACTCGCCGAGCGCATCGTGAATCGCCGAGCCGCGGTCGGCGGCCGACAGAGGCATGTCGACGGGGTCGAGCGCGTCGAGCCGCAAAATGTGCTTCGCGTAGATCGTGTAGGGATCACGCAGCCAGTCCTCGATCGCGGTGACCGACATCTTGAGCGGCCGCGTCGCGCGCGGCGGCCGCGGCTCGGGCTGCTTGACCGGCTTGACCTCGTCGGGCTGGTCCAGCGCGCCCGCAAACTGCACGTATTTCTCGCCCGCGCGGATGGCCGTCTTCCAGAGCTCGTCGCCCGCGACCGCCTCTAACCGGTGCAGGAAGCGCGAGGCAACCGCCGGTGCGCCGCCGGCCTTAGCGGAATGGGTCAGGATCACCTCGTCGCCGCCGAGCAGTTGCGCGAAGTCGTGTGCGGAGAGGCCGATACGGCGCTCCGGCAAATCGAGGCCAAGCTCGTGTCGCATCGGCCGGCTGAGCCAGGGATCGATGCGCGGCGCCGGCGGCCAGACGCCTTCGATCAGGCCGCCGATGATGATCCGGTCGGCCTGCATCAGGCGCGATTCCAGCGGACCGTAGATCTGCAGCCGCGCGCCGGGTCTGTCCCGCCGCCGCACGGCCCGGTCGCTGAACGCGGTCTGGAAAACGTCGGCATAGTCAGGCAGCGTCACCATCAACCCGCTGGTGGTGCCGCCGCGCAGCAGGTCGTCGAAGGCGGCTGCGAGCGCCAGGCCCTCGCGCTCCTCGAAGGCGAGAGGGATACCCTGCTCGTCGCGCGAGAGCTCGATCATGATCTCGCGGTGCCGGTGCGCGAGCTCGGCGAAGTCGTACGGTTTCGATGACGCGAGACTCTCGATCGGCGCCAACGCTTGTCGCAGGGCATCGATCAGCGCCTGGATGCGATCGAGGTCCTCCGCCTTCAGACGCGCACGTGGCTCCGCGTGGTGGAGCGCAGAGACCTCCTTGCGCCACAGCTTTGCCAGCTCCTCGCGGAAACGATTGAATTCGCGCAGCAGGCCTGCGGTGCCCGCAGGCGGCCGCGTGCCGCGCAAGACCGCAAGCTCAAGGTCCTCGATCGCCGCCTTCCATGCGCCAGGCAGCCGGCCAAGCCGGCACAGCGGATGCTTCAGCATCGCCAGCAGCGTCGGCGGCTCCAATCCCTTGGTCGCCGCTTCCGATGCCAGACGCGCAAAAACGCCGACGGACGTTTCCATCAGCACGTCGCCGCCGGAATCGTCGAAGGCGAGATCCCATCGCGTGAGCGCGGCCATCACCCGCCGCGCCAGCGCGCGGTCCGGCGTCACCAGCGCCGCTGATTTGTCGAGATGGCGCGCCTCGCGCATCGAAATGGCGATCGCGAGGGCCTCCATTTCGGGATTGGGCGCCTCGACCACCGCGAGGTTTGACATGCCGCCGGCGATCTTCGCTGCGACATCCGGTCGCTTCAGCCGGTCGTGCCAGACTTCCGTCTTGGCAGATGGCCGCATCGATTCGGAGGCGAGCAGATCGCGGCCGCCGTCCGCTGCCGGTTGAAGCAGCTCGACATCGCCGCGCTTGATGCCGAAGCGATCCAGCAGCGCGTGCATGGCATATTGCGGATGGTTCGACGCCGGATGCTCGGCGAACTTGCCGAGCGAATCGCGCACGCCGCCGATGCTGCGCCAGGCGTCGTCGTCGAGGTCGGTGTCGAGGCCGGGCAGCACCACGGCACCATGCGGCAGCGATGCGACCGCATGCAGGAATTTTGCGGTGGCCGGCATCGAGCCGGTCGAGCCCGCCGCGATCACGGGGCCATGGGGATGCGCGGTCAACCGCCTGGCTTCCGCCGCGATCAGGAGGTCGCGCCGCGCCGCGGGCTCGATCCGGTTGATCTCGGCGAGATGGCCGGGCCACGCGATGCGCGCGATCCGCAAAAATTCGAGCGAGTGCTGCCAGTAGCGGTCGAGCATGTCGGGCACGAGGCCGTCGAGCGCGCTCCAGTCGACGCCGCGCGTCACCATGTCGTCGATCAGGCGCGCGAGGTCGCCGGCCAGCGCCAGCGTCGAGGCGGGGCCGCCGACCACCAGCGGGGACAGCACCGGGCCCTTGGCCCAGGCGGCGACGAGCTGCGCCAGCGTCAGCCGCCGTTCCAGCTCGCCAAGCCGCGGCGGAATGTCGAGCGGCGCTGCGCCGGAGAACTGCTCGCCCTCGTCGGCGAAAGCGAGCTCGTCCTCGTCGATGTCGCCGAGCGCGACGATGCGGGGCAGGACCACCGCATCGGCGGCCATCTCGTCGAGAAAGATCTCGCGCACGACGCGCATGGCGCGCCTTGTCGGCAGGTACAGCGTGGCATCCGCAAGCCGCGCCGGTTCCTTGCGCGCCTCGAATCCGTCGACCAGCCGGCCGTCGAGCAGGCTCGAGACGACCGTGCGCAGGAACGGAACTGAGATGGGAACGCTGAAAACGCGCATGGGCTGCCTGATTCGGGAATCAGGCGCCAATATAGGGAGGCGGATTCAAATGGATATGGGTGGAGGGGAGATAGTCCCCGCTGTTCGCTTTACACCGCTCTCGTGCCCCCGGACGCAACGCGGCATGAAATGACGCGTTGCTGAACCGGGGCCTATGCTGCTTGGTCGAATTTGTGAGCCAGCTGGGTCCCGGCTCTGCGGAGCGGCACTTCGCGCCGCACCGCGTCGGACACGAGAGCGGCTTACGCCACGCTCTCCAGAAACGCCTCTTCCGCCGCATGCACGGCATCGGGCGTGCCGACATGCATCCAGACGCCGTCGAGGCGGAGGCCGAACAGCCGCTCCTGCTCGTTGGCGCGGTCGAACATTTTTGTCAGCGAGAACTCGCCCGTCGGCGCATCGGCGAAGATCGAGGGCGACAGGATCGCCGCGCCGGCATAGACGAACGGAACGACCTCTTTTTCCTTGCGCTTGCGCAGGGCGCCGTCGGGCAGCATGCCATAATCGCCACGGCCGCTATAGCCGATGCTGGTCGCGGTCGGCGCCATCAAGAGCAGGATGTCCATGCGCTCAGGGTCGAAGTTTTCCGCAAGCCGCGCCAGGTTCGAGCGCACGCCGTCGATCCACAGCGTGTCGGAATTGACATGGAAGAACGGCGCGTCGCCGAGCAGCGGCAGCGCCTTGACCACGCCACCGCCGGTGCCGAGCACCTGGTCGCGCTCGTCCGAGATGGTCACACGCGGATGCTGGCGGGATGCGGTGTGGTTGATGATCTGGTCCGGCAGATAGTGCACATTGACGATCGCCTCGGTCACGCCGGCGTCGCCGAGCTTGTCGAGCACATGGTCCAGCAGCGGCTGGCCGGCCACCGGCACGAGCGGCTTCGGCATCTTCTCCGTCAACGGACGCATGCGCAGCCCGAACCCCGCGGCGAGCACCATGGCTTTGGTCGGCTTGACGGACATCGTTCGCTTTCTCAGACTCGTCTTTCCCGGAATCCTGGACTTGAGAACTTTTGAAGTTCGCGTACGCAGCAATCCTAACACGGACCGCAATTGGCCGCACCGCGTCTTAACCGCCTTAACCACCTGCCGTGACGGTTGTACGACGGGTGTGGCCGTCACGCCCCAACGGATGTGGAACGCGCCTTCTTCTTCTTGTCGCCGAGCTTGAGAAAATTGACGCCGATCTGGTCGCCGTTGACCCACGCCAGCTCACAGCGACGGTACGCAAGTCCGGTGGACGACAGCAGGAGAAAAAATTCCTTCAGATGCAGGCCCTCGACCGAGCCGTCGATGGTCAGCTTGGCGCCGCTCTCGGAGACGTCCTCCATGGTGCACTCGCGCCGCCAGGTGCCGTCGATCCCCATCATCTGGGCCGGTATCCCGCGCTCGAAAACAACCCGGCTGTTGCCACGATGGTCCGTCTTGACCGCCATCTGCCCTTGCTCCAGCCCCGTCCTTGTCCGGCTGCCTGCGGGCGATGATACCGATGCGATGGCTAACAGGCGGTAAATCGGGCCGCGAATCAGGCTTGAGGCTGCTCTTCAGGCTGCTCTTCGGACGGCTCTTGGGACGCCCCCCGGGGCGGCGGGACGTTGGCGAGATACCAGTCGCGCAGGCGAGCCAGCGCGGGATGTGCCAGCGAGCGCTGGAGGTAGGTCCAGATCCGCGGCTGGTGGCGAAGATAATGCGGCTTACCGTCGCGGCGGTTGAGACGGGCGAAGGTGCCGAGCAGGCGCGTGCTCCGCTGCGCCGACATGATGGCGTAGAGCTCGGCGAAGCCGGCCGGATCGAAGCTCGCATCGGCCGTGCGCCGCGCCTTGATGTAGCGCGACAGCAGTGTCAGCTCGAGGGTCTCAGGGACGTCGATACGCGCGTCCTGCAGCAGCGACACGACGTCATAGGAATGCGGCCCGAGTACGGTGTCTTGGAAGTCGATCACGCCGACGCGCGCCATGCCAGTACGATCGGCGAGCCAGATCAGATTGGGCGAGTGGTAGTCGCGGATGATCCAGGTTTTTGGCGCGGCCAGCGGCTTCTTCAGCAGCTCGCGCCACATCGCGAAGAATTCCGCGCGCTTCTCGTCGCTCAGTGGCGCGTTGCGATCGGGCAGATACCATTCCGGCATCAACCCGATCTCGATCAGCAGCGCCTCGGTGTCGAAGGCAGGAATGGTGTAGGTCTGATCCGCCAGCCGCAGCGTCTCCGGCAATGTCTTGCTGTGCAGCACGGCCAGCACGTCGGTCGCAGCTTCGTAACGTTCGGCGATCGGGCGCGGCGGATCGCCTTCGATCACGCCGTCGCTGCCGAAATCCTCGGAAATCAGGAAGCCGTGGTCGAGATCGTAATGGTGGATCGCGGGCGCTGAGACTCCCGCCACGCGCAGGCCTTCGTCGACGGCAACGAACGGCTTGATGTTCTCGGCAAGATGCACCGCCGCGCTGTAGGATTTTCCATTGTACATCGCAGCGCCATCAGGCCGCTGCGGAAAGTTCATGAGGATGACGATCTCGTCGTTACGCAGCAGCCGCGCATAGGAGCGGGTCGAGGCATCGCCGGCCATGTGCTTGCGCGTTGCATCCATGTAGCCGGATGCCTCGAGGAATTCCCGTAGCGCCTTCAGCCGTGCGACTTGTGCGGCGGCCTTGCCGTAACCGGTGATGTCGGCGGCGCGTGCATTCGAGCCCAGCGCCGGCCGGTGCGTCAGCGCGATGTCGATGCGGTCTTGCGGAATCGCCGACGGTGCGCGTTCCGGCCATTCGATCAGGACGAGCGTGGCATCGGGAAGCGGCGACAGGCCGATCTCCTCGAGCTCGCTCTCGTCCTCGACGCGGTAGAGATCGGCATGCATCACCGGAAACGGCGGCAGCTCGTAGCCCTGCACCAGCGTGAAGGTCGGGCTCGGGACTTCCAGCGCCTCGTCGCCGGCGAGATAGCGGATCATGGCGCGCGCAGCCGCAGTCTTGCCCGCGCCGAGATCGCCGGTGAGGGTGATGACGTCGCCGGGGCCGACCAGCAGCGCGAGGTCGGCCATCAATTGTGCGGTGGCCGTCTCGTTGACAAGCGCGACGGAGAATGTGGTCGGTTCCGTCATTCGGCGGCGTCGCGATGCGCCGCCTGGTCGGTCGGGAAGTCGCAGATCACGACCGTGCCCCTGCCCACGATCGAATCCACCCGCACCTTGCCGCCATGCAGCTCGACGAAGGAGCGCACCAGCGACAGGCCGAGCCCGGCGCCGCGGTGACGCGACCCCTGCGAGCGGCTTTCGAACCAGTTGAACACCTTGTCCTTCATGTCGGCAGGTATTCCAGGCCCGGAATCTGTCACAGTGAAGACCACGCTGCGTTCGGTGCGGCGTGCGCTGATGCCGACGGTGGAATCCTGTGGAGAAAACCCGACGGCGTTGGCGAGGAGGTTATAGAGCACCTGCACCACGCGTTTCTCGTCGCCGACGAAGCTGCCGATATCGGGCGCGATCTCGACCTTGAGGCGGATGCGGTCGGTGGCGAGGCGGTCCTGGATACCCTCGGCGGCGAGTTCGATGGCCTTGCTGACGTCGACCGGGCCGAGTTCCAGCTTCATGGCGCCGGCATCGATCGTGGCGAGATCCAGGATGTTGTTGGTCAGCGCCAGCAGGGCGTTGGTGGATTTGGTGACGTAGTCGAGATATTCGGCCTGTTTCGGCGTCAGCGGCCCGGTCGAGGGATCGCTGAGAGGAAATGCGCGAAGCCGATGATGGTGGTGAGCGGCGAGCGCAGCTCGTAGGAGACGTGGTGGACGAAATCCACCTTCATCTGGTCGGCGGCCTCCAGCGCCTCGTTGCGCTCGCGCAGCGCACGCTCGACATTCTCGGTGTCGGTGATGTCCTGGAACGTCAGCATGGTCGCGCCGTCATGCAGCGGACGGATCATGCCGTCGAGCACGCTGCCGTCCTTGCGCTCCAGCTTCAGCGGCACGTCGGCGCGGCTCTCGATCGAGGTGACGGCCTCGCGGATCTGCCGCCAGACTTGCGGGTCGTCGAACAGCTGATGGCACCAGCCTTCGACCGTCTGGATGTGCGGCTCGTCGCGCATGGCGTCGCTCGACAGCTTCCACATCCGGACGAAGGCCGGGTTGAACAGCTGCGCCCTGCCATTGCTGCCGAACACCGCGACGCCCTCGGCGAGGCTGTCCAGCGTCTCGCGCTGGACGCGGATCATGCCGTCGAAGCGGCGGGCGAGCTCGAGGCTTTCGGTGACGTCGTCGAACAGATAGGTGACGCCGCCTTCCGGATTCGGCGTGGTGACGACGGAGAGCGCGCGGCCGTCGGGCAGGTACCAGGTGTCCTTGGCGGCCTCGACCGCGCGATAGGCCTCGTGCAGCTTGGCCTTCCAGGCGCGGAAGTCCGGCTGCTCCGGCAGCTTGCGCGCTGCGCGGAGCTGGTCGAGCACGCTGGAATCGTCGGGATTGGCGTCGAGGAAGATGCGGTCGAGGTCCCACAGCCGGCGGTAGGAATCGTTGTAGAAGGCGAGCCGGCGCTGGCCGTCGAACACGGCAACGCCCGAGGAGAGCTGGTCGAGCGTGCGCCGATGCGCCTCCGCCATCCGCACCAGCGCCGAGCTCAGCGCATCCGCCTCGCTGGCATCGATGGCGACGCCGACATTGCCGCTGCCGACATTGACCGCGCGGACGTCGTAGATGCGCCGCTCACCGCCGATCACGATCGGCAGCCGCGAGGTGAAACTGGCCGCGTCCTTCAGGCCCCGCTCCATCGCGGTCCGGTCGGCACTGTCGAGCAGCTCGAGCTTGCGCTGCTGGGCGTCGGTGACGCTACTTGCCTCGGTCGCGCGCACATAGGCCGGATTGGCGTAGCTCAGCGCGCCGTTCTCGGCCTTGGCCCAGATCGGCCAGGGCGCGGCGGCGGCAAAGCCGCGCAGCATCTCGGTCTCGTCGGCGAGGGCCTTGTAACGCAAATTGGTCTCGGCCAGATCGCGCCGGAGTCCGGAGAGTTCGCGAATCCTGACAATGGCCTGGCCGCCGATGGCGCGGCCGATGGCCTCCAGCGTGTGGCCGTGCGCGGTGGTCAGCGTCAGCTGGAACCCGTCGCCGCGATCACGCAGCGCATCGACCGCGTGATCCATTTGGAGCGCGGGCTCCGGCGGCAGCCATGTTCCGAACGCGAGGACGCGCTGGGGGGAGGAATCGCGCGGCAGCACCATGGAGATGTCGCCGGAAATCTGCGCGCGATTGTCGCCGGCCGGCCAGGAGATCAGGATCTGCGGCTCGGCGAACAGCAACGCGCCGAAGCGATCGGACTGGAGTTGCAGTTCCCCGATCCGCGCGCGCAGCCGCGCCTCGTTGTTCGCCGTGCGCACGCGCGTGCGCATCAACAGGATCGCGGCCACGACCGAGAAGCCGAGCAGCGCGAGCGCGGTGGCCAGCACCGCGAGTTCCTGCCGGTTGAAGTCCAGCATTATGGAAAGTGTGTCGACGAGGGCGGCAGCCTCAGCCGGCGCAGCCGGCAGCAGCGCCGCGAGAGCGCCTCCCAACAAGCCGTTGCGCGCCAACGATGTGCACGACAGCAGCGTCCGACGCATCGACACGATCACGCCTGACATAGTTGCCCCAGATCGCACGAATTTGCGCGCGGCGACCCCCGTCGCGCGCGAATCAAACGACAATACCCCCACCGTGACTCCAGCGGTAAGAGTCCAGATCGTGAACGCAAAGGCGGTCCCACAAAAATGCCGGGCGCGCGGTTCCAATCCACGTCGTTCTTCGGGATGATTCGGCTGGAGTTGCCGTGTGTTAGCGGCCGGTCGAGCCGAAGCCGCCGGCGCCGCGATTGGTCGCGGACAATGTCGCCACGGGAACCAGCGCTGCCTGCACCACCGGCGCGATCACCATCTGCGCGATGCGCTCGCCGCGCTTGACCACGAAGGGCGCCGCGCCGTGGTTGATCAGGATCACCTTGATCTCGCCGCGATAGTCCGCATCGATCGTGCCGGGCGAGTTCAACACGGTGACGCCGTGCTTGGCCGCAAGGCCCGAGCGCGGCCGCACCTGCGCCTCGTGGCCGGGCGGCAGCGCGATCGCGAGGCCCGTCGGCACCAGCGCATATTGGCCGGGGGCGAGCGTCATCGGCTCGCTGTCGGGAACTGCGGCCATCAGGTCGAGGCCGGCGGCTTCGGAGGTCTGGTAGGCCGGCAGCGGAAGGCCTTCGGCGTGGGCCAGTTGCTGCAGTTCGACCGTGACTTTCGTGCTCAAGATGCCGGCTCCCGGGATTTGTCGGTCACGCTCTTGACGACATGCGCGACCAGCTCGATGGCGACCTGTTCCTTGGTCATCACCGGCCAGGAATCAACTGCGATCTCGCCGTCCTCCTCACCATTCTTGCGACTGATCAGATGCACGGTGTTGCGGTCGCCGCCCATCACGCCGGTGGCCGGCGAGACGTCGTTGGCGACGATCCAGTCGCAGCCCTTGCGGGCCAGCTTGGACTTGGCGTTGTCGATGAGGTGCTCGGTCTCGGCGGCAAAGCCGATCACCAGCGGCGGGCGCCGGTCGGTCAGCTTCGAGATCGTGGCGAGGATGTCGGGATTCTCGACCAGCTGAAGCGGCGGCATGCCGGCCGAGGTCTTCTTCAGCTTCTGCTCGCCCTCACTGGCAACCCGCCAGTCCGCGACCGCGGCCGCGAAGATCGCGATGTCGGCGGGAAGCGCCGCCTGCACCTGCTCCAGCATCTGCCGCGCCGATTCCACGCGCTTCACCGTCACGCCCGGGGGATCGCCGAGATCGACCGGGCCGCTGACCAAAATCACCTCGGCACCCGCAGCTTGCGCGGCGGCGGCGATGGCAAAGCCCTGCTTGCCGGAGGAGCGGTTGGCGATGTAGCGCACCGGGTCGATCGGCTCGTGGGTGGGACCTGCGGTGATCAGCACGCGCTTGCCGGCGAGCGGGCGCGGCACCGGCGGCCGCAGCAGGCGCTCGGCGGCGGTGGCGATCTCGATCGCCTCGGACATGCGGCCGATTCCGGCTTCGCCCGCCTCGGCCATCTCGCCTGAATTCGGGCCGATCAGCACCACGCCGTCACGCTGAAGCTGCGTGACGTTGCGGCGGGTCGCCGCATTGTTCCACATCAGCGGATTCATCGCCGGCGCCAGCAGGACCTTGCGGTTGGTCGCGAGCAGGATGGCGCTGGCGAGATCGTCGGCATGGCCATTGGCCATCTTTGCCAGGAGGTCGGCGGTCGCGGGCGCGACGACGATCAGGTCGCACTCGCGCGCCAGGCGGATGTGCCCGGCGTCGAACTCGCTCTGGGGGTCGAACAGGTCAGTGTAGACGCGCTCATGCGACAGCGCGCTCACGGCCAGCGGCGTGACGAATTGCTGCGCCGCCTTGGTCAGGACGCAACGGACCTCGATCCGGCGTTCCTTGAGCCGGCGGATCAGGTCGAGCGATTTATAGGCCGCGATGCCGCCGCCGATGATCAGGGTGACGCTGGCCTCGGGGAGAGCGCCGGTCCGTTGCGGTGTGGCGGCGGTGGACTGGGCCGGCGGCAGCGCAAACGGCGTCAGCGGCTCCTCGCGGCCCTCGATCAGCTCCCCGAGGATGACCCGGACCTCTTCCTCGACCGACCTGCGGTTCCTGGCCGAGCGAAGGCGCAAATAGGTTTTGACGCCCTCGTCGAGCTTGCGGATGGTCAGGCTTGCCATGACGCCCCTCCAGCACGGAATGATAGCGATGCTATCGTTTCCGTGATTGCAGTGCAATCACAGATTCCGGACGGCGATCAGGATTCCGATGAAGGTGGCGGCAATGATCCAGAGCGCCACGGTGCGCCACCGGTTCTTGCGGCCCTCGCTGCGGCCCATCGCCGCGATGCTCTCCGGCGACAGCCGCAGGCCCTCCCGCGTCATGGTCTCCAATTGCTCAAGCACCACGACGGAGCGCTGCGCGATGTCGGGCAGGCGCATCAGCACGCGGGCGAGCTCGCCGGTGCCGGACAGCGCGCCCTGCACCCGGCCGATCGGTCCGAGATTGCGTTCGATCCATTCGCGCACCACGGGGTCGGCGACCTTCCAGATGTCGAGCTTGGGATCGAAGGCGCGCGCCACGCCCTCGACCACCACCATGGTCTTCTGCAGCAGGATCAGCTCGGGCCGCGTCGTCATATCGAACAGGCCGGTGACCTCGAGCAGCAGCGTCAGCAGCCGCGCCATCGAGATCTCTTCCGCCGTGCGGTTGTGAATGGGCTCACCGATGGCGCGGATCGCTTGCGCAAAGTTCTCGACCGAGTGGTGCGCCGGCACATAGCCCGCCTCGAAATGCACCTCGGCGACGCGGCGATAATCGCGGGTGATGAAGCCGAGCAGGATTTCGGCGAGGAAGCGCCGCTCCTTCATCCCGAGCCGGCCCATGATGCCGAAATCGACCGCGACCAGACGGCCGGCGTCATCGAGGAACAGATTGCCCGGATGCATGTCGGCGTGGAAGAAGCCGTCGCGGAGCGCGTGGCGCAGAAAACTCTGGATCACCTTGCGGCCGAGATCGGGCAGGTCGACCTGCGCCTCTGCCAGGCGCTTGTGATCGTTCAGCGCGATGCCGTCGATCCACTCCATCGTCAGCACGTTGTGCGTGGTGCGGTCCCAATCGACGGTCGGCACGCGAAAATCAGGATCGTCGCCCGTGTTCTCCGCCATCTCCGACATTGCAGCCGCTTCCAGCCGCAGGTCCATCTCCATCGCGACCGAGCGCGACATGGTGTTGATGACTTCGATCAGGCGCAAACGCCGCGCTTCGCTCGAATAGGTCTCGGCCTTGTGCGCGACGTAGAAGAAATCGGAGAGATCGCGGCGGAATCGCGAGGCCACGTTCGGCCGCAGCACCTTCACCGCGACCGACTTGCGGATGCCGTCGCGCAAGACTTCGCCGCGATGCACCTGCGCGATCGAGGCTGCCGCGACCGGCGGGCCGAGGCTCGCGAATACGTCCTTGAGCGGACGCTCCAGCGAGCTCGCGATCGCGGCTTCCGCTTCGGCTTGCGAAAACGGCGGCAAGCGATCCTGGAGGCTTTCCAGATCACGCGCCATGACGACGCCGACGACGTCGGGACGCGTGGCCAGAAACTGCCCGAGCTTGAGATAGGCTGGGCCCATCCGGGTCAGCGCGCGCGTCAGCCGTGGTCCGTGCTTTGGACCGCGCCGTTCGACGAGGCGCGCAAGCTTCAGCGCGAGTTGCCCGGGCGGCGGCACCAGGGTCGGATCGACGGAACCGAACACGCCCTCGCGCGCAAACACGAACGCGGCGCGGATCAGGCGCGAAATGTGGGGAATGGAAGAAATCACAAACGCCAGCCCGAATGCAGTGCGACGATGCCGCCGGACAATGTCTGCCAGCCGACGCGGGCGAAGCCGGCGTCGCGGATCATGTCGGCGAAGGCGTTGGGTTTCGGAAACTTGCGGATCGATTCGACGAGATACTGGTAGGACTCGGCGTCGCCCGTGACCATGCGGCCGAGCGGCGGGATCACCTTGAACGAGAACAGGTCATAGATCCGGTCGAGCCCGGGCATCTCGACGGTGGAGAATTCCAGGCACAGGAAGCGGCTGCCGGGCTTCAGCACGCGATAGGCCTCGCGCAGCGCCAGGTCGATCCGCGGCACATTGCGAATGCCGAAAGCGATCGTGTATGCGTCAAAGCTGCGGTCGGCGAAGGCGAGCGCTTCGGCATTGCCCTCGACGAAATCGACCTGGGTCTCGAGATGCCGCTTCGCGGCACGCTCGCGGCCCACGGCCAGCATCTCGGCGTTGATGTCGCAGACCGTGGCATGGAAGCCGGGACCTGCCGCGTTGGCAGCGCGGAACGAGATGTCGCCGGTGCCGCCGGCAACATCGAGCAGCGCGAACGGTCGGTCACCCCGCGGCGGGTTGAGCGCGGTGATCATGATGTCCTTCCAGACCCGGTGCAGGCCACCGGACATCAGGTCGTTCATCAAGTCATAGCGCGACGCCACGCTGTGAAACACATCGTTCACCAGCGTCTGCTTGTCCCCCAGGGGAACGTCCCTGAAGCCAAAATGCGTGGTTTCGCCCGGCCGATCCATTACTCTACTCCACTGGGCGGACCATAGCGCGGCCGCCGCAATGGCGCTATCACACCGCCCTCATAAGGTGAATGCCTGACCATGCCTGAATTGCCCGAAGTCGAGACCGTCCGCCGCGGCCTTCAGCCCGTCATGGAGGGTGCGAAAATCCTCGTCGCAGAGGCCCGCAGGCCGGATCTGCGCTTTCCCTTCCAGCCCGATTTCGTGGCCCGGCTCCAGGGGCAGGTCGTCACGGGGCTTGGCCGCCGTGCAAAATATCTCATGGCCGATCTCGCCTCCGGCGACGTGCTGCTGATGCATCTGGGCATGTCGGGTTCGTTCCGCGTCATCAAGCCGGACAACGAGGCCGCGCCGGGCGAGTTTCACTACCCGCGGGGCAAGGACTCCACGCACGACCACGTGCTGTTTCGGATGTCCTCCGGCGCCGACATCGTGTTCAACGACCCGCGCCGCTTCGGTTACATGAAAGTGATCGCGCGCAACGCGCTTGAGGACGAGCCGCTGCTGCGCGATCTCGGCCCCGAGCCGCTCGGCAATGAATTCGACGCCGCGATGCTGGCGCGGTCGTGCGAGGGCAAGACGACGAGCCTGAAGGCCGCGCTGCTCGACCAGCGCGTGGTCGCCGGGCTCGGCAACATCTATGTTTGCGAAGCGCTGCATCGCTCGCATCTGTCACCGCGCCGCATTGCTGCGACACTCGCGACCAAGGGTCGCAAGGGTGTTGGCGGCGGCGAGCCGACCGATCATGCGAAGCGGCTGGTGAGTGCCATTCACACCGTGCTGAACGACGCCATCAAGGCCGGCGGCTCGAGCTTGCGCGACCATCGCCAGACCTCGGGCGAGCTCGGCTATTTCCAGCATTCCTTCAAGGTCTATGACCGCGAGGGCGAGACCTGCAAGACGCCAGGGTGCGGCGGCACCGTGAAGCGATTCACCCAGAACGGGCGCTCCACCTTCTGGTGTCAGAAATGTCAGAAGTGACGTAGCACCGTAGCCCGGATGAAGCGCAGCGCAATCCGGGTCCAGCCTCTCCGCGGAGAGACTTTCCCGGATTTCGCTTCGCTTCATCCGGGCTACAAGAAGCCGCGCTTGCAATGACGGGTGGATGGAGCGTCCCAAAAACGCGAAGCGAAGCAATCCGGCCGGGCTGGTGGCCGGATTGATTCGTCGCTTGGGCTCTTCAACCGGATAAGTGAAGAGGCCGCCTGTCGTCCGAGCGATCGCCCCGCTCAGGACGCCAGTGTCGTGGTCTCGTCCGCCGCGTGTTCGGCGGCGGCGTGCAACATCCCGTCCGCGACCGAGATGACCTGGTCGATCAGGACGTTGGTCGTGGCTTCGAGCTCGAGACGGGTCTCGATCCAGCGCCAGAGGCCGCGGATCTCGTCCGCCGACTTGCCGTTCGGCGCGAATTCGCTGACGGCGAGGCCGCTCGCGAGCGAGTCCTGGTGGTCGTTGCGCATCACGATCAGCGGGCGCGCGAGCACCTCGGCGAGATCGAGGGCTGCTTCCTCGGCGAGCGTGTTGGCGGCGTTGTCGATGCGCTGGCCGCGGATCGGCGCCTGGTTCAGCACGAAGCCGTAGGGCCGCTTCCAGGCGCGCGCGACGCTCAGCGTCGAGACGGTCGCCTCGATGTCGGCAACGCTCGGGCGAGCCGGAATCAGGCAGAGGTCGGAATGGCGGATCGCGGCGGTGGTCGCGGCGCTGAGGCCGGCCGCGGTGTCGACGATCGCGAGCTGCAAGCCGCTGTCGGCCAGCATCTTCAGGCGCGGCGCGATGTCGGCCGCGTGATAGATCGGCTCGACGACGAGATCGTCAGCGTGGCGGCGACGCAGCCAGTTGGACAGGGTACCCTGCGGGTCAGTTTCGATCAGGCGGACGGTGAAGCCGGCCTGCTTGGCCGCCAGCGCGAGGCCGATGGCAAGCGTGCTCTTGCCACTGCCACCCTTTTGGGTGGCCAGTACGATCGTGTGCATGGAAAGTTGAATCCTTTGGAATGCTTGGGTCTGTGGGGTAACGCCACGCGAACGTGCATCGCTTCTCGATGCTGAGCTCTACTCGCTCAGGACGTGCCCTGCCCGATCCAAAGGGGACCGCGGATGTCCGAATCAACGGTAACGATGATGGCAGAATCAGGAATGCCAGCTAACCCGTACCAATACTGGACCCGTAGTCGCGCGTATGATGTGCTTGCCGCCGTGAATAAAAGGGGCTGGCGGCATGGGCGGAAACTGGCGCGACCGGACGGCAACGATCTTTGAATGCCAGAAGATGCCGGCGGTCTCGAGCCGCGGCATGGTGGTCAGCAACCATCCGCTGGCCTCAAGCGCCGGCGCCGAGATGCTGGCCGCGGGCGGCAACGCCATCGACGCCGCGATCGCGACCCTGTTCACGCTGACCGTGGTCGAGCCGATGATGGTCGGCATCATCGGCGGCGGCATGGCGCATATACGTCTGGCTGACGGCAGCCACCGTTTCATCGACGGGCAGAGCACCGTGCCTGCGGCGGTGCGTGACACCAGCTATACCTCCGCGCCAGGCGCGGCGCATGACGTGTTCGACACCGTCGGCAACGAGAACCTCAACGGCCCGAAGGCGGTTGCCACGCCGGGCTCGCTGAAAGCCTGGTGCGAGACGCTGCGCCGGTTCGGCACCATGTCGCTTGGCGACGTGATGCAGCCCGCGATCAAGCATGCCGCGCGCGGCTATACGGCGACGCCATATTTGCACGAATGCATCAGCGAGAGCGCCGCCGAGATGCGCAAGGACAAGCCGATTGCGGCGATCTATTTGCCTGATGGCGAGCCGCTCAAGGTCGGCGAACGCGTGGTGCAGGCCGAATATGCCGAGACGCTCCGCACCATCGCCGACCACGGCGAGACCGCGCTCTACGAGGGGCCGCTTGGTGACATCCTCGTCGACTACATGGAGAAGACCGGCGGCTTCATCCGCCGCAACGATCTCACCGGCTACAAGACCGTCGAACGGCAACCGATCCGCGCCGACTATCGCGGCTGGACCATCCTTGGCCCGCCGCCACCCGCGGCCTCCGGCGTCCACATCGCGCAGATGCTGAACATTCTCGAGGGCTATGACATCGGAGATCTCGGCTTCGGTACATCAGAGACCATCCACTATCTCGCCGAAGTCCTGAAGATCGCCTTCGCCGATCGTGCCGCGGCCAGTTGCGATCCGGACTATGTCGGTGTCCCCGTGGAGCGGTTGACGTCGAAGGCCTATGCCGAGGAACGCCGCCGCGCCATCGATCCGGCGCGGGCGCAGGCCTGGGGCGCCGGCGTCTCGCAGCTCGAAGGCGCGCACACCACGCACATGACAGCGGCAGACGCCTTCGGCAACGTCGTCGCGACCACGCAGACGATCAACAATCTGTTCGGCGCCAAGATCATGATCCCGGGCCTCGGCGCCATCGCCAACAACTACATGAACCTGTTCGATCCGCGCCCCGGCCACGCGCTGTCGCTGGCGCCGGGCAAGCGCGTCACCACCTCGATGTCGCCGATGATCGCGCTGCGCGACGGCAAGCTGCGCTATGCGCTCGGCCTGCCCGGGGGAAAACGCATCTTCCCCAGCGCGATGCAGGCGCTGGTCAATCTGATTGACCACGGCATGAGCCTGCAGGAAGCGGTCGAGGCGCCGCGCATCTGGACCGAAGGCAACGCGCTCGAAGTCGAGCAGAAGGTGCCGGAGGCCGTGCGCGCGAAGCTTGCGGGCCTCGGCCACAAGGTGCAGCCCGTCGCGACGGTGGCGGGCGGCATGAACGGCATTGCCTTCCACGACGACGGCACCATGACCGGCGCCGCCTGCTGGCGCGCGGACGGCACGCCGGTGGGGATCTCTGGGGGGCTTGCGCGGAGCGGTGTCAGGTTCAGGTTGAGCTGACCGCGTATTCACAAGGACGGTGCGCTCGTACCTCTTGTGCAACTGACGTCGTCCAATCGCCGGCAGGTGTCGCGACCGCAAGTCCAGCGGTTCGCGGTTTTCGAACCTCCGCGGTATTTTTCGGTGCGAGGCAGATGTCGCCCATGCGGCCCGATCCGCGCAGATGACGGCACAAGTTCGGCAATGTAGGGTGCGGAACACTGGCGGCAGGCTCGTCGATCAGCGTCTGAGTAAGGCTGTGCGTATGGGCGGCGATATAAGCGGCGACTTCCTGGCCGGCGGCGGCGAGATGGGCGCTTTGACGCGAGCGTTTGACTGGTCAAGCACATCCGTGGGCTCTCCGGACACTTGGCCCCAAAGTCTTCGAGTTACAGTGCGGCTCGTTCTGACCTCGCGGCACCCGATGTTCATTTGGTGGGGACCAGAACTCATCCAGTTCTACAACGATGCATACCGGGAGACGATGGGGCCGGAAAGGCACCCAAGCGCTTTGGGCGCGCGCGGCCGTGAGTGTTGGGCCGAGATCTGGGACATCATTGGTCCCCAGATCGAGTACGTCATGTCGGGCAAGGGGGCGACCTGGAATGAGGACCAGCTGGTGCCGGTGACTCGTCACGGGCGCCGCGAGGACGTTTGGTGGACGTACAGCTTTGGTCCAATTGATCTTGAAGGCAAGGTGGGCGGCGTGCTTGTCGTCTGCAGGGATGTCACGTCCGAGCATATGGCAAGGGAAGCGCTGAACCTCATCAATGAGGAGCTGAAGCACCGCGTCAAGAACACGCTCGCAGTGTTGAGCGCGGTAGCTGCCCAGACATTTCGCGACCCGACGAGCAAAGCCGATCTCGAAAAGTACCAGGCACGGCTCGGCGCGTTTGGACGAGCGCAGGATCTGCTGACCGCATCAAATTGGGCGGCCGCGCCACTCCACGATGTGATCGGCACTGCTCTTGCACCTTATCGGACAGGCGAAGGCCGCTTCATCGTCTCGGGTCCTCCACTCGTCGTGAAATCTCGACAAGCGCTGGCTCTGTCATTGGCGCTCCACGAGCTCGCGACCAACGCTTCGAAGTACGGCGCGCTGACCGTAGCGGGAGGCTGCGTATCGATTACATGGTCAACCGAGGCTCAGGATGGTGAGTCAAAATTTGTCTTTGTCTGGCAGGAGATTGGCGGTCCGTCCGTATCGAAACCCGTCGGCACAGGCTTTGGCTCCAGGCTGATTTCCCGGGTGCTGAAGGACGATTTCAGCGGTTCCGTTGACGTTTCGTATGACGCAGCCGGGCTTACATGCAGGCTGACCGCGCCCCTCGAAAATCTGGGACCTTCGCCAAAGAGCACGTGAGACCGTGCAGGAGCTGCGTGGCTCAACGGAGAGGCATTGCGTTCCGCACCGCGTCCGGGACACGAGAGAAGTGTTATTCTCTCTCGCCTACTTCCGCACGCAGATCACGCGGACGATGGCCGCCTTCGCATCCGTCGACGTGCCGTTCGCCGTGACATCGTTCGCCTTCAGGAAATTACGCACCGCTTCTGCAGACACCATCACCGCCTGCGACGCCGGCACCGATGTCGCGGGCCCCGCGACCATCGCCGGCTTCAACAGCGCGACGCCGGCGAACTTGCCGTCGCCGTCGATCGCCGGGCTGCCGGAGAAGCCGACCGCCGGTGGAGGCGACAGCGCAGAGTCGCTGCTCGCGACCGGCGCCAGCGCGCCCTTGAGGCTCGATACGCCCGCAGCTCCGCCCTGGCTCTGCGGATCGGCAATACCGATGACATCGACGCTCGTCTTCGCTGTACCGCCGGTGAGGCTGAGCGGTTTCAGGCCGCGCGCGCCGTAGATGTGCAGGAGCGCGAGATCGTGCTCCTTGTCCTCGGCGAGACGGTCGGCGCTGCCATAACCGGCAATCGTGATCGCGAGACAGCTATCGGTGACGAGGCGGTCGGTGACAATCGCACCGTCGTCGCTGACGACGATGCCGGTGCCGTATTCGACGGTCTTGCGCGGCGGCGGCCCGGCCTGCGGTCCTGTCGGAAACGCGTTGAACGCGCTCGACATTGCAATCACGACCGGCTCGACGGTATTCTCGGTCGCCTGGTCGTAGAGGATCGTCATGGTGCGGACTTCGTCGCCCTTAAATGTGCCTCGCACGTAGAATTTCTTGAGGCCCTGCAATCCCGACAGCACGAAGAAGTCGGGCTTCACCACGGCGTAGTCGACCTTGCGCCCCGACGGCTCCTTCTCCAACTCGGCGAGTTTCGCCGTGGTCGGGTTGGCTTCCTTGCGGCGGCTCAGCAGCACCTGCACCGTGCCGGTCGGCGAAGTCCATTTCGAGCCGTTGGCATCGGTCACCTGCTGCGGCACCAATTTGCCGGGGATGCCGAGCCGGGCGCCGCTGGTCGGCTCCATCACGATCTTCCAGCCGACGCTCTCCTGCTTCCGCCGTGCGGTCTCGGCCAGCGCGGCGCGCTCCTGCGGATTGAGTACGCCGGTCGGCTTGCCGCCCTTGGCCTTCTGATATTCCTTGATCGCCTCGACCATGCGCGCGCTGACGTCGCCGGTGATGGCACCGTTATACTGGCCGACCCAGGCGAGGTCGGACTGGAGCGACAGCCGTTCCGCCTGCGCCATCGCATCGGCCGTCGCCGACGGCGTCTGCAGTGCGGGAGGCCGGATCGGCACGGTCTGGACCGGCTTCGGCTTGGTGCCGGGGATCTCTGGCGTCGTCATCTGGGCGCTCGCGCCTGTGGCAGCCGCGAACATCAGTGTTGCCGCAAGCATCGATCTCATGACAAATCCAGCCAGCCCATTGAACGTGCTACCATTGAAGCACATCTCGTTGGTCGCGAACAATGTTGGGGTGGTTCAGGTGGCGTAGAGGCCACGAACTCAGGCCCTCATCCTGAGGAGCGGCCGAAGGCCGCGTCTCGAAGGATGGCCACAGGCGAGATCGGGGCCTTCATGGTTCGAGACGCGCGTTCCGCGCTCCTCACCATGAGGGTTTGAGAGAACGAAGGACGACGATGCTGAGCCCGGACGAACTTGAACGCTATGCCCGGCATATCATGCTGCGCGACGTCGGCGGGCCCGGCCAGGCTGCGCTGAAGCGGGCCTCCGTGCTGGTGATCGGCGCCGGCGGGCTCGGCGCGCCCGCGCTGATGTATCTGGCGGCCGCCGGCGTCGGCACGCTCGGCGTGGTCGATGATGACGTGGTCTCGCTGTCGAACCTCCAGCGCCAGGTGATCCATACGACGCCCGATATCGGCCGGCACAAGGTCGAGAGCGCGGCCGAGCGGATCTCCGCGCTCAATCCGCATGTCCGCTTCGTCGGCCATGCCACCTGGCTCAATGCCGACAATGCGCTGAGCATGATCGGAGACTACGATCTCGTGCTCGACGGCTCCGACAATTTCTCGACGCGTTATCTGGTCTCGGACGCCTGCTTCTTCGCGAAGCGGCCGCTGATCACGGCGGCGCTCGGTACCTTCGACGGCTCGCTCACCACCATCCGCGCGCATGAGAAGAACGAGCAGGGCGTGTTCAATCCGACCTATCGCTGCCTGTTTCCGGAAGCGCCGCCGCCCGGCACGGTGCCTGCCTGCGCCGAGGCCGGCGTCATGGGCGCGCTTGCTGGCGTGATGGGCTCGATGATGGCGCTGGAGGCGATCCGCGAGATCGTCGGCTTCGGCGACGGCCTCGTCGGCCGCCTCCTGATGATCGACGCGCGCGCGATGCGCTTCGAGACGCTGCGCTACGCGCGCGATCCGGCCAATCCGCTCAACGGCGATGGGCCTGTCATCACTGACCTCAGCGCCCATCGCACCTGATCGCTGCCGCTACCGCGTGGCCGGCTTCTCGCTGTCGAGATGCGCCATCTGCTCGGCCGCGTAGCGCGTGCCGGAAGCGACGTCGGGCGGAAATGCTTTTGCAAGCGCCGCGAGATGCGCCGGCGTCAGCGTTACCTTGGTCGCGCCGAGCGCTTCGGTCAGGCGATTGCGGGTGCGGGCGCCGACCAGCGGCACGATCTCCTTGCCTTGAGCCGCCACCCAGGCGATTGCGACCTGTGCCGGCGTCGCACCGATCTCCGTGGCGATCGCCCGCAGAGATTCCACCAGCGCGAGATTGGCGTCGAGATTTGCGCCCTGGAAGCGCGGCGTCATCAGCCGGTAATCCCTGCCGGTCTTGCCGGAGTCCTTCGACCAATGGCCGCTGATCAGGCCGCGCGCCAGCACGCCGTAAGCCGTGATGCCGATGCCGAGTTCGCGGCAGGTCTTGAGGATGCCGCGTTCGATGCCGCGCTCGATCAGCGAATATTCGATCTGGAGATCGGCGATCGGATGCACGGCGTGCGCGCGGCGGATGGTGTCGGAGCCCGCCTCGGACAGGCCGATATGCCTGATGTAGCCGGCCTTCACGAGATCGGCGAGACCGCCGATGGTCTCTTCGATCGGGATGTTGGGATCGAGACGCGCCGGGCGATAGACGTCGATGTAGTCGGTGCCGAGACGTTGCAGCGAATAGGCCAGGAAGTTTTTCGTTGCGGCCGGCCTTGTGTCCATCCCGGCGAATTCGCCGGCGGGCCCGCGCAGTGCGCCGAACTTCACGCTGATCTGCACTTTTTCGCGCGACACATCCTTCAGGGCCTCGCGCACCAGCATTTCATTGTGGCCCATGGCGTAGAAATCACCGGTGTCCAGCAGCGTGATGCCGGCATCGAGCGCCGCATGGACCGTGGCGATGCTCTCGCCGCGGTCGGCGGGGCCATAGACCTCCGACATGCCCATGCAGCCGAGACCAAGGGCGGAGACGGTCGGGCCGGTTGAACCGAGTTTGCGCTGTTCCATGATGGCTCTCTTCAAAAGGCCGCGGGCTGATTGCGCCGCGTGACGAGGCCAGATATGCGCCTGACCGATTAAGCCGATAAGCTGGACAATCCAGAATGGCTTGTTCACATTAGAGAACAATGGCTGAGCCCGATCTGCGTGATCTCGACGTCTTCGTGGCGGTTGCCCGCACCCGCAATTTCCGGCGTGCGGCGGTCGAAATTCGCGTGTCGGTGTCGAGCCTTAGCCAGCGGCTGCGGGATCTGGAGGAGCGCCTTGGCGTCCGCCTGATGAACCGCACCACCCGCAGCGTCGCGCTGACCGAGGCGGGCGAGCTGCTGTTGTCCCGCATCGCTCCGGCGCTACGCGACGTCGGCGATGCCCTGGACCAGGTTCGCGGCCTGCGCGAGGTGGCCTCGGGCCGCCTGCGCATCAACGCGCCGCCGCCGGCGGTGGACCTCGTGCTGGCGCCGATGGTCGGGCCGTTCCTTGCGACCTATCCGCAGGTCGACCTCGACATCGTTTCCGAAAGCGGCTTCGTCGACATCGTCAGCGCGGGCTACGATGCCGGCGTGCGTTATGGCGAGCACCTCGCGCAGGACATGGTGGCGATCCCGCTGAGCGGTCCGCAGAGCTACGTCGTCGTCGCATCGCCCGATTACATCGCGCGCCGCGGCACGCCGAAGCATCCGAAGGATCTGCTCGACCATGACTGCATCCGCGCCCGCTACTCGAGCGGCGTCATGCATGATCTGGAGTTCGAGAAGGCTGGCCAGATCGTGAAGGTCGATCCGCCCGCAAAGCTGATCTCGACCAACATGGGCCTTGCCATGCGCGCTGCGCTCGACGGCGCCGGTATCTGGGCGACGCTCGATGGCTACGTCCATGACGCCGTGACGTCCGGCGCGCTGGTCAGCTTGATGGAAGATTGGTGCGAGCCGTTTCCAGGCCCGTTCCTCTACTATCCGAGCCGGCGCCAGACGCCGCCCGCGCTACGCGCTTTCATCGATTTCGCCGCGGATTGGCGCAAGCGCGAAACGCGCGGCAAATAAACCTCAGAGCATGCTCGGCAGCACGCGGTCCGGCGGCTTGTGCGCGTCGAGGAAGGTGCGGATGTTGATGATCACCTTCTCGCCCATCTCGACGCGGCCCTCGATCGTGGCCGAGCCCATATGCGGCAGCAGCGCCACCTTGCCGGCCTTGGCGAGCCGCACCAGCTTTGGATTGACCGCGGGCTCGTGCTCGTAGACGTCGAGGCCCGCGCCGCCGATCTCGCCGCCCTCGATCAGCTTGATCAGTGTGTCCTCGTCGGTCACCTCGCCGCGCGCGGTGTTGACGATGTAGGCGTCCTTGCGGATCAGCTTCAGCCGCCGCGCCGACAGCAGATGATAGGTCGCCGGCGTGTGCGGACAGTTCACCGAGATGATGTCCATCCGCGCCAGCATCTGGTCGAGGCTTTCCCAATAGGTCGCCCCTAACTCTTCGGCGATCTTCGGGGCCACGGGGCGACGGTTGTGATAGTGGATCTGGAGGCCGAAGGCGCGGGCACGGCGCGCGACCGCCTGGCCGATGCGGCCCATGCCGATGATGCCGAGACGCTTGCCGCCGATGCGGTGGCCGAGCATCCAGGTCGGCGACCAGCCGGGCCAGGGCTTTCCTTCAGTCAGGATCGAGGCGCCTTCGATCATCCGGCGCGGCACGGCCAGGATCAGCGCCATGGTCATGTCGGCGGTGTCTTCGGTCAGGACTTTCGGCGTGTTGGTGACGGTGATGCCGCGGGCATGCGCGGCCTCGACGTCGATGTTGTCGACGCCGTTGCCGAAATTGGCGATCAGGCGGAGCTTGCAGTCGGGCTGGTTGACGATGTCGGCGGTGATGTGGTCGGTGACGGTCGGAACCAGCACGTCGGCGGTGCGCGCGGCCTCAGCGATCTGCTCGGCCGACATCGGTGTGTCCTCGAGATTGATCCGCGCGTCGAACAGCTCGCGCATCCGGGTCTCGATCGAGTCCGGCAGCTTGCGCGTCACCACCACGAGGGGCTTTTTCTTCACCGACATGTCATGCCCTCATGAGGCGCCGCAAGCCGCCTCTGTTACCAAAGGCCGGCCGTTGAGGCCTCATTAACCCGGTTGTTCGACACTGCCTTTGCCGTGTCGTCCCCGGCGCTTCCTTCAAGCTCTCCCGACATTTCCGACCGGAAAATCGGGGCAAACTGGTTGTTCAAGTGTCCGTCCTCTCTAGCAGAAGGCCGGGCCAAGACAAGAACCACGGGTTAAGGCTTCGGGAACACGGGTGATGGGCTTGCGCGGCAGGTTCGAAATTTAGGGTGAGGGCCCGGCGCGGCGGGGCCCTCGACAGGAGACGGGTTGATGGCGTTGGGGCGTTTTTGTTCGGTGATGGCGCTCGTTTGCACCTGGTTGAGCGCCTCGGTCAGCCCCGGGCATTCGGCGAAGGACAGCACCTCCCAGACCGCGAGCGGCCTGCCGGTGCCGCGTTATGTCAGCCTCAAATCGGATCATGTGAACGTGCGCGCCGGCCCGACCAAGGACAACGACGTCGCCTGGGTCTACACCCGCGCCGGCCTGCCGGTCGAAATCACCGCCGAGTTCGAGAACTGGCGCCGGGTGCGCGATTCCGAAGGCGCCGAGGGCTGGGTCTATCATTCGCTGCTGTCGGGCCGCCGCACTGCGGTCGTCACCATGAAGCACAAGGACGACCTCGCCCCGATCTACGACCGCGCCGATCTCGACAGCGCGGTTGCGGCCAAGCTCCAGGCCGGCGTCGTTACGCAGGTCAAGAAGTGCACTGCAAACTGGTGTCGCGTCACCGGCAACGGCTTTGACGGCTGGATCCAGCAGGAGCGCCTCTGGGGCGTCTATTCGGACGAGCAAGTCAACTGACCCGAAGGGTCATCCCGGGATCTCGAGATTCCCCGATGCGCAATTGCGCATCTGAGGTCTGGTCCTTCGGACCATCCCGGAATGACAGCGTAAAACGACAATGGCCGGGACAAGCCCGGCCATGACGACAAATTCAGCAGCTTTGGATCGATCTTCAGCGCTTCTTACGCAGCCGCACGACCATGTCGATGCGCGCGATCTCGTAACCCTCGGGCACCTCCGGCATCTTGGACAGCGCCAGATGCGGATCCTCGATATCGACCAGCTCGTGGCTGTTCTCGAGGTAATAATGGTGGTGGGTGGTGACGTTGGTGTCGAAATAGGTCTTGGTACCGTCGACGCTGACCTGGCGCAGCAGGCCGGCATCGGTCAGCTGGTTCAGCGTGTTGTAGACGGTCGCGAGCGACACCGGCACCTTGGCCAGCGTCGCCTCCTCGTAGAGCATTTCAGCCGTGAGGTGGCGAGCACCCTTGCCGAACAGGAGCCAGCCGAGCGCCATGCGCTGGCGCGTCGGACGAAGCCCCGCGGACTGGAGCATTTCGTTGACGTCGTGCCACGGGCAGCCGGTCAAGGCCGGCTGGCGGCCGGACAGGAGGGCGGCGGAATGGACGTCGTCGTCGTGATGGGGCGCGGGATTCTCGCTCATTTCCAGATTTCGGGCACGCGTGGACACTGCATCTATATGCAATATATGGACAGATAGATGCAGATGCAAGTTTCTCGCAACTAGAGAGCTAATGAGAAATGGAACCGGGCGAGCAGGTGGTCACTTTACCTTCATGAGATCGCTTTGCCACCCGAAATGCCTGTGTTAGAGAACCCGCGGTTCCGCTTGGCCGATTATGGCGCAGCCGGGCATTGAGGCCCGGCCCGCAGTCCATCCTGGCTCGTGGCAGTCGCGCCTCATGACGGGAATTGGCGCGGCTTTCCGAACGAAACGGGGCCCATTTTCGCCAGAAACGCCGCTCAATCGGGATTTGAACAGAGGCTTCCGCATGCTGAACAGGCGCAACGGCTACGAATACGAAGATCTGCTGGCATGTGGCCGCGGCGAGATGTTCGGCCCGGGCAATGCCCAGCTGCCGCTGCCGCCGATGCTCATGTTCGACCGCATCACGGACATCAACGAGACCGGCGGCGAGTTTGGCAAGGGGGTGGTGCGGGCCGAGCTCGACGTGAAGCCCGACCTCTGGTTCTTCGGCTGCCATTTCAAGAACGATCCCGTCATGCCTGGCTGCCTCGGCCTCGATGCGCTGTGGCAGATGGTCGGCTTCTATTTGGGCTGGAGCGGCGGTGAAGGGCGCGGCCGCGCGCTTGGCCTGAACGAGCTGAAGTTCAGCGGCCAGGTGCTGCCCGAGGCCCGTAAGGTTGTGTACAACATCGATATCAAGCGCGTGATGCGTTCAAAGCTGGTGCTCGGTATCGCCGACGGATGGCTTTCGGTCGATGACCAGATTATCTATCGCGCGAAGGATCTGAAGGTCGGCCTGTTCAAGCAGGGCGTGAGCCTGGGCTGAGCGCATCACCAAGAAAGACAACGATTTAGGCGAGGCTGTCATGAGGCGGGTTGTGGTCACCGGGATGGGTATCGTCTCGTCCATCGGAAACAACACCCAGGAAGTGCTTGCGAGCCTTCACGAGGCGAAGTCAGGTATTTCGCGGGCTGAAAAATATGCCGAACTCGGTTTCCGTTCGCAGGTGCAAGGTGCGCCGACGATCGATCCTGCGACGGTCGTCGACCGGCGTGCGATGCGCTTCCTCGGCCAGGGCGCGGGGTGGAATCATATCGCGATGGAGCAGGCGATCCAGGATTCCGGTCTGTCGCCCGAAGATATCTCCAACATCCGCACCGGCATCATCATGGGTTCCGGCGGCCCGTCGGCCCGCACCATCGTCGAATCCGCCGACATCACCCGCACCAAGGGACCGAAGCGCGTCGGACCGTTTGCCGTGCCGAAGGCGATGTCGTCCACGGCCTCGGCGACGCTTGCGACCTGGTTCAAGATCAAAGGCGTGAACTATTCGATCTCCTCGGCCTGCGCGACGTCGAACCATTGCGTCGGCAACGCCTATGAGACGATCCAGATCGGCAAGCAGGACATCATTTTCGCCGGCGGCTGCGAGGAGCTGGACTGGTCCCTCTCGGTGCTGTTCGACGCCATGGGCGCGATGTCGTCGAAGTACAACGAAACGCCCGCCACCGCCTCGCGTCCCTATGACGTCAACCGCGACGGCTTCGTCATTGCCGGCGGCGCCGGCGTGCTGGTGCTGGAAGAGCTTGAACATGCCAAGGCGCGCGGCGCGCGCATTTACGGCGAGATCGTGGGCTACGGCGCGACGTCGGACGGCTACGACATGGTCGCGCCCTCCGGCGAGGGCGCCGAGCGCTGCATGCGCATGGCGATGTCGACGGTGAAGACCAAGGTCGACTACATCAATCCGCACGCGACCTCGACGCCAGCAGGCGATCCGCCGGAGATCGACGCGCTCCGTCGCGTGTTCGGTGCCGGCGAGAAGTGCCCGCCGATCTCGGCGACCAAGGCGCTGACCGGTCACTCGCTGGGCGCAACCGGTGTGCAGGAGGCGATCTACTCGCTGCTGATGATGAACAACGGCTTCATCTGCGAGAGCGCTCACATCCAGGAGCTCGATCCCGTGTTTGCCGACATGCCGATCGTGCGCAAGCGCATCGACAACGTCAAGATCGGCACCGTGCTGTCGAACTCCTTCGGCTTCGGCGGCACCAACGCCACGCTGGTGTTCAGCCGGCTGGATGTGTGACGTCATTGCAGACGCACTGGTAGTTTTTTCGTCATGGCCGGGCTCGTCCCGGCCATCCACGTCTTTGCTACCGGTTGCGGAAGAACGTGGATGCCCGGGACAAGCCCGGGCATGACGGAGAGCGGAGAGTAATTGCGAGATGGAAGGACTGATGAAAGGCAAGCGCGGTCTGATCATGGGCATCGCCAATGATCATTCGATCGCCTGGGGCATGGCGAAGGCGCTGCATGCCCACGGTGCCGAGCTTGCCTTCACCTTCCAGGGCGAGGCGCTGGGCAAGCGCGTCAAGCCGTTGGCGGAGCAGCTCGGCGTGGAATTGGTGCTGCCTTGCGACGTCGAGGACATTGCCAGCGTTGATGCGACCTTCGCCGTGCTGCGCGAGAAATGGGGCAAGCTCGATTTCGTCATCCACGCCATCGGCTTTGCCGACAAGAACGAGCTGAAGGGCCGCTACGCCGACACCAGCCGCGAGAACTTTTCGCGCACCATGGTGATCTCCTGCTTCTCGTTCACGGAGGTCGCAAAGCGTGCCGCCGAGCTGATGACGGAGGGCGGCAGCATGATCACGCTGACCTTCGGCGCCTCGGAGCGCGCGATGCCGAACTACAACGTGATGGGCGTCGCCAAGGCGGCGCTGGAGGCCTCCGTGCGCTACCTCGCCTCCGATTTCGGACCGCGCGGCATCCGCGTCAACGCCATCTCCGCAGGCCCCATCCGTACGCTCGCCGGCTCGGGCATCGGCGAGGCGCGTGCGATGTTCGGCTTCATGCAGAAACATTCGCCGCTCCGCCGCGGCGTCACGCTCGACGAGCTCGGCGGCTCGGCGCTGTATCTGTTGTCGGATCTCTCCGGCGGCGTGACCGGCGAGATCCACTATGTCGATTCCGGCTACAACACGATCCTGATGCCGAGGCCTGACGATTTGAAGGCGTCAGAGTGATTTCGTAGGGTGGGCAAAGGCGCAGAGCGCCGTGCCCACCATCTCTCCTCGATCGCAGAAAGACGTGGTGGGCACGCTCCGCTTTGCCCACCCTACGAGTTCTTAGCCTCAACCCGCCGCGATCTTCTCCGCTCTCTGGAACGCCGGCCGCGCCATGCAGCGCGCGAGATAGGCATCGAAGGCCGGGCGGGACGGCACCATCTTGAACAGGCGCACCGCGAAGTTCAGGCCGGAGCCGACCGTGATGTCTGCGGCCGAAAATTCCTCGCCGAGGATCCACGGTCCCTTCGCGAGCGCAGCTTCCAGCACGTCGAACACCTGCGTCGCGCTGCCCCAGGCCGCGGTCGAGGTCGGGATCTCGATCTTGGTGAAGATCTGGATGATGGCAGGCTCGATGCAGCCCGGCGAAAAGAACAGCCATTGCAAATAGCGCGCGCGACGCGGATCGGTTACCGCGGGCGCGAGCTTCGCTTCGGGATAGCGGTCGGCGATGTAGGCGCAGATCGCGGCGGCCTCGCCGAGCGCGGCATCGCCGTCGCTGAGCGCCGGCACCTTGCCCATCGGATTGACCTTCAAATAATCCGGCGCTTTCTGCGCGCCGGTCGAGATGTCGGTCAGCACGCGCTCATAGGGCAGGCCGCTCTCTTCCATCAGCCAGAGCGTCGTGAACGAGCGCGAGCGTGGCGACCAATAGAGCTTGATCATGGCGAAGAACTTTCCATTGGCGTAACGGCGGGCGAGGGCAGATTCATTGCGTGTTTGCGCCCGATGCGCAACGCACTATGCCTAGATGGATGCGCCGTTCTGCGAGCGATATCTTGGTCAACGTGACGGCGACAGACGCTGCAGCAGGGCCGGCAGCGTCTTGTCGAGACTCTTCGTCAGCATCGTGCGTACCCCGTCGCGCAGCACCGGGTTGTTGACTGCGTCCGCCGGCTTCTCCGGAAACATCGCGCGATCCAGCTCGCTCGACGGACCGCCGAGCGGATTGTGCAGCAAGCGCTCCACATACGTGTCCTCGGTCATCAAGGCGGGTGCCTCCCTGATCAACGCGAAGGTGGTACCGTCATAGACCCGGATGTACATCATCGCGAAGAGATGGACTGGCCCACCGTAAGGGTATTGTGAGATACCGATGCCGGATTCCCGATGCGTTCCGTGATTCCGGTGGACGACGATGTAGCGCTCACACCGCAGTTTGGGCGCGAGGAAGCGAACGAAGTTTCCGATGTCGGTCGCTGCGCTGTAAAAAAAACGGATGCTGCTTTTCGCGACCACCGGACTTGAGCTCTTCGACGGTGTAGGGGATTCTCTTCACGGAACTGCCGGCCGCAGCGGCGCGAACGCGCGAGACGACGAGGTCGTCGAGTGCCCACGCCGCAATCGAGACCCGCGCACGTTTGTCCATGAACGTGAAAGGCCCAAACTTCTCGACCACGAATAGGTCACCGCCGACCGGTATCACGCCGATTTGGCACGGGCCGCTTTCAACCGGTCCGCTTGGCTTGACGCCTGCCGGTTTCCTGATCGCGGGCTTGACCACTTCCGGCTTTGGCGCCGGTTGCACCTGCCCGCCTGTCGGCGACAGCAGCGCGTATGATACCAATGCGGCGGCAAGCAGATTCATCGTCGTACGCCAACGCGCCTTATTGCGCGAAATACGGCGGCAAGATCTTGTCCAGCCGTTTGGTCAGAAAGTCGCGGGTGGTGTCGCGCAGGGCGGTGTTGTTGGCGGAGTCCGCGGCCGTCTCCGGAAACATGGATTTGTCCACCTACTGCAAAAGCTCGTTCGAAACGAAGTTGTCAGCCATATGCTTCATGACACCTTCGAACGTTACGGCGGGGCCTTTCATGATTTCGAAGGTGCGGCCGTCGACCCACGTCACGCCGATATAGGAGAAGACATATGCATATGAGATGAGACCGACACCCCGGCTGAAGATGCCGACGCCGCTGAGCGACTGATTGGTCCCGTCAAGTTGTCCTTCGCTGCGCATGACGACGAGATAGCGCTCGCAACCGGCATTGCCCGCGACCTGCCGGATCAGGTTCGACAGCTCTTCGCGCTGATTGCGGAACAGGCCGGATTTGGGGTGGTAGTAGGAATCGAGCGCGCCCTTGGCGTAAGTGATCCGTCGCACCGGCGTGTTGCCTGCTGCGGCCCGCGCCCGCGCAAAGACGAGGTCGTCAAGGCCCCAGGATACCGGGACTTCGGCATAGTCGTTGCCGAACACGGTCAGACCGATCTTCTGGACGACAAAGATGTCCCCGGTCCCCGCAATCACGCCGACGCCGCAAGGACCGGCAGTCGCCGCCTCCGCAGGCTTCGGCGCCGCCTTCGGCTTCGTCGTCGCTTTCTTGGCTGTCGGCTTTGCCGATGGTGCGGTCTGAGCGGCGGGAGCGGTGGTTGCGGGAGGGGTTTGCGCTGCTGCCGAAGTCAGGAAGGACAGCAGGATGAGCACCGGGGCAGCAAGTCGAAACATGGATTCCAAGGATCAGAGGCGGGAGGTCATCGGACGCGCCACACTAGGGTGGGATCGTGACAACCGCAAGCTGCAGCCCGGGATCGCTGTCTATCCGGTGAGCCGCTGCCGCTTCCACCGATAATACTTCATCACGAACCCGTTCGAGGGCTCGATCTCTTCCTTCTCGAACACAAAGCCTTCGCGCTCGTACCAGCGCCAGGCTCTTTCGTTTTCGCGGACGCAGCGCAGGTACATTTCATCCGGCATTTGCGTGCGCGTGAAGGCGAGCAACTGCCGTCCGAGCGATTGGCCCTGGTAGGCGGGCCCGACGAAAAGCATGTCGAGATAGAGTTTTGGCAGATGCAGCGCCAGCATGGCGGCGATCGTGCCGTTGTCGTCGGCCACGAACAGGCTCCAGCCGTTCTCGATCTCGCGCCTGATGCGTGCGCGCAGATTTGCCAGCAGGAACTCGCTCGCCTCGGCGAGGCCGGTCGAGGCCCAGCTTTCCATCCAGACGCGGCCGATCTCGTCATATTCGTCGGTGCGCGCGGGACGGATGACGGGATTAGACATTGGTGCTCTCGGTTCGATCTGCCCGCCTTGCGCCGGGGTTCGCTTGAATGATCCCGGCTATTCAGGAAAATTCCCGCCTACCCACGTTGGCCGCGCGTGGCTTGCCGCGGGCGCGCCTTGCCGGCCGAGAGGCACACCACCTCGGAGATCTGCAGCAGCTGCCGCGCCAGCGGGCTGGTCTTGCGCCAGACCATGCCGATGGTGCGCGAGGGCTCGGGATCGCGGAAGCGCGACAGCGAGACCGAGGCCGATCGCGTCTCCACCGACACCGCCATTTCCGGGATCAAGGTGACGCCGATGCCGGCGCTGACCATCTGGACCAGCGTCGACAGCGAATTCGCATCCAGCATCTCGCGCGGCGGCGCCGATTGCATGTTGCAGAACGATAGCGCCTGATCGCGGAAGCAGTGCCCCTCTTCGAGCAGCAACAGCCGCATCTCGCGCATCATCTCGCGCGATGGCACCGGTGTGCCTTCGTCGGAGCCCGGCCGCACCAGCAGGAATTTTTCATCGAACAGCGCGACTTCGGTGAGCGAAGGCTCGGACACCGGCAGTGCGACGATGGCCGTGTCGAGCCGGCCTTCGACCAGTTCCTGGATCAGCCGCGGCGTCATCGTCTCGCGCACGCGGATGTCGAGCTCCGGATGCATGCGCGTGAGATTCTTGGTGATCTTCGGCAGCAGATAGGGCGCGATCGTCGGGATCATGCCGATCCGCAGCCGGCCCGCAAACCGGTCCTGTGACGCGCGCGCGAAATCGCCGAGCTCATCGACCGAGCGCAGGACGTCGCGGACGCGCGGTGCGAGCTCCTCGCCGAACCGGGTCAGCGCCACCTGCCGGGCGCTGCGCTCCAGCAGCAGGCCGCCGAGCGCCTCCTCCAGTTCCTTGATCTGCATCGACAGGGCCGGCTGGGAGATCGAGCTTGCCTCCGCCGCGCGGCCGAAATGGCCGTGACGCGCCAGCGCGTCGAAATATCTGAGCTGGCGCATCGTCACGTTGGCCATCAGAAAATCCTATCGCAGCGATCATTAAAGTCAACTTCCCCTGATCGAATGCGAAGCCTAGAGTAATTCTACCTGGTCAAAGGCGCGAGTTCGACGCCACCAGAGGAGGTATTCATGGATGACACTTCGAAGTGCCCGTTTTCGGGCGGAAAACCCACGCGCGTGAACCGCGACTGGTGGCCGACCCAGCTCAGCATCGAGATGCTGCACAAGAATTCGACCCTGTCCGACCCGATGGGCAAGGAGTTCGACTATGCCAAGGAGTTCAAGTCGCTCGACCTGAATGCCGTCATCAAGGACCTGACGGCTCTGATGACGGACTCGCAGGAATGGTGGCCTGCCGATTTCGGCCACTATGGCGGCCTCATGATCCGCATGGCCTGGCACAGCGCGGGCACCTATCGCACCACGGACGGCCGCGGTGGCGCCGGTGCCGGTCAGCAGCGTTTCGCACCGCTGAACAGCTGGCCCGACAACGCCAATCTCGACAAGGCGCGCCGTCTGCTCTGGCCGATCAAGCAGAAATACGGCCGCAAGATCTCCTGGGCCGATCTGATGGTGCTCGCCGGCAACGTCGCGCTGGAATCGATGGGCTTCAAGACCTTCGGCTTCGCCGGCGGCCGCGCCGACGTGTGGGAGCCGGAAGAGCTCTATTGGGGTCCTGAAGGCACGTGGCTGGGCGACGAGCGCTACAGCGGCGAACGCCAGCTCGCCGAGCCGCTCGGCGCGGTGCAGATGGGCCTGATCTACGTCAATCCGGAAGGCCCGAACGGCAAGCCTGACCCGGTCGCCGCGGCCAAGGACATCCGCGAGACGTTCGCCCGCATGGCGATGAACGACGAGGAAACCGTCGCGCTGATCGCCGGCGGCCACACCTTCGGCAAGACCCACGGCGCGGGCGATCCGTCGCTGGTCGGTCCGGAGCCGGAAGCGGGCGCGCTCGAGGATCAGGGCCTCGGCTGGAAGAGCAAGTACGCTTCCGGCCAGGCGGGCGATTCCATCACCAGCGGCATCGAGGTGACATGGACGACGACGCCGACGAAGTGGAGCAACAACTTCTTCGAGAACCTGTTCAAGTACGAATGGGAGCTGACGAAGAGCCCGGGCGGTGCGAATCAGTGGACGGCTAAGGGTGCCGACGCGATCATTCCTGATGCCTTCGACAAGTCGAAGAAGCACCGGCCGACGATGCTGACGACCGACCTCTCGCTGCGTCTCGATCCGGCCTACGAGAAGATCTCGCGTCGCTTCTTCGAAAACCCGGATCAGTTCGCGGACGCCTTTGCCCGCGCCTGGTTCAAGCTCACCCACCGCGATATGGGTCCGATTCAGCGCTATCTCGGCCCGCTGGTGCCGAAGGAAACGCTGATCTGGCAGGATCCGATTCCGAAGGTGAACCACGAGCTGGTCGGCGACCAGGACATCGCTGCGCTGAAGACCAAGATACTGGCTTCGGGCCTCTCGGTCTCCGAGCTGGTCTCGACCGCCTGGGCGTCGGCTTCGACGTTCCGCGGCTCCGACAAGCGCGGCGGCGCCAACGGCGCGCGCATCCGTCTGGCCCCGCAGAAGGATTGGGAGGTGAACCAGCCGGCTCAGCTCTCCAAGGTTCTCGGCAAGCTCGAAGCGATCCAGAAGGACTTCAACGCATCGGCAGGTGCGAAGAAGGTCTCGCTCGCCGACCTCATCGTCCTCGGCGGTTCTGCCGCGGTCGAGAAGGCCGCGAAGGATGCCGGCGTTGACGTGAAGCTTGGCTTCACGCCGGGCCGCATGGATGCTTCGCAGGAGCAGACCGACGCGGAATCCTTCGCCCCGCTGGAGCCGCGGGCCGATGGCTTCCGCAACTACGTCGGCAAGAAGCATCAGTTCCTGCAGCAGGAGGAAGCTCTTGTCGATCGCGCGCAGCTGCTGAAGCTGTCCGGTCCCGAGCTGACCGCGCTCGTCGGCGGTCTGCGTGTGCTCGGCGCCAATGCGGGCGGTTCGAAGCACGGCGTCTTGACCTCGAAGGTCGGAACGCTGAGCAACGACTTCTTCATCAACCTGCTCGACATGAGCGCGCAGTGGACGCCGGCGGCTGACGGCACCTACGAGGCCCGCGACCGCAAGACCAACGCGGTGAAGTGGACCGGCACGCGCGCCGACCTGATCTTCGGTGCGCACTCGCAGCTCCGCGCCTTCGCCGAGGTCTATGCCTCGTCGGACGCCAAGCAGCAGTTCGTGCAGGACTTCGCCAAGGCCTGGACCAAGGTGATGAACCTCGACCGGTACGACCTCGCGGCCTGATCCCCGGGCTTAAGCAAGCGACAAACAAAAAGGGCGGCCGCGAGGCCGCCCTTCGTGTTTCTGATGTGCGGATCGATTACTCGCCGGCGGCTTCGCGCGGGGTCTTCTCGCCGTCGCCGCCCTTGCCTTCGAGGTCTTCGCCGGTGGTCTGGTCGACCACCTTCATCGACAGCCGGGTCTTGCCGCGGTCGTCGAAGCCGAGCAGCTTGACCTTGACCTTGTCGCCTTCCTTGACGACGTCGGAGGTCTTCTGCACGCGCGCCGAAGCGAGCTGGCTGATGTGGACGAGGCCGTCCTTGGAACCGAAGAAGTTCACGAAGGCGCCGAACTCCATCACCTTGACGACGGTGCCGTCATAGATCTGGCCGACTTCCGGATCGGAGGCGATCGACTTGATCCACTTGATCGCGGCCTTCATCGCCTCGCCATCGGAGGAGGCGACCTTCACGGTGCCGTCGTCCTCGATGTTGACTTTGGCGCTGGTCTTCTCGACGATCTCGCGGATCACCTTGCCGCCGGTGCCGATCACTTCGCGGATCTTGTCGGTGGCGATCTTGAAGGTCTCGATGCGCGGCGCGTACTCGCCGAGCTCGGCGCGGGCGTTGGTGAGCGCCTTGGCCATTTCACCGAGGATGTGGATACGGCCATCCTTGGCCTGACCGAGCGCCACCTTCATGATCTCTTCGGTGATGCCCTCGATCTTGATGTCCATCTGGAGCGAGGTGATGCCTTGCTCGGTACCGGCGACCTTGAAGTCCATGTCGCCGAGATGGTCCTCGTCACCGAGGATGTCCGAGAGAACCGCGAAGCGCTTGTCTTCGAGGATCAGGCCCATCGCGATGCCCGCGGTCGGCCGCTTCAACGGCACGCCGGCATCCATCAGCGCCAGCGAAGCGCCGCAGACCGAAGCCATCGAGGACGAGCCGTTCGACTCGGTGATCTCCGACACCACGCGCGTGGTGTAGGGGAACTCGTGATGCGGCGGCAGCACCGGGTGGATCGCGCGCCAGGCGAGCTTGCCGTGGCCGATCTCGCGACGCTTGGTGCCGCCGAGGCGGCCGGTCTCACCGACCGAGTAGGGAGGGAAGTTGTAGTGCAGCAGGAACGTCTCTTTGTACGTTCCTGACAGCGCGTCGATGTACTGCTCGTCCTCGCCGGTGCCGAGCGTGGTCACGACCAGCGCCTGGGTCTCGCCGCGGGTGAACAGCGCCGAGCCGTGGGCACGGGGCAGCACGCCGACTTCGGCGATGATGTTGCGCACGGTCTTGGAATCGCGGCCGTCGATGCGCTTGCCGGTGTCGAGGATGTTCCAGCGAACGATCTTCGCTTCCAGCTCCTTGAATACGCCGCCGATGCGCAGCTTGTCGTATTTCGGCTCCTGGCCTTCGGGGAAGTAGTGAGCGATCACCTTTTCCTTGACCTTGCCGACCGCGGCGTAGCGATCCTGCTTGATCGGAATGGCATAGGCGGCGCGCAGCTCCTGCTCGACGAGGCCGAGCATTTCCTTCTCGAGCGCCGAATTGTCGATGACGGTGACTTCGCGCGGCTCCTTGGCAGCCTTCTCGGCCAGCTCGATGATCGCGTTGATCACCGGCTGGAAGTGGCGGTGACCGAACATCACGGCGCCGAGCATCACCTCTTCGTTGAGCTCCTTGGCTTCCGATTCCACCATCAGCACGGCGTCGGCGGTGCCGGCGACGACGAGGTCGAGCTGGGTGTCGACCATCTCGTCGAGCGTCGGGTTGAGGATGAACTCGTCATTGGCGAAGCCGACGCGCGCTGCGCCGATCGGGCCCTTGAAGGGCGCGCCGGACAGGGTCAGCGCAGCCGATGAGGCCACCAGCGCCACGATATCGGGATCGTTCTCCATGTCGTGCGACAGCACGGTGACGATCACCTGGGTCTCGTTGCGCCAGCCGTCGACGAACAGCGGACGGATCGGACGGTCGATCAGGCGGGAGACCAGCGTCTCCTTCTCGGTTGGACGACCCTCGCGCTTGAAATAGCCGCCGGGAATGCGGCCGGCTGCGTAGGTCTTCTCCTGGTAGTCGACCGTCAGCGGCAGGAAGTCGACGCCTTCGCGCGGCGCCTTCGCCGCGACGACGGTGGCGAGCACCACGGTCTCGCCATAGGTGGCGACGACGGCACCGTCGGCCTGACGCGCGATCTTGCCGGTTTCAAGCTTGAGAGGGCGTCCACCCCAGTCGATCTCGACTGAATGCTTATTGAACATAGATGTCTTCTTTCATGGGTTCTCGAAAGAAGGACGGCCCGAAAAACAAAAACCATGCGCAAGATTGCGGGACGTTGATCGAAGCGGGCGATCAGCGTCCTGCGATCCTGCCATGGTTTTCGGATTTCGGATGGCGTCCATCCTTTCGGGTCATACGGGCGCCTTGCCCGTTGTGCCCAGCCGCCGGATTGCTGCTGGACTGTCAGTCGGCACGAACGCGAACACCGGATTGCGGTCCTCGCCCATCGTGCCCGGGTGCTAGCCGTCAACGGCTCGCACCCGACGCGCACGCAGCCTCGATCAAAAACCTTTAAACAAACGCTTTCGCTCGAAACCGCGGACGAAAACGCGCGCCAGTGGCGCGCGCAGGAACACTTAACGACGAATGTTGTGCTTCTCGAGCAGCGCCTTGTAACGCGCCTCGTCCCTCTTCTTGAGGTAGTCGAGCAGCGAGCGGCGGGTCGAAACCAGCTTCAAGAGGCCGCGACGCGAATGGTTGTCCTTCACGTGGGTCTTGAAATGGTTGGTGAGGTTGTTGATGCGTTCCGACAGGATCGCGACCTGAACCTCCGGCGAGCCGGTGTCGCCGGCCTTGTTGGCATTCGTCTTGATGACTTCCGCTTTGCGTTCTGCGGCAATCGACATCGTCAATTTCTCTCGTTGCGACCGGTGCTGGCAGTCAGACCGGTCAGGTTGAACACACGCTTGGGGATGATTTCGCCGTTGCCGACTTCAGCAAGCGCCAATAGACGGCCTGCCACCGTGACATAGACTGTGCCGCTACTAGTGGGCGCATCCCGTCCGCGCAATAAAACGGCCTGGCCCCGATGGAGCCTTGCCGCATCAGCCCGAGTGACGGCCAGTGCCGGGATGTCGTCCAGCGCGGTCTCAACGGGCATAAGCGCGTCGGCGAGGCTGCCCTCGCCGGACGCGGCTCTATCGCATAAAGCCTCCAACTGATCCAGCGGAATCATGTCGTTCTCGTCAAATGGGCCGACCAGGGTCCGCCGCAGCGCGCAAATATGGCCGTAAGTGCCGAGAATCCGGCCCATATCGCGGGCCAGCGCCCGGACATAGGTGCCCTTGCCGCACTCCGCCTCGAACACCGCCCGGTCGTTATCCGGTTGATCCACAAGGGTTAAATGATGAATTTCGACCGGACGGGGGGCCAGTTCCACGATCTCGCCGTCGCGGGCCAGGTCATAGGCGCGCTCGCCCTGGACCTTGATCGCGGAATAGCGGGGCGGGATCTGCTCGATCACGCCGGTGAAGCGGGGCAGCAGGGCCTGGATGGCCTCCCGGGTCGGGCGCTGGTCGGAGGTCGCGGTGACCCGGCCCTCGATATCGTCGGTGTCGCGCTCCTCGCCCCAGCACACTGTGAACTGGTAGCGCTTGCGGCCGTCCATCACGAAGGGAACCGTCTTGGTGGCCTCGCCGAGCGCAATCGGCAGGCCGCCGGAGGCGAGCGGGTCGAGCGTGCCGGCGTGTCCCGCGCGCTTGGCGTTGAACAGGCGCTTGAGCACGGCGACGGCTTGCGTCGAGGTCATGCCGATCGGCTTGTCGAGCACGACCCAGCCATGGACGTCGCGGCGGTCGCGGCGCGGCTGGTTACCCTTCTGCTTGTTGGCGCGGGGATCGTTGTTGACGCGGCGCGGCTCCTGATGCGGCTGGGAATCGCCGCCGAGATCCGCAAAATTATTTTTCTGCACGTCGCGCTGATCGGTCTCTTCGCCGCCGATCGTGCCGTGAGCCGGGTCCATCGTCATCGCTCTTCTTCCCGATCCGAATCCGGATCCTGTTCCAGGTCCTTCTGCACCGCAGGTGTTCGCAAAAGCTTCTCGATCCGTTCCGCTTCGTCGAATCGTTCGTCGACGCGGAAACGAAGGTCAGGTGCAAATTTCAGGTTAACGCGCCGCGCGACTTCGCCGCGCAGGAATTTCTTGTTGCGCTCGAGCGCAGCGGTGATGACCTCGGTGTCGCGGCCACCGAGCGGCATCACGTAAACCGTTGCGAGCTTCAGGTCGGGCGACATCCGAACCTCCGGCACGGTGATGATGTGACCTTCGAGGTCCGCATCATGCACATTGCCTTGCGCCAGAATCTCGGCCATCGCGTGGCGAACCTGCTCGCCGACACGCAACTGGCGTTGCGAGCCGCCCGGCGCGGAACTTTTCTTCTGATGGTGGCGGGGCATGGTTGAAAATCACCTCGTCGTGCCCGCGTTTGGGACACGAGCATTGTCATTTGTCCTGTTGAAACGAATGCGGCGCGGATGGCCGGAATAAATCCGGCCATCGCACTCCCGCAATTTCAGCTCAAAAAGATCCGGGCGCTTCGGTAAGATTTGGACTTACAGGGAGCGCTGGATCGTCTCCACGCGATAACACTCGATCACGTCACCGGCACGCATGTCGTGGTAGTTCTCGAAGGCCATGCCGCATTCCTGACCGGACTGCACTTCCTTCACTTCGTCCTTGAAGCGCTTCAGCGTCGACAGCTTGCCTTCGTGCACGACGACGTTGTCGCGGATCAGGCGCACATTGGCGCCGCGTTCCACGGTGCCGTCGGTGACGCGGCAGCCGGCGACCTTGCCGACCTTGGAGATGTTGAAGATCTCCAGGATCGCGGCATTGCCCAGCATGGTTTCGCGCAAGGTCGGCGCGAGCAGGCCGCTCATCGCCTTCTTCACGTCGTCCACGAGGTCGTAGATGATGTTGTAGTAGCGGATCTCGATGCCGTTGCGCTTGGCGGCCGCAGCCGCCTCCTTGTTGGCACGAACCGAGAAGCCGATGATCGCGGCGTTGAAGCCTTCCGCGAGCGTCACGTCGGATTCCGAGATGCCGCCGACGCCGGCATGCAGGATGCGGGCTGCGACTTCGTCGGTGCCGAGCTTCTCCAGCGAGCCGAGGATCGCTTCCAGCGAGCCCTGCACGTCGGCCTTGATGATCAGCGGGAATTCCTTGCGGCCCGCCGTCTTCAATTGCGACATCATCTGCTCGAGCGAGCCGCGCATGCCGGAGATCGAGGCAGCCGCGTTCTCGCGCTTCTGGTGCGCGCGATAGCTGGTGACCTGGCGGGCGCGGGCTTCGTTCTCGACCACCGCGAGACGATCGCCGGCCTCCGGCGGACCGTTGAAACCGAGCACCTCGACCGGAACCGAAGGACCGGCCTCATGCACCGTCTCGCCCTGATCCGAGATCAGCGCGCGGACGCGGCCCATCTCGGCGCCGGCGACAATGATGTCACCGACACGAAGCGTGCCGCGCTGGACCAGCACGGTCGCGACCGGGCCACGGCCGCGATCGAGCTTGGCTTCGATCACGGTGCCTTCGGCCGGACGCTCCGAATTGGTCTTCAGGTCGAGGATGTCGGCCTGGAGCGCGATCATCTCGAGCAGCTTGTCGAGATTGGTCTTGTTCTTGGCTGACACTTCGACGTCGACGACTTCGCCGCCGAAGGATTCGACCTGCACCTCGTGCTGGAGCAGCTCGGTGCGCACGCGCTCGGGCTTCGCATCGGGCTTGTCGATCTTGTTGATGGCAACGATGATCGGCACCCGCGCCGCCTTGGCGTGGTTGATGGCTTCGATCGTCTGCGGCATGACGCCGTCATCGGCAGCAACCACCAGCACGACGATGTCGGTCACCTTGGCGCCGCGGGCGCGCATCGCGGTGAACGCGGCGTGGCCGGGCGTGTCGATGAAGGTGATCTTCTTGCCGCTTTCGGGCGACAGCACCTGATAGGCGCCGATATGCTGGGTGATGCCGCCGGCTTCGCCGGAGACGACGTTGGCATGGCGGAGCGCGTCGAGCAGCGAGGTCTTGCCGTGGTCGACGTGACCCATCACGGTCACGACGGGCGAACGCGTCTCGGTGTCGGTGGAATCGTCGGTGGCATCGAACAGGCCTTCTTCAACGTCGGACGCGGCGACGCGCTTGACGGTGTGACCAAGCTCTTCGGCGATCAGCTGCGCAGTGTCGGCGTCGATCACGTCGGTGATCTTGTGAATCGCGCCCTGCTTCATCAGCATGCGGATGATTTCCACCGCGCGCTCGGCCATGCGGTTGGCGAGCTCCTGGATGGTGATCGCTTCCGGAATGACCACCTCGCGGATGAGCTTTTCCTTCGGCTCGTTCGCGGCATGGCCCTTCAGGCGCTGCGTGCGGCGGCGGAACGAGGCGATCGAGCGCTCGCGCACGTCGTCGGCATTGAATGCGGTCACGACCGTCAGGCGACCGCGCTCCTTCTGCGGGCCGGGTTTGTGGGTGGGCTTGGGGGCTACCACGGGACGCGCGGCGCCGCCGGGACCGCGACGGATCTGGCGCGGACCATCGTCCTCGTCCGGTCCGGCTGCGACCGCGGGAGCGCGACCCAACGGGCCGCCTCCCGGCCTCGCGGTGGTCGTTCCAGGGCGCGCGGTGGTTGTTCCCGGGCGTGCCGTGGTCGTGGTGGTGCCGGGGCGTGCTGCGGGCGCGCCAGGACGTGGCGCGGGAGCGGCCGGGGCGGCAGTTGCAGGGCGCGCGGCTGACGCCGGCTGTTCGCCTTCGCCAAAACGCTTCTTGGCCTCGGTTTCGGCCTTGCGCTTGGCTTCCTCTTCGTGGCGGTGGCGCTCATCCTCGGCCTTGCGGCGGGCCTCGGCGGCTTCGCGCTCGACGCGTTCGGCGGCTTCGCGGACAGCGCGGCGCTGGGCTTCGTCTTCGGCCTGGCGGCGCTCTTCGACTTCGCGCACCTTGGCGTCGGCCAGCGCGCTGGCGCGGGCGGAACGTTCGTCCTCGGTCAGCGTGCGCAGCACCACGCCGGAGCCGGCGTTGCGCGGCGGAGCCGGGCGTGCCGGAGCGGGAGCAGGCGCGGCCGGCGCCGGCTTTGCAACAACCGCGGGAGCTTGCGGTTCGGGGCTGCCGTCGACGCGGCGCTTGCCGCGCTTCTCGACCACGACCTGTTTGCTGCGGCCATGGCTGAAGCTCTGACGCACAGTGCCCGTTTCGACGCGCGGCTTGAGCGATAGCGTCTTGCTCGGAACGCTCAGCTTCTTGTCGTCAGGGGTCTTGGTATCAACCATTCAGCAGTCCTAATCCTGATCTTTGTTAACGTTGTGCGTTGCCGCACCGTCCTATTGGGTCGTCGTTGTCTCTCAGAAATCCTGGCCGGGCTTTTCGGCAGTCTTGTCATCGTCCGCCATCCGGTATCGGACCAGCATCTGGCTACGTGACAGGAATGACTTGCTCGCCGGGCCCGCGAGCAGGGCAGCATGTATCACATTTGACCGGGTAAGTGCCAAATCCAATTCTATCGATTTCAACGCAGTGACGACGGGAGTCTGCGGCTTGGCGCCGCGATTCCCGCCATTTTGACGTGCCAGCATGTCCAATTTGCGGATTCCGTCCGCGGCCCCGTCGCTGGCATGGATCAGGACCTCGGCCGTGCCTTCCCGCAGGGCGCTTTCGACCTTGCCGAAGCCGGCCACAATCTGGCCCGCCTTGGCGGCAATCCCAAGGGCTTCCGTCACGCTCCGAACCAGGAGCGCCTCGATGTCGGCGGGAAGCGTCTGGGGAGTGCGCAGCTCGCGCTTGAAGGCTTTGCTAAATTGGTGACGCCGCACGGCTTCCGCAACCACCTCGCGCGAGGCGGTGACCCACATGCCGCGTCCGGGCAGCTTGCGCTTGAGATCGGGAACTATGTCGCCTTGCGGCGAAATGACGAAGCGGATCAGCTCGTCGATCGGCCGGACCTCGCGACTGACCGCGCACATCCGCATGGTCGCGGACCTTTCGGTCCGCGGTCCATGGTCGAGATCGTGGTCAGTATCTGCGAGCATCCGGGCGACATTCTCCTTCGTCCTTAAGCCGGCTGATCTTCGGTCGCCTCGGCCTCTTCGGCGGGCTTCGCGAGATCGGCTTCGGTGATCCAGCCGGCCTTGACGCGGGCCTGCATGATCATGGCTTCAGCATCGTCACGGGAGATCTCGATACCGTCGAGCGCACCCGGATATTTGGTCTGCTCGCCGCCTTCCTTGCGCTCGGTCCAGCCGACCAGATCGTCAGTGGCGCAGCCGGCGAGGTCCTCGACGGTCTTGATGTCGTTCTCGCCGAACTTGACCAGCATCTTGGAGGTGACGCCCGGCACGTCCTTGACGGCGTCCTCGACACCAAGCTCCTTGCGCTTGGCCTCGATCTCGGCCTCCTGCTGCTCGAGATATTCGCGGGCACGGTTCTGGAGTTCCTGCGCGGTCTCCTCGTCGAAGCCTTCGATGCCGGCGAGTTCCTTGAGGTCTACCATCGCGAGTTCCTCGACCGAGGTGAAGCCTTCGGACGCCAGCAGCTGGCCGACCACCTCGTCGACGTTGAGCGATTCCATGAAGACGCGGGTGGAGTTCTCGAAGTCGGCCTGGCGGCGCTCCGATTCCTCCTGCTCGGTCAGGATGTCGATGTCCCAGCCGGTGAGCTGCGAGGCCAGACGCACGTTCTGGCCGCGGCGGCCGATCGCCAGCGAGAGCTGGTTGTTGGTGTCGGGCACGACGACCTCGATGCGCTCGCGGTCTTCGTCGATGACGACCTTGGAGACTTCCGCCGGCGCCAGCGCGTTGACCACGAAGGTCGCGATGTCGGGCGACCACGGGATGATGTCGATCTTCTCGCCCTGCAGCTCGTTCACCACCGCCTGCACGCGCGAGCCGCGCATGCCGACGCAGGCGCCGACGGGATCGACCGAGGAATCGCGGGAAATCACGCCGATTTTCGCGCGCGAGCCGGGATCGCGGGCCACCGCCTTGATCTCGACGATGCCGTCATAGATCTCAGGCACTTCCTGCGCGAACAGCTTCGCCATGAACTGCGGATGGGTGCGGGAGAGGAAGATCTGCGGGCCGCGGGTCTCGCGGCGGACGTCGAAGATGTAGGCGCGGACGCGGTCGCCGTTGCGGAACACTTCGCGCGGCAGCATCTCGTCGCGTCGGATGATGGCTTCACCGCGGCCGAGGTCGACGATCACGCTGCCATATTCGACGCGCTTGACGACGCCGTTGACGATGTCGCCGATGCGGTCCTTGAATTCCTGATATTGCCGGTCGCGCTCGGCCTCGCGCACCTTCTGCACGATCACCTGCTTGGCCGATTGCGCGGCGATGCGGCCATATTCCAGCGGCGGCAGCGTATCGGCGATGGTGTCACCGACCTGGGCGCCGGGATTGGCGCGCTGCGCATCCACCAGCGAGATCTGGTTGGAATGATTTTCGACCTTCTCGACCACCAGCATGTGGCGCGACAGCCGCAGCTCGCCCTTCTTCGGGTCGATCTCGGCATGAACGTCAGTCTCGCTGCCGTAACGTGCCCGCGCCGCCTTGGCGATAGCGTCTTCCATCGCCGCGATGACGATGCCGCGGTCGATCGATTTCTCGCGCGCGACGGCATCGGCGATCTGGAGCAATTCAAGTCGATTGGCGCTGACTGCCATGGCTAGTCTCCTTCGTCAGGCTCGATCTCGCCCCGACGCGCGCGTTCGGCGGCCAGGCGGTGCTTCTTCGTATTGGTCGGGGCCGGCTTCTTTTTTTGCGGCTTGGTGTTCTTGGTGATCTTCGCACTGATTTCCGCGTGCGGTGCAGCCGGCGGCTCGATGCCGAGATCGCGGCGCATCTGGCGCTCCTCGGCCTTGCCGCGGCGCATGGATTCCGCGATCAGCTCGTCGGTCAGCACCAAGCGTGCCTCACCGATGTCTTCCATCGTCAGGAGAACGTCGGGATTATCGCTCGCCTTGGCGTCGTCGCGACGCAGGTGCACGCGGTCGCCTTCGACGGCACCAAGCATGCCACGGAACCGCTTCCGCCCCTCATGGGCGACCGCCATGTCGATCTTCACCAGATAGCCGGAATAGCGCTCGAAATCCGAGCGGCGCACCAGCGGACGGTCGATCCCCGGCGAGGAGATTTCCAGCCGATAAGCGCGGTCGATGGGGTCCGCGACGTCGAGCACGGGCGACAGCGCCCGCGAGATCGCTTCGCAATCCTCGAGCTGCATCGAGCCGTCCGGCCGCTCGGCCATGATCTGCACGGTGCAGCCGGCCTCGCCGGAGATGCGGATCCGCACCAGGCGGTAGCCCATGCCCTCGAGCACCGGACCTGCGACCGCAGACACACGTGCCGCCACGCCCGGCTCGACCACGAGCCTCGGCTCGGCCAGCAACTCGGCATCCGTGGAACCAGTGTTCGGTTCGGTCATATCAGGGGTCAAGGCGCTCGATGGTTAAGGCTTGGTTAAGGACTTGAACAGGTTAGGATCTGCAGAGCCTGTTTCGGAACTCTTTATCCCGGCAGCTCGCCGGGTCGCATATCTTCCACCAAGCCGCGTTCAGGTAATAAAAAAGAGCGGGTCCTTTCGGGCCCACTCTCACTACGCGGATCGTATGAGAAGATGAATTGGCGCTGATATAGCCCTTTCCGTCCTCCCGGACAAGGCCCATCGCGGGAAAGACGAGGCTTTTTGCGCCCGGCCTGTGGCCCCCCGCGCAACGCTTCCTTCATCTAGCAGGCCTAAATTCCCTGATTGTGGGGCGACTTGGACCAAGGGCGCACCCGCGGCGTGCCCTGTACGAGTTGCGTTTTCATGACCGCTGCCACGTCGCTCATTCCCGGACTGGACGAGATCGTCAAACGCGGCGACCCCCGGCGTCGCGGTGAGATCGCGCGCGCCATCGCCCAATTGTTCTTCCAGGACGCCGAGAAGCTCCGTCCCGATCTCATCGATCTGTTCGACAATCTGCTGATCGATCTCGTTCCGCATGCCGAGCTTGCCTCGCGCGTCGACCTCGCCGAGCGCTTCTCGCGCCTGAACAATGCGCCGCCGCATCTGGTGAGCCAGCTCGCGCGCGAAAACGAGATCATGGTGGCGGGCCCCGTGCTGCGCCGCTCGCCGGTGCTCGACGACGCCGCTCTCGTCGAGATCGCGCGGCTGAAGGGCCAGGGCCATCTGCTGGCGATGACCGAGCGCCCCGCACTGTCGGCGGTCATCACCGACGTACTGGTCGAGCGCGGCGATCGCGACGTGGTGCGTCGCGCCGCGGGCAATGCCGGTGCGGTGTTCTCGCAAGGCAGCTATTCCGAGCTGATCAAACGTGCGTCGCAGGACGGCGTGCTGACGCTCAAGATCGGCCAGCGCAACGATCTCTCGGGCGAGCACCTGAAACAGCTGCTCGACGGCACGCTCGACGTCATCCGCCGCCGCCTCTCGAGCGTGGTCAATCCCGTGCGTCAGGTCGAGATCAAGCGCGCCATGGCGGCGATCGAGGAGGCCGCGCTGCCGCCGGGGCCGCGCCGCGATTTCTCGGATGCACAGCGCACGGTGCTGACCTTGCATCGCGAGGGTCATCTCGGCGAGAGCGCGCTGCTCGGCTTCGCCAAGGCGCTCAAATACGAGGAATCGATCGCCTCGCTCGCGGCGATGTCCGGCGTCCGCCTCTCGATCCTCGATCGCCTGGTCGCGGGCGACCGCTACGATCCGATCCTGATTCTGGGGCGCGTGCTCAATCTCGGCTGGCCCACGGTGCGCGCGCTGATCCTGATGTGGTACGGCCCGCATCGCACGCCGGCCGATGCCGATCTCGAGCAGGCGCGCGTGAACTTCACGCGCCTGATGCCGTCAACGGCCGAGCGCGTCGTGAAATTCTGGCGCAACCGCCAGACGATCTAGCGCCGCCGAAACCGCAGGTAAGTCGTCTTGCGCCCTTCGCGCGTGGCCTTCCTGCCGTAGCGCGTCATGGTGTAGCCGTCCCATGGCCGACGGAAATCATCGGCGCATTCGGCGAGCCACTGAAAATCCGTCGACCGCGACAGATGCATCAGCGTCCACGCGCAGTAATCGTCGATGTCGCACACGAAGCGGAATTCGCCGCCCGCTTTCAGCACGCGCGCCATCGCAGCGATGGTCCGGTCCTGGACGAAGCGCCGCTTCCAGTGCCGCCGCTTCGGCCAGGGATCGGGATGGATCAGGTCGATCCGCGACAGCGATGCCTGCGGCAGCCAGGCCAGGAGCTCGGCGGCATCGCCCGCGAACAGGCGGATGTTGCCGATGTTGGCGGCCTCGATCTGCGCGAGGATCTTTGCCATGCCGTTGACATAGGGCTCGCAGCCGATGAAGCCGGTCGTGGCGAAGTTCTGGGCCTCGGCCGCAAGATGCTCGCCGCCGCCGAAGCCGATCTCGAGCCGCACATCGTCGGCCGCGGGATCGAAGATCTCATTGGCATTCGCCGGCTTCTCGCCCTCGATGTCGAGTGAAAGATGCGGCAGCAGATGATCGATCAGCTCGGCCTGGTGCTGCCTGAGCTTGTGGCCCTTGCGGCGACCGAAGAAGGCGCGCTCGCTGTCATCGCGATCGGGATCTGATTTTCGTTCGCTCATCGCAGCGTCTGGTACAGGCGATGGAGCAGCCGCGCACGGGGTTCGAGCGACGAGACGTAGATCTGCTCATAATGGGTGTGTGCGCCCTTGCCGTCGACGCCGAGGCCATCGAGCGTTGCAGTGTGGGCGGCGGTGAAATTGCCATCCGAGCCGCCGCCGGTGTGGGTGTCGATCAGCTCGAAGCCGATCTCGGTGGCAAGCGACTTCGCATGCTCGTACAGCGAGGCGCCTGCATTGCTCTTCTCATAGGGCGGACGGTTGAGCCCGCCCGTGACCCTGACCGTGACGCCATCCGTCTTCGATGTCAGACCGAGGATCTTGCCGACGAACTCTTCCGCGTCGGCAAAGCTTGGCACGCGCAGATCGACTTCGGCATAGGCCTCCTCCGGCGTGACGTTGGGGCGCGTGCCGCCGCGCGCCACGCCGACATTCACCGTAACGCCGCGTGCCAGATCGTTCATCGCTTCCAGCGCCAGGATGACGTTGGCAAGCTCGCGGATCGCGCTGCGGCCATCCTGGGGCCGCGTGCCGGCATGTGCGGGCACACCCTTGATGAATACTTCGAATCGTTCGACGCCCTTGCGTCCGGTGACGATCTTGCCGCCGTCGCGCGCGGGCTCCGTCACCAGCACGTATTTGGCCTTGCGCCCTTCCGCCTCGATCAGCGCGCGCGAGGTCGGGCTGCCGATCTCCTCGTCGGAGGTGAACAAATGGGTGATGCCGAGCGGCGAGCGATCGCCGGCGGCGCAGAGCGCGCGAAAGGCGTGATGGGCGATATAGGCGCCGCCCTTCATGTCGTAGATGCCGGGACCGAACGCGCTGTCGCCTTCGACCTTGAACGGCAGGCGCTCGATGAATCCCATCGGGTGAACGGTATCGAGGTGGCTCAGCACAAGGATGCCCGGCCGGTCCCGGCCCCAGGTCGAGCGTGCAGCGAGATGATCGCCGCAGCCATCGACGCCGGCGACGCGCTCGAGCGTAACCGGCAGATCGCGGTATTGCTCCGCGACCACGGAGATCAGCTTGTTGACCTGTTCAGGCGTGTCCGTCGGCGTCTCGATCTCCACCCAGCGGCGGATGCCATCGAGAATAGTTTGTGAATCGAACCAATTGGACTTGGTCATGAACGCATCTGTGCCTTTGAACCGCATCATCGAAGAGGGCGCGCACCAAAAACGCGCCCGCAAATGACGACATAGGCCAGATTTGACGCAGTCTCAAATCGGATTGAGCCGTCGCGTCAGCGTTTGTCGGGACCTTCGCGGGCGGCGATCTGCTCGACGAGATCGACGATCGAGCGGCGCATCTTCGAATCAGTGATTCGGGTGAACGCCTTGGTCAGAGCGAGACCTTCGGAGGTCGCGAGGAAGTCCGAGACATAGGACGGCGAGGCGCCTTCGGCGAAGCCGTCCGGGCCGGCCACGCCGCTCGGACCGCCCTCGAACAGGAACGACACCGGCACCTGCAGAATCTCGGCGATCTGCTGGATGCGGCTCGCGCCGACGCGATTCGTGCCCTTCTCGTACTTCTGGATCTGCTGGAAAGTCAGGCCCAAAGCTTCACCGAGCTTTTCCTGGCTCATGCCCAACATGATGCGGCGCATACGCACGCGGCTGCCGACATATTTGTCAACAGGGTTGGGCGCTTTCGACATTTCCTCAGCCTCCAAACATCACCTTCGGCGCAATCACAAGAATGCCTCCGGTGCCAGCAGCGTCAAAATCAAACCCTGTTATTGGGAAACATTGCGGAGAAATTTAGCAACGCCCACTGTCTTTTGCAGCCGGTGCAGAATGAGGAGGGCGCGTGCAGTCTGTCAACCGTGGGACTACGGTTGTCAAAGGATTCCGGTCGCGGCGGCCGCGAGGCGTGATCAGGGGTGCCGTTTGGCAACACGTCGACGGACCGCCAGAATCACGGCCAGCGCAACGAGCATGGCTGCGGGCACGTCGCCCACCCGCGCATAGACGGTCGGCGGAATTGCGGCGGGCAGGTTTGCATCCAAAATGCCTTCGACGCCGAGGCCGAGGCCGGCAACGGTTCGTCCCACCGGATCGATCACCGCTGACACGCCGGTATTGGCGGACCGGACCAGCGGCAATCCGAGCTCGATCGCGCGCATCCGGGCCTGCTCGAGATGCTGATAGGGACCGGTCGATATGCCGAACCAGCCGTCATTGGTGAGATTCACGATCCAGCCCGGACGCTCATTGCGGCCGGCGACCTCGCCTGGAAAAATTGCTTCGTAACAGATCAGCGGCAGCGCGGGCGGCGCGCCGGGCACCGATAGCGCATGTCGCACGCTGCCCGGAATGAATCCGCCGCGCACGCGCGTGAGTTGCTCGAAGCCGAGCTTCTCCATCAAGTCCTGGTAGGGCAGGAATTCGCCGAACGGCACGAGGTGCAGCTTGTCGTAGACCGAGAGCACGCTGCCGTCGTGATCGATCACGTAGATCGAGTTATAGGCGCGCGTGATCGGCGTGCCCCGCGGCAGGTCGGGGGCGCGGACCGAGCCCGTGATCAGCACCGTGCCCTTCGGCAGCAATTCGGCGATCTGCGCCATCGCGTCGGCTTCGCGGGTCAGGAAGAACGGAAAGGCGGATTCCGGCCAGATCAGGATGGTGGCATCGCGCACGCCAGTGGATTGCGGCCCCGAGGCGCGGTCCGACAGCGCCAGGTATTTCTTCATTACCTCCGCCTTGGCGGCGTAGTTGAATTTCGCATCCTGCTGGAGGTCCGGCTGCATCAGGCGCAGCTTCGCGCCCACGACCATCGTGGTCGGATGCAGCGACAGGCGGATCGCGCCGAAGACGCTCATGACAATCAGAAGTGCAATCGCAGCCGCCGGCGCGCGCCATGCCGGGCGGCGATCGGGCGTACGGTCGATCAGCGCCGCCGGGCTAGCGAAGATCGCGACGCTAAGGAACGTCATGCCCCACAGGCCGATCAGCGACGCCGTCTGCGCCAGCGGCAGCGGCTCTGACAGGGCATAGCCGAACGCGTTCCAGGGGAAGCCGGTCAATGCGTGACCACGCAGCCATTCGGCGATGGTGAGACTTGCGGCGAGCGCGAGGATGCGCGTGGCATCCTTGGTCCAGAGCAGGCGGGCCAGCGCGAATCCGATCGCGGTGAAGATGGAGAGATAGGCCGGCAGGCCAAGCACGGCGAACGGCGTCAGCCACGCGAACACATCGGCGTCGACGAAGAAGGCGTAGCCGATCCAGTAGAGGCCGGGGACGAAATAGCCGAGCCCGAACCAATAGCCCGTCAGTGCCGCGGCGGGGACGCCGCGATATCGTCCGGCGCCCGCGCCGTCGATCAGCCAGACCAGCACTGGGAAGGTGATGAACAGCACCGGAAAGACATTGAATGGCGCCAGCGCCAGCACCGACAGCGCACCGCATCCCATCGCGATGAGCGCACGCTTCCATCCCCAGGCGAGGATGATAGCAAGCGCAATCTGCCGAAACCGCTGGAACAGGCTCACTGCGAACCGGTCCCGTCGCTTGGCGGCGGGACGGGCGTGTCGCTGGAAGGCGGTTGACCGCTCTCCGGCGTGGCCTCGCGGCGGCGGCTCTCGCGCTGGGTACGCGGCGCGGGGCGCTCCTTCCGTGTCGAGATGCGCAACCGCTTGACGCGGCGCGGATCGGCATCGAGCACCTCGATCTCGTAATTGCCGGGGCCGGAGATCACCTCGCCGCGCACCGGCAGGCGCCCGACGAAGCTGACGAGATAGCCGCCGAGCGTCTCGACTTCCTCACCCGCCTCGCCGGTGACGAAATCCTCGCCGATCACCGTGCGGACGTCGTCGAGGCTGGCGCGGGCGTCTGCAATGAAGGCGTTGTCGGGCAGGCGCACGATCGAGGGCGGCTCGTCGCTGTCGTGCTCGTCGTCGATCTCGCCGACGATCTGCTCGACGATGTCCTCGAGCGAAACCAGCCCGTCGCTGCCGCCATATTCGTCGACCACCAGCGCCAGATGAATGCGCGTGGCCTGCATCTGCGCCAGCAGGTCGATCGCCCGCATCGACGGCGGCACGTAGAGCAGCTTGCGGATGATGCGCGCATCCTGCAGCGGTAACGCCAGGTCGACCGTACGCAGGTCGAGGCCGGCCGGCAGCGGCTTCTTGCGCTTGGTTTTCGTGGCCTCGGACACGCGTGCGCGCGCGGTCATGAAGGCGAGCAGATCGCGGATGTGGACGATGCCGATGGGGTCGTCCAGCGTCTCGTTGTAGACGACGAGGCGCGAATGGCCGGCGCTCTCGAAGCGGTCCATCAATTCGCCGAGCGGGATGTCGCGCTTCACCGCGATGATGTCGGCACGATGCACCATGACGTCGGCGATGCGGCGCTCATGCAGGCCGAGGATGTTGCGCAACATGGTGCGCTCGACGGTCGAGAAGCCGGTGTCGTCCGGCGTCGTGGCATCGAGCACGACCTGGAGATCGTCGCGCACCGATCCCGCCTTCCAGCCGAACAGGGTGCGAATGGCACGCAGCAGCCAGCCTTCCGCGGTCGGCCGCATCACCTCGCCTGATGTCACCACGACCGGCAAATTGGCGGTATTGCGCGGATTGTCGTGAATAGGGTCGGAATCGGGCATCTCAATGCGTCCCCGGGCGGTCTGCATAGGGATCGGGTATGCCGAGATGAGACAGGATCTCTCGTTCGAGCGCTTCCATCTCCTCCGCGTCGCCATCGTTCTCGTGGTCGTAGCCGACCAGGTGCAGGAAACCATGCACGGCGAGATGGCTCAAATGATGATCGAACGGCTTCTGTTCCTCGTCCGCCTCGCGCCGCATGGTCTCGTAGGCGATCGCGATGTCGCCGAGCATACGCGGCGCATCGCCTTCCTTCCACTCGCCCTCCGGCTGGAGCGCGGGGAACGACAGCACGTTGGTCGGCTTGTCGATGCCGCGCCAGTTGCTGTTGAGCGTGCGGATGCCGGCATCATCGGTCAGCATCACGGCCACTTCGGCGTCGGCAACGTCCTCGTCGACACTTTCGGCGGCGGCCGCCACCGCACGCTGGATCACCGCTTCGGAATCGGGCTCGCGCTGCCAGCAATCGGCAACGACGAGGACCTCGGTCATGGGAAGGTTTGGATGTGACATCTTGTCTGTTCGGAACCAAAGGACGCCCTGTCCGCGCCCGTATGGTCCGGTTGTTGTCTCGCTAGGATTTACCGGTGGCCGGCCGCTGCGGCTGCCCCTCATAGGCAGAGACGATTCGTGCCACGAGCTCGTGGCGGATCACGTCCTCGGCTTTGAAATGAACTTGTGCAATACCTTCGACGCCGCCCAGCAGGCGCGTCGCTTCCGCAAGGCCCGAAGTCTGGCCGTTCGGCAGGTCGATCTGCGAGGGATCGCCGGTCACGATCATGCGGCTGTTCTCGCCGAGACGGGTCAAGAACATCTTCATCTGCATCGACGTGGTGTTCTGCGCCTCGTCCAGGATGATCGCAGCGTTGGTCAGCGTGCGGCCGCGCATGAAGGCGAGCGGCGCGATCTCGATCTCGCCGGTCTGGAGCGCCCGCTCGACGATGCGCGCATCCATGAGGTCGTAAAGCGCGTCGTAGATCGGACGGAGATACGGATCGACCTTCTCGCGGAGATCGCCGGGCAAAAAGCCGAGCCGCTCGCCGGCCTCGACCGCCGGACGCGACAGGATGATCTTGTCGACTTCCTTGCGCTCGAACAGCTGCGCGGCATGCGCCACCGCGAGCCAGGTCTTGCCGGTGCCGGCGGGGCCGATGCCGAACACCAGCTCGTGGCGCTTCAGCGCGCGGATGTAGGAATCCTGCGCGGCGGTGCGCGCGCGCACCGGGCGCTTGCGCAAATTGATGCTGTCGAAAGTGGATTTGGCCGATTTGGCGTCGAATTCGAACAGCGAACCCTGTGCGATCACGGCGCGGATCGCGCCTTCGACTTCGCCCTGGTCGAGATCCTGCCCCTTCACGGCCTGCGCGTAGAGTGTCTCCAGCACGCGGCGCGCGGCGTCGCAGCCGTCGCGCGTGCCGCCGATGGTGATGTGGTTGCCCTTGGAGTCGACCACGACGCCGAGCCGCCGCTCGATCTGGGCGAGATGCTGGCCGTAGGGGCCGACCAGCGCGGATGCGGCGCGGTTGTCGTCGAAGTCGATGACGACCTGGGTCTCGGGCGGAACTTGCATGTCGCGGTCAAATTTGCGGCTGGGAGCGAACGAAGACGAATCCGATGCGCTTTTTGGCAAGGGTTCAGGCTCCAATGGCTTGCGATAAAGCGGGCTCGCGCGCGTTACGCGGCGTCACGAGCTCACCGAGGAAACTATAGCGTTCGAGGCTGTCGATCCGGACCGGCAGGATCTGTCCGATGATGTCGGGCGAGGCCATCACATGCGCAGGCTGGAGGAAGGCAGTGCGGCCGACGATCTGGCCCTCCTTGCGGGCCGGACGCTCGAACAGCACATCGACCGTTGAGCCAATCGCGGCCTTGTTGAAGGCCGATTGCTGGCTGTCGATCAGTTCCTGGAGCCGCTCCAATCGCTGGTCCATCTCGGCGGGGGACACCGTCTCCTGCATATCCGCGGCCGGCGTTCCCGGCCGGGCGGAGTATTTGAACGAATATGCGGCAGCGTAGCCGATTTGCGTGACAAGCGCGAGGGTGGCGAGAAAATCTTGCTCGCTTTCGCCGGGGAATCCCACGATAAAATCTGATGAAAAAGCAATGTCTTGGCGCGCTGACCGGAAACGGTCGATGACACGCCGATAATCATCGGCGGTATGTTTCCGGTTCATGGCGGCGAGAATCCGGTCCGAACCCGACTGCACCGGCAGGTGCACGAACGGCATCAGCTCGCCGAGATCGCGATGGGCTGCAATCAAACTGTCATCGACATCGCGGGGATGGCTGGTCGAATAGCGCAGCCGTGCGATGCCCGGAATCTTCGCGAGATGTTCGAGCAATCGGCCGAGCGGCCAGGCTTTTCCGTCCGGTCCCTCGCCGTGATAGGCGTTGACGTTCTGCCCGATCAGCGTGAGCTCGCGCACGCCGTTGTCGGCCAGCCGCTTCACGTCATCGACGATCTTCGCGACGGGGCGCGACACTTCCGAGCCCCGCGTATAGGGCACGACGCAGAAGGTGCAGAACTTGTCGCAGCCTTCCTGCACCGTGACGAAAGCGGAAATGCCGCGCGCGCGGATCGCATCGGGCTTTGGCTGGGCCAGGAAGCCGAACTTGTCGGCTGCAGGAAACTCGGTCTCGATCGCACGGCCTTCGTCGCGCGCACGCTTCAGAAGCTCCGGAAGGTGATGATAGCTCTGCGGGCCGACCACGACGTCAACCACCGGCGCACGGCGCGTGATCTCCCCACCTTCGGCCTGCGCCACGCAGCCCGCCACCGCGATCTGCATCGCCCGGCCCCCGCGCGCGGCCTCTTCCTTGGCGACCCGCAGCCGGCCGAGTTCGGAATAGACCTTTTCGGAGGCCTTCTCGCGGATATGGCAGGTGTTGAGGATGACGAGGTCGGCATCCTCCGCGTTGGCCGTCTCCACGAATCCTTCCGGAGCCAGCGTGTCCACCATGCGCTGGGCATCGTAGACGTTCATCTGGCAGCCATATGATTTGATGTGCAGCTTGCGCGGCGGCGTCATGGAACCCGGAATTGAGGTGGAGGACGCCCCTCAGATATAGGCTGGAGGGGCGAAAATCCAGCGATTGACACCCGGCGGGGTGGTTCCGGGGCGCCCGCAAAGCGGGAGAACCCGGAATCCAGAGGTTTTGGCACGAGATTCCGGGTTCTCCCGCGTTGCGTGTGCCTGGGAATGACGACGAGGCCGAAATCAGCCCGCCCGGGCGTTCCCCGCGACCCGCCGGACCAGGTCCGGCAAGTGCCGCATATCGTCGAACGTCAATCCGGCGCCGGCGGCACGCAGCCTCTCGGCGTGACCCGGCGGGCAATGGCTGCCGCCGTGAAAGCCCAGCACGCTCATCCCGGCGGCATGCGCGCCGGTCACTCCGGGGACGCTGTCCTCGATCACGACGCACCGTTCCGGCGCGGCTTTCATCCGTTCGGCGGCAAACAGGAACAGGTCCGGTGCGGGCTTGCCGCGTGCGACCTGGCTTGCGGAAAAGATGTTCGGGGCGAGCAGGTCGTAGAGCCCGGCGCATGTCAGGCCGTGATGGATCTTCTCCGGCGTGCCGCTCGATGCGACGCATTTCGGCAAATCGATTGCGGCAATCGCCGCGGCCACGTGGGTGATCGGCTGCAAATCGCTGGCGTAAAATTGCAACGTGGCCGCATTCACTTGGCTCTCAAGATCGTCGGGGAGGTTGCGGCCGATTTCCTGTTCGACCATCCGCCGCGCGTCTTTCTCGGATACGCCGAGGAAGCGGACCAGCACCTGCTCCGACGTGATCGGATAGCCGTGCCGCGTGAGCACATCGGCATGTGCGCGACAGGAGATCACCTCGCTGTCCACGAGCACGCCGTCGCAATCGAAGATGATGAGATCTATAGGCACGAGGGCATGATCCGGAAAAGTGTGGAGCGGATTTCCGACAAGATCATGCCCACTCAAGACGTCGGCTTGTCGTCGTCGAGCGGAACGCAATAGAGCTCGAGCCGGTGGTCGACCAGCTTGTAGCCGAGCTTGCGGGCGATCTCCGCCTGCAGCTTCTCGATCTCCTCGGAGGTGAACTCGATCACCTTGCCGTCGCGCAGATTGATGAGGTGGTCGTGATGGCTGTCGCGCATCGTCTCGTAGCGCGCGCGGCCCTCGCGGAAATCATGGCGCTCGATGATGCCGGCATCCTCGAACAGCTTGACGGTGCGATACACGGTCGAGATCGAGATCTTGTCGTCGACGGCGACGCAGCGCCGGTACAGTTCCTCGACGTCGGGGTGGTCGACCGATTCCGCCAGCACGCGGGCGATGACGCGGCGCTGCTCGGTCATGCGCATGCCGGTGGCGGCGCAACGAGCCTCGATGCCGGTCGCCTTGGAGGCGGAGGAAGGTTTAAGTCCAGTCATAGTGTTCTGCCTGACGGGGGCGCTTTCTGCCATCAATGCTACGACAAGTCACGTCGCATCAGAAGTGCGTTCAATTGTTCCCCGTTGGGCTGCTTATAGTAGCGTTCGCGGCGCCCGACCACCATGAATCCGGCCCGATCGTAGAGCCGCCGCGCCGGCTGGTTATTTTCCTCGACTTCGAGAAATATTGTGCGCACGCCGCGCCCCGCGAGGTGGCCGAGATGCGTCATCAGCAGCGTGCCGGACAGCCCGCGGCCGCGGTGAGCCTGGTCGACCGCGATGGAGAGGATTTCCGCTTCGTCCGCGCCGATCCGCGAGACCGCGAATCCGATGGTCTTGCGGCCGAGCCGCAACCGGTGCACGAGCGTGTTGCGCTCGCCGATCATGCCTTCGAACTCGCTTTCGCCCCAGCCGCGGGCAAAGGATTGTCCGTGCAGCTGCGCCAGCCGCGCGGCGTCGCGTGGGGAGGCCGGCTCGACGGCGGCGGTGCCGCCGCGCCACCATTCCGAAAGCCATCTCATCATGAGGTTGCGGCTTGTGCGGCGAGCGGTGGCTGTGCGGCCGGCTTTGCGTCGGGCGCCTTCAGATAGAACGGCCGCGCCGGCGTGGTTTCGGGATTGGCCGCGGCGCCGAGCCAGGCGACCCAGCCGATGTCGGGTGCGGGCTGGGCGTCGACCGCAACGGGTTGCGGACCGTCCTTCGGCCAGCGATCGGCGAGGATCTTTGCGGCATTGCCGACCAGATGCGGCGCACCGAATTGCGAGGCCGCGATCGCCGCGTCAATTGGCACGACGCTCGGCCGCACCAGCGGGCTGCCGTCGCCGGCTACGATCTGGAAGTAGACGTGATCGTGCCGCGCATCGATCGCCGAGATCACCGGCGCCGTTCCGCTCTGGCCGACGACGGTGGCGGCATAGGCCGAAAGCGTCGTCAGCCCGACGGCGGGCCGCTTCGCCGCAAGCGCAAGGCCGCGCGCCGCCGAAATGCCGACCCTCAGGCCCGTGAAGCTTCCGGGACCGACGGTGACGGCGATGCGGTCGAGCGAGGTGAAGGCAAGATCGGCCGATTGCATCACGCGCGCGATCATCGGCATCAGCGCTTCGGCGTGGCCGCGCTTCATCAGAAGCGATTCCTCCGCAAGCAGCTGGCCGGCGTCGGTGTCGAGAACGGCAGCCGCGCACGCTTCCAGCGCGGTATCGATGGCAAGGATCAGCATCGAATCAGCTTAGTCGGTCGAGCCGCGGTCGAACCAGTCCAAGTTTGATTTCTCGACAGGCGCACGATCGGCCCCGTAATTCTACGTGGACGCGAAGGCGACAAAATTTTCGCTCCCCATTTTCGATGCGGATGCATCAATTTGCAACCTTAGAGATAGCTAAGTGATTGAAATGTTGGCATTTTAAGTAATCATTAGCAAGCCAATGACACCGTCAACGGGCGGGAGAGTGAGTCAACGACGACTCAGACGGGGCGCTTTGGCAGATCAAGCCGCGCCTGTTCGGTCATTTGGAAGGGTTCATTTATGTCTTTTTGGCGAAGCGGTTCTTCGGCTAGGGAGGCTTTGGCTCAGGTCATTGCACTCGGCAAGTCGCAGGCGGTCATCGAATTCAATCTCGACGGCACCACTATCACGGCCAACCAGAATTTCCTGGACGCGATGGGCTACCGGCTCGACGAGATCGCCGGCAAGCACCACAGCATGTTCGTGATGCCGGAGGAGCGGGGCAGCGCGGCCTATCGCGAGTTTTGGACGCAGCTCGGCCGCGGCGAATATCAATCAGCCGAATACAAGCGGCTCGGCAAGGGCGGCCGCGAGATCTGGATCCAGGCGTCCTACAATCCGATCATCGACGAGGCCGGCAAGCCGGTGAAGGTCGTCAAGTTCGCGACCGACATCACCGCGCGCAAGATCCGCAGCCTCGAAGATGCCGGCAAGATTTCCGCGATCGGCCGCGCCCAGGCGGTGATCGAGTTTAATCTCGACGGCACCATCATCACCGCCAACGAGAATTTCCTGAGCACGGTGGGCTATCGGCTCGACGAGATCCAGGGGCAGCATCACAGCATATTCGTGGGGGCAGGTGAGCGCGATAGCGCAGCCTATCGCGAATTCTGGGCCAAGCTCGGCCGCGGCGAATTCCAGTCCGGCGAATACAAGCGCTTCGGCAAGGGCGGCAAGGAGGTCTGGATTCTCGCTTCCTACAATCCGATCCTCGATGAGGCCGGCAAGCCGTTCAAGGTGGTGAAGTTCGCCACCGACGTCAGCGCGCAGAAGCTGTCGAATGCGAATTTTGCCGGGCAGATCGAGGCGATCGGCAAGTCGCAAGCCGTGATCGAGTTCAGCATGGACGGCAAGGTTTTGACGGTCAATGAAAACTTCCTCGGCGCGCTCGGCTATACGCTGTCCGAGATCGTCGGCAAGCATCACAGCATGTTCGTGGGCGCCGACGAGCGCGACAGCGAAGCCTATCGCGCCTTCTGGGCCAGGCTGAACGCCGGTGAATTCCAGTCCGGTGAATATCCGCGCGTCGGCAAGGGCGGCCGGCAGGTCTGGATTCAGGCCTCCTACAATCCGATCCGCGATCTCAACGGCAATCCGTTCAAGGTCGTGAAATACGCCTCCGACACCACCGCCCAGGTGATCGCGCGCAAGCGCAGCGAGAAGGTGCGCGACATGATGGAATCGGTTGCCGCCGGCGCCGAGGAGCTCAACGCCTCGGTGCGCGAGATTGCCGAAGCAATGACGCGCTCGCGCGAGACCGCATCGACCGCGGTCGATCGGGTCGAGGCGGCGGACCATCAAGCGCAGCGGCTGACTCAGGCGGCAGAGTCGATGAGCATGATCGTGCAACTGATCGGCAGTATCACCGGTCAGATCAATCTGCTGGCGCTGAACGCCACCATCGAATCCGCGCGCGCCGGCGAGGCCGGTCGCGGCTTTGCCGTGGTGGCATCTGAAGTGAAGAACCTCGCCAATCAGGCCAAGCAGGCCGCCGACCGGATCGAGCAGGAGATCGGCAATCTGAACGGCATCTCGGTCGACGTGGTCGCCGCGCTGGGGGCGATCCGGGGCGCGATCGAGGGCGTCAGCGAATATGTCTCGTCAACGGCCGCCGCCGTCGAGGAGCAGAGCACCGTTACCAGCGAGATGTCGGCGAGCATGCGCAAGGCCGCGGAAGAGGCGGCGAGTATCGGCCAGGCGGCGTAGGAGAGATCTCGTAGGGTGGGCAAAGCGAAGCGTGTCCACCTCTTCTTTTCGCGATGATTGCATGGTGGGCACGGCGCAAGCGCGCCTTTGCCCACCCTACGGCACTTCGCCTACATCGGCCGGACTTCGACCACGTCGGGCACGAAATGCTTGAGCAAATTCTGGATGCCGTGCTGGAGCGTCGCGGTTGACGACGGGCAGCCGGCGCAGGAGCCCTTCATGTTGAGATAGACGATACCGTCCTTGAAGCCGCGGAAGGTAATGTCGCCGCCGTCATTGGCGACCGCGGGCCGCACGCGGGTCTCGATCAGATCCTTGATCATGTCGACCGTCTCGGCATCGGACTCGTCGAAGAACTCATCCTCGTCGTCGAGCTCGGCATCGCTTGGAGCCGCGCCATCGGCGAGCAACGGCGCGCCGGACATGTAGTGCTCCATGATGGCGCCGAGGATCGCGGGCTTGAGCTGCTGCCATTCACCGTTCGCCTTGGTCACGGTGATGAAATCCGATCCATAGAACACGCCGGTGACGCCGGGCACGTCGAACAGCTTTTCGGCCAGCGGCGAGCGCGTGGCCGATTCGCGGCTCGAAAATTCCATCGGGCCGCCGTCGACGACGACGCGACCGGGAATGAACTTCAGCGTGGCGGGATTGGGGGTGGCTTCGGTTTGAATGAACATGGTTTTCTCCAGACGTCGCCGGTTCAAGGCCGGCGCGCAAGCTATCCAGTAGCAGATGGCGACGGGGAACGCACGGTCAAGGGGTGGGTAGGACGTTTCGTTGCGATATCAGCGGGTTAGGACACTTTAATATTTCCGCGCCGTCATGGCCGGGCTTGACCCGGCCATCCACGCCTTGCTTGGTGGCGCCAAGAACGTGGATGCCCGGGACAAGCCCGGGCATGACGGATATCTGGCTGGCCGCAGTCCAGATAGGGACGCCTACGACAGCGAATCCACGCTTCCATCGCTCAGCGCGCCCGAGATGATCGTCACCGGCACCGGGAACGTGCCCAGTTCATGCGCCAGCAGCGAGACCAGCGGTCCCGGACCCTCCGCGCCGGGATTGGCGGCGAGCACCAGCATGGCGATGTCAGGGTCCTCATCGATCACGGCGAGCAGCTGTTCCATTGCATCGCCTTCGCGGATCACCCGCTCCGGCGTGATCGCGGCGATGCCGTTGGCGCGGCCGGCGGCGCGGTCGAGCGCGGCTTCCGCCGCCTCCTGCGCCTCGGCGCGCATGATCTCGGCCACCCCGAGCCATTCCTGACTCTGCTGCTCGGGCTCGATGATGCGCAGCATGACCACGCCGCCGCCGGCGCGGATCGCCCAGCGGCTGGCATAGTAGACCGCGCGATCCCATTCGGCGGTGTCATCGACGATCACGAGGCATTTGGGCTTGTGACCCGGCTCGAAGCAAAGTCGCTTGCTGGTCATGCATGTCCCGGAATGTGCACGGACGGCATGCTGCCACACTCCCTCACGCTTGGGGAGAGGAGAAGCGGCCGGCGCAGTGGGCGCCGGCCGGGGGCTCGCAAATGCGGGAAATCAGCGCCGGCGGATGAAGCCGACGATGTCCTTCGAGAGCTTCATGGTCTCGTCGGCGATGGCGCGGGCCCGGTCGGCGCCATCGTTCAGGACCGCGTCGATATGGCCGGGGTCGGCGACGAGGCGCTTCATCTCGCCGGCGATCGGCGAGAGTTTTGTCACGCACAGATCCACCAGCGCGTTCTTGAAGCTGGAGAACTGGCCGCCGCCGAATTCGCGCAGCACGTCGGCCTTGGAGCGGCCGGAGAGCGCGGCGAAGATACCGACGAGATTGTCGGCCTCGGGGCGCGCTTCCAGGCCCTTTTCCTCTGATGGCAGCGGCTCCGGATCGGTCTTCGCCTTGCGCACCTTCTGCGCGATGGTGTCAGCGTCGTCGGTCAGATTGATGCGCGAATTGTCGGACGCGTCCGACTTCGACATCTTCTTGGTGCCGTCGCGCAGGCTCATCACGCGCGTCGCCGGTCCCGTGATCAGCGGTTCCGGCAGCGGGAAGAACAGGCCGTCATTGGCGCCGAGGCTGCGGATCGAGTCACCAAAGTCGTTGTTGAACTTCTGCGCGATGTCGCGCGAGAGCTCGAGATGCTGCTTCTGGTCCTCGCCGACCGGAACGTGGGTGGCGCGGTACAGCAGAATGTCGGCGGCCATCAGCACGGGATAGTCGAAAAGGCCCACGGACGCGTTCTCGCGGTCCTTGCCGGCCTTCTCCTTGAACTGGGTCATGCGGCCGAGCCAGCCCATGCGCGCGACGCAGTTGAAGATCCAGGCGAGCTCGGCGTGACCCGAGACCTGGCTCTGGTTGAACACGATGTGCTTCTTCGGATCGATGCCGCTCGCGATGAACGCCGCGGTCACCTCGCGGGTGTTGCGCGCGAGCTCGACCGGTCCGCCCCAGACGTCCACGCCTTGCGTGATCGCGTGCATGTCGACCACGCAATAGATGCAGTTGTGGGTTTCCTGCATCTTTACGAAGTTCACGATCGCGCCGAGGTAATTGCCGAGATGCAGATTGCCCGTCGGCTGGACGCCCGAAAAGACCCGTTCAACGAATGCCATGGTAAGTCTTCCTGGAAGGTATTCGGCCGTCGTTTCCAACAGCGGCGCTGCCCCGTCAAGGGTAATTCGATGGCATCACGCCTCGGACTCGGTCCGGGCCGGGCGCTTCAGCACGTTAGCCGCCTCGCGCCATGAGGCCGCGCCGAGGACCTGCAGGAGCGCGCCATAGACGGCGATTCCGGCCGCGATCTGCACGCCCAGGACGATGAAGCGGATCAGCCCGTGCGCCTCGGCGGGCGACAGACCGGTCGTCAGCCAGAGCAGGGCGCCCATGGCAGCCGCGGCGAGCACGATCCGCGGCAGCCGGCTGCGGGCGGCCGCATCGACCGAGAAGCCGAACTCGCTGGTGCCTTTCCGCAGCAGCGAGATCGCACTGCTCCAGGCGCCGGCCGCGATGCTGGCGGCGATCCCGGTCGCGCCGAAGTAGTGACCGAGCAGCACGGCGAGCGCTATCGCGACCACGAAGCCTTTAGCCGTTGCCATGAGCGGCGTCATCGTGTCGCTCCGGGCATAATAGGCCGGCGACAGCGCCTTGATCAGCACATGCGCCGGCAGGCCCAGCGCCAGCCACATCAGCGCATGCGCGGTGGCCGTGCGGTCGTCGGCGCCGAACGCGCCATGCTCGAACAGCAGCCGCACGATCGGTTCGGCCAGAACGATCAGGCCGAGCGTCGCGGGCAGCGCCAGCCCGGTCGCCAGTTCCAGCGCGCGCGATTCCGCATGCGCCACGGCGTCACGGTCGCCGCTACGCACCGCGCGCGTCAGCTCCGGCACCAGCACCGTGCCCATGGCGACACCGACGATACCGAGCGGCAGCTCGATCAGGCGGTTGGCGAAATAGAGCCAGGACACGGCGGAGGGCGTTGCGGAGGCGATGATCGCGCCCGCCACCATCAGCCATTGCGGGCCCGAGCTTGCGATCATGCCGGGGATGGCTTTTGTAAAGAAGGCGCGCATCTCCTGGTCGAAGCTGATCCGCAGCGGCGTCGCCAGTCGCGCGCTTCGCTGCGACAGCAGCATCAGCAATTGCAGCAGGCCGGCCACGCCGACGGTCGCCGCCAGCATCCATGCTGCGAAGCCGGCGTCGGCATGCCAGACGAGCAGCATCGCAATGGCCGCAATCAGCGCGATGTTGAACAGCAACGGCGAGAACGCCGTGAGAGCGAAGCGGCCTTGCGCGTTGAGCAGTCCCATCAGCACCGTGACGGGGCCGGCAAAGGCGAGATAAGGCAGCATCAGCCGCGCATTCTCGACGGCGAGATCGCGCGTGCCGCTACCCAGAAATCCGGGCGCGATCACCGTGATGATCAATGGCATCAGCAGCGCAATGACGATCGAAATCGCGATCAGCGCCGCGCTGACCGTGCCGAGCACGCGTCCCGCGAAGGCGGAGGCGGTCTCTTCGCCGTCGCGGTCACGGACGCGCAGCCAGGCCGGGATCAGCGCCGCATTCAGCGCCCCCTCGCTGAGCAGCCGCCGCACCACATTGACGAGCTGAAACGCCGCCAGAAACGCATCGGCCACCGGGCCGGTGCCCAACAGAGCGGCAATCATGGAATCACGCGCAAAGCCGAGCAGCCGCGAGGCCAGTGTTCCCGTTGAAACTGTCAGGAAAGAGCGGATCATTGCGCCGACATAATACCGTTGCTTGCCCGCTTGGGGCCGGTCGTGATAGGCCGCGGGCCAGATTTCAGACCGACAGGAAGCGGATTTCCGCGGGGATCGCAATCCGCCAAACAGGATCAAGGTGAATGGCTGACGTGAAATATGACGTTCTCGGCATCGGTAACGCGCTGTTCGACGTGCTGGTCCGGACTGACGAGGCTTTTCTGGCCAAACACGCCATGACCAAGGGCAGCATGTCCCTGATCGACGAGGCGCGGGCCGCCGCCATCTACAAGGACATGGGCCCGGCGACGGAAGTCTCGGGCGGCTCGGCCGCCAATACCATCGTCGGCATCGGCAGCCTCGGCGCACGCGCGGCCTATGTCGGCAAGGTCAAGGACGACCAGATCGGCAAGCTCTATGTCCACGACATCCGCGCCGCCGGCGTCGCCTTCAACACGCCCGCTGCGAAGGATGGCCCTGCGACCGGCTGTTCCTACATCCTGGTCACTGGTGACGGCGAGCGCACCATGAACACCTATCTCGGTGCCGCGCAGGATTTGTCGCCCGCCGACATCGATCCGGCCGAGATCGCTGCCGCCGGTATCGTTTATCTCGAGGGCTATCTCTGGGACCCCAAGAACGCCAAGGACGCCTTCGTCAAGGCGGCGCAGATTGCCCATGATGCCAAGCGCAAGGTGGCGCTGACGCTGTCGGATTCGTTCTGCGTCGATCGCTATCGCGACGAATTCCTCGGGCTGATGCGCAACGGCACCGTCGACATCGTGTTCGCCAACGAATCCGAGCTGCATTCGCTCTACACGACCTCGGATTTCGACACCGCGCTGAAGCAGCTGCGCAACGACGTCAAGCTCGGCGTGGTCACCCGCAGCGAGAAGGGCTGCGTGGTGGTGACGCCGACTGAGGCCGTCGCAGCGCCGGCCTCGCCGATCGCGAAGCTGGTGGACACCACCGGCGCCGGTGATCTCTTCGCCGCCGGCTTCCTGTACGGTCTCGCGCGTAACCTTGCGCACAAGCAGTGCGGCGAGCTCGGCGCACTCGCGGCTGCCGAAGTGATCCAGCACATCGGCGCGCGTCCGCAGGTGTCGCTGAAGGAGCTGGCGCAGCAGCGCGGGTTGACGGTTTAACTCCGCTTTCTCCCTGTCAATGCGAGGAGCGTAGCGACGAAGCAATCCAGACTATCTCCGCAGAGGCAGACTGGATTGCTTCGCTGCGCTCGCAATGGCGCCGTACCCTAAGCCGTCTTCGCCGCCTTCAATCCCAGCCGCTGCTCCACCGCATCGCGCATCACGAATTTCTGGATCTTGCCGGTCACGGTCATCGGAAACTCGCCGACGAACTCCACATAGCGCGGGATCTTGTTGTGCGCGATTTGGCCGTCGCAGAACGCGCGAACCTCTTCGGCCGTCAGCGTCTCGCCCGGCCTGACGCGGATCCAGGCGCAGAGCTCCTCGCCATAGCGGGTGTCGGCCACGCCAAAAATCTGCACGTCCTGAATCTTGGGGTGGCGATACAGGAATTCCTCGATCTCGCGCGGATAGAGGTTCTCGCCGCCGCGGATCACCAGATCCTTGATGCGGCCGACGATGTTGCAATAGCCCTCGTCGTCGATGGTGGCGAGATCGCCAGTGTGCATCCAGCCGTTGGCATCAAGCACGTCCGCCGTCTTTTCCTTCTCCTCCCAATAGCCCAGCATGATGCTGTAGCCGCGGGTGCAGAGCTCGCCGCGTTCGCCGCGCTTGACGATCCTGCCCTCGAGATCGACGACCTTGACCTCGACATGCGGATGAATCCGTCCGACGGTAGAGACGCGCCGTTCGAGCGGGTCGTTCGTCGCGCTCTGGAAGCTGACCGGACTGGTCTCGGTCATGCCGTAGGCGATGGTGACCTCGCGCATGTTCATCTCGGTGTTGACGCGCTTCATCACCTCGATCGGGCAGGGCGCGCCCGCCATGATGCCGGTGCGCAGCGATGTCAGGTCGAACTTCGGGAATTCGGGGTGATCGAGCTCCGCGATGAACATCGTCGGCACGCCGTACAGCGCCGTACACTTTTCCTGCTCGACCGCGCGCAGCGTCGCAAGCGGATCGAAACCCTCGCCGGGAGAAACCATTGTCGTGCCGAGCGTGACGGAGGCGAGGTTGCCCATCACCATGCCGAAGCAGTGATAGAGCGGCACCGGAATGCAGATGCGATCCTGCTCGGTCAGGTGCATCGCACGTCCCGTGAAATAGCCATTGTTGAGGATATTGTGGTGCGTGAGCGTCACGCCCTTGGGCGATCCCGTGGTGCCGCTGGTGAACTGGATGTTGACGGGATCGTCGAACTGCAAGGCAGCGCCGAGTGCAGTGAGCTGCTCGCGATGCTGCGCTCCGCCCATGCGCGCGACCTCTTCGAACGGGATCGTGCCTGATGCCGCGGGGCCACCGATCTGGATCACCATCCGCAAGTCCGGCAGTCGCGCTGCGTTGAGTTGTCCGGGCTTGGCGCCGGCCAGCTCCGGCAGCAGCGTGTTGAGCATCTCAATGTAATGACTGGTCTTGAACACGGTCGCCGTGACGATCGCCTTGCAGCCGACCTTGCGCAGCGCGAACTCCAGCTCGCTCAAGCGGTAGGCGGGATTGATCGTCACCAGGATCAGGCCGGCCTTGGCGGCGGCGAACTGGGTCAGCGTCCATTCCGGCCGGTTCAGCGACCAGATGCCGATCCGCTGCCCCCGCTCGAGGCCGAGCGCGAGAAAGCCGGCGGCGAGCGCGTCGACCCGTTCGGCGAATTCGGTCCAGGTCCATCGCACGCCGTGGCTAGGCGAGACCAGCGCCTCGCGATGGCCCCAGCGCCGCACGGCGCGGTCAAGGCTGCGGCCGATGGTTTCGCCGAGCAGCGGCGTGTCCGAGATGCCGCAAACATAGCTGTCGGCTTTATCAGACAATTCGAAATCCTCTCGTCAAAGATAGTCAGTGCGATCTTTTTCGGTCGTCATGCCCGGGCTTGTCCCGCCTGCGCGGCCGAAGCCGCTTCGGCGCAGCGAAGGCCCGGGCATCCACGTTCTTCGTGCAGCAAGGTCAGGCGTGGATGGCCGGGACAAGCCCGGCCATGACGTGTGGGGAGAGCTCGGCTCTCCCTTAGGCCGCCTTCTTCCCGCTGCCCGCATCGAGCCCGGCATACACGCCACGCTCGAATCCCGTGAAGGCCTCGATGCACTTGGCGTCGACGAACGGCAACACCTGCATCAGGATCACGCCGGAAACATCGCGCGCCGGGTCGATCCAGAAATAGGTGTTGGCGAGACCGGCCCAGGCGAGGCTGCCGGCGCTGCGGCCCTCCGGCGTCTTGGCAGTATTGATCAGGAAGGACAGCCCCCACTTCTTCACGATGTCGGGGAAGAGATCGACATCGTTAGTGTACATGGGCGCAACCGTCGTCATCTTGCCAATGGTGAGATCGCCGATGTGGTTCTGGCCCATCAGCGCGACCGTCTCGGGCCTCAGCACCTGGTTGCCGTTGCCGCGGCCCTTGTTGAGGATCATCTGGGTGAACTTGATGTAGTCGCCGGCAGTGCCGTAAAGGCCGCCGCCGCCCATGCAAAATTCCGGATTCTGCTCGATCTCGAACGGGATCGGCGCCAGCGATCCATCCTCGCCGCGAGCATGGGTGGCGACCAGCCGCTGGCGCATGTTGTCGGTGATCTTGAAGCCGGTGTCGCTCATACCGAGCGGAGTGAAGAGATTGTCGCGCAGATAGGCATCGAGCCGCTTGCCGCTCACGGCTTCCACTGCCTTGCCGACGAAGTCGATGTTGATGCCGTATTCCCAGCGCGTACCGGGATCAGACATGATCGGCGTCTTCAGCGCGACGTCCTGGCAGGAGAAGATGTTCGGGGTTCCGGTCTTCTCCAGATAGACCGCGAGATCGCCGTTCCACACATTGTAAGCAAAACCGGCGGTGTGGGTCATGAGCTGGCGCAGCGTGATCGCGCCCTTCGCCGGCCGCAGCTTCGGCTCGCCCTTGGCATCAAAACCTTCGAGCACCTGCGGCTTGGCGAGGTCGGGCAGCACCGAACCGATCGGCGCATCCAGCGACAGCTTGCCCTGCTCGACGAGCTGCATCGCGCCCGCTGATGTCACCGCCTTCGTCATCGAAGCGATCCAGAACACGCTGTCGTCAGTCATCGCATCGGGCTTGGACAGGTCGCGCTTGCCGAACGCGCCTTGATAGATCACGTCGTTGCCGCTGGCGGCGATCGCGACGACGCCGGGAATCTCCTTGGCGTCGCTCTTCTGGCGCAGGATCTCGTCGATCTGGGCTTTGCTTTGCATACGCGTTTCCTCCGGTTTGATTATTGTTGGAAGCGAATGATTGTCCTCCTGCACGGTCCGCGCGGCAAGCGCGTCCAGATGCCCGCGCCGGTCGCGATGTCGTGACTTGACGGTGCGTGGCGTGCGCAGGACGAGAGAGGGCTGAACTGCAACACTTCGTCACAATCTGCGGTGGATGGCCGCAACTCACCGTGACCGTGGATAGGCTCTGGCGATATGTTTCACGTGTTTGAAGCACTTGAAACATTTTGTGCGTTGCGGCGTTTCCGCACGCGGCCAATCGACGGCCAACGTTAAGACTTGATGCAAATATTGGCGGTCGTTCATGACCGCGAGGGGGACCTCAGATGATTTCGACCTGGAGCGAATGGAAGCGCTATCCCCGTCCCGGACGGGGCGACAATCTCGAGGCGCCGATTTCGCCTGGCATTTACGAGGTCCGGATCGCCGGCACCGGCGCGCTCTATTCGTTCGGCGCCGTCGACAATCTGGCGCAGGCGCTGGCGCTGGCTGGTTCGGCCGCCGCGACACCTCCGACGTTCCCGATCTCGAATACCGGACGTGCGCGACGTCCTCGAAGGCCGACGCCAAGGCAGCCGCCGAGCGCATGATCGGCCGGCGCGAGACCTATATGAGTGGCGCGGCATAACCGCGCCGTTGCCACTTTAACTCCCAGCAGATGTGCGTTGCGGGACGGTGCATTGCGCGCCGTCTGTCCCTATATTCGGGGCCGATCCGACCGCGCCCCGAGGAGTAACGCCATGACCCCGACTGCCGCCGCACGCGCCCCGCAAGCCACGTCCAATCTGCGCGACCGGTTGAAGGATCCGTCGTTGCTGAAGGAGGCCTGCTACATCGACGGCGCCTGGGTCGGCTCGCCGGTCTTCGCGGTGAACAATCCTGCGACCGGCATCGAGCTCGCGAAGGTTCCGCAGCTTGGTGCGGACGATACGACCAAGGCGGTCGAAGCCGCCGAGCGCGCCTTTCCGGCCTGGGCCAAGCACACCGCCAAGCAGCGCTCCAACATCCTGCGCAAATGGTTCGAGCTGATCATTGCCAACCGCGAGGATCTCGCGCTGATCCTCACCTCCGAGCAGGGCAAGCCGCTCTCCGAGGCGCTCGGCGAGGTCGATATCGGTGCCGCCTATATCGAGTTCTTCGCCGAGGAGGCCCGTCGCGTCTATGGCGAGACCATTCCGAGCCAGCGGCCCGATGCGCGCCTGCTCGCGATCAAGCAGCCGATCGGCGTCTGCGGCGCGATCACGCCGTGGAATTTCCCGAACTCGATGATTACCCGCAAGGTTTCGCCCGCGCTGGCGGCCGGCTGCACCGTGGTGCTGAAGCCCGCCAACGAGACGCCGCTCTCGGCGCTGGCGCTGGCCGTGCTCGCCGAGAAGGCCGGTGTGCCCAAGGGCGTGCTCAACATCATCACCGGTGACGCGCCGCCGATCGGCAAGGTGCTGTGCGAGCACCCGGCGGTGCGCTTCGTCGGCTTCACCGGCTCGACCGCGGTCGGCAAGATCCTCTACCAGCAGGCCTCCGTCGGCGTGAAGCGGCTCGGCCTCGAGCTCGGCGGCAATGCGCCGTTCGTGGTGTTCGACGATGCCGATATCGATGCCGCGGTCGAAGGCGCGATCGTCTCGAAATACCGCAACATGGGTCAGACCTGCGTCTGCGCCAACCGCATCTACGCCCAGGACAAGATCTACGACGAGTTCGTGCAGAAGCTGTCGAAGAAGGTCGCGGCGATGAAGATCGGCGATGGCACCGAGAGCGGCGTCACGCAGGGCCCGCTGATCAATTTGAAAGCGGTCGACAAGGTCGAGCGCCACATCGCGGACGCCGTCAAGCGCGGCGCCAAGGTCGTGACCGGCGGCAAGCGCAGCGAGCTCGGCCGCTCGTTCTTCGAGCCGACCGTGCTTGCCGACGTCAAGCCGGACTCGCTGGTGGCGCAGGAGAAACCTTCGGCCCGCTCGCGCCGGTGATCCGTTTCAAGGACGAGGCCGACGTGATCGCGATGTGCAACGCCTCGCCGTTTGGCTTGGCTTCGTACTTCTACTCCCGCGATCTGGGCCGCGTCTGGCGCGTCGCCGAGGCGCTTGAGTCCGGCATGGTCGGCGTCAACACCGGCCTGATCACGACCGAAGTCGCCCCCTTCGGTGGCGTCAAGGAGAGCGGCCTCGGCCGCGAAGGCTCGCGTCACGGCATGGAAGAATATGTCGAGATCAAATACGTGATGATGGCGGGGGTGTGAGGGCCGTCGCCGATCAGCCCTTGCTTCGACGCAGTTCGCTGGGGCTGCGCCCGAACTCGCGGCGCATCCATTTGGCCAGGTGGGATTGATGGGAAAAGCCTGCTTCCAGGGCGATATCGCTGAGCTTGCGATCGCCCTGGAGGAGGAGCTGGCGCGCGTGCTCCACCCTCCTTCTCAGGATGTAGCGATGGATCGTGACGTCCATGGCCGCCTTGAACCATGTACGCAGATGTGAGCTGCTGACGCCGGCCTCGCGGCAAAGAATGTCGATAGTGAGCGGCTGGTCGAGGTTTGCATCGATGTAGGCCAGAACTCTCTGGAGTTGCGCGTTCGTGAGGCGAACGGCGTCGCCCGGCGGATCATTCGCCAAGTTGAGCAACTCGAGCGCCAGGGCCATTCCAACGTTTTCGGCGAACAAGGGACCGCTTGGTGAGCCCGCCTTTACGTCGCTTTCGAGCGCCTGTCCGAGCAGAATGATGCGGTCATTCCGCAGCATATGATGATGCGTGAGCCGGGCGGATGCCAATTGCCGGCTCCTGGAAGCCGCATGGTCCAGCATGCTGGGCGCGAGCCGGATCTGAAGCGACTGATAGGGCGTTTCCGCAACGAAGGCGCTGACGGCGCCGGACGGAATCACATCGATATCGCCAGCCTGACGCAGATGCTTGTCTCCGGTCTCGAGACAAATTGAGCGCGTCGCAGGGCTGAGGTGGATGATGATCCGGTGATCGCCGATCGGCTCTAGCGCAACGAAATCTGGCTCGGTGCGCGTGGCTGCGGCGGTGCTGCCGGTCGATGTCGGTGCCGAACTCGATCTCACATGCATGGTCGGGCTCCAAATCTTCGGGCTCCAAAGGCTTGGCGGAACGTGATCGATATTTGGCGCATCGTGCGCGATTTTCAACGGCTCGGACGTCAAAGAACTCATCGGTCGTTTCGTGGCAAATGAGGATGAAAAGTGAGTCATTACGTGATCGTCGGAGCTGGTCCCGTCGGACGCGAGACCGCTCGTCTCCTGGCGGAGGAAGGACACAGCGTCATCCTCACCAGCAGGAATGCCGGGTCGCTCGATGCCGGAGATGTGCGGACGGTTTCGTCGGATGCCACCGATGCCGCTCAGCTCGCCGCGCTCAGCAAGGGCGCAGATGCGATCTTCATGTGCGCCATGGCGGCCTATCATCGATGGCCGACCGACTTCTTTCCGATCATGGACGGAACGGTCAAAGTGGCCGAGCAGGTTGGTGCCAGGCTGCTCGTGGCTGGGAATGTCTATGGCTACGGCGTGGCCGCCGTGAGCCCTCTTACTCCGGACCTGGAACCGGACCCGTCCAGCCGAAAGGGCACCACCCGGCACATCATGTGGCAGCGCGCACTGCGATCGAGCGTTCCTGCTATCGAGGTCCGCGCAAGCGACTATCTGGGCCAAGGTGCGGTCGCGTATTTCTCGCTACTGGCACTGCCATCGTTGCTCAAGAACGAGCCGGTATCTTTCCTCGGCGATCCCGACGTGGCGCATGCCTGGTCCTTCACCAAGGACACCGCGAAGACGCTGGTCGCAGCGTCACGTTACACCGGAGAATGGGACCGCGCCTTTCATGTGCCGTCGCAGTCAGCGTCCGTGCGCGAACTGGTGCGAAGATTCGCGATCGCGCTGAAGATCGACATTCCGAACCTGCTTCGCCTCACCGCGGCCGACCTCGAAGGAATCGGCTTCGGCGAAGGAATCGAGATGTCCTATCTGTTCGAAAAGCCACTTCTGCTTGACGCCGGCGATACGGAGAAACTGCTGGGGATCACCGCGAGCAGCCTGGATACGATGGTGCGGGACACCCTGTCGTAGGTGGCGGGCATTACTCGAGTCGAATGAGCAGATCGGAAAGATCGTCGTCACGGTCTGAAACGCGCAGCGCAGCTACAGGTGATGGAATGACGAATTCGAACCACTGGCAGGCTCCCGGCCTGAACCGACGGAAGATCGGCGACTATATCGTCACCGCTATCGTCGACGGGGTCGTCGCTGTGCCGTTCGACCTGCTCTCCGGAATAGGACCTGATGAAGCGATGAGCATGACGGTGGCGGCGGGACGTCCTTCGTCATCTGCGATGACCGTCAGCACCTATCTGATCGAGGGAAGAGGCCGGACCATCCTGGTGGATGGCGGTGGCGGCGGCATCAACGGTTGGGGAGGGCGACTGCACGCGTCGCTGGCCGCTGCCAACGTGAACCCGCTCGCCATCGACCAGATCCTCCTGACCCATGCCCATCCGGATCACATCGGAGGTCTCGTCGGGGCCTTGCCGTCGGCGCCTCAGTTTCCGAACGCCGAGGTCGTGATGCACGACGCCGAATTCGCCTTCTGGACGGATGACGCGAACCTCAATCAGGCCCCGGATTCGGTCAAGCCGTTCTTTCACGCCGCCCGTACCGTATTCGAGGCATATGGCGCCCGGCGGCGGACGGTCAGCGCAGGCCAAGTCGCGCCCGGCATAGAGATCGAACATCTGCCCGGCCACACCCCGGGGCATAGCGGCTATCGGATCGATGGCGGCGGTGCGTCCCTGCTCATTTGGGGTGACATCGTTCATTATCCGGATATCCAGGTGTCCAGACCCGAAGTGACGATTGCGTTCGATGCGGACCCGCAGGCGGCCGCGGAGACCCGAAGGAAAATGCTGGAAAGAGTGTCCGCGACCGGAGAACTCGTCGCAGGAATGCACCTGAATTTCCCCGGGTTCGCGCGGCTGTCGAAGCAAGGACAGTCGTTCGAGATCCGCCATGAGCCCTGGTCTGCGGAACTCATCTGACGCGAGACGCAAGGGCACAGTCGGCGTCAACACCGACCTGATCACGGCGGAAGTCGCGCCCTTCGGCGGCGTCAAGGACGGCGGCCCGGGGCGCGAAGGCTCGCGTCACGGCATGGAAGAATATGTCGAGGTCAAATACGTGATGATGGCGGGGGTGTAGCCCCGCCGTTGTTGCGGCGCCACACCGGACTTGCAAGCCGGGTCTCGGTGAGACGGCTCCGTTGCCACGGTCGGAAGGAGATTGCACGCGCGTTAGTGCGCAACACGCTGCTCCAGCGCGTCTTTGCTGATCCACTTCGCGAGAGTCCCGGGAGATAGGGCTTCCTCGACGCGAAACAGGTATGACACCGGCGACGTCGATAGCAGGGCTTGCCGCCCCTTGCGCCGATCACGAAGCACTTTTGCCACCAGCAGCGTGACGCCGGCGATGCCGGCCAGGACTGGATTGACGGCAGCGGCCATGCCCGCGAGTGCAAGACCTGATGCCGCAATGGCAGGTAGTTCGACTTTCATATTCATTGCGCCCAAGAGTCTGTCCGGAAAGATTACCTTGGATTGCATAGCTTTCGCAGCATGAGTCGGATGGAGGCCAGCTTGAGAAAGGCGAGCGCCCTGTGATTGAAGCATTCCCAATCTTTGGACAGTCTTCGGCATCGCCCGAGCCAGGCAAAGGTACGCTCGACGATCCAGCGTTTGGGCAAGACGACGAAACGGTGAGCCTGATCGGAGCGTTTGACGATTTCGAGGTTCACGCGCTTCAGAGCGCTACGCAGCCCCTTCTGGAAATGTGGCCCTTGATATCCGCCGTCGGCGTAGAGCTTCAGAAGAAAGGGATAGAGGCCGAACAACGTTGCCATCAGGAGCAGGGGATGTCCCGGGTTCTGTTGAATTTCTGAAGAGGTCGGCGTTGCCCACCTTGAGCCGGTAGGCTCGGGGTGCTGATTCCACAAAGGAGAGCAACGCCATGACGAGAGATATCACACCGGCTGGTTGGCCGGCGACCGGGGCTGTGGAGAAATCATTTGCGGAAGTGCGAGCGAGCTTCGATCGGTTCTGCCTTGCGGCAGGAATCGAGGCGCTCGGCACGATGATGGAGGCGGATGTGACAGCGGCCTGCGGGCCGCGCCACGGTCGTGATGCGGCGCGGCGGGCGCACCGTTGGGGCCGAACGCGGGGGCGGATCGGTTTCCACGGCGGCAAGATCGAGGTCGATCGCCCGCGGGTCCGGGGCATGGACGGCCGCGAGGTCACGATCCCGAGCTGGGAAACGGCGGCGCAGGAGGACTGGCTCGGTCGCTGGGCGATGAACCTGATGCTGATCAATGTGTCGACGCGCCGGTTCGGCCGCGCCGTCCGGCTGCCCGAGGGTGACGTGCCGGCACCGCCCGGATCGGGGATTTCGAAGTCGGCGGCCTCGCGGAGGTTCGTGGCTCTGTCGGCGGCGCGGCTGGCCGACTTCATGGCTGCCGATCTGTCCGCGCTCGACCTTCTGGTGGTCCAAATCGACGGGCTGCATCTCGACGACGATCTCGTGCTGGTGGCCGCGATCGGGGTTGACGGCGAAGGCAACAAGCATCCGCTGGCGCTGGTGGAAGGGGCGACCGAGAATGCAGCAACGGTTCAGGCCCTGCTGGACAACCTGGTCTCGCGCGGGCTCGACCCGACGGTGCCAAGACTGTTCATCGCCGACGGCGCGAAGGCGTTGTCGAAGGCGATCCGCCGCACCTTCGGTTCGGCCGCTGCGATCCAGCGCTGCCAGATCCACAAGGCGCGCAACATCATGGAACGCCTGCCGAAAGAGCATCATGCGGCCACCCGCCGGGTGCTGCGCCAGGCCTGGGAGCTCGATGACGCCGACAAGGCTGAAAAATTGATCCGCAATCTCGCGCGTCGACTCGACCAGCAATGGCCCGGCGTTGCGGCCAGTATCCTCGAAGGCCTCGACGAAATCCTGACTGTCGTCCGGTTGAAGTTGCCGAAGGAGCTTCGCCGATCGCTCGCCTGTACCAATATCGCCGAGAACATGATGGGCACCATTCGCCGCGTCACGCGCAACGTTAAACGCTGGCGGGATGCCGGTATGGCCTTGCGATGGGTCGCGGCCGGTATGATCGAGGCCAACAAGGGCTTCCGACGATTGAAGGCGCATAAGCAATTGTCGGTTCTGCGTGCGGCCCTTCAAGCTCACCACGATCGCATGACAATCAAGTCCGTTGCCCACGTCACGAGGGCTGCGTAATATTCATTCCGGCAACGTCGACCCGACGTAGTTCAACAGCGATCGGGACATCCCCCAGGAGCACGCCGCCGTCGCGATCCTGGATGTCCGCCGCATGCACGATGGCGTGCATCAAGAGGCCTTGCGTGTCGACGAGAATGTGCCGCTTCTTGCCCTTGATCTTCTTGCCCGCGTCGTAGCCATGGAGATCATGAGGCCCCCTTTTTCAGCGCTTTTCACGCTCTGGCTATCGATGATGGCGGCGGTGGGAGAAGCCTCGCGCTCGGCCCTTTCGCGACATTCGACATAGAGGGCGTGATGAATTTTATCGAGCGTGCCGTTCCAGCTCCACAGATCGAAGTAGCCATACAGCGTCGAGCGCGGCGGCAGGTCCTTGGGGATCGCGCGCCACTGGCAACCTGTGCTCAGGATGTACATCAGCCCGTTGGCAATCTCGCGCAGGTCCACCGTACGCTTGTTGCCGCCGCGCTTGGCCGGCGGGATGCGAGGCGCGATCAGCGCCCACTCCTCGTCGGTCAAGTCGCTCGGATAGCGCAGGCGGCTGCGGTCGTAGCGTGCACGGTTCTCGGTAGTCCACATTGGCGGCGCGTCCCCATCGAATCAGGCCGCTCACCTTGAATCACAACCGATTCATTCGACTCAACATGTTTTGGAACAGACACTTTGAGAATCCTACCTTTATAATTGATCTACCTTCAATTTCTTGCAGAGGCCTACCAAGGTAGGCCGCGATGTCACCCTTTAGCTCCAAAATATACAGATGCTTTGGACCATCTTGCTCACTAACCACATAAGGGGTTTGGGACGGACGCACCGCGGGACTTGGGCCAAGCGCAATTGCAAGAGGTTGAATGGTATCCGCCACTTGCCTGTGTTGACGGTAGACGGGGACCTCAACGACTTCCAAGCTTAGCAGCTTCTTGGCCTCTCCCTTGTTGATAGGGACGCCGTATCCTCCGATGAATTCGGGATGCGCACTCGAATATGCGGTAGGCAGTAATTCTTCAACCGACTTCCACTGCTCTGGAATTACTTTCCAAGCGCGCGTGACCTCAACGGCATAAGACCATTTACCTCTAGACGTCTGTTCACGCTCTTTCTCCGCCCAACGATCACCGGAGATGAACTCTTTGATGTTCCCAATTTTGTGGGAAGTCTCAAGCAGGCCGACCACCTTGCCGCGCATTTGCTGCGGGCCTCTGCTTTTCGTCACATAGATTGCTACTAGCGTTCCGGGCTTAGCTCTTCTTAAGAACGCGGTACGTTTTGGCTCGTCGGAAAAGCCAATGCAACCCCAGGCGGAAGGTTCGAATCCCCAGAAAGACGTGAGCCAAATGTCGCGATCGCCGGGTATGCGATCGTTCGCTTCGGCAAATTGGGTAATGGAAGACCAATTGAAATTGAAGACTGATGTTTGAGCAACTTGGATATCTACCTGTCCCAATACCCTGTTTATGTAAGCCATCGCGTCTGGCGCGGGATACCTCTCGCCTTTCTTCACCAAGATGGTTGTGAGCGGCGGAAGTCCTTCGTCTTGCAAGTATCGGAGAATGACCTCGAGATTTTTTCCAAGGCCGCGGCCAGTTGGGTGTGACCAGCCGATCGCTGAGCCAAGCTGCTGATAAGTCGCGCGCGATTTTTTGACGGCCTTAGCGACAAGGAAACGTACGATTTCAATTTGTAGCGCGTCCATCGAATAACTCCGAAGAGGACTTAGTGTCTATTCCAAAACATGTTGAGTCGAATGAATCGGTTGTGATTCAAGGTGAGCGGCCTGATTCGATGGGGACGCGCCGCCAATGTGGACTACCGAGAACCGTGCACGCTACGACCGCAGCCGCCTGCGCTATCCGAGCGACTTGACCGACGAGGAGTGGGCGCTGATCGCGCCTCGCATCCCGCCGGCCAAGCGCGGCGGCAACAAGCGTACGGTGGACCTGCGCGAGATTGCCAACGGGCTGATGTACATCCTGAGCACAGGTTGCCAGTGGCGCGCGATCCCCAAGGACCTGCCGCCGCGCTCGACGCTGTATGGCTACTTCGATCTGTGGAGCTGGAAGGGGATGTCCCGGGTTCTGTTGAATTTCTGAAGAGGTCGGCGTTGCCCACCTTGAGCCGGTAGGCTCGGGGTGCTGATTCCACAAAGGAGAGCAACGCCATGACGAGAGATATCACACCGGCTGGTTGGCCGGCGACCGGGGCTGTGGAGAAATCATTTGCGGAAGTGCGAGCGAGCTTCGATCGGTTCTGCCTTGCGGCAGGAATCGAGGCGCTCGGCACGATGATGGAGGCGGATGTGACAGCGGCCTGCGGGCCGCGCCACGGTCGTGATGCGGCGCGGCGGGCGCACCGTTGGGGCCGAACGCGGGGGCGGATCGGTTTCCACGGCGGCAAGATCGAGGTCGATCGCCCGCGGGTCCGGGGCATGGACGGCCGCGAGGTCACGATCCCGAGCTGGGAAACGGCGGCGCAGGAGGACTGGCTCGGTCGCTGGGCGATGAACCTGATGCTGATCAATGTGTCGACGCGCCGGTTCGGCCGCGCCGTCCGGCTGCCCGAGGGTGACGTGCCGGCACCGCCCGGATCGGGGATTTCGAAGTCGGCGGCCTCGCGGAGGTTCGTGGCTCTGTCGGCGGCGCGGCTGGCCGACTTCATGGCTGCCGATCTGTCCGCGCTCGACCTTCTGGTGGTCCAAATCGACGGGCTGCATCTCGACGACGATCTCGTGCTGGTGGCCGCGATCGGGGTTGACGGCGAAGGCAACAAGCATCCGCTGGCGCTGGTGGAAGGGGCGACCGAGAATGCAGCAACGGTTCAGGCCCTGCTGGACAACCTGGTCTCGCGCGGGCTCGACCCGACGGTGCCAAGACTGTTCATCGCCGACGGCGCGAAGGCGTTGTCGAAGGCGATCCGCCGCACCTTCGGTTCGGCCGCTGCGATCCAGCGCTGCCAGATCCACAAGGCGCGCAACATCATGGAACGCCTGCCGAAAGAGCATCATGCGGCCACCCGCCGGGTGCTGCGCCAGGCCTGGGAGCTCGATGACGCCGACAAGGCTGAAAAATTGATCCGCAATCTCGCGCGTCGACTCGACCAGCAATGGCCCGGCGTTGCGGCCAGTATCCTCGAAGGCCTCGACGAAATCCTGACTGTCGTCCGGTTGAAGTTGCCGAAGGAGCTTCGCCGATCGCTCGCCTGTACCAATATCGCCGAGAACATGATGGGCACCATTCGCCGCGTCACGCGCAACGTTAAACGCTGGCGGGATGCCGGTATGGCCTTGCGATGGGTCGCGGCCGGTATGATCGAGGCCAACAAGGGCTTCCGACGATTGAAGGCGCATAAGCAATTGTCGGTTCTGCGTGCGGCCCTTCAAGCTCACCACGATCGCATGACAATCAAGTCCGTTGCCCACGTCACGAGGGCTGCGTAATATTCATTCCGGCAACGTCGACCCGACGTAGTTCAACAGCGATCGGGACATCCCCAGCTGGAACGGCACGCTCGATAAAATTCATCACGCCCTCTATGTCGAATGTCGCGAAAGGGCCGAGCGCGAGGCTTCTCCCACCGCCGCCATCATCGATAGCCAGAGCGTGAAAAGCGCTGAAAAAGGGGGCCTCATGATCTCCATGGCTACGACGCGGGCAAGAAGATCAAGGGCAAGAAGCGGCACATTCTCGTCGACACGCAAGGCCTCTTGATGCACGCCATCGTGCATGCGGCGGACATCCAGGATCGCGACGGCGGCGTGCTCCTGATGGCAACGTTGTTCGGCCTCTATCCCTTTCTTCTGAAGCTCTACGCCGACGGCGGATATCAAGGGCCACATTTCCAGAAGGGGCTGCGTAGCGCTCTGAAGCGCGTGAACCTCGAAATCGTCAAACGCTCCGATCAGGCTCACCGTTTCGTCGTCTTGCCCAAACGCTGGATCGTCGAGCGTACCTTTGCCTGGCTCGGGCGATGCCGAAGACTGTCCAAAGATTGGGAATGCTTCAATCACAGGGCGCTCGCCTTTCTCAAGCTGGCCTCCATCCGACTCATGCTGCGAAAGCTATGCAATCCAAGGTAATCTTTCCGGACAGACTCTCAGAAGTTAAGGGTGCGCCAGCCCTGCGAGTAATCGGAGACGTCGAGCCGCTCGACGCAACAGAGCGAAAGCGAGCAAATGTAATTAGAGACAACGTCACGGCCGACGCGGTCATCAGAAATTTTCTGAGAGTCTGCCCGGAAAGATTACCTTGGATTGCATAGCTTTCGCAGCATGAGTCGGATGGAGGCCAGCTTGAGAAAGGCGAGCGCCCTGTGATTGAAGCATTCCCAATCTTTGGACAGTCTTCGGCATCGCCCGAGCCAGGCAAAGGTACGCTCGACGATCCAGCGTTTGGGCAAGACGACGAAACGGTGAGCCTGATCGGAGCGTTTGACGATTTCGAGGTTCACGCGCTTCAGAGCGCTACGCAGCCCCTTCTGGAAATGTGGCCCTTGATATCCGCCGTCGGCGTAGAGCTTCAGAAGAAAGGGATAGAGGCCGAACAACGTTGCCATCAGGAGCACGCCGCCGTCGCGATCCTGGATGTCCGCCGCATGCACGATGGCGTGCATCAAGAGGCCTTGCGTGTCGACGAGAATGTGCCGCTTCTTGCCCTTGATCTTCTTGCCCGCGTCGTAGCCATGGAGATCATGAGGCCCCCTTTTTCAGCGCTTTTCACGCTCTGGCTATCGATGATGGCGGCGGTGGGAGAAGCCTCGCGCTCGGCCCTTTCGCGACATTCGACATAGAGGGCGTGATGAATTTTATCGAGCGTGCCGTTCCAGCTCCACAGATCGAAGTAGCCATACAGCGTCGAGCGCGGCGGCAGGTCCTTGGGGATCGCGCGCCACTGGCAACCTGTGCTCAGGATGTACATCAGCCCGTTGGCAATCTCGCGCAGGTCCACCGTACGCTTGTTGCCGCCGCGCTTGGCCGGCGGGATGCGAGGCGCGATCAGCGCCCACTCCTCGTCGGTCAAGTCGCTCGGATAGCGCAGGCGGCTGCGGTCGTAGCGTGCACGGTTCTCGGTAGTCCACATTGGCGGCGCGTCCCCATCGAATCAGGCCGCTCACCTTGAATCACAACCGATTCATTCGACTCAACATGTTTTGGAACAGACACTGAGAAGTCGCCTTCGCGGATAAACTGAATATCTGACAGGAGGGATTTATCGATTACGAAGTTCCCGCTTTTTCCGTTCACCTCTCCAGTATCCAGATTCAGCGTGGCATCGGCGCCGGTGGCGACGCGCGCCATTTGATGGCTGAATGCTGCCACGGCTCTCTGTTCTCGATCATTGATGATTTTGCGTAGCTCGCCGGGTTTGATTGCGCGCGTTTCTCCGACGTATCGATAGTACACGGTGCCTTCTCGGACTTCCGTGCCGATGTTCTTCAGAGCGATGACGGGAGCTCCATCGTGCTTTTCCACATGCATGATGCCGATGGTTTTGCCTGAAAGGAGAAGTGTCGCTGTGGTCGTTCGAGGTACTGGATCCAGCGAGCCTGCCAGTGAGCGATTTATTTCTGCGGGGTCAGTTCTAGCAAAGGTATCGTCGGGTAGGCCTTCGACGAGCAGAGTCTTGTCCGTAATGCCAAAGAATAGATAGCCTCCTCGGTTGTTCGCTAGTCCGGCGACAGATCGAATGACATCCGCGAAGCGTGTCTCGGGCGATACTCGAAAGCTACGCTTGCATTCCGTGAAATCCGTTTCGCCGGGGATCAATGCCCAGCCGGCGGTCGTCTCGTGAAACATGCGCATAAGATGTGAGCGGTCGAGCGGCGGAGTGGCGGCGTGATCAGACCCTGATCGAGAACTTTTCCAGGCCTGTAGGAATTGGTCGAGTTCGTCCTGAGACGCTTCCTCGACATTAGCGCCATACTTCTTCTGCTTGATTTGAGTGATGCGGCCAGGGCTTATGAGACGATCTGGAAGATTGAAATAGAAATGGATCGCATCATTTTTGAAGCTCCTTCGGAGCATCGCTTTTGCAAGTGCGATTTCATGATCGCTCAATGTTCGGGGACGAACCGCCATATCTGCCTAGTGTTTTAGAATCCCTGTCGACTCGGGGACAACTTTAACGCGACACTAGAGTACGGTATTTCGCTTTTGGAAAGATATGTGCCCCGTGTCCACAGAGAGGACGGAGAGCGCTCGAATTGTCGACAAAACAAAAACGGCCGGATCTTTCGATCCGGCCGTAACGCAAAACTCTACTGGCTAAGACTACGCCACGCGACGCAACTTAGCCCCCGCCCGATTTCAAAATTGGATTAGCTGGCCTTCTTCGCCGGCGCGGCCGTCGGGCCGACCTTCTTCTGGATGGCGCGCTTCAGCTCGAGGGCGCGCGGCGACAGGACGTCGGCCTTGGCCTTGAGCAGGAAAGGGTCGAGGCCGCCATTGTGGTCGACGCTCTTGACCGCGTTGGTGGAGACGCGCAGGCGCACGTTGCGGCCGAGCGCTTCGCTGATGAACGTCACGTTGACGAGGTTCGGCAGGAAGCGGCGCTTGGTCTTGATGTTGGAGTGGCTGACCTTGTGGCCGACGAGGGGGCCCTTGGCCGTCAGTTCGCAGCGGCGAGACATGGTAGAAATCCTCTTCTGTCCCCCAAACGATTTGCGGCCGCCATTCTGGGCGCCACGGGGGCTAATTCTGTGTCCTTGCAGGGAGCGGGCGGACGTATAGGGGGGAAGGGACGGGACGTCAAGGTTTTGGGCTGGGATTCGTGCTCCGCGGCATCCCCCACAACAGGTGTCATCGCCCGGCCTGACCGGGCGATCCAGTACTCCGCGGCGGAGCGGCTGGAGCCGAGGGGCTACGGCGTACTGGATGCCCCGGTCAAGCCGGGGCATGACAGCAGAATGGGCCGGGCGAGGTGCGCGTCCCTGACACACCCCCGATCACCAAAACGGCAATGATTGAAGTGCCTTACCATCACATAAAGGGCGTATTCACCCCCGAAGTATCAAATGGAGTTCCGCATGCCTTGACGCCCGGACACATTGTTTGCCGCGGTTTTTGGCTTAAGTAACAACCGTTCGCGCCCCGATTGGATTGTTCGTGCTCACATCCCCCCGACTTTGGCTCCAAGGCTTGGTCAGTCACGGCTCAGCCAGCCCGCGCTCTGCCGGCCGGCTGGCCTTCGCAGCTTTTTGCGGGCTCGTCGTGGCGTGGGGCGCGGAGCCCGTGGCGGCGCAGGGCAAGCTCGAGGCGCAGTATGAGGCGACGCTGGCCGGCATTCCCGTCGGCAAGGGCGCCTGGAACATCGACATCGGGGACGACGTGTTCGCGGCCGCGGCCTCCGGCGGCACCACGGGGCTGCTGAAATCGTTCGCGGGCGGGTCCGGCACCGGCGCCTCGCAAGGTAGGGTGGTCAACGGCGCGCTGGTCGCGACCGGCTACCAGGCCTCCACCACCACCTCGAAGAAGACCGAAGAGATCCGCATCACGCTCGACAAGGGCAATGTGAAGGAGTTCGGCATCGTGCCGGAGCCGCCGGTCGATGCCGACCGCATCGTCGTCACCGATGCGCATCGCCGCGGCGTCTGGGATCCGATGACGGCCTCGCTGCTGCGCGTGCCCGGCACCGGCGACCCCGTGACGCCCGACGCCTGCCACAACGCCGCGCCGGTGTTCGACGGCCGCATGCGCTACGAGCTGAAACTCGATTTCAAGCGCATGGAGAGCGTGAAGGCGGAGAAGGGCTACAGGGGCCCGGTCGTGGTCTGCGCGCTCTATTTCGTGCCCGTGGCGGGCTACATCCCCGACCGCCCTGTGATCAAATATCTCGCCGCCCAGCGCAACATCGAGATCGCCTTCGCCCCCATCGCGGGCACGCGCATCCTGGTCCCGTTCTGGCTGAAAGTGCCGACGCCGCTCGGCCCGGCCATGCTGGAAGCGACCAGCTTCATCACGTCAGCCCAGCCGCCAAAGGTCGCCAAGACGCAGTAGGGCTTTAGCTGCGCATTCCCCCTTAGAGACCGTCACCCTGAGGTGGCCGCTTCTTCAGCGGCCCTCGAAGGGCGACAGCCCGGCTGTTCCCGCAGGGAATATCCGTGCGTGCCGCCGCATCCGGGCCGTCCATCCTTCGAGGCTCCCGGCGCGATGCTGCGCAACGCGCCACTCACACCTCAGGATGACGGAAAGACCGCGTCGCGCGCGGAATGACGGGGAGGCAATTTGGCTGGAAAGAAATGTAATCCTTTCAATGGCATTTCTACTGTGCATGGGGTTGTTTTCGCGAAAATGAGTTTGGGGGCCAGCCACCCTGGAATCCATTTGACTCCTCCCCGATTTTGATTCGACTCCGCGCCGTCCCCAATTTTAAGGAACCAGTCATCGAAACGCCGCTTGTGCGGCAGGGCAAAACTCCATCTAGTGCACAACGAATAAGAGTCCCGCGACATGTGGCGTGAACGGAACAGGACTTCAGCGGGAGTCAGCGATTCGGCCGCGATTCGTTCTAGAGTCGTTCCGAAGCTTAAAGCCAATGGGAAAAGCGTTGCAAAGTGAGACAGTTGCGCGAGGTTTGGGGAGCGCGCTCCCACACGCTCGGTGTCATCGCCCGGCTTGACTGGGCGATCCAGTACGCCGAGGCCGTTGTGGTTGAGCGGACAAGCCGCGGCGTACTGGATGCCCCGGTCCCGGCTCCGCCAAGGCTACGCCGAGGCTCAGGGGGGTGCTCGGCCCGCCGAAGCCTTGGCGAAGGCGGCAGGCCGGGGCATGACAGTGGAATGCTTGGCTGCAGCGTAGCGTTCGGAGACATGGCCGACACCTCCCAGCCCTCAACACACCCCAAAACAGCACTGACATTCGCCCAAATCGCCACTACCTAATCCCCAGACATGGCCTTCTCCTCCTCCCCCTTCGCCTCCGAGCGCGCACCTGGCGCGGGCGTCACTGCGGTGCTCGGGCCGACCAACACCGGCAAGACCCATCTCGCCATCAAGCGGATGCTCGCGCATCCCTCTGGCGTGATCGGGCTGCCGCTGCGGCTGCTCGCGCGCGAGGTCTATAACAAGATCGCCGCACGGGTCGGCAGCGAGGCCGTCGCGCTGATCACGGGCGAGGAGAAGATCAAGCCGAAGAACCCGCGCTATTGGGTCTCGACCGTCGAGGCGATGCCGCGCGACCTCGACGTCTCCTTCCTCGCCGTCGACGAGGTCCAGATCGCCTCCGATCTCGAACGCGGCCACGTCTTCACCGACCGCATCCTCAACCGCCGCGGCCGCGACGAGACGCTGCTGTTGGGCGCGGCCACGATGCGCCCGATCATCGAGCGGCTGCTGCCCGGCGTGTCCATGATCACGCGGCCGCGCCTGTCGCAGCTGGAATTCGCCGGCGACCGCAAGATCACGCGCCAGCCGCGCCGCACCGCCATCGTCGCCTTCTCGGCAGACGAGGTCTACGCCATCGCCGAGCTGATCCGCCGCCAGCATGGCGGCGCGGCCGTGGTGCTGGGATCGCTATCGCCCCGCACGCGCAATGCGCAGGTGGAGATGTTCCAGAACGGCGACGTCGACTATCTCGTCGCCACCGACGCCGTCGGCATGGGCCTCAATCTCGACGTCGACCACGTCGCCTTCGCCTCCGACCGCAAGTTCGACGGCTACCAGTTCCGCCGCCTGACGCCGGCCGAATTCGCGCAAATCGCCGGCCGCGCCGGCCGCGCCACGCGCAACGGTACTTTCGGGACGACGGGCCGCTGCGGGCCATTCGAGCCCGAGCTCGTCAACGCGCTGCAGAACCACACCTTCGACAACGTGAAGATGCTGCAATGGCGCAATGCGAAGCTGGATTTCGCCTCCCTCGGCGCGCTCCAGGTGTCCCTGAACCAGTCGCCCGGCCATGAGGCGCTGACGCGCGCGCCGATCGCCGAGGACATGCGCGTGCTCGACCATGCCGCCCGCGACGTCGAGGTACGCGATATCGCGCATGGCAAGGCGGCGGTGGAACGGCTGTGGGAGGCCTGCCAGGTCCCCGATTACCGAAAACTGTCGCCGGCCGCCCATGCCGAGCTCGTCACCACGCTCTACGGCTTCCTGATGCAGAAGGGCTGCATCCCCGATTCCTGGTTCGCGGCCCAGGTCGACCAGGCCGACCGCATCGACGGCGACATCGACACGCTGTCGGCCCGGATCGCCCAGATCCGCACCTGGACCTTCGTCGCCAACCGCCCGGACTGGCTGAAAGACCCCGAACGCTGGCAGGGGATCGCCCGCGAGGTCGAAAATAAATTATCGGATGCGCTCCATGAACGCTTGACTGAGCGTTTCGTTGATCGCCGGACCAGTGTATTGATGCGCCGCCTGCGGGAGAACACGAGCTTGAATACTGAAATCGGCAAGACCGGCGAAGTCATCGTCGAAGGCCATGTCATCGGCCGCCTCGATGGCTTCACCTTTGCACCGGATGCGGCGGAAGCAGGCTCCGATGCGAAAGCCTTGCAGGCTGCAGCGCAAGCGGTGCTCGCCGGCGAGATCAACGCGCGCGCCGAAAAACTGGGCAATGCGCCGGACGATCAGTTCGTGCTGACCTCGGAAGGCACCATCCGCTGGACCGGCGATGCCGTGGCGCGCCTGTCTGCCGCGGAGGAGGCGCTGCATCCGCGCATCCGCATCATCTCCGACGAGCGCCTCACCGGTGCGCCGCGTGAGAAGGTGCAGGCCCGGCTCGAGCTCTGGCTCAAGACGCATATCGAAAAGCTGCTCGGGCCGATGTTCGAGCTGTCGAAGGCCGAGGACGTCACCGGCATTGCCCGCGGCATCGCCTATCAGCTGGTCGAGGCGCTCGGCGTACTCGAGCGTCCGAAGATCGCCAACGAGCTGAAGGATCTCGACCAGCCCTCGCGCGCCGTGTTGCGCAAATACGGCGTCCGTTTCGGCGCCTATCACATCTATTTCCCCGGCCTGCTGAAGCCCGCCGGACGCGCGCTGGCCGCGCTGCTGTGGGCGCTGAAGCAGGACAATGTCGATCTGTCCTCGCTGTCGGGCGCGCAGCATCTGGCATCTTCGGGCCGCACCTCGTTCCCGGTCGACAAGCAGCTGCCGCGTGATGCCTATCGCGTGCTCGGCTACAAGCAGGCCGGCGAGCGCGCCGTGCGCGTCGACATCCTGGAGCGCCTTGCCGATCTGATCCGCCCGGCGCTGGCCTGGCGCGAGAACTCGCCCGGCGAAAGGCCCGCCGGCGCGTTCGACGGCCGCAGCTTCGTGGTGACGCAGGCGATGACCTCGCTCACCGGCTCCGCCGGCGAGGATTTCGCCTCGGTGCTGCGCGCGCTCGGCTATCGCATGGAGAAGCGTGCGCCGCTGCCGCCGAAGCCGGTGGCTGCTGTCGCGGAGGCGCCGGCTGCCGTAGCAAGCGCAGAGGCTCCGACTGAACCGGCAGCGACCGATGATGCCGCCGCGAGCGCGGACACCGCGATCGAAGCCGCCGCCGAGCCCGTCACCGTCGAAGACGCGCCCGGCATGGAGCAGCACGAAGAGCCCGCGCATGAAGAGCCGGCGCTCGAAGCATCGCCGGATGCCCCCGTCACGCCCGAGGATGCCCCCGGCATCGCGCCGCCGGCGGAAGAGGCTGCTGCGCCCAGCGAGGCGGTGGAAGCCGCTCCCGCCGAGGCCGCTGCAACGGAAGCCGCTGCATCCGCTGATGCGGCCGCACCAGTCGAGGCTGCCGCTGCGCCTGCCGAGCCCGAGCTCGTCGAGGTCTGGCGTCCCGGCGGCCGTCACGACGATCGCAAGCCGCGCCACGAGCGCCATCGCCATCAGCGTCACCATCAGCCGCGTCCGCAGGCGGGCGCAGAGGCGGGTGCTGCACCAGCGGAAGGCGAAGCAGCGCAGGCTGCTGACGGCGAGAAGCGCGGCGAGCGTCATCGTCACGGCGGTCATCGCCGCGATGGGGCTAAGGATTTCCGCAAGCCGCGCGAGGGTGGCGGTGAAGGTGCGCCGCGCCAAGAGGGGCGCGACGACAAGAACCGCCGCTTCGAAGGCAAGGATCGCGACAACAAGGATCGCGATCGCAACAAGGGCAAGTTCGGCGGAGATCGCGACAAGGGCCGCGACAATCGCGGTCGTGACCGCGACAAGGGCCGCGACCGCCAGGGCGGGCCGTCGCTGCGCCCCTACGCCTCGAGCGCGAACCCGCGCGAGCGCGATCGTCCGGCCGATCCGAACTCGCCCTTCGCAAAGCTTGCTGCGCTGAAAGAGCAGCTGTCCGGTCGCAAGGAGTGATCCCACGACCGAGCGGCAGCGTCTCGACAAATGGCTGTGGCACGCGCGGGTGGTGAAGGCGCGCACCTCCGCGGCCGAGCTCGTTGAGTCCGGCCACGTTCGCATCAACGGCACACGCGAGAAGTCGCCGGGCCATGCGATCAAGATCGGCGACGTGATCACCATCGCGCTCGATCGCACCGTGCGGGTGCTGAAAGTAACCGCTTTCAACGAGCGCCGCGGCGATGCCGCCTCGGCCCGCGTGCTCTACGAGGAGCTGAGCGAAGCGAAGCGCAATTAATTGCGCTTTGAGTTCATTTCTTGGCCGATCAAAGCGCAAAGCCGTCATGATCGGCCGTTCCCGACCTTGCGGCGCCGGGCCATCCGCGCTACGCAAGCCGCGACTTTTAAAAGAGCTTTTCGGAGCGTTGGATGACTTACGTCGTCACTGAAGCCTGCATCAAGTGCAAGTATACCGACTGCGTCGAGGTCTGCCCGGTCGACTGTTTCTACGAGGGCGAGAACATGCTCGTCATCCATCCTGACGAGTGCATCGACTGCGGCGTGTGCGAGCCGGAATGCCCCGCCGACGCGATCAAGCCGGACACGGAACCGGGCCTCGAAAAGTGGCTCCAGGTCAATGCCGACTACGCCAAAAGCTGGCCGAACATCACCCAGAAGAAAGAATCACCCCCCGACGCGAAGGAATTCGACGGCCAGGAAGGAAAGTTCGAGAAATATTTTTCTCCGAACCCGGGCTCGGGAGACTAATTCTCGCCCAAACTTAACCCTAATACCTTCGTCAGCGCCGAAAACCAGCCCTCAAGACCCCTAAATCATTGATTTTTGCGGGAAATGTGCTATATTGAGCACATTAAGCTGAACCCCGTCAGCCCAGTTGGCCCCGTTGGGTTCCCGTGAAACCAAATGTCGAACAGGGGCGTGGCAGTTTCCGCGCGCAGGCTGTGTCACAGAAAACGCGTAAAAAGAGTACTTCAGCGAGGGCTTCCCATAAGGAGGCCAAAAAAGTCGCCGCGGCCAGCCGTAGCGCATCCAAGGGTCGGACCGCGACTAAGGCACCGGCTGCAAAGTCCTCGAAGAACAAAAGAAGCGTAATGCCTCACAAGACTGCCAAACCGGCCGCGAAAGCGACCGTTGCCAAGCCTGCTGCTGCCAAGGCTTCCGCTGCCAAGCCCGTTGCTCCGAAGGCTCCTGTTGCTGCCGCCCCTGCCAAAGCCCCCGTTGCTGCTGCGAAGCCGGCCGTGAAGGCTGCTGCACCCGCGCCGAAGGTCGAGGAAAAGAAGGTCGTGACCCAGCGCCAGGGCTTCAAGGCCAACGAATTCGTCGTCTATCCCGCTCACGGCGTTGGCCAGATCCTGGCCATCAAGGAGCAGGAGATCGCCGGTGCGAAGCTCGAGCTGTTCGTCATCAATTTCATCAAGGACAAGATGACGCTGCGCGTGCCGACCGCCAAGGTTGCGAACGTCGGCATGCGCAAGCTGTCCGAACCCGCGCTGGTGAAGAAGGCGCTGGAGACGCTGAAGGGCCGTGCCCGCGTCAAGCGCACCATGTGGTCGCGCCGCGCCCAGGAATACGAAGCAAAGATCAATTCGGGCGACATCGTCGCGATCGCGGAAGTCGTGCGCGACCTCTACCGTTCCGAGTCGCAGCCCGAGCAGTCGTACTCTGAACGTCAGCTCTATGAAGCGGCGCTCGATCGTCTCTCCCGCGAGATCGCGGTTGTGCAGCACTCGACCGAGACCGAAGCGGTCAAGGAGATCGAGGCCCAGCTCGCCAAGAGCCCGCGCCGCACCAACGCCAAGGCGGAAGCCGCCGACGGCGAGGGCGAGGCGGATGCCGACGGCGATACCGATGGCGACGATACCGCCGTCGCCGACGAGGCCGCGTAAGCGTCTCGCAGCGTCGATCGCAAGCAATCAAAAGCCCGGCCGGTTGGCCGGCTTTTTTGTTTTGAGTTTCGTACTTCGTAGGGTGGGTTAGCGAAGCGTAACCCACCGCTTCTGTCACCGCGGAAATTAAAGCGGTGGGTTACGCCGAGCGACTACGCTTCGCGCAGCCGCACGGCTAACCCACCCTACGTTTGCTCACTTCACCGGCCGCTTCTCGAGCTTTCTTGCCAGCGTGCGCCGGTGCATGCCCAATCGTCTCGCCGCTTCCGAGATGTTGAAATCGGTCTCGATCAGCGTCTGGTGGATGCGCTCCCATTCCAGCGTCTTGATCGAGGTCGGCCGGGCATCGAGTGCGACTTCGGCGTTGCCTTCGGCCTTGTTGAAGGCGGCTTCGATATCGTCGGTGTTCGACGGCTTTGCCAGGTAGTGGCAGGCGCCGAGCTTGATCGCTTCGACGGCGGTGGAGATGCTGGCAAAGCCGGTCAGCACCACGATCAGCATCTCCGGATCGTGCGTGTGCAGCAGTTCCACGCAGGCGAGGCCCGAGGCGCCGCCGAGCTTGAGATCGACCACCGCGTGTCCAAAGGATCGCTCCTCCAGCACCTTCCGCACCTCTTCGATCGAAGCTGCGAGGACGACGTCGTAGCCGCGGCGCTCGAACGAGCGTTTCAGCGTGCGCGCGAAGCCGGCATCGTCCTCGACGACGATGAGCGAACGGTCAGGCGTCAAAAGTTCCTCCGATCGCGAGCGTTGCGAGCGGCAGCGTCAGGCGGACGGTGGCGCCACGCTTCCTGTGGTTCTCGGCGGTCACGCTGCCACCGAGCTTGCGCACGACGTTCACCACCAGGAACAGGCCGAGCCCGCCGCCGGCGCGGCCCTTGCTCGAGTGATAGGGTTTTCCGAGCTGCGCCAGCATCTCCGGCGCAAAGCCCGGGCCGCGATCGCTGATCGACAGCACGAGATTGTCGCCCTCGCGCTCGGCCAGCAGCTCCACCCATTCGCGCGAGACCTCATAGGCATTGTCGAGCACGTTGAAGATCACTTGCTTCAGCGCGATGTCAGAGACGATCGCGACGTCCTCGCCGAACGTGTTGACGAAATAGAGCGTGCGGGCCGAGCGTGCGTCGCGCCACTCGTTCACCAGCGCGGTGACGAAGGCCGTCACCGTCGTCGGCGAGGAGCCTTCGCCGCGCGCTTCGCCCGCCGACACCAGGATGCCCGTCACGATGGTCTTGCAGCGTTGCAGAGAGGTTTCCATCTCCGCGAGATCCTCGGCAAGTTCCTGATCGGCGGCGAGATCGGGCATGCGGCGCCAGTCGCTGAGGATCACCGATAGCGAGGCGAGCGGCGTGCCGAGTTCATGCGCAGCGCCGGAGGCGAGCAGGCCCATGCGGACGATGTGGTCCTGCTCGGCCGCATGCTGGCGCAATGCCGCCAGATGCGCATCGCGCTCGCGCAAATTCCTGTTGATCCGGGTGACGAACACGACCAGCAGCACGGCGTTGAGGACGAAGCCCAGCAGCATGCCTGTTACGGTGAGACTGTAGGCCTCGCTGATCGGGTTCGGCGGCAGGTCGAGCGGCCGGTAGGCCATGGTCAGCCAGATGAAACTCGCGCAGGTCAGTGCGACCAGCGACCAAGTCGAACGGGCATTAAGCAGCACCGCGCCCAGCGTCACCTGGAGCAGGAACAGCGAGGTGAAGGGATTGGTGGCGCCGCCGCTGAGGTAGAGCTGCGCGGTCAGCGCGGCGACATCGAGCATCAAGGCGACCAGCAGCTCGTTGTTGGTGATCGCGGCGCGATGGCGCACCCAGACGAGGCTGGAGACGTTGAGCAGCAGCAGCGCGCCGATCACCGCGCCCATCCGTTCCAATGGCAGGGGAATACCCAGGCCAAAATGCACGCCGCCGATGGTCACGATCTGCCCGACCACCGCGGTCCAGCGCAGCTGGATCAGCAGCGCCATGTTCTTGCGGTTGGTCTCGTCGTCGGTCGGCGCAACGCCGATCAGCTCGCTGCGCGCGTCCGCCTGCGATTGCAGCGTGACGGCGTCATGCGTCATTCCGTCGTCAGGTAGATTCGACGATCGTTCCAGCATCTGATCCCGTCCTGCGGGCGGAGGCATCGGAGCCGCCGGCCGGTTCGTGGACGAAGCGCTTGCGGCGGAACAGCCCGCCGCCGAATGTGACGAAAAGTTTACCCGCCAGCATGAAAGCCAGGGCAAACCACGTCAGCGCGTAGATCAGGTGGTTATTGGGAAAGCTGATCACGGTCAATCCGCCGATCGGGCCGCTGGTGGTTTGTGATCCGGCGTCAGCATCGACGAAAAAGGGTGCGACATGGTCGAGGCCGCGCGCTGCCGCAATCGCGGCGACATCCCGCGAGTACCAGCGGTTGTGCTGGGGCACGTTGTTCCGCAAGAATCCGCCCTTCGGCTCCGTCATGCGGAGCAGGCCCGTGATCTCGACCTGCCCGTCCGGATTGCCGCTCTGGCGCGTCGATGCGTCGCGCCGCTCGGACGGCACGAAGCCGCGATTGACCAGGACCAGCGTGCCGTCGCCGCGCTGAAGCGGCGTCAGCACCCAATAGCCGGGGCCTTCCTCGGTGACCGCCTGAACCAATGTCTCGCGGTCATGCAGGAAGCGTCCGGTGAGGCTGACGTGCCTGTATTCGTCGTTTGCGGTGGAGACGGTCGGCCAGGCCGCGGGCGACGGGATCGGCTGGGCCGGGGCATGGACGCGCTGCTCGACGCGGTCGATCAGCGCCAGCTTCCAGGCACGGCGCTCGATCTGCCAGACGCCGAGTGCGATCAGAAGTGCAAAGGCCACGAGCGAGAGGACCGTGAGCCACAGGCGCGGACGCGCAGCGTTGCGACGCGCGTCCTTGTCCCTGCCTGTCACGGTCCAAGCCTTGCTCACTTTCAAGCCTTGCTCACTCCGGAGTCGCGCTCACTTCATTCCCGTCATCTGGTGCATCGGCATCATGTTGCTGTTGAGGTGGTTCATCACCCACAGCGAACCGGACAGCGCGATCACCACCATGACGATGGTGAAGATCAGCGCCATCATGATCCAGCCGTTCTCGGACTTGGTGTTCATGTGCAGGAAGTAGATCATGTGCACGACGATCTGCACGACAGCGAAGGCCATGATGACGAGCGCGGTGATCTGCTTGCTCGGCAGCGCGCCGCTCATCACCAGCCAGAACGGGATCGCGGTCAGCACGACCGAGAGCACGAAGCCGAGCATGTAGGTCGAGAACGTGCCGTGGGCGTGGTCGTCGCCGTGGTGATGGCCGTCCGCGTGGGCGGCGTGGGTATCGGTGTTCATCGCAGAACTCCCAGGAGATAGACGAAGGTGAAGACGCCGATCCAGACCACGTCCAGGAAGTGCCAGAACATCGACAGGCACATCAGGCGGCGGCGGTTGGCTTCGATCAGGCCGAACTTCCAGACCTGCACCATCAACGTGACCAGCCAGATCAGGCCGCAGCTGACGTGCAGGCCGTGGGTGCCTACCAGCGTAAAGAAGGAGGACAGGAAGGCGCTGCGCTGCGGGGTCGCCCCTTCATGGATCATGTGGGCGAACTCGGAGAGCTCGATGCCGATGAAGGCGAGGCCGAACAGGCCAGTGATCGCCAGCCACATCTGGGTCTGGGCGATCTTGTTCTGCTGCATCGTCAGCATGGCAAAGCCATAGGTGATCGACGACAGCAGCAGCATCGAGGTGTTCACCGCGACCAGCGGCAGCTCGAACAGGTCCTTCGGGGCGGGGCCGGCGGCGTAGTTTCCGCCGAGCACGCCGAAGGTGGCGAACAGCATCGCAAAGATGAGGCAGTCGCTCATCAGGTAGATCCAGAAGCCGAGCGGGGTGCTGTAGCCTTCCGGATGCGGGTGTTCGTCGGCGAGATAGAAGACCGGCTCGCCGGTTTGGGTAGGATTGACAGCGACAGTCATTTACTTGGCTCCGGCGAGCAGTTTGGTGCGCGCGTCCTCGGTCCGGATGACGTCGTCGGCCGGGATGTCGAAGTCGCGGTGATAGTTGAAGGTGTGACCGATGCCGACGGCGAGCATCGCGATGAAGCTCACGGCGGCAAGCCACCAGATGTACCAGATCAGGCCGAAGCCCATCGCGGTGGCGAGGCCGGCGAGGATGATGCCGGTGCCGGTGCTGCTGGGCATGTGGATCGGCTTGACCCCCAAGAGCGGACGCTGATAGCCGCGCTTCTTCATGTCCCACCACGCGTCATTGTCGTGAACGACGGGGGTGAAGGCGAAGTTGTAGTCCGGCGGGGGCGAGGAGGTCGCCCATTCCAGCGTGCGTGCATCCCAGGGATCGCCGGTGACGTCCTTGAGCTGCTCGCGCTTGAGGAAGCTGACTGCGAACTGCATCAGCATGCAGAGGATGCCGAGGAAGACCAGGCCGGCGCCGATCGCGGCGATGACGAACCAGATCTGCAAGGACGGATCGTCGAACACGCGCAGGCGGCGGGTCACGCCCATCAGGCCGAGCGCATAGAGCGGCATGAAGGCCATGTAGAAGCCGGTGACCCAGAACCAGAACGACAGCTTGCCCCAGAACACATCGAGCTTGAAGCCGAATGCCTTCGGGAACCAGTAGTTGATGCCGGCGAACGCGCCGAACACCACGCCGCCGATGATCACGTTGTGAAAGTGCGCGATCAGGAACAGGCTGTTGTGCAGGACGAAGTCGGCCGGCGGCACTGCGAGCAGCACGCCGGTCATGCCGCCGAGCACGAAGGTCAGCATGAAGGCGATCGTCCACAGCATCGGCAGCTCGAAGCGGATGCGGCCGCGATACATCGTGAACAACCAGTTGAACATCTTCGCGCCCGTCGGGATCGAGATGATCATCGTGGTGATGCCGAAGAACGAGTTGACGCTGGCGCCCGAGCCCATCGTGAAGAAGTGGTGCAGCCAGACCAGGTACGACAGGATGGTGATGACCACCGTGGCGTAGACCATCGAGGTGTAGCCGAACAGCCGCTTGCCGGAGAAGGTCGAGTTCACTTCCGAGAAGATGCCGAAGGCGGGGAGAACCAGAATGTAGACCTCGGGATGACCCCAGATCCAGATCAGGTTCACGTACATCATCGGGCTGCCGCCGAAATCGTTCGTGAAGAAGTTGGTGCCGACGTAGCGGTCAAGCGAGAGCAGCGCGAGCACGACGGTCAGGACGGGGAAGGAGGCGACGATCAGGATGTTGGTGCAGAGCGCGGTCCAGGTGAACACCGGCATCTTCATCATGGTCATGCCGGGACAGCGCAGCTTGACGATGGTGCAGATCAGGTTGATGCCGGATAAGGTCGTGCCGACGCCTGCGACCTGCAGCGCCCAGATGTAATAGTCGACGCCGACGTCAGGACTGTAGCCGATGTTCGACAGCGGCGGATAGGCCAGCCAGCCGGTGCGGGCGAATTCGCCGATGAACAGCGAAGCCATCACCAGCACCGCGCCGCCGACCGTCATCCAGAAGCTGAAATTGTTCAGGAACGGGAATGAAACGTCGCGTGCTCCGATCTGGAGCGGTACGACATAGTTCATCAGGCCCGTAACCAGCGGCATCGCCACGAAGAAGATCATGATCACGCCATGGGCAGTGAAGACCTGGTCATAGTGATGGGCGGGGAGGAAGCCTTCGGAGCCGCCGAACGCGAGTGCTTGTTGTGCGCGCATCATCAGCGCGTCTGCGAAGCCGCGCAGCAGCATCACGATGCCGAGGATCATGTACATGATGCCGATGCGCTTGTGGTCCACGGTGGTGAACCACTCGCGCCACAGATAGCCCCAGAGGCGGAAATAGGTGATGCCGGCGAACAGTGCGCCGCCGCCGAGCGCCACCATCACGAAGGTGCCGACCAGGATCGGCTCGTGCAGCGGCAGCGAATCGAGGCCGAGACGGCCGAAGATGAGCTTGAGAAGATCAGGAGACATGCGAGCTCTCTTTAGGAGTCTGACTTCGGACGTTGTCCGAGGAAGAAGGACGAGGACTTCAGCGGCGTGAAGATCGGCCGCTTCAGGCCGGCACCGAGCAGCGGCGCGGTGTCGGCGGGTGCCGTGATGGAGGCGGTGGTCCTGCCCTGCGGCGCATCGGGCGTGCAGGTGCCGGCGACGAAGGTCGGCTCCGGCCCGAGCGGGCTGCCGCGGCGGGCGTACTTGTCGTAGGCCAGCGGCAGTGTGTTGTTCAGGCCCTCATGGCCGTTGCCGCCCTTGGCGTCGATCGCCATCATCTCGCTCTGGCACATCTTGCCGGTCTCGACGCACATGTTGAGGATCAGGCGGTAGAGGTCGGAATCGACGGTGCCCCAGCGGCGCACCGGCTCGTTCTCGCTCGGCTTTTCGAGCTGGAGATATTCGGCGCGGCCGAGCGAGCCGCCGGCCGATTTGGCCTGCGCGATCCAGGCGTCAAAGCCCTTGTCGTCGAGGCCCTGGAAGTTGAAGTGCATGCCAGAGAAGCCGGCGCCGCTGTAGTTCGCCGAAAAACCCTTGTAGGTACCGGCGTGGTTGATCACGGCGTGGAGCGACGTCTCCATGCCCGGCATCGCGTAGATCTGACCGGCGAGTGCGGGGATGTAGAACGAGTTCATCACCGAGGAGGCGGTGATGTGGAAGTTGATCGGGCGGTCGACCGGCGCGGCGAGCTCGTTGACGGTGGCGATGCCGTAATCGGGGTAGATAAAGAGCCACTTCCAGTCGAGCGCGACGACATCGACGACGAGCGGAGCCTTGGACTGGTCCACGGCGCGTTCCGCATGGATGCGGCCGATGTTGCGATAGGGGTCGAGCAGATGCGTGCCCATCCAGGTCAGCGCGCCCAGGCAGATGATGATCAGCAGCGGCGCCGACCAGATCACCAGCTCGAGCTTGGTCGAGTGGTCCCAATCCGGCTCGTAGCGGGCCGAGGTGTTGGACTGGCGGTAGCGCCAGGCAAACAGCACCGTCAGCGCCATCACGGGGACGACGATCAGGAGCATCAGGACGGTGGAGATGATGACGAGGTCGCGCTGTTGCGCTGCGATATCGCCGGCAGGCGCCAGCACGACGTAGTTGCAGCCGCTGAGCGCAGCTGCCAGAGGTAGCAGCGCCAGGATCTTGAGACGGGACACGGGCCGAGCCTTATGAGAATGAGTTTCCTTTGCGGGCCCAAGGGGTAGCTGCGGCGCAGCAATCCGGACATTGGACAATTTGTCCAATGTTGCACTGCGGAATGTTGGGTCAGACAGGGGCAGATTGCCTGGCGCCCCGCCGGGCGGTCGGCTTTGGTTTTCAGGACGTTAAGGGCGCACGAATGGCGACGGCACAGACCCCCGCAATGGCAGACCTCCACTCGGGCGAGCACGGCCACGACCAGGCCAGTCCCGGCGAGATCGCCATCGGCGTCATCATCGGCCGCACCTCGGAATTCTTCGACTTCTTCGTCTACGCGATCGCCTCGGTGATCGTGTTTCCGCGCCTGGTGTTCCCGTTCACCAGCGAGCTGACCGGCACCCTCTATTCCTTCATGATCTTCGCGCTGGCCTTCGTGGCCCGGCCGATCGGAACCGTCATTTTCATGACGGTCGATCGCGAGTACGGCAAAACCGCCAAGCTGGTCTCGGCGCTGTTTCTGCTCGGCACCGCCACAGTCGCGCTCGCGTTCCTGCCCGGCTATCACGACATCGGCAGCGCCGCGATCTGGCTGCTGGCGCTGGCGCGTATCGCGCAGGGTCTGGCCTGGGGCGGCGCCTGGGACGGCATGGCTTCGCTGCTGGCGCTGAACGCGCCGCCCTCCAAGCGCGGCTGGTACGCGATGGTGCCGCAGCTCGGCGCCCCGCTCGGCCTGATCGTGGCGAGCGCGCTGTTCGCCTATTTCGCCGGTAACCTCTCGGCCGACGACTTCTTCGACTGGGGCTGGCGCTATCCGTTCTTCGTCGCCTTCGCCATCAACGTCGTGGCGCTGTTCGCGCGCCTGCGCATGGTGACGACGGAAGAATATGCTTCGTTGTTCGAGACCCGCGAATTGCAGCCCGCGCGTATCTCCGAGACCGTCGCGCGCGAAGGCCAGAACATCATGCTCGGTGCATTCGCGCCGCTCGCAAGCTTCGCGCTGTTCCACATGGTCACGGTGTTTCCGCTGTCCTGGGTGTTCCTGTTCACCCGCGAAAGCCCGGTGCGCTTCCTGATCATCGAGATCGTCGCCGCCGTGTTCGGCGTCGCGGCGATCGTGGCCTCCGGCGTCATCGCCGACCGCGTCGGCCGCAAATCGCTGCTGATGGGATCGGCGATTGCGATCGCGATCTACAGCGGTTTTGCTCCGCAGCTGCTCGATGCCGGCGCGTTCGGCGAGACCATCTACATGGTGATCGGTTTCATCCTGCTGGGTCTCTCCTTCGGCCAGTCCTCGGGCGCGATCGCCTCGAACTTCCGGCAGGCATACCGTTACACGGCTTCCGCGCTGACCTCAGATATGGCCTGGCTGTTCGGTGCCGGCTTCGCGCCGTTGGTGGCGCTTCTGCTCGCCACCAATCTCGGCGTCATCGCTTCAGGCGCCTATCTGCTGTCCGGCGCGTTCTGGACCCTGCTCGCACTCTGGCTCAGCGGCCAGCGCGAGGCGGGCGACATGGACGCGGGCGCCTAAGCCGCGTCCAGCGGACGGGAATAAAATTCAGGCCGGACGATCCTGTTTGCGGCGACGCAAGCAGGAGATTCCATGAACGTCCGGTCCAATCCCGTCCACCCGCAAAGTTTTGCAAGCCTAGCCCGATCTATTCACGAGAGCACGGTCGTTCTTGACGTCTGACTGGGGCTGGCGGCTGGCGTGGGTGACCGTCCGGCCTTTTGTCACCGGGTTCTACATCAAGCTGTTTTGTACGCGTTGGAGGAGTGGGGCGGGTGAGCGGGCGCAGGCCCGGTCGGTTACGGGCCGAGCGGGAGCAGCGCGCCGGGCAAGCTGCGGAAGAGGTCGGCTTCGGGGCATGCCGCGGCGAACGCAAGGCGAATGCGGCTCGCGGTTTCGACGACCCGGGCTGCGATTTTCAAGAGACGAAGACGCAGCGTCGCGAACTCGGCGGCGGCCAATTCCCGGACTTTGGGAATGGCGCCGCGCACGGTAAGCATCAACCAATAAGCGGCGGTGTGGAGAACGAGACGGACCTGGTTGGCGAGCGCCGAACGGCAACTGGTGCGATCGGAGGCGAGCTGCGTCTTATGCAGCTTGATCAGATTTTCGGCTTGGCCGCGCGCGCAATACAGGCTGTCGTAGATCCACTCGGCCGAGCCGACATCGAGGCTGGTGACGACGAAGCGGATGTCGAGGCCGAGCATCGTCGCCTCAATACGGGCGACAGTGCGCCGTTCGTGATCCCAGGACTTTGCCTTGTGGCGCGTCTCGGTATAGCCGCGCAGAACAGGCAGGTTCTCGATGGCGCGTCGCGTGCGAATGTCGTCGGCGACCTCGTCGACTTTTCTGGCGAGAGGCTTGGTACCGGACAGACCGAAGATGTAGTCGATGCCGTTGTTCTCGCACCACGTCATGGCCTCCGGCCGAGCATAGTGCCCGTCGCCACGGAACGTAATTCGCGTCTTGTGCCACCGCGTCCGGATATGCCGTATCAGGCGGCGCAGATGGGCACGCACCTCGACGCCGCCCGGCGTCTTGCCGGGCCGCAGCACGACCGCCACGGGCCGGCTCTTCTCCGTGTCGTAGACGTGGATCGGCAGGAAGCAGCGTTCGTCATAATGAGCGTTGAACAGCGAGAGCTGCTGATGGCCGTGGACGACATCGCAGGTATCATCGATGTCGAGCGTGACGGATGCCGGCTCGCGCGGGTAGCTATCCATCCATGCGTCGACCAAAGTGTAGGTCAGTCGGATCACGTCGCGCAGGCGCGGAGCATTCTCCAGACGCGACAGCGTCGGTTGGGAACACAGATCGCGACCGCTGTCCGGCAGCCGTCCGCAGGCCAGCTTGAATGCGGGATCGGACCGCAGATGATCGAGGTCGTCGGCGTCCTCGTAGCCGCAGCAGATCGCGAACATGCGCGCGCGGAACATATCGACAAGGCTGTGCACGACCCGCGTCGGATCGCGCCGATCCGGGAACACCCGGGCCAAATTGTCGGCCAAACCGAGACGCCGCTCGGCCATCGCCAGAAGCATCACGCCCCCATTCGAGGTTAGGCGTCCACCATCGAAGGCAGCTGTGACTTTCTTGGCGTGAACGGCTGGAAACGAGAAGGGCAGAATCGTATCATCGGTCATGGCGGGCGTGGCGTTCGCGGTTGAGGTGATGGGGTTGGCTTCGCAACCGAATCCTACGCCGCATCAGCGCTTTACACCACGCTCGCCAGCCTCTCAGGCGCCCTCTCGCGAATAAGGCGGGCTAGTCCTTACCGTAAGCCTGGTCCTCACCATCGTCGCGATCGTTTTCTCGACCGGGCTTGCCCACGCCACCGGCAACGCCGCGCGCGGCCAAACGCTCTACAAGGGCTGCGCAGATTGTCACTCCATCAATGAGAACGCAGTCGGCCCGATGCACAAGGGCGTGGTCGGTCGCAAGGCGGGCAGCGTGCCCGGCTATGACTATTCGGCCGATCTGAAGAACTCAGGGATCGTCTGGACCGAGGACAATCTCGACAAATGGCTGGCCGGACCGCAGGCCATGGTGCCGGACACCAAGATGTTCTTCGACGTCCCGGACGCGCGGGATCGTGCTGACATCATCGCGTTTCTGAAGGAAAAGGCGCGGTAGCTCGGCAGAGCAGGTCTCGTAGGGTGGGCAAAGCGAAGCGTGCCCACCATCTGTCGCTATCATTGACGGATCGTGGGCACGGCGCTACGCGCCTTTGCCCACCCTACGGCACTGTCTTTGTCGCCCGAGATCCCGGGTTCGCGCTAAGCGCGCCCCGGGATGACGCGCGCTTAGCGCGCGTCAATCCGCCACGACCTTCACGCGATCCCGCACCTTCACCTGCGCGTTGCGATCGAGCCCGTTCAGCACGCGGAAGCGTTCGGCGGGATGATCGACGCCGGCCATGCGGTGGGAGAGCGATTCCACGGTGTCGCCGGGCTGCACGGTGATGACCTTGATGCGCAGGGGGCGCGCGGCCTGGATCTCGTCGAGCGTCAGGCGGCGGAATGAATTGACGGTCTCGCGCGCGTTGCGCTCGCTCTCGGTCGATTTCTGCCGTGCCGCGAAGATGAAGCGATAGACGTCGCTGCCGAAGCGCAACGCATAGACCTTGAACTGCCACTGATCGCCCTTGGCGGTGGCGGACGCAGCCGGAAAACCGTTGATGGTGATGTCTTCGGTGGAGGCCTTCTCGACGCCCTCCATCCAGCCGGAATTCAGGTAATCGCCGAGCGATTGCTCGGCCGGCACCCTCACGACATCGAAGCGCATCGCCTGCGAGCCGCCGTCGCGCACGCCGATCACCGCCTGCGCGGTGTTGTCGAGCGTGAAATTGTCCGGCGCCTGGAAGGTGAAGCCGAGTTTCGGGTGCAGGAAACGCCGGCCGCGCACAAAACCTTCGCTGGGATCTTCGCCATAGACGAGGTTGTCGATCGCGGCGAGGTAGGTCTCGCGGTCGCGCTCGGCGCCCTCGGGCGCCGCATATTGCCGTGCGATGGTCTGCGCATTCTGCACGCGCTCGGGGGTGGCCGGATGCGACGAGGTGAAATCCTGCGCGCGCGGATCGAGCGAGGTCTTGCCGACCTTGAGCTCGGCATTGCGCTCCATCGCCGACAGGAAGCGGGCGGCGCCATAGGGGTCGAAATGTGCCTTGGCGGAAAGGCCGACGCCGATGCCGTCGGCCTCGAACTCCTGGTTGCGCGAAAAGCTCGCCATGGTGAGCTTGGTCTTGGCCAGCGCAAGCGCGGTGAGATCGGGATCGTTGCTCATGTCGGTGACGACGCGGGTGACGATCGCGGCCTGGCGGGCCTGGTCCTCGCGCATCGCGGCGTGCTTGGACAGCACATGCGCCATCTCGTGGCTGAGCACGGAGGACAACTCCGAAGTGTCGCTGGCGAGCGCGAGCAGGCCGCGGGTGACATAGAGCTGGCCGTTCGGCAGCGCGAACGCGTTCACCGCGCCGGAATTGAGGATGGTGACCTTATAGCCCTGGTCGGGGCGGTCGGACGCCGCGACGAGTCGGTCGACGGTCTTGCTGACGAGCGATTCGAGCCTGGGGTCGTCATAGGTGCCGCCATAGCTCGCCAGGATGCGCTCGTGCTCCTTTTCGGTGGCGGGGGTCTGCGCGACGGCCGGTTTCGGCTTGGGCATCGCCACGGTCGGCGGGGCCGCCGCGGTCTGGAACCGGTTCATGTCGCCGCAACCGGCAAGGGCTGAGCCCAGCACGAGGCACAGCGCCGCCGGCGCAGCCCGCAGGCGGCGGCGTTCACTCGATACGTGCCGTTCTAGCACCCCATCCACGTCGCTTAACCCGTGCCTGGCCCTTTTAGGGCCTTACCCCTGTCGGCTCGTTTGCGCCCAGCAACTCGACCTGCCCCGCAAGGCGCACATCGATGCGCGGCCCTGTATTCCCCTCGACCCAGCCCCGGACGCGAATGCGTCGATTTTCCAGGGACTTAAGAGTGATCCCGGCATTCTCGAACGCGGGTTGCGAACGCTTTGAAATAGTCACGGCAAAGCCGCGTGTCCAGTTCCGTCCGAAGTTGAGGTAGGTGATTGCCCCAGCTTGCCGGACCGACAGGACTTTGCCCTCGACCACCATAAAGCGCCCTATCCCGGCCAAAATATCGTCCGGACTTTCCGCGTTTTTTATGGCCGACGGGTCAGCCCAGTTGCCCTTTTTTTGGCGCCGCGCCTCGGTCTCCGCCGCCGTCAGGGCCGCCGCGCAGTCCTTGTCCGCGATCTCGGCGGAGACGAGGGCGTCGCCCTGGGCGAGCAGCACGGCCTGGATGGGGGCCTCGCTTTCGCCGACGAAGATGAGTGCGCCCTGACGGCCGTAGCGGTCGGGCGTGTCGTCGGTGCCGCGCAGCGTGACGTCGCGTCCGATGAGCAGCGACGTCAGCGCCTGCTTCGTCGTTGCGGTTGGCTCGATCCCGGCGAGGCGCACCTCGCGGCCGTCGTCGAGACGCACGCCACGCGCATCGACGATTGCGGCGACGCGGCCGTCGCCTTGGGACTCGAACTGGCACGTTGCGGCGAACGCGGTGTGACCGGCGACGAGAGGAAGTGCGACGATGAGATGAAGCAGTCGCGTCACGGTGCCCGGAAAGGTTGCGTTGTGCTCTAGTTCTAACGCAAACGTGGCGAACCGCGAAGGCTATCGTAGGGTGGGCAAAGCGAAGCGTGCCCACGTCTTTGATTTGTCGCGCGGGCTCGTGGGCACGGCGCGAAGAGCGCGCCTTTGCCCACCCTACGGCAGTTCGCATGACGCGTCGCCATTGCCGCACACTCGATCAGCGAATTAATGAACTTGCACAGCAATGACGGTGGAAACATTTCGCCGCAACATGCCATTCCGCTTTGCGGAAAACATGTGCGGCAATCATGCGCCCGCAACGCCCTCGCGCTTGCTGCGCACTTGCGCATGCGGCATGATTGCGGCAACAGCAATAACCAAGCCGCCATCAGAGCACGGCGCGATAAGGGAGGTCTTTTTCGATGAAGCATATTTTGTCGGGCATTTTTGCCGCAGCGTTTGCCCTGAGTGCGAGCGCCGCCGCGCAGGCCCAGGACAAGCCGCCGCTGAAGATCGGCGGCATCCTCGACATGTCGAGCCTCTATGCCGACATCACCGGTCCCGGCAGCGAGACCGCGGCCAAGATGGCCGTCGAAGATTTTGGCGGCGAGGTGCTGGGACGCAAGATCCAGGTGCTGGCGGCCGACCATCTCAACAAGGCTGACCTGTCCGCCAACATCGCCCGCGACATGCTCGACAACCAGGGCGTCGAGATGATCTACGACGTCGCGGCCTCGGCCACTGCGCTCGCCGCCGGCGAGATCGCGAAAGCGCGCAACAAGATCATCATGTTCAACGGCCCGGGCTCGATCCGTCTCACCAACGAGGCCTGCGGTCCCTACACCGTCCACTACGTGTTCGACACTTACGGCCAGGCCAACGTGACCGGTCTTGCCGCCGTCAAGTCCGGCCTCGACAGCTGGTTCTTCCTCACCGCCGACTACGCCTTCGGCCAGGACTTGGAGAAGGACACCAGCGCCGTCGTCACCAAGACCGGCGGCAAGGTGCTCGGCGCCGTGCGCCATCCGCTCAACACCTCGGATTTCTCGTCGTTCCTGCTCCAGGCTCAAGCGTCCAAGGCCAAGGTGATTGGCCTTGCCAACGCCGGCGGCGATACCGTCAACGCCATCAAGCAGGCGGCTGAGTTCGGCATCACCAAGGGCGGCCAGAAGGTCTCGCCGCTGCTCGCCTTCGTCTCCGACATCGATTCGATCGGGCTGGAGACCGCGCAGGGCCTGCTGCTCGCCGAAGCCTTCTACTGGGACCTCAACGACGACACGCGCGCGTTCTCGAAGCGATTCATGGAGCGCACCAAGCGCGTGCCGACCTCGGCGCAGGCCGGCGTCTATTCGTCCGTCACGCATTACCTGAAGGCCGTGAAGGCCGCGGGCACGACCGACTCGGCTGCGGTCATCAAGGTGATGAAGGAGACACCGATCAACGACTTCTTCGCCAAGAACGGCAAGATCCGCGAGGACGGCCGCATGATCCACGACATGTACCTGTTCGAGGTCAAGAAGCCGTCGGAGTCCAAGGGCCGCTGGGACGACTACAAGCTGCTCGCCACCGTGCCCGGCAACGAGGCGTTCCAGTCGTTGGAGCAGTCGCGCTGCCCGCTGGTGAAGAAATAGAGATCGTCATTGCGAGCGAAGCGAAGCAATCCAGAGATGTTTCCGCAGAGACGGTCTGGATTGCTTCGTCGCTTCGCTCCTCGCAATGACGGGTGTGGCTGAGGCCCGAGCAAAACAACAACAAGGGAGACGTTCCATGAACGACATGGTCCTGCAAAAGCTCGAAGGCGGGCTGCTCACCATCACGATGAATCGCCCGGAGCGGAAGAACGCGCTCAACCCTGACATGGTCGCCGGGCTGGTCGAGGCCGCGCTGCGCGCGGCCGACGATCCCGAGGTGCGCGCCGTGCTGTTCAAAGGCGCAGGCGGCTCGTTCTGCGTCGGCGGCGACGTCAAGTCGATGGCGGCAGGCCGTGCGCCGCTGCCGTTCGAAGTGAAAATGGCGAACCTGCGCCGCGGCATGGAGGTCTCGCGCATCCTGCACCAGATGCCGAAGCCCGTGGTGGCGCAGCTCGACGGCGCGGCAGCCGGCGCCGGCCTTTCGATGGCGCTGTCCTGCGACCTGCGCATCGCCAGCGAATCCTGCAAGATCACGACCGCCTTCGCCAAGGTCGGCTTCTCAGGCGATTATGGCGGCACCTATTTCCTGACGCAGCTGCTCGGCAGTGCGCGGGCGCGCGAGCTCTATCTGATGTCGCCGGTGCTGACCGCGAAAGAAGCGCATGCGATCGGCATGGTGACAAAAGTCGTTCCCGACGCCGAGATCGATGCCGCCGCGCACGAGCTCGCGCTGTCGCTGGCGCAGGGCCCATCGATCGCGCTCGGCTTCATCAAGCGCAACATCAACAACGCCGAGCATCTGGCGCTGGAAGATTGCTTCGACGGCGAGGCGATCCATCACACCCGTTGCAGCGACACCGAGGATCACAAGGAAGCCGCGAAGGCCTTTGTCGAAAAACGCAAGCCGACGTTCAAGGGCGCATGACGATGGCGCCCTATATGCGGCTCCGGCAGATCTGCCTCGTCGCGCCGCAGCTCGCGCCTGTGGTCTCCGACATCGCCGGGATCATGGGCCTCGACGTCTGCTACCGCGATAGCAATGTCGCCAAATACGGCCTGGAGAACGCACTGCTCCCGGTCGACACGATCCTGCTGGAGGTGGTCGCGCCGTTCAAAGGCGGCACCACCGCCGGCCGCTTCATCGAGAAGACCGGCGGCCGCGGCGGCTATATGGCGATCTTCTGCTGCAACGATCCGGACGAACGCGGCCGCAACGCCAATGCGATGGGCGTGCGCACCGCCAACGTGATCGACCACGCGCCCTATCACGGCGTCCAGCTCCACCCCCGCGACTGCCGCGCCGCCTTCATCGAGTTCAACCATACCAAAGGCAGCGACGATATTCTGGGGCCGTATCCGCCCGCGGGGCCGGACTGGCAAAAGTTCATCCGCAAGGATGTGACGCAGGCGCTGACGGGCGTGGAGATGCAGAGCCCGGATCCTCAGGGGCTCGCGGAACATTGGGGGAAGATCATCGGGGTCGTACCGAGTGGCGGCGCCGAATTGAAACTGCCCAATGCCACCTTCCATTTCGTGAAGGGCGCCAGCGAGATCATGAGCGCGCTGGAGTTTCAGGTGGCGGATGCCGCAAGCGTGCTGCATGCCGCGAAGGCGAAGGGACTCGCGGTTGCGGGGAACGAGTTTCTGCTCGGCGGGGTGACGTTCCGGCTTGCGGCGTGAGCGGTTGCCACACATACCGCCGTCGTCCCGGACAAGCGAAGCGCAGATCCGGCAACTGTTATGTCGGCTTGACGTTCAGGTAGGGCTTCCTGTCGCGCATCATGGCGTTGAGGACCGTCAGCAGCTTCCTGGCGACGGCAATGAGGGCGAGTTTGGCTGGTTTGCCGGCCTGTCGCAATCGTACGTAAAAGACCTTGAACGGATCGGCCCGGCGGACCGCGTTGAGAGCAGCCATGTAAAGGGCATCACGGACGCGCTTTCGGCCCCCGGCGATCTTACGTTTGCCACGGTAAGCCACGTTGAAGGGAGCCAGGCCGGCTAGCGCTGCCACCTGCTTCGGTCCCACTTTTCCGAGTTCCGGCATCTGCGCGATCAGTTGCATGCAGGTTACGGGACCCACGCCAGGAAGTGAACGTATCAACTGCGCATCGCCCGAGATCTCCGGCTCGGTCTTGATCAGCGTGCTGATGTCGGCCTCGATCTCGGCGATCTCGCCGTCGAGGACCTCGATGAGACGGCCGATACGATCGGCCATGGCACGGTCGTCGGCCTCGCTGCGCCGGTTCTTCTCCTGCGCACGCATGAGGACCAGCTGATCCCGCCGTTTTGCGAGCCTCGCCAAGGCATTGCGGGCGGGATTGGCAATTTGCTCGGTGGCTGGCTTCAGGGCCCGCGCAAAGGCCGCCAGCATCCTCGCATCGATCGGGTCGGTCTTGGCGAGCTGGCCGCTGGCGCGCGCAAAGTCGCGAGCCCGGGCCGGGTTGATCCGCGCGAAGCGGATACCGGCCTGACCCAGCGCCTCGCGAAGTTCGAGATCATAGACACCCGTTGCCTCGAAGACGACCAGCACGTCGCATCGCCAACGCGCCACGATCTGTGTGATGGCCTGCGGCGCGTTGGCGATGCGCTCCGGCACACCCAAGCCCTCATCGAAGATATCGAGATGTTGTTTGGAGACGTCGATTCCGACGTAACGAAGGGGTATGATCACGGTGCCTGTCCCTGTGATGCGAGGTCTGTTGCCGCAGCCTCGTGCAACTGTTCAGGTTGATAGATGGAACGGGCGGGAGACCGGGCCGGATCACGGCGTCAAGCGCCAAGGACCCAACGGCTTCCCGCCCACTCCATCATGACAGGCTTCCAAGACACAGGGACCCAGAACCACAGGGAGTGGTTTGGCGAAGACTCGTGTTGACCAGCTTCGCGCCACAACTCCTCCCTGTGGTTATGGGTCCCTGCTTTCGCAGGGACGACAGGAAGGTTGTGGCAATGCCAAAGTAATACGGCGAGACGCCGCTGCAATCACCTTCCCTTGAAATTCGCCGCGCGGCGCTCTTCGGTGGCCTTGACGCCTTCCTTGAAGTCTTCCGTCGCACGCAGCCGTGTCTGCTCGCCAAGTTCGTGGTTGGTCGCGGCCATCACGCGGTCGGCGAGGTTGGCGCGCATCGTGGCACGGGTGGAGAGGAGGCCGAGCGGGGAGCATTCGGCGATCTCGGCGGCGAGCTTCATCGCGCCGGCCTTCACCTGGTCCTGCGGCACCAGCTCGTTGGCGAGGCCCCACTTCACCGACTCTTCGCCGGTGACGCGGCGGCTGGTGTAGAACATCAGCTCGGCGTTGTTCTTGCCGATCAGCTCGGGCAGCGTCACGGTCAGGCCGAAGCCGGGATGGAAACCGAGCTTCGTGAAGTTCGCGGAGAAGCGCGCTTCCGGGCAGGTGACGCGGAAGTCGGCCGACACCGCGAGACCGAGCCCGCCGCCGATGGCTGCGCCCTGGACGGCCGCGACGATCGGCTTCTTGGCGCGGAAGATGCGCACGGCCTGGATGTAGAGATGGTTGATCGGGCCGAGATTGTCGGCCGGGTCGCCCTTCTTCTCGGCCTCGCGCGCTTCCTGCGCCTGCCGCGCTGGATCGCCAAAATTGGCACCGGCGCAGAATGCCTTGCCTTGTGCCGACAGCACGGATGCGCGGATCTCGATGTCGCGATCGAACTCGTCGAGTGCATCCGCGATCTGGTTGATCAGCGAGATGTCGAAGAAGTTCAGCGGCGGGCGGCGGATCTCGATGGTGCCGACGTGGCCAACTTTTTCGACGCCGATATCTTGATAGGTGCTCATGACGATCCTCGATTGAATTAGCGCAAACCAAGTCCGCGCGACTAGCGCAGGCCAAGTCCGCGCGCGATGATGCCGCGCAGCACCTCGGTGGTGCCGCCCTGGATGGTGAGTTTCGGTGCGGTCTTGATGGCGAAGTCGAGTTGCCGCTCCAGCGTCTCGCGGTTGGTCGCAGTCTCCTCGACGAAGGCGGCGAGATCGCGCACGCGGTGCGGAAGCTGCTGCTCCCAGACCGTGCCGATGTCCTTGACGATGGACGCCTCCACCACCGGCTCCTTGCCGGCCTGCAGCATGCCCGCAACCGAGACCGACATGCGCCGCATGGTGTGGAGCTGCGCCACGAGCCGGCCGATGCCTTCGGCGCTGCGCGTGTCCGGATTGGGGCCGACCGCGCGCACCAGCTCGGTCAGCACGTAATACGTCTCTAGAAAACGCTCGGGGCCCGAACGCTCATAGGCGAGCTCGCTCGTCGCCTGCTTCCAGGCGCCGTCGACTTCGCCGAGCACGTGATCATCGGGCACGAAGAAATCGGTGAAGACGACCTCGTTGAACTCGTACTGGCCGGTGATCTGCCCGATCGGGTTCACCTGGATGCCCGGCTGCTTCATCTTGACCAAAAACTGGGTCAGGCCGTGACGGCGGTTTTCCTTGGTCGGCTGCGAGGTCCGGAAGATCGCGATCATGTAGTCGGCGATGTGCGCCGACGAGGTCCAGATCTTGGTGCCGTTGATGAGGTAGCCGCCGTCGGTCTTGGTCGCGCGCGTCTTGGCCGCGAACAGGTCGGAGCCGGAGTTCGGCTCGCTCATGCCGATCGCAAAGCAGATCTCGCCGCGGCAGATGCGCGGCAGGATGTCCATCTTGATATGCTCGGGCGCGTATTTGATCAGCACCGGCCCGCTCTGGCGGTCGGCGACGAAGAAACGCCGCGTCGGCGCGTTGGCGACGCGCATTTCCTCGGTCACCACGTAGCGTTCGAGGAAGGAGCGCTCCTGGCCGCCATATTTCTTCGGCCAGGTCATGCCCAGCCAGCCCTTGGCCCCGACCCGGCGGGAAAATTCCGGCGCGTCGGTGTCTTCGCGGTTGGGCTTGTGCGGATCGAAGGTGCCGGCGGCGATTTCCTCGGCGAGGAAGGCGCGCACTTCCTTGCGCAGTTGCTCGCACTTCTCGGGCAGGCGGATCGGATCGAAACGAAGGGCAGCGGTCATTGTTGTCTCGTCCCCTGATCAGCGCGAAGCCACGAGCGGCCACAATTCGTCGGCGCCACGATTTGCCACCAGCTTGCCGAGCTCGACGGCCCAGTGACTCTCAGAACCGAAATCGTCGCGCCAGGCCAGCGCCCGCAGCGAAAAGCGGTGCAGGATGTGCTCGCTGGTGAAGCCAATGGCGCCGTGCACCTGATGCGCGATGGCGCCGCCTTTTTCCGCGGCTTCCGCGCAGCGGATCTTTGCCGAGGCAGCCTCGAGATAGACCTCGCCGTCAAACGATTTTGCGTTCGCGATGGCATCGGCTGCCGACGTCGCGGCCGCAAGCGCCGCGGCGGATTCGCCGGCGAGACGGGCGAGGTTGTGCTGCACGGCCTGAAACTTCGAGATCTTCTTCTCGAACGCGACGCGCTCGTTGGAATAGCGCACGGAGATGTCGAGCATCGCTTCCAGCGCGCCCGCGATCTGAAGGCTGCGCGCGACGCCGCCCATCAGCATAAGCGTGGTCTGGTCAAAGCCCTTCGCGGGCTTGACGGTGACGGGCTGGACCTTGTCGAGCGTCACGGTATCGCTGTGGTCGTAGCCGACGTTGAGTCCGGATTCGATCCGGCCCTTGCTCGCATCGACCAAGGCAATCGAGATCCCATCCTTGCCGTGCGCCAGCACCGCAAAGTGCTTCGCAGCCTTGGCAAAGGGCACGCCGCGGGCGCGGCCGGAGAGCGCGCCGTCGGCATCGAGCGTGATGCGGTCCTTCGGCGAGGCCGGCAACACCGTCATCTCACCTTCCGGGGAGGCGATTTTCGCCTGCGCAAGCAGCCAGCCTGCGAGCATGGTCTCGGCCAGGGGAACCGCGACTGCGAAGCGGCCGGCGGCGTTCAGCAGCGCAAAACCGTCGGCAAGGCTGGCGCCGGAGCCGCCGAGATCGTCAGGCACCCAGGACAAGGGCAAGCCAGCTTCGCTCAGCGCCTGCCACAGCGGCGCCTGCCACGAACCCTTCTTGTCGTTGTTGATGGTCTGCGGATCGGCGAGATCGGCGAAGATTTTCTCCGCGGTCTCGACGACGATATTGTCACTCTCCGCCACAGCGTTCCCCGTGTTTTGCCATTGGCGCGTTCCGTCCGGTCGGCGCGGCGCGCGGTCTCTTCTTGCGCCCGATGATCCGAAAAAGCCATGGCCCTGACAAGCGTTGACCGCAGGCCCATCTGCGGCTCCGGCATGGGCGCAAGAGCTGCTATGGACTAATTCCGCTTAGCGGAGTTTGCTCGATTTGCAGGGCGCGGCAAACTCGCTAAACAGGGCCAGCTGCTTAAGGCTTGCATTCAATCAAGGGGAAGGAAATCCGGATGGCAAAAGACGGCTTGTGCGCAATCGTGACCGGGTCCGCATCCGGACTTGGTGCAGCGACCGCGGAAATTCTCGCGCGGAGCGGGGCGCGGCTCGTCATCAACTATTCTTCGAGCCAGAAGGAAGCCGAGGCCACGGCCGAACTCTGCCGCAGGGCGGGGGCGGCGGAAGTCCTGGTCGCGCAGGGCGACGTTTCGCGCGACGAGGATTGCCGCAAGATCGTTGCGGTAGCCAGCGGCTGGGGCGGGCTCGACGTGCTCGTTAACAATGCCGGCATCACCAAGCATGTTGCGCATGCCGATCTCGATGGATTGTCGGCTGAAGATTTCCAGCGCTTGTACGGCGTCAACACGATCGGCCCGTTCCAGATGGTGCGCGCGGCGCGCAGCCTGCTCGAGGCCGGCGCGAAGGCTTCGGAGCGGCCGTCCGCCGTGGTCAACGTGTCCTCGGTTGCCGGCATCAGCGGCGTCGGCTCGTCGATCGCCTATGCCGCGAGCAAGGGCGCGCTCAACACGATGACGTTGTCGCTGTCGCGCGCGCTGGCGCCGCTGATCCGCGTCAACACGGTGTGTCCCGGCTATATCGACACGCCCTGGTTCACCAAGGGCCGCGGCGAGGCCGGCGCCAAGCAGGTGCGCGACAGCGTGGTGGCGAAGGTGCCGCTGAAGGTCGCTTCATCCGCCAATGACATCGCGCAGCTCGTCTGCTTCCTGGCAACGCCGGCGTCGAGCAACATGACCGGCGAGGTCGTGCGCATGGATGCGGGGATGCATTTGATTACTTAATTCGTCATTGCGAGCGAAGCGAAGCAATCCAGAGAGCGTCCGCGCGGACAGTCTGGATTGCTTCGTCGCAAGGGCTCCTCGCAATGACGGAGTGCGAGGGCGGGTCGTGCCCGACGTCCCGCACCACTACCCTTTTATCACGCCGCTCGCGACCAGCCGGTGCCAGATGAACAGCACCACCACCGCGCCGATCGTGGCCATGATGAAGCCGGCGCCCTGGTCGGGGCTGTAGTGCCCGATCGCCTGTCCGATGAAGGTCGCAAGAAACGCACCCGCAATGCCCAGGATGGTGGTGAGGATAAAGCCGCTCGGGTTGTTCGGTCCCGGCGCCAGCCAGCGCGCGATGAGGCCGGCGATGAAGCCGACGACGATGATCCACAACAGGCCGCCCATGCTCATGTCAGTGCTCCCCTTCCCGAGAATGCGTAGATCAAGGTTCGATTAAAGTCTGCCCGAGAGCTCATTCTCGGTCGGCAGCCGGCCGTCCGGCGTCAGGTGGTCGATCACCTGTGGCAGATACTGGCTGAGGCCGGAGAGCAGCTCGTCGCGCGACAGGCCGCTCTGGGCGGACAGGCTTTGGATCTGGTCGGCGCCGAGGGCGCTGGCGAGATCGCCGGGCGCGATCGCCTTGTTCTCGCCCTTGCCGACCCAGGTGCTCGCTGTCTCGCCGTGGCCACCCTGCTGGAGTTGGTTGAGGAGATCGCCGAGGCCGCCGCTGAGCACGCTGCCGGCCGCGCCGCCCGCGAGCAGGCCGCCGAGGCCACCCTTGAGCAGATCGCTGAGGCCGCCGCTACCACCGGGGCCGCCGGGAATAGCGCTGCTGCCCGTATTGACAGGCGTCGGAGGCGGCAGCGGCGAGCGCTGCTGCGGCGCCGGCGCCGCGTCGGGCTGGCCTGCCGTCAGATGCTTGAAGGCCTTCCAGGCGATCAGGCCGAGCAGCGCCATGGTCATTGGCGACATGCCGCCGGAGGATTGCTCAGAGCTGGGCGTGCTCGGGCCGCGGGGGCCGTTCTGCATGCCGTTGAGGACGTCGAGTAGACCCATGGTGCTCTCCTTTGGCGTTCTCGTCGGCGAGTTCTCGCCGGTGACAGCCCCCGGGGCAAAAACATATGAGGCTCTCATGACGGTTACAAGGCGAATGCACCGCAACCAATGGGCAGCTGGCGTTGCCTCTGCTATCGAGGGCGGGTCATTCAAGGGAGCAAGGTCAGGTGGTTGCGGATCGACCGATCGTGGTGGCCGGCGCGGGCGCCATCGGCTGTTTCGTCGGAGGCCAGCTGGCGGCCGGAGGGCGCCGCGTCGCGCTGCTGGTGCGGCCGCGGGTCAAAACCGAGATCGAGCGGTTCGGCCTGCGGCTGACCGATTTCGACGGCTCCGAGCAGAAGCTCGGCCCGGGCCAGCTCGCGCTGTCGGAGGATCCCGCGATCTTCCACAACGCCGGCATCGTGCTGGTCACGGTGAAGAGCGCCGACACCGCCGAAGTCGCGGACCAGATTGCCCAGCACGCGCCGCAGGACGCCGTCATCGTCTCCCTGCAAAACGGCGTCGGCAATGTCGCGGTTTTGCGCGAGCGGCTCGGCGGCCGGCGCGTGCTCGCCGGCATGGTGCCGTTCAACGTGATCGCGATGGGCGAGGGGCGCTTTCACCGCTCGACGTCCGGCGACATCCATGTCGGCGAGGATGAGGCGAATACGGCCGCAGCGCTGTCGGTGCCCGGCCTCACCGTGCGCGCAAGCCGTGACATCACCGGCGTGCAATGGGGCAAGCTGATCATCAACTTGACCAATGCGCTCAGCGCGCTGTCCGACATGCCGCTTGCCGCGCAACTGGCGAACCGCGACTGGCGAAGACTGTTCGCCGATCAGATGGCCGAAGGGGTGACTGCGATGAACGCCGCCGGCATCGCGCCGGTGTCGGCGACGCCGATCCCGCTGAGGTGGACGCCGACCCTGCTGAGGCTGCCCGATGTGATCTTCAATGCGATCCTAGGGCGCACGATGAAGATCGATCCCGAGGCACGCTCCTCGATGTGGCAGGACCTGAAGCAGGGCCGCAAGACCGAGATCGACTATCTCCAGGGCGCAGTCATCGCACTCGCCGAACAGAACAACGTCGACGTGCCGCTGATGCGCCGCATTGTTGCGCTGATCAAGCAGGCCGAGACGGCAGGCAATGGTCCGCCGCGGCTGATGCCGCAGCAGATCCGCGGGGCGGCCTGAGTGCGAGCCGGGCGGCGGGAGGAGCAACGATGACGCGTTGTCTGATGATTGGGCTCGCGCTGGCCGCGCTCTGCGCCGCGTCGACGCTCGCCTACGCAAGGCCGCCAACGGTCGTGAACTCGCCCGGCTATGACAGGCGGTTGCAGGAGAGCAGGTCGCAGTTGGGCAATTCGCCGACGACAACAGAGCCCGCGCGTGCGCCGGTGGTCAAACCGAAGCGCAGCAAGAAGAAGCAGCCGAACTGACGCCACACTCCCGCTGTCGTCCCGGATCAGCGCTCCGCTTGTCCGGGACGACAGCGGAGTTTGCTGCGCGAGGAGCTTACCCCTTCTTCGCCGGCTTGCTTGGCGCCGGGGTGAACAGCTTCTTCAGATCGCTCAAGCTTTCCGATAGCCGCGGCCATTCGCAGGAGAACGAGCCCTTGGTGCAGGGCGCGCCCTTCGGTCGCGGGCTCACGGACTGCTGCACCTTCGGCCGCTCGACCGGGACAGGCACGCGCGCGACCGGGACGGACACGCGCTCGACCTCGGTTCGCAGTGCGACCTGCTGCTGCCGCGCTTGTTCCTGCTGCTCGCGCTGCTGACGCGCGGCGGCTTGAGCGGCTTCATTGCTGCGGCGCTGATTGGCGAGGTAGGAGGTGTAGGATTCGTCGATCTTCTTCTGCTCCTCCGGCGTCGGATTGGGACCTGCGATGTCGAAGGTGCGGTCCTGGAGGAAATCGTAATAGGAATAGCCACCGCCTGGCTTGCGGCGGCCGGCGAACTTGGCGTTGCAATCGGCAAGCGCAGCCGTCTTCTCGGTCTTGTTCGCGGCCTTCTCGGCGGCGTCGGCGCATTCCTCGAAATCGACGGGCGCGCGCTTCCACCATTGGGCGTGGGCATGCACCGGCGTCAGCAGAAAAAATCCTGCTGCGGCAACGACAAGCGCCGCACGACGCGATGCAACTACGTCCGACATTCTACGAGAGCATTCCTTGCAAAACTCAACCCGAACTGAGTCGGGTCCGATTTTTGCCCCTTTATCGCCGGCTTGTCACCCGTGGAACTCGGGAATTTCATGACTGCAATGCTGACATTTTTTGCTTGACGTGGCGCGGGAGTCACAGCCGCGCGGCACATGATCGGCTTAGACTTTATTGGTTTGAATTCGAAGGGGAATATCCGTCATGAGAGCGTTGGCCCGTCTCGCCGCAATCACATTGGCGTTCATTTCCAGCTATGCGTTCGCAGCGGACGAGGAGGCGCCCAACCGCAAGCCGGTGAGGGCGATTGCCGACGCGCGGCTCTCGGTCGGCGGCCAGGGAATGCTGCCGCTCTATCTCTCCAGCGACTGGTCGCTGCCGCTGCCGGCGATCTCGCGCGCCATCATCGTGCTGCACGGACGCCTGCGCAATGCCGACGAATATTACATGTCGGCCCATACTGCGCAGGTTGCGGCGGGCGACGACGGCAAGAGCGCGCTGATGATCGTCCCGCAGTTTCTGGCGGAGATCGATATCGACGCGCACAAGCTGCCCGCGGATACGCTGCGCTGGTCGCTGGAGGGATGGGAGGGCGGCGACGCCGCGCTGGCACCGAATCCGGTCTCATCCTTCGATGCGCTCGATGTGATCCTCGTAAAACTCTCGGACCGGCGCATCTTCCCGAATCTGAAGCAGGTCGTCGTCGCCGGCCATTCCGGCGGTGGCCAGGTCGCGCAACGCTATGCCATCGCCGGCAAAGGCGAGGCGGCGCTGTCGCGCCGGCATATCGATGTCCGCTACGTCGTCGCCAATCCCTCCTCCTACGCTTATTTCAGCAACACGCGGCCCGTGCCGGCGATCGCCGCATCCTGCCCGGGCTACAACAATTGGAAATACGGCATGGACGGGCGTCCGCCCTATCTTGCGAACGCAACGCCGGTAGCGCTGGAGCAGCGCTATGTCGAGCGCGAGGTGATCTATCTGCTCGGCACGCTCGATACCAATCCGAAGCATCCCGCGCTGGACAAGAGCTGCATGGCCGAGGCGCAAGGTCCCACGCGCTACGCCCGCGGCCACGCCTATGCGGATGCGATGGCCAAGCGCGACCGCGGTACGCCCAATCACCGGGTCTGGGACGTCGTAGGCGTCGGCCATGACGGCGACAAGATGCTGACCTCGAAATGCGGCCTCGCGGCGCTGTTCGATATTCCGGGCTGCGGGGCCGAACGCTGATGCGGACGTCTTGAAGGCAGGTCCCTTGAAGCGTTGGCTCCGGCTGTTACACTTCGTCTCGCGACGCCTCATCCTGAGACGACGCCAAGAAGACGAAGTGGAAACACCTGATGCTGCTGCCCCTGTCCGACGTGCCTCGCTGGTACGCTCAACGCAAACCGCAAGGCACGATCGCCGTCCGCCACGGGCAGGATACGCTGACATGGGACGAGCTCGAACGCGGCGCCAATCGGCGCGCGCGGGCGTTCATGGCCAAGGGCGTCAAGCCCGGCGACTTTGTCGCAATCGGTTTGCCAAACGGCAACGCGTTCTTCGAGACCTCGTTTGCGGTCTGGAAGTGCGGAGCGACGCCGACGTCACTGTCGTGGCGGCTGCCGCGCGGCGAAGCCGCTGCGGTGCTCGACATCCTGAAGCCCGCGCTGGTGGTCGGCGGCGAGGCCGACTGGAACGCGCCGAACCGCCTGCCGGCGGACTTCGTGCCGGAAGGTTTTTCGGACGAACCGCTCGATCCGCCGGTGGCCCGCTACTGGAAAGCCATGACCAGCGGCGGCTCGACCGGCCGGCCAAAGGTGATCCTCGATCATCAGCCGGCCGTGACCGACACGGTCGCCGCGCCGCCGCTCAACATTCCCTTCGGGGTCTCGCTGCTCAATCCCGGCCCGCTCTACCACAACGCGCCGTTCATCGTGTCGCATTACGCGCTGTTCACCGGCGGCCAGCTCACCGGCCTCGTCAAGTTCGACGCCGAGGAGACGCTGCGCCAGATCGCGCGCGAGCGCGTGCAATGGGTCAATTTCGTGCCGACCATGATGCACCGGATCTGGGCGTTGCCGGAGAGCGTGCGCAACTCTTACGACGTCTCGAGCCTCCAGACGGTGTTCCACATGGCAGCTCCGATGCCGCCCTGGCTGAAGGAGAACTGGATCGCCTGGCTCGGGCCTGAGCGGGTCTGGGAGCTCTATGGCGGCACGGAGCGGCAGGGCTCCTGCATCATATCAGGCACGGAATGGCTGACGCACAAGGGTTCGGTCGGCAAGATCGGCGAGATGGCGCGCTTGCGCATCGTCGGCGAGGATGGCAACGACGTCGCGCCTGGCGAGACCGGCGAGATCTATTTCCTCAACAATGACGGCAAGGACGCCACCTATCACTATCTCGGCGCCGAGCCGAAGCGCCGCGCGGATGGCTGGGAGTCGCTCGGCGACATCGGCCGGCTGGACGCCGAAGGCTATCTCTATCTCGGCGACCGTCTCGCCGACATGGTGCTGCGCGGCGGCGCCAACATCTATCCAGCCGAGGTCGAGGCTGCGGTCTCTGAGAGCCCTGGCGTGCGCTCCTGCGTCGTCGTGGGATTGCCCGATCCCGAATTGGGCCAGCGCGTGCACGCCATCATCGAGCCGGAGACGGACGCGGACGGCCAGGCCATCGCCGACGGCATGGCGGACTTCTTGAATGACCGGCTCAGCCGCTACAAGCACCCCGAGAGCTTCGAGATCGTCAGCGCGCCGCCGCGCGATGATTCCGGAAAAGTTCGCCGCACCCTGTTGCGCGACGAGCGCGCGGCGTGGATGAAGGAAGGGCGCACCTTCCGGATTCGGCCGGCCAAGGCGCGGGCGCACGCCGAATAAGAAGAATACAGAAGGATTGAGACATGACGATCACCATCGCAGCGAACAGCGTGCCGAAGCCGCCGGCCGAGATCATCGAGGGTTTTCGCGGCGCGCCGACCTCGGTCATTTCAGACAATCTCGCCCGGTTGCCGGGCGCGGTCGGGCTGAAGCCCTATCATCGCGGCGGCAAGCTGGTGGGGACGGCCTTCACGGTGCGCACGCGTCCCGGCGACAATCTCGCCATCCACCGCGCACTTGAACTGGTCGGTCCCGGCGATGTCATCGTGGTCGACGGCGGTGGCGACGAGACCCGCGCGCTGGTCGGCGAGATCATGAAGAACATCGCGCAGTGGCGCAAAGCCGAAGGCTATGTCATCGATGGCGCGATCCGCGACGTCGCGGCCTTCGCCGCTGACGACTTTCCCTGCTATGCCCGCGCGGTGATCCATCGCGGCCCCTACAAGAACGGCCCCGGCGAGATCAACGTGCCTGTTACGATCGGCGGCAGCGTGATCTCGCCCGGCGACATCGTGGTCGGCGATGAGGACGGCGTGGTGTCGTTCCCCGCCGCCGGCGCCGCGGCGCTGCTGGAAGCCGTCCGCGCCCAGGTCGCGCGCGAGGAGGAGACCATGAAGGCGATCCGCGAGGGCCGCTACCAGGGCTCCTATGGCAAATCCTGATCGGATCAGAATGAAGGGGAGGGCGGCGTGAGCCAGAAGGACGAATTTCACAACATTGACGATCCCAGCGACGGGCTGTTTCGCGAGCTCGCGGCGGGTGTGACCACGCGCATCTTCTCCGGCGAGCAGGCGATGCTGTCGGTGGTGACGCTGGCCCCGCATGCGCAAGGCACGCTGCATCATCATCCCGAGGAGCAATGGGGCGTGCTGCTCGACGGCTCCGCCATCCGCGTCCAGGGCGATGAGGAAATACCCGTAAAGAAGGGCGATTTCTGGCGCACGCCCGGCAATGTGCCGCACACCATGCGCGCCGGCCCCGATGGGGCCCGCGTGCTGGACATTTTCAGTCCACCACGGCCAGAATACAAAAAAGCGGGGTCGGGCTTCGGCACGACCTAAGCGCCAAAGAGCAAAAAGCCAGGCGCAACACCAAAGGGGAGGGGACTATGACGATCACACGACGCACGCTGCTGGCAGCGCCCGCTATTCTCGCAATCGCGCCAGCGGTGGCGCAGGCCGGCAAGATTACTCTGGTCGTGCCGTTTCCGCCGGGCGGATCGACCGATGCGATGGCGCGGCTGTTGCAGGCCAATCTGCAGACAAAGCTCAACCGCGTCGTCGTGGTCGAGAACAAGTCGGGCGCGGCGGGCGCGCTCGGCGCGGCGCAAGTCGCCAAGAGCCCGCCGGACGGCTCGACGTTCCTGGTCACCTTCGATTCCCACGCGGTGATCCCGTCCATCCTCGACAAGCCGCCGGTCGATGTCGAGCGCGAGCTGATGCCGGTGCTGCTGGTGGGCACCGCGCCCTACGTGATCGCCGCCGGCGCCGGTCGTCCCTACAAGAGCTTTGCCGACGTGGTCGCCGCCTGCAAGGCGACACCCGGCGCGGTGAAATATGCCTCTGTCGGCATCGGCACGCTCGGCCATCTCGCCATGACCGTGCTCGGCACCAAGGCCGGCGTCGAGATCATGCACGTGCCCTATCGCGGCGGCGGCCCGGCGATGAACGACGTGCTCGGCGGCCATGTCGATCTGATCGCGGGATCGGCGGCGCTGGTCTCGGCCCAGCTCGGCACCAACATGCTGCGGCCGATCCTGCAACTCGGCCGCGAGCGCCTGCCGGCGCTGCCGGATACGCCGACTGCGATCGAGGCGGGCTTTCCGGACTTCGAGACGCTCGCCTGGTGGGGCATCTTCGCGCCCACGGGCACGCCTCCGGATGTCGTCGCGGCCATGGCGACGGCGTCCAGGGAGATCCTGAGCGAGCCCGCGACCGCCGCCCAGCTCAAGGAGACCCAGCAAATGACGCTGCTGCTCCAGGACGGCGCCGCTTTCAAGAGCTTCTTCGACAAGCAGGTCGCCTATTGGGGCAAGGTGGTGCGCGAGAACAATATCAAGGCATGAGAGACCTGTTCCCGGGATTGCCATCCCAGGTCCAGTGCGTTCGCTCGGGCTTGAGCGTCAGAGCATCTTGCCGACGATCTTTGTCATATCTGCCGCCGAAAACGCGCGCAGCGTTTCGGTGCGGACATTGCCGAGCGCGCTGAGACTAAGGCTGAGCGACATCGCGGCAGCCTCATCTGGAGCCTCGAGAATGGTTACAACGTCATATCGTCCCTGCGTCCAGACGATCTCTTTCACGGTCACGCCGAACGTTTTGGCCATCTCCTTGAAGGCGTCGGCGCGCTTCGGCGAATCCTTGACGTTGCGGGCTCCCTGATCAGTGAAGTTTCCCAACACGACATAGGTTACCATGGTCGTCCTCCCTGGTTAGAACCCAGATACAATGCTCGTTTGAGGAAACCGCGCCGAGCTTGCCACGGCGGCTGAGACAGCGCTACTTGCGCGTTGGGAACGTCAGCGGATGTGACTTATGCAGTCAGGACAATGGTCGCGCGAAACTGAGCTCATGGCCGTCGGGGTCGGTGAGATGGAAGTAGCGCTCACCCCATTCCGCATTGCGCGGCGTGGTCGACGGCTGCCATCCGGCGGCGCGTGCGCGCTCGTAGGTCCCGTCGACATCTGCGACTTAGAAGATGATGCGGCCCCACCAGGACCAGCGCTTGTCGTCCGGCTGCGCCGTCAGGTTGAGATAGCCGGTGCCGGCGCGAAAGCTGGTGAATGCAGCGGCTTCGCCGCCATACAGGAGCTCGAACCCCAGCGACCGGTAGAAGTGCACGGAGCGCCCCATGTCATGCGTGCCGAGCGTGATGGCGCTGATGCTTTCGATCATGTGATCTGCTCCGCCGAGAGGGGCCTGGAAGCGATTGTATAGCCGCCCTGTTCAGGTTGACGATGGTCTGGCCCGCCTGACGGCTGGCGAACCGCATTTTGCTCTGCTATGACGGGATCGAACCCGTACCAGCGGGTTCCGCGGTCCCGTAGCTCAGCCGGATAGAGCGGCGGTTTCCTAAACCGTAGGTCGGAAGTTCGAGTCTTCCCGGGATCGCCAATTCTTTCAGTTACATAGTCGTTCGTGAAGAACTGGCGGCGGCGCCCGGCTCAAGCGGTGTTTCGAGCCGGGACGGTCTCGAAGAAGGCTCGGATGATGACACGCAAGAGCTCTGCGAGCCATCGCAGCAGCAGACCGAAGTTATAGCCGGCGGCGGCGAGAACAGTGTTGATGCGGTCGCCGAGGCGTCCCTTGAGATAATTTCTGTCCATGCGGTGCTCGGCCTTGACGTGGCCGATGACAGGCTCGACAGCCGCACGACGCTTCATCTCGCGACGGATGGAAGCTGTGACGCGGCGGACCTGACCCGAGATCCGGGGATGTCCCGGGTTCTGTTGAATTTCTGAAGAGGTCGGCGTTGCCCACCTTGAGCCGGTAGGCTCGGGGTGCTGATTCCACAAAGGAGAGCAACGCCATGACGAGAGATATCACACCGGCTGGTTGGCCGGCGACCGGGGCTGTGGAGAAATCATTTGCGGAAGTGCGAGCGAGCTTCGATCGGTTCTGCCTTGCGGCAGGAATCGAGGCGCTCGGCACGATGATGGAGGCGGATGTGACAGCGGCCTGCGGGCCGCGCCACGGTCGTGATGCGGCGCGGCGGGCGCACCGTTGGGGCCGAACGCGGGGGCGGATCGGTTTCCACGGCGGCAAGATCGAGGTCGATCGCCCGCGGGTCCGGGGCATGGACGGCCGCGAGGTCACGATCCCGAGCTGGGAAACGGCGGCGCAGGAGGACTGGCTCGGTCGCTGGGCGATGAACCTGATGCTGATCAATGTGTCGACGCGCCGGTTCGGCCGCGCCGTCCGGCTGCCCGAGGGTGACGTGCCGGCACCGCCCGGATCGGGGATTTCGAAGTCGGCGGCCTCGCGGAGGTTCGTGGCTCTGTCGGCGGCGCGGCTGGCCGACTTCATGGCTGCCGATCTGTCCGCGCTCGACCTTCTGGTGGTCCAAATCGACGGGCTGCATCTCGACGACGATCTCGTGCTGGTGGCCGCGATCGGGGTTGACGGCGAAGGCAACAAGCATCCGCTGGCGCTGGTGGAAGGGGCGACCGAGAATGCAGCAACGGTTCAGGCCCTGCTGGACAACCTGGTCTCGCGCGGGCTCGACCCGACGGTGCCAAGACTGTTCATCGCCGACGGCGCGAAGGCGTTGTCGAAGGCGATCCGCCGCACCTTCGGTTCGGCCGCTGCGATCCAGCGCTGCCAGATCCACAAGGCGCGCAACATCATGGAACGCCTGCCGAAAGAGCATCATGCGGCCACCCGCCGGGTGCTGCGCCAGGCCTGGGAGCTCGATGACGCCGACAAGGCTGAAAAATTGATCCGCAATCTCGCGCGTCGACTCGACCAGCAATGGCCCGGCGTTGCGGCCAGTATCCTCGAAGGCCTCGACGAAATCCTGACTGTCGTCCGGTTGAAGTTGCCGAAGGAGCTTCGCCGATCGCTCGCCTGTACCAATATCGCCGAGAACATGATGGGCACCATTCGCCGCGTCACGCGCAACGTTAAACGCTGGCGGGATGCCGGTATGGCCTTGCGATGGGTCGCGGCCGGTATGATCGAGGCCAACAAGGGCTTCCGACGATTGAAGGCGCATAAGCAATTGTCGGTTCTGCGTGCGGCCCTTCAAGCTCACCACGATCGCATGACAATCAAGTCCGTTGCCCACGTCACGAGGGCTGCGTAATATTCATTCCGGCAACGTCGACCCGACGTAGTTCAACAGCGATCGGGACATCCCCCGAGATCCAGACCCTGAACCGATGCGGGTGGTTGTGACCGCGATATCCTTTGTCGACGTGGATACGGCGAGTCTCCACCCCGGTGAGCTTCTCCATGTCGGCGATTACGGGACCGAGCGTGTGCCCATCGAAGGGATTGCCATGCAGGGCCTTGGCATGGAGCACGAACTGGCCGCCCTTCGGAGACGTCACAGGGGTGGCGATGCTGACCTTGCAGCCGAACTCGTAGGGCGCGCGGGCTTTACCTTTGCCGATGCACTCAACCTCCGGAGCATGTAACGCATAGACCTTCGGACCGCGCTGATGCTGATCCTGGCTGCGCACCTGCTGCGCTAAACCGAGCAACGGGCCGAAGCGAGCTTCCAGCACCGTATCGCCATCAATCTTGCGGCGGATGTCGCGGATGATCCGGCCAAGCCGTGTCCGCAGGAACTTGAGCTGCCGCCGGGCGCGTTTGAACTGGTGGGCGTGGGTATAGCGGCCGGTCATGATGGCGCGCTTGGCCAGGCGCAGATAGCTCTGGCGTAGCGGCACACGGTTGCGCTTGGCGAGCCCGACCAGCTTGGTGATTGCTCGATGCAGCAGCCGCGCGTCGGTCGGATGTGCAACCGCCTTGGGCTGCACTGTGGTATCGACGACCACCCGTTCCAGGTCCTTGGGACCGATGGCGCCGGTCTTGTGCGCCACTGAAAGACTTTCCTGGATCAGGGCGACGAGCTGTTCCTCGCCGAGCCGCTGCCGCCAGCGTGTCATCGACGATCGATCGAACGGCAGACGGTGGCAGAAGCTCAATTCGCCGCAGAAGTATTGGTAATAGGGGTTCTCGATCCAGCGAGCGCACAGCACCTCATCTGACAGGTTGTGCATGTGCTTCAAAATGAACAGGCCGGCGACTAGCCGCGTCGGCAAGCCCGGCTGGCCCGACCCTGCTTGGCACACTGAACTGAAGCGCTCATTCAGGATGTTCCAGTCGATCAGCGCTGCCAACCGCACCAGCGGATGACCCATGTCGATGATCTGATCAAGCGCCGGAAGCAACAGGTCTTTCTGGCGATCATCCCTCGGCTTGCTCATCGCATTCCCCAATGTCGACGACGCCGTCAGGGAATCACGAATCGCCCAAAAGCAAAATCCTAAAACGCAAGAAAGCGAGGTCCAACACCCCGCTTTCCTGCAAAATCGAATACTACATCAAGACAAATTCTGCTTATTTCTCAGATCAATCCGCATTCTTCACGGACGACTACATAGCTAGAGCGCGCTCTGACGTGTGGCACTTCGTTGGCACGCCAAATACTTCGTCCAACGGCTTATCCAACGGCACACAGATGCAGGCGACATGTGCCGGTTATGTCGCGGCTCGGGTCGTGTAAACCCAACCTGAGAGGGCCGGCGCACGTGGGCCACGTTGCGCCGGTTGTTTGTCTCAGAACAGATCGTGCAATGTCAGCCCGCTCCAGGAAAGGGTCGGTATAGCTGGAATGGGCGGAATTGAGGGAATCGCTCAAATCGGTGGAATGCTCGGGACGCTCTTTATCGACGGGATTGATCGCATCGGCGGAAGGGGGCCGCCCGATGCACCATCCGTGAATGCAATTGCATTTCCACCTGAGTCGCGGATCCAACCGTTGTGCAGCCTTGCAACATAGCGTCCGCTATTCGTGTAGACGCTCTCTCCTTTCACAAAGCCAACAGTTTGGCCAGACCACGTATACATGGTCCCGTTGTCATCGATGTAATGGGTTGCGCGGCCGCTTCGATCGTAAAAGTCTCTGGCCATGGCCTCAGCCCTTCACGTCGCGCGGGTCAGCGCCGTAGGTACGCTCTTCCCGGATTTTCCGTCGGTTTTGTGCAGGACGGCTTGGCGAAGTCCGCCGGCATCATGCGCGCGGTGACCAGCCCGGATATCCTCTGCTTGGTTCTTAAGTAATTGACGGCGAAAGCGTGATTGCTGCACCCATCCCACGGTCGAATGCGCGCTGGCACGAGTAGGGCACACGCTCGCCGAGCTCATAACCGCTGTATCGTTGGCTGGTTGGCTACACGCGGCCGAGCTGGAAGCCGTCAGTATGGCTGCGGAGCACGCCTGAAGATCAACAGCAATCATGCCACAGCTAACGCCATTAACTGAGGAACAGGCCGCGCTGCTTGTTGAGTTTCAGCAGCACATGGATACGCAATATCAGATTCAGCTTCTGAAGCGATATTGACTGACCCTGCCTGCGCTTCCGCGCCGAAGCTTTCTAGTTTAGGCCGGCCTGAAGGGATATGGCCCCTGCCAGCTGTGGACCTCCTCTTACTGTGTCACAAGTTCCGTGATGAACGGGTTTGTTTGGTTGCCCGTGCGCAGCATGGGCATCGGAACAGGCGCTCGATGATCTCGGCGGCCAGTCTTCTGCGCATGGTAGTGATGGAGTTGGAGATGTGACGCTCGGTTCTGAGCGGGGGATCGGCGGGATCGATAACGTGAGGGAAGGCGAGACCTTTGTAAGCGCGCGGAGGAACGCGGCGCTGAGAGGGGAATCGCCTCCCACTCGGAGATTAGGAATCCGTAGGCGGCTGATGCAATAATCCGGCAGCGGCTTCGCCCGATCGGCATGACCGATCATCACTCTCACAAGCTCCTCAACATACGCCGAAAACCGCTCCGCGCTGCTCCGTCCTTCAATATCCATTCAAGCCCCCAAGCTGAAAAACGAATCGGCTCAAGCTACGCGAGCCGAAGCCTCACCCCCTGTGGCTTTCTGACTCAATAAGAATGGTCACCAGAGGTACGTCGAAACATCCGACATTCCCTGCGCGGTGGTGTTAACAGCTGCTTCGTGCTCCCCGGAGCGCCAGACTTGTTAGCCTCCGTCGCCTGCCGGATCATCGGTCCAGGCAGGCCTGATCCCAGCGTCGGGGAATCAGGACCACACGACTTGGCCGTCAGTCAAGATGTCTTCCTCCGTGCGGCATGCAAGCTGAACATCCCGGCGTCCACCGCATCCGTTCTCAACGTTCGTGCCGATCGCGAAGCGTCTCTCTGAAATGAGGACGGGATACGCAACGGGAGACAGATATTTGGGCTAAAAGCCTGGCGTGGTTTCCGATCGATCGAGTTGTTTTGCCCGTCGGGTCATTAGTCGACGCCATTATTTCCGAACCCGACTTTTGTACACCGCTATCAGAGGTTCCATGATCGCAAGGACGTGTGTGCTTCGCTCACTGCAGCAAATGCGAGTGAGAATGCAGGGAACTTGAGCGCGCGGATCACTTTCACGCGAGACCAACTTGTCGGCGTATCGCAGTGTGAAACGATAATGCTACTTTAGATTGCTTGGTGCAGATTGTTCCCTCATTGCACATATACAATCGGAGATTGTAATGACAAACGCAGCAGCGGCGCTTACCCACTCGGTATCAGTGACAGAGAATTCCGATGGACGATTGGAGGTGTTCGGTCTCGGAACCGACAGGGCGCTCTGGCACGTCTGGCAGGAAAAACCGCACTCGGGGCCATGGTCGAGTTGGGCCTCGCTTGGCGGCGTTCTCACCAGCTCGCCGTCCAGTGTCGATAATTCCGAAGGTCGGCTGGAGGTCTTTGCGCGCGGAACCGATAATTCACTCTGGCACATCTGGCAGGACAGGCCACATGCCGGACCGTGGTCGGGCTGGGCCTCGCTCGGCGGCGCCATCACCAGCGATCCCGCTGCGATCGCCAACAGCGACGGCCGGCTAGAAGTGTTTGCGCGCGGCACCGACAACGCGCTCTGGCACATCTGGCAGGAGAAGCCACATGCCGGTCCGTGGTCAGGCTGGGCCTCGCTTGGCGGCGAGATCACCGGCGACCCCGAGGTGTTCATCAATTCCGATGGCCGTCTCGAAGTGTTCGCCCGTGGCTCTGACAATGCGCTGTGGCACATCTGGCAAGAGGAGCCGCATGCCGGACCGTGGTCAAGCTGGGCATCCCTGGGTGGCGCCATCACCAGCGATCCCGCCGTGGTCGCCAGCAGCGATGGCCGTCTCGAAGTTTTCGCCCGTGGCACCGACAATGCACTGTGGCATATCTGGCAGGAGAAGCCGCATGCCGCACCGTGGTCACGCTGGGCATCTCTGGGCGGCTCCATCACCAGTGATCCGGTGGCTTTCGATAATTCCGACGGCCGGCTAGAAGTGTTTGCGCGCGGCACCGACAACGCGCTCTGGCACATCTGGCAGAAGAAGCCGCACTCCGGACCGTGGTCCGGCTGGGCATCCCTGGGCGGCGTTCTCCTGAGCGATCCACTCGCCGCCTGATACGGACTGCACGAGAGGCCGGCCGTCTCACAAGGCGGTCGGCGCCCTCACTAACCCATCATTAGTCGTCCGTGAACAAGGCTCTAAGCGATTGAGCGAGAGTCTGTTTTTCGGATTTGAGACGGTTTGAGATTGCAGGGATTGGGAGGTAAAGACCGCCAAAGCCTGCAAATTCGATTGTGGATTGAACGAAGCCGCTGCCGCGGCGTAGGGGGCAAGGTGGCATAGATCGCCTCCTGGCTGAGAGGATGTGGGTGTTGGAGCCCACCCCCTCAGACAGGAGTATCGAGATGGCCGATTTGAGCCCTCTTCGCCGCCGCATGATCGAAGACATGACCGTCCGCAATCTGTCGCCGGCGACGCAAAGATCCTACATCAGCGCGGTTTCGAAGTTCAGCCGCTATTTTGGCCGATCGCCTGACCGGTTAGAGCTGGAAGACGTCCGCGCCTTCCAGGTGCATTTGGTCTCGACCGGCATCTCATGGCCGGCGCTGAACCAGATCGTCTGTGCGCTACGGTTTTTCTACGGCGTCACGCTCGGCGAGGCGCTCATCCCAGAGCGCATTCCCTATGCGCGAGAACCGCGCAAGCTGCCGGTCGTTCTCAGCGCCGACGAAGTGGTTCAGTTTCTTGAAGCGGTATCGAGCCTGAAGAGCCGCGCCGCGCTCACCACCGCCTATGCGGCCGGGCTCAGGGCCTCGGAGGTTGCGGGACTGCGGATCGAAGACATCGACAGCGCCCGCGGCGTCATCCAGGTGCGCCACGGCAAGGGCGCGAAGGATCGCAACGTGATGCTGTCGCCCCAGCTGCTGGGCATCCTGCGCACCTACTGGCGGCTCGCCCGGCCGCGGCTTTATCTGTTCCCTGGTCGTGACGAAGATCATCCGATCGATCAGACCGTGCTGCATGCCGCCTGCCGGTCGGCGGTGAAGGCTGCGGGCCTGACCAAGCGCGTCACGCTGCACACGCTGCGCCACAGCTTCGCGACACATCTTCTCGAGAACGGAACCGATATCCGGATCATCCAGGTCTTGCTCGGGCACAATAATTTGTCGTCGACAGCGCGCTACACGCAGGTCGCCACCGATACGATCCGAGCGACGCAGAGCCCGCTCGATCGCCTGTCGCTGGAGGTGACGCCACCTGGATGACCCGCAGCGGGATGCGGGTCATGACCCGCTCCGACATCCGCTCCAACAGGCCCGCCATCGAGATTGCCGATATTCTGCGCCGGCATGGCGACGCCTATCGCCGTGTACATGCCGGTCATCTGGGGCGGGTCGAGCGGCGCGTGATGAGCGCGATCGTTGCGTGCCGGACCGAGGCGCTCGGCGGCCACATGCAGGCTTGCGACGACTGCGGCACGACACGCGTTGCCTATAATTCCTGCCGCAATCGGCACTGTCCGAAGTGTCAGGGGAGAGCCCGAGCCGCGTGGCTCGCCGCGCGTCAAGCCGACCTGCTTCCGGTTCCCTATTTCCACGTCGTCTTTACACTTCCCGCACCGATCGCCGCGATCGCTTTCCAGAACAAGGCCGTCGTCTATGCCATCCTGTTCAAGGCTGCCGCCGAGGCGATGACGACGCTCGCCGCCAATCCACGCCGGCTCGGCGGTGCGATCGGCGGCGTCGCCGTCCTCCACACCTGGGGACAGACGCTGATGCATCATCCCCACGTCCATTGCGTCGTTCCGGGTGGCGGCCTCTCGCCCGATGGCGCGCGCTGGACCGCTTGCCGACCGAACTTCTTCCTGGCCGTCAAACCGTTGTCCAGACTATTTCGCACACTTTTTCTCAAACGTCTGTCGGCAGCCTTCAACTCCGGTGCCTTGCGTTTCTTCGGCGATCTCGGAGCTCTGGCCGAGCCGGCTGCCTTTGCGGCCCACCTCGACGCCATGCGACGCATCAACTGGGTTGTTTACGCCAAGCGGCCCTTCGGCGGACCCGCACAGGTCCTGGCCTATCTCGGCCGCTACACCCATCGCGTCGCGATCGCCAACAGCCGGCTCGTCGCACTCGACGACGATCATGTCGCCTTCTCATGGAAGGACTATCGCCAAAACAGCGCGACAAAGATCATGAATCTCAAGCCCGATGAGTTCATTCGCCGTTTCCTGCTTCATACGCCGCCTGACGGCTTCCACCGCATCCGCCACTTCGGCTTCATGGCCAACCGCCATCGCGCTGCCAAGCTCGCCCTTTGCCGCGAACTTCTCGATCATGAGCGAACAGCCCCAAACGATGGCCAGCCGTCGCCTGTGGATTCGGAGGCTCAAACCTGGGCCGAGGTTCCTGCCTGTCCCGATTGTGGTGGCGTCATGCGCATCATTGAGCGCTTTCGACATAGCTTCAGACGCCCCAGCCCTCGAACATCACCGTTCCGATGCGACACATCGTGAGCCAAGTCATGTCGTGCACGACGATCATCATTCGTCATTTCGCTCCCAGCGTCTCGATCATCGCGGACGATGTCGAATCCGTGCTGTCACACTGCGCGACAACAACCGTCCGATGCAGCAAAAGGCCTATCGCGATCTCAGGCGAAGCGCGTCTGATCTCAACTCTTCCAGGATGCGCACTCCTGTGTCTCTGCCTCACGCGCCGAGCCAGCAGATCGGGCATGGCGATCTCGAACAATCCCCATAGCTGCAAAACCGCGAATAGCCTCCCGCGCCTTCGTTCAATCCGGCTTCAATGAGGTCGCGTCATAAGCGCCTGCCGCGCCCTCGCGTGAGCGCGACCTCACAGAACCCTCCAGATTCCCTTTCGCAGCGGACCATGATTCTGTGTTGCATCGGAGGGGACGATGCGACCGAAGAAGCACAAGACGACGGGATCGAACGACCTGTTCCGGGCGCGGCTGGACCAGATCATCAATCTGAAGCACGAGCTGGTTCTGTTGGCCGGCAAGATCGATTGGGACTGGATCGACGGCGAGATCGCGCCGCTCTACAGCGAGAACGGCCGGCCGGGGATCGAGACCCGCTTCATGATCGGGCTGCTGTTGCTCAAGCAGATTTACGGGCTGTCCGATGAGGGGATTTGCGAGCGCTGGGTCCACGACCCGTATTTCCAGTACTTCACCGGCGAAGAGTTCTTCCAGCACGCCTTCCCGCACGAGCGATCGGACCTGAGCCATTGGCGCAAGCGGCTCGGCGACAAGCTGGAACTGCTGCTGGCCGAGAGCCTGCGGGTGGCGCACGAGGCCGGCGCGTTACGCGGCCAGGACCTCAAGCGGGTCACGGTCGATACCACGGTGCAGCCAAAGGCCATCACCTTTCCGACCGACGCCAAGCTGCTGCATGCGGCCATCAAGGGGCTCAATCGCCTGGCGAGAAGGCACGGCGTCAGGCTGCGGCAGTCCTATTCTCGGATCGCCAAGGCCGCCGCGATGATGGCGGGCCGCTACGCCCATGCCAAACAATTCAGGCGGCATCAGCGGCAGTTGCGTATCCTGCGCTCAAGGCTCGGCCGGATCATCCGCGATATCCGCCGCAAGATCGACGGCCAGCCAGCCCTGGAGGAGGCGTTCGCCCTTCCGCTTGGCCGGGCCAGCCAGATCCGCTCGCAGCAGCAGCGCCAACGCGGCTGGAAGCTTTATTCTTTCCATGCCCCGGAGGTGGAGTGCATCGGCAAGGGCAAGGCCTCCGCGCCGTACGAGTTCGGCGTCAAGGCTTCCATCGTCACCAACAACCGCCGAGCTCCCGGCGGTCTGTTCGTGCTACACGTCAGGGCGCTGCCCGATAATCCGTATGACGGTCACACCCTGCGCGACGTCATCGACCGCACCGAGGCACTCACCGGCTGTCCGATCGAGCGGGCCTATGTCGACAAGGGGTATCGCGGCCACGACGCTCAAAATCCACGTCGCGTCTTCATCTCCGGCCAGAAGCGCGGCGTCTTCGGGATCATCAAGCGCGAGTTGCGCCGCCGATCCGCCATCGAGCCCATCATCGGACACCTGAAGGCCGAAGGTCACCTCGGGCGCTGCTACCTCAAAGGCCGCGCAGGAGACGCCGCCAACGTCGTCCTCTCCGCCGTAGGCCACAACTTCCGCCGCATCCTCGCCTGGCTGAGAGATTTCTTGGACCTGTTCCTGATCCGGATATGGCGCACGTTCACATGTCCCATCCCGCTCAATTCGGATTCTTAACGGACGACTGGCTGAGTTCGACTCGATAGCGTACATTCATGGCCTGCCTCCTCGTTCGAGGCACGCACGAACAACTGAATCGGATGGCCGGCGTGAGTCCTTCGACAAAACCCTTCACGCCCACGCAGGGGCAGTATCTGGCTTTTATCCACCTCTATACCCGGCTGCATCGCACGCCCCAGGCCGAAACCGACATGCAGGAATATTTCCGCGTCAGCCCGCCTTCGGTTCACCAGATGGTGCTGACGCTGGAACGCGCCGGCCTCATCAGACGGCAGCCAAGGACGCCTCGCAGCATCGAGGTCCTCATTGATCCGAAACTCCTGCCGGAGCTAATCTGACCGCCGGACCCAACCTGTCAAAATCACTGTGCAGAGCCACTAGCCCGTCTTATTCGTCAGAGGGCGCCTGAGAGGCTGGCGAGCGTGGTGTAAAGCGCTGATGCGGCGTAGGATTCGGTTGCAAAGCCAACCCCATCACCTTCAGCCGCGAACACCACGCCCGCCATGACCGACGATACGATTCTGCCCTTCTCGTTTCCAGCCGTTCACGCCAAGAAAGTCACAGCTGCCTTCGATGGCGGTCGGCTGACCTCGAACGGGGGCGTGATGCTTCTGGCGATGGCCGAGCGGCGTCTCGGCTTGGCCGACAATTTGGCCCGGGTGTTCCCGGATCGGCGCGATCCGACGCGGGTCGTGCACAGCCTGGTCGATATGTTCCGCGCGCGCATGTTCGCGATCTGCTGCGGCTACGAGGACGCCGACGACCTCGATCATCTGCGGTCCGATCCCGCATTCAAGCTGGCCTGCGGACGGCTGCCGGACACGGGTCGCGATCTGTGTTCCCAACCGACGCTGTCGCGTCTGGAGAATGCTCCGCGCCTGCGCGACGTGATCCGACTGACCTACACTTTGGTCGACGCATGGATGGATAGCTACCCGCGCGAGCCGGCATCCGTCACGCTCGACATCGATGATACCTGCGATGTCGTCCACGGCCATCAGCAGCTCTCGCTGTTCAACGCTCATTATGACGAACGCTGCTTCCTGCCGATCCACGTCTACGACACGGAGAAGAGCCGGCCCGTGGCGGTCGTGCTGCGGCCCGGCAAGACGCCGGGCGGCGTCGAGGTGCGTGCCCATCTGCGCCGCCTGGTACGGCATATCCGGACGCGGTGGCACAACACGCGAATTACGTTCCGTGGCGACGGGCACTATGCCCGGCCGGAGGCAATGGCGTGGTGCGAGACCAACGGCATCGACTACATCTTCGGTCTGTCCGGCACCAAGCCGCTCGCCAGAAAAGTCGACGCGGTCGCCGACGACATCCGCACGCGACGCGCCATCGAGAACCTGCCGGTTCTGCGCGGCTATACCGAGACGCGCCACAAGGCAAAGTCCTGGGATCGCGAACGACGCACCGTCGCCCGTATTGAGGCGACGATGCTCGGCCTCGACATCCGCTTCGTCGTCACCAGCCTCGATGTCGGCTCGGCCGAGTGGATCTACGACAGCCTGTATTGCGCGCGCGGCCAAGCCGAGAATCTGATCAAGCTGCATAAGACGCAGCTCGCCTCCGATCGCACCAGTTGCCGTTCGGCGCTCGCCAATCAAGTCCGCCTCGTTCTCCATACCGCCGCTTATTGGCTGATGCTGACCGTGCGCGACGCCATTCCCAAAGTCCGGGAATTGGCCACTGCCGAGTTCGCGACGCTGCGTCTTCGGCTCTTGAAAATCGCCGCCCGGGTTGTCGAGACCAAGAGCCGCATTCGCCTTGCGTTCGCCGCGGCATGTCCCGAAGCCGACCTGATCCGCAGCTTGCCCGGCGCGCTGCTGCCGCTCGGTCCTTGACCGGTGGGGCGTCCGCCCGCGTTCACCCAACCCATCCCTCAAGCGCGTTGCAAAGTACCGGTCGTCAGGCGGTGAAAAGCCGAAGGCAATCCTGTGCGCCTCGTCAGCGGAGGTGTGCGGATGCACCAGTCGGACCAAAATACCGCGCTCTCACGAATAGGGCGGGCTAGTCTACTTCCCGGCGCAAAATTCGAAGGCCTTGGCCGCGTGTAGAATCAGCGCTTCGGCGGAAAACTGCAAGGTCGAACGGAGCAAGGCTTGACTTGCGCGGTCGCCATTGATTCATTTTTGTAGATAGTTCGCCATCGAACCCTTCAGGCGCGCGACAAGCTCGTCGGCAAGCTGCCGGTTAGCGGCGAATTGCTGCGTGGGTCGTTGTTGGAGCGCACTGTCCGGCACACCCGGGGCTGCCCGAAATGCGCGCGCGGCGAAGGGCATCAGGTGTTCGTGCTGACCGTGACTTACGCTGGCGGGCGCACGCAACAGTTCAGCGTTCGCCGCGAGCGGGTCGCCGAGGTCCGCCGCTGGCTCGACAATTATCAGCAGCCGAAGCAGGCGATTGAGGACATCTGCGAGCTCAACCATGAACTGCTACGTCCGGAGCCGCATCGAAGGCGCGCGGGGCGACGGCATGATTGAGATGCGGCGAGCGCAGCTCAGCTTCGGCGACGGGTTGATCACCGAGGATGTGAGCGATCTGCGCGAAGACTGGATGGCGTATGCCTATCGGGTGCTGGCGGACGACGACATCGTGACGACGGTCTACGAAGCGCTGGCGAAGCGGCATCCCAAGAGCCGCAGCCGCGGCAGGCTCGGCTCGCCGGCCGAGGTGGCGTTACGTCTGCTGTCCTCAAGCACATCCGCAACTTGAGCTATGCCGCCTTGGAACGCGAGGTGCGCGCCAACCTCGTGTACCGCGACTTCGCCCGAGTGGGCAGCGGGAAGATGCCAGATGCCAAGACCATGGGGCGATGGGGCTTTGCGATCGGGCCGCATGTGCTCAGGCAGATCAATGATCGAATGGTGAAAATAGTGCGGATTCCGATTTATTCCGGCCGGGTATTCCGACTTGAAGCCGGCCGGGTTTTGGAAGTCGGCGTTTTCGTTTGGGTCAGTCCTTCAGGCATCAAGTCCCTCGTTGATCCACGAGGGGAAGCGGATGCCGGCCAAGAGAGAACTGACCATGCGACAGATACGACAGATGCTGCGGCTTGCCCGTGATGGGGTGAGCGCCCGGGAGATCGGGCGCACGCTCGGGGTGGCGCGCAGCACGATCCAGGACAATCTCAAGCGTGCCTCGACTGCCGGGCTGGCGTGGCCTTTGGCGGGCGATCTGACCGACGCCGTTCTTGAACAACGTCTGTTTGCCCATGCCGGCGTCAGGCGCGGCTTCCGCCGGCGCCGGGAGCCGGATTGGGCCTCGCTGGCCTGTGAGCTGAAGCGGCCTGGCGTCAATCTGATGGTGCTGTGGGAGGAGTACCGGGCGGTCCATCCGGAAGGTTATGGCTACAGCCGGTTCTGCGATTTATTCCGGGAATTCGAGCGGCGGCTGTCTCCGACGATGCGGCAGGACCATCCGGCCGGCGACAAGGTCTTTGTCGATTACTCCGGCAAGAAGATCATGATCGTTGATCGCGCAACCGGGGTTGTGCGCGACGCGGAGATCTTCGTCGCCGTGCTTGGCGCCTCGAATTACACCTACGCCGAGGCGACCTGGACGCAGACACTTTCGGACTGGATCGAGGCTCATGTCCGAATGTTCCGGTTCTTTGGCGGGGTGCCACGCCTCGTCGTCCCTGACAATCTGAAGTCCGGCGTGCACCGGGCGTCGTTCTACGACCCCGAAATCAATCGCAGCTACGGGATGATGGCGTCCCATTACGGCGTTGGCATCCTTCCGGCACGGCCAAGAAAGCCCCGGGATAAGGCAAAAGTGGAAGCCGGAGTGCGTTTTGCCCAGACCTATATCCTCGGGCGGCTTCGCCGGCAGACCTTCTTCTCGCTGGCTGAGGCGAATGCGGCAATCGCCGCCGCGCTGGAGCGCATCAACGCCCACGTCATGCGCCGGATCGGCGTCAGCCGCCGACAATTGTTCGAGACCGTCGAGATGCCTGTCCTGGCGCCGTTGCCGGATGCCGACTATCAGTTCGCGGAATGGCTCCTGGCCCGCGTCTCGCTCGATTATCACGTCGAGGTCGACGGCTTCTTCTACTCAGTTCCACACGGCCTGATCCGGGAGCAGGTCGACGTTCGCGCCACCACCCGGACCATCGAGTTGTTCCATCGGGGTTTGCGTGTTGCTGCTCACCAGCGCCGTTATGGCGGCCGCCGGCACGGCACTGATCCCGATCACATGCCCAGTGCGCATCGGCGTTACGCCGAGTGGACTCCCGATCGATTCCGGCGCTGGGGGCGGTCGATCGGGCCCAACACCGAGGGGCTCGTTCTCGCCATCCTGGCCAATCGGCCTCATCCCGAACAGGGATTCCGGACCTGTCTCGGCGTGCTTCGGCTGTTCAAGGATATTGATCCCGAACGCGCCGAGCTGATCGCGGCCCGCGCGGTCGCGGTCAGCGCACTGACCTACAAGAGCATCGCCTCCATCATCGCCAACAAGCTCGAACGCAGTTCTCGCGATACCGAGGACGCGATCATCGAACATCCCAATCTGCGCGGCCCCGGTTACTTCCATTGAAAGGATTATCCAGCATGCTCACCCATCCCACCCTCGACCTGCTGCATAGCCTTGGTCTCCACGGTATGGCCAAAGGCTTCAAGGACCTCGATGCCCAGTCCGAAGCGCGCAGCCTCGAACACGCCGAATGGCTGGCGTTGCTCCTGGAACACGAGAAAACGCTGCGCCAGCAAAAGCGGTTCGAAAGCAGAGCTCGAGCCGCCAAGCTGCGTCATGCCGCCTGCGTCGAGGATGTCGATTACCGCGCTATCCGCGGCCTCGACCGCACGCTCTTTCTAAAACTCGCCGCTGGCGACTGGATCCGGGCACGACATAATCTCCTTGTTACCGGGCCGTGCGGCGTCGGCAAGAGCTGGCTCGCTTGTGCCCTCGGCAACAAGGCTTGCCGAGACGACTTCTCAGTTGCCTACCATCGTGTGCCGCGTCTCTTCGCCGCTCTCGCACTCGGCCGCGCCGATGGCCGCTATACCAAGATGCTGCGGGCGATCGCACGACTTGATCTGCTGATCCTGGACGACTGGGGACCAGAACCTCTCGACGCCGACCAGCGCCGTGATTTGCTCGAAATCGTCGAGGATCGATACGAAGCCCGCTCGATTATCGTCACCAGCCAGCTGCCCGTCGATCGCTGGTACGAAATCATCGGCAACCCCACCATCGCCGACGCGATTCTCGATCGCCTCGTCCACAATGCCTACCGCATCGAACTCAAAGGAGAGAGCCTCAGGAAGCAGAAGCAACCCGCTCAAGATCAACCGGTCTCTTGACCTTCCCAGCCCTCGACGACATCATGAAATTGACCCATGCGAACGACGCCACGGGTGGCCGGCTTCAGATCGGAATACCCGGCCGGCTTCGAATTGGAATGCATGGCCGGCTTCGTCGGAATCCGCAAAAATAGCGCATGACAACGGCGTCGTTGCGGGCCGGCGCATGCGCGTGGATACGACCGTCGTGGAGAGTAACATCCACCATCCGACCGACAGCACGTTATTGGGGGATGGAGTTCGGGTGCTGACCCGCACCATGAAGAAGATCACGGATATTGTGGGTGCGGTCGGGACCAAGCTGCGTGACCGCAGCCGGAGCGTGAAGCTGCGGCTGGGCACTATGCCCGGCCGGAGGCACCGGAGGCAATGGCGTGGTGCGAGACCAACGGCATCGACTACATCTTCGGTCTGTCCGGCACCAAGCCGCTCGCCAGAAAAGTCGACGAGGCCGCCGACGGCATCCGCACGCGACGCGCCATCGAGAACCTGCCGGTTCTGCGTGGCTATACCGAGACGCGCCACAAGGTCAAGTCCTGGGATCGCGAACGGCGTACCGTCGCCCGTATTGAGGCGACGATGCTCGGCCTCGACATCCGCTTCGTGGTCACCAGCCTTGATGTCGGCTCGGCCGAGTGGATCTACGACAGCCTGTATTGCGCGCGCACCGAGCGCTTGGCTGAAGCTGGTGTGGGGCCTTCTGTCGGCAGCGTCGGAGATTCCTATGACAATGCTCTCGCCGAAACCATCAACGGTCTCTACAAGGCCGAGGTGATCCATCGGCGCGGCCCATGGCGCAGCTTCGAGGCCGTCGAGATTGCGACCTGGAATGGGTGGATTGGTTCAACAACCGACGGCTCCTCGCGCCCATCGGCAACATACTGCCGGCCGAAGCCGAGAAACGCTACTACGCCATGCTGGAACACCCCCCATGGCGGCATAACTTAAACTAGACTAAATTGCCTTCGCAAACCCGGGGCGGTTCAGTGTCACAGGAGTTTGGCGGTCTGACGCGCCTCGCCTCCACGTGGGCGTATTCGGATACCGAGCGCCTGATTATCTATCTTGGGGCGATACGATCTCGGGCGGCTTGTCTTGGACGCGATCGGTGCGGCTTGGCGGCGTGCAAATGCAAACCAATTTCGCGCTTCGTCCCGATCTCGTGACCCTACCGATACCAGCCCTGTCCGGTAGCGCGGCGGTACCCTCTACCCTCGACGCAGAGCCCTGTTTGGGCCGAATGACAGGCAGGATCTGCTTGACCAACAATTGTGCTGAGCGCGCATTGAGAGGCATCGCCTTGGGAAGGCGCAACTGGACCTTCGCCGGCAGCCAGCGTGGCGCCGACCGTGCCGCCATCATGCTGACGATCATCACGACCTGTCGCCTCAACAAAGTCGATCCCAAGGCCTGACTCGCCGACGTCCTCGCCCGTATCGCCGATCTTCCCGCATCGCATCTGCACGAACTGCTGCCCTGGGAATGGAAGCTCCTGCGCCGAGCCCGCCGGTCAGCAAGCCGCCTGACCTTCACGCAAACCATCATAGAGTTCGTCGTGCCCGCGCGCACGCTTCAATCAAGCGGTCTTCGTCGTATGCGTACGACATCAGCCCCTGAGTCGGTTCTGCAGCGCCTGCCGATTGGCAACGAGGCTGCTGAGGTTCAGCAGGTGTGGTGCTCGTCCTTGCTCCAATTGCCTAACCAGCGCCCGCGTGCCGTCCACCACGAAGACGCCGCAATCATAAGTGTTCAGCTGCTGGGTCATGCCGCGTGACTCCAGGCGGGCGCCCAGCCTTGCTGCGAGCTCTGCTGCGGGCCTGTTGTTGTATTCCCCCATGGAGTCGTAGCGATAGGCAACCGGCCTTTCGCGGTCGCGGCGATCAACAAACAGCAACGACCAATGGGTGCCGGGGAGATTCGTAGCACGGGCATTGTTCACTGGCAGGAACAGGAAGTCGGCTGTGTCGTCACCATTCTGATCATGGACGATGCGCTGGAATGCGCGTAGCATTTCGCTCTCGGTGCCCAAGCGCAGGCTAACAAGGGTTATGAGAGGATCCACGAACCGCGTCCGGGCGGCGAGATTCGGATTGTCCCCCCCCCCCAACTCTTGCGCCAGGAGCTGGTAATCTCTCAGGACATGCTCGTCGCCCAGCCATTCCGTGTCCTCGAGCACCAGCCCGCGGCCGTGAGGCGAGGCTGTCGGACCTAAAGCCCCGATCTGAGCATCGTAGGAGGTGCTCGGAAACGCCGGCACAGAATTAACATCGTCGCGTGATTCAGACGGCGTGGCCGCAGTCAGATCAACCAATGGAGGACCGCCGTAGGTGCTTGAGCGAGCCCTGGCAGCCTGCGCTGGCGATGCTTCCAGCATCGGCCACATACTCCAATCAAAGTTGAGCGGCATCTGCGGCGACCAGGTTGAGGCGGACCAGGCAGGTTCCTGCTGTCCAGCTTGGACTATGTCCTGCGCCTGCTCCGGGGGAACCCCGGGCCACGGTGGGCCGTCTTCCACCATCAAACGCAGATCCTGATCATAACCTTCCGGGAGGACCAATGGCCGACTGACAGCTCGCTGCAGCGCCGTGGCATCTTGGTACCCACTCCCCTGCATCGTCGGCTGCGCCTGCCATGGCGATGCACCCAGTTGATGGGTGGGGGCCGACGTCAGCAGGCGACCGCCTGAAGCGACGATCTCGCTCAGTTGCCGCTCAATGGCAACGCCGTGCAGATTGTCTAGGGTCCTCGGCCTCTTCGCTGGCCTCAATTCAGCTGTGTCATGCTCATCGTTGATGAGGACCTCCTTGCTTGGCAGGAGGTTGCTCTTGGCAAGTGCACCGATCGGCTCGTCCGGGAACTGCTGGCGGTCGTAGCCCCAATTCAAGGGACGAATGGACTCTCCGGGATCCGATGACTGGTCATGGCGCGCGGCTGGCTCAAGAAGAGATGACGACGGGCCGGGTTCGTCCATCAGCTCCCAAAGCAAATCCTGATCGTAGCCTTCTACAGGAAGCAGCTCCTTTGGCCAACTGCCCGCGTCCTGCGACGCGCTGTGCTGCGCAGCGGCGCCGCCGGCGGGCATCGGCTCCATCAGTACCGCGTTTTCGGGATCAGGACCGGGGGAAATATGGCGCTCGAGCTCCATCGCTTTAGCGCCGGCCTGCGATTTTCGGAGATCAGCCAGTGCGGCACCGATATTCCGATTACCCCCGGCGTCCTTCCTATAGCTCTCGACATCTCCATCCAACGCCTTGCCGGAAAGCCGAGCAGCAATGCCCTTCTTGTTATTTTCACGCAGGTAGTCACTGAAACTGTTAAGAACAACTGCATAGGTACGTACGGTACCTGTCGCAGCTTTGTTTTTGTACTCTTTGATGAGAGCCACGTCCTGGGGATAAGGATTCAGCTTAGCGCGGCCTGCGATCGGCACGATCCCGCCCGTCGACTGCGAGGTCCGGAGATGATCTATTGCCGCAAGGAGTTTCGCGGGATCACCCTTTCCGATGAACTCGCGCGCATCAATGGTCAACGACTCGTCGTCGGGCCGAGCAGCAATGCCCTTTTTGTCATTTGCGAAGAGCCAGCGGCCAAACCTGCGAAGAGAACCTGCATAATCCTTAGCGGTGGCTTCAGCGGCCCCGCCCTTGATGAGGGCCTCCTCAAGCTCCGAAATAAGGGGAGCGTCCTCGGAATAAAGAGGCTGCTTCCTGCGAACCCCGGTTGATCGAGCCGGCTGCAGCGCCGAGGACGACGGGCCGGGTTCGTCCATCAGCCCCCAAAGCAAATCCTGATCGTGGGCTTCCGCAGGAAGCAGCTCCTCTGGCCAACTGCCAGCTTCCTGCGACGCGCTGTGCTCCGCAGCGGCGTCGCCGACCCGCCTCGTCTCCATCAGGGCCGCGTCTTCGGGATCAGGAAAGGGGGAAATATGGCGCTCGAGCTCCATCGCCTTAGCGCCGGCCGACGATTTTCGGAGATAGGCCAGCGCGGCACCGATCCGCCTATTACCACCGGCGTCCTTCTTATAATCCTCGACATCTCCATCCAACGCCTTGCCGGAAAGCCGAACAGCAATGCCCGGCTTGTTGTTTTCACGCAGGTAGTCACTGAAACTGCTAAGGGTAAATGCATAGGTAATGGCGGTACCTGTCGCTGCTTCGTTTTTGTACTCTTTGATGAGAGCCGCGTCCTGGGGATAAGGATTCAGCTTAGCGCGGTCTGCGATCGGCACGATTCCGCCTGTCGACTGCGAGGTCCGGAGATGACCTATTGCCGTAAGGAGTCTCGTGGGGTTACCCTTTCCGAAGAACTCGCGCGCATCAACGGTCAACGACTCGTCGTTAAGCCGAGCAGCAATGGACTCTTTGTTATTTGCGACAAGCCAGCGGCCAAAGCTGCGAAGGGGCCATACATTGGCCTTGGCGGTGATTTCGGTGGCCCCGCCCTTGATGAGGGCCTTCTCAAGCCCCGAAATAAGGGGACCATCCTCGGAATAAAGTGGCTGCTTCCTCTGCCTTCTCAAAACTCCAGTTGACTGAGCCGGCTGCAGCGCCGAGTGCGACGGACCGGGTTCGTCCATCAGCCCCAAAACCAAATCCTGATCGTAGCCTTCTGCAGGAAGCTCCTCTGGCCGACTGAAAGCTCGCTGCGACGCGCTGTGCTCCGCAGCGGCGTCGCTGACCCGCCTCGGCTCCATCAGGGCCGCGCGTTCGGGATCAGGAAAGGGGGAAATATGGCGCTCAAGCTCCATCGCCATAGCGCCGGCCGACGATTTTCGGAGATGGGTCAGTGCGGCACCGATCCGCCTATTACCACCGGCGTCCTTCTTATAGTCTCCGACATCTCCATCCAACGCCTTGCCGGAAAGCCGAGCAGCAATGCCCTTCTTGTTGTTTTCACGCAGGTAGTCACTGAAACTGCTAAGGGCAAATGCATAGGTACTGGCGGTACCTGTCGTTGCTTCGTTTTTGTACTCTTTGATGAGAGCCGCGTCCTGGGGATAAGGATTCAGCTTAGCGCGGTCTGCGATCGGCACGATTCCGCCCGTCGACTGCGAGGTCCGGAGATGACCTATTGCCGTAATGAGTCTCGTGGGATTACCCTTTCCGAAGAACTCGCACGCATCAACGGTCAACGACTCGTCGTCGAGCCGAGCAGCAATGGACTGCTTTTTGTTTTCAAAGAGCCAGCGGCCCAATCTGAGAAGATGACCTACATTCTCCTTGGCAGTGCGTTCGGCAGCCCCCCCTTTGATGAAGGCCTCCTCAAGCTCCAAAATAAGGTCAGCATCTTGGGAATAAAGAGGACGCCTGCGGGTACCGTAAACCTCTGCTGACTGGCCAGGCTGCAGCGCCGAGGCGCCTGGCATTGGCCCGCCGCCTCCATCCTGCGACGCTGGAGGGCATTCGTGCCCGCTCGCCTGCATGATGGGCTGCGCCTCCGATGGCGATGCGGCGACTTGATGGGGGGGGGGGCCTGCATCAGCACACGATCACCTGGACGGGTGATCTCGCTTAGCTGCCGCTCAAAGGCCGCCGCGTCTGTCGACGGGGACACCGGTGCAGTCTCTTGCTGGGCGGCGCTGTTCGATTGTTGCTGCAGTCGGCTAGTTGAGGTGAAATCCATCCGTTCTCACTTTCGAAGATGTAGGCGAATCAGAGCTCGGTTTGGATCTCATGCGCGGGGCAATCGAGACGGCAGCGCGGCGACCAAATCCGCGGCACAGAATGAGCTCTCAACGTTGGATCCAGCAACAAACCACCGTGGGTCCGAACCGTCCGCGCCGCAGGCAGTCGGCCACTCGGATGTTCTTCCCCACAATTTTTGCTATGAGAGGAAGCTGTCGAGTACCTGACGAGCGCTGTCGGGCGACGTAAAAATTGGCTCTGACTCACTTTTGTTGCAGTCTGAACCGCCCCGGGTTTGCCGGAGGCTCCAACTCCCGAGAGGATGGAGCCATGACGAGCAAGACGACGAACAAGTTTTCACCCGAGGTTCGGGCCCGTGCGGTTCGGATGGTTCCGGATCACGCCAGCGAGCACCCTTCGCGGTGGGCGGCGGTGAGATCGATTGCCGCCAAGATTGGCTGCACACCGCAGACGCTACATGACTGGGTCAAGAAGGTCGAGATCGACAGCGGGCAGCGGACCGGCGTTCCGACGGAGATGGCCGAGAAGCTGAGGGCCCTGGAACGGGAGAACCGTGAGCTTCGACAGGCCAACGAGATCCTGCGCAAGGCGAGCGCTTATCTTGCGATGGCGGAGCTCGACCGCCGGTCCAAGCCATGATCGCCTTCATTGACGATCATCGTGGGGCGCATGGGGTCGAGCCGATCTGTCAGGTGTTGCCTGATCGCCCCCTCGACCTACCACGCCCATGTGGCCAAACGGCGCGATCCCGCCAGGCTGTCGACGTGCGCCAAGCCGGACGCCGCCCTGAAGATCGAGGTTCGGCGCGCCTTCGATCAAAACTTTTCCCTCTACGGCGTGCGCAAGGTCTGGCGCCAGCTCAAGCGCGAAGGCTTCGATGTTGCCCGTTGCACGGTGTCGCGACTTATGCGGAACATGGGTTTGCAAGGGTGATCCACGGCAAACCCATCAAGACCACGATCAGCGACAAGGCTGCGCCACGCCTGCTGGATCACGTCAATCGCCCGTTCAAGGCGCCAAGGCCGAACGTTCTCTGGCTCTCCGACTTCACTTTGTCTACGTCGCCTTTGTCATCGACGCCTATGCCCGCAGGATTGTGGGCTGGCGAGCCTCGCGCGCGGCGCATGCAGCTTCGTGCTCGATGCGCTGGAGCAGGCACTGCAAGATCGACGGCCGGTCCATCGTGGCGGGCTCGTGCACCACAGCGACAGAGGCAGCCAATACGTATCCATTAAGTACATCGAGCGCTTGGCTGAAGCTGGTGTGGGGCCTTCTGTCGGCAGCCTCGGAGATTCCTATGACAATGCTCTCACCGAAACCATCAACGGTCTCTACAAGGCCGAGGTGATCCCGCGCGGCCCATGGCGCAGCTTCGAGGCCGTCGAGATTGCGACATGCGACCTGGAATGGGTGGATTGGTTCAACAACCGACGGCTCCTCGAGCCCATCGGCAACATACCGCCGGCCGAAGCCGAGAAACGCTACTACGCCATGCTGGAACAATCCGCCATGGCGGCAGAACTTAAACTAAATGGCCTCCGGCAAACCCGGGGCGGTTCTCCCGGATCACCGTGGGTTGCAATTCTCTGGCGTCTGGGGTGCTGCTGGAGGTAGCGGGGCATCGTCAACTTAACCGACCGCGAGCCGAAGGAGGCGCTTCTCAAAGGTTCGAGATTCGGCGATAGCGCTTGTCGTGGAGATCTCGTGCCAAGTCGCAAAGGCTCGCTCGCGCGAAGCGCGACGGAAGTCGGCAGTGACGGCTCCGGAATAGGGGGTGTGGAAAAGGCTCGCGTCCTGATCGTGAACTGACAGAAACCGTTGAGCCTGACGGGACGATTTGAAACGCTTCATGGCGTCGCCGCGTCGGCTGATGAGAATTCTCGGCCCAATTATTGAGAGCTTTATGGTCGTCCGTGAAGAATGCAGATCGGCCTCAGACGGAGGCAGAAGTTATCTCGATAAAGTATTCGATTTTGCAGGAAAGCCGGGTGTTGGGCCGCGGTTTCTTGCGTTTTGGGATTTTGCTTTCGAGCGATTCGTGATTCCCTGACGGCCGGTCATAGGCATTGGGGACGGCGATGAGAGCGCTTGTCGTCTCCCTCAGACCTGTGAGCGTGCCGCGCTCGATGCCACTTGCAGCGGCCGTTCTCGATTATCAGAAGTACCGAGTGAAGACCTTGCCGGAGGTAGTATAGATGTCATTCGGCCCTTTAATTGCGGTTTGTTGTCAAGCTCACATTTTCGAACTCTCCAACAGCAAGGTGGTAGCGCCCGCGCCGTCGGAGCTGGTCGGGGTTGCGGAGACGGCGCGGGCGCGGCTGATACATGCTCTACTGGCCAGGCATTGGACAGTACGGGCTGGTTGATGTCTTCGCCGGGGTCATGGTCCTTTCCGAGGTCGCGCAGCGCCTCATGATGATGTCCGGGTCGGACGCCTCAACGTCTGCAGCGGAGTACAGTCGAGCGCCACCAGCCGAATGAACGGGGTCGCCACAACACCGTCCCAGCGGGACATCGCCAGTCCGGCAGACCGGACCAGGAACTTTACAAAATCGGATCAGGCTTCCTTTGCTTGGCCCCAGTCAAACGATGTGCCGTCGACCCAGATGCAGTGCAGAACAACGGCGATCTTGCGCGCGATTGCGACCTTCGCCTTCCTCATGCCAATCCTCTTGGCGAGCTTCATTCCCCAGGCCTTAAGGGACGACCACTTCTTCGTTCGATAAAGCAGGACGGTCGCGGCCTCGAACAGGTAAGTTCGAAGACGACGGTCGCCCCATCGTGATATTTTGCCATTGATGTCAGTTTCGCCAGATTGATTGCGCCGAGGTGTAAGACCTAGCCCGCCCTATTCGTGAGAGCGCGGTATTTTGGTCCGACTGGTGCATCCGCACACCTCCGCTGACGAGGCGCACAGGATTGCCTTCGGCTTTTCACCGCCTGACGACCGGTACTTTGCAACGCGCTTGAGGGATGGGTTGGGTGAACGCGGGCGGACGCCCCACCGGTCAAGGACCGAGCGGCAGCAGCGCGCCGGGCAAGCTGCGGATCAGGTCGGCTTCGGGACATGCCGCGGCGAACGCAAGGCGAATGCGGCTCTTGGTCTCGACAACCCGGGCGGCGATTTTCAAGAGCCGAAGACGCAGCGTCGCGAACTCGGCAGTGGCCAATTCCCGGACTTTGGGAATGGCGTCGCGCACGGTCAGCATCAGCCAATAAGCGGCGGTATGGAGAACGAGGCGGACTTGATTGGCGAGCGCCGAACGGCAACTGGTGCGATCGGAGGCGAGCTGCGTCTTATGCAGCTTGATCAGATTCTCGGCTTGGCCGCGCGCGCAATACAGGCTGTCGTAGATCCACTCGGCCGAGCCGACATCGAGGCTGGTGACGACGAAGCGGATGTCGAGGCCGAGCATCGTCGCCTCAATACGGGCGACGGTGCGTCGTTCGCGATCCCAGGACTTTGCCTTGTGGCGCGTCTCGGTATAGCCGCGCAGAACCGGCAGGTTCTCGATGGCGCGTCGCGTGCGGATGTCGTCGGCGACCGCGTCGACTTTTCTGGCGAGCGGCTTGGTGCCGGACAGACCGAAGATGTAGTCGATGCCGTTGGTCTCGCACCACGCCATTGCCTCCGGCCGGGCATAGTGCCCGTCGCCACGGAACGTAATTCGCGTGTTGTGCCACCGCGTCCGGATATGCCGTACCAGGCGGCGCAGATGGGCACGCACCTCGACGCCGCCCGGCGTCTTGCCGGGCCGCAGCACGACCGCCACGGGCCGGCTCTTCTCCGTGTCGTAGACGTGGATCGGCAGGAAGCAGCGTTCGTCATAATGAGCGTTGAACAGCGAGAGCTGCTGATGGCCGTGGACGACATCGCAGGTATCATCGATGTCGAGCGTGACGGATGCCGGCTCGCGCGGGTAGCTATCCATCCATGCGTCGACCAAAGTGTAGGTCAGTCGGATCACGTCGCGCAGGCGCGGAGCATTCTCCAGACGCGACAGCGTCGGTTGGGAACACAGATCGCGGCCCGTGTCCGGCAGCCGTCCGCAGGCCAGCTTGAATGCGGGATCGGACCGCAGATGATCGAGGTCGTCGGCGTCCTCGTAGCCGCAGCAGATCGCGAACATGCGCGCGCGGAACATATCGACCAGGCTGTGCACGACCCGCGTCGGATCGCGCCGATCCGGGAACACCCGGGCCAAATTGTCGGCCAAGCCGAGACGCCGCTCGGCCATCGCCAGAAGCATCACGCCCCCGTTCGAGGTCAGCCGACCGCCATCGAAGGCAGCTGTGACTTTCTTGGCGTGAACGGCTGGAAACGAGAAGGGCAGAATCGTATCGTCGGTCATGGCGGGCGTGGTGTTCGCGGCTGAAGGTGATGGGGTTGGCTTTGCAACCGAATCCTACGCCGCATCAGCGCTTTACACCACGCTCGCCAGCCTCTCAGGCGCCCTCTGACGAATAAGACGGGCTAGATAGGCGCCGACGCTCGATGCTGATCGGAATCGCGATGGGTCATCGATCGTATGGCGGACGGTCAAGGCGGTCACCACGCCAACGCCAGGAACAGTCATCAGGCGGCGCGTCGTCTCATCCGACTTTGCCAACTGGCGGACTTCGTTGTCGAAGTTGCTTTGCTGCTTACAGATCTGTTCATGGATCGACAGAAGCGGCACGATCACACCGAGGAGCTGATGATCTTTGCCCAATAGCTCACAGACCTGATTGCGAAACTGCAGTCCGATCGCACGTGGCAACAGCAAGCCGTATTCTTTGATCAGACTTCGGACCTGGTTCTCGATGTCTCGACGAATAGCCACGAGCCGGTTTCTCGCGACGAGTATCGCGCGGATCCTCTGACTTTCCTCGCTCTTGACTTTGACCTCTCGATACCAGCCAACCCGCACCAGCTCGGCCAGACCTCGAGCATCATTCTGATCGCTCTTGTTCATGCGTACCGACAAAGCCGCGTGGGCATGCCGAGCGTCGATGCAAACCACCGGAAGATCGACCCTGCGAAGTTCATGCCACAGCCAACTCGCCATTGCGCCGGTCTCAAAGCCGATGCGCTCCGCCTGTGGCGCCCGCTTGCGAAGCAGTGCCGTGAGCGCCCCCGGGGCGGGCTTGGCTTTCCCCTCGAACAAGACCTCGCCCGCTTCATTGACCACGCATACTGAAGTTTCTTTTTGCGAGACATCGAGTCCGACATATTGCTTCATGACAGCTTCTCCGAATTGGTTGATTGCGAGAGCTCGATTCTAATGGAGCTTTCGTGTCACGAGCGCTGACCGCAATTACGTCATCGTCTGCAATATTGACCCCCGTATTGCCGCATCTGCGAATGTTACCCTGATGGCGCCATTGCCGATGACGATCCGATGTCGATTAATCGGTCGCGCCAGATGGCTTTCCCGGTTTGCTCGACGAGAGGGGCTGTGGGCGGGTCGGGCCCTACATAGCCCGAGCCGTCCACAACCCCGGGCAATGGGGCAGCGGTTGTGGCGTCGTCGAGCGGGCCCTGGGCGACCAACCGTTCGGCAGCCCTCCGTCTGAGCGCCCTCAGCAGAGGTTGCACAATCGAATGCTGTCTCTTTCCGAACTCCTCAGGGTATTTCTCGCGCAGTCGGCCGACAATTGCGAGCGCCGTCAGCTGCGGCTGCTCTGCGAGCCACGCTTCGATCGCGGCAATATGCGGGTCTAGCTTGGACGGCATTCGAACTCTGGTCTTATAGGGCCGACGAGTTCGCCGGTGCCTGGCACGCGGCTCGCCGACCGTCGCGGTCTTGCCGAGCGTCTTCGCGAACGTCGCCGCGGTCGCCGGCAGGATGCTAGTGTGAGCGGGTTGCAAGCCGCGCGCCTGTCCGGCACGACGATCGACACGAATGCCTAATTCCTCTTGGGTTGGGCGAATCTCCGCCAACAGCGCGACCGGGTCGAGCGAGCGATACTGATCGCGTAGCCGTTTCTTCACGGCCGCGGTCACCTTGGGATGCGCCAAGGCACGCTCATAGGGCGTCGATGGGAGATGATAGCGCTTAATCACTTTAGCCCCTTCGCGACGCTTCTTCTTCAGCTTGAACGACGGCTGGAAGAAGTTGACGTAGAGCCGTGCCGCCGCATAGAGGCGGCCCATCATGCGCGCCGTCTCGACGCCATCGAAGCGGCCATAGCCCATGAGGCGGCGGACGACGGCACCATTCGTCTGCTCGACAAACGCCTGATCGTTCATCTTATAGGCGCGCGAGCGAGTGACTTCGAGCTTCGCGACACCATGGCACGACGACATCGTTCATGAAGGCGCTGTCGTTGTCGAAGTCCACGCCGCGCAACAGCCAGGGGAACAGGCCCTGTGCGCGGTTGATCGCCTCGACGACGAGCGAACCTTCCCGCGTCAGCAACGGCAGGCACTCTGTCCAGCCGGTGGCGACATCGACCATCGTGAGAGTTTGGATGAACGAACCAGCCACCGACGTGCCGCTATGGGCGCCATGTCAACCTCGCAGAAGCCGGGCACCGGGCTGTTCCAGTCATTGAACGTGCGGATCGGGACTTCGCGCCGGATTGCCGAATAGAATCCGGTACGGCGCCGCCTGCCGCGGCTCGCCGCGATCTTCACATCGACGACCAGGCGATCGATGGTTGCGGGGCTGATCGAGAGAACACAGTCACGATCCGCCTGGCCAAGCTGCAATCGACCATGTTGCTCGAGGGCCGGCAGCAAGGTCGGGATCATCACTTTGAGCCGCTTGCCGCACACCCGATCCGACGCCTCCCACAGCGCCGTCAGCGCGTCCTTGATCGTCGCGCCATATCTGCGTCTTCGCTTTCTTGTTGCCTCGACCTGGCCCGGTCCAAACGTCTCGCGTCGCCGGAGCGCCCGCACCTCATACTTGCGATGCCAGCCCGTCGTCGCGCACAATGTGTTTTCAACGAGTGAGCTGCTGCCGGTTTGATGGACACCGAGATTAGGTGTTTCATGAAGCCGGAGGTGGCGATGAAAAGACGGAAGTTCAGCCGCGAGTTCAAGGTCGAGGCGGTCAAGCTGGTGCGGGACCGTGGGGTGTCGGTGGCGCAAGCCGGCCGTGACCTGGATGTTCATGAGAATGTTCTCCGCAAATGGGTGAAGGAGTTGGGCTCCGACCCGGCGCAAGCCTTTCCCGGCCACGGGCAGATGAAGCCGGAGCAGCAGGAGATCGAGCGGCTGCGCCGTGAGGTCGCCAAGCTGAAGGCCGAGCGGGATATCCTAAAAAAGGCCGCAGCCTACTTCGCGAAGGAAGCGACATGAAGTTCGCCTTCGTCGCGAAGCACCGGACGATCTGGCCGGTGGCATGGCTATGCGATGCGCTGGGAGTGTCGCGGTCGGGCTTCCATGCCTGGCTGAATCGCTCTCCCAGCACCAGATCCCGCAGCGACGAGGAGCTCGGCGGCAAGGTCAAGGCCAGCTTCGCCGCCAGCGACCGCACCTATGGCGCACGCCGGGTGTGGCGTGACCTGCTCGCCGACGGGGCGGATTGCGGCCTGCACCGGATTGAGCGGCTGATGCGCCTGCAAGGCTTGCGGGCGCGGCCGCGACGTCGGCGCTTGCCGAAGGACAGCGGCGATCGACAGCTCGAGACCGTACCGGCGAACCTCCTTGACCGGCAGTTCGCCGCCGAGCGGCCGAACCAGAAGTGGATCGCCGACTTCACCTATCTCTGGACGGCCGAAGGCTGGCTCTATGTCGCAGCGGTGATCGACCTGTTCTCACGCCGCGTGGTGGGCTGGTCGATGAGTGCCGCCATGACGGCACAGCTCGTGACGGACGCATTGTTGATGGCCGTCTGGCGGCGCGGCAAGCCGGATGCACTGTTGCATCACTCCGACCAGGGCAGCCAGTACACCAGCGAGCAGTTCCAGCGCCTGATGGCCGACCACGGCATCGTTTGCAGCATGAGCTGGAGAGCTTCTTCTCCTCGCTCAAGACCGAGCGTACGGCCAACAAGATTTATCGAACCAGAGATGAGGCACGCGCCGATGTGTTCGACTACATCGAACGATTTTACAACCGCGCATCAGAACACCCATCTGTCTATGTTGTTGAAGAGAAGAGACTTTGCTGATTGGGATGCGATCCCGTGGGGTATCTTGGGTTCTGTCGCGCTCGTTCGGCGATAGATTGAGCGGCAGTTGTTATCAGCGAGGCGCGGGCGAAGATCCACGGGCCGTCCGACAGCGGATGGAAGGCTTCGATTTCGCCGGCTTCAGCGGCCAGCCGGAGCGTCTTGGGCGCGATCTTCAGGAGCTTTGCGGCGTTGCTAAGGTTGAGCCAGGGTTCGATCCCGTCATCGGCGGGCTTGAATACCGGGAGGTGGTAGCTCGAGCGCATTGATGTGACGCGCTCGCGGGTCCAGCGATTGCCGTTGCCCGTCTTGAGGCCGTTGCGGTTGAGGAGGCCGGCAATCAGATCGTCGCTGGCGATCAGCACCAGTTGACGCACGGCTTGGATAATATCGGCGGAAGTGCTGTTGCGCTGTCCGCGCCGGCGCTTGGGCAAGCGCAACTCGCTGTGAGCGCCACCCACCCAGTGGACGATGAGAACGATCTCGGACGCCGCGTCGTCTATATCGGCCACGACCTCATGGACGAGGGTGCGTACAATGCGCTTCTTGAGACGAGCATCCGTCGTCGGCGCATCCCAGACCGTTTTGAGGTTCGAGGCCAGTACGCCGAGCGAAGCTGGATCAGCAATGGGTGCGGGCGTCGCCGCATCATGCATGGCGATCTTGCCCTCGACCTCCGCCGCGTGAGCGAGTGCCCTGTTCCAGCGCGCTTCCAGCTCACTCGCCACCAACCGGTTCGCGGGGTCAGCGGCATCGTATTGCCGGAAAGCCCGGTCGGCGGCATAGCGCGCCGCTTCCAGATCGCGACTGAGCGCATCGCGCACCTGATCCCGCCGTTCCCTGGCTCCTTCGGCGGCAGCGGTTGCAGCGGCGATAGCGCCCGGACCGACGACGCCAAGCAGTGCGTCCTCGATTGCATCATCGACACGCAATCCGCCGAAGGCGATGCAGTGGGCCCCGCCATTGTCCATCCAGGCGCGGCTGCAGCTGTAGCGCGGGATATGGTTTTCCATGCCGGAGTACCGGAGTGTGAGCTTGCGGCCGCAGCGCTTGCACCGGATCAGACCGGCCAGCAGCGCGTCCCCATGCTTGGGTGCGCCGTGATGCCGACCGGTGGGAACGTTGCTGCTGACCATGGTGCGGATCGCCTCGAACCTCTCCCAGCTCACATACCCGTCGTGGGTGTTGGGCATCAGCGCCAGCCATTCGTTCCGCGTCTTGCGGCGGATCTTCACGCTCACGCCCCCGGCGCTGTATCCCGCCGCCACAGCCGTCTTACCATAGGCATAGGCGCCGCCGTAGACCGGGTTCTCAATGATCCGGTGGATGGCGGAGTAACTCGGTCGCCGCCAGGCTGTGTCGCCGTTGGACTGCTTCACTGGTAGATCGAGATTGTACTCGTGGAGCCAGCAGAGCGCCTGTCGCGCGCTGCCCAGTTCCTCGACCTTGTCGAACACCAGCTTGATCGCTTCCTGGACACGCCGATCCGGATCTTTCTCATAACGGTCGCCGGCCTTCACGAAACCGACGGGCGCCGCCACAACCAACTCGCCCCGGCGCGCCTTCTCGTAGCGGGCCGAGAGCGAGCGTTGGCGCAACAAATCCAGTTCGTACTCGTTGAGGCTGCCCTTGAGCCCGAGTAGCAGGCGATCGTTGCCGTGCCTCGGTGCATAGATCGTCTCCTGATCGACCAGAACGGTATCGACCACGCGGCACATCTCGATGAGTTGCTGCCAATCCCGGCTGTTGCGGGCGAAGCGCGAGACCTCGCGGGCGCAAACCGCACCAACCTTACCGAGGCAAACCTCCGCTACCATTCGCTCGAAACCGGCGCGTTGCACGCCGCCGGCGGCTGAACGACCGAGATCATCATCGATCACTTCGATCTCTGACCACCCGAGTGCCGTCAGCCGGTCCCGCATGGCGTATTGCAATGCGCTGCTCTCGCGATTGTGCAACACCTGATGTGCTGAGGATTGGCGCACGTAAAGAATCGCCTTACGCTCCAGATGATGAGGCCTGACCTTGTCAGAGATCATGATCGACCCCCTTCGCGGGCGGCGTCGCTGTCATCGCAGCATGGTCGAGGATCAACTGCGTCATCAGGCTTGTGAGGGCCGCCCGGGCTTCCGCCGGCAACTCCGGCCATGCTGGCGCGCGGATGGCGCCGTTCGGCAGGCCGCTCCCGAACAGATCCATCTGTTGCTGCGGCCGCGGTTGTCGATTGTGTCGGTATCCGCTCCCTGGCATTGCCGTCTGCCGTGACATGGGTCTCTCCCCGATTCTGGTCGTGAGAGGCTCTGGATGCGCTAGAAAGCAGGGCAGCTGATGGCGTTCGATCCATCAACACCAGATCGAGAAGCGCAGAAAGCGCTGCAAGTGCGGTTATGCTGACAAATGGCCGAGCTGCCAAAAGCTCCGCCTCAGGGCATGCCGTCCGGTCGAACATCCATGCTGGAACCTCCAGCCAACGATCTGCTTGCGATCCATCCAGTGTGCAGCGGAAGGCGACATCGCCAGCCTTGTCGACGGCCCCATGAACGCAAACTCGGCAACCAAACCAAGGATGATATCGATAAAGAACCACGCGAAGAGCGGTCCTGTGGGCGTTCTCAAACCTCGTTGTACAACCGCACCAGGCTCCACTCCGCCATCGGATATATCGCCCCGATCAAAACGGAGCTAAAAGCCGCTTAAACCCGTCCACTTTTTCGGGGGAAGATCAGTGTTAGCCGTGCACCGCGCCCTTATCTTTGGCGATGCCATTCGCGAACGAGCCAATGAGGCTCCGCTTGGATTCATCTATCCAAGGTTCGAACTCGATCTCGCCCCTCTTTCTGATCATCGCGTGGAAGCGGCCAACGAGAGCGTGGGCATCGGCCAGCATAGGAACGCTTTGTTCAATACCGGCATCCGTTACGGTCTCGGCCTTGCTTAGGTGGTCGCGCTTCGTCGTCAACAACTGCGCGATCGTCCTGGCGGCGGGGACCTTCTGCAATTGTTGACGGCTGATAGTCTCGGCGCGTCGCCGTCGCGTGGCCCATTCCGCCACCGCGCGCAGTGATCCCTTAAAGCCTTGCCCTCTCAAACGGCGCTAGAGTTCGGCACCGTTGCGACAGCCGCCTGGTTCCTAGAGGGGCTACGAGAGACCGTTTGCATATTTCAGTGATCGTGAGCAGCGATTTCGCGCGATCATGAGCGCCGAATTCAGACGATCGTGAGCAGCCTCGCTCCGGCCGAGGCGGTGATAGGGTCAGCGTTCTGGCTGCTCGTCAAGGGTGATGGTTTTGGCGTTGCGTTTTCGCATGCTTTCGCCAGCAAGCTGGAGGCGGTGAGCGTTGTGGACGAGGCGATCCAGAATCGCGTCGCCTAGCGTGGGATCTCCGATAACTTCGTGCCATGTGTCCACAGGGAGTTGGCTGGTTACGATGGTGGAGGAGCGGCCATGGCGATCGTCAAGGATTTCCAGTAGATCGCGCCGCTCGGCAGCGGTGAGCACCGACAATCCCCAATCATCCAAAATCAGAACCTGGGCGCGGCCAAGGGTTTTGAGCAAGCGGGCATAACGTCCATCGCCCCGCGCGAGCCCCAACGCTTCGAACAATCTTGGGACGCGGTGATAGAGGACCGAGCGATTATCTCGGCAGGCCTTGTGGCCGAGGGCACAGGCTAACCAACTTTTGCCCAATCCGGTCGCCCCGGTTATGAGCAAATTCTCGTGGCGATCGATCCAGTCGCCGCTGGCGAGCTTGGCGAAGACGGCCCGGTCGATACCCCGCGGCGTGCGCAAATCGACGTCCTCCACGCAGGCATTCTGGCGGAGCGAGGCCAGCTTGAGGCGCGTGGTGAGCCGCCTGGTGTCGCGTTCCGCCGCTTCCCGGTCGACCAGCAGGCCGATGCGATCTTCGAACGGCAAGGCTTCGAGATCAGGCGATCGTCGCTGCTCCTCGAAGGCCTTGGCCATGCCGCTCAAGTCGAGCTCGATCAGGCGTTCGTGGGTGGGATGGTTGAGCATACAGGTCTCCTTGGCTTCAGTGAAAATAATCGCGGCCGCGGATGTTGCCGTGGCGCAGGGGTTGGTGTTCGGAGGGCTCGTCGAGAAAGGTACGATCCAGACCGTTCTGGAGGATGGAGCGGATCGAGGCGACGGATCGCGCCTTGATCAGAATGCCGCGCCGGCAGGCCGCTTCGACGCGCTCCGCGCTGTAGCTTTTGACCAGTGACAGAATGCCGAGGCAGGTGCGAAAGCCTTGCTCGGGATGCGGCCGGGCCGCGATCACGGCCTGGAAGAAGGCGGCGGTCGACGGACCGATCCGCTCGCCGGCGACGATCACTCCGGCGGGCGTCCATTGACCGTAGCGCCGATGGGCGCTGGGCATATGGTCGGCGATGGTGGTGTGGCCCCGCCGGTTGGGCGCGCGGGCGTGGCTGGCGATCCTGCGGCCGTTGTGGAAGATCTCGACCGTTCTGTCATCGATGCGTGCGTCGACAAGCTCACGGATGAGCCGATACGGCGCGGAATACCAGTGTCCATCGATCTCGATATGATAGTCGGGGCCGATCCGGCATCGCTTCCAGCGTGCGAAAGCGTAAGCCTGGTCCGGCAGCTTTGTAAGCTTGGGCTTGTCGAGCTCGGCGAACAGTTCGGCGCGACTGGCGCCAAAGTCGCGCATCTGCCTTGCATTGAGTTCGACGACGAGTGTTTTGATGGCTGCGTTCAGCTCCGCCAACGAAAAGAAGCGTTGGTTGCGCAGCCGCGCCAGAATCCATCGCTGGGCGACTTGCACCGCAACTTCGACCTTTGCCTTATCTTTTGGGCGCCGCGGCCGGGCTGCGAGAATGGCCGTGCCGTAATGGCTCGCCATCTCGGCATAGGTTCGGTTGAGGCCGGGATCGTGGCGGTCGGGATTGGTGACGGCGGCCTTGAGATTGTCGCAGACTACGAATGTCGGCACGCCGCCGAGGAAGGCGAAAAGATTGATGTGGACCCGGATCCAGTCGGCGAGCCCCTCGCTTGGACAGGCCTCGGCATAGGTATAGTTGGAGGCGCCCATCGCCGCGACGAACAGCTTCATCGACTGCACTTCCCCGTTTGAGGGATCGATGACGTCGATGGTGTCGCCGGCGAAATCCACGAAAACCTTCTCGCCGCCCAGATGCGTCTGCCGCATCGAAGGCCGGGCTCGCCCCTTCCAGGCCTCGTACGTCGTGCAGAACCAGGTGTAGCCGAAGCCATCGGGATGGGTGGCGCGATACTCGTCCCACAGCAGCCGACGGGTCACGTTGCGTCGGCGCAGCTCCTTGTCGACATAGCCCCAGTCGGGAACGGCCCGCTGGGGGCTCTGCGACGCAGGCCTCGGCGCCGGGAAAAGCAGCAGCTCCAGGTCCTCGTCGCTCATTCCGGCCGGCAACGGCCAGTTCAGCCCGGCAGCCCCGGCTCGGCGTAGATAGCTGTGCACGGCGCCGTTGCTGATGCCCAAGGTGCGCGCGATGGCTCGCTCCGGCAAGCCTTGAACATGTTTTAAGCGGAGAACCTCTTTGATCCGGCGCATCGACAATCTCTGGGTGGGCATCGGCCTTCCTCGTTCACTGACGAGGCAGTTCCTAAGCCGGTTGAGTTGTCGGCCGAAGCGGGCTGAGTTGCTGAAAAGCTGCTCACGATCCCGCGAAATCCGTGCTCACGATCGTCTGAAATCTCTGCTCACGATCCCCTGAAATCCGTGCTCACGATCCCGCGAAACATGCATCGACAGCGCCTCGTTCGCGATCGTCCGGATCGCTCGCAGCGGATGGTCACGCCGCACCCGCCTCCAGATCAACGTAGCTGAACAGCTCGCCCGTTCGATTGTCGCCGCCGCGCACGCACCATCTTCGAATCTCGTCGGAGCCAATGAATCACGGTCGCTGGTCGGCGGCGAGCACCTTTTTCAACAGCCTGCTAGTCTTACTGCGTCACAAATCATGCGGCGCATCGACCTGGATTTGGACTGCGCAGCACGGACATCTACGTAGCCGGCTAACCAATGCGCTGATAAGGCGCCGCCGCATGGTAGCGATCGAATTCGGAATATGACGCTCGGTTCTGAGCGGTAGCGCCCCGCGGCTTTTGATTTTTGGGAAGCGCAAATTCTTTGACGAACGCGGGCCGACGAGGTCGCGAGGGGGGAATCGTCTCCCTTTCGGAGATCAGGAAGCCGTAGGCGGCGATGCATAACGTGGCGTGGTGATGGAAGCCGCGCCAACCACGCCCTTCATAATGCCCCAGGCCGACCTCCTGCTTGAGCTCTTGGTAGTCGCGTTCGATGCGCCATCTGAGCTTGGCGAAGTTGACCAGGGCGCGGAAGGAGATGTTTTCAGGCAGTGTCGAGAACCAGTATTTGGTCGGCTCCGCCTCGCCGTCAGGCCATTCGATCAACAGCCATTCCTCCGCACGGGGCTCGCTCAGCCAGTAATCGCGATTAGCGGGACGGACCCGAACGCGTGCAAAGCGCGAGGTCAGCCAATCAGCACTGCCTTCGCGCCATCTGACATTGCGCCAGGCCGTTCTCGGCAGCGCGAGCGCCTTGACTGAGCAGGGCTTATTTTTGTCGTCGCGCCGGATCAGCTTTGGCGGCCGCCCATTCCCAGACCATCGCTTTGGTGGCAGCGGTCTCGTGCCTGGTGGCCAGACAGAGGTGTGCGGCAAGATACCGGCAACATAGCGCAACCCCAGTGCCGTCACTTCCTCGCGCAGCGCGGTATCGGCCCCGTATCCCGCATCCATCAGCACAACACCGCGTGCAATGCCCGCTGCACACGCCGACCGGATCTGCTCCAGCGCGATCTCAGGCTTGGTCTTGAAGGTGACATCCTTTGGTACGCCCGCCTTCTCTCGGCGATCCTCATCCTCGGCCCAACTTTCCGGCAGGTACAAACGGTAGGCGATCGGCAAACTCGCATGATGATTGGCAATCGATAGCGAGACCGCCACTTGGCAATTGTCCTGCTTGCCAAGCTGACCGCAGTATTGCCGTGCCACGCCAACCGAATGCCGCCCTTTCTTGGTCTTGGGAAAGCCAGTATCATCGATGATCCAGGCCTCGATCGGACCGTGTCGCTCGATCTTGGGCTGGACCATCTCTCGCACCTTGCTCAAGACCTTCTCGTCCGACCATCCGCCCGCGCCGACGAAATGCAATAATGATTGATGCTGGGCCGCCGTTCGCTCCGGGGCTGTTATCGCCGCCATCGGCTCGACGCTTTTGCGATCCCCGGGCAGCATCAGGCCAACACAGTAGTCCCTCAGCGGTCTCGTCCGATCCGCGTGCCCGATCACGCTCGCCAAACCCTCGACATAGGCCGTAAATCGCGCTTCACCCTGGTTACCGCTTCGGCTACCCATTCCAGCTCCCCCTCGCGTGAGTCCCTCGGGTAGCCGATTCGTCGTCAAAAACGTCCGCGACTTTCTGACGCAGTAAGACTAGTCTTACTGCGTCATAAATTTCGATAGCCACTTTGACTTGAGAGTGCCCTGATGCAACAAGGGCATCGAGATAGTGTGACGACGAGCGCAGCGCTCAATCTTCGTCGGACGGTCGCAATCGAATTCGGAACGTGTCGTTCAGGCCGCAATGGCGGATCCCCTCGGCCGATAGGTTGCGGGAATAGCAGCTTCCTTGAAGATTTTGGTGGAGGCTGCTTCTGAGGGGGGAATCGTCTCTCGCTCGGAGACTAGAAAACCGTAGGCGGCAATGCACAATGTTGCGTGGTGGTGGAAGCCACGCCAGCTTCGTCCCTCGAAGTGACCAAGGCCAACCTCCTGTTTGAGTTCGTGGTAGTCGCGCTCGATGCGCCAGCGCAGCTTGGCAATATCGACCAGCTGACGAAATCCAATGTTGGCTGCAAGCGTTGAAAACCAATATTTGGTTGGTGCTGCCTCGCCCTCTGGCCACTCGATCAGCAGCCATTCCTCGGGCCGGCTTTCGGCGAGCCAGTAATCTCGATGTGCCGGACGGACGCGCACACGGGCAAACCGCGAAGACAACGGTTCTGCCGTACCCTCACGCCACGTGATCTTGTGCCAAGCATGTGCTGGCAGACCGATCGCAAGCTTCTTGACCGAAATCGGTCGGTGTTTGCTGTCACGCCGTAGCAGTTTCGGAGGTCGTCCGTTCCCCGACCATGCCTTCGGCGGCCGCGGTCCGGTTCCGGGCGCCCATACCGAGGTTTGTGGCAAGATGCCGGCCACGTAGCTCAGGCCCAGTTCGGTAATACTCCCACGCAGAGCGGTGTCGGTGCCGTAGCCGGCGTCCATCAGGACCACGCCGCGCGGCAAGCCCACCGCACAGGCCCAGCGCAAATGATCAAGTGCAATTGCCGGCTTGGTCTTGAAGGTGATTTCCTTGGGGACTCCGGCTTTGCGCCGACGTGTACGGTCCGTCACCCACTCCTTTGGGAGATAGAGCCGATAGGCCACCGGCAAGCTCGCATGATGGTTCGCAAGCGAAAGAGATACGGCCACCTGACAATTGTCTTGCTTGCCCAACTGGCCGCAATATTGCCGCGCAACGCCGACTGAATGCCGCCCCTTCTTGGGAAAGCCCGTATCATCAATGATCCACGCTTCGATCGGCCCGCAGCGTTCGATGCCCGGCAGCACTAACTCACGGACCTTGGCCAACACCTGCTGATCCGACCAGTCACCTTGACCGACTAAATGCAACAACGACTGATGTTGCGCTGCTGTCCGCTCAGGTGCCGTGATTGCCGCCATCGGCTCGACGCTCTTGCGATCGCATGGCATCATCAGCCCGGTACAGTAGTCGCGCAGCGGTTTGGCGCGTCCTGCATGGCCGATCACACTCGCAAGGCCCTCAATATATGCCGAAAACCGCGACGCTACGTCTCCCGATTTTGTCAGACTCATCTCAGCCCCCGCATGACGAAAAGTGAGTCTTCTCAAATATATGATTCCTGTCGACAAGGGCCGCGACACTCTGACTCAGTAAGACTAGAACGACTGAGTCACAAAACCGCAGGCTTTATCCGGCCGGAATCAGCGATGGTTGAAGCATGGACCATCAGCCGAGGAGGCTACATGAGCGGGCGTGGCACCAAGACCAGTGAGATGCGATTTGCGACGTATTTGGAAGGGCTTGCCAGCGTCATCGGTCATGCTGATCGGAAGGCACCGCTGCGCGACTATTGCGTCGGCCTCATGGCCTGTGGCGGTCGTAAGAGCGTGGAGCCAATGGCGGCGATGACGGCTCCGGAACGGACGGCCGCCCAACATCAATCGCTGCTGCATTTCGTCGGCAGCGGCGCCTGGTCGGATGAGAAGGTGCTGGGCAAGGTACGAGAGATGGTCCTGCCGGCGATCGAACGCCAGGGCCCGATCGAAGCTTGGATCATCGATGACACCGGATTTCCCAAGCAGGGGCGACATTCGGTTGGAGTTGCACGGCAATATTGCGGGCAGCTCGGCAAGCAGGATAATTGCCAGGTGGCGGTGTCATTATCGATTGCCAATCACCACGCCAGCCTGCCTGTTGCCTACCGCCTTTATCTTCCGAAGGAATGGACTGAGGATTGCGATCGGCGGCGCAAGGTGGGCATTCCTGCCGAAGTCGGCTTCCGGACCAAGCCGGAGATCGCGCTGGAGCAGTTGCGGTGGGCCTGTGCGACCGGCCTTCCGCGTGGTGTCGTGCTGATGGACGCGGGCTATGGCAACAACAGCGATCTGCGCACGGAGATCACGGCGCTGGGATTGACCTATGTGGCGGGTCTTCTGTCGAGCACAACGGTATGGGCGCCCGGCACCGGTCCCTTGCCGCCGAAGCCATGGTCGGGCCGCGGCCGTCCCCCGAAACTGATGCGCCGCAACCGTCAGCGTCGGCCGGCCGCCGTTAAAGCGCTCGCGATCGGCCTGCCGGCCAAAGCTTGGCGCACCATCACGTGGCGGCAAGGAACGAACGAAAAGCTGAGCTCGCGCTTTGCCCGCGTGCGGGTCCGTGCCGCGCACCGTGATTATTGGCAAACCACCCAGCGGTTGGAGGAATGGTTGCTGATCGAATGGCCGAAAGGCGAGGACCAGCCTACCAAATACTGGCTCTCGACATTGCCGGAGGATGTGGCATTCCGGACTCTCGTAGAGACGGCTAAATTGCGCTGGCGCATCGAACGCGACTATCAGGAACTCAAGCAGGAGGTCGGGCTTGGCCACTTCGAGGGACGCGGCTGGCGCGGCTTTCATCATCACGCAACGATGTGCATTGCAGCCTTCGGATTCCTGATCTCCGAGCGGGAGGCGTTTCCCCCCTCAGGCGCTCGGCGCGCCCGGCCGATCCCGCTCGCTCGCGTTTCCGCGGATTACAGACCCCGCGGTTCTGCCGCTACGGACCCAACGTCACATTCCAAATTCGATCACGACGATGCGACGGCGACTCGAACAAGGGCTGGTCCGAACGTTGTCGAGATGTCCTTGTTGTGCAATCAAGTTCGCCCATTTCACAGACCACCGTTTGTGACGCAGTAAGACTAGCAGGCTGTTGAAGAACTCAGCCGCGTTCGCAAACGAAGGCTGAATCGTCGCCATTGTGCATGTAGAAGTGACCGACGGGCCTGCCCGCGGTGCCGATCATAGCCCATCGGGGACCGCAGGCGGGGTCATTCTTGTCGTGCCCTTCCCAAGAGAACTCCGCGCAGGCCGAACTGTCTCGCGCGCCGTAGCGGACACCGCGCCCGATTGCCGGTAGACCGCGAACTATCGCTCCTTGCCAAGTCATCGTGTTCACTGATCAAACTTAATGGAGCTGGCGGGGCCAGATCAGCCAATCATGCGTGTCGTCCCATAGGGAATAAATCCCGCCTTTCACCATGCCGAGATCATCCAGTTGCTGTAGACTGAGTTCAGAATTCGCCAAGGTCACCCAGCCGAGACCGGCATCCAATGAGAATCGGGAGGCGCCGACATCCAGTGAAGCCTTGATGGCTTCGGTGGCGTTAGCCACCGCGACCGCATACGTTACGTGCCGAAGTTGGCCGCTTTCTATGTAGCCAATTGAAACCATCCAACCTGCTGCCATGTGTGCAATCCGATATGGCGACTGCCCCAGCTTACTCTGCGCCAAGCGCAAAGCGCACCTACTAATAGTGGGAGGTTGGAAGGGCCGGCTCCCTTAGGCTCGCAACCTCAAGAGGAGTGGCAGATTTGACGAGCGAGAAGCGGATCAGCGTTGAACGGCCGGCGATCCTGACGTGTCTCCGTCGGGTGCAGGCGTGGCGCAGGCACGGCTCCAGCGATCCCACATCGCCAGAATGATCCCGCGCGACACAAGTCCATCAAAGCCGCGCAGCACTACTTAGCCTTCTCGGCGCGCGCCAAAATCATTCCGATGGGGCTGACGGAACGCTAGGCATATGGTTCCGTGGGCTGGACCCGCTTGCGTAGCGATCTCACGTCGCGCCGAGAACGGCTCAGTCGCGGTCAGTGTAGGGATGCACGTTGCCACCGCTATGCTGTCCGCTCGGGCTTAGAGGCCCCCAGAGGTACTGGGTCCGTTCTTTTGAAGCGTCCGCATAGGACACTGCCGCTGACTGACATACGCGAAGCGCTCTCCTGATCCGTCATGTAATGGTGAGTATTATGTTCTGGACCGATTTTGATGGCGTCGAGTTTAGCCTTATAGGCTTGCGGGGATATCGCTCGTCGCGCTCGTCGTCAGCGTAAGTTGGCTGCTGATCGGGTGAGCGTCCTACTTCTCGTGATGAGGACAATTCGGCCTCGGCGTGTAGCCTCTTCTTTTCGGGGGCCGCGAAGTTGACTCTTCGCTTTGATGATGTGGAACAATTTACCACGGCTTGGTGCTCTTTCCGGGGCGTTGCGACCGTCCTTTCCAAGGTGGGACCATGACGGAGGAACACCGCGATTGGACTCTCATCATCGTACTTCTGAGTATTGCCGGCGCAGTGCTGCTGGTTGAGCGTATGTTCTAGACCTTGACGGCTATTCGAACCGGTTTTTACCGGCCTGCGTCATCCTCGTGAAGGTGCCGCTCTCGTGGATGGACTCTAGCGAGCCACGCGGGATCGCCCTTTTGTAGCCCAGCAGTGAACTCTCGGTGGCGCTACCTGGCTATGTTCTGTTAATATCAGTATTGTAGAAGTTTTCGGTAAGGGGCCGTTGGCATGACGCGGCCCGTTTCATTGTCTCACCCTAGCCGGAGAGAATTAGGGCATGTGTATATTCCGGCAATCAGCAATGATTTTTCGGAAGCGGAACGGGACGAACGCGTGCGAACGGACTCAAGCGCTGGACTGAGACCGAAGAGCGCTTGCTAGTTGCGCTGCACAAGTCCGGGATGGATCACCGGCGCTCCAGTGCGGCGCCAACCTTCGAGGCTATCGAGATCGAGGGAGTCATGGTGTCAATTCGCCCTGATTTCATCGTCGGCGGCGGCGGAGGTGGGACCATGGCGTCGCGGTGCTCGATAGCGTCGGCACGGAGATCGGGCGAGATGTTATTGGCGAGATGCCTCGCTGAGGAGCGACCCAAGGCATCCAAAGTTCGCCGCTCTCCTTCGTCGATCCAGAATTTCCGATTCACTATATGCGACATAATATGCGCTCCATGTACTGGTGGTTGGCAAAGTCGGTCATTGCGACTGCCGAGCCGTTAACTCAGCCTCAGCTGAGCGCAGCGAGGCTCACGCTTGCTCCTGACAGTGGGCTGGCGGCTCTATGAGCATATCGAGGGTGGCGCGCTTCTCCGGTAAATGCGACGATCGCGGAGATGCTGCTGATCAGATCCGCGCTTTGATTCCTTGGGTTGCCTGGCCGGCGAGCTCTAGTCGAAGCCTACCCGCGCGCTTCCGCCGCTCTCGGTTCCGGCGCGGTGCGATGCATTCGAGGCGCCAAAGATTAGATTAGAGGGACCGGAAACGCATTCGTCCCGTCGTTAACGGCCGAGCAGACACCGTTGAGGCAGTGGTGTTCCCACTCAGCGACGATTCCTCTTAGTCGTCCGTTAAGAATCCGAATTGAGCGGGATGGGACATGTGAACGTGCGCCATATCCGGATCAGGAACAGGTCCAAGAAATCTCTCAGCCAGGCGAGGATGCGGCGGAAGTTGTGGCCTACGGCGGAGAGGACGACGTTGGCGGCGTCTCCTGCGCGGCCTTTGAGGTAGCAGCGCCCGAGGTGACCTTCGGCCTTCAGGTGTCCGATGATGGGCTCGATGGCGGATCGGCGGCGCAACTCGCGCTTGATGATCCCGAAGACGCCGCGCTTCTGGCCGGAGATGAAGACGCGACGTGGATTTTGAGCGTCGTGGCCGCGATACCCCTTGTCGACATAGGCCCGCTCGATCGGACAGCCGGTGAGTGCCTCGGTGCGGTCGATGACGTCGCGCAGGGTGTGACCGTCATACGGATTATCGGGCAGCGCCCTGACGTGTAGCACGAACAGACCGCCGGGAGCTCGGCGGTTGTTGGTGACGATGGAAGCCTTGACGCCGAACTCGTACGGCGCGGAGGCCTTGCCCTTGCCGATGCACTCCACCTCCGGGGCATGGAAAGAATAAAGCTTCCAGCCGCGTTGGCGCTGCTGCTGCGAGCGGATCTGGCTGGCCCGGCCAAGCGGAAGGGCGAACGCCTCCTCCAGGGCTGGCTGGCCGTCGATCTTGCGGCGGATATCGCGGATGATCCGGCCGAGCCTTGAGCGCAGGATACGCAACGTAAGCGTAGCTCTGCGGCCCTTTTGAATGGCGCTTGACGCCTATTTTGTTCGCGTGGCGCGTCGCCGCGGCTTCCTTGTGTCGGACAACGCGTTGACGGCGGCTTCGAGTGCCTTCCGGTCGACGACGTTGGGATCGAACCGCTCCGGGCCCCAGAGGCGCATGTGTCCGTGCTCGGGATGGGCGGGGTCGCTGATGGCGGCGAGGTATTCGGCATAGCCTGGCGCACCGCCGACGTCTTCCGGAGGACAACGACCGGCGGCCTCGAGCAGGAAGGGAAGCCCCTCCGTCGTGGTGTTCTCGAACCATTTTTCGAGCTTGATCACATGGTCCCAGCTGTCGCCGAAGTCATAGAGATAGTGGATCGTCTTGGCGCCGGTCTCGCGAACGATATCGCACAGCCGCGCTTTGCGGGCATCCATGGGCTGGTGACCGTAATCATTGTCGGGGTCGGGAATCCCCCAATGTGCCTCACCAGCAAAGAACTCGAAGAGGTGACTGTTCGTCCAGCCGAATGCCTCCTGAAGCGTCAGATGCAGCCGATCAAGGCGCAGGGTGACGGGTACGACAAGGCGACGCATCACCTCCGGCTTCACATCCTTGAGGGTCACCTTGATCCGGACCGCGGTCGTGTTCAGGCTCATGCCGCCAGCCTCGGATCGCGTGTATGCATCGTATAGGTCGACGCCCAGGGAAGCAGTTCGTCCAGTCGCGCTGCAGGCCAACCATTGACGAGCTTGGCGAGAACGTCAGCGAGCCAGTGCTCGGCACTGACGCCATTGAGCTTACAGGTCTCAATGAGCGAAGCCAGCAATGCCCAATTCCCGGCGCCTTCGTCGCAACCGGCAAAAAGAGAGTTCTTGGCGTTGAGCTTGATCGGTCGCATCGCACGCTCGACAGCATTCGTGTCCATTTCGATGCGCCCATCATCAAGATAGAGCGTCAGGCCGTCCCAATGACGTAGTGCATAGCGCAAAGCCTTCGCCGTGTCGCTCTTCTGCGCAAGGTGATCGAGCTTGGCCTCAAACCACTGCTTCAAGGCTGCAACCAGAGGCCGGGTATGCGCTTGTCGGCCAGCACGGCGCTCGTCCGCAGATCGGCCGCGGAGGGCCTTCTCGACCGCGTAAAGCTGGGCGATGCGCTCAAGAGCCTCGCGGGCAACCGGAGCTGGCGCAGGCGCAGCCTCCCGCTCGATCTTCACAAACTGGCGCCGCAGATGCGACCAGCAGAAGGCGAGCGTCCCGGACAGGGCGTCCGCACGCGTCTCTCGGGTCATGGTCTTGTAAGCCTGATAGCCGTCGCAGTGGATGATGCCGCGATAGCCCTCCAGCAGCCGCAAGCCATGAACGGCGCCGCGGCCCGGTGCATAGGCATAGACTACCCCAGGCGGATCAGGTCCGGCCCAAGGCCTGTCATCGCGTGACAGCGCCCAGAAGTAGCCGGTTTTTGTTCTGCCGCGCCCCGGATCCAGCACCGGCGCCGGGGTCTCATCGACACAGAGCTTCGAGGAGGCGAGCAGAAGCTGGCGCAGACGATGCCACACGGGCTTCAATTCCTGGGCGGCATAGCCGACCCAGAAGGCGAGCGTGGAACGATCCAGCGCTATTCCGTGCGTCGCCAGCATCTGCGCCTGGCGGTAAAGCGGCAAATGCCAGTGATACTTGGCATCGATCACATGCGCGACCAGCCGCTCGGTGGGCAATCCTCCCCTGATCAATCGCTCGGGAGCCGCGTGCTGCAGGACGACGCCATGACAGGCGCGGCAGGCCAGCTTGGGACGGCGGGTGATGATGACGCGATACTGCGCCGGAACGACGTCGAGCCTCTGGCTCTCATCCTGACCAATCTCGAAGAGGTTGCCCTTACAAGACGGGCAGCAGCTCTCGGCCGGCATCATAGTCTCGATGACGCGCGGCAAATGCTCCGGCAGCTGACCACGGTTGGCTCTGCGCGCGGCAGCTCTCTTCTCGCCTGTTTTGGGATTGGCACGATTCTCGGCGGCTTCGAGAGCCGCAACGGCCTGATCGATATCCTCCAGAACAAGCTGCAGCTGATCAGCGTCCAGCTTTTCCGAGGACCGACCGAACTGCGCATCTTTCGCAAGCTTGAGCAACCGCTCGAGCCGGGCGCAGCGATCCAGCAGAGCCGCGGCAAAGGCACGCAACTCGGCTGGATCGCTCGGTAGCTCATCAGGCAAATCACTCATTGGCCCGAGCTTGCCATGCTTCGCGTCACGATGCAGCGATGATTTGCATTTTTACGCAAGCGCTTTCGGCTGCGGGATCCGAGGCGCGTGCATGCGCGTCCAATCCATGCCGGCCAGCAGTGCTGACAGCTGGGCCCCATTCATCCGCATCACACCGGCCACGATGGGTGGCCATTTGAAGCCGCTGCCATCGAGCCGCTTCCAGTACATCACAAGGCCGCTGCCATCCCAGACGACGATCTTCACCCGATCGGCGCGCTTCGCACGGAACACCACCGCCACGCCCTTCATCGGGTCATGGCCCAGCGTATCCTTCGCCAGCAGCGCCAAGCCCTCTGCACCCTTCCTGAAGTCCACAGGTTGCGTCGCCACGTAGATCATGAGGCTCGCCGGCATCGTCAGCATGAACGTGTCCGTCGCAGCGCAATGAACACATCGCTCAACGCAGCAAGGCCAGGCGCCCCGCGCACCTCCACGCGCGCGCCCTGGAACTCAACCGTAACAATGGCTGCTTCCGGCGAACCGGAGGGCTCTGCGGCCGCAGGCAACGCTAATTCCGACACCACCGGCACGAACGACAGCGTGTCCGCCGACGCCGGCAATACCAACTGGCCCAAACGCGCCCGGCGCCGCCAATCATGCACCTGCTGGGGCCGGCAGCCATGGCGACGAGCGACGTCTGTTACAACCGCCCCCGGTTCGAGGCTTTCCGCCGCAATCTGCGCCTTCAAATCATCCGGCCAGCGCTTTCGACCTGCGCCAGCGAACACTTCAATACGCGGTGACAACGGTCGTCTTATGTCGTCAGAATGGTCGTCCATTGTGAGCACCCTTCCAGAAGATGACTCTTCTAACGGTGCTCTCAAGACTCCGCACAAACAATCAGACGGGCCTCGGCGCTACGCTTACTACGCAACTGCCGCTGATGCCGCCTGAATTGTTTGGCATGGGCGTAGCGGCCCGCCATCATCGCGGCGGCCTTGGCGATCCGAGAATAGGACTGCCGCAGCCTGACGCCGTGCCTTCTCGCCAGGCGGTTGAGCCCCTTGATGGCCGCATGCAGCAGCTTGGCGTCGGTCGGAAAGGTGATGGCCTTTGGCTGCACCGTGGTATCGACCGTGACCCGCTTGAGGTCCTGGCCGCGTAACGCGCCGGCCTCGTGCGCCACCCGCAGGCTCTCGGCCAGCAGCAGTTCCAGCTTGTCGCCGAGCCGCTTGCGCCAATGGCTCAGGTCCGATCGCTCGTGCGGGAAGGCGTGCTGGAAGAACTCTTCGCCGGTGAAGTACTGGAAATACGGGTCGTGGATGCATATTTCAGTGATCGTGAGCAGCGATTTCGCGCGATCATGAGCGCCGAATTCAGACGATCGTGAGCAGCCTCGCTCCGGCCGAGGCGGTGATAGGGTCAGCGTTCTGGCTGCTCGTCAAGGGTGATGGTTTTGGCGTTGCGTTTTCGCATGCTTTCGCCAGCAAGCTGGAGGCGGTGAGCGTTGTGGACGAGGCGATCCAGAATCGCGTCGCCTAGCGTGGGATCTCCGATAACTTCGTGCCATGTGTCCACAGGGAGTTGGCTGGTTACGATGGTGGAGGAGCGGCCATGGCGATCGTCAAGGATTTCCAGTAGATCGCGCCGCTCGGCAGCGGTGAGCACCGACAATCCCCAATCATCCAAAATCAGAACCTGGGCGCGGCCAAGGGTTTTGAGCAAGCGGGCATAACGTCCATCGCCCCGCGCGAGCCCCAACGCTTCGAACAATCTTGGGACGCGGTGATAGAGGACCGAGCGATTATCTCGGCAGGCCTTGTGGCCGAGGGCACAGGCTAACCAACTTTTGCCCAATCCGGTCGCCCCGGTTATGAGCAAATTCTCGTGGCGATCGATCCAGTCGCCGCTGGCGAGCTTGGCGAAGACGGCCCGGTCGATACCCCGCGGCGTGCGCAAATCGACGTCCTCCACGCAGGCATTCTGGCGGAGCGAGGCCAGCTTGAGGCGCGTGGTGAGCCGCCTGGTGTCGCGTTCCGCCGCTTCCCGGTCGACCAGCAGGCCGATGCGATCTTCGAACGGCAAGGCTTCGAGATCAGGCGATCGTCGCTGCTCCTCGAAGGCCTTGGCCATGCCGCTCAAGCCGAGCTCGATCAGGCGTTCGTGGGTGGGATGGTTGAGCATACAGGTCTCCTTGGCTTCAGTGAAAATAATCGCGGCCGCGGATGTTGCCGTGGCGCAGGGGTTGGTGTTCGGAGGGCTCGTCGAGAAAGGTACGATCCAGACCGTTCTGGAGGATGGAGCGGATCGAGGCGACGGATCGCGCCTTGATCAGAATGCCGCGCCGGCAGGCCGCTTCGACGCGCTCCGCGCTGTAGCTTTTGACCAGTGACAGAATGCCGAGGCAGGTGCGAAAGCCTTGCTCGGGATGCGGCCGGGCCGCGATCACGGCCTGGAAGAAGGCGGCGGTCGACGGACCGATCCGCTCGCCGGCGACGATCACTCCGGCGGGCGTCCATTGACCGTAGCGCCGATGGGCGCTGGGCATATGGTCGGCGATGGTGGTGTGGCCCCGCCGGTTGGGCGCGCGGGCGTGGCTGGCGATCCTGCGGCCGTTGTGGAAGATCTCGACCGTTCTGTCATCGATGCGTGCGTCGACAAGCTCACGGATGAGCCGATACGGCGCGGAATACCAGTGTCCATCGATCTCGATATGATAGTCGGGGCCGATCCGGCATCGCTTCCAGCGTGCGAAAGCGTAAGCCTGGTCCGGCAGCTTTGTAAGCTTGGGCTTGTCGAGCTCGGCGAACAGTTCGGCGCGACTGGCGCCAAAGTCGCGCATCTGCCTTGCATTGAGTTCGACGACGAGTGTTTTGATGGCTGCGTTCAGCTCCGCCAACGAAAAGAAGCGTTGGTTGCGCAGCCGCGCCAGAATCCATCGCTGGGCGACTTGCACCGCAACTTCGACCTTTGCCTTATCTTTTGGGCGCCGCGGCCGGGCTGCGAGAATGGCCGTGCCGTAATGGCTCGCCATCTCGGCATAGGTTCGGTTGAGGCCGGGATCGTGGCGGTCGGGATTGGTGACGGCGGCCTTGAGATTGTCGCAGACTACGAATGTCGGCACGCCGCCGAGGAAGGCGAAAAGATTGATGTGGACCCGGATCCAGTCGGCGAGCCCCTCGCTTGGACAGGCCTCGGCATAGGTATAGTTGGAGGCGCCCATCGCCGCGACGAACAGCTTCATCGACTGCACTTCCCCGTTTGAGGGATCGATGACGTCGATGGTGTCGCCGGCGAAATCCACGAAAACCTTCTCGCCGCCCAGATGCGTCTGCCGCATCGAAGGCCGGGCTCGCCCCTTCCAGGCCTCGTACGTCGTGCAGAACCAGGTGTAGCCGAAGCCATCGGGATGGGTGGCGCGATACTCGTCCCACAGCAGCCGACGGGTCACGTTGCGTCGGCGCAGCTCCTTGTCGACATAGCCCCAGTCGGGAACGGCCCGCTGGGGGCTCTGCGACGCAGGCCTCGGCGCCGGGAAAAGCAGCAGCTCCAGGTCCTCGTCGCTCATTCCGGCCGGCAACGGCCAGTTCAGCCCGGCAGCCCCGGCTCGGCGTAGATAGCTGTGCACGGCGCCGTTGCTGATGCCCAAGGTGCGCGCGATGGCTCGCTCCGGCAAGCCTTGAACATGTTTTAAGCGGAGAACCTCTTTGATCCGGCGCATCGACAATCTCTGGGTGGGCATCGGCCTTCCTCGTTCACTGACGAGGCAGTTCCTAAGCCGGTTGAGTTGTCGGCCGAAGCGGGCTGAGTTGCTGAAAAGCTGCTCACGATCCCGCGAAATCCGTGCTCACGATCGTCTGAAATCTCTGCTCACGATCCCCTGAAATCCGTGCTCACGATCCCGCGAAACATGCATCGTGGACCCAGCGCTCGCAAATCCCCTCATCGGACAGCCCGTAAATCTGCTTGAGCAACAGCAGCCCGATCATGAAGCGGGTCTCGATCCCCGGCCGGCCGTTCTCGCTGTAGAGCGGCGCGATCTCGCCGTCGATCCAGTCCCAATCGATCTTGCCGGCCAACAGAACCAGCTCGTGCTTCAGATTGATGATCTGGTCCAGCCGCGCCCGGAACAGGTCGTTCGATCCCGTCGTCTTGTGCTTCTTCGGTCGCATCGTCCCCTCCGATGCAACACAGAATCATGGTCCGCTGCGAAAGGGAATCTGGAGGGTTCTGTGAGGTCGCGCTCACGCGAGGGCGCGGCAGGCGCTTATGACGCGACCTCATTGAAGCCGGATTGAACGAAGGCGCGGGAGGCTATTCGCGGTTTTGCAGCTATGGGGATTGTTCGAGATCGCCATGCCCGATCTGCTGGCTCGGCGCGTGAGGCAGAGACACAGGAGTGCGCATCCTGGAAGAGTTGAGATCAGACGCGCTTCGCCTGAGATCGCGATAGGCCTTTTGCTGCATCGGACGGTTGTTGTCGCGCAGTGTGACAGCACGGATTCGACATCGTCCGCGATGATCGAGACGCTGGGAGCGAAATGACGAATGATGATCGTCGTGCACGACATGACTTGGCTCACGATGTGTCGCATCGGAACGGTGATGTTCGAGGGCTGGGGCGTCTGAAGCTATGTCGAAAGCGCTCAATGATGCGCATGACGCCACCACAATCGGGACAGGCAGGAACCTCGGCCCAGGTTTGAGCCTCCGAATCCACAGGCGACGGCTGGCCATCGTTTGGGGCTGTTCGCTCATGATCGAGAAGTTCGCGGCAAAGGGCGAGCTTGGCAGCGCGATGGCGGTTGGCCATGAAGCCGAAGTGGCGGATGCGGTGGAAGCCGTCAGGCGGCGTATGAAGCAGGAAACGGCGAATGAACTCATCGGGCTTGAGATTCATGATCTTTGTCGCGCTGTTTTGGCGATAGTCCTTCCATGAGAAGGCGACATGATCGTCGTCGAGTGCGACGAGCCGGCTGTTGGCGATCGCGACGCGATGGGTGTAGCGGCCGAGATAGGCCAGGACCTGTGCGGGTCCGCCGAAGGGCCGCTTGGCGTAAACAACCCAGTTGATGCGTCGCATGGCGTCGAGGTGGGCCGCAAAGGCAGCCGGCTCGGCCAGAGCTCCGAGATCGCCGAAGAAACGCAAGGCACCGGAGTTGAAGGCTGCCGACAGACGTTTGAGAAAAAGTGTGCGAAATAGTCTGGACAACGGTTTGACGGCCAGGAAGAAGTTCGGTCGGCAAGCGGTCCAGCGCGCGCCATCGGGCGAGAGGCCGCCACCCGGAACGACGCAATGGACGTGGGGATGATGCATCAGCGTCTGTCCCCAGGTGTGGAGGACGGCGACGCCGCCGATCGCACCGCCGAGCCGGCGTGGATTGGCGGCGAGCGTCGTCATCGCCTCGGCGGCAGCCTTGAACAGGATGGCATAGACGACGGCCTTGTTCTGGAAAGCGATCGCGGCGATCGGTGCGGGAAGTGTAAAGACGACGTGGAAATAGGGAACCGGAAGCAGGTCGGCTTGACGCGCGGCGAGCCACGCGGCTCGGGCTCTCCCCTGACACTTCGGACAGTGCCGATTGCGGCAGGAATTATAGGCAACGCGTGTCGTGCCGCAGTCGTCGCAAGCCTGCATGTGGCCGCCGAGCGCCTCGGTCCGGCACGCAACGATCGCGCTCATCACGCGCCGCTCGACCCGCCCCAGATGACCGGCATGTACACGGCGATAGGCGTCGCCATGCCGGCGCAGAATATCGGCAATCTCGATGGCGGGCCTGTTGGAGCGGATGTCGGAGCGGGTCATGACCCGCATCCCGCTGCGGGTCATCCAGGTGGCGTCACCTCCAGCGACAGGCGATCGAGCGGGCTCTGCGTCGCTCGGATCGTATCGGTGGCGACCTGCGTGTAGCGCGCTGTCGACGACAAATTATTGTGCCCGAGCAAGACCTGGATGATCCGGATATCGGTTCCGTTCTCGAGAAGATGTGTCGCGAAGCTGTGGCGCAGCGTGTGCAGCGTGACGCGCTTGGTCAGGCCCGCAGCCTTCACCGCCGACCGGCAGGCGGCATGCAGCACGGTCTGATCGATCGGATGATCTTCGTCACGACCAGGGAACAGATAAAGCCGCGGCCGGGCGAGCCGCCAGTAGGTGCGCAGGATGCCCAGCAGCTGGGGCGACAGCATCACGTTGCGATCCTTCGCGCCCTTGCCGTGGCGCACCTGGATGACGCCGCGGGCGCTGTCGATGTCTTCGATCCGCAGTCCCGCAACCTCCGAGGCCCTGAGCCCGGCCGCATAGGCGGTGGTGAGCGCGGCGCGGCTCTTCAGGCTCGATACCGCTTCAAGAAACTGAACCACTTCGTCGGCGCTGAGAACGACCGGCAGCTTGCGCGGTTCTCGCGCATAGGGAATGCGCTCTGGGATGAGCGCCTCGCCGAGCGTGACGCCGTAGAAAAACCGTAGCGCACAGACGATCTGGTTCAGCGCCGGCCATGAGATGCCGGTCGAGACCAAATGCACCTGGAAGGCGCGGACGTCTTCCAGCTCTAACCGGTCAGGCGATCGGCCAAAATAGCGGCTGAACTTCGAAACCGCGCTGATGTAGGATCTTTGCGTCGCCGGCGACAGATTGCGGACGGTCATGTCTTCGATCATGCGGCGGCGAAGAGGGCTCAAATCGGCCATCTCGATACTCCTGTCTGAGGGGGTGGGCTCCAACACCCACATCCTCTCAGCCAGGAGGCGATCTATGCCACCTTGCCCCCTACGCCGCGGCAGCGGCTTCGTTCAATCCACAATCGAATTTGCAGGCTTTGGCGGTCTTTACCTCCCAATCCCTGCAATCTCAAACCGTCTCAAATCCGAAAAACAGACTCTCGCTCAATCGCTTAGAGCCTTGTTCACGGACGACACGATTACCTGCGTGACCGGGACGCAAAGCGAGACCCGGACGGCCGCTCCAACTGAATTGCCCGGTTCAGGTTAGGCCGAGCGCCATCGCGCTATTCAGCTGGTGTCGCCGAGGCTTGCCGGCCTTCCGCTTCGAGCTTTTCGGCGAGCCAGCGGTCGTGATGCTCTCTCGCCCAATTGATATCGACCTCGCCGGTACCCATGGCCTCGAACGCGCCTTCCATGCCGAGCGTGCCGATATAGATGTGTCCCAGGATCAGCGCGATGAAAAGGATCGCGATGACGGCGTGGGCGACCTGGGCGATCTGCATGTCGGCAATGTTGGTCCCGTAGAAGGGAAACAGCAGCACGAACCCCGATGCGGAGACCAGGAGGCCGGCTGCGACCGACAGCCAATAGACCATTTTCTCACCGAGATTGAAGCGTCCTGCAGGCGCATGTTTCGACTTGATGAAGCCGCCACCCTGCTTGACCCAGTCAATATCCACTCGCTTGAACAGATTGTCCCTGAAGAAAAGCACCGTGATCAAAACGAGGCCCGCCACGAAGGCGAAGCTCGTGAAATTGTGCACGTACTTGGCGACCTGGGAGATGTCCGAGAACAGATCCGGGCCGACGAGGGGCCGCAGCAGGACCTTGCCGAAGGTGATGTTCAGGCCGGTCAATCCGAGCAGCACGAACGAAACCGCTGTCAGCCAATGCGCGAACCGCTCGAAAGCCTTGAAGCGGACAATCTTCTGGCCGGAGCGCCCCGCTTCGATGCGAAGCCGGCCCATGATCAGATAGGCAAGCGCGAGCACGGCAAGCATGCCGACGATCACCACCGCCCCACCCCAGTGCAGCAGGACCTCGTGGAAATAATCCCAGGTCCGTCCCGCCGGCTGCATCAGCACGCTGGCTTTGACATCTGGAATGTCGATCCGGCCCTGGATGCGCGGCGCCTGCTCGAGAAGCGTCTTCTGATTGGCCACACTGGCGGTCGGATTGGGCGCCCCGTCGGGACCGAGCTTCTGGGCGAGCACCGGGGCTGTCGTGAGACCGAACAGCATCAACAACAGCGCTACGAAGCGAATGCGTGCGAAAGCCGTCATGACGGATACCCAATCTTCGTCCCTAATCGTCGCGGTAAGCGCAGGTCCCTTATGACTTGACGTCCTCGTGATAGGCGGTTGTCCAGCCCCAGGCTCCGGAGCCGTAGCCGCGCTTCTCGACGCGCTCCTCGTAGATCTGGGCGATGATGTCGCCATCGCCTGCGAGCAGCGACTTGGTCGAGCACATCTCGGCGCACATCGGCAGCTTGCCTTCGCCGAAGCGGTTCGAGCCGTATTTCGCATATTCTTCGGCGCTGCCCGGCGCCTCCGGTCCGCCGCCGCCCGCGCAATAGGTGCACTTGTCCATCTTGCCGCGCGAGCCGAAGTTCCCGACCTGGGGATATTGCGGCGCTCCGAACGGGCAGGCGTAGAAGCAATAGCCGCAGCCGATGCACAAATCCTTGTCGTGCAGGACGATGCCGTCTTCGGTCGGATAGATGCACTTGACCGGACACACCGACGCGCAAGGCGCATCGGTACAGTGCATGCAGGCCATCGACACCGACCGCTCGCCGGGCTTGCCGTCATTGATCGTGACGACGCGCCGCCGATTGATGCCCCAAGGCACTTCGTTCTCGTTCTTGCAGGCGGTCACACAGGCATTGCAGTCGATGCAACGGTCCGCATCGCACAGGAATTTCATGCGTGCCATTGGTCTAACCTCTCATGCGGCCCTGATCTGACACAGCGTGGCTTTCGGCTCCTGCATGCCGGTGGCAGGATCATAGCCATAGGTCGTCAGCGTGTTGTTGCTCTCGCCGAGCACGATGGGATCGGCCCCCGTTGGATATTTCGCCCGAAGGTCGGCTCCCTCGTACCAGCCGGCGAAATGGAACGGCATCCAGGCAACGCCCTTGCCGACGCGTTCAGTCACCTGCGCCTTCATCCGGGCCCGCGAGCTGTTCTCTGCACCGGTCACCCAAACCCAGCCGCCATCGACGATGCCGCGCTCGGCTGCATCCGCCGGGTTGATCTCGACGTACATGTACTGCTTCAGTTCGGCGAGCCATCTGTTGGATCGCGTTTCCTCGCCACCGCCTTCGTATTCAACCAGACGGCCCGAGCTCAGGATCAGCGGGAACTGCTTCGAGATCGCGCGATCGACGGCCGCCTTCTGCACGGAGAAGCCGATATTGGGCACGCGGAATTGCTTCGCGTCCGGCAAGGTCGGATAGTCGGCGACGAGGTCGGGACGCGGCGTGTAGATCGGCTCGCGATGCACCGGAACCGGATCGGGAAGATTCCACGCGATCATGCGTGCCTTGGCGTTTCCGTAAGGCGAACACCCGTGTTCGATCGCGACCCGCTGGATGCCGCCGGATAGGTCGGTCGACCATGACACCTTGTCGGGATCGGCCGGATTGATGCGCTCGATCACCTCGCGTTCTTGCGCCGTGAGGTCCTTGTCCCAGCCAAGTTTCTTCAGCACGCCAAGGGTGAACTCGGGATAACCGTCCTTGATCTCCGAACCGACGGAGTAAGAGCCTTCGGCAAGAAGATTATCGTGATCTTCCCGCTCCACCTCCTGCCCGTTCTCCATCACCTTGCGCTTCACGACGCGCTCGACTCCGAACCGCGCGCGGAAGGTGCCGCCGCCCTCCTTCACCGGAAGGTTGGTATTGTAGAGGATCGGCGTGCCCGGATGCCTGTACTCGGGCGTGCCCCAGCACGGCCATGGCAGGCCGTAATAATCTCCACCAACCTCCGGATCATCCTTCGGCGCCCGCAGCGTCACCAGGTCGAACTTGTGCTGGTTTCTCATGTGGGCCTTGAGCCGCTCCGGCGACTGGCCGCAATAGCCCGTCGACCAGCCGCCGCGGTTGATCTCGCGCAGGATGTCCTCCGCCGAGACCGCGCCGTTCTCGACCTTGATGTTCTTGAACATCAGGTCGGCAAATCCGAACTTGCGGGCGAACAGGTACATGGTGTCGTAGTCGTTCTTCGATTCGAAGACCGGATCGACGATCTTTTCGCCCCATTGCAGGGAGCGGTTGGAGTTGGTGCGCGAACCTTCCATCTCGAAGCTCGTGCAGGCCGGCAGGAGGTAAGTGCCGTTCTTGCGCTCCGACAGCACCGACCATGCGGTCGGATAGGGATCGCAGACCACCAGCAACTCCAGCTTCTCGATGCCCTTCACCGCTTCCGGCATCCGCGTGATGGTGTTGACGCCATGGCCCATGATGAACATGGCCTGCACCGGATTGGGCTGGCTGATCTGATTCTTCGGGAGCAGGGTTGCGTCGAACCAGCGCGTGCTGGGAATGCCAGGCGTTTCCATCAGCTTCTTGTCGGGGAAGCGCGACTTCATCCAGTCGTAGTCGACCTCCCATACCCGGCACCAATGCCGCCAGGCCTCCTCGGCAAGACCGTAGTACAGCGGCAGCGACGTGACATCGAGACCGAGATCGGTTGCACCCTGCACGTTGGTGTGGCCGCGGAAAATGTTGGCGCCTGCGCCGGGCAGCCCCATGTTGCCGGTGGCGAGCAGCAACAGGCAGCTGGCGCGGACATTGGCGGTGCCGGTGGTGAACTGGGTCTGCCCCATCGCCCAGATCAGGGTGGACGGCTTCTGTTTGGCGAACAGTTCGGCGACGTGCTTGACCTGCGCCTCCGGCAGGCCGGTCACGCGCTCGACCTCCTTGGGCGGCCACTTCGCAACCTGCTTCCGGGCCTCATCCAGGCCATAGACGCGCTGAGCGAGGAATTCCTTGTCCTCCCAGCCATTCTCGAAAATGTGCCACAGCATGCCGTAGATCGTGGCGATATGCGTGCCGGGGCGAACCCGGACATATTCGGTCGCGTGCGCAGCTGTCCGCGTCATCCGGGGATCGACCACGATCATGTTGGCGCGGTTGAGCTCCTTGCCTTCAAGAATGTGCTGCAGCGAAACCGGATGGGCCTCGGCTGGATTGCCACCCATCAGCAGGATGGTCTTGGCGTTGCGGATGTCGTTGTAGCTGTTGGTCATCGCGCCGTAGCCCCAGGTATTGGCTACACCGGTGACCGTCGTGGAGTGGCAGATCCGCGCCTGGTGATCGGAATTATTGGTGCCCCAGAACGCCGCAAGCTTGCGATTGAGATAAGCGGCCTCGTTGGTGAACTTGGCGGAGCCAAGCCAATAGACCGAGTCGGGCCCCGCCTTCTGGCGGATATCCAGCAGCTTGTCGCCGATCTCGTCGATCGCCGTCTCCCAGGAAATGCGCGTCCACTGTCCGTTGACGAGCTTCACGGGGTAACGCAGGCGTCGTTCGTTCAACACGTCGTCGCGAACTGCCGCGCCCTTGCAGCAATGCGAGCCGCGATTGATCGGACTGTCGTAGTCGGGCTCCTGCCCGATCCATACGCCGTTGGCGACCTTGGCGATCACCGAGCAACCGACCGAGCAGTGCGTGCAGACGTTCTTGCGGGTCGTGACCGTTGCGCCGACGGGCGGCGGCGGACCGGCTTCGGCCTTGCGCACGCTGTGCAGCGCGAGTTCACCCACCGCGGCTAACGCGCCGGCCGTGACTCCCGAGCGCTTCAGGAACGTCCGCCGGTCCAGTTTCGCCGATGCTTCGTCGGCCGCCGCATCGAAAAGCCTGGCACGCTCCGGACGACGTTCGGACTTCCTGATCAGCACGGAAGTCTCCTATCGAGCGGGATAGCTGTTGACGCGGTAGAAATTCCTGACTTCCTGGGAGTCAGGTCGATAGCGAGCCTTCCGCTTCTGATCGAGATCAACGGGCTTTGCGGAAGCCGCTGCCGGCAACAATTGGCCGGCACCCAACGCACCGGCACCGACAATTGTCAGCCGAAGCAAGTCACGTCGAAGAAGCTTTGGCGCTTGATCATTCTTCAACGAAGCACACTCCCTGTCGGGGTCAGGCCTTCCCGAAGGCTATCCGAGTTTTGCGCCGGACATCAATCACAGACCTGCGTTGCATAATCTGCAGGAGCAGCCGTGCACGCAGCTTTGGGCTTGTGTTACCGCAGCAAGCAGTCAATCGTCGTCAACATCATTGTTATCAGCCGTTCGGCTCTGCAGATTGTCGTGCGAATTGGAAACGGCGAAACATCGAGCAGGTGATTGCCGGACGGGTGACGTCACACGCGTCGCGAGTGACGAACTCGCGATCGATACGAATGATACGTCGACATCGTGAGCGATCGCCGAAATCCGCGTCGGGTCGAAGTCAATTCTGGGCGAGACGTCGTCACAGGCGAAGGGTGCTCAAAGTGACCCGCCTGTCACTACTGGCCGCGATTGGGAATGCGCTGCTTGAATGACCAAGACCCACCCCGGCGTATCGGCGGGACCGCGCCCCTTCGTTGCGCAGTCGTGGTCACGCAACACAAGGATGCGATTTATCTATCTGGAAATGCTGGGTATCCAGAAAAAGCTGGTGCCCAGGAAAGGACTCGAACCTTCACGGCCGTTAAGCCACTGGCACTTGAAGCCAGAGCGTCTACCAATTCCACCCACCTGCGCGCCGTTTGGGGCACGGAGGCGGTTACCATGGTTCGGTGACGCGCTTGGCGCAGGACGATGCGCCTCTCTGGCAGCGTCAGAAGTCAACCGTCATTGACAACCACAACGTACGCGGCATGCCGCTGATCACATAACCGGTCGGATTGCCGATCCAATAGCGTTTGTCGAAGAGGTTCGTGAGCGATGCACGGAACGTGGTGGGTCGTCCCGCCAGTCGGGTTGCGTAACGTGCACCAATGTCGAACGTCATCCAGGCCGGAACACTTTGGATGTTGTCAGCGCTGACATAGGCCTGGCTGGTGTAGATGGTACGCGCCGTCGTGGTCAGCCCGGGCAGGAACGGAGTGTCCCACTCGACACCGAGATTGCTCTGCCATTCCGGAGCGCCGATGGCACGGTTGCCATCATGGAGGTGCCCTTCAGTCTTTGTCAGCCGCGCGTCGAGGTAAGTCACCCCTCCCAGGACGCGGATCCCGGGCCCGACTTCGCCGAACGTATTGAACTCGATGCCGCGGTTCCTTTGTTCACCATCGAGACTGAAGATCCTGGTAACCGGATCGGTCACGCCGCTCGGCAAGCTGATCTGGAATGCCGCGAGGCTCGCGCCGAAGCCTCCGAGATCGAGCTTGGTTCCGACTTCATATTGCTTTGTCTTGAAGGGCGCGAACACCGCATTGGTGTTGGCGGCGCCGGACGGCGGCGTTGGTCCAGGCGTGAGGCCTTCGATGTAGTTGGCGTAGCTCCTTGATCGGCCGAACCACCAGCGCCACGGAAGGCGACGTGGCACTCTGATCGTAGTGGGTCGCTTCCAGGCCGCTCACGGGGGCATAGCTGTTCGCGATAACCTGCTGCTGTCGCGCTCCGACGATCACCTGAAGCATCCCGTTCATCATCGAGAGCGTATCGGCGACGCCGACACTTCTCAGACCAAGGAAAGCCGATTTCCCCTCAGGGAATGAAGACACCGGGGTGCCCGGACTCGCCAGCAGGGTCGGCGTGTAGATGTTGGTAAGATAGTTTCCGTAATTGGTCTGACCGAGCCAGTCAGTGCGGTTCATGGCGCTGCCGCTGACAGCGACCTCATGACCGACCGGACCTGTGTCGAAACGCGCCCGCACGCCGGCTTCGCCCGATACGCCGTCGTTTTTGCCGGTCTGGAAGCGAGAGGTCGAGAGGGCATCGCCTGCTGTGTTTAGAATGGTGGCGCCGGGGGCTTCCTGCTTGTCGAAGGTGAATTGGTTGGCGCCGATTGCGCCGAACACGGTGACATTATTCGACACATCATATTCGGCGCGCGTAAGCCCGGTGAGGCTCTTCGCGCGGGCATAGTCGAACGGCTGGGCGAGGTTGATGCGGGGGTCCGGAGCGTTCGGCACCGCGATGCCAGTGACGGGCGTGTAGCCGCGAGCTGCCGCTTTCATCCAGTCGTCCTGATAGATGACATCGGCGGACCACCTGAAGCGCTCGCCCCGATAGTCAACGCCAAGCGAACCGACTCCGTCGCGTACCGACTGACGGTCGATCGTCGTATTGCCGCCATCGATCCCGCCGTTGAAACGAACGCCCCATTCCCGCTGCTCGCCGTAACGGCGCGCCACGTCGATCTCCGTGCCAAACCGCGCATTCGAGATGTAGCCGGCAGTCAGACGCGTCAGGTCCTCGTTTGCCCGTTTGGTCACGACATTGACGCTGCCGCCGATGCTACCGGACGGAGCCATGCCATTGAGGAACGCCCCGGGTCCCTTGAGCAGCTCGATGCGCTCGATCGGCGCAGGGTTGATCCGGTAAGCCGGCACGAGGCCGTACAGCCCATTCAGCGCGATCTCGCTGTTCTCGACCCGGAAGCCGCGAATGGTCAGCGCGTCATAGCGATTGCTGCTACCGATCGCCGCCCGTACCGACGAATCGGAATTGGTCAGGACCTCGGCGACACTGGTCGCCTGCTGATCGCGGATGGTCTTTTCCGTGTAGCTCGTGAGGCTATATGGCGTTTCCATATAATCCCTGTTGCCGAGGAGGCCGACCTGTCCGCCCCTTGCGACTTGCCCTCCAACATACGGCACCGGCAACGCTGCCTGCCTTGCTCCAAGCGTGGCAGGCGTGCTCATCACTGGCGCGTTCTCACGTCGCTCTGCCCGCCGCGTCGTCGCAGCGCGCGATGTATTGGATGACCGCTGTCGCCGCGCGAGAGAGGCTCGCTGCTCAGGCGCGACGACGGTCACGGGAGGGAGTGACTGTCCGGACGTCGCCGATTGTTGGCGGCCCGACTGCTGTGCGACGGATGAGGTCGTGGTCAAAAACACTGACACGCACGCAAGCCCGAATGCGCGCGAGAAGGTCACGTCGTTAAGCATGCAGTCCCCGGAGTCTTTTCTTCTTGATGCCCCGTCCCAGACACGAATCGCTTGGGACGAGAGCGAATAAGCATTCGGGAAAATCCATGCCAACTAGAAGGCATCTAAGCTTCCAGGTGATCCTGGCGCGCCGCTCTACGTTTCGATTTCACATCGCATCGATTGTTGGTAAGCGCGAAAGCCTTTTGCTGCCGCCCGAACGCACGATTCGAAAAACTTCGTAAGACCGCAACGCGCCGGATGGGATCGCGACGAGCCATGAGGCAGACCGCGCGAAACCACCGCGGTCAATTGTCACAGACGCGCAATTGCTGGGGACTCAAGACCCGACATGACATCGCTACTGGTAAATGCGTCGCGTATCGCCGCGCGGAAGCGACCCAACATGCGATCGCTGCGGACGTGGGCCGGCATCCACCGCTGGACGAGCATCATCTCGACGCTGTTCCTGCTGATCCTCTCCCTGACGGGCTTGCCGCTGATATTTCAAAAAGAGATCGACGAGGCGTTTGGTTCATCGGGAACGTTGGCCGAAGTCCCGGCAAGCAATGGCGCGCCAACGCTTGATTCCATCGTCGCGGCAGCGCTGGCGAGACACCCCGGCGATACGATGATCTCACTCGAATTTGCCAAGCGGTGGCCCATCGTGGAGACCCGCTCGGCGCCAACCCCGGATGGCGGACCCACCCGGATACACCGCGAGGTGATCGACCTTCGCACCGGTCAGCTCACAACGATGCCGCAACGGCGTGGTCCCGCGATGCAATTCCTGCACACGCTGCACGCGGATTTGTATCTGGGGCTGCCCGGCGGCTTGTTCCTTGCCGGCATGGCACTCGTCGTCATCGCCGCTGTCATCTCGGGCTTGATACTCTATCCGCCATTCGTCCGCCGATTTGGATTTGGCACGGTTCGCACGCGAACAAGAGCCGAAAACTATTGTGGCTCGACCTGCACAATCTGACGGGCATCATTACGATGGCATGGCTGCTCCTCGTTGCCACGACCGGAGCAATCAACACCCTGCATGGCCCCGTTTCCACGTCGGTAAGGACGGCCATGTCCGACGAGATTCGGCGGCGGGTCGCCATGACACGGGCAGGGCGAAGGACGAGGTCGATCGGCCTGGGTCAATCGAAGCTGCGATTGCTGCTGCCCGCGGCAAGGTGCCAGCAGCGCGAGTGATGTTGTTGTTGTTCCCGAACGCTGAGATCAGTCCGTCCAACCACTACGTCGTTCTGATGAAGGACGGACAAATGATGACACAGGAGCTCTTCTACGCGGTGCTCATCGACGCCCATACCGGTGGCGTGTCTGACGTATTCGAGCCGACGGGTGTCACGAAGGCGCTGCTGATCGCCGAGCCGTTGCATTTTCCGACGACGTTTCCCGGCCTGGCGCCCAAGCTCGTCTGGGCGTTTTTCGACATCGTGACGATCTGGTGCTGGTGAGCGGTTTGTATTTGTGGGCCAGCAAACCGGGCGGGCGCATCCAGCGCAAACGCTCTGCGAAATAGGAAGCGCCGGTGCCGACACGGCGAGCGTATTCTTGCAAGCCAGGAACCCGCGGCCGCCATCCTCGCCAAGAGGGAACGGATGGGTTGAGCGCGCTCGCCGGGCGAGACAAAACCACCCGTGGCCAAGGGAGCCGTCCAAGCACGCAGATGGGGCTCAACTAACTGGAATTGCTCATTTTCCAGAATTGTATGGTGCCCAGGAAAGGACTCGAACCTTCACGGCCGTTAAGCCACTGGCACCTGAAGCCAGCGCGTCTACCAATTCCACCACCTGGGCATGCCGTTTGGGGCACGGAGGCGGTTACTACGGTTCGGTGACGCGGTTGTCAAATGCTGCTTGGCACCTGCGCGGGGATGCGGATTGCGCATCGCAAACCGGCCCGATACAAGCCTGATAACACGCACTCTTTCCGCAGGAATGGACCCCAGGAATGGATCCCATGGCATCGAATCTGGAAACTCTCGTCACGGTTTTCGGCGGATCGGGGTTTTTGGGCCGGAATGTCGTCCGCGCGCTGTGCCGGCGGGATTACCGGGTCCGGGTCGCGGTGCGGCGGCCGGAACTGGCCGGGTACCTCCAGCCTTCCGGCAAGGTCGGGCAAGTCCACACCGTGCAGGCGAATCTGCGCTATCCGGCGTCGGTCGAGGCGGCGCTGCGTGATTCGCATGTCGTGATCAATCTGGTCGGCATCCTCACCGAGGGCGGCGCGCAGAGCTTTGACGCCGTCCAGGCCAGAGGCGCCGAGACCGTCGCCAAGGCGGCGGCCGCTGCCGGCGCGCGCCTCGTGCATGTCTCCGCGATCGGCGCCGATGCGGAATCGCCCTCGCGCTATGCCAAGGCCAAGGCGGCCGGCGAGGCGGCGGTGCTGGCCGCGGTGCCCTCGGCCACCATCTTCCGTCCCTCCGTGATGTTCGGCCCCGAGGACCAGTTCACCAACCGTTTTGCCGCGCTGGCGCGGATGTCGCCGGTGCTGCCGCTGATCGGCGCCGAGACCAGGATGCAGCCGGTCTATGTCGGCGACGTCGCCACCGCGATCGCGGATGCGGTCGACGGCAAGGCCAAGGCGGGCGCGACCTACGAGCTCGGCGGGCCGGAAGTGCTGACCATGCGCGAGATCATCGAGGCCATTTTGGCCATCACCGACCGCAAGCGGGCGCTGGTCCCGCTGTCGTTCGGCCTTGCTCGCTTCCAGGCCAACTTCCTGCAATTCGCGCCGGGTGCGCTGAAGCTTACGCCTGACCAGGTCACGCTGCTCGAGCACGACAATGTCGTGTCGGAGGCGGCCAAGGCGGCGGGGCTGACGCTGGAAGGCCTTGGCATTGCCGCGGATTCGCTGGAGGCCATCGCCCCGCAATATCTCTGGCGTTTTCGCGCGGCCGGGCAGTTCCAGCGAATGAGCGTTTGAGGTTTCCGCAGCGTCATGGCCGGGCTTGACCCGGCCATCCACGTCTTTCTCACCGCGGCCACCAAGAACGTGGATGCCCGGCACAAGGCCGGGCGTGACGAGACTGTGGTGTGGGTCGCAACCGCCTCAGAACTTCAGCTTCTTGAAAATCGCTTCCGGCAGCGTCTTGATGATGAGCATCACGAGACGCCATTTGCCGCTGACATAGACGACGTCGGTCTTCTTCTCGACGGCGTTGAGGATCGCATCGCCGACGACCGGCGCCTCGACGGTGAGCGGGCCGATCAGCTTCATGCCTTCCGTCATTTTCGTGCGGACGAAGCCGGGTTTTACGGTGACGACATGGACGCCGTCGCGGCTGGCGCGGGCGCGCAGGCCCGACAGGAAGGCGGAGAAGCCTGCCTTGGCCGATCCGTAGACATAATTGGAGGCACGGCCGCGATCGCCGGCGACGGACGAGACGCCGACGAGCGTACCACTGCCGCGCGCCAAAAATTTCTCTGCGAACAGGCCGAGGATCAGCGACGGGCCCTCGTAGTTCGAGCGCATGATCGTGGTGGCGTGCGCGAGATCGCTCTCGGCATTTTGCTGCACGCCCAGCAGGCCGACGATCGAGACAACGACATCAGGCAACGCAGCAAGGCCGCTCACAAAACCCTCGAACGAAGCGGTATCGAGCACATCGAATGTGTGGAGGCCAACCTCGACATTGTAGCGCGCGCGCAGATCGGCGGCGTCAGGCTCGAGTGCGGCGACGTCACGGCCCGCGAGGGCGACATCGTATCCGGCCTTGGCAAAGGCGCGCGCGGCGGCGCGGCCGATATCGGAGGAGCCACCGAGCACAATTGCGGACTTGCGTGACGTCACGGCTTAAACCTCATCGAACAGGCGTTGTGAAAGTTTTGAGCGGATGGTCCCGGCGGGATCGAGCGATTTGCGGATTGCGTTGAAGCGCCGCAAGGCCGGATAGCCGGCCTCGAACGTGGCGCGCGACTGGCGGGCGTCCTTGGCCAGATAAAGCCGGCCGCCGGCGGCGACGACCAGGCGATCGATCTCGTCGAGGAAATTCAGGATGTCGCCCTTCACCGGGAAATCCAGCGCCAGCGTGTAGCCGGGCAGCGGGAACGACAGGATGCCGTCGCCCTGCCGAGTTTCTTGAGCACCGCGAGGAAGGAGGCATCGCCGCGCCGGGCGACGCGATCGAGGATCTCGCCGAGCACGGCGCGGGCGCCCAGCTCCGGGATCACGCATTGATGCTGGAGGAAGCCGCGCCGGCCGTAGATGCGGTTCCAGTCGGCGATACTGTCGAGCGGGAAGAAATACGGATAGAGCGAGACCACATGGCCGCCGCCGGCGCGCCGCGCGCCCATGCGGTAGTAGAGCTCGTTGAAGGCGCGGATGCTGTAGCGGTTCAGCGTCATCGACGGCAGGTCGACGGGCACCGCGAGGCCGGGATTTTTGCCGGCGGGAAATGCACCGGCGCCGTCGGCAATCTCGCCCGTCCTTGCGTGCTCGCCGAGATAGATCAGCGAGCGGCCGAGTTCACTGCCGCGTGCGGCACAATCGATCCAGGCCACCGAATAGGTCGCGGAATCGCCCGCATCGAGCGCGCGCATCGCGGAGTCGAGATCGGATGCGGAGATCACCCGCTCGCGGATCCACCCCGTTTCGACCGGTCGTAGCCGCATCGTCGCCTCGAGGATCACCCCGGTGAGGCCCATGCCGCCGACGGTCGCGAAGAAGGCATCGGAATTCTGCTCGCGCGAGGCCTCGATGGTCTCGCCCTGCCCGGTGCGCAGCAGGATGCTGTCGACATAGCGGCCGAAACCGCCCTCGCAATGATGGTTCTTGCCGTGGACATCGGCGGCAATGGCGCCGCCAACCGAGACGAAGCGCGTACCCGGCACGACGAAGGGCAGGAAACCGCGCGGACCAAAGGTGTCGATCAGGTCCGACAGCAGCACGCCGGCTTCGAGGCGGATGCGCCCGGTCACGGGATCGAACGACCGGACCCGGTCGAACCCCGTCATCGCGATGGTTCTGATGGCGCCGATCGCGGCATCGCCATAGGCGCGGCCATTGCCCCGAGCCACGGAGCCCGTCACCACAGCTCCGCCCACGGCCTCGAACGACCGCGGCCGCAGCAGCTCGCTATCGACGACCGGGAAACGCCCCCAGCCGCTGACGAGGGTCATGGCTCAGCTCCTGTGCCGGGCGCGCGCCGCCCTGCTCTGGAAACTGCCTACCGATCAAAAGCTTATATTGCGTTGAGGCGCGTCAGTGAGTTTTCGAGAGGTTAACGGCCGAGCGCCAGCGCGATCAGGCCGAGCGTGCCGACGATGACGCGCCACCAGGCGAACACCGCGAAGCCGTGGCGGGTGACGTAGCTCAAGAACGTCTTCACCACGATGATCGCGGTGATGAACGACGCCACGAAGCCGATCGCGACGATGCCCATGTGGTCCATCGTCATCTCGGAGCGGTTCTTGTAGAAATCGTAGGCGAACGCGCCGATCATGGTGGGGATGGCGAGAAAGAACGAGAACTCCGCCGCCGCGCGCTTGTCGGCGCCCAGAAACATCGCGGCGACGATGCTGGCGCCGGAGCGCGACACGCCCGGGATCATCGCGATGCACTGCGCGATGCCGATATAGAGATACATCAGCAGCGGAAAGCGGGTGGCGTCATGCTCGCGCGCCTTGAGATCGAGCCGATCGACCCACAGCAGGATGGCGCCGCCGACGATCAGCGAGAAGCACACGACCCAGGGATTGAACAGCAGGCTCTTGATGTATTTGCCGGCGACGAGACCGACGATGACCGCGGGCAGGAACGCCACCAGCACGCCGATCACGAAGCGGCGCGCATAGGCGTCGCCGGTGAACATACCGATCGCGACGTCCCACAATTTCTTGAAGTACAGCACAACGATCGCGAGGATCGCGCCGAGCTGGATCAGAACGGTAAACGAATCCCAGAAGGCGCCTTCGCCGAGATGGAAGAAGCGCTCCGCGAGCAGAAGGTGGCCGGTCGAGGACACGGGAAGGAACTCGGTCACACCCTCGATGATGCCGAGGATCACTGCCCGTATTGCGTCTGACATATTTACGGTCCATTTCCGCTGGAAAAGCGGGCTCTTCTCGCCTATTCGTCCTGCTCTCGCAATCGCAAAATGCGACGTCACGCCCTTGCCGCGCGGTTTTGAAGGACTAGTGTGGCGCCGCACAAACATTGATGGATTCTTAATCACCATCAAATAGTCAAAGGCTTCATGTTTACGCTGTTTCATCATCCGTTCTGCCCGCATTCGCGTTTCATCCGCCTGATCGCGGGAGAATACGGGCTCGAATTGCGGCTGGTCGAAGAACGCAGCTGGGAGCGGCGCGAGGCATTTCTGCTGCTCAATGCGGCCGGCACCACGCCCGTCCTGGTGGACAAGGAACAATCGCCCATACCGGGCGCCGCGATCATCGCCGAATATGTCGACGAGGCCTACGGCGCCGACATGGGACCGAAGCGCCTGATGCCGGAAACCGTCGCCGAGCGCGTCGAGGTGCGCCGGCTGATGGCCTGGTTCAACGAGAAATTCTTCGAGGAGGTCTCGCATCCTCTGGTCACCGAGCGGATCTACAAGCGCTTCATGAGCGAGGAGAACGGCGGCGGCGCGCCCTCGGCCGACGTGATGCGAGCCGCCAAGGCCAACGTGCGCTATCATCTGGCCTATATCGGCTGGCTGGCGCAGACGCGGAACTTCCTCGCCGGCGACCGGCTCACCTACGCGGACCTCGCCGCCGCGGCGCATCTCTCGGCGATCGACTATCTGGGCGACGTGCCATGGAGCGAGGACGACGCAGCAAAGGCGTGGTACGCGCGGGTGAAATCCCGCCCGTCGTTCCGTCCGCTGCTGAGCGAATGGCTGGCGGGCGTGCCGGCATCGCGGACCTACGTGGACCTCGACTTCTGAACTTCGATCCGACCGAACTGAAGGCGGCGCTTGCAAACGAGGCACGCGCGCTCGGCTTCGATTGCATCGGCATCACCGCTTCCGGCACGATCGAAAACGCCGGGAAGCATTTTCTCGAATTCATCGCCTCGGGCGGCCATGGCGACATGGACTGGCTTGCAGCACACCCCGAGCGCCGCGTCGATCCGCGCGGGCTGTGGCAGGACGTGCGCAGCGTCATCATGCTCGGCGTCAACTATGGGCCCGACCAGGATCCGCTCGCGATCCTGCAGCAGCGCACGCGCGCGGCGATCTCGGTCTATGCGCAGGGCGACGACTATCACGATCTTATCAAGAAGCGCTTGAAGGCGCTGGCGCGCTGGCTGGTCGCGACCGCGCCATCGGACGTCAAGGTGTTCGTCGACACCGCGGCGGTGATGGAGAAGCCGTTGGCGCAAGCCGCGCATCTGGGCTGGCAGGGCAAGCACACCAATCTCGTCTCGCGCGAGTTCGGCTCCTGGCTATTCCTCGGTGCGATCTACACGACGCTCGAGCTGCCGCGCGACGACGCCGAGATCGATCATTGCGGCTCGTGCCAGGCGTGCCTCGACATCTGCCCGACGTCGGCGTTTCCGGCGCCCTACAAGCTCGATGCGCGGCGCTGCATCTCGTATCTCACCATCGAGAACAAGGGACCGATCCCGCGCGAGTTTCGCAAGGCCATCGGCAATCGCATCTATGGCTGCGACGATTGCCTTGCGGCGTGTCCCTGGAACAAGTTCGCGCAGGAGGGACGCGAGGCAAAGCTCGCCGCGCGCGACGAATTGCGCGCGCCGTCGCTTGCCGAACTCGCACGGCTCGACGACGCCGCGTTTCGCGCGCTGTTCACGAAGTCGCCGGTGAAGCGCATCGGCCGCGACCGCTTTTTGCGGAACGTGCTGGTCGCGATTGGTAACTCCGGTGAGGCGATGCTGGCGACGGAGGTACGGCGATTGCTCGGCGATGAGAGCGCTTTGGTGCGTGGCGCTGCGGTGTGGGCGCTGGAGCAGCTGGTGTCGCGCGGAGAGTTTGAGGCGATGAGGTTTGCCGCGATGAGCACGGAGCGCGACGACGGCGTGCGTGAGGAGTGGCAGGCCGCTTCCCAACTCTCCACTGTCATGCCCCGCGAAGGCGGGGCATCCAGTACGCCGCGGCCTCTCGATTGAAGCACAATCGTCTCGGAGTACTGGATCGCCCGGTCAAGCCGGGCGATGACACCGTTGTTGTGGTGAGAGCGCTTCTCGCCTCCTCATCCTGAGGATTGGGGGACCTTGATTTCCTCACGCGTTTCCTCAAAGTCGCGCGTCATGACAAACATGCCTCTCTTCACCCGCGACGGCGATACATTCCATCCGACGGAAGTGGCCAACGGTCCCTGGGATCCGAAATCGCTGCACGGACGCGTCATCGTCGGCCTACTCGGCTTCGCCATCGAGGAGCGCCATTCCGGCCTTGAATTCGTCCCGGCGCGGCTCACGGTCGACATGTTTCGGCTGCCGACCATCGACAAGCCGATCGAGGTGACGACGCGGCTGGTGCGCGACGGACTACGCATTCGCGTGGTCGAGGCCGAATTTGTCTCCGGCGGCGTCAGCATGGCGCGTGCCTCGTGCCAGCTGCTGCGCAAAACGCAGAATCCGGACGGCAACGTCTGGTCGCCGCCGAACTGGGACGTGCCGAAGCCGGACGACATTCCCAAGCCCACCGATCCCAGGCTCGGCATGAACGGCAAGTGGACGACGCGGCCGATCGTCGGCCATATGGGCTCGCTCGGTCCGCGCCGGCTCTGGATGAGCGAGGTGCGCGAGCTCGTGGCCGGCGTGCCGATGACGCCGTTCGTGCATGTCGCTGTCGGCGCCGATTTCGCAAGCCCCTTTGCGAACGCCGGCGACAACGGGCTCGGCTACATCAACAGCGACGTGACGATCTATCTGCACCGGCTGCCGGTGACGAACTGGATCGGCTTCGACGTGGTCAATCACCAGGCGACCGATGGTGTCGCGATCGGCGAATGCTGGCTCTACGACGAGCAAGGCCCGATCGGCACCGCCACCGTCGCAGCACTGGCACAGCGCAAGCCGATGGCGAATCCGTCGAAGCGATAGTCGTTACTGTCATTCCGGGGCGCGCGCAGCGCGAGCCCGGAATGACAAGAGGAGAGGGCCGCGCGGCTACGCCAGATGCCGCTGCATCTCCGCCCGCGCTTTCAGCTCAGCACCCTGCTTGCCGACGATCTTCGCGATCCGTTCCGGCGCAAACTTCAGATCGACGAACGCCGGCGCGGTGTTGGCGACCTCGTGATAGCTCACGATCTTGCCGTCGCGCAGGGTCATGATCGCGACGCCCTCGAACATCGCCCGCGCGCCGTTCGCTTCGGCCAAGGTCGAGCGATAGCTGAAAGTGTAGCGCGCATAGAGCGTGGTGCCGTCGGTGACGGGATCATGCATGTCCCAGCGGAAATCGGTCGCCGTGCGATAGAACCAGTCGCCGACCATCGCTGCGATCTTTTCGCGGCCTTCGAAGGCACCGTAGAAGACGTCGTGATAGACGCCGTCCTCGGTGAAGAGAGCCGCGAAGGCTTTTCCGTTACGCTGTTCGACGGCGTCGCAAAAGGTGCGCAGCATCGTGGTGGCGGTCATCGTATTTGCCTCCCAGTGTTTCTTGTTGTGCCCTCTCCACTTGTGGGGAGGGTAGCTCCGCTCGTTGACACGCATTCACTTGGGTGAGGGGTCTGTCTCCGCGAGTCCAACTCTCATTCGGACGTGCAGAGACAACCCCTCATCCGGCGCTTCGCGCCACCTTCCCCCACAAGGGGGGAAGGAAGAAAACTCTCACCCGATCTCGGCCACCGCGGCAAGAATGCGGGCGATGTCCTGCGGACGGGAGAGGCGGTGATCGCCGTCCTGGATCATGGTGAGCACGACGTCGTCGGCCGGCAGGCGATGCGTCAGCGCGAAGGCGTGCTGCCAGGGCACATCCGGATCCTGCGCGCCCTGGAGGATGCGGACGGGACAGCCGAGATCGATGGCGCTGCCGAGCACGAGGTGATTGCGGCCCTCCTCAATCAGATTCCGCGTGATCGGATAGGGCGAGCCATCGCCATAGTCCGACGGCCGCAGCCAGAAGCCCTTGGTCTCGATTTCTTTCTTCACCCCGGCCGAAAAATTCTTCCACATCAGCTCCTCGGTGAAGTCGGGCGCCGGCGCGATCAGCACCAGGCCCGCAAGCGACGCTTGACTGGCCCGCTTCCTGATCTCGCGCGCGAGCAGCAGCGCCATCCAGCCGCCCATGGAGGAACCGATCAGGACCTGCGGGCCGTCGCAGAACCGCTCGAACACCGCCACGCTGTCCTCGAGCCAGCTTCCGATGGTTCCATCGGCGAACTCGCCGCCGGATTCGCCATGGCCGGAATAATCGAACCGGACCGCGGCGCGGCCATGGTCCGCGGCCCAGGCATCCAGCGCCACGGCCTTGCTGCCCTGCATGTCCGACTTGAACCCGCCGAGCCAGACCAGTCCGGGTCCGCGACCGGCGCGCCTGCGCACCGCGATCCTGCGTGCGGACGGGCCCTCGCCCACATCGATGAAGCCGAGCACGGCTTCGGGAATTGCATTGCTCATGGAACGTTTACTCTGGTTGTTCGGTTTGAACTGTCTGGATGCGTTCCGGGGCCCAGCCCAGCATCGCTATTGCCCTTTGGGACGCTTGCGGAACAGAAGCAAGGTGTCTATGTCCTGCAGCGTGCCCATGGGCGTGACCAAAATGCCTCGCATTTGAGGCTTTTTCGCCTCCCGCACGCGACTTGCTTGCCCGCAAACGCATCTTCCTTCAGACTAGCCGCCTCTTTCACAATTTTGGAGAACCACCCATTCGCCGTCCCAATAAAGCCCCGCCCGTTGCCAGCAAAGACGGGCCGCGCATCAATGATGATATTCGCAATGCGCAAATCCAGCTGATCGATCAGACCGGTGACAACAAGGGCACGGTCGAAACCGTCATGGCCATCCGTATGGCCCAGGAAGCTGGCATGGATCTGGTCGAGATTTCGCCGAATGTCAGCCCTCCCGTCTGCAAGATCATGGACTACGGGAAGTACAAGTATTCCGCCCAGAAAAAGGCCGCCGAAGCCCGCAAGCGGCAGAAGATCGTCGAGATCAAGGAGATCAAGCTCCGCCCGATGATCGACGACCACGATTACGACGTGAAGATGCGCGCGATGCAGCGGTTCTTCGAAGAGGGTGACAAGGTCAAGATCACGCTGCGCTATCGCGGCCGCGAAATGGCGCACCAGGAGATCGGCACCAAGCTTCTGGACAAGATCAAGAACGATGTCGCCGAGCTCGCCAAGGTCGAGCAGGACGCCAGGTTCGAGGGCCGTCAGGTCGTCATGGTGCTGGCGCCGCGCTGACGTCCGTTTTTCAGGACTGAGAGTTCAACGGCCCGTCCGGATTTCCGGCGGGCCGTTTGTGTATCAGGACCGGGTCGCATGCCAGATGCCGCTGCAGCGGTCGCCGGAAATGATGCCGTTCCAGGAGCCTGCACCGGCCACCCCGCCGAGCCGGCCGCCTCCACTGGCGTGGGACGCGCCGACCGAGACCTGGACCGCGACGGCGCCGCCGCGACGAACCGTGCCGGAGACCCGGCCGCCGCCGGCGGATGACACCCGGCCGCCGGTGACGGTGAAGGGGACGCTGTAACCGGAACTGCAATTGCCCCGCGTGGTGGCGAAAGTGACATTCCAGATGCCGTCATAGCTGCCGATACGGGCGTCGGCGGTCGAGGGCAGCATGGCCGTGGCCAGCACGGCAAGCAGCGCCAGGCGGCGCGGGCGGGCGAGGTCCGTCAAGGACGAAAGCGATCGGGGAAAATGGGCCATTTTGGTCTTGCTCCAGGCAACATGGCTTGGACATATGGGTGGTAACTCCGAATAGTCGCCAGGCAGGTTTCGGCGGTTCAGCGTTGCCATTTGGCTTGTCCTCTGTCATAAGCCCAGCCTTCATCGCCCGGCTGATTAAGGGCTGCCGTGGCGGTGTCCGTGCGGGTTTCGCGCTTGTTCGTAAAACCTGAGCACAATCAACGCTCTAACGAGCATTTTTGACGGCCAGCCGCCTTCGCGGGCGGGTTTCTGTGGCCATTAGGAGAGCCAAATGCCCAAGCTGAAGACCAAATCGGGCGCTAAAAAGCGCTTCAAGGTGACTGCCACCGGCAAAGTGATGCACGCCCAGCGCGGCAAGCGTCACGGCATGATCAAGCGGACGAAGAAGCAGATCCGTCAGCTGCGCGGCACTCGCGTGCTGTTCAAGACCGACGGCGACAACGTCAAGAAGTACTTCTTGCCGAACGCCTGATCGCGTCCAAGATCGTCGAAGATCATTGCCACCTCCGCCGCGCTCGCGCGGCGATCCGAAAACCAAGTCATCTCTGAAGGATTTTGTCATGTCTCGCGTCAAACGCGGTGTGACCGCCCACGCCAAGCACAAGAAAGTCTACAAGGCCGCCAAGGGTTTCTACGGCCGCCGCAAGAACACCATCCGCGCCGCCAAGCCGGCCGTGGAAAAGGCCCAGCAGTACGCGTTCCGTGATCGCAAGCGCAAGAAGCGGACTTTCCGCGCGCTCTGGATCCAGCGTCTCAACGCCGCTGTGCGTCCGTTCGGCCTGACCTACAGCCGATTTATCGACGGTCTCGCCAAGTCGGGCATCACCGTGGACCGCAAGGTGCTGTCGGATCTCGCGATCCACGAGCCTGCGTCGTTCCAGGCGATCGCCGAGAAGGCCAAGGCTGCGCTGGCCGCCTAAGCGGCTGCTTCAGAGCAAGCCCAGCACTAACGGCCGGCTCCGCCGGCCTTCAGCGCACGTCGCGAGTAACGCTGGGCGACCTCCGCCCGGTAGAAGGCCGTGGCCGAGATATACATGGTGCCGGACTTGTTCCGGTACTTCCGGTCGCAGACCCGCAACTCGCGCTGATAGCTGAGCTTCTGCGGCGTTCTCAGCCGGCCGACAAAATCGGCCTCGCACTTCTTCTCGACCGCTTCGCCGAATTGCACGTCGCCGCTGGCGCCGTATGCGCAAGCATCGAACAGCGTCATGGCACGGTTGCAGCTCGGCGCCGCGTTCAGGACCGCGATGATGTCATCCATCGACGTCGATTTGGCCGGGCATTCCTCCGCGGCGTGAGCCGCGCTCCCCAAAAGAACCAAGCTCAAGCCGACCACCCAGGATCGTAAACGCATCGTCTTCTCCCTCGACTTCAGGTTGGTGCCAGCCATGCCTATAGGGTTCAAATGCCCTGCATTTACGACGGCTATACGGCTTGACGTTCCGGCCCGGCTGCGGCCACAACCGGCAGCGTTTTGAAAGGATCCGACCGTGTCCGACCTCGCCAGTCTCGTCCAATCCATCCTCGCGCAGATCAGTGCTGCCGGGGACGAAGCCGCCCTCGAAGCCGTCCGCGTTGCGTCCCTCGGCAAGAAGGGCTCGATCTCCGCCTTGCTTGCGACGCTCGGCAAGATGTCGCCGGACGAGCGCAAGACGCAAGGCGCCGCGATCAACCAGGCCAAGGACGAGGTCACCCAGGCCCTCGCCGCGCGGCGCGACGTGCTGAAGTCGGCGGCGCTCGATGCGCGGATCGCATCCGAGACCATCGACGTCACCCTGCCGCTGCGCGATGCGCCGACTGAAGCCGGCCGCATCCATCCGCTGAGCCAGGTCTGGGACGAGTTGACGACGATCTTCGCCGACATGGGATTCTCGGTCGCGGAAGGCCCCGACATCGAGACCGACGACTACAACTTCACCAAGCTGAATTTCCCGGAAGGCCATCCCGCCCGCGAGATGCACGACACCTTCTTCTTCCATCCGAAGGAGGACGGCTCGCGCATGCTGCTGCGAACCCACACCTCGCCGGTGCAGGTGCGCACCATGCTGAGCCAGAAGCCGCCGATCCGCGTGATCTGCCCGGGCCGCACCTACCGCATCGATTCGGACGCGACCCACACGCCGCAATTCCACCAGGTCGAAGGCCTTGTCATCGACAAGCACTCGCATCTCGGCCACCTCAAGTGGATCCTGCACGAGTTCTGCAAGGCGTTCTTCGAGGTCGACCACATCAACATGCGCTTCCGGCCGTCGTTCTTCCCGTTCACCGAGCCGTCGCTGGAAGTCGACATCCAGTGCCGCCGCGACAAGGGCGAGATCCGGTTCGGCGAGGGCGAGGACTGGCTCGAGATTCTCGGCTGCGGCATGGTGCATCCGAACGTGCTGCGCGCCTGCGGCATCGATCCCGACGAGTACCAGGGCTTTGCCTGGGGCATGGGCATCGACCGCATCGCCATGCTGAAATACGGCATCGCCGATTTGCGCCAGCTGTTCGACAGCGACGTCCGCTGGCTGTCCCATTACGGCTTCAAGCCGCTCGAAGTGCCGACGCTTGCGGGAGGACTGAGCTCGTGAAATTCACCCTCTCCTGGCTGAAGGATCATCTCGACACCGACGAGCCCCTGGAAAAGCTCGCCGACAAGCTCACCATGATCGGGCTCGAGGTCGAGAACATCGAGGACAAGGCGAAGGCGCTGAAGCCGTTCACCATCGCGAAGGTGATCTCGGCCGAGCAGCATCCGAATGCGGATCGCCTGCGCGTCTGCATGGTCGACACCGGCGATGGTGGCGCACCGGTGCAGGTCGTGTGCGGCGCGCCGAATGCGCGCACGGGCCTGGTCAGCGTGTTCTCGCCGCCGGGGACCTACATTCCCGGCAAGGACATCACGCTCGGTGTCGGCACCATCCGCGGCGTCGAGAGCCGCGGCATGCTGTGCTCGGCGGCTGAACTCCAGATCTCCAACGACCATGACGGCATCATGGAGCTGCCGGCGGATGCGCCGATCGGCGCTGCTTACGCCGCATGGGCGGGCCTCGGCGATCCCGTGGTCGAGATCAATCTGACGCCGAACCGGCAGGACTGCACCGGCGTGCACGGCATCGCGCGCGATCTCGCCGCCGCCGACATGGGCAAGTTCAAGGACCCCACGATCAAGCCGATCAAGGGTGAATTCCCGTGCCCCGTGAAGGTCACGGTCGAGGACGCCACGCTGTGTCCGGGTTTCGCGCTGCGCCTGGTGCGCGGGGTGAAGAACGGGCCGTCGCCGGAATGGCTGCAGAAGCGGCTGACCGCGATCGGGCTGCGTCCGATCAATGCGCTGGTCGACATCACCAACTTCATGACCTACGACCGCGCCCGTCCGCTGCACGTGTTCGACGCCAAGAAGGTGAAGGGCAATCTCGTCGTGCGCCGCGCCCGCGATGGCGAGGCGCTGCTCGCGCTCGACGGCCGCACCTACAATCTCGATCCCGCCATCTGCGTGATCGCAGACGAGCACGGCGTCGAATCGCTCGCCGGCATCATGGGCGGCGAGGCCTCGGGCTGCGACGAGAACACCACCGACGTGCTGATCGAATCGGCGCTGTGGAACGAGATCAACATCGCCCAGACCGGCCGCAAGCTCGGCATCAATTCGGACGCGCGCTATCGCTTCGAGCGCGGCGTCGACCCGGCCTTCATGGTGCCGGGACTCGAGCTCGCGACCAAGCTGGTGATGGAGATGTGCGGCGGCGCGCCGTCCGAGAACGTGGTCGTCGGCAAGGCTTTCGGCGACGATCGCGTGATCGATTTCCCCGTTACCGAGGTCAAGCGGCTCTCCGGCATCGAGGTGCCGCAGCCGGAGATGAAGCGCATCCTGACCCATCTCGGCTTCATGATGGCCGGACCGGGTCCGGTGGTGAAGGTCGCGGTGCCCTCGTGGCGCACCGATGTGCATGGCAAGGCCGACATCGTCGAGGAGATCGTGCGCATCTACGGCGTCGACAAGGTGCCGATGAGGCCGTTCGAGCGCGGCGAGGACGCGCGCAAGCCGGTGCTGACGCCGCTCCAGCTCCGCACCCGCCGCGCCAGGCGCGCACTCGCGAGCCGCGGCATCATCGAAGCGGTGACCTGGTCCTTCATCACGAAGTCTGCGGCAACCCTGTTCGGCGGCGGCCAGCGCGAGCTCGAAGTGGCCAACCCGATCGCCTCGGATCTCTCCGACATGCGGCCGACCCTGTTGGCGGGCCTGATCGCAGCGGCGCAGTCCAACGCCGATCGCGGCTTCGGCGATGTCGCGCTGTTCGAGGTCGGCCAGCTGTTCAAAGGCGACCGCCCGCAGGATCAGTTCATGGCGGCCAGCGGCGTTCGGCGTGGCTTTGCCTCGTCCGAAGGTCTGGGACGGCACTGGTCGGGTTCGGCGCAGGCCGAATTGTTCGACGCCAAGGCCGACGCGCTCGCGGTGCTTGCCGTTGCCGGTGCACCGATGCAGGCGCTGCAGATCGTCGCGGGCGGACCAACCTGGCTGCACCCGGGTCGCTCGGGCACGATCCAGATCGGCCCGCAGAACGTGCTCGGCTATTTCGGCGAGATGCATCCGCGCGCGCTCGAGGCGCTCGGCGCCGATGGCCCGCTGATGGTGTTCGAGGTGATCCTCGACCGCATCCCCGAGGCGAAGAAGAAGCCGACCCGCGCCAAGCCCCTGATCGAGCTGTCGGCCTTCCAGCCGGTGTCGCGCGACTTCGCCTTCATTGTCGACCGCACCATCAAGGCCGGCGACATCGTTCGCGCCGCGCAAGGCGTCGACAAGAAGCTGATCACCGGCGTGAATGTCTTCGACGTCTACGAGGGCAAGGGCATCGATGACGGCAAGAAGTCGATCGCGATCGCCGTGACGATCCAGCCGCGCGAGAAGACGCTGACCGATCAGGAGATCGAGGCCGTCGCCGGGAAGATCGTGGCGGAAGTCACGAAGAAGACCGGCGGCGTCTTGCGCGGATGACCCTTGCGGATGTTCTTCCGAAGGACGTCAGCCTCACCGTTGCGATGGCGCTCTGCGCCGTCGCTTTTGTTTCGGGCACCGCGCGCGGCTTCTCCGGCTTCGGCTCGGCGCTGATCTTCATGCCGCTGGCGAGCAGCATCGCGGCGCCGCGTCTCGTTGCCGCGCTGCTCCTCGTGATCGATTTCGTCGCGGCCCTGCCGCTGCTGCCCGACGCGTGGCGGAAGGCGGACCGCAAGGCCACCGCGGTGATCGTGCTGGGCGCGCTGGTCGGCGTGCCGGTGGGCACCTATTTCCTCAGCGTGCTCGAGCCCGTCACGACGCGCTGGATCATCTCCTGCTTCGTCGCTGCGCTGTTGCTCCTGCTGCTGTCCGGCTGGCGCTATCGCGGCAAGGACCACGCCTGGCTCTCGGTCGGCATCGGCGGCCTCTCGGGCTTCTGTAGCGGACTGGCGCAGACCGGCGGCCCGCCGATCGTCGGCTACTGGCTCGGCCGCCCCATCGCGCCGATCGTCGCGCGCGCCAATATCGTGCTGTTCTTCGGCGCGTCGGATTTCTTCTCGATCGTCAGCTACGCGACGACCGGCCTGATCTCACGCGAATCGCTGGTGCTGTCGCTGATCGTCGGCCCGGTCTATGCGATCGGCGTCGCGTTCGGTGCGTCGCTGTTCGGCCGCGCCAGCGAAAAATTGTTCCGCGCGATTTGCTACGGTCTGATCGCGATGGCGGTGATCGCGGGGCTGCCGGTGCTGGACGGGATTTTGCGGTAACAATCTCCGCTGTCGTCCCTGCGAAAGCAGGGACCCATACCGCGTGATTTGTCGATAAGCGCAGGTGGCAGTACCGACCAAGGACCCCTAACTGCTAGCTTTCGCCAAACCACTCCCTGTGGTTATGGGTCCCTGCGTTCGCAGGGACGACAGCGGAGTGTTTGGCGACTTAATTGCCCTACTGCCGCGGCGCGCGGCGCTTCTTCGTCGACTGCGTCGGCACGTCGGCCGACTCGTCCTTGAGCGCGCCGATCTTGCGCAAGGCCGCATCCGCCGCGCGCTCGCCGCTTTCCCAGGCGCCGTCGACGGTGCCCCACAGCGTCTCGTGCGTGGCTTCGCCGGCGAGGAACAGGTTGCCGATCGGCTCGGTCAGGATCTTTCGCGAGAGCTGGCCGCCGGGCGAGGCCGCCGACATCGCGCCCATCACGAAAGGCGAGGCGTTCCAGCGCGTCGCGGTGGTCTTCTGCACGGCGGCCGCCGCCTCGCTGCCGAACAGCTTCGTGATCCATTCCCTGGCGAAGGCGACCATCGCCTTCTCGCCCTGCTCGGAGAGATCGCGGCCGAACGAGCCGCCGACATCGATCGAACACAGTGAGGAGCCGCCGATATTGGCGAGCATCAGCGCCGTGCGCGTCGAATTGCTCTGCTCGATGAGGATGTCATCGCGCGAGAGCCCCAGCGGATTACCCGGCAGTTGCAGCACGATGCGATCGTAGCTGCCGAGCGTGAGCTTTGACGCCGCATCGAGCGTGCGCTTGGGAATATCAGGCCCGAACTTGATCGCGCCCGACGTCAGCACATTGGTCGAGACCGTGACGATGGCGGCGCGTGCGGCGATCCTACCGGATGACGTCTCCACGCTGACATCGCGATTGCTCCAGGCAATCCTGCTCACCGGCGTCGACAGCGCCACCGGCGCCTGTTCGCCGAGCCTGGTGATCAGGGTCCCCAGGCCCTGGCGGCAGGCGATCGCGGTGTTGCGGTCCTGCGCACGCGCCTTGTCGATCGCCGAGAGCTCCTTGAGGTCTTTGCCCGCAAAGCTCGCACCGAGCACGAATTCGGCCGCACCGGCCCAGTCGCCGAGATCCTTCGGCAGCACCGAGGCGCAGGCCGTATCCAGCTTGCCGCGCCCGGCCTCGTCGATGGCGCGGTTGGCGCGCACCAACGCCGCCAGGAACTGTTCGGTCTCGCCCGCGCGCGCATTGCGGCGGCCGATACGCATCTTCTGGCCGGTCGGTGCCGGCAGCACGTCGAGCCCGGCACTGCGCGCCAGCCGGATCATCGGATTGGTCTCGGGATTGTGCATCCAGCGCGCGCCGCGATCGAACGGCACGTCGAAGGTCGTGTTGTCCGTGATACAGCGGCCGCCGATCTGGGATGCGGCTTCCACGACCACGACCTTGCGGTTGGCGGCCATGATGCGCCGCGCCGCGGCAATTCCGGCCGCTCCCGCACCGATCACGACGATGTCGGCCTCGCGCGGCGGGGGTGCGGCAGTCGCGCGCAGGACCGGCATCGCGGCAAGAGCCGCCGACGCCGATAGGAAGCTGCGGCGCGTGATTGTCATGTCATGGTTTCCGGGAACTTGCGGCGAATGGGAACAGCCCGCGAACCTTGCTGCATCTGGTGTTGCACGGCAACCATCATGGTGAATCAATCGTGCTTGATCTCACAGAGTGATGAACCGAATTGCAACACGTTTCGACCATGATAGAGAAGGGAAAAAGACGGCTGGAAAAGGCCGTGGGGGGAGTTTGAAATGGGGACGGTTCTGGACTCAGTCGGCAAGCTGATTGCCGCGTACCTCTCGAAGGAGGTGCCGGGCTACGAGCCGTTCACGCCGAGCGACCCGGAGCACCTGCGCGGCGTCATCGAGCCCGGCGACGTGCTGCTGGTCGAGGGCAACAACCGCATCTCCGGCATCATCAAATATCTGACGCAGTCGACCTGGTCCCATGCCGCGCTCTAAGTCGGTCCGGTCGAGGGCGCCGTGGAGCCCAACGGCGAGCCGCATGTGCTGATCGAGGCCAATATCGGCGAGGGCGTCACCTCGGCGCCGCTGTCGAAATATTTCCCGTATCATACCCGCGTCTGCCGCCCGGTCGGGCTGTCCTATGAGGACCGCACCACGGTCTGCCGCTATGCGATCAACCGCATCGGCTTCGGCTATGACACCAAGAACATCGTCGACCTGATGCGCTTCCTGTTCCCGTTGCCGATCCCGCAACGCTGGCGGCGGCGCATGATCTCGATCGGTTCGGGCGATCCGACAAAAATCATCTGCTCGGCGCTGATCGCGCAGGCGTTCGATGCCGTGCGCTATCCGATCCTGCCGAAGATCACCAAGGCCGGCAGCCGCGCCGCCCGCCGCGAGATCCTGCACATCCGCGATTCCTCGCTCTACATGCCCCGCGACTTCGACATCTCGCCCTATTTCGAAGTCGTCAAACCCACCATCGTGCACGGCTTCGACTACACCGCGCTGCACTGGGCCGACAAGCAGAAGCCGCTCGAGGAGGTAGCGGGCACATTCAGTGTGTTTCCAGAAACGCTCAGTGCGCCGCCGCTCGTTCCTGAGAAGGTTGACGAAGAAGCGCCGACTGAAGTTCCGGCTGAAGAAGTGAGCGCGCAGCCCGCGGAGATGGGCGCCATCTGCTCCGAGCATTTTGTGCTGCTGAACGAACTGGCGATGTACCGCGTGCGGGGACGCGCGCAGGAGATGGCGGCGTAGCCCCGCTGTCGTCCCCGCGAACGCGGGGACCCATACCGCGTAATCTATCGAGTGCGGGCAGTCTTTGTACCGACCCGGGATCAACTTCTAGTCTTCGCCAAACCCCTCCCTGGGGTTATGGGTCCCCTGCGTTTGCAGGGACGACACCTGTGGGCGTGGTGCGATCTCGCATCAACAACCGTCATTGCGGGCGTAGCCAAGCAATGACGATGGTGAGAGCCTACCGTTCCGCCCGCCCGATCACCGCCATCAGCTCCGCGATCTTCTCGCGCTGATCGGCCTTGTCGCCGCTCGCGATCGCGTGCTCGACGCAATGGGCGACGTGATCCTTCAGAACCTCTTCCTCGACCCGGCGCAGCGCGGCACGCACGGCCGAAATCTGCGTCACGATGTCGATGCAATAGCGGTCCTCCTCGACCATCTTCGAGAGGCCGCGAACCTGACCCTCGATCCGGCCAAGACGTTTTCCGACGGATGCCTTGATGTCCTTGCGCATGCGCTCTATATACCCCCCTAGGGTATATGTTGCAAGGCCGGAGCATGGCAATGAACGACGCCGAACACGGGCACCATCACACGTCGGAAACATCGTCCGGATGCGGCTGTTCCGCCAAGGCTGCTCCCGAGGCCGCCCCCAAGGCTGCCCCGCCAGTCGACAAGCCCGCGGCGTCCTCCTGCTGCGGCGGGCACGGCGATTACGCCCAGCATCACGCGCATGACCATGGCGCCGCCGCGACCAAGGTCCTCGATCCCGTCTGCGGCATGACGGTCGATCTCGCGACCTCGAAGCATCACCACACACATCACGGCGAGACCTTCCATTTCTGCTCGGCCGGCTGCCGCACCAAATTCGCCGCCGATCCCGCAAAGTATCTCGCCAGAGAGAAGGCGCCCGAACCCGAGATGCCCGCGGGCACGATCTACACCTGCCCGATGCACCCGGAGATCCGCCAGATCGGACCCGGCAGCTGCCCGATCTGCGGCATGGCGCTGGAGCCGGAGGTCGCAAGCCTGGACACCGGCCCCAATCCGGAGCTCGCCGACATGACGCGGCGGTTCTGGATCGGTGGCGCGCTGGCGCTGCCGGCGGTGGTGCTGGAGATGGGCGGCCATCTCGCCGGACCACACGACTGGATCGATCCGGCGCTGTCGAACTGGATCCAGCTCGTCGTCACCACACCCGTCGTGCTGTGGGCCGGCTGGCCGTTCTTCGTCCGCGGTTGGCAGTCTCTGGTCACCCGCAACCTCAACATGTTCACGCTGATCGCGATGGGCACGGGCGTCGCCTATGTCTACAGCGTCGTCGCGACTGTGCTGCCGCAGATTTTCCCGGCGACCTTCCGCGGTCATGATGGCGCCGTTGCCGTCTATTTCGAGCCCGCCGCTGTGATCACCGTGCTGGTGCTGCTCGGCCAGGTGCTGGAGCTGCGCGCCCGTGACGCGACGTCGGGTGCGATCAAGGCGCTGTTGCAGCTTGCGCCAAAAACCGCGCGCCGCGTCGATGCCGATGGCGGCGAGCACAAGGTCGAGATCGATACGCTCCACGCCGGCGACCATTTGCGCGTCCGTCCCGGCGAGAAGGTGCCGGTCGACGGAATTATCCTCGAGGGACGCTCCGCGCTCGACGAATCCCTCGTCACCGGCGAATCCATGCCGGTGACCAAGGAGCCAGGTGCAAAAGTTATCGCCGGCACGCTCAACCAGTCGGGCGGCTTCGTCATGCGCGCCGACAAGGTCGGGCGCGAGACGCTACTGTCGCAGATCGTGCAGATGGTCGCCGACGCGCAGCGCTCGCGCGCGCCGATCCAGCGGCTGGCCGACCAGGTCGCGGGCTGGTTCGTGCCGACCGTGATCGCCGTTGCCATCGCCGCCTTTGCCGCCTGGGCCTGGTTCGGACCGGAGCCGCGGCTGGCGTTCGGCCTCGTTGCCGCCGTCAGCGTGCTGATCATCGCCTGCCCCTGCGCGTTCGGCCTGGCGACCCCGATGTCGATCATGGTCGGCGTCGGCCGCGGCGCGCAGGCGGGCGTGCTGATCAAGAACGCCGAGGCGCTGGAGCGGATGGAGAAGATCGACACGCTGGTGGTCGACAAGACCGGCACGCTGACCGAGGGCAAGCCGAAGGTGGTCGCAATCGTTCCGGCTGCCGGCTTTGCGGAGAACGACATCCTCCGTGTTGCGGCCGGCGTCGAGCGCGCCAGCGAGCATCCTTTGGCCGACGCCATCGTGCGCGCCGCGAAGGAGAAGCAACTCACCCTCGCTCAGGTCGAACAGTTCGACTCGCCGACGGGCAAGGGCGCGACCGGAAAAATCGACGGCAGGAGCATCGTGCTCGGCAACGCAAGATACCTGGGGTCGATCGGTATCGACACCAGAGCGCTCGATGCCGAGGCCGAACGGATGCGCCAGGACGGTGCCACCGTGATCAACATGGCCGTCGACGGCAAGCTGGCCGGCCTGTTCGCGATCGCCGATCCGGTCAAGGCCTCGACCCCGGAAGCGCTGAGGGCGCTGGCCGATGAAGGCATCAAGGTCATCATGTTGACCGGCGACAATCGCACGACGGCGGAAGCGGTGGCGCGCCGGCTCGGTATCGCCGAGGTCGAGGCCGAGGTTCTGCCGGACCAGAAGAGCGCGGTGGTGACGAAGCTGCAAAAGGCCGGGCGCAGCGTCGCGATGGCGGGCGACGGCGTCAACGACGCGCCCGCACTGGCGGCCGCCGAGGTCGGCATCGCCATGGGCACCGGCACGGACGTGGCGATGGAGAGCGCCGGCGTCACCCTGCTGGGCGGTGATCTCACCGGCATCGTGCGTGCGCGAAGACTGTCGCAGGCAACCATGAGCAACATCCGGCAAAACCTGTTCTTCGCCTTCATCTACAACGCCGCCGGCATTCCGATCGCGGCCGGCATCCTCTACCCGGCGTTCGGCATCCTGCTGTCCCCGATCATCGCCGCGGCGGCGATGGCGCTGTCCTCGGTGAGCGTGGTCGGGAATGCGCTGCGGCTGCGCGGGACCCGGCTGTGATGATGACGGTGCGCTCCCTCGCCCCGTTCTTACGGGGCCGCGACGAGCTTCGCTCGCACTGAGAGGGTCGGGGTGAGGGGCTGCTTCCGCGACCACGGTGACAATTGGACTCGTGGAGAGTCCCCCTCACCCGGAATTCAAGCTACGCTTGAACTCCGACCTCTCCCCGCAAGCGGGGCGAGGTAACAAGAGCGGTACGCGCGGAGAGGACCTGATGCAGCGGATTACGATCACCATCGAGGACGATCTTTTGGCGGAGATCGACGCGGCGGCGGAAGCGCGCGGCTACCAGAACCGCTCCGAGATCATCCGCGACCTCGCGCGCGCCGGCCTGCAACAGAGCACCGAGGACACCGCGCAGACCGGCCCCTGCGTCGCCGGCCTCGTCTACGTCTACGACCACGCCGCGCGTGATCTCTCGAAGCGCCTGGTGCAGGAATTCCACGGCCACCACGACCTCGCGCTGGCCACCCTGCACGTCCATCTCGACGATAACAATTGCATGGAGATGACGGCGCTGCGCGGCGACGCCTCCGAGGTCAAGCATTTCGCCGACCACATCATCGCCGAGCGCGGCGTCCGCTACGGCCGCGTGGTGATGATCCCGACGGGTGAAGGGAAGCAGGCGAAGGCGCGCAAGCACGGGCACCGGCACGAGTAGGGGCGAGTCGCACACGCGCTTAACCCTCTCCCCTTGTGGGAGAAGGTGGCGCGAAGCACCGGATGAGGGGTTTTCTCCGCGAATCCACTCTGATTTGAATTCGCGGAGAAAACCCCTCACCCGTCTCGCCGCTGCGCGGCGAGACACCCTCTCCCACAAGGGGAGAAGGGAAGAGGAGCCCTCAGCCCTTCCTCTCCGGCACGCGCCTGATCTTCGCGCCGAGCGCGTTCAGGCGTTCGTCGATGCGCTCGTAGCCGCGCTCGATCTGGTCGGCGTTGTTGATCGTGGAGGTGCCCTCGGCGCAGACCGCGGCGAGCAGCATCGCCATGCCGGCGCGGATGTCGGGCGAGATCATCGATGCGCCACGCAGGCGGCTGGGGCCGGCGATGATGGCGCGATGCGGATCACAGAGAACAATTCGCGCGCCCATGGCGATCAGCTTGTCGACGAAGAACATCCGCGATTCGAACATCTTCTCGAACATCAGGATCACGCCGTCGCATTGCGTGGCGGTGACGATCGCGATCGACATCAGATCGGCCGGGAAGGCCGGCCAGGGCTGGTCTTCCAGCTTCGGCACGTGGCCGCCGAAATCGTCCTGGATCTTCAGCGTCTGGTTCGAGGGCACGATGAGATCGTCACCCTCGATGCGGCAGACGATGCCGAGCCGCTCGAACCCCATGCGGATCGAACGCAGATGCTCGACGCCAGCGCGCACGATGCGAAGCGGGGAGCGTGTGACGGCCGCAAGCCCGATCAGCGAGCCGACCTCGATATGGTCGGGCTGGATCCGGTAGGTCGTGGCGCCCAGCGTCGCCGGTCCATGCACGATCATGGTGTTGGTGCCGATGCCCTCGATTCGCGCGCCGAGCGCGACCAGGAAATTGGCGAGGTCCTGCACATGCGGCTCGGAGGCCGCGTTGCGCAAATGGGTGACGCCGTCGGCGGCGACCGCTGCGACCAGCGCGTTCTCGGTTGCGGTGACGCTCGGCTCGTCCAGAAACACGTCGGCACCGGCGAGCTTTGCCGCGCGGAATTCGAGCCGGTCGGTGGCGGTGACCTTGGCGCCCAGTTGTTCGAGCGCGAGCACATGGGTGTCCAGCCGACGGCGGCCGATGACGTCGCCGCCGGGCGGCGGCAGCATCACTTCGCCGCAGCGGGCGAGCAGGGGGCCCGCGAGCAGGATCGAGGCGCGGATACGGACGCAGAGCTCGGGGTCGAGGTCGGCGGCTCGGATGCTCTTGGCGTGGATGTGCAGCGTGTTGCGGGCAGTCCATTCCGCCGCCGCGCCGACCGAGCGGATCAGCTCGACCAGCGTCTCGGTGTCGCGGATCCGCGGCACGTTCTCCAGCGTCACCGGATGCTCGGTGAGCAGGGCGGCGGCGATGATCGGCAGCGCGGAATTCTTGTTGCCGGACGGCTCGATCGAGCCCGAGAGCCGGTGACCGCCCTCGACAATGTACTGGATGGGCGCCACGGGGTTCTCGCTGTCCTGTTGGGTGGGGCTGTTTCGGGCGGAAACTACAGAGAATTGAGCGCGGAAGCAATTGCGGCAGCCGCAGTTGGTGGCCCCGATGAAGGTCTGAGACCCTCATGGTGAGGAGCGCGGAACGCGCGCCTCGAACCATAGAGGCCCGGCTCGCGCTCGCAGCCATCCTTCGAGACGCCCGCTATCGCGGGCTCCTCAGGATGAGGTCCGGAGCTTGTGGCGCGGCAGGCCACCCATCAAAGCAGCCCGATGATATTCGCGACCACATACAGGATCGCGATCAGGATCAGCGCGCCGATCATGGCGAAGGAAATCTCGATCGCGATGGCGCCGGTGCCGAGGATGGCGGCCACGGCGGCAAGGAGCCGCTCCTCCCGAAAGATCAGCGCGAGGACCGAGAGCAGGATGGCGAGCAGGCCGAGCGAGATCGCGGTGGCCGAAGCGGTTTCGCTCCAGCTCCGTCCAGCCGATTTCTCGACCTTGGGCGTCTGATACTCCACGCCCTTCACCCGCGCGATCACGCGGTCCTTGATGCGATGGCCGGTGTCGACGATGACCTGGTCCGCCGGGGGCGGCGGGAACACCATCGGCACCACCCAGTGCGGCAACACAGCCGCCATCAGCGCCAGCACACCGACAATGCTGCCGATGATGCCGAGACGGCGGGAAGGGAGGGCGGAACTGGTGGTCGCAGAGCTGGTCATGCGTGGCGCATCCCGGCCGGAATTGGCCTTACGGGTTCATGCCGTTTCGTCGCGATGGTGGGGGGTGAGGTTCAGCGATGCTGGGATCGGCCTAGCCGTCATGCCCGGGCTTGTCCCGCCTGCGCGGCCGAAGCCGCTTCGGCGAGGCGAAGGCCCGGGCATCCACGTTCTTTGTTCCGCGGAGCAAGGCGTGGATGGCCGGGACAAGCCCGGCCATGACGCTGCGGAAGCAGCGCGCCTCAGATATCGATCGTCGCGCTCAGGGAGTGTTCCTGGATGAAGTCGCGGCGGGGCTCGACCACGTCGCCCATCAGCTTGGTGAAGATGTCGTCGGCCTCGTCGACCTCCTTGACCTTCACCTGCAGCAGCGAGCGCGCATCGATGTCCAGCGTCGTTTCCCAGAGCTGCTCCGGGTTCATCTCGCCCAGACCTTTGTAGCGCTGCAGCGTGATGCCCTTGCGGCCGGCGTCGGTGACCGCTTCGAACAGGTCGACCGGGCCGTAGACCATGTGCTCGATGTCCTTGCGCCGCAGCTTGCCGGGGCGGGCATAAACGTCCTGGAGCTTCACGGTGTATTCGTCGAGCTTGCGGGCTTCGACCGAGCCCAGGAAGGCTGCGTCGATGACGGCGGCTTCCTTGACGCCGCGCACGGTGCGCTCGAACTGGAAGCCCTGGCCTTCCAGGTACTGGCCGACCCAGCCGCGCTCGACCTCCTCGGCCTGGTTGTCCAGCCGTCCCGCGATGTATTGTGCCGCTGCGGCGGCTTTCTCGGGATCGCCGTAGATCGCCTTGTTGAGCACGCCGGTGATGGCGGCCTGCTCGATCACCTTGCGATTGTAGCGGCTGTGCAGATTGCGCAGGACGCTGCGGACGGTGCGGGCGTCGTCGACCAGCGAGCGCAAATCGCGGCCGGTGCGATCACCGCCGACGCCGGGAATGAAGACGCAGTCGTCGAGGCCTGTGTCGATCAGATAATCCTCGAGCGCCCGCTCGTCCTTCAGATACTGCTCGGACTTGCCGCGGCTGACCTTATAGAGCGGCGGCTGGGCGATATAGAGGTAACCGCCGTCGATGATGTCGCGCATCTGCCGGTAGAAGAAGGTCAGCAGCAGCGTGCGGATGTGGGCGCCGTCGACGTCGGCGTCCGTCATCACGATGATCTTGTGATAGCGCAGCTTCTCGATCGAGAACTCGTCGCTGATGCCGGTGCCGAGCGCGGTGATCAGCGTGCCGATCTGCTCGCTTCCCAGCATCTTGTCGGGGCGGACGCGTTCCACATTGAGGATCTTGCCGCGCAGCGGCAGCACCGCCTGGAATTCACGGTTGCGGCCCTGCTTGGCGCTGCCGCCTGCCGAGTCGCCCTCGACGATGAAGAGTTCGGACTTGGCCGGATCCTTTTCCTGGCAGTCGGCGAGCTTGCCGGGCAGCGAGGAGACCGACAGCGGGCTCTTGCGCGTCAGCTCGCGCGCCTTTCGCGCGGCTTCACGCGCGGCGGCGGCCTGGATCACCTTGCCGACGATCATCTTGGCCTCGGACGGGTGCTCCTCGAACCAGGCCTGGAGCGCCTCGTTGAGGACGTTCTCGACCACGGGACGCACTTCCGAGGACACCAGCTTGTCCTTGGTCTGCGACGAGAATTTCGGATCGGGCACCTTCACCGAGAGAACGGCGGTGAGGCCTTCACGGCAATCGTCGCCGGTCAGCGCGATCTTTTCCTTCTTCGCATTGGCCTCGGCATAGCCGTTGACCTGGCGCGTCAGCGCGCCGCGGAAACCGGCCAGATGCGTGCCTCCGTCACGCTGCGGGATGTTGTTGGTGAAGCACAGCACGTTCTCGTGGTAGCTGTCGTTCCACCACAGTGCGGCCTCGACGCCGATGCCGTTGGCTTCCGCGCGCACCATGATCGGCGCCGGCACGATCGCCTTCTTGTTGCGGTCGAGATATTTGACGAATTCCTCGACGCCGCCGGAATAGTGCATCTCCTCGCGCTTCTCGACCGCGTGGCGCATGTCGGAGAGGGCGATGTTGACGCCGGAATTGAGGAAGGCGAGCTCGCGCAGCCGGTGCTCCAGCGTCGCAAAATCATATTCGATGTTCTTGAAGGTTTCCGTCGAGGCCTGGAACGTCACCTCGGTGCCGCGCTTGCCCGGCGCGTCGCCGACCACCACCAGCGGTGCGACCGCATCGCCATGGGCGAACTCGATGTAGTGCTCCTTGTTGTCGCGCCAGATGCGCAAGCCGAGCTTGCTCGACAGCGCGTTGACGACGGAGACGCCGACGCCGTGCAGGCCGCCGGAGACCTTGTAGGAATTCTGGTCGAACTTTCCGCCGGCATGGAGCTGGGTCATGATGACCTCGGCCGCGGAGATGCCTTCGCCCTTGTGGATGTCGACGGGAATGCCGCGGCCGTCGTCGCGCACCGTGACGGAATTGTCGGCATTGAGCACGACGTCGACGCGCGTGGCATGGCCCGCGAGCGCCTCGTCGATCGCGTTGTCGACGACCTCGTAGACCATGTGATGCAGGCCGGAGCCGTCGTCGGTGTCGCCGATATACATGCCCGGGCGCTTGCGGACGGCGTCGAGACCCTTGAGCACGCGGATCGATTCCGCCCCGTAATCGCTCGGATTTGAGGGCTCGTTTTCGGCAGGCGTCTGCCGAGCAGGTTCTGTCATGAGAGGCCTTCGAGATGTCGCCCGAATCAGCCGCGCAAAAGGCGCTGATTTGCAGGCTATTTGTGCCATGAAAGACCGCTTGCGCCTAGCGCAAAGTATCCTCCGGCAACCCTTTGACGAAATAGGGATTTTTAGCCGGTTTTCAAGGCTCCTGGAGGTCGATTCTGGGGCTTGCGAAAAGGGCGATTCGAGGCCCTGTTTTTAGCTCTTGAAGGCGTGGATTTTGCGGGGCGGAGAAGCGCGTTCCCAGGCGCCGTGGCGCCTCTGAACAGGCCACTGGGTTCAGTAGATCTGATCCGGCTTCTTGTCGTCGTCGCCCAAGCTGAGGGACCAGGCCTCGCCTGAGGCCACGGTGATGGTATCGGTGCGCACCGGATAGCCCGACACGACCAGCTTGTAGGAATACGTGCCGGGCGGCAGATCCAGCGTTTGTGGGTGATTGACGCCGCCCGCGATCTTGATGGTCTGATCGTTGATCGTGAGCGAAGCCGTGTCCGGCGCGAGATAGCCGAATATCAGCCGCGCTTGTCCTGCTATCGGCAGGAAATTGGCCTTCGCCGCGGCCTCCGTATTCCGCTGCACCAGGCTGACAATGGTCTCGTCCTGCGCGCGGCCAAGCTTCAGGGTGGCTGGCCCCTTGGGGGAGGCGAAGGCGAGCTGCACATGATCGGTGGCAACCACAGCTCCATCCGGCTTTTCCTCCCAGCCGCGCTTTGCGAGCTCCGTGCGGTAGAAGGCGAGCACATCGCTGAGCTGGGCCGGCACATGGGCTTCGAGCCCGACCCGCAGCGGGATTTCGATGCCGGTCATATGGGTGATGTTGGAGCTGGAGACGTTGTGTTGCTTCGGCACCGGCATCTCGGCGTCGGGATCCGCCGGTGTGAGTGCGGCCGAAGTTTGCGGTGACGGGTGCGGCAGCCATCCGCCAGCGCCTGCGGCGACCAGGCCGCCCGCGAGAAGAGCGAGGCCGCACGCGAACAGCCGCCATCGTGCCGGGACCTTCGTTCTGCGCCTCACCGTCGTCATGCCACTCTCCAGGGATGTCGCGCGTTGTGGTCTTCGCGCGATGCAGCGGCTGCGACACAGTCGCCGCCGCCTCCGGACGACTAGTCGCCCCACCAACTGGACAGGTTCAACCTGGCCGTTACAGGCACAGGCGGCGGGATCAATACATCCGGAGCGGCAGCACGTCGCCGCTTGGCCCCACGAAGAGGCCCCAGGCGTCGCCGGCGGCTACGGTCAGGGTCTCGTTGCGAGCGGGCTGCCCGGGCAGGCGCAGCGCGTACTGGTAGGTGCCGGGCGGCAGGCGAGCATCGGGCCTTTCGGCGATTGCGGGCCGCCGGCGCCGGCAACGCATCCAGCGCGCCAAATGAAGAATCCACTGCCGGCACTCCCTTCTATACGCGATGATATTTCGCGCAGGCTTTCGAAGCGGATCCCGCCGAACGATTTCTTAGCGAAGAAGGATGAGTCGTGGCGTTGGGGCCGACATGAATCGCCACGACTTGTCGCGCTCAGTCCCTCGCTCTTTCGAGCGCGTGTCGAATGACCTTTTGCTCATCCTCCGTCATCTGCGTCGCGCCAAGCTTGAAGGTTAGCTTGTCGATCTTGCCGGTGAAACGGAAGGGCAGCTTGTAGCTGTCGTCCACCGTCGTGCGGGTGTCGCTGCCGATGTCAAACGTTTCGTCGATGGCCATAAGAAACGGAATCGTGTGCGGGATCGTCTTTGCGGCCACCAGCTTGCCATCGGCCGTCAGTACACCGGTGCCACCCTTGCCCGGACCGGGTCCGTTGTACTTGAAGTCGAATACAATGGTGTGCTTGCCCGGCTTGAGCGCATCGGTAAACAAGTCGCGACCGCCAATGCCGCCTTCCCAGCGGTACCGTTCTAGATCGAGCAGGTTATAGACGAAGACCGGCTTGCCTTTGAGCAGGTAGAGGGCGTATCCGCCAAAGCGACCGCCTAGAGTTGCGATCATTCCTTCCGCGCCGCCCTTAGGAACGGTAACCTCGGCCGTGATCGTGTAATCCTTATTGAGAAGGCTCGGAGCGTTAGCGTCAGGAATGCCAGCGTTCTCACCAGAATATGTGAAAACGGTTCGTCCGGCGGTCGCGCTTGGGCGCGGTGTCACAATGCGGGGCAGGACCGAGTTGTCCAGCGGAAAGACCTGGTATTTCGCCGCCTCCGACAGGAACAACGCTTGCAACTCCTTGAGCTTGTCGGGATTCTTGGCTGCGAGGTCATTGGCCTGCGAGTAATCCTCGGCGATGTTGTAAAGCTCCCACTTGTATTCATTGATCCCCGGCAGCTTGGCTGGTGCCCAGAAGCCAGGGAGGCGCAGGCGGCGTCGTACATGCATACCAACCATCGTGATAGATGCCGCGGTTCGCGAACATCTCGAAATATTGCGTGTCGCGCTTTGACGGCGCGTTGGCGTTGGCCTGGTCAAACGTATAGGCCATGCTGACGCCCTCGATGGGCCTTTGCTTGATGCCATTGACGGTGTCGGGAGCTTGAATGCCTGTGGCTTCCAGAATCGTCGGCACGATGTCGATCATGTGATGGAATTGGCTGCGGATGCCGCCGACGTCCTTGATGTGGCCGGGCCATGAGATGGCCATGCCTTGCCGGGTGCCGCCGAAGTGCGATGCCACCTGCTTGGTCCATTTGAACGGGGTATCGAAGGCCCACGACCACGCCACCGACATATGCGGGTAGGTCTTGTCGGAGCCCCAATCCTCGTAATGGAGCATCAGCTCGGTTTCGGGCAGTTTCAGAATGCCGTTGTAGGCGGTCATCTGGTTCGGCGTGCCCTCGAGGGTTCCTTCGGCGCTGGTGCCATTGTCGCCGCTGATGTAGATGATCAGGGTGTTGTCGAGTTTGCCCATGTCCTCGACCGCCTGGATGACGCGGCCGATTTCGTAGTCGGTATACGCCGCATAGCCGGCAAACACCTCGGCTTCGCGCGCGTACAATTTCTTCTGGATGAACGAGAGCGAGTCCCATTTCGGCAGCGTATCCGGCCAGGCGGTGAGCTGGGTATTCGCCGGGATCACCCCGAGCCGCTTCTGGTTTGCGAAGATCTGCTCGCGCAGCTTCTCCCAACCCATGTCGAACTTGCCCTTGAACTTCTCGCTCCATTCCTTCTTCGGCTGATGTGGCGAATGGGTGCCGCCGGGCACGTAGTAGACGAAGAACGGCTTCTCGGGCGCCGCCGCGTTCAGTCCGTTCATGTAGTTGATGGCGTCATCCGCCATGTCGGTGATGAGGTTGTAGCCGGTCTTGCCGACCCATGGAAAAACCTGGCTCGTGTTGCGGAAAAGGTAAGGCGTCCACTGGTCGGTCTCGCCGCCCATGAACCCATAAAAATACTGAAATCCCATGCCGATTGGCCATTGGTCGAACGGCCCGGCCGAGCTGTACAGATAGGTCGGGGTGTTGTGGTTCTTGCCGAACCATGAGGTGGCAAATCCATTGTCCCGAAGGATAGTCCCGACCGTTGCACTGTCGGGGCCGATGACGGAATCGTAGCCGGGAAAGCCGGTGGACATTTCGCCGATCACGCCAAACCCCACCGAGTGGTGGTTGCGGCCGGTGATCAGCGCTGCCCGCGCTCGGCGAGCAGAGCGCTGTCGAGTGAAACTGCGTGTAACGCAGGCCCGCCTTGGCGATGCGATCCATGTTCGGGGTCGGGACCACCCCACCGAAGGTGCCGGTCACGCCATAACCCTGGTCGTCGGTCATGATCAGCAGCACGTTCGGCGCGCCTTTGGGCGGCACAACGGACGGTGGCCAGTATGGCTTGGAGTCCGTGGCATCTTCCTTGATCACGCCTTCGAACTTCGGAGGTTCAGGCGGAAGCTGCTTGCCATCGATGGTTGTCGTGGCGCTCGGCGAACCCGGCGTGCCGGTGGTTTGCTGCGCGAGGCTGGTCGTCTCCAGCGCGCACAGCAAAAAAGCGACGGTCAGTGCGGTGCCGCCAAGCAGCAAGTTGCGGTGGTTTAGTAAGCGGCTTTCTGGCTTTGAGCTATCGTCAACGTGACGGGTACGGTTCATTGCAAGCTCCCTCTTGGAGACGTCAGAACCCTGTTGACGCCTATTCGGGCCGCAATGCCGCAACGCTCTGTTGATTTAGATCAACTTTCCGCCCACGGGTCCGAAACGCCGGCTGCGCGTGGGCGCACCTGCTTCGTCGCACCTCAATACATCTGCAGCGGAAGCACGTCGCCGCTTGGCCCCACCAGGAGGCCCCAGGCGTCGCCGGCGGCTACGGTCAGGGTCTCGTTGCGAGTGGGCTGCCCGGGTAGGCGCAGCGCATACTGGTACTTGCCGGGCGGCAGGTCGAGCATCGGGCCTTTCGGCGATTGCGGGCCGCCGGCGCCGGCCGCGATCTTGATGGTCTGCTTGTTGATCGTCAGCGACGCCTCCTTCGGCCCGATATTGCCGAGCATCAGCCTCGCCTGTCCCGCCTTGGGCATGATGTCGGCCTTGGCCGCTGCCTGCGGATTCCGCTGCACCAGGCTGACCGTTGTCTCCTCCCTGGCGCGGCCGAGCTTCAGCATGGCCGGACCCTCCGGCGAGGTGAACGCCAGCTCCGCCCGCTCGGCGGTAACAGTCGCGCCGTCAGTCTTTTCCTGCCAGCCGCGCTTGGTGAGCTCTGCGCGATAGAAGGCGAGGACATCTGAGAGCTCAGCCGGAATGCTGGCTTCAAGCTCCTTGCGGAACGACTGGTCGCTGCCGGGGAATTTCGTCGAGCTGATCCCACTTGAACTGCGCTGCGTCGGTACCAGCAGGGCGGAATCGGGATCGGGCTTCAGCGGCTCGGTCGATTTGGCTTGGATCGGCTTTGCTTCTGCCGATTTGGCCTCAACCGGCTTCGCCGCAGCCACCATGAGGCCGGATCCGGTGGCGCTGACATTCACCTTCGGGCCCATCTGCACCACGGTCATCGAGATCGACTTGCCGGCCTTGGAGAATTCCATCACCGCCATGTTGGGCTGGTTGATGACGGAGGGCTGCTCTTTCCAGCCCGCGTTCTTCAGCGATGCGCGGTAGAAGCTGCCGAGAGCCTTCACGCTCGACGTGGAAGAGAATTCGAGCCGGCCGTCGCCGCCTTCGAACGTCACGCCTTCGGCGGTCTCGGGCAGCGGCACCGGCGTCTTGCTGTCGGCGAGCGCATTGAGCGGCGCATCGGAGAGCGCGGCGGCCTGCACCTTGCGGCGGGCCTCGTCGGCGGCGATGAGTTGCTTGGCCGCACCGAGCGCGTCACCAAGAAATTTCTCATCGGCTTCTTTCTTCGCCTTGGCGCGGGCGGCCAGCGCGGATTCTTTCACCTGCACGTTCAGGCTGATCATGGTGAAATCATATTTGCGGCCAAGCCGCAGCACGCCGGTCTCCTCGGCGTTGGAGACTTTGATCGCGACTTCGTCGCCGGGCGCGAGCGGCGCGCTGCCATCTTCCTGCCAGCCGCGCGCGGCGAGCTCGCGATGATAGAAGGCCAGCACGGCGGGCAGCTCGGCCATCGCGGCGGCCGACATCTCGCGCTTGTTGGAGCTTGCGCTGCCGAGGCCCCTGGCCGTCTTGGTCGGGTTCGGCCGCGGCAGGCCGGCCAGATCGTCATCGGCCTTGAGCTCGCTGGGCAGGGCGAAGGGCGCGACGCGGATATCGACATTGGTGCGGCCGTCGTCGCGGCGCGTCAGCGTCAGCATGACCGGCTTCTGCTGGTAGAAGCCGGTGTCCTTGCTGTCAGGGTGCGCGTAGAAGGCGCGCAGGCCGTTGGGAACGGTTTCATCCAGGCTGGTCGTCCAGCGCGCGGCGGTTTCCGGCGTGAGTTTCTGCCAGCCGATCGCGGCCATCTGGCTGGCGTAGAAATCCGACGTCACATCGAGCGCGCTGGGCGCAATGCAGCCGAGATAGGGCCGGGTCCCATCGAACATGATGTCGCTCGCGCCGTCCGGAAACGGCACGTTCCCGTAGATCCGGTCGGTCGTGTAGTAGACCACGGATTGATCGGGCCGGCCGAGGGCCTGCGTGAAGTGAACCGAAAGGCCCTGCCGTCCCTTCTTGAAGTTCAGCGTGGTGCTCTTCTCCTCCAGCGGCCTCACATAGGGCACCCAGCCGTCAGCGCTGAGGAGTTTCTTCACCGCCGGCGACGTCACGGCTTCCGGCGTCGGCATGCGGTATTCGACGCGGTAGGGATCGGGGCGCGAGGTGTCTTCCACCGCGCCCTCGAGCTGCGGCAGCGCATGGACGTCGACAATGCCTCCGTCGGCGGCGGCCGCGATCGAGCAGCTCGCCATCAGGACAAGGCCGCAGGCAAGCAGCTGCCATCGTGCCGGGACTTGCGTCCCGCGCGGGATCATCGACATCGTCACGTCTCCTGGATATCGCGCAAGGCTCAGGCGCGCGCATTTGCAGGCTGCGACACCGTCGGCGCGGCCTCAGACGAGAAGTCGCGGCAGAAACCCGGGAGGTTCAATACAGCAGGAGCGGCGACCATGCCTCTCCGTCGCGCCCGACCGTAAGCTCCCAGGTATCGCCGGCAGCGAAGTTGAGGATGTTCGTCGTGGCTGGATGGCCCGGCACGCTCACCTCGTAGGGATATTTGCCGGGCTGCAGATCCAGCGAAACCGCGTAGGCGCCGGCGGCGTGCTTGATGGTCCGGTCGTTGATCGTGAGCGAGGCTTCCGTTTCGCTGATATTGGAGAACACCAGCTTCGCCTGGCCGGGCTCGGGCATCACGTTCGCATTGGCCGCGACAGATGCATTCTTCTGCACGAGATCGACGGCGGTGCTGGCGTCTTTGCGGTCGAGCGCCAGCATGCCAGGTCCGAGCGGGGAGGCGAAGGCGAGCTGGACGTGATCGGCGGAGACCACCGCGCCATCGCGCTGCTCCTGCCAGCCGAGCTTGCTGAGCTCGGTGCGGTAGAAGGCGAGGACGTCGCCGAGCTCGGCGGGCACGGTGGCCTCCAGCCTTGTGCGGAGCGGCGTTTCAACGCCCTTGACGACGGTGGTGTGCGTTCCTCGGTAGCTGTAACGGGTCGGCGCGGGCAGCTTGGCAGCGGGGTCCGGCGTGAGCGCCGACGCGAACAGCGGCGACAGATGCGGCACCCAGGCGCTGGCGCTTGCTGCGAGCATGCAGACCGCGAGCAAGAGGAGGCCGCACGCAAAGGCCAGCCATTGAGCCGGGACTCGCGCCCCGGTCCTTACCGTCCGCATCTCATTCTCCAGGGTTTTCGCGCGTGATGTCATTTGCGCGCTGGCGAAGGCCGTGACAGGCATCGCCGCGGCCTCAAAGGCTAGTCGCGATTGCAAACGGCCGGGTTCAACGGCGCGGTCTAGCGCCGGGCGGAGACACGTCCGCTCTCGACGTCAAAGACATCGCCGCCTGCGCCAATGTCGGCGAAGGCGGCGGGGTCGGCGCCGGTCAGCCACACCTGCGCGCCGAGCTTGCGCAGCTCCTCGAACAGCGCCGCGCGCCGGTTCGGATCGAGATGCGCGACGACCTCGTCGAGCAGCAGCAGCGGCACGATGCCGGTCATCTCGGCGACCAGGCTCGCATGCGCCAGCACGAGGCCAATCAGCAGCGCCTTCTGCTCGCCGGTCGAGGCATCGCGCGCCGGCATGCTTTTCGGCGCATAGATCACCTGGAGATCGGTGAGGTGCGGGCCGTCGGTGGTGCGGCCGGCGATGGCGTCGCGCGGGCGGTTGTCTCGCAGGATCTGGCGGTAGCGGTCCTCGACCGACGTCGCGGTCTCGTTGAGCAGCGCGTTCTCCATCCAGCCATCCAGCGCGATTTGCGCGGACGGAAAGGCGGATGCCTGCGCGCGGGCGTTGAGCATGCCGGTGAGCCGCGCTGCGGTCTGGCCGCGCGTTGCGGCGACCGCGACCGCAAGCTCCGCGGTCTCGCGCTCGATCGCATCACACCAATGGTCGTCGTAATTGCGCGTCTCGAGCAGGCGGTTGCGCGACCGCAGGGAGCGTTCGAGCGCGGAGATGCGGCTGGAATGCTCGCTGTCGATCGCCAGCACCAGGCGGTCGAAGAAGCGCCGTCGTTCGGAGGCCGCGCCCATGAACAGCCCGTCCATCGCCGGCGTCAGCCACACCATGCGGATATGGTCGCCGAAGGCGGTGGCCGAATTGACCGGCTCGCGGTCGATGCGGCAGCGCCGGCTGACTGCGGCGTCCGCGCGTGGCGCGTCGATGCCGGTGCCGAGCGTGGCGAGCCCCAGCGCGCCCTCGACCTGCGCGGACACCGCCCAGGAGCCGTCGCCCTGGTTGTCGGCGACATCTTCCAGCGTGGCGCGCCGCAAGCCGCGGCCCGGCGACAGGAACGAGATCGCCTCGATGCAATTGGTCTTGCCGGCCCCGTTCGGCCCGACCAGCGCCACCATGTCAGCCGCCGTCTCGAGCCCCGCCGCCCGGTAATTGCGAAAATGCGTCAGCGTCAGGCGTTGAATGCGGGAGGGGGTCATATCACTCTGTCATTGCCGGGCAGTGCCTTCCCTCCCCCCTTGTGGGGGAGGGTGGCGCCTCACGAAGTGAGGCGACGGGTGAGGGGTATCTTACCGCCCGGCAAGCTTTGCAAGGATGTCTTCCAACACAGAAGTGGGTTGCTGTAGCACGTCATTGTTCCAGTAGCGCGCTATGGCGAAACCTTCGGCGGACAAGGCCGCGTCACGAGCTGCGTCGCTTTCTGATTCTGCATGTTGGCTTCCGTCAATCTCGATCACGAGTCTTTTCTCGAAACAGACAAAGTCGAGAATGTAGTTCTTGAACGGCTCCTGTCGGCGAAACTTGAATGTGGAGAGCCGACGATCCCTCAGCAAGCGCCACATTGCCCTTTCGGCGTCAGTCGGCTCGTGCCGCATCTTCCGTGCAAATTGGCGGAGAGGCGGGGAGGTCGGTCGATGGGACGGGTCTCGTGGCACCAACCCCTCACCCAAGTGAGTTTGCGTCAAACACCGGTGCAGCCCTCTCCCACAAGGGGAGAGGGCGCAGTAACGTGCATCGCGCTTGGTTCTAAAGGCAGTGTGTGCTGGCGAGGGAACACGTCCCTCACACCCGCATCGGCATCAGCACGTAGAGCGCGCTCTTGTCGTCCTTGTCCTGCACCAGCGTCGGCGAGCCGGGGTCGGCGAGCTTCAGCGTGGCGACGTCGCCTTCGATCTGGGCGGCGATGTCGAGGAGGTAGCGCGAGTTGAAGCCGATATCGAGGGCGTCGGAGGCGTATTCGACTTCGAGCTCTTCAGTCGCGCTGCCGGAATCCGGGTTGGTGACCGACAGCACCAGCTTGCCCGGCGACAGCGAGAGCTTCACGGCCCGGCCGCGCTCGCTGGATATGGTGGAGACGCGGTCGACCGCGTTCTCGAAATCCTTCTTGTCGACGACGAGCTCCTTGTCGTTGCCCTGCGGGATCACGCGGCCATAGTCGGGGAAGGTGCCGTCGATCAGCTTCGAGGTCAGCACCACATTGCCGATGGTGAAGCGGATCTTTGCCTGCGACAGCTCGATCGTGACTTCGGCCTCGTTGTCCTCGATCAGGCGCTGCACCTCGCCGACGGTTTTCCGAGGCACGATCACGCCGGGCATGCCGTCGGCGCCCTTGGGCTGGACCAGGTCGAGCTGGGCGAGTCGGTGGCCGTCGGTGGCAACGCCGCGCAGGGTGGCGGCCGTGGCCGTGCCCGCGGCGTGCAGATAGATGCCGTTGAGATAATAGCGCGTCTCTTCGGTCGAGATCGCGAACTGGGTGCGGTCGATCAGCCGCTTGACGTCCTTGGCGGCGAGCGAGAACGAATGCGACATGTCGCCGGCCGCGAGATCCGGGAAATCATTCTCCGGCAAGGTCTGCAGCGTGAAGCGCGAGCGGCCGGCGCGGATCGCCAGCACGGCGCGGTCGCCGTCGGCCTCCAGCACGATCTGCGAGCCATCAGGCAGCTTGCGCACGATGTCGTAGAACATGTGCGCCGGCACGGTGGTGGAGCCCGCGGTCGCGGTTTCGGCCGGGAGCGTCTCGGTCACCTCGAGGTCGAGGTCGGTCGCTTTCAGCGACAATTTCGCGTTCTCGGCGCGCACCAGCACGTTGCCGAGGATCGGAATGGTGTTGCGGCGCTCGACCACGCGGTGGACATGACCCAGCGATTTCAGGAGTTGCGCGCGTTCGACCGTAACCTTCATTGCACTACTCGCCCGATCCCCAAGGAAACACAACGTTGGAAAAGCCGGGCGGCGGGACGCGCGCCACGGCATCGAAGACCCCGAAAAGCCGGATCATCCAGCCGATATGACCAAAGCCGTCAGGGTCGCGCAAGGTGGCGCGGAAAGCCATCCGTTTCAAGGGATTGGGGGGTGGTTCCCCACGATTTACAGCCCAAAAGGAGGGCGGCCGTCCCGGCAAACGAACACCGCCGCCCGGGCATGGCCGGGGCGGCGGGAGAATGGCAGGAGCCTTAGGCGTTTATTCCTGAAGCTGGCGCTTCAGCGACTCGACTTCCTCGGACAGCGCCGTGTCCTTGTTGACCAGCGCCTCGATCTTGCGCACGGCGTGCAGCACCGTGGTGTGGTCGCGCCCGCCGAAGCGGCGGCCGATCTCGGGCAGCGAGCGCAGGGTCAGCGTCTTGGCGAGGTACATCGCCACCTGGCGCGGACGGACCACGTTGGCGGTGCGGCGCGAGGACAGGAGGTCGGAACGGCTGACATTATACTGCCGAGCCACCACGCGCTGGATGTCCTCGATCTTGATCCGCTTCGGCTCCTGCGGCCGGACCAGATCGCGCACCTCGCGCTCGGCCATCTCCAGCGTCACCGGCTGGTTGTTCAGCTTCGAATGCGCGAGAAGCCGGTTGATCGCGCCTTCGAGGTCGCGGCCGTTATGGGTGATGGTGCGAGCCAGATAGAGCAGCACCTCCTCCGGCACGTCGAAGGTGGCGTGATGGGCGCGGGCCGCCGCGACGCGCGACTTCAGGATGCCATGCCGCAGTTCTTCGCCGAGCGAGCCCATCTCGACCACGAGACCGCCGGCGAGGCGCGAGCGCACGCGATCGTCGAGGCTTTCGAGGTCGGACGGCGGACGGTCGGCCGCAATCACGACCTGGCGGCCGGCATCGATCAGCGCGTTCAGCGTGTGACAGAACTCGGCCTGGGTCGACTTGCCCTGCAGGAACTGGAGGTCGTCGATCACGAGCACGTCGATGCCGCGCAGCGCTTCCTTGAAGGCGAGCGCCGTCTGCGTCTTCAGCGCGGCGACGAAGCCGTACATGAATTTTTCGGCCGTGAGATACAGCACCTTGCGCTCGTTGCCGGAATTGCCTGCCCAGGTCACGGCCTGGAGCAGATGCGTCTTGCCGAGACCTACGCCCGCATGGATGTAGAGCGGGTTGAACATGACGGGATCGCCGCGACGCCCTTCGGCGACCTGACGTGCCGCCGCATGCGCCAGCGTGTTGGAGCGGCCGACGACGAAGCTTGCAAAGGTCAGGCGCGGATCGAGCGGCGAGCCGCCGAGCGCGTCATGATTTGCGGAGACCGGCGCAGTCGCCGTCGAGCGCAGTTCCGGCGCGGGCGCGCGGCGTGTTTCGACCGGCGCAGGCGTCTCCTTCTGCTGCACGACCGGGCGCACCGCGGAGCGAACGGTGAGATCGATGCGATGAACTTCCGGCGCCTCGGCCTGCCAGCACGACAGTACGCGCTCGGCATAATGCGCCTGAATCCAGCTCTTCAGGAAGCGCGTCGGCACCGAGAGCCGCACGCTCTCCTCCTGCACGCCTTCCAGATCCATACGGGCGAACCAGCTCGTATAGACGTCTTCGCCTACGTTCGAGCGCAGCCGGCTCTTCACGCGTGACCAGCGATCCTGTTCCGATGTGTTCAT